>CAVOII010000001.1:0-8440 GCA_963696025.1 uncultured Acidobacteriota bacterium
TAAGGCCGGCTATGTGAGTCGCTACGAAGTGGCCCACAGTCAGATGCAGTCCGGCGAGAACGTGCTGGACGGTCAATACCCGCATCTCCTGCTCGATGTTCCGCATACATTTGGTCCGCCACATCGCGCAGTCCGCATCTTCTGGCCAAATGCCGCCCGCAGTACCCCGCCAAACACCATAACGTATCTTGCGACAACATCACGTGCCCGTTATAGCTGGATTGAGGATCTTACTCGTGGCGACCCTGGATATTTCTTAACCGGCCTCCGGAATGCATCCGAACTATGGGAGATCACCTCCTGCGAGCCAGACCCGGCTGATCGCTGTATTTTTGTGCTATCCCCTGTGCGGCTTCCACATGGATTGCCATCTCCAGATTTTAATAAGATCGCCAATCCCATACTTCGATCTGAGGCAGAGCAGCACTGGCGGAACCTTGGGCAAGCACTTGTGACACACAACTTCTATGGGATAGTCAATTCCGCCGCATCGCTATCAGAGGCTCTACTGGCAGCATTTCTCGCAGCCTCGGGTCCGGCAAATCGGAATCTATCGAAGATGCTCGACGAATTGAAAAGAGAATTGGATAGTGGCACCAGCACATTCTCGTTCATTGGCTACCATGCCATGCAAACTGCTCGCATCATGCATCAATCCGCTCAGCATCCTGGGCGCGTTGCACTTACCGGCCGCTCCATACGCCCTAGCCATGCACTTACCATCGCGGAGGGAATGATCGAGGTTCTTACATCCTTAGATTCTTGAGCTCAAACTCTGAGAATTTCGTCGCACACAAGCAAGTTTAACCCGTTAAAACGTTGCGCGAAGCGCCTTGTGTCACCCACTTGGTGCTGTTCTCCTTGCGTTTGTGGCAGTGGGGTGCGCGTCCAGCCGAACTTTGCAAGACCCCCGCCGCCGTCGCAAACGGATGGTGCCGCGGGTTTCGAATCAAAAGCCGGCGCAGCCATCCCTTAGCTGAGCGCTGATCGCTGAAAGCTTACACCTCTAAAATTTCAAATATTTTTGGGTAGGATTAGTCAAATAGTAGTGTTCATCCGACAACTCCGCCTTTACAAGCCGTCATGACGGGATATCATGGCGCGGTGATTGCGGGGTTGCGAACCCGCGACGTCCAGCTTGGGAAATTACACGTCGATTGGAAATAAAAGACTTTTGCGTCCAAGGCGTTGATACAAGGCTACCTAACTCACTGATTCTTCGTGTCCGTTTTCGAAATCCGTCGTTAACGGAATAAACGGAATAATGGCCCTAGCTTGAAGTGGCGAAATTGGCACACGCTAAGTGTTCAGGAGGCTATCCTCGTGCCATGGTTACAAGTACGCCAGAGGAGCGCGCCTATCATGAGGCGGCTCACGCCGTAATGCTCCGTTTCTACGGGATCGAGTTTTCGGGAATCCTGATGGAGCCGGACGCGAACGGAGCATTTCAGGCACGTACCTACGGATTCAACCTTGGCAATTGGATTCGCGCGGCCGGAGATGACCAGGAGGAACGCGTGCACCGCGTCCTTGATGTGCTCGCCGCCGGCGAGGCTGCGCAACTACTTAAGACGGGCAATGAGTTTAACTCCAGTCAAGGCGCGCAAGGAGATTGGACGACGGCCGCCAAGATTCTTCGCGGCGGAACCAACGAAGGCGGTACACCGATCGACAGCGCCACAATTTTCGCTTGACGGCGGGATGCGCGCTCACAGATGAAGGTGTTATTTGGGAGTCGAAGTCATCACTGGCAGGCAATCGACCGGCTCGCCCGTGGCTGATGATGAAGGGCGACATGAGCTTCGCGGAAACCCGGCCAGTCAGCTTCCCTTAGGGCCGCAGGCTAAGTGTCGAGAATATATTGCTGAAAACGAAGATTGCTCCTGCCGAGGTGGTCCGGGATGACTTCGCCCTCTGGCGTACGAGAATGCCGGACAATATGGGGGAGGCCGGCGATGATGCACCCAGAGCTGCTCTTCTACCGAGAGGTTGAGCAACGACGGTTTGACGATCTCCGCGCGGTCTGGTCGGCGAGCACCTCGTCGGCAAGGCACAAGTTAACACTGTTAACTGCGGAACATCGCGTGCCCCGTATGAGTATCCTGGTATATCTCTGGCGCTTCTTTTCAAAGGTGTTATTCTTCTATTCCGCCGCGGCTCTCGCGAGCACCTCAACTACGGCAATCTTCTCCAGTAGGTCCGCAGGCAAGGCATGACGCGCTTGCAGATAGGATAGGGCGTTGTATGAAATGAGAGTTTTCCCGTCCCGATCCTCATGGACCAGCAACTTGAGCGGAAGATCGATTGCAACGCTGGGTGAGGCAATCATCAATGGGGTTCCCGCTTTCGGGTTACCGAAGATCAGTAGTTTCGTGGGAGGCATATCGAGCCCGGCTTTGTGCGCTTCACTGCTGTGATCGATCACGGCGAAGAGCTTGACAGCTTTTGCCTCCAGGATGCGCTCCAACTTTAGGACCGTTTCATCTACGGTTTGGTAGGCGCGCAGGGTGACTATCCCATTCTCAGGATTTGAATTCATCGATTTCTCCTCAACTTTGGAATTCCTCGATTCGCCGACGGAAACGAGAAGCATCCCCATCGCGAGTCCGAGGCCGGCGAGCATGACAGCAAGGCCTACAGCCAAAGCGGAGAGCCGGCCAAATGCTGACTCCCCGCGCTTCAATTGACGAACTAGGCGAACGTGCGCAAATGCGCACCAAATATTGACGGCGATTCCCATCGCGATCAGCGCTGTGCCAATTCACGGCGAGATGCCGTTGCCGCGGAGAGCCAGGTCGGCCGGGCCGAGTCGCAGCGTCTGAAGGAACAGTTCAAAACGCGCCACGACGAACCCAAATCCCATCAACGCCAGACCCGTTCGAATCCAGGCGAGAAAGGTTCTTTCCGCAGCGAGATAATCCGCTGGCTACCGGGTCGTTCCGTCATTTGATTATGGGCTCGAACGGACTAAAACGGAATTGATCGAAATCGGAGGGTAACGGTCGAAAAGCGCACGCGGCTTTGCATGGTTCGGCCCACTCCGGGAGGCTTGCGTACTTCCCGAATTTGGCTGATCTTACCGAGCGACACTTCGACGTAGGGGCCGGAGATCTTCACGAGATTGTGAGATCGCACGGCCCCAAACAGCAACCGATCTTAAGCTGAACCTTCCTGAGCAACCCGCGCGCACGCCACTCCTGTTTCAGCCACTCCACCGACACTGCCGGTTTTCCGCGACGTAACAGTTCACGTGGTTAGGGCCGCCGCGGGAGCAGAGAAGGCGCATCAGTCTGACGACGATGGCAGCGCACGGCCTCAGTGAGGTAGCCCAATACGTGGCGCTGCTGCCTTTTGCAAGTCTGCACGACGGTGAGTAAACGGGCAGTCGCGATTTCACCGTTGTGGCTGCGGTTGCCGAAGCTGATCTTGCGCCACTGCACAGCCGTACGCAGGACCTGTTCCGCTGCATTGTTGGTCGGCTCCACGCCCTCCTCTTCCAGAAACGTGAACAGCCGTTCGAAGTGAAGCAACAGCGCGATTGCCATGTTGCGCACCTCGCGGTCGGTGTCCTCAAGATGTGCCACCGCCAAAGCGAGCAGCTTTTTCTGCAGGGGGATCGACTTTAAATAGAGTTGTTGTCGGTCAAGAGGCTGCGGGTTTCCGCGCCGGTCCCGCAAGTCGCCGCGAAACCGATACCAAAGTCGGAATACGCGGGCCACAATGGCCAGCGCGTCCCGACAAAACTGCCGCGACGAGGGACTGCTTGCATAATCGGCGATCCCCAGAAGATTCCTTTTCAGATGGGCCCAGCATAACTGCATGCGGCCCGAATGGTACGTCAGATAAACCACCCACCGGTCATTGCAGAGAATTCCGTGGAAGACCGACCCCAGCAGGGAAACCAACACTTCAGCGCTGCGCGTGGAGGCTACCACGTAGAACACGAACTGGTGGGCCACCAGCGCCCAGATCCAGCGCTTATCGCCATTGGTCCGCCAACCCGTCTCATCCACATTCAGGACCGCTTCGCGCGGCAACTGCTCCTGCAATTGCCCCACGGGCTGTTCCACCGCCTGGCTGACTTCTTCCCAGGCTTTCTGGGTACTCCCCAAACTGATCTCGATGCCTAATACATCGATCAGCATCGCTTCCACCAGCCGCCGCGGCAGGCGGCAGACTACCGTCCAGTAGGCGACCAGCGCCGTCAATTGCGGTCCAAATTGTCCCGCGATTTCCTCTGGCAGCGGCGCATGCGTCGTCTTTCCGCACTGTCCACAAACCACGTTGGGAAACTGATACTCGGTGATGTGCGCCTTCACTGGCGGCACTTCGGTCACCTGATGCCGCCGCGGCTCTCCTTCCGTAGTCGCCCTGCCGGGCTTTTGCGGGAGGCTTCCACCGCAGTGTCCGCATTGTTTCGGCAGCAGCACCTCAACGGCGCTCACCTCCGACGAGGGAACCAGTCGTCGATGATGGCCCGGGTGTCCGGGCTGGGCACCCGGTTTCCGCTTGCTCTTGTGCTTTCGGCCGCGCGGTCGCTGCTCGCCGGCCAATCCGTCTGAAGATGGTGGCTTGGAGGAGTTGGTCGAGTTCTTCTTCCGCCCAGCCAGTTGCCGCTCCAGATCTGCGATCTGCTTTTCGGCGTCCGCGACCCGCTTGTCGCGTTCGGCTAATTGGTCGCGGAGATTCTCTATCTCCCGCTGCTGCCGCTCGACTTGCTGCTGCAGTTCTTCGCGGCTAGGCTGCTGGGAGTGCCGGGCCCTGGGGACACTCCGATTCGCCGCTGCCTCTTCCTCGCTGCGGCGGCGAGCCGCTGTCGCACTCATCCACCATACGTTAAACGATTCTGCGCGATTTGTCCAGCAAAATCGATGGAGGTATCGGCTGAGTCAGCCGGGAAGTCCGCTACCGTCACATTCACACCTAGTTGCGGCAGTCTGCAGTCCTCCTGCTCTTGGTATGATTGTTTTCCGCACGGGGGTGGATCAATGCCGATGACTCCATTTATGGAACGATTCCCTGAAGTAGGAGCGCGAGAAACCAGGTCCGTGACCGTCACAAACCGGCAGGATCTTCCAGATGGGGAATACGGCTTCCTGGAGTTCTATTGTAACGAGCCCGGCTGTGACTGCCGACGAGTGATGATCGACGTGTTGCGGCCGGAGACGGGGTGGAGCAAGATCTGGGCCACCATCAGCTACGGATGGGAGAGTCTGGATTTCTACAGAAAATGGGGCGAGACCGCCAGCGATCCCATCGAAATGAAGGGGCCATACCTGGACCCGCTCAACCCACAAACCAAGTATTCACCCGCACTTCTAAATCTGTTTCGATTCCTTCTCCAGTCACCCAATTACGTGGAGCGTCTCAAAGGACATTACCAAATGTTCCGGGACTCCGTAGAGCAAGGACATGGCCAGCAGGACGGTCCGGAAACCAATCGCATCGAAAACAGGTGGAAGCGTCTGCGCGATCCTAAGCGTCGTCGTCGGCATCCTTACTAAGCTGCGCCCCCTAAGCACTACACCGATACCACCGCCGCGATAGATCCGCCTGAACTGTTACTTTTTCGGCTTAGGTTAGGTGTGGAGGTAATCAGGGCTGGAGGGCATCAAGGTTTTCTCATCGCTGTTAAAAACCCGCTTACCCCGGATCGTGGCCGTATCGTCGTGTACTGGTTGCTCGATCCAGACGGTAAAGAAGTCAGGCGTATTGGTGAAACCGAACCCGATGTGGTTCGCTTCCGGGGAGGCGATCACAGCGGACCCCAACTAGACTGCAACTGGTTTCATTGAGCGGCTCGGTGTAGTGTGAGTTTTCGGTAATTATGCGTAGCGGCCGTAGGGCGGCAGGAGGGACTTATTTCTTGTCCGCATCGGCTGGCTTGACTCTGATGAACAGCGTGCTGGTAACTTTAAGAGTCCACCGGCGCGCACTCCGGGTCAAACATTCGGCATGACGGCCTGATTCCCTAGATATTTCAAGCCCTGTTTCAATTTTGCATCAATATTTGGGACACTACCAACACAGGGCCAATTTCCTCGCGTATATATGATGAGCCGGACCAAACTTGGCGTTCTAGCACTCGGGTGCTCGTTCATGGTCTATCTCATTCCCATCGCAGGTCCTCATGCGTCGTGGTTCCTGGGAGATTTTCTTGTTCAAGGACCGGCTCGCAATTCGCCGAAATGGATGGCCGTCAATTGGGCGGTCGCTCTCGCGGTTCAGTTTTTGGCGGCGGGGGTGTTTTACTGGTTTTTCAGAAAACCGGCATGGATTCGTGGAATCGTTCCGATCATCGCCTTGCCATTCGCTTTCCTGGCTCTGATGTGACTGATGATCGGCGTAATTCCGGCGCTTGTCTTAGAGGAGCCGGACACAGCACCTGAAGCCGTTTCATGGCCGCTGGTCTGCACCGCAGCCGGCGTTTCCCAAACGGATCTGCGAACCCCGGCCGATGTATGGGTGCGCTACTCAGCGACTCCGAACGATTATGCGGTGCTAAGTATGCCTGGTTGTCATCTGGCGCCGGTAAATCTACCGCAACCGGCATTCAAACCCGGTTCCGGTGTGGATTTTTCGGCGGACCCAACTTTCGTGATCCCCGGGGGGCGAGCAATTGTGCGAAAGTACGAAACGAAGCAGGCGCGCCAATCCTGGTGGCTGGTTCCCGCCGCACCTATGGAAGACAGGGATGGCATGATCCTGATCGGGTCGTCTCCCGAGAGCTCCGCGAATACCGCACCACCTATTCTTTCGACTGACGGCCAGTGGGCTGCCTGGATCGAAGTCATTCCCGACTGGTCGCCCGGTGCTTGACCTCGTCGTGATGCAACATCTCGATGCTTCGCGCGTGCAGAAGACGATCGACCTTACGCAACTTGGTCCCGACTTCTACTCCCCGAAACGGCTCGATGCCGGGTCCCAGGAGATCACCCTGTGGAAAAGGGATCACCTCGTGACTATCGGCTTCGACGGCGCAGTCAGGAAGGAGTTCCGGCGGCCTGCGGTAGCTCAAATCCAGCAGAATACATACATCGAGATGGGCGAATTCTGGCTGGCTTGGGACGCAGTCCGTGAAAATGGCCGCTACGTGGTTGAGTGGTCCCTGCCCTCCGGCTCCGGGTTGCATCGCATCCCGCTTGGCCGCAGCATTCATTCTGCGGCAGTGGATCGCGCGGGGAAATGGATCGCGGTCAGCGTTGGATCCTATCTAAACGTAGGTAGAGCAAGGGATGCTATTTATGTTCTCAGCGCCGCGGATGGTCACGAAGTGCTCCACAAGTATCTGCCGCGGTTCAGCCGCTCGCCCGTTGCCTTTCTGGACGGCGGGTTCCTGGTATATTCCGATCTGACCGGCGTGCAGGTCCTTCAAGTCCCAAAATGAAGGTCGGCGGCCCGCGTATCGTCAACCCTTCCTGTACTCCTGCGGCAGAATATTGGCCGGGGAAAAACGCAGCACACCCGAAGCGGCAATCAGACTGGCTGCGACGGCGATCACGATCGATGCGCCCACCACGCACAGGAGCGTCGGTAGGTCCATGGGCTTAACGCCATACAGCAGGCCCGCCAGGATCCTCAGCCTCGAGCCGACGATGCGGGCTGGGCGATCTTCTCAGCGAACGAAGACCGGGATTTACGGTCGCCATGCTGAACTACCCGGGCGGATGGCGTGACTCTGCATCACGCAATGTCTGCTGATCGTTGTTAGAAATGGGGGGGTTGCGGTCGATACGGAACATTTTCGCCGATTTCCGACGCTGGCCAAGAACGTTGTTCGATTTTGACTTTGGGAAGGCCCGTTTGGCGGCCATTTCGGAGCGTCCCCCAACCATGGCCGCAGTCGATCTATTTCGGCCAGGCAGGAATCATTCTATTACGCGGCAGCGGCGAGCCGCGCCAAGAAGCGGCCATGCTTCTATCTTACGGCTATAATAGCCGTAAGAACAAACAAAAAAAAATCAGGCCATACCAAAAAGTCACATTCTGCTGGTGTGCACCCGGATTGTTCATTCTCATTGCGTACAGTTACGGGTAGTATGTGATTCTCGAGTTTTTGAGTTTCTGGCCGGCAGGAATGGTGCGCGAGGTCAGGGCACAGCTAGTTCGTAGTCCTGGACGACAACTACCTTTCGGTACGCTGGGGCCGGGGCCAGAGCCCGGCCGTCCTGGACGACATCAAGATACTGTGAATGGCAATGCCATAGTGAGGTTGTAGTACGTGGACGCGCACTGTCGTCTACACTATGCTGTTCACCAGCCCCCGGGGTAACGTTAGGAGTGCCAGCTACTGCGCCGTCATTGGCGTTCTGCTCGGAGACGGTGTCGTCAGCTGCCGGGTTCGAGTCGGGTGCCCTTGGCGTCAAGGTGGACATCAAGGCATCCGGCAGACGCGCCACGGGGCCGCAGGATGTTTTCCGTGGAATAGTGGCTCCGAAAG
>CAVOII010000002.1:0-28151 GCA_963696025.1 uncultured Acidobacteriota bacterium
CTTAATAAGGTGCTTCTACGAAAGTTTGATGAGAAGGCAATATTCCGCATAGACCATTACCTGGGAAAGCGGCCAGTGAACAACATTGTCGTTTTTCGTTTCGCGAACGCGTTTATGGAAGCGTTCTGGAACCGTAACTATGTCGAGAGCGTGCGAAATAACCATGGCCGAGGACTTCGGTGTCCAGGGCCGCGGCGCTTTCTACGACCAGACGGGTACAATCCGCGACGTGATGCAGAATCATTTGTTCCAGATCCTATGCAATCTAGCCATGGAAGCTCCGGTGAGAAGGGACAGCGAATCCATTCGTGACAGAAGGTTAAGGTGCTGAAAGCGATTCCGGCGCTGGGAGAGGAAAACGTTGTTCGTGGGCAGTTTCGCGGCTATCGCGAAGAGAAGGGAGTGGCCCCGGATTCGAAAGTGGAGACCTTTGCAGCGCTTCGCCTCAAGGTCAATTCCTGGCGCTGGCAAGAACTCGTCTACATCCGGGCGGGGAAGAACCTGCCCGTTACGTGCACGGAAGTCGTCTGCCGGCTGCGGAAGCCTCCCACCATAATCCCTGCAGATGTCCTGCATTCGAATTATCTGCGTTTCCGAATCAGCCCTGATGTGGCCATTGGCATGGGGGTGACCGTGATGGCGCCTGGCGATAAATTGGCTGGTCAGTCGGCTGAGATGGTTGGAAGCAGGCAACACGACGCTCAAGAAATGGATGCCTATGAACGAGTCCTGGGAGACGCAATGGCTGGAGACGCCATGCTTTTTGCACGCGAAGACTATGTGGAAGAAGCATGGCGGATCGTCGATCCGCTGTTGAAGAAGGGAACACCCGTCTATCCCTACGAGCAGAAAAGCTGGGGACCAAGTGAGGTCGAGCAAGTGACACCGTTGGGAGGCTGGCAAAATCCGATTGTTGTACCCGAGACTCAAACTGCTGCCAGCCAAGCTGCTTGAGAGGAAGGGGAGAAGCCGGGATGAAAATTGAAGTGTTTGCCGACGACGAATCTACGGCACGGGCCGCGGCGAAGATCATCGCTGCCGACGCCCGTGCCGCCACCGCTACGCGCGGCCGCTTCATCATGGCGGTCAGCGGCGGTCATACTCCCTGGATCATGCTACGCGCGCTGGCCAAGGAAGAGCTCCCATGGGAGCACGTTCACGTAGCGCAAGTGGACGAACGCGTGGCACCGGCGGGGGATCCGGATAGAAATCTCACACACCTTCGAGAGACCCTGCTTGAACACTCGCCGATTCGTCCGGAGCATATTCATGCCATGCCCGTAGAATCGCCGAACCTGGAAGCCGCGGCCAGGCAGTATGCCGCGGCTCTGTGCGAGATCGCCGGCTCACCGCCGATACTGGACCTTGTCCACCTGGGCCTTGGGCCGGATGGACATACCGCCTCTTTGTTACCCGGGGACCCGGTGCTCAACGTCACCGACGCTAATGTGGCTTTGACCGGCGTCTACCAGGGAAGGCGGCGAATGACATTGACTTATCCTGCGATCAATCGCTCCCGGCGCATCCTGTGGTTGGTCACGGGACGGGAGAAAGTTGACATGCTTTTGCGCCTGCGCAAGGGCGATTCCTCAATTCCGGCTGGACGGATTCGCCAGGATGGAGCTGTGATTTTCGCCGATCGCGCGGCAGCAGGGGATTTGGCAGCGTAAGCAGTTTGACAGGTGTGACGAAATCCTGACACAGTCAGAATTGCGGAAGCCACGGGTTCGCGCCGCGAGCCTTTACGCTCGTGCTAACTGATTGATCCAGCGTAAATGTGCTACCGGCCCAATCCCATCAGACTTGGAACGGCAAATGCAATTTTCCCTACACGCACCCCCTGAAGTCGCGCCAGCGATACCTGGAAAGTATTCTCCGGAAAGCCATCGAAAGTACGAGAGGCAGCGTGAGTGATTCAACCAATGTAATATTTGCCGGCGTGGATCGTCCGTCATCCGATGCGACCCAACCCGCTGTTGGCACGTCTGCGGAGCGGCCCACATGGGCGCAGGCTGAAGGCAGTCCATTGCCTCTCGGTGTCACGTGGATTGAAGGTGAGCAGGCATTCAACTTTGCCGTTCACTCCGAGCATGCGGAGAGTGTCACTCTCTTGCTCTATGCCCCTGACGATTTGGTGAACCCTCTCCTGACGTTCCGCTTCGATTTTCTGCGTAACAAGTCAGGGCGGATATGGCATTGCCGGATACCGATCACAAACATTGGTGGGGCTTGCTATTACGCATACTCAGTATCGGGCGACAACATTCCTCAACTTCACAGCTTTGACCCGCAGAAGGTTCTCCTCGATCCGTATGCGAAATGTATTTTCTTCCCCCCAGGCTTTGATCGTGACTTGGCCATGCGGGAAGGATCAAATGCCGGTCGAGCGCCTTTGGGATTGCTAACGGGTCACCGCCAGAAATTTGATTGGGAAGGCGATTGGTCGCCGCATCATGAGTCTGATGCGGTCATCTACGAACTGCACGTGAGGGGCTTCACGAAGAACCCCAACTCCGGCGTAGATCCATCTCGTGCCGGCACGTACGCCGGTCTGGTGGAAAAGATCCCATATCTGAAGGAACTCGGGATAACGGCTGTCGAGCTGATGCCGGTTTTTCAGCGTGATCCACAAGAGAGGGACTACTGGGGCTATATGCCCCTGAATTTCTTCGCACCACATGCGCAATACGCGAGCACAAGCAGCAATAATGAGCAGCATATCGAATTCAGAAACATGGTAAAGGCTTTTCACCGGGCGGACATCGGCATAGTCCTCGACGTTGTGTACAACCACACCTGCGAGGGCGACCATCGGGGACCAATCTACAGTTACAAGGGTTTCGATAGTGCTGGCTATTACATGATGTCATCTGACCCGGCCAACCCTTACGCCAATTACTCGGGGACCGGCAACACCCTGAATTTCGGCCAGGCGCATGTCCGCAAGATGGTGATGGACAGTTTGCGTTTCTGGAAACGAGAAATGCACATCGACGGATTCCGCTTTGATCTGGCGTCCGTGTTTAGCCGCAATGCGGATGGTTCGCTCAACTGGGGAGAAGCTCCCATCTTCAGTCAAATCTCCGCTGATCCGGAGTTGAGTCGGTTACACATGATCGCAGAACCATGGGACACAGGCGCCTCTCAGCTCGGCCGCGGATTCCCAGGAATGACCTGGCAGCAGTGGAACGGGCGGTTTCGCGACGACATTCGCCGTTTCGTCAAGAGTGACCCCGGGATGGTTCCTGACCTGATGCGGCGCATCTATGGCAGCGATGACCTGTTTCCTGACAGCCGCATCGACGCCTATCATGCTTACCAGAGCGTGAACTTCGTGACCTCACATGACGGTTTCACCCTTTATGATCTCGTCTCTTACGACCGCAAGCGCAACTGGGCCAATGGCAACAACAACCAGGATGGGGTGGACGACAACTACAGTTGGAACTGTGGACACGAAGGTGACGACGCCGTACCATCGGCGGTGCTGGAACTGCGCCGGAGGCAGGTCAAGAATTTCTGCTGTTTGCTGATGCTGTCGAATGGCATCCCAATGTTTAGGGCCGGGGATGAATTCCTGAACACGCAGTTCGGCAACAACAATCCCTATAACCAGGACAACGAAACTGGATGGCTGGACTGGAGCCAGCTCCGGGCGAATGAGGACATCTTTCGTTTCTTCAAGAGCATGATTGCGTTCCGGAAAGCTCATCCGACCCTAGCCCGCAGCCGGTTCTGGCGGGAGGATGTCTCCTGGTACGGAGCTGCTTCGAGGGTCGATTTGTCCTACGACTCTCACAGCTTGGCGTTCTGCTTGCACGGTGCCTCTGAAGGCGATGATGACATCTACGTGATGATCAACGCGTATTGGGAAGCGCTGGAGTTCGATGTTCAGGAAGGTACAGCACCGGAGTGGAACCGAATCGTAGATACGACTCTGCCGAGTCCGGACGATTTCTCGGATCGCGGTGCGCCTCTCAAGGATGCGAAATACACAGTCGCTCCGAGATCGGTCGTTGTCCTGGTTCGACCACCCAGGACAAGAAACAAGCGGAAGTTGTGACGTCCCGGATTTCTGTTCGCAGGGCAGGGAAGCGCGGAGGCGGAACACGAGCAGCGGAATCACTGAATTAGGAACGAGATTGAGACCGCGAGGGTGCATGAACAGTCGAGCGAAGGTCATTATCGTCGGGGGTGGATTTGGTGGTCTTTGCGCAGCGCAGGCGCTAAAGTCGGCGCCGGTCGACGTTACGCTGATCGATCGGCGGAACTATCACCTGTTTCAGCCTCTGTTGTACCAGGTCGCCACCGGTTCGCTTTCGCCCGGCGAAATTGCAGCGCCGCTCCGCGGGGTCTTGAGCCGCCAGAAAAACACTCGCGTCCTGTTGGGCGACGTGAAGGATGTCGATCCGGCCTCGAAGCAGGTTCTGCTGGTTGACGGGGCAAGCTTTGAATACGATTCACTGATCGTCGCGGCGGGCTCGCAGACCTCGTACTACGGAAACGACACCTGGCAAAAATGGGCTCCCGGCCTGAAGAGCGTAGAGGAAGCGACCACCATCCGGCACAAGATTCTCTACGCATTTGAAGTTGCAGAACGCCTTGCCGAGCCCGCTGAGCGGCGTGCGTGGCTCACCTTTGTGATCGTGGGAGCAGGCGCGACGGGAGTAGAACTGGCGGGCGCCATCGGAGAAATCGCACGGCAGACTCTCAAGAACGACTTTCGTTTCATCCACCCCGAAGAGGCACAGATCATTCTGCTCGACGGAGGGCCGCGTGTTCTCATGGCCTTTCCGGAAGACCTGGCGCAGAAGGCAGAACAGTCCCTCATGAAGCTCGGAGTGCGACTGAAAATGGGCGCCATGGTTAAAGACGTAGATCGTGACGGAGTGAACCTTCAGGTCGGAGGTTCCACAGAGCGTTTGTCCACAAAAACCGTTCTCTGGGCTGGCGGTGTCACAGTTGCGTCTCTGGGGAAAACATTGGCTAAGCGCACCGGTGCTGAAACCGACCGAGGAGGAAGAATCAAGGTCGGATCCGACCTGACGATCACCAATTTTCCGGATATCTATGTCATAGGAGATCTCGCGCTCTCGATGGACTCAAAGGGAAAGCCATTGGCAGGGGTTGCGCAGGTTGCGATGCAACAGGGAACATATGCCGCCAAAACCATCATGAGGAAGGTCGAAGGCAAACCACAGCAGAAAGCCTTCGAGTATTTCGATAAGGGAAATCTGGCAGTCATTGGACGGGCGGCGGCGGTAGCCAACGTCTTCGGCATTCATCTTTCGGGCCTGCCGGCGTGGCTGGTCTGGGCGTTCATCCACCTGATGTACATTGTCGAGTTTCAGAGTCGTATCGTGGTTTTCATTCAGTGGGCAATCCAGGATCTGACCTTCAACCGAAGCGCCCGACTGATTACCGGCACCGCGGCGACTGATTTCGACTTCAATCGAGCGATTGCCGAGGAAGAGGGCGCCGCCGGAATTAAGATCGAGCCGGTCGCTGCGGCGACCCGTTGATTTGGAGCTTTTACAGAGGGTTGAAAAGAGAATCGCGGAATGCAAACGGAAAGGTCGAACAAGTCGTATGCACTCCGAGTGCTCCCCGCCTCAGTTTTTTTGGGGCTGGTGAAGTCTTCGTTCGCAGAGCCTGGTGTACCGCCCGTGAGCCCGACCAGCATCTTCTCACCCGTCTCTACTCCGGCCGACTCCATCTTTGGTCTCTCTCTGTTTGTGCTCGCCGTTACGGCGATGATATTCGTCGTCGTCGTCAGCCTGCTGGTCTATGCGGTCGTGAAGTTCAAAAAGCAGAAAGACGACGACGGACACGAACCTGCTCAAGTCTACGGCAGCAATCAGGTGGAGTTGGCGTGGACCGTCATTCCCGTCCTGATCGTCGTCGCACTATTCATGGCAACGGCGCGAGTGATCGCCACCGTTCAGAAGGCTTTCCCGTCCAGCAACGCGATCGAGGTCATTGCTGTCGGTCACCAGTTCTGGTGGGAGTATCGCTATCCGGGCTTAAAGGTTGTGACCGCGAATGAATTGCATGTTCCGGTAAGCGACCCCGCACACCCGACGCCGACGTTCATCAAACTACTATCCGCCGATACCGACCACAGTTTTTGGGTCCCGCGCCTCGCAGGGAAAACTGACCTGATTCCCAACCACCCCAACAGTATGTGGATCGATCCGCACGAGACGGGTGTTTACCTGGGTCAGTGCGCGCAGTATTGCGGCACACAACACGCCAAGATGCTTCTGCGGGTTTATGTCCAGTCACGAGCTGACTTTGACCGCTGGATTCAAGACCAGCGCCAGCCGGCCTTCGTAAGTGAAGCCGTTTCCCAGGGGCAACGCATCTTCGAAACAACGGCCTGTATCAACTGCCATGCCATCGCCGGCACGGTGGCCAATGGGCGCTTCGGTCCCGACCTCACCCACCTGATGAGTCGAGACACAATCGCTGCCGGGGCAGCGGCTAATACCCCGGAAAATCTCCGGCTTTGGATTCGAAATCCCGATGCCATCAAGCCCGGATCTTTGATGCCGGCGATGGAATTAAATGATCAGGAACTGGACGCGCTGGCCGCCTATTTGGAGACGCTTCGTTGAACATGCCGAGGAGATCGCAAAATGTCCACTGATACCGTCACAATGCCGGGAACGGAACTGGCTGCACCGCCTATTGTCGCCAGGCTGCACGAATGGGTTACGACTGTCGATCACAAGCGGCTGGGCATTCTGTACATCATTTACGCCCTGGTGTTTCTCGTGATCGCGGGGCTCGAAGCTACCGTCATCCGAATTCAACTTATCCGTCCACATAACGACTTTGTCTCGCCCCAGGTCTTCAACCGACTGTTCACGATGCATGGAACCACGATGATTTTCTTCGTGGTCATGCCCGTCCTTTTCGGATTTGCAAACTATCTGATTCCGCTCATGATTGGTGCGCGGGACATGGCTTTTCCGCGTCTGAATGCTTTCAGTTTCTGGATGACCGCCTTCGGAGGGCTTCTTCTCTATTTCAGTCTGGTGGGAGCCAATGGGCTGTATGGAGCGGGAAATGCTCCCGACGTAGGATGGTTTGCCTACGCACCGCTGACTTCGCGGACGTTTTCGGTTGGGCACAGCACCGATTTCTGGACTCTGGCAATTCTGGTTTCTGGTTTTGGCAGCATCGGCACGGCAATCAATATCATCGCCACCGTTCTTTGCCTGCGTTGCCCAGGAATGACGTTGGCCAAAATGCCGTTATTCGCCTGGCTCAATCTCGTGATGGCCGGGCTGGTAATACTTTGCGTCAGCCCGCTGACGGCGGCGCAGATCATGCTGCTGGTCGATCGCTACCTTGGCGGGCACTTCTTCGACACCCAGGCGGGAGGTTCGGCCGTGATTTGGATGCACTTCTTCTGGATTTTCGGACACCCCGAAGTCTATGTCCTTGTCCTCCCAGCCTTCGCTTTCGTCTCAGAAATCGTCCCTGTGTTCTCGCGCAAGCCGATCTTCGGGTACGCGGTCATGGTGGCGGCCACCATCGCGATCGGGTTCATCAGCATGAGCGTATGGGCGCATCACATGTTCACCGTCGGCATGGGCGCCAACGCGAATACCTTTTTCGTATTGACGACGATGGCCATCGCAGTTCCCACCGGAATCAAGATCTTCAACTGGCTGGCCACCATGTGGGGAGGAAAGATTGATTTCAAGACACCGATGCTGTTCTGCGTTGGTTTTCTGTTCCAGTTCCTGATTGCCGGTCTCACCGGGATCATGTTGGGTTGCGCGCCTTTCGATTGGCACTTGGGAAATTCATATTTCGTGGTCGCGCATTTTCACTATGTGATTGTCGGCGGCATTCTCTTCGCTCTTTTCGGAGCTTTTTATTACTGGTTCCCGAAGATATCGGGGAAGATGTACAGCGAAACTCTGGGTAAGTGGCATTTCTGGCTTTTCCTCATCGGCTTCCATCTGACCTTCGACTTCATGCACATTCCTGGATTGCTCGGCATGCCGCGAAGGATATACACCTATGAGCCCGGCCGCGGTTGGGACACGTGGAACTTCATTGTGACCATCGGAGTTTTCTTCCAGGCTGCTGGGATTTTGGTCTTCTTGGGAAACCTGGTTTGGTCCTATTTTCGGGGCAAAGCTGCGGGCAGCGATCCCTGGGATGCCTGGACACTCGAATGGTCCACGAATTCGCCGCCGCCCGCTTATAACTTTGCTTCCATCCCAGTAGTCAAGAGCCGTCGTCCGCTCTGGGACCTGAAGCACCCGAACGATCCTGACTGGAAGTACGAATGATGAGGGGAAACGTTGTGAATGCGACGTACATGACCGCAGCCGGGCAGAAAATCGAGTGGGATGGTCCCGCGCGCGGACGCGTTGGGATGTTCGGTCTAATCGCCGCCGAGTCTGCGATTTTCACGATCTTCGCAGTGGCGTACCTTTTCTACGTTGGCAAGAGTCTGACGGGACCGACGCCGAAGGATGTTCTCAGTGTCCCAATTTTTTACACGATCTGTTTGCTTTCCAGCAGCTTGGCGATTCACATGGCTGTTAGAGCGCTTCGCCGGGGCAGCGTCCAAGATTTCGGAACCTGGTGGTTCGCGACCATCGCGCTGGGTGCCACCTTCCTATATGGTACGGCCACGGAGTGGCACCGGCTGATTTACCACGACGGCTTGACCATCAGCACGAATCTGTTTGGAACTACCTACTACTCGTTGGTCGGACTGCACGGGTTTCACGTGGTTGTAGGTCTTTTAGCGCTCTCGATCGTTATGGCGTTTGCGCTTTCGGGGAACGTGAGGCGAGAACACGCTGAGCGCGTCGACGTCTTGTCTCTGTACTGGCATTTTGTGGACGCGGTGTGGGTCGTCGTTTTCACGGTCGTTTATGTGATTGGACGATGAGGGAAGGACCGAAAGATGGGATCAGAAGTAGTTGAAGCAGCCGGTGCAATAAGAGATCAGCGGTCGGATATTGTAGAACTGCCCGCACCGACGGCATGGCCGATTGTCCTGGC
Source organism: uncultured Acidobacteriota bacterium (assembly GCA_963696025.1). Taxonomy (GTDB): domain Bacteria; phylum Acidobacteriota; class Terriglobia; order Terriglobales; family Acidobacteriaceae; genus JABCYV01. The sequence goes on from CAVOII010000002.1 coordinate 9,037, forward strand.
TTTCGGTTTCACATTGGTCTTCGCGGGATTGGTTACCAGCGTTTCCGTCAGCATGCTTGGAGCAGTCTTAACCATCGCTGGTTGCGTCGGCTGGTTTCGCGATGTGCTGCCGCGCGAAAAGCATGAGTCCGTGCCAGTAGTAGAGAAAGTGCCAGTTGTCGCCACCACCCGCTCGCAGGTAGCTCGAATCGAATGGATGACCGAGGAACTTCACCGGGCGCGACTGCCTCTGGAGATTTATCCGATTTCAGCCGGCGTCAAGGGCGGCTTAGCAGGCAGTGTGGCCATGGCGGTTCTGGCAATGCTTTATGGAGTTATCAGCGGTCGGGGCATCTGGTACCCGATCAATCTTTTGTCCGCTGGATTCTTTCCGGCCAGAGCGACTGTAGAGCAAATCGCAGCTTTTCATTGGGACGCTTTCATCATTGCTACGATCGTCCACCTGATTTGTTCTTTGCTCGTCGGGCTTCTCTACGGTGCTGCGCTTCCGATGTTTCCGCGCCGTCCGATTCTGTTTGGCGGGGTGATCGCCCCAGTCCTGTGGACTGGCCTGATTCACAGCATCCTGGAAGCGCTAGACCCCGTCCTCAACCAACGGATTGATTGGCTCTGGTTCGTCATTTCTCAGATCGGCTTCGGTGTTGTTGCCGGCATTGTAGTTTCCAGACAAGAGCGCGTGCGCACCTGGCAATTCCTGCCCTTCGCGGTCCGTGCCGGAATCGAAGCACCGGGAGCAATGGACGAGAAGAACGGAGAGAGTCACCGACAATGAAGGGACGCGTCATTCTCGTTGGTGCAACATTCGTTGCGCTCCTTACCTGCGCAGCCTGCACCAGTTCCCCTGGTGCCCCGCGAGCTGACTTGGAGGTGGTTCCACCAAGCGAAATAGTCGACTTCAATCTCCTCTATGCACAGAACTGCGCGGGATGCCACGGCGCGAACGGCAGGGGCGGAGCAGCCATGGCTCTGGCAAATCCAGTTTTTCTAGCAATCGCAGACGACACCGCAATTCGCCGCACTGCCGCAAACGGAGTACATGGCACGTCGATGCCTGCCTTTGCGCAGAGTGCGGGCGGAATGCTGACCGACAAGCAAGTCAACGCCATTGTGCGGGGAATCCGATCCTGGGCAAACCCCGATGCGCTCGGCGACACGACTCCGCCGGGCTATGCAGCGTCGGCGGCTGGTGATCCGCAGCGTGGCGCCGATGCTTATCGAACGTACTGCTCTTCCTGTCATGGAGTGGACGGCCGGGGAGGGAGCAAGGCCAGTTCGATCGTAGATGGGTCGTACCTGGCTCTGGTGAGTGACCAACAACTTCGCACCATAGTAATCGCAGGCCGGCCCGAGTTAGGTGCACCGGACTGGCGCGGTGACGTCGAGGGTCGACCCATGTCGGCGCAGGAGATTTCCGATGTGGTGGCGTGGCTCTCCAGCCAACGGCCGCGGTTGCCCGGCCAGCCCTACCCGATTTCCTCCCTGGACCCTGCAAAAGGAGAACTTCGATGAGTGTGGAAAACGGAATATCCAGACGAGTGATGCTGGTGAAACTCGGCTTGTTGCTTAACGGTATCGTCGGCGTTTTTTTGGCCGTGCCGATCATGCGCTATCTGCTTTCGCCGGTGATTCGGGAAAAGAAGTTTGGTTACGAATCGTGGCTGTCTCTCGGCGGCTTGGAACAGTTCCCCGCCGGGCAGACTCGTCTCGCCACCTATCGAAATCCTGTGGTCAGTTCGTGGGACGGAGAAACCGGCGACATCGCATGCTGGGTTCGAAACGTCGACGATCGTAATTTCCAAATCTTCGCCATCAATTGCGCGCACCTGGGGTGCCCGGTTCGCTGGTTCGCCCAGTCGAACCTCTTTATGTGTCCGTGCCATGGAGGAGCTTATTACCAGGATGGTTCGCGGGCTTCCGGACCTCCCGAGCGGGGATTGTTCCAGTACCACTACAAGATTGAGAATGGGAAGCTTTTCATTAAAGCTGGAGAAATGCCGACCCCCGGTCAGCCTGTAGCGAGTAAGGCGGGAAAGAAGACGACATGCGCCTGATTCAAAAGCTCGGCGACTGGTTCGATCTACGGCTACAGCTGGGTACGCCGATTCGGGAGACCGCGGAGCATCCGGTCCCGCGCGAGACGGCAAGCTGGTTCTATGTTTTCGGCAGCGCCGCGCTCACGTGTTTCATGCTCCAGGTTGTCACAGGAATACTGCTCGCGCTGATCTACGTGCCCTCCGCGGGAGAGGCGTGGAACAGCCTCCAGACGCTCAATCACGGTATCTCCTTGGGTTGGTTCATACGAGCCCTGCACGGCTGGGGCTCGAACTTCATGGTCGCGATTGTCCTGATCCATATGGTGCAAGTCTTCCTCTTTGGGGCGTACAAGTTTCCTAGAGAACTCACCTGGATGGTCGGCGTTCTTCTTTTACTCGTAACGCTCGGCATGGCGTTTACTGGCCAAGTATTGCGATTTGACCAGGACGCATATTGGGGATTGGGCATCGGGGCATCGATCGCAAGTCGGTTTCCGGTAATCGGACCCTGGGCGGTCAATCTCATGCTCGGAGGCCCGATCATTGCGGGCGCAACGCTTTCACGATTCTTCGCACTGCACGTTTTTGTAATCCCCGGGTTGCTCATTGCCTTCGTCGGCGTGCACGTGCTCATGGTGCTGAAATTAGGAATCAACGAATGGCCTATGCCCGGACGCATCGTTCGGCGCGCCACGTATTTGCAGGAATATCATGAGTTGACGCACAAGCATGGCGTGCCGTTCGTGCCTGGCGCGGTGTGGAAGGACATCGTTTTCTCTGGTTTCATCCTTCTGTCAATCACTGCTTGCGCTGTCTATTTTGGCCCCTTTGGTCCGGGTGGCCAGCCAGATCCGACGATTATTCAGACATCCCCGCGTCCCGACTTCTTCTTTTTGTGGTTGTATGCGCTACTGTCCTTCTTGCCACCGTCAGCCGAGACACCCATACTGCTGATCGGTCCCGCCATCGGAATCATTGTCCTGCTGACACTTCCGTTAGTGGCGGGCGAAGGGGAGAAGAGCTGGAAGCGCAGGCCAATCGCTGTCCTCACGATTCTGCTGATTGCGGTGTCCCTCGGCACTCTGACCCATTTGGCTGAGCGCACCCCATGGAGCCCAATCATGGACGCATGGAGCAGCCAGCCCATTCCGCCAGAGTACCTGCAAGGTCGGACGGCCTTGGAGCGTCGGGGAGCGCTCGTTTTTCAGGCAAAGCAATGTCACAACTGTCATTCGCTGGAAAACAAAGGAGGTCAGCGCGGACCCGCTCTCGACCGGGTCGCGTTACGTCTTAACGAAGATCAGCTCATTCGCCAGGTGATCCAGGGTGGGGGAAATATGCCCGCCTACGGAAAAAACCTCAGTCCGGCGGAGACAACTGCACTGGTGTCATTTCTTAAGACCTTGCATCCGGCCAATCAAACGCCAGCACGCGATGCTTCTCGAGCGGTGACGCTCGGCGCAAGCGAGGTCAAACCACGCCCCTAGGCTTACCCATGTCCGAAGCCCATCTGCACTCGCAAGCATCGCGGCTCGCGCTCGCCGTCACATTTGGCCTTGTCATAAGTGCATTGGTCTATTTACGGGGCTGGCTTCGTCTTCGAAGTGCGTTCCCAAATCTCATCTCCACTTGGCGGCTTGCGGCATGTATGGCCGGACTGTTGTTAACTTGGGCTGCCACGGCCTCTCCGCTCGCAGCACTTGATCATGAGTCGCTTACCATTCACATGGTGAAGCATCTTTTGTTGATGACGATAGCGGCTCCTCTGATCTTGGCTGGGGCGCCGGGCTCGGTGCTCTGGCCTGGACTCCCGGCACGATTCATTCAAAGCGACACTCGCTTCGCCGACCCCGCTGTGAGACCGCTTGAACGCTGCCCCGGGCTTGTTGTCTTGTGCTGGATGGCGGGAACCGCAACTGTGATCGGGTGGCATCTTCCTTCAGCGTTTCAACTAGGTATGCGGTCACAATGGGTGCATAACGTCGAGGACGCGTGCTTCCTGTTGGCTGGTCTCCTGTTCTGGTGGCCCGTCGCGTTGGCGGGGGCACCGAAGTCACCTCGGTGGTCGGTAGCGTTATATCTTTTCTTGGCCACGTTGCCCTGCGACATTCTGTCTGCATTCCTCGTCTTCTGTAATCGTCTGGTTTATGTGCACTACCTTTCCACAACTCAACTGTTTGGGCTGTCCCCTCTCCAGGACCAGGAGAGTGCTGGCGCACTGATGTGGGTGTGGGTAACGTTTGCGTATCTGATTCCTGCAGTCGTCGTCACAATGAAGATGCTCTCGCCCACGAATGAACAGTCGCCCAACCCACCGCAAGCCGAGTGGGCAACCCTCGCGGTACGGTCAACGAATGCGACAGAGGCGGAGGTGCTATAGACGTGGCGACCGAACCCATCCTTAACAGGTCAATGTCGGCAGAGTTTTCTTTACCAACGGTCACGTATGGCATTGAGATTCTCCTTTGGCGTTTTTTAGTAAGTGATGAAATCTGCAGCTATCCCAAATCATTTCTTGTCGACGGAAAACTTGTACACCGTGCGCGAATGGTAGGTCTGGCCCGGTCTCAAAATGGTTGACGGAAAGCTGGGATGATTCGGCGAGTCCGGGAAATGCTCAGTCTCGAGAGCAAATGCATAATGCTGTTTATAGACGCGCCCCTGCTTTCCGGTGATCGTCCCGTCGAGAAAGTTCGCTGAATAAAATTGCAGGCCCGGTTCTGTGGTATAGATTTCCAGGATGCGGCCTGTTGACGGCTCGTGCACGCGAGCCGCAAGTTCCAGGCCGGGGTCCTGGCGATTGATCACAAAATTGTGATCGTAGCCGTTGGCCAGCACCATCTGTTCATAAGCATCGCTGATACGGGCTCCGATCGGATCTGATTTGGTGAAGTCCAGCGGTGTTCCCTGGACTGGACGCATCTCGCCGGTGGGAATCAAGTTTTTGTCGACGGGTGTAAAGCGATCCGCATTGATCAAGAGTTCATGAGCCAGCACGTCCCCCGTCCCTTGTCCAGCAAGGTTGAAATATCCATGCGAAGTAAGGTTCACCGGGGTAGCTTTATCGGTGGTAGCCTCGTAGTCGATTGTGAGTTCGTCTGAATCAGCGAGAGCGTAGGTAACTTTCGTCTTGAGATTCCCAGGAAAGCCCTCCTCACCGTCTTTACTGGTGTAGCGAAGAACCAGAGCAACACCGGTTTTGTTCTCCGAGGGCTCAGCCTGCCAAAGTCTCTTGTCGAACCCCTTCACGCCGCCGTGCAGCGTATTCGGCCCGTTATTCTTCGGAAGCGTGTATTCCACCCCGTCGAGCGTGAACTTGCCATTGGCGATACGATTCGCGTACCGGCCGATGATCGATCCAAAATGCGGGTCGTTGATGAAATAGGGCTCCAGGCTATCGAAGCCGAGCACGACGTCGTCGAATTTGCCATTTCTGTCGGGAACACGCAGTGACAGAACGATTGCGCCAAAGTTCATGACGCGCACTTCCAAGCCGTGCGGATTCGACATGGTATAAACATCGACGGGATTGCCCTCAGGCGTTTTCCCAAAAGCTTCTTTTTTGAACGCAGGCTTGCCCGCGGCAGAGGGCGCCTGTGCGAAAGATACGGAGCCTACAAGGCAGACTACGAGAAGGGCGATCACAATCAAGGTTTGAACCGCGGAGTTTGCTCTTTCAAACGTCACTTCCAGCAGGCTAGGCGTCTTCATAGGGGGCCTCTCTGTAAAAAGTGAGCGAGTTGCTAACCGTTTCTGACCGCGTCCTCGGAGTGCCTGAGGGGAAAGCCGGTATTGCCATTGAGCGGTAGGGCACGGCTGGAAGCCGTGCCGTCGCCAAAACGTTGGAGTACGCTAAAAGCGGGCCGTCACTCAACCGACTTTTTCGGCAACCTGAGACATCGCGTAGTCTTCCAGGTGACGTGCGTCACCGTTAAATTTGCGGATGCCTTCGGCCAGCTTCTCTGTCGCCATTGCGTCCTCGTTGTGCATCCAGCGGAAGGTTTTCTCGTCGAGGTTGAAGCGTTCTTCCTTACTGGCTTTCGCTTTTACCGGATCTAGTTTTCGGTCTAGCGTTCCCTCGGTCTGCTCCAACTTGTCGAGAAGATCCGGGCTGATGGTGAGCAAATCGCATCCCGCCAGGCGGAGGATCTGATTCATATTGCGGAAACTTGCCCCCATTACCTGGGTTTTGTAACCGTATTTCTTGTAGTAGTTGTAGATGCGAGTGACGGACGCAACGCCAGGATCTTGGTCCTCAGGAATCTCAGCGCCACCCTTCTCTTTCTTATACCAGTCGTAAATGCGGCCGACGAATGGCGAAATCAAGGTTACTCCGGCTTCGGCGCACGCCACGGCCTGGGCAAAGCTGAACAGAAGCGTCAGATTGCAGTGAATGCTTTCTTTCTCCAGAAGCTCGGCTGCCCGAATGCCCTCCCATGTGCTGGCAATCTTAATCAGAATGCGTTCGCGGGCCACACCCTTCTTCTCGTAGAGCGAGATCAGCTTGTGGGCTTTGGCGACGGTCCCCTTGGTATCGAAGCTCAAGCTAGCGGCGACCTCGGTAGAGACACGGCCGGGGACCACCTTGAGAATCTCGCATCCGAACAGGACGAAGAGTCGATCAATGAACTCTTCCGCCATTTCTTCGTGACGACCGCCCCGCTCCAGTGCAATTTCGCTAGCCTCTTCCACCAAGCGCCGGTAGACGGGCATCTGGGCGGCGTGAAAAAGAAGCGACGGATTAGTGGTGGCGTCTTGCGGGCGGTGCTTGGCAATGGCCTCGATATCACCCGTGTCGGCTACCACGGTCGTGTATTGCTTTAAGGACTCAAACAGCGTCATTGTTTTCTCCTAATTATTCAGGCGCGACAGCCTGGAACTTCTCAATTATTTCCTACACTGGCAATCCTACTACTTTCAAGTTGAGTGACCTTGGCCAGGCGGCGGCGATGGCGGCTTGCGCCGCTGAACTGGGCGCCGAGGAAGTTCTTCGTACAATCCCAGGCAACTGCGATGCATGTAGTCCGACCTTCAAAGCAGAGTAAGTTCATGTTGTCATCCTGTACTCTATTCCTTCCCATACCATGGAAGTCCTTGGCAGCTATCCATGGCCCGGCAATGTGCGCGAACTGCGAAATTTTATTGAGCGGGCGGTAATCCTCTTGCCCGGGAGCGCCCTCCGGCCTCCTCTTGCCGAACTGAAACAAGCAACGGTTCAAAGACTGAAACAAGCAACGGTTCAGAGCCCCAGTTCAAAACTGAGTACTCTCGAAGAAGCTGCTATCCGAGAATCCAACTGTCATTGGTGGACCGAATGGAGCGGCGGCGCGGTTGGGGATGAAACCGACAACTTTGGTCTATCGAATACGCAAGCTGAATATCCCGTGTCGTCCGCAGTGATGCGCATCGCGGGATTGAGGCTAGGTATTGCAATATCTACCGCGAGTTAAAGGGTGCTTGATGTGGCGCATTAGTTCCAAGATGTTTACCTTGCAGCAGGTCTTGATCATGGCCTACAGGAACGTCCTGGAAGGAAGGTCATATACCCAGGTCCCGGACAGGGCAGACATCCGGCCGTTTTCGCGAGGTGAGAACGCAACCGACCCCGAGTGCCAGCATTACAAGACAATAGCAATGCGCTCAGTGCGCAACCCGCTTTCCCCACCCGCGAGGGTGGGGAAGGCCGCATCCCTAGGTGGTTCCGTCTTTTTCCTCGGGCGCACTGTCCAGTTCAGCCGTCAATTGCGATTTGATGCCGCGACTGGCCTGATCAAATTCAACTTTAGCCCGGGCGATGTGTGCCAGCATGGTGTGCAGCCGCTTGGGGCCCAGCAGCACCAGTCCCAGCATCAGCATGAAAAGTAGTTCGACGCCGAAACCCACAATTTCACCCTTTGGCTTGTTCGTTAAGGATGTTCGTTGCGGCGGTTGGCCTGTCTTCATCTGTGTCTTTGTCTTTCATCGCCATGGCAGATTTAAAGCCGCGGATGCCTTCGCCGATTCCTTTGCCCAGCTCAGGCAGTTTCTTAGGGCCAAAGACCAGCAGAGCCAGTCCGAAAATTACCAGCAGATGCATCGGTTGAAACAGTCCTTCAAACATAAAGCGCTCCTTAACTTTAAATGTGAAGCCAACTCGAAAAATGCAGGCGCCGAGACCGCTGACTTGAGCACAGCGCCCGCACAACAACAAAGTTTCCCGCCAATCAGAAGCCGCGTTGGGCTGTATCCGCGGCCGCTGCCAGACTCTTTAACGTTGTGAAGAAGTCCGGCGATTGCCCGATGAAAAGTCCATCATTTGTCAGCGCGTTCACGGCACCCATGGCAACCCCGTTCGTGTGCGTCGGCCGAATGACTGAACACGCGGGGAACTTGTGGCTGAGAAAATCCGTCGGCTCCGGCATGATCAGGTTGGCCTGCAACGACTCCGGCTGATTGTTATGAAGGTCGGTAAACGTCACAGTTGCGCCAGTCACTGGATCGACGTCAGTCAAAGGCAGTGCATTTCCAGCTTTGTCATGCCAGGTCTGGAAGTGGGAGGTCTCGGTCGGTCCAATACTGAGAAGGATTCGCAGGACCTCCACGTTGCTCACCCTCTGAGCAAGCGACGGGTAAAGGCTACTACCGCCCTGCTCGATGAAGCAAAAGTGGAATCCGGCAGTAAAGGCGATTGCTTTGAGATGATCCGGGATGTGAAAGGGGGCAACCTTGGCGGGACCTTCCAAATCTTCATCGGTTCGCGGGATTGCAGTTCGATTCACAATTTTGACAGCTTGCGGAAACTTGAAGGTGGGATCAAGATCGGGGTTCTCGGTGCTGCTGCGGTACCGAGTCCAGAAACTGGTGTCGACGTTGAGATTCATGAGGTTGGTGAGCCGTCCCAAGTCTCTTGCTCCGGTCGCCTTACTGCTCGGCAGAGTGCGAAACTGGTCGAGGTTGACTGGGTCGGCGCCCTTCGATATCAGGTATGCGTTGATGAACTCGAAGTGGCTGATTTCGTCGTCGGTATTGTCGTGGATGTACTGCGGCATGTCGCCGTCCAGGATTTCGAGGGCTTTCATGTAGAGTGGACTTCCGCCGTTGACGCCGGACTCTTCGGAGTCCTGGATTCCTCCGAGTTCGGTGTATTGCAACCACAGGTCGCTCTCGATGATTTCGGCCGCCGCCAGGAACTGCAGGATCGCCGCGTCGCCTTTGGTCAGGCTGGTTGAGCTCTGGGCTTCGCTTTCGGACGTCAGCAGCGCCCCCGCTGATAAAGCCGCGCCGGCTACGCCCAGGCCCTTTAGAAAGGAACGGCGCTTGACCACGCCCTGCCACAGTCGGGTGGTGGCGTCTTCTTTTGTGGATGATGGAGTTTTCTCGGATAAGAGAGTAGAGGAGGGGTCATCGGTTTTCATTTTTCTGCACTCCGATTTTTTCTGGGATGTTGTTGCACGATTCAAACAGTGAGTTCGATTCACTGTGCAAACAGGTTATGGTGGCGCTCGTTCTCAGGTGTCATGCCGATGTCGGCGTCTTGTCAAAAGTTTGGGTTTTCTTTGAGACGAGAGCGAGACAATTTCCGATACCAAGGGACGATCCCCGAGTCGCTCTGCGCCAGTCGTGCCGATTTCGGTATACTTAATAGGTATGCCGGTGCTGAAGAACATAGCGGCCATCGCCAAAGGTATGAGCATCACCTTCATGGAGATGTTCCAACCTACGATCGTGGAGAACTATCCGGACGGACCGGGGCCGTTGAAGGGCGCTAAGTTCCAGGCGCGTTTTCGCGGCACCCACGTGCTGCAACGGGACGAGAATGGACTGGAAAAATGCGTGGCCTGCTTCCTGTGCGCGGCGAATTGCCCATCGAATTGCATTTACATCGAGGCGGCTGAGAATACGGCGGAGCGCCGTGTGAGTGGCGCCGAGCGCTACGCTAAGGTCTACAACATCGACTACAATCGGTGTATCTTCTGCGGATATTGCGTGGAGGCCTGCCCCACCGACGCCATCACGCACGGGCATGGATTCGAGGTGGCCAGCTTCAACGTGAGCGGCTTGATCTACCGTAAAGAGCAGATGCTGGCACCTATGCCAGCGCACATGGGGGCGAATGCGGTGTTCAATCAAGACGAAGTCGGGGTAGGCGCGCCGGCTGTACAGGGGAGTTAAGAGTTCAATAAATTTGATCCAAGCAGTGACAGCGCCGGTCCCCCAGCGGGCCGGCGTTTGTGCATGGAGAGCAGCAGTTAGCACTTGGCGACTAGCATTTAGCCGTTTTGCCGAGGTGCTGATCGAATAGCCCATGGCTAAGTGCTAGGGAATAGCGAGCCACAGACACGAGGACGAGAGGCAATGATTCACTTTGCCTCCAGTTGTTCCTTCATCCAGTTCATTACGGTCGGCAGCAGGTCGTCGTAGAATTTGCCGTCTATGGTGAAGCCGTGGGTCATGCCTTCAATTTGCAGGTAGCGGGCGTGATCGGGATGGACCTGGTTGACGATCCGGACGATAGCCTCGCTATCCGAACGGCTCATGATGTTGTCTTGAGTGCCGCGGATTACCAGCACTGGTGCGGTTACTTTCTGCCAAGCCTCACCGAGGTTCAGAGCCTGCAGCTGCTGATAGAAGGCGGCGGGCCGGCCGTATTGACCGTCGGGTGAGTCGTACCAAAGATCCTTCCACTCGGGATGCTGGGCGATAACCTGGCCCGGAGTCATCCCCTTCATCAGGTACAAGTTATAAAAGTCTATGAACGCCTTCACCGAGGTGTTTACTTCGGCTGGTGATTTGCCGGCTTCCATGAGGCGACGGCGTTCGAGATCCAGCATGTGCTCGTACCAGGTGCGTCCCCAGGAGCCAGCCGAAATGTAACCGCGCACTGTATGATCGCGGGCGACAAGCGGAGAGAATCCGCCGCCGTTACTCAGGCCGAAAACGAAGATCCGATTCTGATCAATGAAGTCGTATTTGGCCATAGAATCGAACGCGGTTTGCCAGCCTTCCATCTCGCTCAGGAAATCGGCCTTTTCGCAGGTCCCCTGACTTTCGCCAACCCCGGGTTTGTTCATGCGCACGGTGGCGTAACCGAATTCATCGATCAAGCGGCGCATCAAGATGCCGAAGCCGTCTCGCGTGTTGGGGTCCGGATATTCCATGGTGTCGCAGCTCAACCATCCTACGAAGAAGATGACCGGGACTTTTCCAGCAGTGTCACGCGGATGGGTGACGAAGGTGCGCAGCTTCTCGCCGCGACGATTCGTTACCCAGTCATAGAGAACATCCGCATGGACAAAGTGCTCGCGGGGGGGAGAGGCAGCGGTCTGCGCGCCGGCGAATATTGAGAAGACCACCACAAGCACAGCAGTCTGCAGTTTGTTACGCACGGCAATTTGCTCCAGGAGGGACAACCAAGTAGCTGGGACGCGAGTTGTGGAGAAAAGTTAGCAGGTGCATTCCAGATTGCATAGGTTCCTTCGTTGGGGCCCCTTCGCTGGCCGAAGGACTCCGCGGCCTCAGGATGAAAAGCGAGAGACAGTAACGAACGGTGCTCGTTTTTGGTTCTACTTTTGGCGATCGTAACGGGTTTGGAAGAGTTGCACCCAGGCGCCCTTGCTTTTGTTGAAGGCGGTGAACAGATAAGAATCGTCGGAGTCCGCCGCTATCGTCGAACGCAGCTCTTGAGGGTTGCCATCCGGTCCGTTGACAGTGAACTCCAGATGGAGGGTTTTCCTATCGGGATCGGGTATAACAGTGCCGATGGTAAGCTCGCCTTCGGCGCTGGTGTACCAGAAGCTAATGACTTTGCGGGCAGGATCCCAGGCATAGAAGCCGAAGTAATGAGACTGCCCATTGAAATCGGTGTTGAACTCGATGGCGCGATTGTTGGGTGCATAGCGAAGGCGGTTTTCCACGCGAGTGGCGGGTCCGTTGGGAGGTTTGACATCCGTCGCCCAAGTGCCGCCGACCATCCAGGCGATCGGGCCGAGATGTCGGTCGGGCTCAGCGGCCTTGTTTGGGACTCTTTGAGATTGTGTCTTTTCCGGCGCGGCTTTCTCCGACTGGCCTAGGGCACCGGACAGCAAGATCGGGAACAGGACGAGGATTCTCAGAGCTCTCACGATCTTTCTCCGTCGGTCAGATATAGATCAGATATAGAACGGATGAGTATGGAGATAAAAAATCAGTAAAAGCAAGTTGCTGGTTCTCAGTCACCGCGTCGGGCCGGAGGCCTGAACCTCAATGGCAACCGTCTCGCTGACATGCAGAATAAAGGTGCTTGGGTTTTTCAGTCCCCATTTTACGTAAGGAACAGTGAAACGCGCGGTCGCAGTCCAAGTGTTCGGAGCCAGCTCCGCTTCTACGGGGATGGTAATTTCGTGGGCTTCGCCATGAATGCTGAAAGTGCCGTGAACCTGGATAATGGAGGGGCCTTGTTGTGTGATGCTTCCCTCTACCCGATCCGGACGGAATACGATCCCAGAATAGCGCGTGCTTTCTAAGACTTGCCTGTGCATTTTTCGGTCACGGCCATCATTTCCGCTCTGGCCGGTGGTGGCATCAACCACGATTTCCCCGCTGATTGCACCGGTCGACGGATTGAAATGAACCTGGCCACGCTTCAAGTCAAAGCTACCATGCACGGCATGAAGGGTTGCTTCTACGGTGTAATGCACAGTGGTTTGAGCAGGAACGAAATCAAGGACGACTTCCTGCATTTGCGCTGGGGCTGGGGCCGCAGTGAGCACGAGCAGGAGGAGGGTGCGAATGCCTGACGCAATCCTCTTCATGGCAGAATGTTCGCTATGTTACATCTTCATTGTCTTTGCAATACTTAAACGATGGGAGACCGAGAATATTTTGGAACCGCAGCGGCCAGGGCCATGACCATGATTTCTCGCGAAGAGTTGGAGCGAATGCTGCGACGCATACTCGGTATTGCTGCTGCGTCACTAGCAGGAATGTTTTGCGTGGTGTACGCCGGAGACTATCTCTCGGTTCGATACCGCATTCCAGGAAATCGGGAGCAGTTCGGGGCGGTGACGGTACAGCACTATGACGCGATCCAGGAGAAAAGTGGCAAGACTGAGTTCATTTTCAACCCGCCAGCAGCGCAGACCTGCGTTCACGCGCTGTTCCCGCACTTCGGCTACACCCCCTGCTGGTACTTGAAACGGCACAGCGAGCCTCGGACGGACATATAGAAAAAGGGACAAGACCGTGAGCGGGGGGTCTGATCTGTGGACGAAAATTGTCTTCGATAGAGATCGTCAAAGGTACAATATCCTTAGATTATGCGGATGTTTCTGGACATCTTCGCGCAAATCTTCCGCACTCTGTGGGCGCACAAGCTGCGCTCGTTTCTCACAATGTTCGGGGTTGCCTGGGGGGTAGGATCGTTACTGCTGCTCGTCGGTCTGGGCGAGGGTTTCCGTTCGGGAAACAAACGTCAGCTGGCCGAGTTCGGGGAAAATATTATGTTTATCTTCCCCGGTCGCGCTCCTGTGGTCGCAGGTAGTATGAACTCCGCCCGCACCTATCTGCTCACTTACCAGGACTATGTGGACATCCGCAGGGAAGCTCCCCATGTCCGCAATGCTGCGCCTGTCCTATCGCGCGATGACGTGCGCGCGGTCAGCGAATTCGCCAGCGCCAACGGACAAATTGCGGGCGTGGAGCCGCAGTACAATGAGATCCGGTATCTTCCTCTCAAGCAAGGGCGCTGGCTCAATTATCTGGACGAAACTCAGAAACGCAACGTGATCGTCCTGGGCGACGAACTGACCAGGAACCTCTTTCCTGGACGACCCGCGGTTGGTGCGACTGTCCTGCTCAATGGCATCAGGTTTGAGGTTATTGGCAGTGTGAAGCGCATCGGCCGTGGTGACGAAAATTTGACCAACATGCGCGGCTACATACCATTCCAGGTGATGGCCACCTTTTTCCCGCTTAAGGGCGAGAACCACCAAAACTCCATCTCGCTGATCAATTATCAGCCTCGCGTGCCCGCTGAGCACATGCTGGCAAGGGAAGACGTTCACAAGATCATCGCCCGCAATCACGGTTTCGACTACCGCGATGAAGACGCATTCGAAAACCTGGATATGGTCCAGCAAGCCGAGATGGTAGGCAAGATTTTCGATGCCATGAATATGTTTCTGGGCACGGTGGGACTGGTGACTCTGACCTTGGGTGCCATTGGCGTCATCAATATCATGCTGGTGGCTGTCAGTGAGCGCACCCGTGAGATCGGATTGCGCAAAGCCCTGGGTGCCACCAACCACAGTATTCTGATCCAGTTTTTTTTGGAAGGCATTCTTCTTACTTTGTTTAGTGGGCTGATCGGTATGGGGCTGGCGGGCGCCCTGATGGCGCTGCTCGGGACGCAGCAAGGACCGCCGGGATTTGATCCTCCTAAGCTTGTGCCGGCGACCGCGATTCTGGCGATTAGCAGTTTGACGCTGGCGGGGATGGCCGCCGGACTATATCCTGCGCGGAAAGCCGCCATGCTGCAGCCGGTGGAAGCACTGCGACAGGAGTAAACCAGGATAAGACAATGTTCCGTGACCTGCTCCAGGAAGCCTACGGCGCCATGCAGTACAACCGCCGCCGCACTGCTCTCACCATGCTCGGCATGGCTTGGGGTATAGCCACGGTTGTGCTGCTGCTCGCTTACGGCAATGGCTTCGGCCGAGCCTGCGCCAACATCTTCGCCAACTTCGGCACCAAGCTGATGATCATGGTTCCTGGACGCACCTCCATGCAGGCTGGCGGCCAGAAGGCAGGTGCGCCCGTTCGCTTTACCCTCGAAGATGTGGATACGCTCACCACCAATATCCCTCAAATCAGTCAGATCACCCCCGAAGCATCCAAGCAGGCCAACATCCAGTACGAGACGCGGACGTTCAACTTCAACGTTACCGGCAATTATCCCAACGTCTTTTCCATCCGCGCACTCGAACTGGCACAGGGACGCTTCTACAACTCGGAAGATGAGATGCAGCACGCTCGCGTCGCGGTGATCGGTTCGGAGGCCAAAGAAAAGCTTTTCTCGGGACGCAACGCGTTGGGCGAACGAATCCGCATCGATGGTCTTAGCGTTGAAGTCGTCGGAATCCTAATCCCAAAAATGCAGGCGGGAGATGACAATATTAACCGCGTGATTTATATCCCGTTCACCACCATGAGCGACATCAAAGACACGCACTACCTCGACTCCATCTGGTTCAACTATGAGACCCCTGCGTACGAAAGGTTGGAACATTCCGTGCGCGCGGTGTTGGCCATAGAACACAAATTCGACCCGACCGACCGCCGAGCCCTGCAGGTGTTTAACCTCATGGAACAGGTCCACATGTTTGAGCTGGTTACGCTCGGCCTGACGATCCTGTTGGGTTTCATCGGCACGCTCACATTGGGCATCGGTGGGGTCGGCCTGATGAACATCATGTTGGTCGCGGTGACGCAGCGAACCCGCGAGATTGGCGTGGAAAAGGCACTGGGCGCCCGGAAGAGACATATTCTCTTTCAGTTCCTGGCCGAATCTCTCACCATTACTTTCATCGGCGGAGCGCTGGGAATCATACTGGCCTATGGAGTCTCGCTTTCGGTCGGAAGGCTCACTCTGTACAGCGCTATGGCGAAGAACGCGGAAGGCGGCGACATTCGACTGATCATTGCCCCAAGCACTTTGATCGTGGCTACGCTTATTCTCGGCGCGGTGGGACTAATCAGTGGCATGGTGCCCGCCGTCCGTGCCTCGCGGCTAGACCCGATTGAGGCTCTGCGATACGAATGACTGCAGCCGCCCAAAACCAGAATTGATTTATTGAAACTACGCAACACCAGTGCCTTCCATAAGAATCTCCTAAAAATCACTTACGAGATCGTATACCATCGCCTGCGGTAGGCCTGGCTGGAGCGGCATGAATGTGCACTTGATTGACGGGACGTATGAATTGTTCCGGTATTTTTTCGCTGTGCCATCTGCGGCAGATGTGAACGGCCAGGAAATTGGCGCAGTACGTGGTGTGTTGACTTCGGTTTTGTCCATGATTGAAAGTGGCGCAACCCACATCGGAGTTGCCACGGATCATGTTGTAGAGTCGTTCCGCAATGATCTGTATCCCGAATACAAGACCAGCGAGGGTGTGCCGCCGGAGTTGCTCTCGCAGTTCCCTATTCTTGAGGAAGCGCTGCAAGCGATGGGAGTAATGGTGTGGCCAATGGTCTACTACGAGGCGGATGATGCGCTGGCCTCCGCCGCCGGTAAAGTGGCAAAGGACGATCGTGTGACACAAGTGCTCATTTGTACCCCGGACAAAGATCTCAGCCAGTGCGTTGTGGGCACACGAGTCGTCCAACTGGACCGCAGGCGCAACATCTTGCGCGATGAGGCCGGTGTGGTGGTCAAGTTCGGGGTAAAGCCCCAATCGATTCCTGACTATCTGGCTGTGGTCGGAGACAGCGCAGATGGCTTCCCGGGTTTGTCGGGATGGGGAGCGAAGGCAGCGGCTCTTACCTTATCTCAGTACCTTCACCTTGAGGACATTCCGAAGGATTGGCGAGAATGGGATCCATCCATCCGCAAGGCCCGTCTTTTGTCCGAATCGCTGTTCGGCGCATGGGACGACGCCCTCTTGTTTCGCACCCTTGCAACCCTGCGACTCGATGTGCCTGTCTTTGATACGGTCGAGAATCTTCGCTGGAAAGAAGTGCGATCGGATTTCGCGGAATACTGCCATCGAATGCGAGCTCCCGATTTGCTTCGTCGAGCCACGTCAGCAAGTTCGAGGAAAACGGCGTGAAGACCCCACGATTTTTCAACGAAGACGATATACGTGCGCGGTTGCATCTACCCGATCTTATCGACGCGATGGAGCGGGCGTTGGTCGAATTCTCCACTGGGCGGGTGCAGCAGCCGGTACGCACGGTCCTCGAATTCGGCTCTGAGCATTCGCAGCGGTCGCTGTTCGGATTGATGCCCTCGTATGTGCCCGCGCTTCCGGCGCTCGGAGCGAAGCTGGTGACGGTCTGCGCCGGGAACGCGAAGCATGGTCTGGACACGCACCAGGCGGTGATCGTGATGCTCGATCCGGAAACGGGCGTGGTCGAAGCGATTCTCGACGGACGTTACATTACTGAAGTACGGACCGCTGCGGTGTCGGCGGTCTCGGCTCGGCACTTGGCGCGGAGTGACGCCCGGGTTTTGGGCATTCTGGGCTCGGGAGTACAGGCTCGCAGCCATTGTCAAGCGCTCGGGCTGGTGCGGGAGTTTCGTGAAGTGCGGACGTGGAGTCAAAATGCCGACCGTCTGCGGCAATTTGCCGCCGAAACCGGAGCGCTCGCACTGGAAAGCGCGGAAGCGGTGGTACGCGGTGCCGATGTCGTAGTCGCAGTGACTGCGTCCCCGACGCCTGTGATTCAGAGCGACTGGGTCAGTGACGGCACACACATCATTGCGGTCGGGGCGTGCGTGCCATGGCAAAGGGAACTCGATCCGGCGCTGGTCGAGCGCGCGCGACTGGTGGTTGACTCCCGTGCAGCTGCACTGAAGGAAGCGGGCGACGTGGTGATGGGAATCACCGAAGGCCGGTGGACAGCGGAGCACATTGCAGCCGAACTCGGCGAACTTCCTACCAGGCAGAATGACCATGAGATCACGGTGTTCAAATCGTTGGGGCTCGCGGTCGAGGACATTTTTGCGGCGCACATGGTCTTGAGTAGTGGCTCAATTTGAATTCTCAGCGGTTTTTTTCTGACGCGTCATCCCGAAGCCCGGCGCAGTTCAGCCGGGTGAAGGATTTCGCGCGGAGGGACTGCACATGTTGTGCCGACGCGCGCGAGATCCCCTTCGACTTCGCTCAGGGCAGGCTTTCGCTCCGTCTGAAAAAACGGCTGCGCTCAGGATGGCGGCATCGAAATCGATGTCACTTGGCTTCCAGGGTTTAACATACGGCGGTGCCAGTCTCGGTCTCTCAAGCTGAGGAAGCGCGTCGCAACATCGCAGCGGTCGCCTTTCGTACTCCCCTCGTTCTGTTCAACACGGACGCTCCTGCAAATCTGTATTTGAAGCTGGAGAACCTTCAGCCGATTGGATCGTTCAAGATTCGCGGAGCGGCGAATGTGATGGCGCTGACCCCTCGCGAGCGACTGGATCGCGGAGTCTTAACCGCTTCGGCAGGCAACATGGCGCAAGGTGTGGCGTTCTGCGCGCGACGTTTGGGCATAAAGGCAACCATCGTTGCTCCCGACACCGCTCCGGCAACCAAAATTCTAGCGGTGGAACGGATGGGTGGCCGCGTCATCAAGGTTCCGTTCGCCGAATGGTGGCAAACCTTCGAGACCCGCTCCTACCCTGGCATCGACGCCACGTTTATCCACGCCTTCGATGACCCTCACGTGATGGCAGGGAACGCTACCATCGCACTCGAACTCCTGGAGGATCTACCGGACTTGGACGCGGTCGTAATTCCCTGGGGCGGCGGAGGCTTGTCGTGTGGCATTGCAGCGGTGTTGCGATCACTCACACCCCAAGTAAGGATCTATGCTGCCGAGGTTGAAACGGCCGCACCGTTGGCCGCGTCTTTGGCGGCAGGCGAGCCCCGCATAGTCGAATATCAGCGGTCCTTCGTGGATGGCATCGGCAGCAAAACCGTATTCCCGAACATGTTCGAACACGCTCGCCTGCTGCTGGATGGCTCGCTCATTGTGACCCTGAACGAGGTGGCTCAGGCCATGAAGCTGATGGCGGAGCGGAACCGCGTTATCGTCGAGGGCGCGGCCGCTTGTGCCGTGGCCGCCGCTTGGTCAGGCCGCGCCGGCTCCGGGAAGATAGTAGCGATCGTATCCGGCGGGAACATCGATCTGGATAAGTTCGCCCAGCTCGTTACTCCGGCAGCTTGACTCTTTGTTGCAAGGGCATGGAGCGAGCGTGTGGGGTATTTCTCGTCAAAACGCCCGATTGCCCGTGCAATTTGGGCGATTGTCTTTTGGCAGACCACATTTTGGCAATCTGGTGGAGTGGAAATTTGCGGTATTGCTGCGAATTACGGCTCGTTCGTGCTTGATTCATTGTCTCCTCTTTTCTGCCCACGATGTAGG
>CAVOII010000003.1:0-14854 GCA_963696025.1 uncultured Acidobacteriota bacterium
GTTTGCCATGCTGAACAATGCGATTTCCTGATCGCCGTACCTGTGAAGTCATTCGATTCGGGAGACAGTAACCGCGACCTTCACATGGTTCAGGTAACGCGTGGCGCGCAGTTTCCATTGGTCACGGTGCGCACCAGCTTGCCCGAGGCGGCATCCACGTCGTCGACCGTTAACGCTGATCTGGAGATCCAGTTTGCCGGCCAGACCGCCCAGTTTAAGCAAGTTCCGTTTCAACTGGCGACGCAAGGGAACGAACTTAAGATATCGGGGACAATACCGGCGACGCTCACCGATTTCAAGATCGACCCACCGACGCTGCTAACCCTGCCAGTCAAGAACGAAATTCCGGTGCGCGTGGAGATGACTTGGCGTCCGCAGTGAAGGACCGGCTCCGATTCGTTCTGAAGAGGCGAGCAATTCCACCTAAGTTTGCAGGAGCAATTTCAGGTCCTGAATCTGCCTCCACCTCGCAGCCTTTGGGCCAGAATAACTGAGCGGCTGGAAGGCCGTTCAACGTTCAAAGAGTTTCCAGGATCCTACTCGGGGGTGTAAAGTCTTGGAACGGCGGTAAGCTTCCATGCGATTGCTGTTGGTAGAAGACGACGTATCCATTCAGCAGTTTCTGAAACGGGCGCTGGTCGAGGCCGGATGCCAGGTGGATGCGGCGAGTACCGCGAAAGGCGGGGAAGCCATGGCCTTGGAGGGTATTCACGATGCCTTCATCATCGATCTTGGCCTGCCCGACTTGGATGGGTTGGATTTAATCGCCCGCTGCCGCGCCCAAGGTAGTTCGGCGCCAGTTTTAATCCTGTCTGCCCGCCGTTCAGTGGACGAACGTGTGCGAGGGCTAGAGCAGGGCGGGGACGATTACCTCACGAAGCCATTCGCCCTCCCGGAACTGCTGGCAAGGCTGAGAAATCTCCTGCGCAGATCCGCGGTTCCACAGAATGAATCGGTGCGCCTGCAAACGGCCGACTTGCAGCTTGACTTGGTACGTCGTGAAGCACGACGGGGCGATCACTTGCTGCAGTTGACGCCACAGGAGTTCTCTCTGCTGGAATATCTTTGCCGCAATGAAGGTCGTGTGGTAACTCGCACGATGATTCTAGACCACGTTTGGCGGATGCGAATTGATCCCGCGACCAACGTCGTGGACGTGGACCATGACACCCCGCGACCACTGATCCACACGATTCGTGGTGTTGGCTATGTTCTCAAGAATGCCTAAGAATTTACGCGCTACCGCCGCCTGGCGGATTTCGATTTGGACGACTCTGGCGTTCGGCCTCGGAACCGCCGTGGCTTTCTACATCGTTTATTTCCTTGTCGCTAAAGGCATCGGAGAGCGCAGTGACATATGGCTCAGCGGCGAAGCTGAGGTTCTTGCTCAAGTCTCGGCTGATACTCCCAGAGACCACCTGTACAAGCGGATAGTTGGCGAGGTGGCCGAGCTTGCCACTCAGGAGGTGCCAGATGAGCGCAACGCCCGTGGAGAAAGGCTGAATTCTGTCTTCTTTTTGGCAACAGATCCTAGCAACAGTGAAGGTGCGTTGTGGGTAGGCCCAAGCTCAAAGGATGCTTTTGTCACAGCGATTCAACGGGCGAAGCTCGTTCCAGGTGTTCCGGGGACCATAAA
Organism: uncultured Acidobacteriota bacterium; assembly: GCA_963696025.1. GTDB lineage: Bacteria > Acidobacteriota > Terriglobia > Terriglobales > Acidobacteriaceae > JABCYV01. The sequence continues at coordinate 1,637 of CAVOII010000003.1, forward strand.
AGTAGAAGGGCTACGCCAAACGCTTCGAGTCGTCGTCAAGGTACAAAACGGAAGAACCGTTTATCTAGGACTCTCAGATCGCGGGGCTAAGCATCTGCTGCACACATTAGCCCGTCGTCTTCTCATGGTCTGGGGCGGTATGTTCGTGCTCGGTTTCGTAATCTCCCACTGGAGCGCGCGTCGTACTCTGCTCCGCGTCGAACGCATTACGGAAACCGTCGCGCGAATTGGCACTGAAGACTTGGAGGAACGGTTGCCTGAGCCTGGGAAGTCGGACGAGATCTCGCGATTGGCCAAGACTTTCAATCGCATGTTGGACCGGCTTCAGTCCTCGGTGAATCAGCTTCGCACCATCACGGGCGCAGTCGCGCACGATCTCAAAAGCCCGGTAACCTTGATTCGTGGAACCCTCGAATCCGCATTATGTCACGAAGGAAATGATAAGTGGCGTGACTCGGTTGCGGAAGCGGTCGAAGACCTGGACAGGCTATTGCAATTGCTGAATACCACGCTCGATCTTGCCGAGGCAGAGGCCGGTGCGCTGCACATGGATCGCGGTCCAGTTGACTTCTCCGATGTCGTGAGGCAACTACTTGATATTTATCATCCGGCTATGGCTGAGCGCCACTACGAAATGACCCGTGATCTTGAAGAGCATGTGGTCGTGGATGCTGACTTGCCTCTGCTGAATCGCGTAGTAAGCAATTTGCTTGAAAACGAATTGACTCACTTACCCTCGGGATGTCGAGTGAGTATTCGGCTACATTCTCATCAAGGGTCAGCAGAACTGGTGATCGAAGACAATGGTCCGGGATTCCCGCCCGATATCGGGAGCCGTGCTTTTGAGCGCTTCGTTAAAGGAAAACATTCTCCTGGGCACGGTCTCGGACTTGCTTTTGTGGATGCAGTCGTCCAAGCTCACGGCGGCGTGGCTAGGATCTCCGACCGGCCGGGAGGCGGTGCTGTTATAACCTTGTCGCTACCCATTAGGGTCCTCCAAGCGGCATAAACGCGACAAAGTAGTGGAGGCTCAAATTGCACTAGCGGCACAGGCTCTCGGGACTATCGGAGGTCCTCAGTTGTTTTCTACCCCTCTCTGTCTGCGAAGTGCAGGGTGCTTCGTTTGCACTCTTATTGCGTTGAAGTCGACAATCTCAACCTTATCATTAGCCATTAGGTTTAATGTGCGTTTCGCGATTTCTAGCGGTTCTCGGATTAAGGAGACCTCAAGAATGCCTGCAGGCAACAAGGAACGACACCGCACCGGATGCATCGGCTGGCTACGCCCGGCGGTACTGGGCGCAAACGACGGCATCCTGTCAACATCGAGTCTGCTGCTCGGTGGTGCAGCTGCGCATGCGACTCACAGCAACGTCTTGGTCGCCGGGGGTGCTGGCCTGGTGGCTGGTGCTATGTCGATGGCTGCCGGGGAGTACGTGTCTGTCCGCTCGCAGGCAGACACCGAACAGGCCGACCTCGCGCTTGAGCGCGCGGAACTCAAAGCAGACGACGAGGGCGAGCACAAGCAACTGATGGCGATCTACTTCGCTCGCGGGCTCGATCCTGCACTCGCGAAAAAGGTTGCCGAGCAGTTGATGGCCCATGACGCGCTAGGCGCGCATGCCCGCGATGTACTCGGCATCTCCGAGACTCTCCAGGCGCGTCCGATTCAGGCTGCGTTGGCATCGGCTCGCAGCTTCGCTGCTGGAGCAGCCATGCCTCTCCTGGTCACTGCCATAACCCCGGCGGCGGGGCTGTTCCCCCTGGTCTCCGGAACTTCGCTGCTGTTCCTCGCCCTTCTGGGCGGTTGGCTGCACACGCGTGCATTAGCCATGGCTGACCGCAGGAGTCGGGTTGCTGTTCGGAACAGCTTCGTGAGCGGGGCCAACCCGAGGCGAGAGCGCGCTTCAGATTAAGCGCAACAGGGCCCCCTCGCACTGCACGCAGCTTGCAAACGAGGACTGCCCGCGCCGCACTTGGTTAGGCGCTCACTTCGCCGGGGACATCCGGGACCGCTACGTCTTCATACGCATCTTGGACGTTGGAGTTCGTTGGTCGCGCTCGGCGGCCGAAGAAGGCTTCTCTTACCAGTTTATAAATGGTTTGGCGGTTTTGAGCGACAACCTTCAGCCATGCCATTTTCCCCATCATGGGGAAATAGATCCCGCGGAAGCATAGGCGCGCGAGGAAGATATTGATGCGATAACCAAGAGGCTGGCCAGTGAGAGAGTCGACTGCCTGGGCGAGCGCTTGCGGGCTGTAGGCGTCGGCCCAACCATATTTCACTTCGGCATGAGCTTCTTCAATGGTCATCTTCAGCGGCGTGTGGGCCATGGCAAACGGGATGAACTCCTGCCAATGCTTGGGGCGCGCGAGCCGGCCCGAGGTTTCCAGGCGCTTGTAGAGCGGGGTTGCGGGCAAAGGAGTGAGCAGACCAAAGATTGGCAGCCCCGGAGGCCAGGTCCGAACCTGTGCAAGCGTTCGCTCGGCCACCCCGATCGTGTCATTATCCATCCCAAAAATAAACGATGTGATGGCGTACACATTGCGCTGCGCTAGCCGCTCCAGCACCGCCTTATACTCACCCGGCTTGTTGAATCCCTTGTTCACATCTTTCAGATTGGCCGGGTCGATCGACTCCATGCCGATAAAGATCCATTTGCCTCCGGCAGCCGCGATTAGGTCCACCAGTTCTTCGTCGCGCAACAAATTCGCGCTGATCTGGGCCACCCAGTGCACCTGGGCGTCGGCGGCAATGATGTCGCGCAGCAGCGACTTCGTTCGCTTGATGTTGATCGCAAAATTATCATCAATGAAGAAAACCGCCATCTGCCCCTTCTCGCTCCGGGCACGGGCCTTCAACAACAGCAGTTCACTGACCACGCTCTCATTAGTACGGAAACGAATCGAGTCACCGAAAAATCCGGTCACAGTGCAGAACTCGCAGCCGTAAGGGCAGCCCCGCCCGGATTCGACCGGAATAATACGAAATGTTCCCCAGCCTTCTCCGATTTTCTGGAGCATGGCGGTCGCGGCCTTCGGCACCAGGTTAAACTGCTTCAGATCAATCGATTGCCACGGAATCACCGGGTATTCCTTCAGTGACGGTTTGTTCTCCTGGCCAAAGGCATCCACAGGCGCGTAAACCTCCTTAAGTTGACCACGAGCGGCGTCTTCTACGATGCGCGGCCAGGTCGCATCCGCTTCGCCCAGGGCGACAGCGTCGGCGTGGCGCGGCCCGCCATCTCGACCGAGCGCCTCGTCCGCCATCTCGGTCACGTGAGGTCCCCCCATTACCACCGGAACTCCCATGGCCCGAATCGCATCCGCCATGCGATACGCCTTGGCAATCATTCGGGTCATGGCGCCGATACCAACCAGTTCAATATTGTTCTTGCGCACAAACTGCGCGATCCCCGCTTCATCCATGGGTTGGGCATTGCCATCGACCAGCAGCACATCATGGCCAGCTGGCGTAAGCGCCTGCAGGAGAAACATCCACAGATGAGGCATGAAATTGCGTGTGACGCCGTTATCGGGGTTGTAGAGGAGAATTTTCATGACCGCTCCTTGTTTGAAATCGTCTTAGACTCAGCGTGCGGGCCGTTACAAACGATGCCGGAGCGGCGTTCTTGCTTTGTGTCTCGTGAGTATTCTCATCGAAGGATCATCATAAAATGTCGCCTTCTGCCCTTCCGTATTGCCAAGTTGTTAGGATCAGGCCATCACTGCCCAAACAATTTCTTACGCACATCAGGCCAGAACTCTTTTGCCACATTGAAGAACGCATCCAGGGCGATTTGTTGTCCCCACTTATTTGCAGTATTTGCGAATGATCGATCCGCGGCCGGATAATAGGCATTGGAAATGCCTGCTGCCACGGCATTTCCGGCCAGCTCTGATGTGTTGAAGTGGTTGCCGCCGTCATCGCCACGAGTGATAACTTCCCGGCTGAGAGCGTATCCAGTTCGCTTCCAACATCCGCCCTTGCCTTTCACGAAATAACGGGGGTCTTGGTGGAGAGCGACTGGAAATAGGCCTTCGCTCATGATGTTGCCAATTGCTTGATCTGCGAATGCCCCACCGTAGTATTTGCCAAACCCCTGCGCTCCTGTTCCAAACGAGCTGTACTGCTTCTGCGCCATAGATAGCCCAGCAAAGATGCCAGCCACGAGAAACGCCGATGGATCAAAAGAGTCATCCAGTGCAACCTTCATCTTCCCACCCGGCGTCAACGGTTTGATTTCCGCCGGGTTTTCGTCCGAGCGATAGTTGGGGATTATCCAGAAGATGTGATTCTTACTCAGTTGATGTCGTTGAGTGTCCTGTTCGAGCTCGGATTGATCGGATTGAGTCTGACTAGGTTGTGGCGCATCCGGCAGCGTTGAGGTTTCCTGACCGATCGCCGCAACACCTCCAAGCAGCAGATTAAGAAAGAGCAGCCCACGGCAGACCACAGGAATTAATAAAAGCGGCGGTACGCTGCGCATTGTGCAATTGGATGCAACTTGGCAGCGACTGCGAGGGAACATGAAGAACTTGTCATTCGCTCGACACGACGAATTCATTCTCAGCTGGTAATCTTCTCCACAGACGGTCGTGAATCTAATGGGCCAATGGCTTACCGACTTCGCATGGCGGCGATCTGGGGCGAACCGCTTTGCTGTTCTTCAACAATTCTGCCTCTTCGACTTGATCTCGTGAGATCCCGACCCCCTCGGAACAAGTGCCTTTCCTTAGGTCGGCGCGTTGCCTTCTTGAGCTTGGGTTGCTGAAACCTAGCATAAACGTTCGTCCGGGTGGGTCTGTCAATGAGGAACATAGGATGTCCTGGTCCAATGCGAAGAGGAATAGTCCAACAGGTCGCGACCAAGCGTCGGTATCGGAAGTCGTAGCGTGCTTCCGAGATGAGAGGGACCTCTTGTTTCGACTCGCCTGGCTGATTGCCGGAGACAGAGCAACAGCCGAACAGTCCGTAGTCAATGCCTGTAACATGACTGTTCAGGGTCACAGTCCGTTCCGCGATTGGATGACTGAATGGGCGAAGTCGTCGACGATCATGAGTGCAATATCCAAAAGCCTCGATGCGATACGCAGCTGCGAGCCAGCGTACAAAGATCTGCGTTGCCTGCATAGCGAACACCGAGTACGACACAATGATGCGGAGCGGTGCATGAATTTCCTCTTCGGGATCGATCCCGGCATCATCATCGCTGAACTTGATCCGCTGGCTCGATCGGTTCTCGTCCTTAGAACGGCCATTAGGGCGTCGATCCAGGACTGCGCTCTGCGATTGAACGTCTCGCGGAGCACCGTGCTTGCCGCCAATTGCCGGGCCATGACATGGCTTCGTGACACACAACTACAGCACCACCCAGAGTGCGGATAGAATGGGTCCCCGACCTTGCATGCTCACTGGCCCTTCTACTCGATTTCGCGAGGTTCTGCTCGCTCAGAAGACGTGCCTTTATCTGGGCTGTGGTTTCCGGCGTAGTCTCGTGCATGGCAGCATTGTCGCACTAGTTTCAATGACGGTCATCCTGGCCGGACCGCGCACCCGTGCTCAAGACAATTACGAAATCCAGGTCTATGGATCCGACTTGGTCGATCCCGGACACACCATGGTCGAACTCCATAGCAACTTCACGATCGACGGTTCGAAGTCGATCATAGATGGTGTTTATCCCACCAATCACGCCGAGCATGAGACCGTCGAGATCACCCACGGCTTCAATGACTGGTTCGAGTGCGGCTTTTATATCTTCACCTCCATAACCGAGGGACAAGGCTGGCAGTGGGTGGGAGATCACATTCGGCCGCGCGTCGCCGTCCCTAAGAAATGGCACTGGCCCGTGGGTGTGAGCATCTCCAATGAAATCGGCTACCAGAGGCGGCAATACTCCGTCGACACCTGGACATGGGAAATCCGTCCCATCATGGACCAAAAAGTCGGCCGGTGGTATTGGTCCTTGAACCCCACTTTGGACCGCTCCTTTCATGGCGAGAGCGTGAATCAAGGCGTTGTTTTTTCACCAAATTTCAAATTCAGCTACGATTTCACTCCGAAAATTGCCGGAGGCCTCGAATATTACGGCTCGGTCGGCCCGATGACGGGATTCGATGCGGTCTCGCAGCAACAGCAGCAGATTTTCCCCGCGATTGATTTGAATATCGCTCCGCAGTGGGAGATCAATTTCGGCCTTGGCGTGGGTCTAACGGGCGCGACCGACCATTTGATTGTCAAAATGATTCTGGGCTATCGCTTTAATTTCTGACCGGGAAACAGGAGCGGGCAAATGATAAAGGGTATCGTGATCGGTTTTTGTCTGACCATAGCGATTTTGGCAGGTGGTTTTTTCTACTACTTTGCTGCGGGCATCGCACCAGCAGCCACAGCCGATCCGCCGATGCCATTTGAGAAGAAGCTTGCGAACATGTCCCTGGACGCACATATTGAGAAGCAGCACATTCTCCAATCTCCTGTGTCCGCCGACGAACCTAATTTTCTTGCGGGTGCTGACGTGTACAAACAGCACTGCGCGGCCTGCCACGGAGTTCCAGGGCAGCCGCCCACAGACTATGCGGCGACGATGTATCCGAAACCGACACAGTTGTTCCTTGGTAAGGGTGTGACCGATGACCCAGCATCGGAGAGTTACTGGAAGGCGGCCAATGGCATTCGATTGTCCGGGATGCCCGCCTTCAAGACCAAGCTGACCGACACCCAGCTATGGCAGGTCAGCCAATTGGTCGCGCACGCAAATGAAATTCCCGAATCCGTGAAAAGGATGCTCCTCGCAGATTCGCCGATGTCAGCATCAGTACCGCAATGACTTCGGCATCGGGTCACGAATCGGTCACAAAATAATCAGTGTTACACATTGGACACAGCCCAGTGCTCAGCCGGCAGAGTTCTCCTCGTCGCGCTCAAAGAACGCCGCGGCCGGCAGGCTGCCGATTCCGAAGGTGCCCAACGACGAAGACCCTGTGGCGGCCCGTAGCAGAAGTCGTGAACGCAGTCAGAATGAGAAGACAAGAATGAATATCAGTGAGGAGCGGCGTATATGCGGAGTAGCTCGAAGAACTGGCAGTATTCGCCACGCCTCGACACTTTCACAATGCCGGAACCGCATACCCTTCCGCAAAGCAATTCTCGACTGGCACATCGTCAAGCTGCACGCAACCGCCCTGCGACTAAAAGTTACGTGCGAGACTCGGACGTGACCTTGATGTGCGAGACGTCTACGGCTGCCTATGTGCCGGCAATGCCCTTGTTCTGCAGGATCTTGACCACGACCCGACGGTCCTCGGATTGTCCCTCTGCGGTTGCGTCGGATGCCACCTGCTGACTCGTTCCCATCGCTCCGGGAGCCAGCATATTGGTCAACGGAATGTTGCCCTGTTGTTCAAGAAACTCAGTGACGTTGGCGGCCCGCTCGCTGCTGAGTCTTTGGTTAAGGGCTGCGGATCCCACGGCCGATGCATAGCCCTGTACCTGGAGGATGTAGGCCTTGATGCCCATAGCCTGCTGGGTCAACTGCAGCAGTTGGGGTTTATATTTCGGTTCAATCGTCGTACTGCCGTTGGCGAAGTAAACCGTCACTTCTCCCAGGATGTTGTAGTCAGCCAACTCTCCAAAGCGCTTATTGTCGGCTGCAATCGCCGCCTTGTTCGCCGCAATGGCCGCCTGATTCGCTTCGGTCTTCTGCTGCTCGGCTGCAAGCTGTATCTTTTGCTGCGCTAGTGCTTGTTTCTGGGCCTGAATTTGCTGCTCGCTTTGCTGTATCTGTTGCTGGTTCGTCTGGACCTGCTGTTCCGTCGGCGTTATCCCCGCTTGAATGTCTTCTGCATTCTTGAGGTCGGACCCTTTGAACTTGACCGTGTCCGCCACCAACTGGTTTTGGGCATTGTAGGACCCTTGCACCTGTACCGGGAGGCCCGGGATCAACGCGGTGACTGCCATCTCTTTTTTCCGAGCCCTGAGCAGTCCCTCAACTTCGTCCACCTCCGTGGAGGGCGTGAGGATGACGACCACGTTTCCAGAATCCTGAGTCTGTAGCGTCATGGTGGCGCCACTTCGCCCATTGATCACTCCCTGCACATTTTGCGCGGCAGCAACGTCACAGGCCAGCACAAGAGCAGCCAAAGACAGAGCTGCGATGAACGCGATTCTTTCGACTCGGCTTCTCTTCATAATCCTTCTCCCCCATAACCCTTTAGGCGCGGGAAAGTTACTAGATTCGCGTTTAAGGTAGCGCTAAGGACCAACGCGTGTGAACTGGCAAAAATGCCAGCCCTTTTTCTGCATGAAATCGGGCTGGCTTCTCCTCATCGCGGCGATCAACTTGCGGCCAACAGGCGCAAGATCCCACAGTAGGTGCGAGAACAGCTGAACCAGTACCACACAAAGAAGCGACCGGTTCCGGCCAGAATGACGGGGCACTCGGAAACTGGGCGTCGCGCGTCGAAACCGAACGGTTTTGACGCGATACCAGGCAGTACAAAATGACTCAACAGAATCCGGATGACCCGGGCACAATCCCGAGAGGCGTCAATTGGATGCCGGCGTTTGCACCCGCTGACGGCTAGGAATAAAGCGACAGGGAAGACACAGCCGTATCGCGACCGATCAACTGGTGTGCCTGTTCTACTCTCCCGCCATTCTTATTCCATATTTGTTGAGTTTGTAGGCTAAAGCGCTGCGGGAGAGCCCCATCCGGCGGGCGGCTTCGGCCTGCGCTCCCCCGGTGGCCGAGAGTGTCTGGAGGATGAGCTCTTTTTCGGTTCGCTCCAGCAGTTCCGTCAGATCGAAAGAATCCGAAGCGGACAACGTGAAGTGCTGGGGTGACAGTTTTCCTTCTTTACCGTTCGTGGGCATCGCTTCTGCACGGCGCACGACAGGGAGGTCTTCGACTCCAATCTCGAGATTGGTCGTGAGAATGTAAGCGCGCTCGATCAGATTCTTCAGTTCCCGCAGATTTCCGGGAAACTCATATTGCTGCAACTGCTCCAATCCTTGGTGACTGATGTGTCTCGGCGGCATCTTGAGTTCGGTCGCAATCTGTCGGCAGAACATTTCGCTAAGGCCCGGAATGTCCGCACGCCGATCGCGCAGAGGTGGAAGGTGGATTGGCACGACAGCCAGGCGATAGAAAAGGTCTTCCCGAAAGAGGCCTTCACGTACGCGTTGCTCGAGATTACGATGAGTCGCGACCAGAACGCGGACGTCCACTTTGCGTGGACGGGTGGACCCAACCCGCAGCAGTTGACCGTCGGTTAGGATGCGCAACAGCTTGGCTTGCCCGGCAAGGGACATTTCTCCCGCTTCATCGAGGAATGGTGTGCCCTCATGCGCGGTTTCAAACAGTCCCGGGTGGCTGCGATCTGCGCCCGTGAACGCGCCTTTTTCGTGGCCGAAGAGTTCGCTCTCGAGCAGAGTTTCGGTGAATGAGGCACAATTCACGGCCACAAATGGCTTGGAGGCCCGAGCGCTGTTGCGGTGAATAGCTCTTGCCACCAGTTCCTTGCCAGTGCCAGTCTCTCCGGTGATCAGAACGGTGGCAGGAGTCGGCGCCACGCGCGCGATGCGATCGCGAACGTCGCGGATAGTTTCACTTTCGCCGTAAATTTCAGATGCTCCCTCCAGGTGTACCACCCTATCTTTAAGCAGGACGTTCTCCCGCATGAGTCGGGTGCGTTCACAGGCGCGGCGCACAGTGGCGCGGACGACTTCCGGTTGGAATGGCTTGGTGAGAAAGTCGAAGGCGCCATGACGCATGCTTTCTACGGCTAGCTCGATACTGGCCACGGCGGTCAGAAAAATGACAGAAATCGCAGGATCAATTTCCTGGGCTAAAGCCATCACGGTCGAGCCTTCACCGTCAGGCATCTTCTGATCGGTAACGACCACATCGAAGTCGTTTGCTGCCAGGCTAAACTGCGCGTCTTGTACGCCCGGGGCCTCCCAGATCTCATGCTGGTCCTGGCGGAGGTTCGATGCCAGGATGCGTCGCATGCTTGGTTCATCGTCAACGAGGAGAATTCTTCCCATCAGTATCTATTCCTATCTTTTGTTCCGCCCACTGTGAGGCATGGGCAGAATCAGCGAAAAGCAGATTCGTTGCGGACCATTCGTCGCGATTACCAGATCACCGCCATGGGCCCGGGCGATATTGCGCGCAATGGCTAGTCCGAGCCCGGTCCCCTGCGACTTGGTAGTGAAGAATGGCTCGAAGATTCGTCCCAGAGCTGGCTGCGGAATAGGATCTCCCGAGTTTTCAATATCGATGCACACCCGGTGGTCCAAACCGTGCGCCGTGAGAGTGATCGAGCTGTTGGCCGTCGCGGCATCCACTGCATTGAGGACCAGGTCCATCAGCGTATTGATCATTCTTCATTCCTCAGCGGGGCTGGTAAGTACGGCGAGGCGCGAAGAGACATCATTCGAAACGCTGCAGACTGACAGTAAGCCAAAAGTGGCTGCCGATTATTTCTAAATGGAGACTAAATGGAGACCAAGCGAAGAGAAAGTCATTGCAAAGGCCGGACGAAGGCAGGGAAACCCTGTGCCGCGGCAGCCACCGGGGGCGGGCTGTGCTTTTTTCACGCGAACCCCAATAAGGCCTCGGAACTAGGCCGAATCGGGGGCAGGAGCAATCGCCATGCTGCCGCTGGAGGTGGCGATCCACTGCCTACCCTGGACAACGCGGTTGCACTTCGTGATACGGCGGCGCGTTTGATCGCCGATGTTATTGCGGGCAAAGTTCACCCCAGGGTCGCTGCCGGCCTGGCACCTCTCATGAACCTGCAGTTGCACGCGATCAAGACAGCGGATCTCGAGCAGCGACTAGCAAAGCTGGAGCAGCAGTCGAAGCTGAGGGACATCACCTCTTATGAACCTGGAGCTGCATGCGATCAAGACAACCGATCTCGAGCAGCGACTGGCGAGGTTGGAGCAGCAGTCGAAGGTGAGGGACGGCACCTCTGATGAAGCTGCAGCTGCAAGCGATCGAGACGACGGATCTGGAGCGGTGAGTCGCAAAGCAGAAGCTGTTGGCTGAGGCTGAGCCTGTGGGAGGTCTTGATGGCAGGGGGGCCGCACCACCGCTGGATTTCGGTGACCTCCGCATGCCGGAGAGCTTTAAGGCGTAAGGCTTCAACAATGGCTTAAATCTCAAGGATAATGGCTTGAGACAGCCTAAGCGGTCGACATTTGAAAAGCCATAGTAAGCCGTACAGAGAGGACGTCGATCAAAGGTCCAATATGACAAGCACAGCGGCTGGCATCACTCCCAAGGGCAATAGAATTCTGCGCACCTTCATCAAGATACTTCTGACCGTCCTCATCTTGACCTACGTCGGGCGCGGAGGGCTCTTCTACTCTCAGCAAGATCAAATGACCTTTCCCGCGCCCTCGCAGTATGCAAAGGCGAGTCCAGCGGATCTTGGGATCGCGTTTCAAGACCTTCACATTCCAGTGAACCGATCAGAGCAGGTGCACGCCTGGTGGATCCCTGCAAGTCCGCCGTCAGACAAAGTCTTGCTGATGTTTCACGGCAATGGCTATGTTTTGGAGCAGGCGGCGGGCCCAGAGGGCGAAGTGAAATCTCTGCATCATCTCGGTCCCAATCTCTTGCTCGTGGACTACCGCGGATATGGCTCCAGCAGTCCGAGCACTCCGAATGAGACTCGCGTCTACGAGGACGCCCGCGCGGCCTTGGCGTACCTGATCACGCAACGCCAAGTGCGCGTCCACAATGTCATCTTCATGGGGCGCTCGATCGGAACCGGGCCAGCCACACAACTTGCGATGGCACATCCTGATGCTGGGGGGCTGATATTGGAGAGTCCGTTCACCAGTGTTTCGGAAGCGGCAAAAGCAATTTGGTACCTGCGAGCCTTTCCGCTATCCCTTTTCGTTCACAATCGGTTTGACAACCTTTCGAAGATCAGCTTGGTGCACGTGCCTCTGTTCGTTACCGTCGGCACTGAAGATACCCTGACGCCTCCGGAAATGGCGAAAGCATTGTTCCAGCGTGCGAATCAGCCTAAGGAACTGTATCTCGTCCCCGGAGCAGATCACAATGGCATCGTTGGGATTGGCGGGCAGAAACTGGAAAACCAAATCAGTGAATTCATCGATGGCATCCACTGAAACAGGAAACCTTCGAGATTCAGCGTGGCGGGTTGGTCGGTCCTAGAATTCTTACTCCCCGTTCAGAGTGCAGCGGAGACACCCCGTGTGGGGTACTGCAAGCATCCAAGCAATACGACGAGTCGGGTCATCTGTTCGTACCGTTCCGCGATGCCGACCGCAGAGATGCGCGTGCCCGGGAGAACCATACCGAGGTAGAGCTTGGGGATAGCCTGCAAAGCGTAGAGCCGCAGACGAAGCGCATTTTGAACCAGTTTTTCAGCCGCTTCCGCTGTCGCCGGATCGGGGCTGCGGCGCCCGGCGTCGGCCAGACGCAGCAGAACCGCTGCATTCTGAGCCGCGCAGGAGACGTATTCCACCGCAGCCCGCAGCCGCTCTCGCTGGATTCTGCGAAACTCCGACGAAGGAAGGTTGGTACGTAGAAACTCCTCCTCGTCGGGATCAACCAGGTTCCGAAATGCCTCAAGGTCGACCGCGCGGATATGCTCCGTCGGGTTTTCCAAAACCTGAGCCGTGATGGCGCGGCCGTTAGTCAGCCAGACCGTGAATCCCAGCGCGAGAAATGCAAGAGCGACAAGAATGAAAGTAATAATCATTGTTGTAGAAGACGCTGTAGTTCCTGGTTCCAGACCTCTAATTCATCCTCAGCCAGCTGCTTGGGTATGACAACAGTTTCTCGTTCCGGAGCAACCAGGTAGAAAACCCAGATTAGAACACACCCGTGATAGACCGCCATGCCCAAGTAGTCCAGCAGATCGGAGCCTTTGCCAATCTGGGAGAGAATCGCGGTGTTGGCTAGCTCCGAACTGGCAAGGATACCGAATCCCAAGGCAATCCCGAACGCATAGTTGCGCCAAGACAGCGCGAAGTAGCGGGAAAAGAGAAACAGGAACATCAGCAAACCGCACTGCATGAACCTAACCGTTCGATCAAGCGTCGAAACGATTACGAGGAAGCCATTGCCGCTGCCATGCGTGCTGGCCAATGCTACGCCGATCAGCAGCAATATGATGGTCGCCCAACGAAATAACACCCTGCCCAATTCGCTCAGCCCGTTGTAGTTG
>CAVOII010000004.1:0-944113 GCA_963696025.1 uncultured Acidobacteriota bacterium
CGAATTGGTCATGTTTATCACAAATCGGAAATTCTCAACCGATCTTTGGTGAAAGTAAAATCGTTTTGTCATTGAATAGCCCCAGCAGTAGAACGCGCTATCGTCCAGACGACAGTCATCGGTCGAGTCGAATCGGATGCTCGAAGCGGGAGCGCACGAACTCCCACAATGCCGTCGTAGCCCATATCGTTGCGCCTGGTTGAAATCACGTGGAATGTTACCTGTGGGCCTGGAAACGTTCGAACCCTAGCTTCCCCGAATCATTCGCGTCAGTGTGCTCTCCTGACACCGTCAATGCCTGCATGATTGGACAGTACCCTTCTGGAGTCCCTCAGGAAGACGATTGGAAACAACACGACGCCCTCACAACCGGTGTCAATTATCCAACTCACCGGAAAATCATCAAGTCTGGCCTTCACGATCAAATCGGGCGGGCCGGGTTCGACTGGCAGGGCTGATGCCAGCGGTCCTTGTCTGAAACGAAGTCCCGCCTGACCTGTAGTCATGGACAAGCTGCCGAGACGCACACGTCCATGCCGACGACGGCGTCAGCATGGAGACCGAAACGCTGGCGACGGCTGACAGGTCGATGACGATCACTCCCGGAGACGAGCATGGATCGGACCAGCGGAAGATCGGGGAGTTAACGAGTTTAACCTCGACCGCGGTCGAAGACAGTCAACTTGTGAGCCAGACCTTTAAGTTGAAACTGTTCTGCGATTCGAAACTCCATCAAGTGCGGGGAGGTACTGGTGTCGAACAAGAAGGAAAGATCGTCAGGCTACCGATCGAGCTGTTGGGAGCACGAAGATCATCTTTAAGCTCGATCGGGATCGAGTTTGGACCTGAGCCTTGAGCACACGCAGTCAAAGTTAAACCTACGAGCCGAGCCGAAGGAGAACTGTCAAGTCACACTCCCATAGGCCACCCCTGGGTGCGCCGAGAACATGGGCCTGGTCTAGGGAAGGTCAATCGACGATGGCTGTTTCAGGTGTATTATTTGATTCCTTACTGTCATAGCTTCAGTCTGTTACCACCTGACCTACATTTCCGTCTTGGGTTTCTGGCGCCATGTTAGACTCGGTTGCCTACCTTGAGGCGTAGGGAAAGATGGCCGTTGAAATCGAATCCCCGTAGTTCTGCGCTTCGGAGCTTTTGAGTTAGACCTGCGTGCTGGGAAACTCATAAGCAAGGTCTGCGGGTGAAGCTGCAGGAACAGCCCTTTCGCGTTCTCACTGTCCTCCTCCATCGCCCGGGCGAAGTGGTAACGCGGGACGAGCTTCGCGCCAGCATCTGGCCCGCCGACACCTTCGTCGATTTCGACAACAGCCTGAACACGTCGATCAATAAGCTGCGCGAGGCGCTGGGCGACTCGGCTGAGAGCCGCGGTTCATTGAAACCCTGCCTCGTCGCGGCTATCGGTTCGTTGCGCCGGTCACAGGCAATGGACGCGAGTCCGTGGTCGCCGCCACTGGGGTACCCGGGGCAAAGCTGGGGCGTAAACGGAAGAAGATGGCCATCGTGGCCCTTATCATAGTTGCAGGAGTTAGCGCAGGTGGGATGTTTTGGCAGTCGCGGCAGACGCGAAGGCTGACGGACAAAGATACGATTGTACTGGCGGATTTTGTCAACACGACGGGAGAGGCTGTATTCGACGAGGCCCTCAAGCAGGGATTGCGGGCGCAATTGGAGCAGTCGCCGTTTCTATATATTCTCTCCGACCAGAAAGTGAACGAAGAGCTGCAGCTGATGGGGAGGCCAAAAGACGAACGCCTCTCGCAGAACTTAGCCCGCGATCTGTGCCAGCGCGTGGGTAGCAAAGCGTTCCTCTCTGGTTCAATTTCCAGCCTGGGTAAGCATTACGTAATCGGACTGAGCGCGCTGAACTGCGCCACTGGAGACGTGCTCGGCAGCGCGCAAGTAGAGGCAGACAGCCGGGAGCACGTGTTGAAAGCGCTGGGCGCGTCGGCGACGCAGATTCGAAAGAAGCTGGGAGAATCCCTAAGCTCAATCGAAAGATTCGATGCGCCCATCGAGCAGGTCACCACCCCTTCCCTTGAAGCTCTGCAAGCTTACAGCCTGGGAATGAAAAACAAGAACGCACTCAGAGACGCTGCGTCTATTCCTTTCTTCCAGCGAGCCGTTGAGCTGGATCCAAATTTCGCGGCTGCCTACATCAGGATGGGTATTTCGTACAGCAATCTTTGGCAGGTCGACCAATCCAGAGAGAGCTACAGGAAAGCTTTCGAACTCCGCGACCGGGTTAGCGAGCGGGAGCGGTTCCTTTGCACTCTCGTTTACGACCCAAATCTGAAGGCAGATTTTGAGAAGCGGGAGCAATGGGAATTACTGTGGGCGCAGACCTATCCCAGAGACCCCATAGCCCGTGGCACGCTGACAGACTTTTACATGAAAACGGGGCAGTGGGAAAAGGCGCTGGGAGCGGGAAAACAGGCCCTAGAGTTAGACCCTAACTATGGCTCAAACTACTTCAATCTCGCCTCAACCTATCTTGCACTTGGCCGTTTGGATGCCGCGAACAACGTTGGCCGGCAAGCGATGACGAAGACGGACAGTCCCGCTATACACCTCATCCTTTACTGGATTGCATTTCTCCGACACGATAACGGTGGAATGGAAGAGCAGATCAATTGGAATGCGAACGCGCCTGAAGAGGAGGATCTCCTACTGTACGCGCAGTCTGACACGGAAGCGTACCGCGGCAGAATAGCAAGTGCCCGCGCCTTGTCTCGTCGCGCGGAGGAGTCGGCACAGCGCTCTTTTGGGAAGGAAACGGTCGCTGCATGGCAGGCGTTTGCGGCGTTGCGAGAATCGGAGTTTGGCAACCGGAAACAGGCGCGCACCGACACCGAAGCAGCCTTCAAGCTGAGCGGGAACTGGAAGGTTGAGGCTGTGGCGGCGTTAGGGCTGGCACGGGCAGGTGACACCGCTGGGGCGGAGAAACTGGCCGCCGAACTCGACAAGACATTCCCCCAGGACACCCTGGTCCAGAGCTATTGGCTGGCCACCATTCGTGCAGCTATCGCCCTCAGCCGCAGCAATGCGAAAAAGGCCCTTGAGCTTCTCCAAGGGGCCGCTCGCTATGAGCTGGCGGTATCAAGCCCGACTGAGCTCGCTACCATGTACCCCGTATATCTTCGCGGTTACGCCTATCTGTTGGCAGACCAAGGAAAAGAAGCGGCCGCGGAGTTCGAAAAGTTCATCGGCCATCCCGGCGTCGTGCTGAACTTCCCTCTGGGCGCTCTTGCACATCTCGGTCTCGCCCGCGCCTACGCCCTCTCCGGCGACACCGGCAAAGCGAAAACCGCCTACCAGGATTTCTTCGGCCTCTGGAAAGACGCCGACCCCGACATCCCCATCCTGAAGGAAGCCAAGGCGGAGTACACGAGGCTGCAATAGGGCGTACGTCACCCCCCACTGACCATCGTCCAGTTGGTCTGGCTGAGTAATTCTCAACTGCTGTAATCAGGGTCGATGAGATGGCGCTGGCGCTGCTGCGTCTCACCACATTTAAGGACAGGTCAGGGCTAAGGGCATGGAAGAGCCATAGTTGGGATGTTCTCGATCGTCTGCATCAAAGCGGCTATATTTCCGATCCAGCAACGAAAGCAAAGTCTGTGTTGCTGACGGAGGAAGGTGCAGAACGGTCGAAACAGCTCTTCGAGAAATATTTCGCGAAATAGCTCAGAAGTAGTGCTCGGGCCCTCAGGCCCTAGTGGAAACCACGTCGGCCTCTACCAATCGGCATTTTGAGTGTAATCGCCTGGTTTCGTCAGTCACTTAGGACTAACGCACTTTTCGAGCGCCTTGCGCGTCGCAATTGCCCACTTGACCATCGAGTGGTCATCATCCCAAATCACAACGTGCATATCGGTGTTGGGTGCTTGGACGTGAAACTCATGATTCATAGGATGGAGCACGATTGCCTTTGCTTCCAGCGTCGGAGGGTTGAACTGAAGCGCTTCAAAATCTTCGACCTGCTTCCTGATAGCAGGACAATTGTGTTCGTCAAAATCCCAAGATTTGAGTTTTATCTTGTCCGCGAGAGAAGTGGCTTCTGCTTGCGTATCACTCCGCTTCAAACGCGCCAGTTGGTCGTAAATGGATACCCCGTCGGCAGCTCGTACGTGGGCAAACGAAGCGTCTGAACCGTATCGTTCATACCCAATCATGAACCAATACTCAGGAACCTCGGTATAGTAATCGCGGTGGGCACGGTACGCCACGAAAGTCCCGGTTTTTTTCTCAAGCGGCATCACATTATCGAGTGCATGGCCGTAGTAGTCGTTCACCCACTCTGCGTTCGTTTGGGACGAGGAAAAAACGGCAGCGCCCAAAAGGATTAACAGCAAAAGACCCGCTGCGCTAAGTCGTTGAATCATGGACGCATTATGACATCGGACCAAAACGCCTGAGTAGGTTATTGGCGTAATATCTCTATTACACTCATTGAACCGGATTGGTGGTATAAACGCCTGTTTGCAACGGGTACGTCGCGAGTAGCCGTGATCTGGGAATAAGGGGCATTTCTCGCTTCGTGATCGATAGGGACTCGTTGAAGAAAACCTTGGGCGAAAGATGCGGGGGGTGAAGGGCTGGAAATTTTGCCTTCTCCTCCCTGAAGTAGGGTCTAAACTTGTGGACGGCAGGGAGTTTGGGCATGATACGCGCTCCTCGATCGCGGCCTTCCTTCTTTCTGTTTTCCGCCGCGATTGCGCTTGCCTTCACGGGATGTGGCGGCTCCAGCGCTTCTTCTCCGCCGCTGGCCCAAGCTTCGTTGGGCAGCACCGTGGATGGGGTGGTGCAGTCGGCCATGCAGCAACAAGGTGTGCCTGGCATGGCGGTCGCTCTCGCCAAAAATGGCACGATTCTGTACGTCCAAGGATACGGTGTTTCCGATCTGACCACGCGCCAAGCGACGCAGCCGAGCGTTGTCTTTGAAATTGGCTCCATCACCAAGCAGTTCACGGCAGCCTTAATCATGAAGTTGCAGGAGCAGGGGCGATTGCACATAGACGACTCGATAGCAACTTATTTGCCGGAGTATAACTTTCCGTCCGCCATCACCCTTCACATGATGCTGACCCACACGTCAGGGCTGGCGGATTTCACCAATTTTCCGCAACTTGGAGACTGGGTAAAACATGGCGTCACGGAAGCAACAGTGCTGACAGCCGTCAGCCAGGGGCCCCTGCAATTTCAGCCGGGTACACAGTACTCGTATTCCAATAGCAATTTTTTTGCGCTGGGCACAATCATCGAAAAGCTGACCGGGCAGTCCTACGCGGCTGACCTCGACCAGTACATCCTCCATCCGTTGGGGTTGGTGAACACCTATTACTCACTTCCTCCCGCCGGTCAGTCGGCCACCGGCTACACCGACAACGGATCAGGCTTGGTGCCTGCAATTCTTTGGGACCGTTCGGCCGCATTTGCAGCCGGAGCGTTGAGTTCGAACGTGGAGGATCTGGTTGCTTGGGACAACGCTCTGATGAATGGGAAAGTCGTCTCGCCCGACTCTTTCAGAGCCATGACGACTTCGAACGGGTTCGGGACCCCAGAGGGCGGCTCGTATGGGTTCGGGCTGGCTCTCTCGACGTTCAACAACCGGCAGATTATCTGGCATAATGGCCAGATTGGTGGATTTACGGGGGAAACTGCAGTCTTCCTCGACAGCGGTTTTGCCGTGGTGGTGCTCACCAACGACCAGGATGCCGATCCTGACGCTGTAGTCCTGAAGATCATGGGCGCGGTATGCAATTCATCGCAGCTTGCCAGGAATTGTTGAGGTGAGGGCTGGAGCTGGGGATCTGCAGGGCTCTGCCATTTCACTAGGTAATTCTCAGTTGGTGTAAACGCCTGGTTGCAACAGCCACGATTAGCGCCAGCATCCCAGTCCGCGCTCCAGCGTCATGAGATACCGACATCCACTGGTAGAGAGGTTGTCAGGATCGGGCGTGGGCGGGCCCAAGAGCGCGGGGCGTCGATCCTGGACTAGGCTACCGGCACGCTTGATCTGGAAACCTGGAAGTGCTAGATTCCTTGGGAATTTTACCTCTGGGCCCGTCCGATTCTCTCTCCCAAGGTTGTCCATGCGGAAGCGCCCGGCTTTTGTACGCAGCTTACGGCTCGCAAATTGCGAGGGCCCCGCGTGCGCACTTCACGGCGTTCCGGCCAGACTTTCGACGCCCTCGTCTCACACTTGGGAACGACGTTCTGTCCGTTTCTCGGCTCACAGGCAACTTCGGAATCATTCAGTACTTAAGGAGAAGCATCCATGCAAACAACTCGATTGAGCCGAACGCTAATCGTCTGTTGCGCGGCTATGTTCGCCGCCATCTGCCAGACTGCCGTGGCCGGGACCCTCTGCGTGAATCCGGCCGCTTCCCATAACTGCTTCTCGAGCATCCAAACCGCCGTCAATCATGCCTCAGCCAACGATGTCATCGAGGTTGAAGCCGGCACCTACAAAGAAGAAGTGGACATTGGCATTCCACTCGCGATCATCGGTGCGGGTGCCCACGCCGCGATTATTGATGCCACCGGTCTCGCACACGGCATTTTCGTGGATGGTTTCGACCACCCCGGCCTAAAACAAGTGACCATTACAGGACTCACGGTAGAGAACGCCTTGTTTGAAGGCATTTTGGTCGTGAGCGCTTCGGATATCACAATCCAAAACAACAACATCATCAACAACGATGCGTCACCAGGCTTGAGTTTCACCGGGGCGCCTACCGGTTGCCCTGGCCAGCCTGGTGATGGCGTTTATGAGGATGATGAAACAGGGGACTGCGGCGGCGCCCTTCACCTGGTCGGGACAGCCAACTCAATCGTTTCTGGAAACCTCATCACCGGCAATGCCGATGGCGTCCTGATCAGTGACGAGACCGCCGAAAGCCATGACAACCTACTCATCCACAATACGATCAAGAACAACCCGTTGGAGTGCGGCATCGTGCTTGCTTCGCATCCGCCGTCAGGCAAGACGTCGCCACCTTTCGCTCCGCACCATGGGGTGGACCACAATACGGTGGCGGAGAACCTCTCTACCGGCAACGGCGTAAAAATTGGAGGCGCAGGCGCGGGCATGTTTTCCGATGGCATGGGCCGCGGCCGCGTGTCAGACAACGCGATCATCGGGAACACGCTCACGCATAACGGGCTGGGAGGCGTCGCTCTGCACACGCATGTGGGACCTGCGTTTGGGCTCCCGGCAGATGACATGAGTGGCAACAAGATCATCGGCAACATCATTGCCGGAAATCTTGCCGACACCTTCGACACCGCCACCCCGGGCCGTGTGGGAATCAACATCAACAGCGGCGATGGCGGTTCGCCGGTTCGTGGCACCGTCATTTCCCAGAACGTGATCAGCGATGAGGATATCGATATAGCGGTCAATACGCCTGCTGAGGTCGACATCCATCTGAACTCTCTGCTGGGGAGCGGCATCGGCATCGGGGATGTTTGTGCGCTCGACGGTTCCAAGGTGTGCACCGGCACCGTCGATGCGATCGAGAACTATTGGGGATGTCCTGCCGGTCCGGGGCAGCACGGATGCACGACCATCAGTGCCGCCAGGATTCTTTGGACCCCTTGGCTTCAGAAGCCTGTCGGCAACCACTAACGCTTTCGGCCGGCGGCGCGGATCTCGTGCCACCGGCTGCTAACAACTCCGGGCCCTAGTGCGAGTTGCTGTTGTAACATCGCCATTACACTCATTGACCCCTCAAAATGGTGATTTACAACGCTTTCTCCAGTGTCTGAACACGAATGATGATTTCAGGGCTCTCAATCGGGCCTGCACTGGCATAGTCCGGCGCTCAATGCCCCGGCACTGTCGCCGCAGTTCTTGCTCCTGCGAACTACTTCAGCGAAGCCATATCGATCACGAAGCGATATTTCACGTCACCCTTGGCTAGCCGCTCGTAAGCGTCGTTGATCTGCTGAATCCGGATCTTCTCGACGTCCGCTGTGATTCCCTTGTCCGCACAGAAATCGAGCATCTCTTGCGTTTCGCGGATGCCGCCGATTCCAGAGCCGGCAAGGCTGTGGCGTCCAAACAACAGATTGAAAGCCGCTATGGGCAGCGGTTCCGGAGGAGCGCCAACCAATGTGAGTGTGCCATCGAGCTTTAGAAGAGGGAGATAGGAGTTGATGTCGTGTCGCGCGGATGCCGTGTCCAGAATGAAATGGAAGCTTCCTGCATGCTTCTGCATTTGCGTTGTGTCTTTCGAGACCACTACTTCGTCGGCGCCCAGACGCCGCGCGTCGTCTGCCTTGTTCGTGGAAGTCGTGAAGAGCACCACGTTCGCGCCAAGCGCTTTGGCGAATTTCACGCCCATGTGCCCTAGTCCACCAAGCCCTACGATGCCGACCTTCTGACCCTTGCTCACCTTCCAGTGACGCATAGGCGAGTACGTAGTGATTCCGGCGCAGAGAAGCGGCGCTGTGCCGGCAAGGTCTGAGGTACCCGACACGCGCAGCACGAACGCTTCATCCACCACAATGCTGTCCGAATAGCCGCCGTACGTAACTCCGCCAAGAATCACGTCCGGCAAGTTGTAAGTGAATGTGGGAATTTTAACGCAATACTGCTCTTCACCCGCCCGGCAATTCTCGCAAACGCGGCAGGAATCGACCATGCAGCCCACGGCCGCGATATCGCCTTCTTTGAATTTCTTCACGGCGCTTCCGGCTTTGACCACGCGGCCAACTATTTCGTGGCCGGGAACGCATGGGTAGGCCGTCGGCAGAAAGTCCACCCACTCGTTCTTCACCTGATGCAGATCAGAATGGCAGACGCCGCAGTACAGAATTTCGATCTGGACGTCCTGCGGACGCGGCTCTCGCCGTTGCAATGTGAACGGCGCCATTCCGGAAGTCGGGCTTTGCGCTGCGAATGCCTTTGCTGTGAATGTCTGCGGTTTCTGAATTTCCTTGGCTTTTTGTTGCGCTGTCTCGGTCATCGGGGGACGGTCCTCTCATAATATAGGTCTCTAATTCGCATATTAGATGCAATCACCAGCGCAGAGATTCGCCTTCTCGTGGTCAGCCAATAACCGGGAAGTTCTCGCATTAACCATTCGGATAGAGCAACTAACGTTTCCGGCCAACGTTAACCGAGTGCACCGGGCCCCCATGTGGCCCCTTGAGAGTGCGGATAGAAGCCGGGTAGGAGTGGTGGTTGCAGGCAAGACTTTGAGAAACGCAAAGGTGCGAAGCGCCCGATCAACTTACTTCTGCGAACGAACGGAAATGATTCGAGGAAAGCAGTTCGGAAGCGGCCAATACGAACTGAACACCGAATCCACTAAGGATGAACCGACGTGCAGAGCTGTTAAGGGTCCAGACGAACGTCCCCTGCGGGACGCCCTTGACAGCTCCCCAAGTCACCACCGGAGGGGTTATCCAGATGGAAAGCAATTAATAAGGAAGGCCGCCACGTCGGCCTTGACTTTTATGACCTTCTCATAGAAGGCGATAGCACTCCGAACCCCTCAATGAGCGCAATCGCGATTTTTCACCACCCAAACTCTCTTACGTGCGGGACTATCGTTTAATGCTTACTGCTGTAGCTTGGTAGACTGCGACGCCACGGCGTGCCACTTGCCATTTCGCTTGACCCATACGTCAGTGAAGCGATACTTGCCGCTTATATCCTGCCCCTTATACGTGCCCTTCACCGTGCTGGTTCCGGCGGCCACAGCGGTGTCGCCGTAAACATGGACGTTCAGTTCGCTCAATTCGATGGACTGGAATTTCAGATCGCCCGAGCTCAAGTCCGTCTTGTCTTGGGTCTTGTCGGTAACGCGACCGCTAGGGTCGGTGTCGATGATGTCATCGGCTTCATATTGATCCACCGCGGCTGCGCCTTCCGTTACGGTCGCCTGTGCCCAGTTTTGCTCCTGTTTCTTGATCTGATCCTCGACACTACTCGTCTTGGACGCCTCTTGACCTGCGGCGAGAGACAGCGAAAACAAACAGAGAAATGCAATAGCAATCACGTTCTTCATAGCTTCTCCTTTGGAGGCCGCCGATTATACTCAGCGTCGCAGCGGCTGGCAAGAACCGCAAACTGTGAAACAGGCGATACCACTTATTGAGACTTGGCTCAGTCCGGGTTAATGAGTGAGATGGCGATTTTTCCACAAGTTACCACGGAATCTCCCCTGTAACGATGTTGCGAAGCTGAGTTGCAGACTGAGAGGACATCGGCAGATTCCACCCATTGCCCATAATCAAACATGAGCGCGATTCCTACGGTGGACCATAGATTATTGGTTTAGTCCCGCTACGGGGTCCTTAAACGTTCAGTTTCCAATACCCACTGAGCGGAGCCTTCTGGACTTTCTGTTCTCCAAGCAGGAGGTTCAATGCCGTCCCGACAATGTCCGGACGCTTTCGAAGCTGTGCTGCCAAATCGTTCTCGCCAACCACTACGTCCCCGGTCGGGTAACGGCGATGGACTCTGCGCCCATAGCTTGAGATTCTGTCAGCGAGAGCTCGAACCTCTTTTTCCTGCATTCGTTGGGCACGATCGGCGCGTGCCTTATCTGTCTCAAGGCACCGTCTGCACATGGCAGCAATTCCTACAGCACCGGCGACAGCCGCACCTGTTTTCCAGTGTGAGGTAATCCAAGTCAGAAGATTCATAATTCGAGGGCTCTGGACTCACAGTGTTCGGTGCTGTCACAGTACTCTGTACAGGCTCGCAACACGAAGATCACAGAAGTATTACGCCTTCGGCGGAATCCTGCTGGCTCCGGCAAAGCAGTCAGGCGAACTGGGGATCGGCAGCCCGGGCGTGGGTATCATCTGGCTAGATCAGCGAGACTTCCGGGCCGGGGGGGATTTTTTTGGGGGCGTCGGCGGCATGGGCCCGACAAACGAAGCACAAGGGCTATCCGGCATTCTGAGAAATGGCCAGCTAGGTATAGTCCAATCGGAACAATTTACCTGCATTGTCCCCACACAACCATTCTTGGCTAGCCTCCGTGGGCTTCAGCATTTTGAATCTACTTCCGTACTTCTTCCTGAGTAGCTCTTTCACTTGGTGGTACCGTAGAATATTGTCGTAAAAAGCCAGTTCCCGCCAAATTTCAGCATCTCCCAGCCTGATGACTTGGTACTTTTCCGCCGCTGCGTCCG
This sequence comes from uncultured Acidobacteriota bacterium, assembly GCA_963696025.1. Classification (GTDB taxonomy): domain Bacteria; phylum Acidobacteriota; class Terriglobia; order Terriglobales; family Acidobacteriaceae; genus JABCYV01. The sequence continues at coordinate 11,176 of CAVOII010000004.1, forward strand.
CGATGTCCCACGTGAACTCAAGCACCTCGCCATCGAGTTCCGGTAACTGGTTGACGCTTTCGATTTTCTCCTGCTTAAACCTATCGATCCGGGCCTGCGCGTGCGCTATTTGCTCCCGAAATTTCGGTAGCTCTCGAATCGCTTCTTCGTTGCCCTGCGCAGCCGCTTCCTCCGTGTCCCGAAGGTTGGGAAACAGCACCTCGCCAATTCGCTTGTGACATCGCGGGCACTCGATACTGGCACCGCTAGCAGTGGGATCTTCCAGATCATCAAGGCTCACCTTACCGACCCATCCACACCGCGTGCAGCAGAGCAACTCCTGCTGCCAGTTTGAATACCACTTGAAGCCCCTGCTTCCGACCGTATTCAACATCCGCTCGTCCGGCGGGGAATCCGGGGATTTCATGGTTTCGTTGCCCATGTGACCTCCTTCAATTCCAACATACACTTCGGTCGTGCGGTCTCCCAGCCCGAATCCCGAATCTGGGGTTCTGGACCCTCCATAAATTTCGCCGTGGCGCCCCTTGGCTTTGCCGTAGGCGGGCTCTAAGAGCCGGATCTGGGGTTTTCCACCCCCTCCAACGCTGGCAGTTGCCAGAACGCCATTCTTCCGGTTCCGTGGCTTTGGTGTTGTTGCGCCCATTTTCGTGCTATTACTGATTGGGAATTTCGGGAGATTAAGGACTCAGCTTCGAGGAGGCCCGTGGAAGCCAACTCTGTTTTGAGCGCTCCCAAGGGAAAGAGTCAGGTGGGCACTCACGTTCTCTGAACGTAGTGCCGTACACGAATCCTCCACGAGTTAACAGATTCGGCGTTGCCGTCAATTGAAGAGTCACACCTTCCCACGAGCAGCACTCCCCGTTCTGTTCGCATTCTTCATCGGATTGCCACCCGCGCCAACCTGCGACCTAATCTCTGGTATCCCACACCGGGCCCACGAACGACCGCATATGTTCCACCTAGAGCCAGAGCGCCCCTCTGCTTTGTCGCCGGCCAGCACCCGTTACCGCACCCGTTCTGGTTTTGGCTACCACGTACTATCAGGTATTTGGCAGTCCCCGATAGCCTATTCAAGTTGTGGATTGTATTGAACGAGGGAGACTTGGGAAGCTGGCGTTCTACCGCTGAACTACTCCCGCTCACGAGTCACCAGGAGCATACCATCGAGATGAAATGGGTGGCAACGCCTCGATTTGGAGAAGCCGCAGGGAAGACTTATCATGGACACTTCACGTATCGTTTGAGGTCATCCCTATGCCTGAACCGACTTATGAAGAACTCAAAGCCAAGCTCGCGGAGCTCGAAAAGCAGGGCCCGCGGCGTAGCGGAAGCCTGGAATTCCGCGTCAGCGAAAAAGGCGGAGTGAGCGTCTACGGCTTGGGACGCTTCCCCGTTACTCTCTATTACGAACAATGGATCCGCCTGTTGGATGCGTCCGAAAAACTTCGCGAATTCCTTGAAGAAAACAAATCCAAGCTCAAACTTAAGGGACAGTGATCTCGATGGTGAGCAATACTTGTATCTCGCCACCATGGGCCGCAAGACTGCTCAGCTGCGTGAAATTGAGATTTGGTTCACCCACCGCGACGGTCGTTTCTACGTGATTGCTGAATATCCAACCTCGCACTGGGTACAGAATCTGCGTGCCCATCCCGAGGTGCAGCTGCGAGGGGCCGGACGCAGTTTTAGAGCTCGTGCCCGGATCCTGTCCTCCGAAGCCGAGCCCGAATTGCACCGCGCAATCCAGGAGCTTTCGCGCAAGAAGTATGGCTGGGGAGATGGCTTGGTGGTGGAGTTAACTGAGAACGGGGAACTGACAAGCGAGAACTGAATGAGCAGTAACGGTAGTTTGGCTGCTGCCATCTACAAGGTTTAGTGGGCGTCATCCCGAGCGTAGCCGTTTTTCGGGGGAGTGAGGGAGCTCGCGTGCATCGCCACGGCATAACCTTAGCAATATTTAAAGACTGGCAATCATGACTTCCGACGACATTCTCACTCTTCCTCCGCCCCCGGCTGATGCCCGCCTCCCCTACGGCACCGACCCCAACCAGTTCGGAGAGCTGCGTCTCCCCAAAATTAAGGGTCCGTTTCCGATGGTCATGAACATACATGGCGGCTTTTGGCGCGCCAAGTACGACCTGGCGCACAGCGGACATCTTTGCGCTGCCCTCACCGCCAAAGACCTCGCCACCTGGAATGTGGAATACCGCCGTGTCGGCAACAAGGGAGGAGGATGGCCCGCCACCTTTGAAGACATCCGCACTGCTTATCGTTTCATCTCTCAGCTGGCGCAGAAATATGGACTGGACACCGCCCGAACCCTCGTAATGGGTCACTCTGCTGGCGGCCAGCTCGCTCTTTGCCTTGCCGGCCACGAGCCTTCTCTCAAGCGTGTCATTTCGTTGTCTGGAGTTGTCGACCTGCAGCAAGCCTGGGAACTCCACCTCAGCAATAACGCCGTCGTTGACTTTCTCGGCGGGACGCCGAAAGAAGTTCCAGAACACTACCGCGAAGCCGATCCCATGGAACTCAAGATCGCTCAAGCTACTCAATGGCTGATCCATGGCGCCGCCGACGATATCGTCCCTCCACCCTTCAGCCGCAACTACGCTGAGGAGAAAAAGCCACGCGGTGAAGATGTTCACTACTTGGAAATCTCGACCGCCGGCCATTACGACCTGATCGATCCCCGCTCCACCGCTTGGCCCAAAGTCGAGAGCACGGTCCTACACCTCGCGCTGTCGGGAGGTTGATTCGAAGTCTCCGCATCTGCAGATCTGGCAGTGGCTTGATTTGGAATTTCCACCGATTTCGATTTCGATGGGTCATCCTGAGCGCAGCCGTTTTTCAGGCAGAGCGAAGGATCTCGCGCGCAGCGGCACAGCGCGTGGTTACTCGCGAGATCCCTCGTCCGGCTGAACTGCGCCGGGCTACGGGATGACGCATGAGAAACAACGGCTGAGAATTCAGATTGAGCCATAACTCCAGATTTGCCTGGTTAAAGCTTCTCTTGGGATTTTCTGTACAATTCGATTTTCACCATGTCTTTTACGAAAGTTCATTCGATCAGCAAATCCGCGGGAATCATCTCCAAACCAAACAAACCGGAGCTCGCGGGCATTGTCCCCGATCTGCTCGCCTGGTTTCGCCAGCACGACTACCAGGTTGTAGTGGATCCTGAGACCGCGGGTCACGCTGCTGGTGTGGAAGTCCTGGCGCGCGAGGACATGGCTTCTCGTCCTTTGAAGTTCGTAGTTGTGCTCGGTGGCGACGGCACTCTGCTTTCCGCCGCCCGCGCCGTAGCCAAAGCCGGCATTCCAGTTTTAGGGGTGAACCTGGGTGCGCTCGGCTTCCTCACCGAAGTGCCGCTGGAGAATCTGTATACAACTCTGCAGAGCATCGAAGATAGTTGTTGTAACCTCGAAACACGTTCCATGGTGCACTGCGATGTGTTGCGCCAGGACACGGCCGTGGCCCAGTATGATGCGCTCAATGATGTGGTCGTTGGAAAAGCCACCATCGCCCGCTTGAACCATTGCGACGTCTACGTCGACCACCTCTTCGTTTCCAGATATCAGGCGGACAGTCTCATCGTGTCCTCTCCTACTGGTTCAACCGCTTACTCGCTGGCCGCAGGCGGGCCGATCCTCATGCCTTCCGTGGAGGCCTTTGTTATCACGCCCGTGTCCGCACATTCTCTGACCCATCGTCCGTTGGTGGTGGGCGACACGGCCGAGATCGAAATCGTGGTCAAGACTGGCGACGACGAGGCCTATCTAAGTGTTGATGGCCAGATCGGTATGCCCATGTTTGATGGAGATCGCCTGCGTTGCCGCAAATCTGAATACCAGGTCAAGCTGCTGCACGTCCAAGGGACATTTTTTGATGTTCTGCGCACCAAGCTGAAATGGGGACAGCGATAGGGAGGGCTTTGGCGCTGAGTGCGGTTTGGGTTGGGGCTTGAGGTGACGGTCGCGGGTGGCGCCGCAAAGATACGAAAGGATTCAGATTAAGAGAATCTCAGACTCTGTTTGCGAGGCACCTCGGGAAAGCAAATAAGATGCCGCTCTACAAAACAAGATCCGGTGAGGAGCGGCTTATATTAGCCCCGGACGTAAGTCCGGGGTCCAAGGGGAACGAGATAACGCGACCAAAGGTCGCAACTTCTGACGAACCGATGGTTGAACTCACTAAGGGAGATAATGAAATCGGGAACCTTGTTTCTCGTATGTGTTCTGGCTATTGGGGCTTTCGCCCAGTCCAAGCCAGCCGCTGATCTTGTCATCATCAACGGCAAAGTCTGGACTGTGGATAAAGCACATCCGACGGCCCAGGCTGTGGCCGTTCTCAGTGATCGAATTGTTGCGGTTGGATCAAATGCTGACATCGAAAGCTGGCGCGGCGCCAGTACACAAGTAATCGACGCGGCTGGGAAACTGCTGCTGCCTGGCTTCAACGATGCGCACGTGCATTTCGTCAGCGGCGGCTCGCAACTTGACGCGGTCCAGTTGAACGACGCTACCAGCGGCGAGGAATTCGCGAGGCGCATCGGCGAGCGAGCTAGGAAGACTCCGAAAGGAGAGTGGATCCTGGGCGGTGATTGGGACGAGACGAAATGGAGTCCTGCGAAGCTGCCGACCAAAGAGTTGATCGACCCGGTCTCCAGAGATACGCCCGTGTTCGTTTCCCGCTACGACGGCCACATGGGTCTCGCGAACTCACTCGCTCTGCGACTGGCGGGCATTACGGCTAAAACTCCGGACCCTCCAGGCGGCATGATCGTGCGCGACGCACAAGGCAATCCAACCGGCGCTCTCAAAGATGCGGCCATGGATTACCTCGACAAAGTGATTCCGCCGCTCTCCCACGAACAGCGGCTGAAAGCGGTGAAACGCGCGCTGGCCCACGCAGCTTTGCTCGGGGTCACCAGCGTACAGAACATGAATCCGGACTACGAAGACATCGCCGTGTACTCGGAGCTGCTGCAGCGTGGCGAGCTGACCACGCGTATTTATGCCGCACCGTACATCATGAACGTGGATGATCAGACCAAGATCGGGATCCGCCACGCTTTCGGTGGCCCTTATTTGCGAATTGGCGCAGTCAAAGCCTATGCGGATGGCTCACTCGGCTCGGGCACGGCGTACTTCTTCGACCCTTTCATCGACCAGTCGGGCAACCATGGTTTGCTGTCCGACCAAATGCAACCGGTTTCACTCATGCGTGACCGCATGATGAAGGCAGATGCCGCAGGATTGCAAATCTGCACCCATGCGATTGGCGATCAGGGCATCTCCATGATTCTCGATATTTATGCCGAAGTCACCAAAGCCCATGGCGATACCGACCGCCGCTTGCGCATTGAACATGCGCAGCACATGGCGGCCAAAGATTTTGATCGCTTCGCGCAGTTGCATGTCATCGCGTCGGTGCAGCCTTACCATGCAATCGACGACGGACGCTGGGCTGAAGGGCGCATCGGCCACGACCGCGCAGGTCGTACCTATGCTTTTCGCACCTTCCTGAATCACGGCGTGCGCCTGGCTTTCGGTACTGATTGGGATGTTGCGCCGCTCAATCCCATGCTTACCATTTACGCCGTGGTCACGCGCGCCACTCTTGACGGCAAAAATCCCAATGGCTGGTTTCCTGAACAAAAACTCACCGTGCCAGAAGCCGTCGAGGCTTACACAATGGGATCCGCCCTCGCGGAATTTCAGGAAAAAGAAAAGGGCTCAATTACCCCCGGCAAACTCGCCGACTTGGTTCTGCTGAATGATGATATTTTCTCCATCGATCCCACCAAAATCCGCGACGTCAAAGTCCTGAAGACCATCGTTGGAGGCAAGATCATCTGGGATGCGCCGGCCGAATCTGGACGCTGAATTCTTTGTGATTGCGACTAGCGTCCAATCTCCTGGAATGTCATCGCCCCAAATGCCGTGACAGACGGGCTTTTGCACAGGCAGGAATGTACTTCCGGTCATCTTGACGCCTTCCTCATTTGGAACTACAGTCTCGACAGTTTTCGCGGTGCTGCAGAAAAGTTAGTCAATCCGACTTGGGCTTTTCGCCACGCCTTGGGACGGTGACGCTCGCGCCAGAGCCTTTCACCAGTCTCTTCCCGGTCGGACCGGGCCGAAAATTTGGGACGAAAGCTGCGCCGCTCCTCCCAGTAAATCCAACTCTGTGCAGCCGCCGGAGTGTGTTTTGCTCCGTGCTTGGAGGATGCAAATGAAGCGTTCGGGTTTGCTTACGGCAGTTGTGTGTCTTGCTCTATCCGCAGTCTTGAGCGTGGGAACGCTTCGCGCTCAAAAAGATCCCGGACCACGTACCGGTCCCGCCGGAGCCGGCGGTCCCGGAAGCTTTTACCCAACATTGAACGCTAACGAGCAGGCTTTCTTTAATCAGGCGTTCCTGCGCCTTCAAGAAGTGGATTCGGTCTCCGGAACCATCGAGAGTGGATCGGGATTGGGGCCGACGTTCAACGGAAACGCGTGCACGATGTGTCATGCGCAGCCGGCCATCGGCGGCAGTAGCCCGGGCCTGACCAGCCCGCAGAATCCCGTTCCAAATCCGCAGGTGGCGCTCGCCACGTTGCATGGAGCAACTAACCAGGTGCCGCCTTTTATCACCACCAATGGTCCAGTGCGCGAAGCGCGCTTTGTTCGAAATCCCGACGGTTCGCCCGATGGCGGCGTTCACGATTTGTATACGATCGCGGGCCGCTCCGATGCTCCAGGCTGCACTCTTGCGCAGCCAAACTTCGCGCAACAACTTGCGTTCAACAACGTAATTTTCCGTATCCCGACTCCCCTGTTCGGTTTGGGACTGGTGGAGAACACACCCGACGCCACTTTGCGGGCGAACTTGGCTGCCACGCAAGCGGCTCGATCCCAGCTCGGTATCGGCGGCACTTTCAACACCAGCGGCAACGATGGCACGATTACGCGTTTCGGCTGGAAGGCGCAGAACAAGTCGCTGTTGGTCTTTGCCGGCGAGGCTTATAACGTGGAACAAGGTGTAGCCAACGAGCTGTTTGCCAACGAGAGGTCTGCAGTCCCCGGTTGCGTTTTCAACCAAACCCCGGAAGACTCCACCTTTATGGTGAATGGCAACAACAGCAGCTCCAACTTTGGTACTACCCTCGGTACCGCATCGGAAATGTCCTCTGACGTTGTGAACTTTGCCGCTTTCATGCGCCTGTCCGCGCCGCCGACGCCGGCTACACCCACCGCGTCCACGCAGAACGGTTCGAACCTGTTCAATAGCGTCGGTTGTGCCCTCTGCCACTCACCATCACTCACCACGGCGAGTTCTATCTTCACCGGGATGGGCGGTGTGACCTACCAACCATTCTCCGACTTCGCTCTCCACCATATGGGTCCGGGTCTGGCGGATGGTATTAACCAGGGGGCGGCGGGTGGGGACCAGTTCCGCACCGCTCCGCTATGGGGTCTTGGCCAGCGCCTGTTTTTCCTGCACGATGGCCGTACTTCCGACCTATTGCAGGCCATCGAGGCCCATGCCGACTGTAGAAGCGGCTTCGGCACGCATAATCGAGAGGGCGACGACCGCGACCGCGGAGGAGGTTGTAATTCGGAAGCATACGGCGTAATCCACAACTTCAATGGGCTGAGTCCATCGCAGCAGCAGGATATCTTGAACTTCCTGCGCTCGCTGTAACGCGAATAGTTGTAGGTTCACCTGCCACCGTGGAGGGCCTTGCGGCCCTCTACGACTTTTCGCTGGCCCCTCGAGATACTGAGGTCAGATCCGGATTTCGGTGCGAAGCAGGTCTTCTACTGTCTCACGGCGGCGGATGAGCTTGACCGACTTACCCTCAACCAGAACTTCAGCGGGGCGTGGGCGTGTGTTGTAGTTAGACGCCAGCGCCATTCCATAGGCGCCCGCATCCAGAAGCGCCAGCAAGTCGCCTTCGTTGATCGCTGGCAATTCCCGGTCACGGGCAAAGAAATCACCTGTCTCGCAAACCGGCCCCACTACATCAACAATCTCATTGCCCACTCTCGACCCTTGGCGTACGGGAGCGATCTCATGGTATGCCTGATAAAGCGACGGCCGCAAAAGGTCGTTCATGGCCGCATCCACGACGAGGAATTTCTTCGCACCGTTCGTTTTCCGGTAAAGCACTCGGGTGAGCAGCGCCCCCGCGGGGCCCACGATGAAGCGGCCAGGTTCGAGCAGCAGATGTACTTTTAGCCCTTGCAAAGGCTGTAGCACGACTTCCGCATACGTTGCGACGTATTCCGCGAAGTCAGGCAAGTCAGGCTCCTCATAAGCAATGCCGAGGCCGCCTCCGGCGTCCACGTAGCGAATCTGATGCCCATCCGCTCGCAGCTCTCGCACCAGTTCGGCCACTCGCGCCATCGCAGCGGCAAAAGGCTTCACGTCGGTGATTTGCGAGCCAATGTGCACGCTCACGCCAGTAATCTTCAAGTACTTCGAACGAGATCCACGGGCGTATAGGGCCCGCGCGTCGCCGATGGGAATACCAAATTTATGCTGCTGCAGACCCGTGGAAATGTAGGGATGAGTGTTGGCGGGAACGTCTGGATTCACCCGTAGAGCCACCCGTGCCGTTTGTTTCGAGCGTTTGGCGCACTCCCCGAGCCTGGACAACTCTGACTCGCTTTCCACATTAAAAAGAAGGATGCCAGCCTTAAGCGCCGCTTGCATCTCATCGGCGGTCTTACCCACTCCGGAGAAGACAATCTTCGTTGCCGCTTGCCGGTCCACGCGCAGAACCCGCTCCAGTTCACCGCCCGAGACCACGTCAAAGCCGCTGCCCATGCCCGCAAGAAATCGGAGAATGCTGAGGTTCGAATTTGCTTTTACCGAGTAACAGACCGTGTGTGGGACCGTCCGGAAGGCGTAATCAAAAACGCGCATGCGCTGGCGAATTGTGGAAGCAGAATAGACGTACAGCGGCGTGCCGAAACGCTTTGCCAGGAGCTCGAGCGAAAGCAGCTCACAACAAAGGACCGACTCCGTGGATTGGCGACGCAGCAAGCCTTTCGAAGGCTCTCGATAAGAAAAGGCAGGAGGGCGTCCCTGGGTCCGGTTGGCGGTGCGACTCACTTGCCTTTTCCAGGTTCGCCCTTGACTTTGATTGCGACCACAGTTTGATCGTCGAAAGTCTCCACCCCGGCAGCATGTTCGGCAACTGCTTTGAACAGCGATTGAACCACACAATCCGCTGAGACTTCGGCGCAGTGAGCGACGATCTCCTCCACCCGTTGCCGTCCGAACATGTCTCCAGCCTTGTTGCGTGCATCAAGAATGCCATCGCTGAAGAACACAAACATCTCGCCCGGCTTGGCCTTAAAGCTGAACTCGTCGTAATCGGCGTCGTCGAAAAGTCCGCACGGCAGACCCGTGGCTTCGATGACTTCAATCTTTCCGTCGTGACAGTACAGCGGACGCGGCAGTCCAGAACTGGCCACCTGCAGAGTGCAATGAACATCGTCCCAAACTGCATAGATCAATGACACAAACTGTCCGTCAATCCTGCGCTCTCCCAGAGAGAAGTTTACGGCTGAGAGCATCTCCGCGGGACCGGGTTCGACAGGTGCGTGCGAACGCAGAATCCCGCTCACTAGGGCCGCGTAGATCGCCGCGGGTGCGCCTTTGCCGCTGACGTCGCCCACAACAATGGCAAGACGCGACAGCGAATAGCTCACGAAATCGTACAGATCGCCCCCGATCGCGCGGGCAGGTGCGAACTTCGCAGCCACGTCCAGGTTCGCGCAGGTTGGAAGCGATTGCGGTAAAAGCCGAAATTGCAGCTCCCGCGCCAGCGCGAGATCGCGTTCCAAACGCTTTTCCTGACGCTCAATGTGCTCATAGAGCCGCGCGTTTTCAATCGCAATCGCCACCTGCGCCGCCAGCGTAGTCACCGTTCGCTTGTGATCATCGGTAAAGAAGCTGCGACGCGTGTGTTCCAGGTCGAGCACTCCAATCACTTTGTCTTTGTATATCAGCGGCGCGGCCAGCTCCGAGCGTGTCTCCGGGTTCAGCCGGATATAACGCGAATCCTTGGTCACGTCCGGAACCAGCACGGCCTGCTTGTGTTGCACTGCGTACCCCACAACGCCACGACCCAGTGGGACATCGTGTTTGAGTTGAATGTTCTCCTGAAAGCGCAGCGAAAAGCGGTGCTGGAGCTTTTCCCCGGCGGCATCCAGCAACAGAATGCTGAACATCTGGTAATCAATGAGCCGGCTCAGAAGCTCGGCAATGCGCTTGAACAGTTCATCCAGGTTCAGGATGGAGGTCAGCTCGCGAGCAATCTCATTCAGCAGCATCAACGTGCGGGCCTGACGGGACGTGCGAGTATGCAAACGAGCATTTTCAATTCCGACTGCCATCCGCGAGGCAATCAATGTCAGGAGTCGTTTATGCTCTTCGTGAAAGTAGTCGGCTTGCTGTGCTTCGATGTCAATCACACCAATCAGCCGATTCTTCACGATCAACGGCACAGCCAACTCGGAGCGCACATTGGGAACCGCCGCGATGTACTGTGGGTCCTTGGTGACGTCACCGACTAGAATCGCCTCTCGCTGCTGGGCTGACAAACCGGTTACGCCGTCCCCCACTTTAATCCGCAGACGCTCGGCCACATGAGCGGGGTAGCCTATCTGGAAACGAACGTGCAATTCCTGCGTCTTCTCGTTCAGTAGCAGGATGGCGAAAATTTCGTAGTCGATGACTTTGCGTACCAACTCGGCCACACGCCGGAGCGAGGTATCGAGATCGAGTGTGGTGCTGAGTGCATCTGCCACTTCGAGTAGAAGCGGCTCGACTTGTTCACGTAGATCGGATTGGGTCACAGCCATTTGCACTGTTCCTTAATGATACCAGCCGCGCCGCAGCTTTCCCGTCACAGAAGTGCAGCCGAAGTTGTAGCAAGAGGCACGGTGAGAAGCACTACATCAGCCCGATGAGCAGCGCAGTATATAGCTGCAAACAGTGGTCCAGGCTTTGGATGTGCATTCAGCCCTCTCGCGGCACTATGCAGATATCTGGCAGATTGCGGTAGCGTTCCGCATAGTCCAAGCCGTAACCGACTACAAATTCGTCTGGAATACTGAATCCCACGTAGTCGGCGTTAATCGCCAGCTTTCTTCTGGAGGGCTTATCCAGCAGAGCGGCGATGCGGAACGCCTTGGGCTGGTGCGCCAGGAAGAGCTTCTTCAAAAACGTGAGTGTGAGTCCGGTGTCCAAAATATCCTCCACCAGGATCACGTTCTTGCCCTTCATCGACTGGTCGACATCCTTGGTCACCTGAACCTCTCCGGTAGAGTCCCATCCGCTCTTCAACTCCTGGGCCGGGCTGGGCCGAACTCCATAGCTCGAAACGCCGATAAAGTCGAAGGTGGAGTCAAGCCGCACATGGCGTGCCAGATCGCTCAGGAAAATTGCCGCGCCTTTCAGCACGCCGACCAGAATCACCGCTTGACCGGAAAAATCGCGAGTGATATCAGCGCCCATTGCTGCCACGCGGTCGGCGATCTGCTGCCGCGAAATCAGAACCTTCAGTTCCGTCATGGCGCCTTATATTACTCTCGAGGGCGGGATTCGACCCATTAGAAACTCGCTCGCCACGGTTTATCGGAGCCACGCCGTTGCGTCTGCCTGTACTCCTCACTAGAATGCTAGTTCGCCATTTATAAGTGGGAAAAGTATGGATCTCAAAGGCATCAAACTCACCTGGCTCGGTCACGCGACCTTCCGTATCGAAACTCCGAACGGAAAGATCGTATTGATTGATCCCTGGGTCATGGGCAACCCCATGTGCCCTGAAAAAGAGAAAGACGTCAAACGAGTCGATGTCATGCTCTGCACCCATGGACATGGCGACCATATTGGTGATGCGGTTGAAATCGCTAAGAAGCATAGTCCGAAGGTTGTGGGCATCGTTGAGTTGTGTGGCTGGCTGGAGAAAAAGGGCGTCAAGCAGGCGGCGGGGATGAACAAGGGCGGGACTCAGACGATCGGCGACATCAAAGTCACCATGGTGCACGCCGACCACTCCTGCGGTATCCAGGATGGCGACCAGCTCGTCTATGGTGGCGAGGCCTGCGGATACGTTGTCGAATTCTCCAACGGTGTGAAGATTTATCACGCTGGCGACACCAACGTTTTTGGCGATATGCGGATCATCCGCGACCTCTACGTTCCCGAGATTGCTATGCTTCCGATTGGTGACCACTTCATCATGTCGCCGCGCGAGGCCGCCTATGCCTGCAATCTGCTCAGGCCAAAAACGGTCATCCCCATGCACTTCGGCACCTTCCCTGTACTGACGGGGAGGCCGAGCCAGTTGCAGAAACTGGTTCCGAATATCGAAGTAGTCGAACTGAAACCAGGCGCGACGATTTCGTAAGATTCACGGGGCGACAGCCGCCCTCGGCTGTCGGGCCTAGCAAAGCTTGGCTTCCTTGTAGCAATAGGAGACGAAACTTGGCTAAGAAGAACGACAGTGCCTACTGGCGTATGGGCGGAATCACCGTCAGCGCCGTCGAAGACTATCTCTATTCCATGCTTCCGCCGCGCGACGAGGTCCTCACCGAAATTGAAGCCGAAGCAGCCACGCGAAAAATCCCCATCGTTGGCCCCGCCGTCGCTCGCATACTTTATCAACTCGCGCTCATGATCAAAGCCAAGACCGTCTTCGAGATGGGCTCGGCCGTCGGCTATTCCACCATCTGGTGGGCCCGTGCCGTTGGGGAGGGTGGCCGCGTAATCTACACTGACGGCGATCGCAAGAACGCCGAGCAGGCTCGCAAATATTTCGAGAGAGCCGGTGTCAGCAAACAGATTGCCATCAAAACCGGAGACGCGCTGGAGCTTCTTTCTGAGGAAAAGCAGGAATTCGACATCATTTTCAATGACGTCGACAAACAAGACTATCCACGGGTTTTCAAGCTGGTTCTGCCGCGCTTGCGCAAAGGCGGCTTGTTTGTTACCGACAATGTCTTGTGGAGCGGCAAAGTCGCTGAGAAAAATCCTGACAAGACGACCAAAGCCATTCTGGAATTCAACCGCCTGCTATACGGCTCGCCAGAGCTGTTCACAACCATCCTGCCGATTCGCGACGGCGTGGCGGTGGCGGTGAAGCGCTAGTCCAGTCGAGCAGAGCTCGACTAGGAGTGTTAAATCGACTTCACCGGAATCAGGGTCAAATCTTCCACCAGCCCCACTTCCTTCTGCATGAATGGTTCGGCGTAAGTGACGCCTGCCAACATGCCGTAAAAGCGCGCCATGGATTCGATGCGCGCGCGAATTTCGGCTTTAAAAGGGAAGAGGTCCTTGCCCGCCTCCTGATCGCTGAACTGCGATTTGTAGGCCATCAGTGCCTGAAAGCGCGCTTCGAATTGATCAGTGATATCCACCACAAAGCTTGGCCGGACGTCGTAGTAGATTGTGGCGTACAAAATCTTGAACGGCCGGTGCGGGCCAGTTCCGCTCTTAATGGCTTCGCTGAAAGAGGAGTGCTGAACGCTGAGCGCTTGATTCACATCCAGCTTCGCCAATCCTGCCAGAAAGCACGCTTCATATCCCAGGGTTGACGCCGTGTAGTGATCCGGATGCCTCCCTTTCCAGTACGGAAGAATCACCACTCGCGGCCGCTGTTCGCGAATCACGCTGGCGACCTTGAGCCGGTTGTCCCAGGTATTCTCGACCCGGCCGTCGGGAATGTCGAGGGCGTGCCGCCAGGAAGCACACAGAATCTTCGCCGCCTCTGCTGCCTCCTGGGCTCGCTCATCAGCTGTACCACGCGTTCCCATCTCACCCTGGGTCAGATCAAGTATCCCGGTGCGATGGCCGCGTTGCGCCATTTTCAGGAGCGTCCCGCCGCAGGTCTGTTCTACGTCGTCACGGTGAGCGGCGATAGCGAGAACATCGAGCGAAGGCGCAGACATGTGGGTTTGTAGAGCGAGTTGAGAGAATACCGCCATGCTCTGAGGTATGGCAACCGTCGAAATCCGGCCCGCTTGGGCTTGACAAACGAATCCTGGCGACGCATCTTATGCTGCACAATGTCTCGCCTGGAGCGGCGCGCGGTAGAAAGACCACCCCGCGAAGCCCGCAGTGTGTTAGGAGGTCAGCCTGATTCCGGAATCTGTGGTACAGAAGTTCAGGGAATCGCTTAGGGGCCAATCCTTGTGCCCTGGCGAGCAGGGCTATGACGCTGTCCGAGCTGTTCCTAACGCCATGATCGACCGTCGGCCCGCCCTCATTGCACGCTGTGCCGGAGCGGCTGATGTCATCGCGTGCGTCCGTTTTGCACGCGAACACGATCTTCTTCTTGCAGTTCGCGGCGGGGGTCACAGTGTTGCCGGGAAGTCGGTCTGTGAAGGCGGTCTCATGGTCGATCTCTCGACCATGAAAGGCATGCGGGTGGACCCCACCCAGCGAACCGTGCGTGCTGAAACCGGTCTAAAGCTGGGAGAATTCGATCGCGAGACGCAGGCCTTCGGCCTGGCCACGACGCTGGGCGTGGTTTCAGCCACCGGTATCGCGGGCCTGACGCTTGGCGGCGGCTGGGGCCACTTGCACGCCAAGTATGGACTCGCCGTCGACAACGTTATCGGTGCGGATATGGTCACTGCCGATGGCCGTCTGCTGACAACCAACACTGCAGAAAATCCAGACCTCTTCTGGGGCATACGCGGCGGCAGTGGCAACTTCGGAATCGTGACCTCACTGGAATACCGCCTCCACGAAGTCGGTCCGGTGCTGGGTGGCGCCGTATTCTACCCTGCTGCAAAAGCGAAGGACGTAATGCATTTTTGGCGGGAGTTCGCGGCAGGTAGTCCGGACGAACTGGTCACTCAGGGTGGTTCTTTCAATCTTCCGGATGGCGTTCCCGTATTTGCCATCGCTGCGTGCTACTGTGGGTCGCTTTCGGAGGGCGAAAATGTGGTGAAGCCCCTGCGAGCATTTGGTCCTCCCCTCGCCGACAACTTTGGCGCTATCAGTTATCTACAATTGCAAAGCATGTTTGACCCCTTCTTTCCGCCGGGGCGCCTCACATATGTGAAGTCGAACTTCATCCGTGAGTTCAGCGACGAAACCATAGACGCCCTTGCACAGTACGCGGGCAGGAGTCCCTCCCCATACACGTTTGCACCTTTCATCGAACACTGGCACGGAGCAGCTACCCGCGTCGCACCCACGGATACTGCCTTTCCTCATCGGCAGTACTCGTATAACTTCATGGCTTGGTCGAACTGGGTGAGCCCGTCTGAATCGGAAAGGAACGTCCAGTGGACGCGCGAATGTTGGGAAGCTATGCGGCCGTTTCTGGTCGCAGGCTCGTATGGCAACTACGTCGCCGACGAGGGCGACGTGTTCGCACGCGCAGCCTACGGACCGAACTACGACCGCTTGGTGGCCTTGAAGGACAAATACGACCCGACAAACTTCTTCCGCCTGAACCACAACATCAAACCGTCGCAGGAAAGCGAAGTGGCAATCAGCGCCTAGATGTATGTACGCCTGCCAGGGCAGGTTTGCTCAACCTCGTCACACTGAGCAGCGATAGCCAGAATGTCAAGTCGAACAGTAGACATGCCAGGCGAGAAAGAATAGAGCCATCCTGAACGTACAGCAAAGGAGGTGTCTGAAGTCAGCTTGACGCGGGCCAGCGATTCTGACGAATGTGGCCTTCTTGCACGTCTGGTGCAGTATTGAACCACTCACTGACAAAGTGGCGCATCTTGCTCTCTTGTTCGCCCGGCACTTGAGCGGCATTTGGGTCGTAGTCGCTGAGGGTGTTAACAAAATGTGTAATCTCTCCATGCGCGACCTTGTTTCGTAGCTCCACAAAGGAGATCGGTTGGTCGCCATCGAGATCATGGCCTGTCGAAATGAGAGCATCGGTTGGTAGACCATTTTCGCGAGCGATCCGCAGAGTTCGATTGTTCAGATTTGCCCAGCCGTATATCCCTTGGAGGTCAGGAATCTTTCTCAGTCGTCGGTCTCGATTCAAGATCAGCTCCACTGCGGTCGATGCCATTGCGATCGAGGCTAGGAAACGACGTTCTCTCAGACAATGCTCTGCTTCTCTCGTATACGAGAACAGATCCATAGGCATCCTCTCGGTGGGCGTCCGATACATCGACGGTCCACCGCTCATCCAGGGTTTTCTTCCGCAGGATCGAGCGAATCGCTCACAGCACTCCCTCCTATTTCAGTCCAAATTGCCCTGTTCCAGCACCACGTTTTCCCGCACGATCAGCCGATGCGCCGCCATCTCTTTCAAGGTGGGCAGCACGCGGTTCACGTGTTCGTCAGTATCCACGAATGTGATAATCACTGGTAGCTTGCCGCCTGCATCCACCAGGTGGGTGGTTTCGACCTTGTGGCGTCCCAGGAATCCCGCAACGGCGTGGACCGCCGTGGCAGCATACACGCCCTCCTTGCGTAGGTAGTTGAGAATCTCCACATGCAGCGGCCCGTGATGCCACTGGTCGGCTTCGTTGAGGGAGATCGTCACCTGGACAGCCATGACGCCTGGCATTTTACAGCACCCTTGCCAGGGCCATACCCGCGAGCGCGGCTGCGAGACACAGAAGATTGTTGCTGAGAACATTAGTGAGCATGAGCACCCATTGTCCCTGCTCGAGGTACGCCATAGTCTCAAATGCGTAGCTGGAGAATGTTGTGAACGCTCCGCAGAAGCCTACCACCACCAGCAGGCGCCAGCGCGGATCGACCAGCACCCGCTCTGAAGTCCAGACCAGGAAGAAGCCAACGATCAGGCTGCCGGCCACGTTGATGATCAATGTGCCGTAGGGGAAAACCGGTCCTAACATCCGGGCCGCGTGGCGACTGACTAAATAACGGGTATTGGCGCCGACGATTGCGCCCACGGATATAACGAGGAAGTCGTTGACAGGCAGAGCATTCACGATGAAGTTCCCCCTACAGGATTTGTAGGAGTTATCAGCCGGAGCATTTTCCTAGCGAAGCTCAGGCGGTTATGGCGAACTCCATCACCGTGATCGCATTCTAGCTCATTCCATTTTGCCGACCGGTTGCAGAAACCCCGCCAGAATCCAGCCGAATACTCGAACCAAACTGCCGACCAATATTGGGGACACAGTCAGAACCAGGAGTTCCACGAGACCGAGGCGTGAGGGTAGGAACAAAGCGAACACGCACAGGGCTGCGCCGACAAGACTTATGAGCATGAGCAGCGTGCCGAGCAGGTGAACCCTCCGAACGCCTTCGATGGCCTGTCATGCGAGACAATGCATCACAAAGACCGCGGAGGCGACGCCGCTAGCGCTACTTCTTTCGCTCCACCAGGAACCGCGCCAACGATTTGAGAGTCTCGGCCCTCGGACCGAAGTCATTGAGCGAAGCCAAAGCAGACTCCACCAGCGTGTCGGCCTTCTTGAGCGACTCATCAATCCCAAACAGCGCGGGATACGTCGCCTTCTCCGCCGTGGTATCTTTGCCGGCAGTTTTGCCCAGTTGCTCGGATGTTTGGGTGACGTCAAGCACGTCATCAACGATCTGAAACGCCAGCCCGATCGATTGTCCAAACGCCCGCAAGTTGGCGACCGTGTCTTTCTTCGCTCCCGCAAATAACCCGCCGCTGACCACGCTGGCGGTGATCAAGGCCGCGGTCTTCGAGCGATGGATATACTCCAGCATCTTGACGTCCGGCTTACTGTGCTCAGCCTCCAAGTCCGCCACCTGGCCGCCGATCATGCCGTCCACCGAGCCTGTCTCACGCGCGATCTCCTCGATGATGCGCACTCGGGCCTCTGCCGGACAGCGCAGCTGCGCGAGCACTTCGTAGGCTTGGGTCTGCAGCGCGTCACCAGCCAGGATGGCAATAGCTTCGCCGAATGCCTTGTGACAGGTCGGACGCCCGCGCCGCAAGTCGTCGTTATCCAGCGCCGGCAAGTCGTCGTGAATCAGGGAATACGTGTGCAACATCTCCAGCGCAGCGCCCAAGTCCTCAATCTCAGCGGGAAGGGAACCAGCGACCATGCGTCCGGCTTCCATGCAAAGAATCGGGCGCAGGCGCTTGCCTCCAGCAAACACACTGTGGCGCATGGCTTGGTGAATAGAAGCCGGATGCCGCGTCGCCGCCGGTAGGAGGCGCTCCAGTGCCGCATCAGTGCGCATGCGGCCCTGTTCCAGAGTGTCGTTTAGCATTGAGCTCTGAGTATAGCAATCCCGGAAACTGGAGCTCACGATCGGGTAGTGGTGCAGTTTCAAGGAAGCGAGCCGAAGGCGCGATTTCGCGTCGCAAAACCGCGACGTCTCGCACGGTTCGCCCAGATCCTTCGCTTCGCAAAAAGTTTGCTCAGGATGACAACCAAACTTGCACCACTACCCACAACCGGCATTGGAATCGAAACCAACGCCTCGCTACCAAGAGAAAAGGACGCCCATACAGGCGTCCTTCTTGATTACGGTCTGCAATTACGCAGCCAACGATTGCTTTCGCGAGGTGCTACGCATCACGGCTGTGAGAATGCCCCGCTTATCTTGCGAAGGGCAAATGTCAGCCGCGCCGGCGCGCAATGCCGCCGCCCACATCTCTTCGTCGGCCAAGCGGTGAGTACAGACAATGGAGACGCTGGGAAATTCGTGCGCCAGAAGCCCGACCTCGGAAATAGACGCCATTTCCATATCGAGAATCGCAACCTCAGGATGATGTTTCGCGATGCTGGTCCGCAACTCATTGAGTGACCGCGTTTCCTTTACCGAACGGAATGAATGGCGTAGGTCAGCACACAGAGATTGCACGATCGCCGGATCACTTTGTAGAAGAACAACGCTGGAAGACTGCATACTTCCCTCTGAGTTTCACCGTCGTCAACGGCACGACTGGCTGCCGCAGCTTCCGCGGGGCGGCTGCTGCTGCAGAGATTGGACACTTACGAGCGACGACGAAGGCCCGTGCCTATCTTCGACCCGGTACCTTTTCAGTCAGAGACTCGAACGGTTCAGCCTGGAGCTTGCCATTTTGCTTCAGCAAGATTTCCACTTTTCCTTCCGCTTCTTCCAACTCTTTGCGGCAGGCAGCGGAAAGCTGCATTCCCTCCTCGAAAAGCGTCAGAGATTTTTCCAGGGGCACTTCCCCCTTCTCCAGTTCATGCACAATCTTCTCCAGACGCTGGAGGCATTCTTCAAACTTTGGCAACGGAAGCTCCTAGGACTATGTTAGTCCACTTCGGACAGGTGTGCGTCAACTGAAAACTTATGGACTGAAAAGATTTCCCAGAATTAAACGGTGGCTGGCCGAGAAGTTCCCAGCGCTTCCAGTACGTCCACTGCCGAGGTGTAGCGCCCCTGAGGGGCGCTGATCTGGGCTCCCTGCACCATCTGCCGCACAGCCATCAGCATCTCCCGAGCGATGGCAATACCCTCCTCGCGTGCAGCCTCTGGAGCCTTGGCGCGGGCCATGCGTTCCAGAATCGTATCCGGTACAGATACCCGGAGTTCGTTCTTCATGAACTCGGCATTGCGGACGCTCACCAGCGGCCAGATTCCGGCCACCACGGGAATCCGGCAATGCTCAATCCGCTGTAGGAAAGTCTCCAGCAAAGAGAGATCGAACACCGGCTGGGTAACGGCGTATTCCGCTCCGGCTTCCACCTTGTACTCGAAGCGCCGGATTTCTTCGTCCAGATCGTTCAGTCCGGGGTTGGCGCCCACACCGATGACAAACCCCGTGCCTGCTCCGATCGGGTTGCCGCCAATATCCAGCCCGCGATTGAGGTTATGCACGATGTTCACCAGCCCGATCGCGTCCACGTCAAACACTGCCGTGGCATCCGGATAATTGCCCATCTTTGGTGGATCGCCGGTGATGCAGATCAAGTTGCGGATACCGGTCGCCGCCGCTCCCAACAGATCCGACTGAATGCACAATACATTGCGGTCTCGGCAGGTGTAGTGCAGGATCGCCTC
This sequence comes from uncultured Acidobacteriota bacterium, assembly GCA_963696025.1. Lineage (GTDB taxonomy): Bacteria > Acidobacteriota > Terriglobia > Terriglobales > Acidobacteriaceae > JABCYV01. Next base: position 31,144 of record CAVOII010000004.1, read on the forward strand.
AATTCCTACCTCCTGCTGCACCAGCAGTGAGAGCGCCTGATTGCTCATGCGAGCCGAAGCCCGCGGGCTGTCGGGAATATTGATTCCGTCCACTCCCACCGACTTGAGGAAACGCGCGCCTTCCAGTTCTTTGTGGATATCGGTTCCCTTCGGGGGAACAATTTCCACCATGGTCAGAAATTCGCGGGCAGCCAGCTTTGCGCCCAAGCCGGAACGCTGGTCAAGCGGGAGAATAGGCGTGGCAGTGGGCGCAGTCTGACCGGTCGCATGGCCGGAAGCTATTTTTGAGCGCGCCTCGCCCACCCGAAGGGCGGACTTCATCACGCGGATATGATCTGGAGTCGTCCCGCAGCATCCGCCCACCAACCGTACCCCAGCGGCGATGAACTTACGGGCATAGCTGGCCATGTATTCCGGCGAACAAAGATAGATATTTCGGCCTTCGACCGACCGGGGAATGCCGGCGTTGGGCTGCGCCGCTAGCGGAAGGGAACTGACGGCGCGCACGCGCTCGATGGCATCCAGCATATCCACCGGACCAACGCTGCAATTGCAGCCGATTACGTCCGCTCCCCACTCAGCGAGCCGAGGGGCAAATGTTTCGGGAGTCGAACCGTCGAGACAATTTCCGTCTTCATCGATGGTGACCTGTGCCACCACAGGAATCTTGGGATTCACATCCCGGGCAGCCAGCAGAGCCTGATGGAGCTCCTCGAGGTAGCCGAAAGTCTCGAGCATTACCAGGTCTACTCCACCCTCAACCAGAGCCGCGATTTGATCGCGGAAGACGGTCCGCGCCTCTTCAAACGAAGTCTTGCCCAGGGGTTCAATGCGAATCCCGAGCGGACCGACCGAACCCGCCACCCAAACATCAAAGCTCTTGGCGGCTTCGCGCGCGAGCCGCGCGCCGGCGAAATTGATGTCGTGCACCTTGTTGGCCAGACTGTGACGCGCGAGACGGAAAGAGTTTCCTCCGAAAGTGTTGGTTTCAATGATCTCGGCCCCGGCCTGCAAATACTCATGATGAACACTGCGGATCAGCTCAGGCTGAGACAGATTCAGCTCGTCGTAGCAGCGATTGATGAAAATCCCCTTGCCATACAGCAACGTGCCCATGGCGCCGTCGCACAGGATCGGGGATTTATTGAGACGAGCCAGTAAGTCTGCGGCCATAATGTTTGAGAATACAAGATGATGGCTGATTTTGCATACTCTCGCGGGCCTTGCATGGGGCCGCAATCCACCGCAAACCGCTCTGCTATAATCGCAGTTTTTGCATCTAAATCTCCATCCTTCATGCTCTTCGGAGTCCCAGGTTTGAAGAGAACCTCGATTGCCATTGCTGTGCTCATAGTTACTAGTGTGGCTATTGTTTCCTGTGGAAGTTCCAGCAAAGCGCCGACCACCAGTGGGCTTTCATTTCGCGCCTTTGTTTCGAATCCCTTGCAGCCCGCCACGGTGGGCGGCATACCGGTTCTGAATATCGTGGATGCGAGCCTGGACCAACTCTCAACGGCCACGGTTTCGCTCAATAACGCCCCCAGCCTGATGGCGCTGTTTCCATCCAAGCGCTTCACGCTGGTTTTCAGCCCCGCCAACAATTCTATCGCCGAGATTGACAATACTAAGGAGACCGTTACGTCGGGCTCCAGTGGCACTAACTTGGGGAACATCGCGCTACCCGGCGCGACGGAGAGCATGTTTGTCGGCACGGACAACGGCACAGGGTATGCTGCTGTCCCTACAGCTCCGGTCACCGGGCAGTCCCCAGGCGCGGTCGTAGTGCTGAATTTGTCCACCGGCGGCATTACGGCCACTTTGCCTGTCCCCAACGCCCGATATATCGTCCAAAGCCACAACGGCAACCGGATCCTTGCGTTTGGCAACAACAGCGATCCCATGCATTGCGGCTCCGCTTCGTTGTCCGTAGTGACCGTCATCTCTCCCGGGCTAATTGGGACCGGTCAGGAGCCACGAACATTTGTGTGCTCGAATGCCTTCGATCATCCTGTGTGGGGCGTTTTCAGTAGCGACGATTCGACGGCGTACATCCTCAGTTGCGGCCTCGAATGCGGAGGAACTTCGGCTTCGGTAACTCCACTTAGTATGACCACGAACCTTCCGGGAACGCCCATTCCCGTTTCCGCGGCTACCATTGGTGTTCTTAACGGTAGCAGCCTTTACGTAGCCGGTACGCCATCGGGTGGTGCTTGCGGCAACTGCGGCACGCTGCAGGTCGTGGATGTTAAGGCAGCCACTGCCGCGCCCCCGGTCGCTATCACTGACGGCTACCACTACCGCATGGAAATGGGCGCCAACGGCCAGCTCTTCGTTGGTGCTCGTAGCTGCAGCAGCGCCTGCTTGTCCATTTTCAATATTGCTAACTCCAAAGTCGTAATCCCCTCGCAGAATGGCGACGTGACTGGGATCCAGCCAATCACGAATCGGACCGTCGTATATGTGTGTCAGGACGGGGAGTTACTCATTTACGACACAACTACCGACATGCTGCAAACCACACAGGTCGCCATTGGGGGCCAGGCGGTGGATGTGAAATTGGTGGATTGAAAGAACAGGTTCAGACGTGCGACTGCGGGATGATCCTAACCGAGGGCGGTCCATCCTGTCAGAGCGACCGCCACCGGCGCCACTCCCGACGCCTAGTCACCGGTCAAGAACTTGTGCTGCGCTGCGGTTAGCGGCACAACGCTCAGCCTGCCCTGCCGCACCAATGGAGAATCCGCGAACAGCTTGTTGGCTTTGATTTCCGCCAGCATCACCGGCCTGGCCAGCGTTTTCCCAACTTTGATCCTCACCTGGGGATTTTTCGGATCGGACAGTTCGACTGAAACCACGGCTGCGGTTCCCACTGCGGTCTTTTCATCCCCAGTGTGATAAATCACAAGCTGATCGCCCGCTTTCATCTCGCGGAGGTGCCTCAGAGCGACCGGGTTCGAGACACCGTCCCACATCGTTGTCTTTTCACGTTGGAGATCGGCGAAAGAATAAACGGAAGGTTCAGTTTTGAGCAGGAAGTCCATAGGATTTTGAGAATGCAGAAGTCAAAGGTTAGAAGGCAGAATGAAAATCACATTTCGAATTTACTTCTGCCTTCTACCTTCTTACTTCAGACTTATTGTTATTGCTACCTTTACTTTTTCTCTTCCGGCTGGCTCTTATCGTCTTTCTTGTCTTTGTTCCCCGAATGGTCGTCATATACGGAATACTGCCCCGTTGGCCGCTTCATTTTGATGGTAATCTCCATCGCCGGCTGCTCGATATCGTAGTCGTCACCGAAAGTCTGGAAGCCATCCGCCAGCACTTGGACTCGCAGCGGACCATAAGGGACTCCTTCAAAACTTGCTTTGCCGTCGGCATCGGTTTTGAGCTCGAAGCCGCCGTGTCCCTGCTTCCCATTCTTCTGCACCGGATGCATCACCACGCTGGCATTGCGCACCGGCTTGCCGCTATAGTCCCTGATCACCAGGAAGCTCAGCTTTGCCGTGTCTTCCTGTGCGACAACTCTTAGGACAAAGACCACACTGAGCAGAATCGTCGTCGTGACTGCGAGTCGAACGTTGGGCTTTTTCATTGACGACTCCTAAACTATACGCGTAAACTATTGAATAAACAGGCTGTTTACCCGGTGTCCCGCATCCCCTTGACAACCAGGGGCTCCGTTCTCTAAACTTAGCACTCGCAAGCAAAGAGTGCTAACAGCGATTGGGACGAGAGCTACTATCCTGCAATTTAACCCAAAATTCAACCGATAGCGAACGAAAGGAGTCTGCAAGTATGGCAAAGTTTACCCCACTGCACGACCGTATCCTGGTGCGCCGGGTCGAAGAAGCTGAGACCACCCGCGGCGGCATCATCATCCCCGACACTGCCAAAGAGAAAACACAAGAAGGCGAAGTTATCTCCGTCGGCCGGGGCAAGAGCAACGATGAGGGCAAGGTATTTCCGTTGGCGGTAAAAGACGGCGACCGTGTCCTGTTCGGCAAGTACGCTGGCACTGAAATCACCATAGATGGCGAAGACTTCGTGATCATGCGGGAAGAAGAAGTCCTCGGCATCCTGAGCGGCGCTGCCAAGAAGGAAACCGCCGGCGCGCGGAGATAAGGATGCTCGTCTCGCGATTATTGCAATTGCGTTCCGCGATCGCGCGCGGCGACTCGCTCAGATCCTTGCACTCGCGCAAAAGCGGCGCTCGTTCAGGATGACAAGTGAAACTTATGTCCTTCGGTCGCAAAAGCGGCGGCCTCAGGATGACAACAAAATTCTAAATTTTTAGGAGAAAAGAATTATGGCAAAGCAAATCGTACACGGAGAAGAGTCGCGTCAGGCGATTCTCCGCGGCGTCAACCTTCTGGCCGATGCCGTGAAAGTCACTCTCGGCCCCAAGGGCCGCAACGTGGTCATCGAAAAGAAATTCGGTTCGCCGACCATCACCAAGGACGGCGTCACCGTAGCCAAGGAAATTGAACTGAAAGACTCGCTCGAGAACATGGGCGCGCAGATGGTGCGTGAAGTTGCCAGCAAGACTTCCGATGTCGCTGGCGATGGCACCACTACCGCCACGGTTCTGGCCCAGGCCATCTATCGCGAAGGCGTGAAGACGGTTGCGGCCGGTGCCAACCCGATGGCGATGAAGCGCGGCATTGAAAAAGCGATTGCCGTAATTGCGGGCGACATCGACAAGAAAACCGGCGAACGCGGCAAGGGCGAGCTCGATAAGTTCTCCAAGCCTGTTACCGGCGACATGATTGCTCAAGTCGGCACCATCTCGGCCAACAACGACGAGACCATCGGCAAGATCATTGCCGAAGCCATGAAGAAGGTCGGTAAGGATGGCGTCATCACCGTGGAAGAATCCAAGACCCTCGAGACTCAACTCGAAGTGGTTGAGGGCATGCAGTTCGACCGCGGCTATCTCTCTCCGTACTTCGTCACCGATCCCGAGCGCATGGAAGCCATTCAGGAGAATGCCTACATCCTGATCCACGAAAAGAAAATCAGCTCGATGAAGGACCTGCTCCCGCTGCTGGAACAGATCGCCAAGAGCGGCAAGCCGCTGCTCATCATCGCTGAGGACGTCGAAGGCGAGGCTCTGGCCACGCTGGTCGTCAACAAACTGCGGGGCACGCTGCAAGTCGCGGCCGTCAAGGCTCCCGGCTTCGGCGATCGCCGCAAGGCTATGCTGCAGGACATTGCGACTCTGACCGGCGGCAAGGCCATCACCGAAGACCTCGGCATCAAGCTGGAAAATGTCCAGGTCAGCGATCTCGGCCAAGCCAAGAAGATCACCATCGACAAGGACAACACCACGGTGGTCGAAGGCAAGGGCAAGCACAGCGAGATCGAAGGCCGGGTAAAGGAAATCCGCAGCCAGATCGACAAGACCACCAGCGACTACGACCGCGAGAAGCTGCAGGAGCGGTTGGCCAAGCTGGTTGGTGGCGTGGCTGTGATTAAAGTTGGCGCTGCGACCGAGACCGAAATGAAAGAGAAGAAGGCTCGTGTTGAAGACGCCATGCACGCTACCCGCGCGGCCGTGGAAGAAGGCATTGTCCCCGGCGGCGGCGTGGCTTTGGCCCGCTGCGTAGCTGCTCTCGACAAGTTGAAGCTCGAGGGTGATGAACAGATCGGTGTCAACATCGTGAAGAAAGCTCTGCAGGAGCCGCTGCGCCAGATCGCCGAGAACTCCGGCGAAGAAGGCGCAATCGTCCTGGGTAAGGTCAACGACTCGAAGGACGCCAATTACGGCTTCAACGCCCTGACCAGCGAGTACGAAGATCTGGTCAAGGCGGGCGTGCTCGATCCGACGAAAGTGGTGCGCACTGCACTGCAGAATGCCGGCTCGATCGCGTCGTTGATGCTGACCACGGAAGCTCTGGTCGCGGACATCCCAGAAGAGAAGAAGGGTGCTCCGATGGGCGGCGGCGGACACGGCGGCGGCATGGGAGACATGTACTAGGACAGTTGCTAGTGGCTAGTTGTTAGCGAAGGCTCCGCCGAAAGGCGGGGCCTTTTGTTTGCGGCGTGGTCAGCCCCTGGAAACACAAAGGCCCCGGTAGTCGGCCGGGGCTTGGCGATGCCAATAGGTACGCTGTCTATCAAACCCCAGCCAACTATAGCAGATGAAAGAACCGGCCTTATAAGGGTGGGACAAACCAAAGTCAGAATCCCCAGCCTAACGTCGAAAAGCACGACGTTAGGATGGGGCACCCGGCCTCCTCGACTTCAGTCAGACCCCACCCTTTCGCAAAAAACGCGAAAAGGACGGGGCACCCGGCGCCCATGCGAACGGTGGTCATTACAAGTTCGCGGGCGAGGGCGCCCGCGCCACATCACTTGCTATTTAGGCTGAGATTTGCACAAGTCAAGGGACTGGCGGCTGTATCCCTCGGCGGAAGTTTGATAGCCTGTACGGGTTGTTTACGTCCCTCTCACCCTCAGGAGGAAGCAAATGGCGGAGTTGAAATCGATCGCACACGAAGCCAACGAAGGAGAAGTTACCCGCGAGCGGCTGGCGCAGCTTTTGAATGAAGACCTTTCCCGCGAATACCAAGCCATCATCGCTTATGTGGTGTATTCCCAGGTGCTCAAGGGCGCGGAATACATGAACATCGCGGACCAACTTGCAATCCATGCCAAGCAGGAGCTGGACCATGCGTTGATCATTTCGCGACAGATCGATTATCTGGGGAAGATGCCGAGCGTGACTCCGCTGGCGGTGAAGACATCGGAAGACGCGAAAGAGATGCTGCGTTTTGATCTGGCCCAGGAAAATGACACTATCCGCAATTACCGGGAGCGAGTTGGGCAATGTGAAGCGCTTGGGGAATATTCGCTGGCGGAGCAGATTCGCCAGATTCTGGTGGAGGAGCAGGACCACCAGATCGACCTAGCGACCGCGCTTGGGGAGGACGTTCCGGATGTTGGAAGAGGGCCGATCCGCAAGCGGAGATAGCGGCGAATTGTAGACGCGAGGGTCCTCGCTCGTGTGAGGCGCGGGAACGCGGCTGATCAAGCACGGGCGGGGACGCCCGCGCCTACATTCATTCTTCGTCGGGAAGTGGGCAAGGCGGGTGGCCACACTCGCACGCAATTTCGACATCAGCAGATCCGGCATCCTCACAAAATTGACCGCAGTATTTTTTTCCAGCAGGGACTGTGCAACGACAAGGTATGTGTGCGCAAATTTTCTGCGTATCGGGCATGTTCATTCCCTTTTACTTCTGAAATTTAATCGTGGAAGTCTACTGGACTGGGGAGGGGGATGCAATCGAGGCTATCCTCTACTCCGGCCCGTCCTTGCCATCTTTACAAACTTTTACTTTGGGCTCACAACCCTCTTGTGCTGATTGGGCTCTCACTGGTGGGGAGAAGACCGTCTTTCAAGGGGATCCACACATTAAGCAAGGAATACATGGCGTGAAGAAGAAGGCGGACTCGGTTTGCGGGCAGAAAAAGTCTGGGCCGACGGAGCTACGAACCCTCCTTGTAGCGCTTCTTTTTCTTTTGAGTTCCATGGTGGCCGTCCATGCGGCGTCTGCGGCTGGGCAATCGACAACGGGCGAGAAGAAGGACCCTGCGTCAACCACGCCGGAGACAACTTTTTCCTCCAAAGTTAACGTGGTCAACGTGCTTGCGACGGTGCGGGACAAGCACGGGCAGATCATCGGAACTTTGGGCAAAGATGACTTCATTCTGACGGAAGATGGCCGCCCGCAGAGCATTCACTACTTCGCGCACGAGACGGATCTCCCTCTCACGCTCGGTTTGCTGGTGGATACCAGCATGAGCCAGAGGCGGGTTCTCGACCAGGAGCGCAGCGCGAGCCATAGTTTTCTCGATCAGATGGTACGCGAAGACCGGGACAAAGCGTTCGTCATCCACTTCGATCGCGAGGTTGAGCTTCTGCAGGACCTAACTTCTTCACATGAGAAGTTGGAGGCAGCGCTCCGAGCGCTAGCCACTCCGCAGTTCACCCAGACGAGCGGAGGAAATTCGCCGGGTTCGAGCCCTGGACAGGGGCGCGGGTCGGGCAGACATTCTGGAGGAGGCGGAACGTTGCTGTATGACGCCGTCTACCTGGCGTCCGATGAGCTCATGAAGAAACAGCAGGGGCGTAAGGCGCTGATTGTGCTCTCGGATGGAGTGGATCACGGCAGCAAGGAATCGCTTGAGGAAGCCGTCGAGTCCGCGCAGCGGTCCGATACGGTGGTCTACTCTATCCTGTTCAAAGATGAGGAAGGATCCGGCGGCGGCCCGCATTTTGGCGGCCCCGGCCTGGGTGGCGGCGGAATGGGCAGGCGCGGTGGAGGCGGACCAAGATATCCCCAGCAGGAGGCCCGCCCGGACGGCAAGAAGATTCTGGAACGGATTTCGAGGGAGACGGGCGGACGCCTCTTTGAAGTCTCGAAGAAGCAGCCCGTCGACCAAATTTATAACCAGATTGCGGACGAGCTGCGCCATCAATACAGCCTCGGCTACACGCCGGACCGCGCCGGGACAGCTACGCCGGGCTATCGCAAGATCCAGCTCACAACCAAAGAGAAGGGACTGACGGTGCAGACCAGGGAGGGGTACTACGCTGGCCGGTGAGGTGTTTTTAGTTCAAATCCGAATCGATTGTGGTGGAATAGAGTGGTCGTGAAGGAAGTCCCTATTTCCGAGTTCAAAGCCAAGCGCCTGGCCCTACTCGAACAGGTACAGAAAACCAAGACACCGATCCGCATCACTCGTTTTGGCAAGCCTGTTGCCGAGGTCGTTCCACCTCCACCCGCAACTTCCGCTGACTGGATGGGCTCGATGAAGGACAGGATAGAAATACTAGGAGACAATCGTCTCCCCCGACGACTAAAGAGCGACGCTGGCCAACCGCTGACCTCAGCTGCGGGCCGGATAACAGGCAAACCGAGGCACTACCCCTTTCGTAAGGCAGATAACTTGCCGACGCTGGTAGAATTGAGCCACCCAGTTAACTGGGGGCCGGTTCGGGCGCAGTGCTACTGACCGGGTGCGGATATTTGAGTCTCTCTTTTGACGAAGGCAAATTTGGCGGCCCATCAAACCATGTTCGCGCCCCATCCCAACCTCAGCGATGAGGTGAATCACAATATCGTGCAATCGGAAATCGAAGGCGGCGTCTTTCTGGAGAATCTAGCGCCCGCGACGGTGCTGTTGATTCGAACGCAGCACCATTGTTATACGGCCGTACTCTTGGGGGGCAGTCAGGCGATGATCTCGGGGCATCCTGATTACTGTCCGCAACCGGTCCTGGTTTCGATCGCTGGATCCACCTGGGGTGGCTCGATGCTAAAGCTCCGCTTTTTGGGACGGGGTATGCATCTGGAGTTTCATCATCCGGAATATCGGACTCCGATTGTGACATCCGCCATTCAAGAGATTAATGAGTCTCCGGATGCGCCTGACTCGCGGCGTTGCGATTCGGTTACACGTTCTTCTGTCACGCATCCACAGGTAAATTAGATCGATTGGAAGTTCGCGTCGCGCTTTATTGTCCGGTTCGCCTGGCTCACGGGACGCGCGGTCGCTTACCCAGATCCTTCTCTCGGCAAAGTGCACCTCGCTCAGGATGACAATCACTTCAAGCCCGGACACCCGTCCGGGGCTAACCTATTGCGCTCCTCCGGAGCTGATTTGGGGGAACTGCATTCCATTTTCTTTCCAAATCGAACTCTCACTGACTTTATTTGGACGGCAGATCATCTTGCCTTTAAGAAATCTTCCACGACAAATAGTTGGCCGTTGCGCACGGCGATTCCGATGCCGACGGAATCCATGTCGCGATCCAGAATATTGGCCCGATGTAAGGGAGACTTCATGAGGCTTTCGTGAAGGCTGGTGACACTCGGCCCCTGGTCTACATTCTCGGCGAGCCAGACGAAACGGGCTCCAGCTTGACTAGCTCGCCCAGGAAGGCTGGGCTCGCCAGGAAACTGGTGTGCGGCCGATCCATGACTTGCCATCTGCTCGGCATGTTTGCGAGCCGCAGTGGCCAGGGCTTCATCCCACTTCAGCGATGGTAGTCCTTGCGCTTTCCGCGCCCGGTCGGCGGCGGCGAAGAGTTCGCGCTCGCGGCTCTGTTGAGTCCAACCTTCGGCGCACAGAAGGATTAAAGCTAACAACACGAATCGGGCTGGAATGCGCATGCGATCCTCCCAATGCACTAAGATCTCACAAATGTTAGTTGGCTAGAGCGTCGCTTCCTCAGGGGCTAAAGCCTGCATGATTCTTACTTTTAGCGGCACGGCTAAAAGCCGTGCCCTAACCAATGATTTCGATGCATCGGCCAGCCGGGTAGCGCCGCCATCCGCGGCAGCCCCAGTGCCGGCGAGACGCCGGCGCTACTTTTTCAAGACCACTCGGGGCCGCTCAAATGCCGAAAAGGTTGAGTTGGAACTTCGAATAGCCTTGTTGCTGGGCCCAGAGATCAAGCGACAATGCGGCGAGCTCGTCGACCACTGGCACAGCGAGTCCATTTTTGGACAGGTCGATGGCCTTGATGTAGGTATGGCAAGTCTCACAGGCTTCTACGCGGACATAGTCAAAATCGGAAGCAGTGAATACCGGCAGCTTGTCGCGATTCTCCTCGCCACAGTTAGGGCAGAGTAGTCTGCGAAATGCCCACTCAGTTCCGCACAAGAAGCAAAGAAGGTTGCGCTTGGCGCCATCTCCTTCACCACGCAGTACGCACGCGACCGGTTTTCTTTGGCAAAACGGGCACGTCGATTGAGTTGCTTTGCACTCCGCCGGATTCCGTTCCGCCAGTATCTCGGCATAGGGTTGGAGTAGGGTGTAGGCCAGGAAAGCGTCCTTTGGATCGGACGTGCCGTTGTTGCTCGATGACTCCCAGTGAGTAGTGAGAAGATCGTCCCAGCGACTGGGAGCTTGCGCGAGGCTGAATGCAGTGGCTGTGAGCTCAGCCGTTCCGATACGTGGCAAAAATGTCAGCAGCTGCCGCAGGTGAGGAACCAACAGAGACAAGCTGGCCTTACGGGATCGGCTCAGGTCCTGATACACCCGCTTTTGAAATGTGAGAACGTTGGCGCAGAAGGTGAGAATTTCGCTTGCGGCCGGGGTCTTCTTTGCGAGATCACATGCCCGTTCCGCACGCTTATCCCAAGCGGGCCTGCTCATGGCGTCGGTCTTCGCTGACCTTGCACCTTGTCATACCAAAGGCGATGATAGTTGCGCGCCCAGGCACGAGAGACCCTTCCGCTGATCATGGCCCGGAGCGATTCGGGTTCGGCAAATACACTCATATAAATGTGGATGATGATCGCGCCGATGGAGACAAGCGCCGCGGCTTCGTGAAGTATGACGACTATGGGAAGAATCACGATGAGATTTCGCGGAACCCGCTCTGGAAACCACATCACGATGCCGGACAGCAACAACAGGAGGACGGCATAAAACATCGCCCAATAGAATAGTTTTTGTCCGGCATTGAAGCGTCCCTGAGGAGGAAGATCCTGATCGCGATTTTCCACATAGGAGCCGATCTTTGCCCTCCACTCGCGATCCGTCTCGGTAAGCCTAAGATCGTCGCGCCAGTTGCCGTGCATCCACACCACTGAAGCGAGAAAGACTAGACCGAGCCAAGGATGCCAGAAGCGAACGGTGGGTCCGCCGCCGAAGACTGCCGCGAGCCAGTAGAGATAGGGGGTAAATAAAGCCAGACCGGTCAAGGTACAGTATGTGAACGAGAGACCGGCAAGCCAATGCCAAATCCGCTCGGTCAGGCTGTAACGTTCGACTTGATCGTCCGGCGATTCCTTGAGAGGCAGCGCTCGAGTCGTCATGGCTTCGTACTCTCGTTTTTATTTTCCTGGCCGGTTCCGTTCCCAGGATTTTTTGGGCCAAAACGCAGGTAGTGGATTGCCACTCCAATCACTCCGAGAAACATGGCCCATCCGCCTAGGAGCTTGACCGGGCCCTTCCAAAGCTTGACAAGAAACGGAACGCGCGGATTCGCCGGAAGGCCACCATAAATCTCAGGATTCTTGATGTCGTGCAGCACGTAAATGACGTGCGTGCCCCGAACCCCAGCCGGGTCGTAAACACCAGCATCCTTGTATGACGTCTGCTCCCGCAACTGTGCGGCCCGGTGTTCCGCGAGTTCCTTCATGTCGTCTTTGCTACCGAAATGGAGGCAACCGGTCGGGCAAGCCTTGATGCAGGCCGGTTCAAGCCCATTGGATACTCGGTCGGAGCACAGCGTGCACTTGAAAACTTTTTTGGTCGAAGGATTGAATTTTGGAATGTCGAATGGGCACCCGGTAACGCAGTACTGACAGCCGATGCAGTTCTCCTGGTGGAAATCGACGATGCCATTCGAGTACTGCACGATCGCGCCGTCGGCCGGACAGGCGCGAAGACAGCCCGGGTCGGCGCAGTGCATGCACTGGTCTTTACGCATCAGCAGGCTGATGGTGCCGTCCGAGTTCTCGTGCTCGTTGAACCTGATCAGGTTCCAGTAGTTCCAAGCAGTTTCCGGCATCGTCTGGTAACTGTTGTTGAAAACGGTTTCGGTGAAGGTGTAACCATTCCACTCGAGACAGGCGACTTCACAGGCCTTGCAGCCGATGCAGGTGGTCACGTCGATCAGCTTGCAAACTTCATAGTCGCGAGAAGCGCCATGCCCAGGTACGGTTCCGGCGTGTCCCGAGATTGCCTTGATTTCGAGTGTTTCTGGCACGCTGCCTCCTCAGGCTTTCTCGAGCTTGACCAGGAAGCCCTTAAATTCCGGCGTATACGCGTTCGGATCAATCACTGTCGGAGTCAACCGGTTTAAGATGGTCCTCGCATCCCGGTCGGCGTCTTCCTGAATACCGCGATAGCCCTGGTGGATCGGAATGCCGATCTGGTACATTTTCTTGCCGTCAATGCTCATTGGCTTGATACGTTTTGTGACGAATGCCTTTGCGATGTAATAGCTCCGCGCGCTCGTGACCTTGACTTTATCGTTGCCTTGGATACCCAGCTCCTGAGCCAATTCCACTGGAATCTCGACGAACGGTTCGGGGATGAGTTGCACGTTCATCGGGTTATTCTTAGTCCAGTAGTGATAGTGCTCGGTCAGTCTGTAGGTGGTGCAAATGACGTTGAAGCCATCAGCCGCTGTGCCATACTTATCGGCCGGCGTCTTGAGCTTTTTGACTACGGGATTATTGGACTGGTTTGGATGCAGCAGGTTTTGTACCGGACTCTCGATCGGCTCATAGTGTTCGGGGAAGGGTCCATCGTTGAGCCAAACGAACAAACGCCCTAAGCCCTCCTGATTCATGATGAATGGGCCCATGTGGTCTTTGGGCGGTGAGTCGGCCTTGAAGTCGGGCACATCGTTGCCGACCCAGAGTTGCTTGGCTTCATCCCACCAGACCTGTCGCCGCGAAGGATCCCAGGGCTTGCCTTGCAAATCGCAAGAGGCTCGGTTGTACATCCCACGACGGTTGGCGGGCCAGGACCACGCCCAATTAAGATAAAAGCCGAGTCCGGACGGATCGTCGGTCCCGCGACGCTGGGTCATTGCACCAGCTTCGGTCCAGGAGCCCGAATATAGCCAATTTCCGCAGAGCGTAGTGCCATCATCTTTTAGCCAGGCAAAACCTGGAAGTTGCTGACCGGCCTTGATGACTTGCGCAGTCTTCGGGTCAGTCAGATCGGCTAACGCTTTCCCGTTAATCTCCTTTGCCAGGTCTGACAGCGACGGATTATATGGGGTGGTGTACGGCCACCAGCAATTCAGAATTGGATCCGGAAACTTGCCACCTTCCTTTTTGTACAGTTCGCGCACTTTAAGGAAGATTTGAGCCACTATGTCCTGATCCAGGCGAGCCTCGCCCGGAGTAGGGACGGCGACGTTTTTCCACTGCAGCCAGCGCGCCGAGTTAGTGAACGACCCGTCTTTTTCGGCGAAGCCAGCGCAAGGCAGACGATAGACGGTGGTATTGATGGTCTTCATCTCCTCGGGCTTGATTCCGGGGGACTTCCAGAATTCACTGGTTTCGTCGGGGTAAATTTCACCAACCACGAGCCAGTCAGCTTTCTTGAGCGCTTCTATGTTTTTCTGCGAGTCTGGCCCGATGGCGACGCCATTCATACCGAAGGCGAATAAGCCTTTGACTTTGCCTTCGTACATGTCATTCCAGATATTGACCCAAGAATAGTTGCGGTCGACCTTGGGCAGGTATTGGAAGGCCCAGTCGTTTTCTTTGGTGGCCGCGGGTCCGTACATCGCCTTCAGGAACGACGCCGCAAACTTCGGAGTATTGGAATAGTAGTTGAACGAATCCCAACCTGCGGGTTTGATGGTCTTAGGTGTAATGCGCTCGATGTAGGTCTTGAAGTTGGTGTCAGCCGGAATGGGCACCTTTAGGTATCCGGGCAGGCTGTCAAAGACCCCGGCCATATCGGTCGCGCCCTGAATGTTGGAGTGACCGCGGAGGGCATTGACGCCGCCACCAGCGCGTCCCACGTTACCGAGTAACAACTGCAGCATGGCGGCGGTGCGAATGATCTGAGTGCCGAAACTGTGCTGCGTCCATCCCACCGCGTAAATAATAGTGGCGACCTTTTTCATGTCGCCATCTTTGCGATGGGAGGTGAACAGATCCGCGGCCTTCAGGAATTGGTCTTTAGGAATACCCGTGATGCGCTCGACCATCTCCGGCGTGTAACGAGAGTAATGCTGTTTGAGTAGCTGAAAGATGCAGCGCGGGTGCTGGAGCGTGAGGTCGTAGGCGACCTTATCCGGCATAAACGGCGGCAAGGGTGCGGCGGCAGGAGCTGTCTTTGGGCCTTCGGTTGAGGCCTTATGTTCGGACGTGTTCGCGTGACTGGCCTCAGCCGCCTTGCCACTCATATCGCCACCCTGTTCGTAATCCCATGTAGTCCTGTCGTAGATCTGAGTGGCGGGATTAAATCCGGAGAATAAGCCGTCCTCCGGCAGTTTGAACCCATCGTTCACGATCAGCGCAGCGCTGCTGTAGTTGAGCAGGTAATCCTTGGCTAGCCGGTTGTTCTGGATGGTGTAGTTGATCAGGCCGCCCAGAAAAGCAATATCGGTTCCGGCGCGAATCTGCAAAAAAAGGTCCGAAGTGGCGGCCGTCCGCGTCAACCGAGGATCGACTACGATGAGTTTGGCATTGCGCAGGCGCTTGGCTTCCATTGCCCACTTGAAGCCGCATGGATGGTTCTCAGCCGGATTCCCACCCATGACCAACATCATGTCGGCATTCTTGAGGTCGATCCAGCCATTGGTCATGGCCCCGCGTCCAAAAGTTGGTCCCAAACTTGAGACCGTGGGTCCGTGTCAAACCCGGGCCTGATTTTCGATGTAGCAGACCCCCAGGCTGCGCATGGTCTTCACGACGAGGTAGTTGAACTCATTAGTGTCGGTGCAGCCGCCCGTCCAGGCAATGTTTTCGCAGCGGTTGACGGTTCGTCCCTGGGAGTCTTTGTCTACAAAGCCGGCGTCGCGGGTTTTCTTGGTCCAGTGGGCGATTTCGTCGGTTGCCTGTTCCCAGGAAATGTCTTCCCAGTGATCTGATCCCGGCCGGCGCACCTGCGGCTTAAGCAAGCGGCGGTCGTTCAAGATGTCCTGCATCAACGACGATCCCTTGGGACAGAGCGTCCCGCGGTTAATGGGATGGTCGGGATCGCCCTCCACGTGCACAACCTGCGGGGTCACGTTTTTCGCCTTGTCCCCCAGAGTGTGAATGATCACGCCACAACTTACGGAGCAGTAGGGACAAGTGCTGCGAGTCTCCGTAGTACGCGAGATCTTCAACGCCGGCACCTGCGCATATGCGGGGGTGAGATCAAATCCCAGAACTGTGGTGGCGATACCGCTGACGGTGGAAACTCTCAGGAAGTCACGTCGCGTGGGACTCATGCTTGCCTCCCAAAAACGCGGAACCGAAATTCGAACGGGAAACGCGAAGGAAGCCATTATCAACTTCGCACCCAGCAGGGTCAAGGGCGACATCGGAAATAATCGGTCGTATTTTCATCTAAGTCTCGGACATTAAATGCCTCGCGTTTCAGGGTTCAACGCAAGCTGCAACTTTTCTGCCGGAACCGGGTTTGAACTATACGAGACGGAGGGTGCAGAAATGATGAAATCAACGATATTCGCGATGCTGGGTCTGGCGGCAGTTCTGACTTTGGCTACTCCGCCTCGAGCGCACGCTGGAGTTGTCGTTGGAGTGGGCCTAGGGCCGGTTTACGCGGGCTCCCCCTATGGTTATGTTGTGGCGGCCCCGCGCCCATATGTTTACTATCCGCGTCCCTATGCGTATGGTTATGGACCGGGCTATGTTTATCCCGGCTATCGATACTACGGCCGCTTTGACAGAGACCGCGACTGGGGCCGAGAGCGCCGCTGGGATCGTAGAGATTACGATCGCCACGAGTATGGAGAGCGCGGCTATCGGCGTTGAGCTTTAGCCCACGCGAAGAAATTTCAGAAGCCCCCGGTCAAGTTGACTGAGGGGCTTTTTATTTGGCGGAATGTGAAGCTGGAGGCCCCGGGCGGAGTCGAACCGCCGACCAACGGTTTAGGAAACCGCTGCTCTATCCAACTGAGCTACGGGGCCTTACTTTGATTCGATTGTACTTATAGTGCCATGCCGGTCAACTCCACTGCACACTTACTGCACAATCGCGCAAGAGGACTCTCCAACCCGCATTTCGAGGCGCTTCATTGCATCCACTGATTGTTGCGGCAGGGTCTTGATGTAAGCCTGCTGAGTAATTGCGACGTTCGAGTGCCGCAGTATCGCTTGGATCGTCTTGTCATCAACGCCCAAGTCGTGCAGAATCGTGGCGAGTCCACGTCTAAAGGCATGCCAGCCGTGCCATTCAGGCCGAGAGTGGTCGTGGCTGTAGTCGTGGTCCGCTCGGTTATGCTCCGCTCGGGACTTCCCACACTGCTCGCAGCGTTCGAGTGTGGGTGTTCTCCCGGAGTTCACCAGATAAGCTTCAGACAGGAGGGACCGAAGGATGGGGCTGAGCGAGTCTGATGAATTGACAGCAGAGGAAAAGAGGTTAGTGGATGAGTTTGTCGCCACGCTCCGCACTGGGTTGAGCGACACGGCAAAAAGGTTCGGTACTCGCGTAGTGCGCCAGGGAACGAGGATTTTGCGCGGCAGGCGCGTACGTACTGAAGGCTTTAAGGAACGGTTGTACAGCCGATGGGCGCATCCCCTTGACCTGTACGAACTGTGTTTGTACGTCGCCCAGAACTGTGGTGACTACTTCAACCGCCGGTTCCGTCCCAAAGCCGCAGCGCAAAATGATTACCAGTTTGAAGCTCTCGTTCGGTTGCAAGCCTGAGCCGCACGGGTCGCAGGTGAAATCTACGCCCTTCTACTGTCAGGATATGCCAGCGGCGCGCACGCACGGTGGCGTACCGTGCACGAGATCGCAGTGACAGCTTTGTTCATTGCACAAGAAGACAAAGAAACAGCCGAGCGGTACTTGCATCATCGCTTCGTGAAATCGTATGAAGATGCCCTTCATTATCAAAAGCACGCGGGCAAACTGAAGGTGAGACCCTTGACGCAGAGGGAAATGCAACGAATCAAAAAGGACTATGACGCGATGCTTGCTCGTTATGGACCCGATTTTCGCTAGGGCTACGCATGGGCACGCCCTGCCCTATTACGTCACAACCCGTCCGGCTCGCGCCCGGATCACGATCAGATCCGCTTGTGCTCTCGCGCTGCGATGCTTCACCGGACACAGCAACTGGGGATCGATCCTGGCCAACCGCGCCAAGGTCTGAGCATCCAGTCGATCGTCCCTTGCGGCGGCTCTCGCCGATCAAACGCACGTTGCGGGCATGGGCTACGATCACTTCATGCCCAACTCGCTCAACGCTCGGCTCACCCACGGCGAATGCATCCCTGTTTCCAGCGCGATCCGGCTGCGCGGCATGCCCCCGAACACTTCCTTCATGGACTTCGGAGTTGTGCTGAGTTTTTGCTCCAAGACAATCTCGCCCGCTTCGTCCAGTACGCAATACCAGCTCGATCGATCGCCCAGGTCCAATCCGATCGTCAGCTTCTGTCGGGAAAAATTCCTGCTCTGCTTCGTCGCCGCGGTGCTAACCTTCTTTATTGCCGGTCTCCTTTTTATCTGTGCTTCCAGCACGTCGATAACTTGGGAGCGCACACCGCATCCCGCCGGAGACCGGCCTCTTGATGTGCTGTGCATTTGCCAAAACTACCGTGAACTGTCCCTCCAGAATGTTCCAAACTGGTTTCCAGTAAACGCCGCTGGATTCCATCGCTACCTGAGTCACACCGAACTGCCGTAGCCATTCGGCAAGCTCCTGCAGTTCTTGGGTCATCGCGCCAAAGCGACGCTGGTGTTTCTGCACACGTCCCGCTTCACGCAGCAAAATGCAAGCAGAAATCGAGCTCTTATGTACATCCAAACCGCAACATCTCGGATGCAGCACGTCCATGACTACACCTCCATTGACGTGTGATCCAGGACGCGCCGATAGGGTGAATCTCCCTCGCGTGCTCTCCCCTCACGAGGAGGCGACAGTCCGTTGTGCCAAAGCGCGTCCCGGGTCAAACTCATCCACGGGCTCTCAAGCGCCAGTAAGGTCGAAGACCTCTGGACCACATGCCTCGCCACAGCATACTGCCAACAGATCCCGTTTTCATTGATCGTTGTGGCGTTGTGCGCCATGCAGAACTCATCCCATCTGATTACAACATTGGCACCACGTGCTCTACATCGGGCCTTTGGTCCCGCTTTCGCTGAAGGAACGGACTACTTGAATGCGAAATCTATTGGGGGAAGTTCATGCGGCGCACCAGAGCCTGAAAGCGCGGCTCGGAACGCAAACTATCCCAGCCCGGATAGGCTTTAATGTAGACCATCCCCTGATCATGCTCTTCGTAAGCCCGCTCCATCCATCCGAGCGCCCGGTTCTTTTCGCCGAGACCTATGAATGCCTGCGCGAAGAGAGAACTGGGAACAAAGCGCAGTCGTGCTCTTGCTTTCAACTCATCGATTAACTTGAGCGCCTCGCCCCTCCGTCTGGCAAGTCCATAAACGCCCGCTAGACTCGCAAGAGGAAGCTCGTGCCGCCCGGATAGACTTAGACTCCTCTCGAGAGCGGCGATGGCTTCGGGGTACATCTTCTTCTCTCGGTAGGCCCATCCCAGGCCAAAATCATCCCCCAGGCTCGAAAATTGCTCGATCGCGAGGTCATACTGACCCGATGCATAGGTTACGTATCCCACGACATCCTTGGTCTTAAAGTTGAACGGGTCCAGTTCAAGCGCGTAGTTCATCTGTGTAGTGGCTTCGTCGTTTCGTCCCAGCGCTTGCAGAAAGCGCCCGTACTCCAGATGGGCGTCGGCATAGTTGGGATTCAACTCAAGCGCGAGCCGGTACTCTTTCTCCGCTTCCGACCAATTCCAGTCGTAGAGTTCGATGGTTTGGGCAAGAGAAAAATGAGCTTCCCCGAGGGAAGGATCGAGTTCTGATGCCTTTGTTGCCGCCGCCTTTGCCTCCGGCAAAGTCTCTTTCGGGTAGTGGCCTCCCCCGTCTTCGTTTCCGAGCGCTATATAGGCGTCAGCCAATCCGGCGTATGCCAGCGCGTAATCCGGGTCCTTTTCGATCGCTCGCTTGAAATGCCCAATCGCTGTCTGGAGATCCAATTCGATCTGATCGCCGCTAAGAGCTCCGGTAGTGCCCTTGTTCCAGAAAAACCTACCACGGAGGTAAGCATCTTGTACTTCCGGGTCCACCGTGCGGGCACCGGCGAGGTGAGCCTGTTCTGACCGTTTCAGCTTGACCTGGATCTCATCCGCGATGGCACGTGCAATCTCATCTTCAAGCCGCAGCAGGTCCCCGACGACGCCGTTGTACTCATTGGCCCAGAGTTGGGTCTCCGGGGAGACCTGGTTTAAGCGGACGGTCACACGGACGTGATCGCCCGAACGTTCCACCGCGCCCTCCAACACGGCGTCCACTCTCAATTCCTTTGCAATCTCCTGCAGCGGTTTCTTGCTGTCCTTGTATTGCATGGTGGATTGGCGCGAGATCACGCGCGGAATGCTGATCCTCCCCAGTTCAGTGATCAGCGCTTCGGTCATCCCGTCGGCGAAGTATTCCTGTTCGGGGTCAGCCGAGAGATTTGAAAGTGGGAGCACAGCTACCGCTTGAATGTGCCGATTTGTGTCTCGTGCCAGGAGTCGGTCGCGCCACCTCCCCGCATTCACCCCTAAGAGCACAGCGGCTACGGCGATAACGGCCAGCAACACAAGGACTAAAAGCCGAATTACCGACTTTGCCGTGCGGACTGGCTTCGCATAGGCCGCAAAACCCTTTGATTGCGTATTGACAGTTGGGGTGGGGGATGCTGCCTCTGCAGATTTATCTTCCCCTCGTTCAATTACCACTCGCGAGCGAGCGTAGCTGCTTACCACCAGCTCGTTCTGCTCTTTGCCGTTCTCGACTAGCTCCCTTACGTTCGCGGCGAACCGATACCCGCTACCCGGAACGGTTGTGATGTAACGCTGCTCATGTGTCTTTTCCCCCAACGCCTTCCGCAGCATAGACACGTTCTGACTCAAGTTCACTTCTTCGACGAAGCTGTCCGGCCAAAGGGTTTTCATCAGGTCGTCTTTGAGAACCAGGTGCCCGCTGTTCTGAACCAGCAACACTAGGGTGTCGAAGACTCTGGGGGGGAGGCGAATGGGCTGCCCGTTCCGCAGCAGCAGTCGCTCCTGGGGATCGAGGCGGAATGATTCGAATTCGTAGAGATGCTTTCCCGGGCCCGTCATAACTTCTAAGAAAAACTCAAGAATTATTCAGCTTTTCCTTAAGACTCGTGAGACCCCCGCAGCAGAAGATGGCTGCGCTTTAAGGCACGGGGCAGCAGCTGCAGGCCAAAAAGCGCACTGTATCACGGTTTCCAGCGAAGGGCTAACCCGACGAGATAGACGTGGCGGGCAAGAGGACAACCCGTATCACCATCGAGAGCGAGCGGGTGTCGATTACTCGTTGGAGTAGTGTCTTGCCTCATAGCTGGTGCCAGAGTTGCGGCGCCGAGGTCGAGATGCTCACTTTGGAGCAAGCGAGCGGCGTGGCCCAGGTCCTGCCGGACAGGATTCTGGCGGAGTGGGAGACAAAGAGGCTTCACGCCACCGAGGCACCGGATGGCTCGATGCAGATTTGCCTACCCTCACTGCTGAGATGCAAATGGCCTGAGTCCCAGCCCTGAAAGCAAGGTCCAGGAGGAGAACACTCTCGGCAACCACCGCGATAACGATGACTTGCAACAACTACAACGGGTAGGAGAACACCCATTTGCGAGGGCTGTCCGCAATCAGACGGTCGGCCGAGGGATCAAGCGGTTCAAATCAAATCGACGATTGAGGGATTGAGGAGGAGTTATGAACAAGAAGGGATTCACCAATGCTGCGGTGTTAGTTCTGCTCACGTTCGGGGCGTTGGGCTCAGGATACGCGCAGAGCAACTCTGCGGCCTGCAATAACAAACTCATTGCCGGCAACTATGGATTCACCATCCAGGGCAACAAATTGGTAGGCCCGGGACCCACCGGTCTTCAGGTCGGTGTGGCGATGGCTAAATTTGATGGCAAGGGGGCGTTTACTCAAATCGACACGGTAACGATCAACGGTGAGGTAGTCGCCGACTTCACCCACACTCCGGCCAACGGCACTTACACGGTGAACTCGGATTGCACCGGCACTTTCACCATCGACTTCACCGACGGTCGGCCGACGGTGGTCACAAACTTCGTCGTGGTGGAGGATGGTTGCGAAATCGATACCGTCGTCACCACCGCGGGTGGAAACCAGGGGATACTCGCCACCGGCAGCATCGGAAAAAGGCGGTCCGGCGCACGCTGCAACCCGGCTCGTTGATTGGACCTGTATAGGAATAGCGTCGATGCCGATGTGGGTGGCCCGGCCCCGCACAAAAGCCTCTGTTCCTCCCTGCTGCGGAAATGTCCAGCTTTCACAAAGGAGTTACCATGAAACATTACACAGTGGCCTCAGCCCTCACCGTGTTGATGATGCTCGCCCTCACGCAGCACACTGCGGCGCAATCAACCCACTTCGAGATGATCGGGATCACCTCCGAGACCATCACTATAAATCCTCAACCGCTCTTCCGAGGTCTTAGCGCGCACATATTGCTGTTGCACCTCTGAGAGCACACGCTGCGATTCAGCGTCCAGCTCTTGCCGCGCGCGCTCTTGGTTTTGTTCCGCTTCGGCTAATGCCGCGCGCTGGCGGCCCCGGTTCGGCAACCGCACGCTAAAGCTGGCCATGTAGTAGTCCTTGAATTGACTCGCGTTGTGCTCGTATGTGTAGCCCACATTGAAGTCCGGGCGGAACTCTTTGTGCGCTAGCTCGACTTGGGTTTCCTGCAGCCGGATGGAGGCCTGCTTTGAGTGCACGTCTGGATTCTGTTCGCTGGCCCTTTGCAGGAGTTCTGATGGAGTGAATGAAAGGGATCTCGCAGTGAGGGTGTCGGCAATGATGTCAGATGATTCCTGGGAACGACCCAAGAGCTGCTTGATCTGGGCTTCGAGCAGTCCTTCTTCCTGATGGTGATGCGCGATCTCTTGCAGGATTTTCGTATGTTGCAACTGTGCTTTTAGTACGTCTTGCTGATTGCCTTGCCCCACCCGATAGCGAGCTTCCGCGGCCTGTTCAACCTGATTCAGCAGCTGATCACTTTTCTGAAGCACGCCAGCAGTTTGTTGAATGTAAGCCAGCTTGAAGTAGACGATCTTGAGACTTCCTACCAGCATCCGGCGCACTGAATCGGTCTGCGCTTCCATGGACTCCGCTTCGTGCTCGGCGACCTGGGCGCGCAACTGCCGTTTGCCTGGGTAGGGGATGTCCTGCGACGCGCCGAACCCGATGTAAGCGAAATCGCTATTGCTGTAGCCGGCGAAAGGTCGTGGGCTGCCCACACTCAACAGCTGCACCGAGACCTGAGTCTCGGGAAGGGCAGATATCTGCTTGGGAACATTTCGTGAGGCCTGCCAGGCGTGGAACGAGGCAGCAAGCCGCGGATTCTTTTGCTCTGCCTCTTGGATGAGCTCACGCAGAGACGTGGACATTCCCGGGTGCTCGGCCGTACTGGGCGATTCAGGAATCGGCCTCTCCGGATTTGTCGGCTCTTGAGCGCCGGCATTGCCAGCAAGAGCTATCGTTCCGACGAACAAAGCCGCAGTAATAAACGAAATTCGAGTGTTCCCGAAGATTCGGGAGAAATTCATGGATCGCATCTTTCCTCCGCAACACAAGCACTAGGGGTGTGGGCGCACGAACGTGCAGACGCACGAATGCGTTAGTCGGTCACAGGAAAGAAGATCAGATTCTCAGGACAGAAATACCGGCAGGAGGTGAGACGGGCGGTGAGTGAATATCAGCTGCCCAGGGAGATGAACCAGATTCCGGCATCGTTGCGATGGCCTGAATCGGCCGCGGGCAGATGATCTGGCACCGAAACAGTCTGACAACAGGAATGAGATTTACCCATTCCCATATTCCCACATTCCTGTGCCATGCGCTTGCAACATTCACGCTCTTCCGCGCTCATTGCCATTGCGGGCAAAGCGCAGGCCATGATTGGAGCGGCAAAGAACAGCAGCGACAAAAGCGAAACGCCGACTTTGACAACCAACCTCATAGCTTCACAAAAGTATAGGTTCGACGGAAGGTTAGACGCAATGCAAGCAGGAAAGTTGCAGGTTACGGACGGTCGAATGGGAAATAGTGCCGCCCTCCCCCAAGCAGCCTTGCCACGCGTCAGTCTCTTCAGCCGAGTCATGGTTCGCTCGCGGAATCAATTGTTTACGTTCCCAGAGCTGACCTTGTTTAGAGCTTATCCGCTAGGCGCATGCGCCAGGCCAACCGGGCGAGTGACGAGGGAATGGGCCGCACGCCGCAACTTCAGTCCTCGAAGCAGCTGCGCATTCACAGCCACGATCATGGTGGAAGCGCTCATAGCGACTGCGCCAATGCTCATGGGCAGATCAACTCCCCACCGGACGAGAAGGCCTCCTGCGACCGGGATTGCAACAACGTTATAAGCGGTCGCCCAAACCAGATTCTGGATCATCTTCCTGTAGGCAGCACGAGATAGTTCGATCGCTCCGACGACGTCCCGGGGATCGCTGCGCACTAGCACGATTCCGGCCGATTCAATGGCTACGTCGGTTCCGGCTCCAATGGCGATTCCGACATTTGCGGTCGCCAGGGCTGGCGCGTCATTCACACCATCACCAACCATTGCGACCTTCTTGCCGCCCGATTGAAAGCGCTTCACCGCAGAAGCCTTGTCGGCCGGAAGGACCTCGGCTGCGACCTCATCTATGCCGATGCGGCGGGCGACCGAGTGGGCGACCGTCTTCGAATCCCCGGTAATCATTGCGACGCGGATACCAAGCCGATGAAGTTCCGTGACTGCTTCAGTGGATTCGGGCCGAATCTCGTCCTCAATAGCGAAAGCGCCTAGCAGTTCTCCTTCGGCGACGACATAGAGAACCGTCTTTCCCTCTGACGCCCATCCGGCGGTCAACTTTTCGACCTCGGGGGACACCGTTATCTTGCCTTCGGCCAGCAGGCGCGGGCCGCCAACAATGATGTTCTTGCTGTCTACGAGTGCCTGTGCCCCTCGACCCGGTAGCGCTTCGAAATCCGTAGCATGCAAAGTGGGAAGGTTTCGCCGCCTGGCTTCGGTCACGATTGCTTTCGCGAGCGGGTGTTCGGAGTTCGCTTCGACGGCAGCAGCCAGGGTAAGCACATCACTTTCGTTACTGCCAGGCGTAACCGTAACGCCCGACAACGCAGGGGATCCTCGTGTGAGTGTTCCGGTCTTATCGAAAATCACCACATCCAAATTCCGGGCGCGTTCAAGAGCGACTCTATCCTTGATGAGAAGGCCATTCTGAGCCCCGAGCGATGTCGAGATTGCAATCACGAGCGGAATTGCGAGTCCCAGGGCGTGTGGACAAGCAATAATGAGGACGGTTGTCGTTCTGATCAGAGCATGTACCTTGTCTCCCGAAAACCACCAGTAAGCAAACGTGATCGCACCGGAAGCGACTGCTACGTAGAAAAGGATTGCTGCCGCACGATCAGCAAGAGCTTGCGCGCGAGACCCAGAAGCTTGGGCAGCGGCAACCAACCGCATGATTCCGGACAGAGCCGTCTCTTCCCCGACGGCCGTGACGCGGACTCGAAGGCTTCCACCGCTGGCGACAGTGCCTGCGATAACGCCAGCCCCAGGGCCCTTCGACACAGCTCGGGACTCGCCGGTGATCAGCGATTCGTCAACATCGGCGGTGCCCTCGACGACCGTGCCATCCGCCGGGATGCGGGTTCCAGGCCGGATGAGAACGATGTCACCCACTTGCAACTCAGAGATCGGAACGGTTTCGGTCTCCGTGCCCCTTACGCGCTCGGCAGTGTTCGGGAGAAGCGCAGCGAGTGCATTGAGCGCGCCACGAGCCTGGGAAATAGCCCGCATCTCCAGCCAATGGCCGAGGAGCATGATGGTGATGAGAGACGCAAGCTCCCACCAGACCTCCACCTCGAAGAGGCCAAGAGTTGCCGCGAGCGACGTGCCAAAGGCGACGATGATTGCCAAGCTGATGAGCGTCATCATGCCGGGCTGGTGATCGACAAGTTCGCCCCAGGCTCCGCGGATGAAGACTAGCCCACCGTACATGAGGACGACCGTCCCGAGGACAGGGGGGATAAACTTCGAGCCGGGGAAGGAAGGTGCGGTGTACCCAAGCCAATGTTGAACATCGGTCGACCAAAAGACCACAGGAATGGTGAGGGCGAAACTCAACCAAAACCTGTCGCGAAACATGGCGACGGAGTGTCCCTCGTGACGGTCGTGACTTGCGTGGGTTCCCAACATGCTGTGGCCGGCATGCGGACTGACTGGTTCGTGATCGTGTTGCGTCATGCGGTCCATCTTGAATCCTGGAGGCAAATTCACAGTACGGGAACGCCTTCGCTTTTAGACAATCCGCACCGAGCCATTGGTCTGGAGCCTGGTGCTCGGAATGTTGCCGATCCGCTAATGTTCCGCGCAAAGTTCTGGTGAGCACCAGCCTTGCCAAACTCAGTGAAGCACTGAAGGTTTCGGAAAGGCTTGTCCCACACGCTAACATCTTTATCTGCCTTTACCCCGAGGGATAGTTATGTGTCTTCCCGTGGTCATCTCGACGTTCAGGCGACATCTAGCGGCGTCACGACGTCGCCGAAGACGAAAAGCCCCCTGCTGTTTACTGGTTTCGCGTCACGGCAGCGGAGCAATCGTCCCACGCTTTCCCTTTTACGCCTTTAACACCCTCTTTCGCGATAATCGGAACCATGATCAGAGCGGCAACCCACCCTCGACCTCTTTTGGCACCATCAACACCTATGGGACAAAACGCGTTATACTTGGCGCCGATAAATGGCGCAAAGTGTCGAAGTGAAGGGGCCATGGCCCGGTCGAAGCTCCAATTACGGATTGCCCAGTCCCCCCTCCTACGCTACGGTCTTGCAGTGCTTTCCGTCTCCGTCGCGCTCGGCGCAGCGCTTCTCATCGAGCGCTTACAGCTCCGCAACATAACGCTCTTCCTGTTTGCCATCGCCGTGGCCGCCTGGTATGGAGGGACTGGGGCTGCCGCGCTGGCGCTTCTACTCTCATGTATAAGCTTCGCTTACTTCTTCGTAGAACCTTCTCACACGCTTTACATCTCACGTTCTGATATCCCTTACTTTATTCTTTTCGCCTTATTCGCATGGCTAGTCAGCTGGTTTAGCTCAGTTCGACGCCGCGTCGAGGCAGATCTTCTTCAAGCTCGCGAAAAGCTCGAAATCGAAGTGTCGGAACGAAGCAGCCTGCTCAATCTCACACATGACACGATTTTCGTCCGTGATATGAGTGACAGCATTCGGTACTGGAATCGAGGGGCTGAGGAGTTGTACGGGTGGACACCAGAGCAGGCGATTGGAAGGAACTCTCATGAACTTCTGCGGACCATTTTTCCGTCGCCGCTCGACGACATCCTGGCGGAGTTCCTACGGACCGGGCGTTGGGAAGGCGAACTCAAGCACACGAAAGCAGACGGAACGCAGGTAATCGTGGCGAGTCGGTGGTCCTTGCGCAGAGACGAGCGGGAGCAGCCTATTGCCGTCCTGGAAACGAACAATGACATCACCGTGCGCAAGCGCCGGGAGCAAGAAATCCAAAGTCTCAATCAGGAGCTTGCGAAGCGTTCAACGGAACTCGAAACCATCAATAAGGAGCTGGAAGCGTTTGCTTATTCCGTCTCGCATGACCTGCGAGCGCCCCTCCGCCATATGGCTGGTTATACTGAGCTGCTGCAAAAGAAGGCATCTTCCACCTTGGATGAAAAGTGCAGCCACTACATCCTGATGATCCTGGACTCGGCCAATCGAATGGGAAATCTGATTGACGATCTCCTGGCTTTTTCGAGAATCGGGCGGGCTGAAACGCAAAAGACTCTATTTAGCCTGACGCAGCTCGTGAGAGAAGCTCTCACCGAAGTTCGGGACGATACCGAGGGACGCAACATCGCCTGGAAAATCGACGTATTGCCTGATTTCTATGGAGACCGTTCGATGCTTAGACTGGTACTGGTTAACCTTATCTCTAACGCGATTAAATTCACGCGCACGCGCCCGCAAGCCGAAATCGAGATCGGCTGCGCCGACGGAAACACCGATGACTTGGTAGTGTTCGTTAGGGACAACGGGGTGGGCTTTGATATGAAATACGTGAAAAAACTGTTTGGAGTATTTCAACGCCTGCACCAATCTAGTGCATACGAAGGTACTGGCATCGGGCTGGCTACGGTTCAGCGCATAATACATCGTCACGGAGGCAAGGTCTGGGCTGAGGGTGTCGTTGATAGTGGCGCGACTTTCTATTTCTCAGCTCCGAAAGCACGAGGACACTTATGGAAACCACGAACAAACTAGGACGTATTTTGCTGGTTGAAGACGATCCTAAAGACGTGGAACTTACCCTAACAGCCCTTGAGGAATACAACCTCGCCAATGAGGTCATTGTCGCTAGCGACGGCGAAGAAGCTCTGGAATACCTCTATTCCCGAGGAAAATTCAAGACACGGTCCAACGACAACCCCTCAGTCATGCTGCTGGATTTAAAACTGCCCAAGGTCGATGGGCTTGAGGTGTTGAAGCAAATTAAGTCCGAGGAGACGCTGAGAATGATTCCGGTGGTGGTGCTGACCTCATCGAAAGAGGAAAAGGACATGGTGGCAAGCTACAGACTGGGGGTGAATGCATATGTAGTAAAGCCAGTTGACTTTCATGAGTTTGTGAATGCCATCAAGGAGCTGGGCGTTTTCTGGGCAGTCATCAACGAGCCGCCACCGGGGAGCGTAAGGTAGTGAACATCGTAGGAACTGAGCTGCGGAACCCATTGCGGATTCTGTCGATCGAAGATGATCCTAAGGACTCGAAGCTGATTCAGGATCTGCTTGAGACAGAGGACATCGTTTGCGAAGTAAAACGGGTCGATACTCAGGCTGCTGTGCTGGCTTCCCTTGAGCAAGGCGGAATTGATCTGATTCTGGCAGATTACACTCTTCCCTCGTTCGACGGCATTTCCGCATTGAAGCTTGCAATGACAGCCTGCCCGGAAGTGCCTTTCATCTTTGTTTCTGGAACACTCGGCGAAGAAGTAGCGATTGAAGCGCTCAAAATTGGCGCTACGGATTATGTTCTGAAGACGCGGCTATCGAGGCTTGTGCCGTCGGTGATACGTGCGCTGCGTGAAGCTAGAGAAAGAGCAGAACGCAAGCAAGCAAATGAGAAGTTACGCCGCAGCGAAGCCTACGCGGCCGAAGCACAACGACTGAGTCAGACCGGCAGCTTCGGGTGCAGACTCTCGACAGGCGAGATGTTCTGGTCGGAAGAAACCTTTCAAATCTATGGATATGACCGTTCCACCCAGCCCGCGGTGGAACGTGTTCTTGAACGGGTCCACCCGGAAGACAGACCTTTAGTTCAGGAACAAATCGATCGGGCGTCCCGCGGCGGTAAGGATTGTCATGTCGAATGTCGCCTGTTACTGCCCGACGATTCGGTCAAGCATGTCCGTATTGTGGCTCACGCTTCAAAAAATGAATCGGGAATCGTCGAGTTTATTGGTGCGGTGATGGATGTCACCGCTACAAAGCAGGCGAATGAGAAGCTCCGGCAGAGCGAAGCTTACTTGGCCGAAGCGCAAAAATTGAGCCACACCGGAAGTTTCGGTTGGGATGTGCGCAGTGGAGAGATCCACTGGTCTCGAGAAACCTTTCGGATATTCGAATACGAGCCGACAGCCAAGGCTAAGATTGGTATGGTCTTGCAACGAACTCACCCGGAAGACAGATCGGCTGTGCAGCAACTGATCGAACGCGTTTTACGCGAGAGGAAGGAGTTCGATTTTGAACATCGGCTGTTGATGGCCGATGGATCCGTTAAATACCTACGGGTCATAGGTAGTCCCTCAGAGAATGAGGACGGTTGCTTTGAGTTCGTGGGAGCGGTTACGGATATTACCGAGAGGAAGCGCGCGGAAGAGAAGATCCGGCAGAGCGAAAAGGAGCTCCGACAGCTCCTTGATTTTACGCCTCAGCACGTCACCGTACTGGGACCAGACAAAAAGCGTCTTTATAACAATCGGGCCGCGCTCGATTATCACGGTCTGACTCTTGAGGAGTGGCAGACCGCCGACACGGACAGATTGGCTCATCCCCAGGATTGGGAACGCGTAACGAGAGAAGTTTATAGCAAATTCCGGAGCGGGTCCTCGCTTGATATTGAAGTGCGGCTGAGGAGAAGAGACGGGCAGTATCGTTGGTTTCTCATCCGCTACAATCCGACGCTGGATGAACAAGGACGCCCCACACGTTGGTATGCCGCGGCGACCGATATCGACGATCGCAAACAGGCTGAGCAGAGACTCCACGACGAAAACGTTGCGCTGCGCGAAGAAATAGATCGGGCATCGATGTTTGAGGAGATCGTGGGGATTTCTTCCGCCCTGCACGCGGTTCTCTCTCGTGTATCCAAAGTTGCTCCCACAGATTCCACCGTTCTGATCACCGGCGAAACGGGGACGGGCAAGGAACTCGTTGCCCGCGCCATCCACAGGCGTTCCCGTCGCTCCTCGCGCCCCTTTGTGAGTGTGAACTGTGCAGCCATCCCGCGCGACTTGATCGCGTCAGAGTTGTTCGGCCATGAGAAGGGCGCCTTCACCGGGGCAACTCAGCGGCGCTTAGGGCGCTTCGAGCTGGCCGAAGGAGGCACAATCTTCCTCGATGAAATCGGAGAGCTGCCTGCCGAGACCCAGATCGCGCTCTTGCGTGTCTTGCAGGAACATGAATTCGAACGTGTCGGTGGAACTGGAACCATCCGAACGGATGTTCGGGTGATTGCCGCTACTAACCGCGATTTGGAAGCGGCCATCGCCGCGGGCGCGTTCCGGAGTGACCTCTTTTACCGGCTCAACGTTTTCCCGATTGAGGTGCCTCCTCTGCGTGAACGGAAGGAAGACATTCCCGTGCTGGTTGAGTACTTCATCGATCGT
Source organism: uncultured Acidobacteriota bacterium (assembly GCA_963696025.1). Classification (GTDB taxonomy): domain Bacteria; phylum Acidobacteriota; class Terriglobia; order Terriglobales; family Acidobacteriaceae; genus JABCYV01. The sequence continues at coordinate 61,822 of CAVOII010000004.1, forward strand.
TATGCGAGTAAAGCAGGAAAGAGCATCCTCGGGGTAAACAAAAAAAGCCTGGAATTGCTTCAGTTGTACCCCTGGCCGGGTAACATTCGCGAATTGCAGAACGTCATCGAGCGATCGGTAATCGTGTGCGACACGGAGAATTTCTCGGTCGATGAAAGTTGGCTTTCGCGGCAGCCTCTTGCTAGCGAGCCGAAAAGCCCAGTGGAACTGTCTCGAAAGCCTGCTGCCAAAGAGAAAGAGATCATTGAAGCTGCCTTGCGCGAAAGCAGCGGACGGGTATACGGACCGTCCGGTGCGGCTTCCAAGCTCGGTATCCCGCGATCCACTCTGGAGTCGAAAATCAGGTCGCTGAAGATTAGCAAGAGTCGCTTCAAAGCTATAGATTCCTCGAAGAACAGCTAGCCCTCTTTCGTACGTCACTTTCGACAGCTTTACATCAGGATCTTTGTACAACTTTCGCCATTGGCGAACTTCGTCAATTTTACTCTTCTTCAATTACCGTAGTTTCAGTAGCTTACGCTTGGCACTGTGATTGCCAATACAGGAGTGTGTTAAGGACGGTCCCAGCGATCAATTCTCAGGAGAGGATGGATGCTGAAGATCACGAGGGCAGCGAACGGAGAGGTGGTCATTAAGCTGAGCGGTCGGATGAGGGCAGAAAACCTAGGCGAGTTGGAAAAGCTGATCAGCGCAGAAGCGGACGGTCGCCGCATCATCTTGGACTTAAGAGACCTAAAGCTTGTGGATCAAGACGCTGTCAATTTTCTTAGGCGCTGCGAAGCGGACAACATCACGCTTCAGAATTGCCCAGCATACATCCGCGAATGGATCACAGGAGAATGGCGATGAGCAGAGAAACCAGAATGGCCATTGAGCGCTCGACACCGATGCCACAGCGTTCCGAAAACGGCGCGAGTGTGCGTTAGGAAACCAAAGTTTTCTCGCTTTGGGATCGGGAAGCGTGGGGCGAAGTAGCTCACGCCATCACCTATGAAATTGCCTGGATACCGGAACCGCCGTGCTGGCGGAGTTGCAAAGCCTTTTGACGGCGCAATTCTGCTGGACAGTCTTCGAGTGGCCTTGCAAAGTTGAGGGCTGAAATCGAGTCTGGCGTGGGTTTTATTCGGAGGACGTTATGGGTTGCATCGAGAGACTTCGGTCTGGTGATCAAGACGATAGAGATCGCCAATTTGAGCAAATCGTGGGCAGCAGCCCTGCTCTGGAATCTGTGCTCGCGGAAGTGGAGCGCGTCGCGCCAACCGATTCCACCGTGCTGGTTCTGGGAGAAACCGGAACGGGCAAGGAGTTGATGGCCCGCGCCATTCACAATCTCAGCGGGCGCTACGGACGCCCCTTCGTGACGCTGAATTGTTCTGCCATTCCCTTCGATCTTTTGGAGAGCGAACTGTTCGGGCACGAGAAGGGCGCCTTCACCGGAGCCATCGCACAAAAACTTGGCCGGTTCGAAATGGCCGATACTGGCACTCTGTTCCTTGACGAAATCGGGGACTTGCCGCTGGCGTTGCAGCCGAAACTTTTACGCGTTTTGCAGGAACAAGAGTTCGAGCGCTTGGGCAGCGGCCGTACCCATCGCATCAACGTGCGTCTGGTTGCCGCTACCCATCGCGATCTGGCCCAGATGGTTGCGCGTCATGAATTCCGCAGTGATCTCTACTACCGCCTGAACGTGTTTCCGCTGGTGCTGCCGCCCCTGCGCGAACGCCGCGAAGACATTGCGCAACTGGTTTCGCATTTTGTCGAGCTGCTTGCCCGGCGCATGGGGAAGCGCATTGAACAGATACCGCAGACCACCATGAATGCGTTCATTGAGTACTCCTGGCCGGGTAATGTACGCGAACTCCAAAACCTCATTGAACGAGCCGTAATCCGATCGGACGATGGCGTGCTGCCCAATCCTCTGCCTCCATCACAGACGAATACAATCCCCACGGTCGCCCCACAGGGCACACTGCACGAATATCAAGCAACTCTGATCTTGCAGACATTGCGGGCTGCCGGAGGAATGATAGGAGGACCGCGCGGAGCGGCTGCTCGGCTGGGGCTTAAGCGTACAACATTAGTCTCCAAGATGAAGAGGCTCGGGATTTACCGAACGCGGCCCCAAGGATACACAGATGCGTTCCAGGAGGGATCGGAGAGCGAGCCGTTGTTAAAACCGGAAGCTGACGATCGACTTTCGGGGAACAATGATGTGCCCCGGGCACTTGTTTGAATAAAAGGCGGACCCGTGGCTCACAGCGAAAACTGTCGGAGCCAACTGGGTGATTTGTTTCACGTGGTACGTTAGGGTGCAAAGAGTGCTTCCACGAATGCAGGCACCCGGCCCGCCGCCTTTGCTATTCGATCGCCCAGTGTTGTCATAGCAACACAAGACTTTTGTACGACACGTAGCGGCGGTCGGACTTCTTGTCGCGAACGCGAACGAGATCTCCATCGCGAGACAAAATCGACCATGACACTTTCGCCTTCTCCCCTCCATGAGGCGACGTGTGTTGTTGGCAGTTGTGAACGTGAAGGTTGCGAGCACAGCGGCGGGACTTGCACAGGTGACGCAGCAAGTGGACACCCCACTTGCCCACAACTGTTGAAACAAGGACAGCCGTTGTTCCTCCAATAATAGAGCGAACGTGGAAGCCGACGTTTCACGAATCGATCGCAACTAATGCAACTTCCTCCCGAGGTTCCTCGAAGTCCACTCTTGATAAAATCGGCCTAAGGTTCGATATGTTCACGCCGCGCCCGATTGGGTATGTGAAGAGCCCGTACAAAGACACTCACGAGATTCCCAAAGGATTGGGCGCCAAACACGAGGCGGAGGGCGTGCTGGAAATACTGTCGGAATTTGAGGCCGGGCTCACCGACATCGAAGGTTTTTCTCACCTCATGGTTATCTGGGTGTTTGATCGCTCCCAAGGGTTTGAATTGCTCGGCACACCACCCAGCGACAATCGGCCGCATGGTGTGTTCGCTACACGGTCTCCACGGCGTCCGAATCCAATTGGCCTCACCGTCGTCGAGCTACTCCGTCGAGACGGCTTGCTGTTGCATGTTCGTGGCGTCGATATGCTCGACAGAACTCCGCTTCTCGACATTAAGCCCTACCTCTCCGCTCTGCCGCCAGAGACATTGCGCCGGGGATGGCTGGCGGAAGCTGAAGTGCGAAAGGGCAGGTAATCCGTGATGGCCGTGGGGCGGATTGGGACCCGCAAGCATCGTCGCGACCGTTTGTCGACCTTAGCGTAAGGGTCCCACGTCTCGAAAACCGCGAGACGTGGGGCACCCGCGCTTCCATTCGATTACTACAGCTGCAACGTCAGCGATGGGAGAGCGAGATCTTGGACTTCCGTGGTCCAACTGTCTCCTTTCTCGGTTGCATGTCCAGCGGTGAGCGTGCCCGAGCTGATGATCTCTCCAGCGCCTAAAGGTTGGTCTGGGAATCGTCGTACGATAGCTCCCCCGAGCTCCGCCAGGCACAATGCCGGGCTCCGCAAAGAATTCTTGCCCGATCCTTCTTCCACAAACTCGCCATTTTTCGACATTCGCACGGTAAAGCGCGGTAACTCGTCCACGAGTTTGGGGACCAAGTCCGGCTGCAAATGTATTTTCTCGCCGACCACGAGCGCGGCGTGAAGTCCAAAAGACGCGACGAAATCGCTGGGCTGGAACTTCCACCCAGAAAACGGACAATCAATGAGCTCGAATCCAAGCGCCAGCCAATCGGCAGACTCGAGCGCGGCAGCGGCATCAAGATTCTCCGAAACGATCGGCTGCTTCAAACCGAAAACGATCTCGGGTTCGATCTTCAATGAACGCGGGTGGGCGAGTGCCAAGGTTGCGGTGTTGTTGTCCGCGTGATGCACCGTGTCGTCATACATGTAGGCCCAAACCAAGGTCTCGAGTTTGAGCACCCGCCACATGGCCTTATTGGCGTAACCAACCTTCCGGCCAACCGTTCGATGTCCACTCGATTCGCGGAACCGTTTGAGTAGTCCTTCAACTTCGTAGGCAGTGTTGAGATCGAAACCGGGGCGGGACGAGGGCAGAGTAGGAATCATCTGGCCTGTTTCAAAGGCAGACAGCAGTTCTTGCGCCAATGTTTCGACCTCAGTGTGCGGCATGAGCCGATCCCCTTTCCTGCTCCTTCGTTTGCGATCAAGAACAGTTTGAGAAGGAAGCGAGCCGAACGTGCGATTGCGTCGTAAGGAACGCGACGGCGGGTGGCTCAGATCCCCTTCCAGTGTGCTCAGGGCGGGATCTCGCTCGGCAAAAAGCACCTCGCTTAGGATGACAAAAAAGCGGCATGTTATTGCTTGACGCTTGCCAGCAGCTTGCTTTCGGCGGCCGTCGGAGGCTCGAAACGTCCTCCCAGATATTTCGCAAGGAATTCTTCTACAGCGGCATTGAATGCCATGTTGTTGGTGGGACGTGCAAAGCCATGTCCTTCATCAGGGAATACGTAATACTCCACGGGCTTATTATTTTTGCGCATCGCCGCCACAATCTGATCGCTCTCTGCTTTATTCACGCGAGGATCGTTGGCGCCCTGGCCTATCAGCAGTGGCGCTTTAATCTGGTCCGCCTTAAACAACGGCGACTGTTGCGTGAGTATCTCTTCCGAGTCGCCCATGCGCTTGCGAAAAGTAGCTGCAATGGTCGACCAGTAGGGGGGAATGGTTTTAAGCAAGGTGTTCAAATTTGAGGGACCGACAATATCCACGCCGCAGGCAAAGGCATCTGGCGAGAAGGTCACGCCTGCCAGGGTGGCATAGCCTCCATAGCTTCCACCCATAATGCAGACCTTTGCCGGGTCGACCACACCCTGTTTCACAGCCCAATCCTTGCCATCCAGCAGGTCGGTATGCATGGTGCCTGCCCATTGGCGATCCCCCGCATTCACATACGGTTTGCCGTAACCGGTCGATCCACGGAAGTTAATCTGCAAAACCGCGTATCCGCGGTTTGACAGCCACTGCGCGTAACGGTTATAGCCCCACTCGTCGCGTGCCCATGGACCGCCATGGACAAACTCCACCATCGCCAGATTCTTCGGCTCCATGCCCGCCGGCGTAGTTAGATAGCCGTACAACTTCATGCCATCCCTGGCACTGAACTCAATGGGTTTCATCTTCGACAGAGTGTATTTCTCGAGTTGTGGACGGTTGCTGAACAGAAGCGTGGATTGCTTTGCCGCGCGGTCGTAGAGGTACCAGTATTCGGGTGCGTCATCGCTGACGTAGCCGACGATCCACTTGCTGTCGTCCAAACTCTGCGAGACATCGTTGATATCGCCGCCGCGAACTTTTTGCAGAACCTGGAAGTCGGCCTTCACTTTGGGATCGACGAACACGTACTCGGTGCGCTGTTTGGCGTAGCTGACAGCCTCCAGGGCGTTGGTTTTGGGATTGTTGATGGTGTTATTAACATCGAACTGCGCATCTTCGGTGATGACTTTGCGTTTGCCGGTGGCGATATCAATCTCAAGCAGGCGGGCGGCGTTTACGTCCAGACTAGTGGTGATCCAGAGTGCCTTGTTGTCTGGTGAAAACCCGTTGACGCCGCCGAATGTTTCCTCCGGACCCCACTTGATCAGATCCCGCCACGGTGACTTGACGTCGTCGCGGACACGAACAATCGTCCCCCCATCGTCGGTCTGCGCCTGAGCGGCGCGAATCTGCAGCGCATTGTCGGCTTGCCAACCCTGGACGTCCCCTGGGTTCTCCGTGTCCAACTCAATCTTCGCCGTGTTCAGATCAATGCGATGCACGTCAAACAGCTTAGGATCGCGCTTATTCATCTGCACCAGGATCGTGTCGGGGGAATTCCATTCATAGGCGACGACATCGACGCGAACCTTCTCAAATGGCGTTAAATCCTTGGTCTGCTTGGAAGCGATGTCAGTTTGGTAGAGCCGCCAGTTCTCGTCTCCTCCGACGTCCTGCGTGTAGAGAATATGCCGGTTATCGTATTGCCAATGAAAATTGCGGATGCCGCGATGCTTGTCGGCGGTCACGGCCCGGTCGTCTGCTTTGCCCAGAGTGCGAATCCAAACATTCAGCACACCGTCGACCGGCGCCAGATAACCGAGCTGTGTGCCATCCGGAGAGATCTGCGGCACCGTGCGCTCCGGATTTCCAAACAATACCTCGCGAGGAATCAGTGGCGTTGTGAACTTTTCCTGAGCCGCAACAGAACCGATGAGGAGCGACACCAGCGCTACAACGACAAAGCAACGTTTCAGTGAACCCATGAAGCCTCCAAGCGTTTGCGAGAGTTAGGATAACCGCGAGTCACAGAATACTGAAGAGAAAGAGAAATTAGTCACCTAATATGGGGATTCCTGGTCGGACCGGGTAATAGTCGGCGAGGACTACTGCAGCTTCGCGTACTCCGATTTGGCTTCCTTCAGGATGGGGATGTCGGGGTCGGCGTCTTTCCAGAGGGCGAAGAAATCTTGATAGGCAGTGCGCGCTTTGGCGGTGTCGCCTGAGAGAGTGTAGGCGCGGGCGAGGCCAAGATGGGCCAACCCACCGAGCGGAAAGTTCATCACAATACCGCGGTGGTCGAGGAAGTTTTGGAACTCTGCCGCTGCTTCCTTGCCCTGGCGCAACAGCAAGTATGCCTGACCTCTTACATAAAGCGGATATAGAGATCCCATATAGTTGGTGCTAATGAGTCCGAGCTCGTAGGTAGAAGAAGGCTGGAGCAGTTCGATCGCCTTAGCCGGTTCATGTCGATTGATGGCGAGGGAAGCGCGGACGACGGGTAACCAGTAGTTGTTCACGCCTGTATCCACAGGAAACTCCTTGGCCACATTGTCCGCTATCTTCTGCGCTTGAGCGGAGTCACCAGCGCGTGCCAAAGCTAACGCTCCAAGAGCTTGGGTGTAGCGGTCGGAGGAGAACGTTAACGCCGCGGCCACATCTTTCCGCGACTGGTCCGAATAACCGACCTCCACTTCCCGAAGGGCTTGGCTTACCTGCCACCCGGCCGCGGTTCCGTTCTGCTGGTTCTTTCGGGCTAATTCCACCGCCCGCTGCGAAAACGCTCGCGCCCTCCCCAATCGCCCATAGAAAGCCTCAGTGTCCGATTGGGTGGATAGAAACATGTCCTCCACGCCCAGCTTGCCCGCACCCCACGCTACCTGCCGGTCCATCTCAGCCGCGTCGCCTTCAACCATGGCAATTCCATATCGGTAAGCGTGCAGGCCTTCGTGATCGAGCTTGCGCGCCATTGCTTCCTGGTAGGTTGCTTTGGCCTCGTCCAAGCGGTTCAGGGCAGCATAAGTAAGCATCAGGTTCCCAAGATTAACGGCGGAGTTTGGATCAAGGTGGCTTGCTTCGAGCTCTTCGGCAGCTGCCTTTTCGTATTGTCCCACCACTCCGTGAAGGAGTCCCAAATAGCCGTGGGGGAAAAACTCCCGCGGATAATTCTGTGCCCACAACTCGTAGGTCTGAACCGCCTTCTCCAGCTCTCCCGTCACATTCCCATAGTAGTTACCCGTGATCCGAAATTTCTCCCGCTCGCTTACGCGGTCGCGCAGGTCGTATGCCTTTTGCGAGTATTGGCTGGCTAGACTTGCTTCGCCGATGTTGGAGTACATGATCCCCATGGTGGCATAGGCCATGGCAAAATTGGGATCGAGTTCGATGGCATGCTTCATCAACGGAATCGCCGCCACCTCACTCTTTTCGTTCATCGTCTTTCTCGACAACGTATAGGCCTTGAGCGCCTCCAGCGAAGAGGTTGTTGCCTGTTCCAAAGGCGTGTCGAACTTCTGGATGCTGCTGAGCGATTCTCCCAGCTTTTTTCTCAGCTCCGATGTCGTTTCTCCCAGCGCCTTCAGGACGTGCTCTTTACTGTCCGCCGTTACCTGCTCCTCGGCCAGAGTGTTGCCGTTCTGGCAATTCACCGCATTCACCCCGATCACATATTGGCTGCCGAGGCTCGCGATCGAGCCGGCCAGCATCGCTTTGCTGCCCGTGCGCTGGCATACCTCCCGCGCGATCTCCCGCGTGAGATGCTGACCCGGCGAGCGCCCCATGAGCTTTAGCGTCTCGTCCACAATCTGCTGCGGCAGAATGTTCAGAAAAGGCGACTGCTCCAATTGCACCGTCAGCGCTTGCTTCAGTGTGTCGTCAAATACCGAATCACCCGTTGTGTTGGTGAAATCAGCCAGTACCACGGTATCTTTCCCCGTCAGCGGCGTTGCTGGACGTGAGCGGAAGTAGAGACCGCTAGCAATCAGGGCAGCGACGATGACCACGGCCGCTGGAATCAGAAGGTGCCAGGGCTTCCTGCTAGCAGCTGCTGGAACCTCGACAGCCGCCGCGGCGTGTGATGAAGAGGATGGGCGAGCAGCAGGCGGGGAACCTAATGCTGGTGCCGGTTGTGGCGCTGCCACTTGGAACCCGCTGTCCTGCGCCACGGCTACCGCTCCTGAACCAGCCGCTGCCACACGACCAGTTTCCGTGTCTCGCTTCAGACGCTGCAGTTCCGCTCGCATATCCGAAGCGTGCTGGTAGCGTAAATTCCGATCCTTCTCTAGCGCCCGATTGATAATGTCTTCCAGCTTGGGCGGCAGGTCGGGGTTCAGCCGCACCGTAGCCACGGGCGCGCGGTTCATGATGGCCTCGAAAATCACGGCCGAGCTGTCGCCACGAAAGGGCAACTGCCCGGTCGCCATCTCGTAGAGCACTGCTCCAAACGAGAAAAGATCGGTGCGCGTGTCCAATTCTTTGGCCCGTACCTGCTCCGGCGACATGTACGCAACTGTTCCGACGGCTGCCCCTGGGCTGGTGAGATTCGGGTCAGCCGTACCCGTCGCGGTAGCGCCCGAAGGTCTTAATGTCGCCGTTGCAGTCATCTTCGCCAGACCAAAATCGAGAATCTTGGCATGTCCGCGCTTGGTTTCGAAGATGTTGGCGGGCTTGATGTCGCGGTGGACGATGCCTTCGGTGTGAGCGGCGTCGAGCGCATCGGCAATTTCGATGGCAAGCGCCAACAGAATTTCCAACTCTAGCGGCCGGTTGCCGATTCGGTGCTTCAGGGTTACGCCGTCCAGATACTCCATGACGATGAAGGCCTGCCCGTCTTGCTGCCCGATTTCGTAGATGGTGCAAATATTGGGATGGTTAAGGGCAGAAGCAGCTTGCGCCTCACGCTGGAAACGGGCCAGTGCCTGCGGGTCTTTAGCAAGTTCATCAGGGAGGAATTTCAGCGCAGCAAAACGGTGAAGCGAGATGTCCTCGGCCTTATAAACGACGCCCATGCCACCGCCGCCAAGCTTTTCAATGATGCGATAGTGCGAGATGGTCTGGCCGATCACTGGCAGCGAATCTTACGTCGCGGCAAGAGGCAAGTCAACGAATGCAGATGGGTTCGTGGTTCATTAAACGGATTGTTGGCGTAAGATCGCGTTGGTGTTGAAAAACTCGGTTCGAGGGCGCGTTCTCGTCTCTCAGGGGAGTTTCTTCCGGGTTCCTATTTTTTTGAGTTAGTTTGTTTCTTACGGGCTGGCCATCGTTGGTTGCGCTGTCATGTTGAGGAACCGCGCCAGTCGTTTCAGATTTTGTGCCACGGCCGCCAGGTAGAACTGCTCACGCACGAACTTAATTCTGCGTAGACGCAAGCGTCGCAAGCCAATCTGGTTCTTTAGTTCCGAGAACAGAGCCTCCACTTTCCGCCGCTTGCGTAGCGCCACAGCGAACTCCGGGGTCTTGGCTACCTCATAGGCCTTCTGTCTCGCCGCGTCACAGGTATGGATCCCAATCGTGCGAAACTGGCCGCGTGTGCACTGCGGCTTCTGCCCACATCCTCGACAGCGCTTGGCCGTCGAGTAGTAGCGGTGCACGCGGTTGCGTTTGTTAATCCCCACGTACTTCAAAGGCTTGCCTGCGGGGCAGAGGTAGCAGTTCTCCTCCGGCACATAGGTGAACTTCTCGATCCCGTACAGATCAGGAGTCGGATTCGGACATTCTTTCACGCGAATATAAGGTGTAATCCCACGATCATCGAGCCATGGCAGCAGTTCCCCGTTGCCGTAGGTATTATCGGCCGCCACTCCCTGCGGTCGCCGGCCGTGTCGTTCGTAGTAGCGATCGATCATCTCTCGCGCTGCTGCGCTCTCCTGACTCAAACGTGCCGCCGTCGCTTGCACCCCCACGATCACACAGCTTTTGTTGTCGACCAGATAGTTGTCGAAGTAACCCAGTTCGGCCGCGCGATTTCCCTTGGTCCGGTAGGTCGAATCCGGGTCGGTGGTCGACACCTTGTCTTGCTGATGGATGGGTTCGCCATCACCGTTCTCCTGCTCCAGTTCTTCCAGGTACTTCCGCGCGCCATAGTTCACGTGCGCTGCCTCCCCCAACTGTTCCCGCGGGATACGGCTGTGGTGGCTCGCGTTCGCCATGACGAAGCTGCCATCGACCGACATCTGCTCCCCCTCCACCAGACCCGCAGCGATGCACTGCTCCACGATGCGCTCAAACAACTCCTGAAACAGATTCGACTCCTGAAAGCGGCCATGCCGGTTCTTGGAGAACGTCGAGTGATGGGGAATCTCCTGCTCCAACCCTAACCCGGTGAACCAGCGCCACGCCAAGTGCATGCGCAGTTCTTCCAGCAACTTCCGCTCACTCGTGATGCCGTAGAGATACCCCAGCAGCAGGATCCGCAACAGCACTTCGGGGTCAATCGACGGTCGACCCGTTTCGCTGTAGGACGCACGCAGCTTCTCCCGCACAAAATCAAAACTAACGTGGCGGTCGATCACGCGCAATAAGTGGTTTTCAGGAACCTGATCTTCGATGCGGAAGTAGTAGAACAGCGATTCCGAGCGGGAGTGTTGCCCCATCATAAGCAGCCAGCCTCCGAGAATGGCGATCGCGTGCAGCATCACAGACTCTCGTCTGCTTATAACGTTGTTGTTGTCGCCCTCGCAAGCACCAACTCAGTGACTTTTTCAACATCAACTCGCCATCTCACCAGCAATCTCGCGAATTGTTAGTCGCCTGCTATGGACGCCCTTGAGAAAATGGGCTGGCGCAATCGGAAGGGCCCGCTTCCGTCGTCTAGCTCGCAGCTTTTTCCTGAGCACCGCGTATGCTTTCGAGCAGCTTGGGAACGGACTCTCCGGGATCCTGTTTATTAAAGTCCTGGTCCAGCAATACGAGCGATAGTGAGGAATCGATTTCCTCGAACATCTTTCTCGTCGGCTTGCCGTGAACCGACTGCAGGTTAGCACCCAGGATTATAAGTTTCGCCTTGGTCGCCTTCAGCAGCAGGCGTGCATCCTCCACGTTGCCGGTGGTCAGTACGTTGTAGCCGGCGCGGCACAGTACCTCTTTTAAGAAGGCGCAGACTTCCACTGAATCGTAGACGCAGAGGACGCGAAATCGCGCGTCGCCGGATTTGTCTTTGGAATATTGCGAACCCAGATAAGCCGCCATGATGGCTTCGGCTTGGGAGTCGTAGGTCTCAAACAATGAAAGCAGATTGGTCATTTCCAACGTCTTCCGTACCCGTTCCTGCACGCCGCAAAGTTTGATGTCGCCGCCCTTGGCGCGCGCGCTGGAGACCAGGCGAACGAGCGCTCCCAGTCCGCTACTGTCGATGAAACCTACTTCCTCCATTTGAAGAACGACGTCGCCGTGTTTGGGCAGTACGTCTCCAATGTGCGATTGCAGCGAGAACAACTCTGCACCGGCTACGATGCGACCGTTGCAATGTACCACCATCACATCGCCTACGGGACGGCTGTTCACACTCAATGGCATATCGTTTTAACGCCCCTCAGGCGTTCCAACTTTCCAGTTCTCTATCGGACGTTCTTAAAGAAACGATTCAGTTTGGCGCGACAAGCGAACTACCTGACGGGCGAGTATAAGCGGCACTTTCGTCCTTGTAAACAAGAACAGGGCGTAGGAGTGTCTCTAGCATGCTGGGGTGTGTGCCTGGTGTTGCCTTTGTTAAGGAGAGCAACGGGAAGGATTTGGGTGAATGTGTTCGACGCAGCTGAAATTGCCGCAAAGAAGAAAGTGGTCAATCAATTAGAAGTTATGCCGAAGCGCTAGAAAGTACCTGGCCGCCGTGACAGCAGCTCCGCGAATCGTCTGCCAAGCGAACATAATGCGATGGCGCGACTGGGAAGCCGCGCCATTGCACTGACGACGCTAGCCTGAGGTACCAGTCTTCCTGGCATGGGCCCGTGGTGACGCCATAGCATGGGCCTGTGTCGCGCCGAGGATTGTTGCAATTCCGGTCCCGATGGCGGTTCCGAAGCCGGTGCAGGCATCCCATCCTGGACCGGCCGAGTACTGACCATTGTTACCGGAGGTAATGTCGTTGAATCCGCCCGCGCCTGCGTTCGAATACAACAAGGGATTGATATAGCCGGCCGGTTTTCCGATCTCCTGGTTAATGAGGGCAATCAGTCCCGCCCACAGGGGAGCGACGGCGCTGGTGCCTCCGATGACATCGGGTTGTCCATCCACGCGCGTGACGTAGCCGGTGTAGGGATCGGCATCGCCCGAGACATCGGGAAGGCCACGGCCGTTGCTTCCATTCGGATTGGCGGAGGCGGGCAGAGTTTGCCAGCTCGGACGCGGAAAGATGTCGCTGAACCCGCCTCCAGTTGCGCCTCCGTTAGTTGCCAGTTCGTTCCAGACGACCTCGCTGGAGATGGTGTTGTTCGAAGCCATCAACTTAGTTCCGCCGCAGGCCAGCGCAAAGGGACTGGAGGCGGGGAAATCGACGTGGTTTTGCCCGTCGTTCACGCCGTCGGTGGACCCGTTGTCGCCAGCCGCAACGCAGACGGTAACGCCGAGGGCAGCCGCAGATTGAAAGGCCTCGTCCATCGAGGTCATGGCCTGCTGCGTCCAGGAGTTTTCCGGTCCTCCCCAACTGATGGAGACGATCGATGGGTTATTGGTTTGGTCATGCACTGCGGTGGTGATGGCATTGAGGAAGCCGGCATCAGTATTTTCCGCAAAATAGACGACGATCTTGGCTTCCGATGCGATCGAACCGGCGACTTCGATATCCAGCATCACTTCTCCATCCGGACCGTTCGGATCTCCGGTGGGAGCATTGCTGCCATTGCCAATTGACACCGCGGAGACGTTCGGTTGCTTGACCAAGTTGAGCTGCTTGAAGTAGGAGGTCAGATCCGCCGGGACGAAACCGCCGCCCAACTCGATCAGAGCGATGCATTGCCCGGTTCCATCGACGCCGGTAGGAAAGTTGTACAACTGGGCTAGTTGCGGCGGCGTGTAGGAAGTGCCGGCATCTTGGGCATGGATCTTCCCGCGCCGCCTACGAAAATGTGGCTGGGCTTGAGGACGATTGTCCAAACCAAATACGCCCTCGACCACATCGTGCAGATCGGGCGGAAGCTGCACGGGCCCGGTGCGGCCACGATATTTTCCGGTGGGATGCTCGTACTGCTTCAGCACCACACCGAAAGCCTCGTTCATGGCAGACACGGGACCGGAGAGAATGACGGTCCGGCGCCCAAGACTGGTTTCCACCACCGTGAGTCCGTGCTCGCGGGCAAAAGCCTGGATACGGGCAATGGCAGCGGGATCTGCGCCGTGCTGCTGTTCATACTCAGCGCGAGTAAGGACCGCACGTTTGTTTGGCAATTCTGAATAAGCATTAGCGTTGACAATCGGTTTCTTTCCGGTTTTAGATTTTAAGCGAATGGTGACTTCGACTTTCTCGTTAGGATTAGCTGGACCTATCTCACGCGCTCCTGGCATGGGAGAGCGCTCGCTGCCTGCAAGTGGAAGGCTATTCTTTGGAGGAGTCATATACTGTCCTTTCTACGGGCCTGGCGAAAAGAACCGCAGAGTCGCCCCAGAAAGTAAACCATCGATTTACTTCGTCTAGGTGTAATTGGAGGAAGGGAGCCCGGAGCCCTCTGCAGCCGCGTTATCGGACCAGGCCGGTTTAATCAAATCGACGGTAGCAGCAGACAAATCGGAAAGCAACAACTTTGTGATTCTTGTTCCGAATTCCGAACAAACTCAAAACTGCACAGGAATCGGGGCAGGAGCACGGGGGAACTCGGGAACCTCAGCGGCTAAAGCCTTCCTGTGCGAAAGGGGTTACCGCAGCGCTGCAAGCGCTGCGCCACCCAAAACCAGAGTTCGTCAGTCTGCGAAGCCACTCTGGGTTTTCCACTGTCTCTTAGACTGGAACGGCGGCGCGATATTCCTCGTATACACCTTTGAAGTCGGTGATTTTGTGATCGGCTTCGAAGTGCCAAATCCGGGTGGCAACTTCATCAATCAGATCATGGTCATGACTGACTAAGAGCACGGTCCCGGGATATCGTTGCAGGGCGATGTTCAGCGCGTTGATCGATTCCAGATCCAGGTGGTTGGTCGGCTCGTCGAGCACAAGCACGTTCGGTTTCTGCAGCATCAGCTTGCAGAAGAGAAGCCGCGCCGCTTCGCCGCCGGAGAGAACGTCTGTCGGCTTGACTGCATCCTCGCGGGGAAACAACATCTGACCGAGCAGGCCACGAATCTCTTCGTGCGAAGCTGACAGATCCCATTGATGCAGCCATTCGAAGGCGGTCGTCTCTCCCTGGATCAGGGCGCGGTGGTCCTGAGCAAAATATCCGACTGCGGCCTCGTGTCCCCAGATAACTTTGCCATCGCTCAGGAATGGGCCGTCGTAGCCGCTGGTTTTGCGTAGTTCCGCTTCGGGTACGGTGGCAGAATTTGCCAGCAGGCCGTTGAGCAGAGTTGTTTTGCCTGCGCCGTTGCGGCCGATCAAAGCAATTTTCTCTCCTCGGAGAATGCTGGCGGTAAAGCCGCGGATAATGTGGGCGTCATCGTAAGATTTGCTGACGCCCTCGAGTTCGAGAATGTGCTTCCCCGACGGACGCTTCTGCTCGAACTTCAAAAACGGACGCTGGATGTTGGATCTTGCAAGCTCGGTCACCTGCAAGCGTTCCACTTCCTTGCGTCGCGACTGCACCTGGCTGGAGCGCGTGCCGGCGGAAAAACGCGCGATGAATTCGTTGAGCTGCGCAATCTTTTTTTCACGTTGCGCGTTCTGAGACTCAACCTGAGAGCGGACTTGAGTCTTAGCGACTACCATGTCGTCATAGGCGCCGGTGTAAGTAATGATAGTTTCGTAGTCGATGTCGGCAATGTGAGTGCACACGCTATTTAGAAAATGACGATCGTGGGATATGACGAGCAGCACGCCGTCATATTCATTCAGGAAAGTCTGCAGCCAGTGGATAGAATCAAGATCGAGGTGGTTGGTGGGCTCGTCGAGTAACAATGCCGGAGGATGTCCGAACAGCGCCTGCGCCAGCAGTACGCGGACTTTTTGCCCACCTTGCAGTTCGCCCATTTTGCGTTCGTGCAGTTCGTCGGGAATGTCCAGGCCCTGCAGCAGGATTGCGGCGTCGGTCTCAGCGGTGTAGCCGTCCTCTTCGCCAACAATACCTTCCAACTCGCCGAGCTTCATCCCATCTTCGTCGGTAATGTCCGGCTGGGAATAGATTCGGTCGCGTTCTTCCATTGCGGCCCAGAGGCGTTTGTTGCCCGTGACCACGGTATCGATCACGCGGTAGGCATCAAAAGCGAACTGGTCCTGGCTTAGGACGCCGAGCTTTCTGGGGCGCACGACCGTTCCCTTCTGCGGCTCGAGTTCTCCGGTCAGAAGTTTCATGAAGGTCGACTTGCCAGCGCCATTGGGGCCGGTAAGACCGTAGCGTTTCCCCGGCGTAAAGGCCGTCGAGACGTCTTCAAACAGAACTTTAGCGCCGTAGCGCATCGACACATTGCTTACAGAAATCATGGATTTATCAGGGAACTGCGGAAAATTGCCTTTAAGGCGGGGACGCAGCCACTGCAAGTAGGATATCACGAGTGAATCGTGGGGATGGTGCGCGATGTGGCGATTCGGATTGGGCTGTTGACAAGGGAAGCGACCCGAACGCGCGATTGTTGCGCCGCAAAGAACGCGGCGCCTCGCGCGGCTCGCCCAGATCCCTCGCTTCGCAAAGAGCGTTCGCTCGAAATGACAATCAACTCGCCGGCGATTCGCCATGGAGAATTACATGTTAGCCTTTCTGCTCAACATTTCTTATCTCGTGGGGAGTTCATGAACGCCACTAGTCCTTCTCATATTGATCTTCAGGCGACCGCCAAGGAAGTTATGGTGGAGCACGGCTTCAATCCTGATTTTCCTCCACAAGTCTCGCAGCAGCTCGCCCAATTGAAAGCGCATCCGACGCAAGTGGCCGCTGGGCCGAAGGTCCGCGATCTGCGAAGTCTTCTCTGGTCATCGATCGACAACGACACTTCGCGAGACCTCGACCAGATTGAAGTGGCTGACCGATTGCCCAACGGTGACGTCAAGGTCATGGTGGGAATTGCTGATGTGGACGTTTTCGTGCCAAAGAGCTCGGCCATCGATCAGCACGCGGGGAGGGAAGCCACCACGGTTTACACCGGCGTTCGAATCTTCCCTATGTTGCCGGAGGAGCTTTCTACCGGCGCGAGCTCGCTGCAGGAGAATGCAGACAGAATAAGTGTCGTTATCGAGTTTGTGGCGGGGCCGGATGGGAGCGTGAAGTCCAGCGATGTCTATCAGGCCATCGTTCGCAACAAAGGGCAGCTTGCTTACAACGCTGTGGGCGGCTGGCTCGAAAACAAGAGCGCTGCTCCGCCTAAAGTCGCGGCCTCAACCGACCTGCAGGCGCAACTCAAGCTGCAAGATGAAGCCGCACAGGCGCTCAGGAAGCAGCGTTACCAGAATGGCGCTCTAAACCTCGACACCAACGAAGTGCTTCCCGTCGTCCTCAATCAACAGGTTGTGGATGTGGCGAGGCAGGAGAGGAACCTCGCTACCGACCTGATTGAAGACTTCATGATTGCTGCCAATGGAGTGGTGGCGCGCATGCTGGAAAAAGTGTCGTCGTTGCGGCGCATCGTAAAGACTCCTAAGCGCTGGGACCGGATTGTGCAACTCGCAGCCGCGCAAGGTGAAAAACTTCCGGCGCAGCCCGACTCGAAGGCGTTGAATGACTTTCTGCTAATGCGCAAAGCTGCTGACCCGGACCATTTCCCCGATCTGTCACTGGCCGTGATCAAACTGATTGGGCCCGGCGAGTATGTTCTGGAGCGTCCAGGCGATCCGGAACAGGGCCACTTTGGCCTGGCCGTCCAGGACTATACCCACTCCACCGCTCCTAACCGGCGATTTGCCGACGTCGTGACGCAGCGCTTGATCAAGGGTCTGCTGGCGGGTCAGCCGGCTCTTTATTCTGACGATGAACTGGCGGCCATTGCTACAAATTGCACGGTCAAAGGAGACGCCGCGCGGAAGGTCGAGCGCGAAATGTCAAAACGATTGGCCGCCGTGGCGGTGAGCAACCGGATTGGCCAGAGATTCGATGCGATCGTCACTGGAGCGACTGCAAAGGGGACCTTTGTTCGCGTCTTGCAACCTCACGTTGAGGGATTGTTGGCCCAAGGACAGCAAGGAGTAGACGTAGGAGACAGGTTGCGGGTGAAACTGATACGCACGGACGTGCAGCGCGGATATATCGACTTCGCGCGGGTTTAGGGAGTATTGTTTCCGTCATTGACAAAGCTTTAACTTGAGCTTGAACTAACTACCGCAGCGGCTAAAGCCTTACCGTGCGAGCAGCCGTTATCGCAGGGCTGCAAAGCTTGCCCTGAGCGGAGTCGAAGGGCGCTGGGCCACCCAAAATCACAGATGGTAGGCAGTCCGCGGCGCCACCCAAAAATCAAATCTTTTCTCTGCCTCTGCCTCTCTCCGGACGCTTGAGCTTCGAAAGGCACGGCCGTGGCCGATGCGGCAGGCGTATCATCGGACTGAGGGCTGCCAAAACAAACCTTAGCGGGCGTTTCGGCATCTTTAATGCGATAAATATCAGTAATATAGAGCGGTTCCTGCTGGTATAAAGACTTCTGCAGCGATCGGGTCCAGGCGTGGAAGAACCGGGTAATTTCGGAAGCGGGTGGCAGGAGCGCCTCTCGGCGCTCCGCAATGTTCCGCCTGTCCTGAGAATCGTGTGGCAATCGGGGCCCGCGGTTGTAGCTTGCGGGCTGATTTTCCGTCTGATTGCTGCCGTTTTACCGATTGCGCTCCTTTGGGTCACCAAGCTCATTATTGATGGCATTGTGCGCGCGGTGTCGTCCCATCAACCGGTTCAGCCCCGGTTTTGGTGGCTGGTGGCGGCAGAGTTCGCGCTGGCTGTCTTTGGCAGCATTCTCACCCGCGTCATCGACTACCTGGATACCCTCTTGGCCGATAAGTACACCCGCTACATCAGTATTCAGGTCATGAAGCACGCCGCCGAATTGGATCTGATCGCTTATGAAGATCCGGTGTTCTATGACCGGCTCGAGCGGGCTCGAGTGCAGGCCACGGACCGGCTGGGCATGATTCAGGCGATTGGACGGTTGGTGCAGCAGGTTATCACTACGGTGTTCCTATCGATCTCGATCATGCTTTTCTCGCCCTGGCTGATGCTGCTGCTGATTGTCGGAGTACTCCCGGCATTTCTTGGAGAAACCCATTTCGCCTTTCTGGGATACGCCAAGAATTTCCGTCAGACACCGGCCCGGCGGCAAATGGACTATTTACGCGTCTTAGGCGGCAGCCGAGAAGCTGCCAAAGAACTTAAGCTGTTCGGCTTGAAGGAATTCCTGACCGCTCGGTTTACCGGTTTGGCGGACGAAATCTACAGCCAGAACGTGGGGTTAGCACATCGCAGACTGATTGCAGGATCCCTGCTATCGGTGGTCGGCACGGTGGGATACTACTCGGCTTACGTATTTGTGATCTGGCGGACGGTCGCCGGAGCGCTCAGCATTGGTACGTTGACGTTTTTGTCGGGAGCGATTCTGCAGGCCAGCAATAATATCCAGCAAATCTTTTCGACGCTCTCGGGCATCGCCGACCAGGCTCTCTTCCTGACGGATCTGCTGGCATTTTTTGAGATGCAGCCGACCATCCGCTCCAAGCCACACGCCCTGCCGGCACCCAGACCCATCGTTCAAGGGTTTGAATTCCGCAATGTTTCGTTCTCGTATCCGGGAAACCCGCGGCTGGTATTGGACCGGTTGAACTTTCGTCTCGACACCGGGGAGCGGCTGGCGCTGATCGGAGAAAATGGCCAGGGCAAAACCACAATCGTGAAGCTGATTACACGGCTCTACGATCCAACGGAAGGACAGATTCTACTCGATGGCGTCGATCTTCGTGAATATAGCCTGGAAGACTTGTATCACGAGATTGGGGTTATCTTTCAAGACTTCATGCGGTACGAAATGACCGCTCGAGAAAACATCGCAGTCGGTCGGATTAAGGAGCTAAATGATCTGGATGCCCTCAAGACTGCCGCTCGCAAGAGCCTGGCCGACCCGGTGATCGCGCATCTTCCCGGACAGTACGAACAAATGCTGGGGCGGCGCTTCGATGGCGGGGTCGATCTTTCCGGCGGGGAGTGGCAAAAAGTTGCGCTGGCGCGAGCTTACTTGCGGGATGCCCAACTGCTGATACTCGATGAGCCCACGGCCTCACTTGATGCTCGCAGCGAGCTCGAAGTCTTTCAGCATTTCGCAGAACTTACAGCAGGAAAGATGGCGCTCTTTATTTCACACCGATTCTCCACCGTACGCATGGCGGATCGCATCATGGTGCTCGAAAACGGCCGAATCGCCGAACAAGGCAATCACCAGCAACTGATGGCTCTGGGTGGCCGGTATGCCGCTATGTTTGAAATGCAGGCAGCCAGCTATCGTTAGATTAAAATCCAAAGAAGCAAGATGCCGCAGAATATTGATCCCGGGATTCTTGATCAGGAATCAGGGCAGCCGCGTGCCACCGCGGACGCCCCGGTGGACACTCGAGCCTTGAGTTTGCACGCTTCAGAGTTGGCGCGCAACCTCGCATGGCTTCCCAATACTCCTTCTTCATCCGTTCTCGTGGAACGATGGCGTACGCTTTCACAATCGCTCGCACCGGTATTGGCCTCAGTGCAGGCACCTCTGCGCGACCAAAATGTTTCCGACGACTTTCGCTGGCTGCACGACCACGTCAATCTGCTATACAGCGAGATGCGGACCACCGGCGAGCTGCTCAAAACACTACGTAAGATCCCCCACGTGCGTCTCCATAGCGGCACGGTTGTTCCAAGGGCGCTGGCGCTTGCAGAAGGAATGTTGTCAGCAACTGAGTATCGCTTCAGTGAGGAAGCATTCACTTCGTACGTCCGCAGCTTTCAGGAAAGTTCAGTCCTTAAGATCAAGGAACTGTGGGCCCTGATTCCGGCGCTGAAGCTGGTTTTGATGGAGCGGGTCGCGATTTGTGGTTCGCGGTTGGTGGCGGATCGCCAAGGCTCTTATGGCGTTGGTATTTGCATCCGTAGCCTTAGAGACACCAGCCACGCTTCCTGGAAAGACGTAATCGAACCACTGATTCTTCTGGATCAGGTGCTACGCGAGGACCCGGCGGGCGCTTATTCACGGATGGATTTTGAAAGCCGTGATCACTATCGAAATAGGCTGGTCAAAATTGCTGACCACTCTGATTTCACTGAGGGCGAGGTCGCGCTCGAAGTGTTGGCGCTGGCTCGCGAAGCCCAACAGCAAAATCATGCGGATGCGCGCGAGACGTTACGGCGATCACATGTCGGCTATTATCTTGTGGCGGAGGGAACCCGGATTCTCCAGCGGAAGGTAGGTTTCCGGCCTTCGCTGATCCAGCGCGTACGTTCTTTTCTTTGGGCATACCCGGACGAGTCTTATCTGGGCGGCATCGGCGTCCTTACGTTTGTGATTATTTCGGCGATTCTGCTGCTGTTGACTGACCCCAACAGTCCGCCGGCCAGGGTTCTATTTTCTATGCTGGTATTGCTGCTGCCGTCCTCACAGACCGCAGTCCAGCTCATGAATTATGTGATCACCGCGATTCTGCCGGCTGAGATTCTGCCCAAACTCGATTTATCGGCTGGAATTCCTGACGATTGCGTGAGTGTGGTTGCGGTCCCGTGTTTGCTGCTGAATGAGGAACAGGTCCATCGGCTGGTTGATGATCTGGAGGTCCGCTTTCTCGGCAACCATGATCGCAACCTGCACTTTGCGCTGCTTAGCGACATGCCGGATTCGCCGGAGCTGTGCAGCGAGGACCACCCGCTGGTGGACCTGTGTTCTCAGCTGATCCGGGGACTGAACGAGAAATATTCCAGTGAAGGTGCGGAATTGTTTTTCCTTTTTCATCGCCATCGGGTCTACAACCCAAGAGAACGTTTGTGGATGGGATGGGAGCGGAAGCGGGGAAAACTGCTGGATCTGAACAAGCTTCTGCGCCAACAGTACGACAGTTTCCCGGTAAAGATTGGCGCTCTGTCCGTTTTGCCGCGGGTGCGCTACGTAATCACTCTCGACGCCGATACCGAGCTGCCACGTGGAGCGGCGCACCGGATGATCGGCGCTCTGGCGCATCCTTTGAATCAGGCCATCATTGATCGAGAAAAAAACATAGTGGCCACGGGCTACGGAATCCTGCAGCCTCGCCTCGGAGTGAGCGTTCAGAGTGCTGCACGCTCCCGGCTTGCCAGCATCTATTCGGGGCAGACTGGATTCGATATCTATACTCGAGCTGTTTCTGACGTATACCAGGACCTGTATGGGGAAGGCAGCTTTGCGGGAAAGGGAATTTATGAAGTAGACACTGTGCACGCAGTGCTGGATCGCCGGTTCCCACGCAATGCTTTGTTGAGTCATGATCTGATCGAAGGCGCTTACGCCCGCGCGGGTTTGCTCAGTGACGTAGAGATCATCGAAGATTACCCCTCTCACTACAGCGCATACAATCGCCGCAAACACCGCTGGTTACGGGGCGACTGGCAGGTGGTGGAATGGGTGACTTCGCACGTGAGGGAGGAATCGGGAGATCGAGTGCGCAATCCCATTTCGATGATTGCGCAATGGAAAATCCTGGATAATCTACGCCGCAGTTTGGTGGAACCAGCCACCTTCCTATTGCTGGTCTTTGGGTGGTGGCTACTGCCGGGGGATCCGCGATACTGGACGCTCGCCACGATTGCGCTTCTGAGCGTTCCGGCGCTGTTCCGGTTTGGGTTTGACCTGATACGAGCAGCGGTAGAGAAAAAAGGGGTGATCGCGCGCGACGGCGTGGGAGAACTATTTGCAGCGTGCGTGAGCGTGTTGCTGACTTTGACATTCCTCGCCCACCAGATGCTGCTTTCGCTTGATGCCGTGGTGCGAGTGCTGGTGCGGCGCTGGATAACTCGCCGGCGTCTCCTGGAATGGGAAACCGCTGCGGAGGCGGAGCTCGGGGCGGGCAAACATACTCCCTTAGAAACATACCTGGATTGGACGCCCGCGCTCGCCCTGGCATTGGGCCTGCCGTTGTTCTTGTTCGCTCGCCGCAATGCATTTCTTGCCGCTCTGCCGATCCTGGTGCTGTGGGCAAGCAGCAAACTGATTGCAAAGTGGCTGAATCAGCCATCCCGAGCGCTCCGGGACGAGTCGTCCGAGAAAGACCGGCTATTCCTTCGGCTTGCCGCGCTGCGCACGTGGCGTTACTTCTCTGAGTTCAGCACCCAAGAACACAATTGGCTTATACCTGATAATGTGCAGGAGGAACCAACTCGCATCGCGGCACGAGTCTCGACGACCAACCTCGGTCTTCTTCTGAATACCCGCCAGGTGGCTTGCGAGTTCGGCTATCTGACTCTCCCCGAATTTGCAGAGCAGACGTTACGTACGATGGCAACGGTCGCTGGCCTGCGGCGCCACCGGGGACAACTGTTCAACTGGTATGACACCAGAACGCTGGAACCATTGCGGCCACTATTTATCTCTTCTGTTGATAACGGAAATCTTACAGCTTCACTTTGGACGCTGCGGGAGGGATGCCTGGATCGACTGCGACAGCCTGTCTTGCAAACTCAACTGGCTGAAGGCCTGCTGGACCATCTTCGCAGCATGATGGATGTATCTCGCAGCCGGCTTGCTGCGCTGCAATCGGCAATTAGTGGCGCACAGTGGCTCGAAAGCCTGCAGAAATTGTCGGATACGATAATCGAAGATCTGCGGGGTGCTGGCCACGCTTCCAGGTCCGCCCCCGATGCACAATGGTTTGCTCAAGAGGCAAGCGTGCGGATTGAGAAGATAAAGGAGACAGTACGGCTTTATGTTCCCTGGCTGCTCCCCGAGTTTGCTTCGCTACGAGATGATCTGACTCTGATCCGGAAATCCGATTGGAATGGGGTCGCGCTCGAGATGTTGCCCGACTTCATCGACAAGCTGTCTGCCCGCCTGGAGATTGCCATTCGATCCTCGCAGTCCGACGACCGAAAATTGCACTACCAGCGTTTGCAGGACTTGCTGCCCGATGCACGCTCCCATGCAACGAAGCTAGTCGAGGACCTTCGGACGATTGCCAGGGACGCTGACCGCCTTGCGCGCGAAATGGACTTTGGTTTTCTGCTGAATACCCAGCGAAAACTTTTGTCGATCGGGTTCGATGTGGAATCTCAGCAACTGCATGCCGCTTGCTACGACCTCCTGGCCTCGGAAGCCCGCATGGCTTTGTTTGTAGCGATAGCTAAAGATGATATTGCACAGGAAAGCTGGTTCCGGCTCGGCCGGGCGCACACTCTGGAGCATGGACGCCCGGTACTGCTCTCCTGGACCGGAACCATGTTTGAATACTTGATGCCCTCACTGTGGATGCGTACCTTTCCCGATACGCTAATGGATCGCTCAGAGAATGCGGCCGTCAAAGTACAGCGGGCCTACACAGCGGGGCGGAACATACCCTGGGGCATCTCCGAATCCGCGTATTCCAAAACAGACGAGGCAGGCAACTACCAATACTATGCCTTCGGTGTTCCAGATCTGGCTCTGCACAAGAGTGAGTTGAATGCGCTGGTCATCTCTCCCTACTCTTCGTTCCTGGCATTGCAGGTAGATGCTCGAGAGGCGTTGAAAAATCTGCGAAAGATGCGTCGCGACGGATGGTGGGGGACATACGGATTCTACGAGTCCGCGGACTTCGGTTCTGTCCCTCGACGCGCCTGGCGTTCTCGTCCGCAGTTGGCGCGTTGCTGGATGGCCCATCATCAAGGCATGATCCTCCTCTCCATTGCTAATTTTCTTCACGACAATATTATCCAACGCTGGTTTCACGCTGACCCGCGGGTACAGGCGACGGAGCTGCTGTTGCACGAGAAACCGGTCTCCTACGCCCGTGTGCCACGGGAGGGCTATGGAAGAGCAGCGGCGTGAAGCGGGAACGGCAGTAACGACGACTCCTGGGTCGAGAGCCCCCCAATTCCTTTTCTGCCTGACGGTTGTTGTTTCCGCGTTCACGGCAGCTGGGCCTGCTGCGTGGACCCAGGTCGATTCGAAACCGAATGTGATTGTCATCGATGTGGCAGCTCCGTCGCATCCCTTTCCCCACTTCTGGGAAAAGATGTTCGGCTCAGGACGCGCTATTCTCAGCCTGCGTGATAGCTACCGCCGCGACTTGCGTGAGGTAAAACAGATCACGGACTTCCAATATGTGCGCTTTCACGCCATTCTTCATGATGAAGTCGGTGTCTACGACGAAGACAGCGAGGGACAGCCAGTCTATAACTTCTCCTACGTCGACCAAATTTATGATGGCCTGCTTGCTAGTGGTGTGCGCCCATTTGTGGAGCTGAGCTTCATGCCGAAAAAGCTGGCGGCGAAAGATATCCTGCACGCCTTCTGGTACAAACAGAATGTTTCTCCCCCGAAAGATTGGGGCAAGTGGGACAATTTGATCTCAGCCTTCGCCAAGCATCTAATCGACCGCTACGGCAGTGATGAAGTCGCAAGTTGGTACTTCGAGGTTTGGAACGAGCCGAATATTGATTTCTGGGCAGGAGATCCAAAGCAGAGCACTTATTGGGAACTCTACGACCACACGGCACGCGCTATCAAAGCTGTAAATCCTCGGCTGCGTATAGGCGGTCCCGCGACGGCGCAAGCCGCCTGGGTTGACGCTTTCATCCAGCACGGTGCACAAAACAATGTCCCGATGGATTTCGTTTCGACTCACGTTTACGGTAACGACCGTGCACAAGATGTGTTTGGTACAGATGAAAACATTTCCCGCGACAGGATGGTCTGCCGGGCCGTACAGAAAGTACATGACCAGATCAAAAACTCAAGCAAACCCGATCTCCCTTTGATCTGGAGCGAATACAATGCCAGCTATAAGAACGAACCTGAAGTAACAGACTCGATCTACATGGGCCCGTGGCTGGCTGATACCATCCGTCAGTGCGACGGCTTGGTGGATGTGATGTCTTACTGGACCTTCTCCGACGTATTTGAGGAACAGGGCATAGTCAAAACGCCATTCTATGGTGGCTATGGCCTGATTGCCGAAGACGATATCCCAAAACCGGCTTACGACGTCTTCCAGTTACTCCACAGGCTTGGAGACCAGCGTATCGCGCTGCAGTCTGATTCGGCCTTGGTCACTCGAAGGAGCGATGGAAGGCTTGTCCTTGCGCTATGGAACTACACCCCGCCCGATCAAACCGGTTCGGAGAGAAGCTTTGATCTGCGACTGAAGAACACGAAGGCGAAACTTGCGTCCGTCTCACGCGTGGACCGCGACCACGGAGACGTTCATCCGATCTATGACAAAATGGGCTCTCCGCGCTACCCCACTCAGGCACAAATCAAGCAACTTCGGACCGCAGCCCAACTTCCTGCAGCGGAAATACAAGAATTGGAGAATGGGGAGTTTAGGCTCACTGTCCCGGCACACGGCCTCGCGGTGATTGAGTTGCAGTAAATCTGCACTTCCCGCGCTCTTACGTTCCTGGCAGCCGGTATGTTTTGAAGCCGGCGCGTTCCATACCGCGCCTGGTTTCCGGGTTTTTCATGAATGTCTCCCAGACAAATCCGGTGCGCGCGTTTTCCGCCATCAGCAGGGTGATCCCGGTGTCGATGCCAATCACGTCGGTATCGAACCAGTTCGTCAGCGGGTTAAACGCATTCACGAAGCCATAGCGGCTCCAGGTGGTTGTTCCATAGCGATTCTTAATGTTCTTGAGCACACGCATGACCGGCTGAGGCAGAAAAGGCAGCGACCCCCCCGGGGCACTTGGCACCACGGTCCCGTCAATCGGTCCCATCGCCGGAGGTCCTCCCCATATCACGTATCCCTTTGCGGAATCTGAAGCCGTGATTCCCCACAAATCGTCGCTGTAGTCAGGAAACTGTTTTGCCAGCTCTATACAGAACCGGCGATGGACATCAGTCGCAACGGTCGAGTTCTCGAAATAGTCGGCATATCCATCGCTTTTATTGCGGAAGTCATACCAGGCCTGGGAATACTGATGCACGAATAAAGGCGCGAAGGAACCGATGTACCTGAGGCCGTCATATTCAAATGTGGTCCGCTTCCATGCAGTCCAGGTATCTTCTCGCAGGGGGTGGGTGGAGGATGCCAACCCCAGCAGATACATCATCATCAGCTCGCTGTAGTAATCCCATTTATAGGGTAGAAAACCCATTTCCGGCAGCCAGCCATGGGGCAATAAAGGTGTGTCCTCAGAAAGCCAGGTCCAATCGACACGGTTAAAAATATCGGATGCCAGTTGAGAGATTTCGGAATGCTGAAAGTGCTGGCGGCAGGTGAGAATTCCGCACAGCAGGATCGCGGTGTCGACCGAGGAGACTTCCGAATCCCACAGCCTCTCGCCGGTATTAATGTCAGCCCAGTGATAGAAAAAGCCACGATGATGGGGAAGCCTTTTCCACAGAAAACGCAAGCCAGTAAGCGCACGGGTTCGCGCCTCCGAAAACGGAATGAAGCCGCGCTGGTGTCCGATGCAAAGGGCCGTCAGCCCAAAACCGCTGGCTGCAATATTCGCCACCACTCCGTTGTCCTGTGAGCGAACGTTGCATCGGTCCTTCACCAGACCAGTTTGAGGATTGGATTGCTCCCAAAAGTAGAGAACGTTCGCTTTCTCTAGCTCCTCGAGGAATTGGTCGTCATCGTTTGTAAGGCTGGTCGTCGGAGGGGATGGGGCCGGGCTGGTATGCTGTTCCTGCGCCATCAGGAAAGGCATAATCCCCGATCGTGCGAGGGGCAGAGAGAGCCCCGCACCCAGGACCCGCCTGAGCACTTCCCGGCGGGACAAATCTTTACTCGTAACGCTTCTTCTGTCCACAAATCAATTTTAAACGAACATCTGACGCGAGAAAGTCGAGGGTGAGTTAGAAGTCGTGTACCCATCTCGAAAGGAAATTAAGGATCGCGAATTCATGCGCGAACATGCGTCGTAAGATATTGGGGTAGGGTGATGAAATGACGGGAAGACGGAAGATCGCCATTCTGCTGGGAGCAACCGCTGGGTTGGGAATCCTGATGGCCGTCCTCATCGTAGTTCACAGGCAGAAACCAATCGTGCTAAAGGGCGCGGTTATCCGGGAAGATGCTGACCCAAGGAAGGAATTGCCCATCGCCGACGTTGAAATAACCGAGGTCAACGGTCTGGCATCAGGGAGCGCCAAGTCCGACTCTTCGGGTTTCTTCAGCTTGACGTTGCGTCCATTACTCAGGCGCGGCCGGCCGATCACCCTCCAACTCCGGCATCCGGACTACCAGCCACTCACTTTAAATGAATTTATTGGAGATAAGATTTACATCGTTCGTCTAGTGCCGATTGCTCATAAGACCCGCACCGATTCCGATCACGCCGACTTCGTAGTAGGGAATGTCAGGGTGCGGTATTCCATGAAAACCACGAGTGCAGCGAATATTGGCAGCGCGATAAAGACGTTCCAGGCGGTGAACGTCGCCAATGTGCCTTGCAACGGCCACCCTCTGTGCTCGCCGGACGGAAAGTGGAAGGCTGCAATCGGTTCCGCCTCGCTCGATGCGGGGGCAGGAAATGAATTCCGTAATGCCCGAGCTTCTTGTATTGCAGGGCCATGTCCTTTCAGCAGAATCACAATCGACGGCTTTTCCCGCGACGGCCGCAACATCAGTGTCTCGGTGCTGGATTGGGCGGACACGACGACGTTCTTACTGGAAGCGGAAGTATTCCACCCCATGGAAGGGGACATCGTGCGCCAATCTTATCCGGTAATTTTTGGCCAGACAGTGAACTTCACACTGCCGGCTGCGGCAGAAGGGGTGAGCATTGAAGCCGAGCTCAACGGAGCACCAATTGTTTTTCCGCTGGGGCCGAATCTCTACCTGAGTTGGGCGGACTGCAATGCCAGGGTTAATAGTGACCAAACCAAGGTCTACCGATGCGAGCTGAAACCGGGATATAAATTTCGTTAGATCCAAATCAGAAGGCGTGAACGTTAGCTGCCTTACGTGAACGGTTGTTTCAGCACGACTGTTCAAAGTACCGCGTCGGCTTTTACTATCCGCAAGAAGAGCATATACAGAACAATTGCGAGATTCACCATGAGGACCGCTACGCGTAGCATGGTTATCCTCCGAATTAACTCGTAGACCTCAAAGGGAAGATAGAAGGCACCTAGAAGAAGCGCAACCCACTCCGCCCAGGCGCGGGCCTTCCACAGCCCATAGGCCTCGATGAACCGCATTGTGGAGTAGACCGCCGCGCCTGCGGCAATTGCCCACAACTTGGCATCGGTAACATGGTCAGCCAGATCGAGGAAGACTTGCGCATAACGACGGTCTTGACTGACGTGGAAAAACCTAAGCAGGCCGGCCGCGACATCCCAGGCATCGCGGTGAACGAGAGAGAGAACGCCGAATCCTGCGGCCAAGACTAATAAGCCCTTGATCAGTTCCAGGAACGCGACGAAGCGGAGCGCCTTTAGCTGCCGGCTAATCGCGAGATCGGAAGCTACAGACGAATTCATGCCAGCTACCTGCCCGGTTGTAACAAGAGTTGCTCCGCCGATGAAAAGACCCGGCCACGCATCAGTAGTGTGCTTACCAGTGAAGTCAGGCCCGATGCCGCGAAGATCATGGCTAATACCGTGAATTGGTAGATGGCGGCGTACACCGGTCGGGCGCCAGAGAGCAGCATTCCCGCCATTAAGCCGGGAATCCACACAATGCCCAACGAACGCAAAGAGTCTATCGCGGGAATCAAGCTGGCTTCGAAGGAAGCCTGCACGCAGAGCGAAACACTGTTCTTCGCCTCGGCTCCCAAGGCGAGTGCGGTCTCAATCTCACCTACGTGGGCCAGCACATCGGCACGAAAGCGATTCAGAGCCACGCCATTGGTATTCATCGCATTGGCGATAAGCATGCTTCCCACCGGAACCAGCGAAGTGATCGCTGGGTCAATTACGCCGAGCAACATCATCAGCACGATCACCGTTCCGGCGCCGAAAGCGATAGCCCAGGTGGAGACTCGAAAGGCGTCGGGCATGCCTTTTGCCCGGCGGGCCGAGGTTGCACCGGCGGCGACGATCATGCCGACCAGAAGAAATACACTGGTCCAGCGCGGAGCGCGCAGTAGAAGAAGCAGGATTGAGCCCACCGCAATGATTTGCACGATTCCGCGAACCATGGCCACTAGAAGTTCGCCTTCCAGATGGATTTCGCGCCTGCGGGCGAGCCACACCACGGCGAACGCGGCCAATGCTGCCACGCCAGCTTGAGCGAAGCCCAATTGCAGTTGAGTGTGGAAGAACAGTTTAAGCATGGAGGACCTCGTTCACCGAACCAATA
This sequence comes from uncultured Acidobacteriota bacterium, assembly GCA_963696025.1. Classification (GTDB taxonomy): domain Bacteria; phylum Acidobacteriota; class Terriglobia; order Terriglobales; family Acidobacteriaceae; genus JABCYV01. Next base: position 91,582 of record CAVOII010000004.1, read on the forward strand.
CGGACGATGCGGCCGGCGTCAACCAACAGGGCGCGATCGGCGAGACGGGCCGCCTGGGAGACGTCGTGCGTAACCAGCACGCAGGTAAGGGTCTGATTGCGAACAATCTCCTGAATTAGTGACTCCACCTCGAGCTTAGAGGCCTCGTCCAAAGCGGAAGTGGGTTCATCGAGCAAAAGGACCATCGGAGAGTTGGCCAGAGTCCGAGCCACGGACACGCGCTGAGCCTCGCCACCGGAGAGATTTGCGACATCTCGACCGGCATAGCCTTTCAGACCAACCTGGCTTAGCAATTCCTCGACGGCGTCTTGCGAAAGCGATTCGCCGCGTTGGGCTGGACCAAAGCGCAAGTTCTCCGCAACTGTGCCGGGAAACAGGAATGGGCGTTGCGTCACCAGGCCAAGCTGGCGACGCAGTTCGCGAGGCTCCATCGTCCGGTAATCGACTCCCTGTACATAGACTGTTCCCGTGGTCGGCTCATCCAAACGGTTTAGCAGGCGCAGCAAAGAAGTTTTCCCCGAACCGCTTGGGCCAACGATGGCCAGAACCTCTCCTCTTCGAACCTCAAAGGTTGCGTCTTGGACTAGCGTCTTGTCTTTGATCAGACGGCTCAAGTGCTCGACTCGTAGGATGGATTCCGAATTGGAGCGGTTGTCCACCGGTGTACGGTTCAGTTCGTGAGCTGCTCGTGGGGGTGCGGAGTCACCCACGCACACTGGCGCGAAGCTCTTCTACGATTTCCGCTGCTGCCTGGCGCGCTGCTTCCTGTTGGGTGACGTTGAAGGAAATGGCGCCGACGCGGGCGTGGCCTCCGCCTCCGTAGCGTTCACAAATCTTCGCCAAATTCACCACCGGTTCCGAAGGCGCCCAGGGATTCGACCCAACGGAGACTTTGACGCGGAAACTGCTCTTACTTAGGCCCACGCTGTAGATGGATTCTGGATGAAGGTAATAAGGAATGAATTTGTTGTAGCCCTCCAAATCCTGGTCAGTGAGATCGAAGAAGAGGGTTCCGTTTTTCGACTCGATGCGCTCCTTCAGGATGGCAATCGAGCGATAGTGACGCTCCAGCAGTGGCGGCAGCAGAGGCGCCACGAAAGGCTCATCCAAAATCTCCGCGAGAGGCTTGGTGACCAGCAGGGGAATCAGTCGGGGCACGAAGCTGTAGTCCTGTCCCGACTCGATGACCATAGTCAGCTTCATCGCCGGGGCCTTCATTTCGACCGCCGTCTTGGCGTACGGATACATGGCGCCGTCAACAATGTCCGTCCAGTGGATGAGATCGGCGACCGGACTGGGATTGAAACCGAAACGCTGCTCGGCGATCATGGCGATAAAACTGGTGCAAGACTTGAAATCAGGATCGTAGAACTTACGATTACTCTGGTCCTGCTCGAAGTGGGCTGCATCAGCCGGGCTCAGAAACGCGCTTTGGTGATGATCGAACCACCAGGTGATTTTAGGGGAGCTGGAATACTTGAAGTCTACGATGGCGTTTTCGTCACCATCGAAGTGACTTTCGTCGAATAGAGAACCAGCACGATGCAGCAGACCGGAGAAAACGAATTCCACATCGTTGCGGATCCGTTCGCGGTAGAAACGCGAGAAAAGCGCGGCTGAAGACGCCCCGTCGAAACACTTGTCATGATAGAAAACCCGGACTTTCAAGCGTCTCTCCCCGTAGATCGAATCTTGTAGAGTACCGGAAACCAGGCGGGAACGAAAAATAAATACGAATGCCGGTAGTGTCTCAGTTTGCTAAGAGGATGCGCGCCTTTCGTACACCGGCACGAATCGGTGCGCACTCAGATCCTTTTGCAATGAAAACCGGTGAAATTTCCGTTGTGAAACTTCGTGTCCTTCGTGGTAGGTGCTTTTTCTAATTCTGATCTAGGCGTTGGCCTGCTTTTCCGCCAGGTCGCCAATAAAGGGCAACTTGTACATCAGTCCTTGATTGGCCTTGATCAGGAGGATGACCCAGATCACGACTGAGCCCAGCCAGATGAGAAGGTGCAAAGGCAGGGTGATAAATATTAACAAAGGAACAGCCCCGACTGCGGACAGGGCAATGTGAATCACAACCAGTGCCACCCAGAAGAAGATGCATTGGAAGGAATGGAAGCGAATAAATCGGTTGCGGTTGTAAGGCTCCATCACCAGAAAAATAATCGCGGGAATGATGGTGATATAGGCGAGCATGCCGGCCACATTGTCAGTCAATCCCCCGGCAGCCGGCTGCGCCGAAGCCGCTGCTTGTGGCGTGCCTGGCGCCTGCACGGTTGCCGTAGCCGGTGTCGTGGAGCGATTGCATGACGGACAGGAGGTCGCGCCTTCTGGTATCTGGGTTCCACACGCGCTGCAAAAAGCCATGATTTCCTCCCTCGGTTCGCCGTCGTTCGCCATCCGCGGAACAACTATCAGCAAACGGTCCGCATTTGGATGCGGAAAGTTATCAAAATGCCGCGCTTAAGGCAAATGGAATCCACAGCCCCCGATGGCAATTGCACAGGCCTGAGAGACCTACGCCAGTTTCGCCTGTTTCTCGGCAAGATCACCGATGAAGGGTACCTTGAACGCCTCACCCTGAAGTGCTTTCACAACAAGCACAATCCACAGGATCAGGCAGCCGAGCGAAAGGATCATTGGGATCAGCAAGGCTAACAGCTGACCCAGAAGCGGTACGAATAACAGAAGGGTAAATACAAGTTTGAGCGCGATGACGAGGGCCAGTGTCGCGATTACGAGAAAAATACACTGAAAGGCGTGGAAACGGATAAAGCGGTTCTTCTTGAACGGCTCAACCAGTAAGAAGACGATGGCGGGAATGATAGTGACGTAGGCCACTGCGCCGAGGATGTTATCGCTGCTGCCGGCAGTTGCCCTCAAAGCTGGCCCCGCAGCCATTCCCCGACCGCAACCCGGGCAGAAGGTTGAGTGCTCTGGCATCTGGGAGCCACATGCGGGACAGGTAATCGGCATGCTCAGACGACCTGCCGCGAATGATTCTTTTGGCGGCAGTCCTCGCAGACCCCGTAAATCTGAAAAGTATGGCGTGTAGTGACGTATCGATGTTTCCGTCCAATTTCCTGCTCCAGGCCATCCACTTCAGGAGAGAAGAACTCAACCGAACTGCCGCATTCGGTGCAGACCATGTGGTGATGGCTCCGGCGATTGTACTGATGCTCATAGCGGGCGATGCCGTCATGAAAAGCGACTTCGCTCGCAAGACCGCACTCGGCCAGCAGTTTCAGGGTGCGATAGACCGTGGTGAAGCCGATCCTAAGGTCTTGTTTCTTTACCAGCCGGTGCAACTCGTCAGTAGAAAGATGTTCACGAGTTTCCAGAAAGGTGCGCAAAATGGTATCGCGCTGTGCGGTATGTTTCAGTCCAACACGTTTGAGATGACGATGCAGGATGCCCTCAGCCTCACGGATCATCTCGCCCGAGATGCTGGGCTGGTCATCAATGCGTTTTTGTAGCGTGGCGTGAGTCACGGTAAATAGCAGGCCACAAGAATAATACTGGCCTATGGCGGATATCGCCAAGCGTTTCCCCCGAGTTGTCTTCCAGTGCGTCTGCACCTAGAATCGAAAGCTCGCTATGGCAACGATCAGCACTCCAGTTTGGCCTCACCGCAAACCTCGCCGCTGGGGCTGGATTCTCAGCTTTTCCCTGGTTGTGCTTATCGTCGTGCTCCTGTCGGCACTGGAATATGTCAGCTCCATAGCGCGTTCGGCCCTGCCGCAGCTCGATGGTATCGTCCAGGTTTCCGGAATCTCAGCGCAAGTCACCGTAACCCGCGATGGGCACGGTGTTCCAACAATCGAAGCCTCGAATCTTGATGACTTATTCTTTGCCCAGGGATACGTGACCGCGCAGGACCGATTGTGGCAGATGGATATCATGCGGCGCTTTGCTGCTGGTGAACTCTCCGAAATCCTGGGAGACGACCTGCTCAAACATGATCGAGAGCAAAGAATCCTGGGCCTGCGGGTGGCGGCGCGGAAAGCACTTGAGGTTGGCTCGGAACAGGATCGCACGCGTTTCGAAGCATATGCGCGAGGCGTGAACGCGTATATCGCGTCACATCGCGATCACTTGCCGGTGGAGTTTCTTATTCTGCGCTACTCTCCCCGGCCCTGGGCAGCGGAGGATTCCACCGTGATCGCCGCCCAAATGGTGAAGGACCTCAACCATTATCCCTACAAAGACGCACTGACTCGCGAGAAGATCCTAGCTGAGCTCGGGCCGGAATTGACCGCGGACTTGTACGTGAACTCTTCCTGGCACGACCGACCGCCGACGGCATCTCGTCCCAGGCTCGAGGATACCGGTGATAAGGACGACGAAGAAATGGACACTGGCGGAGGAAGTTCCGTTGCCAGCGGCAGCCCGATATTAGTTCCGGCTTTTTCCCAGGAATCGGATGTAGGGTCGCGGCCGGTTATCGGCTCCAACAACTGGGTGATCTCCGGCGTACATACGGTTTCGGGGAAGCCACTCCTCTCGAACGATATGCACCTGGGGCACCAGATGCCCAATTTGTGGTATGAAGCTCACCTCCACTCGGGCGAGTTCGATGTTGCAGGCCTCACTCTTCCAGGAGTCCCGTTTGTCATCGTCGGGCACAATCAGCGCATTGCGTGGGGATTTACCAATGTCGGCCCAACGGTGGAAGACGTCTATGTGGAGACTTTCAACTCAGGCGGGCAATATCTCAGCCCGGATGGATGGAAGAATGCGCAGCACCGTCAGGAAATCATTCGCGTAAAAGGCAAGCCTGATGTCTCCATGGATGTCGTGATCACCCGGCATGGCCCGATTATCAGTGAACTTATTCCGGGAGAAAGCCGCAAGCTGGCCCTGCGCTGGACGCTGTACGACGGCATCCGCGATCCTTTCTTTGAAGTGGATTCGGCGCATAACTGGGAGGAATTCCGCGGCGGGTTCTCCATGCTTGACGCGCCGGGCCAGAACGTCGTGTTTGCCGATGTGGATGGCAACATTGGGTACCAGGCAACGGGGAAGATTCCAATTCGCGCTTCCGGCGACGGCAGCCTTCCGGAAAACGGCAGCGACAATGCCCACGAGTGGATCGGCTACATTCCATTCGAGAAGTTGCCGAGTACTTTCAATCCGCCGTCCGGAAGTATCGCTACCGCCAACGGCCGGATCACACCCGATGGATATCCCTATTCGATCAGCAGCGGCTGGGAGGCGCCGTGGCGCACCGCGCGGATTTATCGCGTGCTGGCGTCAGGCAAGAAATTCTCCGCGGCCGACATGCTGGCGCTGCAAACGGATATTTATTCCGAATTCGAACGCTACTCGGCGGAGCGATTCGTGTATGCCGTAGACCACGCCAAGAATCCGTCCTCGCGGTCTAAGCAAGCAGCAGAGATCATGCGGGGTTGGGATGGCCGCATGACTGCCGACTCGGCCGCACCCGTCATCGCAGCCCGAGCCCGAGCGGAGTTGGTGCGGCTGGTATTGGAACCGAAACTCGGGTCCGCGCCTAAGGATCAGGCGCAGATTCAAACCACGGCGAGCTGGAAGAGCTACCGCTGGGGCATGCAGTCGGTTTGGATGGAAAACGTTCTGCAGCACCAGCCGAAGCGTTGGCTGCCCGATTCATTTGCGACTTACGATGAGCTCCTGACTGCAGCGGTCGAGGCAGCGGTGAGTGATCCGATGGCTCCCAAGGACCTGAGCCTCTGGAAGTGGGGGGCGTTTAACCCGTTCGAAATTCAGCATCCGATTCTGGGCAGGATTCCTCTCGTGCGACGTTGGAGTGGCCCTGGAGTACAACCGCAATCCGGCAGCAGCTACACGGTGAAGGCCGTGTCCCGAACGCACGGGCCGTCGGAGCGCATGACCATGGACCTCGCTGACTGGGACGAATCCACCCTAAACCTGGTGACAGGTGAGGGGGGGAATTTTCTTAGTCCTTTTTACATGGATCAATGGAAGGCATGGTATGAGGGTTATACTTTCACTCTGCCGTTCTCAGGATCCGCAGTCGAACGGGCCCGAGCTTACCAGCTGGTGCTGGAGCCTGCGAAGTAATGTCCGGATCAGAAGTTAGCCAACACGACCGGGACGCTCGCGCCTACACTGAGCGTGGGACCCCACTCTTCGCAAAGAATGCGCAAGAGTGAGGCGCCCCCAGAGTTAGAACTCTCACCCGCCCGGGTGTTCATCGTGGCGAGTGATCGTCGGCCTTTTGCGCAACCCTGTCGCCTTCTGACTCCGTCGGTTTCATGGCGACAACGTGATACTCTCGCGTCTTTCGATCCCCATCGAGAACTTTTAGAAGCAGAACGTCCTTCTTGATCTTGAATTCCGCTTCCTGGCCGATCGGCAAAATCACAGGATGTTTGCCGTCTGTAGGCCGGATGTGATATTCCATTTCGTCGGTTCGCAGGAGATACTGCGGGCATAACTTCTCATCCGAGTTCACATGGGTCACGCCCGCTGATGCCCACACGCTGCCCAAACCTGTAAGGCCTCTTTCTTTCGCGCCGCAAGGAACCGCTTCCATTTTCTCCAGCATGCCTCGGTTGGGTTGCTTTTTTTTGTTCTTATCGCCTGCTACCCCGGGAATTGCCAGAACCAGAACCAGCGCTGCAATCAGTGAAGCCTTGATTTTCATCTCGCCTCCGTTTTGAAGACTTCCGCCACGACCTCCCCCAGCATCATCGAGTGGCACCTTGCCCGCAAGAACGCCGATCACCGGGTTGAAGGCCGGTGACCTGGCCTCCAATCCGGTTGATTTTGGGGCTAGCTACTGCTTGGGTTTGGGCTCGGGATTTGCGGGGTTCTTATAGCCCGAGCTGCCATTGTTCAACTTCTGCACTGAGCTCATGAAGACCTGCGGATTTTCCTTCAACTCCTCCCGCACTCCAGGATGGGCTTGCAGGTACTCTTGAAGTTCGGGATGATTTTGCATGTATTCCTTGCTGTTGGCCAATTCGGGATGCTCGGAGAGTTGGCGGCCAATATTCGAATGGTCCCCGAGGAAGTGATTAAAGCTTGTCAGCTCAGCGACCGTAGTGTCGTGATCACCGCGATCCTCGCGCCGGTCAAAGCGTTGCTCTTGCCGCATGAAGGCGTTCGGGTTTTCCTTGATTTCTTCCCGAGCTTCAGGATGCTGCTCCATGTACTCTTGCAGCGCAGGATGAGCCTTCACGAATTCTTTGTCATCCATCAGCGATGGGTTCTTGCGCAGCTGTTCGGCGATTTCGGGATGACGATCCATGAATTGATCGAAACCCGCGAGCTGTCGTCGATTGACGTCAGCGTCGCGTCCGCGGTCACGATCGTCCTCACGCCGGTCGAAGCGCTGTTCTTGCCGCATGAAGGCGTTTGGATTTTCCCTCAGCTCTTCCCGGGCTTCAGGATGCCGCTGCAAATACTCCTGCAGCGCGGGGTGCTTTTCGACGAACTCTTCGTTGTTCACGAGCGAAGGATCTTTGCGGAGTTGTTCGGCGATCTCGGGATGACGATCCATGAATTGATCAAAACCGGCCATCTCCCCACGCCTGACGTCGTTATCCCGCGGCGCAACCTGAGTGTTGTCCTGAGGCGGCATGACCTGGGAGTTCTGGCTCGGCCCGTTCTGCGCGTGTGCGAGGGCGCCAAGACAGAATACAATTGTCAGAATCAACAATGGCAGCGAGTGCTTGAAATGCAAGCGTCCCTGTTTCGTAAGATCCTGTTTCATAATATCCTGTAGCCTCCTGAGACTTGATGGGTGCAAGTGCCATGCCAGAGACCTTGTGAAATCGCTCATCTCCCTAGAGATCAAAGCGTTGGGAAGAATGTGAAATCGGATTGCGCATGACATCGAAGGCAGAATCGACACGCTGGACGCAAAATCGCTATACGTTGTTGCCCCTAGGGAATTGACCGTAGGAAATCCTTCGAGCAACTTTCAAATAGACCGAAGTATCGCCGGCGCTGCCGAAACGTGGGTGCTTCATTCGCCTAGAGCGCGATCGTTTTCAATTCACGGCGCAGAATCTTTCCGGAGGGTGTCCTTGGTACGGCAGCGATAAAGCGAATTTCGCGTAGCTGCTTGTGGTGAGCAAGACGTTCCGCCACGAAGCCGCGGAGTTCTTCTTCCAACTTCTTAGAAGCCGCGAAGCTTTCGCGCAGCACAATGAAGGCTACGGGAATCTCTCCAGCTGCGGCGTCCGGATATCCAACAACGCCGCAGTCCCGCACCGCGGGGTGCTCTAACAGCAAAGCTTCCACTTCGGCTGGAGCAATGGGGAAACCCTTGTATTTGATCATTTCCTTCCGCCGGTCGAGCACGTAGTAAAAATCCTGTTCATCGCGACGAACGATATCGCCTGACCAATACCATCCATCGCGGAGCGCGCCAGCAGTGGCTTGTAGGTCTCGCCAGTAGCCCAACATGAATTGCGGGCCCCGCATTACCAGCTCGCCGGGCTGGTTCGGAGATATTTCTGTGCCAGCTTCATCCAGTACGCGAGTCCGTCAAAGCCAGCGGTTGCCCGATTGAATCCGGTCGGTAGAGCTCGGGCTCGAGATATCCAACCTGGGTCACGGGCGAGGCCTCGGTCATGCCATAACCTTGGACCAGCGGAATTCCAGTGAGATTGGTGAAGCGTCGCGCCAGCTCAGCTGCTAGCGGAGCGGCACCGACTTCACCCAGCGCACCTGATGGTTACGAGGGAACTCGCCTTGCTCGGCAGCGCAGCACATGGCGCCCAGGGCAGGAGGAACGGTGGGTATCATGGTGATGCCTTCGTCCACAATCAGCTTTAGCAATTGAGGAATGCTAAAGCGCGGCATCAGAACCAGCGTTCCTCCCAAAGTCAGGATTGGGTTGAGCACCACATTTAGGCCATAGATGTGGTAGAGCGGGAGAAAACACAAGACGATATCCTCGGTCGAAAACTGGGTGCCACAAGGACCGATGACCTGGTACATCTTGGCGACGAGATTGAAATGCGAGAGCATCACGCCTTTTGGAAGACCGGTCGTCCCGCTCGAATAGGGAAGAGCAGCCAGCTTGTCGTCCGAGGGTTGGGCCGGCCGGCGAAGAGCTGCGGCCGAGGGTCGCAGCAATTCAGCAAATTCTTGAGTCCCGACGGAGGTCTGGCGAGTGTTGTATACGCGCCGAAGATCGGGAAGGCCGCCGAGATTGACGCCTTCAATGTTGGGCCCGTCGGTCACCAGGAACGAGGCGCCAGAATTTTCCAACTGGTAGCGGACCTCGCGCTCCCGGTAGGAGGGATTCAGCAGCGTGGGGATCCCGCCGGCTAGAGTGGCGGCATGATAGGCGACGCAGAATTCCCAGGAGTTGGGTAGAAAAATAGCCAGGACTTCCCCGGGCTGAAGGCCGGCGGCGATGAATCCGCGGGCCGCTTTCTCAGTCATGTCTCCGTAATCGGCGTAAGAGATTCGGCGATTGCACGAAGAGTCGACGATGGCGGTTTTTCTGAGGAAAACGACAGCAAGCAGCGAGAATGAGGTCGTGGACAAAACGGCCGTGCGGATCAGCGTAGAGGCGGGTGCGAATCGTGCGGCTGTAAATTGTAGCGGGAGATGCGACAGGTAGTCGGCAATATAGGAGGTTCTAGCTGGCGAGTTTGCGCAGGAATTCCCGCTCATCCATGCGGTACTTGAAGGCTTTATGGCCGTCGATAAAGACTACCGGCACTTCATCAGTGAAGCGGTGACGCAACTCTTCGTCGCTGTCCACGTCCACCTCACGCCAAGTGAAGCCGCCTCGACGATGTAACTTGCTGAGGGTCTCTTTGATGATCTCGCACAGGTGACAGCCTTTGCGTGAATAGACGACGACCTGACGAGGCTCCACCATGGGCGGAGTTTAGCAGTTTTAGCACTTTGGGCAAAGGCGCAGGAGACTTAGCGATCGGGGGCCGCGCCGGCACCGGTCAATTACAATCCCTGAATGAACCGAAGCAGGGGCGGATTGTCGGGCAAGGTGGTCCTGATTACGGGCGGAGCGAAGCGGCTGGGGCGGGCGACGGCCTTGGCCATGGCCGAGGCGGGAGCGGACGTCGCTATCACTTTTCGACATTCCGCTCGCGAGGCTCAGCACACCGTCATCGACCTGGGCGGCTTCGGAGTACGCGCCCTGGCACTGCGTTGTGACGTGACTGAGGCAAAAAGCGTCAAGGCCGCTGTCAAGGAGACGGCGAGAGAACTTGGCGGAATTGACATTCTGGTTAACAACGCCGCCAGTTATGAGACTGCAGAGTTCGAAAAACTGACGCTGACGCAATGGGACGCCATTTTTGCATCGAACACCCGCGGGCCGTTTCTGGTGTCCCAAACAGCGTTGAAGTGGCTGCGCGAGCGGCGGGGGAAAATAATCAACATGGGTTCGCTGGGAGGACTGCGTCCCTGGGCCAGCCACGCGCACTATTGCTCGTCCAAGGCGGCGGTGCACATGCTGACCAAGGTGATGGCCAAGGCGCTGGCTCCGGAGATAGCCGTCAACTGCGTCGCGCCGGGGATGATCGATCTGGAGGAGAAGTCGGCGGCTGCATTTTTCAGGCGCATGGCCAAGCAGACGCCGATGCGGCGTAATGGAAAGGGCGAGGAAATTGCGGAAGCAGTGCTTTTTTTCGCTATTGCGCCACACTTCATCACGGGGCAGATTCTAGTGGTGGACGGCGGGTTGGGGTTGTAGCGGTGTCGTTGTCGCGCGTCCTACTTTCCAGTATGGTGAAGTTCGTTTTTATCATCCGCTTTATGCGAATGCCGATGAAGAACCTGTTCGCCACGGGGATCCTTTTGCTTAGCTGCGCCGTAACCGCGGCGCAAGGAAGACCGGAGGACGGCGGCCACCAAATCCAGCTTTGGAGCGGCGGCGGCCACTCCGTCTCCGGCGGCACAGGAAGCACGGGCGTCTGGAATCTGGGCTTGCGGTACGGCTGGATCCTGACGCGGCCGCATGGCCCCAGTTTCTTGAGCGGAAGGTTCGAGTACGCGCTGGATGCGGTGCCTGTTTTTATGGTTTTTCAGCCGACCAATACGGCTTACGGCGCCGGATTCAATCCACTGAACCTGAAGTGGAATTTCGCTACTCGCGGTACGGTTGTTCCCTACGTCGAGTTGGGTGGTGGCTTATTGTTTACGAATCACAATGTCCCTACGGGAACGAACACCGTGAACTTCACCCCGAGTGCGGCGTTTGGAACACACTTTCTGAGAGACAAGTACAACTGGAGCGTGGAAGTGCGTTACCTGCACATCTCCAACGCAGGCTTAGCGGTGGCCAATCCCGGCCTCAATACGGTGCAGGTGCGGTTGGGAATCGGAAGGTTTTTCAGTCACTCAAGCGCGGGCAAGCGTTGATCTCAAGAGGAAGTGCCGCCGCAGTTGCGGCTTAATCATCCTCCGGATATTCTTCTCGCCTATGGCAACGCTGGTGGAATGCGTTCCGAATTTTTCCGAAGGGCGCGATAAGGCGAAAGTAGACGCCATCGTCGAGGCCATGAAGATGGATGGCGTGTACTTGCTCGACCGCGAGATGGACGCTGATCATAACCGCTGCGTGATCACGCTGGTGGGCGAAAGGGAACCGATCCAGGAGGCGGCCATACGCGGTGTAGGCAAAGCCGCAGAATTGATCGACCTCAATCACCATCAAGGTGCGCATCCACGAATGGGCGCGGCTGATGTGGTGCCGTTTATCCCGATCGAAGGCGTGACTATTGAAGATTGCGTCGCTCTGGCCCGCAACGTTGGCGAGCAGATATGGAAGCGCTATCAGATTCCAGTGTACTTGTACGAGGCGGCGGCGACCTCGCCCGAGCGCACGAATCTGGAGAACCTTCGTCGCGGGCAATTCGAAGGCATCCGAGCAGAAATCGCAACCAATCCGGCGCGCAATCCCGACTTTGGCGAGTTGCGAGTGCATCCGACGGCCGGCGCGACGGTGGTGGGCGCGCGAAAATTTCTGATCGCTTACAACGTTTTCCTGAATACGCCGGACGTCGACATCGCCAAGAAGATCGCCAAGGCCGTGCGCTTTTCGAGCGGCGGAATGCGTTTTGTCAAAGGAGCAGGATTTCTGGTCCGGGGGCTGGCCCAGGTTTCCATGAACCTGACGGATTTTGAGCAGACGCCCATCCATCGCGTTTTCGAGTTGGTGAAGCGGGAGGCCGCTCGCTATGGTGTGGCCCCGGTGAGCAGCGAGATCGTGGGGCTGATTCCGAAGAAGGCGCTGGAAGCGGCGGCGGAGTGGTTTCTGCAAGTTGAGAATTTCGATTCGTCCTTAATTCTTGAAAACCGCCTGGCTGCGGTGATGAGTGGCAAGGTTACGGTCGGCGGCTTAAGAGCCGGTGTCGAGCCGTTCGTGGAGCAACTGGCGGCCCCCACTGCGACTCCAGGCGGCGGTAGCGCGGCGGCGGCGGCGGGGGCGATGGCTGCGGGGTTGGCCACGATGGTGGCCTCCATGTCGCGCGGCAAGAAAGCCTATCTTCAGCATGAGCGAGAACTGAGCGAGGTGATCGCCCGACTTGCGCAAATTCGTGAAGAGTTGAAGGCGGCCATCGATGCCGATGCGGCGTCTTACAACGCCGTAATGAAGGCCTACAAGCAAGCCAAGACCACGGATGCTGCCAACGGGGATGGCATCATTCACGCAGCGCTGAAACAGGCTACCAGCGTGCCGTTGGCCGTGGCCGAACGGGCAAGGGAAGTGGCGACCATTGCGGAGAAGCTCAAGCCGATTACTAACCCCAACATGAAATCGGATCTCACGACTGCGGTCGCGCTGGCCAGCGCCGCTGTCGAAGGTGCGCTGGCAAACGTCGAAATCAACCTGGAGTCACTGAAAGATGAGGAATTTGCGGCGGAAACGCGGAGACTAGCAAAAGCGATCAAAGTATAATCCTGTTTGCTAGGTGAAGGGTTGACCGATCAAGACAGCTTTCCGATCAAAAGAAAAAGCCTTCACCCCTGCCCCTAAAGCCCTGAAATGTCCCCGTCATTGCAACTTTTCAGAGCTTGGCAAATTGGCTGAAGTGCGCTAGTCTGGCCGGACTTGGTCGTTGGAACCCCTGTTGGAATTCGAATCAGCATTTCTGTTGTCTGATTCGGCTTGAGCCCCCCGCAGGAATCACAACTTCTTTCAGCAGCTAACCTGTATTGATCCCGTGAGCGACGGGCAACCGTTAAGCCAGCGGTGTCTCTGGGGGACATAACCATGAGTCGTTCTACTGTACTGCTGTTCTTGGCCCTGCTGATCTTTGGGGCAGGTGTCTTGGTGAGTCGAGGGAGTGGCGAAGAAGGTTTCGTAGCCGCCCCTGTAGGCTCCTCGAAGAAAATTCAGCATGTAGTTATCATCTTCCAGGAAAATCGAACTACGGATAACCTTTTTCATGGTTTGCGGAATGCGGACATTGCCGATAGCGGGGTGGACTCAGCCGGCCAACGGATCCCTCTGACCCCGGTGAGTCTGGTCACCAACTACGATCTGGGACACACGCACGGTGATTTTGAGTTGATGTACGATGGCGGCAAAATGGACGGGGCCGACAAAATACCAGTGCTGTGCTCCGAGAACCCCTGTCCACTTCTTCCGCAGTTCTCGTATGTAGATCCAGCGGAGGTTGTGCCCTACTTTCAATTGGCCGAAAAATATACCTTTGCGGACCAAATGTTCCAGACCAACCAGGGACCCAGCTTCCCAGCGCATCAATTCATTATTTCCGGGACGTCAGCGCCTACCGCGACGAGCAATTTGTTTGCCGCCGAAAATCCGAGTATCACCCCAGGTCCGAACCATGACGCGGGCTGTACCGCTCCGGTGGGCTCGTTGGTGCTATTGATTGATCCTACTGGTGAGGAATCGTCAAGGATCTACCCCTGTTTCGAACACCAAACCTTGGCCGACCTGTTGGACGCGAAAGGTATTGATTGGAAATACTACGCACCAACCTCGGGCTCGATCTGGACAGGGCCGAACGCAATTAAGCATTTACGTGAAGGTCCGGACTGGGCCACTCACATGGTTTTCCCTGAAAAGCTGGTATTGTCTGACATAGCTGCTGGTCACCTTGCCCCGGTGACGTGGGTGATTCCGGACGGAAGATCATCCGACCACGCCGGCAAGAGCGATGGCACAGGTCCTTCTTGGGTAGCTTCGGTGGTCAACGCCATCGGTAACAGCGCATTTTGGCCTAATACCGCGATCTTCATTACGTGGGATGATTGGGGAGGATGGTATGACCACGTCCCGCCGCCCATGATCCTTAACTCCTACGAATACGGGTTTCGAGTGCCGTTGATCGTGGTTTCTCCTTACGCGAGGCCAGGTCACGTCTCTCACGCTACGCATGATTTTGGCAGCATCCTGAAATTTATTGAGCTGAACTTCGGTTTGCCGTCGCTTGGATATGCGGATGCGCGGGCTAATAACCTGTTGGACTGTTTCAACCTCAGCCAAACCCCGCTGCCCTTTGAGCCAATCGCCGCGCCTTTCGACGCGAACTACTTTTTAAGCGACCATCGGTCACCGACCGACCCTGACGATGACTAGGGAACCAATTTTCCGATAACCTGATCAGATCTTCCGCCAACCTGGCTGCCAACCCCGCGGCATAAGCGTCGGTATGCGGCGGCGGTTAGCAGCTGGGTTCTGCACTGCACTTTGGTTCCATCGCGCCAGCCGAAGACTGGCTTACAATATGTCTACCTAGCGACGCACGGGAATAGCGTAGCCCGCATCTAAATAGGCATATCCGCAGAGGTAACTATGAAAACAGTCAGTGGCGGTCTTATTGTTCCAGTGTTGTTAAGTGCGGCGGCGTGGGCCATGCCGCTGGGTAGTTCGGCACGAACCGTGATTCCCTCCGATGTACAGCAGATCATCTCTGTGGACTATCGCACGCTGAAGAATTCAGATACCGCAATGGCGCTGAAAGACCAGGTGCTGCCACCGAGCCTTAAGGAATTTGAAGGTGCACTCAAGGGCATAGGCATCGATCCAGACAAAGACGTTGAGCAGCTCACCTTTGCTTCCTATCGCACCGCCAAACAGGGAGTGAAGGTGGTAGGGGTAGCGCAGGGTTCGTACTCGATGAAGGTTGTGCTCAAGAAATTGCAGGTCAATAAAATTAAGCCGGTGAAATACCATGACTCCAGCGTCTATCCAATGTCGGGAGGCATGCAGATGACCTTCCTGGACGAGGATACCTTGCTCTTCGGCGACAGCGCTGCTCTCCGAGGTGCGATGGATGCGCGCGACGGCTACACCTCAGGACTCGATTCCAACAATCAAATCGCAGACATGATCGGGTCAGTTGATTCCGGTACCGTGTGGAGCGTGCTCGACCAGCAGGGAACGCAGAACATGCTGCTCTCAGCTCTGGGCGACGCCGGCAAGCTGGCGGATTTTGACACCATCAAGAAACGGGTGGTGGGTTCGCGTTACGCCATGAATTTTCAGAACGGGGTGAATTTCGATCTCGATGTGGTTACTTCAGACTCGGTGACCGCAGCTACGCTTTCATCGCTGGTGAAAGCAGGTGTGCTCTACAAGAAGCTGAATGCCACGCCCACGGAGAAGATTGCGCTGGACAACATGACAGTCAACTCGGACAGTTCCGATTTGCAAATGCACTTCAAGGCCGACGACAAGCAGTTCCAGGGGTTGATGCATTCGGATTTGTTCGCGGCAGTATCGAAGTAGTCCAGGAAAGCTTTAACCGCAAAGTACGCAAAGAGATCGTCGTGCGCCCTCTGCGGTTAAAAGCTCTTCGCTGCCTCCACAACCTATTTCTTACGGTTTTCTCGTTTCTGCTTTGCCCAGCCTTCTTTGACGATCTGACGTGCCCGTCCCACGGCTAAGGCATCTGCTGGCACGTCTTCGGTAACGCAAGTCGCCGCCGCCACGTACGCGCCTTTCCCCACCCGCACCGGCGCCACCAGAGTAGTATCGCTGCCCACGAAGACGCCGTCTTCGATAATCGTCGTGTACTTTTTCGCGCCATCGTAGTTGCACGTGATGGTTCCTGCGCCGATGTTCACGCCGTCGCCGATTTCAGCGTCGCCGAGGTAAGTCAGGTGATTGGCTTTGGAGCCTTTGCCCAGGCGAATTTTCTTGGTCTCCACGAAATTTCCCAGGTGCGCGCCTTCGCCGATCTCACTGCCGGGCCGCAGATGCGAATAGGGACCGAGCGTTGCGCCTGCTTTCACCCGGGAATCAGTCAGTACACAACCTGGCAGAATGACAACGCCGTCCCCAATCTCGGAGTTGCGGATAACACTGTAGGAGCGAACACGGCAGTCGCTACCGACTCTTGAGTGGCCCAGAATCTGCACGAATGGCTCGATCACCGTATCGGCGCCAACTTCGACGCCACTGTCAATTACGCAGCTTTGGGGATAGAAGATCGTCACTCCGTCCGTCATGAGCTGCTGGCACTTGGCCATACGGATGCGCTGATCAATTTCCACCAACTCGGCTCGAGTATTACCTCCCAGAACTTCCAGCGGATCGTTCGCTTCGACCGCGACGACTCTCTCCTTGGCCTTTCCCAAAATGGCAGCCATATCCGTCAGATAAAACTCTCCGTGGGGATTGTTGGTGCCCAGCTTATCGATATGGCGGAACAGCGGTTCAACCGCAAAGGCGTAGAAACCAGCATTTACCTCACGTATTTTATTCTGCTCGGGCGTCAGTTTCCTTTGCTCCACGATGGCTTGCACGTTGTGGCTTCCAGATTTCTGGCGAATGACTCGTCCATAGCTGGTGGGATTCTCCAGTTTTGCGGTGAGCAGAGACATGGCAGCCGTGTTTGCGGCATGAAAATCACGCAGCTTCTGGATGGTTGATGTCGTAATGAGGGGGGCGTCTCCGGAGAGCACAACTACGACGTCATAGGGCGCGAGAGCCTCGCGAGCGACCACCAACGCGTGACCGGTGCCACGCTGTTCTTTCTGCAGCACAAAATTGACGCCGGTGTGGGCTACGGCTTCGCGTACTCGATCGGCTTCGTGGCCGATGATGGCGAATACATCCTTGGCCGGAACCACCTGGGTGGCGGCGGCGATCACATGCGCCAGCAGCGGTTTGCCGCCGACTTCGTGTAACACTTTAGGGTGTTTGGACTTGAGCCGCGTGCCCTTGCCGGCGGCCATGATTGCGATGGCGACGCGTGGGGGTCTGGAAGAATTGCTACCTTTGGGTTTGGACATTCGACTCAATATACCGCGCCAGTAACGCTGCCGTCCCGCTAATGGGTATTGGGCGAATGTCTCCGCAGCGCTACGACTGGATCATCGCGAGGTCCGCGCGCTGGCGCGTTCCGCCGGCGTCTGCGAGGCCAGCTCCAGTAGGTCGCGGGCAACGCAATCGGTATCGTGTCGGGCTACCAAGCCTTCGTCGAGGTAGTCGCCCTGCACCGGACATACTCCTAACTCTTCGATGGCGTCCAAGTCGGCGACAATCTGGCTTGCGCCTTCCAGGGCGTATTTGGCCTTTAATTCCGGTGAGGCCGGTTTCCGATTGATCAGCGCATAGTCAAAGAGGCGACCGGTTTGAGCATGGCGGTTCAGGGCCCGGATGTGGTCGGAAGCGGTCAGGCCCAGACTTTCGTTAGCCTGGGTCATCAGGTTGCCGACATAAACCTTCACGGCCGCGGAATTGACCATGGCCTGAGCAATGCCACGCACCAGCAAGTTAGGAATCAGGCTGGTAAACAGGGACCCGGGTCCGATAGTGATCAGGTCGGCACGGGCGATAGCGTCCAGAGTCTGGGGCAGCGGCTCCACATCCGGCGGATCCAGGAATAGCTCTTTGATCCGGCCTTTGCTAGCGGTGATGTTGGTTTCACCCCTGACCCGAGTGCCATCCTCCATCAAGGCTTCAAGTTCGATGTTGGAAGTGGTTGCGGGATAAATGTGTCCGCGGGTAAGGAGAATTTCAGACGAAAGCCGGACAGCTTCACTGAAATCGCTGGTGATAGAAGTGAGCGCCGCCAGAAAAAGGTTGCCGAAGCTGTGGCCCTCCAGACCCGAGCCCTTCACGAAACGATGCTGGAACAGGCGTGAGAGCAAGGCCTCGTCTTCAGACAGCGCCACAATGCAGTTTCGGATGTCTCCAGGCGGAAGCATGTTGAGCTCCTTGCGCAGGCGCCCGCTGGAGCCGCCATCGTCACTGACAGTGACCACGGCGCAAAGTTCGGCGATCTGAGTTCCGGCCGAGGCTGCAGGGGGGCGATCGTTAGGAGCAGCAGCGTAGCTTTTCAGACCCTTGAGCAGCGTGGAAAGCCCAGTGCCGCCGCCAATCGCAACAACCCGCAGACTACGCCCGGCACGGATCGAAGGCTCCGGACGTTGTTGAAATTCTGGTACCGACACGATCTAGCTATCGTCCTCGGGGGATGTTGCCATCGACAAGTCCGCGCCGGGGTCGGGATACAGCAGCTCCGTGAAGCGGGGATCTTCCGCCAGGTTTTGGAAGTCAGAATCGTTCCGGGCCTGGAAGCGGAGCGCCACGTTGAGGCGGATAGCTTCATCCAGATGACGCAGTGAATCCTCCAGATGGCCGGTTAGACAATCGAGAGCCGCCAAGCCATACGCGACATAATCGGATTTCGGTGATTGCTTGGCAAGTTTCTCCAGATGCTCGCGCGCGCCTACGTAATCCCCAAGATTCATGAGGGAAACCGCATAATCGTAATGCTCTTCGGAACTCTTGAATTGATTAGTAGTGCGCTCCAGGTGCTGGTTGCAGGTATTCATGTGGACTGTGGCGCGGTCCGCGAGTTCCTTGCTGGGACCAGCTATTACCTTCTGCAGCGATGCGCGAGCTTTGTCGAACTTGTGCTCCTGCAGGGCACGAAGGCCGGTCTCGTAGTTTTGCACAGCCTGTGCAAAACGCGGGTCATCAGCGACGGACTTCTTCTGAGTGTTCTTTTGGGCCATTTGCAAAACTCTTCCGTGACTCTTCGTAAGTACTCCTTTTTGTTAGGCTTAGAAAGAACCGTCTCTTGCGGGTTCGTGATCTCCGGACTGTGAGCCCAAAGGCCCGAAGCCATCTGTGGAAAACCTGCGTAAATCAAACGCAAACCTAAGGTTATATGCAGCTTCGGGTACCCGTCAACCCGGGTCCATGGACACTGTCAGGAGCACGGCCTCGTCGGCGCGAACTAAGCCGTGCCTCAATGGTCAGTTGATCGACGCCGCCGTCTGCAGGTCCACCTGCTTCCACTCGCCCTGGATGATTCCCTTACGGATTTGGGCCGCGGTCTTTCCCTTCTGATGCATTGAATAAGAGTAGTACAACTCTTTCAAGCATGTCGCGCATTCCGCGCCGTGAGTGCTCTCAAAGCAGCTATGCAAGCTGTTATGCCCCATCCGGTCGCAGTAGCAATAGCAGGGCTGTTGATGCAATACCACCGGGATTTTGGCCGCCAAATCATAGGCATGGGTTTGGAAGGAGTACTGCGCGTTCGCACCCCAAAGCTGTTCCTTCCCCAGAATATTGGGCAGCTTTGTGCTTTTTGGTGGCGGGGTGGCGTTGTAGGCAGGCACAGGAGCCTCCCGAGCTATGGGTGACTGACTTGCGGCTTGCTCGGACGAGGCCCAAGGGATCGAGGCGATCAGGATGATTACAAAGAGAGACGCTAAGGTTAGCCCGCGCTTGGCCATTGGTCTGCCGTCGTTGAACTTCATGACCTCATTGTAACCCGAATCATTGGAGGATACAGTTTGGCCCGCAGCGTGCTCGATTCACCAGTGAATTGCGAGTGAGCTTCAACAACCGAGAAGCGACCCGTATAATCCAGAGATAGAATGACAGAACCAGCGCGCCCCATGGAACCGAGCGCTACCCATAGATCGGATGGAACTGCGGTTCCTGCGCGAACGCTGCCAGTTCTCTCGATATGGCTGCGGGACCTGATTATCTCTCTGGCGATTTCCGCCTTCATCATCATTTTTCTTTATCAGCCGGTGAAAGTCGAGGGCACGAGCATGATGCCCTCGCTCGACGACCAGGAGCGCATCTTCGTAAACAAGTTCGTCTACCGGCTGGAGCCAATCCAGCGGGGTGACATTGTGGTTTTCCGCTACCCGCGCGACCCCTCGAAGAGTTTCATCAAACGTGTAATCGGGGTGGCGGGGGATCATATCCGTATTGAAGATGGCCAGGTATTCCTCAACGGCAACCTGCTGGATGAAGATTACGTGCCGCGCGCCTACGAGGATGAGCGTTCATATCCGGAGGTTGTCGTCCCGTCGAATAACTACTTCGTGCTTGGAGATCACCGCACGATGTCGAATGACAGCCGCGATTTCGGCCCGGTCAACGCGAGCTTTATCTATGGAAAGGCAGTCTTCGGCTATTGGCCCATGGATAAAATGGGAAGGCTGAGATAGTTCAACAGTCGCGAATGGTTGCGACTCTCGCATCGGTTATTGCGGCCCTCAGCGTGGTGACGATCTTGATCGCGGCGTTCATCGCAGCAAAAACGATTGCCCCCTTAGCCTTCGTTTCGCCTTACACCTGGTTGTTCTGGGCGGTATTTCTTTTCGCGTATGTGCCTGAATTCCGCCTGGTCGCGCGTGTCCGGCCTCAGCCTGGACAAGCTCCCGATCGTTCCATGGGACTGATCCTGATTACTGGGTGGATTGGGTTTCCTGTCGCCTTCATAGTCGCGAACTGGCCGCGGTTCATTCTGGTGCAGGGGCAAAAGATATGGTTCGCTGCCGGTCTTCTCTCAATGGTGCTCGGATCATGGTTGCGCCGCCACTGCTTTCGCGTACTGGGAAAGTATTTCACCGGCAACGTCAAAGTGGTCGAAGGACAAACCGTCGTACAGGAGGGCGCGTACCGCTGGATTCGGCATCCTTCCTACACCGGCGGGATGCTCATGTACCTCGGCACCGGCCTGGCGTTGACGAACTGGCTCAGCGCGCTTGTGATTGTGCTGTTTGGCGGCCTGGGTTACGCCTATCGTGTGCGAGTGGAAGAGCAGGCGCTTGCTACTGGCTTGGGTGAAAGCTACCGGGAGTACATGCAGCGGACAAAGCGATTCGTTCCTTTCATTTTTTGACGACCATTCATGTTGGCCGAATCTAACTTCCTTGTTACAATCTTCGAAATCCACTCCTTGGAGCATGAATGCAGGCCATCCTTGCGCTGGAAGACGGCCGGGTCTTCCGCGGGAAAGGCTACGGAGCCAAAGGCGAATGTTACGGGGAAGTCGTTTTCAATACTTCCATCACCGGCTATCAGGAAATTTTCACTGATCCTTCCTACTGCGGCCAGATTGTAGTTCTGACCAACCCCGAAATTGGCAATTACGGCACCAACGCAGAAGACAACGAAGCCACACGACCTTACATTGAGGGCTTGATCGTTCGAGAGTTTTCACGGGTGAGCTCCAATTGGCGCTCACAGCAAGTTGCGGAGGAGTATCTCGAGCAGTTCAAGATTCCCGTGCTGGCGGACATCGACACCCGTGCGCTGGTTCGGCATTTACGCGAGCACGGCGTTATGCGCGGCGTAATTTCGACTCTAGAGACCGACGCCGAGAAACTGGTGGCGAAGGCCAATTCAATCCCGAAGATGGATGGTCAGGATCTGGCCAAGGTCGTAAGTACGAAGAACACTTACGTTTGGGAAACAGGCGAGCGCTCGCACCTGCCAGACGAAGTCGTCGGCGTGAAGGACGAGCCGGCGCGGCTTCACGTAGTCGCCTACGATTACGGGATCAAGCAGAACATTTTGCGCAAGCTCCGTGGCGAGGGATGCAAAGTGACGGTGGTGCCGGCGCAGATGCCGGCGGAAGATGTGTTGGCGCTCAAACCCGACGGCGTGTTTCTGTCGAATGGGCCAGGCGATCCCGAACCGTGCGCGTATGCTGTGGACAACATTCGGCGGCTGATGGGGCGACAGCCAATCTTCGGAATTTGTTTGGGACATCAGCTCACAGGAATCGCGTTGGGTGGGAAAACTTTCAAGCTGAAATTTGGCCACCACGGCGGAAATCATCCGGTGAAGCAGTTGCACACGGGAAAAATCGAGATCACCGCGCACAACCATAACTTCGCTGTCGATCCCGATTCGCTTCCGCAAAGTGAAGTCGAGCTCACGCATATGGACTTGAACGACTCGACTTTGGAAGGCCTGCGTCACCGAAACTTGCCGCTATTTAGCGTGCAGTATCATCCGGAGGCCTCACCCGGCCCCCACGATTCGCATTATTTGTTCAAAGATTTCGTGAAGATGATGGAGGAGTGGAAGGGGTGAGCTACCAAACCCTGTCATCCCGAGCGAAGCACTCTCGTTCGCTGCGAACGAGAGTATAAAGTCGAGGGACCTGCTTTTGTGAGATGTCATCACTACTTCGTCTACATGGCGGCCAGTAAATCTCGCGTGCT
This sequence comes from uncultured Acidobacteriota bacterium, assembly GCA_963696025.1. GTDB lineage: Bacteria > Acidobacteriota > Terriglobia > Terriglobales > Acidobacteriaceae > JABCYV01. The sequence continues at coordinate 113,983 of CAVOII010000004.1, forward strand.
GTACATCGGTATAACGAACAACCTAGAGCGCCGGACTCGGGGAACATCAGAACGATTTGATTGACGGATTCTCCAAAAAATACCGCTGCCATCGGCTGGTGTACTACGAATCCTTCGATCGCGTAGAGAACGCAATTCAGCGCGAGAAGCAGCTTGAACGATGGAGCCGAGTCAAGAAGATCTGGTTGATCGAACGCGTGAATCCAACTTGGGAGGACCTGTCAGCAGAGTGGGGACAGCCAATCGGAAAACAGGTCCCTCCGCTCGCCAGTTGATTTGCGACGCAAATCAACTGCGCTCGGTCGGGATGACAGGTTTTTAGATGGAGGAGTGATCAGGCTGAAAAAGAATTTAAAGGAACTATCACCCGTGATCTCAGCGACGCTCTTTTTAGCTGGATGCGACCGGGTGTCTTGGCCAGTCAACCGCGAGCTGTGTGGCCAAGAGCAAGTTGTCGACAAGCAAACGCGCTCGATCCCTAAGAATGCTGACCTATTGCTATATCGCTCAAGATCGAAGTACACCCCGTGTTGTTCAGACGCTGAAAGGATTGCTGATTTGCGAACGGATGTAAGTGGTAATTTCAATTCGGGCAAGCTAGGGGCAGGGCGATATTTCGTTGTTGTTAAGAATTCTCCCCAGATGGCATTTCCTGTTTTCCAAGAAAGAAACTATGACGGCGTGAACTGTTCCCTGAACACGGTGTTTTCCTTCGACCAAAACACCGGAAAGACCGAACAGACGGTCACAATATTGGTTGATTCCCCAAGGTAATGCCCAAACGCACTGACATTTCGAAAGTCCTGATCATCGGCTCGGGGCCTATCATCATCGGGCAGTCGGCGGAGTTTGATTACTCGGGCACACAGGCTTGCAAGGCGCTCAAGGCCGAGGGATTTGAAGTCGTACTGGCGAACTCCAATCCGGCCACCATTATGACCGACCCGGACGTCGCCGACCGCACTTACATCGAGCCGCTGACGCGGGAGTATCTGGAAGAAATCATTCGCATCGAGCGCGAGATGTCACCCGCCAAGGGATTCGCAGTCCTGCCCACGGTTGGCGGCCAGACCGCGCTCAATCTGGCTATCGAACTTTCCGACAGCGGCGTTCTCGACAAGTACAACGTCCAGCTCATAGGAGCCAATGTCGCAGCCATCAAGAAAGCCGAAGACCGCCTCTACTTCAAAGACGCGATGCAGAAGATCGGTCTCGACGTCCCGAAGTCGGCGCTGGTCAACAATCTTAAAGACGGGTTGGAGTTCGCGGGCAAGATCGGCTTTCCAGTAATTGTCCGGCCTTCGTTCACCTTGGGTGGCAGCGGCGGCGGCATGGCATTTAATCGGGAAGAGCTGCTGGAAGTCCTGGCACGCGGGCTGGATTTCTCTCCCGTGCACGAAGCGCTGATCGAAGAATCGGTACTGGGCTGGAAAGAATACGAGCTGGAGGTGATGCGTGACCTGAAAGACAACGTCATCATCATCTGCTCGATCGAAAATTTCGATGCCATGGGCGTGCACACTGGGGACTCGATCACTGTCGCCCCCATCCAAACGTTGACGGATCGCGAGTATCAGTCCATGCGGGACGCCGCCATCGCGGTGATTCGCGAGATTGGTGTGGAAACCGGCGGATCGAACATCCAGTTTGGCGTGCATCCTAACACCGGACGCATGGTGGTAATCGAGATGAACCCGCGCGTGTCGCGGTCCTCGGCGCTGGCCTCTAAAGCTACCGGTTTTCCGATCGCGAAAATTGCGGCAAAACTTGCCGTCGGCTACACCCTGGATGAGATTCCCAACGACATCACGCGCAAGACGCCGGCTTGTTTTGAGCCGACGCTGGATTATGTGGTGGTGAAGATTCCCAAGTGGCAGTTTGAAAAATTCCCCGGAGCTGACGAGAATCTGGGACCGCAGATGAAGTCCGTCGGCGAGGTCATGGCCATCGGCCGAACCTTTAAGGAAGCGCTGCTCAAGGGCGTCCGCGCGCTGGATACTGGGAAGAAAGTAGGATCAGAAAAGATCGAGCCGAAAATTCTCACCCAGCGACTGGTGACGCCGCATCCCGAGCGGCTTTCCTATATTCGGTACGCTCTGCGCCAGGGCCACACGGTGAAGCAATTGGCCAAGATGACTTCGATCGATCCATGGTTTCTTTATCAGCTCAAAGAGATTAATGACATGCAGCTGGAGCTGGAGAAGCACCCGATCGAATCGATTCCGACTGAGGTGCTGCGAGAGTCCAAGCGTATGGGCTTCTCCGATGGCCGGTTGGCGGGGGTGTGGCGGCTCGACGGTAAAGGGGCACAGGAGAAGGTTCGGCATCTGCGCCGGAAGCACGGCGTTATGCCGGTTTACAAGCGCGTCGACACATGCGCCGCGGAATTCGAGAGCTACACGCCGTATCTGTACTCGACCTATGAAGATGAGGACGAAGCCGCGCCAACCCAGAAAAAGAAAGTCATCATTCTGGGCAGCGGCCCCAATCGCATCGGGCAGGGAATTGAGTTCGACTACTGCTGCTGTCATGCCGCTTTCGCGCTTCATGACGACGGTTACGAGTCAATCATGATCAATTGCAACCCCGAAACCGTCTCGACTGACTACGATACCAGTGACCGTCTTTACTTCGAACCGCTGACGCTCGAAGACGTGTTTGCCATTTACGAGCACGAGGCCGCCTCTGGCGCGTCCGTGGGCGTGATCGTGCAGTTTGGCGGACAGACGCCGCTCAACCTGGCGCTGCCGCTCAAAGCTGCGGGCGTGAATATTATCGGCACATCGCCCGAGTGCATTGATCTGGCCGAAGATCGTAAGCGTTTTGGCAAGTTGCTCGACGATCTGGAAATCCCGCAGGCTCCTGGAGCGATGGCGGCGTCGATCGAAGAGGCGGTCGCGGGCGCGCAGCGAGTGGGATATCCGGTGCTGGTGCGGCCATCTTACGTGCTCGGCGGGCGAGCCATGGTGATCGCCTACGATGAGGAAACCGTCATCCGCTACATGAAGGAAGCCGTAGAATATTCGCAGGACCGCCCGGTGCTGATTGATCACTTTCTGGAGGATGCAATCGAGGTCGACGTGGATGCACTCTCCGACGGCGAGGATGTGGTGATCGGCGGCATCATGCAACACATCGAAGAAGCGGGCATACATTCCGGCGACTCCTCGTGTGTGCTTCCTGCGGTGGATATCCCTGAGCACTTGCTGGCACGCATGCGCGATTACACGTTCCGGCTGGCGCGAGCGCTAAAGGTGATTGGACTGATGAACATTCAGTTTGCCATTCCGCGCACCAATGGCGGATCCAAGGGCAATGGCGCAGAAGGCGGCAAAGTCTACGTTCTGGAGGTGAATCCGCGAGCCTCGCGGACGGTACCGTATGTCTCGAAGGCGACCGGTGTGCCGATGGCGAAGATCGCGGCTCGTCTGATGACCGGGCGCAAACTGCGGGAGTTTCTCCCCGACTACATCGAGCCCCGTGCTGATCTCGACACCGGACGCTGCTACTACGTGAAGTCGCCGGTCTTCCCCTGGAATAAATTTCCCGGCGTCGATACGGTGCTTGGTCCGGAGATGAAATCTACTGGCGAAGTGATGGGCGTGGCTGACAATTTCGGCGAAGCCTTCGCTAAGGCGCAAACCGCGGCGGGACAAAAGCTGCCTACGCAGGGAACGGTCTTCATCAGCGTCACCGATCATGACAAGCCGAATGTCACTGCAGTGGCGCGGAAATTTGTGGACATGGGATTCAAACTGGTAGCTACAGCTGGCACCGCCGATGTGCTGGAAAACGCCGGGATGAGCGTGGAGCGGGTTTACAAAGTAAAAGAAGGCCGTCCCAACGTGGTGGACTTAATCAAGGGCGAGCGCATTCAGCTCATTGTCAATACGCCGACTGGTCTGGAGCCTTGGTTTGACGAGAAAGCCATCCGGCGCGCGGCCGTGACAGCGCGCATTCCAACTATTACGACGCTTTCCGCCGCCCGTGCCGCCGCTGAGGGGATTGCCGCGCTGCAAAGGGGAGAAATCAAGGTACAGGCATTACAATATTTGCACGCGGAGCGGGTTGCCAAGGCGCATCCCTAAGAGACACGCGAGGTTCTTATGCAGCAAAAACAAGATAACGCCGACTTCATTCGTCGCTGGTTCGAAGAGGTATGGAACAAGGGAAGCATGGATGCGATTGATGAAATGGCCTCCGCTGATGCGGTAGGCCATGGACAGGCAGAACATTCGGTTGATCTCGGATTGGTGGAATTCAAGCAATTTGCCCGGGGCTTGCGGAGTGCATTTCCGGACATTAATGTCACTATTAATGACACGCTTGCTCAAGGCGATCAAGTGGTGGCGCGCTGGAGCGCCACTATGACGCACACCGGCCCCTTTCTCGGAATGGCCGCAACCGGTCGCAAAGCGACGGTTACGGGGATGAGCATCCAACGGATTGTGGACGGGAAAATCGTGGAAGGTTGGGACAATTGGGATCAACTGGGCCTATTGGTACAGATCGGCGCAGTTCCCGCGGTGCAGTTTGCTTCAGAAGAAACCATCGCCAAGGCGAGTTGATTCAGTAGCCGCAGCCAGGAGCTAAAGCTTCCATGCTTCTTTCCGGTATTTTTTCTCCCATCACGACGCCCTTCTATCCCGACAGCAAACTTTACTTCAAGAAGCTCGAGAGCAATGTCGAGCGTTACTCGAAGACTCCGATTGCCGGCATTGTGACGCTGGGATCAACCGGCGAAGCCATTCTTCTCTCGGATGAAGAACGCCGGCAAGTATTCAAGACGGTGCGCGACGCATCCAGCTCGAACAAAGTCTTGATCGCGGGCACTGGGGTCGAGTCCGCAATCGAGACGCTGCGCCTGACCGAATATGCCGCGGAACTTGGCTACGACGTGGCCCTGGTGCGCACGCCGCACTATTACAAGAAGCAGATGCAGCCGGCCAACATGCTGGCCTTTTTTCGCACCGTGGCCGACCGCTCGCCTCTGCCTGTCATGATCTACAACTTTCCCCAAGCTACCGGCTACGACATTCCCGCGGAGGTTGTCACCGAACTGGCTGATCATCCCAACCTGATCGGGATCAAGGAGTCGAGCGGCGACGTGGAGAAAGTCCGCAAGATGGTCGAGGCCACGCGTCATGTGAAGCGCTCAGCCCCTGTAACGGAAACTTTCGACGCGGTCACGCCGCGCATGTTGAAAGCTGCTTCAGAAGGCAACGGAAGCGAGGAACTGGTTTCGGTGGCGTCGTTGTCGGGGGTTTCCAAACCATCGTCTTCGGCGGTGACCGTCGTGGGCGGATTGAAGACTCGGCAGAAAGAAGTCGGATTCCAGGTGCTTGTAGGTGCGGCGCAGAAGCTCGAGCCATCCCTTCAAGCGGGAGCTGTGGGCGGGATTCTCGCGTTCGCGGACCCCGCCCCAACTGCTTGCTATGAGATCTACGCCGCGTGGAAAGAAGGCGATGCTGAGTTAGCCCGACTGAAGCAGGACCGGATTGCCAAAGCTGCCCAGCGGCTGGTGGGTGAGTTGAGCATTCCGGGCGTGAAGTATGCTATGGACTTCAATGGATATTACGGAGGCCCGGTGCGTCTGCCACTGTTGCCGCTGACCGCCGACTTCAAGGCTGAGATTGAGCGGTTAATGGCCGACATCAGGAATTGATTTACCTCGACCGACAGGTCCTTGTATGCGGTCTGCTCTTGAGTTAGACTTAGAACGAACGTTCGAACGAGATGGCATCGTCCTCTGCAGTTACGTCCGCTGTCCCGTACCGCCGCCCCCTGCGGGCGCCGCGTCCAGACACTCGTTTCGATCGCCGGCTGTCCAAGATTATTGTCCACGCTACCAACGTGTTCTACGAGAAGGGATACGAAGGGGCATCGATGCGGGATCTTGCGCGTTCAAGCGGCATGTCGTTGGCGGGCCTTTATTATTACTTCGAATCCAAGGAAAAGCTGCTCTACCTCATTCAGAAACATACCTTTACAACTATCGTCGAACAGCTGAGGGATCGTCTAGACGAGGTTTCTGATGGCGAGCAGCGGATCCAGACATTCATCCTCAATCACCTGGAATATTTTCTAACTGCCCAAAAGGCGATGACGGTGCTCTCGCACGAGGACGATGTCCTGAGAAACAGCTTTGGCGCCGAGATTGCCGCGATCAAGCGCGAGTATTACCGCATCTGCATTGGGCTGCTCGACGACTTTAAACTGGAAAAGAGACTAGAATTTTCCAGTCGGATCGCCGTGCTTAGCCTTTTCGGGATGATGAACTGGATTTACACCTGGTACAACCCTCGGGTTGACGGTGGTGCCTCGGAGATCGCCCGCGAGATGGGTGATATTTTTCTACGCGGCATTTCCGGGGGCGGGATCGGAAAAAGACCAAAAAGGAAATCGCCAGTATCGAACTGAATTTGGATTTTAATGACTGCAATCCTGCAATAAAGGAGCTTGTGATGGCAACTACAGTGCAACCGGTGAGCGGCGAGAGCACCAATCAACTGATCAACTACCGAACCGACGCCGGCGTGGCGGTGATCGAGTTGTGTGACCCTCCGGCCAATACTTACACCTACGAGATGAATCGCCAGCTTGATGACGCCATCCTGAAGGCTCGGATGGATAACGACGTCTACGTGATTGTGCTCACGGGAGCGGGCGATAAATTCTTCTCTGCGGGCGCGAATATCAAGATGCTCGCAAGCGTCGATCCGACCTTTAAGTATTACTTTTGCTTGCATGCCAACGAAACTCTTTTACGGCTTGAGCATACACCGAAGCTGGTGATCGCGGCGCTCAACGGACATTGCGTAGGTGGAGGTCTTGAGATCGCGATGGCGGCCGACATTCGTATTGCGCGCAAAGACGCGGGCAAAATCGGCCTGCCAGAAGTGAACCTGGGTGTGCTGCCCGGAACTGGCGGCACGCAGCGTCTTTCCCGCCTGGTGGGTAAGAGCAAAGCGATTGAGCTGATGGTGACAGGAAATACGTTTTCCTTTGAAGAAGCGCTCGAACTCGGGATTATCAACGACATCTACGAACGCGAACATTTCATGGAGAACATGATGGAATACGCGCGCCAGTTCTGCCCGCCGAACAAAGCTGCGAAGGCGGTGGGACGCATCAAGCGCGCGGTGCAAACCGGCTGGGAGATTCCGATGGAGTCCGCACTCGCGGTGGAGCGCGAAAACCAGCAGTTGCTGTTCCAAAGTGATGACGCCAAGGAAGGACTGGCAGCATACGTGGAGAAACGTCCAGCGATGTTTAAGGCGAAGTGAGCGCGTTTGCGCGGTGTGAGCGAAGCGGGAGCCGCGTGCGCTCATCCGGAGAGGAACCAGGGATCTGCTTTATAGCAGACGGCAGACCTGGCCGTCCGGCGGCGCGCCCCCAGATCCTTCAGCGACGAAAGATATGTCGCTTCACGATTAGGACTAGAGGATTTATGCCGGGAAAAGTTGCAAAGATCGGAACCTTCAGCGATTGGGTCGGAATGTTTGATGACTGGCGCAAGGAGATCGGCGTCAATCACGACGAGATTGCCAACTTCAAATTCGACACGCTCTTTGGCGCTATTGAAACGGACGAAATACAATTTGGCGCATTCAAGGGACGCCGTAAGTGGGACAACTTGCGTCAGGTGCCGACCCAGCAAATGCGCGACGCCCTGATCAATCTGATCGTCTACCAGGGCGACACTGAGTTTGCCAGCGTGGAACAGCAGCGGCATCTGTTTGAGAGCGCGCCCACGGATTGGGACCGCAAGGCGATCACGCGGGTGATGATTGAGGAAATGCGTCACGGCTGGCAGATGTGCGCCTTGTTGGTGGATCATTTCGGTTATTCAGGAAAAGTGGAAGCGCAGAAAATGCTGGAGCGGCGCGCATTTGAAAACAAGCGCTTGCTTGGCGCTTTCAACGTCGATGTGGACAACTGGATGGATTTCTTTACCTACACGGACTTCGTGGATCGTGACGGCAAGTTCCAGCTGCAGATGTTGAAGTATTCTGCATTCGCGCCGCTGGGCCGCTCCATGTCATATATGCTGCGCGAGGAAGCGTTTCATATGGGCACGGGCAACGATGGGCTGCGCCGGATCGTGCAGGCCGGTGTCATCCCAGCGTGGCTGATCCAGAAATATCTCAATAAGTGGATTTCAAGCTCGTACGATTTGTTTGGTACGGACCACTCCGGGTCGGCGCATTGGGCCTACGTGTGGGGCATCAAGGGTCGATACGATGAACCGAAGAATGAGCACGAGGCACAACTCGACGAGCTGAACGACTACAATCGGCATCTTTATCGCGATGAAGTCGCAGGTCTTATCGATCGTTTCAATAGCGTATTGAAGCCGGGCGAACCCAAATTATACGCGCCGGACATCAAGTTCAATCGCGCCATCGGCCGCTGGGCAGGACAGAAATTCCATGCCCAGACCGGCGAGCCAGTCGACGACCGTGCCTATGACCAGCACCTGAAGGAATATATGCCAAGTGCCGAAGATAAGAATTTGCTGCTGGATATCATTGGCAATGAGAAAAAGTGGATCGTTCCCAAAGAGGGTGGACGCGATCCGCTGGAGACGATCAGCGAAGTGCGAAAGTCGGCAATCAATCTGTAGAGCGGTGCGCCTGGACGGCTGCTTCGGCCGTTGAGAGAGAGTAAACATTGGCAACGCAATCCCCAACCCGTCTCTCGCGGATCACAGTCGACTTTCACGGTCCCGTGGCCCGCATCGACTTGAATAGTCCGCCACTGAACGTCATTGACATTGCGATGATGGAGGAACTGGCGCAGGCGCTGACCGAGATTGAGTCGCGCTCGGATGTCTCGGTGGTGGTGATCGGCGGCCTGGGCAAAGCGTTTTCTGTCGGGGTCGACGTCGCCGCGCATACGCCGGACAAAGTGGGAGTCATGCTGGCCAAATTTCACGCGGTCATCCGAACTTTGGTGGGCGCAAAGAAGGTAACAATCACCGCCGTCCACGGCCATTGTCTGGGCGGAGGGGCGGAACTGGCCATGGTTTGTGATCTGGTGTACACAGCTGAATCCGCCACCTGGGGCTTTCCTGAGATCAAGCTCGGATGCTATCCGCCGGTTGCGGTCACTGCTTTAGCGGCTTTGATCGGCCAGAAGCACGCGGCCGATCTCATCCTCACTGGCCGCACGATCAGTGGTAGTGAGGCAGCCAACATTGGGTTGGCAAACTGCGCTGTAACAGAGGCTGAGGTTGCATCAACGGTGCAGGAAGTGGTCACTCATCTTTCACAATTGAGTCCGGCCGCATTGGCCATTACCAAGAAGGCCATTTACGCGTGGGACTCGATGCACTTCGATAAGGGATTGGCTCGCGCCGAAAAAATCTATTTAGAAGAGTTGACAAAGATGGAAGACGCTCAGGAGGGGATCGACGCCTTCCTTCAGAAACGAGAGCCGGCGTGGAAGCGCAGGTAACGCCAACGCCGCACGCCGGCCGAGCCGGTTCTGCCCACCTGATGTGTGGCACGCCAGTGTGGGGAATCGCGGGAGTTCTAGGATGTTCTTATCTGGCTTACCTTTCCTACAGCCACGTGCGTCGCGCGGAGTTCGACTGGCCGCACGACGGATGGTCGATCGCGACCTACGCTGTGTGGATTTTATTAATGCTGGGTCTCCTTAGCCAGACACGCTGCTGGCGCGAACGCAGCTTCTTCGGATTAGTGTTAGCGAACTTCGTGCTGGGTTTCGGGCTGGTGACGTGGAAAGGCGCATCCGTGGAGGCGGTTCGCGAGGTGAGAGTGGCTTCCGCGGCACTGTGGACGGCTGCCGCGCTGATTAGTTTGACGGTGACGTTTTCCTCGGGGCAAAAGGCGACCAGAGAGGAGAAGGCCGAGTAACATGGACTTTGAAATCAGCGCCGGGCAGGTGAAGGCCATGCTCAAGCACGCAGAGAATTTCACGCTGCTTGACGTGCGGGAGCCTTGGGAACTGGAGAAAGCGCGCATTGAGGGTTGCAAGAATATTCCCATGGGGGACGTGCCCATGCGGGCGCATCAAGAGCTGGACTCCGACGACCACATCGTGGTGGTGTGCCATCACGGCGTGCGTTCATTGAGTGTCACCAACTGGCTGCGCCAGCAGGGATTCGAAAAGGTGCAATCCATGCGCGGCGGAATTGACGGCTGGGCGCGGACGGTCGATCCGAAGGTGCCGCTGTACTGAGAGCAGAAGTCTGCCGGATGAAAAAAGAACTCATCGAACTGCGAGTGAACGGCCGCTCACACGAGCTCGCGATCGAACCCAGCAAGCTACTGCTCGACGCGGTGCGCCAGGACTTGCAACTCACGGGCTCAAAGCGTGGCTGTGACGATTCCTCCTGCGGAGCTTGTACCGTACAGCTGGATGGCGCGCCCATGCTCTCCTGCACTCTGCTTGCGGCCAGTTGCGAAGGGCAGGAAATCACGACGATAGAAGGGATCAGCGAGCACGGCAGCCTGGCGGCGATCCAAAAGGCCTACGGCGACTGGGGTGGCGCACAGTGTGGATTCTGCACTCCGGGTTTCATCATGACGGTAAAGCATCTGCTGGCGGAGAACCGGCAACCGACTGAAGAAGAAATCCGGCGCGCGCTCAGCGGTAATTTGTGTCGCTGCACCGGCTATAGCCAGATGTATCAGGCCATCAAGGCGGCGGTGGAAGCCGAGCAGAAGGGAATGGCAACTGCAAGATGATAGCCGGTCCCTCGACTTCGGTCGGGACGATAGCTTGAACTAAATAATGTCTGACTTCAGCATCATCGGCAAGCCTATCGCGATGGTTGACGCTGCCGGCAAGACCACCGGCGCCGGCAAGTACACCGACGACCTCAACCTGCCTGGCATGCTGGTGGGTAGGATCCTGCATTCGCCCTATCCTCATGCTCTTATCAAGCGCATTGACGTCAGCCGCGCCGGAGTACTCGATGGGGTGATCGCGATCGTCACCGGAAAAGACGCGCCGAATCCCTACGGCATCCTTCCCGTTGGCCACGATGAGCACGCTCTTGCCCTGGACAAAGTCCGATACGTAGGCGACAACGTCGCTTGCGTGGCTGCGGTGGATGAGGCTGCGGCTGATCGGGCACTGGAGTTGATTGACGTTGATTATGAAGTGCTGCCGGCGTACTTCGATCCCGAAGAATCGATGAAGGCGGAGACCGATTTAATCCACGAGAACAAGCCGCACAACCTGGAAAAGGACTATCACCACATTTTCGGCGATCCCGACAAGGGTTTCGCCGAAGCCGACCACGTAGCCGAAGCGCGTTTCATCGTCAACGAAGTGACGCACGCCGCCATGGAGCCGCACTCCACGCTAGCGCAATTCGAGATCGACTCGCAGACCGGCAAACCCGGACGTTTGACGGTGTGGTCTTCGACCCAGGTTCCGTATTACTTGCAGCACAAGCTGTCGCTGGTGCTGGAGATGCCGATGGCTCAGATTCGGGTCATCAAGCCGCTGGTGGGCGGAGGATTTGGTGGCAAGAGCGAAGTCATTCCTCTTGAAATCATTGCTGCCATCGCAGCGCGCGGGGCGCGGGCTCCGGTGAAGATCACCTACACTCGGGAGGAGGTCTTCTGGGCGCACCGAGGACGTCCGCGGACCATCATTGATCTTAAGACTGGCGTGAAGAATGATGGCCACATTACAGCCGTCAAGGCCCGGGTCATCCAGGATGGTGGCGCCTATTGCTCCTACGGTGTGGTCACTATTCTTTATTCTGGAGCGCTGTTGGGCGCGCTTTACGACATCCCCAACATCCAGTATGACGGATACCGCGTCCTGACTAATAAGCCCGCTTGTGGCGCCATGCGCGGACACGGCACGGTAAACGTCCGCTTTGCGTTCGAGTCGCAACTGGACGAACTGGCAGCGAAAATAAATCTAGATCCTGCTGAAATTCGCCAACGCAACCTGCTCAAGCCGCCGTGCATTACGGTCAACGGGCTGCGAGTGCAGAGTTATGGCCTGCCGGAATGCATCGGGAAAGTAGTCGAGCGCTCCGGATGGACGCAACGCAAAGGGAAATTGCCAAAAGGCCGGGGGCTGGGTATCGCATGCAGTCACTATGTGAGTGGCGCCGCTAACTCGATCATCCGTTCGGATATGCCGCACTCCACGGTCAATATCAAGATTGATCGCGATGGCGGAGTGGTGGTCTACACCGGGGCTTCAGAGATCGGGCAAGGCTCCGACACGATGACGGCGCAGATTGCGGCGGAGACGCTGGGCTGTTCGCTAGGGCGAATCAAAATCATCGCCGCCGATACCGACCTCACGCCTATCGACATCGGATCATACTCGAGCCGGGTGACCTTCATGGCGGGCAATGCCACGCTACGGGCGGCAGAGCAAGTAAAGAAACAGATCGCCGCGGCGGCGGCTCGCAAGATGAACGCTGCGCCCGATGAACTCATATTCCGTGACGATTCGGTTCTCAGAAGAAATGGCTATGTGGGGACGGCCGCCCTCGGCCGTCCAGCCGAGCAAAGCTCGGCGGCTTCTGTTTCTGGTCGTGTAGAGGGCCAGATTCTCCGCGGATCGCTGCAGCAGAAACGCAAGGACGAAGGCCCGAAAGACCGGATGACTTTTGAAGAAGCTGTGGTGGCTGCGATTGACTTTCACGGAGCTCTAACGGGAACCGGTTCCTACGCTCCTCCGCCGGAAGCTCGCGGTGGCAAACATAAGGGCGGGGGCGTGGGTCCTTCGCCCGCGTACTCGTACTCGGCGCAGGTGGCGGAAGCCAGTGTAGATGAAGAGACTGGTGAAGTCACTGTCCACAAGGTCTGGGCTGCACACGATTGCGGTCGCGCCCTGAATCCAGTCTCGGTTGAGGGTCAGATTATCGGATCGGTGTGGATGGGTATGGGGCAGGCGCTCACCGAAGAAATGATCTGGAAAGATGGCATGCTCATGAATCCTGGGCTGCTCGAATATCGCAGCCCGTCCTCGGTCGAATCGCCGGAGGTCGAGCCGATCATCGTGGAGAGCATTGATCCTGAGGGTCCGTTCGGGGCGAAGGAATGTAGCGAGGGCTCACTGGCTGCGACCATTCCTGCCATTGCGAATGCCATCTATGACGCAGTCGGAGTTCGGCTGCACGAGGTGCCATTCACGCCGGAGCGTATGCTGGCTGCTCTGAGAGCAAAGCGAGGTGATAAGAAAATCAACTTAACGGAAGGCATCGATCCCACCGCGCCTGCAAAATTCCGGGAACATGGCGGGTCATTGTGGTTTCGGGGCAAAGGACCGAAGAGGCACGCGCTCGATCCGGCACGACGCGAAGGCCCGGCTGCAGTGGCAGGTGACGATTGAGTCTTCCGCAATTCAAGTTACTGAGGCCGCGCACGGTAGACGAAGCTGTCGAATATCTGGCGAAGCACGCGGGCGAGGGCGCCCGCGCCACGCGTATTGTGGCTGGCGGCACGGATATTATTCCGTCCATGCGGCAGGGACTCTTTGATCCTGAATATGTGCTCGACATTCGTCATATGGCGGAGCTCAAAGGCATCCGTCCGCAATCTGGAAACGGAGTTGAGATTGGAGCGCTGACTACGCTAACGGCGATTGAGCAGTCCGATTTCCTGCGGCGGCGTTACCCGGTGCTGACCGAGGCGGCTGCGACTGTCGCTTCACCGCTGCTGCGCAACATGGGCACAATCGGCGGAAATATCTGTCTGGATACGCGCTGCCTGTGGTACAACCAGTCGCTCACCTGGCGTAAGGGTTGCGGGTTTTGCATCAAGAAGGATGGCGACCTGTGTCACGTCGCGGCGGGTGGGGCTAAATGCTGGGCAGCGTTTTCTGGAGACACGCCTCCAGCTCTGTTGTGCTTAAGTGCAGAAGTCGAAATTGCGAGCGCTTCCGGAGTTCGGCGCCTGCCGCTGAGCGACTTCTACACCGGCGAGGGTGACGCATATCGCAAGCTGCAAGCCGGCGAGCTGTTGACGCGTGTGATCCTGCCCGAATCCTCTGCAGATTACACTGGCGTCTATCGCAAGCTCCGCGTTCGCGGATCCATCGACTATCCGCTCGCCGGAGTGGCGGTGGTGATGAAGCGGTCAAATGGTCACGTGGCAGACGCTCGACTGGCGATTACGGCTGTGAATCCCGCGCCGCTGCTGGTTAATGGCGCGAGTGAAATGCTGCAGGGGAGGACCGTGGACGAAGCGTTAGCAGAAGCGGTCGGCGATTTGGCTGCGAAGACAGCCAAACCGCTAACAACATCTGCGCTGACACCTGAGTATAGGCGAGAGATGATCCGCGTATTCACCAAGAGAGCAGTGCTCGCAGCGGCGAAGAACTGACACTCGATCGTGATCACCGACTGCCACATCCATATCCAGCCCGTTGAGATGTTCAAGCCGCAGGCGCTGGAGTTGATGAAAAACAAACGGCCGAATTTCGACCAGATTGCGGAGTTCTGTCGCTCACCGAAAGCGTTTCTCAAGCATCTCGACGCAGCCGGAGTCGATCGGGCGGTACTCATCAATTACGTTGCCCCGGAGATCATCGGTTTTACTTCGGGCGTTAATCAATTCATCGCTGACTACACCAAAGAAAATCCCAAGCGGCTGATTTCCTGCGGCAGCCTGCACCCGAAGCACACCTCGAACGTTCTCGCGGATGTGGAGCACCTTCTGCTGCTGGGCATCCGCATGATCAAAATCCACCCCCCACATCAGCTTTTGTTCCCCAACGATTATTTGATTGGGATGAAAGAGCTGGAGATCATCTACCGCGCCGCCGAGGCCAATGGCATCCCGGTGATGTTTCACACCGGTACTTCCGTCTTTCCGGGCGCCCGCAACAAGTACGGCGACCCGATTTACATCGATGATGTCGCGGTGGATTTTCCCAAGCTGAAGATATTGCTCGCGCATGGCGGACGGCCGCTGTGGATGAATACCGCGTTCTTTCTGGTGCGCCGCCATCCCAATGTGTTTCTGGACATCAGCGGCATCCCACCGAAAACTCTTCTCAAGTATTTTCCGCGGTTGGAAGAGATCGCAGACAAGACACTATTTGGCACGGACTGGCCGGGCCCGGGGGTTCCGGAGATCAAGAAGAATCTTGACGATTTTCGGGCGCTGCCCTTAGCACAGGACACACGTGATCAGATTCTATCGCGCACGGCGTTGGGAATCTGGCCCGCGTAGATTCGCCTTATCGCGAGGTAAAGAGGTGCCCCATTTTGTCTTTTTTAGTCTTTAGATAATCTTCGGCGTGCGTGGTAGGCGCAACTTCACAGGGAATACGCTCCGCAACCTCGATTCCCCCGCGTTCGAGAGCAGCTACCTTTTCGGGGTTATTGGAAAGCAGGCGCACGCGAGAGATGCCCAAAGATTTCAGGATTTCGGCAGGCAAGGTGAATTCACGCTGGTCGGCCTTGAAGCCGAGACGCTCGTTAGCTTCAACTGTGTCCAAACCCGCATCCTGCAGTTCGTAGGCCCGCAGCTTCGCCATCAGACCAATGCCGCGTCCCTCCTGCTGTTCATAGATGAGCACGCCGGCGCCTTCCTCAGCGATCATCGCCAGTGCCATTTCCAGTTGCGAACGGCAGTCGCAGCGCAGTGAACCGAATACGTCGCCGGTGAGACACTGAGAGTGGATGCGGACCAGGGGCGTCGCGGACACGACATCACCCATCACCAGGGTTACGGCTTCTTCTTTGCGCCGCGCGTTGCCGGAATCGAATTCTGCTTCGAACCCATAAATGCGAAACTTGCCCCAGCGAGTAGGAAAATCTGCGGAAGCAACAGGCTGAATGGAGTTGGCACTCACACAGCAATTATAGCGGGAATGCTGTCCAGCTCAGGGTCAGTCCACCCCATGACAACGTCTAGCCTTGAGGCTTGAAGTGGTAGTAAACATCTTGCTTTGAGGGGATGGCGACGCCGTTGCGCGTGGCAGGACGGAAGTGCCAAATCTCCAACGCGGCCAGGACCCTTTTGTCGATCGCCGGGCCGAGGCTCTGCAGAACGGTTTTCTGCACGATGTTTCCCTTGTCATCGATGGTAATTTCGACCACGATGCTGCCTTCGACATGGCCGGGCAGTTCGTTGGGATCCACTACCGGATCATAAGCGTAGACAGGCAGCGCCGGGCGTATTTCATCGCCGAATGCGGAGCCTTGGCTTCCGTAGGGAACGCCGGCAGAAGGCGCAGGATTACCGGAACCGGCGTCAGGTGACTGAGATTCAGCTTCGATCGTAGCTGGCGAGGGTTTTTGCTCTTGGGCTTTTCGGGTCTTGTTGGAGGACTGATTCTTCCAAACGAGAGGCTTGCGGGCCTCATGCTGCTGAGGCTGGGAGGCGCCAGGTGAAGTGTTTGCTGTTTTCTCGTGGGCCGGCCAATAGAGAGTGGTAACGGAGCCTCCGCTCACCCCGGCAGCCACAGAAGACGGCGCCAGGAATTTCAGGCTAGGAGGATAAAGCAGCCACCCCAGCAGCAAGACATGGAATGCAATTGAAAGTGACAGCGAGGTCGCTCGCCGTCCGGAAACCTCCGCGTTCACTGCAACGAAAGTCATGACAACTTTTATTTTAGATGTGAGAAGACGGTATTGGTAAGCACGATTTTCAGCGGCGGGGACTTTGGCTACGACTGCTAAGGTTGTTTATTGGTATTGGGGTACACGTGGCGCGCGGGTTTGGCGGGGTCCGCAAACGCTGCTAAAATCAGGCGAAGGGTGAGAGTGTTCGGCGTCCGTGGGGCTATAGCTCAGCTGGGAGAGCGCATCGTTCGCAACGATGAGGTCGTCGGTTCGATCCCGACTAGCTCCACCAAGTTTTCAGCGACTTAGAGAGACACCAAACCCTCAATCTGTTCCATTCTGTTCCAAAACTCAAACCATGTCCTGCCGAAGTTTGCCTCAAAACCTCGCATCGCAGGGAGTAAACGATATGCACGAGGGAACTGATCACCCCAAGCCGCTTCAGCACGCCTGTGGCTACGGCATCGTCAAGATTTCATGGTCGCGCAGGAGCCACAGCAGGGCGGATAACGAAGGGACCTGAGGCAAGCAGACCCCAACAAGCAAGCCGCAGGGATATACGGCTGCCCAAGACACGGTGAGGACACTGATACTGTGACGCAGAACGCCTTATGCTTGCGAGCACTAAGTCGGGGGGTATGGGGGTCGAATCCGATTAGGTCAATCGGCAAAAACCGCCGGCCGCCTTTTCTCATGCGCGCGGACATGGACATTGAGCAGAATTCAGGGGGTATTTCGTTATGAAAGACAGTCTTTCCGCGGCTGATATGGCATCTTTGCTCGGTGTTACGGAGCGGACATTACGGCGCTGGGAGGAAGACGGAACCGGCCCCAAGCGGATCGTCGAGAATCTGGAACCGGGCTATCCGCTGGAAAGCCTCGTTCCCTGGCTTCGAAAGCATCGGCCAGACGTGAAACTGGGCGCCGCGGCCCGGGTTATTGACGCGCGCGGTCGCCTCGCTCTCCTGGAGGCCTGGGAACGGCGGCTCTGCGCCCGCTACAAGTTCAAATCGACCGAAGTGCTGTACGAAGCACTCCGCCACGCCGATTTTCACGAGACAGGGAACGACCCCAGCGAGCCGGACAATCTTGAGTATTGGAACCTAGCTGCTTATGCCGCGTTCAGCGGGATTATAGTCCGGCACAAATTGAGTTCAGAGAAGCTGCGGGAGCTGCTGGCGGACTTTCGCGATCGCCATGATCTTGGATTGGCAGCGAAGAAGGATCTGAGTACAACAGAGTTTGCGGAAGAGATCGACGAGGCGCTGGCGGAGGCGATGTGGAAAGCCTTCGATGACGGGCCGGACATGCGCCAACTGCGCGACTATATCGCGATCGCTCACCGCTACCAGTGCGCAAGTTCAGATCGCTACGATTTTCCACACCGTGACCGGTTCATCGCTGGCCGGATGACGCCTGCTCAGCAGCAGACCGCCCTTGGCGAGGCGGGCTTCGTTGCATTCGTCATGACGAGAGGGAACCCGGTCTGCCGCTTGGCAAGGTTGGCGTGCGAAAGAAATCTGAACGATCTGGCAAAGTCCTCATCCTCTTAACCAGTTCGAATACCAACTGGACTCTGTACAAGTGGACTTCTGCCAGGAGAAGGAACGTAGTCACGTACGAAAGAAGGAACTTTATGACGAGCTAACACGGCTACGGCGGCTGTGGCCGATCTGTGCGCTCGAATGCCCGAAGAGCACGGGGAGGGTCACAACATCCGGCGGTCAGCGATTGAAATCTAACGGCGCCGATTTTGCCTTCCGGGGCGGGCGGGGAATATCCTAAAATGACGATCTTCGGCAGCGGGGGCTTGAATGGAAGTTCAAGCCTGGAGGAGAATTTTACCAAACGGGTCCACTTCCGGACCAACTTTTTGGCAGCGGTCACTCTCTCAACATCAATGAAGCACCTGAAAGTGGGGAACAATCATCGTGGAGCTTTCAGTCAATGAGATCCGGCCCCGCGTGCTTTGGCACCGAGTCACCCATTTCACGTTATGCCCTCTCGGATAACCGGAAATAGCCATAGGCCACGAGCCTCGGATAGAACCATGGTTGCCTGCGAAGCAACCAGCTCGCTTGCCGCTCTTTCGAACTCGATGGCATTGCCACCATCAGCAAAGAAACCCTACGAGAATGGACAACCAGCCAAACTTCTCCACGGTTGCGAAACTACAGTGGGCTGGATCTCGAGAAAAAAACTCGCCCTCCGGTCGAGGCGAAGTTTTTTCTTGACATCCCTTTGTATAGAACTCATTGAGGGAGTTTGGCGAGAGGACCTCAGCCTTGAGGACCACCTCTCGCCTCCATTTTCCATATGATCTGCCGCAGAATGCCGAGCCAGAACTCGACATCGCGGGTGGAGAGGTGTAAACGGCGGACTAAGCGACGAACATTCTCCTCAGTGGACACCGCGCGGCGCGGTTTGACGTAGCCGCTAGCGTGGAGCGCGTCTAGTAGCAGCATGGTGGCCCGCTCGACCTCGGCCGCAGTCGCGTGCTTTGGGCTTTGTGGTTGTTGCATAGCTCTCCCATTGCGCACCAGCTCATAGAGACACACTGCCACTGCTTGCCCCAGGTTCATCGAGATGTTTGTTTCACGAGTCGGAATGCGCAGCAACAAGTGGCAGTGGCTGAGGTCCTGGTTTGAGAGCCCGACTCTCTCCGATCCAAACAAGAGCGCGACACGGCTCGAACCGAGTTGCTTGCGCACAATGCGCGCTCCGTATTCCAGCCGTCTGAGCGGATGTTGCAAGTCGCGTTGACCAACTGCAGTCGTTCCGACTACCAGCGTGCAGTCCGCCACCGCCTCGGCCACACTCGTATATTCCTCTGCGCTCGACAGCAGTGCCGCCGCACCGACAGCGGAGCGCGCCTCACGAAAAGCAACTTCATATGGGGATACCACTCGCAGGTGGCGGAAACCGAAGTTGCTCATGGCGCGAGCGGCTGCACCAATGTTGAGAGGGTTGCGCGCAGCCACCAGGATGACGCGTAAACGGTCGAATTCAGTCCAAACAGACAAGAATACTGATTTTACGACACGCACAGGAAAGGCGTTCTTTCGAATGGCTATTGAGCAAATCGCCTTCTCGTTCCTTTGGTCAATGAGTGCAAATGCCTGTTTACGCCAATCAAAGACTCAGTCGCAAATCTAGAGAACGGGGGCCCACCCGCCTGGCCCGTCCAACGCCGTTCTTTCGAGCCTAGACTACGCGGTGCCTCCGCCTCGCGTTTCCGCCGGGCAGCCGGACAATTGGTTAAGATCACAGTTTGGTTTGAGAGAGGATGACGCCTTATGAAACGAGATTCTCGAAGCATTCTTCTCCTGGTTTTCACGGCTGTACTAAGCAGCGCTGCTTTTGGGCAAACGACGCAGCGGCAACGAAACGTAACGGTCAATGGACAGAACGGAACAGCCGAAGTGATTGACCAGAATAGCCGGTTGTTCGTGGACGTGTCGGCCCTGGCTAGCATCGGCAAGGGTTCGGTGAGTTTCAGCGGGCCAGGCATCGTCCTGACGTTTCCTGTGGTAGCAAGCCGTGCGGCGACAGCCGGCACCGCGGAGCCCCCCGCCCCTTCGCAGCCACCGAACAGTTCAGCTTTGTCACAGGAATTCATGAAGGCGGGCATCGAAGAAATCGCGCGCTTGCGGGAGTGGGCCACAACACTGGCATCAGCAATTCGGGGCGGGTACGGGGTCACCGACGAGTGGGTCAACGGCTATCGCGATCAGGCGTCGCAGAGCCTGCAGTTGGCGGAAGCGGCGGCCTTGACCGATGGCGACCGTAATGCAGCGCAGTTGCTCCATCACGGATTTGACCTGGTTCAGCAGTGGAGCGACAAGCTAGTGGCCGCGAAGAAATCGATGGACACGGCCAAATACACGACGTCTCCGAACGCTTTGCGCGAAGATCCGCTGTCGCAGAAGATCATCACCTGCGGACATTTTCTGACTCAGATGCTGGGGAGCGCCACGTTTCAGGATGACGTTTCGTGCCACTAAGCGAGTGGAGCGGCCAGAGCGAAGACCGCGGTCTCCCAGCAACCCAGTGCTCCTTTTCTCGCACGCTGCCTCATTGAGCGTTTTTGAGTGCAAACGTCGACGACTGAACCAACGGATAGTTGGCGTAAAATCGCCATCGCACTCAGTGACCCCGTTATTGGTGAAGACCCCTGTTAACATCAACTACCACGCCCACAGCTTAGAAAGCAGATTCGAAATGAGGAGTGCTTAATGAAAACCTCTGCCTTATTTGACTTAACCGGCCGGGTGGCTGTCGTGACAGGTGGCAATGGGGGTATTGGCCGCGGGATCGCGCTCGGATTCGCCGAAGCCGGGGCTGCCGTCGCGGTGCTTGGACGAAACGAAGAAAAGAACCGGCGGGTGCTTTCCGAATTGAAGGCGGTCGGCGTTCCATCTATCGCTGTGACGGTGGATGTGACCGACCGCGCCGGACTGGAGCCCGCGCTGAATAGGGTAGAGAGCGAACTGGGGGACATCGGCATCCTGGTCAATAATGCGGGCAACGTGTCGCTGAGCGGCGGTGTGTTGCAGGAAAAGCCTGAAGATTGGGACAACGTCATCGAGACGCAACTCAACGCAGTTTTTCTTCTCTCGAAGCTCGCTGCCAGATCGATGCTTAGCCGCAAAAGTGGAAAGATTATTAACATCGGCAGCATGTACTCGTTCTTTGGATCTGGGCTTGTTCCCTCTTACAGCGCAGCGAAAGGGGCGATCATCCAACTGACCAAGTCAATGGCGATTGAACTCGCCCCGCATAACATTCAAGTCAATGCGATCGCGCCCGGATGGATTGAAACGGACATGACGGCGCCTGTACGTACAATGCCCATGAACAACGAAATTCTTGCACGGACTCCCGCCGGTCGATGGGGTCAATCGGAGGAGCTTGCCGGAACAGCCGTGTACTTGGCCTCACGAGCATCGGACTTCGTTACTGGTACTACGATTCGTGTCGATGGCGGTTACGCAATCCGATGATATTTCAAACTTTCACCAGTAGTTCTCAGTTGGTGTAAACGCCTTCCATGAGAAGGCCGGTTGGAGTCAAGTGGGTTCTTTTGTTTTTTCGTGGGACAAGATTTTTCTCCGGCCGAGTCGCCACTGTCGCCACCCTTCCATCCGCCGATTTTGCCAGTTAGCTTTGGAATTTGTTAGCCAAACCTCTCGCGAGCGGCCAGCACGCGCGTTAAGAAAAAGAGAGTCGGCTACCACTGCAAACCCTTGAGTCTTTTATGGTTGGAGGATTTTCGGGTTCGGCGAAACTTAATTTTGCTCCCAGTGTTCAGCAAAGGTAAGACCTATCGAGGCTGACCCTCCCAGGAGTACGCAAATGTCCCCACGTATATGGCTCGTTGCAATCGCTGTTTTGTTTCTTCCAGTGGCGCGGACGCCAGAATCGGCCGCGCAGTCTAGCCCGGCTTCCTCACGCGAGCAGCGCGAGCCGCAGCCGGGAGCAGCACCCGCGAGCACCGCGCCCGCCTCCGTAGCGTCTGCCACGATGGACCAGGTGGTGGACCGCGCGATCGAGCGCGAGCACGCTCTGATGGAAATGCTGAAGACCCGCACTCCGTTGGTTGAGACCTATCTGCAAAATCTGAAGTTTGACCCGAAAGTCGGGCCGGTACCGGTGCAAGACCATTACTTCCTCGGCCGCATGGATCTGGGCGAGAGCGTGGACCGCCGGGACTATCTCCCGAAAGACACCAGCTTTGAGAGCCGCCTGTTGGGCGGCTTCAACAGGTTGTTTAAGTTCGAATACAAACCCATGGGTTTCTCATGGATGATCTACGCCGACCGCGACGACTTCAATCGCCGGACCTACGATTTCAAGTACGTACACCGGGAGTTCCTGGGTGATATCCGCTGCATCGTCTTCGACGTGTCCGCCAAACCGGGCACCGGTAATGGGCGCTTCCGTGGCCGAATTTGGGTAGAGGACCAGAATTACAGCATTGTGCGCCTGAATGGCTTTTATGAGCCGCGCCCCAGCAACGCTTACTTCTTCCACATGGATAGCTGGCGCTTGAACCTGATCCCGGGCTACTGGGTACCGGCCTACGTCTACAGCGAGGAAGGTGATTTCAGCAACCGTTGGAAGGACAATATTACCTTCAAGGCCCAGACCCGGCTCTGGGGTTATGACCTAAAGAAGGGCGCCCAGAACAGCGAATTGACCCAGGTGCTGGTGGACTCCACGGTGAAGGACGAAAGTCCGGCGACGCAGGATGCTTCTCCGCTGCAAGCGCAGTGGCGATGGCAGCAGCAGGCAGGAGACAACGTGATCGAGCGGCTACAGAATGCCGGCCTGCTTGCTCCCGAGGGCGAAGTGGACAAGGTGTTGGAGACCGTTGTCAACAATTTGCTGATCACCAACAACATCGAACTGCCGGGCCCGGTACACGCCCGTGTGATGCTGACTTTGCCACTGGAGACGTTCAGCGCGGGCAACACCATCGTGGTAAGCCGCGGACTGCTGGAGGTGCTCCCGGATGAAGCCAGCCTGGCCATGGTGCTTTCGCGCGAACTGGCCCACATCGTCCTGGGGCACAACTTGGGCATCAAGTATGCCTTCTACGATCGCATGTTGTTCTCTGATGAATCCACCTACCAGAACCTGGGCTTCCGGCACGTTCCCGAGGAGGAAACTGCAGCCGACGAGAAGGCTATCGAGCTGCTGAAGAACTCACCCTACGCCCAGAAGCTGAATACACCAGGACTGTTCCTGCGCGAAGTAGCGGCGCGAGGCCCGGCGCTTTCCGCGCTACTGACTCCACACTTGGGCACAGGCTTCACCGACCGTAAGGGCGCCATGGATCGTATGGTGGTGTTGATGAACTCTGCTCCGGCCCTCGATCCCGACAAACTGGACCAGATCGCAGCCCTGCCTTTGGGCGGACGCGTCAAGCTCAACGCCTGGGATGACAATGTGGAATTGATCACGACCATGCCGGTGGCCATCACCTCGGCGCGCCACAAGATGCCGCTGGAAGTGACGCCATTTTTCCCCCGGCTCACCCGCTCTGGAGCAGTTGTCAACCCGACCACTACGGCGAATGCCGCGAACCCAACTCCAAGCAATTAGAAAGGAAAACGGTGCTTGGAACTTCTTGCATCGTCACGCCGATCCGCTTGTTGAAAAGAAGGCACCATCCACTGTTACGCACTAACTGTCGTAAAATCACGATTTCAGTGCGCCGGGCTAAACCGGCTTGAAGTAGAGGATGAAAGAGCCTTACGAGAAAGGATTAGCGATCCGCTCGGCCTCGAGTCTTGCGCTGCTACCGCGAGGGACACAGCGAAGCGTAGACAGAGGATAGGCGGGGTGGGTATTCAGCTCCGAAAAGATGCAATCCGGACGCCGACGTCCTTGAAATGCGCGGAAGGCAACATGAGCAGGCGCGTTAGCGCGAGCTCTTGCTCAGTCCGGCGTAGTCGAAGACCCCAGACACGCCTAGAAACTTCAAGCACGAGAACCGGGAGACCTCGGAGACACCTGCGGCTCAACCAGGTCGGAGGTCGGCGGGTGAAGGCCAGAGCCACGAGGCCCGCGTGTACGTCTCCGAGGAGTCACACAACGGCATAGTACCTATGAACCATTCGAACAAAGGCGGGAATTCGTCGGCGGAGAGTGGGGAGGGAAGGCCGTCGATCAAGGAGAACGTTCGTCAACCTAACACGTCCCCGACACAGAGCGGGGAGCGCGTGTCCCAGGGGCTGGCGGGCGTGCGGAAAGCAGCAGGGAACAAGGAGATGAAGTTCACCGCCTTGCTCCACCACCTGACCGTCGAACTGCTGCGGGAAAGCTTTTACTCGCTCAAGAGAAAGGCCGCACCTGGAGTGGACGGTGTCACCTGGCAGGAGTATGAAGACCGACTAGAGGATCGGCTGACCGATCTTCATGGCCGAGTTCATCGCGGAGCCTATCGAGCGACGCCCTCGAGAAGAGTGTACATAGAGAAAGCAGATGGACGACAACGTCCACTGGCGGTCCCGGCTATCGAAGACAAACTTGTCCAACATGCCGTGGTCACCATCCTCAACCAGATCTATGAGGAAGACTTTCTCAGCTTCTCGTACGGTTTTCGCCCGGGGCGCAGCCAGCATCAGGCGCTGGATGCGTTGTCGTACGCGCTCCTGAAGAAGAAGGTGAACTACGTCCTTGATGCCGACATTCGAGGATTTTTCGATAACCTCGACAAGAGTTGGCTGATCAAGTTCGTGGAGCATCGCGTCGCTGACCCCCGCATCCTACGGCTGACCCAGAAATGGCTCAAGGCTGGGGTGATGGAGGAAGGCAAATGGTCGGACACGAAGGCAGGCAGTCCGCAAGGTTCGGTGATTTCACCGCTTCTCGCGAATATCTACCTGCACTACGCGTTCGATCTCTGGGTGAACGTGTGGCGCAAGAAGTGGGCACACGGCGAGGTGGTGGTCATCCGCTACGCGGACGATATCATCTTGGGATTCCAACACCAAGCGGACGCGGATCGATTCTTGGAGAACTTACAGGAACGACTGGGAATGTTTGGACTGGAATTGCATCCAGATAAGACGCGCCGGATCGAGTTCGGCAGGTTTGCCGAAGAGAACCGGAGACGTAGAGGAGAAGGCAAGCCCGAGACGTTCGACTTTCTAGGCTTCACGCACATCAGCGGGAAGAATAGGCTAGGGCGGTTTACGGTAAGGCGCAAGACGATCCAGAAACGCATGCGGGCGAAGCTGCGGGAGATTAAGCAGCAGCTCCGTGAGCGTATGCACGATCCCGTGCGCCAAACCGGTCAATGGCTCAAGTCGATCATGCAGGGCCACTCCAACTACTATGCGGTACCGGGGAACCTCGATAGTCTCGGCGTATTCCGGGAGCGGTTAATTGGGCACTGGTGGCGTACACTTCGCCGCCGTAGCCAGCACCACCCGATCTCGTGGACGCGTATTCTCGCCCTGGCTGACCGATGGATCCCACCCCCGCGAGTACTCCATCCTTATCCCGCGCTTCGCTTTGCCGCCAGTCATCCGCGATAAGAACCGGATGCGCTAATAAGCGCCCGTCCGGGACCGTGCGGGGGGTACCACGCAAAGTGGTATCCCTACCGCGATCTCATTAACCGGGTTGTGAGTGCTATCGCTGTTCTATAAGAGGGGATGTCAAGAACATTCTTCTTCCTCCGCCGGAAGCGCGGTTATGGTTCGCGGCATCCAGTCCCTTGTCAGATAGGAGTGACGCTCGAGTCTTGTGTCTTGCCCTGTGGTTTCGGATTTTGCTTTGCTCCATCTCAACAGCTGCATGTTCATTAGTAGCGACAACGCCGATCGGTTTCTGAAACTGGCAAGCACTGGTGGTTGTACGGTGTCAACCATGGTTCTATCTGCGACTCGAGGCCTAGTGCTTTTTCGGGTTATCCGAGAGGGCATAGGGTTAACACAGAGGCTCAGTGCCACAGGCACTGTGCGCCTACAGGCGATAAGGATGCTCACCCTCGAACCCGAGCGTCTCAAGAACCAACTGGCCACCACCAGAAAAAGATCACCGGAGGTGGAGGGCTCTTCCCGTGAGACGCTCAAGCGGCTTGCGATTTCAGTTTGTCAGCGTCGAAGTTTTCTCCCTTCTTCCATAGAGTTAGCGTGATGGCTGCAATCTTGCGCGCCAGCGTGAGACGCGCCATCGTGGGCTTGATACCTTTGACCAGTGATCTCTGGTAGAAATCCTGGAACGGGCCAGGCAGTACACTGGCCCTGGTGGCCGCACCTTTGAACAAGCCTTTCAGATCATGATTGTGGTCCTTGTTCAGACCGCGAATGGAGATCTGTTTCTTAGAACGTCGCAGTCCGCCTTTGACATAGCAATATTCCGCACTGGTGCGGGTTTCCAAAGCAAGTCCGCTGTAAGCCCAAAGCTGTCGCTTAGTGCGGAAACGATGCGGGGTCTGGATCAGCGCCACCGCCAAGGCGGAGCGAATCGGTCCCAGTGAGGGAATCTGCCGTAGTTTGACGGTGATGGCATGCTTGCGACTCTCCGCCAACAGCTCGCGGCGCGCTTGCTGGCGCAAGTACTGCAGCATGTCCAGTTGCTGGTAGAGTCGTTCGGCTCGGCGACGGACGCCGGCTTCCTTGATCTTGCCCAGCCACTCGGCTCGATGACGGGTATAGTAGACGTCCCGGCCGGCACAGGGGATCGCCCAGCTGCGATAGACCGCTTTCAACCGACACATGACTCGGGTCAGATCTTTGACCAGGGTCAGGTAGCTCCGGGCTAACTCGCGCAGCATGCGCACGCCCGTCTCGCCATGGTAGACCGAGCTGAGCTTGTTCAGGTACAACAGTTCGGCCAACTTGTGGGCGTCGATACGATCATTTTTGTTTCCGTCTTTGAGCAGAGCATTTTTTCGCGGATTGCACACCACCAGCTTGGCCACATGCGGCTTCAGTAAATCGTACAGCCACGCGGCCCAAGTTCCTTCTTCGAAGGTGACCGACAAAGTTCCGCGCAACCCCGCAAAGAACTCCAGAATGGTCGCGGCTTTTGTTTCCAGGATGGATTCCATGACTAACTTGCCAGTGGAATCCAATACTGCCACCGAGATGGTTGCTTGATGAACGTCGAGCCCAATATACTTTTCGCTATTCATGGAGGGTGTTCCTTTCGTAGGGAATGATGCTTGCGCTCATAACCTACTCCTAAAGGGACGCCCTCTTATAATGCGTTATCACTCATTGGCCTTCGGGCCCGGGTTTTCGGATAAAGCGTTAACGACATCTACAGAAAGTCCTCTTGAGTGTACGGTTTGCCATTATGAAGGTCGGAGCCGTTCTCGGCATTCTTGGACTGCTGTCATGCCTTGCGCTATCGGCTCAGGAGCGCATCCTTAGCCCAACTGCCGAGCAGAAAACTTCGCCAACATATCGAGGCACATGTCCGGCATACGCGACCGATGCTAAAGACGCTGGTACTTACGTTGCTAAGGACGGCTTATTTCGAGAAATGCTGCCGACCGTCTTCCTTCCCATCCAGTCCAAGAATCCGCAGGCGCTGGCCGCCGGAAAGTTGCTAGTGGCAAGTCGAAATCTCGGCGATCCGAATTTCGTCCACACCGTGGTCCTTCTAGTTCGCTATGACGCCCAGGGTGTAGTCGGACTCGTACTAAACCGGCGTACAGAAATTCCTCTCTCACGAGTGCTCGATGGCGTGAAGGCAGCCAAAGACCGCTCCGACCCGGTCTATCTCGGAGGCCCAGTCGAAACTCCAGGCGTGTTTGCTTTGTTCCGGTCGCCAACCAAGATCGAAGGCTCTGAGCAGATCTTCAGTGGGGTTTACTTGATTTCAGCCAAGACCGTCTTCGAACAAACCATTTCCGCTCGACCCGATCCCAATGCTTTTCATGTCTATATGGGCTATGCCGGTTGGACCAGAGAGCAACTGCAGATGGAAGTGCAACTCGGCGCCTGGTTCATTTTCCCGGCGGACGAGGCCACGGTTTTCAATTCCGATCCGGATTCCTTGTGGTTCCAAATGATCCGGAAAACGGAGCTGAAGTTCACAAAGAGTGAACCCGCAGACGCCGACCCCTGGGTGCGTGATGCTCAATTTGTCGACCTAGGGTATTCGCGATAAAACTCATTGACTCTCTAAATGGCGAATAGGTGGCGCAAGCTTGTGCAATCGCCTGATTTCGTCAACCAGTTTGGAACAGGGCCTCTTTTTAAATCATTTCTTCTGGAGCGTGTCCTGACAATCTTTGATCAGTTTTCCAAGAATTGAAACTGTCTGATCCAAGTCTTTTTCATGAACAAGCAAATGATCCTTGAGAAAAGCACTCTCAGGTACAATTGAAATCCTCGCGTTGGCTAAGCGAACGGCAGCAGGAGCAAAGAAGCCGAACACCTCTAAATCAACGTCTACGTTGAAACTCACTGCTCTGTATGGCCCATCTTGAGCGTTAGCCTTGAGAGCATGTGCGCTCCACACATGCTCAGGCAAAGTGAGTGATACTTCATCCCGTTCCAAAATTAAGGCAGCAAATGCCCCAGCACTGCGTCCCACAATGTTTGCAGCCTCAGAGAGCGATGAAGTCGGCAAGCTCACCAACACATATTTCTCAGGCCAAACCCGCAGCGACGCACGCGCCCATAGCAAGCAGGTTCGCTCATTCATTTTGATCTCGGCGGTCGGGAATTCATTTGGCTGGGCGACCTGAGCAAAAGCGAACCCTGTCAACCCACTGTTCAAACAGTGTGTGAGGAATCCGATCCCAGCCACCCCCATAGTAATTCTGCGATTCAGATTCACGTGAGCACCCCCTGACAGCGGCGAGTCCTACGCTTGGAAAACAAACAGGTCAATGAAAAGCCGGGACTTGGGGGTCCGTGGGCAGGAGTAATTGACGAAAAATCGCGTCTCTGACAATGTCGGCGGTGTCAAGCAGTTTTCGAGCACACTTTGGCATGCACTCGGAGAAGAGCGCCATTTCGCTCTCGCTGATGGTTTGCCGTAACCAACCCCAGGCTCGCGTCGTAATCTTCTCAGGTCAGGAAACTCGGTCCGACCCATGCATCTCTTCGGTCGCAACTGCGATCATGATTACTACTTCGAACTCCTCGGTGAAGAGGGGGCTTACAATGACCGCCTGGCCGAACGAAGCGAGCCATGCCTGACATACCGGCGGTAGATTTCAAGTAAGTTGAAACCGAAATGAAGGCCGCATTCGATGCTGTACGCGCTCGCTATCCAGAACGCCTCAGCCTGGAAGAGTTACCAAAGATTCATACGGAATTGAGGCGCAGTCAGATTCCGTCGCGGAGGCGCTTGCGTACAACGTAGTTGGCCAATTTATCGCGGCTGGAACAACCATCACCTGTACCACTGCAACGGACAGGCGCTAATAAGGCGAACGTCAGCCGATCAGACCTGAAGCCGCCTGCGAGGGTGGCTCATCAACTTGCACCATCGGGCAGCGGGGTGTATGCTGCGCGGCAATAACCTGTTTCACTTCTTGCGGTTGTAACCTGCCTCACTTCGTCCGAATCCTGGGAGAAAGCAGCCAAATTGTATCGAGTTGCCGAAAGGAAGATATCGATATCAATGCCCGACCTCTTTGAACAGCTCAAACAGAAATACCGACCTGTCCTCGATACCATTCAGAAGGAAGGTGCGGAACTTCAAAATCTTAATCTTGATGGCAATCAGCTTTACCTGAAGGCCACGGCGGTGTCGGAGGCCAGCAAGAACCGCATCTGGGATGCGATTAAGGGCGTGGATCCCAATTTCGCTGATCTGAAACACGACATCGAAGCCCGCCAAGGCAACCAAAACTATACTGTCCAACCCGGCGATAACCTATCCAAAATCAGTAAACGCTTCTACGGCGACCCCAATAGATACATGAGCATTGCGAAAGCCAACAATCTGGAGGACCCCGACAAGATTAAGGTCGGCCAAGAGCTCATAATTCCGGCAGCCTGAAATTCGGGATCCGCCTAAGTAATATGTGTTCGACACAAAGAATCGACCATGTGGACGATTCAACGGAGGTAGCAAAATGGGAGTAATGGATCAGATCAGTGATGTTTTGAAACAATATAGTGGCGGCTCCGCCCAGGTTCCGTCGAATGTTGACCAACACTTTGAGCAGGTTGCCCAAGCGGCACCGCAAAGCTCCATTGCGGACGGGCTCTCCGCAGCGTTCCGTTCAGAACAAACCCCAGCATTCGGGCAAATGCTCAGTGGTTTGTTTGGGCAATCCGGTGGCGAACAGAAGGCCGGAATGCTCAACCAGCTCTTGGCCTCAGTTGGGCCCGGCGCATTAGCACAGTTGGCCGGTGGAGGCGCTCTGGCTGGCCTGTTGAGTGGCGGGGCGAAACAGATCACTCCGGAGCAAGCCCAGCAGGTTTCGCCAGAACTGGTACAGCAACTCGCTGCCCATGCCGAGAAAGCAGACCCGTCCATTGTGGACAAAGCGAGCGCATTTTACGCCCAGCACCCAACCCTGGTAAAGAGTCTGGGTAGTGCTGCGCTCTCTATTGCGCTGGCTAAGGTGGCGCAACGCCAGGCTCAAGCCGGTTAAGTCCGCGGGGGAAAGCATAATAATCTCATTGCTGTTTCGGTGAGGTGAGCACAAGGGAATTCCGGTGCTCACCTCGTATTTTTGCTCAGAATTTTGCCGGAGGACTCCTCCAGTCCCTATTTCGCAGTAAAGACGAGGAAGTAGTCCATTTTGTCGGCTTTGACAAAATCGTATTGTTCGCGCAACTGATAACCGGCTTCTGCGGCTTCTCGGATTACAACTTCTCGTTCTACACCGTGGTTCTCACCATTTCCGTTGCGGTCAATGATTCCGACCCTCGCTCCATCCGCAAGCGAACGACGGAGATTACGCAACAACACGACTGGCTGCGCGACCTCATGGTATGTCTTCAGCAGCAGCACAGCATCAACTTTGCCGGCTGGCAGTATGGGGTCATCGCTCTTGCTCCGTATCGTCCTTACATTGTGGAGGTTTTCTTCCTGAATGCGATGGTCAATGTAGCGAATAGCCTCGGCATTAATATCCACGGCGAAGACAGACCCAGTGTCGCCAACGCGCTTGGATGCTCGGACCGTAAACCAGCCCGATCCTGCTCCAATATCGGCGACGATCTTACCCTGGCTGATTCCCAAGATGTCCATCACGCGATTGATCTGCAGTCGTTGATCTCTTCCAGGTGAATCGAAGATAGACAGATCGCCGGCGTACGGCTCGCTGGTTTTGCGATGCTCAGCTTGCGGAGCGGCGGGCGGCTGCGGTGAGGCCTGTCCCTGAGTCGGCCGATATAGGCACAGCAGAAGTAGCAAAAACAAAAATATTGAAATCAATTGCTTGGACATATCCGCCTCGTGCCGTTCTGTCAGCGATGCGTGTTTAGATGAAAAATTCGGGCGGTGGTGAGCAAAATCCGCTGGCCGCGGCCTCTCAGGGGAGCTTTGAGTACTCAGCCTTGGCTTGCTTCAGAACCGGTAGGTCCGCATCAGCATCTTTCCAAAGGACGAAGAACTCCTGGTAGGCGCTTTTCGCTCCCGCCGTGTCACCGCTCTGAACTCTAGCTTGCGCCAACCCGAGGCGAGCCAGAGCACCCAGAGTAAAGTTCAGGACGACCCCACGGTGGTCAAGAATCTTTTGGAAGTCAGCGGCGGCCGCGCCAGCCTGGTTCGCGGCAAGATGAGCTTGTCCTCGGATGTAGACGGGATACAGCGTCCCTAGCTGGAAGGGTTGCGGGCTTCCCAACTCATAAGGCACAACTACTTGTAGCAACTCATTGGCATAGGCAGCGTTTCCTTGCCGGATAGCTATCGTTGCTCGGATTGTCGGGAGCCAATAATCTTTCAACAATGTGTCGGAAGAGAAGCGCTGGCTCAAATCGTCTGCCATGGATTGTGCGCGAGTGGCATCCCTGGTCTGTGCCAGCGCAAGTGCTCCCAGCGTCTGAACGTCACGAGTGGAGGCGAGCCTCAGGGCGCTTTCGACGTCTTCTCGAGCTTCTTCTATATTGCCGACGGCGGCTTCTCGCAGTGCAGCTTCCACTTTGTAGAACGCAGCGGTTTCCTGATCTCCGTTATGACGAGCGGAGTCGATCGCACGTTCGGCGAGCGCTCGTGCTTTGGCAAAGTGACCGTGATAAGCCTCGGTGTCGGATTGCTGTTCGAGGAGCACGTCTTCTGTTCCCCGCTTACCCGCCGCGCTGCTGACGAGCTTCTGCATCTCGTCGGCGTTGTCGCGCAAAAATGCGAGGAAGTAACGATTCGACAGCAGGAACGCACTCTCCAGCTTGCGCGCCAGAGCTTGATCCAGGACTTGTTGGACTTGGTCGGGACGATCGAGCGAGAGATAGGCGCCAGCAAGATTCAGGTAACAGGTGGCATTGTTCGGGTCCAGGAGCAGGGCCTGCCGTAATTCAGCTTCCGCCATGTCGTAGTTTCCCAGATAAATGTAAAGCGCCCCCAGATTGGCATGTGGCACAACGTCGCGCGGGTAAGTATTCTTCCAGACTTCAAAGACTTGCACTGCCCGGTCCATTTCGCCAGTGACGTACGGATAGTAATGCGACTCGATGTAAAGGCTCTCTCGTTCGGAAACACGATCACGCAGTTCATAGGCTTTCTTGGTGTTCTCGCTCGCCAGTCCCGCCTGAGAGAGATTGAAATATGCCGTCCCCAGGCGCGCGTAGGCCATGGCAAAGTTTGGATCGAGTTCGATGGCGCGCTTCAAGAACGGTACAGCGGATTGTTCTCCCACGCTGGACCAGGTGTTAAGAGCAAGACTGTAAGCCTGCAGCGCCTCGAGGGAGGGAGTCGTCGCCTGCTCAACTGGAGTGTCGTATTTTTGGACGGAGGTCAGCGACTCGCCCAGTTTCTCGCGCATCCGCGTAGCCGCCTTGTCTACTGAAGCCAACACATGCTCACGGCTGTCCGCTTCCACCTGCTCGCTGCCCAATGAATCCCCGGTTCGGCAATTCACCGCGTTCAGGCCGAAGGCGTAGTGGCTGCCCAGACTGGAGATCGACCCGATCAGCATGGCTTTGCTGCCAGTTCGCTGGCAAACGTCCCGCGCCAGGTCAGGCGTGAGGCGGTCATCCTTAGGCCGCCCCATGTACTGCAGTTGCTGTCCGATTTTCTGCTCGGACAATACGTTGATGAAGGGCGACTGCTCGAGCGCCACGGTGAGCGCTTGCTTTAGAGTGCCGTCGAACACGGGCTCACCGGTCGAATTACTGAAATCAGCAACCACCAAGGAATCTTTTTCCGTAAGCAGCGGAGGCCGGCGGAAATAAAAGAGCCCGGCAATGGCAGTGGCAAGCGTGATCGCAACCGCCGCGGCAGTCGAAATCTTTTTTCGATTCGGAGGTCGATCGTGATGGATCGTCACCGTCGTTTGATAAGCTACGCTGCGTCCGGATTCGGTGTCCCGCTTAAGGCGCTGCAGGTCCGCCCGTATTTCTGAAGCATGCTGGTAACGCAAAGCTCGGTCTTTTTCCAGCGCCTTGCGAATGATGGGTTCCAGGCCAGGCGGGAGCGGAGGGCAGGATCCGGCCGGCAGAACCGGAACGGCATGAAGAATCGAATCAAAGACTGCCGCTGACGTGTCGCCGCGAAAGGGAAGCGAGCCGGTCGCCATCTCATAGAGGACTGCGCCAAATGAGAATAAGTCCGTGCGGCTGTCAAGATCCTTGCCTAGCGCCTGTTCCGGCGACATGTAAGCGATCGTGCCCATTGTGGTGCCGGGACCGGTCAGGTGTTGCGGACCAGTCGTATTCAACGATTGTGTGTTTTCTTCGCCGGTCTTGCTCCCGCTATCCTTCGCGGTTATCTTGGCCAATCCAAAGTCGAGAATCTTGGCGTGCCCGCGGCTGGTAATGAACAGGTTTCCCGGCTTGATGTCACGATGGACGATGCCCTGGCTATGGGCGGCGTCGAGACCGTCGGCAATTTCAATTCCCCAGGTCAGCAGGCTTTCGCCTTCGATTGGATGCGCCGCAATGCGCTGTCTAAGGGTCATGCCCTCGAGATACTCCATGGCAATGAAGCGTCTGCCTTTGTGTTCTCCGATTTCGTAGATGGTGCAGATATTGGGATGGTTCAGTGCAGACGCGGCCCGCGCCTCCCGCCGGAATCGCTCCAGAACCTGGGGATTACGCGCCACTAAATCTGGCAGGAATTTCAAAGCAACGAAGCGGCCGAGTTGGGTATCCTGCGCCTTGTACACCACGCCCATTCCACCGCCTCCCAAATTTTCCAGGACGCGGTAGTGCGAGATGGTTTTGCCGATCACTGGCGCGAATCTTACGTGCGCGAAAGAGGGCAAGTCAACGAAGGCGGAGGTGGAGGTATCTTGACTACAGACTCGGCCAAAACATTGGAACGGTAACGATTTTGCCCCTGGCAGTTACCCCTCCCTCTCACATCCAACGCGGGGCACCTTTACCAGAAAGCGTCGTGGACACGGATGCAGACATTCAGCTATCGGAGAAGTGGTTCCCCGATGCTGACCCGCGACCGAGGTAGGTACCTTACTGTGGAGGCGGCTTGTGTTCAGGTGTCGCGGGCTCGACCGGCTTGGCGAACTTCGCGGCATCAATCGGAACATTTTGCTGCACCTGGTCCACCTGAATGGTGAAGCGGCCACCCGGACGGGCGATTGTCCACTGAAAAGGAATCTTCATGCCGTCGGCGCCACGATAATCGGAATAATCAATCTGAGTGGGGTTGCGGCCGAGCGGCGATTCCGCGTAGCGTACGAGCCGCAGCAGAAATCCTGACTGCTCATCGAAATAGAGCTGCACCGGCGGTTGTCCCTCCCGCAGCCCGGAGAGAACGTACACCTCGCGGTCGCCAAGTTTCTCCTTTCGTTCCACACTCAGGTCGCTGAAGATATTCTTCGCATCCATGGGGAAACGCAAATCGGCGTCAACCTGGGCAGCGTCAAGGTCGGCTCCTGACATTTCGCGCAATGGTCGACCCGGAGCAGCTAGCCAACCGTCGTGTCCATCGTAAGCGGTGATGCTATCGCCATTTGGCAGATGCATAAGTGAGGCGCGCTTGGCGGAAGTTTCGGTGAAGATTTCTATGGCGAACTTGTGTCCGCCAAAATTGACGGTGCCCTTCTGGATTCGGCTGGAAATCTTTCGGATAGCATCGGCGCCACCAACCGCCCGCACATAGTTGTCGAGAATTTTATTCGCATCTGGCAGGGAAGCCGCGTTCGATGGCGTGTCTGCCATTCCTTCAGCCTCTACGGACTTGTGTTCTGAGGGCGCAATAATCGGGATGGCTACAGGTTTCGGCGCTCCGCGGTGACAGGAGTAGCAAGTCACCTCACGGTGGCCATCGAAGTTGTCTTTATTGATGGCAAACATCATCTGCATCATCTTGCGCGCAGTCTGCTTCGGCTTCTTGTCGTCGTTATCAAACGCGCCCTCCTGATGACAGAAATCACATTCCACGCCCAGCGATGCAGTGATGAATTGCATCGTAGGAAACAATTGGTCCGCTGGGATGCCCTTGAGCACCTGAACATTTTTGAAGGCTTCCTCGGCCGTCTTCGGCTTTGCTGACCCCGCAGCATTGGCGGGTGCGGATTGCGCGACTGTTCTGGTGGCTACTAGCGCGACTGCAGCAAGCCCAACGCCTGCAAAAATTGATCTGAAGGACTTGCCTGCCATGCGTGCTCCTTGATGAAATGTCCGCCGAAAGTGTAACAAAGGGACCCTTAAGAACTCAGCATCGCTGACCTCAAGTCACAGAAAGTTGCTGTGAGTTGTTGAGCCGACGCTCTGCAACGAAACCCCTTGCCAATTTCTTCGAGAGCCGTTAGTCTCCTCGCCTGCCTGTATTCCATTCGATACGCAGACCGAAGCCTATCGTGAGGAGGACCCGATGTCCGCAGTGAAACTGGAAGATGCCCGCCGGGTGATCAGCGCGGCGGAGAAGAAAGCCAAGGAAATTGGCCAGCCCATGAACATCGCGGTTGCCGACGAAGGGGGCAATATCGTCGCCCACGTCCGTATGGACAACGCCTGGATCGGCAGCATCGATATTTCAATGAAGAAGGCTTACACGTCGCGCGCTTTTGACATCGAAACGAAAGATTTGGCAAAACATTCCCAGTCCGGAGGCCAGTTCTTCGGTATTCATGCGTCCAACAATGGCAAGATCATGATCTTTGCAGGCGGAATCCCGCTGAAGCGCGATGGCAAGGTTGTGGGCGCTATTGGCGTCAGTGGTGGTTCCGGTGATCAGGATCATGCCGTCGCGGCGGCCGGTGCAGCCGCGTTCTAGAGAAGCGGAACGGAATCGAAGAAGGAGCAGTCTTATGGCCAGCAATCGCGGAGTGGCGTACATGGGCCCGGGCACGGTGGAGGTGCAGACTATCGACTTCCCAAAACTCGCCTTGGGAAATCGGAAGTGTGAACACGGAGTGATCCTTAAGATCGTGTCCACCAACATCTGTGGCAGCGATCAGCACATGGTGCGGGGACGCACGACAGCGCCCAAGGGGATCATTCTAGGCCACGAGATTACTGGGGAAGTGATCGAGGCGGGTCGCGATGTTGAGTTCATCAAGAAGGGAGATCTGGTTTCTGTGCCGTTCAATATTGCCTGTGGCCGCTGTCGCAACTGCAAAGAACGCGCCACCGGCGTCTGTCTGAACGTGAATCCGGCGCGTCCAGGGGCTGCCTACGGTTATGTCGATATGGGCGGATGGGTCGGAGGGCAGACGGAATATGTCATGGTTCCGTACGCCGATTTCAACCTGCTCAAATTCCCCGACAAAGATCGGGCGATGGCCAAGATTCGCGACCTGACTTGCCTCTCTGACATTTTGCCTACCGGCTATCACGGCGCAGTCAGCGCTGGCGTGGGAACGGGTTCAACGGTGTATGTCGCTGGAGGCGGGCCAGTCGGCCTGGCCTGTGCCGCTGCCTGCCAGCTTCTGGGAGCAGCGTGCGTGATCGTCGGCGACCTGATCCCCGAGCGACTCGCGCAAGCTCGAAGCTTCGGCTGCGAGACCGTCGACGTCTCCAAGAAAGCTTCAATCAGTGAGCAGATCGAACAGATTCTGGGCGTGCCTGAGGTGGACTCGGCGGTGGACTGCGTAGGCTTTGAGGCTCGTGGACACGGCGCTGATGCTTCTCGCGAAGCGCCGGCAACCGTGTTGAATTCGCTGATGGAAATTACGCGAGCGGCGGGCGCCATCGGCATCCCGGGTCTCTACGTGACCGGTGATCCTGGCGGAGTGGATGAGAATGCTAAAGTCGGCCGACTCAGCATTCGCATCGGTCTGGGATGGGCGAAGTCGCACGTCTTCACCACCGGCCAGTGCCCCGTGATGAAATATAACCGTCAACTGATGCAGGCCATTCTTTACGACAAGATTCAAATCGCAAAGGCAGTGAACGTGGAGGTGATCCGGCTGGACGACGCCCCCCGCGGTTACAAAGACTTCGATAAGGGCGCCGCCAAGAAGTTCGTGATCGACCCGCACAACAGTATTTCCAAAAACTAGCAGCATAACGATCCGCAAATGAGGACAGGTGATTTTTTGTCACGGCCCACGGACTCAGGGAAAAGTACTATGAGCCTTTTCCGATTCGGCCTATAATTCAGCTACGTCGGTTGGGGGCCTGGTTATGAAACGCCCGCTAGTCTGCTGCCTGCTTCTCCTGTTCGCGCTTACCCTTTCCGCTTTCGGCCAAAGTAGAGGTTCCCGCAACAACGGCGTCACAATCAACTCACCCACCATGGGAATACCGGATCAGGGTTCGGGCCGAGCAATGTTTCTTTCTGGCAAGGTGGTTGTGGATGACGGAACCGTGTTAACCGAGCCTGCCTCCATTCAGACTATTTGCAAAGGCCAGAGGCATACGGAGACTCACACCGATTCTCACGGGAACTTCAGTTTCCAGTTCGCCACTCGGCTTTCGTCATCCAATACCGGGATGATCGATTCAGAAGCGTCAGACGACATGATAAATCGTGGCCGGCGTGACTTTCGTGAATGCGAGCTGCAAGCCTCGCTCTCCGGCTTTACTTCTGAAGTCGTGCAGCTGAGCAGCCGGCTCAATACTTTCGAAAGCACGGATGTCGGACGAGTAGTGCTCCACCGGATGAATCCTGCTGAAGGTGCGACCATCAGCGCTACCAGCGCCTTGGCGCCAGCGGGTGCGCAAAAAGCCTTCGAGAAAGGACGCGAGCGGGAAAGAAAGGAAAAGTGGGAGGAGGCAAGAAAGTCATTCGAAAAGGCAGTGCAGATTTATCCCCGATACGCCGAAGCCTGGTTTGAACTGGGCCGGGTGCAAATGCAAACTAACGATCTGGACGGAGCGCGACACTCTTTTGTGCAAGCGTTGACCATGGACCCCAAGTACGTCAGCCCCTACCGTTCCCTCGCGGAGCTGGCCAACCGAGATAAGCGATGGCAGGAGGTGGTGGACCTGACCGGCAAACTGCTCGCTCTGAACGCGGTGAACTTCACGGATGTTTGGTTTCGGAATGCGTTGGGAAATTACAATTTGCACAATTTCGAGGCTGCCGAGAAAAGCGCGCGCCAGGGACTGAGGGTCGACCAACAGCATCAGATTCCGAAGATGGAGTATTTATTGGGCCTGATTCTCATCCAGCGGCAGCAGTATCAGGAAGCGACGCAGCACCTACAGCACTATCTTCAGACGGCGACCAATCCAACCGACGTAAGCGATGCACAAGCGCGGCTGGCAGAAATTGCCCAGCTTTCAACAACGGCGACGGCTCCCACCACCACCGAGAAGTAGTCACGGATCGGGACAATACCGGGGTAGTTCTCGCGGCAACACTGCGAAAAAAACCAACCT
This sequence comes from uncultured Acidobacteriota bacterium, assembly GCA_963696025.1. Taxonomy (GTDB): domain Bacteria; phylum Acidobacteriota; class Terriglobia; order Terriglobales; family Acidobacteriaceae; genus JABCYV01. Next base: position 152,881 of record CAVOII010000004.1, read on the forward strand.
TTGATGTGCAAACACATTCATCTTCTGCTACCATGGGCCGCCTCAGCTGGTGCATGTTCTGCGAAAATGTACAGTTTTAAGGTTTGTCGTCTGGAAGCCGAAATGCATTGGAACTACGTTCCTCCTCTCGTCCGCTGGGGAGGCGGTATGAGGAGCAAGCTTTGAATTACCCGGTGAGGCGCGTCCGCAGGAGTAGTAGAAGGTCCCGTCGCCGCCGCATCCGGCACGCAGCGACAGTTCTGGTTCTTCTGATTCTGTTCGGCTTCGGCGGCTTTTTGCTCGCTACCCGCTATTCCCATCTGCTCCACGGATCATCCTCTGCCAGTTCTCCTTCCGATTGGACGCAAGCAAGTACCAGCCAAAACTCAGCCTTGCTGACCGGCGAAGCGCCCACGTCTGCGCCCGCGACGGGACGCCTGGTTTATCCCTATTCCGTCGTGCCGGGAGGAGTCCACACTCTGCAGGAGTTGCGCGAAGCAATACAACGAGATCGCTTGGTGGCGAGCCACTATTCGGATTTCGACTTCAAGAACGCGAGAGTCATTGAACTCAAGCGAGCCAGGCTGGCCTATTTGTCTTATCGGATTGGAGAGAAGATTTTCTGGACCAAGAGGCAGATGGCGCTCCGTGTCGGCGAAAAATTGATCACGGATGGGAAGGTGATGGCGCGAACCCGTTGCGGCAACCGGGTCGCGGTCTTGCCGCAGAAGGAAGTTTCCCCCGACGAACCGCGCGCGGAAGCCTTTGAAGATCCGATTGTCGGCGGAGGCAGTGTCGCGCACCTGGTTTATCCGGCAAATTTCGAATCGGCACTGCTGACTCGCTCCGGACCTTCGGGATTTGGACCGCAAGCTCCGGCTGCGGGGACATTTGGCCCGCTTTCCGGCATACCGAGCGGAGGTTATCCGGGTATTTTTCCTCCTCCCTTTCCGACCGGAAGCTGCGAGCCTCTCAAGAAACCGAAACCAGGAGAAATTGCGGCAGAGCTGGAAGATGCTCAGCCGGGCAAGAAGAAAAAGGACCCATGTCATCACGGACCGCCGGTGACGGTTCCAGAGCCAGGCACGGTTGTATTATTGACGTCCGGTCTAGCCGGAATCTACATGCGCTATCGCAAGACCGGCACGCAGTAAAACCAGCCCAATAGGGAACCAGCCTTCCCTACCACCAGGCCCATTTTGGACCGATCCAAATCGATCCAGAGTGTTCCAAAATCATTAAGGTTCTACGACTAATGGTTTCGATCACCCAGCTCGAACGCTGCTAGAATCCGACTGTTGAAGAGTGAGCCCCCAATGAACAGTATTTACCGCGCGACTTTAGCCTGCGCGATTTTGGTTTGTGGAAGCTTCTGCTGGTTATTTGCCGCACCTCAACCTTCGGGGAGGCCAGCAGCTACGATTCGCCGCGTAGCCGTGCTAAGCGGCAGCCAGGACTTTGAGGTCGAGGTGACGGCCAGCGAGCCGGTTGCGCCGCAGACCCAGGTAGTGTCCGGGCCGGATCGCCTGGTCATTGACTTTCCAAACGCCACCCCCGGTGTCGATCTACATAACGTCGCAGTGCGACGCGGGCAGGTAAATGGCATTCGGGTGGGCTTGTTTTCGACGAATCCCCCGGTCACCCGCGTAGTGTTGGACCTGAAAGCCCCGCAACCTTACCGCATCTTTTCTTCCGGCAAATCGGTGATAGTGAAGCTGACAGGTGGCGGAGCGCAGGCGTCGAACCTGGAAACTGTTTCGCAAACTGTAGCGCCACCGACGCCGCCCATCGCAAAGCCCGCTCCTCGAGTAGAAGTTGAATTTCAGAGCGGAAGAATGACCATCTGGGCCGACCGGGCTTCACTCGCGGAAGTGCTTAGCGCTGTACATCGCCACACCGGCGCCGACATTCCGATTCCGCCCGGAGCTGATCAGGAACAGGTTTCGATAAGTCTCGGCCCCGCGCCCGCTCGAGACGTCATGGCTGCGCTGCTGAATGGATCGCGATTCAACTTTGTCTTGGTCGGAGACGCCAACGACCCGACCCAGCTAAAAAGTGTTGTCCTCACTCCCAGAGGAGCAGGAGTGTCGCAGCCAGCCACTTACACTCCACCAACTCCTCCGCCTACCGAGGCCGCAGTGGAGCCTCCCACACAGCCGAACCAAGCCCAAGCCATGGAGCAAGGTGGAAGCGACCCGCAACCGCAACCACCTCCACAATAATCGATTTCGATCGCCCTACGGAGAAATCAAACGCACAGGAAGCGCGGAGATGCCACCACCGGTGACCGGTGGATTTGCTGCACCTGGATTGCAGCCTGCGGCGTTTAGGACCACGGCTTGAACTCTGGTTGGTCCCGCGATCGTCTGCATAATTCCAAGCTGTAGAAACCCCACGATGATTTTGGTCGCGCTGCAGCCACCGCCCATACAACCGCCATCAAAGAGCGGCACTGTCACTACGGAATCGCTACGGCTTATATTAGTCACGCCTTGCAGAGAAGTGTTGGGATTGTTCGCGCCTCCGGTGATAGTGATGGGGGGCGTGGCGCCAGCACTCGGCGTAAAGACATCCTGATCGTTGTTCAGGCCGTCCGCGCTGGCGTGAATTAGGCAGCGAGTCCCTTCTCTGGTGTGGTTCCCCAGTACGCCTCCGCCACCGGTGAGCAGCGTAACGGTCTGGCCCGCACCGATCGTCTGGCCACAACTGAACTGGAATTGGGAAGCGCAGGCGATGTTGTCAATGTAGTCGTCGCTCCCAACTTGACCGCAGGAAACTGCGCTGGTGGATGGGCATGCTGGAGTTGGCGGATTAATAGGGACAGCCAGTGCATAAAATACGCTGGTCCCAGGAGTCGTGGGAGGCGTACTGAATGTGGGAGCAGTTCCAGCATTGATCCGCTGGAAATTAATGGTTCGGCCAATGAACGACCCGTTATTCGCGATGCTACCGTCCGCGGCAACCACAAAATAACCGTGCCCTGGGCAGTTCGGGTTCGGTGTTGCGGTATTCGTCGGATCGCAGTTGGGTACCAGCCACGGTTTCACGTTTTGCAGCTGGATCGGTGCCGTCAAGCCAGAAGGGTTATAGGCCTCCGCCCTGGCACTAGCAGTCACAGTGCTGGTAGTACTCCGCCAGATTCTTGCTAGGAACGTCGGCAGACCAGTCCGCTGAACCGTCACCGTCATTCGGGGATTCTTGGGTTCAGTAAAGTCGCACGCGATAGCCGAAACTGTCGCCGCCTGACCGGCTACTTGATTCTGACCAGTGACTGCCTCCGCTTGCCGGTTGGCCGCCGCGGTTGAGCCGGCGCCCCCAGTTTGGCAAACATCCGCCTGGGTAACCGGCGGAGTGAGTCCGCCTTGTACTGAAGTGAATCCCGAGGTTACGAACATCTTGGCGCCCGCAACGGCTGCCGAGTCTGCGGCGCGTTGAGCTTCTGCGTGAGCTACGTAGAGGGTCACCACATCAATGGCCAGCGCGGCCATGCCCAGAAGCGACACGATCGCTATTGCCACCAGGACCAGCGTCTGTCCCCGTTCATCTTTCCGAGTGGATGTGTATGTGAGGCGCACTACGATGATCCTCAGTTCAGGTTCTGCATAAGACCCACGGACGTAATTTGAGTGACTCCAGCGTAAGTCGCGCCCGGCGCCACAAATATAATCACCTTATTGAACTGCCACTTATAAGGGTAGCTTAGCGTAACCTTCGTTCCTTCGATCGTATAAGCGGTCTGAAATGGAGCGGTTAAAGTAGCGGTATACGTGTAGCCGCGATCAATTGTCAGGGTCAGTGTGCCTGGACAATTGGTATTGGCGGTGAAGGTCCAGGCCAGCGGAGGAGTCGCCGTAGCATTCGCACCGGCAAGTCCGCAGTCGTTTACCTTTCCTGCGAGAAGATTCTGGTCTACGACATCGCGAATGGCGCACACAGATGCCGGGGCGTTGCACGGCGGACCACTCAAAGAAAGGTCGGTCGTTGGCTGGTTCGAAGCAACGCGGGCGCCCTCCCTGGCGGCGTAGGCAAGTTTTTGTTTGACCGTGAAAGCAGAGCCGAAGTCAAACGTCCCCACAATCAGGACCATCAGCAACGGTAAGGAAACCGCGAACTCGACGATCGCGGAACCGCTGCTTTCGGCGAGTAGCGAAGTCCAACGGCTTCTCCAACGTACGGTGCTTATTCGGCACGATTGGGGAAGTAGCGCCATCAATACTCCATGCTATTCTCAGCCGCGGCTGGAAGGTTGACCAATTGAAAATTCAGCGAGGTAAAAGGGAAATAAAATTGATAGGGATAGTGAAAACTCACGATCGCGCCGCACTCCTGCGGGCCCGCACCTCCCGGATTAAGTTGCACGTTACGACAGACGGTGACGTTGCTGGTGGCGTCTAATTTACAAACACCCGCAGGCGTTACATTCGCACACGCAGTGGGCGCTGGTGAAAGCGAGTAGGCTGTGACCTGTGTAGGATCTAGTTTCGACGCCTGCAAACTGCTCTGCACGGCGTTGATAACCGTAGTGTCGTCCGGAAATGAGGTTCCAGCCCAGGTCGCGCCGCCTGTGCAGACTGCGCAGTAAGGTTTTCCTGCCACTGTGGCGCCTGACTGAGCGGCTTCGGTAGCCGTGGAGTAAATGTTGTACGCCCGACCGAACCAGTAAATTCCCAGGAGCAGCATAAAAACCAGCGGTAGCACCAACGCTGCTTCCGCGATCTCGGCCCCGCTCGTTTCACCTACGATCTTCTTCAGCCATTGCCTCATTACCAAACTCCCCAGGCCTGTCTGGCGCTATAAACTACGACCGTGACCGCGACCGCGACTCCGAACGGAATCTTCAAAGACTCAGGATTATCCAGCGTAAGCTCTGGTCCGGGTAAATGAAAAGTAAAGAAAGCGGCGAGCATTCTCCCCAAGTTACGCACGGTTTGTCCCACCCGCTTCTTCCAGATGATGAGAATCACGGCCATCACGCCCGCGACCAGAATCGCTCCGAGCAAGACGGTAAGCAGATGTGCGGGACCCAGGAAGGCACCCAACGCTCCAATCAGCTTCCAGTCTCCTGCTCCCAGGCTTCTCAGCAGGACAAAAGGCAGCAGTATTATCAGCCCCAAGCCGGCGCCCAGCAAAGAATCCTTGGTTCCCGTCCAACCCCGAGCAAGAGAATTAGCCGCGATCCCCAGCGATAACCCAGAGACGGTGAGCCAGTTGGGAATACGGCGCGAACGCCAATCCGACCATCCAGCAGCAGCGGCAAAAGCGGCGGCCAGCATCCACACTCCTTGCCTTAGCATGCGCTCCGAAACGTGGGCGAGGACACGACGCGAACCGGACAATACCGAGAATAGAAGAGGAAAGTTGGCATCCCAGGCTCCAGACTGGCAGCCGGATTAGCGACCGCCTCAAGAGCTGATTCTGCGCGGATTTTCACACACTTACAAGGGCAAGTCAATGCCGCCGCAAGGAGAAAAAGGCCCGATTTTATCGGGCCTTTTCACGGTTTCATCGGCCAATTACTGGGTTAAAGAGTGAGAACTGGTACGCTCGGCGACCACTTTCCGCGCGTTATCAGCCAGGGCCTTGGCCTGGGGAAGAAGCTCCAGCGCCTTAACCACTTCCGGATCAGTTTCGGCGCGAACTTTCAAGCCTTCCTCCTGGCCAAACGCGTCCACGAAGATTTCGCTCCTGATGCTGGAGCGGATCCAGTCGTTGTTTTCCAGCAAGTCAGCTTCGGTGTAAGGAATCTTCTCTTCATCCAGGAATTTACGGAAATCCTGCATCACTACATCGTCCACCTCAAAGCTCTTGGTGGGATGGTGAGTCACCATATAGCGCTTGGCAAAATTGAACAACGCGTAGTGCTGCAGAAGCGCGTCCTGGAATTTGTTGCTCTTGATCTGGGCAATTTTCACATCGGGGGTTATGCCGCCGCCGCCGTAGACGGTCCGTCCGCCGTCAGTCAGTTTTACTTCTCGACTGGCGTTGCTGTCCTCAGCCTCGCGGTTGAAATAGTAGTCATACAGGGAGACGTTGGAATAGTCCCGCTGAATCAGGCGGCCGCTCGGGGTGTAATACTTAGCCGTGGTGAGCGCCAGGCCGGTATTTTCTGACAGCGGATAAACCGTTTGCACCAGGCCCTTGCCGAATGTGGTTTCGCCAGCGATCAATCCGCGGTCATGATCTTGAATGGCGCCTGCCACAATTTCTGCAGCCGAAGCCGTGCCCCGGTTCACCAACACTACCAGCGGATAATCCCGGCCGCCATTGCCGTGGCTGGCGGTATAACGTTTCTCCGGAGAGGAGCGTCCATGGTGGGAAACAATCAGTTGGCCTTTGCGCAAGAACTTGTCAGCCACGCCGACGCCTTCGTTGAGCAGGCCGCCCGGATTTTGCCGCAGGTCGAGGATCAATCCCTTGAGGTCGCCCATTCCGTCCAGTGCGTCCGCGACTTCATGCTCCGTGGTCTCATTGAAGCCGGACACGTGCATATAGCCGACGCCCGGACGAATCATGAAATGTAAGTCGACGCTATAGCGCGGAATTTCGTCGCGCACCACGGCAAAGTCCAACGGTTTTTCGGCGCCCTCGCGCAAGATGGTGATGTGAACCGTCGTTCCTTTGGGACCCTTCAGCAGGTCGGCAACGTCCCCGGTGCTCATGTTGTCGGTGGGCTTGCCATCTACGGCAACGATGATGTCTCCAGGGCGGATGCCGGCACGGTAGGCTGGCGTACCCACGAACGGCGCGATGACGATGACTTTGTTGTTGCGCGGACCGACCGTCATACCGACCCCGTAATATTTACCGCGTTGGTCTTCGCGCAGCAGGGAATACGCTTTGGGATCAAAGAAATTGGAGTGCGGATCGAGCACATGGAGCATGCCCGGAATGGCGCCATTGTAAATGGCTTTGTCGGCATTTACTGGCTCGGCGTAGTTCTCCTCCACTACGTTGTAGACCGTAGCGAACTGGCGCAGGCTGTCGCGCACATCGGAATCGCCGCCAGGGGCCGCCCCGGGGTTGATCTTCTGTCCGAAAACCATGCCGAGGAAACCGCAGCCGACCAGGATGAGAACTACAAGGAAGAGAGTGCGACGAGAACTACGAGCCATCTTTTAATTTTCCTTCGGCTGGGACGTGGAAATGCCCCGAACACCGCGTCTGAGCGCAGTATAGCATGCCGCCAAGGGCGGAAAAGTGCGTCTTTCTTGCACCCAAAGTAACCAGCTTTGTCCGGACGGACCGTTCTCCGCCTCGTCATTCCTAAGATGCGTCGGCTGGCAATCAGGGTGCGGAGAAACCCAGAAACCTTCCACAAATCTCAAATATTGAAGCGTTTTTTGCCCTCGCGTTGCTGCGAACTTGCCCACGCAGTATCATGAACCCATGAACTTGGGCTTCTCAGAGATGGTATTCATTTTCCTGCTGGCCTTAATCATCTTCGGGCCCAAGAAGTTGCCGGAAATCGGACGCCAGATCGGCCGAGCTCTCAATGAGTTCAAACGTGCTTCGAACGAATTCAGGACACAGATCGAAGCCGAGATTTCGCAGCTGGAAGTCGAGAAACCCCGCCAGACTATCCTGCCTCCCGCGACCCCGCCGCCAGGGGCCATCGCGGTCGGAAGCCAGCGATCTGGATCGGAGAACGGATCCGAGCTGACTGCTGTCCCTAAGGCTCCCGATGCCTGAAATCGTGGACGAAGCGCCGCCTACCGAACCACCGCAAGAGTCCATGCCTGCCATGAGCTTTCTCGACCACCTCGAGGAGCTCCGCAAGCGGCTGATCTATTCCATCATTGCCGTCACGGTTGGATTTTTCGCCTGCTGGAAGTACGCCGACTTCATTTTTGGCTTCATGCAGCGGCCCATTATGGAGGCGCTTCGCAACAACGGGATGCCGGAGAAGCTGGTCTACCTCAACCCGACCGAACCCTTCAACCTTTACTTGAAGGTCGCATTTTTGGCTGGCCTGTTCCTGACATCCCCATTTGTGCTTTACCAGGTATGGCTTTTCATCTCGCCTGGCCTTTACCGCCATGAGAAGCGTTACGTTTTTCCTTTCATGTTTTCAACGGTCTTTCTTTTCCTGGCGGGAGGATTGTTTGGTTACAAGCTGGTTTATCCGGCAGCGCTGAATTTTCTGATCGAGTACGGCAAGCAGTTCCAGCCAATGATCACTATTGGGGAATATACGGATCTGTTCCTGACCATCATCATCGGGATGGGTGTAATTTTCGAATTGCCAATTCTGGTTTTCTTTCTGTCGCTGATGGGTATCGTTACCGCCGGCTGGATGTGGCGCAACCTGCGCTACTCAATTCTGGTGATCTTCATCATTGCCGCGATTATCACTCCGACCACGGACATCTTGAATATGTGCATCTTCGCGGCGCCCATGGTTGCGCTTTATGTCATGAGCATCGGGATCGCCTGGCTGGTCCATCCCAAGCAGCGTCGAGCACGGTCGGAGCGAAGGGCGCAGTGAGCGCGCAAAGCGTTTCGGGACGTGTGGGGACGGGCGCCCCCGCCCATCCGGCCGAGCATCGCTCGGCAGCGAGTTACGCATTGCTCGCGTGTCTCGTCACAGTTTTGACCCTGGCGGCGTGGGCACAGCAGAGCCCAGCCGAAGTGTCGAAACACGGGGAATCCGCTCCAACTTCTTCGATCAACTCTGCCCGAGCCATGCAATATACACGGGAAATAGTCGCTCTCGGCCCGCGTCCGATCGGGAGCTCCAATCATAAGAAAGTCGAGGATTACATCCTGTCCCGTCTTAAAGGGGACACGATCGAAGAAGACGCCTTTGCGGTGGACACGTCAGAGGGGAAATTTCCTGTGCGCAACATCATTGCGAAATTTCCTGGGACGCGCGACGGCATCATCGTCATCGCCAGCCACTACGACACCAACTATCCGCTGCGCAACGCAACGTACGTAGGCGCGAATGATGGAGCCTCCTCCAGTGCGCTGTTGCTGGAAATCGCCAACCAGTTACGCGGCAAGAAGCGCGACGGTTACAGCATCTGGTTGGTCTGGGACGATGCCGAAGAATCCATGCGCTTGCCGTGGTTTGATCCCGAGAGCCTTTACGGCGTCCGTCACTTGGCGCAGAAGTGGCAGGCCGATGGGACTATCAAACAGATTAAGGCATTCCTGCTCCTCGACATGATTGGCGACGCGGACCTCAACATTGACGAGGAGGCGAACTCGACACCCTGGCTCGAGAGTCTGGTTCACGACGCAGCAACACGGCTGGGATATCAGTCTCACTTCTTCGCACGCAAGATCCCAATCACCGACGATCACATACCCTTTCTGGAGCGGGGCGTGCCTTCCGCCGACCTGATCGATTTTGATTACGGTTATAACAACGTCTTCTGGCATACGCCTCAAGACACGATCGATAAGCTCAGCCCCAAGAGCTTGGAAATCGTAGGCAACGTAGTCCTCGAAACCGTCCGGCTGCTGGATCACAAGTGAAGGCGGCATCGGACCTCGGCCATCAGACCTCTGGCTGGCGAGGCGCATTCTCCGCAGTCTAAGGTCCGGCGCCCGACGCCTGCTTTTGCTCTTTTGCTGCGTTTCATTTCTAATTCTGCAGATTGAACCAACTCTTCTTCTGGGTCGTCTTCAACCTCTTCGTTCTCGCTGTCCTGGCGCTTGACCTGAGGGTTTTGCACCGCCCCAGTTCAACCATGAAGTTTCGTGAAGCCCTAGCCTGGAGTGTGACCTGGATTCTCCTGGCGGCTGGATTTGCCGTTCTGGTGTACTTCTGGCATGGACGCGTTGCCAGCCTTGAGTTTGTCACCAGCTATGTGATTGAACTTTCCTTGAGCGTGGACAATCTGTTCGTATTTCTGCTGATCTTCCGCTACTTCCGCGTACCTGCTGGTTACCAGCACGAAGTCTTGTTCTGGGGCATCCTGGGCGCCTTGGTCATGCGTGGCCTTTTCATTTTGGCTGGTATCGGTCTCATCCGGCAGTTTCACTGGATTAGCTATATTTTTGGCGCCTTCCTGGTCTATGGCGGAGTCAGACTTCTGCGCCAGGAAAGCTTGGAGGTTCGGCCGGAGAAAAATCCCGTCTTGCGCGTCTTCCGTCGCTGGATGCCGGTCACGGAAGATTACGAAGGAAGCCGTTTTTTCGTGCGACGCGAAGTCCTTCGCGCGACTCCGCTCTTTATTGTTCTATTGGTAGTCGAGACTACCGACGTTCTTTTTGCCGTTGATTCCATTCCAGCCGTCCTGGCGATTACACTCAACGCTTTCATCGTTTACACATCGAATGTCTTCGCTATTCTAGGCCTGCGGTCAATGTACTTCGTCCTTGCTGGCATTATGGAAATGTTCGAGTACCTGCACTACGGACTCTCGCTGATCTTGATCTTCGTTGGGATCAAGATGCTGGTGTCGCACTACTATCAGGTTCCAACCGGTATCACATTGGGGGTTGTCGCGGGCATCTTGCTTGTCTCGGGGCTGGCGTCAGTGGTGTATCCAAAGAAAAGAGAACCATAACCACGGAGGCACGGAACGGAATTTCAGCGACGATATCTCTTCCTATGCATTGTTGCGCTGGCGTCAGGAGATGCTGTAACCAACTAAGTTATGATGAGAACTCGAAACTGTAATGATTCGAGTGAATGTTGACATCCCGATGTGTCCGTACGAAGCCGCGATCGAAAGCGGCCTCTTAACACAGGCAGGCGTGCGCCTGCGAACTCTTTTTGGAAGTCCCAGGCAAATTTTTGTCGTTACAGTGCCTCCGGTGCGGCGCAGGTGGAGCAAGAAGGTAATGGCTTCACTTTCGGCTGCTGGATTCGCCGTCAAGATGGTCGAGATGCCCGACGGTGAGCGCAACAAGAAACTTGCAACCATCGAAGCATTATCGGAGAAGCTCTCGCGCCTGGGCGCGGACCGCAACGCTGTGATCGTGGCTTTCGGAGGAGGCGTAGTAGGCGATGTCGCGGGGATGCTGGCGTCGGTCTATATGCGGGGTGTGGATTTCGTTCAGATACCGACCACCGTGCAAGCCCAGGTGGATGCGGCCATCGGCGGCAAGACGGGAGTCAACCTGCGTGCAGGCAAAAATTTGCTGGGCACATTTCATCAGCCGCGGGCAGTGTTGATCGACCCTGCAGTCCTCTCCACATTGCCAGATCGCGAATTCCGCGCCGGCATCTATGAGTCGCTCAAGTGCGGAGTGATTGGCCTTCCCGACTTGTTTTACGCCCTGGAAAAGGTTCAAGTCAGAGACTTGCGTCGGGATCCGGCAAGACTGGAGTGGGTGATCGCGGAATCGGTCAAGCTCAAGGCGAAGGTGGTTGCCGCCGACGAACGAGAGGGCGGTTTGCGCCGTGTCCTTAACTTCGGCCATACCATCGGCCATGCCCTCGAAGCTGTGACTGGATATCGTCGCTTTCTTCACGGCGAGGCTGTCGCATGGGGGATGATTGCTGCTACCAAGATTTCGGCCTCAATAGACAAAATCGACTCCGACTCTGCGCAACGCATCACCGAAGCGGTGCTGGGGCTGGGGCCGCTGCCGAAGGTCGAAGCTCGTGGTCGAGAAGTTCTGCGGCTGCTGCTGCAGTCCGACAAAAAGACACGTAATGGAGTTGTGCACTTTGTGTTGCCGCGCGCCATCGGTAAAGTCGAAGTTGTAAGCGGAGTACCCGACCGGGTCGTGATCGAAGCTGTCGATGAGTTGCGGCGACTGTCCAAGTGAAGACCAACCACGAAGTAATCGGCGCGGCGCCCCAAGGGGCCCGTGACGCAGAGTCGGCGGCGCGGGCTGTCCGCGACATGTTCACAGCGATCGCCCCCCGTTACGATCTGCTCAATCACCTGCTTTCCTTCAATGTGGACCGATTATGGTGGCGAAAGACCGCGCGAAGTTTCTCCGGCATTTTGGCCCGGCCTGACGTGCAAGTCCTCGATCTGTGCTGTGGCACCGGTGATATGACATTCGCTTTGCGGCGTGAAGCGGGGAAGACAGCGAGAATTCTGGGGGCGGATTTTTCTCACGCCATGCTGCAGCGCGCGCGAGAGAAATCTGCCGGAACTTCACTGCGTTGGGTGGAAGCCGATGCGTTGCGCCTTCCATTTCCGGATGCGCATTTCGATCTGGTCACGTCGGCGTTCGGCTTCCGCAACCTGGCCGACTATGACGCCGGATTGCTTGAGATCGTCCGCGTACTAAGCGATGGAGGAGAGTGCGGAATTCTGGATTTCGGCGAACCCGGCGGTCTTACCGGGAAACTCTACCGAATCTACTTCAAATATGTGCTGCCAAAAGTAGGCACGCTAATTTCGGGCGTGAGAGGGCCATACGCTTATTTGCCCGCATCCGTTGAGCGCTTTCCGGAGCCTGCGGAGATGCTCGAACGTATGCAGCGGGCTGGTTTTCGAGAAGTATCGTGGAAGCCTTACACCTTTGGGATCGCCGGACTGTATCGAGGAAGGAAGTAGCGCGATGCAGCCGGCGGGACCCTGGCGCTACCGGAATGTCACGTTTTCGCTGCGCTCTTCAGCAGATCCGCCAGCTTTCGAATGTCGTCAGCGCTGGCGTCGCCGATTACGAAATAGCGCAAGCCATTGTCACTCCATGATTGAAGATTGAACGATACGTGTCTGTGCGGTCCCGAATCCGCTCGCAACGCAGGGCTGACTGCTCCGTCCTGGAAAATAAAAACTGAAATCTCGTGCTTGCGTACCTGGTAGATCAGTTGTGCTCCGGGGGCCTGTTCCAGATAGACCACGCGCCCGCCCAACAATGTGAATTCTGAGTTCGACAATTCGGGCAAATTGAACGTAAACGGAATCTTGCCTTGGAACCAGGGCTTCACGGTATGGCGGTCGGTGGAAACCACGTCTACTGGATTCGTGCTAGCGAGCGTGGCTACGTGGAGGTCGGCTATCTCGCTGAAAGCATGCTGCCGCTCCAGTCGCTGGTGACCAACGAAGTTTGCCAGCACCCCAGCCACAAGCAACACGGCGATCACCGACGCCGCGGTCAACCAGACTCGAGTCAAGGAGAGCCGCGGGCGCGTCGCGATTTGACTTTGCACACGGGCACGGAACTCGGGACTCGGACTATAGCGTTTGCCGGCGATTTGGATCGCTCGCTTGAGTTGCACCCGGTTGAGGACATCCGCGGCGCAGGCAGGACAGCTTCGCACATGAAGATCCACGGCCTTCGTCTCATCAGCGCGCAGTTCGCCGTCGAGATAACGGTCAAGTTTCGCGGTGAAATCGTCCGCCATCTATCCTCCCTGCAGTTTCTGGCGCAGATTCCCGCGCAGCGCCTTCCGGGCGCGGGACAGACGAGACATCACCGTGCCAATCGGAATGGTGAGGGCCTCGCCGATTTCCTGATAGGACATCTCTTCCACCTCGCAGAGCAGCAATACCTCGCGAAAGTGAAGCGGCAGATCTTCAATTGCGCCCTGCAGTAACTGCTGCTGTGAACGTTCGATGAAGATGGTTTCCGGAGTATCCGGGCCAGCCGGCACCTCGGGTGCGTCGTCAGCATCGAGAGGCACGATTGCCGTGGCTTTCAATCCAGTGCGTGAAGTGAGAAATGTATTTCGCAAGATGCGATAGATCCACGCCCGAAAATTCGTGCCGGGCTGGAATGAGGAGAATCCCTTCAACGCCTTAACGTAAGTTTCCTGCACCAGATCTTCGGCTTCGTTCCGGTTCTGGGTGAGCCAGTGGGCGAAGTTGTAGAGCTGATCAAATAGCGGCATAGCCAGCTCTTCAAACGTCGCCGCGGTCAAGCGCTCTTCCGGCACCTTCATAGAGTAAACTAACGGGGCGCGAATTTATTCCCTCGGGTCCGCTGCAAATATTTCCAAGGAATCAGTTCAGAATTGGCCGCCCCTAGGCGGATTGGGGCTTTACGGCTGTTTTATCTTATCTGTCTCGTCCTTCGAATCGCCGACGGCATCTCGGGTCCAGACCGGACTCGTCAGCTCTATCCGCCAAATCGGACCGCCCAGATAGAGCGGACCCTCCGATCTGACGAAGGCCGGAGCCTCTCCCCCGAGAATCCAGATGTGGGTGTCCGGCGGCTTCTTGCCCAGCAGCTCTGCCAAGATTCCGGTGATTCCTCCAATCTCTACTTTGACCACATAATGCGTAGCCTTACGACCGGAGCCTGCGATCGAGAACGGCTCCTCGCCCTGGGAAGAGATAGCGAGCTCCACCAGCTCTGGCTTGGGCGTGGCCGCAACCATGGAAACTTTCATCTCGGGCGCATCGGGCTGGATGTTCTTTAACAGCGTGATCACCAGTCCGTTGGCTAGATCCGGTGGCAGCTTGAGGTGGTCGGTTGTGATTTTCTCATTGCCCTTGTCCGTATAGCGGACTGTGACCTGTCCGGCCGAGGCGTCGGTCGAGACGTCCATCGGATGCGGGAATGTGGGACCCTTCTGTATCAGGTGGTCGCTAATGAGTCGGAAGCTACCATGTTGAGAAAAGACTGCAGTCTCATCGTTTACCGAACCATCCTTGAAGCGAAAGATTAAGTGATTGGTGACCGTATCGCCGTGGACGACCTGAATCATGTCCCCGGCAGCGAGCGTCTCACCCTCCAGGCTACGCAGCGTCAGGAAGCCGTGAACCAGCCCTTCAACGTGTCGCACCGGTACTCTTTCTGCGGACACAGCACCCGACTGGAAGAGAGCGGCGGAAATCAGCAGGACGACAAGCGACTTCAAGCGAAAACTGAAACTAGCCTTCAATTTCGCTTCCTCCGATCTCGCGCCAGGCACCAGCCGCTAGCTTCCGGCCGATTGTTGCGCGGCTGCGAGCGCGTCGGACGCAAAACAGTCGGCAAATGCGTCCGCGATGGTGTAGCGGATTACATCTTCATAGTTCTGACCCAGGAATTTTTTCAAACGGTCGCTGTTCATGATGTATTCCCCGGTCATGTAGGGCATCGCCTCAGGCGGAATAGCCGAAATACCCGACTTCCACAGAAATCGCAACACAAGATGAAAGGCAACCTTGCCCGGAACACGTACGAGTTTGGCGTGGGCCATCTCGATACATCGCGCGAAGGTTAGAGGTTCGCCGCGTCCGGTGACATTTAGCACGGTCAGCCGCTGCGATTCCGGCTCGGTCTTGCGCAGGATGTGTGCGATCAAGCGGGCAACATCATCGACGTGAACAAATTGGATGCGGTTTTCCAAATATTGTTCCCCGTAGGGCAACATGCCGGGAAGACGTTTGCCCTGGCTGCGCATTTTGGCCGCCCGCTGGCTGGGCCCATTAGGAGTGCCGCGGAAAGCTCCCACCATGTAATTCTCAACGCTGGCTCCGGCGAAAATGTGCGGGCGCAGCATATACGCGCTGCAACCACGCAACGCCGGCGCTCTCTGCTGCACTACCTTGTCGCATTCCATTTTGTGAATCGCGTATGGCAAGGTGTGGGCGGCCAGTGCGAAGTCTTCCGTAACCGGTCCGGGAAGCTGGGGACCGTAAGCGGCGACGCTGCTGGGAAAAATAAACTTCTGCACCACGCTCTCATCGCGGTTGGCTTCGGTCACTGATTCCATTACGCGCGCGGTTCCGGCTACATTAATTTGCCACATCCGGTCCAGATCAAGCACGCCGGTTCGCACCGGATCCAACACAAACGCGAGATGAACCACGGCCACGGCGCGTGTCTCTCGCAGCAGAAGATATAACGAGCGACAGGACTCCTCTTGACCAAGATCGAGCCGTTCGAAGCGCAGGGGGGAGTCGGTTTTCGGCGGATTGAGATCCACTCCAATCACACTAAAATCCGCCAGACACGGCAACAGACGGAGCCCGAGATTGCCGGAAACCCCGGTGACTACCACGGTTGGTTTGGTATCAACCATTACTTCGGCCCAAGACTGGGAGGAGTGGCGGGCGGCTTGGCGTCCCCCCGCGGCATGTTCATTCGAGGCGGCATAGTCATTCCGGGAGCGGCACTGGAAGTTCCAAAGTATTTGTCGTCCAGTGTTGCCGTGGACGATTGCTGCAGCGCCTGCCGGGACTCCTGCAAGCGCTGGGACCGAAGTGTGGCAACAATTTCGTCATGCGCTTTCTCTAGTGGGATTGTGTCCTTATCCTCGATCTTGTACACAAAATAACCGGTCGGACTGGAAAGCAGTGGCGAAACTTCATTTGGTTTGAGATCCATGACCGAAGCCTGGTCGGGAGGTAGACCGGTGCGCCGGACTTTGTTCATTTTTGTGCTGGGTGCCTTGCCCTTCTGTCCTGCTGCCGTGAAAGCCTCAGCCTGCAGTTTGTCAAAGTCGTCCCCAGCCGCAGCGCGGGCCCGGAGAGCCTCGGCTTCCTTCTTCATCACCTCGTCAGAATCCTGCTGGCGTTTCTTGGTCTCCGCATCCGACAACTTCACTTTGGAAGGCTCCAAGAGTTTGCTGTGCGGAATATACAGGCGCTGCAGGTCCGCTTCCTGGTAAACGTCGATGTGCTTGCGATAGTAGTCCTCGATGTCGGCATCCGGAACCTGGGACGCCTTATCTTGCATATCACGATCCAACAGTTCGGCCAGTACGCTTGTCCTCTGCGCCTTCATGCGTTCTTCGAATTTCGGGCCTTGATCCAGGCCCATTTCGTGGGCCTTGTGGGCCATAGCAAGCATTGAGGCATAACGAGTCGCAAGCTGGCGGCGAGCGTAAGGCGGCATGGTGGGCGCAACGGCATCCAATAGCTTTTCGAACTCGGCTCGCGTGATCACGGTCTTGCAATCAGACGAGTTGGCTTTCTCTGCGGACGGATCGTCACACATTCCCTGAATCGTGATCACGGGCGCGTCAGGTGGAACTGGTGTAGCCTCTGGTGCTTTGGCTTCAGAAATTGTCGCCGGGGCCGCGCTCGCCGGATTCTGCGGGGTCGCCGCCGGCGTCGAATTTGCGGCTTGTCCCCAGGCAAAAGTGCCAAGCAGCAGACATACCAATCCACGATGAATCATAAAAGAGGATTCCTCCAGGAAAAATGAAATGCGCAATCGAAATCCTAGCACAGCGGCAGCCGTCAGCTATTTGCTATTGGATCGCAGGGTAAAACCAAGGGCAAATGAACCTTCGGTGCTCAGGTAGTGGAACGCGAAAGGTTTGATTAAGGCTGATGGCTGTTGGGTCGTGTGCCGTCTTTCAACTTGGCGGAATCATGCCGGGCGGCGATAATGCCGCCATGGCGGAAGCGCCGGCGGTCTACGGTTCGGAGTCGATGCGCGCGGAGAAGCGCGCGGTCGCCGGCAGTTCTGTCCTGGCGGCGATTGCCATCACTACTTTGAAGACTGTGGTGGGCATTACCACCGGCAGCTTAGGCATCCTGTCGGAAGCAGCCCACTCCGCGCTCGATCTGATTGCCGCCACCATCACCCTTTTTTCAGTTCGCGTGTCTGACAAGCCCGCTGATGCCGACCACCAGTACGGGCACGGCAAGATAGAGAATTTCTCGGCGTTCATCGAAACCGGGCTGCTGTTGCTAACTTGCATCTGGATTGTCTACGAAGCGGTCAGCCGGTTGTTCCTGCGCCGGGTGGAAATTGAGCCCAGCATCGCCGCCTTCATAGTGATGTTCTTTTCCATGGGAGTGGACTTCTGGCGTTCGCGTGCCCTGGGGCGGATCGCAGCTAAGTACGACAGCCAGGCGCTGGAAGCCGATGCGCTGCATTTCTCCACCGACATCTGGTCTAGCGGCATGGTGGTGTTGGGATTACTTCTGGTACTGCTGGGGCGGAGATTCAGCGTCGAGTGGTTGCGGGACGCCGACCCCATCGCCGCACTCTTCGTCGCCGGGGTCGTCGTCTACGTAAGCTGGAGGCTGGCTCGCCGGACCATCGATGCCTTGCTCGACGCTGCTCCAGCCGGGGTGCGCAGCAAAATCATTTCGGCAGTTTCGAGAGTTGACGGGCTGCTCGAAGTGGACCGCGTACGCATTCGACGCGCGGGCAACCGTTACTTTGCCGACCTCTCGATCGGGTTGTCGCGCAATGTTACCTTCCAACGCTCAGAACAAGTGTCCGAAGCGGTCACCGAGGCGGTGCATAACGTCCTTCCCGAGGCCGATGTCGTCGTGCACTCGGTGCCGCGCGCGCTGAATACAGAGAACATTTTTGACCGCGTTCGGGCCGTAGCCACGCGCAACAACTTGAACGTGCACGATGTGAGTGTCCAGGATTTGAGAGGAAACTTGCATGTGGAGCAGCATCTCGAGCTCGACGAACGCCTGAGCCTGAAGGAGGCCCATGACCGCGTGACCGTGCTCGAGGCCGAGATCCGCCGTGACGTGCCAGAGATTTCCTCCATCCTGACCCATATCGAGAGTGAACCCGCAACCATCGAACCCGGGGATGAGATGGTGCGCGACGCACGACTGGAAAAGCGCTTAAAAGCTATTGCCGCTGAGTTCCCCGAGATCCTTGACATGCACGACGTCCAGATCAAACGCGTACGCGGACGTCTGTATGTTTCCTGCCACTGCACCATGTCCGATGATCTGCCGCTTACCCGCGTCCACGATATTTCGACCCAGCTTGAAATCCGCATTAAGCAGGAAGCGCCAGAGCTGTTTCGTGTACTGATCCATCCCGAGCCGAGAACGGATAACAGGAGATAGCATGACCGCGGCCAAAGCCACCTGGATTGACAACTTCCGCTTTACCGGCGTTGCTGATAGTGGCCACTCGATCGTTGTCGACGGCGACAGTAAAGCTGGTAGCAGCCCGATGGAACTCGTTCTAATCGGGCTGTGCGGATGCACCGGCTACGACGTTGCCAGCATCCTGCGAAAAAAGCGCGAACCGTTCACCAGTCTGGAGGTTCGTGCCCAGGCGCAACGCGCCGCCAGTCCACCAGGCGTCTATACTGAAATTAAGCTGATCTATCGTGTGGGCGGAAGCGTTTCCCATAAAGCGGTCGAGGACGCCGTGCATCTTTCCAAGGAAAAATACTGCTCGGTTTCGGCGATGTTGGAGAAGACGGCAAAAATCAGCTTCGAAATCGAATACGCGGACCGATGATCACACGCGTCGCGTCGGCAAACCCAAATTGGATATCGACCATCGCCAATCTCTCCGGGGATATCTTTACATTGCCACCGCCACGTTTTTTTGGGGCGTAGCAGCCACTCTGGGCCGGGCTGCCTTCACTGGCCGCCTGCCCGGCCTGCAGGCGCTTCATTCCATTGATCCCGTGATTCTGTCCCAGAGTCGCACTACGTTTTCCTTCCTCATATTTCTGCCTGCGCTCGCCCTATACGGCGGTTGGCGCCGCCTGCGCCTTCCCCCCGCCGATGTGGGGAAGATCTTTCTGTTGGGAACCTTGGGAGTAGCCGCGTCCAATTACTTTTACTATCTGGCCATCCAGCGGACGAACGTAGCCACCGCCATCATCCTGCAATACACGGCGCCAGTCTGGGTTTTGCTGTACAGCGTGGCGCGCGGACTGCAACGCCCTACGCTGCAGCGGGTGGCAGCGGTTGGATTAGCGCTGGCGGGGATCGCGATGGTGATCGGCGTCGTGGGTTCGGGTGGGTTCCGTCTGGATGCAGTCGGCGTCATCGCCTCTTTGCTGGCGGCATTCTCCTTCGCCTTTTACAACATTGGAGGGCACAACATTCTCGCTCGTTACGACCGCTGGACTGTGCTCCTGTACACGACCTTTAGCGCAGCCCTTTTTTGGATGGTAATCAATCCGCCGTGGAAGGTCGCTGCTGCCCACTACTCCGGTAGCCAATGGTTATTCATGGTGGTGTTTTCCATGCTTTCCGTGCTGCTACCCTTCTCGTTCTACTTTGCTGGATTGCAGCACCTGGAGCCCACGCGCGCGATCATTGTCAGTTGTCTGGAGCCGGTTTTCTCCATCCTGATCGCCGCTGTAGTGCTCGGGGAAATCATGCGCCCTCTGCAAACTGTGGGGATTCTGATGGTTCTGGCGGCGACTATCGTGGTGCAGTTGCCTGATCGGAAATCGCGACAGCCGGTGACCGTAGTCGAACCCATCGAATAGTGTAGGCGCGAGCGTCCCGCTCGTGCGTCGCACGACGTTGCGGTCTGCTACTCCAGCTGTTTTCCCTTGGTTTCCGGCAACTGTGTTGCCACCAGCGACGCCAGCAAGAAAGACGCTCCGCACAAATAGAACGCCCAGCTCAATCCTTTGGTCTGGCCCACGCGTCCGATCACA
This sequence comes from uncultured Acidobacteriota bacterium, assembly GCA_963696025.1. Lineage (GTDB taxonomy): Bacteria > Acidobacteriota > Terriglobia > Terriglobales > Acidobacteriaceae > JABCYV01. The sequence goes on from CAVOII010000004.1 coordinate 173,048, forward strand.
AATGGCGCAATCGAACTCATGGTGCGGGCGCCGTTATAGGTGAAGCCAAGGGCGCGAGCGCGCACGCGAGTGGGAAAGACCTCGCTGCCGGTGATCGCCGAACCGGAGAAAAATCCAGTTGCGAAGAAGGCGACTACCGCGCCCAGAACCAAGAGCACCCACGGTTGACGCGCCATGGCGTAGAGCGGAACTAGTAGAGCTGCAATGAACGTGTAAACCATAAAACTCTTACGCCGTCCCAAATGGTCAGCTACCCAACCGAAGCTGGCATAGCCGGGAAACATGCCAAACAGATTCAACGCCACAATCAACGTGGTTGTCCCCATCACGCCGAAGCCGCGTCCGCCCTGCTCTACTGGCAACGAAAGGTATGGGGGAATCCAGGTGAACAGGCCCCACCAGGCGAACATTCCAAAGAAATTCACTAGCAGCAGCGCGAAAGTGTACCTCACGTAAGGCTGTCGAAAGATGATTGAAAAACTATGGCGATCAGACTGATTCGGCGCTTCCACAGATGGTTTCGATTGCGGCCCGACCCGATGACGCTCTCGCCACATCTCGGATTCCGGCACACCACGCTGAATCCATAACGTGACCAGTGCCGGGAGGATTCCAACGAAAAAAACCATGCGCCAGTCGGCATAGTGCAGCACGACACCTGCAACCAGCGCCGCCAGGGCATAGCCGATCGCCCAGGAACTCTGCACGATGGAGAGCGCCTTGGCGCGAAGCTCTGTGGGCCAGGTCTCGGCTACCAGCGTTGCTCCGGTGTTCCACTCGCCACCCATGCCCAATCCGAGAATGAAGCGAAACACCGCCAGCATGAGCACCGAAGTAGAGAGACCCGACGCGAACGAGCAAATCGAATAAGTCAGAATGCTCAGCATCAGTGCGCGCTTGCGTCCGATGTGGTCAGCGATAAATCCGAATGCCACTCCCCCAATGCCGGATGCCAGCAAGGTCAATCCGTTCAGCAAGCCGGCGATCGCTTTGCTCATGCCCAGATCGCGCATGATGTGGGCCAGTACTAGCGCATAGAGCATGGCATCGAAGGCATCGAGCATCCAGCCGAGCGCGGCCGCCAGCAGAGTTCGGCGTTGGGCTGAGGTGATATGGGAAATACTAAAAGGCACACTCGCAGGCGGACCCATGCTCAGTACTTCACAATCGCTGCGAACGATTTGGGATCGAGGCTGGCGCCTCCCACCAACGCTCCGTCGATCTCCTCTTCGGCCATGAGCGCCTTGACGTTGTCCGGTTTCACAGAACCGCCGTAGAGAATGCGCAGCTTGTCGGCGAACTGCTGGCCGAAGGTCTTGCCGGCTTCGCCTCGGATCAGAACATGAGACCCGGCGGCGAGTTGGGGCGTTGCAGTCTTGCCAGTGCCGATTGCCCAGACCGGCTCGTAAGCGACCACTAACTTCGTGGCCTTCTTGGCGGACAAAGCATGAAACGCGCGCAGGCACTGCCGCCGCAGTACATCTTCCGTGAGTCCGGCTTCGCGTTCCTCCAGCACCTCGCCGACGCACACGATCGACGTCAGCCCCGCTTCCAGCGCTGCTTTCAGCTTGAAGTTCACAATGTCGTCGGTCTCACCGAAGTACTGCCGGCGCTCGGAGTGGCCAATAATGACGTGAGTGCAGCCCACATCCACCAGCATGGTGGGACAGATTTCGCCGGTGCAGGCTCCCTCTTTTTCCCAGTGCAGATTCTGCGCACCGATCGCGACATTGGATCCCTTAGTGACTGTGACGGCTGCGCACAGGTCGATATAGGGCGGACAAATTACGATCTCGTCGCGGGTATGTCCGGCCACGAGAGGAAGAAAATCGCGAAAAAACTCGCGCGTTTGCTCAGGATTCTTGTACATCTTCCAGTTGCCAGCGATGACTTTCTTTCTCATTGCCCTCTCTTTTCAATCCTGTATCGGGGTTCGGTGTGCGCGCGAGCTAGTTTTTCGGCCGCTCGCGTGTAGGCCCTGAGGTCCGCCACATCGAACAATATGAAGCGAACGGTCGTTACCCGGCTGAAGTCTGCGATTGCTCCAGTCACGGTGCTGACTGCTACCTCTGCGGCCTCGGCAACTGGATATCCATAAGCGCCGGTTGAAATGGAGGGAAAGGCAATGGAGCTGATGCCACGGTCGTGGGCAAGGCGGATCGATTCCCGGTAGCAACTCGCCAGGATTTCAGCCTCGCCCTGAGTGCCGCCTCGATAGATCGGCCCCACGGTATGGATCACATATTTTGCCGCCAGTCGTCCTCCGCCAGTGATCACGGCATGTCCGGGTGGCAGATGACCGTTTTCAGCAACGATACGTGAGCATTCCGCAAGAATCGACGGCCCTCCGACTCTATGGATCGCCCCGTCCACGCCACCGCCTCCCATCAGATACGAATTGGCGGCATTAACAATTGCCTCGGTGGTTTCCTTAGTGATGTCGGCGGGACCGTGGAATTCGATTGAGCCGGCACTCGCGTGCAGAAGCCGGATAGTGAAGTCGTTCACTGTGGCATCCTGCGCAGATCAGCGCTTCTCCGACAGGGCTTCCACTCCTGGCAACCTTTTACCTTCCAGGAACTCGAGTGAAGCGCCGCCGCCGGTCGAGATATGTGTCATCTTGTCCGCGACGCCAGCCGCGTTTACAGCCGCCACCGTGTCGCCGCCGCCCACGATGGAAGTCGCACCGGCGTTCTCCGCAATGGCGTGGGCAACTTCGAAAGTGCCCTTGGCGAAGGGCGCAACCTCGAAGACACCCATGGGACCGTTCCAGACAATCGTCCGCGCTCGGGAAATTTCTTCGACGAACTCTTCGGTTGTCTGAGGGCCGACGTCGAGCGCCATCATGTTCGCGGGAATAGGTTGTCCGCTGTTGATTGTGTGTACGGCCGCGTTGGCATCAACCTTATCCGCGACGAGGTGGTCAGTTGGCAAAAGGAATTTCAGCTTGCGACTCTTGGCCTCTTGGAACAACTGGCGCGCCAGATCAATTTTGTCTTCCTCCACGAGCGACTTGCCGACCTGTTGACCTTCCGCTTTTAGGAAGGTGTACGCCATGCCTCCGCCGACGATGAGTGTATCGACTCTTGTCATCAAGTTCTTGATCACCGCGATCTTGTCACCGACTTTTGCTCCACCCAGTATGGCGATGAACGGCTGCTCCGGATGATGTAAGGCCTTACCCAGATACTGCAGCTCCTTTTCCATAAGCAGACCGGCAGCCGACTTCTGGACGAACTTGGTGATGCCGACAGTCGATGCATGGGCGCGATGCGCGGCGCCAAATGCGTCATTCACGTAAAAATCAGCCAGGCTAGCCAGTTGCTTGGAGAATTTCGGGTCGTTGGCCTCCTCCTCAGAGTGAAAACGGAGGTTCTCCAGAAGCAGGCTCTGGCCCTTTTCGAGTTTGCCTGCCATTTCTTCAGCCTCGGGCCCGACGCAATCCGGACAGAAGCCCACGTTTTCTCCGCGCGCCAACTCTTTGTCGAGCAGCATACGAAGACGCTCAGCTACCGGCTTCAGGCTCAACTGCGGATTAGGTTTGCCCTTGGGCCGGCCGAGATGCGAAGCCAAAATCAGCCGCGCGGCGTGCCGCAGCGCATATTCAATGCTGGGCAGGGTTTCGCGGATCCGGGTATCGTCCATCACCCGCCCATCCTCAAGAGGCACGTTGAAGTCGACACGCATAAAGATGCGGTGATCGTTGAGCGGGAGATCGCGAATTGAAAGCTTGGCCATATTTGCACCTGGCGAAGAATAAGGAAGGTCACCTCGCGCTCGGTTGCAATCGCTCTCCGCGTGATTGCGGCGGTGGTTCCCCTAGGTCCTTCACTCGGCAAAAAGCGCCTCGCTCAGGATGACAATCGGTCACAGGCCCTTACTGCCGATGTAGCTGATCAGGTCGCGGACGCGGCTCGAATAACCCCACTCGTTGTCGTACCAGGAGATGACCTTCACACAGTTGCCCGCGACTACGAGAGTCATCAGCGCGTCCACGATGGAAGAACGCGAATCACCCTTGAAGTCGGCGGAGACTAATTCCTCTTCCTCGTAGCCCAGATAGCCCTTCAGCGGGCCGCTCTCAGAAGCCCTTTTCAGAGCGGCGTTTACTTCCTCTTTTGTTGTCTTTTTTTCTACCATCGCCACCAGGTCCACGGCCGAGACGTTTGGAGTGGGAACGCGCATGGAGAAACCGTCAAGTTTGCCAGCCAAATCAGGAATCACGAGTTTCAACGCCTTGGCGGCGCCGGTGGAGGTCGGAATCATGTTAATTGCGGCTGCGCGGGCCCGCCGCAGATCTTTATGGGGGAAGTCGAGGATCACCTGATCGTTGGTATAGGAATGGATCGTGGTCATAGTTCCGCTGACGATCTTGAAATTGTCGTTGACCACTTTGGCAATTGGCGCCAGGCAGTTGGTGGTACACGACGCGTTGGAAATAATGTGGTGCCTGGCCGGATCGTAAACTCCTTCATTCACCCCCAGAACGAGGGTGACATCTTCGTTCTGGGCCGGAGCTGAAATGATGACCTTCTTCACCGGTCCGCGCATGTGTTTCTTAGCATCGTTCGCGTCGGTGAAGTGACCAGTGGATTCGATCACTATCTGGGCACCCACCGACTCCCAGGGAAGTTTCGCTGGGTCTCTTTCCTTGAATACCTTTATGGTCTTGTTATCGACACTGATGCTGTCAGCGCCCGAGGAAATCTTGTTCTGGAGGTTGCCCAGAATTGAATCATATTTCAGCAGGTGAGCCAGGGTCTTGGGATCGGTAAGATCGTTGACCGCAACGAATTCGATATTACTGTCGTTGAGCGAAGCGCGAAACACATTACGCCCAATACGCCCGAATCCGTTGATGCCGACTTTAATTGCCATTTCGCCTCCGAAAAAAGTGATGAAGACACTAGCGCGAACAAAAAGTGGCCCGGAAACAGAAAATGTTAACAGGGAACTGAACGAAGCGCCAAATTTAGCCCTAGGTTTGTACTTCTATCTCGAAGTATACGTTCCGCTTGCTCCACGGGGACGAGAGTCGGGCCAGCCAATATTTTCTTTCGATGGCCTGGGCAGCACGCGACGAACCTTCTTGTGACAGAATGCGCGCAGTTGCGGGAAACTCCGGACCGGTGATCTTGCCGCGCATTGTGCAAGGCGCGATCCGTACCTGAGGATTGTTGCGAATCCGTTTGTATTTACCAGAGTCATTGCGGCTCTTCACGTAAAGTTTGTCGCCTTCTTCACCAAACCAGACAGGGGTGTTGACAGCTTCACCAGTCTTGCGGAACGTGGCCAAGGAGATGTACTTCTGGCCCTGAATTTCTCGCGGAATAGCCATGCAGTTATTGTACGAGAGTAAGCGGCAAGCGTATCTGCCGCTGCCGGTCTTGGTACGCCACCGTCACCCAGATTGCTGGCAGGTGCGCGAGTGTGTTAAAAGCCAGAGATGCGCAAATGGATGAGCGAGCGCCTGAAGCGCCGCAAGAGAGAGCCGGAGAAAGGTGGGAACGAAGCTGCCCAGGCGCCGCTTCAACCCGCGTTCTACGATACTGGGCCGGCCACAGATGTGACTCCGGCGAAGGTCAAAGAGGCTGAACCGGAGTCAGCTCGATCCAAGCCTTCTGCCTCTCAGACGGAAGAAAGGCTTGCCTATCAGGACGATGTCAATCCCGACCTTGTCCATCACGACAAACAGCCGCAAGAATCAACTCCGGTCGCGTCTGAAATAAAGCATGGCACAAGTGACGATGCGCGTCGTAGCCGACGTCGCCGGCGGGGCAGAGGTGGACGTGGGCGTACCCGCATGTCACCTTCGCCGTCCGGCCCGAGGCCGCTAGTCGAGCGGGCGCCCATAGCGCCTTCGTCCGCCAGCGAAACATCAGCCCCAGCCGCGCCACCCACTGCAACGATTCCGCCTCGCGCACCAAAAGGTGTAGTGGTCCTGGCGATTGGTCTGCCCGGCTCGGGAAAAAGCTCCTGGTTCAAACGCCACGAAGTTACGCCGCTCTCCAGTGACATGTTGCGTGCGCTTTTGTTTGACGATCCCACGGAGCAGCGCTTTCAAGATTTAATTTTTTCCAACCTGCGCTCCATGCTGAAAGCGCGACTGATCGCGCGCCGTCCTACAAATTACGTGGATGCTACCAATCTCACACCGCACGAACGTCAGAGCTGGATCAAGCTGGCCAGGGACTACGGATATGAAGCCCAGGCGGTGTTTTTCGATGTGCCGGTGGAAGTGTGCCTGGAGCGAAATCAGCGCCGCCAGCGGATAGTGCCGGAAGACGTCATGCGCCGTATGGCCGCCAAGCTGCGCGCGCCAACTTTTCAAGAAGGTTTCGGGAAGATCACGGTAGTGAAGGTGAAGAAGAAAGAAGGGGAACCAGCCGCGCCCTGAGGTGTGTTCGCAGGATTACGGAGATAGCAAACGCCGCCTCACCGGGCGTCGTTTGCGTCACCGCAATTGTTCAGGCGTTATCTTCCATGCCCGGAATGACCGCCACCGCCGCCTCCTGAATGCCCGCCTCCCCCACCCGAGTGCCCACCTCCCGAGTGACCACCTCCTGAATACCCGCCTCCCCCACCACCATGATACGCCGGAGCCGAACTGTGATAGGACGGCGCCGACCCATGATAGGACGGTGCAGAGCCGTGATAAGACGGAGCCGACCCATATCCTCTGCCGGATGGAGGCGCGCTGTACCGTGGAGATCCGCCATAGGAACGCGGGGCTCCGTTGTATCCTCCAAATCGCGATGACGAGCTGGAGGATGCAGAGCGTGAGGCATATTCACGGCCAGCGTCACGGCTGGCTGGCATTATCCCGCCCGTCGGGCGAGGCACATTGCTCTGCTCGACATTGGGCCGGCTAAAACTTGGTCTGGCGCTTTCCGACAGACTCTGCCCGCTTCTGCCCGCCGAAGAAAGCGAGCGTTCTTGCGGTGCAATGCGAGCACCTGGCTGCGGCCGGGGCACTGAACGGATAGAGGCCGATTGCGTCGCCTCTGGCCGTGATGCGGCGCCTCCCGAGCTCCTATTAGAACTCTCCGTTCTCTGCGCCTGCGGCGGACGAGGCACCGTACGCAGCGCCGTCGAAGGAGACGGTTTCCCCGACATCGTCCCAGCACCCGGTCGGTCTACCCGGTTATTGAGAGAGGCCATTTGCGTTCGGCCCGTCCTTGCCGATGCCGCCGAGACTACTGGCCGGGACATTGCGCGTGCTGGTGGTGCAGCAGCTGGTCGGCCCGCGTTGGCACCGAGCCTGCTGGTACGAGTCGGTGTCATCGACAAATTGCCGTGCAACTGCGCGCGCTCCGCTTCCGCTGGCGAGACCCGAACCGAGTTTCTTCCTATGGGCAATGCTCCCGTGATGGCCCGCTGCGAAGCCGCGGTTATCCCGCCCGGCGCGTGCAGATTTGCGTAGTGAGACTGCGTGCCGGAAAAACCACCATGGCCGTTGTAGAAATTGTTGATGTTCGTAATCCGCGTATTGTGGATGTTAACGTTCCGGAAGTAACCCCAGCTCCCTCTGTACCAGGGGAAGAAAGGCTCTCCAAAGCCCAGTGGGCACCACCCGAATCCGCCGCCAAAACCAAAGCCAAACGAGAATCCCCAATGCGGACCGCCGAACCAGGCGACCAGCGCGGGAGCGTAAAAGGGTCGGACGTAATATGGCCCGGGGGCCCATCCCCAATATCCGCCGGTATAGATCCATCGCCCGTAGTGGAAAGGAGCAAAGCCCCAAGCAGCGTCATCCACCCAAGTCCATCCCCACGGGTCAATCCACGCCCAGTGGCCGTAGTGATAAGGCGCCCAGCCAGGAGCTACTGAAGGAACCCACACGGGACCATAGTCTGGCGTCTCGCTCCAGGTGCCATTGTCATCAAGATCCTCAGAACCGATCACGTCAGGGGATACATAACGCGCCGACGCAGAGTGATCCTGACGGTGATCGCGCTGCTGACACCATTCGTCAAAGCTGTCCGGGGCTGAAACCTCAGAGATCTGGTGATCATCGAGTGAACTGCCATTGAATTGTGCTCGCTCGTGAGCATGCACCGGAACCGTCGGCCCATCACCCGTTGCCTCGCCTTCGCCTTTCCACACACTGATCACCGTACCGTCTCCGCCGGCGCCAACATCGAATCGATAATCACCAGGCTTTTGCACCGCAAAGGCAAGGTTGGGAGTGTCGACTTCATAAGTCTCGCCCTCGTTCAGTCTACGGACGTGTAAATTCATGGTCCCCTGGTGCAGCTGCACTTGGACGCCGTTGTCGCCGACGTTGGTCAGCGTAAGGCTGGTTTCACTGCCGATTCGCAGAAGGCCAGTGCCCACGTTCAATTCGGCCTTGGAGTCTTTATCAGCCCAGATATTGTCGGCACCGGTCAACGGACGATTCAACGACCCTTCCACCCAATCTCCCGTTCCCTGGGGCTGGATTGAAACTGAGCCCGATTGAAATTGCAGCCGGGCAACGCGACCCGGCGGATCCTGTTCCGGGCGACTCAGCTGCCCCTCGGCGGGATACGCCTCGTCCCGATTAGCCTCAGGCGGATTGTCCTGGGCGACAGCTGGCACCATTGACAGCAGCAATAATGCTCCGAAAAGATTTGCAAAGATTGCGCGCCTTATGCCGTACATGGGGTCACTCCTACTTTGGTTCCAACTCTATAAACCCCGCGCTGGCCCTTAAGTTGCGTTGTTGGCAGAGTCGGACCGAGAATTACGTACGCCAAGGCAGAGCTCCCGCTGCGCATCTAACTATGTCACTTAATAGCATTGTTATAAATTACTTAGAAGCGATTACTTCAAGTATTGAAGCATCTCTTTAAAGGCGGGAACGGCGGAACAACGTAATAACTCGTAAATAATCATTTCGGTCGAAGAAAGGACGGCGCCAGCCGCGCGCATACGCTCCAGACCGATCTTCCAGTTCCACTCGGTGCGCGAGCTAACCGCGTCGGAAGCCACATGCACTAGATAGCCTTCACGCAGGGCGGCCAGGGACGTTTGCGCAACGCAGATGTGGCTCTCCATTCCGCAGAGCAAGACGGTATTGCGGTGGTGGGGCAGACGCTTCAGTAAAGAGCAGAAAGCATCGCTGCCGAAGCAGGAGAACATTTGTTTATCGATGGGTTGCGATTCGGGCAGCAGGGAAGCGATTTCTGGTACCGTGTCACCCAGTCCCCTGGCATGTTGTGTGGTGACAATTGCCGGAATCTTTAGGCATCCGGCTAACCGGATCAGCAGTTGGGAGTTCCTGATCAACTGTTCTTTCTGGAAAATCGGCGGCAGAAGCTTTTCCTGAATATCAATCACGAGCAAGGCGCACTGTTCCGCTTCAAGCGGACGCCGCGCAATTTCCGCATAGTCGTTGGTCAATTGCGCAACGTTGCCGAAGATCGAAGTCATAGGGTGCTCCCCCAAGATCCGCTCCCGTTAAGAATAGACCGTGGGGTTCGTGATGAACAGTCCGAGGCGGCGCGGATGCGCGCAGTCAAGGGAGATAGGTGGACTCCGGTTGACCGCCCACACCGCAGCCCATAGAATCGAAACGGCGGACAACTCCGCCGTCCACCTGCACGCTGCCCCCTCGTTCAACGGCAGGACAGCTGACTCTGGATCAGCATATCGGGGTTCGAATCCCTGGGGGGCAGCCAAATTATCCTCAATAACCTGCATCTGACCTTGACGCGCTTTGGCAAAACAAGCGCTAAGGGGTCACATTGCACATCCACCTCATCGATCTCGAGAAAGCATTTTTGGCTGGCCTGACCGCGGTTTTATTTGCTGTCACCGCTCCCTGCCAAACCATACTATCCGCACCATCATTGCCTTCGGCGGAACCCTCGATCGGACTGCCCGGTTTTCAGGTAAGCGCGCTTCGGATGGATCCTTCCCCCCAGGAAGGCGCAGTCTCCGGGACGAATCCCAATCCTCAACCAGCGCCGAATTCCCGATTGCTCCCGCGAACATTGAAGCGCCTATTGCAAGATCAGAAGCAGTTCTATTTTGCCCCCTTCAAGCCTTCTTACTTCAAGTGGGACGCTGTGGTCCTCTTGGGAACAGGTGCTTTGATTGCGACCGACAGGCGGATTGAAAATCAGGTGCCCACCAGCCACCATCAGGCGTATCAAAACGCGTCCAATATTGCCATCGGCGGATTGGCTGCTTCCCTGGCCGGAGTATGGATTCACGGAATCAAAACGGATAACCCGCACGCCAAGGAGATGGGAGAGCTGGAACTGGAAGCCTTATCCAACGCTTTCCTGATTTATGCTCCCATGCAGTTCATCGCAGGCAGGCAACGTCCGGGGGAGGGAAACGGAAACGGTGATTTCTGGCGCCATCACTCGTTGAACACGTCTTTCCCTGCGGGCCATGCCATGTTTACCTGGACCATGGCAACCGTTGTGGCGCACGAATACCCGAAGCCGTGGGTGAAGGCGCTGGCTTATGGAGCGGTCAGCGCGGTGAGCGTCAGCCGTATGCTCGCACGTGATCACTGGGCGTCCGATATGTTTGTCGGATCAGTTTTCGGATTCTCCATCGCAACCCACGTTTTCCACGCCCATTGCGATCCGGAGTTCAGCGAGTCGTGCCATCGCCCGCGAGACCAAAGATAGCGATCACCGGTCGATCAGGCGCGCGCCTAATCCTCCGCTTCCTGATCGGCGATGCTTAGCGCTTCGTCAAATGCGACTACGCCCTGATCAATTTCTGATTTCGTGATAATCAGAGGCGGGGCGACCACGAAGTGACTCATCCAGGCCTGCACGTAGACCCCTCGGCTCATCATTCGCGCTGCCACCTTATCAACCAGTAGGGGTTTCCCAGAAACCTTATCGCTGAATGTGTTGAACGGCGTTTTAGTCGTCCGATTCTTGACTAGTTCCACGCCCCAGAACATTCCGATCCCGCGAATCTCTCCGATCGATCGATGCTTAGGCTTTAAGGCATTTAGCTTCTGCCCAAGGTAAGCGCCCACCTCGTTCGCCCTTTCCGCGAGCTTCATGCGTTTCATTTCATTAATGGCGGCAATCGCCGGCGCCAGCGTGAGCGGATGTGCCTCGTAAGTATGACCATGCGAAAAGAAGTGGTCGTCGAAATAGGAAGCAATCTTTCCGGTGGTCGCGCAGAGGCCTAGAGGGACGGCGGCATTGGTGATGCCCTTGGCAGTGGTCAAAATGTCGGGTTCGACGTTCCAGTGGTCCATGGCGAACCATTTGCCAGTCCGGCACCAGCCGGTCATAACTTCGTCGGCGATCAGCAGCACCTGGTGGTCGTCGCATATTTTGCGCAGACGCGGCATGTACTCTTTGGGAGGAATCAACACCCCATTAGTTCCAACAACCGGCTCGACAATTACCGCCGCCACGTCACTCTCGTTCTCGATCATGTGCTCGATGTATTCCGCGCATGCAATGTTGCACCCGGGATAAGTATGGCCGATCGGGCACTTGTAGCAATTCACCTCGGGAGCAAAAATGACTCCAGGAATTTTTCCAGCGGGTTCCATCGCCCAGCGTCGTGGGTCGCCCGTCGCCGCAATCGATCCCATGGTTGAGCCGTGGTAGGAGCGATAACGCGAAATGATCTTGGTCTTCCCAGTCACCATCCGGGCAATCTTGAAGGCGGCTTCATTCGCCTCTGTGCCAGAAGTGGTAAAGAAGAACTTCTCCAGCCCCTTCGGCAGAACCTCCAGCAGAAGTTTGGCGAGCTCGGCGCGGACATCGGTGGTGAATCCGGGACCGATGAACGGAAGATTCTTGGCCTGATCCGCAACGGCTTGCACCACCGCCTGGTTCTTGTGACCCAGCATCACGCACATCAGTTGTGCAGAAAAATCCAGGTATCTCTTTCCGTCTGAGTCGACGAAGTGGCAGTCCTCGGCATCGACAATTTGGAGCGGAGACCAGCCTTTTTGCCGCCGCCACGTCCCGTAGGTGTACTTGGTGGTGAGTTCTCGGACTTGCAGCGAAGATAGAGGTTCGGTCATGAGTAAATTTTTGTTCGGCTAAGGCGGCGATTCGATTTTCCTTCTAATGCACGCGAGATCCCTCACGCCGCCTGAAGAACGGCTGCGCTCGGGACGACGCAGAAAAGAATTGTAGACGGCCAAGACCTAAACTGCACCAACATCCGGCTGGATGACAACGGATGCTTTACATGCCGTAACCCCGCTAGCCTGGTCCGCCGAATCCGGCGAGGCTGCAGAGCAGAATCGCCAGCACTATCAGCGTGAACACGACGTACATCCGATCATGCTCCGCCGCGAATCCCCACACGGAGAATGCGACCCGGGCCACGGGAGTGGCAATTAGGATCAACAGTCCCAGTTGAATAATACCCCGAGCACTCAGCCTAAGCGCATCGCCGCAAATGCCCTGTAAGGTCCTCAAGTCGCTAGGCTCACCGTGGAACACTCGGTAATCCGCGGGCGAATGACCATGGCGGACCAGATAGATAATCCCTCCACATGACACCACAACAGCGGAAAGCAGCACGCCGGCGCGCAACAGGTTGGCGATAATTCCTTCAATCCTCTGATCGGTCCAACTTCGGCCCAGATTCAATTCAAATCCTCCCAACCAATCCCTTGTAAATCATCTCTCCGCCGAGCAGCGCAATCACCACGCTGAAGACCAACCGCAGCCACTTCGTTTCCGCTTTGACCAGGATTCGCGCCCCCAGTAGAGAACCAACCAGAACGCCTAGCATCACCGGCATGGAGAGCCCGGGATCAATGTAACCACGATTCAGATAGATGCCGGCGCTGGCAGCCGCCGTCACTCCGATCATGAAATTGCTGGTGGTGGTGGAAACCTTGAAGGGAATTTTCATCGCCTGGTCCATCGCGAGCACCTTTACGGCACCCGAGCCGATGCCGAGCAAACCCGACAAAGCTCCGGCGCCGAACATCAGGCTGAAGCCTACAGGCACATGTTGAACGTTGTAGCTGCGCATTCCTCCCCCTTCGGGGAAATTCCCGTTCAGGCGCAGACGAGTGGCCAGAGGATCCGGCGGAACCTCACGCTCCTGCTTAGTGCGTGGACGGCGCGAGAGGAAAGCAGAGTAGAGCAACGTTACCCCGAAGATTACCGCGATGGAGCTGGCGGAGACTTTAGTCGCCAGGAACGCTCCCACGATTGCCCCCAGGGTGGTCGCAATTTCCAGAAACATTCCGATCCGGATGTTGGAAAATCCCTCTTTCACATACGCGGCTGCCGCGCCTGAAGATGTCGCGATGACGGAGACCAGCGACGCGCCTATCGCGTAACGGATGTCAACTTTGAAAAGCAGCGTCAACAGAGGGACCAAGACCACTCCGCCCCCAAGGCCGGTAAGCGATCCGAGAAAACCAGCAGCCAGCGATCCTATCCAGACCAGCGCCGTAAATTCCAGAGCCGTCATTGAGTCTCCGCGAGACCCAACAGTGTGCCACAAAACTTGAGAGCGCCAGGATTGTGAACCAAAGGAATTAGCCCGCATGCGCGGCTTTCAGCGACTGGATGAGAAGCTCGAATACTGTCCGGTGTGCCTTTTAGTTACTTACGAGCCTGCAATTCTGTCCAGCGTCATCCCGAGGCGCAGCCGTTCTTCAGGCGGAGAGAGGGATCTCGCGCGCATCGGACGTACAGCGGCCCGTCTGGGCTAGCGCGAGTTACCGCAGTCAAGTATATTGATCGACTCTACTGGGCCCTTTTGTCATGGCTGAAGCGAAACCCAAATCCGCTATTACCATTCGTGATCTTAAGACCTTCGAGGATCTGCAGAAGGCCGAGACGCTCGAGCGCGAAGTGTGGGGTCTCGCTGACCTGGACGTGCTTCCGCTGACCATCGCCGTCGCGACAAAAGAAGCTGGAAGCATCTGGGTAGGTGCATTTGACGGCAGTGAATTAGTGGGCTTCGCCTTCGGTTTCCTGGGTCTGGAGTGTGGCCACTTGGTGGTGCATTCGCACATGCTGGCAGTGAGCGAGTTGCATCGCGATCTCGACTTAGGATACCAACTTAAGTTGGCGCAGCGCGAACGCGCGATGTCGTTGCGGGTCCAAGCTTCTCAACTAAGCGACTCGCGGAGCAACGACTGTCGCATTTCTGAAATGACCTGGACTTTCGATCCCTTGCAGAGCAAGAACGCACATCTCAACTTCAGCAAGCTGGGCGTGGTTTCCGACAACTACAAGATCGACTTCTATGGGCCGGAAACTTCCAGCGTTTTGCACCGTAACGGTACTGATCGCCTGTGGGTGAGATGGCCGCTAGTGAGCCGCCGGGTCAGGGACCGGCTACAGGGCAAAGAACACCGGGCGGAACTCATTGATGTGCTTTCGCGTCTGACGCCGCTGATTCGGTTTAACGGCGATGGCAAGCCGGCAAAGAGCGATTTGTCCGCGGCACTGGCACGGCAAAGGATCGCGATCGAGATTCCGAGTGACATCGGATTCATCGAGCAGAAAGATCCGGCTCTGGCCGCAGAGTGGCGTAAGGCGACGCGCTGGGCGTTCACCGAGACCTTGCAAGCTGGTTTCTTCGTGGCAGAATTTTGCCGCACCGTCCGCGGCAAGCAAGGGCCAGGGGCGTACTTATTGGAGAAGGGTACAATCGAAGAATACGTTTCGGAGATGGGGCGAAATCCGGTCCCCTCGCGCTGAGCATCGAAGGCCATCCCGAGCTTAGCATTCGAAGATGTCACTTAGGCCTCCTCGAGGGTAATGTCCTAGATTGGCCAGTCTTTGCGTTCTTCGCGACCATTCTTTGCGACCTTTGCGGTTTACGGTTTTTTGCCCGAATTGCGGCAAAACCAGACCTTTAACCGCAAAGAACGCCAAGATCACGCAAAGCTCGCAAAGAAACCCAGGGCCCGAACCACGACACTACCTCCTGGTGACATTCCTTGGCCAGGGGATGAGTCCGCAGTAGAATCTGCGGTGCGGTAATTTTTTTTAACACTACCGCGAGGAACGACGCATGGTAGATAAGGCTGCAGCTACTCACTCCGACACCAACATCGATTCCATCCTGCGCGAAGACCGAAAATTTGAGCCTCCCGATCAGTTCCGCCAGCGGGCCCATATCCAGAGCTTGGAGGAATACGAGAACATCTACCGCGAATCGGTCGAGCATCCGGAAAAATTCTGGGGCCGCATTGCACAAGAGCTGCACTGGTTCAAGAAGTGGGACAAGGTTCTTGAGTGGAATAATCCTTGGGCTAAATGGTTTGTCGGCGGCCAGATCAATCTCTCTTACAACTGCCTGGATCGCCATGTACAGACCTGGCGCAAGAACAAAGCTGCCTTGATCTGGGAGAGCGAGCCGGGCGAAGTCCGCATCCTCACCTATCAGCAACTTCATCGCGAAGTGCAGAGATTCGCCAATGTGCTGAAGTCCCTCGGGATCAAGAAGGGTGACCGGGTTGCGATTTACATGGGAATGACACCCGAGCTGCCGGTGGCAATGCTGGCCTGCGCCCGCATCGGAGCGCCACACACCGTGGTATTTGGAGGCTTCGCTTCCCACGCGTTGGTGGATCGCATCCACGACTCCCAGGCATCGGTAGTCATTACGCAGGACGGATCTTACCGTCGCGGCGCTGAGGTGAAACTATTTCCTGCGGTGGAGGAGGCATTGAAGTCCTGCCCCTCGGTGAAACATACCGTCGTGTACCAGCGCACAGGCACGCCGATCAATCTACAGGCAGGACGCGATCACTGGTGGCAAGAGTTGATGGATTCCGTCTCCGATGAGTGTCCGGCAGAGCCGCTGGACGCAGAACATCCACTCTACATCCTCTATACATCGGGCACCACCGGCAAGCCCAAGGGCGTGGTGCATACCACCGGCGGCTATTCGGTTGGCACGTACCTGACCACGAAGTGGGTATTTGATCTCAAAGAAGAAGACACCTATTGGTGCACCGCCGACATCGGATGGGTCACGGGACACAGCTACATCGTTTACGGGCCGCTGCAGAACGGCGCCACCAGCGTCATGTACGAGGGCGCACCGAACTTTCCCGAGTCCGACCGCTTCTGGAGCATGATCGATCGCCATCAAGTGAATGTGTTCTATACCGCTCCTACGGCGATCCGCACCTTCATCAAGTGGGGAGAGCAATGGCCGAGAAAACATCGGCTCGATAGCCTGCGCTTGCTGGGGACGGTTGGCGAGCCGATCAATCCCGAGGCTTGGATGTGGTATCGCGAAATCATCGGCCACGACCGCTGCCCGATCGTCGACACTTGGTGGCAGACCGAGACTGGCCAGATCATGATCACTCCGCTGCCGGGTGCGATTGCCACAAAGCCCGGCTCAGCTACGCGGCCGTTTCCCGGAATCGTGCCGGAGGTGGTGTCAATGGACGGAAAGCCAGTTCCAGCGGGCTCGGGTGGATTTCTTGTCCTCAAACAACCCTGGCCAGCAATGTTGCGCACTATTTACGGCGATCCGGACCGCTACGTGAAGCAGTACTGGTCGCAGATTCCAGGCGTCTACTTCACGGGTGACGGGGCTCGAAAAGATAAAGACGGCTACTTCTGGATTATGGGCCGCGTCGACGATGTGATCAACGTCTCCGGCCATCGCCTCAGCACGATGGAAGTAGAATCCGCTCTTGTGGCGCATGATGCTGTGGCGGAGGCGGCGGTAGTCGGTCGTCCGGATGAACTGAAAGGCCAGGCGATTTCGGCATTTGTGACACTTGAGCAGGGCCACAAACCATCACCAGAGTTGAAAGAAGAACTGCGTCGCTGGGTGACCAAAGAGATCGGCGCTCTGGCACGGCCTGATGATATCCGCTTCACCGACATGCTGCCCAAAACGCGCAGTGGAAAAATCATGCGCCGCCTGCTTCGCGAACTCGCCAGCGGCAGTGATGTGAAAGGCGACACCACCACGCTGGAGGACTTCGGCGTTTTGGCCAAGCTGAGGGAGAGCGAAGAGGCGTAATTCTTGTGTCATCCTGAGGGGAGTATCTGCTTGGCGGAGCGAAGCAGCACGGAGACGAAGGACCCCTATCGCAAAGAGGGACGATCCGGTTTCTGGAAAGACAAGGTGGGGATAGTTTCTAGTGGCCCTACTCGCCCGCACCCATCATCAGAATCGGCATCGTGGGCGATGAAGAGCCCGATTCCGGCTCGACTGTAATCGCAAACGCCTTGGCTTGTATGTCGGCTGGCAATGGCGGATGGACCACAATCGCGCTGCCGCGAGCATCTGGCTTGAAGACGCCTGCGGGAATCGGCGCACCCCGCACCGGAATCAGCCACAGTTCATAGGCTTTCTGAGGCGGCAGGGGGGGCAGGTTGCTAGCCACAAAAATCAACCGAGCTTTGTCGCGGACGTAGATCGCTTTGCCTTGTGGCTGAGGTGGCGTATTCGGCGCCGTGATTGGGACGACCAAGGCGTCCGTCGCTGTCAGAGTCGCGACAACTTCGCGAGCCTGCTGCAGTTGAAATTGCTGCTCAGCCGACTGGCTCTCCAGCCGGGCGACGCGCTCAGAAAGCTGATCACTCTGCCGCCAGAACCAAGCTGCCAGCAGAGCAAGGGCAACGGCAGCGAACCATGGTACAGGCGTCCACCATACCCGGCGCGCAGGGATCGCGCCACGGCGAGGTTCGCGAGCAATTGCATCCAGCAGGCGCTGGCGGGCGCGCGCAGGCGGTTTGGGACCGCCGACAGAAATCGCCATCAAAGCCATGTCCCCGCGCAATTGCTCCAACTCGCGTCGGCACGCAGAACATTCCTGGAGATGCTTCTCCACCACTATCCGCTCCTCGCCTGTCAAACTGCCAAGAGCGTAGAGTGCTAGATCGTCGGCGAATTGTTCGTGTTCGCTCATGGGTTAAAAGCTTTGCGCAAGGCCAGCAAACCGGCACGGATGCGAGTCTTTATTGTGCCCAAAGGCTCACCTGTCTTCGCCGCGATTTCAGTATGGGTCAATCCTTCGAAGTAGGCCATCTCAAGAGCGCTTCGCTGTGCCGAGGGTATGGCTCCCAGAGCACCGCGAACCTTCTCCATAGCGCGGGCGCGTTCCGCGTCCCCAGTGAGGTCAGGCTCGACTGAAACAACTACGTCTGCAATGTCAGTCTCAGGATGGCGTTTGCGGATCGCATCAATCGCCCGGTTGCGGGAAATTACCGCCAACCAGGCGGCCAGGTTGCCGCGGCTGGAATCAAACACTCCCGGATTGCGCCACAACTGCATGAAGACTTCCTGCAATACGTCCTCCGCCGCGCCCGTTTCGCCCAGCACCCGCAGAGCAACCGAGTACACGATGGAAGAGTACCGGTCGTACAACTTCGCCATCGCGTTCTCGTCGCCTGAGCGGATAGCCGACACCAGCGAAATGTCGGCTGCGCCTGCTTTTGACTCAGCGCTGGACAAACGTATATCTCTTTCTTTCTAAGGTACGGTCACGGCCCCGGCCGCGGATTGCTCACGAACCACCACCCTCGTGCCATCCGCTGTTACGCCTAACCCAATCAGGGCACCGCCGCCGCGAAAACATAACAGCATTCTCGTGCGTTCTACAAGCTTAGGATTAATTCGGGTGTCAGGTATCAGGTCTTAACAACCGGCACGGGAGAGGAGGCTGGGCAAGCTAATTGTGTGACTACTCACTGCGGGAGGCAGCCTGTCTTTCCGCCGGTGTCATCTGCTTCCAAAGAACCTCCAAGTCCTGTGCAACGCGTGTGTTTCCCGGTTCCTGGTGCAATGCTTTGGCAAACCAGCGATATGCGGCTGGGAGATCACGGTTCACACAATGACCGGTCGCGTACATCGCGCCGAGCACGCTTTGGGCCTTGGGATTTGACCGTTGCGCCGCAGCGAATAGATTCTTTTGTGCCCGTGCGCAGCTCTGCGGCACGCCGTTTCCATAGAGGTATTTTTCTCCCTCAGCAACCAGTGCGTCGTCAGCTGTGGCGGAAGCATCGGTTGACTCGTCAGCGAGTTTGGACGACCGCATCGCCGCCTTTTTCGCCGGGGCAGGCTGGGCGGTGGCTTCGGGTTGCTTTCCGGCAGATTCGTCGGAATCAGAATCACTATCCGGCTGCGGATTCTGCTTGGCTGACTCAGCTTCGGTAGCCTTTGTCTTGGGACTTAAGGTTTCCGGTTCTTTAGTCTCTGCGCCTTGGGCTGGAAGTGTGTCCGGCTTGCTGGCATTGGCAGGCTGTGCGGGTTGCGTTGGCCCTGCGTCGATTTTCTCCGGTGCGGCTGGAGCTGAGGTGGGCTCGGAATGGTCTGCTCCGGCTGCCACAGGTGGCGCAGACGGAGTCGAGCTATCCGCTGTCGTAGATGCCCCGGCCGGAGCAGGCGAAGTTGAATTGTCCGTGGCCGCAGGTGCCGTGACTGGTGCGCTGTTGACTGCAGCCTGGGAGCGAGACCGGCCCCAGGGATATCCATCCCGGCGCCAGCGCCAGCCCAGAAAAGCCGCAGTCAGAGCCAGCAGCAGCAGAATCGCAAAGAGCCGTCCGTGCCCCGAGGGAGCGTCGTCTTCCAACAGGTATTCAACATTGTTGCGCGCTGGCTCGTCTGCCAAGCCCAGAAACGAAGGACCGCTAACTACGGGCGAAGGGTGATCCGGCGGCGGCGCTTGTCGTGGCACTGCTGGCAGCCGCGCTCCACACATCCCGCAAAAGCGATACTCAGCGTTGTTCTCGTGACCGCATTGTCCGCACTGGACCATGGTTCCTAGCATAACTATACCCATATCTGATGCGGTTTCCAGACTTGGCTTTGGTATGCGATCGATGGGGCAGCCTTTACACCTTGGAGTTCAACGTGTTACCCTCGAATACGTTACAAAGAAAATTGAAAAATTAGACAGGAGTGCACCAGGTTAGTGCTAGCCAGAGAGCAAAAAAAGTCCCTCATTGACCAGTACGGTACGCATGCCACCGATACGGGTAGTCCTGAAGTCCAAATCGCGCTGTTAAGCGAGCGCATTGGTCAGTTGACGGAACACTTCAAGGCGCACCAGAAAGATCACGGTTCACGCCGCGGTCTTCTCATGCTGGTCAGCAAGCGGCGTCGCTTGCTCGACTACCTTAAGACTTACGATTCCGATCGTTACAAGACCGTCGTGCACAAGCTCGGTCTCCGCAAGTAATTGGCGGATCACGCGCTTTGTGCTGTTCGGGTATTTACCGGAAGGCATTCGGAATGACTCTACCGTCCCGGTGACGGCAGTCACTCGATGAGGAGGCCAAGATAAGTGCGCTTGCGGCTGTCTTCATCATCGCAACTGGCTTCGTCCAATCCCTTGTGCTGTCTCCCGTACGCCAACGCGCGTGCTCCTGTCCAGAAGGAATGAATCATGAAACAAGAAGTTTCGGTTGAACTTGCCGGCGGTAAACGCCTCTCATTCGAAACCGGAAAACTAGCTAAACAAGCGCACGGCTCGGTGGTGGTGCGCATGGGTGACAACGTTGTGTTGGCCACCGGCGTAGCTAACCCGGACCCACGAGAAGGAATCGACTTCTTTCCGCTCACCGTTGATTACCGTGAATATACCTATGCTGGAGGCCGCATTCCTGGCGGCTTTATCAAGCGCGAAGGCCGCCCCAGTGAGCGCGAAATTCTAACCAGCCGAATGATTGATCGCCCGATCCGGCCGTTATTTCCGGAGGGCTTTCGCTGCGAGACCCAGGTGATCGCCTTCGTTCTCTCGGCGGACACGGAAAACGATCCCGACGTAGCCGCGATCAACGGGGCTTCCTGCGCTCTTACGATTTCTGATATCCCGTTCAACGGCCCCATTGGCGCAGTGCGTGTCGGTTTGGTAAACGGCGCTCTTGTCGTCAATCCTACATACAGCGAAATGCGGGACAGTCTACTCAATATCGTCGTTGTAGGCACGGCATCTGGCATCGTGATGGTGGAATCCGGTGCCAAAGAGGTAAAGGAAGAGACGGTGGTCGATGCCATTGAATTTGGCCACGCAGAGATCAAGAAGATCTGCGCCACCATCAATCAGCTAAAGGAAAGAGCTGGAAAACCGAAGCGCCCCGTAACTCCAACCGAATTTGACGAAGCCTATTTCAATAGCCTGAGAGCAAAAATTGGCGACCAGCTCGCTGAGCGTCTCGATACACAGAAACACCCTAAGGCTGAGAGCTACAACCTCGTCAGGGAACTCAAGAAAGAACTGCTGGCGGCGATCCCGGCGGAGGACGAAGCGGCACAGCAAAAGCTGAAAACCTACTTTGAGGTCCTGCGGGAGCGCACTTTTCGCGAAGCCGTAATCAATCAGAAGCGACGTCCAGACGGCCGCGCCTTTGACCAGGTCCGAGACATTTGGGTCGAAGTCGGCGTATTGCCGCGGACTCACGGCTCCGCAATCTTTACCCGGGGCGAAACCCAGGCGCTGGTGACCACCACCTTAGGCACCAGCGACGACATGCAGCGCCTTGAAGTTTTCGAAGGCGAAGCCAAAAAACGCTTTATGCTCCACTACAACTTTCCGCCATTCTCGGTTGGCGAAGTTCAATTTCTGCGAGGCGCAGGACGCCGTGAAATCGGTCACGGTGCCTTGGCGGAGCGCGCTGTTTCCTTCGTACTCCCCGCAGAAGATAAATGGCCCTACGCGATGCGCGTGGTATCGGACATTCTGGAGTCTAATGGCTCCTCGTCGATGGCAACCGTCTGCGGAGCTTCGTTGTCGCTAATGGATGCCGGTGTTCCGCTCAAGTCACCGGTTGCTGGCGTAGCCATGGGCTTAGTGAAGGAAGGCGATCAGTATGCCATCCTGACCGACATTGCCGGTGCCGAAGACCACTACGGCGATATGGACTTCAAAGTCGCCGGTACCAGAGACGGTATTACCGCCTTGCAGATGGATATCAAGGTCGGCGGTATCACCGCGCAAATCATGCGTGAAGCCCTGGCTCAGGCGCAGCGCGGGCGGTTGCATATTCTCGACAAGATGAGTGAAGGATTGTCCATTCCTCGGGAGAAAGTTTCGACTTACGCTCCCCGTATCTACACCCTGCAGATTCCAGTCGATAAGATTCGCGACGTGATCGGACCAGGCGGCAAGATGATCCGCAGCATCATCGAGCAAACCGGGGTGAAGATTGATGTGGAGGACACGGGCAAGGTCAACGTGGCTTCGAACGATGAAGTTTCCGCCAATAAAGCGCTGCAGATCATCCGCGACTTGACTGCAACCGCGGAAGTGGGTAAGACGTATCTCGGCAAAGTGACTCGTCTGGCTGATTTCGGCGCATTCGTCGAGATCATCCCAGGCACGGACGGCTTGTTGCACATCAGCGAAGTTGCCGAGCATCGCATCAAAGACGTCCGCGACGAACTTAAAGAAGGCGACCAGGTGCTGGTAAAGGTGCTTGCGGTCGAAGGCAATCGCATCCGGCTTTCGCGAAAGGCAATTCTTAAAGAACAGCGCGCCAAGATGGGCGGAGGCGACGTGGTCGCGGCAGATAATGGTGGCGAGGCACACGGCGAACCGGCTCCCGCGCCTGCTCTTACTATCGAAGGCGGTGGGGATTATTCCGACGAGCCCGAGCCCAACTTCAATCGTGATGCCTCCGTAGCTGGAGCAGGAGCCATTGACCGCGGCCCTGGAGATCGTCCAGATCGGGGTGGTCGCGGTGGCCGTCCAGGCGGAGGAGGCGGACGAGGCCGTGGCCGTGGTCGCGGACCAGGAGGTGGCGGCCGCGGTGGCTACGGCGGTGGTCACGGCGGGCCGCGTCACTAGGCCCGTCAAGGAATAGCCCAGATCAGTGAAAGGCCGCGATGAACATCGCGGCCTTGTTCTTTTTCGCAGCTGGCGCTTATTCCGCAAAAGTATAATCTCCGAATCTGGTCTCGTAAGCGGTTTTTTCGGAGCCGAAGACGAACCCTCAGGGGCTAAAGCCCAGTGCTTGCGGGTCCCGAGTGACACGACTGAAGTCATGCCCTTTTACGACGCCACTTATGAAATCAATTCTACCCTCTCCCGGAGCCTCTCTCGCCTGTGCAATGTATTGGTTGCTCTGTCGTTGGTCGCGCAAGCGCAGAACGTAGATCCGAAGAAAGGCCGGGTCACGGGCAACCCGATGTCCGGTAACAAGTACACCATCGAGCAGGAAGTGCAGATCGGACGCGAGGGAATGGCTGAAGTGGAGCGCAAGCTGACGCTGCTGCCAGCGTCCCATCCGATGTCGAAGTACATTGCCACGCTGGGTCAGCGACTCGCTGACAAGGCGCCAGGTTATAAGTTTCCTTACAGCTTCAAAGTGGTTCGTGAGAAATCGATCAATGCCTTCGCCATGCCCGGCGGCCCGATCTATGTGCACACCGGACTGATCGAAGCCGCCACGGAATCGGAACTGGCCGGTGTGATGGGCCACGAGATTTCGCACGTGGTGATGCGGCATTCCACTCGTCAGGCCACGAAGCAGATGAAGGCGCAACTTCCCCTTGCCATTCTGGGTGGCGTCCTCGGAGCTGGAGTGGGCGGCTGGGCCGGCGCCTTGGGGCAAATGGGAATGTCGCTGACTGCCGGCAGCGTCTTCATGAAATATTCGCGCGATGCCGAAACCGAGGCTGACATGGTGGGCGCGCAGATTATTTATGACGCCGGCTTCGACCCGCAAGCCATCGTCAGTTTCTTTGCCAAATTAGCAGAGCAACAAGGTGGAAAGAGTGGACCGCAGTTTCTGGCTTCGCATCCTGACCCAGGCAACCGAGCGAAGGAAATCTCACGAATCCTCTCTCGTTTTCCGGCTAAAAATTTTCAGAAGACAGACAACCCCGAATTTCTTGCAGCCAAGAAGTCGTTGTCAGATCTCGGCGCGGAGGCATCTCCAGCAGTCGAGAAACCAACAGATATACGGCGTCTCGCCGCTGCCAGCCTTGCCAGTAACAATTTTAAGATCTTGCAGCATGCCGCGTTTGCCATCAGCTATCCGGCGAATTGGCAGATCAGCGGCGATGCTGACTCTGGCATGAAGATCTATCCCGACGGGGGTGCTTCCGGGGGAACGCTGGCTTACGGGGCGATGATCAGCGGCTTTCAGCCGAAAACCAAAGGTAAAGAGCTCGACGATGCAGTGCGGGAATTGATCGCAGACATCGAGTCTACCAACCCTGATCTAAAGGTGGCCAATAGCCCCCAGGCATTCACGTTAGATGGCCGGTCAGCGCGGAAACTCGATTGGTTCGGAACCTCCGCCGTTCGCGAGAATGGCAAGGCGCTCCGCGAGCGAGTCAGGCTGGTGGCGCTACCGGCAAAGTCAGGAGTGGTGCTGTATCTGGTCTTTGTCGCGCCTGAACCCGACTTCCAAGTCCTAGGGCCGGTTTTTGAGAGGATGTTGAATAGTTTGCAGGTCCGCTAAAGTGACGCAGGGCGACTTCGGCATCACGCCCTCACTGCCGGCACTGCTGCACGCTTCGGCAGAATCTCTCCGATGCGCCTGATCTGCGCGCCTACCCCGCGCAGTTTTTCCTCGATGTTCTCGTAGCCGCGGTCGATGTGATACACGCGGTCAATGATGGATTCACCTTCCGCCACCAGGGCCGCCAGCACCAAAGATGCCGAGGCGCGGAGATCAGAGGCAAGGACTGCTGCTGCGCTCAACGGAGTCTTGCCGCGGATTATCGCACGACTGCCTTCGATCTTGATATTCGCACCCATGCGCACCAGTTCCTGCGCGTGCATGAAGCGGTTGTCAAAGATGTTCTCGGTGATGACTGAGCTTCCGCCGGCTTGCGTGGCCAGCACCATGTATTGCGCCTGCATGTCAGTCGGGAATCCCGGATACTCCTCGGTGGCAACGTCGGCGGCTTCGAAGGGAGCGTCGCCTCTCACCCGGACCGAATCCGCGGTGTGAGCTGTTCTTACGCCAACCTCATCCAGTTTCTGCAGCAGCGCTCCCAAGTGAAGCGGATCACAGCTCGCGACATTCAAATCTCCAGCGGTGAGCGCACCAGCGACGATGAACGTCCCGGCCTCGATCCGATCCGGAATGATGCGATGTTTCGCCCCATGTAGCTTGCTCACGCCCTTGATGCGAACGGTCGAAGTTCCAGCGCCTTCAATTCGCGCACCCATCTTATTCAGTAAATCGGCGAGGTCGGCGACCTCGGGCTCGCGGGCGCAGTTTTGCAGAATGGTTTCGCCTTCGGCGAGCGTGGCCGCCATAAGCAGATCCTCGGTTCCAGTCACGGTGATCCTATCGAAAACGATTTCGGCTCCACGCAAGCGGTCCGCGCTGGCTTCGACGTATCCGTGATCCTGCGTGATCTTTGCGCCGAGCCGCTCCAGGCCCCTGATATGCAGATCAATCGGTCGTGCTCCGATAGCACAACCTCCGGGCAAAGACACGCGAGCCCGCCCACAGCGCGCCAGCAGCGGCCCCAGCACCAATGTTGAGGCCCGCATGGTCTTTACTAATTCGTACGAAGCTTCAGGTGCCGTGAGATTCCTGCAGCACAGAGTTGTGCGATGCTGCGCCCGTCCGTAGCCAAGTTCGACTTCCGCGCCCATCGCGGCCAGCAGCTTGCGCGTGGTCTCAATGTCGCGCACCTGGGGAATGTTTTCCAGGATGACCGGCTCTTCTGTAAGCAAGGCGGCAGCCATGCAGGGAAGCGCGGCATTCTTGGCTCCGCTGACGCGAATTGTTCCGAGTAGCGGATTTCCGCCGCGAATTACCAACTTATCCATAGCAACCGGTTTTCTCGTAAACGATGGAAAGACTCGCCAATCTTAACAGTAGCCGGCGAGACACCGGCCTACAGATTTGTTAGCTGCCGTTGCGACGCCGGCCTACAGGCTGCGGGCCGCTGCGATTGCCCGGCGAACATGTCCCTGTGCCATATGTAACGCCCTTCGACCTTCTTTCCGCCCAACTCGTGCCTGCAGCATCACCACAGCAACGGGAACATCGTTTGCCGCGGACTTCAGAGTTCTCATCGCCTCTTCGCGTCCGACACTGGCAACCCGCTGCAGGATGCTAACACCGCGTTCGAAAAGCTTTTCGTTCTTCACATGCAAGTTGATCATCAGGTTGCCGTAAACATAGCCTAACCTAGTCATGGCGCCGCTCGAGAGCATGTTGAGAACCATCTTCTGTGCGGTGCCGGCTTTCATGCGAGTGGATCCGGAGATAACCTCGGGGCCGACTTCCGTCACGATGGCAAAGTCAGCAGCCCTTTCCAGGGGAGAATTGGGATTGCATGTGACCGCAATCGTCTTGGCCCCGTGGCGCCGGGCGCGCTGAATCGCGGCCAGCGTGAATGGAGTGCGTCCGCTGGCGGCAATGCCCACGACCACATCATTCTTTCCTGGTTTCTTCTTTGCGATTTCATTCTCCCCCAGTTCGTGCGAATCTTCGCTGGCTTCAGATGCCGCGCTCAGAGCTTTGAGGCCGCCGGCCATGACAAACTGCACGGTTCTGGGATCGATGTTGAAGGTTGGCGGACATTCGGCCGCATCGAGGGCCGCGATGCGGCCGCTGGTTCCTGCGCCCACATAGATCAGCCTGCCGCCTCGCTTAAGGCAGCTTGCAATGAGATTAATGGCGCGGGCGATTTGTGGCAGAGCCCGCTTGACCACGGTGGCTACCTTGGCGTCTTCGGAATTCATGAGACGCGCGACTTCGAGCGACGACTTTAAGTCCAGCCCTGCCGCGTCCTGGTTGACCTGCTCCGTCGTGAGCTTGCCCAATTCCGCGTGCGTCCGGTGTGCTTCGCGTTTTACCGGTTGGCCTGTCAACGATTGGCCTCCAGGGCTTCGATCACGGCGTCGTGGAACCGCGGTCGCACTTCCTTGATGGCTTGATTGCTGCAATCGGGCCAGGTTCGATTGGTGAGCAGGCTGATCGAAAGCTGCCGTACAGGGTCGATCCACAACGAAGTTCCCGTGTATCCAAGATGCCCAAAGGAGTCTGCGGAGAAATACTTCCCAGATTGTGACGGCGCAGACGGCGTATCCCAGCCTAACGCCTGGGAAGGGCCCGCTGGCGCTGTTTGCCGCTGGGTGAAGACGGTCAGTGTCTCTGGGCGAAGGATGGGTCGTCCACCGATCAGCATGGCATTGGCGAAGATGGCCAGGTCTTCAGCTGTCGCAAACACGCCTGCGTGTCCCGCGACGCCATGCAGCACGCTGGCATTTTCGTCCTGGACTTCTCCCTGGATGATGCGGTTGCGGAATGAACGATCATCCACCGTCGGAGGAATAGAAGAACGCCATGAGGGCGGCGGATTGAAAGCAGTGTGCGACATGCCTAGCGGGCCGAAGACCTGGTGTTGGCAGAATTGGTCAAGCGCTTCGTCGGCAATTCGCTCCAGCGCGATGCCGAGAATGATGAAGCCGATGTCGCTGTATGCGGACTTAGCGCCGGGGTCGGCTACCAGAGGAGTCGCGAATGCCGCAGCCAGAAGTTCATCGTGTGTTCTGGCCCGCAAGAACAGTTTCTCGTAGGCCGGCAGCCCTGAGGAGTGCGCCAGCAGCATGCGAAGCGTTACTTGGCGGCGGCGTGGGGAGTCTTCTTGGGCCGCGAAGTCAGGCACGATGGCGGCCACAGGCGTCTCCAAATCCAACAGCCCGCGCTCGTAGAGGACCATGGCCATGTTGGTCGTGGCTATGACTTTCGAAACGGAAGCGAGATCAAATATTGTGGCGGCCGTTACCTCGGGCGAATCGGGATCGTAAGTGAAATGGCCAAAAGCTTTTAGGGCGACTAGTTTTCCGCCACTCGTGACCGCAACGGATGCCGCCGGGAAAGCACGCTCGGCGATGCCTTGCCTCAGCACCTCGAAAGCGCGGTCAAAAACAGCATCCTGTTGCTCGTAGGCACGAGCAGGGAAGTGCGCCGCAGATCCGGTACCGGTATTCAGCGGGGACGAACTTTCTGACAAAGTTGTACGCTGCTCGATGTTGGGGTTATAGCAAAGTTCTAGAGGGGCGTAAAGGTCGCCTCTTAAGATCATACTTGAAGGGGAATCGGGCTGGTGCTCTCGGGTCCGAGGCGTCCTGTCTTTTCACAAGGTGAAGATCCAGTCCGTTGTGGATTACACTATGCGGGCTCTGCCTGTAGCGCCAATGGTACCCCTCACTTCAGTTTCTTGAGTAATCGGTCTGCTGTTGTGTAGAGTCAAAATATCCGCACAGCCAGAACAAGTTCGCGCTTCAATCGCTTTTCTTGCCACGTCTTTTCTTTTTACGGCTTGTGGGCGTTGCTTTTAGCCGGCTTCTTGGCAACGCCGTCTCCGGCCGCCGCCGCGACGAAGCCCGCCCACGCAGTGAACCGTCTGGACGTTCTCGACCCGATTGTGCACGAAGCTATCCGCGCGGGTCAGATTCCGGGCGCGGTGTTGCTGGTCTGGCACGATGGCCAGGTGATGTACCGCAAGGCTTTCGGCAACCGGTCGCTCGAGCCACGCCGCGAGCCTATGACGGTGGATACCATCTTTGATATCGCTTCCTTAACCAAAGTCGTGGCCACAACCACCGCCGTGATGCAGTTAGTGCAGCGGGGCAAAGTCCGGTTGAATGATCCAGTGGCGAAATACATCCCCGAGTTCGCGCAGAATGGCAAGGAGGAGGTCACAGTGCGGGATCTGCTCACACACTACTCCGGCTTGAGAGAAGACTTGGACTTGACCCAGCCGTGGGAGGGGCGCGATGTCGCTCTCCACATGGCTTATGACGAAAAACCGGTGTTTCCTCCGGGCTCGCGATTTCTGTACAGCGATACCAACTTCATCACGCTGGGCGCGCTGGTCGAGCGGGTTGCCGGCACCTCGCTCGATGCGTATTGCGCGCAGAAAATTTTTGGCCCCTTGCGGATGACACACACCCGCTTTCTTCCGCCCGCTACCTGGCGGCCTAGAATTGCTCCCACCGAATACGACCAAGAAGGCAAGATGTTGCGGGGAGTCGTGCACGATCCGACTGTGCGGCGCATGGGCGGCGTTGCCGGGCATGCCGGCGTTTTCTCGACTGCGGATGATCTATCAAAGTTTGCCCAGGCTCTGCTGAATGGCACCGCGGTCTTGCCTGAGTTACTGGTCGAGAAGATGACGACGCCGCAACAACCGCCAACCGCGCAAGAACTTCGCGGCCTTGGCTGGGATATCGACTCACCCTATTCCAGCAATCGCGGCGAACTCCTACCGGTCGGATCATTCGGACACACTGGTTTCACCGGAACTTCGCTATGGATCGATCCTACAACCCAGACCTACATTATCTTGCTGACCAATGCGGTGCATCCCCGAGGGAAGGGAAGCGCGATTGCTTTGCGCTCGAAGGTGGCCACGGCAGTCGCTGCGGCGATTCCATTAAAAGTGAGCGCAAAGGAGGAGCTGCGCTGGAAGAGTATCACTGGATACAACGAAGCCCAGACCGCAGCCCGTCGCGTGGCCGTGCGCAACGGAATGGTTCTGTCCGGCATTGATGTCTTGGAGAGCCAAAACTTCGATCCGATCGGCGCGACTACTGGCAAGAAAAGAATTGGTGTGCTGACCAATCAAACTGGAGTTGACGCGCAAGGACGCAGGACCATTGATGTGCTCGCCCAAGCGCCGGGCGTCTCCTTGGAAGCCATCTTCAGCCCGGAGCACGGAGTAACTGGTACTCTGGACACAACTGACGTTGGGAACTCGCGTGACGCAGCCACTGGTGTTGCGGTCTACAGCGTGTATGGCGCAAAGGACGCTGCCAGGCATCCGTCGCTTGATGTGCTGAAAAATCTTGACGCCGTAGTGGTGGATATCCAGAACGCGGGCGCCCGCTTTTACACTTACGAGACCACGCTGGGATACTTCCTGGAAGGCGCGGCCAAGACAGGAATTGAAATCGTCGTCCTCGATCGCCCCAACCCGATTACCGGATCCTTTGTGCAAGGCCCAATCTCAGAGGCTGGGCGCGAGAGTTTCACGAACTATTTTCCCCTGCTGGTCCGTCATGGGATGACCATGGGTGAGCTGGCTAAGATGTTTAATGAAGAGCGCAATCTCAATGCTAAGCTAACCGTGGTCCCCATGGCGGGATGGATGCGCGGCGACTGGTATGACTCCACTGGATTGGGATGGGTCAACCCGTCACCAAATCTGCGCAGCCTCACGGAGGCCACTCTCTATCCCGGCGTCGGTTTGGTTGAAGGAACCAACGTTTCGGTGGGAAGGGGCACGGATACACCGTTCGAACTTCTCGGCGCTCCCTGGATCACGGGACGCGAACTGGCGCAATACTTGAATGCCAGAAATATCTCTGGCATTCGTTTTGTGCCGGTAAGCTTCACGGCGAACGCCAGTAACTATGCGGGCCAGAAGTGCGAGGGCATCAATCTCATCGTGACCGAACGCAATGCCTTTGACGCGCCTGAGCTGGGTATCGAGCTCGCATCCGCTTTGCACAAGCTTTATCCCGACCAGTTTCAACTGGAGCGTATGAATGAACTGCTGTTGAATCAATCGGTATACTCCGCCATCGCTGAGGGTCAAGATCCCCGCCGCATCGCCGACGACTGGCGCGAGCCCCTGGAGAAGTTCCAGCAGCTTCGCAAGAAGTATCTGATTTACAAGTAACGGCGCGGGTTCTCGCCTTTCGTTAGAATGTAGAAGTTTTTTTTGGGGAGTTCCGGATGAAAGCTGGTCGCCCAAATACGCCCGCGCCCAATCCTTTCTACCGCTGTGCCGGCCCAAACTGTGGCCTGCTTAAGGGCGCGTCCGACCGTTGGTGGCTGATGTGGACTTCGTTCGGTGAATTCAATCAGCCGGTGCTTTATCTATGCGCCTGGGACCAGGAGATCGCGCAAAAGGAGGGCACGCTGCATGTTTGTGGCGAGCTGTGCGCCCAGAAGCTGCAGTCCCAGTTCATGGGCAACGTCCGGGAAAATCAGGTAAAGCGGGCTGGCGGCTAGCCCCGATATAACCTTTTCGCTTCCAGCCTGCATCCTACTCGGCAATAGACCTGCAGTGCCCTTATACTGGGGCGTCCGATTCTCATCGCTTGAGCTGGTTCGGAGGACTCCAATGCGCATAATGATAGCTGTGTTTCTCCTTGGGAGTTTGACGGCGGCTCAAACGGGCTCGATCGCGAAGGCGGATCCTCCGGCCAAAACTTCGACCTCAACCGCCCCGAACCAACTGATCATTCCTGCCGGAACCAAAGTTCCGATCGCGTTGAAGCATGCCGTTTCGACCAAGAGTACCCGGGAAGGAGAGTCTGTTTATGCCGAGACTACCTTTCCCGTGGTGTTCAATGATCGTGTTCTCATTCCGGCCGGCACTTACGTCCAGGGGAAAATCAGCCACGTCCAGCGTGCAGGGCGCGTGAAAGGACGGGCCGAAGTGCTTATGCATTTCACCACCCTAATCTATCCCAGCGGTTACACCGTAGTGCTGCCGGGCTCGGTTGAAAATGTTCCCGGCGCTGAGAAGACCTCGATGAAAGACAACGAAGGGACCATTCGCCAGGATAGCCAAACCGGAGAGAAAGTTGGGACCGTGGCCACGGCGGCGGGAACTGGTGCCGTGATTGGAGGCCTCAGCAACGGGGCAAAGGGTGGATTGATTGGCGCAGGGGTTGGAGGCGCCGTTGGCAGTGCCATCGCCATGCTGTCGCGGGGCAACGACGTAAAGCTGGACGCAGGTACGACATTGGAGATGGTGATCCAGCGCGAGGTCCCGCTGGACGCCGGTCGCATTCCGGCGCCGGTAAGGTAAGCAGACTCGCCCACGGCAGGCTACCTCAAGGAAAACATCGCATTCACGTGCGCGGTGACCACAATGGTCTGCGGGCTGAATTCCTCAGTCGGCGCCGGCGTGCCAGCTTCCATTTTCATTGCCATGGCACGAGGAGCCATAGGCGAAATGACGCGCATGTTTTCGAAGGTATCCACTGAGGCATAGGACAAGTCTCCCAGTGTGCGTCCGCCAGCGCGAGCCACGGCATTCGCCGATTCGTGAGCCCGCCGGTACGCATCCTCTACCGCGCGAGTCTTGGCTGCGTCCATGTCTTCCAACGTGTAGTTAATTGACTGGTTCTCGGTGACGTCGGTATCAGCCAGTTGCTGTACGATGGGTGCAATCTTTGAAAAATCCTTCAGCTTGAGAGAGACGTTGGCATTCACCCGATATCCAACTAGCTTACGCTTCGGATTTTTGTAGTCGTAAACTGGCTGAATGGAGAAAAAGCCAATCTCAGCGCTCTTGGGCTCAATGCCATTGGAACGCAGAATCTGCCGAATCTGCTCGGCCGATTTCGAGGCACGGTCATAGGCCGCGCGGGAACTATCTTCCTGTGCTGAGATATTGAATTGCACCAGCGCTGTATCAGGATTTGCTTCGAACCTGCCGTCGGCGCCTACAAAAACAGAGTTTGGCTGCGCGGTGATTGTGGGCCGATCCTGTGCAACAGCCAATGTTCCCGTCAGCAGAATCACCGTGAGCATTCCGAGGCTCATTTTCATGTGTCGCTCTCCGAAATAGAATTAAGAAGAATTTATACGCCTGAGTCTGCGCTATAACAAAGAACGCAACGGCGGGATGCACTTGCAGGTGCTGCTCGGCAAATCGTCTACAACTGCAATCTGGAGACTAAGCCAGCTTAGGATGAGCTCTTGGCGGCGGTGGACAAGGCAAAGCGAGGATTCTGGACTTCGATCTGTTTACCATCGATCTCTTTGCGCAGGTCCTCCCAGATGCTCTCTGGCATTGACAGAAAGGTTCTGACCACCTCGGGATCAAACTGAGAACCTTTGCAACGGTTGATTTCGTCCCGTGCCGCGGCTATAGACCGCGCGGCGCGATAGGGTCGGTCGGAAATGATGGCATCCAGTGTGTCAGCAACAGCGAAAATGCGCGCTCCAAGCGGGATTTGATCGCCCTTCAATCTGCGGGGATAGCCGCTTCCGTCGAAGTACTCCTGATGAGAATATACGATCTCAGCAGCGTCGCTCAGAAACGGAATTTTTTTAAGGATCTGATAGCCGTTGTAGCAGTGCTCCCGCATGATGGTGACCTCATCCGGCGTCAAGGCGCCTGGCTTGCGGAGGATCGCGTCGGGTATCGCCATCTTCCCAATGTCGTGGAGAAATGCGCCATGGGCGATGATCTTAACCTGATCGTTCGGCAGCCCCAACTTGCGCGCGATGGCCATGGTGAATGCTGTAACTCGCCGCGAATGGCCTTCCGTCTCCGCATCTTTAAGGTCGAGGGCGCCGCCCAAAGCTTCCAGTGTCATGCCGTAGGAACGCTCCAGATCGAGCATGGTCTGCTTTAACTGCTGGGTGCGGGCGTCGACCAACGATTCGAGATTAGTCTGATAAGCGCGATTCTCCAGCTTGAGGCGGCGGTTCTCGAGCGCTCGCCGCACCGTCGCCAGGAGTTGCTCGCGCTCGAACGGCTTCAACAGGTAATCATAAGCGCCGTTGCGCAAGGCATCCAAAGCAACTGATATGTCGTGAACCGCGGTCACCATGACCACAGGCATGTCCGGAAATTTTTCTTTAGTACGTTCCAGGAGGGCAATTCCGTCCAGATCGGCCATCATCAAGTCGGACAGCATGAGCTCAAATTCCTCGCCCGACTCGAGCAAAGCCAGCGCCTCCAGGCCAGACGCCGCCTGGCGGCACTTGTAGTTGGCGATGGTCAGCATGGAGGACACAATCTCGCGAATGGTCTCTTCGTCATCGACAACCAGGATGCGGTCGGCTGGCATGGGATAGTTGAGTCTACGGCCAATTCTATCGCAGTTCAGAGATTCCCAAAGTAACCATATGGGGTGGGAAAGCCCATTGGTAACAGGGCCAGGCGTGCTATTAAAGGAAACGAGCGCTTGGCCCTGGTTGCCATGAATATTTCGATTCCGTACGCGTGGTACGCGGTCGGGGACATCACTGTCCCCCGGTTGATGGCACAGGAGTCAGCTGCCTTGATCATGCTGGCGGCCAGCTTGCTCGTATTTCGAACGTTTCGTGAGCGCTACCTTCTGCTGTGGATCCTGGGCTGGCTGGCCTGCTTCGTTTCCCGCTGGACCCTGCGCGGGGAAAGCGCCAACACTCTGCCGCGCTATCTGACGGCGATTTCGCACGCCGAGTTCATTCTGGCGGTATGTTTGTTCGCTGCTGCGGTGTTCGTCTATACCCATGCTCGCAAGCTGCTGTTGCCCTTGCTGCTGATTTCATTCAGTCTGATTGGCTTTGCTGTGGCCCGCGCCCTGGTGTGGCCCGATTCCATCACGTTGCGGGCGGCTTTGGAAGTTGCCTACCGCCTGATTGCACTCAGTGCGGCCTTCCAGTTGATTCGCTTTCGCTGGGCAAGATGGGAGATTGGCCCCTGGCTATTGAGCCTCAGCCTCCTGCTCCTGCATATCCGGTGGGACCCTGTGAGCGTTCACTTACCGCCTGGTTCTGCCCTGATGACGAATCTTTTCCTGGGCCTGAGCATGTTGCTGGTCGTGTTCGACGATTACAAGATGCGCACCCGCCGACTGGGGGTAATCAATGCGCTGACAACCAGCATTACTCGCGCGCAGCAACATGGGCCGATGATGGTTACTGCCCTGGAAGAACTTAAAGGCCTAATGTGCGCCAAGGCAGCCTGGTTTCGTCTGCTTGAGGGCGAACGGATGGTCATCGCGCAGCAGATCGGGCTTTCCCAGGACTTCCTGCGCGATCGCAGTTCGGTCCCGCGGGATGAGACTCTCGGGCAGACCCTGAAAGAAGGGACACCAACTATAGTCAAAACCAGCGCCGCGAGCGAAACCATCCGGCCGTGCCTCAAAAAAGAGCGTTTTCACCACGTAGTTGTAGTTCCAGTGCTTGGCAAAAAATCAGTGATCGGAACGCTTTCGTTGGGTAGCCGCCATCGGCTTTCCTATACCCCGGATGACATGGAATTTCTCACCACCAGTGCCCACCAACTTGGGCTTGCGTTTGAGAACCTGCGGCTGGTGGAGCAGATTCTGCGCTCCCATCGGCAGTGGACCAATACCTTTGATTCCATTCATGACTTCGTCTTGCTGCATGACTCCGAATTCCGGGTGATGAAAGCGAACCATGCTTTACTCCAACGTCTGGGCCAGGCGCCTGCAGATGTCGTAGGCCAGCTTTGCGAACAGGTGCTGCCCCGTGTGCGTAGCGAGTGGAAGGGATGTCCCTATTGCCACGGCGCAGAGGAAGGCTTCTACGAGGGTGATGATCCCTGCTTCGGTGGTTATTCAATGATTTCCACGTCCTCGTATACGGATCAGGGAGGCAAGCAGAAGGGGACCATCCATGTAATCCGCGACACTACCGACCGGCGAATGGCTGAGGAGAAATACCGCCTTCTTTTTGAACAAGTGCAGGAGGGAGTCTTCGTGGCCACGCCGGAGGGCAAACTGTTGGATTGTAACGACGCCTTCATTCGGATGCTGGGTTATACCCATGAAGAATTGATGGCCCTCAACATCGATACCGAGCTCTATGCTTCGGTAGAGCAGCGTGATGCATTTCGGCGCGAAGTGGAACACCACAACTACGTCCGCAACTTTGAAGTTACCATGCGGAAAAAAGACGGCACGTTTCTGACCGCCGTGGAGAGCAGCTTCGCCACTCGCGATAGCGCCGGCAAGATCGAACGCTACCAGGGTTTCCTGCTGGACATGACCGAGAAGAAACGGGCCGAAGACGAGATTCGCCGCCGCAATCGCGAGCTGAACGCGCTGAACGCCATGGCCGTAATCGCGACCCAGTCGTTCGATTTGGACGAGATTCTGAACCTCACGTTGCGACAAGTCATCTCGCTACTAGCCGCAGAGACGGGATCTATCTATCTTTCGGACTCTGACGAAACCACGTTCCGCCGCCGTGCTGGGTGGGGGTTGCGCAGCAGTGATCGTGCGCGTTTTTCCGAGATCAAGATCGATGATTTTGGCGATCTGGTGACGCGTTCGCGTACTGAGGTGATCACCTCCGAATATCTTCCGCATCTTCCTCCACTGGTAGCCCAATTTATTCGCGCCGACGGTCTGACGTCCTGGATCTGGGTGCTGTTGTGGGGCAAGGACAAGCCCATGGGCATCATGGGCATCAGCAGTCGTGAGGACCGCGAATACACCAGCAATGACGAAAATCTGCTGGTAGCCATCAGTCGACAGTTGTCGACCACGATCGAGAAAGTCCGGTTGTATGAAGAGACCTGCCGCGCTTATGAGGATCTGCGCCGTACTCAGGAGCAGTTGCTGCAGAGCGAAAAAATGTCGGCGGTGGGGCAATTGATCGCAGGCGTGGCGCATGAACTCAATAATCCGCTGACCGCCATCCTGGGCTATGCACAACTCCTGGAAAGCGAAGGGCTGGGAGAGCGCGCGGCAGACTTCGTAAGCAAACTTTTCAAACAGGCGCAGCGCACGCATCGGGTAGTGCAGAATTTGCTCTCTTTCGCCCGCCAGCGCAAACCGCATCGGCAGGAAGTCGATGTTTGCAGGGTTTTAGAAGAAACTCTGACACTGCGCGACTATGACTTGAAGGTGAATGACATAGAGCTGGAACGAGAGATCGCGACCGACGTCCCTGCCGTAACCGCCGACCCACACCAGCTGGAGCAGGTATTTCTCAATCTCATCAATAACGCTGTGGACGCCATGCTGGAAGTGGGTCATGGTGGCGTGCTGAAAGTGCGTGTTTACTCGCGGGATAGTAAAGTGCACGCGGAATTTGAAGACTCCGGCCCCGGCATTAAAGAACCGAACCGCATTTTTGACCCCTTTTACACCACCAAGAGCGTGGGCAAAGGCACCGGACTGGGGCTGAGCATCTGCTACGGAATAATCAAGGAGCATGGCGGCGAAATTTTCGCTCGCAACTGCAAAGAGGGAGGGGCGATCCTCGAAGTGTGTCTGCCTTCTGCCGGATGCGGCGTATCTCCGTCAGAAGCGATACCGGCACGGCGTGCCGACTTTGCCATTGAAGGCCGCATCCTGCTAGTCGAGGATGAGGAAGCCGTGCTGGAGTTCGAGCGTGACGTACTGGCGGGGGCCGGCGCTCAAGTAGTAGCGTTAATGAATGGAGAACAAGTGAAGGCGCGGCTACTCAGTGAGACGTTCGATGCCCTCATTATCAATGGCAAGATGCCGGGCGGCTGGAGCGCACCGGAAGTTTACAGCTGGATCGCTGAAAAGCGTCCTGGACTGGAGAAACATCTATTGTTTACCTTCTCCACTGTCGCCGAACCGGAGACCCGTACGTTTCTGCACAAGAACAACCTTCCATATCTGGTGAAGCCGTTCGAAGTCGCCGACCTCATTTCCCAGGCACGTCGGCTGTTGCAGAAGACGCGGGCGACAGCCGCTGGCACGAACTGAAAGTTACAGACTATCTTTGAGCGTACGCGCAAATTCACGGAGTGTGGTTTCATTCCTCCGATACCACATCCATTGGCCCAGTTTTCTGGCCTTCACCAGCCCGGCTTTTTTCAGGATGGACATATGGTGAGAAATAGTGGGCTGGGACAGGCGAATCCTGTGCTCTATGTCGGAAGCGCACAGCCCCACATCTTTGTCGAGGGAGCAGCCTCCACGCTCTCTTAGAGCCTGCAGAATTCGCCGCCGGGTCGGGTCAGCCACGGCGTGTAATATACGACTTAGTTCGGGTTGCAGATTGCTCATGGTCAACAAAAGTCAGAAGTAAGAAGCAAGAATGCGGAAGTTAGAACTCAAGCTTACACTGGCTTTTCACGTCTGACTTCTCGCTTTTTACTTCTGATTTCCCGACTTCTTACTTCTTCAAGATCGGATTATACCCATCACCCACCAGCTTGGCCCGGGTCGCCTCCGCGTCCTTAATATCGGCGAAGGGACCAACCTGTATGTGGAACAATTTGTCCGGCGTCGCATTGTTCGCGAACGCGGCATACTGCTTCTTCTTCAAGGCGCCCACCAACGCTTCGGCGTCTTCCTGTTTTCTAACAGCGGCAACTTGCACGTAATACCCATTCAATGGAGGAGCGACCGCGGGATCGGATGCCGTCTTGCTGTCGGGAGAATTGACGGTGTCCGAATCTTTCCCGACAGCATCGTTCGTCTCCAATTTGGAGGTGCTATCCTTGTCCTTCTGTCCGACCGACTTGAAGTAGGCCACGTCCGGAGACGGGTTGGCCGCGCTCGACTTGACCGCCGAAGGACGTACGCTCACCGCGGGGCTCGGCGCTGGGGAAAGATCGCCGCTTGCCGGCTTTAGTGAATTCTTGCCCAGGGAGAATCCCATGCCAAAAAACACGGCACAGAGAGCCACTAATCCGAAAAAGAAGGCCAGCATCTTCCCTGTACCCAGCGTAATTTCCGTGTCTTGAGAACCTGCCATCGCCTATTTCAACCTCGCTTTGATTTCGGCAGATATCAACAGATCAGCTCCTGGCACTCTCTGCGTCTGGCTTGCCAAGCAGCTTCTGAATACCCGAGAAAAAATCAACCGGGACCGGGAAGATGACGGTAGTATTTTTCTCCACGCCGATTTCAGTCAACGTCTGCAAATAACGCAATTGCACGCTCACCGGTTCGGTGGCCAATAGATGGGCGGCGTCCACCAGGCGCTGCGCGGCGGAGAACTCGCCTTCCGCGTGGATGATCTTCGAACGTTTTTCGCGCTCCGCCTCCGCTTGTTTCGCCATGGCGCGCAGCATGGATTCCGGCATATCCACTTGCTTGACCTCCACGTTGGTGACTTTTACACCCCAGGGAGAGGTGTGGGTGTCGAGAATGCTCTGCAGACGCAGATTGATCTTCTCGCGGTGAGAGAGCAGTTCGTCCAGCTCCTGTTCGCCGAGAACGGAGCGCAACGTAGTCTGCGCGAATTGCGAAGTCTGGTAAACGTAATTGGAAACCTCAACCACAGCCTTCCGCGGCTCGATCACGCGCAGGAAAATGACAGCGTTAACTTTCAGCGTGACGTTATCGCGAGTGATAATGTCCTGAGGCGGAACTTCCAACGCTTCCTGTCGCAGCGAGACGCGGACCATTCGGTCAACGGGAGCGAAAACCAGAATGATGCCAGGCCCCTTGGCCGCTGGAAGCAGACGCCCGAGGCGAAAGATCACGCCGCGCTCGTACTCCGCCAGAATCTTGATCGAACTCAGGAGATATAAAACCGCGATGATGATTGCAATGGTAGTAAATCCAAACCCGAGCTCCATCTGAGCCTCCGCCCCGTTGTCAAGGATACTGCTGCGGATTCTATCGCAATTCCCGGTGGTGGTGAGGCATTTCACCGCTGGCAGGGGTTGTCTCGCCAGATGCGGGATGTTGATCAGGTCAGGCGTGATTAGACGAGGGTTGCAGCGGGAGCGCGCTGCGCCGATGGAACCGGATCCACTAGCAATTGCAGTCCATCAACTCTCCGCACCACGACGGTTTCCCCGGCCGCCAGATTCGCCGAGGAGACCGCGTCCCAAAGCTCGCCATGGACAAACACTTTTCCCTGCGGAGAAAGTGCCGACTGCGCCGTGCCGATTTCTCCGACCAGTCCCTGCGCGCCCGTGACCACTTTATTGCGCCTCGCCTTCACGGCAATGCTCATTAAGAAGACAGTAATGAAGCCCAGGGGAATACTGACCGCGAGAGCCGTGAGCAGGTGGACCCGCATCTCCGGAATCGGCGCGTCGACCAGCAGCAATCCGCCCAGAGCCATGGTGACGATGCCGCCGATGGCCAGCACGCCGTGCGTGGCAAACTTCGCTTCCAATGCAAACAGAGCGAACGAAGAAAGAATCAGCACTACAGCAGCGAAGCGGACGGGAAGGAGATTGAGCGCAAAGACCGCCAGCAGGATAAAAACAACTCCGACAGTTCCTGGTACGACCGCGCCGGGATGGTTGAACTCGGCATAGAGGGCCAGCGCGCCGATTGCCAGCAATATGAAGGCAATGTTCGGATCCATAATGAAGGCGAGAATTTTCTCTTTGAGAGTGAGGTCATAGTCCCGAACCGGCTGGCCAACCAAATTAAGCGTTGCCATCTGGCCATTGAACCGCTTTACCGTTTTGCCTTGCATTTGTTTGAAGAGGTCTTGCTCGCTGGAGGCCACGTAATCAATGAGGTGCTGCGATAGCGCCTCCTGATCGGTGAAGGACTTCGACTGCCGGACTGCGCTCTCCGCCACTTCGATGTTGCGGCCGCGCTTGGAGACCACGGAGCGCATCAGAGCTGCGGTGTCGTTCTCCAGCTTTTCCTTCATCGTATCGTCCATCTTGCCGCCACCGAGTGTGACCGGATGGGCCGCGCCGGTATTCGAACCCGGCGTCATTGCCGCTACGTCGGCGCTCTCCAGGATGAAAAAACCCGCAGAAGCAGCGCGGCTGCCGCTCGGAGTGACGAAGATGATCACCGGAACTGGTGACGCCAGAATTTTCTCGATGATGTCGCGAGTAGAATCAAGCAGCCCGCCCGGAGTGCTTAACTCGATCAGCAATGCCTGATCTTTGCTGCGGGCGGCTTCGTCCAGGGCACGGCCAATGTACTCATCGGTAATGGGATGGATGGTGTCGTTCACCACGATCTTCAGCACTTCAGCGGAAGATGGAACAGGGAAAGCACTGACCAACAGTACAGTCACCATGCCGTACAGGATGCTCAAAAGAGAATTCGCTCTCATAGATTAGCGAAGGCTTACCGACCTTCTTACACTCTATTGTCTCTCAAATTGGGGCGCAGGAGTATCAGAAGCAGTATTGCGATTGACTTAAAAGCCAGGCTTTCCTACATTTAAATTGTTGGAGTTTCGACTGAAAGCATTTTTTCCTGGACGGAGGTTACGCCAATGAAGGGCGCATTGCTGGTTGGTTTCGTAGCCCTTTCGGCAGGAATGTTCGCTCAGAATACGATCCCTGCCGGGACCATCCTCCCGGTTCGGCTGAGCTCTTCCCTGGATTCGCGCAAGAGTAAGCCTGGACAAATCATCACCGCCAAAACCATGCAGGAGGTCCCGTTAGCGGCAGGGGAAAGAATCCGCGCGGGCGCAAAGGTTTTCGGTCGAGTCATCGACGTCGTCCCCGCTCAGAATGGAGAGGGCGCCAGGATACTGTTTCGGTTCGATAAGCTCCTGTCATCGAACCGGACGGTTCCCTTAACTACAAATCTCAGGGCCCTTGCATCCATGATGGAGGTGCACGCCGCTCAGCTTCCAGCGTCCGGACCTGATCGCGGAACTTCCTCGAATGCTTGGACCACGGTTCAAGTTGGGGGCGACGTCGTTTACCGCGGGGGCGGGCCGGTCATGCATGACGCGGAAGTTGTGGGAAAGCCGGTGTTCGACGGAGTACTGGTTCGGTTGAACTCCAAACCAGGCACCAAGTGCCGGGGTAGTGTCGAGGGGAATGATCAACCGCAAGCTTTATGGGTGTTCGCCTCAGACGCGTGTGGCGTCTACGGCCTTGCCGATGTGACCATCGCTCACGCAGGACGAACAGATCCTGTCGGTGAAATTGTCCTCAGTACCAGCGAGAGCAGGCTAAGGGTACCGAGCGGCAGCGCGATGCTATTGCGCGTGAACAACAAGGATCATTAGATTAGGAACCGGTGAAGCAAGCCTAGCCAGCCGCCTTGCCTTTGAAGAGCCGGTATATTGCCAGGACTGCAATCGCGCCTTGCCTACGCGCTTTTCTGCCTAACGGTGTGGTTTTGCTCTTCCGATTGCAGTTCATTCCAACTCGGTAGCTCAGTACTGCCGGTGATCAGACGGGCGCCGCGTTCGTAGGTAAAATACGACCATGCCCATTGGATTAGAACGATGATCCGGTTGCGGAAGCCGATCAGGAAGAAGATGTGAATAAACAGCCAGGAGAGCCACGCCAGGAATCCGGAAATGTGAATTTCGCCAAACTGCGCTACCGCTGCGGCCCGGCCAATCGTGGCCAGGCTGCCCTTGTCGAAGTAGTTGAAGTTCTGCCGTGGCTTGCCTTGCAATTCGCGTGCGATGTTCCTTGCGGTCGCTTTACCCTGCTGCATGGCGACTGGCGCCAAGCCGGGTAACGGCTTGCCATCTTTATCCTTCAGACTGGCGAGGTCGCCGATGACGAAGACTTCGGGATGGCCGGGAATACTTAGATCAGGATTTACCAACACGCGTCCCGCTCGATCGACTGGAGCACCCAGTTTTTTACCGAGAGGCGATGCGGCGACGCCGGCGGCCCACAGAATGACTGCGGCGGGCAGCCGGGTTTGGGTGGTAATAACAGCCGCGGGCTCAACTCCGGTCACCATTGCGGAAGTATGTACTTCGACTCCCAGACGGCGCAGCTGCTCTTCGCCACTGCGCGAGAGGTCCTCGGGATAGCTGGGCAGAATGCGGGGTCCACCTTCCAGCAGCAAAATCCGAGCGCGATCCGGATCGATGGAATGGAATTCGTTCGCCAGTGCTGTGCGCGCTATTTCCGCCAACGTCCCCGCCAGCTCCACTCCTGTGGGCCCGCCTCCGACCACTACAAAATTCAGTTGTACCTGTTCGCCACCCTCAGCCGCCTGGCGCTCAGCCAGTTCAAATGCCAGCAAGACCCGCCTGCGGATTTCTAACGCGTCCTCGATCGTCTTCAAGCCCGGAGCAAACGGCTCCCACTCGTCGTGACCAAAGTAGGCATGGCTTGAGCCCGCTGCCACGATTAAATAGTCGTAGGGAATTTCGGCATCTTCAACCTTTACTACTCGCCGCGATACGTCGACATCGTCCACTTCACCCATCAGGATTCGAACATTTCTCCGTCCTCGAAGAATCCAGCGAATGGGTGCGGCAATTTCTCCGGGAGACAGTCCGGCAGTTGCAACCTGGTAGAGAAGGGGCTGAAAGGTGTGATAGTTCCGGCGGTCAACTAGCGTGGTTTGGACAGGATATGTTGCCAACTTCCGCGCCGCAATCAATCCACCGAAGCCGGCTCCCACAACGACTACCCGAGGTGACGTCTTGTTGTCCATAACGTCCTACTTTATAGGATTACCATTGAAAGCCTGTGGCCTCGAAAAGTTTTAGAAGGCCCAGATCGAGTGACGGCTTTTCGATTGAAATCGAGTACCATGACAGCGGGTCAGGAATCGCCCGTTTGGAAACTAATCCATCCCGAGCCGCGGCGCGTCTTCCCACATTGTTTCGCCTCTTCGTCCCCTCGGTCGCGGACCTGATTTTTGTCCTTCTGCTGACAGCGATGACGTATGGAGCGATGGCCC
The DNA here is from genome assembly GCA_963696025.1 of uncultured Acidobacteriota bacterium. GTDB lineage: Bacteria > Acidobacteriota > Terriglobia > Terriglobales > Acidobacteriaceae > JABCYV01. The sequence goes on from CAVOII010000004.1 coordinate 216,192, forward strand.
CTCGTTTACTGGGCGATGCCAGCATCGGCTGGCACATCCGCAACGGACAGCAGATGCTACTTACCCATTCTATTACTCGCACCGACTCGTTCTCGGTCACGAAGAGTGGCCAGGCCTGGTACGCCTGGGAGTGGCTTTACGACTTAACAATCGTAGGGATCCACGACCGCCTGGGGCTGAATGGCGTCGTCTTCTTCACCGCACTTGTGATCGCGGCGACGTTCGCGTTAACCCTTCGACTCGCCCTTTCTCGTGGAGCGGGTTTGCCAGTTGCAATTGTGTTTCTCATCCTGTCGGTAGGGGCCTCGACTATTCATTTCCTGGCCCGCCCGCATGTTTTGAGCTGGCTGCTGACTGTGATCTGGTTTCAGATTCTGGATAATGCGGAAAACCATTATTTCGAAAAAGATCACATCGAAAAAACCGCGTCCAGCCGCCTGTTCTGGCTGCCGATCCTCACTCTGCTATGGGTCAACGTACATGGCGGATTTCTCCTCGGATTCGCATTGCTCGCCCTGTATTTGGTGAGTGCTCTGGTCAGCTATTTCCGCAGCTCTGGCCGGGAGCGTCACAGAATTGGAAACTGGCTCAAGAAATTGAGCACAGTTAGCGGGTTCTCGCTATTGGCCAGCTTTGCGAATCCCTACGGCTACAAGTTGCACGTTCACATTTATCAATATCTCTCCGACCGATGGCTGATGAGTCATATCGACGAGTTCCAGTCGCCAAACTTTCACGGTGTTGCGCAGGAGTGCTTCGCAGCGTTATTGGTGGTAACAATTGTGGCCCTAGCGAGTGCGCGAAAAAAACTGGCGCTCTCGCACTTCTTCGTCATTATCTTCGTCACTTACAGCGGTCTTTATGCGTCGCGCAATTTGCCAGTGTCTTCTATCCTTCTGACCTTGATCGTGGCGCCCGTTTTATCGCAATCGGCGGCAGATGCCAGCACAAATCTGCAACTGCCTGCACGGGTGCGAGCCTTCTTTGCCCGCTGTGAGTCTTTTGCGTCTCGCATGGGTTTAGCCGAGCAGCAATTTCGTAGCCACCTCTGGCCCGCGGCAGCAATCATAGTCGGGCTGTGGGTGTGTTGGCAGCATGGCACACTGGGTTCGAGCACACTAATGAACGCGCATTTCGATGACCGTCACTTCCCAGTGCAAGCGGCGGAACTAATCGCCGAGCGCGAAATTCATGAACCGATTTTCAGTCCTGATACATGGGGAGGCTATTTGGTTTATCGCCTCTATCCCCAAACCAAAGTTTTCGTCGATGATCGCCATGACTTCTACGGCGCGGAATTCTTCAAGCAATACTTGAAGGCGATCCGAGTCACTCCTGACTGGGACGGACTGTTAAACCAGAGACGAGTGAACTGGGTGCTGGTGCCCTCGGAGTCTTCGCTAGCCAACATGTTGAAAGTGACTGGGCGGTGGACGGTCGTTCATGAAGACGAAACAGCGGTGCTGTTCCAGCGAAGCGAACCGATCTAGCGTAGGATGAAACGGTCAATTAGGTTTCCGTCATTGTAGAATCGAAAAACAATCCTATGTTGAGGCAACTGGGTAGCACGATCTTGCTCTTCGGCATGCTGGTTTTACTGAGTCCCGCCTATGCGCGCCGTCACGAGCATTTCGGGGACGGATTCTCCATTGACCTGAACCAGCCTTACGACAAGGTGGTAAAGGTAGTCGAGGAGGTCGCGAATAACGGAACTATCCAGGGAACGTTCGAGTACAAGGGAACCCACGATTTGTATGGCGCAGAGGCGGTAAGGCGCTCGCACGCTTTCCCCGCCTGGACCGAAGGGGGAACGGTTGTCTATAAGCAGCGGCCTAACACGCTGGCGCCTGAAGGCTTCTATGCCAGTGAGGATAGCGGCACGGTGGTGATACGTTACGTAGTACAACCCATCGGAACCAACACGACCCGCCTTAAAATTGACGCCCTTTTCGACGCAGACACCCACCATGGTGCTCACCCCTCAAATGGTCAAGTGGAGAACAAGGAGTTCGAAGTGATTTCAGGCAGGATTGAAGATCTTGAAGAACAACAGAAGAGAGAACAACAGGAGGCAGCCCTGGAGCAGCAACAAGAAAAATTGCTGGCACTGCAGGCAGATCTCGATGGGGAGAATGCCAAACTGAATACAGTAACCGCCAGGGAACAGGAACTCCGCAAACAGCTGGAAGGCCGGCAAAGCGTGGAGGCAGCACGAATAAGGACCACGAGCGCCACCTTAAAAGCTGAACCCTACAACCAATCCAAAATCGTGCAGGCGCTTTCGCAAGGGGAAATGGTAACGGTTTTATTGCGGACCGCGAGTTGGTATCGGGTTCAGACGACTGACGGGACACAAGGGTGGATTTATCGGCTGATGCTGGAAGACGCGCGATGAGGACGTTGATTTTCGGACCGGTCGTCGGAATCCTGGTCCTCGTCTCTACTTTCGGATTCACTGCCGAAAATTCCTCGGGGACGCAGGACCGCGACTATCCGTTTCCTCTGCCAGCAGTGAAACAAGCGCTCCAGCAACTGGGAGCCTACACCGGGGGACGACTGCCCACACTGGATGGATTCATAACAACCGTAAGAGCCGACCTGGGTCACTATGAACGCCCGTACTATGAATACAAGATAGAACTGGTGCCGCTCGCTGTAGATCGAACCAGGGTTCGATTGAAGGCCAACGTTTCAGCGTGGTACGCAGACGCCCAGAGCGGCGAGTCAGGTTATATCGCCTTTGAATCAAACGGCCGCTTGGAGAACGATCTTCTGGATCGCCTCAACGAATTTCTAACCAAAAACAAATCTAAAATCGCAGTCGATCCAGCCGCTGTGGTCAAGCAGATTGAAGGCATCCGACAGCAGCGTCTGGCGGCGGAGAACCGCGTGGCGGAACTCGAAAAGCAGTTGCAGACGCCGCAGACCCCGGTTTCTCAAGATAAGCCGGCGGAAATCGTCTCTGTGATGAGTGCGCCGGTTCTCATCCTCAGCGCTCCGGAAGATCACGGTACAGTGGTGTTAAGGGCCCAGTTCGAGGATGAGTTTCAGGTTCTCGAACATCGCGGAGCGTGGCTGCGACTGAAGCTCGGGGAAACCAGCAGCGGGTGGGTGAAACGGGCCCAGGTGCACGCCACTCGCACAACAGGGTCGAGCGACTGGCCCACGGGCGAAAAAGTGGATGCGGAAGCCTTCGCCGTAATCCGCGAGATGGTTTCTCCTTTTTCTGGTGAGTGGACGCGCTTGAACGGCAAGCAAGCTCTTTACTTGTGGGCTCGGCCTGCAGGGTCGATCCGCGACGCGGGGGTGGGACAGAAGCTCAGGTTTGTGGAGAGCATATTCAAAGCGCGCTATCGCGTGGTAACCCACAGTTCACAGAGTCCGGTAGATGGCATTGTGGTGATCTTTCTGGATCAGCGCGGAGGAGTCGCGGCCGCAACCTTGCAGGACATAGCGCATTGGGCAGATGGGAATCTCAGCCAGGTGGCCTTCCTGAAGAGGTGCTCGCTGGATCCGCCGGGTGCGTTTGAAAATGCAGGAGCCGGCGCGAGCGTGCCGCTTCAGGGAGATGTTTCACATTCGAAGAATCATTAGTTCATTGGAGACGCTCGGACACATCGAAGCCGTCGGTCCTCAACAGCTCGTCAATCGCTGCCGTCTTGATGAACGATAGAAATTGCCGTGCCGTCTGCTTGTTCTTTGAGGAGCCAAGAATCACGCAAGCCTGTTCAATGGGCGGGTATTCAAGTGCAGGAACTTCGGCATAGCCTCCTTTGCCCTTCATGCTCGGAGATAAAGCGAGTGACAATGCGACTATGCCAACATCAGCCGAGCCCGAGACAACGAACGCCGCCGTTTGCGAAATGTTCTCTCCCAGCACCAGCTTGTCTTTCACTTTGTCGTAGATGTTTTCCTTTTGCATCGCTGCGACTGCAGCCTGCCCGTACGGCGCGTGCTGCGGGTTCGCCACAGCGATCTTCTTAACTGAAGGGTTCAACAGGACCTGGAGGCCGGAGCTCAGGTCGAGTTTCGAGTCTTTCGGCACCCAAATGACAATTTTGCCCCGGGCATACTGGTAGAAGCTTCCCGGATCGGTCAGTCCTGCGGCCTCCAGCTTCTTGGGATAGTCCAAATTGGCGGAAAAAAACATATCAAAGGGCGCACCGTTCTGAATTTGCTGGAAGAAGTTTCCCGACGAACCATAGATGAGCTTTACACTCTTTCCCGTCTCTTTCTGGAATCGGGCGGCGATATCTTGCATGGCAAACTGAAGGTCGGCTGCGGCAGCCACGGTTATCTCTTGGGCGGCGCCGAACCGCGGAGGAACCATGAATCCGATTGCCACAATCGCTATTATTCCCAGTCTTCGGACGATCATGCGCTAGCTCCAGAACGTTTATAATGACTGCATGCCAATCTCAGCCAGAAACAAGTTGCGCGGGAAGATCGAAGAAATTCAATTGGGTGACGTCATGGCCCACGTGGTGGTGCGCGTCGGGGACAACCTGATTGAGAGTGCCATCACCCAGCGCAGCGCCGACGACCTCAAGCTAAAAAAAGGCGACGCGGTTACCGCGGTTGTCAAAGCCACCGAGGTAATGATCCAAAAGGACTGAACCGCCTCACTGCAGGTCCACGATTTTTAACGTCGTAACCTGTCTCACCCAGCGGGCCATCCTCTTCTCGTCGGGTATGACGATGCGGTATGGTCCCTCCTTTTCATCCAGTGGCTTCCCGTTTCGCAAGAACGCCAATACGATCTGCTTATCAGTGAACGCCGAATCAATTTCCGGCAGGGCAATCACAGCACGATAACCGTCGGCAGCTTCCACCAATAGACACGAAGCCAGCCGTTTGCCGCGCAGAGATTCCCCAAACCCAACTCCTGCTTTTTCCAGCACATCCTTGAGCGCGACGCCGTCAAACGTGATGGATGCATCTGAAGTGCCGGTTATGACCTTGGTGCGCGGTAAGGCTTCGATGTCCGCCCTCAGCAACACCGTCTGTTTGCCGGTTTCTGTTTGAATGATTAGCTGCTGACACTGAAGGTTGGCAGCGTCTAGCACAAGGGCGGTTAGTAGGGCGAGGAAGAAAAGACTCTTTTTCATGTCAAATACGTAGAATCATCACTTCCGTGGCCTTTATCAGGGCCGCGGCGGTCTGGCCCGGCTTAAGCTGCATTTCCCGCGCGGAGCGCGCCGTGATAATCGACGTAATTTGCTGGTCGCCGATCGAAATTCTAACCTCTGCCATCAAACCGCTGATGTGGACTGCGTCGATACGTCCTACTAACTGATTCCGCCCACTGACGCGGCGTACGAGTTGCATACGCGCCTTCTCCGTTCTGCCTCGCGTTCTGAAGAGAAGCCGGTCCAGCTCACTCAGCGGGATGCGGTGATGTCCTCCTGCCGTACGGACGCTACGAATCTTCTTCCGGTAAATCCACTGCTTAATGGTCGGGAAGCTGACCCCCAATTGAAGAGCTGCGTCCCGAAGCTTCAACAACTCTTCGTTCTTTTGTCGGGTTTTGCCGTTCCTCTGCATCGGAACGAATCCTACAACCAGCACAAGGTGCGGTCAATGAGTTCGGTACTACCATCGCCTTTTTCATTTGCAATGATATATATACAATCGTACACGATTAGACTAAAAAAACGTATTTACTATACACTTCTAAGTCTTTCGACCAATCTTCCGTTTGGAGGCAAAATGCGTAAAGCTCTTTTGTATGTCGCGGCCGGCGTTTTCTCGTTTTCATCAACATTGAGTTTTGCGCAGGGCGGATACTTCAGCAATTGGTTCGAGCGCGTGGACAAGACGCAAGCAGAGCAGCCGCACTGGATCACGCCGCTGGCCACGACGACACCTCGTCTCGAAGAGGAAGTCCGCTATGACCAATTGTGGCAGGAGAATGCCGAGGGCATCACGACCAACAATTACGACGGCGGCAAAGGGCTGGAATTGATCCCGTTCGAGAAGGTAGAAGTGATTTTCAATGTGCCGCCGTATATCGCGCACAACAGTCCCGCTGTCAAAGATGGATTCGGTGATGTTGCCTTCCTGGTTAAATACCGGTTGCTTTCGGGGAATGAGGAGCATGGCAAGTACATTTTGACCGTCTTTCTGGGTTGGAGCATCCCCACCGGGGACCATAAAAACGGAGCCCTACACGCGGTGATTACGCCGACGATTGCCTACGGAAAGGGATTTGGAAACTTCGACCTGCAGGGCACCTTTGGGATCGGGCTTCCGGTTGCCGATACCAATATCGTAGGACGCACTTATGCATGGAACAACACTTTCCAATATCGCTTATTTCGCAAGTTATGGCCTGAAGTCGAGCTCAACTCAACATTTTTTCAGGATGGAAAGAACGATGGCCAAAAGCAGAACTTCGTTACTCCCGGTCTGGTGATGGGGCGCTTTCGCCTTTGGAAAAGAGTAGGCTTCTCGATAGGCGGTGGATACCAGATCGCTACTACCCATTTTCACACCAATAATCACAATGCCATCTTGTCCGTCCGGTTTCCCTTCTAACCGGTCACGCTCGTTGCGGGGCCGTCGACATCGAGAGGGTTGGCGCTCGCGCTCACACCAACCGAAACGCGTCTCCTAAGAGCCACAAGAGGCAATGCTGTGAGAGAAGTCCGCGATTCGCCGGCCCGAGGGATGTATAATTCTTCTGACGGGTGAGCTTGCAATGGACCTAGCGTCGCGCTGGAATCTTCGGCGATGCCGGAACTGGCGGGCTGGACTGGTTCTGGTCGCGGTTTTGTCGCTTTCAGTCAGCGTTGCCACCCGTTACACCGCCGCAAATTCCGATGCCGCCAGCCTAAAGGTTGTAAAGTCCCCCTCTTCGGATGCAAAGAGGCAGCACCTTGTTCGGGACGCCCAGAAGTGGACGGCGCCCACTCCCAAGTTCACAGTTATTCCTGCCGTACGTTCTCATGTTCAGATAGTTTCGGCCGTCTTTCCGGCCACCAATCTCTCCTCAGAGAGCTGGCTCTACAACCGGCCTCCTCCCTCCTGCTGACTTTTCCTTGCCATTGAAACGCAGATTTTAGCGTCGATCCCACTCGGGTTACGTGTTTCCCGGCTGTAAGTTGGCCTGCTGACCGGAGTTCACTGACCCGGCGGTTCATGCATGAAAAGACGAACGACGCCGATTAGTAGTCGTTCGGGCGGAATACCAGTCAGCCTTATTGGAGGAATTGTGAAAAAGAGCTTGACGCTGTTGGTACTCGTTTTCGGAGCGCTGTCGATGCATCTGCAGGCAGCCACGAAAAGAATTTATCAACCCGCTACCGTCGTCAGCGTGGAAAATCACCAGGCCGGGTCTAACTACGTTGGCGACAATCCATCGGACGCGCCGCTGCAGCCAGTCGTGTTCGCCTACGATATCGGCATACGGTTGAACTGCGTCGTGTACGTCGGCCGTTACCAGTCGGCGTTCGATTACTTACCGTCGGTCTTCACTCCTAACAATACTTTGGAGGTGAATCGGGAAAATCACATCATGTATGTTAGGGTTCCGGGCTCCCGGGACGTGAAGATGGGCATTGACAGTCACAGCAGACTAAAGGACGCATCCTGCATGGCCAGCAACTGACCTCTTCGGGGCGCGACCGGTGTATCACCCCGACGAATTCTGGAGGCATCATGACGAGAACTTGGGGATTGCTGATGTGCGCCCTTCTTATGTTCGGTGAATGTGCGCCGGTGCTGAATGCTGCAACCCGGCAATACCAGAAAGCGGTGGTAGTGAGCGCGGAGAAACATGAACCGGTTACCCCCCACCGCAGTAAAGCTACTGATGCTCCCGACCCTGGGACGGAATACGACTACGACATTTCGATTCGTTTGAACTGCTCGATTTACGTTGGGCGCTACCGGTCGTCGGTCGAGTATTTGCCCGCGGTGTTTGCGCCAAACCAACCGGTCGAGGTCAGCCTAGAAAAACAACTCCTCTACGTTAGGGATCCGAGCAGTCGCGACATTAAGATGAGCGTTGTCCGGCGTCACCAAGAATCTGGAGATTCCTGTAAAGGTGACCATTAGGCTTTCCATTTGAGATTCGAAATGGTAAAGCTTGCAAAAATATTCGCTAGCCGTTGACCCCTATTTGACGGGAGGTCCGGAGCGGCCAGGGTGAGAGTTCCGGTCTTCCGTTTCCTCCCTAAATTCTTTTTCGGTCCCCACAAAAAACTCCTCATATTTACTGCTACCGTAAGAACCAGAGCCTTCGCCGTTGATCCTCCCCCAAATAAGGCCACCGCCGCCGGGTCCGGTCTCCGGCAATTGTCGGACCCCGCGATCAGAATAGTAGTAGTAGTGATCCTTGGCCCAACCGTAGCGTTCTTTCGAAGAGGTTTTCAGCATGCCCGCCGGCGGAAACTGAAAGAGATATTCTCCGCCCTCCGTTGACACAGGCGGAGCGCCAGCAACCTCGAATTCGATGCGAAGCCAGCCCACGTAACCTTCAGGAATCAGAAATCGCGAGGCATTCCGACCTGTTTTCTTAGCGCTAACAAGAAACCACCCTGCCACACCGATAAAAACGACAATTGTGCAGACAACTACGGCTAGTTTGGCCGATCGCTTTGCACCGTTGGGAAAAATCCATGACTGTGTATTGTCTTCTGGTCTTTTTCCGAAGCTCACAACCGCAGCGTAGGATGTTGCCAGCACTAACAGCGCAATCGCGACATAGGGCAGGATCATTCGAGCTCAGAACCTTGTGGTTACCGCTGTAGCGATTGCTGGACCATAGAAGCACCACACGGCCAGCGACGCGAGCAGCGCGACTCTCGCAGCCACGTATGGCTTCAACAAGCTCAAATAAGCGGCACCAACCAGACACAAAGAGCCCGCCAGGGAAACAAGTTCCAGCAGATTCGCGGGAGCACCCATCAGCAAGAGCATCAGTAAATGCACTCCCGTGAGTGCGCCAGCCGTGAGATACAAAAGGAAAGGGAGCATGCGAACTACCAAACCTGCTTCAACGCCTTCCGAAGTATTCGTCGAATCAATGAGTAATCCACCATCAGATCCCCGTCGTCTGGTATCTCAAGACGGCCAAGCTCAAGCGATAGTCATAGCCAGCCTGCACGTCACTGATCTGGGCTTGAGTCTGCTGTAGCTGTGCTTGGCTTAGTTCGACAATTGAACCGAGTCCCAGGTTGTAGCGAGATTGGGCGAGGTTTAGCGCGAGATTGGCTTGTTGCAGCAACTGTTGTGTAACCGCAAGCCGCTGATATGCTGTATTCGCATTCAGCCAACTGCTGCGAACGTCCCGCGCAATCAGGTTGCGCAAATCCGACAGCCTTTCTTGCGTTGCTTGAGCTCTTAGCTGTGCTTCGTGAGCTCTTGCCGTGTACAGAAAACCGTTGAAGAGTGGGATCTCGACGTTTGCGCCAACCGCTCCATACGTGTTGTTCAGCGCGCTCGGACTCGGGGCTACGGCCACATTCCCCACTGGGGTATCTCCAACTGCGCCCAGCGCGCGAACAGTCGGAAAGAGCAAGTCGCGCTCTGCGGTTTGGAATTTTCGGGCAGCCTGGTACTGGAACTGGAGCGAAAGTATTTCCGGCCGCATGGAAAAAGCCTGCGAGATCAAGTCATCCACATTGCTCGGAGGCGGTGCAACCTCACCGGTTTCACCGATGAGCTGGAAATACTGTAGCGTGGGAAATCCCATCACCATGGAAAGCGTGGCCTGGCCGGCATTTTCGCTATTTTGCGCATCCAGCAACAGGAGCTTGGCTTGGGCCAAGTTGACGCTGGCGAAGCTGAAGTCGAGCTCGGATTTCAGCTTGCTCTTGAAAAGTGCTCCAACCTGATCGGTAACGGTCTGCCGCGCATTCACCGTCTGCTGCGCAACGGTCAACATTTCCTGTGCTTGCAGCGCATTGTAAAAGGCCTGGTTCACGGCCAGCAGGATTTGCTCCTTGGTTGCGATCGCATTCTGATTTTCAGCTTTCGCTGTATAGTTCGCGCTGGAAATCAGATTCGTCGTGCGCCCAAAATCCGTAATCAGCTGAGTCACCATGACGCCAGCCGCAGCACGTTCGTAGATAATTGGATTGTTCAGGGCGCCCGCAGTAATGCGGCTGCCCGATTGTGCGTCGACGCCGGTTAGTTCGCCAGTAGCGGTGGGCCATAGGTTGGAACGCACTTCTCGCACCACTTGCTGGGAAGCTAGAGCGGTCAGCCGCGCCACCGAGATTTGCGGGTTGTTCTTTATCGCGATTGCTTCTGCCTGCTGCAACGTAAGAGGGGTGCCCGTTGCAGAGTTAACTTGCGGAGCAGAGGCGGACTGCTGGCTGGGAGGCATATTGCCAGGGTTCGGATTAGGAGCTGTCTGAGGCGTGGGAGCGGGTGGAAGACTCTGATCTGTCTGTGCATGGATTGATGTCAGCCCAAAGCCAAACAGAGTTGATCCCAGGAGCGTCAACGCAATGCCGTACTTGTGTCTTCGTCCCATACCGTCCACAGTGGAAAATCGTTCCGTCATTCCGCTGGCTCCGTGGATAGAGCGGCGGCCGAACCATGATCCTTGCGCCTGCCATAGACCAGGAGGTATGCGGCGGGAACGATAAAAATGGTCAAAAGGACCGACGAAGTGAGTCCTCCAATGATGGCGCGGGCCATGGGCGCGTATTGTTCGGCGCCGGTTCCCAGTCTTAGTGCCATCGGAATCATGCCAATTATGGTGGCGAGGGAAGTCATTAAAATTGGCCGCAGGCGCACGCGGCACGCGGTAATGGCCGCATCCGCTGGCGACAGTCCCTGCCGCTCCAGGTTGTGAGCAAAATCAACAATCAGAATGCTGTTGGAGTCTGCGATGCCGACGAGCATAAGTACTCCCATCAGCGACATAACGTTCAGCGTGCTGTGGGTGAGCGGCAGTATTATCAGCACGCCGACAAATCCCATGGGAATTGCCAGCATGATCAGGAAAGGATCAATGAAAGACTTGAATTGAGCCGTCAGAATCAAAAATAACAGGAGAAAAGAAATCAGAAACCCGAGGGCAAAGCTCTTGAACGAGGCTTCCATGCCCTGCACCATGCCGCGCAGATTCACGCGCACGTTCGCAGGAATGTTTGTCTTGGCAAGAATATCTCGGATCGAGTCGGTAACGCGTCCCAGATCTTCTCCATCAGGAGTGATGTAGACGTCGACTTCTCGCTGGATCTGGTAGTGATCGACTTCGGTGGGTGTCTGGATCTGCTCCACGTTCACAACATTGTTGAGAACTGTGACGGGTCTGCCCTCTCCGGTGCACGCCCAAGCGGGCGGAGAGCTTCCGCCATGCTGTTGCCCTGCCGGCCCACAGTTCATCGCCGCTCCATTGCCTGGATCTCGCAAGGGAATTTGGCCCAGGTCGGCCATGTTGTGAATCGCGGCCTGGCCCTTCTCGAAGAACTGCACCGTCAGGTAATAGTCATTGCCGCTCTTGCGATCGACCCAGTAATTGGGAGCGATCATGTAGTTGGAATTGAGCGAGGTGATGACATTATCGACCACATCCTTCTGCGACAGTCCCAACTCCCCCGCGTGCACCCGGTCGACATTCAGCCGAAGCGCCGGGTAGTTCATATCTTGCGGAATATAAATCTGACCGACTCCTCGCACCTGGCGAAATTGCGTCGCCAGGTTCTGCGCAATGCCATAAATCTGGTCCAGATCCGGGCTGCTCACCTGCACGTCAATCGGCGCGAGCATGCCGCTGTTCAAGATGGCATCGACCATGGAGCCACTGGAAAAGAATGTGCGAATGTCGGGAAACTGGCTCGCCATTTGTTTCTGAACGCGGTCCATATACTCAAAGCTGCTGAGCCGATGCGGTTCATTTAGCTGCACCTGAACGGTCGCGGTATAGGGTCCAGCATTGGTCGTATACAGGGCAGAGAAATCCGGGACCACACCGATATTGGACACAATCAGCCTGAGATCTTTCGCCTCCACTGTGTGCCGGATCAAGTCCTCTACTTTCGCGACATATTGATTGGTGACTTCAATGCGAGTTCCGGTTGGGACTTTCAAGTTGATGGTGAACTGGCCGGCATCAGTCTTAGGGAAGAACGCCAAACCCAACAATGGATAGATTGCCAGGCTTGCCAGGAACACGCCGCTCAAAACCGCCACCGTAAGACCGGGGCGCTTGAGCGCCCGCCTGACCCAATGCTCGTAAAAATCCAGAAGCTTGTTGAACATGCGATTGAAGCGGGCGTTGAATTTGTCCATCCATGATTGACTGGCGGGTGTTGTCGGCTCAATCTCATACTCGCTATGCTCCGGGCCAGCCGTGTGTGGCACCGCCTTCAAGAATCGCGAGCAGAACAGCGGAATGACCGTCATCGCGACCACAAAAGAAGCCAGCAGCGATAGACAAAAAGCAAGAGCCAGCGCGGAGAAAAGAAATTTGGCGACTCCGTAGAGGAAGACGACGGGGAAGAAATCGACTACATCCACCAGCGTTGCCGCCAGAACTGCCAGACTCACTTCCGTGCCGCCGACTTCGGCCGCAACCATTGGGGCGGCTCCCATCTCCAGATGGCGGTAAATGTTCTCCAGGGAGATCACCGAGTTGTCAATCACGCGGGAGAAGGCCAGTGCCATCCCGCCCAGGATCATGGTATTTATCGTGCCGCCCAAGAGCGCCAGGGCGACAAACGCTGCCAGGGCAGACAGCGGAATAGAAAGCAGCACCGCCGATGTCGCGCGAAAGCTGCCCAAGAAAATCAGGATCATCAGGGTAGTAAGAATCAGTCCAAGAAACCCTTCGTGCAGAACCGTCTGAATCGCTTCCTTCACATACACCGACTGGTCAAACACAACCCCGGTGGCCATCTGCTTAGGAATGTCGTAAAGATGCTTAATGAGTTGGCGAACCCCATCCACCACCGCGATCGTGTTGGTATCGCCGCCCTGCTTCATGATGGGAATATAGGCAGATTTCTGGCCATCGATGCGCACGATATTGGTTTGAATTCCATGCGAATCTTCCGCTTTTCCTACATCGTTCACAGTCACCCAGGAATGTCCGTTGACCTTAAGCGGTAGCTGGCCCAACTGGTCCATGCTGTCGACCAGGCTGTTCGAATAAACGTAGTAATCGAATGGCCCCATCTTCACGTCGCCGGCGGGCAGGATGAGGTTCGAGTTATTCACGGCACCTACCACGTCCATCACGCTGAGCTGGCGGGACGACAATTTATATGGATCGACGTAGACCATGATCTGGCGGTAAGTTCCACCGAACACTCCCGGAATCTCGGCACCGGGCACGACCGCTATCTGGTTGCGGATCTGGAACTGCGCGTAGTCGTGCAGTTGCGTTTCGTTGAGGCCCTCGCCCTTCACCGTAACTAGCGCCACGGGCAGGCTGGACGCGTCGAACTTGAGCACTACCGGCGGCAGAGTTCCGGGCGGCAGACGCTTCAAATCTGCGAGCGCTAGATTTGATAATTGAGTGACATCGGCATCCGGGCTGGTTCCCGGCTGAAAGTAAACCTTGATGATGCTCACGCCTAGCATCGATCGCGATTCCATATGATCGACGCCGGCGGCGAGCGTAAAAAAACGCTCCAACGGGTCGGTGATGTCGGTTTCGATGTCTTGCGGTGGCATGCCTGAGTAAAAGGTAGCCACCACAACCTCCGGCAGATTGATCGGCGGAAACAAATCTACCGGCATGCGCGCCAAGCTGGTTACGCCAATCACCAGGAGCACCAGGCATATGACGATGATGAAGTACGGATTACGGATTGAGAACGCAGGCATAAACTTTATCCAACGACTCCGATCCCGATTTCGTCAGGAATTCCGTCGCCTAATTTCTTGCTCACTGTGTCCCCGCCTCCTTGTATTCCAGCACAAGCGCCACCTGGGGACGGACCTTTTGACCGGGTTTCAGGCCGCTACGATCGCTGACCACAACCTGCTCCCCTTCGTTCAATCCTGAAATGATCTCGGCATCGCTGCTCGTCTGCAATCCAACCTGCACTGCCCGGTCCTCCAGTACCCCGTCACGATTCGCCACAAAGACAGTTGTTTTATCGCCTTGATGATTCAAAGCCTGAATTGGTACCGTCGGAACATTCTCTTTTTGATCGGTCTCAAGCTCAGCATCGGCGTACAGACCGGGCAGCAAAACCCGCTGAGGATTGGGAACATCGACCTCAGTGTGCATGGTGCGGGTATCAGCCGTCACATCCACGGAGAAGCGCGCGACTTTGCCAGGAAAAGTCCGATTCAGAGACGGCACGCGGACGTCGACATGATCGCCGACATGAATGTATCGGACGTAAGATTCTGGAACCGGAATCACAAGACGGAACAAGGCGTCTTGCGACAGTCTGACGATAGGCATCGCCTGGGTACTCGAATTGGTGCCAGCCTGCACCAGGGTGCCCAGGTTTGCATAGCGCTGGGTGACCACTCCCGAAAACGGCGCCGTGATTTTGGCGTAATCGAATAGTGTCTGATCGTGAGCCAGTTTCGCTCGGGCTACGGAAAGCTGGCTCTGCGTTGCTTGCAGAGCTGCCTGCCCTGCGTCCACCTGCGAGGCCGCGGCCAGATCCTTGCCTTGAGCATCGTCGACTTCCTGCTGTGCCACGATGCCCGGCTGGTTCTCGAAGACGCTGTTCAAACGCGTATATTGGAGATGAAGCGCCTTGTACTGCGCGGCATAACGCTTCAGTTCGTTGTCCGCGCGGCTCACCTGGTTCATCGCATTCTTGATCTCTGCTTGATCCTCCTGCAACTGTGCCTCTAGCTCCGGAATCTCCAGGGTGGCCATGACTTGGCCTTGCTTTACGTGCGTCCCATAGTCGACGTTTAATTTCTGAACGTAACCGGACTCCTTCGCATAAACATCGATCTCCTCAAAGGGCACAAGTTCCGAAGATAACGTGATCTGCCGGCTAAGGGTTTTCTTGACTACTGGGGTGACACCGACTGCGACTACCTGTTGCGCATCCGCCTCAACCCTTGCACTTCGCCCACCGGAGCAGGAGGACAGTCCGATCGCGAGCATGGCGGCCGCACCAAGTCTGATGTAGAAAATGAAAGCGCGGAAATTCGCCGGTGAGTGCATTCTATTTCGAGGGTTCCAATGCTTATTCATCAAGTTGCTTATTCATCACTTTCCAGCTGCCCACTTAGGTTAGTGCTTTCATCAACTGGCGTAATTTCTCGACAGAGAATTCCTTTGAATTGCAGAAGTCGATGACCTTCTGCTCTGCTGTTTGCAATCGCGCCGCGGTCGCGGGAATTTGGCTGACAATTTGTTTCGGGACAGTTAACAAGCCATGGTGATCGCCGTGCAGCAGATCGCCCGGACGCACTTCCAAACCACCGACCTTCACAACAGATCCAAAGTCGAAGATGTGTGCGTAGGCATGGGATACGGCGACGCTTCCGGCGAATAGCTGCAGTCCCAAGTCGCGCACGCGCGGCAAGTCCCGAACCGCTCCGTCGGTCACGTAACCCACGCATCCGAGGGCCTTCAAAATCGCAGCATGGACGTCGCCCAAGAAAGCTCCACGGCCCGGCGGCTTGTCGAGATCTTCTAACACCACAATTCGCGGAGGAGGTATCTCAAGAATACTGTTCCACCAATCAGTGCGATCGCGATAAAAGCGTCCCGCGATGGGGGGCTCACCGCTGCGAAGGCGGGCCGTGGCTGCATACCCAACCATGGAGGGGAAATCTTGAAACATGCAGCGAATGCGGGAGTCGGCGAACCCGGTATTCCGAAGCCTCACCTCAAAGGTTTCGATGGCATTCGAAACCGTGCAGGTATCGAGACGCCGCAGGGGGTCGAGCTCCTCGGCGTGTATGACAGAATCAAAAACCATACAAATCTTCGCGAGCTTCTCAGTCGACCGGGTAACCCGGCAGTCGGCGGCCAAATCGGGTTCGATACAGCCTGGGCCTAAGCATCCCGGCACTAGCCCATCTGGACCTGATCTAAATCAGGTTGACCAGGAAATAATAGAAAGACTAAAAGACTAAAGGAAGAATCCAGACGATGGAGGGGGCCTATTGTATAAGCTTTCGTCGAAATGATGATTCGGGAGCGGAAGTCCCGTTTGGCTGGGCGGCAGACAGATCGCCGCAGGCGGTAGACTATGAAAACTGGCAACTGGCGCTACCCATTGGGCCGCATCCCGGTCAAGATGCTGTCGTTTGAGGTCCTGGGATCGGCGCTCCACAGACTTCACTGCGTGAGCCTGGGAGAGGTCGACAATGTAGCGGGTTGCCAGACTGGCCGTCAACGCGCCAATGGCAACCACAATCCACAGGCTCCGCCAGACACGAGCGCCAGTCCAACGATGTCTCAGCAAAGGCATCCTTCTGAACGATTTCCGCTACACGGGATTATACGATAGGAGCCGCAAAGGCCAAAACGTCGGCCGAATGATAACGTTCCCACTCACTTGGATAGTGCGATCCCGGCGTTGGTTGTCCTACTGAGTGCGACAGGATATCCGTGCTAACTAACCAGCAACATTCCGAATGGCGATGGCATCCTAAATTACGGGGAGTGTGCGAAATGGCGAAAACGACAATCTTGCTGACAGTATTGTGTGTGAGCCTCGCGGCTATGTCGCAGACGACGGATTCGAATCAATCGGAGGGCGCGGACCAGCATCATTCGAAAACGAACAAGAACGAAATCACCGCCAGAGGCTGTGTCACAAAACAGAACAGCGACTACATCTTGACTCAGGCGGAACAGGGCAACAGCTACGAATTGCAGGGTAGCGGGAAATTAAGGTTAAAGCGATATTTAGGACAAGAGGTCGAGGTTAGCGGAGTCTCGTCGCCGTCGATGAGTACGAGTTCTGATTTTCTGGCCAGAACCGGTTCGCCCAGCCCGGTAACCATCACGGTGACATCAGTTAAGACCATCGCCAAACAGTGCTCGGGGAGATGATCCCTGCGCAATCGGGGAACCAGGACTGGGGAATGGCTTTAATCGCAATCCGGCGGCATCGACATGATTTCTGCATTGGAGTCGCATGGCGGTTTCTTCTTGGCTGGCTCCAACAGTGACGGACGGTTGTAGCGAAGGATCCACAATCCTTCGTTGTTGGTCAGGTAGACAAGGCCGTGGTTGCCGTCAGGAAGAACGCTGGTAACGCCATTGAATTCCTGGATGGTTTTTGGGTTGCGGGGGTCACTTAGATCCAGAACCCGCACGGTTTCCGTAGGATGGCTGTTGCTGGTCAGCGTGGTAGGTTTCTTCTCCGGCATCTCGGCAATAGCGACATCTGGGCTGACCAGTTCTAAATTGCCGGCTGTGGCGCGATTTGACTCCGCCGTTCGCTTCAGCAGGTTCGGTTTCTCCGGTTTGCTGACGTCTACCACCATGAAGCCCTGTTTTGACGCCTGCTGCACGTAAAGGTATTGCTTGCCTTCTTCCTTTTGCAACAACATCTGATTGCCGGTGGCCTGCGGTAGCGGCAGGTGCGCGATCACGGTAGCGGGCACGTCCGTGGGTTTCCTGGGAGCTTCCTCTTTGGTAGACGCCAGCGCAATACTAACAGCAAAAAACAGCAAAACCATGATTCGACAGGTTGCAACCGATCTTTGAATGGCCTTCATAATGCACCCTTCTGCCAACCGCGAGCATTCAGAACCAGAGCTATATATTACACACGCATCTCACTCCCGGCCGAAGTCTTTGCAAATTGCGAGGGCCCGGTATTCCAATGGGGTTCCGACTAGCGCCTCGCCCTTACTGCTGAGCGTAGACGCCAACACAACCGTTGCTGCTTTGCGTGGTACAAATTCCACCAGCCTGCAAAGGCACAAAGGCGTGGTTGTTGCCCGAATCAACCGCGATGCTATGCGAATTGCTATTGGTCGTAACGTTTTGTAGCCACAGGTTGCTCCTAGCATCGATGACGCCCATGACCGGTCCGTTGGGCATATCTCTTGCGGCTACGTAGTATCGGTTGTCGCCAGAGTTGTACCAGATCTCGTCGACGCCACCCACGTTGTTGATGGTGGCTATGATCGCGCCCGAGCTGCCATTAATCACATACTCGTTGGGTGGGAAAGCTTCGCCGTCATGGTCTGCGCAACCGACAAGAAAGTTGTCGCCAGGACCCTGAACAATGCCGCTAGGCATGCAATTGGGCACGATGAAACTATTGATCACTATCGGTCCATTCGGGTTTCCGATCCTTGGATCGATTTCGTCCACAGTCCCAACTGTCAAGTCTGCTGTAGCGTTCGCATTCGTGACCAGGAAATGGCCAGTATTTGGGTTCCACGCGCTCCCGCCTAGCCCGGCCGGGGAAAGCGCTCCCGTGCAGCCGGTGGCGGGGGCAATTTGGTCGCAGAACGCTCCCGAAATGGTGAGGACCGGGCCGTGATGACAAGGTATGGACTTGGTACCAGTGATGGCCGGCGGCGTGCCAGAGACGCCTGAGTTCACCTGGGGGTTGGAGGGATCCGGACACGGAAACGCCCCGCCCACAGTATCGACCGGAACGTTTGGACTGAGTCCAGCGCCGTGCGCACCCGCAGCGTCGTAATAGATCTGGCCGATGATGCACGAAGGAACATTGATCGGCCCCAGTGCGTTTCCTAGCGGCGGACCATATGGCGTGGTCGGAAGAACTGGCAGGCAATTTGAAGCGCGGGCGTTGATACCCGAAACGTCGATGAACGTGAGGAACGGAAGCCCAGGATCGCCATTGGCCACTAGCAGAATCTGATCCTTCGGGTCATAAGACATTTCATCGGCTCGCAGATCACCACAACTTGGATCGGAGAACGCTCGTCCGCTGGCGGAAGCGATGCAACCGGCTACACCAGTCGTATTGCCGGGATTTCCCGGAAACGGATTGGAGTTTCCGACCTGGCCATCGTAGTCCGGAGAAAGTCCGGTGGGGATCGTGGCAATGACGTTGGGCACCACGGGCGGGCTTGCGTTGAAGTTCATCGTGGTCAGGTCGAAAGCCACAACCAGGCTGCTGGCATTCGCCGTGTACAAGGTCTTTCCATCCGGAGTGACGATCTCCCCGTCTGGACCTGAAAGCGGATTCACACCATTAGCGCGCGACGCGCAGCATTGCGCCCCGGGAAAGCCTCCGAAAAAGCCGTTGGCGCCAAACCCCGGAATATGGAACGCTCCTGTCCTGCATGCGTATCGGACCCAATTGCCCTCGACCGAAACGACCGGGGGAATAGTAGCCGGACAGGTGCTAGCGTAAATCCCGGCTCCAGTAACACCGTTAAACCCGGTGATAGCGCCGACCGCGATATTGTTGTTCGTGTCCACAACTACAACGTCCAGTCCGATTCGGTCTGAGACAAAGTCCCGATGGTTAACCGAATCCACAAAGCTGATGTCGAAGGAATTGAAAGGTCCGCCGGGTTCACCGGTGGGATTGTGCTCCGGCACCGTGATGTTAAGGATGTCAGCATAACCGTCCGCCGTGGTTGTGCCGCACACGGGACAGTTCTTCACGTTCCCGCAGCCGCTCGCCATCACAAACAACGCGGTGAGAAGAATAGTCAGTAGCATCCTGGATCTCATTGAATCTCCTCCTGCAGTTTTCTCTTCACAGCCAAGCTGTAATCATCTTCGGTCTTGCCCAGGCTTGTTCACACTTCATCCTCGACTCACGCTCCAGCGGACTTTAGAAGCGGAACTGCAGCTCCTGCATCAGCACATAAAAATTCTGCGGTATCTGACCGGTTGTACTTGGTTGGTGAAGTTGGTCGATGTTGACGTTGAACTGATACTTCACCCAATAGTTCAGATACCAGTTGACCCCGAATGTAATTTGATCGGTGTGAAAGTTATATTGCGGCACAAAGCCTGGGGTGAAGATGTTTAAGAAGTTGGACGCAGGCGCATTTGCTTGAATGCCCGAGTATCGGGCGCCCACTTCCCAGGCTCCCCATCCTCGACCTTTTCCGCCGGGCGTATCGGGGCCGAACAGTGGGCGTTTCACTCGCGGCGTGCCGTTCTCGGGGCGTTTTTCGCCGGTGACCAGATAAGTGGCGCCGATGTTCCAGGCTTTGGCTTGGATCCCGGGAAGGGTTAGGAAGCCCAGTCCGCCCACCTGCTCGGAACCTACAGCGTAACGCTGCTGTTGCATCTGGACGTATTCGCCGCGCAACGCAGCGGCTCCTTTTATGTACGTGAACTCACCCTCGTACCTCCAGATAGGACCGTTGATCCTTAGCTGAGGGAAGAAAGTGTAGGCGGCGTCAGGGATGAGACCGCTGAAGCTTAGGTCGTTGGATAATCCGCGCGAGCGGCTATGCGCAATCGAGCCTCCAAAGGCAAACTGTTTGAACAAATCCTTCTTGCTTTTGCGCCCGGGATAGAAACGGAGTCTTCCGACAAATTCTGGCTCGTTTGTAAGGTTAGGAGCAACGCCGTTCCGGCCGTTGAACGCTCCAGCCCAATATTGCACCACGCCACCGTCGAGATCGCCGTGAAGTGCGAGGCCGGGACAGCGAAAGGCGGTGCCGGCGCAGGGATACAGCAGCGCCTGCAAGCCGCGCTCAACAAAATCGAGGTTAGTTGCGCCGATACCAGTTTCCTGGGCAAAGGGTTCTTTGAACTGTCCGGCCTGGAACTGGAACTCAGGTCGAACCCTGACGTTGAGATAAACGTCCCGTACAATGGCGCCGGTGGTGGAGTTGGCGTCCGTCAGGAGCGCGAAGTCGAAGTGGGATCCGTAGTTGCCCTGGAAGCCAAAACGCGCGCGTCGGACGATAAAAGTATCTGCAGGGGCGCCATCTCCTTTGTAAGCACGGTAGTCGGTGTCAACGTACCCGTAAGGACTGATACTGAACTGCCCGTCTGGACTCCGGATAAAAAAGTGCTCGCCGTTCCAACCAGCGGTCAGTGGTGGTTCTTTCTTGGCCTCAGCCGGCGGTTTTGCCTGATCGATCATTGCGACCTCGGCCGCCGGGTCGGGTAGCGTTAGGACCGTGTTCACGAGCCGGGGACCGTTTGCGGCGACGCCTTGCGCCACTTGCGAGACGGGCTGAGCCGAATTGGTCTCCGAGGAAACAGGCTTGATTTGCGCCGAGCTATTGTCGACCACCTTGCTGTCCACCAGTCGCTGAACCATCGCCTTCAGTTCCTCGATGGTCTGCCGTTGCGCAGCGACCTCGCTGCGCAACTGCTGGACTTCCTCCTTGGTTGCGCTCACGGAAGGCGATGCGGTGACGCTGTCAGTGGGACCAGCACTCTGAGCATGAGCCAGCGAACCTAGCGCGGCGAAAATTACCACAAGCAGGAAAAACGTTGGTAGCGAGCGCATGGTTTCCTCTCCCGGGATGATTTTGCAAACGGAGCCTGCCCTGCGGGTGGCGGAATCAAAGCAGGCGCTCACCTGTAGTTCAGGGCAACGGACAAGTGGAATGAGATGTCTGCGTCTGAATCGCCACAGCATGTAAGTGATATGAAAAGCGGACCTCTTGATCCGGGGCGCTTGTGTATCACAATCCAAAAGGCGCTGTCAAGTAAACTCTGCCCAAGCCGCGTCAGTATGGGCGAACCGACTCACAGCGCGGCTAGCTGAGGGAGAGCCGGGCAACGATGAACGACGAGCCGCCAGTTACGTATTGACCAGTTAAGTACAATGTGCCCGTCCGCTCGAAGGGGCTCGGGTGCAGGAGATTGGAAAGCCGGAACTCGGGCAGGTTCGAAGAAGCAGAGTCTACGAAGAGGTCGCCAGACGGATCCGACGTCAGGTTCTGGAGAAGCTGCGACCCGGTGACAAGCTTCCCCCTGAACGCGAACTTGCCGAGACGCTTGGTGTCAGCCGGAGTTCAGTACGAGATGCTATTCGAACCTTAGAATTGCTGGGGCTGGTCGATCCGCGTTCAGGCTGTGGGACCCTAGTTTGCGAACCTTCGACCGATCGGACGGTCAATCCCCTGGCCAGCGTCTTGGCGCACCGGCGGCAATGGGTGATCGAACTTCTGGACTTCCGCAAAATGCTCGAGCCTTCGCTGGCGTCACGAGCAGCACAGCGTGCATCCGCGGCGGAGATCGCGGAGATGGAAGAGATTCTAGTTCGACAAGATGAGAAGGTTCGCGCGGGGGACATTGCCATCGACGAGGACGCCGAATTCCATTACAGCGTTGCCATGGCGTCAGGAAATAGCGTTGTGTTGAAAGTGCTCGACATTGTAATGGATTTGCTACTAGAGACGCGGGAGCGTTCATTACAGGTGGGCGGCCGGCCGCGGAAGTCATTGGCCGGTCATCGGGGGATCCTTGCCGCGATCAAGCTGCACAACGCGCCAGGGGCTGACGAGGCCATGCGCCAGCACATACAAGACATCCAGGACATCGTACTGACGAAACTGTAGAAGAGATGAACTGTCGGCGGTAAGTCGCGACGTACATTCAGGACGTAACGTCCAGGTTCAGCTTTGTTCGGCTGGGCGTTTTTAGCCAGGCAAACGTCGGCCCTAACCTAGTTTGTCCAGACTGTATCGGCTTTCTTGGCGATGGCGTGCTCTTTTCTCAAGATACGGGCCACATCGCCGAGAGGTACGGCATTCGACGATAATGGCACATCCCACAGAGGCCTTTCACCCCGAGCGTAGGTATAGCCGTTAATCGTCTCTGTCAAGTACCACTCCTGGCCCATCGGCTGACGAGAAGCGTGTTGAGGATGATCGGGAATCCGAAACACCTGGGGTTCACTGCTTAAGTACCCAGCAACTTGCCCCACAGCTGCAGTAGCCGAAAGAAAGAACAAAGCAAATAGCGAAGTTTTGATGGCGCGCATCAATTCATCTCCAACCTTAGAAAATCTGCCAGGGGAAGCTTCCAGTGGTGGGGAGTGGGAACGTGTGAGTTCCTCCAACGTGGTTTCCGTCTGCAAAAAGGATGTGAGCAAGCCCAATACCAAACCCGGCACGGCTAAGGCATTTAGGTTTCAAGAAGACACCACGGATGCGGCGCAATTGTTTGCACAATTGTGGAGGACGGACATCCCTGGATCTTCGAGCCCCACAAACTGCCCCGAATTCACGGTTTTGACCGGCAAATCGGTCCAGGCCGTCGTGATAAGATGCCAGCCCAAAATCTGGCGTGCTCCGAAAAACGATCGAGTCAGGATGCAAACTGCGCGAGCAAAGGGAGAATCAGACCTATGGCAGCTGAAGAGCGGACCCCTCAAGAAGCTGATGCTCAGCCGAAATTCAGTATGGCATTGGTGATCGCTGCATCTTCCGTTGGAACGACCATCGAATGGTATGACTTTTACATCTATGGCAGTCTTGCGATCTTTTTCTCGACGCTGTTCTTCCCCAAGGGCAACCCGACTGCGGGCTTTCTGGCAAGTCTAGCTACGTTCGGTGCCGGCTTTGCGGTACGTCCATTCGGCGCAGTTATCTTTGGGCGCGTAGGAGACCTGGTTGGAAGGAAGTACGCATTCGTGGTTACTTTGACTGTGATGGGCTTATCCACGTTTTTCGTGGGTCTCCTGCCTACCTATGACAAGGTGGGTGTACTCGCTCCCATCTTGCTGGTATTGCTTCGCCTTATGCAGGGCCTGGCACTGGGAGGCGAGTATGGGGGTGCCGCGACTTATGTCGCGGAACATTCACCCGACCACAAACGGGGCTACTACACGAGTTACATACAGACAACTGCCACGCTGGGGCTGCTTGTGGCACTGGCGGTCATTTTGCTGATCCGGCAGAAATTGGGTGAAGCAGACTTTAAAGCGTACGGGTGGAGAATTCCTTTTCTCCTTTCCCTCGTATTGTTGTCGGTCTCGCTCTATATCAGGATTCGGCTGCGGGAATCACCGCTGTTCCAAAGGCTCAAAGACCAGGGAAAATCCTCGAGCAAACCTTTGACCGACAGTCTGGGCAGTGGGCGGAATTGGAAGATGATGATGCTCGCCCTGTTCGGCGCCACCGCCGGGCAAGCCGTGGTGTGGTACACGGGCCAATTTTACGCCTTGTTCTTCTTGCAGTCCGTTTGCAAGCTGAATTACGTGGTCGCCTACAAGGTAGTGGGATATTCTTTGTTGATTGGCACACCGTTCTTTCTGGTCTTCGGAGCGCTTTCCGATCGTATCGGCCGAAAAGTGATCATCATGTCAGGCTGCCTGATTGCGGCGCTCACATACATTCCTATTTACGAGGCCATGAAAGCGTATTCCAACCCGCTTAACTTCGCTATGCTGGTTTTCCTCGTGACGATTCAGGTCATTTACGTGACCATGGTGTACGGTCCCATTGCCGCCTTCCTGGTCGAATTCTTCCCGGCAAAAATCCGATACACCTCGATGTCTCTCCCATATCACTTGGGCAATGGCGAATTTGGGGGTTGGACACCCTTCATCGCTACGGCGATTGTGGCTTGGGCCGCAACCAGCAACAACCCCTGGATCAGGGACCACGCGATCTACATGGGTCTCATCTGGCCAATCAGCGTTGCTTTGATGACATTCGTGATCGGCTCGTTCTTCTTAAAGGAAACCAGAAACGTCAAGATTTGGGACGAAGTCGGAGGAGAAGTGCCCGCCTCCGCTTGAGAAAAGCGGATCTAATCAACCACTCTCCCTGCCATTGGGACGAAGATTCGTGAATGCCGGGATTTGCCGATGAATAAAAGTTCGCGTGCAGTCGCCTCTCCGCGGGTGGTAAGCGTTGAGGACCTGCGGCCCCTGGCTCGGCGGCGACTGCCGAAAGCGGTTTTCGATTACCTTGACGGCGGCGCCGAAGGCGAAGTCACCCTCCGGGAGAACTGCCGAGTGTTTGACGACGTCACTTTCCGTCCGCGTCACGCGGTAGCTGTGCCTGATTGCGATTTGCGCACGCGTGTCCTGGGTTTCGACATATCATTCCCCGCTTTGCTCGCTCCGGTGGGCTACAGCCGGCTGATGCATCCCGATGGAGAACCGGGAGCCGCGCGGGCAGCTGGCGCGGCCGGTACGGCATACATTCTCTCAACTCTTTCTGGGCACCGATTGGAAGATGTCAGGGCAGCTTCATCCGGGCCGGTGTGCTTTCAGCTCTATTTAATGGGAGGCCGGGAGGCTGCGGAAGCCGTGATTGAACGAGCCCGAGTCGCGGGCTGCGCCGCTCTCGTCGTCACTATCGACACCGCGGTCGCAGGCATGCGCGAGCGCGACTTCCGCAACGGTATGAAAGAGCTGATGGGTAGCAGCGTGGTGGCCAAGATTCCGTTCCTTCCTCAAGTGCTCACGCGTCCAAGTTGGCTGGCTGGTTTCCTGCTCGATGGTGGTCTGTCGAAGCTTCCGAATGTTGTTCTTCCCGGTCAAGGACCCATGGAGCTTGTCGATGTGAGTGCGGCTCTGGCGGCAGCCGCCGTGACCTGGAACGACCTGCGATGGATCCGGAACCTCTGGCCCGGCCCGGTCGTCGTCAAGGGGGTACTCACCGGAGAGGACGCGCAGCGCGCGATCGATGAAGGGGCAGCCGCAATCGTTGTCTCAAATCACGGTGGACGCCAACTCGACGGGGTTCCGGCTTCGTTGAGAGCTCTCCCCGAGGTCGTGGCAGCGGTGAACGGGCGCGTAGAGGTGTTGATGGATGGGGGCATTCGTCGCGGCGCGGATATTGTTAAAGCGATCTGCCTGGGAGCGCGCGCGGTCTTGTGTGGACGCGCTTACGCGTACGGCCTGTCGGCCGCTGGCGAGGCCGGCGTTGCCCGCGCCCTGGAGATCTTGCGGACTGACGTGGAGCGCACGCTTCGGTTGCTCGGGTGTCCATGCATTGCCGCGTTGGATCGTTCGTACGTGGATGTGCCCGCGAGCTGGCGGTGAACTAATCGGGACGGAAGTCGCGCTAGATCTACCGCTGCAAATAAGGGGAAAATCATGCACTGGATCCAGGTATATGACCCTTTCGGTCACTGGTGGCTTTCCACGCTGGTTGCCATGCTGCCTATCCTGGTTTTGTTTGGACTGCTGGCTGGATTGAAGGTGAAGCCACACTGGTGCGCAATTGCCGGTGCCATAACTGCGATGCTCGTAGCAATCGTGTTTTTCAAGATGCCATTGACCTTGGCGGTAATGAGTTTTGGGTACGGTGTTGCTTTCGGTCTGCTGAAGATCGCCTGGATTGTGCTAGCGGCCGTCTACCTATACGACATCTCGGTTGAAACCGGCCAGTTCGAAATCATGAAAGACTCAGTCGCCGGAATCACTGCCGACCGTCGCCTGCAAGTTCTGCTGGTCGCATTCTGCTTTGGCGCGTTCATTGAAGGCGCAGCCGGTTTTGGCGCACCCGTGGCCATCGCCGGCGCGTTCATGATCGGGCTCGGCTTCCGACCCTTCCACGCTGCCGCGCTGAATCTCATTGCCAACACCGCACCAGTGGCTTGGGGCGCGATCGGCACACCTGTTCACACGCTCGCTGCCGTCTGCGGGCTGCCGGAGTCAGACCTCAATGCAATGATCGGCCGCATTCTGCCTTTCACCGCAGTTATCGTCCCCTTCTGGCTGGTGCGAACCATGGTGAGTTGGAGCGAAACTTTTGAAGTGTTCCCGGCAATCCTTGTCGTGGGATTCTCCTTCGCTCTAACGCAGTTCTTCTGGTCGAATCACGTGGACAGTAATCTCGTCGATATCATGGGTGGCGTGGTTTCCATCATTGCCACGGTGATTTTCCTGCGCTTCTGGAAACCGAAGAAAATTTGGCGCTTCGATTACGACGACAGAGGAAATTCTCCCGCGCCCCTCGCAGAAGGGATTACAGACGAGGCTGGAGGAGCATGGTCCGCCACGGATTTCGACGGAACTTTGAAGCCCCGTTCTCATCCACCGGGGAAGGTTCTAAAGGCGTGGACGCCCTTTGCCATTCTGTCGCTCTTTGTGTTGGTGTGGGGCCTTCCCACGGTCAAACTGGCTATTAATCAGGCCACCACTCCGGCTTTTAGGGTAGTGCTGGCGGACGGCAAAGTTCGCCCCGGCCCGCCGGGATGGGACGTACCCTACTTGCACAACGCAGTTTATCGCGCTGCTCCCGTCGTAACGAAGCCCACTCCAGAAGCCGCGAGATATGACTTCAATTGGCTGTCGGCGACCGGGACCGGCTGCTTCTTAGCTGCCATTGTCTCAGGATTACTCCTTGGTATGACACCAACCGGGCTTGTGAAGAGGTTCTGGCGTACTTTGGTGCGGATGCGATTGGCAATGGTTGCCATCTCGTTCATGCTGGGATTGGGTTACGTCACTCGCTATTCCGGATTGGACGCGGTGTTGGGACTCGCCTTCACCCGCACTGGCTGGGCGTATCCGTTCTTCGGCACGTTCTTGGGCTGGCTCGGGGTAGCCCTGACGGGGAGTGACACCGCATCGAACGCGCTGTTCGGGAGTCTCCAACGAATCACCTCACAACAGCTCGGCATTGATCCGGTTCTGATGTGCGCAGCCAACAGCGCTGGCGGAGTGATGGGAAAAATGGTCGACGCCCAATCCATCACGATTGCTACCGCGGCGACCGAACAAGTTGGGAATGAAGGCACCATCTTCCGATTCGTAGTGTGGCATTCCGTTGCTTTAGGCGCAATTGTTGGAATCATCGTCATGCTGTATGCGTATGTCTTTTCCCATGCCGTCCCTCACGGACTAACATTTGTGAAGTGATCAAGAGCAATTGGCAGCGCTTTCATCTTCACCGCAGACTATAATTTCCAGTTCCTTGGGGAGGAACCATGGCCTCGGTTGGGGACACCCGGTTGGACAGCGCGGCAGGGCGGGGCACGTGGTGGCCGCAGGTTGTTCCCGTAATCGTAGGACTTGGCGCGTTTGCTGTGTACGCCACTCTGCGGGCATTTGAGGGAGCCTACTTCCAGTGGGGACCGTATCTTTCTCCCTTCTACTCTCCGCTGATCGATGTGCATCACAAATACTGGCCGCTTTCACCCGCGCTATTGATCCTGGGCGGCCCACTTGGTTTCCGAGTCACCTGCTACTACTACCGGAAGGCCTATTATCGCGCTTTCTTTTTCGATCCACCGGCCTGTGCCGTGGCTGAGAAATCCGGACGCCGATACGCAGGCGAAACCCGGTTTCCGTTCATCCTTCAGAACGCGCACCGCTATTTCTTGTATCTGGCTGTAATTTTCATGGCCTTCCTCTGGCATGACGCAATCCGTGGATTTTTCTTTGAAGATGGAATCGGCATTGGGATCGGTTCCATCGTACTGCTGATGAATGTCTGCCTGCTGACCCTCTATCTATTCTCCTGTCATTCACTGCGCCATCTCGTAGGAGGCAAGCTGGATTGCTTCTCTTGCACGATTGCTGGTCGTCCTCGCTATAAAGCTTGGCGCTCTCTATCCGCTCTGAATGAACACCACATGCTGTTCGCCTGGATCAGCCTGTTTGGGGTTGGCTTCGCCGACTTTTATGTGCGGCTTGTTTCCTCAGGCGCGATAAGGGATCTCAGACTACTGTGAACGGAAAATACGAGACTCACGAACATGACGTCTTGATCATTGGAGCCGGAGGCGCCGGCCTTCGCGCCGCGATCGAAGCGCTGACCCAAGGAGCAAGTGTTGGCGTGGTTTGCAAGTCGCTCCTCGGCAAAGCGCACACGGTAATGGCGGAGGGCGGAATCGCCGCAGCAATGGCGAACGTCGACGAGGCCGACGACTGGAAGGTGCACTTCCGCGACACCATGCGCGGCGGAAAATTCCTCAACAATTGGCGAATGGCGCAGATCCATGCGCAAGAGGCTAGTGACCGCGTGCACGAACTGGAACAGTGGGGCGCGCTGTTCGACCGCACTACGGACGGCCGTATTCTGCAGCGCGCCTTCGGCGGCCATACTTTCAAACGCCTATGCCACGTCGGTGATCGCACCGGTCTGGAGATGATTCGCACCTTGCAGGATCGCGGGGTGCAGATGGGTTTCGATGTCTATATGGAGTGCGCGGTAACGCGGCTATTGAAAGATGGTGACCGGGTTGCGGGCGCCTTCGGCTACTGGCGCGAGAATGGGCGATTCGTAGTCTTCAGGTCGAAGTCCGTGGTTCTGGCCACAGGGGGTATCGGCAAGGCCTGGCCGATCACCTCGAATTCATGGGAGTACACCGGTGACGGGATGGCGCTTGCTTATGATGCGGGCGCCGATCTGATGGATATGGAGTTCGTGCAGTTCCATCCGACTGGCATGGTGTGGCCGCCCGGCGTGCAGGGAATTCTGGTAACCGAGGCGGTGCGGGGTGAAGGTGGCATTCTCCGCAATAAGTCAGGCGAACGATTTATGGAGCGCTACGATCCCAAGCGCATGGAACTCTCCACCCGCGACGTGGTCGCGCGCGCGATATACACCGAGGTGCGCGAAGGGCGGGGAACCGAACACGGAGGGGCCTATCTCGACATCTCCCAAAAGCCTGCGGAATACGTGAAGCGGAAGTTACCCAGCATGTACCACCAGTTTCTGGAACTCGCGGACGTAGATATAACCAAGGGACCAATGGAAGTGGGGCCAACGTGTCACTACATGATGGGCGGCGTCAAGGTCGAGGCCGACACCGCGGCATCGTCGGTTCCTGGCCTCTTCGCCGCCGGAGAAGCTGCGGCTGGCTTGCACGGAGCCAACCGATTAGGCGGAAACTCTCTTTCGGACCTTCTGGTCTTTGGCCGGCGGGCAGGGCTGGCAGCCGCAGAATACGCGAAAAGAACCAGCGCGCCTGCGCTCGACTCTGGACAGATCGAAATCGCCGAGCGCACCATGCTCGCACCTTTTGAGCGCAAAGAGGGAGAGAGTCCATACGCTTTGCACGCTGATCTGCAGGAGGACATGCAGAGACTGGTAGGTATTTTCCGTACCGAAGAAGATCTGCAGCTGGCGCTGACCAAGATAGAAGAACTTAAATGGCGAAGTGAGCGAATGAGCGTCAGCGGTTCCCGCATGTTCAACCCTGGATGGCATCTGAGCCGCGATCTAGAATCGATGCTGACAGTGGTGGAAGCCGTAACCCGCGGCGCCCTGGCGCGGCGCGAGAGTCGAGGGGCGCACAGTCGAATTGACTATCCCAAGCTCGATCCCGCGTGGGGAAAGCAAAACAATGTCATAACGCGTCGAGGTGAAAACATGGAGCTTCGCCAGGTTCCGATTGCAGATATGCCAACAGATTTGCAAGCCTTGATGAACGAGGAAGTTGCGGTCGAAAAAGGAAGTGGTACTTAAACATGGCTGACGCAATCTTGAGAATATTTCGAGGTACTTGCGAGGGTGGCGAACCCACACAATACGAAGTGCCGGTGGCTCCAGGTATGGTGGTTCTCGATGCGTTGCATTATGTCCAAAAGCATCAGGCGCCCGATCTGGCCGTGCGCTGGAATTGCAAAGCTGGCAAGTGCGGGTCGTGCTCAGCTGAGGTAAACGGCCGGCCACGCCTGACCTGTAAGACCCGCATGGACACGCTGCCGCAGGACAAGCCTATTTCGATCCTGCCTATGAAGTCATTTCCCGTCATCAAAGATCTGGTAACGGATGTTTCCTGGAATTACAAGGTGAACAAGAAGATTCCAGCGTTTCAGCCTCGTGCCGGCGTGAAATGGAAGATGTATCAGGAGGACATTGATAGGGTACAGGAATTCCGGAAGTGCATTGAGTGCTTCTTGTGTCAGAACGTGTGCCATGTCCTGCGCGAGCACGATAAGCAGGAACAATTCGGGGGCCCGCGCTTCTTTGTACGCGTGGCGGGCTTGGAGATGCATCCCCTTGACGGGCTCAACCGCACGGGCCTGCTCAAGAATGAGCTGGGCATTGGATTTTGCAATATCACCAAGTGCTGCACAGAAGTCTGCCCCGAGGACATTCACATTACCGACAATGCCATCATTCCGCTCAAGGAACGCGTGATCGATGATTTCTATGATCCCGTGCTTGGTCTGGTTCGGAAGATCACAAAGGCGATCAGCCCAGCCAGGCAAGACCCAGCTAAATGAATGAAGGAGGCCTATGGAACTCAAGTTGAAATCGATCTCACCGGAAGGCGTGGACTCGGCCCTGGCCAAAGTCGAACTCTATCGTTTTCTCAACGAACCAGAAGAAGCAGAATCCATCTGCCAGGATGTACTGGCGGTAGAGCCAACTCATCAGTTGGCGCTGCGCTTGCTGGGCCTCGCGATTACGGACCAGTTCGCCGGTAATCCCTCCGATCGTCATTCCGAGGCGGAGGGAATCTTTCAGCAGCTTACCGACCGGTATGAGCGGCTTTATTATTTGGGACTGCTGCACGAGCGGCGTGCTAAAGCCCAGCTTCGCGCTGGGCGTCCGCCGCACACCCTGCTGGTGTTGCTGGAGGAGGCCATGCGTAGCTATGAAGAAGCGGAAAGAATTCGTCCGACGGGTAACGACGAATCTATCTTGCGCTGGAATCGGTGCGTTCGCCTGATTCAACGCCATGGCGAATCGGACTGGCACCGCGAGGTTGAACTATTCGAGATGGGGGATAGCACTCCCTGAATCACTTGCGCTCACTCGTAGCGCAGGCTCTCGATGGGATCCAGGCGAGCGGCGCGGATCGCAGGGAGCATACCGCTGACAATTCCGACCAGGCTCAGAATCACCGTCGCCACAATCAAGCTGCTTACATTGATGTGAAGATGGATGTCCCCGGCATTCGTACTATCGCCGAGGGCGCTCATCATGGTGAGCGATCCTACGCTCCAGGAGATGAGATATGCGATCGCAACTCCAGCTAGCCCGCCGGTAAAGGTGATGGCCAGCGCTTCAGCTAGAAACTGGAAAAGAATGTGGCTCTTGTTCGCGCCCAGGGCCTTTTCCACACCGATTTCGCGGGTGCGCTGCTGCACTGAAACCAGCATGATGTTCATCAACCCAATGCCACCGATACCCAGCGTCAACGCGCCAATAAAGGCGAGCAGGATCTTCAACGCCGCCGTCACCACTCTGAAGTCGTCGTAGTCCTCCTTGAAATCCGCGATAAACACGGCACGGCGGTCGTCTGGACGAAAGTTGTGGTGTCCGGCCAAGACTGCACGCACCACTTTCGCCAATTGGCGATGGTCTTCGCCCTCGTAGTCCATAAAAAGACCCGTGATGTACTGCGTATCAAAAAGATCGCCCATAGCGCTGAAGGGAATGACGACCATGGTGTTGTCATTGTTGTCCCCACCCTGCACTTTGTGCTGGTATACACCCACTACTTGAAAGCTCATGCCATTGATCCGGATGCTTTGTCCCAGCGCCGATTGACCGGAGAACAGCCTTCGTTTGGCTTCGTCACCGATTACCGCAACCCGGGCGTGCTCTAGCTCATCCTGTTCGCTCAGGCCCCGTCCTTCGTCCACTTTGAAACCCCGGATACGCTCGTACACGGGATAGACGCCAGTGAAGAAAAGATTGGTGAAGGTGCGGGTGTCGTGCTGAATATTCACGCCATTCTGCTTATCGAAGACTGGGGTTACACCCTTGATCATGGGAACTTCGTTGCGAACATAGTCCACATCCGCCAGCTTAAGTTTGACCTCGCTCCCGGCTTTGGCGCCGCCGGCTTGCAGGGATGTGCGTCCTGGGAAAGCCCCGATGACGTCGGTCCCAAAGGAACTGAAGACTAGATTGATGCCCCGCTCGAATCCCGATCCGAAGGCCAGAAGGATAATGACGGTGGCAAGGCCCCAGGCCATTCCCAGTATGGTGAGGGTGGTGCGGCGGCGGTTGTGCAACATAGCGCCGTAGGCTTCCTTCAGCAGGTCGTGGGTCATGACTTACTCCTGACGCAGGGCCTCCACCGGTTCCAACATTGCAGCTTTGCGGGCGGGGTAGAGGCCGGCAATGATGCCCGCCAAGGCCAGCGACAGAACGGCTCCAATCGCCGATACCGGCACAATTTTTGGAGTGTCAAAACCCTGCGGCAATTGCACTCCTGAGAGCAGATGGACAACCAACATCGCACCGCCGACTCCAGTCGCACCGCTCAACAACGTAAGGAATGCGCCTTCGAGGAAAAACTGAAACATGATGTTCCGGTTGGTCGCTCCCAGAGCTTTGCGCAGGCCGATTTCACGGGTGCGCTCGGTGACTGCCACCAGCATAATATTGATGATGCCGATCGCGCCCAACGCCAGTGTGACTAGCCCGACCCCACCCAGAAACCAATCCATGGCGGTAAAAATCTTCCCCATAGTTTTCTGGTTCTTCACTGTGTCCCATTCTTCCCAGATGTCGTTCCCATTGGGATTGAAGCCACCGTGGTTGCGGGCCACGATGCGGTGTAGCTCGTCCTTCGCGTCTTCATTCTCCTCGAAGGTGCGGGGCTGATAATTGATGAATGAAATTGCATTGCCTTCTTTCGAGTTGTCACCCTTGAGCGGGAAGAGTTCGCGCATGGTATTGAACGGCACAAAAATGCGCACGTTGGTTGCGTTGTGCTCTTCATGACCGATCATGGACAACACCCCAATTACTTCGAAGCGAATGCCGTTGAGCAAAATAGAGCTACCTACCGCGGGCCGACCAGGGAACATGTTGCGGGTCATTTCCCGGCCAAGCACGCACACACGGCGGCGTTCGGCATTGTCATCGTCGTTCATCCAACGTCCGACCTGCAGCGGGATCGTCCGCACCTGGCTGTAGATGGGCGGCACACCGGAAACCTGGCCGTTCGTGCTGGTATAGTCGCTGACGGCGCGGATGTCGTCACGAGCGATGAGCGGCGAAATGTTCACTGCCAGCTTGGATTCATTCTTGATCGCCAGATAGTCGTCATAGGTCAGGTTGAACCATTTCATGGAATTGAAGCTGCCCTCGACCGCAGGCATGCGCCCGCCAAAGAAGAAAATGATATTCTTGCCGAAGGTCTCCAATTGCTTGCGGTTCCCGTTGCGGAAGCCCTCGCCAACACCGGCCAGCAACAGAAGCGAGCCAACGCCCCAGGCAATCCCGAACATGGTAAGGAATGACCGCAGTTTGTGCGCCCACAGAGTGCGCAAAGTTTGGGCGCCAATATCCAGCATCATGCGCATGGTGTTACCCGTCGCTCTGGCGGCTGTTTATTTGGACTCACGGGTGTCAAAAGGGTTAGCGACTGCCCGGTTGCGGAAATCTGCCTCGAGAGAGTCGCAATACCTGCCTAGACACTGATGTACACTTTGTTTTAGTCCCATCATCAGTCTGCGGTTGCCGTCAGCTCTTAGCGTGATTCTGCCTTCTGAATACTCTGTCGTTTGAACTCGAATGTTTTGGGAGAGTGTCTTGAATCGAATGACTGTTGTTCTCGCATTGCTTGTCGAGTGCTTTGCCTTGTTGATTACTGGCGGGGCGCAGACAATCCGTGTGGATGCGACACCGGCTCATGCCACCAACCGCTTCGTGCCCAATGAGACGCTGGGTGCCGGGATCGACCGCATTCCGGTGGAAGCCATCGACAAAGATCTGGTTGAACCCAATTTGGGGAGAGCGCTCGCTTCAGGTTGGCAGCCGGTGAGCTACCGGCAGAACACCGAGCTGACGGTTGAGGCCTGGCACTGGAATCCGAACGGAACCTGGAGCGATCCGAGTGGCAAAGGTTATTTCACCGGTTCGGCAACTCCGACCGAGATGATTCGCTATTCCTATGGGTATTCGCTGCCGCATCGCGGATTCACCCGCAATGACGGGACCGATAACGCTGGTTTTTCCCGGCTCACCGATGGTGATCTCAACACGTATTGGAAGAGTAATCCATATCTGACGCAGCGCTTCACGGGTGAAAGCGATTCGTTGCATCCACAATGGATCGTCATTGATCTTGCTCAAATTCAGCAGGTGGACAGCATCCGCATCGCCTGGGTCGATCCGTACGCCACTCATTTTGTGGTTCAGCACTGGACCGGCGATGATCCACTCAAGAAGCAGACAAGTGGAGTGTGGCAGACCTTTCCGCACGGTGCTGTTACGAACGGCAAGGGCGGATCCGCAGCTATTCGCCTGAGTGACGATCCTCTAGCGGTTCGATTTCTGCGCATTCTGATGACCGAATCATCGAATACCTGCGACTCGCATGGATCCGGCGATCCCAGAAACTGTGTGGGCTTCGCCATCAGCGAGCTCTATGTAGGCACAACCACTGCGGATGGCGCTTTTCACGATGTTGTCCGGCATACACCCGACCAGGAGCAGACCACTACCTACTGTTCTTCCGTTGATCCGTGGCACGAACCTTCGAACCTGGGTTCAACTAAAGACGCGCAAGTGGGATTTGATCTGTTCTTCACCAGTGGTGTGACGCGTGGCCTGCCAGCGATGGTGCCAGTGGCGCTTCTTTATGACATTCCAGACAACGCCGCTGCCGAGATTGCATATTTGAAGAAACGTAACTATCCGATCTCCTATGTAGAAATGGGCGAAGAAGCAGACGGGCAATTCATGGTGCCAGAGGACTATGCGGCGCTCTACCTTCAGTGGGCGACCGCCCTTCATCGCCTCGATCCTACGATGAAGCTTGGCGGGCCATCGTTTCAGGGGGTAAACAAAGATATCGAAGTCTGGCCAGATGCGAATGGCAGGGTTTCCTGGACGGCACGCTTCATCGACTACCTCAAACAACACGACCGGATGAACGATCTCAGATTCTTTTCGTTCGAACACTATCCCTATGATCCTTGCAAAATTCCCTGGGGCAGCCTCTATGACGAACCGGAGTTGGTTAGCCGCATTACGCAAACCTGGCGCGAGGACGGCGTCCCGGCCAGCGTTCCGATGTTTATCACCGAATCGAATCTTTCCTCGGCAGCCAGCGAGACCTCGTCGGACCTGTTTGCCGGACTTTGGCTCGCCGACTATATCGGTTCGTTTCTGAACGCCGGCGGCAACGGAGTTTACTTCTTCCACTATTTGCCGCTGCAGATGGAACATGGCTGCAACGACTCTCCGGGGACCTTCGGCATGTTCACGCTCGACGCCAACTACCAAATTCAGCAACCGCTTTCGCAGTTCTTTGCCTCGCAGCTCATCAATATCGAATGGGTACAACCGGGTGCGGGCGCGCATCAAATATTTCCGTCGAAGAGTGATATCGACGACGGTGCAGGCCATACGCTAGTGACGTCGTACGCACTGAAACGTCCGGACGGGCAATGGTCTCTGATGCTGGTGAATCGAGATCAGCTGAATGCGCATCGGGTGCGGATCGTGTTTCAGCAACAGGTGGAAAAAGCTCCCACGGATAAGGACCAAAGCGCCCGCGAATTGAATTCATTCCTCGGTTTCGTCGAAATCGCGACCTTTGGAAAAGCCCAATATCAATGGCATCCGGCGCCTACCCGTTTCATACCGCATGCCGAACATTCGGGCGAATCTGCGGTTGTTGCAACCACCCAAGGCACGGCCGATCCTGACGGTCCGATCGCGCACACAAAGCAAACTGCGGGACGGGACGCTTCGTACGATCTGCCGGCAGCGTCGATTGTCGTAATCCGCGGCCGGATTGGAGCTCAATAAATCACCGCTCAAGAGATCATAGAGCCCGGCCTGCGGCGACGCCGGACGACCAGGCCCACTGAAAATTGAAGCCGCCAAGATGTCCGGTTACATCCACTACTTCGCCGATGAAAAACAAACCGGGTACTTTTCGGCTCTCCATTGTTTTTGCCGACAGCTCATCGGTATCGACTCCTCCGGCGGTCACTTCGGCCTTGGCATAACCTTCCGTACCCGCTGGCGTCACCGCCCATCCATGCACCTTGCCTTCCAGGTCCGCGATGCCAGCGTTTGTCCATGCTGTGGGAGCGTGCAATTCAAGCCATCGGTTGGCGAGGCGGGTGGGAAGAAATTTGTGCAACGCCGCCTGGGCAGCCACGAGATTTCTCGGGATCCTCGAGGTGCGAAGGGGTTCAGTTACCTCGGCGCCAGGCGCTAAGTCGATAACGATCGGATGGGGTGCCCTCCAGTAAGATGAAATCTGAAGAATCGCGGGTCCGCTCAACCCACGATGGGTAAACAGCATCTTTTCGCGGAACAGCTGCTTGCCGCACGAGGCCTCGACGTCGGCCGAGATGCCCGCCAGCTCACTGAAGTTGTCCTGCTCCGCCTTGGCGAAAACCAGCGGCACAAGCCCCGGCCAGGGATCGCGAATCGCCAAACCGAACTGCCGCGCGATGTCATAACCCAGGCCAGTTGCACCCATCTTCGGAATCGACAGCCCTCCAGTTGCAACCACCAGCACCGGTGCGCGAAATTCGGTGCCAGCAGCGCGCACCACAAACTCCGTCGTCCTGGCGACTTCTTGAACTGAGATATTCAAGAAAGTGCGCACGCCCGATACCTGGCACTCATTTTCGAGCATTTCCAGGATGCCCCGAGAGGAGTGATCACAGAAAAGCTGGCCGAGAGTCTTCTCGTGATAGGGAATCCGATGCTTTTCTACCAGGGCTACAAAATCCACAGGCGTATAGCCGGCAAGCGCAGATTTGGCAAAGTGGCGATTCGCGGAAATAAAATTTTCCGGGTGGCAATGAATGTTGGTGAAATTGCAGCGCCCGCCACCGGAAATCAGGATTTTCTTGCCAGCACGTTCTGAACGTTCCAGCACCGCCACGCGGCGTCCCCGCTTACCGGCTTCCAGAGCGCATATCAATCCGGCGGCGCCGCCGCCGAGTACAAGGGCATCGAAGTTGTGAGTCAAGCGAGAGTTATCATCCGACGTTTCGGGGGAAGTTGTAAATCCGGGGAACAATCCGATAAAGCTGGTCAGGGTGCGGCGCACCGCCCAAACCGGTATGTGAGCGTAACGCTGGCGTAGGAAGGGATGCGCACGCCGACCACTTGCTGCACGTCAGAGGGGAAGAAAGTTTCGGTAGTCTGCCCGGCATAACCTTTGGCGATTAGGAAATTCACTCCGGCGTCGAGGCGGCCATTGAGAAGAGGTCTGACTATGGCTCCGCGAAATTCCTTCACGGGAGTTCCGCTGCATTCATTAGTCAGAACAGGCAAGCATCCGGTGCCCAGGGGTTTGCGTCCCACATATTCAAATTCGCCGCGGGCCTGCAGATGAAACGGAAGCTTCTGCATGGTCCCGAGCACATCGCCGATGGTTCGTGGCGCCTCTGGAGTGGGCTGTCCGGAGTCGAGGTCCCGGGC
Source organism: uncultured Acidobacteriota bacterium (assembly GCA_963696025.1). GTDB lineage: Bacteria > Acidobacteriota > Terriglobia > Terriglobales > Acidobacteriaceae > JABCYV01. The sequence continues at coordinate 254,277 of CAVOII010000004.1, forward strand.
GTCGGCTTTGGAAAAACTTGCTTGCAGCGTCCCGACTCGAAAGTTGTGCCGCACCGCGAGCACCATGAATCGAAGGCGGCTTGGCCCCTGATCTCGCTGCAGGCCAGTGTCGGGATCCAATTGCGCCAATGTTTGGCTGGTCGTGACATGACCAAGAGTTAAGCGAAAATCCGTGTTCAAAACCGTCTTGCTGGCAACCAGTTGATAAGAACGGGATGTATTGACTGGGGTTGGAGGTGTCATCCCGGCTCCGATGCGAGGGTCATTCGTAAAGAACGCCTGCCCGAAACTTAGCGAGATGAGAGGAACGTACCACGACTCTCTCGGGAGAAAAGAGACGGTCGCTTTCGGTGAGTTCACCCCCGCCCATTTCTGAAACGAATTCTGGGGGTGCAAGAGATCGTCGTCAACAAAGTTGATTTCATCATGACGCCAGCCTAAATAACAGCGAAAGTGGCTCCCCAAGCCTCCTTCAGCAGCAACGTAGGGACTGACCGGGGTTATGGCCAAGTTGTTCGACGCTACCGGAGTGAAAGGTCCGTAATGGTTCGGATCGCTGGGATTAAAGAATCCGTAATGGTCCAGGTTGTCGCGGCGCGGCGCTTCTCGCTGGTAGTCCAGCCCGCCCAGCAATGAAAGATACTCAGCAAGTTTGTTGATGTAATTTACGCTGCCGCCGGCAACCGTACGGAATTCGCTCTGCCGGATCAGGCCCTGCCCGAAATCTGAAAACAAGGAAAGATTGTAGGTGCGGAAAAAACCGGAAAGTTGTAATTGCTGGCTTCCGGTCAGCTGCCAACCATCGTTCAAGGCTACCAGAGCGGTATGCGTTTGATCTTTCTGCCGGGGATCCAGGGTGTCGCCCAGATTTACGAAACCGGCCTTATCAGCAGTTGAAGCAAATATGGGGACGAGTCCTGGGATGTAGGAGAAGCCGTAGTACCCGATGCCGAGTAACGTCAGACGATGCTGGCTGGCGTGGAAGATTCGTTCGCCGTTGAATTTGTATTGTTGCCGATGCTCCAGCCGGTTGAGAAATCCATTGCCATAGGAGCCGCTGAATGCCATGAATGATTCCGGCGTCGGGCTGAATCCCGCAACCAGATCGATGTCGCGGTAATCTCCGGTCACGCTAAGAAATGGATCGAGCCGAGAGCGCAGCCCGTAGGTCGCGGCCAGATTGACCGCGTGATTGCCCTCACGAACGTTGAAGGCGCCGCCATCGATCTGAACGCTTTCCAGGATTTCGGGGATAAATATGTTGGGATCGGAATATCCGTTGCCATGGGCGTTCGCCGACAGATTGTTGGGCACCAGGTAGCCGCCCACGGCAACGTACTGGGCAACGGACTCTCCATGGTCTCCGGCCACGCCGGGCGCGAAATATTGAGGCGCTTTGATGCCACCGGACGCAGTCTCTATCGGGTATCCGGGAATGGAAACTGGTGCGCCGGGACGGCCGGGGTTGGCGTCGAGCAAGTCCTGGCGGACAAATACCCTTTCCCCGGGGTCAGGCGAGAGGACATCGGATTCATTGATGTCTGCTGTGACGGTAACATTGTCGATCCGGGCTGAGAGTTGGTTCAGTGTAATTTCGACGTGAGGATTGTTGCCAGGTCGAACGACGATGGGGCGAGTGACCGAACGAAAACCTGAAGCATTCACTTTGAGGGTGAAGTCTCCGCCTGAAGTTAGTCTGATCTGGAACATTCCGTCAGAGCCGGAGATAGCTTGTCCGATGACTCGCTCTCTCCCGTCAGCGTGGGCAAGAATCTGGACCGATGCGTCGGGCAAAACTCTCCCTTGAGGATCAAAAACCTTTCCTTCAAGCGAACCAGTCTGTTGTGCCAGGAGACCCGACGCGCCTACGAGCATTAGCAACAAGACAACTATCGGGGCGCATCGCGAGGCGGTCGGTCGGGTCATGTTTCTTCTAAACAGGCGGATTCGACCGTAGCAGCTGATTGAACGAGCCAAGTGCGCCCATAGATATCTAATCAAAATCTACCGTCCAGAAGGCGCTTGCGACAGGCTCGCCAGAGTGGCGCGCGCCTGCTGTGACCCCGGAGCATTCAGCGAGGCGGAATCTTGCAGGTAGTGCTGAGCCACAGCCCGGTCACCGAGTTGCAGCACTATTTCCCCAGCATGGCGCAGCATCTTCGCATCTCGGATGCCAACACTTAAGGCGGCATCGATCTGTTTTCGCGCTTCAGAATCTTGACCGTTTACGTGTAGCGCCCAGGCGTAAGCGTCCAGGGTGTAGACGTCGTGGCGGCGGGCGAATTCCTGCCGGGCGACGTTCAGTGCTTTAGCGGGCTCATGAGCATGGTCGGCATAGTAGAAGATCAGTTCGCGGTTGGAGTTGTCGGCCCGAACCGACTCCAGCAGAGATTTGGTTTCGAACTCCGCAAAAGCTTTCTTGGCTTCGTCGCTACGGCCGGATAACTCAAGCGCTTCCGCCAGATCACAGAGATTTTCCGCATGCGATGCTGCCTGGTAGCGCTGTCGCAAAAGAACGACGGCATCTTCATAACGTCCCTGGGCGATGTGGACCTTGGCCAGATTTCCCAACGCATAGTGGTAAGCGGGGAAAATTGCCAGTGCCTGCTGCAGCAGCGATTCGGCTTCCGCTGTCTTACCCCGGCTCAACTGGAGGTGGCCCATCTGAGTAAGGATCCAGGCGCGATCCTCAGCCTCTGTGGGCGGAGTGGATTGGTAGGCCATGTGCATCAAATCGAGGGCGCCGTCGACGTCGCCAAATAACTCGCGCAAGTAGGCCGCACGAGTCAGGCCCGGCAAGTTGCCGGGGCGAAGGTCAAGCATCCACTGAGCTGCCTTTTCCGCTTCTTCATAGTTTCCGAGTTCGGCGTTGGCGTCGGTGAGGAAGCCATAGACGAGCACATCATCTGGCACTTTCTTGTTGAGGGTCAGGGCAGCATCCCGAGCGGCGGCGAATTCGTGCCGGCCCAGCAACAGCCAGATATGTATCTTCGCGCTGTCGAGGTTCTGCGGCGCCAGCTCGAAGGATTTCTTGAGTGCACCTTCGGCTTGAGCATAGAAGTTGACGTCCGATGTCTCTCTAGCCCGTCGCGACAGTGCCATGGCCAGCAGGTTGTAGCCGGCATATTGGGTTGGCTTGTTTTCAATCGCTTTGCGGGCCTCGGCGATACTGCGTTCCGCAGGCGAGAGAACGGCGTTTGTGGATGCAATGTCGCTCTGTGCGAAAGCAAATGTGGCAACGACGACCACGGCTATAGCAAGAATTTTTTTCATGACATTCCTCGATCTACCGTTGACGTAGCGTTATGCGCTATGAAGAAAATCGCGACCGCCGCCCGCAGACAGCGGCCACGAGAGTTGGGTTACTTAACTGGGCAAATGCCGTGAGGCTGTCCGGTACATCCTGCCTGTCCGGGTCCGACGTGATGGCTGTTGCGCCCACTGTTGGCAGGCATCACATAGGGGAATGAGTTGTTCAATCCCTCAACGTTGATGTTGACGCCATCACCGATGCGTGTCCCGAACTTCACCGGATCTACCAGGATGCCGGCTACCGCGCGGGAGGAGATGTCTACCACGTCATCGATCGGCCTGCGTCCGTTGGGATATCCGGCAAGGTCACCGGCAAGGAAGCCGAGCCGTTTCTGGTTTGCGACTGGAGTCGGTGGAATGCCGGTATTCAGTCGCATGAGGTCAGCCACCGGCCCCGCGTCTCCCGGACCACAGCCTGGGCAGATCGGTGGCATGTACTGCGCCAGGATCAGCAAATCCGTACGTGGCGGTGAGGCTACTGGAATGCCGACAGAGCTGAAAACAGTCGCCAAGACTGGATTCAGGAAGAAGTTGGCAAACTGAGAGTCATTCTTGGGATCATCCATGCTGAAACGGTCTTTGAAACCAGTGCCGATGATCAGTTCGTTGATCAGCGAATTACCTTCGCGCTGAACCTGCCGGAACGGGCCTGAATTCTGGTCCCGGAACGGAGAGCGGCGAATTGTAACTCTGGGGCGCGAAGTTGTGCCGTAAGTTCCAATGACCGCCTCTTTGTCTCCTGGACCGTGGATCTTGCCGTCCACCGTGAGCATGGTGATGGGCACTTCCAGCACAATAGAGTTCACGTTGAAACCAGCCACGGCATCGGGCGCATAGTTGTGGGTGTCATCGGCATCCTCCGCAGCAGGCAGCACGCCGCCAACGCCCATGCGGAAGTTCAAGGAATCGAACGCCGCGCCAAGGTCGATGAAGAAAGGATCGTCTACCGTGCCCGCAAATACGCGAACGCCACTACCGAGGTCATTGATCCCCTGGTTAAACAGCGCCTGGTAGTTGGGCATGGTGCGCGGTCCGACATTTGATGGAACTGCAAACAATGTTTTCCCACCCGTCAGATCGGTGGAAATGCCGTTCTTGACCATGGTCACGGTATAGGTTTGCCGCTCACTCAGACCAACGGAACCCGGACCATCCAGAGAGGTGATCGGCGGGATGCCAGCGATACCGCCCACGAAACCGGTGAACAGGTTACGTTGACGGATTTCAGTAGTGAAGCGGAATTGAAAAGTAACGTCTTCCACTCCGTCCTGGTTGTTGTCAATCTTCATCTCATAGAGCACATTCGGATCGAAAGGGAAGTAGTTGGGACCGTTGGAAGGCTCGAGGAACGGGTCGACATTCAAAATCATCGTGACCCGGTCAGGGTGGTCGAAGCTGACAAATGCGTACCAATCGGTTATGTCCGCGGTACGATCCAGTGCCGTAATTGGCGCTTCGCGGTGGCTGGACGCAAACAAGCTGGCGGGAACCAGCACGCACAGCGCCAGGATAAAGGCCACTGTTATCTTGATCTTGTTCATGGATGTTTGCCTCTGGGAGTGAAGTTGGACGTCGTTCGTGGCGAGTAGTGCTGCCCGGGCGGGCACCGCGCCCGGGCAGTTACCACCGATAACGTCTACTTTCCCTAGTACGCAGGCCACAGCGGATCGGATTGGCCTCGTCGTTGCCTTTTACGACCTGCGCCAGATGGAAGCCTGACCAACTCTTATCTGCGGCCGAAAACCCGAGAATGGAATTCCAGGGTCTCTCCGATGTGAGTCAGGAAATAATTGATGCTGTGGTCGCCGGGGTAGAGGTGATATTCGTGCGGAATACCTTCAACCTGAAGTTCCTGATGTAATGCTGCGGTGCCTTTATTGAAGCCGAGGTCGTCGTCCTGGCCGCAGTTGAAGTAGATAGCCAGCTTTCGGAGGCCGGCCGGGTTTTTCTTGGCCAAATCAAAAGGACTGTTCTCTTTCCAGTGCGGGGCGTCAATCGGCTTTCCAAAGACCGGGCCGAACAGGCTACCCAACGATGTTCCGGCGTCTTCGGCAGCACTGAGTTCCGCCGGTGATTCCGTGATCAGCGCAGCGCTCTGCGCACTGACCGAAGAAAAGAGTTCCGGATGTGCGAAAGCGAAACGCAGCGCGCCATAGCCTCCCATGGAGACTCCTGTAATGGCCCGAGTTGCGCGCTCGGAGCGGATTCTGTATTTCTTCTCGATGTAGGGCATGAATTCGCCGATCAAGAAGTCGCTGTAGCGCACTGAACCGTCGGCGGAGTTGATGTAGAAGCTGCGCCTTCCTTCCGGGACAACGATCAGAAAGTCAACGATCTTTCGTTGCTGGCGCAGATCTTCGATCAGGTTCCAACCGCCGCCATTGAATAAAGTCTGCTCGTTCTCACCGAGGCCGTGCAAGAAATAGAGCACCGGATAACTGCGTGGAGGGTGGTTCGGATCATTCGCATCGTAGCCGCGTGGAAGCTCCACGCAGTAGTGGACGACTTGTTTCAGGATGTGGCTGCTTAGCGCATTGCAATCGATCCGGCCGCGTTCTTGCGCAGATAGAGAAGGCGCCAAGGAAAGAAAAACTAGAAAAAGAACGAGAAGCCGGAAATACCAGCACATCGCTTCAGTCTACTCGTAGCGCAAGGCCTGCACCGGATCAAGTCGAGCAGCACGGGCTGCTGGATACAGACCGGAGAGTAGGCTGACGACGAACGCGAAAGCAATAGCCCCAGATACCAGCCACCAGGGCACGGACCAGAAGTTTTCGGGCGGAAGGGCCTGGCGTTTGAGATAGACGTTAGTTCCAAAGTTGATCGCGTGCCCGATCGCCCAGCCCAACGCCACACCTACGACGCCGCCGAGCACGCCCATGGCTCCGGCTTCGGCAAAGAAAAGTTTCTTGACGTCCCCGTCACTGGCGCCGATGGCCTTCATGATCCCAATTTCGCGGCGGCGCTCCAGGATGGCCATGACCAGCGTGTTCACGATGCCGATCGACGCCACCGCCAGCGCGAGACTGCCGAAGATCCCCAAGAAGAGATCCAGCACTGCAAAAAATTGCCGCAGGCTGCGCGTGGCGTCAAGAATCGAAAAAGTATTGAACCCCATCTTCTTGACCGCATCTTCAACCGACAGCACTTGTTTAGGATTCTTCACTCGCACGCTTAACGATGAATACGTGGGCTGGTTGCCGAAGGACCGCATGCTGTCCCGCAATTCGGTCGGTTGCAAAACATGCAAAGCCACTGCCAGCTTCAGAGGCAGAAACACCCGCGCCCGGGCTGCTCCGCGCATGCTATCGGGATCAAGGTCGCAGATGCCGACGATCTTGAGTTTCTGCTCCCGTGAGACTACGGAATACGCGCGCTCTTCCTGGCTTGCGGCTTCCTCCAGATCTGACGGACTTTCAATATCGGAGTCCGTGGGAAGTGAGTCCATCGCCGCAACTCGTTGGGCGTAACGCATGATGAGATCTTTGCCCAGCAATGGCTTGCCGAGTTCGGAGACGCTCACTTCCGGGGTGCCTGGCTTCGGGGTTTTGCCCAACAACTGCTCGGCGAATGACTTCTGCAAAATCGCTTCAGGAGCAGTGTCCGAGGAGAAGAAACTGCCCTGCATATTTTCGAAAGCATCGTTGATTCTGGCTGAGGCAGGCAGTCCGGCGACCATCGCGAGTTGTGGCTTGTCTTCATAGCGCAGCTCAGTAAAAAACCGAAGGTCGGGATAGGCCTCCAACACATTGGGAAGGCGTTCAATTTCCTCACGGGCCGATTGGTCCAATACCCGGCTCTCGGCGGCGGATGAAGCAGTTGTTTCGTCGTGACCGAAACCGCGAAACTCGCGGCGCGAAGTGACCACCACGGTGTCGAAAAGTCCCGATCGAACCAGTCTGCGGCTGGCCAACTGTTGCAAACCAATGCCCAGAGAAAGCATGGCCACCAACGATGCCACTCCCACCGAGATGCCGAGCGTGGTGAGCGCATTTCGCAGCGACGATTCACGCAAATTGCGGAAGGCAAGCTCAGAGAGATCGTAGGTCTTCATAGCCGCTCTCCAGGCGCTATGCGTACCTCTGTACTGGGGTTGATATGCTCGCCGATCAATTTGCCATCGGCCAGGAAGAGCATTCGCGCCGCATATCGTTCCGCGAGAGCGCGTTCATGCGTAACCATCACGATGGTCATTGCGAGCGATTGGTTGAACTCGCGGATGAAGTCCATGATCTCGGTGCCGGTGCGGCTGTCCAGATTGCCCGTAGGTTCGTCGGCCAATAGAAGTTTGGGGCGATTGATGAGCGCCCGCGCCAGCGAAGCGCGTTGCTGTTCTCCACCGGAGAGTTCGCTGGGGCGGTGGCTTAGTCGTGCAATCAAACCAACACGGTCCAACGCCTCGTGGACCATCTGCGGGCGCCGGGTGCGATCAATCTCTGCAAATCTCATGGGCAGCTCGACGTTCTCTGCCAGGGTCATGCTGGAAACCAGGTTGAAGGATTGGAAGACCATGCCGACCGCATGCAGACGATATTTAGCCAATTCTGCCCGTGAGAGCTGAGCCAGGTTTTTTCCCTCAACAATTACGGTTCCCGAGCTCGGACGATCGAGCCCAGCGATGAGATTCAGCAGGGAAGACTTGCCAGAGCCGGAACTTCCCAGCAGTGCCACAAACTCCCCAGCGCGCACCTGGAGCGAGACGCCATCCACAGCGCGTATGAGGTTCTGTCCCATCTGGTAGTGACGGCAGACGGCCTCAGTCTGGACGGCGAGCGGAGAGTTCCGAGTAGGTTGTCCGGGGCCCGGGGTCATAGAGCTTCTAGCGGATCTCTCCTCTCATGAGGCGCAGCGCCTCAGACGGAGTTACATCGGCATCGTCGCTTCCAGTCGGTGCATCGCCATTTTCGCCGGGGATCCTCGCAGCGTCTCCCTCACCCGGCGCCAGAAACAGATTCCTCTCAAGGCCCTGCTGCTTCGTGTACAGATCGAAATAGCGGCCTTGCATGGCGTAAAGCTGCTCATGCGTGCCACGCTCCACGATCTCCCCGTGTTCGACGACTAGAATCTGATCGGCCCTGCGAATGGTAGAAAGCCGATGAGCGATCACAAACGTGGTTCGCCCTTGCATGAGGTAGGAGAGTCCTTGCTGGATCATTGCTTCTGATTCGGAATCGAGGCTCGACGTAGCTTCGTCGAGAATCAGGATACGCGGCTCAGCCAGAATGGCGCGGGCAATCGAAATCCGCTGTCTCTGACCGCCGGAGAGCTTCACCCCTCGTTCGCCGACAACGGTGTCGTATTTGTCGGGAAAGCTTTCGGCAAATTCATCAACACGGGCAATCCGGCAAGCGCGCAGGATCTCTTCTTCGCTCGCCTCAGGTCGAGAGAAAGCCACATTCTCGCGGATCGTCCCATCGAATAGAAATGATTCCTGCAGGACCACGCCCAAACGTGTGCGATAGGAGTCCAGGCGGACCGTGCTGAGATCGATGCCGTCGACCAGAACCACACCTTCGGTGGGCACATAAAAAGCCGAAATCAACCCAATAATGGTGGACTTGCCGGAGCCGGAGGAGCCGACCAGCGCGGTGACTGTGCCAGGTTCCGCTCGGAACGAAACATCCTGCAGGACAGTACGGCTGCCGTCGTAACTGAAGCTGAGGTGCTCGAACTCCAGCGTGCCATGTATGTCCCTCAGCGTCACGGTGCGCTTCGGATCCTGATCTTCGGGACGCTCGGCCAGAATCTCCTGAGTGCGCTCCAATCCGGCGAGAGCCTCGGTGAGCTGCGTGCCGATGCCGACAATTTGAGTCATGGGCGCGACCAGGAAGCCCAGGAAGAGGGTGTAGGAAAAGAAACCACCAACGGTCAGAGTGCCTGCCATGATCTGCCGGGCACCCACGTACATGATGACGGCTCCGACCACGCCAAGCAGCAGACTTGCCGCAAGACTCATGACCGACGTCGCGGTCAGCGTGCGCATCACGTTGTCTAACAGGCGACGCACGCCTCCGGCGAAAACCGCTTCCTCGCGCTCTTCCGCGTGATATCCCTTGATTACCCGGACGCCGCCCAGCGATTCCGTCAATCGGCCGGTGACTTCGGCATTAATCTTGCTGCGCTCGCGGAGAATCGGACGTACCGTCCCAAACGCCTTTTTAAGCGTGAGCCCGAAGCACAAGAGAAAACCGAAGGCGAGCACGGTCATTAGCGAACTGATGCGAAAGAGGACGACCAAAGCGATGCCCGAGGTGAGCAGTCCGCCCACGAAATCAACCAAGCCAGTGCCCAGCAGGTTGCGGACACCCTCCACGTCACTCATGATGCGCGACACCAGCATGCCGGTTTTGTTGGAATCGTAAAACGCAACAGGGAGGCGCGAAATGTGGGTCTGGACCTTCTGCCGAAGCTCGGCAATCAGGCGTTGCGCCGCCTTCGACAGCAATTGTGTGAGAGAGAAAGAAGTGACGCCCTGAATGATGGTGGCGCCTAAGACGGTCAGAACGAGGCGCCGCAAGAGCTCGATGTGATGTTTCGCGATGACCCCATCGATAAGGAACTTTGTCGAGTAGGGAAGCACCAGGCCCGATACCCGGTTTATGACCATCAGCAGGAAGCCCAACATCAGCAATCCGCGGCGCGGGCGCATGAGCTCCCAGACGAGCGGAAGAACAGCTCTTAGCTTTTGAGCATTCAGCGGCGGGCGAGGACTTGGCTTCGGAGCGGCACTCACTGTCTGATTTAGAGCTTAAGGGCTCTCGTTTCGCTTCATTATTACATCACATGAATAGGCCTGGCAGACTTGCCCTGCGTGACATACTCTTCCCTCGTCGCGGCTGCGTCACGATTCATGATCGCTCCGGATCTGCTGACGTCGGCGGAAGGCTGAAGGTTCCATCCACTACCTCAACGAAAGCCCTCTCTTCTCGAAGGATGATGCGCTTGTTTTCTGCCATCGCAAAATTCTCGCGAGCTTCCTTGTCCGATTTCAAGCGTGCCCGGTATTTCTCATAAGAGGCGAGACTATCGAACGCAATCAGTCCCCACGCGATATCGTTCGTACCTTCATGAGGAAGAAAATAGCCAACCAGGTGGCCTCCGCACCGAGGGATGATGCGCGCCCAATTCTCGGCATATTTTTGGAACTCATCTCGCTGGAAGGGATCAATCTGGTAGCGAATGAAGCACGTAATCGTCATCGCTGTCCTCCTGGACTTCAGCTTGGCTGCCGAATCGCCACGGTTGAGCGTGAGCGCCGCCCCCATGGTCGCGATGTACGACATGGCTTGGCGGCGGCCTATGTGGGCGAGAGACTTGGGATCCATGCCTGCCAGGATGACAGTTGTACAACATCAACACTTCGCTTATCATCACAGTATGGATGTTGGAAAAACTCATTCTGACGTCGCGGTCTCCAGCATTGCGGATGCGATCGGCGAACCGGCAAGAGTTCGCATGCTCTATTGCCTGCTGGACGGTCACGCGCGAACCAGCACAGAGCTTGCTGTGGTAGCCGGGGTAAGTCCGTCAACCGCTAGTGCACACCTGAACCGACTGAAGAGAGAGCGCCTCGTCAGAACGCTCGTCCAAGGCAAGCACCACTATTACAGCCTGGAAGGACCCAACGTAGCCAGCGCGCTTGAGGGGTTAAGCCTCCTCGTTGGTGGCTCCGTCAACAAGTTCGTGCCGAGCACACCAAGCCCTCTGCGCACTGCACGGACTTGCTACGATCACATTGCAGGGACCGTGGGAGTGTTGCTCCACAACCGGTTCAAGGCAATGGGATGGCTAACTGGCGGCTCAAGCGGAAGCAATAATGCGTACGACCTCACTCCAGAGGGAACGAAGGCGCTTGAGGCTCTCGGTACTGACCTTGCTGCGACCCATGCTCTGCGTCGTCGCTTCGCGTACCCATGTCTGGACTGGAGCGAGAGACAACCTCACATTGGCGGAGCGTTGGGCGCCGCCATTCTGAAGACCGCGCTGAAACGAAAATGGATGATTCAGGACCTCGACAGCAGGGCTCTAAGCGTCACAAGTCTTGGGCGACGCGAAATGCTCACTCGATTCGGCCTCCATCTTTGAGAGGTTCAGAGCCCCGATTATTGCTCAAGTGCCCGCGGTAAGTGGTCTGGCGAGAATCGCGGAGGGTACTCAAGAATTGGTAGGTTGCAACGACCTAAGTCAGCGCTCCAGCGCAAACGCCACAATCGTCTCTCCGCGAGCGCCGGTAGTGCTTTCCAATTCATTAAGCAACGCGGCTTCAAGATGGTCTCCAGCCGGATGCATCTCACCTGCGGCAACTTCTTCGTCCGTCGCGCCGTCAAAGCACAGCTCACAAACTCCCAACTCACCATCAGACATTAACGGGGGGCCAAAGGTGCGGCATGTCATAGGACGCGCTTCATAGAGATCACAGGTTCCGCCCTCGGGGTCGAGTGCCGGGCATGGCTCGTCATTGGCAAAATCATCCCATTGCTGTGCCGACTTCTCCGACTCATCAAGCAAGCCCGTGGCGGGATCACCCGGGAATTCTGGGGAAAGCCGAGCTACCGCTCGTTGAGCACGTTCGCGGACGCGGGCAGCACGCTCCGGATCTCGCAGTTCGAGTTCCGCCAGCCCCGTTCGCAAGCGAAGAGCGTCCAGTTGATTGATGGCAAATACTCCGATGCAACACTGGGAGCAGCCCGGCCGACAGACGAGCCATTTGCCACTTCTGCGCGTGGCATCGGCCAACGCAGCATTAACGATCTGAACTAAGGCCAGATCTCGTGAAACTAGGGAGCCGCATGGCATATTGGAGCATTAAGAATAACCCAAAGGACACGCTATCCTTCAGAATTCAAGTATTTACGAAACTTTACCGTCATTGACCGAATCTTTACCGCCTTCCCAAGGGCACGCAGTGTTGAATGAATGGAAGATTGCGGCGCGAGCGCTCACAAGTGTGGCATCCGGGCGAGATATTGCCGATGGGAATCGATGGCGGCGGTTTCCTGCATCGAACCATTCATTGGAAGAGTCTTCATGCGATTGAGTTTTCCTGAATTCCCTGCCGTGCTCCTCCGCTTCCGATGCAGAGTATTAGCGGCCGGCTTTGAATTACTCGCACTGCTAACTCTGCTTAGCGGTACCTTGCCGGCACAAACAGCACCCGTCGCGGCAGCGAATTTCGTCATCGCGGGAGTCGTGAAATCCGGAAACACGCCGGTTCCGGGGGCGACCGTCACCGCCGTAAACCAATCTACAGGAGAGAAGGTAGTAGCGTGGTCGGATCTTGATGGAAGCTACGCCCTGGAGGTGTCTGCGGCGGGACACTACACGGTGAAAGCAGAGATGGCGGCATTTGCGCCCAGCACGCGCGAGGTCGACGTCAGCGATTCCACGACGCGTACGGATCTGGCGATGGTTTTGGCGTCGCGTGTTCAACAGGCTGCGCGCCCCGCCCAAAGGCAGACGGCGGCATCAGGTAGCCGTGGATTTCAGAGTCTTGCTGTGGTACAGGGCGAAGCGGCCGGGGACTCCTCTGGCAGCCGCCCGGGAGATCAAGTGGTGCCTCAGGGGATGCCCGTTCCCGGCATTGCCCCCGATGCCGCGACGGAATCAATTGCCGTGTCGGGCAATACGTCCGGCTCCGGTCTGTTCGGAATGAGCAGCGATGAAATGCAGCAAAGAATGCGCGAAGCACGCGAGCAGCAAGGAGGATTGGGCGGAGGGCAAGGTGGGAGCCCGGGTGGCGGTGGAGGCTTTGCCCTCGGGGGTGGGCCTGGAGGTGGGCCAGGTGGCGGCCCAGGCGGGGGCGGCGGCGGTGGTGGTGGTGGAGCGATGATTTTCGGCGGCGGTCGTGGCCGCTTCGACATCAACCGGCCACACGGAATGGTTTATTACACCCTGGGAGATTCGGCCTTGAATGCAGCGCCATACTCGCTTACGGGGCGACCCTCAATAAAGCCCGGCTATCGGCAAAATCGGGTTGGGGTTTCTCTCGGAGGGCCCCTGAATATTCCCAAGATCTACAACGGAGGAAGTAAGACATTTTTTTTCGTGAACTACAACGGGTATCGCGGCGAAAATCCCTTCGATCAGTTTTCGACCGTGCCCACTCTCCTCGAACGCGCGGGTGATTTTTCTCAAAGCACGATTCACTCCGGACAAGGCACCTCCGCGCCCGTGCAGCTATTCGATCCCTTTAACCACCAGCCGATTGCGAACAACAATCTCGCTAACGATCCAAATCTGAGGATCAGCCCAATTGCACAGGGACTGTTGAAGTTTATCCCCTTGCCTAATCTGCCGGGGGACATTCAGAACTTTCACTTTATTACCGCCGCGACCAGTGATAGCGACGACCTCAACATCCGCGTGATGCACGCGTTTGGCGGTACGAGCATCGGCCCGCGGCGCCGCGGCCCGCAAAACAATTTGACATTCGGCTTTCATTATCACGGGGTGAACACGAATCTCACCAATGCGTTTCCTAGCGTTGGGGGCGACACTTCGGTGCGCAGCTTCGATATTCCTGTGGGTTACATTCGCAGCATTGGTAAGCTCACCAACATCGCACGTGTCGATTACAATCGCAGCCGCACTTCGACGCGAAATCTCTACGCGTTCAACCAGAACATCGCCGGAGATCTTGGAATCGCCGGAATTTCGCAAGACCCGTTCGATTGGGGCTTGCCTAATCTCTCTTTTAGGGATTTCGCCAGTCTCACGGACACCAATCCGCAGCTGTTGCGCAATCAGACGATCACTTTTACCGACAACATGATCTGGAATCACGGTAAACACACCTGGCGGTGGGGCGGCGATTTCCGGCGCATTCAACTTAATACCGAAGCCAGCAACGATGCACGCGGGACGTTCGTCTTCACCGGACTCAATACAGCTCAGATCGTGAACGGTCAACAGGCGCAGAACACTGGTTTCGACTTTGCTGATTTTCTGCTCGGCCTGCCTCAGCAAACCCTGTTGCAGAGAGCGGCACAGCCAGGCGATAACAACTATCACTTCCGGGGAAATTCCTGGGATCTTTATGTGCAGGATGAATGGAAGGTGCGAGGCAATCTAACCCTTAACCTCGGTCTGCGCTACGAATATGTTTCCCCGTTTACCGAGCTGAACGATCGCATTGCCAACCTCATCCTTTCATCCACAGTGCTGGATCCAAGCTTAGGCACCCCCGCAGTGACGCCGGTTCTGCCCGGGCAAGGATATCCCGCGAGCCTGATTCATTCGGACCGCAACAATTTTGCTCCGCGCCTGGGCTTGGCCTGGAAGGCAAAGTCGAACATAGTCGTGCGCGCCGGATATGGCATCAACTACAATACCGGCGCCTACCAGAGCATCGCTCAGGAGCTTGCTTTTCAGCCGCCGTTCTCTTTGACCCAAACCAACATTCAGTCGCTGGTTGGAAACTTGACGCTACAGAATGGATTTCCCGCGCCCGCCCAAGGCGCGATCACCAACAATTACGCTGTGGACCCGAATTACCGGCTGGGATACGTGCAAATATGGAACCTGGACCTACAGAACGAGATCAGACCGACACTCCTGCTGAATCTCGACTACACCGGAACTAAAGGCACGGCGCTCGATATCGTTGACGATCCTAACCGCAATGCGACCGGAATTCTGATCCCTAACGTGCAGCCGTTTAACTGGGAGACTTCGCGGGGTTTTTCTGTAGCTCACGCAGGCACGGTCCGGTTGCGCAAACGTCTGCAACATGGAATTTCTATCGGCGGCACTTATACATTTTCCAAGTCTATCGACAACGCTTCGAGCATTGGCGGAGGCGCTTTTGTGGTGGCTCAAAATGCTCTCGATCTGACCGCCGAACGTGGGCTCTCTGTCTTCGACCAGCGGCATAAATTCACCGCTGACTATCTCTGGGAACTGCCCTTCGGCCACGACCGGAGCTGGCTTACCGGCAATCGCGTCCTGGGCGCCCTGTTCGGAGACTGGAATTGGAGTGGCGACTGGACGATTGCCTCCGGATTGCCGTTCACCCCCCGTATTCTTGGAGACGCTTCTGAAATAAATCGGGGCACTAATGGCACTTTGCGAGCGAATGTTGTCCCCGCACAATCGATTGGCTTGCCTGATCCATCCATCACCGAGTGGTTCAATACGGCGGCGTTCTCTACGCCCCCCGCCGGAACATTCGGTGATGCCCGCCGAAACAGCATCGAGGGCCCAGGTTCCGTTCTGTTCGATATGGCCTTTACCAAGATTGTTCCGCTGAAGGAGTCGCGAACCTTGGAAATCAGGGCCCAGATGGCGAACGTGTTCAACACGCCGCAATACAGCTCGATCGACACCAACTTGGGGTCGCAATCTTTCGGCCGCGTAGTCGCTGTCGGGGCAATGCGCACGATTCAGTTCACGGCGCGGTTCCGATTTTAGGAAATGACGATGGCTTCTGCTTCACAGTCCGCGAAATGCACAAAGCCAACGATTGCATGGATGTTGATGGCAGGATTCCTCTGTGCAACCATGACCTCACAGGAAACGCCCAACACCTATACCTTCAAGTCCGAGACTGAGCTGGTGCTGGTAAATGTCACGGTTCGTGACAGGAACGGAAATCCGGTCAGAGACTTGAAGCGCGAGGATTTCACTCTCCTAGAGGACAACAAACCACAACAGGTGATCTCGTTCGATCTAGAGAACACGGATGCTGTGCTTCCGACTGCAGTATCGGAAGCTCCATTACTGGGAAAAGTTCTACCGAAGCGTAGTCCGAACGGTCCGTCGGGAGCCAATCAGTCCGCGGCGGCGACCGAACTGAAGGATCGGCGTTTAATTATCTTGTTCTTCGACTTGAGCTCCATGCAGCCGGATGAAATTGACCGGGCCGTCACATCGGCACAGA
This sequence comes from uncultured Acidobacteriota bacterium, assembly GCA_963696025.1. GTDB lineage: Bacteria > Acidobacteriota > Terriglobia > Terriglobales > Acidobacteriaceae > JABCYV01. Next base: position 270,466 of record CAVOII010000004.1, read on the forward strand.
ACTATGTCGATAAGCAAATGGTCCCCGCTGACCTTGTGGCGGTAATCTCTCTGGGCAGTTCGCTGACCGTGAATCAGGACTTCACGTCAGACAAAACCGCAATCAAGAAGACACTGCAAACCCTCAACCAGGGGGGCGGCCAGGGATTTGAGGAAGGGTTGACGGGTACCACCGAAGGGACCCCGGACACCGGAGGATCGTTTACAGCCGATGATACGGAATACAACATCTTCAATACTGATCGCCGGCTGGAGGCCTTACGCTCGGTGGCGGATCGGCTATCCCGTGTAGATGAGAAGAAGTCTTTGATCTATTTTTCGAGCGGCATGGACCGCACAGGAATCGAAAACCAGTCCGAACTCCACGCCGCAATCAACGCCGCCGTGCGCGCCAACATGTCGATCTACACTATGGACATTCGCGGCTTGCAAGCTTTAGTCCCGGGAGGCGAAGCCCAAAACGCGAGCTTGCGTGGAATTGCTCCGTATTCCGGTGGGGCCACGCTGAATGCACTCAACTCCAATTTCACCACCCAGGAAACCCTGGTCACTCTCGCCGGCGATACTGGAGGCCGCGCGTTCCTCGACTCCAACGATTTCAGCAAAGTGTTCAGCGGCGTGCAGCAGGACACTTCGGTTTACTACCTGCTCGGGTATCACAGCAATAATTCCGCCCGCGACGGGCGCTTCCGCAAAATCACGGTCCGCGTTAATCGACCCGGTTTGAAGCTGGATTTCCGTCGCGGTTACTACGCGCCCGCAGACTTCCAGCATTCCACAAAAGAAGATCGCGAGCTTCAGCTCGAACAGGAATTAGCGTCCGACTTACCCAGTACCGACCTGCCGGTCTATCTCTCGGCTGCTTACTTTCGCATCAGCGACGGGAAATTCTATGTGCCGGTGTCGCTAGTAGTTCCCGGGTCCCAAATTCCGTTCACGCGGAGCAATGATCAGGATCGTGCCACACTCGACGTGTTGGGGGTTGTGACCAGCCCGGATAAACGGCCGATCGGTCAGATACGAGACACGGTAAAGCTGGCGCTCAATACTTCTCAATTAGTTGAGCGCAAGAACGTGCAATATGACAACGGCTTTGTTTTGCCACCGGGGAAGTATCACTTCAAGTTCGTGATCCGCGAGAATCAGACGGGTCGCCTGGGTTCGTTCGAAACTGATTTCAGCATTCCTGATCTCAAAGGGAATCCGATAAAGATGAGTTCAGTAGTGCTGGCAAGCCAAGTTCGGCCAGGACCGAAGCGCAAAAGCGACAATCCACTGGTGCGTGACGGCAGTGAGGTGATTCCCAACGTCACACATGTCTTTTCCGCCGGACAGCACCTTTATTTCTACTACGAGGTATATGACCCCACTCGGGAGGCAGCCAATGCCGCCGCGCAATCACAGGCAAGTACAAAGCCTGGCATAAGGATACTGACCAATGTCGCTTTCTTCAGCGGTAAGAAAAAAGCCTATGAAACCCCGGTGGTCGAGAGCGCTCAACTCAACGCGCCCGATCGGAAGGCTGCGGTCTTTCAACTCGACGTTCCCCTTACGCAATTAAAGCCGGGTTTCTACACCTGCCAGGTGAACGTGATTGACGACGCCGCGGGCCAGTTTCTGTTTCCACGATTAACTCTGCTGGTGCGACAGTAAGTAGCTGCCATTGCAGTAAAATTCAGTCTAATTTTCAAGCAGACATAACGATCTGCACTTGTTAGTCCGTAGAGGAAGCTGGGTTTTGAATCGGCATCATTCAAATTTTTCATTCATTCATCCAAAAAGATTATTGACAGACCCTCTGGGCTTCACCTAGTATCACGTTGATGTTGGCCTCCAATCAGCTCTGCTGCCGGTGTTGTTCTTGTTGTTGTACGGGTGCGTTCACTGGCGCGGGGAGGCTGCTGACCTAAGTATCATCTAGAAATCGGCAATTATACCCACCGCCAGTAGAGGCTTACTGGCGGTGGGTTTTTTTATGTCCAACACAAGCACAGAGACGAAAGCGCAGCGCGTCGAACGGCTCAAGCGGGAAAAGAACCCGTGGGAAGGTCTCGACGAGATACGGCGTTTTGCTCGCGACGGTTTTGGCTCCATTCCGCCGGAGTGGTTGGGCACGTACTTCCGTTGGTGGGGCGTCTACACTCAGGGCGACGGAGCCGGTGTGGTCGGTGGGAAGAACGGTGAAGGCAAGGCGCTGCCGTACTTCATGGTCCGTATCCGCATCCCAAGTGGGCTATTGCGCTCCGAGCAACTCAAAACCATCGCCGCAGTCACAGAACACTACGCGAAAGGCACTGCGGACCTGACTGTTCGACAGAATATTCAGTTGCACTGGGTGACGATCGAAAGGTTGCCTGAGGTGCTGGATGCGCTCTGGCGTGCCGGCCTTACCACCATGGGCTCTTGCGGCGATGACACGCGCAACATCACCGGATGCCCGTTGGCCGGTGTCGACGCGGATGAGATCTGCGATGCGTCTTCGCTGGCGCTTGAAGCCAATCAATTTTTCGTGGGCAACGCCGAGTTCTACAATCTCCCGCGCAAATTCAAGATTTGCATCACCGGCTGCAAGGTGTGGTGTGCGTATCCCGAAATTAATGATGTAGGACTGACCGCGATCCGCCGTGCCGGTGACGATTCCGAGATCGGCTACTCGCTGCGCGTGGGTGGTGGATTATCTACCGATCCGCATCTGGCCGTACGCTTGAACGCTTTTGTTCGGCGGCCTCAAGTGATTCCGGTGCTCAAGGGAATTGCCGAGATCTTCCGGGAGAGTGACAAGCTCCGGGACAATCGCGAGCGGGCCCGTCTCAAATTCCTCTTCCTGAAACATGGTTGGACCGCGGACAGTTTTCAGCACGAACTGGAACAGCGAATTGGTTTCCGATTGGAACCAGCCGCCGAGGAGAAACCGCCCGAAGATGTCTATCGCGACCACGTCGGAATCCATCAACAGAAACAGCCCAGTTATTGCTACGTGGGAGCTGCAGTGCTGCGCGGCCGGATTACGGCCCAGCAGATGCGAGCCGCCGCGGATCTATCCGACCGTTTTGCCGATGGCGAACTGCGCACCACCAATATGCAGAATCTGCTCATCGTGAATGTGCCGCGCCAGAATGTGGACACGCTGGCGAGCCAATTGAACAGCGTCGGCCTCCTAGTTGCCGGCTCACCGTTCTGGCGCGGCGCGATTGCCTGCAGTGGATCTGAATTCTGCAAACTGGCGATCACAGAAACCAAGAGTTTTTCCCGCTGGCTGGTAGAGGAGTTGGAAGAAAGACTGCCCGGATTCGAGCAGCACCTGAAGCTTCATGTTACTGGATGCCCGAATAGCTGCGGCCAGCACTGGATCGCAGACATCGGCATCGAGGGCAAGAAGATCAAAGTCGGGGACCGCATGTCGGACGCTTACTACTTTTGCGTGGGCGGCGCGGTCGGGTTGCACCAGTCAGTTGCCCGACCGATTGGTTATCGCTGCTTAGCCAGCGAAGTTCCGGACGCAATCGAGCGGTTGTTGCGCCGCTATTTGGATGAACGTTTACCGGGAGAGAATCTGCGCCGCTTTTTTGCAAGATACAGCAATGAGGAGCTGCGGGAGTGCCTGGCAGGCGAGTTGATCGCTGCCGTGGGGAGAGATCCATCGCCGGGGCAGGCGCCGCACGCAGTGGAGGGGTAACGATGAGCTTGTTTCCAATCTTTCTAAAACTCGACGATCGGCCTTGCCTGGTGGTGGGAGCGGGCACGATCGGTCAGGGAAAGATTCGTAGCTTGGTCGCGGCTGGGGCAAGAGTTCGAGTTGTAGCGCCGCAAGCCACCGCGGCGGTTGCGGAGTGGGCCCGCGCTGGAGTGATTACCTGGGAACCGCGCAGCTTTGAAGCGTCTGATCTTGACGCTGTTGTTCTGGTGATTGCGGCGACGAATTCTACCGCCGCAAACGAAATCATCTTCCGCGAAGCGCAACGGCGGAACATCCTTTGCAACGCGGTGGACGACCCCGAGCGTTGCGATTTCTATTATCCGGCAGTGGTGCGCCGAGGAGATCTTCAAGTTGCGATCTCGACCGGCGGGCACAGTCCGGCGCTCGCCCAGCGGTTACGACGCGAACTCGAGGCGCAATTCGGCGCCGAATATGCCGGATGGCTGGAGCAGCTGGGAAAGACAAGGCAACGCCTGTTTGCCAGCGACATGGATCCCGCAGGTCGGCGGCACCTGCTGCATGAGCTGGCGAGCCGCAAGGCGTTTGAGTCGGCAACCGGAGCGAGTGCCAGTGGCCAAGAGGAATTTCGTGACCGGTAAAGTCTATCTCGTTGGCGCCGGCCCGGGTGATCCGGAGCTGCTCACGCTGAAGGCTCTCAAGCTCCTGAAGACGGCGGATGTCGTGTTGCACGATGACTTGATCGGACCGGAGATTCTCGCGTTTATCCCGTCGACGACCAAAATCCAGAACGTCGGGAAACGCTGCGGCTGGAAGAGCATTCGCCAGGAGGAGATTAACTCTCTCCTTCTGCAATTTGCATCGCTCGGATTACAGGTCGTGCGCCTGAAGAGCGGGGACCCGCTGATCTTCGGCCGCGCTGGCGAAGAGATTGAAGCTTTGCGCCGAGCCAAGATTGACTTCGAGATCGTTCCCGGAGTGACAGCCTCTCTGGGTGCGGCCGCTGCTGCGAATATTCCCCTCACTCATCGCCGGATTTCGTCCGCTTTGATTTTCCTCACTAGCCATCACTCGAATGGGAATGACTTGGGCGAATGGCCAGCGCATTTGTCCCCCGGTGCGACGCTAGTGATTTACATGCCCGGATACCAGTATCAGAGCACAGTCCGCCGCCTGATTGAGGCCGGACTAGAGGCGACAACTCCCTGCGCGATTATTTCTCAGGCCACATCGCCAGACCAACAGGTTCACCACACGACGTTACAAGATTTGCCAATCGCTCCCAGACTGCCGGCTCCTACGTTGCTGATAGTCGGGGAAGTCGTGCGCTTCGCGGACAAGGTTTCTTTGCGGGAGGAATTCGCCTGGTCGGGCCTTGAACAAGCTACACACGTGATTCCGCTAGTGGCGCAGTCCAGCTTTTCAGGCGAGAGCGAGGAAGTTCTAGGGACTCAGGAGCAATCGGAGTGAGACAACACTGGGAGCAAGTCCAAATTCCGGCCGAGCAATGGAGCGCTGAAGAAGTTTTGCGCTGGGCGTTCAGCACTTTTGGAAAAGACTTAGCGATGGCATCGGGGTTTGGAGTGGAAGGCATGGCCTTGATTGATATTGCCTCTCGCGTCCTGCCCGAGCTGAAAGTCTTCACGCTGGATACTGAATTTCTGTTTGCGGAAACCTACGATCTGATCGATCGGGTGGAAAAACGCTATGGAATAAAAGTGGAACGAGTGTACTCGGCGCTCACACCCGAAGAGCAAGAGCGCACCCATGGGCGAGCGCTTTGGACCAGTGATCCCGACCAATGCTGCAGCCTTAGAAAGATCGAACCACTTAAGCAGAAGCTTTCGGAGTTGCGGGCCTGGATTACGGCAATCCGCCGAGACCAGACCTCCGCTCGTTCCTCCGCCCGGAAGGTGGAATGGGATGCGAAGTTTCAATTGGTAAAGATCAATCCCATTGCGGACTGGACGACCGAGATGGTATGGAACTACGTCCGGAAACACAATGTCCCCTACAACCCGCTCCACGACCGCAATTACCCGAGCATCGGGTGCACGCATTGCACGCGAGCGATTCAGCCTGGAGAGGACATCCGTGCTGGGCGCTGGTCGGGCTTCCAGAAGACCGAATGCGGGTTGCATATCGGGCCCGCGGTTACACCGTTAGTCCGTATCGAAACCCCGGTGAGTTGCGAAGAATAGAAAATCCCCCGCCCGCCGAAAAATCCATCAGCGCCATCGAAATTCTAGATTGTACTTTCCTGCATAGTTGAAGGTACACAATGGAAGATGGCGCGTAGTTTCACAGCGATCGACCGCGATGCTTGCGGAGTTGGCTTTGTTGCCCAACTGGGGGGCGAGGCTTCGCATGAGATCGTCGAGCGAGCTCTGCAGGCCTTGGTCCGGCTCTCCCATCGCGGTGGTGTAGATGCGGACGGACGCAGCGGCGACGGAGCCGGGCTGCTCACGCTTATTCCAGATGGGTTTATCCGCAAAGAGGGGCGTAGAGCGGGGATCGAGCTTCCTGCTGTCTTTGGATTGGGGATGGTCTTCCTGCCTCGCCGGGACGAGGAGACAGCACACGCAGCAATTGAGGTGCTGGCCAAAGAAAACGATCTTCGATGCCTGGGCTGGCGCCAGGTTCCGACTAATCCCGAGATGACCGGACCGCGGGCCGGCGATACGGTCCCAGTCATCCAGCAGTGTTTTTTTGTTGCCCAACACCCAACGGCGAATTTAGAAGATCTGTTGTTTCGGTTACGTAAGGAGGCCGAAGCAGCCTGCCCGTCGGGAACTTATTTTTGTTCTCTGTCCTCGCGAACTGTAGTTTACAAAGGCTTGTTGACGCCGGCCCAATTGCCTGCATTTTATTCTGATCTGGCGGACCCGGAATTTGAAAGTCCATTTGCCATATTTCATCAACGCTACTCAACGAATACTCAACCCAGTTGGTCGCTTGCTCAACCGTTCCGTTTTGTAGCGCACAACGGGGAGATCAATACCATCAGCGCCAACCGACGCTGGCTTCGAGCCAGAGAGCCGGGACTGCGCCGCAGGCTCGGACTGCCAGATCGAGCGCGTCTGCTGGAAGAACGGGTAAGTGACTCGGCGAGCTTCGACAACGGCGCGGAGGTTCTTCTCCGCCAAGGTTACAGTCCTGCGGAGGCAATGCTGTCGATGGTTCCACCCGCCTGGGAAAATTGTCCTCAGGCCACAACGGAGTTGCGGGGTTTTCTCGAGGAACGCGCGCCTGAGCAGGAACCTTGGGATGGTCCCGCAGCACTTATTTTCACCAACGGACGCACCGTCGGCGCCAAGCTCGACCGCAATGGGCTACGGCCTCTGCGGTACACACTCACTTCTGACGGCCTCTTGGTTGTCGGCTCCGAGGTGGGAATCGCAGACATGCGGGGCAAGCGTGTGGTCGAACGGCAACGTCTTGGACCTGGCGAGATACTTCTGGTGAATTTAGCGACCGGCGAGTTTGTCCGTCCCAGAGATCCAGTACCGTTTAGTCCGCAGATATTGCGAACTTCACCGCGGCCTGCCATTTTCCTGACGCCGAGCGACCGCGCTCTCGCTATGTCGACACAAGAGCCGACGAAGGTTATGGCTGCGCTGGGCTGGAGCGAAGATCAATTTCGACTGCTCTTTCAACCCCTAGTGGAACAGGGTCAGGAAGCCGTCTGGAGTATGGGAGACGACGCGCCGCCGGCTGCGCTGTCGAGCCTACATCGTCCACTCTGGGATTATTGCAAGCAGCGCTTCGCGCAAGTTACGAATCCGCCCATTGACTCTCTGCGCGAAAGTCACGTTATGTCTCTCAGGAGTTTCCTCGGTGATGCTGTTTTACTCGATTCGCCCCTGCTCGACGCTGGTCAGTTGGAAGCGTTGCGGAAGGAGGTGGGAACGCCGCTGGCGATCGACTTCACGTTTGCGGTCGCCGACGGAGTCGAGGGCGCACAGGCAGCGCTGGCGCGGGTGCAACGAGAATCCCAAGTGGTCGTCCCGAGAAAAAGCGGATTCGTCTTACTGACAGATCGCGGAGTCGATGCACAACGCACGGCGCTGCCCGCGTTGCTGGCCACGGCCGGGGCCTGGAAATCCATGGTGGAGGCTGGGGGCTGGAACATCCCCCTGGTAATTGAAACCGGGCAAGTCCTTGACACACATCACGTGGCTCTGCTGATCGCCGCAGGTGCGACGGCGGTTTTTCCGTATCTAGCGCTCGAACAGGCGTCGATTCTCAGACCGGATGGAGCGAAACGCTATCGGGCAGCCGTGGAAAAGGGACTGCGCAAGGTGATCGCCCGCATGGGTATCTCCACCATCGCGAGCTATCGCAATAGTCAGCTCTTCGAGACTATCGCCCTGGATCCAGACGTCTGCGACGTATTCTTTGAGGATGCCAGCTGTGTTCTTGGCGGTAAGGGGCTTCGCGATCTTCTGCAGGATTGCCTGGAGCGTCACGCTACAGCGTTCTCGCCCAACGCCGTCGCAATGCAGGACAACGGGCTCTATCGCTTCCGGCGCAACGGAGAGCGCCATGCCACGTCGCCCGAACTGGTAAGGCGCATGCATCGTTACATCAAATCGCCGACGTCGGAAAACTATGAGGCGTTTGCGGAGCTAGGAGAGCAGCGGCAACCTGTCGCCATCCGAGACTTCTTGGAAATTGTGACTACCACCTCAGTGCCGTTGGCAGAAGTTGAATCGGAGGCTTCCGTCCTCACTCGCTTCAGCACCCAAGCCATGTCTCTGGGGGCAGTGTCGCCCGAGACTCATCGCACCCTGGCCATCGCCATGAACCGTTTGGGAGGCCGCAGCAATACCGGCGAGGGCGGTGAAGACCCGGAAATCTATCGCGATAGTGGCGAAGCCAATAACCGGGTCAAGCAGGTCGCGTCGGCGCGCTTTGGAGTGACCGCCGAATACCTGGTTCATGCGGATGAACTGGAAATCAAGATCGCGCAAGGTGCGAAGCCAGGCGAGGGCGGTCAACTTCCAGCCAGCAAAGTGTCGGTGTACATCGCGCGGCTACGCCACGCCGTTCCCGGGATGACGCTCATCTCGCCGCCACCCCATCACGACATCTATAGTATCGAGGACTTGGCGCAGCTTATCTACGATCTCCGAGCAGTGAATCCGCAAGCCAGAATCGGAGTGAAGCTAGTTTCCAGCGCTGGCGTGGGGATCATTGCGACCGGTGTGGCGAAGGCTGGTGCCAGCGTCATCACTATCAGCGGACATGATGGCGGGACCGGTGCATCGCCGATTACTTCCATCAAAAATACCGGATTGCCATGGGAAGTAGGACTGCGAGACGCCCATTGTGCGTTGTTAAAGACCGGCTTGCGGGAACGCGTACGGCTGCGGGTGGATGGCGGGTTCAAGTTTCCTCGGGACGTGATCGTTGGAGCGCTGCTCGGCGCTGATGAATTCGGTTTCGGAACCGCCGCCTTGCTAGCCATCGGATGCGTGATGGCTCGCCAGTGTCATCTCAATACCTGTCCTGTCGGTATTGCGACACAGGACGAGAAACTACGCGCCCGCTTCGCCGGAAAGCCCGAGATGGTTGAGACCTACTTTCGAGGGGTAGCTGCCGAAGTCCGTGAATCGTTGTCTGCAATGGGGGCTCGCTCGATCGGTGAAATTGTAGGTGCGGTTCACCGGCTACGGCCAAGGATGCCGGAAGCGAAGCGGTATTTGCCCGGGTTGCTCGATCCAGTTGACGTTGCAACGCAGCGGGCCTGCCCCGCCGACAATGACGGTACCTTACATCTCGAACTGAATCGCACTGTGGATGGACTTGACACGGCCGCGTCGCGCCGACGCCGCTTCCGAATCACCAGCGCGGATCGGGCTATTGGGGCCCACTTGAGTGGGCAGAAGCTGCGATGTGTGGAGGGCTCGATGGTCGACAGTTCGGACAAGTATGAGTTTGCCGGCAGCGCTGGCCAGAGCTTTGGCGCGTTTCTGATCGCCGGATTACACTTCCGCCTTCTTGGAGACGCTAATGATTATGTGGGAAAGGGCCTGTCCGGTGGTGTGATCGCGATTTCGGCAGGCGAAGAGGCGTCGCTGCGCGGAGATGTCCTGGCAGGCAACACCATCTTATATGGCGCGACGAGTGGAGAATTGTACATAGCTGGGCGTGCAGGAGAACGCTTCGCGGTACGCAATAGCGGAGCCTTGGCTGTTGTGGAGGGAGTTGGCCAGCACGGTTGCGAGTACATGACTGCAGGCGTCACGGTAATTCTTGGACCGGCGGGAATGAACCTCGGCGCAGGAATGACGGGCGGCCTCTGCTATGTCCGCCGCGATTCGATCGGAGGGTTGGGATATAACGAGCAATCGGTTTCCATTGCTCCCCTGGAAGTGCGAGAAGAGCTATGGCTGCGCAGGGTTCTTCGCCGGCATGTTCGCTTTACTGGTAGTCCGCAAGGATTGCGACTTTTGAACGCGGACTTTGCACTGCCGTTTTTGAGAGTTGAACCAGTGGTGCCACCTTGCTCGGTTACCGAAACGTGGGCTGCGATTCTCGGCCGGTTCAAGCGGCAGGCAGCTTCCGTGTTGAATCTCCCGCACTCGGTCTATGGCGACGTCGCGGCCGTAGTCTGAAGACCTCCGAGTGTTCATTATGAACTGGTCAGAATAAGCTTTCGATCTCCGCTATAATCGCGCACTATCCCATGGACTTCGACCAGCTAGTCACATTCCTGGAAGTAGCCAAGCTCGGGAGTTTTTCGCGGGCAGGGCAAAAGGTGTTCCGCTCGCAGTCGGCCGTAAGCGCGCAAATCCGGCAGATGGAACAGGAATACGGAGACCGCTTGCTGGACCGCTCCGGAAAAGATGTAACCTTGACCCCCGCTGGCAGGGTGCTGTTTGCGTATGCCGAACGGTTATTGCAAATGCGGGATGAGTCCCTGCTCGCCGTGGCTGATCAGGGCAGCACTCCTCGCGGCACTCTGGTAATCGGTGCCAACGAAGCCACCTGCCTCTATGTCTTGCCTGACGTGTTCGCAAAGTACTGCCATCTCTATCCCGGAGTCCAAATAAGTATCTACCGGAATTTCAGTTACAAGATTGTAGAGAAGCTGGAAAACGGCACCATCGATGTCGGAATCGTGACTTTGCCGGTCAAATCTCCCAGTCTCAAATCGCACCCTATTTTCCGCGATCAACTCATGGTGATGGTGAGTCCGGAGAATCCTCTAGCCAAGCTCGAGGTTGTGCCCGTCAGTGAGATTGTGAAACACCCGCTTCTGCTTCCGAAAACCGGCTTCAGTCGCCGTGTGATGGATAAGCTTTTCCGCCCTTTTGCCTCGCAACTGCAAATCCGAATGGAGTTGCCGAGCGTCGGAATGATCAAGAGCTTCGTGGCCGCCGGGCTTGGAGTCTCCCTGATAAGTGCCAGCTTTGCCCGCGATCAGGTGCTGGCAGGCCGCGTTAAACTGATTCCAATTCAAGATGAGGAATTGTGGCGCGAACTAGGGCTTGCTTACCGCCGAGACCGAACGCTGGCCCGGGCCACCGCCACGTTCATTGCCACCGTCCGCCAACTCGCTGCTGCCTCGAAATAAACGGGCATTTGGCTAACGAGAATCCAGGTTAGTCGTGCATCGGATTTGTCGATGCAGCCGATCAGAATTTCAAATTTCAGTTTGGCTCTGACAATTGGTAACTTTGAACTACGACCTCAGAGGGCGTCGTCCCCCGTGAATGGCCGCGAATACCAGAATTTAGACCGACTGAGGGGTGTCTTATGAATGAATTGGAAAACAGCCTGAACAAGATTCTCGAAGAGCACCAGCACGAAAGCGGGCTACATGTTATCGGTGGCCGGCGTCGATTGGTTGATCGGTTGGTCGAATTTTTCGAGCACGGACTGCAGCCGGAGAGGCCCGAGCCGAGAATGGGCCGGGAGCAACACAACTAGTTTCGGAAGCTGAAGCGATGATTCGAGCAACCATGATCTCAATTTCCCGGAAGGCTAAGCGAATTACATCGACAAGCACGGCTATGTCGACACGAATTACGTGTCTTCTGGGGGAGGGCGCCTGGTGAGCTGAGTAACATAAATTTCTGACAGCTAACAAGACCCACCGGCCAGAAGCAACTGGCAGGTGGGTTTTTAATTTGCAATGGAAACCAGAGAGGAAAACCGATGAACTTGACTGCAAAGAGCGGTGGGGCCTCCGAGCAACGCACTGACTGCATCGTGATGAAATTCGGCGGAACCTCGGTAGAGGATGCTCCCGCCATCCATCGTGTGACTCAGCTTGTGAAGCAGCGGCTTCAACAAAGGCCGGTCGTAGTGGTGAGCGCTCTAGCTGGGATCACCGATCAGCTGCTGGAGGCAGGCAAGGCTGCAGCAGGGGGCTGCCTGGAATTGGCTATAGCGACACTCCAACTTCTTCGGCGACGACATGAACAGATTGCCGCGGAGCTTCTCCAAAGAGAGCGCGGGGATCCCTTGCGATGTGAGTTGAAGGAAGAATTTCAAGCTCTGGACCGAGCCCTGGTCTGTATCGCCGCTGAAGGGCAATTCGGTTTGCGCGCGCAGGACAGTCTATTGGGCCGGGGAGAATCGCTTTCCAGCCGGATCGTGCAGGCCGCCCTCCTCGAAAATGGAGTGGACGCAGTTTGGTTGGATTCGAAACAGTGCATCATTACCGATGCCGCGCACACCCGGGCCACGCCCTTGTGGGACGAGACCAATGACCGCCTGAACGTCGCGGTGTGTCCCCTGCTCAAGGCCGGCAGCGTGCCCGTGCTTGGCGGCTTTGTCGGATCAACTAGAGATGGGAGTCCAACCACTCTCGGTCGCGGCGGATCCGATTTCACCGCAGCCATCGTGGGCGCCGGGCTGCATGCAACTCGAATTGAAATCTGGACTGATGTGGACGGCATCATGACCACGGATCCCGATCTTTGTCCGGACGCTCGCCGCGTCGCCAAAATGAGTTTTGATGAAGCCGCGGACCTCGCGTACTTCGGAGCCAAAATCCTGCATCCTGCAACCCTCCAGCCTGCCATGCGGCGGAACATTCCGGTTTGGGTGCTGAATTCCAGAAACCCCCAGTGCGAAGGCACCGAGATTGCTCCTCTTTCCGCTGAAGACTGCCGGGTAAAAGCGATCACGGTTAAGCGGGGCATTGCCGTGGTTGACGTCGAACCCCTGCGCTGGCTGGCTCCGGAATTGTTGCGTGAGGTGTGCGATGCGTTCGAGCGCCACCAACATACGCTAGACCTGCTGTCAGCCTCACGAGGAAGCTTGTCTCTCCTGGTGGGTTCGACTGCCTCCATGCCCGCCATTGCAGCCGAACTCAAGGGCATGGCCAATGTCCGCTGGGAGAACCATAAGGCCCTGGTTTGTCTGGTCGGGGAGAAGCTTCGCCGTCGCCCGGAGATCGCCAGCGAGGTATTTCGAACGATGTCCGACGTCGAGATTCGCATGATTTGTCACGGCGCCTCTGACCGAAGTATTAGTTTTCTGGTGGACGAATCGCGTGCCGATGAATCGGTACGCAGGCTGCATCAGGTGTTCTTCTCCTCGCCCACGATTCCTGCTGCTACCTTCTCCTCGTGCGCCATGTGCCAGGCGGGCGAGGCATGGGATTAGGCTTGTAATTCGCGTCGTCGCGTCTGAACTTGGCGGGTAACCCAGACAGAGGCTATTTCCCCCATGACGAAGTACAAGTGCCACTCCGCAACATCTTCCGGGCGGTGGCAGCCGGACGCGCGGTTGATAACGCGACCTGCAACTTTTCGCTTGACACTGCCCAACGATCCGCTAGGATGAATGCATAAGTATTCAGCATGATGAATATGTATGCATTATGAGCAAGCCCTTGCGCCAGAAAACGATCCTCGAGTTGCTGCATCGGGGGCCCGTCGCCAGCCAGGAAGATCTGCAGCGCGCCTTACGTAGGCGCGGACTGAAGGTGGGACAAGCGACGCTCTCGCGGGACGTCCACGACCTCGGTCTGGTCAAGAGCGGAGCAGGGTACGTTCTGCCGCAGGGCGAAGACACGTCCGAGCCTGCCTTGCCCCCAGTTTCGCGGCTGGTGCGCGAGTTCGTGCTCGAAGTGCGGCCGGCGCAAAACCTGCTTGTGATCAAGACCACCGTCGGCAGTGCTCAACCCGTGGCTGCCGCTCTCGATGGCGAGAGCTGGCCGGAATCCGTGGGTAGCATTGCCGGTGATGACACTATTTTGATTGTTTGTCCTGATAAAAGGGCCGCTAGCCGACTTGCTACCCGCACGCAGGAGATGCTCGCCTGATGCCCGCCAAACTCAAAACCGCGATAGTGGGTGCGACCGGTTACTCCGGCTTCGAGCTAGCACGCCTGCTCTTGCGGCATCCTCGTTTGGAAACGCCATTGATGTTGCGGCGCTGGAGTGGAAGCGGTGATTCTCCAAATAATGACTCCATCGATCTGGCTGAAGTCTTTCCCGCGCTTTCCGGCGACGGAGGTTACCCGATGGAACCGTTTTCCTGGACAGCGCTCCAACAACACGGCGCTGATTTGCTCTTTCTCGCGACACCTCACGAAGTCTCTCGAGCCCTGGTGCCGGAGGCTGTTGCGCTGGGGATTCGGGTGATTGACCTCAGTGGCGCATGGCGGTTGAAACAAGCGCGGAATCGCGCAGTGTACGGGTTTCAGGACGCAGACTCACTTACGGCGGCTGAACTCACGGATAGGGCGGTCTACGGTCTTCCCGAGTTGAATTGCGACCGGATCCCAGGCGCGTCCCTCGTGGCTAATCCGGGATGTTACGCGACTTCAGTCATTCTTGCTCTGGCGCCCTTGCTGAAAGCCGATGTTATCGATCGGGAGCGGGGAATCATCTCGGATTCAAAGTCGGGGGTTTCGGGAGCGGGGAAGGAGCCGACGTCTCGCACTCATTTTGTTTCGGTGGCTGACAATCTCTCCGCATATTCTGTGTTCGGTCACCGCCATGTGGGAGAGATGCTTGAGCAGTTGAAGCTGGATGCTAATCAACTGATCTTTACTCCGCATCTGCTGCCTATCCCCCGCGGAATTCTGTCGACTGTCTATGTGTACCTGAAGTGCGAGATGAAAGCGGCCGAAGTGGAAGCCTGCTTCCGCGATTTCTATCGGGGCAAGCGGTGGGTGCGCGTGTTCGCCACTCCGCAACTGCCACAAATTCAGTTTTCTTTGCACACCAATTTTTGCGACCTCGGTTTCTGTCTGGCGGAGGACGGACGTCGTCTGGTACTGGTGTCCTGCGTTGACAACTTACTCAAAGGTGCGGCCGGGCAGGCGGTGCAGAACATGAACCTCATGTACGGATGGAAAGAAGAGGAAGGTTTGCAGTGAAGGTTGTGATCAAGGTCGGGGGCGCCGCACTCGAAGATAAATCGACCATGCGAAAGTGCGCCCAGGCCATCGTCGAATTGGCGCGGGATGGCCACCGGATCGCGGTGGTGCATGGCGGCGGAGCCGCGCTCACCCGCACTCTTAAGTTGCTCGGGAAGACGAGCGATTTCGTAAATGGTTTGCGCATCACTGATGCCGAAACGCGAGACATTGCTCTGATGGTGCTGGCAGGAATCGTAAACAAGAATCTGGTGGCTGCGATTGTGGCCGCGGGGAACTCTGCGGTCGGTCTTTGCGGTGGGGATGGCATGGCTTTTCGTGCTCGAAAAAAATCAACTCCCGGATGCGACCTAGGTTTTGTAGGCGAAATCTGTTCTGTCGAGCCACGCTGGCTGGAGGCCATCTGGGCCGCCCGGGGGATTCCGGTTTTGTCTTCCATGGCGCTCGGGTCGGATAGCGAATACTACAACGTGAATGCGGACGAAATGGCTTCTGCCTGTGCTGTAGCTTGTCATGCGGACAGTCTGATTTTCCTCACGGATGTGGCGGGGGTGAAGGATGCTGGTGGAGCAGTGATTCCCTGGCTGCACACCAACGATGTTGCCGCTTTGGTGGAGCATTCTGTGATCGCTGGCGGTATGTTGCCGAAGCTCGAAGCTTGCACCCATGCTCTCAAGAAAGGAGTGGGGAGAGTGCGCATTTTTCCCGCGACACAAGCTGAGATCCTGCCACAGTTTTATTTCGCCAAACTTGATTGTGGTACGGAGGTGATTGGGGCATGAACCTCGCTTCCGTCATTCGTTCGGAATCAAAGCTGTTGCTCCCCACTTATGATCGTCAGCGGGTGCTGTTCACCCGCGGCCGCGGCCTATACCTTTGGGATTCTCAGGGCAAGCGGTATCTTGATTTTTTGAGTGGAATTGGAGTAAATGCGCTTGGTCATGGACATCCGGCGATTCGTGCAGCACTCAAGCGCCAGGCCGGCCGTCTGATTCACGTTTCCAATCTTTTTTTTCACGAATACCAGGCCGAACTAGCCAAGCGGCTGACCCGGATTTCTGGTCTGGGAAAAGCCTTTTTCTGTAACAGCGGCACCGAAGCCTGGGAAGGTGCGCTCAAGCTGGCTCGCGCTTTCGCGCGCACCCAGAATAGCAACGGTCACAAAGCCAAGTGGCGTCTTCTGGCTCTGGAAAATTCTTTCCATGGACGCACTTTTGGTTCTCTCGCCACTACTGGACAGAAAAAATACCGCCACCCCTTCGCGCCGCTGGTTCCAGGCGTCGGCTTTGTGGGCTTCAACGATGTGGAGGATCTGAGGCGGCAATTTGATGGCAGCGTATGTGCCGTCTGCCTGGAGACCATCCAGGGAGAAGGTGGAATTCGCCCGCTGAGCCAGGAATTCCTTCAGACCGCGCGGCAGCTGACTGAACGTACTGGAGCCTTGTTGATCCTCGACGAAATCCAATGCGGCCTGGGGCGTACCGGACGCTACTTCGCCTATCAACATTACGGCATAAAACCAGACATCATCACTGTGGCTAAGCCCCTGGCTGCGGGATTGCCGTTGGGAGCGATTCTTACCACCGACCGCGTGGCCGGCGGCATGCATCCTGGCATGCACGGCACGACCTTTGGAGGCGGCCCGCTGGCTTGCGCCGTGGCCATCGAGTTTCTGCGAGTTCTCGACGACCTCATGAGCCATGTGCGCGGGATCGGAGGCTACTTTCGCGCACAATTGGAAATGCTTAAAGCGCGGCATCACTGCGTGCGAGAGATTCGGGGAATGGGGCTGATGTTGGGCATGGAGCTCGATTCCAGCGATACTGCAAAAGCTGTTGTCGCGCAGTTATTGCAAAAAGGCATCTTGATCAATCGTACGCAGGAAACCGTGCTGCGTTTCCTGCCACCCTACATCATTCAAGAAAAGCATGTGAACCAAGTCATCCGTGCACTGGATTCGGCGATACCATACAACTCTTCGATCTCTAACCGGGCCGGGGTTTGCGGCAAGAAATCCAAGAAAAGGAGTCAACGACATTGAGCAGCAGCCAGTCATTCCATGCGCCGCGGATCACGCACTCGCCCGCCCCAGCCGTTTTCTCACCCCGCGATCTGGTTTCGAGTCGCGATCTTGCGTGCGACGACGTCGAGGCGATCTTCCATCTTGCTGGATTGATGAAAGCGCGCCCGGCTAAGTTCCAGAAAGCGCTCGCCGGAAAGCAGATCGTGATGTTCTTCGAGAAGCCATCCCTGCGGACGCGGCTCACGTTCGAGGCAGGAATGGCAAGCCTAGGCGGCTGGACCTCTTTCGTCGATCAAACGCAGGACCGGCTCGACGCGCGGGAAAAGCTCAGCGATATCGCGCATAACGTCGAGCGTTGGGTGGATGGGATCGTGCTGCGTACCTTCGCTCACAGCACCGTAGAGGATATGGCCGAGCACGCTTGCATTCCGGTGATCAATGCGCTCAGCGACCTGGAGCATCCCTGCCAGGCGCTGGCGGATTACTTTACGTTGCAGGAACGGTTCGGAGACCTTAAAAATATTTGCCTGGCCTATGTTGGCGACGGTAACAATGTCGCGCACTCTTTGCTGCTCACCTGCGCCTGCCTGGGCTCAAGGATTCGTATCGCGACCCCCGCGGGCTACGAGCCCGACGCGCAAATCGTCGCCGACGCGCAGGAGATCGCGCAAGGAACCGGCGCGGTGATCGAGATTCTTTCCGATCCCCACGCCGCTGTGGAGGGAGCCGATGCTGTCTACACTGACGCCTGGACGAGCATGGGTCAGGAGCGCGAGGCCGAAGAACGAGATCGGATTTTTCCGCCGTACCAGGTGAACGAGCGGCTTGTGGCTGGTGCCGCGCCGCACGCGGTATTTATGCATTGCCTGCCAGCACACCGTGGCCAGGAAATTACTGATGCGGTGATAGACTCGGTTCGTTCCGTTGTTTTTGATCAGGCGGAAAGCCGTCTGCACGTGCAAAAAGCCATCTTGTTGTTGTTGCTGGGCGGCGAAGTGGGCCGCTTTCCTGTAAGGAGCGCTCATGGCTGAAAAAGTAGTTCTTGCTTACTCCGGAGGATTGGATACCTCCATCATTATTCCCTGGCTTAGAGAAAACTACGCGTACGAAGTGATCGCGATGGTGGGCGACGTGGGCCAGGGAGACGACCTCGAAGCGGTTGTTGAGAAAGCCCACAAGACTGGGGCGAGTAAAGTCGTAGTCGAGGACCTTCGCGAAGAGTTCCTCACCGGATACGTCTTCCCAGCGCTGAAGGCTGGCGCCGTGTATGAGCACAAATATTTGCTGGGCACGTCGCTGGCGCGTCCGGTGATTGCGAAGCACCAGGTGGAAGTGGCTCTCCGTGAAGGTGCGACTGCCGTGGCCCACGGCTGCACCGGTAAAGGCAACGACCAGGTGCGATTTGAGCTGACCTATCAAGCCCTCGCGCCGGAACTCAAGGTGATCGCGCCGTGGCGCGAATGGACCTTGAAGTCGCGGGAAGAGTGCCTCGACTACGCTGAAAAACATGGGGTTCCTGTTGCGGCGAATCGGGAGAAGATCCACAGTCGCGATCGCAATCTTTGGCACATCAGCCACGAAGGCGGGGAACTGGAAGACGCAGCTAATGCTCCTTTTCCCGACACCTGGCAGCTTACCCGTTCGCCGCAGCAAGCGCCTGACCGAGAAGAACAATTGACCATCGGTTTTGAGAAGGGATTTCCAGTGTCGGTCAACGGCATGAAGCTGGATTCTGTGTCTCTGGTCGAACTTCTAAATGACATTGGCGCGCGCAACGCCATCGGCCGCGTCGATTTAGTAGAAAATCGGTTCGTGGGCATCAAGTCGCGTGGATGTTACGAAACCCCCGGTGGAACTCTGCTGATCACGGCCCATCGCGAACTCGAGGCCCTATGCCTGGAACGCGATGTGGCGCATTTCAAACAGCACATCGGCCTCAAGTATGCCGAGCTCGTCTACTTTGGCTTGTGGTTCACGCCATTGCGCGAAGCGCTGGACGCATTTGTCGAGACTACACAAAAAGAGATGACCGGAACGGTCACACTCTCCCTCTACAAGGGCAACGTTGCGGTGGTGAGCCGCCATTCTGCATACTCGCTTTACCGCACCGACCTGTCTTCCTTCACCATGAGTGATAGCTACAATCAGAAGGATGCCGAGGGGTTCATCCGCATTTTGGGACTTCCTTCGCGATCGCGCGCTCAAGCCCGGGTGGAAGCTGCGAAATCGGAGGTAGCTCGATGAAGATGTGGTCTGGTCGCTTCCGGCAGCCGCTAGACCCCGATTTCGAGCGCTGGCAGCGGTCTTTTGACTTTGATCGGCGATTGTTACGGTACGAGGTCGAGGCTAGCAAGGCTCATGCGCGCGCATTGAAGGAGATCGAAATTCTGTCGTCGGGCGAGCTGATTGCAATTTTGCAAGGATTGGAACAGATTTCTAGGAAGGCGGCAGTATCGCCATCATTTCTCAACGACGAGGACGCTGAAGATGTTCATCACTTCGTCGAGAAACAGTTAGTCACCCTTATCGGTGACGTCGGATACAAACTGCACAGCGGGCGCAGTCGCAATGAGCAGATCGCAACTGATCTGCGGTTGTATGTTCGGGCTTGTACCGATCAATTGCACGCCGTCCTGGCGGAATGGCTTAGCGTCCTTCTGGATCGCGCCGAGCAAGCCGGAGGCGCGGCCATGCCGACCTACACTCATCTACAGCCGGCCGAGCCGGTCCTGGTGTCGCACTGGCTGCTGGCCTACGTAGAAATGTTTCTGCGTGACGCAGGGCGGCTTGCGGATTGTCGCAAGCGAGTTAATCTCTGTCCTCTCGGTTCGGGCGCGGTCGCCGGCACTACTCTTCTGCTAGATCGTCGCGCTATGGCTTCCGATCTTGGATTCGATGGTCCGACAGCCAACAGCGTCGACGCGACCAGCGATCGCGATTTTGTCTTGGAATTTGTCAGCGCGCTTTGTTTGCTTGCTCTGCACCTGAGCCGTTGGGCCGAAGAGATGATTTTGTTTTCCTCACAGGAGTTTGGGTTCGTTCGCCTACCCGAAGCGTATTCCACCGGCAGCAGCGCCATGCCGCAAAAGAAAAATCCAGATTTGCTGGAATTAGCGCGCGGCAAGGCTGGTCGCATCATCGGAGACGTCACAGCCCTCGTAGTTACGATGAAGGGATTACCTCTCGCCTATAACAAGGATCTTCAGGAAACCCAGGAGCCGCTCTTCCATGCAGCCGACACTGTAATGGGTCTGCTGCCGCTGGTAACAGGATGGATGAAGGCGGCAGAGTTTAACTACGATCGCATGCAGGAGGCTGCGCAATCCGCCTTCATGAATGCCTGGGCTGCGGCTACCTATCTGGTACAACGCGGGGTTCCTTTCCGATTGGCCCATGACCAGATCGGTAAGGCAGTGCAGCTATGCCTGGAAAGACATTGTGAACTGCAAGACCTGTCGCTGGACGACCTGCGATCGTTACATCCAGCATTCGATCAGGATTTCTACTCCTGTCTGAAACTCCAGTCCGTGCTGGCGATTCATGATGTTCAGGGAGGCACGGCGCCTCTCCGGGTTCGGCCGGCGATCGCTGAGGCCAGGCAAAAGCTTGAATCCATGCGTGAGGAAGCTCATGCGCACGCGTGAAGCCAAGCTGCCCGACGCCGAACGAATCCATGAACTCATCTCGGCCTATTCCGGGGACGGGACGCTGCTTCCGCGGACTTTCGCCGAGATTTGCGAAAACGTCCGCGATTTTGTGGTTTTGGAGAAAGGCAGACGCATTGTTGGTTGCGGCGCTCTCCACCTTTACGGCCAGCATCTCGCCGAAATCCGTTCCATTACAGTCGACCCGGCCGACCAACGCTCAGGCGGCGGCAAGCGCCTGGTAAAAGCCCTGCTCGAGCAGGCCAAGAAGCATCGCGTTACCTGTATTTGTCTCTTCACCCGGAAGCCTGAGTTTTTCTCCCAAATGGGCTTTGCCATGGCTCAACGCGAGGATTTGCCAGATAAAATCCACAAGGATTGCTTTGTTTGCCCGCGATATCACTGCTGTGACGAAGTCGCAATGGTGCGCGGAGAATTGCCCAAGTTCGCGATCCTGCCCGAACCCACAAGGTGGCTGGTGAAGCTCCAGGTATGACCGTACCTGGGGAGCCACCTCAGCAAATATATCTTCCCAAAGGGTTCAGCTTTTCGGCTGTATGCGCGGGAGTGAAAGCAAGCGGCCGCCTGGATCTCGCTATGGTCGAGGCTGACCCTGGCACAACTGCTGCCGCCGTGTTCAGCAGGAACCGCGTGGTGGCCGCGCCGATAGATGTCGGACGCGCACATTTGGCAGTGACTGGAGGCAGAGTTCGAGCTGTGATCGTCAACTCCGGTAATGCCAATTGTGCTACCGGCGAGCCCGGAGTCAGAGTTTGCAACCGGATTTGCCGCCAGACCGCTCGTCTTTTGAATATCCGCAACCAAGATGTGTTTCCATCCTCGACCGGCATCATCGGCGTTCCGATGCCAGCGGACAAAATTCTGGTGGCGCTGCCTCAGCTGATAGCAACACGCCAGCGAACGGAACAGGGAGTGCAACAGTTTGCTGGCGCCATCATGACTACCGATACGCGTCCCAAGCTGGCGTCCGCTCGCTTTCGGGCAAGCCAGAGGGAGGTTAACTTGATGGGAATCGCCAAAGGCTCTGGCATGATTCACCCGCAACTCGCGACGATGCTTGTGTACTTGTTTACGGATATTGCCGCCGGAACGTCTGAGCTCAAACGTCTGCTTCGGCAAACTTGCGACTCAACCTTCAACTGCATCTCGGTTGACGGTGACACCTCGACCAACGATACCGTGTTGCTGCTGGCGAGCGGTAAAAGTGAAGCTCGATTAAATGATTTGCCGGTTCGCAAGAAATTTGAGAATGCACTCCTTGGAGTCTGTCAGTCTTTGGCTGAACAGATTGTCCAGGACGGGGAAGGCGTGCGGCACGTCATTCGGCTCTTCGTGGAACGAGCAAAGAGCCGTGAAGAGGCGTTGCGGGTAGCACGAGCCGTGGCCCACTCTCTACTGGTAAAGACAGCCTGGGCGGGAGCCGATCCCAACTGGGGAAGAATTCTGGCAGCACTCGGAAATTGCGGAGTGTCTATGGATCCCAAGCGCGTAGATATTTTGATCGGCAATCAGTTGGTATGTCGCAGAGGCGTTGCTTCCCCATTCGACAAGGCCAAAGCTCATCTTGATCTGACCCGGCCCCGTTGCGATATTCATATACGACTTCAGCGTGGCCGCAGTTCCGCGGTGTTTTTCACCACCGATCTGACCGCCGACTACGTTCGCATAAACGCCGATTACTCCACCTAGTTCGAAGCGCCGAGAAAGCTTCGCAGAGCGCTCTGTAACTGAACGTCCATCACTTCACCGAGTTGGGCAAGATCGTGAAACAGGAGATGGGCGTCTAATTCATTGAAGTGCTTCTCCGCCAAGTTGGTGATACAACGGCGAATCAGGTTGTAGTCTTCAACCAGGATGGTGGGCGTGTATTCTTGCGTTCGCCTGATGCGGCCATGGTGTTCGGCCGCCTTCATTGGCACGGTGGGAATCTCCCTCAGGCTAAGCCTCATCATCTTCACCGCCTCGTTTACCAGCGGCATCACCGGCGAGATTCGTCGCTGTGGGGATAGTTTGATGCTTCTAAAATTTGGATGGGACTGGCTCTGACGCAGCCACTCCTGCCGGAACCAAACGCGGTCGCGCCGCACAAAAGACTTGAGCCGCTTACCCTTAGTAGAACGATGATCTCCCACGATGCCGGATGCGGCCCCGCTGCGGCCAAGCTTCCGGCTGATTTCATGGATCTCCCGGCGTAAGGCGTTTGCTACTTGGTTCGATTTCCGTTCCCCGCGAGCCACGCGGCTCACATAGGACGGGTCCACACCGAGGTTCGTCGCGACCCTCATGTATAGGCCACGATAGAGCGCTTGTGGTAACAGAGTTTCCGAGTTGCGGTTTGTGGTACGATCGTCACTACGCATGACTTTTCTTCACAAATCTGGCAAAGAAAATGCCACTAACCAGGACGTTTTACCAGTCGCGTTAAGTGTAGCAGTTTATGAGCAAAAGTAGAAATGCGGCGAAGCAGGAGTGGGCGCTACGGATTACCGCACTTCGGCGCCGCTTGGGAATTAGTCAGTCTGATCTGGGAAAGCGCCTGAACGCATCTGCCATGGCCGTCTCTCGCTGGGAGCGGGGAACCCAGGAGCCTCCAGCCAACGTTTACATTCAGCTAGGAAACATTACCGGTGACCCGGAATGCTGGTATTTCTGGGGTCGAGCTGGACTGCGGAGTGATGATCTGATGCGCGTTCTGCCGGCTGTGCGCATCCGTCTTCGAAAGGACCGCCTGCCTGATTTAGAGATAGTGAAGGCGGGTGGTCATCGCGCCCCCAAGAGAAAGAAGAGCCAGCTCGTGGCAATCCCGATCCTGCCCGTGGTGGCGGCAACTCACGGAGGAAAAGGGGATCCCGCTGTCGCGCTGGACCAGGCACGTCCCGAAACCATACTGGCCGCGCCCGGTCAGTGGTGTCCGAATCCCGCTTACACCAGTTGCCTCAGGGTTCGCGGACGATCCATGATGCCGGTTCTCCACGACGGCTATATCATTGTGCTGGATACGTCTCAGACCAACCGCCAGAAGCTGTACGGGCACATCATCGTCGCATCGCAGAAAGAACAGGGATTAATCGTTTCCAGATTGCAACGTTTTGATGGGACTGAGGTTCTGGTGCCAGAAAATCGCGAGTACGATTCTCTTCCACTTTCTACCTCGGGGTTCCGTATCGTGGGGAAGATCTTGTGGTGGATCGGCCGGGCAACGTAGGGCTCACTCTGACCCTGCCCCCGATTCCCGTCGCAATGCTCTCAAGTCAATGCCTAGCGTCTCCGCCTTCTTGTATAAATGACTGCGCTCCAGTCCCAGCGCTTTAGCGGCGTTAGTAATGTGGTATTGGTTGCGCTTGAGCTCAGCGAGCACAACCTCGCGCTCGAAGCCCTGAATTCTTTCGGCAAGGGATCCTGAAGCGCCAGCCAACCCAGTTTCCGTAACAAATTGAGGCAACGCGCGTTGTACGGTTTGTGTATCCACACGGTCATCCGTTGCCAACAGCATCACGCGTTCAACTACGTTGCGCAGCTCACGAACGTTTCCCGGCCAGGAATGGATTTGCAGTTCCTGAATTGCTTCAGCAGTGAAGGGAATTGACTTCCAATTGTTCTGGCGGCAGACCTGCTGGGCAAAGTGCTGAATCAGCGCCGGAATATCTTCCCGTCGCTCGCGCAAGGGCGGCAATATTAAAGGAAAAACGTAAATTCTGTGAAAAAGATCCTGGCGAAATTTTCCCTCGCGCACTAATGCTTCCAGATTGCGATGGGTAGCCACAAGCACGCGCACATCCACGGAAATGGGTTTGTCGCCGCCAATGCGTTCGACCTCGCCTTCCTCTAACACACGCAGTAGTTTGGCTTGCATCGACAAAGGCATGTCGCCAATTTCGTCGAGGAAGATGGTGCCGTGTTCCGCCTGTTCGAACTTTCCCAGATGGCGTCCAGCGGCGCCGGTGAAGGACCCTTTCTCGTGTCCAAACAATTCTGATTCGATCAGTTCCGCGGGAATGGCGGCACAATTCAAAGTGACAAAAGGACCCGAGGCCCGGGCGCTGCGTTCATGTAGAGTGCGGGCGACCAATTCCTTTCCCGTACCGGTTTCTCCGAGGATACATACCCGTGTCTCACTCGTGGCCACTCTTTCCACCTGGGCCATCACTTTCTGCATGGCGTCGCCCATCCAGACGATTTCGTGTTTTCCCAGGCGTTGATGAAGCTGGAGATTTTCCGATTCCAGGCGCTGCAGCTTAAGAGCATTCTCCACGGTTAGCAACAGTTTGTCGGTGGCAATTGGTTTTTCGAGAAAATCGAGCGCTCCTAGCTTGGTGGCGCGCACCGCCATGTCGATGTGCGCCTGACCTGACATCATGACCACAGGCGTAGCGATACCTTCCGCTTTGAGATCTTCCAACAGCGCGAGACCGTCCTTGCCGGGCATGACCACATCCGAAAGAATCAGGTCAAAATGCTGCGCTCGGGCCAGTTCCAGCGCCTTGGACGCATTGTCACAGACCGTGGCTTCATGGCCAGCGAGGCGGAATGCCCGCGAAAGCGAGGCCAGCGTGTTGGCCTCGTCATCAACAATCAACAAATTTGCTTTCTGCGGCACGATGGATCCTCACATCTTGGCTTGGTGCTCGATTTGGACCGGCCCAGTCGCTGGCAGCTTATCTAAATTCCGCGGCAGTTCGATTACAAATGATGTGCCATTGCCGGGTTGGCTCTGGACGCTGATTCTGCCGCCATGGTCGCTCACGATTGATTGCACAATTGCCAGCCCAAGCCCGCTGCCATGGGCTTTGGTCGTGTAGTACGGAGTGAACAAGCGCTCGCACTCCTCCGCATTTAAACCTGTGCCTGTGTCCGAAATCTCCACGAATATGCTCTTCGCGCTGTCTCGCGTACGCAGCGTGAGCCTGCCGCCTTCGGGCATCGCATCCATCGCATTCAAGCCGAGGTTGGAAAAGGCGCGATGCAGCAGATCAGGATCAGCGGCGATGGGCTCTGAAGATGCAGCCAAATCCAGTTCGCACTCGATCGAAACGCTACCGCCTGACTGCAATTGCACCTGTAACAGCCTCGCTACATTTTGCAAAATATCGTTGACTTGGACACTTTGGAATTGTGGTTGCGGCATCCTGGAGAATTCGCTGAAGCGGGAGACAATCGCCTTCAAGTTGGAGATCTCAGCCAACAGAGTGGCCGAGCTTTCCTGAAAAACTTCCTCGAACTGCTCTGGACTTTGCTGCTTGGCCCGGATCAGATTCTCTACCGTCAATTGCAAGGGAAACATAGGATTCTTGAGCTCATGAGCCAGGCGTCGAGCCAGCTCCCGCCAGGCCGCTATGCGCTCCGTCCTCACCAGCTGTTCTTTCTGCTCCAGGAGTTCGCTGCTCATACGATTGAAGGATTGTGCCAGCGCGCCAAGTTCATCGGATGACCTAACTGGCACCTTCGTGTTCCAGTTGCCCACCGCTATCTGCCGGGCTGCGTCAGCAAGCTGTTCAACCGGACGCGTGACTCTTGAAGCAGTCCATCCACTGAATAGTATCGCCAGAAGAATTCCCGCACTCCCGGCCAACAATGCGGCTGAGCGGATGTGCTGCCGCAATTCAACATAGGAACGCCGTGAGTTTCCAGCCAGGAGAACCCCGAGAACCTGACCGTCTTGAGCCGCGAGCGGGATGGCGTGAATGGTTTCGTCGTCGGAAGCGTCGGATGACCAGTGAACAATAGCGCTCGTCTCTTGGTGTGTCTGCAGAACGTCCTGGATGAGCGGCGCAAGCGGCCCGGGTTGTTGCAGAGTGCTGGAGGGATCAATCAGATGCCGGGGAGAAACTGCAGTCCCAGCTTCCGAGTCACTCAGGTTCTGATAAAGCATGGCTCGCATCCCAGAAGGGAGTTCAAGGCCGGCCATAAAGTTCCTATCCAGGCGACGGCCACCTATCACAGAGAGCGATTTGTCGCCGACATCCACTTTGCGGATGGCCGATAGTCCCAAAGCTGGGCCCGCGGGCAGATCTTCCTGGCGAAGAAAGGCGTCTCTGGGGACTAGGCCGGTCAACAACAAACGTTCCGGGTAGCCGAATTTAGCCGGCCACTGAGCAGACGAGATAATTATCCCATCGGGTCCTGCAAACTCGAGGAAATCCAACTGCTGGTTGTCGGCCAGAGATTTTGCTTCGTTTAGATAAGCCGCGTAGTTAGAGGGAGTCCGATTGAGGGCAAGGGCCAGCCGCGTACAGACGTCGCTCGCCGCGACGGCTTCTACGCGCTGAACTACCTCTTCGCCGCGTCGGTTAAAGGCGCGGCGGAATTGGGTTACCAGCGCCGTGGTTCTTTCTTCGTTGGCCCGCTCAAAGGCCTGCCGCGTGACCGCGGAAACGATCACAGTGACCGCCGCGACGGAAACGAATACCGTGAGCGCGAACCCCGCCAGCAGGCGACTCCGGAAACTCATGGCTTCCTCGTCTCCAGCCAAACATCTTGCAGACGCCAGCCTCCATCACGGTCGGCGGTCCAGTTTCTTACCCTTGCACCCAGGCCTGATGCAAACCGCAAGTGCAACAGTGGAATAATCTGCCGCGACTGCAACAGCATATTTTCAGCCGCGTAGAGGTCGTAAACAGAATCATGGTTGAACCTCGGCTGAGGCAGGTTCAGCAACACTGCCAGATTGGTCAGTGCAGTCCGCGCATCAACTGAAGCCAGCGGGACGCGAGCCAGGCGGACGTCGGCATTAGACGAATTTGTAGGTTGTAGCATAAGCCCGGTGTCGCGGGCATTCAGCGCAATTCTCTCTGCAACAACCCTCGCCACTGGGTCAGTTCCGTCGTAACTCAGGGTCCAGGAGGACGCCTTACGAATCTCCGCCCCCGTCTGCTGCGCTCGCGCCAAATCGGCCTCGGTCGAAAAAAGGAATGCATAGCCAGTCATCCAGTCGGGAAGCAGCCCACCAGCAGGATCTGCGCCGCCTTGCAGGAGCACGCTGCTCAAAGACCCGCGGTCAATACTCAGCGCAAGAGTTTGGCGCTGCCGCAGATCATCCGAAGAAGGTCGATCATGAGTGAAAACCAGCGCCATCAATTCCGCCGCAGGAGAAGTCTCCACCCGACGGCCTTCCGTAGCAGCCCGTTTAGCTTGGTCAGGTGTTACTTCGACCAAATCCGCTTTACCCAGATCAAGCGAAATCATCTGCTCACGCAAGCTCTTACCCACTTCGATTTCTACAGAGTCAATGAAGGCTCGGCCACTCCAATAGTCATCGCGTGCGGTTAGCGTTAGCTTCTTTCCGGGATCCCAATGTGCGATAGAGAACGCGCCGCTGCCCGTCAACTTGCCGCCGTCCCGTTTGGCGATACCATAACGAACCATGGCCAACTCGACGGGTAGACTAGGGGCGGCAGAGTCGCACTCGATCACGATCCCTTCCTCCTCGGCAACGACCTTCCATTTTGGGTTAGCCGCCCGTAACGACGCGGCCACGGCACCAGAACTAACAGCTGTTCCATCATGAAATATGACTCCCTTTCGAATATGAAACTGCCAACGTTGATTGCCTGGTTCGGACTGCCAGGAAGTGGCGAGTGCGGGCTGAGGTCTACCTTGGCCGTCGAGAACCACAAGCGTGTCAAAGATCAGACGCGAGAGGTTATGCCCTGCCAAAGATTCCGGCTGACTCCGATCCGCTGGATCTAGCGAGGTGGGTACCGCGCGCATGGCAACCCGTAGTGTTCCGCCATAACGAGGGCGGCTGGCTGCCGCGGCAGCGCCGCCCAGAAGCATACTAGTGACTACAAGCAATGGTAAGGCGGAACGCCTCATATCTCCCCGTTTCCGAATTCCGCGACACTGCAACGACGCCGTTTCCGCTCGATTCTGCCCACAACGCAGTGATGGGTCCGCCAAAATCCGCAGGCTGACTCATAGCGATGGGATCGCGGTCGGGGAGCTCAAATGCTCGTATGGTATCGCTACCAGCATCGCCGCTTTCAGTTGCGAGAACCTGCCAGCCTGATCCACAAGCGCTGTGTACGCCGGCGATATCGCTACCCCAATTCAACTTTCCTGCAGTCTGATCGGTAATGCCGTCGACCATTTGAATTGGACCATCCACGGAAGCCAGCAACCAGAGCGTGTACTTTTCCCGAGGCACAGCTGCAGCCGAGTAAAATGCCGGCACCGTTGTCTGTTTTCCTACGCCAGGAGCGAGCACACCAGTAAAGAAATTCCGTGCAGGGGTAAAAAACGCACTTAAGTTGTACTGATCAGTTCCGATTGGCCAGGGATCATCGCTCTCATAGCAAGTCATAGCCAGGGGCGCGCTGCTCGTGGTTCGGCAGAATACGCCGGGCAGGAAAACATCGAAGAGATAGTCTTTGCGCAAGACCAATCGTCCCCGCAGATCGCGAGGCCACGGCCGCGAGTGGACGATAGGGAGAGATTGTTCCGACTGCCGGTGGCCATCCTGGCTCCGGTAAACCGTGATCCCATTCGAATCGAGAATGAGCAGATGCGCGGGCGTTCCGTCGAGCATCGCGGCATCCAGAATGCGATCGGCCTGCGACCAGAGCAAAGTCTTGCGTACCGCCATTGGCGCCACTTCATGCCCAGTGGACGGGGTATCTGGACGTGCGAATGAAATCATCACCACTGAAGACTCATTCGGGCCTTGATGAATCTCCGCAATCCAAACGTAATCTTGCAGGTCCTCGGAAAGGAAAACTTGCACAGTGGCCGCCGCCTGTTCGGCGTTCACGAAGCGAAGACCCAAGGTGGCCAGCTGGAGAAGCAAGCCTCGTCGAATTTCGTCTGCATCCGTCCGCCGGAGGGAAGAGTGGTTTTTGAAGTCCAGAGCCACAGTGCCAGGGCCGGTGACCGCTGCAATCTTTGCGGCCAGTTGCTGCTCCGGTCCCGTCCAATTGTCAGCCCATCCCACGGCCGGGTGGAAGAACAAAAAAGCAATGAGCAGAGACGATGCGACGCGCTGAAAGTGTGACGGCGAAATAGACATGCCGAGGATTGGGAGATTATAAACCGCATTATGAGTAGCTTCTGGCATGACGCTCTGTACTGGTTGGAGTCATCCTTGGATCGGGTCCGAAGTGCGACTGTAGCCCGTAAGACTGTTGACACCGCAACCTAAGAAAATCTTCAGTTCCCCACAAACTGCTCGCTGGGCCAATTCCGGAGCACAACTCTAAGCCCCAATCCCCATCTATTTCTGGGCCGGTTCTTCTGATTCCTCCACCCGGCTGGCATGATTCGAGACGTTCATACTGCGCAACACGTCATTAGCGAAGAAGAACTTCCCGTCGGCCGGCACCATCATGATCTGGAGCTTGTCCGAGAGTCGTTCTGCGACGATCTTATTAATCAGAAGCGGATTCTGCTTCAGCATGGCGCCTTCGCTCTGCATGCGCTCAGCATCGGCAGCCGCGGTCACCCGAATACGATTGGCCTCGGCGTCAGCCAGCAACTTGCGACGTTCCATCTCCGCCTTGCTATCAATTACCTTCGCCTCTGCCAGCGCTTCCGCATTCTTAACCGTGGCCTCCTTGCGCGCTTCGGCCTCAAGCTTAGACTGCTGAATCTGCTTCTCTTTCAGAGGCAAGGTGTATTGCATAGCATCGGCTTCACCCTTGGCCTGCAGGACGCGTACTCGGGCTTGGCCCTCGGCTTGCTTAATTTGCTGAGCTTTGATGGCTTCCGCTTCCAGTTCCGAGAGCCTGACCTGTTTCTGTTGGATCTCGGTTTGCACGCCCATCTGATCGTTCTCCTGCTCCTTCAGAAGGAGGCTCTCCAAACCTTTGGCGTATTCGGGCGGAAGTTGGATGTCGCGCAGCATGACCTCTTTTACTACGATTCCATCGGCCGACAGTTTCTGCGTGATGATGTCGGCGGCGCGTTTACGGATTTCCTCTCGCCGGGCGGCGAAGATGTCCCGAACCGTGTAATTGGGCACGAGTTCCCGCCAAACGCTGGCCACCACCGGTGGCACGATTTCTTTCTCGACGGGTAACGGCAGATTGCTCTGGATGTATTCCACGCGTTTGGGGTCGAGTCGATAGCGGACCGTAATCGCCAATCCTACCGTGAGCCCTTCCTTGGCCTGAACTTTCAGCGGCTCAGATTTCGCGCCGGTGCTGGAAGGCGTCCTCGCGTTTTCTTCCAGCGCGCCGGTGGTGAACAACTGGTCACGGGTGTCGAACAGCGCAACCGTTTCGGCCAGCGGAGTTACAAAATGTGCCCCGGGGTAGAGCGTCCCCGGCAAGGTCCCACTGGTCTGGCTGACCCGAACCCCGGCCATTCCGCTGGGGACCACCGCAATTCCCAGCGCCAGCAGTATCGGCCCCCAGGCCAGCATAGCCAGCGCTAGAGCACCCCGCCAGCGGACGTGAGGAACTGCAGGCAGAGGTCCAGCTCCGGCGGTCGCCAGAGCTTGGCGATACTTCATTTCAAGGTAGAGGTCATAAGCGAGAATGCCCGCGGCCGCCGCGATCATCCCGATGCCGCCCCACATGAGTAAATACTTCAGAAACAACATAGCTTTTTCCTTTCCGCCTTAGCGTTCCTGCCCAGACTTCACATGTACCGCTTGCTGCGCGAACAACACGCGGAACACTTTGCCGAAAATCAGTTCCTCCACCAGAAGTGCAACTATGAGAGAGAGTGCCATTCCCGCCATGGCTGCCATTGCCGTGATTGCGAGTTGCATTGTGCCCCCTTTGCCGCCGGGTTTGTCTCAGGTCCCAAACGCCAACCCAGATGGCATGCTGCTAGCCAAGGAACATCCTGATGAATCTCAAGGAGTTATGTGGTAGAAGGCAGCTCGATAGAGTGTTCGATTATGGACAGCGTGTCAGGGGTGACACACCCTCACTCGGGTGTCCAACTGCGTATGTTCGTTTACAACGGTTCTTCATCTGCACTATCTGGCGGCCGACCTCGTAAAATCAATGCAAACCAAGAATGAGGCTGTCACTCAGAAAGGAAAAGCTGCATGAACAGCAACGAGAACTCTCCATCCGACCCCCTAGTTAGGAAGACGCAGCCCGAAGAATTCGACGTGGTGATGCTCGGTGGCGGCACCGGGTCGACAATCGCCGCGTGGACATTTGCTGGAGAAGGAAAGCGCGTGGCGGTCATCGATCGCAAGTACGTCGGTGGATCGTGCCCGAACATCGCCTGCCTGCCAAGTAAGAACATCATTCACGGTGCGAAGGTGGCGTCGTACTTTCGCCGAGGTGCGGAGTTCGGCATCACTCACGACGGCTTCACAATCAATATGTCGGGTGTCCGTGATCGCAAGCGCAAGATGGTATCCGGCTTGAACGAGATGTATCTGGAAATTTACAGGAACACTGGAGCGGAGTTCATTTTCGGGACCGGACGGTTCATAGCTCCGAGAACGCTGGACGTCACTCTTCCGGATGGGACCACGCGTCAATTGCGCGGCACGAATGTGATCGTCAGCACCGGCACGCGTGCTGCGATAGAGCCAATTCCTGGCCTGGCCGAGGCACAGCCACTCACCCACATTGAGGCGCTCGAACTAGATGTGGTCCCCGAACACCTCCTTGTGATCGGCGGGGGCTATGTTGGAATAGAACTATCACAGGCGATCCGGCGATTCGGCAGCAAAGTATCGGTGATCGATCGCAATCAGCGGTTGATGTCTAGAGAGGACGAAGACGTATCTGGTGCCCTTCGCAACCTTCTTGAGGATGAGGGCATCGATATTCTTCTGAATGCAAGGGTCAGCCGGGTGTTGGGAAAATCGGGAGACTCCGTGAGCATCGGCGTCGAGCAAAACGGAACTGAGAAGGTACTGGAGGGCAGTCATGTGCTGGTCGCCGCAGGCCGCACTCCGAATACAGAGGGACTTGGCTTGGAGTTGGCCGGTGTTGAGCTGACCAACCGTGGATACGTCAAAGTCAACAATCGACTTCAGACGACCGCGCCTGGCGTTTGGGCGATCGGCGAGGTAGCAGGCAGCCCGCAGTTCACCCACATCAGCATTGACGATTTCCGGGTGGTGCATGACAACCTGAATGGTATTAAGCACGCGACCACGGGCAGGCAAGTTCCATTCTGCCTGTTCACGGACCCGGAATTTGCCCGCATCGGCCTAAGTGAGAGCGAAGCTAGAACGCAAGGCATCGGGTACCGTTTGTTCAAGGTCCCAATGGAAGCAGTATTGCGTGCGCGCAGTCTCTCTGAAACGCGAGGATTTCTGAAGGCGCTTGTGGCAGCTGACGGCGATCGCATACTCGGCTTCACGGTTTTCGGAGTCAGCGCGGGGGAGATTATGTCCGCCGTCCAGATTGCGATGATTGCAGGATTGCCATATACCGCGCTGCGCGATGCTGTCCTGACTCACCCGACGTTGGTGGAGGGCCTTATACCGTTGTTCTCGTCCGTGGCATCGGTGCAAAATGCGTCCGAAACAGGGCCAGCCAAGCTCTCCGCCGCATAAGTAGAGCGGTACAAGCGGCAAAGGAGTTAGAACCGAATTTCGCAAAGTCTCGCCAGGAGTAACGAACGGCGAAACCTAACCTCCACATGTGGAATAGGAAAATGCAAATGACCACCAATAGGATGACGGCACTGATCACAGGAGCAACGAGCGGTATTGGTCGGGCTACTGCGAATAAACTAGCCCAGCTTGGCATCCACGTTTTGGTTGTAGGCCGCAATGCTGAACGCGGTAACAAGACGGTTGACGAAATCCGCGGGTCAGGAGGGAAAGCGGACTTTATCTCATCCGACCTTCGCGACGCGTCGAGTGCACGCGAAGTGGCGAAAAGAGCTATCGAACTCGGAAACGGGCATGTCGATATTCTGATCAACAATGCGGGGATCTACCCCTTCGGCCCGACGCATGAAATGACAGAAGAACTGTTTGACTCCGTGTTTTCGCTCAATGTGAAGGCGCCGTACTTCCTGGTCGCGGAACTTGCTCCGCTGATGGCGAAAAGAGGTAATGGGGCAATCGTCAATCTATCA
Organism: uncultured Acidobacteriota bacterium; assembly: GCA_963696025.1. Lineage (GTDB taxonomy): Bacteria > Acidobacteriota > Terriglobia > Terriglobales > Acidobacteriaceae > JABCYV01. The sequence continues at coordinate 304,150 of CAVOII010000004.1, forward strand.
ACCATGGTCGCCGACTATGGCGCCCCTGGGATGAGCCTCTATGGATCGAGTAAAGCCGCTATCAATCTGCTAACTAAAACATGGGCGGCTGAATACGGCCCGAAAGGTGTCCGCGTCAATGCGGTGAGCCCCGGACCTACGCGCACGGAAGGCACAGACTCAATGGGCGAAGGTCTCGAACAATTAGCGGCACAGGCGCCAGCGGGCCGCCCTGCTACAGCGGACGAGATTGCGGAAGCAATTGTCTTCCTGGCGACCGAACGTTCCAGTTTCATTTACGGCGCAAAACTCGCCGTTGACGGTGGGCGCACAGCCATTTGAAAAGTTGCTGGCATTTTCGCGCCGACTCACAGGCCATTCGGAAACAGTCCGCATTTTAAGTGAGCTAGGTTGACATCTCGTCATCGCGGTTCTATCGTTCCGCACCGGACAATATGAATATTGTGAAAGCAACCCGGCGATTCGAGGACTGGCTGGGCCAGTACCTCACTCTGGTGCAGCCCGACCTTCGCCTAAAGCATCAGCGGATGGCGGAAGCGGCATTTCCTTTTCTGCGAGCGACTTTCTATCGCTGGATGCAAGTTTGGCCGAAGGTATGTCCCGGCTTGGCGAAAGCCCCCAGGGTGCTGGCCGTGGGCGATCTCCATGTCGAAAACTTTGGCACCTGGAGAGACCTTGAAGGGCGACTGGTCTGGGGTGTGAACGACTTCGACGAAGCAGCCGTTCTTCCGTACACCATTGATTTGGTGCGTCTGGCCACCAGCGCCGTACTTGCCGCCGAGGAAGGGCACCTGGCGCGGAAGACAAAGGAAGGGTGCACCGCCATCCTGGACGGCTACAAAAAGTCGCTCGCAGAGCACGGGCGTCCGTTCGTGCTTGCAGAGCAAAACCAATGGCTGCGGGAAGCAGCAACCGGCGTACTACGCGATCCCGTGCATTTTTGGAAGAAGATGGAAAACCTGCCCAAGGTGACTACTAACATTCCGCCCAGTGCTCGGGAAGCTCTCGAGCGACTTCTTCCAGAACAGGGCCTCTCTTATCGTACTGTGAAGCGGATCGCAGGCCTGGGAAGCCTGGGGCATATTCGCCTCGTCGCTATAGCTGAATGCAACGGCGGCAAGGTCGCGCGTGAAGCCAAAGCGATGAGGCCGTCCGCCGTCTATTGGGCGAGCGGACCTGCTGCCCCAGCCGAACTTTTGTATCACGTAATTATCAGCCGTGCGGTCCGCTGTCCCGATCCCTTCGTGCAGCTGCGCGGCCCCTGGCTTGTTCGTCGCCTCGCGCCGTATTGCACCCGGGTCGAGCTGGGTGTCCTGCCCACAAATCGCGACGAACTCCGTCTGCTCTTCAGCATGGGATGGGAAACGGCTAATATCCACCTGGGCAGCCCAAGCGTGACGAAGCAAATTCGCAGCCACCTCAGCACGCTAAAACCTAGCTGGCTATTGTCTGCTGCCCGTGATATGGCCAAGGCTGTCAGTGATGACTGGCGCGCTTGGAAAAGATCGGGGGAAGCTTAGGTCTCGGCCGACGAACCGTTCTTAGATTCCCTGGTGAACCCCATAGGATAATTCGTCCTCGGGTTCCGACTCCCCCTCCTTGCCAGCGGTCTCGCTCGCAAAGCTTCCAATAGGGCATCCAGAATAGTTCGTAAAGACTGGGGACTTTCGAACAGGACACGCTCCATGCTCTCGCGATGAACAGCCAACTCACCAATCAGGTGCACGCCTCTGGTGTCGACCTCCCCGGTCGCGTCCCGCGTGCCGCCAATCAGTCGCGCCGTTCCAACGCCGAAACCAGCTCGAGCAAAGGGATAGCCGAGGCTTCCGGTCGTCATCCAGTGAACCACTAATTCCTCAACGGCGGCCGCACTACAGGCGCGCTGATTGCCCTCGTGCGCTGCCAGTCGTTCATTCCATTGTAAGACCTTCAGCTTGTCCTCCCAGCGGTTTTCGGCCACAAGGAACCAGCGCTCGGTGCCTAGTCTTTTTCCCCCGCATATGGCACACACGTTCATTTGAGATAGATCCATATGTTTCCCCTCGTTACTGGCTGTGCTGTCCAATATTCGACAATGGCCGCTGCGTTTCATCCGCAGGCCCTCGTTCGGCAGCCGGATTTCTCTTTGTCACGGACAGGGGGACCGTCAGCATTCCGCATTCCTTCTCAAAAATCAGCGTGAGCGTCGATGAACACTGATCGCACAGCCAGTAGTGTTCGACGCGACGCCGGGTTCGAATTCGCCGGGCCGCTGCCAGCGGGCTGGTCGTCACCGCGGCGTAAGATCGCTGCTCTACCCGGAACAATTGCCCCTGGTTCAAGCGACGGAAGGGATTAGGGCAAATCGGATTCGCACATTTATCGAGCATGAGCACTCCCGGAAAGGTCGACTGCGGCTGCGGGATATCCGAAAGCAAGCGCACGCGAATGACCGAAAGCTATTCATGAGGAATGGTGTGCAACTAGGTGGAAAAGCGTCCAATTGACGCTTGCGCCTTTGGAGATCCCCTGCCGACCTTTGGTCAGGAATGCCGACAGACCGTCATGGCCACCACTTTTAAATGCGAAGTAGAACTCCGCGCCATAGAGTGTTCGTAGAGAAAGAGCCGCCAAGGGTCAAAGCAGAGCCGGTACACGATATTCGACCGGCCTCAGGCAGCGTAAGAATTGCCCGCAAGCCCCCGCTGGAGTAAGATTTGGCACAAGCGGGCCGCGAACTCTACGGCACGAAAGGCTTCGGTTCTAGCCCTCTGATTTTCTTCCCCGGGAAATCTGCTATGGCGGAGTTTCAGCCAGTCGTTGCGAACTCGACTGAGGCGTCAGAATCCCTTTCTGGCTCCGTCGTTGGCCGCTTTCGCGTCGGCGAACGGCTCGGAAAAGGCGGGATGGGCGAAGTTTACCGCGCGGAAGACACCAAGCTGAAGCGCACGGTTGCCCTTAAACGCCTTGCACCCCGGTTGCGCGCCGATTCCATCTACCGGCGTCGATTTCTGGAAGAGGGAGAGCGCGCTTCCCGTTTTAGCGATTCCCACATAGCGGCGGTTTACGACGTCCTCGAAGAAGGCGACGAGATGTTTCTCCTCATGGAGCTGGTGGAGGGCGAAACCCTGCGCCAGCGTATGCGAGAGCCCGTGTCGCTAAGCCAGTTCTTCGACATCGCCATCCAATGCGCGGAAGCGCTCGTGGCGGCCCACGAGCGCGGCATTGTCCACTGTGACATCAAGCCCGAAAACATCATGCTCACAAAAACCGGCCAGGTGAAAATGCTCGATTTTGGCGTGGCCAAGCATCTGCCGCGCTCGGATCAGAGTTCCACCGTCGACCGAGCCGGGACCATGGCTGGCACTCCGGCATACATGTCACCAGAAGTCCTGCTGGAGAATGTTCCCGACGGGCGTGCCGATATATTCTCCCTGGGCGTGGTGTTTTACGAAGCCCTGACTGGACATCATCCGTTTCTGGCCAGCAGTTTCGTCGCCACGACCGACCGCATCCGCAAGGAGACGCCGACTCCAATCCACATTTTTAATTCTGGAGTTTCGAGTGACCTGGAAGCACTGGTCAATAAAGCCATGGCCAAAGAGCCAAGCCAGCGCTGTGGCAGCGCCCGGGAACTGCTCGAAAGCCTCCACGAAGTACAGGCTGGAACCGCTCCCAGCAGGCTTTTGCGAGCCTTGCCCCGAAGGCGGGCGCAGGAGAAGTCCAAGCGAAAAACTTGGACCGCTGGGACGCTGGCGGTCATTGCCGTTCTAGCGTTAATCGTCGCTTACCGGCAAACTCAGTGGAAGCATTGGTTGGGGCTTGGCATTCCCTCCACACCCGTTCAACTCGCGGTCTTGCCGTTTTCGCCCTCGGGAGACGATCCGAGCGGCAAAGCTTTTGGAGATGGTCTCACAGATACCCTCACCGCGAAACTTACTCAACTGACAGGAAATTATCCGCTGCAAGTCGTACCCACCAGCGAAGTGCGGGCGGGCGGCATTACCAGCGTGGAACAGGCTCGAAAAGATTTCGGTGTGAACATGGTTCTGGAAGGCAGCCTGCACAGTTCCGGCAGCCAGGTTCGCGTGACCTACACTCTGGTGGATGCCAAGACCATGCGGCAACTCCATGCGGATACAGTCGACGCCGATGTGGCCGACGCCTTTGCCGTGGAAGACCGCGTCGTGGATGGCGTGATCGGAATGCTCGGCTTGGAGATCCGTGGCAACGATCGCGTAGTCCTGGCGTCCCATGGAACCGGCGACCCGTCGGCCTATGACCAGTACCTGCGCGGACGAGGATACCTGCTCGACTACCACAAGCACGAGAACATCGACAGCGCGATTTCGGCCTTCAACCGGGCGATCACTCTGGATTCCAAATATGCGCAAGCTTATGCCGCTCTTGGAGAGGCCTACTGGCTGGGTTACCAGGAAGGTCAGGGCGGCAAGGATTGGATGGAGAAGGCCAAGTCCGCATGTGACCATGCCGTGGCCAGCGCCCCCAAATTGGCTGATGGATATGCATGCCTGGGCCGGGTAAATAGCGGGACCGGCGAATATGAGAAAGCAGTGACTCAGTTCCAGAAAGCCACCGCGCTAGATCCGACCAGCGATGACGCCTTCCGCGGCTTGGCCGACGCTTATCAAAAGCTGAACCAGCCTGCCGAGGCCGAGGCCACCTATAAAAAAGCCATCGCCCTGCGGCCACAATACTGGGCCGGATGCAGTTGGCTGGGAGTGTTTTACTGGCGGCAAGGACGGTACGACGACGCGGCCAAGATGTTCCAGGAAGTAATTACGCTGGCCCCTGACAATTTTCGTGGCTACTCCAATCTGGGTGGCGTCTACTACGTGCAAGCGCGCTACCAAGAAGCTATTCCTGTGCTGGAAAAATCTATCCTCATCCGCCCGACCGTGGAAGCCTACAACAACCTGGGCGGGGCATATTTCTCCATGCGGAAGTTCGACGACGCCGCGCATAGTTACGAAAAGGGCCTAAAGCTTGACCAGACCAGATGGCTCAGTTGGGGCAACCTAGGAGATGCGTATTACTGGGCGCCGGGAAAGCGACTACAGGCCAGTAATGCGTACCAGGAAGCCATCCGTCTTGCAGATGAGAAGCTTCGGGTCAACCCTCGCGATGGCTCCCTGTTAGCCTTTCGAGCGACATATCTGGCAATGATAGATAAAAGGGACGAGGCTATGTTGTCTCTCCAGAAGGCGCAATCGTCCTCGCCTACAGATCCGGATGTCCAGTTCCGGGGTGCACTGGTCTACAACCATTTTGGCGACGCTGATCACGCGTTGCAGTTGCTCCAAAAGGCAGTGCTGTCTGGGATCTCGCCAGATTGGGTTCGCGACACTCCGGACTTTGATCACTTGCGCCCGGATCCACGGTTTCAGGCTATACTCCGCAAGCATTAGGAGGAAACCAAGCGTAGCTACTAGCAGTTGATCGCAAGAAAAGGAGGAATGCATGAACACAGAAAGCAATATCGCGCCACAGTTGCAGAAAGAGAAGTGCTATCACCTCGAGGCAAGCCCAGCCAAACTCCCGGTGCACATTCGTCAAGACGGTGAGGTCGACAATGAAGTCGTCAACTTAAGAAGGTGCGTGGGAGACGAAATTGTTTGGCAGGCGGAGGGGGCTGACTTCATGATTGACTTCCCTAAAACTCCTTTCGAGGAAAGCAAGTTCCACGTGCCGGCGGGAGGCAGTGTGAGTTCCGGACCAGTCCGTCCGGATGCGCCGATCGACTACTTTCAGTATTTCATCACTAACATAGCTTTGGCGAAGAGTGCAGATCCAGGCGCAGACATCAAGCCGTAGGCAAAGTGGCCCGACAGGTCAGATCCGAATCCGCTGACGCTGTAGTGTGCGTGCGGCGAGATCGAACAGTGAAACTTCCAGGAAGAGGATCAGCGGATTCTAATGAAGTCGGCAAGCTGAGCTCTACCGCATCGACTCTTCTACTTCGGAGATCCAGCCCGGCCGTTTCAGCACTTCACGTGGCTTGGGACCGTCCGCAGCTCCAACGATACCGTCTCGCTCCATCAGGTCGATGAGGTGAGCGGCCCGGCCATAACCAATTCGCAGCCGACGCTGCAGCAGGGAAGTGGAGGCCTTCCCGAACTCGACCACCAACCGTACGGCATCCTCGTAGAGCGGGTCGTGTTCGGTTTCATCCCCATCACCAGACCCAGCTTCGCCCGGCTGGCGCTCTTCCTTCGGGGCTTCAAGGAATTTCTGTTCGTACTCTGCCGTGCCTTGCGAGCGCCAGAATTCCACCACAGCAGCAATTTCTTTTTCGGTGACGAAGGGCGCGTGCAAGCGATGCACTCGGGCTGATCCAGATGGAAGATAGAGCATGTCACCGCGTCCCAGCAGAGCCTCAGCGCCGTTGGCGTCGAGAATGGTGCGCGAATCTACTTTAGTCGCTACGCGGAAAGAAATGCGCGCCGGAAAGTTAGCCTTGATCAGGCCGGTAATGACGTCGACCGAAGGCCGTTGCGTGGCCAGCACCAGGTGAATGCCGACCGCGCGTGCCATCTGCGCCAACCGGGTAACCGATTCTTCAACATTGCCCGAATCGAGCATCATCAGATCAGCCAGTTCGTCGATGATGATCACGATATACGGCAAGGGCCGGTCTTCGGAATCTTCACCAAACAGGCTGCGCGTTCCGTCGTCGTCAAACAGCTTGTTGTACTGATCGATGTTACGCACTCCTTTTTCCGCCAATAGCTTTAACCGCCGCTCCATCTCGCGCACCGCATTGCGCAACGCATTCGCCGCCAGCTTCGGTTCCGTGATGATCGGGGTGAACAGATGGGGAACACCCTCGTAGTTGCCCAGTTCCAATCTCTTCGGATCCACCAGGATCAGGCGAACCTGATCAGGCGTTGCCTTGTAGAGGATGGACATGATCATGGCGTTGATGGCCACGCTCTTGCCCGCTCCGGTTGAGCCGGCGATCAGCAAGTGCGGCATGCCATTGAGATCTGCAGTGACGATGCGTCCGTTGATGTCCTTACCCAGGGCCAACGTGAGCTTGGACTTAGTGCCGATGAACTCGGACGACTCGATGTTCTCCCGCAGCCAGATAATCTCGCGCTCGCGATTTGGCACTTGGATGCCCACGGTGGACTTACCAGCCATGCGCTCGATCAAAATGCTCTCGGCTTTCAGTGCAAGACACAGATCGTCGGTGAGGTTGGTTATGCGGCTGTACTTGATCCCAGCCTCGGGCTTGAACTCGAAGGTTGTGACGACCGGTCCAGGATTTATCTGCGTGACCTGACCATGCACTTCGAACTCGGCGTACTTTTCCGTGAGCACCTGAGCGAGTAGCTTTAATTCTTCAGCATCGACCGCCTGTTGCTCATCCGGACGATGCAGCAAACTGCTGGGCGGAAGCTTATAGCCGCCGGCGATACGTGGCAGAGTGGTCTTCGCTTTCGCTGCGGTATCCGCACGCTCTGTGACTTCTGGGGCAGGCACCTCAGCCGCAGACTCGGGCTGAAACTCTGGCCCGAGTTCGCTTCGCTCGGGTGCCACCATCCGCTCGATACCTGTGGTTGCGGGCTCTATGCGTGGCGCTATCGGAGATCCTGAGGCTGCAGCACGCGTTTGGATCAGTTGTCCGGCGGCGGTCGGCCGGGCCGCGCGACGCTTTTCCAAATCCTGCTGCATCCTCCTCTTTAGACGGGCGTCCTGCCAGTCTTTCCAGCGATCCCAAAGCGCGATGGCAAAAGCGAACCGGGTAGGGGCCCAGACCTGCATCGCAGCGAAGGAAAATGCAGTTGAGAGATAGAGCGCAACCGCAAGAACCGTCGCGCAGACGATGTAGGCGCCCGCCAAGTTGAAGTAATGGATGAGAACGTCGCCCACGATCCGCCCCAGTATGCCTTCGATAGGGATTACGCCCATCCATCGGACATGTCCAGGCAAGAGCGCCAGCAACGCCGGGATGAAAATCAGCAACCAGATCCCGCCGAGCGATTTAGCTACGGGTGAGACGATCTTGCGCGAACGAAACCAGCGCATGCCCATCCCAGCAAAGAAAACCGGAAGCAGAAACGCGCCAATACCAAAGCCCTGCAGCGCCAAGTCGGATACCAAAGCGCCTGCTACCCCGATCCAGTTGCGTGCCGCTCGCGAACCGGTCAGCACCGAGGCGCTATTGAGCGAGGGATCCAGCGGCGAATACGAAGCCAGCGCGAGGAAAAGGAGGAGCGCGGAGACGCACAACAGAAACCCGATCAGCTCATTGAGCCGACGATTGTTGGTCGGAGCGAATATCCGGGAGAGACGCATCATTCGGCGTAGTTGACAACCGGCAAGGAACGACACTCCTGCTTGTATGCCGGGATTAGCTCAGAGCCAAATGATTATGCCAAGAATGGCGCGGCCGTACAATCCAGGAATGAGAGGCCAGTATCGAATTGGTTTCCTGCGTGGCCGCCCCTATTGCAGGTGCCAGATAAAGGCTAGAGCGATAACGATTACCCCTGCCACGATACGGTAAATGATGAAGATTCTCAGACTGTTTGACTGCAAATAGCGGATGAGCCAGGCAATCGTTATGTAGCCGACGATGGCTGAAACAAGCACACCAACAATAAAGGGAGTGTACATGCCTTCGGGTAAGCCTTCTTTCCTAAGTTCATGCGCCTTAAGAAGTGCTGCGCCCGCAATGAGCGGTGTAGAAAGCAGAAAGCTGAAGCGTACCGCAGCTTCGCGCGTCATATTACGAAACAAGCCTGCAGTAATGGTTGCTCCCGACCGTGAAACTCCGGGCAGCAATGCGAATGCCTGCGCGCAACCCACGATTATGGCATCAGTAAAACTGATCGCCGTAAGCGGTTTCCTCAGTTGACTGACTTTCTCTCCCCACCACATTAACAGTGCCACCACAATCAGCGCCCCAGCGATGAGAAAGATGTGCTCACGAAAATATTCTTCGGCCGAGTGCTCCAGCAACTTGCCTGCGATTGCCCCCGGAATCGTAGCGATCGCCAAAAACCATAGCAGCAGGCGCTCCTCCCGTTGCTCATCTAGCGTAAGGTTCTGGTCGAAGTTGCCTGCTTCGGAAAAGCGTACCACCTTGCCGCCCATCGCCGCCCTGATGATCTGGAACCAAGTACGCCGGAAATAGAAGAGCACGGACAGCAGCGTGCCAAAGTGGAGAGCAACATCGAAGGTGAGTTCGTGGGCAGGTGAAAGTTCGTTCCAGCCCAGCAATCGGCGCACGATAATGAGGTGCCCAGAACTGGAAACGGGAATGAATTCCGCTAGACCCTGGATGATGGCCAGAACCACAGCTTGATAAACCGGCAAGTTAACCCACTCCGTTTTTCGTAAATTGGAATGTCATCCGCCCAGTTTCGAACGCTAAAAGTATCGCAGAAAATTACCCATCAGATGGCTGACGGGTTTGGTACGCAAGCTTAAATGGTGGGTTCACTCAGTTGCGTTGCCGTATGTGGGGATTTTTTGGTCTATCAAGTACAGCAGTCGCTGGGCGCGCGCTCCCCAGTCGGATTGGGGAGACTGGGACACCACTTTCTGCGCCAGGGCGATAGCTTTGACTCTGGATTCCTCAGATTTCTTTGGTTGTTCTTCGGTTTTGTAGATCTCGATCAAGGCTGACTTGCGTGAAGCCGCGTCGTACAACGCTTCAGCCGCCGCAGGGGACTGCGGATGCTCGTTCGCATACTTCTCATACATCTCAGACTCTTTCTCAGGACACTTTGAAGCACCTTGCCAGTCGCCGCACAACTTATTGTCGATGAGATGAAAAGCCGCGAGATCGGCCCACTTTGTGCCGGGAAATTTCTTGATCACTTCCCTCATGTATTTTTCTTCCATACCCTCACGCAAATATGGGTCTCGTTCTTTGGCCGATGGACGCGAGGACACATCGGCTTTCTCAATCTGCCAGCGGATGTCGGCGGAGCGATACATGGCCTCGGCCGCCAGCGGCGAAGTGGGGAAGTACTCAGCCACGCGATAGTAAAGGCGCATGGCGTCCTGAGCCGCCTCGCGGCGCCCGTGCCGCTGACTGGCTTGATCTTCGGAGTCTACGGCCTCCCCATACAGGACCTTATCTCCGTTCGGCGAAGCTGCGCGCACCACTCCCTTGTCCAGCATCCATCCTGAAACCGTTCGTTCTTCGGTGAGATTGGCCTCCACCCGCACCCATCCCCCGCTGGTCTCAAGCACAATGACTTCCCGGCCGCGGTCGATCTCCCCAAGTTTTGCGGAAGAGGTATCTGGAGAGATGTAGAGTGTGCCGACGCGCATCATGGCCCCACGCTGAAAGTCAGCAGCACCCGTGGTCGGTAGCAGTGCCACTGCCAAAACCAGAATCAACCCCGCTTTCATGCCTGTTCTCCGCAGGAGAAAACTGTCATGTGCCACGTATCTCCGCCAGCATTCCGGGCTCGATATTTCCTCCGCTGATTATGGCGACGTGGATTCTCGTTTTCGGCAATTGATCTCGTCGAAATAGAAATCCCGCTACCGCGACAGCACCGCTTGGCTCGGCTATGGTCTTCGGATCGCTGGCGAGTCGTCGCATGGCCTCTCGAATTTCATCCTCGCTGACAGTGACAATGTCATCCACATACTGCCTGATATGCTCGAAAGTAATCGGGCCCAGGCTCTGCGTGCGCAGCCCATCCGCCAGAGTGCGGGTAACTTGCTCAGCGGCGAACTCAACAATTTTGCCGGCGCGCAGGCTGGCTTGCGCATCGGCCGCCAGTTCCGGCTCTGCACCAATGACTCTCACTGCTGGCTTAGTCAGTTTTATCGCGGTGGCGACGCCACTGATCATTCCCCCGCCGCCGACAGGGATGATCACGGTCTCCACTTCCGGTAAGTCTTCCAGGATTTCCAGGCCAATAGTTCCTTGTCCAGCGATAATCTTCTCATCGTTGTAGGGCGGCACGATGACGAAGCCATGGCTTGCAGCCAACTCTTCGGCTTTGGCCTGCCGCTCGGAACTGGCTGGGCCCACTAGTATGATTTCTGCGCCCAGGGATGCGGTTGCTTCGCGCTTGATCGCCGGCGCGCTCTCGGGCATTACGATGATTGCTTTCACACCCAGTGCCCGCGCGGCGTAGGCTACTCCTTGCGCATGATTGCCGCTGGAGTAACAGATCACGCCGCGATTGCGCTCATCCTCCGACAGGGACGCAATCTTACTGTACGCGCCCCTGAGTTTGAAGGCGCCGATGGGCTGCTGATTTTCGGGCTTGAGGAAAAGTCGGCGGGCGTCGGTGGCGATACCATCCGTCTGATGAATGTGCGATTCGATTGGCTTCGTGCGCACTGCAACCCCGCGCAGGCGCTCTTGAGCTTCGCAAATGTCGTCTAAGGTGACGATGGCATCATCTCCGTCAGATATACGTTGTCATCCTGAGCGCAGAGGGAGCTTCGCGCCGCGAAGTTCCCCGGAGTCGAAGGATCTCTAGTCCTGTCAGCAAAGCTGGGCGCGGGGATCCCTCGACTTCGCTCGGGACGACAGGATTCCAGAACGGCAAGAATCGTTCTGCTCTGGCAGCTAAATCTCCAATATCACCGGCATGATCAGCGGTCTCTTTTGTGTCTGCTTTGAGATGTAGCGCTTTAAATCTGCACGAATCTTCTCTTTGATCACGCCGTAATCCGCTTTTTCTTCCTCACTAGAGGCCTCCAGCGTCTGCATCACAATTTGCCGGGCGCCATCCATGAAGCCATCCTCGCCGGGGGCAAACCCTCGCGTGACAATTTCCGGCGAACTCTCCAGCCGGCCAGTAAGCTTATGAATGGCGATGATCGGGAGCACGATGCCGTCCTCACTTAAGTGCCTCCTGTCTTTGATGATCAAGTCTTCAACCACGTCGGTGCGTGAGCCGGAGTCGATGCAAACCCTCCCCACATTGACCCTTCCCGCTTTGCGGGCTCCTAGTTCGTCGAACTCGAGAACATCGCCGCTTTCAATCAGGATAACTTTGCCGACCGATCCGTGCATCGCGCCCGCCATTTCCGCGTGCAGCTTCAACTGCCGGTATTCGCCGTGGACGGGGATAAAATACTTCGGCTTGACCAGATTGATGATCAGCTTCAGCTCTTCCTGGCTACCGTGCCCGCTCACGTGCACGGGGGGCGACGAGCCATCGTCATAGATCACATGTGCCTCGCGGCGAAATAAGTGGTCGATCATGCGATAAATCGATTTCTCGTTCCCGGGGATAATTCGCGAAGACAGCACCACCGTATCGCCCTTCTCGATCTTGGCGTGCTTATGGTTATCGACGGCTGCCCGCGACAACGCGGACATCGGCTCGCCCTGGGTCCCGCTAATTAGCACGCAAATCTTTTCCGGGGCATAATTCTTCATCTCCCCGGGATGGACCAGCAGGCCTTCCGGGATCTCGATGTATCCCAAATCCTCGGCGATTTCCGCCGAACTGTTCATGGACCGTCCCAGGAACGCGACTTTGCGCCCGTGCTGCTCCGCCAGCTCAACCGCCAGCTTGATGCGATGGATAGAAGACGAAAAGCATGAGATGAACAGCCGGCGTTCTGTGCGCGCGAATACCTCGTCGAACTTACGTCGCACGGCCCGCTCGCTGGGGGTGTAGCCCTTGCGCTCGACGTTGGTCGAATCCTGGAACAGCGCCAGCACGCCCTGCTTGCCGTACTCCGCGAAAGCATGCAGATCGAACAGCTTGTTGTCCGTGGGCGTGGGATCGACCTTGAAGTCGCCCGTGTGAATGATAACTCCCAGGGGAGTGTGAATCGCCAGCGCTACGCAATCCACCAGGCTATGCGTGACCTGAATGGGGTGGACGGTGAAGGGCCCCACGTTGAAGCCTTCCGCTGCCCGAATCTCGCGCAGATCGGCGTCGTCGAGTAGCCCGTGCTCTTCCAACTTATCTTCGACGTAGGCCAGCGTGAACTCGGTGCCATAAACCGGAACATTAAGCTCGGAGAGAATCCACGGCAGCGCCCCAATGTGGTCCTCATGCCCGTGAGTCAGAATGATGGCTTTGACTTTCTGGCGGTTTTCAACGAGGTACGAAATATCGGGGACAACGATGTCCACGCCCAAAAGTTCTGCCTCAGGGAACATCAGTCCAGCGTCGATGACGATGATGTCATCGTTCCAACGCACGGCCATGCAGTTCATTCCGAACTCGCCCAGACCGCCCAAGGGCACGATGTGCAATTTTCCAGTAGGCATTGAGAGTGACATGATGCTAGCACAGGCAGCGGCATCCAACCTGCAAGACCGATTCCCGAAAACCGGCATCTGAGAACCGGCATCTGAGAACTGGGAACTGGTCTTTCTTGCCCGGGTTGGGTTAACTTCTATGCAGATGGTTGAACAGATTCAGAACTCGCCGATGCGCAAATCACTGCTCCGAAAATCATGGATAAGACGCCGCATCGAGGACGGCTTGCGGCGCGGCTTCCAGCACGCCTATGAAACCGTCAAAGTGGATCCGTCAAAGTTCCTCTTGCAATTGCGAGCGGCGTACCAGCTGCCGACTACCAGCTTCCACGGAGTTTACTCTGTCGATATCCGCACTATTGACGATACGGCCGACTGCATCATTCGGGGCGCCATGAAAATTGCCGCCGCCGAAGGCGCTGGCTTTGGGTTGGGTGGATTCGTCACTATGGTCCCTGACCTCAGCATCCTGGCTGGGATCACGCTGCGAACCATCCAGAAACTCAGCCTGCTCTACGGCTTCGAATTCAATACGGATGAGGAAACCGCGGAACTCTGGATCGCTGCCGCCAGCGCCGCCGGTGTGGACATCAGCCGCGAGCTGCTGGAAAAAGAAGTGGTCAGCCGGTTCGTGCCGCGCGTGATCCAGCGCATCGCTGTACAAGCCAGCGCAGAAGTGGTGGAGAAGTGGTCGGGACGCCTGATTCCGCTGGCCAGTTCGCTGATCGGCGCTGGTCTGAATTATTACTTCGTTCGCGCCTGGGGCGAACGCGCCCGATCGCACTTCCGGCAGAGACATATGGAGATGCGCAACCGGGTGGTCGCGGGGAGGACGTTGGTAGTGGCCGAGCCTCCTGACGTCCTGTCGTCATAAATTGCCTCAGTGGTAGAGAGCCTTAACAGCCAATGGACGCCAAGACATCGCCAAGGATATAAAGAAATGCTTTGCCTAACGCTTTACCTTGGCGATCTTTGCGTTCCTTGGCGAGCTTTGCGGTTAAAGGCTTTTCTTCCGCGAAGAAGAGCAGGCTTATCTGAACCCCGCGATGCGATCATTTGTCTGCGCGGCCATTCTGTTCGACCTCGACGGAGTCCTTGTGGATTCCACCAGCTCGGTCACACGGCAGTGGCGCGCCTGGGGTGTGCAGCACAACATTGCGCCGGAAAAAGTAGTGGAAATTGCGCACGGAGTCCGGACCATTGAGGTCGTCCGTTTGCTCGCGCCCCATCTTGATGCCGAAGCTGAAGTAAAGAAAATCGAGCAGCGCGAGGCCAGCGATACCCAGGGCGTCGTTGTTATGCCCGGCGCCGCCGAGCTGTTGAAGTCCGTGCCCGACGATCGCTGGTGCGTGGTCACTTCCGGAACTCGCTACCTCGCGACTTCTCGCTTGCGTCTCGCGAACCTGCCCATTCCGAGAGTGCTAGTTTCGGCCGAAGATGTAAAGAATGGCAAGCCCGATCCTGAGCCTTATCTCAAGGGAGCGCGGCTCCTGGGCATGCATCCCGCAGAATGCCTGGTGATCGAAGATGCCCCGGCGGGCATCAGCTCTGCCCACGCTGGCGGGATGAAGGTGATCGCGCTGATCAGCACCTATCCGGCTTCCGAGTTGGGCGAAGCCGACGCAGTTGCGGAAACGCTCCGTCAGATTCGCGTGACAACACTCGATGGCAAGCTGCGAGTTGACCTGTAGGCCCGCGCTACACTTGAGGGTGCCCCATCTCTTGCACGCAGTTTTCGCGCAAGGGTGGGACTCTCGGACGTATGCAGCGGAGTTCGCGGGACCGTAGAGTCTGTGGCCTCTTGCGGGATGTCCCAAGACGGATGCTGCCTACACGTTAAAGCCCATGCTCCGTCATCGCAGCCACTCCTCCAATTCAATCCTCTGGTCGGTTTTTTCGTCTCGATACTTCACAATCACCGGCGTATACAGCGACAGATCCCATTCCCCCGCCTTCCCTTGTTGCAACGCCCTCGATCCTGGCACGACAACGGCATTCTCCGGCACCTCGAGTGGTTTCTCCTCGGTAGCCCGATACACTTCTCCACGGACGATGTCATACAGCGGCGTCGACGCGGTGAGGATTGTCCCCGCTCCGAGTACAGCCCTGGCTCGCACCAGCGTGCCTTCGTAGACTCCGCAATTGCCGCCGATTAGCACGTCGTCTTCGATAACCACAGGCACGGAGTTAATTGGCTCCAGCACGCCGCCGATCTGCGCCGCCGCACTCAGATGCACGCGCTTGCCGATCTGCGCGCAGGAACCGACCAGGGCGTGCGAATCGATCATGGTACCTTCGTCCACGTAAGCACCGACGTTAATGAACATTGGGGGCATGCAGATCACCGTAGGCGCCACGTAGGCCCCGAGCCGCACCGACGATCCACCGGGCACGATGCGCACCCGGTCCCGGACCGTAAACTTGCGTGCAGGGAAGGTGTCTTTGTCGACAAACGAAAGGCTGGCATCCTGCGCCGACTCGCTGAGTTCCCCCAAACGAAACCCCAGCAGGATGCCTTGCTTCACCCAGACATTCACCGTCCATTGCCCGTCAATGTTTTCGGCCGCACGAATCTTGCCTTGGGTAAGTTCCTCGCGGAAATCTAGAAAGGTCTGCCGCGCCTCTGGATCGCGCTCCACCTCGCTGAGCGAGGCCAGCCGCTCGATCGCAGATTTCAGGGATTGCATGCAGGGAAGAGTATAGAGGAAAGTCAGATTGCAGATTTTTAGATTGCAGATTTCAGATTGTAAGAAACGAGTCGCGTTCGTCGGACATCTTCAATCTGAAATCTGGAATTTCAGATACACTTGCACTCGCTGCGGATCAGCACGCCAGTCATGTTGTGGGCGGTCTCGCGAGCTTGCGAGAGTGTGGCGTACGGACCATGCCAGCGCGCGTGATTGGCATCGTGCCCCGAGGGCCGTCCCCTGCCATGATTGCACTGTCCGCAACTGGAGCGATGCAGCACGATCTTATGCGGACCAGCCTGCCAATTCTCATAGATATAAAAATCGGCGAGTTGCGAGGATGAGGCTTCCGCAGCAATGACCCCCACTTCCGTCGCAATCTTCTGCAGTTTGGAGCGAGTGTCGCGCCGCATGGGCAGCAATGGCAGGCGGTATACTTCTTCGATTTTGCCCATCATCGCTAGCACAGCCTTTACCGGAAGCGGGTTAGATTCGATGAAGTTCGCCTGCATCAGCGCCAGATATTTGCGATGGATGCGGCGCGCCGTTCCCCAATCGTTGTTCAGGGCGGCGCGAGTCATCTCCGCCATTTCGCGCGGAATCTCATTCGATGCGACCGAAATAATTCCAACACCGCCCAGGGCGATCACCGGCAGCGTGATGGCATCATCGCCAGAAAACACCAGGAAATGCTCCGGGACAGCGTTGCATACTTCCGCGATTTGGCTGATGTTGCCGCTGGCTTCCTTGACCCCCAGAATATTCGGCACTTCCGCCAGCCGCGCCAGGGTTGCTGGTTCGATGTTCGCGCCAGTGCGCCCGGGAACGTTGTAGAGGATGAGCGGCTTGTCGACGGCCTCGGCAATCGTGCGGAAATGTCGGTATTGGCCTTCCTGGGTTGGCTTGTTGTAATACGGCGAAGCCGTCAGGATAGCGCTCACGCCAGGCCGGGCGGCCACTTCCTTTGCCTTTTCGACAGCGTCGTGAGTTGAGTTGGAAGTTGCTCCCGCGACAATGGGGACACGCGCAGCCGCGACCTCGATCGTGACATCAATCACGTATAGCCACTCGTCGTGGGAGAGCGTGGGAGTCTCGCCCGTGGTTCCGCAGGGAACCAGGAAATCAACGCCGGACTCCACTTGCCATGCGACCAGATTTCGCAGGGCGGCTTCGTCGATGGAGCCGTCCTGCCGGAAGGGAGTTACTAAAGCCGTGCCACAGCCACGGAGTTGCATAGCACTAAGATAACGCTAACCGGCGGAGGAGCAAAACTAGAGGTCCCTATAACACGTTACGATCCGGCCGACGGATTTTTTCGACTTAGCGCCGGATGGGCTGGACTGGCCGTCGGACCGGCCAGGTGAGCGAAATAGATCGTTCACAATTCGCGCCACACATCTTTGAAGTCAAAGAATCCGTGTTTGCCTATCAGCCACTCGGCAGCCCGCACCGCGCCTTCGGCGAAGCCTCGCCGCGATTTGGAGTCGTGGCAGAGATAGATGGTGTCGCTCCCGGAGTTCAGCACAACCTCGTGCATCCCAACCACGTCGCCCTCACGAAACGAGGTTATTTCGAGCTCAGCGCCGGAGGCATCCTGAATAATTCGGCTTAGAGTGATTGCCGTTCCCGATGGCGCATCTTTCTTCTGGGCATGATGGCGCTCGAAGATTTGACCCAAATATTGATGTTGCAGCGCCGCCGCGGCGGTGCGCGCCACGTCGTAAAAAAGATTTATACCGAATGAGAAATTTGCGCCGTACAGAAATGCAGTTCCACTCATCTCGACCATCTGCCGAACTCTCGCCACTTCGCCGTACCAGCCCGTTGTGCCCACGACCATGTTCTTGCCAGCGCGGATGCAAGCCTCAATGTTTAAGAGGACAGCCTGGGGGATGGTGAAGTCGATCACGGTGTCAATTTTGTTGAGGCCCTTTGCTGTCAGGGCCGAAGCCTGCTGATTGTCCGCTGCATAGATGACGGTTACGTGGTGGTTGCGCTCTCGGGCCACTTCCGCCACCAGCGATCCGGTCTTACCGCGGCCTAGGATAAGAATGTTCATGCACCTACCCAAACTCCTCTAAGAACAAAGCGCTCTTAGAATCGCGTTCTTTGTCATGAAAGACTGCAGACCGCAAAGCTACGCAAATACCTCCGGATCCAGATCGGAGAAGAATGCCTTGTGCAGCCGCCGCACCACATCCGGCGCCACATCTTCCTCGATGACAAACGTCAAATTGATCTCAGATGCTCCCTGGGAAATCATACGGATTTTCACGTCGCTCAGCTCTCCGAAAACTCGAGCCGCAATCCCCGGCGTCTCTCGCAGGTTTTCTCCGACAAGACAGACAATCGCTTTGCGGCCTTCATACTTTACATCTGCCAGCTTGGCCAAATCCGCGGCCAATGCAGGAATTGATTCGTTGGAATCCACCGTCAGCGACACACTCACCTCCGAAGTCGAAACCACATCCACCGCTACTCCGTGTCGATCGAAGGCCTCAAAAATTCCGTGGAGGAAGCCATGCGCCAACTGCATGCGAGGAGCCGCGACATCGACGATCGTGATGCGCTTTTTCACTGCAATCGCTTTGAAGGAATTCCTACAGCGCGGGGCGCGGGCGCTGATGCGGGTTCCTTCGCAGCCTGGGTTTCGTGAATTCAATACGTACACCGGAATGTTCTTTTGAACTGCCGGCAGCACCGTAGCCGGGTGCAATACTTTGGCGCCAAAATATGCCAATTCTGCCGCTTCGTCAAAGCTGATGACCTTGATTCGCCGCGCCTGGGCGCACAGATTCGGATCGGTAGTCATCATGCCGTCCACGTCGGTCCAGATTTCGATTCGCCCTGCATCCAGCCCGGCGCCCACAATGGCGGCGGAATAGTCCGATCCGCCGCGTCCGATGGTGGTCGTGATTCCCGCCTTTGAAGACCCGATGAACCCTCCCATCACCGGTACTCTGCTTGCCGCCAGAAGCGGCGCGACTTTTGATAGCAGACGGGTGTTGGTCTCCTCAAACAACGGAGCAGCCCGCGTGTGATTGCTGTCGGTAACAATGCAATCGCGGGAATCGACCAGCGCGGAAGCCAAACCCTGCGCGGCAAAAGCAGCAGTCACAATCTTGCTGGAGAGCATTTCGCCAAATGCGGCCACACAATCCGTGGTTCGCGGCGTGAGTTCACCCACGGCAGAGATCCCGCGCAAAAGCTCTTCCAGATTCTCAAAGTCCGCTGCCAGGTCACTGTGAAATTCGGTGAAAAGCGCGGTGCCCAGGAGTTCGCCGGCGGTATTGTAGTGGCGTTCCTGCAGGGCGCGACAGAGCCTGAGTGCGGACTTGCGATCGCCGGACCCCGCAGCGCGAGCCATAGCCAGCAATTGGTCAGTCACCTTGGCCATTGCGCTGACTACCACCACCGGCTTTTGCTCCAACCGTCCCTTCACAATGGCACCAGCACGCTCGATTGCCTTAGCGTTCTCCACTGAAGTGCCACCGAATTTCATGACGATCATCGGAGGCAACTCCTGCTTCGCTTGTTTGCGCGTATAAATGTGGAGAACGCTCGGCGTGGTTGGCCAGTGGCCTCTATGTTTCTGGTCTTTCTAGGGGAGCTCAATCCAGATATCCCCGGACCTTGAGCAACTCCGCATTCAACACAGCCGCCCCGGCAGCGCCGCGAATGGTATTGTGGGAGAGCACGGTGAACTTCCAGTCGAGGACTGCGCACGGACGCAAACGGCCAACCGTGGCCGTCATTCCTTCCCCGGAGTCGACGTCAAAGCGGGGCTGGGGCCGGTCGTGTGCCGCGGAATAACTGACTGGCTGTTCCGGAGCGCTAGGCAAATGCAATTCCTGCGGCGCACCGCGAAATTCGTTCCACGCCGCGATGATCTCTTCCGGTTTGCCTTTCTTCTTCAGCTCTACGGAGACCGATTCCGTATGACCATCCTCAACGGCAACGCGGTTGCACTGGGCGCTCATGCTGAAACCGCCTGGTTCGATGCCTGCGCCATCGAGTCGGCCGAGCAGCTTGAGCGTCTCCTCCTCCATCTTCTCTTCTTCTTTTGGAATGTAGGGAATCACATTGCCTAGAATATCGAGGGAAGCCACTCCTGGGTAACCGGCTCCGCTGACGGCTTGCATCGTGACTGCCATAACACTCTCCAGACCAAACTGTTGCTGCAATGGAGCCAGCGCCATAACCAAACCAATAGCCGAGCAGTTTGGATTGGTCACAACGAAGCCGCCGGATTTCTTGCGCCAAGCCTGACATTCGAGCAGCTTGATGTGGTCAGGATTGACCTCTGGGATGACCAGCGGAACCTCTTTGTGCATACGTAATGCGCTGGAATTGGAAACCACGGCGCATCCTGCTAGGGCGAAGCTAGGCTCGAGTTCCGCGGCTATGGATGCGTCTAGCGCTGCAAAGATTATCTTGGGAGCGCCTTCGGGCCGTGCCGGCGAAACCTTCATTTCCGCCACATGGGGAGGTATGGCCGTCTTCAACCGCCAACGAGCAGCCTCCCCGTAAGCGCGGCCCTCAGAACGATCCGACGCGGCCAGCCAAGCCACCTCGAACCAGGGATGGTGTTCCAGCATTTGTACAAAGCGCTGCCCCACAATGCCGGTCGCGCCCAGGATTCCGACGGGTAGTTTGGTAGACATAAGAGTTGCTTTGGATTTTACAATACGCGCGATTTGGCATCTCGGGTGGGTAGCCTGTCAGACCCTGCTAGCCGCAATGTCCCAAGGCTCTCACGACCTCGGTGCTATCTCGGTACCAAACGAATATTCGTTCAGCGGTCCGAAGCGCCTTTTCTCCGCATACAAGGTCCAGCGGCGCCACACGATGCGTAAGCTCGCCATGATTGGGATGGAGAGATAAATTCCCAGCATGCCGGCGATCTCTCCACCTGCCAGCACTCCGAAGATTGCCGCCAGAGGATGGAGCTCCATGGTTTTCCCCATGATGCGCGGCGAAATGACGTAATCCTGGAGCAGTCGCCATACCGCCAGAAAAATCAGTAGCGCGATCCAGTGCGGATAGCTATTCAAAAGAGCGACTCCAAGAATGAGTGCGGCAGCCACCAGCGGTCCCACCACGGGGATAAACTCCATAATTCCGCCCGCGGTCCCTAGCACCAGCGCATAAGGGACTCGCATCAATCCCAGGAACGAGATGTAGGCAAGCAGCGACAATGCCGCCAGTGTCAACTGGGCGCGGATAAATTGCGCCAGCATTTGATTAAGATCGCTCAGAACACCTTCCACGAATTCGCGCTGCGGCCGTGAATTCACAAACGACAACACCACGCCGCTGAACGATCGTCCGTCGCGAAGAAAAAAAGCTGCCAGAATCGGCACTACGATCAGGAGCCAGGATTGCTGCGCCACCTCGGCCAGACGCAGCCCGACACGCTGAACCATCCCCAGTAGTTCTTTTCGATGGTTGGCCAGAAGCCCTTTTAGTTGTTGAATGGTGTGGGCACTCCAGCCCCGTTCGGCCCCGATCTGTTCGGCAATACGGCCGGAACTAAAGTTGTCCACTAATGGGGGCAGCGACTCGCTCAAGCGTTGGGCTTCACGCCCGATTCGCGGCCCCACGAAGAAGAAAAATGTGACCAGCAGGATGATCAGCAGAAAGTAAATCAACGCAATAGCGCGACCGCGGCCGTGCACCCAGTTCTCAACGCGCGATACTGCTGGATCAATCAGGTAAGCGAAGAAAATCGCAAACAGGAATGCAATCAGCGAACGACGTGCGGAGTAGATAAAGCCAAGCGCCAGCGCAAACAGTAGCACCGTGAACAGAACCCGCGTCGTGCGTATGTCGATGAAGGACATTCAACCGTTCATTTCTGCATTGTCCCGCCTAGTCCCGGACGACTTCGGTGTTATCACTGGCAACCAGGATCCGCACCACCTTGAACTGATCATCCAGCCACAGTGCCCAGTCGCCACCATCGGCTTTTAGGGTGAAGCGATTCAGCTCGCGCTCTACTCCTCGAATCGGAACTTTCTCTCGTCCCGAGAACTCCATACTTACTGGCATCGATGCCCGCTGGTGGGGGTTCAAGGTGCCGAACTGCGTTCGTTGGCTTACTGGGCACTGAACCTGCCCTTTGTCCTGTCGGCAGCCGATAGCCAGGAACTTCCAGGCCAGAATCTCCCGGTGGATGAAGAAATAATCGTCCAGAATGCTGGTCGAAGTAGGGAGCAGAAATGGATGCTCCTCCTGCTTATCCTGCGGATTGTTGTGGGAGCGTTCGATCAGGAAGTTTTCATTGGGCAGCACGATCGCCTGGGCCTGACCCGGGCTCAGTTCTTTCCACTCATATTTCACGATATCACCACTGCCGCTGAGTCGCAGTTCGGAAGATTGCACCGCCCTGTCCGAGCTGGCGTCAGTTTTAAACTCCGATGTTGCCACGCTGCCGCTGTTGTTCTGCTCCACAGAAAAGGTTTCGGTCGCCACCCTGCGTCCATTCATGAAGACACCGAACGATCCGGAGTCGACCACGTTGACCCCCGTTTCCTTATCTTTGTCCTTGCCAGTCGCCCCCAGGACAACTGAAATTAGCAGCAGCCAAATCCCTCCCAGCGTTCTGACTTTCACTTCACCGCTCCTTGGGACCACTTTTCGATAGTCCCAGACTTACTTTTATTTCTGCGGCAATGTTGTCGATGTCTTTGCCGGCGGTTTCAATGCGCAGCCGGGCTATCGCGTAGTGAGGTCTGCGCGCCTCATATAATTGGCGAAATGCCTCCAAGTCATTGCCGCGCAATGGACGTTCCAATTCTTCGTTTTGGCAACGCCGGAACAGCTCTTCAACCGGGGCATCGAGAAAAATCACTGTCGCTCTACGCTCCTCTAGCAGTGCAACATTGTGCTCTTGCACGAAGGCGCCGCCCCCTAACGCCACGATTCGCGGCGAATTGCCTAATTCGGAGAGCAGTTCACGTAAAGCCGCGTGCTCTGCGCGGCGAAACTCGGCTTCTCCGGACTGGCGAAAAATCCGCTCAATGCTGAGTCCCTCACGTGCCTGGATGCGTTCATCCAAATCTTCAAATGGCCAGCCCAACTGGCGGCTCAACGCACGGCCCACGCTGCTCTTGCCAGCACCCATGAAGCCCACCAGAAACACCGATCGACCGCCCGAAGCAAGCGGGTACGGAGGCGCCTCGGGCTGCACACCGGATCTGGTTCTCATGCGCGCCGCACGCCGGAGCGTCCGTTCAAGACGCCCAAGCTAGATTTTTTAGCGTTTCTTGAGGTGAATTTTACCACTGAAG
Source organism: uncultured Acidobacteriota bacterium (assembly GCA_963696025.1). Classification (GTDB taxonomy): domain Bacteria; phylum Acidobacteriota; class Terriglobia; order Terriglobales; family Acidobacteriaceae; genus JABCYV01. Next base: position 327,336 of record CAVOII010000004.1, read on the forward strand.
GAAAGCAACTTAACCGAAGACGCTGCCTTATTGAGCGTACCTGCGAAGGCACTCCCTGCCTTAATCACAAAAGGAGTGTGTTTGGGTTCCAAAAGAAAATCATTCTCCACTTTGCCTTTTACTGAACGCGCGGTAACGTCGATCGAGGCATCGGGAGGAGCGCTGGCTTCAATGTCGCCGGTGTGGCTAGTCAGTAAGTATTCTCCGCCATTGCCGAAATCGCCGTCATAGCTTATCCGCCCGCTGGTGGAGTTTACCTGTACCCATGGCCCGCTCACTGAGACCAGCGCAACATCGCCAGTAACCGAAGTGATTTCTACATGTCCATCGTGAATGTTGGTCAATGTTACCGGTCCGTTGAGGGTTTTCACGTGCACGTGGGCATCGCTGATATCACGCACGTCCATATTAGCGGTCGAGCCTTCGAGAGTCACATCGCCGTGCAACTTTTCGGCATGCAACGGGCCAGTCATTGAATGCAACGTTACGCTGGCATCAGAGGGCACCGCAACCTCGTAGTCAACTCGACCGCTGTCGGTCGTTGCTCCGGGAAGAAGATGAGAGAGAATGTTAACTCGACTGCCGTTTTGACTCTGATCAATCTCAACCTTGTCAGAGTAAAGAATCGCCGTCACCACGACCTGACCACCAGCGCCCGGCTTGACGGAAACAGGGCCGTACTGGTTGATCACGGAAACCGCGGCCCGGGGGCCGACCGTAAAGCGGAACTCCCTACGCGTTTCGCCCGCGGCTAAAATTGCCGTTACCAGAACTACGCCCGTAGCCAGAGTTGCAGCGCGCCGGACTCTGTTCATCATTACTCTCCCCAAGACCTGCGACCCGATGTCCTGGCCGCTTGACTCTCACCCAGCCTGAGCCTAATGGCTTTGGCCGCGGACCCTGTTTGCCTTCATTATGGCAGAGAACTATTCAAAGCCATCTCATAAACCATCGCCTTTTCCTGATAAGCATTCATCAGCGACTGCCGGGCTTCCTCATCGTTGGGGTCGGCGTTGGCCTGGTCCTCGGCGTCGTGGATGTAAGCGTTCACGTTCCTCAAGTTGGTTTCATAGGCCGCGCGCATGGCCGGCGAGTGTGTTGCCAGGGCGTCCAACAGTAGCTGATCCTCGGCGTTAGGTCGGTTCAAGTTAGCTTGGGAAAGCGGGGTAGCCGACGGTTGTTGGACAGTCTGCGGCCTGGCGCCACGCTGGTACGTGATTACGCCGAACGCCACCAGAAATGCCGCCGCGACTGGAGCCAGCCAAGCGAGGTTCCAGCGACCAGAAGGAGAGGGGCTTTCCGAATCACGAAGGGGCTGTCGAATCAGCCCTTCTTTCCTAAGGGCAATCTCTATGGAATTCCACACCCTGGGGCTTGGCTCCTCGGATGCCTGCAGTAGCTGAGCCTCCTCAGAAATCGCAATCAACTCAGATATCAAGTTGGAACAGGTATGACAGGAACGTAAATGGGCTTCCTGTTCGGCCGTCCGGCTCTCTTCGATCACTTCCGGTAAAATTCGCTGAAATTCGGCGCAGTTCATACATTCTCTCCCCGATTACTGTTCCTCACGGCTTGGTGGCCTTTTCGGCTCTGCTCGTTTTAAGGAACTCGCGCAACTTCATGCGCGCCTTGTGTAATTGTGACTTGCTATTGCCGATGGAACACCCCACCATCCCAGCAATTTCGTTATGCTCGTACCCTTCCACATCGTGCAAAACGAAGATTCTTCGGTACCCTGGGGGTAAATCTTCAATCGCCCGCTGCAGTTGCAACCGAATGATTGAGCCCGCCAGTATCGGATCCAGTGTCCCCAGCTCTTTCCGCGTGGTCTCTTCCTCGGTTTCGATGGTCTCCTCCAGCGAAACTGCGGGAAGACCCTTCTTCCGTAAGTGCATCAGGACGACATTCACAGCCATGCGATGCAGCCACGTGGAAAACGCCGATTCGCCCCGAAAAGTGGCTATTTTTCGAAACAACTGCAGGAAGGCTTCCTGCGTCAGGTCCTCGGCCTGGGCCGTGTTGGCCGTCATGCGAAGGCATAGAGAGTAGACACGCCGCTTATGCAGGTTGTACAGGACTTCGAAGGCTTCAGCGTCCCCACTCTTGGCCCGCTCAATCGCCTCGGCTTCGGAAAGCCGGTCATCCTGTGGCTTTTTTGCGTCCGTCAAGTCGCCTTTTCCGGCCGCACACTGTCAGATGCGGCATAACTATCTTTTCGTTGTACTGGTTGCAGTCATCGGACGTTTATATCCAGCTCAACCCGGAACGGAACTTGCTGTGCTTGTTGAGCTTGGCTGAATGTCGATCCTGGAAGTTACTTTGGTGCTTCTCGAAGCCTAAATTGCCTGCGCTAAGACCGTCAACTAGATACCGCCCTCCTCAGGCTTCCACCGGCGAAGCGGTCGTAATGGTCTCTAGCCCGTGGCCGTGAGGTCCAATCTCCCTCTGCCGTAGCAGGATCGCGAAAGTCATACCCACGAACCCGAGGATGGAGAAAATCCACATGCCGAGGGCGTATCCGTGGGGATTTTGGAGGCTCGCGCCCGCGTAGTCGTTAGCCTTGCCAATCAGCAGATTCATGATGAAGAAACCAATCTGCTGGATGAGCGTCATCAGAGCATAGGCCGTTCCAAGACGGTTTTGTTGGACGATATACGCCACTGCCGTCCACATTACTGCTGGGATTAGCGAGAAAGCGATCCCCATCATACAAACCGGCACGAACAAGGAAACATCGCTGTACGCCATCATCAGGTAAACCGGCATTAGCAGAAGCGATCCCAACATCATGAACAACGCCCGCTTACCGACCTTGTCCACCAGCAGTCCGAATAGGGGAGTGGCGATCATGGCCGAGAAGGGAAGCAGACTGTTAAAGAAGCCGGCTTTCTCATGGGCTGCGACTCGCACAACTTCGGCGGCAGCAACACCGCCATGGGTGGCGAGGATTTTGTTGGTGAAAAAATCAATGGCGAAGGTGCGGAAGGGAAAGATGGCGGAATAGAACGTGAAACAAAGGACGACCACATACCAATAGGAAGTGTCAAAACTAAAAGATTGCTTGAGGTCCAGTTTGTCCACATCACCCGCCTTTCCCAATTCGTAGTGCGTCTCGGCATGGGCCTCGAGCAGCCAGTAGATAATCGCCGCTATCATGCAAATACAGCCTGCACCGACCGCGAGTAGCAAGGGTCCGCGCCAGCTGGGCGGTCCATCCGATCCGTGGGGATAGAAGATGGAGTGGGCCCAGGTGGGTGAGTTGTCCGCGGCCACCGACGCCAACCGCGAAATTGTCAGATTGATCCCAAACGCGAAGCTGAGTTCCTTGCCCTTAAACCATTTGGCTAGAGCCGTGGTCACGGCCACGATCATCGATTCCGCTCCCAGCCCCAAAATCGTTCGCCCAGCCACCATGGTGGCAAATTCACCCTTGTACGCAGTCAGCACAGACCCCAGCAGACACAAGGTTGCAAAGATCATCATCGACTTTTTGGTGCCGATCCGGTCAATGACAATTCCGCCAATCAACAGCGTCAGAACCGCAGCTACGCTGTAGCTGGAGTTCAGCCAGGCGAATCGCGTGCCCGAGTAACCCAGCTGCTCAATGAATATCCTCTCCAGTGGGTTGATGCTGTCGTAGATGTAGTAGTTTCCGAACATCGTCGACGCGACGGCGACGAGCACCATCCAGCGATATAGTCGTGGAGGTTCGGGACGCGTGGTTTCGGGCAAAAGGAATTCCTGGCGGCCAGATTCAATTCATTAGCGATACGAAGCCAAGAAGATTAGCAGATGAGAGGGACACTTCACAGGCTTTGAAGATCTCGCCCTTCCACTCGCGAATCGACAATATGTCCCATCGTTCGCATGCAGAAAAAGCGCGTCTAACCTATTGTTCTTAAATGGCTTACTTTCGCCAACCTCTCCCCGCACGCTTGCATCATAAACCCTGAGAAAAGTGCGCAAAGAGAATGCTTCTGCGACAAGCAAGAGGAAACCTAGGAGGGAATAATACACTCATGAAACGAATTGCACTGATCGCTGGTTTGGCTTTCTGCGTTACTGCGCCAGGCTGGGTCTTCGCGCAGACGGAGAACCACGTCGAGTTTGGAGCCTTCGCTGATTACTATCGGTACGACCGAACTAACACCATCAACTTTGTTGGAGCCGGTGGTCGCGTGGGTTTTTACGTAAATCCTTTTACCAGCATAGAAGCGGAAATGGCCTACGACTTCGCACGGAATACCACCACAACCTGTTCCGATTGCCTCAATACGTCCTTTGTTACAACCAGGACTCGCCCATTGCACGGTCTCTTCGGGCCGAAGTTCAATCTTGGTACCTCCAAGGCGAATTTCTTTGTGACCGGAAAAGTTGGCTTCGTGAACTTCAACAATACAAACCCTAGCGTCGGAGGCTCGATAAGTAGTGTAGCCAACGGGGGCACTCGCTTCGCCGCCTATCCCGGCGTTGGTGTTGAGGGCTTCTGGGGGCCGATCGGCTTGCGCGCTGAAGTTGGCGATGAACTCTATTTTCTCGGGGGCCCGCAGAACAACCTGCGAGTCACCTTTGGACCGCATTTCCGCTTCTGAGAAACTGCAGAGCCTTTTGAACTGAAACGGCAACCGAAACTGGCTGCCGTTTTTCTTTTTCTGTGATACTATCCCGCCCACGTTTTGGGGTGCCTCCCCGCCTCCGCTTGGGTCATGAATTGTGTCCGATTCTCTTCGCGCCCGGTTCTTTGCCTGATCGTCTTCCTGTTGGTGGTTGCTGTGCGCATGAAGTCGCAATCCACAAATGATGTCCATGTCGCACCGCGCACGAACCAAGCGGAAGCAGCACCCAGCGGAAGCCTCCCGCCACTTGAACCTGATTCTGGCCTCCGCCATATAAAACCACTTCGGGTGGATGTTGACCTCGTGCTTGTGCCGGTCACGGTTACAGATTCGATGAATCGAATCGTTTTGGGTCTAAAGCAGCTGGATTTCAAGCTGTACGAAAACGACCAGGAACAACAGATCCGTTACTTCGCGGTGGAGGACGCGCCGATCTCCGTAGGCTTGGTTCTGGATCTAAGCAAGAGCATGAGCAACAAATTCGTGACCGAGCGGGCGGCGGTCGATGAGTTCTTTGGCAACGCTAATACGCAGGACGACTATTTCGTCGTCACCTTCGCGGACCGCCCCAGGGTCCGCACCAGCGACACCCAATCGATTGAGGATATACAGCAAGGATTAGCGTCGGAGGTGCCGGACGGCCACACCGCCCTATTTGATGCCGTTTACCTGGCCATGGCCAAGATGCGTTCCGCGCGCTACCCGCGGCGGGTTCTGCTGATCATCTCCGATGGAGGTGACAACCACAGCCGCTACGGGATGAAGGAAATAAAGAGCCTGGCGCAGGAAGCAGATGTGGGAATCTACGCCATCGGCGTATTCGACAGCATGCTTTTCAGGAGTTTCGAAGAGTTCATGGGAAGCCGGTGGTTGCGCGAGATCACGGATGTCACCAGCGGACACACCGTCTCCGTGGACAACTTCAAAAAGCTTCCAGAAATCGCAGCCAGTCTGAGCCGGGAAATGCGCAGCCAATACGTATTGGGATACCGGCCGCGCCATCCTGCGCGAGACGGAAAATGGCGCAAAATCAGGCTTCACGTGACTCCACCGGCGGACTCTGACAAAGTGCAGGCCTATTACAAGAAGGGCTACTTAGCCCCAGCAAGGTAATTCAGTCCACCAACAGCTCGTTCCACGCCGCTTGCCGGATCGAAATCGACGGGAATAAATGGTAGAGTATCGATCTTACCCGGAATGAGCTGGAGGGCTTGATCTCCGGCCAAAGGAGTGCCTCATGGCGCTAATCTATGACTTGGTGAAGGATCGCCGCGTTTATTCGATCGATGCCGATAGCACGGTTCTGGAAGGCGCACGTTTCATGATGGAGCACAACATTGGTGCCCTGCCGGTTCTGCGCAACGGGGAGCTGGCGGGTATTTTCTCGGAGCGCGACATCATGAATCGCGTAGTGGCCGTGGGCCGCACGCCGGGAACCACCAAGATTTCCGAAGTGATGACCGCAAAGCCTAAAGCGGTGAACGTGCAGGAGACCGTAGAAAATTGTATGTTCCTGATGCGCGAATTCGGCTTCCGCCACGTTCCCATCGTGGATGGCAAAGAACTGAAAGGCCTGGTTTCGTTGCGCGACATCCTGCTGCGTTATGTTGCTCAGAAGGAAGCGGACGACCGTCGCATGGCAGTTTAAGAAGGGCAGTTTCGCTTAGTCCGTCCGTTTGCGCAAGATCAGGTCGCCTCCGCTGGGCGGCAACGTGAAAGGGAACTCGACAATACGATTTCCCAGGGGCACGCGCAGCACGAATTCTTCTTTCTTTTTCCATCCCCCGATCCATTTGTCCTTAGCGCGGAAGAAAATCCATCCGCTGGCTTCTGGGGTGCCGGTGTCGAGTTTGGTGGTGTGCAGACTGCGTGTGGTCAAAAACTCCTGCACCTCGACTAGTTCTTTTTCGTACGCCCGCACCAGCGCTTCCTTCTCGTCTTTCTTCTCGGGATGTTTCACGATCTCGCGCTCATTGTCCTCGGCGAAGGTGTCGACGTTGTTCTGGTATTCGGTGGCGAATGCATCAGGATCCATTGCCCCATGCACGACCCGAGAGTGGGTGACGAATTCGAGGGTAATGTGGTCGGCTGCGATCTCCTGCTCGCCTCTGCCCCGATAGCGAAAGCTCAGCACCAGTCCGATGAAAGGATCCAGGCGCCGCCTGGTTCTCTGCAGTTCCTGAGAATCGACAACCAGCGTGATCCCCAGATCGTCAGTCCATAAGCCATAGCGGTATTTGCCGTCGTCACCACGAATGAAGGTGCATCCGGGGTTGCCTTCGGCCCAGTGTAGCGTGGGTATGAGGGCTTTGTTTTTTGCAGGAGCAGCCCAGGCGAGTGATGGCATCGCCGTGATCAGCGCCGAAGCAGCGAGAAAACAGGCAATATAACGTTGCAAGCACATGAACCTCTGCCTTACGACAGATTAACAGGCCTCACGGCGTGATCTTAGCCACAAACGCGTCAGGGCAGGCAAATGTATTTGGCGCGATGCCGCAGGTCGGAGGAGGGTTCCCGCCTCCAATGGTGCCCTGAAAAGCATTTTGCGTTGGGAAATTAGTCGGCGAGTTGGTGCTTCCCGTTATGTAAACATTTCCAGTAGAGTCCACAGCGATTGCGCCAGCAAGGGCCGGGCTTGGGACGAGAAGATTATCCTCGCGTGCACTGCCGCCAAAAAATGTCGAGAAAACGGGCGTGGAACCGGTGGCGGCAAACTCGGTTACAAATGCGTCGCTCCCACCCCTCAGCATACTAGAGGCTGGAAGTGGGTTCACTACCGGGAAGTCTGTGGTTGTGGTCACGCCCGTAACAAAGATATTGCCGGAGTTCAAAGCGATTCCCAAACCCTCGTCACTATCGCCTCCGCTCAGCCCCGCGGTGGCGCCTCCGAGGTAGGTGGAAAACGCGATCGTTCCATCGGTGTTGACCTTTGTCACGAAGGCGTCTTGCGTACCGTGGATCGAGTTCTGCTTCATGGGGAGATCGCTGATGGTGGTCTTTCCGGTTATGTAGGCGATCCCCGTGCTATCGACAGTAATAGCGTCGGCGGCGGTGGTGGTAGTAACCGAACCAGCCGAACCACCCACGTAAGTGAAGTACTGCTGCGTGCCACTTGAATTGAAGGACGCAACAAAGGCGTCCTCGGTGCCAATTAGGGTGCTGCTGCTGGGAATGCCGAGGTTTGACGATTGAGTTATGCCGCTGACGTAGGCGTTGCCGTTCGCCACTGCGACTCCGGTGGCAACATCAAATTTGATGCCACCCAGAAAAGTTGAATAGACTAGCGAGGCCCCCGAGGAATTTAGCTTCACAATGAATCCGTCGACGCTGCCACCGGGGTAAGTACCCGACGTCACGGGGAAGTCGGTCGAGGCTGTCTGGCCGACAATGTAAATGTCGCCCGATGATTGATCGACCGCGACAGCGTTGCCGGATTCAGTCGCCGTCCCGCCAATTTCTGTCGCAAAGAGCATGCTCCCCGTGTTGCTATCGAACCCCGCTACAAAAGCATCCTGACCGCCCCCCCCGGGGGGGATGATAGTGCTGGCTGGAAAGCCAGTACCTTGCTGGGTATTTCCGACAATGACCGGATTTCCTGCCGGAGTCAGGGCGATCCCCAGGGCGTCATTGTCTCCGGTCCCGCCGATGAAAGTTGAATAGGTTCGTGTGCCCGAAGCACTAACCTTCACCACAAAAGCGTCGTGCCCGGTAGTGCTGTGAAGGGTCGGTGATCCGGGGAAGTCCGTAGACGACGATTCGCCGACAACGAAAACGTTCCCGTTGGAATCAACAACAATCCCCTGGCCCTCGTCATCCCCCTTGCCTCCGAGATAGCTCGAGTAGACCAGTGCACTGGCACCTCCGCCTCCACCTCCACCGCCTCCACCACCTCCACCGCCCCCGCCACCTCCTCCGCCACTGTTGCCACTGCTGCCGCAAGCCGGCAGAAAGAGAACGCCAGAGAATGCCAGGCAAGCCATCAGTAGCCCTAGCCCCTTGCGCCGTCGCGGCGCAATCGCCATTGACGCAAGCACCAGTCCAAAAACCGGCAACGCCAGCAGATAAAACGTGAAACCGGCTGAGTTCGGCGGTAAAGCTTTCGCACCAGACGCACTCGTGAGATCCTGACTTGGCGAACGACTCAACGAGGGAACAATTACCAATGCCCGGGTGTGGTCGTAATCTCCGAGGGCAAAACTAACCTGCTTGTCATCTTTCATGACAAAGCTTGCGTCCACGGAGTGGCGCGCACCATTTTCTTCCTGGTAAGCGATCGGCTTGCGTAACAATAGATCGCCAGCGGACGAGGACAAAATCAGGTCTCCAGCGCCATTTGCCAAGATCCCCTTGCCACCGCTGAGCGCCAGGCCTATCCCCGCCGGATCAGCCCCGGCCGCGACCATAAAATTAAATTCCAGTTGACGCGGTTCGCCATGAAAGGTCAGATCTACTCCGGGGTAGACGCTCTGATAATCGACTTTCGAGTATTCGTGAACATTGGTGTGCCAATGCCGTGGATTATTGCCGATGAAATAGTTGCTCACGCCAGGGAGGACACCGCTGGCCGTCACTTCCGGATTGGAGTTCGCGCCGGCTATGCGCATGCGCAGGGCGGACTCAGAAGCGAGCGAGATCACCGCCTCGTCCGAAGTCAGGAACAAGGTATATCCGTCGCCGTGCGCCACGTAATGCACGCGCGCATCGGTCTGGCCCTCATTGGCCTCGAAGGCCATCTGCACTGGCGAAATCTGTGACAAACTCGGCAGCCCGGCATTCGCAGCGCGTGCTTTCACTAGTGGCAGAGACGCGCTCGCGGCGAGCTGACCGCCCATGCGCGATTTGCTCGCCGCGATGGTCAAGGTCACCAGCACACAGCCAGCGAGGACAAAAACCCAGAATAAACCCGGCCTGGGCTGGGGTTGCTTCGGTCTCATAGACTCCTCCGAGGAACGTCGTCGTCGCAACTCAGAGGTGGGAGAATGGGGCTCTCACGAGTCGTCGACGCAGTAGAACAACGAAGTCACGGCCGAGCGCGGCAAACGGCCGAGCGCTGGCACTTTGGTCGAGTATGGTATGCGAAATCGGGCTTGTCAACGGATGCGTGGGTACCCTTAGGTTACTTCCGGCACACCTGCAATTGGTCCCGGATCGAACCTTCCGACGGCAACCGCTCTGCCGTCCGAGAAGCACCGCCGTTCAAAACCACAGACCCCACATCCAGTCCACGAATGTATGGGTGATCGCCGAAGCCGGTACTCGCCGTCTCTCCCGCCAGGCTCTTCCGTAAAAGATCCCGGCGATCGACGCCAGCAATACATACCGCCAATTGAAATATCTCGACCTTTTGTTAAAGTGCGACAGTCCAAATATGACCGACGCAATGGCCAGCGCGCCCCATCGCCCTACGCGTCGCTCCAGCAGATTTTGAACCCAGCCGCGGAAGAAAAGTTCTTCGGGAACCGCGGTCAAGAAGAAAATTCCCACCCACCGCAGGCTCGCCGCTCTCACTCCTGGCAGGTTATTGTGCGGATGAATGAAGCCAAGCGCCAGTCCCAGCACCAGCACCGGGGGTGTTAAAAAGACCAACTCCCGCAGACCGGTCTTCCAATCGCTCCACTGCAGGTGGAAATCAAAACCGGTCCCGCGTAATTGCCGGATGGTCAGAAAACCGTACAGGCCCGCATCCACGAGCAACAGTTCATTCAGTGCACGCAGTCCGGCAGGCCAGGCTGAATCAAACCAGCGCAAGTCGACCGCCAGTCCGAGCCCGAGAAGAATGATTGCGTCCCGCCAGTTGCCACCTTGCTCCGGATCAACCGCCACCGCTTGCCCCAATAGCCACGCCATCGCCGCGGGCAGTCCGGCATACAGCACAAACCACTTCCACTGAAAAATGTGCTGCGAGAGTGAGACCAGAACGTAAGGCAAAACCAGGCCCGCCGGAAAGGCCACCCGTAGCACAAACGACCAGCGCTGCACGGCTTGTCCAATCCGCTGCGCGGCAAAACCGAAGGCGGCCGCCGGGAGCAGTTCCATCCCCAGAGCCGCAATTGCCACGGGCATCAGATTCTGCACCGAACCATCTTAACCTCGGGAGCACATGGCCAGCGCTTGGGCTCATCCATCGCGCCGGGTGCGAATTTTTCTCGAGCAGCGATAGTGGCTGAGTTTGGAATCTCTGCCGATTTCGACTTCGGTGGCGTCATCCTGAGCGCAGCCGTTTTTCAGGCGGAGCGAAGGATCTCGCGGAGCGGCACAGCGTGTGTGGTCACTCCAAGCGAGATCCCTGGCCCGGACTGAACTACGCCCGGCTTCGGGATGACGCATGAGAAAAAAACGCTGAGAATTAAAATTGAGCCACTACCCGACCAGCAGAGGCCGTGCTGCCGCCATCGCGAAGCTGTTATCATGGACGCGACGAGGGAGGTTCCACCTCACCGTGAATGATCTCGTCGCTTCGGCAGACGATGGGCGCGTAGCTCAGGTGGTAGAGCAATGCCCTTTTAAGGCATGGGTCGCAGGTTCGAATCCTGCCGCGCTCACCAAATTAGCCCTTCAGAATCAGTGTTTACTCGTAGACCGGCGCCACCGTCCAACTTCCTTGCTGAAGATTTACTGCAGAGTAAGACGGATCGGACGATGTTTTTGAGAGCGCTCGTATCTCATCCCGCTGATTAGGGCACCTTTATGCCGGGAAAGCATTGAGGATTGCTTCTGACGGTAGCGTAGGGGTCGCCTGTGCACTTCAAGCACGCCGGGCACGGTAGCGATGGTCGGTCAACGCACTCGTGGGGCGGCGGCGGTTCGGACTCTAGTTTCGAGAGCGCTGCGGCGGGAGCACCTAACAACAAACGAACGAAGTCGCGGCGGTTCATCTAGCCTCCCTGCTGTAGTCGGTTCAGCACGAACCGGGTCGTGCGTGCAGGGCGATCACTCTTGAGTGTTGCATAGGGATATTGAGGCTCGCTCTGCACATGGCCGGATACTTCTCTGTGCAGAGGTGAGGAGCGCAGTCCTCAGTGACGGCGAACAACTCCACCGCTTTGGGGGTGTCCTTTGCGATGCGCTCGGTTCGTGAACATAATTCCCAGGGCAAATCCAATCAGCGCCCCAAGAAAGGCTGCGATTATCAGCATATTGAGGGAGGCCGCACTCTTAGCGGTTGCGAGCAAGAAGGCAACGTACGCCATGCACAGAGGCCAAATCACGAGGCGGAGGCTCGAAAAGACTAGGCGGAGGTTCATGGGGATTACCTCCAAGGTGAAATAGGTGGGCCAGAGTGGGTTAGATTCCTAGATCCCCAAATGGTTGTTCGATGGCCTACCCTTTTTTGGCACCAAAGCGGCCCAACCGATTCCCCGCCCATCCTGCAAGCGCGGGGCATCATTTGTGTCTGTGCCGAGACGAGGGTCTGCGTGGCATAGCTGCGTGGGCTGCAAAGAGGCTTTTACAGGTTCCACAGGAAAGTCACAAACGGTGACGAAGGCTGTCTTGAATTTTAGGCAGAGCGCCTGTCCTTTCGTTACTTCCCATTCCCCTCAATGCTGACAAGCTTCGCGGCAGCGAGTTTCCTGAGACGCCGGTTATGCTCGTGGAGGGCAGATCGTAGGTCGGAAACAATCGCACCCAATTCCGATTCTTGCGCCCGTCAGAACTTTTGCGCAGAGTTCGCGGATGCGATCTTCCAATCGCCGGTGCATGGAGTAAAGTGGGCCAGAGTACCGTCAGTCTCCCACGTTCCCCAATGATTGTTCGATACCATACATACTGTATTTTTGCGCCAAACCAGCCCGCTACCGAACTTCGTTCGCTGAGCGCCGGCGATCGATTGTGTCTGTGCAGAGGCTCGGCGAGGCTCCGCTCTGCACAAGACAGATGCTTCTGTTGCAAGAAGGGACGACCAGGCCCGCGCGGACGCAGGGGATCATCGAACGACACAGAGTCGGAGGCTTCAACTGCGACGAGGCGGATCAGTTTCTGAGATTCTAAGCTTCAGGAGCGCAGTAGCAGCCATCACTCTGAGATTTTCGTTGTGGGCTTTAAGCGCGGCCTGAAGATCGGCGACGGCGACGCTAAAATCGGTGCCCTGCGCGGCGAGGACACGGACGCATAGTTCCCGAATGTGTTCTTGTGAGGACATAGGTGGCCGGTATCATGCCTGAAGGTGTGGAGCGGCGCCATACTAGGAACTGTTTAGCCGGAAAGTGCCATGTGAAAGAACTGACAGGATTGGTAGGTTGATCGTAGAACTGCGCGTTCAATGAGCGACTACGACCAGGAAAAGTGGGTTGACGTTTACAAAACGGCTCTAATGGAGTTGGAACACGCGGCAATGACGGGGCGCATTAGCGACGCCCGGACTGCAATCTCTATCCGTCGTAGAAGCTGAAACAATTCCCCGGCCTTCACGGACAAGAATACCAAGCAATCGAAGATGCGCTTAACAATCTTCGGGTCCTGGAACAGGAAGCGAAGCGTTTTGCGGAGGAAGAAAAGAAGCGTGCCCTAGAGGACGCCCTGCAAGAACTCCGATCCCTTGCTCCGAAGTTTCAACAGATCGAATAACACTTCACATTGAGCCAGCCTTTCCTGCCAGTCCCCTAGCGACTAGCAGACGGAAAGACACTGTCAATCTTCTAGTCGTTGGATTTCGTTGGCTTGGCACGTTTCGTGTCTTAGAATCGGGCGATGCGACCCAAGTCTCTAATTGAGTGGCATCTCCTCCACAGAGGGGTTTATACGCGGGTCGCTCGTAAGCTGGGCATCGATCCCTCATTCGTGAGCAAGGTAGCGAGTGGATCGCGGCGTTCTGAACCGGTGAAACCGGCCATTGAAGCGGAACTTTGGAGAATCTCCCGCCTTAAGCCCGAGGCTTAGAGCTACAGCGGACGCCCAAAAAGCACATAGATGTCCATCGATTTAATATTTTAGACCAAAGCTTCAGGGCGCCCCCACCTATCTACGTCGCCGCGGAGCCTGCGCGCCCTAATGTGACTCATCTCGACTGCAGATTAAGCTGCAGATTAACTCCCAAATACCAACAATTGACCCGAATACGGTGCATTCAGGCCGAGCTAACCAATTGAGAAGACAAGAAAGGGAAGGGTTAACATGGTTCTTTTAAGCCATGGGTCGCAGGTTCGAATCCTGCCGCGCTCACCAATTCTTCAACGACTTGCGGGGACGTCCGGACGGCGCGATGTGCGGTCAATGTGCAGTTGATTGGCAAGCCGGGCAGATCTGGACGCTAAGTAGTTAGAGCTTTTCGAGCTTTTCGGGCTTTTCGTAATGGAGTAGAGTATGGCACTGAGGTGAGACTCTCATGAAGAAAACAATTCTCCTCATGCTGATGGTTTTTGTCGGCGGCTGGCTAATGGCGCAAGATCAGTCTCAGCATTCGCCGAAAGAGAAAAAGGGGCAAATCACAGTACAGGGATGCGTCAGCCGGTCGAGCGGCGATTACATACTGATGCAGTCGGATCCAGCCAACAGTTATGTTCTTCACGCAGCCGAAAACATCAAACTGGGACAGTATCTCGGGCAACAGGTGAAGGTTACCGGAACCAAATCACCTACCGAGAGCGACAGTTCCGATTCCGGCAGGGCGGCTACTTCAGTAACAATCAGGGTGGACTCGATCAACACCATTTCTAAAGAGTGCAAGTGAACAGGAAGGATGAGGTCGAAGCCGCGGATTTGCGCTGATAAGTGAGGCCACACTCTTGTGGGTGCGGCCTCACTCAGCTGAAAGACTAAAGTCCCGCCCGGCCCTGATCGTTCTGCAACCTTCTTACGCTGCCCTCGTACGAACGCGTTTTATATTCGCTGCCTCGGTGATATTAAGAACGACCCGCCCATTGACCCTTCCGCGCTTGAGCCGTGAAAAATGTCGTTGATTACTCAATGGTTGAAGTCCTCGCCCGGAACCTGTTGCCAATTTCAGCGTTTGGTCAGTGCGAAAAGCCACATGGCGTTGCGGGCCCCATCACATGAGACATCCCCGAAACTTCAGGTTCGGTATAATCCCCATTCCTGAGGGGGAAACAGAAACGCGTGAGGTGTCATGGGGATTCGGCCCGGAGTTGAGCTGGCGGGCCTCAGTGATGTTGGCTGCCAGCGCCAGAACAATGAAGACCGCTATGCCTACTGGGAGCCAGCCAGCGAGGAACAGTTCCAACAAAAGGGCAGGCTGGCGATTGTGGCCGACGGGATGGGAGGATATGAAGGCGGTCAAGAGGCCAGCCGCATTGCCGTTGAAGTAATCGAAGAGGTCTACGCCAATACCCCCGGGAATGACCTCCAAGCCCTATTGGTGGCTGGATTCCATCTGGCCCATCATCGCATTCAGGAGCACGCTCGCGAGCATCCCGAGTTGCTCGGTATGGGCACTACTTGCACCGCCATCGCATTGCTGAACAAGCTTCTCTACTACGCTCATGTTGGAGACAGCCGCCTCTATCTGGTTCGCGATTCGAAGATATTCCGCCTCACCCGGGACCACTCTTACGTTGGCCGGCTGATCGAGAATGGAGTGATCAGTCCTGAGGAGGCTGAATCTCACCCGCAAAGACACATCCTTACCGCAGCCATGGGAGCAGGGACGGTGATTGCGCCGGACAACCCGGAGCAGCCCATTCAGCTTACGGCGGGCGATGTGTTGGTGCTTTGCACCGACGGTCTTTGGAGCCTGGTGACCGACAGCGAGATCGTCCGCGCTGTGAAGGAAGCTCCCCGCGATGCGTGCCATACACTAGTGGAAATAGCAAAGAAACGCGGGGGACCGGACAATATCACGCTCGAAGTTCTACGGATTTCCGCCGACTCTCAGAAAGCAGATCCTAAGGAATAAGCAAAACACAGGCTGTGGGTTAGGTTTACTCTAAATCCGTCCGCCAAGATGCGTCATCCCGAGCTGAGCCGGTTTTCAGGCGGAGCGAGGGATCGCGCGTGCAGCTCTTCGCAAGGTCCCCCTCCACGCCCGACCCTTCACGGCTGAAAGGCCGTTCAGGATCACTCCCTGCTGCTCGGCGCTCTTACTTCTCCTCCGGCCACTCCGGGACTCTGCCGGGCGTCCAGGGCGCACCAGCGGCTTCCATGTCTTTTTCTAGTTTCGCCAGGTCAACCTGAATCAACGTTCGCAGCTTCGCCAGTTGCTGCGAGAATTCGAAGGCTGCGATGGCATAAGCATCAACATGAGTTTGTGTCGGCCGGGTTATCGCGAAGCGCTCGCCATCCATGATGTTATTCATCCGATCATTAATGGATGTGGAAACATTCTCGCTGCGCGCCGCCAGCGCGACATCTCCGCGCAACGCCCGCAGGATTTCATTGTCGCGTTGCTCGATCGAATCCGCCTGGGCTTCTAGCGGCTGGGCCGCCGGAGTGTCCTCCAAAGCCTTGCGGATAGCTTTAAGGCGGTTTTGCACGTCGTTTGCGGAATTGATAGCGCCGGACACCGCGCGATAGAGATGGGACACCTTGCGATCGAAATCCTGCTGCGCCGAACGATCAGCTGGCGTCATACCGGAAGTTCCGTCCGCGATGACTGCGAAAGATTGTGTTCCTCCCAGTTCTGTGACCAAGCCATCCACCCTCTTGAACAGGCGCACGGAGTACTTGCCGGGCAATACCAGTGGCCCTTGGGAGGCAGCGGGCGGCCACTCTTCTCCTAGGTGCTCTTCTTCGGTTTCGGAAGGTTTGGGATAACGCAAGTCCCAGGCCACACGATGGAATCCGTCGTCAACCGATGCGTCCACCCGGCGAACTGGACCACCGGATTCATCGTAGACCATCAGATAGACTTCAGGTTTGGGTTCTTCAGTTTCGGCGCGAAGAGCGTCCTGGCTGGGGTAGGGAAGAGTTTGGCCCTTTTTTGCTGCCTCTTTTTCGGCATCCTGCCGCGCTTCTTTTTTAGTCTTGAGTTTCTCCTTCAGGTAATAAGTGAAAGCCGCACCAAATGGCGGATTGTCCGCAGTGTAGAAGGCGTCGCCTAGAAATGCCTTCTTGGGCCCGCCCAACGGGTGCCGCTCGATATACAGGAGGGTATCTTTTACCGGGAAGAAGGTCGCACTCTGCTGCAATGTCTCCGGCTTGAGTTGGCGGAGGGGCGTGATGTCGTCGAGAACATAAAAGCCACGGCCGAATGTGGCAATAACCAGATCATTCTCGCGCGCCTGAATCACCATGTCGCGGACTGCGACAACAGGCAAGCCACCCTTCAGCTGGACCCACTTCTTTCCACCGTCGATGCTGAAGAAGGCGCCAAATTCGGTACCTGCGAAGAGGAGGTTGGGATTGACAGTGTCGTCGGCAAAAGCCAGTACGGGGCCGTTCTCGGGTAGATCACCAACAATCGACGTCCAGGTTTTTCCCGCGTCGGTCGATTTCAAGAGATATGGCTTGAAATCTTCGTTCTTGTGATTGTCGAATGCGGCGTAAACCGTGTTGGCGTCATGATGCGAGCCCGCCAGCCTGCTCACATAAGTTGTGTCCGGAACCCCGGGGAACTTGTCGTATTTCGTCCAACTGACGCCGCTGTCGGGCGTGACCCGGATGAGTCCGTCGTCGGTGCCTACATAAATCAAATTCTCTTTCTTCGGAGACTCCGCCAGGGAAACGACATTCCCGTAGAACGAAGTAGATTGATTCTTGGCTACGGCATCAGGGCCCCAGACTTTTCCCATGATTGGCAGTGTGTTGCGGTCGGTCTGGCGTGTAAGGTCGCCGCTGATCGGCTTCCAGGTGTTGCCACGATCGTCGCTGCGGAAAAGTTTATTCG
Organism: uncultured Acidobacteriota bacterium; assembly: GCA_963696025.1. Lineage (GTDB taxonomy): Bacteria > Acidobacteriota > Terriglobia > Terriglobales > Acidobacteriaceae > JABCYV01. The sequence goes on from CAVOII010000004.1 coordinate 344,730, forward strand.
CTGCAAAATAAAGTCGAGTATGCGAATGCGGACTGACAATGAGTGGAGAGTCCCAATTCCACCGCAGCGGCGGTTCGCCCTTGCCCTCCGATGGTTGAATGAACAGCTCTTCGCCAGTGCGCTTGTCATACCGAACCAGCGCGCCATACTGCGCCTCCGAGTACACAGTGTTTGGATCTTCGGGATCAACCTGAGAGCGGAAGCCGTCCCCGCCCGTGGTCACGAACCAGTCCGAGTTCATGATCCCGTTAATATTTTTCGTGCGTGAAGGCCCGCACCAGGAGAAGTTGTCCTGCGTGCCGCCGCAGACGTTGTAGAACGGAAGCGCGTTGTCGACGGCTACGTCGTAGAACTGCACCGTAGGTAGGTTGGATTTGAAGCGCCAGCTAGTGAACTTGTCATAGGTTTCTGCGACGCCGCCATCACTGCCCACCATGCAATGGTTGGTGTTATCGGGATCGATCCAAACGATGTGATTGTCAATGTGGTGATTGACTTCATTGATCTTGCGGATCGTGTTGCCGCCGTCATCTGAGACGCGGAGGAAAACGCTCATCACGTAGATGCGGTCCACGTTCTTGGGGTCAGGCACGACCCGCGCATAGTACATCGCTCCCTGGTCGAATTCGTTCCGCCGCTCCCAAGTGGCGCCCTTGTCGGAGGATCGAAAAATGCCGCCCTTGCCGTCGGCGGCTTCGATGGTGGCATAAACCACGTTGGGATCTGCAGGTGAAACTGCCAGCCCGATGCGCCCCATATCTTCCGTAGGGAGGCCGGATTTCAGCTTGTTCCAGGTGACACCAGCGTCGGTGGATTTGTAGATGGCGCTCTCCGGGCCGCCGTCAATGAAGGCGAAAACATGGCGACGGCGCTGATAGGCAGCTGCGTAGAGAATGTCGGGATTCGACGGATCCATGGCCACATCTACCACGCCGGTGTTTTCGCTGATGGTGAGAACTGTCTTCCAGGTCTTTCCGCCATCGATCGTCTTGTAAAGGCCGCGGTCGCCGCCCGGTCCCCAAAGCGGCCCTTCAGCCGCAACGTAAACCACTTTGCCGTCGCGCGGGTCAATCACAATGCGGCCGATGTGTTCCGACTTCTTTAGCCCCAGATTCTTCCAACTCTTGCCGCCATCATCAGACCGATAGACGCCGTCGCCGTAAGACACGCTGCGCTGGCTGTTGCTCTCTCCCGTGCCCACCCAGACCACCGAGGAATCGTTAGGATCAAGCACGACCCAGCCGATGGAGTAAGAACCTTCGCGGTCGAAGACCGGGGTCCAGGTGGTGCCGTCGTTGATCGTCTTCCACACGCCTCCGGAGGCCACGCCGACGTAGTATTCGGCGTGGTTTTTGGGATTCACCGCGAAAGCGATTACACGTCCCGAAGCGACGGCCGGGCCGATCAGCCGAAACTGCAGGCCAGTGAACGTGCTGGCTGTCATGCCGCCTTTCTTCTCCTCTTTCTTTTCGTCTTCTTCTTGAGCGGCAGGTCTGGCAGGCTCAGTCTTCTTCTCCAGGTCTTTGTTCTTTTGAGCCTTTTGAGCCGCGGGGCTGAGTGGTGCAGCCACCAAGGCGATAGCAAGAAGTACGATCAGATAGCGGTACACAGTCACATCAGACTCCAGTGGTTTGTGGTTTGAATTCGCTTTGGGGCAAACCGATGTTTATACAGGATTTCGCGGTGAGAAAGAAGTGAGACGTGGTGAGCTACGCCGTTTAGGTAGGGCCGCGCAGGATAGAATCTCTGGCTTATGCCAAAGCAACTCCACGGACGCGGCCACGATACCCGCTACGTCCAGCTACAAAAGAATTATTGCTTCGCCTGCGGCAAGGACAACCCGGAAGGTATGCGCCTCAAGTTTGACTATGACGAAGCCCGTGGCTGCTTCGTGTGTCGCTTCCGCCTGGGTAGCCGCTACACCGGACCGCCCGGGCATTCACACGGCGGCATCATCGCGACAATTCTCGATGAGGCCATGGGCAAGGTGAACAAGCTGCGCCAAGTGATCGCCTTGACTTCGCGAATCACAGTGGAATACCTGAAACCAGTGCCGCTGAATAAGCCGCTGCGGGTCGATTCGCGGGAGGTAAGCGTCCGTGGACGGAGGCACGTCAACATGGCCGAAATCGTAAACGCGAAGGGTGAAGTGCTAGCTCGCAGCCGGGGCCTTTTCATTGCGATCGACCCCAAGCGCATGTTCGCCAAGTTCGTCGAAAAGTAAAGAAGCCGTTGCGATGCTCACGTGGGGACAGCCGCCCTCGGCTGTCCGGCCGAGCAACGCTCGGCTCTCACTGTAGGCGGGAAAGACGATCTCGCAATGACGAAAGCTCCTGCCCACGTTGTAAAATAAAGCATAAGTCGAGGCGCGCCTCAGGCGCCTATTCTTCGCGATTCAGAAAAGAGTTCAACCATGTCACAAAATAACGGAAGCCCCATCAGCCTTCGCCTGAAGACCGGCCTCGCCGAAATGCTCAAGGGCGGCGTAATTATGGATGTGACGAATGCGGAGCAGGCTACGATTGCCGAAAACGCCGGCGCTGTGGCGGTGATGGCACTCGAGCGCGTGCCGGCGCAGATCCGTGCCGAGGGCGGCGTGGCCCGCATGGCTTCGCCCAAAAAGATCCGGGAGATCATGGCGGCGGTTTCCATTCCAGTGATGGCCAAGTGCCGCATTGGGCATTTTGCCGAAGCCCAAATTCTGCAGGAACTCGGCGTCGATTACGTCGATGAATCTGAGGTGCTCACGCCCGCCGACGAAGCTCATCACGTAGACAAGCACGCTTTCAAGGTTCCATTCGTGTGCGGCGCGCGGAACCTGGGTGAAGCTCTGCGGCGGATTGCCGAGGGCGCGGCCATGATCCGCACCAAGGGAGAAGCTGGCACCGGCGACGTGGTCCACGCGGTCAAACACATTCGGCAGATCGTGCAGGAGATGAAGATTCTCACCGTGCTTAGCGAAGAGGAACTCTACGCCAAAGCCAAGGAACATCAGGCTCCCTACGAGCTGGTAAGAATGGTCGCCAAAGAAGGGAAGCTGCCGGTGCCGAATTTTTCCGCCGGCGGCATCGCTACTCCTGCTGACGCGTCATTGGTGATGCAACTTGGAGCAGAAGCGGTGTTCGTGGGCTCCGGCATCTTCATGAAAGATTCCACCAACTTCGCAGAACCTGCCGAAGCGGAGAAGCGCGCTAAGGCGATCGTGCAGGCGGCCACGCACTATCAAGATCCTAAAGTATTACTTGAAGTCAGCGAAAACCTGACGGGTGCGATGAAGGGCTTGGCCGTAGCCGCGCTGGATGAAGCGCACATGCTGCAAACCCGGGGATGGTAGAGCCGAAATCCCCGCCCAAGCAAAGCTTGGACGGGGCCGCGTCCTACCCCGACGCCTGGGTAAAAGAAGGCCGTCATAGAGGTAATTCCTTGGGCGAAGCGTCTGATCCGTCTTTTATGAGCTGCCAGGCGTCGCGGTACTTCTCGTAGAGCCCTCCCGGCCGCTTAAGCTTTCTTCCTCCTGGGTACAGGCGGATATTCTTGCTTTTTCCAAGGGGCTTCTATAGGAATCACGTACCAAGGCGCGTGTCGGGCGATGAAAGCAACGATAAAATCAACTTCTTCAATCGAGTAGCCCAGTTTTCCTCTGCCCCAATGGCAGGCGACCGTGATCGGGAATCCGGTATGCCCAGGTTGTTCGGGGACTGAAGCAGGACTTTACCTGAATGCGCAGGCGCCTTCCATGCTGCACGAGAAAGTCGTAGGGATGGCTCTCGCCGTAGGGCTTCGCGACCCCTAATACCAACGAAAGCTGCTCCAACGCCAATCCTCCGGCGAGTTTGCCAGGCCGCGCATGACCGGATTGCGATGCATGTAGCGGAGCTTCTCCACGCGCTTTCGTTCTGTCCAAACGTTAAAGTCGTAAAAGCGTGCCTGCCAGAATCGATTTTGGATCAATGGGGTGCCCCAGGTCTCGCTGCTTTTGCGAGACCTGGGATTCAGGTTGTCACCTGAACCGTCTAGGGACACTCTGAATAAGCGCTCATTCTAGGGTCGACTAACAACAGTGTTCAGGAAACCGCGCTGCCGGTTCGGGTCTCGGATGCTGGAACTGGTCAGTACTGGCATTGCAACCGCGCCTACGGGGCAAAGCCGGACGAGCCTACGCTACGGCGAGCAGTTTTCTGCGGCTCACAAACAGATTCACCAGCGCACAGGTAACGAACAGCCGGTGCGCGTTCTTCTTCAGCCCGCGATAGCGTACTTTCACGAATCCGAACTTCAGCTTCATCACTTGAAACACGTGCTCCACCCTCGCCCGCACCTTTGACTTCGTCCGGTTCTTCGCCCACGCCACTTCATCCACGATCTGGCCCTTGTAGCGACAGCGCCGCTGGGTGAAATCCCGTGCTCGTGGCGCGCACTCGCGGATCACCTCGGTTTGGCCCTGATACGCTCCGTCGCCCCACACCCGCGTTTCTTCGCCATGCAGCAGGTCCGGCAACATGGCCACATCGGAAACATTGGCTGCCGTCGCCACCGCCGTATGGATGATCTTGGTCTTGCTGTCGACGGCCACGTGCGCTTTCATCCCGAAGTACCAGTTCTTCCCCTTCTTCGCCTGGTGCATCTCTGGGTCCCGGCTCTGCTCGCGGTTTTTGGTCGAGGAAGGTGCGTGAATCAGGGTCGCGTCCACAATCGTGCCCGTCGTGATCCGCACGCCCTTGGCTTGCAAATGCAGGTTCACAGTCCCCAGAATCTCTTCCCCCAGATGGTTCTCTTCCAGCAGATGCCGGAACTTGCACACCGTCGTCTCATCCGGCACCGGCTCGGCTCCCAAATCAATGCCCACGAACTGCCGCAGGGTCGCCGAGTCGTACAAAGCCTCTTCCACCGCCGGGTCCGCCAGATTGAACCACTGCTGCAGAAAATAAATCCGCAGCATCTTTTCCAGTTCTTTCGGTCGTCGCCCGTTGCCCGGCTTGGGATAGTGCGGCTCGATCAGCGCACACAGTTTCCTCCACGGTACCACCTGCTCCATCTCTTCCAAGAACATTGCCCGCCGAGTCTTCTTCGTGTACCGCTCAAATCCCGTCATCATCGCCAGTGTCCTCTGCTTGCCGAACGAGTTCATGCTGGCACGACTTTATCTATACTCCCTGTGGAAAGGGAGGACTTAATCAGAGTCTCCCTAGGCTGCGAACGAATCCGAGTTTCAACGCCTGGATCGCGGTTGATAACGTTGCCCGTTGTGGCTCGCTGAGTAGCAAATGAACGTGCTCAGGCATGACGACATATCCCAAGATCACGAGCCGATAGCGCCGCCGCACTCGCTCAAGAATTTGGAGCAGCAGGTCACGGCGAGCGGGGCGTCGAGCAGTGGCCGGCGTTCATAACAACTGAACGTGAGAAAGTGCAAATCACCCGCGCCCTAAAAGCGGTGAAGAGCCTTGGGCATGAGCTGAAGAGTAGTGAGAGGGAAGGGAGCGCGTCTGTGATTGCCCGAACATGGAGGTGACAGGGTGTGGATATCCCCAGGTCTCGCAAAAACGGCGAAACCTGGGGCACCCAAGCGGGATAGCCTCGCGGAACCCCCCCTTTCGAAAAGCGAAAGGTGGGCCACCCGCCGCCTTTCTATCGTCGCCTTTCTAGCTAAGACGGACTCCCGCTATGCCGCTTCGAGAACCGACAAAATATTCCCGGCCGGATCCTTGAACCACGCGATAGTTGGCCCGTTTCCGCGAGAGATGCCGCGCGCATCGGTCTTCAAATTGGGTTCGTTATAAACTTCAAATCGCACGCCCCGTTGGTTGAGTTCATCCACAGCTTTTTCGACGCTGTCGACGGGGAAATTCAGGACAGTGAAAGTGGCCGGCTGGTGATTGGGCTTAGGGTACATCAGGGCTTTGGTTCCGCCGGCGAGCTTCAGAACCAGCGTGCCCTCCGGTCCGCCAGAGAGTTCGATCCCGAGCGTCTTTCCATAAAATTCCTTAGCCTTGTGAATATCGTTCACGGAAAAACTGCTGAATGCCTTACTTGGGTCTAGCATGGCTGCGCTCCTAAAGGTTTTGGGTGGTTTATTTGGATGCAGAATCAGCGTCCGGGTGGCTCAGGGCAAGCACGATTTTCGAAAGGCGCGATTTCAGGCCAACGAGAAATGAAGCGACTCTCTTTAACTCCATCGCAGCGCCAAGGCGCTGCGCCACCCCTAAACAGATCTGCTCCATCGCACATTTTCAGGGCTGCGATTCAAGCGCCGTTTTCGACTTATGGCCTGAACTTTTCCTCTAACTTCGCGAGCAGCGCTACGTCTAACCGGGAATCTGAAGGAGAATTTACCATGAAGCGGTCATCGACGCGGTTTGGGAAGCGGTCTGGGTTTGCGCTAGTTGCGGTCACTCTGCTTGCTGCCGTCGGAATGAGTCGTCATAGTCAGGCCCAAACGCAGAATCAAGCTCCGAGTCCTGCGCGCTCTCGATCCGATGAGATGTTGGACCGGTGGAACGACATTGGGAACAAACTGGTCGCGATGGCGAAGGATTTTCCCGAAGACAAGTACGATTTCAAGGTGCAGAAGGACGAGCGCACCTTTGCCCTGAATCTTCTCCACGCCGCCGCACTGGATTTCGTTCTGATACGCAGGGTTTCCGGATCAAACCTCGGGCCCGACTTTGGCGAGGGCGACAATCCTTCGCGTGACCTTTTCAAGACCAAGGCCGACGTCGTCAAGTTCGTGCAGGAGGCCGTCGCCGACGGAGCGAAAGTGATTCAACAGCAGGGCGACGCGGGGCTGGACAATACATCGAAATTCTTCGGGAACCGGCTGGCCCACAACTCCACCATCTGGACGGTCGCCATCGAGCACAGCGGCGAGCACTATGGCCAGCTTGTGGTCTACTATCGCGCGAACAACCTGGTGCCTCCGGACTCGCGGCGGTGATAAGGGCGATTGCAAGTTGACGAGTGGGAAATGGGGCCTTGCCCAACTGTAGAGGTCGTCAGTTCGAATCTCACCGGGGCCGGAGCCTTCGACTTCGCCCAGGGCGGGCTCTGGCAACGAAACCGGCTCAGTATCCGACTACGGGCTTTTGGGTGGCGCAGCGCTTTATAAAGCGCTGCGCCACCCAAAAACAAAATCTGCTCTGGATCGTCCCGATTCGGTACGTAGGCTTGCGAGGGGTGGCCCGCCTTTGCGCCCTTTTTTGCAAGGTGGGAAGCTGAGGACTGATGCAGCGCGGGGCTTCCTTCTCATCTTCGCCGGTGGAATTCCACCTTTTCAAAAAACGAAAGGTGGGCCACCCGTCCAGCAGGAGGCAGTCCGTAGCAACGCGCAACGCTTGCGGGACGCTAACGGCAGACAAGGTTCCAGTTCTGTTACCGGCCACGCGACAGAAGTAAGCAGCCTCCGATGAATGAGAAGACTCCCACGAACAGGGCGGTGGCCACGCTCGCCCACAGAGCGGGGCCATGGAGGTCGGCGTGTGAGGCGATGCCTAAGAAGTGATGCACTCCATGTCCCAGGTGCAGCGTCGTGAGCAGGACTGCCACACCGCACACAATGTTCAGGATTCGCATAGACGCTCCCGCCTCCAAACTGGTCAATCATACGGTTGAATCATGGATACGGCAGGTCATTTGTTGCATCTCTCCGGTTAAAATCGAATCGGATAGGAACTAGAGGATCGGCTGTCAAGCCAGCAGCTAACGACCAATGGCGAACGGCCAAGCAGCGCTATGAAAATCGGTGTCCTAGCTCTCCAGGGCGATTTCGACGCGCACCGCAAACGGCTCGAAGAGCTGGGCGCCGAAGTTGTGCTGGTCAAGAAGCCCGAGCAACTGGATGAAATCGCCGGCTTGATCATCCCTGGCGGCGAGTCTGGGACGTTTCTCAAACTGCTAGGCGAGGCTGGATTCGAGAAGTTGAAGCAGTTCGTGCGCATGAAGCCGACTTTTGGCACATGTGCGGGCGCCATCCTGCTGGCCAGCGAAGTAGAGAATCCAAAGCAAACCGGACTGGGCGCCCTTGATATCAGGATCCGCCGCAACGCCTACGGACGCCAGATTGACAGCTCAATCCGCGAGGGCAAACTGGTTGACGGAAAATCAGGGGAGTCTTCGATGGAAATGGTGTTCATCCGCGCGCCCAAAATCGAGCGCATCGGACAGGGAGTTGAAGTCATCGCAACCGAAGGCACCGACCCGGTCGCTGTCCGGCAGGGAACAGTGATGGCGGCCACGTTCCATCCTGAGCTGTCAGACGACACCCGCGTCCATCGAGCGTTCCTAGACTTGGTCCGCAACGGGGATAAGCCTGCAAGAAGATAGGAATTCGGTCAGCCGAGCACCCTGACGTCTATTTCCTTGGTAGGAACTCGATCTTAACATCGTGCGCCGCCGCCTTGAGATCGAAGTCTGCAGTCACCAGAACATGATCCGGAGACTCCGACCCGAGCTCCACCCCAAACGCGCCTGCATAGGGAAGTTTTCTTCGGACCCTGATCAGCGCCGCTCGCACAGCGCGCTCGCCTGTAGCGGCCACAGGATCCAATCCGAAGGAAAAGAGACGCGATAAAACTAAGTCCACGGCCTGCCTGCCATGCACCTTGCAGGTGACCCCCGCTATTTCACCCCAATGTATTGCGCAGACTACAACTCTGTGCCGGTCCACCAGGTGCCCCTTGATGATCTCCGCCACCCGCTCCGATCCGGCTTCGCCATCGAGATAGCGCAGGATAGCGCTGGCATCCAGGACGTAGGTCACCATTTATCTTTCTCTTTGCTGCGTTGGTGCTTCAATCGGGCGGAAAGGGAAGGCCCGCCCGCAAAAAGCCCACGAGTCTCGTCCACCAGCTTCTCCGAAACCGGTTCGAGAATGATGCGCGACCCTTGCAGGGTGACGGCAATGCGGCTGCCGGGAGCAATCCCCAGCGACTCGCGTATTTCCGCAGGAATGACCAGCTGTCCTTTTGTGCTTACTGTCGTTAGTCGATTCATATATGTCTTACCAGATTGTACATGGTAAGAGACTCTCGCTAACCGAAATTTTGCTTGACATCCCAAACGCGTAACCGTACAGTTACGCATTATGCGGAACCGTTCGGTTACATATTCGACGGAGGCGGCATTCAGCGCGCTCGCCGATCCTACCCGCCGTGCCGTGCTCGATCTGCTGCGGCGGGGAAGTCAGCCTGCTGGCCAAATCGCGCAAGCCTTTCCGGTTTCGCGTCCAGCCATTTCCAAGCACCTGCGCCTGCTGCGACGGGCACATCTCGTAGAGGAACGCAGGGAAGGCCGTTTCCGCGTTTATCAGTTGAATCCGGAGCCGCTCAAGGCCGTCGATAAGTGGGTCGAACAGTACCGCGTCTTCTGGCAGGCGAGCCTGGCCAACTTGAAGACATTTGTCGAGACCGAGTACTCGAAAGAAAACGCCCATCGGGCGAAACCCAAATAGGAGGATAGAAAATGAAATCGCTACGCATCGCCGTATACACCTTGATGATTCTGACTGCGGTTGCGGCCTTTGCCGCATCCGATGCCCAAAAATCTTTTGATCAGCTCAAGACGCTCGCGGGCTCATGGGAAGGGAAGAACTCCATGGGTGAGCCGTTGCAGGTCTCTTATCGACTGACCGGGGCCGGCTCTGCCCTGATGAGCGAGATCGTAGGCCACGGCCACGACATGATTACGATGTTCAACCTCGACGGTCCCGGTCGGCTCCTCATGACCCACTATTGCAGCGCCGGCAATCAGCCGCGTATGGTGGGCACCATGTCGCCTGACGGAAAGACGGTAAGCTTCAATTTCCTAGACGCCACCAATTTGATCAGCGAGCAGAAGGGACATATGCAAAGCCTCGTGGTCACCATAATCGATCCTGACCATCACACCGAGGACTGGAATTTCATAGCCAACGACGGAAAGACAGAGCACCAGGAACATTTCGACCTGCAGCGCCAGAAGTGACAGCTATGCGGCACGGAGCAGGAGAGTTCGAAACAGGAAGCAACAAGCGCCAATGACAAGCACAATCATCACGCCGGATCAGGATGCAATCATTAGCGAAATCCAAATCGCCGCGCCACCCGAGCGTGTGTTTGAAGCACTCACGCAATCCGATCAACTGGCGCGCTGGTGGACTACTCCCGAATGCCCGCTCGAATTCTTTGAGATGGACGCTCGTGGCGGCGGCCGCTGGCACTTCAAGACCAAGCCCAGCGCCACCGTGACCGTGAATGGAATGAATGAATTCGAAGCCATTGGCGAGGTCCTGGAATTCGACCCGCCACGATTGCTGGCTTACACCTGGATCGCCAACTGGCACGAAGACAAGTTGCGGCGTACGGTGGTGCGTTGGGAGCTGACACCTGCCGGCGGCGGCACCAAGGTGAAAGTCACGCACAGCGGCCTGGGGCAGGAACCTGCCGCTCGCAAGGATTACAGTGGCGGCTGGAGCGGCGTGGTCGAGCTGCTCAAGAAATTTGTCGAGAAAAATAAATAAAAGGAGAGACTCATGGCAATCAGCGCAATCACCCCCGATCAAGATGTGGTCACCGCGGAGATTTTCATTGCCGCGCCTCCCGAACGCGTGTTCCAGGCGATTAGCGATCCCACCCAGATGCCGCAGTGGTGGGGACAGCCAGCCATGTACCGTCTTACCGAATGCAAAGCCGATGTACGCCCCGGCGGCAAATGGTCGAGCGCCGGTGTCGGCGCTGACGGCAAGTCATTTCAGGTGGACGGCGAATACCTGGAAATCGATCCTCCGCGTCTGCTGGTCCAGACCTGGATCCCAAGCTACGCTGGCCAGTTGAAGACGGTTTTGCGATGGGAACTCGAACCCCGCCCGGTTCACGGATTGCAGCACCGCGGGCCGCAGAAAGTCGGCACGGGAACTCTGGTGAAGATTCACCACTCCGGATTCGCCGGACATCCCGACGCGGCGAAGGGCCACAGCCAAGGTTGGACGCGAGTGCTGGGCTGGATGCAGGCGTTTGTCGAGAATGGCGAGACCATCGACACGCGCAAGCCGGAATCCGCGGCTTGAGCCGGGTTTTATTTTTCGACGGCGCGCCCGGCGCCTCTGCATTGGCGGCCGTCTGCTTTGTTCGGACCGAGTGGTTTGGTCGAAAGAACCACAGCGTAGGCTTTTACGGTTCGAGCTCGGCAGACGGCTCTCGTTTCTTGTCCCGTCGATGTCCGTTGGATATTTTCCGCTTTCGCAAACCGCGCGAAACATGAGTCACCTGCCGAATTGTGATTTGCGTCGCCGATAAGGTTAGCGTAGCGTCTTGTCCGAAGGCTTGGCGCGTCCGCGCGGTAGGTCAGGCAGGCGCCGATGGCCGCGGGCTAGAAGTCTAGATCGCATAAAAGGGGAAAATCCGGTGGCATTGATCAAGAGCGGGAATCCCGCGCTCAATGCGAGCGTTTTTCAGGACCAGGTGGGCCTGGCGGGCGAGACTATGACGCTGACGGGCACCGTCAATAAGACGGGCATCCTGTTGGTGTGCGTGGTGGCAACAGCGGGAGGGACCTGGAACGCATATTCACGGTCGCCTGAGATGGTTTTGCCTCTTGTTGCTGTCGGGGGAATTGGCGGGTTCATCGTCGCGCTGGTGACCGTTTTCAAGAAGCGGTGGGCGCCGATCACGGCTCCGTTGTACGCACTGCTGGAGGGCCTTGTGCTCGGCAGCGTGTCGGCGATGCTGGAAGCGCGTTTCCCGGGCGTCCCCATGCAAGCCGTGGGGCTGACGTTTGGGACGCTGGCGGTATTGTTGCTGGCCTACCGCTCGGGACTGATTCCGGTAACGGAAAAATTCAAGCTGGGCATTGTGGCAGCGACGGGTGGGATCGCGGTCTTTTATCTGATCATGTTTGTGCTTGGATTCTTTGGAGTGCGGTTCACCTCGATCAACGGCTCGGGTGCGATCGGGATCGGATTCAGTCTGTTCGTGGTGGTTATTGCGGCGCTGAACCTGGTGCTCGATTTTGATTTCATCGAGAGCGGCGTGCGGGCAGGCGCGCCAAAGTACATGGAGTGGTATGCGGCCTTCGGGCTGATGGTCACACTGATCTGGCTCTATCTCGAGATTGTCCGGCTACTTTCCAAGCTGCGCAGCCGGAAGTAATGGGCTGGGAGGAACGGTTCGCTTCCAAGATCTCGCCTAGCCTTTTCCCAGTCATGCGATCCCTTGGGTATGCGCTGGGTTCAGTGTGCCTTGCCGGGTTCATCTACCCGGGTCTGGTCGGTAATCCAGTTGACCTCCCAAGTCTTGCCACCGTCATCTGAAAACGACTGTTCAAAGTGGGCCGAATTCGGAGTGATGTCCGACCACACAAAGCGAACGAGGACGGATCGGCCATTAGGGCCAGAAGGTTCCGTGTCGAAAAACTCGCCGCGTCCATTTTTGAATTCGCCGATCGTTGGCGGGCCCATGGCACCGCTCTTGCTGGTGGCCCAATAGAGGCTCCACTGGTGGGTTGGGGGATCGTATAGACGCAGTGTCAAGCCTTCGATGTGTCCGCCGCCCGGGCTATCGGTTTCGAATTCCTCCAGATTGGCGCGGCCATTCCAAAGCTTTCGGGTGACGGACGTACCGTCAAACTCGACCCAGGTAGTGGAGCCCGCTAAGCGAGACTCGAGGCGCTTCAAGTGAATTTTCCAGACGCCAATCTCGAAATCGAAATCATGTTGCCCATCATGCTCCGTGGTGCTGTGTTGAACGCCAGTTTTCGATGACTCGGAAGTCTGCTGTGCGAGTGCTGCAAGCGGCTGCACGACGACAGCCAAGCTGTACATCACGAGATAAGTCCGAATCTGTTTGAGCGCGTTCATCGCCAGCTCCTTCAATTCGTTTATTTATCCTTGCGCTGGATGCTTCGGACTCGTTCCAAGCCCACCCCGGTCCAGCAGCTTAGACTTACCCGAGTCCTGGCGGTTAGCATCGCCGCTAGGTCGAACGATTTCTTGTTGAGAGACGCACGAGCGGGAGGCTCGCGCCTACACTGGCCTGGCCTGCCGCGCTATACTGGATCTAGGTATGCTGCCCGGCCCTCCGAAGACGTTCTACCTGGAAACATTTGGCTGCCAGATGAACGTCCACGACTCGGAGAAGGTCATTGGGACGCTGATCGCCGAGGGTTACCGCCAGGTCCAGACGGTGGAAGAGGCGGGCCTGATCCTCTACAACACCTGTTCCATCCGCGACAAAGCTGAACAGAAGGTCTTCCATCGCCTGGCAGACTACAAAAAGCTCCATGCACAGGGCAAGCGCTTTGGCGTTCTCGGCTGCGTGGCGCAACAGGAGGGCGAGAAGATTTTCGAGCGCGCGCCGTTCGTTTCGCTGGTGTGCGGATCGGCGTCGTACCGGAATTTGCCGCAAATGCTGGTGCAGGTCGAGGCAGGCAAGCAGCGCGTCACTGGACTCGACGATCGCGAGACCGACGAGTGCTTCGAGACTGAATTCACCGCTCGCAGCAATCCGCACCGCGGATACATCACCATCATCGAGGGCTGCGATAAGTTTTGCGCGTATTGCGTGGTGCCTTTCACTCGCGGGAAAGAGCGCAGCCGGACTTCGGAGTCCGTCCTAGCGGAAGCCCGGCAGATGGCTGATCTGGGCTATACCGAAATCCAGTTGCTAGGCCAGAACGTGAACTCATACCACCATCCCGCCGGGAAAAAGACTTTCGCCGAGTTGTTGGCGGAGGTCGGTGAAGTTCCGGGAATCAGGCGAGTGCGTTTTACGACTTCGCATCCGCGAGACTTTGGCCGGGACATCGTGGAAGCCATCGATTCGCATCCAACTCTTTGCGATCACGTTCATCTGCCAGTGCAGAGCGGTTCGACTCGCGTGCTCGACGCCATGCAGCGTCTATACACCCGCGATCAGTACCTGGAGCGCATTGCATGGATGAAGGCGGCGAAGCGGGAGATCAGCATCACCAGCGACATCATTGTCGGGTTCCCTGGCGAGAGCGAAACTGACTTCGAGCAAACCCTTTCCCTCCTCGATGAAGTGGAATACGACGGCATCTTCGGCTTTAAATATTCGCCGCGTCCCAACACTCCATCACTGAAGCTGGACGATGCTATACCGGATGAAGAAAAGGCGCGGCGTCTGACGGTCCTGCAGGAGAAACAGCGCGAAATCCAGAGAGGACGCTACCAGCGGCATGTAGGTCAGGTTCTTGAAGTAATGGTTGAAGGGAAGAACGAAGCCCGGGGACAGTGGATCGGCCGCACATCGCAGAATAAGGTGCTGAATTTCACGGTGCCGGAGGGTGTAACTCCCGAGTTGGGAAGCTATATCTCAGTAGTTACCACCGGCTGTTTTCCCAACAGTCTTGTGGGCGAAAGGGTGATATAAGGAGCAAAGGAAGAGCGATTTCGGATGTCAGAGTGCAGATTTTAGATTTCCGAGCGGTGAGGTTCTTTAATCTTAAACCTGAAATCTTAAATCTCGCGGACAGTCTCGGGGGACACGATGGAAGTGGAAATGAAAATTCGCGGGCTCATGATGGACCCGGTTAGCAGCACGCCCATCGTGATCCTGAAGGACGCGGGAAGCGATACGGTGCTGCCGATCTGGGTAGGGGTTTACGAGGCTAACGCCATTGCACTGGAGATTGAGAAAGTCACAACGCCGCGTCCCATGACCCACGATTTGATCAAGAACCTGCTGGTGGGGTTGGATACGCAGGTCCACAAGGTGGTGGTCACGGAACTGCGCGAGGATACGTTTTATGCGGTGATCTGGATGGAACGCGAGGGACGCATCATCAGCATCGATTCCCGGCCTTCAGACGCACTGGCGCTGGCGTTGCGCGTCGATTGCCCGATTTTCGTCGAAGAAGAGGTTTTGAAGAACACAAAATTGGCTGCCAATATGTCCGATCGTGTGTCGAGTGATGAACTGCGCAAGTGGTTGGAAGGTCTGAACGACGAGGATTTGGGAAGATACAAGATGTGAATTGATGATTTTGAATCAAAGGCCCGGGTCTGTCTTCATTTTCAGGAACGTCATTCGCCGCTGAATAACCCCTGCAAAAACCCCCATTGTCTGCACCACAACGCATGCATCACGACGCATTTGTGGCATCATAATGATTGCGTGATGTCTAGGACTCGATATTGACATCATATCGACAAATATGACATCATTTGTGCATGCGGACGACTTTGAATCTGGATGAGGACGTTCTTCAGCTTACGAAGGCCTACGCGCAAGGCCGATCTTTGGCGCTGGGGAAGGCGGTCTCTGAACTGGTGCGCCGGGGATTGACGACCCCGATGAACACACGGGTGGTCAACGGGATCCATGTCGTAGTATTGCCGCCGGACTCGCCCGTCGTGACTAGCGAGGACGTTAAGCGAATAGAGTCGGAGTTTGAGTGACGGCGGTTTCGCTGCTCGACGCAAATGTTCTGATAGCGCTGGCTTGGCCGGCGCATAGCGCCCACAGCCGGGTTAGGCGATGGTTCGAGAACCACGGGCAAAATGGATGGGCTACTTGTCCGTTTACCCAGTGTGCTTTCGTTAGAATTGTCTCTAATCCTGCATTTTCACCTCACGCCTTGTCAGTGGCGGAGGCCATGCGGCTCCTCCGTCTTAACGTGCAGCATCCAGCTCACCGGTTCTGGCCCGACGACATTCCGTTCAACGAAGCCGTGCAAAGCTTCGAAGATCGACTTGTTGGACACCAACAGGTCACGGATGCCTACCTGCTGGGTCTGGCGGTGCATAAGAAAGGGAAGCTGGCTACTCTGGACAAGAGTTTTGCTACCTTGCTGCGTCAGCACGGACCGGCACGAGCAAGCCTGGAGTTGCTCGCCTAGAACATCCAACCAAATCCCATCGATGCTTCCGATTAGCAAGATGTTTGACTTTACATAATACCTATTATCGGACATTGAAATCGGGCGCAACCCTATCCGCCATCCGCGTTCGTTAACTGCTTTGCCTGCTCTCCCGCCAGCACGATCCTGGCATGGAACAGCGTTCCAGCGACGCGGGTGGCAATAGCGATCAATTCCCGTTGTCCGACGAAAACCTTTACGTGACGTGACCGAGATAGTTCCGGCAGGTTAACGGCGCGGCCGCTGCGGATTCGGGCGGCCATCTCGTAGTTCGCCGTCACACATGGAAATTGCGGCAACAGTTCGCGCGGATGAATAAACAAGTCCTCGGCTTCACGCGCCTTCGCAGCCGCTTCCAATTGCTCAAGGGTGTGCGCCTCGGCCAGGCTAAATTCACCGAGTGAGGTCCGACGTAGCGCTTCCAGGTGGGCGCCGCAGCCTATCGCGTGGCCCATGTCGTGCGCGACTGAGCGCATGTAGGTTCCGGAAGCCACACGAGCGCGGAACCTGGCTCGTTCGCCATCAATTCCCAGGATTTCAAATTCCCTGATTACAACCCGCACCGGCTTGAGGCAGACCTCTTTGTTTTTGCGGGCAAGCTTATAGGCAGGCACGCCGTGGACTTTCTTGGCAGAAAACGGCGGGGGCATCTGCTCGATCTGGCCCGTAAAATGTTCGGCCAGCTTCCGTAATTGTTCAAGTGAAACTTTAACGATTTGCGGAGTGGTGGTGACCTCACCCTCAGCGTCATAAGTATCGGTGGCAAAGCCGAACCGGATCACGCCGTCGTAGGTCTTTTCCGAAGCCGAATAAAACTGTGCCAGCCGAGTCAGATTGCCGACAACCAAGGGGAGCACTCCGGTCGCCAGCGGATCAAGCGTGCCGAGATGACCTACCGATTTCTCCTGCAGAATACGGCGCACACGGTTGACCACGTCATGCGAGGTCAAACCTGGTGGCTTATCAATGATCAGAACGCCATTCATAAAGGTTCTCTGCTATCGTGGACGTGGTTGACCCTTCGGGTCAACTGGCGCGGTGGGAATTTCTTGGCGGCCGGGAAGTATGTCACGGCATCCAAGCCGCGCTAGAAGCTTAGAACGATGATTCCCATCCGCGACGACCAACCCCGCTTCAGCACGCCGTATCTTACCTATTTTCTAATTGGCTTAAATCTGCTCATTTATCTTTTCGAGTCGGCGCTCGATCCCGAGAGCTTTAAGGCCTTCCTATTCCAGTTTGGAATGATTCCCGCGCACGTCACCGGCCTTCTCTGGGGAGCTAGTCGGCCCAGTCCGGTTGCTGCTCTGCTTCCCGCTTTTACTTCTATGTTTCTGCACGGATCCTGGATGCACGTGATCGGAAACATGTGGTTTCTGTGGATCTTCGGCGACAATATTGAAGATTATCTCGGCCACTTCAATTACCTGGTTTTTTATATTCTGAGCGGAATCGCCGCGGCTTTCGCCCAGGTCGTCCTCAGTCCCAATTCGCGCGTGCCCACGGTGGGCGCGAGTGGCGCCATCGCCGGCGTGCTGGGTGCTTATTTTCTTCTGTATCCACGGGCGCGGGTATTGACCTGGTTCCTTTTCCTCTTCTTTTACGTACCCGCGTGGGTCATGCTGGGTTACTGGTTCGTGGTCCAGTTCCTGAGTGGCGCAGCCAGTTCGGCAACGTATGCCGGCCAAAACAGCGGCGGCGTGGCTTTCTGGGCGCACGTGGGAGGATTTATCGCGGGGATCATGCTCATTAAATTATTTCCTGAACGGCCGCGCAGGTATCGCTACGGAACATGGTGAAAAAGCGGCTCCCAGCTTTTAGCTTTCAGCCCCTGGCTCTTAGTTGAACTCTTGACCTTTCGGCTTTGGCCGGGCTTCCCGCTTTTGACACTCGGTTTCGACATGCTGTGGACTTCCAAACAACGCCTAAACCTAGAAGCCAGGGGCTGGAAGCTTGCACCCCTAAATGCCGTTGGCACGATTCCTGATGAGAGATAAAAATTCGGTCCGCGTCTCCTGCTCCTCGCGGAAGCAGCCTAACATCGAAGATGTCACCGCAGCTGAGTGTTGCTTCTCCACGCCTCGCATCATCATGCACAGGTGTCGGGCCTCGATGACCACACCCACGCCCTGAGGTTCAATAGCCTTCTGAATGGTTTCTGCGATCTGCGTAGTCAGGCGCTCCTGAATCTGCAGACGGCGGGAGAAAATTTCGATCAGGCGTGGAATTTTGCTCAGTCCTATGACCTTGCCATTCGGAATATAGGCCACGTGCACTTTTCCGAAGAAAGGCAGCATGTGATGTTCGCACAGACTGAACATCTCGACGTCTTTGACGATGACCATCTCGTCGTAGCTCACGGTGAACAGAGCATTCTTGAGCATCGCCTCCGGATCTTCTTGGTAACCCCTGGTGAGAAACTCGTAGGCCCGATGTACGCGGTGAGGCGTGCGGACTAAACCCTCGCGCTTCGGATCTTCGCCCAGACGGACGAGTATCTCCTGGACCAGATCTTCGAAGCTCGCGCTGGTCACGCTGCTAGTTTCGACCGATGACCTCATGATCCCCTGCTCTTCCCTTTTATCTCTTCCTTAGTGGCGAACCTCAGAGCCGCCGGCATATTCGAACGAATTCATCATCGTCTCTTCGATGCGTACCTTCTCCAGATGAGCCAGGCTGAAGCCGCGCTGCAAAATATCGTAGATAGCCGAAGACAGGTTTTCCGTGGTCGGAACAACCTGATTGAATTCGGGAAGCATATTCAGATTTTGGCAGTCAAAACGATCCAGAATTGCGCGCCGGAAGAAGCTATCGAGGTCGACCAGATTGCACACCATTCCCGTGCTTTCGTCCACCGGGCCGCTGACTGTGACCTCGACCGCG
This sequence comes from uncultured Acidobacteriota bacterium, assembly GCA_963696025.1. Classification (GTDB taxonomy): domain Bacteria; phylum Acidobacteriota; class Terriglobia; order Terriglobales; family Acidobacteriaceae; genus JABCYV01. The sequence goes on from CAVOII010000004.1 coordinate 363,462, forward strand.
TAATTGTGACCGTGCCCATAGGGGTTATTGCATTTGCCGTAGGTTGCGGCGTTTTCTTCATCCGACATGGAATCACTATGCAAGCGATGCGAAGCTGAGAATATATAACGCCGCGTCAAGTGGGCCTTCATGCTTCACCATAGAAATCGACAAATAAGTCTGGAGTTTCATACACGCGCACCCTGTGCAATTGCGCCTTTTGCAGTTTAGGTACGAGGCGATGCCAGATGGCAATGGCCAGATTCTCTGTGGTCGGAACGCAGTTGAAGAATTCGGGGACTTCCTTATTCAGGAAGCGGTGGTCCATCGCATCCAGTACTTCACGGTTCAGGATTTCTTTCAACTGCTTCAAGTCGACCACAAAACCAGAACGTGGATCGACTTCGCCTTTCACCGTGACTTCCAGGGTGTAATTGTGCCCGTGGCCGTTGGGATTATTGCATTTCCCGAAAATACGCTGGTTCTCCTCGGGAGTGAACTCCGGGCTGTGATAGTAGTGCGAAGCAGCAAATTCAGTTTTACGCGTGAGATAAACCATTTGTACCTCAGGGCTAGAGGCCCGATCTCCTTGGATGCTTCAACGCCGGCGTGAGGAGCGGCTCTTCCGAGGCGACGCGCAGTTGGCTCTGCGACTCAAGTCCTGGCTGCGGCGGAGCGTAGGTGCGTCCCTTCCAGTTCACTGTTCCCTTCTCATAAGCCAGTCGGGAACGGAGCAACAGATACGAAAACCATGGCAGGCCTAGTAAAGACAAGATGTTTGCGTGCCACGAAAAATGCGCTTGGCGAATTCGCTTGATAAGAAAATAGATCAAAATAGTGGCAACAACTCCCATCACAGCAGCGACTCTCAGTCGACCCTGCATTCCTGACGAAATGGCAACTGTCACACTGCTCACAATCAATACAAATTCCGTCAACCGCATGAGCGCCAGCCGCCCTGCCGACGGAAACAGCAACGCGAGGTTCTTGGTCCAGCCTTCGCGGAGTTGGGCGAAGCTGCGGTACATGCGGGTGCGGACCGCATCTCCGCCATAACGAAAGAAAATCCTTCGGCCCGACGCTTTTACCGCCCGTGCCAGGGCCACGTCCTCCAGCAAGCTCGTGGCGACCGTCGCGTGCCCGCCGACGGCGTCATACGCCTCGCGAGAAATCAGCAAGTATTGGCCGTTCGCCGCCGCTGCGAAAGATGCGGGATTGCTCACCTGCGATGGCTGATACGTAGCCGCCAACTCCGCGAAGATCACGGGCATCACTGCCTTTTCCCCGAAGTTATGGACTTCCTGCTCCGGAGAATACGAAAGCAATGCCGCGCCATGTCGCCTCGCCTCGGCCAGTGCCCGCGCCAGCGACCCCAGACGATGCACCGTGTCGGCGTCAGTGAAGAGTAGCCATTCGCCGCACGCTTGTCTGGCCCCGGCCGCCATGGCGTTGTTCTTGCCGGTCCAGCCTTCAGCTAACGGCCCCGCATCAATCACTCGCACTCCCGGAAACGATTGCGCGATTTCGCGCGTGCGATCGGTTGAAGCATCGTCGACGACGATGATTTCGAAGCTCACGCCACCTTGCGCCAACAGAGACGGCAGGCACGCTTCAAGGGATGCCTCTTCATTGCGTGCCGGTACAATCACCGAAACGACGGGCCGGTTCGTTCCTGGATCTGACGTGACCATAGGTTGAATTAGGTATTATAGCTTTGTGCGACGCGCCCCGTTCCTGCTTGCGCTCTTCACTCTTCTCTTCCCGGGCTGTTACGGCGGCTCTCGTCCTGCGCACATTGGCAATCCGGCTCCCGATTTCACCGTGCAGGATGCTGATCGCAGAGTCAGCCTGGGCGAACTGCGGGGCAAAATAGTAGTGTTGAATTTCTGGGCCACCTGGTGTCCGCCCTGTATCGAAGAAATGCCATCCCTGGTGCAGATGCAACGCCGGATGAAGGCCAAAGGAGTGGAAGTGCTGGCGGTCAGCGTGGACGCCGATGGCGACGCGTATCACAGATTCTTGAAAGACCACTCCGTCGACCTGCTGACCGTCCGCGATGCCGACCAGAAAAGCAACAATCTTTACGGTACGTTCAAATTTCCGGAAACCTACATCGTCGATCGCAGCGGGATCCTGCGCCGAAAGTTTATCGGCCCCGTGGATTGGAGTCAGCCCGAGATCGTGGATTTTCTGAGCAAACTGTGAAAGTCAGCTGACTCTGACGCTTCCCATAAATCGTATACGTCTACTGGGACGGCTTCGAGAGAGAGACCTATTGCAATCAGACTCCAGTTCTTTTTTCGCAGGAATCCTCGAATTGACAGGTTTCATTTCCGCGGAGTAGCGTTGCGTCTACCTTCAGCCCCTATTTCCTAAGGAGGCTTCGATGAGAAAACTCCACATCATTACACGGGTACTTCTTGTTGTGACCGCACTGGCAGTTGACCTATCGTCAGTTCTGTCGCAAGAGGTGTCATCAACTGGGGCACCGGTCCATATGGTGGTGACTGTGGAACCTCGTCACGGTTCGAACGTTCCAGTCATTAACCGCGAAGACGTGATGGTATATCAAGGTCGCGACCGGGCTAAGGTTACGGACTGGCTCCCATTGCAAGGAGAGCATGCAGGACTTCAACTATTCATCCTGATCGACGACGCTGCCAACACCAGCCTCGGTTCGCAGTTGGAAGACATACGCCAATTCATCAATGCGCAGCCCGCAACCACGGCGATCGGTGTCGCGTATATGCGAAACGGCATCGCAGATGTCCTGCAGAATCCCACCAACGACCATGCCCAGGCAGCCAAAGGGCTGCGCCTTCCGTTCGGAGATCCGGGCGCGTCTGCCAGCCCCTACTTCTCTGTGAGCGACTTAATCAAGCGCTGGCCCGAAACTCCGGTTCGCCGTGAGATCCTCATGGTTTCGGACGGCATCGATCGTTATTGGGGCAGCGGACCCAGCGACCCTTATGTGGACTCCACCATTGAAGATGCACAGCGCGCCGGGGTCATCATTTTCTCGATCTATATGCCGGGCGTCGGCCACTTTGGTCATAGTTTCTGGCGTATCAACTGGGGACAGAACTATCTTTCCCAGATCTCGGACGAGACCGGAGGAGAATCCTTTTACCTAGGTTTTGGCGCTCCGGTCTCGTTTGCTCCGTACCTGGATGATCTAACTCACCGATTGACTCGCCAATATCTGTTGACGTTTCTTGCCAAGCCAGAAAAAAAGGCTGGCTTCCAACAGGTCAAACTCCGCACCGAAGTGCCAAATGCGGAGTTGGTCGCCGCCGACAGAGTCTACGTGCCAGCTGGGCCATAGCTGCGAGGTGTCCCGCGATCAGGGGCGAGAGTGCCGATGTTGTTAGTGTGACGAAAGGGCTGGCCTCAGCCTGTCGCGGACTCATTCGCGCCGAGCGATCCGTGGGACCAGCTTCCGAGCCAGTGACCTGGTAAAACGAAAGGGCAAATGAGGGTTAAGAGGAGCGGTTAGGCGGCAAACACAGATGGTTCTGGCGCATCGTGCTCTTGTTGGCAACCGCCTTGAACCGGTGGCAATGGCATCAGCATTCCACGACTCATAATCCGATGGCCGTAGTTATCGACGCCGTGTTCGCCATCTTGGGCTTGACGGGCTGCTTCTACACTTTCAGGCGGAAGGCACCCGGGCGGCCGTCGATAAAAGCGAAGGCGTAGCCAAGGACAAAAATGTCCTCTGCGGTGCGATGAGCACTTGGGCGAGTGGCCTATCTTTGCGTTTGTTGCAAAGGTGGGAAACGACTCCCTAGCGATCTTTCAGCGCCAGAGCTTCTTTAAGCGCAGGCCCGGGATTGCGCTGCAGTTGTACCGCTTGCACGCCCACTTTTTTCCCTACTTCGGTCCGAACCAGCGTGACCGACTGCTGCGCCGGCGCGTCTTTGAGAGGTTTCATTAACGCCTCGGACTTCAGCAGGCAGGCATAGGCCAGGCGTGGGGGAAAGCCGGAATCGCGCAGGAAGAGAGCATAGCTGTACCAGTCGGTGGCTTCAGTGCGAGGATCATTCATGCTGCCGTCCAATTCAAGCGCATTCTGATACAGACGGAGCGCTTGTGAAATTTTGTTTTGCCCCGCTTCAAGCTCCGCCTGTGCGACGCTGGTAAAGCTCTCCAACTTCTTCTCTCCAGTTTGTGACGCAATTTTTCGCGCCAGGTCGTAAGCCTGTTCCGCTTGCTCAGGATGTTTGGCCTGCGCCTGACAATGCGCCAACCGCAGCACGATCGAAATCACGTCACTCGGGGGAGGCCGATTCTCTGCTCCAGCGTGCGCGACCTTGTCTAGAAACGCAATGTAATTAGGGATAGCGGATTCCGCCTTCCCTTCCCGATCCAATTCGCCGGCAAGGTAAAGAGTAGCAAGCAATTGCGAGGGATCGAGCGCGATGGCCTGGCTCCAGCTGTGGACGGCTTCATCCGGATGACCGAGTTGCTGGGCGAGAATGCCGTGATTCACCAGTAGGTTTGCATCTTTCGGCGCGTAGCGAAGCGACTGGCTGGTCAGGGCGTAGGCATCGACGAAGCGCTGCTGACCGGTAAAGTACTTAAGCAATGCCTCACGCGCCGCAGTATCGGCGGGATTGGCACGTAGCGCCTGTTGCCACGCCGCCGCCGCCTCGTCAAGTTTGCCGGCTTCCTGCTCTTTCCGCCCGAGCCGCGTTTCCAGCGAGCTGTCAAACGAGTCAAGGGCCGCGGCGCGCTGGAGATCAGGCAAGCTTTCACTGTGCAGAGCCAGATAGTAGCGCACCTGGTCAACGGTTCCCCACGCGAGCAATAGCAAAGCGGCACTGACTCGCAACGTCCTAGCGCCGCGAGAGGTCCCTACCAACCAGCGCACGCTGGCGGCAAAACCACTTCCCGCGGCTGCAGTTGCGCTCGAAAGTCGATCTTGCGAATTCAGCAGCAGCGCGGCAATGCGGCCGTCCCGCAGCTTCCAGATGGCGCCATCAAGAATGAAGTGATGAATATTGACCAGCGCCGTGAAGATCAAAAAGCTGGTGCTGAAATCAGAATGAAACACCCGGCTCGCCAGCCATGGTCCGGGAACAAATAACGCAATCCCACCTACGATCAGCACACCGAAATACGCCAGCGGACGCCAGCGTCCGGCATTCACTCCCGTGGCCTCGCGACGAGCGTAATAACTTGTGATCCAAAGATACTGGGCCGAGTGCATCACGGCGAGAACGCCGGTGCTATACCGGTTCTGCGGGACTTGCATGCGCTCTGCGACCGATAAGATCGTGGGGACCAGAAACCAGATGAATTGCGTGGAGAAAAGTGTGAGCGAGGGCAACAGCGGCTTCCAGCCGACTTGTGCAACCAGCCGGGATAGGCCAAAGGTGGAAACAGTCACGAATCCCAGGGCCAGCGGAAGCAGCACAACCGAGCTCACCTTCCCCGGAATTCCGAGCGAAATAAAAAGCGGATCACTCGATGGACCAGTGTGAAAGCTCAAGAACAAGATCACATAAGAAAGTAAGAATGCCGAGTACAAAGCTTGGCGCTCGAGAGCGGATACCTTTGCCCCGGCCCGCCGCGCGAACATCATGAACAATCCGTAGTTCTGTCCGCTGTAGTGCCATGGGCTCCAGGTGAGATATAGCGTAAAGATGTATGGCAGGGCGCGAAACCAGAAGTGCGACAGCACCAGAGTCAATGCCACCAGCACCGTGATGTGCACGGTAAAGATGCGGTATTTATGGAAGTCTTCCTCGTTGTGATAGGCGCGGTAAAGCGTCGCCATATAATGGGGATAGTTGAAGAACAGCGCCAAGCCATAGAACGCGATCGACCAGGCGAGGGTATTCGAAGCGCCCGCAGAATAGGCAAATAACAACAAAGGCGCTGACCAAGCGCCACATCCCACAATGAGGTCGAGGGCGGGATTGTAGATCCACAGCGACTGACGAACGCCGGGAGCTTGGTTTCGATTTGCTTTAGACATGGGCTACGGAAAGAACCACGGGCACCGGTTCCGCCCTGCGCGGATTATAAGTGGGCAAGCGAAGCAGCCAGCGTACCCAGAAGGGTTCGGCTGAAAGTAACTACCAGCTTTGGTTTAGCTTGTGATCCTCCGGACGGCTTTGTGTGCTCCGGTGGGAGACTCACCACAACGGCTCTTTTACAATGGCAAGGTGAAGACTTCGGACGTCATCGTCATTGGTGGCGGGATCATCGGGCTGTCGCTTTCACTGGCGCTTCGAAAGCGTGGTGCCAGTGTTTTACTTTTGGAGCGAGGAGAACCCGGGCGCGAGGCCTCGCACGCCGCCGCTGGCATGTTGGTCGAGTGCGGCGTCGAGACCCCACCGGTGTTGCAACCGCTGGCCACCGCCAGCGCGCGCATGTATCCCGAGTTCGCGCATGAGTTGCAGGATGAATCCGGCATTGACGTTGACCTGCGTGACCAAGGCACGATTTTGTTTTCTGCTGGATATTCTCACTCGGATCCGGGCTTCGGAGCGGCGGCGGCTTGCCTCAGCGAGCTCGAGCCTACCCTCATCGACCCAGGAATTCCGGGAGCCTTCTTGCAAGAGCGCAGCGTGGATCCTCGGGCCTTAGTCGTCGCCGCCCTGCGCGCAGCCAGGCATCGCGAGGTCGACATCGCGTCTGGCTCTGCCGTTACCGATGTGATTGTGTCGAATGAGCGAGTCATGGGCGCACGCACGGAAAAGACCAGCTACGCTGCTGCGGCGGTTGTCAACTGCGCTGGGGCATGGGCTGGGCACATTCCGCTCTATCGGTTCCCTACTCGTCCGGTAAAAGGACAGATGCTGTCAGTGGTAGGCGCGTCCAAAGATGTGTTGCGCCATGTGATCCGTGCGCCGGAAGTCTACTTGGTTCCTCGTAGCGATGGACGGATAGTAATCGGAAGCACGGTTGAGGAGGCGGGATATGACAAGCGTACCAATGTGGATACCATCCAGCGACTGCACCAGGCGGCTATCCGCATGGTTCCCGCTTTGGCTGAAGCACGCATGTTGGAGGCATGGGCTGGCCTGCGTCCTGGAACGCCGGATGCTTTACCCATCCTCGGCGCCACTACTACTCCCGGATACTTTGTGGCCACTGGACACTTCCGCGATGGAATCCTGCTAGCGCCAATCACGGCACACTTGATGGCGCAAGCGATCATGGGCGTTACACCTGAGCTCGATATTTCAGCATTTTCGCCAGCGCGGTTCCCCAACTGAGAGCAGTGCCAATTCTGCGAGAGTTTCTCCTCAGGTATACTTAATCGTTTTAGAAGCACCACAACACCGCGTTCGCTCGCGAGAAAGCGGCATACCTTATGGCCTCCCCTGCAGTCAGTTACGCCCGCGGCAACCAGCAACGCTTCCTCAATGAGCTGAAAGATCTTCTCCGCATTCCTAGTGTCAGCACGCTGCAGGAACATAAGTCTGACGTGCAGAAGGCGGCTGAGTTTGTGGCCAACGAACTGCGCCGCATCGGTCTGGAGCACGTCGAGACCATCCCGACCAAGGGCCATCCGCTGATTTACGCCGACTGGCTGCACGCCGCAGGTAAACCGACGGTTCTCTGCTACGCGCATTACGACGTCCAGCCCCCGGATCCGCTCAATGAGTGGATTTCCCCTCCGTTTGAACCCACCGAGCGCAATAACAACATCTACGCTCGCGGCGCAGTCGACGACAAGGGCCAGCTCTGGATGGAGATCAAGGCGATTGAAGCGCTGATGAAAGGTCACAACGGCGCGCTACCGCTGAATGTGAAGTTCATCATTGAAGGCGAGGAAGAAGTCGGCGGCGAGTCGATCGCGGCGTACGTGCGCAAGGAGAAAGCAAAGCTGAAAGCCGATTTTGCTTTGGTTTGTGACACGGAACTCTTTGCTCCTGATCTTCCTACGCTTTGCGTCGGACTGCGCGGCCTGGTGTATACCGAAATCGAAGCCGTGGGAGCGAAGACCGATCTGCACTCGGGCATGTATGGCGGCGCGGCCCCGAATCCGTTTTTCGGATTGATCGAGATCATTGGCAAACTGAAGGATGCGAAGGGACACATCCTGATCCCCGGCTTCTACAAGAACGTGAAAGCGCCCAGCAAAGAGGAGCTGAAAGCCTGGAAGCGGCTGCCCTTCAACGAACAACATTATCGCAAGACGGAAGTCGGTTCGACGGTGTTGACCGGCGAGCCGGGCTTTTCGGTTCTTTATCGCACCTGGGCGCGTCCGACGCTCGAAGTGCACGGCATGCCGGGCGGATTTACCGCACCCGGCGCCAAGACCGTCATTCCGGCGCGGGCCTCAGCCAAAGTCTCGATGCGCCTCGTGCCTAACCAGGACCCAGACGACGTGCTCAAGAAATACACGCGCTACGTCAAGAAAATCACGCCCAAAGGGATTCAGACTAACGTCAAAGTTTGGAGTAAAGGCCCCGCTTGCGTGGTCGGCACCGACAATAAGTATGTAAAAGCCGCTACCGAGGCCATGCACGACGTCTTTAAGAAAGACACCGTGTTCATCCGCTCGGGCGGGTCAATCCCAATCGTGACGGATTTCCAGGACGTGCTGAAAATTCCATCCGTCATGATGGGCTTCGGCCTACCTGATGACAACCTGCACGCTCCCAACGAGAAGTTCCATATCCCTAACTTCTATCGCGGGATTGAATCGATTTGTTTGTTCTTCGAGAAGCTGGGCGGGTAGGCACGTTTTAGGTGTGTGGCGCGGACACCCTCGTCCGTCCTGGCGAGGAAAGATGGCGAAGATCCTCTGCAGGGCGCTTACGCCCGGTGTGTACTTCCCACGTCTAAAATCGCGCAGTGAAGTCAAAGCGCAAGTTCACCGTCGTCATTGAACCTGACGAGCAAGGCTACTACGTCGCCACGGTTCCCGGGATTCGCGGTTGCCATACGCAAGCTAGGAGCTTGGACACGCTGATGAAGCGCGCAGCGAAGTGATCGAGCTGTGCTTAGAAGATGATGATAAGGAGATCGGTTCGCTCGAACTCGTAGGCATTCAACAGATTTCCGTATGACGCGGCTCCCCGGCTGAAGGGCAAAGAAGTCGTCCGGATCCTCGAAAGAATCGGCTTTCAAGTCGTTCGAACCCGCGGCCGTCACGTTTTCCTCAGGCACGCGGACGGAAGGGTCACAACTGTCCCGGTGCACTCCGGCGAGACAATTGGTCCCGGTCTTCTTCGGTCCATCCTTCGCGATGCCGAATTGTGTGTCGAGGACTTGTTGGAAGATCTCTGAGTCGTTGCCTTCGATCGCGTCTTGCGCTAGGCTTATCTTGCTCTCGCGGTTCTCCCTTCCTTTCCTCTTTCTTTATCCATTTTCCACGCCCCTGCTGCATTGTGTGTGCAAAATGAGGTGGTTGTGCGTAAGGCCATACCAGATATAGTGTTTTCGTGCTTGACCCGGGCGGGATTTCGCCTTTACAGTAGCTCTAATTTGTGCCTGCCCTGTCCAGCCCTGGGATCATCTTTGTGTGAAATCGGATCGCTATTGTGGCATCGAACCGTAGAGGAACCTGGTTAGTAAATGCGACAGAACACGAGGTCCTCGTTGGACTCGCTGCCTTCGCTCAGGGCAGGCTCTCGACTTCGCTCGGGATGACAAGGTAAGGAATGTGACCCAAAGGAGTATCCGTTGCTCAAACTGAAAAAGTTGCACGTTCTCGGGTTCAAGTCTTTCTGCGACCGCACCGAGCTAAAGTTTCATGGAGATGGCATCGCGGCCATCATCGGGCCAAACGGTTGCGGCAAGTCGAATATCGCCGACGCTATCTCCTGGGTGCTCGGCGAGCAATCAGCCAAGACCTTGCGCGGGTCGCGCATGGAGGACGTCATCTTCGCCGGCACTCGCGACCGCAAGCCGACCGGCATGGCAGAAGTGTCGCTCACGCTGATCGATCCTGAGGTTTACGGAGGCCCTGACGCCAACGAACCCACCGAGATCGAGATTCAAGAGGAAATGCCTGAGGACCTCGGCGATTGGGATGAAGCCGAATTCCGAACCCGGGCCGCCGAAGAGACTGAGCGTCTGACCGAAGAAGCGCAACCAGGAAGAGTAGAAGAATTCGCGACGCAGGAGGCTGTGGGGAATGCCCTGTCCGAAGTGGATCCAGACGATGAGCCGATATTTGCTGTGTTCGTGAATCCGAATCCTCCGGTGCGTCTGGTGTCGCCAACCGTGAGCGGCAGCAACGGGCCGAACGTCGTTCTCAAGATCCGCCGCCGCAAATTCAATCAACAGCAATTCCGGGCGGGAGAAATCGTGGTCACCCGCCGCTTGTTCCGCTCCGGGGACAGCGAATACCTGCTCAACGGCAGGCTCTGCCGCCTGCGCGATATTCAGGAATTGTTCATGGGCACCGGTCTGGGGCCCGAATCCTACGCGCTGATCGAGCAGGGACGCATCGGTCAGATTCTGAGCACCCGTCCAACCGATCGCAGAGCGATTATCGAAGAAGCCGCTGGCATCACCAAGTTCAAAACCAAGAAGCGCCTTGCCGAAGCGCGCCTCGAAGATGCCAAGCAAAATCTGGCGCGGGTGAATGACATTTTCGAGGAAGTCACTCGCCAGATGAATTCGCTGAAGCGGCAAGCGTCGAAGGCGGAGCGATATGCCAGGCTGCGCGAAGAAATGCGGGCCAAGCTGCGTCTGGTGCTGGCCAGTAAGTTTGCCCAGTTGGATCAGGACAGTGCAGCGCTCGACACACAGATTAGCAATATCACCGAGCAGATGCGCCAGCAAATTCAGAGCATCCAGCAACTCGAAGCGGAGCAGGGCGATCGCACGCAGCGCGGCTATTCGATCGAGACCGAGCTGCGGCAGAACCGCGAGCGGATGAGTCAGATCAAATTGGACTCAGACCGGGCCCACGCTCAGCGCCGGCATAATGAAGAACGCTGCGCCGAACTGATGGCACGTTCGGCGTCCTCCGAGGCTGAACTGACGCACGCGAGACATCGTCTGACCGCCCTCGAGGCGGAACGTGATTCTAACCGCCAGATGCTGGCTTCTGCGGCCTGGGACGTAGGCAGCGCGCAGCAGGAGTTGACGAGATGCCAGCAGGAGTCTGCGGACGCAGCCAATGCCGTCGCGGAAGCGGAGCGTCAGCAGGAAGAATCCCGTGTGGCCATTATGGAAGTAGTGGCAGGCGGCTCCAATTTGCGGAACCAGCTCACTCAGTCGGAAGAACGCTTGGCCGCGGTCGATCGTGAGGCGCAGCGTCTGCAAGTGGAATTGTCTACAGCGAATTCTCAGGTCGAGACCTTCGGTGGGCAGCGCGGGCAGCTGGCTCTGGAATTTGAAACCGTATCGCAGCGTGTCGCGGGATTGACCGAGGAAATCGTCCAGACGCGGCAAGCACTTCAATCCAAGCGTCATGAAGAGACCGAAGCCAAGAACCGTTTGGACGGCTTACGAGCCGAGTACGCCACTGCGATTGGCAAGAAGGGCTCGCTGGAAGCGGTAATCGCTGAACATGGATATTCGACAGAGGCGGTTCGCCGTCTGTTTCAATCGGGAGTGATGCAAGGCGGACTGGCTCCGGCAGGCGTGCTGGCCGACTTCCTGGAAGTCGAGCCGCGTTACGAGGGTGTGGTCGAAGATTTCCTGCGTGACGAACTGAACTATGTCGTAGTGAAGTCCTGGGACGCAGCCGACGAAGGATTGCGCTTGCTCCGCAGCGATGTTGACGGCCGCGCCACTTTTCTGGTTCATCCCGAAGATTCGCAGGCCAAGTTCTCGTTTACTGTGGATGAGAATGCGCGTCAAGCGTCGCCGGGCCAGTCGATCGTTCCGCTCAAGCATACGATTCGTGTGCTGAATGGGTTCGGGCGATCGTTGGAAGTGATCCTCCCCAAGCTGCGCGACGGCTACATCGTACCTGGTCCTGCGATCGGTCGGGAGCTGGCACTGGAGAATCCAGATGCATTTTTCCTTTCGCAGTCCGGTGAGTGCTTTCACAACGTAACTGTGACCGGCGGCAAGCAGCGGGCCGAGGGTCCGCTGTCTATGAAGCGCGAATTGCGAGAGGTGATCCGCTTACTGGCCGGACTGGAAGAGGCCCTGCGCCACGAGGAAATGCGAGTGCTGACTCTGGGGCGCGAAATCAAAGACTTCACTTCCCTGCTCGACCGGCTCGAAAGCGAAAAGCGCGAGTCCGAAAAGCAAGCAATGACCTCGGGTCACCTGTTGCAGCAGCTCGATTCGGAGATGACCCGTGTGAGCGAGCGCTTGCATGCATGCAGCCAGGAGTTCCAGCGGCTCTTGGCGGAGCGGGCTGAGCAGGAAGAACTGATTAGTAAGCGGCACGCTGAAATGGCGGCAATGGAAGAAAAACGGCTGCAACTGGAACAAGCGGCAACCAGCGCTCATGAACAGCTAAATGGTCTGCGCGAACGACGCGACCAGGCTGCCCAGAATGCCGGGCAGCATCTGGCGCGAGTGGCCACCCTCGAAGAACGCCATCGGGCGGCGACCGCGGTCCTGCACCGGATCGAAGGGTTGGTCGCCGAACTCAATGAGCGCGTAAGTTCTCTCGGCTCGCAGATCGAATACTCGGTTGCGGAGAAGCTGCGGTGTGAGGCCGAGAACCAGCAAATCGCCGGCCAACTGGTCGATCTCGAAGCCGAACGAAATGCCAGCGAGGTGCGCGACGGCTTGCTGCAATTCGAATCGGAACAGGTACGTGCTCGCATTACAGAAGTCGACGAAGCTCTGCGGCATGCGCGCCAGCTTCTGGATCAAGCCCGCGACCGCCGGGCAGAACTTTCGGCGGCGGTGGCAAAGCTGCAGTCCGATGCCCAATACATGGCTGAGACCTGCCTGAACGAGCTCGGCGTGCAGCGACAGGAACTATTGTCGGATAGCAGTATCGGGATCACCATCGGCGAGCAGCTTATAGTTGAAGATCAGATCTATCACGAAATGCGGAGCCGCCTCGACGCCATGGGGCCGGTCAACATGATGGCACTGGAAGAGTACAAAGAAACCTCCGAGCGCCACGCCTTCCTCGACACGCAGCGGAAGGACTTGCTTGATTCCATCGAGAACACGCAGGCTACCATTCAAGAGATCGACACTTTCTCGCGGCAAAAGTTTGAGGAAGCTTTCCACCAGATCAATGACAACTTCCAGGGAACGTTTCGCAAGCTCTTCGGCGGCGGCAATGCGTTCATGCGCCTTACGGATGGGCAGAATAGCGCCGAGAGCGGCATCGATGTGGTGGCCTCACCGCCGGGCAAGAAGCTGCAAAATGTCTTGCTGCTTTCGGGTGGCGAAAAGGCATTGACGGCGCTCGCCCTGCTGGTGGGCATATTCCAATATCAGCCCAGCCCATTCTGCATCCTCGACGAGGTAGACGCCCCGCTCGACGAAGCTAACATCGGGCGCTTCACGGAATTGGTGAAAGAGATGAGCGTACAAACCCAGTTCGTGCTCATCACCCACAGCAAAAAGACGATGAGCATCGCACCTGTGCTTTATGGCGTAACCATGCAGGAGCCCGGCGTTTCGAAACTGGTTTCCGTACGCTTTGGGGCGACAGCGTAAGATTCCGCGGGGACGCACGCCGACACGCCTCCATTGTTTGTTTTCGGCTTCGCGTTTATCCTCCTGTTGTCCTCAGTTTTTCCACAAACGCGGACACGGAAAGCCTTACCAGTCAATCGATCCACCGACCTTTAAACCTGTCAATCTTTTTGCGGTTCATGGTGGTCTCCGCTGGAGCGTAGTTTTCGTTTAAACCGTTGACAAATATTTTTGAAAGGCTAGAATACGCGACGCTTTCTATCTGTAAAATTTCATGATGAACTCTAATCTCCTCGATTCCGTCCTCTTACAAACCGACTTCCCGGAACTGGAACTTCACGCCAGCGGCAAGGTGCGTGATGTATATCGCTTGGACAGCGAAAGGCTTCTGTTTGTAGCCACCGATCGCATTTCCGCGTTCGACTACGTGCTGGCCACTGGCATCCCACATAAAGGCCACGTTTTGACGCAGATGTCTCTTTTCTGGTTCGACTTTCTGCGCGATGTGGTGCCCAACCACTTAATCACAGCCGATGTTGCGCGATATCCTGCGCCTCTGCTTCAGCACGCTGATCAGTTGCGCGGCCGTTCGATGCTGGTGACATGGGCTGACATGGTGCCGGTTGAATGCGTAGTGCGCGGCTATATCTCAGGATCAGCCTGGAAAGAATACAAAGCCACCGGCGGGGTGTGCGGCATTGGACTTCCGGCCGGTCTGAAGGAATCAGACCAGTTGCCCGAACCGATCTTTACTCCCGCCACCAAGGCGACTACGGGACACGACGAAAACATTCCGTTTGCCGAGATGACTCGGATTGTGGGGCCGGAACTGAGCCACCAACTGCGTGACATCAGTTTGAATGTCTATAGGAACGCGGCCGAATACGCCCGACAAAAAGGCATCATCATAGCGGACACCAAGTTTGAATTTGGGAGAACGGCGAAGGGCATCACCTTGGCGGACGAGGTCCTAACTCCGGATTCTTCTCGTTTCTGGCCGGCAGATAATTATCGACCCGGCCAGGCTCAAAGTTCATTTGATAAGCAATACGTTCGTGACTACCTGGAGGAGATTCGTTGGAACAAGCGGCCCCCCGCTCCGGCGCTCCCCGCTGAAGTGGCGCGCCGAACCAGCGAAAAATACCTAGAGGCGTACCGTCAGCTTACGGAACGCGAATTGGATGTATAGCAGTGATGCCGTCCGTGGGAGAGACCCATGAGCTTCGCGGACTGGATCATTCTGATTGTTGTTGTGGCCTCGGCGGCCGAGGCTGCCAGATCCGGCTTTTTTCAGGAGGCCTTTCATCTGGCGGGCTTGGTAGCCGGATATCTGCTGGCGGCGTGGAAATATCGTGAACTAGCGGAATGGTTTGAGAGCTTTTTAAAGTCACCGCCCACGGCCGAGATCATGGCGTTCCTGGCAATTTTTATTGGTGTCCTGATGGTCGCAGGGGCAGCGGGACGGATCGCGCGCTGGGCCATGAAAGAGTCCGGGCTGAGTATTGTGGACCGCATCTTCGGAGCAGTGATTGGTGTACTGAAAGGTGGTCTGATTGTGGCGGTCTTGCTAATGAGTATGACGGCCTTCACACCGACCTCAAACTGGTTAGAGAACTCGCAGTTGGCGCCGTATTTCTTGGTGCTTGGCCGGGCCGCGATCTGGGTAGCTCCCGCCGAACTACGCGCGCGGTTTTACCAGGGAATAGATTTGCTGCATCAGCAACACGCACCAGGCCGCCCTGGTGCCGGAAGCGGCGCTTTAAGTAGGTAAGGACGTACGATTGCAGGACTGGCAGCTAGGTAGGCAGCCTTTCACGAAGAAGGAAAAAGAAAGAGAGACGCCGTGAGAGATCAGCTCGAAGCCCTTATCATGCAGATGTACAAGAGCAACATTCTGTACTCCGAGGCCGTGCGGGAATTCAAGAAGCGGTTCATCCTGACGGTGCTCCAGGAAAACAAGGGCAATCAGTGCCGCGCTGCACGCCAACTTGGAATGCACCGTAATACTCTGAGCAGGACAATCTCGGAACTCAAGATAGACGTGCGGCAGCTCCGGGACGGAATCAAGCGTCCGCCGCGCAGCGCCCGCCCATCCACTTATGAGAAAAAGGCCGTGCGCTAGCCGGAGGGACCGGTTTCATCGCAAAAATTGGGGCAGCCCCGAAGGACTGCCTTACTTGCTTTCCAATCTCTCTCCTTTAGATTACGTAGAAGGTCGTTTGTGCACCGGCGGTTTCTTCGTGGGCGCGGCCTTGGTCAGTAGCGCTCCCTTCTCCATGGTCATGACAAATGGATTCGGCGTATAAGAAACTGGCGTGCCCTCAAAGTCTAAGGTGGCGCCTTCTTTCGGCATCAACCTAGCCGGAATCGGTCCCGTCATTGTCAGATTGATGTCCGCCCTTTTGGCCTCAATATCGTCCGAGCTCGCGGCGATATCAAGCTCGGTCGGGGAGGCTTTCAGCACCGTCCCTTCCATCTGCAGAGGCTTGCCCTTGATCGCGTTCCAAACTTTTTCCGCATCTTCCGGCTTGCCTTGGGAAAGCACCAGCTCCCATTCCGCAAAAGTCATCTTTTCAGGGGGAGTGTTTTTTACCAGATCCGCAGCCTGTTCCGCCGGGGTGGGAGGTATGTATTGCTTGATCGCAAAACCTGGGGGTGGCAGTGGTGTGGTCGCCGTTTGCGCCAGCAGTTCGTTCCAGCCTTCCTCGGAGCCGTGATACTTCACATAACGGCTGTGACCGAATTTCTTGATCTGATCCTTACCAGCGGGATCAGTAACTAGATTGGCGGCGCGAGCAATAAAGAAGAGCCCGTTCACATCATCCGGTGGGGTCGCGCTCAGGTAGGCCAAGGCGAGGGGGTACACGTTCTCTACATTTTTGGGGTCGGCTTCAACCGCCGGACGGAGATATTTTTGCGCCGAAGCGTAATCCTTCAACTGCAGAGAGGAAAAGCCGGCTACGCTGTTCAACAATGCGCTCAATTGGGTCTTTTGCTTCTCGAAATCGGCATCCGAAACGCCATCCGGCTTCGACATCTTCGGAATCGCCTGCAAGCCCCGCTCGGCATGCTGCTTGGCATCGGCCCATTTTTGAGCTGCACGTTCGTTGTAGGCGAGCAGTACCAGCGCGCGGGCATTGTTAGGATTGGCAGCCAGTAAGCGGTTGGCGGTGTCTATCACCTTGGCCTGGTTCCCGGCCTGCTGGTAAGCCCCCATCAGTAATTCCAGAGCGTCTTCCTTCATTACACTGTTGGGATACTGCGCCAGGAATGCCTCCAGGCCACTGATCTTGGCGGCAGCATCTGTCTGTTGCGCTGCGCCCACATAGGCGTTGTACTCCGCCGGGTCTTTAATCTCTTTCTTCTGCGGCTGTGCTTGTGCAGTGGGCTGTGGTTGTGACGTCGCAGGCGGTGCCTGCCCGGGTGCCCCTGCCGTTTGACCGGCCGCTATCGCCGAAAGCGCGAGCACAAACGCCACTAGGCTTTTCTTCATTCGAATGGCTCCTTGAACTTTTGGGAATCAGCGAACGCATTCTACCCCAAGTGCTAACCCCGTCCGCTCACTCAGGTCTTCTCGGAAACTGGGCATCTTCGCCCAACTGACAGGCCGGAAATAACTCCTGAGGCATCTTGCCAACATCAAGTCAAGCCTGAACTCATTTCCGGTGAGCCGGATTATAAGGATGTACTCCGCCTAAGGCAAGCTTGCTTTACTGCACTCCCTTTCCCACCTTGTTAAGATGCTAAAAATGGTGACTATGTCATGCCGGAAAACAGCAAGAATTCCCTAGCGGAACAAGTAGCGATCGTTACTGGCGCGGGCCGGGGCATTGGCGCAGCAATAGTGCGCAAGCTGGCAGAACTCGGAGCCACAACTGTACTCTGCGGACGCAAACGCGCTCCGCTGGAATCCACTGCCGCAGCGATCTCTCAATCGGGTGGACGGGCGGAAGTCGCCGAGTGCGACGTGATGGATCTGCGCTCCGTCGAAGCTGTCGCGAACCGGTTGGACCGCAGCTTTGGCCGCGCGGACATTCTGGTCAATAATGCCGGCGTTGGTGGTTTCGCGCAGCCTCTGCACCAGACGCCCCCGGACTCCTGGGAACAAATTCTGAATACGAATTTGCGCGGGGTGTATTACTGCATTCGATCCTTTGCTCCTCTGATGATTCGCGGAGGCGGTGGGCACATCGTCAACATTTCGTCTCTTGCCGGAAAGAATGCTCTACCCAACGGGGCCGCCTATGCCGCCTCCAAATGGGGATTGAATGGATTGAGCTACTCAGTGGCGGAGGAGTTGCGAGGCCACAACGTTCGGGTGTCAGTGATTTGTCCGGGTTCGGTGGATACTGATCTGAGCCCGCACGAGGGCAAAGATCCGAAGAAGATGCTGCAGCCGGCAGATCTAGCGCATGTGGTGGCAATGCTGGTAACGCAAGCTCCGCAGTCGTTCGTGAGCGAGGTCCTGCTGCGGCCAACACTCAAGCCTTAGGCTGCCCTACTTCTTGAAAAGATTCTCGAACGCCTGCCGGGCATCGCCGGCTCGTACTGGGGCCGGAGTGGAAGTTTCCTTTTCCACCATGACTCGCATGGAAAAGAAGTTGCATTCGTTGCGTTCATCTTTTCGCGGAATCCGCTTGGGGATCGGCTGCGCACACTCGAATCGGCTGGAGGGATCGAAATAAGTGCACTGCTTGCAGGAATGAAGCTCAAAGCCACACTTGGGACACCGGTCCAGGCGCTCAGCCAGGGATTGCAGTAGCGAGCCACATTGAGAGCAGCGGGAAACCGTGCGCGTGCCCGGCATCTGGATGGGTCGCGGGCCGAACGTATCTTTCTTTGTTGGCTTCTCAGTCGTTGGTTTTCTACGCGCTTCGTCGCCACCATCCTGGTATCCGTGCTGTCGGTATTTACGGTCAGACACAACGGCCTCCGGCCGGGCGCAGACATTGTCTCGCTTGTGCGCACTCCGCACAAGTACAGCCTAACCCCCGCAAACGTACAGACCGCTCTGAATTGTATTTCACTACAGCGGGTGCTAACATCCGACTGGATAGTGAGCAAACGGGAGGTTGAATTTATGGCAGACAGGGATGGCAACAGTTTCCTCTGGTTTCTTGCGGGACTCGGTGTGGGCGCCCTGGTAGGTGTTTTGTATGCACCGAATTCAGGCAGTGACACTCGAGAAGTTTTGCGATCCAAGGCCGACGAGGGCCGTGAGTTCATGCGCAATCGCGCCCGTCAAGCTCGTGAGCGTGCGGCAGATTTGGTAGACCGCGGTCGCGATGTGATGAACCAGCAGAAGGAGCAGTTTCGCGCGGCGTACGAAGCGGGCCGGCAGGCATATCATGAAGAAGTAACTGCCAAGGATAGTGGCACCGCTCAGAACCTTTGACGGCCGCAGGCTCCGCCGCAGTGTAATGCGTGGCGCGGAGTAACCAATATGGACAATCAGACTCTTTTGAGCGCAACTTTTATCGCGATCACTGCCGCAGTGCTGCTTCAGGCGGGTATCCTGGTGGCTCTCTATTTGGCAGTCAGAAAGAGCGCCGCGCGGATGGAAGCCTTGGCCGTCGAGGTCAAGACCAAGGTGCTGCCCACCGCTGAGACTGCTCAAGCCATGCTCGTTGAGTTGCGGCCAAAGATTGAAACGATTATGGCGAATGTCTCCGACTCGACCGCCCAGGTTCGCGGCCAGATCGCGCGTCTCGATACTACGATCAACGACGTCCTCGACCGCACCAGACTGCAGATCATTCGCGCCGACGAACTGGTCAGCCGTACCATGGATCGGGTAGAGGAGACGTCCGAGATCGTCCACAAGACCGTGGTCTCGCCGGTTCGCAGACTCTCCGGATTGATGCAGGGATTAACCGTCGGACTGGACTTCCTGTTCGCGGGAAAACGTCGCCGCCGTGACGGCGTGACCGTACCCCAGGACGAGATGTTTATCTAGTTCTCGCTGGATACCGAGAATCGGCCCTGTCTTACTCGATCCAACCGCCTCCGACGACCAAGTCACCGTCATAAAACACTGCAGCCTGACCGGGGGTGATTGCACGTTGCGCATCGTCAAAGGTCGCTAGCACTTCATCCTCGCCGCATTTTTCAACCCACGCCGGAGCTGGCTCGTGTCGATGGCGGATCTTTACTACGACTCGCATCGGCTCCAGCAGATCGTGGATTGCGATGAAGTTGACACGATGGGCGCGCAGCGAGCGCGAATAGAGATCTTCCTGCTTACCTACTACAACTTGTCGAGTATCTCCCTTGATCTGGATCACGTAGAGGGGCGAGCCCGTGGCCACGCCCAACCCCTTGCGCTGCCCTACGGTGAAGTTGTGGATGCCGCGGTGCTCGCCAATCACTTGCCCGTCGCTGGTGACCAGTTCTCCCGCCGTGTCGGGCAAAGCGTCGCTCTGCTCGGCCAGGTAGGCATCGAGAAAACGCTTGTAGTCGCCGCCGGGGACGAAGCAGATCTCCTGTGAATCCTGCTTTTCGGCAAGGGCCAGGCCGTGGCGCCTGGCTAGCTCGCGGACCTCAGACTTCAGCATTTCGCCGAGTGGAAACAGCGTTCGGCTGAGCTGCCGCTGAGTAAGGCCAAATAGGAAGTAAGTTTGGTCCTTCGAGCGATCAGCAGGACGCTTTAGCAGCCAGCGGCAAGTGGCCTCATCGAACCGCACGCGCGCATAGTGCCCCGTCGCAAGTGCGTCAGCGCCAATTTGCTGCGCGACAGTGAGTAACTGGTCAAACTTCAAGTGATTGTTGCACAAACTGCAGGGGATCGGGGTTCGCCCGGACAGATACTCCTCGACAAAAGGACGAATAACATCGCGCTCGAAACGGTCCTCGTGGTTTACCACGTAGTACGGGATACCAATCGTCTCGGCGACGCGACGGGCGTCGTAAACGTCGTCCAGAGAGCAACAACGTCCCTGCGCCGCTTCGGGCATGCCCTCGTGTCCTGCCAGGCGACGCTGGTTCCAGAGCTGCATGGTCAGGCCGACAACTTGGTGCCCCTCCGCGCAAAGCATGGCCGCAACGGTCGAGGAATCGACTCCGCCTGACATGGCTACGGCGATGGTCTTGGCTTCGGGCATCTGGCACTCAACACTTAGCGTTTAGTCCTCGGTACTTTGAAGGACCAAATGCCGACTGCTAGCGGCTAACTACTGCCTTATTGTAAACCGGTGAAAGCTCCCGTAAGCGGGCCACGGTTCCTGGAACCAAACTAAGAGCAAATTCGACATCGTTGGGCGTGTTCTGTTTGCCCAGGCTGAAGCGGAGGCTGGCCCGAGCCCGATCCCGCCGCAATCCCATCGCGGTTAGGACGTGTGAGGGTTCCATCGCGCCGGAAGAACATGCCGCCCCGGTTGAGACAGCCAGGCCCTTGAGATCGAGCGCTATTACCAGCGCTTCACCATCAATGTAGTCAAAATAAATGTTCGTGGTATTGGGCACGCGCGGCGCGCGTTCACCGTTCACGGCCGTGGCCTCCACTTCCTCTAGAATCGTCTGCTCCAACCGATCGCGCATGGCGGACATTTGCCCCGGATGACCCTGTTGGAGACCGTTCCAAGCCACCTCCGCCGCTTTGCCTAAGCCAACAATGCCGGGAACGTTTTCCGTTCCTGCTCGCCGGGAGCGCTCGTGGCTTCCCCCGTAGAGCATGGGCCGCAGGGCCGTCCCCTTGCGCACGCAGAGCGCTCCCACTCCCTGCGGCGCGTGCATCTTGTGTCCAGAAATCGAAAGCAGATTGCAGGCGATGCGGCCTACGTCGATTGCGACTTTGCCGGCAGCCTGTACTGCGTCCGTATGAAAGTAAACGTCAGCGTCAGCGGCTATCTTGCCAAATTCCTCAACCGGCTGTAGCACGCCGGTTTCGTTGTTGGCCATCATGATGGTGATCAGCTTCGTATTCGGACGCAACGCAAGCCGCACGTCACCCGGATCGATCAGTCCGCGACCATCCACTGGTACGTAGGTGACTTCGCATCCCAGGACTTCCAGGTGCTTGCATGCGTTCAGAACCGCATGATGCTCGATTGTAGAAGTGATGATGTGGTCACGATGGCCGACGGTGCCAAAGATCGCCAGATTATCCCCTTCGGTGCCGCCGCTCGTGAAGACGATCTCAGAAGCAAGGCATCCGAGCAGGCAAGCTATAGAGTCGCGCGCCCGCTCCACGGCCGCCCGCGTTTCCTGTCCACGACGGTGGATGGATGACGCGTTGCCAAACCGCTCCCCAAAGAATGGCTGCATCGCCTCAAGGACCTCAGGAAGCACGGGCGTACTAGCGTTGTTGTCGAGATAAACGCGGCGCATTGAGCCTCGGCGTTATTTTACGCTTTCGGGAAATGGCGCACCCAAAAGGGGATTGATAAGAAGATGCCGAGATTACCAAGGTCATTCCAAAAGCCTTGCTGGAAGCGGATTCTCAGCGGGCCGGGACTGCATAGTGGCCAGTTTCTTGGCTTTTCAGGTGAAAATCATTTCTCCTCTAACTAACCCATACAGGCTAACCGTCGCATTTACAATCTGTTGGCACTGGCGAGTGAATTGCAAAGGAAAGGCTGGTAACTAATTTCTGTAAGGGGTCCGAGCACATGCGCCACTCTCGTGTACTAAGGGTACTTCTCCTTTCACTCGCAAGTCTCCTGTTTAGCAGTGCGGCACTGGCCGATTCGGTGAATTTGACGCTCATCGGGCCAGGAGGCAACAACGGCGGCGGAGTCTACACTTATCCCTACAACTTCTACATCGGCGGTAGCACGACGGCGACGCCCCTCATCTGCGACACCTTCGACAATGAGGTTGTGGCGGGCGAGCATTGGACTGCGAATGTTAATGGTTTGCTTAATGGCAACGGATTGTTCGGGAATAATTCAAACTACAAAACCGCGGGCCTTATCTTCGAGGGCATATTGGCAGGCACCGTAAACCCAACCGTGGGCAATTGGGCTATCTGGGGATTGTTCTCTTCTAATGCCGCGAGTAATCCTTACTTCTGGGGCAGCGGGGCAGCTTTTCTTGACCTCCAATACTCGTTCGCGGCCGCTTCTACATCCGACAGCGCGTTCAATGGCCTCGTCCTCTACACGCCGGTGGACGGCACCCAGAGTTGGGGAGGAACACCGCAAGAATACATTGGATTGGTGCCTGCTCCGGAGCCCGGTGAACTCAGCCTGATGATTGCCGCTTTAGTTGTTGGTCTGGCAGGAATTGCTTGCGCCAGCAAGCTTGGACTTAAACCTGTAATCTCTTTAAAACCGTAGGAACCGACCGCTGAGCGGCCCCTAGCGCTGTTGTATCGGGACGTAGTGCTCGGGGTACGCCGGACCAATATAGTCCGCACGCGGACGAATCAGGCGGTTGTCGTCCAGTTGCTCGATGACGTGCGCCGTCCACCCACTGACCCGGGACACTGCAAACACCGGCGTGAACAAATCCACGTCAATACCCAGATTGTGATAGGTCGAAGCCGAATAGAAATCAACGTTCGCGTTCAGATTCTTGTCTGCCTTCACAAACTTTTCGATCTGGGCTGACATTTCGTACCACTTGTCTTGACCACTGGCATGCCCCAGGTCTCGTGACATCTTTCGCAGATGCGTGGCGCGCGGATCTTCGGTGTGATACACCCGGTGACCGAAGCCGGGAATTTTCTTCTTCTGCGCCAGCATCCCCTTCACATACTCCACCGGATCGGCGCCGGCTTTGTCGATGGCTTGCAGAATCTGGAATACGGCCTCATTGGCGCCGCCATGCAAGGGTCCTTTGAGCGCTCCAATGGCAGAGGTGATTGCGGAGTGCATATCAGATAGGGTTGCCGCGGTGACCCGCGCCGCGAACGTGGAAGCGTTGAGTTCATGGTCAGCGTGAAGGATCAACGCAATGTCGAGGGCCCGTTCCGCCGTAGCCGAAGGAGGCGTCCCATTCAACTGCAGAAGAAAATTCGCCGCATGCGAAAGTGACCGGTCGGGTTCGATGACATTTTTCCCCTTCCGAATGCGATCGTAAGCGGCAACAATCATGGGAATCTGCGAAGTCAGACGAATCGACTTGCGGATATTCGCATCGTGGTCGTTGTTCTTTTCATCAGGGTCGTAGAAAGAGAGTGCGGAAACCGCCGTGCGCAGCACATCCATGGGCTGAGTGCCCTTTGGCGCCGTACGCAAGAGATTGATGATCGCCGGATCCAGCTTCCGCTCTGCCGCCATTCGCTCGCGGAGGCCTTTAAGCTCCTCCCGCGTGGGCAGTTTGCTGAACCACAGGAGATAACAGGTTTCTTCGAAGGTAGAATTGTCGGCCAGTTCGTGAATATCAATGCCACGATATGCCAGAACGCCCTGGTCCCCGTCGATGTAGCAGATGCTGGAAGTGGTGGCAACCACTCCTTCCAAGCCTTTCGGGGTGTTCATGGTGGTCAGGCTGGACATGGTTCCTCACTCACCCTTCTGAATAATTTCCGGTTGTGAAGGCACGAGAGGGAAACCGGATGCATGCCTGCGCAACTAACTTTTATACGCCAAACAGGGTTAACTTTCCAACCGCCCCAAACCAAACCAGGAGCAATTGTCGCCGCTGGTGGGCGTCTGGGTGTGAACGAAGGTACACACTCCGCCCGAAAATGAGTCCCGTCTGGCAGCATTCCCGGTTACAATCCGAGCGTGCGTTGGGTGAATTCGGTCCTGATATTATTGGCTCTGACCGTGGCTGGCTTCTGCGCGGACCAGCCAAAAGATCTGCCCCTTTTGCCCTGCCCTGAGGGCTCTCCTGGCACTCCCGCCTGTACTCCTTCCAAGAAGGAATTGAACGAGGCCAAATACGCCTTTGCCAAGGGGATGAAATTACAGCGAAAGAAGCGCGCGGATGAGGCTCTCGACCAATTCGAGACTGCGGCTCGGTTGAATCCGCAAGACATGGAATACCTCACCGCACGAGAAATGACTCGGCAACAAATAGTGTTCGATCATTTGCAACGTGGCAACAGGGCATTGCTGCAAGGCAAGCAAGTGGAAGCACTGGCCGAATTTCGCAACGCATTGCACCTGGATCCCCACAACGACTTCGCACAGCAGCGTTTACGCGACGCGCTCGGCGAATGGGCCCCCAAAACATCGGACACTCCGCGAGTTTTGGCGGACGAGGGCGAAATCCGGGTCAGCCCGAAGCAGATCCGCGCCGATTTTCACTACCGCGGCGATAGCCGTGGGCTGCTGACGCAGGTAGCAGCCGCGTTCGGAGTGACCGTAATCTTTGACGATTCCGTGGCCTCGCGAGCAGTCCGCTTCGACATCGGCGATGTGGATTTTTACAGCGCCATGTACGCGGCTTGTGAGGTAACCCACACCTTTTGGACGTCGGTGGCAGAGAAGCAAGTCCTGCTGGCCTCCGAATCCCCTGAGAATCACCGTCAATTCGACCGCATGGCGATGCGGACCTTTTATGTGCCAAACGTGAGTGTGCCGCAGGACTTGAACGATATCAGTAGCCTGTTGCGCGTGCTGTTTGAAATACACTTCATTTCCCCGCAACCGGCTCGTCAATGCATCGAAGTGCGCGCGCCCGTGCGCACGCTGGATGCTGCCACTCAGTTTATCGAGGCGTTGGGATCGTCGCGTCCCCAAGTAATGCTGGATGTGCACGTTTACGAGATTAGTCATACCCTGACCCGAAACATGGGACTGCAAATTCCCACTCAATTCAAGTTATTCAACATACCCGCAGCAGCCCTGGCAGCGCTGGGCGGACAGAACATTCAACAGCTGATCAACCAACTCATCTCCAGCGGCGGTATCAACCAGGCCAACTCCCAGTCCCTCTCAGCTCTCCTGGCGCAGTTGCAAGGCCAGCAGAATTCGATCTTCAGCCAGCCACTGGCCACGTTCGGCGGTGGCCTGACTTTCATGGGATTGAGCTTGGGGACCCTGGGCGCACAATTGTCCCTAAACGAGAGCACTGCCAGAACGCTGGAACACGCCACGCTGCGAGCGGCCCAGGGCAATGAGGCCAACCTCCACATTGGCGCGCGCTTTCCGATCTTGAACGCTAGTTTCGCGCCCATCTTCAATAGCACGGCTATTTCGCAGGTGATCCAAAACAATAGCTTCCAGGCTCCGGTGCCATCCTTCAACTACGAGGATATCGGACTGAGCATCAAAGCGAAGCCGGTGGTGACCGGTGACTCGAATGTGAGTTTGCAATTGGAACTTCAGTTTCGCGCTCTCGGAGCCCAGTCCTTTAACGGCATCCCGGTCATTTCGAACCGTGAATACAAGGGCAACATTACCCTGGCAGACGGAGAGCCGGCAGTGGTCGCCGGCACCCTATCGCGTACCGAACAACTCAGCATGACTGGAATCCCTGGCCTGGGGTTGGTTCCCGGACTGAATAAGATCATGACCAGTAATACCAAAGAAGTGGACGATGACGAATTGCTGATCGTGATAACTCCCCATGTGACCAGCGCGTCCTCAGGTCAGACCACCGAAGTTTGGCTGGCGAGATAACGTAAATCACTTCGCCTCCTTAGCGGCGAACTCCACTAGATTCTTCAAAACGTCGTAAGGAATACCGGTGACATTCGCGACCTTCCGTCCATTGATGAACAACGTTGGCGTGCTGTTGACCTCGACCGAAGTCCCCAGAGCCATCGAGCGCTGGACTCGGCCAGCAGTTTCCGGCTTGGTTGCGCAGGCAGCGACGTCCGCGCCTTTCACTCCAGCGGCATCGGCGATCGCCGTGAGCTTCTCCTCCGCATTGGCCGCGGTAATCTCCTTCTGGGCGTCAAATGTGGCCTGTTCAAATTTCCAAAACGCGTCGTTCGAGGTGCGGGCGACGCAATCAGCATAGTAGGCGGCTTTAGTGGCCCAGTCATGGGCCGGGAGCGGAAAATTCTGGAAAACCAGGCGGGTATTCTTTTCTTCCGACACCAACTTGTCGATGGTTGGCTGCCCCTGCTTACAGAATGGACACTGCAAATCACTGAACTCCACCAGCAGCACAGGCGCGGCCGCCGAGCCCAGAGTAGGTCCGGTCAGTCCCTTTTTCAATTCCTCATTCGTCGCCGTGAATGGATGCGCGCCGAACGGAATGATGTCTCCGATCACGGCATGCTTTCCGTCCGCGGTGACGTAAAGCCGATTGGTCTGCTTTCCTTGCGGGCTGGTGATTGCCACCAGCACCTCAGCCAGTCCCTCAGCCGTCGCTGGCTTTATGTCAACCACACTCCAGGTCACCGAAGAATCGTAACCAAACATCTGCTGCATGAAGGCGTTGACGGTCTCCTCAGAAGGAAGGGTGACGCCGGGCGTTCTTACCGTGAGCGATGGCGTGGACTTCTGTTGTGCCGTAGCCAGACAAGCCAATAGGAGAATGGCAAGAAAACAGATCCGAAAACGATACATGAGTTCCTTTCTTGTAATCGATCAGTCTACACGTCGAGCTTAGCGGCGATGGGAAAACGGCGTCCGTAGCCGAAGGCCTTCGGGGAAATCTTTATTCCAGGGGCGGCTTGCTGGCGCTTGTACTCGGCCGAATTCACCATGCGAATCACACGCCGCACAACGGCAATGTCAAAGCTGCGATCGGCGGCAATCTGCTCTGCAGTGTGCGATTCTTCTACGTAGTCCTCAAGGATCGCGTCCAGAACTTCGTAAGGCGGCAGAAAGTCGCTGTCTTTCTGGTCGGGACGTAGTTCGGCGGAGGGCGGCTTTTCCAGGCTGGCTTGCGGGATCACCGGTCGCATGGAGTTGACATAGTGGCTGAGACGATAGACCAAAGTTTTGGGCACGTCGGAAATCACCGCCAAACCTCCCACCATGTCGCCGTAAAGCGTGCAATATCCCACGCCGAGCTCGCTCTTGTTTCCGGTACTCAGCACGATCGCTCCAAATTTGTTGGAAAGCGCCATAAGCAGCGTACCGCGGGCACGCGACTGAATGTTTTCCTCGGTGACGTCTTCCTTACAGCCCGCGAAGACTTTTCCCAGGGCCTTGCGGTAGCTTTCGAAAATCTCGGTAATGCACAGCATCTCGAACCGAATCCCCAGATTCCGAGCAAGAGTTTGTGCATCGTCAATCGATCCTTGCGAGGAATACGGTCCCGGCATTCCTACGCCGATGACATTTTCAGCGCCCACCGCGTCAGCCGCAATCGTGGCTGTCAGGGCGGAGTCGATGCCCCCGCTCAAGCCCACAATCACTTGTTTGAAGCCGCACTTGCGCACATAATCCCGCGTTCCCAAAACCAGCGCCGCGTAGGCACTGGCCTCTTCTCCTGCGATCTGCTCGTGGACTTCTCCGGTGAGTTGGTTTGAATCAAAATAGATCAAGTCCTCTTCGAAGGATTTGCCCTGCGCGATCACTTTCCCTTTGGGGTCTAGAACCAGGCTGGACCCGTCAAACACCAAACTGTCGTTGCCCCCGACCTGATTCACCATAGCAACTGGCACGTGGTAATTGCGGGCGATGGTGGCCAGCATTTCAAGCCGGAACTCACGCTTTCCCAGCCAGAAAGGCGACGCTGAGATGTTCAACATGAAGTTACCGCCGGCCTGCATCAGCGCTTCAACGGGATCGAAGGTGTAAAGCCGTTTATTCCAGAAGTGTTTGTCGTTCCACGCGTCCTCGCAAATCGTCAAGGCCATTTGCTTGCCACAAAAAGGAAACAGACTCTGGCGTTTTGCCGGTGCGAAGTTACGCATTTCATCGAAGACGTCGTAGGTAGGCAACAACATCTTGGACTGCAGGAATGCCACATTGCCGTCCTGGAGCAAAGCGGCGGAGTTCATTACCGACTTGCCGGTTTCGGCCTCTGCGGGAGTTACCAGTCCGCATATCACGGCGATGCCTCGGGTCTCTGCAGCGATTCGCCCGACCGTTTGCCAATTGTGAGCGACAAAGGAAGCTCGTTCCACAAGATCGCGAGGCGGGTAACCGCACACGGAAAGTTCGGGAAACAGAATCAGACCCGCTCCAGCGGCTTGGGCCCGGCGAGCGAAATCGACCATCTTAGCGGCGTTGCCGCTGAAATCACCCACCGTGGGATTGATCTGACCCAATGCGATCTTCACGGTTCCAGTGTAAAGGGACGGTGCGCGAGAGCCAAGTCGAGCAGAGGGCACGTGAGGGGAGATGTGCAGAACAAGCTAGTTCGGCGGTCCACCGGGATCCAGTGGCGGCGGAGGCGGCGCAGGCGTCGGCCTTTTGCTGACGGTGGTCGGGGACGAAGTATCGGTGGGTTCCTCACCGGGACGCCGCAGCGTGGGGGCATTCGCGGGACGAGCTTCGGGCTGATCAGGTCCCTTGGCGACCGTGGGCTGAGGCGCCAGAGTCACTTCTTTTTCTGTTCGGACAAGCTTTTCGCCATTTACTTTCATGGTCTCAACCCGAATCACTTCGTCGCCAACCAGACGCACGAAGTCCACGTCTTGCGGGGGTTCGCCATAGATCCAATCTTCGTATTCGGTTTCCCCATCTTTCTCGCGAATCTTTTTCGCCGGCCGCCCCTTCGCATAAATCACCATCTCCCGATTCATGCCCACCAGGACGTGGTGGCTCTTGATCGCTTCTTTCACATTGGGCGGGACAGTCTCGAGATAGGCCTCGGCAGCAGATTTGGCATTGAAGTCGAACACCGGTCGAAGCAGGTCTTTGAGTTGCTGTGGGTTCAAGTCGGGAACATAGTGGTCGAACACCAGGTCGACGAATGAGCCACGCGGATTGGCATTGGGATCGCTGGGAGCGATCGGTCTCGTGCCTCCCATACCTCCTACTTCAATGTGCTGATACCACTTCTGTTTCTTGATTGGGCCGCCATTGATCTCGAAGTGGATGCGATCATCTTTGATCAGGACCTCGGTAATCCGCGCCTGGTCTCCCGGTTTGGCTGACGGCCCCCACATGGCCATCAGTCGCTCCAGTTCCGGTCCGTCGGGCAAAATCTTCCCATTTTTCAAGGTGAGACCCGTTTTACCCATGGGGAACGGTGAGCGCACGTATACCAACTCGGCGTTGAAAGTGCGAATCAGATCCATCCGCGTCTGCCTGGAGAGATGCGGTGGCGCAGGAGACTTTTGGTCGTCGGCTTTTAAAACGGGGAGAGATGCAAGAAGGAAGAACAGGAGAACGGGAAGGCAGCGTGACTTCATCGGACACCCCGGGCCGATAACGCTTTCATTATAGCGCCGTCTGTGTAGACGGAGAATACGAATATGGCGGCGAGCCCACGTCTTCACTTGAGGAGGGCTGATTTGAAATCCCTTCCTAGGATTCTTACCACTTGCCTCCCTTTGATGTGTGTGTTGCTTTATTGCACCTGCCTTCGGGCACAGACGGCCGGCCCTCACAACAGTGGCGCCAAAGCGGATGATTGGCCCACGGTCAGTGCCAACTCAGTCGGAATTTCTAACGATCGCCTGCAGGCAATGGAGCCGGTGATTCGTTCTGGGGACCTCAAGAAAATCGGCAGCGTGTTGATTGCTCGGCACGGCAAGCTGGCTTACGAAGTGTATTTTGACGGCGACGCCGATACTTTGCGAAACACTCGCTCCGCCACCAAGACCGTCACCAGTGTGCTAGTGGGTATTGCCATCGACAAAGGCGCTCTATCTGGGGTCGACGCTCCAGTCTTGCCTTTTTTCCCCGACAAACAGCCGCTGCAGAATCCCGATCCGCGCAAGGCGAAGATCACCGTCGAGGACTTCCTGACCATGAGTTCCCTGCTGGAATGCGATGACAACAACGATTTTTCGCGTGGGAATGAGGAGCGCATGTACTTGATCGAAGATTGGGTCAAATTCGCCCTCGACTTGCCAATTCGAGGGTTCCCGTCGTTTGCCACCAAGCCGCAGGATTCGCCCTACGGCCGGAGCTTCAGTTATTGCACCGCGGGCGTCACTACCTTAGGCGGAATCCTTGAACGAACGACGAAAATGCCAATACCCGACTTCGCGGCGAAAAATCTGTTTGCCCCGCTCGGAATCCAAAAAATGGCCTGGACGCTATCCCCTTTGGGCATGGCTCAGACCGGCGGAGGATTAGGTCTGCGCAGTCGGGACCTACTAAAGCTTGGTCAGTTGTACTTGAACGGCGGGGTCTGGAACGGCACCCGAGTTGTCTCGGAGCAATGGGTGAAAACATCCACGCAGCCGCATGCCCGTGTCGACGAGTATACAGAATACGGATATCTCTGGTGGATCAAAAAGTTCAAGTCCAGGGAGAAAGAATTTCCCGCTTACTATATGTCCGGCAATGGCGGGAATAAGGTCGTTGTGTTTCCTGATCTGGAGATGGTAGTTGTCATCACCAGCACCAACTACAGCACACCGGGCATGCACGAACAAACCAATCGTATGTTGACGGACTTCATTTTGCCGTCGGTTGCGCCGTAGATTTGCTCTGTGTGGTGGTGATCTAGGCGCAGCGACTGCCAGCGCTAGGGATTCCTCGCTCCGCTCGGAATGACAACCTCACTCGGATAAAATTCTCAAACCGTCCCTGGCTACTTGCAAGGGAAGGACGCGTCCGCCATTGTCCCCGATGGCCGTCGCCACGCGGCTCGCGGCGCCTTTGTCTACCAGGAATATTACGCAGCCTCCGCCTCCAGCCCCGCATGCCTTCGCGCCTTGTCCGCCTTGTTTCGCAGCCACCGCAATCAGTTTGTCAATCAACGGAGTGGTAATGCCTGGAGCATTAGTACGGCGCAGCTTCCATTCCTCACGCAGCAACCGGCCCGCCTCATCCCAATCGGCATGAACCAGGGCCTGGTGCATGGCGCGTGCAACTTCCACGATCCGTTCGAAATTTCGAAACACATGTTTATCCCCATCAATGTGCGCCTTGAAGACTTCCCAGTTATTGATCCCAGACTGGCGCGGCGCGCCGGTATAGGCGAGCACGAACCGAGACTCAATCTCCTCCGGCATGACCGGAACCGCCTCGCGGTGGATGCCGTCAGCATCCAGATGAATGGCGCTGACGCCACCATACAGCGCCGGATAGTAGTCCTGGCATCCCGTGGGGACCTGGATGATCTGGGATTCCACGTTCTGGGCGATCACGCGCATCTGTTCGAGCGTGAGATTGCGATCGGTGAAACGGGCCAGGGCCGCAGTCGTCGCAATCATCAGTGCCGATGATCCGGATATGCCAGCGCCGGCAGGCGATTCCGAGTCGGTTTCGATCAGTAGCCCTTCTTTGGGTGCAAAGAATTGCAACAGCCGAGCCGCCAGCGGCAGGCGAAACCGCCGCGCCGCACGCAAGGTATCGAAGCTCGGAAACTCCTCTTCGCGCTTGGTGTCGAGAGAGCGTAAGTGGAGACGCTTGCCTTTTAGCGGCGTAATGCGGCAGGTGGTCAGGATGTTGACCGCGAAATTCAGGGTCAGCGCCCCGGAATGGAAGAGGTACAACGGCCACAGGTCAACGGTTCCACCAGCCAGGTCCGCACGACACGGCGCCTGCGCGACGATGCTCGGTCCGCTCTGGCGGTAAGCGGTCTTCCGCATGGTCGGCCATTCTACACGGTAACCACGTGAGGCAAGAGTGACCATCAGCTGTCGGAAGGTAGTGTCCTAACTGGGTACTGGGTTTCTTTGCGAGCTTTGTCCTGTCTTGGCGCATTCTGCGGTTAAAAGGCTTGATCTTGACGCAATCGGGCAGGATCTTAAACCGCAGAGGTCGCAAAGAAGGGTGCGAAGAACGCAAAGACTGCCCAAACTAGGACAGCACCCGTCCGAAGCAATCGTTGACAACGAACGACCTTTGGAGCACACTCGCCCCAAGCACGGCTTTGCCGCTTCCAGCCGAGCGGCAGCGACTCTTAATCTTTGGACGTTGCGGAGTCGTCGAGAAATGGCTTATTCCCCACTTCCCGGTCCCGAGTCCCCCGCTGTGGCCGATCCACCCGTAATGCCGCCGCTCGATAATCCGACTTCAACCCAGGTAGCTGACACAAACAAGGCCGAAGCGATCTACTCGGCTTTAGAGAAGTTCATCGTCGGCATACAAGACGTCGACGTGATTTTCGGTGCGATCGCGGAAGCCGCGCAGTGCCTCAGCCGATCGGAAGGGGCCGCCATTGCCATGCGACGCAACGAGGTTGTTGTCTGCCTGGGCAGAAGCGGAGATATAGCTCCGGCGCTTGGTACCCGCCTAAGTGTTGACTCAGGGATCTCCGGCGAATGCCTGCGCACAGGAAACTCGTTGCGTTGCGACGACGCCAGCAAAGACTATCGCGCGGATCAGGAAGTTTGCCGGCGACTCGGACTTCGGTCAATCGCTGCCGTGCCTCTCCGTCAAGGGGCGCAAACGGTCGGGATCCTGGAAGCATTCTCCGGCCAGCGCTGTGCGTTCGCGGAAGAGCACATGAGTTTGCTCATCCGTCTGGCGAGGCTCGCGGAAGCGGCCGCGTTTGAATCAGGTGAAGAAGCTCAAGCAGCCTCTCATTCTCACCCCCGAGCAGACTTGGACGGGGCGCGGCCCTTAAGCCAACTGCCCGGCAACGTTGCGACCCGCCCACAGAGGGGCGTGCCCAGTGAGTACCGGCAGTACTACCGAGTCGCGGCCGTGGTTGCGGCGATGTTATTGCTGTTCTCCGTCGTCGGTTGGAGGATGCGGCGCAACTCAGCCTCTCAGGCTCCGCGTACCGCACAGGGCACGCCCACACCGCCCACGCAACCGACGACACAGGCCGAGACGACAGAGGTCGTGTCGGTAGCGGTAACCGCCAAGCCCAGCCCGGTTCATTCGCGCACTGAGGTCGGAGATCCGAGACCGCTCGATATAGTCAAGCAAGCGAGCAAGATGGAAGTGGCGCCGGTCACCGCTTCCCACGACGCTGCGCCAGATTCGTCAGAGCGTTCCAACCCACCACCTGTACGCGCTGGCACGGATGCCAGCGAGCTGGTGAGCGTGCTCTCGGCGCCAGCTGCATTGCCCCGGTTTGCCGCACCCGTTTCCCAGGGATTCTCAGGCGGCGTTCTCGTTCGCAAGGTCCAACCGATCTATCCGCGCCAGGCGATTCCTTTGCGTCTCGAGGGATCTGTGCTTCTCCAAGCTACGGTTGCGGAGAACGGAACAGTCCGTGATCTTAAGGTGACGAGCGGGCATCCATTACTGGCTCGGGCCGCGATTGATGCCGTGGGTCAGTGGCGTTACCGTCCGTTTCTACTGAACGGGAAGCCGATCCAGAAACAGGTCAACATTTCGATCGATTTTAAGGCGCCTCACTGAGAGAAATGAGAGGATTTTGCATTTCTTTCTATGACTCTTTAGGAGAGATTCAGCGCCCGCCGCAGTGTCCCGCGCTCTTTCTGGATTTTTTCCTGTAGCAGAGTGATGGCGTAGATCAATTGCTCGGGCCGCGGAGGGCAGCCAGGGACGTAAACATCCACAGGAATTACCTGGTTTACGCTCTGCACCAGGGCATAATTATTGAAAACTCCACCCGAGGTTGCGCAGGCTCCCATCGAAATCACCCATTTGGGTTCGGGCATTTGCTCCCAAAGCTGACGGATGACCGGTGCCATTTTGTTCGAAACCCGGCCCGCAATAATGATCAGGTCTGATTGCCTGGGCGACGGTCGGAACACTTCAGCGCCGAATCGCGCGATGTCAAAGCGCGAGGCGCCCATGGACATCATCTCGATTGCGCAACAAGCAAGGCCAAAGCTCATGGGCCAAATCGAGTTCTTGCGCATCCAGTTGATGGCGGAATCCATCGTGGTAAGCACCACACCTTCAGGCGTGGGATTCCCGAAGGTAAGTTCCTTGACGACCCTCTTGCCGTTCTCGGTGGTGACGTAGCTGCCGAAGCTCTGGCTCATTCTGTCTCCATTCTAACGCAGGCGGCGCCAGACGCCACTGTCGCGCCCTTCCTTCTTCCTTCCAAGGTGGCTTGGTTAGTTAGACTGGTGGCGGATGGACTGACCAACCTTCATAGAGGAGTATCGCCATGCCAACGAAAAGATTGAGTGGTCCCGGAGGACGGCTATACGCTGAACCTCAGCCCAGCCCTGACGAAACCGGCTTTCGTCAGGACAACAACAGTGCGAACTATTACAACTCCCCCTATTTTCTGGTGCACCAAAAGCAGGTGCAGGCTATCCCTCCCCGCCAAGGAAACATGCCTCTGAACTTGAGCGACTTTATCCCGGTCCAGGTTCTCAGTGCCATCCAGGCGGCAGGAAAGATCGCATTTCACACCGTTGGAGACACAGGGGCGGCCAAAGTGAGTGCGCTGCAAACGCAAGCAACTGCTATTGCTCATCAAGCAGCTGTCGCCGACGCCATGGCAGCCGACGTCCAACACAGCAGCCTCGATGGCCCGGCTTTCTTTTTTCACCTGGGCGATGTCATCTACAACTTCGGCGAGGACCAATACTATTACGATCAGTTTTACGAACCCTATCGGGCCTATGACCGCCCTATCTTCGCGATCCCTGGAAACCATGACGGCATGGTTTTTGGTCCGGGCACCAGCGCTCCCCAAGTCCCGACGCTGGCAGGCTTTCTGACCAATTTTTGCGCTTCCGCCGTCGGCCAGTCGCCTGATTCCGGCGGGCTGGTTCGCAGCGTTATGACGCAACCAGGGGTTTACTTCACGCTGGACGCTCCCTTCGTCTCAATCATCGGGCTCTACAGCAATGTGCTGGAAGGTCCTGGAGTCATTTCGTCGCAGGGCGGGCATTACCCGATCGGAGACGAGCAGGTCGCGTTCTTGCAGAGCGAGCTGGGACGGTTGAAGCCGGACCGTCAAGCGGGTAAACGCGCCATCCTCCTCGCCCTTCATCATCCGCCGCTCTCCGCCGACGCTAAGTCTGGAGGCTCGACGGGCGCTCAAGCGGATATGGACAAGGCTTGCAAGGCCGCAGGCTTGTGGCCCGATGCCGTGCTTTCCGGACATGCTCACCTCTACCAAAGGTTCACGCGCATCGTGAACGGTAAGCAGCAGACTCCGTACATTGTCTCGGGCTCTGGCGGATTCGCCGCTACCCCGCCTCGCGGAAAACTGCCGCCGGCGCCAATTACCGTTGGCGACCATACTTTGGAAATAGATCCCATCGTCGCCTTCGGCTATCTGACCGTCATCACAGATGCGAAGACGCTCTACGTTGCGTTCAAAACTGCTACCACCAGTGGTGTAGCAACCAGGGATTCGGTGACCGTCGATTTGAAAAGTGGGACAATCATTTCAGGTAATCCGGTAGAGGGCACGCCACAAGTCGAGGGGTGGCAACAAGCCGGGTCCTCGGAAGCAGCAAAAGAAGCGGAGATAGGGGTTAAGGGTTCAGTACAATCTTCCCGAACATCTGGCTTTTTTCCATGAACTCGTGGGCCGCACGTGCCTGGTTCAAGGGAAACGTACGGTCTACAACCGGCTTAAGGCGGCCAGCAAAGACGTGGGACAGAACCTCATACAACCCACCCATGGTTCCCATGTAAGAGCCGAGTATTGAAAGCTGACGCGAATATAAGAAGCGCAGATCGACAGCCGCGTCCGGACCAGTGGTGGCACCACAGGTGACAAGAGTCCCCGCCGGTTTCAGCGACTTCATGCTTTCTCCCCAGGTGGCCGCGCCCACGTGCTCAACCACGATGTCCGCGCCCTCTCTGTTTGTGATCTTCCTCACTTCCTCAGAAATCTTCTGCCGGTAGTGATTGATGCCGAAGTCCGCGCCAAGAGCGCGAGCCTTCTCCAGCTTTTTCTCATCTCCAGCTGTCGTGATTACTCGGGCATGGAACAGCTTGGCAATTTGAATCGCAGCAATCCCGACTCCGGAACTGGCCCCTAGGACAAGCACCGTCTGTCCGGGACGAATTCCAGCGCGCCCGACCAGCATGTGCCAGGCAGTCAGGAACACCAACGGCACGCTCGCTGCCTCGTTGAATCCAAAATTGTCCGGGATCGGAATAACGTTGACCGCGGGAACAGCCATGAGTTCGCAATTCCCGCCATCCATGCGGTTCCCGAGCACGGTGAACTCCGGACACTGGTTCTGCAGCCCGCCTACGCATTTCGAACAATGATTGCAAAAGTGCATGGGCGCCAACAGCACGCGCTGCCCCGGATTGAAGCCGCTGATGTATTCCCCAACCTCAACGATCTCTCCGGCAATGTCGCTTCCTAGGATGTGGGGCAGGCTCACACCGGGCAGTCCCTTGCGGACCCAGATATCAAGATGGTTCAGGGCGCAGGCCTTGACGCGAATGAGCAGTTGGTCTTTACGGGGCGTAGCGTCGGGAGCGTCTTCGTAGCGCAGAACTTCCGGCCCACCGAATTGGTGAATGCGGACAGCTTTCATGAGTCCTCCAACACGAAGTCAACCTACCACAACCTGATGCAAACATTCCCATATCGACAACACCCGGCGATATTCGCCCATCACAGACATTGCGGCAATTCTCAGACTAACGTCTCAGTCGACAGACCATAGTCTGGAGGGCGTTGCCAGTGGGTACTGGACACGGCCTGTCACGCCGGTGAGTGGCGCATCAGCCACTGCGATTCGACTCCGCCGCCCTCCGCGGCGACCACTCAGATAAGTAAGCTTGACATCTTGGTTACACGGCGCGACCATTACGAGTGACAGGCCGTGTTCTTAGTACCGCTGGCGAATCGCCAGAAGCCCCGGAGTGATACCTGGGGCTTTTCCTTTTGCTCCATTGACTCGCCCTGTTGACCGATTGATAATCAAACTGGATGGACATCTACGAGGAGATCGTCAAGCTGCGCCACAATGGACGGCGCGGTGCGGTCGCGACCATTGTCAACGTGCGCGGTTCGATCCCTTCGTTCAAGACGGCGAAGATGTTGGTCCGTGACGACGGTTCCATCGTCGGTACAATCGGTGGCGGATGCGTCGAAGCCGAGGTCTGGCAGGCGGCTCGCGAGGTAATGGAATCGGAAAAGCCCCGTACCCTGACTTTCAATCTTAACCAGGATCCCAAGTACGACACCGGCCTGGTTTGTGGTGGCACGCTCGACATCTTCATTGAGCCGGTTCTGCCTCCAGCGCCACTTTATATTTTTGGAGCAGGTCACGTAGCCTTTAATCTTTATAAAGTTGCCCAGATTGCCGGTTTCGATATCACGATAGTCGATGACCGCGAAACCTATGCCAATCGCGAACGCTTTCCCGAAGCTAGAGAAGTTGTCGCTGCGGACTTTGAGCAGGCCACGGCCAAGCTTTCGCCGAGTGAATCTTCGTACATCGTGATCACCACCCGCGGTCATCGTGATGATATGCGTGTGCTTCGCTGGGCGGTGCAAACGCAAGCGCGTTATATCGGAATGATCGGGTCGAAGCGCAAAACCATAGAGATTTTCCGTCAACTCACCGAAGAAGGTCTGTCGCCGCAACTGTTCGAGCGCGTGCATGCCCCGGTTGGCCTGGACATCGGAGCAGGCACTCCGGAAGAGATTGCTGTGGCCATTACCGCGGAATTGATTGCAGTGCGTCGCGGTGTCGAGCGCGCGATGCCTCACATGAGCTGGTTCCACCGCAGCAAACCCAGGTCCGAGACCTCAGAACTTATCGGTGAGGCTCCGGTGGATGCCGAAGAGGAGGTTTAACCCCTCCGCCGAGCCATCGGCAATCGCAACGTATAGAATTTCTGTTATCTTCGCCACATGAGCCGGGCGCCGAGTTGGTGCGGAGTAATTCTCGCTGCGGGTGAGTCCACGCGCATGGGTCGAGATAAAGCGCTCCTGCCCTGGCCTCCGGCTCCGACAGGCCTTTCCTCTCCAGACCAAACGTTTCTGTCCGCCGCGATTCGAGCTCTCAGCCCCTTTACTGACATGGTGATCGTAGTGGCCGGAAAGAATGAATCGCTGCTCGCGCCGTTCGTATATGCCACCGCTGCGGTACTGCTGACGAATCCTAACCCGGATAGGGGACAGTTCAGCTCTTTGCAGGTTGGCTTGCAGGAAGTCCTGAATCGCGGTCGGGATGCGGCCATGATCACCCCGGTGGATCGCCCGCCGGTGAATGCCGCGACCATACGAAAGCTACTTGAGACCTTCGAGGGCGCTTCCGTCGAAAAATGGGCAGTTGTACCCGAATACGATGGAAAGCACGGTCATCCCATTCTCGCTGGTCGGGAGATGATCGAGGTATTCTTGAGAGCCCCGGCGACCGCAATCGCCCGCGATCTCGAACATCAGAATCGCGTACACATTGTGTACGTGCCGGTGAACGATCCACTAACCGTAATCAACGTAAACACGCCGGAGGATTACCAGGCGCTAGTCGCGTTGCCTACCGCGTTAGATCACCTGGGGTCCTCAAAAGCATGAACGCAACCAATGTAAGCTCGAACTTCTCCGCCAAAGCAGCAAAGTTCATCAATTCAGTCCTACAGCTTCAGCCTCGACTGGCCGTCTTTGACTGCGACGGCACGCTCTGGGCGGGAGATGCCGGCGAGGGCTTCTTCAGCTGGGAATTGAAACGAGGCTTGGTTCCCGACGAGACGGTACGCTGGTCACGCGCCCGCCATGCCGACTACCTGGCTGGCAAAGTCAGCGAAGACGATATGTGTGGAGAAATGGTGACCATGCACCGCGGGCTCCCCGAAGGAAACGTGCTAATCGCTGCACAGGAATACTTCGACGCGCACATGGCATCCCAGATTTTTCCCGAGATGCACGCCTTGGTAAAGCGGCTACAAGAGTCGGGATGCGATGTCTGGGCAGTATCCTCCACCAACGAGTGGGTCATCCGGGCGGGCATGAAACATTTCGGGATTCCGGAGCAAAACATTCTGGCAGCTGCGGTGCGGGTCGTCGATGGCAAGATTACCGATCAA
This sequence comes from uncultured Acidobacteriota bacterium, assembly GCA_963696025.1. Lineage (GTDB taxonomy): Bacteria > Acidobacteriota > Terriglobia > Terriglobales > Acidobacteriaceae > JABCYV01. The sequence continues at coordinate 402,788 of CAVOII010000004.1, forward strand.
CTGATTCGCGTGCCCAGCGGCGAGGGTAAGCCACACGCTATTCTGGATGTTGTCGGGCGTGCGCCGGATATCACATTCGGGAACTCAATTTGGGACGCGGCCATGCTGAAAATCTCTCGCCAGCCTATTGCGGTCAATCCGACCCCGCAATTACAGAAGATTGCGGACGATAATAAGTGGCTGGTGTATCGCCCAGACTCTCTGAGGCCAGTTTGAATCCCGCTGTGTTAATTCGTGGCTAGCTTTTGATTTGTTTGAGCAGCGCCCCCAGAGCATCCATAGCCAAGTGGCTTGCGTGCGAGGATGCCTCGGGCAGGCCGCCGATGGCTTGTACGAGTTCTTCCCTGCGCAGCTTGCAGGTCTCGTCCACAGTTCGTCCCCGAACCAGTTCCGTCAGCAGTGAGGCACAGGCCATAGCTGGTACGCACCCTTTGGCGCGAAAGCGAACTTCCGCAATCCGCCCATCAACCACGCGTGCGGTAAGCTGCAGGATGTCCCCACAGGCTGGATTTTCAATCTGCACCGAGGCGTCCGGATCAGTCACTTCGCCGGCATTGTGAGGATTCTGGAAATGATCGAGAACCTGGGAAGAGTACATCGCAGAAATTGTAATCCACGTCCTCACGCTTGCGGCGTAAGCAACGCTGTTCGACTGGAGTTTCGGTAAGATCAGGATTCATGCCTTCCGACCACACCCCACAGCGCATCGTCAGTCTTCAGCCTAGCGCCACGGTGATTCTCAGCGCGGTCGGGCGCTTGGACCGGGTCGTAGCTTGTACCAAATACTGCGCGGAGGTTTGCCCAGAAGTCGGAGCCGGCGGGCGAACGATCATCGCCGATTCCTGGACAGCCCGAAGCGAACAAATCATGGCAGCACGGCCTGACCTGGTCATCGCAGCGGTCCCTTATCAGGAAAAGGCGGTGGCGGAGATCCTCAAGTCGGGGGCGCGCTTCCTCGGGCTTGCGCCCAGAAGCATGGCTGACATCTACACTGACATTGCGACCATAGCCGGAATCACGGGCGCCGCAGAAGGCAGACAGCACGTAATCGAGGACATGCAAAGAGAGATTGCCTCGGTACGCGCCCAAACAATTGTCAAGCCACGCCCACGAGTGTTTTGTGAAGAATGGGGGAAGCCCCTCATCGCATCGCAGAAATGGGTGGCGGAGCTGGTGGAAGCGGCGGGTGGCGAGTTCCTTGGAGAACCGGGAACACAACTGTCGGCACAAGCGGTACTGAGCCAAGATCCCGATGTGATCATCACCGCCTGGTGCGGCGCAGGCGACCGGGTCCCACTGCAAAAAATCATTCGCGATCGCGCCTGGGGAGACCTGCGTGCGGTACGGGCAAGTCGGGTTTACTGCATCCGTGACGAATTTCTAAATACTCCTGCTCCGACTCTGCTTCACGGGCTGCACGCATTGGCAGCCGCGATTCATCCTGAGTCTTTTCCACAAACGCCGGGTCTAAGATGTATAAGCGATGTATTCCCGCAGATGCATAATCGTCGGTCGCTCTAGGTAAGGTCTCATCCATGCCCAAAGGCGCCAAACTTGACGAGATCCTGGAAGATCTAGATCGGCTGACCCGAGCCTCGGGCTCGGTGGAAGACCTGATGTGGGAGATCGTCAAGCTGTTGCACGACCGTCTGCTCAAGTACAACTGGGTCGGCTTCTACATGATAGAGAAGTCTGTACCCAGGCAGACTCGCATGCTGGCCCTCGGGCCGTTCCAGGGTGCAATGACTCCCCATACTCGCATTCCCCTGAACCAGGGTATCTGCGGCGCTGCCGCTTCGACGGGGAAGACCGTTATCGTGGACGACGTCAGCAAAGATCAGCGTTACCTGGCATGCTCCACCGAAACCAAGTCTGAAATCGTAGTGCCGGTCTTTGTCCACGGCAAAGTCGTGGGCGAACTGGACATTGACAGCCACTTCCATGCTGCATTCGGTGACGAAGATCGCGAGCTTGTCGAGTATTGTGCTGCTCTGGTGGGCAAGCAACTGGAAAAAACCGAGACATGAGAGTCAGGACGGAAAAGCACCTGGCTTTCGCCGAGCCTTCCCCCCAACTGAAGGGTACAGTCCCCTACCATGAAACACGTTGTCGCAGCCTTAATTTTCCGGGATGAAACGGTCCTCATCTGCCAGCGGACTCGTCACCAGACCATGCCGCTGAAGTGGGAGTTTCCCGGTGGCAAGATCGAAGCGGGTGAGCAGCCTCGGGACGCGTTGCGCCGCGAACTCGAGGAAGAGCTGGGCATAGACGCGAGCATCAGGGAAGAAGTGATGCGTATGCGCCACGAGTATCCAAACGGCACAACAGTCGAACTGCGCTTTTTCGTAGTCCGCGAGTACCGGGGTCAGGTTGAAAACCGAATTTTTCGGGAAATCCGCTGGGTCGAGCGCTCGGAGTTGCCCGCCTACGATTTCCTGGAAGCGGATCGGAAGTTGGTACGAGATCTGGCGCAGGGCAAAATTTCGCCGATCGAGCTATCCCGCCCGGAGGGTCCAGAACCAGGCAACGCTTAGCACCGTCATCACCACGGTCGTGATCCAGGCAATCACATTGTAGCCGCGTGAATTTACGTACTCGCCCATGAGTTCTTTCTTGTTGACCAGCAACAACATGAAGATGAGGACGGGAGGCACGGCGATCCCATTTACCACCTGAGACAGAATCGAAATTTTTACCAGCGGCAAATTCGGAATCAGTATGACCCCTGCGCCCGCCACGATCAGGATGGTGTAGAGCCAATAAAATACGGGCGCTTCGCTGAATCTTTTCCCTACTCCTGACTCAAATCCCAGCCCCTCGCAGACGGTGTAGGCGGTCGAAAGCGGGAGGATCGATGCCGCGAACAGGGACGCGTTAAATAAACCCACCGCAAACAATATGTAGGCGTAATCTCCGGCCAGAGGGCGCAGCGCCTGGGCCGCATCTTTGGCGTCGGCGATGTTGTGGTAGCCATGCACGTAGAGAGTCGCGGCACAGGCTACGATGATGAACCAGGCCACCACGTCGGTGAAGATGCAACCCGAGATCACATCGATCTGCGAGGCCCTGTACTGGCGGCGAGTGACTCCCTTCTCCACAATCGAGGACTGCAGATAGAACTGCATCCAGGGGGCAATCGTGGTACCAACCACCCCGATTACCATGTAAAGGTAATCCTGGTGCTTGAACATCTCGGCTTGCGGCGGTTTGATCGTGGCCACCAGAGCATCAATCCAGGCGGGTTTGGCAATCACCCCGGCAAGAATATAGGTGATATAGAAGAACGACGCCGCCAGAAAAACTTTCTCAACGCTCTTGTACTGACCTTTCACCACAATCAGCCAGACAATTACCGCGCAGATAGGGACCGTATAGTACTTGCGCAGGCCGAACAGCTCCAGGCTACCGGCAATGCCGGCAAATTCACCGACCACATTGCCGAAGTTGATGATCAGGATTCCAATCATCATGAGGAACGTAATGCGAAACCCGAATTCCTCGCGGATGAGGTCGCTCAGACCTTTGCCCGTGACAGCTCCCATGCGGGCGGCGATCTCCTGGATCACGATCAGCGCCAGAGTGACGGGTATCATGGTCCACAAGAGCGTGTGCCCGAACTGCGCTCCGGCAGCCGAGTAGGTGTAGATGCCGTTGGCATCGTTGTCGACGTTTGCGGTAATAAAGCCCGGACCAACCACAGCGAAGAACAGCAGGATCCGGGTCTTCCAACGCTTCAGGAATCTCATTGGCACTATGCGCTGACATATCCCAAACGACGGAACAGAATAAACGCCCACGATAAATCTGAATAGTTGAAAATTACGAACTGGCAGTTAAATGGTCAGAGCTTGTCTCGCAGCAAACTGATGACGTCATCGGCAGTAACCACGCCGGTCAGCTTTTTGTGGTCATCGACCACCGGCAAAGTAAGAAGATTGTATTTGTCGAACAGTTCAGCAACCTCTTTTTCGCTCTCGCCTGCATGGGTGGAGATCAGCGGCTCCTGGGTCAGTGAAAGTAAAGGTGCGTCGGACGGAGCCAGCACCAGCTTAGCCAAGGGAACGGCCCCAACCAGGGTGCCGTGCGAATCCACCAGATAAACCGTACTCACGGTTTCAATGCCGCCTTCGAAGTGACGCAAGGCCTCGATTGCGTCGTGGGAGCTGGCGTTCAGAGGCAGGGCCAGATACTCGGTATTCATCCGGCCGGCGGCGGTGTTCTCCTTGAACTCCAGGAGTTCGACCATTTCCTTGCGCTCCTGTGGCGCCATTTCCAGCAGGATTTCCGAGGTGCGTCCTTCCGGCAGGTCGGCTAGAAGATCGGCGGCCGCATCCGGCTCCATCTCCTCCACAATCTCGGCGGCGCGATCGGAATCGAGAGACTCAACAATCGCCTTCTGCACCTTGGGTTCTACTTCTTCCAGGGCCTCAGCCGCCACCTGGTCGTCGAGGGTCTCGAAGACCGCTTCGCGTTCGTCGGGTGCCAGTTCTTCGACAATATCGGCAATATCGGCAGGATGCAGTCGCGCCAAGCGCTCGTGCGAGATTTTTAGCTTTACGCGGCGGGCGGGATCGGTTTCGATAAGGTCCACGAAGTCCCACGGGATGGGGCGGAGTGGAATTTTCCGTAGCAGCGCCCGCAGTACACCCAACGGAACTACTCCCTTTAGCAGTCTCCGCACCGCCCCCCTTGGGCCGACGTCCACCGAACCCACTCGCAACACCGGGCGCTTTCCAATTGCTTCCTGGTGCAGATCCAGGTCATTGACGCGTACGACCTTTCGTCCAAAGACGTCAATCACCTGCTGATCAAGCAAGTCTCGCCCCAACAGCAGCAGACCCTCGGAAGAATCACTGAGCGCCCAGTCGCCGGCGGCGGTGTCCGCGCGAATACCACCGTTGAGGGAGGTTACCGAGCCGAAGGGCAGGAGACGGTCGCCACTCTTGGTCCGCACGATCAGCAGGGCGATGCGCGCGCGATCTTCCTGAGGAGTTAACGCCACCTCGCGCACCCGTCCGCACTGGCTTCCAGCCGTGTCGAACACCGGCGCGCCCAACAAATCCGTGAGCGCGAGCGTGATCATGGCTCCGAGAATACTCAACTGTTGGATCAGAATCCAGAAGGTTTGCGGGTTTTTCTCGACCGTGGTATCCGGCGGCAGACTTTGGGGGCAATCTGGGCCTCGACATTGCCCGGGGTGGCGTTCACGTTGACATTTGCACATGGGAAGGGCAAACTACCGCATTCCCTAGCCGTCCGGGTTTCCTGCCACATGGCGGTGAGGGTGACGTGGAACAGAAGTGCGGGGCTGGCGAATGTTCCGGGTCTGTAGGCGTATTCACCAAAATCTTTATCATGACCGATCACCGGGTCTCCTACACGCTGGATTCGACGCTGGAGACCGTCGACAGTGCCGAGCAAGCCGCCACCAAGATCGCGTCTGAGGCTGGCTTCGACGATGATGAAGTCATGCGGATTGCCATGGCGGTGCGTGAAGCCGCAGTAAATGCCGTGCTTCACGGCAACGCTTATGACCCTGGGAAGAAGGTCGAACTGTCGTTCGAGAGGACCGGCCACGATCTCGTGATTACCATCCGGGACCAGGGCAAGGGTCTGGATCCGAGCAAGATTCCCGACCCCCTGGCGGCGGAGAACCTCTTGAAGACGTCGGGGCGGGGCATTTTTCTTATTCGCTCGTTCATGGATGAGGTGCACATCAACCCATCTCAGACCGGCACCGAAATCAAACTCATCAAGCACGTCCACGGGCCGGCCGTGGGCGGCAAGGAGGCTTCCCAGTGAGCATGAAGATCAGCACGCGTCAGGTTAATGGTGTAACCGTGGTCGATTGCAGCGGCCGCATCACCTTGGGTGAAGGCAGCGTTACCATGCGTGACACGGTCCGCGAACTCCTTTCCAAGGGTCAGAAGAAAATTCTCTTAAACCTTGGGGATGTGAATTACATCGACAGCTCAGGTATCGGCGAACTGGTCAGTGCGTTTACCACGGTCCGGAATCAGGGCGGCGAACTCAAACTGCTCAACCTCACTAAGAAAGTGCACGACCTGCTCCAGATCACCAAGCTGTACACCGTCTTCGACGTAAAAGATGACGAGGCGGCAGCCGTCAAGTCGTTCCACTAAGTGTTCCGCTTTCCCGCTTTGCGCGGGCCGGCGCTACCCGACCGGCCCTCGGCTCTTCTCATTCTGGGAAAATCCGCACATTTCTTTCTCTTGATCACACCCGCGCTCTCTGGATCGCCTTACAATCCACTCATTGCTCGACTTTCCTTCTGGTGATCACGCTATCTCACTGGCTGCGGCCGCGCTGGCACTCGCACTGGTCTGCTCAGGCTTCATTCGAGCCGACTGTGTTCCCATCCGCAAAGCCAAGAATCATGTCGGCGAAACAGGTTGCGTCACCGGCAAGGTCTTCCGGGTTGAACACGGAGATCGAGGCGTGCACCACCTCGACTTCTGCGAAGATTACCGCGCATGCCCTTTTACCGTTGTCGTATTTCCGCGGGATCTAAAAAGCATAGGCGACATTCGTCAGTTGTAGGGTAGGGTCATCGAAATCCATGGGCCCCTGAAGGAGTACGACGGACGAGCGGAAGTCATCTTGCAGAACAGCAGACAACTTGGCGGGGCAGGAACCCGGATTCCCCCGCTTCCTAAGAGCTATGACGTCGAGCAGAAGGGCCACTACAGTGCCGGAAAAATGAGTCACCCCAAAGCCCGCACGACTACGAAGAAGAAACAGCCAGCCAAGCTTCCTATTGACGTGAGGGAAGATTCGTCCGATTGAGACCTTACAGCTAGCCACGCTTAGTCGTGGCCGCGCCCCAACTAAACCATTCCCTTCTTCAACTCTGCCAGCGGATAGAATGTTCCCCGCCACACCACTCCTCCGCGCCCCAACGTTAGCAGCATCGAACGCATCATGGTATAGACAAACAGAATCGTGCTGATGGGATGGAGAAAGAAGAAATAGGGCGGGATGGTTGACGTCCACGACATTCCCAGATAGATCAGAAACATCGCAAGCATAGCCACCGCGTAGGGCAGCCGAGCCCAGCCGTGGGCTAATGCAACTCCGATAAATGGCATCAGATTCAGGAACGTCAGCCCAACGCAAGACAGAAGCGCTCGCGGCCACTGGAATGACATAAGGGCAAACAAATTCTTGGTGAGATTGCGAACTACGCCCATCGCTCCCTTGGCCCAACGGATGGAAATTAAATCGCGGCCAAACGCTGTGCGCTGAGCATATCCGGCGTTCTTTACCACTTTCCCTAGTTTCATATCGTCAAGGACTTCCATCCGCATCCGCAGGTATGTTCCAATTTCGTCGTAGACACCCCGGCGGATCAAGTTGAACGCACCGACACCCATGTGATCTTTGGTGGCTGGATCGGCGACTTTCCAGGGTCGATGTCCAAAGACAAACAGCATCTGAAAAAACGCGATCATCATCTTTTCGCCTGGCCGTTTCATGATCACGTGAGGAAACAGTACAAGGTGATCAGCGCCTTCCGACTCGGCGTAGGCCAAAGCGCGACGGACGGCGTCCGGCTTGAACCGAACGTCGGCATCGGTGAATAGCAACCACTCGCCATCAGCTTCAAGGGAGGCCTTCCACATGGCGTGCGTCTTTCCCATCCAGCCAGCTGGCAGTTCTTCCACATGAATGACCTGCAGACGCTGCTTGACTTCCGCAGTACCGGCAACGCGGTCCATGATCGCGCCGGTTTGATCAGTCGAGCGGTCGTCCACCGCAATGACTTCGTAATTGTCATAGTCGAGGGCGAGCAGCCGGTTGAGCGTTTGCTCGATGTTATCGGCTTCGTTGCGGGTGGGGACGATAACACTGACCCGTGGATTACCTCTCGGCGTCACCGGGTTGCGGTCCCACTCTGGGCAAGAGACATCGGCAATCTTTCCCATGCCCAAAGCAGCTCCCACAAGCCGCTCAAACCAGACCAGTCCCAGAATGCAGCCAGCAATCCAATGGAAATAGGTCATCCCTAATGGGCTCCAACAGCGCTCGGCAAATTCTGACTGACGGGCGGGGCAAATCTCATACCGTAAAACAGTATCGCAGAAGACAGTGCAATCGCGATCACAGGTCCCAGGAACGCGAGCTGGAGGGAATACTTGTCCGACATGTAACCGATCAGGTAGGCCGAAGGCACATCGCCCAGCAAGTGGAAGATGAATATGTTCACCGCGATAGCCATCGCTCGCACATGCGGTCCGACAGAGTTGATGACTGCGGCATTCAGGGGCCCGGTGTTCAGCAAAAGCAAGAATTCGGCCAGGAAAATCCCAACTACCATCCATTTCCCGGTTGTGTACAAGGCCATCCACATGGCCGGAATCGCCATCCCCAAGCTGGCGGCGGAAACCAGGTAGTGCGCCGCCTTAGTGCGCCGAAGAAGGTAGTCGGACAACCATCCCCCGGCCAACGAGGCCACCAGTCCGTTGATGGCCGTGCTCAAGCCAAAGAGATTGTTAGCATCCCGCAGACTGTAACTGCGGGCGCGATGCAGGAACGTCGGCATCCAAACCTGCAGTCCACCTAACGCGAAGGTCATCATGGCCATCCCGAACGTGGCCGTGAGAAAAGCCGGGTTGCGAAACAGTCCCTTCAGTGTGTCGCGATCTGGCGTCTTGTTCTCCGCGGAGTCAAACTGCCCGAGCGGCGGCTCCGGAACAAACAACAACATCAAAGCCAGGAACACGCCAGGGGCGGCGCCGATGTAAAAAGGGGCACGCCATCCGTAAGCAGGCCCCATGAGACCGCCGAGCACATACCCCAGCGCGGTTCCCACCGGAATCGCCAGGTAAAAGACGCCCATCACGCGGCCACGCTGGTTCTCCGGAAACATGTCCGCGACGAAGGTTGGAGAAAGCGTGACAAAGCTGGCCTCACCGATGCCCACCAGCGTGTGCCGGATCAGCAATTCGTTGAAGTTGTGGGTAAAGGCCGTAAGCAGAGTCGCCGCGCTCCATAGCAGCGCGCCCGCAACGATCACCGATTTTCTGGAGAACCGGTTCGCCAACGGCCCCATAAACGGTGCGGCGCACATGTAGAAGATGAAAAAGACGCTGGTCAGCAAACCGAAAGCTGCGTCGCTGCGATGGAACTCTGCTTTGACGAGATCCTGGACAGCGAACAACACCGAGCGGTCGATGTAGTTGAAAAGATTCAGCGCAGTTAGCAGGGCCAGCGCAGCGCGAGGATAGAGCTTGGTCTGGGTCACCTGGCGAGGAATATAGCATGGCAGCCACCGGCTCTCGATCCTGCGTCACGTCAATCCAGTCACCAGGGTCATAATGGTTGACGTTATTAACGATGCCCGTTATTATAAGATCGCGTGATCAAGAGCTTTGCCGATCGGGCAACCGAGGCGATTTGGCGGACAGGCAAGACGAGAGGCTCTCCGCCGGCCAACGTTACGAAACGCAAATTAGTCATGCTCGATTCGGCCGTAACACTGGATGATTTGAAACAACCACCAGGGAACCGACTGGAAAAACTACGCGGTGATCGGCAGGGACAGTACAGCATCCGCATCAACGACCAATATCGGATTTGCTTCAGTTGGCGTGGTCATGACGCTCACGAGGTAGAGGTCACGGATTACCATTGAGGCGGCGAGGCAAGGAAAAAGGAAATATGGGCATTGTTAGAAAAGGTACGCCAAACTGGAGAATTCATCCTGGGGAGATCTTGCGGGAGGAGTTTCTGAAACCCCTGGGAATATCGGCATACAAATTGGCGAAGCGTCTCCGGGTTCCGCCGCCTCGCATCAACGACATCGTTCTGGAAAGGCGCGGCGTCACTGCAGACACTGCGGTTCGGTTGTCGCGATTCTTTGGGACCACAGAGCAGTTCTGGTTGAACTTGCAGGATGCTTATGATGTAAGCCGAGTGAAAGCAGAGCGGGCCGATGAACTCGAACTTATTGAACCGTTGAAGATCGCCGAGGCGACTTAGTCTCGTAGGGACCAATATGTCGCGGGGACATTGCCTCCCAGTTAATGTGCCCGGCGGGACTCTGCGGGAATCTCTTAGCGCATCTCTTTTCCTTTTGGCCTCGGCCACTTTGCCACCACTACGGTCGAGATCCCGCCGCGCGGGCGAAACTCGCCCTTGACCTCCGCCCACACCGGGCGAGCCCAACGCACCACGTCTTCCAGCACGCGGTTCACGATGTTTTCCTGGAAGATGCCAAGGTTGCGATAAGACTGCAGATATTCTTTCAGCGATTTCAGTTCCAGGCAGCGGCCATCCGGCACATAGCGGATGCTGAGCGACCCAAAATCCGGCAGCCCGCTCTTAGGGCAAACTGACGTGAACTCCGGATCGTCCACGACGATTTCGTATCCCGGAAATTGATTGGGCCAAGTTTCGATCTCAGGAAATTTGGCATCGAGGCCAGCCTTGGCATGTTTCGGTGGGTAGCGCCGGCGCTTGGGCATGATTTATTGTAACCAGCCCGATGGAACATCCCCAACTATCAAGGATTTGCGGTTCTTGGCTTGCATTCGCGCATCTAAGGGATTAAATAGTCCCACAAGCCCGCGAAGGCGTCGGATGATACATTATTGCGTTTAGCGAACAAAGTGGCAGTCACCAACAAAAACAACGGCTTTTTTGCCCGTCGTCAATGGCTCATTTGGGCGGTGGGAATTGTAGTCGGCGTAGTGCTGCTCGCCTCATTCATGTCGCGTGATGACGCCGTACCGGTCCGCGCTGCCCAGGCGAAACGCGACACCATTCGCAGTGTAGTTTCCACTAACGGAAAGGTCGAGCCCATCCAGAGTTTTGAGGCCCACGCCCCGGTCGGAACCACGGTGAAGCGATTGCTGGTCAAAGAGGGCGACCACGTAAAAAAGGGCCAACTCCTGGTGCTGTTGGACGATGCCGAGGCCCGCAGTCAGGCGGCACGAGCGCTCTCTCAAATGAGTGCCGCCAATGCCGATCTCAGCGCCATTCAGAGCGGCGGCAATCGGGAAGAAGTGCTTACCGTAGAATCGCAATTGGTAAAAGCCCAAGGCGCTCGCGATACTGCACAACGTAACCTGAACGCTCTGCAGCGTTTGCAACAGCAGGGCGCGGCCTCGCCTGGCGAGGTGAAGGACGCCCAGAACCAATTGGCGCGCGCTAATGCTGATCTTAACTTGCTGCAACAGAAACAGAAAGACCGTTATTCCCAACCGGAGGTTGCGCGGGTACAGGCCCAGAAGGCCGAGGCCCAAAGCGCGCACGCGGCCGCAGAAGACATCCTCAGCCAGCTCAATATTCACGCTCCCTTCGACGGCGTGGTTTTCTCGCTTCCTCTCCACCAGGGGGCGTACGTCAATCCAGGGGATCTGGTATTGCAGGAGGCCGATCTCTCCAAGGTACTCGTGCGCGCCTTTGTAGATGAACCGGACGTTGGGCGTTTGACGCCCGGACAGAAGATCGAGGTCACCTGGGACGCAATTCCGGGTCGAATTTGGAATGGATCAGTGAATACCATTCCTACGGTCGTCAAACTACGTGGGACGCGCAACGTGGGAGAGACAACCTGTGTGGTAGACAACCACGATTTCAAACTCTTACCCAACATAAATGTCGGCATCACCATCGTCACCGCAGAACACCAAGGTGCGTTGACTGTTCCTCGAGAAGCTGTCCGCCAGGACGACAGCAAAGCGTACGTGTATGAGATCGTGAACAACGAATTGCAGCGGCGTGACGTTCAGACCTCAGTTTCCAATCTGACTTTGGTTGAGGTGACCAGCGGAATCTCGGAAAACTCCGAGGTGGCGCTTGCCTCACTCAATTCCAAGCCGTTGCACAGCGGTCTGCCGGTGAAGGTGGTTCATTAGCGAATGCACCGGTCTGTAGAAATCATACTTTTATTATTGCTTGCCGTTGGCGCGTCCGCAGCCGCCACTGACGATTCGGCCCCTGCTTTGCTCGCGGCCGGCCGCATCGATGACGCTATCACCACATTGCGCGGACGAATCGGCGCTACCCCCAACGACGCCGCGGCGCACAACTTACTCTGCCGTGCCTATTTCTCACTCGGTGATTGGAATCGCGCTGTCTCCGCCTGCGAACAGGCGGTTTCTTTGGAGCCCAACAACAGCCACTACCACTTATGGCTGGGAAGAGTTTATGGAGAGAAGGCTGATGCCTCCGGTTTTCTTTCTGCTGCCGGACTCGCCAAGAAGGTTCGTGCCCAATTTGAACAGGCGGTACAACTCGATCCTGACAACGTGGATGCGCGCACCGATCTGGCTGAATTCTACTTGGAAGCCCCGGGAATCGTAGGCGGTGGTCAAGACAAAGCCCGCGCCGAAGCCGAGACTCTCTCCAAGCTCGATCCCGCCAAAGCGCACTGGGTAAGAGGCCGGCTCGCCGAAAAGAGAAAGGATTCCGCCTCCGCAGAGAGAGAATACCGGGGTGCGGTTGAAGCCAGCAACGGCAGCGCCCTCGCATGGTTTAATCTGGCGCTTTTTTACCGCCATGGACAGCGTTGGGATGAAATGGAAGACGCCATCCGTCATGCTTCCTCTGCGCCCATGAGCCGGCCAGAAGTTCTCATGGAGTCTGGCGATGTCCTGATCCGTAGCGGACGTAATTTGCCGCTGGCGACGGAATTATTGCGTCGTTACCTTGCATCCAGTTCCACAGTGGAAGAAGCCCCCGCTTTCAAAGCCCACTATCTATTAGGAACCGTCTTGGAGAAACAAGGGGATCAACGAGCCGCGGCCGAAGAGTATCGCGCAGCGCTTGCTTTGGCTAAAGAATTCTCTCGTGCCCAGGATGCCCTGAACCGGCTGAATCGCTGACCGTCGTCTGCGCTCACTTATAACCACGCTTCCTACTCCATAAAGTTCGTTCTAAAAGTGAAGAAGGCAGAACGCACCGACCAAGACTGGTTGCTATACTCGGCCATGTCGCAAGACATTTGAGGGAGAGAATCCATGAGGCTCAATCCTGGCTACCACGTTTGTGTCGTGTTGATTGCACTGCTTGCGGTAACGAGGGCAGCGTTTGGGCAAGAACCCCTTCCTTTCCGGAGTGCGGTAGAGCTTGCCTTAGCCCATAGTAGCCAAATGGCTCTGAGCCATGCTGACGAGATGCGTGCTTATCAGACCTACTTAGAGGCACGCAATTCATATATTCCAAAGCTCGCTATCGGCTCTGACGTGGGCTATGCATATGGATTTCCGCTCAGTCTCGAAGGGTCTGCGCCAACTCTTTTCAATGTGACCACCCAGTCGTCAGTCTGGAATTTTGCGCAGCGTGATTTCAATAAAGCGGCAAAGGCAGAGTGGGGCGCGAGCAAATCCCAAGGCAGCGACCAGCGGGCTCAGGTCACTATGGACACGGCGTTGACCTACATCGAGTTGAACAGGTGGGAATCCAGAATCCCAATTCTCCGCTCTGAACTTGATGTGGCGGAAAGTGTCGAGTACGCCGTAGGTGAGCGCGTGAAAGAGGGTATCGACAAGGCGATCGAACGCACCAAGGCTGAGCTGGTCGAAGCGCAGGTACGAATGCATATTGCGGAGGCAGAAGGTGCCGTCGACATCCTACGTACCCGTTTGTCGCAGCTAACGGGCGTTCCTGCCAATGCAATCAGGACTGTGGGGGATTCGATCCCTGTTTTGAAGGAAGACATATCCCCCAAAGAAGAGGTCTCGCGAGCGGTCCAATCCAATCCTGCCGTCGCATCAGCTGAGCAATCAGCAGTCGCCAAACAACTTCGGGCTCAGGGTGAGCACCGAGCAATGTATCCAACTGCCGACTTCGCGGCGCAATATGGTTTGATAAATACGTCCCTTACAAACTTTGAACAGTTCTTCGTTCCCCACTCCTTCCAACCGCATAATGTCACCTTTGGGCTCGTCTTGCGGCTGCCATTTCTCGACCGGTCGCAAAGCGCACGTGCCGCGGCCGCCGACGCTGAAGCCCTTCGTGCTCGCAAAGAGGTGGAGCAAGCTAAAGACAAAGCGGCATTGGACACGCTGAAGCTTCAACACAACGTAGAGCAGTTGCTGGCTGCTCGCCACGTCGCCGACCTTCGCTACAAGTTGGCGGAAAATGCGCTGGACGCCGCTCATGCCCGGGTAGAAGCTCAAACCGCCGCCCAGGGCGAGGTGCAGAACGCAGTCATCGACGCTGGCGAACGGAGTTTGGAACGCATAAACGCAGACTTCGAATTCCAACGGGGGGAGGTGGAACTCCTCCGCATGCGAGGCGATCTTGAGAGCTGGGCGCTCTCCAGCAAGTGAACCAAGACTAGTGACGGCTTGCTATGTGCTCGAACCCGTTAAGCGACACAGCTGATGGGTATCGCTCCCCCTTCACCCCTTCAAATCGGCCATTCGCCGCAAACTTATTGTCCTCACGGATAAATAGCAACTAGTCTGTAGGGTTAGGGTGGGACAAATCCTGCCTGCCATAGGATTCTCCGGCCCCAGGACGTACCTGAAATGTACCCTGCGTCAGCACAAAAATGCGTCCAGAAATGTTAGTATAAGTTATTCACTCTTATGCCTTTAAAAACATTGTTTCTGAATCCGCCTTCGTTTGAGAACTTCGACGGAGGGGCAGGGTCCCGTTGGCCGGCCACTCGCGAAATCGAGTCTTACTGGTATCCGGTTTGGCTCGCCTATCCCGCCGGAATGCTTGAGGGCGCGCGCTTGCTGGACGCCCCTCCCCATTACGTCTCAGCCGAAGAGACTATCAAGATCGCCCAGGATTACGAGTTTCTGGTGCTCTATACCAGCACTCCCGGCTTTCCCGGAGACATCCAGCTTGCACAAAAGATCAAGGACGCCAACCCCAAGATTAAGATCGCCTTTGTGGGACCGCACGTCACTGTTCTCCCTGAACGAACGCTGAGGGACGGCCAGGCCATCGACTTTATCTGCCGCAAAGAATTCGATCATTCCGTGGTGGAGTTTGCGCAGGGCAAACCTTTGGATCAGGTTCTTGGCATCTCGTACCTTAGGGACGGTAAGGCGGTGCACAACCCCGACCGACCGCAGATCGAAGATTTGGATTCCCTGCCACACGTAACCGACGTCTACCGTCGTGACTTGGATCCCCGGCGCTATAATGTACCCTTCCTGCTCTATCCGTACGTTTCGTTATATACGACCCGCGGCTGCCCGGCACAGTGTACCTTCTGCCTCTGGCCGCAGACCACCAGCGGACACGCGTGGCGCAAGCGCTCGACCGATGATGTTGCACGAGAAATGGCTAAGGCCAAAGACTACTGGCCCTATGTCCGGGAATTCTTCTTCGACGACGACACCTTCAACATTCAGAAGGCGCGAACTGTCGAGCTCTGCGCCAAACTGAAGCCGCTGAAGCTTACCTGGTCTTGCACCTCGCGAGTCACCACTGATTTCGAAACCCTGAAGGCCATGAAGGAAGCTGGTTGCCGCCTTTTGATTGTGGGCTATGAGTCAGGCGACCAACAAATCTTGAAGAACATCAAGAAAGGCGCCACCATTGAGCGCGCCCGCCAGTTCACCAAGGACTGTCATAAGCTGGGCTTGGTGATTCATGGTGACTTCATCATGGGATTGCCGGGTGAGACTCGCCAAACCATAAACAACACCATCGCTTTCGCGAAAGAATTGGACGTTGAAACCATTCAGGTTTCGGTGGCGCATGCTTACCCTGGTACTGAGCTCTACGACTACGCGGTGAAGAACGGATTTATGGTGGCCGACACCAAAATGGTGGATGAGGGCGGTCATCAACTGGCGCACATCCAGTATCCCGGTTTGCCGGCGGAAGAGATTCTGGACGCCGTGCACCGTTTCTATGACGAATACTACTTCCGCCCCAAAGCTGTCTTCCGCATTCTGAAAAAGGCAGCGTTCCATAGCGACGATCGCAAGCGTCTCTACAAAGAGGCCAAGACCTTCCTCAAAGTCCGTGCCATGCGCCACAAGTGGGTCAAGGACAAACGGGACAAGGACTCGTCCGCCGCTACGGTAGAGCCGGCGAAGGCTTAGGAACAGATAGGTGTGACCCTTCGCAAGTATCTGGTGCTGGCCGCTGTCACTGTATTTGCGGCGGTAGGTGATTCGCTGCTTTCCCGCGGCATGAAGGAGTTAGGCAGTGTTTCGCCGCAACATTTGTCTGAGGTAATTCTCGCAATCCTGAATCCCTGGGTCGCCTTGGGGATAATTTTTTTGCTGGGATTTTTTGCCGCGTACATGACTGCCCTTTCCTGGGCAGACCTCACCTACGTCCTCCCTGCGACCTCGCTCGGCTACGTATTGCTGGCGTTAATTGCCAAGTGTCTGTTGCACGAGGATGTCACTACCACGCGCTGGCTGGGCATTCTGTTGATCTCCGCCGGCGTCGGATTTGTAACCAGGGGTCCGGAGTTGACGCACAAGCGCCCGCCGAGTGAGTCGGACGGCTACGTTGTGGAATCCATTTCTACCCGGAGTAAGCCATGAGCCAGGCCCATGCCTGGGTTGCAATCGCGTCCATCGTGCTGGCTTCGACCACAGGCGATGTGCTGCTCTCCCGTGCCATGAAGCAGGTCGGGGACGTAGGCGAACTCCGGCGGCGGCGGGGCGCACTGACTGTCGTGGGACGGATTCTGCGCACCCCCAGCTTCCTGATGGGTGTCGTGGCTATGACCGTGGCGTTCTACAGCCTTCTCGTCGGCCTTTCCTGGGCCGATGTCAGCTTGGTGGGTCCAGCGGCTGCAGCCCTGACTTTCGTGGCCAATGCGCTGGCAGCCAAGATTTTTCTGCACGAGCGTGTGGACCGTCGACGTTGGATAGCTGCTCTGCTTGTGGCTGGCGGCGTGGCGCTGCTCGCGGCTTGAGCCCACTCTGATTCTCGGATTGGCGCTCATCGGGCAATTCCGCTATGCTGTACCTCCAACTCAGCACCCAAAGTTCAAGAGAGGAATGTTCTAAATGGATTCAAGAACTGTATCGCGCATACTGGTAGTGGTTATAGTCTTCGGCATGGCGCAGCTGCGAGCGGCAGAAGACGTGACGCACGCTCTGTCGGGAACTGTTACCAGGATTGACTCAGGGGCGAAGACCATCGCCGTAAAAACCGAAGAAGGCACGGAAGAGACGCTGAAGTTCACAGGAAAAACACTTGTCCACGCCGGCGAAGGTGTCAAGACAGGTGCGGTCGACACCTATTTCGCTGGAAAAGAAGGTAGCCATGTAATCGTGCACTACACCGGTGTGGGCGCAAAGAAAGTCGCCGTTGGTGTGCAGGACCTGGGTAAAGACACGGTCAAAGTCAGCAAGGGGACCGTCACCCACGTGGACAAGGCCGCACACACGATTACCGTCAAAACGGCGGACGGAGCCGAAGGCACCTATCACGTCGCCAAAGACGCCAGCGTGGATACAGAGCATGGGGTCGTAAAAGGCACTGAATACACCGCAAAAGAAGGCGAGAAGGTGACGGTACACTACACCGAGGATGCGGGGAAGAAAATAGCGCAATTCGTCAAACACATCTAGTCGAGGGAGCGGGACCCTTATCCGAATAGTCGCATGAACCCAGCCGCTGGCAGATCCGCGACGAGAAACGCGGCATCGCGCAAGCCAGCGACCCTGGCGACACATTGGGCGGCCATGCAACCGCTGCGCACCGCGCCTTCCATGGTGGCGGGCCAGCCGGTGGCTGTCCAGTCGCCCGCGAGGAAGACGCGCGGCCAGACGGTCTCCGGCCGAGGGCGAAAAGACTCCACCCCAGGTCGAGGCGAATAGGTCGCATGGACTTCCTTGATCACTGTGGACTTCACGAGGTTCGCGGATCGCGCGCTGGGAAAAAACTCACGCAGTTCGGCCAACGCCATCTCCACGATCTCCGCTCGTGACTTCTCCACCAGAGTCTTCGAAGCGCTGACCACAACTTCCACGTAGCTATTGCTTGCCGTAGCGCCGGCGTTCCGCCGGCTATCTGACGAGCATCCTGGCCGACCATTGTTCTGGCCAGAGGATGGAGCTGCGAGCAGCTTCGATTTGTGGAACATCCATTGAATAGTGCGATCGAGCAATACGGCGTGATCGAGGTCGGTAATCTGACGATCGAACCATAGGTGAATGCCCGTAATCGGTGAAGTCTCGAATCGGCCCAGGGTCTGCCGCAGTGGTTCCGCCGCCGAGGTTTGAGGCAGCATCCGTGACAACACATCGAAAGGAACAGCGAAGGCGACGAAATCAAAGCTCTCTTCCCCACCCGCCACTGACAGCGTTACGCCGGCGAACTCGGCGCGAAATGAGTCCACACTGGAACGAAGTCGCACTTCCCCGCCTCGAGCGTTGATATAGTCCGCAGCCACGCCGTACAACTCAGTCAATGGCACCGTCGGTACGCCCATACGCCCGGCGGGAGATGATTTTAGAAAAGACTCGCGTATGACCTGCGCCGCGTATGGAACTGCCACGCGATCAATATCCTCATTCAGAGCGCTGATCAGCACAGTTCGCCAGAAGCGTTCAATGGCCCGCTGCGTCTGTCCATGACGGCGCAGCCACCTGAGGAACGATTCGCCGTTGTCGCGTGGCATCATGGGAGCAAGGGCAGCCATGGCAGAAGCGATGGCCAGCTTGTCCGTAAGATTCAGGCATGCGGCTCGCAAGAAAGCCGGCGCTGTGTGAAGGGGCGCGGGCAGAGACGAAGGTTCGATTACCGACGCGCGCCCGCCAGGCTCTAGAAACGTCAGCCGATCGTACCAGCGAATCTTGTCTTGTACGCCGATCCGCCGATAAAACTCGATCAGGTTGGTGCAGCAGCCGAGCAGTACATGCTGGCAGTTGTCCACAACCTCACCCGTCGCCGGCAGCTGATAGGATGATGCGCGTCCGCCCAGAAATGGACGACGCTCGAAGAGCGTTACACGGAATCCGCTGTCGGCTAGTGCACAACCGGCGGCCAGTCCCGCCAAACCACCGCCCACTACGCCCACCCTGGGAGATTGTGTCCAGCGCTCCGTCATCAGGCCAGGCGCTTCAGGAAGCCCTTTCCCAGGATCATGAGTTTTTCGCGCACCGTGAGAGTGACCTTCTGGCTGAATACGTCGTATTGGCGGCTGCCAATCTTTTCCAGCAACCGCCGATAAATCGTTATCAGAACCCAAAGCGCAGGCTGGCTGTCTTCGTTAACCAGGGGAATCAGTTGATCGCCAGAACGATAGTATTCTCGCGCGCGCTCAGCCTCAGCCGCCAGGAGCCAGCGCAGCCGGGTCGGCTCCGTAGCACCGAGCAACGCAGAGGGCGGAACCTCGAATCTGACCAGGTCATCCTCAGGAAGATATACGCGGCCCATCGCTGCGTCTTCCTTCACATCGCGAATGATGTTGGTGAGTTGGAAGGCCAGTCCGCAATTCTCAGCCAAAGGCTCTGCGGCTGGATCGTGATAGCCGAATACACGGATGCAGACCAAACCCACCACCGAAGCAACCTGATAGCAATAAACCTGAAGGTCGTCGAAAGTGCGGTAGAGAGCATGGAGTTCATTTACTGCGGACACGTTCCCCGAGCGGCTAGGGTCTTCCTGAAGATCCGTCGCGGTTCCATAGGCCAACTGATCCAGGAGGTCTCCGGGAATTTTGTAGCGTTGTTGGGCATCGCCCAAGGCCAATAACACGGGGTCATCTGTGGCTTGCCCGGACTGCATCCGATGGAAAGCGTCAAGCCAGGTCTTCAATTTTTGGAGTCGCTCACGCGATGGCAGGCTGGGGTCGTCGGCAATGTCGTCACAGCGCCGCATGAAGGCATACACCGCGCATAGCGCCTGACGTTTCGGTCGTGGTAGCACGAGAAAAGCGTAGTAGAAATTCTTGGCAGCCGTCCGCGTAATGCTACGGCATACGGAATAAGCCACCGCCAATTGCGACTGGGTCGGAGCAAACGGTGCGGGAGCCTGCTGCACGGCCGCGCTCATAGCAGCTTTCCCAGCGCGGCTCGAGCCACTAGCGCCAGTTTGCGAGACTTTGAAATGGAGGGTCTTCGTCCGAGTACGGCATATCTTTGCCGCTCGATTGCGTTCAAAATCTCCTGACCACCCCGGCTGAACAACTCGATGTCGATGGCCAGGTCGCGCTTTACCTGTCCAATCAAAGGCGAGCCCTGCCGGAACCATTCTCGTGCTCGCTGTACCTGGAAGCGCATCATCTCGCAGAAAGCGGTTGTGTTCCGCGCCGATGCAAGATCATCTTCGCTGATGTCATAGCGCTGCAGGTCCTCAAGAGGAAGATAAATCCTGCCTTTATTCCAATCCACGCTTACGTCTTGCCAGAAGTTCGCCAGTTGTAGCGCGGTGCAAGTGAAATTGGAGAGAGCTTGTCGTTCTGCGTCACGGTAGCTGCACAGGTAGAGCACGAGATGGCCGACCGGATTCGCCGAGTAACAGCAGTAGCCCAGCAGATCTTCAAAAGTTGGATAGCGAGTGACGATTTGGTCCTGACGAAACGCCTTGAGCAGGTCTGCGAATGGTTGCTTGGGAATATCAAACTTGCGAACTGTCTCCGCTAGCGCAACAAATACGGGATGCAGCGGACTCCCGGCATAACAACCATCGAGTTCCTCTTGCCATTGATCCAGCAAGTGCAACGACGCGTTCGGATCGCCCACTTCGTCGCCGAGATCATCCGAGATCCGGCAGTAGGCGTAGACATTACAGAAATGCTGGCGCAGACGCTGCGGCAAGAACCAGGTGGCGACTGAGAAATTTTCGTAGTGGGTGCGGGCCAGACGCCGGCAATATTCCTGGGCCTCAACCAGCGACGGTGGCCGTTCCGGAATCGCGTACCCCGGGGGAAGGCGGCTCCATCCTATCAATGTGGAATCTATCGGAGAACTGGAACCGTTGTTGACAATCGATGACATGGATTTTTTCATCCGGACAGATCGCAGAACGTTCCAAGTCCGCCTCAGTGTCCGGGAATAATGGCTGTTTTAATATCGCCATTGCGGTTCAGCATGTGGCGGAGGACCTGCTGCAATCGCGAAAGCGGCGCTTCACCGGTGATGTAGTCGGTCGAACGAATTTTCTTTTCGGCGATCAGACCAAAGGCCCTGCGCACCGTCTCTGGCGTATGGTGGAAAGTCGCCTTCAAGGTAACTTCCGAATAATGCAGCCGGTTCGTATCAAGCTGCACCTTGGTCCCACTGGCGCATCCGCCGAAGAAGTTAACAGTGCCACCTTTGCGCACCATGTCGATCGCCCACTCCCAGGCTTCCGGCCTGCCCACAGCTTCGATCACCACATCCCCGCCGCGCTTGTCCGGCGAAAGCATCCGTACCGCTTCGACCGGATCTTTCACCTGCGAGATCTGCACCACCTCGTGCGCGCCCATGCGCTTGGCTGCTGCGACCTGCGAGTCGCGCTTGACCACAGAGATCACGTTGCATCCAATGGCTTTGGCAACTTGTACAAACATCAGTCCAATGGGTCCGCCGCCGATGACGGTGACCGTATCGCCGATCTCCACGCGGGTCTCATGCAAGCCGCGAAGCACGCAAGCCAGCGGTTCGACCATGGCCGCTTCCTCGTAGCTCACGTCTGGCGGCACCGCCAACATGTTGGTCTCTACGATCCGTCGCGGAATTCGTATGTACTCCGCATAGGCGCCGTTATTGAACAGCAGGTCTTCGCAAAGGTTCTCCTGATGCTTGGAGCAATAAAAACACATCTGGCAGGGAGCGGAGTTCAACGCCACCACGCGCATCCCCTTCTTGAAGCCACGTACACTGGATCCAACTTCTTCGATTACTCCCGCCAACTCGTGGCCAAACAACGCTGGAGGAACGATCATGCGGGCATGATAGCCGCGCTGATAAACCTTCAGATCGGTGCCGCAGGTCAATGCAACCTGCACCTTCACGAGCACTTCTCCGTGCCCTACTCGCGGAATCGGCACTCGTTCAATTTTTACGTCCTCTTTGCCATAGAGGACTGCCGCCGTCATCTTTCCGTTCACTCAGTACTTCCTTCCCACAAGCTGCCCGGTTGAATCACAACTTTCATGGAATCGGGCTGAGGATGGGCAGCCAGGTTCAAGGCTTCCACGCTGTCAGCTAACGAGAAGCGGTGGCTGATGAGACGCTCCAGATCCATTTCACGACTCATCACAAACCGCACCGATTCCGCTTGTAGCTCGACGGAAGCGCTGTAGGATCCCAATAATGTTTTCTCGTCCATGCAGATCGCAGCTGGATCGACCGTGACTTCGCCGCGCACGGTCTGTGCAAACAGCAACACCCGGCCTCCGGGCCGTACCCAATCGATCGCTTTCTGGATCAGGGCGTTACCCCCAACCGCAAGAATAGCCGCGTCGGCCCCCCGACCTTCCGTGTGTTCACGCACTGCCTTGATAACGTCAGCGCGCGAAGCATCGATAGTGTTCTTTAATCCAAAGCCTGTGGATATTGTAAGCCTCTGCGGATACAAATCGGAAGTAATTACCGTGGCCCCTGCTCGTTTAGCCAATACGCTCAACAGAATACCAATCGGACCTTGACCGATCACCAGAACTGTCTCGCCCAGCTGTATCCGCAGCCTTTCGATCCCCTTCATGCAGGTGTTGACTGGCTCAACAAAACAGGCCTCCTCGAATGAAACCTCGTCGGGAATGCGCACGGTTCCGCCTCGCACAATCCACTCCATCACACGGACATACTCCGCAAAGCCGCCCCCCGAGGGCTCGAAGCCAGCCGTACAGCCCACTTTTTTATACGTTTCGCACTGGGCAAAAGTTTTTTGGCGGCAGCAATAGCACTCGCCGCACGGAATGTGATGGAAGACCAGCACACGGTCACCCGGCCTAAAGTTTTGTTCGCCGTCGCCAACCGCAGCCACCACGCCCGAAGTTTCATGACCGAAGATTCGCGGCGCGGAGTGAGATCCCGTGGCAATTTTCTTTAAGTCTGTTCCGCAAATGCCGCAAGTGTGCACACGGACCAGCAACTCGCCGGCACCGATGCGGGGAACGGGCACGGTCTCCATACGAACGTCATCTACCCCGCGGTACACGGCGGCGAGCATGGTGGCTGGGACAGCTAGCCGCTTTTCTTCGATGCTGAGTTGTTTCGCAGTCACCATCATCAATTTTGTTTCGCCCCATTTGATCCGATCAGAGGATTGTTCTCAGTAAACCGCGCTTCCACTCTCATGGAGTCCAGTAGCAGTCGCCCCGGGACGGTCAAATGATAGTCCGCGACCGCGACCATGCAGTAAAAGTCCTCCACCTTAAAGACACGTTCAGTACGCAGCGGAACCACCGCATAGGGATTGGGATCCAGCCACCAGGCCCGATCCCGAGGACCGTCAGAGAGCAACCCCGGTGGCTTGGTCGCTACCAACAGATTCCCCAGATATTTTCGCTGCAGGTCGATTAGCAGCACACGCCATGCAATGATCCGGTCGTCTCCCTCGCCCACCCTTTCGGGAACCAACGAAAACTGGTAGCGGTCGGTCCCGTCGGAATCTTTGATCTTCAATTCAAAACTCGGACTGTCTATGCTCAAATTTGCCACAATGCTGCGCTCGGCCACGCGAACCGGGCCCTTGCGAAAACTTTCGACGTACTGGGGACCGGGCACGGCCTGCGCCACTGCCTGGCCGCTGAGGGCCGTCACTGCAGTAAGAATACAAATCCTCACTATCATGCCTTCCAGCCGTGTGGGAAACTTCATTTCGTTATCTCAAGCGAAGCGAGGGATCCAGGTTTCTTGCCATCCATAAGAACCCAGATTCCTCGCTTTGCTCGGAATGACAGCCAATAGGTATTAGCATCAGATCTCAATGATCATCGTTGTTGAGCGGCCACCGGATCCAAACCTACAGTTGCGCCCTTGCTGGCCAATCGACTGCAATGCTCCAGCGCGCTGGAAAGCGCGTTTGCGGCTCGAGAAGTGTTCCTCGCTAGGCGAAACAATTTCGGCCACAGCCACGGACGGATGAGCGTAAAAAAAACAAACCTGCCAGTAAGAAAGCTTCCGTCTTGGCCAACAAACGGTGTCATCGGCGGTATGACGAAGTCGCATTCATCCGAAATCGCTTTAATCGCGGCGAATCGCACTCCGCGCGCCTGTGCCGCGCGTGCAACGGCGGACGCCTCCATATCTACCGCCTGCGCTCCGAAGGCCTTGGCGACCTTTGCTTTTTGCCCTGGGCCAGCGACCGAGTCAATGCTGAGCAGCGTGCCAACTCCCAGTCCGGTGTCAGTTCGGCTGCCATCGCCGGCATCGATAACCCAGCGCGGGCTCAAGATATTGCCAACTAATAAAGCGGAATCCAGCGCGCCAGCGAAGCCTGTGGAGATCACCAGCGACGGATGGTAGATCGCGATCACCGCTGCCGCAGCCCGGCGCGCCGCCTCCGCCCCGATCCCGCCACAAACCAGGACTGCCCACTCATTTTCAAAAAACGTGAACCTGCGGCCCTCATGCTGCCGTTCGCAAGAATCCCAGTCTCTAATCAGCGGACGCACTTCGCGCTCTAACGCGGCAACGATTGCGACTTTGTCTGAAACTGACAGCGCGCTATCCTCTCTCGAGTCGGCAACGATCACACATACCCATTCGCGCTGAACCACTCAACCGCGCGCCGCAGCGCGTTATCCACCGAAACCGTTTTCCATCCCAGCTCGTGTGCAGCTTTGTCCGAAGAAACAAACATCTTCTTTCTGCCCATTCGTACGGCGTCGATTGTGGCACGCGGTTCTCGCTTCAGGATGTGGCCGGTGAATATCTCATCCACGACGCCGGTAGCTAGCGCAGCCACATACGGAACCCTGACTTTAGGTGACGGCAGTCCAGTGATCGCGGCCAGCTTGTCGAGAATCTGCTTCAGCGTCAGGTTCTCTCCGCCTAGAATGTAGCGCTCGCCGCTTCTTCCCTTCTCTAGCGCTGCCAAATGACCACGAGCGCACTCGGTTACATCCACCAGGTTCAAGCCGGTGTCTACGTAGGCAGGAAACTTCTTCTTCAGAAAGTCGACGACGATCCGCCCTGTCGGCGTCGGCTTAATGTCCCGCTCGCCGACCGGCGTGCTGGGATTAACCACTACCACATTCATCCCGCTTTGTGCCGCTTCTATCGCTACCTTTTCAGCCAGAAACTTGGATCGCTTGTAAGGGCCGATCATGTTCTCCAGCGACACAGGCGAACTTTCATCCGCAGGGTGACCGTTAGAGGTGAAGCCCATGGTCGCCACGCTGGAGGTATAAATCACACGTCGCATGCCATTCTTGAGGGCGGCCTCAAGGACGGCCCTGGTGCCCTCGACATTGGCGCGGTACATCTGCTTGGGATCGCGCACCCAGAGCCGATAGTCGGCAGCAACGTGAAAGACAACATCGCATCCCGCCATGCCCTTCTCCAGCGATGCGGGATCACATAAGTCCCCGACCACCCGATCCGCTTTCAGCCCCTCAATGTTTTTCGGATCGCTGCTCGAGCGGAGCAGCAGCCGCAAATCAGCCCCCTGCTCGGCGAGCACGCGGGCAACATGGCTGCCCACAAATCCGGTCGCGCCGGTAACAAAAGCTAGCATGCAATGCTAATCGCCGGTTTTCTCCGCCATGACTTTCTTGTAGGTAGTTAGCGCGATCAGCGGGAAATATTGGCGGTACATGTGATACTTCAGATAGAACACCCGTGGGAAACCGGTGCCAGTGAAGTAAGGCTCGTCCCACGATCCGTCTTTTTTCTGAGAGCGTAGCAGGTACGCGATGCCACGGACCACGCAGTCACTTCGCGTGTCGTTCGCCGCCAGAAGGCCCATCACCGCCCAAGCCGTTTGGGACGGGGTACTCGGACCAACTCCCCTGGTGTTGGGATCGTCGTACGATCCGCAGGTTTCCCCCCAACCGCCATCCGGGTTCTGCATCATACGGAGCCATTCCGCGGCTTGCTGCACGTACGGCTCGTGATGGTCCACCCCCATCGCTTCCAGGCCGCGCAGCACCAGCATGGTGCCGTAGATATAATTCACGCCCCAGCGCCCAAACCAGGAGCCATCCGGTTCCTGCTCACCGCGGATAAACTCTATCGCTTTCTTTACTGCAGGATGATTCCTGTCATAACCGTAGGTCGCTAGCATCTCCAGAATGCGGCCAGTGATGTCCACAGTCGCCGGATCGAGCATGGCGTTGTGGTCGGCGAAGGGAATGTACTGGAACACCATGCGGTCGTTGTCTTTGTCGAACGAAGCCCATCCGCCATTGCGGCACTGCATGGAGAAAATCCAGTCAATCGCGCGCTGCACCGATTCGCGCTGATAGCGTCCGTTGGGATGCTCCACCTGGCTCAGTGCCAGGCAAACCATCGCACTGTCGTCCACGTCGGGATAAAACTCGTTGTTGAATTCGAAATACCACCCTCCTGGCTGCCCCTTGGGATTCTTCACCTTCCAATCGCCCACGTTCCGGACCTGCTTCTGCAAGATCCAGTCGGCGCACTTGACCAGGCGGGAATCGTTCGCCGGCACGCCACTGTGCCCCAGAGCAAAAAGCGCGTATGCAGCGTCCCAAACCGGCGAGGTGCAGGGTTGCATGCGGAAGGTGTCCTTCTCCTCAATCCCCAGCTTTTCAAATTCATCCATCGCGCGAATGAATTGCGGGTCGTCGACCGAATATCCCAGGCAACGCAGTGCGATAATGGCGTTCATCATTGCCGGATAGATCGCCCCCAATCCGTCGCTCATCTCGAAGCGAGCCAATATCCATTTCTCCGCTTTTTTCAGGGCGATGGAGCGCAGTGGCCGGATATGTACGCGCTCGAACCAGTGAGTCAGCCGATCCAGAGAGAGGAAAAAGTTGCGCCATGAGATCAGCTTCTTCGACCAGTGCAAGTGCATGCGGGACTTGTCGCGCCCGCTCACGAATAACTCGTCCACTCCCATTTCGTCGGGAATCTTCTTGAACGGCTTCTTGGCGTAGGCGATCGAGAGCGGCACCAGAATGGCGCGCGACCATGACGAAATCTCGTAAATATTGAACCAGAACCAATTGGGAAAGAGTACGATCTCGGGCGGAATAGCAGGGACCGCGTCATAGTCATACTGACCAAGGAAGCAGAGATATATCTTAGTAAACGTATTAACTTCGGTGACCCCGCCCATCTCCAAAATCTGCGTGCGAGCGTGCACCAAAGCCGGATGATCAGCCGTATAACCGGCCAGCTTCAGTCCAAAGTAGGCTTTGACGGAGACACTGATATTCGACGGCCCGCCGGCATAAATGCTCCAACCACCGTCCTCGTTTTGATGTTGAAGGATGTAACGTGCCGCCTTTTGGAAGCGCTCTGGATTACCTGTCCCCAGCAGCGTATGCAGGACAATGTAATCGGATTCCAGCGAGCTATCTGCTTCCAGCTCACCGCACCAATACCCCTCTTCATCTTGCTGGGAGAATAGGCAACTACGCGCGCCGTCAACAGCGGCTGCGACCCGGCTGGTTAGGTCATCAATTTTCCCAAAACGCATCGGCGGTAAAGCCGAAGCCGAATGGGAGGGGAAGGTCTCTTCCATATCGCCGTTTCTACTCCGCGACTGCCCCGGTCGGCGCGCTGGCAATGGCCTCGACGATCTCGGGGGGCAGACCGAACCGCACGTTCTCTGGCATTACTTCCACTTCCTTCACGTTGTTGAAACCTCTGGTGCCTAGAAATTCAACAACTTCTTCCACCAGGCATTCGGGAGCGGAAGCACCAGCCGTCAGGGCTATCGTCTTTACGCCCTCCAGCCATTCCGGCCGGATATTGCGAAAGCTATCGATTAGATGCGAACCGGTACCGAGGTTCCGCGCGACTTCCACCAAACGGTTAGAATTCGAGCTGTTGTCAGATCCAACCACCAGCAACAGATCCGCATCCGACGCCACCTGCTTTACCGCAACCTGGCGATTTTCTGTGGCATAGCAGATGTCTTGCGCCGCTGGCCCCTTGATGTTGGGGAAGCGCTGCCGCAACGCGGCAATGATGTCCTTGGTTTCATCCAGACTCAAAGTAGTCTGGGTCAGGTAAGCGACGCGATCAGGATTAGCGAGGGTCAGAGACTCCACCTGCTCTGGAGAGCCCACTACCTGAGTCACCACCGGAGCCTCGCCTAGTGTTCCGATCACTTCATCGTGGTCGCGGTGACCGATCAGGATCAGCGAATAGCCTTCTTTGGCGAACTTTACCGCCTCCACATGGACCTTCGTCACCAAGGGACAGGTTGCGTCAATTACGCGCAATCCGCGTTGCTCGCTGGCTTCCCGCACCTCTGGCGAGACGCCGTGGGCGCTGTAGATTACCCGCTCGCCATTCGGAACCTCATCCACGCTGTCTACAAAGATTGCGCCTTTCCCTTGCAGTTCCTCCACCACAAAACGGTTGTGGACGATCTCTTTGCGCACATAGATCGGCGGACCAAAGGCTTCCAGGGCAATGCGGACAATGTCAATCGCCCGGACTACTCCCGCGCAAAAGCCTCGTGGCTTCAATAGCAGCAATGTTTTCTCGTCTTGAGCGGACAGGTCTCTACTTAGCATTGTTCCTGCGTTTCTACTTTCTAGGGTACACGTCCCCTGTAGGGCCTTGGCAACTAGAGTATAGAAAAGGTACATACTGGGTCAACGTAAGCCATAGAAACAGCGATGATTAGCAGCGATTGGGGATATTTATGCAGCGAATGGGACACTACTCCCCTAGGGCGGAATGACCCTTCACTTTACTCTCCCCGAATCTCGCCGATTTTGACCCCAGTTTTAATGTGGCTGTAACCCTCCGAGCCTTGGCCACGCCTATCCTGTTGGGCGTTGGTAATCAGAATTTGGGAGAAAACAACCATGAGACTCAAAAACTCGGTTTGCCTTATTGCGACATTGAGCATGCTACTTTCGGCTCTGACTGCGGCCGGACAGGTCACGGCGACCGTTCCTTATAGCGTTTCCGTGTTCGCTACCAGCGTAACCGGTGTATACACCCAGCCGGATTCAATCGCGGTGTTGGGTGGCCATGTCTTCGTCGGCTATGGGAATAATGTATCGACGACTGGCTCCGACGGAAAAAGCAGCACTATCGTCGAATACGCAATGAACGGCAATGTGATAAAGACGTACTCCGTGCTCGGACACAACGACGGACTGCGGGTCAATCCTCAAACCAAGCAGCTCTGGGCCTTGCAAAATGAGGACGCGAATCCCAACTTGGTCATCA
Organism: uncultured Acidobacteriota bacterium; assembly: GCA_963696025.1. Lineage (GTDB taxonomy): Bacteria > Acidobacteriota > Terriglobia > Terriglobales > Acidobacteriaceae > JABCYV01. The sequence continues at coordinate 432,007 of CAVOII010000004.1, forward strand.
TCGACCCCGGGACTGGGACACAAAGCACCCCCTACACATTTGGTCCTACACCTCACGGGGGCGGCTATGACGATATGTCTTTCCGCAATGGCGACGTGTTCATCAGCGCATCCAATCCCTCCAACAATCCCAACACCGGTCCAGCTATCGTGAAGGCTGAAATCAGTGGGACGACCGTCAACGTGACCCCGGTATTGCTGGGGAATGCGAACGCAACCGATGTTCGAAGCGGCAGGACGGTGACTTTGAACCTCCAGGATCCCGACTCGATGATTTTTGATCCCGTAGGAGATCTGATGCTCGACAGCCAGGCGGATGCGGAACTGATCTTTTTGCACCACGCAGGTTTCACGGATCAGAGTGTATTCCACCTGGGATTGACTTTGGGCGGGAAACCGGCGCAGGTCGACGACACTATCTTTGTCACTTCGTCGAAGGGGGTGATTCTGGTGTCTGACCGCGACGGGGAGACCGTGTACGCCATCACTGAGCCCCTGTTTGGCTCCGGAACAGCCTACACAGCCACTCCCACTTCGGTCGGAAGGTTGAGCCTGGACACCGGCGTGATCACTCCTGTAGTCACCGGGATGGTAAGTCCGCACGGGATGGCCTTCATCCCGAAATAGATGCTCTCTTTTTGGCGAGGGAAAGCATCACGGAAGCGATCAGCAGAAAGATGGAGAAATGTTCCCAGGAGGATTTCTCCATCTTTCACCATTACCATGAGGGTACGTGTTCGCCTTCAGCATCTGCCCGCATGTTCAAGCAAGGTTCTCATCGCGGATCGCCGGGCTTCACTCGTAGCACCCGACTGGTTTGTCCCCTTTTTTCTCCGCTTACGTCTGGGCTAGCTATCCGTCTGAGCCTCAGGAGGTTTTATGTTCCCACGAACCCTTCGGAGACTCTCGCTGGCAGTGACCAGCATCGCCCTCCTGAGTTGCGCGCTGTTCGCCCAAGATCAAGGACGAACCTTCCGTTGGACCGGCAAACTCGAGCCCGATCAGGTCGTCGAAATCAAGAATGTGAATGGCATCATCGAGGCCCAGCCCGCGACCGGCGATACCATCGAGGTCACGGCAGAAAAGATCGGGCGCGACGCGGACCAAATCAAGGTTGAAGTCGTTTTCCACAGCGGCGGAGTCACTATCTGTGCCATTTATCCTGGAGGCATGCTTCGTGGATCGTCGGGTCCCTGCGAGCCGGGAGACAAATGGCATTCCGTCGGTCACACTGATGCCAAAGTGAACTTCAGCGTCGGCTTGCCCCAGAATCTTCGTTTTTCCGCAAACAACATTAATGGCAATGTCCAAGCCGAGGATCTCAGCCGTTCCGTGCGCGCCAGTTCTGTCAACGGCACCATCCGCGTTTCCACTAAAAGCTGGGTTGAAGCATCGTCCGTGAACGGCTCTGTCGAAGCCCGCATGGGCAGCGCAGATTGGACCGGCACACTGAAAATCTCTACCGTTAATGGCTCCATCCGCTTGGAGATGCCCAGCAATCTCAATGCAGACGTGAGATTCCAATCCGTGAACGGAAGATTGGATACCCAGTTCCCTCTTACCGTCAGTGGCAGCCTCGGAGCGCGCAAGGCCGAAGGACGCATTGGGAACGGCGGAAGAGAACTCATCCTCAGCACGGTAAACGGTAATGTGAGTCTGCGGCACGAGCCAGTCTGAGCCAGCGTTGGCCGCTTCCATCTACGATGGAGAAGTGAAAGACTCCACCATCAGAATCGCTCGGCCGTCCGACCGTGACCAACTGGCGCGAATGCGTGAGGCGCTTTGGCCCGAGTCCTCCGCTCGCGAGCATGCGGTGGAACTCACTCCGATTCTTGCTGGCCAGCCTGCTGGCCTAATGCCGATAGTTATCCTGGTCTCTCAGGCAAGCGACGGTACACTAACAGGTTTCATAGAAGTCGGCCTGCGTTCGTTGGCCGACGGATGCAACCCATCGCGTCCGGTGGGCTACGTCGAAGGCTGGTACGTCGCAGAGAAGTCCCGCCGACAAGGGATCGGAACCGATCTTTTGCGTGCGGCGGAGAGCTGGGCACGAGATCAGGGATGCATTGAGATGGCGTCTGATACTTGGATCGACAACCAAGTATCCCAACGCGTGCACGGGGCCCTGGGATTCGAGATCGTCGATCGCTGCGTGACTTGCCGTAAGGGGCTGTGAACTGGCTCACGCGTTGGTCTTAAGCATTTGCTCGGCGTGTTTGCGAGAGGTCTCAGTCAGTTTGGCACCGCTCAGCATGCGAGCCACTTCCTCAGTCCGTTCGGTGCCGGTAATCAAACGGACGGTAGCTCGGGTGCGGCCGCCGGTGTTTTTCTTTTCGATCAAATAGTGGTGGTCGGCGAAGGTCGCGATCTGCGGGAGGTGAGTCACGCAAAGGATCTGGTTGGCGCGCGACAGGCATTTGAGTTTCTTTCCCACAGCTTCCGCAGCCCGGCCGCCGATGCCGCTATCAATTTCGTCGAAGACCAAAGTGCGCTGGACTGAACCCGAGACACTCTCAGCCGTTCTCGCTGAGAACTTCGCGGGCGAGAGCCTGCCCTGAGCTTGTCGAAGGGGCGCCCGCGCTACACTCACCTTCAGCGCGAGCATGACCCGTGACAACTCCCCGCCGGAAGCGATGTGTTCCAGTTGCCGCAACGGCTCGCCAGGGTTGGTGGAAATCATGTAGACCACCTGGTCGAAGCCCGAAGCCGTCCAGTTCGCTTCTGTGTCTGTACCGCTGACTTCAATGTGAAAAGTGGATTTCATAGCTAAATCATTGATCTCGGTCTCGACCGTTTTCTCCAACTTCCGCGCAGCCTCATAACGGCCTTTCGACAGCGCACGCGCCGCGCGTAAATATTTCTCCGCCGCCTCTGCCAGTTCAGCGTGCAAGTGGCGGAGAACTTCGTCCTTATTTTCCATTTCCGCCAGTTTGCGAGTCACTTCTTCGCCGTGCCGGGTCACATCGGCCAGCGTGGGACCATACTTGCGCTTGAGCCGGTCGATAGTCGCCAACCGGTCCTCCACCTCGGCCAAGTGCTCCGGTGACGCTTCGATGCCGCCCGCGTAGTCCCGCAGACTCGCACCCACATCCTCCACGCTGATGCGGGCGGTTTCCAGCGCCGCCATCACTTCCTGGAACTTTGGCTCGTAGCGAGCGAGTTCTTCGATGTGTTTCTGCGCCAAGCGTAGCGACGCGGAGGTTGAAGCGTTGCCTTCGTAAAGCAAATCGAAGGCGTTCATAGCGAAGCTGTAAATTTTCTCGGCATTTGCGAGGACGCGTTTTTGGGTTTCCAGCCGTTCATCTTCGCCAGGTTGCAATTTGGCCTGTTCAATTTCACTCTTCTGGAAAGTCCACACATCCAGCGAGCGCAGGCGATCCTGTTCGTCGCGCTGCAACTCTTCGATACGATTCGCGATGCCTTTCCAGCCGGAAAATGCTTCGGCGGTTGCTCCAAGCTGGATTCCCGCAAAAGCATCGAGCAAATTGAGCCGGGCTGTTGCGTCGAAAGAAAGTAGTGATTCGTTCTGGGCATGGATGGTCGCCAGATGCGGTGCGAGCTGACGTAAGACTGCCACCGTCGTTGGCTGATTGTTCACGAAGGCGCGCCCCTTGCCCCCAACAGCAATCTCGCGTCGCAAAATAATGGAGTCATCTTCCAGATCAATGCCGTTGGTTTCGAGAATCTGGGCGATGGTCTTTTCACCGCCAGCTTCGACCTCAAAGACAGCGGAAATGACCGCCCGCTCCACCCTGGCACGAATTACATCTGAGGAAGCCTTCTCGCCCAAGAGGAGAGCGAGAGCCTCGATGAGGATGGATTTTCCAGCGCCCGTCTCGCCAGTTAGCAGATTCAATCCGGGCGCGAACTCCACTGCCAAGTTGTCTATGACCGCGTAGTTCTCGAGCCGCAGTTCGACGAGCACCGGCCGTCCTGGCACACAGAGTTCGGATGAAGAAGTTGAGCGCAGAATAGCATGAAAGTCGAATCAAAATTCCGAGTTCTTCTGCCTGATCAGATAAGCAGCGCCAGGTTTTCCTGTTAATGGATAGGATTCGCGGGCGCGTCTAGACCATAACATTCGTCTATAATCGATCCGGGATTCTCCTAAAAACAATGCATCTGTATTTACTCCCCTCAGTGGTGGTCGGCGGCGAGATTCTTGACTTGCTGGGCGAAACCGGCCCCGTCGCCAAGGTGGTTCTACTTCTTCTGCTCCTGTTCAGCTTGATTTCATGGGCCATCATTCTCTCCAAGTGGAGCGTGCTGCGGCGAGCGCGGGTGCAGAGCGGCCGTTTTGTGCGCGCCTTTCGCAAGGCGCAGCGGCTGCAGGACGTGGCCGCCGTGGCCGAGCAATTTCGGCCCAGTCCTCTGGTTGGAGTATTTGAGGGCGGCTTTGAGGAACTCCGCCGACAGGGCGGGATTTCGACTGGCGTGGCTAGGAATCCCACAGCCATCCAGCGCGCCATGCAGATCGCCAACTCTGAAGAATTGACGCGTTTTGAACGCAATCTGCCTTGGCTGGCCATCACCGGCGCGGTAACCCCATTCATTGGGTTGTTCGGGACGGTGTGGGGCATCATTGACGCCTTTCATGGCCTGGGAACGGCGGGCGCAGCCACGCTACGGGCGGTGGCGCCGGGCATCTCCGAGGCACTGATCACCACTGCGGCCGGACTCGCCGCAGCCATTCCCGCGGTCATCGCTTATAACCTAATCGGCGGATCGATCCGGGAGTTCGCGGCCCGCGGCGATGACTTTGCGTTGGAGATGCTGAACGCGGTGGAGCGCAACCAGCTCCAGCCTGTTTCGCGCGCCGCAGAAGAGGTGCGACGGTAATGGCCTTTACGGCTTCCAATGGGCGCACCCAAACCTCTCTTTCCGATATCAACATCACGCCCCTGGTCGACGTGGTTCTGGTGCTGCTGATCATCTTCATGGTCACCGCGCCAGTGCTGCAGTCGGGAATCGAAGTTAACGTACCCAAGACGCGCACCGTAAAAGAGATCACGGAAGAACGCTTAGTGATCAGCATTGACAAGCAGCAGCGGGTGTTCCTGGGAAACGACGCCATCAACATCAATGAGATCGGTGATAAGCTGCGACAGAAAATACGAGATCCCAGGCATCAGTCGATCTTTGTCCGCGCCGATGAGAACGTACCTTTCGGCGCTTTTGCCACTGTGATGGACGCAGTTAAGCAGTCGGGCATTAGCAACGTGAGCATCGTTACGCAGCCGCTCGAAACCCATGGCAGCCAGCGCTGAAATTTTCTTTGAGCACGAACGCTGGGGCCGTAACCTGGCTTGGTCGCTGGGCTTGCATGTGGTGGTCGCAGGTTCGATCTTGCTTTACGCTGTGGTCGGCCCGTCAAACAACGGCACAGGCTGGGGCGCGGGTGGTGGTGGGGACGCTATCGGAGTAACTCTGGTAAATACGGTTCCGCTTCCCGCTCCCACGGTGCAGACTCAGAACGTTCTGGCAAACGAGTCCAAGGGGCTTACGCAATCCTTGCCCAAGGTCGAGGAGAAAGAGAAAGAACCGGAAGCCATCCCAATCCCGGATAAGAACGCAAAAAAGAAGGCGCCCAAGGAAACAAGTACCAGCCGTCAGAAGCCGCAGCCCGAGCCGGTAGAAGCCAATAATGTGGCTCCGTTCGGACAAGGCGGCCCGGTGAGCGGCCCATACGGCACCTTCAGCGCAGGTGAGGCAAAAGGTGGCTTCGGTTTCACCGGCGGTGGCGGCGACTTCGGCACACGCTACGGCTGGTATGTGCGCGTGGTCCAACAAAAAGTACAGCAAAGCTGGCTCACTTACGACGTAGATCGTCGAATCACAGAAGCACCGCGCGTCTATCTAACTTTTGATGTGTTGCGGGATGGGCGGCCCACCAATGTACAGGTGGAACAGTCGAGCGGCATACCTTCGCTGGATCAGTCGGCGATACGGGCCATTCAGCGCATTGATACTTTTGGTCCCCTGCCCTCGGATTATTCGGGGAATAAAGTTTCAGTCGAGTTCTGGTTCGATTACAAAAGATAGTTAAGTCAAGGGAATGTCCTATTCATGAATCGATTGCTTAAATGGTTGTTGCCAATACTTATTTTGTTACCATCCGCCTTCTCTCAGGACTGGATTCGCACCGGCACCGGCCTGGGTGTAGAGAAGGTCCGCCTGGCAGTCCCCGATTTCAAAGCGTCTACCACAGATCCAAAGAACCCCGATCTGCTCAAAGTCTTCAATGACACGCTGTGGAACGATCTCGACAACGCCGGAATCTTCGATATGGTGTCAAAGAGCTTTTACCCGCTCGGACCGGTTGGCAGTCCGCCCGACGTGAAATTTGAAGCCTGGAGCTCTCCGCCACCCAGCGCAGCCATGCTCGCTTTCGGCAATCTGGGGGTTTCCGGGAACAACTTGACGGTGCAGGGCTGGCTCTATGACGCGAAGAATGCCGCTTCGCCGCAAGTGTTGGGCAAACAATATGGAGATGCCCCGACCACCGATGCCGCCCGTACTATCGCGCACAAATTCGCCGATGAGATTATTTTTCGTTTGGGCGGAGGTATTCCGGGCATAGCTGAGAGCAAGATTTATTTCGTCAGCAGCCGCAGTGGCCGCAAGGAAATCTGGGCCATGGATTACGATGGCGCGAACCAGCACGCCGTAACCCACGTGGGTTCAATTTCGCTGTCGCCGCGCGTTTCGCCCGATGGTTCGCGCATCGCGTTCAGCTCTCTCACCCGAACCGGATGGGACATCCTGATGTACTCCCTGGATGTTGGTCGGCTGGTGAGCTTTCCTAGATTTGGTGGAACTAATCTTTCCCCGGCCTGGTCGGCGGATGGTACCAAGCTGGCGTTTTCCTCATCCCGCAGCGGCGATCCTGAGATATATGTGGTCGATCAATCTGGCGCCAATCTGAAGCGGCTCACGTCTTCTAAAGGGCCCGACGTTTCGCCGGCATGGAATCGCAAGACTGGAGCCCAGATCGCTTGGGTAAGCGGCCGCACTGGGCTGCCGCAAATCTATAGCATGGAAGCGGACGGCACCAACACCCAACGGCTTACAGAAGAGGGCTATGCGGTCTCACCGGCATGGTCCCCCAATGGTCAGTTCCTCGTGTTTTCCTGGATTCGCCACTATGGCCCTGGAGCGCCGGGAGCGCAAGATATCTACATCATGGATATTGCCAGTAAGCAGTGGGTGCAGTTGACTCACGACGGTGGACGGAATGATTTTCCATATTGGTCGCCGGACGGCCGACACGTCATTTTTCAGTCCAGCCGCTCTGGGAGTGAACAAATTTGGACCATGCTGGCTGATGGGACCAATCAAAGGCAGCTGAGCTTCGCAGGCAGTAACACGCAACCCAACTGGAGCTGGAAATAATTTTGTTCGCAAGAGCGCTTACGATTTCGAAGGGGAGGAAGAACGTGAAGCAGCGAAAATTGCAGTGGATCACACTGGTGTTCGTACTAGGCGCTATCATGATGTTGGGCGCCTGTAAAAAGAAAGTGCCGCCACCACCACCGCCGGCGCCACCGGCTCCAACCGCGCCTACGGCTTCCCTCACGGCGAATCCCAACACAATTGAAAAGGGACAATCCACCACCCTTACCTGGCAGACCACGAATGCCACCGATGTGAGCATTGACGGAATTGGAGCGGTCGATCCCAATGGTTCGCAATCGGTGACTCCTACTGATTCGACCACCTACCACCTGACCGCCAAAGGAGCCGGAGGAACTCAGGATGCTACGGCGCGAGTTACCGTAACTGCGCCACCGCCTCCACCGCCGGCGTCTTCCGCAACCGAGGAAGAGCTGTTCTCACAAAACGTGAAGGACATTTTCTTCGACTATGACAAGAGCGACATCCGTTCCGACCAGCAGTCCTCTTTGCAGGGAGATGCTGGCTTCCTGAAGCAACATCCCAACATCGCTTTTATTATCGAAGGACATTGCGATGAGAGAGGCTCGACCGAGTACAATCTGGCCTTGGGCGACAGCCGCGCCAACTCGGTACGGAATGCTTTGGTGCAGTCCGGCATCGGCGCCGACCACATCAAAACCATCAGCTACGGCAAGGAGAAGCCTTTCTGCACCCAGTCCAACGAGGAATGCTGGCAGCAGAACCGCCGTGGTCACTTTGTCTATCAGAAGTAGTCACTAACACGGGGCGGGCTTCAATGGCTCGCCCCTGTTGTGCCGACGCCTCGGAGCCCCATCGAGCGGGTACACAATCGTGTCCGAAACGGTTTATCCTGCACTGTACGATCTCTGGCCGAGGTCCGGTCGTACCTTTTTTCGAATCGCTTTCGAAGCCCGGGGATTAATTATGAGAATCCAACGCTATTTCATCCTGATTGCCATCACCACGCTATGGCTAACCCTGACGCCGGGTTGGGGCGCCAGCAAAGAGATCATTCAACTGCAAACCCAGGTGCAAGCGCTGCAGGACCAGATGACGCAAATGCGCCAGTCCTTTGATGAACGCATGGGCATCATGAAAAACCTGATGGACCAGAATACCGACAGCATAAACAAAGCCGTGGCCGCCATGACGAATCTTCAGACGACGTTGCAGAAGCAGCAGAGTGATAGCGGCACCCATGTGGACCAGATCTCTGGGCAGATCCAGGCGTTGAATGACACCATGGACGAAGTGAAAGCCCGCCTGGCCAAAGTCAGTAAGCAATTGGAAGACATGCAGTCGGCACAGCAGAGCCTGGCCGCGCAGCAGGCACAACAGCAACAACAGGCACAGGCCCCGCCGCCGGACGTGCTTTACAACAATGCTCTCCGCGATTACAACGCCGGTAAGAATGACCTGGCTACCCAGGAATTCTCTGACTACATCAAGTACTATCCCAACACTGACTTGACCGGCAATGCATACTTCTACTTGGCTGAAATCCAGTATCGGCAAGGAAACTACCAGCAAGCGGCGAAGAACTACGACCAGGTCATGCAGGACTTCCCCAGCGGAAATAAGGCTGCCGCCGCCCAATTGAAGAAGGGATTCGCTCTGATCGAGCTGGGGCAAAAGGACGACGGTATCGCCGAACTGCGCCATGTTGTGCAGCGATATCCGCGATCCAACGAAGCCACTCAGGCCCGCGATCGCCTGCGTAAGCTGGGCGTCCCGGTGGCGGGAACAACCGCGCGCAAGCCAGCGCAGTAGCAGAGTATTTTTGGAAAGGACTCTACGGTTTCCCTTCGCTCAGGTCGAGCGTCCTCACGCAATACCTGATTTCCGCGGCCGATTCGGGTCACCCGCATATCTTCCTGCGCCATTAGTTTGCAGGAGAGTGCGGCACGCTCGTGGTCCCCTCTCCCAGGTCGAACGTCACCCGGCAGTACTGACACTCCTCATTCCAGCAGAATCGGCCATAGGAAACCGGCTCGGGCGCCAAATATTGAAAGCAACGGAGCAGGGTGTTGTTCTCCGGAACTTCGAATGCCCGACCCCGAATCGTAATTCTTATCAATCGGCTAAAGGGCCGGAAAAGGGTGGTGGGTGCGGTCATGATTGAGCGCTGGCTGATGGCATTCTAGGGCAGGGTGCAGCGCGGCAGAGAAATCGAAGGTGGTTGACCCCGGGGGGGCCAGAGGCCGCGCTGGCCCCAATTCCGTCGTCGCAACGCCACTTATCTGCTGCGCCGAGAAGGACGGGAACAGCACTACTTTACGCGCCTGTCGGGTGCCGATGGGGCGTCTTACTATGCCGTCCCGCACGGTGGGCCTTGTGGTGGACAGCCCGCTTCGACGGTTTCGTCGCTTGCCGCGAAGCTGCTGAAAAAGGGGCCAAAACGGTCACAATTGACAGCAAGATGGAAATAAGAAGAAGGCGCTTCATCGCAAGCTCCTGATTGTCTTTTACATATATACAGGGTCAACCCCTTCCGAAAAGAAAAATTTTGAGATAGGCTGACAGTCGTGCGGGGCCAGGTTGACGCGCTTAGGAGGGATTCATCCATGATCCGTCGCAAAGACCAAGACCGTGGTAAAGGCGCAGTGGAATCCGACGAACCCGAAAGGCCGAGCAACACTTCGCTGCAAGGCCAACTCGGGCACCGCGACCAGGATCCTCGACTGAAATCCGCCGACACTGACTTTCCCGAGCCCGGAGAAAACCCTGAGCACAGTGGCGAGCCGCAGGAGCCAACAAAGCGCAATTTGGACGACGTTGCCTAGAGCCTCTTATTTGTGGTGAAAGTCGAGCCCAAACGATGGATGGTCACGTGTTCCAGTAATTTTTATGGGTAACACGGTTGCGCCATTCTTGCGAAAAAAAGGATCAAATGGTTTCAAGAGGAATGATTTGAAACCCATCATCGTTTGAGACAGCTTCGCTTGCATCCGCAATTTGCCATGGAAGTCTAACGCCTCTTGATCCAGATTGTACGTACCATCGAGGCCTACATCAGCTCCGATTACGCTGAAAGTCAATCCTCGAAATGTGATGACGCCGCGATCTAACAGGAAGTTGCCCTTCAGTTCCGAAACGCTGCTGCCAGCATCCTTATTCGCCGGCTGACCTTGTGCTTTGCGGCTTAGGGTTGCGATTTTAGCGCCGACTTCCAGACTGGTGAACTCCGCTCCACCCACTCCGAATCTTCCCGTCAGCCTCAGGCGATCGACCGTGTCACCTTCAATCGGCGGAAGAGCAAATTTGGTTCGCAGTCTCAGCGCGCCGGTCATCACCGTCTTGTCGGTCTTCACTGCCAGCCGCAGCATGTCTTCGACCCTCCCCTTGTCCACGACAACATCGAGGGCAATGTTGCGGGCCTTTCTTCCTGGCTTTTTAACCACTTCGCCATTCGCAGTGATGAATGAATTCAGGAAGTGTGCGTGCACCCGGTGCAGAAGGGTATTTCCGTTGGTGCCGTCCACCGTGGCGCTGAAAGTTGTTTCCAAGGATATTGGATGTCCTCCAGTCCGAAGACTGAAGTCAGGAGTTGTGGTTGTACCTTCGACCTCAATCTTGTTCAGGACGCCGCCAAATTTCCCTTCAGAGGACAAAACGCCGCCGGATCCCTCGAAACACACCCAGGTCAGCTTTGCTCATGGTGTATGGTGCGGCCAAAGGCGTCTGACCGGGATCGTCAGGATTCCAGGGACCAAATCTTCCTTGAGCATCGATCTCTCCTGGAGGGATGGCATTGCTGAGCTGCACAGTGAAACTCGCAGGGCGATGAAGCCCCACTGAGTGCATCACCAGATGATGAATTGCGAACACGTGCGGCTCCTTATCGGCAGACTTGGGCAGCAGACGCAGCTCGGCGCCTTCGGACACAAGCTCATGGACGAATATCGGTATGTCTCGTACCTTGGACCAGTCTTGCTTGGTTCGCTGTCCGGGTGGAGGTATTTGAATCACGAACCCTTTGAGTCTGACCTGCTCGATCTTCCATGGTTTTCCCCACAATCCACGCAAATCAGCGTCGGCTGAGAATTCGGCAACGGAAATCAAGGGAGGAACGTCCGTCCGGCCTTGGTGCCTGAGCGTCAACCCTGATCCCTCAATGCGCGCCCGAGGCCACAGAAACACATTGAATTCCCGCAACTCGACATCAGCGTGAAACTTTTCCTGAAGCATCGCGATAGCGCGCGCTCGCAGGTAGGAATTAGCGTGGCGAGCCAGGATCGTAACCACTATTGCACCCGCAACCAGTATCAGCGCAACCGCTATGAGGACAATTTTGGCCTTGGATGGCGCACTATGTTCGGTTAGTGTCCCGGTGACCACGATCCGCTCCAATCTCTCTGATGTCATTGCTAATCAAAGAGTTGCAGGGATGGTTCGGCGCAGAACAAAGCAGGCGGGTCGGGAAAATGAGATCTGGAATGATTTACCGCAATTCTTCCATCGCCTGCTCCAGCACTTCCCTTCCCGGACGCACCACGGACTCCGGCAGAGTGGCCAGCGGCTGTTCGGTTAGGTTCAGCAGGTCGATAAAACTTGGCGTCTGAGTGTTGACGTAAAAAACGCCGGTCAGCACCTCGCCCGCATCGTGGGCTTCATGCAAGCGCGTGATGGATTTGATCCGGTCCGTCGGATCGTAATCCTCTTCCAGTTTACGCAAACGCAGGCGGGACCCATCGTGCATAGTCACTTCGACGGTCGAGCCGGCATCATATTCGACCGAGATGTCCTCGAAAACCGGGACAAAGCTGATCTCCTGCAAAGGTTCGTCGTGGTCCTTCATGTATTTGTATGATTTCGTCGAGCCCTCGTGATCGTTAAACGTGACACACGGCGAGACCACGTCGAGCATAACCGTGCCCTTGTGAGCTATGGCAGCCTTCAGCATGGAATGAAGCTGTTTCTTGTCACCGGAAAATGAGCGGCCCACGAAAGTCGCGCCCAGCGTGATAGCCATCGCACAGGTATCGATCGGCGGGAGATCATTGATGACGCCCGTCTTCAGCTTTGAGCCGAGGTCAGCAGTGGCCGAGAACTGACCTTTGGTAAGGCCGTACACGCCGTTGTCTTCGATGATGTAGATCATGGGAAGATTGCGTCGCATGAGGTGGACAAACTGCCCCATACCAATCGAAGCGGAATCGCCGTCGCCGCTGACGCCGAGCGCCAGCAGGTTACGATTCGCCAGCATCGCGCCCGTCGCGACCGATGGCATGCGCCCATGCACCGCGTTGAAGCTGTGCGAACGCCCCATGAAGTAGGCCGGGCTCTTCGAAGAGCAGCCGATGCCGCTCAACTTCGCCACTCGCTCCGGGGCCACTCCCATTTCGTACATCGCGTCAATGATGCGTTCAGAGATGGCATTGTGGCCGCAGCCAGCGCAGAGGGTGGTCTTGCCTCCGCGGTAATCGACCACGGAGAGGCCGACACGGTTCAGTTTGGGCGCTGGTGTGCTGGTCGGAGTAGTCGCCATTTTACTTGCCCTCCATAGTCATCAGTTCGTCCGTCACCGAGCGGGCATCGAGTGGTAGGCCGTGAATATGGGCGATGCTGCGCAACCGCATTATGAGCGCCGGTTCGAGATCCAGCTTGAGCAGGCTCAGCATCTGGGCATCGCGATTTTGCTCCACCAGGTACACACGGTCGTGCTGTTTCACGAACTCGTGTACCTCCCGTGTGAACGGAAAGGCGCGGAGGCGCAGATAGTCAGTCTCGATCCCATATTCCTTGCGCAACTGGTCGCGGCTCTCGATGATGGCCCAGTGCGAGGTTCCATAGGCAATGATCCCAATCTTCGATTTACCGGTTGAAACTTCTGGCCGCGGCACAAAGGAGCGCGCGGTTTCAAACTTGCGATTGATCCGCTCCATATTGTGCTCAAAGTCGTCTGGACGCTCACTGTACTGCGATTTCTCATTGTGTCCGCTGCCGCGAGTGAAATATGCAGCCGCAGGGTGGTCAGTGCCGGGCAGGGTGCGGTAACCAATTCCGTCGCCGTCTATATCTTTGTAACGGGCAAAGCCGCCGAGACGGTCCAGGTCTTCCTTGGTCAGTACCTTGCCGCGCTTGATGGGCTTCTCCGGATAATGGAAAGGATCCGCCATCCAATTATTCATGCCGAGATCGAGATCGGACATCACGAAGACCAGAGTCTGGAATTGCTCGGCCAACTCGAAGGCGTCTTGCGCCATGGTGAAGCATTCTTCGGCGGAGCAGGGGATCAGCAGGATGTGCTTGGTATCGCCGTGAGACAGGAAAGCAGTGGAGAGAATATCTCCCTGCGAGGTGCGAGTGGGCAGACCCGTGGAGGGACCGACGCGTTGAATATCCCAGATCACTCCCGGAATCTCGGCGTAGTAAGCCAATCCTGCAAACTCTGCCATGAGCGAGATGCCCGGCCCGGCGGTTGCGGTCATGGCACGCGCGCCGGCCCAGCCTGCGCCCACGACCATGCCTATCGCAGCTAATTCATCTTCTGCCTGGATGATGGCGAATGTCGCTTTGCCGTCGGCGCCGATCCGAAAACGCTTCATGTACTCGATGATGCTTTCCGGCAATGAAGAGGATGGCGTGATCGGATACCAACTGACGAAAGTTACACCCGCGAACATGCAGCCCAGAGCGGCGGCCGAGTTTCCATCGATGATGATCTTGCCCTGGGTTTTGTCCATCCGCTGGATGAAGTAGGGATCGCGCTTGGGAAGATTGGAGGCGGCGTAATCGTACCCGGCCTGCACCGCAGATAAATTCAGATTGGCCGCCTTCGCCTTCTTGGCGAACTGCTTGCGGATGGCCTTCTCCACTTCAGCCATATCAATCTCGAGCAGTTTGGCCACCACGCCCACGTAAACCATGTTCTTTACGAGCTTGCGAAGCTTGGCTTCCGGGCACACCGGCGCGACCAGCTTGTCGTATGGAACCGCATAAAAAACTAGATCTGAACGAAGACTGCTGAGGTTGAGTGGTTCGTCGTACAGAACGGCGGCGCCCGGGGCCAGCGACATCACATCTTCGTGCGCCGTTTCCGGGTTCATGGCAACCACGAAATCGATTTCCTTCTTGCGCGCGATGTATCCATCTTTGTTAGCGCGAATCGTGTACCAGGTGGGCAAGCCGGCAATATTTGAGGGGAACAGGTTCTTACCTGAGACCGGAACTCCCATCTGAAAGATGCTGCGCAGCAGGACGGTGTTGGAACTCTGCGAACCCGATCCATTGACCGTCGCAACCTGGATGCTCATGTTGTTGACAACGCGCTTCGGTTCTAATCGCCCCGAGGCTTCATGGAGCGCTACATCCGTGGTGGCCATCCCTGAATCCTTCCTTTGTCTGGAGCGGGTTATCGCCCGCGCAATTGTTGCTATGGATGAGTGAGGTAGAACCCTTAATTATACGGCATGGAGGTGGGAGCGAACAGGTGAGGAAAGCAGAGTCCGAACACCAAGGTACCTGCTTTTGAACTAGAAGTTATTTCACGGACGAACGGTCTAGAGGTTGCTGGTGAAATTGATTCCATAACAATGTCGGCTGCCCACGCCCGAGTAAGCTTTGGTGGTGCGAACCAACCAAAAGGCTCGGGAGAAAGGAGCCGAACATGATCGTTATAGGATGCGATCACCACCCGGCCTTCCAGCAAATTGCGTTTGTGGATACCGACACTGGGGAACTACAAGAGCGGCGACTGTGGCACCGCGAGGAAGCGGAGAAATTCTACCGTAATTGATTGGGTATCCCGCTCCCCTTCACGGGGGAGTCTGAAGTAGTAATCATGATCGAAGTTGTGACCGAAGAGATGCATGGGTCGGCCTGAGTTCCCGACCTGAATACTGATTGCGATGCGAGCCCGGGTTAGCAACAGCACTTATTCGACAAGAACGAAATGGCGCTCTTCACCGAGTGCACGCCCCTGTGCGCTCGAAAAGGCGCTTGACACCGCCGACATTGTTAGAGACGCGATTTAACACCAATTCACCAGCAGCACGTAGTTTGCGAGTTGTCGACCAACCGCTAACAATGCGAAGAACTCATTCCAAATGAGCTTGACGCGGTAGATGAGCCTGATTCAAATCATTCATTGTTGACTGGCACTTCGGGCAATTCATTACATAGGTTTTCGAGCAGATCACGTGACTCTGCGATTCTGAGCCGTCTTTCATCACGGTCACCGCAGTGCCGGACGCTTCATCCCTGTCTTCTCGACCGTGAGGGCAACGCTTCCGCTATCCCCTTGCCGGAAGCGAGGCAATCCATTGATCGACGGTAAGAACAGTCGCCGAACGAGGAAATAGGTTCGTCATCAGCTCCTCATGCAGACTTGCCTTGGGATCAGCACATTGGAGAGAATGGTTATGCTGTAGTCTTCATCGCCAGCGTAAATGTCGATAGGATGACGCCGCTGGTTGCCAGACCCGCCATCACCAGATGCTTGATGCCTCCCGAGCGCAGGACCTCCTTCAGTCATTGCCGCTGAAGGCGCAGAACCGTCCTTGTCCACAACAATCTCATCGTGTTCGGGCTGTAGGATCGAGACCAGTTTGCTTTCATCGGGTGGAAACAGGTTCTTCATCTTGATGAGTGCAAATCCTTTGTTGCTGTCCGCAACGTCTCGGTATCCCGCACGGAACTTCACCCTGCTGAAGGCCACCGGCAGACCGGCTACGCGTCCGGCCTTCAATGCGGCTGCGGCACGCTGCGCAGCATTCTTCGCATAGGGCTGATCACCAATGCCAACCTGAAAGTCCAGAAGAAGAGCGGTATCCTTGGTCTGCGCCATGGCTTGGGTCTCCTTCCACGTTGCTGAATGGGCTAAGGGCGACCACCGCCGTTGCAAGCGTGGCGAGAAGTCCGGAACGCACAAATCCTCTGCGAGATACCGTTTGCTCAGTTCGAAGATGTTTTGTCTTAGGGCTCATCATCACTTTCCGTGGCCCCAGTCACGGGCGTTTCATCCCCCATTTTTCGACCGTGGGAGTTGCCTTTACCGACGCGAGAAACTCGATTAGGCGTTTGGATCCCTCGGGATTCTTAGCATCTTTCACCACAGCGGCGAATACCTGGACGAACTGAAGATCGGCGGGAATCGTACCCACGAAATCGACGCCTTGAACGGACAGGATTTCACTTACCGGCAGAACGACCATCTCCACTCCTCCGCTGGCGACCTCGGCTGCTCCCGCACCGGAGAGTTTGCCCGCCAAGGCGTCAGCGATGCCGAGCTGCGGAAATACCTTAGTCTTCAGGTAGACCGCGGAGGTGCTTTGAATGCCGATGGATTTCGCTCGAAGGAGGGTTTGTTTGGAGGCAGACACCGTGCTGATATCAGGACGGGGCGTGCCAGCACGCACGCCAACTCCCAGCGGGACGCTGGCGAGGTCGACATTTGAACCTGTAACGATCTGCCTTCCGCTGATAGCTCGGCGAGCCCTTCCCTCGACAGGATGACCACGTCGGCGGGCTGGCCGCGGTGAAGCTCAGCGCTGATCGTGATGGGTCCATTGGGTCCCCCGCCCTCAGAGGCTCCCCGCGCCGTGGTGACTGTGATGCCAGTGCTCTTCTCGAATTGGGGCAGAAGTTCTTGATAGGGGGCTGAGAAGCCGCCGGAGATCAAGACTATGACCTGGGCAGGCGATGAGGAGGAAAAGGCGACAAGCATCGTGATTGCGAAGACAAATCTATGCGGCGAACGGCGTGACTTGTTCATTTGGCCGTTTCCTTTCGAGTGGTCAATCACGGCATGGCAGCGACCTTCGCGCTGCCAACGTCGGCCTTGATGACCAGCTCGCGGCAGAGCTGCTGCAGATGTTTTATTCCTGCTAAATCGGATTCTCCTCGAAAAGGCGAGCAACCATGACGGAATCGAGATACGCTCGAACCTCAACGATCGTGCCATTCACAAAGCGACATACCCAACAGTACCGGTTGTCGAACCGCAGGCCATTCTTCGCCGTAGCTAGGGAATGCAACTCAACCACCGCCCAGTCGCCACTCACCAGCTCATGCTCAGTGCGAAGTTCCGCTCCGTGCGGCAAGACCTTCTCCAGCTTTTCAAATGTATGTGAGAGGAACTCGGCCTTGCTGTGATAGTGACCCGCAAGAGGATGCGTGCCCTCGACGATCCAGTCCACGTCGTCCGAGACGTGATCGAAGAACCCTTTACCATCTCCGGATTCCAGATTTTTGAAAATCTCGCGAACGTAAGCAGTGCTCAACTCCTGAGTTAGACCAGATTGTGCAGTAGGCATTTGAGTTACACGTGCAGTAGACATTTCTAAGACCTCCTATCAAATATCCTGAATCAGTTCCCCGTCTAATACATTCGCGGAAAAAATGCTATACAGCAGATCCACTAGGCTGGTAACTTTCTGTCCGCTCCGGGCAGCCTTCAACTCCACGAAGTTTTGGGTTCAGTTGGCGAAACCGGGCTTTTACACCACAGAAGTTTTAGCGAATCAACGAGCCGTTTGCGAGATCACGCTTAGCGGTCTAGTCTTCCACACGCAGAAACTGCGCCATGTTGCGGAACTTTTTATATCGTGACTCCATTAAATCTGAGATCGAACTTCGTTTGAGTTCAGCGAGTTGCTCCTGCAGAGCGGCGTCGAGCAGCGCGGCCGCAGCTTCGTGGTCCATATGCGCCCCGCCCTCCGGCTCCGGAACGATGCCGTCAATACAGCCCAATTCTTTCAAATCCTCAGCCGTGATGCGCATAGCCTGCGCCGCAAGCTCCTTCTTCGTGGGATCGCGCCACATGATAGACGCGCAGCCCTCGGGCGAGATCACCGCATAGATGGAATTTTCCATCATCAAAACGCGATCCGCCACGGCGATGGCCAACGCTCCGCCGCTCCCGCCCTCTCCGGTAATTGTGGTGACGATCGGAACCTTCAGACGCGCCATCTCGCGCAGGTTGTGGGCGATGGCTTCCGCCTGGCCGCGTTCTTCGGCTCCAAGTCCAGGGTAAGCGCCCGGAGTGTCCACTAACGTAAAGATCGGCCGGCCAAACTTTTCCGCCATCTTCATTGCCCGTAGCGCCTTGCGATAGCCTTCGGGATTGGGCATGCCAAAGTTGCGGTAAACCTTCTGCTTGGTGTCGCGCGCCTTCTGATGGCCGACGATCATCACTTCTTCGCCGTGGAAGCGCGCCATACCGCAGACCAACGCGGGATCATCTCCGAAGCCACGATCACCGTGAATCTCACTCCAATCGGTGAAAATCCGTTCAATGTAGTCGAGCGCGTAAGGCCGCTGCGGATGCCGCGCCAACTCCGCCTTTTCCCAGGCGGTGAAATGGGACATTGCTTCCTCGCGCAGAGCCTCGATTCGATCATGCAGTAGCTGGATTTCGCGTCGCGTGCTCTCGTCCTGTCCCTCCAGCGACTGCAACCGCGCTACCTGCCGCTCGATTTTTTCCAGCTCTTGCTGCGCCTTCTGCGTGGAATCCATCTTGCTGCCGTTACCGTTCCTGGCGGCCCATCGAGATTCCATCATAGACAGAAGAAAATCAACGCCCGTCACCACCAGCGTGGCATTCGCCGTTGCGGGTACAATGGCCGCTCCCGCCTTTGAACTTCTGTGTTTGGAAACTCTCATCCGCCGCAGATTTCAGTCAATGATTCGAACCGCGCCACGGCCACACAGCTCCTCGACGCGGGCGATGAAGTGGCGGTCCGGTTGCACATTATAGCCTTCCGCTTCCATGACTACCATGAAATCGCCTTGGCGTTCCACGTCAAACAATACCCTGGCCTCCCCTTTTTGGTGGGTGCAGAGGGTGTGCAACGCATCGATCGTTGATTCTGATGCCGTCTCCAATGGAACGCGAATGCGGAGCGATCGGGGGAGTGGCGCTTTGGCCTCTTCCAATGGAATGATGTCGTTGACCGTAAGTTTTGGATTCGCCCCTTCTTCAATACGGACGCCGCCGCGAACGAGGACCGGCACTTCCAATTTGACCCGCTCCTGCAGTTTGCGATAGGCCTCGGGAAAAACCAGCATCTCTACCGAACCGGCCATGTCCTCCAACGTGCCCTGCGCGTAGAATTCTCCTCTTTTCGACTTCAGCACCCGCAGATTGGCGATGATACCGGCAGTCGAAATGTTCTCGTCTTTTCCGGTGGACGACTTCATGGCTGCCAGCTCGGTTGTACTGTGGGCGCGCAGATCCTCCAGCTTGTCGCGATACTTTTCCAAAGGATGTCCCGTGATGAAGAATCCCAGGATTTCTTTTTCATTGGCCAGACGGACGTGCTCGTCCCAGTCGGGGATCTCGGGCAGGCGCTCATTTTGCAGAGCCTGCTCTTCCTGTTGCTCGAACACTCCGAACAAACCGTGCTGACCGGATTCAGTGTCGCGCTGGGTCTTAAGCGCGCGGTCAATTGCTTTATCGAGAACCGCCATCAGTTGGGCGCGGCGGCCGAGAGCGTCCATGGCGCCACTCTTGATCAGTGACTCCAACACGCGCTTGTTGAGTTGGCGCAAATCTACGTTCTCGCAGAATTCATAAATCGAGGAGTAACGGCCGAGCATCTTGCGTCCGGCTACGATCGAATCGATCGCATTGTGTCCAACGTTCTTCACCGCCGCCAGACCAAAGCGAATGCCGCTGCCGTGGGGAGTGAAATTAGCATCGGAAACGTTGATATCAGGAGGTTCAACCGGCATCCCCATCTCGCGGCACTCATTGATGTACTTCACCACATCATCCGTACTACCCGTGACGGAGGTAAGGAGCGCCGCCATGAACTCCACCGGATAATGTGTTTTGAGGTACGCTGTGTGATACGCCAGCAAGGCATATGCTGCGGAATGCGATTTATTGAATCCGTATCCCGCAAACTGTGCCATCAGATCGAAAATCTTTTCGATCTTCTTTGGCGGATAGGAACGCTGGGTGGCGCCGGTGACGAAGCGCTCCCGTTGCGCCGCCATCTCCGCAGCGATCTTCTTACCCATCGCACGCCGCAGCAGGTCAGCCTCTCCGAGAGAGTAGCCGGCGAGACGGTTGGCGATCTGCATCACCTGTTCCTGATAAACGATGACTCCCAGCGTCTCTTGCAGAATCTCCTGCAACTCCGGTAATTCATATTCAATCTTCTTGCGCCCATGCTTGCGGTCAATAAAATCGTCGATCATGCCGCCCTGAATTGGGCCCGGACGATAAAGCGCGTTCAACGCGGTCAGATCCTCGATGGAGTTGGGCTGATACCGCCGTAAAACATCGCGCATGCCATGCGATTCAAACTGAAATACTCCTGACGTGAGTCCTTTGTGGAAGACCTTTTCGTAGGTCTCTTGGTCCTCGAGAGGAATACCTTCCAGTGTGATTTGTTCCCCTCGGATCTGTGCGATCAGCTTCAAAGTGTCATCAAGAATGGTAAGAGTGGTAAGCCCGAGGAAATCCATTTTCAGCAGACCCATCTTCTCGATGGCTACCATGTCGAACGCGGTGACAATCTCGTCGTTCTTGGTCTTGTGCAGGGGAACCAATTCAATCAGCGGCCGTGGTGAAATCACTACGCCGGCGGCGTGCACACCAGCGTTGCGCACCAAGCCTTCGAGCTTCATCGCAGTATCGATCAGCTGGCGCACCTGGCTATCGCTTTCATAGGCCTGTTGCAGCGCCGGCGAATCCTTGAGCGCCTGCTCCAGCTTGATGTTAAGGGTTGTCGGAACCATCTTGGCGATGCGATCCACGTCACTGTATGGCACGTCCATGGCCCGGCCGACGTCCTTAATAGCTGCCTTCGCAGCCATGGTCCCGAAAGTGATGATTTGGGCAACGTTGTCTCGACCATACTTCTGAGTGACGTAGTTAATGACTTCACCGCGGCGATTCATGCAAAAATCGATGTCGATGTCGGGCAAAGAAACGCGCTCCGGGTTAAGGAAGCGTTCAAAGATCAACTCATGCTGCAAAGGATCTAGATCAGTAATGCCCAAAGAGTAAGAAACCAGCGAACCGGCAGCTGACCCGCGCCCCGGACCAACCGGTATGTTTTGCTCCCTGGCGTAACGGATAAAATCCCAAACAATCAGGAAATAGCCGGAAAACTTCATCTGCTGGATGATGAGGAGTTCCCGCGCCAGCCGCTGCTCGTATTCGGCCAGACTGTGCTTCAAACGACCCTGCGCCTCCAACGGCCGCAATGCTTCCAGCCGCCTCGCGAATCCTTCTCGCGTGACCTGTTCAAAATAGCTGTCTAGGGTATAGCCCACCGGCACGTCAAAATGCGGAAAAGGACTGCTGACTTTCTCCAGTCGCAAGCTACAGCGCTCAGCGATAGCCAGCGTGCGGGACAACACTTCAGGCGAATCCTTGAAAACGCGGTACATCTCGTCATGGCTCTTGACGAAGAAACCGCTGCCCTGAAACTTCATGCGGTTTGTATCCTGGATCGACTTGCCGGTCTGAATGCAGACCATCACATCCTGCGCGTGGGCATCATCTTCGCAAAGGTAGTGGCTGTCGTTGGTCGCGACAAGCGGCAGGCCCAGGTCTTTTTCCAGGCGGAACAAATGCGGATGGATGCGGTGCTCCATCTCCAGACCCTGGTCCTGAATCTCCAGGAAGAAATTCTCTTTACCGAAGATGTCGCGGTAAGTGGCTGCAGCATCCCGTGCAGCGTCGTACTTGTCATCCGTCAGGTGCTCGGCGACCTCACCCTTCAGGCATCCGGAAAGCCCGATTAATCCTTTGGAATGCTCGGCGAGAAATTTCTTGCTGATGCGTGGTTTGTAATAGAAGCCGCGCAGGGACGCTTCCGAGGTAATTTTCGTGAGATTACGATAACCTTCTTCGTTTTCCGCTAACACCAGCAGGTGATTGTAGGTGTCGCCATCAGGAGGCGTGCGCTCGATGTTGTGATCTTCTTTCTTACAGACGTACAGCTCGCAACCCACAATCGGCTTGATGCCCGCTTGCTTAGCCGCATTTACAAAGTGGACGGCGCCAAACATGTTGCCGTGGTCGGTCATGGCGACCGCCGGCATACCCAGCTCTTTCACGCGCTGGACGAGCTTTTCCACGTCGCACGCGCCATCGAGCATCGAATAATCAGTATGGAGATGGAGGTGTACGAATTGGGGCATGGGTCAGCGGAAGCCCTTCAGAAGCCTCGTCTATTCTATAGGCTGCGCTGAATTGCGCAACGCCAGAAACAGGTGCAGCACTACACCGCCCGAAAACAGAGATGTGTGTCTTCGGACGGATGCTGGGCTTTGAGTAATTCCCAGACGCAGTTCAATCGCTGGTTATCTTTGGAGCGCTGAACTCTACGCCGCGGTCTTCGTTCGCTTTGGTGGTGGCGTCAATGTCGAGATCAGCCAAGGGAATTTTCCTGGCTCGCAGTTCAGAAAAGACCCACAGAGTCTCGCCGACGATGGCGTAGTTTTTGACTTCTTCTTTGTGCCCATTTCGAAAAACCAGCACCGTGGGCTCGGAGGCTTGAGCGGTCGTCTCTTTCCTCGACTCCGGAGCAGCGGCAGATGCGCGAGCATCACGTTCCTCCCGCAAGCGGTCAACCTCGTTCTCCAGGCGGTCGATCTCCTGCTGCTCGATGGCATTGTTCTGCGCGTAGGCCATGTCGTAAGTCGGATAGGGATTCGGCGCGTTCAGATAGGAGTAATCACCATAGTTCCAGGGATATCCGTAGTCACCCGAATAACCGTAGTAACCCGAGTAGCCGTAGGAGTACCACGGATAGTACCCATAAAAGAAGCGACGGTGGCGAAACCCGTTAGAGTGGTGAAATCCATCGGAGTGGCGAAATCCATCAGAATGCAGGGTCTCGGTAGAATGCACGGTTCCGGTGTGTTGAAAGCCGCTAAACGACGACGCGTGGCCCATCGTCATCGAACCGTGCGATGAAACTCCAGAATGGCCCGCGAAACCAGAGGACATTCCGCCATGATGTTGCGCTGCCGCTGGCACCGCCAGTAAACCCGCAACCAGGGCCGTAATCGCCCAGTACCGCCTCATACAACTATTTTAACGCTTTTCGGCTGAGGCGGCGGAAATCTTTCCTCGATACAACATAACAGCCTAGCGCTTTTTCGTCTTTGCCTTCTTGGCCGCCCTGGCTGTCTTCTTTGCTGCCTTGTGCAACTCCGGTTTGTGCGGATTAGAAGACTTAGCCGCCTCAGCCTTGGCCGGGGATGGCGGTGACGCCGGTGCGCCGGGCTTGCCTTTTTTCTTCGCCGTAGCCTGCGCCGCAGCGGTAGCTGCAGCGGCGGCAGCCGCTTCTGCAGCAGCCTTGGCCGCCCTTCCCCGCTTAACTGGTGGCGGGGGTGGGGGCGGAGGGGGTGGCGGAGCGAGCGGCTTTAGAAATTTCAATGTCTCAGTCCGAGAGCGCAGCCTTCCATCCAGCAAAAGCATAAATACATCCTGCGCAATCTTGGGATATTCCGGCATCTGCGGCGTAATGTGCAGCTCAGTCATCTCCGGCAAAGGAATCTTTTGTTGGACCTGCCTCCACTTAGTGAAGAAATTTTTGATCTTCTGAGTTACCGCCTGCTGGCGCGCCGTCACCGCCAGGAATAACACCATCTCTGGACGCGCCCCCGACAGCAGCTTCCAGGTACGCGAGGGCGTTCCTGCTTCCTTCCCGGTGAGTCTCTTGGCCAGATCCTTAGCGTTGTCCTCAAGATCTCGCCAGGCGTCGACCAGGTCTTTGCGCGGGATCAGTTTGCGCATGTCGGCGATGTCCTTGTCGCCCAGTCGAGAGGTGAGAAAATACAAGACCGCTGGCGAGGGGTCAGGCGAATACCCGAGCTGATTCATTTGCTGTCGCGTTTTCAGTAACTGACCCAGTCCCGCCGTATCCACCTTGGCGCTGGTCCAGCGCGGATTCAGCACCTTGAGCCAGCCTTCCTTCTCCAGAACCCGCACGATGTGCAGCGGATCGTCCTCGTAAGCCAATTGCTCGATCTCGCGCCCGATTGCCTTGTCGGTGATGTGGTCGATGTAATTGTTCTCTTTTGCTGAGTCGAACCGCGCCTGCGTGCGTTCCTCCAGGGGCCAATGGAATCGCGAGGCAAAGCGCGTGGCGCGGATCAGCCGCGACGGGTCCTCCACAAAAGCATAATTGTGCAGGACGCGGATCAGCTTGGCCTCGATATCAGCGGCTCCGTTGAAGGGATCCATCAACAGGCCACGCGATCCTGGATTCAGCGACAGGGCCATGGCGTTTATTGTGAAATCGCGTCGGCGGAGGTCTTCAATGATGGTGGCCGGCGCCACAATCGGGGGCTTGCCGACTTTCTCATAGCGATCCGTGCGCGCCATGCTGATTTCGGCGCGGACACCTCCCGGCAGCGTGAAATATAGCGTCTTGAGGTCATCGTCGACGGTGGCTACGCCCGCTCCCGCGCGCTCCAGCTCTTTTTGCAGTTTGAGCGGATTGCCCTGCACCGTGAAATCCAGGTCGCGGATGGAAAAGCCGCTGATGATGTCGCGGACCGCGCCGCCCGTGAGATAAATGTTCATGCCCGCGGCGCGGGCAATGTCCTGAACCAGGGTGACGCCGCGCTGCTGGTCCGGCGTCAACCGGATCTCCATGGTGTAAATGTAATCAGCCATTATTTGCGAACGCCGGTCCCTGGGACGTCTGACCACCACCGGGTGCGAGATTTCCACAGGGCTCTCCGACGGTAAGCAAGAGGCCCGATGCCACTCTATTGTAAGTGACTCTATCCAGTAGACTTAGACTTCCTAAGATGGGACGCGGCAAGCTTCAGAAAATAACACAACGTTGACGGTTTGGCTACTACGAACATAGATGCTGCGCGTTTGTTGGCGAAAAGTGCGAGAATCGACTACGCCAGCGCCACGGGAAGCCACCTCCGAGCCGCTTTCGCCAACTTGCATGCCTTCGACGCACAAGAAGGTCGTGGTCCGCAAAATGGACCGGGATTCGATCAATGGATACGTCGCTCCGGCCAATTTCGTCCGCGAAGGCAAGCTAGAGTTGCTGAATACGTCGGGTAATGTGGTCGCGATTGAACTGCGCGACATCAAGGGCGTCTACTTCGTGCGCGAGTTCGGCGACTCCGACTCGCTCAGCCGAAAAACCTTCACCAGCCGTCCGCGTACCGAAGGGCTTTGGGTGCGACTCAAATTCAAAGACAACGAAGTCCTCGAGGGCATGATGCCCAATGATCTCTCCTTGACTACGGCGGAGGGTTTTCTGGTCAACCCTCCTGATCTGCGCTCGAATACTCAACGCATCTTCGTGCCGCGCACCGCCTTGGATTCGCTGACGGTGCTGGCCGTGATCGGCGCCACCCGTCGTCGCCGCCCCGGCGTCACCGCCGACACAGGACAAGTTCAGTTATTCGGGGAGTAAATGGTGGCTGCCAAAGTTGATCTCTATAACTCCTCGTACCGTAACTACGACCTGGCTGTCTATCGGGACATCCGCACTGAAACTTACGGCGAAGACTTCGGCCAAACCAGTTGGGTGACGACCGAGGAGTCCCACGAAATCCCTCGACTGCTTGAACTGATTCCCAATTCCGAGGTCCTTGAAATCGGTTGCGGCTCTGGCTGTTATGCGCTCTATTTGGCCGAAAAGATCGGATGTCGCGTCATCGGTGTCGACATCAACAAAGAGGGTATTCGCAACGCCAACGAACTGGCCCGAGCGAATAATCTGACAACGAGAGCCCGATTCGAAGGGGCAGACGCGTCCCAGAGGTTCTCATTCGCAGGCGAAGCCTTCGACGCGGTCTATGCAAACGATGCCCTGTGCCACATTCCCGGTCGGCTGGCGGTGCTCCGCGAGATGTTTCGGGTATTGAAACCCGGCGGCCGGATGCTCTTCAGTGACGCGCTGGTGCTGGCCGGCCTCATCTCTGACGAGGAAGTTGCGAGACGCAGCTCAATCGGTTCTTACGTTTTTGTTCCTCGGGGAGAGAACGAGGTATTGATCGCGCAGTCGGGCTTTCGTTTGCTGGAATCGCGCGATACCAGCCAAAACGCTGCCCAGATCGCAAAGCGAAGGCATGACGCGCGGGCACGGAGGAAAGCTGATTTAGTGGCTATAGAAGGCGAAACTAATTTCCTGGGATTGCAAGCTTTCCTGCTTTGCGTCCACAGTCTTAACAGCGAGAGACGGCTGCTGCGATTTTTGTACCTCGCCAAGAAGCCATGAACTTAGTTTGGAATCGGGTGGTCGTGTCCTATTTCATGCCGGCTTTTCTTTGCGACCTTTGCGCGGTCTTGGCGCTCTTTGCGGTTAAGGCTTTGATCTTGCGGCAACCATAGATGTTAAACTGTGCTAATCGCGAATGAGTCTTTTACCACAAAGCTACGGCGCCGAGTCTCCCCCAGGATCGCCCGCAGATTCAGCGACCATTCCTGACCACGATATCCAACTTTTGCTCCCCGAGAGTGTTACTCGGTCTTTAGGGAAGCGTCTATTCTTCGACATCCGGGACGCCTTATTCCCGGAGAAGCTACCGCCATTACAGCTGACTTCGCGGCCGGTCGAGACGGGCATGCTGCTGGGTGACATCGTCAGCTTGCCCTGGTATCGCACGGTATTCACCAACATAGGCAATGTGATTTCGCCGGAGACGCTGCCACCGCTGGAACTTGAGACGCGACCTGTCGATGTGGGTGAGCTCATCAGCGATCAGATGAGCCATCAGTGGTGGACCTCGCTGCTGCGCAACCTGGTAGATCAAATTGCTCCTGAGCGCCTGCCCCCTCTGAACTTGACCGCCCGGCCCTTCGATACAGGTGTGCAATCAGGACCAGTGCAGGTGGTGCCCTGGTCCTCGACCATTAATCTTCCCAGAGTTCCGTTAAGCGCGAGGCAGTTCGTCACCAATGAACCTCTGAAACCGAGGGTTCAACGGGCGCCGCTGGCGCCACAACTGGCTGAAGTCTCCGTAGCCCAACCAGTACTCCCTATTGACGCCGCCTCTGCGAACGTCCACGCTCACAGAGCAAAATTGAAAGGTAAACTTTCCCGCTCTCGCCTGCGTGAGGGGATATTGATTGCGATCGCGGTTCTGGAAGCGCTTTATCTTTTGGCTTCGTTTTTCGGATTGGCCTGATTCACCTGCCCGCCTAATCTATGTCTGCGAAAAAAAAACAAAAAGGCGGCCTTGGTTAAGCCGCCTCCATCTCTATCATCCCGCCTCAGCTAGGCAGCCCGGTTTGTAATCGCAGCCGGACGGTACCCAGACTCGTTGGCTCTTCGTACGGCCTGCACTGCTTCCTCTGCGGACATCAGCGGTGTGGTCTGAACCGACTTGCAAGCGCCGCCGCCGGCAAATGCGATAGCAATCGCGGCCGCGCTAACGTTATCCGGCATTTCGGTAATCATGACGACGTCGTAGTCGCCAAATGCGAACCAGGCACTTTTAATTTTGCCTCCCAACTTCTCGACTGCGGGCCGCACAGCTTCGATCCGGTCCTGGGGCTGCGCGATCAGCGCTCGCCAGCCTTCAGGTGAGTACGCGACTTGGTGGAGATAATGCGGCATATAGCCTCCTTGAAACTTACCATGGCTGCGAATAATCCCAGAGGTTGTAATCCAAGTCAAGGTGTGAAATCTCAACCCTTCGAAGCGGGCTGATACTCTCTCCGCCTCCGGCTCCGTTACAATCACCGTCTTACGACCATACCCACACTTATGAAACTTGCTCAGATCGCTTCTACCCTCAATGCCCGCCTCGAGAATGGCTCGCCTGAGACTGAAATCACCGGCGTCGCTGGAATCGGGGAGGCTGGACCTGGCCAGATCACTTTCGTGGCGAACCCCAAGTACTCATCTGCGGCCCGGACCACCAAGGCCTCCGCGGTCATCGTGGACGACAACTTTCCAGCTATCTCCGCCGCACTGCTGCGCTCGAAGAATCCTTACTTAACTTTCGCCCGCGCCGTTGAATTATTCCATCAGCCTGCCAGATATGCACCTGGTCGCCATCCGACGGCGGTAATCCATCCTTCCGCCAAGATCGGAGAAAATGCGCACATTGGCCCTTACGTGGTCATCGATGAAGACGTCGCGATCGGTAAACACGCCGTCCTGCTCGCCCATGTGGTGATTTACCGCGCCGCGATCATAGGCGACAACTTTTTTGCCCACGCTCATGCCGTGGTACGCGAGCACTGCCGGCTGGGAAATAACGTGATTCTGCAAAATGGCGTGGTCATTGGCGGCGACGGCTTTGGCTTTGCCAAAGATGATCAAGCCCGCTGGCATAAGATTCCGCAGCCGCAGCCGGTCGTCATTGAAGACGACGTTGAGATCCAGTCCAATTCTTGCATCGACCGGGCCAGCGTGGGAGAGACGCAGATCGGACGCGGCACAAAGATTGACAACCTGGTGCAGGTAGGTCACGGTTCGCATATCGGCAAGGATTCTCTGCTGGCATCTCAGGTCGGCCTCGCGGGCTCAACCGAAGTGGGTAACAACGTGATTCTCACGGGACAGGTCGGCGTCGTTGGCCATTGCAAAATTGGTGATGGCGCGATCGTCACACCTCAGAGCGGAGTCGCTGGAGACGTAGCAGCGGGCGCGATTGTCAGCGGCTCCCCTGCGGTAGACCACAAGCTCTGGCTGAAGTATTCAGCCATCCTGAGCAGGCTCCCCGAAATTGCCAAGGCAGTCAGAGCAAAAAAAGAATAGAACTGATCTTGTCAGGGAGGCTGTTTGAGCGTTATTGGTGGAAATGGCCATTTTGCGCCACTTACAGTGCCATGGGTTGAATCTGTCGCCATCCTCCCAACACTTCGAAATAGGCAAGAGGCCCACAGACGAATTCGAAATTTAGGAGAAACAATGCAAAAGCGCAAACTTGGAAAAAGCAATCTGGAAGTTTCGGCCATCGGGCTCGGCTGCATGGGAATGAGCTTTTCCTATGGCCCACCTAAAGACAAGCAGGAAATGACCTCTGTTCTGCGTGCCGCCGTGGAACGCGGCATCACATTCTTTGACACCGCCGAAGTTTACGGCCCGTACATGAACGAAGAACTGGTGGGCGAAGCGCTCGCTCCATATCGCGGCAAAGTGGTCATAGCCACCAAGTTCGGGTGGAAGATAGACCCCAAGGCGGAGCGAGGTTTGGCTGGGCTGGACAGCCGGCCAGAGCATATTAAGGAAGTCGCCGAGGCTTCACTTAAGCGGCTCAGGGTTGATGCCATCGATCTCTACTATCAGCACCGTGTGGACCCCGAGGTCCCGATCGAAGACGTGGCGGGAGCCGTGAAGAACCTCATTCAGCAAGGCAAGGTCAAGCACTTCGGCATGTCGGAAGCAGCCGCAAAGACGATCCGTCGCGCACACGCAGTTCAGCCGGTCACCGCTGTCCAGAGCGAATACTCGCTTTGGTACCGGAATCCTGAGAAGGAAGTGCTGCCGACCCTTGAGGAGCTCGGAATTGGCTTCGTTCCATATAGCCCGCTGGGGAAAGGCTTCCTTACGGGAAAAATCAACGAAAAGACCACGTTCGACAGCACCGACTTCCGCAATCAACTCCCGCGTTTTACGCCCGAGGCTCGGAAGGCGAACCAGGCCTTGGTTGACCTGCTCGGCCAGATTGCACAACGGAAGAAAGCAACTCCTGCTCAGATTGCGCTCGCCTGGTTGCTGGCGAAGAAACCGTGGATCGTTCCAATCCCTGGCACAACTAAACTGAACCGCCTCGAAGAAAACGTCGGAGCAGTTTCAATCGAGCTGACGCCAGACGATCGCCGCGAGATTGAAAGCGTCGCCTCAAGGGTCACGGTGCAAGGTGCTCGGTATCCCGAACACATTGAGCAGATGAGCAATCGCTAAGCGTAAGCTCATATAGAATTCGTTGCAATTTTCGCATTAACGAACGGGATGGATATGGCGGACGCACCCGACCAACTCCTGCTTGAGGCTCTGCTCGACTCTTGGGACCGGAACAACGCGATCTTGCTTAACCTGCTCCGCGCCCTCCCGGAGGGCGGGCTGGAGGCCAGGGCGATGGAGGGCAGCCCATCGGTCGCGAAGATGTTCACACACATCCACTATGTACGACTTGGATTTGTCTTCGAGGATGCCCCCGAGTTCGCCAGAGAACTGCCGAAGGACGAGTGGGCGGTGGAGCGTGACCCCGGTCGCATCGCACACCTGCTAAACGACAGCGCCGAGGCGGTGCGGGACGCGGTAAAGAGCAGGGTGTTGGGCGGCCGGAACATGAACCTGCACTACGACCACCCGATCCTCCTGCTCCAGCACATGCTCTGGCACGAGGGCTACCATCACGGTCAGATGAAGCTGGCCCTCAAGATAGCAGGCCACCCAATGAGTGATAAAGAAGCCGGTCCCGTCACTTGGCGGGTCTGGATGAACAAGACATCGAAGGGAGTTATTCGGCGATCAAGCAAGGATGTCTAAAATGGAAATAAAAAGAGCTGGCTCGCAACCTTCAGCGAAGGGTCCGTCAGAATGGTTCACTGGCACCGTACGGATCGATCCATTATTTCAGGCGCCCGATCCTGGGTTTGTTCAAGGTGCCAGCGTAACTTTCGAACCGGGCGCGCGAACTGCATGGCATTCGCACCCGTTGGGGCAGACCCTCATCGTGACGGCGGGCTGCGGCCGCGCACAACGCTGGGGAGGCCCGATCGAGGAGATTCGGCCGAGTGACGTGGTCTGGTTCTCGCCGGGTGAGAAGCACTGGCACGGAGCCGCGCCGACAACGGCCATGACGCACATCGCCATTCAGGAAAAACTCGACGGGAAGGTCGTCGACTGGATGGAAAAAGTGAGCGACGAACAGTACCAAGGAAGGATCAAAGCCAAATAACAGGAAACAATCGGCGGGGCGGCCCACCTTTCGCGATTTTTCAAACGTGGGCGAGCCGAGAGTTTGAGTAGGAGTCCCGGGGGGACCAGTCGTCCGGATTATTTGGCGCTTACAAACTTTTGTTCCTACATCTCCATACTCAGGCCACTCTCGATCGCTCGCCTTACTCGTTCCGTCAAACATTCCCTGCTGCCGAAATCTTCGGGTTCGATGGGAGCGTGAAAGATCACGGTCACGATTCCGGGCTTGATTGCGAATCTGCCTTTGGGCATCACGGTATGCGAGCCTGAAATTGTGAGTGGAACCACGGGCACATTACTTTCCATCGCTAGATGGAATGGCCCCTTCTTGAACGGAAGTAGTTTGCCATCCGGCGAGCGCTTGCCTTCCACGTAAATCGTCATGTTAATTCCCTGGCGAATGACCTCAGCCGCGGCACGTACGGCTGCGATGCCGGCTTCGCGGTCTCCGCGATCCACCGGAACCAGTGAACCCAGACGCATGGTTTTCCCCAGGATGGGGTAACGGAATAATTCTTTTTTCACCATGACTGAGGTCCGGCGCGGTATCAGTGGAAGCAACAACGGCGGATCAATGTTGGAAGCGTGATTGGACATGAAAATGTATGTGCGTGCGGGATCCAGCTTGTCCAGCCCGATGACCTGCACCCGGACTCCAGCAAGGCGCACGCCCGTCCAGGCTCCCCACATGGCAACGCGGTAAAGAAAGTTCACGTTCCCAGTGAGCAGGGTCCACGGGAAGCAAACCAGCGCGGCTAGCGGAAGTAAGATTGCCCAGAAACCGAGCATAAGCACGGTGCGTATCACGGTTGGGTATCTCTTTGGGATTCGCCTTTCAGCCACGCGATACGGCGCGCTTTTTGCTGAGGGGTGACTTGGTCGACATCCTTCAGCTCAAACTCCACTTCTTCCCGGCTGCTCACCCTCCAATGCAATTTGCGCTCGCCCGCGGCGTTGCGCACACGAAGCCGCAGCGTGTCACCGATTCGCAACTCCGAAAGTTTCTGTCGGAAATCCGAGCTTGCGATCTGGCCGTTGATTTCAAGGATGGAATCTCCCACCATGAGCCTCGCATGCTCAGCCTCGCTGTTGGGACTAATCGCAGTAACGATTGGGGGAGCGTCAAAGTTTCGCGTCGCCTCAAATCCCGTATCGGCCCGAGTGCCGGAGTGTTGCACCACTTGCAATCCCACGCCGAGAAAGAAATCATTCCAAGGAATCTCTTCCGTCCCCGCGACATATTTCTGGAAGAAAGTCTTGAAGTCTGTGTGACTGACCGCTTCGGCCGCTTGCCGCACGCCGTCGGAGTCGGGGAAGTCCCGTCCCTGCTGGGCATAATTGTGGTTCATCCATTGAAAAACTTCGCGCAGCGACGCCGACCCATGGCTAACCTGACGCACGGCGAGATCGAGCAACACGCCCAAAAGCTCGCCCTTGTTGTAGTAAGAGATACTCCGCTGCGGCAGCCCATAATCGGGATACTTCTCCAACCAGGCATCCAGACTTGCGCCTTCAGCGGATTGCGTAAGGTGAGCCGGTCGCCGCTCCAGTTCGGCGATCTGGTCCGCCAGGCGCCTCAACAACAAAGGCTCGTCGAGCAACCCCGCGCGCAACAGGATCTGATTCTGTGCTGCAGTAGTAACGCCTTCGCTGAACCAGAGAGCAGTGGTGTAATTTTCCTTTGTATAGTCGACCGGATCAAGAGACTGCGGACGGATGCGCTTGACGTTCCAGAGATGAAAAAACTCGTGCGCGGTGACGTCGGCCAAGGCCAACGGATTTTCTGCAAGAATTCGAGCGTTCACCTCGATAGCTGTGGAATCAGAATGCTCCATCCCTCCTCCTCCGCTGACGCTCGGAAAATGGTAGAGGAATAGATAATCCTGGAATGGCCGGTCGTTCATCCATGCGGTCGCCGTCCCTGCAATTTGCCGCACCACAGGAACGATTGTCTGGAGATTGTAGGCAGTCGGATCGGCGTCCACCACGACGCGATAGTGCCCCCCTCCTTGATCAAAATAGGCTTCCTGAAAAGAACCGATTTCAACCGGGCAATCCACCAGACGGTCATAGTTTTCCGCTGTGAATTCAGCCGTCGCAGAACTCGTAAGCGCAGTGGCGACGCGCCACCCGGCAGGAACATCAGTGAAATGAACCTGCATCGGGAAAGAGCGGCCGTCGGTCGGGTACATCAGGATTTCAGCCAGGTTGAAGAATGCATGTTGGTTGTTCAGCTCCGCGCCATAAGGGCCGGCCAAGCTGGCCACGATTTCGTACTCAATCGAGGCGCCCTGTTCCGTTCCACTGACGCGCCAACGGCTCTTGTCTAGTTGCTGAATCGTGGCAGGATTCCCCTTACTGCTCCTCGCGCGCACCCAGTTGACGTATTGAGAGAAATCACGAACCTGGTAGAGCGAATTCCACACTGGCAATTGCAATTCGTGATCGGCAGGACCCGGCGGAAGCTCGAGGGTAACGTGAACCAGGTGTTCAGCACGATTTGCCAGCGAGATGGTATACCGGATTGCCGTGGGCTGCGATGAAGATTCGGGATTCTGGGCGCTTGCGCTGCTCGCACTTACTACGATGAGTGCGACCACAACGAGATTTGAACTTGTCTTGTGGATCACACCTTGGCGCGTGCCTCCACTGGATCATTCGATCCCCGTGATCCCGCTCCTCCGATCGAGTGCAGGCGCTGCGGTAATTTTTCATAAATGCCACCAAAACCACCGTTAGAGAGAATCGCGACGACATCACCTGGGCGCATTTCTGGTGCTACAAGTTGCACGATCCCATCTACCTCGGGGACGATCCGCGCGCGCCGTCCTTGTTTCTGGATCTGGGCCGCCAGGGATTGCAAATCCAGCCGCTCCGGTTCAGGAATGGAGTCGGACTTGAAGACATTTGCAACCACGACCTCATCGGCCAGTGCTAGACTTTTCGCCAGATCATTTTGCAATACGTTTCTTCGCAGCGTGTTCGATCGCGGTTCGAGAATCGCCCATACCCGGGCCTCGGGGTAGCGCGCACGCAAAGCTGTCAAGGTGCCCGCAATCGCGGTGGGATGATGCGCAAAATCGTCAATGATCGTAATCCCATTCACCCGTGCTCGGACTTCCAGGCGTCGCTTCACGCTCTTGAATGTCTTCAACGCGGCCGAGATTTCTTCCCTGGAAACGCCGCAGTCTACTGCCAAGGCCGCGGCGGCGGTGGCGTTCCAAACGTTGTACTCTCCGGCAAGCGAGAATTCGAAATCTGCCCAAGGCTCACTGTTACGCAGCACTGTCCAGGTAGTGCGCGCGGGCTCGAAGCGCAGGTTCGTTATACGCCATGCGGATCTTGCGTTGGTCCCATATCGTTCCACCGGGCAAAACGCTCGTTCCAAACAGCGGTCGAGACTCTCTCCCTGATCAAATGCCACGATGCGTCCCCGTCGTGGAACCAGATTCACCAGCCGTTTGAAGGCGATCTCGACGGCTTCGAGGTCTTTGTATATATCGGCATGATCGAATTCCACCGAAGTCAGAATGGCGGAGTCGGGAAAGTAGTGTAGAAACTTCGGTCCCTTGTCGAAGAACGCCGTGTCGTACTCGTCGCCTTCAATAATGAAGTGTTTTCCCTGTCCCAACTGGAAGCTACTGCCGAAGTTTTCCGGGATGCCACCAATCAGAAACGAGGGTTGCATGCCGGCAGTGTGAAAAATCCATGCCAGCATCGAAGTGGTTGTGGTCTTGCCATGGGTGCCGGCGACGACGAGCACTTCCTTGCCCCGCAGAAATTCGTCGTGCAGTAGCTGCGGCATCGAGCAGAACGGGATGCGTTCATCGAGGATGTACTCGAGTTCCACGTTGCCGCGCGAAAGCGCGTTCCCAACGACCACCATATCCGGCGCCGGCTCCAGGTTCTTCGCGGCAAATGGCTGCCAAACCGGAATGCCCAGCGAGTCGAGAAACTCAGACATTGGCGGATAAGCAGCCGCGTCCGAGCCGGTGACGCGAAACCCGTGCTGCTTCAGCATGCCCGCCAATGAGGCCATGGCGGTGCCGCAGATGCCAATCAAATGAATATGTTTCTTCTCAGTCATAACTTCCGTCTAAAACTCTGCTCATGAATTTCTCCAACCACCGTCGCCTGTGTCGCTGCTTCCAGAATTCTTAGGCTCACTTCGCCGCGACTAACCCCCAGCGCGGCTTGCACTCCGATTGGGAGCGTGATATTCCGCCGCGATACATGCCCGGAACGGAAGCCATAAGCCACTGGCACTCCCAGATCACCGACGATTCGCAGCACGACCTCTTCCAATGTATAGCCCTGATCTTTATGCTGCACACAGTCCAACATCTCTCCGAAGATAATGCCTTGGACCTCGGCCAGTTTACCCGCCAGCTTCAATTGCATGAGCATGCGATCGATCTGATAAGGCTTGGCAGCCAGGTCCTCGAGAAAAAGAATGGTGCCTGCCGTGCGGATTTCGTACGGCGTGCCCAGGGAGGCGGCCAACATGGAGAGGCATCCGCCATAGAGAACCCCCTCCCCAGAACCCTCGACCAGCGGCTTCGCTCCCGAATCCGCGCCCAGCGTCCATTCGGAGCTTCCTCCCAGCGCCGCTCCCCACGAAGGAATGTCAACTCCGTCGGCCACGGCAAAATCCTTAGTTACCATCGGCCCGTGGAAGGTCACCAATCCCGCGGCATCGGCAAAATAGGTAAGCAACGTGGTGTTGTCACTGTATCCGACAAATATTTTCGGGTGCGCGGCAATTTTTCGGATATCGACCGCCTCCAGTAAATAATCGGATCCGTAGCCGCCCCGGGCGCAGAGCACTGCCCGCACATCGTCACGCTGGAACATTTCCTCGAGTTCTCGTGCTCGCCGCTCCAATGATCCGGCGAAGTAGAGATCCTGGTCGAAGATCGAATCAGAATAGAAGGGTTTGTAACCTAGCCTTCGCAGAGCTTCACATCCCGCATCGAGTAGCTCACGCTTGATGTTACTGGCCGGAGCCACAATGCCGACGGTGTCGCCGACTTGCAGAGCGGGAGACTTAGTGCGCGGGATCGGCGAGGTGGCGGGCATCTGATCAAATGTTACGCAAAAGCTAAACGAAAAACTCCCCACGGCAGATGAGCTGCGCCGGACCCCTCAGGTACACTTGGTCTTCCCAGCGCACCGTCTGGATTCCACCTGGCGCATGCACGCGCACCGGCGACTCAGCCCGATTCGTTGTAACGGCCGCAACTGCTGAGGCGCACGATCCCGTTCCCGATGACTGCGTTTCGCCAACGCCGCGTTCAAAGAAACGTGCGTCAATATTGCTTCTATCTTTAACCATCACCAGTTCAACATTAGTTCCATGTTCGAACTCGGGATGACGTCCAATCTCAGCCGCCTGCGCCTGCCAGCCATGAGCATAGTCACCGACGAATATGACGTAATGAGGATTACCCATCGAAACCACAATTCCGCGCACCTCGCCGCACCCGAGCTTGATCGGAACTTCATCGCCAACTCGAGGCCGGCCAATCACAATCTCGAACTCGTATTGGTTATCGCTCCGAGCCGTGAGCACGCAAGTCTTCACTCCAGCCCCGGTGCGAACCGAAACTGTTTCCCTAGCCTGCTCGGAGCACAGATAAGCGGCCACGCAGCGGGTGCCATTCCCGGAGATTTCCGCTTCGGACCCGTCGGCATTGAACAGCCGCGCCTGGACGTCAGCGTCTTGGGCTGGTAACAACCACTCCACGCCATCGGCTCCCACTCCCTGATGCCGGTCGCACATACGCCGGGTCAGACCCCCAACATCGGCCGGTATCTGCGTCCCATCCATCCCATCGACAATCAGGAAATCGTTTCCGCAGGCGCTGGCCTTCACAAACGGCACCACGACTCCGGACGGGTTCATTCAGGATGTACCGGACCTAACGGAACAACGCTCTCGAAGAGAGTGGATTGCTTTAGCTCCCGCAGCGCTTGCTCTTGCTTCTTACGCGTACCTTCGAGATCAAACTGAACCCGTACGTGCTGTTTAGTAGGGGCGATCTGCACGTTCTCCATGATTCCGTGGACCGACTCCAACGCACGGTTCACTTCCCGCATGATGTCATCCGCGGTCTGACCAGTGACTTCGTAGGTATAAAACCCCAGCTTTACGCTGAATTGCGTTTCCGCCCTTCCGAGCAGAAACAGGCAAAGCAGGATGAGCGCCGTGGCAAAGATGGAAGTGAGGTACAGCCCACCGCCAACCGCCATTCCCACCGAGGCCACGACGAACAGCGTCGAAGCAGTCGTGATGCCCGTCACTAGATCTCCGCGGTTCCGCAGAATAGAACCCGCCCCGATAAAGCCAATTCCCGGGATGATCTGAGCAGCAATCCGAGTGTGGTCGCCGATGTGCTCCACCGCCAGTTCATCAGACAGAATAGTGAACAGCGCCGCGCCGAAACAGATAAACATATTGGTGCGGAGACCGGCGGGCCGGTGTTTGAGTTCGCGATCCAGGCCAATAACTCCGCCTAAAATTGCTGCCAGCACCAGCCGGGCCATAGATAGCCCAAGGATAGACGACATCTCCGTTCGTAACATTTCGAAGATGTGGGCTGTTGTCATCGGAAGCAAGTTGGCTGAATTTTATCACTGGAAAACTCCCGTCCAGCCGCTTCCGCAGCCCATTAGTTAACGCAAATGATTACCTTGCCGCCGGCCGAGTCTGGTAGATCGTCGCCACCGGTTGGCCTGAGACGTGGATGACCGCGAGCGGAAACATACTCTGCGTGCGCGTCGCGAGGGAGACCGCATCGCCCTCGAAGGCAATCACAAACTCTGCGTATCGCTGCGGATTGGCCAGCGCACGCTCCCACAAACCCTCCGGATCGGGCGGTTGCGCCCAGGTACGGTGATTGCCTTCGTTGATCACTCGGCGCAACGGGATCCCCGCCTGTTGCAGCGCGCCCACGTGGTTCCCAAAGAACATGAGCAGGGTGGAATCATGCGGCAGTCCCCTCAGGTAGGCCGCCACCTCGGTCTCCAGCGCGATACGGGTGCGGGAGTTGATCCGGGCTTCGCTCAGGGAGACGGGATCGTCCCAGATCGCTGCATAGCTGATTGCTACAAACGCCAGTGCGACGACAGCGATTCCGGCTCGCGCAATTGCAGGTCGAAGAAAGCTCGCGATGAAATAGACTGCCAGCGCAACAAACACAGCGAACGCCGGAAGCAATTCCAAACCGTAGCGTGCGTTGTAATAGGAGAATGGCCACCACACCGGCAAGTAGATAGGCACGCCGCCGTAGGCGATCGAAAGCGCATAGAAGATTAGTGGAATCCAAAGCAGCAGAAGCGGCCACAGCCGTCGATCAGAAATTAAGGCCAGCACAGTGCCAGTCAACGCCAGCAACCACCACAACCGCCCCCAGTTTCCCGGTGCCACGTTCAATTCCCCGGACTTCAGAAAATAATCCGCCGCCACTGCCAAATTCCGCGCACCTGGATGCGGTGGAGTCTCTGATCTCCGCTCAATGGCCTTCGCCGAGTACGGGCCATTGGCAAACTCCAGAGGGTTTCGATAGACAATCGCGTTGTAGCCCAGCCAGAACACAGGAGCGGACACCGCCAGCAAGACAAAGGCCCGCAAGCGGCGGACCGACATTTCTCCACGCTTCGTTTTAATAACCAGTACGGTTGCAATGACGACAGCAACCGCCAGAAGCCACCCATCGTAGCGAGTCACACACGCCGCCGCCAGGCAGAGCCCTGCCTTCACCAACGATGACGGGCCAGACTTTCCCAAACGCGCTTCATTCTGCCCTGCTTCCTGAACGAATTCGTTGAAGTACGCTACCGTCCAGATAAATAGACCGAGATACAGCGGTTCTGTCATGGCGGTCGCTTGCAGATAAATCAGATTTGGGTTCGCAACGTAAATCAATGTTGCAATCCATGCAGCGATTCGCACCGCGGCGTCTGGCTGGGTAGGAAATCCCACCGCGCCCCGGACTAAACGGAAGATGCCCACCGCGCCCAGAACATAAGCCACCAATGATGGAATTGATCCGCCTACTCCGGTCTGCCACGCCCAATCAGAAAGCAGAAACGGAATCATCAGGAGATGTGGCAGCGGCAACCAGACGGTGCCCAGTTGAAGCAGGCCAGGAGTGCGGGAATCGAAGACGCGCCGCGCGATGTTGATGTGGGCAACCGCGTCTCCGTAGAGCAGCAGGTCACTATTTCGCAGGTAAAACAGGAAAAATCCGATCGAGACGCAAGAGGCAAGCCACAGCACCAGGCTGGTCTCAGCGTCCCAGCGGCGGTTCGGTGGAGGACTCATTCCAGGTGGGTAAGTTCGCGAAAAATCTGAAAGCGAGCGTCAATCTCAGCCCGCGTGAGCGATTGCAGGCGCTCAGTACCAAACTGCTCCACGGCAAATGACCCCATAACGCCGCCATAAAATAGTGCCCGCTTGAGCACCTCGCGATTCAGTTGCTGCTGGGAAGCGATGTAACCCATAAATCCTCCGGCAAAAGAATCGCCAGCGCCGGTTGGATCCTTCACTTCTTCAATGGGCAACGCGGGAGCGCGAAAAGGATGACTACCGATTCCGAACACGCCTTCACGAAAAAATATCGTCGCACCATATTCGCCGTGTTTCACTACCAGTGCCTGCGGACCCATGGCGAGGACCTCCCGCGCCGCTCGCAGCAGACTGGTCTCTCCAACCAGCATTT
Source organism: uncultured Acidobacteriota bacterium (assembly GCA_963696025.1). Classification (GTDB taxonomy): domain Bacteria; phylum Acidobacteriota; class Terriglobia; order Terriglobales; family Acidobacteriaceae; genus JABCYV01. The sequence continues at coordinate 471,967 of CAVOII010000004.1, forward strand.
TAGCTTCAGCGTCGTTGATCAGCAGGAGGTCGATAACTTTCAGTGTCTCAGTCAGCTCTTTTTTCGTGCGCTGGATCCAGTAATTCATGGTGTCGCCGCCCGTCAGTCGTACACCGTCCATCTCCCGCCGAACCTGCCGCTGCAGATCAGGATGGATGTTCCCCAAGAAAAGAAACTGCGTATCTGCGTACTCGCGCGGGATGTGCGGCTCAAAGCGTTCGAACACGTTCAAATCCGTGAAGTCGGTTTTGGCTTCATTCAGATTGTCGAGATAGTGTCCGCCCCAGCGGAAGGTTTTGCCCGCCGCGTGCTCAATGCCGCGCGTATCGATTCCGCGTTTTTTCAGAACACTCTCATGTTGCGGAGTGAAGTCTTCGCCCACAATCCCCACCAAGCGCACTTCGGTGAAATAGCTGGCCGCCAGGGAAAAATATGTGGCTGATCCGCCCAGCAAGTTGTCGGCCTTTCCCGAGGGGCTGGCGACGTTATCGAATGCGATTGAACCTACGGCAAGAATGCTCATTGTTTGGCTGTATTTCTTAAATATTTTCCGAGGATGAGTTTCAATTTCTGACGGGTTGCTGCCGGAATCTTGTCCCGTTCGGTGAGGATGGCATGAGCGAGCGCTGACCCGCATTTGCAATTTCGCCTCGCTGGCATGGCGGCTACTGTCTGCCGAATCACTCTAGTCGCGTTGTCCGCGTTTTTTACCAGGACGGCGACAACCTGGTCAACCGTGACCGAATCATGGTGAGGATGCCAGCAATCGTAGTCGGTCACCATCGCAATCGTTACGTAGCAGATCTCAGCCTCGCGGGCGAGTTTGGCTTCTTGCAGATTGGTCATACCGATCACGTCCATCCCCCAGCCGCGATAGACGTTCGATTCGGCTTTGGTAGAAAACTGCGGACCTTCCATGCAGAGATACGTCCCACCCCGCTTTCCAGTCACACCGGCTGTCTGGCATGCGGTTTCGACCACTCGAGCGAGTTCCGGGCAGATCGGATCAGCGAAGGCGATGTGGACCACGATTCCGTTCCCGAAAAACGTGTCGACGCGATGACGCGTGCGATCGAAGAACTGGTCGGGAATCACGAAGTCCAGGGGTTTATGTTCCTCTTTCAGTGAACCTACCGCTGAAATGGAAACGATTCGCTCTACGCCCAGTTGTTTGAAACCGTGAATATTGGCTCGGAAGTTCAGTTCCGTGGGCAGAATCCGGTGTCCGCGTCCGTGCCGCGCCAGGAAGGCCACCTGACGACCTTCTAGTGTACCCAATACATAGGCCTCAGAAGGCTTGCCAAACGGCGTCTTCAGGCGCACTTCCTTCACCTTGCTGAGTCCAGGCATGGAGTAAAGCCCGCTACCGCCAATGATCCCAATCTCCGCTCGCGACAAAAGTCCCCCGAAGAGTTCTATGCCTGAATGACAAACTGGTGATTATACAAAATCGATCGCGGGGCTGAACTTGCGCCGGCCGTAGGCCACAAACGAGCTCACTTCCCCGCTGCGACGGCGGGGAATACTTCTTGCTCGAGGCGATCCGATGTTGGCTGATCGAGACTTTCGGTAATCAGCAGGGTGTCGCCTTCGACGTCAATGACAACCGGCCCGGCTTCTGTGAGCCATATGTGTTTCCCGGTCAAGGTCTTCAACGTATCCAGGCTAATTGCCGAGTTCCTTTCATCCGCGTCGCGCAGGTGGGTATATCGTTTGGCCAGATACTTGGCGTAGATCGCGGCAAACTCCGCGGACCGCTCCGCATTCGACCACCGCGATACATACAGCAAAGTCAGAGGAGCTGACGAATCACCCTTCGGATACGCAGCGTAGTAGTAGCCGCCTCGCCAGTGCGGATAGAGTGCGCGCGAGGCGTCGACTCCAGCGTATTGATCGATCAGTACCGCCACGTCGAATTCTCCAACGGCACCCACGTCAAACCGGTCATAGTTCTTGAACGTCTGCTTGAAGTCAGGCAGCCGCATCGGTTCAATGTGCTCGCCGGATAAGTATGTTTTTGGTTCCATGATCTGGCGAGTGTTCTGTGGCGGATTCAGAAATAATCCGGCGAAGGCTTTTTCTTTGCCTCCTTGAGTCAGCAGGTCAGCAGTAAAGTCAATTCCGTAGCGATAGGGGAAGGTCAAAGCCTCTTTCATGTAGATGGGCGCGCCCTGAAACTGGGGTGAGTCCGCCGTGCCCGCCAGCATGCCTTGCTTCAGCGCGTCAACCACCGCGCGCGAATCCTTCAGCGACTGTCCCATCGGTGCCAACATGTAGTCGATTAGCACCGCCATCGCCTGGCCCTCGACAACCGCTTGCCGGGCTGTGCCGATCTCGTCGTTTTCAATATCGGCCCAGGTCACTTCTTTTTTCTTCTCCAGATCCGTGTCGCCTGGTTTCATGTATTTCTCAAGGTTGAAAGACTGATCCTGCAGGGCATGGGTCAGCTCGTGGGCCAGAACCGGTTTCTGCTGCTCGGCATCCACCCAGTCCAGCAAATTCACCGTCTTCGTCTTGGGATCGTAATAGCCCGCCACCTGCTCGCGCAGCAGAGCAACCAGAAATGTTCCCAGATCAAAGTCGCGCGGCAGCAGTCCAAACTTTTTCAGCACCAATTCCGACCGCCGCAAGCGTTTTGCATCTTCGTCCTCGGTGGTGTGCTTCTCAACATACGCAGCCACTTCATTGCGGTCGATGAGCTTTCTTTTGACTTCGTGCTTGATCAGAAAACCGGTGTCCTTGCTGGCGAAGCGCAGAATCTCATCCACCGAGTGGAAGAGGTCCTGAGCCTCTTGAGGCGAGATTTTCTGTTCCTGTGCTGGCTTGGCGCCGTCAGCCGCTTTCTGCTGCTGATCTGGCGCTTGCGCCCACCCGGACGCCGCCAAAAGCCAGATCAGTGCACCTGTGCAAAGCTGAGAGAGCGATTTCCGATAGAATTTCTTTAGATCAATCATTGGTTTTCTTTATGTCCGACGCGGACCCTCGCCAGACCGCCGCCGAATGCTTCCAGAAAGCCTACGAGCTGCAAATGTCCGGCGACTTCCAGCAAGCCATTGAACTCTACACTCGCTCCCTCGAAGCCTTCCCTACCGCCGAGGCCTACACCTTCCGCGGCTGGGCCTATTCTTTTCTGGGAGACTACGACCGCGCCATAGCCGAATGCCTTGAAGCCATCAAGATCGATCCCGAATTCGGCAACCCGTACAACGATATCGGGGCTTACCTGATTCAACAAGAAAAATGGGACGAGGCCATCCCCTGGTTCCAGAAAGCCATGACCGCCCCGCGCTACGAGGCGCGTTGCTATCCCCACTTCAATCTCGGCCGGGTTTACGAGCATCAGCGGAATTGGCAAAAGGCGAAGGAGTGCTACGCGCAGGCGTACGCGTTGGATAAACGATACACGGCCGCTCTGGCGGGAATTCGCCGGTTAAGGGCGGCATGGAATTAGATCGCAACCGCTGCCTGCGGCCAACCCTTAACAACTTGTCATCCTGAGCGGAGCGAGTGCTTGGCGAAGCGAAGCAACCGCGGAGTCGAAGGATCCCTCGTAGCTCCTTTCCCAATACCCGACCAGGAATTCTTCCTCCACATTCAATCGCGCGGAAATACCTCCAAGCGTTAGTGATGATCCATAGTGGGCAGGGATCCTTCGACTCGGTGGTCTTCGCATTCGCGAAGACCACCGCTCGCTCAGGATGACAAATTATCGGCTGATAGCATCCGCCACCCAATCTCCTGCTTCCTTCGTCCCCAACTTCCCGCCAATATCGGACGTGGTCTTCTTCTGCCGCACAGCCTCCAGCACCGCGGCTTCAATCTTCGCTGCCTCCGTGGTCATTCCCAAATGCCCCAGCATCATCGCCGCGGTCAAGATCGCTCCAAACGGATTCGCTTTATTCTTCCCCGCAATCGGCGGCGCCGATCCATGCACCGGCTCGAACATCGATGTTTTCCCCGGATGAATGTTCCCACTCGCAGCCATGCCCAGGCCACCCTGCAAGCCCGCAGCCAGATCGGTAATGATGTCGCCGAACATATTATTAGTCACAATGACATCGAACTGCCGTGGATCGCGCACCATCTGCATGCACAGCGCATCCACATACATGTGCTCGGCAGTGATCTGCGGATACTCCCGGCTCACTTCCTTAAACACACGCTGCCACAGGCCTCCGGCATAGGTCATGGCGTTGGACTTGTCGCACATCAACACCCGTTTGCGCGGGCTTCCATTCTGCCTGTGGTGGCGTTCGCAGTATTCGAAGGCATAGCGGATCACGCGCTCCACACCTTTGCGAGTATTGATGTCCTCCTGGACCGCGACCTCGTCCAGCGTGCCCTGCTTGAAGACGCCACCTGCGTCTACATACACGCCTTCGGTGTTTTCGCGAATGACGACAAAGTCGATATCTTTCGGTTCAACTCCCTTCAGCGGACACAATCCTGAATCCAGCAGCCGCACCGGCCGCACGTTGGCGTACAGGTCCATCTTGAAGCGCATGCCGAGCAGGATTTCTTTAGCGTGAATGTTCGATGGCACGCGTGGATCGCCGAAGGCTCCGACTAGGATGGCATCGAATTCGCGGCCCAGCACGACGAATCCGTCGGAGGGCACGGTGACCCCGTCTGCAAGATAGCGTTCAGCGCTCCAATCGAACGAGGTCATTTCGACCGCTGCGCCTGAGACTGTGATTATTTTGACGGCTTCCGGGATCACTTCAGGTCCGATGCCGTCGCCGGGGAGGATAGCAATGCGCTTCTTCTGACTCACGGCTGGAAAGGTAACATACGAGCCGCGAAATAGTATTTCCCAGGGGTTCGTGGCTAACGCACCCCCAACGCGGACGCCAGGCCGAAAGAAAAATTGCTATTTCTTGCGCTGCATCTCGAAGCGGAAAGTTGTAGCCTTCCCGTCCTGCATCCAGGTCCACTCTTCGCTGTAGTGGTCGGCATCAGGAAAAAAGTAGACAGCCCGGCTCATGTGGCCTTTTTGTGGATCCGGGAGGTTGGTAGCATCAACGAAATCGAAAGACGTGATTTTGAAATCAGAAGAGACGGTCGCGCGCATGCGCGGCTGGCTGCCGGAGGGACAAAAATGGGTCATCAGCAGGTGGTCTCCATCGACGTAGAACAGACTGAGCATGTCTTCCGAGCCCATCCTGTTTTCGCCCATCACAGCGGTCCCCCCGGCAGCTAAGCGATAGGTGTCCACCACCGCCTCGCCCTGCGTGTTTTTTCCTTCCCATGTGCCTACCATCGACTTGAATTTATCCAGGAGTCTCTGCGATTCGGACTGAGCAAAAGCAGTGGCCGATGCAAGCACAAGTAATGAGGCAGCCACCGCGCGAAGTGCTTTTATCATGATTCCAAGCCTCCCGAAGGCAAGAACGTTCGGCGTGGATAATAGCATTCCCCGCGCTGCCGTCCCGTTCCGTTTTCCGACTCTCATTCGAGTAGTGCCACATCAGGTATCACTCGACATAGATCAGGGGCGACTTTTGAAGCAATTTACTGGGCAGTGGATTGCCATCCTGAGAGCGTTTTTCGCGCAGCGAAGGATCTGGGCGAGCCACGCGAAGCGTTGCGTTCCGGTGCAATGCAATATTCGTGCGTTCGGCCCGCTTCCTTCTCCAACGGCCCACCACCTAATTCGCTAGTGGTAGACCGCGAATCCTGCTCAGATACAAGGCCCGACTGAACGGCTGGCACACAACTAACTCTCCGCGCACCTTGTATAATCGAGGGTTGAAGATGACCTCTAGCACGATCCAAGACAAGGCGGCATTGGCCCAAACTGCTGATCGTCGCGCCCCGGTGACCGCTGACAGCGGAGACGTGCGCTCTGAATTTCGCGCCCTGCTCTCCGGTTGTGGAGTTTACGGTCTCGGCGAGCAGGCGAAAATTACGGTTATCGGCAGCGACCGTGTGCGCTGGCTAAACGGGATGGTTACGAACAATGTTCGCGACCTCGCCCCGGGCAGCGGCGTCTATGCCTTCCTGCTGAATCCCCAGGGACACATTCTGGCTGATCTCTACACCTACAATCGTGGCGAATCGCTGCTAGTCGATACCGACCAGACGCAGGTCGAGAAAGTTCTCGCTGTCTTCGATAAATACATCATCATGGACGATGTAGAGGTTGCGAACATCAGCGACAAACTAACCGCGATCGGAATTGCCGGACCGAATGCTGCAAAGGTGTTACGTGCGGCTGGAATTGACTTTCCAGAACTACAGCCCCAGCAGTTTGTGGATTTGAAGTGGCAGCAGGTGGGCCTCACTGTGGCTCGAGGTGACAATGCCAGCGTGGAGTCATTCGAACTGTGGCTGGCACCGGAAACTGTCGCGTCGTTGACTGAATCGCTGACAAAATCAGGGGCAATGCCCGTGAGCGCCACCGCTCTCAAATTGCTGCGCATCGCTTCTGGCATTCCGCGGTATGGGCAGGATATCCGTGAGCGTGACTTGCCCCAGGAAACCGAGCAGGCGCGAGCCTTGAATTTCACTAAGGGTTGCTACATCGGGCAAGAAATCGTCGAGCGCATTCGCTCGCGCGGCAACGTTCGTCGCAAATTCACCGGATTTTTGATTGAAGGGCCATTGCCGGCCGCAGGTAGCAAGCTCTACGTCGAAGGCAAGGAGATGGGCGAAATTACCAGCGCCGCTTCCCTGCCATTAGAGATTCAAGTTGTGGTTGCGCTGGGCTACATCCGCCGTGAGGCCGCGACGCCGGGTCAGATTGTCGACGCAGGCAACGCCAAAGCCAAAGTAAGCAATCTTCCATTCGCGGAAGTCTTTAAGCCCTGAAGGAAAAGAAAACTATGCCTGAGAAAAAACAGGAAACCTTTACTGTAACCGACCGGCGGCTGTTCACCACCGACGGCGAACTGCGCGAAGACGTCACCGAGGAAGAGGTCACTACTTCCCGTCCCGCGGCTCAGCCCGCCCCGGCTGCAAAACCAGCCCCCTCGGCTTCAACATCAGCTACGACTTCCAACGAAGCCCCGGTACCGCCCGCGCCCACTGCCGCCGAGCAGCAGGAGCAAGCCGACGCCTACCGCAAGTCGGCCAAGGATCTCGATACCCGTGTGGAACTCAGCGGGCACTCCGCCAAAGAACTGGAGATGACCTTTGAGCGCTTCATGGCTTCGCTATACATGACTGCTATGCTGCAGCTCGGCTTGATGCGCGAGGAAGGCGGACAACCGCGTGTCGACCTGATCGGCGCCCGCCAGACCATCGACACGCTCAGCCTGATCGCTGAAAAAACCAAGGGCAATCTCACCGCTGCGGAACAGAATTTCCTGCAGAACTGTCTCTACGAACTACGCATGGCCTATGTCGATGTCACCAATGCCCTGGCGCATCCTCCGCAAGCGCCGCTCAAGGGCACTGGAACTTAGACGCGATGAATGCCAGGCTCACGGTGCTGGGCAGCGGTACCTCCATGGGCGTACCCACCATTGGCTGCGACTGTGCTGTTTGCCACTCTTCTGATCCGCACGACCGTCGCACCCGCCCGTCCGTACTATTGGAATTCAACGACAAAAATGTCCTCATCGACACTACCCCCGATTTTCGAGAGCAAGCCATCCGGGAGGGTGTCCACAAGATTGATGCCGTCGTCTATACTCACGCCCACGCTGACCATATTCTGGGCCTCGATGATCTCCGTCCGCTTAGTTACCATCGGCCGCAGAAAATTCCTCTTTACGCGCAACCTGAAGCCGCGCGGTTTCTGCGTAACATCTTCAGTTACATTTTCGATGCGGAGTACAAATACGGCGGTCTGGCTCAGGTCGAACTGCATCCCATCAACGGTCCGCTCGAGCTGTTCGGGGCGCGCTTCGAACCGGTGAGGGTGATCCACGGTGACACCGCGATCATCGGTTATCGCTTCGGTTCAGCGGCCTATTTAACCGACTTTAGCGAGATTCCAGAGGAATCATTCGCTCAATTGAAAGACTTGGATATTCTTTTCCTGGATGCGTTGCGCCACAAGCCACACCCGACGCACTCCACGGTGGACAATTCGTTACGCGTAGTGGAGCGAGTGAAACCGCAACGCGCTTTTTTCACCCACATTTGTCACGATTTACCTCACGCGGCAACCAACAAAACACTGCCACCGCACGTTCGGCTTTCATACGACGGCATGAAGCTCGATTTCGAGATTTGATCGAGATTGACCGCAGCGAAAGCCAGACCGGCGCCGCCGCTAATTTGACTGCGATTCCAGCGTGGCGTCAATCTTGATGTGTCCGCTCGACACCGTGATTCTGCGTTCCCAAGGCTTGAATCCGGCTTTCTTTACGGAGAGCTGGTGCGGTCCTGCCGCAGCTCCCACCGTGGAAGGTGTGCTGCCCACGAAATTCCCATCGATCTCGATGTCGGCACCATCAGGAGTCGAGGACACCTCCAATTCCGCCGCCACTTGGTCCGCCGATACAGCAGGGGCGTCGGTGCGCCCGCCGTTCGGACTCGCGACTGGTGATTCAGTGGGGACCTGTTGTGTGGCGGAGACTGGTGGTGCGGCGGGAACGAGAGGCGCTGGCTGAAATTTTTCCGGGTCCAGCTTCACGTCACCGCTGATGTAGGCCGTCACCTCGGTCCCTTTGGGGATGGTGACATCCTTCCCGTGCATGAGGAGAAAGACTGGGGCCGCCGGCCAGACGATCAAGCTGGTGGCGACCATTCCACCGGCCATGATCCCGGTGTGGCTGCCTCCTTGGCTCTCCTTCACAGCGCGTAGTGTTGTCTTTTCGCCATCCGCAAGCTGAACGCTCTCGATGCTTACATCGAGTTTGCCGGCGCGACCCATCCGTCTTTTCTTATGCGCCGTGATTACAGTTCCTGACGCAGGGCTGTTCTTAGGAATGACAACAATTCTGTTGACGCTTACTTCTTCGGCCACCTCGAAATCCACTCGATCGCCAGCGTGGGCATCGGCCGAGGACAGGCTGCGGCCCAGCCGGAGGGTCACGGCAGTTCCATCGCCCAGAACAAAACCCTTTGAGAGCGCTGTAGGTTGAGTATTGGGCTGATTTTCGCTGGACCGCGGAGGCGCCGAACTCGACTGAGCGAGGGCAGTCGCTAGCATGGAATATACGACAATCAGACTAGCAAGCCTGGCAGACATGACATCACCCATACTGTTCAGGATGAAGAGATTAGTTGCGAGGTTTCATAGTTTTTAGGGTGTGAAACGACCGTGGAGGCCGCGGCTGTCAGCCGTGCGAAAAAAACGTCGAGAGCGACGCGGCTTTCAGAACCTTGACAACTTCGCATTTTGCGAGGATGCCCATTCTTGGCGACGCCAAGGGTGGGCGAGAGCCTCAACATCGCCCAGCCATTGCCCGTTTGGCTTGCTTCTTTACCAAACTGCACCACTACGCAACTACGTGCTCATATAAAGCTTCCAAAACGGGTGCTTTGCGTTCTTCGCGAAAATCTTGCAAACTTTGCGGTTGAAGTTTTTCCCATGCAGATCTTCCACAAACTCGAAGACATCCCCGCCAACTTCGGCCCCACCCTGCTTACCGTGGGCAATTTTGACGGCGTGCACCGCGCTCACACTCATGTTCTGGAGGAGCTAGTGCGCCGGGCCCACCAGCAAAACGCAAAGGCAATGGCGGTCACGTTCGAACCACATCCCATGCGCATCCTGCGCCCGGATTCTGGACTGAAGTTGATCACGCCCCTTCCCGAAAAACTGCGCCTGCTCGAAGCCACCGGCCTTGACGCCGTCCTGCTCCTTCCTTTCGGCCGGGATCTCTCCATGATGACGCCCCATCAGTTTGCGGAAAGGATTCTGAAAAAGAAACTTTATGCCCGCGAAGTACATGAAGGCTACAACTTCCGCTTTGGTCACAAAGCGACCGGCAACATCGAGATGTTGACTGAATTCGGCCGCAACCTGGGATTTGAAGTAACGCTCTATCCCGAGATGCGTCTACGCCAAGAGTCGGTATCGAGCAGTCACATCCGTACCCTGCTTAATGATGGCCGGGTGAGCCGGGCTCGGCATTTGCTGGGGCGGCCATTCAGCATTCTTTCGACTCCCGGCCGCGGCCGCGGATATGGCGCCAAGTACACCGTTCCCACCATTAACCTGAGCCGCTATGAGGAACTCGTGCCTAAAGACGGCGTTTATATTTCGCGCACAGGTGTTGGAGCAGAGTGTTTCGATTCCGTAACCAACGTTGGAAATCGTCCGACCTTTGGCGCGGACTCATTCGCCGTGGAGTCGCACTTGCTTAACTTTCATGCTATTGAACTAACGCCAGAAACAGAGGTCGAGATTTACTTCTTGCAGCGCTTGCGCGACGAAATCAAGTTTCCGTCCATCGATGCCTTACGCCAACAGATTGGCAAGGATGTAAAGAAGACAGAGCGTTACTTTCGCGGTCTACAACAAAAGAAGAAGAAGAAGAAGAATCAGTCAGGATGATTCTTTCCTTATTATCAGTGAGGCAAGTAGCCGGTTTCCATGGGTAGTTTGCCATCCACCTTCACTACATTGACTCCGCCGCTCACCGAATGTACTTCCACCAAGCCGATCGCGCCCGGAGTTGATTCCACCTGCTTAACCACGTCGGCGTCGGAGTCGACCATCATGATGGAATGCTTGTGGGCCAAGATGAATGCCTTCACTTCACTCTCGGACATCTTATTCAGCCGTTCCAGGGTGACCATCTCCCCACTGGACGCCTTGTGCAGGACCAGCACTACATCTTTTCCATCCGGCCATTTTTTGACTTCTGATCGAAACATCTTTGCCAAATGCGCGGACGTGACATTTCCCACACCGTTGTCCTTGTCGACCACGACCGCCATGTGATGCGCGAAACAAGGCGTCAGCGACAGCACGAGGAAGACAAACACATAGGTCACACGGTGGCTTTTCATACTCACGCCCTCAACTCATTCGGATAAGGCCTGATTGCGTTCAGGCTACCAGAGAAATACCCCTCCAAAGCAAAAACATCGGGAGCCGGTGTCAAAACAGGAACGTTTGTGAACCAGACCCCGAAGCCGCGCGTCACAGCCGCCGCCGCTTCGAGCAGCTCTTCAACTGCCGCGCACGTCTCCCGCAAAAGCTCACGCATGATAAGATTGAGTTCGACCCGAAGGCCCGACTGCCGCGCTTTTTTGATCGAGGTGAGAGAAGAAGGGCGCGAGGTTGCAGGCGTAAGACATCCCAGTTTTGACGTGCGGAAGTGGTGGAACTGGCAGACACACCATCTTGAGGGGGTGGCGCCGAAAGGCGTGGGGGTTCAAATCCCCCCTTCCGCACCAATCAGCATGATTGGTCCTAATCATTTAGCCTGGTAAGCAGCGGCAGTACAGCACGAAGAGCATTTCCCCGAAAGAAGCAGCATCAGAACTGATTCGCAGGGAAGAAAAACAAGAGGAGTAATTCGCCAATCGCATGGTTATTTTGATTACGATCGTTCACATCATCGTTTGTTTCTTTCTGATCATTGTGGTGCTGCTGCAGAGCGGCAAGAGCGGCGATATCGCGGCTGCGTTCGGCGGCATGGGCAGCCAGACTGCCTTTGGTCCGCGTGGGGCTGCCACTGCCCTGTCCAAGGCGACGACTTGGTCGGCGGTCATCTTCATGGTGACGTCGATCACGCTTTCGATTTTCGTCGCGCGCCGGACAGGCCCCAACTCGGTGTTCAAGGGCGTCACGCCCTCGCAGACCAAATCGCAACCGGCAGCTCCGGCAAATCCCCCGGCACAGCAAAAATAGTCGTCAGTCGTCGGTCTCGTCAGGTCTTGAGGCCAACGGCGATGGCGACGATTGAAGACGGACAGCTCCGCACCATGATCCACGAAATTCTTCCCGTCGGCCCGCTGCAGTGCAACTGCTCGGTCATTGGAGACGAGGCCACCCGCGAAGCGTTGGTGATCGACCCGGGCGACGAGATCGAAGACGTCCTCGCCCTCGTCCACAAGCACAACCTTCAAGTCAAGCAGATCGTCGTTACTCATGCTCATATTGACCACGTGGGCGGCGCAATGAAGCTGCGAGCTACTACGGGCGCATCCATCCTGCTCAACCAGAATGATTACGCGCTGCTCAAAATGCTCGATGTGCAAGCGGCCTGGATTGGGGTGCCGGCTCCTGGCAAAGTGGAGATCGACCAGAGCATTGGACAAGCTGATGTAGTAATGGCTGGGTCACTGGTGGCGGACGTGATCCACACCCCGGGCCACACTGAGGGCAGTGTCTGCCTCTACTTTTCTGCAGAGAAGAAGCTCATTGCCGGCGATACGCTATTCGCCGGAAGCATCGGCCGCACGGACCTGCCGGGCGGGTCCTTCGAGAAGATCATCAATTCGCTGCGCGAAAAAGTTCTGGCACTCCCAGATGAAACGATCGTCGTCCCAGGTCACGGAGCATTGACCACGATTGGTGAAGAGCGGGAGAGCAATCCGTTTTTAGTGAGATAGGCGTTGGTTAGGTGCCGGGTCTCAGGTGCCACGTCTCTTGTGATGCGCGCGAGATCCCAATTCGACTTCGTTCCGGACAAGCTCTCTCTTTCGCCCTAAAAACGGCTGCGCTCGGGATGACAAGTGAAACGTAACTAATTGCCGTTCCTGGTTGCTGTCCCACTCAGCAGGATCTTGTGCGCCGTTTCCGCGCCTTTTGTCACTATGACTTCTCCGCCGAAGGTACCGGCTACGGTCGGAGCAAATGTGACCGTGATGGTGCAAGAATGGGATCCCCCAAGATTGATTCAGACTGTCAATGGATAGGAGTTCCGGCCTGCTCAGCTCGCAACTCGATCCGAGAATGCCAGCTCTGAACACTTGGCGCAGCGGCACTGATATTTCCGATCCTCGGGACGTGTGGTGTGGCCGCACTTATCGCAGATATAGCGGCCATCCAGGTGAGCGATCATGGGTCGGAACTCAAGACCTAAGGCACAATAGGGGCATCGAACTGTGTCTGTCATGTCTGTAACCTCATGGCTGTGACTCTGGCTGCAACGTCTGGCTGAATGCAATGCAGATTAGGCTGCGCACCTGGGCAAGTAAATGGCCTGCTCGTGTTAAAGAGAGGCACAGTTTGGGTACAACCTTACGTTAAGACGTTAAGCGGGTTGCAGGAGTGTTCGGGCCAGACCAACCAGATTCTTCATGTTATCTGCCTTGGAAACCACTGCGGCAACCCCGGCCGCGCGCGCTTCACGCTGTAAAGCGTCCCCACCATGGATAGAAAACATCACGATAGGTACATGCGGCAGCATCTTGCTGATGAGCGGTGCCGCTTCCATTCCGTTCATCACCGGCATAGCGAGATCCAGAATGATTAAGTCAGGGCGGAGTTGCTGGGCTTGGTCGATGGCATCGCGGCCGTTTTCCGCTTCTCCGCAAATCTGCCACCCTTCGTTTTCCAAAATTCCCCGCAGGCAGCGTCGGACGACAGCGTTGTCATCGACGATGAGGATGCATTTTGGCACAGGAGCAGTGATTATGGCACCTCTTTTTGATGAAACAATCGGGTCAAAACGGTATTACTCGCGCCGTTACCTACTCCATATTCCTTAGCCAGCAGGGACAGAGAGGATTATGACGCGGGTCCGTAACATGTTTTCTTGTGGGTCGGAGGGCCCCGAACCTGAGTTAGAGGCCCATGGTTTTACATCTGATGTTCGATCCCGCGGGCAGAGAGAACCGGCCCGTCAGACCGTCTTTAGTGATGATCGTCGCCATCGTGGTCACGATCATGGTCACGATCCCAGTCGCGCTCGGAGTGCCAACGCTTCTCGTGAGCATCCCACCAGCCGTGGTATTGGTTCCAGCAGCGTTCCCGCTCGGCGTTCAGGTCACGGCGCCGTTCCTCGGCCTGGCCGCTGTGTTCGCCATGCTTGCGAATGGCCTCATTCAGTCTTGATTCGGCACGCTCAATTTGGCGCTGGCACTTTGCGTGGTCGTCGTCGGCATACGACCGAGGCACGGTAACCAGCGTCGTCGCCGCTAGACCCACCGTCAGGGCTGCCGATACCGCAAGTCCTTTAAGGCTTCGTAGGTTCAATGCAAACCTCCTGTCCGAATTCGGACCGGTATTTGATCAAGATTTGCGAGTCGAAGTTGCCCGTTCAGCGACTATAGGAAAAAGTCCCTGCGCAAGAAGAGCTTGGACGGGAGGCGATTCCTTTGATCTGGAATTTACATCCTTGTGACAAAGTTACGGCGGGACTGGCTAAAGTAACCGCGTTGGGCCGATGAGCGGACTAACAAGCCAGAGAAGGTGCAAAATGCGGAAACTGATACTGACCACCCTTGCTTTTTCACTTTTGGCCGCGGTTTTACATCGCAGGACGCTCCCAAGGCCGATGTCGCGGTGGGATATTCTGCTCTCTACATCGTTAAGGGCTATACCATCTGGATGAACGGCGGGAGGGGCTCGGTGGCTTTCAACGCCAACAATTGGTTTGGTGTTGCCGGCGATGCAGGCGTGTACCACGGCTATGTGGGAGAGGGTTTGACCGGGGAGACTTACATGTTGGGCCCGCGATTTTCTTCCCACAAGTTCGACAGGTTGGTACCCTTCGCGCAAGCGCTGTTCGGCGGATCGCACTTTTCGGTGTCGACCGGAGGCATCACTGGCGGTAGAAACGAGTTTACGTTCGGCCTCGGCCCGGGTGCGGACATTCTGCTCGGTAGCGGCAGAAGGGTCGCTCTGCGGCTGGAAGGGGACTTCGTCGGTATCCGCTCGAGTGGTTCCACAACGGATTCGGCGCGGCTCTCGGTCGGACTTGCCTACCGCTTCGGACAAAAGTAGCGTGAACAGGCCACGCCGAGCCTTGCTCGACTGGACAGCCGAGGGCGGCTGTCCCTACGTGGTTTTTAGAGCGTTAAATAATGGAGCAGGCGTTCGATCCCTTGGCGGAAATCTTTGAGTGGAGTGATCAGGCTGGTGATGAGGTAGCCGTCGCTGGGAAAGTCATAGAAATGGCCGGGATGGATTAGGACGGAAGTTTTGCGCAGGATGTCGATTGCCAAGTCTTCATCCGATTGGGTCACGGGGACGCGCAAGACCGCGTACCATCCGCCTTCGAGCTGCAGCCGCTGGCAAGTCTTCTGGAGCGCCAACTGGCGATCGAGTTCTGCAAGATTGGTGCGCAGGCGATCGAGCAGGACGGGTTGAATGCTCTTGCGCTGCTCGAGTAGCACAGGCGTTGCCAACTGAATGGAAGCGTTCATCGAGAGATAGGTATCGGCGATGACTTCGAGTCGTCCGAGGGCGGCAGTTACTTTGTCGGTCGGACCGGTGGTGGCAATCCAAGCTACTTTCATCTGGGGCAAGCCAGACATTTTTGACAACCCGCTTAGGGTGAAGGTGAGTGCGTTCTGGTTAGCGGCAAAGCTGGGGCGCGGTGCGCCATCGTGGGCGTAATCGAGAAAGACTTCATCTGCGATCAGGGAGAGGTTGTGTTGGCGGCAGAGTTCATTGAGCTTCTCTTGCTCGGCACTGTTGACGAATGATCCAGTGGGATTGTTCGGGTGCACAACGACGACGGCGCGGGTACGGTTGCTGACGGCTTGCGAAAGCGAAGGAAAATCAATCTGCCAGCCGTGATCGTAGATCAGCAGATACGGAACCAGGCGCACGTCCTGCAGATCAGCAAGAAAATCAAACAGCGGGTAACTCGGCTTGGGAACCAGGATTTCATCATCTGGATTACACAGTAAGCGGAAGATGTAGGAGTAGCCTTCGCTGGTGCTGGTGGTGAGCAGGATAGATTCGGGATCAATCTCGTCGTGCTGTTTGCGGTAATAGCTGGCGACGGCTTCACGGGCGCTGCGCAGGCCTTTGGGCTGGGGATCGTACTCCATCGCCTTCGGATTGTTCAGGGCTTGTAGGATGGTTTCTGAGTCATAGTGCAATCCGGCGTGTGTGGGATTGGAAACTGTGAGGTCGAGCACTTCCCTGCCCGCAGCGCGAAGTTCGCGCTCGGCTTCAGTGAAGCGATTGGGAGTAAGTTTCCAGCCGGTGCGCTTGGAAAACATGAGCGACCATGATACCGAAGTCGCGCTGAAGCGCGGATTTCAGATTGTACTTTGCGTGTAGGGAAATCTAAGCTATGACAAAGCAAGTGGAAGCTTGTTGTAGCTCGCCAGCGACGTTGTGCTACTGGCTCATAGTCTCGCTGATGGCGTGGGGAGTGCTGAGCCTGATAGGAATCTATTGGCGCCCTCTCCGTGCGTCGTCGGAGGCTGCGTGCCTTTTCGCCATGGCCATCGGCTGCCTCGCCAACTGGTTTCGGAATCGCTCTTTTCACTGCGCGATCACTGGCCCACTATTTCTGATCAGTGGCGTCGTGTTTCTCCTTTCAGGCATGCGCGTGATCCACGTCGACACATCTTGGGTCTGGAGATTCGTTCTCGTCGGCGTCGGCATCGCGTTTCTGCTGGAATGGCGGTGTGCGAAGCGTTCTGCGTCGTAGCCTGGAGAATGCGAAGCTCATTACTGTGGCGAGCGGATGATCGTAGGAAAGACGGACCGGGGGGATAAAACGCGGGTGGCTTGTGTTTGTGCGAAGGTGGCTTCCCTGAACCCCGCCCAAGCAGAGCTTGGACGGCGCACCCTCCAAAGTTAAGACGGACGCGAAAAGGGTAGGCCAATCTAATTGAAATCGGGCCGCAGTGGATAATCGACGATGATGGCCCGGCCGTCGGTGAGGGCTTTGACCGAGTGGCGGACACCGGGGGGCACGATCGCGACCAAGCCAGCGCGGGCGATCTGAGCCACGCCGTCGATAGTCACCTCAAGCTCGCCGTCGATCACCTCGTAGACTTCTTCCTGAGGATGGAAATGCTCGTGAATGGACGAGCCGCGGACGAAATCGTAGTGCGCGAAGGTCATGCTGGGCGAGTGGAAATAGCGTCCATGCCAACCGGGCAAGCGTTCTGTGACGCGGAGACTGCTGATGTCCACAAAGGGCATAGGAAAGTTCCCCGCGACGAATCGTAGCATAGCCGGCAGTTTCCCACTTCTCGCGCAAAGGGCGCGCGAAATGGGGCACCCGGAAAAAGCACGTCCTTCGACTCCGCAGGTTCATTCGCTTCGCGAATGGACTGCTCCGCTCAGGGATGAGCAGGTGGGTGGGGGTTTGGGGGGCGTTCCTACCTCGTTTGGTAAAGAGCGCTCGCTCGGGATGACAACGTCGCGAGTGTCGGCGACACGCAGCGGGGGGGGTATAATAACGAGTTTTGCGGCCATGGAACCCATCACACAATACGAACTGCGGCTGGCCGAGCGCATGTCGCGGCTGGGCACGGAAACGGCTTTTGAAGTCTTGAATAAGGCCCGCGCCCTGGAGCGTCAGGGGAAGGAAATCATCCATCTGGAGATTGGCGAGCCGGACTTCGATACCCCAAAAAATGTGGTGGAAGCGGGAGTCGACGCGCTGCGCCAAGGCTGGACGCACTACGGCCCGTCGGCAGGTTTGCCGGAACTACGTCAAGCGATTGCAGAAGATGTGAGCCGCTCGCGGGGAGTGGATGTTGATAGCGATGAAGTGGTGGTTGTACCAGGCGGCAAGCCGATTATTTTCTTTACGATTATGGCATTAGCTGATGAGGGAGATGAAGTCATTTATCCCAATCCCGGTTTCCCTATTTATGAGTCAATGATTCGTTACGTGGGGGCGCGTGCGGTGCCGATTCGTCTGCGCGAGGAGCGGGACTTCGGTTTCGATGTGGATGAGATGGCTTCGCTGATCACGGACCGGACCAAGGTGATCATTCTTAATTCGCCGCAGAACCCAACCGGGGGCGTACTGAGCAAACAGGACATCCGCGACATTGCCAGCGCGATTGGCGACCGCAACATTATGGTGCTGTCGGATGAGATTTACAGCCGTCTCATTTTCGAGGGTGAGCATTACTCGATCATGTCGGTCACCGGATTCAAAGACCGGACGATCCTGCTCGACGGCTTCTCCAAGACGTATGCCATGACGGGATGGCGCATGGGTTATGGTGTCATGCGGGCCGATCTGGCGACGCACATTACGCGGTTGATGACGAATTCGAATTCCTGCACCGCGAGCTTTACGCAGGTTGCCGGAATCGAGGCGGTGCGGGGTGATCAGTCGTCTGTCGATGGCATGCGAGCCGAGTTCCAGCGGCGGCGCGACGTGGTGGTCGGCGGATTGAATCGCATCAAAGGGTTTTCATGCCGAATGCCCAAAGGCGCTTTCTACGTTTTCCCCAATATCACCAAGACTGGATGGAAGTCGAAGAAGCTGGCGGACGCTTTGCTGGAAGATGCGGGCGTGGCCTGTTTGTCGGGAACGGCATTTGGAGATTTTGGGGAAGGTTATCTGCGCTTCAGTGTGGCTAATTCGCTGGAGAATCTGAATAAGGCGTTGCAGCGCATCGACGAGTGGACGAAACGAAATCTGTAGCGATCTTCATGCCTGCCAAGAAGAGTCCGACAAAGAGACGAGAACCAAAGGCCAGTCGCCCGTACGCGCCGGGGTACGGCTTCCCAAAAAGTAGTAAAGGGTTGCTGCCGTGGAGCTGGGCAGAGCGGCGGCTGGAGAAGTCTCACAACTATTGGATCACCACTGTCAAACCAGGCGGGTCGCCGCACACCATGGTGGTGTGGGGTCTGTGGCTCCATGGAGGATTCGTCTTCAGCACGGGCAGCAAGTCACGGAAAGCGCGAAACCTGGTGGAGAATCCGCATTGCGTGATTTGCACGGAACAGGCACAGGAGGCAGTGATTGTCGAAGGAGTGGCCGAACTGGCGGATTTTCCCCTGCGCCGAGAGATGCTCCAGAAGTATGAGCGCAAATACAAGTTTGATATGTCGGGATTTGAAAAGGACATCCTGTCGATGAAGGAGCCGGTGTTTGTGGTGCGTCCTCAGGTGGCGTTCGGGCTCTACGAAAAGAAATTCGTGGGTAGCGCAACGCGGTGGAAGTTCGAGTAGCTGGTCAGGTCTTCGCGAACTACATCAGATCGTCTAACGACACGAAGTTACACGAAGAAAAACTTGGGAGTCGGCTCACACTGCGGTCCTTTGCGTACTTTGTGGTTAAACTTTGTTTCGACTTCATTCTGAATATCCTGAAAATCATGACTAACAAATTCCGCGTATTTGCCACCTGTGACATTGGCGAGTCGATTGAGTTGCTGCGCAAACGGCGATACGACGTCGAGGTGTATCCCAAGCCAGAGGCGCCGCCCAAGAGCTTGATCATCGAGAAAGTCAAATCGGGCATTGACGGCCTGATCACCACGCTGCGTGATCCGATCGATGCCGAAGTATTTGAGGCGGGAAAGGAACATCTCAAAGTTGTGGCCCAGTATGCGGTCGGTTTCGACAACATCAATCGTGCTGACGCGGATCGTTACAAGATTCCCTTCACGAATACTCCAGATGTGCTTACCGAGGCGACTGCGGAATTTGCATTCTTCATGCTGGGGGTGCTGGCGCGGAAAATGTGGTCCGCAGAACATCTCACCCGCGAAAGTAAGTGGGGATACTGGCATCCGTATTTACCGTTTCTGGGCGATGAGGTCACCGGCAAGACTATTGCGATCATCGGCACGGGACGGATTGGGCTGGCGATGATCAAGAAATGCGCCGGCTTTGATATGAACCTTTTGTGTTACGACCCGGCGTACCAGAATCACGATTACGTTAAGGCTATTCAGGAGACGATGGATCTGCGGCATGCACGCGGCATTCAGAAAGAAAAAACCTGGATCAGGTACGTGGGGTTGGAAGATGCATTGAAGCAGGCGGATTTTGTCAGCGTGCATGTGCCGCTGCTGCGCGAGGGCGAGAGTCCGACACCTACGTATCATCTTTTTAACGAAGGCACGCTGCGGATGATGAAGCCCAGTGCTTATCTGGTGAATGATTCGCGGGGGCCGGTGGTGGACGAGGTCGCATTGGCAAAAGCACTGCGGGAAAAATGGATTGCTGGCGCGGCCCTCGATGTCTTCGAAAAGGAGCCGCTGCCGGCTGACTCGCCCCTGCGTGATCCGGCGATTGCAGACCGCTGCCGGCTTTATCCGCACTTCGCCAGCGCGGCGCGGATTACGCGGCTTTCGACCGATCCAGATAAGGGCATGGCCGGACGCTGCGTGCAGGGGCTGATTGACGTTTTGGAAGGAAACTACGGCGGCAATATTAGGCAGATGCCGTACGTGGTGAACAAAGAAGCGTTTGGGACGTAGGGTGAGAGAACGAACGTTGCGCCCTTCGGGCGCATGATCGTATTCCACCTTACACGGACTTACGTCCGGGGCTAATATAGTCCGCTCCTCCGGAGCTGGAGACAGCAGGTCCCCTTCGACTTCGCTCAGGGCAGGCTTTCCACTCGCTTGGCTCCGGTCGCGATGACACAAGTACGCGGCTGCGTTATTGACGTGCCTTGCGCAGCGCACTAACATCAGCCCACTGCGGTGTGGGGCATGCCACATGATTGGGACCACGGTAGCTCACTACAACATCCTGGAGAAACTTGGTGCGGGCGGGATGGGTGTGGTCTACAAAGCCGAGGACACCACTCTCGGCCGTTTGATGGCGCTGAAATTTCTGCCTGAGGATCTGGCAAGAGATGCCGACGTGCTAGAACGATTCCGCCGCGAAGCCCGTCTCGCATCCGCTCTTAATCACCCCAATATCTGCACCATCTACGAAATCGGCCAGCAGGGTGGACAGTATTTCATCGCAATGGAGTTGGTGCAGGGCCAGACGCTATCTTCCCTGATTGCGAACAAGCCGCTGAGCGTCGATCGAGTGTTGGAACTCGGAATCCAGGTGACGGACGCGCTCGACGCCGCACACTCGGCCGGGATTATTCATCGCGACGTAAAGCCCACCAATATCTTTGTGACCCCCAAAGGCCAGGTCAAAGTGCTCGATTTCGGGTTGGCGATCTCTGCAAAACCGCGGCGCGGTCTTAGCGCAGGAGCGAACGACCCCACCTACTTGGGATCGGCCGACCCTCACCTGACTGCTCCCGGAACGACGATAGGAACCGTGGCCTATATGTCGCCAGAGCAGACGCTCGGGGAAGAACTGGATGTCCGAACGGATCTGTTTTCACTCGGTGTGGTGCTTTATGAGATGGTCACAGGAGTATTGCCCTTCCGAGGGGCGACGACAGCAGCAGTGTTCAATGCCATCATCAATCAAACACCGATTGCGGCTGGACAAGTAAATACCAAGGTTCCGCCCAAGTTAGACGAAATCATCAGTAAGGCCCTGGAAAAGAAACGCGAGTTACGTTGCCAAACTGCTGGCGAATTGAATGCCGATCTCAAGCGCTTGAAGCGCGAGGTTGAATCAGGCACTGACAGCAGAACAGCCAACATCGTAGTGCCGCCGCTGCGCCGACGCTGGGATCCGATGTGGGCGGCTATCCTGGTTCTAGCGGTCGTGATCGTCGCATATGCTTTCTGGCACAAGTTTTACGGGAACTCGGCAGGTTCGCTGGCAAACACCAAATTGGTACAGCTTACGACTACGGAGGGACTGCACGAGTTCCCCGCCTGGTCACCTGATGGAAAGCGCATCGCTTACAGCAAAGAGGTAACCGGCTTCAAGAAGATTTTTGTCATGCCCCTGCAGGGAGAGTCGCAACAGTTGACCTTCGGCGATACCGACGACATCCAACCGAGGTGGACACCGGACGGTCAAGGGATTCTGTTCGTTCGCTCCAATCAACCGCGCGGAAAATTGGATCTGGGCGATGTGTTCGGCCGATATGAGGGTGGAGACGTTTGGAGAAAGGACCTCGCCACTGGCAAGGAAGAGAAGTTTCTGGAGAAGGCTTTTAATCCATCGTTCTCTCCCGATGGAAAATTTCTCGCGGTGGATGCTTCGTGGGCGGGCCCTCGCCGGGTGTGGGTGCATGATGCGCAGGGGCACAACCCACAGCAGATCACGTCCGACAGTTCTGAAGCGGTGGACCATCTGGAACCGAACTGGTCGCCGGATGGGAAGAACATCGTTTTTCAGAATCTGGAGCGAACGAAGTTCAGCATAAAGGCAGTAAATGTGGCAAATCACGCGATAACCACGCTCACGGACGGGCGGTTCCATGACCTGAATCCCGTGTGGTCCCGCTCGGGAAAATACATCTACTTCTCGTCCGACCGGGGTGGTGGGCTCAACGTGTGGCGGATTGGAGTCGCGGCAACGGGCGAGGCCAGCAGCGCTCCGCAGCAAGTAACCATGGGCTCCGGACAGGATGTGCAACTGGCGATTTCTCCCAGCGGTAAGCAGTTGGCATTTTCCATATTGCGGCAGAACGCCGACGTGTGGCGGCTTCCCGTGTCTTCGGAAACCGGCCTGCCCACGGGTAGTCCGGAAGAAGTTCTGGCGAGTACCCGCGAAGACAGCCGAGGTTCATGGTCGCCTGACGGCACGCAAATCGCGTTTAACTCAGATCGTTCGGGCGAGATGAACATTTACGTTCACTCGCTGGTGGACGGCTCGAATCGGCAAGTGACAACCGGGCCGGGTGGCGACTTCCAGCCGGAATGGTCGCCTGACGGCAAACGCCTTGTGTTTTTTTCCTCGCGAGCGGGCAACGCTGATGTTTGGATGATTGATCTGGCAACGAACTCGTTGAAGCGTCTGACTTCGGATCCGGCGCTGGATATCAATCCTTTCTTTTCGCCGGACGGAGCGAACATCGCGTTTCAGTCCGATCGCAGTGGAAGGCTGGAAGTGTGGGTGATGAATTCTGACGGGGGCAATCAACGTCAACTGTCGAAGATCGGAGTCATGGGACACTTCCTGCGCTGGTCGCGAGACGGCGAAAACGTGGTCTTCAAATGTCCCTGCGGGGGTAAGCCACAGACGTATCAGGTATCGGTCAAGGGCGGGGACCCGGTTCCTCTGAACAGCGAGATCGTCGGCGGTTCGCATATGTCATTCTCACCCAACTATTCGCTCATCATGGATGTGGTTGGACACAAGACGCTGTGGGTATCGCCTGCGGTCAGTGGCAAGCCGGCGAAGGTGTACGAATTTCCTGATGGCGGAAGCCGAATTGATTACCCGGTATGGTCGCCGGATGGCAAATGGGTTCTCTTTGATCGCTTCCGGCCGCAGGGGGGAGATATTTGGGCGATTGAGAATATCGAGTAGAGCTGGTTGCTCCAGGCTCGCCGAAGCGACGAGACTTGCGGCACGGCGGTGCCCGGATAACGAACAGGGAGCGCAGCGCTGGGAAAGTGTCAGAGAACAAACGTTGCGCCCTTCGGGCGCGTGATCTTGTTCCACTTTAACCCCGGACTTACGTTCGGGGCTAACATATTCCGCCCCTCCGGAGCTGGAAAGCAGATCCCTCGACTTCGCTCGGGGCAGCCTCTGGGCCCACCCGGCAAGTAGTGGCAGGGTTTGGATCCGCAGGAAGGATAGTCGCTATTCCGAAATGGTGTGTTCTTCGCTTTGAGCGCGGAGGACGCGGTCGACAGAGTAGGGAGCCCGGCGCGTGGGTTCGTGGTAGTGGCGCACCTGCATTTCACCCAAGAGGCCAAAAGCGAGCATTTGGAAGCCGCCGAGTAGCAGGCCCAGAGCCAGCATCATCAGCGGACCATGCGCGGTCATCAGCGGGACTTGACGCAGGAATTTCTCCACCAGAAGCCAAGCTACGACCCCGGTGCCGCTGAAAATGCTCAACATGCCCAACGTGCCAAAGAAGTGCAGTGGACGCGCAAGATAGCGCAGCAGGAAGCGAATGGTGATCAAATCGAAAAATACCCGGAAGGTGCGAGATATCCCGTAGTGCGAGGCCCCACGCTCGCGGTTCACATTACGAATGGGAACTTCGCAGATCGTGGCCCCCTGCCAGGAGGCCAGCGCGGGAATGAAGCGGTGCAACTCACCGTACAGCGGAACTTGTTCAAGGATGTCACGGCGATATGCCTTAAATGTGGTGCCGAAGTCGTGAATGTCCACGCCGCTCAGCTTGGCCATCGTCCAGTTTGCGCAGCGCGAGGGGATGCGGCGTAACCAGAAGTTATCGACACGGTGCTTGCGCCATCCACTGACTATGTCGTAACCCTCGGAAATTTTCTCCAAGAACAGAGGAATGTCGGCAGGATCGTGCTGCAAGTCGCCATCCATGGCGATGATGTAGTCGCCGCGGGCGTGGTCGAAACCGGCGGCCAGGGCGGAAGTCTGGCCAAAGTTGCGGCGCAGTTTTACGACTGTGACCCGGCTGTCTACGGCAGCGATTTCGCGCAGCAGATAAAAGCTGCGATCGGTGGAACCGTCATCTACCAGCACCAGCTCGAAGCTTTGCCCACTGATTTCCATCACCGCCTTCAGACGATCGTAGAGATCGGTAACGTTCTCCTGCTCGTTGTGCAGTGGAACGACGATGGAGTACTTGGGCATCGAATTTTTATTATACGATCAAATCGCGGATTGTGGTTACCAGAAGTGCGCGGTCGTATTCTTATACGGAGGCGAGCCAAACCCGCGATTAGTGCGTCGCAAAAGAACGCGACGCCTCGCGGGGCTCTGCCCAGATCCCCTTCGACTTCGCCCAGGGCAGGCTCTCGCTTCGCAAAGAGCGCTATCTCGGGATGACAAGGGCAGGTGGGGACACCCGCCCCTAGGTTAGCTGACTAGAGGCCTGGACCCTCCGGATAGGCAGGTAGGTCTGGAGGCCGCGGCGGCAGCTTCTTGGGATTCGCCTGAATATCCTTCAGCACCACTTCGATGGCTTTCTCCAGTTGCGGGTCCTGGCCCTTCACGACGAGGTCCGGCCGGTTTTCCACCACAATGTCGGGTTCTACGCCTTTATTTTCCACGATCCATTTGCTATTGAGGTCATAGCGAGCGAACTCCGGACGAGTGATGTAACCGCCATCAATCAGCGGAATTTGGCCACGGATACCGCGTACACCGCCCCAAGTGCGGTCGCCGATGAGTGGGCCCAATTTGTAATGCTTGAAGTGATAGCTAAAGAGGTCGCCATCGGACGCAGCGTAGTGATTGGTAACGCAAGCCATGGAGCCGTAGAAAACATTCGCAGGGACAGTACCGCTCTCAAAGTTGCGTGCGGAACCCATGCCCGCCAACACGCGGCGCAGGCGAGCGAAGATGAGCGGGTCCACGAAGCCGCCACCGTTGTAACGAACGTCGATGATCATGCCCTGTTTGCGGATTTGCGGGAAGTACTGCTTAACAAATTCGTTCAGCCCCTGCGGTCCCATGTCAGGGAGGTAGATGTAGCCAACGCGACCGTTGGTGGCGGCGTCCACTTTCTTGCGATTGGTCTCAATCATGTTCAACAGGCGCAAGCTGTATTCATCGGCAATGGGTTTCACTTGCACATTGCGCGAGCCGTCTTCCGAGGGTTTGGAGTTAACCGTCAGAGTTACGGTGTCGTTCACCGTATTCACTAATAACTCATCGGGATTTTGCGGAACGCGCAAGGGACGACCGTTCACTGCGATCAGATAGTCGCTCTCTTTCACATTAATTCCTGGCTCCGTCAAGGGTGAGCGCGCGCGCGAATCCCAGTTTTCTCCGGGATAGATTTTCTTGAACCGATAAAATCCGCTGGCCAGATCGGGTTCGAAGTCAGCGCCAAGCAAACCGACGTTCACGGGATGAAGGTCAGGAAAATCGCCTCCGCCAACGTATGTGTGGGAATTGGAGAGTTCGCCTATCATCTCGCCGAGGATGTAAGTCAGACTGTAACGGTCGGCAACGTAGGGAAGGAGTTGAGCATATTTATCTCGCGTTTTCTCCCAATCCACGCCGTTCATCGCGGCTTCATAGAAATAGTCGCGCTCCTGCCGCCAAACCTCGTTAAAGATCTGCTTCCACTCCTGTTGAGGATCGACTTCGGCCTGCATGCCAGCCAGGTTGAGCGCGCCGTCTCCCACCTTCTTGGGGCCGTCGGGCTTGGCGTCGATGATGCCGTAGCTGTGGGGAGCGGGGCCGGTACCCGCTTCGTACAGGAGCTTGGAACCGTCAAAGGAAAGCGCGAAGCGCTCGACGCCCTCGATCAAGACTTTATCCTTGCGCTCTTTCAGATCGTAAACACGCACGGCCGGAGATTCACCGGGAATTGGACCGGACAAGCCCTGAATCGGCCTGGTTGAATAGTAGACAAAACCTTTAGCCGCGGCGAACGTGCCAATTACGGCGGGCTCGATGGGCAGAGCTACGACACGGTCCTGGATGCCGTCGAGATCGATGCGAAATTCGACTGGTTTTTCTTTTTCTTTTTCCTTGGCTTCTTTACTCTTATCTTTGTCTTTATCTTTTTCCTTTTCTTTTGCGTCAGATTTGGCCTCGTTCTTAGTCTCCTTGCCCTCACCCGCACTCGCTTCTTCCTTTTTGATCTGGGCTTCATCGCTCAGTGCGGGAAAGGGGGAAGGCTCGTCCTTGCGCAGGGTAACAACGTAAACGCGAGCTGTTTTTGGATTGGCGAATTCGAAATCGACATTGCCCAGGACTTCATTGAAATCACGGTCGGAAAGGAAGTAAAGGTATTTGCCCTCGGGATCGAAGACAGCAGAATTGCTGTTGGTCATGCTGGTGGTAACGGGAGTGATCTTACGGTCCGCCAGCGAATAGAGGTACTCGACGGCGTTGCCGTTCTCCTCGGTCTTGTCGTAGACCAGCCATTTGCTGTCGGGAGACCAGGTGTAATTGGTGATTTCGAAGAATTTGGCGCGGTCTACCTCGGCTGCCTTTTTGTCGTCGATGGTGACGTACCAGAGGCGCAGATCCTTATCAGCCCAGGCAATTTTCTTGCTGTCGGGAGACCAGGCGGGGCCAAATTTGAAACCTTTATATCCGCTGGTGATCTGTTGCTCCTTGCCGATGCGATCTTTAGCGAGCCCGTCTTTAGGCGGGCCATCTTTACCCATTGCATCATGGCCCAGCCCGTCGTGCGGAGTGATGTAGATTTCGTCTTCGCCGGTGCGGTCGGAAACGTAGGCGATCCAGCGGCCGTTGGGCGACCAGGAAACCGACTTTTCGCGAATTCCCGGAGTGCGAGTGAGATTGCGGACGCTTCCATCTTTGGCAGGGACGGTGAAGACGTCGCCGCGGGCGCCAAAGACCGCACGCTTCCCTTCTGGCGAAATGTCGAAATCGGTGATGGTCTTGCTCACGCTGACCCAGTGCTTCATGCTCTGGTCTTCATCGCCCGGCAGATAGACGGTCAACTTTTTTGGCTGTTTCGATTGCAGGTCGAACGTATAGAGATAGCCGCCGTTCTCGAACACGATGCCGCCCGGCCCCAGGCTGGGCCACATCAGATCGAATTCGGTGAAGTGAGTAAGTTGATCGATCTGTTTACTACTCAAGTCATAGCTGTAAAGATTCAGGCGATGTTCGCCGCCGCGGTCGGAGGTGAAATAAATCGTATTGCCGGACCACATGGGAAAAGTGTCGGTCCACTCCGTGTGGGGCACATCTTCGACCGAATTATTCTTGAGATCGTAAATGGAAATACTCTGAGCCAGGCCGCCGGTATAGCGCTTCCAGGTGCGGAAGTTGCGGAAGATCTGGTTGTAGGCAACCTTCGTCCCGTCGGGCGAGAAAGAAGTAAGACCGCCTTCAAGCATAGGCAAGGGTTCGGCGAGTCCGCCGTCAATGCTGATGCTGTAGGGACGCTTGGACCAGCCATTTGAGGCGCTGCGACGCGACAGAAAGAGAATGCGCTTGCTGTCCGGAAACCAGGTCAAGACTTCGTTATGAATGCCCATACGATCGCTTAGAGGAGCAGCGGCGCCCTGGTAAAAAGTGAGTTGCTTTGGCTGCCCGCCTTCCGCGGGCATGAGGTACACATTGAAATTCCCGTCGTACTCGCCGGTGAAGGCAATCCATTTACCGTCGGGTGAAAATTTCGGAAACAGCTCGCGTCCGGCGCCGGAGGTAATTCGCCGCGCGACGCCGCCGGAACTCGATGCCAGCCACAAGTGGCCGCCATACATGAAAGCGATCTTATCTTTGTAGATGTCGGGGAAGCGCAGCAGCCGGCCCTCCGGGATCTCTTGGGCGAGACTCAAGGAAGCAGAAGCTATGACACATAGTGCGACCCAACTCTTCAGATAAGACACTTAGGATTCCTCCTGGCAGAGTTTCGCGAGTGTGACACTGGGCCGGACATTCATTGGAACGAACGTGAGATTGTAGCAGCCTCTCGCACAAAAACACTCACCGCCTGTCTTTGGACGAAGTGGTCTGGCAAAGGAAAGCAGGAATGTTTTCGAGGAGAATTCGAATTGCGCAATCGCCTATAATTCCGTTTCCTTTCGGAGGGCGAGAACCGCTTTGAACAAAAAGAAAAATATTCCATCCGGCGATGAAGCGCCATCGCGCAGACGTTTCTTGCAAACCAGCTTAATTGGAGGCGTAAGCACTGCCCTGCTGCCGGCCTTGGCCGATGCCCGCGAACTGGCACCTCAGGAAAGACCAGCGGTCGAGATCCGGCCATTTGAACTGGATGAGGCCACCGTTGCCGATCTTCACATGGGCCTCGCGTCAGGAAAATTCACCGCCCGTTCGCTGACCGAGAAATACCTGGCAAGGATCGAGGAGATTGACCGGCGCGGTCCGGGCCTGAACAGCGTGATCGAAGCGAATCCCGAGGCATTGGCCATCGCCGAGGCTCTGGATCGCGAACGCAAGAGCACGGGCGTACGTGGCACTCTGCACGGAGTCCCGATTTTGATCAAAGATAACATCGACACGGCTGACAAAATGCTAACCACGGCTGGGTCGCTGGCGTTGACGGGATCGCGACCAGCGCGGGATGGCTTTGTGGTGGAAAAACTGCGCGAAGCCGGAGCCGTAATCCTGGGCAAGACCAATCTCAGCGAGTGGGCGAATATTCGTTCGAGCCATTCCACCAGTGGTTGGAGCGGACGCGGTGGTCTAACCAAGAATCCTTACGCGCTGGATCGAAATCCCTGCGGATCGAGTTCTGGGTCGGGAGCAGCCGTCGCAGCTAGTCTATGTGCAATTGCAGTAGGCACGGAGACCGATGGGTCGGTAGTCTGTCCGGCGTCTGCGAACGGAATTGTAGGCATCAAGCCTACGCTGGGACTGCTTAGCCGTGCGGGCATTATTCCTATTGCGCATAGCCAGGACACGGCCGGAGCGATGGCGCGGACGGTACACGACGCCGCAATTCTGCTGACTGCGCTTGCGGGAGCCGATCCGCGCGACGTAGCTACGGCAGAGAGCGCGGGGAAGGTGCCTGGCGATTACACAAAGTTTCTCGATCCGGATGGGCTCCGTGGAGCTCGACTGGGAGTGGCGCGGAAATATTTCGGCTTCAGCGACGCTGTAGATGCGTTGATGGAAAATGTGATCGGAGAGATGAAGCGACAAGGGGCGATTATCATGGACCCGGCCGATCTCGAGTCATTCGGGAAATTCGATGATACGGAAAATACGGTGCTCATGTACGAACTGAAAGCCGACCTGAACGCTTATCTCGCAAATCGGCCGGGCGTGCCTACTTCTCTGAAGGAATTGATTGAGTTCAATGAGCACAATAGGAACAAGGAAATGCCTTACTTTGGCCAGGACTTATTCATAAAGGCCGAAGCCAAGGGCCCGCTCACCAGCAAGGAATATCTGGACGTGTTGGAAGCCAATCATCGCCTGACGCGAAAAGAAGGCATTGATGCCGTGATGGACAAATTCCAACTGGATGCGATGATTGCGCCGACCGCCGGGCCAGCATGGATCACTGACTTGGCAAACGGGGACCATTCGACTGGAGGAAGTTCAAATGCGGCGGCAGTGGCGGGATATCCGGATATTACGGTGCCGGCTGGTTTCGTCTTTGGCTTACCCGTTGGGATCTCGTTTTTTGGTCGTGCGTGGAGCGAGCCTACTTTGTTCAAGATCGCTTACGGCTTTGAGCAGGCGACTAATGCGAGGAAGCCGCCGCGGTTTTTGCCGACGATAAGACTATAATTTTGTCGTTCCGTTCACAACCAGGGTGTTACCAAACATATGGCACGAGGCGATGCCGGACCTTTTTCTGGTATTCCGTATACCCTGGCAGATTCTTTGCAAGAAACTTCTCTTCATCAAAGAGCCGCCATATCAGAAATGCCATTATAAATGCGAGTGCGAGGAGCCCCCAGTACGAGCCGAGCGCAAGTGGCGTACCAACAAGATAGAGCAACGCACTTGCGTACATTGGGTGGCGCACCAGCGCATACGGCCCGGTCGAGACGACCTTTTGATTTTCAGCGACTTCGATGGTCGCGGACGTGTATGTATTCTCCTTGTAGACGAGAAAGACCAAGTAGAACCCTGTCGCCACTAAAATGTCTCCGGCTATCACGACAGAAAGAGGTACTGCCGACCAATGGAAACGATGATCCAGCGCCGGCACGACAAGAAGGGCAATGAATCCGATTGAGGCAAAGAGCATGATGATCTTTTGCGTTGGTTCCTTTTCTGCCGTCGGTCCACCCCTCAGACGACGCTTGAGAAGCGCCGGATCTTTTCTAAGGAGATAGAGAGAGATCAGGAGCGATGCCCCAGTAAAGATTGCGAGGTACACCCATGCCCGCCAATACTGTATCGTTCTCGCCGGTACAAAAAGCAACAGTCCCATAACGACAGCAAGCGCCACAAGACTGAGTAACGTTTTTGTATGCAGATTGTTCATGATTTCATGCATCGGCAAAATTATTGCAGACGGATGCTGCGGGAAGCGATAAGAGGAGGGTGTCGTGTTCCCTGAGTCCTGGGCCCTCTCGCCACTGGAATCCTACTTCTCGAAAAGCCGCGAGAAATGGGGCACCCGGCTGATCTTATTCTGGGTTATGAATTGCCGATCAGGACGCCGGTTACAAAGACTAAAGCGCCGCCCAATCCCACCTGCAAGGCGGCAGAGAGAACGGGCGTGTCCATATAACGATTGCGAACCCAGGTGATCACGCCCAGTTCGGCGATGACGACGACAAAGGCGGTGCTCAGCGCCACCCGGAAGCTGGGAATTAAGAACGGCAGCGTGTGTCCGATCCCTCCGAGTGCCGTCATCGCGCCACAAATCAGACCGCGGACCCAGGGATGACCACGCCCAGTTAGGCTGCCGTCGTCCGACAGCGCCTCGGCAAATCCCATGCTGATGCCAGCGCCGAGCGACGCCGCCAGTCCAACAAGAAAGGCATCCCAACTGGTGCGAGTGGCAAAGGCGGCGGCGAAGACCGGCGCAAGCGTAGAGACGGAGCCGTCCATGAGACCGGCGAGGCCGGGTTGCACGATCTGCAACAGGAAAAGCCGCCGCCGGGCTTTCTCTTCATCCTGCTTAACTTCGGGATTGAGCTTTTCTTCGCCTAACTCCTGAGCCCTGTCTTCGTGGGTGCGCTCTACCTGAGCCAAGTCATCGAGGAGTTGCCGGACGCTGGCGTCCTGGGCCCGAACCGCCGCCTTCTCATAGAAGCGCCGGGTCTCGACTTCGATAGCACTTGCCTGTTTGCGGACTGTGTCTAAACCCAGCGGGCGGATCAGCCACACGGGCTTGCGTTGGACGAAACCTCGGACATCCTGTCGCCGAATAAGTGGGATGTGCTCTCCGAACTTCTGGCGATATAGGTCGATGAGTCGGCGGCGGTGGCCGGACTCTTCAAGCCCCATGCCATCGAATACGGCGGCGGAGGCTGGGAAATCCTGGCGCAAGCCTTCCGCGAAATCGGCATAGACGCGTTCGTCTTCTTCTTCGAGAGAAATCGCCAAGGCCAGAATCTCACGCTCTGAAAGCGAGTCGAAATTCTTCACGCGGGCCTCCTTACTGTGTTGAAGCAGTGGCTTCAAAAGATGGCACTCAAAAGATAGCACTCGAACTCAAAACCCGGTAGACGGGCGAAAAACGGAGCTTCCGCCGGAAGGATCGCCACAATGGTAAAATCGGTTGCCGATAACTCAGCCGAAAGAAAGTCTTTTAGTGACGGGGCAAACTCAGGGTTAAGATTGTTCGGGTTAGACGCTAGTGCTTAGTGGGAATCCGACGTGCCGTCCGACCACTGGCCAACTGGAATCAGGAAAACGGTCAAGCCCTCCAAACCGACTTCAGACGCCATGATCGGCGAGGTCGGCAGATTAGCCCCCCAGACTGCAGGATCCTGTCGGTGAGTCGGGCTGAATTGGGAAGAAGGTAACCATGAATTTCCACCTTGAAGCCGTCCTGAGGGACACCCGTTGCAGAACACTTTGGTGCTTTGCTCCCTTTGAACGCGACCACTACGATGGTCACACGCCCTTCCCCGGAGATATGACATGCCTTCCTTAGTGACTGCCATTGACACCCTTCTTCCATTGTTCACGTTCATCAGGCTCGGGTCAGACACGATCTCCAACAAAATAATACAAAAAGTCGTCCGGTGGTCCGTCACTGTAAAAGCGCACAGCCAGTTTGACAATTGGACCTGATTCGCAAGGATAGCCCGTTCATGTTGAGGGGCACATCATGGCCACACACAATAATGGAAACTGGCGTGAACTCTTTGATGTGGCGTTGTTTGAGCCGAACAGAGTCAAGCTGCGACAGCGCATCGAAAATGCGCGACGCGCAATAAACAACCGGCTCGGCGCTTTGACGCAAGACCAAAGCGAAGACGCGAGGACCATTTCGGAGCGCATTGCGCTCCGCGATGCATTGACCACGCTTGCTGAACTATACGAGATCGTCTATGCCCGGGAACCGAGCGCAAGGGTTGGCAGCCAAGCTGATAGAGACCGCCGGGTTAAGGCGGAACTTTGATGACCCGCAGCAGCACAAGTCCAGCAAGTAAGATTGCGTAGGGAGGCAGAAAGAGTTCTCTTGGCGATAAGATCATTCCCGGACCGCATACCAATCAAGCTGCCACCCGCGAAGCTTTATCTCGATGATATAAGTGAGATTTTGAGAGTTCTGACAGATTCGAACGCGGACTGTCAGGCGAGCTTTGTTGCAGGCAAGTCGAAATGCGACACGCTGGATGACTTGAAAGAACTTCGGGGGCGTACTACAGATTTCGTGATGAACATCTCGTCGCCCGGGAAGCATCAGACCCTTGAACTCACAACATCCACGACGCAGGTACACATCCATGAGCTAGGAGACCAATTGGAGGCATGGTCGAAATATGTAAAAGTCGCAGCCATTTTTGAGAGGAGAAGGCTAAGGCTAAAATCTGCGGTTCGCTCCGTAGGACCGTTGATACTTGCAGGCTTGTGGCTACTAACAATTGCGGCTTGGATTTTCGAACTGCATGTCGCTAAATCTATTTTAACTCATGAATTACCTTATCTCGTGACAGGCGTTATTCTGGCAGCTGCTATCGTGTATTACTTCGTTAGTTCGCACAGCATTGTTTACTTGCGTTATCCCCAGAGAGTTGGCGTGGGAAGATGGTTAGAAGATCATAAACCAGAAATTATCGTAGGCGTCGTATGCGCTCTGATGGGAGCGGTTGCGACCCGAATCGTAGAACGGGCTTGGAAATAACGCGGTAAGGCGGTAGTTGGGGACACCGGATGATATGAGTGACGGCGTCGGGCAATGCCGGTCTCGATTCCTGGGTTGTTTGGCAATCCGGAAATGGCGATGTTTCGGCAGATCACGAGCCCGGTTCAGTTTCCGAGTCGGAAAATCCGGTCAGATCGTTAAGACCAGAAGACCAGGGTGGTGATGCCACCCACCGCGCCGAGGCACGGTGAGCGGCAAGCCTCGGTTTAGCGCTATTGGTTACTTCCTGCTGGCAGGCGGGACGATACCGTTCATGCGCAGGTATTCCACCATCTGACCATAATGGTCAAAGGAGTGGGCCACCGCATCAACGGCAAGCTGAAGACGAGTGTTCTGCCTGAAGGGAACGGCCAATGGCTCCATCAAGTTTCTTTCATTGACGACAGCCACCGCCCGATGCAGCGCTGCGAACGAGCCTTTCAGGTGATCCATGATCTGGGCCTTAGATCGTACAGCGTCGGGCCCGGTCTCGGACTCCTGATCAGGGATGGGCGTCTGGGTTAGGATGTACGCGGCCATACGATAATTGTTGGCGGCCAGATGCTTGACCTGCTGCGCGAAAGTGCGGGCGCCGGTAAACTCACCCGCGGTTGGCGCAAAGAAATACTTCTCCTCGGGCATGGCATCGGCAGCGAGCACGACCTCTTTCTCAGTTGTGGTGATCCATAAGTCGAGCGCCTGACTGACTGTAAGCCTGGCCTGAGCCAGGGCAACATAACTGACCAGAGGGAAGCACAGAAACAACAGAATGCGAGAGACAATCTTCATAGTAGCTCCTTTGAGAATTAAGCTTTCGACCCTAAAACAAACGCACGAGCAGGAACACGTGTGGCTCAATGCGCAGAGTGGCGTTGGGTTTTCAGCAGCTTGGAGGTCCGCGATCGGTTTCAGGGGATCCGATCGACGATACGATGATGACTGAGTTGGAGGATGGCGAAACCTTGCCGCCTGCGTGCCGCAGCGGACTAGGAATCTCGAACCTGTGGAGCTCCGCGAACTGAAATTGCGTGAAGGTGCGCAAGCTACACTGACCAGGCAGCGATTTCAGGGTACGGCCACACGCAGAACCTCCGGCTGCCCTGGTTCCTGGTTTTTTCGGGACGCATGCTGGTCGGGTACTTGGATGGGGACATAGGGTCGCGGACTCGCTATTCCATCCGGTTGCACAACCAAATGCCGAGGCGGCGAACACCAAGATCAGAAGCCCGGAAGTGATGGAAGCGCAGCGCACGGGATCAATTCCTTTAGACGTGGCTGCAGCTGAAGTGTTATTCACGAAGATCAGCCCTTCAGTCCACCCGGCGGAATCCCCAACCGGGCTCGAACCTCCCCTACCGTCATCTGCGATACAAACTCGCAAAGCGCAGGGTCGCGGTATAGCGTGCGTTGTCCTCTCGCCCTGAAAAAAGCCCGCCATACACGCACTGGAGAAATGAACAGCCCGATGGCTACCCCCGCCGCATCCAGCCAGTAAACCACGAGGTCTTGCACCCTGCCCTAAGTTCCCAGGCGGCAAGCTCCGCCTCCCCGATCCATTCGGTTCGATAGCCCGTGAGTATGTGATACAGATCGTGAAGCGGCGTAGCCCACTGGTGGGCCTTCGTATTGGAGAATCTCAGCGGTAATCTCCAAAACTTGACTGTGTAGGTCGGATCAGCACAGTCCTCAACCTGGAACCCGTTGCTGGCGAGAAAACGGTCGCGTGCTTCCTCCATAGTCAGCGCGTCAGGATAAGCGGGATTGGTTACCGGCGCGTTCACACCCTATTCGAGTTTATCGAAGACTGTGCGAGTGAAGCGATTGACATCACCAGACCGGATTTGCTGGTGAAATGGCGGTGTTATGACAGTTATCGGGGCGGTCCGGGCTCTGCCGTTCCATCTCTTGTAAAAGGACTCAGGTCGATCCGGAATAGAGCTTATTTCCAGTGCGTTTTAAGTAACGCAAGCACGAGTACGTACCTGGCGAAAATATCTGGCACCGTCCAGGCCAGGCAATACAAAGTAACGAGAAGTAGCGGAAGCGGGCCATGAGCAAGGTTGGAATTGATAAAAAGGGATTCATACTGGGTGGCGGAGAAGTAAACGATGGGAACTGACGGGTCCCAGATAGAAATATCACCGAAAAGCCTTTTCTTCAGCCATATGGCGCAGGCTGCCGCGAGGATGACGACGCCGCAGGCAACAAATGATTCGACGCGGCTGTTCCAGTGAAAATATGGCTCGATCATTTTTGAAAGCAGCGGCCTCAGACCCAACCGGTGCGGTCCGTGCTGCCACCTGAACATCTGCCAAGCCGAGTGCTTCTGAAATAAAGTTGCGTTGTTGAACTCCCATTGATCCCAAAAGAAAATGTTCACGGAGTAGCGATAGGTCAACCGGAGAAGTCTTGCAGCAAGAATGATGAAGAAAGAAGCACCAATGATGACGCCAACTCTATATCGAAGAGCATAGCGAGAGTCGCGTTCAGTCGCAGGAAGCATGTTTGTTGTAAGCATTATTGCTGTGATCAGGCGCTTGCACCAACTGAGAAATTACTTGCGAAATGCCGGGAATAAGCAGTCACCGCACAGGTGAGGTCGCTGTAACGCGGCCACGGATGCGCAAGGTGAGAGGCAACACACCGGCAATCACGAGCGCGACCACCAGGACCGCAAAGCCGGACCTGAATGAATGGGTACGAGCGGCCTGATAGCCGACTAAGGCCGGGCCGAGAAAACCTCCGAGGCCGGCTGCGACACAGTTAATAGTGCCGGTAGCCATGGCCGCAGCGGAATCACAAAGGAATGCAGACGGCATAGCCCAGAAGCTGGGCAAAAAGGCGAGCAGGCTGGCGGCGGCAATCGAGAACAGGAAAAGAGAAGGTATGGTTCCCCAATCCGCCTGGCTTAGCACCAGTAATGCGGCCGCCGCCGTCCACAGCGGAATCGCGGTGTGCCAGCGTCGTTCGGCAGTGCGGTCAGAGTGCCAACCGTTCACCTGCATAGCCACAAAACCAAGAAGGTTCGGCAAGGCAACCATTAGAGTCACCTTGAAATCACTCACTCCCGACAAGCGCTTCAGCATGGTGGGCAGCCAAAAGGCCAAAGCGTATGCCGATCCATTCTGCACGAAATGCAAGGTAGTCAGGATGAGAACGTCGCGATGCCGGATCGCCTCCCAAGCGGTATAGGCGCGGACAGATTTTTTGGCCCGCTTCTCGCTCTCCAGCTGATTGATGACCCACTCCCGCTCATCCGGGGGCAGCCACTCGGCCTGATGCGGCCAATCGGTCAGATAAAACCAAGTCACGACGCCGAAGAACAGCGCGGGCATACCCTCCAGAATGAACAACCACTGCCAGCCGTGCAGGCCGAACCAGTGGACGCCCAGCAGTAATCCCGAGATTGGGGAACCGATCGCAAACGATAAAGGAATGGCAGCCATGAAACCGGCCACTGCCTTGGCGCGATCTTCATAGATGAACCAGTGGGTGAGATACACGATGATCCCGGGGAAGAACCCCGCCTCCGCCAATCCCAGCAAGAACCGCATGGTGTAGAACTGATGCGGTGTACGGATAAAGGCCATCCCGACCGTGACGATCCCCCAGGAGACCATGATGCGCGAAAGCCAGCGCCGTGCGCTCCAACGCTCTATGATGATGGTGCCGGGAATTTCCAGAATGACGTAGCCAAGGGCGAAGATGCCCGCCCCGAAGCCAATCACGCGATAGTCGAAGCCGAGATCGCGCGGCATTTGCAGGGCTGCAGTGGCAAGATTGTTGCGATCCAGGTAAGCAATTACGTACATCAGGAGCACATACGGCAGAAGGCGCAAAGCAATGCGATGTCGGGCGCGGCGGGCAACGTCATCGGCGACAATGGCGGTGGCAGACAATTTTCTTTTGCGAAGATCGAGTTAGGTGGGCGGAGCATGCCCCCCGAAAATCACGCGATTATATACCGCGCTCCGAGCGCGGACGCTCGAGGACGACATTACCACTGCCACAGAAGTAGGTAGTATAAGCATTCCTTCCTTCTCTTCATGAAATGGGACCAGACAAGGCTGCCGGCGTGGCTGCTGGGAATGCTAGTAGCTTACGCTGCGGTTCGAAGCTTCTTTCTCGCCGCATGGAAGCCCTTGTGGTATGACGAGGTGTGTACTGTAGTCATGTCGCGCCAGCCCAGCATGGCTTCGGTCTGGAGCGCACTCGAGCGAGGCGCGGACTCCCAACCCCCGCCTTTCTACCCGGTGGAGCGATTTGCGCGCTGGCTGATTCCCAACGACCCGCTTGCGTTTCGTCTCCCGTCCATACTTGGGTTCTGCGGCGTTGTGGTGTGTCTATTCATATTCGTCAGAAGACGCAACGGCACAGGCTGTGCTTTGCTGTGCGCTGCTCTGCCTTTGTTGTCGGCTCTTTATGCTTTCTACGCGATCGAGGCTCGCGGGTATTCCTTAATGACTGCCTGCATAGCACTCGCCCTCGTCTGCTATCAACGGGCGGATGACCTCGCGTGGGTGACGTTTTTGGGAGTGAGCCTGGCGGCCGCGGTGAGCTTCCAATACTACGCGATTTTCGCGTTGGCGCCATTTGTTCTCGCCGAAGCCGCGCACTTCTTTGAAACGCGGCGCTCGAGGCCATGGGTATGGCTTGCCCTGGGTTGTGGTCTCGTGCCTCTAGTCATTTTCTGGCCGTTGCTGTCGACACTAAGGCAGTACTACGGCGATCATTTTTGGGCCCAGCCCAGATTGATGACCGCCATGAATGCGTATAGTTGGCTCTTTCTGTTGAGGCCGCCCTGGGGCTTGCTAACTGTCTCCATAGTATGGCTGGGCCTGTTGAGCGTCATCGTTTCCAAACTCTCTGCCCGGAGGTCTCCTGCTGCTTCTGAGACGGAGTCCTTCCTAAATGAGGACGTGTTGGTGTTGACGCTGGTGGCTCTGCCGTTTATTTCTTTTCTCGGCACGAAGGCGGCCCATGGCGGCCTCACCTACCGTTATATGCTGCCGACCATACTAGGCGTCGCGCTCGCGTTCGGTCGCTTGCTTCCTCGCTTGGGGCTCAGGCGGATGGCGGTCTTTGGAGTCTTCGTCCTCTGCGGATTAGCTCTACAGGAAGTATCCTTCTGGCGTCCGGATAAGAACAGGGCTGTCTCGCCCGCAAAAACTTTGGAATCGCTGATCAATTCCGCACCCGCTCTTCCTATTGTGGTATCGGATGCCGGCGACTATCTCCAACTGGTGTACTATGCGTCGCCCCAGTTGGCAGCCCGCCTCGTGAGTCTCGTCGACCTCCCTAAAGCAGTCGCTTATTCCAGAAGCGATACCATCGACCGGCAACTTTTACTTTTGCGTTCCTACATCCCGCTGCAGCAGGAGGGATTTCAAGGTTTTGTCGCAATCCATCCGAAATTTCTTTTGTATTCCGGAGGCGGCGGATGGGATTGGTGGCCGCGCCGCCTGCGGGACGACGGCTACACGCTTCAATTGGTTGCGTTTCACGAAAACGCCAAGGTCTACCTTGTCCTTCGAGGCGGGGCGACGCGCTGAACCTTTATTGCATTCCCGCGGAAGGAGTGACTTGGGGATTGACCCACACTCGCGGGGAGGCTTCGACTGCGATTGAGCTTCACATTTGCGAAGGTCAATCTCGCTCAGCATGACAAGCTCATTCGTAGCGCAGGGCTTCGATGGGATCGAGATTCGCCGCGCGGACAGCGGGAAACATTCCGCTGATGACCCCGACCAGAGCGAGGATGGTAGCGGAAATCAAGAGAATCTTGGGAGCGACAATCAGGCGAATGTCTCCGGCTTCGGCGTGCTGGGCCATGGCGCTATACAAAGTGAGTCTCCCCACCGAAATCGAGACCATATAAGAAAGCAGAATTCCGAAGACTCCGCCGACTGCTGTAATCACCATTGCCTCTGCCAAAAATTGGAACAGGATGTCGCCTTTGCGCGCGCCCAAGGCTTTTTCCACGCCGATTTCCCGGGTTCGCTGGGTCACCGAGACCAGCATGATATTCATGAGGCCAACACCGCCGATGCCGAGCGTGATAGTGCCGATGAAGGTCAACAGAATTTTCAGTCCCAAAGAGATGATGGCAAACTGAGAGAGCTGCTTCTGAGCGTCGAAGAGGAACACCGCCCGCTCATCATCAGGCTTGAAGCCGTGGGCCACGCCTAGCGCTTCACGGATGGTCTTGGTGAGCTTTTCGTGATCCAGGCCCTCGGAATCAAGCCAAATGCCGCCCAGGTAATGATTGTCCTGCAGTACATCCATGGAGTTGAAGGCGAGGTAGATAGAGCGATTTGAGTCGTCGTCGGCTTCCTGCATGCGGGCCTTCAGCACGCCAACGACCTCGAAGCTGACTCCGTTCAGACGGATGGTTTCACTGAGCGCGGGCATTCCTGAGAACAATTTTTCCCGGGCTTCGGAGCCCAGAACAGCGAAGTGTCCGTGCGTCATGTTGTCCTGGTCGTTGAGAAAGCGGCCCTCCGCGATCTCGAGGTTCCAAATGTCCCGGATGGAAGCATCGATGCCGACTACCGGAAATGTGAAGGAACGAGGCCCACTTTGAACTGTGGCTTGCTTGTCTGCTTCACGCGCAATATGGCGGGTGAGCGGAACCACGTTACCTAGGAGTTCGACATCATCGTTGGTGAAGCGGATTTGCACGCCGGCTTTATTGCCGCCGGCCTGCTGCGAGGTACGCCCGGGGAAAATGCCGACCGCGGTAGCGCCAAAACTGTCAAAGATGTTCTCGATGGCCTGTGCGAAACCTTCCCCGTAGGCAAGCAGGAGGACGACGGTGGCGATTCCCCAGGCCATGCCCAGCATGGTGAGCACGGTCTTGCGCAGATCGTGCCGCATGGCGCCGTAGGCTTGTTGTAGGAGGTCACGCTTCATATGGATCTATTCCCTGCGTAGGGCTTCGACCGGTTCCAGCCGTGCCGCTGTGCGCGCCGGATACAAACCCGCCACCGTGCCAGCCAGCGCCAACGAGGCGATGGCGAGCGCTGCAGTTGCGGGCACTAACTTCGGAGTGTCGAAGCCGGGCGGTTGGGGCAGCGTTCCCAAAGCGGCCATCAGCGCCGCGGCTCCGGCCATGCCCAGGCCTCCGCTGAGCAAAGTGAGAAATGCGCCTTCGATAAAAAATTGGAACATGATACTGCGGTTGGTAGCGCCCAGGGCTTTTCTCAGGCCGATTTCACGAGTACGGTCAGCGACGGCCACCAGCATAATATTGATGATGCCGATGGCGCCCAAAGCCAGTGTTACAAGTCCCACGCTGCCCAGGAATAGATTCATGGCATCGAAAATCTTGCCCACGGTATCCACGGTTTTGATGGTATCCCACTCGTCCCAGCCGTCGGGAGTCTGGTAATCGAAGCCGTGGTTGCGGGCGATGATTTTATGGACTTCGAGTCTCGAAGCTTCGTGCAGGTCGCGGCTCCGGGGCTGGTAGTTGATCATACTAATGGCATCGACCGTACCACCGACATTCAGCGGGCGAAAATTCTCGTTCATGGTGTTAAAGGGAACGAAAATCCGCATGTTGAGAACGTTGTTGTCGCCGTGCCCAAGGCGCTTAATGACACCGATAACCTGGAAGCGGACATCATTGAGCAGAATAGTGCTGCCCACTGCGGGACGGCCAGGAAACAAGAGACGGTGAGCTTCGTCGCCCAGTACCACGACAGCCCGCTTTTGCTCGTCGTCCAGCCGGTTTATCCAGCGGCCATCGGCCAGCGGCAGGTAGCGGATTTCACCGTAGGCAGCAGGGACGCCCATGAGTCGACCGCTGCTCTGGAAAAAGTCACTGACCGCCCGCACATCGTCGCGCGTTATGACGGGCGCGGCCGCCTTGACATCCGGTGCATCGCGCAAGATGTCGAGATAATCTTTGTATGTGAGGTAGTATTGCCGCATGCCGCTGAAACTGCCGTTCAAGGCTGGCGCGCGGCCGGACCAGATGAACATCACGTTCTCGCCAAGTTCATCGAACTGCTTGCGGTTGCCGGAGCGGAAGCCTTCGCCCAGACCGACGAGAAGAAGCAATGATCCCACGCCCCAGGCGATGCCGAACATGGTGAGGAACGAGCGAAGCTTGTGCGCCCATAGGGTGCGTAGGGTCTGGCCAAAGATGTCGAAAAGCAGGCGCATGAATTCTCAGTAATGATACGTGAAGCGTCAGGATTCTGTTCCAAGGGAGAAAGAGAGAAGTCAGATATTGATAACGGTTCCAGGAGACAAGCCTTGTACGAAGTGATTCTGAAACGCTTTGAGCAGCCAGACGAGATTCGGAACTTTGAGAAGGGCAAATTTGAGGTGGTACGGATCGGCGGCATGACCATTGGCCGGGCGACCTATGAACCTGGCTGGAGGTGGTCGGTGCATGTGGGCCGCTCAGTCGGAGCGAAAAGTTGCGCCGTGGAACATGTTGGCGTAGTTATCTCGGGACGAGCGACAGCCGCCATGGACGATGGCAGAGTCATCGAAATGAAAGCGGGCGACATTTTCTATATTGCCCCTGGTCATGACAGCTGGGTGGTGGGCGATGAGCCCTACGTGTCTCTTCATCTGATGGGGGCGGGTGATTATGCGCAGCATAAGTGAGGAGAAGGGAGTTCTTGGCATGCTTGCAGTCAATTCTTTAGCCACAAAGTTGGCAAAGAAGAGGCGCCAAGAGCATGCTCTTACC
Source organism: uncultured Acidobacteriota bacterium (assembly GCA_963696025.1). Lineage (GTDB taxonomy): Bacteria > Acidobacteriota > Terriglobia > Terriglobales > Acidobacteriaceae > JABCYV01. The sequence continues at coordinate 514,159 of CAVOII010000004.1, forward strand.
AAAAAGTCATTCGTGAGACTGGTTCTTAGTCGGTTCCCAGTTCTCGGTTCTCTGTTTCTTACAGATGGGCAGAGGATCAGTACAATAATCGCCTGAAGGAACCTAAGGAGCAGAATGTCATCTACACGTCCGGTTCGTCCGCAAGCCGCCGTGACGGAGATTCCCCCGGTCCCTTTGACCATCGAGGGCTACAGCGTGCTGCACCAGATGATGCGGGTGCGATGGGCGGCGTGGCGCCAGTTACGTCCCGCGGAGAAGACCGAAATCCTGGACGAGGCGAGCGTGGCGCTGAAGAAGATGGAACAGAATGCCAGCGGGCAGTCGGGGCTTTATTCGCTGCTCGGGCACAAGGGCGATCTGATGTTTGTCCACTTTCGTCAATCTTTCGATGAACTGAACCGAGCCGAACTCGAGCTGGCGCGTTTGCGATTGAGTGATTATCTGGAACCGACTGCATCTTACCTGTCGGTCATTGAGTTAGGACTGTACGAATCGAGCATTAAGGCTTATCGCGATCTTACTGATCGCGGCGTTGAACCGCATTCCGAAGGATGGAATCGCGCAATTGCTGAAACGGTGGCGCGTCAGAAGGAAGCCATGCGTCCGCGGCTTTTCCCGGAGCTTCCCCAGCATCGCTATATCAGTTTCTATCCGATGGACCGGCGCCGCGGCGAAGACAAGAACTGGTATACCTTGCCCATCGAGGAGCGGGCACGGCAGATGAACGAGCATGGCCTGGTGGGGCGCCGGTATGCTGGCGAGGTCAAGCAAATCATCAGCGGGTCGATTGGATTCGACGATTGGGAGTGGGGTGTCGACCTGTTCGCTGACGATCCTCTGGTGTTCAAGAAGCTGATTTATGAGATGAGGTTTGACGAAGTGAGCGCGGTGTATGCGCTTTTCGGGCATTTTTATATTGGCGTGCGCTGTCCGGCCGAGGAGTTGGGGAAATTGTTGGGCGGCGAGTTGCCAGGGAACTGAAGCGCGGTGACGATAGTCGGAGACAGAATGGCTACGCTTGGATTGATCGAATACGAAGACGCAAGCCTGGCGGTGCGCGCGGTTTATGACGACATCATGGCCACGCGCAAGACTGACTGGATCAATAATTTCTGGAAGGCCATCGCGCACGATCCCGCCACGCTGAAACGGACCTGGGAAGACATCAAGCAAATCATGGCGCCGGGGGCGCTCGATCCGTTGGTCAAGGAGATGATTTATCTGGCGGTAAGCATCAGCAACCAGTGCGGCTATTGCATCGCTTCCCACACGGTTGGAGCTAGGAATAAGGGTATGACGGATGCCATGTTTCAGGAGCTGATGGCGGTGGTCGGCATGGCGAACCAAACCAATCGATTGTCGGCGGGCTATCAGGTCGAGATCGATGAACAGTACAAAGGGTGAGGATCAGGAAGATGCCAGTTAAGTTCATGACGTCGTATCGGGAAGATTCGGCGGCTGTCTTTGGGTACTACAAGAAGCTGGCGGAGCGCGCCATCGAGCAAATGGCCGACCAGGAGCTGTTCGCAGTGTTGGACGAGGAAATGAACTCGATCGCAATTATCGTCAAGCACATGGCTGGCAACATGCGTTCGCGCTGGACAGATTTTCTCACCAGTGATGGCGAGAAACCGGACCGCGATCGCGATAGTGAGTTCATGGAGCCGCCTGCGACCCGCGAGGCTCTGATGAAACTTTGGGAGGAAGGGTGGGGTTACGTGTTCGCCGCGCTTGAGCCGCTCAGCGATGCGGACATGAGCCGTACGGTGACGATACGGGGCGAAGCACACTCGGTGATGCAGGCGATCAATCGCCAGATCGCTCACTATGCTTATCACTGCGGCCAGATCGTACTATTGGCGAAACACTTCCAAGGTCCGCAATGGAAATCTTTGAGCGTGCCTCGAAATAAGTCTGCCGAGTTCAATCGGAAGGTGTTGGCGAAGGAAGTCAGCCAGCGCTAAGTTTTCGTCTTTCGGTTTTTGGTTGTGCGCTTCTTGGCTGCGAGATTCTTGCGTGTGGTTTCGGCCGCGGGAACTTAAACTCGAATCGCTTCATATCTACGTGACGGCCGCGAAACTGCACACCCTCGGCTTCCAGGCGCAGGCGTTGTTCGATAGCGGACTCTCCGCGGAGTTTGATCTCACCTCCCGCGCCCAAAACCCGCTGCCAGGGCAGTCCGAAAGAACTGTGCAGCGTTCGCGCGACTTGCCGCGCAGCTCCGGGGAATCCCGCGGCGCGAGCTATGGCGCCGTAGGTGGAAACTTTGCCGCGTGGAATTTTTTGGATGGTAGCTACGATTTTTTTATGCATAGCGTATTCGCAGTTACGGCGTCGCGCCGGCGTTCTTAAGTTTAAGGCTTGGTGATCAATGCCAGACCAGCCAGGCACAACACGATCCCCGCGGCATTCTTTCCTGATAGTTGCTCGTGAAAGAAGATCAGACCGATAAAGACCAACAATAGGGCGCTCGCCGTATTGCCGATCACTGAAACTAAGCTGATCTTCCATCCGGTGCGATAGGCAAGTAAGACGGCCAGTTCCACTCCGACGATCGATATACCTACGACGTAGCTGGCCCAGTTCACATTGCGGAGCGAGGTGCCCGTCGTACGTGGAGGATACAACGGCAAGAGCAGCAGTGTCGCGAACAGTGCGGTGATGTAATTTACCGCCAGAGACAAGACTGGACTGACTTCCGAGGGAATGGATTTCTGGCCGATGTGGTAGAAGGTTGTGCCCAGGATCATGATTATGATGGGGAGATAGAACATCATCGCTGACCTGCTTTCTCCGTTGTTTGCGGAAATTCTTTAACCGCAAAGTTCGCAAAGAACAGCCACCAAGACCGCAGAGCAGAGCTGCGCGTATGTTTTGAAAACTGGATCCCCGCCCGGTCCCCGCACTACAGCGCAATCCATCCTTCGCGGATCAGCCACAGCGATCCTACTGAAATCAGCAACCACAGGACTACGCCTTGCAGCAGCGGTCGGTGGCCGACTTGTTTCAGGGTCGCTATCGAAATACCGCTGCCGATCAGGTAGAGGGTCGCGGTCAATCCAATCTTCGCTATTTTCGCCAGAACACCGTAAGCCGGGAGACCGGCTGGAAGATAAGTGTTGCAGACCGCTGCCAGACAGAACAGCGCGATGAACCACGGCCACTGGATCTTGGCTTTGGCATGCTTGACCACAGCGGTGGCGACCGCCACCGGGACAATCCAGAGGGCGCGGGCAAGTTTGACGGTGGTGCCCACGGACAATGCGACTGCACCGTACTTGGCGCCGGCGCCAACAACAGAACTGGTGTCATGAATGGCCAGCGCAGCCCAGAGTCCGAATTGAGTCTGAGTCAGCTTCAGGGTTGATCCGATCGCAGGAAAGATAAGTAGTGCCACGGAATTGAGCACGAAGACGGTGCCCAGGGCGATCGCCATCTGTTCGTCAGTGGCGTGAATGATAGGCCCGACAGCGGCGATAGCACTGCCGCCACATATGGCGGTGCCAGTCGATATCAGAAACGACGAGATGCGCTCCACCTGCAGGAGTCCGCCCAGGGTCAGGCCAACCATCATGGTAAGACTGATGCTGAGCAACGTGTAGACGAAGCCGCTACGGCCGGCACGGATCACATCGTGCAAATTCATTCCGAACCCGAGGCCGACGACAGACGCTTGCAGTAGATATCGGGAAAGTTTTTTCGCGCTCTGGTCGAAAGGATGAACGAACGTCAAACCAAAAACCAGGCCCAGAGCAAGGGCCACCGGCGGAGACGCGAATCCGCTGGCGGCGACAGCAAGGCCAAGGACAAAGACTATCTTCTGAATCATTCCTGGTGGAACATGTTCAGCGGACCATGCTTAGTCTGAGGGAACCGACCGGGCGGGCGCGAACCGAGTCTGCAAGCCTGCTTTGCGAGAGTCAGGCCTGCCCGGAGCGGAGTCGAAAAGACCCAATCGAACCGATTTATGCCGCTGCACCCTGGTGGTAAGACTCAAGCGCCGCTTTTTCGCTGTCGTAAATCTGGAAAATCGTGACCAGTTTCGTGACCTGCAACACATCGTCGACCCGGGGCGTAAGGTTAGCCAATTTGATCGAGCTGCCGGCGTTTTGGGCGGTTGCGTATAGAGCGACCAGCGTTCCCAGCCCGCCGCTGTCGATATAATTCACACCCGCCAAGTTCAGCACGATGCGCTTGCTCTGCGCGATTACTCTCCTTACGGTATCGCGCAGGGCGGCGGTTTCTTCGCCGAAGACAATGCGGCCGTGGCAATCCACAATCGCAACGCCATCCACAGTTCGCAAGCTCAGTTTCAGTTCCACGGGGCCCTCCTCAAGGCTGGCACGGCAGCCCAGGCTCACAAAGGTTATCTCTACACGCCGGGTTTCGCAAGCAAATCATCGCAGCGGCGGCTTGGCGACCGGAACGTCGTGGGTCAGCCATCACGTATAATCGAATTACCTCCTCAAATGAGCTATCAGGTCCTGGCCCGCAAATACCGTCCGCAGAACTTTTCCGAGGTAATTGGGCAGGAGCACGTTACCCGGACGCTGAAGAACGCGATCGAGCAAGGACGAACCGCGCACGGATACATTTTCAGCGGGCATCGCGGCATCGGTAAAACTACGGTCGCCCGCATTCTGGCCATGGCGCTGAATTGCCGTTCGTCTGATAAGCCTGTGGTCGAACCGTGCGGCGTCTGCGACTCCTGCACCGAAATTCGCGCGGGAAATTCGGTTGACGTCATTGAGATTGACGCAGCCACGAACCGCGGCATCGACGAGATTCGCGAATTGCGCGAGGCAGCCCGCTATCGTCCGGCGCGGGATCGCTTCAAGATCTACATTTTGGATGAGGCGCACCAGATCACCGATGCGGCTTTCAATGCTCTATTGAAGACGCTAGAGGAGCCGCCGGGGCACGTGGTTTTCATGCTGGCGACTACCCAACCCGAAGACATTCCTCAAACCATTCGTTCGCGCTGCCAACACTTCAGTTTTCGTGCGGTGCGTTTCGAAGAAATTCTGGGCCAACTGAAAGATCTGACTGCAAGAGAAAAGATGGAGGCAGACGAAGATGCCCTCGCGCTGATAGCCGAGGCCGGCGACGGTTCCATGCGGGATGCACTGTCCATTCTGGACCAGGCGATCGCGTCTTCTGGAGGCCGGTTGAGCGCGGATGAGGTCAGGCAGTTAGTGGGCGCGACTCCTTCCGGTGTGCTGGAAGAAGTGATGCAAGCTGTAGCCCAGGGATCAAGTGAGACGGTGCTCCGGCTGGTGGACCGCCTGATCAGCGAAGGTCACAGCCCTACCCACTTCGCGCGACAGGTGGTGCGATTTCTGCGTAATGCAGTGGTGGCCAGGGTTGCCGGTGGTGACTCTTCCCTGCTGCAGATTTCGAGTGACGAACGCCAACGCGTGGTGCGAGTAGCAGAATTGTTCAGCGAAGAGGACCTGGCACGGCATCTGCAGATCATGTTGCGCACCCACAGCGAGCTCGGCTACAGACAAGAACAACGTTTTCATCTGGAGTTGGGACTGCTGAAGATGACGCATGCGCAGCGGCTGCTGCCACTCGAGCAGTTGCTGAGCGACGCGGGCGTGATGAGCGCTCCGAAGCCCGCTGGAAAGCCCACGATTGTCCCGGAAAACAAGACGCCGGAGTTGCCCTCGTCGAGATCAGGCCATCTTTCTCCTTCTCCTTTTGCGGCTGATTCGGCGCGGAAGAGCGGTTCGAAATCCGAGATGTCGGCGGAGATGACTCCGGCCGGTGGTCCGCGAGTGCATGCGCCTGGGTCGGCCAACGCCCATGTGGTTATGGGATCGGCAGCGCTGGCAGAAATGACGCGCTCTGAAGCCGAGGTGATTGCTCCGGAGCCGGAAATTGCTTTAGAAGTTCAGCGCGCCCAGCCAGCTGATCTGCGCCAGACGGTGCTGAATGCATTGGCGGATGGCGGCCGTCGCATGCTGACCGCAATGCTGGAAACTGGCGAGTGGCAAGTCGAAGGAAGTGAACTGGTGATCAAAGTGGCTGCGTCGGCGGCCGTGATTGACATGTCTCTGGGGGCGGATGCCAAACGGCTGATGATTGCGACCGCGAGTGGGGTGCTGGGCCGAGCACTGAAGCTGAAGGTCGTTCCCGGAGAGATGACGCAGAGTCCGGGTCACAGTACGGAAGCTGGCCCGGCACCGGTTCGGCCCACTTCGAACGGTGGACGGGGACGGGTCGAGCAGGAACCAGTGGTGCGTCGCATGAAGGAGAAATTCGGCGCGGAGATCAGGACGGTCATCGATTATAAAGAGAGGCGGTGACAGGTCGTGGGTATCAGGGCCGAGACCCAAAAGCCCTGAGACCCGGAACCCGACACCGAGGGCTTCTATGGGCGGATTTAATCTGCAGGAACTGATGTCGCAGGCCAAGCGACAATATGAAGTGCTGCAGAAAAAGATGGCGGAGACGGTCGTCGAGGGTTCCTCGGGGGGCGGGAGTGTGACCGTCAAGATGGATGGTCGCAAGCAGGTACTAAGCATCAAGATTGATCCCGAAGCGGTAAAGGCGGGCGACCTGGAAATGCTGCAGGATCTCATCACGGCGGCCATCAACGGCGCGGGTCGAAAGGTCGACGACGCGATCCAATCCACCATGGGCGGCATGTTAGGGGGAATGGGTATCCCAGGATTGTGATTCCGAGCGGGGCGAGTGCCGGGGAAAGAAATGCATCAGGTTTGGAAGGGCACGAGCTTGGTCGTGCCGTTGAACAGCTGCAGAAGCGTCCGCGCTTTAGCGCCTCAGGCAAGGGTATGGAAAGTCGGTGGTAGTTGCGCCGATCTGGCGCGTAGTCGAATTTGGTGCAGCACGCGGCACGGCTTAAGCCGTTCCCTTCCAAAGCCACTTTTGCTGGGTTCTATTTTCTTCGCGGCATGAAGGCCGTTCAGGATGAGAATCTAGTTTGAGGGCCATATCTTGAGTCGATTTGCGGAACCGATGGCGCGGCTGATCGAGGAGCTGAAGAAGCTGCCGGGCATCGGCAGCAAAACGGCGCAGCGGCTGGCGTTTCACATCCTGCGCTCGAATGAGGAAGACGCCGAGGCGCTGGCGGCGGCCGTCCGTGACGTGAAGGCCAATCTTCGGTTGTGCTCCGTCTGCAACAACATTACCGACGTTGACCCTTGCGCTTACTGCGCTAACGCCACCCGCAACCAGCGGCTGGTTTGCGTGGTGGAAGAGCCCACGAATATCCCGTCGATCGAGAAGACCAAGCACTTCAACGGCGTCTATCATGTGCTGCACGGCTTGATTTCCCCGCTCCATGGAGTGGGTCCGGAGCAATTGCGCATTGCGAACCTGATGCGGCGGGTCAATGACGGCCAAGTTGATGAGGTGATCATCGCCACCAATCCGACGGTCGAAGGCGAGGCCACGGCTACTTATCTCTCAGGACAACTGAGGCGAGCGGGGTTGAAAGTGACCCGCATCGCCATGGGCATCCCGGTAGGCAGTGACATCGAATACGCGGATGAAATCACCATGCTGAAAGCCATGGAGGGCCGCCGGGAGTTGTAGTCGTCAGACGTTCCACGAAACTGCTTCGCGTCGAATCCACGATCATCATGCAGCGATACGTTCGGACGTTCGGATAGGCGCTGGTTCGGGGTCGAATAACGTCACTTGGGCCGGCTTGTGATCGGCTTACGTGCCGATTTGGGCGATGCTCGCGCGGTCAGGCAGGTCCGGTTCGTCTTACTGATTCAGCAATCCGTGCGTCAGCACTGGGGCTCGCTGATAGCGTTTGCCTTCGGGAGTTTTCAGTTGGTGCTAACGCTGTTTACAACATCTCTAACGACGTCGGTCGTGTCAAGGGACTTGGGGTTTCATTTTAGTAAGTCGGTGCATACTTTCCCCTCAGCGCAGACGCACTGGTTCCTTCGAGAGAGCAACGGTCTTTACTTCTCGATGATTTGTATCCAACCGCATGGCTCGGCCCGTTTTCTTCATCATTGTGGTGGCGTAGCCCACCAGACATCTCTTCGGTCACGCTCGATCATGATGTGTTGTGCAAACTCCCCTCCCATGGGGAGGCGGGCAGCCTATTCAGTTGACCCGGTCACTGCATTGCAGGACCACTGTTGAAATCAGGCATCCCCGCATGGGCTTTCCCCTTCTGCCGCAACCTTCCGCGGCGACAGAACTGTTCGTAATCAATCTGGTCACGCATCATGATCCACAGCCGGATACCCAGTTTGCGTGCCGCTGCGATCCTTGCCTTGCCCATTCCTTTCTGGATGAGCTTGCGCCGATAGAAGCGTTGCAACTCCGGGTCTTTCCGTACCGCATGCATCCCTGCTTCGGTCCACAGATAGCGCAGCAGGGAGTTGCCTTGCTTGGTCAGTTTTCCCAGTCGTTGTCGCTTCCCGCTGGTGTGCTCACACGGAATCATCCCGATGTAGCTGGCCACCTGGTTGGCGGTGTCGAAGCGACTCGGGTCACCGAGAAAAACATCGGTCGCCAAAGCCGTCACCGCACCTACGCCCGGATGGGTTAGCAGCCGGCGCGCCTGTAGCCTTTGTCGGGCCTGGGCTTCCACTTCTTTATCTAGTTCTTGGATTCGTTGCTGCAACTGTTCATACAAGCTCAGCAGTTCTGTCCGTCTCTGACTGGTGTAGGGTGGCAAGGGCAGTGCCTGCAGTGTGTTCTGCCCTGCCTGACTCCAGAGCGCGTGGCCTCGGCGCAGGGCGTGATTGAGGGCGATCGCCTGCAAGGTGTGCTGCAATCGTGCTCGCATCTTTACCCACTGATGTCGGTCCCGCAGCAAGGTTCGCAAGTCCCGCTCTTCGATCGAGGGCATCCAAATCTCCGGAAAGCGATCTTCGATGAGCAGTTCCAATATCAACCGTGCATCTCGCCGATCATGCTTCTGCTTCCGCGTTTCTTTCGCGCGGATCTTCGCCGGATTTCCCACACGGCATTGGATTCCCAACTCTTGCAGCAGTTCCAAGAACCACTGCATCGCTCCCGTGGCTTCGATGCCCACCACCACCGGACCCTCCAAGGCCCCGTAAAACTCTCGCAGGGCGTTGCCTTCGTGGGAAAGTGCCCTCTCCACGAACTCCCCGGTTTCAGTGTCCACCATGGCTATGGTTTGTTGTCTTGCGTGCAGATCACAGCCTACAATTTTCATCTCGGCCTCCTTCGTCCCGAGCCTTTTTGGTTGGATACCGCAAAGTCTACTCGGTCCGTTGTGAGGCCGACGTCGTTATGACATCAGTTGAGGATGTAGAATGGTCATGCTGCGGGAGGGTCTATGTTGCTGCGCCTTCTCTCTTTGCTGTGTCTGCTCTTTCTATCACCGCCATCTCTCGCCCAGCATGAATCAGCAACAGCACAGCCGGAGGCCGTTCCTGAGACATGTCCGGTTATCAAGGCTTCTGACAACCTTTTGTTCCCCCAGACCCTTATCATGCGAAAACGATGTCAGGTGGTTCTTGGTTTGGCACGGACGGGCTCTGGATATCCCCGCTGGTAACAGTGAAAGGGCACCGAGAAAAGATGGAATGGTGGCGACGGGGCTAAGACTGGCGTAGAGACGGTGACCCGAAGCTAAAGGTGACCGGAAGACGACTCGACTCTCCCGCGCCACCCCTCGTTGCGGAAGCCCAGCCCGTAGGCTTCAGGCCCCGAAAGCCCACATGATGGTCGGTATGACGTTCCCAACGGTTGGATGCTGGGAGATTACAGGGCATTACGAAGATGATGAACTGACTTTCGTCGTGTGGGGGTGCAGAGTAGTGTAGTTATCTTTCGGGCCGAGTAACTATCGTGGTCATTGGGACTGACCCACCCCCTACTGCAACTTCGCATACTCTGCTTTGGCTTCCTTTAGGGTGGGGATGTTGGGGTCGGCATCTTTCCAGAGGGCGAAGAACTAGTCACTGCGGGAAACCGATCTTGCCAACCAGTTCGGCGTAGCGCGGATCGGAGCGCAAGGAATCCATCCTGAAGTCGGTCCGAAGACCAATCAGCGCAATGTCGTGTTCCTGGTACGCGGTGTTGAGCCACTCAAAGGCATGGTCCTTGTCGCCTAAATCGGCATACAAACTCGCGATTTCGTAAGGAGAAATGTAAGCGGTCTTGGCTTTGGTCGAGACTCACGACAGCGGCGAGTACCGCTGGGTGAGAGGCAAACTGCAACGCAACCGAGTGCGCATCCCGGTGCGCGGTCGGAATGACAATCACAATAAAGATCTGAAGAGTCTCTTCCAAAGTGCCGCCATCTCTGCCAGCCCACGTCCTGGTCCTCTGCGCGACTTCTATGGGGCTGGGGTGGAGAAGGGGATGCGGCCGACCATGGCGCGTCTGCCACTGGCACGCAAGATAGCGACCATCACCTTAACCATGTGGAAGAAAGGAGTGGGTTTCGATCCCCAAAACTTACCTCGACAAGCAGCTTGAGCATCTCCGGTGAAGAAAGGCTTTCCCTCTCTGGGATATCTCTCCGGTGGTGGTCGGTGGGGTTCTGGAGATGCTCGGTTCGAGAGGAGTATCAGTCAATGAGATCCGGCCCCGCGTGCTTTGGCACCGAGTCACCCATTTCACGGTATGCCCTCTCGGATCACCAGAAATAGCCATAGGCCACGAGCCTCGCATAGAACCAGGGTTGCCTGCGAAGCAACCAGCTCGCTTGCCGCTCTTTCGAACTCGATGGCATTGCCACCATCAGCAAAGAAACCCCTACGAGAATGGACAACCAGCCAAACTTCTCCACGGTTGCGAAACTACAGTGGGCTGGATCTCGAGAAAAAATCTCGGCCTCCGGTCGAGGCGAAGTTTTTTCTTGACATCCCTCCCCAGAAACAAACTTTTTATAGAACTCATTGACCCGGTTATCTCTGCCGTAATGTCACTTTCCGAACTTGCTTCCGCCTTCGTCGAGGTTCCTGACGGGCGCGTGTTCGACGCCGCTAATCTCCGAAAAGACTGGATGGCGGCTTGCGCTGCCAGCGGGCTGGGTCGTAAACAATGCGTTTCCAAGATGTGCAAGGCTTTTCCTCTGAAGATGGGAAAGGATCAAGCCCCTCGATAGGGCTATCACCGCTAAATTATATAACTGCCTTAAGAACTAACGGCTTGAATGGCGTCTATTGACAGAGAGGATGAAGGAGCAAACGGCACGGCGGTTGCTGCATCTAACATTGCAGTTTGGATTTTTGATTTTTGGCTGACGCGAAGACCTTTGCGGCAAACTGCCGCAGCCGCTTCAGTGCCAGCCGCGCCGAGTCGTGATGTAACCGCATTTCGGCTCGACGCAATACAAGAACCGGGCTAACCAGCCCGGTTTTTTGTTGTCAGATCCTGGGGAGAGTTTGGACTCCCGGCTCGCCAGCGATCTCCAACCCGGCCTTGCGCAGGCCTTCGATCAAGTGCTCTGTGAGTTCAGCGTCGTACCACTTCCGGCTCAGTTCGTCGCGCGCGATTGCGGCGAAGTCAGGCCTGATCTTCAATAATTCCTGGGCTGCAGCACGCGCGGCGTCGTGCTGGCCGAGCTGCCCATAGGCGACGGCCAGAGCGAGCTGCGTGCGCCAAAATCCAGGCATGTTGACCTTGAGAGCAATGCGCAGCGCGCCCTGATAATCGCATTGCCGGTACGCGTTTAAGACAAGAGGAAACCAGTACCAGCCGGGATGATTGGGATTCAGCTGCGTGGCATGATCCGCCAGAGCGCAACCGCGCTCCCAGTCGCCGGCATAGGCGATCTGCATGCCCAGGTACGCGGTGGTGTATCCATCCATGGAATTGAGCGCGAGGGAGCGTTCGGCTGCGGTGTGGAAGGCACCGAATTCTTTCAGGAAGAACAGCGTCGTGGCCAGAGCCGCATAAGCCATGTGGTTGGTCGGCGCTAAATCGACGGCGCGGCGGGCCGCCGCCAGCGCTCGGCCAAGTGGGTCGGGCTGTAGATTGAAGCCGTGCGAGTACTCCTCGCGGTACAACCATGAGAGCGTAGCCCAGCAATCCGCCCGATCGGGCGCCTGCTTCACAGCGTGTTCCAGAGCGGTTCTTGCGGCCGCGTGCTCAGTCGCGTCGACGCGCTGATGGTGCCCGAAACTGCGCAGCACCGCCTCGTAGGGGGTCAGCTGCTCGGGATCGCGGAGGCGGAGAGCTGCTGTCATGCTGTGTGCCAAAATGCCTTGCGTGTCAGCGACCGTGGAGACGATTCTGGGAACGACGTCATCCAGAAGATCAAGGGTCGCTTCAGGAGTGAAGGCCCGGTCGTAGGTTTCCGCCCACAAACCCGCGCCGGAACTGGCATCCACCAGCTGGGCCGCAATACGAACCTTCGATCCAGCATGGCGCAGGCCTCCTTCCATTACGTAGCGTGCGCCGAGTTCCTTCGCCGCGCTACGCACGTCGGCTGTTTCGCGTGCGTATCGCGCCGTGGAACTGCGTGCGATCACCCTTAGATAAGAGAAGCGAAACAGGCCCGTGACGATGTCGTCCGTCAGACCTTCGGCCAGCCCTGCGAGGTCGGGGTTGTTGCCGCCGTACTTGAACGGCAGCACCGCGACCCAGAAGCCTTCGTCGGCGCGAGACGCACCCGAGTCGGCAGTGGACACGGCACGGGATGCGGTAGGCGTGGCCGGCGCCAAGTTGGGTGATGTATGGCGGGCGAGATCGCGAAACTCATTGCTGATGTCGCGCGCGGTCTGCACGCGGTGGCGAGGATCTTTCTCCAAACAGCGCCGGATGACGCGTGCCAGATCGCTGGGCAGATCGGGTCGCACTTCAGTGACAGGCGGCGGAGTATCTCGCAGAATGGCGGAGACCAACTCCGCAGAAGAAGCGCCGTCGAACGGCCGACGACCTGTCGCCATCTCGTGCAATACCACGCCGAGCGAGAAAATGTCGCTGCGATGGTCGAGCGGGCGACCCGAAGTCTGTTCGGGCGACATGTAGGCTGGTGTTCCCATCACTATGCCCAGTTGCGTGTGGCTGGCGGAGGTCATGGTGGCGTCGTCGAGGTTTGTCGCGCGAACATCTTTCGCCAACCCGAAATCTAGGACCTTGACGTGACCGTCGTCTGTGACCATGACGTTGGCGGGCTTCAAATCACGATGGACAATGCCTTTGTCATGCGCCGCTGCGAGCGCATCGGCCAGCGCACTGGCGATCTCGACGATTCGCTCGATCGCGAGGCCGCCTGGAGGGATCACGCGGTCGAGCGGCTGGCCTTCAACAAGCTGCATCGTCAGAAAGTGGACGCCGTTGAATTCCTCAACCGAGTGAATGGTGACGATGTTCGAATGATCGAGTTGGGCGAGAGCTTTTGCCTCGCGACGAAAGCGCGCCAGCCGGTCCGGATCCTGCGCCATTTCGGCGGGAAGCACCTTGAGCGCTACGTCGCGACCAAGTTTCGTGTCGGTGGCGCGATACACCTCGCCCATGCCGCCTGCTCCCAGCGGCGACTGTATTTCATACGCTCCGAGTTTGGCGCCGGAGGCTAGACCCACGCGCCCGCCATTATAATCCCCACCGAAAGGCATCCCATCTTGTTGGTGCCGCCCCTGGAGGGAACCCAATATACGTGTGTCTTCTATTCGCGAGCATCTTGCTACGGATGCGCGGGACCTCCGTCGATTGAATCGAGATCGGCGATCACTTCCGGAGGGAGCTGTAGTGTTGCCGCTCTTAGATTCTCGCGAAGATGCTGAATGGAAGATGTTCCGGGGATTACCAGGATATTGGGCGACCGCTGGAGAAGCCAAGCTAGCGCAACCTGCATGGGCGTGGCACCGAGGCGCGCGGCGACGTCGGACAAAGTACCCGACTGCAGTGGGGTGAACCCTCCGAGTGGAAAGAACGGCACATAGGCGATGCCATCGCCAGCAAGATCGGCGATGAGAGCATCGTCGGCCCGTTGCGCGAGGTTGTAGTGGTTCTGTACGCAGACGATCGGAGCGATCCGCCGGGCTTGCGCGATCTGCGCGGGCGTGACGTTGCTCAGCCCGATATGACGCACCAAACCCTTTTGGTGGAGTTCGGCTAGAACTGTCATTGGTGCCTCGATCGATCCCTCGGCGGGTTCATGGATGCTAAACATGCTGCGCAGGTTGACCACGTCAAGCACATCCAGTGCCAGATTGCGGAGATTGTCATGAACCGCTGCACTCAACTCTTCGCGCGAGAAAGCCGGAATCCAGGATCCATCCTCACCGCGCCGGACGCTGACTTTGGTCACGATCACCAGGTCGTCGGGGTAGGGGTGCAGCGCTTTTCGTATGATCTGGTTCGTGACATGGGGACCATAAAAATCGGCCGTATCGATGTGGTGCACGCCACTTGCGACAGCCTCTCGCAGAAGAGCGATCGCTGCATCGACATCGCGGGGAGGTCCCCATACCAACTTGTTTCCATCTCGCCCGGCGAGTTGCATGGCTCCGTAGCCCATGCGGTTCAAGGTCATCGCTGAGCCAGGTAGCGTGAAGCTTCCGGCGAGATCAATCTGTTCAATCATTCGGTTCCTCCTGGAACTGGTCGTAATTTGCAGTGACTCGTTTGCAGTGAACAGAACTAGAAAGACTCTCCCACCAGTTCTTCACTTTTCTTCCAGAGCGCCTGTGCATTTTTCGCATCGAGCGCGTATCCACGTACGCCTTCGCTGATGGCGGTGATGGTCACGTCATCCGCCACGATTTGGCCGACATGGCAGTTCTCGCAATATCGGCCGCCGATCTCGTCGGCCGGAGCGACCACAGCAGCCCAAACCGAGGTTGCGGCTCCCTGAGGAATTGTCTTCCACTGAAAAGGCCCCTTACCCTGTGCGGCGAGCTGGTGATTGATTTCTTCGACAATTTTCTCGATACGGCTGGAGTCGACGTGGCGATCCAGTTCCGTTCGAATGCCTCCCGGATGCACAGCTGCGGCCCGCACACCGTGACCCCGGTGCCGTTCGTCGAAAGCAACGGCGAAGAGGATATTCGCCGTTTTGGATCGGCCATAGGCAACGAACGGATCATAGGGCGTGTGCTCGAAACCTGGGTCCTCAAGATCAACGTTCGAGTAGCGATGCCCCGAAGACGACAGATTGATGAGCCGCCCACCGGCGCGAATGAGACGCGCAATACGGTTGACCAGGACGAAGTGGCCTAAATGATTGGTGCCAAACTGAGTCTCAAAGCCGTCGGCCGTATGGCCAAATGGTGTGGCCATCACGCCCGCATTGGCAATGACCATGTCGAACGGTTCCCCTTTCGTCAGCAGTTCATCAGCGCAAGCCCGCACGCTCTTAAGGTTGGCAAGATCGAGCCCGACCAGCTCGAAGCTGCCACCGTTGTCTGCAGCGTCCTTTCGCACCTGCGCAGTCGCGTTTTCAGCTTTGGCCCGATCCCTCGCCGCGCCCACAACGTGTGCGCCCTGTGCCGCCAGCGACCGCGCCGTTTCCACGCCGAGCCCGGCCGAAACACCGGTGACGAGGATCCGTTTGCCCTTCAGATTCATGCCGGACAGAACTTCATCTGTGGTCGAAGTTGCCCCGAATGAAGTTGCCGGAGATATGTTCGGCATTTTTCTACCTCCTTGTACCTCTAAGTAATTGTTCATTATCGCTCACGCTTTATCCGCGCAAACCCACGGCGTCCCCAGTGTGTTCGAAATAGTGCTTCGCGTTCAGATCGGCAATCAGCCCAGGCCCCGTCGGGTGCCATCCCAGCCGTTCTTGCGTCAGCGCGCTGGACGCCGGGCTGTCCATCGCGAAGAAGAGAGCGATCCATCCAAAATGATCCTCTGCTTCCTCGCGAGACTTGCTGACGACCGGTACGTTCAACTGTCGGCCGATGACCTCAGCGATCTCTCGGGTCGGTACGCCCTCGTCTGCCACGCCGTGATACCGCGCTCCGGCGGAACTCTTCTCGAGTGCGAGCCTGTAGAGACGCGCGGTATCGAGCCGATGCACCGCTGGCCAGCGGTTGAGACCGTTCCCTATATACGCGGAAACGCCCTTTTCACGTGCAATGCTGATCAGTCGCGGAACAAAGCCGTGATCGCCATTGCCGTGGACCGATGGGGGAAGCCGCAGGACGGATGCGCGGACTCCGCGTGCTGACAGCGCAAGAGCCGCCTCCTCCGACTTGCGAGGGAAGCTGGGATTGGGCGCATCCTCTTCTGTTGCGAGGGAGCCTTGGGATTGAGCGAGCAAGGTCCCGGAAGTGACGATCAATGGGCGGTCAGAACCGGCGAGCACAGCGCCAAGCGTTTCGATGGCACGCCTATCCGCCTCGGCGGCAGGCCCATAGTTTGAGAAATCGTGGATAAAAGCGGTGTGAATCACGTCATCCGACTTGGCGGCTCCGGTGCGCAAGCTTTCCAAGTCTTCAAGATTACCTCGATGGACCTGAGCGCCAGCGGCGGCAAGCGACTTGGCGCCCGCATCTGAGCGAGCGAGGCCGAGCACCTTATGCCCCGCGCCGATCAGTTCTCGGACGACTGCGGAACCGATGAAGCCTGTAGCTCCGGTGACAAAAACACGCATAATGACTTCTCCTTGGTTTTGTTTTGGACCGCATCGCCTCTTGATTCCTTGCAGCGATCGCGCTTACAGTGGATTGGATGAAGAAAGCTTCAGTTTAGGAGTTCGCATTTGCCTGTCACATCTCGTGTGCTCTTGGAGCCCCGGAAATCGCCGGTGCAAGCGCGATCGACTGCAAGCGTGGACGCCATTCTCCATGCGACTATTCAGGTTTTGCTCCGTGTAGGAAAGGAACGGCTGACGACAACAAGGGTGGCGTTTCGAGCCGGTGTGTCTGTTGGAACCCTGTATCAATACTTCCCGAACAAGAACGCACTGCTGCAGGCTGCCCTGAAACGCCACCTTTACGAGGTTACGGAGGTAGTTGAGCAGGTCTGTCTGGAGCAGAACGGCAACAGTCTCGAGCAAATGGGGAAAGCGCTCGTCACTTCATTCCTAAAAGCCAAGATGAGTGATGTGAAAACAAGTGCGGCTCTCCACTCCGTAAGCTCCGACGTGGACGGAGCAAAGATTGTGAGGCAGATCGGGGTACGGGTCAATAAGGCGATTGTTGAAATGCTGGCAAGCGCGCGTGAGCCGCTCAACAAAGATCCACAACTGGTAGCTTCGATGCTTCAATCTGCCATAACCGGAGTCACTCGTAGATTGCTCGAATCCGCTGCTCCCGAGAAGGAGTTCGACATTTTGCAGCAGGAACTCATCTTCTTTGTGTGTGCTTACCTGGAAGCCTGTTCTGCGCGAGCATCAGTGTGATTTTGACTCCAGGAGCAGAGGAACACGGGGATCATTACCGTGAAACGTCCTTGTGGGAAATTAAAGACGAGGTTTCTAATGAATCGTCATCTACCCCGAATCCGGAGCCTACTCATTGTTGCGCAACATCGCTATTAGACCAGTTCCCTCAGAGCGTCGTGTTCACGAGATGAGTCCTCGTCTCGCTACTTTGGGTTGAAGCCGCACGCCTGGGATACGCGATCAGTGTAGATGCCGCCTGGTGAGAACTCCGCGATGTCAGGTCCCCCGGCAGAACGGAATTCCACTTTGAAGACATTCGAGCGAAAAAGTTTGCGGGTGGTTCCCTTGTCCATGGAGAGAGCTGAACCAGGCACCCAATTCCAGCCATGGGTGTCGTGAGTATCATCCATGCGAACCAAAACGACCGCCTGCGGCTGTCCCCAGAAACCCGGTCGATTAGGCGGGCCGAGCCTTACGTTGGGATAAAAGAAGCTGCGTTCGAACTTGCCGTTGACGCAGAGAATCTCAATTTTGGGCTTCTGATAAGAGCTATCGCGCAAGAAGTTGTCGGCGGTGAGG
This sequence comes from uncultured Acidobacteriota bacterium, assembly GCA_963696025.1. Classification (GTDB taxonomy): domain Bacteria; phylum Acidobacteriota; class Terriglobia; order Terriglobales; family Acidobacteriaceae; genus JABCYV01. The sequence goes on from CAVOII010000004.1 coordinate 531,989, forward strand.
ACAAATTTTGCTTTCTTTGCCAGAGTCATCTTGTCTTCGGTGTCGAACTCCCACCATTTTCCGCCAATCGGAATACCGCCGTCCTGCGCCGCCGCTGAAACCACCGCGGCACAGAGCAGGATGATGCACGCCAGGAATGTTCTTGCAGCGGAAACTGAATGAAAGGTTCTGAATGAGAAAGATGATACGGGTTTCAACGTCTCCTCCTACGAGACAATACGTGCTCGCTTCACCTGGCGAATGGCCCCGGCGCTCCGCGACCTCTAGTTGGATGCGCGTAGGTCATCAATCCGTCAGTCGTCAATCGGTCGCCAGGAAGGGATTCGGCTCCTGATCAGGCGCCAGAATGCCCTCAGCCAAAGGACCGCGATTGTATTCCGCCATGCGGTTCTTCCACTTAAGGAAGTCAGTAATCGTCTGCGGCTCAATACGGATTTCCACCCGCCGAAGACTGGCCAGCAGAAGATTCATCTCACTATTGAACCCGGCAGCCCTGCGAAAGTTCTTCACCGAACCTTGAATCATTTCAACTCTACGGCTGCGGATTTCCAGCAGGCCCCAACCCGGTGGCAGTTCTTGCGGCACAATTAACCCCGCCGGCAGGAGATAAAACCGTTCAGATCCCACGCCTAGTTCTGGCTTTTGGCGAAATGGCTTGGCGCGGTCAGCCAGGAAGTCCGCGCGCGAGATCTTGCATTCCACCAGGACCGAGTGGCAGGCGCGCTTCCATCCGATGGCATCGGGCATCTCGCCGCTTACGCAGGCCTGTTCGGAAAGAACCACGCCGCAGCGGTAGGAGCGCAACCAGGAGACAGCTTTCTGGACAAGTTGGGCGTGGGTCATCAGGGATCCCTCGACTGCGCTCGGGATTTCGGCTGCGGGCTCCCGCTACGCTGACGCCCGCAATACGCCTCAAGTTAAGGGTAGCGAACGAAGGAATATGTTGGGAGTGACAGACAAGCTTCTTTAAGACAACTCACATGTGGAGGCCAGAAGAGGTTCCGGAGGCAATGTTGGACTGGACATGTAATGGCGTGTTCCTGGTGGTTTCTCAACGAAAAGATAAGAGCGACCTTTCGGTCGCTCTGTGCGTTGCCAACTTCCACACTGCTAGAAGCGGACCAGAAGCCCAGTCGAGATTCGCATGTTGTTATTGTCGCTAGTTCCGTTGGCGCGCATTGAGAGCCAGTCAAACTGAAGCGCACGCACGCCCAGATGTTGGGTTGCGTTCACGTCCACGCCGCCTCCGAACATCATGGCGAAGCCGTTAGCCGATGCCGACAAGCCGCTAAAACCAGCCGAAGCGTGGAAGCCGCCGGCCAGGAAGTGCGCGAACGGAGTGAAGATTTCGTTGTGACGCAGCGAGACCACAGGCCCAAAGGTGTACGTGTAGTTGTCGAAGCTTACCCCGTTTTGGGACCTGTAGGCGCCGCTGAAATCCCCGGTCACACCAAACCAACGGTTAAGATTTGTGGTGAAGGCTGTATCCCAGCCGTTCGCATTCAGTCCGCCATCAAATCGTGTGTATTGATAGCCGCCGAAGAATTCCGCCCGGGGCGCACTCTCCTGCGCGGCCGCTCCCAGTGAACACATGCCGAACAACAGAACGAGCCCAGCTAATTTGCGCATTATTGCGCTCCTCAAGGTTGAATTTCGCACTCTTCTCCGGTCGAATTACCCGGCCGCCGTAGCGCAAGCAGGTCTCACCGCGGCGACAGCTGTCCTGAAGTGAAAGTGCCATGTACAGTGAAATCCAAAATGGGAAAGTGAGCAAATAACTGAAGACAAAGAGCGTTTGGCCTTTGGTAACCGCAGGCGTGAAGACTAGGGGGCGGCTCAAAACAGCTGAGAGGTTGCAAATCTGTCCAGTTGTACTCCGGGCTAGTGGCTCAAGCCTGAGGCTGGGGAAAAGTAGCAGGCTCGGACGCTTCGCGATCGGCAGCCGCGACAAGGTTTTATCAGATCAAACCGTTTGGGCTCGATGGGCGGGTGCACCTCACCTTGAGAGTTTGCTGCCGAGAATGCGATCACTTCTGTGACTGGCTGTTTGTCAACAGTCCCGCAAGCTCCAGCTGGGGTTCTTCGGGGGGATGTCGGCGGAGGACAGGACCGTTGGTGACTCCGTCTGCGGAGTGGTGCCGGCGCAGAATCGGCCGATCCGCCCAGGCAAGCCGTGCTTTCACTACCTGGAATTCGCTGGTATCGACGACGTAGTCATCCCGGCCGGGGAGCAGCGTGGAAATCTCTGCTTGCGCCTTCTGGATGCGCTCCTCAATGGTCGGGTAGTAGGAGAATGCGTGAGCGATCTGGTCGTGTAATGGCAGCTTAGACAAGGTATTGAAAGCAGGAACAGCATTAGCGAGGCGCGCGTGTGCCTCAACCTGTTTGCTGTGCAGTTTCTCCAAAGCTTCGAGAAATGCCTGAGGATCGTATCCCGTGGCGTATAGATATTCGATTCCGAGCAGGTCGGCCTCGAGCTCTGCGTCGCGACTGAATTTTTTGAAGGTAAGGGGACCTATCTGTCCTATTCCGAAGCCGGCGGGGCCGCCGACGTGACTCAGCGGTATTGAGAACATACTCCAGGCGCGCATTCGGGTGGCGGTCCGGGTCGCGTGCCGCGCAGCAATGTGCGCGATCTCATGCGCCATCAGGCCGGCCAGCTCGGCTTCGCTGTCGACTTCCATGATCAAACCCTTGTCAACATAGAGAAAACCCCCGGGCAAGCTGAAGGCTTTGAGATCCAGGGAGTCGATAACCTTAATGGTGAGGGGCAATTCAGCGTCGGAGTTACGAGCGAGTTTCTGGCCAAGAAGATTTATATAGTCATTGAGCCCGGCGTCGGCGACGAATTTCGTGTGGCGATCAATAGCGGCGGCCATCGCTTCGCCCAAAGCGCGTTCTTTCTGCAGCGAGTAAAGATTTACGCCGTCCCCGACACCCCGGTGTCCAATGCGATCAATGTCGTACTTACCGGACTTCTTTGTCTTCTCTTCAATACCAGGCGCGGTCTGAGAGGTTGGGGACATGGAATCTGGAGCCTGATCTACCGTGGCGTCGGGAGATGGTTGAACATCGGAAGCGTCCACTGGCAGAACGAAAACCAGGAAGGCGGCGATACAAATCGCAAGTTGTGCATGGTAGCTAGCGGACGTCTTGAGCTTAGTCGCAGCAATGAAAATCTTTTCACATACAGGCAAAAGTTTTGACTTAGAGGACCGTGTGCGGTGGCCTGAAATGGCCTTAGAATCTTTGCAGGGAGCTACTAAAGCTTCAGCTTCTTGGAAAAACGGGCGACTGGGCGCGCCAAGTGCCACTTGATCACCTCAACGCGAGGCCCCATTCCTCATGGACGCCGATGCGTTGCCGTTCTGCCTTTGGCATCGAGCACGAATAAGTCCAAAGTGCATGGCGTAAAATCGACCGCGGTACGTCAGAGACAATCAGACGGCGAAGGTATAATCGCCGTGGCCTATGACGCTGATCCCTGGCACAAAGTTCGGGGCATACGAGATCCAATCTCTCATCGGCGCAGGCGGTATGGGCGAGGTGTATCGTGCCCGAGACACAAGGCTGCAGCGTACGGTAGCAATTAAAATCCTGCCCGCCCATCTGTCTTCTGACGCAGACCTGCATGTGCGCTTCGAGCAGGAAGCGAAATCCATCTCGGCCCTGCAACATCCCAACGTCTGTGTGGTTCACGACATCGGTTCGCAGGACGGGGTGGACTTTATGGTCATGGAGTACGTCGCCGGCCAAACCCTGGACCACTTGATTCCCGCAGATGGACTGGCAACGGGCCTGGCGCTCAAGTACGCCATACAGATTGCCGAGGCTCTCTCTTGCGCACACGCAGTGGACCTCGTACACCGCGACCTGAAACCCTCGAACGTCATGGTGGACGAGAGCGGGCTGGTTAAAGTTCTGGACTTTGGTTTAGCCAAACTTGCAACCCCAGCGTCAGCGATGAACGACGAGGCTGCGACGATAGCGACGACGCCCGGGATGATCGTGGGCACGGTGGCCTATATGTCACCGGAGCAGGCTGAAGGCAAGCCAATCGACGCACGCAGCGATGTGTTCTCCTTCGGTTCGGTGCTCTACGAGATGCTGACCGGCAGCAGAGCTTTCGACGGTCAATCCGGCGCGGCAATCCTTTCGGCGGTCCTGCGGGACGATCCGAGGCCGTTGAGCGAGCGCAAACGCGACATCCCGCCGGAGGTGCGGCGGATTGTTAACCGCTGCCTGAAAAAAGATCCTTCTGCGAGGTACGCTTCCGCTACTGAGCTCGCGCACGAACTTAAAAGCTGCCGCGATCTTTTGTTCCCTGAGTCGGGCGCGATATTAAGCCCCGCAAGGATTGTCAGGGAGGTGCGACGTCCGAGAGTGCTGGTTCCGATTCTGCTTGCGGTCATGATGCTTGGGGCAGGGGCGGCCTGGCTGGTAAAACGCTATCGCGACGCACGCTGGGCGCGCGAAGTGGCTGTGCCTGACATTTCACGACTGGCTGATCAGGGAAGATTTGGCGAATTTGGTGAAGCCTACACGTTTGCGGTGAAGGCAGAGAAGTCGATTCCCGGCGATCCCGTGTTGGCGCGGCTGTGGCCAGTCATCTCATATCAGACTTCAGTCGAGACAACGCCGGCGGGTGCCGATGTGTACCGCAGGGCGTACAGCGACGTAAATGCACCGTGGGAACTGGTTGGTCGCACGCCGTTGAAGGATGTCCGCCAGCCACGTGGCAATTTCGTGTGGAAGTTCGATAAGCCAGGGTTTGCTACGGTTTTGCGGACGACCGCTGCTCTGTTCGGTTGGTATCCACCGCCTGTCGGTCAGCCCGTGGCCGCAACTGTCACTCTCGACGAGTCCGGGAAAATTCCTGCTGGAATGGTGCGAGTTTCGCCAGAGAAATATTCCAACGCCTTGTTCATCCCAGGCTTTGAAGGCATCCCGGAATTACCTCTCAAGAGCTATTGGATCGACCAGTATGAAGTGACCAACCGGCAGTTCAAGGTCTTCGTCGATCAAGGCGGATATCAGAAACGTGAGTATTGGAAAGTGGAGTTTCAGAAAGACGGCAAACATCTTTCGTGGGACGAGGCCATGGCGCTTTTCCGAGACGCAGCCGGACGACCGGGACCGAAAGATTGGATCCAAGGCGAGTATCCGAAAGGCCAGGAGGACTTTCCCGTGACTGGCGTCAGCTGGTACGAAGCCGCGGCTTATGCGGAGTTTGCCGGAAAAAGTCTGCCGACGATCTATCACTGGAATCGTGCTGCCGGACCGGTTTCCGCGGCTTTCATCGTACCTGCAAGCAACTTCGGCAGGTCGGGTGTCTTGCCGGTCGGCAGCAAGCCGGGCATGAGCCCGTGGGGCACCTACGACATGGCTGGCAACGTGAAGGAGTGGATCTGGACGGAAGCAGAGTCAGGTAAGCGTTATGTCCTCGGCGGGGCCTGGGACGAACCCAACTACATGTTCGTTGACCCGGATGCACAAACACCGTTCCTACGCACCGCAAATATTGGGTTCCGTTGTGTGAAGTACATCGAGCCGGAATCGATTCCCAAAGTCGCCTACGATCCTGTGCCTACGCCGAGGCGTGATCTATCCAAACAGAAGCCCGCCTCCGATGTGTTATTTCAGGCCTATCGCAGCCAATATTCCTACGACAAAACGCCTCTAAACCCATCCGTAGAGCCTTTTGGGACCGACGAAGAAGATTGGAAAGCCGAGAGAATCACCTACACGGCAGGTTACGGAAACGAACGGGCCGTCTCCTACCTGTTGCTTCCGAAGCGTGCGAAACCCCCGTTCCAGACAATCGTGTTCTTTCCTGGGTCGAACGCGCTCCTGCTACGGAAGTTCTCGCTTTACACCACGGCGTCCCTGGATGCCATTCTCAGGAGTGGGCGCGCCGTAGTCTACCCCGTATACAAGGGTACGTACGAACGCGGCGACGGAATGGAGTCCGATGTGCCGGATATGACCAGTACCTGGCGGGATCACGTCATCATGTGGGTTAAGGACGTATCGCGAGCCATCGACTACGCGGAGACACGTCCCGAACTGGATCACAATAAGCTGGCCTATTACGGCTATAGTTGGGGCGCGGCAATGGGTGGCATGGTACCGGCTATCGAACCAAGGATCAAGGTTTGCGTCCTCGCGTTGGGGGGCCTCGACTTCCAGCGGTCCCTTCCTGAAGCTGATCCCATCAACTTCGTGTCACGGGTGAAGCAGCCGGTCTTGATGCTGAATGGACGCTATGATTTCTTCTTTCCTGTGGAATCGAACCAGGAGCCTTTTTATCGGATGCTTGGGTCGAAGAAAGACCAGAAGAAACATCTACTCTACGACACTGGTCACAATATCCCGCGCAACGAACTTATTAAGGAAACGCTGACCTGGCTGGATCAGTATCTCGGGCCGGTGAACTAACTCTCACAGACAAGGTATCGCCTCTTGGACTCGATCCTCCTTTCCTCATCCGCAAAACAGTGGTGAGACCATTGTGAAACGGCTTATAGTTTCGAAGGCCTTTTATCTTTTCGCTAACAGTGGTTTCACCATCACCGGACGTCGATAGACTACTTCCAGAAGATGGCGAGCTGCAGCGATGTTTTCGGCCAGGCGGTCACGGGGAGAATACCCTTGGGCCGCGACGACCAGAAAACCGTTGTTTTCTGCGACGTGCAGGCGCTGAATTCGACCGTCGCGATTGGAATCGAGGGCGTCAGCCAGACGGAGTATTCCCGCCAAGCGCAGCACAGTCCGACGTTGTTCAGGCGTGAGCCCACGTAAAGATGCCTGGCCAGCATGTGGCAGCGCACCCTGGTGGTAACGCGAAATAGCGGCAGCCAGGTGCAGGGATTCCGCGCTCCATCCTGCTGGAGGTTTGAGCCGATTGATCAACTTGTATGTAGCTTTGTGGGATTTCTTTTCCCGCTTCGATCGCCCAACATCGTGCAGCAATGCTGCAACTTGGAGAATGGCACGCTGGTCACTGTGGCTAGAGTCGTGACGATTTAAATTTCGATGATTCGCGGCGTGATTCGAGTTCCGATGATTGCCCGCAGAAGTGTGCTGTTTGGACGGCAAGCCGTCATAAAGTTGCAATGCCAGCCCGGTTACGTGATCGGAGTGTTTGAAGTCGGGATCGAGAACTGAGGCCCAAAACTGCAGCCGGTGTAAGGCAGCGGCTTCGATTTGCTCCCCCTGCGGGAGTTCAGCCCGCCAGACCTGCCACAGGGAATTTTTGCCCATCATTTTAGCCCGATATTTTCCGATCCGCGCGGTACGTTCCTCAATAATGCGGGCGTGCCATCGCGAGCGGGATGCGGCATCGGGAAAGACATCTACCTGCAGGGCGGTGGACCAAACAACGTCGAGGTCGTGGACTTCCCCAAGCAAATCTTGCAGGTCTTTAAGATCATCGCTCCAGGCGGCATGCTGTTGCGGCAGAAAATTCTCCACAATGTAGCGGAAGCGCTTGATTCCGATGCGCAAACTGTGGAATGCAACCTGAGAACGATTGCGAAGTGCGCGACGATGCAGTTCGTAGGCTTCGATCCAGCGCTCCAGGGCGAGATGCTTGAAAATGTCGCTGCCGGACCGCAGCCGGGCTGCCCTACGGGGCAACGTTTTGATCCAGCGTCTCCACTGTTTGCGATCAAATTCCTCGAGGGCCTTTGCCGACTCTTGCTTGAACTCGGCTTCGCGAGCAGCGAGGAACTGCAGCAGTTTAGTGGTCACCGGGTCACCCGGGCTGTCGAGACGATGCACCCATTCTTCCATGACTTGCGTGTCGCGCAGATCTCCCAAACGGCTGAAAAGGGGCTTGCCGGACTTCTTCATTTCCTTCCAGGCGGGATCAGGATCGATGGCCATGATTCCGTCAGCCATGGAGCGGCAACGGCGTAACGCGACCCGCAAGTCGTGCACGGGATCGGGCGAGAAGTCTACGCTGGCGCGATCGCACTGTTCGAGCACGCTCTGCATCCAGAAGGCCAGGCCGATCTTCTTTATGGCCTTCGCGTTTATGGCCTTCGCGTTTATGGCTTTCGCGTTCGCGACTTTCGCGGCGGGCTGGGCGGAAGGAGACGTTAGCCAGGTTGCCGGAGAGGGCATAGTAATGAGCTATTCTCACCGTCCCGGAGAATTAATTCCAGTGTTTCCGTTTTGGAGTGCCAGTTCGACTGGGAAGCGAGCCGCACGCGCGGACTATTGAGAACGCGACGCCACGCGCGGCTCGCCCCAGATCCCCGTCGGCTGCGCTCAGGGCAGGCTTTCGCTGGGCAAAGGACGCTTGCTCAGGATGACAACCAAACTGCACCACTACCCAATGTTTCCAGTCCTCTGAGATTTGTGAGAGCCGCGGTTGTACGATCCTGGACAGCTCAATGACTTAACACCGGGTTACCTCCGTAATGTGCATCGACTTACGATTTCGCATTACCCTAACTCGGTAGCCTAGAAATTCTTAGGAGATGCCGCATTCTTACGGCCGACACAAACAGGGATAGCCGGGTCGCATCCGCTCGCGCCTTTGTCCATAGCTTGAACATTCTGGTGAAGTACATACGTCTGTACGGCTTTGAACACAAGCGCACCGAAGGGCAGTTTGAAGTCACCTGGAATGAATTGCAGCAAGGCATGCCGAAAGGAACTGATGGCGGATTTTTGCTTGGCGTCTCTGAAAACAGGCTGCTCGTGGATGGCATCGCGCTCGAGAGTGGACAGGCGGAGCGCAGCTTCGCCAAACTACTGACCACTGCCGGCCTGGCCAGTATCCATTTTTCCAATAAGGTTACGGTTGATGACTTTGCCCGCCTGGTGCGTGCTTTTGCCCTAGGCGGTTCGAAGGCTCAGGATGTGGTCAAGCAAATTAAGGACACGTTCGGAGACAACAAGCAGGCTTCCATCAGGATCAATGAAGTCAAGTTTGTTGCCGCCGATCCCTCGACCGGGGATGTAACCATCGCAGCCCAGATCGCGGCGCAAACTCTGGGTCCGGAGTTCAAGCAGTGGTTGAACGATCCCCAGAAGTTATTGCAGCTTATTGCGGCCGCTGAAGGGGCGCAAAGCGCCGGTGGTGGTGGCGGAGGAGGTGGCACTGGAGGGGGTGGCGGCCATCCGGGCGGCGTTCCCGTCGGAAATGTGCCCAACGTTCCGGCTCCGGCTGGCGGCGGCAATCCAGTCAACGGTGAAGGCACAGGGGTTTGGGCGGGCGGCGTTGTTCCCTTGCAGGAAGAAGAGGTAGTGCAAGCCATCCGTCTGCTTACCAAATTCGGGCAAGTAAGCGCTGACCCCAGCGCACAGCCGGAGCTGCTACAAAAAGAGATCAGTGAAACTGATGCGAACACGAAAATTAACCTGCAGCAATTATTGCAGAGCCTGGCATCGACCATACCTGAGCCGAGCAACGACACCCCACTGCTGATGAAAGCGGCTGAGCATATGGCCATCCGTTTCGCCCTAGACCGTTTCCAGAAGGGCGAAGTGAAGGTCAATGCGGTGCACCAGATGATGGAGCACATGAGCCGGCAGATGGATACGTTGCGCCAGATTCTGCGCATCCAAGAAGACAAGATGGGCAAGGCCGGCATCCTGGTGGAGTCGCATGCCGACATTCTTGACCGAATGTTTTGGGCCGAAGTGCCGGAGGCGGGCAAGAAGAGCGTGCTGCTGTCCCATGAGGCTCCATGCGTGCCTCCACGCAACGTGCGTCAATTCGTCGAACTGCTGCTGGACCGCGCTGACAAGGAAACGGCGGGTGCCATTCTGGGTAACTACATCAATTGCCTGGATGCGAAGGATGGGGAGTCTCGCCGCAAGACCGCAACCGGATTGAGTCAGCTGGCTGATTTGTTTGCTACCGCGGGCGGGGATGTGATGAGCGCCACATTGCGAAAGATGGGCGAGGCGCTTGGCAAGGAAGCAGATCCGGAAATGCAGAGTCTGCTGGGTGCCGCGTTTGTGCGGCTAAGTGCCGAAGCCAGCTCCCATAAACAATACGACGCGTTAAGCGAACTCTGCCAGGCGATGGATTCGATCGCCAAGCAACGGCCGGTGCTGGCGACCGAACTGCGTCCGCGCATCGGCGTGGAAAACCGCCTGCCTGAGTTCATTGAAGAAGCTCTGCATCTGCCGCAATTCCCACCGGACTTGCTGGAGGTTCTGCGGCATACGTCGCAAGCGTCGGTGGAACATCTTGCCGACCGGTTCTTCCGCTGCATGCGGCGCGAAGAGTGCGACCGCATGGTAGACCTTGCACGGGAACTCGGTGCTCCAGCGCAGCAACAGCTACGAGAGATGCTGCGAACCGGACAGCCGCGGCATGCTGCATCGGTGGTTGGATTGATGAGCCGCCTGGATGTGCCCACGCTGCTGGAGTTGCTGCCTGTACGCCTGCCAGAGTGGAACCGCTTTTACCATGACGTGATCGTGCGTCAAGTGGCTTATGGCGCGGCTCATGATCGCGGCCGCTCGCTGCTGGAGCTTCTGGAAATTCTCGATCCCCTGGTGCTGCCGCAAGCGGTAGATGAGATTGGCATGAGCGGTGATCGCACAGCGGTCCCACCTTTGATTGTGCTGGCGGAAGCAGGCGAGGCGCAGGACCGGTCGCCTCTGCTGCAACTGAAGGCCGTCGAGTCTCTCGGCCGGTTGCGGGAGCCTGAGGCGATTCCGGTCCTTCGCAATCTTCTGGAAGCCAAGAAAATGTGGAAGTGGGCAAATCACCGGGAGTTGCGCATTGCGGCGGCGCAAGCCCTGGTCAAAATCGATCCCCGTTACGGGAGTCAAGTGATGTCCGACAGCGGGCTGGACACCGCTGAATTGGCGGTTGCCCCTCTGGATGCGGCGCCAGCCTGTCCGTGGGTGCGGCAGCGTCGTTATGAGCGGATTGTTTTGCGCAAGACCCTGTCAGCCGTGATCAGCAGTTCGTGGGGAAAATCCAGCATTCTGATTCGCGAATTGAGCCTGGGCGGCGGCATGGGGACGAAGGAAGACAACCTTCGAGTCGGCTCGGAAGCCAATATCGATATCTCGGTAGGCGTGCGCCACGTCCGCGGGCAAGTGCTGCTGCGCCGCGCTCGAGTCAACGAAGTAGGTTTTGAACTGGTGAATACGGATCTGGAAAGCCGTTACCGATTGCGCCGGGTGCTGGTGGAGTCCGTCGAGCATGCGCCCGAGACCAAGGGCGGAGACTGGGATGGCCAGCGCAAGCTCTAGTTTCTGATTACTGGATCAAGAAGAAAAGCCTCCAGCAAGCGGAGGCTTTTGAGTTTTGGGGGATTCTTCCAGGTAGTGGTGCAGTTCCAGACGGAAGCGAGCCAAACGCGCGACGATTGCGTCGCAAAAAGCGCTTGCTCAGGATGACAACCAAACTGCACCACTACCTAGTTCTACTTGACCTTGGCAAAGATAATAACCAGCGTGTACAGCGCCAGGGACTCGATCAGCGCCAGACCTAGAATCAGCGCCAACTGAATGCCGGCACGAGCCGCGGGGTTTCGTGCCAGACCCTCGGCCGCAGCCGCCGTGGCTTTGGCCTGGGCCAAACCGCAGATGGCTGAGGCAATCGCCATAGAGAATCCAGCAGTAATGGCAACCCAGTTGACCCCGCTGGCGGCTTCCCCGCCCTGCGCGAAGACCGGCACCACCAGGAACATGCAGGCCAGCGCCATGAACAGATAACTCAGCTTACGCATTTTGTTTCTCCTTGTGATTATGAATGGCCGCCAGTGGGTGGTTGACATCATCCTCGTGCAGATGCCCTCACGCTTGCGGCTAAAACCAGTGGTCAGTGGTCAGCACTCGATTTCTCTTTGACCACTCACCACTAGCCACTCTCTTTAGTGCTCTTCCGCCACCGCTCCTGCCAGGTACACGGTGGTCAGTAGGATGAAGATGTAAGTTTGCAAGAACGAAACACCGATATGAAGACCAAGGAAAATAATGGGTACGCCAAGTGGAACTAGAGAAAAGAAAACCAGTGTGACCATGTCGCCGGCGAACATGTTGGCAAAGAGACGGATGGTCAACGAAAGTACGCGGGCCAGATGACTGATAAGCTCGATCGGGATCATCAGCGGCGCCAGGATCGGCATGGGGCCGGCAAAATGCTTCAAATATCCAATACCAGCATGCTTGAATCCCTGGACCTGGTAGTAGACAAAGGCGCAGATGGCGCAGCCCAGCGGAACTACGGGAACCGCGGTAGGCGATTCGAATCCTGGAATTAGCCCGATCAGATTACAGAACAAAATAAAGAAAGCCAGCGTCATGAGGAAGGGCGTGAAGCCTTCACTATGGTGTCCGACGATCTCAGCGCTCTGACCTTCGATGAAGCCCTCGGCTCCCTCGAAAATGTGCTGCAAGGGACCTGGGCTATCCACTGAAAGCCGCGACCGCACCAGGGCAAATAGGATCACCAGAAACACGAACACTAATAGCTCCATCGCAACCGTGTCCCTGATCGGTGCCTGGGGATGCTTAACTGGAATGTGGAGCGCCTGCAGCAGCGCGGTGACCGGACCGGCGAAGAGGTGGTTCAGAAGCGCAGTAAACCAGAGTTGTTCCTGCATGAATCAGCTCTCAGGTTCTTCTTTCAATTTTAATCGGGGATGCTTAAAGTCCACGCGCCAGCGCCACGTACAGCTCATAGGCGGCTTCGCACGCGATGCCCGCTACGGGCAGGAACAGGCCGGCAAAGAGCCCGTAAAGACTCGCGGGGTTAACACTGAATATAACATAGGCTGCGAGAGCCATCAAAAAGTAGCGTAGCAGGAAACGCAGCACGATACCCTTGCTCGATTGCGGATGGCCGGCGGAGGCGATGCGATCGGCGAGAGCGGTCACCACGCGCTTGAGCCAGTGAAAATTCAAATAGGCAACGGCGCATCCGCAGGCAAATCCCAACGCGATACGCCAGCCGTAGACTCCCAAAGCGGCGACGCTGAACACAAGCGCAAGCACAACCATGGAATGCGAGATGCGACTGAGGGCGCCGGATTGGAAGGAGTCGTCGTCTGCGTCCATGGTCAAAGGTTGCGACAAGAGAATTAGTCCGAAGAAGAAGTCACAGTGCGAATGAGTTCGACGAATCCCGCCACAATACCGAGGACCAGCCCGGCCAGATACAACCACGTAGTATGCAGCCAGCGATCCAAGCCCGCCCCGATCAGCCATCCTGCGAAAGTTGCCGCCGGAAGAACGAATGCCAATTGGCTATAAGCGGCCAGTTGGACCAATGGACTCTTCTTGTCAGGAGAATGGTTCTCGGGGGAGTGGTCGCTACGGGTTGGCATAAAAACCAGACGGGCGTCAGATCTTAGACCTTGGAAGTGCAATCTCAGCCAGCCGAATCCGCTTGATTTCCGAATCCGAGGTCTGAGGCTCGATGTCTGCACTTAGCGTATCAGACGGGCCACGGTGGGCGCATTGACGATGCCCAACGACCAGTTGACCACCTGGATGAACCGGTCTGGAAAGACGCCGATGAAGACGGTAGCAAAAGCGGTTACGCCCAGGGCAACCCGCATGCCGGCGCTGACCGGGAGGCGAGTCTTGTCCAAAGCTTCACGCATAAACATCTGGTTGGCGATTCGCAGATAGTAGTACAGGCCGAAGACGGAGTAGAGCACGCCCAGAGAGGCCAGAACGTAGTGTCCGCTTTCGATCAGGCTCAGGAAAATAAAATACTTCCCGTAGAAGCCCGCCAGCGGCGGGATTCCCGCCAAGGACAACAGGAAAATCAACATCAGCACAGCTTCGGTGGGAGAGCGAAAAAAGAGGCCAGCGATATCGTCAATCTCGTCCCCGATTACATTCCGCTGCCGCAGCGATGCAATTACGGCGAATGCGCCCAGGTTCATGAAGGTGTAGACCAACAGGTAGATGAGGATGCCTTTGATGCCATCCGCGGTAGGATAGTGGGCATCGCCGGCAATCAGGCCAAGCAGCATGTAGCCGACGTGCGCGATCGAAGAATAAGCCAGAAGACGCTTCAGGTTATTTTGGGTCAAAGCGGCCAGGTTCGCGCCAGTCATGGTAGCAATCGAGACAAACACCAGCAGCGGTACGTACACGGGACGCAACGGAGCGAGTCCGTACAGAAATATCCGTAGCAACAACGCCCAGGCCGCGGCCTTCACCGCAACCGACATGAATCCGGTGATGCTCGTGGGAGCGCCTTCGTATGCGTCCGGCGCCCATTGATGAAAGGGGATGGCGGCGATTTTGAAAAACAGACCCGTCGCGGTCGTCAGCAGGGCGACAATAATGACCGGATCGATTTTTCCTTGGTTGCCTTGGATTCGCTGCGCCAGTCCGCGGGCTATCTGTTGCAGATTGGTGCTGCCGGTGATTCCATAAAACAGAGAGAGTCCGTAGGCGAAGATGCCCGAAGAAAATGCTCCCAGCAGCAGGTACTTCAGCGCGGCTTCGTTGGAGCGGCGGTCGCGGCGCAAAAAGCCCACCAGAATGTAAGTGGAAATCGCCATCAATTCCAAGCCGATGAAGATGAGGACGATGTCTATACCAGCCGCCATGCACATCATGCCGACGACGGAGAACAGGATCAAGGCGTAGTACTCGCCGTGATTTTCGTGCTCAATCTCCATGTAACGGACGGAGGTCAGGATAACAATGGCAGCGCCTGCGAGAAATAAGCACCAGAAATAGATGGCGAACCGATCCACCACCATCGAGTTCGCCAGCGCGGGCTGGCCGAGGAGTCTGAAAGTCGCCAGAAAATTGAGGATTTTCCAGATTGCCACCGCCGCAAACCCCAACCCGACAAGCGCGGTCACAGCGTTTATCCACTTCTGCTGCGCAGGAAGCATCAGGTCAATGAGCAGGATGCCAAGCGCGAAGAGAGTTAACAGCGTGATCGGCAGCGCCATCAGGTAATCGGTGGGGCTGAACATTTGGGTGATCGCGCCGGGCACTTATTTGCTCTCCTTGGTACGACCCGCACCATCCGAAGCGAGCTGTGCGGCATGCACGTTTGCGTCAGAAGATGGAAGTTCATCCCCGGGCTTGACCGACGCATTGACCGCGCCACTGGTCCCCGGATAGCCGGGACGAACCGTCTGCACAATCTGGTTCACCGGTTGCTCCAGTATTTGGAAAAAGGGCTTGGGATATAGGCCGATCCAGAGCGCCATAATGAGTAAGGGGGCGAAGGTCAAGATTTCGCGCGGCGTGAGGTCGTGTAATTTTTCATTCTTGGGATTGGTTACCGTCCCGAAGAACACGCGCTGGTAGAGCCACAACAGGTAGGCAGCGGCCAGAATCACGCCGGGCACAGCCCAGGCCGCCCATCGCCAGTTCTCCATGAAGGTGCCTTGCAGGATGGTGAACTCGCCGACGAAGCCGTTGAGTAGCGGCAGTCCCATCGATGAAAGGAACATGATCATGGTGATGGTGGCGTAGACCGGCATGACGTTCGAGATGCCGCCGTATTCCGAAATCTCGCGGGTGTGCCGGCGCTCGTAGAGAATGCCGACGATCAAGAACAGTGCGCCGGTCGAGATGCCGTGATTGATCTGCTGCAACACCGAGCCGCTCAGCCCCAACGGGGTCAGGGCGAAGATTCCCAGGGTGCAAAAGCCGAGATGGCTGACCGACGAATAGGCCACCAGCTTTTTCATGTCTTTTTGCATCAGGGAGACCAAAGCGCCGTAGATGATGCCCACGATGGAGAGGCCGATCATCCAGCCGCGCACGGTCACATTTAAAAAGGTGGCTGAGTTGGTTATGACCTGCGGAAAGAATGGCAGCGAGAAGCGGACAAATCCATAGGTCCCCATTTTCAGCAGAACGCCGGCCAGGATGACTGAACCCGCGGTAGGAGCTTCCACGTGCGCGTCCGGCAGCCAGGTGTGGAAGGGGAACATCGGCACCTTAATGGCGAATCCCAGAAAGAATGCCAGGAAGAGCCAGATCGCATAGTGGAAAGGGATCTGCGGCGCCGTCTTGTAGAGTTCAGGGATGGAAAACGTATATGTTCCAGTGGCGGCGTGGTGATGGAAATAGAGGAACAGAATGCCCAGCAGCATCAGCACTGAGCCAAACAGCGTGTACAGGAAGAACTTGATAGCCGCGTAAAGCTTGCGCGGGCCGCCCCAGATGCCGATCAACAGATACATCGGGACGAGCATGGCTTCCCAGAAAACAAAGAACAGGAAGAAATCGAGCGACATAAAGACGCCCAGCATGCCCGTCTGCAGCACCAGAAACCAGATGTAATATTCCTTTACGCGAGTTTCGATCGCAGTCCATGAGGAGAGAATCGAAACCCAGCCTAGCAGCGTGGTCAGCATTATCAGCAGGAAGGAGATGCCATCAATACCCAGGTTGTAGCCAGCGCCGATCGATGGGATCCAGTTGTTGGGGGAGCCTTCGAGAAACTTGAAGCCGGGCTGGAAGCGCTGCGCCCAGAACATGGGCACCAGGGGAATGGAGATCAATAGTCCGGCCAGCGCAAAGATGTTCGCGATCCAGCGGATGGCGTCTTTGTTTTCCTTAGGAACAAAAAGGAGGACGAGAGCGCCGAGTAGGGGCGTGAACAGAATGATTGAGAGAATGTGACTTTGCATTTTTCAGTCCGTTACGTGGGCGAGGGCGCTCGCGCCACACAATCGCCCGCGCGACAAAATCCTCAGCGCCAAGCGAAATAAGCGACGAATCCTACCAACCCGGCGACCATCACTAGCGCATACCACTGCACCAGTCCCCACTGCAGCAGGCGCGCCGGATAGGAAAGCAGCCGCGACAAAATGGCCGGCCCATTAACCAACACTCCGTCAATTGCCCACTTGTCCCACCAGTTTGAAATGGTACCTGTGAGTCGCGTCATCGAGCCGGCGGCGTTGACCGTGCCATCGATCACGTGTGAATCAAACCATGATGAAGCTTCGCCTAATCCCATCACGCCCAGCCGCACGTCTCCGACTTTGCGGCGACCGGTGAAGGCGTAGTCATAGGCTTCGTCGACGTAATATTTATTGAGTAACGTTGTGTACAGCGGCGGCGCAGCCGCGGCAATGGGTTCAATGTACCCTTTGTCGGCATCACGATAAGAACGCCAGGCCAGGCCCCAACCAACTATGGCAGCGCCCACTGAGAGGAACATCAGTCCATATTCGATTGGGGTCGTGTGTTCTTCTTCCTTCTTCCCAACGGCAAGCTGACCTGCCTTCCCTTCCTCTTGAAAGACAGTCGCCTCCCGCGCAAACACCGGATTTAAGAACTTGGCAAAATGATCGGAACCGCCCAGGCTGTGCGGCCAGCCCAGCCATCCCGCGCAGATTGCGCAGATCGCAAGGACCACCAGCGGCCCCGTCATCGATTTGGGTGATTCGTGGATGTGGTGTTCGATCTCGTGGCCCATGCGCGGCTTGCCATGGAAGGTCAGGAACATCAGCCGGAACATATAGAACGCAGTCATCAGGGCCGTGATGAACCCAATGAACCAGAGCAACCGGTAAGCGCCGCCCTCCGAAGACCAGGCCTGCCAAAGGATTTCATCTTTCGAGAAAAATCCGGCGAAGGGTGGGATGCCAGCGATGGCAAATGTCGCGATAAACATTGTCCAGTGCGTAACGGGGATACGCCGGTGCAGGTCGCCCATGTTGCGCAGGTCCTGCTCGCCGCTGAGGGCGTGGATCACCGATCCCGAACCAAGGAAGAGGAGGGCTTTGAAAAAAGCGTGCGTAAACACGTGGAACACGCCGGCAGAGAACGCGCCCACGCCTACCGCAAGGAACATGTATCCGAGTTGGGAGACGGTCGAGTAGGCGAGCACACGCTTGATGTCGTTCTGCACCAGTCCAATCGAGGCAGCAAACAAAGCTGTGAGCGCTCCGATAATCGCTACAGTTTTCATCGAGCTCGGCGCCAACACAAACAAGGCATTTGAGCGCGCCACCATATACACGCCAGCGGTGACCATGGTCGCGGCGTGGATGAGAGCGGAAACCGGCGTAGGCCCTTCCATGGCGTCGGGCAGCCAGACATAGAGAGGAATCTGGGCTGACTTGCCGCAAGCGCCCACGAACAAGAGCAGGGTCGCCGCGGTGATGATGGGATCGCCGATGGCGAAACGTCCGCTGCGCGCCAGATGTGTGACTTCGGTGAATCGCAGCGAACCAAAATACCAGGCGATGGTGAACATGCCGAGCAGGAAGCCCGCGTCACCGATGCGGTTCACAATGAATGCTTTGTTAGCGGCAGTGCTCGCGGAGTGGCGTTGAAAGTAGAATCCAATCAGCAGATAAGAGCACAGGCCCACGCCTTCCCATCCCACAAACATGAGCGCGTAGTTGTTCGCCAGGATCAGGATCAACATCGAGAACATGAACAGGTTAAGGTATCCGAAGAATCGGAAGTAGCCGCTCTCATGCGCCATGTAGCCGATCGAATAAATATGGATTAGCATGCCAACGCCCGTGACAAAGAGCAGCCAGATGCTGGAAAGAGGATCGAGCAGCAAACCGGCGTCCGCCTGGAACGGAGCTGGACTACCGTCGCGCGTGACGTAATTGAGGTGGCCGGTGTCAGTACCCAACCAGGTGTAGAGAATGGTCTGAAACGGTTTGCCGGGATGGTCGTGTGCGTAGTCTGCATATTGCCAGACTGCGCCGCAGGCAAGAAGAAATGCCAGGACGACCGCGCCCACGCAGACCGCGCTTACCGTGGCCTTTTGCAGCTTACGGCTGAAAAAGAACATAATCGCTGCGCCGATGGCCGGCAGCAGCGGGATCAGATAGATGTGGTTTAAGAAAAACATTCTTAGCCACTAGCTCCTAGCTTTCAGCTCCTAGCTAGAAGCCAGGAGCCAGAAGCGGCCTACCACTTCAGCAAATCTATTTCGTCCACGTTCACCGTCTCTTTGTTTCGGAAGAAGGCGATCAGGATTCCCAGGCCTACCGCGGCTTCGGCAGCGGCGTCGGTGATCACAAAAATCGCAAATATCTGTCCGTGCAGTCCCCAGATCCGGGAAAACGCCACCAGGTTTAGATTCACTGCGTTCAATATCAACTCAATCGACATGAGAACGATGACTACGTTGCGGCGAGTCAGCACACCGATCACGCCCAGAACAAAAAGTGCGGCCGCGACGACGAGATAATGCAGGGTTCCGATTGGGGTCATAAAACCAGTTCTCAATTGCCGGTTGTCAGTTCTCAGCTAGATTCTTTTCTTCGCCATCACCACTGCTCCGATGATCGCCACCAGCAGCAATAGCGACGCGATCTCGAAGGCAAACATGTAATTTCCATAAAGCAGCACTGCAACTTGCTGGGTGTTCGATCCCTCCGGCAGCGAAACCGCGCGATCGGGAAACAGTGACTTGCTTTTCGCGAACACCCACACGAACAGAGCGCCCAGCGCGATAGCCGCGACGATCCCCACAATCCACTGTTTATTGAACTGCTCTTCTCTCTGTGAGCGTTCGATATTGACCAGCATGATTACGAACAGGAAGAGCACCATGATGCCGCCCGCATACAGAATGATCTGCACGCCGGCGACAAACGGGGCATAGAGCATGAGGTACAGTCCGGCCTGCCCGAGCAGCGCCGTAATCAGCGCCAGCGCGGAATGGACCGGATTCTTGCGCGTGATTACCAACACGCCGCTCAGGACGGTGAGTCCCGCGAGAAAGTAGAAGAAGAAAGTTGTGGCTACGGGCTGCATACTAGAGCCACACTCCCGCTACTGCGGTCAGGATAAGCACGCCAATGCCCAGCGGCAGCAGTACCTTCCATCCAACTCTCATTAATTGATCGAAGCGGTAACGCGGAAACGTCCCGCGATACCAGATGTACAAATACATGGACACTGCGACTTTCGCGCTGAACCAGAAAATGTCCTGAATACGGTCGCGCACCGGAGGCACGAATAAAAGCAGTCCAATCATCCCCAGCAATGCTCCAAAACCAGCGAGGCCGATGGTCTGCATGCGGAAGTACGGGTGTTTGGGCATGCGAATTACACCCAGGAACGTGATCGCCGCCAGCAGAAGGAAGGTCAATCCTGGAACCAGCGAAAACACTAGATCCCAGGTATCGCCGCTCAGCCATGTCGGGAAAGGACGCATCCATCCGCCCAGCCAGAGTGTGACAGCAATCGACGATACTGCGATCATGGCCGAATATTCAGCCAGGAAAAAGAGCGACCAGCGGAAGCCACTGTATTCCGTGTGAAAACCGGCGGTGAGCTCGGACTCCGCTTCCGGCAAATCAAACGGAGCGCGATTAGTTTCCGCTACCATGGCGATGGCGAAGATTCCGAATGCAATCAGGCCGAGCGGAAAAAATTTGAATATGAACCACACGTGTTGCGCCTGCTGCGCCTGCACGATGCCAATCATGCTCAGGGTTCCGGTGCCAGCTTGATTCAGGCTGGTCATCAGGATGGCGGACACAACGGCCAGTCCCATGGCGATTTCGTAAGAAACCATTTGCGCGCTGGAGCGCAGCGCTCCCATCAGCGGATAGTGTGAATTGGACGCCCAACCCGCCATCACAACCCCCAGCACGCTCAACGAAGAAACGCCCAGCATGAACAGCACACCGATGTTCATGTCGGTGACGGCGTGGGTGGGTCCGAAGGGAACGACAATGAAAACAGTGAATGCCGTAATCACGACCAGGATGGGGGCCATCCAGAAAACCCATGGATCGGCCGCGGCAGGCATGATGTCTTCCTTGATCAGCAGTTTTAGGGCATCGGCGATAGGCTGCAGCAATCCGTGCGGACCAACCCGCATGGGCCCGAGGCGGACCTGCATGTGGGCCAGAATTTTGCGCTCCAACCAGTTCATCGCGATCACGGCAACGGAGAGGCCGAGAAAGATGAGCATGATGTAGACCAGCGCCCAAAGCAGATTTCCTGCCTGTCCCGGCGTGGTGTCGCTTTTCAAATAAGAGGTGATGTAATCGAGCATCAGCGATCGACCTCGCCCAGCACGATGTCGAGCGTTCCGATCACCGCGATGACGTCTGCTACCAAAGCTCCGCGAACCATCATGTCCAGCGCTTGCAGGTTTACGAACGACGGCGGGCGCACGCGCACGCGGTAAGGTTGAGTCGAACCATCGCTCACGATGAAGTATCCCAGTTCGCCTTTGGGGGCTTCGATCGAGTGGTAGATTTCGCCCACCGCCGGTTTGATTACTTTGGGCACCTTGGCCATGATCGGGCCCTCGGGAATCTTCCCGACGGCCTGGTCAATGATACGCAGTGATTGCCGCATCTCCTGCATGCGAACGAGATACCGATCATAGGTATCACCGTTCTGGCCGATGGGGATTTCAAAATCAAAGTCGGCGTAGGCGGCGTAAGGTTGCGCCTTACGCAGATCCCATTTCACTCCGCTGGCGCGCAACACCGGTCCGGTGACGCCGAGCGCGATGCACTCTTTTGCAGAAATCTTGCCGACACCCTTTGTCCGCTCTACCCAAATGCGGTTGGTCGTGAGCAATTTCTCGTATTCATCAATTTTGGGCGCAACGAAATCCAGAAACTTTTTTGCCTCGCGCTCGAAGCCCTCGTAAGTTTCATAGAGACATCCGCCGATGCGAAAAGCGTGCGTGGTCAGGCGAGCGCCACAATACTTCTCAAAAATCTTGAGGATCTCTTCGCGATCGCGGAAGGTATAGAAGAGAGGAGTGATGGCGCCGATGTCCAGCGCATGTGTGCCCAGCCACAGCATGTGGCTGGCAAGCCGATTCAGTTCGGCGAGAATTACTCGGATATACCGGGCGCGTGGCGGCGCTTCCACGTTCAGAAGTTTTTCTACCGCTTCGCAATACCCCAATCCGTTTGAGACCGCGGCCACGTAGTCCATGCGGTCCACATAGGGATTGAACATGGCGTATGTACGGTGTTCGGCAATTTTCTCCACGCCGCGATGGAGATAGCCGATCACGCACTCGGTGCCCAGGACCTTTTCGCCGTCCAACTTAAGAATTACGCGCAGCACGCCGTGGGTTGCCGGGTGCTGCGGGCCCATATTGATGATGAGTTCGTTGGAATCGAGGAAAGTCTTGTCGTGCTGTTCCAGCTCCAAGTGAGAAGTGCGGTCGGGCACGGGCCGGTCGAGCGTTTTCTGATCGATCGTGGCCCCGTCAGTCATCTTCTGATCGATCATTGGCCGCTCTCGATCCCGAGATTGATCTGCACCCATTCCTGGTCCTGCTGGATGATGCCGTAGTCCTTGCGCAGTGGATGACCCTTCCAGCCGTCGGGCAGTAAAATGCGTTTCAAGTCAGGATGGCCGTCAAAGCGGATACCGAACATGTCATAGACTTCGCGCTCCAGCCAATTGGCTGCCGGCCAGATGGGGACGGCACTGGGTGCGCTGGTGTCGTCAGGGATCATCGTCGTAACTCGTATGCGCTCATTGCGGTCGAAGGAGTAAAGAATCCAGACCAGATCGAATTGCTTCTGGCGTTCGGGATAGTGGACGGCTGTAACATCGACTAAGTAGTCGAATTGTTCCTGGTCGCGAAGAACTTGCAGCAATTCTGGAATCAGCGACGAATCCACCACCATGAAATTCTGGCCCAGATAGCTTTTCGCTTCGATGCCGGAGCCGTAACGCTCCTTGAGCCTCGCGACCATCGGCGAATCCCAGGAAGTTGGGACCGGACCTGAGGGCTTGGCGGGTGCGGCAGGAGGGTGTGCCGCGGGCGGGGTGGCGGATTTCGGGGGTACACCAGCCTTTTCCGGGGGAGAGGATTGAACTGTGCCGGGAATCGGTTCACCCGCCGCCGGTTTCGGCTCACCGGTCGGCGGTGGTGTAGGGGATTTGGTTTCCTCGGACATTGCTAAGGCGCAAACCTCTAACGCCGCTGCGACACACAGGAGAACGTTAACTTCTAACAGCTTGCAAACAGGCTGTCAATCGTGGGAAGGGGCGACGCTGGGTCAGTTCGATTTCCCCAGGGGTGAAGGCAACCGAGTCAGGCTTTGCGCGACCTAGACCATAGTAAGAGAATGAGATATGTGACCCCAAGGTAGCAGAAAAAACTGATGACACCTGCGACGACTAAGATCGTCACAAGATTTACAGCGTGAGCATTTCCTTTCGTTCCAATGGCTATGACTTCGGCTACCAACACCCCCACAATAAATCCCGGCAAGACCACTAAGCCGGCCGAGGGCTCCGGGTCTAGAAACCTTTCGGCTGTCAGGGAACAAATAAGCAGGACTACCGAAATAAATAGCGCCCGTTTGCAAATTTGCCGTGAATCCATGGGCTTCGCTAGCAGATGCCAGAAATTAGTGCTTTTCCCAGCGCCTTTTAGCATAAGGCCCTAGTCAATCCGCTTGGCAGCACAAGCCAGGACACTATTTCTTTTGATTCGCCTGGTAGGCCTCGATCAGATCGCGGATCCGCTGCGCCTCGGCTTTGGTGTGGCCATGACTGGCGATGGGGTCGGAGCCGCCTGAAGAATCAATCCGAATCTCCGACCAAATCACCCCAGTCGTAATGTGCACGGAGGCGACTTTGCCGATGGCGATGCTCTCCTCATTGCTGCCAAAGAGACGGGGTTTGATGCGGCTCACGTGTTGCGGAGTAACTGTGATTCGTGTAGGGAAGAACAGGTTTCCTCGGGTCAGGCGGCTGGCGACAAAGGTCTCAGAGTTGGGATCGGTGCGGACTTCGGTCATGATGTTGTAAACGTATTCTCAGCCGCATTTGTGAAGCGGTAGGGATGCTTCGACTGCGCTTGGCCTTCGCCAAGCGAAGGCCAGCCTGCGCTCAGCATGACAGATGATGATGAGTGACGACCGACGACTGACGACTATTTTTTCCTATATCCACTCTAAGGCGCCTTTTTTCCAGATCCAGATGTAACCCACGACGAGGATGGCAAGGAAAATCAGCATTTCGACGAGTCCGAACGCCCCTAGGGCCTTGAATTTTACCGCCCAGGGAAAAAGGAAGATGGTCTCCACGTCGAATACCACGAATAAAATGGCGACGATGTAGTAGCGAACCGTGTACCGTCCACGAGAGTTATCAATGGGATCGATGCCGCACTCGTACGGCATCAATTTCGCCTTGCTGGGATTCTCCGGGCGGACCAACTTGGCCAGCAGCAATGGTAGAGGAATCATGATTGCCACCACTGCGACGAAGATAAATATGGGAACGTAATTCTGGGGCATTAACTCCCTCACACCTGCTACTGAATACGGTTGACTTGTGATAGTAACTCTAACCGCGTCTCCCTTCAAGGATCCGCGCTCAATTAATGGCAGAACGGCTGAAAGAAATCCAGTCGAACAGAGGCACAATTCGCAACCGGTGTTTGTGCAGCGGCATCCTCAGTCATCGCCTGACTGCTCTCATGAAATGTGCGCGGTTGCGCACTTCCGATCTCGGGAAAGCCTTGTTGGGCACGATTTTTAGCATTTTTTGTAATTCTTTGCACGCATCAAATACGAACTTGACAGCGCTCTGTTACTGGTAACAAACTGCGTTCCCGCTCTTCGACGCGAAATGCGCGCCATGCGTAAAACCACGTATGTCAGCCTTTCCAAGGAGATTCAGTTATGTCGATCCAGAAAGTCGCCACTCTGCTCGTGATTTTCACATTGATCGTTGCCTTTGGATTCTCTCAACTAGCAAGCGCATAAGTCAGCGCGGACAGCACGTCCCAAATCCTTTCCAATGCAGAAAACCTTGGTGCGGAAGATTTATCCAAACCGATGACCGTGACGGTTTGGTTGAAACATCATAACCAGGCCGCGTTCGATGAACTGGTTCGGGAGATGTATGACGCGAGTTCTCCGAACTATCATCACTTCCTCACTCTAGGGAGAGTCTGAATAAGGTCTCCCTTTCCACAGGAAGATAGAGTAGGTTGCGCCAGATGAGATCGACGACCAAACAACAGAGGAGTCTGGCGACGATGAATGGTTTTGAGCGGTACACAAAAAAGACACGACGACAGGTATTTCTAGAAGAAATGGAACAAGTTGTCCCGTGGCGAGAAGTATGTGCGCTAATCGAACCCCATTATCCCAAGCCGGGGAATGGGCGCCCGCCGGTGGGAGTGGAGCGGATGCTGCGGATTTATTTTCTGCAACAGTGGTTTAACCTGTCGGACCCGGCCGTGGAAGAGGCCCTGTATGACTCGCCGGTGATGCGGCAGTTCGTGGGGATCGATTTGGGGGAGGAACCGGGGCCGGACGAAACCACGGTGTGCAAGTTTCGGCATTTGCTGGAAGAACATCGACTTGGGGAAAAGATTCTGGGCACGGTCAATCTGCACTTGCAAGCCCGGGGAGTGGGCATCACCACCGGCACGATCGTGGACGCAACCATCCTGCACGCGCCCACGTCGACCAAGAACCGGGAGCAGCAGCGCGATCCGGAGATGCACCAGACCAAGAAAGGTAACCAGTGGTACTTCGGGATGAAGGCCCATGTAGGAGTGGATAGCAAGACCAAGATCATCCATACGGCAGTAGCCACGCCGGCCCATGTGGCCGACTCGCGAGTGCTGCCCGATCTGTTGCACGGGGAAGAAACCCGGGTATGGGGTGATCAAGCTTATCGCGGACAAACTGAGGTTATCCAGGAGTGCGCACCCGGGGCGCAGGACCATACGCACCGTCGCTACCGCTATAAGAACGGGATTGACGAAGAGGAGCGGGCGAAGAATCGGACGAAATCGAGCGTGCGGTCAAAGGTCGAACACGTATTTCAGGTGATGAAGTTGAAATTTGGATTTGTGAAGCTGCGTTACCGAGGACTGAAGAAGAACGCGCATCAGCTGTTCGTGATCTGCGGGTTGGTCAATCTGTTTCTCAGTCGTCAGAAGCTGCTGACAGCGAGCGCGTAGATGAAAGCCGGTTCGATGGGCGCAGGCGAAGGCAAAAAATCCAAATGGAAGGCTAGGTTATCAACCCACCATTCCTGAGGTACTAGACTTGCGCGGTCAGAAACTTACTTATTCAGAGAGTCCCTAGAGCAATATCACGCGAACTTCGCGCCGACGGCCCGGGAAGCAGCCGCGGTCCGGGACTTCCTCACAGCCCGTAATTTAAGCATCTCGTCGGTGGACAAAAATAACCACTACGTATCGGCGCAAGGGCGCGTCGCTGATGTTCAGAATGCCTTCAAGGTGCAGATCAACCGCTTCAGGATCAATGGAGAAATCCATCGGGCGAACCTGACTGAGCCGTCGATCGAAGGGCCTGCCGCCACTGTAGTGGCTGCCGTGCAGGGATTAAACGACCTTCGCTATCAGTCTTATGCGCGGCGGCCGATCAATCCTGATACGGGCGGCCCGGCTCGAGGCATCCCGCTCAAGTCAGCCGGCGGCGTGGGATCAAATGGACTGTTTTTTACCGCGGACTGTTTTGGCGGGCCGAAGACCGAGACTTTCACCACCCCAGGTGGTGGTCCATCCGCCGTGTACACGGGCAATACCTACGGTTCAGGTATCGCTTCCGTTCCGCCCGGAGCTCCTCAGTGCGGCTATGATGCTGCCGACATGCAAGCCATTTACGGCTTGGATACGGTCTATGCCAACGGCTTTGCTGGTACAGGCCAGACCATCGTGATTGTCGATGCATTTGGTTCGAATACGATTCTTACTGACGCCAACAAGTTTTCCAGACTGAATAAGTTGCCCGCGCTCAGGCTGGGCAAGAATTTCCAAATCGTCAAGCCCAATGGCACGGCGACCTGCACTGCTAAGAACGGCTGTATCGGAGGAAACTGGCAATTCGAAACCACCCTCGATGTGGAATCGGCGCACAGCATCGCTCCAGCCGCCAACATTCTCCTGGTGCTGGCGGCGGACAACACCTTTACCAATATCGATATCGCAAATCTTTATGCGATCGACAATCTCGCGACGGGCAACGCACTCGCGGGCAACGTCATCTCCAACAGTTTTGGACTTCCAGAGATAGTCTTCGTAGACCTTCAGCCGGGGACCCTCATAGTTGAAAACAACCTCGCAGAGACCGCTGCCGCTCTGGGCATTTCGCAGCAGGTTTCTACCGGCGACTCCGGCGATAACCTCGCATTAGATAAAGCGAATTTTGGTATTAATGCCACGTCTCCCGGATTCGCCGCCAGCTCCCCGTTTACCACGGCGCTGGGAGGTACCAGCACGTTCTTAGGTGCGGACCACACCGTCAAATTCCAGACCGGCTGGGGCCTCAACTTCACTCGAATCGCCAACCCCAACCCGAATCCTCCCGTGGTCCCGCCTCTCGGTTTTGGCTTCAATGGCGGAGCAGGGGGAGGGCCTAGCACCGTCTTCGCCAAACCATCATTCCAGAAGGATTTGCCGGGTAGTTTTCGCCAGACCCCAGATATCTCCATGGTTGCGGATCCACAGACCGGACTAGAGCTCATCGTGACGCCTGACAGCGTGCCGGGTCATCCGCAATTCGTCGAGGTATTTGGAGGCACCAGTCTCTCTGCCCCGATGTTCTCGGCCATGTGGGCGCTTGCCAACCAGGCGGCCGGCGGCGGGCCGCTAGGACAGGCCGCACCTCTGCTCTACAGCCTGCCTCCTAGCGCCATCAACGACGTGCGCCAGATCGGTTCCGCCAATAATGTGACGGGAGTTATTTCGATTCCCAATACGCCGCCGAAGCCGCCCACTATCATCCACGAAAGTGCGAAGGCTCTGGCAGCGCCATCCGCATGTGCGCTTCCACCATGTACGCTGGGAAATACCACAAACTTTGTCAGCGCGCTCTTCCAAAGCTCTACTTCCACTCGTTGGGATGTGTTCGTCTTCGGGACAGACACGTCCCTCACCACAGGTCCGGGGTGGGACAACGTGACGGGCTTGGGCACGCCGAATGGGTTGCCGTTCATCAATGCAGCCGTGGCAGCGGCGTCAGGAGGCGGTGGTGCTGCCGCTGCTCATTGAGCTGAGTTTGCATCTTTAGAATGGTTGATTAGGGTCGCCCCGTCGGGCGGCCCTCTTTTTTGTCCCTTGCTTCGTCGCTTTCCGCTGTAGAGACTCGATGTTAGCCGGCGCGTCTCAGAATCTGGCCGCGCCTTGTTTATAATCGGTTCTCCCTATTCATCACAAAAGTTCTTTGGGGATCACAATCGGCGCAGGTAAAAGGAAATCCTTGGCACTCGACGACGATATTTATCAACTGCGGCGCGAAAAGCTGAAACAAATCGAAGCTCTCGGTCAGCAGGCTTATCCGCGAAAGTACGATTTCAACCACACTATTCCTCAGATTCTGGCGGAGTACTCGAGCAAGACCGCCGAGCAATTGGAAAATCCTCGCGTAAATGTGAAGATCGCCGGGCGCATCATGGCCATCCGGCTCATGGGCAAGGCGGGATTTGCACACCTGCAGCAAGGTGGACAAAGGCTGCAGATCTACATCAAGAAAGACGCGGTCGGCGACAAGAACTTCGAGCTATACAAATTACTCGACCTGGGAGATCACATCGGGGTCGGCGGATATTTGTTCCGTACGCGCACCGGAGAACTCAGCGTACATGTTGACGAGATCACGTTCCTATCCAAGGACCTGCTGCCTCTGCCGGAAAAATGGCACGGCCTCACCGATGTCGAGCTACGCTATCGTCAACGCTACGTTGATTTGGTCATGAATCCCGAGGTGGGCGAGGTTTTCCTCAAGCGGAGCAAGCTGGTGCAATCACTGCGACGGTCGATGGAGGCGCAAGGATTTGTCGAAGTTGAAACTCCCATGATGCAGCAGATTGCGGGCGGCGCGGTGGCGCGGCCGTTTGTTACCCATCACAACACGCTCGACATGGACCTTTACCTCCGTATTGCGCCGGAGCTTTACCTTAAGCGGCTCACTGTCGGCGGATTCGATCGTGTGTATGAGATCAACCGCAACTTTCGCAACGAGGGGCTGGGCTGGCGCTGGAATCCAGAGTTCACCATGCTGGAGTTTTACCAGGCCTATACCGACTACCGCGGCGTGATGGATCTGACCCAGCAGATCATCGAACAGGCAGCTAAGGACGTGACTGGAGGAACCAGAACTAAATGGGGTGAGGATGAGATCGACTGGGCGGGATCGAACTGGCGGCGCCTGACTATGCGCGAAGCCATCATCTATTACTGGCCTGAGGCGGCGGGAGCCAATCCCGAAATTTCAGATTTCGCCACGCAGGATTCAGTGAAAAACCTCGTGCAACGCTTCAACGCGGCGCACCCGCACATTGCCTACGATCCGAAAGAGCCTCCTGGGAAAACCATTGCCAGCTTGTTTGACGCTGTCGCCGAGGAACATCTCATTCAGCCGACCATCATTTATGAATTCCCTACCGCGGTCTCGCCGCTCTCGAAGCAAAAGCCCGATGAGCCAGACTGGACCGAGCGCTGGGAAATTTTTGTCGGGACGATGGAAATCGCGAATGGCTTCAGCGAGCTCAATGATCCTGAAGACCAGCGCAGACGCTTCGAGCAGCAGCTAAAAGAACGCGAACGCGGCGACGAAGAGGCTCATCAGATGGATGAAGATTACATCCGGGCGCTCTCTTACGGCATGCCTCCTGCCGGCGGCGTAGGCCTGGGCGTTGACCGGCTGGCCATGCTGCTGACCGACTCACACACCATTCGGGATGTGATCCTGTTCCCATTGCTGAGGCCGGAAAAGACTTCCGGCGCGGGCGATTCGAGGAACAGAGAAGAGAAATAGCTTCAGGGGCGTCATCCCGAAATCCGGCGCAGTTCCGCCGGATGACGGATCTCGCGTGAAAGCTGATCTGAACACGTTGCCCTCACGACGGCAGATCCCTCGCCTCGCAGATGAAAACGCGGGGCATCGGGATGACGTCGGTGTGCCTAACGCTGAGCCACTTGGCGATTTCCCAGAATTTTTGAGCGCAACTTCCGGATATACCGTCCGCTTCCTTTTCTTCTAACCTGACATCGAATCAAGCTATGGGTTTCGATTTTGATTCTGCGACACGGCGCAAGCTGGGATATCAACTTATTGATCAGATCGACGCGTTCTTCTCTTCCCTGCCTGATCGCGCGGTGCAGCTTCCCACCACGCAGCGGACTTATGGACCGCTTCACGATTCCCTCCCAGAAGTAGGTCAGAACGCTGCCAAGGTTCTGGAAGAACTCTGGCACGAAATGGTAGATCAAGGATTCCATATCCCTAGCGCCAATTATTTTGGGCTGATGAATCCGACTCCAACCTATATGGGAGTATTAGCGGAAGCGCTGGTGGCGGCGCTCAACCCGCAACTCGCGACCCTGGCGCGGGCGCAGTTGGCTTCGAAGATCGAAGTGGAAACCATTCAGTGGATCGGGATACGCGTCGGCTGGCCCGGAGAATTCAACGGCACTTTCACCAGCGGGGGCAATGAAGCCAACTTCAGTGGGTTGGCTCTGGCTTTAGCCACCAAGTTTCCAGAGTCGATTGAGGAGGGTGTGGCATCAATCGGCGGCCAGCCCGTGGCCTATGCCTCAACTGAGTCGCACCACTCGCTCGACAAATCGGCGGGTCTTCTGGGGCTCGGCCGCAATGCATTGCGGCGGATTGCCGTTGATGAAAAATTGCAATTCGATCCGGGAAAGCTTGAAGCGGCAATCGTCGCTGATCGCAAGGCTGGGAAAATGCCTTTCTGCGTAGTGGCGACGGCGGGCACCACAAACTCGGGCGTGGTGGACGATCTCATTGCTATTTCGGGGATTTGTCGCTGCCACGATCTTTGGCTGCACGTGGATGGCGCATACGGTGGGGCAGCGATTTTCTCCGACCGGCATCGAGACTTGGTGCAAGGAATCGAGCTGGCGGACTCCCTCACTATTGATCCGCACAAGTGGCTGGCCGTGCCGTTCGCCGCTGGGGTTATTTTGACTTGCCATCCGGAAACGCTGGAGCGTGCCTTCGCGGTGAGAGCGCCTTACATGCCAAAAGCGGCTGGGGCGAACTTGCCGGATAATGCCCGCATCAGCACGCAATGGACGCGACGGATGAATTCGCTCAAGCTTTGGCTGACGCTGCGGGTCCACGGCCGCAAAGCATATGAGGAGTTGATCGATCGTCAGCTAGCCCTGGCCAGAAAATTCGCCGAATGGGTACAAGCTTCGAAGGAGTTTGAACTTTCGGCTCAGCCCACTTTGCCCATTGTCACCTTCCGGCTCAAGTCGTCAGGGCTCGGCTCGCAGCAATTGGCCGCAGCCCATGCCAGCGTGGTGGAGGAGGTCACCAGCGACGGTCAGCGCTGGATTTCGGAAACTATGGTGAACGGCCAAAGCGTGATCCGCATGATGGTCATCAGTTATCTGACCGAAGAGCGCCACTTGCAAGATTTGGAACTGGCATTAACAAAAGCTGCCAGCCATCTGATTCCCCATGCCAAAGTAGGGTGACCAGGCTTGTTCCCGGGTGCCTGACAATGCACTAGGAACGCTGCCGACCAGCGCTTAGGCTTTTCCTCAGCTGTTGGGCCAATAGGCAGCGCTATCGTAGCGCCCTCCAGCCTCCTAGGACGCTGGGTCGATAGCGCTTTGCCTCTTACGTTCTCCTTGAAAGCGGGGAGTTCTGCTGGGCCCAGTTCCACGCGGTGGCCACGATTTGCTCCAGCGAACGCGTGGCTTTCCAGTGAAGCAAAGCCTCAGCTCGCCGCGGGTCGGCGACCAGCTCCGCAGGATCGCCTTCACGTCGGGGCCCGATGCGCGTCGGGACGGTTTGGCCGGTGACGCGCTCAATGGTGGAGATAATCTCGCGGACGGAATGGCCACGCCCTGTCCCCAAATTGAGCCTCGCTGAGGTCCCGCCAGAGAGATATTCCAAGCCCAGAACGTGCGCTTCAGCCAAGTCGTTCACGTGAATGTAGTCGCGGACGCAGGTGCCATCGGTAGTGGGATAATCATCTCCGTAGATCTCAAGTGCTGGCCGCTCCTCACGAATGGCCTCGAAGGCACACGGAATCAGGTGAGTTTCTGGCGTGTGGTTTTCGCCGGCGCCTCCATCCTCATCCGCGCCAGCGGCATTGAAGTAGCGGAAGCTCACGAAACGCAATCCGTAGGCGTGATCATAGGCCTCGAGTGCCTCCTCGAAGGCCAGCTTGGTAATTCCGTAAGGATTGACTGCGAGACGAGGCGTGTCTTCGGTAATGGGGACCTTGGCGGGAACGCCGTAAACCGCGCAAGTGGAGGAGAAAATGAACTTGCGCACACTGGAATCCAGGACTGCATGGAGGAGCGTAAGGCCGCCCAGAACATTATTCTGAAAATATTTTCTTGGATTCACGACCGATTCGCCCACGTAGGCATGCGCGGCGAAGTGCATCACGGCATCCACACGCCGAAGCAGCGGCGCCAACTTGGCAGAATCGGAAATGTCGCCGACGATTAACTCAAAACCTTCAGCCAGAGCTTTGTGTCCGGTGGATAAATTGTCATAAATGATGACTTCGTGGCCGTGGCGCCTGAGTACCCGAGCCGCATGGCTGCCGATGTATCCCGCGCCTCCGACGACTAGAACAGCCAAGTAACTCCCTCCAAATTGTGTTGTTTAAAGATCCAGTCGGATTCTAGCAGAGGCTTTCCGCAAGCCGTCGGCGACTAGCGTTTCTTCGCTGACGCTGTTCGTGGCATGGGGTCGGGAGGTTTGTCGGGAGGGAAATTGGTGCTGAGATAATCAATAAAAGCGTCGCGACCGACCGGATCGACGACCGCTCCCCACTTGATCATTTTGTCGACTTCCCTGGTCCATGCGGCCTTGCTGAGCCGTTGCTGCAGGATGATGCGCGATTCGTGGCACTCCAGGCAGGCGGTTCGAACCTTGACCTGCACAGGCCCCGAAGGCAACTCAGGAGATTGGGACCAGAGTTGCGGCACACTGGCAAGCGTAAACAACACGATCATCCACACCCGATGCCGGACCGAAAAGTTCCGAGAGTCATCACGCTTCAACATGGATCTTCACCTGATCAATGGCGTTGTAGAGATATCCGCTGGGATTCCACTCGGCGGATTGCGGCTGAGTTCGGCCCTGACTGTCGGCGGCGCGCGACATCAATGTATACTCCCCAGCTTTGGGAGCTTTCCAGTCGAATCCCCACAGCCGCCATGCGTAGTGGGCGTGCTCTTTGCTTAGTTGCGCCGGCTGCCAAGTGGCGCCAGAATCGGTCGAAATGTCCACGCGCACCACATCCGCTTCGCCTGCCCAAGCCGCGCCATGGATATGGACTGTTTTCGATTTAAGCAGAAGACCGTCTGCGGGACCCGCGATGATGGATTTCACATTAAGCCCTGTGACTGCATGCGTATCATCCGGGTTTGCTTGTCCACCCGGAGAAATCGGTTGATTTGGCATTCTGTACGCAGGCTTCATGAAGTTTCCTTCAAATTCCTTGTCTAGTACTTTGATCTCGGTCAGCCACTTACATGAAGCAGCGCCGATCCATCCCGGCACTAGAGCACGCGCGGGAAATCCATGATGCCTAGTCAGCGGTGCGCCGTTCATGTGGGTCGCGACCAGCGTGTCGGAATCCGTCGCCTTCTCCACCGGAATGCTGCGGATGAATGGCGGCACTTTACCCGGAATCTCGTCCAGGCCGCGAAACATGACGTGCTTGCTCGTGCTTTTCACTCCGGCACGCTGCAGAAGATCACGCAGACGCGGGCCAGTAAATCGTGACGTCCCCACCGCTCCTTTTCCCCACTGAACGCCGGGGACCTTGGGCTGCTGGAAAGCACGACCATTTCCGGCGCACTCCAGAGTATTGGTTACGGTGTGTGATTCGAGCTTCGCCAAATCGGCCAGGCTCAATGTAAGTGGGCGTTCCACTTCGCCGCCAACCATCAGCCGCCATGTCCCAGCATCGAGGGTGGCGGGTTCGTGCATATGATTGCGGACGAAGAAATGCTGGATGGGAGTAATCCAGGAGCCTGCAAACTCGGGCGGCATTTCCAGGTCCAAAAAGCGGACCGAGCGGACGATCATACCGTCTTTGCCCGGCACTACCACATCGGCGTTATCCGCCGCCCAGGAAAGCGGCGGATGGAAGGCCGCAGCCGCTACCATCGCTCCCGAGATTTGTTGAAGAAAATCACGACGTGAAATCATTCAGTTCACCATGATCCAAAAAACATGTGAATGTAGGCATCCGATTAGCTTTAAGGTCAAATCGGGACCAGCGAAATCCGCGCAGCATTCCTCGCTCTGATCCATTTATTCATCAAAATTTAATCTTTCGATAACACAATTCGAAAAAGACTGTGCTAGTTCTTGGCTGCTTCACGCTTTAACCGCAGCTGAGCGTTTGCGAAGAACATACTGAGGAGACCGAAAGTGACAATTTGCAATCAAGACTTTGCAGGCTCCAGCCACGCCCCGGCTACTTGGTTCGCTTGCGATCCTCGCCTCTTGCCTGCTGTTCGCGACAACATCGTTTGCCGTCGTTGTTGATGTCGTCCAGACGCTCGCGGTCAACCGCCCTCCGGCGGGCGCCACGCAAAGTTTTATAGTGAGCGCGCCTCTCAGCCCCGCGACCCCGACTTTTATAGTCATCTTGCTGGCGGGCGCAAATGGGGACATCCAACTCACTCCCGTTGGCTCATCAGCAGATGGCACGTTGGACGTTAGTTCCAGCAATTTCCTGGTCCGCAGCCGCTGGCTGTTCGCAGGCCATAATTACTACACCATTACCCTCGATATCGCGACAGATTTTCCTCTGCCGCAGGGTCTGACCGGACCAGCAGCCCACCCATGGTTTCTTCCAGAAACTTATTGCTGGCGACGCCCAATCCCAGAACCGTTCCAAGCACAATGGAAATTACGTAGCCAATCAATACGCGCCGCATGCTGATCGCGATGGCGATCCAGAAGCTATGGTCCTGGAAGCCCGTGTATAACGCCTCTGTGACCTTTTTTGGCGTGGGAAAGAGGTAAGGCGGCCAGATCTTAAGCGCCGCCAGCAGCGACCAGCTCCCGAGTAGCAGGGCGTAGAAAATCGCGTGTTTAGCGAGCCGCTTCAAGGCCGTATTGCTCCTGCAAAGATTTGTTGATCTCTTCGCGCAGATCATTGAGAATCTCGCGCGCACTCTTGGCTACGCTAACGTCTTCGAGGTGACGGGGGCGCGGCAGATCGACCGAATATTCCCGCTTTACACGCCCCGGTCGGAAGGTAAGCAGGGCCACGCGATCGCCCAGCCGGACCGCTTCCCGCACATTGTGGGTCACGAAAATAATAGTGCGGCCAGTTTCCGCCCAGATGCGCTCCAATTCGTCGTGGAGGAGGTCGCGCGTCTGCGCGTCCAGAGCTGCGAAGGGCTCGTCCATCAGCAGGACGTCTGGTTCGGTTGCGAGGGCACGGGCGAGGGCAACGCGCTGTCGCATCCCACCGGAAAGTTGATGAGTGTAGCTATCCTTGAACTGCGACAGGTGGACCAGGCGCAAGTAGTACTGAACGCGCTCCTGTCGTTCAGCCTTGGAGACGCCCTTTATCTTCATACCAAACTCGACGTTCTCGCCCACTTGGAGCCAGGGAAACAAACCGAGTTCCTGGAAGATGAGGATGCGATCGGTCCCGGGCGCGGCGATCTTGTGGTCGTCTACCAACACGCTGCCAGAGGTCGGGTGTTGCAATCCTGCGATCAGGTGCAGCAGAGTTGACTTGCCGCAGCCGGAGGGCCCGACGATGCAGAGGAATTCACTCGGCTTCACCTTCAGGTTGATGTTGTCCAGAGCGAGAAGGCGTTTCTCCATTGTCCACTTTGTAGCTGAGGGAAATATCCTTCAGCCAGACCTTTGGGTGTGCCATTGATGTCGTGCAAACGGGTTAGCGACGGAATCGGTTTCGGACGGGTCGCGCCGGAGCGGACCGGACTTCTGTGATCTGGAAACGACGGTTGCGGGGCTACGTTGGGGATCATTGAATTGCCTTCTTCCCTTTTTCGGCTAGAACCTGGTTCAGTAGAGTCAAGTCATACATGCCGGATAGATCTGGCATTTGGTGACCGAGAAAACCAGCGTCATAGGCCGAGTGCGCCGACGTCAGCAATGAATTCCGCAGAGGATCGTACGTGACCTGCAATCGTCCGAAGGCTTCATCCATCACGGAGGCCGGCAGTGCTTTGCCGGTTTCTTTTTGAATCTGCTGGTTGAGCAGTCTTTTTGCTTCCGGCAAATGACCGTTGATCCAGTCAGTAAGTTCGACGTGCGCCTGAATCCAGCCCTTGACCAAGTCCGGATGCTCGCGCAGAAACTTCGTACTCCCAATCAAATGGGTGGTGACGAATTGCTCTTGCGGCCAGAGATCGCGC
The DNA here is from genome assembly GCA_963696025.1 of uncultured Acidobacteriota bacterium. GTDB lineage: Bacteria > Acidobacteriota > Terriglobia > Terriglobales > Acidobacteriaceae > JABCYV01. The sequence continues at coordinate 568,269 of CAVOII010000004.1, forward strand.
TCGTCGAGGAACAGCCGCCCGTTGCCTTCGCGAATGAGGCGAGTGGCCCAAGGCTCGGGAGCCCAGGCAGCATCGAGTTCCTTCTTGAGAAATAGAGAGAGTTGGTCCGGATTGGGCAGCGGGATGACTTGCACCTCGCCACCTTTGTCGGTGGACTTCATGCCGTGAGCCTTGAGCCACGCGCGTAAGGCAACGTCCTGCGTGTTACCCAACTGCGGTGTGGCAACTCTCTTTCCGCGGAAGTCTTCCGGCTTCAGGATCCCGGAATCGTTGCGGACGATGAGCGATGCTCCACCGCTAGCCGCTCCGGCAATCACTCGCAGAGCTTCTCCCTGGGAGCGCAAATAACCCGAGATGGCAGGATTGGGACCGACGTAGGTTATATCGATCGCTCCCGCGAACAGAGCCTCGATGGCGGATGGTCCGGCGTTGAAGCTGCTCCATTGAACCTTGACTTTCGGTCCCAGGGCTTTGTCGAACCAGCCATTCGCCTTGCCGATCATGGGCTGGGCGTGGGTCATGTTGGGAAACGCCCCGACACGGATGACGGCTTGGGAGACAGCAGGCAAAGACGTAGTAATGAAGGCAAATAGGAGGAAAAAGGCCCAGGATGCTAGGCCGATGCTGTGGGCCATCCGAAGGCCGACTTTGCTAATCACCTGAATTGGACGCCTATTCATCTTTGCCCTTGTTCACGTGGCCGTGCACGACCATGGGCAGAACGCTGGCTTGATCGTTCTTCTTCTTGCGCTTGCCGGATTTCGAGCGGCCGGTGCCACTCACGATGTCGGCTAGGGTGGTGTGCTCGAGGATTTTGGCGGCGGCGTCGCGTACATCAAGGAACACCTGATAGAGGGCGCGATGCTCGGCGTCGCGATCAATCAAGCTGCGAAGTTGTTCAGCGTCGCCAAACGGCGCCAGTGGACCGTCAATCAGACGGATGATCTCGCTGAGATGGATCTCATTGGGGGGCCGGCGCAATTGATATCCGCCCTTGGCGCCGCGAGCGCTTTCTACGATACGCGCGTTTTTCAATTCGAGCAGAATCAATTCCAGAAATTTTTCTGGAAGGTTTTCTTCGTACGCAACGTCGCGGATGCGAATGGCTCCCTGGTTGTAGTGCCGGGCCAGCATCATCATGGCCTGCAGCGCGTAGAGTCCTTTTTGCGAAATCTTCATGGTTGTCTATATTGCCATAAACTCTATGTTTTTAATAGACTTTATTGGAATAGGAGGGGATAGGGAGTGACGGGCCAAATCTCCGAGTGCTCGGAAACTGCAATAACTACCTTACTTTTAATGGCTTGCAAGACTTTTACTTCGCAAAGTGCGTGAAGCATGGGGTACCCGCTAGTGGTGGTGGCCGAGCTGCGCTCAGCCCGGAAAGCCGAGGGCGGCTGTCCCCGACGTAGTCTTTTTCTGTCCCCACGTAGTCTTTAAACGAGATCGAAAATCTTTGCGTTCACTTCTTGCCCACAGTGTGAGAAGCGATACGCCCGACGTCTGGTGGTGCTTGCGTCCGTTGCACATAGCTGTGATAGACTTCGGGCCATCCGCAGTTTTTTCTCGTTTTGCCTGGACCTGCGGGTGTGTGAATCCCACGACCCTTGGAGGTCTGGTAGATGGGCCTCGCTCTTCTGGCAATTATCTGGTTGATCACCTTTGTTAGCACTTACTTCTTCGCAGCAAAAACCTGGTGGTTACCCCATGGAGCTTCGACGTCGGCGCAGTGGATTGACCATCAGTTCGCCATTACCTATCTGCTGATGGGCGTGGTTTTCGTCGCGGCGCAGGGCGCGCTGGGACTGTTTGTGTGGCAGTACCGCGATCAAGGGAAGGCCGCCAAGGCTGATTACTCCCACGGCAACATTAAATTGGAAGTGATCTGGACCACGCTGACGGCCGCACTGTTTATTGGACTCAACCTGATGGGCAGCCCCATTTGGGCGGCGGAGCGGTTCGAACCGGCTAAAGCAGATTCGATTCCGGTGGAAGTTACGGGCATGCAGTTTGCCTGGTACTTTCGCTATGCTGGCCCGGATGGCAAGTTTGGCGCCACCACTCCCAAGCTCATGGATCCGTCGGCAGGCAGCGAAGCTGCCATCGGCCTGGATACTTCTGATCCTGCCGCGAAAGACGACGTAGTCACCGGCACCATGTACCTGCCAGTCAATCGCCAGGTGAATCTGACCCTGCGCGCGGTGGACGTGATTCACAGCTTCTTTGTTCCGTCCATGCGCTTCAAACAGGACGCAGTCCCGGGGCTCGCGATCCATATGCACTTTACGCCGATGGAAGTCGGGGACTACGAGATTGCATGTGCCGAGCTTTGCGGCCTCGGCCACTACAAGATGCATGGCATGTTGAAAGTCGTCAGTCAGGAAGATTTTGACAAGTGGCTGGCGGCGCGGGAGGCGGAGAAACAGTAAATGGCTACCGGAGAAGTTGTCCACGTTCACGCTGCTCCTCAGGGCTTTATTCGGAAATATATTTTCAGTCTGGATCACAAAGTTATTGGGCTGCAGTATTACTTTCTGGCTTTGACTGCGGTGTTTGTCGGCATGGTGCTCTCGGTCCTGATGCGCATACACATGATTTGGCCAACTGCGGTCCTACCGTTGATCGGTGAGATCAGGCCCGAGACTTACCTCAGCCTGCTCACCATGCATGGCACCATCATGGTGTTCTTCGTGCTGACGACGGCCCCGCAAGGTGGCTTTGGCAATTACTTTCTTCCCATTCAGATCGGTGCGCCGGACATGGCATTTCCCGTCCTGAACATGCTTTCATTCTGGACGACCTTCGTGGCGTTTGTTGTTCTGCTTGCCGCTTTCTTTGTGAGTGGCGGCCCACCGTTGCACGGTTGGACTGGATACGCTCCACTGAGCGCGCTACCCAACTCGGGGCCAGGTCAACAACTGGGCGCGGACCTGTGGATCACGAGTATTGCGATTTTCTGTATCGCCTCGCTGATGGGCGCGCTGAACTTCATCACCACCACGCTGGACCTGCGGGCCAAGGGCATGACCATGATGCGCATGCCGCTGACCTGCTGGGCTTGGTTTGTCACCGCGATTCTCGGGCTGTTGGCGTTCGGGGTTCTGCTTTCCGCTGGCATCTTGCTGTTGCTTGACCGCAATCTGGGAACCAGCTTCTACGTTCCGCTAGTCGTCGTGAACGGCCAGGTCATGGAACACAAGGGTGGCTCGCCGCTGCTATGGCAGCACCTGTTCTGGTTCTTCGGGCATCCCGAGGTTTACATCGCGATTTTGCCGGGCATGGGCGTGGCCTCGCAGTTACTCTCCACTTTCTCGCGCAAGCCGATCTTCGGATACAAGGCGATGGTGTACGCCATCATGGCCATCGGATTTCTCGGATTTATGGTTTGGGGCCATCACATGTTCATGAGCGGCATGAGTCCCTATTCGGCATTTGCTTTTTCGCTCATGACCATGGCAATCGGCGTACCGTCGGCCATCAAGACTTTTAACTGGCTGGGCACCCTCCATAAGGGACGCGTGCGCTTCCAGACGCCGATGCTTTATGCCATCGGCTTCGTCTCGCTGTTTGTCTCCGGCGGACTGAGCGGACCGTTTCTGGCGCAGCCTGTGTTGGATATTCCATTACACGATACCGCGTTCGTGGTTGGCCACTTCCACCTCATCATGGGTGTCGCGGCGATTTTTGGTATGTTCGCTGGAACCTACTATTGGTTCCCAAAGATGTTTGGCCGCATGATGAACGAGACCTGGGGACGAGTGCATTTCGTAATCACCCTGGTTGGTACCTATTGCATTTTCATGCCCATGCATTACCTGGGCATGGCGGGACAGCCGCGGCGCTACTCGCAGTTCACTGAGCTCGCTTATCTGCAGCATTTGATTCCGCTGAACACGTTCATCACCTACGCCGCGATTATCACCGTCATGGCGCAGTTTATCTTCGTGTTCAATTTGTTTTGGAGCATGTTCAAGGGGCCGAAGGCCAGCGACAATCCGTGGGAGGCGACCACTCTGGAGTGGACCACGGCGACGCCGCCTCCACATGACAACTTTGGTGGACACACGCCGGTGGTGAATCACGGGCCGTACGAATACAGCGTTCCGGGAGCGCCCCGGGATTACATCATGCAAACTGATCCAGCGAGCGTGATCGCGCATTAACAGAGCCGCGGGCCAGGGCGCCCGCGCATAGCAGGCATGGCGACTGTGACTTCAGGCGTCTCGATCAAGGACCCAAAGCTCGGGCACGGAGGCAGCGGTGTGCACCCCCCTGTTTACGACGGGGGCGACGACAGCCGCGGCGACAACGGTTTTCCGGATTATGGGCAGCGCCTGCGTCGAGCCCGGCTGGGGCTGCTGGTGACGCTGGTTCCGATCACGATGCTGTTCGTTTCCTTCACCAGCGCGTACGTCTTCCGCCAGGGACTGCCTACGCTCGATGAACATGGCGCCTACGTCCGGGACTGGCTGCAGGTAAATCTTCCGGTCACGCTTTTGCTGGTGAATACGTTGTGGCTGCTGCTCAGCAGCGTCACCGTGGAATTGGCGCGGCGGCAAATCACGCGCCAGGTCGCTTTGGCTCCGGTGCAATCTATTCCGGGAGTTTCCATTGGCCACGAACGAAACTTTCCGTGGCTCGCCGCAACGGTAGTGATGGGGTTTAGCTTCCTGATCGGGCAATGGATGGCCTGGCGGCAACTGGCGGATCGCGGCTTCTACATGGCCACCAGCGCGAGCAGTTCGTTCGTGTATTTGCTGACGGCGGCTCACGCCATTCATCTGGCGGGCGGATTGCTGGTGTTGCTGTATGCGGGCGTCACTTCCCTGCTGGGCAAGCCGGTCGAGGCGCGGCGCATTGTGATCGATGTTGCTGCTTGGTACTGGCACTTCATGGCTTTACTGTGGATTTACATCTTCGCCCTTTTGGAGTTCATGCGATAGATCGACCTGTGGTCAGTTATTCAGGAGACCGAAACCATGTCTGATGTCGCGGTGCAACAGGGGATAGCGGGGGCATACGAGCCATCCCTGTTCGGCACCTACTCGAAGAAAATCGGGATGTGGCTGTTCCTGCTCTCCGATTCACTCACTTTCGGAGCGTTGCTTTTCGCCTATAGCTACGGGCGCATCTCGAATCCAGACTGGCCCACACCTTTTGGCAAAGCCAGCATCGCCAATGCCACGATCATGACCGGTTGCCTGCTCTCCAGTTCGCTGACCATGGTTCTCGGGGTATTGGCGGCGCGGCGTGGCGACGTCCGCTGGACCCGCTGGTGGATCTTGGCCACGATGGTTTTTGGTTCTGCGTTTATTGTGCTGCACGCCAAGGAGTGGAGCGGGCTCATCGGCGAAGGCATGACGCCGTTCAAGAACCCATGGGCGCCCAATGTCCCGCAATTCGGCGGAACGTTCTTTACCTTGACCGGCATGCATATGCTCCACGTTACCGTCGGAGTGATTTACTTGGGCGTAGTGGCGCTGCGCAAGAAGTTCCTGCCGGTTTTGCTGGCGCTCTGGCTAGTCATATGGTTAGTGACTCCCGCCGACAGCATCTTCCACATCGCCGTACACGTTCTGCTGGTGGGATTTGTGGTGGCGGCGGTCATTCTGTTTCTTAAACCCAAAAACTATGACGCCCACGATGTGGAGATCGCCGGGCTATACTGGCACTTTGTAGATTTGGTTTGGATGTTCATCTTTCCGCTGGTGTATTTGATGTCGACCAGGGTTTGAGCGACCGGCTTAAGAGGAGAGGATTCCAGATGCACGACGTCGCGACCACGCACGATGAAGGCAAAGGTCAATATTTCTGGGTCTGGGGTATGCTGCTCGTCCTCACGGCGGTTGAGGTTGCCCTCGCCTACAAGCAGGTCTTTCAGCCGGTGCGGATGCTCGAAGTTCTGATGGTACTTTCGATTATCAAGTCGGCGCTGATCATCGGATACTTCATGCACTTGAAGTATGAGATCGCCGCCATGAAGTGGGTACTGATGGTGGCGGTAGTAGCGTGTCTGTGCCTGATGGGGATTTTCTTCGCGGACGCGTTCCGCATCATTCATCTCGGAGTGCGATGAAAGTACGCCTGGCCACGGTCGCATTGTCTTCTCTGCTGTGGGCGGCGCCCGGCTTCGGCCAGGGTTGTGCCATGTGCTACAGCACCGCACGGGCGGTCACTGAAGGCGGTCAGCGGGCTATCAGTCGCGGAGTCCTCATCATGCTCGTACCGCCCGTCGGTTTCATGACCATCGGTATGGGCCTCGCGTTCCGCTACGGCAAGAAGCGTGATCAAGATCACGACTGAGAACTATTAACCGGCAACTGTGCTTTTTACTCCTCTCTTCTGACGTACTCCAATTGCGCTTTAGAGGAAATTCTTTTCACATATTGCGAAAAGGCAATTCGATGTACAATCGCTGCCGCTGTTAGGTCGGACTGCACTTACTTCCCTTCAAGGTCGCACAAGCATATGAAAAAGACTCCGCAAAGCCACGCTGATGCTCCCTGTCCAGCAGGCAAGGAGATTAATTCCAATAGCCGGCGCAAATTTCTAGGAAAGATAAGTATGGCGACAGCAGCGGCCGGCGTTCTCGGCAAGACCCCTCGCGCGTTCGCCCAGTCACAGAGCTTTAACAATTCCGTCATCGCGGATACGAAAGTGTCGTCCAGCGCCCGAGTGCAACATGCCCTTAGCCTTCGGATCGCGACTGCGCTGAACGACTCTCGCATTCCGGTTCCCTCGCACACAACGAACGGCGATGAGCAGCGCTATCCCGACCGCTCCGCCAGCTATAGCAAAGGTCTGCTGCAAGATGACATTGGAGTAGTCAATCGGGCTGCATGGGCATCCTTTAAGAAGGCGCTCGGTTCCGGCCGGAACAGTGATTTCGAGGCCATGATCATGGGCGGCACGCACACAATGAACGGTCCTCAAGGTTCGTATGCCTTCGATCTGGAAACCGCCGACTCCGACCAGTTCGGCAATGCTCCGTGGATCGGCGATTCGACTGGGCTCCCGCTCGTTCCACCCTTCGCGCAGATCGAGAGCGCAGATTACGGGACGCAATTGTTGGAGATGTACTGGGCCTCGCTTTTACGTGATGTGGCCTTCACCGATTACCCCACCAACGCCACAGCCATCGCGGCCGCGGCGGAGCTTGCGACCATGCCAGCTTACAAAGGCCCGCGAGACGCCAGCGGCAATGTGACGCCGGATTTGCTTTTCCGTGGCGGTTTTGCCGGCGACGCCATAGGTCCATATATGTCGCAGTTCATGATTACTCCGACTGCCTGCGGCGCCCAGCCGCTCAACCAATCGATGACTGCGTACCTGCCGGGGCTTGACTACATGGCTGACACCACGACGTTCCTGGCCGTGCAAAATGGGATCGACACCGGGCTCCGCAATCAAGTCGATTCGATTCAGCGCTGTCTGCATGACGGCCGTGGTCTAGCGGCTTACACTCACGTGGATGTGTTGTATCAGGCCTACTTCACTGCCTTCCTAGTGATGGCGGGTGTCAAGATCCCTGTGAACCCCGGTAATCCCTACATTGGATCGAAGACGCAGAACGGCTTCGGCACTTTTGGCGCTCCGGATTTCGCTGCCACCCAGGGAGAAGTTGCCGCTCGCGCCCTTAACCGGGTTTGGTTCCAAAAGTGGTTGATTCATCTGACGCATCGTCCCGAGGCGGGTGGAGGGGTTCTGCATCAGATCCTGAGCGGCAACCAGAACCGGATCCATGCCCGGTTGAACAGCAATGTTTTGAACTCGCAGGCGGTCGCGCAGAGCTTCAGCAAACATGGGACGTACCTGCTTTCACAGGCATTCCCTGAGGGGTCTCCATATCACCCGTCTTATCCTACCGGTCACGGAACGGTTGGGGGAGCCTGCATTACCTTACTGAAGTTCTTTTTCGACGGCAGTTTTGTGTGGCCCAATCCCATCGTGCCGTCGAGCGATGGTCTGTCGCTGGTGGAATATACCGGTTCCGATGCAGGCCAAATTACCGTTAACGGGGAATTGAACAAGCTGGCGCATAACGTCAGCTACGGCCATGGAATTCACGCAGGTATTCACTGGCGCAGCGATACTGAAACGTCCCTGCTCCTCGGTGAGGCTCTGGCGCTAAGCTTCCTCCAGGACAGAGCTCATACCTACCACGAGAAGTTCACCGTCCAACTCACTAAGCTCGATGGCAGCATTGCAACGATCAGCAACGAATAGCCCGCCTCGCAAGTTGGTCCGGCCACTCGGCTGGTTGTTTCGGAACGCGCCGCACCAAGAGGAATCGATCGAGTGTTCCGATTATCGGATGTGCCCACGCCAAAGGATCCCGCCAGTTGTCTTATAATAGAAAGATTCTGTGAGCCTCCTGACGCCACCAGTGGACCTGTCGACGCGGAAGCTGGCGGCTTGGCAGCGAGGCTTGCAGCGGTCGTTTTACTGATGTCCCCTTACTGATGTCCACGGAAACCATTGTTGTTCGCGGGGCACGAGTCCACAACCTCAAGAACATTGATTTTGAAATCCCGCATAACTCGCTGACCGTCGTTACTGGGGTGTCTGGATCGGGCAAGTCGTCGCTTGCCTTCGATACCATCTACGCCGAGGGTCAACGGCGCTACGTCGAATCTCTGTCGGCTTACGCGCGGCAGTTTCTGGAACGAATTGAGAAGCCGGATGTCGACGTCATCGATGGCATCGCTCCGGCCGTGGCCATCCGGCAAAAGAATACGACACGCAATCCGCGATCCACGGTTGGTACAGCAACGGAAATCTACGACTATTTGCGGTTGCTGTTCGCCCGCGTCGGCCGCACTTACTGCCTGGAGTGCGGTAATGAGGTCAAGAAAGACACCGTCGATGAGATTGCTGCAGCAGTTCTGGCGATGGATGAAGGCACAAGACTGAATGTGCTGTTCCCGTTGCATGTCGCATCTCCGGTTTCGATAGACCGCTCTAAGGACCAAACCCAGGGAAAAAAGCCGCCCGCTGGCCGTAGCGCCGGTGTCCCGCCGGCTCGACGGCGGTCGGGACGGCCCCGGAATGGCCGGCAGGATGCCGGCGCTACAATCGACGATCTGCTGAAGGACCGCCTCTTCGAGCTACGCAAGCGCGGCTTTAACCGCCTCTACCAGAACGGCCAGGTATTCGAATTCTCTACGCCCGAGTCGTTGCTCGAAATCGATTTCAGTGAACCGGTTTTCCTACTGGTCGACCGCCTGGTGGTTTCGAGCGACGCTCGGGCACGCATCGTAGACGCGGTCGAGATCAGTTACCGCGAGGCTGGCGAGGTCATCTTCGAGGTTGCGCCACGGGACGACCAGCCATTGCAGCGCATGCGCTTCTCACAGCGCTTCGAGTGCAAGCGCTGCAATCTTCGTTATGAGGAACCTGAACCGCGTTTGTTTTCATTTAACAATCCGTACGGAGCGTGTCCGCGCTGCCAGGGATTCGGCAACACTATCGACTTCGATCTCGACCTGGTGATTCCCGACAAGTCGAGAACATTGAACGACGGAGCAATCGAGCCGTGGACGAAGCCAAAGTACCGGCCGCTATTCGCCGAGCTGAAGCGCTTTGCTAAGCAGGCGGACATCCCGCTCGACCTGCCCTGGGCAGAACTCGATCCCGAGCAACAACGACTGGTTATCGAAGGTGAAGGCCGGTTTGGGGGTGTGCGCGGCTTCTTCAACCACTTGGAGCGCAAGAAATACAAGCTGCATGTGCGGGTTTTTCTCAGCCGTTATCGTGGATATTCCGTCTGCTCCCACTGTTGCGGCGCGCGATTGCGTTCAGAAGCCCAGCAGGTGAAGATCAATGGCAAGAATATCTGCGACATTTGCACGATGACCGTGGAAGAGGCGTCGAAATTCTTCGCGCATGTGCAGTTGGCTGATGAACAGGCCGCCATCGCGGACAAGCTGCTGCAGGAAATCCAGGAGCGTCTGCGCTTCCTGAACGACGTGGGACTGGAATATCTCACACTGGATCGCCTATCTTCGACGTTGTCGGGAGGCGAGGCGCAGCGAATTCAGCTCGCCACTTCGTTAGGTTCACGGCTGGTTGGGACTTTGTATGTGCTGGATGAACCGTCCATCGGCCTGCATAGCCGCGACACTCATTGCTTGATTAAGATCCTGCACGATCTGCGCGATCTGGGAAACACCATCCTGGTGGTCGAGCACGATCCCGATGTCATGCGAGCAGCAGACCGCATTCTCGATCTCGGACCGGGCGCGGGAGAAAACGGCGGTAAGCTGATTGCAGCCGGAACTTACAATCAAATTCTGAAGGCACCCAACTCGCTCACTGGACGCTATCTCTCAGACGAACTTCGGATTCACCTGCCGAACGCCCGGCGCAAACCCGGCCCGCAACAAATAAAGATTTATGGGGCGCGGGCGCACAATCTGAAAGAGGTCGATCTCAGTATTCCGCTGGGGATGATCGTGGCCATCACCGGCGTTTCCGGCTCCGGTAAGTCGACCCTCTTGCACGATGTCCTCTACCGGGCGCTATGCGCGGCAAAAAAGCAAACGAACGGCGATCTCCTGCCCACCCCGGCCTGGACCCGGTTGGAAGGCGCGGAATTCATCGATGAAGTTGTGTTAGTGGACCAGTCGCCGATCGGTCGCACCCCACGATCTAATCCGGTTACCTACATCAAAGCTTTCGACGGAATTCGCGACCTGTTTGCCTCGCTCCCCGAAGCCCAGAAGCGGGGATTTACCGCTGGACACTTCTCATTCAACATTCCCGGAGGACGTTGTGAGGCTTGCCAGGGCGATGGCACGGTCACCGTCGAGATGCAATTCCTCGCCGATGTGGAGCTGATCTGCGAGGAGTGCAAAGGCATGCGCTACAAGCCGCAGGTGCTGGATGTGCGCTATCGCGGCAAGAACATTCACGAAGTCCTGAATCTCACGGTGAAGGAGGCGCTGCAATTTTTCGCAAACGCTCCGAAAGTAACCGAGAAACTGCGCGTGCTGGAGGAGGTTGGTCTGGGTTACCTGCGGTTGGGCCAATCCGCCACCACTCTATCCGGTGGCGAGGCGCAGCGCATGAAGCTGGCGGCACGGCTGCAGCCAGCAGCGCGGGAGATTGGACGGCCATCGCATGCAAACGATGGCGGCCGGCGGCGCAATCGAATTCTCTACATTTTTGATGAACCTACAACCGGACTGCATTTCGATGATGTCAGCAAACTACTCTCGGCCTTCCGGCGTCTAATTGATGCAGGTGGCTCTGTTTTAGTCATTGAACACAATCTGGAAGTGATCAAGACTGCGGACTGGGTGATCGATCTCGGTCCGGAGGGCGGCGAGCGCGGGGGCTACGTGGTTGGAACGGGCCCGCCGGAAGTTATCGCGAAGTTACCGAACTCATATACTGGAAAGTTTCTGGCGCGCATCTTGAATGGAAACGGGACACGCAACAGCCGCAGTGAATGATAGTAGACATAACCCTTAGGCTGACAATCGCTTAAATTGAACTGTTCCTTCAGTTGTTTCTTCACCGGTTTCCGAGATGTGCCCAGAACTGTGCCCACCTAGTTGCCCCATAGCCTCAAACACGCCGTCATCATTGGGGTGGACATAACGAGCCGAGATAGCAATTGCACTGTGCCCCGCGATCCGGGCGAGGGTCCAGACGTCGCAGCCCGATGCCCCTAAGCGCGTCAGAAACGTGTGACGGAGGCTGTAGAGGACGAAGCGTTTCACCCCGGAACCCTTCACGGCATGCCTGTGCGGATTCTTCAGTGTTCCCCCTTCCAGGTGACCGGATGCAGTTTTCGAAGGCCAGATCCAACCCTCTGCCGGTCGACCTGAACTCTCCCATCGGGCCTCGAGCAATGTCCGCACCCGTGGTGTGAGCGGAAGGATTCGACAAGCGGCCTTAGTCTTGCCTTCCCGCACGCGAAGAGTACCGCGGCGACCATTCACCCAACTGATTTCTTCCCAGCGCAGGCGGTAGCATTCATCGGGGCGCAAACCAGAATCCACCAGTACGGTTGCCACGGACGTCAGAGGTTCACGCGCGGCCGCTAGGTACCTGGCTTCCTCTTCTGGAGTGACTACGCGATCACGATGGTTTTCTTTCGGTAGCAATTTTGATCTTCGGAACTCGCTCTAACTGGCTCCATTCTGCAGCCAAACGGAGGGCACGCCTGAGCACGCGCAGTTCGCTATTGATCGACCCAATGGACATACCTCGGCGGTTTTTTGCGGCATTCGTCTCCTGGTCGCGGTTCAATTCGTGTGCCGCGAAGCTGGAAGCGTGTTCGCCCGTAATTTCATCGATCCGAAGGGCAGCAATGGGGCGGTAGGCCTTGAGGGCACGGAGGCCGGCCCGGTACCAGCAGAATCCGCCAGGGCTAACGTTAACCTTGGCCCAGTCTTCTACGCGCTGCGCAAACTCATTGAATTGCGGCGCCGCTTTCTTTTCTCGGATACCAACCACGCCCTTGGCCAGCGCAGTGCGGTGCGCTGATTCCATATTGCGGGCAATCTTGTCGTTGCCCTGCTTTGTGGACTCCCGGACGAGCTCGCCCTGCCACATGAACTTGTACCAGTACTTTTCGCCTCGTTTGTAGATGCCCATTGTTTCAGTCTCCTCTCCTCTGCTTCTCCCGCCAGCGCGCCACGCGGTGAGCCTCACGACACTCAATTGAGCAACACTGCTGTTTCGGTCTCTTCGCTACGAAAGGTGAGTGACATCGCGGGCAGACGCGGAAATCTGTGTCGAGGATCACCTTGACCGTGATGGCAGTCTTGTAGTCAGGGCAATAGATCCCTGGCGTCACGACTACAGTCTTTCCCTTGCCTATATTCCAGTAAACGATCCGCACCTCTAGCAGGAGCTTCGTGATGAGCGCAGCCAAGGGTTTTTCGGGGCTGCTGTAATTCACGGCCAGCCAATTCGCCGCGACCTCCGCGGGTGATTTCGCTGGGCGGTACAGAAACGGCTCAAGCATCTTATAGGCCTCGCGTGCGGCATGCTGGTCTCCCCGTTCGTGAGCGCTCTTCAATAACATGCCGACGGCGTTTGAATCTAACGTGGGCCGCCAAGTCGCAGAAGCGGTAGCGGTCCAGCAAAACAATCCAACGTTTGGAAATGTGCAGTGGAGCGACTGTCCGACCTGGTCCTCCGACCAGATCTTGACCTCGGTTCAACTGGCCCAAGACTGCGGCGTCGGAACCATTGTCGATGTACTGCGGGATATTTTCACCATTCGCATCAAGCTCGGCCTAGGCCAAACCTTCACAAACACTCTACTGGGCAATGCGCACGTCGGCGTCACCACGGCGTCGTCCAGTGCAATCATTCCGGACGAGATCCTGAGCTTGCAGACGACGGTTTCGAATGCCGAATATGCATATCGACCCACGTCCGGTTGGCTGATGGCCGCGTCAACGCTCGAAAGCGTCTACGCACTGGAGTTCGGCGCCAATGGCCTGCGCGTGTTCCGAAAAGAATTTGACGAGCAAGGATACCCGCTGTTGCTGAAGCAGCGCGTCTATTTGTCGCCAACCTTCCCGGCGATCGGCGCTGGCAACCCGGTGATGGCCTTCGGCGATCTCTCCCGCTTCCACATCCGCGAGGTTGCTGACAGCTTCACGCTCTTTCGCTACGACGAAACTTATATGCCGAATCATCAATTCGGCTGGCAAGCGTGGCTGCGAGCGGACGGCAAATTGATCTCGGCAGATGCTGGCGCTTCGGATTTTCCGATCGTGCTACTGCAGATGCACAGCTAGTCAAAGGAGAATTTCATGGAGACTGCAAAGAAGTTCCTCGCAACGAAACGGAAAGTAAAACTCTTCGACCGCCAGGGCAAACCGTGGGAAGAGATTGAAATTCCGCTGGGTGTTCTGAGCGGATTGCCCAAGTTTGTCACGATGGCTGACAGGATGTTTGTCCGCCACGGTGACGAGTACCGCGAATGCCAGGCCGGTGACCTGTACCGCGCACCGCTCCCGTACTTCGTGGGACTCACCGGGAACTAAAAGAACTCCTCTCATCCTTCCGATGGGAGGAGTTGTTTTCTTGACTGCGAACAAGAACGGCTCTATTTTTTCGCGGGGGTAGGATTCCACCAGCAGTCCATAGGATGGTCGCTGTTGCATGTCTTCTTTTTCGCAATCGGTTTCGAGTCTCCTGGCTTGTCGCTATCGGCAATCTTCTGTGAATCATTCATGAGTTCATGGCAGGATGCGCGCGCGGTCTGAATCTTATCCGCTGACCCCTCCGAGACAACGACGATATGCAGACCGGAAGTCTTTTGCAAGTGCTGCAGTTCTTCACCCTTGTACTTCATCTGCCAGTGGTCGAAGTTGAATGATTCAACGTACTCGAAACGCTCACCTTTACTGAAAAGACCATATGCTCCGAACAGGAACACATTGCGGACTCTATGCCCTTTATTCTGTTTCACGATCAAGCATTGATCAGACTGTGCGAAGGACTGCGCGCACATGATTTAGTCCTAGCAGAATCAAAATCGTAGCAGAACGCCGCATGCCTCACCCCCCAAGCGCAGGCATCATCCGCTTTTTTCCATCGAAAATCAACGAGCAACTTCTGGCTAGCTACTGCAGCTTCGCGTACTCCGCCTTTGCTACTTTCAGGATGGGAATGTCTGGGTCGGCGTCTTTCCAAAGGCCGAAGAAATCCTGATACGCGGTGCGTGAGCCGGCAGTGTCGCCGGTCAAGGCGCGGGCGCCGGCCAGGCCGAGATGGGCCAATGTCATCTGCGGACAGAGGTTCATCAGGCCGCGGTGGTCGAGCATTTTCTGAAACTCGGCTGCGGCTGCTGTGCCTTGACGACTCGCGAGATAAGCCTGGCCGCGCGCGTAGGCAGCGTCCATGCAGTATTGGGCCTCGTAGGGAATGGTCTCCTTGAGGAGATCGAGGGCGGCGGAGGCATTGCCGCGATTCAGTTCGACGACTGCGCGGATTGTGGGCACGAAATAGGAGCTGATGAGAATATTCTTCGGATAGCGCTTGGCGAGATCGGCGACGACGGCCTGGGCGCGGGCGGCGTCGCCGGCCCAGGCGAAGGCGAGAGCCGCCTGCGGTTGCACGTTTCGAGTGGAGGTGATGGCCAACGCGGCAGCAGCCTCTTGCCTGGCACGATCCCGATTTCCAAAATATGCCTCCAACAGCGCTCCCGCTGCCTGCCAATTGGCAGTCTGCTCCTTCAAACTGTTGCGCCGGGCGGATTCCACCGCGCGTTGGAACAATTCTCGCGTTTTGGATAAGCGTCCGGCGGAAGCCTGGACATCGGCCTGGAAGGCAAAGCTCTGGTTCTCGGTCGCGGGTTGGCTCGCTACCACGGCGAACTGACGGTCCATTTCTGCTGAATCGCCGCGAAGGAATGCCAGATCGGCGAGCAAGATGTGCATGAACGGCTCATCCAACTGGCGGGCCTGCGCCTGCTCGGCGACTGCCTTGGCCTCGTCAAAGCGATTCAGAGTGAGGTAATTAAAGCCCAAGTTCTCGTAACTGAGTACGTTGTTGGGCTCGAGCCGCAAGGTCTCCTGATTTTCGGCCAAAGCCTTGTCATGCTGGCCCATATTATTGTCGTGCTCGAAGGCCAGCAGGGAATAAGGCAGATAGTCGCGGGGATAAGTCTGCTTCCACAACTCAAGAACCTGGATTACCTGCTCGGTATCTCCCGTGACCACCTGGTGATAGTGGGACGCAATGTAGAACTTCTCCCGCTCGCTGACCCGCTCGCGCAGCTCATAGGCCTTGGTGGTGTAGTTCGCGGCCTGATCGCTTTCTCCTAGGTTGGAATAGATGATTCCCACGCGGGCGTGAGCCATGGCGAAATTTGGGTCGAGTTCAACGGCGTGGCGCAAGAGGGGAAGAGCCTCGGCATCGCCCTTCTCGGCGCGGGTTTTCATGCCCAAGCTGTAGGCTTTGAGCGCTTCGAGGGAGGGTGTGGTGACCTGCTCGACGGGAGTGTCAAATTTTTGAATGGAGGCCAGCGATTCGCCCAGATTTTCGCGCACGGCGGTGGCCGCTTTGCCCAGCGCCTGCAGAACGTGTTCGCGGCTGTCGGCTTCAGTTTGCTGGCTGCCCAGGGAGTCGCTGCTGTTGCAATTCACCGCTTTGAGGCCGAGTACGTAACGGCTGCCCAGGCTGGAGATTGATCCGGCCAGCATGGCCTTGCACTGGGCGCGCTGGCAGACTTCGCGGGCGACGTCTTGCGTGAGCCGCTCGCTGGGAGAACGGCCCATCAGCCGCAGGGCTTCTCGCACCTTCTGATCGGGGAGGATATTGAGAAAGGGCGACTGCTCAAGTTGCGTGGTGAGGGCCTGCTTGAGCGTGTCGTCAAAGACGGTCTCGCCGGTGGTGTTGGTGAAGTCGGAGACGACGATGGTGTCTTTTTCAGTGAGCGCTTGCGTTTTGCGGGAGCGGTAAAACAGGCCGCCGACGATGAGAATGACGAGTATTGCGACGGCGGGGATAAGGATTTTCCAAGGGAGTTTGGCGGCAACTGGTGAAGGTTCGCTCTTCGTCAATTGGGGCTGCGCTGGTTGAGCGACACTCTCGCGAGGGATTTCCGGGGTGGGCTCGGCCGGAACTGCGAGCCGCTGGCTAGATCCAGATTCACGCGCGGTGGGAACCGTACCTGAGGGCGCAACCGGAGACACGGGTTCGGCCGCCGCGACCACTTGGCGGCTGGAATCCGTGTCTCTCTTCAATCGCTGAAGGTCTGTCCGCATGTCGGAAGCGTGCTGATAGCGGAGGTTGCGGTCTTTCTCCAGAGCTTTGTTAATGATGTCTTCCAGCTTTGGAGGCAAGTCCGGATTCAGGCGTAGGGCAGGCAATGGTGCACGATTCAGAATCGCATCGAAAATGGTTGCTGAGGTATCACCACGAAAAGGCACCGTCCCGGTGGCCATCTCGTACAGTACGGCGCCAAACGAGAACAGATCAGTGCGGGGGTCTAGTTCTTTCCCTTTGGCCTGCTCGGGGGACATGTAGGCCACGGTTCCGATCGCGGTCCCCGGACTGGTCAGGTACTCCAGGCTGACGGCTGCGGTTGCTTCGGTCATGGCTCCCGCCATCTCGGACACCCTGCCAGCCACCGGAGTAAGTTTGGCCAACCCGAAATCGAGGATCTTCGCGTGCCCGCGCTTGGTGACGAAGATATTCGCCGGCTTAATGTCACGGTGAACAATGCCTTCCGCGTGCGCGGCGTCGAGTGCGTCGGCAATCTCGATGGCCAGCGACAGGAATGTCTCATTCTCCAGCGGACGGCCGGTGATCATGTGCTTCAGTGTCACCCCATCCAGAAATTCCATCGCGATGAAGGCTTGGCCATTCTGTTCATCAATCTCGTAGATGGTGCAGATATTCGGATGGTTGAGAGCAGATGCCGCCTGCGCTTCACGCTGGAAACGGGCCAGAGCTTGGGAGTCCTTGGCTACCTCGTCCGGCAGGAACTTCAGCGCTACAAAGCGGTGCAACTTCACATCCTCGGCCTTATAGACCACACCCATCCCGCCGCCGCCCAGCTTCTCGACAATGCGGTAATGCGAGATTGTTTGGCCAATCATGGAGTCGAGGTATGTTAGGCGCGATACAAGGGCAAGTCAATGAAAGCCGCGCGGAGTTGGTGGTATCTACGCCGCCTAGGAGCATTTTGGAGCCGATTCTAGAGCTAAGTTGACAGCCGCGCATTCTTAGAGCAGACTTCCGCGTCCACCTCTGCTCTGTTCGCCAGATCACCTGAATGCTTTGGCCGGCCAGGGCATGGTGGGACATCTTTCTAGAAAAGAAAAAAAGAAAAAGAATCTGATTCACTTTTTGATCGGAATTAACCTCGTGTGCGGGCAGTTGCTACATTGTTTTATGGAAGAATCCCATTTCGGTGAGTGAGACTACAAGAATTTGAGGAGGACAACCATCCAAATGAAATGCATTTTGGCAGTTGCTGTACTCGTTACAGTAGCTACATCGCTTGCACTCGGCCAGATGGCCGACAAGCAAGAAAAAACAAAAAGCGGAGCCGGCATTGAGCAAGCTTTGATACAAATGGAGCGCGACTGGACTGAGGCCGCTCTCAAGAAGGACACTGTAGCCCTAGACAAAATCCTCGCTGACGACTGGGTAGCCCAAGGTCCAACTGGTGTCTCAACGAAGGCCGAAACTCTCGCAGATCTTAAATCGGGGGACTACAAGCTTGAATCGCAAACACTTGCTGACATGAAGGTGCGCGTCTTTGGAGATACGGCCGTAGTGACCGGTAGTGACGACGAAAAGAGCTCGTACAAAGGCCACGACACCAGCGGGCATTACACCTGGACTGATGTCTATGTGAAGCGCCAGGGGCGCTGGCAGGCGGCGGCTTCGCAAGGCACTCGCATAACGCAACAATAACTCGACTTGGGCCCCCTCAAAACTCTGCGGCTACGCAGTCGGCTGAGAGTTTCGGTGGCCCAGTTGCTTCTCACCATTCCAACTTTACGCGGCCCATCACCGCACGCTGTCGCATGCCCAATGGTTTTTGTGCACCTCTTGTGGCACACTTGCCGAGTCGAACCTCATTTCTCTTTGGGAGGCCTCTCGGTGTCGCCAGAAAAAGCTAACATCCTCAAACAGGTTGCTGACGGCCGCTCTTACAAAGAAATTGCCGCAGACGTTGGTACGACCGAGCAGGTGATCAAAAACATCATCCACATACTATGCCGCAGGAACGGGGCGCCGAATCGCGTGAACTTGATCGCCATGGCATTCAGAAAAGGCGTGATCTCCTAGCGAGGGTCCCATCCGGGGCGTTGCATGCTGAGTCCTAACTAGAACGCTGTGCGCTACACAGATAAATCGCGGATCGTCACGTGGCGCATGTAGAAGGCCCAGAAAGTCTGAAGCACAAGATATTCTTCGAGACCTAAAGTAAACCGATTCCGACCGCAGAGCCACAGTTCTACCTGTGCTGCTCTGTTTCTGCGCGGGGCGGGTATAATTCCACATCTCGGATGCCAAACTTTCGACATTATCCCAATGCCCCGATTACGGAGGCTCTTATCGATTTGCGCGTCACATATGATCCCGGAATCTCGCTCGACAAACTGAAGAGTTTCGGAGACAAAATCAGCGCCGAATATCCTCATTCAGGTCCGCGAGACCTCCTGCAAGGTCAGTTCACTCTGGTCGGAGACGAGCCACAGGCTCAATCAAGTCGTACGACGATGGGTTATATCTTTCACTCTGCAGACCGACGACAAGCGGTTCAGGCACGCCTAGACGGGTTCACATTCAGTCGTCTTGCTCCATACCAAGATTGGCGACATTTGGTCGACGAGGCTAAGCGGCTATGGCTCGTTTTTGTCGAGGTACTGCAACCGAGAATAGTCGTCAGGGTGGCCGTCCGCTACATCAATCAGATCAATCTACCGCTGAAGGGAGGCGAGCTGCGCTTTGAGGATTATCTGCGCACATTTCCCGAAACCGGTCTTGAGGAAGATGTCGATCTGGAGCAGTTTTTCCTCCGCTTAGTGATGCCTCAGAAGGATTTATCCGCAAAACTGATCTTAACCGAAGCTCTATTACCGGCACAGGGCGATTACCTTGGTGTGATCCTCGATATTGACCTCTTTCGAGAAAATGCCTCGATCGATGTGCGTTCTCCGATATTTGGGATATTCTTGAAGAGTTTCGCGGACGTAAAAACAAGTACTTCGAAGCGTCAATAACCCAGACTGCTAGCAGGCTGCTGAAAAATTGAGGTGCAGCGGGTTTTTCTTTTTATTGCTCATCGTTGATGATGTCGATGGGTTCGATTTCCGGTGTTTTTTCGACTGCTGCTTCTAACTCGATGCTGCGCGAGACACACGTCGACTCTGACTTACAACGCCGGAACTGCAGCCACCACCAAGTTTCGCATGCGCACCAGATTGTAGGCCGCGCAAGCGAAGGTAAAGATCCAGTCCACTTTGCAGACCCCACGATGGCGCACTTTCCGCATCAGCGCAATCGTCTTCAACCAGCCAAAGCATTCTTCGATCCGCTTCCTCTTTCTTTGGCTGAGCGCATATCCAGGGTGGCGCGCGGTGCGGCCATCAATCGCGCTTCCGCCCGGTCGGGCGTGGTTCTGCGCGACGTGGGGCGTCACCCGCAGATTCCGGCACTCGGCCACAAACCCGCGCGTGTCAAACCCTTTGTCGCCGCCCACCGTCACAGGCTTCGTTCCCGGAATCTGCTCCAGCATCACCAGGGCCGCGTCGCGTTCCGCCGTTCCGTTGGCCTGGAAGACTTCCGCGTCCACGATCAGTCCGTTGCGGTTCTCCACCAACAGGTTCCCGCTGTAACTCAACTTGGACTCTTTCCCCTCACTCTTGCGCGCCTGCTGTGCCTCGGGATCAGTTTTCGACTCATGCGTCTCGTTCGATCGCCGCTCGCCACGAAAGTTCACCGTGGGATTGCCCGGATCGTCCGGCGGCGACGGTTTCCCATCCTTGGGCTGAAAACTCTTGGCGCTCGCCCACGCTTCCAGCAGCGTGCCGTCGACTGTGAAATGCTCATCCGACGTCAGACCTTTCGCCCGCGCTTGCTCCACCACCCGCGCCAGAAACTCTTTCGCGATGTCGGCCTCCAGCAAGCGGTCGCGATTCTTGGTGAACACCGTCGCGTCCCATACGTCATCATCCGCGTTCAGCCCCACAAACCAACGGAACAACAGGTTGTAGTCCATCTCTTCCATCAGCAAGCGCTCGCTGCGGATCGAGTACAACATTTGCAGCAACTGCGCTCGCAACAATTTCTCGGGCGCAATCGACGGACGGCCCACGCGGGCGTACATTGTGTCGAACCGCCGCGAGAGTTGAGTGAGGACTTCGTCCACCATCGCTCGGATAGCGCGCAGCGGATGATCTTGGCGAACGCGCATCTCGGGCGACAAGTAACTGAACATATGATTCTGCTGCTGATCGTCTCCTCGCATGCCTTCTCGTACCATAGTTCGGCTGTGGATTAGGAGTAGTTTTTCAGCAGCCTGCTAGGGAGCTTTTCGCTTGATATATTCACCTTCGCTGCACGCGCAGATCCGATACAGACCTTCTTACGCCGAGCTCGCAGATTCGGGTATTCGTGAGCGATACCGGGCTACCGAGAGCGAGATGGCTACTTCGCGCGAAGGCAGTGAGTACGTCAGAAAGAAAATCGCTGAAATCGAAATCGACATCACGTTGGAACAGCTGTCGTCACTACCGATGAATTGGGACAGCTATGGAAGCCAAAGACCTTCACAAAGAGCTGTTTCCATGGCTGGTGATATTGCGAAGGCTTTCATCAGCGCTGGCTTGGTACCTGACGCACTTGCTCCTTCTCCCGATGGCGGCATTGCTGTCTGTTTCATGCGAAACAAGAAGTATGCCGATATCGAGTGTTTCAACACGGGCCACGTCTTGGCTGTTCGTTATAGCTCACATGAAGAACCAAAAGCCTGGGAGATTCAGCCTACTCCTGTCGCCACTGATGCGACTATTCAGATTGTTTCGAAGTATCTTTCCGCTTAGGCCGTTCCGGATGTATCGAAGGGCACGCTCCCGTGTAGATACCTTTCGGGATGACGAGCAGCTCTATCGGCGATACTGACGCGACGATACAAAAAACGGGTTGATACTACCTTCTGCTCTTAACTTCCCTGATAAGAGCGCGAACACCGGCCAATCCGTAAATAGAAGTTTATTCAGCAGGCCCGAAGACGCGCTGTGGACCAACACAGAAAGGCTGGACGGCTGGGGTGTGTTCGGCTTTCCGGTAGAGTGTTTGCCGAAAGACGCGACCTGTTCCCAAACGCGCAGACGATTTGCTTTCTTTCCCAAACATGTGCCATTACGAAACAATTATGCTCACTCGGAGATCTGGTGTGATGAACTCCCGAGTAAGAATGCTGGTTACGTATTGCCGACGAGACTTGTAAAAAAAGAATTAAGGGCAAGGATTCAGAAGCACAGTCAAATCGTCATACATGCCGAATTGTGAGCCTGGATCGTGATGGCCTTTTTTGGCTACGCTGACTACTGTCCCGCCTTTGCTGCGCGTTCTATCCGCTTGAGCCACCGGGACCCTTCGCGCTCTATGTAATTGCAAAAGGCCAGCGCCCGTTCGCGGGTTGTGATTATGGCTTCTGCGCTAAGGCCGTATAGCACTACGCGCCCATCAGGAAGTAATTCCGCTTTGCATTCGTCAGACATGGGCCGCAGTGTGTCAGCGCTGCATGTGCAGGTGCAAGCAGCAAACCCCCGCCGCAGTTACTTCGGTGTCTCATAATCAGGCCATGCACGACACACAGCCGCGAGCCGAGTACAATCTGGCTCAACATGCCCTCGTACTGGCCAGATAAGCCACACATACCTGCCTACCGCACTCCACTCAACAAGATTGCCTATTGGTTGTATCGCCGCTTTGGCCTGAGGTCCATTTCTGGCTTCGTGTGTGGAGCGAACATGAAGTCTTTCGCATTTTGCGAGTGCTCTCCCGTCAACAGGTCCACGGGTTTGTTGCAAATCCCGAAGGCGGTGACCCGATTTGGTATTTAGACGCCCCCGAAGACGTTCAGGAAAATCGCTATCCCCTTAACACGTGTCTGCTGCGAGGATGGATAGAAGAATTGGACAGGGGCAATCAATCCTACAAGGGATTCCCTATCGCCCAACCGCTTCTTGCGCCCGGCCAATCCTTCGATGATTTTCCAAAGCCGCCATACTACAGATTGACCGCCGCAGGCTGGAACGCCCTTAAGGGGGCGTATACGGTCTCTAGAATTGCCCTTATGGTTTCCGCACTTGGTTTAGTGGTGTCGCTGGTTTCTTTTGTGATTAGCCTGGCTAGAAAGACAGAACCTCCTACCTTGAAAGTTGTTTTCCCCGCTCCTGTGCAGCCACGCACTCCCTAATGTCAAGGTCGGTCACGCAGTATCGTGTCGGCGTGAGCCCGTCGGCGCGGCGCGCTTTCAATGGCGTTTTTGCGTGCCCAATTTTGTGCCTACCGGCAATCCCTGCCACTTGCGACGTGCTACTATGCCAACCCGTGCAGGCCGTTGATGCATCGTACTTTGCAGTGATCCATCGCAAATCGCCGCACGCCGTCTAAACTATTGATGTTGCGCTTGGCGCATCTTGAATGGAAACGGATCGCGTTCCCATGGCCGTAACTAACGTCTCCAGGGTAGGATTCGCTCGCAAGATGGCGGAAAGACGCGGCCTCACCCTTGCCGGAAGGGCGCTCAGGCTTTCCCGGGTTGCGGGTGCAGCTGTCCGTATTCTGACAACTCTGGTGTTGGCACCCACGATTTTGTCCAACCTCGCATTTTGCCAAAACACTGGCATAGCTATTCGTCATCACAAGGTAGCCGAGGCAGATCCATCTTTCCCTCCGGAACTGATCCAGGCGGAAGCCGCCATCGAGAAGAAAGACTACGCAACCGCAGAGCCACTGCTCAATAAGGTTGTCGCCGCCAACCCTGCCAACTTCCAGGCCTGGTTTGATCTGGGCTTCGTCTACAACGCATTGGGCCGGACGAGTGATTCCATCGCCGCCTATCGCAAGTCGGTTGCCGCCAAGCCGGATGTTTTCGAATCCAACCTCAACCTCGGCCTCACTCTGGCCAAAACCGGCCAGCCCGACGGGGAGCAGTTTCTTCGCGCCGCCACCGCACTGAAACCGACTTCGCATGTCTCGGAAGGCCGAGCGCGCGCCTGGTTGTCATTGGCGCACTTGCTTGAGGCCAGCAAGCCCGACGAGGCAGTCGAAGCTTACCAGCAGGCCGCAACCCTCCAGCCCAAGGATCCCGAGCCACACCTTTCTTTAGGTTTGCTGCTCGAAAAGCAAAACCGCTTTGCCGACGCCGAACTGGAATATAAGCAAGCTCTCGGTCTTGATCCATCCTCAACTGATGCGCTCACAGGACTGGCCAACATTTACATGCGTGGCCATCGTTTCACCGAAGCCGAGGCCGTGCTGCGCAAGCTGGTTACGCTGCATCCCGATGATGCCAACGCACACCTGCAGCTTGGACGCATGTTGGCCGCCGATGGACAGAACGATAACGCTATCGTTGAACTGCAATCCGCTTTGAAGCTGGCTCCCGGCGATGGTGAGGTTCAACGCGATTTGGCGGAAGTTTACGCTAGCGGCGGAAAATACGATCAAGCGGAGGCCCAATACCGATCACTGCTGTCCACGCGACCCAATGACGCAGAGCTCCATCTTGGCCTGGGTCAGCTCCTGCTGAAACAAAAGAAGTTTCCGCAGGCCCAGCACGAACTACTGGCTGCGATCAACCTGAAACCCAACTTGGACGCAGCCTACGGCGACCTGGCCTTCGCGGCCGACGAAAACAAGAACTACGAACTCACCATCAAGGTGCTGGACGCGCGTGCCAAGCTTGTGCCAGAGGTCCCGGTCACCTACTTTTTACGGGCTACTGCGTACGACCACTTGCGTCTCTACAAACCGGCAGCGGCGAATTATCATCGTTTTCTCGAAGTTGCCGATGGAAAGTTTCCCGATCAAGAATGGCAGGCGCGTCATCGTTTGATCACAATTGAGTCAAAAAAATAACCATGCGAATTGGATCCATAGCGCTCGTGATTCTTCTGGCCGCAGCGACGGCTGCACCCGCTCGCAAGAACGAAAGTCTTGCGCAACTGATAGCCCGGGCGGAATCCGCGCGCATCGAAGATCGCCCCGCTCTCTGCATCGAAATTGCCCAGCGGGAGGTGGACTCTGCTGGGCAGTTTTATCAGGCAGGTAAGCCGGAAGAGGCCCGGGTCGCGGTTGAGCAGGTGGTTACGTATTCGGACAGGGCCCGTGACGCGTCCATCCGCACCGGAAGGAAACTCAAGGACACCGAAATTGCCATGCGAAAAATGGCCGCGAGACTGCGCGATATCAAGCGCAATCTGGCTTTTGAGGATCAGGCACCAGTAGGCGCTGCGGCCGATCGCCTGGAACAGATGCGGACGGAACTGCTTTCGCACATGTTCGGAAAGAAGGACAACAAATAATGCGTCCCTGGTCGCGGATTCTGCTGTGTCTGGTCCCGTTGCTGTTGTTGTCCGCGGTGGCAGGAGCACAGCGACGGCGTGACCCACTTACTCCGGTGGAGATCGATCAGTTGCGCGATACTGCTCAAGAGGGCGATGAGCGCCTCAAGCTCTACGTCACATTTGCTCGCGCCCGTCTGGATATGTTGGCAAAGGTGCGATCCGATCCCAAGGTCACCGACCGGGGACAAGAAACCCGGAACCGCCTGCAGGATTTCCTGGATATCTACGATGAGTTGAACGACAACATCGACACTTTCGTTGATCGGAAGGCCGACATTCGGAAGGCGTTGAAAGCGATTATTGAGGCCGATACTGAATTCCAGTCCAAGCTTCGGGCCTTGAAGGACGCCGCCAGCGTAGATCAAAATGAGCTCAAGAAGTATGAATTCCTGCTAACTAACACGCTCGAAACCGTCGACGCCAGCGTGGCTGATCATCGCCAATTACTGACCGAACAAGAAGAAGCGGCCAAGCGCAAAAAGAAGGAGAAATCTTAGAGGACAGATCGGGACGCAGAGTATTCTCAGGCAATCGGCCAGATATCCGGTAATCGCCACTCCTGTTCGGGACGACCGGGGCCGGTCACCGGCTCCGGTTTGCCCAGAACGTCCACCGTGACCCGTGGCGAAGAGACGAAGAGTTTGAGTCTTTCCGTTAGCAGATCTTGCGCTTGAGAAGCAGTCAATCCCAAGACATACACAGCGCCCACCAACGCGATGACAATCTTTCCGTCGAGCCGCACGACCATCGAGCCCGAGATGTCCGGCTCCCGCCAGAACGGGCTTCTCCACATCTTCCAGGAAACCTATCGTGAACTGCGCCCGCGTGCGCCGATGCCCGAGTTGACAGTTGAATTCTTTGCCTTCGCCAATATCAACAATACGATTCGCTTGCGCGAGGGGAAGGTGTTGGTTCGTGTCTCGGACCTACTGGAAGGTGCGCCACAACCGGTCTTGCGGGCCCTGGCGCACATTCTTCTAGCGAAGATTTACCGGCGGCCTATCGCCCGAGAGCATGCCAGCCGTTATCGTCGGTATGTTTCCAGTCATGACATCAGCGCCAAAGCGCATCTGCTTCGCCGGATACGAGGACGCAAGCGGATCGAATCCGCGCAAGGTCATGCATACAACCTGGAGTCTGTTTTTGATGATCTGAACACTCGCTTCTTTCACAGCCTGCTCGCGCGCCCGCGGATGACTTGGAGCCGTGACGATGCCCGGAACCGTCTCGGCCACTATGACCCGGCCCATAATGCGATTGTGGTAAGCCGGATTTTCGATCATCCGCGGGTGCCGCGCTACGCTGTCGAGTACATTCTGTATCACGAGATGTTGCACCTAAAGCATCCTGTAAAACTGCGCGGCAGCAGACGTTGCGTACATTCTGCGGAGTTTCAGGCGGAGGAAAGGCTGTTTCCACACTTGGATGAAGCCAAGCATTTTCTGAAGCGGCTGTAAATTTAGAAAGCGCAGGGGTGCCCGGATACGGCGGAGCGTAGGCGATGGTGCCAGTTAGGCTCACTAATTCTCAGTGAGTGCAGACACCTGATGCAAAGTCCCGATCCTCAACTCGGTTGATTGTTGCTGAAAAATCGCCTTACGCTCACTGCTCGGAATGTAGTCGGCGGGCGTCGTCGGAAACCCCGTCCCCCTCCCTGCACACACAAGCATTTAGGACTGAAAATTGCGCAGTATGATCCAAATTGCCCCCATTGGAACTCTCCTGCGTTGACGCCCCCACGACCTGGCGACTATCCTATATAGTTGAAATTGAAATTCATTTTCAAAATCATAGAGGCTGCACTCTAGATGCTTCAGGCATTCATCGTCACCCTGCGTGAGGGCGTCGAAGCCGCGCTCATCGTCGGCATTACACTCGCTTACCTGGCAAAAATTGGGCGGCCGGGGCTGCGCAAACCCGTCTATGCCGCGCTGGTTTCGGCCTTCGTCGGCAGTATCGCTATCGCCGTCATTCTCTCCCGCACCCAATGGAATCAGGATATTTTCGAGGGCTGGATCATGCTGGCCGCGGCTTTCTTCGTCATCACCATGATCATCTTCATGATGAAGACGGGCCGCAAGCTGAAAGGCCACATCGAAGGCAAAGTCGGCCTGCTGGCGGGTGAGGATGCATGGTTCGGTCTCTTCCTATTCGTCTTTCTGCTGGTCTTGCGCGAGGGCGTGGAAACCGTTCTGCTCCTCGGCGCGGTCTCGCTGAACTCCACTGAACTGCTCAGCTTCCTGGGGACCTTGCTGGGAGTGGTCGTCGCCATCGTGTTCGGCGTGATGTTCGTCAAAGGAAGCGTGCGCATTAACCTGCAGAAATTCTTCCGGATCACGACCGTTATTCTGTTTTTTGTGGCGGCGCAACTGATCATCTCCGGTTTGCATGAGCTCTCGGAAAACGGAGTGCTGCCCTCTTCCAAGCGAGAGATGGCGATCATCGGCCCCATCGTGCGCAATGATCTGTTCTTTTTTGTGACGATATTTGCACTCGCGGCATTCATGGTGCTGTTCGAAATCAAGCGGCGAGAACCGGGTTCCCTTCCGTCTTCTCCGGCGGAACGGCGCAAGGAGGTATGGAGCGCTCGCCGAGAACGTCTGTGGATGGCTTCGGTCTATGCGAGCTCTTTCGTCTTTATCGTTCTGATGACCGCCGAGTTCATCTACACCAAGTCCGTGAGCGCTTCACCGGCTACGCAGGTCATATTTGTAAACGGTCAAGTGAGTATTCCTCTTGCTCAAGTCGCGGACGGCGATCTGCATCGCTTTGCGGCGCAGGAAAACAGCACGGAAATCCGCTTCTGGCTCTACCGAAAACCGGACGGTAAAGTAGCCACTGTGTTCGACGCTTGCCAAATCTGTGGCGCCGTGGGCTTCTACAAAGGACCCAATGGCGTAGTCTGCAAGAATTGCGCTGCACCTATCAATCCGCAGTCCGTGGGGACGTCCGGTGGTTGCAATCCTATCCCACTCAAAGCTGAACAAACCGCCGAGGCCGTGATCATCAAGGAGGCGGACATCGCGGCCGGGACCCGCATGTTCCAGCAATAGCACATGTTTCTGCGGCTGGTCTACGAATCGTTCCGGCGGCAGAAGCGGCGCAAGTTGTTGGCAGGTGTCGCCGTGACACTGGGCGTGGCAGTAGCAACTGCCATGATCGCCGTTGCCACCGACATCGGTGACAAGATTAGTCGCGAGCTGCGCAGTTACGGCGCTAATCTTATCGTCACTCCACAAGAAGATACTTTGGACGTGGAAATCGGCGGGGTTAATCTTAAGCCGCCCAGCGATGGCACCTACCTCAACGAAACTGATCTGCCGAAAATCAAAGGCATGTACTGGCGAAACAATATATTGGGATTCGCTCCCATGCTGCCGGCGAATGTGAGCGTAACGGGTGACGAATCAACAAACGTCACGTTGCTCGGCACCTATTTCTCCAAGACGCTGACTTTCGGCGGACAGAGCTTTGTTGCTGGCGTGCGCGGCACTCATCCCTGGTGGAAGGTGCGAGGCGCCTGGCCTGACGATAATTCGCAGAGTGTGCTTTTAGGTGAGAAACTCGCCACGAAGCTTGGCAGCCATATCGGAGATCAGATCCAAGTCTCCGGGCAGCCGCATCGAATCTCTGGCATTCTCTCGACCGGCGGCGGCGAAGACGGCCAGATTGTCGCACCACTTGCCCTAGCGCAGCAGATTCTGGACAAACCTGGGGCGGTTCGCCGAGTTTACGTCAGCGCTCTGACGAAGCCAGAAGACGCGTTTGCACGCCGCGATCCGAAAACGATGTCAGGCACGACCTACGATCGCTGGTACTGTTCTCCCTACGCGCAGTCGATCGCCTATCAACTGCAGCAGGCGATTCCGCACTCGCATGCCGAGCAGATTCGTCAGGTTGCGCAGAACGAAGGCACGGTGCTCTCGCGAATCGAGGGTCTAATGCTACTGGTGACGGTGGCGGCGCTGTTAGCGTCGGCGTTGGCCGTTTCTGCGGCGATGGCGACCACCATATTTGAGCGGCGAAGCGAAGTTGGCTTGATGAAGGCACTGGGTGCGGGCAATCTTTCGGTAGCCGCGCTGTTCTTCACGGAAGCCACGCTGCTGGCCCTGATTGGAGGCGCTGTGGGCTTTGCCGGCGGCACGCTGCTGGCGCGACAGATCGGCCAGTCCATCTTTGATTCTCAAATTACGGTTCAGCCCGTTCTTTTGCCATTGATTTTGGCGATCGCGGTCGTGGTAACGTTTGCCGGAAGCGCGGCTGCTATTCGGCGGGCGGTGAAATTTGATCCGGTGTACGCGCTGCGAGGTGAAGCATGAGTTCACACCTGCCGACAGCTGTGGGTCAGGGCCTCGTCGGCCGTCGCTCGGCCGCGCCTCATAGCTCGATGTTCCTGCGCATGCTGGTACGTGCCGCGGTGCTGCGCCGTGGACGCGCCGCCGCTTTGCTGGCGATGCTCGTGGCTGCTGCCGTCGCGACCACCATGCTCAATCTGTACGTGGATGTACAAGCCAAGCTACGCAAGGAGTTCCGCAATTACGGGGCCAATGTAGTAGTAGTTGCAAAAGAGGGCCAAGCTCTGCCACCCGATACTTTGCACACCGTCCAAACTGCGCTTTCCGGACACGGCCTAGCGGTTCCGTTTGCTTACGCTGTGGCTCGCACTGCAGATGGACAATCAGTGGTTGTTGCCGGAACCGCTCTCGAGCAGGCGCGTCAGCTCAATCGCTGGTGGTCAGTGACTTCCTGGCCGGGTGCGCCGCACGAGGCGCTGGTCGGAGTACGAGCCATGGCCGGGGTCAGTTCGCAAGGCAAACCCTTCGATCTCAACTTCCACGGACGCGCCATTCACTTGAGTCCAGCAGGAGCCTTGCAGACTGGGGCGGCTGAAGACAGCCGGGTTTATCTTTCGCTCGGTGATTTCGAGGCGTGGACTGGCGTGGAGCCTTCCACCATCGAGATCGCCGCATCTGGGTCGCCAGAAGAGGTCGGCGCTCTGATGGCAAGACTGGCGCAAGCTCTTCCCAACGCCGAAGTCCGCCCTGTCCGGCAGATCATGGAAGGTGAAGCTCGTGTTCTCGGCAAAACTCGGTCGACGTTACTGGCCGCCGCCGTTCTCATCATCTTGACAGCCGCGCTTTGCGTCATCTCGACACTGATTGGCTGGGTGCTGGATCGGCGCCGCGATTTTGCGATCATGAAGGCGTTGGGTGCGTCCGAGCGACTGATTGCCGGTTTCTTTGCCGCCGAAGCCGCACTGCTAGGCGTGATCGGAGCAGTGCTCGGCTTCGTTATTGGAGTCGGCGTTGCCACCTGGATTGGCCGGGTAAACTTTCATGCGCCTGTGGTCCCGCGCTTTAGCGTTTTGCCGATCGTGCTGCTAGGCAGCGTCCTGGTAGCACTGATCGCGGCGGTGGTGCCGATTTCTTTGCTGCGGCGGGTCCAGCCAGCTATGATCTTGAGGGGAGAGTGAAGTGATCAAGCTGAAAAATGTCAGCCGACTTTATCCGGCGAAGGCCGAATCCAGCGGCGGCATCCGCGCCCTCGACGACTTTTCGCTCAGCGTCGATTCCGGCGAATGGATCGCGATTATGGGTCCGTCTGGCTCGGGAAAATCTACGCTGGTGAATCTCATCGGCTGCCTCGATCGTCCTACTTCGGGGGACATATGGCTGGATGGTCAGAACGTCGCTAACATTCCTGCCACCGAGTTGAACAGGGTGCGCGCGGAAAAGGTCGGTTTCATCTTCCAGCAGTTTCATCTGATCCCATATCTCACCGCGCTCGAAAACGTAATGCTGGCGCAATATTTTCACAGCATGACCGACCAGCAGGAAGCGCTCGAAGCCTTGGAGCGCGTTGGCTTGAAAGAACGCGCAGACCACGTTCCGTCGCAGCTTTCCGGTGGCGAGCAGCAGCGTGTTTGCATCGCGCGCGCCTTGATCAACGATCCTAAGATCGTGCTGGCGGACGAGCCCACGGGTAATCTGGATGCAGCCAATGAAGAAGTCGTTCTGCGCCTATTCCGCGAGCTGCACCATCAGGGACGCACAATCGTCATGGTGACCCACGATCCCGTCGTCGCCCGGCTGGCTGACCGGCGCATCGAGCTTCACCACGGCAAAATTGCCGACATGGAAGTCTTCGCCATGGCTGACGAAGAGCAGTTTGACGAGGTGCTCGAAGAACTTTGGGCGCTGGCGGAACATAGCGAGATTGCGGAAATTGGCCGCATGGAAGTTCACGGCGCGCTGCCCGTCAGCCTTGCAATCGAAAAGATGACGGAGATGGGTTTGGTCAGCTTGAGTCCGCATCCACCACAGGCCCACAATCACAAGCCCTTCGTGAATCCCTGCCATGAAGCGTTGAAGCCGTCGGGAGTTTCGACTGGCGACGGCAGCATGATCGTGGAACTAACTCCACGCGGCCGTCAGCGCGCGGCAGACATCATTCGACGCCACCGCCTGGCTGAACGCCTCTTCACCGACAGCCTCGCGCTCGACAGCGAATCTGAGATCGAGCAGCAAGCCTGCAAATTCGAGCACATCCTCTCGCCCGAAGCTACTGACAAGATCTGCAGCTTCCTGGGCCATCCCCGCACCTGTCCACACGGTGCGCCAATTCCACCAGGGCCCTGCTGCGAGCGCAAGCTGGCGGCACAGGACACAGAGAAAGTTCGCGTGTCATTCTTCAAGTAATTCTGAATCTCCCGCTGGATGGAACACTACTCTATCTTCTTCCACAGAACGTCCTCGTTATTTCTGCGGTCGATCATAGCCTCGACTTTGCCATGATCCCCGCGCCGGAAAAGGAATCTACCTTCGATTCCCTTGCGGAAAAAGAGATCGGTTGACTCCGGTATCAGCAAAACTTTATCTCGGCCAGTGCGCTGTGAGTACAAGTCGTCTCCTTCGAGAGAGACTTTTTGGTCTACTCCTGGCGCCAGTTCATAAGTACCTACGTAATCCGTGTAGGTCTTTTTATCGACTTTCCCAGGAGCGGGGTCCTCATAGTAGCGGAGCATCTGACCGGCAATGATCTGCCATTTTCCGTCACGATACGTCCAGGTATCCGTACCGTGATATCGAGCGGTCATGGCCTGACCGAAAATCGTTTCGGTTTCGTCGAGATCGTAAGTCAGAACTGCACTATCGCGCAGGATATGGCTCTTGGCATTCACAACCTTGATGCTGCCGGAGTACCCTTTTGGAAGGGGTGTCACATCATTGACGAGGGCGTTTTTGTCCATGCTTCTTCCCTTTTCATCAAAGTACGTGCTGTCGTCCGCGAAATACTTCTTCCACGGAGCCTGGTCGCCCGCGGCCACGCTGTCGAACATCTCCTGCGTATTTCGGATCAGTTCGTCCTGCGTGATCGGACTATGATTTTCCGATCTACACCCAGCCAGAGCGATCAGGCCGGCGACGGCAAAACACGTCATGATCTTCACTCTACCCTCCGGGTTCTTTCTCCCGCGGATCAAGTCCTCCACAGGTCTAGGTCAGGGTGTTTTCAGCATCTTAATGCTCGCTACGGGTTGACGGTGCAGAACTATCGACGTGCCAAAGAACGTTGCGCAAATTATGATGGTTGCAATTGCAATCCATGACCACGCGACGACCCTCGATCGGTGTCTTCGACTCCGGCTTTGGCGGCTTGACCGTCCTCAAGGAGTTGGTCGCGCTGATTCCTGACGCCGATTATCTATACTTTGGCGACACGGCTCGTCTGCCCTACGGCTCGAAGTCAGCCGAAACCGTTGCTAAGTACGCGGTCGAGGCCGCGCATTTTTTGGAACAGCAAGGCGCAAATTTCCTGGTGATAGCCTGTAACACCGCGACGGCTCTGGCCCTGGATAAAATCGCCCAGCAGGCGGCTGTTCCAGTTGTCGGCGTAGTAGAGCCGGGAGCAGAGAGCGCCGCTGGCTCCAGCAAGAACCGCAAAATTGTGGTAATAGGGACGGAAGCCACAATCGCCAGCCATGCCTACATGAAGGCCCTGCAAGCCCGCGGACTGGAAGCCAACGAAAGGGCCTGTCCGTTACTTGTGCCGCTGGTGGAAGAAGGTTGGATTGAGCATCCGGTCACGGAACAAGTTGCACGCATTTATCTAGAGGAAGCTTTTGGCGACGGCTTCCAGTCAGCAGATGTGTTAGTTCTAGGCTGCACTCACTATCCGCTGCTTAAGCCTTTGCTGCGGCGCGTAGCACCAGCTCACATCGCCATTGTGGACTCGGCTGAAGCCACGGCCCAAGCGGTATCAGAGCTGCTCAAACTCACGCCGCCGCAGACGTCTTCTGCAAGCGAACGCCGCCGGTTGCCTCGCCTAAAATTCTTTGCCACCGATTCTGTGGAGAAGTTTCGTCGCCTGGGGGCAAGCTTCCTGGGTTATGCGATCGAGGATGTCGAGCATGTGGACTTGAAGGAATAGGACTTGGATCATTTCCCAGAAAAGCAAAAGCGGCCGCGAAGTTGGCGGCTGCTCCTAATCACGCCCGAACGGTTTCAGTACAACCGGAATTCAACTTCAACACTGATAGCCACCGCCACTGGTTTACCGTCTTTCAAGGCGGGTTCAAACTTCCAGGTTTTAACCGCTTCGATCGCCTTCTCATCCAGACCCAAACCGAGGCTGCGGGCCACGCGCAGGTCCCGCGGGCGTCCGTCGGCGCCGACAATAACGTACAGCACGCAGGTTCCCTGATATTTCGCTTTACGAGCCTCTTCGGAATACTCAGGCTCTGGGGCGTACAACTCTTTGGGAGCTGAAACTCCACCGCCGACTCGGAACACACCGCCACCAATACCACCACCGCGGCCAGGGCCCACGCCGGGTCCCTCGCCGGAACCTACGCCGCCGCCTGACCCCGAGCCAATGCCTCCGCCTGAACCGGTTCCGTTCGAGGGTGGCCCAGAGGGCAAATGGGACATCGGGTCGCCAAGGTTGGGCAAATTATTCGCCGCCAGCTTGATCTGAGGTGGTACCACGACAGTAGGCTCAACTGCGAGCTTCGGATTATCGTTCCGCACTACCATTGCGGGAGGCGTGATCTGCTCCATTGACAACTTGGGCAATTTGCCCTTGGGCGCCTGGAATTTGTCGCGGTCGCCGCCGCCCCCGCCGCCACCGGCCTGGGTCTTCGAAGGCGGGAGCGCAGGTATATCGTCGGGTGCAATCAACGTGACCGTATTAGGGGGCTTAGTAACCTGCTCCACGACCCGCCGACCCAGGATCGTTCCACCGATAACCGCGACGACCACCAACACGTGGACTACGGTCGAACCCAGAGCACCATTCTTCTTGTAATTGTAGAAACCCCAGATATCCTTTACTGGAATTGGCTTGGAGGTCAGAACCAGGGGTGGTTGCTTTTTAGGGAAGAAGAAGTCATTGAGGTTCTGAAACAGCGACTTCCAAAGCGACTCCTCCAGAGTATCGTTGGGCAGGAGGAGATTCAGCTCTGGCTCCACGTCAGGGCGCGGTTTGATATCCAGTGTTGCCATAGGTAGAACTTGATCTAGCTGCCGATAGGAGTGGGTCCCAGTACCCCACGCCTACTACTTGATGAGCACATCTCGGGCCAAGTTGCACTGCCGGAGCGAATCCTGTCCGGGCTCCCCGTCGATGACGCCAAGGGATTCACTCTAGCTCTCCCGCCGTTAGATGCCGGCAGGGGCAAAAGGTCTTCCCTTTACGGAAAATTGTACACGCTTTTTACGTCTGTGAAACAGTGCTTTTCCAAACCCCTGCCGTCCGACACTTTCGTGCCTTCGACGACCGGCCAATGGACGTTCGTTTCTCGGCTCCCTATAATGAAAAAAATCAATCATTTGGGAGAAATCAACCGAGTGCCGCTGGATTTGAAGTCCACCATCAATCTGCCGAAGACCGACTTTCCCATGAAGGCCAATCTGCCTCAGAATGAGCCCAAGGCTCTGGCCCGCTGGGAGCAGATGCGGATCTACGAGCTAATCCGCCAGGCGCGGCACGGTGCTCCCAGCTACATCTTGCACGACGGTCCTCCCTACACCAGCGGGCCCATCCACTTGGGCACAGCCCTGAATAAATGTCTAAAGGATTTCGTAGTCAAGTCCAAAACCATGGCGGGATTTGACGCCCCATACGTCCCAGGATGGGACTGCCACGGCCTGCCGATCGAGATCAAGGTCGACCAGCAGCTGGGTGGAAAAAAGTTGCAGATGAAACCCCTGGACGTCCGCCGGGAATGCCGCAAGTTCGCCCAGAAGTTTCTGGATCTACAGCGCGAGCAGTTCAAGCGTATCGGGGTCTTCGGCCGCTTTGAACGGCCCTATGCCACGATGACTCCGCATTATGA
The DNA here is from genome assembly GCA_963696025.1 of uncultured Acidobacteriota bacterium. Taxonomy (GTDB): domain Bacteria; phylum Acidobacteriota; class Terriglobia; order Terriglobales; family Acidobacteriaceae; genus JABCYV01. The sequence goes on from CAVOII010000004.1 coordinate 603,678, forward strand.
GTCGGTGGTGCTCAAGACTTTCTTCAGCTTCTATGAGAACAACTTTGTATACAAGGGCCTGCGCGCAGTTTACTGGTGTATGTACGACGAGACCGCGCTCGCTGAGGCCGAAGTCGAATACGAAAATCACACTAGTCCGACGGTTTGGGTTAAGTTTCGCTTGCTCGACGATCCTGCAAAGATCGACCCGGCGCTCGCCGGCAAGAAAGTATCAACCATCATCTGGACCACTACGCCCTGGACGCTCCCTGCTTCCATGGCCGTGGCCTTCCATCCTTCCGAGGACTACGTTGCTATCGAATCGGACGGTGAAGTTTACTTGGTTGCCGCAAAGCTGGCTGCGGACGTGGCCGCAAAATCCGGATTCAAGAACGCGCACGACCTGGCTCGCTTTTCCGGTCGCAAAATGGAGCGTCTGAATTTTCAACATCCATTTCTTGATCGCAAGATTCTTGGCGTACTGGCTGACTACGTCACCATGGACACCGGCACCGGCGTCGTCCACACGGCGCCATCGCACGGTGCTGAAGACTTCGCTACGGGCGTGAAGTATGGCCTCGATGCCACCAGCAATGTGGACGAGAAGGGCATCCTCCGCAACGGCCTTCCCGAATACAACGGCCTGAGAGTTTGGGACGCGAACGCGCCCATCATTGAACTGCTTAAAAAACGTGGCGCTCTGTTGCATTCGGAAACGCTGGAGCACTCCTATCCGCACTGCTGGCGCTGCCACAATCCCATTATTTTCCGCGCCACCGAGCAGTGGTTTATCTCGATGGAAGCAGCCATGCCGGGCGGAGGAACGCTCCGCAGGCGGACCCTGGAAGACATCGAGAAAGTGGAATGGGATCCGGCCTGGGGCAAAGAGCGTATGCATAACATGATCGCCACCCGTCCCGATTGGTGCATCTCGCGGCAACGCATCTGGGGGGTTCCCATTGCCGTTTTTCTTTGCAAGAGCTGCGGCAAGCCACTCAATGATCCTGCAATCAATCGTACAGTGGTTGAGCTTTTCGCGCGCTCGGGTGCGGATGCATGGTACACGCCCGAAGCCGATGACATTCTCGCCGCGGGAACCAAGTGTCCGCAGTGTGCAAGAACAGGGTTCAAGCGAGAGACGGATATTTTCGACGTCTGGCTGGAGTCGGGCGCAAGTTACCTCGCTCTACGGGCTGAGGAACCGGAGTATCCATGGCCGTCAGATCTTTATTTGGAGGGTGGCGACCAGTATCGCGGCTGGTTTCAATCTTCCCTGCTCTGCGGCATGGGCACGCAGGGCAGTCCGCCTTATCACGAGGTTGTTACGCCCGGCTGGACGCTCGATGAAAAAGGGCAAGCCATGTCCAAGTCTCGCGGCAACGACGTGGATCCCGTCGACATTGCGAACCGATTGGGCGGCGAAATCGTGCGCTTGTGGGCCGCGTCCGTGGATTTTCGCGAGGACGTCGTCGGCTCCGAGCAATTGATGCAACGGGTAGCGGAGAATTACCGCACTATTCGTAATAATTTGTTTCGCTATGTGCTTGGCAACCTGTATGACTTCGAGCCAGCACGCGATGCTCTGCCGTGGGAGAAGTTGGAAGCGCTCGATAAATACATGCTTCGCCAGACTGCGGCGATGGCCGCGGAGGTGCGCGAATACTATGAAGAATTCACTTTCCACAAGATCTATCACACCGTGAGTGATTTCTGCGTGGTGGATCTGAGCGCGTTTTACTTCGACATAATCAAAGATCGCCTTTATACCTACGCCCCCAATTCCGTGGGACGACGTGCGGCGCAGACAGCTCTGTGGCGCATTGGCGAGGTGCTGGTTCGTTTACTGGCTCCGATCATGAGTTTTACCTGCGATGAAGTTTGGCGCTACCTTCCAGTCATTGCAAATAGACCCGCGAGCGTGCATCTAGCGTTATTTCCAGCAGCCGAAGAGACGCTCTCTGGGGCCGGCATGACCGACGATCCTAGGCAGCGCGAGGATTGGACCACGCTGCGGGCCGTCCGCAAAGAAGTAATGAAGGCGTTGGAAGAAGCTCGCAACGCTAAGCTGATCGGCAAGGGTCTGGAGGCGAAAGTTGAGGTATCGGCGACCGATCCGGTTTATAGCGTGCTGAAAAAGTATGAAGATCAGCTCCGCTATGTTTTCATCGTCTCCGCTGTCACACTGCAGCAAAGCGCGTCAGGAAACGGCACAGGTGGAGTGAGTGTCCAAGTGAAGAAGGCCGATGGCCAGAAATGCGACCGTTGCTGGAACTATTCCACGCATGTGGGCGAAGACCGGAACTATCCGACGGTCTGCGAACGCTGCAGCGCGGTGCTCAAGGAAATCGGAGGCTAGCGTGCAGGATTCAGCAGTCGCAATGACCGACCATCACGCTATGCGCCGATTCCACCTTCTAATCGCTTTATTAGTCGTTTGCCTCGACCGGGCAGCGAAGTGGGCGATCGCCAGGAGTATTCCGCTGCACGACTCGCGGCAGATCATTCCCGGCGTGTTCCGCCTCACTCACGTAGAGAACCGCGGCGCCGCATTCGGATTGTTCGCCGATTCGCCCTCGGAATGGAAGATTGCTTTACTGGTTCTGTTCTCGATCGTGGCCCTGGTCATCGTCACCGCTCTGCTATGGCGAAACAGTCACTCCATGAATACAACGGGAGTAGGCCTGGCGCTCATCCTCGGCGGCGCGCTGGGCAATTTATGGGACCGCCTGGTCAGCGGCCGCGTGGTGGACTTCTTCGTCTTTTACATCGGCCAATATCAATGGCCCGCTTTTAACGTGGCCGACAGTGCGATTGTGATTGGTGCGGGCTTGCTGGTGATCGAAATCCTCTTCGCCAAGTCTCCGGCTCAGGAAAAGTCCGCCTAAACCGCGAGACACAACGTAACAGCGCAAAAGGCCTCCTCAATTCCTTGCGGAGCTTCGGTTCCTTGAGGTGACACCGGAAGCCCGAGTTGACTTGCCTCCCATCAGCGGGTGTATAACTGCCCACGCCCGCGCCTGGATTGGTGGTGCTGGATGTACAATTGCTTTCCTCCGCCCCTCGTTTGGCCGCCTACGGTGGCTGGACCCGATCCCGACGTTAACGCGGCCCTGATTACGGTCTCAGATTGAAGGAGCGCTCCTCATGTCAACCGCCCGAGTGCCTATTCCCATAAAACCCGAAGAAGATCTGAATTCATTCCGCATCGCCATGCGCCAGTTCGATATTGCGGCCGAAACGTGTGGCCTCGAACCCGGACTGCGTGAAGTTTTGCGCCGTCCCCGGAGAGCACTTTCCCTATCGCTTCCGGTGAAGATGGACGATGGCAGCGTGCGTGTTTTCGACGGTTACCGCGTGCAGCACTCCAGCGCGCGCGGGCCATGCAAGGGCGGCATCCGATACCATCCCGATGTCAGCTTCGACGAAGTCAAGGCGCTGGCTGCCTGGATGACTTGGAAGTGTGCCATCGTGAATCTCCCCTTCGGTGGCGCCAAAGGTGGCATCGTTTGCGATCCGCGAAAGCTTTCGAAGGATGAACTCGAGCGTCTAACCCGCCGCTATGCTTACGAGATCTCGCCCATCATCGGTCCGGATAAAGACATCCCCGCGCCCGACGTTTACACTGATTCCCAAATCATGGCCTGGATCATGGACACGTATAGCATGACCCATGGCAGCAGCGCACCCGGTGTGGTTACGGGCAAACCGCTGTTCCTCGGCGGATCATTCGGACGCAACGAGGCTACGGCCCGCGGTTGTTTGTTTGTGATTCGTTCCGCCTGCGAGGTCACCGGCATCAAGCTGAATCGGGCAACCGTAGCCATTCAAGGTTTCGGCAATGCCGGAAGCATCGCTGCCGAACTCCTCGCCAATGCGGGCGCGACGATTATCGCGGTCAGCGATTCTCGCGGTGGCATCCTGAATCGCACCGGACTGAACGTACCCGAACTCCTGGCGTACAAGAAAAAGAACGGCTCGGTGGCCGGATTCCCGAACACCGATCCTATTTCCGGCGAAGCTGTTCTCGAACTTCAGTGTGACATTCTGATTCCCGCGGCTTTGGAAAATCAGATCACCCTCGAAAACGTTGAGCACATCCAAGCTCGCATCATTGCCGAGGCTGCGAACGGTCCCACCACCCCCGACGCTGATGTGGTGCTGCATAAGCGCGGCGTGATGGTCATCCCCGACATCCTCGCCAATGCCGGCGGTGTGACTGTATCCTATTTCGAATGGGTGCAGGACTTGCAGGAGTTGTTTTGGGACGAAGATGATGTGAACCGCCGTCTGGAGCGTGTGATGGTTAAGGCTTTTACCGACGTGCACACAAGCGCGAAGAAGTACAAGGTGGAGATGCGCACTGGAGCTTACATCGTTGGCATTGAGCGTGTGGCCAACGCGATGCGGACGCGTGGCATTTGGCCATGAGAAAGAAAACGGAGGACGCTGAGGACCCGTGGGTAGCACCGAACAGCCGCATCAGCCCGCGTGCAACCTCGCCTCCTCCGTGACTTCATCTTGAAAGCTAAGCTGTCTTCTTCTCTGGATGCTGCTTCGCCATCTGCGCGTAGAAGTCCTTGGCCGCTTTCTCGATCTCCTGCTCCGATAGATCTCGCGTCCGTGTGCTCATGCCCCAGGTATGCCCATAGGGATCCGTTAACGAACCAAATCGATCTCCCCAGAACATATCGCTTACCGGCATGGTTGGCTTGCCGCCCGCGTCGACGGCCCGCTGGAAGGCTTTGTCAACGTCTTCCACATACAAGTAGAGGCTAGCACCGGCTCCTCCCAGAGTTTGCGGGGATTTGGTGCCCATCTCCGGGCTTTCGTCGGTGAGGAAAATAATGGAATCGCCGATTCTCAGCTCGGCGTGGCCGATCTTGCCGTTGGGAGTCGCCATCCTCATGAGTTCCTCGGCGCCCAGCGCCTTCTTGTAAAACTCAATCGCTTGTGCCGCATTTCGAACCACCAAAGACGGAGTAACCGTGTGGAATCCCTTGGGAATTGGTTTTGCAGCCATGTTATCTCTCCTTTTTAGTTTGGCCATTGGCCCGGAATAGAAGTGGCAAAAGTGCAGAACAACATTCTACGCTCCAGGGGTCGGGAGAAAAGGTTAAAAGTTGTAAAAAAGGGGTGGGGATTTTCCTGGCAGTTTCTGTTACAAGGCCCCATGTCTCGTAAGAGGGGCGCGAGACATGGGGTATCCGGCCAGGCTGTATTTATTTCATGTGGATCATTTTAGCGTCTTGGTCGAGCGTGCCGTTCACGCGGACCTGTTTCCCTTCGAACTTCTTTACTAGATCCTGGTGGTCGATATCGTACGAGGTGCCACCAGCATCTTGTAAAACGTACTTGTCACCCGACTTCACGATCGTACCCACGAAAGTCTGGCCTTCCGACTGCTGCGACTGGGCCTGCGAATCAGGCTTCTGTTTTTCTGATTGACTCGGCGCCTTCCCCTGTTGCGGTGCCTGTTCTTGTTGTGAGGGCTGCTGGGCATCAGGCTGGCTCGGAGACTGCTGGTCCGACGGGGGCGTCGCTTGCTGTGCATTGAGCAGAGCAGCGGAACAGACCAAGCCTAAGAGCAGAGTCAGGGTGATGAGTAAGCACGAAGAGTGAATGCGTTTGTTCATGAGTTCCTCCTAGGAGATTTTGCGCTTCTGCGATTTTGAGCAAACGCCCTGCCAAATTTATGCTTTCCGAGATCTATTTTCGAGGACGAACCCGCCGCATTCTATCTGCACGTCTTATCTTGTGCATGTCAACTCGCGTGAGGACAATCTGACACCGCATCTCCGGAATCCTTTCCAGAAACTACAGGGAACGCTGTAGGGAGCATTGGTAATGCTCCAGGTTTTCAGAAAGGCAGATGAGCAAAATGTGCTCGACGGAGCGAGAGTGCGCTTACAGGGTCTCGGTTCACAGGTGCTTTCCCTTTCCACCTCGTTGGCGGTATAGTCTTTGACCGCGCTTCATCTTTTTTGACCGAACCAGGGAGGGACGGATGGCAACCCACACGAAACCCGAAATCAAAGCCAGAACTTTTGGCGAAAATATTGAAAGCGATCTGGCGTCAAGATTCCTGCGTGTGGTGGAGACTGCGGCGATTGCTTCCGCCCACACTATGGGTCGGGGAGAACGCAAGTTGTCAGACCAGGTCGCGACCGAATCCATGCGACAGACCATGGAGTCGATACCCATGCGCGGCGTCATCGTGATCGGTGAGGGCGAGCGGGATGAAGCCCCCATGCTCTACATTGGCGAAAAAGTTGGCGCGGAGTTTCCTGACGGTACCGACGTGCCGGAAGTGGACATCGCGGTCGATCCCTTGGAAGGCACGAATCTTTGCGCCACTGGAGCGCCGGGCGCGATCACGGTGCTGGCGGCGTCAGAGCGCGGCGGGCTACTGCATGCCCCGGACTGCTACATGGAAAAGATTGTGGTGGGACCGTCCTGCAAGAACGCTGTCGATCTGGATGCCCCGGTTGTGGAGAATCTGAAGAATATCGCCCGGCGTCTGAATCGCGATGTCGAAGATCTAGTGATCATTGTGCTGGACCGTCCGCGCCACGACAAACTGATTGCGGATATACGGGCGGCCGGCGCTCGCATCCGGCTGATCGGAGACGGCGATTTATCGGCTGGAATCGCAGCAGCCGTGGAAGGCACCGGTGTACATGCGGTCATGGGTTCGGGCGGCGCGCCGGAGGGCGTTATCACGGCAGCGGCGATCCGCTGCGTCAATGGGTACATGCTGGGACGTCTGGTGGTCAACAAACCGGAACTGGAAGAGCGCATTGCGCGCATGGGGATCAAAGAGAAAGACAAGATTTACGAAGCGGAGGATCTCGCTCCCGGCAAACAACTTATCTTCGCCGCGACAGGCGTGACCGAAGGCGCGCTGATGAAGGGCGTGCGCTTCTTCGGAGAGGGCACGCGGACTTCGTCCGTCATCATGACCTTGCGCACCGCGAAGGTCCGCTTCATCGACAGTATCCATTTGGAGAAGGGTCCGGATGTAAGGGTGAAGTTCTAAGGAGTAGGTTGTACTCCGGTAGGAATCCCCCAGCCGCTTCTCGATCGGCCCTTGCGCGCTGCAGCAGCACGTGCCGGCGTGGATTCCTTTCGCTGACGTCCTATTTCAAATAATCCGAATCTTTCTTCAGGTCTTCCGGGATGGGTGGGAAGGGTGGGAACTCCTGCGAGTATCCCTTGAATAACGGCGAAGTGACCTCAGCTCGGAGAGTGCCATCGTGCACCGCAATTTTGTGAGGATTGCCGACCGAGTAGCCTTCCCACAAAGAAACCCCGGCGTAGGCGCCATCATTGCGCAGGATGTAATAGGTCATGTCCACGAAGCGGAGTTTGTTCATGTCGTTGCTGTAATTGCGCGCGATGCGCTTGAGGGCGTCCATGCCAGCGTCGTGAGGAGACATGCCACGCCGCATGTTTTCAACGATGCTATGCGCGCCGGCAACCTTGATATTTTCTTCTCCGCTGCCGGTAGCCCCAGCCGAGCCCACATCCTGATCGGTATAACAACCAGCGCCAATAATGGGCGAATCGCCGCATCGTCCGGGGAGTTTAAAAGCCAGTCCGCTGGTAGTGGTGGTACCGGAAATTTCTCCCTTCGCGCTGAGAGCGGAGCAGTGAATAGTGCCAGTCGGCGGAAAAACGACACGGCGAATGGCAGCGTGACGGAATTCCGGCTCGATACCGAGACTGGTGGCGCGCTCCTCAAGGCGGCGAAAGCGCTGTGGCCACAACTCTGATTGCGGCTTGGTATTAGGCGCTTGCCAGTGCGGATCGGCGAGCCCCGGACCCCACCAATCGCCGCTGGAGTGATACTCCTTCCACAGCATCCAAATCTTGCGCGAGTGTTCCGTGAGCAGGTTTTCGCGGGGGAAGCCCATGGCCGCCGCGAAACGTTCGGCGCCCTCTCCCACCAGCATGACGTGGCCGGTATGCTCCATGACTGCTTTGGAGACCAACGAAACATTCTTGATATTTCGCACGCCGCCGACCGATCCGGCGCGGCGCGTAGGGCCGTGCATGCAGCAAGCGTCAAGTTCGACTACGCCTTCCTCATTGGGCAAGCCACCCAGGCCGACGGTGTCGTCCTTGGGATCGTCTTCGGGACCTTTGACGACCTGCAGAGTGGCATCCAGGGTGTCGCCACCATTTTTCAGAAAGGCGTAGGCATCATCGAGGTACGCATAGCCGTTGTTGGCGCAAATGATGATTGGACGCTTGCCAAGCCCGCTTCCAGCTTCAGCTTTCTTTGAGTCCTGCTGGTCCTGTTCCTTGCCTTGCAAGCCAAGGGACAAGGAGCCGACGAGCGCTGTGGCAAGAAAATCGCGGCGCGAAAGGGTCACGCTGACCTCCGATCGCTTTAATTAGCGAGACAGAATAGCACGCGAAGTTGTGGACAACGTAAGCCTTAACACGGGCGAGGACGCCCGCGCCTACATCGTTCTGTGGGGACGTTATGAGGCGATTGCCATTCCGCCCGTGCTCTGGTCGGCACGGAAGCGCAGAAGGGCAGCTATGTTGCCGACACGATCGAACTCGGGATCATCTTTTACGTAAAAAAGCTCAATGTCGCGGCGGATGGCTGCGGGAATAATCGCCTCGCAGACGTCTTCCAATTCACGCGTGCTCCGGCCGCAAAGGGGGCAATAGCGGACTATGTGCGCGTCCAGATGCCCGCACGCGCTGCATTCGACGGCGCGAGAAGAATAGTTTTCTCCCAGAAGCAGGGTTTGCACTTCGCCCATTTCGAGCGAGCGCAACACCCGCCGCAGACCGGCGACTCCACGATGGTTACCCTTGGCCCGGCTGAGCGCTTCCCTCACCACTTGGTAGCGACGCTGGTCGAGGGTATCCTGCACAATTCGCTCCGCCTGTGTCCGCACCAGGTCGCTGGTGATATTGGCCACATCCGCGGTAAAGCGACCTAACAGCCGTTTCTTCAGGTAGGAGTGCAGATGAGAGTCGAGTTCATGCCAGTTGCTGTCGGAGCAGCCGATGACAAAATAGTCAAAGCTTCCCTTCTCTTGTGCCTGCTTCAGGTGTTCGGCCACATTCTTGAAATGGTGCAGAACTTCATCATTTACCCGGCGTTGCGCGTGGCCCGCATCATAACCTGCGAAGCCGTCGCCCCGGCCCCGGCGTGGCAGAGGATGAAATAGTCCCTCGCGCTCCTTGAGTTCGTCGAGCCGTAGATCAAAGAAGCGGGCTTTGCGACGATCAGTGACAGCGACGCCCAGGCGAGGATGCGCGCCCAGTAAGACGGCCAGGGGTTTGAGATGGAAGCGCCGATTGACAAAGAGTTGTGTGCCCGGCAATTGCGGGGGCAGATCGAATTCGCGCCAGAACTTCCGGCTTCCGCAGGCGAAGACCGCTTTGGCGCGGGCTTGTTTTCCCTGCCAAGATCCGACCAATTCAAGCATGCGGTCCAGATCACTGCGGGCGCAACCATTCTTGCCGTTCTTCTCCGCCTGGCGCAGGGCATTGCGGACCACATCTTTGGCCAGAATCGATTGCTCGCGGTGCGATTTGTTCTGCGGCTTCGCCGGTTGAAAATAAAAACTGAGGGCGCAGTCGGAATCCCCATTGAATTGGAAGTCAGCCAGTTCACGGATGTCTTCGCGGGTAATCATCAAAGATTTCTCCCGAATGAGTGATGACGATCAGTCTGTTCCCGTGTCTTGGAGAAACTTTTCTCGAAAGCGATGGGCAATGGGCGGAGAACGGCGCAAGTGGTCGCGCGCCGCCAGGATTGAGGAACGTATCTCGTCATGCCGGCGATCCGTAATCTCAGAGATTTCCTCCACCGAGAATCCTTCGATGGTGTGCAGAATAAAGACTTCCCGATCGGGTCGCTTGGCGCCATCCAGCGCATATTGCACTAGGGAGATCATTTCGTCGGAGGAGGCAATATCCTCAGGGGTGGAGGTGCGGCGGTCAGGGATGACGCTCTCTTCGGTCAGGATTTCATCGGGCTGGTGGAACTGGAGTTCGGGTTCATCGCTGGCGCGCACGTTTTGTTTGCGAGCCGATACCTCCAAGGGGATGGCAGACAGACTCTCCTCGCTGCGAACCGAAAGGTCGTCGAGGGCTCGGATAGCCAGCCGGTAGAGCCAGGGCTCAAGAGCCAGTCGCTCGGGCTTTTCGCCGCCATCGCCGAGGGCCCGGGCGATGACTTCATCGACAACTTCTTCCTTGCTCACGAAGTCGGGCGCAACTTCGCCGGCCACTTCGCGGAAATACAACTCGCGTTCAACAAAACGCTCCAAACGGCTCAGATTCGCGTTCACATAGGAACGAATGTCATCAGACGATACTGTAGACGGCTGCACCGCCGCCAGAGTCTGCTCAAACGGAACCTGCCGCTCAGGGCGGCCACTTTCCGCGTGGCGGCGACGCCATTTATGCGAGCTGCGCAAAAGGTCTTTGTGCCTGGTGATCTGCTGCAGCAGATCGTCGAAGGCGGTCTTTATCGCAACCACGGCAGTCGGGGCTGATTGCTGGACCGCCATTTGGCCCGATGGCAGACGCAGATTTAATGACACGATCGTACCTTCACGGGCCGAACTTTGTTCTACCACCCCCTTCAAGTGCACCAGTTCGGGACGAAAGACCTGCAACCGCTTGCGCAGTTTTTCGACTAGGTGATTTATATCTTTTTCGATGTCGGGAGTCTTATGAAGGCGATAACTTATGTGCACATTCATGTCAAGCCTCAGAACACGGGAAGACTAGACCCGCGACGCTTTCCGCTGCTATGGGCTGATTCTACACCCGGAAGAAAGACGGCAAACGGAATTTAGAGAGGGGTGGAACAAGAATTTTTACTGCACGGAAATAGGAGGGTTTACACCTCTACCGTGACCGAAGTCTCGGTCCGCAGCACCGGCCGATAGAGGGTGTCGCGCTCGATAGGCTCGCGGCCGGCTTCGCGGATCAAGCGAACGAGCTCCTGACGACGCATGCCTTGGGGAGTGGTGGCGCCAGCGTCGTGATAGATCTTTTCTTCGATCACGGTGCCGTCGAGGTCGTCGGCGCCGAAGCGCAGGCAAATCTGGGCGATCTTGGGGGTCAGCATCTGCCAGTAAGCTTTGATGTGTGGGAAGTTGTCGAGCACCAGACGGCTAACTGCAATTTGTTTGATATCCAACATGCCGGTGGTTTTAGGCAAATGTTGCAACGCGGTGTTGTCAGGATGGAAGGCCAACGGGATAAAGGTCTGGAAGCCGCCGGTCTGATCCTGTAATTCCCGCAGTTTGAGCAGATGGTCGACGCGGTCTTCATCGTTCTCCACGTGGCCGTAGAGCATGGTGGCATTAGACTTCAAGCCCATCTCATGGGCGAGCCTGGCGATTTCCAGCCACTGATCGCCGTCAATTTTATGGTCGCAGATGATGTGCCGCACTCGATCAGCGAAGATTTCCGCTCCACCGCCGGGCAGAGAATCCACACCTGCGGCTTTCAGTTGTTCCAGCGTTTCGCGGATGGAGAGCTTGGCGCACTTCGAGAGATAAGCCACCTCAACCATAGTGAAAGCCTTGAGATGAACTTGCGGAAAGCGCTGCTTAAGTCCGGAGATTAGGTCAAGGAAATACTGGAAAGGCAGATCGGGATGCAGGCCGCCAACGATATGAAACTCGGTGACTGCCTCAGTGTAGCCAGAAGCGGCGGTCTGGAGGGCTTCTTCCAGCGCCATCGTGTAAGCGCCGGGCGTGTCTTTCTTTCGACCGAAGGCACAGAGGCGGCAGGCGGCGACACAAACATTCGTCGGATTGATATGACGGTTGACATTGAAGTAGGTCTTGTCTCCGTGCATGCGCTCGCGCACGGAGTTGGCCAACCATCCCACGGCCAGAATGTCGGCACTGCGATAGAGCGTGAGGGCGTCCTCGGCATTCAGACGCTCGCGAGCGAGAACCTTGGCGTGGATCGGTTGCAACCCGGCGTCATCGGTCTGGAAATCGTGGGCAGCCAGCATCGACTCAAATAATACTCCACTGTCGCCTATCTCATGGCCTACCGCGAGGTCGGGGATGTCTTACAGAAGGAAGTGCCCACTTTTAACCATTTATTCACCCAGCGATGGTACGACCCTCGGTTTACCTCATGCAGGCTTATGGTCCGATGCATCGGCGGAAAAAGGGGAGATGTTGCAGCGTTGCGTCGTCCAACGATCAAGCGTCCGGCGTCCAATTGTCGCAAGCGCAAATAGTTCCATCAGCCCGGCAATTCTCAACTCAACCGTTCCCCGCCCACCGCAGCAAGCTGGTGGCATTTTGCCTAGCACTGGCTAGTTGCGCCTGTCTTGCCCAGACCGCCACTACCCTGTCGCAAGTAAAAAAGATATACGTCGAGCCGCTAGGTGCTGAGAAATTGGGCACCGAGTTTCGCGATCACATGATCGCGCGCTTGCGCAAGGATGCGACGATCGAGATTGTCGGCAGCTCCGAACAGGCCGATGCCGTTCTCAGCGGGACCGGCCGGATCTGGATAACAGGTTATGTTTCCGAAAACCCTCGTTCTCCGGCCACGAATCGTCACCCGGTTTATGAGGGCTACTTGGCAGCCGAATTGATCGGGCAGAACCATGAGCCATTGTGGTCCTATCTGGTGACACCCAGCAGATTTGCTTGGCGCGGCATCATTGACGATCTCACGGGCAATCTGGCGTCCCGGCTGCTCGACGCCCGCCGGGAAAAAAACGAATCAGGGCCGAAACCGGCGGCTGCAGTGGGTTTGCGCAGCACCATCCATGGAGCTGGCGCGACTTTCCCATTCCCGATGTATCAGAAGTGGTTTGAATCGTTTCAGGAGCGTAATCCCGATGCGCACGTGTCCTACGACGCGATCGGTTCGGAGAAAGGCTTTCGCCTGCTGGCCGATGGCAAACTGGACTTCGCGGCGACTGAGATACCTCTGACCGATGAGCATATGGAACAGCTAGGAGCACATTTTAAGCATCTGCCATCGGTTCTCGGCGGAGTTGTGCCAATTTACCACCTGCAAGGGACAGTCCGCACGCTCAAGCTTACCCCGGAACTTCTCGCCGATATTTATTTGGGAAAGATCAAACGGTGGAACGATCCGAAAATTCGCGCTGTGAACCACGGCATCTCGCTGCCCGCCCATGAGATCACCGTTGTACACCGCTCCGACGGCAGTGGCACGACATTTGTATGGAGCGATTTTTTGGCGAAGACTAGTCCGGAGTGGAAGACAAGAATGGGCGCAAATAGCGAACTCGCGTGGCCGGTAGGCATTGGGGTAGAACGGAACGATGGAGTCGCAGCCAAGGTAAAGGAGGCGCCCGACTCGATCGGCTACGTAGAAATGGTGTATGCCTTGCAGCACGGGCTGAACTACGCCGCGGTGCGCAACGCTTCAGGACAGTTCGTGCACGCCGACCTTGCCAGCGTAAGAGCAGCAGCCGCGTCCGCGGAGAAAAGCACGACGCTGGACTTTCGGGTTTCGATCACCGATGCTCCTGGAGCCGAAGCCTATCCCATCGCATCTTTCACCTGGATGCTTTTGCCCGAAAACATCGAGGATTCCAGTAAGAAGGCGGAGCTGATCGAACTGCTGCGGTGGATCCTCACCTCAGGTCAGAAAGAGTGTTCGGAATTGGGTTATGCCCCTCTGCCCAGGGAAGTCGCAGATCGAGAACTTCAGTCGTTGGAGGCTTGGAAATAAGCGCACTGCGCCGGGGGTGGAGAATTTGGATGCGCTTCAAGCGCGAGTCGCAATCCGGGGTGTTTCCAGTTCCATCTGCCAGATGCCTTCGAAGTCGACGAAATAAGCGTCCACCTGAGTGCCAGGGATAGCCGTTAGCAGATTCGTCGTTGCGCACTGCAATTCGCGCTGATGATGTTCGGCTTCTGCACGGGCATCGCCGCGAAACCCGCGCGCGAGCCCACCATAGGCGCCGCAGTCGGAGTGCAGCATCAGGATTACCCGCTTGGTGCCATGCAGGCGCATCGATTTCCGGATCTGCTCGATCACAAACTCGCGATCGGCCTCCAAATCAGGAGAGGCCAAAGACTTGGCGCCGCCGGCAATCTTAATGGCGTCGGGATGAAGGACTCCGATCCGCTTGAGATATTTCCGGAATCCCAGGTCAAAACGATCGTCGAAACACCAGACAATGGCCGCGTCGCAATGATACTTGTCTCGTGGCGCTTCGAAATGAAACACTTTTTTCATCGCATTCCATCCGATGTTGCTTGCGTTTTACATCTTGCAGCACAATCTGCCGATGCGGCTCATCAACGCCGCAGCAGATCCACAGTCACGAAAGCGAAGAAGACTACCGAAATCACGCCATTCATTGTGAAGAACGCCGCGTTAAGCCTGGAGAGGTCGCGGGCGGAAACAAGACTGTGCTCATATGCGAGCAGAAGTGCCACCACGACGACTCCCGCGATCGCTATTTTCCCTAAACCAAAGGCGGCCACAAAGATAATCAACAAGAGCAGCATTAGCACATGGAAGACGCGGGCAATCCATAGCGATTTGCCGATACCCCAGAAGCGCGGGATGGAATGGAGTCCCGCCTGCCGGTCGAACTCGTAATCCTGACAACTGTAAAGTACATCGAAGCCTCCCACCCAGAGGGTAACCGCGGCGGTAAGCAGCAGAATGCGAGGGTCGAACGATCCGCGGACCGCGATCCAGGCAGCGGCGGGCGCGATGCCGAGTGCGAATCCCAATACCAGATGCGACCAGCGAGTAAATCGCTTGGTGTACGAATAAAGCAGCAGCACGACCAATGCGACCGGAGAAAGTGCGAACGCCAGCCGATTCAACTGTCTGGCGGAGAGTACAAACACCGCACAGGAAACGAGAACAAATGTGGCCACGAAGCGGGAACTGAGGGCGCCGGTGGGAAGAGCTCGTGTCATCGTGCGTGGGTTGGCCGCGTCAATGGAAGCGTCGGCGAGGCGGTTGAAGGCCATAGCCGCGGAACGCGCAGCGACCATGGCAATCACGATCCACGCGAGCTGATGAATTGTGGGATGGCCATTGGCAGCCAGCATGACCCCGCACAGCGCAAACGGGAGAGCGAAGATGGAGTGCTCCCACTTAATCATCTCCAGGGTAACGCGAAGATTGTAGAGAAGTGCCACGAGAAGATTGTAAAGCAGGTCTCAGTTCTCAGTTCCTAGTTATCAGTTTTCTCTTCTCTTATTACCAGGAAGAGGAATAGCCTTGGCCGCCGATCAAGGGGACGAAACGACAACCTTCCAAGCGATCAATGATGGGTTGACCTTCATGCTTGCGCACCAACTGAAGCTCCTGGGCCTCCGCCGGACCCACGGGGATAATCATGAGGCCGCCCTCTTGTAGCTGCTCGAAGAGAGCAGAAGGGATGCGGGGAGCAGCAGCGGAGACGACGATGGCGTCGAAGGGAGCAAACTCCGGGAGGCCCTGGCTGCCATCTCCTACGATCACTCTCACGTTGGTATAGCCGAGTCGTACCAGGGTGGCTTCCGCTTCGCGCGCCAGGAGAGGATGGCGCTCAACGGAGAAAACATAAGCAGAGAGTTCAGCAAGCACCGCGGTCTGATATCCGGAGCCGGTACCAATTTCCAACACTTTTGCAGAAGGGACCAGGGACAGAGTTTCCAACATGCGCGCAACGATGTAAGGCTGGGAAACCGTCTGGCCTTCGCCGATGGGAATGGGGTGGTCTTCATAAGCTTGATCGCGGTAACGCTCGGCAACAAACTCGTGGCGCGGCACGCGGGTCATGGCATCGAGGACAAGCGGATCGCGGATGCCACGGGCGCGTAACTGCGAGTCCACCATATTCTGGCGGTCGACAGCGAAGCGATCAGGGTGAGTTTCCGCGGGCATGTTTAGTTTTCAGAATACGCCTATCGGACGTGACACCAGCGGCACTATCTCTTGCGTTTGCGGATTCTCACGTCAAAGCTGACAACGCCATTCTGATCGCGAAGGCCCACGATGGAGAGGTTGCGTGTGATGTTATATTCCACCTGGATAATCTGTTGCGATGTTTGCGAAACATTGGTGGTGTAGGTAACGGTGAGATTGTTTGCCACCTGTTGCTCAATGGTGACGGCGGGCCCGGTCTGGGTGGGCGAGGTCTCAGTGTTCAGTCCTTGAGGATCAATCTTGATGCGACTTATGCCAAACAGGTGCTGCATTCGGTTGCTAACCGTAGCATTGAGCGCGGCATTGAGGATGGCGCTGGAGGCCTCCTGGCTAAAAGGCGAACCTGATTGTTGCAATTGCGCCGATTCTTCGGTGGTGCGCCCGAGAGCCAGAAGGGCGATGATGTCGGCGGCGGGCAGAGGTGGCTCGGAACGGTAAGTGATGTTGAGCTTGTCGACCTTGCCATTCAGGACGAGCGTAATGTCGTAATCGCGGACGTGAGTGGAAGCCTCTAGATCAAGCACGGGATCAGTGGTTACGGGGTTGGTAAACGTGACATCGCCGCGCTCGAGGCGATATTTGGCCCCATTGAAATAAACTTCGCCCTCGATGACATCGGCGCGACCGAGAAGAACCGGTTTGGCGGCGGTGCCTCGCAGACGCAGATCAGCATCGCCAGAAAGTCGTACCACGGCGGTTTGCATTTGCAGTTCCGGAGCGGTCACGATGTGAACATCAAGCCGGATTTGATTCAGCAGAGGATTGGTTTGCGGAAGCGCGGGAGTTTGCGCGCTGCGCGCAAGGTAGGCGCCGAAGTCAAAACCAGGTGTCATAGCCAGGCGGTTGACGGTGATGTCGCCCGAGAGTGTGGAAGCTGAGCTTGTCCCTACAAAATGCAAATTGGCGGTGGCTGTGGAACTGATGCCTTGCGGGTAGCGCAGACGCACATCCTGCCCTTGCACCGTGACATCGAAATTGAGTTCTTTGTTGTAGGAAGTGGCATAGCCGCCCAAAGTGATCAAGCCTCCGCCAGTATGTGCGGTAAGAGATTCGATCTGCAGACGATCGCGGCTGAATATCAGGGAGCCGTTTATGTCGCTCAAAGCACTGGGCAGATCACTGTAGCTGACAAAGCCGCTCGTAATCTGGAGCCGGCCTTGGGTGGTTGGTTTGGCGACCGTGCCGGAAACCGCCACATCCACCGAGACCACACCAGAAGAGATGAAGGCGGGATTGAAGCTCTCGATCAGCTTAAGATTGGCGCTGCCCTGGGCCCGCAGATCGAGTTGACGTTCGGCAGTCAGTTGCATGCTGCCGCTGACAGAAAGGTCGGTTCCCTCGCCGATCAGGCGCAACTGTTGAATGCTGAGCAATTGGCCGGAGACGGAGAAGCGAATAGGACCATTGTTGTGGACCTTGAAATTCTCCACGTCGGCGGAGAAATCGCTGAGATTACCCGTAATGCGCAGTTCACCGGGCCTAAGCAACGGACCCTCTACTAAGACGTTTCCCACGGTGGCCGAGTGCCCAGTCACGCGCCCTTTCAAATAGGTGCGCAGGAGGGAATCGACATCCAGGTGATCGAAGCGGAAGGCCAAGCTGGCAGGCCAGTCAGCGCGCAGAGTGATTTTGCCGTCGACGTCGAGCTCAGCGTGTTCGAATTGCGACCTGCCGGTGAGCTGGAGTTCCGGACCCTTAGTAACCGCATCGATAGTGAAATCGCCAGCCCGCTCTTGGTCCAGCGTAAGATCGCGCAAATGGACGGCTGCGTTCACGACTGGTGCCTCAGGCGTGCCGGAACCTATTGCAGTGAAATCCAGGCGCCCGTCCACTGCAACCCGGCTGGTCTGCAGTCGGGGAATGCGGGCGAGATCAAAATTTGTGCCGGAGAGACTGAATCGAAAGGCACGGGTGTCAAGATTGTAAGTCCCATTACCGCTGACCCTGGAGTCGTAATACCTAAGGAGGACGTTGTCGAAGGTGGCTTCGCCTTCGCTGAATCGGACGTCGGAGTTAAGCCGGTCCACGGGCTCGCCATAAATAATCGCATCAGTGAGTTGGACGCGCCCGTTGCCGCTGGGATCTGCCAGCGTGCCCGTTGCCTGGATAAAGAGTTCCACGCGCCCGCTAATGGGATAGGTGTAACCCACGAGAGCAACGACCTCGCTGGCATCAGCGTCGTGAACGTTCACGCGCGCGTTGAAGGAACTCGTGTCGGTCAATCGCCGGTCTTGCAAACTGGCTGTCAGGTCGAAGGCGATGGCCGCGCTGCCGTGATGCAGTGTACCGTTGCGCGCCGCAAAGTTGCGCGGCGACAACCGTATGTCTGTGGTCAGGGAATCCCAATGCACTCGTCTTTCGGGGGTGCGTGAGGTGGCGGGGAGCAGCAGGTCGAAGCTCTGCGATTGAAGGCTGCCGGCAAAAGCGATGTTGGAAAGTTTACCCGTTGCGGTACCAAGGAACGAAGCGCGGCCATGCAGCGTTATGGGTACGTTTCCCTTATAGCCCACCGCGGTGAGCACAGGTTGCCACTCGCCAAGGTCGGTTGTATCTAAAGAGAGCTTCAAGGTAGCGTGAGAAGACAAGGTGCCGGAGGCGTACACCTGGGTAGCTCGACTGGAGGCATTGAGTTCGGTAACTTCTATCTCGTCGGAAGCGGCACGGTATGCGCCACGGAAGTGCGCGCTTAAGGGAAATTGCGTGGCGGTGGGATGAGCCGGTGGCGCGGCATCGAGCAAGATTTCGGCTTCAGCACTGCGAAGTGACCGCCTCCAGCGCGCGTCAATGGTGCCACTGACAGCCGCAGCCAGATTGATGCGGTGGAAAGGGCGCGTCGGTGTAGACACGGCGGCAGTTATCTCGCCGGCGGATAAGTCCTTCATTCGCAGGTGAGCAAAGCCCCTCTGCTCTTCGGGCCGTTTTCCTTTAGTCAGCTTACTGGCAGCGCCTGAGTTGAGCCACTGCGCGATTTCCGCGTCGCCAGAGACGATCCCACCCAGGAGCCTCGCCTGAATTTGAGAAAGTGACAGTCTCTGTGGATCGACAGCAAATTGCGCGTTGACGTTGGACGCGCGCAGGCCGACGGCACGATCCTTGTACTCGAAGTCGTGCAGCAAGATCTTTCCCGCAGACGAGAAGTCAGCCGCGAACCAGGAACCGTTGCCGCTAGCCTGAAGGACGCCATGCCGTACCTCGGGGCGGCGCGCAATCGCGGCCGCTTCCGCGAGGTCCAGCGTGATGTTGTAATCGGCTTCGATTCTTGGCTGGCGAAAATCTGTAATTCGACCGCTAGCTTGAAGCAGAGAACGTCCGGAGGTCGCTTTCAGTGACGTGATTTCAACATTGTTCCGGCCGAGGGTGAAGTGTGCCTCGGCCGTCCAGGCAATGGGCCGGTAGCCGCTGAAAATGGTGTCTACCTTACCCAGCAGCACATTGCTGTAGAAGCGGCGCAGCAGCAGCGAGTAGGTCATGTCGGCGGATACGTCTTTGACTACAAAGTCGAGAGGAATTTTCTGGTCCGCCCAAAGGAATTCGCCGTGGCGCACTTCGAGGCGGCTGATGGATAACGCAAACAGTTGCTGTAAGGGTGTCCTTCCGGGCGTCGGCGGTAATCGAGGCTGAGGCTGGTTAGTGGCGCCGTCCGGGTACACAATGATGTGCACCACCGGATGATCAAGCACAAGCGAGCTGAATCCGAACTGGGTTCCCAAGAGCGAAATGATTTGGATCTCGGCGACGAGCCGCCCGACGTGAGCATACGGAACTTCGTCTGCGGTCTCGCGACCATGGATGGTGAGGTTTTCCGCTTCAATGCGCAGGCGAAAAGGAGAAGTATGAAAGCTACCCAAATCGACGCGGCCACCGGTAATCCGTTCCAGTTCACTTACGACGCGGCGATGTACCAGGACCTGAAAAGACTCTGTGGTCGAGTACCAGGCAAGACCGGCCAGCGCAAGCATGCCGGCGACGGTTAAAAGCAACAGATACTTCCAGACCTTGCGCCGACCCGGCTTAGCGCCGGTCTCCGTCATTGCGTCCCGTCTCCGGGGCCAGGCGAGACCTCGGTACGGATTTCACTTCCGGACCGCAGATTCTGGAGCCAGGCGATGAGCAGTTGGTTCACTTTCTCCTGGGTAAGCAGCTCTTTGATTTTCGGAGTGACCTCATCCAGGGGCACCTCTTTGGCGCCCTGCTGGCGAAGTTGTGGAAGCAGTTCCTGATTGTAGTAACTCTCTACACTCTTGGAATCGATGTTGACCCCAGGACGGAGCCGCGCGTCCACCAGCCATGTCAATTCCAGTTGAATCGCGAGGCGTTTCTTGAGCTCATCCAGGGTCAGTCCATAGCGTGCAAGTGTGGCCGCCCAGCCGGACTCGGTTTCGGCGCCAGGATATTGCTTGCGGATCTGCTCGATATGCTTCGCCACTTTCTCTGGGGATACTTGCGGAGAATCGAAGGCACGCACCTGCTCACGCAGCAACTCCTGATCAATCAGACGGTCAAGCGCCGATTTGCGATCCTCTGGCGTGATGCGATCTAAGGAACGTCCGTCGATGAATGCCTCGTAGCGAAGTCCGTCATCCCAATCGCTTTGGCAAATGATGTGCCCGTTGACCGTGGCCACGATGCGGTCGATGATGTCGCCGGCAGGAGCCGGGATTGAAGCCAGGCACAACATCACAGCCCAGGAGAGGATGAATAGCTTTTTGGTCATTAGAAAGTCTGTCCAATACTAAAGTAAACGTTGAAATGGCTCGCGTGTTGTGGCGCGAAGTAAGTAAGAGAGTTGTCGCTATTCGTTAGACAGTATGCCTTCTGCGCCGGAGTACTGGAATTGGGCGTAGTCTGACAACTGGGAAACGCAGGCGGATTCAGATTGTACCCGAAATCGAAGCGCACCGGGCCGACAGGTGTCTTGTAGCGCACCCCTAGTCCGATGGCATGGGAAATGTAGCTGTAGTCGCATTGATTGGCGGTGGTTGTCTGGAAGCACGATTGAGAATTTTTCTGCTGCCAGCGCAACAGATTGTCGAGCATGTCGCGCCCATTCACAAAGACGTTTCCGGCATCGTGAAAGATGGCAAAACTAATGTTCTCCTGGAAGAA
The DNA here is from genome assembly GCA_963696025.1 of uncultured Acidobacteriota bacterium. Taxonomy (GTDB): domain Bacteria; phylum Acidobacteriota; class Terriglobia; order Terriglobales; family Acidobacteriaceae; genus JABCYV01. Next base: position 624,687 of record CAVOII010000004.1, read on the forward strand.
GGGTAGCGTTGGCGGCGGCATCCGGAGCTCCAAATTGTTCAAAAACAGGCCGCTACCACCTATCGGAAACCCGGTAACCGGGTCGCGCGGGCCTGCCTGGTTTAACCCGAATCCGCGGTGGGAGTTGCCCCCTCCGGAAAGAAAACGTTCGGGAAGCGGTATCAGGGTCACATTCGAGCAGGTGGTCTGGGTCAGCTGGGGACAGGACTGGCCCGGCGGCAGAATGGAAGTGTTGCCATAAGCGGTCTCAACCCCAATCCGCGTGGAGCGAGCGAAAACAAATTTTCGACCCTGCTTTCCGAAGCTGTAGTACGTGGAATTCTGGATCAGTACCCGGCTGAAATCGGCTTCTGATCCGAAATGACCGTCGGCGACGCCAGCATCCACCGTGTTGTAGCTACCCTTGGTCGTTTCGAGGTCATCGTCGCGGTGATTACGGATGTAACTGAAGCCGGGCATTCCTACCCGCGTGGGTAACGACAGCAAGGGAATAAGGTTCTCACCGATTTCTAAATTCGAGGCCTTGACTCGCCGGTAAGTGAAACGATAATCCATCAGGCTGGTTTTCTTCCCGGCGGAATTCTTGGCGAGTATCTGTTCAGCCTGTATCGATGACTCAAGGCGTTGGGAAGTGAAGGTGGTAATGTCGACGGTATTGTCGTAGAAGCCAGTGAGCGTTAGCCGCCAGTCGGGACTCTTGAACAGGCGCGGGGCGTCGTAGCTGATGAGTCCGCGCTGCTGCAGTCGCCCGACATTAGTCTTAAACGTGACGCTGTTGTTGCGGCCGCGAAGATTAATGCGCGTGACTCCGAAAGATACGCGTGGGCTCACTCCAGTTTGGCCGAGAGGCTGGCTGGTGCCGATACTAGGCTGACCGGTCTGAAACTCGAATCCAACACCGTAGTTGAAGGTGTAACGCTTGGCTTCCTGGACGACGACCAAAACATTCTTTTCCCGCTCGGTTCCCTCGGGATTTTGAACGGCGGTATCCACCTGGCTAAAGATGCCGAGGTCATACAACTTCCTTTGGGTCTCCAACATGTCAATCTGGCTGAGGGGCTCGCCCGATTTCACCTGGACCTCACGCTGCACGACAACGGGACGGGTGTAGTTCAAGCCGGAGACAAGCACCTGGTCGACGAAAACTCGTTCTCCTTCGCGGATAGTGAAAGTAACATCCACGCGATTGGGATTGCTTGATGAAGGTTTGGCCGAGGCTTGGAAGGTGGCATCGGGAAATCCGCGATTGAAGTAGTAGTTCAGGATGTTGTCCCGGTCTTGCGCGATGTAGTACTCCGAAAAGGCCTGATTTTCCTGGGTGTTGATTATTTTGCGGAGGTCGTCTTCAGAAAAGGTTTTATTGCCAATGATTTGCAGCGCTTCAACTAAAGTCTGAGGACCCAAATTCACTTCCAATTTCACCGCAAGCTGGTTTGCCCGGCCCCCGTAGTTGTCATCTACGGTACTTGTGATTTTGACTTGCTGGAAACCGTTGGCCCGGTACATATCTTCGAGACCGCGAATGTCATCGTTGAGCAGGGCCTGACTATACCGGCCTTTCGAAAAAAAACGCCCAGCAGGTTGCACTTGCATGCGCGAACGAAGCGTTTCTTCAGGAAATCCCTTGTCTCCGACCATGTTGCCCGCGATCTCGACTTTCACCAGCTTGTGGTGCGGGCCAGCATCAATGTCGTAGACGACGCGCAGTTCGTTGCCGCCGGGAGGAGAGCTTTTTTTTAAGTCCACTTTGGCATCGAAGTGGCCCTTGCTCTGCAGGTAGTTCAGCAGGTTACGCCGCCCTTCATTTAACAGATCATCATCAAGCGCACCCTCCTCGTAAACCGGGATCGTTCGCTTGAGCACGCTGCGGCTGATCCGGAAGCCCTCCGTAATGATATTCACCTTCGGGCCGGCAGCGATATCGAAGGTGTAGTCGACGGCGTTGGCCGCCGGACGATAGGTGCGCGATGATACGACCACCTGTGCCAGCAACAGGTCCCGCTTCTGATATTTCTTGTGCAGTCGATCGAGAGCGCGATTGATCAGCTGCATCGTTACGGGATCGCCGGGATGTACCTTGGCAATGTCCTGAATCTGCCCCTCGGAATAGCCAGGAGTGCCGGTGACGGTTACGTGGCCGACGTGCGCCTGCGGACCAGGACGAATACTGAATCGGATGTCGATTTGTTCAGTTTGCGGATGTTTTTGTTCGTCGGCGCTAACGGTGGACTGGTAGTAGCCATTTTCCTCCATCAGCCGCTTAATCCCACTCAGTGCACGATCGAGCTTTTCGCCGGTAAACACTTCCCCCAGCTGAAATTTGGAGGCATTCGCAACCTGATTTTCAGTCGGCCGGTTGGGTGTGCCTTCCACCGTGATTTGGCCCACGAAATAGTTTGCGGTGGTGATGAAAGACAGTACAACCCGGCCGTCACCGGTTCGCGTGGCTTCCACTCGAACGTCGTCGAAGCGGCCGGTGGCGTGCAGGGCCTGAATACTCTCGCGAATGCGGTCACGATCCAGAGGCTCGCCAGACTTTTGCGGAATCAATTGACGCAGGCGTTCAAGATCAGCCTGCGAAACGCCGGGGAACTCGACGCTGGCCACCCCAAGACCTTCGTACGATGACGTACCGCTCTGAGCCGGTTGAGATTTCGTTCCCTCTCCAGCTGGTTGTGACGGCGGATTTTCCTGGGCGGCGGATTCCTGTGTCGGCGTGGGCAACGGGGAACCCGCGTCGTTACTCGCTGCTGCTGGCCCGGCGAAGGTGGCCATGAGCGCCCATGCCAGGGCTGTGAGCAGTGCTCCCCTCAGACGCAAACCGGCTCCTCGACGTGGGTGTTGGCAGCTAAATGGTTCGATGAACTGGTATCAGGCAATGTTGTATTAGGCCAGGTAAACCCAGCGGCACCTATAATAATGGTTTGCAGGCCGGAGACCGGTGATCTCTTTGGATCTGGACGAGCGATATTCGCGACAGGTGCTTTTCTCTGGCATCGGTGTCGAAGGCCAACTCAAGCTGGCGGCGGCGCGGGTAGTCGTAGTGGGCTGCGGCGCCACCGGCTCAGCCCTGAGTTCCCTTCTAGCCAGGGCGGGTGTGGGTGCGATCCGAATTATCGACCGCGACTATGTTGAGCTCAGCAATTTGCAGCGCCAGTCGCTATTCGATGAGGCTGACGCGGCCGAATCGCTACCTAAGGCGATTGCAGCTGCAAGAAAGATTGCGTCATTCAATTCGAAGATTGTGGTCGAGCCCAAGGTCGCTGATTTGACTCCCGCGAACATCGAGGATTTGTTTGGGGGAATGCAAGTGGTCCTCGACGGCACCGACAACTTCGAGACGCGCTATTTGATCAATGATTTTGCAGTGAAGAGTTCCCTGCCCTGGATCTACACCGCGGCGGTCGGAAGCTATGGCGTCAGCTTGAATGTTTTGCCGGGACGGACTGCATGCGTGGCCTGCATCTTTCCTGATTCTCCGCGAGGAGCGCTTGAGACTTGCGAGACGGCTGGCATCCTCAATTCGACGGTAAACCTGGCCGCTTCCATCGCCGCTACCGAGGCCTTAAAGTTGCTGGTCGGCGCGGTAGGTCAGATGCGGCGGACACTACTCTCTTTCGACCTGTGGTCGAACCAACGAGCCGAACTCGCGGCAGAACACCCGCGAGAGGACTGCCGGGCGTGCGGCCAGCGCGAGTTTATTCATCTGGCAGGAGAAGGACGTCCACACATCACCCTGTGCGGGAGAAATTCTGTACAAATTCACGAACGTCACCGGCCAGTTGACCTCGCCGAAATGACCAACCGGCTCAAAGCTCATGGAACGGTGAGGCACAACGATTTTGTCCTGAAATTCTGGCGCGAACCCTATGAAATGACTCTGTTTCCGGACGGCCGGGCAATCATCAAAGGCACAACGGACACCGCGGTGGCAAGGAGTCTATACGCCAGATATGTGGGCAATTAGGCGTTGTTTCGTCCGAGATACGTTGTAAAGGAGCGCTTAGTATGCAATCAGTTTCTCCTGATTTCGCACAACTGAAAGCCAAGATGAAAGCGAGCTGGATGGCTGGAGACTTCGGCCAGATCGCGAACTATAACGTCAAGGCAGGCGAGGAGTTCGTGGCGCGCACCGAGATCAAACCAGGCTGCCGCCTCCCTGGGTCCAGTTCAATTATCCGTTTGGTCCAAAAGAGGTTGTAGATTCTTCCGCCAATACTTCGGTCCTACGCAGTCTCATTCTTAAGACCGGACCAACAGGGCCAATCAGATTTGGCTTCGCAGTTGGCATCGCTATGGACTGAGCACAACCAGGCCACCGATGGTACCTGCAAGGTTGAAGCTGAGTACCTCGACGTTAGGGCAATTCGAGCCTAAAACCCGCGTCAGATTGGCCTTCAGACATCCCCACCGGTCGATATAGAATCTCAAGGCTTAAGTAGTCTTTAGTCGCGGGAGGTTCCCATGCGTCAATCAATCAGTCTCTGCGCGATTGTCTTATGCGCGATCGTCTTGCTGTCTGCCTTGGCCGCGGCTCAGGTCACGGTGAATTCCGGCTACGCCACCTACTGGACACCGCCGCCGGGCATGTATGCGGCGCCTTTCGTCCCGCTGGTGACCACTCCTATCGTGGATCTTGGAACTCCTCCTCTGCAGGTGGGTGCAAGCAATGCGACAGTTGGCAACGTCGCAGGAGCCACCACCTCGACCTTGTCTCTCGATATGGCGGGGCCGAGCGCGATGTTCGCCCTGCCGGCTTGGTATGGTCAGGCAGTTCCGTCAGAACTTGAAGAAAAAAACAGCTCCGCCGAAGCGAGAGGCGCACCAACGCAGCAAGGATTCGACCTTGGAGTGGCCTCATTCCAGACCGACGCCGGCGTCGCTCGCCTGCTCGGCGAGCATAGGACGCGAGACCATGCACAGCGCGTCTACACCAACGACGATATCGCGGGTCTCGATGAAGCGAACGGGATGGTGAAGTTCGGCGGAAAGACGGAACGGATCGACTAGCCGGATCGAATAAACCGGGTCGAATAAATAAGTTCAGCGCTGTACCAGGGTCTCCAGTGCTTCGAAAAACCCGGGATAGGAAATGACGGCCGCATTGGCGCTGCGGATTCTCGTCTGTCCCTGAGCCCGCAAGGCAGCTACCGCAAAGGCCATTGCGATGCGATGATCGCCGAACGAGTCAATCTCGGCGCCACTTAGCTTTTGGTTACCCGGAATTTTCAAGCCATCGTCGCGCTCCTCCACCTGTGCTCCCATAGCGCGCAGATTTGCTGCGATGGCCGCGATACGATCCGATTCTTTCACTCGCAACTCGCGGGCATCTCGAATTTCGATTCCCGACATCGTATAGGGCGCGATCGCGGCCAATACCGGGATTTCGTCGATCAGGGCTGCGGTATCGGCTCCGCCAATAGTCGCCCCCTTCAAAGCGCCGCCTTCGATTTGCACCGTCCCCTGCAGTTCCCCGTGCAGCTCTTCCAACTGGGTAACCGTAATTCGAACGCCCATGGCAATCAGAATCTCAAGCAAGCGGGCTCGTGTGGGATTCATCAGCAGTGCACGAATTGTTAGTTGTGATTCAGGAAATAGCGCTGCTGCGCAAAGGAAAAATGCCGCAGTGGAGAGATCACCAGGAATTCGCGCCTCGATGGCGCGCAGCATCTGTCCGCCTGAGATGCTTGCCTGATTGCCACGCTGCTTGAGGTCAGCTCCAAAAGCTTGCAGCGCCAGTTCTCCGTGATCGCGGGTGCGTACCGGTTCTTCGACACGCGTCTCGCCTGCCGCAAACAAACCGGCGAACAGTAACGTGGATTTGACCTGCGCGCTAGCTACCGGCATTTGGTAGTCGATGGCTTTGAGGCGCCCGCCGCTTATTTGCAAGGGTGGCCGCCCGCCGGTGGCTGAGATTCTCGCTCCCATGGCTTCGAGCGGCGTAATGATCCTGGCCATCGGGCGTCGAGAAAGTGATTCATCTCCCACCAACGCGCAGGTGAAATCCTGGCCGGCGAGGATCCCGCTCAGCATGCGCATGGTCGAGCCGGAGTTTCCGCAGTCGAGGACGGACGTGGGCGCCCGCAACTTTAGCCCGCGACCGTGAATCAGAACCGGACCATCGTCGCGCCGCCAATCGACCCCCAGCGTCTTGAGGCATTCCAGCGTGCTGGCGCAATCGGCCCCGGTAGAAAAATTCTCCAGGCGAGTGGTGCCCTCAGCGATCGAAGCCAGCATGGCATAGCGGTGCGAGATAGATTTGTCGCCGGGCAGACGCAGTGATCCTACAACGTTGCGCGCCGGGCGAATAACGGCAGTGGAATCCGGGCTCATGTCGGATTCCAATATAGCGGATGAGGGAGATTCCACTATAGCGGATGAGGGAAAAGAGCGGCGTCTACACCAGCGCCTTAGCTTCGGCCGTGGCTTCCTTAAGAATCTCAGGCGGAACTTCTTTTATGGTGAGGTGAAATTCAAACATGGGGGTTTCCGTGCCGCGACCCCAGCGATTTACCTCCCAGTGAGCGCGCACAAACTTGATGCCGGAGTGCGCCGTCAAATCAAGCAGCAGAGGATGTTGCCCTCGGTAGAACTTCTGAGGGAATGTGGCTAGCGGCTTAGGCTCCCACGCTGCGCCGTCGGCTGATCCGAAGATAGCCACATCGAGCGCTTCCTGCTCGATAATGTTGCTAATGCTCAGGGTAAGGAGGAAGACCCGGCTCGCAGCGCCGCTAACGTGGACGGATGCGCCGTCACTCTTGGCGCTGACTATTGTCTTTTCCGGAACCAGGAAAGTATCAATCATGGCGGAATTGTAGCAAAGGGTGAGAGACAGGTCTCAGGCCTCAGATGTTTGGGCTTAGGCTCCGACGGAAGTCGCGTCCTTCTAATTCAGGGGGGACAAAGGAAATCGACCCTAGGCTCCATGGACTGAGTCCAGAAATTGACGCAGCAGTTTGCCTGCCTCCTCGGGCTGTTCCCACGCAGAGAAATGTCCTGCACGGGGAATTATTTTCATTTGGCTGCCAGATATGTGCTGGCGCATGAATTCGGCCTCGGGTGCTCCAGCCAGAATATCCTCGTCGCCGGTGACTAGCATTGTGGGGACGTTGATAGTTTTCAGGGTGCCGGCGGAGTCCGGCCGCTCCGCTATGCCCTGCTGCACGCGAGCGACATCTTCCGGAGACATCTGGCGCATCATGTCAAGTGCTCCATCCACCAGATCGGGACGGGCCTCACGCGTCGTCTTACCGATCAGCTTGGGAAGCATCGACTCGAAGAAGGGTTCCGTACCGCGTTCCATGACATCAGTGGCGGCCTGTAAGCGGCCGGCTTTCGCCTCTGGAGTGTCGGCATGCGCTTTCGTATTACACAGCACGAGGGAGACGACCCGCGCCCGATCGCGCCGCCAGAGCTCGAACATCACGTACCCTCCGATGGAGGACCCTGCAAAAGTGGCGCGGTCGACTTCGGCATGATCGAGGATGCGAACCATGTCGACCGCATGCTTTTCAATGGTGGCGGGGCCGTCGCCGATGCCCGATTCGCCGTGGCCGCGCAGGTCGGGAAGAATCAAACGGTAGCGCGAGAGCAGTGCCTGTGCCGCAGGTAACCAGAACGCATGATGGACCGGGAAAGGATGGAGGAGAACAACCGCCGGTCCGTCACCGAGCATCTCGTAAGCAATTTCAGCGTCACCGCCGGCGATTCGAACCATAGCGGAGATTTAAGCACACGGCGGGTGCCGGACGAAGACCTAACCAGCTAGACGACAAAAAGAACCTAAACCAGATAGACGAGGAGAACGCCCGGTCCGCGCGGAGAAAGCTCGCGGGCGAGGGGCGCCCGCGCCGCACAATGCCGGCGCTATGTGTTCGCCACCTCGTGACCGGCCGGGGCGGATAACACCGCTGGCTCTTCGGGGATAACTAGCCAGGCAATTACATACGCGATCAGGCTGGCGCCCACCGGGATCAGCGCTGTGATCAACCAGATCAACCGGACCATGGTAACGTCCAGGTCGAAGTATTCCGCGAAGCCGGCGCAAACTCCTGCAATCTTTCGGCCGGCGCGCGGACGCATCAGGTGTTTACGACCGATTACCGCATCCACGCGCTTGCCGCAGTAAGCGCAAAGGTTGGCATCGTCCTGAATCACTTTGCCGCAATAGTTGCAATACATCGTCACCCTCCGCACCATACTACGCGAGATAAAAGCGTAAGGTTCCCATCATTCCTCGCGATAAGCGTCCTTCATCCGCCTGCGGGCAATCTCCGAAGGCGGAGTGTTCGCGTTAGTGGCGATGACCGCCTGATATCTCGCCAATGCCATATCGCGCTTGTGAAGCAGATCGTACATCTCACCTGCGCCTAGATTGGCCCTCTGCAAGACCTCCGGGTCGGGATGCGGCGCCTCGGACACTTGCTCGTACGCCGCAGCGGCTCCACTGAAATCTCTCTGATTCCGTAGTAAGTCACCCAGGCTGAGCGCGGCGATTTCATAGTGCAAGCCGGAAAATTGTCCATTCTGCCCCGCCTGCCAGATTTTGCGATAGACTGATGCCGCTTCCGGAGCGCGTCCCGCGGCGCGCAGCAGGTTACCCTCTTCGAGCGCCAGCAACGCGTTTCGTGGATAACGTGGAATCACATCGCGCGCCATCTGCAGCGCTTCGTTATAGCGGTGTTCGCGCCGAAAGAACAGCACCAGCAGGATTTTGGCATCGACACTGCTTTCTCCGCTGGCCGCGGCACATTGCTTTAGATACTCGATCCCCTTCTCCTTGCTGCCAGCCAGGCCCATCATGGCTGCCGCCAACTTCACTCCCAACGGCAGGCTGCCTAAAACATAATTGTGAGCGCCCACGATCAGCTTGGCTTGGGTGTCACCAGGGTTCAGTTCGAGCACACGTTCGTGGTCGTGACGTGCGCCCACTGCGTTGCGGAGGGCGGAGAACCACGCGCGTTCCACTAGTGCTGTGTAAGTGGCGAACTGCGCCCGGGTCACTCCTCTGGCGTACAGGGCATCCACGTTATTGGGGTTGGCGGAGAGATTTTTCTCCTCCAGTTTGAGCGCGCGCTGCACCAGTTCGTTGATTTGCTGCTTAACTTTTTCGTCCGCCGGACGGTGTGCCGATCTCACAAACCCATCGCTGGCGTACTCGCCCGTGTTCAGTGCTCCCATGCGATAGAGTTCACGAAAGAGGATGGCGGTGAGGAAGTGGTTTACGGCGAACGGATCGTCGGGATGCCTCTGCAGCACCTGGTCGAACTCTTGTACAGCTTGATCGTATTCCAGATTGTAAAAATGATCGAAGGCGGAGGAATTCAGCGGATCATTCGGACGATACGACAATGCATCAGGAGGACGCCCGGTTGACGAAGCCGCGGCCATCGCGGCCGACAGAGCGAACCCAGCAAGTAAAACGAAGAAGAAGAGTGGAATGCCGCAGGGTGAGAAACGGGGGGACAATTCGTCGATCTCGATATCCAGGGTGTCTTGACCTTTAGTTTACCCGAAGCAGATGAACAAGCGGCGAACCAAGAGAGTCATGGCGAGAAGAAGCGAGAGCCGTCAAAAGTGCTCTTATAATCAGCCCGGCGTTTCTTTCCCAATTGAAGGGGTAATTCTTGCCGGTTACTCGGGCGGAGAATTCGTCGGTGACCGGTTTATCAGTGAGTTACGGTAGCTAAGTTTTGGTCACTGGCTTGCGGTACGTAACACCACAAGAACAAGAGGTAAGTGCTTATGTCCGAAGTAATACGGGACGCGCAGCATGAATTTTGGCGTCCACCGGTGGTTCAGAAATCTTCAGCCCCGGTCATGGTGGAGGTCTGCGACCGCTGCAGCACGGAGTTTATGGTTGGCGCCGGCTTCTGCCACGTTTGCGGATCAGCCAGACAGGCACAGGCGAGCTCGACTCCAGGATCGAAGTGGATGCGCGTCCTCGAAGTCCTGGGAGTCTTCGAGTTCCAAAATCTGAAGCGCTGGCTCGGGCTCTCCATGCCTTCGCTCGTTGCGTTTTTCGCCGGCTTGGGATGCTTGCTGGCAGTCTTTGCCGTGGGCGTGGTTTACTCCGTGCAAAATCTGGCAGACTTTCAGGCCTTGCAGTCCTATCGCATGCAGTGGCTGCTGGCCGCTGTCGCGGCATTCGTTGCTGGGATTCTGCTTAAGAGGACGCCGGACACAAGAGATTAGTCAGGTACTGGAATCGTCGCAAAGCCTTCCCCCTTTTCACTTCCCATTCAAGGGTTATTTATTCCCATCCCGCGCTGCTCAGTCACTTTATCCTCTTTTCAGTTCACTGGCTCCGGATCGGCAATAGCCCGCCGTTGTTGGTGCATGCGGTACAGGTGATGGACTGGCCCGGTGCCACGCCCCAGAGGTTGAGCGTTGGAAATGGCGGCGGCGACATACGCTTTTGCCAGCAGGACGGCTTCGGGCAAGCCGCGTCCTTGCGCCAGGTGGCAGGTAACCGCGGTCGCGAACGCGCAGCCTGTGCCGTGGGTGGAATTCGAGCGCTGACGGCCAGACTTGAAAATCTCCTGCTCGATTCCTCGTTTGCTGGTGAAGGTTAGCAGGTCGATCGCTTTTTCCAGGTGTCCCCCTGTGACCACCACTGCCGCAGCACCCATGGAATGGAGCTTGATCGCGGCTGCCCGCATCTGTTCGACATTCGTCACGGCCAAGCCTGTTAGAGCCGAGGCCTCATCCAGATTTGGAGTAACGACGGTGGCCAGCGGCAGCAATTTGTCAAGCATTAGGCGAGCGCCGTTGGTGTCGACCAGGTCGGCCCCGGAAGAAGATTTAAGGATAGGGTCGAGCACGATGTTCGGCAGCTTTGCCTTTGCGAGGAAGTCCGCGACTGCCCGAGCCACTCTGCCGGATCCCAGCATACCAACATGGACGGCTGCGATGTCTACGTCGACCGCCAGCTCCCTTAGGGTTTCGACAACTAAATCCTGGCTCACCGGTTCGACCCTCCGGACACCCGCCGTGGACTGGACGGTGAGAGCAGTGATGCAGGCCACTCCGTAACACCCGTGGGCGGCGATCGTCTTTATGTCGGCCGTTACTCCGGCGCCGGACGAAGGGTCGAAACCTGCGATCGTGAGGACAACAGGGGGTGCCTGCGCCATAGAGGCAATCTATCGGAAACTGGGTTGATTGCAAATTCCCTTCCGCGGCTAGAGTTGGACGAGCATCCCTTCAGGGGTCATGAACTCGGCACTGTCCAATCGCACGAGATCTCTGGGACTCCCGTAACTTGCTCTTTTCATGAGTCATCTTAGAGACTGAGCGCAAGTTATTGAGAACACAGGCGAGGTAATAATTTCCGAGCCTCCCTCGTGATGCGGTATTTACCATGAAGTAAATAGTTAAACCTCTCCCTTACAGTACTATCTGTAGTTTTAATCAAGATTAACAATAGGTTACGTAATGCATGCATTACTAGATAAGCATCTTGCTACAGTGATTTACGCATTGACGTCCGTTCTTTCAATCGGTAGCATCGTTCAATCCTTGGCGAACTCGTGGGGGGAGATTTTCTAGAGATGCGAGGTGACTGAATGCGACGCCATATTGCTGGACTGGCGATTTTACTTTGGGTCGTCAGCCTGGGAGCGACTCAGCGACCGATCAACTCAGAGTCTCGTTACATCGAAAGGACGGTTCAACAGGGATCTCGGAAGGGCCAAAACCGCTCGAAGCCGTATCAAATTGGGACGGCGTCCTGGTACGGCAGCGACTTCCAGGATAAACCGACAGCCAGCGGCGAACCCTACAACATGTACGACCTGACCGCCGCCCATCCCGCTCTGCCTCTAGGGAGCTGGGTGCGCGTAACCAACCTCCGAAATGGGCGGGCGGTAGTGGTGCGCATTAATGACCGTGGGCCGGTCGTTCCCGGAAGGATCATCGACGTTTCTTACAGCACCGCCCGGGCACTTCAATTCAAGAACCAGGGCTTGCAGCGCGTCCGCCTGGATGTGGTTCGTCCTCCCCAAACCGTGGCTATGCTTAAGCCATTGGCGTACTGATCCCAAACCTTTAAAATCTGACCTGGATGCAAGACCCGCGCCAGCGTCTCATTGTTGCTTTGGATGTTTCGTCCGCGGCCGCAGCCCAGAAGATTGTGGCGGCCGTGGGCGATTCCGCTTTCACCTACAAAGTAGGGATGCAGCTCTTCACCGCCGTCGGCCCGCAGGTGGTGCGAGATTTAGTGGCTTCGGGACGACGAGTTTTTCTTGACCTGAAATACCACGACATTCCAAACACCGTGGCGGCGGCGGTGCGAGAGGCCGCCGGCCTGGGTGCCACCATGCTGACCGTACACGCGTCTGGCGGTGGAAAGATGCTCCGTGCAGCCGCGGAAGCTGCCGGCAGCGTCAACCCTGCTCCGACAGTACAGGCCGTCACCGTGCTGACTAGTATGGACGATAACGATCTCGCCAACGTAGGCGTACGCGGGCGAGTTGTGGACCAAGTTTTGCGTCTTTCAGCCCTGGCCATCTCGAATGGATGTCATGGAGTAGTGGCATCGGCTCTCGAAGCCTCGGCTCTGCGCGCGGAACTGGGGAACGAGTTTGTAATCGTGACGCCAGGAGTGCGTCCCTCGGGAACTGATCACGGCGATCAAGCCAGAGTCGTGACGCCAGCGGAAGCGATTGCGGCCGGCGCCACGCATATCGTAGTCGGACGACCGATTACTGCAGCTTCAGATCCCGCTGCCGAAGCGAAGGCAATCCTGGGGCAGATGAGCCTTTAGTTCGAGATCAAGCCCTCCGCCGAACCTGCCGCCTGGCCCCATGCCGTGCGGGAATCCTTTATGGTTTCGGCCCTCAGGCTGGATTGATGCAATTATCATCAGGACAGCCTCCAACGGTCAGATCGGTCGCGATCCTCGTGATGTCCGAGCCATCAGCGTTCATCCTGAAAATTTCCAGACTCCCGTTAGAGCTCAGCCGGTCGCTGGCGAACGCGATCTTCGTTCCGTCGGGCGAGTAGGTTGCGTCTATGTCGTGGTGCACCTTTTGCGGGCGAGTCAGGCGTGTGAGGTCCGTCCCGTTGATCTTCACAAGACGCGCAGAGCCGGTCAACCGAGACCACTTCAGGCTTCGCCCCGCCGGTGTGAACTACAACTTCTCGTAGAACTCGCAGGCTGAACAGGAGATAAAAATCCCGCCGGGGACGTTGCGTTCGCGATCCTTTACGCGCTTCACGATGCGCGTAGGCTTGCCGCACTTGGGGCAGTCGGTGCTCTTGGAAGTGTCCATTACCTTCTTGCGGTCCGCGGTCTTTGCAATCTTAGCCATTGTTCATCTCCTGACGCCCTAGGAAAACTTCCGCGGGTCGCCGTCCATTCTTCTCAGTAGGATTCTGGATCAGATTTTACATGATGCTCGCGGTTGACGTCTTGGCATAGACGCGGCGTTCGCGATCAACGCGCATGATTTCTTCGGCACGCGCTTTATTCGAAAGGAAAACGGTCGCCGATCATCCTAGCGACCGGCGCCCGAAGCATTGCACTTCGATACTCTGGTTCTTTACTTCGCAGCGAAGTCAAACAGATCCATCAGATCGCCAATCGCAGGACGGTTGGCTGGAACGTACGGATTGCTAGCGTCCCTGGTTGGGTTCGGCAGATTGTCCCGGCTCCGAATCGAGATCGGTGAGAGTCCCCAGTTCGCTTCGATGAACTTCGCGATCGAGACGTGATCGCCGTAGGTGTGTGAGATGTGCCCGGGCTTGGTGAACTTCGAGACGGCAATCAGCGGAATGCGGGTCCCGTCTCCAAAGAAGTCGAGCGCCTGAGCGTAGCCTGAATCGTAGTATCCGCCGCCCTCGTCAAACGTGACGAAGATTGCCGTCGATGCCCACAGCGAAGGATTCGCCTGCACCGCATCGACGATCTTCTTCACGAAGCCCTCAAACAAATTGAGCTTCGAGGAAGCCGGATGTCCGTCGACCCAGCCGCTCGGCTTCACGTAGGAAACTGCCGGCAGCGTTCCATTCCTGATGTCGCTGTAAAGATTGATCGTGTCCTGCAAATGCGCCTTGCGCAGCGCCGAGTTCGTCATGATCGAGGTGACGTATTGGAAGGGATTGCAGATATTGCAGTACTGGTTGTCCAGCTGCACATAGAGGCCATCGGGATTGGCAACATAAGCGTTCCATTGGTCGCCGTAGTACTTCCACGAGATGTTTTTGGCGACCATTTCATCGCCAATGGTGGGCACGTTCGACGGCGGGATAGTAAATACCGTCTCCTTGGGATTTCCGATGTCGGCATAAGCGTTGCTGCCGTCACCGTAGTAGCCGGGATTGTAGTTATTGAGGAGATAGTAGTGTCCGGGAGCGCATCTGGGATTTACCAGATAGGGCAGCGTGCTCTCGTAAGTCAGAACGCTCTGAACCCCGGCAGCAGTCGAATCCGAGCAGTTACTGTAGGTCCCGCCTCCGTGGGAGGGCGATCCGAAGGAACCGCCGCCGTAGCCGTCTTCCGTATAGTAGTTGTTGGTCCTTGGCTGCGGATTGGGATTCTCGATTTCATCCACGACGCCCGCATTCGGAGTGCCTTTCGCCAACAGTTGGTTGTGCGGAGGCGTCAAGGGGTTGCCGTTCCCATCGCTAAAGAACAGAGCATCTCCCGTTCCCAGCATGATGTGATTGGCACCCGTACCGCCCATCACAGATTGATGGAAGTTGTCGCTCATCGCGTAGCTATCCGCCAAAGACTTCAGATACGGAGCATCCCCCTGCGCCACGTTGTAAAAGCCCATGGCGGTGCTGCCCTCGCCGGTGCTCATGTCGTTGAAGCCCGGAGGCTGCGGCTTGCCGTTGGATCCGGCTCCAATGGTCACTTCCACCCACGGAAACAAATCCGCGAGACAACCGCTCGGGTTGGTGGCAGTCGCATAGTCGATGTTGCAGTCAAACTGCTGCCACATCTGATAGAAGCGGTGAACCGGGCTCGCGGTGTACGAGTCGTACGGCAGGGTAGCCGATGTCAGCTGGAACGGCCCCGATGGCAGGGAGCTGACATTAGGAATCCGGGTGTCCAGCACATGAGTGGGTAGTCCAGTGCCGCCAGTTGTCAGGTATTTGTAATAATCGGCGGGAAGTCCATTTTCGTTGGCACGGGCTTGTGCCAGGGTGCGGAAAAACGGCTTTGTGGGAGCGCCCCCGGTGAGCGGCGGCGGAAGGGTCGAGTAGAGCGACTTGGACTGCGGGCTGAGAAGATACGTTTCCGGCTTCTTATCGATCGCTGAGTACTGGCTGGCTTGGAAATAGTTCGGCCCCGGGGTGCCGTCTACATTTACGATCCCTTCGGAAAGCAGGTTGTTGACGGTCTCGCCGGCGGCAGGCTGATAAGTGGCAAAAACGTGGTCGAACGTTCGGTTTTCGCCAATGATGACGATTACGTGCTTGATAGGTGTTTTCGTGC
The DNA here is from genome assembly GCA_963696025.1 of uncultured Acidobacteriota bacterium. Classification (GTDB taxonomy): domain Bacteria; phylum Acidobacteriota; class Terriglobia; order Terriglobales; family Acidobacteriaceae; genus JABCYV01. The sequence continues at coordinate 640,132 of CAVOII010000004.1, forward strand.
TTTGTGCGACGAGGCTGGGGGGATCCACTAGGTTGACCATCATGGATAGCAAAGCAGCGCCCAAGCCAAAATAACGGCAGGACGATTGCAACACAGCTGCAAACCTCATACGACCTCCTCAGATCCGGGAATTAGTGGAAGCTGGAACCAGCTCAGCGTCTGCCCGCGGGGTTACGGTAAAATGAACAGCAGATGAAAGTTTGTTAAATAATTCTCCACAGACTGTGGAAAGTACGATGGCGAACCAAAGCGAATGATACGGCTGCGCTCAGGATGACAAAGCTCAGTGAGTCGGTGCTCCAACGACGCGTTGCTTCGTCAGCAATTGTGGTTCTTCCTGCCCGCCAGTTCGGGATATGTTTGAGTAGAGAACGCCCGCACATATAGAAGACAGAAGCAGGAGCAGCAATCCCTCCCACGTGGGACCGAGCAGAACATGTCCCAAGCCAAACAGCGCCAGATACACCATGGCGCAGCCCAGTACCCAGCACAAAAGATTGCGTCCCAGATCACGCGAGGGCTGGACTTCGGGAGCAAGGCGCGCGATGGCTTGCCATCCGGTAATTTGCGGGCGCACACTGCGATAAAACTTGAGCAGGATCTGCTCGGGTTCGGGCTTGGTGGCAAAGGTGACAATCAGCCAGACGAACGTCGTAATAGCGGTAGTAGTTAAAGCACTCTTGGCGAAGATAACCGGGTTCGTGCCGGAGAATGGAGCAATCCAGCGCAGTAAGACAGTCATGACTAGGGCCGTCGCCATGGCTGAAATTTCACTCCAGGCATTGATACGCCACCAATACCAACGCAGCAGATAGACGCCGCCGGTTCCGGCGCCAACTTCTAATACAGCCTGCCATCCCGAGCGGATGTCTGCCAGCAGGACCGAAATGCCGGCGGAAGCAATCACCAGAAGAATGGTCGCCAGACGGGAAATCCGCACGTAATGCTGGTCGCTGGCGTCGCGGTTAAGGAAGCGACGATAGAAATCGGAGACAAGATACGATGCTCCCCAGTTGAGCTGGGTGGCGATGGTAGACATGAACGCCGCCATGAAGCCGGCAATCACGATGCCACGCAGGGCCGGCGGCACATGCTGGCTCACAATCAGCATGTAGCCTTTTTCCGGGTGCTCGAGATTGGGATACAGGACGACAGCAGCCAGTGCGGTCAGAATCCAAGGCCAGGGCCGCAACGCGTAGTGTGCAATGTTGAACCATAGGACCGAGAGCAAGCCGTTGCGTTCATCCTTTGCACTGAAGATGCGTTGCGCGATGTAACCGCCGCCACCCGGTTCAGCTCCTGGATACCAGAACGCCCACCACTGCAATCCGATGTTCACCAGGAAAGTCATGACGGGAAGAAGCCACAAACCTTCCTGATCAATCGGCCGCGAAAAATCTGGGAAGAACGAAGTCGCATCACCGGCGCCTGGTCCTGCCGCCGCGCGCATCTCGGCAAGACGGCCGAGCAGCGCGCTCATGCCTCCGCAGGCAGCTACTGCATACCAGGCGACTCCGATCACGATCGCCATCTTTAGAGCGAACTGAAAAAGATCGGTCCAGAGAACGCCCCACAGCCCGCCCAACGCGACATATATCCCCGTAAACGGAATCAGGAACAGGACACAAATTGCTAATGCTTTGCCGTCGCTGACACCCAGCGTGACCGCCACGATGCTGGTCATGGCTTTAGTGACCCAGCCCAGGATCAGGCAATTCATTAGCAGACCAAGATAGACGGCGCGGAATCCTCGCAGGAAAGCGGCCGGCTTGCCGGCGTAACGCATCTCTGCGAACTGCACGTCAGTGAGCAAGCCCGAGCGTCGCCACAGACGGGCGAACAAGAATACCGTCATCATCCCCGAAAGCAGAAACGCCCACCACAGCCAGTTTCCTGCGATTCCCTGGGTGTACACCAGACCAGTGACAACCAATGGCGTATCCGCGGCGAAAGTCGTCGCCACCATCGACGTCCCCGCGAGCCACCAGGAGACATTGCGTCCGGAGACAAAGTAGTCATCCACACTCTTGCCCGAGCGCGAACGGAAATAAAGGCCCAAGAACAATGTGATGGCCAGATAGGCGACAATCGCTGACCAATCGAGGAGGGTGAAGTTCATGGCTCGAAAGAATACACCGGCGGGAAGGCGCTTAAAGGAATAATAATGACGAGATCCTAGCCCGTATATACCAACTCGACTACCGTACAATCGTCATTCAGAGGCGTGCCACCGCAGAAGTTGGCTACCGCGGAAAAAATATCTTCGAGGGTCTGGCTTTTCGCGGCCACCGCTTCTAGACGGTGGTCTTCGAAGAAATCACCACGAGCATTTTCGGCTTCGGTTACACCATCCGTCACCAGAACCAGGCGATCGCCAGGATGCAAATTGCAACGATCACTCTCGTAGGTGGCATCGGACAGCAAGCCCACGGGGAGGTTGCCGTGTTTGGGCCGGATCACCTCGTGATTGCAAACTAACAACGGCGGGACGTGCCCGCAGTTGACATATTCCAGTTCGCCATCGCGACGGATGCGGGCGATGATGAGAGTCGCGTATTTCTCTCCAATATGTTTGTGAGTAAAGAACCGGTTGGCGGCAGCTACGATTTCGGTCAGGGGCATGCGAGCCGTGAGCTGCGAATAGATCATGCCCTGGAGCGTCGAGGCCAACAGTGCAGCCGAGACTCCCTTGCCGCTAACGTCTGCCAACACCAGTGCCAAGCCGTCTTCGGTGTTCACGGCATCGAAAAAGTCGCCGCCGATTTCTTTGCAGGAAAGGTTCCTGCCCGCCAGCCGCGCGAATGGAACTTCAGGAATGGTCACGGCCATGAGCCGCTGCTGGATGGAGGCGGCGATGGAAAGCTCCTGCTGATAGCGGCGCGCAGCCTCCTCGGCTTGCACCAGGCGGGCATTCTCGATGAGCGAGGCCGCCTCGGTCGCGATGGCGCGGAGAATGTCATTGCTCACGCTGGAGATATCGCGCGAAGCGAAACGTGAATCCACATACAGCGCGCCCATCACTTCTGCCGAAGTATCCGCCGGCGTTACCGCCTGGATATCGCGAGTGGCCTGCACCTGCGGCTTGCGCAACGGAATGCAAATCACGGTGCGGAGATCGTAAGCAACAATGCTCTGCCGGCCTTTCAGTTCGAGCGACTGGCTCGTGTCCGTAACTACAAATTCGGAGTTGGATTTCAGCGCGTCATCGAGAATGGAGTGCGAAATCGTTTTGTCATCCAACAGCGGCTCACCCTTGGAATTGCGGCCAGCCGCCAGACGCATGCCTTCTTCAGTCTTCAGGAAAACGTAACCCCGTTCAGCGCGCGTCAGTTTCAAGGTGGCTTCGAGCAGGGTCACCAGAATTTCGTCCAGGACGCCGGTGGTGTTGAGCTTGCGCGCGGCTTCGAGGAAGAGCGTGAGCTTCTCCAGATCGGTGCTCTCACTGGAAATATGTATGCCCGAGATCTGGCTGAGGAACTCACGGGCGGTGTTGGAAGTGGCGTGATGAGGATGGAAGACAACATAGGATACGTCACGCACGCCGAATTCCAGCCGGTCATTACGCTCCAATGTCTTGCGTTGGATGCGCTCGCCGTTGACGAAAGTCCCATGCTTGCTGCCCTGGTCAACCACTTCAAACTGTCCGTTTTCCGAAGTAATGATAGCGTGGTCGCGTGAAACTCGGGGGTCCGCGATTACCAGGTCTTTGTCCACTTTCCGCCCCACAGAAAAAGGGCTGTGGTCGAGCGTGATGGTGCGTTGCTCGTTACCCTGCACAAAGACAAGCGTAGGAAAAATTCCCGAACCTGGGGACGATGTAGGGCCAGTAATAGGCTGAAGGGCCATAGCCGCTTCGGGGGCTCCTTGGACTACAGAATAATGACAGGATTAAGCTCCGACGGGAAGGGGTCAGGAGTTTTCTTCCACCGGCGGTGTCCAGAAAATTATGATCTCCGCAACAGTAAAGGGTGGCTCATGCTGCCCCCCGGTGGAAAGCGTCAATCGCCTGCTGCTCATTCTCGTAGACCTCAAAGACAGTGACGAGCTTCGTAATCTGCAGTACATCTCGCAGGCGCTGACCGAGTCCTGCCAACTTTATGTCGGCGCCGACGGAGCGCGCCGAGGAGTAGACGGCTACCAGCATTCCCAGGCCGCTGCTGTCAATGTAATTTACGCCGGAAAGATTGAGCACAACTTCGCGAGTGGAGCTTAACACCTGCTTAAGAGTGTCGCGCAACGCGGCGGAATCCTCTCCCAGAACAATCCGACCGTGGCCGGAGACGACGGTGATTCCGTCGGTCACGTGCGTCTCCAATTTCAGGTCCATCCTCTCCTCCAGGCTCGCTCTGCGAAAGTGTTGAGAAGATACCGCTTTGCCCTCCGACATTGCAAGCTGGGATTGGGTTTTCGGCTGAATCGACGGTGGCAACCGATTCACTGGCCAACCCCGCCAAACCATTTATGTAGCAGTATGACGTTTGGCTTGATCGCGAAAGGTGATGGCGACAACCAAACCGAGCAACAACAGCACTCCCAGCGGAACGTACAGGATCGTCCACAGAGGCACAGCCCAGGCTTGGTGTACCGCGGGCGGGCGGAGAATAAAAGAACTAAGGCTAAGCGTCAAACTCGCGAGCCACGGCCAGAGAAACACCAGGGCTGCGATCACGCAACCGGTTCGCGCGAGGATGCTCCGGCTCCACAGCTTGTTCCAATTGCGAACCACCAGGAAAATTCCCGGTAGCAGAAGCAATTGGTTGTAGGGCCCAAAAGTGGGGATGACGACGACTGTCACGGCGAGTACCAGCGCTGAGATGACCGCGAAAATCGGGGTGTTGGCTGGTTCGCGCCGTGCCAACCAGCAAACGCCAACCAGCGCGACCACGATCAGGACGGTCAGCATTCTCGCCCAAATCGGTGTGATGAGCACATCCAGCAAAGAACCCGGCCCTGCGGTGTATTGCCGATAGGCTGCCACAGCTCCGAGAAAGCGTCCAACCCATCCGGGCAACAAATATTGGGATCCGGCGAGAAGAGCGACCATGGTCACACCAAACCCCCAAAGGAAGCCAGTTCGTCTGCGCAAATCACTGACCGCCCACAGAATCAGCCAGGCCGCGATCGGCAACGCGAGTTGAGGCTTGATAGTCGCAAGAACCAGGAAAATAGCCGCCAGCGCGAGATGACCACTGGTGAGCAGCAGTGCGCATATGGCAATCACTCCGCTTACAACCAAGCTCAGCTGCTGGAGTTCGATTCCCTGCACTGCGGGAAAACTACCAAGGGTCAGAACTACAAGGATCGCCGTGGTGGTCGCTGAGGGCCGCCAGTTCAACGCCCGCAGCCACAGGGGGACCGAAACTGCAGTCAGGATAATCACTAAATAGCGAAAGCCCGCCTGTACCAGATGAAAAGGCAAGTGGATGAGCGGTGCGAGAAGAAAGACAACGTATAACGGATAAGCGAATCCCTGCTGGTCTTTGGGATCTCCCGGACGATTTGCGTCAAGCGCTCGCCCGTAGTATCCCGCCTGAATTTCTCGGGTTACTTCCACGCTATATGGATCGCGATGGTTCAGCAGCAACTCGCGGGCCCCCAGCCATCGCGGATAAAGATCCGAGAGATTCCCGCGCGGACGATCGTGAGCAGCGGCATCGGAGCGTTGGTACGGGACCAGCACCTGCCGGACGTAGAACCACATGCTGCCGGCCAAAAGCACCGCCAACAGCAAGCCGAATCTGGAGTTCCTGAGCAACAGTCTGGTCGCAACAAAATCGCTCCATGGTACAACTTATGCGGACGAAGCTTGGCGTGCGCTTGCGAATCTTCATTTCCGCGGCAATCGGAGTGGCGACTGGCACCTTCTGCTGGTTTCTGATGGTGCACTTCCATCAGGACGCGGCGGATTTTCGCTGGGCAATTCGCGCCGCCCAGGATTTGCTCGCGCACCGGAATCCGTATGCCACTTTCCAACTTTACCCGCTGACGGCAGCGATATTCGGATTGCCATTTGTTTGGGTGCGCCCCGAAATAGCTGCGGGAATTTTCTATGGCGTCAGTTCCGGGCTAATGGCTTTTGGTCTCACTCACCAGGGTTACCATCGCCTGCTGATTTTCTTCGCATATCCCTATTGGGCGGGAATCTTCACGGCGCAGTGGGAGCCGTTGATCATGGCCAGCGCGTTCTTTCCGCTGCTCTTGCCCGCAACTTTGGCGAAACCGCAAATTGGTCTGCCGGTCGCACTCACCCACCTGAGCCGCCGTGGGATTCTCGCTTGCGGTGTGATCCTGATGCTGAGCTTGGCTGCGATGCCGCGCTGGCCGCTGCTTTGGTTTCGGCAGATCGGCCAATATGACCATTTCATCCCTCTGCTGGTGCTGCCGGGACCATTACTGGCGGCGGCATTGCTGCGCTATCGCAACCGGGATGCACTCTTGCTGATGATGATGGCCATCATGCCGCAACGCTGGTTCTATGACCCTTTGGTTCTCTGGCTGATCCCGAAGTCACGCAGAGAAATCGTGGCAACCGTCGGCTTGAGTTGGGGGGCTGGAATTTGGCGCTGGTATCACATCCCGCACAGTTGGACTGAGGTCGGCCGATGCACAGTGCTTCTGATCTATCTGCCGATGCTGGCAGTGGTGCTAGCTCGTGGCCTCCGGGAAAAGCAAGGTCGCTCAGTTGCGAAGCCGGAGTGACGTCTCCTCTGCGATGGCATACATCCACAAGATGAGAACGAGACCCATTAGAGCAAATTCTCTGTACTTCAAGGAAAGAAACAGCTCCAGCGGCGCGCAGTATAGCAACGCTATTCCTAAAGCAATGAGGACCGAGGACCACCGGCATAGCTCGCCCTTCTCAACAAGATAGTTTGCAAGCAGAAAGATGGGAATTAACAGCACACTCAGGTCGTAGCTGACCACGTGGTAACTGACCAATACGTTGGCGACGAGAGCGAGTGAGAAATTCAGATTAAACGTCTCCGACCGCGCCGAGCGGCACCGCCATGCCACGAAAAACATCAATGCCAGCGATAGAAGGAGCAGAACCGGTCCCGAATATCTCCAGTCGGGCAGGAAGACGTACATCAGTCCGCGGAGGTTGGGCATCCCGGCGGGCACACGATCTTTTCCTTCCAAGACATTTTCCCAATAGAACACATAACGAGGATAGGCGGAGAACACCCGAACGCCTGCAATGGCGATCGACGCCAACACCGTTAGCAGAGACACAGGCAGAAATCCATAGAGCACTCTCCATCTCGTTTGCACAAGCAACAGAAGCAAAAAAGGCAACACCAGGTGGAACTTGAAGAGTCCAAGGGCCAGAAATGCGCCCGCGGCGGCATCGCGGTTCTTGCTAAGAAATACGAAAGCGAGTGCGTAGAGGAACAACAGAACAATTGCGTCCTGGCCATCAATCAAGTTGTACAACACGGGAAAGAATGCGATCGCGAGCAGCCAAAGCGCGGGAGCGCGTGACTGTAAGTGCGGCACATGCGGACGCAGCAGCCACAGGGTTGCCCCAACCAGAATTACGCTTAGCAGATTCCACAGCGCGTAAGCCGTCAGGTAGGGGAAGTAGCTAAAGGGAACAAAAAACAGCGCTTCAAACGGCGGATGGGTCCAAGGCAATGGACCTCGAAACATCGGCACGGCGGTCACAAATTGCTGCTGTACTTCAAAACGAGGTTCTGGGTCGTACAGTTGGTCTCCCAGCCCTTGGCGTACCACGGTACCTGCGCAGTAGTAGATGGCGAAGTCGGGGAACCCCGAGGCGATCAAACGCCTGGCATTCCAAGCCACAGTTGCATGCACAGCGAGCACGCCGACAAGATAGATGACAGCGAGGGATTTCAGGCGCGCGGCCTTCATGCAGCTCCCAGGTTGGCCGCAGCAGCTCGATCCGATAATTCCCGGGAGATCCCGTAAAACCACAGCAGAAGGACCAGCGCAAGCAAGCTGAATTGGCCAAGTTGAAACCAAAGAAGCATTTGCACGGGGCTCAAGAACAGAACGATCATCGGCCCCAGCAAGGCAATTCGGTTCCCGCCCCCCGGCGATCCCGACTTGTAGAAATCGTTGGCCAGCAACAGCAGAGGCAACAGGAGCAGGCAAAGATCGTGAGCCAGTACATGGTAGCTCACGAGAACGGTCGCAACCGTAATCAGGGAAAAACTCAGATCGAAGCGGTGATCGGGAGCTGAGTCATCCCACTGGAGCGAGGCTGCAAGAAGCAACAATGCCGACACAATCAACACTCCTACGGTGACGCGCAGCGTCGGAGGGAAGAATACGCGAACCAGCCCGCGAAGGTTGGGCATCGCCCGGGTCAGGCTGCTGACAGCTCCGGTTGACTTCTCTATATTCCAAACGTAGGCGGGATAGTGCAAAGCCGCATTCCAACCGACCACCCCGATTGAGAGCAGACCTAATGCGATAGCAACAACAAGAAACCCAAGGAGCGCCTTGCGTTTTCTGTGCAGCAAGAGAATCAGGATTAGCGGCAAAACCAGATGAAAGCGAAACAGCCCGAGTCCGAGCCAACAACCGGCGGCGAACTCGTGATTTTTTCTGAAAGCAATATATGCGAGTGAGAACAAAAGCAGCAGAGGAATGCTGTCCTGACCCTGCAGCAAAGCGGTGAACACAGGAAAGAAAGCTAGCATCGCTAACCACCAAAGGGCCGTGCGATCGTGCTGCAGAAGAGGAACATATGGACGCAACAGAAAAGGCAAGGCAGCAAGAATCGCCAGGTTCAGCAGATCCCACGCTGTGAAAGCTGTCGGATACGAAAGTCGGGCCAAGGGAACGAATAGCAGCGCTTCGAAAGGGGGATGGTTATAGGGCAATGCACCCTTCCGTATGTAAACCTGCGACCCAAACTCCCTCTGAATTTGAAACTGTAGACCGGTATCGTAGAGCCGGTCGGCCGATCCCTGCCGGATGATCCTTCCTGCGGTGTAGAAGATGCTGAAATCCGAGTAACCCTGACGAATTCTCTCGCGCAAAGTCCAGAAGACCAGCGCATGAAGGAGAAACATTCCCGTCAAAAACGGCACCAGCAGCTTTGTGGCACTGCTCTTGTTCATAGGGTGTGCGCCGAGATTCTATATCGGCTCAGGTATGATTCTTGACGGAAACGTGATTGCCTGGTTAGAGACCCGCCGAGTTCTCGTCTTGCTCGCCGCGTTTGGCTTGTTTGCCATGAGCGCGCGCAACATCACCGATCCTGACGTCTGGTGGCATTTGCGCACTGGTGAATTGATCTTTCAGACACACAGCGTGCCCCGGGCCGATTCCTACTCCTTCACCCGCTCTGGTCAGCCCTGGGTGAATCACGAGTGGCTATCGGATGTTGTGATTTTCAGTTTGTATCGTTTGGCAGGGCGAGGTGGATTGATTGTGGCTTTCGCCTCGATCATCACGGCCACACTTCTTCTAGTCTTCCTTCGCTGCCCGGGACATCCCTTCTTGGCCGCAATCATGACGCTGTGGGGCGCAGTGGCCTCGGCTGCAAGTTGGGGCGTCCGCCCTCAGATGCTCTCTTTGCTGCTGGTCAGCATTCTTCTCCTCCTGCTGGAACGTTCTGATGAGCATCCCAACCGCCTATGGTGGGCCGTCCCGTTGATGTTGCTCTGGGTGAATCTTCACGCCGGATTTGCGATTGCAATCGCCTTGCTGGCGTTGTTTTTAGTGGGTGGGTTCCTGGATGTCGCGTTTGGCTTCGAGCAATGGTCGCAAATCGCACCGCGCCTGCGCAAGTTGGCGCTAGTTCTCGCGGCTTGCCTGGCGGTGATTCCGCTCAATCCAAATGGAGTCCGGATGTATTGGTATCCGCTGCAGACGCTGCGTTCCCGGTCCATGCAGAAGTACATCGAGGAGTGGTTTTCCCCTAACTTCCATGACCTTAGATATCTGCCACTTCTGTTGCTACTGCTGGCCATCTTGGGCGCGCTGACGCTGTCGCCGCGGCGCTTGAGTCCAGTCGCACTGATGTTGCTTTTGTCGACAATGTTGGCGGCCCTGCGCTCGGCACGCCACATACCGATTTTTGTCTTGGTGGCAGTTCCTTTGCTTAGTGGATTGGTCACTGATTGGCTGGGTGGAGCTGGCCCCGTCCATTTGCCTGGGTCGCGACGTGGTCAAACGAGAACCAAGCTGGTCGATGCCATCGTGCTCGCGGCTTTCGCAATCTTTGCCGTGGCCCATGTTCGGTCGATCGTCCGTCAGCAGGCCACAGTCGAGATGGAAAACTTCCCCGAAGCAGCGGCTTCTTTCATCTCCACGAGGCGGCCACCGGGTCCGATCCTGAATTACGACAACTGGGGCGGATATTTCATATGGAAGTTGTATCCCGCGTATCGCGTCTGCATAGACGGCCGGGCCGACCTATACGGCGACTCCTTCCTGGATGATTTCGCGGCCAGTTATTACCTCAAACACCACTGGCGTCACCCATTGCAGCAGTGGGGTATCCGCACGGTGGTCCTGCCCGGGGATGCCCCACTGGTAACTGCGCTTTCATCCCTACCCGATTGGAAGCGGATTTACATTGATTCACAAGCAGTTATTCTTACATTCGCACCTGATGCGGGTGGCTCATCTCAAACTGAGAAGCGTCCGTAACGGTTACGATAGCAAGTGTGCGATTGCAAAATCTTGCACTTACAGCTGAATACCTGAGGTATCATTGTAGGCGTGTTAATGTTTCACCGTCGTTCGCATTGCCAAACCACAAGGTGCTTGATCGGAGAAAACAACCTTCGGCAAGCCGAAGTGATGCAGTGGGATGACAGGACTCAGACGGCCCTCCCCCCTTTGCTTACTTCGTTTTGACGAGGGTCAAAGATGATGGGTGTTCTGAGAAGGCTAAGTGGAGAAGATGGGCAGGACATCGCGGAGTATGCGATCATGCTGGCGGTGGTCTTGGCAGTTGTGGTAGGGACGATCAGACTCATCGGCTCCAATGCCAACAACGTCTTTTCGTCGGTCGCGAGTTCCATCCAATAACGCAATTCGCACGGCGGCCGCTGGCTCTGTTCTGCAAGACTGGTTCGGCAGAAGACATCGCTTAGCCTCGGCTGTCAGCGTTTTCCACATACCAGAGTTACTTCGCCGCCCCCCGGCCCTATCTGAGAAACTGACGTTCTGCCGGGAAGGTAGAATTTCGAACCAAATGTGCAGAAATTTGTCTCCCAGCTTGGGACGCCTCGGGGTATTATGGCGGAAGGTTCGAAGGGGTCGCCTTTTTTCCTCGCAAGCCATTGATTTGGAAAACAGAATAAATTTGTCCAAGAAGGCCAAGAGTGCGGGCAGAATTGCACCATATCAGACGGGAACCTATGTTTACCCGCCTGTTTCCCTAGGAGGCGTAAGATGAAGAGCATGTTTCACGGTCTATGGCGGGAAGAGCAAGGACAGGATATCGCGGAGTACGCGGTGATGCTGGCGGTGATCCTGGTAATCGTGGTGGGCACGATCCGCCTGATCGGTTCCAACGCCAACAATGTATTCTCCTCCGTCGCCAGTTCGGTTCAATAGAGAGGCCCAGGCGATTCAGGATTCCGGAAATTCCGGCCACGCTCGTGTGCCCGGCCGCGCTCTGGCGCCAATCCATATCTCCGAGGAGAGCTCATGAATCGCACCCGTCTATTGTTGATCGGTTTTGTCGCCCTGGCATTGGGCGCATTTGTAAGCTTCGAGGTCTATCGCAATTTGCAGTCGAGGTCGGCAGGTAACAACCAACCCGGCATCGATGTTGTAATCGCAGCCTCCGACCTTCAAATAGGCACCAAGGTCGAGGACAAGGAAGTCAAGTTGGTCCGCTATCCCATCGGTGATCTGCCGCCCAATTGTTTCCATCAAAAGTCGTCCGTGGTCGGACGAGGAGTCGTACTGCCGATTGCGAAGGGTGATTTCCTTCTGCCCAACAAACTAGCCGGGGAGAGCGCTGGCTACGGTCTGCCCACACTGATTCCGCCGGGAATGCGGGCCGTACCAGTCCGGGTGAATGAAGTAAGTGGCGTGGCCGGTTTCGTCCTGCCAGGAACGCGGGTCGACGTGCTGCTGACCGGCAATCCCTCCGGCGGCGAGGAGCAGACGACAACCGTACTGTGGAATGTCGCGGTCATCGCCACCGGGCAAAAACTGGAACGGAATTCTTCCGGTGAGCCGCAAAACACTCCTGTGATAACCCTGCTGGTTTCGCCAGACGATGCGCAGAAGCTCACGCTGGCCATGACTCAGGGAAAAATCCAGTTGTCACTTCGCAATCCACTGGACACCAGGCAGCAGGATCTGCTGCCGGTAAAGGCCGACTCTCTCTACGGAAAAGTTCCCGCGCCTGCGAGCGCGGCCCCGCGGCCCAGGACCAAGCACGTTTCGGCGCCAGCGGCGGCTCCTCAGCCGAGTGTCTACGGGGTTGAGGTAATTCGCGGGAACAAGCGCAACGTGACCAAATGCAGCGAAAACGCAAGTGCCACCGTCGATTGTCAAACCGGGAGCGCGCCGTAACCAAATTCAGAAACAAAAGTCAGGGTTCGAGGTTAGAAAACATGCCGATTCACTCCCGCCGTTGGGAGGAACCAGAATTGAGGACTGGGAAGCTTGTATGTTGGATCCTGTCTGTTTCACTGTTGCTGGTCGTGGTAACGCCGGGAAATTCCCAGGACCAACCGGCTTCGCCCGCCGCACCCAACGCTCAACCCGCTCCGGATCAGCCGCAGGCTCCCGCAGCGAGTTCGCAGGCGCCGCCATCAGAGCCGCAGGGCGCCGCGCCTTTGCGGGTGCTGGTGGGCAAATCCCTGCTCATCAACACCACAGAACGATTGAAACGGGTTTCGGTGACTGATGACACCGTGGCTGACGCTATCGTGGTTACACCCACCCAGATTCTGGTCCATGGACGCCTTCCGGGAGAAGTCTCATTGCTGATCTGGGATGAACTGGAACGTTCACGCAGCTTCGATCTACGGGTGGACGTGGATGTTAGCGCGGCAGCCGAGGAAGAAAAGCGCGTTTTTCCGGAGGAACAGATAGCGGTATCTCCTTCCCGCTCCGCCATTGTTCTTTCCGGACATGTCTCCACCGAGGATGTGTACAAACGCGCCGGGATGATCGCTGAAGCTTATTCCAAGAACGTGGTTAATGTGCTGACCTTTGGCCCGGTGGGAGCCCAGGAAGTATTGCTTGAAGTGAAGTTCGCCGAAGTGGACCGTACAGCGCTGACCCAGCTCGGAGCTAACTATTTTAACACCGGCACCGGCCATACCACTGGAACGCTGACCACAGGGCAGTTCGGAGGAATCGGTATCTCTACAAGCTCGAGCAGCACCACGACAGCCGGCGGAACCACGACGACGTCAACTAGTAGTACGCCGCCGACGATCAACCTCACCAACCCATTGAATCTGTTTATTTTTCGCAGCGACATCAATCTCGGGGTGGTGGTTCAAGCGCTACAGCAGAAGAACCTTCTGGAGATTCTGGCAGAGCCAAACCTGATTGCGGTAAACGGCAAGGAAGCCAGCTTCCTCGCCGGCGGAGAATTTCCTTTCCCCATTGTGCAACCGGGGCAGGGCTTTACCGCGGTCACCATCTCCTTCAAGGAATTTGGCGTAAAGCTCAAATTCACCCCGGTCATCATGCCCAATGGAAATATTCATTTACGAGTTGTTCCGGAAGTCAGCGCCTTGGACTTCGCGAATGCTCTCACCATTTCGGGCTTTACCGTTCCCGCCCTGAGCACTCGCCGAGCCGACACCGAGTTTGAATTGCAGGACGGACAGAGTTTCGTGATTGCCGGACTCATGGACAATCGGGTAACTAACATCGTCAACAAAATCCCGGGGCTGGGCGACATCCCGATTCTGGGTGCTTTCTTCAAGAGCAAGAACGCGATGAAGAGCAACTCCGAACTGATGGTTCTGTGCACGGCGCGCCGGATTTCGCCTAACGTACAGAATCCACCCTTACCCTCAGCTCCGTTGCCGTACCTGGAAAAGGACAAGTTCGATAAGTCGAAACCATCTGGCAGCGGAAAATGATGATTGGATCTTGGCTAGTTTTGAATTAGTAGGGGCCTAGCAGATGTCTGAACTCTCCGTAGTGATCGTTGCACCGGATAGTGAACAGCGGGCGGTGTTGCAGGTACTTGTGGATGGGACCAGCGTGGCGCGCGCGGTACATGCTTGTGCCAGCTATCCCGTAGGCGCCACCGACCCGGTGGTGCGCCGGATCCAGAGCGCGAATCCCGATGTGGTTCTGGTAGATGTTCCTGCGGAAAACGCAGGGCTTGCTTTGCACGCGATTGAACTGATTCACCAGGAGATCCCCGCACCAGCGCTGTTTGCCATCGGCAACATGTCTCAGCCCCAGGTTATCGTGAGCGCAATGCGCTCCGGCGCGCGCGAGTATATTGAGCGGCCGACTACTACCACCGATCTGCTGGAAGCCTTCGTCCGTTTGACTACGGCACAGAGAAAGGTTTCGCGGGAGGGGCAGCAGCGGGGGAAAGTCTTTACCGTGGTCAATGCCAAAGGGGGCAGTGGCGCTACTACCTGCGCCGTGAACCTGGCGTTTGCTCTGCAGGCAGCGCATGGCGGCGTGGCACTGGTGGACATCGCTCCACTGGGCCACTCTGCGCTGCACATGAATCTTAAGCCGTTGTTCAACGTGGCCGATGCCATCCGCAACCTGCACCGGCTCGACAGTTCGTTGCTGGAGAGTTTCATGACCCGGCATGAGCGCGGCCTGCAGTTGCTGGCGGGCACCAACGCGCCCACGCCGGTGGAGCCATCGACGGCGGAGTTTGCCAGGTTGTTTGACATGCTCGCCGCTCAATTCAGTTATGTGGTAGTGGATGCTTCGACTCGAATGGATGCCACCACTCGCCTGGTATGCAATCTCTCGGAGACGGTCTTGCTGGTGGCGTGTACAGACGTCGCGTCGTTGTGGAGCGCAGCCCGGGTGCAGCAATTTCTAGGGGAGAACAGCGGGCGGGAGCGGGTGATGCTGGTGCTGAATCGCTTCCGCAAAATAGCTGGCTTCAGCGAAGCCGACGCTGAAGCAGCGGCTGGTGTCAAGTTGTTATGGAAGATACCCAATCAATATTTCGCGGTATCCACCGCAATCGACCGGGGGATTCCGCTGATGCACCAGAATCACACCGAGATCGCGCGGTCCTTTACCGGGCTTGCGCATCGCTTGACCGAAAACGATGTGGACGTGAAGCGCAAAGCTTGGTCGCTGTTTAAGACAGTGTAGGTAGTGAGATCCGGGCAGAATCATGGCGAATTTGCAGACCTTCGAAAGAACCGAATATCAGCAGGTTAAAGCCGATCTCCATCGCAGGATTCTCGACCGCCTGGACCTCGAGAAGTTAGGGCGGACGCCGAGTGACGCAGCCCGCGAAGAAGTTCTGCTGCTGATTCGCAATACGGTCAACAGCGAGGCCGTGCCTCTCAGCTTCGCCGAGCGCGAAAGACTGGCGCGGGAAATCCTGGATGAAATCTTCGGACTGGGTCCGCTGGAGCCCCTCCTCAAAGATCCTACGATTTCCGACATTCTGGTCAACCGGTATGACAAGGTTTATGTTGAACGCGGGGGCAAGCTTGAACCCACCGGTCTGAGCTTCAAAGATGACGCGCACTTGATGCAGATCATCGATCGCATCGTCTCCCGCGTGGGCAGGCGCGTTGATGAATCATCGCCCATGGTGGATGCGCGCTTGCCCGACGGCTCGCGCGTCAATGCCATTATTCCGCCACTGGCCATTGATGGACCATGTCTGTCCATCCGGCGTTTCGGACGCGACCCGATCACCGCCCGGCAACTGCTCGAAAATAAGTCCATCACTGAGCCCATGCTGGAGCTGCTTGCGGCCATGGTAAAGGGTCGCTTGAACCTCTTGATTTCAGGCGGAACCGGCGCCGGCAAAACTACTTTGCTAAATGTTCTTTCCGGCTTCATTCCCAATTCTGAGCGCATTGTCACGATCGAGGACGCGGCCGAACTGCAAATGAAACAGGAGCACGTAGTGCGGTTGGAAACCCGGCCACCCAACATTGAAGGCAAGGGTGCGGTGCGACAACGCCAGCTGGTAATCAACAGTTTGCGTATGCGTCCCGACCGGATTGTGCTGGGCGAGGTGCGCGGCGAGGAAGCCTTCGACATGTTGCAAGCCATGAACACCGGCCACGA
This sequence comes from uncultured Acidobacteriota bacterium, assembly GCA_963696025.1. Lineage (GTDB taxonomy): Bacteria > Acidobacteriota > Terriglobia > Terriglobales > Acidobacteriaceae > JABCYV01. The sequence continues at coordinate 656,335 of CAVOII010000004.1, forward strand.
GGGGTCACTGACCACGGTGCACGCCAACTCCCAACGGGATGCGCTAGCGCGTGTGGAAAATATGTTTTCCATGGCCAGTCTCAATATCCCTGAGCGTGCCATGCGCCATCAGATCGCGGCCGCTATCCACGCCGTGGTTCAAATCGCGAGGCTCTCGGACGGCACCCGCAAAGTGATTACCATCTCCGAAGTGACTGGCATGGACGCGGACGTGATCGCTATGCAAGACATTTTCGTTTTCGATCGGCACGGTATTGACGAAGGCGGCAGGGTGAAGGGCACATTTCGGGCGACCGGAATCAGGCCAAAGTTCGCGGAGCGGCTGGCGACTGCGGGTTGCAGGTTGAAGCCCGCCCTGTTCGAGTCACGGATGGAGGTTTAATTGAAGTTCGGGGATTTTTTATGGTAGTGCTTCTTGCCGTTCTGGTATTCGTGGTGGTTGCGTTAGCAGTGTTTGTCGTCGGCTCCCTATTGGACCAGCGCAGCGCTCAGGCCCGTCTGCTCCGCGAGCGCCTGGCCACGGTGGAGAAAGCAGCGGAACGCGCTCCCAGCGAGGAGCTGGCACTGTTGCGCGACGAGATGTTGAGCCAGATTCCTGCGCTCGACAGCCTGCTGCGCCGTTCCTCCCGCATTTCGGGTCTGCAGACCATGCTTTCCCAAGCTAATCTGAAATGGCGTGCGGGCAATATCCTGATCTTTTGCGTGGCCAGTGGAGCAGGCGTGGGCCTGTTGGTGTTACTCTTCAGCGGATTCCCGCAGTTTGTCTGGCTGGGAGTGATTCTGGGCGCGTTGATGCCGTATTCTTATGCTTCCTACCGCCGCACGAAACGCTTCCAGAAATTCGAAGAACTCTTTCCCCAAGCCATCGATACCCTGGCGCGTGCAGTGCGCGCCGGTCACGCGTTCACGACGGCATTAGAGTTGATTGCGAATGAGATCTCAGAGCCGGTCGCTTCGGAGTTTCGCAAGCTGTTTGAAGAGCAGAAATTCGGCCTGCCGGTGCGCGACGCACTCATCAACCTTACCGAGCGGGTTCCCCTGGTCGATGTGAAGTTCTTCGTTACCGCGGTCATGTTGCAGCGTGAAACTGGCGGAAATTTGGCAGAGATTCTCGATAATCTCTCTTATGTGATCCGGGAACGCTTCAAGATCATGCGGCAGGTGCGGGTTTACACGGCGCAAGGCCGTCTCACCATGATGCTTTTGATGGGGCTGCCGCCGATCATCGTGGTGACCATGTTGCTCATGAATCCGAGCTTCATCCATCCCCTGTTCGCGGACCCGCTTGGACACACACTGGTGGTTGCAGGCATCACTTTGCAGACGATTGGGTACTTCGTGATTCGCAGGATTATTCAGATTCAGGTCTAGCGCATGGCATTGGCTTTAGCAATCGTGCTGTTTCTCACCATCGCCCTGGCGGTGTTTTCGTTTGGGGCGGCGGTTTATGCTCCCTCTTCGGTGCTGGGCTCGCGTTTGCGCGCGCTCGGCTGGCAGCGGGCACAACCGCAGGAGAAAACCGCGTTCAAGGAGCGACTCGAGCAGGCATTCGATCCCCTTAGCAAGGCGTTGCCCCTGTCGCCCGACGAAGTATCGCGGACCCGGGCATGGCTCATTCAGGCCGGGCTTCGCGAACCGCGCCACTTGACTCTCTATGTTGGCAGCCGCGTATTCATGGCGCTGTTGGGATTCGTCATCGCCTTCGCGATCACGGGTTTCAATTCGCCGATTTTGCTGGTCAGCGTAACCGCTCTGGGCTTTTTTATTCCCCGATTCGTGCTAAAGCGCATGATCCGAGACCGGCAGCGGCGCATTACACTGGCATTACCCGATGCGCTCGATCTGACGGTCATCTGCGTCGAGGCCGGACTGGCGCTCGACCAGGCCATGATGCGAGTGGGCGTCGACCTGCACCACGCGCATCCCGATCTGAGCAATGAGTTCCATCTGGTTAACCTGGAGATGCGGGCCGGCAAACCGCGGGCCGAAGCGCTGCGCAATCTTGCCGCGCGCACCGGGGTAGACGATATTCGCGCTTTGGTAGGCACTCTGATTCAGACCGATCGCTTCGGGACCAGTGTAGTCCAGGCGCTGCGCGTGCATTCGGACTCGCTGCGCACCGAACGTCGCCAAAGAGCGGAAGAACAAGCCGCTAAGACCACCATCAAGATGGTTGTCCCCCTCGTGTTGTTTGTTCTGCCTTCCATTATCTTTGTGACTCTGGGACCGGCGATAATCCAGCTGGTTCGTACCCTGATGCCACAGGCCGGACGGTGAGACAGGAGTTGTGATGTCACCATCGGGCCCAACCGGATATGCCTTCAATCGCACGCGCCACGCCTACCTGGCCACGCAGTTGTGTTTTGCGCGGACGCACTGGTCACGTTTGCTCGGCCTGATGGGCAAAGATGCGGCCAGTTTCCGTGCCGGACAAGGACTTTGGATCACTCCCTCCCACGGAGTCCACACCTTTGCCATGCGCTTCTCAATCGACGTAGTTTATTTGGACGGAAAGAAAATTGTGGTTCACCTGGAAGAAAATCTCAAGCCTTGGCGGGTTGCCGCTGTGCGCCTGCGCGCCGCATCGGTGCTGGAACTGCCTGGCAACACGCTTAGCGCTACCGGCACCGCTATCGGAGATGAAATCGAGATTGCTTCAGGGCACGCTCGGGAGGCAGCCACAGCGTGAACCAGGGACCCAAACTTCTAGTCGAGTGGTCGTCGCCCTGGGAGGAATTTCTTACCTCCATTCGACCCGCGCTGGGACGCTCGCCACAACACCTGGCTGGCGAAGCTCACGTCGGATTGTTTCCCTACCGGGGCATGCTGATCTGCTGGGTAGTGGAAGTCGTTTTGCTGATCGCGGCAGTAGCGCTGCCGGCAAGAATAGCCAGCATGCAACCATATGCGGCGCCGCCGCGGCCCAAATACGAAGTCATCTATTATTCAGGGGACGAGCTGCCCCGCACTGAGGATAAAGGTGGAGCGGCTTCGGGACGCTCCGGTCGTTCCGGCGGCCAGGAAGCCCATCACCGCACCCAGACCATCCGCGTGGCACGGGGAAATTCGCTGCGAGAAACGGTTGTGGATGCGCCCAAACTGAATCTGCCGCGTTCTGATTCGGCGGTGGCAAATTTGCTGGCTATGAAGGCTGTTCCAGGGCCTGCTCCAGCAGAAGGATTGAAATCTTCGCAGCGGGCTCCGGCGCTTTCGCCTATGGCGGTGCCTCCGGCGCCTAGTGTCCAATCTGACAAAATGCGCGGCGCCCCGGGCTTGAGCGCGGGCGTGATTGCGCCGACGCCGCAAGTGCAACGCGACCAGATGCAAGCTGCGCCCACACTGAGTGCCAACGTAATTGCGCCAGCCGCGTCAGCCCAGCAGCGCGACATCGCAACCCTTCGCCTGCCAGGCTCCCAGCCCGTGCAGATAGTACCGCCTCCGGTTTCAGCACCAGAGAAAACGACCAATTCGGACTCAAGGCTCACGCTGCCTGCGCCCAGCGTAATCGCGCCCCCGCCTACAGTGACTCGCGATCTTTCGGTGGCAGGACCCGGCTTCGGAGCGGGTGAATTGCGCAAACAGATTGTCCCGCCTCCAGCGCAGATGGGAGGAACTTCAACGGAACGCCAAACCGTGGGTGGTATGGGCGGTGGTCTGGGGAATCCTGCGGTGGTCCCCCCTCCCGTGCAGTTGAGTGGCGGTTCGGGTGGTCAGCATCAGCCGGTCAGTGGCTTGGGTGGCGGCACGGGGATTGTTCCGCCTCCTCCGACTTTGTCCGGCGGCACTTCCCTAAGCGGCCAGGGCAGCGGAAGCCGCGGCTCGGGACGCGGCGGCGCTCTGGACGTGGGCTCCGTCGCAGCGCCCCCAAAGAGCGGCGGCAGCGGCACTGGAACCGGGATCGTCGTCTCCAACAGGCCAGGAACAGGTGTCGGGGTGCCTGGCAACGGGGGGGCCGGGGCTTTGGCAATGTCTCCCTCGGGCGGGGACAAGCCTGGCTTGGGTGGATCGGGTGGTGGCAGCGGCATTGGTCGAGGGAACGGACCGGGAAGCGGGTCTTCCGGGGAAGGAGCAGGTGCCGGAAAAGAGGGTAGCGGTCGTGGCTCCGATGTGATGGCGAAAAACGGAATCTCTCCTTACCCCGGTCCCGGCGGCGCCGGCAGCGGAACCGGTGGAGCGCCGGCCATTCCTGGTGTGGCAGTAAAGGGTGGAACCAGCAGCAGCGCAGCAGTTACGCTGCCGAGCTTTGGTTCCGGCTCAAATCAAGCCGGCGCGCCAGGACGGTCTTCTGTGAACGACCACCACGGTCCCGGGATCACCATCGAAGCTAGCCCGCGCTCGGGCGGCGCATTCAACTTCTACGGCAGGCTGAACGCTGATAAGGTGTACACCATCTATATCGAAACGGGCTTGGGAACTGCGGTTCTCGAATACGGGGATTTCACTTCCGCGGCTCGTCGCTATCCGGGAGACCTCTCCGCGCCAGAACCGATCCGGGTCGAGCTGCCTGCGAATTTGCGTCGTTCGCGCCTGATAATTACTTGTGTTCTCGATCGCTCTGGAGCGCTTACAAATCTGCGAGTCCTGGAGTCAAGCGGTGCCGAGATGACCAGCAAAGTGATGGCGGCGTTACCAACGTGGAAGTTCAGACCAGCCATGCGCGGAGATCAGCCCGTCGAGGTGAATGCGATTCTGGGATTCGGAGTCGATACCAACGATAGATTTTGAGGTCTCGCTCAATAGTTATAAACTCTCTGCCGTTTAACTCAGCAACTCGCAGACGATGGCTTCGACGTGAATCAGAGTCGTGTCGAGAAACTCGATGCCCATGGCATCCGAGCCCCGCAACAATAACGGGAGCTCAGTGCCTGCCAGAACTAAGGCTTCCACGCCGTCTTCGGCTTTCATTCGGTGCGCAATGCGGAGAATCTCCGCTCTTGTCTCAGGCAAGAATTGATTATTGAGCAGCTCACCAATGTACTTCCTGTGAATGAATTCTCTCTCCGACTCTTTCGGTAGGACCAGGGCGATTCCCGCCCGCTCGAACTCGTTCGGATAGAAGCTCCCTCGCATGGTGAATCCCGTTCCAAACAGGCCCACGCGCTTGAGGCCGAGCGCCTTTGCACGGTCAGAGGTAGCGCGCACGATGCTGAGAAGAGGGATTGCTGACCGGCGTTGGAGCTCGTCGAAGACGAGGTGCGGCGAATTCGCCGCGATGAAGCCAAAGTCTGCGCCTGCACGCACCAGTGACTCCAGACCGGCGGCAAGATAATCGGCCAAGGCACCTAGCCGGCCGGCGTCGAGCATGGCGATGCCCTGATCAACGTCGAGGCTGTTGATGACGAAATGCGGATATCCCGCATTCGGTTTCCGCGTGCGATAGCGCGCAATGATGGACCGGTAGTAGTCGATGGTAGTCTCGGGCCCAAGCCCGCCAATCATGCCTATGGTTCGCATGTTACCGGGGAGAGATGCATGGCGGGCACTGTAGGATTCGACTAGAAGCGTTCACCACATTTCTTGATTTCACAACTGCAACGCAGACTTTCATTGTTCAATCGATCCGCTAAAAACGCAGTAGTTGTTGGCTTCGTTTCGTAATAGTCCCTGGCGGCTAAACTTCCCGGGTCAGATGAACTCTCACTTCTGGAGGAATCTCGCCTCTCCTCCGCGTCTGACGTCGGTCCAGTTGCGCCATGGCGCAGTAGAGCTGCCGGTCGAGGCCTCACACGCATTTGTCAGTTCTGTGATCTGGCTCACGACGATTTCCTTGGCCTGGTGCGACTGAGCCCAGATAACCTCGACGACCGCGATGTTGACGTCGCAGCTGCGTCGCGCGAGGGCATCCTGCTCTTGGAGCTGGAGTAACGGGATCATAGTCTGCGCAAAATCAGGATCGCTTGGGATACATGCAGTCAAACTACGAGCCATATCTCCGTTTGGGAACGTTGGTCGGCTGGCAGCGAAGCGGGGTTCGGGCACTTGAGGAAAAGTGCAACAACGGTACATCAGCATCTGAGGTTGGATGAGATTCGCGACCTCGTCCTGCTCACGCACACCTAGCGGAGGAAGATTACTCCGTGCGGGCGGCAACGCGAGGTGAAGGGCGGTGTCTTCCCAGAAATCAGCCTCGCCCTCCGTGCCCAAGTAAACCGCTTTCGAGCAAGAAATATCCAGAACTGTACCTCGGTTTCCTGGGACGAACAGGCCGCGATAGTTTGACACGCGCAATTTTGACACGCGCAATAAAGACGTAATTGTGCGAGACAGATACGGCTGGTTAACGATTAAAGTCGGGCGCAAGACCATCGGCAGTGAGAGGAGAGAACTCCGCGAGAACTCCGCCAAGAGTAGGCCGCGACGACTCAAGCACCTAAGTAGCCGAAAGAAGGTGATCGCATGGCTCATGTCTGGTCCAGAAACCACCAGGGTGGGTGGACTCGACAAACAGTCCGAGAACCACGTGGTCGCGGTCCAGGCTGTCGCCATCACGGCTTCCGGTGCGGAAAGGCCAATGTAGCGTTCGAACAGATTTGCGATTCCGTTGAAAAGCGCCTTAGTGCTGGCGTAGGGTCTCGCGGCGCTGGGGAAGCGCATCGCTTGCCGGATACTCACGTCCAATTCCAGTGGACGGTACACCTGGCGGAGGTGATCAATCTGCGGCGCGATGCGCACTCTGTTCCCGTTCCAAAAAAGCAGAGCTGGCTTTCGGTTGTCGGCTGGGGCGACAAGCTCAATCAATGTGCCGTCGGCGAACATTTCGCCCGAGGTGGCAACAGTGCGGTCCCCTGGTTCGGATTTGTTTCTGGCAGTTCGCCGGGCAGATTTCGTCATGGTTCGCTCCATCAGTGCACCAGTCAGACAAACTGGCTCGCACTCAGCCATCGGCTCATCAGCTCCGGCTGGTAAGGGAGATTTTGTGTTCAGCTATCTTGAGAAAGATTGTTCAGATCCAGAAATACAATTCAGAGGTTCATACACACATAATTCGCAGGGATTGAAACGATCATCTGTGGCCTTGCGCCACAACGACAACACTAGGGCAGTTTTAAATCATCGGCTTGCCATGTCAATGCGGAAATGTTCGCATCCCGTCGGCATAATTGTTATCTGCGAGATAGCCCGATAGGGAGAAATCGATGTTGCAACAGGTCAATCAGCCAAATAGCGATCCCACCAAGCGCGGTAACTGGATGGCGCGGTTTCAGTCCTTGCCTCTCGATTTTTGACAAAGAGGGGTGACTTGCGGCCGTTTCTTAAGTCTTTCTGTTTTGTCGATCTACTACTCGCTTGGCGATGCTCATTCTTCTTTGGTCTTCTGCTTAGCTTTGGCTTTAGCCCATCTTGCCGTAACTGCTTTTCGTGCAATCTCCGTTCTTTGCTCAGCGGTAAGCCGCTCGGCGCGAATCTTGCCCCCTTTGGAGCCGCCCAGCTTGCCTAATGCGACCGCGTTAGGATTCTTTTTCTGCTTCTTCCGCATAAAGGTAGTTCGAACTTAAGTCCTCTCGTTGGGGAAATCAATATCCTGCAAGAGTCTTGACTTATACTTAGGCGTGTATGTATTATACTTAGGCGCATAAGTATCAAAGAGGACGCATGAAAAGAGGACACAACGTGCGATGCAATCTGCGCTGGGCCCGGAAATTGTGGACTGGGATCTCGCCAATAGGCTTGGTCGCTTTGAGACAGATTTCGGAGCTGTACAAATTTTCTGTTCCTCTGGGCGATGTTTTGTTTCTCGATGGCAGATGGTACGTCACTCATGTCGGTTTGCTGCGTCTGGCGCACCGAGAGTCTTGTGCTGGTATCCATGTCCAGATGGTTCGCGAGTTATGCGATGTGGCGACTTCAAGATTGGCATTCAAAGCCACAGCCTATGCGCATCCAGGCTGCAAAGGTTTCGTCGGATACGGAGATGCCGACCCCTACACCCGATGAAATCGGGTTCGGCTCTCCTCAACAATCCCTCTTGCCGTCTTGAAACCTAAAGCAAAAAAACAGGACATGCAGAGCACACGATGATGCACCATGCACATCCTGCCGACAAGTGCGACCAAATCCAGGAACCAGCTCTACTCCGTCCGCTGCAACTCTTCCACCTCGCCAATCAGTTGCTCCGCCTGACCAACCAGCGATGCCGTCGTCGAAGGGTCGATCGGCTGTCCGCTGAACTCCGCGGCTTCGAGCACTGCGATGATCTGGGCCGCCAGCGCATCCCTTTGCTCGGTTAACGAGGTCAGTTGCGTCTCCAGGTTTGTGTAGGTACTGTTGTCCCCTGACAGCGCAACGGTCGAAATCTGCAGCGTGGTCAGGCCCACGAATCCCACTGGGGCCATGATCTGTTTGTATATCGACGCCAGTTGAACGAAGTTCGCCTCACTCTGCCGCAACGACTTGGGCAGAACCCCACTCTGCAGCGCCTCCAGCAGCACGCGCCCGTCATGCGAGTAGTCGTCAGTCAGCCCCGCGAGAAGCAGGATCGTCGGGCGAATGTCAGTATGGTCGGACCAAACATCACCTTGCACTCCCAACCTCGCTACTCCCGGCCCAACCAGACCCAGGAACGTGGTATTGATCTTCGGGTCTACGCCACCGTGGTTCCAGGCGAAGCCGGGATCCACAACGAAGTTTGGCGACCCGAACGTCAAAAAGAAATAGTCGGGATTACCGAACATAACAAAGTTCGGAGTCCGCTGCGGATCGCCCGTAATCATGTGGAGCATCTTCATCTCCACCGCATCAGCGAGGTACTCCGAGAGCGGAATGATCGTTCCAGTGAACGGATCCCTCGTCCTCAATTTCGCGGCGGCCCGTTCGAATTCGCGTGCCCCAGCAGGACCTGCTGGATCGATATAGAACGTCGGCGCCATGTCGAAGTGAATATCAAAGGACGTCGAGGTTAGCCCCGGATCCTGCGCGTCGAGTATGGCCGTCAGGTTCGTATCGATTTCGCCCAAATCCCCGGCTGGATAGGTGCACGGAACCGTCACGCCATCGCAATCCGCCGGAACGGGAGTACCGCCAGCAAAGTGATCGCCCTCGTCCGCCGTGATGATAAACAGCGTGTTCTCCTTCGTGATCCCGTCCGCCTTAAGGCGGGCGAAGAACTTGCCGAAGGCCTCGTTGTAAGAGGCGGCCAGCGCATCATGACACACATCGCCCGGCCCGAGCCCGCCCTGCGCCGGGTCGGTGATGCAGGCATCCGGGATATGCGCATTTCCCCCGTTCGGGTTGTCGTGAATGTCTGCCATGTAGGCAAACGTGATCGGAATGCCGTTCTCCTGCATGGCCGCGACATAGGCCAGTGACTGTGCCGCGTCAATCCCGCCGAAACCGGGGAACCCGGGATTCGGAGGGTTGCTGTCGTCGGTTATCAGATTGCCATCCAGGTCGTTCAGCGGGCCGTTCGGGCTGATTACAGGAGCGACAAACTTGTTGCCGTAAAGCGCATTGAACCCCGTGTAGCCGCCCGGCTCATCGGGAAGAATATCCGGCTCCCCGCCATTGGTCGAAGAACAAACCGGATTGCCTGCGGCGCAGTGAACCGAGATTCCTTCATAGTCCGCGACCGCCTTATTGAAGTTTGTCGCCGCTTCGTGCAGCGCAGCCTTGCGCTTCGCCGGATCTTTCGCAAAGACCTTCTGCAGATCACTACTGACGTTCTCAAGCTCGATATTGGCGATCGACACAGCGCCAACATTGCAACCGGCGCGCGTGAACGGAACCCACGGCGCCGGCGCATTCTTGCCGTCAGCCGTGATCATGCTGAAGTGGCGATCCTCCTTCGGATTTACCAGATCGGTCCAATAGGTGAAGGACTCGGCGGTATCGTCAAAAAACTTGCTCGTTCCGGGCGCGGTAAAAAACCCAAAGCTGTTCGCTACAGCCTGCCCGTGACGGTCCGGATATACGCCGGTCAGCGAGGTCAGGATGTCATCCGCCGTGTGGGAGATGAGCGGCGTGTGCTGTTCATTGAGCAGTGTGCCGTTCGACTCCAGAAAGTTCAGCAGATTGGGCATCTGTTCCAGATCGGAGGGAACATTCGGGTTATCGCGTGTCAAGTGGACGTTGTCGAACTGAATGTAGATAATGTGCTGGATCTTCCCGCCGGCGGAATTCAAAACACAACTTTGGGCTCGCACCGCTATCGGTGCGGAAATCATCGCGGCAAGAACGAGGATCAGAAGCATTGTGCGTGAATTCAAGCGAACGCTCGCGTCAAAGCTCACGTCAGACCTCCTTCGAATGTTTGAGATGTTTTGACCCCGAGTGGTGGAGGATCATTCTATAACGGTCAACGACGACCCGTGTTATCAGAGCATGAATTTCTCGTAAAAATCTCACCCCCGAGCTGGATCTATAGGAGCGGGCGGCGTTCCTTGAGCCTCGATCGCCTCACCAGCGCGCAAACACAGATCCTCGCGATAACGGCCAGCAATGATCTGCACGCCGACCGGGCTCTTACCCACGAGCCCCGTGGAGACTGTCAGGCCCGGCAGGCCCATGGTTGGGAGCGCTCGCATCAGAACCTGCGCGTCCCACACACGTCGAAACCCCGTTTCACCTTGCAGATCGAGTCCGTCGGGAAAGGGCAGCTCGCCTGAAACCGGAACCAACAGCACTGCATACTTGGCCAGGAACACCTGCCACTCTCGCGTTACCGTAGCGCGCTGAACGAGGGCACGCGCTACGACGTCCGCGGGAAACGTTTTGGCACGAGGTTCGAGGTTCGCAATTAGCGCCATAGCGCCTGGATCGCCGTCGCGCGCTACCGCGTCCGCAAGCTGCGAGAAACCGTCACCGAGCCACAACCATTCATTAACTTCAGCCGCCTCATTCAAGGGCGGCGTATCGTCAATCTCCTCCACGGTCCATCCTGCGTCACCAAGGCGACGCCCGGCATCCTGAACTGCTGCTTCAACCTCCTGGGTAACACCCATACCTCCGGGTCGCACGCATAGCGCGGCACGCAGCGGCATGGGTGGGCCTTCCGGAGGCGCCGGCACCGACCACGGATCTCGTGGATCGGCACCTGACATCGCGGCTAGACTGAGGCGAAGATCCTGGACGGTGCGTGCAATCGGCCCCTTCACGTGCATTATTTGGAGGCCGATGGTGTCCTCCGGCGAGGATGCGTTGTAAGCAGGAACTCGCCCGAGACTCGGACGAATCCCATGAACGCCGCAAGCATACGCGGGGTAGCGCACTGAGCCGCCGACATCTGTTCCTATGGCAATGTGTCCGATACCCGCTGCGAGGGCAGCAGCTCCACCACCGCTGGATCCGCCAGGAGTGAGCATCGGATCACGTGGGTTGCGCGTGCTGCCATAAAGCACATTGCTGGTAAACCAACGCAGGGCAAACGTCGGCGAGTTGCTGCGCCCTAGCAGCACTGCGCCGTTGCGCACCAGATTGTCTACGACAGGGCTGTTGAATTTGGCGACCCAGTCCTTTCGCAGCCTGCTGCCATCTGTCGTGGCGAACCCTGCCTGGTCGATGTTGATCTTGAGAGTGATCGGCACCCCGGCGAGTGGGCCTGGATCGTTGCCTCGGGCCAATAGCTTGTCCACCTGGTTCGCCTGCTCTCGCACCAGATCCGGCCGGCAGTCGACGATCGCGTTGATCCGCGGGTTGACCGAGTCGAGTCGCTGCAGCGCTGCGTCGGCTACCTCACGGGCGGACACCTTGCCCGACCTTACGAGGCCAGCGACTTCGCTCGCCGAGAAATGCCAAAGTTCAGTCATCGAGATTGTTCCTACATTCATCGAAGTTGCTCCTATATAAAGCCACCGCTGCTGTGGTAATCATTCCGAAGGCGATGATTGTCAACTGCCTCGCTTCTTCTGGACGCTGAATCCTAACTTTCCGAGCACCCTTAGGGCACCGACCTTCCCGCCCTCGAAGTTACCGGAGCAAGTCGTTGCCCCGTGGCGAACTCATAAGCTGTGCCCAAGATTGCTTTCGGCGGGTAACGGCGCTCATCCCAAACCAGCTCATAAGTCGCGGTAGGGGCGAAACCATGCTCGGAGAAGAACTGCTCCGGGCCTAGCCGGTCATATTCGTGTATCGCGCGCAACACTTCACGACGGGTCACGCGGTCCCACGTCACCATGTATTCATTCCTCCCGCCATGTTCATGCGCGCCCGTCCCAGCGCCTGCGTCTGCTACCTCGCGGGCCGACATAAGCGGTCGCGAACAGTCGCTCGCCACTAGTGCACGTGCGGGGCCAAAGTCGGCGCGCATTCGTCCTTCGAAGGATTACCTCACCGGCTACCACTCGATCGTGCTGCCCTAACGCCGACTGCGAGGACGCGTCGATTAGACGTCGTCGCGTCGTCATGACGTCTCGCTGGTCGATGAGCCGTGACGTGGTCAGAAATAACCATGCGGCAACTACCTCGATGCACCCCAGATGTCTCGGAAAGGGTGCGATTTCCCTTTACCTGTTGAATGGCACAGCGCTTGCAATTTCAAAGTCCAGCTGTCATTCGCAGCCGAGATATTCCGGGCATTGGCACCTGGACGAGAACGCGATATCGAGACCCTACGAGAATCTCTACTCGCGTGGGTTGCTTGATTGACCGAGCATGACGCTAGAGGCCTCATATGTGCGTGAGAGCTAGACGCGAGATCGGCGCTTTCGAACATAGCCGGCGGATAACGTAAGTGCTTTATCGGACGCGCGCAAGGCGGAGGGGTGTGGTTTAACGAGTGTTGATGCGCGCGTTCGATAAAGCCGTCAGAAGGAAGCCGCTCGCGTTTGCGGCGGAGGCGGTGGGGCTATGGGAATTGCATGTGGGCGAGGAGGGAGGCAGCTGGGATGGGGAGCGGTGAGCAGATGCCGACAGGGAGCGAGTCGAGCAACGGAGCCGTGGCATGTGTTGCAGGGTGGTTGCAATTGGTCATCACAAAGCGTGTGAAGCTGTGAGTAGTTCGGCAAGACACAAGTGGGCGTAGCGCGGCGGGGCCCGCGAAGTTTTGGAAATGGGATAGAGACTTCATGCTGCAGCTATGGACACCTTGGGTGGGGAGCGAAGTTGGATCTGAGCGGCAGTTAATCTCTCGATGATGGCCATGGGGCCGCCACATTGGGGACAGAACCAATGGGGACTCATGTCCTGAGCTGTGGATGTTGCGGTTTCGGTTTGCGCTGGTACCGAGTCCAAGGCTGCAAGGCACAAGGTGACCTGTCCGTCCTCGAACGAAAGCAGTCGGTGGTTAGAGATGGCCACGCGGTGAGTGTAACGGCGGAGATAGTGGAGCACATACTCAGGACCACCAAACGGTGGTTTGGAATAGACGATCCAATCTTTGCGAAACAGCGGCCGGAGCCAAGAGGCGAAGATCTTAGGTTCAGGGAGTGAAGCCAGATTGCGGGAAAGGTGCAACTGCCCTCGCTGAAAAGCCGACTTGAGCTCAGCCACGAACTTCCCGCGAAATACGCGTCGGAGTACATGGATGGGGAGAAAGAATCGAGGGGGAGACCGAATCCAGCGTGTGCGATCGAGCGAGAGCCCACCAGCGGGGATGACGCAGTGGACATGGGGAGGAAGTTGGAGTTTTTGGTTCCAGGTGTGCAACACGCTGAAGAAGCCGATCTCGGCGCCGAGATGCCTGGGATTACGAGCCACTTCGAGTAGAGTTTCTGTGCTGGCGCGAAGCAGCAAACCATAAATGGCTTGCTTGTTCCGCAAAGCCAGCGAAGCCAGTGGCGGAGGCAGAGTGAAAACCACATGGACGTAGGGCGAAGGCAGAAGTTCGCGGCGACGTGCCTGGATCCAGCGTTCACGAGCGCCGGTCTGACACTTCGGGCAATGGCGATTGCGGCAACTGTTATACGAGATGGCAGCGCGATGCCCGCAGCGCGTGCACGCATCGATGTGACCGCCGAGCGCGGCCGTGCGACAGCGTACGATGGCGAGCAGGACCTTAATATGTGTCCAACGGAGCCACTGACGATTGCGCTCGATGAACGCAGTGCCTGCGATACGGACCAAGTCGGCCACCTCCAAGGGCGGCCGATTCATCTAGGTCTCCGACTGTGATCTGCCTTTCAGCACTAGCGAGTCCAGAGGACTGGCGGTGGCGTGCAAGTGACGCTGCGAAATGGAGATAGCGAGCGGTTTCTTTCAGATCGTGATGCCCCAGCAAAATCTGAATGGTGTGCAGGTCGGCGCCGGCTTCCAGCATGTGGGTGGCGAAGCAGTGACGGAGCACGTGGGGATACACCTTCTTCTTTATAGCGGCACGACGAGCGGCATACTGGCAGGCGTGACGCGGCGTTTTGGTGTCGATAGGCTGATCGCCGCTGTGCCAGGGGTTGCCGGGAAATAGCCAGAGGCTAGATTTTTTGCGCAACCGTCGCCAGTGCGCGCGGAGTTCCTCTAGCAGAACGGGACTGAGCATCACGTCGCGGTCTTCGCCACCCTTGCCGCCTGGGATGTGAATCACCATCCGTGGGCGGTCAATGTCGCTGACCTTTAAGCGAGTCAACTCCGCGTTCCGAGCCCCGGTGGCGTAGAGAGTCATGAGGATGGTGCGGTAAAACGGAGTGGGAGCGGCGTCGATGAGTTGTGCTACCTCTTCCTGACTGAGAATCGTGGGCAAGCGGTGGGTCTTCTTGGGATAAGGCGTGTCGGCAATGCTCCACGGTTTCTTAAGCGTTTGAATGTAAAAAAACCGCAAGGCACACAAGTGGTTCGTTACTGAGCCGGGCGACAACTCCCGTTTGCTGAAGAGGTGAGCTTGGTACTGTCGAATGTGTTGTGGACCCAAAGGATCTGGAGAACAGTTGAAATGTCGTGCGAAGCTTTCGACATGGCGGATGTAGTAGCGTGTGGTACCCTCGGCGTAATGACGTCGCTGGAGTTCCTCCAGCATGATTTTTCGTAGATGGGTCACAGGGACCTCCTTGTGACCCAAAATTTATCTGATGGCGAGCACCACAGCTGCCGACCTCACCCACGCGGCAGCGTCCGCCGCGCGCGGCTTCGTTCTGACGGGCAAACCGGAAGTTATCCGCCTTGGACAAAAACGCTGGATTGGGATACTTGATGTAACCAGGCGATTTCGCTTATTGAGAACCTAGCGGACGTTCCCAACCCACCGCTTGGCCCCCGAAATCCTGTCGATTTCGTCCGCTAGTTCGAGAACTCTCCCCGGCGAGTTGCATCCCTCCAGGACATGCTTGTGGTGTCCCTTCAAAACGGCGGTGATATTCACCTCTGGAAAGTCGATGCAGACCTGTTTCTTTTCTTCCCAGTCGAAGAAGTCTTCGTCTCGAAGCTTCCGAACCAGCTTTTGAACATCTGACGAGGGAATTGTGCTCTTGCGAATACCCTCGATGCGCACGTAGCTTCGCCCCTCGTATCGGACCGATTCGTTGCCCAGAATCGTGATTTTATAGTCTGGACAGCTCCCGAGGCAGCCGACACGCTCTAGTGTGATGGAAACATCGTCTCCGGTGGCACTCGTCTGACCGCCTGATTGCAGAATTTAAGATGAAAACAATGCACGAAGCAAGTCGCATATTTCTTTTCATTGTAAGGAGAAACGATGAGCCAAGAGCATTACTGTTGTGACCAGGCGATAGCGCTCAAAACCCAGTCAGCATGTCAGTGAGTGAAATCGCGATTAATGAGATGGTCCGCCGCCGAGTAGATTACAGCTCAGCAGTTCACACAAGGAGGGATCATCGCTATGCACATCGCATCGATCGGCATTGACTTGGGCAAGACCACCTTTCACCTAGTTGCATTGGGAGAACGCAACAAAGTTCTGGTTCGCAAGAAGTTTTTACGGGCGCAGCTGTTGGCCTATACGGCAAACCTGCCTTCCTCGCTCATCGGCATAGAAGCATGCGCGGGAGCGCACTTCTTGGGCAGTGTGCTGCGGGAGCAGGGACACCAGGTGCGACTCATCCCGGCACAGTTTGTGAAGCCTTACCGGAAGACAAACAAGAACGATTTCCTGGATGCCGAGGCGATCGCCGAAGCTGTGAGCAAGCAGAACATGCGCTTTGTGCAGATCAAGACCCAGGAGCAGCTCGATATACAGGCCATGCACCGCGTTCGTGATCGGCTGGTGCAACGTCGCACAGCATTGATCAACGAGATCCGCGGATTCCTGCTGGAACGCGGACTCATCTTCGCGGCCGGGCCCATCCACCTGCGCAAGAACCTGCCCACTGTTCTGGAAGATGCCGAGCAGAACCTGAGCCCGCGGCTGCGCTGGCTGCTGGATCGTTTGCGGCAAGAGTGGAAGCAGACCGAGATCGACATCGAGGCGATCACGGAAGAGATTGAGCGCATTAGTAAGGAGGATGCCCGCTGCCAGCAACTACGCCAGATCCCCGGCTTCGGTCCCCTGGTGTCGACCGCTACCGTGGCCGCCATCGGCAACGGAGCTGCGTTTCGGCGCGGACGGGACTTCGCCGCCTGGCTTGGGGTTGTGCCGCGGCAGTACTCCACAGGAGGGACGCAGAAGCTGTTCGCTATAAGCAAGCGGGGCAATGTGTATCTGCGTCGCATGCTGATCCACGGTGCCCGGGCGGTACTGCTCCGCGTCAAGTACGACACGGGAGACATCCCTTTTGATAGAACTCATTGACCGAGAGACGCCCGGCTTGCGGTCCGCGACGGGCCCAGCGGGCGCGTGCAGGATAGAGGGGTGTACAATGGCTGCCGTTTTCGATGTCAAAAAAAGAAATTCCGGTTAGGAGGTAGTCAATGAAATCCGTAATGTCGGGTCTGTTGCTGCTGTTCCTTTGCGCGTCCGCAATGGCGGGAGACTGTGTTCTGAAGACTACTCGAGCAGCCTGTCCGGGTAAGGAGAAGGAAGCGTATTCCAAGTGCAACGGTGTGGCTAGCTGCGACGAAACAATCCAGGCCGATTCTGCGAAGGAATGCGCAGAGAAGGCGAAAAAGAGCTGCGACAACAGCCGGCCCGCTATGATCAAGAGTAAAGAAGTATCCGCCACGTTCGACGGAAAGCCGGTGGAAGGTGGAAAGAATGTCTGCGCCGCCGACCGCCCCGATTACAACAAGTGCCAATAGTTGCTACTCGCCGCTGCGCAATCGCAGCAGAGGCTTGGAACGAGTCGACGTGAAATTCAAGCCCCGGTTGCGCAGCTGCTCGTCCCACGATCCAGCTTCCCGCACAATCCTTCAACTTTCCTGGAAGCCGTGCCCGCGTTGCTGTCCCGCCGCAGCCTTTTGGACGCCCTGAATCATTGCTTCGCTGCGGTAGCGTAGGACATCCGCCCTTTGGTATCAAGCCGCAGGGGGTCGCTTCCGTGGCTATACATCATGAGTGTAGAAACCAACACGACGCCGCTGGATGCCGCAAAACGCAGACTTTATGTCCTTTGCCGGTCAACGTCAACCCGATAAGTGTTGTAAATCGCGGTTACACTCATCCTATGAGAGAGGATGTCAAGAAAAAATACTTCTCCACTCCCCTCCGTGGGATCCCGGAATGGTGACTTGCATCCAGGCCCCCTTCTTCTTGGAGAGGATTTTGGGTTTCGCACTTTGGATCGCCGTGTAGTTCAGCGGCGATTGCTAACTCCAGTCGATGATCTCGAAGAAATGGTTTCATGGAGCAGTGGTGCTTAACGCCGATCAGTTGCGATGCTGCGCAAGCCAACCGTTGGCTTAAGTGCCAACCATCATCCTATGGGAGGCTCGAGGCCTATGGCTTTTTTGGGTTATCCGAGGGGGCATAGGATTGACCCGGAGACTGGGTGCTGATTTGAGCACCCGGAACGCCTAATGAGTGCATGGATACTCTCCCTCGAACCCGAGCATCGCCAGAACCGATGGGTCACCACCGAAGCGTGAGACCTGGGAGACCACCTGAGTTCTGTGCAACGCTCAAGCTGCTTGCGGCTTCAGTTGTTCCGCGTCGAAACGTCCCTCCTTCTTCCAGAGTGTCAAAGCCATGGCCGCGATCTTTCGGGCTAAGGTCAGACGCGCCATCTCGGGCTTCATGCCCTTAGCCAGCAAAGCCATATAGAAGTCGCGCAACGGTCCTACACCACAGCTGGCTCGGGTCGCGGCTCCCTTGAAGATCTCTTTCATTTCGTGGTTGTGATTCTGATTGAGACCACGAATCTGTTGCGGTTTTTTCGTACGTTGCAGTTGTCCGTGCACGTAGCGATATTGCGCACTGTCGCGGGTCTCAATGCCCAGCCCACTATAGGTCCAGAGCTGCCGTTTGCTCCGGAACCGGTGCGGTGTCTGCATCAACGCGATCAAGCGGGCGGCTCGGATCGGACCGATGCAGGGAATCTGACGTAGTAGTTTCGCAGCTTTGTGTTTCCGGCTCTCCGCCAATAACTCAGGGCGCAGGGTTCGTCGCAATCCCTGCAATCCATCCAACTGTTGATAGAGTAGCTCGGCACGCCGGCGCACGCCCGCGTGTTCAATCTTGTGTAACCATTCCTCGCGGTAACGCGGAGCATAGACCTGGGTACCCGCACAAGGAATGCTCCAGCCGCGATACAGAGCTTTGATCCGATTCATCACTCGATTCAGATCTTGGCTGAGGGTCTGATAACTGCGCCCCAGCTCGCGCAGCGTCCGCAGTCCATGTTCTCCGTGATAGACCGGTCGCAGCATTCCCGTACGCAACAAGTCGGCCAGCTTGCGCGCATCCACCTTGTCGCTCTTGTTGCCTTCCTTCATTAAGGCATTGCGCCGCGGATCGCAGACCAGCACTCGCGCCACCTGGGGCTGCAACAGATCGTAGAGCCAAGCCGCCCAGGTCCCTTCTTCCCAGGTCCCATGCAACTCGCCCCGCAGACCGTGGATAAACTGCAGCATGCTACTGGCTTTGGTTTCGACGATCGATTCCATCACCAACTGGCCACTGCCATTGAGACAAGCAGCCACACACTGCCCATGTATCGTCATCTTTACGCGTTCACTATCCCTATCTGCACTACTTTGGCCAAGCCGCGCGGGTAGTTCGCAGATGTCCGAGCTTGGGGACCGATCACCTGCAAGTTGAGTTGGACAACGGCAACCAGCTGGTTTTGCCGCTGTGGATGCTCGATGAGGACGTTTGTAAGTCGATGGTCGTCCGCGCCCACCCGGTGATCGCCGTTGCAGCTCTGTTAACTCTGCGTTCCCTCCTCGACAGCCAGTCATTGCTTGTTAATCACGGCTCGACTACTTCTGGGGCATCGTCCACAGAAGGAGGCCGGATTGAGTCCGCCAAGACAACAGCTGTTCCAGTTCGACATACGAAGGCAAGAACTTCCTGAAGTTGTCCAACAGCGCTGCCGCGAACTGATCGCGCAGATGCTTCGAATCGTTGTGACTGCCCCGAACCGAAGTGAGGAGGAAACGAATGAGCGAGAAGATTCAACCGCAACATCTGAGCCGGCAAGCTTACGTCTACGTGCGGCAATCAACGATGAACCAAGTGCGTAATCACCTGGAGAGTCAGCGGCGGCAGTACGATTTGCAGGAACGCGCGCGCAGTCTGGGATTTCAACGCGTCGTCGTGGTGGATGACGATCTGGGCCGCTCGGCTACAGGATCGGTCGAACGGCCTGGATTCAGCCGTCTCTTGACTGCCGTGTGTTCCGGGGATGTGGGGGCGGTGCTGGCACTCGAAGCATCGCGCTTGGCAAGGAACAACCGCGACTGGCACCATCTGATCGATCTTTGTGCCATGGCGGCCACGTTGGTGATCGATCACGATGGCGTTTACGACCCGCGCTTATTGAATGATCGCTTGCTGCTGGGATTGAAAGGAACCATGAGCGAGTTTGAGATCAGCCTGCTGCGCCAACGTGCTCTGGAAGCCTATCGGCAGAAGGTCCGCCGCGGCAAGGTTCTAACCTTGGTTCCCGTCGGCTATGTTCGCACCGAAGATGACGGCATCGAGATCACTCCCGACCGCCAGGTACAGGAATCAGTGCGCGGGATCTTCCAGAAGTTTAGGGAACTCGGCAGCATTCGCCAAGTTCTACTCTGGTATCGCAACGAGAAGCTGATGATTCCCACACTGGGCAAGCAATCAGGCTGCCGCAAAGTCATTTGGACATTGCCGGTATATCCCAGCCTGCTTTTGATGCTCAAAAATCCAACTTATGCGGGAGCTTTTGTCTACGGGCGGCGCCAGACTCGCACCACGGTGGTTGATGGCCGAGTTCGCAAAACGCGAGGACATCTAAGTGCGCCGCAACAGTGGGAAGTCTTTATCCCCAGCCATCACGAAGGATATATTACCTGGGAACAGTACATGCAGAATCAGCAACAGATTGAAGCCAACGCCGGCTGGAGCGGGCGCTTGCAACGTGCTACCGGCGCGCCGAAGAAAGGACCGGCATTGCTGGCGGGGCTGATGCGCTGCGGTGTGTGCGGACGGCCACTACATATCAAGTACGGCATCACTGGGCGCAGACGGGTGCCGCGCTATGAGTGTCGTGGCGATCGCCAGCAGTGCTCGGTACAGCGATGCCTGGGTTTCGGAGGTGCGCGGGTCGATCAAGCGGTCGTGGCAGAAGTGCTCGAAGCCATTCGCCCCGTGGGCATCCAAGCGGCTCTGGACGCCTGGGATCAAAGTCAGGACGTGGAAGATGAGAAACAACGTGCTTTGCAGCTGGCGTTGGAGAAGGCGCGCTACGAAGCCACTCGGATCGAGCGCCAGTATGAAGCGACCGAACCTGAGAATCGCCTCGTGGCTGCCGAACTGGAGAAACGTTGGAATGCAGCGCTTGCCCATGTCGCTGATTTGGAAGCGCGCGCTGCCGAGGTAAAAGGCAAGATGGTTCCCCTGGGCAAGGAACAACACCAGCAACTGCTGGCGCTCGGAGAGGATTTGGAACGACTCTGGGATCATCCGGCATGTCCCACATCGTTGAAGAAACGTGTTCTGCGCACGGTTCTGAAGGAAATCATCGCCACGCAGATTGGCAATCCGCCGCAGATCATCCTGAAGCTGCATTGGGCAGGCGGAGTGCACACGGAACTGGTACTACGGAAGAATCCGTCAGGACACCACAATCGCGTCAACTCGCGCGAGGTGATTGACTTGGTTCGCGAACTCGCGCAGGTGTGTGATGACGCGGCCATCGTGGGTATCCTGAATCGTCTCGGGTACAGAACAGGAAACGAAAACACGTGGAATGAAAAGCGGCTGCACCATGTGCGCCATAGCAACGGCATTCCTGCATGTCCGCCACCGGAACAACGGAATTGGGTAACCATGTCGCAGGCGGCGCTGCACTTCAAAGTCAGCTTGATGGTGGTGCGCAGGATGATTGCGCAAAAGATTCTTCCGGCGCGACAGGTTGTGAAATGCGCTCCATGGGTGATCGAGCGCGTGCACCTGGAACTTCCTGCCGTACAGAAAGAGATTCGGCGAGTCCACGAGGGGCGACGTTCTCCATTGATCGTTCTCGATAACTCGCAAACCCGCTTATTTACTGACTCCAGCGAGGTATAGCACTATGTCACAGCTTCCAGGACGGCAATCACAATGGCTTCCTTGTGCACGTCCATACCCATATACTTGATGTCGCGACTCATGCAGTTGCCTCCTTGAGGGAAAGATCATTCGCGCTCAACGGAGTCTTTCCCTCAAGGTAAAGTGTCATTCTTCAGCCCATTTGCCTATCTTCTCCTCTGATTCTTGCCCTACATCTCCGCCGTATACTCCACTCAACAGGGCCGCTCTCTCATAATGCATTGATCCGGTTGCACCGCTCCCGCACCTATGGCTTTGCATCGATCGAATTGCCGAAATCAAAATACTCGCGCCAAGAGGCAATCCTGCCGCCGACCAAGTCCAGGATGATTGCATCGTGCGTGACAGCCCGCGCTCCATCTCTTCGCCGAGTCACATCCCAGTCCCACTCGATGGCCACCTTAGCTCCGTCAGTCGAAATGAACACATTCTTTACAGTGACTCGCAAATCGCGGAACTGCTTGAAATAACCGGCCATCGCTGTTTGCATTTCCTCAGCGGACACATGCCCCCCGGGCGAAATCAATTCTCCGCTTGGAAGCCAGTCAGGAGCGGCAATTCCAAAATCATGCTTCTCCCACGCTTGTACCTGCCGATCCACGAGTTCCCTGATCTTCACCGTGTTATCGTGTTGAGTCATCGATTTGTTCTGTTTCGCGCAAGGATTGCGAGCGCTATGGGAAGACATTGCATCGCGGGGTGAGAAACGTGGCCCGGCCTGCCAACCGTTCGCCTTCGGTCGAACCCAGGACAGTGGAAACGGTAAAAACCTGTGCCGTCCCTCATCCCGAGACTAAGGGAAAGCTTAGACCCACCAATAGCCGAGTTCAAGAGCCTCAAAGCTGAGCGCCAGCGCCGCATAGCTGATGACATAACGAGGTCGGCCTCGCGACGACCCGAGTAGACTTTACGGTTCCAACCAAAAAGGCTCGGGACGAAGGAGGCCGAGATGAAGATTCTAGGATGCGATCTACATGCAAAGCAACAGACCATTGCCATGGTGGACAGGGAAACGGGCGAGTTCACCGAGAAGACACTGAGCCATGAAGGCAACGAGGTGCGAGAGTTTTACGCTGCCTTAGAAGGTCCGGTGGTGGTGGGCATCGAAGCCACCGGAGCCATGCAGTGGTTTTTGGAACTACTGGAAGAGTTAGGGATCGTGTGCCGGGTGGGTCATCCGGCGAAGATTCGGGCAGCCGAGACCCGAAAACAGAAGCATGATCGGCGGGATGCCCGGCTGATGTTGGAGCTGCTGATGAGAGAGGATGGCTTTCCCGAGATCTGGATGCCGTCGAGCGAGCAGCGCGACTTACGAACCTTGCTGCGGGACCGTCATCAGTGGGTGAAGATACGAACGCGAGTACAGAACACATTGCAAGCCAGGGCGCTCAATCACGCACTGCGGCGAGGCCGAGGTCTGTGGACTGCAAGTGGGCAGAAGGCACTGCAAGCCTTGTCTCTGCCCAGCTACACCAGTCAAAGGCGAGACGAACTGCTGCGCTTATATGTGCAATTGCAGCGGCGGATCCAGGAGCTGGACGGGCAAGTAGAAAAACAAGTCCAGCAACGGCCCCAGGCGCTCCGCTTGTTGACGCATCCCGGTGTGGGACCAGTGACAGCATTGGCGACGGAGGTGTTCCTGGGAGACCCGAGCCGTTTCGCCAATGGCAAGAACGTAGCCAGCTACATCGGAATGATCCCGTGTGAACACACCAGCGGTAAGCGACAGCGGCTGGGGAAACTGACCAAGGAGGGCAACTCGCTGCTGCGCTATCTGTGGACCGAAGCGACGATCCATGCGGTAAGAAAAGATCCGGAGCTGAAACGCTTCTATCGTCGCAAGCTTATCCAGAAAGGGATGGGCAAGGCGAGGATTGCGGCGGCGCACAAACTGGGTATCCACTTGTGGATCATGTTGCGCGACCAGATTGACTACAAAGAGTTCTGCCGCCGCGGACAGCAGCGGCAGTGCGGGGAAGCCCATGCGGGAATGCCAAATTACAACAGTGGTCCTGCATTGCAGTGACCGGGTAACTGAATAGGCTACTCGCCTCCCCGAATGGGGGGAGTTCGAATAAGTCATCATGATCGAAGGTGACCGGAGAGATGTCTGGTGGGCAACGCCACCAAATCTGATGAAGTGAAAACGGGCCGAGCCATTTGGTTGGACACAAATCATCGACGCAAGATCGTTACTCTCTCAAAGGGAACCAGTGCCTGTGCGCTGACCTGAAAAGTGTGTTCGAAATCCATGAAAAAACAACCCCAAGTACCTTGACACGGCCGACCTCGTTAGAGATGTTGTAACATCGCGATTACACGCAATATAAAAAGGCGCCCACTTTTGCGGTAAGGTGTCAGTCTTCGCATCACCACTTACCGAAAAGGAGCGCCTTTATGAATCAGGAAAAGTATATCGGCATGGACGTTCATCAGGCCACTATTTCCGCTGCCGTGATGGATGCTCATGGCAAGCTGCTCATGGAAGGAAGGAACCTCGGCTGCCTGGCTACACCATCTCCTGAAACCCCATGTCAGCCGGCTGGAAGTTTGCGATCCGCGAAAGGCGGCTCTGTTGAAAGAGGGCAACAAGAGTGACCGGATCGACGCACAAAAGCTTGCCGAGCTTGTTTTCCACATATGGGGCTAGTCTACGAATACTGGGCCACTCGGTGAAAATGTACAGCCCTATTTCCGCAGAGAATCATGCCATCTAGTCCGTTCCTGTCCGCTTGAACTGGCCAATTATTTCCGCCAACTCCGTCTTGATCTCCTCCAGACGTGAGAGCCTGGATTCGTAACTTCCCTTCTTCCATCGAGGCTCATCGAGTCGAGCGTTTGCAGCCCGCAAATCCTCCATCTCCTCCTTGAGACTAGCGACTCTCTCCAGAATGTTGTTTGCACCCATGATTCCTGGATCATACGCTGATGGGCGGCAGCTCGGTGCCCAATGTCGAACCATAAGGGATCGATTTTGGAAGCGGCTCAATTTGAACTCGCTTTGCCGGACGGACGGGGTGACCCACGTAATTTGAGCCTCGTATGTTTCCGTGGTACGACAGGTATTGAGGAAATGTTTTATGAAACACATTCTGATTCTGGTGGCCATTCTCGCATCAACGTTGGCTGTTAAGCTGAGAAGCCGGTGACGAGCAGGACTACTTAGACAGGAGAAATGAATGTCAAAGAACCATTATTCAACGAAGCCGAGGCGTCGTAACAAGTCCGGTCGCCGGAAAGACTGGGCAGCCGCTACGATGGCAAAGCTGAAACAGCTTGAAACGAATGCCGCTCCAAGCAAGTAGTCGGTATGCGATTGTCTTACTCGGATGGAAATAGCTTGTCGAAAAAGCGTTTGAGCAACTGGTCATATGCGATTGAGCCATGCGCTTGTATGTAACGTTGTTCGGCGAGGCGAACAGGGTCTGCGTCCAGCCGCGCTTCCAATCGGAAACTCAGCGGCGGTAGCGAACTTGGGGGCGTTTCATACTGCTTGTTCTGCTCGGACGCCACAATCCCTCTTCTCATTCGGTCACGCGTTCCACTTAGGGTCCGAAATTGTTCAAGGTCGTAAATGACGCGTATCGCTGCAACGGCCCGGCAGCCCTCAGCGACCTTGCCATCAGTCCCCACCGCATAGACGCTTGGCATTGTCCAGATGGTTTGGCGTCCCCGAGCCCACAGGAGTTGGGCGGCGGTAAGCTCCGCATCACGCAGGTTATGGCAACCTCCTAGGTTGGGGGTGACTAAGAAAGAAAACTTCAGATGGGCTGACTTAGTTCAGGGAACCTGAAAGAGGGAAAGGTGGTAACCACCTCAATTACAACGCTAGTCCTTTTAGGACCACTATTGTCAAGCTGCCGAAAGGAGGGCGTAAGGCGTATACTGCTTGTATCGCACCTCTCCGCCATCCTTAGCGAGGCGACGGTCTTCTGCGTGACTGGAGGCCATCGTGGCTAAGAACAGTAAAAACCATTCCAATAGTTTAGACATTCCTACACAGCTAAGCAGACGGTTAAGACGGTTTTCCGATCGCTCCCAACCACTGATGATGGGAAAGAGCGAGACGTCGCGGCAGTGCTCTAAGCCTGCGAGGCTGGCGTCGACATTAACTCGCGACATGAGTGTTGAGAGTCGATCATATTTCATGATCGGGTCGCATGAGCTAGAGGAACGTATTAGGCTCGAAAGCGCTTGTCGTTCGCTGACGTCGGCTGATACATTCTTCGCCTTAACAAGTCGAGCGTGATAACAGATCAGCGAGCCATGGATGCCTTCTCGTCAATGCATACCTGGTGAAACCCCGTCTGGGCTGCTGACCGGTCCCCCTTTCCTCTAACACTGTCAAGGTGAGTTTCCGACAGCTTGTGAGCTTGGCAGATCGTTTCAGAGAACAAGCAGACTCACTCGGCGTCAGTCCTCGAACAAAACAGTGAACAGCTCACAGGCAGACGGCGTAGCCTCGCCAACCTGAAGCCGTGGCCAAAAGGATTCTGCCCAAATCCAAAAGGTCGAGGTCCGAAGCCTATTACAGGGGCTTACGCCAAACTTGCCCACAAGAGAGTGCCAGGTGATCCGAAAGCAGAACCTACGCTGATAGACTGAGGCCGCTCGAGAGATTGCTGACCGGCTGGAAGGCAAATCTGTTCAACCAGTCGTTGGGGATAGCACCGCCGGTATGAGCGTGACCCTAAACATCGAAATGGTAAGGCAAACGTTGCCCGCTCGCCGGATCGGAGCCTGAACTCGGCGGTTACGTGGCCGGATCATTCCGGTTTGCCATCACACGCCCAGAGATACCAGCAGCACTCCGCAGCCGACTAGCGAAGCGCCCGCCCAACGCCGCCACCCGATATGTTCTTTCAGGATGTACTTCGCCAGTGCTGTTTCCAGCACGTAGCTACACGCCGTCGCTGGTACCGCGAAGCTCAGGTTGGTAAGGGAAAGCAGCGCCATGAGCGCGAAAAATGAAACTGCCATGGCCGGCACGCCAACACTGACATAAGGATTGCGTGCCAGGGAGGCGATTAGCCGGAAGATCGCGCAGGGCCGGAAGTCGTACACCTCGCCGTTACGCTTCATGCCCTTGGCGTTCATCACGTCCGCAATTGTGCCCGGAATCACAATCAGCGCAATCAGCAGCCACTTCATTGCGCCGCCTCATAAGGCAGATCGCCGAATTTGTGCAGCACCGGCGCGGTGCGCGGCACGGTACGTACCACCAGGCTCACGCCCAGGCCAATCAGGCCAATTCCAATCCAGCGCTCGGTGGAGACCCGTTCGTGCAGCAGGAACTCGCCCATCAGCGCCGTCAGCACGTACGACACCGAGGTCACCGGCAGCACATAACTGAGGTCCACCCGGCTCAGCAGTGAGAGCTGCGAGATCAGCCACACGATCAGCAGCAGCACCCCTAAAACCACGAGTGGGTTTACAAATGCGTGCATGTAGGGCCAAGGCGAAAAAGAAACCATCCGACCGACTTCGTGCAGCCCACAGCTCAAGGTAAAATTGCCCAGCACGTTGCTTGCGACCAGCAGCGCAATTACTGTCCGGGTTTTCAGACGCAATGGCTGAGACGGGTTCTTCAAGACACCAGCGGCGAGAGTCGCAGTGGACCGGCGCGATCCCAGCATTCGCCCCGGGAGCTCGTGAGTCAGCTGTAGCTCACCGGAATCATCTTGATCATGAGCCATAAGCAGCCACTTTCGGAAATCGCTCTTCCGCCTCACAAATGCGGTTTTAGGCAGCGGTCCAGGTCATCTGCATCTGCAGGGTTTTGCAGACGAGATAAGCTCCCTCATCAGGCAGACCCATGCTACAGCGCGAGGGCTTTGCATGGATGGTCACTTGTGACCATCTATCCAAAGCCATGGGCTGTAGCATTAGGTTTGCGATACATTTAGGAGAGCGCCTTGTCCACTGTGAATGGCTGGGTCAAGACGTGCAGTTCGCTGTCGCGACAACCGATTGTGCGACTGTTATGCAGCGCCGCGACTGTTTTGGTGAGCATCATTCTGCTCGGATCCGCCACACTTTCCCAATCGAATTCCGGGAGCCTAGGAGTGTCGGCTAACGACCTGGCACGGCGGGTGATCACGAACGAATTAAAATTCCAAGATGACCACACCAACTGGATGTACCGACTAGAAAAAGAACAATATGGAAAGAAACAGGTCGAGGAAATCATTGAAACAAAAGAAGGTTCTCTCAGTCGACTCCTGTCTATTAACGGCCGGCCCCTTACCGCGAAACAACAGAAGGAAGAAGACCAGCGTGTGCAGGAGTTAATGACTAGCCGAAGTGCGAAGCGAAAATTGCAGC
The DNA here is from genome assembly GCA_963696025.1 of uncultured Acidobacteriota bacterium. Taxonomy (GTDB): domain Bacteria; phylum Acidobacteriota; class Terriglobia; order Terriglobales; family Acidobacteriaceae; genus JABCYV01. The sequence continues at coordinate 684,137 of CAVOII010000004.1, forward strand.
GAGCTCTAGATGCTGAGACCCTACAGGGGAGACGGTTGTTCAAGATGCTGCCCGATGCATTTGTATTCAACTACGCGGGTGGTGATCGAAACTTGGTAGAGCTGAGCTTTAGGCCAAACCCGAATTTTCATCCGCCCTCACTGGAGGCTCGCGTTTTCCACGATATGGAAGGCGAGATGTGGGTCGACTGCAAGCAGGAGCGACTGGCTGCGTTTAACGGTCGTCTCACGCAGGACGTGAAATTCGGACTCGGCCTGCTGGGACACTTGGACAAGGGAGGCCACTTTGAAGTTAGGCAGGCAGAAGTCGTCCCAGGCCACTGGGATATGACTACCATGAGGGTGGAGATGACAGGAAGAGCTCTCTTGTTCAAGAGCATCGAGGTGCAGAAGAGGGAAAACCGTCGGGACTTCCACCAGGTATCCGATGATCTGACACTTACTCAAGCTGTAGATATACTCAACGGGCACGTCGTTGTAGCGGATAATCGCTAGTCGTTCTCCTTCAACTTCTCGGCATATCGATTTCGAGCCACCAGGCGATAACTCCCGGATGGTCGGCGAACCGGAAGTGACCAGATGGGACCGAGCGTATAAGTGAACGATAAGTCGTAGTGCTGTATCTGAAGCGCCCATGAGTGAAAAGGCGTCTTCTGAGTTGCTGTGTACGGGCGCTTCAGATACAGCGACTTGAAGGAAGCCTCATTTGAGAGCTATGGGGATGGATGTGCTTGTGCTCAAGACCGGCGCGTTCAGCGGCCTGCTGACAGGCGTTCCAGAGAACCTTGGTGGAGACCGGATGACTCGCCGTATGCCATCGGTTGCCGGGGAATAGCCAGTTGGTGGGCTTGCGCTTCAGCCCGCGCCAGTAGACGCGCAATGCCTCGAGCAGCTTCGGGCTGAGCATGACATCACGGTCCTTGCGCCACTTGCCTCCCCGGATGTGAATGACCATCCGCTGGCTGTCGATATCGCTGATCTTCAGGTGCGCCACTTCGGCGCGACGTGCGCCCGTGGCATAGAGCGTCATCAGCAGAATGCGATGGAAGTTGAAACTCTGCCGCGTCGATTAGACGCGCGACTTCTTCCGGACTGAGCACTTGAGGTAAGTGCAGAACCTTCTTCGGATACGGTGTCTCGGCAACGCTCCAGCCTCGCTTCAACACCGCAACATAGAAGAAACGTAAGGCTGCCAACCGCTGTGTCACGGTGTTCGGGGCCAGCTTCCACCGCGTGAACAACGCGGACTGATACTGGCGAATCTGCTCCGGGCCAAGCTGATCGGGTGGCCGATGGAAGTGCCGACTGAAATGCTCGACTGCGTGGATGTAAGTACGGATGGTGGACTCGGCGTAGTAGCGGCGCCTCAGTTCCTCAAGCATGATCTGGCGTAAATGGGTCACAGAGAGTTCCTCCTCTGCGACACAAACTAGCTCAGATCACCTCCACCGTCGGCTCAGCAACACGCGAACGCGTCCGCCGCATACCGGCTTCGTTCAAGTCGGCTTCTAGGAATTCAGCCCTGCGGCGAGTCGACGGGTGCCTCCCGAACGACCGGCAACCCGCAGCAATAGATGGCTCTCCCTGCAGAACGGTAGCACTCGATTCCACGAAGTCAGCTGGAAAAGCGGAAGCAACTTGCAAGAAATTCGCTCGAATCTCTTTTCCGGCGGTGCCTTATAGCGAGAGAGTTCTTTGCTCCTCAGGCTGTCCGCTTACCGGGCAGTCCGACGGCTAACCCTGTTGAGAGTCGTCGGGTCCGACCGAGCAGCGGCTTCGTGCGGATGATCGCCAGTCCTTCGCCGTTCGACCGGCCCCAGAAACCGGACTAGTGGATGGTTTGGCGAAGCCGATTGTGTTTCTCCGCCCCACGCATTCTAGAATGAAATTTCAGTAAGTCACTGACACATCGAGCCTTAGAGGCACGCTCGGAACTGGTACCGACGGTTCGAATCCACTTCGCACCGCCAAGCAGTCTGGGATGCAGAGAAATCCGGCTGCTCTGTCAGGAAAATCGCCAGAAATCGCCGCAATTCCTCAACTTTTGCTCTCAAACTGGACCAGAGAAAGTGTCGCTTTCGACTCTGCATCGTGCTTTCGCGCCCTTTTTCTCTGCAGGGCAGATGCGCAGTCCGGTTTCAGCGACTCCCTTCGGCGAATGCCAAGCGATCACGAACCGATGATGTGGCGAAAGAGCCTGCAATTATCATAGCGCTTACTTCACGTCATCTTTCTTGGTCTCACTTGCGGTGGGCATCTTCACTTCTGTGATGTGAACTAAATCCTTGTCCGGGTAGACGTGAGCCTTCGCGTGCACGTAGTGTCCTTCGTGACCCTTAAGGGTCTCCGGATTGTCCACATTCCATGCTCTTTGGTCGGTTACGAACCTCAATTTGTCACCATCTTCCTGGATTGTGCCCATGATGCTTGTCAGCCGAGCCCCCGACGCGGCGGCCACCTGAGTCTTCCGTGGCACCTGATTCGGAGCGTCCTGCGAGAGAGCGACGACGCTCAGGGCAAAGCATAGAGAGAGAATGGCCGATAAGGTTTTCATGGAAGGAGCCTCCGTTCCAAACGACTAATGCCTCGGCACTTTGTAAGCCCGGGAAGGCGGAGTTAACCGCCTTCTCGTGCGAAACGCTCACAGTTCTATGCTGCCACGGGAACGGAGGCGATCTTGTGTAGGGTTGAGGTGATAACGTCAGCGGTCTGAACCTTGGGCGTTCCCTCGATAAATCTTGCCAGCGTCCTCAACACTTCCGGATAGGTATTGGTGTTGTATGCTTCGGCATCGGTTTTGTTTTCCCACAGACTGATTGCAGTGACATCAACTCCGCCCGGACCAGCGAATGTGATTTCGTCCTTGAAACCATTCTGTTTACGAAGCAAAGGAAGGACGTCTTTCTCAAATGTTCGCGTGTAATCGGAAAGCATATTGGCGGATTTCAGATGAATCGAGACATTGCGTGCAAACATGGCAACCTCCTAGGTTGGGGGGCTAAGAAAGAAAACTTCAGATGGGCTGACTTAGTTCAGGGAACCTGAAAGAGGGGAAGGTGGTAACCACCTCACTTTTAAGACTAGTCCTCTGGACCACAATTGTCAAGCTGCCGAACCACAGACCAAAAGGAGGGCGTAAGGCGTATACTGCTTATATCGCACCTCTCCGCCATCCTTAGCGAGGCGACGGTCTTCTGCGTGACTGGAGGCCATCGTGGCTAAGAACAGTAAAAACCATTCCAATAGTTTAGACATTCCTACACAGCTAAGCAGACGGTTAAGACGGTTTTCCGATCGCTCCCAACCACTGATGATGGGAAAGAGCGAGACGTCGCGGCAGTGCTCTAAGCCTGCGAGGCTGGCGTCGACATTAACTCGCGACATGAGTGTTGAGAGTCGATCATATTTCATGATCGGGTCGCATGAGCTAGAGGAACGTATTAGGCTCGAAAGCGCTTGTCGTTCGCTGACGTCGGCTGATACATTCTTCGCCTTAACAAGTCGAGCGTGATAACAGATCAGCGAGCCATGGATGCCTTCTCGTCAATGCATACCTGGTGAAGCCCCGTCTGTGCTGCTGACCGGGTCCCATTTCCTGTAACACTGTCAAGGTGAGTTTTCGGCAGCTTGATCAGTCCCCTTTTTCTGTAACACTTTCAAGGTGAGTTTCCGACAGCTTTGATCAGTCCCCTTTTTCTGTAACACTTTCAAGGTGAGTTTCCGACAGCTTGATCAGTCCCCTTTTTCTGTAACACTTTCAAGGTGAGTTTCCGACAGCTTGTGAGCTTGGCAGATCGCCATTCAAAGCGATCTGACAAGCGAACTCACTCGGTGTCCGTTCTCCCAGAGATCTGTGAGGACGACTTTCATTGTATTCCCGTCGCCAGTCCTCGATGACCTGCTTGGCTTCGGTCAGCGTCGCGAACCAGTGCACATCCAAACACTCCGCGCGCAAGGTGCCGTTGAACGACTCGACGTACGCATTGTCAGTCGGCTTGCCGGGCCGCGAGAAGTCGATCTGGACCTGGTTGTGATACGCCCAAAGATCCATGATTTGACTGGTGAACTCCGACCCGTTGTCGCAGAACAACAGCTTCGGAGTTCCTCGCTTCTGCCGAATCTGATTTAGAGCACCCACCACGTCTTCGCCTTTCAGCCCCTGGCCGACTTCGATGGCCAGGCTTTCTCGCGTGTAAATGTCCACCACCGTTAGAGCGCGAAAGCGCCGTCCATCCGCTAACTGATCGGCCACAAAATCCAGACTCCAAACCTGGTTGGGTGCGGTGGGCCGGAAGCGCTCACGGCGATGCATCGCGGCCCGACGCTTCCGCGGCGGCTTGTGCCGCAGTGCCAAGCCTTCTTCTCGATAGAGGCGATACACCAGCTTCTTTCCCCCCTTCCAACCCTCGCGATTCAGCAGCACCCGGATTTTCCGGTAGCCGTAGCGAACCCGAGTTTGAGCGATCTCCCGAATCCGCAGCCGCAGTGCCGTCCTCGGTTCCTGCACGCTCTTATATCGGAAAGTCGAGATCGCCATCCGCGCCACACGGCACGCACGCCGCTCGCTCACCCGATAGGCGTCGTGCCAATAGCTCACCACCGGGCGGCGCCGCGAGGGCGTCACAGTTTTTTTGCCAGCACATCCTGCAGCATCACCTTGTCCAACGTCAGCTCCGCCACTAACCGCTTCAGCCGCCCATTCTCTTCCTGCAGTTGCTTGAACTGGCGGACCTGGTCGGTTTCTAGTCCCTTGTACTGCTTCTTCCACCGATACAGCGTCTGCTCCGAGATCCCCACTTGCCGGATCAGCTCCGCCACCGGCACCCCCACCTCCGCCTGCTTCAGCACTGCCACGATCTGTTCCACAGAAAAGCGCTTCCTCTTCACGGCAAACCTCCCCTTCTCAGGTAGTAGATTTTGCCGGAAACTAACCCTCATTGTGTGTCAGAAATCGGGGAGCCGCTCAAGCTTGTGAGCTTGGCAGATCGTTTCAGAGAACAAGCAGACTCACTCGGCGTCCGTTCTCGAACAAAACAGTGAACAGCTCACAGGCAGACGGCGTAGCCTCGCCAACCTGAAGCGTGGCCAAAAGGATTCTGCCCAAATCCAAAAGGTCGAGGTCCGAGGCCTATTACAGAGGCTTACGCCAAACTTGCCCACAAGAGAGTGCCAGGCGATCCGAAAGCAGAACCTACGCTGATAGACTGAGGCCGCTCGAGAGATTGCTGACCGGCTGGAAGGCAAACCTGTTCAACCAGTCGTTGGGGATAGCACCGCCGGTTCTGAAGAAGTCCAGATAGAAGCTGGGATCGCGAGACCACGGGCGAATCACGCGGTAACGGAAATCCAAGTCGCTCAGCTCGATGCGGAAAAGCACCCAGTCAACCTTCTGATCGACCGGCCAAGCAGACGGGAAGATCGTACGCAACCGAGACTGCAATTCTTTGAGATGCACCGCACGCGCCTGGATCGCAGTTGGCGAGAAGTCATGAGCGGCATCTTTCATCCCAGCTTCGCGCAAGACCAGGAAATCCTGCTGCAACTGGAGTAGGCGATCCCAGCTGCCATCTTGAGCTGCGCAAGCGATCGTGAAGAAGAAAAGGAATAGGAAGAGAGAAGTCCTGGTGAGTAACATCCGGTCACCTCCCTAAAGTCGCCACTTCAGATCTGCAGTCCTTCGTTTGCGGTGGCGGCAGTGAATCGCTGCAGTGAGAACTCCTGCAATAACGGGTCGCTCGCCGATGCTGCGATTAAGCTCGCCATGATCTCACCGACTGCGGGAGCCAGCATGAATCCGTGTCCGCTAAAGCCGGTCGCCAGGTAAAAGCCGTCAAGACCGCTGATACCGCCTAGAATCGGACGGTGATCGGGCGTCGAATCGTAGTATCCGGTAATGACTCTTCGTACCGGAAGACTTGCCATCAGAGGCAACAACGTAGCGCCGATAGTCAATGCCTGTTCCGTAAAAGTCAGGTTGTCACTCTCTGGAGTCTCACCCAACCAGCCAATATAGAAGACGCCGTTCCGCAGTTGTTTGCCGGCAAAGCCGCGTTCGAGGGCCACCACGAGAGGATGCATGAGGTCGCCGTCACAACGTTCGGTGTATGCCAATCTTCTCCGTTCCACGGTGATCGGCAGGTGGACTCCGACATAGGCAGCTAACGACGGACTGTCTATGCCCGCGGCTACAACGACCTGTCTGGTGAGCCAGGATCCGGTCACGGTTTCAATCTGCCACTCGGGACCCTCCTGCTTAAGACTTGTGACTTCTTCTAGTTCGAGTTGGAATCCTTTCTCGCGAGCACGCCCCACCAGGCTATGGGTGAACCCGTCGCAATCTTCGAGGAACGCGTCATCAGCACAAAAGGACCCACCGAGTATGCCGTCGCGGGCCAAGCAGGGCACAATCTCAGCAATCTCGGCGGGTGTTACGACGCGGGAAGGAATGCCCAGTTGATTTTGCATCGCCACGTTGTGGCGGAACCGAGAAAGCAGTGCTTCGCTTTCCGCCAGGAAGAGGTATCCCGAGCGCTCGAGAAAAAATGGAAACTCCGGCTCAAGTAACTCGTTGACTTGCTCGAAGAAACGCATGGAGCGCCGCGCCAGCCTGCACTCCGCGTCCCTTTCAAACTGTTGCCGGATACCGCCCGGGCATAGGCCCGTTGCCCCACTAGCAACGTGCTTGCGTTCAAAAACCACGCCACGCGTTACACCGAGTCGGGCAAGATGGTAGGCAATCGAGCAACCGATCACTCCTCCGCCGATAATGGCTACATCCGCAGTCTGCATGTCACTCGGGTGGCAGGTCTCCAAAGATCTGCGCTCGCGGATCTAGTTCCTTCCCGGTCAGTCTTGTCCAGAATCTCCAGAACAGAATGCAGGCCGCAGACATGACTACGATCCAGCTGGTGGTGGACTTCAAATACCACGGAGCGGTTGAGGAAACATCACTTGCGACCTGCACGATCAGGAGCGCTCCTAATAGCAGAATCGCCACGATGGCAATGGAGACCTGTGCCTTGCGGGATTTTAAGAACGTAATCTGCTTGTGCAGTTCCGGATTCACGAGCGGAAACTTGAGCAACGCACCGGCCATCAACAGAAAATTAACCAGCATTGAGACCACCAGTAGATCGACGCCGAGAAAGAAATCTCCCGCGAGGTTGCATCCTAAGACGCACAGGCTGGCCACGATTGCGGTCACCGTCAACGCGTAGGGAGGAGTGCAGAACCTAGCGTGGATGCGCGAAAATGACCTCGGCAGGATACCGTCGGCACTGAACGCGTAGAGCGTGCGGGAGTTTGCCATCGTCACAGCTGGCAGAACTTTAATTATGGCTACCACTACCGAGGCCAGAATGGTCAGGCTCAGCCATCTTGGCAGCAGCGGCGCCATCAACCCAGGAGCAGAGATGTCATGTACCAATGAAACGCGATAAATGTATTCTGCGGGAATGGCGTGATACACGCTCCAGGTGAAGCATATGTAGTAGGCGGTGACTCCTCCGATCGCAATCATAATGGCACGTGCCAGATCACCAGGATGGCGAGCCTCGCCCGCAGCCTGGGCCACGGCATCAAAGCCGATGAAAGACGAGAACAAGACAACCGCGGCTCCGAGGAAGATCGCCAGCGTCATCCGTGGCATAGCAACAGGGGGCAGTGGCACCATGCCTGCGGTGTGCAGCTTCATCAAGGAAGTCTGCGGAGACTTCAAAACGCCGGCTGCCGTCATGATGATCGGAGCCACCATTGTCATCGCCGCCATGAGCACCACACTGCGTTCATAAAGCCGGATTCCCAGGAGATTCACCAACCACGCCAGCCATATCGAAAGAAGAGACACCCACAACCTGGGAACAATGAGATCCAGTGTGGCCGCGGCTTTTATCATTCCGGCCACTGCCAACAGATCACGGATCACAGGAACCAGAAAATACGCCACCACGCCCATGGCCATACAGAGTCCAAACCACTGCGAGAAACTGGCAATGAAACCGGCAAACGGATTCAGAGCGCGGCTCACGTTAACGTAGCTGCCGCCGGCGCGTGGCATCGCCGATACCAGTGCGGCATAGCAGAGCGCGGCGAGCACTGCGGGCACGGCTGCAACCAAGTAAGCCAGTGGAACCCATCGCCCAATCCCCGGCTGCGAACGCTGCACCATAAATGGCAGAATGTTCACGCCGACTCCAACCATGGCAGCTACCGCCGTGGCCACAAGGCCAAGCAGGCTGATCTCCCGTCGCAAATGAGGTCGGTATTCCCCTGAGGACGGTTTTTCGCCTGGAATCAGTGGGGCCTGGGCGGTCATTAGGAATATCGCTGGCAGTGGATTACGCTCCCGTTCGGAAAGTGAATTTTCAGGATTTCAGACGTCAACACGATCTTACATATTTCCACCGTGGTCGAAGCTAAATCGATCACTAGTTTCTCATCGCCCCCGCCTTGAAATGTGAATTCATGATGGAAAGTAAGCTGGTCACCTTTCACGTCGTACCGGCCCGATTCGGCGCTGCCCCAGCACTCCTTTGTGCCTGATTGAGGGATGAAATACAGGGTGGACCACCGGCCTGCCGTCATCAACAGCACGCCGGTCAACGAGACGGCCTCACGGTTGCGGACATAAGACTCCATCCGCCACGCACCCTCGATAACCATCGTATTTGATTGGTTTGGCATGAGGACAACAATCATCCTACCTACCGAACAGAGGGACTTTTATATCACGCGCAACGCGAAACATGCGCTTCCGGCCGAATCACGAGCAACCCGGCTGTGCGCAGCCAGTTTCCACGCAGCTCAGATGACGCGTTGAGATCTCTGCATCGAGAGATAGGTCCAATTGGCTGAGGTGGCGAACAGCGCGCCAGCGACGTAGTAGGTCTATGCCAAGATCAGCGTTCGGATCGGGGATTCCGGTTGGTTGCCCGTTAGCTTCTCGTTGCTCAGAGATGCCTATCAACAGAATGCCGCCCCCTGCATTGGCGAACATGCAAATGTCGAGTAGGGATTCTTTGCTCCCCTGATGATTGTTGTCGTAAAGAGCACTCTTGTACTCAAGCTGAAGGTGCTCCTCCAACCCGGAATCCACAATCTGCCGCACGTCGGCCTCAGTAATATCTCGTAATCGTTTGTCTTCCCACATGACTTTGCTAGATTAGTGCATGCTTTCACGGACTATAGTTTGCCCGGCGAGTTACTCTACCAGATCAAAGAGTTGACGAAACGCTCCCTCGGCTTTAGTACGCTTGCCTTTTCCGCTGCTCCGAACAACGCCTCGAATACTCCATTTGGGACGTTGTGCCCCTCGAACATTTTGAAGCCCGGGGTTCTTAGCAGCACCAGCCTGAATGAGGAACTGTTCAATTTTTTCGATCTGCTTTTCGTTTGTCTGGCCCTTCTGGTCGGGGTGCACGACAAAAAACATGAGAGGCAAGCCCCTTGCGTACTCCGAAAATCCGTCGTGATACTTGTGTTTGTTGGTTGGATTCCCCCCTTGACGGGCGCAACAATTACCGCCTTGCAGTTAGGGCAAGTGGTTTCATGGTCCTTATCCCAATCCTTTGATGCTACGAGGCTAGTCGAACAATTCGGGCATTCTATTACGTGTGGCTGTGACATGAAACCCTCCGAACGGCTCGTCAAATAACTCTACTATGCTACACTTCCGCCCTCGGGAGGGGCACGGAATGGCGAACCTGTTGAAGATTGTGAAGCAAATAACCAAAGAGCGGGACCGACTCGAAAAACAGTTGTCAGGATTGAATGCGGCGCTCAAAGCTTTCGCCGGTGTTTATCGCGGTACAAAACGGACAGGTGAACCCGGACGCAAACGCCGTGTGTCCGCGAAGTCCCGAGCGAAGATGGCAGCAGCGCAACGGGCGAGATGGGCGAAGGTCAGAGCAAAGAAGGGCTAATGACCTGATGAGGCGACGCCAGCGCTTAGTCACTTTGGCAATTCGGTGCCCGCGCTATCTTGGGCTAACGGCCCGTAGGATTTGAGCAATTTTTAAATTTTAATGCTTTCCTCACGGTAATTGCGGGTCAAAAAGAATTGACCAATTAAAATCAGTACGCATGTGGTCGCCGCCGTTGTAGCTTGGATAATCTGTGCCTCTGTATATGAGGGTCTTGCTTCCTTTGCCGTAAAGCGTCGCCTCACTTGATGCATGCCTGTGTGTCTGAGGCTGTTGAGCAAGTCCCAACTCCGCGTCTTTAACCGTTCGAAGGCTCCATGTGTCTCATACTTCTCATCAATCGCCTTCGCTAGTGTGGCGATGGTGGGGTCGATTTTATCTTGTTTAATGAATCGTTGAACTTCTTCATCGGTCGCACACTTGTCAATCCACAATCCACGGTACATGGTCTCAATAATGGGCCGCGCCAATGCAAATGCCGAACCTACAAGGTCACGGCTGACTAGCAGCAACACGGCCTCCTGATGCTCTATGGCTTGAGATATGAAACCAACCAGAACGACGTTGCGGTAATTGCGAGGGTACTCGTGACGGGCAAATAAAAGCTTTGCGCCTTGAATGACCTGTTCAAGTTGCAGTAGGTGGGCGCTGATTTCGGGTGTCATACTTCGTAATCCGCTCTGCCCATTGAACCGCAGCAGCAACCCATCGATTCATGGCTTAGGTGCGGGAACCAGATGAACTGTGACCGAAGCTGAGGCGGTGGAGCACGCTCTTACCGGATTGTGAGAACGCATCGGACTCGACCCGCCCCGCGCGGCTTGATCCCGATTTCTTTTCAGCCTTCAGATCAGCGATTCTCTATCTCGTGCGAGCGTAAAGACTCCGCACTGTCTATGAATTAGATTGTTGAAACGTCTGACATCCATCTGCTCGATTTCTTGCGGAGGCAAATGGACCTGACCCGTACCGCTGCTTTGGATTGAGACGGCGACGTATGGCGAGAGCGAAACCATGAAGGCATACTTCGGACGCTGAAGAATCTCGGCGAGATTGGTGATCCGTAACTCAGGACTCCCGGTCGGAGTCCAAATCTTGTTGTCGTGCGCGACGATCACTACGATGGGATGGTCCCCGGTGATGAAACAATCCCCGATGCTGGGCAGAGGAGTATAAAACCGAAACGTCGGCGGATTATCGATCCAAGCATTCAGCAGCATCAGCATCTTTCGGCTCATCACACGAACGAATGTGTTCGTGTCCACTTTGCTACCAGATTGCTCTTCGATTGCTTCTTTGTGGCCTACCGTTCTCACCGCCTGAGAAGCCACAAATCTCGTCAACACGCCCACGTCGTTGGCCGACATCTGAATAAATTTGTTCTGCTCCTCTTTGATCCGTTTTGACAACCCTGCGAAGTGATTCTCGACTGTCTTGTCGAAGAAGTCCTCTACCTTGTCGGTCTCAACTCCATTCTCTTTGATGATGTAAAAACTTCGCTTTCGGCCAACCCTGCTAGGCTTCCGCAATTCTGGCTCGGCCCTCTTGCTGTCCTTGATCCAGACTTTCCCATCGGAATTCGTAAAACCTTCCTGATAGCAAAACTGGAAGGTAGTGGTTGTCGCGGCTCAGGTTCTTCGGGTTAACGATCATCGGACCTCCCGATCCATGAAACGAATCGAGTACCTAGGTGTCACCAATTCTTCGGGGTCGATGTCAATTGGCTTGTCGAACTGGAACTTGGGCTTCGTTCCTTTGAGAACCGCTCGTCAATCTTCTCCATGATCTTCTCAGCCCACTGAATGCTTGCGGCGATCAACTTGTCCGTCCGGGGACTTCCCTGCGGCGTTCCGAACAGGTCGTCCGCTGTCTGCATGTGCAGATTAGCTAGAATCGCTGCCATGATTCCGATCACTCTTTTTCTGCCCTCGTCCATCGAGGCATGGTAGCATATCTTCGTCGTTTGTTCGCCCTGAGTTTCCGTGACTCCCTTTGGGAGTTTCTTGAAGACTTAGCGATGCCTTCGAGGTCTTTTGGGGTAACATGGCGCTGTTTTACAAGTCAGGCGAGAGCGATGCGCGGTCAGATTGTCAAAGGTCGTAGACGAGAGCGCGGCGTAACCATTGTGATAACGGCTGTCGCTTTGGTGGTCATGCTGGCGATGGCTGCGTTGGCTATCGACGTGGTGACCTTGTATGTAGCTTCTGGCGAGGCGCAGAAAAATGCCGACGCCGCAGCTCTGGCAGGAGCTAAGGCCTTCGTGAGTTCTGACTTTACATCATGGCAACTTGGCGACCCGACCACAGGCGCTGCCCAAGCTAAGGTTTGTAACGGGACAACGGGTCTGGCGGATTATCAAGCGCAGGCTGCTGCTCAAAAGAACCTTATCGCTGGAACCGTACCCACGACCGTTACAACGACCTGCACCTTTTCGAGCGGCACGCAAAGGACCTTGAGGCGCTCATGTCTGTCCTGTCCCAGAATGAGAAGGAACAACTCTACGGATCCATTAAGAAGCTCGGGCTGCTGGCAGCTGAACAACTCAGCCGCCAGGAAGTGACGGCCAATCGCACCAAAGAACAAGGCAGGACAACAAGCATGATCACTGAGTGAGTAACCATCGGTCACCTGAGGACCGCACCGGAAGGGAGAATGAGCAAATGATAAAGGTTGGAATCATCGTCGGCAGTACGCGACCGGGACGGAAGGCAGCGGCTGTCGCGAAAGATCCATTTTGAAATCTTCGCAGCGACAACGCGAAGAGTTCGTCTTAGCTGCCGCGTTTTGGCACAATGATTTCGCGAAATCCCGCCGGTATGACAAACAGGCTCGCGGGTTGCGCTCCTTCTTGAATGCCTTGCAGTTCCGTGCTTGCGACCAACGCGGCACTCGCCATCACCTCCGTCTTGATCCAGACGCGCAGCTTTCGGTCCACCCAAATGCGGGTGAGCAGAGTTTGTCCCTGCATGGTTTGGCTGATCTCCCATTTGTCCGAGTTGCGGCCATTAAGCGTTTCCGTGCCAACATTTTTGCAAGTGGCACCCGGCCCCATCTGCTTCAAGATGGCCGGAGGACAGGGAGAGCCGCCGTCCAATGTAGAGGCATACAGCCACCAAGGATCCTGACGCGACATCGGTCTCTGCGTATAGGTTTTTTGACCCATGTTAATTAAGGTAAAGGTATGCTGCGTTAGGTCGATGACGCCCCAGAATTGCCCGTTGTCCTCTTCAGGATAGGAGCTCAGCTTCTTGCCGCTCATGTACACCTTGGCTTTGGTCACATGGCCGGGGGTGTCGCGCGAAACCTGGATCGCGCTGAACTCCTGTGCTTGTACTGCAGCAGCGAAGGCGCAGACCAACAACAACTCAGTTACGATTCGCATCCACTGCATAAGACCTCCTGCCTATCGTTCTCACGTTCTCAGCGCGGGGCTCGTTTCCGACAACAGATAGCGATCCGCATCCTGTGATTGTTGGAAGAGAGATGGAACGAAAAATGGTGTGGCCGCAATCCTGTTGATGGCGGCCACAGTTCAGCTACCTCAGTGAGTGATATGGGCCTCGAAGGGTTGTGGATCACCCAGTCGACCATCGGCCCAGGCGGTGTAATCTATCTCGCCTGTAAACGGGGGGCCGGTACTACCGACAGCACCGACATAATTGTCGGTGTAGTCACCGAAATTGGGAACGATGTCAGAGCTGACCGCATTCCAATCCGACGCTACATTCGTAATCTTGATGTTAGATGGCGTCGCAAGTGTCAGCGGACTTACTCCAACAGCTTCGTAGACGTTCGTGACCGCTGTATCTGGTGTTGCCCTGCCATACCAGCTAATGTAGAGGTTGCCGTCGTCATCAGTGTTGCGCATGCCGGGCAAGAATTGCCAACCGTGTCCGGCGGTTGCAGCGTTATCCACGATTACGGGCTCGAACTGGACGGGAGTGGGGAATGCGCTCCCGGTGAACCAGCTTTGCAGCAGGATATCCCCGCTCGGCTTGAACCTGGCATCGTTCCACACGATGCTCACCGTTCCATGGATGGAGCTAACCGCTATCCGCGGAAAATCATTCATCGGGAAGCGGTTATACCCCGGAATAAAGGCGGCAGATTCGGAAGCCACCAGAGCCGCGGTTTGGGCTGCTGGTGCGACGCAGGAAGCTGCCGATAGGGTTAGGCAACTGTGCGGGACATAGCTGACAACCTCCTTTGTGGGGTCGGTTCTGCAGGCGCCGGAAGCAGCTTCGCTGGGCCAATTGTGCTCAAAGGCTACGTAAACATCACCAGTCGCCACGTCCACCCCCGGATAAGCACCCTCGTTTTCACAGGCGTTCACATCTGTTGGGGCAATGATCAGATAAGGCGGAGGAAGCGGGCCGACGGCCGAGCCGTTCGAGCAATCCGGATGCATCGGGTTCGCGGTCAGGTCACAGGCTGCCAATTCGATCGCATTGGCGGTCGCGCCTGAAAAGCCGAACTCGGTATAGGAGATGTAGAGTTTGCCTCGCTTCGGATCAATGGACATAAAGTCCTTGTCCAGGAAGCTGTAAAAAGCACACGTCGGCGGCGTACCAAACTCGAAACACTGGCTGCTGGTCGCAACGACGACTGGCTGCCCACAGTTGAGCGAGGCTGCGGAACCGAAACCGGTTACCTGGCATGGGGTGAGAGCGATGTCGTTCGGCCCAGTGCCAGTGGTGCTGGCGAATATGCTGCTGATATAGAAATAATGTTGTCCTTGAAACTCCCAACCCTCCACGCTGGGATCACCCTCGAAAAGGATAGTAGTGCAGTTGACATTCGGCAGACCACCGAGATCGGTGAAGGATGCCCCTCCATTGTTGGAGAATCCAAATCCTGTTAACTCCTCCTTGTTGTTTGGCGAAAGGCATGGCGCAAAAAACCCGGTGGCATCGTTCCAGGCCTCTACTACATACTGGTCGGCAGCGGCAATGGAGGTCTCGGACTGACCAAAAGCCTCAGTACCATTCGGCGAGATATCTTCGGCGGGATTGGCAGCGTCCACGTTCCTAATCCCAGACGGACGAGCTAAGACTTGAGGGCGGTTGCTGCCGGAATTCAATTGGACTCCAAAACAGTACATTTGCGCGCCCTGGGAAGCAAATATCTTTCCGCGGGGGTTTAGGTTGGGGTTGAATAGTTTTCTGCAGAAGGGGGTCCGTTTTCCCATTTGCGCATTGGCGGTTGCTGGCACGATTGCAACGATCAGCAAAGCCATTGCGCCGAGGAGGAACAGGCTGCAAAATCGCTTGGCAAGAGAGGCCATAAACTATTCTCCTTAGAAATTGGTCGTTGTTGAGGACTAGTGGCACTTGCCGCTGGTGAGGATCCAAAGCCCAAAGTACTTCTCCCTCCCGGTGGGGCGGGACGTTCGATAGAGAACATTTATTAGTGGTGTGTTGGTGTTGACGACGACATTGCGGGCGCGATCATACCACACAGTATCCGCCCTGGCCTTGTCGATCAGTTCGCAGATTCGATCTTCCAAGCGACGAGCTGCCAGGCGGACGAGTTCCAAATGCGAAAATAATGCCAGAGTTAACGGCTTGGTTCGATACAGTACATATGGAAAAAGCCAAAGGTTGCGTGAATCATTGGCTGTCAGCATGACAGTGAAAGGTCGGGCAATTCTAACTCCGGCGCAAAGCACGCAACAAGCCCTCGACATTGAGCGCGAGCGTTACCGTTCCAGCCCATGCCTGAAGGATCATTCTGATACTGTTGAGAAGCAAGAGCCGACTTCGGATGCGGTCACTGCTTTGCACAGTGAGGACAGGCGATACAAAGTGAATTATCGCAGCAGAAAAAGTCTCTAGCCCTTGCCAAGGACTCGTGGTACGTGTTTCGATCTACGAACAAAACTCACTTGCTTGCAAGCGGGCAAGACACCCTCTGACTGGAGTCGCTAGGCGCTAAGTCGTTCGCTCGTTTTGACAATACTGCCCGCAGGCGCTTTCTTGCCTGCGACCAGTCTTGCGACTGTTGAGAGCAAAGTGTCAGGACTGTCGCCTTTCAATAACAAGGCATCCGCGAACCACTTCAGACACTCTGGTATGCCATCAAAATATCCTGTCCGAATCACAACCGGCAGGTTCGGTTGCTCCTTCATCAGCACCTGAGTGACTTCGTTGCCGTCCATGCCTGCCATATTGAAATCGAGCACTACGAGATCAATGGAGTGGGTGCGGGTGAGTGCGATTCCGGTTGGGCCATCGGAAGCGGACAGTACTGTGTAGCCTTTGTTGCACAGAACAGCCTTGTGAAGCTCAAGAGCACTTGGATCGTCATCGATGCAGAGGATAGTCGCATATGGCACCTTCTTTGACACGGACAAGCGTTTGCTCGGACATAAGACTGACTGCATCAGCCTAGAAACCCGGTGTGGTAATCAGCGGCGATGGGATGCTGGCATCTGTGAACCTGATTCCCAATCGGGAAAAGCCAGAGTTTCCCGTTTGATGACACGCAGTGCCCAGGCGCTGTCTTCGCGGGTGGTTCCATAGGGCGCGAACTGTTCAGACAGTAGTCCCCGTTCCCGACAACTGCGAGAAGGAAGGTGCCAAAGCCAGCCCGTGCTCGGCCCAGTCGCCGTCCTCGACAAGTAACGGAATTACAGAGTGGAGTGCTGCGATCTCTTTTCGCAGACGCGAAATATCCAACTCCTTTTGCCGCAAAACCAGATAAGGGTCAATCATCGCGAACTCCACGTTATACAGGGAATCAGGATTTGCAATGCGAAAAACGGCCCGTCACTCCTTGCAAGGGCCGAAGAGTACCAAGCCGAAAGCTAAGGATCTTCAATGTTGGATCAGCGAAATCTATCTCAGATAGCCATGCAATGCAAGGAAACGAAAATAGGATAGCCTAGTGAATCCAAGACTAACCCATTGGGAGTAACCTTCGAAGGCTAGTGAATCTGACTAGGCCACGTGGGTACTTGTTAAGAGCCTAGAGCTATGTAGAGTTCCGCTGACGCCTCCTTGGCTGTTTCTCCCCCCAGCCTAGCAGCGCCCCTAGGAGGATCTGTATGAAAAGTGTAGTCTGTCGATTATTGCCCCTTCTCGCTATTGCCCTCGTGCTGGGAGTGATCTCAGAGACGGCAGTGGCGCAAGACAACAGTACCTTCGCTGTCACCTACTTTTCTAACGCAAACACCGAAGGCGCCCCGGATGCCACAGTGCGGGTCATCAACGACGGCAACACAGGGGGTACCCTCTGTGCCGCGTTTTACGTGTTGGACGATAGCCAGGAACTGCAAGAGTGCTGCAGCTGCCCGGTAACCGCCGACGGACTTATCGCGGAATCCGTCAACCGTTACCTGACGGCGAATTCTCTAACATCAAAGGTTAACATCAGAGGCGCGATCAAAGTTGTTTCGACTGGCCCTAACCCTTCCGGATCGTGCGATCCTACCGCCGGTGCAGCAACCGCTGGAATTCGGGGTTGGGCTACGCACATCCAGAAAGCAGTTTCTGGGTACGCCATCACCGAGACTGAACTGCACGATGCGAACCTGGGCGCGAGTGAACTAGCTGGCTTGCAGCAGTTCTGTGCGTTCGAGATCACGCTCGGCAGCGGTCGCGGCACTTGTTTTTGCGATTTAGAAGACCACGCTTTCTAAAGACTAACCACAAGACTGTATCGACCATTCGAGAAAGAATTGGGCTGCCAAGTAGAAAGTCGGCAGCCCCTATTTTTATCCCGGCTGATCGCTACGGTCAGGTTCATTTCGGCAGAGTGAAAGCTGCGGCTTGAAGAGAAGGTGTGAGAAGCCCTGTGCAGATCAAGGAAACAAAGCAAAAGCTTGATTGGTTGTGGATCGGATCATTTATCTTAGTAGCGATCTCTGCGCTGGGGCTAGCCTATATATACTGGGCTGCTGAGTGAAAAATGCTACCCAGGGTGCCGCCGGGCGCTATCGTTAATGCGGTAGTTTAAGTTGCGCGACTCTGAAGGCGGCTTTCTCCTGTGACACCAGGCCCAGCCGCCTGCGAGTACGTAGCCGGGCCGAGTAACCCATGGATTTTACGGTCATTCGCGAATTCCCTCCGATAGAGCTGGAAAGCGCGTGGCGCACTTTTCTCACCCATGCCGATTTCCCAACGCACTACACAGCGCCCGAATTCTTTCTTGAGAAGCATCTGGCACGCCGTCATCTATTCGCCGTACTGGCGATTGAGCGGAGTGGGAATAGTTGGGGTGCTGACGGGACTTCACGAGTCGCATCGAACCGTGTCCGGTCTCGCGGTCAGGCAGCAGGTGTGCCTGGATCAGTCTCAATCAGAATCACAACCACGAAATGAAAGAGATCTTCAAGGGAGCCGCGACCCGAGCCAGCTGTGGTGTAGGACCGTTGCGCGACTTCTATATGGCTTTGCTGGCTAAGGGCATGAAGCCCGAGATGGCGCGTCTGACCTTAGCCCGAAAGATCGCGGCCATGGCTTTGACACTCTGGAAGAAGGAGGGACGTTTCGACGCGGAACAACTGAAGCCGCAAGCAGCTTGAGCGTTGCACAGAACTCAGGTGGTCTCCCAGGTTTCACGCTTCGGTGGTGACCCATCGGTTCTGGCGATGCTCGGGTTCGAGGGAGAGTATCCATGCACTCATTAGGCGTTTCGGGTGCTCAAATCAGCACCCAGTCTCCGGGTCAATCCTATGCCCCCTCGGATAACCCAAAAAAGCCATAGGCCTCGAGCCTCCCATAGGATGATGGTTGGCACTTAAGCCAACGCTTGGCTTGCGCAGCATCGCAACTGATCGGCGTTAAGCACCACTGCTCCATGAAACCATTTCTTCGAGATCATCGACTGGAGTTAGCAATCGCCGCTGAACTACACGGCGATCCAAAGTGCGAAACCCAAAATCCTCTCCAAGAAGAAGGGGGCCTGGATGCAAGTCACCATTCCGGGATCCCACGGAGGGGAGTGGAGAAGTATTTTTTCTTGACATCCTCTCTCATAGGATGAGTGTAATCGCGATATTTCGCCAATTATTAATGGGGTCGTAGACGTGACCCCCCGGAACCCAACTCGTTGCCCGCTCATGCCACGCTTGCCTTGGCGGAGCGCAGGCACGCCGCCACTTCACGGATGACTTGCTCGTAATCAGCGGCTATGGCCCGCTCCACATGAATACGAGCGCCCTTTACGCCTGCTTCTTGCGCCAACTTCTTGAACTCGATCTGAAGAAAGACCTCCAATTGCTTCGGCATTAAGACGGCAATGGGGACTGTGGCGGACCGGCCCGTCGCGGTCTCGATCTTCACGCAGTACGGGGATTCAGAATGTTCAGTTTCCAAAGCCATAGGACATCCCTCTCTCTGGAGTTACGAAAGGTGGCGGAAGAGTGCGCGTTAATGAGCAACAGAAGTGGCAGGAAAAATCTTCCAACATTCTAGCGCGGTCGCGACGCATCCGTTGTGTGCAGCAATATTAATCCTGTCTTCATTGCGTAGTAAGCCCGGCACGATATGCAGGATCGATCCCGCAGCTGCTCGATTTCAGGCCACCAGAAAATGCTTCAAGATGCCAAATGGCTACAGCATTCTCTTGAGAACCGCGAGACTGTTGAGTGCATCTCTCAGTTCGCAATGCACCTTAGAGTTTGCGGTCGGCAATTCCCGTAAGCGTTGCTGGATAGCCTTCTCAGCCAGGTCGATGCTCGCTGGCAACTTGTCCCGGTCGAATTCCATTATCGCGGCTCTATAAACGTCGAGCCAATCCCTCCCATTATGGTTCACCGATGGAGTCTCCGCGCACAGGCCCTTCCGCATAGGAATCTGCATCTGGCGTTCAAGCAAACAAGCACCTGGTTTGCGCAATTACTGCCTTCGGCTTTTGGCGGATAACGTCTCAAACCCGGTCATTCTCCTATTCGCCTTGGGGTCTCTCAATGTCATCTTGTACTCTCGGAGGGTCCGTTCCGCGGCGTTGCAGAATAATCTGTCTTGACACTCATCGCCCAGTAAAGGCTGACACGATAGTCGGGATCATCTCTAGGTGCTTAAGAGTGTGAACCACTATCTTTTCTGAATAAGTTTCGATATCACTATCCCCGCCTAAACTTTCCTCGGGTGCGACTCGCCTATCCGTAACTTCGGGGCCGCTCTCTCTCGGTGCGGCGGTTCACGCCGGAATGGTGGTGATCGGAGAAAAGCTGGGCCTCTACAAGGCGCTTGCGGCGCACCCCATGACGCCGGCAGAGCTGGCCGACCGGACGAACACCGATGAGCGCTATCTGCGTGAGTGGCTGGCCTCCCAGGCAGCAGGTGGATACGTTACCTATAACGAAAAGACGGGGAAATTTAGCCTTTCCGAAGAACAAAGCTTTTACGCTCGCGAATGAAGACAGCCCCGCGTATCTGCCGGGAGCTTTCGAGCTGGCCGTGGGCTCGCTGGCTGCCGTGCCACGAATCACCGAGTCCTTCCGCTCGGGCCTGGGAATGGGCTGGCATGAACACACGGACGGTGTTTTTCACGGGTGCGAAAAGTTTTCCGTCCAGAAAACGCGTTTCCCAGTCCGAAGGGACACCACGATCCGAGAAAGGGCCTCTAGGCCGCCCGGTTCACTTCAGTACATTTCTGACAGCGGCAAACGTAATCGTCTAAGTCGGGCCGTTCGCTGTGACCACATCGGTCGCAGATGAATGTGCGGTATGCATTAACAATCATGGGTCGAAACTCATTGCCTGAGACGCAATAGGGGCATCGAACTGGCCGGTCGGTCATTTCTTAACGCCTAAGACGACTATATTTTACGCCACATCTCTCGCGGTCTGAATTTTGGAGGCATAAGAAGGCATTGTGGCCTCCCACTTCAAAGCGCGAATTTGATCGGCGATTTCAGGCGCGTGGCTTCGATCCGCAATCTGTGCCGCCGCTTCTAGTGCATCATTGATGGCTGCCAGAGGAAGGCCACTGCCGCCTGTTTTAAGGCTCGTCAGACCGTACTTTGTGCGGAGATTTTCTGCCAGAGTCACAAAAACGCCTCCAGCTCAAGATGGGCGGGAGGGCCGGGCGTGCGATCGGCCACGAAGTAGACCCAGGAAGCTCGGCGCAGCAAGGGGGATCGGATTGATAAGCATGCCTTTCGTTACCTGGATAGATCGAGCACCCAGAGCGATGATCCGCCGTTACTACGACAGTAGTAGAGAAACCGACCATCAGGCGAAATAGTGGGTTCCTCGATGAAGAGCCCGGCTTCTGGAAAGCGTGTAACTTGTTGCGGAGAACCGTCGTTTGCCGGCATGCGATAGAAATTTTGATGGTTCGGTTGAAAGTAAATCCAGCGCCCATCTGGGGAATAGAAGGCGTGATGGATCCGCTCATTGCCCCGAGTTAGCTGCTGCGGCGTTCCGCCCTTCGCTGGCATCTTCCAGAGCTGCACGGTGCCGTTGGCGTTGGAGGAGTAGATCAGCCACAGGCCATCAGGTGACCACCAACCGTTGTACTTGTCACCAGCAGAAAAAGTAATCTGCTGCAATTTTCGAGTAGAGGAATCAAGGGCAAAGAATTGGAAAACGTCACCAACACGTTGGGGAAAAACAATTGTGTGGTCGTCGGGGGAAACTGGGATTTCCAAACCCCAAATCGAAGGACTGCTCAGGAGTTCCTCGGCACGGCTGCCATCGCGAGATACCAGCCACAAGGAGTCTTTTCCGATAGACATCCTGCGGAGCACGAGCAATCGCAATCCGTCGGGAAACCACTGGGGACTGTCTACACCCAGATCGTTTCCCGGCAGCTGCACCCGATCCACACGCTTGTCGGCTAGGTGCAACAAGTAAAGCTCGTCGTGACCTAATCGGTCGCTGGTGTAAGCGACACTGCTTCCGTCGGGCGAGACACTGGGTTCACGATCAAACACCGGGCCTGCGCTCAACACCTCCTCGCCACCCTCAGGTGACCCGCCATCCGGACTGAGCCGGAGCCGCGTTAGGTTCAACGAGTTCTCCATCTCACTGACGGCAAACCGGCGTCCATCGCGGCTAATAGCTAAGTCTCGCAAGTTGCCGATAACTACACCTACGATGTGGGCAGCTCCCGTGACCTTCCCGGTCCTTTCATCTGCGGCGATTCCCTCCAGGCGAGTACCTCCGGATAACTCCTGAACGCAGTAATAAATGAGCTTGCCCGAAGGGTCCCAAGCGTGACTTGAGACACCCTTTAACACCTCACGAGGCGTATCATTGCCGGCAGCGCGAACAATGAAGATTTCGCGTTCGAAGGTCTCGAAAGTAATCCAGTCCCCTGATGGCGAATAGCGCGCCCGCGTAATCTCCCAGTGAGACCACTCGGACGGCAGAACGGGATGTGTTCTTCCGGAATCCGCCTCGACCTCGATCAAAGAGCGGTGGCTTTCGACACCGCTGACGTACAGCACCTTCTTCCCGCTGGGATGCCAAACCGGAAAGTTCCCGTCCTTCGCGAGCAGTCGCGCCTGCCCGCCCAAAGCCGGAACGACCCAAACGTCGCCACCATATGTGCGGAACTCCGGGCCAAAAATGGATCCGATCTTGATCAACCCAGTGCGGGACGACTGGGTGGAGGCGAAGGCGACTTTGCTGCCGTCCGGCGAAAAATCCGGTTGTATGTCCTGGCCAGGGTCATTGGTTATGTTGATTTCACGCCCGCCATCGACCCGACGAAGGTAGATTTCAAAATTGCCTGTGCGATTCGACGAAAACGCGATTGTACTTCCATCAGCAGACCAAGTTGGCCAGTCCGAGAATTCAGGATCATGAGTTAATCTCGCGACTGAAACTACCCGAGCGGTATTAGGAAGCGCCATCTTGTTCAGCATTAGAGTGAGCAGTACGACCGCCAGCGCACCGGCGGCCGCGATACACCACATCCACCACCGCTGACCCACCTGCGAAACAGGCCGAGGCTTCGTAACAGGAACAATTAAGCGGTATCCCGAGCGTGGCAAGGTTTCAATGTAGGTGGGATTCTCCGCGGAGTCTCCCAATACTTCCCGCAACCGATTGATGATCTTGTTGAGGCTGTGCTCGAAATCTACGAAAGTGTCGGAAGGCCAAAGTCGCGACTTCAATTCTTCACGGGTGACTAAGTCGCCCGGCCGCTCGAGTAAGGCTGTAAGTACCTGAAACGGTTGCTCTTGGAGTTTCAGGCTTCGGCCATTGGTCCGCAATTCACGGGTGTGGGTATCTAGCTCGAACTGCCCGAAGCGGACGTGCGGCTTCGTTCCGGTGGGCATACCGGGGGTACCCATCCAAAAGGTAGACGCGAGTTTATCACAGACCACCCATTCGCAAAGGCAAGAGCCTACGCATGTGTCATAACTCTGCCATAGAAATATGACCTTCTTCACACATGCCCGGAATTGACTATCGGCGCGCCCCGCCCAAAATGTCTGCCAACTCGACAGCGGACCTCTAGCAGCGGAGAACAAGCCTTGGTTTACCGCGGCCGGGATTGGATGGGAGGATTTATGAAGCGCCATTTCGCAGAACGCCTTTGCTCCGTGATCCTGTTGCTGACGCCATTGGTCGCGTTCGCAGGACAAAAAACGACCAACACGAACGTGACCACGGTTGTTCACGATTACGCTTCTGACGGGATCACCCAGTTGCTGCTGCGTAGCGATGACTACAATGGATCCGGACAGGCCACCTATGGCAGCTTCGTTACTACGAGCGGCGAACTCGAACTGCTCCTTTCCAATCACTCTGTACGGGCGGCTTGGATCACACCTGACGATCCAGTCGGATCAGAACCGGCTGCGCCGCCATCGGGCTACTATTCGTACGACACCTCTGTTCGCAGTGACTGTTTCGACCAGAACGGCAACATCGTGCCGCTGGCGAACGTCGTCACTTCGAGCGGCAACTGCAAGCTAGGGGTTACCTTCTATTCCGGCGGCACCGTGTACAAGCTGTTGATGAGTCCGTTCCCATTCAGCGGCCCTGGAGACGGCACGCCCATCTGTCCCTCCACCGGATGCCCCGCGACTGGGCTGGCTACGCTGACCTGCAATAAGGTGATCAACAATCAATGCGTGAGTTGGACGATTGTGCCGAATACCAGCGCCGCCCATGCAAATGTCGCCAACCTGTATAAGGAGGGCGGCGGATCGAGAGGAACTACTACCTGGACATTTATCGGCGAGTACTACGACACGTTTCGGATCGATGTAACGAATCCGTAGCAAACGAACCAAGATTTTCGCATGCGAGGATGTTATGAAATGGGTCACTTGGCTGTTGGGTGCGTTCCTCTTACTAGCCGTGCTAGCGGGATGCGGGGGCGGTGGTTCCGGCACAAGCAACAACAATAACAATAACGGAGGCGGAGGTGGTGGTTCACCGCTCCCTGCTGGTACGGAACTTCTGTATGTTGGTGACAATGTCGGTGTAATTCACGGATTTAGCGTCGATCCTAATTCCGGTATTCTGACGCCACTATCCCCGCCGTCTGTGGCGGTCACAAACCAAGCTGCGGCTGCTGACGTTGGACTGGCGGCTGATTCAGGAAGTATGGTGCTGTATGCCACCAGTGCTGGACTCGGAGGGCCTAACGTGGAGTCGTTCATTGTGGACCAGAAGACAGGGGATTTAACTCCCGCCGGCCCTGGACAGACGCTACCGGTCACTCCCCGCAAACTGGTTGCGGCAGGAAATAGCCTCTATGTTATTCCGGATGTGAGTGCCAACGCCGCTGATCTGTTTGTATTCCATATCAATGTAAACGGCGTTCTGTCCCTACTTCCCAACCAGCCCATTATGCTTCCCGGCGTACCACACGACCTGGCAGTAGATCCTTCTATATCTTGGCTGTTTGTGACCTTTGAGGGCACTTCGGGAGGAGAGATTGCCAGTTTGTCGATTAAGGGCGGTGCGATAGGAGGCGTGGCTGGGTCCGCCAGTACAGGTGGAGACAGTCCGCAGGGCGTTAGAGTTACCCCAGACGGGAAGTTTGTAGTCGTAGTAAATCAGGGGACGAGCAACGTGTCGGTATTGTCGCTAGATCCAACCACTGGCGCACTGGCTGCCGTGTCTGGATCCCCGTTCGCTAGCGGTAACCAGCCCGCCCCGGTCGCCATTGATCCCAGCGGAAAGTTTGTGTTCGTCGGAGATACCGGAGGGAACAGCCTGTCTGCCTTCACGATCAGTGGTGCAGGCGATCTGGCGCCCGTCGCGGGGACGCCGATCCAATTGGGAGACATCGCCCAACCATCCTCGATTGGCGTGGACCCGGCGGATAAATTCGTATACATCAGCATCGTGCCCAAAGAAGTTTCGGGATTCATGCTGGACCAAAGTACGGGAGCGCTGACTCCTATATCCGGATCTCCATTTTCTGTGGGCCAGGTGACACGCGATCTCGTCGTCATGCCACATGCCATACAGTAAAGCCTTGAAGGTAGGGGGAACGATGTAGCTTAAAAGAGTTGAAGTAATATTCGAAGTAAACTGTGCCTACCACCGACCGGTTTGAACAAGATCAGTCCGCCAGAGGAGGATTTATGAAGCGCCATTTCGCAGAATATGCCATGAAAACCGGGAGAATGCACAGAATCACCAGAATCTTGATTTCCGTCGCCGTGTTGACGCTGGTGGGCGTGCAATGTCAGGCTAAGACCTCGTCGTGCGCCCCCAGTCTTAATGTAACTGTGACGGTTTACGACTACGATCTCAGGAGCGAGTCGCTAGTCTCAAGCAGGAGATGCAGGATTTGCGGGTTGCAAACGCTCGTCTCGATGAGCCTCGACATAGCAAGGGAAATTACGAGGCTAGGTTCTCGCGCCTAGAGGAGATCAAGCTGGAGTTGGCGGAAATGCTTTACGATTTCAAGCGAACAGGGACAAACTAGGCGAAAGCGTTGGTACTCTTCGACCACGTCCAGCACCACAAACGTCATTCCATTAACATTGTGGGCGCATTTTAACCAAATTTTCTACAGAGTATGTTAATCTCGGCGCATCTTGTCACGGATCGTGCCTATGCCAAATGGCATTCTCATTGTCGATGACAACGTGGTCATCCGGCGAATGGTGCGGACGGAATTCGAGGATATCTCAGGTTGGGAAGTGTGCGGGGAAGCAGAGAACGGGTGGGAGGCAATCGAGAAGGCACGAGCATTGAAGCCTGATCTAATCGTGCTGGACCTCGCCATGCCAATCATGAACGGTTTAGAAGCCGCCCCGGTGCTCAGGCGCATGATGCCCGCAGTACCCATTATCCTGTTCACGCTCCACGACAACAAAGCAGTTGAGCGGGAAGCGGTCTCTGTCGGGGTCAGTGCGGTAGTTTCCAAAGCGCCTGGCATGAAGAGCCTGGTTCATCATGCCCAGAGTTCGCTAGCCGCCGCGTAAGCCTGATTCCCAATCGGGAAAATCGATCCGTACCTGATGGTGCAATCGGACGACCGATAGCAACCTATGTCGTGTCAACCAGAGGATATATGTTGAGCTTGATCGCTCGGTTATGGTTCGAGGATGACGGTCAGGATATCGCCGAGTACGCTGTGATGTTGGCTGTGATCCTGGTAATTGTGGTGGGCACTCTTCGTCTAATCGGTTCGAACGCGAATAATGCCTTCTCCTCGGTAGCCAGCTCGCTCCACTAAACTCGCCTTGGGCGGGTGCGAGATTGGATCCAGGAATTGCCTAAGAACCTCTAACAAAACTCGGTGTTCTATCCATGAAATGTCCGGGGTCGCGCGTTACGAAAAGCGGCGGACGCTGAGTGAGCATTCTTGTCCTCGGGGCTGCTCTGATGCCTGGCGCTTTCAAGCCGGGTCCGATTTGGTAGTGGGTTGAAAGTTCGCGAGTGCCCGCACTGCCTTGACTCTCCGCACCTTGGTTCCTAATATGGTCGCGCCAAGAGACGACCCAAGTGATCGGCCAGACCATCTCGCACTACCGCATCCTGGAGAAGCTGGGTGGCGGTGGGATGGGTGTTGTCTACAAAGCCGAAGACACCGAACTCGGACGCTTCGTGGCTCTGAAGTTCCTACCTCCCGATGTGGCCAGAGATCCGCAAGCTCTAGAGCGCTTCCGCCGGGAAGCCCGTGCTGCCTCAGCTCTAAATCACCCCAACATCTGCACCATCCACGAGATTGGGAAGTACGAAGGGCAGTCGTTCATTGCCATGGAGTACCTGGATGGTCTGACCTTGAAACACCGCATTGCAGGCCGACCGATGGACACCGAGTTGATTCTGTCGCTGGCCATCGAGATTGCGGACGCATTGGATGCCGCTCATTCTGAAGGCATAGTGCACCGCGACATCAAGCCCGCCAACATATTTCTGACCAAGCGCGGGCACGCCAAGATTCTGGATTTCGGGTTGGCGAAGGTTTCCCTCAAGACGGAAAGCGTTGCAATGAGCGCCCCGACCGTCGACTCCGAGGATCATCTCACCAGCCCCGGCTCTGCGTTGGGCACCATCGCTTATATGTCGCCGGAGCAAGCGCGTGCCAAAGAACTGGATGCGCGGAGCGATTTGTTCTCGTTTGGAGCCGTCCTTTATGAAATGGCCACCGGGCAGTTGCCCTTCCGTGGGGACAGCACAGCAACCATTTTCGATGCGATCCTGAATCGTGCTCCAGTTCCCGCCGTGCGGCTGAACCCCGACCTTCCGCCCAAGCTGGAAGAGATCATCAACAAGGCGTTAGAGAAAGACCGCAATCTGCGCTACCAGCACGCAGCCGATATGCGAACCGACTTGCACCGGCTGAAGCGTGACACCGAGAGCGGACGCGGTTCTGCGGCAAGCTCGGGTACGGCGCCGGCGGCAGAAGCTGCCGCGGCTCAGGGCACGAAGCTCTGGAAAATTGCGGTACCCATACTGCTGGTCGTTTTGCTCGTATCAGGCGGGCTTTACTATCGTTCGCATCAGCAAAGCAAGCGCCTGACTGAGAAAGACACCATCGTTCTCGCCGATTTTGCCAACGGCACGGGCGATGCAGTGTTCGACGACACGCTAAAAACTGCCCTCAGCGTCTCTCTGCGGCAATCGCCTTTCCTGAATGTGCTCTCCGACAGCGAAGTGGTGAAGACGTTGAAATTGATGACCCGCCCCGCCGACACGAAACTTACGCCTGAGGTGACGCACGAGCTTTGCCAGCGGGCGGGCAGCAAAGCTTACATTGCTGGAACGGTTGGCAGTCTGGGCAGCGAATATGTGGTGGGTCTAAAGGCGGTAAATTGCCAGGGCGGAGAGACGCTGGCGCAGGAGCAGGTTACAGCGGCGTCTAAGGAGAAGGTGCTGGACGCACTTGGCGAGGCAGCGTCCAAGCTACGGGGCGAATTGGGCGAGTCACTGGCTACCGTGCAGAAGTTTGATGTTCCCCTCGAACAGGCCACCACTTCTTCGCTCGAAGCCCTGAAGGCGTATAGCCTTGGAGAAAAAGCCCATACCGAGAAAGGCTCAGCTGCAGCCCTAACATACCATCAACGTGCCATCGAGCTTGATCCGAACTTTGCGACTGGCTATAGCGCGATGGCGAGCGACTACTTCAATCTGGGCGAGGTAGATCGTGCAAGGGAGAACTACACCAAGGCGTTCCAGTTGCGTCAAGGTGCCAGCGAACGGGAAAAGTTGACCATCACAGCCAACTACTATTTTTTTGCAACTGGGGAACTGGATAAAGCGGCACGGACTTATCAAGAGGAGATTGAGAGTTACCCCCAGAGCCCCGTAGCGTACTACACTTTGGGTAGCGTGTTCGCCTCACAGGGGCAGTATGAGAAGGCCGCTGATTTCACGAGACAAGCCTTGCGCCTTGAGTCGTCAAACGCCGGTTGGTACGACAATCTCGCCACCTGGACCGTTGCCTTACAGCGGTTCGACGAAGCGCGGCAAACCATCCATGAGGAGCAGGCACGAAAACTGGATAATTACGGACTCCACACTTCTCTCTACGTTCTTGCCTTTCTCCGAGCAGACTCCGCAGCGATGGGAGAACAGCATGCGTGGTATGCGAGCCAGCCCGATTATGAGAACTTTGGACTTGCGCTCGAATCTAACACTCAGGCATACGCTGGTCACCTTCGCAAAGCGCAGGAACTGACGAGGCGGGCTGTGGACTCTGCTCAACGGGCTGACAACAAAGAAACTGGGGCATTATGGCAGGCGGATGCTGCCCTGGAACAAGCGGCTTACGGCTATGCTGCAGAAGCCCGGCGGACAGCAGCAGAGGCTTTGAAGCTTGCTCCGACGAGTCAGGGTGTCGAGATCGAAGCTGCACTGGCGTTTGCCATGGCGGGCGACACGACACGAGCCGAGGCTTTGGCTCAAGACTTAGGGAAGCGCTTTCCCCTGGATACGCAGACGCAGTTGCTTTGGCTGCCTGCGATTCAGGCGCAATTGGAGCTTAACCGAAAGAAATCCGATTCTGCCTTGAATACCCTTCAAACCGCTACGCCCATCGAGTTGGGCAACGTTATCACCACCCCCGTCGGCATATCCTGTCTCTATCCCGTTTATATCCGCGGCAAGGCATACCTGGCAGCCGGGCAGGGCAGTCCTGCCGCCGCCGAGTTTCAGAAGATTCTCGACCACAGCGGCATCGTCGGGAACTGCTGGACGGGAGCGTTGGCGCATCTGGGAGTGGCTCGCGCCAATGCCTTGCAGTCGAGAACCTCGCAGGGAGCCGATGCCGATGCCGTTCGCATCCGGGCGCTGGCCGCCTATCAGGATTTCTTCGCCCTCTGGAAAGACGCCGACCCTGACATCCCCATCCTGAAGGAAGCCAAAGCCGAGTACGCGAAGCTACAATGAAGGTCTCGTAAAAACGCACGACTCATCCTCGCCCGCGTCGCGAAGACGTGGAAGTCGATACGCATGTCTATCAGTACAGACAGCACAAGCGCCGAAAATTCGCACTGACGAGCCGAGAGGAGGCCCTAGTCTATGCCCTCGCGCATGAACTGCGTCACATGTGGCAGGATCACGGGACGTAAAAAACTTCACGTTTCCTGTAAGCAGGGTCAGGAACGCTCATGCGAAATATTCAGAGGTCTGCACTGAGGCATTCGCGATTCACAAACTCCGAACCTGGAGACGGCGAGCCCAATGCCAACCCTCCATTACTTTTTGGATCGGCCATGTTCTCTTCTCCACCTGTCCCATCTTGCTTTCTGAGCCGCGCTTATATTTTTACGGCTCTCGGCATCCATCTTAATGGCGTTTCAGCGGCGTCGCATCGAGCGCCTCAATGACCTGATTGACCTTAGCGCGTGCTTCGACGAGCCGATCCCGCTTCCTGACTAAGATGCCTCATCTCGACGTCAGAAAGTTCATCGACTTCATCAGGGTCAATCCGAGCCATGGTCACCTCGTTTCATTTCCAGAAAAAAACCCAGACCGAGTGCGCCTGGGCATTAGGTCGGGATGGATAATTTTATCGCTCCATTTGCGACGGACGAACGATAGTCGATTTCGAATCACTATGTCAACGGGTTGTAACCCCTGCGTTTAACTCGAGGGGTACTCAAGGTGCTCGACGCACGTTGTATCGCATATACGCGCCTTGCCAAGAATAGGGGACTCAATTACGTGGGTTTCGTCTTCTTCGGCTATGGCCGGCAGCCGTACAAGCTCCCAATGTTCTTGCTCCAGCACGTGCCCGACCAAGTCGTCCTCGTGCAGGCGCTGCATAATAATGATGATGCAGCCGGTTCTTTTGTCATTCAGTCGGCTGTAGAGAGTGTGGTCGAACCAGTCGTTCACTGCAGTGCGCTGCGTCTCCGAGAGTGCCTCGTCAGGCTTCAGCGGATCGTCGATGATAATGAGATCTGCCCCTCGACCCGTCAGCACGCCACCGACGCTGGTGGATAACCTGAAACCGCCCTGAGTGGTGAGGAACTCCTGCAGAGACTGCTTTTGTGGAGAAAGTCGAGTTGGGAACAAACCGGTATACCATTCGCTGGCCATTAAGGTTCGGCAGTCCAGCGAGTGCTTATTGGCCAAGTCTTGTCCGTAGCTGGCGCAGATGATCTGGGCACTAGGGTTGTGACCGAGAACGTACGCTGGGAAAGCAACGGTTGCGGCGTGAGACTTTAAGGATCTCGGTGGCAAGTTAATAATCAAGCGATTGATTTCGCGCCGGAAACACGCTTCCAGCTTCGCAGCAACGAGCTCGTTGTGCCAGTTGTGCAAGAACGCGACCTGTGGATTAAGTTCACGAAAGGCACGGTGCATAAATGCGTGCAAGTCGTACCGCAAGAGCGTGCGATATTCAGCCGCGCTGATCGTCGCCATGGTTAGCCCCCCGTAGTTCTTGACCTTCCTCTTTCTCTCTCTCAAAGCGCTTGGCTCGAAAAAGTCCTTGCCGAAGAGCACGAGCGTGATAAGAAACACTCCGACCGGATCGAACTACCGGATTAGCTGAGCAACCCATGAGCGACACCGGAATGGATAGTCGGGGCTGTTGTTTGCTCGTACCCTAACCGTGCCAGTATCCGCCACGAACAGGCCATTCACCAATGCTAGAGCCGAGCCTAGTCGACCTTTCAACACCCTCCGGCAGAGAAGGGCAAGATGAAAAATGACAAAACAGGTGCGATGCCCCTATTGTGTTCTAAGTCTTGAGTTCCGGCCAATGGTCGCGCACCTGGACGGCAGGTTCACCTGCGACCAATGCGGTACTACAGCGCACCCAAATGATTTGCAATACGAGTGTCGCTGTCCCAAGTGCGTCGAACTAACGGTTTCTTGCGCTAGAATCGCAAGTTGATGGTTCGGACTCCAGTCGCCACAATCACAGTAAGAAGTCAGGGGCGTGGCCTACGGGCTGTGCCTTTTTGTTGTCCGGAGAAAGCGGACAGTCGTTCGTTACATTCCCAACCCGACGGGGATACATGGACACACTGGCGCAGTTGAAGGCTGCACGTGACAAGGCTGCGTTCGAGTTAGGTCGGCTGGAAGCTGCTGTTTAGGCCGGGTTTCGGGATGACGGCGC
Organism: uncultured Acidobacteriota bacterium; assembly: GCA_963696025.1. Lineage (GTDB taxonomy): Bacteria > Acidobacteriota > Terriglobia > Terriglobales > Acidobacteriaceae > JABCYV01. Next base: position 716,004 of record CAVOII010000004.1, read on the forward strand.
AAGGTCTGATTTTCAGCCCTACCGACCGTGCTATCGGTTTGACGCCAAAGACAATTCCACCTAAGATGGCCCGACCAGCGTTCCCTTCCACGCCATGATTGGGCAGACAATTTCTCATTACCGGATTCTGGAAAAGCTCGGCGGCGGGGGAATGGGAGTTGTGTACAAGGCTGAAGACACCACTCTGGGACGGTTTGTAGCACTGAAGTTCCTTCCCGACGAGGCTTCGCAGGATTCCCAGGCGCTGGAACGCTTTCGGCGCGAGGCGCGGGCTGCCTCTGCTCTCAACCATCCCAATATTTGCACGATCCATGAAATCGGGCAGCATGATGGGAAGTTGTTCCTTGTCATGGAATGCCTTAGCGGCCAGACGCTAAAGCACCTGATCCATGAGAACCCACTCGAGTTGGAGCTGTTGCTGAATCTCGGCATCGAAGCGGCCGATGCGCTGGATGCCGCGCATTCCAAGGGCATCGTCCATCGGGACATCAAGCCTGCGAATATTTTTGTGACCGACCGAGGCCACGCCAAGATCCTCGATTTTGGTCTGGCCAAGGTAGCGCGTGCCAGCAAGGCCAGTAGTGGCGAGTCACAAACCCGAGCGGATGTGACCAACCTTGATCTCACGAGCCCGGGGACGGCCGTGGGCACCGTGGCCTACATGTCACCAGAACAATTGCGGGGCAAAGAGCTTGACGGCCGAACTGACCTGTTCTCCTTTGGTGTTGTGCTTTACGAAATGGCTACCGGGAGTGCGCCATTTCGTGGAGAGACCTCGGCAGTTATCACGGAAGCTATTCTTAATCGAACGCCGACTCCGCCCGCGCGGCTGAACCCGAAGCTTCCTGCGAAATTGGAAGAGACGATCAGTAATGCGCTGGAAAAGGATGCTGAGCTGCGCTGCCAAACTGCAGCCGAGATGCGGGCCGACCTGAAACGCCTGAGGCGTTCCATTGATTCGTCGCACACCTCGGTGATTCCCGAAGCGTCTGCATCCGGAGCCGCAGTCAGCGCAGCTACCCAAACAGCAACGCAGTCCAAGGGGCGTCCGCTAGCGCCACTGCTTCTAATTTGCACCCTCCTGGCACTGGGTGCGGGTCTGTTTGCCGGCAAGCTACTTTTCACGAAGGCGCCATCGCCGCCACCGACTTATCGGCAACTGACATTCCGCCGTGGCAGCATTCGGTCTGCGCGGTTTGCTCCCGACGGGCAAACAATTCTGTACAGCGCCGCCTGGCAAGGCAGTCCGGTGGACGTGTTTACCGCGCGTCCCGAAGCTCCCGAGGCGCGCTCCATGGGTCTCACCCGGACCCAGCTTGTTTCCGTATCTTCGGCGTCGGAGATGGCTGTTCTGCTGAACAGCAAAGCTATCGGTACCTGGGTAAACATGGGCACGCTGGCGCGGGCGCCACTGGTCGGTGGAGCACCGCGCGAGGTGCTGGAGCAAGTGCAGTGGGCCGACTGGTCGGCGGACGGAAGCAGTCTGGCGGTAGTGCGGGACTTGGGCGGCCGCAATCGACTCGAATACCCGATCGGGAAACCGTTATACGAGACCGGGGGCTGGATCGGTCACCCTCGTGTTTCCCCTAAGGGAGACCTGATCGCATTCATCGACCATCCGGTTCAGGGGGATGACAGTGGCTCGCTGGCAGTCGTCGATCTGGCTGGAAAAAAGAAGTCGTTGTCGGGCGAATGGTTCACGATTCAGGGTCTGGCGTGGGCTCCGGATGGCAAGGAGGTTTGGTTCACCGCCAGCAAGTCAGGTGTGGATCGAACACTCTACGCGGTCACATTGGACGGCAAGGAGCGCATGGTATTGCGGCTGCCTGGCGCGGTCATGATCTTCGATATTTTCAAGGATGGCCGGGTACTGTTGATGCGCGCCAGTTGGCGGCGTGAATTGATCGGCATGACCGCCGACGATGCCAAACAGCACGATCTTTCCTGGCTCGATTATACGTATCCGGCAGACCTGTCGGGAGACGGCAAAACCCTGCTCTTTGACGAGGAGGGTGGCGGCGGCTCTTTGGACTACTCGAAGTCCGGCGGCTTATCCTACGCGGTCTACGTCCGCAAGACTGATGGCTCCCCCGCGGTCCTACTGGGTGAAGGCGGAGCCGTGGCGTTGTCGCCCGATGGAAAATCGGTGATTGCCCAGACCCAGAATTCACCGTCCCAGCTCAAACTGCTGACCACCGGTGCCGGTGAAGCCAAGGATCTGACCAAGGGCAATATCAACCATTCATGGTCCCACTGGTTTCCTGATGGGAAGCGCATCCTGTTTTCGGGCAATGAGCCGGGCAAGGGCGTGGAGCTCTATGTCTATGAGCTCGCCTCCGGAAAAAGCCAGGCCATCACGGCGGAAGGTGTGAACGGAACTGCATTTGTTATATCTCCCGACTCGCAGTGGGTCGCCGGGATCGGTCCAGACCAGAAAGGATATCTTTATCCGGTCGCCGGCGGAGAGCCGCGTGTCATCGCGGGCCTCAACCCGGGAGAGCAGCCGATCACTTTCAGTACCGATGGCCGTTCACTCTACGTTTACCAACCCGGTGAGTTGCCCGCACGGGTCGATCGCCTCGATGTGCAAACCGGAAAGCGCACGGTATGGAAGCAGCTTATGCCCTCCGATCCCGCTGGGGTTGAGACTATTGGTCCCATCCTGATGACTCCGGATGCCAAGACGTGCGTCTTCGGATACCACCGCATGCTCGCCGATCTTTACCTGGTTGAGGGACTGAAGTAGAGGGTGGCAGCTCGCGCGGATTCGCGTGTAGCTGACAGCCAGCTCCGATCCTAGCTCAATCGTCCCTTCGTAATCATTGGGGCCAAGTACCGTGTTCGAAATATACGTACTGACGTCCAGAGTATCGGGATCTATGTTGTCCTGACTTATCTCCGTTGGAACATCAAGCACGGCGTCGTTGTAACGAATAAAAAGCGCTTTAGGTGGAATTGAAGCTGCTTAACCCACCACCTCCACCAACGGTTTTCGAGGGAGAAGGTCGATCCCCGATCACGGATGGCGTTAAGCTACCGTTGATGAACGCACTCAAAGGTGCAATCAGAGAATAAGGAGATCGACCTTGAAGAAGCATAGCAAGTCTTGCCAGCGGAGTGAAGCAACCTTGAAGCGGACGAAGTCGCGGGGCCCGGTGCAGCGAGAGGCGAAGGAAGTGATGGCGGAGGTACTGGGGAAGTTGACCGGGAGAGGAGCCCTGGTCTGTGAGCGGCAAGAAAAGATCGCAGGGAGAACACGGTTGGCCCCAATCGGGATCGTCTGACGGTGGAGAGTGCGGATAGAAGCCGGGTAGGAGTGGTGGTTGCAGGCAAGACTTTGAGAAACGCAAAGGTGCGAAGCGCCCGATCAACTTACTTCTGCGAACGAACGGAAATGATTCGAGGAAAGCAGTTCGGAAGCGGCCAATACGAACTGAACACCGAATCCACTAAGGATGAACCGACGTGCAGAGCTGTTAAGGGTCCAGACGAACGTCCCCTGCGGGACGCCCTTGACAGCTCCCCAAGTCACCACCGGAGGGGTTATGCAGATGGAAAGCAATTAATAAGGAAGGCCGCCACGTCGGCTTCGACTTTTATGACCTTCTCATAGAAGGCGATAGCGCTCAAAACCCCCAGGGGCACTGGGCAGTCGTAGATCTAATCGGCAAGGGTGGCCACATCCGCACGGTACCCGTTCCGGGATGGGTCAAAGCGGCGCTCGATCAGCCGACCAGCTCCGACCGGCGAAAGCCTACGCAATGCTGGCCATGCTTTTTGGTTGTGGCTGCCCAACGGCAAAAGGACGACGCCAGTGCGTTAGAGGTTCCGGATGATCCCGAAACGCCACATGCTGAATGTGAGACGGCACACGCTTGCCTCCCGCGGGTAGAATTCAGGACGCATATGGCCAAACGACAACCGAAGTTAAAACCAACGTGGGCGGACGTGAAGAAAAAGCTCGAGGGCTTTGACCGGGCAGCCTTGGTGGGCTTGGTTCAAAATCTCTATGCTGCGGGCAAGAAGAATCAGGCGTTTCTTCATGCCCGCTTTGGTTTGGGCGAGGACGTGCTGGAGCCGTACAAGAAAACCATTGACCGCTGGCTCCGGCCCGATGTCTTCCGAGGGGACATCTCTGTATCCAAAGCCAAGCAGGCGATCTCCGACTACAAGAAGGCGCTCGGTGATCCCGAAGGGGTAGCCGAGTTGATGGTTTTCTACTGCGAGAGTGCGGCCGGGTTCTGTACAGACATAACCTATGACGATGCAGGATACTTCAATGCGCTGGTACGCATGTTCGAGCAAGCCCTCAAAACCACAAATACACTAGCGGCCAAGAAGCGGGATGGCCATATCGCCCGGCTAGACCGTGTGCGAAGTATGAGTCATGATTTTGGCTATGGTGTCGGCGACGACATGGATGTTCTCTTTTCCGAGTTCCGACCATCAGCGGGACTCGGTGGCTAGGTTCTGAGCGAAATCGCCTGATTACAGGATTACAACAGTTACCCTCCGAACCTGTTCGAGAACACTCTCGGCAGCCCACTGCTGTTGTGCTTATGAATGGCAGGCACCCAAATCTTCAGCGCAGGTAGAGGAAGGCCTGTGGCACTTAGACTACGAACGGAATCCAGCGCGCTCGCACCCGTCGCAAATAGACCGCGTACTGAGGATCGGCACGCAGGAAATTCTCTTCGACAATGCTTTTTATCAGATACCAGAGAATCCCCAACCCTAGGACAAGCACATTTCGCGGGCTATATGCTCGAAGAGCAACACTGAGGTACCCAAGGAAAAGACCAGTGTAGATTGAATGGCGCATATAGCGATATGCACCACTGGTTACGATCTCCCGCTGCGCAGGGACAAAGCCGATGTTTCGTCCGAGACTCAGACGTGCCCATACAATCACCGCCAAGCTGCAAATCGCCACCGCATCGGATACTTGGCTAGATACCACTGGCTGAGCCTTCTGAATGACCCCGAGCGTAAGGACAGCCCAATACGTAGCCACAAATGCCAGCAGCCAATACAAGGGGTTTGGTGTGATTCTCTTTGGGGGCCTGCGGAGAATCATCGTCACAAATGCAATCAGTGTTCCGATCGCAAACGAAGCCAGCGGCAAGCCAAGCCGCATGTGCTGATAACGATAATAGGTGAGGTATAGCAGCGGCACCATGGCGATGAACGCAATGGTGCGGTCGAGCCACGGTTGCGCAAGGATTTGAAGAAATGCAGGCTTCGGACGGTTTGCGACCTCTGGACTTGAACTCATGTTGGCATCCCGATGGAACGGAAAATGTCGCGCGCGGCCCTAGGTCTCGCTGGTCTTGTACCACGCGGGCAACCGTCCGTCAACGCAAGCAGTTCCGCGACGGAGGTATCGGGGGTGTCTCTACTGGTCAACTGTTGTAACATCGCCATAGCACTCATCCTATGAGAGAGGATGTCAAGAAAAAATACTTCTCCACTCCCCTCCGTGGGATCCCGGAATGGTGACTTGCATCCAGGCCCCCTTCTTCTTGGAGAGGATTTTGGGTTTCGCACTTTGGATCGCCGTGTAGTTCAGCGGCGATTGCTAACTCCAGTCGATGATCTCGAAGAAATGGTTTCATGGAGCAGTGGTGCTTAACGCCGATCAGTTGCGATGCTGCGCAAGCCAAGCGTTGGCTTAAGTGCCAACCATCATCCTATGGGAGGCTCGAGGCCTATGGCTTTTTTGGGTTATCCGAGGGGGCATAGGATTGACCCGGAGACTGGGTGCTGATTTGAGCACCCGGAACGCCTAATGAGTGCATGGATACTCTCCCTCGAACCCGAGCATCGCCAGAACCGATGGGGTCACCACCGAAGCGTGAGACCTGGGAGACCACCTGAGTTCTGTGCAACGCTCAAGCTGCTTGCGGCTTCAGTTGTTCCGCGTCGAAACGTCCCTCCTTCTTCCAGAGTGTCAAAGCCATGGCCGCGATCTTTCGGGCTAAGGTCAGACGCGCCATCTCGGGCTTCATGCCCTTAGCCAGCAAAGCCATATAGAAGTCGCGCAACGGTCCTACACCACAGCTGGCTCGGGTCGCGGCGCCCTTGAAGATCTCTTTCATTTCGTGGTTGTGATTCTGATTGAGACCACGAATCTGTTGCGGTTTTTTCGTACGTTGCAGTTGTCCGTGCACGTAGCGATATTGCGCACTGTCGCGGGTCTCAATGCCCAGCCCACTATAGGTCCAGAGCTGCCGTTTGCTCCGGAACCGGTGTGGCGTCTGCATCAACGCGATCAAGCGGGCGGCTCGGATCGGACCGATGCAGGGAATCTGACGTAGTAGTTTCGCAGCTTTGTGTTTCCGGCTCTCCGCCAATAACTCAGGGCGCAGGGTTCGTCGCAATCCCTGCAATCCATCCAACTGTTGATAGAGTAGCTCGGCACGCCGGCGCACGCCCGCGTGTTCAATCTTGTGTAACCATTCCTCGCGGTAACGCGGAGCATAGACCTGGGTACCCGCACAAGGAATGCTCCAGCCGCGATACAGAGCTTTGATTCGGTTCATCACTCGATTCAGATCTTGGCTGAGGGTCTGATAACTGCGCCCCAGCTCGCGCAGCGTCCGCAGTCCATGTTCTCCGTGATAGACCGGTCGCAGCATTCCCGTACGCAACAAGTCGGCCAGCTTGCGCGCATCCACCTTGTCGCTCTTGTTGCCTTCCTTCATTAAGGCATTGCGCCGCGGATCGCAGACCAGCACTCGCGCCACCTGGGGCTGCAACAGATCGTAGAGCCAAGCCGCCCAGGTCCCTTCTTCCCAGGTCCCATGCAACTCGCCCCGCAGACCGTGGATAAACTGCAGCATGCTACTGGCTTTGGTTTCGACGATCGATTCCATCACCAACTGGCCACTGCCATTGAGGACGGCAATCACAATGGCTTCCTTGTGCACGTCCATACCCATATACTTGATGTCGCGACTCATGCAGTTGCCTCCTTGAGGGAAAGATCATTCGCGCTCAACGGAGTCTTTCCCTCCAAGGTAAAGTGTCATTCTTCAGCCGATTTGCCTATCTTCTCCTCTGATTCTTGCCCTACATCTCCGCCGTATACTCCACTCAACAGGGCCGCTCTCTCATAATGCATTGACTCCATCGAGGGGTTTTTGAGAGCTAACGCTGTTTTGAACAATCACTGCTGTCCGCGAAGCTTGCCGTTCTCCTGAAGGTAATGCCTGCCGCTTTCTGCTAGCGTCAACTCGACGTAGTAGTCGGGTACGCGCTTGGAATACCACAGATTTCCGAAGAACTTTACATGTGAGTCACCGGTGCTGACGGTCAAGAAGTGTGCTTTTTCCTAGTTCACCGTGATAGCGTCCCCTTCGGAAGTATCCACGATGGGAGGGTCATCCGATAAACCCTCCGGTTTCGCTCCTTTGGGAACGAGGTAGAGATCGGGTTATGGGAAGGCATATGACCCCTTTGACCCACCCGGGAACTTGGCAACTGCCTATGAGGTATTTGCTGGGTTGAATCGGCTCGGCAAACCGGCCCAGCTCTACTACTATCCGAACGAGAACCACCTACCCGACGACCCCAAAGCTCGACTAGCAACGCTGCAGCGCAATCTGGACTGGTATAGGGGAAACACGGGAGAGTGGAAGGTTCCGCTTCGTAAGATGCGTTTTAACGCTATCCTTAACCGATTCATTGATTGCGACGACGATGGAAACCTTTGCCAGGCTCTAACGACAATCATCGTCAAACGTTGAAATATACCGATTGAAGTCTGCGTGAAGTCTAGCCCCATTCTTGGCAGTGGGCTTTCCCGACGTAGCCCGGCGAAAACGGAACATGAGCCGATATGGATGCCCGCGTTGAGGCAGTCATCACTATCATGCGTGCTGGGAAAGCTGATCACGTTGGAGTTCGCTTTCTGTCCGGCTGTGTGAACCTTTCACCTGCGCGGCTGCGTCAACTATTTAAGAAAAGAGACTGGCTTGTCGCCGATGGAGTACCTCAGGGATCTGCGCATGCAACGGGCGGAACATTTGCTGAGAAGTACCTTCCTAACAATAAAGGAGGTAGGGTTTCACGCTGGGGCGGGAGATATCAGTCACTTTGTTCGACAATTCAAGAGGAGATACGGTGCAACACCCAGTCAATATCGGGTTCGACATGATCCTCAATGAGCTGTTCATCAGGATCACAGTTATTCGTCAAATGACCAACAGATTAGCGTTGCCGCCAAGCAATAGGCCTTGAGAATGCGCGGGTTCGATGTTACTTCTCACTGGAATGCAAGACTGAAGCCGGGCGCTGTACGGTTCCAGGCTCAAGTAGAAGTGGGGAGCAGGTAGCTTCACAGCGAGGAAACCTCAGCTGCTTCGCGGACAAGTGTCTGTTGTAGAAAGTCGACGGATATTCAAGGAGACGAGCTATGAACAACCTCCCGAGCACGGGTCTCGGTCGTGCCGCTGCCAATTCGTGCCGCAATTTCTCGTTCTCAGTCTTGAGACTTTCATTTTCTTCCGTCAATTTGCGGACTTTGTCACGCCGCGATCGAGCGTCGATCTTCTGCAAGGTTTGCAGACGAACCTGTGCAAGTTTCTTTTGACTGACATCGCCAGATTTCATCGCTATGGCAGCGTCATCTAGGGCAAGGTGAATTTGTACCGACAATTTCCGCCCGCGTACCCTGCGCTTTACTTCTGTCATTTTCCTCTCCTCCGTCACGCAATTCACGAATACGTTCGTCTACCATTGCCCGCAATTGGTCCGAACCTTCGTGCCCTACAAATTGTTCCCTGTGGGTGCGCCCGTCCTGAGCGATCCAACGGATTTCAACTGTCGCGGGGTCGATCTGGTGTTCTGAAATGTTCAAGTGCTATTCCAATCCTGGATGTGTCACGCGTTGAAGCAATGTCCCGTGTTTCGCGTTGACGGTCTGTGTTTGGTTTGCCCGTGTCATGGCACCGATCTGTTCACCGAGGTTTTCGGCTCGCGCAGATTTGTAGTGATCGATTTCGGGTGCGGCATTTCCTGCTCGCCGAGTCTGTTGGCCTCGTCGTGCCCGATTCAGGAGGTTACCACGTTGATCAGGCGGTCGATGTCCCGCTCTGAATTGAACAAATGGGGTGAGACACGGATCTTGCCCTCTCGCAACGCCACGACAACATGTTCCTTCTGCAACTTTTGATAGAGCTCAACAGTTTTCTCCGGAGTCCGCGCGGTAAAGGAGCCGCATGGTCCGCGCTGCGTGGAGTCCAGCGGACTGGCCGGAACGCAGTCTTTAGGGAGATGTTCGAATAAGAACTCGAGCAATCGTCGGTTATGTTCGCGCACCAACTCAGGCCCGACGCGCAATACGAAATCTACCGAGGCATCCATGGCCGCCAGGTTGAAATTGAAATAAGTGGCGGCTTCCACGCTGTCCCAGCGCTTTGCACTGCGGGATGGCTTGGGATCGACATAACTCAACGCGAAAAAACTGTCTGTAGCTTGGCTGGTCCAAGAAAACGGTCCTGGACGCCCAGTATCCTGATGTTCGCTCTTGACCCAAAAAAATCCCGTGCCGTAAGGGCTGAGGAGCCATTTATATCCGGCGCACACCAAAAAGTCGGCGCCAAGGTTTTTGACATCCATCGGCACCGCTCCGCAAGACTGGCTAACATCAAGCACTAGCAGCGCACCCTGTGCATGGCAGGCCGCAGCCACACGAGCGGCATCCAGCAGCGAGCCGTCGTCAAAGCGCACATGACTCACGGAGACAACGCGCGTTCTAGGCGTCATAGCCGCAATTAGATCGTCCGCCGTGATGAAACGGTCTCGCGGCGCTACGATTGTGAGTTTCACACCCTCGCGTTCTTCCATAGGCTTCCAAGTCGCGTATTGCACCGGGAATTCTCCTTTGGCCGTGATGACCTCATCGCCGGGCTTCCACGTTAGGAGATGGGCCACGGCCGCTACGCCAGTGCCTGCTCCGGCCGTGACCGCGATTTCTTCCGGTCTGGCCCCAATCATTTTCGAGAGGGACGCCCGAATCCGAATTGGTGCTTCGAAGAAAACTTCGTCGTCCCTGTGATGCGGAAACTTGTTGGCTTCAATCGAGTTTTGCACTGCGCGCAGGGTCACGCGAGGCAAGGCTGCATGGGCGGAGGTGTTTAAGTATGTTGCATCTTCAATCTCGAACCACTCCTTCTTCCAGTCGGTTACAGGTTGAGTTGTGGCCATGTTCGCTCCTTTGCAAAGCGTTCAGACTCCATCCCGGCTAGCTGCAATTCACGGACCAATTGGGCGGGAGAAAAAGTTCGGGCGAGAATCGTTCGCAATTCCCGCACGGGCCCATGTAGGACCGAGTCACGCACAGATTGTTCGCGCCTACCGGGCGGCATTAACGAGTTCCCATATTCGCGCGAGATGATGATCGTCGTGTTCGGCGACAAAATACAAATGGTCCACGAGCCGCATCGGCGTCTTCAAACGCGGGTGGGGAATGGCTCGGGCAAATAGTGATGCGTCCAATTCGTCCACACGCTTCAGTAGTCTTTCTCTTGCAGCGCGGAACTCACTCAGAATCTGTTCCAGTGGGCGCGCATTGTGGTTTGCTTCATCGGTTTTTCGATTCTTCAAGTCTGCCACGGTGAGTTGGTCGCTGACCGCCACGTAATCGCCCACTCGCGCCACCCACAGCGATTCTAGGTCAAGCAAGTGACCGGCGTTTTCCTGAGCTGACCACTTTACTTGCGCTTTCCCGATCAGCATTGTGTGAGAACGGCCACGAAGCACCTCTTCGAGCCTAGCCGGAGTGCCGCGCAGACGCGCGCACAGATTCGAAAGCAGTTCCACGGGAAACGAAAACTCAAACTTGCGTTCGAACCAGATTGGTACCTGACTCATGGATTCCGCCGATCAGGAGGAATAACCTCAGTAGACCTCCGGCCTGCCGCGACACGGTTTCCGGGTGTCGCGTTCAATGCTTTACAAGCCGCTGGATCTGTGTCACTCTACATTTCGTCAGTTGGCTAACTGACATAATAAATATAGGTCGCCAGTTTGCTATTGTCAAATATATTGTGCCCCGCACCCTGATATGACAGGCGGGTGACTCACAAAAATCACAATGCGACCGGTGCACGCACAATCCGACTCTGAGGAGATGACAATGTCCGTATACGAGAAGCTCGACGCTCTCAACATCACACTTCCAGAACTCACGCCTCCGGTGGCAGCTTTTGTGCCTTTCGTGCGTACCGGCAATTTGCTTTTTTTGTCTGGTCATATCGCTAAGAAGAACGGCAAGCCCTGGGTTGGCCAGGTTGGGGCGAATCTCACCACCGAACAAGGGAAGAACGCCGCTCGCGGCGTGGCCATCGATTTGATGGGCACACTTCACGCCGGGGCGGGTGACCTAAACAAGATCAAGCGCATCGTGAAGCTGATGGTACTTGTGAACAGTGCTCCAACATTCACCGAACAGCACCTAGTGGCAAATGGTGCTTCTGAGCTTTTCGGAGAGGTATTTGGAGATACAGGGAAGCACGTTCGGAGCGCCTTCGGGGTCGCGCAGATTCCCTTTGGATCCTGTGTGGAAATAGAACTAGCTGCGGAGCTTCTCTGAGGCATGGAAATGTGCGTTTAGCGATGAGATGAAAGGATGCCCTCTCGATGAAGGCGATCTCCGTAAGCGAATTTGGCAGTCCCGAAGTCCTGAAACTGGAAGATGTGCCTGACCCTCGACCGCCCCAATCAGGAGAAGTCTTAATTAGTGTGAATGCTGCGGGAGTGAATCCCTACGACACCTACATGCGCTCAGGCGCCTACGGCTCCGGGAATCCGGCCCTCCCCTTTACCCCCGGTTCCGACGCCGCCGGAGTCGTGGAATCCGTGGCAACGGATGTCGACCTAAAGCCGGGGGATCGTGTCTATACCACTGGGACGATCACCGGAGCCTATGCGAAGTTGGCGTTGTGCAAGCGCTCCCAGGTTCACCCACTGCCTGAGCGCGTGAGCTACGCCCAGGGCGCAGGCGTTTACGTTCCTTATGCCACTGCGTATCGTGCGTTGTTTCAGTTGGCGCGAGCGAGGCCCGGCGAGAGTCTGCTCGTCCACGGAGCCAGTGGTGGCGTCGGGCTGGCCGCGGTTCAATTCGCGCGCGCGGTGGGCGTGAAGGTCATCGGCACGGCAGGAAGCGACGAAGGCCTGCAACTGGTGAAGAAAGAGGGAGCGCTTGAGGCAATCAACCACCGCTCTACGGATTATCACAAGCAGATTCTCGAGCTAACGAACGGGGGTGGAGTCGATGTCATTCTCGAGGTGTTGGCCAACGTAAACCTGGCCCACGATTTGAACATGCTGGCCTATCGCGGGCGGGTCGTTGTGGTGGGCTCTAGAGGAAAAGTCGAAATCAACCCTCGAGACATCATGACGCGTGAGGCGGCCGTGTTTGGAGTTTTTCTCTGGAAGGTGCCAGGAGCAGAAGCGTCGGAGGCGCATGCCGCTCTGCAGGCGGGATTGGGAAATGGAACCCTGCGTCCGGTGATTGCTGCGGAGTTGCCTCTGGGCTCAGCTCCTGATGCCCACCGGCGAGTCATGGAGCCCGGCGCACGGGGCAAAATTGTCCTCATCCCCTGACGGAAGCAATGTACCCGCATCTTGGAGAGTCGCCGTCGTTAGTTACACAAGTAGCCAAAGCTCAGGTCGGGCAAAGGAGATCTATGCGCAATGTCGTTTGTACCAGCAAAGCTCCCGGTGTCGGGCCTTACTCACAAGCTGTCCGGGGCGGTGGATTCATTTTTGTGAGCGGACAGCTTGCTCTTGATCCCGTTACCCGGCAGATCATCGAGGGTGATGCCCGCCAACAGACCGAACGTGCCCTTCAGAATATTGCCGCGGTCCTTGAGGCCTCTGGATCCAACCTGGACAAAGTCGTGCGGTGCGGAGTCTTTCTGAAAAACATGGGTGACTTCGAAGCGATGAATGACGTGTACGGAAAGATCTTTGGCCCGCATCCCCCGGCGCGCACAACCGTCGAGGCGGCGCGTCTGCCGAAAGACAGCCTGGTGGAGATCGACGCTATCGCCCTGGAGTAGGACCGAACAGATCTGAATTGTCACAACGCGCTGTTGAGTGAGAGGAAGGTTAGCCACAATGAGCATCGTGACAGAAGCCCGTGACATTCACATTGCAAGAATTGAAGCCGATGTCCGACAGTGCTGGCTAGCGTTTCGTGAACTCCGCCCCCATCTCCAATCCGAGGATGAGTTCGTGGAGCGCTGGCGCAAGCAGACGGGAGAGGGTTATCAGGTTGTATATGTCAGAGATGGCGACAAGGTTGTGGCTGCGGCTGGTTACCGATTTCTGAACACGATGGCCTTGGGAAATATTCTCTACATTGACGATCTCGTAGCCTTGCAAACTTCCCATCGGACGGGTTTGGGCGCCCTGCTACTGCAGCATCTGCAGAACGAGGCAAAAGAGAGAGGTTGCGACTCCGTACACCTGGATACCGGCTATCAACGTCATCTTGCCCTCGGGTCGTATCTTCGCAACGGGTTTCATATTGATTGCCATCATATGGTCTTGTCTGCTAAGCCTTTGGGCAATTTGCAACCTTGAAGGAGTCTTATTAAGCGATGCTAAAGATTATCCGTACGAAACACGCCTGAACACAATTCATCACGTGCCAATGTCCGGCCAGAGGAGATACGTGAATACCCACGAGGAACGGGTCCGGCAGAGCTTTTCCATGCAGGCCTTCATGTCCACTTTGGGGGCCGAACTCACAGCAGTGGTTCAAGGCGGTGTGGAAATTCGCCTGCCATTTTCGCCAAATCTTACGCAACAGAACGGGTACTTGCACGCGGGTGCTATCACTGCGGTGCTGGATTCCGCTTGCGGTTATGCCGCCTTAAGCGTGGCAGCAGACGATAAGGAGGTCCTCACCGTGGAGTTCAAGGTGAACCTCCTGGCACCCGCTGCCGGCGAGGTCTTCGCGGCCAGAGCGCACGTGAAGAGGGCAGGACGGACGCTGACAGTTTGTACAGCGGATGCCTTTGCCATCAGCGACGGCAGCGAGAAGGTGGTTGCAACCATGCTGGCCACAATCATGGCTCTGCCGACAACCCCCGCGAAATAGCACGGGCCGCGACGACAGTCAGTCACCGGATTCACTGGTGGAAGCGCTACGTCGTTACGTGATGGTTACACGGTGGTTGTGCAAGGTTGCTACACGTTGTTCATTCACGGAGAAACGGATTGCGGCGAAGGTAGGCGAGGAATACTTCATCCCTCGCGGTGTGCCGCATAGTGGTGAGGTTGCAACTGGCTGCAGCAATTCGAAGCATTCGGTGACCGTGGCTTGAAGACCGAACGATCTGCCAGGCTCAAGGTCGGTGGGTGACTCAGGGCCTCAGTGTCCAAAGTTCGGTACCGACTCGCTGAAGAATCTCCTGGCACAGAGAAACTGCGCCGAGTGCTTGCAACTCCCCGTCCTCGATCGTGGACGTTCATTCATGCGGCTTGCGGCCGACATATCTGCCGCTGTTGCCTGACAGCGACCAACTTTCCGTCCCGCTCCCTGTGGACCTCCTGCTGGCAGCAGCGAGCATATCCATCAGGCTGACATAACCGACGGCACTCTTCAGGCGTATGTTGTTGTAATGCTCGACGTAGCCTAGGATGAGGCGCGGCGCATCGTCGCTGAAGAGCGAGGACATCCGGCCTAGAACACCGCTTTGGGCGGATGACGTGAAGAAACACTGTCACCGCCCCTGTCGAAAGTCCCTTCACATCCACGACGTGGTGCTTTCCTGCCGTGGCCCTATACTTTCGCTAGAATGGCTTTCTTGATTTGCCTGATTCTGGCCTCGTCGCGCTTATAGAAGGTCCACTTCTTGATTCTCTTGGGACGGGTCAGTCCGGCTTGGCACAGGATTTTCATATGCTCACTCGTGGTTGGTTGACTCACACGAAGCTTGCGTGCGATCAGGCAGCCGCAAACCCCGTCCTTCACTAAATCACCGTCGATTTGCGGAGGGAAATGTTTTGTTGGGTTCTTAAGCCACTCGAGAATTTGTAGTCTGCGCTCGTTCGCGAGAGCTCGGATTGCGACAGTCGATATCATTATACGATTAGTACACTCCCTAACTATCTTAACACTTCAGCGTTTGAAATGCCATCTTCGGGCTAAACGGATGATGTTTCATTCCCTGCTTCGAAGCGGCCGATTCGAAGACGCACGCTCCTGACTGCGGCCGTCAACGCCTTATTTAAGGGTGCCGGTCCGCGTTTGAGGTAAAGGCTCTGGACGATGTTTCGATCGACATCGCGACGGGGGAATTTCCTGCGCTGATGGGACTTTCGCCACGGATATTCTGGAAATCCTAAAGCGCCTGAACGAAGACTTCAGAAAACCATTGTGATGGTGACGCACGAGCCGCACGCTGCTTCGTATGCCTTCGTCACGCGGCATCTGAAGAAAGGCATGCTCCTTCCTCCGGGATAGCCTCAATCAGGGGGCTAAGCCGCTAGCTTGGCACCGACTCAGGTTCCGAGTCGGCAATCCATTTCCAGGCTCGGCGACCGTTTTCAAGAGCGACAGCCCGAGCTTCACCATAGGCCACAAGTCGATTCAGCACGGTCGTGACCGACGTCATGGGATCTTTATGTCCCTCGAGCATTGGCGGCAGTTTTTCTTGAATCCGGTCACAGACATCGCGCGCACTCAGAGCGCGGTTGGCATCCATTAGAATCATGCGGCAGGCTTTGGTGAAGCCGGTCTGCCGTCCGTTACTCTTGCTACCGGCCAGCTCCGGCAATTCCTCACTCAAGACAACATCCCCAAACAAGTTAGCCAAGCCATCGATGGTTCGTTTGATGGTTCTGATCCGGCGCATCACCTCCGCGCGCTGTTGCAAGAGTTGGCGCAATTCTTCGTGGGCCCGGCACACTACTTCCTGCACGTGTCCGTTTTCGACGCTGGTAGTGGTTCTTATTGCGACTGGCTGACTCTCCATAAACCCTCCCATAATCCCGCTCGCCTGCATGCGGTGCGCCGAGGCATTGGTGAAGATCTTATGTCCGGCACTCGCGAACTGCGGTTCGAGATCGCGCGCTTGGTCGGTGGGAAGAGCAATGAAGACCACCTCGCATGCCAGTTCAGCTGTGCATTCCTGCACGACCATCTGGGCGACATGCGGAGGCGGATCGCTCGACAGTGGCCAAGCACAGGCTTCGCGGTATGTTTTGCCGACGGAGGCGCTGGATGCGGCAAGAGCCGTAATCTCGAGTTCGGGTGATTTGCGAGGAGGCCGACGGTGCCGGTAGCGGCGAGAATTCCTGCGCGAAGTTTTTTCGGCATGCGACTCCTCAGACCTGAATACGTGGCATGTGCCTCTTAGTAAATGATGGTGCGTCTGATCGGCAGTCAGCTATGCGCGGACTGTTCCCTCGCCGACAACCACTGCCTCGCCGCCGACCCGAACCTCCTCGAGAACTCCGGCACAGCTCGAGAGCGCAATGTGAATACGACTCGGGCGGCCCATCCGGACGCCTTGAAGGCTCACGAACCGTGAGGCAGTGTCGGTCGATATAGCGTTGTACTTGAACAGATATGCGCCCAGCGGTCCACTCGCGCCGCCGGTGGCCGGATCCTCTGGAATACCGAGGACGGGCGCGAACATTCGACAGTAGACCGTGGCATCATCGTCGGCCGGCTCAGGCGAGAATACGAATACAGGGAGCTCTTCGAGATCCACCGCGCGGAGTAACGTGCATAACCTCGTACGTTCGAGGGATGCGGAATCGACCGCCGCGCGCGAATTTAGCGGAACGTACAGAAATGGGATTCCGGACGACGCGACTTGGACCGGCAAGTCTCCACCTGCAAGGTCGCACGGCTGCACACCAACTGCCGCGGCAACCGCAACTGTGTCGGCGACGACGGGCCCGAATGTCGGATTCGGTTGCGTCATCCAAGCAAAGCGCAAGCCGTTCTGACTCCATTCGAGTCCCACGGTCGTTGGTCCTATGCCGAGGCCGAGCACCGTTGTATCGGCGCCAGCACGCAGTCGTCCCGCTCCTGCCAGCGCAAACGTCGTCCCGATCGTCGGATGCCCAGCCATCGGCAACTCTCTGGACTGAGTGAAAATGCGGACGCGCGCGTCAGTTCCGGAAACCTCGGGGGGGATTACGAAAGTGGTTTCGGGGAGAGCTATTTCGTTCGCGATCCGCTGCATCTGCCGTTCGTCAATGCCCGCGGCATCGAGGAATACGGCCAGCTGGTTGCCAGTGAACGGCTGATCCGTAAAAACATCGAGATGGACGTACTGAAGAACAGGCATCGGTTTCCCCACTCCTTTGTGTGAGCGAATTTAACGGAACCATCATTTATTTGATAGTTAGCTAACTGACGAAACAATATTGACATAGATCTTTTCGCTTGTAAAGTCTAGCTTTTGCCCCTGGGAGTTGCGCGCGATGGATGCATTAAGCTGCCGATCGAGTCCCGAGGGCGCAGCCGGCTTACCGCGACCCCAGCAAGGATGTCCTCTCTATGCCCTCGGCAGTCACTCGCGGTTTGTGCCGGGGCAGGCCCATCCCGCCAGCGACTTGTGCAAGAGGTCGTTCGCATTGGTTCGCAACTGAGTGCTCTGGACACCGCCGCACGACCGGTAGATGTCGCGAACAGGGCTTCGGCAGGTGCCACAGAATTGGCGTAGTTCCAACTTTGGGGTGCCTACTTCCGCCAACCTCCGCACCCACGGTGTTCGCTCCCTGGTCGTGTTACATGTGATCTATTCGCCTGCCGCAACCAGGCAATCGTATGACCGGCGAGCGCCGAGGGTGCGCTTCGGTTCCGGGGGAAAACAGGCGGTGAAGCTATTGTACTGGCTGCGCAAGCTGCGTCGTGGCCTCCCCGGTCTGACTCCCTTGGTCTCCCGCGATTCCCGCGGGGCTCATTTATCCCATGGTTGCTAGCGTCTTTCGACGCTCCGCTCAATGACCTGCTCCGACGTGAGTCCAAAGATCGGCGGGGTGGGCACCTTCAGTATGGCGAGGTAGATGTAGAGCTGGCCGCGATGGTGGATCTCATGTTCCAGCATCGCGCGCATCCATTTCCATGTCGCGATGGCCGCGCCATCCGGCGTCCTGCATTCGCCATTCAGGTCGGTGAGGCGGGAGATAATCTCCGACGATTCTTTGTGCAGCGCTTCCATGAAGGAAAGGATCTCATCATAACTGGGAGCCAATTGCCGGCCGCAACCGGCGTATCGGCTCGGCTTGCCCGCGAGGGTTTCGGCGAAGATGTAGCGATTGGCACCGGCGATGTGCCGCGCCAAGTCTCCTAGTGTGAATTTGCCTTCGCGAAACGACCAGTCGACTTTGTCCGGAGGAATACAGCGGACGACCCGCATAGTGCGCTTGTGAATTTTGTCGAAGTAGTCCAGAAATACGTTCAGGTCGTGAATCTCCATGTCTCACACTCCTTATTGCTGCTGCGCAGAAATTCGAAAAATGTGGTAAAGCGGCCATCATATGCCACAGGCGACTCGCAAAGAACGCGAGAAATGGCGCACCCGGCCGCACTCTCGTGTATCACGAAAGGCATTTTCGCTTTAAGCGCGCAATGCTTGGAACCCTCGGCGAAGATCGCCCAGCAAGTCAGCCATATCTTCGATTCCCACCGACAAGCGGACAAGCCCAGGGGCGATTCCGGTATTTTGTGCTGCGGTACCGAGCTGATCCTCGCCCCAATCGATGTCGAAGGGGATCTCGATTACCGACTCGACTCCTCCTAAACTCGTCGCCACCGGAATCAACTGGAGTGCGTCGACGAACTTTGTGGCCGCTTCAAACCCTCCTTTGAACTGGAAGGAAAGCACGCCCCCTCCACCGCGCATTTGCTTGGTTGCCAACTCATAGTGGGGAGATCCTTCCAGATAGGGATAATTGACGCCCTCGATCTCCGTCTGATCTTTGAGGAATCTTGCGATGGCCAGAGCTGAATCCGTCTGCCGCTGCATGCGGATCCCGAGCGATTTGATGCCTCGCAAGAGCAGCCAGCTGGCATGCGAATCGAGAACAGTGCCCAGCAGCCTTTGCATGCTCCCGATATTGGCTATTAGTTCGCTTCTCCCCGCCGCCGCACCGCACATCACATCGGAATGTCCGGCAAGAAACTTCGTGGCTGAATGCAGTACGACACTCGCGCCTAGACCTATCGGATTCTGCAAGTACGGGCTAGCAAACGTGCTGTCGATTAGGACCGGAACTCCTGCTTCTTGTGCGATTGCGGAAATGGCAGCGATGTCGGCGATTCGAAGCAGAGGATTGGAGGGGCTTTCGATGTAAACCAGCTTTGTTGTGGCCCGAATTGCACTACGGACTTCACGAAGGTCAGGGACATTGACAAAGGTCGTCTCGACTCCGAAAGTTCGCAATGTTTCGTTCAAGAATGTAAAAGTTTGAGCGAAGATTTCCCGCTGCGCCACCACGTGCGCCCCGGCAGACCCCGCTAGCGCCATGAGGGTCGTGGAGATTGCTCCCATTCCTGAACCGAAGACGAGTGCTGACTCGGCGCCCTCAAGCAGGGCAATTTTATCGGCGGCTGCTCGCGACGTCGGATGGCCAAATCGCTGATACACCATTTCCGATCCGTCGCGAAAATCTTTTCCCAGTTGACGACTGGATTCCGCTTCGAAGTTGACCGCTGGATGGATCGGCATGCTTAGAGGACGTTGCTTCTTTTGGAAATCGTTGTATGTCTTGGTGGCTTTCGTTTCCAGCGTAAGTTTAATATTGGAATTCAATCCGGTTCTCCCTTTCCCAATTGTCGAAACCACAACACCAATCGTGTCTGCTCGGAGCTTCGCACGCGATCATTCGATGAGAGTCCCTGGAGCAAGATTCTCGGATTGGGATACCATGCGCGGGCTCCCGCTTCGTTCACGCCCGGAATACGCCTCGAGAAGCATTCCACAATCCCATCCTCTCCCTTTGCGAGAGTTGGTTGAAGAATTCTTTCTGCGGGTCGCTGACCAACTGCCACGTTTGCACGTCGCCTCCGTCCATGACGTGATTCGCGATGTGGGTGAGAACATCCGCCAAGTAAATCCCGGGGGCCCGTTTGTCGCTCATCGCCTCGCCTTTCGTGCGTTCTCAGCGAAGTCCCGCGTGTTAAGAGCTTTGTTCAATCTGGAGCGCGTCAAGCCTTTTATATATGGACATCGGATTTCATTTCTTCCTGTAAGTTTGTTTTGTTATCGTCATTTAGCCAATGGACGAAGAATAGTGACACAGAGTTCGTCAACTGTCCAGACTGGGTTCGTCCAGTTGACACTTGTCATTCCTTTCTTTGAGAAGACGCCCGCAGCAGGAACTGCTGCGGGCGTCAGGTAGCCGAGGGACCGGTGGGGGCGCACGGTGTTGTAGATCTTTTCCCTCTGGCGCAGTTCGCGAATCAGACATTTTGTGCTTGACAATCAGTTAAAGCGTTATTATATTACATCGTCACTTAGCAAAGTTACGACATACGGGTGAAATTATTTCGTGGTGCGGTTGACTTTTGCCGACCTACTTCGTCTACACTACTAACCTTCAGAGGGTGAGCTATGACGACGCCTTTCTACAAAATCGTGCTGGGAACTGCGATTCTCGCGATGAGCAATCTGGCCGCCGTCGCCCAGACGAATACCATCAAGCCAGCGTACGATTTTTCCCTTTCGCGCGAAGAGAAAATCAAGCTGGCCGAGAGCGCGGGCCCACCCGAGGTTTCCAGCAAGGCTACTGTCTATGTTCTTGACAGCACTGGCTACGTAAAAGTCCGAGACGGAAGCAATGGCTTCTCCTGCTTTGTGGATCGGCAAGCGCCGGTTAATCTGGAACCCACTTGTTTTGACGCTGAAGGAAGCGCAACGACGCTCCTAACCCGGCTCTTCGTAGAGGCGCAACGCGCGCTGGGGAAGAACGAGGACCAAATCAAGGCTGATCTCGATGAGGGTTATCGGACTGGGAAGTTCCAGGCCCCGCGCAATCCCGGAATCGTTTACATGCTTTCAGACCTGGGCTACCTTTTGGTTCCCACGGCGAACAAATTGGTTCACATTCCGCCGCATCTGATGTTTTATGCGCCTTATGTCACCGACAAGGATATCGGTTCCCCGCCAAGTGCGCGGAACATGCCTCGCGTGCTTAGGGCGGGCCAGCCGGACGCTTACATTATTGTGATGGCGCCATCCGAGGGAGTGCACTGAGTTTCTTCGGGGAAATCGGGAAATCGGGGACAGACGGAACGTTCCCCAATTTCCCGTCACGAAAAAAGGAAACGTCCCGTCTGTCCCCAGTTCCCCCCGTCCCTAGTTCCCCCCCGTCCCCAGTTCCCCCCCGTCCCCAGTTCCCCCCCGTCCCCAGTTCCCCCCCGTCCCCAGTTCCCCCGTGCGGTCGGGCGAGGTGCGCGAGCTTCTTTTCATGCCGGACCCGAAGCGAGCAACGCAATAGCCTCACCCGCCGCGACTTCGGGCGGGTGGGATGGCCGCAGACGACCACGGAGACGCCGAGTCCTTCGAAGATGGGCAAGAGGCGGTCATCGGGCGTGAGGCGGGTAAAGGTTTCGGTGTCGTTGCGCGGTGTGGCATGGCAGAAAAGCACGTCGCCGCGGCCAGGAATCTCGATATGGCATGTGGGCGGCCAGCCTTCTAACAACCGCTGATGTTGGGTGTTTAGTTGCTGCGCGGTCCTGAACTCATTTTCGCCGCTGGCATTCCACGCCGGCGCGCCAATTTACATCCCAGTTGCCAAGATTAGGATTCCAGCAGCGCCCGTAACTTGTGAGCGTATCTGCGGCTCGACGTGACCACTGTTCCTTCTGCCAGTACGATGTCGTAAACCCCATCGAACATCGGACGAATCTCGCCAATGCTGGCACCGTTCACGATGGCCGATTTCCGCACGCGGATGAAGTGGTGTGGCGCCAGCTTCTCTTCCAGGTGTGCCAGGGTTTCCCGCAACAGGTGACTGTCGCTGGCGGTGTGTATGCAGGCATAGTTTCCCGTGGCTTCGATCCACAAAACGTGGGAAACGGGAACAAAGAAAATCCGCTTCTTGTCCTTCACCACAAAGCGTTCCAACGGGCGGAGACTACGGAGGGATTGGAGCAGTGGTTCGAGACCTCGATTTGCTTTCCTGCCTTGTTCGAGGACCTGGCGTGCGTGAACCAGTGCCTTGGCAAATCGCTCTTTATCATACGGTTTCAAGAGATAGTCAACAGCGTGCACTTCGAATGCACGAATGGCGTGCGCATCGTGAGCCGTGACGAAGATATATACGGGAGCGGGGCCGGTCGATGGCTCCACATTTTCGATGACTCCAAAACCATCCAGATCAGGCATCAGCACATCGAGAAAAACGATGTCGGGATGAAGTTCATTGATCTGCTCCACCGCACTTATTCCGTTCGCCGCCTCGCCTACAACTTCAATGCCGTTGTGTTCGGCCAGATAGCGACGGATACCGCGCCGGGCGATCGGTTCGTCATCGACGATGAGGACTCGCGTCTTCATGAGAACTCCGCAGTGGAATGGTGATGATGGCCTCACAGCCTCGACCGTCGCCCCCGGTAAGTTCCAGCGACGACTCGTCCCCGTAGAGCTGTTTCAAGCGTGACTGGACATTGGTGAGTCCGACGCCGAATCGCAGGCGCGATCCCGGTGCCGGACCCGGGCCATCATCGCGGATGCAGAGCCGAACTCTGCCGTTGTGGCGTTGCGCAGCGATCTCTAGCCGGCCTGCGGCGGAATCGACGCTGATGCCGTGCTTGATGGCATTCTCAACCAGTGGCTGAAGCGCCAGGCTTGGTACATAGACTGCGAGAAGGTCAGGTGGCACGTCCATGTGAACTTTCAACCGATCATGAAAGCGTGTCTGTTCGATCTCCAGATACTTGCCGACGAACTCGAGCTCGCTCTGCAAGGTGATCTCGTTCTCCCGCCGTTCGAGGGCCATGCGCAGCAAGTCGCCGAGGCAGACCAGCAGACGGCTCGCAGCATCGACGTCTTCCTGCATCAGGACTCCAATGGTGTGAAGGCTGTTGAACAAAAAGTGCGGATGTAACTGGCTCTTAAGGTTCTCAAGTTCGGCATGGGAGAGCTGCGTCTCCAGTTGCGCCGCTATAGTCTGGCGCTCCATAGCGGCCTGGTAAAAGTGGATCGACTGATACAGTCCCACAACTAACCAGTACGTAAGCATGCCAGTAAAGCTCATAGATAGAACACTGACTGCGAACGGCGGGAGAAGGCGCAGCACACTAGGATCAGTTGTGCGAAAAACTGACCGCAGAAGTCCACGGCCCAGAAAGTATTCGGTGACAGATCCCAGGGGAGCCATCATGAGCGACGTGATTGCGTGGATCGCCACATGAGGTACAAACCTCGGCCCCGTCAACGGGAACCGTTTGGCCAGACCAATCACAAGCGGTGTGTACGCCGCCCATACGTACCAGTAGACAAGTTCGAGCGCACCCACGATTACCCAGCTGACGTGGATACCCTGTACCTTCACCAGCACGATCCTGCGCACGGCAAACAACAGTCCTACAATCGTCCACGCACACAGGATCAAAATCCATCTCGTCCGTCCCATATCTGGTGTGGCCTGCAGCAAGGGGTGTGTCGACCCCTCCGGCACGGATTATAGCTGAACCTTCGAAGGAGACATCACTGAGGACAGGGCCGTCGAGAGCGCCAAGTTCTCTCGGCAAAGCAATTTCACCGGTCCACCGGGGCCAGGTTTGCGAGCTGGCAATCGGGCAGTTGCTGGCAAAACGCGGCAACTCCACAACGATCGCAGCTGCAGAAGGGCCTTTGTCTAGGTTGATCGGGGAGAAGGGTAAGGAGCTCAAGACTCCACGTGCTGCCATCCCAATGTTCAACGAAGCGTTTGAAAAGGAAGGTACAAAGTCTTTGGCCGCTAACCGCCCAGACGTTTGTGCTGGACACCGCTGCCACGTTTGAATTCCGGTATTGCCCTGTGAACGGATCCGTGGCAACAGTACTTGACGGCCAACTCTGACCGCTTGTCTCGTTTCGGACACCGCATGTCACTTTTCCTGCAAACACCGGTTCTTCGCGGCATATGTTCCGTAAGGAGGGGGCATCGCCAAGAACGTATTGGCGTTGCGATGACGCTGTGGCCGACAGGGCATACAAGAGGAGAAGAAGCGAATGAAATCGAGTATTGACACGCGTTCGAATGGTTGTAAAGCCTGAAGGCTGATGTCTGGGAAATTGCGGCTGCGGCAGTCCGCCCGATTCACCAAAAAAAGATGAGGACAAAATGAAGACAACTCTTGTGATCCCTGCCTTGCTGTTACTCGCAGCGTCGGCGGCTGCACAAACAACGCCCGCGCCAACGAAGGACCCGGTCAGCTCCGCCCTACGAGACATCCTGCCCGGCCGGCGGAAAAACACCGTCGCAGCCGTCGAGGCCATGCCCGCCGAGAAATTCAACTACAAACCCACCGCCGACCAGATGACATTCGGCCATCTCGTCGTCCACATAGCCGAAACAAATGATCTGCTATGCAGCAAGGCCGCTGCTGTCCCCGCTCCCAAGGTCGACGAGGTGAAAGAGACGGACTCGAAAGACAAGCTCGTGGCCGCGCTCAAAGCCTCCTTCGATTTCTGTTCCGACGCGCTGGCGAAAATGGACGACTCAAGACTAGCCGAGACCACGGAAATCTTCCCCGGGCGCCAGGGTTCCCGTGCATGGGCCAGCATGATCCTCGCAGGTACTTGGGCCGACCACTATGCCGAAGCTGCAATGTATCTGCGCTTGAACGGTGTGTTGCCGCCGACCGCCAAGAAATAAGAGGGGAAGAAGATTGGCAACTTCAATACGCTGCAGCTTTCTACGCATGAATCTGGGGGGTCGCATTCTGGTCTCCTCGTTAGTGGCGGTAATCGTAACGGCTGCAGCCGGGGCGCAGAGTGTATTTTGTGAGTGCCACTGAACCAATGGTTAACCTCCATGCTAATGTCGACTTCGGAGCACTCGGGACAGGTCAGATTAATCCGGGTGTTAGCCGAGTAGAGATATATCACAACAGGAGAGAAAATGATTAAGACTATTATCTTATCCATGTGTCTCGCAGCTTCCTCACTTTCGCTTAATGCACGTGCCGAGCAAGATGATGAGCGTGCGTATACTGAGGGCCCGGTCACTGAGGAGGACTACATAGGAGTTGAGTACGGGCATTTTGAAGAGTACATCGATTGGCTAAATTCGACATGGAAGCCGACCATGGAAGCCATGAAGAAAGCTGGGCTAATCATCGATTACAAGGTCTTCAGGCTCACTCCAAAATCACCGGATCAGCCCAATATAATTCTCTGGATCACTTATAAAAACATGGCGGCTTTAGATAAAGGCATCGAGCTAGAAGCAGTGGCCAAGAAAGTAATCGGTAGCACCGAGTTTCAGAACAAGGCCAGAGTGGTCCGGAATGAATACAGAAAAGTTCTGGGCACTGAATTGATTCGTGAACTTATTTTAAAATGAAATTGTTATGCGTGTTCAAAGAGCGCGCGCCAATATTTATAGAGCTCGCATGGCGTATCTCGTTATCATCCGCCAGCAGACTTCTTGCGTATAATTACTGGAGATAAAAAGACATCCACCTCCGCCTCCTCACCGTCGTTCACGCTCTTTTATTCCCATTTTCAACGCCACAACCGACTGAGTGCGCGCGCCGAGGCGTTGGCAGCCAAACGGCTACCACTACATACACCCACCCAAGATGCGGTCGATCTGCCGAAGATGGTTCAAGTCGTGTGCCGCTTCAAAGCGGACGAACTCCTCGACCGTTTGCCGTCCGCGTACCTCGTGGACCCCATAGCACTCCACCCACCGTGCGCGCGGGACTGACTCCAACAGTCGCAGGTTGCTCTCGCGCAGCGCCCGAAAGACCCCTGCCGAAAGGCTCGCATCTTGCTGCGCGTAACCCAAGCGCTCCGCCCATGCCGCCTCATCCCACCACGTTAAGGCCACGCCCGGATTCGCCAGCATGTTTCGCAATCGCCACCCCATCGCCAGCTCCGCGTCCGCCAAGTGCGCTACGATCTCGGCAATTGACCACTTTTCAGGTGCAGGGCGCCGGATCAACTCCTCGGGCGCGACATCGCGCAGACGCCGATCGAGCTGCGATGGGGTGGCTTGTTGGACACCGATGGGCTCCTCATCGCCAAGATAGCTTAGGACTCGAGTTCGGTATGCTTCGAACGTCTCTGCCATTGGTCCTCTCGGTAGACTGCGTTTGCGGCCGAACATCTCGTGGAGTAGACCGAGCCATCCTGGTTCGCAATCATACGGGTGTGATGACGTAACACAAACACCGCCACCTCACTGCGCTTATAGATGGGAAGGCCCTGCGCAACGGACGAGGCTCGAAGTGTGAGATCAGCGATCATATAGACACTTAGCCAATAAGCGTATTATAACAACTTATGCATGCGGCGGTCAAACATCATCTAGCTACCTTTCCCGAATAAGCTGCGCCTAATTGGAGATGCGCAAACGTGCCGGCCTACGACACGATTCTGACGCCCTGGCGATGGTTTGATCGAAGCAAATCGCAACTGGTTGGATTCAGTGGCATCGCGTGCATACGAGCCTGGTGGAAGGGATTTTGATGACCACATTATTTCAGGATATGCGGTACGGCCTGCGGGTGCTTTGGAAGAGTCCCGGTTTTACCATCGTAGCGGTGCTTTCCCTGGCTTTGGGCGTGGGCGCAAACACCGCGATTTTTAGCATCGTGAATGCGGTTTTGTTGCGTTCGCTTCCTTTCTCTCATCCGGAGCGTTTGGTGAAGATCGTGGCCAACAATCGGGGAGTGGGGGCGCAGGATATTGGACTCTCCGTTCCCGAACTGGACGATCTCAGAACAAGGGCGGGCGTCTTTGACCAGGTGACTGCTACCCAAGGTGGCCCTACAAACTTGACCGGCGGAGAGCGTCCGCAACATCTCGAACTGCTGGAGGTGAGTCCTAACTATTTCTCCATGCTCGGCACCTCCGCGCACATCGGGCGGGTGTTTGGCCCGGGTGACGAGGCGCAGGGTTTCGCCGAAGCGGTCGTGATCAGCGATAGTCTGTGGGCCAGAGGGTTCGGCAGAGATCCCGGAATTCTGGGCCGAAAGCTGCAACTCGACAATGATCCCTACACCATTGTCGGCGTTCTCCCGCCCGGATTCCGCCATCCAGGCAGAACGGTTGCAACGGATGTCGAAATATGGGTGACATGTGGATTCAGGGCCGATCCCTACCCGAAACCTGATCGTAGCCTGCGGGTGTTGCCCGGAGCGATCGGACTTTTGAAGCCTGGAATCAGCCTGGAGCAGGCGCAAGCGCGGTTAGATACGTTCGCGTCCCAGCTGCGGGCGGAATACGCCACCAACTATCCGGCGGGGTCGGACTGGTCGATTGAGGCTGAGCCCTTGCAGGAATCGCTCGTCGGCAATGTCCGGCCCATGTTGTTGGTGCTGATGGGCGCGGTGGTGCTGATCATTCTACTGGCCTCGGTCAACGTTGCGAATCTGCTCCTGGCCCGGGCTTCCGGGAGACAACGAGAGATGGCCGTACGGCTGGCAATGGGAGCAAGCCGTGCGCGGATGATTCGGCAGTTGCTGACCGAGTCGATGATACTGTCTCTGGTGTCTGGCGTGGTCGGTGTCCTGACCGCAATTGCCGCTTTGCATTTTGTACAGTTTCTACCCGCCCGAATTCCCCGGCTGGCCGAGGTGCAGGTGGACTGGACAGTGCTGGCTTTCGCCTTGCTGATTTCCCTGCTTGCCGGGCTGGGGTTCGGTTTGGTTCCGGCCCTGCAATCCTCGAAAGCCGAAATTGCTGTGGCCATCCGGGAAGGAGCCCGAGGCTCGGGCACCAGTGGTAAAAGCAACCGTTTGCGCGGTCTGCTGATCGCATCAGAATCGGCCTTGGCGGTAGTGCTGATGGTGGGAGCGGGTCTGCTGTTGCGGACATTTTGGGGACTGCTTCAGGAAAATCCTGGTTTCAATCCATCAAGAATTGTTGCCGCCAATCTCTACCTTCCAGTACCCAACAATCCTGATATGGATCGCTACGCCAAGCCCGAAATTTTTAACTCTTTCGTGCGGGAGGCTTTGCGCCGCGTGAGTGCCATCCCGGGAGTTGATCTCGCTTCCATGACCACTGATTTACCAGTCACCCACTTGTCGCGGCGACGGCCCGTCAATATTGAGGACCGTCCGGACGAATCTGGCAAAGGTCTGTTTTCTGAAATCACCAGTGTGACTCCTGAGTATTTCAAGGTGTTACAGGCTTCGTTAGTACGCGGACGTTACTTCACCGGAGACGATGATACCGGCAAACAGCCGGTGGCAATCGTCGATGAAAGCACAGCTCGTACCTACTGGCCGGACCGCGATCCCATTGGCCGCCGTTTGAGCATGAGGAGCATTAGGGGCGCAGCCAACCCGCCGTGGTGCACCGTGGTTGGCGTGATCAAGGACATCAAGAGTGATGGCCTCGACCAATCCGGAGTTCCCCACTTCTACCGACCGATCTACCAGTTTCCAGGACCCAGGTCTTTGTCTTTAAGCGTGACGGTCCGGACCTCTTTGTCCGCCACCAGCCTGGAGCCGCAGATACGTCGTGCGATACAGGCAGTCGATCCAGATCTGCCGATATTCAACGTACGTACTATGAATGAGGTCATTGACGGTTCTCTGGCTTCGCGCCGCTTCTCCGCGGAGTTGGTGGGAGTATTTGCCGTGGTGGCGCTTCTGTTGGCGTCAGTGGGAATTTACGGTCTGTTGGCCTACATGGTAGGTCAGCGGGCGCACGAGATTGGAGTGCGCATGGCGCTGGGAGCAATGCCCTCGACCATTGGGAAAATGATTGTGAGCCGGGGTGCGGGTCTGGCCGGCATCGGACTGGGGGTCGGTCTGATCTTGTCGGGGATCATGGCCCCGCTGATTTCCAGTTTGCTGTACGGAGTTCGACCTATTGATCCGGAAGTGTTTATCGCTGTGCCGTTGATCCTCATGGTGGTTGTACTTTTGGCGAGCTACATACCGGCGCGGCGCGCGGCCAGGGTGAACCCGATCGTCGCCTTGCGGGAGAGTTGAAACAGCAGGATTGGCCGACTCTGCAAGCAAACAGGTCTGTGATATTATAATTCGTCAGTTAGCTAATATTAAAAACAAGTTTGCAATCGAGTTGAAGCAGCAAGATTGATCCGGTGATGGACCCGCTTCGCGATGATCCACGGTTCGGAGACTTGATGAACAAGATGAATTTTCAACGCGATGCTCGTCAGGCGCTTCAAAACTGATGGGATTCGCCCACGTTAAACAGTCGAGGGGGTTTTGATGACCACGTTATTGCAGGATATGCGGTATGGACTGCGGGTGCTTTGGAAGAGTCCCGGTTTTACCATCGTAGCGATGCTTTCCCTGGCTTTGGGCGTGGGCGCGAACACGGCGATTTTTAGCATCGTGAACGCGGTTTTGTTGCGTTCGCTTCCTTTTTCGCACCCGGACCGGTTGGTGAAGATCGTGGCCAACAATAGGGGGGTGGGGGCGCAGGATATTGGACTCTCCGTTCCCGAACTGGACGATCTCAGAACAAGGGCGGGCGTCTTTGAGCAGGTGACCGTTACCTTCCCAACCGACACTAATTTGACCGGCGCAGAGCGTCCGCAACGTCTCGAAGCGCTGGCCGTCAGTCCTAACTATTTCTCCATGCTCGGCACCTCAGCGCACATCGGGCGGGTGTTTGGCCCGGGTGACGAGGCGCAGGGTTTCGCCGAAGCGGTCGTGATCAGCGATAGCCTGTGGGCCAGAGGGTTCGGCAGAGATCCCGGAATTCTGGGCAGAAAGGTGCAACTCGACAATGATCCCTATATGATTGTCGGCGTTCTTCCGCCCGGATTCCGCCATCCGGGCAGCACGGTTGCCACGGATGTCGAAATATGGGTGACAGCGGGATTCAAAGCCGATCCTTTCCCGAAACCTCCTGATCGCAGCCGGCGGTTCTTGCCCGGAGCGATCGGACTTTTGAAGCCTGGAATCAGCCGGGAACAGGCGCAATCCAGGTTGGACGCGTTCGCGTCCCAGCTACGGGCGGAATACGCCACCGACTATCCGGCGGGGTCGGGCTGGTCGATTGAGGTAGAGCCGTTGCAGGAGTCGTTGGTGGGCAACGTCCGGCCCATGTTGTTGGTGCTGATGGGCGCGGTGGTGCTGATCATTCTACTGGCCTCGGTCAACGTTGCGAATCTGCTCCTGGCCCGGGCTTCCGGAAGACAACGGGAGATGGCGGTGCGGCTGGCCATGGGAGCAAGCCGCACCCGCATGATTCGGCAGTTACTCACCGAATCAATGATTCTGTCTCTGCTTTCCGGTGTTGTCGGGGTGCTGACGGCCATGGCGGCGTTGCATTTTGTGCAGTTTCTACCCGCGCGAATTCCGCGGCTGGCCGAGGTGCAGGTGGACTGGACAGTGCTGTCTTTCGCCTTGCTGGTTTCCCTGCTTGCCGGGCTGGGGTTCGGATTGGTTCCGGCCCTGCAATCTTCGAAGGCCGAAATTGCAGTAGCCATCCGGGAAGGAGCCCGAGGCTCGGGCACCAGTGGTAAAACCAACCGGTTGCGCGGTCTGCTGATCGCATCAGAATCTGCCCTGGCGGTGGTGCTGATGGTGGGAGCGGGTCTGCTGTTGCGCACGTTTTGGGGACTGCTCCAGGAAAATCCCGGGTTCAATCCATCAAGAATTGTTGCTGCCAATCTCTGGCTGCCGTTTCCTAACAATCCTGATATGGATCGCTACGCCAAGCCCGAAATTTTGAACTCTTTCGTGCGGGAGGCGGTGCGCCGCGTGCGCGCTATCCCCGGAGTTGGCCTCGCTTCCATGACCACTGATTTACCGGTCACCCACTTGGCGCGGCGGCGCCTCGTCAATATTGAGGACCGTCCGGACGAATCTGGCAAAGGTCTGTTTTCTGAAATCACCAGTGTGACTCCTGAGTATTTCAAGGTGTTGCAGGCTCCGTTGATACGCGGACGTTATTTCGCGGAAGACGATGAGCCCGGCAAACAACCAGTGGTCATCGTCGATGAAACTACGGCTCGTACTTTCTGGCCGGACCGCGATCCCATTGGCCGCCGTTTGAGCATTAGGGGCGCAGCCGCCAACCCGCCGTGGTCGACCGTAGTTGGAGTGATCGCGGACATCAAGAACGATGGTCTCGATCAATCCGGAAGCCCCCACATCTACTCCCCGATCTACCAGTCTCCAAGAGTCGGGACTTTGAGCGTGACCGTCCAGACGTCTTTGTCCGCCACCAGCCTGGAGCCGCAGATACGTCGTGCGATACAGGCAGTCGATCCAGATCTGCCGATATTCAACGTACGTACTATGAATGAGGTCATTGACGGTTCTCTGGCTTCGCGCCGCTTCTCCGCGGAGTTGGTGGGAGTATTTGCCGTGGTGGCGCTTCTGTTGGCGTCAGTGGGAATTTACGGTCTGTTGGCCTACATAGTAGGTCAGCGGGCGCACGAGATTGGAGTGCGCATGGCGCTGGGAGCGATGCCCTCGACCATTGGGAAAATGATTGTGAGCCGGGGTGCGGGTCTGGCCGGCATCGGACTGGGGGTCGGTCTGATCTTATCGGGGATCATGGCCCCGCTGATTTCCAGTTTACTGTACGGAGTTCGGCCTATTGATCCGGAAGTGTTTATCGCTGTGCCATTGATCCTGATGGTGGTTGTACTTTTGGCGAGCTACATACCGGCGCGGCGCGCGGCCAGGGTGAACCCGATCGTCGCCTTGCGCGAGAGTTGAAACAGCAGGATTGGCGGACTCTGCAAGCAAACAGGTCTGTGATATTATAATTCGTCAGTTAGCTAACATCAAAATAGAGACGCAATCGAATGGACATCGCCCGGCCCGAGTTCAAGACCCAGAAACGTCGCCGCCAGCTGTTTATCTTGGCGGCGGTAATCTCAGGCGTGGCCGCAGTCTCAGTTGGAGTTTCACGCCTAAAGCCGGCGGCACCTACGGTTGAGCGCGGAACCGTGTGGACCGACACGGTCAAGCGCGGTCCGATGCTGCGCCAGGTGCGGGGGTTGGGGACGCTGGTGCCCACCCAGGAGGCGGTACGTCAGATACCGGCGGAGACCGAGGCCACTGTCGTTCGCATTCTTATGTTGCCGGGCTCGCAGATCAAAGCCGACACGATCTTGCTGCAGATGACAAACCCTCAGACGGAACAAGCCGCGGTTGACGCGCAGCTTCAATTGAAGGCCGCCGAAGCCGAATACCAGAACCTTCGAGTGAAGCTGGAAAGCGATCTGATGAACCAGAAAGCCGGCGCCGCCACCGTGCACGCAGACGACGCACAGGCACAACGGCAGGCCGACACTGACAAGGCGCTGTACGAATTAGGCGTCATCTCAGGCTTGGCCTACAAGTCTTCCAGGGGCAAGGCGGACGAGTTCACCACGAGAAACGACCTTGAAACGCAGCGGCTCGCCGCCAATCAGCG
The DNA here is from genome assembly GCA_963696025.1 of uncultured Acidobacteriota bacterium. GTDB lineage: Bacteria > Acidobacteriota > Terriglobia > Terriglobales > Acidobacteriaceae > JABCYV01. The sequence continues at coordinate 748,556 of CAVOII010000004.1, forward strand.
AGCGATCGAATCGCAGATGGCGCAAGAGCAAGCCAAAGTCGACGAGATGCGGACATTGGCGCAGCTCAAACAAGAGCAGTTGGACGCGTTGAAAGTGCGAGCGGGAATTGATGGCGTGCTGGTGGATCTCCCGCTCCAGGTCGGCCAGCACGTGCTGCCTGGAACCATGCTGGCAAAGGTGGTGGAGCCCGAGCATTTGATGGCTACTCTGAAGGTCGCTGAGACCCAAGCGCGCGACGTGCAGATTGGTGAACTTGCGTCGATCGATACTCACAACGGTTTGATTGCCGGCACAGTGATGCGTGTCGATCCGGGAGTACAAAACGGAACGGTGACGGTCGACGTAAAACTCACCGGGGAACTTCCCAAGGGCGCGCGGCCTGAACTGAGCGTGGATGGAACCATCGACCTGGAGCGGATGGACAACGTGCTCTATGTAGGCCGGCCGGCGTTCGGGCAGGAGAACAGCACCATCAGCTTGTTCAAACTCAGCCCTGGCGGGCAGGGAGCCTTGCGCGTGCCAGTAAAGGTTGGGCGAGCCTCGGTGAATTCGATCCAGATCATCGAAGGCTTGCGCGAAGGCGACGCCGTCATCTTGTCCGACATGTCGCGCTGGGATAACACCGATCGCGTCCGGCTTAATTAATCGAAGCAATCGAGGCAGACATCATGACCGACGCAGGACAACCGCTACTTCAAGTCGAAGATCTGAAGAAAATCTTCTACACCGATGAAGTCGAAACGCACGCGCTCTCCGGAGTGCATTTGTCCATTCGCAAAGGGGAATACGTTGCCATGTCGGGGCCTTCGGGCTGCGGCAAATCCACGCTGCTCTCGATTCTCGGTTTGCTCGATACTCCGACGGCAGGCAAATATCAGCTGAATGGCCAACCCGTCGAGAGCCTCGACTTCGCGGACCGGTCGCGCATTCGCAATCAGGAAATTGGCTTTATCTTTCAGAGTTTCAATCTGATTGGCGATCTCACAATTTACGAAAACGTGGAGTTGCCGCTCACCTACCGCCAGAAAATGCCCGCCGCCGATCGCAAAAAGCGAGTGATGGAGTCGCTGGAACGCGTAGGCATGGCGCACCGCGTGCGCCACTATCCTTCTCAGCTCTCCGGAGGGCAGCAACAGCGCGTCGCCGTGGCGCGCGCGCTGGGCGGGAAGCCTTCCATCCTGCTCGCCGACGAACCCACCGGAAATCTCGACTCTCACAATGGTGAAGCGGTGATGGAGTTGCTGCAGAACCTGCACCGCGAGGGCGCGACCATCTGCATGGTGACGCACGATGTGCGCTTTGCCAAACACGCACAGCGCGAAATCCATTTGTTCGACGGCAAGGTGGTGGCGGAAGAGGAACTGAGAAAGCTGATGGCGGATGTGCATGCATGATTCGTCTATGCAATCTAGAGCGCAGTTATGAAACTCCCGCCGGGCAAACTTGGGTGCTTCGCCGCATCAGTCTGGAGATTCGCGAAGGCGAGTTCACCACCATCATGGGGCCGTCCGGGGCGGGAAAGTCTTCTTTATTAAATGTGCTAGGGAGACTCTGATTAAGTCCTCCCTTTCCACAGGGAGTATAGATAAAGTCGTGCCAGCATGAACTCGTTCGGCAAGCAGAGGACACTGGCGATGATGACGGGATTTGAGCGGTACACGAAGAAGACTCGGCGGGCAATGTTCTTGGAAGAGATGGAGCAGGTGGTACCGTGGAGGAAACTGTGTGCGCTGATCGAGCCGCACTATCCCAAGCCGGGCAACGGGCGACGACCGAAAGAACTGGAAAAGATGCTGCGGATTTATTTTCTGCAGCAGTGGTTCAATCTGGCGGACCCGGCGGTGGAAGAGGCTTTGTACGACTCGGCGACCCTGCGGCAGTTCGTGGGCATTGATTTGGGAGCCGAGCCGGTGCCGGATGAGACGACGGTGTGCAAGTTCCGGCATCTGCTGGAAGAGAACCATCTGGGGGAAGAGATTCTGGGGACTGTGAACCTGCATTTGCAAGCCAAGGGCGTGCGGATCACGACGGGCACGATTGTGGACGCGACCCTGATTCACGCACCTTCCTCGACCAAAAACCGCGAGCAGAGCCGGGACCCAGAGATGCACCAGGCGAAGAAGGGGAAGAACTGGTACTTCGGGATGAAAGCGCACGTGGCCGTCGACAGCAAGACCAAGATCATCCATACGGCGGTGGCGACGGCAGCCAATGTTTCCGATGTGGCCATGTTGCCGGACCTGCTGCATGGCGAAGAAACGCGGGTGTGGGGCGACGGAGCGTATCAGGGCCAAACCGAGGTGATCCGCGAGTGCGCGCCACGAGCACGGGATTTCACCCAGCGGCGCTGTCGCTACAAGGGTCAGATCGTGGATGAAGTGGCGTGGGCGAAGAACCGGACGAAGTCAAAGGTGCGGGCGAGGGTGGAGCACGTGTTTCAAGTGATGAAGCTGAAGTTCGGATTCGTGAAAGTACGCTATCGCGGGCTGAAGAAGAACGCGCACCGGCTGTTCGTTACCTGTGCGCTGGTGAATCTGTTTGTGAGCCGCAGAAAACTGCTCGCCGTAGCGTAGGCTCGTCCGGCTTTGCCCCGTAGGCGCGGTTGCAATGCCAGTACTGACCAGTTCCAGCATCCGAGACCCGAACCGGCAGCGCGGTTTCCTGAACACTGTTGTTAGTCGACCCTAGAATGAGCGCTTATTCAGAGTGTCCCTAGCGCTGCTCGATGACAGCTGGCAGGGCGAGTACTGGTTCCGGGCGCAAGCTGTCCATGAGATGAAGCGCAAGCAGCGGAGCGAGTTGGCCAAACGCAACATCGGCATGGTGTTCCAGAGCTACCACCTTCTCGATGACCTGACGGTGTGCGAAAACATCGAACTGCCGCTCTCCTACAAAGATGTTCCGAACAGCCAGCGGCAGAGCCTGGTGGCGGACACACTCGATCGTTTTCAGATCGTCGCAAAAAAGGATCTCTATCCCAGCCAGCTTTCTGGCGGACAACAGCAGCTAGTTGGGATCGCGCGAGCGGTGATTCACAGGCCTGCGCTATTGCTTGCCGACGAACCTACAGGCAACCTGCACTCCTCGCAGGCAAACGAAATCATGGAACTTTTCCGCACCCTAAACCAGCAAGGCACCACGATCGTGCAAGTCACGCACGCGGAGGCGAATGCCGCTTATGGCTCGCGCACGATTCAGCTCCGCGACGGCTGGATGGTGAGTTGACACCTCGAACCCGGAGCTTCAGCCGTATGAGGCGGTGAAGCAATGAGAAGGACCATACGCGCGGGACAGTTCAGACGGCTGCTGCTGTGGTTCCTCATGACTCTCGCTGCAACAGCATCGGCGCAGACAAGCGCATCCGTAGCCTCTGAGATGCCGAAGTCGCACAATCCATTCAGTGCTTATTTGCCGAATGAAGTACCTGAGCCGGGGCTGACGAATTCTCCCCTGCTGGGCCAATTGATCCGCGATGACAAGCTGTACTTGTCGCTGAAAGACGCGATCCGGCTGGCGCTTGAGAATAATCTCGACCTGGCGATAGCCCGATATAATCTTCCGATCGCCAACACGGACATACTGCGCACCAAGGCCGGTGGAGTTTTTCGCGGTGTGAATGCGGGCGTTGTGCAAGGGACCCCTGGCGGTGGAGTTGGGGGCTTTGGCGCAGGCGCTCCTGGCGGGGGCGCTGGCGGCACGACCGGCGGCGCCGGCGGCGCGGGCGCGGGAGCGTCAGGATTGGTGCAATCAACCTTGGGTGTAGGAACTCCCGTGGCATCGTACGATCCAGCGATTACGGCTTCGGTTGGCGCCGAGCATCAAACCAGTCCTCAGGCCAGTCTTCAGCTTTTCGGCGTGCCTTCGCTACAGCTCAATACCGGACAAATCAATGTTGGTTATTCGCAGGCTTTTGCGACTGGCACCAGCATTTCAGTACAGTTCAACAACAACAGCCAAACCAACAACAGCCCTTTCTACAATCTGTCTCCCGCGCTTACTTCGATGTACCAGTTTTCATTCCAGCAGCAATTGCTTGCAGGATTTGGCTTCGGCCCCAATCTTCGCTATCTCCGGATTGCAAATAACAACAAAAAGATTTCTGAGATCGCCTTCAAAGATCAAGTGATCGTCACGGTCACGCAGATCGAGAACATTTATTGGGACTTGGTCAATGCCTATGAACAGGCGCAAGTAAGTGAACAATCCTTGGCATTCGCGCAGCAGTCGCTGGACAACGCAAAGAAACAGCTCCAACTGGAAAGCATTCCCGAGATGGATGTGACGCGCGCCGAAGCTGAAGTCTCGAGGCGCGATCAGGATTTGACCGTCGCACGAACCACGCTGCAATTGCAGGAATTGCTGATTAAGAACGCTTTGACCAGAAGGCTTGACGATCCGGTGCTGGAAGCTATGCCGGTGGTTCCCACGGACCGTCTGGAATCGACACAGCCGGTCGCAAGTCAGGCCGTTCAGGATCTTATCGCGCAGGCGCTGCGGGATCGCACCGAACTCGCAGAGTCCGACATCGATCTAGTGAACCGCCAGATCAGCCGCAAGGCCGTGACAAACGCGTTGTTGCCCTCGCTCTCATTGGTGGGATTCTACGGAGGATCAGGATTGGCTGGGTCTCTGAATCCGGTTTACAATCCGGCTCTGACGGGGGTTCCAAACACCTCCAGCGTGCCCTCGAATTTCGCCGGGGCGCTGGGGAACGCATTCAATAATTCTTCTCCGGACTACTACATCGGGCTCAATCTCAACATTCCAATTCGAAATCGTGTTGCCAAGGCCGACCAGTACCGCTCCGAGCTCGAATACCGCCAAGCCGAACTGCGCCGCGAGCAGTTGATTAAGCAAATTCGGATCGAAGTGCGGAACGCGCAGTATGCTTTGGAACAATCGGGCGCCAGAGTTGACTCAGCCCGAAAAGCAAGGGATTTGGCCGAGCGTACGTTCGAGATCACAAAAAAAGAGCAAGACCTGGGAGCAGGCTCAAGTTACCAGACCATGACAGCACAGCGCGACCTTTCGGTCGCCGAACTGGACTTGGTCACTGCCATGACGATCTACCAGAAGGCCAGAGTCGAACTTGATCGCGCGACAGGGGCGACATTGGAACACAATGGAGTGCTGATTCAGGATGCCATCGCCGGGACGGTTACCACGTTATCTCCACAACTCATGCCGAGTTCGGCCAAACCGCAAGATCCATGCTCCGTGGCGCCTTCAGGAGTCGAACGAGCTACTCTACACGAGGTCGATAAGTGAAACGAATTCTACCGGGCACGACAATGGTTACAGGCACGGCACCGCATGTACTGGAGGTAATCCAGTTGGTGAAACAAGAACTGGTTGGACTCCTCCAGCAGCGGGGGAAACTAAGACTGCATTGGACCAAATCTAAGGAGCCATGATGGGCGACCGAAAGGTGGCGACCTTTTTCTACGGATCGTTCATGGACGATAACATTTTGAAACAGCTCGGCGTTGTAGCGGAGCGCAGTGAGGTGGCGGTGTTTGTGTTACGTCATCACACCCGTATGATTGCGAACCAGGATGGCTCGGTCTACTCCACGAGATGTTCGGCCGCAAACGCAGTCTACCGAGAGGACCAATGGCAGAGACATTCGAAGCATACCGAACTCGAGTCCTAAGCTATCTTGGCGATGAGGAGCCCATCGGTGTCCAACAAGCCACCCCATCGCAGCTCGATCGGCGTCTGCGCGATGTCGCGCCCGAGGAGTTGATCCGGCGCCCTGCACCTGAAAAGTGGTCAATTGCCGAGATCGTAGCGCACTTGGCGGACGCGGAGCTGGCGATGGGGTGGCGATTGCGAAACATGCTGGCGAATCCGGGCGTGGCCTTAACGTGGTGGGATGAGGCGGCAGGAGACGGTCGCGGCACAAAACATGATCACCCGCTTTGTGCAGTGGCAAGGTCGAGAGCCAGCGTCGGTAGCAGCGGATGCGACCTATGGCAATGGGGAGTTTCTGCAATGGTTGCTGGATCGCGGCATCACGCCTTACATGCGCACGCGAGACAGTGCTCTGAGAAAGAACAACCCCGGCTATGGCCCGGAGCGGTTTACCTATGTACCGGAGAGCAACAGCTACCGTTGTCCTGCAGGAGAGCAACTGAACTATGTCGGCTTAAACGTTCGCAATCGTGCCCATGCCTATATCGGCAGCGGCAAACGCTGCGGAGCATGCTCCCAAAAAGCGCAATGCACAACTGGACGATATAAATATCTCGCCATTCACATCCATGAGTCGGCGCGACAACGAGCACGGGAGTTGGCGAACACACCGGAGTTTTCCACGGCACAACGACAGCGAAAGAAAGTCGAGGCTTTGTTTGCTGAACTGAAGCATCAGATCGGGCTGCGCCGCCTGCGCTTGCGTCGGATGAAATTCGTCCGCGAGCAGTTCTTCCTGGCAGCGGCTGCGCAGAACATCAAGCGACTGGTGCGCTTCCTCAGCCAGCCAACAGCACCGCTGGCTGTCACCGCCTAGAAACAAGAAGAAGAACTCGGCAGTATCCACACCCGCCCGCACAAAGATCGGTCCAACCGCAGAGTTTTTCAACACCCACGCCTGTTCTCGACATTCGCAAAAGTTGCGTTGGGTGTACACTTTACGGCTCTCGATAAGAGCAAATCGAAGTCCCGTTGTAAGAACGGAGGATCACAACTATGAATCAGAAACTGGGGTTGGGTCTTGGAAGCCTCTTAGTGCTCGCCGTTGCTGCCACCATCGGGTCCGCGCCAGCCAGCGCGCAAACTATGGAGGTGAAAGAGAAGTCGCCGATGTATACGTACGTCGGCTATTGGAATATTCCCCGGGGACAGTGGGGCGAGATGGCAAAGTACGACGCCGCAGACGAGAAGCTGATGGAAAAAGCCTTCGCCAGTGGCACGATCGTGGCTTATGGGAATGACATAAACCTGGTTCACGAGCCGGACGGTGCCACTCACGATGGTTGGTGGTCCGCGATGTCCTTGGCGGGAGTGCTCAACGTGCTGGAGCAGGCCTACAGTTCGGGTTCGGCCACTACTCCCGTGTTGAGCACGGCGACGAAACACTGGGACAACGTTTTAGTTAGCCGGTATTACAACTGGCATTCCGGGTCGTGGAAGGGAGTCTACACACATGCCGCGACGTACACCCTGAAGAAAGATGTGCCGGGAGATGCGGTGGAGACGGTGACCAAGGCCTTGATCGCCCCACTCCTGGAGAAGATGCTGGCTGACGGCGCGATTCATGAGTGGGAGGTCGACACCGAGGCGATCCACACGACGAATCCGAACACGTTTTTCGTTTTCTACATCGCGGCAAACGCAGAAGGGTTGGATAAGGTCAGCGCTGCACTGACGAGCCTGCTCAAGGCGAACCCTCTGGACGGACCAGCATTCGGCTCGATGATGGACATGAGCGTGCACCGCGACGGACTGGCCCGCACAACCGCCACTTACAAATAGTCTTTGCCTTTCTGTTCCGTGAGCAGCGGCAGAGGACAAGCGTTGCTCGCGGGCTGGTTTCCTCCAACCCAATTTGACGGAGAGGGGCGTAGCTCGGCAAGTTGCGCGTTTTGCAGTAGTCGGCGAAAAATCCCGATTTCACTCATCTGCCCGCAGCGGGGCATTTGAGTGATATCGCCTGTGTCTGATGTCATAACGACGTCGGCCTCACAACGGACCGAGTAGACTTTGCGGTATCCAACCAAAAAGGCTCGGGACGAAGGAGGCCGAGATGAAAATTGTAGGCTGTGATCTGCACGCAAGACAACAAACCATAGCCATGGTGGACACTGAAACCGGGGAGTTCGTGGAGAGGGCACTTTCCCACGAAGGCAACGCCCTGCGAGAGTTTTACGGGGCCTTGGAGGGTCCGGTGGTGGTGGGCATCGAAGCCACGGGATCCATGCAGTGGTTCTTGGAACTGCTGCAAGAGTTGGGAATCCAATGCCGTGTGGGACATCCGGCGAAGATCCGCGCGAAAGAAACGCGGAAGCAGAAGCATGATCGGCGAGATGCACGGTTGATATTGGAACTGCTCATCGAAGATCGCTTTCCGGAGATTTGGATGCCCTCGATCGAAGAGCGGGACTTGCGAACCTTGCTGCGGGACCGACATCAGTGGGTAAAGATGCGAGCACGATTGCAGCACACCTTGCAGGCGATCGCCCTCAATCACGCCCTGCGCCGAGGCCACGCGCTCTGGAGTCAGGCAGGGCAGAACACACTGCAGGCACTGCCCTTGCCACCCTACACCAGTCAGAGACGGACAGAACTGCTGAGCTTGTATGAACAGTTGCAGCAACGAATCCAAGAACTAGATAAAGAAGTGGAAGCCCAGGCCCGACAAAGGCTACAGGCGCGCCGGCTGCTAACCCATCCGGGCGTAGGTGCGGTGACGGCTTTGGCGACCGATGTTTTTCTCGGTGACCCGAGTCGCTTCGACACCGCCAACCAGGTGGCCAGCTACATCGGGATGATTCCGTGTGAGCACACCAGCGGGAAGCGACAACGACTGGGAAAACTGACCAAGCAAGGCAACTCCCTGCTGCGCTATCTGTGGACCGAAGCAGGGATGCATGCGGTACGGAAAGACCCGGAGTTGCAACGCTTCTATCGGCGCAAGCTCATCCAGAAAGGAATGGGCAAGGCAAGGATCGCAGCGGCACGCAAACTGGGTATCCGGCTGTGGATCATGATGCGTGACCAGATTGATTACGAACAGTTCTGTCGCCGCGGAAGGTTGCGGCAGAAGGGGAAAGCCCATGCGGGGATGCCTGATTTCAACAGTGGTCCTGCAATGCAGTGACCGGGTCAACTGAATAGGCTGCCCGCCTCCCCATGGGAGGGGAGTTTGCACAACACATCATGATCGAGCGTGACCGAAGAGATGTCTGGTGGGCTACGCCACCACAATGATGAAGAAAACGGGCCGAGCCATGCGGTTGGATACAAATCATCGAGAAGTAAAGACCGTTGCTCTCTCGAAGGAACCAGTGCGTCTGCGCTGAGGGGAAAGTATGCACCGACTTACTAAAATGAAACCCCAAGTCCCTTGACACGACCGACGTCGTTAGAGATGTTGAAAAAGTCCCTCAGTTGATGCTTGTGGCGGTGCAATGTTCGGGTTATAAGCAGGCCAGAGTCTCGATGCAGCTTCACCATTCCATTTGGAGGCCTGCCGCTCATGATGGGGCACCAATCCCGCTTAGAAGCATTGTTCTATTACTTCCGCCTGGAAGATCAAGTTCCTGAAAATCATCTGCTACGCCTGATCGATAGACAGGTCAACTTTGAATTTATACGAGCCAAGTTGAAGGACGCCTACAGCGACGCAGGAAGGCCATGGATCGACCCAGAACTGCTGCTGCGCATGCTGCTGGTCGGCTATCTCTACGGGGTCACGAGCGAAAGGAAACTGGTGGAAGAGCTACGTATGCATCTGGCGTGGCGTTGGTTCACCGGAGTGGGCTTCGATCAGGAGATTCCGCATCACTCCGTGTCCAAAAGAAAGTCATGGACTTCGGGAATGATTTGCTGCTCTTTGAGAGCATTCTTCAAGGGGGCTACAAGTTCATCCCTGGTATCGCGGATGAGAAATCGGGTGAACTTGGACGTAGTCCCTCCGCACTCAGTGATAACGTCATGCCAAAGAATATCCAAAGCGCTCCGCAAATTATGGAGCGCGTCGCCCATCAGTACTGCCGCGTCCTCGGTTGGAAATGCGAGAGGATCAAAGTCGAGCGACAGCCAACCCATGTGCTTCGCGTCCTGCTCGACGTTGATACGGTAAAAATCGTCCGTGATGATAGCTCCGAGCCAAGCATTGAGATCACTGATGTGTTTCGCAGCCCGCTGAATCTTTTTCCGTGAAGATGCGAATTGGCGCATGATTGAATCCAATGGACTGCTTTGCCGTTTTCATCCGCTAGGACACAACAACGACACGGAAGGACTCAACATGATAAGCCGAATCTGGCATGGCGCGACCCTCGCAAGCAAAAGCGACGAGTACCTAAACCTGATGCGAACCGTCGCTATCCCCGATTACCGTTCGACTCCCGGCAATAAGGGCGCTTATGCGCTACGTCGTATTGAGGGCGATACCGCGCATTTTTTGATGGTCACGTTCTGGGAATCCGAGGTGGCAATTCGCGCCTTCTCCGGAGAAGACATCAGTGTCGCGAAATACTACGACTTCGACAAGGATTTCCTGCTCGAACTGGAGCCGTGCGCCACACATTACGAGATGTACGACCGATAAACCTACATCCAGTATTTCCCTTCTGCGTGTAATCGCCTGATAGCGTCAACTACCGGTTCTCTCAGCCTACTGCAGCTTCGCGTACTCCGCCTTGGCTTCTTTCAGGATCGGGATGTCGGGGTCGGCGTCTTTCCAGAGCTCGAGGAAATCTTTGTAGGCGGTCGTGGCTTTGGCAGTGTCGCCGGAGAGGGCGTAGGCGCGGGCGAGACCGAGATGTGCAAGAGCGCCCAGCGGGAAGTTCAGCACGATGCCGCGGTGGTCAAGGAACTTTTGGAATTCGGCTGCCGCGGCGGTGCCATTGTGCGCGGCTAGATAGGCGTGGCCTCGAGTGTAGGCGGGATACAATGTCCCCAGTTGCAATTGCGCTGGCTGGCCCAATTCGTAAGGCGCAGCAGCCTCCAGAAACACCAAAGCCTGCGTGGAATTGTTCGCATTCACTTCCATCGCAGCCTTGATGGTCGGCAGCCAATAAACCTTCAGTACCGTTTGCGATGGGTAGTTCTTTTCCAGCTCTTCTACGATTGCCTTTGCGCGGGCGGTTTCGCCGCTCCGCGCCAGCGCCAAAGCGGCGAACAGTTTCACATCTCGACCCGGGGCCAGCGCTAGCGCCGACGCGGCATCCTGCTTCGCGGTTGCGCTGTTGCCGAACTCAGCTTCCCGCATGGCAGCGTTGACCTGCCACAGCGCGGCAGCCTCTTTGGCATTGGCACGAACGGCCGCATCCACCGCACGCCGGGAAAAGTCCCGCGCTTTCCCCAACCGCCCATAGTATGCCTCGGTGTCAGATTGTGAGGAGAGCAGAAGGTCTTCCGTCCCGGGCTTGCCCGCAGCCCAAGCCACCTGCCGCGTCATCTCAGCCACGTCACTCAAGAGAAAAGACAGGTAGTAAATCTCCTGGTGTAGGAAATCGCCGTCCAGGTTGCGTGCCTGAGCCTGTTCGATCCCTTTCCTGGCGTCGTCCAGTCGGCCCAGGGCGAGGTAATATGCTGCCAGGTTGGTGTAACCAACTATGCTCGGCTCCAGATGCAGAGCTTCTTGCGCCTGGGTCACTGCCTTCTCGTACTGGCCAAGCTGGCTGTAAAGGTCCCCCAGGTTGCCGGGCGGCACCGAATCAAGCGGATAGCTCTTCGCCCACAGTTCATAAACCTGGCTGGCCTGCTCTAATTCACCTGTGACGTTTTGGTAGTACAGAGAAGAGATGCGGTATTTCTCCCGTTCGCTAACCTTGTCGCGCAGCGCGTAGGCCTTTTCGATGCTGGCCGCGGCCAGACTGGCCTGTCCGAGATTCATGTATGCAACCCCCAGGGCGGCGTGGGCTGCGGCGAAATTGGGGTCGAGTTCGAGGGCGCGTTTTTGGAACGGGATCGACGCGGCGTCGCCCTTAGTGCGGAAGGTGGTGATGCCCATGCTGAACGCTTTCAGCGCCTCCAGCGATGCTGTCGTTGCCTCCACCGGCACATCGAATTTCTGGATCGAGGCAAGCGATTCGCCTAGTTTGCCCCGCAGGCTAGCGGCCGCCTTGCCCAGCGCTTTCAGCACTTCCTGCTTGCTCGCTGCCTCTTCCTGTTCCTTGGCCAGCGAATCCCCACTGCTGCAACCGACGGCATCAACGCCAATCACGTACTGCCCGCCCAAGTTCGAGATTGACCCCAAGATAAGGGCCTTACTTCCTGTGCGCACGCAGAGTTCTCTAGCTATTTCCTGAGTAATGCGGTCGCTCGGTTGGCGGCCCATGAGTCGCAGCGTTTCACCCACCTTGCGATCCGAAAGAATATTGATGAACGGCGACTGCCCCAGGTCCACGGCCAGCGCTTGTTTCAAGGCATCATCAAACACAGGATCGCCCGTCGTATTGGCAAAGTCTGCCAGCACTATGGTGTCTCTCTCCGTGACCGCCGCGGTCTTGGGCGAGCGCCAGTAGAGGCCGCCTGCGATCAGGGCCACGACGACGACCACCGCAACCGGAACAAGGATCTTCCAGAGCTTGCCGCCGGTGGCTGCGCGAACCTGAACAGCCTGCACCGAGCTCGACGACTGCGATGAAGCCAGCGCAGGCTTCGAGCTGGACTCTGGTGACGACAACTGTACGGCGGAAGAGCCGGCTTCCTGAGCGACCGCCACTGACCCCGAACTAACCGGCACTCCGTGCCGCGATTCCGTTTCCCGTTTCAGCCGCCTTAGGTCGGCCCGCATCTCTGATGCAACCTGATAGCGTAATTCGCGATCCTTTTCCAACGCCTTATTGATGATGTCTTCCAGCTTTGGCGGAAGGTCAGGGTTCAGGCGGATTGCGGGAACGGGATCACGATCCAGAATTTCATGGAAGATGACTCCCGAGCTTTCTCCCCGGAACGGTAAAGCCCCAGTCGCCATCTCATAGAGCACCGCTCCGAATGAAAACAGGTCAGTTCGGACGTCCAATTCCTTGGCCCGCACTTGCTCGGGCGACATGTAAGCCACGGTACCCAGCGCCGTACCCGGACTCGTCAGGTGTGGCCCCGCTGTCCCGGTTTCCGTCGCGTCGGACCCTGTCTTCGCCCCAGTTGCGGTCACCTTCGCCAGCCCAAAGTCCAGAATCTTGCCATGCCCTCGCTTGGTGACGAAAATGTTGGCAGGCTTGATGTCGCGGTGGACGATGTTCTGGGAGTGAGCCGCGTCGAGTGCGTCGGCTATCTCGATGGCCAGTGAGAGCAGTGTCTCCAGCTCCATCGCACGATTGCCTATCATGTGCTTGAGCGTCTGACCATCCAGAAATTCCATGGCGATAAAAGCCTGGCCATCCTGCTCGCCGATGTCATAGATGGTGCAGATGTTGGGATGATTGAGGGCGGAGGCGGCCTGGGCCTCTCGTTGGAAACGGCCGAGGGCCTGCGGATCGCGGGCCACCTCATCAGGCAGAAACTTCAACGCAACGAAGCGATGAAGCCGGGTGTCCTCGGCTTTGTACACAACCCCCATCCCGCCGCCACCGAGCTTCTCAACGATGCGGTAGTGAGAGATGGTTTGGCCAATCATGGAGTCGAGGTATGGTAGGCGGGATGCGAGGGCAAGTCAATGAAAGCCGTGCAGTTGGTGGTATCAGCGTTGCTGGCGGAACATCACCACTGCACCGACAACCAAATCGATCCTGGAGTCGCCGAATAGAATTAGGTGTACAATCGCGGCCGTTTTCGAGGCCAAGAAGAAAACACCGGTCGAGTTCTCAGTCTCGAATCAGGAGGAACGCCGTATGTCGCACTTCATTACGCTGATCCGCTACACCCAGCAAGGAGCGGCAAAAATCAAGGAAAGCCCGGCGCGGCTCGACGCTGCCAAGAAGGCTGCAGAGAGAGCGGGAGGAAAGATTCACGCCTGGTACTTGACCATGGGAAAGTACGACGCAGTGTTGATCTCGGAATTTCCCAACGATGAGGCGAGCGCGAAATTCATGCTGGCCACGGGATCGATGGGCAACGTGACCACCCAAACCATGAAAGCCTTTACCGAAGGGGAATACCGCAAAATCGTCGCTTCGCTCTGAGGGCCTAGCAGCGAGGAGGCCGGTGCATCCTGGCGGGAGCACCGTTTTTTCACGACGTTCCGACCTGACAGGGGACTTTTCAGCGCGCGATTCACAAGAGCTATCTGGTTTGCTACATCACCGTTTGATGACCCGCCAAAGCCGAGCGCAGGTCAAAGCACGATCGCAGAATCAATGCATAGGGCTCGCGAACCGTTTAAGGTGATTCACTCAGTTGTGATAGCCAAGACTTGGCCTTGCACACCGTGATGTCCGATGGGGTCGCTACTCTCAGGCAGACCCTTGGGTGGGGGCGAAGGGACGGCGCAAGCTTGGGCTATCGCCTGTTCTATAAGAGGGGATGTCAAGAACATTCTTCTTCCTCCGCCGGAAGCGCGGTTATGGTTCGCGGCATCCAGTCCCTTGTCAGATAGGAGTGACGCTCGAGTCTTGTGTCTTGCCCTGTGGTTTCGGATTTTGCTTTGCTCCATCTCAACAGCTGCATGTTCATTAGTAGCGACAACGCCGATCGGTTTCTGAAACTGGCAAGCACTGGTGGTTGTACGGTGTCAACCATGGTTCTATCTGCGACTCGAGGCCTAGTGCTTTTTCGGGTTATCCGAGAGGGCATAGGGTTAACACAGAGGCTCAGTGCCACAGGCACTGTGCGCCTACAGGCGATAAGGATGCTCACCCTCGAACCCGAGCGTCTCAAGAACCAACTGGCCACCACCAGAAAAAGATCACCGGAGGTGGAGGGCTCTTCCCGTGAGACGCTCAAGCGGCTTGCGATTTCAGTTTGTCAGCGTCGAAGTTTTCTCCCTTCTTCCATAGAGTTAGCGTGATGGCTGCAATCTTGCGCGCCAGCGTGAGACGCGCCATCGTGGGCTTGATACCTTTGACCAGTGATCTCTGGTAGAAATCCTGGAACGGGCCAGGCAGTACACTGGCCCTGGTGGCCGCACCTTTGAACAAGCCTTTCAGATCATGATTGTGGTCCTTGTTCAGACCGCGAATGGAGATCTGTTTCTTAGAACGTCGCAGTCCGCCTTTGACATAGCAATATTCCGCACTGGTGCGGGTTTCCAAAGCCAGTCCGCTGTAAGCCCAAAGCTGTCGCTTAGTGCGGAAACGATGCGGGGTCTGGATCAGCGCCACCGCCAAGGCGGAGCGAATCGGTCCCAGTGAGGGAATCTGCCGTAGTTTGACGGTGATGGCATGCTTGCGACTCTCCGCCAACAGCTCGCGGCGCGCTTGCTGGCGCAAGTACTGCAGCATGTCCAGTTGCTGGTAGAGTCGTTCGGCTCGGCGACGGACGCCGGCTTCCTTGATCTTGCCCAGCCACTCGGCTCGATGACGGGTATAGTAGACGTCCCGGCCGGCACAGGGAATCGCCCAGCTGCGATAGACCGCTTTCAACCGACACATGACTCGGGTCAGATCTTTGACCAGGGTCAGGTAGCTCCGGGCTAACTCGCGCAGCATGCGCACGCCCGTCTCGCCATGGTAGACCGAGCTGAGCTTGTTCAGGTACAACAGTTCGGCCAACTTGTGGGCGTCGATACGATCATTTTTGTTTCCGTCTTTGAGCAGAGCATTTTTTCGCGGATTGCACACCACCAGCTTGGCCACATGCGGCTTCAGTAAATCGTACAGCCACGCGGCCCAAGTTCCTTCTTCGAAGGTGACCGACAAAGTTCCGCGCAACCCCGCAAAGAACTCCAGAATGGTCGCGGCTTTTGTTTCCAGGATGGATTCCATGACTAACTTGCCAGTGGAATCCAATACTGCCACCGAGATGGTTGCTTGATGAACGTCGAGCCCAATATACTTTTCGCTATTCATGGAGGGTGTTCCTTTCGTAGGGAATGATGCTTGCGCTCATAACCTACTCCTAAAGGGACGCCCTCTTATAATGCGTTTTCGACAATTGACAACGTTCTGGCGTGGTTGGCTTTCTGGTTCATAGCCCGATTGGCAAGCCGCTGAAAGGCGCGCTGACACGGTGAAATGGCCGCACTCTTTCGGATCCGAGCACCATTACGCCCGGACACAGTCAGCATTTTCCTCTCTGACGACTACGGCAGTTCCACGTCCAGAGCGTAGATTTCATCCGTGCTTAGATTGCGGGAGACGATGGGGAAGCCGTCTGGCGCAGGCGCGCTCCATCCGAAAGCGGGGGCAGCCACGTATCGGACAAGGCCCTTCAGATCGGCAACAAGTTCCGACCGAGTTTCGCCTACCTTGATCCGCCGAAACGTCGGATGGTCGGTGAAAGTACTGTCGTAGTACAGATAAGTTCCATCGCGCGACCAGTTGGGGAACCCAATCAGCTCGCTAGTCCAGTCCGACCACTTCTGGGTTTTGAAATCATAGAGCAGAAGTTTTGTGGACGGCGGATTCATCGCTGCCAAATACCGGCCATCAGGCGACCAGCGTGGGCTGAAGAAGCCCTGCGACCCAGGAATAACTGAGACCTCGTGAGTGGCCAGATTGACGACACGTATGACACATTCGGTACTAGCGGGGTCCTGGCCGATGATGAGTGTGCGGCCGTCGGGAGACCAGACGGGGTCGGTCTGGGTCTTGGGTTCAGAAAGAACTTCGCGCGGGGACCCGCCCTCCGAGGGAATAATGAAAATCTTCCACGTCTGACCCGGCCGAACATCCAAGTAGGCGATCTGCGTGCCGTCGGGCGACCATCGGGGCAGTGCTGCCGCGACAGGCGGATAGGTTAGCTGAAGGCGATCGGTGCCATCTGCACGACTTCGCCAAAGCGTGTCGTCCGGATAGGAAACATAGGTGATCCACTTGGCTTCCCGCGAATAATCCAGTTCTCCGGCCGAGATTCCGGAGAGAAACGGAACGAATTGTTTAGACTTGGAATCGTAACGGACAAGCTCGGCACGTCCTTGCGAGGCATCGACAAAGAGCTTCTTGCCGTCGAGGCTGGGTACCAAGGAATCGAAGGACAATGGACCCGACGTCAACTGGACGGGCCGCGGCGAACGCCACCGGAACAATCCGCTGGGCTCACGCATAGCCCAAACATTTTGCACTGAATTGCTGGAGCTGGTGAAAAAGAAGTAGCGACCGTCCGTTGACCATTTGCCACAGCACGCATCGGCGGGGCCGGTTCCGCTTGGAAACAGAGTGTGCAGCCCGCTGCCGTCTGCGCGAATTTCCCACAAAGAGTTTTCGGATTTAGAGTTAGAAACCGAGAATCGAATGCGAGACCCATCGGGGGAGAAACGCGGGAACCAAGGATATCCTGAAACCGTGACCAGTTTGTGCGGATCAGTGCCGTCGGCGTTCGCCAGATATAGATCAGAGCCACGGGTAAAAGCCAGATGTTGTTGATCGGGCGACCATGTGCCCCCGGAGCGATTCACGGCCACATCCCCCAAACGGCGCGGGGTGCCTGAAGGCAGCGGCACACTCCAGAGGGGGACTACGGGTTCCGTTCCCACTTGAGTGCCAACGAGCAGCTTGGTGTGATCGGCGGAAATATCCTCCACGTAGGCGTTGGTAAAGGGCGTGACAATCGGAGAGACCTCGCCCCCGCCGGTAGAAACCTGAACAACCTGATTGTTTGCGCCACTCTCGTCAACGTACAGTCGGGAACCATCCGTGACCATACCAATCTTCGGGATGCCGTCGCGAGTGAGTTGCGTCGTGCTAAGGATCCGGGGAGGTGGCGGCGACGAACTTAGCCAGGCAAAAGCAGCAGTGAGAATAACGATCAAGGAACCGATTGCCGCAGGCCACAGCCAGCGAGACTTAGCTTTGGCTGACGGAATGATTGCATCGATCTTGCCCGAGCTCGTGTCCCTGCTGAGGCGCTTTAAGTCAGCGCGCAACTCGGCGGCGCTCTGAAAGCGGACTTCCCGATCTTTTTCGAGCGCTTTGTGAACAATGCGCTCCAGTTCGCCGGGAACTTGCGGATTGAAGCGCACGGCCGGTTCGGGGGCCTTATTCAGAATGGCGTTGAAAACCGCGGCCGTGGTGTCGCCGCGAAAGGGAAGCGTCCGCGTGACCATTTCGTAGAGAACCACTCCGAAGGAGAAGAGGTCGGTGCGGCCATCGAGTTCCTTGCCCAGCGCTTGTTCGGGCGACATGTAGGCCACCGTGCCCAGGGTGCTGCCGGGGCTGGTGAGATGGCCTTCGCTCATGGTGCGGGATCCGTCCGAGGTCGGGATGATGACGGAGCCGATTTTCGCCAGGCCGAAGTCGAGAATCTTGGCGTGTCCGCGATCGGTAACGAAGACGTTCGCGGACTTGATGTCGCGATGAACGATGCTTTTGGCATGGGCCGCGTCCAGAGCGTCGGCAATCTCGATTCCCAACGACAATATGGTTTCCATCTCGAGGGGTTGTCCCGCGATCTGGTGCTTCAGAGTGTGCCCTTCGAGGAACTCCATCACGATGAAGGGCTGGCCGTGGTCGTCGCCGATTTCGTAGATGGTACAGATGTTGGGATGGTTCAGAGCTGACGCCGCCTGGGCTTCCCGCTGAAAGCGAGCGAGAGACTGTGCGTCTTTAGCGACCTCATCCGGGAGAAACTTCAGCGCCACGAAGCGGCGCAGTTTCGTATCCTCGGCTTTATAGACCACGCCCATCCCGCCGCCGCCGAGTTTCTCGACAATGCGGTAGTGCGAGATGGTCTGGCCGATCATGGAATCGCACAATGGTAGGTATGATGCGTGGACAAGTCAATGAAAGGCATGGGGTTGGCGGTAGTTCAAAGGGATAGTTGGCGTTATATCGCGTTGATGTTGAAAAAGTCACTGAGTTGATGCTTGCGAGGGCGACAACAACAACGTTATAAGCAGACGAGAGTCTGTGATGCTGCACGCGATCGCCATTCTCGGAGGCTGGCTGTATCCCGCGGGAACAGTTGGGGGAGGCAGCGCACGTGAACTATGGCGCGCGGAAGTACCTGGAAGAACTGGAGCAGGAGAACGGTGATGGCGAACCCATCCATCAGCAAGACAAGGTGTCGACCACCGACCCGGATTCGACCTACCGGACCAAGGGAAATCGCGCGGCCGAACTGGGTTACTTCGACAACTATCTGGTCGACAACAAAAGCTGTGTGATCGTGGGGGTGCAAGCGACGGCGGCACGTTTGAGTCAGGAGAGCGCAGCAGCGCGAGAGATGATCGATCGCTACTACGAACGACACGGCCGGCGACCGCAGGGAGTGGCGGCCGATAATACCTACGGCAACGGGGAACTGCTGCCATGGCTCGATGATCGTGGGATTACACCTTATATTCGCGTGAAAGAATGTCCGAATCCGACTCCTGATCTGTACGGGATCGAGAAGTTCACCTATGTGCCGGAGGAGAACTGCTACCTCTGCCCCGCAGGCAAGCCTTTGAAGTACGTGGGGATTAACAAACGCAACCGCGTGCACCGCTACTACTCGACGGCCAAGCGCTGTCGAGGATGTGGGCAGAAGCCGCAGTGCACACGCGGCCAGTTTCGCACGATTGGGATCCATACCTGTGACGCGGCGAGACAGAAGGCCTATGAGGTAGCCAAGACCCCGGAGTTCGCTGTGGCGCTACGCAAGCGGCGGAAAGTGGAGGCTCTGTTCTCGGAACTAAAGAACCAGATTGGCTTGCGACGCTTGCGTCTACGCAGAATTAAGTTCGTGCGTGAGCAGTTCTACCTGGCGGCCGTGGCACAAAATCTGAAACGACTGGTGCAGTTCCTCAACATGACAGCGCAACCAACGATGGCCAGCCCGTAAGAAACAAACTAACTCAAGAAAATAGGAACCGGAAGAAACTCCCCTGAGAGACGAGAACGCGCCCTCGAACCGAGTTTTTCAACACCAACTCGTGGGTGTTGAAAAACTCCTGCCCTCGAAATCCGCAAAAATAAAATCGCGTTAGGCTGCCCTACAAACGACTTTCTCGGTTTTCTAGACATTTTGCATTCCCCAAATTTTGGCTGTTTTAGAGAAAACAGGACTTTTTCAACACCCACGCCTGATAGCGTCAACTACCGGTTCTCTCAGCCTACTGCAGCTTCGCGTACTCCGCCTTGGTTAGCGCTTGCGCACCACACGCATTGGAAGCACTTTGCGACGCTGAGTGCGCGATCGAAGAGCTAGCTGCAAGCCTTCTTGTTATCTTCGTTGGTCTAATGATTTTTGGTATTGCCGGACAGACTGAATCGCCGTCTGGCAATTGTGCGCAGCGGTCAGCACTTCATCAAACTTCCGGTCGCTATGCAGATTTCTGACCGCCCGTGGGGCTGGGGGTACTGCCGGTTTGATTGGGACTCGCACGTGGTGATTATCAACAATGCACCCTGGCAGCGGACCTGGGTCAACCGACGCGAATACGTTCATCCCTACGAGATCCGGCGATACAGGTTGGAAGAGCGGCTTCCCGAGCAGCACGTGCTGCACGAGCGCACGGTGCGTGAGCGCGCAGCTGCGCGCCTAGGACGCCACCCTGTCGAAGAGCACCGCGATCACCGTTCGCGCTAAGCCTGATTTCCGGGCTGAAGGTCTTGGCGCCAGGAGACAGGCGACCAAGACAGTAAAGAAGGGATTGGGCGCGGGCATAGGTGTCCGCGTTACCCTTTCCCAGTAATAATTCGTCCTCGCGGAGTTCTAAGAATTGGAGTCTGATATGGTCGAAGACAGATTACGCCACCACTTTGACTACTATCTGGGCAAAACCGAGATAGTCATCTACTCTATTCTCGCAGTGTTGCTGGCTGTCACGGTCTTTGTGACCATCGCAACTGCGGGCCAAATACTGTGGATCGGTCTCAGTCGTTGGACGGTTGCAGCCCACACTCTGAGGGTATTAAACCAACTCCTCATTGTGCTGATGCTGGTGGAGATTCTGCATACGGTACGTATCTCCATTCGCTCACATGTTCTGGTTACAGAACCTTTTCTGGTCGTCGGACTGATTGTCTCAATTCGGCGCATTCTGGTGATTACCCTGGAAGCGGCCACACTCACCAAAGAAGGTGCATGGGCGACCGAAGGCGCGGGCGACATTTTTCACTCTTCGATGATTGAGCTTGGTTTGTTGGGTCTGCTGGTTCTTGTGCTGGTAATTTCCATTACACTTCTGCGTCGCTACGCTCCCGCATCGAAAGAGGTGGCAGAACTCTGAAGCCGACTCTTCTTCCCCCAGGATGCGTAAGTATGCCCCGATCAACAGCCAAGTGCGACGATTCTGTCCGGATGGTCGCTAGCCTTGATCGGAAACGCCTCGGGCAGGTTTTTGGGCGGAACGGGGATCTCGATCCGAGGCGTTTTCGATGAGGAGACTAGGAGGAAGCCGCTGGTGTTTGCGGCGGACGCGGTGAGCTATGGGATTTGAATGGCAGGCCAGCGTGGAGGCGAAAGATTGAAGGCGACCTGGGAACGGTGAAAGGCCCATCGCGGCTACCGGTTGCGCCGGAAGTGGGCGGGGCGGAAGGATGCAAAAGGGGCTGTCGGGATGGTGTGGGCACACAAAGGTATCGGGGTGCCGGAGCACATCCCCGGGTGGTGGCTGATGGAGGTATTAGGAAGAATCGAAGTACATGCATGTTGATAGTTCCGCAGCCGTAAATCTCTGGATCACGACCATGGTTGCGCCGCAGCGCGGGCAGTGCCAGAGAGAAGAACCCTCGGCATGGATCTGCTGTGTTTCAACTTCTTGTTGGATCGAGGAAGTGGAGGTCAGTAGTTGTCGGCACAGCGCGAGGTGGGAAGCACGAAAGCGATTGGCCAGAAACCCGAGTATCGGTGTGATCGGCATCCTGCACACCTGGGGACAGAACCTGCCTACTGTGGAAGCTGCCACTTAGCTGAGGTGAGAGGAAGAACTCGACGGCAGCGATGATCGCAGCCAAAAAGGCATTCCGATCACGGACTTTTTCAACAGCCACGTCTGATTGCGCCAACAATCGCGCATGTATTGCGCTCACTACCCCTCCTTCCGTACGTCCATGCAGTGTCGAACACCCTCAAAGGGAGCCTAGCGATGAGTGAGCCTGTCCCCTGGACCGCTTTCCTTCTGCTTCTGATTCCTTTAATCCTTACTCCGCTGGCCGCCCAAACTCGGCAAGGAATAGTTCAGCTTCCGCCACCTGATGGCTGTCATGCAGTCGGCACCAAGTTGATGGTGTTTAGAGATGCGTCCCGCAGTCGCGATCTGATTGTCACGTTCTGGTATCCATCGCTGCGCGGGTCGGTTGTCGCACCATACATGGACGACAGGACCGCCGCCGCACTAGCGGCAGAGTGGAAGTTGCAGCCGGATTTTGCACATCGTGTCCGCACAAATGCCAACCTCAGAGCAAAAATAGAAAAGGGTGGACCGTTTCCGCTGGTTCTTCTCGAACACGGCTCTGGAGTCGTGCCGGCAATCTACACCATTCTCGCCGAGGGGCTGGCGAGTCGAGGCTTTGTTGTGGCGGCAACCAATCACCCTCCAGATTCTCTGATAGCGGCGTTCCCGGATGGACGTGAAATCAGATCCAAACCCTACTGGCCGGTAAACGCGGACCGCAGAACGCAGGGTATCGCGATCGGCAGGTTCGCAGAAGATGTTTTAGTGGCAGATGTACGATTTGTTCTCTACAGAATCCAGGAGATGAATGCGCACGATAAGTTCTGGCGTGGACACATAGATATGTCGAAGATTGGAATTGTGGGCCATTCCATGGGCGGTACGACGGCCGCGTTGGCAACGAAGGAAGAGCGGCGTATTTTGGCAGGCATAAACCTGGACGGGTCCACTTTTCCGGGCATGAATGAGGATATTCGTCCGGTTGAGCTACACAAGCCACTGCTTTTTGTTGCAACCGAGGAGCACGCTGCGGACCCTGGAAGTCGGGGCAGGGAGTACGCTGGAAGCGAGTCGAATACGTACTATGTCGTGGTTCCGAGCAGTGACCATATGAGTTTCACTGACGGGAGACTAGTTGAGAGTCAGTTCTCCAGCGAACCCCAATCGAACAGCATGTCATTGGAATCCTCGCTCCTCGTAGTCGAGGCAACGAGATCCCTGGTCGAAGAGTTTTTTGGCAAGTATTTGAAAGGCAACTCTGCGCCCAATCTCGATTTAGCGGTCCGCACGGATAAGAAATAAATCGTAACTGATGTCATAACGACGTCGGCCTCACAACGGACCGAGTAGACTTTGCGGTATCCAACCAAAAAGGCTCGGGACGAAGGAGGCCGAGATGAAAATTGTAGGCTGTGATCTGCACGCAAGACAACAAACCATAGCCATGGTGGACACTGAAACCGGGGAGTTCGTGGAGAGGGCACTTTCCCACGAAGGCAACGCCCTGCGAGAGTTTTACGGGGCCTTGGAGGGTCCGGTGGTGGTGGGCATCGAAGCCACGGGATCCATGCAGTGGTTCTTGGAACTGCTGCAAGAGTTGGGAATCCAATGCCGTGTGGGACATCCGGCGAAGATCCGCGCGAAAGAAACGCGGAAGCAGAAGCATGATCGGCGAGATGCACGGTTGATATTGGAACTGCTCATCGAAGATCGCTTTCCGGAGATTTGGATGCCCTCGATCGAAGAGCGGGACTTGCGAACCTTGCTGCGGGACCGACATCAGTGGGTAAAGATGCGAGCACGATTGCAGCACACCTTGCAGGCGATCGCCCTCAATCACGCCCTGCGCCGAGGCCACGCGCTCTGGAGTCAGGCAGGGCAGAACACACTGCAGGCACTGCCCTTGCCACCCTACACCAGTCAGAGACGGACAGAACTGCTGAGCTTGTATGAACAGTTGCAGCAACGAATCCAAGAACTAGATAAAGAAGTGGAAGCCCTGGCCCGACAAAGGCTACAGGCGCGCCGGCTGCTAACCCATCCGGGCGTAGGTGCGGTGACGGCTTTGGCGACCGATGTTTTTCTCGGTGACCCGAGTCGCTTCGACACCGCCAACCAGGTGGCCAGCTACATCGGGATGATTCCGTGTGAGCACACCAGCGGGAAGCGACAACGACTGGGAAAACTGACCAAGCAAGGCAACTCCCTGCTGCGCTATCTGTGGACCGAAGCAGGGATGCATGCGGTACGGAAAGACCCGGAGTTGCAACGCTTCTATCGGCGCAAGCTCATCCAGAAAGGAATGGGCAAGGCAAGGATCGCAGCGGCACGCAAACTGGGTATCCGGCTGTGGATCATGATGCGTGACCAGATTGATTACGAACAGTTCTGTCGCCGCGGAAGGTTGCGGCAGAAGGGGAAAGCCCATGCGGGGATGCCTGATTTCAACAGTGGTCCTGCAATGCAGTGACCGGGTCAACTGAATAGGCTGCCCGCCTCCCCATGGGAGGGGAGTTTGCACAACACATCATGATCGAGCGTGACCGAAGAGATGTCTGGTGGGCTACGCCACCACAATGATGAAGAAAACGGGCCGAGCCATGCGGTTGGATACAAATCATCGAGAAGTAAAGACCGTTGCTCTCTCGAAGGAACCAGTGCGTCTGCGCTGAGGGGAAAGTATGCACCGACTTACTAAAATGAAACCCCAAGTCCCTTGACACGACCGACGTCGTTAGAGATGTTGAAGAATCGCGATTACACTCATTGGATGGGTTTTGAGCGGGAAGGCATGTTTTCGACAAATTCTGCGAGGCAGAGCGTTATCATTTCACTGATGAAGAAAAGGAAAGGATTTCCTCAAAAGAGGGCACATGCCCAATCGTGGCTGGGCAACAAATTCCGTCCTGGTTTTCGCGGCTACCCCATTGCTACCGTGGCCTTCTACGGACCGAACGACAGGCAGGCCACCAAGGTTGTGGTGAGTGTCATCCTCACCGAAAATAACCAGCCGGATTCTCTCAAGCGCTGGTTTTCCGAGGGCGACCTAGACGTGCGTCGCGATGCTGCCATCGGTGAGCAGGTTCTGGCCTTCCTCAAGACATACGCTCCCCGCTCTGCCGTGGTGACCGACAGGGTTATCGGCTGCCCGCATGAAGAAGGAACGGATTACCCGGAAGGAGGTTCTTGCCCGCAGTGTCCCTATTGGGCGGGACGCGACCGCTTCACACACGAGCGTATTCACTGAGTTCGCCGAATTTGACACTGAGCACGATGCTTTCGCGAGGGCGACCGGTCAGCCTCCCGGATCAGCAATTCATTGTGGCCGCTACCGTAGAACTTGTCGGCTGGAGATACATCGTTAACGTCAGACCGATTACCAGAAGAATGTTCTTTAGTTTCTTATTGCACCTCGAAGAGGGCTATGCCTCAATAAATTTCGTGCACGAAACCGCGCAGCAAGAGCTTACTCGGTTAGGCGCCTGGGCGTGGTAAGTGCTCCCTGGCTAGCAAAACCCTTGCTGTATCCTCGGTGGTAACCGACACCGAAAGACACTCGATCTTCCAATGTTGACCACCGGCCGCTCGCAACGTGGGGCTTACTACCATGCTCGGCGGCAAGTCTCCCCAGATACAATCCGTCCCGAAATGCTCCGTCAGTAGTTTGAGCAACGGTCTCGTTCGTAATGGAGAAGTGATGATAGTGATCGGCGCGCAGCATGGATGCCGTTCCCATGCCGAACGCGACCTGCAATGCTAACAAATAGAGTCTTTTCATTATTTTTCCCTCGATCTTTCTCTGACTGAGTCAGCAGACGAAATTTTCAGCGTCGTATAGGGATGAGCCTAAAACGGGCGACAAGTTACGTTGTCATTGAGTGGTCGTCCGCGGGTTAAATCGTCGTCATCTCTTTGTCAGAGATTTGCAACATCTATAGCAGGAAAAACCACGCAAATATGTCCGCCGGGGCCAAGTCGATAGGGCTAAAACTAGCCGAAAACGTCGGTGTTGTCCGGCTGCTGCAAGGGGGCGTCTGAAGTCATTTCTTCCGTAGAAGGTGACCTCGACAAGAGCCACCGCTATGTTAACTGTCGGTCAGCTGTGACCGATGATGACAACAACCGCTGCGTTGGCTTGATACTTTTATTCCCGGCGCAGATAGACAATTTCAGACTGTCTCTCCAGTCTTCCCCGATTTATTGTGGGTGGAAGCGGCAGGTCATGCTACGCCGGTCGTCAGGGACAATTACTGGGCGCCGCGCGACCACCAAACCGGGCCCTGATCCAGGCAACTTGGTCAGTGACAGAGCCGCCGATCACACCGCCGGAGTCGAGACCCGGATAGGTGTAGAACTGAACCCGGTCGCCCTGCTTGCACATGTCAGCGACCACGTGAGCGGTCATAGTTGTCAGCATCGCCGGATCTGATTCGCCACTGATCACTAAAAGCGGACCACGAGCAGGCTTCTGGCCCAGGCTGTTCCGGCTAAAGAACTGCTTGACGAGTCCATCACTCTCCCAATCAGGCTTTAGCATTTCACCAGCCGCCATCTGCGCGCCGGTATGCTCAGCAGTGCACGAATACTGAATCTGGTGGTAGAGCGCCAACGCCTTCACCGTCAAGACGTCATTCACCTTGAACTGTGGATAGACAGTTTTGATCCCGTAAGCCAGGGACGCCAGCATTTCCTGGGAAGGCCCGTGGGGGAAGAATTTGTAAAGATCTCCAAGGTCAGCGACACCCGAGATCGCGACACTGCCAAGATAATTAGGATCGCGAATCTCGCTTTCTGCTTCAGCGACCCCCAAGGCAGCCAGGCCTCCTTCCGAATCCCCCATGGCGAGCCACTTGGGACCAATTTGCGGTACTGCGGCACGCGCAGCCTGGACCGAAAAAATCACGTCCATCGCATTCGACGGGATATCCACGAAGGCATTTCGGAAATCAGTTCCCAACCCCGCGTAATCGGTTGCAACCACTGCGAAGCCTAGGTTGGCATACATTGAGAGAAATGGCCCACTCCGGAGGTTTTTCATCAAGGACGGAGCACATCGGCGGGCGACACCACTGAAAGGATGAGCCCAGGCAATCACCGGCCAACCCCCAGCGGGTGGCTCTCGATCGGGAATGAGAACTACGCCCGATGCGGCCACATTCTCTCCTCGCGCAGAGCGCGAGTGATACAGGATACGCACGGCCGCAACTTCGAACGGCAGATCGTATTCGTCAAACGGCACGGCGCGGATCAACTCACCCGGTTTAGAGGGAGTCAACGGAGTAGGAGTTTCATAAAAACTCGTCAGCGGTAGGCCCCGCCGGAGTCTGCCGTTCTTCGCCGGAGTGACCGCTTCGATTTGGGCAAGGGCCTCACCGGGTGCAACCAGTGCTACCAAGGCGATGCACATCGCCAATCCTGTAAAGAGTGCGTCGCCACCCCATCGAAAACAAAAAACGCGGCCGCCTGCACCGTAACGACTTCCCATTTCCTTGCGAACGAGTCCTGCCGCGGTCCTTCCATATCCTCTTATGCTGGAAGACACGGTCTTGGAGTCAGCGATACTACCGGCATTTGGCGAACTGTTCTGCATGAATCACGGAAGGGAGGCTCTCGGGCTACCGCCCGCGTTTTCGAATGCTCCCGGCGGATCCAGTGAGCATTTCTTCAGGAAGGCTGCCTGGCTGGGGTTCCGTTTGCCCAATGGGCTATATCGTCCAATGTTGCCGCCGCGACGTCGCCCCGTTGATCCAGAAAAATGACAACAAAACCTCCCACTGCATTCTGCGAACTGTGCGACAGCTCGCGGTACGGCTCCTTGAATAGGACTTCCACGAACCTCCATCTCTTTGCCACCGCAACATCGCTGATCGAGCCCTCGGGCCGGGCCCATAAGTAAAGGGCTTGCTTACCCTGGAGACGCGCCTAGTCCCCGGAAACCGGAGAAGCGGCTTCCCGGATCACCGCGATGCCTTCCATCGCTTTCTGGACGACTTTGACTACCTGATCGTAAGGTTGGTTTCAAATCAATTGAGAACACCTCGCCGAAGTGTTCGTGCTGGCTTGCGTAGCTTCGACCGGGAAACAGCCCTCCCAGAATCAACATCGCGATGACCTATCGGCGAATCATATGCAGGTTCTTCTTGTTTCTAGCGTGGAGAAAAATCCAATACCCCCGGGAGGGCCCGAAGGATCCATGACTAAGTACATCAGATTTCAGGACTTCCACGCCACCATGATCGCCAGAATCACGGGTAAATAGATCACCGAGGCATGCACTACGCGGCTGGCAAGGATTTTCGAAGTCGACTTGGCGAGATTGACGGTGTGATATAGAAAAAATGAACCCGCGGCGAACATACACAAAAAGTAAATCGACCCTCCACGTCCTGCCAAAGGGAGCATGGTCGTAAGAACGAGAACAACGGTAAAGCCGACAATCTCGGCTTTGGTGAAGCGTCCGTCGCTGTCGAACCGGGGCAACATCCGGAAACCTGCCCGCGAATAGTCCTCACGGTACATTAAGGCAATCGCCAGGAAATGCGGGAACTGCCACAGGAAAAGAATGGCGAAAAGAAACCAGGCCTGCCGGTCGATATGGGCCGAGGCCCCGGCCCACCCGATCAGGGTTGGCATTGCCCCAGGGATAGCGCCCAGCAGCGTACACAAGGGAGTAATTCTCTTCAGCGGCGTGTAAACGAGAAGATACCCCAACAGCGTCGAAATCGCGAGCAACGCCGACAGCCCATTTACCGCCACTGCCAGATACAGCCCTCCCGCAACGCTCAGCAAAAGCCCGAACCACAAGGCTTCCCGAGCACTAAGTCTGCCGGAGACCAGAGGCCGGCTGGCGGTACGGCGCATCTGCGCGTCATAACGCCGCTCCATAAGCTGATTGAGCGTTGCCGTGCCGCTCGCGACCAGTAATGTTCCGACCAGTGTGCTCGCGAGGCGGCTTGCTTTGAGAGGGCCGTCTGAGCCCAGGTAAAAGCCCGCCGAAGTGGTCATTAGAATTAATAAGTTCACTTCGGGTTTGGTCAGCGTGTAGTAATCGCGGAGTTTTGACGCGAGCGTCTGCGCAGAGATCGAGTTTGCGATTAAGTTTGTGGTCGCCATCTTACCAGTCTTGACCAGATTCGCCCCCGTCGTCAGCGCGTCTGACCTGATTGCGTTTGTGATACACAACAAAGATCATGCCGACGGATCCAAGTGTGGGAGGAAGTATAAGGATTAGAATCCCGCTACGCAAAGCCTGAATCATTCGAGCGCCTGCGGAGGCGGCCTGTGTATAACAAAGCGCACAATTCTGAGAAAAAGCCGGCATGGCCGTCAGCAGCAAAATCAGTCCCGTCAGCGTGAGGTACGCAAGCCGCAATCGCGATTCACATTTCATTGATCATCCCACGAAGATCATCCAAAGAAAACTTATCCCAAGAATTAACTCGGCCCCACTTTCGTGAGCCGAAACAGGAGCAGCCGGAAGCTGTCCGTCCAGATATAGTTCATGGTTGCAAGCACGAAGAGCATGAAATAGGCGACGAACTTAACGAAGACCCGCTTTTCTGAGCCCAGGTTCATGAAAAATAGCACCACGAGGATGGTTTCGATGACGGAAAACGTCAGCATGCGCACCGCCATTTGCGACCCCTCGATGTTCTGGTAGCCGATGACGAACTGCAGTGCCGTAATGACCAGCAGGCAGAGATATACGGCCACATATCTCCCGATTCCGTGTGCTTCAGCTGTCGCCATGGTGTTTCGCTCCTTATTTCTCCCTCTAGCGTGCCACGTTCATTAGATAAACGACTGGGACGATAAATAGCCAGACCAGACCGACGAATTGCCAGAAAAGGTTCGTTATTTCGATATCATCGGCGTTGTACCGGCCTCTCTGGTAGCGCATCGCGACGATGATTAGAGCAACCGTCCCACCCGAAATGTGCAGCAGGCTAAACCCGGTGACGACGTAGAACCCAGCCCCAAAGGCTGCTGGCCCCCAGGGATTGTGAAACAGTGCGACGCCTTGGTTGATCATTCCCATCCAATCGCGGATGTGCAGCAAGGTGAAGAAAATGCCCGCGGCCGCCGTAATCATCATCCAGCGGAAAGCTCCCGCCTTGTCGCCCATCTTGGCAGCCCTGAGCCCGATCAGCATAGTCAGGCTGCTGGTGAGCATAATGAGCGTCATGATCGCGACACTGGTTATGCTGTGGAAAGGTCTTGGCCAGTCCGGAGTGGCGTTGCGCGTGAATGCGTAGGCTGCTATGCAGGCAGCAAACGTCATCACGTCTGCCATGATGAACAGCCACATCGCCAGCTTCTTGGAAGGAATCGCAAATGGGGGTGCCTCCATCGGTGGAGCCGAATGTGCTCCCATGGTCAAAGGTGCTTGGCTCACAGTGCCTCCTGCGTTGCATTCATCAAAGTTTCATCCAAAGCAGCAAAAGCAAGTACACCCAAAGAATGCCCATGAAGTGCCAATAACGGGAGAACGTATCCAGCGTACTCCGGCGCAGGACGACCGTATTCAGTTTACGTAAAACGTACGTCAAGCCACCTAGCCCACCCAGCACGTGCAGCGCATGCACTGCAGTCAGCAAATAGAAGAACGAACTGGCCGGATTGGTGGCGAGATATAACCCTTCGGAACGCAATTGCAGCCAGGCCGCGTATTGGCCGGCAACAAAAACCAAGCCCAGGACCAGGGTAACGTACAACCAGCGCGAAGGGTTTAGATCGAAGGTTCTTGGACCGCCCATGAAAACCGCGATGCGGCGGCGCGCGATTTCCAAGGTTACACTGCTGGCAAGCAGCACCAGCGTATTCAAGTACAGAACTTTGGGCAGGGTAAGGTGTCGCCAATCCAAAGACGATCCTTGACGAACAATCAAGGCGCTGGTGAACGCCGCAAAGGTCATGGCAATCGCGGCCAGCACTACCCAGATTGCTGTGCTCGACGGAGCGGGCGCGTAATCTTGAACCGCTGGCAAATTGCCATCGCTCGGAACCAGATTCCGGAAGCCTCCGTTGCCGGGATGACCTGACTCCGGGGAACGACGCGGCTCAATCTTCGGCGGTTCGTGGACCGTAGTTGCCATTTGTACTGAACTCCTCAAACAAATTGAATGATCGTTCGCTTAGGGCTCGTCGTGAGCATTCTTGACCTGCTCGGGCGAGTCTTGCATCAAGTAATCACCCGTTGAACTCTCCACGCCGTACTGATAGGGATCGTGATAAACCACCACATGCCTGCCCCCGAAGTTATCATGTGGCGGCGGCGAAGGTATTGACCACTCGAGCGAGGTGCCTTGCCACGGGTTGTCCGGCGCAGGCTCGCCCCAGAAGCGACTGTGAATCAGGTTGTAAAAGAAAATCAATTGGGCTGCACCGGTGAAGAGCGCTGCTATCGTGATGAACTGGTGCACGCCTACAAGAGGCTGCATGTAATCCACCACAAATGCTTGGTAGCGCCGCACATTCCCAGCCAGTCCCAGGTAGTGCATCGGCATGAAAATGCAGTAGACGCCGACAAACGTAAGCCAGAAGTGAAGCTTCCCCAGGGTGTCGTTCATCATGCGTCCCCACATCTTCGGAAACCAGAAGTAAGTTCCAGAGAAGATGCCGAAGATCGCTGCGATGGCCATGGTAAAGTGAAAATGAGCCACCACGAAGTAGGTCGCGTGGAGCAGGATCTGGATCGAGGGCTGCGCCAGGAAGAAGCCGCTTACCCCGCCGGTGATGAACAACGAAATAAAGCCCAGCGCAAACAGCGAAGCTGCGTTAATGCGCAACTTCGCACCGTAGAGACTGCCAATCCAAATCAAGACGATGATTGTGGAAGGGATCGTAATCAACAGCGTGGGGAAAGAGAACAGCAGCGACGAGAAGGGATTCATCCCGCTGACAAACATATGGTGTCCATACACCATGTAGCTGAGAACGGCCAAGGCGCCCATACTGTAGACCAACACGCGATGGCTCAGCATCGGCTTGCGCATGTTGGTGATGAGAACATGCGATACGATACCCATCCCGGGCACGATGGCGATATACACCTCAGGATGTCCGAAGAACCAGAAAAGGTGCTGCCATAGAAGAGTCGATCCACCCGAGTGCGGTTGCAATTGGTCGTTAATCACCAGATTGGATGCCACGAAGAAGCTCGTCCCGGCCACGTGGTCCAGAATCAGCAGGATTGTGGCCGGCATCAGTACGGAGAACGACGTGAGGCCCATGCAGGAGGTAATGAACCAAGCCCAGGTGGGCATCGGCAGCCGCCACATGCTCATACCTTTGCAACGGAGGTCCAGGACGTTGGGAATAAAATTCAACGCTCCGAACAGCTGGCCCACGCAGAATATGGCGATGGAGAGTGCCCAAATAATCACACCCGAGCCCTCGCCCGGACCTGCAACCTTTCCCACTGCGCTCAGCGGCGCGTATTGCGTCCAACCGCCTAGGGTTGGCCCGTCGCCCACGAAGAACGACGTAATCATGACGCAGAACGCCACAAACGTGGTCCAGAACGACATCATGTTGAAATGCGGGAAGGGCATGTCCTCCGCGCCAGTGTGGATGGGCAGGAAGAAATTGCCGAATGCTGCGAAGGGTGCAACCGTGAGCACAAAAAAGACCATGAAGGTGGCATGCATGGTCATGAGTTGCAGGTAGAACTCCGGGGTCATCAGGTTCCCGGGGGCGCCGCTGCTGGAGAGCAGATGCAGCCCAGGTATGGCCAGATTTGTCCAGCCTAGGTGCAGCCGCATCAGCCAGGAAAGCACCATGCCGATGATCACAGCGACCAAGCCCAGACCGTAATATTGCTTGCCGATCACCTTGTGATCTAGGCTAAAAATGTGCTTGCGGATGAATGAGGTCGGAGGCCCGTGGTGTACCACGGCGTGCGCTGACGTATCGTGCATATGCCTACCTCGAAAAGAGATCTCTCCGCCGCAACCAGTGCCGACGGTCTTCCCTTACTGCATGGCCGCTTCCTTCTTTAGCCAATCATCGAAATCCGCCTGGGAATAAACGTAGAGATATGCCTTCATGTTGTAATGCCCCAGGCCACAGAGCTGGCTACACACAATTTCATACTTGCCAATTTTCGTTGCCGTGAAGTGAAGCTGGAGATCCAATCCCGGCACGAAATCCTGATGAATTCGCAACGCTGGAACATAGAAAGAATGGCTGACATCTTTGGCGTGCATCAGCAAGAGGATTTCACGGTTGACCGGGATCGCCATCTCAGCGGTTACGATATCGTCTTTGGAGTCCGGATCGTTAATCTGATCCACACCAAAGAAATTCGAGTTGGCCTCGCTGATCATTTCAGGATGAATCGGGCCGAACTTCCCGTCGGGGCCAGGATAGCGGAAATAAAATGCAAACTGCCCTGCCTGGACTTGAACGGGCATCGCATCTGCGCCGGGCTGTGTGAAGTAGATATTGGCCCAGGCTTTTACTCCGAAAATTCCCAGAGCAAACACTTCCACGCCGACAAAAATAATCGCGGCAGCTACCAGCCCCGTTGCGCCGCCGGGAAAACTCTTCGTCTTCTCGCCCGGTCTATTGCCGGAGAACCTCCAGATGAACCACGCCAAGATAATCTGGGAGGCGAGGAAAGAAATTCCGGCCTCCCACATCGTTTCCGACAACTGGTCGTCAATGGCTTGACCGTGGGTCGAAATGTCCTCCATCGGATGCCAGGTATTACGAATGATAGGAATCGCGGAAAGGATCGCGATCACGATGATGGTAACCGCAAGAAATTTCGCCATGTCGCCCTCGCCTGGAGCCGGTTCAACCGGCTTCTTGAGCTTGCCTCCAAGCCGCCGCGTTGCCACGGCATCCTTGAGTGAGTTCTTACTTGGCTTTGAACGTGAAATCGGCGGTTGCCGGCTTTCCCGCGCCTACCGTTACTTTCTGGGTCTGAGTTCCGTAAGCCTCTTGCCACGCGGTCAACGTGTAGTTCCCTGGGGGAACATTGTTAATGGTGTAAGCGCCATTGTCATCGCTCACCGCAGTCGGCCCTTTCACTACTACCATGGAGCCGTGCATCCAGGGATGGATGTTGCACTTGACCGGAATAGCGACTTCCTCGCCCGTCCAGGCTACATCGAACGGTGGGGCTCCCTGCGGCTGCGACTTGTTCCATTCATGATTCGGCCCATTTGGTTTCGGCATTGGGTGGATGTTGTGAGAGTGCGGGTCGCTGTTGGTCACCTTGAAGTGTTGATTCACATCCAGCGCCATCACGTGGGGAATGTATTGACAACCCTTTTGGTCCCAAGTCGGAGTTTCAGAAGGCACCTGACTGGAGGTGGCCGCATCCAGGCCCTCGGAGATGTAGACGGCAACCCACTTCAGGCCCCCGTTCGGACCGGCAACGACTGTCTCCGTCGTAACCGGTTTGCTGGCGTGTTCCTTTGCACAAAACGGTTCTTTCGACATGTCAATCGGCTTTTGGTGAGGGACCGTGCCGTCGAGTTTGATCGTTCCGGTGATTTGGCCCCCTGCGGCGGCACTCACGTTGCGCGTCGAATACAAGAGACCAAATGCGAGCAGTAGTATGCTGGACATCAGTGCTGCGAATTTGTAACCGGCTTTCATTGCTTCCTCCCCGTAAGTGGCTCACTCGACTGCAGGCTCATTACTATTGCTGCGGCGGTGCTGCCGCCGGAGCCGCGTTCGGATTAATCGGCTTCAAGCCGAGTTGGTTCGCGATCGCCTTCTCCTTGGTCTTCATGGGCTGGAGACTGCGCAAATAGAACACCAACTCCCACGCCTCCTCGGGCTTCACATTGTCCGCGAAAGACGGCATGGGCGTGCCATCCAACCCGGTCATGAAAATCTTGTACAGATCGCTGTCACTCGACCCGCACTTGAACCGCGTCCCGTCGTGAAAGTTAAACGGTTTGATGGGTCGATTCTGATCGTCGGTAAGCGTGTCGGCTGACGGGCCATTGGCTCTGCCCTCGACCCCATGGCACTTCCAGCATTCCAGCTTCTGAAACATGGCCTGCCCCGCCTTGATCCGGTCCGCCGTCACTTCCGGCTCGGGAGGGATTTGGATTGGTGCGCCTGGCTTCTCGGTCGCGAACTTGGGGGAGAAGTGTTTGACATACGCCACCAGATCCGCACGCTGCTGTCCGGTGAAAGTATTCCACGGGGGCATGACGGAGGTGTCCAAGCCGCGGGCGATGGTGTTGAAGAGATCCTCGTCGGTGGGCAACGTTCCAGTCGGCGTGGAGCGGCATTTGAACTGGCCCAAGGTAAAGTTCCGCGGCTTGGGATCCAGCCAGGGTTCATTTTCGCCCAAGCCATCGCCCTCCTCGCCATGACAGCCAACGCAGTATCTGCGATAATCTGTCTTGGCCGCGGCCGCATGGCCGGTTAGACCGGCGATGTGCGCCTCTGTGTTCATCCGCTGTTCCTCATCGTACTTCGTCATCTGTGCGGAGGCGACCGTCGCCAGCATGAGGACCACGACCGCACCCGCTAACCGCGACCACTCACGTAGGTTTGTACGCATCGCTATCCCCTCTCTTTAGAAGTCGAAGTCGAATCCCAGCAGCAGACTGCTGTTGGTCAAATCGGTGCCTGTGACCGGCGATGTACCGCGCTGATGGAACCATGAATATTCGTTATGCAAGGCAAAGCCGGCCCGGCTGGTCATGATTGGATAGTAGCGATATCCAATCGTGTACATGTCGATGTTTCCCAGGTTCGAGGGATTGGTAGTCAACGCCTGCTGGGATACTCGCTCCCATTCGGAACGCTGAATGAAGATGAGCTGCGGACTATAGACGTAATGCGTCTCCACCATGTAGCCGTTCCAGATCGGAGCTCGCGCCGTCGTAGGAAGGGTGCACATTAAGGGAACACAATTGAGGCCCGTTCCCGTGCCCGCCCCCGCGGTTCCGTTGGATGGGTTGTTTGCGTTGCCGTACCCCTGTCCGAACCACACGTTGTCCCAGCCATGTTGGGTCACTACCAGAAAATCCAGTTTGCCGAAGTAGAAGAGTCCGACGAATCCTTCGCGATGGAAGCTCTTCTTGTTCGTTCCCGTACCTAGGACCGGCACGCCGCCCGAAGTGAGATAAGTGATGGGCGCCTCTCCTGCCATCGCGTAAAATCCCACACGTTGGACACCGAGTTTGCCGGCATCGAATGCCTGGCTGGCGGCGATGAAACCAGTGTATGAGTTAGTGCCAGCAGCCAGGTTCACGTTGCCATCGGCGGTACTGAGGAGCGCGGCAGAAACCCGAGTTCGATCGTTGTAGGAATGCCCCATATACTCGAGGCCGAGTTGGTTGTCTCCAATCTGACCGAAAACATTTGCGTCGCCCGGGGGTAGAAAGTGGTAGGTCTGGTAAACCCCAGAAATTGGGGTCAAGGTCAGGATTCTCTTCTCCGAAACCAGGTTGTCGAGTTCGAACTTTCCCAGCTTGACGTTAAGCCACGAACTGCCGAAGAGGTTATCCAGGCGAGCCATGACTGTCTCGAAGTGAAATGTCGCCGTGGGATCGGACGACGGGAGCACATAGAAGGAAAAATTCTTCTCCAGTGTGCCGCCGGTATGGAAATCGAGACCGCTCAGATCAAATCCATGAGAGGTGACCTTGTGTTCGACTGGTGCGCTGGTGCCATCTCCGGTCACGGAGTCAACCGAGACTTTGCTGCTGCTTTCCCTGTGCCAGTAGGGCGTGATCCGAAAGGTGACGGGCCAGTAAGAGGGGTTTTGCCAGATTGGCGAATCCCGATCGTTCATCAACTGATAGCCGTTGTCCTTGAATTTTTGCCCGAAGTAATTGAGCATCGGCCAAGCTTCATGGCAGGCCGAGCAGCGCAGGCCATATTTGCGGGCAAATGCGGGCAGCGCATGGGCATAGTTGACGGAACAAGTCAGGAAAAAGAGAACCAGCAGCGAACCGGCGACAAGACGACCCCTCGAAGGCGAGGTCATGGAGCCCTCCTGGTACAGAGTTGGGCGAAACGACTGCTAAAGGAGACTGCGAGTACACCCCACGAAATGCCGCTACACCGCAAAATGGCGAATCAGGAAAATTCTCGGGAGCCCAGAGGAAATTTGCTAACAGGCGCCGAGCCTGGGGTAAATACAGTGAATGCTGTACGATGAAAGTCTTACCGCCGCAAAGTGCGTGCGGACGCACTTATTTACACCTTGGGGCATTCCACAGTCAAGTGAAAAGCGGAACCGGTTTCAGACCGCGGTCCTGGTCGCCTTCGGACGGCTCCGCGGACTCGAAGTAGCGAGCTACGATTTTGGCGATAGTCGCTGCCATTTTTCTGGCCCGATTGCGCTCCTGCCGCAAGACCATAGGGCGGACAAAACCGAAGGCGAACCCTAGCACGGAGACAAAATGCGCTAAAGCATCGATTTCCTGGTCCGGCAATGCCCGGCATTCCTTGAATTTCCGCAGACGTTCGTCGATGGCCTTGGTCCGCTCCAGCGGACCGACACGGGTGAACACCTGGCCCACCGCAGGATCGAGCAGCGCCCGCGGGATGACCACTCGCAGAAACTCGCGGTCTCTCCACATGCGCTCAACTTCCCAGTTAACCAACTGAATGATCTCAGCTCCGACGCTGGGGGCAAGCGGCAGTCTGGCGTTCAGATCCAGCACTTCTTGAGAGATCTGACACTTTAAGATCGCAAGCAGCAAGCCGGCCTTGTTGGCGAAGTAGCGATGGATCAACCCTTCCGCACAACCAGCCCGGGCGGCGATCTCGCGAGTCGTTGTGGCTTCGTACCCGCGCGATGCGAAAAGCTTGCTGGCCGCCAAGAGGAGCGCTCGTTCTCGGGCCATTCGATTGCGCTTACTTTTTTGAACGGCGATGCTCATAGCCAGCCTCGTCGAAACAGCACAGTATAGAGCGAGACCGTTGCCAGGCAACAATCGTGACAAAAAGACAACAAACAATTTACTTTTCCCTGACAAACCCGCTCTTCGGGTTTCGCGGCACGAGAGCCGAGGCTCCTCCCACTCAATGCAACAAGTCCAGCGTATTGTCGCCGTCGTCAACGAAGTAGACGCCTTTCCCATTGAGAGTAATCGCCAAACCGAAGAGCGTCCCAGCTCGTTGCCCGGAAGTATCGATTGCCTTCACCGCAACCTGCGACCCTCCGGTTGTGGTCTCGACCACATTGCCGTCGCCTGCGTTGACGGTCAGAATATTGCCGTTGGGAGCAATGGCGAGCCCCAGCGGCCCAGTGAGCGCCCCTGCCACGGACACGGTATTTCCTGTACCCGCGCTGCCGAGCCTTGACAAAGCATTGGGAATGACCGCAATCCGGTTAGCCAGCGTGTCAGCGACGTACAGTGTGCCATCCGTTCCCAAACCCACTCCGGTCGGCCCAATCACCAGAGCGGCTGGGTCAGTCCTTTCGCCGAAGCCTGATCCTACTGCGGTTCGCTGCAACTCCTGCGGCATGCCGCGATTCGGGATGAACAGAAGGATACGAACGACTGTCCCTTGGTTCACTACGCCACCTTTTGCAGCCACGGTTCCGTTCAGAACGTTGGTCACGAAGAGCTCCGCGACCGAACCTAGATCGAATGCCTTCATATCCCACGGGCCATTGATCCTAACGCCGTTGAACGAACCGGAAAAAGTCTCCGCTACTTGGCCCACGCTGTTCAAAACCAGCAAGCAGCCCGCTTTGGCTGTCGCTGCCGTGCCGTCGGACGTCGGCAGGCTGCCGACGACTACCCAGCCAGTACGCAACACCACCAACGCGGTCGTCAGACCTACGCCTCCCGGACAGGGGCCCGGCAGTTTCGGGCCGATCTTGGCGAAGACTTTGACCGTCCCATTGGGTGCGATATCCACAATCGTGGTGCCCGTGCCTTGCAGGTTCGACTTCGCGTTGAAATTGCTTACCAGGACGTGGCCGCGAACCAGAGATCCGGTAGTGGAAGGCACAACAGCGACACCGTATGGGTTTACATCACCGTTCGCCGGAACAGTGGATGCCACCTTGTTGATCTTGCTGAGGGATCCTATGAATGAACTGTCACTGGCATTCGCCACGACCGGCAGCAGCGCCAGAATGACGCCGAGCAACCAGGCTCGGGTCAAGAGAGTTAGGGGTCTCATTGTCATTTCTCCTGGGAGTGACTTGACCAATCGACGCGAAATGCAGAAGGCTCAAGCACAGCAACTAACCCTTTGCACAGCTCTGACAGGACTGAGGCTAGTCCCCCGACTTGAGAGCGTATGTCAACGAATTGTAAAAAGGCTGTCACATCCTCCCAACAATTCTGGAGATTGCGAAACTCATCCCGCCCGATTAACTACCCGTAGTCCTGAATACTTGAGATGATAGAGAAGCTGAGGTCACGAGAAATGTGCAGGAATATCAAGACCCTTTTCAATTTCGATCCGCCGGTCACTGACGAGGAGGTTCGCGCCGCTTCGCTACAGTTCGTAAGAAAGATCAGCGGCTTTAACAAACCGTCAAAGGGAAACGAAACCGCGTTCTTGGCTGCCGTCGACGAAGTAGCTTGTATCTCGACTCGCCTTCTGCGTTCGCTCGAGACTACCGCGCCGCCGAAGAACCGCGAACAAGAGGCAGCAAAAGCGAAAGCGCGTGCCGCCGAAAGATTCGGGGCTTGAATTTCTGGACCAGGCAGTAGATCGAGGGCTGTGGACACCTTCTGCAGCAGCGGCGTAATATCTCACCCTGGTCTTGAGAGGACGCCGATCATGATCCTCGGCATGTCGACAGTAACCTACACCGCGCTCCACGTCTTGATAAGACTGATCGGGATTGGCTCGGGATTCATCGTCTTGTTCGGACTTCTCAACGCCGGATGGACCGCGCTCTTTCTGGTGACCACAGGGCTGACGAGCGTGACTGGTTTCGGGTTTCCATTCGATCATCTCTTGCCGTCGCACAAGGTCGGCATCATATCGCTGGTGGTGCTCGCGGTTGCGATCCCCGCGCGCTACGTCTTTCATCTCGTGGGCTCCTGGCGCTGGATCTACGTGATCGGCGCAGTGATTGCTGTTATCTAAATGTGTTTGTCTTGATCGTCCAGTCCTTCCTCAAGGTTCCTGCCCTTAAAGCGATGGCGCTGACGCAGTCCGAGCCTCCATTTCTCGTCGCGCAGCTGGTGGTGATGACGCTTTTCGTAGTGCTGGGTATTTTTGCAGTAAAGCGGTTCCGCGACGAGCCCGTCCCCCGGGGACAGGCCCGTGCCGCTTGAGCCTTCGGCTAGCCGCGCATTGTTTTCGATGCAGGACTATCGGTTAATGCCAGCTTAGACGCCGGGTTGTTGCCCAAAGGCTAGACGATCGTTTGAAAGGGACTGCCTGAGGTCCGCCGCTTCGGGGGGATTCCCTATCCGACTCCTGTTCTGCCACCTATCAATCAGCCGTTTATCGGCCCCTACTGTCTGTAGGCTTGTCTCTCTTCCGGCACTTTGAATGGCAAGTAACCTTTGAATCAGCGCAGTGTAGTCTTCCACGGATCCCCCCAAAGCTGAAACCAACGCCGCTCCCAGGTTTTGGCTTCGTTAGTTTTTACGGTACGCGGGGTTACTTCACAATCGGGTGAATACTGTATTCG
Organism: uncultured Acidobacteriota bacterium; assembly: GCA_963696025.1. GTDB lineage: Bacteria > Acidobacteriota > Terriglobia > Terriglobales > Acidobacteriaceae > JABCYV01. The sequence goes on from CAVOII010000004.1 coordinate 788,741, forward strand.
GCGCCGCGAAGCTCTGAATTCTGGGGTAGTGGTGCAGTGTGGTTGTCATCCTGAGCAAGCGTTCTTTGCGCAGTGAAGGATCTGGCGAGCCACGCGAGGCCTCGCGTTCCTTGCGAGGCAACAATCGCGTGTCTGGCTCGCTTCCTTCTCAAACTGCACCACTACCAATTCTGGCTCCTTGGTGGGGATCTTGATTACGTTTATGATTAGTTGTTCTTCAGCGGAAGACGGAGATCTGCTCCGGTCATCTCTTTTGGCTGTGGTATGCCGAGCATGCCCAGCACGGTGGGAGAAATGTCGCGCAGCGAACCGTTGGACTTCAGCCTAAATTTCTTGTCATTCTCCGCCACCACAATGAAGGGTACCGGATTAGTAGTATGAGCGGTGTGTGGGCCACCGGTGGCGGGATCAATCATCATTTCGGCGTTGCCGTGATCGGCGGTAATCAGCAGCGCGCCGCCTTTGGCTCGCACCGCACGCTCGATACGTTCTAGACAAGCGTCCACTGTCTCGACAGCCTTCACCGTGGGCTCGATCTTGCCGGAGTGCCCCACCATGTCGGCGTTGGCGAAGTTCACAATGATCACGTCGAAGGTCCCATCATCGACCGCTTTCACCACAGCGTCGGCGATGCCGGCCGCGCTCATCTCCGGTTTCAGATCATAAGTGGCAACCTTAGGCGATGGCACCAACAGACGCTCTTCTCCGGGGAAAGCCTGCTCCACACCACCGTTGAAGAAGTACGTGACGTGGGCATATTTTTCGGTTTCCGCAACCCGCAGATTTCGGAGATTCGCCTGAGCCATCACATTGGCCAGGATGTTTTGCAGCGACTCGGGAGGAACTACGACCGGCAAAGTAAATTTCTTGTCGTACCGGGTCATGCAGACGTAGTGCAGATTCTTAGGCACGCGGTCGCGCTCGATAGTGGCATCGAGCTCCGCGGCGCCAGGTAAATCGCTTCCACCTTCGGAAGTGAGGCCGCTGTTGCGAGCCAGGGCGCGCGTAATCTGGCGGACGCGGTCTGCGCGAAAATTGAAGCAGATACAGGAATCCTCGTCGTGAATGGTGTAGGCGCTGGCGTTCCCGCTTGTGCTCTTTCGGTCCACGCAGACGAAAGGAACGATGAATTCGTCGGTCACGCCTTTGTTGTACGACTCCTTCACGCCTTGCACTGGATCGACGTAAGCGCCGCCTTCACCGTTGCCATTCACCATCGCATTGAACGCTTTGGCAATTCGCTCCCAGCGGCGGTCGCGATCCATTGCGTAGTACCGGCCATTCACGGTTGCGATTTTCCCGGTGTTGTATTCGCGCATCTTCTGTTGAAGTTGCTCGAGGTAGCCGGCGCCGCTTGTGGGCAGGGTGTCGCGGCCGTCCATGAAAGCGTGCACGAAGACGCGACCAACACCGTTTTGCTTCGCCATCTTGAAAAGGGCATAGAGATGAGTCTGGTACGAGTGCACCCCGCCATCGGAGATTAATCCGAACAGATGCAACCGCCGGCCACCCGACTGCGCGTTCTTCATGGCTGCCAGCAAAGTGAGATTGGAAAAGAATTCACCATTCTGGATCATCAACTCAATGCGAGTGCTGTCCATGTGGACGATGCGCCCGGCACCGATGTTGAGATGACCGACCTCGCTGTTACCCATCTGCCCATCCGGCAGGCCAACGTATTTGCCGCTGGTTTGAATCAGCGTATTGGGATATTCACCAAGCAGCCGGTCATAGTTCGGCTTGCGAGCCAGCGCAATTGCATTGGCTTTGGTTTCGGCGCGATATCCCCAGCCATCGAGGATGACGAGAACGAGTGGTTTGGGGCGGGACATCTTCCGAAAAGATCCTCTTCCAACTTCGAGCGTTCGATGTTCAGGTAAGCGGCCACATCAAGAGCGTTGCGGCCCGCTTGACTCCTCACGTCGGCAGCAACTGATGTATTCCGCAACGCGATCGACACCCGATGCGGCTGTCGCCCTTTCTGCTACTTCTGCCTACTTCTTCTCTGCCGGTTCGTTTTGCCCGGGCGCTGTTTTCTGATCCTGTTCCTTATTCTTGGCGGGAAATGGTGTCGATCTCGCGCTGGATGCGCGGGTACATGGCTTGCATGCTTTCTGCCATCACCGCAGGCATCTCATGGAGAAACTTCTGTCCGGTCGGGGAGGAATAGAATGAAATCATCGAGTCTACGTCCGTCTTGCTGAAATGCCGCTGATAAACCGGGATCATATCGTCGAGCATGGCGTTGAACGGAAAATTCTTGATCAGTTCCTCAGACCGCTGATCAATTTTCGCAATTTCCTGTTCGGAGATGTTCGGCCGAGCTTTCTTGATCTGTGCACGATTCATAGAACGGATCTGCGTCATCATCTGTTCCATCATGCGATGGACCTGTTCTGGACTGTTCATGACGGCAAACAGTTTTTGGATATCTTCCCTGGAAGCTGCATCGGGAGCGACGGAAACAGTTACCTGTCCGATCGCGGCGGATATAAACAAGCAGACCAAGCAAGCCGCACCGAGCATACGCATTTTCATAATCCTACCTTTTATTGATTATTGAGTTCAGCAGCTCAATCCTTGTAATTCAACGCCTTCAAGCCCAAAAACCTCGCCGAACCCCCAAGCTCCTCTTCAATTCGCAGCAACTGGTTGTATTTCGCGACGCGGTCCGTGCGCGAGGCCGATCCCGTCTTGATCTGTCCCGCTCCGGTCGCTACCGCTAGGTCGGCGATGAAAGTATCTTCAGTTTCGCCGGAACGGTGGGAGATGACTGAGGTGTATCCATTGCGACGCGCCAGATCGATGGCGTCCAGCGTCTCGCTGACGGTGCCGATCTGATTCACCTTGATAAGGATGGAATTGGCCACACCCTTGTCGATTCCCTCTTGCAGCCGCTCGGTGCTAGTGACAAAAAGATCGTCGCCAACCAGTTGAATTTTGCTACCCAGTTCCCTGGTCAGCATCTGCCAGCCATCCCAGTCATCCTCAGCTAGACCGTCTTCGACCGAGACAATGGGATAATCGCGCACCCACTTCGCCCAATAGCGGATCATTTCCTCTGAAGTCTTCGCCGAGTTGTCCGATTTCTTGAAGACGTACTTCCCGTCCTGATAGAGCTCGCTGGCGGCGGGATCGAGGGCGATGGCGATCTCGTCGCCAGGCTTGTAGCCCGCCTGTTGGATAGCCTCAAGCACGACCTCAATGGCTTCGACATTCGATTTGACGGAAGGCGCAAACCCACCCTCGTCCCCAACCGAGGTGTTGTAGCCACGCTTTTTGAGCACCTCCTTCAGTGTGTGAAAAACCTCCACACCCCAGCGCAGCGCTTCGGAAAACGATTCCGCTCCGACCGGCATTACCATGAATTCCTGGAAGTCCACATTATTATCGGCGTGCGCGCCGCCGTTGAGAATGTTCATCATGGGCACAGGCAGCAGGTTCGCGCCCGCCCCACCGACATAGCGGTAAAGCGGCAGGACGTACTCTGCGGCCGCGGCGCGCGCCACCGCCATTGAAACCGCCAGAATTGCGTTAGCACCCAACCGGCCCTTGTTTTCTGTGCCATCAAGTTCGATCATCTTCCGGTCAATGGAGCGCTGGTCAGCGGCATCCATGTTGGCCAGCGCGTCGGCGATTTCCCCGTTCACGTTCTCGGCGGCCTTGAGCACGCCTTTGCCAAGGTAACGTTGATTGTCTCCATCTCGCAGTTCGACCGCTTCATGGACACCGGTGGAGGCGCCGCTGGGTACGATGGCGCGTCCAATTGCTCCATTCAAAAGCCGGACCTCAGCCTCTACGGTAGGATTGCCACGCGAGTCCAGAACCTCGCGTCCAATAATTTCTCTGATATTAATCATGGGGCGCTGCTTGTCCTCGTCTGACAATACCCTGCGCGAATCCTCGTCGACCCTGGCGCCAGGTATGTCGGTGTCGAACGTGAGACGGTGGCCGGTCAGATAGCCCGTGCCAGTATAGGTCCTGCCCATCGATCAGCCTCAAGATCGAGGATTATAAACGACACCCTTGTCTCCGCTGGTTCGCTTGTATCTTCCAGTATTGTTCCACCTGCATCAGTGCATTACAGTCAGCTCACATGCAGGATCACAGTAGACGTGATCGAGGCTAAACCAAGGTTGCAGAGAATTCAGGAGGCACGATGAAGAAACTGCTGGTAATGCTTTGCGTGATATTACTGGCGATCGCCGCCATGGCACAGACCAACATGTCATTGCCTGCGGGCACCGCGCTGAAGGTCAAATTGGAGACCCAACTCTCCACCTTCGGGAGCAAAGAGGGTGACCCATTCTCAGGACGAGTTACCGAACCTGTGACGCTCGATGGCAAGACCGTAATTCCGATCGGCGCGACGGTTCAGGGCCGAGTTACGAAGGTTGATGAACCGCGCCGCATCGCGGGAAAACCAACGATCGGCATCTTTCCGGAGACGGTGGTGTTACCAAATGGCGAACGCTACATGCTGAATGCCGCGCTGGTGGACACCAGTCTACGAAATGGAACTGATGTCAATACCGAAGGCCAGTTCAAAGGAGCGGGCCACGATGGCAAAGATCTGACCGAGATCGGCTTTGGCACTGGCGGCGGGATGCTGATTGGCGGATTGGCTGGCGGGGGCAAGGGCCTGCTGATCGGCGGCACTGTCGGCGCTACTGTCACGGTTGCCCACTGGCTGGGAAAGAGACGGTCGGCATTCCTGCCCGCAGGAACGGAACTGGTGATGGAACTGAGCCGTCCGCTGGCCTTCACCGCGCAGAGCGGTGGGCAATAAAAAATCAGATGTAGGCGGCGTCGCGCTAGTGCGAGGGGGCTAAAACCTAGCATGGGCAAGGACGCCCGCGCCTACACCGAACTTAGTTCGTCTTCGCTTACGAGCTGCAGTTCCATCCATCCCTCCACGGGCAGCGCATCGACCGGAAGACCGTTATGCCACAAGCTGAAGCGGAGGCGTAACTTGGTTGCCACCGGAGTAGCAACTTTGGTAGTCGATGCAGCAATCGGCAATGCCAACAGCCGTTCCAGTGGCAGCTTGAATTCGAAATTGCGGTCCAAAGCCACGGTCGCCCCAACGCCCGGGTTATCTGATGTAGCGAGTGACTTCTCATCATCCGGCGTGCCCTTCCAAGCCTTGATCTTGCCCGCTTCCACCGTGACATCCAATCGCAAGGCACGCCGCGGCCGCTGCGCTTCCTGTGCCCACGATTCCAGGTTGACAACCAGTTCGAATTCCATCTCCGGAACCCGCTCGATGAAATCCAGGCGGCCATAAACATGCTCTTCATCGATCCCGGCATACACCGCGTCCATGAAAAAGCTTTTGCCGTGCATGGCGCCGGCGCGTTTGTCAGCGGTGTAAGCGGCGGCGCCCATCCACTCGAAGTAGCGGACCATGTCTCCCGTGACGCGGGGATGGATGTAGGCCGTCTGGGGCAAAAACGACGGACGCGCCGCTCCGCCACTTATGGGCTGCGCAAGGTAGTCGGGCGGACGTGCTCCCAGCGCTTGATAAACATTGGAGAGATGCTTGCAGTAAAGTTCGTCGAATTCGCGGTCGTTGGCGGAGTGGTGCTCCGGCCCGTACCACCAGTTCCAGTCGCTGCCTTCGGCAATCAGAATTTCTTCAAAGGCCAGTTTGCGCTGTGCTTCGGTCGCGCTAGCTGCCGCTTGCGCATAAAAGTTTCGGGCGTGATACAGATAGTCCCAGGCACGGTTATCTTCTGGAGCACCAATCCACACGTTAAAGTTAGCGTGAATCCACGAGCCTGGAACGAGCGATTTAAGCTGCGCAAAATTTCTCTGTCGGGCGATAGCCTCAGACACAGTCACAGCTTCGATTTCTGGCTCGCGTTGCAGGCCATCGTAGAAACGGCGCAGAAATTCCCGCCCCGACTGCGGGTAGTATTCCCAGGCATTCTCCCCGTCAAGAATGATGGAGACAACCGCATCCTGGCCTTGCTCAAGAATGGGGTGTGCCGCTTCTTTGATGTTATGGATGAGATGGCGGGCGGCGTCCTGGGCCGGCATGCCGGCGTAGACAAAGCCGATGAGGTCCGAGATCGTATGGTCGCGGAAGATCAGCTGCATCTGGGTCTGATTATTTTCGAAGCGGTAAATGGTATAGAGCTTTTCGGCGGCATCTGCGGCCAGGCGGCCGTTGCCATCCCGAGAAAACGAAATGCCAAGGCTCCTGCCGAGCACCTCTTCGTCGGTGGCCATCCATTTCACACCCAGCTTCTGCGCAATAGCGAGCACTTCCTCGGAAACGCTGCCCTCGGAGGGCCAGACGCCCTGCGGACGGATACCTATCACCTGCTGGTGTAAATCGAGTCCGCGTAGAAGTTGTTCGCGAGCATCCTCCGGATGACGAAAGCGATTCTGCGGCAAAGGCAATCCTGGTGTTGAAACTGCACCCATATTCGTGTCGCACACCAGCGGCAAAATCGGGTGATAGAACGGCGAAGTCGAGATTTCAGTTCCACCACGCTGGGCAGCTTCGGCGTGGGCCGGGAGAACCTTCGCCAACAGCCCGCGCTCGCTGGCGATCACGAAGCGCTGATCGTCGAGCGAATATCCACGACCCTTCTTGATCAGGGCCGCAACATCCGGATCATCCAGAAAGAATTCATCAAACCATGTGATCTGCGACAGCACTTGCAGATCAGTGAAATCCTGTGGCTGAAAGTATTTTTCGGCGCGGTCGGGCGAGTCTCCTGTGCTGCGGAAGCGCTCCCACAAATCCTGGTAGCGGGGATAACGGGCGATCATGTTGACGGGATTCGCCTGAAACAAATATTGCAGAGCGAAGCGACGCTCCTCCGCAGTGAGATCCTTGGCTGGTTTCGCCGCTACCTGGAGGAACGGGTCCTGCGCCGTACCAGCTACGTAATCCTGAATCTGCGTCATCAGCGATGGAACCAGATTGAAAGTCTGATGGACATTGGGAAACTCATCCAAAAGCTTGACCATGCCGTAGTAATCTTTCAGCGCGTGCAAACGGACCCAGGGCAGGCGATATTCGCCGGTGACCAAGTCCTTATAAAAAGGCTGATGCTGGTGCCAAAGAATGATGACTCGCAGGGCAGGCATGGCTGGAGAAGGTCAGTCTAGCATGCGAAATTCGCCGAACAGTGCCGCTCGTATCCCCGTAGTGGCGCAGTTTGGTTGTCATCCTGAGCAAGCGTTCTTTGCACAGTGAAAGCCTGCCCTGAGCGGAGTCGCAGGGGATCTGGGGGAGCCACGCGAGGCCTCGCGCTCCTTGGGAGGCAATAATCGCCCGTCTGGCTCGCTTCCTTCTCAAACTGCACCACTACCCGTATCCCGACTCGATCAACGTGGCGCAGCCTGACGGTAGAGCTTGATCTGACTCCTGACGGCATTGAGGGCGCCGAATCCCCATAGATTCGCGGGCTCGATATCGTCGTCGGTATTTGCGTCAAAGCCCTCGTCTGGCGGCACGTACTCATTGAACTGATCAATGATGAGAAAGATGGGGGCAAGCTGGCGCGCGTAAGCCATGCAAGAATCGAGCGTGGCGTAGGAATGATCGTCGCCAAACCGAAGCGAATCGTCTGAGCAATAAGGTAGAGAGTCAGAATTGGGACAGCCCCATCCATTCTGTCCGGGTTGGGCGATCGAAGCCGTGAAGTTCTCGACTCGAGAACTTCCGTTGATATGGATTTCGTTATACGACGGGTAGTACGGGCATAAAGGATCGGTGCAGGAAGCATTGAGGCGATCACCTACGCTCCAAAAGCCGAATTCCGGCTTGATTCGCACCGGCCCGGCGGGAGTGCCTTGAGTAGCCCACAGACGGGGCTGGCTGTCGAGAAATCCCGCCGTCATCTTGAAGGTATATTTGCTCTCGATCTCGGGATGGTTTTTCACAAACTTTCTGATTTTAAACCACAACGGATTGTCTGCCGGGTTCGGATCTTGCGCCGCCCCGAGGAAAATCAGCATCAGAGGTTTGCCCTGGTAAATCACGTTGAGATCAGGGTACTCGCGCATGCGCGCACCGAAGTATTCGATCTCTTTTTCGAGGGCAGTTTTGCCGTCGATATCCTTGAGTAGGACGTTCTGGTCGATGCCGCCCATCATGGGAATCAATTTGAGCGGAGTTCCAAGCTTCGACCAGGCAGAATAAAGCTTGCCGGTATTGTCGCGAATGTTCTGATTTCCAGCGCGGAAAGCAGGAGTGCAGTTGGGGACGTATTTCTTGACGAACGCCTCGCTGTTGAAGATGCACGCGACGTTATTGGTGAGTTCGATCTGAGCAGCATCCAGTCCCATGGATTGCATCCAGGCGACGTGCTGCTTGATAACAGCGGGATCGGCGCTGTCGTAGCCGCCGCCCACCGCCTGCATGTCGGCTGACTGCAGCTTCGGTTTCGCAGGGGTTCCCTGAAAAGTCACGGCGTTGGGACCAAACCAAGCTTCATATTCGATAACGACGATGTGGCTGTTCTGATCGACAACCAATGGCCCGCCGGCGCTGGCGTTCGATGCGCTCGCCGACACAGGCCGTGGCGCGAATAATGTCAGCACCACCAAGAGGATCGACATTAGGAGATAGCTTGACTTCCCTTCCAAGAAAACTGACCCGATCAACCAGCCCGGCCTGAATTTGCCAATTCGCACGTAACCCAATTCCTTCAGCTCTTAACATGCTTCTACCGGATCACATTATCTACTATGTTTAGTACGCGGGTGCCGTAATTTACCGGCTGCACGCCGATATAAACGCTAGCCCTTTCCGGTACACTATTTCGATGCGCAATGTGGGCGTACCGAGGCGATGACGAACACTACCCAGACTCCGGCCCCGAGTTCCCGCTCTGACGTCAGCCTGCTGACCGATCAGGATGTCTATCTCTTCAACGAAGGCAGCCACTATCGGATCTACGAGAAGCTTGGCGCACACATCACTACAAGCGAGGGCCAGCCAGGAACTTCCTTCGGCGTCTGGGCGCCGAATGCCCGTGAAGTATCCGTCATGGGAAGTTTCAATGCGTGGAGTCCTAACTCGCACCAGTTGCACCGTCGCGGAAATTCCGGTATCTGGGAAGGATTTGTGCCGGGAGCAAGCAAAGGTGGACTGTACAAATATCACATCGTTTCGCAGCAGCACGGATACGTCGCCGATAAGGCTGATCCCTTCGGTTTTTTTCACGAGAAACCGCCGCGCACCGCGTCTGTTATCTGGGACTTGAGCTATGAGTGGGCCGACCGGGATTGGATGGAGAATAGGGTTAAAAAGAATTCTCTGCAAGCGCCCATTTCAACCTATGAAGTCCACCTCGGTTCCTGGATGCGAGTTCCCGAAGAACACAACCGGCCGCTCTCCTATCGCGAAATCGCTCCGCGCCTAGCGGAATACGTGCAGCGCATGCACTTCACTCATGTCGAGCTGCTGCCGGTAATGGAGCACCCCTTTTACGGCTCTTGGGGATATCAAACGACGGGCTACTTTGCTCCTACTGCTCGCTATGGCACCCCGCAAGACTTCATGTACCTGGTGGATTACCTGCACCAGCACGGCATCGGTGTGATCCTCGACTGGGTCCCGTCGCACTTCCCTTCCGACGCCCACGGGTTGGCTTATTTCGACGGCACGCACCTCTACGAACATGCCGATTCGCGTAAGGGTTTTCATCCCGACTGGAAGACGCACATCTTCAACTACGGCCGCAACGAAGTCCGAAGTTTTCTGCACTCGAGTGGTTTGTTTTGGCTGGACAAGTATCATGCCGACGGATTGCGCGTGGACGCAGTTGCCTCCATGCTCTACCTCGACTATTCCCGCAAGCACGGTGAGTGGCTGCCCAACCAGTTCGGTGGGCGGGAAAATCTGGAAGCCATCGATTTTCTGCGGCGCTTCAACACGGAAGCGTACAAAGAATATCCCGGTGTCCAAACCATTGCGGAAGAATCAACTGCCTGGCCCATGGTGTCGCGGCCAACCTACCTCGGCGGCCTGGGCTTTGGCTTGAAGTGGGATATGGGCTGGATGCACGATACGTTGACCTACTTCTCGCACGATCCCATCCATCGCCGCTACCATCACAACCTGCTAACCTTCCGCATGCTGTATGGCTTCACGGAAAACTTTGTTTTGCCGTTGTCCCATGATGAAGTAGTCCACGGGAAGGGTTCCTTAATTGGCAAAATGCCCGGAGACGAATGGCAGAAGTTCGCTAATCTTCGCCTGCTGTTTGGATACATGTATGCCCAATCCGGAAAGAAGCTTCTCTTTATGGGAGACGAGTTTGGACAAGTCCGAGAGTGGGCTCACGACACCAGCCTGGAGTGGCATGTCCTGCAGTACCCGGTGCACCGAGGTGCACAGAATTGGGTAGCGCAACTGAACCGGCTTTACGCCGAGCAACCTGCCTTGCACCAACTCGACACTGATCCGGCTGGATTTGAGTGGGTAGACTGCAACGATACCGCGGCCAGCATCATTTCCCTGCTGCGGAAAGCGAAGTCCGCAAAAGAAACGATATTGGTCGTCTGCAACTTTACTCCTTTGCCGCGCCAGAACTACCGGGTAGGAGTTCCGTCGGGCGGATTCTGGCGGGAACTTCTCAACAGCGACGCACAGGAGTATGGGGGCGGCGGCTGGGGAAACTTTGGAGGCGTCATGGCCGAGGCCAAGCCCACCCACGGACGTCCATACTCTGTCAGTCTGACTTTGCCGCCGTTGACCGCGCTTTTTCTGAAGGCCGAATAGTCGGCGTTGATGCCGATAGGTAGGCAATCCTAACTAAAGTCTCATTAGAAAGAACCCTGCAGTCGCCAAGCCGATCAGCGTCGATGCCAAGGGTGCGTAGCTGACTGACGGGGTTGCTGTCCCTTCGTTTGCTTGTATGCCTAATTCAGTGATTCGACGCAGTCCAGGATCTTTTCCACCGGCGCGCCTTTGGCCAGAGCGGCATCCACAAAGGGCGTCCTCTCGTCATGGGAGAGATCGTAGCCCGAGATCATGATCACGGGAATCATTGGATTACAAAGCTTTAACTTGGCCGCCAGTTCGACGCCGTTCATCCCGGGCATTTCATAGTGCGAGATTACGGCGTCGATTTCCTGGTTGGAATGAAACACCTTGAGCGCTTGACGTCCGCTACTGGCCACGATCACTTCATATCCGTGACTACCGAGCAGTGCCTCGTAGAGTCCACGGATTCGAGGATCGTCGTCCACGCACAAAAGCGTCAGATGTTTCATTTGGGGGAGGGCCTGTCTTTCCAACTGCCTCGCCTGCAACAGGCGAGCAGAATTGAACTTTGCTATTGCACGTAATGCGCCAAACAAAAGAGCGAGTGCGGTAGGTTATAAGTGATCGGGCTTTACCAGCAATGGGCCACCCACACCCGCCCGGATTGTGTACCGCCCCCGGCATACAAGACTGACTCCCGGGGTCTCACGCCTGAGATGCACATGCTAGACTCGCCTTTTAAGCCTGACTCCGATGCGCATCCTGACCCGTTACATCCTGAACGAAGTCATCTCTCACGCGATGATCGGGACAGGGGTGTTTACTTTCGTCCTATTCACTCGTGACCTGGGTCACATTCTGGATTTGGTCGTTCGCAACAGCGCACCCTTCTCGAGCGTGCTCGAAATCTTCCTGCTCACTGTTCCGGTGGCGCTCACCTATACCATTCCTATGGGCGTGCTCGTCGGTATTCTCATTGGCTTGAGCCGGCTGGCTGCCGACAGTGAGATTACTGCCATGCGCGCCAGCGGTGTCGGTGTCTGGACCTTTCTGCGAGTGGTATCAATTTTCGCCGTCACAGCCTGGGTCTTGGCTTTTGCCAACAGCTTGTATCTAGCCCCACTCTCGCAGGCCGCTCTGGGACGGCTGCAGGACCGGCTTAAGTCCTCACAAGTATCCTTCGAAGTCCAGCCGCGCGTGTTCTACGAAGGCTTCCCTAAGCTGGTGCTTTATGTGCAGGATGTGAAAAGCGCCTACGGGGCGGCCTTGTGGAATGGCGTTTTTATCGCGGACATCAGCAATCCTGCTGCACCCGTTATTACCGTAGCGCGCGAGGGTATCCTGGTCAGCGAAGGCCCGGACACGTTGCATCTTCACCTTACCAGCGGATCTACTCATGAGACCGATCCAGCAAATCCAGATCACTATCAGATCTCGACGTTCCAGCAGAACGACATGCCCGTCCCGCTGCCGCAGAGCGACAGCAAGGAACAGGAGCCCACGCCAACGGCCGAGATCGGGACCTGGGACCTGCCGCGACTAGCCAGCCAAACGAACCTGGGCACACAGCGCTGGTACCTGATCGAGTTCCATCGGCGCTTCGCTCTGCCAACTTCGTGTTTGGTGCTGGCTTTGGTCGGTATTCCGCTCGGCCTGTCTTCGAAGAAGGGCGGCAAGTCAGCGGGCTTCGTTCTCACCATCCTGCTGGTATTTGCTTACTACTCAGTTTCGCTAATCGGAGTCACGCTAGCCCGCCAGGGAAAAGTCCCTCCCGCATTGGGTGGATGGCTGGCCAACATTATTTTCTTTCTAGGCGGGGCCTTTCTGTTGTGGCGCGCAGAACGCAAACCCCTGGAAATTGGCGCTCTGCGCTGGAATCCCTTCAAAACAAAGCCGCGAGAAGCGGTCAGGATCCTGCCGCGTTTCGGCCGGCCAGAAGATGCCTTCAAGCGCGCCTCCAGCCGACGCCGCGTCTTCAGCGCTCGCTTCCCTATGATTCTGGACGACTACGTAATGCGCGACTTCGTCCTGTATCTCGCAATGATCCTGGCCACGTTCCTTGTTCTGTTGTTGGTGTTCACCCTGTTTGAGCTGTTGGGAGACATCCTCCGCAATCAGATTCCTTTACTGATCGTAGGAGAATACCTCCTGAACGTCACACCCTTTTTCCTCTATAACTCTACCCACCTGTGCATTCTCCTCGCCGTACTCATCACTTTTGGCCTGATGCAACGCTCCAATGAGATCACTGCAATTAAGGCTTCCGGGCTCAGCATCTACCGCGTGGTTGTTCCAGTTTTGGTGGCCACGACCCTACTGGCAACGGGCCTCTTCTTTTTCGATCAGCTCTACCTGCCCCGCGCCAACAAACGTCAGGACGCGCTGCGCAATGAGATCAAAGGAAAGCCCGCGCAAACTTATCTCAATCCGGATCGCAAGTGGATTTTCGGCCAGCACTCGACCATCTACTATTACCAGCTTTTCGATTCCGACCGGAACCAGTTCGGCAACCTCGCGGTATTTCAATTCGACCCGGTAAGTTTTCAGCTCACTCACCGCATTTACGCGGACCGTGCGCACTGGGAGGAACGGTTGCATCGATGGGTTTGCACCCAGGGATGGGAACGCAGCATGCATGGGCCGGCCATCGAGGAATACCGCACTTTCGATGTGGCTACATTTGCCGCCGTCAGCGAGCCTCCTCCCTACTTCAAGAAGGAAGTGAAGCAATCTTCGGAGATGAACTATCACGAGTTAGGGCGCTATATCCATGACCTGGAGCAGAGCGGTTTCGACGTGATAAGGCTCAAAGTACAACTTCAAGAAAAACTGGCCTTCCCTCTGATCACGCTGGTTATGGCATTGCTGGCGATTCCGTTTGCGCTATCCACCGGAAAACGCGGGGCGGTTGCGGGCATTGCCGCGGCGGTAGGCATCGGCGTCGTGCAGATCATAGTTTCCCGGCTGTTCGAGTCCATGGGAAACGTCAATCAGTTGCCGCCTGTATTGGCGGCTTGGTCTCCAGATGTGATCTTCGCGCTGGTCGGCGGCTATCTGATTTTGCGAGTGCCGACGTAGTGCTCTGTAGAGACCCCGAAAGACTACCTCATCCCGAACCGGCGCGGTTCGGGATGAAAGCGAGCCGAACGCGCGATTATTGCGTCGCCAAGAACGCGACGCGTCGCGCGGCTCGCCCAGATCGAACAAACTGCAAGTCTTTCTCGAAACCGAAGCGGGCGAGCTCAGACGAGGTCGCGAAAGGCCTCATTTTACCGCGATCGCCGAAGGCTGATTTCTAGGCTGGCCTGCGCCGTTAACCAGGATGACCGGAGAACCCGTTACACCCAACGTACCAATGGTCGAATCGAAGCTAAAGGTCGATATCGTGTTGGCTCCGAGGTTCGCGACGTATACATAATCAATTGTGCCCCCGGTGGCGCTTACAGTCGTGATTCCGGCGCGAAAGGAAATCCAGACTGGATTGGCTCCAGTGGAAATGGCGGCTGGACTGTCGGCGACCAGAACTCCTGTCCCAGTGCTGATCTTGTATTGTGAGACCTGGTTCGACCCATTGTCGACTACATAAAGGAACGTTCCCGCGGCGTCGGCTGTGATAGAGACCGGACCAAGGCCCGCTGGAAACGGAGAGCCTGCGATCGAGGTGAGGCTCCCGTCTGGCGTGGATCCAGGAGCCACCGCGCAGGTCGCAGACTGCTTATCGCAGACAGTAAACGCACTGACGTTTCCCGAACCCGAATTTGCAACATACAAAAAGCTTCCATCCGGGCTCAGCGCGAGAGCCGCCGGTGTCATGCCGACTGCATACGGCGCCAGAATCGGGGTCAGCCCGCCCGAGCTAGCGATAGAAAAAACCGAGACAGTACCGTCAAACTGGTTGGCGACGTACAAGAAGTTTCCCGAGAGACTCACAGCTACTGCTGCTGGGCGGGTACTGTTCTGCGCCGAACCCGACGCAGTGACGAACGGCGAACCCGGCGCTGGGGTCAAGGTGGTGCCGGAAATGTTAAATACAGAAATGGTTCCGGATTTCGGGTTGCACTGGACGCCCTGATTCGCAAGGAACAGATGTTTGCCGGCGGAATCAACCGCCAGGCCTGATGGAATAATCCCAGCCGGAGTGCTTGTGCCCGCGGCCGTAAGCGTGCCGTTGGAATTGACGGTGTAGGCGTCGATGGTCCCTGCTGGTGGTAGGGCGCAGGCCGAGTTTGTGGGAATGTTGGGGTTGCTGTTGAGCAGAAACAGGACGTTTCCCGAAGGAGCAAGAACTATGCCCGAAGGAACTAATGGCAGCTTATCTGTGGCCACGCTGTTTCCGTTGGCCGTGAGCGCGCCGGTTCCCAGATCCACGCTAAAAGCTGAGACCGAGTTATCGCCCTGCGTGGTGACGAAAAGAGCGCCCGTCCCCGACGCTGATGAGCTGGTCGAGCAACTTAGCAAACCCAGCACTGCGAGAGCCAGCAAGCCTGCGAAGAAGGCAAACTTCATCCCCATTCTTTCTCCCTCTTGTTTTTGTTGAGCGTCGAGACTCTCCGGCAACACTCTTTTCAAGCCGAAGTCCATTATTACCTTCATTTGTGTATCAGGAATGGATGCGAAGAGCAAACTTCGCCGAGTGGTTGGAACCGGCATCAAGGGAGAAAGTTGCCCGGAAAATTATTCCGTGGGAGGACGAAAAGTTCAGTCGCGACCGGTTTGCAGAACCGGGACTGTTGGTTGCTCTAGTGTCGTGCGAACCGTGGTGCGAGGCAGGCGTATTTCAATCATCAAGCCACCCTCCGGGCGGTTGGCCGCTTTCACGGTTCCGCCATGCAGCCGCACCGCCCGTTCGGTGATCGCCAGACCCAAACCGACTCCGCCCGTCAGGCGTCCACGCGCATCGTCGATGCGGTAAAAAGGCCGGAACAATTTGTCCAGCGCTTCTTCCGGCACGCCAGGCCCAGAGTCAGTAACGGTAATGACCGCCTCCGGGCCATTGGGTCCTTCGGCTGACTCCAGGCGGATTTGCACATCCGTTCCTTCCCTGGTGTAGCGAGTTGCGTTGCGCACCACGTTTTCAATCGCGCTGTACAAAAGCATCGGAGCGCCCATCACCCAGCAATCCTCCACGATCACGCGGTCCACTTGGCAATCGCGGCTTTGGGCCTCATAGTCAGCGTCTTGCGCGATCTCATCGAGCATTTCCGCGAGATGAATCGGGGATTTCTTCACCGCCTCATTGCTGTCTTCCATGCGGGCAATGGTAAGCAGGCCTCCGATCAGCTCATTCAAGCGGTTTGATTCCAGATCAATGCGATCCAACGCGCTGTGTGCAGGCGGCCCGGACCGTTGTCTGGCCAGTTCCAGCGCAACATTCAGGCGAGCCAATGGAGACCGCAGTTCGTGGGAAATGTCATTCAACAGACGAGCCTGGGCGTTTACCGATTTTTCCAGACGCTCGGCCATGGCGTCGAAATCGCGCACCAGTTGAGCAATCTCGTCGCCTCCCCGCGCTGCCAATCCACCGACTCGCGCGCTCAGATCACCCGCCGCCAGCTGCCGCGTTGCGGCCCGGAGCCGAACCACGGGTGCGGTCATATAGCGTGCCAGAACGTAACAAACCAGGCCTGAGCTAATAATGGCAATCAAAATTACCAGCCAAAGCATCTGGTGCCAACCAAACCTTGGCTGCTCCAACGGCAACTGAATGACCATGACGTAGCGACGGCCGTCAGCTGCGGTCATGGACGGCCGCATGAACTGCATGGGCCCAAGCCGTCCCCAGAAGCTATCGATGGTATGGGTCTGGCCGTTCCTGACGCGCTCAATCCATTCCGGCGGTTTGCGCCCAGTCACTTCCTGCCCCTGCTCATTAAAAAGGAACGCCCAGAGGTGATGAGAATCGCGCAGGCCTCGCAGGTAGCGCCGCGCCTCTTCCTGACCGCCGCTTTGGTAGGCTTGCACAGCTTGGTTGAGAAACTCTGTCTGTTGTGTCTCCGCCACCAGGTTTTCGCGCGGCGGACGAAGGGCCAGCGTGACGAGTATCGCCGATACTAGAAACAGGGCCAGAGCCAGCCAGTAAGATAAAAAGATTTTCAGAAATAAGCTTCTCATTGACCGCCGCTCCCGACTGTATCTTGAGGACGAGCGAAAATATATCCCACCCCGCGAACCGTCTTGATGTGGTCGGTGCCGGCATCGGAATCGCCTAATTTCTTACGAATCTTGCTGACATGCATGTCAATGCTGCGGTCGAAGGGAGAGAATTTACGGCTCAGCACCAGATCCACGAGCCGCTCGCGGGGCACTACTCGTCCCGCCTCGCGCAATAAGGCTTGCAACAGATTGAACTCCACAGAAGTCAACTCGACCGGCTTGCCCTTTTGGCGAACGGTGCGTGTGCCGGCGTCGAGCTCAACATCGCCCACACGGAGCACTTCCGGCGCCAGAGGAACGCTCGTGCCTTCTGTCTTGGTGCGCCGGAGAATAGCTCGAATGCGCGCCACCAGTTCACGCGGGTTGAAGGGTTTGGGAAGGTAATCGTCAGCACCGATTTCCAAACCCACGATGCGATCGACGTCCTGGCCGCGAGCGGTGAGCAGTAATACCGGGATCCGAGAGACATTCCGAATTCGCCGCAGCACATCGAATCCGTTTAACCCCGGCAGCATGACGTCGAGTACGATCAGCGAATGATCCCCGCTTAAAACCCGCTCCAGACCGCGCGTACCGTCGTGCACAGACTCAACTTGGAAGCCTTCCGGAGTAAGATATTCGCCGACCAGGCCACAAAGCTCCACATCGTCGTCGATGACCAGGATGCGATCCACAAACCTTATTGTAATGGTAGTTCAATAACATCTGTGCGTCTCAAACTGGTAAAGAATTGTCAATCTATAACTTGGCGCACTTTACAAAACTTTACTCCGGTTGACCGACTTTTTACCGCCATCCAACGAGAAAACGTTTCTAATACAGGGAAAGCCAAATTCCAGGGAGGACCCATGAAATCGAGTCAGATCAGGCTGCTGGTTGTCGCGCTCGCGCTCACGCTTACGGCGGCAGTTGCGGTGTCCCAGACCGTTAAGCCTGTTCAAATGCACGGCGATGAGATGTTTGGCGGACACATGCTGAACTTCTTCGCTGACTATCTCAACCTCACGGACGCGCAACAGGCGCAAATGAAAGACATTCTCGCCAAGGAAAAGCCGACAATCCAACCGCTGGTACGACAGGTAGCGCAGAGCCATCGTCAATTGCGCCAACTCGAGATGAGCGGTAGCTTCGACGAAGCCAAAGCTCGCGCTCTGGTGGCACAGCAATCCGCGAATCTCACGGAACTGATCGTGCAGAAGGCGCGCATCGAGTCTGAGTTGTTCCAGGTCCTGACTCCGGAACAGAAGACCACGATCACCCAGTTCATGCAGCGTCATGAGCAGAGGCTCGCACAACACATGCAGGAACAGACGCAGAGCCAGTAGCGCCGTCGTTGTGCGAGGGTAAGACCCTCCCTCCCCTTCGATTTGGCAAACTGAGAAAGGAAGTGCCTTCGTGGCAGCTTCAGTGGTCGATATCAATCGGGATGTGATTCGCGCCATCGCCGCGGAAATGGCGATTGGGGTTGAGGCTGCCGTCGAGTGTTGGATGTCGCAGATCGAACAGGCACTCACTGACATTCACCTGACGACACTGGGACGACTGAATGCGGTCAGCGAAATTCTCGACAAATATAAGCACCTGACCGGCAAGAGCAAACCCGCCTGCCGTCGGGGTTAGTGGTTGGCCACTATGAGATCTTTTATGGACGTCTTTTACTCCTACGTGATCAGCTCGAGTTGGATTTTCCTTTTAGGGTGGATCGTTCTTCTTGTGGTCGCCGGCATTATCACATTCCGCCGCGACTTATCGTAGCGGTCCGAAGTCAGGGCGTCAGATTCATCGCCGGACAGCCTCCTATTTGGGCGGCGGGGTGCTCGAGTACAGGGCGGTGAGGCTGGCGGTTCCCAGGATATGTCTGCCCCGCGCCGCCGCGATCAGGGCGTGATACAGAGTCTCTGCGCTGGGCGGGAAATTGGGCGCGCCTGGTAGGTGCAGCTCGACGTCCAGCGCATACACGGTGAAAACGTAGTGGTGCACATCCGGCTCGACATGAGCTGGCGGGCAAGGACCGTCGTACTCTGGGGCTACGAAGAAGTCATTGAAGATTTGCATCCCAAATTGGCTTCCAGGCACTCCCGCGTTCGCGGGAAGGCTGGTTGTGGTCGCGGCGATGTTGTACATCCCCCAGTGAGTAAACGCCGCCGTTACGTCGTATAAAACCACGACGAAGGTCTGGGTGTGCGGCGGACCGCTCGTCCAGGACAGCTCGGGCGACTGATTCCCGCCCGGACTCCCGTCGACAGAGCAGATGTTGACATTGTTCATGTTGAGGATATTGTGGATGGCGCTGATGGGCAGGGTCGTGTTGCTGGCGAATGTCGTGCTGGTTAAGCGGAATGAGTTGCCTGCACTCGGGGTGGCTGCTTCTGTCGGCCGCTGCTCGGCGCTGTTTGCCTCCTGAGCGCGAACGCTAGAGAGACACGCCAGCGCTAGACTCAGGCAAACCACATACTTTCTCATAAAGTTATCCTGGACTTTCCTCATCGTCTCCTTCAGGACCCCTTCTAGTGAACGTTGACGGTTACGGCAGAAGACGCAATGCCATTGCAAACCACCTCAAAGTCACTCAATCCCGATTCCATGTTCTTGGGCACGTCGAAATTGGTAAACACCCCACCGCTGTAGGCGACCGCCATGGTGCTGTGGTCGTGGGTGCGTGCATAGTACACGTTGCCGGTGATTCGGTTGGTGAGACGTACCAGGGGATAATTGGTTGCAGCCTGGGCGTCGTCGCCATAAGCGGCGCCTTGGGAGAAACCGTTGAAGTTGAAGCCCGACACGACAGATGACTTTCCACGCGTAATGTCAGTTGGCACTGAGACAATCTGCGGCGCCCATTCCGGCTGCGGAAATCCACCGGGCCGAAACACCCAAACGTTGCCGAAATCCGTCCAAAGAACCTCGCCAGTGGGCAATAGCAGCATATTGCCATAGAAAGAAGAAACTACAGGCGCATCGGTGTTGCCCGCGGTAACATCGCTGAAAGTACTTCCATCCCACACCAGGAACTTGGAACCCAGATTGAACACGCCGGGACTGGTTTGCATCAGCACGTTTCCGTTTGGCAGCAGCGCCGCCGGGCCGTCGGCGATGTCCTGTCCATCAGGAAAATCGGGGCCGGCGCTCCAGGTTTGGCTATGCGTATCGTAGATGGCGGTGTGGCCAGGAGCTCCGGGAGCACCGGTGGCACCGGTGTAAAACACCGTTCCGTCAGGGCGCAGTACAGCAGGACCGACCTCGTGGGAGGCGTGGTGTGCGTCGGGGTACGAATCCCAAAGCTGCACCGTCGTGCCGCGGGGCGGGCCGCTGGTCCAGCTGCGCTTCGCCGGGTCGTAGATTTCGTAATTCTTGCCGGTGGCGTCGTACTGAAATACATAGGCATCGACCGTCAGTACAGTCCCGTCCGGCAAAAGGGTCCAGCCCTCCTCGTCATTGACGTCGAATTTGCCCCTCCCAGTAACAGTCCAGGTTAAGGTTTGCGAGTTTAGGAGCACCTGCTGCTTGTTGCAGCAGTTGGCCTGCATGTAGGTGCCATCCGCAAGGACTGCACTTTGGGCATCTCCAATCGTTTTCCAGTGGGTTGGCGGCGCCACTGACTTCCATACATTCGTTTTCGGATCATAAATGGCGCCGCGGTTGGTCCAGACAGCATTGCAGCTCTGACCGTTGAAGTTATATTCGCCGCCCTCGATGATTACCCGGCCGTCGGGCAATACCGCGGAACCAAAGTAAAGCGGAGCGTAGCCCGCAGGCAATGAAGCAATGCGCTTCCAGGTGCCATTCACATAGCTGCCAAAGGGATCGGGAGTCAAGCGCCACCAGGTCGATCCGCAATATTCATGCGCAATGACCGTCCCATCGGTGAGCAGAAGTGGGTTGCTAAGGCCGAGGAGAGGGTTGGGTTGGTTCACCAACGGAATCCATTTTTGTGAGTTGGCTGGGGTGGCGGCAGCGATTAGCATAACCAGGGAAAGAGCAAACATCTGCAGACGAAGCATGGTTTCCTCCTATGACTGCTGCTCGTTCTACTGCGAAGGAAGTAGCCTGGCCGGAGTGGTCTTTTTCCTGCTAAAAACCGTCGCGCATTCTACATCTCCCTGGTGTTTTGTGGGAGAAAATTATTCGCAAGTGGGAGGGTGCCGGATGGCCTCCGTTACTCGGGGCGCCGAGAGCACCCAGACTGGCGAGGGCAATTCTGAAGCCGTCACTGATAAAATCGCATCTACCACTAACACATGCTGCTCAAGAGCCTGCGCCCACTCTCTCCTTACCTGAAGAAATACCGCTGGAGCTTCGCGGTGGGCACAATCTGCGTTTTCTGCAACAACGGCGTCTGGATTCTATTTCCCCAGGTGATCCGGTGGGCCGTGGACGGCCTTCGCCAGGGCGTAACCCAGCAGAAGTTGTTCACCTACGCGATGCTTCTCTTGGCCGTGGCGGCGATCAAAGGCATCTTCCAGTTTCTCACCCGTTGGATCATGATTGGCATCTCCCGCGAGATTGAGTTTGACCTGCGCAACGATCTGTTCCGCCACCTCGAAACCCTGTCCTACTCTTACTATCAGCGTACTCGCACCGGCGACATTATGGCCCGTGCCACTAACGACCTCAACGCTGTGCGCATGCTGCTGGGTCCCGCAATCATGTATTCGGCGAATACGATTGTTTTCACCGCTGGGGCACTAGCTTTCATGCTATCGATCAGCCCCCGGTTGACCCTTTATGCCTTCCTGCCCCTACCCTTCGTGAGTGTCGTGGTGCAGTACTTCGGCCGCCGAATTCACGAGCGCTTCGAACGAATCCAGGCGATGTTTTCTGAGATTTCGGCCCGGGCCCAGGAAAATTTCTCGGGCGCCCGCGTCATTCGCGCGTATGTGCAGGAAGAGCCCGAGATCGCGGCTTTCGAATTCTCTAACAAGGAATACATTGCTCGCAGTCTCAAACTGGTCCGGCTAATGGGTATGCTCTGGCCTACGCTGGAGACCATGCTTGGCTTTGCCATTGTGCTCGTGCTCTGGCTGGGCGGACGCGAAGTGCTTTACGGCCGCATCACCGTAGGTGGTTTCGTGGCTTTCAATACTTACATGGTCCAGCTCACCTGGCCGATCATCGCGCTGGGATGGGTGATCAACATCTTTCAACGCGGCACGGCCTCCATGGCGCGCATCAACGAAATCCTGACGGAGAAGCCGGAGATCGAAGATAGTCCCGCGACAAGAGCGGCGGGCCCTCCCGCTGCACATATTCGCGGAGATATCGAGTTCCGCGGGCTGAATTTCGCTTACAACGCGACAGAAATTCTGCACGACGTGGATCTTCGCATTCCCGCGGGCAGCAGTTTGGCGATTGTTGGTCCCACAGGTTCCGGAAAAACCACGCTGGTAAGCCTCATTCCGCGAATTTACGACGCTCCGCCGGGGACCGTGCTGATTGATGGGCGCCCCATCCGCGAATATCCCGTGGAGTTTTTGCGACAGCAGATCGGCTTCGTGCCTCAGGAGACTTTTCTGTTTAGCGAGACCGTCCGCGAGAACATTGCCTTCGGCAAAGTGGACGCAACCGATGAGCAGGTGCGCTCGGCGGCACGGGCGGCCAGCATTGCGGCCGACATTGAGAGCTTCCCTGAACAATATCAAACTCTGGTGGGTGAGCGCGGCATAACTCTCTCCGGAGGACAGAAGCAGCGCACGGCGATTGCGCGCGCCATCATTCGTAACCCGCGCATTCTGATTCTCGATGACGCGCTTTCCAGCGTGGACACTCACACCGAAGACAAGATCCTTAACCATCTGCGTGAGGTCATGCGCGATCGGACTACAATCTTTATCTCGCACCGTGTCTCCACGGTTCGCAATGCAGACATGATCGCGGTATTGCACAGCGGACGCATCGTGGAACTGGGCACTCACGATCAACTGCTGGCGCTGAACGGCTACTACTCCGACCTCTACAATAAGCAATTGCTGGAAGAGGAGCTGGCGGAAGTATGAGCAGGTTGAAAGTTCCATTTCTCACTGTCATCCCGAGCGGAGCGAGGGATCTGCGTTTCAACGCATGAAACGAGCTGCTATCGCCGAGTTGCTCGACACTGACTCCGGCACACCTGCCGAAATCGCCGGATCGCTTTCTGATCTGAGATGGTTCAACCAACACTTTGGAGGCATTTCCACTGCCGAATCGATGATTCGGCGCGTCGCCGCTAAGTTCGGCGTCTCGTCTCTTTCTCTTTTGGAGGTCGCGGCCGGCTCTGGTTATGTACCGGGGACTGCGCGTCAACATCTCAAACAAGATGGCCTGCGGCTCGAAATTACCCTGCTCGATCGCGCTCCGTCGCACCTGGACAGCACAAACTCGAACGGCGGAAACCGGGCCGTGGTTGGCGATGCGCTGGCACTCCCTTTTCCCGACTCAAGTTTTGACCTGGTGAGTTCCACGTTGTTCGCGCACCATTTCACGCCTCCGCAGATTGTGCAATTCGTCAACGAAGGTCTTCGAGTGTGCCGGGCTGCTGTGCTCATTAACGATCTGGTCCGGCAACCCTTGCATCTCGCGCTTGCGTATCTAGGCTCACCGCTCTACCGAAGCCGCATCACTCGACATGACGCGCCGGTCTCGGTTCGCCAGGCGTACACGGAAGAGGAAATGCTCTCGCTACTGGCTCAGACAGCAGCAGCTCAAGTGGACATCACTCGCCATTATCTGTTTCGCATGGGTGTGATCGCGTGGAAGCGATAGCCTCGGACGTCCTTCTGAGCGGAGCGAAGAACCCATGCTTAGCCGTGTTGACCCGTATGCGAGTGCACGGGTCCTTCGTGGCTGAAGCCGCTCAGGATGACAATGCTGTTGGATTTGGGTGCTGAATGGTCCAAGCTGCAATTTACGATCTCATCGTGATCGGCGGCGGGCCAGCTGGGACGTCCGCGGCCATCACCGCGGTCCGCAGTGGCGCCCGCGTTCTCCTCGTCGAGCGTGGACGTTTTCCTCGCCACAAAGTATGTGGCGAATTCGCATCCGCCGAATCGCTGGATTTGCTAGCGACGCTCCTTGATTCCCAGCAATCGGTGCTACTGAGCGGAGCGGTTCGTATTGCCCGCGCTCGTCTTTACCTGGATGATCGAATAGTCCAGGCCACTATAGATCCGCCCGCGCCCAGCATCGCCCGGCTCGACCTTGATGCC
Source organism: uncultured Acidobacteriota bacterium (assembly GCA_963696025.1). Lineage (GTDB taxonomy): Bacteria > Acidobacteriota > Terriglobia > Terriglobales > Acidobacteriaceae > JABCYV01. Next base: position 812,807 of record CAVOII010000004.1, read on the forward strand.
GCTCTATGGCATTCCGCTGAGCACGCAGGCGTCGACGCCCGCCAGCGAGTCACGGTCCGCAGTATCGCAGGCCCCTCCCCGTTCCGCGTCACAACTACGGCAGGAGATTTTGAGGCGAGCGCCTTGATCAACGCCTCAGGACGCTGGTCAAACCTCAATCCGCTGCCGCGAGAAAATGAGCATCACAGCGAGAAGTGGCTGGGTCTAAAAGCCCATTTCGCGGAGATCGCCCCAGAAGCCTCGGTGGATCTCTATTTTTTCGACGACAGTTACTGCGGCGTCCAGCCGGTGAATCTCAACGAAGAGAATTCAAAGCTGGGACGTATCAACGTGTCTGCCATGGTGCGCGCCGATGTTGCCAGCACTCTATCCGAGGTCTTCGCCTGCCATCCCGCATTACGCGAGCGTAGTCGAGAGTGGCAGCCACTGAGCGATCCCGTGAGCACGTCGCCACTCGTGTTCCACGATCCTCAGCCAGTGCGAAACGGCGTGTTGATGGCCGGTGACGCCGCCGCATTCGTTGATCCCTTCATCGGCGACGGAATCTCGCTTGCCCTCCGTAGCGGAGCGCTGGCCGCGCAATGCCTCGTGACTTTCTTCCGGGGAGAAACCTCGTTGCCGGACGTAGCTCGCGCCTACGGCGAAGCGTACCAGCAGCGTCTGGCGCCGGTTTTCCGCACTTCGTCCAGAATTCGGCGCATGCTAGGCTTGCCGCCAACGCTTCGGAAACCACTGCTGTCCGTTCTGGAGAAAGCTCCAGCGGTCACCGAGTATTTGGTGAGAAAAACCAGGTAGCGTCACGTGTCGCGGAGTGCGACGCTCCACTCCAAATCTGATGCGGCAGGCGGCACGACTGAAGTCGAGCCCTTTTACGAAACTATCTTCGAGAACACCGCTGGCGAAGCGGGCCGAGCTTATCTCACTACCAGCACTTCGCGGACATTATCGCGGGCAAGAAAGAACTTGATCGAAGCAAAGTCCCGGAACAGATTCTCGATATGCCGGTTGTTGAACACGCGCTGCAGCCGGAAGCCAGCCATGATCGCTGTGTGAGTCACTCCTGTGGGGCCTTTGCGTACTTCCCGGCGAGGCTCAATGTGCTGCATTTCCAAGGTATCGGTGCCTACAATGTGATAGCGGTAGCAGGGCGCATCCGGGCCGGCTTCCCTAGTGTGAAAGAAAGCCAGCAGCATACCTCCTGGCTTAAGTAGCGACCACAGGCGCCCGACCACCGGCTTCACCAGGCTTTCGTCCATGTAGTCAGCCAGGTTCCAACACAACACAATATCGAATAACGCCGCCGGATAGACCAAATTCTCCGCGAGAAACCGCTTTCCGTCGAGAGTAGGCGCCCCCTGTTCATCTTTAATGAGCAAGGACCGGTCGGTGGATGCCCCGAGCAGATCTTCGCTGTAGATCTTGTGGCTGCGTTCGGTGAAATAACGGATATTGGCTGGAGAGGTGTTCCCAAGATCGAGAACGCAGAGCGTCTCTTCCGACTGCAGTATTTTGGCAAGGGCGGCAAGGCCGCTGGAGCGGCGCGTGAGCCGCTTCGTGGCCGGGGCCGGCGCTGACCCTCCTGGGTCGCCAGATGAACCGCGAAAGAGTTTCATGAAGCTCTGCGCTACGGATGCCATTCCCAACTTCCTGGCGTCCGGTTCCATCCATTCCCGCATTTTAAATATAGCGCGCGAACGAATGGAAACCGGCTAACTACTTGGTTTCGGTTACTGGAGTTTTTGCCGCGCCCGCTGAAGCGCCTGCCGCCGCTCCCGAGGCGCTCGTGGCTGGGCTGCGGGACTCGGACTTGGCGCCATCCCTTTGGATGTCAACCTTGCCCTTGAAATAGGCGCCATCCTCGATGGCCACTCGCTGGGTGATGATGTCACCCACGGCGATCGCCGACTTCTTCAACTCAGCCCGCTCAGTAGCGTGGATATTGCCTTCCAGCTTGCCCTGCACAATCACACCTTTGGCATTGACGTTGGCGCGCACCTGTCCGCTGGCCCCAACGATCAAAGTGTTACCATGCAGTTCGATGGAGCCTTCGACCTGGCCATCGACGTAAAGGTCCTCACTGCCGGACAATTCTCCCTTGATGACGACCGACTTGCCTATGTGCGCAAACTCCGCCGTCTTCGGCGTATCCATGGCTTCAGCCTCCTAGGGCATAGTTTCCGCGGGGCGCAAGCGGGAATATTGAGATTGTAAATCATCCGACGACATGCCGAGCGGCTAGAGAAACAAACGAAAATTTCGCGTGCGGCAGCGCTGCTATTGCAGACTATATCTCACACGCCGCTCTCGGGCAAACGGCCCATCGGTGATGCCGGGCCCTGTACTAATGGTTCGGATGCTTCCCTACAACGTCAGCGCTCTCATTTACGTCTAAGCTAAACTAGAGTTTGAATCAGTATGAAACTTTCACTGACACGACTTCGGCTCCTTCCCCGGATGCTCTTGCTGTCAATGACGGTGCTATGTAGTGTCGCCGTGGCGCAGCAGCAGTGGTCCGCACCTCCAGTTGAACTGGTCCGCCGGGCGGTGCAGAACGAAAGAAAAAACGCCGATTCGGCGAAATATATGTTTCGCGATCACAAGGAAACTCCGCAAGGATCGCAGACCAAATTGATGGTCGAGACGCGTGACGCCATGGCCGGAATCGTGGTAGCGACTAACAATCGTCCGCTTACTCCGGAGCAGCGCCAAGCCGAGTACTACCGGGAAGAACGCTTCATCCAGAATCCCGAAGAGCTCAAGAAAAAACAGGTTCAAGAAAAGGAAACCGCCGAACGCATCAACAGAATACTGAAGGCTTTGCCCGACGCTTTTCTCTACGAATTCGACGGGACCGTCCCCAGTGACCCGGGGGTGGGCGAGGCCGGCGATCAGCTCATGCGCCTGAAATTCCTGCCCAATCCCAAGTACGATCCGCCTTCACACGTGGAGCAGGTGCTCACCGGGATGCAGGGATACATGTTGATCGATCCGCGCCAGGATCGCATCGCTAAGATCGACGGCACTCTCGCGAAAGAGGTGGGCTTCGGATGGGGTTTCCTGGGCCACCTCGACCGTGGCGGTCATTTCGTGGTTGAAATGGGAGACGTGGACAGCGGCCACTGGGAAATCACGCGTATGGCACTGACCTTTACCGGAAAAATTCTTTTCGTCAAGAGCCTGAACATCAAATCCACCGAAGTCTTCAGCGACTTCCGCCCTGTGCCTTCGGACCTTACCTTTGCGCAAGGACTGGAACTATTGAAGAAACAGGAAGCGGCCCTCGCTGAAAACCGGCAGCAGAGCAACGAACAGCACCAGTAAGAGCCTATTTCCCGGCCGCGTGTATTGTCTCTTTGCGCACGGTAAGCTTTTCGATCAGGTCCTCGCGCACCTGGTATCCCGTGCCTGGCTCGTCGCTCATGTCGATTGTGCCCTGCGGCGTCACTTCGACTTCCGGTTCGATGATGTCTTCCTTCCAGTAACGTTTCGACGCCGAAACATCTCCCGGCAAACGAAAATTCTCCAGCGTGGAAAGCGCGATGTTGTGAGCGCGCCCTACCCCCGATTCCAGCATCCCGCCGCACCAGACAGGAATATTGTTAGCCTGGCAGACGTCGTGGACCTTCTTGGCTTCGGTAAAACCACCCACGCGTCCTACCTTAATATTGACGATGCGGCAAGCGCCGGTCTCCACCGCGGCCGCAGCATCGCGGGCGTGGCGGATGGATTCATCCAGGCAGATCGCCGTCCGCAGTTCACGTTGCAAGCGGGCGTGATAGTAGATGTCATCATTCCACAGAGGCTGCTCAATCATCAGCAGATTGAACTGGTCAAACTCAGCTAGATGCCCGATCTCGTCCAATGTATAGGCGGAGTTGGCGTCACAGCTAAGCACCATTTCGGACCAGCGAGCGCGTACTCGTTCCAGCACCTTCACATCCCAGCCCGGCTTCACCTTTAACTTGATGCGGCGATAACCGGCCGCCAGTTCAGTGTGAATTTTGTCCAGCAATTGGTCGATCGAATCCTGAATACCGATGGAAACCCCGCACTGGATCTCGCGCCTGGAACCTCCCAGCAGCTTCCACAAGGGTAAGTTCTTCTGCTTGGCTTCGGCATCCCATAGGGCATTTTCTACCGCGGCCTTGGCCATACGATGACCGCGCACCCTTGCCATCAGGGACGCCGCATCCCGTGCCGAGGAGAACTCGCCTCCCAGTAATGCCGGTGCGAGATAAGTCTTGATCGTGGGCCAAGCCGTCTCCATCCATTCGGAACTGTAAAAAGGATCCTCACCCGCCACACACTCACCCCATCCGTTGATTCCCTCGCAGTGAGCCGTAACCAGGAGAATGCGGCGGCTGTAGGTGCGGCCAAAGCTCGTCTCGAAGAACTGAACGAGCGGCATCTGGATCTCGCGAAGCGTGATGGCTTCAACTTTCATAGATGCTGAGGAGCTGCCTCACCATCGAGAGACGGAGCCACATAGACATTCAACATCAAACTCGTAAAGCTGTGCGCCGATTACGCTGCCGCATACGCCCGCTTCTCATCCCACCTTCCCAACAGAAACTTACCATTGCCCACCTCGTCTCGCTGATAGCCCAGCACTGCCAGACCATCAGAAAAGGCTTGCAGAAAATCCTGACGGTTGCAATCCAGGACCTCCTTCGCGCGGTCTTTGGTGGCAGGCGAAGCTTTCCACTGGTAAATCTGCGCTGGCACCGAGATTGTCTTCAGGGTCTGAAACGGCGTCTTGTCGTCTGTGGCCAGCAGACTCTCCACTCGCTTCGACTTCAGCCACCACTCTGCCACCAGGCGATCCGTGGGCAGGCCTCCCTGCAGCGGGGAAGATGTAATCCCGTACTGATTGACGTGATAGCGCCGTGCGATGGCGCCTAGCCGCTCGATGTTGAGATAGGCGTTCTTGATCTCCAGCGGATCAAAGGTCCACTCGATCAACTCGAAGCCATGCGCCAAGGCTTCATCGCGCTGGAACAGCTTGAGCCGCCGACCCAGGCCTGCATTGCGGTGCTCCGGCAGAACAGCCAGCATGTGCGAATGAAGATAAATATGTCCCGCCCGAGTACCCGGGATAGCAAATGCGAAGCCCACCAGTTCCCTATTCTTGAATCCGCCGATCACCTGCCCGCCGATTTTTTCCGCCACCACAAAAATGCGAAGCGGCACCAGTTCCGCATCGCTGAAATTCCAGACTTGCTTCTGCAGCGCCACGCAGGCCTGCAGTTCGTAGAGGCCCTGGCACTTGCGCAGCAAGATTGAATCGTCCGTCACACGCTCCCTCGTTCCAGCTCTTTCGCCCGTTGCCATAGCGATTCCAGCTCTTCCGCAGTCGCTTCCCGCGGACTCCGGCCAGATGTGTGCAACTGCTCCTCCATCCACTGAAAGCGTCGCTTAAACTTGCGGTTTGTCTTCCGCAGTGCCGATTCAGGGTCGAGTGATAGATAACGCGCGATGTTCACTAGCACAAAGAACAGGTCGCCAACTTCGTCCTCGAGGCGCAGTTGCAGGTCTTCCGGAATCTGCTGCCGTCCAGCGCCAGCCACATCTGACCCCGGCGGACGCGGTCCGGGCGCGGGAAAATCGCGGAGCTGCTCTCGCAGCTCTTCGGTCTCTTCGTGGAGCTTTTCGAATAATCCGTCCACATTAGGCCAATCGAAACCCACTCGGGCCGCTCGCGAACTCAGCTTGTGAGCCTCAAGCAGCGCAGGCATGGCCGATGAAACCCCGGCCAACACCGACTCCGGTGAGCTGTCGTCTTTCTTCACCGCATCCGTCTCCCTGCGTTTCTTTTTTTCTTCCGCTTTCAACGCCTCCCAATTGTGCAACACCTCCGAGGAAGTCTCCGCCTTTACATCCCCGAAAACATGCGGATGGCGGTCCACCAGCTTATTGGAAAGCCGATCCAGCACTTCGTCGATCGAGAACGATCCTTGATCCTTGGCCATCTGGGCGTAGAACAGAACCTGCAACAACAGATCACCGAGTTCGGCGGTCAGTTCATCCCAATCACGATTGTCAATGGCTTCGAGAACCTCGTAGGTTTCCTCCAGCGTATACGGCTTGATGGAATCGAAGGTCTGCTCGCGGTCCCAGGGACATCCGCCCGGACCGCGCAGCCGAGCCAGGATTGCCACGGCGCGCTCGAAGCGTTCTCCTGTGGTTGGCATTGGGAAGAAACAACTGTAAATGAGGTACGCGTCGACGGGCAATGAAGAGTCTTCTGCGGAAACGGTGAAGACGTACAAACGCAAGGAGCAAACTTCTCCTGTATCTTCCGCAGCTATAAAGACTTACAGCGGGGGCTGTAGAGTGGTCGAAGTTGCGTGCGGTTAGCCTATCTGCCGCGCCAACTGGGTCACCGCTACTGAGTTACCCCGCTAACTATCGTCATCTTCCCTGAAGCCGTTGATTAGCGCACACTTATATTTAGAGTATTCCCGGTCGCGGTTCGCGCTGACCGTGCATCAGAGTTGTGTCTAAATAATGGATCGTCCCGGCACAAACCGGCAATCGCTAGAAGGCGAACACTTTCAGGCGATCGTGATCGGTGGCGGAATCAACGGCGTAGCTATCGCCCGTGAGTGCGCCCGTGCCGGTCGGCGCACTCTGCTCCTGGAGCAGCATGATTTCGCGGCGGGCACAACCAGCCGTTCCACGCGAATCATTCACGGCGGTTTGCGCTATCTCGAACACGCTGAGCTGGGATTGGTCCGCGAGTCCCTGCAGGAGCGTCGGAGCCTGCTGCGGGAGCGTCCGCACCTAGTGCATCCAGTGCAGTTCCTGCTCGCGCTCGATGACAAAAGCCGCCGGAATGCGCTAAGCATACGCGCCGGGCTCTGGCTGTATCGTCGGATGGGTGGCGCAAATCTGGGAGTCGATTCAGCCAGGACGGACCAATACAAACTCGAGCGGCTGCTTGATGCGGGCCGGCGCTGGTCTATTTTCAGCTTCGAAGATGCGCAGTGCGAGTTCCCCGAGCGACTGGTCGCTGAATGGCTGGTGGAAGCCATCGAAGCCGGCGCTGTCGCCCGCAATCACACCCAGGTTTTGGCCGTGGACATTCGTCACGGACGCGCAAAAGCGGTGCTGATGCGCGACGAGCTCAGCGGAAAAGAAGAGCGCGTCGAGGCCAATTGGATCATCAATGCCACCGGGCCCTGGGCGGACCGGATGTGCCAGCGGTCTCGCATCGACACAAAAGGGCCAATGGTCGGCGGCGTTCGCGGTTCCCACATCGTATTACCTCGATTCCCGGGCGCGCCTGACGCGGCAGTGTTCACCGAAGCCGTGGATCGGCGGCCGATTTTTGTAATTCCGTGGAACGATCAGGTTCTGGTCGGCACCACCGAAGTTCCAGACCACGGCGATCCCTCGAAAACCGTGCCCTCACCGGAGGAAGTCGAGTATCTCTTGCGCTCAATGCTGCAGCTGTTCCCTCGAGTCAAGCTGTCTGCGCGCGATATACGATATGCCTTCGCTGGCGTCCGACCGCTTCCCTTCTCGCCCAAAACCAGCCCTTCGGCAGTGAGCCGCAAGCACTATCTTCACGACCACACCGGCGACGGCGCCACGAACATGATCTCGGTGATCGGTGGCAAGCTGACCACGGCAGCCGCATTGGCGCGAGAGTGCGTGTCCATGATTGGCATTACGCCCCGGCCACAAAAGCAGCTGGCTATGATCGCGGCGACTAGTTTGGATCCGCACCTGGACCATTGGGTGCTGCAGATTGCCAACGCCGGCGGCATCAGCGAAACCTCGGCCAGCGGCATCGTCGAGTGGCATGGAAAACGCTCGGCGGCGATTGCGCGGATGGCCCTCAGCAGCGCCGAGTTGCGGGCGCCGCTATGTCAGCATACCGAGCACATCGTAGCCGAGGCGGTCGATGCATTCGCCAGCGAATGTGCGGTCACCCTGGCCGACGTGCTCCTGCGGCGAGTGCCGGTGGCCCTTGGCGGCTGCTGGTCGCCAGCTTGCAGTCGTGCCGCCGCCGCCCGCATCGGCACAGTCATGGATTGGACTGACCACCAAGTCGCGGTGGAGCTGGAAGCATTCGAAACCGAGCGCACTGCCTTCCTCCGCAAACCCGGACACGCTGAAGTGATGCTCGAAGCCGCCGCCGACTGAGACACAGTGCTTTGAAGTTGACCCGCCCTTCATTCGCCCGAATTTAGCCTTGGGTGCCCCATCCTTGCGTTCTTTTTGCAAGGGTGCGTTCAAGCCTCCGGGTTCTTATGTCCCAATGTATTTACCAACAGCTGAGTGTTGTCCGAGATAATTCCGTCGACTCCCCACCCGGTCAGGCGGAGCATGGCTTCTTTGTTGTTCACCGTCCACACCAGGATTTTCCTGCCCGCGCCGTGGACTTCGCGAACCAGCTTCTGATCCACCAGGGACCGATGAGCGATCACATAATCGATGGGCAATTTACGCCAACGCGCCAGTTGGGTTGGTTTGTCACAGATGATGCCAAGCGAGACTCTCGCACTGCGCGCTTCCAGCTCCATCACCACGTCTGGAATGAAGGAAGAGACAACGTATCCGGGTCCCAGCGGCTGTTCCCGGAGAGCCGCGAGCGTCTTCGATTCCAGGCCCCTGACTTTGAGTTCAATGTCCAGAAAGGCGCGCTGGCGGTAGCGCTGCACGATCTCCTCAAGCTGCGGGAGATGACTCAGTTGATCGCTTGTTGCGCGAGAGACTGTGATTCCACCGACTCTGGGGTCGTGACAGACTAAGGCCCGTCCGCTGGGAGCGAGACGGACGTCAAACTCAAAACCGTCACAACCGTGTTCGAGAGCAAGATCGAATGAGGCGCAAGTGTTCTCCGAAACTGCCCGAGACACCCGTGCGCCGCGATGGCCGAGCAGCAGGGGAACGTGGCACATTAGGTGACAATTGTACGCGCACAGAACCGGAGAAATGTGAAACGCGTGTGACTGACGGTGGAAAACTAATCCAAATCGAAGTCGCGGATGGGTTTGCCAGTGTCCGGAGATTCTTTCGCTTTCTTTACAGCCTCTTGAAATTTCTTCTCCAACAAGTCCGACGCGTGTTTCTGAGCTTCCACCGACTGGCGGAAGATGGAATCCCGACGGCTGTCCTGCTCCTTCATGGCACGGGCGGCTTCCTCCATGTCAGCGAACATCCTGGGACGAACTGCGGCGGTGTGTGCAATCACCGCCTTTTCTGATGGGTCGACCTTCAGGACCGCGTTGCAACACGGGCAGGTCACCTCGAATGCCGGAGCACCCTTGGCCATGAGTGAATCATACCCCAAACCCTATGTCAGTGGGGATGAAGCTTGATAGGAAGGACTTTGAAGAGGTAAAGCATTTCCCATCCCAGGAGGAAGACGGAGACTATCACCACCATGATGGCGAGGGTCTCGCCAAAACTCAGGCGGGAGCGGCCCGGCTCAAAACGCCTCGTGACCAAAGCTAGAATATTGAGTGTGGCAAAACCAAAAACCAGTGCCCAAAGGATGTTGTAGATATCGCCCTTCTTGTCCGAGAATTGAAAGACGAAAGCCAGCAAAGGCGCGGCGTGTAAAACCGGTCGCGCCCACCATACAAGTTCGGGGACAAACGTGCCGGTCACAGTCAGGGACGGGAGCATGAGCGGCGGATTTCGAAATTTGAAAGAAACGTCATAAGCACCTGCAAAAGCTTACGATATTACCTTTTTTTTCGCCACAAGGTCAGTTGCAGGATGGCACGGGTGCGGAGCTGGTGATGGGCCGGAGTCGGCAAGCGAGTTGAACGCTCGTGCTTGGCCAGCCGCCTAGCCGCGAAAGCGAGAGAGGCAGTCGAAAGGTTGCTGCGACCCAGGTTGGCCTCAGACGGATTTCACTATCCGAGCGATAACACCAGTTCCCACCAGATCCACTAAAGTGTGGGCGAGGATGTTCGCCACCAAGTCTCTCCGCCAAAGATAGAATCCTGTGAGAATGCCGCCCAATACCAGCGGCTGCATGAGGTCAACCCAGGCTCTCGCGTAGTGACCAGCGGCAAATACAAAAAGCGGGAGCGCAGCGGAGGCAAAGCGGCCTGCTCCCACCGCTAGCAGGCGCTCGATTGCATAGCCTCGATAAAATAACTCCTCTACAATGCCCGCTCGGAGGGTGATCAGAACAAATACCCACAGAGGTAAGCGGTCGAGGGAAGACGTTGTTCCGCCACTATCCTTAGTCACGATTCCGAGAAGCTCAGCAGCGCCTCCGCAAAGAAGCATGATGACCAAACCCCACAGGACTGAGGTCCACCAGACAGACGTTCCCAGACCGATTGTCCCGAGTGGAAGTTTCTCCCCGCGTTTTACGAGCACCAGCAGGGCGCCAGCGCAGGCAAAAATTAGCATCTCTCGGACGATCACGAGGGCAGTACTAGGATCGTGGCTGACTGTTCGAATCGCCTGCCGGATGAGGAAAAGACCAAACAGAGCGATAAAAAGGCCTATCCAGGTCGTACGTCCCGGCCGTTTGGCTTGACGAACGGTGTCGTTGGGCATGGCTCACAGTACGAGCCCAAATGGCTGGATGTTCCCCTCGATTTCCATAGGTTTTTTCACAATTTCGCGATAACTGATCCCATTCTCCAATTGAACCAGTTCTTGATACCGCCATCCACGGCTACAATTTGCGCATGCCCGACCAGATCAAGGCAGTGTTCTTTGACGTTGGCAGTACGCTTCTTTTCCTCGATTGGCAGCGAATTCTAGCCCCGCTTCAGCAAAGAAAACCGTCGCCCAGCCGCGATCAACTGCTGGCGATCGAGCGCAAAACCAAGATCCACTTTGACGCGATCATGCAGCAGGGCGGCGGGGTGGATCACGGATTCTGGTACATGTTTTACTCGCGCCTGTTCGAAGAACTGGACTTCCGAGATGACCAACTGCGCGACCGCCTGGTGGACGCCACGCGAAGTTCTGCCAATTGGTGCGTCGTCCGTCGGGGGACACGCGAAGCTCTGCAACGTTTGGGACAACGCTATCCGCTCGGTGTGATCTCCAATGCCGACGGAAAAATTGCCGCCATCCTCGAGCGATGCGGCATCGCCGATTGCTTTGCCACCATCACGGACTCCGGCCTCGTGGGCCACGAAAAGCCGCATCCGGCGATTTTTGAGAGGGCCTTGCACAGCATTGGGAGCCCAGCAGGACAGAGTTTGTATGTCGGCGATATATATTCCGTGGACTATCTAGGCGCTACCCGCGCCGGAATGCAGGCGATCCTGTTCGATGTGGCCGGAACTTATCGGGAGACGGGTTTGCCGCGTGTGGAGTCGCTCGAGGAGTTGGAGAGACAATTGGGCGCATAGCAACGTCCTGAAGAAACCATTTTGTTGTCATCCCGAGCGATGCGAGGGATCTGTAGTTCCATCGTAATTCAAGCGAAAATGCAGATTCCTCGTCGCTCCGCTCCTCGGAATGACATGGTTCTGAGACTTTCAACAAACGCCCTGAATAAGAGAAGGCAGTTATCTTCCTGAGCCGACGCGGGTCCGGAGGATTTAGAGGGAAATCACCTGGTGATCGAAGCAGTCGGTGTGGATGCTGTCGTACAGGTTCCGCAGAAGCTCATTGCCGTAACGCGCGACGAAGTAGATCCCGGCAATCTCGCGCTCCTGGAGAACCTTGTTGGGACACAGCCCATTACTGAGCAGCTCGGCGTGGCGTGCAAGTACTTCACTTTGGCGCAACTCGGCGCGGGCGGCGCGGGACCGCAATTGCTCGAGCTGGTGACGCACTTTCGACTCAGCGTTGCTTGCCGCCTCAACCAAAGTCTTGTCCAAACGCGCCAAAGCATCGCGGATGGTGGCGAGCGATTTCGCGAAAGCCATGTAAGCTTGATCGAATGCGACCTGCACTTCTTGCGGCAGAGTACGTTGCGCCAGGATCTCGCGTAAAGCTTCCGGGCCCTGGAAAAGATCGGGTAATCCCACTCCATAACGCTCAAGTAACGCTTGAAGCTTCGGCACGACGATGCTGGCAGAAAAACGTGGAACGATAGGCGTTACCCGCCCGAGCAGCGCCTGGTATACGACCGCAGCCTGGGCAAAATAAGCGACTTCCGCCGCCCCGCCGGTGTAGGCAAGCGTTGGCAACAGATAGTCTTGGACTATAGGCCGCAGCAGCACGTTGGCGCTAAAATTTTGGGGCGCCGATGCGATACGCTGAAGCAGCTCCTGCTGCGAAATTCTTTCCTCTGCGACGAGAAACTCCACCACGTCCGAGTTCCCGTTCGATCGCCGGTGTATCGCCACGCGAGCGCCCTCGCGGAGCGTAAAGAGCAGAGCCGAACTAGGAGTAACTTTCACCTGCTGGTTGTACCCGGCGGCTTCCAGGTCCTTGCCTCTAGCCAGTAAAGCTTCATCGATCTCGGCGGTGCGTTCGATGGCAGCGCGATAGATCGGCTCCGCCATGTGATGGAGTTCAGGATCGGAGGCATCGAGCAGGATTACGCCCCACTCTCCGAAAAGACGCGCGAACAGGCGGGCGAATCCGCTGCCAAAGTTCTCCCCCGGACGGTACGCGTCGCGCAGAAAACTGGTGACTTCGGAATCGCCCAGAATAGCGGCTGCAGTTTCAACGACGGGCTCGATTTCCGGACCGAAAGTTATCATCCCCACAGGCGCATCCGGAACGGCGTGAGTGGGCACGGTCAGCCTCTGGAGCGAGCCATCCGGACCCGGCATCGCGACTTGGTTCGCTTCGGCGAGATCGTGGTCGGTGGCCGCCAACCAGAATATCGGAACGGCCTCCACGCCCGCTCTGGTGGCCTCATTGGCCAGCTTGACTGCCGTGAGCGCCTTAAAAATCGAAAACAGGGGCCCCCCGAAGAGTGCGACCTGCTGGCCGGTCACGATGGCAGAAGCACCGGAGCGAAACCGTCCGATGTTTTCCAGCGTCTGCGCCGACGCTGCCCAATTCTTGTTCTGGCGTTCCAGGATGTTCGCGACCCTTGCTCGGCGAGCCCGCTCATAACGCAAATTGGCTGTTTCGTCTGTTATCCATTCTGTGAATCGCGGAGTGTGCGGGTAGAAGGGGTGAACTTTAGGCGAGTAGGAGAGAAAGTCGAGGAAAAGACGCGTGGTATGGGGGATTTGGCCGAACGGTAAACATTGCGACTTCACTGGCAGTTCTCCTGACATCGTTGGACGTTGGAAGTCATGCGCTGGTTAGTCGCCCTATTCTACGCATTTACGCTGTACGTTCAGATGTCGGAAAAGGCGGCGGGATGCAAAAAGCTCTGGTTGCGCCGGAAGGCGGATAAGGGGTGCTGGAGCCTCATCACCCTTGCTTCGGCGGCATTTGTTGAATCAGGAGAAGTGCCTTCGAGCAGAATTGCGAGATCAAGATCCTCCGACGCCGCATACTCATGATTTTGCATCTAAGCCCTGGTAAGTTGACTTCCAATGGGTTGCCACCTAGATTGGAAGTAGTTCTTTACACGGCCAATCCCACCAGTGGGGGCGTCACGGCTTCGACGGAGATGCTTGCGGCCAAGAGGCATGCCGGGGTGCACACACCCGTAATCGTGGGCAAAATGATAATTGCCAATCAACAAATGGCATACGCAGCCTAATTAATTAGGCAGCCGCTCTCCACCGCTTCGCCCTTGGGCGGTGAGCGAGCGTCACACAGAGGGCTGCTCTTCCCTGCTACGTCTGGGCAGAGAGGCTAAGATCTCAGGCTAGCGGTAACCGTTTCTTGTCCGTTCTGAGCGGGGGCCGCGAACGTCCCAGGGTAATGCCTGGGGCATGAACCGGAATAAGCATGTAGTCTCTTGACCAGTAACATTTTCGGACGCGGGTTCGACTCCCGCCGCCTCCACCACTTCCTTCCAGCTTTTTGCAAAGGTTCGAACAGATCCACCATCCAGCATCGGTGATAGCCTGATTTCGTGGCAAAAGAAACTGCCAGTAAGGTGCTCTTGGTTGAGGGACGCGACGTCCATATAACGCATCCCGAGAAGCTATATTTTTCATCGCAGGCGCAAGTCACCAAGCTCGATCTCATTCAGTACTACCTTTCCGTTGCGCCCGGCGCGCTGGCTGGAATCCAGGATCGCCCGATCGTTCTCAAACGTTTTGTTGACGGCGCCGAGGCAGAAGCGTTTTATCAAAAGCGTGCCCCCACCCAGCGGCCATCCTGGCTGCGAACCGTCACACTGTCGTTCCCTTCGGGTCGAATAGCGGAAGAGGTCGTCGTGGACGGTGCGGCTGGACTCGCCTGGATCGTGAATCTTGGTTGCATCGAGCTGCACCCGCATCCCGTACGCTCAGGCGATCTTGATCATCCCGACGAACTGCGAATCGATCTCGATCCGATTCCGGGGGTTAGGTGGGACGATGTGCGGCGTGTCGCTCTCGAAGTGCAAGCGCTGCTCCAGGAGCTGGGGCTTCGCGGCTGGCCTAAAACCAGTGGTTCGCGCGGCATGCATGTCAACGTACGTATCGAACCGCGCTGGACGTTCACCGAAGTGCGTCGAGCCGCCGTCGCTTTGTCGCGTGCAGTGGAACGGCGCGCGCCGACTCTGGCCAGCTCGAAATGGTGGAAGGAAGAACGTCATGGCGTCTTTCTTGACTACAACCAGAATGCGAAGGACCGGACTACTTGCTCTGCCTATTCGGTACGTCCGCTTCCTGATGCACGTGTTTCGACGCCGCTTAACTGGAATGAGGTTCCTGACTGTGATCCCGCTGATTTCACGATCTTCACAGTCCCGCAGCGTTTCGCAAAGATGGGCAATCCGCACGCGGGCATGAATGACACGCCCGGCTCGCTGGAGAAATTGCTCGATCTTGCCGAGAAAGACGAAGCTGCCGGTCTTGGGGACGCACCCTGGCCACCGCACTTCCGAAAAATGGAAGGGGAGGCGCCTCGCGTAATGCCTTCTCGCGCGAAATCAGAGGTAAAGAAACCGCGAATCAAGATGCCGCTCATCGTTGTGGCTAACTCTCCCGATAAGGCGGCCGCACTAGCAGGTCTCGAACGGTGGAAAGCGAAATATGCTCAGATCGCCGAATATCTTGCGGTAGACGATGTGCTGGTTGACTCTATGCGAGGTAGGTCGTCGACATGGACCCGCATTCGCGTCAACTTGCGTCACGTGCCCGAAGCGCAGAGGCCGCAACAAGAAACCCCCGATCCTGATGATGATCCAACACGGGAATGGCGTGAGTGGCACAAGAAGAGGAAATCAGAGAAGTAACTCAGCGCCCGTGAGGGAAAATCGCTGCCAACTCCTGCGCTGGAACCACTTCAAGCTGCGCATAAGTACAATCGATCGGCTTCTTGTCGGCTCGCCATCTGCGGAACTGTGTCATATGGCGGAAGCGGCTCCCTTGCATGTGCTCGTAAGCGACTTCCACTACCAGTTCGGGACGCAACGGCTCCCAGGACAAGTCCTTGCCTTGACTCCAGCGGCTCTGGCCACCCGGCATCCGCTTGACGCCCTCATCCGCCGTTATTTCTGATTCCGCCCAGGCTTTCCACGGGTGAGCAGCGATCGCGTCTCGACGATACGGTTCGAGGAATTCCGCGAGTTCCAGCCGCTTCTTAGCAGTGAAGCTCGCGCAAACCCCAACGTGTTGCAAAGCGCCAGCGCCGTCGAACAGGCCTAGCAACAATGAACCGATCAGGGTGCGATCACCTTTTTTATACCAACGAAATCCTGCAACTACGCAATCGCAGTCGCGCTCATGTTTCACCTTCAGCATCACGCGCTTGTTGGGCTCGTAGGTTCCTGAAGAATCCTTGGCCATGACGCCGTCAAGACCCGCGCCCTCAAAGCGGCGAAACCAGTCTGCGGCTATAGTGCGGTCGCTGGTTGCCGGGGTTAGATGGATGGGCGGCGGCGCCGATGAAAGCAGCAATTCCAGTTCGCGGCGCCGGGTTTGGAAAGACTCGCTCCGAAGATCACGATCGCCTAGGCAAAGCAGGTCGAAGAAGACGAACGACGCTGGAATTTGGCCAGACAAAAGCTTCACCCGTGATGCGGCAGGATGGAGCCGTAGTTGCAGCGCGTCAAAATCGAGCCCATCGTTCTTGACGATGACCATCTCTCCGTCGAGGACGCAGCGAGGAGGAAGCGCCGAGCGTAACTGCTCTAGAAGCTCAGGAAAATAACGGTTTAGCGGCTTTTCGTCGCGACTCTGGATAAGGATCTCATCTCCATCGCGAAACACCAACGCACGAAATCCGTCCCACTTTGGTTCGAAAACCCAATTCTCACCAGCTGGTAATTCATCAACACGCTTGGCAAGCATCGGCAAGATCGGTGGGTTCACCGCAAGGTCCATTCCTCATGGTAAGCCAACGTCTGGCGCCGGAACGCGAATAAGTATTGCAGTCTCTGACCAGAATTCGGACGCGGGTTCGACTCCCGCCGCCTCCACCACAACTTTTTCCAACCTACATTCCACAGCTCTGCGGTAAACCCGGCGGGGGGCTCCGCACAAATCCCGTTAGGGGATAGTTGTCGCGGTAGGGACGACCATCACTGATCGCCCCCCGCAGTCGGGTAGGACAGTGGCGCGTAGCGGGCTTCGAATGAATGCCGACGTTTGCACCGTCCCCCCTATCATTCCGTACGGCGGGTTTTCCCCAGTACGGCTGGAAGGCTGACATGTCAGACAGGGTCTGCCCAGTGCATCGACAGCTTAAGCCTGCTCCCGGCATTCGCCGATGGATGTCTGGTTTATCTCCGTCCTTCGCACACCGCGTAGTCAGAGTCGGTTGTCCTGCACACTGTGTCGGGCCGATGACTCTTTAGGTGTGCCGCCATGGAGTGGGGTTATACTCCGCCCCAGGGGCCCTCGCTCCGGCCCGGGTTATTCTGTCCCAGGCCATCAACACTTATTGGCCCCATCCGACCCACTCGCAGGCACATCACGATTTCGCCGTCTCTGCGACTTATACGCGATGCCTTCGCTGTGCGGGAGCGCCTAGGCGACCCGCGAGTGGTTCCGAGCTTTCGCTGCACATTCCTTCCCGACATGCCGTCCCCTATGTCCCCGGGGAGATCGAAATCGTACTCATCCAGTTTCTCGATTCCGACATCGGCCTTCACCGAGATCTGAGCGGCTCGGCTCTCCCATGTATCCTGCCATCCGTTTCTAGCAGGGCTCGTATTTCGGGGCTTACTGGTTCGCATTCGCTACGGCCTGTCCGGTCGCTCGCCCCTCTGACGGATCGACCAGGATTTCTCCCAGCCACAGGGGCTTTTACATCCAGGCTTTCCACGAGTCGGTCACCCTTCTCGCTGCTGGATATAACTACGACAGTCACTGGACCTTCTCTGTCGGTGGGACTTGCACCCACTGAAATGGCAACTATCGTCGCTGCACCAGATCCGTACGAGCGCGTCTACGCATACGGCTCTTACGAAGGATGAGTGGCGTAGAAGCGGGCATCGGGATAGGGGTGCAGAACGCGGGGAGGAGGAATCCATCGGTGTAAGACTGGGGTAAGATGTTCCCAACGCATCTGTGCGCGCTGGCTGCGGCGGACCAAAACACGGCGGACCAAAACACTCTGCCATAGCCTACACACGCGAAGTTTGAAGATGCGCAACTGCATCGTGTTCCCGGGAACCGCATGGTATCGGTAATATCCCAGCACAACCCTCCGTAGCCAAGCACCGACCTCGGCCATGCGACTATGCATCCGGCGTTGAAGCTCAACCTTGATGGCTTTGAGTTTCGCAACCATTCGCTTCTTCGCAGTGATCCGCCATACGGTGAAGGTTCCGCTCTTGTGGCGTTGCCCACAGTAGTGGGTAAAGCCCAGGAAGGTGAAGGTCTCTGCTTTTCCCTCTCCCCGCTTCTTCCGGTCGCGAGCGGCGAACCGCCCGAACTCGATCAGTCGGATTTAATTCCAAGCCGAACTTCGCCAGCCGTTCCCGGAACTCTTGCAGGAAACGCTTGGCATCCGTTCGGTGCTGAAAACCCACCACAAAATCGTCAGCATAGCGGACGACAACCGCATCGCCCTTTGCGACTTTCTTGCGCCAGACATCAGCCCATAGATCGAAGAGATAATGCAGATATACGTTGGCGAGCAGCGGCGAAACCACTGCTCCCTGCGGTGTACCCAGTTTCGTCTCCGTCCACGGGCCGTCTTCCGATACTCCCGCCTTCAGCCATTTTTGAATCAGGCGAAGTATCCGGCGATCGGCCACCCGATGCTCGATGAACCTCATCCTCCATTCGTGGCTCAGGTCATCGAAGAAGCCACGGATGTCGGCATCGAGCACCCAGTTCACCCGCTTCCTTTGGATGCCCACCGTCAGCGCGTCTAGCGCTTGATGCGGGCTGCGACCGGGACGAAACCCGTAGGAAAAGCCTTTGAAGTCGACCTCATAAATCTGATTGAGGATCGTCACTACGGCTTGTTGGACCAGTTTGTCCTCCAGCGCCGCAATGCCCAGCGGACGTTGCCGTCCGTCGGCCTTCGGAATATAGACTCGTCGTGAGGGTTGAGCTCGATACACTCCACGGTGCACCCGACTGTGCAGATCGATAAGTCGATCCTCCAATCCGGTTTCATACTCCTGCCATGTCACGCCGTCTATGCCGGGCGAAGCTTGACGCTGAAGTGCGTAGAAGCTATCGCGCAGTAAGTCCACGCTCAGATGATGGAGCAATGCGCTGAACCGTTCCTGCTTCCCTTCTCTTGCTGCTTGCCGCACACCGTGCAATCCCTGGGACATGCGTTTCCCACTCTGGGTCGGGTACATGTGTGATTGAACGATGTTCTCCTTAGTCTGTGCCCTTCCCTCCCCTGCCTCCGTGGAACCTAGCCTTTGGTGTCTGGAACCTTAGGCTGCCACAATTCGATCGGATTTCCCTCAGGGTCATGCACGCGGGCAAACCGGCCGTTGGGATAAGACTGCGGGTCCATCTTGACCTCGATTCCAGCGGCTTGTAGCTGGGCCGCCATTTTGTCGAGATCCCGGACTCGAAAGTTCAGCATCCAGACCTTCTGGGTATCCCCGAAATAGTCGCTCGTCTCCTTGAACGGAGCGAAAGCGGTGGGTCCGGCCTCTTGCTGCCAAGGGGATTCCCCGTAGCTCGTTGGTATGAGCGAGACTCCCAGGTGTTGCTGGTACCAAAGCCCCAGCGCTTTCGGATCTTTGGCTCGGAAGAAGAATCCTCCGATTCCGGTCACTTTTTCCATTTCCGTTCCTCCAGCGATCCCATTGCGAACAGCGGCCCCCGCAGGTGGAGGAGAGAGCTTTGGCGGTACGGCTGTCTGCGCGGCTATGCCGAGTTGGTTCCGCCCCAAGATGAAGCTCGACCCGAAAGCAAATGACAGAGTTCGAAGCAGTTGGCGTCTTTGAAAATGCATCCCATCCTCCTTCGGAGAGGATCGCGACTCCGTCACAATACTTGCGGAAACGTGGTTCTGGGAAGCGTAAAGTGAGGTTCTGGGCAAGTTGCGCGCAATTCGGAGACAGGTATTCGGCTCAGACTTCGGCGCGAGCTCTGACACCGCGCAACTGCTCAAGTTGCCAGAGCGCAGGTAAGACGTGCAACCTGTTACTAATGCCAGAGCTGCCCGACATCGCCGCCTATATCACCGCTCTGGATTCACGCATTCTCGGTCAACCTATCGAGCATGTGCGGCTGGCGAGCCCATTTCTACTGCGTACAGTGGAACCGCCCATCGCAAGTGTTGAAGGACGCAGGGTGCGCGAGTTGCGGCGTATCGGCAAGCGCATCGCCCTTGGTGTGGAAGATGATTTGTGGCTGGTGCTTCATCTGATGATCGCCGGCCGTCTGCATTGGCGGGCGACGGGAGCAAAGCTGGCGGGCCGCAATCAACTGGCGGCTTTCGATTTTCCGAATGGTTCTCTGGTGCTCACCGAAGCCGGCGCCCGGCGCCGCGCTTCCCTGCACGTTCTCCAAGGCGAGGAGAGTCTGCGTTCCATCGATCCCGGAGGCATCGAGATCTTCGCCAGCGATCTCGCTTCTTTTCGAGCCGCGCTCACTGCTGAAAACCGCACCCTAAAGCGGGCGCTCACCGACCCGCGCATCGTGAGCGGTATCGGCAACGCCTATTCCGACGAGATTCTGCACGCTGCGCAACTCTCTCCCATCACGCTTACGCATAAACTCACTCCAGCGGAATGGGAAAGATTGTTTGCGACAACGCGATCCACGCTTCAACGCTGGATAGACCAGTTACGGACTGAGGTCAGCGAACAATTCCCCGAGAAAGTGACGGCATTTCGGAAGGAAATGGCGGTGCATGGCCGCTATGGCCAACCGTGTCCTCGGTGCGGCGAAACCATCCAGCGCATTCGTTACGCCGATAACGAGACCAACTACTGCGCTCGCTGCCAGACGGAGGGCAAGGTCCTAGCGGACCGCAGTCTTTCGCGCCTGTTAGGAGCGGACTGGCCTCGCACCCTGGATGAATTGGAAGCACTCAAGCGGCGCTGAATTGGCCTGATATGTTGGGAGGAACTAAACTCTCCGAACCCCGGAACCCTCGGCGCCACGTCACTGCGATTTGAGCGACGCCATGTCGATTACAAAGCGATAGCGCACATCGCTTTTCAGCACACGCTCATACGCTTCGTTGACTTTCTGAATGGGGATGACTTCGATATCGCAAGTGATTTTGTGCCTGCCACAGAAATCCAACATCTCCTGCGTTTCCCGGGTTCCGCCAATAGAGGAACCGGCAAGGCTGCGACGGCCGGCCGTTCGCCTCGCCGAGAGGATATCTGACAAACACCGACGAGCACGTGCCGACCTCTCGCTTCTTATTTCCTGCCTTCGAGGATTTCCCCCGCAGCACGTTCTCCGCTTGCGATCGCCCCGTGGACAGTTCCGTTATGTCCAGAGGTGTCGGTAGCTTCACCTGCAAAAAACAGGGTGTTTGCTACTGGGGCTGCAAGGGATTCCTGTGCCTCAGCTGCTCCGACTTTCCCGTAGCTGTAAGCTCCGCGCGAAAACGGGTCGATTTGCCAGTCATGAAAATAGGCGCCCTCCAGCCAGGTCTCAAGTTTCTTCGAATCGACTCCCAGCAGCCGGCCCAGTGTCTGCAGACTACGCTGCATAACAAACGCATGGCTCTGGCCTGATAGGCCTTCAGCAGAGCGGAATGGAGCCCAGCCCGTGATGATCGGAAATTTCTCCGGCATAGTCGTCCACCAGGTAGGAAACCATTCGTCTTGCGAGAATAGAAAACTCATGTCGGATAATGTCTTCGATTGGTCGCCAGAGGAACGGATCTCATCCCAGAAACGGTGACGAAAACGAAGCACAACCCGGATCGCTTTCCCCATCTCCATTTTGTCAAGCGATTCAATTTTCTCCTGCGGCAGCGGTGGCGTGAATTCCACTACGCCAACTTCTCCGATGGCCGCCTTCAACACGGCGAGCGGCAGTGTGACCAGTACGCGCCGCGTCGCGAGCACTGAAGAGCCCTCGGCATTATGGACTGTCACTTCGGCGGAACCTGGCCTCCACCTCACGCTATCAACAACCGTGCTGGTCTGTGTCGTCACGTCGTGCATAACGATCTGCTGACGAAGGATCTCAATCAGATCTTCATACCCGTCCTGCGATCGAAAGGCTCGGTGGCCTTGAATGCTTTCGTCGGCGCGCATCTCCTGGACCAGCCAGTGAACTCCAACCAGACTAGGATCCGCTGCGTTGAAGCCAGCTACATAGCCCAATGCTCGCTGTCTCGCCTCTTCCCTTTCAGGGTCGTGGGTAGGATTAGGAAAGCTTCGTTCCAGAAATTCGAGAAACGATTCGTCGGGCGAGGAATCATCCATTTTGTCCAGGATTGACTCGACCTGAGAGAAAAAGCTGCAGGGAGACAGCCGCTCATTTGAGACGCACCAATTTTGTCCTTCGACTTCCGTAATTCTGATGGCCGCCTGCTGAAGCGGATTCCATATTTCAGGAGGTTTACCGTGGATAAACTCGGCGCCGAGCTCAATAGGCACAGGAGATGCCGGATCGTGCCGGGTGAAAATTCGGCCACCAATCCGATCGCGCGCTTCTAAAATGCAAACCGAAAGGCCCGAATGCCCCAACCGGGATGCGGCCGCGAGTCCGGCTATCCCTCCGCCAATCACGATTACGTCGCAGTTCCGCACCATGCTAGTTTCTTAATAAGGACAAGCCGAAACGAACGATCTCCCGAGTAGATGCATCAAATTCGCTTGCCGCTGTTCAGAAGTTTACGATGTCAGATTCGCTGCGGAAGCTGAGGGTCAGGTCTCAGGGAATGCGAGGGCCATGTCATTCAGGAAACTGAGCACGCGGAGGAAGGGAACAACATGACAACCACAAGGAAAAAGTGCGCGCCCCCATCGCAGCGCGGTCGTCTGTGCAACCGATCCAGCTTTAATGGACGCCTGTAGAACCTCTGCTTCTTCTGGCGCGGCGCTCGCGCGACACGCTGCTGGCTCTCAACTGCCGCCGGTTGCACGAGAAAATAACAACTAGAAATGCAGCGCTCTGTTAGTCAATGTTATGTTCTCTCCTGTGTTTATCTGCATTTCCGCAATTTCACAGCCCTTGACTTACTAACTTCAAAACTTGGAATAACAAATCGGTTAAAACATCGACATGATTCAAGGCTTGCGCCTTAACCGGTTGACGGCGCATGAGAAGACATTGGCAATCACGTTGGAATGCCGATTGCAAACGTGATGGTCAACCAAATCATGCGATCACATCCAGGCACTACAACCGCATCGCGTCTTGTCAATATGTTTTCGCATTAACAAAGTATGGGGGTCTCATGCAGAAGCAGTATTTCGATCGGAAACGGACGACCTGTATCGCCGCTATGTTATTTCTGGTTACCGGTATGGCTTTGGGTCAGGGCATTGTGACCGGGTCCATTTCTGGAACAGTTTTGGATCCGCAGGGTGCTGTTATAGCGGGAGCCAAGGTGCGGGCCACACAAGTGGAAACCAACCGTGTGTTTACTACCACGAGTTCGAAGGCGGGAGTGGTTCAACTTCCATCTTTGCCTCCAGGCACGTACAACGTAAAGGTAGAGATGGAGGGCTTTGCCACCTATACCGCGGACACCGTGATGGTCGCGGTTGGCAAGGATACTTCGCTTGGCATCATAGACCTCAAGGTGGGGAACGCTGCAGAGACGGTCACAGTCGAAGGCGCTGCTCCCCTGGTTGAGCGCACGACCGACCAAATTTCGGAGACCTTCGACAGTAAGCAAGTCGCTAGCGTTCCTTTGGGCAATACTTACGATTCCTTTGTGCTTTTCGCTCCCGGCGTTGCCACGGCCGGCAGCGGAGGCTTCAGCAACAATAACGGTGCAGAGCTAGCGATTAACGGCCAGCGCGCCCGTTCGAATAACTATCAGCTCGATGGACAGAACAATAATGACAACACCATCGGCGGGCCGTCCATCTTCTTTGGCAATCAGGACACGATTGCAGAGTTGCAGGTGGTAACGAACTTTGACGCTGAATATGGGCGGAACATGGGCGGCGTGGTCAACTACATTACCAAGGCAGGAACCAACGCCTTCCATGGCACAGGATATGAATTTTGGCAGGGCGACACTTTTGATTCTCTGCAGAATCAAGAGAAATCCCCGTTGCTCATTAGCGGGAAACCGGTGGTGCCCCAGTTCGTTCAGAACCAGTTCGGGGGAACGGTCGGCGGACCCATCAAAAGAGATAAGGTTTGGTTCTTTGGATCCACCAACTTCCAGCGCAATCGTGCCGCTGGCGCTCCCTTTTCCTCGTCGTCATCACTTACGCCTACCGCGAACGGGATCCAACAACTACAGGCAGCCTTTCCTAACAGCCCGGCAGTGACAGCGCTTTCGCAGTTCGGTCCAGCGAGTGTAAAGCTTGGCAATCCAACCTTCAGCAACATTCAAGATATTCAAGTAGGTATACCGGGACCTAACGGAGCGCCGCCCACAAAGACTCTCCCGATCGAGATGGGAACCATCACACGATTCTTGTCGCAACCCTTTAATGACTACGAGGGTACGGGGCGCGTGGATTTCCAACTGACTAACAAGGATCGGTTTTTTACCCGTTATATTTTCCAACAAGTCACCACAACAAATCAGGCTTTTTTTGGCCCGGCACCGACCGCCCAAGGGCAAATCGTCAACGTCCCGGGCCGCAACCAGCAAATCGGTCTCGATCTCACCCACACCTTCACTCCCTTGCTACTGAATCAGGTGCGATTCAGCTACTCTCGTTCCCGTTCGGCATTTGAGGGAGGAGCATTCCCCAACTGCACTGTAGCTAACATCGGCTCATGTCCACCTCAGATCTCGATTCAGGATCCCACCGTTCTGGGCTTGGGCCAAAATATCCTCTTTCCGCAGGGGCGCATCATTAACGTGTATCAACTTCAGGATAATGCCTCCATGGTTCATGGCAAGCATGTGATGAAGTGGGGTGGTGAGTACGACAGGCAGCGCTCGCCCAACTTCGGCCTGTTCAATGTGAACGGTGCTTTTCAGTACAAAGACTTCAACTCGTTCATCGCCAATACACCGGTGCCTGGAACCACCCTGGTTGCTTTCGGGCAGCCGGTTCTGAGTTTCAAAGAGAACGACATAGGCCTGTATTTCCAGGATGATTGGAGGGTGAAGGATAACCTTACACTTAATCTTGGACTGCGATGGGAGTTCTTTCAGCAAGCCAGTAACCTGCTGCACGACGAGAGTGTGGCACAGCAAACCGGGCCCAATCATCTTTGGGATCAAACCCTTCCTCTAAGCCTGACGACGGTGCCAAAGCTTCCCAACCACTACCGCAATTTTGGTCCGGTAGTCGGCTTTGCCTGGACGCCGCGAATGCTGCAGAGTTTATTTGGCAATGACAAGACGGTAATTCGAGGCGGCTTCCGCATCGCTTACGATTTCGCCTACTACAACCTCGCCACCAATGTGCAGGGGAGTTCGCCGTTCACTAATCTCGCGACCATTCCCTCGGGGTTGCCGAATGTCGCCACTGTGGACGGCGCCACCATTGCCGCTGCGCTGTTCCCTTTGGCGCCTAAGGGAAATCCTGGCTTCGCCACTGAGCTCCAGTTCGGTCGCAACTTCCGCAATCCTTACTCGCAGCAGTGGAATTTGGGTATCCAACGCCAAATCGGGAGCAAGATGGCGGCGGAAATCCGCTATGTAGGAAACCACACTCTAGGTAATTACCAGGAAACGAACGGAAACCCAGACATTCTGGCATTAACCGCCAATGGGTTTAGCAATGTGGTTCCACCCGGACTGACGCCGTGCACCACTCCGGGAGCGCCGGGCTCGACGGGGACCGATCAGTTCAAAAACCCTGTTGGTTACGCTAATTGTAATTTCAGCAGGGTAATCCAATACTCCAACACCGGTTATTCCATCTACCATGGCCTGCAGAGCCAGCTGCGCTTGCAGAATTGGCATGGGTTCACCGGGCAGGCTTCGTACACGTTCAGCAAGACCATCGACAATGCGTCGGAGGCCTTTTCAACCAATGCCGGCACAGTTTTTGCGCTTGCCCAGAATCCGTTTAACATCACCGAGGCGGAACGTGCGGTAAGTAACTATGATTTTCCTCACGTGTTTGGATTGCTTTGGGTTTACGACCTGCCCTTCAAGAGTCCACAAACAGGCTTCCTCGGGCACTTGATGGGCGGCTGGCAGATCAATGGAACCTATCGCTACAGCAGTGGTCAGCCATGGACGGTAGAACAGAATGCCGGTCAGGGGTTGTGCGACCCGACCAACTTTACCGGCGGAGTACTTGACACATGTCGTCCGATTCTCAACAGCCCCAGCGCCCCCTTCAACTCGGTTGGCCAGTGCACGAGTTCAAGCACGCCGGGCTGCGGCCTGGTGAGCGTGAATAACGGTGGCCCGATCGCACTGAGCCAGGCGCACTGGATCATTAACGATGTGAACGCAGCCAAGTTTTTCGGTTCGCCTTTCCTGGGAGTCGGCCGGAACACGGAACGGGGTCAGCCCATCAACACGGTCAACATGGCTGTGTTTAAGAACACCAAGGTAACAGAGCGCCTAACCATTCAATTCCAGGCGGAGGCGTTCAACCTGCTTAACCATCAATGGCTCGGGATACCGCTCCAAAATGTGAACAACGCTGCCAACACCAAGGACGGCGTCAACCAGTTTGGCAGTCTTGCGTTCAACAACAACGGTGGTGACACTTTTGCCGGCAACATAATTACGGACGGCATTGGACGGCGCCGCTTGCAGTTCGGCGCCAAGCTGATCTTCTGACATAGAGACTTACAACGGTTCAGATTTTGAGGAGGGGCAAGCAAGCTCCTCCTCGAACCGTCCCATAGCACTTACATTTGTTGAAACTCTACTTTCTCATCTCCTCAGACCAGACTCGGCGATTTCAGCGGTAGATAACGCAACCGCGTTCTTCGAGCTTGGTGATCCACTCGGGGACTTCCAGTGTTTCCACCCATCGAAGATCGAGCTTCTCCAAGCGGGGCAGCGAAGCAATGCTAGGAGGCAGGCAGGTCAACGGATTTCCACGGAGATCAATCACTCGCAACTCGCGCAATCCTCCAATGGATTCCGGAAGCAAACTTAGCTGATTGTTCCTGAGCTGCAACTCGCGCAGTCGTGATAAACGCGCCATTGAATCGGGAAGCACAGTTAGCGGATTGTCCGATGCCCGGAGCTCGATTAGACTGGTCATGCCGCACACCGCTTCGGGTAGCGCTACAAATCTGTTGCCAGTGATATTCACGTAACGCAACTTTGTTAATTGTCCGAGAGACGCTGGCAGGTCAGCCAACTGATTGTCTTGAAGGTAAAGGAAGTCGGTGAGTCCCTCGAGGTCCCCGAGGGCCTCAGGTACGCTCGTCAACTGGTTGTGCCCGAGGTCGAGCATGCGCAGCCTCCTCAGGCGACCAACTTGTTCCGACAACTCAGATAGCCTGTTATCAGCCAGCACCAGAGTTTCGAGCGCATCCTGCTCCCACACGTACTGGGGAACTGAACCAAGTTGCTTTTTCCAAAGGCTCAGATGCCGAGCAGACTGATGTGGCATATGGCGATGATAACCTGGATGAGCATAGAGCCGGGTCTTCGTCCTCTCCGAGCCATCCATGCAGCGAGTATCGGCATCATAGACGCGCTACTCATCACGTCATCAGCAATACGATGCAGCCTTTCTCTCTCCATGGACGACCAGAGAATTTTGTGCCAGTGTTCCTCATGCTTGCGCTAGCTGTAGGCTGCGGTGGTTCGTCGGGTAGCGGAACAAACTTGCCATCTCCGTCGCCTGACACCGTTCCGCAGTTTGGACATGTGGTTTTGATTGTGGAGGAGAACCATAGCTATTCCGAAGTGATTGGAAATTCCGCCATGCCGTATTTGAACAGTCTGGCCGCGGAATATAGCTTGGCCACTCAGTATTACGCCAATACTCATCCTTCAATTGGCAACTACTTCATGCCGACAACTGGGCAGCTGATTACCAATGATGACGCCTTTAGCGGTACCGCCAGCGTCGACAACATCGTTCGTGAGCTGATCGCGTCCGGCAAAACCTGGAAATCGTATGCCGAGAGTATTCCGTCTACAGGCTACACCGGGGGCGATTCGTATCCGTACGCGAAACGGCATAATCCTTTTCCGTATTTTGCTGAGGTGGTAAATA
Organism: uncultured Acidobacteriota bacterium; assembly: GCA_963696025.1. Classification (GTDB taxonomy): domain Bacteria; phylum Acidobacteriota; class Terriglobia; order Terriglobales; family Acidobacteriaceae; genus JABCYV01. Next base: position 840,483 of record CAVOII010000004.1, read on the forward strand.
GCAGCGCCCTGGCGCAAAATCTCGTTTCGTTGTCTCAATTCAATGCGGACTTGGCCAACAACCAGCTACCGAGCTTTTCGTTTGTCGTGCCCAATCTCTTGGACGACGCACATGATGGATCGCTACAAGTCGCTGACGCCTGGCTGCAGCAGAATATCGCGCCGGTAATTTCCAGTCCTACTTTTCAGAAGGATGGTTTGCTGATCATTGTCTTTGACGAGGCAGATACCAGCGATTCGACCAATGGGGGCGGACACGTAGCTGCATTTATTATCAGCCCGAAGGCAAAGCAGGGTTACAAATCGACGACTTTGTACCAGCATGAGAGCACATTGCGGCTGATTCTGCACGGACTGGGAGTAGACGCTTATCCCGGTGCGGCAAGCAGCGCTCCAGACATGGGCGAATTTTTCTGAGTGGCCGAGTACTAACGGGATGTCGCCGGATCGCCCGCTCTCGGAGGACGTGAAGGGGGAGGAACAGACGCCTTCTTGTCCTGAAAATCAAGACCGAAAGACGGATTCTCATAGGTTCCCGAGATTCGCACCGGCAAGATTTCTCCCTTTTTCTTCTTTTTGAAAAATGGATCCATCAGTTTCAACAGCAACGCCTTGGCTCCGCCGGTTGTATTCGATATTTTTGAATCCACTTGCATCTGGCCGTGCAAATCGATCTTGTGATTGATCACGTTGTAAGTTCCATGCATGCGGGCCGCTGCCCCAGGCACGCCGAAAGAAAGATCGTTAAAATTTGCAACACCATCGGCGAGCGCTACTTGCCCGGTGAGGTCAGTGAGCACAGTCTCGGGATCGGGCGGATCCTTTTCTCCCCGCGCACCGGCACTCAGTTTGTTCACACCTTCCTGGGTTGAAGGCTTGGAAAATTCTCCCGCGCCGATTCCGAATCCGCCTTTCAGCAATACTTTTTTAAGGAAGGGTCGATCGCCCGGTGGAATTTCGACCTTGGCCCCCAACGTGACTGTGCCGGACATCGGCGCCCGGGCTTTCTTGACGAAGAGTGCCAGTATGTCTTGGATGCGGCCGTAGCTGGTGCATAGATTAATCAATGCTGTCTTGCCCGCGCCGTTAGAAGATTTTGCGATGCTGCCCTCGGCCACAACGTGCGTCTTTCGGAAGTGTGCGTCCACACGCTTGAGGAAGGTATCGCCCTGCCTAGCGTCAACGTATGCGCTGAATTCTGTTATTAATTGGACGGGATGCCCGCCCGATTTGACTTCGAAGTTAGGAGTGTCAGTTGTGCCTGAGATGTCGATGTGTCCCAGGTTGCCATTAAATTTTCCCACCGAAGACAGCATGCCTGCAATGCCCCGGTAGACGCTCAGATTCGCCTGCTCAAATTTGTACTGACCGGATATCGGCGTCCGCGACGGATCCTCCTTATCCCAAACGCCGAACTTGCCCATAGTCGTGATTTCACCCGGAGGCTCAGGATTGTGAACTCTGAGGCGGTAGCTGAGCGGACCGGCCCACCCTACGTCACGAAAAGAAGCCTCGCGTATATCGAAGCGTAGTGGCCGTTTCTGCGGATTGCGTGAAGCGAACTCGAGGGTCGCACCATTAGTGACGACCTCGCCGATCGTAATGGTTGAGTGCGTGGTGTGAAAGGGTTTCCCGCTGCCCAGCGGCGGAATGAACACATGCAGGTTTTCGGCAGTGATGCGGCTGATATGGCGGGACAGAATACCGGAATATGCGCCTCTGATCACCAATCTTTCAATTGTGACGAGCGGCTTGGTGGCGTCCCCGTGAATGAACACGAGGCCCTCCAGTATGCAACCCGGATAGGGGAAATATGTACGGCGAAAGGTACGGACCCGCACCTGGCTGTCGCTTACCTCTTGCAAATTTTGTACTACTGGCTGCTGCGCAAACGGCCACAGGCGGCTACCCGAAAATGCTGCCACGCCGAAAGCTGCCGCCAATGTCAATATGAGGGCTGTTCTCCTGGCTCGCAGCCCTCCGAATCGTTGAGCTCTCGCCAACTTCGAGTCGGGCGTGAGTGTAGCCGGAGGCATGGGACTTGGAGTCCGATTGGCAAACGTGAGTTGCTTGGTCTTGTTGAGTGGCAGTATTCCCTTCGAAGCCTGCACCTATTGCCACAATTCATTGCCTTTTTAGACCAAATCGAGGTTTTCCACACCCCTGGACCTTTTCATTCACTAGATACTTGTGAGTGTAAATCGCGTCTTCCAGCAACCGAAACTCCCTCCGATAGTGCCGCGTCACCCGTTACAATAAGGCGGTTGCACTAAGGTAAACGCAGGAATCTCCCTTTAGCCATGATGATTTCTATTCGACCCCATGCCGCAGCGATTATGCTGTTACTTATGAGTATCCTGATCGGCGGTATCCTGATCGGCGACAAAGCTATCGCGCACAGCTCCCCCAACTCGGTGCCAGCCCCAACCAACGACTTCGGCCCCTCCAATCCCTTTTACGCGCCCAGTACGCTGCCCTTCGAAGCTCCGCCCTTCGACAAGATCAAGGACGAAGACTTCCAGGCAGCGATCGACGCGGGGATGGCGCAACAGCAGGCCGAAATCCAGAGCATCGCGGAGAATCCCGACGCCCCTACCTTCGATAACACCTTCGTCGCGATGGAAAAGAGCGGCAAGTTGCTGCAACGTGTCGTGGCAGCCTTCGACGGAGTCACGGGCGCAAACACCGACCCCACACTCCAAAAGATCAAAACCATCGAGGCCCCCAAACTTGCCGCTCATGAGGACTTCATCTACCTCAACACGAAACTTTTCGCGCGCGTATCCACGATTTACAAGCAACGCGCGTCACTCAAGCTCGACCCAGAGTCTCTTCGCCTGGTCGAGTACTACTACGACAAGTTCGTACACGCTGGCGCCAACCTCTCCGAAACCGATAAGACCGAACTGAAGAACCTCAATGAAGAGGCGTCCTCACTTTCGAACTCCTTCACCAACAAACTCCTCGCCGCCACAAAGGAAGGCGCGTACGTCACCATTGACAAAAACGCGCTGGCCAGCCTCTCCGAAGCTCGCATCGCGGCCGCCGCGCAGGCCGCCCGGAGCCGAAAGCTCGAAGGCTTTTTAATTCCGCTTCAGAACACCACTCAGCAGCCCGACCTTGTTTCGCTCAGCAATCGTGTTACCCGTCAGACAATCTTCGAGCACTCCTGGAACCGCGCTGAGCGTGCCGACACCAATGACACGCGCGACACTATCGCCCGTCTCGCTCAGCTCCGCGCTCAGAAGGCCAAACTTCTGGGCTTTCCGAGCTTCGCCGCGTGGAAGATCGAGGATCAAATGGCGAAAACACCTGAAGCCGCTCTGCACTTCATGGATGCCCTCGTTCCGGCCTCAACCGCAAAAGCCGCCCAAGAAGCACAAGATATCCAATCGGTCATCGACGCCCAACACGGCGGATTCCAGCTCCAGCCGTGGGACTGGAAGTTCTACGCCGAGCAGGTCCGCAAAGCTCGTTACAATCTCGACGACGCGCAGGTAAAGCCCTACTTCGAGCTTAACAACGTCCTTGAGAACGGTGTCTTCTACGCCGCCAATCAGCTCTACGGACTAACTTTCAAAGAGCGGCACGACCTGCCCGTCTACCACCCCGACGTACGCGTCTTCGAGGTCTTCGACGCCAATGGCAAGCACCTCGCACTTTTTTACTGCGACTACTTCAAGCGTGACAATAAGAACGGTGGCGCCTGGATGTCGAACTTCGTCGAGCAGTCGCGCCTGCTTGCGACCCTCCCAGTCATCTACAATGTCGCCAACTTCTCCAAACCGGCTGAAGGCGAACCTGCCCTTATCAGCTTCACGGATGTCATTACTATGTTCCACGAGTTCGGACACGCACTGCACGGTATGTTCTCTGACGCCGAGTATCCCACCCTGGCCGGCACCGCAACCGCTCGCGACTTCGTCGAATTTCCCTCGCAGTTCAACGAGCACTGGGCCCTCTATCCGTCGATCTTCACTCACTACGCAAAGCACTACCAAAGCGGCGCCCCCATGCCGGAGGAACTCGCCGAGCGGATCCGGAAAGCCGAGACCTTCAACAAAGGCTACGACATGACCGAACTCCTGGCCGCGGCCGAACTCGACATGCAGTGGCACTTGCTTCCTCCTAATGCGCCCCTCCAGAAGCCCGACGAGTTTGAAAAGCAGGCGCTCGACAAGACCCGCCTCAACGTCAGCTACGTACCACCCCGCTATCGCTCTACCTACTTCAGCCATATCTGGGGAGGCGGCTACAGCGCCGGCTACTACGCCTATCTCTGGACCCAGATGCTCGCCGACGATGGCTACCAGTGGTTCGTGGAAAACGGCGGCCTAACCCGCGTCAACGGCGATCGCTTTCGCCAGATGGTGCTCTCGCGTGGCAACACCCAAGACCTCGCCAAAATGTACGAAGCCTGGCGCGGGGCACCTCCCAACACGAAGGCGATGCGGAAGTACCGTGGCCTCGAGGAATCCGCTCCGGCAAAATAGCGCATATTGAGGGCGCTAACCTCGTTACATTTCGTGTGAATTGCTCTGGCGAACCACGCACACCATTCTTTTCTTAAATCCAGACAACTTCCGTTTGAGTCGAGGGTTTGATTCGAACGAAGCTAGACAGCTTCCCGGTTGAGATCTCAGCAAGTGAATCGTGAACCGCTCCAACGTAGTTCTTCTACGCGGAGGAGCTGTTCATCCAAAAATCAGCGCCAAACCTTCAAAACTCTAAAGGAGACTTATGAAACGTCGCACACCTGTCGCTTTGCAACTTGCAACCCTGTGTGTTGTTCTGGCCGCATATGGTCTCGCCGCCGACAACGCTTACCTTTACATCGTTCACGGCATTCCAGGACGGGATATTGCAGATAATCTCAATCCTGGTTTGCCGATCGATGTTCTGATTAATGGCGAGTCTTGTGCGTCACGGGGACTAACTTTCGGCAGCACCATTGGGCCGTTCAGTTTTTCTCCTGGAACGTATGAAGTACAGATCAGCGACGCCAACACCCTGGCGCCCTGTACGAATTCGCCCTTCATCGACTCGCAAGTAACTTTAACTTCTGGAGCAAGTCTGTCGGCCGTAGCTGCAATCAAAAGCGGTCAACCCACTCTGCTGCAGTTCACCGACAACCTGTCGCCGGTAACGCCTGGTAATGCGCGATTCGTCTTCGCTCAAGCAGCGGATGCGGGCGCGTTACCAGCGAGGCTGACGCAGTTGTTGGTCAAGGATCCTAAGACGTTCACCGTAACCGCAGGTCCTGGCAAGCAGCAGGCGATCAATGTACCGGATGGCACGTATCTGGTACAGGTTGTCGCCGTTGGCACTACCGTGTTGGGATCGGAACAGATCGGTTTAGCCGATCAGTCAGCCACCTTCACCTACGCTGCCGGGGAGGCGGCGAACAACTCGGTAAGACTGATCAATAGAACTGTGCAAGGCGTGTTCTAGCCAAGACAGTTCTAAAAAGGGCCGTGCTTGCGCGGCCCGTCTTTATTGGCCCTGGCCGAGTTGCTTTCTTTTTCCCTTCAGTCATAATACCGAGGTTCGGAGCCACGCCGTGACCAGTGGTACCCGCTGCCTCCCCGCCGTCCTCAGCCGTAGCCCGCAGGGCTGCATGCTCATTTGGCTTATGGCTCTCGTCGTTTCAATCTTCTCTTGTCCCACTTCAGCTCATTCCCAGGATTTGCAAGGGCCGAACTCCCTCTCCAGCAGTTTGCGTGGAACGGTGATCAACGGCGCTACGCGTGAACCCGTACCTCGCGCTCTGGTGCACTCGCCTGATAACCGCTTCGCAACTTTCACCGACGATCACGGCCGTTTCGAATTCAATTTTCCGCCAACAGAATCCAAGACTACCAGCCCCACGAACGAGCAAGGGTTTGACAACCGCCCCACGCAGTTGACGGCCCGCAAACCCGGTTTTCTCGGGGATCGTAACTGGGTATCCTACCAGGCTCAAAACGCCGCCACTGACGACATCAATATTTCTCTCATTCCCGAATCACTCATCGTTGGTCGCGTGAGTCTCCCGTCTTCCAATCAAGCCGATCGCATCACCGTGCAGGTTTATAGACGTCAGGTGACAGAGGGCCGCGCACGCTGGGTTCCCGCCGGGAGCGCACGCACGCGCTCTAACGGCGAGTTTCGCATCGCCGATCTCTCGGCAGGTACTTACAAGCTCTTCACCGACGAAATGGTAGACCGCGATCCCATTACCTTCGATCCGAACGGCCAGCTCTACGGATATCCGCCCATCTTCTATCCAACGGCCCCCGATTTCGCATCGGCCTCTCCCATTATTCTCGAAGCCGGCAAAACTTTCCACGCCGAGCTCTCTCCTGTGCTTCAGCCCTATTACTCGGTCAAGATCTCCGTCACCAATATGCAGGTCGAGGGCGGGTTGCAAGTCTCCGTTGCCCATCATGGCCCGGGATATTCTCTGGCGTACGCCGGAAATCAAAAGATCGAGGGTGGGTTACCCAACGGCACTTACACGGTAGAAGCCACGCTGCAGGGTCAGCAGTCGGCGAGCGGCAGCGTGAATATCATGGTGAAAGGCGCACCTCTCACAAACGCAAACCTGGCACTTATCCCCAACGGCTCGATTCCAGTCAATATAAAAGAGGATCTAAGCGCGAGCACCGGCCACGACCCGGCCCTCGTCTCCAGAACCGGAAAATTCTCGCGTGAGCAAAAGGCTAATGTCAATTTGCTGCCTGTCGACGACTTCGATCGGCCGGGAGGCGGGTGGGCCCGCCAGGCTCGCCAGACCAACGACAACGACCTCGTGCTCGAGAACGTCGAGCCCGGCCGCTACTGGGTAAGCGTGAACGCCTTCCGCGGATATGTCGCCTCAGCCGTAGCGGGCGGCATCGATCTCTTACGCCAGCCCCTCGCCGTCGGTCCCGGCGGTGCGAGTGCTCCCATCGAGATTGTGCTGCGCGATGACACTGCCGCGATCGAAGGCACCGTCGACGGCATGCCAACGCCGCCTCGTAGCGCGCGCAACTCGGCCACCGTCGGCGTCACGTACACTGGGCTAGGCCCAACGCCACAGGGCCCGTGGGTCTACTGCGTCCCTCTCCCTGACTCACCAGGCCGCTTCACCGAAAGTTGGATTTCGCCTGAAGGGACATTTCACATCCAGCAACTCCCTCCGGACGCATATCGCGTTCTCGCCTTCGATCACCAACAGCTGGAACTTGAATATCAGAATCCGGAAGCCATGCGCGCCTATCAGGGCAAAGGTTGGGTCGTCCGCCTAGTTCCAGGACAAACTGAGCGCCTGCGGCTGACCTTGATCTCTACCCAGGAGTGAACACGAAAATGTCGCCATTTCGATCTCACTCCCTGACGCCGCAAGTTTTGCTGGCTCTTTTACTCCTCGCCCTGTCTTCTCCGGTCATCGCACAATCACCTGCTCAACAGCCTTCGCAAGGCGCCGGCTTCTTCCGTGTGGCCGGTACAATAGTGAGCGCTACCGAAGGCCATCCTCTTTCCCGTGCGCGCGTTACTCTGCAGGACGCCAAGAACCGCGAAAAGCAGGTTTTCATGATCACGGGCGACGACGGCCACTTCGAATTCGCCGGCGTTCCTGCCGGAAAATATTCTCTCGACGGCGCCAAGCGCGGCTATATCAGCGCGGCATACGATGCGCACGAGCAGTTCTCTACCGCGATCGTGACTGCCGCCGGCGTCGACACCGAGAATCTTACCCTCCGTCTCGTGCCCACGGCCGTGCTTAGCGGCCACGTGCTGGACGAATTTGGCGAACCCCTTCGCAACGCTAATGTCACTCTGTGGCGGGATGACCACAGCGCTGGCGTCAGCCGCACGGTACGTTTTCGCAACGGAGCGTCCGACGATCAGGGATCGTTCGAATTCGCTCCCCTCGATGCCGGAACTTACTTCGTCTCCGTCGCCGCTACGCCGTGGTATGCGGTTCATCCGCCGTCGGTTCATCAGACGGGGCAGCCCGAACTCACCACCTCAGTCGATCGTTCTCTCGACGTTGCCTATCTTCCTACCTATTACTCTGGAGCTACTGAGGTCGAGGACGCGTCGCCAATCCTCGTCCGCGGTGGTGATCGTCTCGATTTCGATCTCCACCTGTCGCCCGTCCCCGCCTTGCATGTAATTCTGCGCAACCCGCCGTCGGAAAACGAACACGGCTTCACCTATCCCATGCTTTTCAAGCGCGACTTCGACGGCCCGCAACGCCCCGTCCAAGCCGACGTGCAGATGGCTTCGCCAGGTGTCCTTGAGATGACCGTAGCCCCCGGCAAGTATGAGGTGCGATTTCCGCAACGTAACGGACCAAGCCAATTTGCCGAGATCGACATTAGTCAGGACAATCAGGAAGTCGATCTCTCCAGCGGTCAAGCCGTCAGCAACGTCAACGCGAAGATCGAGCTTATCGGCGAAACCGCACTTCCTCCCCGCATCGGGATTGGGCTTCGCAATGTTCAGCACCGCGACGCCGCCTGGGAATTTATGGTGGAGTCCAAACGTGAAGTCACGTTCGCTGACGTCGTCCCCGGTACCTACGACGTCCTGGCCGGAGCCGCGTCCCGCGCGTATTCAGTGATCCGTATGACCGTAAACGGCTCTCCCGTCTCCGGACACTCGCTCACCGTCCCGCCGGGTGCGACCTTGAATCTCTCTTTATCACTTGTCGGGGGTCTCGGCGACGTCAACGGCCTCGCGCAACGCGACGGTAAGGGCGCCGCCGGGGCCATGATCGTCCTGGTTCCCAAAAACCCCGAAGCCAACCATGAGCTTTTTCGCCGGGACCAGAGCGACCTCGACGGCACCTTCACTTTCCACAGCGTGATTCCCGATGCGTACACGGTGATTGCCATCGAGAACGGCTGGGACCTGGACTGGTCGAAGCCCGCTATCATCGCGCGCTACGCCGCTCACGGCCAAGAAATACTCGTCGGCGGCTCTCAAACCGCTATCCAGCTTTCTCGTCCCGTTGAAATTCAGCCGAAATGAGCAGAGTTTCCGGCCAATCCACGTCTGTAGGAACAGAATAGCTTACGAATTTCATGAGTTATACTTCATCAAGTAAGGAGTAAGTAGGTAGGTAAGTAGAGACAGATACCATGCGACGCATGCTCCCCATTCTGTGCGTTTTGACCATGATTGCAGGTTCGGCGGTAGAGGACCTGCCCGGCGCCGGTGCCCAGGAGGTCTCAAAGACACCCCGGATAAAAGGCGCTCTCGATGGTCCACGGACAGCGGTTTTCGAAACGCCCAAGGATTCCTGTCCACATGAACCGAACGATATTCCGGATGCGATGGCCCGAGCCTTTCGCGATTACACAGGGACAATCCACTTCGTGACCGCGAGCTCGGACATGTTCCAAAGCCTTGGCCCCACTCTGGACAGCCTCCAGCACAGTTGCGAAGTGGCGCACCGTTCCACGAATGATCCCAATCCGGCGGACTATGACGATCAGACCTGGCTCGATTCTTTCTATACCCTTGACGGCAAAACTATCGCCGCTCTGACCCACACCGAGTATCACGGCTGGGCGCACCCCGGCGAGTGCCATTCCCAGAACTTCGGAGAATGCGAGTACGACTCCGATACCTACCATTTCTCCAGGGATGGTGGCTACCACTTCGAGTCGTTCAAGGCGCCCCATAACTTTTTAGCGGGAATTCCCTATAAGTATGTGGTCGACCGAGGACCCGCGGGCTACAGCGTCGACACCAACGTTATCGACTACGGCGGGTGGTACTACGCCATAGCCACGGCTTGGACTTGGCCTCCGAACTGTTCCGGGCAGACGGGGCCGCACGATTGTCTGACAAGCGGCGGAGCACCCATTCGGACCACCGACGTTTTCGATCCTTCCTCCTGGCGTGGATGGAACGGCACGGATTTCTCTGTGTCCTTCATCGATCCCTACCTGGGCCCGGTGTCCCATCCCGGGGAGCATGTCTACGCGCCGGTTCCCTACATGTTCGCCGTCAACGGCATTAATATTTATCAGCCCTCGAATGTAGTTGTCGCGACCCTGTGGGATTACTGGGATAACGAATTGGGACCTCCTGGCTTGTACCTCACCACCTCGGCCGATCTGGTCAACTGGACCACGCCCACGCTGGTAGTCACTTTAGCTGAGATCCTCGCCAACGATCCCAAGGGGACCTGGCTCTACGCCTATTTTTCGTTGATCGACCCAACCGCGCCGGACCTGAACTTTTCGATTATCGGTGACCATCCCTACTTGTACTATGTTCGCCTGGACAACAATTCACAGCGTCGGGTCCTTTACCGCCAACCGATCACGTTGACGCTGGCTCAATAAGCGGCGCAAGTTGCAGAACCGTCTTTATCATTAGTTTCGATCTCAGTCTCCAAAAGAACCCTCAACTGAGATATAAGCCGACATATACCAAAGCATAATTGCGTGCTTGCTGCGCCCCGCCTTAATCTGCTGCCATGGGTAGTCTGGCGAGGGCAAAAATGGTTGCAATTGTGGATGATGATGAGTTAATGCGGAGTGCTCTGCAAGGCCTGATGAAAGCGGTGGGGTTTTCGGCGCAGGCGTTTGCTTCCGCCGAAGAGTTTCTGAATTCTGGACAGCTACACTATACCGCATGCCTGATCGCTGACATTCGTATGCCTGGAATGTCGGGCCTGGACCTGCAGGCTAGGTTGAACTCCGAGCGCCGCAGGATCCCCATAATCTTCATTACTGCGCACGGCGATACAAACATGCGAATGCAAGCTCTCCGCGGAGGAGCGGTGGAGTTCCTGTCGAAACCGTTTAGTGACGATGTGTTGCTCGAGCACGTAAGGGCAGCTTTGGCGATGTAGTCGGCCGGAGTCATTTCACCGAAGCCAGGAGATTGTCATGGTAACTTCGGCAAGAGTGTACTTGGGTGGACAGGAGTTCAGCGAGCGCAGGTTCGAGCAAATTATCGGCCACAGCCCGGCTCTGGAGGCAGTGCTCGAAAACGTTGAGCGAGTAGCGCCGACCGCATCCACAGTATTGATCGAGGGAGAAACCGGCACTGGCAAGGAATTGATTGCCCGCGCCATTCACAATCTCAGCCCGCGCTGCGGCCACCCGTTCATCAAGCTGAATTGTGCGGCTATCCCGCTCGATCTATTAGAGAGTGAACTCTTCGGCCACGAAAAGGGCGCCTTCACAGGCGCCATAGTCCAAAAGATTGGCCGGTTCGAGATGGCAGATAAGGGCACGCTGTTTCTGGATGAAGTCGGCGACATTCCGCCCGCATTGCAGCCTAAGCTGCTGCGCGTCCTACAAGAACAGCAGTTCGAGCGCCTGGGAAGCGGCCGCACCCATCAAGTGGACGTTAGGCTGGTAGCGGCCACAAACCGAAACCTTGCGGAAATGGTGGCACGGAACCAATTCCGCAATGATCTTTACTATCGCCTGAATGTGTTCCCAGTCGTCCTCCCCCCGTTACGGGCGCGCCGGGAAGACATCTCCGCGCTCGTGACCCACTTCGTCGAAGTCTACGGCCGACGGATGGGCAAAGAAATTGACTACATTTCTGCAGAAACGATGGCCGCATTCCGATCTTACTCCTGGCCTGGAAATGTGCGCGAGCTTCAGAACCTGATTGAGCGCGCCGTGATTCTCGCAAATGGCGGAATGCTTCCAAACCCGTTGCCTGCGTCGACGCCCCAATTGGCCACCGTCTCTGTGATACCAAGGACGCTTAGAGATTCCGAACGCGCACTCATCCTGCAAACGCTGGATGAAGTTGGTTGGGTGGTTGGCGGACCGAATGGTGCAGCCGCGAAGCTCGGACTGAAGCGAACCACGCTGATTCATCGAATCAAGAAGCTTGGTATCGAACGGCCACTCCGGCGCGCTGTCGCCTGAAATTCTTGCCGGCGCCTGGCCATCACCAGCACTCTGATCAGGCAGTTCGAGAGCGCTTTGGACTGTGAGCCAGTATTCAGATCCGGGCGCTTCCGCCAACTCGCCATTACCGTGTTCGCGTCGAGCGACTGTCACTCCGTCCAAATCCCGACAGCTATCAAAAACCTGTTTGAGTCAGTCGCTCCCGGAACGTGTTGAAAATCTGGCAACACTGGGCCGGCTGTACAACGGCAGATTACGGACAAATACGACCTTGGTTTTGGCATGGGAAGTGCTTTCAGAAGACCCGAGGAGTGCCACATGTCAGCAACGCAATATATACGGGAGCCTCTCAGTTCAAACGGAGTCGAGACTCGCAGCTCGCGGCTACGAAGGCCTCTAGCAAAGTCCGCTGCGGCCACGCTGACGGCGCCTCACACGGACGGTGAGATGAAAATTATATTGGAGGAATCATGCAGATCAATAAACGCTCGCCAGGTTCGAGTGGACTTAAGATTACGACTGTCGGGTTTGGAGCATGGGCGATTGGAGGAGGCGGGTGGTCGTACGGATGGGGACCACAAGACGACAAAGTCTCGGAAGACACGATACGCCGCGCCATAGAACTGGGAATTAATTGGATCGATACAGCCACGGCTTACGGTCTCGGTCACTCTGAAACGGTTGTTGGGCAGTTTTTGCGGTCACTGCCCGCCTCTGAGCGGCCCTTCGTCTTTACCAAGTGCGGTCTGGTTGGGGACGAACGGAATCCCAAGGAGAAATTGCGATGTTAGTAAAGCGAATGATAGCCCTCATTCTATCGGGATGTTTGCTTCTTGCTACTGCGCCCGTCGGAGTCGCCTACCAGACGGATCAACCGCCGGAACAGTCCTCAACTCCGGTGGTGAAGCAGACCCCGCAACAGTTGCAGCAGCTGGTCGCTCCGATCGCGCTTTACCCGGATGAGTTAGTAGCCGAGGTTCTTGCTGCCGCCACCTATCCTACTCAAATTGTGGAGGCGGACCGCTGGTTGCAGGAACATAAGGATCTTCAAGGAAAACAACTGGGGGACGAGGTCGATAAACAACCCTGGGATTCGAGTGTCAAAGCCTTGACGGAGTTCCCTTCCGTGCTGGCGAACATGGACAAGAACCTTTCCTGGACATCATCGCTAGGGGATGCCTACGTGAACCAACAGCAGGATGTCATGGATGCGGTTCAGGTCATGCGTCAGCGAGCGGACGAAGCAGGCAACCTGAAGGACAATTCGCAGCAGAAAGTGAAGAAACAGGGAAAAACCATCGTCATTGAAGCCGCGAACCCGGATGTGGTCTATGTTCCCACGTATGATCCATGGATCGCGTATGGAGAGCCGATAGGGGTGTGGCCTGGTTGGTTTTGGTATCCGGGACTCTACGTCGCCGGACCTGGCATTTCCTTCGGATTAGGGTTCGGCCTCGGCTTCTTCGGTGGATATGGTTGGGGCTGGCATCACTGGGGATTCGACTGGGGACATCGGACCATCATCTACAACCACAATACCTACATCTCCCACAGTACAACCTTCGTCAATCGCAACAATTTTTATCACGGGCGTTCGGGTTTTGCTGGGAATCGTTTCGCGGGAAGGAATGGATCCGGGAATGCACACGGATTTGCTGGTCCCCAGCGTGGGTTTAGCGGCGGGTCGCATGAATTCACACCATCAGCCCGCCCCCAAGCAGGGACGCACTCTGGGGCATTCAGCGGCTTCAATCACGGAGGTGTGGCGAGAAGCTATTCCTCCGGTGGACGCTCAAGCTTCGGTGGATTTCATGGTGGCGGCGGTGGTGGGTTTCACGGAGGCGGTGGTCGGAGGTAATTAGTTCCATAAAACCTGACCAATATTTCTAAGGAGAAGAAGGATCATGCAAAGCACGAATGAGAAGCTTAAGAAGTTTGGGCGGTTTTGGTTGGGCATGGCACTCTGGCTTGTCTCCCTTCTGCTGCTGAGCGGCTTATCGCTGGCTCAGCAATCGAACAAGGAAACTTTTCAGTCTGCAGAAAAAGCAAGCCAGGCACTGTTTGCGGCTGTGCAAAGCAACAACGAAGATGCAATCATGCAGGTCCTCGGAGGGAGCCAGGACCTAATCTCCTGCGGCGATACCCTCGACGACCGGCACGACCGGCAGTTGTTCGTAGAAAAATACCGGCAGATGCATCGCCTTGTGGAGGAACCGGATGGGACGACTCTTCTTTACATCGGCGCCGAAAATTGGCCATTTCCGATTCCGTTAGTTTCGAAAAACGGTAAATGGTATTTTGATGCCGATGCCGGGACTAAGGAAGTTATGTTCCGCCGAATAGGTGAAAACGAAGCAGCCACGATTGAGATTTGCCGCAGCCTCGCAGCAATGGCAAACCAGCGCGCCGGGGTTGAAACCGACAGAGAAGATGGCGACGTTCAATACATCCGGACTCTAATTGATACTGATGGGGCGGGCTCGGGCGGACGCGCTGCGCACGAGCAGCAACCCTCAGATCCGTTGCACGGATACTATTTCCGAAAATTGGAAAACGGTAAAGCCGGCACTGAAAGTCTCATCGTCATGGCTTACCCTGCAGAGTACCGGTCCTCTGGCGTTATGACTTTTGTTGTTAGCCGGAATGGCGTGGTGTATGAAAAAGATTTGGGACCACAAACCGCAACCGTCGCAAAGGCGATGACTACATGGAAGCCAGATCGCAGCTGGCACATCGTTAAGTAACTGAACGATTCGCGAGTCGCCGCGTGAGGAAGTCGAGGACCACGGTAACTCAGAGACTTAGCGCGGCACGGATGGTCGCCTAAAGTGACTGAAGACAACCCGTGGAACATGCAAATGGGAGCGTAACGGGAGCACCTGCCTCGGTTAGGGCTTCGCTTTTTTCCTGTGAAGGATTCTCACCCCAGCCAATATCATAACCCTCTCGGCCGGATTCGTGGAGAGCGAAGGATTGCCCAAACGCGTTTCGGCGGCCCAAACAAAGGACGGATGAGGATGCCCAGTCCCGTTGAAGAGGTTTGCTCTTCGCTGCGGAGTCAGTTCGAGGGAGACTTGTTGCGTCCGGGTGAGGATGAGTACGTGCGCGCGCGACTTGTTTGGAATGGCATGGTCGCTCGCACTCCTGGCTTGATTGCCCGCTGCGCCGATGTCGCTGATGTGCAAGCCGCGATCCGCGCCGCCGCGAACTCGGATGTTCTCACGGCCGTGCGTTGCGGAGGGCACAGCCTTGCAGGCTTCAGCACTTGCGATGGTGGGCTGGTGATCGACCTTTCGAGAATGCGCCAAGTGACTGTCGAGCCGGAGGCTCGCCGTGGCCGGTTCTCCGGGGGCTGTCTACTCGGGTCAGTCGACACTGTCACCCAGAAGGTCGGACTTGTTTTTCCGGGCGGTGTCGTCTCTCACACCGGCGCTGCAGGACTCATCTTAGGCGGCGGCTTTGGCTGGCTGACCCGGCTTCTCGGGCTTTCTTGCGACAACGTCGAAGGCTTTACGGTGGTCACAGCAGATGGCTCGATTGCGCGCGCCAACTCGCAAGAGAATGCGGATTTGTTCTGGGCGCTCCGCGGAGGTGGCGGCAATTTCGGAGTTGTGACCGAGTTCGAAGTCAAACTTCATTCATTAACATCAGTCGTACTTGGCGAAGGATTGTGCGTGGGCGATGATATTCCGCGTCTGATGCGGTGCTGGCGGGAGTTCATGCCGGAGGCCCCCGATAAATTGAAATGGAATTTGAACTTGCGAGTCGCGGCAGACACCGAGGACGTACCTGCAGACCTCCGTGGGCGTCCGGTCGCGAGCGAGTCTGTGCTTTGGGTCGGCGACCTCGAAGAAGGCCGTCCATTTCTGGACCACATTCTGTCGATTTGCAATCCGGTCGCTATGACCAGAAAGGTCACGTCGTTTCTCACGCTGCAGACCATGGCGGATGAGGAATTTCCTCACGGCCGGCGGTATTACACCAAATCTGGCTACTTCAAGTCTCTTGATGACAACAGCATTGACCTCATGGTGGAATCTCTGGCGACAGTTCCGTCGTCGATGACTCAGATCGAGCTGGCCTACTTGGGAGGAGCTGCGGGACGGGTTGCTGCAGCGGATACAGCATTCGGTGACCGAAGCTCACCCTTTGTTCTCAATTTGCTGGCCAACTGGTCTGACCCTGCGGATGATGCCGCCAACGTTGCATGGGTGCGCAACTTATTCACAGCACTTCGCCCAGCAATGACTCCGGGGGTTTACGTCAACTTCATGAGTGGCGACGAAGATGACCGCGTGCCCGAGGCTTATCGCGAACGCTGGGACCGCCTGATCGCGGTCAAATCACACTACGACCCGAATAACTTCTTCCGATTGAATCAGAATATCCACAACCGGAGGGCGGGGGGAAATTGCCCGCCGAGACTAGGTGACGACAAGACACATTGCGACCGGCTATTGGCTAATGAATAGCGCGGTTACCGTTCCGAACCGGATCTACCACTCGCAAGCTGCAATACCTTGTTCTTGGAGCCTACAATGTGGTCGTACATGCATTGGCGTGCCGCATGTGCATCACGGCGCCGGACCGCCTCCAGGATGTCAGTGTGCTCTCGGGCCGGGACCTCGCCGTAGTAACCGATATCGATCGCCGCGTACATAATCCGTTCCATATGACAGCGGACGTCGCTGACGGCGCGTAACACCAGGCGATTCCGAGTCAATTGCGCAATTCCGAGATGAAATTCGGTGTCGGCCTCAATGAAACGCTCATAACTGGCGCGGTCGTCGGTGCGATGCTGGATGTGGGCCAATGCAGCGAGTTTGTCTAACAAGGATTGGTCGCTCCATCGCCGCGCGGCCAGCTCGGCGGTGAAGCCCTCCAGTTCCGCCCTATATTCATACATTTCATTGAGTTCATGAATGGTCAGATGACTGACGAAATAACCCTTATTGGGCACAAGACGCAGTAAGCTTTCCTGTTGTAGCCGCATTACTGATTCCCGCACCGGTGTCCGACTGCCCCTGTATTTCCTAGCCAAGACTTTCTCGTTGATCGCCTCCCCAGGTTGGAAGACACCGCGAATGATGTCACGTTTGAGTTGCTGGTACACGCGCTCCGCAAGGGTGCCGGAGTTGCTGGCGCCCCGCGTGCCGGTCGCTTGGAAGGAACGGCGGCTCGCCGGACCAGATCGGCTCATTCGCGAACCCGAACCTGCATGAACAAATTTGCTGCTCTTTGGCACGGAAACCTCGTCAGTTTGCCACGCGGGCCTCGCGTGGCTTGATAGCTTAGTCCGGATGCGCGGAAGGCGCAAATCCCGGAACTTTCCCATACGGTATACCACACATATACTATGATGAATACGCTTGACATGCACTTGAACCATGGAGTAGGTTCGCTCCCGCCAACTTACGCGCGTTTGAGCGTTTCGGTTAAAATCTTATGGATCGCTACGCTAAGTCTGGGGCAAGTGCGGTTAGGCGTCGGTTCGCGCGACGGTGGAGGCCCAGTCTAAACGCCACAGTACTTCTGATTGCTGGGCTTTTGGCGCTTCCAGGTCTGCGCGGTCAAACCAATCCGACCACTTCGACAACGGCAATTCGAGCGGGGAAACTGTTCGAGCCGGAGTCGGGCCGGCTGCTCGAACACCCCGTCATCATTATCTTAGGCAATCGCATTGAGTCGGTAGTAAGCAGTGCTACGCCAGTCCCTTCCGACGCGCGTGTGGTGGATCTCGGAGATGCAACCATTCTGCCAGGGTTTATCGATGTGCATACCCACCTCACGATGGATGCCGGAGGCGGCGGCTACCAGTCGTTGGGCATTTCAGGGCCACGGGCTGCGCTCATCGGTGCCAAGAACGCGCGACTGACTCTTCTAGCGGGATTCACCACCGTGCGTAATGTGGGCGCGGAAGGCTACGCGGATGTGGCCTTGCGCGATGCCATCAACGCAGGAGACGTGATCGGTCCTCGTATGCAAGTATCAGGCCCGCCCCTCGGAATTACAGGCGGGCACTGCGACAGCAACCTACTTCCTCCCGAGTTCCACCACTCCGCCGAAGGCGTTGCAGACGGCGTGGAAGCCGTACAACGCAAGGTTCGCGAGGTCGTGAAGTACGGCGCGGATGTGGTCAAGTTCTGTGCCTCCGGAGGTGTTTTCTCCAAAGGAGACAACCCGCTCCTGGAGCAATACAGTCCTGCCGAGATGCAAGCCCTGATCACAGAGGCGCACCGCCTTGGCCGCAAAGTGGCCACGCACGCACACTCGGCGCTGTCGATTAAGGACGCCGTTCGCGCCGGCGTAGATTCGATTGAGCACGGCATTTTTCTAGATGATGAGGGCATCCAGCTCATGAAGGAACACAAAACCTTCCTGGTCCCCACGTCTTATCCTTTGTTCTGGTTTGAAGCGCATGCGCCGGAAATGCACTTCCCCCCGTGGGTCTTGGAAAAAGCGGCCATCATTATTCCGGCGGCCAAACAGAACGTGGCTAAAGCGTTTCGAAGCGGTGTGCGGGTGGCGCTGGGAACCGATGCCGGGGTTTATCCCCATGGCGAAAACGGCGGTGAGTTCCACAGCATGGTGGAACTAGGCCTCACGCCCACACAGGCCCTGCAAGCAGGCACGGTAAACGCTGCTGACCTAATGGGGTGGTCGGACCGTATCGGGTCGATCCGCAAAGGCATGCTGGCGGATATAGTTGCCGTAAAGGGGAATCCACTAACCGACGTGCGGATGCTGGAGCACATACAGTTCGTGATGAAAGACGGTGTTGTTTACAAGGACGAGATTTCCGGCTCGACCGAGCCGACGAAGTGACGCGACTGAACAGAAGGAAGACTTCTGATTTGCTAAGAGACATGCGAGTGCTGAGGGGGTGCTCCATGCTAGTTCTAAGGTTTGGTCGATTCGTAGCTTGTGTTTCGTCGTTGATCATTTTTGCTGGAATGTCACCCGCGCAGACCACCCAGGGCGGAATCGTCGGCGCCGTGAGGGATGAAAAGGGCGCTAATATCCTGGGCGCGAAGATTACCGTCACCAGCCCAGCGACCGGGCTACAACGGAGCGCCACCACCGCCGATAACGGAGTTTTTCGCGTATTGGCTCTGCCCACGGGGATGTATGAGGTTCGGGCAGAATCCCCCGGCTTCACCACCGCCACCGTGAAAGACATCGAGATCGGAGTCGACCAGGTCCGCACTTTGGATCTGGTGCTGCGGGTCAGCGGCACCGCCGAGACTGTCACTGTAGAAGCGCACGCGGACCTCACTCAGACTGAAAGCTCTAAAGTGGGAGAGATCATCGACAACCGCAAAGTCGAAGACTTGCCCCTAAACGGTCGCGACTTTGCCCAACTGGCACGGCTGAGTCCGGGAGTTGCGGTATCCGGTGGGGGCGGCGGACAGCAGGGCGGCGAGGGCAATGTTTCCGGATTCTCGTCGAACGGACAGCGCTCCACTTCCAATAACTTTCTGGTCGACGGAGTGGACAACAATAACTATTTCGCTGGCGAAGCCGCACAACTCCCTTCCATCGATTCCATTCAGGAGTTCGAAGTCCAGACTAATACCTTCGCGGCGGAATACGGGCGCAACTCCGGGTCAGTAGTCAATCTCGTGACCAAGTCAGGCACCAACCAGCTGCATGGCTCGGCCTATGAGTTCTTTCGCAACGACGTGTTGGATGCACGCAATTTCTTTAATCAGAAGCAATTTCCCAAGGCGGGTTTGCACCTGAACCAGTTCGGCGGCACGTTGGGTGGCCCGATTCTGAAGAACAGGACGTTCTTCTTTCTGAACTATGAAGGCTTCCGGCGGAAGGCCGGCATCACCCGCATCACAAACGTGCCGACCTTGGACCAGCGAGCCGGCACTTTTACCGATGCCAGCGGCGTGCAGTTCACGGTTCCGGTGAACCCGACAAGTGCCCAAATATTCCAGCTATACCCGAAACCCAATCTGACAAGTGCAAGCGGTAACTTTATCTCCTCCCCGGCGCAGAGCGACGGCACGGATCAGTTTCTGGTCAAGATCGACCATCGCTTGCGCAACTCGGACAATCTCTCAGCACGCTACAGTCGAACTCGAATCGACACCTTCTTCCCGTTTACCCCTGGCCAGAGCGGCACCAATGTCCCTGGGTACGGAGTCAACGACAACGGCGCCGATCACCTGGTAGCAATTTCCTACACTCGTGTGTTCACACCCCGAACGCTAAACGAAGCCCGCTTTGGGTTCACTCGATCGAACACTCAACTAGCCACCCAACTGGGGCCCCAGGCGACCACCTACAACATCAACACCGGGTGGCCGGCCGGTTCGCCGCTGGGTCTGGGCAATATTCCTCAACTCTCTTTCTCCGGCGGATTCGTTTCCGGCAGCGCCGCTGTCAGCAACCTGGGTGGCGCGATTGATCAGCCCAACCGGACCGCCATTAATACCTTCCAGTGGGTAGACAACGTTTCCCATACCACTGCGCGCCATGACATTAAATTAGGCGCCGACATCCGCTACACCCAACTCAACCGCCTCTATGATTTGGCCTTCAGCGGCCAGGTTAGTTTTAGCGGGCTGCAAAATACCGCTGAAAATGGGATGAATGTCCCCAACGCACTGATCGATTTCGCTGAAGGTCTTTCCAGCGGCGCACTCCAGTTCGTAGGCGACTCCCACCGCAATTTCCGTACTACCAGTTATGGCATTTTTGGACAGGACAGCTTCAAACTGCGTAAGAATCTAACTCTGAACTATGGCTTGCGTTACGAATTGAATACGGTGCTGCACGAGGCCCATGGCCGCTTGAGCACGTTCCGGCCGCAAAATTTCACCCAGTTCCTTGATCCCAACAACCCTAACATCCAGACTGATCTCCCGGCGCTGCACGCTGCGGGCATCGTAACTCAATCAGACGTGGGCGGAATCTATGATCCTGACCACAACAACGTCGCGCCCCGTATCGGTTTGGCTTGGGACGTCTTCGCGGACGGCAAAACCGTTTTCCGCTCGGGTTATGGTGTGTTCTACGAAACCATCATCGGAAACATTCCGGGCAATGTTATGTTGAATCCGCCGTTTCTCCCGGATTTTTTCAATGCTTTCCCAGTATGGCCCGCTAAAACCTTTGCGCCGTCCGGATTTCCAGTACTCACCGTCACCCAGCAGAAACTCCGCACTCCGTACGCACAACACTACAATTTGCTAATGCAGCACGAACTGCCGGGCAAAGCGCTGATGGAGATCGGTTATGTCGGCACTTCGGGAACCAAGCTGCCGCGCTTCCGGCAAATAGATCAAGCTTTCATCACACCTGAGCAACTCCAAAATCTCACCCCCGACCTGGAAGATCGCCTCTTGATACTGGGCCTGCCTCCCGCCGCTGCACACTTTCTCGCTAGCAACATCGCTAGCAATCCCAGCACCATTGCCGCAATCCCAAACATTGCACGAACTCCATTTTTCGGATACGCCCAGCTCTTCCAGGCAGAGGACACCATCAGCTCCAACTACAATAGCCTGCAAGCTAAGCTGGACAAGCGCTTTTCCCACGGACTGTCTTTCCTGATGGCCTACACTTGGTCGAAGTCCATCGACGGCGCTTCGGTCTTCTTCGGGTCGGGTGCTAATGGCACAACCATCTTTCCCCAAGATAATTACAATCTGAAAGCGGAGCGAGGACTCTCCGATTTCGACATCCGGCAGAGGCTGAGCTGGAGTTTTCTCTATGAACTTCCAAACTTGCGGGCGTTGCCCAAGGTCCTGGGTGACGGCTGGCAATTGGGAGGCATCCTAAGCCTGCAGACTGGGCAACCTTTCTCCGTTCTAACTGGCAGCGACAACAGCGGCACGGGCCTGGGCAACGACCGCCCCGACTTGATCGGCGACCCCAACGCCGGCCCGCACACGGTAAGCAGATGGTTTAACACCGCCGCTTTTACTCCCAACGCGGCGCTGACCTTCGGCAACGCGGGGCGAAACATCGTGACCGGACCGGGATTCCATAACTTTGACTTCTCGGTCGTCAAAAACACACACTTCAGGGAACGGGTCAACGCTCAGTTCCGTGCCGAGTTCTTCAATATCACCAACCATCCGAATTTCGCCTTGCCGGCCAACATTCTTGCCGCGCCGAACTTCGGAACTCTGTTCCAGACGCCCGATGCTGCACAGAACAACGTTGGCCTGGGCTCCGGGGGGCCACGCCTGATTCAGTTTGCTCTGAAGTTGAGCTTCTAGGAAAGGTAAATGCGCGCGCGAAGAATCCGAGCGGTGTTGCGGGTTGGGTGGCAAGCGATGCCGATGCTTATGGGGTTGCTGACTTGTGCCCATTTATGGGCAACTCCTCAAGTGAAGCCGATTGGACCCGGCCTCTATGCCTACATCTCCGACAACGATTCGAGCGCCAATTCGACCTTCCTCATAGGAAGCAAAGGAATCCTGGTGGTCGATACCGGCTTCGATGCCGCCGAAGGAACCAAGTTATTGCGCGCGATTCGCGGCGTTTCAGGCTTGCCGATCGAATTCATTGTGAACACGCACTATCACCGTGATCACCAGGGAGGCAACTCGGTGGTCGGCCCAGCGGCCGTCGTGATCAGCACCGATTGGACTCGTGAGCGCACGCTGGAGGTCATCCAGTCTTCACCATCGCAGAAAGGCTCTCTATTCCAGCCGGCGGAAGTAACTTTCGCGGATAAGCTCACCGTCCATCTCGATCCTTACACTGCCGAGGTTTACTTTCCAGGCAAGGCTCACACTTCTGGAGACGCGTTGGTGTATTTCCCCCGTCAACGTGCCATTGCGATGGGAGACCTTTTTCTCAACAGGTCCTCCCCTGCGATGGATCTCGGCAGCGCGGAAAACTGGATTCATGCTTTGGATCAAGTCCTGACCCGGCCCTTGGACAACGTCGTCCCTGGCCACTTCGATCTGGCCACTAAGAAAGATCTGCAGCGTTTTCGCGACTATCTCAGCGATCTGTTCACGCAGGTAGAGGCTCTCTTCCGAAAAGGAGCCACCCTCGAAGAGGTACGCCACGGCGTTCACATGGAGAATTACAGCGACTTCCGCCAATACCCGCAGTACCACGCGACTTTCGCCGACAATGCTGAGGTAATCTACCAGCAGCTCCAGCAGCACTGATCACGCTATGCCTGACTTCCCTGTCTCCTGGGTTCGCGAGTCCTTCCCCGCACTCAATACCGCAGAGAACTTTGTCTTTTTCGACAACGGTGCTGGAGCGCAGGTCCCGCAAATTGTGCTGGATGCCGTCCATCATCATCTGCTCACCTGCAGCGTGCAACGCGGCGGACGATACCGCCAGAGCCATGAGGTAGATGCAGCCATTCAACGGGCACGACAGAGTGTCGCTACCTTCTTGAATGCCCGCGAACCGGAGGAAGTGGCGTTCGGCATGAATGCGACTTCTTTCATCCGAATTGTGAGCCTGGCGTTGGCCGACACTTTGGGCGATCGGAAAGAGATTGTCGTCAGTGACATGGATCACGAGGCCAATGTGGCGACCTGGCTGGCGCTGCAACGCTACGGGGTGGAGATTCGCTGGTGGCGCATGCGCCGGGACGGCACTCTCCACCCGGCCGATCTCGAGCGTGTACTTAACTCTAATACCAGGCTTGTGGCTTGCACTGCAGCTTCCAACGCGCTGGGTTCGATTGTGGATGTGAAAGAGGTGGCACGCATGGCACATGCGGTGGGAGCCGAAGTGTTCCTGGATGCGGTGCACTACGCGCCGCACGGGCCGATTGACGTCCAGGAACTGGACTGCGATTACCTGGTCTGTTCCGGCTATAAAATCTTCGCCCCGCACATGGGTTTTCTATGGGGCAAGCGCCCAGCATTGGAAGCGCTTCCAACCTTCCGCGAAGATTTCATCCCCGACCAGATACCTACGAAGATCGAGGTTGGAACTTTTGTTTATGAAAATGTTGCTGGAATGGATTCCGCGATCACATATCTCGAAGAGCTGGGCATTCGGACTTCGACCAATGGACGGCCGCGTAGTCGCCGCGCTGCGCTGCTGAGTGCCATGGACTCGATTCGGGACTATGAGCTCCGGCTGTCTACCGAACTACTAAAACTCTTGTCGCAAATCGATGGTGTCACCGTCTACGGCATCGGGGAATCCGAAGTCCGCGGACGTGTCCCCACATTCTGCTTTAATCTTCGGGATGTGAATCCGGCCGCCGTAACCGTCGCCCTGGCCGCCAAAGGCATTGGAGTGCGGGACGGAAACATGTACTCGCCTCGGTTGCTGGACCGGCTCGGAATTCCCTCAGAGACGGGCGCCGTTCGGGCCTCGCTGGCGCACTACAACACGGTTTCGGAGGTCGGCCGTTTTGCAGAGGAACTCCGCGCGATCGCTCGTGGCTAAGGTCCGGACTTCTTCATTCTCGTGTCATCACTGTCATTCGGGTTGGCAGAATAACTTTTCGAGGAGCCAAGCAGGCGTGCCTAAAAACGGCAGCGCGGTAGTCCAAACGCCGAAGGGTGACACACAGACACCCAGCGGTTCCGAAGGTTTACACCGGCGATTGACTCAGAGACAGTTGACCATGATTGCCATCGGTGGGGCAATTGGAGTCGGGCTCTTCCTGGGCAGCAGCGTGACTATCGAACTTGCGGGGCCGGGCGTAATTGTGACCTACCTGCTGGGAGCCCTGATCACCATCGTTGTGGCATACGCCCTTGCGGAAATGGCGGTGGTTCACCCAGTAGCAGGATCCTTCGGAATCTATGCCGAAACTTACCTAAGCCGATGGGCCGGGTTCTCGGTGAGGGCCACGTACGGCCTGGTGCAGATCATCGCTATAGGAGCCGAAGTTACCGCCGTCGCTATTTACTTCGGGTTTTGGTTTCCGAGCGTGCCCGGCTGGCTTTGGATTGTGCTGGTCTCGATGGGACTGGTTCTGGTCAACGCCTTACAGGTCGGTAACTTCGGGGAATTCGAGTACTGGTTCGCGATGATCAAGGTGCTGGCAATCATCGTCTTCATTGTCGTCGGTCTCGGATTGATTACCGGTTTGGGAGTTCGGCCTGGAGTAGGGCTAGCCAATCTTAAGCAACATGGAGGATTTCTGCCGCACGGCTGGCGAGGTGTCTGGTTGGCCCTGACGCTCGCGATCACCAGCTACATGGGCATCGAAGTAATCGCCGTTACGGCAGGCGAGGCGCAACACCCGGAACAAAGCATTCCTCGCGCGATGCGCACGATTGTCTTACGCCTAATCATCTTTTACGTTCTGGCTATTTCCGTCATGCTCACGATGACGCCGTGGAACCAGACCGGCAGCGCCAGTATTACGGGAAGTCCGTTCGTGCGTGCTTTCGCGACCGCCGGGATCCCTTTCGCCGCGAGCATCATGAACCTGGTGGTGATCACAGCGGCACTTTCCAGCGCCAACACTAATCTCTACTTGACCACACGAATGCTGTTTTCTTTGTCCCGTGGATCCTATGCACCTGCCTGGGTTGGTCGTTTGAGCCGCAACGGGGTACCTCATCGCGCACTGGCGTTGTCTACTGCAGGCATGGTCACTGCAGTCCTGCTAGCAATTTTCGCACCAAAGAACGCATTCCTGCTTCTCTATGGCACCGCTGTGGCTGGAATGTTCTATGTTTGGATCGTGATCCTGCTTACCCACCTGCGCTTCCGCCAGGCAATAGGTGGCCAGACGCTCTTGCAACTGCCGCTGAAGCTGGCTGCGCACCCAATACCCACGCTGGCGGCGGTCGTGGCACTCTTGGCGGTTGCGGGGAGCACATTCTGGGTGCAAGGTCTGCAATATACGATCCCCGCATTCGCGCCTTTTTTGGGCGGTATTTCACTGCTCTATCTGATCTATAAGAAGAACACCAATCCGTTTCAGTAAACGGGCCGGCTCGCTGGCCTGATGCCTATCGGTTCCCAGTTCACCCCCCGACCGAGCTAACCCGGTGGAGGATGCCCGCCATAGGGTTCAGTAAACCTTTAATTCGGCTTATGGGAGATGATCGCGGTTGCTTCTGGTTCACGGGCAATCCGCCCGGGAAACCTCTCCTCGCGCGGCGGTCGGTCCCTTTCGGGCCCTACGAGGAGATTGGACGCCGTAAACGTCCGTTCAAGTCTTAACAGTAACCAGTTCCAGATCGTTCGCTGTAAGGGTTTCTCCTTTCGCGTTTTGCACTTCCAGTCTAGGGGGTTTTCGGGTGCGTTTGTCCAGAACTTGAAAACGTTTCTCTCCGCGTGAGAAGAGATAACTTTCTCCCCATTGGCGCAAAGCAACGATGGCCGGGAACAAGTCTCGGCCTTTTTGGGTTAGCGCATATTCCTGGTAGGCACTGCCGTCCGAAGCCGGAACCTGTTCCATGATTCCGCACGCAACCAACTTTTTAAGGCGCTTGCTCAGGATGTTCTTTGCCAATCCCAAGCTCTTCTGAAAATCGGAGAACCGTCGTACGCCTGAGAGGGCGTCACGAATGATCAGTAGAGACCACCATTCGCCGATGGTGTCGAGCGAGCGTGCCACGGGGCACAGGTTGCCTTTGAAGGATTTGTGTCGCATAGCCCCTCGTATCTAATACTCCATGAAATATAGTTGCATCATTATACCAGATTCGGGTATCTTATATATGGTTGCATCATGCAACCAGAGTGGAAGAAGGCGACATGGCGATTGACTGATCCACTCGGACCGAACCGAAATGCAATACGAGAGCCAAATTGGAAGGTGAGATACATAGCAATGAAAAGCATAGACAAAGCACTGGAAGTCTCTGCAGAAACGATTAAAAACGTGCTCAAGAGAAATTCGGTGCGCTTCGCCGCCGCTCTCTTGGTAGCGCTGGCTAGTCTTATGGCCTATCCGAACGCAGCTGTGGCTGCCGCGGTCCAGCATCATGATCAGGTACCGGGCTTCTACCGACTGAAAGTCGGCGACCTCGAAGTGACGGCCCTGTTCGATGGTACCGGCGTATTCGATTCCCAATGGCTGAACGGAACGAACGCGACGATGGATGGAGTTGTGAAGGCATTGCACGAAGATCCGCACCTGCTGGATGTTGTTGATTCGGGCTTCCTGGTCAACACCGGCAAGCAACTAATTCTTGTCGATGCGGGTGCCGGCACGTGGTGGGGTGGGGGAGCACTGGGGCGCTTGGCGAGCAGCCTCCGCAGCGCAGGCTACAAGCCGGAAGAGGTCGACCTCGTTTTGGTCACGCACCTCCATTCCGATCACGTCGGCGGCCTGACCACTCAGGACGGAAAGCGCGTCTTTCCAAATGCCGATGTTTACGTGGCGAAGGCCGAAAGCCACTTTTGGCTGTCGCCGGAAATCGCCGCTCAGGCGCCGAAGGATGCGCAACCGTTCTTCCAGAGTGCGCAAGCCATCGCAGCGCCGTACATCAAGGCCGGTAAGTGGCACACGTTTAGTGGCTCCGAGCCAATCGTCGACGGGATGCAAGTCGTCCCGCTGCCTGGTCATACCCCGGGACATACTGGCTATGAATTTTCATCAAAGGGACAACGAATCCTGTTTTGGGGCGACATCGTCCATGCACAGCGCGTCCAGTTGCAGCATCCCGAGGTTACCACGATTTTCGACATTGACCAGACTGCGGCTGCGGCGACGCGACATCAATTGCTGTCTAAGCTTGCGCGAGAGGGGGTGTTAATCGCGACTCCGCACACATCGTTATTTCCTGCCTTGGGTCGCTTGCGCGAGGAGGGGAGTGGGTATCGCTGGGTGCCGGTGGTATTTACCGATCAATGGGACGACAAATAGTAGCTGGGCGGGCAAGCCAGCAGGTCAAGTTGGGACCCTTGGCAATTGGTGGATGCGCGGCCACTGGCAGTTACTTTGCCGCCCGATTTGGCAGCGTAGTAACTGGCTTTACGACCGGGTCACAGTTCCTCTCGACTTGCCCGCGCTCATCAATGCCCTAGGACCCAACGACCGCATCCGTTTTGTGAGCGTCAAATTCGTACGCATCATCGGCGAACGGTCAAGATAGGAGAATTTATGGAGCTGGTTGTGAGAAGTATTGTTTTTTCAGTGGTGATCAGTCTCTTATTTCTATTTTCGTCTCCATCTGCATTTGCGGGTGGTCAACACAGTTTTTCAATCAAGGTGTTCACCTCCCCCGACGATCAGTTTTGGAATAACTCCGTCATTATCGAGGGAACACATGAAGTGATGTTGATCGATGCGCAGTTAACAAAAACCAATGCTGAAAGGGTCTTACACGAAATCAAAGAGACTAAAAAGCCACTGTCTATTATCTACATTACCCATGAGCACGCCGATCATTTTCTTGGCCTCGAGGTGTTCAAGGAGGCATATCCGAGAGTGAGGATTATTGCGAATTCTGCGGTCGTGGACCGAATCAACAAGGTCTATCAAGAGAAAATAGATAAATGGAAAACGATCTTGGGCGCAGCTGCAACCTCACACGTTGTTGCTATCGAAAAATTCGACGGCAACTTTATTACATTTGAGAGCTCACACATAGAGGTCCTTAGAAACATCCAAGGCGACACCGACGAAAACACGATGCTTTGGATTCCTGGACAGAGAATCCTCATTGCTGGCGATGTCTTGTTCAATAACATGCATGTTTACACCGCAGAAACGGACAGCAAGGCTAGAGGGAAATGGTTGAACTCATTAAACGAAATCAGAAAATTAACACCTTCGATTGTGGTCCCTGGACACAGCAAGATCGGCGCTCCCCTTGACGCGAGTACCGCCGTGGATTTTACGGAAAACTATTTATTGGCTTTTGAAGAAGAACTCAAAAAAGCCAAGGATCCGGATGGCCTTATTAATGCCATGAAGGAACGATTCCCATCCGCCGACTTCATCTTGGCGCTCGAACGGGGCGCGAAGGCGAATGATAAACCCTCACAAACAAACTGACGATTTGGTAGACCGAGTCTTCGTCGCTGGCCGGGTCAATCACCGCCGAATGGATGCCTATGAAAAAGTACAAGATCGCTGTTCTCGACGATTACCAAAATGTGGCGCTTGAAAGCGCCGATTGGGCGGTGCTCCGCGATCGAGCGGATGTCACCGTTTTTCAGGACCACCTCGCCGAGCCGGACGCCGTGATTGAGCGGTTGCTGCCTTTTGATGTCGTTTGTGTCATGCGCGAGCGCACTCCGCTGCCCCATAACGTCATTGAGCGGCTTCCCAATCTCAAGCTCATTGCCTCGACGGGATCTGTAAACGCGTCGATCGATGTCGCCGCCACGCGCGATCATGGGATCGCAGTAGTGCAGACGGGGTATAGGTCGGACCCGACGATCGAATTTACTTGGGCACTGATCTTGGCCTCCGCGCGACATATCGTGGCGGAGAGCAACTCTGTCCGATCCGGCGGCTGGCAGCAAACAGTGGGCACGGATCTCCGCGGAAAGACCCTGGGCGTTCTGGGACTTGGGCGGATTGGATCACAGGTCGCGCGGATTGGGAGCGCTTTTGGAGTGAATCTGATTGCCTGGAGCCAGAACATGACATTCGAGACTGCCAAAGCCGCTGGCGCAATCCTAGTTTCCAAGGACCAGTTGTTCGAGCTGGCCGACATCCTGACGATCCATTTGGTGTTGAGCAGCCGTACGCGCGGCCTTGTAGGGGCCGCGGAGTTGAAGAGAATGAAGCCAACAGCCTGGTTGATCAATGCGTCGCGCGGCCCGATCGTCGAAGAGCAAGCTTTGATCAGCGTGTTGAAGAACAAGCAAATCGCCGGTGCGGCGATCGACGTATTCGACACTGAGCCGCTGCCTCCGTCTCACCCCTTCCGGACGCTGGACAACGTACTGGCGACGCCGCACATCGGCTACGTATCGCAAGGTCTTTACAAGACGTTCTACGACGATACCGTCTCGAATATTCGGAAGTGGCTCGACACCCATTAGGGCGTGTCATCAAACTCAAAGTCCGCGACATACATGCCCCGAGGTAACGATGGAAAGATCGTGTGGAGGATTCATGAAAACACTGATTGTTGGCGCGGGAGCATTGGGTGGAACCATAGGAGCGCGTCTCCTGGCAGTAGGCGCTTCTGTTTCACTTGCGACCCGGAATGCCAGGTCAGCAAAAGAGATCAAAGCCTCCGGCCTTCGCGTCACTGGCATCGGAGGTGATTTGTCGATCGAGGATGCAGGAGAAGTCGCTCCATTAGCTGAATATTCCGTTCCAGGGACATTCGATCTAATTGTTTTGGCCACGAAAGCGCAAGACGCGATTGATGTGGCGCCGAGCCTCGCGCGCTTACTTGCGCCCGGGGGCACTCTGCTTCCGCTCCAGAACGGGGGAGTACCACAGATGCTTGCAAGTCGGCTCGGGGACGAATGCGTGCTCGGCGGACTCTCAAACCTTGGCGCCACAATGCTGAGGCCTGGGATATATGATGTAAAACAAAAAGCCCACCGCGGCGCTCACATCTTCCCTGGTCGGACTCCGCTTGCGAGTGCTACCGAGAGAGCTTCGTCGTACGTTCTATAGAACAACTCGCGCCCTTCAGGTCGATCGATGTATTCACGCATTGTCCGGCCCGCAATCGCCCCAAGCGTGGTAACCGAGCAGTTGAGCATCATCAATGGGTACGTCGTAGACACGGCTCGGCAGTTCGGCGTTAATACGCCGGTAAATACCGCAATCGTAGAGACGGTATATGCAATTACATGCGGGCAGAGTGCTCCTACTCCCAATCATCTAGGACAAGTCCTACAAAGGAACTTATGCGACCGAAGGGTCTCATCAGCATCTAAGTACTAACAGAGCAATGAACAAGGAATATAGCCTCGTCTCCGGCCGGCTACGAGGCTTTCCGCACCAAAGAAATGATGGGGGGCAGTAATCCGAAGAGAGGCTTGTGCCAATGACATCCCACAAATTATCAGTGCAGGTGGCAATCAATTCCTGGCGGCTCGTGGCGGAGAGAGCCAACAAAATATTTTCAAATCTCACGGCAGACCAGTTCTTGAAAGAGGTCGCACCTGGGAAGAACCGTCTCATCTATCTATTGGGACACCTCACTGCCATTCACGATGCCATGTTCCCGATTCTCGGTCTAGGAGAGCGACTGCACCCTGAACTCGATGCGATTTTCGTCTCCAGTCCTGACAAGGTAGGGGTAGAGGTGCCCCCAGTGGGAGAGCTGAGAAAATATTGGGACGAAGTGAACGCTAAACTACTCTCGCAATTTGCAAGTCTTTCCACGGACGAATGGTTGCAGCGCCACTACGCAATGTCCGAAGAAGACTACACCAAAGATCCCACGCGGAACCGATTGGCCGTTTTGTTGAGTCGAACCAACCATATGTCCTACCACTTGGGGCAGATAACTCTGGCTGTCAAATAACGTTGCTCTTTCGCATATGAATGACGGCTCCATCTTCCTCGAAGCAAACTTCATCCACTACCGCCTTCATCACGTGGATGCCACGGCCGTGAATCGATCCGATGTTTTGTGGAGCTGTAGGGTCCGGGACACCATTAATATCAAACCCTCTCCTTTCGCCCTTTACCGCGATTGACACTTCGTTAGGTTCGCAGCAGCAGTTAACATGGAAGTGTTTTCGACGATCTTCATGATTTCCATGAATGATGGCGTTTGCCAGGGCTTCCCGCAACACGATTTTCAACGTCACTCACGCCTTCAGGAACACAGCCGCAATTCCTGAGCAAGAGCATGAGCTTGTCCACGACGCAATGCCGGCTACCTTCTCATAGGAGAGCTTGGCGGGGGCGAAAGCGAGCGAAGCGAACGTGTGCGCCAGTGGCTCACTCGTGCAGTCAATGTAAGAGTAACTCCAAATCTTCAAGGAGCCGTCTGGTCTAAGCTCCTTTTGTGAAGTGACCACTTGCAAGTAGGTGTCAACGCCCCCGGCATAGCGGTTCTGAAACAGCTTGAGCGATTCCTCCGCGGCACTGGTGGCCTGCTGTTGTTGCGTCGATTCAGTGCTGAGGACGCGTAGAACCACCAGGTTATCCTCGACTTGCTGGAATGCATCGAGGACAGTTTGCCGATAGCCAGCTACAGCGGCGTCATATCCTGCGCGGGCTGATTCAGTGGTCGCCCGGCGTCGCCCAGCGTCGAAAAGGGTCTCCGACAGTTGGGGCCCCACCGCCCAAAAACGGCTCGGCCAGGTGAGCCAATTCATAATCGAAGAGCCCTCTAGTCCCGCACTCGCCGCCAGATTGAGAGTCGGATAATAAGCGGCCTTGGCAATGCCGATTTGTTCGTTGCTAGACGCCATGCGGCGTTCCGCTGCAGCAATATCTGGACGACGCTCGAGAAGCCGCGCTGGCAGAGTGACGGGAATGGCTGGCAGCACGGGCGCCACAAGGTTCAGCGGAGAAACAGAAAGATGGAATGCCGCCGGAGGTTTTCCGATAAGAATCGCCAGAGCATGCTCGTACTGCGCGCGTTCGACGGTAATATCGGACGCCAGCACTTGGGCAGCCTTAAGCTGCGTCTGCGCTTGCGCCACGTCCGATTTCGGAACTGCCCCGCCCTCGAAGCGATTCTGTGTCAACCGATACGCCTCGGTATACGCCTTCACGGTATCGTTCAGGAGTCTCTCCTGGGCGTCGGCACTCCGAACCTCGAAATAGTCGATCGCAACTTCGGCATGGAGGCTCAAACGAGCCGTTTGCAAGTCAGCTGCGCTTGCCTGGGCCTGCTGCCTGGCGGCTGCTACACTGCGGCGAACACGCCCCCACAGGTCGACTTCATAGGACAGATCAAGAGGAAGAATGAAATCTCCGCTGCCATTGTTGACTGAGCTGGACGGAAAATAGGGTTTGTTACCGGACACGCGAATGTCGGAGATGCTGGGAGAACTTCCAATTGTCGGTGCTTGCGCGGCGCGATTGAATCGAATCGCTGCCTGGGCTTGGCGTAGATTCGCCTCGGCGATCTTCAGGTCTTGGTTGGACGAGTCCACCTGCTCTTCGATTTCGTTTAACGTTGCGTCGCCATAGAGCTCCCACCACTTCCCGCGGATAAGGTCGTCGTCTGGTTGTGCGACCTTCCATCCGTCTCCTTCCTTCGACTCCGCTGTCTGTTCAAAGTTCGGCGTCACCGGAACCGTAGGTTTGACGTATCTGGGACCAACCATGCATCCGGACAGGAGAAAGCCAATGGCACTCACGAGAATGACGCCATAGCGTTTCATTCTCACCGCCTTCCTCCGTTAGCGTTTTTAGCGACCAGCTGTACGGCGGCTCCATTTGCGAGCGAGTCGGACGGATTCACAATCACGGTATCGCGCGCCGATAGTCCGGAGATCACTTCGACCGTGCTGCCATAGTCCTGCCCGATTGAGATAGGAGTGAGTTCAACATGACCATTGCGAACAACTCCTACGCGCAATCCCTCGGCGCGGAACAGCAAGGCGTTTGACGGGACGGTAACCGAGCCGGGATGGGGAGGGACGCGGAGATGCACAAACGCATAGGCGCCAGGCAGCAGGCGCCCCGTAGGATTGTCAACGTCTACCTCAACATTTAGCGTGCGTGAGGTCGCATCAATCGCATCGGCGTTGCGCACGACAGTACCCGTCAACGTTTCGCCCGGGAGTGCATCTAGCGTTAGCTTTGCCTGTTCTCCGGTCTTCACAAATGCGGCGTAGATCTCGGGTACGGCAACATAGACGCGTAGCGTCTGAATGGCTGCCATATGAAAAAGCTCTTTTGGTCCCGAATTGTCGCCGGCCTGCACTAACGCCCCGATATCCGTATTGCGGGCTGTAACCACACCATCGAAAGGAGCGGTAACGCGCTCGAAGGCTTGAAGTTGCCCTAAGCGTTCGACGTTGGCTTTACTGGAATTCAGCAGAGCCTGTTTCGAGTGGAGATCGCTGACGGCCTGGTCGGTTTCCTGGTGCGACACAGAATCGGACTCAAGCAGATGCTGCCAGCGCGCAGCAGTGATTTTCGCCAGCTCTAGATTCGCCTCAGCATTCTCCAGATCGGCCCGTGCCTGCTGCAGTTGTTGATCAAGTTCCGGGGTTTCAATCGTGGCCAGAAGTTGGCCTTTTTTTATGCGTGCGCCGATGTCAACGTACCAGTGCTTGACGTAGCCGCTCGTCCGCGCGTAGATGGGAGTGTCATTGAACGCTGACGTACTCCCGGGCAGCGCAATCTCATCGGCGTCTGCATTCGCTTTGGGAGAGACCACGTCCGCATAAGGAATCGCCGAAGCCTGCGCGTTCTCTCGCAGTTTGGTTTCAGCCTTAACGCGCGAGTGTAGCCCGGAGACAATCGCTAAAGCAGCACACGCGGTAAGGACGGCGGTAATCGTGATTGCTCGCTTGCCGAATGCACGTCCTGGGTTGTTCGGAACTTGATCGTCCCGAGCCAGTTCCGTGGCGACTGCAGGATTTGTTTCATGTGTTGTCATGGCCAGAGCCTTTCCATTCCGCGTTTGCGTCATCTTGAACACTCTTCAACAGCTCCAAATGCATCATTCCGACTTGCGTCCATGAAACACAGCGAAGACAGATGGGACGAACACCAGGGTTGCTCCGGTGGCGCAAAGCAGGCCTCCGATGACCGCGCGTCCCAAAGGTGCGTTTTGCTCTCCTCCCTCGCCGAGACCTAGCGCCATCGGCACCATGCCGATCATCATGGCAAGAGCCGTCATGATGACCGGACGGAAACGGGTGGTGCCCGCTTCGATCGCGGCCTTAACTGAGTCGCCATGGATTTGTAGCCTTTCCTTCGCGAATGAAATCACGAGAATGCTATTGGCCGTCGCGACCCCGACGCACATCAGAGCGCCCATCAGGGCCGGAACGCTCAGGGTTGTATGGGTGAAAAAGAGAAAAAGAACGATGCCCGCCATGGCAGCCGGCAGAGCAGTAATAATGATGAAGGGATCGAGCCAGGACTGGAAATTCACGACGATCAACATGTAGACAAGTACAATCGCGAAACCCAATCCGATGACTAAACCGAGATACGAACTGCGCATGGTTTCCACCTGACCGCGAATCGTAATAAACGTTCCCCGTGGCAGTGATTTTCGATTGGCATCGACGATTCGTTGCACGTCCCGGCTTACCGCTCCGAGATCGCGGTCCTGAACCGCCCCGTAAATATCGACTACGCGACGGATGTTGTAATGGGAAACGATGGCCATTTCGCGTGAGCGCTGCATCGAAGCCACGTCAGCCAGAATTTCGGGATTGGCTTTGCTACCACCCGCGATGGGAATGTTCTGAACATCCTTGACCGTTTGGAGGCGATACTGCGGCGTCTGCGCGACCAGGTTGTAACTCACGCCATTGTTCCAGTTGACAAAGAACATCGGGGTCACCTGGAAGCTCCCGCTGAGAGAATTCAGAACGCTTGAAGCCACCTCCCGCTCCGTGTAGCCCGCCTGCGATGCCTTGGTTCGGTCCACGTTTATTTCAAGGGTCGGATAGTCGAGTGGCTGCTGGATATGCAAATCCGTAAGACCCGACACCTGATGCAATTCGGTCAGGATCCTCTCAGCGATTTCGTGGCTGGCCTGCACATTCGCGCCTTCGATTTCCACGTCAATGGGCGCAGGGAGCCCGAAGTTGAGGATCTGGGTCACGATGTCTGCGGGAAGAAAATAGAAACTCACACCTGGAAACTCCCGCGGCAGCTCTTCGCGCAGCTCGCGGACGTAGTCGGCCGTGGCCCTGTGATTTTCGCGGAGCGAGACGAGCACATCGACATCGTTCGCGCCAATAACTCCCGACGTCGAATGCATGGTATTCAACGGGCTGTAGGGCAATCCGATGTTGTCGAGAATGTTGTCCAGCTCTGACGGCGGAACTTTTTCGCGGATCGCGTCTTCGACCAGATCCGATAGGCGCGCAGTCTCCTCGATGCGGGAGCCTGTCTTCGCGCGAATATGGAGGATGAACTGGCCGGCATCAGACTGAGGAAAAAAGTCCTGGCCCAGCCAAGGCACCAAAAGAAAAGCACACAGGCAAATCCCTAGAAACGCTGGAATGAAGAACCGTCGGGCTTCGACACATTGCGTCAGGACAGCTCGATAAAAGTTGCGAAGCCGTTCAAAGGCTTTCTCGAATCTCTTCTGAAAACGCACGAACAGATTGCGACTATCCCCGCGACCCTCATTGAGTTTGAGCATGTACATCACCAGCGTCGGCACCAGCGTTCTGGAAAGAAGGTAGGAAGCGAGCATCGCAAAGACCACTGCCTCCGCTAGAGGAACGAAAAGATATCGTGCTACTCCGCCGAGCAGAAACAACGGCATAAAGACGATGCAAATGCAAAGTGTCGAGACGAGTGCAGGTACAGCGATCTGCTGGGCGCCATCCAGAATGGCCTGCCGAATCTCGGTCTCGTGACCTTCTTCGAGGATGCGGTTGATGTTTTCGATCTCAACCGTGGCGTCGTCCACCAGAATCCCAACTGCCAACGCTAACCCGCCCAGGGTCATGATGTTGATCGTCTCGTGTAGAAAACTGAGCACGAGAATCGAACTCGAGGATGGACAACGGGATAGAGATGGCGATGATGAGGGTGCTTCGCCAGCTGCCGATGAAGAGAAGAATCATGACTCCTGTAAGCGCCGCGGCAATGACCGCTTCGCGAACCACGCCGCTGATCGCGCTCCTCACAAACAGGGACTGGTCGGCCAGCGGAGTAATTTTCAACTGCGGCGGCAAGGTCAGCGCGGCGCGTGGCAAAACCTTTCGAATTCCCGCCACGACATCTAGAGTCGATGCAGTTCCGGCCTTGAGAATGCTGACCAGCACACCACGGTGGCCATCTTGCCGTACCACGTTGGTTTGAAGACCAAACCCGTCGCTGACCCGCGCTACGTCCCTCAGATAGATCGTTTTTGCGCCAACCTGCTTGATGGGAAGGTCACCAAGCTCCGTGACCGTGCGAGGTGTCACATTCACGCGAACGTCCAATTCGCTTTCGGCGATCTTTGCCGTGCCGGACGGCAAGATAAGGTTTTGCGCATTGACCGAATTCAAAACATCGTTCGGCGAGACGTTTTTGGCCTGCATCAGGTTCTGATCCATGTTGATCATGACCTGTCGTGGCTTGCCGCCGTACGGTAAAGGAATGACGGCACCTGGCACCGTAATGAGCTGAGTGCGCAAGAAGTTGAGCGAGAGATCGTTAAGCTGCTGTTCCGACATTCCGGGTCCGGAGATGCCCAGCTGAAGGACCGGGACACTGGAAGCACTGAAGTTGATGATCTCAGGCGGCTGCGTTCCCGGAGGAAGAAACCTTAGAATGAAGCCGGAAAGTGCTACCACCTGCGAGTTCGCGCGATCCACGCTGGTGCCGGGTTGAAGATAAATCTTCACCACCGCGGTGCCGTTGTACGTCGTCGATTCGATGTGCTCGATGTCATCTACCAGGGTCGTGAGGCCCTTCTCGAAAGGGGTGGTGAGCCGGGTTTCCAGATCCTCAGGATTCAGTCCCGTGTACGTCCAGGCGACCGAAATGACCGGGATGTCGATATTCGGGAAGATGTCAGTGGGGGTCCGAAGAATGACGGCCGGACTCAGCAAGAGAATGAGAATTGCGAGAACGACGAACGTATATGGACGGTTAAGAGCTAATCTGACTATCCACATGGACTTACCTCTACGTCGCGACTGCGTTCATCTTCCGAAGTTCCCCGTCATTGAAGGCCTACGGCAGCCACACGCACGACGCTTTTCTGCCACCGCTGCAGACACCACACCGGGAAGCTCGTAGGACGATTCTCGTCGTCCATCCCAAGTCGCGGTCGCACTACAGTTCATGTTCGATGCGCAAGAGACCGATCGGTTTCATTTATCTTATACCTAGCGATAATTTATGCGACCGACCGGTCCCTTCTGCCAGCACCGGTCCTCGTGAACGTACTCGGGGGTTGTTACCGAAGCCAGACGCGGTTATTTGACAATGGGTAGTTCCCCTCACTGGTCGCATATCAAATGCGACCTGGGACCGGTCGGTCTCATCCAATTACTT
The DNA here is from genome assembly GCA_963696025.1 of uncultured Acidobacteriota bacterium. GTDB lineage: Bacteria > Acidobacteriota > Terriglobia > Terriglobales > Acidobacteriaceae > JABCYV01. The sequence continues at coordinate 878,327 of CAVOII010000004.1, forward strand.
GTATCGCGCGGTCAGCGACCATATGATCGCTGAATTGGCATCACTAGGAGCGGGACGTGCGCAAAGGCGAGCAGACTCGGCAAGAAATCATTCGTAAGGCTGCCCCGATCTTCAATCAAAAAGGATACGACGGCGCTGCACTTTCCGATCTCATGCGAGCGACCGGGTTAGAAAAGGGGGGAATCTACCGGCATTTTGGGAGCAAACAAGAGCTTGCGGGAGACGCCTTCGACCACGCTTGGAAAATCGCAATGGATACGCGTTTCGAAGGCACAGAGCAGATCCCGAATACGGTCGACCGCCTCAAGCAAATCGTGCGGAACTTTCGGGATCGACGAACCGGCCTGGTTCCGGGGGGGTGCCCGCTGCTCAACACGGCCGTCGATTGCGACGATGGCAATCCGAAGCTGCGAGCAAAAGCTCGCCAGGCTCTGAGTGCGTGGCTTGATCGTATGCAATCAATTGCCGAGGAGGGGCAACGACGAGGCGAGGTCCGTTCTGATGTCGATTCCAGGAAATTGGCCACGTTGATTGCCGGCACGCTCGAAGGCAGCCATATGGTGAGCCGTCTGCAGAAGCAGGAAGAGCCTCGTGACCTTGCCGTCCGTCATCTGGAGGAATACCTCGAAACCAAAGTCCGTACGCGGAAATCGAAGGCCGGAGCCGACAGGTCATGAGTACTCAAGAAATTCCCCTGCAACAGGATTTTAGGCAGCGAGCAAAAACGAACGACGTTCCGGTCGCGCGTCTGATCGGATTTGAGGCGAGAGACATTGGGGACGGGCGGGCGACGGTCGTCTTGGCGGCCGGACCACAGCATGCAAATCCAATGGGAACGTTGCACGGAGGGATTCTATGCGACATCGCTGATGCTGCGATGGGCATCGCGTTTGCAAGTACTCTCGCTCCGGAGGAATCCTTCACTACGGTGGAACTGAAAATTAATTTCTTCCGCCCGGTCTGGCAAGCGCAACTCAGAGCGGAAGGAATAGTCGTACGGCGGGGTGGCACAATCGGCTATGTAGAATGCACCATAAGCGACGAGAAGAGCCGATTGGTCGCGAAAGCCGCTTCCACTTGCATGGTCCTTCGCGCCCAAAAGGCCGCAGGACGCTGATGCACTGAGCCTACAACCTGGTCGGCGTAGAGTCCGCAACATCCAAGGTTCAAGAGGCGAACGCTACTGCATTTGGGCAGAGTGAGCGGCCTGAGACATAGGTAACAGAAGGTACCGGACACATGGGTTACACTTTCTCCCCTTTTGGGGAGGGAGTGATGCCCTGGAAGGAGTGTTCGGTGATGGATGAAAGGCTGCAGTTTGTGGCTCGCCGGCAAGCCGGCGAACCGATGACGGAACTTTGTCGGGAGTTCGGGAGCTCGCGCAAGACCGGCTATAAAATCTTGGACCGCTATCAGGACTGCGGCGTTCAAGGCCTGACCGACCGCAGTCGCCGCCCCTATCGCTACGCCAATCAGCTTCCCTTTCAGGTAGAGAACTTCATTCTGAACGTCAAGCGCGAACCCCCCAGTTGGGGCGCCCGGAAAATCCGCGAGCGCCTCATCCGCAGGTTCTGCGGAATTCCGATTCCAGCCAAGAGCACCATCCCTGCCGTGCTCGATCGCCATGGTCTAGTCGAGCGCCGGGGCCGTATCCGTCGTCGAGCGCAAGGGACACCGTTATCTCTGGGACAGCAGCCCAATGAGCTCGGGGGCACTGACTACAAAGGCGAGTTCTTGCTCGGCAACCAGCACTACTGCTACCCCCTGACGGTCACCGACCACGCCAGCCGTTTTCTGCTGACTGGCGAAGCTCTTTCTTCCACTCGAGAAGGCTACGCTTTCGCGGTATTTGAGCAGCTTTTTCGAGAGCGCGGCCTGCCCGCCAACATCGGCAGCGATAACGGTGTGCCTTTCGCTTCCGCACACGCCTTATTCCACCTCCGCAAGCTGGCGGTCTGGTGGCTCCGCCTCGGCCTCGGCATCGAGCCCATCCCACCTGGCCATCCTCAGCAAAACGGTGGTCACCAACGTATGCCCCTCACTTTGAAGAAAGAAGCCACCAAACCCGCGGCCGCCAATTTTCTTCAGCAGCAGGCGCGCTTTGACAAGTTCATTGACATCTTCCACCACGAACGTCCGCATGAGGCTTTGGATATGAAATGTCCGGCAGAAATCTACCAACCTTCCCCTCGTCTTTACACCGGATTGCCCGACATCGATTATCCCTTCCACGACAAAACCATCGTGGTCACCCGCTGCGGCCGCATCTGTCTGGGGAACAAAAAGATCAACTTCAGCCAGGTCTTTGCTGGTCAGGCCGTCAGCATCAAAGAAGTGCACGATGACATCTGGCTGGTGAGCTTTATGGATTATGATTTGGGATATTTTGATCTGGAGACACGGATGCTCGAACCGCTCGAAAACCCCTTCGGCCCAAAACTGTTACCTATGTCTTAGGTACGATCTGTCACCCATGTGTCCGGGCCGGACCGTTCGTAAGTGGTTGCGGGGGGTGGATTTGAACCTACGACCTTTGAGTTATGAGCTTCGTGGGAAACTGCAAATTCAAATACTTTGCGGCACAGATGACAGCTCACGGGACCACATGAATACTGGACGTTAACAGAAGCGTGACCCTTGTTTGACCCGAAGTGGGAAACGGACCTACTTATCCAGGGATGTTACGCCTCGGCTAGCCGTCCCTTGGTGTGAGCTAGCCACTCATTACTCAGCCGGGCGATCACCGGTCATCACATTCCGCCTAGACAGGATTTCGTCTTGACTCTGGAGCTAACTCCAGGGTTTATCCTCTATTTGTGGCAAAGGCCGTTCACATCGGCGAGGCCGCAAAGCTGGCCGGCGTCAGCGTGGACACGATCCGCTTCTATCAAAAACTCGGACTCATCAAGAGTGTGGGTCGGAGCGCGGGGGGTATCGCTTGTTTGACGGAGAGCAGATTCGCGATCTCACATTTGTGCGACATGCCCAGGAATTGGGGTTCTCTCTGACCGAAGTCAGGGAATTGCTGGCGTTACGGCAGAGGCATCATGTCTGTGCCGAAGTGCAATCCATGCTCCAGCGCAAGCTGGGGGATGTGCGGGAGAAGATCAATAGTCTCTCCCGATTGGAAGCGGAGCTTGCAAAGGCGTTCCGTAATTGCAACCGCGAGCTGCGCCTCAAACGGGAAATCAAGCATGAGGACTGTTGTCCCCTGCTCACGAAGCTTGATCGACTGAACGGCTCGAATGGCAACAAGCATGTCTCAAATAGGAGAAAACCAGACGACAAGTAAATCCGGGTCGAGGAGCACCGTGGTTGCCAGTCTTGTTGCACTCGGCAGCGTGATCGCAGCGTCAAGCTGCTGCCTGCCGCTGCTGCCTTTTCTCTTCGCTGCCGGAGCAGCGGGCACCTCGGCCTTCGTCGCACGGTTGCGACCGTACCTGCTTGTTCTGTCGGTGCTGCTGATTGCCTTTGGCTTTTATAAGTCCTGGCGAGCGGAGCAATGCAATTGCAAGCCCAGCCGGATCAGCACGTTTCTTTTGTGGCTCTCGGCGATCGTGGTGTTTGTATTCATCTTCTTCCCGCAGGTGATTGCCAACCTGGTAACTGATCTCTTGGCAGGTAAATCATGAGTCGACAGCGAATCCTTCTTTTTGCGGTTCTTTTGGTGGCGTTTGCGACCGTGTATTACTTCTACGGCGGACATTCGACACCCAAGGGACAGCCGCCTCTCGTCAGTTTCTCTTCGAGCGATCTTACACCTCTGAAGACTGTGTTCAACGGCTCATCGTCCTCTATCCGCATCGTTGTAATGCTGTCACCCACTTGAGCCGTTTGCTTGCAGGGGGCCTCTGCAACGGGACAATTGCTGCGAGAGATCAACAGCCAAGACATTCGCGTTTTCGTGATCTGGGAGCCGGTATTGCCGACCGATTTTGTCGCCCCTTCGACCGCTGCACTCGGGCGCATTCCTGATGCGCGAGCGGCGCAGTATTGGGACAGAAAACGAGCGCTGTCTCACTTGCTCGGAGAACGCAATCGCTCGACAGTAGTCTGGGACTACATCGCGGTGTATGCGCCGGGAACGTTATGGCAAGATGCTCCGCCGAAACCGATTTATTCCGACAATCCAGTCCGCGATGTGATTAGCGCAGCGAAGAAGTCCATCCAGCGTTTGCTGATGAGCGGCAGAACCCAACCGGGAGAGGAGGAATGATGAAGAACATTGTTGTTTACTCCCAGCATGGGTGAATGTTCTGCGATCAAGCGAAAGAGTATCTTTCGCAAAAGGGCTTGAAGTTTCAAGAGAGGGACATCGCGCAAGATCCTGGCGCCCTAGCCGACCTCAAGAAACTTGGTTACATGACCACTCCGGTAATTGTGATTGACGGCGCAGTGATTGTAGGCTTTGATTCAACCAAGATTGATAGGCACGCAGTTGACTCGAACACCGTGGGTATCTGAGCTGGTTAATGATGCATTCAATCTCGGGAATGGCGGCTCAGCATCAAGATCCACGTTGTACGGCGGAATGTCTCGAGGGGTCCTGACTGTAATATCGATCTGGCTCAAGAACTTCATTTTTACGGTGTTCAACGCTCCGCGACTTCGCACGCCGTCGAGCGTGGCTGCCAATGCGTTGAGACGCTTTTCCTCTGGGACGGCATTCGTGACTGGTGCGTCCAAGCATAAGGCGGGCTCATCAACAAACAGCAAGACAGGCAGGCCAGCGGACTTCAGGCGATCAACCTGCCAGCCGATGATCTGCGAGACATGAAATGCGATGGCCGAAAAAAACGTCGGATCGGCCAGGAAGGGCCGGTCGTTGTGGAACAGATACGCCGACAACGTGATCGGCCCCTCGATCTGTCCCTTGACGGCCACTGCAGAGCTTAAGAGACCCGATGACAACTCTTCTTCGAACGCCCCGAAGCCTGCCGCGTTTGCCAACGTCAATTCCCTATTACTGCGGTGAAGAATTTCGAGAACCGAATCAATCTGTGCCCTCTTTCACTCGATAACCGTAGCCCTCATTACGAGGCTCAATCAGACCTTCGACAATACCGAGGCCTTGGCCGATGATACTTTCGCGTTCTGAGAGTTGAGGCAACTGCGGCCAAAAGGGTACTTCCGGCGAAAGTTCGGCAACCGACCCGAATTGCCGATGTGGCTGACGTGAAGGGCAGGCTGCCGATGCCTGTGACCGCGCCCGCTGCGACGAAGGGCATTCGGCGGCTGTGAGATCTCGTGGCTGTGAATTGCACTCTTTTCATTCCTCCCTGGAAAGTTGCCCACATTCAGTCCGTTGAGCGAGTTCTGCCAGGCCCTGTGCGCTCCAAGGCTGACTTCCAACGCTATCACGATTACCTCGGTGATCCCACTCGCAAGAGCTTGGGCATCTTGCCTATCGCTATAATAAAAGAGGCATACATTGCGGAAATGTCGCAAGGTTACGTCTGAAGCGAAGGCTGCCCGAGATCATCAAAAAGGATATGACGAAAGCCCACCAACATCCGCTTGGAAAGATCCTCGACAGTCGAATTGCCATCATCGACGGAGCGATGGGCACGACCATCCGCACCTACGGCATGACGGAAGCGGATATCCGCGGGGAGCGATTCAAAGACTCGACGAAGAGCCTACTGAACAACGGCGACCTGTTCTCGCTGACAAAGCCAGAAATGATTGAAGACATCCATCGGCGGTTTCTGGAGGCAGGGGCGGACATCATCGAGACAAACACCTTCGGCGCAACCAGCATCACCCAGAGCGAATTTTTTGTCGACGATCCGCGGGAGCGCGGCGGCCGCAAGGATCCCGCGTTCTACCAGAAAGTCATCGAAGATTCATTCCTCGGCAGTTTGGCTTGGGATATCAATGAGCAATCGGCGCGGCAGTGCCGCCAATGGGCCGATCGTGTCGGAACAGCGACTTCGCGCCAGAGGTTCGTGGCTGGAGCGATTGGGCCGCTCACCGTCTCTCTCTCGAATTCGCCAGATGCCGACGATCCAGGCTTTCGGGTGATCACTTTCGATCAGGTCAAAGCCGCTTACACGCAGCAGGTGCGCGCTCTTATCGCCGGTGGCGCAGACTTGCTGCTGGTCGAGACGATATTCGACTCGTTGAACGCCAAGGCCGCACTTGTCGCCATCCGTGAGGTGACCGATAAGGACGGCAAGCAACTGCCAGTGATGATCTCGGCGGCGGTGGGGCGCGGCGGCGAGACGATGATCTCGGCGCAGACGACCGAGGCGTTCTGGAACGCGGTGCGGCACGTGAAACCGTTGTCGGTGGGCCTCAACTGCTCGCTCGGTCCCGATCTAATGTATCCGTTTCTGGAGGAGCTCTCGGAGAAGGCGGACGTTGCGATCTCGTGTTACCCCAACGCCGGTCTGCCGAATCCGCTCTCGGAAACCGGCTTCGATCTTGGGCCACAAGACATGGCCCGTTATCTGGGCGACTTTGCACGGGCAGGGTTGATCAACATCGCCGGCGGCTGCTGTGGAAATACTCCCGAGCACATCGCGGCGATCGCCAAGGTGCTCGAAGGCCAGCCTCCGCGTAAGTGGGGGATCGAGCCCGCGCAGGAATCTCTCGTCGCCCAGATTGAGAGTCGAGCGTGAGCGTGTCCGGCAGCGCAGGTGTGCCCGAGGCGACAAAGATGAGGCCACTTCGTCTCTCGGGCTCTCAGCCTTTCACGCAACAGCCAGGCGTCTACATCATAATCGGCGAGCGGACCAACGTCGCTGGTTCGCCGAAGTTCGCCAGGCTAATCAAGGAAGGCAAATATGAAGAAGCGGTAAGCGTAGCCCGGCAGCAAGTCGAGAACGGGGCGAACGTTCTCGACATCTGCATGGATGAGGGCATGATCGATGGGGTCACGGCGATGACGCGCTTCCTGCAATTGCTAGGCAGCGAGCCGGAAGTCGCCAAGGTGCCCTTCATGGTTGACTCCTCGAAATGGGAGGTCATTGAGGCCGGGCTGAAGTGCATGCAGGGCAAAGGCATTGTGAATTCGATTTCGCTGAAAGAGGGCGAAGAAAAGTTTCGCCAGAATGCGGCCAAAGTTCTGAAATACGGGGCTGCCGTAGTTGTGATGGCCTTTGATGAAAAGGGTCAGGCAGCAACCTATGAAGAGAAGATCCGTGTCTGCGAGCGCGCCTACCGCATTCTGGTTGACGAAGTCGCGTTTCCTCCAGAAGACATCATCTTTGATCCCAATATCCTCACCGTTGCCACAGGCATGGAGGAGCATAACAACTACGCGGTGGACTACATCAACGCCACACGTTGGACCAAGGCCAACCTGCCACACGCGAAGGTGAGCGGCGGCGTCTCAAACATCTCATTCAGTTTCCGCGGCAATAACAAAGTCCGCGAAGCGATTCACTCCGCATTTCTTTATCACGCCATCGCAGCCGGCATGGACATGGGCATCGTCAATGCCGGGATGCTCGAGGTCTACGAAGAGATTGAACCGGAGCTTAAGGTGCTGGTCGAGGACGTGTTGCTAAACCGCCGTCCCGATGCCACCGAGCGACTGGTGGATTACGGTGAAAAGCTGAAGGGCGCCGGCAAGGCCGTCAACGAAAAGAAGGCCGAAGAATGGCGCAGTGGTACGGTCGAGGAACGTCTTTCTCACGCCCTGGTCAAGGGAATCGACACCTACATCGAAGCCGATGCCGAAGAAGCCCGCGTCAAGTTAGGCCGCCCTCTATTAGTGATCGAAGGTCCGTTGATGGCCGGCATGAGTGTGGTGGGCGATCTGTTCGGGGCCGGCAAGATGTTCCTGCCTCAGGTGGTGAAATCGGCGCGTGTAATGAAGAAGGCGGTTGCACACCTTACGCCGTTCATGGAAGCTGAGAAGGAAGCCAGAGCCGCAGCAGGGGAAGTGGTCAAGGCGCAGGGAAAAATCGTGCTGGCGACGGTCAAGGGCGATGTTCACGACATTGGCAAAAACATCGTCGGGGTCGTCCTGGCCTGCAATAATTACGAAGTGATCGACATGGGCGTGATGGTCCCGTGCGAAAAGATACTCGAACGCGCCAAGGCAGAAAAGGCAGACATGATCGGGCTCAGCGGGCTGATCACTCCGTCTCTCGACGAGATGGTGCATGTGGCTCGCGAGATGGAGCGTCAGGGTTTCAAGCTGCCTCTGCTGATCGGCGGGGCAACTACTAGCCGGGCACACACGGCCGTCAAGATCGCGCCGCATTACAGCGAACCCGTGGTCCACATCCTCGACGCCAGCCGAGCAGTGCCCGTCACGACCAGTCTTCTGAGCGACGAAGGTAAATCTGCGTTCGTGGAGCAGCATCGCGCCGATTACGAAGCGTTGCGCAAAGCCCACTCCGCGCCCAAGCTAACTGTTGTCTCGCTTGAGGATGCCCGGAAACGGCGAACTCCGATCGAGTGGCGTGCGGAAGACCTGCCAACGCCTTCATTCACCGGTGTCCGCGTGCTGAATGACTTCCCTCTGGCGACGCTGCGCGAGTTCATTGACTGGAGCCCGTTCTTCCATACTTGGGGACTGAAAGGAATTTATCCCCGCATCCTCGAACACGCAGAGCATGGCGCGCAGGCGCGCCAGGTCTTCAGCGAAGGCAATGCTCTCCTCGATGTCATCATAGAGAAGAAACTCATCACAGCGCGGGGGGTATATGGCTTGTTTCCCGCTAGCGGTTTGGGCGACGATGTCGAACTCTACACGAACGGCACACGCGGGACAGTGCTCGAACGATTTCACTTCCTCCGACAACAATCAAATAGGGAGGGCAGCGGGCCGTGCCGGTCTCTCGCCGACTTCATCGCTCCGAAGGAAACCGGGCTACCCGATCACATCGGTGCGTTCGCGGTCACAAGCGGGATCGGTTTAAAGGAACTGTGCGACTCGTACAGGGCCAAGCACGACGACTACAATGCGATTATGGCGGAGGCCATCGCCGATCGCCTGGCTGAAGCTTTCGCCGAATGCCTGCACAAACGCGTGCGTGAGGAATGGGGTTATGGTTGCGCGGAGGGCCTTAGCAACGCAGATCTTATTCAAGAGAAATATCGCGGCATCAGGCCAGCTGCGGGTTATCCAGCGTGCCCAGATCACACGGAAAAGGGTCTGCTTTGGCGTTTGCTCGATGTGCAGGCGAATACAGGGATGCTGATCACGGAGTCGTTTGCCATGTGGCCCGGATCAAGCGTGAGTGGACTCTACTTCGCCCATCCCGAATCGCGATATTTCAGCCTCGGCAAGATCGACCGTGATCAGGTCGTCGACTACAGCAAACGCAAGGGAATGAGCGTGGACGAAGTCGAGCGATGGCTCGGGCAAAACCTGAATTACGACCTTGCGGAATAGCCATCCGGATCTCCGGTTCAACCCCGCCGTATCCCCGCCCTTTTTCGTCAGAATCCGCAGAGCGGACGCGACGCACCCAGTATTTCGATTCGAAGATCGACATGGGCAAAATCATCATCAAGTGACACGGCCGTGCGAAACCTTCCATGATGCTGGTTCACTCTTGGAAGAGAAAACAAGGCGCGCCCTTCCCGCATTTCCACCTTGAAAATGCGTTGAGGCCAAGCCCTTCTGGGCTGCGCTCTCACGAACCGTATCTCATTGATATCTTTTAAGTTCAGTTGGGGAACAGTTGTTGCTCGGCAAACCGACTGCAGGACTGTCCTATATGCAAGCCCAAATCACAAACTCGAAAACTTCAATGAGCGCAAACGCATGATTGCAACGGTGATCTTGAGTCATCGCCTCCAGATACATATGCGTAGGAATTTTGGCCGAGTCCAGTTTCTCGGATAGTTACGCCGCGGGTTTGGAATTTGGCTTTCGCAGCAGTGCATAAATGTGATTGCCCATAGTTGTCGCCTCTGGCCTTTACATGAGCCACACGTCTAAGTAGCGGAGCGGCCAAAGCAGCCAGCAGCAGACGCCGTAAGCAACTCTCCGAAACCGCTTGGGACTGATCATTTTCGCGCACTTCAGCATGAAACTCAGTAGAGTCGCTGTCGGCCCCGTTCGAAGCCCGATATCGATGATCTCGAAGTCACTCAACAGTTCTCTCAATCCATCAATCGTCCAGCGCTGATAATCTCTGGGGTACTCGTGGAAAGGATGACGTTCGTCGCTGAGGAGCCGCTGAAATGTTCCGAAAAGCTTGTCGGAGTATTTCGGGTTGAATCCTGCGCCGTTGTCACGAACAAGGAGGACGAGTTGGCCGTCGATTATCGATTGGTCAATCTCAATGACCGCACGCTCACGACGGCGGGTATATTGGACGGCATTGGACAGAAGGTTCACGAACACCTGCTGGATCAGTCCGGGATCGCAATTGACGGAAGGCAACGAGCCTACACGCCAGTCAATCTGCCGGCTGGCGGTTTCGTATTCGAGGTCGTGGAGAACGTTCTCCACCAGTGAATTCAATGACGTCATCTCCAGAGCCATGCTGTGACGATCCAGCCGGGCCAGATTGAGCAGATCGTCGATCATCCGGGCCATTTTCTGGGTACCTTCCTGAATGCGTTGCAGTTGGCGTTGGGCTTCGGGCTGCAATTGAGAGCTATGGTCCTCGATCAACATGCGGGCAAATCCATTGATATGGCGCAGCGGCGCCCGAAGGTCATGAAACTGAGTAAGAGAATGCTTCCAGTTCGTCGTTTGCAGCTGCAAGCTGTGCCGTACGCTCAGCCACGCGACGCTCCAGGTCTTCATTCAGTTTCTTGATCTGTTCTTCAGCCCGTTTGCGTTCGACTAGTTCGATTTGCAACTGCTCGTTGGTCTGGAGCTCCGCTGTGCGTTCAGCTACCCTCACCTCCAGAGTCTCTTTCGCTTGTTGGAGCTCCTGTTGTTTGAATTCGAGTTCTTCATTGATCTGGACGGCACCTTCCGTGAAGGTTGCGGCCAGGACCCCGACCTCATCTCGCCGACCATTGGAAATCACCCCGACCGACAAGTCCCCGGAGGCGATTCTCTGTGCCGCTGCGGAAACTTCGCGGTGCGGGCCGGCGATCTTTCTGGTGAGGCGCACGCCGACCAGACTCAGAAGCACGAACGCACATAAGCTTCCTAAAATAATGGTCAACTCGGTCCGGTGGGCGCGGTCTTTTTCCTCCGCCGACCGCTTGGCCAACAGCCTGGTCTCTTCTTCTGTCATCTCACCGATCACCTTCCGGATGGCATCCATTGCGTTCTTGCCTTTGTCCGTTACGGCCACCTGCTCAGCTGGTCCGAATCGTTTTATCCTCCGCAGATCAATGGTTTCCTGCAGCTCGGCAAACTTGCTGTTCGCCAGAGGTTCGATGGCGGTGAGCCGCTGCTGCTGGAGAGGGTTGTCCGAGGTCAATTCACGCAGGCGCTTCAGCTTCGGGTCCACCGCGTCGCACGCCCCTTGAAACGGCTCCAGATAACGGGCCTCGCCGGTGATGACGTAACCGCGCTGGCCGTGGCGCAAGACTCGGATGAGGTTTGCAGCATCAACTCGGGTTACCGGAAACAATGAAGTATCTGCAAGTTCGGAGAAACCGTCTTCTGCCGGCGATTCAAGAGTGTAATCCCGTCTACTCGTGAAGGAGCAAATCGTATCCCCCCGCAATGGGCTAGCCGAAACGTCCGCTTTAGCGTGAGCACCTTGTTCAACAAACATCTCACGTGCAATGGCCTTCTGATCCTGAATCTCGCGGGTGCTCATGATAGAACCCCTCGCATTGCTCTCTCGTTTCGACTTCCTGCTACCCCAAGCGAGACTGACGAGTGCACTGCTTCTAAATGAATTGGTCCTACATAACCGGAGCAGCGGATCCATCCGACCACCTGCCGGCAGGAACCATGAACACGTCAATTGGTTCCGGAGCGCCACTGAACTGTGGATTCAGCATGACGGGAGACTTGGGCAGATCTGCACCCCAGACGGCACCGTCCATGAGTGGAGTGTAAAACATCAGATGAGCCATCCAGTGGTGGTCGCCATCATCGGTAAGGTACTGGTCTTTCGACATCATGTAGCTCATGCCTCCAGGCTCTAGGGGCGGCAGTTCTTTTTTCTCGTATGCGGCTTTGAGAGCATCAATGATTTGCGCTTTCGATTTCCCAGCCAGAATCATCTCCGTCCTCTTGTAGGTAAGTGGCAGGACGGATCGCGCGGCCGGCGGATTCAAGCAGAGCGGACCTCGAATTTTGGGGTTCCAAAAATTTACAGCAAAATCACCATCAAATGGGGACATCCACCCTCGCTCCACGGCGCACACGAAACCGTTCTTGCCTTCGACCGCAGTCTCGTAGCCATGCCGTCCGAGGACCAGAATCGTTGCGTCGCGGGATATGGCCTCTGGGGCCGCGCTTCGCGCCAAGGCGATCTCAGCATTGCGATCCGTCATAAGGTATTGCTCGATCGGAGCCATACTCGGATAAGGTGCTTTGGCGTCCTGGGCTTGGGCATGCCACGTCGCGCCCAGGATAAGAATCAGTGCGAAGCTTAAAGAGGCAAACGCCTGGAATCTCTTTCGGTTCATCACTCCCTCCTGTGTTGGCTGAATCTCATCGCAGTTGTCATTCAGAGGGACAGATCTGATCGTTCTCCTCCTCCCATCAGTCCCTCTGTTCGCTCTCGCTTCGACGTGCCTGCAGTCGATGCGGACTCACCGAGCGTACAAACTGGTTGGTATGTACTAGTGTCAACCTGTCCGTTAGAACGGATGCGATCAGACCCGCTTGCGGTTGCCCGGAGGGCGCAGGGGTCGTAGCCAGTCCACGATGTTTCTGATCCCCGCTTTCATCACCTTCGGATCCTGAGCATTCTTTGCCAGCGAACCATAGCCTTCGACCATCGCGATCAGTAAGCCAGCGGCGTCAGCGGGCTCCACGTCGCGGCGAACGCGTCCGTGGGTCTGGCCCGCTCGCAAAACGGAGGCAACGCCCCACGCCAGGCCTCGAAGATTATCGCCAGCCGCTTCCGGAATCCCGCATCAAGAGGAGACATTTCCTGCGCCAGATTGTTCGGCTGACAGCCATCCCGTACATCCTCGGGCCGAACGGATATACCTTGAACAATGCCGATCAAAGCGTCGATAGGGTCCTTGACGCTCTCTAGTGGCTGTATCCACGTGCGGTGGACGTCGGGGGCGATAACCTCTTCGACGACGGCGTATCCCAAAGCTTCCTTGCTTTTGAAGTGGTAGTACAGCGCTCCCTTGGTGACGCCAGCTGAGGCCAGAATTTTGTCTAGGCTTGCACTCTGGAAACCCGATCTGTAGATCTCGCGAGATGCCGCTTGCAACAAGCGCCCCCGCGTGCGCTCAGGATCGCGCAGCCGAGTCGCTCTACGTTTCGGATTCTTGCGTGCTGCCAACATGCTCCCTCAGTTGTCACTCAGCAGGAATTTGTGAAGTCGTGAGCCAATTCTGCTCTCAATTGCACATTAACTGTTAGAGCGCCGAGTGGTACGTGACGTATCGTACTCAACGGGCCGCAGGCTGGCAACATCCACGCCTTTCTGGCAACCCCTGTAAACGCAAGCGTAGGCACGTCAATTGCAGACGTGGCACGTACGCATCCGAAAATCACTTTGCCCGCGAATGGTGGCAAGCAGCTTTTTCAGAGATTCGGACTCGGCCGATTCGGCCGATAACAGGAGTCGTCCCCCGAGTATGTGCATGGGCGATGCTCGGATCGATTTCCCTAACGCGAATGCGCGCATTTGTCGCTGCCAGTCGCCACGTTGCGTAGCCAAAGGCTCTCCGGTCCACTGTCGTCGATCACGCCGACCACGTGCTTGCCGTCGGGCGACATCGCGGCATGCGCTGCTTTGCCCGTATTCGTGGCTTGGGTGATGGCAAATTCCTGAAAAGGGAGCCGGGGGATTGGCTGCGCGGCAAAACTGACTTGGCGCCGCCATCGGCTGTAGCGCGAGTGGTCTCCAATCCGCATTTCACTGTGATTGCTCCTTTACCTGCCATCCGATGTGACTGCGCTCTGCGTTCGTTCGAGATCGCTGAGCTTTTTTTGCTGCTCGGGGCTGAGAGTCTTGTAGATTTTTGATTGCACGCGAGCGTTCGCGACGATCAACCTTGCCAGCAGGCTTGCTTCTGTATCAGCCAGGGCTTTGACCTGCTTCTCATTAATGTGTTCACTGCCGATTGCAAGTAGTTTCTCTCGTGTAACTCGAAGCTCTGTTATCAAAGGCTCGAAAATACTCTGTTCCCGGATCATTACTTGCTGGATAGCTTCAACCTGAGTGGGCGTCAAATTGAGGTACTTAGCCAAGGAGGGGTTGAGTTGGAGGGATGAGAACGGCAACGCCACCGTTACGACATCGTTTTCCTGCTTTGGATCCGGGTTTGCTTGAACATCCGGAGTTTTCGCAAAGTCCTGTTCCTTGATTCCGCGCCACAGGCTGAGCAGTTCAAACTGCATGTGGGTGAGTTGATATTGCTCGGCACTCATTTCTCTGGCCTGCTCGCTGCTTAGTTCGCCTCGCTTTACCGCTTCGGCAATCGTCGCGAGTGTGGCAGAGAACTGCTGTGTGAGCGCAATCATTAACGAGTCATAGTCCTGCAATACTTGGTTCGGATCGTCTGCCGCAATCGTCGGACCTGTTGGCACAGTCGTGATCGCTGGCTCCTCAACGGGAGTGACGAGCGATTGCCTCCTTCCAGTGTGAGAATTCCCTCTGCCCTCGTCCGCAGTTGCTGGCGCACCATGCACCACAACCGCAGCCAACAGCAGGAGCAAGAAGAGCAACTTCGTTTTCATTTCAAGCTACCTTTCCCCGAACAGTCCATCAAAACCGGCTCTCAACGGAGCGTGACACGACGATCTGGTCCTAAGACAGTTGATCGAAAGTGCAAACTATCTCCTGGAAGCGGACGCATTGTGGTCGTGCTTCTGCGAGTCCACATGGGAGCGTAGCGCCCGTGCCGCGACATTCCACAACAGGGTCGCTATCGCAACAGTCATGATCCACAGGTCGAACCTTGCGCGCTCGATCACGAACTCGATGAGCGCGGCGAAGAGAATTGAAAGAAATGCCATCCGTTTCATATGAAATCTGAGACAGTCTGTTTATCTCCTTTTTCAAGGACCTGTAGTTCCCGCCCTCAATTGAAAAGAACTAATGTGCAAATTT
The DNA here is from genome assembly GCA_963696025.1 of uncultured Acidobacteriota bacterium. GTDB lineage: Bacteria > Acidobacteriota > Terriglobia > Terriglobales > Acidobacteriaceae > JABCYV01. The sequence continues at coordinate 893,455 of CAVOII010000004.1, forward strand.
CTTACCCTTTGGCTATTGCTGCCATCCACCACCGAGGCTCTGGTAGAGCTGAACGAGCGCCAAACGCTCGTTCAGTTGGGCTTGCACCAGGTTGAGTTCCGCTGAGAAGTAATTCGTCTCGCTGGTCAGCACCTGGAGGTAACTCGCGTCGCCGTTCTTATAAAGGACCTCGGACAATTGATCGGTCTGCTGGGCTGCCTGCGTGAGCAGTTCCTGTTGCTCGCGGAACTCACGGTCTTTTTGAGAAGCGACGAGTGAATTGGAAACCTGTTCAAGGGCGTTCTGAACGGTTTGCTGGTAAGAGAACACTGCTTCTTGCCAGTTCGCCCGGGCAAGCCTGAGTTGAGAGCGGAGCGCCCCGCCTTGGAAGACGGGCTGACTTACGCTGAAAGCCCCGTACCAAGTCTCCGAGGGCTGGCTAATGAACCGGTGCAAGGCATTGCTCTCCAGTCCGCCCAATCCGGTGAGGGATAAGCTGGGAAAGAATGAGGCTTTGGCCACGCCGATCTGCGCGTTGGCTGCGACCATGATCTGTTCCGATTGGCGCACGTCGGGTCGTCTCTCCAAAAGTTCCGAGGGAAGGCCGGCGGGAACGTTCTGCGGTACGGGCTGTTCCGTAAGCACGCGGCCGCGGGGAATGGATTGGGGATTTTCGCCGAGCAGAACGCTGAGCACGTTTTCCTGCTGCTGAATTTGCCGTTCGAGATCCGGGATTGTCTCAGACGCGGTATATACGAGTTGCTCTGCTTGACTTACATCCAGTCCGGAGCCCGAGCCATGCTTCTCAAGCACCTGGGTTAGCTGCAGAGATTGTTGCCGGGAGGCCAGGGTGCGTTTCGAGATCTCTAGTTCGCTGTCGAGTGCGCGAAGTTGGAAATAAGCCGTTGCTACATTAGCGACCAGCGAAGACATTACCGCTCGCTGGCCCCACTCGGTTGCGAGTAACTGGGCACGAGCCGCCTCGGTTTGCCTGCGGTATTTCCCCCAGAAGTCCAGATTCCAGATCACTGAGAGATTCAGTTCGCCGCCATTGGCCTGATATGCGGGAAACACCTTGGTCACCTTAGCGTTTTGCTGGCTGAAAATATCAGCCCCGACGTTAGCGGAGGGGAGCTGATTAGAGCGCGTGATCCCGACTTGCGCCTGCGCTTCGAGCACGCGGGCAGCGGCAATGCGCACGTCGTAGTTTTGCGCGATGGCGGCGTGGATCAGTTGCGTGAGCACCGGATCCTGATACACCTGCCACCATTCTTCGTTGCCCAACGACGAGGCTGCAGCTGCTTGTTGTGGGGCCGGCGCACGATATTCTTGCGGGACATCCACAGTCGGCCGCTTGTATTTCGGCCCCATCATGCAGCCGGCTTCCAGAACCAGCACGGCTAGAATTCCTGAGAGTGCAGTTTTCTTCATAATTTAGTCCCCCTGACTGGGCGCCTCGGCGGGCGTGAGTGGCAGGGCTCTCCGTTGCTCAGCGCCTGACAATTTCTCAACTACGTAGAAAATCGCCGGAACAAAGAATCTGCCGATGAAAGTCTCCGCCACCATGCCGCCAATTACCGCCGTGCCCATGATCTGGCGTGCTACCGCGCCTGCTCCGGACGCGGTCCAGAGCGGCACGCAGCCGAGAATAAAGGCGAGCGCGGTCATCATGAGGGGCCGGAAGCGAAGCCTCGCCGCGGAAAGTGCCGCATCGACGATGGACATGCCGCGTTCGTAGTCCTCTTTCGCAAATGCCACGATCAAAATCGAATTCTTGGCCGCGAGGCCGATGAGCATCACCAAGCCGATCTGCGCGTACACATCGTTCTCGATTTGAACCATGTACTGAGGCAGGAAGAAGCCGAGCACGACGCGACGCAGCCAGAGCGCAGCGAGAGCGCCGAATACTGCTACTGGCGTGCTGAGCAGCACGCTAAAAGGCACTGTCCAACTTTCATAAAGAGCTGCCAGAATTAGGAAAACGAACAGCAGCGAAAATCCGAAAATGACTGACGGAGGCACTCCTTCTCGGGCCTTTTGCTCCTGGTAAGACATGCCCATGTAGTCAAAGCCCATTTCGCGAGGCATGGTTTGCCTGAAAACATCTTCCAGGGCCGCCGATGCCTGATCGGAGCTATAACCCGGCGCGGCACTAGCGTTGATCTGCGCGGACCGGTATTCGTTGTAGCGCATCGTGAACTCGGGACCAGAACGGGTCTCGAATCTTGCCAGCGCGGAAAGCGGCACCGTCTGCCTTTGTCCGTTGCGGACGTAGAATTGACCAAGATCGTTGGTCGTGGCACGGTAAGGCGCTTCGGCTTCCACATACACCTGCCAGGTGCGGCCGAAGTCGTTGTAGTAGTTGACGAACAATCCGCCCATGTACGCCTGAATGGTGTTGTAGACATCCGTCAAATTCACGCCTTGCTTCAAAACCTTGTCCTTATCTACATTGATGAACTCTTCCGGCACACTCGGAATAAATGTGGTGCTGACATTTCCAAGTTCAGGGCGCTTGCGAGCTGCCGCCATAAACTTGTTCAGGTTGTCCGTGAGAAACTTGATATCCTTGCCAGCGCGGTCTTCGAGGACAAACGTTACGCCGCCGGCAGTTCCGACGCCCGGTATTGCTGGTGGTGAGAAACTGAAGACCGTCCCATCCGGCAGCTTCTTGAGTTCCTGGTTCAAACGAACCTTGATGGCTTGATATTGTTCGCTCCGACTTTTGCGCTCATCCCAGGGTTTCAGAGACACCCAGAAGAATGCGTTGTACGAAGTTCGAACGTAGCTGAGCAGACTGAACCCAACGACGCTGGTGGTGTACTGAACTCCCGGCGTTTTGGCGAGCACGTCCTCTACCTGTTTTGCCGCCGCGCTGGTGCGCTCCATGGAAGCGGCTTTAGGAAGCTGCATGTTGATGTAGAGGTAGCCCTGGTCTTCATCGGGCAGGAAGCTGGTGGGAAGATGTTTGCTGAAGAACCATGCTGCAACGCCTGCGACTACCAGCAGCACCATCACCACGCCGGCCTTGCGAATCAGGTCACCGGACAATCGGACAAAACTGTCGGTGGAGCGCTCAAAGTAGGCGTTAAACCAGCCAAAGACTTTTCCCAGCGGTCCGCGAGTCTGCTTCTTGGGTTTGAGCAGCAATGCCGAAAGTGCAGGGCTCAGCGTGAGAGCATTAAACGCTGACAGCATCACGGAGATGGCGATCGTGATGGCAAATTGCTGATACAACCGGCCGGTGATACCTGGAATGAAAGCCGTTGGCACAAACACTGAGGCCAACACGAGAGCAATACCCACGACCGGCCCGGAAAGTTCTGCCATGGCTTTGATGGCCGCATCTTTCGGACTCAGTCCTTCCTCGATGTGGTGCTGCACTCCTTCAACGACCACGATGGCGTCATCGACTACGAGTCCAATTGCGAGCACCAACCCGAACATCGAAAGCGTATTGATCGAGAAACCGAACAGTGGAAAGATGACGAACGTTCCCACCAGCGAGACAGGCACGGCCAACATGGGGATCAGGGTGGCGCGCCAATCTTGTAAAAAGAGATAGACCACAAAAATGACCAGCACAATCGCGATCACGAGGGTCTCGAGGATCTCTTTCATGCCTTCTGTGACCGGGAGTGTCTGGTCGAGCGAAACGGTGTAGTCGATGTCCTGCGGGAAGCGTTGCTTCATCTGAGCCATGAGCTTCCGGACGCCCTCAACGGTTTGAACAGCATTGCTTCCAGGCAACTGGTAGACGGCAATGGCGGCGCTGGGCTTGCCATTGAGTCGAGCCATGAGACTGTAATCCTGCGTTCCCAGTTCGACTCGAGCGACATCTCTCACGCGAACTGTCCCACCGTTTGGCGCTTCGCGGACGACAACATCGCCGAACTGTTCGGGCGACGTTAGCCGGCCTTGAGCCAACACGGCATAGGTGAACTGCTGATTGCTCTGGGCTGGCTCACCCCCGACTTGGCCCGCGGGATTGACGGTATTCTGAGCCCTAAGGGCGTTGGCTATATCGGTGACCGTGATACCAAGCTTCGCCATCTGATCAGGCTTGACCCATAGCCTCATGGCATACTGGCCTGAGCCGAAGACTTGGGTCTGGCCAACGCCGTATAACCGTGCGATGGGATCGTTGAGGTTGATGTAAGCGTAATTAGCCAGATAGTTCGAGTCATGGGTGCCGTGCGGCGAGTACAAGGCGATCAGCATAAGCGGAGCAGTGGTCGATTTCTTCAGAGTGATCCCGTAGTTGTTCACCTCAGGGGGCAACTGACCGTTTGCCAACTGCTCACGCGACTGCGTAAGCATCAGGTCCATATTGGGATCGGTCTTGAGATCGAAATCAACGAGTAACTGCGTTTGCTGGTTCGCCGTGGCGTTCAGCGAGTACATATAGGTCATGTTGTCGACGCCACTGACTTGCTGCTCGATGGGTGTAGCAACGGCTTGCTCGAGAGTCTGTGCGTCTGCACCTGGATAGTTGGCCTGCAGCCTGATCTCAGGAGGGGCGATATTTGGGAACTGAGCTACTGGCAAGGCCACGATTGTGATCACGCCGACTATGACCGTGAGGATCGCAATCACGATCGCGACGATGGGCCGTCGAATGAAAAAGTTCGCCATGGTTAGCGCTCCTCCGTTTCTTTGTACGGCTTGGGATTCACCGGTTCGCCTTCTTTGACTTTCTCTGCTCCAACAGCCACCACGCTTTCTCCTGGCTTCAGCCCGGATGCGATCACCCACAGCGTGCCCACTCTCGGCCCGACCTGCACGCTGCGGAGCTGGGCCCGACTGTCAGCGCCGATGACCGTCACCTGATAGGTTCCCTGCAGCTGAGTAACTGCCGCCTGCGGTACCAGAAGCGCTCCCGTGATGTTTCCGGTTGGCGTCTGAATGCGTGCATATTGGCCCGGTCGCAACAGATTCTTGGAGTTGGGGAACTCGCCCACGATCTGGATGGTTCCCGTCTGCTCATTCACTTGACGATCGGCGAAGATAATCTTGCCGGGATACGCGTAGGTACTCCCGTCGGCCAAGGTCAACTGCAACGGGATCCGTGAAGCGTGTGTCATAAAGTCCACCCTGCCTGGAGCCCCGCCATCCGCCATGCGGAGATATTCCTGTTCGCTGATCGGGAAATAAACTTTGATCGGACTTACCTTTGAAACCGCGGTGAGCACCGTAGATGGTCCCACCAGGTTGCCAACCTGGATCGTGGTGATGCCTGCGATTCCATCGATCAGGGAAGTGACTTTCGTATAGCCCAAATTCAGCTCAGCCTGCTCGACCGCCGCCTGATCGGCCTCGACTGCCGCCTTCGCCGCGTGCAGTGACTGTGTGTCGGTATCAAGCTGACTCTGGGGAATGGCGTGAGCTTCCGCTTCGGGAATATCACGCGTCACGTTCAACTCGGCGTTAGCCATCTGCGCCTCCGCCTGCGCCAATTGCCCTTTGGCTTGATCAAGAACGGCTTGAAACGGACGCGGATCGATCTCAAAGAGGAGCTGACCATTTCTGACGAATGCGCCTTCGTGATAATCCTGGCGAATCAGGTAGCCGCTCACCTGAGGCTGAATCTGCGCATTGACGTAGCCTTCGAGCGTGCCCACCCACTCGCCCTGAACCGGCACATCCTTTTGAATGACCGGCGCGACTTCGACCACCGGTGGTGGAGGCGGAGCACAGCACTAACTAAAGCTGTAGATATTTGCTTCATCTTTTTCTTCCCCTCAATCGAGTTATTGAACTTCCGCTTCAATCGCGACACTGACGCGCCTGAATCGGGACGCTGCTCGGTTGGGGGGAATGTGGCCCGAGAGTCGTCTTGTCGATTCAGGCGCGTCAGTCACGCGACTGCACTCTTCTGCAAACGCAAGTCGCATACCAAAACCAACACGAAGCTAAGTAACACCAATTGAAGGAAATTTTCGGGCAGTGCGGCAAGGGAGCTGTCGAAGAAGGTCGAAAGTGTCGAGAAAGCCGATCCTCGACATCCGGATTCGCACAGAAGCTAGCGGGCTATGCCCTAATCGCTGCAGAAACGCGAGCAGAGGAACGAAGTTTGCCTGCCGTGATTCGGCAATCCAGTTGCGTCAGTTCCAGTGAGGCGAAGCAAATAGCGGACAAAAGCCACCGCACCTTCGCTTCATTGTTAAGTGGTTTGTCAAAGGATTGGCAGTATGGAATTTGAAGAGTCCGATTTCATCCGGAATCCGGTGGTGCAGAACGAAACATTCTTCCTGGAATCGAAATGTGTGTCCTGTAGCCTCTCGATTCTGGCACAGTCAATCGAAGAATTGGTCGAGTTGGAAGAGTTACACCGGACGCAATGCAGGCCCGTCGAAACCCGTTGCATGACAGGGTAAGCAGGAGAGCGATTGTGTTGAATTGCAGAATTGTGAAGGTACTCGCATTGTTTGTGGTAATCATTCCGAGGCCCGCCCTATGCGACCGTAGTCTCGTGGATTCCATAAAGGACAGAGATGTCGGTATCCGCAAAGTGCTTGAAGAAGTTGACCCCAAGGATGGCATGGACTGTCTTTCGATGGGCGAGCTCGATATCGTTTTTCGCGCGGACAATAATGGCGCGCCCAAGGTGGGTGTCATGTTGACGGATCCCCGTGGACGACGCATCGGCTTTGATCCGCTTACTAAACATGGCTGGCAGCAGTTCCCGGAGGCAGAAGGATACGTCGACTGCGATGATCTGCATGGTTCAGATGCCTGCCGGGGAATAGTTCAGGTATGCGGTCCTGTCAGCGGGAACTACAAGCTCGAAATGATTGGGCAGAAAACGACTACCTACAGTGTGAGTATTTCATCTCGAAGTAAAGAACTTGTTGATGGTGGAAAGGTTCACTCCTCCCGATCGGAAGGTGAGTTGAATAATGTGACAATTCGTGCCCGATCTCGAGATATTGTTTTGCTGAACTATTCACGCGATCCCCAGCAGAGCGTGACCGCCCACTTGCAGCATACGGGACACACGCACTCGTTAGAGTCGCGTTCTCATCGGCATCCCTATCTTAAATTAAGTGAACATTCGGTTCCGGGCCAGTAAGGGAGAATCGCGGTTTGAAACTCACAAATTCGGATTACGCTGTATCGCGAGCAGACCGCTGTCATTGCCCGTGGCGCGTTTCTCCACGACATCGAATTCGATCTCCTGGGAGTTCTCCTTCACCACAACGAAGTAAAGGTGATCGAAGTGCAGGACCTTGCCAATTTCATCCGCGAGAGTCCTTGCCAGTTCCTCAGGTTCGCGGCACGCAGCGATCGCTTCGCTGATGCGCACAATCGCCTCGTAGCGGTAGCTGTCTGTTTTGAGACTCAACGATCGGCTCTGTACCCATAGCCTTACATTCAGCGCTGAAGCCCAGGCTTTAATTTACCCCAAATCCCCAGATGTAATGATGACTCACTCCCTCTACAGGTCGCAAGAGCGCCAAGCGAAGCGATTTTAGGAGGATTCCCGCGGCTTGAGGACGCGACTGAAGACACCCAAATCTCGACCGAAAAGGGGCCGCAATTTGACACACAAACCCCTGGGCACAGCTTACCAAAAGCCGAGCACGGTCATCTTGATATCCTGGTCAACAATGCCACGGCGCTGGGCCTAGATCCCTATCCACCACCGCCGTTCTGGAACAAGAGCCTGACGATCTCCGAGCAGTTTACGGTTGGTTTACGATCAGCGTTCGTTGCGAGCTACTATGCGGCACCTCTCTTGATCGCGGCAGGTGAGGCGCTTGTGGTGAATGTTTCCTATTATGGAGCCGTCTCCTACCACCTTGATCCGGCCTACGGTGCCACCAAGGCCGGTCTCGATAAGCTCACGTTCGATATGGCACAGGATTTCAAGCCGTACAAAGTGGCAGTGGTATCGATCTGGCCCGGGACGAAAGCCACCGAGAGAGCCAAGTCCGTGCTCGCGAAAATCCCTGGGGGTGTCAAGATTTTCGAAAGCGCGGAGACACCTAAGTTTTCTGGTCTCGCTATCGCTTCGTTGTATTCGGATCCGCGACTGATGTCGAAATCGGGAAGTTTGTGGTCATCGCAGCCGAAGCACCCCCCCAGCTTCGAGCATACCGACCCACTGCGTTGTACAGGCATACACATCAAGGCACTGTTGTCGACGCAAACACAGCGGGGACGACTGCAGACGTTATTCGTGGGTATCGACTCTGCTGGGTAGGGTGAGGTGAAAACTCGCGCCGCGGGGAGAGTTTTCAGCAGCCCACAAGCGGCCGCCGTGCGATTCTACGATCGTGCGGCTGATCCGAAGTCCCATGCCGGTGCCGTGAGGCTTGGTGGTAAAGAACGCATCAAAGATCTGCTCCGCATGCTGAGGGGGAAGTCCGGGGCCGGTATCGCTGACCGACACCACAACTTGCTCGTTCTCCCCTCGCCGCGACTGGACCGCCAACTCGCGCGTGCCATCCACATCCCTCATCGCGTCGATACCATTGACCATGAGGTTCATAAGCACCTGCTGCAATTGCACCGGATCTCCGACAATATGAGGAAGATCTGGGGCCAGCTGAGCCCGGAATGATATGGAGTGTCGCGTCGCCTCGCTTCGCAACAGGTCAATCATCCCTCGAATGACTTCGTTTACGTCCACCAACTCACGTTGTGGGCTGCCCTTTTTGAAGAGCTGGCGGACATGAGTGATGATCTCCGCGGCACGGTTTGCGTCTTTCACCGCTCGCAATGCAGCCTCGCGCGCTTCGGCTAGGTCCGGATCATTGCGCGTAAGCCAGCGCAAGCAAGTGTTGGCGTCGGTGATGGCGGCGGTAATCGGTTGATTGACTTCGTGTGCCAGGGAGGCCGTTAGCTCTCCTACTGTGCTCACTCGGTTGACGCGGGCGAGATCCGACTGGGTTTGACGCAGAGCTTCAGAGGCCAGCATGTTCTCGGTGAAATCGCGAGCGATCAGAAGCACGGCCTCCACTTGCCCCGCAACCGGTCGCAGAGGCGAATAGGTTATCGCCCGGTATCGACGTCGGCCGAGAGCGTTAGTGAACCAGTCCGCGTAGCTGAGGTCTTCTCCCGCGAAACATCGTTCCAAATTCGCCTTAACCTTCTCGAACATCTCCAAACCCAAGAGATCAGCCACGTGCATCCCGACCATCCTCTCAGATGGTATTTCCCAATCACGCTCGTAGGCCGGATTGACTCTTTGAAGCCTGTAATCTCTGCCGAGGATGGCTATACCATCAGGTGAGGTCTCAAATACCTGCCCGATCAAGTATTCCGCTTGTTTGCGCTCGGCTATCTGAAGTCTCAGGTCCTCATTAGCCCGAGTCAATTCTGCTGTTCGCTCAGCGACTCTTATTTCAAGCTCATCTCGGGCTCGCGTAAGCATGGTCATCAGTATCGCAAAGATCACAAACACAAGATCATAAAGAGCGCGAGATACCGTACCGGCTTCAGGCCAATGGGAGTAGCGGATAATCGAAGCGAGCACGGTTGCCACAATGCCAGGCTTAGTGCCGCCGTACCAAAACGTAATCGCGATTGCGGACAGCGCAAATGCGGCAAACGGCTGTGGCAAGTGAAAGTATAGAAAAGTACGCGCCAGGCCCAGAGCTGCCGCGACCGATGCGAAAGCCAATCCATAGCGCAGCGCAGCAGACGCTGCTGGCCGTGCAATCCATTTTCCTGTAACCCTAGAAGTCATCGTCGAAAGTCCCTTTGGCGTTTCCGGATACGCTTCCCGGGAGCGGCCGGGAATGAAGGACGCCTGGGAACCACAAGCTGAGGATGCATTTGCTCAAAGGCGGGCTGCTATTTCTTAGTGGCGGGAAGCTCTAGCTTTGCCGCCATTCTGACTAATTCCGCTAGGGATTCAGCCTGCATCTTCCGCATCACGTGCCCGCGATGAATCTTCACGTAGGGGAAGTTGCGGGGATCATTCGCGCGTCTCGACCTGGGTGGGTAGAGTGATGTAAAAACTCGCCCCAGGCTGAGAGTTGTCGGCGGCCCACAAACGGCCGCCATGCGATTCCACGATAGAGCGGCTGATCCGAAGTCCCATGCCGGTGCCGTGAGGTTTGGTGGTAAAGAAGGCATTAAAGACCTGGTCCGCCTGCTGCGGCGGGAGCCCGACGCCGGTATCGCTGATCGAGAGCATAAGTTGGCCGTCTTCGGCCTGCTGCGAGCGGATGATTAGTTCGCGCGTTCCATCTGCATCTTTCATCGCGTCGATGCCGTTGATCATGAGGTTCATCAGCACTTGCTGCAATTGAACGCGATCGGCCATGACTTGGGGAAGATCTGCCAGTTGCGTCCGAATTGATACAGAGTACCGCGTTGCCTCGCCGTTCAAAAGGACGATCATCTCCCGAATGACTTCATTTACATCAACTAACTCCCGTTGCGGAGTACCTTTCTTGAACAGCAGCCGGATCCGACTAATGATTTCCCCAGCACGGGTTGCGTCTTTGACGATCCTCGACGCGGCCTGGCGCGCCTCTTCCACATCCGGACGATCGCGTGTAAGCCATCGCAGGCATGTATTGGCGTCGGTGACGGCGGCGGCAATTGGTTGATTCACTTCATGCGCCAGGGAGGCAGTCAGCTCGCCCATCGTGGTCACCCTGTTTATGTGCGCGAGGTCCGCCTGTAGCTGCCGCAATCTCTCGCGCTCTTCACCCGCCAGCTTACGTTCAATCGCAATGCCAGCGAGGTGGGTGGCCATTTCCAGGGCGCGGGTCTCAGCCGGGCTCGGACTACACGGTTCGCGGTAATACATGGCAAATGAGCCCAGCGCCTTGCCTGAATGCGCAAGTATGGGGGTCGACCAGCAGGCGCGCAATCCATAGGGCTCGGCTACGCCCCGATACGGCTCCCAGAGCGGATCTTGGAGAATATCAGTGACGACAACAGGCTCTCTGCGGTACATGGCCGTGCCGCATGATCCCGCCTTCGGTCCGATGGGAAGGCCATCGATGGCGTCAATGTAAGACTTGGGAAGGGTAGGAGCAGCCCCGTGCCGCACGTGTTGCCCGTCCTCATCGAGAAGTAGGACAGAGCAAAGCAGGCCGGCAAATTGGGCTTCCACAACCCGCACCAACTGCTCCAGTATTTCCTCCAGAGGAGCATCGCGGGCTATCATCTCCAAAATACGGCTCTCTCCGTCGCGGAGCGCCTCTGCCCGCTTGCGCTCTGTGACGTCCATCAAGGTGCCGACGATCTCAGTGACTTCGCCTGACTCATCCGTCATGGGGTGAGCGATCGAGTGAAGGTGCTTTATTCTTCCATCCGGAAGAACAATTCTCCAATCGAACTCAGAATCCTCCTTCAATGTGGTCTCGCTTTTCGCTTTCTGCACGATTGCAGGTCGATCTTCAGGGTGAACTCGTTCGAGGATGTCCAACCACGTGGGCTTCACTTTGTCGGGGTCATAGCCGAAGATGCGAAAGGTCTCTTGCGACCAGAAGCGAGCGTCGGTACGCACATTCCAGGCCCAACTGCCGCTCTGGGTGAGTCTTTGAGCTTGAGCTAAATAACCCTCGCTCCGCATTAGGGCTCCGTCTGCTCGCTTGCGATCCGTGATATCCGTCACCGCTCCCACGAATTCAAAGTTTCCCGATTCATCGTTTTTTGAGGGATGACTCACAACTCGAACGTACTTCACTGAGCCGTCCGGCATCATCAGGCGATGTTCAAAATCAAAAGTCTTCCTATCCCGTGACCCGCGTTCGATTGTCTGGCTCACGAGCGCGGCGTCTTCCGGATGAACCCGTTGAAGAATAAGTTCCACAGTCGGTACGGTGGTTCTGTCGTATTGGAAAATTCGAAAGGTTTCCTCTGACCAGATGATGTCGCCAGTCGAAGGTCTCCAGCCGAAGCTTCCCGTATGACTGAGCCTTTGAGCTTCCGCCAAATATGCCTCACTGCGTCGCAGGTCGTCGTTGACCGTCGTCAGTTGTTTCGTCCGCTCGACGACTCGTTGTTCGAGCATCTCTGCGATCCGTTTCTGCTCGCCGGAGCGTCGGGCCTCCTGCAATCCAATTCCCGCCTGGTTGGTCGCGACACGCAGCAGAAGCCGTTCGACTTCGGTCGGGAAATCAGCTCGCCGAGAGCCGGTTACCAACACGCCAGCTTCGTTCTGAAAACCCAGCGAGAACGATGCGATCGAGACTTCCCCCTCTCCTACCGGATCCGGAACCACGCACTGCGAAGGGGTTTGGTCATCGGTCAACCAGCGGTCGAGAGCTTGACCGAATTGCCGCGGCTGAACGGAGGAACTCCGGTGATCACACAACCGGACTATCTCAATTGGCGGACCGTCACTCGCGTCGCCCAGCCGCGCATACGCGAAATCGAGGCGTAACATAGTGAGGAGCACGTCGAGCAGAGTGCCCAGTATCTGGGATGATTCACTGCCACTCCAAATCGCGGGAAGCGCCAGAACACTGATTAGATCGTTGATGCAGCTCTGAAGACGCTTGATCTCGGCTGTACTTTCCATTTCCCACTTCCGGGTCATGCCGCTGACGGGGGCGCGGCGTTGCGGGTGGTCTGCCGCTCACGCAGCTCGCGCAAGAATTCGTCCGGCGGAACGAAAAAGGGGTTCTCCTGGAGGGTGCCGCCGATGATGATCATGGGGTGGGTCCGCATGATGTCGACGACGATCTGCCCGCCAAACTTGGCGAGATCGTAGATTCATATGACCGGATCCTTATAGCGAGGCAAAACATAGTTCAGTCGCGTCTCGTATTCTACCAAATCGTCGACGCCCGGCCGATCTTCGAGCGCCCATTCCATGTGCGCGACCAGCCGGGTGCGCGCGAACCCTTGTTGCTTGCCTCCGTCGAGGACCTCCTGGATCAGAGCCAACATCCGGTCCTGATCGAAGTGACCGTCGCGTAGGTACGCGTCAGCCCAGTTGCGTAGCTCGAACTGGCCACTCGTTTCCGCTGTGTCGACATCGATGCCAGCCGACACCAGCCGTAGGCGGTGCTCCGAGCGTAGCTTGGGGTCGACGATGTGGAACGCCTTCTCGCCCCGATCGAAACCGTCTTTGATGAATGGAAGCAGCACCCGGTATTCTTCATTGGGGTTATGAAAGAAAGCGCAGACGTGGCGCTGCGCGTCAAGCACCGAGCCTGCGAACCGAATGGGTTTGCTAGCCTCACTCGGCGCTCCTCCAGTGAAGTTCACACGATCATGAGTGGGATCCATAGAGTCCTCCTTCGAGAGGCGGCCGCGGGTTGCAGCCGCTTGCGGCACAGGAAGAAGTCGCCGGAAACTATTACCCGTACCCAACGCCAAAAATCGAGCCCACGGCACACCATGCGACCCGGTTACTGTAATTATCCAAAGAGATTTTACGCTCATTGCGCGCCTAGAAGCGGAGGATTTCGGCGGAATGGAATTCGGCTTTGTTTACAGGCTCGTCGGGCGGAGGGCGAGGGACTCAGGCCTTTCAGATCAAAATTGTGAGCTGTGCACTCGGAGATTCATCCCTAGTGGACAACAGGCCCGTCGGTCAGCAAATGCTGTAACTCGGAGGTAAGTTTATCTGTGCTCACGCAGCTCTCTGTCCATGAGAGCGAGCCGTCAATATAGTCATCGCACAGGAGCATTACGGGAATGTTTGGGCGAATTTTCCTTAAGCTCACCGCCACGTCAAAGCTGGCCTGTTATCTCACCCGCGTATCGATCACGACGGCGGCGACTGAGTGCATGATGTATAGCAGTGCGACTCCTTCTATTGGGCTGTCTGTGCTCACGATCTCATAGCCCATTTCTTCGAGTTTGGCAAAAACCGAATTGCTACTGTTCTCACCGTCGGTTATCTGGAGAATTGTTTTGTGTTCCATCATTTTTCGCCTTCGTGTGCTGTCAGTTTCAGAAGCAGCTTTCGCGAGCGAGCCCGGGTCCTCGAACCCGGGCTCTGACCAGCGAATGCCAGGCCACACCCTTAGTTGCCGGCGCCGGTAGTCTCGGAATCGCCCGTTGGTTGATGGTCGGCTACGATAGTCAGCTCAGTACCCTGAGCTAGGAGTTTCTCCTGTTGTCCGGAATACACGAACTCATGACCGATTTCGCGTCCGCGATAAAACCACTTCAGGAGGGCATCCAGTCCACCCGGTTTCGGCTCTGCCAATGTGATGTCGGTATCACCGGTTGGCTCCCGACGCTGTGTTGGGTTAGTCTGAAAGGTTCCGTACAGGACAGTTCCATCCGCATTGAATAGCTGCACAATATTCAGGTCATCGCGGTCAGCTAGCTTGAATAAATAGCTCCCAGCGGGCAGTACCTGTCCAGGGATCTGAATCGGTTCGCTGAAGGTAATATTTGTTGCTTGGTCTCCCTCGTCGGCATGAGCGGCGAGTTCGAAGAAAAGAGTAAAAGCAATAATCAAACCTACGACAATGTAACCTTTATTGATTTTCATTTCGGTATATCTCCTTCGGAAGTACTTACTGCACGCCTCGTTCCAGTCAAAAAGGACATTTGACGAGGGTCAACAAACTTAATAGATCCACGCACTTTCAGACTTGAATCCTGCAACATTGGCGCCGGTAGTTCGTTTTCGATATGTGAACGGGGCATCAAAACTGTCCAAATGCCGACGCAGCTATCACTCTGCGGACACTGTGAGCCGTGAACCGCGGAGCAGACGGCGCGCAAAGCCTTGTGCCACGGTCAATCAACGTTTGGAGATCTGCTTGCAAATCAAGAGTCGCGACTCTCGAATGCTCGGACAAAGTGAATCGAACTAGGAAGAACGGAGTTGTACTGACGAACCTAAAAACGAAAAAGTGCGCGCACATACCATGTCTATGCGATGTGCCAAATGGAGAAGAATTCTGCGGAGAATCGTGTCGTGACGCAGGCAGCGAAGACGTGGAAGTCGCGTGTCAATGCGACCGTCCGTTGTGTCCACTCAGGTTTCTCGATCCCTCGATTCTGATCGCATCCCTGGTCGGGCTGTCATTACACGCCCGAGCCACTGCTGGGACGGAAGGTTGAGCTGCAGAGAGTGAAGCCGATCGCACCCGGCGAGCATCTGACAAACAGAGTAACTTGGAGAGTAAACATGAAAGAGAAAATCGAAAAAATGAGTCTGCCGGCCGCTGGCGCCGGAACAATCTCACTTGGTGGCGAACTCACCGTTAACCGTCTCGGCTTCGGGGCAATGCGTATTACCGGTAACGGAATTTGGGGGCCACCCAAAGATCCGGCGGCGGTGATCGCGGTTCTTCGCCGAGCCGTCGAGCTGGGAGTCAACTTCATCGATACTGCTGATTCGTACGGTCCTAATGTGAGCGAAGAGCTGATCGCCGAGGCGCTGGCGCCATACCCAAAGGACCTTGTCATTGCGACCAAAGGTGGATGGAATCGACCCGGGCCGAACCAATGGACCCACGATGCCACCCCGGCGCACTTGCGTGAGGCTTTGGAAGGCAGTCTGAAGCGACTGCGCCTCGACCGGATTGACGTCTACCAGTTGCACGCGCCTGATCCCGTTGTGCCTTTCGATGCTTCAGTTGAAACCTTGGCTAACCTGCAAATGGAAGGAAAGATCCGGTTGATCGGGCTATCCAATGTCACCGTGGAACACATCGAGCGGGCGCGGAAAATTGTAAAAATCGTGTCGGTGCAGAACCGGTACAGTTTTGCCGATCGCGAGTGGGACCACGTCGTGGATTATTGCGAACGCAACCGGATCGCGTTCATCCCCTGGTTCCCGCTTGGAGCAGGAACCGTCGCGGGCAGGCTGCTAGAGAGGATTGCGAAAGCTCGCGGAGCGAAACCTATCCAGATCGCGTTGGAGTGGTTGCTGAAGCGATCTCCGCTAATGCTGCCCATCCCCGGAACTTCCTCGGTTGCGCATCTGGAGGAGAATGTGCAGGCAGCATCGCTGCAATTGACTGAGGAAGAATACTCAGAGCTCACAGGAACCGCCGCGCTGGCGTCCTGAGCCGAAGCTGGCCTCAAGTATTGCAAGTGGAATGTCATGGGCTGCCCTATCGGGACCCGAGCGTCGTCGGGAGCGCGTGGCATTCCCAGGGGCACTGGATGCAATTGAGGAGGTCCGTCGCTAAGAACTGCCTGCGGATCGAAGGTGCTTATTTTGCGAGTCCCCTCCCGCTAAACTCGCGGAAAAGAATGAGGTCCTAAGAAAATAGCCGATCGGACTTTGCTCCTATCGCTGGTCGGCATTCTCACGCTTCGATCCTTGACCGACGGCTACAAGGTTCCCGGCCCGCAAAGCGGCAAATAGTTGCTCCCCTGGTCCGGCAATCCTAAATCAAGTAGTAGCTCCGACGTTAATTACCGTTTGATCATAGGGTAACCACGGTATTGTTCGCGCCTATAGTTTCCGTTAAGTTTCTGTCGCTTCTTTCTGGGGTGCGCGTTAGCCGATGGCCAGCTACTGCTACACCTCCCAAGCTGTTTTCCGGGTGGTTTTGATTTAACGAGACGCCGCTTAGCGTTACCCAACCACCTCTTCACGGATCACACAATCAGAAAAGAGGAAGACCATGCGCCGGACAAGTCTCGTCCTCCTGTGCGTAGTTTGCTTGGTAGTGCTTGGGGCCGTGATGATCGCCCGAGGCGTTTCGGCTCAGAATGCAACCTCATCGATTTACTTCCCTTACCCGACCGGTATCATCCCATCCGATCTGGTGTCGGAAATAGCAAGAGTTAACCGTGAAGTGGGTCTGGTTGAATCGGAAGCTCTTACGCAGTGGAACTCACTGCCAAAGAATTCGGGAACCGCAATGAGGCAAGTCCAACTACTGGGGAAGATCGAGCTTTTCGACAAAAATCTGTCGGTTAACAAGAATCAAGCCTGTTCTTTCTGCCATATGCCCTACGCCGGCTTCAGCGGACCAATCCCCTCCGTGAATTTGGGCCCTGTCGCATATCCTGGATCGAGTCATTTCCGGTTCGGCAAGCGGAAACCCCAGAGTTACACCTATTCACCGTTTTACCCCGTGCTGCAGTTCAACACGGTCCAGGCGAATTTCTACGGCGGCAACTTCTGGGATCTGCGCGCAACCGGATTCCTGCTCCAAAGCCCTGATGCGGAACAGGCGCAAGATCCTGTCAGAGATACGCAGGAAATGGGCTCGCCCGACTCCGCTTGCATCGTGCGGCGGCTATCCCAAAGTGCCTACCGGAAGGTTTTTGAAACCGTCTGGGGCCCGCAGGCGTTCGTGATCAACTGGCCGTCCAACGTCGATCAGATCTGTGCCACCCCGGCTGGGGCGGCTGTATTTGGAGGAAATCCCACGCCGGTCAACCTCAGTCCTGTGGACCGGGGCCGCTCCAACGCAACTTTTGATCAATACGCGTTGGCAATTACCGCGTATGAAGGCTCACCGGACGTAAGTGCTTTCTCGTCGAAATTTGATGCCTTCCTGGCTGGCAAGTACACCATGACTGCAGACGAGACGGCTGGTTATAACCTGTTTCGTGGAAAGGGTAACTGCAATTCCTGCCACCTCGATGGCAGATCGACGACATTGACGCCAGGCCAAACTGACGACGGCATGGCCGCGGACGTGGCGCCCAAGTTCACCGACACTACTTCAGCGAATCTTGGCCTACCCAAGAATCCTGTCGATCCGTTTTACTTTGAGAGTACTCCGGACAGCTTCGGATTTACTCCAAACCCAGCCGGTTTCGGCTTCACTGACTTGGGAGTCGGGCTCTTTCTGCGAAATCTTTCCGGGACGACGCCGAACTCGAACTGGACACCGTTGGCCCCTGATTTCGACGGCTTTATGCAGGTGGCTACCGCTCGAAACGTGGACATGAGGCCCAAGTGTCCCAATGGCAAGACCTTTCCGAAAGCATATATGCACAACGGATACTTGAAGAGCCTGGAGGAAGTCGTCCACTTCTATAACACCCGCGATGTATTCCCGTTCGACGTGGAATCTGGACATTGCCCCGCTGGAACCAAGGAGAAGGTGAACTGTTGGCCTACACCCGAGGTTCCGCAGACGAAGGACATGACGGTAGGTAAGCTCGGTTTGACGACTACGGAAGAAGCCCAGGTCGTCGCCTTCCTCAAGACGCTAACCGACGGCTTTACCACACCTTACCCAGACTCCAACACCTTTACCGGAAGTTGCCCTTAACTTGAGTCTTTCTCCTCCGGTTCTTCTACTCTGCACGAAATGCTGAAAAGCGGCCGCAGGGGGAAGAGCCGGAGGAGAAACGGATTGGAGGTCTCGTTGCAACGAGTTGAAACACCTGCGTTGGCCTGTTATATGACCAGACCACTTCTGTCAATTGCGATCACGGTTTGGGTCAGCGTCTTGATCTTCCCGATCCAAGCTGTCTCCCAGCAACCTCTGGCTGCTAACACAGCTAGGCGCATGCAGATCATCAGGGGACCAGAACTGGAGTCGGCTACGGATAATTCCGCTATTATCCGGTGGACGACCAATACCGGCAACAACCTAATCGAGCACTCGGTAGTGCATTACGGTACGGACCCCAAGGATCTCAGTCGTAGAGCCGAATCACTGAACCGGTGGAATCAAAATCTGCCGCACATGATCCACCGTGTGTCTGTAATGAACCTGATGCCACGAACGACGTATTACTACAAGGTTGAATCGATGCGCGGCGATGGAACGCCCCTCGGAGGAAGCAGTCGCACTATAAGCCAATTCACCACACGTTAGTATCGATACGGGCACAGACCTCGGTCAGCTTAAGCGGGAAAACCCTAGCAAGGAACTGGTCGATCTGCAACAACCGGGTTGCTCGATCGATCACTTCACAAGTGTGAGGCCAGGCCCGGTCGGGTTTGAAGCCTACCTCGTCGCGCTGCTGGTGTTGCCCAAGCTGCTGAATACCATTTTTGTGAAAACATTCGCGGTTACGTAACCACCACCCCATGCGCCGTCGAAGTCTTGGGTCGGCCTTGCGGCCAGGGCTTCATCCATTGTCTTTCCGGCCGCAATCAAGGCCTGGATGCGCTGCCGAACCTGTACCAGCATGTCACGGTAGTTTTGCAGATCTGCACGAGTGGCTACTGGCCCATGGCCGGGGACGATCTTTGTCTGGTCGTCAATCTGTGCCAGAACTTGATCGAGGGCACGGATGATGCCATCAATCGATCCTCCTGACGCCAGGTCGATGATGGGATAAACGTGATTCGAAAAAATGTCCCCTACCACCGCCACGTTCGCCGGCGCGATATAAATCACTGTATCTCCATCCGTATGCGCAGGTCCGTAGTTGACCAATGTCAGTTGCTGAGAACCTTGGTGCAACGTCATGCTGCTGGAGTAAGATACGTTTGGGAGCGCCTGGGAAGGATAATGACCGTCGCGCAAGCCCACGAAAGGCACATCCTGCACAGACATGAGCCGTTTTTTTACATTCTCTTGCGCAATGATGTTCACTCCAGCAGAGCCGAAATACACGTTCCCTCCGGTGTGATCAAAGTGCCAGTGGGTGTTCACTAACTGGGTGATGGGGCGCCCCGTCGCTTTGAAAATGGCCTCGCTCAATTCAGTGACTCGTGAATCGATTCCACTATCGACCAGTAACGTGCTGCCATCATCGACGATCGCCGTAACGTTTCCTCCGTCCCCGGAAAACATGAATAGGCCCTTGCCCAGAGACGTAGTTTTCAGAGGGCTACTATCGAACTGTTCCGTGGCCTTCTGGATGACTGTCTCACCTGTTGCCGATTGCGCCGCTCCCAGCGACGCAGTTCCAGCTACGACAGTGACCAATACAATCGCCTGAATGGAGGCCAACTGCGACCTCATCTGCTGAAGAAATTGCTCCATTTTGGCTCCTTCCTCGACCGACGGCTGAGAAGCCGCGTTGCATATACCAAATGTCTTTTCGTTCACGCGATCTCCCTTGCGACCTTGAGTGGAGGTCCCGTGCTCAATGCTTTGCCGAGCCCGGAGGGAAATCCTTGAACATCTTTGCCGCCGCTTTGTCTAGGTTCTTTTCATTTTTCGCGGCCTTGTCCGATACCGTGTCTTCGGCACTTCCGCGCCACACCAACTGCTTGGTTTTCGCGTCGTACAAGTCCACAACCAGGGTTCCTTCTTTGTAGTCCTGCTCGGTTGTGGTCGATTCGCCCATCCCTCCGAATCCTCGCCAACGCCATCCCCCACCGAAGCCGTCATAGAATGTTTGAAGTGTTCTTTGGGTCTGTGTCGTCTTAATGGCGACAATGGCCACATCGCCGCCGCTTTGCACCTGAGTCCAGCCCTTGGCGGCCAACTGGGCGTCCACGGCATCCTTAATGCGAGCGTCCCACAGCGAGTCAGCAGGCTTGATCTCCTGCCACGAATAAGTCTTGTACTGGGTGAAATTGGCTTTGTGATCAAAGTCGGTCTGGACGTGCTGGGCAAGGGCGGTGCCCAGTGCGACCAGGAATAGCATCGTGGAAACTGTTGTATAACGTACGAGCTTCATAGAAATCTCCTTTGCTGGTGCAGAGCATGCACTTGCCGCGCCAAAGATCTTCCACATAGAAGAATCGGCATAGTCGCTCTAATTTCATAACTGTGCAGGTGCGGACGCCAAGAATTAGGCCTGCAGATTAAGCTTGCATGTCGACAGACCGACGGAGTGTCAGCCCGTGAACGTTTGGATAGGTTCGTTCTCCTTGGACTGCCGCTACAGGGAACAACCTAGCTGCGTCAAGGGAAACTGCTTCACATACCTTTGGCCGCGCGATCAGCTAGGAACATCTAATGATGTTCACTTTGAACCCCCACGGTCATCGTGACGGCGCTGGTGTACGAAAAGAATTTCCGATCCCGCGGGACGAAATTCGCTACGGCAATGCTCGCCAGCTAGCCCCTTTGACTTGCCAAAGGTGGACTAGTGATGACAATGTGTGCGTCCATTCAACCGGCTCGCTTTGGTAGCCCGCGGAATGCAAGTCATGTCCTGCTGCTGGCGGTTCTGATTGCGACGATGCAGGGGCTCGCCTGCGGCCAGGCGTCATCCGGTCAACCCGAAACCGTGCCACCTCCTTCGACTACTGCCCACGAGAGATCTGCTGACAACCCGTCAACATCGATCCAAGGACGCTCGGATCAAGTGGCGACCAGTCGATGCCGCTTACGAGTGCCCGATACTCTGCCATCTCCGAAGGCCGGAAAAGCCGTAACGACCAACGCACCCTTGCCCTTTACGCCCTTGTCTACCCGCTGCAAATTCGACCTCTTTCTGAGAACCACTTATTCGCCCTATACATTCGCGTCAGCGGGTTTTCAGGCGACATTGGCCCAGGCCCAGGGGCAGTGGCCCCACTATGGCGGCGGCATGCAGGGCTGGGGAAAGCGATTTGGCGCAACTCTGGCGGATACGGAATCACGACGATTCATCCAGACTTTTGCTTTGTCAACGATCCTGCATCAGGACCCTCGCTATTTTGCTTCACATAAGAGAGCGCTTATTTCCCGAGCTTGGTATGCCATAACCCGAGTGGCGGTCACCAAGAACGACAAAGGCGATGACACATTCAACACATCCGAGTTCCTGGGAGCTTATTCACCAGTGCGCTGCAAAATGCCTACTACCCAACCGACGACCGGAGTCTTGGGATACCATGAATCGCTTTGGTGGCGCCCTGAGCTCGGATGCGGTTGGGAATCTTCTACGCGAATTCACGCCGGACATGAAGCGTCTGTTCCGGAAACATGCACCGGAAAAATCAAGAAGATCGAGGAAAAGCTTCCTATCCCTCCGGAAGATAAGCCGTAGCCGGAGATCCAAGTCCTGTGCGGCCGTATTGAAATCCGAAGCCTGTTGAAATGCGGACGCTGTGTCAACCGCTGGACTGCCCACGGCACCTTCTTAAGGCACCCTCAACCATCCCAGTTCGTTCCAAGTTGCTGAAAATACATGCCTAAAATCAGCAGTAGCCGAGTGGCGAGGGGCATGCATTCTGTCTGAACGGGAGGGACAGAAAACATGCAACCGACACAGGAATACCTCGGAAGCGAACAGCGCCTGGAGCTTCGCATAATTCGAAACAAAATTGACGAAATGCAGGACGTTCTCTCGCGCTGCTTGCCTTCGTTTCAGAGAAAGGCTTGTCGATACCTCGGCAATGCAGCCGACGCCGAGGATGCGGTTCAGGACGCACTCCTGGCTGCTTACAACCACCTGGACCAATTCAAGGGGCAGGCACAGATGTCGACGTGGTTAACCTCCATCATTATTAATTGCGCGCGAATGCAATTGCGCAGACGGCCACGCCAGATCCACCTGTCGCTCGATGAGCGTTTCGGGGAAGAGCAAGAGTTTTGCTTGTCAGACCAATTGCCGGCCGGGAAACCAAGTCCTGAAGACGAAAGCCGCGCATCCGAACTTCACAGTAACCTCCTGCGATACGTGTCCCAGCTTTCGCCTCCATTACGCAAAACGTTCCAGCTCCGTGAATTGGAGGGTTTGAGCACGAGCGAAGCAGCTCGCACTCTCGGAGTGGCGGATGGAACCGTGAAGGCCCAGCTCGCGCGGGCACGCACAAAGCTCAGGCGGCTTATGACCCGAGCAGTCAACCGAAAGCCTTGCCTAGCTGCTGCAAATTGACGACAGCCGCTGACTGACGCACCGGAAAGAAATTCTATGTGGATTGCTCGACTCGCATTACGGCGGTCCCTACACGTTTGTTGTGGTGTCGATCCTAAACGAATTCTTCTCCTGAGCTGTCCCCCAGATTTGCTCAAACGAGCCTGAGGTTTCGTTCAATCGTCTTGATGACTTCGTCCATCTTTCCGCTCCATACCTGTTTGGCGAAACTAAGCGTGAAACCTTTGGCCGTGTGGAAAGGAACATGCGACGGTAGCGACAAAGCAAACGGATCAACGACCGCGTCAACGACAACGGGGCCGCTTTTGTGCGCCAGAGCTTCAGCAAGTCCATCGCGAACGTCGCCAGGATCTTCAATGCGGATGCCCTTCGCACCCATGGCCTCTGCGACCTTAGCAAAACTAGGATTCTTGAACTCCACGCCGAACGGGATTATGCCGGCCTCTTGCTGCTCGATTTTGACGAAGTCCAGAGATTCGTTATTGAGGATGATTTGAACTACTGAAGTCTTGCGTTCCACTTGAGTCAACAGGTCGCCCAGCCCGAGCATCGTGAACCCCCCGTCACCACAAAGAGCAATCGTCTGCCGTCCTGGATATGCCAACTGCGCACCGAACGCATTGGGCGCGGCATTGGCCATGGACGCCCAGGTAAACGAACCGAAAAGCCTACGATTTCTTCCGCCTTTTATATGCCTCGACAGCCACATGCAAGCCGTGCCAGTGTCGGCGAAAAACATCGCGTCTTCGGAAGCGACGTTGCTTAGCGTCGCGGCCAGGAATTCCGGACGTATGGGTTTGATCCCAGGCCCTTTCTCGACATAATGCTGCAGAAGATGGTGGAAAGACTTGGTGTCCGCGATGTGTTTTTCCAGAAAAGTGGTGTCCGTCTTCTCACTCACGCTCTTCAGCAATGCGGTGACGGTCGGCTTGATGTCACCGGCGAGCCCAAGATCAACGATCGTCCGGCGCCCAATGTGTTTGGGATTCTTGTCGATCTGGACTTTCTTCACACCATGGCTGGGCAGAAATTCCGTGAAAGGAAAGTCCGTGCCGAGCAGCAGCAGGAGATCGGCCTCATTAATCGCGCGATAGGCTCCGCCGTAGCCAAGCAGCCCGCTCATGCCAACCGCGTTGGGATTGTCATGTTCCAACCATTGCTTGCCGCGGAGCGAATAACCGACAGGCGCCTTCAATCTGTCAGCCAACTGGACCACTTCATCGTGGGCGTCCCTGCAGCCATCGCCACCGAAGATCGCTACCGTTTTCGCGTCGTCGATCATCTTCACAAGCCGACGTAGGTCGGCATCCGAAGGGCGAAGAATGGGCGAATTAGGGATCCTAATCTCGGCAGAGTGGTCGGGTACATCCGCCGACGCGACGTTGCCGGGGATCGCAATTACCGTAGGTCCTTTTTCCAGAACCGCGGTGAGGATCGCGCTATTGATGATGGCCCGCGCTTGTTCAGGACTGACCAGCCGTCCAGTGTAGAGAGATGCGGCTTCGAAGAATTTGTAAGGATTGAGTTCTTCGATCGCGGATGTGTCGATCAGGCTTGTTTCTACGTCGCCCGCAATGGCAATGATCGGAGCGCCTTCCTTCCGCGCGTCCATCAGCCCATTGAAAAGATGAACGACACCTGGACCAGCTGTTCCACACACCGCCACCGGGTTACCCGTCATGTAGGCCTCGGCAACAGCGGCAAAAACGCCGTACTCCTCGTGGCGCACGTGAATGAATTCGATTTTGCCGTTGCGCCGTAGCCCATCGATCACTGGATTAAGGGCATCGCCAACTATGCCATAGCAGCGTTTGACTCCAGCGTTCGCCAGCATCTCCCACAGAAGGTCTGCCACTTTTCCGGACATAGAGTCCTCCTTGCCATCAATGTCGCGATGCAGAGTTGAGAGATCTATTTCTGACGTAAATAGGTCGCCGTTCCATCGAGCCAATCTTGCCGCCCACGCGCAAAGATATCGATGTCGATCGTGTCTTCTAAGAAGATGAACTCGTGTGGAACGATGATCATGATGTCACCGGCTTTCATGATGTATTTTCGTCCTTGCGAGTACACTTCTGCAACACCCTCGGTAATCTGGTGGATGTGTATGCCTTGAACCCGAGGAATTTTCAGGCTGGCGTGGCGGTGAATAGCTCAACTGTTCCCGACATTGTCAAATCCAACCTGGCAGGTAGATGGCAATTCGCGCTGTACGGCCAGGGCGGGTGCGGCGTGGGCTCCTCGGTGGTCACGTTCACTCTGAATGCTTTAGGGCTGGCATCGGGGAAGCCACTGAGACGTCCCATACCGCCGGTTGCGGCGACAGCACCAGCACCGGCAACACGTTTACCATTGAGACTCTTAATGCCGATGGTAGCGGCACGGCAAACTTGACGTGCGGTACCGGCTGCGGCTTCAACTACAGCATTCAGGTGTCGCCCGATCGTTCGGTGATCAACCTGGTGGATGCGTCCAGCGCCAATCCTGGGAACTTCCAGATCGGAACGGCCATTCACGAGTGATCTGCGTCGATGGAATAAATCGCACTACGGCTGGGGAGTCGAAGAGACTCCCCGATTTTCCAGTTTCTAAATCGAGCTTCGAATCGTCACTTTGCGGATCGGGCTAAGATTCGAAGCATCTCAGACCATGGAAATGCTTCGGCTAACACCGCAGGGCTCTGTGGTCGCGGGCCAAATTCCCGGGCAAGAACTTCAGGGCGACGCGGCGTCATAAGCGAATGCCCTTCGCTTCGTAGACAACCTCCATCCCGCCGCTGCCGAGCTTCTCGACGATGCGGTGGCGCGAGATGGTTTGGCCGATCAAGACTGGACCTTGCCAGGGCAGTCACTCTAGAAAGAAATCAACGCAATGCCGGGTCTATGTACGGCGACGGCAAAATGCGCCCTCCCCGCTCGTGTGCAGGTATGGCAACTCCACCACTCCGTCTTCCGCGAAAAAGGCGGCGACCTTCTCTCCGTCGGGGATAACGACAAGAAGGTCGAGCAGATGTTTTGTGGCATGAGTCATGGTTCGCTTTCCTCAAATTGCACGGTCGTAATGTTACGTATTGGAAGTGCCCGAGATGTCGATTAGGATCTTACCGCCCTTGAGCAGATGAGCGACGGCTTCCTTGATTTTCGACATCGGATAAATCGCGGCGACGGGGACGCGCAGCGCACCGGAGGCAACGAGAGGAGCGGCTTCGATCTGCGCTGGCAGGACCTTCGACACATGATCGAAATCGCCCAGGAAGAAGCCTTTGACTGTCAGGTGTTTGCCGATGAGGAAGAGGCCGTTGACCGCCAGCGGCCGTCCGCTCGCCGCTGAGTAGGCAACGAGCACGCCACGGTCCGACAGCAATTGAACGAGCGTTGCCGTCGCATCACCGCCCACTGAATCAACCGCCAACCTAACCGAACCTTTGCCGAGATTGCGCACCGCTTCCTCGATTGCTGCCGGTTCGTCGATGAGCACCACGTCTGCTCCCGCAGCCTTGAGTTCGTCGATCAGTTCGGGCCGCCGCACGAGGCTGATCGTCCGAATGCCACGCAGCTTCGCAATGGCGATCAAAGACCGGCCAACGCCGGAATTCCCGGCATTTTGAACGACCCAATCACCGGGCTTGAGGTCCGTATATTCACTGAGGATCAGCGCCGCCGTGGGTGGGTTGCTGCCGAGCTGCGCGAGTTGCAGCCGATCGCCGTCGGGTAGCGGGAACAGCCCTTGCGCCGGAGCGATCAGGCGCTCCCTCCAGGTCAGGCCGAGATTGGGCGCCAGGACGTGGTCGCCGACCTTAACGTTGGTAACACCAGGACCTACCGCCGCAACCCGACCGAATCCCTCGTTTCCAACGACAGTAGGTGCCGGCGGGCCACCGAAGTAGCCGCGTATGAAGAGGAGGTCATGAAAATTCAAGGGTGCCAGTTCGACATCGATTAGGATCTCGCCCGCTCCCGGCACACCCGGCTCCGGGATATCAACGAGTTCCAACACCTTGAGTGGATCACCACCATAGGCTGAGATTTGAAGCGCACGCATTTAAGGCCTCCTTTGATTTGGGGATTTGTTTAGCAAACGGCTTATTCGAGAACCGAGGATGGTTTACCGCTATCTTAGCTGCCCGTCCTCGTTGACGTCCGCTTCCTTACATCCCTAACATTGCACTCTGAGTCCTGCGCCACCCGTACCATGATCATCGCCGCATTGATCAGCTCGTTTCTGGCAGTCCTGCTGGTTCCAATTCTCCTGATCCGGTTCCGCAAACGCTGGGTAGCAGCCTTCAATCGGGTTATTACGAACCGCATCACTAGCCGATTCGCTGCCCGATTGCCCGGCTTCGGCATTCTTACACACGTAGGTAGAAAGTCAGCCAGGGTCTACCGGACGCCAGTAAACGTTTTTCGGGAGCCCGACGGGTTTCTGATCGCGCTTACCTATGGTCGAGAATGCGAGTGGGTCAGGAATGTACTAGCCGCTGGGGGCTGCCAGCTAGAGACTCGCCGCGTGCTGTATCAACTTTCTGAACCAACCATCGTTCATGACCCCACCCGGCGACGATTCCCGCGTTTCGTGCGTACGATCCTCGGGATAATTGGTGCGAACGATTTCATGCAGCTTTCAACTTGTCACGCGTAAGGCGTTGTACCGTGGGCGAGCTGAAGAGCCGGCGAAGCGGTGGTTCCACCGATTAAGGTGGACTTTAGGGGAGTCGCGTAGATTGAAATTTTGCGAAACGAAGGCAACAAGTACCGCGTTTTCAGGTGATATCAAGAACTGGGTTCGCCACGCAGGAAGAGGCCGCGCACACACGTGTGAGTCGAATGATATCTATAGTCTCAATCGAGACAACGCAAGTCGCGCTGCGTGATACCCGCACATTCCGTGCACTCCCCCACCCGGCGGAGTCGAGGACGAGCAGATGTATAGGTCAGCGGCCGACGTCGCATACTGACGCCACGTCGGGCGGAACATGAACTGGCTAAGATCCATAGCTCCACCTCCGATATCTCCTCCAACGAGGTTGGCGTCCATCTCTTCGAGAGCTGTGGGAGAAAAGACTCGACGTGCCAAAATGCACTCCCGGAATCCAGGCGCGAAGCGCTCGATCTGAGCTTCAATCCTGTTGAGCATGTCGAACGCGGAAGCGTTCGGGACATGGCAGTAAGCCCATGCAGTATGCTTCCCTTGGGGGGCGCGCGTGTTATCAAACAAACTCGGCTGAGCCAGCAGGACGAAGGGCCGGTCGGCGTGCCGCCCATGTCGCATGGCTTCTTCGGAGACGGCGATCTCTTCCATGCTTCCGCCCAAATGGACGGTCGCAGCGCGCCGGCACTCAGGCGCTTTCCAAGGGATCGGTGTCTGCAGCGCATAGTCGACTTTGAAAACGCCAGGCCCGTAGCGATACTTCGCGAGTTGACGCTTGTATCTCTCCGACAATAGATGTCCTGCCAGCCGCAACATCCGGTGGGGACCAACGTCGCAGAGAATGACGTCATAATTTGGAAGCGCTGCTACGCTCTCAACACGTGTCGACGTTTTCACAATTCCGCCGAATCTATAAAGATGGCCGCACAGAGCGTTGGTGATGGACTGCGAGCCCCCGCGCGGGATTGGCCATCCCACTGCATGAGCGGCGACCCCGAGCAAAAGGCCGACGCCGGCGCTCAAAGGTTCGTCTAGACTCAGAAAAGAATGTGCTGCCAGACCGGCAAATAGCGCCTTGGTACGCTCGTCTCTAAATAGATGATGTGCAACTGTTTTTGCCGCGGGGAGTGCGTTTAGCGCAAAGCGCGCAAGCAACCAGGGATTGCGGAACGGCAAATGAATGGGGGAGAGTACTTCCGAAGACAGTTCATCCCAGTGCTCAACAAACGGTTTCATGAGACGGACCCAGGCCTTGCCGTCGACACCCAGCGAAGATTCGGCATCACCGAGATCGCGTTCTAGGGTTACCGCCGTGCCGTCGTCGATCGGATGGGCGAGCGCGACGGGGGAGTGAATCCACTCGAGTCCGTAATTCTGCAACGGCAAGGATGAAAAGAACGGCGATCCCACCGCCAATGGGTGAACGGCTGATCCGAAGTCATGTTGGAAACCGGGAAGCGTCAACTCGAGAGTCCGGGCGGCGCCCCCAGGATTTGGCTCCGCCTCCAACACCTCTACATGCAAGCCGGCCTGGGCGAGAACAGTGGCGGCAGCTAAGCCGTTCGGACCTGCACCGATCACGCAGGCTCTACGATTCATCGGAGGCTACCTAGCGTGTGATCTTGTAGTTCACGATTATTGCCATGGTTACAACCGGGGCGCGAGGGAGGGCCACTCGACGACTTCGATCCTCCCGTCGGGTTGGCGCTCAAGCGCGGGTGCATATAGCCCCATCGCTTGACGCTGCCACCAGAGACCCCGTGCACGTTTTTCTGCGATCGTGGTGAACCAATACTGCCACAGGACCGCGCGCACCTCCCGTGGCGGCTCACCAGGAAAGGGATTTCCGCTAAAAAGAGCTAGCACATCCGGATCGTTGGTAAGCAGCCGTACCTCTGTGTTCGGCACGATCGGATACTCGCGCCACGATCCCAGCGAAGCGAACCATAAGTTCCAATCGAAGCGGGGTTGATAAGGAGCATAGATGCCTGGCGGCTTGCTTGGGTCCTGCGGCTTAAACCGGAAAGGATATGCCACCCAGACTTGCCCGTCCTGGGAGCCTTGGAACTCGATCTCATAGCGACCTCTGGTCATGACTGCGAAAAGCCCATATCGATTCGCGATTCGAAACGGGTCGACTGCTGCTACCGGTCCGGTTGGCAGCGGTATCGTAGGGAAGATCATCCAGAGCAGCTGCACTGCGCTCGCGTAGAATATGCAGCCAAACACTACGGATGCCAGAGAAACCTTGAGTGCGACGAGAGGTGAATGGAAGATGTCCCGCCGATTTTCCACGCCCCCGTCCGAATGGATCCCTTCGCGAGATTCGGGGACAACATCTCGCGAGTCCGCGTGAGAGTCGGCCTGTCGTGCTCCTTCTTCACGATTTAGGAAGGTCGTTCTCAACCTCCGCGGTAACAAGTGCAGCGCGAAGTAGTCATCCAGCAGCAGGAAGCCCAGCGCCAGAACTAGGTAGTTCAGAAACGTGTAGTTGGCGGTGAGGATGACCCCGAGCTGCCACAGAGTCGCGATGAAGAAGCACAGAATCCGCAAGCGCCGTGGTAGGAATAGCATCCACACCAAACCAAGCTCGAGCGCGAGCGTAGCATACGCGGTCGAGACATGAAACCAGTGTGGCAAGTGCTGTGCGTACCAGCCGATCCAGGTCGGCAGTGGCCCGTTCTGGTAGTACTCGTCCATGGCTGTCATGTGACGCCACTGTGGGTCTCCACTTGCGATCTTAGCGACACCGGACTCGAAGTAGATGCGAAACCACTCCCATTGCAGTAGAAACAAACTGGCGCGCGAAGGTGGTTGGTCCTCGCCCCAGAGGGGCCGAAATCCCGACGGAGCAAATAACAGCGCAATGAACCCGGCTTCGAGCAACATGCCGTCAGATTGGTAACCAGAAAAGTCCTCGGCGGCGCTAACGAATGAAAGAAAACACACAAAACACATTAGTAGCATTCCACGTGGCCAGATGTTGAAAGCGAGCAGCAAGGAGGCCAACATTCCCACCCAACACAGGGCAACCAGCATCTGCGAGCTGCTCGAAAACCACAGCAAGGTTGGTGCGAACCAGAAGCGCGTGAAATGTCCAAGCGAATGCGCCACCATCTGCAAATATTCGTTTGCCGGCAGAATTCCTGCGGGGCCAATGAGGCCACGGATTTGAAAGGCTAGCGAGAAAAATGCAGAAAAATAGATGAAGCCGAGGGCTCGTAGGAAGAACCAGCGTGGAATCAGGCGGTCCGAAGCGCCTTGGTTTGAGTCGAACAGTGAGCGGATGGCGGACGCAGGAGCCCAGTCCATGAACGTCGGCCATTATACAGAGGCTGGTGGTCGACCAGCGCGCAGAGTCACAACCGATCCGGAAATTGTCCCCTACCTGCCAACGATCGGCCCTTGCAAACGATTTGTCACTTTTCAAGGTCTCCATCCCACTCCATCGCTTACCATTTTTGAGGCCGACTCGCGAAGAATTCCCCTGAACTCGCGAGGGAATGTCTGCGACACGCGAGAAAAACGTGAGGACAAGCCAATTAAGGATGTGCTGACACCTGAACAAAACAGCCTGACCAGCGCATGGAAATCTCAGCCACAGCTTCTTCACCCGACTTGCTACGATCTGCTGAATCCATACACACAAGTCGCCGTGGCGGTGGCTTCCGAGTTGTCCGTCATACGACTAGAATCCGCCCAGACCGCGTTGCAGACGTTCATTCGCGTGCGAGGTCAATCAACGAGAGGCTAGGCCTAGGCGTTTTCGAGTCTAGAAGGCGCTGTTCGATGAATAGGTGCCCTCCCGAGTCAACAACAGGGAAGAGACTCGTCTACAATACCGGCATTCTGGGCTTATGAGGTGACGTCATGATGATACTGGGAAGAATTGGGGCCAAGAGTCTCTCCCCAATATTGACCGTAGCCCTGATTACATGTGGCTACGCCTTTGGACAAACCAGATCAGCTCCGGTGGACCCAGGCGTGCGCGGTGGCGCGGCAGGTGCGGGTGGTCCACTTCAGGGTCTCACCGCGGACGAGACAACGTTCTTCCTGGATGGGCAGGCGAGGTTCGCTGAAATCGAAGTTGTAAACAACGGCTCGAACAACGGCCTGGGCCCGCGCTTTAACTCCAATCAGTGTTTTTCCTGCCACACGCAGCCCAGTATGGGCGGAACGAGCCCGACGAAAAATCCCCTGCCCGACGTTGCCGCCTTGACTGGGGCCAAGAACGTGGTTCCATGGTTCATCGTGCCAAATGGTCCGATCCGCGAAGCGCGGTTCAAGAAGAGCGGCACCGCGGATGGCGAAGTGCATGACCTCTTCGTGATCACGGGGCGATCTGACGCCCCCGGCTGCAATATCGCGCAATTCGATTTTCTGCCCGCGGGAAATCCGCTTACGGGTCAAGGCGGAAATCAAAACATTATTTTCAGAATCCCGACTCCCGTCTTTGGCGCGGGGCTGATTGAAGCGATTCCCGATTCGGCCATCTTGGCCAACCAGCAGGCCAACGCGTCGGCGAAGTCCCAGCTAGGTATTCACGGACATGCGAACGCTCACCTCAGCGGAAACGTGAATCTCAGTGCGAACGACGGGACTATTACTCGGTTCGGGTGGAAGGCGCAGAACAAATCCTTGCTCATGTTTTCGGGCGAGGCCTATAACGTCGAGATGGGAATTTCGAACCAGCTATTCCCGCAAGAGCGCGATGAAACACCCAGCTGTCTCTTCACACCCACTCCCAACGACAACCTCAACTTCACAACCACTCCCTCGACTAAATCGAGCGGCATTTCGAACCCGGCGGTCATTTCAGACATAGAAGCGTTCTCTGACTTCATGCGAATGCTGGCCCCACCGACTCCCGTTCCCCCCACACCATCGAGCGAAAAGGGACGCGAAACCTTTGCCCGGATAGGATGTGTCCATTGCCACACGCCTTCATTCACCACTGGCAAAATGATTGCGAGTGGCTCTGCGACGAGCCCGAGTGCTGCGCTTTCCAATCAGACGGCGAATCTTTACTCCGACCTTCTCGTCCACCACATGGGCAAAAGCCTCGCTGACGGCATCACGCAGGGCGGTGCCGGCCCTGACGAGTTCCGAACCGCTCCTCTCTGGGGTGTCGGACAACGGGTCTTCTTCCTTCATGACGGACGGACGACCAACCTGGTGGAGGCGATCAGAGATCACAAAAGCAAGGGCAGCGAGGCGAACAGGGTGATCGAGCATTTCAATAAACTGAGCACCCAGGAGCAGCAGGAGATCATCGATTTCCTACGGTCGCTCTAGCGAGAAGGGCGGTTTGGCGCGGCCGGTTTCAAGCTCCAAAAACCGTGAAACCCAAATCAGCTGAAGCAAAAAACATAGGTGCAGCACTCCTCATCCTGTGCTTTTGGCACGGATAATGAGTGCAATGGCCATGTTCGAACATCAACCCTTCTGAAAACTGGCAACTCCAAGGCTTTCATTGACTTGCCCGTTTCATCGACGTAAGATTCGCGCCAGCGATCGGCCACATCATTTCGCGCTTCCGTATCGTCCGGAACGAGAACGAAGTTTCGAAGCGATTACGGAGCTGGGCGAGAAGGCGACTCAACTCCTGCTCTTTCTCAACGCGGCCGCTCAGCATGCGAGATGATAATTCACTCCCGTTGGTGCAGATCGCGACGGAGGTTTGCTACATGGGAAACCGCCTAGACCCCCGGATACCAGCGAGACTGCAAGTCCGAATTGCAGGAATGGATGCAAACGCGCGTACTCTGTTGCAGATCGTTACGACGCGCAACATCAGTCGACACGGGGCTTTGTTGGAAGGCCTTCAAGCCACGCTGAAGCCCGGGGAAATTATCTCCATCACCTACAAGAACAACAAAGCCCGGTTCCGAGTGAGTTGGGTGGGCGACACTGGCACCGACAGAGCGGGTCAGATTGGTGTCCAAAGTGTAGATCCAGCGAAGTGCATTTGGGATGCGACAACCTTGCCACCGCCGGTTGCCGACGTATACACCGCACCAGCAGCCAAGGAGCGCAGGCAGCATAGGCGTGTACAGTGCAGGTTGGGAGCTGAGTTGCATATCGAGGGTGCGGAATCACTTGCCCGACCAGAGGTAACGAACATAAGCGTTGGCGGATGCTTTGTGGAGATGTCAACCGTGCTCACAGAGAAGAGTCGTCTGAAACTTATAGTTTGGATAAACGACACCAAGTTGACGTTCAAAGGCTGCGTTGTTAACCAGCGTCCTGGTTTCGGCATCTCAATTAGGTTCACGGAGATGAGTGAGGACACACGCGATCAACTACAGCGCTTTATCCAGTCCCACATGGCTCTTCGCGGCTGATAACGCGCGACCCCTTCGATGTACTTTTCAGGGAAATTGTCACACAACAACCCGTTTCGAAATACCAACAACTCCACGGCTTTCGTTGACTTGCCTACCCTTCCGCCATAGCATTCTTGCCCATGATCGGCCAGACCATTTCGCGCTATCGCATCGTCGAAAAGCTCGGCGGCGGCGGCATGGGTGTGGTCTACAAGGCCGAGGACACCGAGCTTGGGCGTTTTGTCGCGTTGAAGTTCCTGCCAGATGACGTTTCCCGAGACCCCCGGGCCTTGGAACGCTTCCGACGTGAAGCTCGTGCCGCCTCCGCCCTCAACCATCCCAACATCTGCACGATTTACGACATCGGCAAGAGTGGCGAGCAGTCCTACATCGCTATGGAGTTTCTGGATGGGCTGACCCTGAACCACCGCATTGCGGGGCGACCATTGGATGCGGATGCGCTGCTCGGTGTGGCCATTGAGATAGCCGACGCGCTCGACGCGGCACACACAGAAGGCATTGTCCACCGTGACATCAAACCCGGCAATATCTTTGTGACCAAAAGAGGTCACGCCAAGATTCTCGACTTTGGGCTGGCAAAAGTCACGCCCGTGGCCAGATTCTCCAGCCAGATTGCATCGGCTAACACGCAGACGTTAACAGCTGCCGAGCAACACCTCACGAGTCCCGGGACTGCACTGGGAACAGTTGCCTATATGTCGCCGGAGCAGGTGCGCGGAAAAGAACTGGATGCTCGTACCGACCTGTTCTCGTTCGGAGTAGTGCTCTACGAGATGGCAACCGGGGCGTTGCCGTTCCGAGGCGAAACCTCGGGAGTCATCTTTGAGGGGATCATGAGTCGTGCTGCTCTGCCCCCGTTGCGGCTCAATCCCGACTTGCCCCCGAAGTTGGAAGACATCATCAACAAAGCTCTGGAGAAAGACCGCAATCTCCGTTATCAGGGCGCGGCGGAGATGCGGTCCGACCTCCAGCGTCTGAAGCGGGATTCCGAGTCCAGCCGCCGCGTTGCGCCCAACGATACGGATGCGGTCTCCCTCGCCAGTTCGAGCGCACTGCCCGGGGAAGTAAGCGCGGTTTCGGTAGCCAGTAGAGTCACACCCGTTCCCGGGAGCAGTTCAACGCAGCCCACAGGTACGAGCACTTCAGCGGTTGTGGCAACCGCGAGACGAAACAAATTTGTGCTGGCGGGAGGCGCGATTGCTGCTTTGGCTGTCCTGGCTGCGGCAGGCTTTGGCGTTTACTCGCTCGCTCATCGTGCTGCACCTGTGCCCTTCCAGAACTTCAGCATCAGCCAAGTCACCAATTCCAAGAAGGCAGTGGTCACGGCGATATCCTCAGACGGGAAATACGTGCTTACGGTGGTGAACGATAACGGACTGAATAGCCTGTGGCTGCGTAATGTTCCCACTGGCAGCGACACGAAAATCGTGCCCCCTTCGGCCGCTATCCGCAGCGTCTCATTCTCGCCCGACGGAAATTATGTTTATTTCCGCAAAGCCGAAAACGGAATGAATACGGATTTCAACGTCTATCGTGTCCCTGTATTGGGAGGCACCCCACAAGCTGTGGTCCGCGACGTGGACAGCTCCATCACTTTCTCTCCCGACGGCCGCCGCATGGCGTACATTCGGGCCAACGATCCCGAAGCTGGCAAGTACCGTCTGCTCAGTGCGAACCTCGATGGCACGGATCAAAAGGTGCTACACGTCGCGACTCTGACCTTTCTCGCGCGCTGGCTCGCATGGTCCCCCGACGGTAAAAAAATCGCCTACCCAGAGTTTCAGCCGGAAAATGCGCTCGGCGGAATTAATCTATTCGACCTGGATAGTGGAAAAGTACAAACCCTCGCCTTTGCTGACAAAACTATTTGGGAAATGGTCTGGTCCTCGGCGGCCGATGGTCTATACGTTATCTACCAGCAAAAAGGCCCGAACTACGGCCACCGCCAGATCGGGTTCGTCTCCGTTTCCGACGGCCAATTGCGTCCTATTTCTCGTGACACCAACAGCCATGCGACTTTGACCCTGTCGGCCGATGGAAAGACCCTGGCGACGGTCCAACAGAAGGCGGTCAGCAACTTCTATGTTTTGCCTGGTGAAGGTGGCACGTCGCCCAACGTGAATCCGTTCGTTTCTGACGGAGAGCAGATCCAGCATTTCAATTGGACGACCGATGGCAGCCTGCTCACGACAGACGGGACCCAATTGGTGCGACGCGATGCCAACGGGAAAAACCTCAGCCAGTTTGTCAGCGATCCAGCCGCGGGAATTCTCGATTTGTCTCCGTGCGGCGCGCAATATGTCGTCTTTCCCTGGGCATTTCCGGGCGGCACCAATTCTATTGGTATTTGGCGCGTGAACGCGGACGGCTCCGGGCCCGCAAAGCTGGCCGATGGTAAGTTTGACGAGACTGCGGTGTGCTCGCCTCATCAGAATTGGGTTTACTACGGGCCTGACGCAAAACAGATTTGGCGTGTCCCCTTGGATGGGTCTGGCAAACCCGAACCGATTCCTGGCAGCGCTGTTTCTCGTGCGATCTTGGTAGGACGGGGCATCGGCATTTCGCCCGATGGGAAGACTTTGGCTTATGTGGTCGAAGTTCTGACTTCAGAGCAGCAGAACGGGATCGAGAAGATCGCGTTGTTGGACCTCGCAACTCTTAGTTCACCAAAGTTGCTGGATGTAAATCCTCGAATCTCCAGTGGCGTGCAATTCACCTCACAGGGAAAGGCCATCGCATATGGCATTCGCGAGAATGGTGTGGACAACATCTGGATTCAGCCAATTGACGGTTCTCCCGGCCGCCAGATCACCAAATTTGATTCGGAGCAGATCCTCTCGTTTCACTGGTCGCCGGATGGCAAGAGTCTCGGCATCTTGCGTGGCCACACCGATTCCGACGTCGTCCTTCTGCAAGAATCCAAGCCCTAGAGATTCCCCCTTGCACTCGTTGCCTGATTTGCGTCGCTACTGCCCGACATGCCCATCCTGAAAA
Source organism: uncultured Acidobacteriota bacterium (assembly GCA_963696025.1). Taxonomy (GTDB): domain Bacteria; phylum Acidobacteriota; class Terriglobia; order Terriglobales; family Acidobacteriaceae; genus JABCYV01. The sequence goes on from CAVOII010000004.1 coordinate 929,991, forward strand.
AAGCCACAGCGGAGTACGCGAAGCTCCAATAGCAGAAAAAGCGATATACGCCGTGGACTGGTTTCGTCGCGCTTTTGGTCAATTGTTGTAATCAATTGTTGTAACCAGACGTTAGCACTCCGTCGAAAATCCACTCCTAGACCTGGACAGCAGCTGTCGGCGCAACTTGGTTTATGGGTGTGATGGTGACCTCGTAGCCGAGCTTGCGAAGGGCTCGCGCCAGCATCTGGGCACGTTTCTTCTTTTCTCGGGGACCCACTTCGCAGCCTTGCTCGATGAATCGCACCCCTTCATGCAAGATCTTCCAAACTACGCGACAGAGCCGATGGGCAACAGCCCAGATGGCGGACTGATAGCCCAGGCGGGGCAGCAGACGCCGGAAGACGACCTGAAAATGACTGCCTTTCTTCGCCACCGCAGCGTGCGCTGCTTGGTTCAGCACTCGGCGCAGGTATTTATTGCCTTTCGCGGATCGACTGCTATGGTTCTGCTCCGCGCTTTCCTCCTTGCCGGGACAGGTTCCCACCCAAGAGGTCAACTCTGCTGCCGATTGGAACGTACTGGCCTGAGCGCCCACCTCCGCGATTATTTGTTGCGCAGAATCTACTCCTAAACCAGGTACTTCCGCCAGTCGGATCACGGCGTCTTGATGGGACTTCATGGCCTGCGCGATCAGGCGGTTGAGTTCGGCCATTTGCTGATCGATCAACTGCAGTCGCTGTAGTTGCAAAGCCAACATCTCCCCATGCACGGGCTGCACTCTTCCCGTCAAAGCATCGACCAGTTGCTCCTCCGTGCACTGCAACCGCTCATCTCCCAGTTGCGCCAACTTCTTGGCATCGGTCTCGCCTTTTGCCAAAGCATGCAGAATGCGCAACCCGCTGGCACCCAGTAGGTTGCTTACGACGATCGATAGCTTGATCCGCATTTCTTCCAGCAAGCACTCTATCTGGTTCTGCAGTCGTACTCGGTCGCGCGTGAGTTGCAGCTTCATGCGGGTCATGCTGCGCCAGATACGCTGTTCCCCGTTGGGCACAAAACTCAAGATCAGTTCGTTGGCGATCAGTCGGCGCACCAACCGCTCGGCGTCCTTGAAATCATGCTTACGCCCATGTGGAGCACGGTTGGAAAACGCTTGCGCCAAGTGCAAACGCATATGGGGCTCCAGTTCCAGCCACACCGACCGCCAGTACTGAGCCGTCGATTCCATCACCGCCTCTTCTACTCCCTGCTCCCGCAACCACATCAACAGGCGGTGCAACTCGCTTGGCATGGTGACGAATCGCCGCCGCGCTGGTTTCTCTTCCGGCGTAGTTGCATCCACGACAACTACCATCAAAACTTTCTTGTGTACGTCTATCCCTGCGACCTTCATCGCTTCCTCCTGGCGTGGAAGCGGCAGAACGCACGCGAAAAAGGTTACACACCGTCACGTGCTACCATCCCCTACTCGCAGGAGTGGCGCGACACAGATTGGTTCAAAACGCGCGTTCCCGATCAAACTCAAAAACGGCCTCACTTCATCCAGAGTGCTAACGAACTTTGCCGTCCACGCTACATGGAATCGTACACGCGACCGACTCAACCTAATTTTCATGTCAATAGGTGGGCCGCAAGCCCATGCGAACTCAAATGCCCCGCTGCGGGCAGATGAGTGAAATCGGGATTTTTCGCCGACTATTGCAAAACGCGCAACTTGCCGAGCTACGCCCCTCTCCGTCAAATTGGGTTGGAGGAAACCAGCCCGCGAGCAACGCTTGTCCTCTGCCGCTGCTCGCGGAACAGAAAGGCAAAGACTATTTGTAAGTGGCGGTTGTGCGGGCCAGTCCGTCGCGGTGCACACTCATGTCCATCATCGAGCCGAATGCTGGTCCGTCCAGAGGGTTCGCCTTGAGCAGGCTCGTCAGTGCAGCGCTGACCTTATCCAACCCTTCTGCGTTTGCCGCGATGTAGAAAACGAAAAACGTGTTCGGATTCGTCGTGTGGATCGCCTCGGTGTCGACCTCCCACTCATGAATCGCGCCGTCAGCCAGCATCTTCTCCAGGAGTGGGGCGATCAAGGCCTTGGTCACCGTCTCCACCGCATCTCCCGGCACATCTTTCTTCAGGGTGTACGTCGCGGCATGTGTGTAGACTCCCTTCCACGACCCGGAATGCCAGTTGTAATACCGGCTAACTAAAACGTTGTCCCAGTGTTTCGTCGCCGTGCTCAACACGGGAGTAGTGGCCGAACCCGAACTGTAGGCCTGCTCCAGCACGTTGAGCACTCCCGCCAAGGACATCGCGGACCACCAACCATCGTGAGTGGCACCGTCCGGCTCGTGAACCAGGTTTATGTCATTCCCATAAGCCACGATCGTGCCACTGGCGAAGGCTTTTTCCATCAGCTTCTCGTCTGCGGCGTCGTACTTTGCCATCTCGCCCCACTGTCCCCGGGGAATATTCCAATAGCCGACGTACGTATACATCGGCGACTTCTCTTTCACCTCCATAGTTTGCGCGCTGGCTGGCGCGGACCCGATGGTGGCAGCAACGGCGAGCACTAAGAGGCTTCCAAGACCCAACCCCAGTTTCTGATTCATAGTTGTGATCCTCCGTTCTTACAACGGGACTTCGATTTGCTCTTATCGAGAGCCGTAAAGTGTACACCCAACGCAACTTTTGCGAACTGTCGAGAACAGGCGTTCTCACTTCAAATTCCCGGCTGCGGGGAAAGATGAGTCAAATGGCGATGTTACGTCAACAATTCTTTTGAGACACCGCCAACTCCACGGCTTTCATTGACTTGCCCCTGTCACGGACGTAAGATTCGCGCCAGTGATCGGCCAAACCATCTCGCACTACCGCATCGTCGAGAAGCTGGGTGGCGGGGGGATGGGTGTTGTGTACAAGGCCGAGGACACCCGACTCGATCGCTTTGTGGCTCTGAAGTTCCTGCCCGAAGATGTGGCCCAGGACCGTCAGGCCTTGGAGCGTTTCCGGCGTGAGGCTAAGGCAGCTTCCGCCCTGAACCATCCCAATATTTGCACCATTTATGACATTGGCGAAGAGAAGGGCCAGGCCTTCATCGCCATGGAGTTTCTAGATGGCCAGACGCTCAAGCACATGATTGGCAACCGTCCGATGGAGCTGGAGACGCTGCTGACCCTCTCCATCGAGATCGCAGATGCGCTCGACGCAGCCCACGCCAAGGGTATCGTCCATCGCGACATTAAGCCCGCAAACATATTTGTGACCGACCGCAGCCACGCCAAGATTCTGGATTTTGGTCTGGCCAAAATGGGCATCACTGCCGCCGCTCCCTCCAGCGACGTGACGCAGACTGGTGCGGTCGAAGAACACCTCACGAGCCCAGGTATGGCGGTCGGCACGGCTGCTTATATGTCTCCCGAGCAGGCGCGCGGCAAAGAACTTGACAACCGCACAGATCTATTCTCCTTCGGTGCCGTGCTGTACGAGATGGCAACAGGCAAAGTTCCATTTCGCGGCGAGACCACAGCCGTCCTGTTCGATTCAATTCTGCACAAGTCTCCGGTGGCGCCGGTGCGGCTCAATCCCGAACTTCCAGCCAAGCTGGAAGATGTAATCAACAAGGCGCTGGAGAAAGATCGGGACTTGCGCTACCAACACGCCTCCGACATTCGTACCGATCTGAAGCGGCTCAAGCGGGAAACGGAGTCGGGCCGAACCGCGGCACCCATTGCAATCGAGGTAGCGGAAGCACCCGAGGTAGGAACAGCCGCCCATGCTTCGACTGGGAGACAGAAGAAAGTGTCATCTTCGGTGCAACCGACCGCCACCGAGCAACCCCGGAGCCGCTGGAAGATTGTGGGCCCAGTTGTCCTGCTAATTGGCGCCATCGTCGGGGGCGGCTATTACTTCCGCTCTCGCCCGGCAACGACGCTCACGGAGAAGGATACCGTCGTTTTGGCCGACTTCGACAACACGACGGGCGATCCTGTGTTTGACGGTACGCTCAAACAGGCTCTGGCGGTCGATTTGGGACAGTCCCCGTTCATCAACATTCTTTCTGATCGCAAGGTAGGAGAAACCCTGCGCCTCATGGGCCGCCAACCCAGCGACCGCATCACCCAGGAGGTAGCCAGAGAACTTTGTGTGCGGACGGGCAGTAAGTCAATCGTATTGGGATCAATTTCGAACCTAGGCGGTCAGTACGTGATTGGCGTAGATGCTGTCGCTTGCAACAGCGGGGATACGCTGGCTAAGGAACAGGAAGAGGCGGCGACCAAGCAAGACGTGCTGAAAGCACTGGGCAAGGCGGTGGCGAGCCTGCGGGCCAAACTGGGCGAATCGCTTGCCTCGATCCAGAAATTCGATGTTCCGGTCGAGGCGACGACAGCGTCGCTGGAGGCACTGAAAGCCTTCAGCATGGGCATTACGACCGGGCGTACGAAGGGCGACGCCGAAGCCATCCCCTTCATGAAGCGTGCCCTCGAACTCGATCCCAATTTCGCCGTAGCCTACGCCGGCCTAGGGGTTGCATACAGCAATCTCGGACAGGCCAGTCTGGCTGCTGAAAGTATCAAGAAGGCCTACGATCTGCGCGATAAGGTTAGCGAACGGGAAAAATATCGCATCGCTTCCTTGTACTACGACTACGTCACCGGGGAGCTAGAGCAGGCCAGCCAAGTCTACGAATTGTGGGCCAAGAGCTACCCGCAGGACTCTGTGCCTCCCAACAACTTGGGGAGCATTTACGCCCAGCTTGGCCAGTACGAGAAGGGGGTGACTGCAACTCAAGAGGGTTTGCATCTGGAGCCGAGCGTAGTTGCTTATGCCAACCTCGCACAATATTTCCTTGCCCTTAACCGACTGGATGACGCCAAGAAAGCGATAGAGCAGGCGCAGGGGCGCAACCTGTATGGTGATTACCTGCACCAAGACATTTACTACCTAGCTTTCCTCAAGGGTGACCTCGCGGAAATGGAGCGGCAGGTGGATTGGGCCGCTGGTAAGCCCGGAACCGAAGACCTCCTGCTCTCGTTCCAATCTGATACCGAGGCATACTCTGGGCGGCTAGGGAAAGCACGGGACTTCTCCCGGCGTGCGGTGGATGCGGCCGTTCGTGCCGACTCAAAAGAGGCTGCTGCGCTGTGGCAGGTGAATGCTACATTGCGTGAAGCGGAGTTCGGCAACACCGCAGCCGCGAAGCAGGGAGTCGCGTCGGCATTAACGCTGGCGCCGGGCCGAGATGTGAAACTATTGGCGGCTTTGACGCTAGCACGGATTGGCGAAACTGCTCGTGCAGAGGCAATAGTAGAAGAGCTCGAAAAGACCTACCCGTCGCAAACGGTGCTGAAGGTCTACTGGCTACCAGCCATCAAGGCAGCCATGGAACTGAATGCCAACGATTCCACTCAAGCTTTGGTTTTTCTGGAGGCTGCTGCACCTTACGAACTGGGCCAGCCGCCACAATTGCAGTTGGGGACGATGTATCCCGCCTACATCCGAGGCCAAGCTCAATTGATGGCACATAACGGTACCGCCGCAGCCGCCGAGTTCCAGAAGTTTCTCAACCACCGCGGCATTGTCATCAACTTTCCGTTGGGTGCGCTAGCCCATCTCGGCCTCGCCCGCGCTTATGCCCTCTCTGGTGACACCGCGAAAGCCAAAGCCGCCTACCAGGACTTCCTCACCCTCTGGAAGGACGCCGATCCCGATATTCCCATCCTGAAAGAAGCGAAAGCCGAGTACGCGAAGCTCCAATAGCAGAAAAAGCGATATACGCCGTGGACTGGTTTCGTCGCGCTTTTGGTCAATTGTTGTAACCAGCGTTAGCGCACGATTATTTACTTGACCAAAGTACAAGGAGCGGGGGATAGTGGGGATTCAGATGAAGACTCGGAGGCGTCATCGCGGCCTAGCGGTGGTGCGCGATGACGCCGAAAGGCTTCTCTCGACTGCCTTCGTCAGCGAAGCTGATAGAGTTCGGCAAAAGACGGGAAAGGCGGCCAACGGGGGACACGGTGACGCTTTGCCTATGCGGTGCGTCTGACAACGGCAAGTACGCAGCCATGGCAAGTGATGGAATGCTCTCCTATGGGAACTTGAGCGCGGACGTTGGTGCACCGAAGTACCAATGGTTCGGAGATTGGCTCTTCATGTTCGCCGGTGTGCTCAGTAGCACCGAGCTAATTGTGGAGGAAGTTAGGCAACAACTAGCGGAGCCATCCAAGGGCGATCCGTTTTCCCGTCAGAACATCCAAAAGACAATTCGACGTGCTTTTAACCAACGAGTAGCTAATTGGAGCGCTATCCGCAATCTCTCCATGTACAACATGGACATGGAAGAGTTCACGCGAAAGGGTAAGAAGGCATTTTACAAAGACATACATTCGAGGCTTGCGGCAGCAATCTACGCTGACGTGAAAAAGAATTATTCCGATGAGATGCTCGTGATCGGTTGGGGTAAATCGCCGCTATCAATAATGCTTTATGTAATAGAGAAGCAAGGTGACAGTTCACATTCAAAAGATGGCCACTGCGCGATTGGATGCGGCAGGGATATAGCGCTCTCGACCCTGTTGAAGTTAAAGCACGGCGTTCGTTCCACGCTTCAAAGCACAATCTATTCGATCCTAGTCGCTAAGTTCTCTGCGGAAGGTAGGGGAGTCGGCAGGAAAACGGATTTATGGTTGCTTAGAAAGAGGCGCACTGAAGACACGTCGGAGGAGCCTGTTGCCATTGATGTCCCTGACGAAAAGATTGATGCCATCAGGACAGTTTGGAACAATCAGAAACGTGGTTTCCGTATATCAATTGAGGCATTGCGATGTGCTGCAGAAATCGTACAGCTTACTAAAGATCAGGAAGCTATTGATCGGGGCTCAATGGAGATGTTTAAGCTTTCCCTTACGCAGTCAGCTTCTCGAAAGTCAAAACAGGCGCGGTAACCATATGACGCAGAGTGTCCAAGAAGAGATTAGTGTTCTTACGGCGGTTGAAGCGGAAAGTCATCTCGTCCAAGTAGGCCGGGAGATGCTTCGCGCTAATCTTGTGCCACGATCCAATGATGCCGCGCTTAAGCAGGGAGAATGCGGATTCGACGGTGTTGGTATGAATGTCGCCAGCAACATAAACTTTGTCACGGTGACGAATGGTCTTATGTTTGGAGCCATGAACGCCAGCGCCGATCATCGCTTTGGGATAGGCAGGCATTTCGTCTGTGACCATAACCTCAACATCAGTACTCACGTTTTCCTGAATATACTTTGCCAGCGTGCCAGATTTAGCATCGCTGGCATGAAAGAAACGGAGTTCTCCTCCCCGCTGCCGGATACCGATCACAATTTCTTTGTTGTTGTCGGGAGTGTTCCATCCTCGACCGGTGCGTTTCTTGCCTCCCACGTAGGTTTCGTCCATTTCGACAGTACCAGACAGCATGGAAGTATCGGCCGCTTTCATGGCAGCCCGAATTCGATGGCAGAGATACCAAGCGGTTTTGTAGCTCATGCCCACGGTACGCTTGATCTGATTCGCGCTGATGCCCTTGCGTGCTTCGCAGAGAAGCAGGGTGACCATGAACCACTTACTAAGTGGCAGATGCGAATCGTGGAAGATTGTGCCAGCGGTAACTGTGAACTGGTAAGCGCATTCATTGCAGTACAACAGTTTGGCGGCAGTCACAAGCCGAACAATGTCGCGCCCCTTGCAACGTGGACACTCGGGGCCTTCTGGCCAGCGCAAGCGTTCGAGCAGCTCACGGCATTTATCATCAGTAGAGAAACGTTCTGTAACATCAGGTAGCGTCATAAGGATACTCAATGACTTCTGAAACTCGGCACTTGGTGCAGATGGCAGATATGCGTGGTTTGGAGATCATGTGCGATAACAAGAAATGTGCCGCAAGATTGGTCGTTTCTTTCGCATCTACCGATCCAATCCCCGGAGCCTGTCCGCTTTGCAGAGAGCCGCTGTTTGATCCGAAGACGGCAGACTGGGAGTCCACAAAGCAGCTCCGTAGCGCGATCTTCGACTTGGCTAATCGCAACGTCACTAACATTCGTCTTGAGTTCGTAGGAATGAAACCATGACAGACAAACAACCGCCGAAGTCCCCTCTACAACGGGTGCCGACGCGGAAACTACTGGCAAGCATAAAACGGGACCTTCGGCGTCAGTTGAGGGCATCCGCTTCTGCTGCCAAACCAAAGAGAGGAAGTAGGACTTAGCGCCATGTCTATGGATGTTAGCGCGGGGCGCTACTTTTGTCAAGTAGATAATCGTGCGTTAGCGCAACTTTGCGCCTTTTGTTCGCTAGACAGGCGAAAGGAAAGCGCAAACTTGTGCTATGGCGATGTTACGACAGTGATCGGCAAGTGCCACGGTCGGCGGGTTAACCCTCTCGAACGAGCCCTGACGCGCAACACAAGAGCCGCGAACAGCGGGACAGGTGTATGATCAGTGCCGGGCCTGTAACTGCGGTGCTGTTTTGTGGCATTAGGGGTGGACGAAATGATATCCAGAACGCATCGATTGCTAACCAAGCGTGGTGCGGTTTGGCTGTGCGGCCTCTTTGTCCTGACTGGGGTGCAGATCGAGGCCCAGACGTCGGTTGCGCCAACAGCAGGCTCCAGTTCGCAACTGGTCGGGCAGTTGACGAAACAACTTTCTATCACGCGCCCGCAGGCTCGTGGTGGCGCGGGCGCACTGTTTGCCTTGGCTAAGAGCCGACTGAGCGCAGACGAATTCGGCAAAGTGTCGGCTGCCGTGCCGGGCATGGACCGTTTGCTCAAGGCGGCTCCGGCTCCGGCCGAACACTCCGAGCTGTCCAGCCTGGAAAGCTCCCTTCCTGGAAACATCGGCCGCTCCGCCGAAGTTGCGGAGGCTTTCCACCAGTTAGGACTGTCCCCAGAGATGGCAGGCAAGTTTCTGCCGGTGATCACCAAGTTTGTGGAATCCAAGGGCGGCCTGAGCACTGCATCTTTGTTGGAAAAAGCGCTGAAGTAGACCTAATTCAAAGCAATTTCAAACACGATCCTATCAATGACTGCCCTGCGAAGTTTAGTTGCACAAGGCCATCACTTGACATGCCATGCGGCTCCGAGCAGCATGTCGCGTAATACGGAGGTGCGTGATGGCCACAGGAAACGATCCCATTCTCGACAATCTCGGAATGGCTCACCTAGGCAGCCCGAAAGCCTTGCTGGGGAACAAACGTGGCCGGTTGCTCGCGGAATTCAGAGAGTTTGCCATGCGCGGCAGCATGCTCGACATGGCGGTAGGCATCATCGTTGGCGCGGCCTTCGGAAGAGTGGTGAGTTCCTTCGTCTCCGATGTCTTGATGCCCCCGATCGGATTGTTCACAGGCCACTCAGATTTCTCGAACAAATTCATTAACCTTTCTGGACATGCATATTCCACGCTCGCCGAAGCCAAAGCTGCGGGTGCAGCCACGATCAATTATGGCGTCTTCTTCAACGCCCTGTCCGATTTCCTTATTGTCGCTTTCGTGGTATTCATGCTTATTCGCCAGGTGAATCGTCTGAAAAACGAAGAAAAGGCAGCCGTCGCAATGACGAGGGATTGCCCATTCTGCCTCTCTGCTGTTGCGATCAAAGCAACCCGCTGTCCGCATTGCACGCTGCTTTGACAACGGCTTAAGTTGAGTCCGGAGATGGCTCGCGGTAGATCAGCGCTCATAACCCCGCTCAATGAGTTCTATAAAAAGCAGTTGATCGCGCCTTGGGCGCAGTCACTGGTGCCAGAAACTTGTCGCGGCGCCGCACTGTCTGTGAGACTTGGCGAGGATTCGGTTCGGCGAGCTAAGGCCGACTTCCCACTGGTGCCTTTGTGCCCGGTAAAAAGCATGGCTGCGGTACTGGCGATCGCTGGCATGGTGGCAAGGGCAGTCGATACGACGGCCCTTTGACCCTGTTGGGGAGATTTTCTAAACCTTTCGTCACCGGCCCGAACCGGATTCCATCTTTCAGCGAGGAGCGTAGCGATGACGGCAGGCAACAAGTTGTGGCGGAACCGGAAGGAGAGGAAAAACTGGGCACGGCGATTGCGATCGGAAAATCCTGGACTGGAAGTAGTTCATCCGCATGCGGCAGGAATCGATGTGGGGAACAGCGCGCATTACGTTGCCGTGCGGCCGGACCGAGATCCGGAATCGGTACGCCGGTTTGAGTGTTTTACGGCAGACTTGTACCGTCTGGCGGAATGGTTAGCAAGCTGTGGAGTAAAGACGGTCGCCCTTGGGTTCACCTGGGGCCACCGGCACAGGCGCAGACTGCCGGTCGGACGAGAGTGGCCATCCGCCAAACCATTCAGACTAGTATGCGATGAACAAGCGAACAATCAGAATTGTGGATGGAGTGTCTTGACTACACTTGTGATATGCGGGTGAGTTTTAGCCTGCTGACCGATTCGCAGGATGACGGAGCCAGCCCATGGGATGTGGTGGCCATAGTACTCCAAGTCGTTGGCGCCATGGATCATCTCATGATGTACGTGGCCGAAGGTGGCAAACGTCATCCACTTGGTCGGAGCGCTGCCGATGAAGTACTTGGTTCCGCCCCAGAATTCAGCCGTTCCCTCGGTCTGGCTCTGATTTTGCTTGAAGCTCACGGGTAATTCTTTGTAGGTGAGATGTAGATGTGTTTGGGCTTCCGAAACCGTTGAGACCCGTGATGGGGCATCAGGAAGTTGGACCGCGCTCTCCTCTAGTGTCGACGTTCTCTGCGCCCACACGACGTGTGTGGAAAGCACCAACAAGCTGATCAACAGGATCGAACAAAGGTGCGATAGCGAGGGAACTATGCCCCGCATGGGATTTCCTTTAAGGGTCTGGGTGGGCCAGCGCCTTTCTTTCAATCGCAAAGGCTCAAGGTTGGCGGAAGTGCGGCACGATGGGTCTTCGTGGTTACAACAATCCTAGACAGTTTCCAGATGTGTTGTCTGGTCAAGATTGCACACTACGCGAACAGGCCAAGGCAAGAGAGTGTCAGCCCGACAAATCCCGTTGTGGGGGCTGGAAACTCCGTTGGCACTTGCCGCCGATTCCGGGCGGATGACTGGGAACCGGAAGCTATCCGCTTGTTCGGAAACGGCTTGCCGGGCAGGAGATCGCGATAGTCGTTGTAAACAGATGAGATGAGAAGGTCGATCCCCGATCACGGATGGCGTTAAGCTACCGTTGATCAACGCACTCAAAGGTGCAATCAGAGAATAAGGAGATCGACCTTGAAGAAGCATAGCAAGTCTTGCCAGCGGAGTGAAGCAACCTTGAAGCGGACGAAGTCGCGGGGCCCGGTGCAGCGAGAGGCGAAGGAAGTGATGGCGGAGGTACTGGGGAAGTTGACCGGGAGAGGAGCCCTGGATGTACGGGCGGTGTCTGTGAGCGGCAAGAAAGATCGCAGGGAGAACACGGTTGGCCCCAATCGGGATCGTCTGACGGTGGGAGTGGATCTGGGAGACCGCTGGAGTCAGTACTGCATTTTGGGCTTGGAGGGAGAAACGCTGGCCGAAGGACAGTTGCGGACGACGCAGGAAGATATTGGGGAGTTTTTCCAGGCATTAACGGCGGCGCGGGTAGTGATCGAAGTGGGAACTCACTCGGCCTGGGTGCAGGACGTGATCACAGAGTGGGGGCACGAGGTGTTGGTGGCCAACCCGCGGTTAATGGAGGGGTCGAAGCGGCGCAAGCGCAAGAGTGATCGCATCGATGCCAACAAGTTGGCACGATTGGGGCGGGTCGATCCGCAGTCGTTGTACCCGATTCGGCATCGCAGTCGGGAAGTGCGCCAGGACCTGGTGGTGCTGCGAGCCCGGGACGCATTGGTGTCGGTGCGGACGGAGTTGATCAACACCGCGCGAGGGCTGGTGAAAAGTATGGGCACACGACTGCCGCGGTGTTCGAGTCCGAGCTTTGGACAAAAGGTAAAGGATGCGATTCCGGTCGAGGTACGGGAAGCACTGCTGCCGTTGGTGCAGTTGGTAGAGACGGTGAATGATTGCATTGCGAGGTATGACGAGAACATTGAAGAGTTGGGCCGGAAGAAGTATGGGCACACGACATTGCTGCGACAAGTAAAGGGTGTGGGGCCGATCACCTCGCTGGCCTACGTATTGACCCTGGAGAATCCGCAACGATTTGCCAGCAGTCGCGAGGTGGGGCCGTATCTGGGGCTGGTGCCGAAGCAGGAGGATTCAGGGGACAGTCAACCCCAGTCAGGAATCAGTAAGGCAGGAGATCGAATGTTACGACGGTTGCTGGTAGGGAGTTCGCAATACATGTTGGGAGCCTTCGGACCGGACACGGACTTAAGGCGGTACGGACTGCGATTGTGCGAGCGCGGAGGAAAGAATGCCAAGAAGCGCGCGGTGGTGGCGGTGGCCCGAAAGCTGGCCGTTTTGCTCCATCGCCTGTGGGTGACGGGGGACGTCTATGAACCGCTCCGCCAGGCTGGGACAGCACAAACGGCGGCTGCATAAGCCGGGCCCAACAATATTCCATAGAAGTTAAATGATGCAATCGCTGAAAGACAGAACCCCAGTGAGCAGAAGAATAGTTTGATCACGCGGAAGCCAATTCGTTATGGGAAAGGTTTGCAGCAACGAGATCCACTCGCCTTGTTCGGGTGACTGCGGGCTATCGCCAGATCCATCGAGATCGCCAATCAGATGGCAGCACCCAACAACCCAGGCCCCATCACTTTTGTGATAGGGTCTGGGTTAAGATCGAACCCCAACGTGCACCGGGCCGCCATGTGGCCCCTTGAGAGTGCGGATAGAAGCCGGGTAGGAGTGGTGGTTGCAGGCAAGACTTTGAGAAACGCAAAGGTGCGAAGCGCCCGATCAACTTACTTCTGCGAACGAACGGAAATGATTCGAGGAAAGCAGTTCGGAAGCGGCCAATACGAACTGAACACCGAATCCACTAAGGATGAACCGACGTGCAGAGCTGTTAAGGGTCCAGGCGAACGTCCCCTGCGGGACGCCCTTGACAGCTCCCCAAGTCACCACCGGAGGGGTTATGCAGATGGAAAGCAATTAATAAGGAAGGCCGCCACGTCGGCCTTGACTTTTATGACCTTCTCATAGAAGGCGATAGCACGCAATATAAAAAGGCGCCCACTTTTGCGATGGGTTGTGAGTGTTCGGATCGCCAACCTAGCGAAAAGGAGCGCCTTTATGAATCAGGAAAAGTATATCGGCATGGACGTTCATCAGGCCACTATTTCCGCTGCCGTGATGGATGCTCATGGCAAGCTGCTCATGGAATGCCTGCTGGAGACCAAAGCGGACACGATGGTTGAGTTCATCCAAGGGTTACACGGGACTCTGTCCCTGACCTTCGAGGAAGGAACCTCGGCTGCCTGGCTACACCATCTCCTGAAACCCCATGTCAGCCGGCTGGTAGTTTGCGATCCGCGAAAGGCGGCTCTGTTAAAAGAGGGCAACAAGAGTGACCGGATCGACGCGCAAAAGCTGGCCGAGTGGTTACGCACCAACCAACTCAAGCCGGTGTACCACGAAGAGCATGGAATACGCGCCTTAAAAGAGTTGGCCCGGAGCTATCTGACGATCACCAAAGATGTGACCCGCGTGATGAATCGGATCAAAGCCCTGTACCGTAGCTGGGCCATTCCCTGCAGTGGCGCCGGCGTCTATGCTCCCCGTCATCGCGCCGAGTGGCTGGCCAAGCTCGGGGAACCAGGAGTTCGGGTTCGAGCCGAGCATTTATACCAGCAACTCGATAGTCTGCAGCCCCTGCGTCTGCAAGCACGAGGTGAGCTCCTGCGGGAGAGTTAGCAGCATCCTGGGGTGAAGTTACTTCGTCAGATTCCTTCCATCGGTCCGATTCAGGCTACCTTGCTGGTTGCATGGCTGCAGACACCCCAGCGTTTCCGTAGCAAGCGGCAGCTCTGGGCCTACAGCGGTTTCGCGGTCGAGACTCACGACAGCGCTTGCCGCTCTTTCGAACTCGATGGCATTGCCACCATCAGCAAAGAAACCCCTACGAGAATGGACAACCAGCCAAACTTCTCCACGGTTGCGAAACTACAGTGGGCTGGATCTCGAGAAAAAATCTCGCCTTCCGGTCGAGGCGGAGCTTTTTTTCTTGACATCCCTTTTTATAGAGCTCATTGATGGGGT
>CAVOII010000005.1:0-377887 GCA_963696025.1 uncultured Acidobacteriota bacterium
ACTGCTGCTATTGGCGTGTTCTTGTGCTTCTTCCGACTCAGCATCCTTGCCTTTGAGGTATGCGAGCGTCACGTCCAGTGACTCGTGCCCCAGCCGCCTGCGTGTTGGTTTTCGAGTTTTGCCTTTTTGCAACGAATGGTTTTTCTTATGCAATACTCTTAATGAATCCTCATCGGCAGCTAATGGCAGACACGAAAGTATCGAGGAACGAAACCCAACTCGATCGGGCGCCGTTGCTGGCAGAGCACCTGACAAAGACAACGTTTGGCGAGGGTCCTGAACGCGAAAGTCTGCTGGTTCCAACAAGTCCATCGACGCCTCGATATACGGAGCATCATATTTCGCGAGACGGCGTTTCCCTTTATGTAGAAGACCACGGCAGCGGTAAGCCGGTGCTCTTGCTACATGGGTGGCCGGACTCTTCATATCTCTGGCGCAACCAGATTCCAATCCTTGTCGCGAATGGCTTCCGCGCCATCGCGCCGGACCAGCGTGGCTTCGGGCGATCCAATCGCCCCGAAGGAGTGGCCGCATATTCTCTGCAGAACGCGGTCGCCGATCTAGTCGGCATTCTCGACGCGCTCAGTCTCGACGCAGCGGACATTGTTGCTCACGACTGGGGAGCCTCTGTGGCATGGCGGACGGCTACTGCCCACCCGAATCGCGTTCGCAGGCTTGTCGTTCTTTCGGTGCCACATCCACTTGCGCCATATACGTTGCGACAGCGGGAGATGGCCTGGTACCAGCTGTTTTTCCAGTTCGAGGGAATTGCGGAGGCGTGGCTGCAGCGCGACAACTGGGCGCTGTTCCGGGAGATCCTCCGAAGCAATGGTGATATCGACCGTTACATCTCGGATCTGTCCCAACCAGATGCTCTAAAGGCATCGCTCAACTGGTACCGCGCGAACCTCGCGCCGCGCCTGCCGGGGTCGCCTCCCAAACTGCCGCCCGTGGAAGCTCCAACTCTCGGCATCTGGTCCTCAAACGATCACTATCTCGACGGTGAACGCATGAAGATGTCGGGACAATTCGTGAAAGCACGGTGGCGCTACGAGCAAATTGATGACGCGAGCCACTGGATTCCATTGGACGTGCCCGACCGGCTGAACCAGTTCCTCATTGAGTGGCTGGGTTGAGGCGAGAAAAGATTGGCATATGAATATTGCAAGTATAAACGGCGCCAGACTTGGCTATTGGGAATCTGGTCGCCGCCCAAAATCCATGCTACTTGTGCACGGATGGGCTTGCGATCACTCGACGCTCGCGCCTCTCATGGAGCATTTCCGTGACTCCTTTCGCGTCATTGCATAGATCTGCGTGGGGAACGTGGCGAGTGCCGAGGAAATTAGACTTCGCGCATACGAAATTTATCTCGAACGCGGTGAACAGCCGGGCCCGTCAGTTGGACGATTGGCTCCAGGCCGAACGCGAACTTGAAGGTAAACCGCTCTCACGGACGTAGGCGGGCCAGGAATTCATCACCTGAGGGAGTTGTATGAATTCAGTGAAACTGATTCCCGGTTTACTCACACTTTCGGCGGTCGTGCTAATCGCGAACCCGCAGTTTCTTGTGTCGAATCCAAAAAAAGTTCTGGCGTTCTTGTTCTGCTAGACACCAACGGGACTTTGAGACATTGACCCGGTGAAAGACGATCATGAGCAATGGATGTTAGAGTCTCTCGACAACCCGATCTGGTTCGCGCTGACAACGGAACACCGCCTTCTCGCCCGCTCACACGGCCTCGCGCGACGATATCCGTCGGATGTTTCACCGCTGGCGGCTTTGCTTCGTCCCACGAGTGACGCATTCGCCGATTTACAACGGCTGGTCAGTCCCGGCGAGCACGTCGCGCTATTTACCGCCAGTCCCCTCAACGTGCCCCCTGACTGGCAAGTCGACCGCTCTCGGTGGATCGACCAGATGATTTGCGAGGCCTCGCTGCCCACCCCGCCCGTGGCGCCGCTTCCACTCGGGGCCACCGACGTTCCCGAAATGCTAGAACTCACCGCTGCCACCGAGCCAGGCCCGTTTTTGCCGCAAACAATCCAGATGGGAAGCTACTTTGGTATACGCGCGAGCGATGGGCGGTTGGCCGCAATGGCCGGCGAGCGATTACGATCCACCGAATTCGCGGAAATCAGTGCGGTGTGCACTCATCCCGAATTTCGCGGCCGCGGATATGCGCGGGATCTGACGTCGTTTCTCGCCGCTCAGATCCTGGCGGCGGGAAAGACTCCTTTTCTTCACGTCAAGTCTGAGAATGGCGCAAAAGTGGTTTATCAAAAAATTGGATTCCGTTTACGTACCACAATACGTCTAACCGTGATTTCCCTCCGCTGAAGGCGTGGTCCGTAGCAATATTTCGCAATCCGCGCGCCTGACCGCTGTCACGAGATGGGCTGGAGTTCATGGTTTGAGTCACACTGGAGAGACAGCTCGGAGTTTGTGAACAGAAGGCAAGACATCGTCGCGTTTCTCAGAGTCAACAGAACCAGATGCATGCGCTCCGACCCATTTGCGTCTCATAAAGGCGTAAAGGCGCTTCTCCTTTCGCTAGGTTGGCGATGCGAACGATCTCAACCTACCGCAAAAGTGGGCGCCTTTTTATATTGCGTGAGAACGACTTCGAGTGTTTCGCTAGTACCGGTGTGAACACGCCGTGAATGGCTAAGACGACGGATGACGGGCAACTCGAAAAGTGTCGGGCGACGAGAACGGGAGATCTCGGCTCGGTCAGCCCACTATCCCCCGCGGTGATGTTATTAGCTTTTATGCGTACAGCGCCAGGCTGCTGTTAGCGTGCTCTTGAGCTTCCTGCGACTCGGCGTCCTTGCCTTTTAGGTAGGCAAGCGTCACGTCCAGTGACTTATGCCCGAGGCGGATTAGAGTTCACCCACGCGTCGTTTGGGCTAACCTCCCGCTTGCCGACCAAACGCAACCATCGACAGATCCTTCATGATGGGCTTGTCGAAATGTCGGCTTCCTGCACGTCATACGTTCGGGCATATGCAAAACTGTCTTCCAGAAGGAGACTCTGATGCAATTCGCATTGTTGATCTACGAAAATCCAGAGGCTTTCGCCTCGCGGAGGAGCGATGGGAGCAATCCGTACACCGGCGCATGGCGCGCCTACTACAAGGCTCTGGTCGAGGCAGGCGTCTATGTTGGGGGAGATCCGCTGGAAGTGCCGGAGACAGGAACCACGGTCAGAATCAAGGATGGAAAGCGGGGCGTGCAGGATGGTCCCTATGTGGAGGCCAAAGAACAGCTGGGAGGATTCACGATCCTGGAGCTGCCGTCGCTTGACGCAGCCTTGGAGTGGGCAGCACGGTGCCCGGCAGCATCCT
Source organism: uncultured Acidobacteriota bacterium (assembly GCA_963696025.1). GTDB lineage: Bacteria > Acidobacteriota > Terriglobia > Terriglobales > Acidobacteriaceae > JABCYV01. Next base: position 3,349 of record CAVOII010000005.1, read on the forward strand.
ATGGTGTAGTGGAAGTGCGCCCACTCGCGCCTGAACTCAAGCGCCGGATCGTGGAATGAGTCAAATCTGCAAAGAGTTTGCTCACCGCGCGATCGAGCGGGTGGCACGCGAGTCATACGGTCGCTTGGTAGCCTATCTTTCCGTAAATACTCACGACCTTGCCGCAGCCGAAGATGCGCTGAGCGAAGCTTTGCTCAAGGCGCTCACCGCGTGGCCCCGGGACGGCGTTCCCCAAGGTCCTGAGGCGTCGCTACTGACGACAGCGCGCCACTCGGTTATCGATGTCGCTCGTCATCAGCGTGTGGTCTCCGCGAGCGAGCCTACTCTTCAACTCATGAAGGAAAACACTATGGAGATTACTCTCTCGACCCATTTTCCGGACGAACGCCTGAAGTTGCTCTTCGTGTGTGCACACCCGGCAATCGATCCCAACATGCACACGCCCTCATGCTGCAGACTGTTTTGGGCTTGGATGCGGCACGCATTGCCGGAGCCTTTCTTATTGCACCGAAGACGATGGGGCGACGCCTGGTGCGCGCGAAGACAAAGATCCGCGATGGCGGTATCCAGTTCAAGATTCCGGACCAGCGTGATTTGCCGCAACGGCTTGATGCTGTACTGGAGGCGATTTACGCGGCCTTTGGTATTGGTTGGGACGATATGGTGGGAGCTGACCAAGGGGAAGGGATCTGGCTGACGAAGCAATTTGGCTCGCACGAATGCTCCTTCACCTGATGCCAGGCGAGGCTGAGGTCGAAGGACTGTTGGCCCTCATGCTCCACTGTGAAGCACGACGCACCGCCCGCCGCGATAGAGATGGTCGTTACGTTCCACTTTCCGAGCAGGATCCGAAACAGTGGTCGCTCTCCTTAATAGAGGAGGCGGAACGCCATCTCGCAGAGGCCTCCAAACATGGAAGTTCAGGACGTTTTCAACTGGAAGCAGCGATTCAATCGGTGCATGCCGAACGTGCTCGGAGCGGCCGGATTGAGTGGGCAGCGATTGCGTTTACCCGCCTAGTTGTGCCGGAGGGATCCTCAATAAGCACCGTTTCCCCTTCTTCTACGCGAAAGCGTTCAACCGCCCATGTCGGATTGCTGAGTCCAAGAAGGATAATGTATATCCGAAAGCGGCCGGCGCAACCATTCCCTGCCACTCGCGCCCCAAAGTCCCCGACCACGCAGCGAGGTCATCTGCTAAAACTGCATCGACTTCATGAGGGCCTGTATGCTCGCATTGCACGCAGGAACGGGGTTCATGCCACCTACGTCAGCAGAGTCGCAGGCGGAGAACGACGATCAATGAAAATAAGAACTTCTCTTTTGGCTGATCTTGCCTCAATTGAGAAGCAAAGGGAACAAATCGCTCCTTAACTTTCCATCGAATCGGACAAAGTCAGGTTGCTTTCGCCATATCATCGGTTTGTGATCATCCGACAGACAAACCGATAAATTCCCACGTGCCCGTCATCCGCCCGGAAGGGCGCGCGAGCGCAGAACACGTTGCAAGCGATCATGCCCCAAGCGCAGAGGAAGGATTTTCAATCCGCACGCCCAGCGCTGGAAGACCCAGCCCATCGAACGATGGAATCGTCGTTTCTTGCGGAGGTTGTGTCGCAAACGGCGTTGACGATACCAAGACGGAGACTCGGTGAGGACCTACAATGGTGAGGACCTATAATATGGTGTTGCTCATCTCTAACTTACATCGGAGGCCTCAAGCGATGCAGGTGCGGAGGAGGTTCAGGAACGTGAACATTTTCGAGCTTGCTGCAGGGCGCTGGAGGACTCTATTAGGCAAGGAGAACTTGGCTTCCCTGCTGCCGTTTGCCTTGTTGGTCGCGGCTTGGCCTCAGAACCCGATGGCCTATCAAGACGCGCAGGCTCCGCCGCAAGACACACAGGGTCCAGCGCAGGCTGGGCGGGCTCCGGCGCAGACGCCCACATACACTCAACAGACTCCAGAGCAGTTGCAGCAGTTGGTAGCGCCGATTGCTCTATATCCGGATTCACTCGTGGCGCAGATCCTGGCGGCGTCTACATTTCCTGAGCAGGTCGTCGAGGCCGACAGATGGGTGCAAGCGCACTCCGATCTGAAAAGCGACGCTCTGGCTCAAGCTGTGGATCAACAACCCTGGGACCCAAGTGTCAAGGCGCTCACGGCCTTTCCATCCGTCCTTGGAAATATGGACAAGAATCTCTCCTGGACTTCATCTCTGGGCGATGCCTACTACAACCAGCAACAGGATGTGATGGATGCTGTACAGGTGATGCGCCAACGGGCAGAACAAGCTGGTAACCTGAAGTCCACTCCGCAGCAAACCGTAACCACGCAAGGCTCAACCGTCGTCATTCAACCCGCTAACCCCGAGGTGGTTTATGTCCCCGCCTATGATCCCTGGTTGGTTTATGGAGGTCCGATCGTGGCGTGGCCAGGATGGTACCCATACCCCGGAATTTGGTTTGGTGGTCCGTACCTCTCGTTCGGCATCGGCTTTGGAATTGGCTGGTTCGGCGGTTTTGGATGGGGCTGGGGCCATTGGGGATTCGATTGGCATAATCATTACGCAATCTACAACCACAACAGGTACTACTCCCGGAGCAGGACGTTTTACAACCGAAGCAATTTCTACCGCGCCGGACGCGGCGGAGGCTACGCGGGACGTGGCGGAGTTCAATCCCGCGGCAACATTAGCGGCCGCGGCGGAGTTTACAACCGTCCCGGCGCGACCCCCAGGCCATTCAACGGAAACACCCAGGCTGCTCGGGGATACACTGAACCCCGCGGTCAGAGCGGCGTCCGCTCAGGGGCCTTCAGCGGCTACGACCGTGGTGGACAGGTCAGGAGCTTTTCATCTCGCGGAAGTTCCAGCTTTGGTGGCGGAGCGCGTGGCGGGGGAGGATCTCGCGGCGGCGGCGGCGGGCATCGGTGAACGAAGTTTCGTTATTTTCCGAATAAATCATGAAATTCAGAAAAAGGGGGAGCCATATGTGGCGAACGAGACCGAACGACAAAGCTCATTGGGCCCATCTTCCTAAATTAGCCGTGGTGGCTATCCTTTTGATGGAGTCCTTCACCATGTGTTCCATGGCGCAGCAACAGGGTCAGAGAACGTTTTCGTCGCCGGAAGAGGCAAGCAACGCACTGGTCACGGCAGCGCAGAGTAACGACGAGAAAGCGATGCTCGATATCCTAGGACCAGAAGGAAAGCAAATCGTCGCGTCGGGTGACGAAGCCGAGGACACCCAGAGCCGCGCTAATTTCGTACACCGATATCAGGAAATGCACCGTCTGGTGAAAGAACCAGATGGAACCACTACGTTATATATCGGCGCGGAGAATTGGCCCACCCCCATACCCCTGGTGAACAAAGGGAACACGTGGTATTTCGATACCGAAGCGGGCAAGCAAGAAATCTTGTACAGGCGAATTGGCCGCAATGAGATGTCGACCATTCGTGTTTGCCAGGAATTGGGGGCGGCGCAGAAAGAATACTACTCGACCCGTAACGAGTACGCTCAGAAAATCTTCACTGATGAAGGGCAGCGCAATGGCCTTTATTGGAAAGCTGTGGATGGCGAACCCCAGAGCCCCGTGGGCCCGCTGGTGGCACAGGCCTTTGCTGATGGAGATTTCAAAACCCAGAACGGCGCTCCGACTCCCTTCCGCGGCTACTATTACCACATCCTGACGCGTCAGGGAAAAAATGCTCCCGGCGGAGCGAAAAACTACATCGTAAACGGGAAAGTGACAGGAGGGTTCGCCTTCGTCGCCTATCCAGCGGAATACAGATCATCCGGGGTGATGACATTCGTCGTCAACCAGGATGGAGTAGTTTACGAAAAGGACCTTGGCAAGAAGACGGATGTTCGCGCCCAAGCTATGAAGGAATACAACCCCGATTCCAGTTGGCGAAAGGCTGAAGAGCTGCAGGAGGAGGAGACTGCTGGCGACCAAAAAACCAAGTACAAGTAAATGAAGTACAAAACGCTGGGACCGGGCAGTCTCGCGCACGTTCACGATCTAGCCTCGGGAATGTTTCGACTCACGAAGCGACTCGCGAGTTTGGGCCTGGCATCACGAGAGAAGTCTCGAAGCAGACGGGTGTCGAAACCGATCTCATCGACATCGCCGGCCTTCCGTTGCCAACGAACGACGCTGGAGAGGCAATCAAAGAGGGCGCCTTTTAAGGAGGCGTTTGCAGGACCGAGCATCACTGCGGCGGGACGCGCTGTGCCAGGAAATTGTTCTGGCATGCGATCGCAGAGGAGCGAATCCCAGGGAACTCAGGGCTGGCACGCAGGCTCGCGAAGAACGGATCCGTGTGATGCTGCCACTGCTCTCTTTTATTGGAGCGTTAAGTAGCAACTACCAATGGCGCGCACGCCCGACGTCGACATGCACGAAGTCCGAGCTGCGATAGTACCCCACTCCTCCGCTATGCAGGCGCAGGGCTGCGTCACGCAGCTCCAACGTCGGAATTCCAGGTAGGCGAATGTCGATCGCTTCGGCCTGCATATGTAGGCTGTGCTGCGCCACGCCGGTGTGTGGGTTGCGCGTGCGCAGGAATTCGTTGCTCCAGGGCGTACGGTAGCCGCAAATCACATCGATTTCACCGCCGGAATCGCCGAGCGACGCGGTCAGGTCGTAGAGAAGGTCGAAGAGCCGCGGATCGAAATGACGCACATTTCCGGTACGGTGGTCGCGCAGATAATAGTCGAGCTCCTCTAGCGCTTCGGGGATGTATTGATCGCCGCGACGATAGACGACATCCAGCCGCTCGCCCGTGTGAGTGTGATAGAAGCGGAGCCGGTACTCATGTGTGGCCGAGGACGCAGATTCTGTGGCGCCGTGCCCGAGCAGCGGCGCCAGCAGAAACAAGAGAATCAGTGACAAACGACAGAGGCCGGATTTGCTCCTTTTTCTCGGCGATGACACCGATGTTGCTTCACTCCCATTCAAAATGTATTGCCACATTAAACCCACTCTATGGTAGATGCGGTTTGCTCGGCGCCTTGTTTAAGGCGCCTACCAGGCATAGGGATAACCGGCGGCCAACGCTTTCTCGAGTTCTGCGTCATAACCATAGATATCGTCGAAAAACCGAATCTGATTTTCCTCGTTCACGGTAGCCGTGCCGTAGACAATCAGAACCGGAATTCGCGTGACGAGGTTCACCTGAAGATTGTTTTTCTCGCCGTTCATCGTGGCCTTTACCCGCTCCAAATCCCAGCCAGGATTGTTTCGCAACACCCAAGCAACGAGGTCCGCAGGCTTCTCTACCCGAATGCATCCGTGGCTGAAATCGCGGACGTCCTGCGAGAACAGTTCCGGAGCATCTGTGCCATGCAGGTACACGTTCTCCGGATTGGGGAAGATGATCTTCACGAGGCCCAGAGAATTCGTTTCGCCGGGCTTTTGCCGCACCATCAGATGAAGCGATCTTATGCCTTCTAGAACCTCCGAGCTCACTTGATTGTCGGTTACGACCTCGCCTTTGGGCGTGACCACTTCAAAATTATGCTTGGCGATGTAGTTCGGGTCCTTCTGGATGTGTGACACGATTTCGCTCCGCTGAATGCTGGGAGTCACGTCCCAGTAGGGCCGGAAGACCACGTATTGGATCTCTTTCTCAAAGATCGGAGACTTGTGGCCGTAGGCTTTTCCAATGATGACGTTCTTGTAGAAGGCGACGGTGCCATCCGGGTTCATCGCGCGTACACGATACTCAGGAAGATTCACAACCACGGGCGGTTGCGAGAAGGAATGCGGAAGCCAGCGCCACCGTTCGAGCGTCAACTTGATCTGGCGAATGCGGGCCGCCGGAGGCGTATTGAGTTCGTTGATCGTGCGCGCGTCAAGGTTGCCGGTGGGAGTTTCCCCATGTCTGTCCTGGTAATGCTTTACGCCCTCGACGAGAGCTCCGTCATAGATGGTCGCATCCGGATTCAGTTGTGCGCCTGCAGGAATGTCGCGGATGATTTGAAGAAACCACCCCAATCGCACCACGCCAGCGTAGGTTTGGCCGGGCCGCACAATCTTCGTGATCGTTGGCAGCTTCTCTCCGTCATCTTGCTTTGCGTATCCTTCATAAACCGGTAAAAGCGCGAGCAGCTTCCGGTAGCCCAAGAAGGGCGGTTCTATCTTCTGGATTTCGGCGGCTGGATCGCCTGCATTCATGACCTGGGTCTGAATGAATTCCGCCAACGGGAGTGGTTCCCCTCCCATATCGAGCTGAAACTTGAATTCCTTCGGATTTACGCGGCCACAGTGGATGGCACGGATGTAGCGCATCGCCGAGACGGTAAGCGCGGTATCGAACGAAACAAAGTCTTGTTCAGACGGCTTTTGCCCCAGCTTGAGGATGCGGCCCTGCCATCGCGAGCCGTCGTAATCTTCGGGGTCGAGTCCTTTAGCGTCCGCATTTTGTAAGAGCTCGATCACGGCCAGCCCCTGGGGACGGACGCGGCCGTTCTGAACCCAAAGCAAAGAATAACCGTTCGTCTCGTAAAGTTTGGCGACCTCTGTTTTGTAGGGAGTAAAGTCGGACCAGCGAAGATCGGCATTACGACCTGAATCCACAATACCGTGGAGCGCGGGAACACCCGAGGCAGACAACCTCTGGCCTGCAAGAGCAGGGTACTGCTCCGCGAAGAACGCAGGGACGGTCTCGCCGCTCGCAACCGACATTCCGGCAACGACTACGCTCGTTAGAACGATCATCCACTGAGGCCGATAAACAGGGTTCCTCACAGCAAACCTCCAATTGATGTTTTATTTTGAGTATCGAAAGCAATTCCAGGTTCCTCTTACTTGGAAGGGATTTCTTGCGCCAGTATCGTCGCGATCAAACGCTTGAGCCTTAGAGGTCGAGTGACTGTCGGTAAGCAGAGATTCCAACGATTCACAGACTTCGGAATCTCCTGTGCGCCGTTGGTGTGCGACTTCTCTTCCTGCGATTGCGCTATCGCTAATCCAAGAGTTTCTTGCACGTCAGCGTGCCAGGCGCCAGATTAAAAATTCATTCGGCCTGCGAGCGTGCACGTTGCACCATTTCGACTAGCATTTTCCGAGTTTCAGCCGGATTGCTTACCTCCCTCAAGAATGCAATGCGAGCACCACGCATGCCCTCCGGGGTCCGCAATCGGACCTGAAAACCAAGCCGATCGACTGTTGTCATCGTTGCTTCCGTTGAATCGATGTGAGCAAATTGTCGGGCGAGCAAGACTAGTGCGTCCTTGTGGTCGGCATTCATGTGCTGAATGATTTCGGCCATTGAGTCTGCGAGAGGGTCGGGTTGGCTGCGGTCATAATCGGATGCAGATACCCAGCCCATCACTCCGAAGCCGGCCACGTAATAAACATCAATGACGTCCATGCGGTAGAACGAAAAGTCTTCAAAATCTACCCAATACTTGCTGTTGGCGTGACGCTCCAGGTACAGCTTGCGCACTTCAGCCAACTCGGTGTTCGGTACCGGCAGAACGTCTCCTAGCAGCGTGACCCTCGATGCGCCGAGCGGTTGGCCGTCGGTGTCTTCCTGGGTAACCAGCAAGCTGGCGCGGGCGTCGGCCTGCAAGTTCTGCGTATGCATAGCCATGGTGCTGATCAGGAATATGGGACGGCCGTGATCGTCCAACCCGTAGGGCATTACGGATCCAAATGGGAATCCTGGTTGTTTACGCGAAAGGGTAGAGAGACTGCCGACGTGGCCCAGATACACTAATGTGCGCGCACGTTCGGCGAACGTGGGCTCGGGGACTGGAGACTGGTCATTCGCAGGTCCAGGCCCCGCATGTTTTCTGCCGGATGAGGTTGTCATTCGTGGTTTGCTCTCCTAGGTTTCTTCGTCCGGTGGACCTGCCGCACCGGCCAGATCCTGCGGCCTGATCTTCTCGACATTGAATTTTGCCGCGCGCTCTCGCATCGTCTTCAGCACCTCTTCGAGTGGAGGCGGTTCGCCCTTAATCCAACGTAGCGGGTTGATGCGCGCTACCACGAAGGAGCGCAGGTACGGGCTGACAAGACCACGTTCTTTCAGCTTCTTTACCGCCGCCACAACTTTCTCCTCGAGGTCGAGCACCATCGTGGCCCGTTTCTCGTGATCCTTAATGGCGGTGCGGAGCGGTTCATCGGTAAAGGCCTCTAGTCGCCGGAGAATCGAATGGTAAGCACCACCACCGAAACGAGGGAGGCGCTCATAGCAGATGCCGAGAGTGACTAGGGCGGGTTCATCTAGGTAGAACGCGAACTGGGACTCAGAACGCGTGGCATCTTCGTCCACCAGGCCACGGTAGATGCGTATGACCTCCAGGGAGCGTTCCTTGAGATTGTGAGCCTTCTCCGTATTCAGCGCCAGGATCTGCCAGGCTACCTCGCGGTCAGCCACGACGAGCGCTGTAATTGATCTCGCTCCAAGGTGGCGCATGGCTTCGAGGCGATGCCGACCGTTGGGAGTCCAGAAGCCTCCCTTCGGCGCGACCACTGCGATGATCGGGTCGAGAAAGCGCCCAGTCTTGTTGATGACATCGGCGAGCCGTTTGTGATGAGCGTCGGAGAGATCTCGTTGGAAAGGAGTGGGCTCGACGGCATCGATTGGCAGAATCGAGAGCAATATTGGGTGCCCGCCGAGCGGCTCCTTGTACAATCCCACAAGGCAGCCCCCGGCTTTCTCGATCGCCTCTGCAACCTTCGCGGCAGCTCCTGTCGGCTGCTCTAGCCGGCATTCTGCTGGTCCGAGCCCCTTCGTGCCGGGTTTGGCTTTGCGAGGGCGTCTCCTGGCTGGTGCGCGCTTGACCATGGCAGAGACTCTATTCTAGTTACCGGTGGATTGTCTCTCGTCACCGATCACCGTCACAGGGTGTGCTGGCTCGATCCAGACAGTTACGACCTGTGGCTCGATCCGGGAATGAAGGATGTGGCTGCGGCGTCCGACCTGTTGAAACCCTACGATGCCCAGCTGATGCGATGCTATCCCGTGACCACTCGGGTCAATCACGTCGCTAACGATGACGAGGGGTGCTCTACACCTGAGGAACTCGCCCACATTGAGAATCCACTCTTTTCGTAGCGATGCGCTTGGCTACACGCTTCCCGACATGCGGCTAAATTGTACAATTGCGGTTGGCAGCGATCCTGCTGCTTTTGCAGCGAAGCTCCCGGGAGGTTCGCACTATGAGCGCGTGATCCAAGAGCGCTGAAAGGAAGGAGCCGTGATGAACATCGCTTTCTTGGTCGGACGGATCATTTTTGGCGGATATTGGTTGATGGCAAGTTTCAACCACTTCAAGAATCTTAACTACATGAGCGAGTACGCGAAGGCGAGAGGGACACCGTCTCCCAAGCTGGCGGTAGCAGGAACCGGGGTCATCCTGCTGCTGGGCGGCCTCAGTATGTTGCTGGGAGCCTATCCTGTGGCCGGGATCATTCTGCTGATTATCTTCCTGCTGGGTGTGTCGTTCCAGATACATAATTTCTGGAAGGTGGACGACGCGCAAATGAAGCAAATCGACATGATCAACTTCACAAAGAATATGGCGCTCATCGGGGCACTCTTGATGTTCTTGCTGCTACCGCATCCGTGGCCGCTGAGTCTGGGGAGCAATTAAAATAACCGATTCTAAGAACGAAGCACTACTGCCGTGACTCGCGACACCATCACGATCTCACCGGGTTCGCGCTTTCGAGGTTCAATGATGCTGGCCGTCATTGCGGATGCGCTACAAATCGTCGTTTTTCCCTTATTTGTGGCAGGCGCTCTATCTCCCGCTGATGACATACTCGATTTCGGTATCGCAGCCGTGCTGGTTCACCTCCTTGGCTGGCACTGGGAATTTCTTCCATCATTTTTTGCCAAGCTCGTGCCCGGAGTCGATTTAGTTCCTTTCTGGACGATTGCCGTTGCGAACGTCTATCGGAAATCGAAGCGGATTGCGGTCAGCGCAGAAGAGAGGCGTCAGCAGCACCCAGCGCTAAGAGACCCACAAGGTTAGTAAAGGCGCGAACCAGATGGAGGTCAGAATGGCAGATTCCAAGGACACGTTCAAAGACCACCTCGCCCGGTACCGGCAGATCGAGATCAGTGTCATCGGGAGGAAGTCCGGGCAAACAATTTCGATCCCAGTGTGGTTCGTTTTACTGGACCCGGCAGGCAAGTCCATTCACTACGCCCCTTGCGGAGAATGCGAAATTCGCCGCCTTTTTTGGCCGGCCAATCCAAGATAGTCGCGCCGTTGGTTATGAAGGGTGGTCCCGCCCTCAGTGCGTCCGCAATTTTCTCAGCGTCCGTTACAAGCAGGTGTTGAGTGTCTGAGCCCCCGCTGTGAGCGCAGCAAAAAGACAAAGTACGGTTAGCTTCATTTCGCACCGCAGGAGGAATTCTTGCGACACAGCTTCCAGTTCAACGTTGCCCGTTTGTGAACGCTACCTCGCGGAACCTTCCGGGTTTGCGCGATCCCGTATCAGACGCTCGGTCCTCACTTCAGACTGGTTCATGCAGGTCAGGATCATGGTCTTGGAACAATCACCGCATAGCCAGAAGTGTTCCAACCGCTTGCCGCCTGTCTTTGTAGACAAAACGAACTGATAAACCTTGCCATCACTCAAGTAGTGGAGTTCCCGCCTGCAGTCCGGATTGGCACATTGGCTGACCATCACACTCGTGCCTTGGCCGCCGCGCTGAGCGCTGTGGCTGATCTCCCACGGGGTCACGGTACTCTCGCCTCGTCGAAGCTTTCAATCTGCTGCCGCTCGCCTCGTTCGCCGGCGCGCCTTACAGCCTCGATGAGACGGGCGTTGTGAAGTGCGTGTTCAAAGCCGCGTGTGCTGTACGTGCCTGCATTCATATCGCGGACAAGATGAGAGTAGACCTCTCCCACGTTGATCGCCGCGCCCATGAACCCACCGGGGACCGCGGGCTTGTCGGGTGTCGCGAACGGGATGTTCGACGTGAGCTTGAGATCCCCAGCCTGGCAGCCGTAGGGGTGATCACTGGTCAGGCTGAGCCATCCCTCTGAACCCCTGATTTCGAAACTGAAGCGAGCGTCCTCCGGTGCTACGTCACCGCTGATGTCGGCTGTGAATACCGCACCAGAACGCGTCTTCCCAAGGATGTCGACGTGATCGGCGGTTTCACGCACACTCTTCTCGCCAGTATCCGTCAGTTTGACGGTGGGCCAGAGAATCTCGGTTCGTGCATCAACTTCGACGATCTCTCCAAGGACTGCTTCCACCAGATCGAGCGTATGCCCGCCAGGGATGGTCAGTAGGTTGGCGCCAGAAGATGTTCTATTGAAATAGTCATACGTGGACGGCAGTTCCGGACCGAAGCCGATGGTGGCAGCGACAATTCTTGCGCTTAGCGGCCGTCCAATTTTTCCGGAAGAAAGCAACTCAGCCGCACGCCGCACGGCTGGATTCAAACGACCCTGCAATCCGATTGCGGTGTGGAGTGAACCTGCCGCCCTCGCCATCTCTTCAGTCTCCGCCACTGTGCGTCCGATGGGCGCCTCGCAGTAGACCGCTTTGCCGGTCTCCAGCGCTGCAAGAACGAGTTCGCGGTGTGCGGGCACCTTGACGGAGATCGTGATAAGGTCAATCCGGTCATCGTGGATCATCTCGAAGGGATCGGAAAACCAGCGATCAGCACCGAAGGCTTCAGCCGCTTCCCTCGCACTCTGCTCGTTGCGCGTTGCCACAGCCTCGAGCTTCAGGCCGGGAAGGCCGTTGATCGCCGAGACGTGCGAAACCTTCGCCCGCTCGCAGGCACGGTTGAGGACCTCTCGAATCAGATTGAAGCGTATACTTCGACGACAAGGTACACGAGGTGCATTATGGATGCTGCAACAAATCTGCAAAAATATGAAGAAACTGGATGATTCGTGGAACGCACAGGACTTGCAAACATTTCGGAAATATCACGCGAAGGATTGCGTCGTGCGCTGGCCGAATCAGCCACCCACACACGGCGTAGACGCCCACGAACAGGAAGCGATTGCATTCTTCAAGACGTTCCCTGACCAGCATCTCATCAACAATCCATACAAGATCATGCTGGCCCAAGGCGAATGGACGTGCACTGTGGCGGATTTCAGGGGAACGATGACAGGTCCGATGACGATGCCAGGCGGAACGGTGATCCAGCCTACGAACAAGAGTTTCCGCGTGGATTTCTGCACCGTTGCGCGCTGGAACGAACAAGGTCAGATCGTGGAAGAGAATCTTTTTTACGATCTCATGGGCATGCTGAAACAAATAGGCTTGACGCCGGGCCAAGCGCAAAAGGCGGCGTAACGACGAGCGATCCAACGATGGCCGAGCGGATGCCGGCGTTGTTCATTGGGCACGGGAATCCGATGAATGCGCTGCTGGTGAACTCTTATACGCAGCGGTGGGCAGCGATCGGCGCGACCCTGCCGAAGCCGAAGGCGATACTTTCAGTGTCGGCACACTGGTACATCGAAGACGCAGCCGTCACCGTGAGCACCGCGCCGAGGACGATCCACGACTTCGGGGGCTTTCCGCGTGAGCTGTATCAAGTGCAATACCCCGCGCCCGGCGATCCCGACCTCGCTGCGCATGTCCAGAAATTGCTTGCACCTGTGCCGGTGCGCCGCGACGACCGCTGGGGTCTCGACCACGGTACTTGGTCGGTTCTGCGCCACGTCTATCCACAAGCCGATATTCCAGTAGTTCAACTCAGCATTGATGAAACGCAACCACCCTCGTTCCACTACGAAGTCGGTGAGCGCCTGGCGCTCCTACGAGAAGAAGGAATTCTCATCCTCGGCAGCGGCAACGTCGTGCACAACCTGCATGCCTATGCTTGGGGACGGCACGCGCCGCAGCCGTACGATTGGGCGATCTCGTTTGAAACTCGGGTCCGCGAGCTGCTCCTCGCCGGGGAGTACAAGCCGCTCGTGAATTACGAGCATCGGCTCGGCAGCGAAGCGGAACTAGCAGTGCCCACGCCGGACTATTATCTGCCGCTGCTTTACGTCGCCGGCTCTCGCATATCGTCCGAGCCGCTCACGTTTCCTGTTGAGGGCGTAGATGGCGGTTCGGTTTCGATGCTCGCATTGCAAGTGGGCTGATACGAACTGCGGAACCTAAATGCGAACGTGCGAACCCATCGACACGGTTCCGCCAAAAATCTCCCGCCGTGATGTTCACTACTTTTGTGCGTACAGCGCCAGACTGCTGCTGTTCGCATGTTCCTGGGCTTCTTCGGATTCGGCATCCTTGCCTTTGAGATAGGCGAGCGTCACGTCCAACGATTCGCGGCGAGCAGGATTTGCAAGCTGCTATTGCCGAGCACCTGAGGCTACGTTCCGATTGCCGACCCATTCGCGAACTGGTGGACGTGCAGGGTTAGACTCAGTGGCCCGGTGGTGTTTCTTACGGTAGGCGCCCCGGCATTGCGAAATATCGCGACTGACCACGCCTTCAGCGGAGGGAAATCACGGTTAGATATATTGCGGTGCGTAAACTAAATCCAATTTTTTGATAAACCACTTTTGCGCCATTCTCAGACTTGACGTGAAGAAAAGGAGTCTTTCCCGCCGCCTGAATCTGAGCTGCGAGAAACGTCGTCAGGTCCCGCGCATATCCGCGCCCGCGAAATTCGGGATGAGTGCACACCGCGCTGATTTCCACGAATCCTGTGGATCGTAATCGCTCGCCGCCCATTCCGACCAACCGCCCATCGTTCGCTCGTATCCCGAAATACCTTCCCATCTGGATGGTTTGCGGCAAGAAGGGGCCTGGTTCGGTGGCAGCAGTGAGTTCTAGCATTTCGGGGACGTCCGTCGTCCCGAGTGGAAGCGGCGCTACAGGCGGTGGGGCTAGTGAAGCCTCACAGATCATCTGGTCGATCCACCGAGAGCGGTCGACTTGCCAGTCGCCGGGCAGATCGAGGGGACTGGCGGTAAATAGCGCGACGTGCTCGCCGGGACTGACCAGCCGTTGTAAATCGGCGAATGCGTCATTCGTGGGGTGAAGCAAAGCCGCCAGCGGTGAAACATCCGACGGATATCGTCGCGCGAGGCCGTGTGAGCGGGCGAGAAGGCGGTGTTCCGTTGTCAGCGCAAACCAGATCGGGTTGTCGAGAGACTCTAACATCCGTTGCGTACGATCGTCTTTCACCGGGCCAATGTCTCAAAGTCCCGTTGGTGTCTAGCAGAACAAGAACGCGAGAACTCTTTTTGGATTCAACACAGCAAACTGCGGGTTCACGATTAGCACGACCTCGATTCCCAATAGCCAAGTCTGGCGCCGTTTATACTTGCAATATTCATGACGCCAATTTTTTCTCGCTTCAGCCCAGCCACTCAATGAGGAGCTGGTTCAGCCGGTCGGGCGCGTCCGATTGAATCCAGTGGCTTGCGTCATCAATCTGCTCGTAGCGCCACCGTGCTTTCACGAATTGTCCCGACATCCTCATGCGTTCACCGTCGAGGTAGTGATCATTTGAGGACCAGATGCCGAGAGTTGGAGCTTCCACGGGTGGCAGTTTGGGAGGCGACTCCGGTAGGCGCGGCGCGAGGTTCGCCCGGTACCAGTTCAGCGATGCCTTTAGAGCATCTGGTCGGGACAGATCTGAGATGTAACGATCGACATCACCATTGCTTCGGAGCATTTCCCGGAACAGCGCCCAGTTGTCGCGCTGCAGCCACGCCTCCGCAATTCCCTCGAACTGGAAAAACAGCTGGTACCAGGCCATCTCCCGCTGCCGCAACGTATATGGCGCAAGTGGATGTGGCACCGAAAGAACGACAAGCCTGCGAACGCGATTCGGGTGGGCAGTAGCTGTCAGCCATGCCACAGAGGCTCCCCAGTCGTGAGCAACAATGTCCGTCGCGTCGATACCTAGCGCGTCGAGAATGCCGACCAAATCGGCAACCGCGTTTTGCAAAGAATACGCGGCCACTCCTTCTGGGCGATCGGAGCGTCCGAAGCCACGCTGGTCCGGTGCGATGGCGCGGAAGCCATTCGCAACGAGGAATGGAATCTGGTTGCGCCAAAGATACGAAGAGTCCGGCCACCCATGTAGCAAGAGCACCGGCTTACCGCTGCCGTGGTCTTCTACATGAAGGGAAACGCCGTCTCGCGCAATACGATGCTCCGTATACCGAGGCGTCGACGGGCTTGCTGGAACCAGCTGACTTTCACGTTCAAGACCTCCGCCAAACGTTGTTTTTGTGAGGGCAGCAGTGGCGGCCAGTACGCCGCCAAACCCGGCAATGAATGAACGACGGGAATTGACGGATTGTTGTTCACCGTGATCGTCCATATGCCCTTCTCCATCAAGTGGAAAATACGATCAGCAATCGGCGCGAAGCGGTGTGGCTGATCTCCCGCGTACCCACCCCAATCTGGAGCCGGTAAAATCTCACAGCAACAAGCCGCGGACGCGATGCCGTCGCCCCGCCCTAGGCAGCGGCATCCTCGAAGATCTCTATCAACTTCTCGTCGAGCAGAGCGGGTACAGACGACGGCCGTGTCTCCGGAAATTTGCTGAAAAATGCAGACGGTAGGTCCATGTCGATCCGTGTCTCCTCGCCGTCCCGCTGGGACACACAGATGCGCACGGGAGCGCCCAGGCCGGCGGCACCGGTGTACTGGAACAAACCACGTGCGATGACAGCGTTCCCGACAAGATAGAATTTCGACTCGATGGGAATCCCCGCGAGGCGCATTGTGGAGCCCTGCTCGAAGTCCCAGAAGATTGCCATCGGCTTCGAAGTAGACTCGACGTAAGCTTCGACACCCGCGCGGTTGCCGTGCGTCACGAATTCCATCAGTTTGGGGGTGTGGAAGCGCTGCATGCTGCTCTCGATCGCTTGAGTAACCTCGAAGAAGGACTTGCGCGAGCGTATGGTGAGGAGGACCCCATCGTATTTGGTTCTCGTCGTCTGTGGGGAGACTGCGACTGCTTTGTCTGTCGTTTTCATTTGTGCGAACTTCTCCTTTGAGTTTCAATTTGCTTACGTATTGTATTTCGGCATACGACGACGAACCTCGCGTACTTCGGGCTCATCGCGACTGCAAATGACACACTATTTACCGGCTGTCGACCCGCCATCGCTGAGAAGTAGATGAAGTGGGGTCAGCGGACCAAGCTCGATGAACTCGTGCTTCATAAGGCCCGCTTGGCCTAACGGCAACTTTTCCATCAGAGTACGCGCCTCTTCGAGCGAGGTCACGTTCAAGAGGAAAACAGGGCCTGTCTGCGTCTGGCGAATCCACCATTGGTCGATCTTGCCAGCCAGATACAGTCGAAGCGTAGCTGGTACTTCCTTCGGAAAGATCTCCTTTATCTGCTCCGGTGTTGGAGGCTTCGTGAATTGCCCGATAACCAGAATTTTTGTCGTCGGGACTACTGGGAAAATGCTCTTAGGCATTTCCTTGGCGTTGGCCGCCTTGTCTTGAACGTTCTCCATATCCAGTTCCTCCTTCAATACGCGACTGTGGCCTTCATTTGTATGTCCGCCTCATTTGTTCTTAGTCCGGGTGCACGACAAGCGCGTCGCTGCGACGTCGCGATCACTCAATCCTTTTCTCTTTCCATCCATTCGCGAATATATGGAGCGCAATGTTCAAGTTTCGCGCCATCCGCTTCGCAACTCATAAAGAAGCGCATTACTTCGCGATCGACCACGCCGACGTCTTTCAGATCAAGGACGATGTCGCGACGGTCCGTATGGAGTTCAAAAAGCCTCCTCAGTTCGTCTATCGCCTGGCTTTCGATTCGTCCACTTAGGATGAACACGGTGAACCTCCCTCGCGGCGTAGTCTCGATCCTAAAAGTCATCGATCAGTCCATTTGACCGACTTGCGGTCGTGGCTGTCGTGCACTCTATGCCTTTCCATCCGAGCACCAACGACGAGTGGTGCAACCGAGTGCCCATTAGATCTCACTGAAAACAGGGCTTGAAAAGAAATTAGAGTGACAGAATGTTGGGAGTGCGCCAGGAATCTGGGAGTTCAACAGGGGCCTTACCGGATGGTGTGCTTCCTGATGTTGAGTTGTTTGATCTTAAGATCCAGCGTCGACCGCGGAATTCCGAGTTTGACAGCCGCGCCATTTGGTCCAGCAACTATTCCGTTGCTTTCCGCAAGAGCCGCCTCGATAAGTTCCTTTTCATAGTTGTGGAGGCTCTCGGTGAGAAGGTGTGACGACGCCCGGCGAGGTGCGTTGTGGCTTGAAAGCCAAGCCTCATCGATCCCAAAGGTATCCCCAGTGCAAAGAATAACGGATCTCTCGACGATATTTTGCAGCTCACGAATATTGCCTGGCCAATAATAGGACTGGCAAAGCTTCAGCGTAGTCCTATCAATCTTGCTGATTTTCTTTCGCGCCTTCTCCGCATAGCGCTTCACGAAGTACTCGATCAGCATCGGAATGTCTTTTGTTCGTTGCCGGAGAGGGGGCACATCAATCGGGAAAACATTCAGCCGGTAAAAGAGGTCGCTCCGGAACACGCCGGCAGCGATGGCAGCCTCTAAATCGCGGTTTGTGGCGGCAATTACTCGAACATCAACGGGAATGACGCGGCTCCCTCCCACTCGTTCAAATTGGCGCTCTTGGAGAACTCGGAGCAACGCCAGCTGAGTTTCCGCGGGAAGCTCGCCGATTTCATCCAGAAACATCGTCCCGGAGTGCGCTAACTCAAAACGACCTTGTCGCCGCTGCAGGGCACCAGTAAAGGCGCCCTTCTCGTGGCCAAACAATTCTGAGGCGATAAGCGAGGAAGGAATCGCGGCGCAATTCACGCTGATAAAAGCGTGGCCGGCGCGGCGCGAACCCTTGTGGATGGCACGCGCAATGAGTTCCTTGCCGGTACCGGTTTCGCCCGTAATCAGCACGGTGGAGTCGGTGGGCGCGACTTTCGCAATGCTGGAAAGGACAGTTTTCAAGGCGGGAGAGGATCCCACGATCTCTTCAAACATGAAGACCTGATCGATTTGCTCCCTCAGGGCTACATTCTCGTCGTGAAGGCGGTCTTTCAGCCGATTGATTTCTTCGAAAGCCTTTCCTAATTCACCCTCAGAGCGCTTGCGGTCGTCAACGTCGGTCGCCAAGACATACCAACGGACAATGCGACCCTCGGCGTCACGCAGCGGACGAACTCGCGCGTGGAACCATCGGTAGACGCCATCGGCTCGACGGCCACGATTCTCAAAATCAAACGGTTGCCCAGTTTCGAGCGCGCGCTCCCAGGCGTCGCTCGTGCGGCGAATGTCATCCGGATGAAAAGAGTTGTTTGTCGCCCAGTTCTGCAATTCCTCGGTCGTCTTGCCGAAATATTCTAGGATTTGGCGGTTGACCAGTTCGACCTCACCTCCCGCGGTCATGACGGCAATTTGGCCCGGAATACTGTCGACGATCAGGCGCAGGCTCTCCTCGTTCCTCTTGATCTTTTCTAGTGCCAGCGCCAGGGCCGCCTGCGATCTTTGGCGTTCAATCGCGATCAGTGCAATGTGCCCTGCGCCCTCGATGAGTTCGATTTCGGCGTCCGTGGGTATGCGCGGCTCGGAGGAATATAGGGCAAAGGTACCGAGCACCTCGCCATCCTTCGTCAAAATCGGCTCGGACCATGCCGCGCGAATCCCGTTCTTAATGGCGAGGTCTCGATACTCATCAAGCCAATTTATGTCGGTTGCAACGTCAGCGACGATGACTCGCTCTTTCAAAAGCGCGGCGGCGCCGCAGCAACCTGCGGGCGGAGAGATGGGCAGTGGGCTGACTACTGGGAGCCAATCGCGAGCGACACGGTTGCCGGCGGTATGCCACAGGCGTTCCCCGTCCGGATCCATCAACAAGACTGTTGATATCACCGGCGAAGCCTGAACGTCGACGGAACAGCACAGATCGTTCAGTATGTCCTTTAGGCTCGCGCCATCGGCGATCATCTCTAGGGTTCGCTTCTCCGCGGCTAATAGGGATTCCGCCTGTGATGCGGTTCTTGTATTCGGCCCTTGTTTGGATCCAGAGCTGGCCGGATGGACCACGCCCGCGGCGTCACTGCGTTGTATTTTGTGGTTCGGCTTGAGTTGCGATTCCGCGGAGCTCATGACGTTCTCCATCTCGGTCCCGGGAAATGAACCGTTCATCATAAGGATGCGCGTCAAAAGCGGCGCATGCCGTTGCTGCGCACAATCTCATTCGATGATCAACCTGGGATTCTAGATTCGCACGAGTATCCAAGACGCGAGGAGCGCCAAGTTGCTGGATAACGGGCAAGCAGGAAGCAACCCAAGGTAAGAATTGCCGACCAACCGCTAACAATGCGAAGAACTCGTTCCGAAGAGCTTGGCGCGGTAGATTAGCCGGAATCGAATCATCATCGTTGACTGGCACCTTCCGCCGCAACTCAGCAAGAAACACACGGGCGTGCTTAATGTTGCATATTTGGTCCGAATTTCCCTGAGCACGTCAATGACGATACCGCGTCAGGCAGCCATCTCTTCAGTCTTGGCGAAGGCCAGCAGCTTCATCAATTCGCTGATCTGGATGTTCTCCAGCGAACACACGGCAGCTTTGATTTTTCGGCTTAGTCCATCGTCTATGCGCGCCGCGACCATCTTGTCGAATTTCGCGTCGATCTCCTTCCAGGTGAATGGCCGCGCAGGGGCCCCGGGGAAATCTGAGATTTCCTGGGTGAACGACGTGCCACTCTTGAGCCGGACGGTCACTCGGCTCGCGAGGTCGGCCGGGTAACGGGCCGTAAGGCCAGCGTCAGGTCGCACCGTGACCTTCTGCATCAAATCTTGGACATCTCGCTTTTCAATCCGGCTGGGCTCGAGTTGCGCCGGCTGCACATCGCCGTCCAAGAGCGCGACAGCCATGAGGTACGGCAGGCTGTGGTCGGCATCCTCCTTGGTGTGAACATCGTGCTTGGGACCGAATCGCCCGCCCCCGGTGAAATCGTAAGCGTCTTGGAAAACTTCAGCCTCGACGCTCACGATGTCCGCCGGATCAAATGGGTGTATCTTATGCAACGCGATCGTGCAGAACACGCCCGATTGTGCCGGAATCGCGGTGTTGTAAGTCTTTAAGGCCAACCGATCGAAGCAATCCAGTTTCACATTCTTCCACTCGATCTCGATCGATTTGCCCAGCGCATGCGCCAGCCCGTTTGTTCCCTCAATTACATACTTCGGGCCGGTCACCCGCGGGACGCTAGAAAGACGGCGTGCATAGACGACAACGCAGTTTGGGACGAGTTCAAGCCCTTCCATTGCGAGATCGGCGTGGTGCGCACGACCAACAGCGGAATGACGTCACCGCAGATTTCGACGGCCGCCGCGGTTTTTGCCTCGTCCAGTTGCAGTGCCTTGGACGTCCCGGCTCCTATTGAGAATGAGAGCGGTGTTGTTAGGTCAAACCCCTCTTCCATGAAGGGAGCGACAGAAGTCAGTTCCGACTCGACTTGGTAGGCAACCGCCAGTGCGGTCAAGAATTCTTGGCCGGATCGCCCCGCGTGCTCGCACGCGGCCAAGACCGCTCCAACGTTGTCCGACGGGTGACACAGCGACACCGGACCAAGATAGCTGTCCATTAGGTCGACGTACCGCACCAGTGCCGTGTTGGCCGAAGCTGCATAGATGACGTTGGCATTTCCGCCGCCGATCAAAGTGCATTGCGCGTCCGAACCGCCGAACTGTTTGGCCTGTTCCACACAGGCCACCGTCGGAGCCGCGCCGAGAGCGTTGATCGCGCATGCCAAAGAATCGAGAACGCTCACTTTCAGGCGTTCCCGCCGCTCGGGAGTAAGGTCCTCGTAGCTCGCCCTGTACGAGAACATCGCGATTCCCTGCGCTTGGCTTTCGCCCGTGATGATCGGCTTGGGCTTCGTTGCATAGTGACCGGCGGTTTGGCCCACAGCTTGAGCTGGAACTCCTGACTGCAGACGAGGATCACTCTTGGGGCCTGCACCTTGTGTACTCATTGAGGTTTTACCTCCGGCACGACGCGGACATTTTGACTCCCGTTCACAAGCATCGTGATTGCGAAGACAAATATATGCGGCGAACGGCGTGACTTGTTCATTTGGCCGTTTCTTTTCGAGTGGTCAATCTCGGCCCGGCAGCGACCTTCGCGCTGCCGGCGTCGGCCTTGATGACCACCTCGCGGCAGAGCTGCCGCCGCAGAAAGTTTTATTCCTGCTAAATCGGATTCTCCTCGAAAAGGCGAGCAACCATGACGGAATCGAGATACGCTCGAACCTCAACGATCATGTCATTCACAAAGCGACATACCCAACAGTACCGGTTGTCGAACCGCAGGCCATTCTTCGCCGTAGCTAGAGAATGCAACTCAACCACCGCCCAGTCCCCACTCACCAGCACATGCTCAGTGTGAAGCTCCGCGCCTTTCGGCAAGACCTTCGCCAGCTTTTCGAAAGTATGGGCCAGAAAATCCGCCTTGCTGTGGTAATGACCGGCCAGCGGATGAGTCCCCTCAACGATCCAGTCCACGTCGTCCAAGACGTGATCGAAGAACCCTTTACCATCTCCGGATTCGAGATTCTTGAAGATTTCGCGAACGTAAGCAATGCTCAACTCCTGAGTTACAAAAGATCGTGCAGCAGACATTTCGACCTCCTTCAAATATCGTGATCATCGGCCCAAAGAGTACCTAGAGCTAATCCCCGAAAAAATGCAATACAGGGAGTCCAGTAGAACGGGTAGGGGCTGGCCCACTTTTCCACAGCACTCCGTTTGAGGTTGCGAATACAGCTCCGGATCTGCCGCCGCTAACGTGGCGCTTTCCCCAGCGCCGAGCCAGAAAGGTTGCGGTTGTACCGCTGATCGCCATATCGAGAATTCCCGGCGGGAATCATCATGGAGGTAGACGCGACTCGCGCCGGACGTGTGTCGCCTTTGTGGGCTGCTGCTAGAGTTCAGCGAGCGCTCGGTGGACAAGATGAATAGCGATTGCACCTTCGCCGACGGCCGAAGCGACTCGCTTTACGTTCCCCGACCGAACATCGCCCACGGCGAATACGCCCGGAAGACTCGTTTCCAGCATCTGCGCACTGCGGGCCAGCGGCCAGGCGGGTTGGTCAGTGGCACCGTCGAGATTGCGTCCCGTGAGAATGAATCCTTTGGTGTCGAGCGCGACACAATCCTTCAGCCATTCGGTTCGCGGCGATGCGCCGGCCATGATGAAAACGTGTCGAATGGGGACTGTGGCGATTGCGCCGGTCTGGTTATTGCGCCATGTTACGTGCTCGAGGTGCGAATCGCCTTCGAGCGAGAGGATTTCGGTGCGGTAATGAATTTCGATGTTGGGATTCTGCTCAATGCGCTGGATGAGATAGCGAGACATCGTGTCTGAAAGCTGGCCGGAACGCACGAGTATGTGGACCTTGCGCTGAGTCTGCGACATGTAAACGGCGGCCTGGCCGGCGGAATTGCCACCGCCGACGACGATAATGTCGTCGTCGCCGCAGAGCTGGGCTTCCATGAAGGTGGCGCCGTAATAGACGCCCTGTCCTTCGAAAAGGGCGAGATTAGCGATGCGCGGTTTGTTGTACTGCGCGCCGGTGGCGATGACGATCGAGCGCGCGGCGAGTTCGACGCCGTTATCGAGCACGACTTTGTAGGGGCGGCGGGCGCATTCGAGGCGCACCACGTTGCGGGCGATCATCATCTTGGCGCCGAATTTTTCGGCTTGAGTGATCGCTCGATTGGCGAGTTCCTGGCCGGAAAGGCCATAGGGAAAACCGAGATAGTTTTCGATTTTGGAGCTGGAGGCGGCCTGTCCGCCGGGCGATTCGGTCTCGATAAGAAGGACGTCGAGACCTTCGGAGGCGGCGTAAACGGCGGCGGCAAGTCCAGAGGGACCTGCGCCGACAATGATGAGGTCGCGGAGTTGCGCTGCGTCAATGTCGGCGTTGAAGCCGAGGCAGTCGGCGAGTTTCTGAATTGTGGGATTGCGGAGGACATAGCCTTGGCCGCAGATTATGACGGGAATTTCGTCAACCTTGACGTTGAAGCGATCGAGTAGTTCCTGTGAGGCTTTGTCGGTATCGAGATCGATATACGTGTACGGATGGCCGTTGCGAGTGAGAAATTCGCGCAAACGGAGGGTCTGCGCGGAGTGGCGGGAGCCGAGAAGGATGAGGCTCCCGTAGCCGCGGCTGATGAGTTCGAGGCGGCGGAGGATGAAAGCGCGCATGAAAATTTCGCTGAGCTCGGCGTCTTTGGCGATGAGCGAGCGGAGGGCGTCGCCGGTGAGTTCGATGAAATCGCCGGGTTCGATGACGCGTCCGCGAACGAAGATGCGGCGGCCGGAAATCATGGTGAGTTCGCCGGTGAAGCCGCCGGCGCGATGGACGGTGATGGGGCGTTCGCCGTCGAGGCCCGGCTGCACAACTTCCATGCTGCCGGAAAGGATGACGAAGAAGGGGATGTTGGTGCCGCCGACATCGAAAAGAATTTCGCCGCGGTCGACGTGCCGGACGCGGCCCTGAGAGCGAATCCGATCGATTTGCGATGGAGTGAGAGTCGGGAAAATTTGCGTGCGCGCATCAAGCGCGCTGGGTATCGGAGGTGCAGCCATTTTTTGTTCCTTTAGCCGTGCGTTGCTGACTGGACTCATTAGAGTACACAGCGGCCAAGAAAGTCGCACCGCGCCGGATCGTGAGCTGGAGAAACGGTCTACAGTTACGTTGCTGGCGAGCCGAACCAGCGAGTTGCATTGCGCCGTAGCCCATACGGTTTACGGTTATCGATGCGCCCTGCAGCGAAAAGGTACCGCCGAGATCAGTCTGTTTAATCATCTCCGTATCTCCTAATATGTTATTTCTCGGTACTCATAAAGGCTAGAAGGACTCTCCGACCAGCTCTTCGCTTTTCTTCCAGAGTGCCTCCGCACTCTTTGCATCGAGCGCATATCTGCGCACCCCTTCGCTGACGGCGGTGATAGGCGTATCGTCCGGTACGATTTCGGCAACGTGGCAGTTCTCGCAATATTGCCCACCGATTTGGTCAGCCTGAGCAACGGCAGCCGCCCACACCGAAGTCGCGGCCCCCTGGGGAATCGTCTTCCATTGGAAAGGCCCCTTGCCCTGTGCGGCGAGCTGGCGATTGATTTCTTCGATTACTTTTTCGATCCGGCCGGGCTCTGCGTAACGACCCAACTCGGTTTGTATGCCCCCCGGATGGACAGCGGCAGCGCGCACGCCGCGATCCCTGTGGCGTCTGTCGAATGCGACCGCGAAGAGGATGTTCGCCGTTTTGGATCTGCCATAAGCGACGAAAGGCTCATAAGGAGTGCGCTCAAAATTGGGATCGTTGAGGTCCACATTCGAATAGCGATGACCGGCGGAAGACAAGTTGATCAGCCGCCCGCCATCCCGGAGAAGCGACGTAATCCGGTTGACCAGGACAAAGTGGCCAAGGTGATTCGTCCCGAACTGCGTTTCGAAGCCGTCGGCTGTGTGGCCGAACGGTGTGGCCATCACTCCTGCATTGGCGATGACAACATCGAACGGTTGACGCACCAGAAGCGTTCCGCCGCAACGTAGTCACGCTTGTTAAACAGTGTCTCGAAGGCTTCGAGAACGAACGCCTTATTCTTGGATTCGATCGTCTCACTTGCCATTTTTGTTTTTGCCATCCCGACCCTCCTTATTCCTCCGAGCGATTGCAGCTGACGCCAGCAAGGCATCAACTCCTTAAAGCTTCGACCCGCCATCGACGGGGATGCTGGCTCCCGTGATCCACCGGGCCGCGTCTGACGCCATAAAAGCGACGACGTCCGCGACATCTTCTAGCTTGCCGATTCGTTTTAGCGCTTGCATTCCCAATGTCACCTCGCGACCCGCTTCGGTCTTTGCAAAATTCGACATGTCGGTGTCGATCACGCCCGGCGCGACAGCATTTACGCGAATACCTTGAGGCCCAAGCATGGCAGCCCAGTTCTTGACCAAGGTCTCGAGTGCTCCTTTGGTCGAGGAATAGGCAAGGATCGAGGGGTTGTTGACGCCGGGTTTGCCAACTACGGCGTGGGATCCGATCGAAGAGATCACGGTGATGTTCGAGCCGTCTCCTAGAATGGGCAGCAGTTGCTGCACCAAGAAGAACGGACTTCGGACGTTTGTAGCAAAGAGGTTGTCAAAATCCTCTACCTTATAGTCCGCGAGGAGTACCGCCTTGCTGATTCCGGCGTTGAGCACAAGCACATCCAACCGATCGCCGACGATCGTACGAACTTCCTTGGCTAGCAGCGTTGCTCCTTCTGGAGTTCCCAAGTCGGCCCTGATTGCGTTTGCGCGTCCGCCTTTTGAAAGGATGCGTGCCACGAGAGATTCTGCATCCTGCGCGGAATGGCCGTAGTGCGCAAGGATGCGCGCACCGGCGTTAGCGAGCACGTATGCGGTGGCCCTCCCAATTCCGCGTGATGCGCCTGTTACCAGGGCGGTTTTGCCTTGAAGCGTAGTCATTTCCTATACCCCGTCAATCCAACAACGAACACGTTTGCTAGCGTCGACTGAGCCTTTTTACGATTCGCCGTTCAGAAAGCGACTTGGCTTGAGCAGCGAGGTGCCATGGTCAAGGAAGATTTAGCCAGCGATCATGCCTCCATCGACTGGGATGGAAGAACCTGTCATGTACGACGCATTCTCCGATGCAACAAAGGCGATCACATGAGCGATCTCCTCCGACGTTGCCATGCGCTTGACCGGCACCGTCGAGACGAGCGCCGCTTTAGTTTCATCTGTGCCTGTGAAGCGGGTGAGCATGCCCGTATCCGTAGTGCCCGGAGCGACAACGTTTACTCGAACTCCGGTCCCGGCGACTTCCAGTGCAGCGGATTTTGTCAGTCCCTCGATCGCATGTTTGCTGGCCACATAAACGGACGCTCCGGCAGCCCCGACGCTTCCATAGGCCGACGAGACATTGACGATGCTCCCGCTCTCCTGTGCCAGCATCACCCTCAATTCGTGCTTCATGCTCAGTAGTGTTCCTAGCACGTTTGTGTCGAAGGTGGCGGCGTAGGTTTCTGCAGTCTGCTCCGTCACCGGGCCGGGTGTGCCTTCGGTTCCAGCATTGTTGACCGCAACATCCAGACGTCCGAAACGCTTGACCGTTTGATCCACGAGGTTGCGCACGTCCTCGTCCTTGCGGACATCAGTGCGGACAAAAGTGGCTTCTGCTCCGAGGCCTTGTAGCTCGGCAACCAACGCTTGTCCTTCTTTGTCTCGACGGCCGGAGACAACAATTCGTGCCCCTTCTTGCGCAAAGATGATTGCGGCGGCGCGACCGATTCCCGTCAGCGCTCCTGTAATCAAGACAACTTGGTCTGACATAAACGCTCCTTTTAGTTGACGTGGCGGTCGTGGACGCTGATCCTGACCATTGCCCTAATCTCGTTCTTTGCCGATCCAATCGCGTATGTAAGGGCAGCAGTTGACAAGCGTGACACCCGCCACTTCACAGCTCCCGAGAAATCGAACAGCCTCAACATCGACCAGGTTCAATTCCGCCAGGTCCAGCAAAATCTTCGATTCGCTCTCCCGAATCTGCTTCTCCAACTCGGGCAAATGCTCCGCGCGCATTCGACCTATCAGTCGAAGAGTCGTGGTGTACTCGTCAGAGTACTTCTCAATTTTCAAGGTCATGCTTGACTGTCGAACGATTCACGCTTAAAAGATGGCAATCCCGACGCCATTCGTAATCAATTGAGTCGTCGGTGTTTAGCTTTTGAATTGAGGCTGTAATTTCAGCTTTCGCTGAAGATTCAGCACGGCGCCATCCAGCTGGGCTTGGCTTTGAATCCTGATTTAGAATTATTGATATTGGTTGTGACGCTCCGGCGGACTGAGTGAACATGAGTGAGTTGGCCCAAGGTTCGAAACGCCACGAACAAAGCGATGTTCCGGAAAAGCTCGGCCAGGAGGCTGCCCGGCTCCAAGCCCTCATCGACACGGTTCCGTCGTTCTTGTGGACGAGCTTCGCTGATGGATCCAAGGAATTTCTGAACCGACGTTGGTACGAGTACACCGGCCTGACCGTGGAGCAGGGGAAGGGTTGGGGTTGGAAGGTGGTCGTTCACCCCGATGACTTGGATCGACTCATTCGTGAATGGCTTGCGTTGCTGAATGATCCCAAACCAGGGGAACTGGAAACCCGCATCCGTCGATATGACGGAGAATACCGATGGTTCCTTATACGTGTCCTTCCAGAATTCGACGCTGAAGGCAACGTCGTCAGGTGGTTAGGAAGCGATACCGACATCGAAGATCGAAAAAGAGCGGAGACGAAACTCCTTGAAGACGAGCGTGAGTTTCGCCGGATTACTGATGCTATACCGCAAAGCATTGTCGTACTGGATCCGAGCGGCGACCCGCTTTACGCGAATCAGGCGGTGCTGGAATATACAGGCCTGACCATGCAACAAGTGCTCAGTTCTGAGTTTCGTGCCCGAATGTTTCATCCGGAAGACGTCGAGAAGGTGCGGGAGGAGCGTCAGGCGGCCTATGCCCGCGGGCTGCCGTTTGAAATCGAACAACGAACGCGTCGGAAGGACGGCCAGTATCGCTGGTTCCTTATTCGTCTCAATCCGTTCCGCGACGAACATGGACGCCTGGTGCGCTGGTATGCGACGGGAACCGACATCGATGATCGCAAACGCGCCGAAGACAGGACACGAAACGAAAACGTTGCGTTGCGCGAAGACATCGTGCGCTCATCCATGTTCGAAGAAATCGTCGGGTCCTCCGAGCCATTACGTCGTGTGCTGGTTCAAGTTTCCAAGGTGGCTCCGACGGATTCAACGGTCTTGGTCTTAGGTGAGACCGGAACAGGAAAGGAACTGATTGCTCGCGCAATTCATAATGGGTCCAAGCGTTCAAACCGTGCTTTCATTCGAGTGAATTGCGCGGCGATTCCCCAGTCGCTGATTGCTTCCGAACTGTTCGGCCACGAAAAAGGTTCCTTTACAGGGGCCACTCAGCGTCGGCTGGGCCGTTTCGAATCGGCCGATGGCGGAACGATATTCCTCGATGAAGTAGGCGATCTTCCGCCAGAAACCCAGGTCGCATTGCTGCGAGTTCTTCAGGAGCGTGAATTCGAACGAGTTGGCGGCACTCAATCGGTTTCGGTTGACGTACGGGTGATAGCGGCCACGAATCGAGACTTGAATTCAGAAGTGGCCGAGGGCAAGTTTCGTCAGGATTTGTTTTACTGCCTCAACGTTTTTCCGATTCGATTGCCGGCATTGCGCGAGCGCATTAGTGATATTTCCTTGTTGGTCGGATACTTGATCGACCGCTACGCCAAAAAATTGGGCAAAAAGATTCGAAACATAGACAAGAAGACCATCGAACTCTTCCACGCATACGATTGGCCGGGCAACATCCGCGAGTTGCAGAATGTAGTCGAGCGGGCGGTGATTCTGTCTGAGGGGAGACTTTCTTTGTAGATGAGACTTGGCTCACGCACGTGACTCCCAAACTGGCTGCGACGACCGCTCCGCTGGTTGCTGACCTTGTTGAGCACGAAAGAGAGATCCTGGAAGCCGCTCTCCGGGAATCCGAAGGCGTGGTCGGGGGGCCAACCGGCGCCGCCTTTAAGCTGGGCATTCCCCGACAGACACTCGAATCCAAAATAAAGAAGCTGGGCATAAACCGGCACCGCTTCAAAGCTTCTTAATCTTCCTCACCTGACAAGCCGCCGTTCGTAAACCCTCCGCTGTATACGTGCAATCATCTTTAATGGCTGGAAAGGCTGGCGTCGGCGGTTCAACTTCGTCCCTGGCCACCATCATTCTTAAGAACTTAGGGGAATGGCGTCTTGCCTCCCAGTCCGCTCTCAGTCTCTGTTCTCATCCGCTGCGTTAGCGCACAACGTTTGCCGTTACAAGCTTTCCTTCTTCGTCTCACTTGACGATCAGATTACGCGAATCAGCCGCATGAAGGCGTCGATCTTCTTCGTAATTCGCGCCCGGTCTGGACCGAGGTTCTGCTCCAGACACCCGCCAAAGCGCTAGAAAGCGATCTTCAAACTAAACTCAATTTCACGGGGCGATCCGAGCGTGAACACGCCGGTCCCCACGCCGACGCGATTCGTATTGTGTGCCGCAGGATCCGTGCCATTGATGGTACCGGCGGTGCCAGTAAGGAGGCCGGACATAATGCTCATCGGCAAGTCGAAGTTGGCAAAGTTGAAGAGGTTGTAGAACCCGACTGACGGTTTCACGGTCACTCGCTCGTGACGGCTTATCCTCGAAGCTCGCACTCTCCCTTTCCATCAACTCCGGGCATTTCCCGAGCGATGCCCACGGATGACTTGCTCGACCAATTCTTCGCCGAACCGTCTGGTAAACGAGCCTGAGCCCAATAAGAAGCGATAATAGATCGCGCCAAAGATCGCGTCGTTCAGCAGGTCAGGTTCCGTATCTGAACGCAATTCGCCTGCATTCTTGCCCCGCTGCAGATCGGCGATGGTAGCGGTCCGCCGAGGACTAACCCATCGGTCGAAGAACGCCTGACGTATAGCCGGCTCGCTCTGGCCCTCGGCGATAAGCCCGGCGACGATCTTGCCGAACGGCCCGCTGAACGCATCGATCAAGCTCCGCACTCGAAACTGCAGAGACTCTTCCGCAGTCAGGTCCGATGGCTTCTCGAGGTTGGGGGCCATTCGCTCGCAGAGCATGGCCAGCACCAAGGTCGCCTTGGTTGGCCACCATTTATAAAGGGTGGGCTTGCCGACCTTGGCCCGCTTGGCAACCTCTTCCATGGTCAAGTCGCGGACGGACTTTTGCTGAAGCAGGCTGTAGACCGCATCCATGATAACGGCATGCGACGTTGCCCTTTCGCTTGGTGGCCGCCCTTTCCGTGGAGGGCGGCGCACGTTTTTCTTCATGAAAGCAAGTTTTAATAGAACGGAACGTAAAGTCAATTGACATCTCCGCTGGCGTGATTTAATGTAAAACGTAACGTAACGTTAAGTAAATGGTCAATCGGTTTTTGGCTGACTCAAACCGACATCAACGGCAAAAGGAGATTGCAATATGAATCAAGTACGCCCCTACGACCCCCTCACTTCGCAAAACGCCGCTGTCATCCTCGTCGATCATCAGATCGGCCTGATGAGTGGCGTTCGCGATTATTCGATCGGTATGCTCAAGCACAACGTCGTGGCACTGGCGAAAGCGGCGAAGGCTCTGAAATTGCCGATCGTCGTGACCACGACAGCGCGCGACAGTATGTGGGGACCGACCATCCCCGAGCTTGTGGAGGCTTTGCCGGGCGTGGAGATCATCGACCGGTCTTCGGTCAACGCCTACGACGATGCGCGCGTCTCGCGCGCCATCGAGGCGACAGGCCGAAAGAAGCTCATCTTCGCCGGCCTCTCTCTGGAAGTGTGCGCAGCTCTCCCCGCCATGACCGCCGTCAGCAAGGGGTTCGACTCGTATGTACCCGTGGACGCATGCGGAACTTTCAGCGAGACCAAGCACCAAGCCGGGATTTTGCGAATGGTCCAAGCCGGCGTAGTGGTTTCTGACTACTGCACATTGATGGTGGAGATTCTCAAGGACAATCTCGTGCCAGAAGCCGGCCCCGTTTATGAAGCCATGGATATGGATTGGGCCAAGCTCGTCGGTCAAATCTCCGCCGTGTACGCGAAGAAATAGCCCGACGCGTTCAAACGATGGACGCCGCCATCGCATCCCCACAAATAAGAGGAGGACGGCTTATCGATTGAGAGCCCGCCCTTAACGCAAAGTTCCTTTTTCGCTTCGGCTGATTGCTGGTGAGAAAAAAAGCCCGTCGAACTCGTTTCTGTCTGGCTGCTGCACTTGCAGTAAGTGCAGCAGCCACGGCCACCTGGGCGCAGTCTACCGGTGTGCAAATTTCGGAAGTGACGAATACCGATAGTCCGCCGGCTACGGCGGAAAACTCAAGGCCGGTTTATCAACTGGATCGCAGCGAGGAGGATTGGAGTGGCTTGTGTCGCCAGATAAATGGGCGGGGCGACCTCTGGGACCCACTCAAGTGCGTCGAACTTCGACGACCGCCTGGTTACAACAGGTTGAGAATCGGGTTTATATCGCTACGGGGCCCGGATTTCCAGCCGAGGCCGAGGTGATCGGAATAGCGACGGAATATTGCTTCGCTGCATGGGGCTGGGGGTCGGCGGACGGGGTTTCAATTAGACAAACCCAAGCCGCGAAGCAACTTCTGAAAACGGGGATCGGAGTGAAATTGATCGCCATTAGGCTCATTGACTGGATTACCGACCAACCTCCGTCGTCGAGGCACAGGAAAATCGATCAAAATCGACTTGGTTTTGATAGGCTCGCTACGCTTGGCATGGCGCCAACCTCGGTCGGAATAATTGCTGAAGGCCAACCTCAACTACAGCCTAGCCACGGCAGGTTAAAAGTGTCTTCAGGAGGTCAGGCGGCTGCGTGATGCTATTGTGTTTCTCCCGTTGCGGCTTGATTTCTGACCCTGATCCGTGTGCAATGCGCTGCTGCAACAGGGAGAGGTCATGAAAACGAAACGAGCAGCGATCTACGTGCGGGTCTCGACAGCCGAGCAGGACACCGGTCTTCAGGAAACGGAGCTGCGGGAATACGTCGAGAGCCGTGGCTGGAGTTGCATCGTTTACCGGGACCAAGGGCAGAGTGGTGCGAAAAACGACCGGCCAGGGCTGACTGCATTGCTGAACGACTTGCGGAGGCGGAAAACCGATGTTGTGGTGGTGTGGGCACTGGATCGGCTGGCTCGTTCGCTCAAGCATTTGCTCACCATCGCGGAGGAATGCAGACTGCTGGGAGTGGACTTGGTATCTCTGCGGCAAAACATCGACACGACGTTGCCAGCAGGCAGGCTGACATTTGCAGTGCTGGGAGCAGTTGCGGAGTTCGAGCGCGAGATGCTGCGGGAGCGGGTGAAATCAGGAATGGCACAAGCACGTCGTGCTGGAAAACGTGTCGGTCGCCCAGCCCTACGTCAGTTCGCGCCATCCGAGATCGAAACGATGCGGCAGTTGCGGTCGAAGGGCACCAGCGTTCGCAAATTGGCGACGGATTTCAAGACGACGCAGTGGATGGCGGAAAGGCTCACGGCCATCAATGCCCAGACGGATGGAGTGAGCATCAACAGGTAGGTCAAAGGTTCCGGATGCCGACACAAGCGAATGAACATCGGCTACGGGTTGCACCCGATACTCGAATAAAAGGCGGGCCAGTGGGAAAACCCTTGGGTCAATGAGTGTAATGGCGATGGTTCGACAGTTGAGCAAAGGGTGGATGCCGTTGCATTGGGAATTCGAATCGTCCCGGTGGCGTGGCTACTTGATGGTCAGGGCGCGGGCTTGGCTTGTTCCGCCGCTAGTGCAGCCTAGATTCCCGGAGTTTCCGCTTGGAGTGTTGATGGAAACGCTGGCTGTTCCTGGGCCCGTAATGAATGCGGTCGTAAGTGTGACCTGCAACTGGGAGCTGCTCAGGACCTGCGTGCTCAGAGTCGTCCCGTTGATAACCACGACTGAGGACGACACGATATGACTGCCATTCACGGTGAGCAAGAATCCCTGCTGCACTTGCGCGAATGTGATGGTGGTGGGCGAGAGAGAAGAAATGGACGGGGCGGGACGGGCGCTTCCGCAGAGGGGATTCAAGGCGTTGCAGCCTTGCAAAACGAGCACGGCGAGCAGCAACGTGCTGAGCGGTCGCAGAGAAGTGTGAATTCGTTTCATACAGCATCGTATACCCCGTGCCTGCCGGGCCGGGGGTTCTGAGTGTAATAGCGATTTATCGCCAGTCGCGCTACGAACCTCTCGGGCAGCGAAGGCTGACCAGCCACATGGCTACTTCCGCTTGCGGGGGAACCAGTGATTTGCATCAACAAGGATGGGGGCCACGAGACCAATGGCCGCCACAATCAGGACTAGCAACACCAGCCACCATTTCCCCAGCATGATGACGAAAGAACGCTCCCGAATCACGGCCAGCATAAAGCCAGAATACGCTTAGCGGCCTTCTCTGTCAGGTACGTGAGCGTAATGGCGATGTTTCAACAATTGTCGGCGCATGGGAAGCAAACTACTTCGCAACCCAAACGATGAACGTCAGCTCGTCATCCTCGTAGTGCGCCGAAATCTCCCAGCATCCGGGCGTTGGAAAGTCAATGCCTCCCACCAAAAATGACTTCCAATCCTCTCTGAAACCGCCTAAGCCCCTCGAGACCTTCGCAGGCGGCGCTGGAATGTCCAGTCGCTGCGCAGTGACCATCAACTTCGAAGCTTCGCTTTGTGGAATGTCCGACTTATAGCGCAACCAGTCCTGCCGCCACCAGAAGGTTTTTTCTCCACGAGGCCATGTTGCATCACTTCGAAGTATGGTCCATAGCCTGTCCGTACCAAACCAAAAACTGCCAGCGGGTGCTTTGGCGGGATAGGGCGACGGGGCAACAAAAGGGGGGTCTGACACCTGGGTTACCGGGCACATCCCTAGGGCGTGTGGCCTTGCTGATCCTGATTGCTGGGTCAGAGATAACTGGGATACGGAAATTAGACAGACTAGCGATAGAAGGCGGAGCAACATAGAGCCTCCCGTAGCGTGTCCATTCTACAACTTCGTGGGGACGCTTCGGGATATCTCACATAACTGTCGCAACCAGGCGTTCTCACCAGCTTGCGCCGTTTGTTTGCCGGAAACCGAGGTCAATGAGTGTAATGGCGATCAACAGCAATCGCCAATCGGATAGTTTGCGGTTTGCCGACCGTCCAACCAAGTGAATTAAACCAGCGTTGACGTGGCCGGTGATTCGGAATAGATTTTGGAACAACTGCGGAGGATTATCCATGCGGAATGGGGTCGCTGGAATTCTGTGGCTAAGCAGTTTGATTAGCGTGGCGCAAGTTCAGCAGGTGCAGCGACCCTATTCGCCTGTCCCGGTATCGGACGGCGGAGTGCGGGAAGTCGTGGAGAGCATCGTAATTCCTGCCATTCCCCGTGCGCCTTTTACGGCGACGCTGGCGACCGAGGCGGTTAAATATGCCGCCGATGGTTCAACATTGACCCTCGTCAACGACCGGCACATCGCGCGAGATGCGCAAGGCCGCATCTACGAGGAACGCTGGTTTTTGGTGCCCAAGGACGGGAAGGTCAAGTCCATCATGAATTGGATTCAGATTGCTGATCCCTCGCGGCGAACGCTCTATAACTGCAGCACTGAGGTGCGCATTTGTGATCTGCTGGTCTTTGATCCGACAGACGATCTTTCGGCCATGTCGCCTCGTAGGGGCTCTTCGGGCCGGCTTCGGGAGGGTGGTGGAGATGTGGTGTGGGAGGATCTGGGAAAAAGGAATATTGCAGGAATAGATACGGTCGGAACGCGCGAAACTACTACCATCGATGCTGGGGCTATGGGGAATGACCAGCCGCTCACCTACATGAGCGAATACTGGCACTCAGAGCAGCTTGGAATTAATCTGCTATCCCTTCGCAGCAGTCCATTTTTCGGAAAGCAAACATTCACTGTTACTGAGCTGACTGCCGCTGACCCAGACCCGCAACTCTTCGAACTGCCGGTTGGCTTCAAGGTAAACGATCAGCGAAAACACCCGCAGATTTCACATTAGCTTCCGCACTTTAGCCCACCCGACAACGAAACAGCATTTTCCAAAATCATGTCGCACCAGACCATGGTCGTCGATGCTCGGGAGCGGCTGGATATATAGTTGGCGAAGTCAGGCGATTTCACTCATTGAGAATTGGACCGATTCGGGTCAATGAGTGTAATCGCGATGTTACGCCAACTGATGCATCCGAGGGTCTACTTTTAGGGCTTGCACCAGCCTTGAAGAACAACGCGGGAGCGAAGTTTATATCGACCAGCCTCTTCGTCGTATGAGAAGTCATTGGGGAAATGAAGTGTTTTCCTGTCCCACTCCTCCCCTTCTGCGCTGATGAGCCTCACGAGAACGGAAGTTGGCCGCCTGTCACACTGATGATGACCATTCAGAGGGTTGTACGAAGTAAAGCTGTTGAAATTGACTCGGCCTTGAAAGGAATCGTCGTGGATGTCCAGCGCGGTTTCCGCAGCGGAACCTTCCAATTGCTTCTTCCTGAACATCAGCGTGACCAGAACTTTGTAGTCTGGCTTGAAAGAGCATCGGAGCTGTCCGCGAACGTCCACGGACTCGGTTGGGCACTTCGCCCACGCAGTAAGCGCCAGACCTGTGTTGAGCACGGCAAGAGCAATTGAAAGCCAGGTCTTGGTCGTCCTCATCGGTCTTTAATGCTAATACGCCAGTCGCGCACGCTGAAAGTTACTTTGGACTGGCTGCGATGACACTCAGTTGACGTAATCGCATTATAAGAGGGCGCCCCTTTTGGAGTAGGTTGTCATCGTTCGCATGATCACCTACAAAAAGGAGCACCCTCGATGAGCAGCGAAAAGTATATTGGGCTGGACGTTCATCAAGCAACGATCTCGGTCGCGTCGTTTAGCGCGTATTGACCAACGGTCAACTTGTGCTATGGCGATATTACGTCAGTTACCTTGAGCGGCAAGTCGTTTTGCCAGAATATCAAGCACACAAAGTGACGGCGGCGTTTTCACGCGTCAGAGGTTGGCCCTTAAGGTGGAACATGGATTTATGACCCTACCGAGCATGCTGGTAGTTCTTGCAACCATCATTTTCCTAGTCTTGGAGAGAGCAATTCCTGGGCGCGAACTGCCCAAAGTGAAAGGCTGGTACTGGCGCGCGTTGCTGGTAAATCTGGTTCAGCTCGGAATTACTCTGGCAACGGCAAGATTTTGGATTCAGCTATTTGGCGTCTCGGTCTTCAAACTGTCTGCTTGGAACATGCCTCTTGCGGAAGGCTTCGTAGGATGGTTCGTCGGAACATTTTTCTTTTATTGGTGGCACGTGCTGCGGCACAAGAATGGATTCTGGCTTGTATTCCATCAAGTCCATCATTCGCCGTCACGAATTGAGATCGCGACATCGTTCTACAAGCACCCCCTTGAAATTTTGAGTGACGCAATTCTCAGCGCACTTGTGCTGTATCCCCTGTTGGGGTGCTCAATGATGGGCGCATTCTGGTACAACTTCCTTGCTGCGACTGGCGAATACTTCTACCACGTAAATATTAAAACTCCAAGGTGGCTGAGGTTTCTTATCCAGACCCCGGAATTGCACTCGATACATCATCAATACGACGTTCACAAGTACAACTTTTCAGACATCCCGCTTTGGGATCGCCTGTTTGGGACTTACAAGGACGCAACCGATTTTTCGAGTCGGTGCGGCTTCCCAAAAGGAGCCGAGGAGAAGCTCGGAGCGATGTTGATCTTCGAGGATGTCTATCACGAAGAATCCGCGTAGCAAAAGCTGCCGCAGAGAATGCAAAGCAAGTGGTTCAGCGGTCTGGAAGACACCCAGTTGTCGAAAACGCATTATAAGAGGGCGTCCCTTTAGGAGTAGGTTATGAGCGCAAGCATCATTCCCTACGAAAGGAACACCCTCCATGAATAGCGAAAAGTATATTGGGCTCGACGTTCATCAAGCAACCATCTCGGTGGCAGTATTGGATTCCACTGGCAAGTTAGTCATGGAATCCATCCTGGAAACAAAAGCCGCGACCATTCTGGAGTTCTTTGCGGGGTTGCGCGGAACTTTGTCGGTCACCTTCGAAGAAGGAACTTGGGCCGCGTGGCTGTACGATTTACTGAAGCCGCATGTGGCCAAGCTGGTGGTGTGCAATCCGCGAAAAAATGCTCTGCTCAAAGACGGAAACAAAAATGATCGTATCGACGCCCACAAGTTGGCCGAACTGTTGTACCTGAACAAGCTCAGCTCGGTCTACCATGGCGAGACGGGCGTGCGCATGCTGCGCGAGTTAGCCCGGAGCTACCTGACCCTGGTCAAAGATCTGACCCGAGTCATGTGTCGGTTGAAAGCGGTCTATCGCAGCTGGGCGATCCCCTGTGTCGGCCGGGACGTCTACTATACCCGTCATCGAGCCGAGTGGCTGGGCAAGATCAAGGAAGCCGGCGTCCGTCGCCGAGCCGAACGACTCTACCAGCAACTGGACATGCTGCAGTACTTGCGCCAGCAAGCGCGCCGCGAGCTGTTGGCGGAGAGTCGCAAGCATGCCATCACCGTCAAACTACGGCAGATTCCCTCACTGGGACCGATTCGCTCCGCCTTGGCGGTGGCGCTGATCCAGACCCCGCATCGTTTCCGCACTAAGCGACAGCTTTGGGCTTACAGCGGACTGGCTTTGGAAACCCGCACCAGTGCGGAATATTGCTATGTCAAAGGCGGACTGCGACGTTCTAAGAAACAGATCTCCATTCGCGGTCTGAACAAGGACCACAATCATGATCTGAAAGGCTTGTTCAAAGGTGCGGCCACCAGGGCCAGTGTACTGCCTGGCCCGTTCCAGGATTTCTACCAGAGATCACTGGTCAAAGGTATCAAGCCCACGATGGCGCGTCTCACGCTGGCGCGCAAGATTGCAGCCATCACGCTAACTCTATGGAAGAAGGGAGAAAACTTCGACGCTGACAAACTGAAATCGCAAGCCGCTTGAGCGTCTCACGGGAAGAGCCCTCCACCTCCGGTGATCTTTTTCTGGTGGTGGCCAGTTGGTTCTTGAGACGCTCGGGTTCGAGGGTGAGCATCCTTATCGCCTGTAGGCGCACAGTGCCTGTGGCACTGAGCCTCTGTGTTAACCCTATGCCCTCTCGGATAACCCGAAAAAGCACTAGGCCTCGAGTCGCAGATAGAACCATGGTTGACACCGTACAACCACCAGTGCTTGCCAGTTTCAGAAACCGATCGGCGTTGTCGCTACTAATGAACATGCAGCTGTTGAGATGGAGCAAAGCAAAATCCGAAACCACAGGGCAAGACACAAGACTCGAGCGTCACTCCTATCTGACAAGGGACTGGATGCCGCGAACCATAACCGCGCTTCCGGCGGAGGAAGAAGAATGTTCTTGACATCCCCTCTTATAGAACAGGCGATTACACC
Source organism: uncultured Acidobacteriota bacterium (assembly GCA_963696025.1). Lineage (GTDB taxonomy): Bacteria > Acidobacteriota > Terriglobia > Terriglobales > Acidobacteriaceae > JABCYV01. The sequence continues at coordinate 41,360 of CAVOII010000005.1, forward strand.
AATTGAGAATTGCTGGGGCGCTGGGCCACCATCCGCTCCTAAAAGGTATTCCTTTTGTGATGGTCAGCAAGGCTGAGACGGGCGGTTGCAGTTTCAATGGGTTATGAGGAGTGAAAACGAGACCTTTTCTTGATGGCGAGGAAACCTCGGATGGCATAATCGGCTGGTCTTCTGATTCGCGGGCAGGCCGTCAGCACTCAGCCAGCAAACGGCGGGACTACCCCGTTTGTCTGATCCCATCTCGTTGGTCGAGGGCTGAAAGCTGAGTGCTCAAGGCTGATACCCGATTACTTTGATCTTACAGGCGGAAGAAAAGCAGGGTCAAACCTGTGTCGGGGTAGTACCTTTCGGGGAAAATTCGGCTACACGCTACGACATTTGGACCCCGAGGCTGGGGGCGGGATGCCCCCACCCTTTTTCCGCGCACTTTGCGAAAAGGGCGGGTTTAGGAATGGTTGACTGCTCACCGCTGTCTCTCTGTGACGAGTGAACTACCCCGGCCTTCGCAACGAACGCGAAAGGCCGGGCCACCCGCCTTCACAGTGACCGTCGTCAGTCCTTTTCCGATGTCGCCAACCCAGTTGTGGCCGCGCAGGGTGGCGAGTGCCTGGGCGATGGCTTCGTACAGGGACTCTGCAGTCACGTCGATCGTGTGCGCGGTCTGGTTCAGATCGTGGACAACAACGGTACAGGCCTTAAGCGCCACGATAGCAATTTACCATATTCGCTATTTGTTCGCCATGTGATCTGCGCCGATGTTCGGCGGCGGCACCCCAGAAAGCGAAGGATGCCGGGTATTTCTAGCCGAACGACGCGAAATCGTGGCCCGGATCGGAAAGGCAGTCTCGCAATGAACGCGACAAGCTGCGTGGCAGGCCAGCCCCATTTTGAAGCCGGGAGGAGGGTGCGTCCTTACGAGACCCTCATTGCAGCTTCGCGTACTCCGCCTTGGCTTCTTTCAGGATGGGAATGTCCGGGTCGGCGTCTTTCCAGAGATTGAAGAAGTCTTGGTAGGCAGTCTTCGCTTTGGTGGTGTCGCCTGCCATCGCGTAAGCGCGACCGATTTGAAGGTGTGCCAGCGATCCCGTCACAAAGTTTCTCACGATGCCCCTGTGATCCAGCATTTTCTGGAACTCGGCCGCTGCGGCAGTTCCGTCGTGCGCGAGCAGGTAGGCTTGGCCGCGCACGTACGCCGGGTACAAATTTGATCCTTGGCCCAGTTCGTAGGGAGCGGCGGCTTCCAGATTCACAATTGATTGGGATGAATTACCCTTGCTGAGTTCGATGGCAGCATAGATGGTCGGCAGCCAGTAGAGCTTCAGCAGGGTATTCGATGGGAAGTTTTTCTCCAGTTTCTCGGCCAGTGCCTGGGCACGGGGAGCATCGCCGATGCGAGCCAGCGTGAAGGCCGCCCAAACCTTCACGTCTCGCCCCGCAGACAGTGCCAACCCCGCAGTGACTCCTTGTCTGGCGTAGGCAGTGTTCCCCAACTCCGCTTCCCGCAGCGCGGCAAAGACCTGCAACGAAGCCGCTGTTTCTTTGGAGTCAGCGCGGACGTCCGAGTCCACTGCTCGGCGCGTTAAGTCCCGTGCCTTGCTCAGCCGTCCTTGGTAAATCTCAGTGTCAGACTGCAGCGACAGCAGCGGAGCTTCATCTCCAGGTTTGCCAGCACTCCAAGCTATCTGCTGCTCCATCTGCGCGGAATCCCCCCTCAGAAAGGCAAGATGGTACATGCTCACGCGCAGGAATCCGCTGTCCAATTTGCGGGCCCACGCTTGATCGAACGTAGTTTTGGCTTCATCCAGGCGGTTCAAGCTGGTGTTCGTTGCTCCCAGATTTGCATAGTTGACCGCATTGTCCGGTGCAAGCCGCAATGCTTCCTGAAATTCCGTGAGAGCCTTGTCATTTTGGCCCAAATCGGCGTAGTTGTTGCCCAAGGCGCGGTGAGGAACGTCATCACGCGGATAGTTTACTGTCCATAGTTGGTAGGCCTGCGCCTCCTTCTCCACTTCTCCTGTGGCTTGAAAATAAATCGCAGTGATACGCAGTTTTTCCCGTTCGCTGACTCGGTCGCGTAGTTGGTATGCCTTGGTGGCATATTCCAGCGCCAGCGAAGGTTCACCGAGGCTCCAATACGATAACGCCATTGTGGCATATGCCATGGGGAAATTGGGGTCGAGTTCGATTGCCCGCTTCAGAAATGGGACGCTCGGTGCTTCTCCCCTTTCGCGGAGTATGGCGAGACCCATGCTGTAGTTCTTCAGGGCTTCGAGGGAGGAAGTCGTGGCTTCAATCGGGACCTCAAACTTCTGCACCGACGGCAGCGATTCTCCCAGCTTGGCGCGCAGACTGGAGGAGGCACGGCTGAGAGCCTTCAGAACATCTTCTTTGCTGGTGGCTTCACCCTGTTCTTTGGCCAACGTGTCGCCAGTACCGCACGCGACCGCATTCAGTTCAACGAGGTAATGGCTGCCCAAGCTAGAGATTGTCCCACCCAGCAGGGCCTTGCTTCCCGTGCGTAAGCAAAGCTCCCGGCCCACATCCATCGTAATGCGTTCGTTCGCAGGACGGTCCATCATCCCCAAGGTCTCGCTGACTTTTCGGTCAGAGAGTAGGTTCAGGAAAGGAGATTGCCAAAGTTCCACCGCCAGCGCCTGCTTGAGAGCATCATCAAACACAGCATCCCCGGTCCTATTGTCGAAGTCAGCCAGCACGATAGTGTCTTTCTCGGTGAGCCGGCGAGCTTGTCGTGAGTCCCAATAGACTCCACCCGCAACAAAAGCCATTGTCAGCGCTGCCACGGGAACTGCGAACTTCCAACGTGTGTCTGAAAGTACTGCCTTCGGAATAGCGAGCGAACGGTGCGACGCGCTTTGGTGCCTCAGTCGCTTCAGGTCGGCGCGCATCTCGACTGCGCTCTGGTACCGCGTTTCGCGATCTTTGTCGAGGGCCTTGTCGATGATCTCGGCAAGTTTATCTGGCAGCTCGGAGTTCAGGTGCTGCGGAGACGTCGGCGTCCGGTTCAGGATAGCGTCAAAAATCACCGCAGAACTATTGCCCATAAATGGAGGTGTGCCAGTAGCCATTTCATACAGGACAGCTCCAAAAGAGAACACGTCGGTTCGAGCATCGAGTTCTTCGGCTCGTGCCTGTTCGGGAGACATGTAGGCCGCGGTACCCATGGCCATGCCTGGACCGGTGAGGCTTTCCTCGGCAACGCTCGCGGTGAGCGCGGCTGCCGGAGCTGCAGCAGCGATCCTTGCCGAAGTTTTCTTCGCGAGACCAAAATCAAGAATTTTCACTTGGCCTCGAGCCAGCAAAAAGATGTTAGAAGGCTTTATGTCACGATGTATGACACCCTTCATGTGTGCAGCATCGAGTCCGTCAGCAATCTGAATCGCTAGTTCTAAAAGTTCTTCATTGTCAACGGGTTTCCTCGCAATGCGGTGCTGCAGCGTTTGTCCCTCCAGCAGTTCCATCGCAATGAAAGGCTGTCTTTGGTATTCATTAACTTCGTAAATCGTGCATATATTCGGATGATTGAGCGTGGAAGCCGCCCTAGCTTCCCGGCGAAGGCGCTCCAGCGACTGCGGATCCTGGGCAGCATCTGCGGGCAGGAACTTGAGGGCGACGAAGCGTCCCAGCGATGTATCCTCGGCCCGGTAGACCACACCCATGCCTCCCCGGCCTAACTTTTCCAGCACTCGAAAATGAGAGATCACCGTGCCGACTGCCACCGGATCAGTTTTGGCGTGATAAGAATGATCATGAGCCATCAGCCGTGCCGCCACGTCGAATGCCGGTGCTGCAATGAAGTCCGCTTCGGCCCCTTCATGCACCAGCAGCGATTCCACTTCGCGGCGAAGTTCCTCGTCGTTCCCACAAGCATCTTGCAGAAACGCAGCCCGCTGGCCCCCGGCAACCTCCAACGAGGCGTGACATAACTCCTCGACGCGACGCCAGCGTTCAGGATCCATGCTGTTTGGCTCCGCTCAGATCACGTAACAGCCACAACTTCGCCAATTTCCAGTCCCGCGCCACGGTCTCGCTGGACACCTTCAGCACGTCCGCAGTCTCTTTGACATCCAGACCGCCAAAGAATCGCAACTCAACCACGCGGCTCTTTCTTTCATCAACCAGAGCAAGACGCTTCAATGCGTCATCGAGCGCGATCAGGTCGCTGTCCGGCTGTGAGCCGACTACGAGTGCTTCGTCTAAAGGCATGGGAGCGGCACCCCCGCCTCGTTTCTGATAGCGGCGAGAGCGTGCGAAATCCGTCAAAATCCTCCGCATCAACTGCGCGCAAACGGCAAAAAAATGAGCGCGGTTTTGCCAATCCATGCGCCGGGCATCGATCAGCCGCAGATAAACTTCGTTGATGAGTGCGGTTGCCTGGAGAGTATGGCCGGTCCGTTCCCCGGCCATGTAGTGTCGTGCCGCCCGGTGCAATTCCCGGTACACCAGCGGAGTCAGTTTTTGCAGCGCCTCTTCGTTTCCCGCGCTCCATGCCTGGAGCAGTCCGGTAACTTCGTGCGATTGAGGCGCATCCATATAACCCTCTTAGATTGCTTAGTTTAGCCCTTGGCGCGCAGCGTATCACAGGTGGTCGGGCTTTTTCCATACGGCTAATTCTTGACGAATGAAACGTTTCTTTGCAGTTTCTCGCTGCAATTCCCGCTTTAGAGAGTGTACGGCGTTTTGATTTCAAGCATGCGACCGGCGCTAAGCCGTTCGCCCAATTAAGGAGCACGTATGAAAACACAAAGCTACACCCTGCGTAAGGTGATCCTGGGCACCTTCATAGTGGCGGCGGTCGCCATGGCGCATGCCCAAAGCGGCGATGTGCTCAAGGTGACAATCCCGTTCAACTTCAGCGTTGGGACGAAGACATTTCTGGCCGGCGAATACAGTCTCAAACCGCTGCTTCCGCATGCAATGGCGCTTTGGAATCAGGCAGGCCAGGTTCTAACCAGCATAGGCACCCATTCTGTCGAATCCCGCGAAGCTAAGCGATCGTCGAAGCTAGTTTTCAACGGATACAACGGTCAATATTTCCTCACTCAGATCTGGGAAGCGGGGGACGATATCGGCTGTGAACTTACTAAGTCGCGGGCCGAAATTGAAATGGCGACAAAGTATTCGCCCGGACAGCAGATCGCACTGCGAATTGTTGCCCGTCGCTGAAGGTAGTCCTTTATAAGACATTCAACCGGACTGCCCGTCCCCGAGGATAGAACACGACCGGAATCCGAACAATTCTATCTTCGGATTTCGGTCAATTTTCAACTGGAGATTTTCGTGATAACTTGATTCCAGACCGAGCCCTCCTCAAGATGGTCCGCTGTCGATGGATGCATGCCTTACCATTTGCGTCGAGTGTGGATTGACTAAATTCAACATTCGGGTAGGAGCGACACCGATAACTTCCCGATTGTCGACTAACCGAAAACAATGCCGATAGTTGACGTAAAATCGCCGTATACTCATTGACCACTGCGCTCCAGTTTCTCCACTGCCTGCGCCAGCCTCGCACGCGTGGCGAGGTGCACGCGTTCGCTGCGAAGGAACCGCTCCGTGGCATGTTGGGATGCCCCGGACTCTCGCATGAGTTTTCTTATCGAAAATCTTCTTGCTCTTCGGATGAGGTCCGTGTCACCTGCGCGAGTATTCGCTGTTTGGCGAGCCGCGTATGTACGAGGTCGGATGTTCTCCACAACGCTTATATCCTCACCCTCTTGTGCTCTCCGTTCGACTTCTTTCCCGATGAAGGTAAACGGAAACATTGCCCGGATCGGGCGGCGGCGCAAGAGCCCCTTCGTAAAGTCACTCAGGACTTTACGGAAGTCCACAGCGGCGACATCGTAAAGTTGGGTTCCGAATATATCGGAAGGAAGCTTCAGCCACAGAGGTTATCAGGAGTCGTCTGGCGACACTACCTCCATCCGGAAGAAAAGACATCGCAGCGCATCCCGTCTGGGGCAAGAGACTCCAGTCCTTTGCATGTTTGCTGAAAGGTGCAATGAGTGTGCAATCCGGCGGCGCTTGGACGAGTATGGGCGAAATTGCAAAGTTGTAGGGTTTCGCCGCTCCGGGATCACGCTTGCGAAGAGCTTCCATCACATTGGCCGTTGTCACCCTGATTCGCATCACGGCTGGGAGTTTCCCAAACGACCAATCCTGACCCACCAGGGCGTTTTCTGGATCTCTGATCGATCTGAAGTGACTATCGAGAACTTGGCTCCATGCCTCTGCAATCCAGCGCGAATAGTCAGTCTTTTGATCTTTGCATTCGACAGGCTTGTAGCGCTTGCGCTTGTCCGGGACATAGACCATACCCAATCCATGCTCGCTCGGCTTGATGATCTTCAGCAATCGATGGCGGCGCTTATAGATGGTTTGGCAGTATCCGCCAAGCGGTATGTCGGCCGAGCGAACACGCCTTCTCAGGACAACATGGAGGTGTCATACTCACGCAAGACTTCCTGCAGTTTGGACAGTCACCCCACGTTCCGAGGCTCATTAGGTGCCCCAATTCGATGATTCCGAAGCTGAGGGTCGTGCAGGAATCTTCGAGGTAGGACTCGTCGTCTCGAAGATGAAATGGATTTTTCGAGAACAGCCTGCTCCGGACACCGGCATAGACTGTCATATCGAGACACGCAATGAGAACAACAAGCCAACCGGGAAGCTTATAGGATGCCAGGTCAAGTCGGGACCAAGCTACTCCAAGGAGGAAACACACTCAGCATTCGTATACAGGGGAGATCTGGACCATCTTGCTTATTGGCTCGGCCATTCACTTCCGGTGATTGTCATCCTGCGCAACGATGAAACAGGAAACTGCTATTGGCAGATCGTGAATGAAAAGACAGCCACCAGGACCGGGAAAGGGTGGAAAATCGAGGTCCCCAAGTCCCAGGTCTTGGGGGAAGATGCAAAACCGAAACTGGAACAGCTTGCGAGCACCGGCTGGCTTGAGCGTACCAGGACGTTAACGACCCCCGACAAATTCTTCCGCCGTGTGGAATCTAACCCGCTCTTTGATTACGACCAAAAGTTCCAGGGGCGCGTGAGCAGCCTCACGGAACTGCGCAATTTCGTCCAGAACGATAACGCCACCGTTGCGCTTCTTACTGGCCGGGGAGGAATAGGCAAGTCCAAGCTGATCAGGCAGTGGCTGTCTGAGATTTCTGAGTGGACAGTGTTGTTCAAGAAAGAAACGGTTCCTGTGGGTGAAACAACCGAACAGGAATTGAGTGGTGACCATTACATCGTGATCGCCGATGATGCGCATCGGCAGTCAGACATTGACACTCTGCTTCAGCTCGCGCGTGACCTGAAAAGGGACGGAAAAACCATCAAAGTTCTGCTCTCGTGCCGTCCGATAGGGCTGCAAAGAATTGATGCTGCTCTTAGCCGAAGCTTTGATCCGACTGCGGTTGTCCGACTGACGGAGCTAAAGAGGTTGGGGGATGCCGATGTGCGCGCCCTTGCGGAGGAAGTCCTCGGGCCGGAACACCTACAACTCGCACCGTATTTGGTCTCGGTCTCAAAAGATACTCCCCTCGTCACCGTAATAGGCGGTCGCCTCCTCCGCCGAGATGCGGCTCCAGTCCGTGATTTGCCTAATGCGGAAGACTTCAGGCGGGCGGTGTTCGACAAGTTCCTTGATGACTTTGAAACTGTCGCGCAGCGCAGTCCGAAGAATGTGCGCCCCCTCCTGCATCTCGTTTCTGCTCTGCAGCCTCTCGCCCTTCGGGCAGAAAACGTTATCGGAAGTTGTGCTCTGTTTTTGAAATGGGAAGGTTTTGAGGTGAGTCAATGCGTGGACGAGTTGGAATCGTCGGGATTATTGATTCGCAGTGGACGTATGTATCGAATCGCCCCTGATATGTTCGCAGACTTCTTGCTGGAGCAGGCGAGTGTCGGGCAAGTCGGTACTCAGAACGGGTACGCGGATGCTATATATGGCAACTTTGGCAACGAATACCTAGCGCATCTTTTGCAGAATCTAGCCGAACTGGACTTCCGCGTAGTGGACCAGGGGCAAGCCTCACTCCTGACGAATGTTTGGAAGGATCTTCGGCTAAAGTTCGAGAAGGCCGGCAATTACGACAAGATCCAACTCCTGAATGCCGTTCAATCCGCTGCTTTCTATCAGCCGGGCCCAGTCATGGATTTGGTCCGTCTCGTGATGCAGCCGAGTTTCCCAACGAACAACGCGAATCCTAGCTCCGACGAGATCTATCACTATTCTGAGCAGGATGTCTTAATTGAATTGCCAATGCTGTTGCGAGCGATCGCGTATCAACCCGCCTACCGCGACGAGGCGGTACGTCGGCTGTGGAAGCTGGCGAGGCAAGATTCCCGCCGCCCAAGCTCCTACCCGGAGCACGCGTTGCGAATACTCAAACAACTCGCAGCATACAGCCGGTATAAACCCGTTGACTTCAACCTGGAAATTGCAAAGATCGTTCGGACCCTCTGTTCGGAACCGGATGCCTTCAAAGGAGAGTGTACTCCGTTCGATGTTGTGGATGAGCTTCTTAAGAGGGAGGGAGAGGAGCAAGAAAGCGTCGGAAGGGCCATCGTGCTCACGCGTTTCGGCTTCAACTACAAGGTAATCGCACCGGTCCGCACGCTGTGCTTAAAAACTCTGCAGGAGTGCCTAAACTCAAATGATGCACGGAGAGCGTGTCGTGCTTTTCACTCCTTATCCCGGTTGATTCATGGTTTTCTTGCAGCGCATCAGCTAAGCGATGAAGAGATGCAATGGCACTCTCAGGAACGTGCGTACTGTTTGTCTTTACTTGCCGAGAGGCTGGCTGCGGGCAATGTGCCACTCCCCCTGGCGCGAGAAATAAAGGCAGAGCTGGAAGGATTCGTGGCGCGAGGAGACAATGAGGAGGCGAACAAGCGCGTGCGCGCCGTGCTTGCGATGCTCCCGTCGACGCCCAACCTCGCGGCTTTTGATGCTTTCTGTAGCGGGCAGTGGGACATCCGTGAGCCAGCTAACACGGAAGCGGATATTGTGAAGGCAACAGAGCATAGCCGCGATCGAGGACGGGTGGCCGCCACGGCGTTTCGAGATCAGTTTGCCACGGTCGACGGGTGCATTTCAGAACTGGCACGTTTTTACGTGTGGGCGCGGGAGTGCGATATAACTCCAAATGGCTCGAATGAGTTCGTCCACAGCCTCTGCGAGGAGCCAGAATTCTTGACTAAGTTGGCATCGGAATTGCGCAGCGGCACCTACCCTCCCGAACTCGCTATCACAGCACAGGTTGTCCTGCGGAGACTGCGAGAACGAGGTGGTTCCGATTACCGAACCAGCGCGCTTGCTGCCGCAAGAAGCCAAGATCTCAACCTAGCCCGGAGCGCCGCGGTCGCGATGTGCGGCATCAACTATAACCCTGCGAGCGACGACGATCTGGCAATTCTGGATGAGCTAAGAGGGCATCCCGACTGGCACATACGGGAGACTGTGGTCTTGGCACTCTCTACCGTTGGCAAACACCCCGCTCGCCTACAGGACGCGATTGACCGAATCCTGTCCTTCTCTGCGGGTCAAGACAAGAGGCTAGCAGACAAAATATGTAACGCATTCCTGTATAACCGGATTTCCCTGGATAGCTTGTCCGAAGCACAATTGGACCGATTGCTCGATAACCTCGTTTCCGTGCCTGACCTGCATGAGTATGGCATCAGCATGGTTTTGAACTGGGCCGTTAACAACAGGTCAACTGCGGTGATCCAATTCGTTAAGAAACGAATCGTGCGAGCCTCGGAGAGAAGGGCAGTCCGGGATTGGTCCTACAGCATAGTTCCTCGTCACCACAATCAAATACTCCTGCACAATCTCAAAGACTCGGGTGAACTGCCTGCATTGCGCACCTTTGTACTGGGGAAAATCGAAGAGGATAAGTTCATCAGACGTGATCTGATCGAGCTGTTTGGGAATATCAACGTCCTTGACGGGGAGTCCTTCGAGATGTTGCGCCCGTGGCTTCACTCAGGGGATGTCTCAAAGTTCGATCTAGCCATGAGCATTGTGAGCAGCGCATCCGGTAAACTCGCATTTTCAAATCAAAGTCAGGTTTTGGAAACTCTCGAAGCGGCTGAGAAAGTTGGAAGCGATCGTCTCGAAAAAGCCATCAGTCAGCTTGTCGTCAATGTGCATCCTTCGTTTTTTTCCGGTTTCGCAAACGAACAGCCACCTGCAATTGTGGAGCTTCGTACAAGTGCTGAGGCGGTCTTGGCCGACCCTCAATTGCATCCACTTCTGAAGCGGCTGCACGAAGCGATCAAGGCCTCAGCAAGCATCGACCTACGACCCTTTCCCGATCAAGAAGATGAAGAAGAATTCTAGTGTCACCTCGGATTACGGCGCGGCTCGTGAAACGCCGACGAGATGCGCCAGTGCCCGCCAATGACGTGGATGCGGGCGGTAGCCCCGGGGATGCGCCCCGCGTACCAGCGGGATACACCGATCTGCGATGCAATGACGGAGTTCGGAATCGCGGCAAGCAACGGTTGAATCTTGGCGGAAATAGCTGAAGGTTGGTTTTGTGGTTTTGTTGGTTTTGTGATCATTGGGGTGCCTCACCCACAATCGCCCGGGCTCCGACGGCAGCAGCTTTTCGGTGTTTGAGTTTGTGGGTAGGGGGGGCCTAAATACTATCCAAGCGAATTAACGCAACAACACAGTTAGCGAGGCCAAGAACTTAGAACTCGGGTATCCGAACTCGGTTCCGAAGGGCACGACAGTTTGAGTTGGTAGTGTGGGGATGATGTGACGGTGCACGCTGATTTTTTCTTGCCATTGATCGGAGTTGCTGTTTGCCCGTCGCGTTAATTCGCTTGGTAACACCATGGCATTACTGCCTGAACCAAGGATCGCATCGTGCAGCAAGACGAAGCAGCGCGCAACCGAAGTTTAGGTTTTTGGTCCTTGGTGGTTTTTGGATATACGCATGGCAATTTCTGCCAGGCCTTCGAGGTTCACCTCCGATGCCCTAACAGGCTGCTGAAAAATTGAGGTGCAGCGGGTTTTTCTTTCTATTGCTCATCGTTGATGATGTCGATGGGTTCGATTTCCGGTGTTTTTTCGACTGCTGCTTCTAACTCGATGCTGCGCGAGACACACGTCGACTCTGACTTACAACGCCGGAACTGCGGCCACCACCAAGTTTCGCATGCGCACCAGATTGTAGGCCGCGCAAGCGAAGGTAAAGATCCAGTCCACTTTGCAGACCCCACGATGGCGCACTTTCCGCATCAGCGCAATCGTCTTCAACCAGCCAAAGCATTCTTCGATCCGCTTCCTCTTTCTTTGGCTGAGCGCATATCCAGGGTGGCGCGCGGTGCGGCCATCAATCGCGCTTCCGCCCGGTCGGGCGTGGTTCTGCGCGACGTGGGGCGTCACCCGCAGATTCCGGCACTCGGCCACAAACCCGCGCGTGTCAAACCCTTTGTCGCCGCCCACCGTCACAGGCTTCGTTCCCGGAATCTGCTCCAGCATCACCAGGGCCGCGTCGCGTTCCGCCGTTCCGTTGGCCTGGAAGACTTCCGCGTCCACGATCAGTCCGTTGCGGTTCTCCACCAACAGGTTCCCGCTGTAACTCAACTTGGACTCTTTCCCCTCACTCTTGCGCGCCTGCTGTGCCTCGGGATCAGTTTTCGACTCGTGCGTCTCGTTCGATCGCCGCTCGCCACGAAAGTTCACCGTGGGATTGCCCGGATCGTCCGGCGGCGACGGTTTCCCATCCTTGGGCTGAAAACTCTTGGCGCTCGCCCACGCTTCCAGCAGCGTGCCGTCGACTGTGAAATGCTCATCCGACGTCAGACCTTTCGCCCGCGCTTGCTCCACCACCCGCGCCAGAAACTCTTTCGCGATGTCGGCCTCCAGCAAGCGGTCGCGATTCTTGGTGAACACCGTCGCGTCCCATACGTCATCATCCGCGTTCAGCCCCACAAACCAACGGAACAACAGGTTGTAGTCCATCTCTTCCATCAGCAAGCGCTCGCTGCGGATCGAGTACAACATTTGCAGCAACTGCGCTCGCAACAATTTCTCGGGCGCAATCGACGGACGGCCCACGCGGGCGTACATTGTGTCGAACCGCCGCGAGAGTTGAGTGAGGACTTCGTCCACCATCGCTCGGATAGCGCGCAGCGGATGATCTTGGCGAACGCGCATCTCGGGCGACAAGTAACTGAACATATGATTCTGCTGCTGATCGTCTCCTCGCATGCCTTCTCGTACCATAGTCGGCTGTGGATTAGGAGTAGTTTTTCAGCAGCCTGCTAAGCTTTCTTAGCTGGTTGTGGTGATTGTGGGCCGGAGCGGAGTTGCCTCAGCCAATCCACGCATATTTCCACATCCTTTAACTGCTGGCGTGACCTACTGCGTCTCATTGGTATCCTGGCAACGACGTCTCCCTTCCCATCGGGAATGAGTCGCGCTGCAATTAATGCGGCAGAAATCACCAAGTCGCGATCCTCGGGCCTCAGCTTGCACACGGCATCCAAGTAGAGGTCCAGTTCTCGGACATAGTCATCAGTTTTCTTTGCCGAATTGGATAGGGCAGCGAACATACTGCGATCTATCCGCTGTTGCTCGCGCAACTGGTCGAGGTTAGCAAGATGCCGGTCAACCCAACGAAGTATAGAACGAGCATGCAGTTGCGTGTTCCGTAACTTTCCCTGGATAAACTGGAGCGCCATCGCTTTGTCTTTCTCCAGCTGCCGTTCCATCTTGTCCAGTAGTTTGTCGGTCCCATTCATATCCCCCACAAAGTCATCCCCGATCAACGCGCGCATAGCCGCACGCTGCCGCAAGTAGGTGGCGGTGATTTCAAACAGGGTGTCGATCCACGTTGGTTCCAGTTGCGGTCGGGACGGTTGACGTTCCAGAAAAGCGAATAGGCCTTGGCGAAATTGCTCCCTGTCCAGAGAGATCTTGGCTTGTTGTACATAATCATCCAATCGTTTGACGGTTTGGCTTGTCGATATTGGTGCGGTAGAAGCTGCGGATTTCATCACAGGAATGATCCTTTTCGGATGGCAAGATTATGGATTGGTGCCAGGTGGGCACGCACCCGCAAACACCGGCCTTGAACTTCATAACTGCTTTTGGGCGAAGAGAGAAAAACCGTCCGGATTCGGTTATGTACGTTTCATGAGGCTCATGCCACCATCGGCATCATCGCAGGCGCAGAGGGCGCCTCCCGTGAGTGAGCCGGAGAAAAATGTAAAAACAGCCCGTCATTCCTGCACTGCACGGGTCGACCGGCTGCAAGTGCTCTCGTGGGCTCCTCCAAGACGGAAACCGCCAGCGATTGCGGGTTTCCAGGTGACTCGGGACACATTCATTCGCAGGCAGACCAGCACCAAGACCTACGCACGATGTCGGCACTATGCAAGCCTGAGGAACGGCGCCAAGATCTATTGGCAATACGACCGGCAGAAGGGCTGGCTAAAGCCTTGGAAGGTCACACTGGTGGCCGATGACAACGAAGGTCTGTCCAGGGCGGAGATTGAAAGTGTGTTAATGCACTGCCGTTTCCACCGGTTTCTTTTGGTCGAAGTGGCTCTCGATTTCACCTTGAGATCGCGCGTCAATCAGGCATTTGTGCGACGCCATGCCATCTTTGGGAAGAGTCGCCCCCGCGTCGCAGCCCCCAAGACTCAAGTTCTCTACTACGGTGGTAGGAAGTCCGGCAAACTCGTTCGCATCTACCAGAAAGATTCACTCAAGGTCTTCCGCGTGGAACTTGAACTCCATTCGAATCTCCTTTGGCAACACGGTATTCAGGACCTGGACAACCTCATCGATTTACCCCTGGTGATCCACCCGCAGCATTTCCGATTCGTCGATTTTGATTGGGAAAAGCTGCGGCGTTACCTGATCACAAGGATGGGACAACGCGGTCACGCTATCGTCGCCGCAGCCCAGCGCCGCGCGACATCGATCCATCGCGTCGCAGGTTATCTGCGCGAGAAGAAGGTGCTGAATACTCACAGATTTCTGCTGTCACTGCGACTAAACAAAGACATGGTAAGTGCATTGGAAAACTGGGCCATGTGGTTTGAAGGAGAGGCGCTCTCATAAACGCATAAATCACACTGAATTACGGGTGCTTTTGTGCTTTTGTTGGTTTTGTGGAAGGTAGCCACGCACGAATAACCGATTTCTCGGGAAAAGCGGAACTTCCTCGATTTCTGGTTATTCCAACTCCACCGAAAAACTGACACGATCCAAATTTACAGGGCAACACCCCTGTGGAGGCATTCTGTGAAAACTAGAACAGCGGAAGCCGACAACTCGGGATTGATGCGTGACGCCACTGAGCTACTCAAAGCGCCTGATTTTTTTCAGCGGCTCCTGGACGCCGTGCGCCGGGGAGGACTTGTCGGCGAGAAGAGGAATGCTTCGGTGCTTTATGTCGTTGGACTCTCATCCTTGCTCGATCGTCCCCTCAACGCGATCGTGAAGGGAATTAGCTCGTCCGGGAAAAATTTCTTGGTGAGCCGAGTGCTTCGGCTCTTTCCCGAAAGTGCAGTCCGGGAGATCACCAGTAGCTCCAAGACCGCGTGGAATTACGGAGCGAACGATTTTTGCCATCGAGTTGTCTATCTTCAAGAGCGCAACGACGCCGCGGGAGCAGTTCATCCAGTCCGGCTGCTGATCAGTGAAGGGCGGCTCGTTAGGATCGTAACCGAGTTCAAAGGTGGTGTGCTCGTTACCAAGCGATATGTGGCAGAGGGTCCAATTGCCTCCATATCGACCACTACATGGGATCGCATTGAAATTGACGATGAGACCCGCCACCTCAGCCTCTGGATCGATGAATCGGACCAGCAGACACGACGAGTCATCGACCAGTATCTCTTACGCGAATCTCCGTTGACGGAAGATGAACTCAAAACCTGGCACAAGGCCTATTGCCTGGTTGCCGAGCGGGCTGGCACACCGATAACTATTCCAGACTGGTTCCGAATCATGGCCAAACAGGTTTATGACGGCAGCGTGACCGTACGCCGCTACTTCCCTGCTTTTGTCGAGGCCTGCAGAACGATCTGCCTTTTGCGTTCTTTTCAAGGACAACGCGACAATTCGCCAGGGTCGACCGGGATCGAAGTCACTTTTGCGGATTTCGCGATAGCGGCAATACTCTTCGAGGATGTCTTCGTGGAGAGTTTACATCGACATGCGGACAAGAACCTAAGCACTCGGGTGGCGGTCGTCGAGATTTCCGAAGCGAATGGAGGGAATCCAGTCGCCGCTCCTGATCTGGCACGACACCTGGCTATATCGGAGGACCGCGCATACGCCAGACTTCGGAAGGCCTCAGAGGACGGCGTTATCCGCAGAGTGAATAAACCGGAGAAGGGAAATCGAAAACTCTTTCTGCCCGTTCCTCTCCCCAGGTTCGTGCCCAATCCGAGCGTCGTCCTAGGGGATATTCCGGAAATTCCTACGCCAGTTGAATTCGTTCACCCATTGACGGGGCAACGGATGCAGCTTCGACGAACGAAAACTGGGAAGAAAGCGGGGTAAGTGTAGGGGTTTGGTTGGTTTTGTGCGGAGGATAGATAGGTTGACAGTGTAAAGAACAAAACTCAGGAATTGAAAGGCGAAACATCATGAAAGCACCATCGTTAACAATTGATCGAAAGAACAAAACCATAACCGCTGTGATGGCACTGGAGACGGCCCGACCATCGAAAGCCACCGGGAAAACAATGCTGATCGCAAGCACAAGGGGACTTCGGACCAGCGCGGAAACTTACGCTCGCCGTCCGGTTTACTTTACGGCAAACGTGCTGTACTACCCGGCCAAACCGACGAACACAGACGGAGCCCAACGGGAGATCAGCCGGGAGATTGAGGATGAGGATGAAGATATTTTCGAGTCGCCGCGCAAGCGACGTGCGAAGCGGAATGAACCAGATCAGGAACCAGAGCTTCGCAGTTCGCTGTCTGATCGAGCTACTCGCCGAAAACTTATTGAGATCCCCAAGAAGAAATGATCACTGGTTCACGAGCCGACTGGTCGACGGGTTGCTGGTCCCAGCTCGCGAGAGGTTACTAGCGATCTAACACCGTGGCAGTAATAAGGGGTTCAGTGACAATCACGATCGGGCGATAAGAGAGAGGGGTGACAGATGCAACCTAAACGCAAGACTCTGCGTGTGGGGAATATTTCGGATGAAACCAGCCTGAAGGAATTACGAAACTTCTTTTCCAAGTACGGGCCCGTATTCGACGTTCAGATTCGATCTGCACACCCGAACCGAGTTCGGGCATGGCTGGTCATGTCCCGGGATGGCGCTGAAGATGCAATCGTGCACATGCACGGGGAAGATTTGCTGGGTCGGCGGCTCACAGTCGAAGATGCGGACCTTTGTTGCGACGACGAGTAGCGGTTTCGGGAACCGCCATACGCCGGAAATTGCGTCTAGTGGTCCTATCCGGATCGTAAGCAGAACCCAGCGCTGCAGCGTGGACACCTGTGCCGCTGCACCGTCCACCCTTGCTGGTTGGAGGAGGACCTCGGATATTTGAAAACCGCCTGGTGCAAGGTGATTTCGGGCCAGTGGTAGCAGCCGACAGCCCGACGGCAATCGCGGCAATGGCCACACTTCCAGAATTCGACCAGGCGACACCGGAGGTCCCGGGTCAGAAATTTTTCTCGATTGGAGAACTGGCCAGTCGTTGGCGATGTTCGCGTGGAACCGTATACAACCGGCTTCGCACGGCGGGAGCCCTGGTCTTAGACTTCGCACCGCCAGGGAAAAAGGGCAAGAAGTGTGTTCCCGTCAATGTTGTACTCCAGATCGAGAGAAAGCAGACAAGGCGGCTGCTCTGAAAACACTCGAGGACAAGCGGACATCGCTCAAGGCAGAGGTGGTAGACTTTGCGGTCGACGAGCAAGAGGAACAAAAAGGCGGTCCACGCAAGGATATTTCAGTTTCAGGCTCAGGAACCAAGAGACTTATGTTAGCCGTTCGCAAACGCGGCAAAGCGTTTCACGCTGATTTGTTGGTTGGACGCGTGCATGTCGTCCGTGGCTCGCTTGGCACCCGTAATCAAGATGCCGCTCGGCGCTTGGTTCACAAGTTGGAGACTGCTCTGGCTGAGGGCCCCCGCTCCATTGTGTGGCATGAACTTCACGCACTACTCCCCGAAGAAACTTTTGACCGGTTTGCGGCGTTTGTGGGAGTCAAAGAGCAACCACTTCCCATGTGGAGCGATCTTCGGAAATTGTTCAGTGTTTTCACAGGACAGCGAATTAAGATTGGAAAACTCGCTGAGTCCACCGTCGAGAGATACGAACACACGTTCCGCGAATTCGAATTGTTTCTCACTGAACGAAGGACTAGCTTGCTGCGGGACATTAGCTTGCCGCTGGTGGAGGAGTTTAAAGTTTGGCGGATCGAAAGGATCACGAAGCGGAAATACTCTCGGGGTGCAACCGGTGCTGTGCTGGACGTCGCCATACTGCATCGCATCTTCGCGTTTGGTGTGAAAAGAGAGTTGCTTCAGAAGAATCCCATCCAGCTTGAGGGTAGGCCCGGGGACAATCCGGAGGGGGGAGCGGAGCCCTTTACAGCAGAAGAATTGTCGCGGCTGCGGAAGCACGCAGACCTTGACCTGCTGGATTTTCTTGTGCTGAGGGGGACTGGTTTTCGAGGTTCCGACGCCGTCACACTGTTATTCCGGGAACTGCACTTCGACACTAAGGAGGTCGAGCGGCTCACAAGAAAGCGGAAAAAGAAGGTTGTCCTGCCTCTTCATCCCGAACTTCTCTTCGCCCTAGAGGCAGAACAAGAAAGGCGGAACGCTCAGCCCGCAGACCGCGTCCTCCTGAACCCTACGACAGGCAAACCCCTCACGCGTCCCCGACTCTATCAGCGGATGGTTGCGCTTGGTCGCCGAGCTGGCGTTCCAAACGTGCATCCTCATCGATTCCGAGATACATTCGCCGTCGATTTGCTGCTCAGAGGTGCAAGCCCCTACGATGTTGCAAAGATGCTGGGTGATACGATCGAGACGGTCGAAAAGCACTATATGCCTTTCGTTCGGGAGCTCCGTGAACGTGTTCGCAAGATCCTAGAAACTGGTACTGGCTTGGAGGAACTTGCTACCACGTTGCCTGAAACCCCTCAGGATGCCCTAAAGAAACCAAACTAAGGATAGCTGGATCGCAACTTTGATCGATTATTCGTCATTCGTTCGCTTAAAAGCTGCACAAGTGCGTCACACCGGCGTCACAATCCGAATGGGCCAATTTCTAAATAGTTGAAAGTAAAATAGTTTGTGGCAGCCGGACCTGTAAGCCGAATTCTGTCCGCGGGATTCCTCCTGCAGGACGGTCATTCCTCTGGGCCACGCATTGCTGCGAGGCTCAAGCGACCTACCCGGAGGTTGTGACGCACCGAGCCGGCACGTGCCTCGAGCGAACTCGAGACTCCCTCCCTATTTGGTCTTGCTCCGTGTGGGGTTTGCCCTGCCCGCAGCATTGCTGCCGCAGCGGTGCGCTCTTACCGCACCTTTTCACCCTTACCTCGGCGTTGCCGCCGCGGCGGTATGTTTTCTGTGGCACTTTCCGTCGACCGGGCTTGAACCCAGCCTCCCGGACGTTATCCGGCACACTGCTCTGCGGAGTTCGGACTTTCCTCCCGTCTTGCGACGAGCGACCGTCCGGTCCGGCTGCCAACAGGTTCATTATATGCGATTGCTTCGGGAGACTAATCAGTGAGAATCAAGTCTCACCTCCGCCTGGGCCACGGCCGCCAGTCGTACGAGGACCGATCCCCTGCGGCGACTAGCTGCCGAGCGCGAACTTCATCGAGCTGCGACACTTCTCCGGAGTGCCCGCCGACAGACCAAAACACCGACTCTTTCGACGCGGCTCCATCAGTGGGAATCCGGATAGCTTCCCGGAAGCGGCCTGCGATCAAGATGTCGATCAGTGACTTCAAACGTTCGGCTTCACTTTCGGCGGTTTCATCGCACGCATCGCATCCGCAGGTCGGGAACGCGATCATGCACCAGCGTCCGAAGCGGACGCGGACCCCGGGAAACGCCGTGAAAGTTACGACGATAGGCGCGGCACTGATGTCCCGCGGGACGAGGGCTACGCTCGGGCGCGCCTGATTGCAGCCCTCCTCCAGCTCGGAGTCGAGACCAGACCCCTCCGTTCGCTCGGCGTCGAACTCCAGCTCCAACCGGCCTAGTAACTCTGCCGCAACGTCGTGGAGGGACGCGAATCGCTCCGGGTTTGTGACGCGCGAATACGCTTCTAGAGGCGGGCCCTTGGCCCCCCATCGATGGCCGTTCATCTATTCCATTATTCCATTGCACTAACACGAGTTTCCAGCTGAATGCTGGTTCCGCTCGACTGACGGCCCCATGGGAAGCAATTCACTCTCAGGGCACAGCCGGATGAGTGCTGTTAAACTCATGAAAGTGGTTGCGGTTCCGCGAGCGTGAGTCCGCAAAGACCCGGCACCTGCGACCTCACACCCTCCATGCACATCCTCGAAGCCATTCGCATCGCTCTGCAGTCGCTGTGGGCGAACAAGCTGCGCTCCGCGTTGACCCTGCTCGGAGTTGTCATTGGCGTAGCCGCCGTCATTGCTGTGGTCACATTCGTCAACGGCATCAACGGTTATGTCGCGGAGAAGATTTTCAACCTGGGTGCGGATGTCTTCATCGTCTTCAAAGTTTCACCCGCGGTAACTAATGTGGACCACTTCCTCGACGGCGAGAAGCGCAAGGACCTGACCATGGAGGATTACCAGGCGGTGCTCGCGGCCTGCCGCCACTGCCTGTACGTCGGTGCTGCTTTGCGCAATCTGAATGGGCACGTGAAATACACGGAGCAATCGATCAGCGACACCTGGGTGCAAGGAATCACACCCTCCATGGCGCCCATCTATGACACCGACTTGGCTGCCGGCCGGATGATCAACGAAACCGACTTGGACAACAATTCCCAAATCGCGGTTGTGGGCCCTGACATTGTGGAACACCTCATGGCCGGCGCAGACCCGCTGGGCAAGGAGATCCGCGTGGATGGCCGAACGTATCTGGTGGTTGGTGTGGCGAAAAAGAAAGGGAAAACGCTCGGCCAGAGCCTTGACAACTACGTGATGATTCCAATCACTGCGTATTTAAAGCAGTATGGCGTTCATAGCAACAGTGTCCGGATTTCTGGCAAGGCCGTCGGAGCTGGAACCGGCCTGGTCACCGCGATGGACGAAGCCCGCGTAGCACTTCGTTCCCGGCGGCATGACCTGCCGAATGCCGAGGACAGCTTTGATATTGAAACCAACGCCAGCCTTCTTGGTATCTGGTCGAGTTTCAGTGGAACGTTTTTCGTGGCCATGATTGGCATTGCCGCGATCTCGCTGGTTGTGGGCGGGATTGTAATCATGAACATCATGCTGGTCTCGGTGACGGAACGTACGCGTGAAATCGGGATCCGCAAAGCTTTGGGCGCGCGTAGCCATGATGTGTTGCTGCAATTTCTGATCGAGTCTGCGACCATGGCGCTGGTGGGAGGCGCGCTGGGAGTGCTATTCGGGATCACCGTCGCTAAGACGATAACTTTTTTTATTGGCATGCCGTCGGTGATCAAGCTCTGGGCCGTGGCTGCAGGACTGCTTGTCTCAGCCAGCGTCGGGCTTTTCTTCGGCGTGTATCCGGCCAAGCGAGCGGCAAGGCTGGATCCGATCGCGGCGCTGCGTTTCGAGATGTAAGACCCATTGTGAAATTTGGTAATTGGGTAATTCGGTAATTTTAAGATTCCTGAGTAGTTTCTTCGAAAATTGCACAATTACCCGATTACGAAATTACCCAATTTCTATGATGCGCAAAAGTGATTACGCCGAAGTTGTTGGCATGGCGCTCGACACCATCCGCAACAACAAGCTGCGCTCGGGCCTCACGGTGCTTGGCATTGTCATTGGCGTGGCCGTGGTGATCGGTATTTCGTCCATCGTACGCGGGCTCAACGACAATGTGCGTCAGGTGATCAGCACTATGGGTTCGGACATCGTTTTTGCTTTCCATATAGAGCCTTTCACATTCGGGCGGCCGACGGAGGAAATGCGCACACGCAAGGAGCTCACCTATGAGGATGCTCTCGCCATGGGAGACTTACCGCACGTCAAAGCAGTGACCGCGGGTGTGCGTTTTTTCCGGCCAGAGCTGGGCGTAGGGACATTCGCAGTGAAATATGAAGGCCACAAAGCCAAGAACACCATTCTGGAGGGCGACCAGGCGTCGGCCAAAGACGTGTTTGATTTGCGGATCGCTTCCGGCCGATGGTTCAGTGAAGTGGATGAAGAACATTGGTCGCCGGTGATTTTGCTTGGCGCGGACACGGCGCAAGAACTCTTTGGCAATCAAAATCCCCTCGGGAAAGAGATCGACATCGAAGGTGAGCTGTTCACTGTGATCGGCACAGCCAAGCGACTCAAGTCGGTATTTGGCGGCGGCAAGAATCCGGAAGACAACAAGGTGTACTTCCCGCTGACTACATTCAAGAAACTGCACCCGGAGTTGAAGCAGCACTGGATCAGCGTTAAGGCCACTTCGCATGATGACATGCCCAAAGCAATGGATGAAATGCGGGAGTTGCTCCGGCGACGGCGAAGGGTCCCGGTCAACAAACCCGATAATTTTGCCGTCTTTACCCAGGATTCGATCTCAGATGTCTGGAACCAGATCACGGGGGCCGTGTTTGTATTCATGTTCGCAGTTTCAAGCGTGGGGCTGATTGTCGGCGGCGTGGGAGTGATGAATATCATGCTGGTTTCGGTGACCGAGCGTACCCGCGAAATTGGCGTGCGGAAAGCCATTGGTGCGCGCAAGCGCGACATTCTTTTACAGTTCACTCTGGAAGCGATCACCCTGACGGCGCTGGGCGGGATATTGGGTGTACTGCTGGGAGCCATCATCACCTGGACGATTCCGGCAATCTGGGCTTCGTTGCCGGCGCGGATGTCGTTTTTTTGGGCCACTTTCGGCTTAGGATCGGCGGCGGCTGAGGGTCTGCTCTTCGGTATTTATCCCGCGTGGAAGGCTGCGAACCTGGATCCCATCGAGGCCCTGCGTTACGAGTAGACTGTCCCATCCGCATGATTGGCCACATTCTTGAAGTTGTCGCAGTCCTCGGAACAGTCGCGAGCCTGGCTTATTACGCGCTCTGCCTGTGGGGCGCGTTGAAATTTATCCGAGAACAGAAGATTGCGGGCGAGGGCGCCCGCACCAAACCATCGAACCTTCCGGTTTCAATTCTTAAACCACTCAAGGGCACCGATCCTGAAATGTATGAGAGTCTGCGTAGCCATTGCCTGCAGGAGTATAAAGAATACGAAATCATTTTTGGAGTCAGCGAGGCGGATGATCCTGCCGCGAAACTGGTCGAGCGCCTGAAGCTTGAGTTTCCGCAGCGTGCAATTCGCTTGATTCTCTGTGAAAAAAATTTGGGCCCGAATACTAAAGTCAGCAACCTGGCGCAGATGTTGCTGCAGTCGAAATATGAATGTCTTGTGGTCAACGACAGCGATATTCGCGTTGAGCCTCACTATTTGCAGCACGTCGTAACTCCGCTCGCAGATCCTAAAGTTGGGATGGTGACCTGCCTTTATCGTGGCCTGGCCAGTCCGACTCTGGGATCGCGCCTGGAGATGTTGGGCATCAGTACGGATTTTTGCGCGGGAGTGCTGGCGGCCCGCCAGTTGGAAGGCGGCATTCATTTTGGTTTGGGCTCCACGCTCGCCTTCCGGCGCTCCGACCTCGAAGCGATCGGAAGCTTCGAAGCGTTCGTTGATTATCTTGCGGATGACTACGAGATAGGAAGCCGGATGGCAGCGCGGGGACTGGAAGTGAAGTTGTCTGACGTTGTGGTCGAGACTTTCCTTCCAGCCTACACCTTGCGTGGGTTTGTGGAGCACCAGTTGCGATGGGCACGCAGCGTCCGGGATTCGCGCCGCTGGGGCTATGTGGGTTTGGTATTTACCTTCCTGCTGCCGTGGGCGCTGCTCGCTTTGGTTTCCGCGAGGGCCGCAGGTTGGGCGTGGGGACTGTTCGGGTTTGCCTGTGCGGTTCGCCTTCTGCTGGCGACTGTGATCGGAAGAGGGGTGCTGTGCGATCGCCAGGTCTTGCGTTGGCTTTGGTTGGTCCCTCCGCGTGATCTGTTCGCGGTCCTGGTTTGGCTGATTAGTTTTGCCGGCCACACCGTAGCCTGGCGCGGCGACTATTTTTATTTGAAGAATGGCAAGCTCGCGCGGCTCGATCCAAAACCGTCCTGATAGCGTGGCGTCTTGATTTGCTAGAAATGTTCGTTCGCGACCGAACCAAAAAAATCTTTTGTGTCGGGCGAAACTTAAATTTCTCCGCGGTGTTCCCTACGTCGTACCCAAGAGAGTTCGTTTCTTCCGATTAGCCCTAGACCGCTGTAAGCACATGAGTTCTCCCCTTTCAATCCTTACGGGAGCTCAGTGAAGGAGACCCTATGATTTCCCGCACCTCCGCCCTGTCTCTTGCAGCCCTTTTGGCTCTGATGTTCCACCCGGGTTGCAACAATGCCCTTAACCCCCTTTGCGGGAGTTCCAGGCCCGCGCCGCTGATTGGTTCGCTTTCACCCAGCACCCTGACCTTTGCTCAGGTACAGCATGGCGTAGTGGTCACCGTGAATGGCAGCCAGTTTGTCCCGTCTTCTGAAGTGATTATCAATGGGAAGACTCTGGCCACAACGGTAACCAGTGCTCAGCAGCTGACTGTCACCATTAACAGTAGTGTAATCTCTGAACCAGGAACCATGAAAGTGAGTGTGCATACTCCCGGTGGGAACTCCGGAGATGTGGGCTGCAGCAGCGGCGGCGATAGTAGCGTCTTGAATTTGACCATTACCCAATAGGGCGAAGCGATGGCGAGCCCGTACCGCGCAGTACCATCAGGCCGGGGGATTCGTGAGTAATTCGAAGCGGCCATCGCGATGCAAGCGATAACGCCGTCCGCGCCAGACAATGGTGTTTCCGAAGAAGCCAGCGATCCAGAAGCAGAACGCTGCTAGATCCTCGACTGGAAGCAGCAACCAGTTGAGCCGGGCTTTCAGGACTCGCGCCGAGACTACGTAGGCGGCGAGAGCACGCACTAGCAATGGCGGAACCAGCACCGGCCACCAGGAGGGATTCCAAGCCCAGACAAGCAGGGCCAGCGGCAAGGGCATGGTGAATAGTTGTCCGAGATATCCGGCCGGCCGCGAGCGTCGCGTACTTCGCGCCCAACGCAGACGATGCGCCATATTCTGACGCAAAGCGCTACTGCCAATGTGGTGTTCGATTACGTACGAAGAGAGAATCACCCCGTAACCAGCTTCGGCGGCAAACTTACCCATCACGAAATCTTCCGCCAGATAATCCTTGAGCCGGTTGAAGCCACCTATCGATTCGAGCGCCGGCCGCCGCGCCGCGATGGTCGGACCTACGGCGAACTGCATGCCCTCGAGCATTCTCGCAACCAAAATGCCGGCCATGAAATCTGTGTTCATTCCTGTGGCTTCAAGGCGGGACCAGATACTGGGTCCGGGTATGGCGCGATAGGGGCAGGTGGCAATTCCCAAGCGAGGATTCTGAAATTCGCCCGCGACTGTGCGCAGGAGGATCGGAGTCACCCGGGTGTCGCTGTCGCTCATCACAATCAGGTTGTTAGCCGCCGCCGCGAGCATTAGATCCAGACTGAAAACCTTCGCGTTGGCGTATGGAGGCGCACCGGTCACGATCAGTCGAGTGGAAATGTGCGGATGTTCGCGCCGAAGTTTGTCGACGATGCCAGCGGCGGGATCGTCTGCCGTGCTGACCGCAAAAAGAATCTCGAAGGCGGGATAGTCCTGCTCGAAGAAGGTTCGCAGGTTGGATTCAAGTCCGTGCTCGAGCCCAGCCAACGGCTTAAGAATGCTGATGGGCTCGGGAGACCTGAGAGCCGGTGGCTGTATAGAAAGATAGCGCCATGCCGCGATAATGGAGAGCAAGGAATAAACTACGGAGCCGGCGAGCACAGCTAGTAGGACGTAGGTCACGTCACTCGCCCAACTGGCGGTTAGTGAAGATGAACTTTCCGCCACTGCGCGCCAGTTCGTATTTTTCGCCGCCTCGCAGTTCCTTAGGGTTCTCCTGCGTAGTCCAGAGAAAGACCTCGGACGGTCCCGCCCACAAATCGGCAAGTGATGCTTCGGTTTCAAATACGTGGGGAGCGTCGGGGAATTTCGATCCGTACCAAAGATTGCCGCTGGGCTCATGCAGGACTCGCAAGGGAACGCCGGTGTAGAAATTCAGAGTTGAGGCTTCGTGGTACTCGCCGTCGACTACGATGATGTCTCCGGGCTGATAATGGTGCTGGATAGCCACTGCAAGCTGGTGCGAAGAGAGAATTGGCGAAAAGGTTACGAACGCCGAATGAACACAGGCCAGCAGTCCTACCATCATTACTGCCAACGCGACATTACCTTGGCTAGGGCGCCCACGCCTTCTCAGAGACCAGTTCAATCCCGAACCCAGCAGCAGCGAAATGACTGCACCAAACAGAGGCGGACGAAACGCGCCGAGAGCCTGGGGAGTCAGATCAAGAAAATGACCGAGAGCAAGATCGTAGTCCTGAGGATTTTTCTTCAGCAAGTCCGCCAGATCAGTTCCGGGCGCGGGCGCGCGTGAAGAAATCAACAGGATCACGCCAACAACGGAGCCTATTGCGACGATCGCCAGTAAGACAGCAGAAGAAATTCGTCCAGCACGACGTACTGCTGAATCAGGCGGAGCGTCAGATTCTTTTGCGAGCCATCCGCCTACCAGCAGCGCCAGTGCAGGAATTGCGGGAATTGTGTAGTACTCCTGTCGAGTCGAGAAACTGAAGAATGCCACGATAACCAATGCCCACAGCGCGAAAAATAGATTAGCTCGCTGACGTGGGTCGAGATCGCTCCGCAACTGGTTTCGCTTCATCGGTATTTCTCGGATTGCTTGCGGAAGAAACACGCTCCACGGCACCAGCCAGACCAGAAGCAGTCCCCAGAAAATCAACAAGGGAACGGTGTCGTAGCCAGGAGGCACGCGTTTATTCACATAACGCAAGAAGTGTTCATTCACGAAATACAACCACAGAAACCCCCGCACCGCGCCTTGACTGGGATTGCGCAGCGCCGCCAAAATGTGCCATGGCGCCGCCAATAAAAGAAAAACCAATGTGCTGGACACAAACCGCAGCTTCAGCAAATGACGAAGGTTGCCGGTGAAAATCAAATAGAGACCGATGGCGGCGAGGGGAAATATCAGGCCGATCAGGCCTTTGGTGAGCACATTCAATGCGCAGGTAGCTGCGAATCCCCAGCATTTCAGAGGAGAAGGTCGATCCTCCTCCAGCGACCGCAGGAAAAAATACGCCCCTAAAGTCAGCCACAGTCCCACCATCACGTCCGGAATCTGAAAGCGGGTAAAGATGTAGGGACCGACGGCCGTAGCCAGCACGACTGCGGAGTAAAGCCCGCCCTTTTCTCCGTAAGATTGTTTTCCTAGTTTGTAGGTGACGAGCAGCAACGCCAGCACAGCCAGCATCAGCGGCACTCGCGTGCTCCAGTCAGTGATTCCGAAAAGCACGTAGCTGGCGGCCACAGCCCAATAGGGCAATGGCGCTTTTTCTAGATATCGGATGCCGTTGGTATGAAGCGTAACCCAATCGTGGGTCAGCACCATCTCGCGCGCCGCCTCGGCGTGGACAGTATCCACATCATCGAGGAGAGCAGGAGTAAACATTCCGGCCACATAGATCGCTGCCCAGAGCAGAAAGATCGCCAGCACAGGTGGAAGCCAAGAAGCAGGCTGCGTAGACGGTAAAGGAACCAGACGGACAGACTCGTGACTGGGCTTCTGCGCAGCGACAGACAAGTTCATGCAGGATTCCGGCTGTCAATTATACGAGACGGGAGGAGTGATAGGAACTAAGTGGAGCCGGCTGACGCAGCCATGGCGGTGTCAGTCTCCAGAACCTCGCGGATTTTTCGGCCCAAAGTTTTCAACGGAAAAGGCTTTTGCAGGAAACGGCTGGTCACATCAATGGCTCCATGTCGCAGGACAGTATTTTCCGCGTAGCCAGAAACGAACAACACCTTCATGCACGGCCCCTCTGTCGCCAAATGGCCGGCCAGCTTTGGGCCTCCCATGTTGGGCATAACGACGTCGGTGATCATCATGTGAATGGGCGGAACGTAGTCTCTGGCGATGCAGAGCGCATCTTCCCCATTCTTGGCCTCCAGCACGATGTAACCGTTCAGGATCAGGAACTCCCGAGTCGATTGCCGGACAGCCAACTCGTCTTCGACCAGCAGCAGAGTTTCGCATCCTTTGGAGGAGGACATCTCGGCCGGTTTTTTAAGTCGTATGTTTTCACTCTCCTGCTGCACTCGGGGCAAATAGATCTTAAAAGTGGTTCCCAGCCCGGGCTCACTGTACACCCAGACAAAGCCACCATTCTGTTTCACGATGCCGTAGACGGTGGCGAGTCCGAGCCCCGTGGCCTTGCCGTCTTTCTTGGTAGTGTAAAAAGGCTCGAAGATGTGGGCGATGTGCTGCGGGGCGATACCGCCGCCGCAGTCAGTGACGGCAAGTAGAACGTAATCGCCGACGGGCACGATCGAATGCTCCTGCACATAGGATTCACCCAGGTGAACGTTTGCGGTTTCGATTGTGAGCTTGCCGCCTTTGGGCATAGCATCGCGCGCGTTCGCCGCCAGGTTCATGACGATTTGCTCGATCTGCACAAGATCGGCTTTGACCTTGCCAAGTTTTTGCCCCGGCGCGAAGACCAGCTCAATATCTTCGCCTATCAGACGTGGCAACATCTTGTTTATTTCATCGATCACCCAGTTCAAATCGAGAAACTGAAGTGATTGAACTTGCTTGCGGCCAAAAGCCAGCAACTGCCGGGTAAGGTCGGCAGCCCGGCGAGAGGCGGCCATGATCTCCTGGACATTGCGGCGCAGGGGGTGCTCGGGCGCGAGCGAGTCCTGCATCAGCTCAGCATAGGCGCTGATCACCATCAGCAGGTTGTTGAAGTCGTGAGCAACACCGCCTGCCAGGGTGCCGATCGCATCCATTTTCTGGGCCTGCTGGAATTGGATTTCCAACCTGCGCCGTTCCGTAATATCGCGGTCATTGGAGATAAAGTGAGTGATCTTTCCCTCAGCATCACGCAGAGGGGTGATGGTTTTTTCCGCGAAGAAGATCTCGCCATTCTTCTTGCGGTTTGCTAGAACTCCACGAAACACATTGCCCGACAGGATGGTTTGCCACAATTCCCGATAAACCTCAGGATTCTGCTCTTCAGACTTGAGCAAGCGTGGTGTCTCTCCAATGGTCTCCTCGCGCGAGTAGCCGGTGAGGGTTTCGAACGCCGGGTTAACGTATTCAATTATCCCCTCGCGATCGCTGATGATCACCAAGTCCGCAGATTGCTCCACGGCGCGCCAAAGCTTGCGCAAAGCGTCTTCCGCTTTCTGGCGCTGACGCTCCTTGCAGTAGACCTCAATGGCGTGGCGGATGGTACGGGTGATAGACGCCTCATCGAGGCTTGCCGTCTGGACACAGCCGCACGTTCCCGCCCGAATAGCGGCCTCTACAGTTGCCTCGTCCACATAATCGCTGAGGAAGATGACTGGCGGTCCCAGGCCCTGCGCACGGAGCTCATGCAAAAGACGAAGTGCCATGCCGTCGCCGGACTTGTAGTCGCACAAGATCAGGTCGCGTGGAGTTCGTCTTAGAAGTGCGAGGGCTTCTTCTGAGGATTGCGCGTGGTCCAGGGCTATGTGCCCATCGCCCGCCCGGACCAGTAAATCACGCAGGTAGATAAAATCCTCTTGATTTTCCGCCACCAATAGAATGTGCATCTGCCTGCTGCCGATGGCGAGATTAGTCAACGTGTGCATAGCCGCACCTCGGCTAGTTACTACATCGGAGACCCTTGGCGGAAGCATCGCGGGTAGTGGCGTGTTCTTCGCAGAACGCGTAGGCCAATTGGCAGTTCAGGAAGAGTGTCATTTCAGGAAGAAAAGGATTCGAGATGAACCGGCAAGATGACCAAAGGCGATCAGACCAGCATCTGTCACGGCTGTCGCCGAATCCAGCACACACTCCGCGTCATCCTTTATGCTAGTAGTGGAATTATGGCGACTCTATCCAAGACAAAAACTGTAGCGGCGCCAGCAGGAGTGATCGACGCCCCCAACGGAGAACGTGAGCGTGTTTTTGACGCCTTTCGCCGATGGGGATATCTGGAGGCGGACCTTGATCCCCTCGGGTTTCTGGCACCGGTCTCACATCCCGATTTGCAGATGGAAGGCGAACTGGCCCACGAAGCGCGCCGCGTGTACTGCGGCACTGTGGGCGCGGAGTTCATGCATATCGCTGACCCCGAACGTCGGCGCTGGATCCAGGAGCGCATGGAAGGCGAGCAGCCCGGGGTGGACCAGCAACGGGTGCTCGATCTGCTTATCCGGGCTGACTTGTTCGAGCAGGTTCTGCAGCAGCGGTATCTTGGCACTAAGCGATTTTCGCTCGAAGGGGTGACCGCGTTAATCCCGTTAGTAGACGAGATTCTCGAAGCTGCGGGAGAACGCGGTGCGGTTGAGCTGGTAATGGGTATGAGCCATCGCGGGCGACTGAACGTAATTGGCCACGTTGCCAAACGCGCTGCCGAAGAGGTATTCGCTGGTTTCGAAGACGTTGATCCCCGCAGTGTCCTCGGCGGGGGTGACGTGAAGTATCACATGGGCGCGACCGGCGAGTATGTGACTCGTAGCGGCGCCAAGATCCATATCCATCTGGTTTCCAATCCCAGCCACCTGGAGGCGGTCGATCCGGTTACAGTCGGCCGCACGCGTGCCAAGCAAGCCCGGGCCGGACAAGGCGGGACGCAGAAATATGTTCCCCTGCTGGTTCATGGCGACGCGGCCTTTGCCGGCCAGGGCATTACGGCGGAGACTCTCAACTTTGCCGACCTGAAAGGTTATGACGTGGGTGGCACCATCCATGTCTTGGTCAATAACTTACTCGGTTTCACCACGCTTCCCCGCGAATTACACTCGTCCCGATTCGCGGCTCAACTCGCCCGCCGGCAATCTATTCCGATTTTTCATGTGAATGGGGAGGATGTTGACGCAGTGGTGCGGGTGGGCCGCATGGCGGTTGAGTACCGATATGTCTTCGGCAGTGACGTGGTTGTGGATATGATCGGCTATCGTCGTCACGGTCACAGCGAAGTGGATGATCCCACGGTTACGCAGCCGCTGCTGTATAAAGCGATCAAGGACCATGCTCCGTTGTGGGAGATTTACGCCGAGGACATCGAAGCAGAAAACGCGCAGGCGCGAGTGCAAGCAATCCGGAGCGAATTGGAAGCGGCGCAAAAGAAGGCCGGCAGCATCACGAAGAAACCCACCCTGCGCGATCTTCCCACCTATTGGGATAACTACCGGGGTGGGCGATACAAGCCCGAATACGAGGTGGATACGGGAGTGCCCACGGAAGAATTGCGTGAGATCACAGAACGCCTGACAACGTACCCGGAAGGATTTCACATCCACCCCAAGGTCAAGAAGTTGCTGGAACAGCGGGCGGAAATGGGTGCAGGCAAGCGCCCGGTGGACTATGGAATGGCCGAGGCTCTGGCCTTTGCGAGCTTGGTAAGGGCTGGTGTTCCGGTCAGGCTGAGCGGGCAGGACACTCGCCGCGGGACGTTCAATCAGCGCCACTCTGTGCTTCTTGATATCGAAAACGAACAGGAGTATGTTCCGCTCGAGCATATTGCAGCAGATCAGGCGCGATGCGAGATCTACAACTCCACGCTATCTGAAGCAGGCGTGTTGGGATTCGAGTACGGCTATAGTCGCGACTATCCCGAGACATTGGTGTTATGGGAGGCACAGTTTGGTGACTTTGTGAACGTCGCCCAGGCTGTAATTGACCAGTTCATCAGTGCTGGCGAAGATAAGTGGGGGCTGCTCTCCGGTGTGGTCCTGCTACTGCCGCACGGTTATGAAGGCCAAGGTCCGGAACATTCGAGTGCCCGCATCGAGCGCTTTTTGCAACTGGCCGCGCGCGACAATTTTCAAATCTGCCAACCCTCAACCGCGGCACAGTATTTCCATTTGCTGCGTCGGCAGGCGTTACGCTCTTGGCGTAAGCCGCTGGTGGTTTTCGCGCCGAAAAGTATGCTGCGCCATCCGGACGCAACGTCTCCCATCGAAGAATTCACCCACAAACGCTTCTTGAATGTTTTGCCGGATACAGAGGTGACTAATGCCAGCCGGATTCTGCTCTGCACCGGGAAGATCGGCCACGAACTGCGCGCCGAACGCAAGAAGAGAAAGGACGTTACGACTGCGATCGTCTTTGTTGAGCAACTCTATCCATTTCCCGAGGACGAACTGGTGGCGGCGATCGAGCAGCACCCATCGGCGCGGGACATCGTTTGGGTGCAGGAAGAGCCGGCAAATATGGGTGCGCTCTCCTATATGCTGCCGCGCCTCCGGCACATCGCAGGCGAACACTCCGTCCTTTCCGTGAAGCGCTCCCCCAGCGCGAGCCCAGCAACGGGATCGGCGAAAGCACACGAAGTGGAACAAAAGACGCTGCTGGCTTTGGCCTTTCCCAGCAACTCTTAAATTCCTGTCCAGCGGTGTGGGCTTTCCTGGCGATTGCCGTCATATAATTCGCCTTCCTAAATGCCCACCAGGGATTCCAAACCAATCCGCATAGCAATCGATACAGGTGGTACGTTTACCGATTGTGTTTGGCTGGAGGGTGGACAGGTTCGCATGCTCAAAGTCTTTTCGACGCCGGCCGATCCCTCACAAGCAATTATCGAAGCGCTGGACAAGATCGGCGTGCGTGGCCCGCTGACTCTACTGCATGGCACGACGGTGGGCACCAACACATTGTTGCAGCGCAAGGGTGCGCGCGTGGCATTGGTGACGACTGCTGGGTTCGAGGATGCTATCGAGATTGGCCGACAAGCCCGCCCTAAACTCTACGACTTCTTTTTCGATCGCGTTGAACCGCTTGTGTCGCGCGAACTACGCTTCGGTTTGGACGAACGCACCGGGAGCAACGGAGAAATCCTAAAGGCAGCTACTCAGGAAGGGGTCAGGTCGCTCCTCGACACGGTACGCAAGAAACATCCGGAAGCGGTTGCGATCTGTTTCCTTTTTTCATTTGCCAATCCGCGGAACGAACTCGCAGCTGCTGCTGCGTTCAAGTCTCTGGACGTGCCGCTGTCGATCTCGCATCAAATCCTACCCGAGTTTCGCGAATTTGAGCGCACCAGCACAGTGGTGGTGAATGCTTACCTGCAACCGGTGATGCAGCGGTATCTAGAAAACCTTGACCTTCGTGCGAAGAATGCGATCATGCGCCCGCAGCGGCTGAAGCCCGAAAATGACGGCGTTTCGGGCGGTATGGCTAAAGCCATGCCCTCCCAAGCAGGCGGTGGCAGTGTTTCTGAGACGGCTGCGAAAGTTTTTGTCATGCAGTCGAGCGGAGGAATCACGCCTCTCAATTCAGCAGCCCATGAACCGGTGCGCACTGTACTCTCCGGACCGGCGGGAGGTGTCGTTGGCGCCGCGGCCATGGCAAGCCACAGCGGGTTCGACCGAATCATCTCGTTTGATATGGGTGGGACGTCCACAGATGTTGCTCTCGTCGACCGCAAGGTCCGTGCGGGAAATCAGGGTGAAATTGCTGGTCTGCCCATCGGCGTTCCCATGTTGGATATTCACACCGTGGGCGCTGGCGGAGGTTCTATCGCCCGCTTCGACGCGGGCGGAGCCCTGCGTGTTGGCCCCGAGTCCGCTGGAGCCGATCCCGGACCGATCTGCTACGGTCAGGGCGTTGAGCCGACCGTAACCGATGCCAACCTGATCCTCGGACGCCTGCAGTCAGACCGCTTTCTGGGAGGAGATTTCATTCTCGATACCGAACGCACGCGGCGGATCGTTGTCGAGTGGCTAAAACGCCACGGGTCCAGGCTGAGCCTTGAACGGTTCGCCGCCGGGGCGGTTCGAGTGGTGAATGCGACCATGGAAAAGGCGATCCGCGTAGTCTCGATTGAACGTGGTTACGATCCGCGGGAGTTCACGTTGGTGGCCTTTGGAGGGGCAGGTGGATTGCATGCTTGCGATCTCGCCCAGGCCCTCGGCATTCCGCGCGTGGTTGTGCCGGCACTGCCGGGGGCGCTTTCTGCCTACGGCATTCTGGTCAGCGACGTAGTGAAAGATTATTCACGCACTTTGCTGTGGCGGCTCGTGGAGAAGCCCCCGGTGCAACGACTGGCGAAAGAGTTCGCCGTCTTGCGTGGCAATGCGGAACAAGTCTTTCGTAACGAAGGTTGGAGGGGCATCATCCGATACCAGCGCAGTATCGATGTTCGCTATCGAGGCCAGGGACACGAACTGAACATTCCGTTCACCGACAATTTGATGCACGATTTCCAGCGCGAACACCGGCGTCGCTACGGTTACAGCTATCCTGGTCGCGAAGTGGAACTGGTGACACTTCGGCTGCGAGCGGCAGTAAAATCAGAAACCGTTCGTTGGGGGACGGGGGTCTTCGCCCGTCCAAGTCCAGGAAGGCCCGGCACGATTTCTACTCCTCGACGCCCAGTCTTTTTCGAAGCCAAGAAAGTCTCGACTCCGATCTACTCCCGAGACGAGCTGCGAAGCGGCAAGCGTTACTCCGGTCCCGCCATCGTTACCGAATACAGCGCGACCACGATTGTCCCTCGCGGATGGGGCCTCTGGGCCGACAGGCCGGGAAATCTGGTAGTCAAGGCTCGGTCACGGTGAACTGTGACAGCAAACCATCCAACGACTGGATTTGCAATCGACACCGCGAACTTCAGGGGCTGAAGCCCAGATTTGATTGCGGCTTTGGTGGCACGGCTGAAGCCGTGCCCTTCCACGGCGCTGCTAACAGGTGTTTATGAGAGGCGTATAGAGACCTCCTCACAGTGCTCTTCAGCTGAGGGTCCTTCAGAAGACATTTCCACTCTGGAATCCCAAAACTAGGTACTCCGCCATGGTGACCGCTACAATGTTTGCATGAAGCCCAGCATCTTTGTGGTCGAGGACGATCCCGATATCTCTCGCCTGGTGCGTCATCATCTGGAAGCGGCTGGATTCGTGCTCAAGGTTTTCCCGACCGGCGCAACCGTGATCAGCGAATCCGAAAGGCAACGGCCCACGTTGTTCATTCTCGACATCATGGTGCCGGGCAAGGATGGTCTGGAGCTTTGCCGCCAGATAAGGCAAATACCGTCGCTAGCCCCGACTCCGGTGATCTTTCTTACGGCCAAGAGTGGCGAAGCCGATCGCATTTTGGGACTGGAACTGGGCGCGGATGACTACATCCCCAAGCCTTTCAGCCCGCGTGAACTGGTGGCCCGGGTGAAGGCGGTACTGCGCCGCTTCGAGCGCCCGTTGTCGCAGGCTCCGCTCAAGGTTGGCGACATTGAGATCGATCCCAGTGCGATGACGCTGATTGTGCGCGGCAATACGGTTACCACAACAGCCACTGAGTTTCGCCTGCTCGATTACTTTGCGCGCCACCTTGGCAGGGTTTTCACTCGCGACCAGCTCCTAGATTCGGTCTGGCGCGACACCGCCTACGTGACTCCAAGGTCTGTGGACGTTTACGTGCGCCGCATTCGCGAGAAAATCGAGCCTGACCCGGAAAACCCGCGCTACCTAAAGACCGTGCGGGGCGCGGGATACCGCTTCGAGGCGCCGAGGTGAGGAACCGTATTTTCTTCAAGTTGGTGGCTGCCTTCATGGTGATGATCGGAGCCGCAACCATAACCCTCGATGTCTCCATTCGCCACGCCTGGGAAGGTTCGCTGCGCCAGGAGATCGATCGCAATTTGCGGCAAAAGACCTTGATGTTCGCCAATCGCGTCAATACCGACCACTCGTACGCCTTAGCCGATGTCGTTTCCCAGGAGGGCCAAGCCTCGGGCGCGCGGGCCACGGTTATCGATGCCCAGGGCAAAGTCCTGGCTGATTCTGAATCTGCTTCCGACGCAATGGAGAATCAAGTCCATGGGCCCGAGTTTGTGGCTGCCTTGAAGGGAGAGGTGGGTAGCGATACTCGGAGCAACAGTAGCGTTGGTGCGCCTTTTGAGTATGTGGCTGCTCCGGTTGCAGGAGGAGCGGTCCGGCTGGCTTATCCTCTATCAGATGCCGAAGTTCTGATTGCACCCGTGCGCCGTACCCTGTTTTGGGGGGCGCTGGTCGCCTTCGCCGTCGCACTGGTGATATCCGCAATTGCGGCGCAATTGACAGGACGCCGCCTGCAACACATTGTGCACTTTGCCGGTCGGGTCGCGGCCGGCGATCTGACGGCGCGCGTGGCGGATAGATCCGACGACGAAATCGGACGGATGGCGGCTGCGCTCGACGAAACCGCGCAGCGACTCGAAGAAAACTTTGCTGCGCTCGAGACCAGTCAGCGTCAGCTTGAAACCATGCTCAACAGCATGCAAGACGCGGTCATTGCCATCGACGCTGATGACCTTGTGCAATGGGCCAACCAGCGCATGAACAAGCTAGTCCCACAACATACCAGGTTGAACGCGCCCGTGGTTGAAACAGTGCGCGATCCCGACTTTCTCCGGGCGGTGCGTGGGGCCAGCGAGTTGCGCAGGGTGCACACCGCCCGCGCTGCCTCAATCCTGGTCGGCCGGACCTTCGATGTGACTGCTGCGCCCATGCCGGGCGGAGGCGCAGTGGCTGTTTTGCGCGATCTCACCGAAACTGAACGGGTGGAGAAGACCCGCCGCGATTTCATCGCGAACGTATCGCACGAGCTAAGAACACCGTTGACTTCCATCCAGGGCTACACCGAAACGCTGCTCGACGGCGCGCCCGAAAACAACCATGTTCGCGACTTCCTGGAGATCATCCGAAAGAACGCTACGCGCATGTCACGCCTGACCGAAGACCTGCTAACTCTTGCCCGAGTGGAATCGGGGGAACAGCGTTTCGCCATGCAGCCGGTCATGCCGGGGGAGCTTTTGCAGGAGGTGGTACAAAGCTTCCGGGAGCTGGCGCGGACGCAGAATATCGAGTTGGAGGTAGAAGACCACGTGGCTGTTCCAGTCGGGGCAGACGCCGAGGCCATCCATCAGGTTTTCTCAAATCTCGTGGATAACGCCCTCAAATACGCAGCTTCGGGAGGGCGCATCGTTCTAGGGGCGCAGCCCTCGCCGCGCGGGGTGGAGTTTTACGTCCGCGACTTCGGCCCGGGCATTCCCTCCGAGCACCTGCCCCGGTTGTTTGAGCGCTTTTACCGGGTGGACAAAGCGCGGTCCCGCGAATCGGGCGGGACGGGCCTGGGGCTAGCGATCGCGAAGCACATCGTGCTCGCACACTCCGGCACGATCCGTGCCGAGAGCGAACTGAATCACGGTTCGACCTTTCTGTTCACCTTGCCTTTGGCGCCAGTTATCGAAAAATCATCCTAATTCGGTGTTTTCGACTAACCCGGAGCTAAAAAATTCATGCCACATTAACCAACTCCTTGAAAAAACAACCTATCCTCCTCTATTGGTCATCCATCTAAATGAGTGGCAGACTGACTGAGCGCAAGGCGAGACGCGAGCGGACGCGGCCGACGATCACCCTACGAAGGGACAGGCGCATGAGTACAGCCAGCATTAGGAGTCCAGAATCGGAGCCTTCTTATCCCCACCTGGTCAGGCGAACCATTGAAGCCTGCCGATTAGCCAAGGAAGCCGCGGCAACTGCCGCGGAAGGGATTGCCACCGGCTCTTCCCCTTTGCTCAACACCCTGCGCGAACGCGAAAAGCAGCTTGATGAAATGGACATGGAAATCGATGCCGGAGTGACCTTGGCCATCACCCAGGTCAGCGAGACCGAGGCTCGCGAACTGCTGGCCTGCATGAAGTTCATGATCAGTCTGGAGCGCATCGGAGATCTTCTGCTCAGCTTTGGAAGTAGCGCGCAAGCGGCGGGTCCGCGGCTCGATCCGCAGGACACTCGCGATCTTACTCACATGGCCTCCGTGCTGGAAAAAATGTTGAGCGACGCGGGCACAGCGTTTTCCACTCGAGATGTCAAGAAAGCCGTTGATGTGCTACGCGCCGACGCCGAGATGGACCGCCTCCGCAACCTGATCTTCCTGCGCCACATTGAGAACCCCGAAAACGTGCAGCGGCAAGCCAGCCTGCAAGTCATTTTCATGACCCAGTCACTCGAACGCGCGGGCGACCACGCCAAGAACCTGGCTGAGGAAGTGTGCCACTTTGTCAGCGGGCACTCTGTCCGACACGTCCTCATGGCTTATGACAAGCCCGTGGAGCAAATGTTTCTGGACTGGCTTCGCAGCCGGGACGATAAGCACTGAATTCGTGCCATTTCCCGAACTTCTCCGCTTCAACGAGTTTCCCAGTTTGATTCTCGCTGTGACGTAGGTCACTTCCGGCCTCGCGGCTTGCCATCTAGAATCTGAGAGTCTGTTCGAGATGGTGATAATGTCGGGTCGTCTGGTCCATGCCACCGTCCGCGCGCTCGACTGGGTAGCGAACAAAACCCTTGGGCCCCGACGCCAGTTCGGCGCACCAGCGAACCGGGCGACGGGGTGAAGAAGACGCTTACTTCTACCTTGAGAAATCTCGGCTATGTAATGGTGGCCCGCAACTTCCGCTCAGCGCGACGTAAAGGTGAGATCGACCTGACCGGATGGGACAAAGACATATTGTGCTTCCTTGAGGTCAAGACTCGAACCACACGGGACGTCAAGCTAGCGGAGGCGGCGGTGGATCGTCGCAAGCGCCACGAACTTAGCGCAGTCGCGCATGAGTACTTGAGGCACCTACCACCTTCGTGCCAGTGGCGCTTCGATGTGCTCAGCGTATATTATGGTGAACATTCCAGCCCGCCACAGTTTGAGTTGTTCCAGAATGTTCTCCCATTGGCGTAAAATGATGGTTTGGCTTTCAGCCTAGTGAAAGGATTTAATACTTGCCTGAGCTTAGAAAAGATCCGATTGTTGGCCGCTGGGTGATTATTTCAACCGATCGTGCAAAGCGTCCGACAGACTTCGCTCGCGAGGCTGTCAAAATCAAGGGTGGCTTCTGCCCATTCTGTTACGGCAATGAGGCGAAGACTCCTCCCGAGATTCAGGCCTATCGTCCCAACCCGAACGGGGGACCTCCACCGCAACGCGATACTCCGGGATGGACAGTGCGTGTTGTCCCCAACAAATTTCCTGCCCTCGGTATTGAGGGCAACTTGAATCGGCAGGCCGAGGGCATGTTTGACCGGATGAATGGAATTGGCGCACACGAAGTCATCATCGAAACTCCCGACCACAACGCCACCCTGGCTAATCTGCCGCCTAAGCGCATCGAAGATGTGCTCTGGACCTTCCGCGACCGCATTCTCGACCTCAAGAAGGACCGCCGCTTCAAATATATTCTGATTTTCAAGAATCATGGCGAAGCGGCTGGTGCCTCGCTCGAACATGCCCACTCCCAGCTCATTGCGCTGCCCATTCTTCCCATCTATGTCTCGGAAGAGATCGAGGGCGCAAAGCAGTACTACATCTACAAGGAGCGCTGCGTCTTTTGTGACATCATCCGGCAGGAGACAGAATCCAGCACTCGCGTGGTGGCTGAGAACGCAGACTTCCTCACCCTGGCTCCATACGCACCGCGCTTTCCGTTTGAGACTTGGATTCTGCCGAAACAACACGAGTCAGCGTTTGAAAATTCCTCCTCGCACATGTTCGAAAATCTGGCCAAAGCTGTGAAGACCCTATTGACCAAGGCTGATCGGGTGCTCGACAACCCGCCATACAATCTGGTGGTCCACACTTCGCCGGTGCAGGACCCGAACAATGATCACTATCACTGGCACATCGAATTCATGCCTAAGCTGACCAAGACCGCGGGATTTGAGTGGGGAACCGGCTTCTACATCAATCCGACACCGCCTGAGGAGGCCGCCAAGTTTTTGCGCGAAGCCAGCGTGGAAGAGGCGCTACCAGCGACGGTGGGGTAGACGCCCGTCAATCGAAGGGATATCATCCCTGGGTTCTGTCCAGGAACTCCGCATGCCATGCCATCTGGATAGCTTCCAGTTTGCCCTCGGTGGATTTCTTGGGATCGTCTTTGAACTCGGGCAGTTCGGTCACGTAGCGATGCAACTCGGTGAATCGCACTCCCAGAGGATCGGTTTCGGGATGCTTCTCGGAGAGCAGGATTCCGATATCGTCCGCGTCATCCCAGGTCAATTCGTTCGGCACGGGTGCTCCTCGAAGAAGAAGGCTTCCTTAGATACAGGTCGCAGGTTTCTGGTCACAGGCCTCAGTTATCTCTACTTCTCGCGTAACACCTGGCACCTAAGGCCGGATACCGGTCTTAGTGTTCTTCCGACACATAATTCCTGTTCCAGGCCGGAATTTCCACCACGACCTTGCCAGGTTTGGTAATTACGGCTTGGCAGCCGAGACGGGAGTTTAACTGTAAATCAGCGGCCATGTCCAGCCGGTCCGCTTCATCGTCGTCCATTTCTGAGAGATTCTCGGCGCCTTCCTTCACCCAAACATGGCACGTGGTGCAGGCACAGTTCCCGCCGCACGCGTGATCGAGGCGGACGCCGTAGTTCAGAGCAACATCCAGCAGCGACTCTTCCTTGCCGTGGTCTTTGTAAGGCAGCTTGCCGTGATCAAATTCCACGGTTTTGCCTTCGGGCAGAAACGTGACCTGCACCGTGTTTTCTCCTGGAGCATCCGCGGTTGCCGCGCCTGCGCCGTGTGTCTTTTCTTCAGCCATTCATACTCCTGTGCCGCCGGTGTTCGGCTAGGCTATTCGAAATCCGCTTTTGCCACGGGATGCGGCGCCTCAAGGTCTTCGCCCCGGTCCGCCTCGTCCATGGTCTTGCCTTTCAGGGCCGTGCTAACAGCGGTGTCCATCATGAGCTCCGCCAGCCGCATCGTGCCCTGGTTCAGCGCGTCGATTGCGCTGCGGATCGCCTGATAGTCTTCTTCCCCTTTAACCAGGTTCAGTCCCTTTTCCCTCTTGGCAATCTGTTTCTTCTCGTCGCCGGTGAGCTGGCCCCACGCTGGACTCTTCTTGCCCTTGGCGAGTGCGGCCAGGATCGTGTCCGCCTCGTTGCGCGCTTCGATGACCTGGCGCTGACGGAAGTCTTCTTCCGCAGAGTCAAACGACTCCAGAATCATGCTCTCGACCTGCTCGTCAGTCAGGCCGTAACTGGGTTGGACCTCGATTTCGGCTTCCTTGCCGCTGCGTTGCTCGCGCGCGGTGACGTGCAGAATTCCGTTGGCGTCGATGAGGAATTTCACTTCCACCCGCGGCATGCCAGCCGCCATGGGCGGGATCCCCTTCAAGTCAAAGCGGGCCAGCGAGCGGCAGTCTTTGGCAAGTTCGCGCTCTCCCTGCAAAACATGGATAGCGACATTCGCTTGCCCATCCACCTGCGTGGTGTAGTGCTGTGTGGCCGAAGCCGGAATGGTGGAGTTGCGCAGGATGATCTTGTCAGTTACACCGCCCGCGACCTCAATTCCGAGCGACAGCGGTGTGACATCCAACAGCAGCATGTCTTGCGTGGCTTCGGAGCCACCCGAAAGAATGCGGGCCTGTACAGCCGCGCCCAGCGCAACTACCTCGTCAGGATTGAGATCCGTGTGCGCTGTCCGGCGGAACATTTGTCCGACCAACACCCGGACCTGAGGAATGCGAGTCGAGCCGCCAACCAGCACAACTTCATCTATCTGTTCTGGCTTCAGGCCCGCGTCTTTCATCGCTTGCCGGCAAGGGCCGGCGGTGCGGTCGATGATCGGTTGAATCAGTTGCTCAAATTGTTCGCGCGTTATCTCCCGCTGATATCGCTGGCCGCCGAGCAACTCAATATCGAGCTTGGTCGCGGACTCCGAGGAGAGGGCGATTTTTGCTTCAATCACGGCCTTGCGGATGGTCGCTACTGCTTCACCATTTCTCGATACATCGAGACCGAGGTCGCCGCGAATATCGTCCAATGCAATCCTGATCAGCAGATTGTCAATATCGTCCCCGCCAAGGTGAGTGTCGCCGTTAGTGGCAATCACCTCGAAAATTCCGTCGTGCAGCTTGAGAATCGAAATATCGAACGTGCCGCCACCCAGATCGTACACAGCAATAATGCCGTTCTGCTTTTTGTCGAGTCCGTAAGCCAGCGAAGCGGCAGTCGGTTCATTCACCAGTCGCAGAACTTCCAGTCCCGCGATGCGGCCGGCATCTTTGGTCGCCTGCCGTTGAGCGTCGTTGAAATATGCTGGAACCGTGATGACCGCTTTCGTGACCGGGGCATTGAAATATCGCTCAGCGTTGCGCTTAAGCTGGCGCAAGATAAACGCTGAAATTTCCGGCGGAGTGAATGTCTTCTCCCCGAGTTTAATTCGCAGCACTTCGCCTGATTGGAGATCTTCTGCCAGACGGAAAGGAAAAAGCTTCAATTCATCCTGGATGTCCTCAACGCCGCGTCCGATCAGGCGTTTGATCGAGTAGACGGCCCGCTCTGGAGTTTCGGTTAAATATTTGCGCGCGGCGTTGCCAACGAGGATCTGGTTCCGCTCATCGAGTGCAACTACAGAGGGCACCAGATTTAGCCCATCCTCTCCCGGAATCACGACGGGGCTCTCCCCTTGCATGAAAGCCACCAGGGAGTTGGTGGTTCCGAGATCGATTCCGACAATACGGTCAGTTGCCATAAATCCCGATTGCAGAATGCAGAAGTCAGAATCAAGAAGTAACAACCGGGCCTCTACTTCTGGCCTCTACTTCTGGCTTCTTACTTCTGGCTTCTTACTTTATTCCTCCAGTGCTTCATTCACGTCTCTGACCAAATTCCTTATGTAATTCCGCCGGTTCAGCAGGTCGACCATCTTGTCTCGCACTATGCGGCGATCTTCGTCGGTTCTGCTGTCGACAGCTTTGTCCCACTCTTTCCAAGTCGACTGCAGTTGTTCCACCAACGCAGCGTGCTTTTCTTCCAACTCCAGCTTTTGTCGTCCAATTTCCTCGATCAGTGCAGGATCATCCTCGCCGAGCTTCTTCTGTGCTCGGAGCTCTTCCAGTTGCATGTTCAACTCGAAAACCTCTTCCAAAAGATCAGGAGGCACAACCTGCTTCTTGATCTCGCCAGTCGCGCGAGCCTTCTCAGTGGCTGTTTTGGACTGTTCCTCAAGTTCCACGCCTTCCAGCCGCAATATGTATTCCGTGCGCTTGATGGGATCCTTCAAGGCGCGGTAAGCGTCGTTGAGCAGCGAACTCTGTTGCAGGCTCCATTCCTGCTCACGCTTATCAGCTCGCGCGTAGAGATCTGGATGCAGCTTGCGGCTTAGCTCGTAGAATGCTCGTTCCAGATACTCCACATCGACGTCCAGCTTCTGCGGCAGACCGAAGAAGGTGAAGTAATCCACCGGCACCGGGGGCTGAACTTTGCCGCAAGCCTGGCAAAAGTGCGTTGCGCGCATGTCCCCGCAAGACCAGCAACTGGAGGTGGTCACCGGATTGAATACATCAATCGCCATACATTTCGACTATGTGGCACGGGCGCTTCGCACGCGAACCTTGACTTGACGAAACGTCGGCCCTCGCATTCACCATGGAAAGCAAAAGCGTCGGGAACCTGGTCGGTGGAAAAGTGGCCCCCGGCAACGCGGGCGAGAGCCTGCCCTGAGCAAAGTCGAAGGGGTGCCCGCACCACACGACTACCCCGAGAAAGAGGTCCCGCAGCCGCACGACTTTGACGAGTTCGGATTCACGAACACGAAGCCCTGCTGCATCAGGGTCTCCTGGTAATCCAGGGTCATGCCGTGCAGATAGATGAACGATTTCGGATCCACGAACACTCGCACATCACCGAACTGGAAGACACGATCGCGTTCACGGGGCTGGGTATCGAAGCGGATGTTGTAACTTAATCCGGAGCATCCACCGCCCTGCACGCCGAGGCGCAACCCACCCTGTTCGGGCGGGATACCCTCCTTGACGATAGCCGTACGAATCTTGGCCAGGGCCTTCTCGGTGACCGTTACGCCCTTAGCTGGCGCGGCGCTTATTGTTGCGGTACTCATAAAATCAACGCTTACATGTAGGCGCGAGCGCCTTTAGGTCGCTTCGACCACCGCGGGCTTCGATACGTCCTGCTTCTTTTTCCAGTCGTGGATCGCGGCACGGATAGCGTCCTCCGCCAGCACCGAGCAGTGAATTTTCACTGGAGGCAGCGAGAGTTCCTTCACGATTTCCGTGTTCTTGATCTGCAGCGCCTCAGCGACCGTCTTGCCCTTCACCCATTCAGTGGCGAGGGAGGAGGACGCGATGGCCGACCCGCAGCCAAAGGTTTTGAACTTCGCGTCTTCAATGATGTTTGTCTGCGGATTGACCTTGATCTGCAGTTTCATCACGTCGCCGCACTCGGGTGCGCCAACCAGGCCAGTGCCAACTTCCGGGCTGCTCTTGTCCAGCGAGCCGACGTTGCGCGGGTTGGAATAATGATCGAGAACCTTGTCGCTATATGCCATGATTTATATTCTCCTGAATTTCTAGAAAGTTACTCAGCCGCCCACTTCACGTTCTTCAAATCCACGCCTTCTTTCGCCATCTCATAG
The DNA here is from genome assembly GCA_963696025.1 of uncultured Acidobacteriota bacterium. GTDB lineage: Bacteria > Acidobacteriota > Terriglobia > Terriglobales > Acidobacteriaceae > JABCYV01. The sequence goes on from CAVOII010000005.1 coordinate 85,112, forward strand.
AGCGGTGAAAGTTCGCGCAGTCGGGACACCGTTTCCACTACTCGATCGGCTACGTAGTCCACTTCGGCTTCGGTATTGAAGCGCCCGATTCCAAAGCGGATGGAACTGTGCGCCAGATCGTCGCCGGTGCCCAGAGCCTTCAATACATAAGATGGCTCCAGCGTCGCCGAGGTGCAGGCAGAACCGCTCGATACTGCAATGTCGTTGATCCCCATCAGTAGTGATTCGCCTTCCACGTAGGCGAAGCTGATATTCAGGTTTCCGGGCAGACGATGCTCCCAAGAACCGTTGATGTAGACCTCGTCCAGCCGTCCCATGATCTTGTCCCGGAGCCGGTTGCGCAGTCCGGCCAGCGTGCACGATTCCTTCGCCATCTCTTCCGACGCAATTGCGCAAGCCTTGCCCAAGCCGACAATCCCGGGCACGTTCAGGGTTCCGGAACGCATGCCGCGCTCGTGTCCGCCCCCGTCAATAATGGCGGAGATCTGAACTCGCGGATTCTTGCGACGAACGTACAACGCGCCCACTCCCTTGGGTCCGTACATCTTGTGAGCAGAAATCGACATCACGTCGATGTTCATCTTGTTCACATCAATCGGAACCTTGCCTACCGCTTGTGTCGCGTCGCTGTGGAAGATCACGCCGCGCTCGCGACAGAGCTTTCCAATTTCGGCGATGGGCTGTAGCACACCAATCTCGTTGTTGGCGGCCATGATCGTGACCAGAATGGTCTTATCATCCATCGCGCGCTTCACTTCATCCAGATCGACCAGCCCATCTTTCTGCACTGGCATGTAAGTCACACGGTAGCCATACTTCTCCAGCCGCTTGCAGGTGTCGAGCACAGCCTTGTGCTCGGTCACTGCGGTGATAATGTGATTCCCTTTTTCCTTGTACATCTCGGCGACACCCTTGATTGCGAGGTTGTCGCTCTCGGTGGCGCCTGAGGTGAAGATGATTTCTTTGGTGGTGGCACCAATTAGCTTCGCAACCCGCTCGCGTGAGGTTTCGACGCCTTCTTCGCCAATCCAGCCAAAGGAGTGATTGCGGCTGGCGGCGTTACCGAACTTTTCCATGAAATAGGGCAGCATCTCCTCCAACACCCTCGGGTCCATCGGCGTGGTGGCATGGTTGTCCATGTAAATGGGAAGCTTGACACCGTTGGCGGAGGTAGTCTGCTGCTCGAATTTCCGCTGCTCTAGCTTCCGCTGTTGTAGTTTCTCTTCTCCCAGTGGGATCGACTTCACATCCGTGCTCATAATTGCTCTCCTCAGAACCTGCAAAACCTGGTGTGTCTGCTGCCGACCGGTCGGCGACCAAAAACCGTCTAAGTAATAGTCACCAGCTCGGCGGAAACTTTCCCCTTCGCAGACTCGTTCCGCGTCTCTTCCTTCATCTCCAGAATCGTGAGGCGCCGCAAGACGTCTTCAATACTATGACTTACCCGGCGCAACGGCTCCCTTATGCTGCAGCGATCGGTCTGATCACACTCACCCCGCACGGTCACGCACGAAGTAATGAACAATGGCCCGTCGATGGCTCGGATGACCTCAAACGCGGTAATCGTCCCCGGGTCGCGGGCCAGGGTATAGCCGCCATTGATTCCATGCTGCGAATGCAGCAAACCAGCCTTCGCCAGACGTTGCAGAATCTTGGCAAGGGCCTCTTGGGGGATGCCGTAACACTCCGCAACATCTTTGGCACTGCAGGCTCCGTGGTCCGCATGCTCTGCCAAATGCTTCATCGCCATCAGGCCGTAGTCCGCTTTCTTGGTCAGCTTGAGCATCGGCGCCTGGGAGTTAAATACGACCTTTTTAGTCGGACATAACTATTCTAGAGTCTGCCAGCTTGAAACGCAACCCCTTGCAGGCAGCGGTCGAAATCCATGGTCAAAATGTAACTATTTGTGACCTAATGGCTTAGAGTAGTGGCAGCGGGCTGAGGTTTCAGGAATTTCTTCCGCCTGAAATGAAGTTCCGGCAGATTCGCCGGCAGAAGACGAATCGTCCGATAGGGGCTTGACAAGCCAGCGGGCGGGACTAAAATACCGCCAATTTCCGGTGATATTCTCCTGGCCGCTCGGGCAAGGAACCGTACCGGATTTATGACTTCAACCCCACCCTCACCAACCCCCCGAGAGAGAACCCATGGCACAGTGTAAGCATCCGCGTGTCCAGATCGTGGCCCGCGAAGAGGAAACCGAATTCGTCGAATGCCTCGAATGCGGCGAGATCTTCGAGTCCAGCGAATTCAAAGATATGACCATTGAAGACGCCACGCCCAGTAATGAATCCTGATCTCCGCATGCATCAGTAACCGGGGTAACCTGGGCCGGCCCTTTGCCCTTGTCGTGAACTCAACAGTTTGTTAGTGTCGGCGCGGGGTTACCCTTGTCTGCAAAGAAGGCAATGCCGCTCGTGGCTCTGGTGGTCGACGACTCCATGTTGATCCGGCATACCGTGTGCCGCTTTCTGGAGGAGCGTGGTTTCGCAGTTAAATCCGCCACCAACGGACAGGAAGCGCTCGAAACGCTCAAGCAGATTCATCCCGACATTATTGTCACTGACATGCAAATGCCGAAGATGAGCGGCAGCGAGCTGATTACTGCACTGAAGATGGAATCCGTCACCGCGAGCATCCCGGTTGTGATCCTGGCGGGGAAGCATAGCGGCTTTGATGAGAAAAAAGAAAAGCGCGCCGACTTCTCAATCTTCAAGGACATCGACATTGAGGTCCAGCTGGGGAAAGCGCTGGACACCATCCTCGGCAATCGCGCCGCCAAGAGTAAGGCCGCGGGAAGATAGGGAACCAGCTCCGGCGCTACTTCAGCAGCATTCCAGCCTCCGCTGAAAAATCCATCGGCGCGTAACTCCGAGCAAGGAATTTGGGAAAGGCGGCAGCGGCAATCATTGCTGCGTTGTCAGTCGAGAGCGGACGAGACGGGAAGTAAACAGGAAGCCCTTCCATGGCTGCGTCTTGCTCAAATCGGCGGCGCAGCTTATGGTTGGCGGCTACGCCTCCAGTCACAAACAGGGTCGCGACGTCGTAAGCGCGGGCTGCTGCCAACGTCTTGCTGACGAGATCTTCTGCCATCGCACGCTGAAACGAAGCAACGAGATCAAGCGTCTGCTGGTCAGACTGCGCCAGGTAATCCTCGAACTTTGGTTTGGGCATCCTCGCCAAAGCTTTTCGGCGAGCGTCGATCGCAGATTGCAGGTTGTGGGTCTGCACGTAACGCAACACAGCCGTCTTGATCCCGCTATAGGAGAAATCAAAACGCGGCCGGTTCTCTGCCTCGGATTTACTTCTGTCTTTGCGGTCGCGATGCTTCATCTGCGACAGCGGAAACTTCACAGCACTGGCGTCACCATGACCGGAGAGTTTGTCGATAATTGGACCACCTGGATACCCGAACCCGAGGAGCTTGGCAACTTTGTCGAACGCTTCTCCGGCGGCGTCGTCGCGAGTGTGACCGATGTTTTCGTATGACCAGCTTTGGTCTCGCTGCTCGGCGAGGTAGAGATGGGTATGTCCGCCAGAAACGACCAACGCCAGCACAGGAAAGTTGAGTTCCCGATTGCCCTCCTGGCCTTCCTCGAGCAAGACGGCGTGGATATGCCCTTCGAGATGATTGACCGCAATCAGCGGTTTATCCAGTGCGAAAGCGAGTGCTTTCGCGTAGCTGATGCCTACGAGGAGCGCGCCAGCGAGGCCTGGTCCCTGGGTTACAGCGATGGCATCGATCGACTGGTAAGTCTGCCCGGCCTGGGCGAGAGCCTGGCGCACCACCGGGACAATCGCCTTCAAGTGCTCGCGCGAAGCCAGCTCCGGCACCACGCCGCCGTAGGCTTGATGGGTAGCGATCTGCGAAAAGACAACGTTGGAAACAACTTGCTCACCAGAACGCACTACAGCCGCAGCAGTTTCGTCACATGAGCTCTCGATGCCGAGGATGAAGGCTTCGGGCAAGGAAGTTTCCAGTCTCTGGTTTTCAGTGTAACGCGTCACACTTGATGCTGACAGCAGCCCCCTGCGAAGCGTTGTCATCCCGAGCAAGTCACCTTCGTCGCCTGCGACGGAGCGGACGCGTCGAGGGATCTGCTTTTCACCGGACTCGAATGATAACCTGCCTTTAGCCCATGGCTGATCTTGTCCAACATGTCATCGAATCGAGCTTTCCATATCCGGACCGGCTCATCCACTTATTCGTAGGTGGGTCGGAACTTCACGGTGCCAAGCTTCAAGGCACCGATGACCTGGATATCTATGGCGTGTACGTTGAGCCAGCGGAATTGATTTTGGGACTGGAAACCCATCCGCATTTTGTTTGGTCCACTGCCGGCAATGATCGGCGCAACGGCCCGAACGACGTGGACATCACGTTATATTCCCTGCGTAAATGGGCTGGCTTGGTGTGCAAAGGAAATCCGACTGCCCTGCACTTCCTCTTTTCGGCGGGCGTATTAAAGTCGGCCATATGGTCGGGGATTACCTCTCGACGAAAATGCTTCCTCGCTCGAACCTGCGCAAGAGGGTTCACCGGTTTTGCAGATGACCAGCTGAAGCGAATGACAGGACGGAAAGGGCGAGGGAAAAAGGGACAGCGACCAGAAATCGAAGCGAAGTTCGGATACGACGTCAAAGCCGCGATGCACACACTTCGCCTGTTGTATGAATGCGAGGAATTGCTCGCAGAAGGGCGCATCACCCTGCCACGCCCCGAGCGGGAATTACTCATCCGGGTGCGAACTGGAAGATACTCGATAGAAAAAGTGCTGGAAATGGCGAACAAGCTGTTCGCCCGATGTGAGGAGTCTGCCGCGAATTCGGAATTGCCGGAGAGAGTGAACCGGGCCGCCGTCTCCAAGCTGATCGCGGAGTGCTGTCTCAAAGCTTGGGCACGCCCTGAAAGCGGCGATGGTTAAATCCTTCTCCATCTCGATCATCGGCGTACTGCGCGAGGCCGGCTACCAAGCCTACCTCGTTGGTGGATGCGTGCGCGATCTGCTGCTTGGACGCGAGCCGGCAGATTACGACGTCGCCACCGACGCTACGCCTGATGAACTCTTGCGCATCTTCCCGGAAACATACGCGGTTGGTGCGCAGTTTGGCGTGGTGTTAGTGCCAGTGCCTGAGGAGGAACAACTGCAGATCTCTCGACTGCGCCCTAACTTCGCCGAACGAAGTTCGGACTCTACTCGTGATGACAAAGCTTTGTGGCCTCAGGAAAAAGCAAGTGGTGGAACAACTTCAAAAGCCAATGTTGTCGAGGTCGCAACCTTCCGCTCCGATATCAGCTACTCTGACGGCAGGCATCCTGATGAAGTGCGCTTCACCAACAATCCGGAAGAGGACGTGCGGCGCCGTGACTTCACCATCAATGGACTGCTGCTCGATCCGATCAAGAACCAAGTGCTCGATTTTGTTGATGGGCGCGAGGACTTGGAAGCTGGGATCATCCGCGCGATTGGCGAACCCGAACGGCGCTTTGCTGAAGATAAACTGCGCATGCTGCGGGCAGTCCGCTTTGCAGCGCGTTTCGAATATACCATCGAGCCGGCAACGTTCGCCGCTATCCAGAAGTTGGCGCCGCAGATTCATCGGATCTCCCGGGAGCGCGTGCGCGACGAACTGACCAGGTTGCTCACAGAAGGTCATCCTCGACGAGCGTTCCTGTTGCTCGACGAAACTGGCTTGCTACGGGAAGTCTTGCCGGAAATCTCCGCGATGAAAGGAGTGGAACAGCCGCCACAGTTTCATCCGGAGGGAAATGTGTTCGTACATACGCTTTTGGTGCTCGACAAACTGCCGCAGCCGTGCCCGTCTACGCTGGGCTGGGGCGCGCTGCTGCACGATGTGGGCAAGCCAGCCACGTTTCGGGTTGCGCCGGACCGCATCCGTTTTGACGGTCACGTGGATGTCGGGATCAAAGTGGCGGAAGAAATTTGCCGGCGCTTGCGTTTCTCCAACGATGACACCGAGCAGATCCTGGCGCTGGTTGCCAATCACATGCGCTTTGGCCACGTCCATCGCATGAAAGAGTCCACGCTGAAGAGGTTTCTGCGCCTGCCCCGCTTCGATGAGCATCTGGAGTTGCACCGGGCCGATAGCCAAGGCAGCCACGGTAATCTGAGTTCCTACAATTTTATTCGCCAGAAACTGGTGGCCACGCAACCAGAGAGCATCCGTCCAACGCCACTCATCACCGGAGACGATCTGATCGCAGCCGGCTACGAGCCGGGGCCCAGGTTCAAGGAAATCCTTTCCGCAGTGGAAGACGCACAGCTGGAGGGACATTTGCTGTCGAAGGAAAGCGCCATGGAGTTGGTGCGGCGGGAGTTTCCAGTGAATTAAGCGCACGCAGAAAAGGCATGAATCCACCCTCGGGCATTTCCTTGTCAAGCCCCAGTGCGCCAACCGGCAGAGTCAAACGCCTGAATGCAAACCAGATATATTTTCACCGGGCATGTCCCATTTGCTGTGGTGAAATTGCTATCCTGAAGATAGAGGTAACGATCAGATGAGCGCAGGCAAATGAAAGTTGCCGAAAAAGACGTCGCATACGTAGCCGACCTGGCTAACCTGGAGCTCACCGCAGAGGAGCAGTCGCGTATGCTGCGCGACCTCAATTTGATTCTCGAACACATTGACAGCTTGAACGAGTTGGACACTTCGGATGCCCAGCCAATGGCACAGGTATCGGACCGTTACGGTGTGGACGAGTCGAGGCAGGGAGACGAGCGCTTTGCCTACGCCGGCCGCGAGGATGTGCGCGAAGGCCTGCGGAAGTCTTTGCCACGCAATGTGGCGCTAGCCAATGCGCCAGAGTCGGATGGAAAGTTCTTCAAAGTTCCCAAGGTGGTTGAAAGGTAAAGCAGAAGTCAGAACTCAGAATGCAAAAGTGAAAGAAATTGGGATCTTTTAACTTTTGCATTCTGACTTTTTACTTCTGCGTTCGTTTAACTACATGGAGCTGAGAGCCCTCAGCATTGATGTCGCGCGCTCCGCGGTTCAGGAGCGCAAGACGACCGCTGTGTGCTTGGCGGAGGCCTTGTACAGCAGGATTGAGAGCGAGGATCCGGAGATTGGGGCGTATGTAACGCTCTCGAAAGAGCGCGCCCTAGCCAAGGCGGCGAACATTGACGAGCAGGTTGTGAAGGGTGAGCAGCTGCCTCCGCTGGGCGGCGTGCCGATTGGCATTAAAGATGTGATGGTCACATGCGGGGTGCGCACGACTGCGGGATCGAAGATCCTCGGCAACTACGTTCCTCCGTACGACTGCACCACGGTGGCACGTCTGGAAACGGCGGGTGCAATCGTGCTGGGGAAAATGAACTGCGACGAATTCGCGATGGGTTCGTCCAACGAGAATTCGGCGTGGAAGCCGGTACACAATCCGCATGACCTTAGCCGCGTACCGGGAGGTTCTTCGGGCGGCTCAGCGGCCGCTGTAGCCGCGGACCTGGCGGTGGTAACCCTCGGTTCGGACACTGGTGGCTCAATTCGGCAGCCAGCTTCTTTTTGCGGTGTGGTCGGGTTGAAGCCTACTTATGGACGAGTGTCGCGCTATGGGTTGATCGCGTTTGCATCGTCGCTCGATCACGTTGGCCCGCTGACCAAGACCGTGAAAGACGCAGCCATCGTGCTGCGGACGATCGCAGGGCGCGATCCCATGGATGCGACTTCCGCCGAGTTGCCTGTCCCTGACTACGTCGCGGAGTTGGAAAAGCCGATACGCGGATTAAGGGTCGGCATAGCCAAAGAGTACTTCGGAGAAGGACTTGACCCTGAAGTTCGCAGAGCAGTGGAAGCTGCAATTCAAAGGCTGGCTGACTTGGGCTGCGAGATTATAAAAATTTCTCTGCCGCATACGAAGTACGCGGTGCCGACCTACTACATTGTTGCCACCGCAGAGGCGTCGTCGAACCTAGCCCGCTTTGACGGTGTGCGTTACGGCTACCGTGCGGGCGGTGCGCGCACGCTTTCTGAGATGTATCGACGTACCCGCGACCAGGGTTTTGGCGCCGAAGTGAAGCGCCGCATCATGCTTGGAACCTACGTGCTGAGCGCCGGTTACTACGACGCTTACTATCTGAAGGCGCAGAAGGTGCGTACGCTTTTGACTCGCGATTTCGACGATGCTTTCAAAAAAGTCGATGCGATCGTGACCCCGACAAGTCCCACGGCAGCATTCAAATTAGGCGAAAAAGTAGATGATCCGTTGGCGATGTACCTCGCTGATATTTACACGGTGACAGCGAATTTAGCGGGCATTCCAGGGATTTCAGTCCCATGCGGACAGACGCCGGAAGGATTGCCGATCGGAATGCAGGTATTGGGCAAGCATTTCGACGAGGCGACAATCTTGCGGGTGGCGAACGCGTATGAGAAAGCTGCGTGAGCGCGGGTTAACTTTCGCATTCTTAGGATAGCAACTCGTAGTAACTCTCTCCTGCGCAACTGCGGCAGAGTACTTTGCCATCGCGACGAACTTCGCGGCGAAAATTAATTCCTTCGTCACAGACTTCGCAAACAATGCGCTCGCCTTTGTAGCTGGGAAACTCTTCCGGAGGAAGGTCGACCTTCACCCATTGCGTGGTGAATAGGTCGTCATCTGATATTTCACGATAGGCCAGCATCTGCTGCTGATTCTTGTCTTGCAGCTCAGGATGCATCTGGCGAGCCAGGGCTTTGGATGATTCCCTGGCCGCGATCCGGACCGCCTTGCCGGTGCTCACGTCCACAAATGTGGCCGCGACTTTGCCCCAGTCGCGAAACTTCAGGGCGCGCTTACCGAGGCGGCAGCCGGTAACCACGGCAACCGCGTCGGTGGCACAGCGGTCTATTTCCACAAAGGTGACCAGGCGCTTGCGGTCTTTGCCGCTTGGGTCGTCGATCTTCAGCTTGGACAGCCCGAGCATGGCCAGGCGAGCCCCGAGAACCTGCCCAGCACAGAGATGGCCGTGGGCCTGTTCGGCGTCGCGAAGATAGTCGTCGAGGGATTTCACGGTTCTTTGAGGTCGGGCAAATCAGCGGTCCCAAATCTCAGTTCACAGTTCACAGTTCTAGGTTCCCGTTCTCAGACGCAATTGTATTACGAAAAAAGGAGACACATTTCTTATGCAGTCAAACTCGAAAGTCAAAATCGGCCTTGTCATTGTGTTATCGCTTTCATTACTTGCTACCGGCTGTAGCGCACAGTGGATGAGCGTGGCTCTGGCGGATTTGCCAGTGCTGATTCAGATGGCTCTGAACATCGCCGCCATGGTCACAACGCTGCAATCCGGCAAACAACTGAACCCCGCCGAGTCGGCGGCCGTTCAAAACATCTCAGCCCAGGCCAGCAAAGACCTGACTCTGCTGCAGACGTTTTACAACGAGTATAAAGCGAGTCCCAACGCCGACACTATGCAGAGGATCGAAAACGTGATCGCAGATATAAATCAGAATCTGCCAGCCCTGTTGCAAGCCGCGCATATCAGCGATCCCACAGTGGCGGCAAGGGTACCAGCGGGAGTCAATCTGATCCTGACCAGCGTGAGCAGCTTTGCATCGCTGATCCCGACGACAGCCGCATCATCCACAGCGCAAGAAACGCGCGAAGCCTAGCAATCCCAAAGGCTAAGGACCTAAAGAAGCAGTGGAATCAGCAGGTCTGCGCGCCCACCGGCAATTCTGGGCTCGACGCCGCGCTTACGGCATGCGCGTTGAGGTAAGAGCTCATGAGCATCCCCGTGATCGCACTAACCAATGCCTCTACCTGCCTCAGCGATGCGCAAGTAGAGGTGGTCATGCCATCTTTGCAGCATCAGGTGAGCCTGGATTTTCGCGCATATTGGGACATCGATTGCTCGCTGACCTTTCTTCCCAAAGACCAAGCTATGGTCGCAGGTTGGTTCCAAATTGTTCTGCCGGACGACCCGGACCAGGCTGGGGCGCTTGGCTACCACGAGATGACCCGCAATGGCGCTCCTTTGGGTAAGGTCTTTGCGGGACTCGACATCCGAAGCGGTTCGTCGTGGACGGTGACGCTGAGCCATGAACTGCTGGAGATGCTTGCAGACCCATGGATCAACTGGTGCGCTGAGGGCTCCGACGGAAGAATTTATGCACTGGAAGTCTGCGATGCGGTTGAGTCCGACAGCCTGGGATACGAAATCGATGGTGTGCTGGTGTCGGATTTCATCACGCCCTCCTGGTTTGAGCCGACCGAGGCCGATCGCATTGATTTCAACAAGCGAATCTCAAAGCCCATGGAACTCGCCGCGGGAGGTTATTCGTCAGTGCTGGACCGTAAGAGGGGCTGGACCCAAATCACCGCGGAAGGCGCGGGCGGGCCGGCGGCGGCGGTGGGTAGCCGAAGACATCGACGGAGTATCGGGAAAGCGAAGTGGAGACGGAGCAGCCGCTAACGCTCTACTTCCTGCGCCAACGGATACCGTCCTTGGTGATTTCGACCAGGATTCCGGCGCCATTGAGTTCGGCGCGAATGGCGTCGGAGCGCTGAAAATTACGGGCCCGCCGAGCGGCTTCCATCGCAGCGATCTTGTTTTCGATTTCGGTCTCGGAAACGCTTTGAGATCCAACTGCGTCCAGGAGTTCATGGCTGATGTCTTTCTCCCGGCTGTGCGCCTTGGCCCAATCGAGGATCGCTTTCATCTTGGGAGCGTCATCATCTTTGAGAACGGCAAAAATTTCGTCGAATCCATCCAAAGCGGAAAGCAGGGGCAGCACGTCGTGCTTCTTGATCTGCCCGCTATCCATGGCGGCGTTGGCTCTGCGTACCATGTCTAGGATTGCAGCCAGTGCCTGGGCGGTGTTGAGATCATCTTCCAGGGCTGACCTCATCCTTTCAACCGCCCCGCGGGCCAGTTGTTGCATTTCGTCACTTGCGCCGCCGGGAAATGCAGCCGCACTCAGGCGCAACTGGAAATTGCGCAACTTGTCCACGTTGCTGGCCATTTGCTTCAGCCCGTCGAAAGTGAAGTTGAGCTGATGACGGTAGGGGACAGAAGCCAGCAAGAGCCGGATGGAAGACGGCTTATATCCCATCAGCACCAGATCGCGCAAGGTTAGAAAGTTGCCCAGGCTCTTGGACATCTTCTCACCTTCGACAAGTAGAAAACGTGAGTGAAACCAGAAGTGGGCAAATGGTTTCCCAGTAAGCGCCTCCGATTGTGCAATCTCGTTTTCATGGTGCGGGAAGATGAGGTCTTCCCCGCCGGCGTGCAGGTCGATAGTTTCTCCCAACTCCTCCATCGACATGACCGAGCACTCGATATGCCAACCCGGGCGGCCGCGTCCGATGGAGGTTTCCCAGAACGCCTCGCCAGGCTTGGCAGCTTTCCACAAGGCGAAATCGCGAGCGCTGTCCTTGTCGTATTCGTCTACATCCACGCGAGCGCCATCCTCCATACCTGCAAAATCTTTCTTCGAGAGCTTGCCGTAACCAGGAAATTTGGCGATGCGAAAGTAGTAAGAGCCATCCTCGGCGCGGTAAGCAAACCCTTTCTTCTCCAGCGCAGCAATGGACTCCACCATTTCAGTAATGTGGTCGGTGGCGTGGACAAGAATTGGCTGTTCGATATTCAGAGTTGCAGCATCCTCCAGGAAGGCTTTTTCGTATTTCTCCGTGTATTGCTTTACGCTAACGCCATCACGCGCTGAGTTATGGATAATTTTGTCGTCCACGTCGGTGATGTTCATGACGTGACGAACTCTATATCCGCTCTGACGAAGAAATCGCCGCAGGATATCAACGGCAATAAACGTACGAAAGTTTCCAATGTGTCCGTAGTCGTAGACCGTCGGTCCGCAGGCGTACATGCGAACCTCGTGATCGTCCATCGGATGAAATTCTTCGACTTTTCCCGGCAGTGTATTGTAGAGATGCAGTGCCATTTGAATTAAGCTGTTTGCGAACAGAATCAATGATTCTAGGGGCAAGAAAGAAAAGGGGTCAAATCCGAGCGGCGTTGTGCAAAGAACGCTTATTCAGAATGATCTGTCAAGCAGTTGCTATCAACCGGGAGCTCATATAAGATGCCGCCGTTGTATATGAACCTCGTCACTCTACTGACTCCGTCTCCACAATGAACGAATTCGGCTTATGCCCGAGCTCCGAGAGAGCCTCGTTTCGAAAGATCTAAAGGAGAAATTATGAAGACATCGTTGCTAGTAGTGGTCCTGATTTCCACGCTGGCGTTGCCCGCCCTCGGGGAAGATAAAGAAAATAAAGAGGAGAAGAGAGTTGAAAATGCCGGGACGGTGCTGAAAGAGATTATGGACGTTCCGGACGATGTCCCGCAGAGCGTAATTGACAAAGCAGACTGCGTTGTCGTTTTGCCATCGGTCATCAAGTTCGCCATCGGAATTGGCGGTAGCTACGGCCGCGGAGTGATGACGTGTCGTGGCGGCAAGGACTTTCATGGTCCCTGGGGTGCACCGACAATGATGGCTCTTGAGGGGGGCAGCTTCGGATTGCAGTTGGGCGGGCAGGCAACCGATTTTGTTCTGTTGCTGATGAGTCAAAGATCAGCCACAAATATTCTCAGCAGCAAGGTCAAGCTCGGCGGAGACGCTTCCGCAGCGGCCGGGCCGGTGGGACGGAATGTCTCTGCCGAAACCGATGTGACTTTGCGGGCTGAGATTCTCTCCTATTCTCGAGCCCGTGGACTATTCGCGGGAATATCTCTGGCGGGCTCAACCCTTCGGCCGGACAACGACGCCAACAAAACCTTGTACGGGAAAGAAGTGAGCGCCAAGGACATTGTCTTTGAAAAAGCAGTGCCGGCACCCAAGTCGGCGGCACTGCTCTTATCAACGCTCGATAAGAAATCTCCAAAAAACCTTTCGAGCAACTAGTAGCGCCGCCGTCCCCGGAGGCCCCAGTGCCGGCGAGACGCCAGCGCTACTTTTTAAGTTGCTGGCGTCTACCTGTGCAAACGGTTTGGTGGGCCCGCCTGGATTCGAACCAGGGACCAGAGGATTATGAGTCCACTGCTCTAACCGCTGAGCTACGGGCCCAAACTATTGAAAAGACTACTGAACCAGTCTCCCGGCTGCTGGCTCGTTTGTAGATTCGTTGCAGATTAAGGTGCTCCGGTCAACTAGTGTCTCTAACTTCTGCATGGCCGCGATGGTCTGCTCGGGCAGTGTTTTGATGTAGCACGCCTGGGTAACTGCCACATTGCTATGTCGCAAGATCGCCTGGACTGTCTTATCGTCCACGCCAAGATCATGGAGGTTCGTTGCGAGTCCCCGTCGAAGCGCGTGCCATCCTTGCCACGCAGGGCGCGAACGGTCGGCCTCGTGCTGATGGTCAGATCCTCTGTGCTCGGCCTTGACTTTGCCGCACCGCCCACAAGCATTGAGTACCGGAAGAATCTGATCGTTCAACAGGTTGTTCATGCTGACCGGTGTGTTGTTCCGCGTCTTGAACATGATACCAGCCTCAGGGTTGCCGCTTTGAAGTCGATGTTGTTCGAGGAATTTTCGTAACGGTGAAATTACGGGAACACAGGCTTTCGAGGTCTTGCTCTTGGGTTCGCCTGCAATTCCCTCCCAAATAGCACGTACAACCCTCAGCGACTGACCCTCGAAGTTCTCCCACATCAACCCTTCGATCTCTCCTCTGCGTAACCCCGCAAACGCAGCGACAGCAATTGCTGTGCGAGAGGGCTCCGGAACCAGCCTCAGCATGGTAAGAACAGTTTCAAGATCGTGGGCGACGGTCTCTTCTGCCTCCGGCGCCCTTGGTAGTAAAGTCTCGCGTATTGGATTCGGGCCAGGTCGATAGTCCTGCTGGATGGCCAATTTAAAGATTGTGCTCAGTACCGCCTTCAATCGCCGAAGGGTGTTTTTCTTCATCTCTGGGTTTTGGCGTGCGATTTCAGCGAGCAGTCCCTGTGCGGCCGACGTGGAGAAATCCCGAAGACAGTGAATGTCCGAAGGTGGAACAGAGGGTTAAATCCTGGCCAAGTTTTTTCGAAGCAACACTTGCTGGGGTTAAAACACACGATGTCCGGCGCATGGGTGATCGAGATTACCAAGTCGGAGATACGCTGCTACTAATGGAGTTCGACCCCGAAAAGCAGCAATACACGCGTCGCAGATAGGCACGCACGATGTATTGTCTTGCGCCTTGCGTCTCGATGTGGTGTTCTACCGTTCTTCTTGCACACTTGCTGAACGCCAAGAATGTGTTTCGTTCCTGCGTCGTTATTGGCGTTTTGCGATTCACGATTTGTGGATTTCATTGAGATTCTGACAGCACTGACAATGACAACATGGGAACCGCACCCAAAGATTACGATGTTGACTGGGAGACCCAGTTCACTCGCGACAAGCTGCAAACGGCCATGCCAAATCGATTGCAGGAACTTTACGACATCATCCTGAGCTGCAAGAGCAAAGGGACAGCGGAGCCTTGGTTTGCTGATCTTGTCGTCAAGATTCTATTGAGTGTGAACAGGGTTTGCGGCGATCTTCTCAAAACGATCGATCAGGATGCTGTCTCGGGTGCAGCGTGGAATTCACGGAACTTGCTTGAACTGTGGGTCTGGCTGAAGTATTGCGCGACCTCGCAAGAGAACGCTCGTCGTTTTTATGACGGCGCCCTAAGAGATATGCAGGGGCTTACGGATGCTCTTTCCAAGTTGCATGCGCTGCAAGGTATACCTAATGAATTTGAAGCTTCTGCTCGTGTGAAAATTGAGGAGGTTCGGGACAAGCTTGGGTTGGATTCTCTGGACAGTGAATACACCCACAGCTCGGTTTGCCCATCTTCTCCTCTGATTCTTGCCCTACCTCCCCGGTTTACTCCACTAATCAGGGTCGCTCTCTCATAATGCATTGACCGAGAGACGCCCGGCTTGCGGTCCGCGACGGGCCCAGCGGGCGCGTGCAGGATAGAGGGGTGTACAATGGCTGCCGTTTTCGATGTCAAAAAAAGAAATTCCGGTTAGGAGGTAGTCAATGAAATCCGTAATGTCGGGTCTGTTGCTGCTGTTCCTTTGCGCGTCCGCAATGGCGGGAGACTGTGTTCTGAAGACTACTCGAGCAGCCTGTCCGGGTAAGGAGAAGGAAGCGTATTCCAAGTGCAACGGTGTGGCTAGCTGCGACGAAACAATCCAGGCCGATTCTGCGAAGGAATGCGCAGAGAAGGCGAAAAAGAGCTGCGACAACAGCCGGCCCGCTATGATCAAGAGTAAAGAAGTATCCGCCACGTTCGACGGAAAGCCGGTGGAAGGTGGAAAGAATGTCTGCGCCGCCGACCGCCCCGATTACAACAAGTGCCAATAGTTGCTACTCGCCGCTGCGCAATCGCAGCAGAGGCTTGGAACGAGTCGACGTGAAATTCAAGCCCCGGTTGCGCAGCTGCTCGTCCCACGATCCAGCTTCCCGCACAATCCTTCAACTTTCCTGGAAGCCGTGCCCGCGTTGCTGTCCCGCCGCAGCCTTTTGGACGCCCTGAATCATTGCTTCGCTGCGGTAGCGTAGGACATCCGCCCTTTGGTATCAAGCCGCAGGGGGTAGCTTCCGTGGCTATACATCATGAGTGTAGAAACCAACACGACGCCGCTGGATGCCGCAAAACGCAGACTTTATGTCCTTTGCCGGTCAACGTCAGTCAAGTATCCTGGATAAAGAAGGGACAGAGTCGAGAGAAAGCTCCTGATCTCCAAGAAATGGGTACCCTCCGGTGTGACGGTTGCGGCGAGGAGTTCTTGATAAGCCACCATCCTACGTCGGTGAATAAATGGATTGCAGAAAAGCAAGCAAAGTGGCTCGAAAAAGTTCTTGCCGAAGAGCACGAGCGCGATAAGAAAACACCCCCACCGAATCGAACTGCCAGACTGATCTGCACGAGCCCGTCCAGGGACCAGATCATGGATCGAAAATCAACGATTCACAGAGAGCGCTCCAGGCACGCCAGCGTGAGCTTCGTCTGGGCCTAGCCCAAACTCAAGGGGAGTGGCGGACTGCGCAGCACGACTACCCCCATTTTCGCGCCATTTCCCTCCGTACTGAGCGATATTGACCAGACTCTACGGCGCGAGAGGTACAGAGTAGTGATAGCGAGATTCTGTTCGTGTGAATCTCCCACTAAAGGAGTAATGTCATGCACCGTGGATACCGATATCTAAGTTCACTTCTTCTGACTGCCGCCCTTGCTGCACCGGTTGCGATGATGGCCGCTGCCAGTCCGGAAGACGATCGGAACCAAGAAAATAGACAAGGCGAGAACAACAAGCGCTACTACGACAAGGGCCACAAGGACTATCACACCTGGGACGCCAACGAAGACCGCTCGTACCAGCGGTACCAGACCGAGCATCACCAAACGCGTGCTTTCGTTCAGTTGAGCACCCGGCAGCAGACCGTCTACTGGAACTGGCGCCACAGTAATCCGGATGTTCCGGACAACAGATAACAAACTCGCCAGCCAAAGCGGTTTCCATCCTGACCCCGAGACCTCAGGTATAATTCGCGGGCAGTGGTGACAACTCTGTACCGTGTGTATGCCTGTCAAGGTAGAGCCGTGGGTGTGAGGTGCTCGAATCGGCATTGGCTCCCGCTCGAGGCTCCGCTATCGGTAGTTGTGGCATGTTCAGCGTGCAAGGATGTGCTCCTATGTTCGGCGCGACCGGATGACGAAACGACGCGGGCCGACGAAAGCGCGGTGCCAGTTCTGGTGAAATTTTACGGCGCCCTGACATGCGAAGCGGGTTCCGAACACCTACCCCTGTATGCGCTCCCGGTTTCTGCGGATCCTCAAAAGAGGGCAGCGGAGCGGAACTCTTGGAATTGGGCAGATTTGAGATGTCGAGATGGACACCGCATTCTGAATCCTTGGCTGCGCCCTTCTGAGCCGCACGTAGTGACGTAGCGCGCTTACACACGTGGTATGCTCGACGCCATGAGCAAGGGCGAGTACAACGAAGCCAGATTGAGTACGCCAGTGAGGTGGCGTATCACAATGCTCACAGGTCCTAAAAAGCTCTGGAAGACGCTCAAAAAAACCCGCGCCCAACAATGGAATTCTGAAGTTCACCGCTTGCCTAAATGCTACCACTCGGTCTGCGATCTTTCGTTTTTGTGTAACGTCTTTCCTACACTACGAAAGCCGGGGCGCCTGACCTCTGGTAAGCTCGCGAGTCACTTGCGCGAATTGGTGCGGAAGAGCGATGGTGTCTCTAATGCGCCCTTTGACGATGACATTGTTGCTCGTTTCCCTGGCCGGCACCCAGATCTGCGGGAAACGATCCTCCAGCAGCAAACGCAGGATCAGTTGCGCATCTTGGCGATCCGTCTTCTGCTTGCGCACGCGCCGGGTGCGAATCTCGGCCGCATCTCCGATCCACAACTCAAACTGCAACTCGGTTACGAGTCGTTCGAACCAGCCTGCGTGCCCGCTGGCTTCCATCCCAACCCGCACCTTCTAGTCCGCCAGGCTCGGTAGAAACGGATACCAATCTGCGCGAGGTTACCCAGACGATCTGCCCGCGACTCTTGGCTCAGTTGGAAGTTAGCGCTTTCAGGAAGCGATTTAGAAATCCACGCCGCCATAGAAACGACTCAACCGGCGCTCGCTGATTTTCCGCCTCAGAACGCCGCCAGATGCCCGAATTCATCGTTCAAGCAGGCAATTACTTTTGTTACTTGCGCATACCCTTGATCGCACTACCATTCATCAAGAAGAAGTTGGATGGGGATGTCCCAAGCTGTCAGATTTGCGTTGTTGTCTGTGTGCTTGTTGGTCGTGGCCAAAAATGCCACGCCGCAGAGCGATTATCAGGTTGTTTCTCTTAGCAGTCCAGGAACGATCGCGGGAATGGTCAAATGGTCGGGTCCACTACCTCGCATACCCACCTTTACTATCAACAAAGACCCAGAGATTTGCGATCCAGAATCCCATAAGACCCGTGACCTGGAGCGGCTAATTGTGGGTCCACAGGGCGGCGTTGCGAACACCGTGGTATTTCTGAAGAACGTTTCCCGCGGAAAAGCGATGGACCTCCCCGAATCCAAGCGCCTCTTGGACCAGAAGCACTGCCGCTACGAGCCCCACATTCTGCTCGTGCCACAGAGTGCCGTGCTCCGCATGAAGAGTTCTGACGCTACCCTCCACACCGTTCACATGGACGGGGTCGCCACTTACAATTTGCCCTTCCCCTTCACCAACCAGATCATTTCTCGTCCAATGCCCTCGGCAGGGCTGGTTAACCTGAGATGTAACGGCGGTCACGCTTGGATGAATGCAGAGATATTGGTGGTTCCCCATCCTTACTACGCAGTGACCGACGAAAGCGGAAGGTTCCAACTCACGGACGTGCCGCCAGGAGAATACGAGATCGTGGCTTGGCACGAGGGCTGGAGAGTTCTGCGGCAGGAAGCTGCCTTCGATGTTCTGACGGAGCGCAGGATTCAGCGTCCAGTCTTTTCAGAGCCGAAGACCTGGGAGAAGAACGTAACCGTGAGAGCGAACGAGAAGGCCGCCGTTAACTTTTTCCTGTCCGAAAATTAACTGACGAAGTGACGTATATCGGCCCGCTTAGCGGCCAACACCGAGCCTCCGGCAGAGCGAGAGTAGTTCGTAACAATTGGACAACCCGATTCGACGCCCAATTTCAACTGATGTAATCAGATGGGATGAGTTCTGCATGGCGCACAACGCCACAACGATCAATGAAAACGGGATCTGTTGGCAGTATGCTGTGGCGAGGCGTGTGGTCCAGAGGTCTTCGACCTTACTGGCGCTTGAGAGCCCGCGGATGAGTTTGACCGGGGACGCGCTTTGGCACAACGGACTGTCGCCTCCTCGTGAGGGGAGAGCACGCGAGGGAGATTCACCCTATCGGCGCGTCCTGGATCACACGTCAATGGAGGTGTAGTCATGGACGTGCTGCATCCGAGATGTTGCGGTTTGGATGTACATAAGAGCTCGATTTCTGCTTGCATTTTGCTGCGTGAAGCGGGACGTGTGCAGAAACACCAGCGTCGCTTTGGCGCGATGACCCAAGAACTGCAGGAGCTTGCCGAATGGCTACGGCAGTTCGGTGTGACTCAGGTAGCGATGGAATCCAGCGGCGTTTACTGGAAACCAGTTTGGAACATTCTGGAGGGACAGTTCACGGTAGTTTTGGCAAATGCACAGCACATCAAGAATGTGCCGGGTCGCAAGACCGACCAGAAGGATGCGGAATGGATTGCGCAGTTGCTGCAGTATGGTCTTCTGCGGGCCAGCTATATACCCTGCGAAATCATTCGCGATCTACGCGACCTGACCCGAATGCGGGCCAGTCTGTCCCAGGAAGCTTCGCGCATTAGTAGTCGAATTCAGAAGGTGCTGGAAGACGCAAACCTAAAACTGGCGAGCGTGGCGACCAACGTTCTGGGCAAGAGTGGACGGGCAATGCTCGCCCTGGGTCATCTGGGCGTGAAGATTCCCCAATTACGACTTGCTCTAGAAGGAAAGATCCGTTCCCATCATCGCTTTCTGCTTCGGCGTTTACTGGATCAAATACAGTTTGTGGAACAGGAAATTGCATTGCTCGACGAACGCCTGGAGGACATCGGCCGACAAAGACCGGACCTGGCGCAAGCGGTTGCTCGCTGGGACACGATACCGGGGGTCGATCGAGTGGCAGCGTGGGCCCTTCTAGCCGAAATAGGTGACACCATGGCGCAGTTTCCAACAGCTGAGCATCTGGCCAGTTGGGCCGCGCTATGCCCGGGCAATCACGAAAGTGCCGGCAAGCGTTTGCGCGGTGCAACTCGTCAAGGGAGCCCATGGTTGTGCCGCATGGCTGGTCAATGCGCCTGGGCTGCCGCGCGAACCAAGAACACTTACTTGTCCTCGCAGTTCAGACGCTTAGCAGCGAGGCGCGGCAAGAAAAGAGCCATCATCGCGGTGGCACATACCCTCATCGTCATTGGCTATCACTTGCACAAAAACCAGAGCAACTATGAAGATCTTGGCGGAAACTACTTTGATCGCATTCACTCCGACGGTCTAAAGCGGTACTTGGTGAAGCGCCTCGAACAACTCGGGCACAAGGTAACTCTAGAGCCGATTGAAGCTGCTTAACCCACCACCTCCACCAACGGTTTTCGAGGGAGAAGGCCGGTCTCCGGCGGGATGCGGTGTGCGCTCCCAAGTTATCGACGTGCTCGAAGCACAGATAAAAAGGAGACCGGCAATGAGGAAGGTTAGCACCGCTGCAGCGAAGCAGAACAATAATTTTGTAGAGCAAAAACTGACGATTGGGCTGGACCTAGGCGATCGCTCGAGTTGGTATTGCGTGTTGGACGAAACGGGTGAAGTGCTGCTGGAACAAAAGCTGAGCACAACCCAAAGACAGGACCCAGGACACGGGGCGCTTCAACGTGGCTGCCGGATCACTTGCCACGATGGTCGGCATCGGGGCGTCTCTGAGTACGACGATCGGCGGTGTATTGATCCAGCATCTCGGCTACCGAGCCTCCTTTCTAGGATTATCAGGCATCGCCTTGCGCGCGTTCGCCGTGCTGTGGATTGCGATTCCTGAAACCCTTTCTAAAACTTCCGCCATTCCAACATCCGGCCCCGAGTTTGAACCACCGCCTACGAAGGAAGCTTTCGCCTAATGACATCCAAGGGAATGGAGCACCGACTACCGAGACTCTTCGATGAATCCGCCATTGTATCGTGGGTGCATTTCGATCTTGCTCCATTTGCGATCGCGAGGCTCGATAGGTGCCGGGTTACCTTAGGCGACCCTCTTTCGGTTCGTCCTGGAATGCTTACGCAGGACACCCTCGATGTGCGCCTGTAGTGCCGCTTCCATTTTTCTCTTCGCGTCTTCGAAACTGCTCCCGAGAACACTAATCGACAGCTCCTCGCAGACCCCTTTCCAGCCATCATCTTCCAGGCAGAAAGTGCAGTCTTTCGGCACACTAGCAGCGACTTCTAGCTTCACAACCTCAGTAGTCATAGTTGCTCCGTTCTGGGATTTTAGCAATCTGCGCAATACGCCGGTGACCCCTCGTCCACAGCGCTATCTTAGCTCCGAGCAGTAAAAGTGCCTACGCTCGAAGATAAACTGCGGTAATTCAAAAACCCGAGTCTCAGCGTTCTCAAATTCAAACTCCTTCGCACAGTCCGGCACACTGCGTTCGATGCGTCGCAAGACGGTCAGGGCGTGCCACACGCGCCGCACCCACCAATTGCCACGGCTCGTAAAATTTGTGCATAACGAGACAATGGGATACCGCTAGTCGTCGCCAAACAGCTTCGTCCTTACCACTTCGTGCGTGATCAAGGCCGCGTTCTTCGACTGGGAGGAGCGACATTCAGCTATTTCGCAGGCGAGAAGTCATCTATTTGTTGTTGGAGAATCAGGAATGGCTGATCCTGCGTTTCGAGCACAGTCGACCTGCGCATATGGCCAGTCGGCAGGAAGCTATCAGGCTCAGCTCGTCACGAACACATGCAGCCGCTTCCGAGGAACGAATATCGGAGAATCTCCTGCGTCGGCCATTGCGGCGGAGGAGGGCTCAGCGCGGGACGGAATTGGTGAAAAACGGGTGATTTTGCCTCAAGACTGGGTCAAAAGAATCTGGCGAGAGCCGGCGTGGATGCCACAGTAGGGTGGGCAGCACACGGCAGGTCTCACCCAGACAAATCAGAATCAGCGTTCTTCAACTCTGCATCCTCATCACGGTGCCCCAATTGACCTTGCATGCTGGTGTTGCCACCTTGCTTCTACGGGTCCTGTTCCGTAGCGCCCTTGCTCCGATCTTGATCCTTCGATTTGTCCATGGAGGCTTTCTCCCCTCGCTCAACTATGGCACTCTCGATACGACTAGGGGATGGCGTCGGCTCCTCTGAGGGCGACACGGTCATCTCAGCAAGAACCACTGCACTGGAGCAAGTATAAGAAGTGCGATACTGACCGTAAGGCATAGCGCATCGGAAGTTCGCTGCCGGCTTCTTCTAGCGTGTTCACCGAGAAAAGGCACTTCGCTGGCTCCAATTCCATAACTCTAGGGCCTCTTCCCGAGCGAGTCTGGCCAAAATTGCACATTTCGCCCAAATCTTCGCGTTGCCAACCCGCGTAACTGTCTAAACGGGCGATTACACTCACGCAGCGTTCTGACTTGCATCCAGAGGTGAAATTAGATCCCAAGGCACATCTATTTGCAGAACGACTACGCCCTTTGTGCTTTTAACCTCGGCGACTTTCTTCTGAGAATCAACTTTGGTCACTACATATGTTCCGGTGAATTTTGGATCTTTGACAAAAACCGTATCGCCCACTTTTGGTGTTTTGGTCGGCATGCGAATAGTTTCCCATAACCCCGTTTACATTGCCAGTCTGTGGAAAGTCGCCCTATGTTCGGGCCACCTATTGCGAGGAGTCGTGCGCAACAGTCGCGGCAGTAGGTGCGGGCAGGAAAAGGCTCCTTCAATGTGATGTGTTATTCAAACTGCTGAAACTTCGGAGCTAGGGATCGGACTTTTTGCAGGGCTTCATCCAGGACACGCTTCTTTTCTCCCTCCGCAAAACGCTTCTCTTCCCGTTCCAAGACCCGAAGGTTGTTCAGCGCATCTTCGATTGCTTGACGCTCTTGTGCGTGAAGACCGGGGAGCTGTTTCAGCTTTTCCAGGCGGCTAGAAATTGCAATGCGGGCCTCGCCAATGCGCCCCGTCATTGCCGCGTGTTCCAACTCCATCAGAGCCGTTCGGTAAACATTCGGTCGTGTGTCGCCGTCTCGAAGACCGAATTCGTATTCTCTGCGCCAATGCGATTTCGGCAGAAGAATCCAACGACTTGAATGCGGTTCTTTCACTGCGATCTGCGCTTCAGGAACACGCGCGACGCCTGAGAGCTCTAGCAGCCGCCAGCCTCACTACTCAGCGTTTCCCATCGGAACGACGTAAGACTGCCTAAGGAATTGGAATATCACTAGGCAATGAAACACGAAGAGCTCAGATGGAATCCTGCTACTAGGGAGTGGTTCTGCCCTAAATGCGGTCGAACGTCCGATCATGTCATCGAACATGATGCACAAGGGGAATGGGATGAATATGAGTGTCGCGTGCCGTCTGTGGAAGGTACTGAAGATCGGCGACGGCTACGCTAAAATCAGCACCCTGCGTCGCCGCACAAGCGGCCCTGAATGTTCAATACCCATACATACTGTGTTTTTTGTGCCAAGCGCCCACTACCTTGTAGGTCGGTAGTTTCGGAGTGCGTTGATTCATTCAGCATGCTCTGGAGCAGGAGGATCGTGCTGAGCTGAAACTAACCGTTTGATGTAGCAATCCTCATGAACTGCTTTGCCGTCTTCGTTTCAAGCGCGATAGGTTTGTTGCAGATGGAGCACAACGGATCACTCATAAAAAGCCGTCCTAAGGCTGCGTGGGGGAGGGGGGAGGAACTCGGACAAGTAAAGTTTCGCATTCCAGCACGCAGTCCTAAGAGCCGCCTGAGCCGGATTCCCAGTCAGGAAAATTGAGGCTTTCCCGCTTAATAACCCTCAATGTGCTGATCGCATCCTGGATGACCTGACGCTCGGCTTGTTCGTCCTGACTCTCGCTCAATTGCTGGAGGCGTTTTAAAATCGCCGCTTCAGCCTCCGCTACATGCTCAGTCAGCTTCTTGAGATCGACTTCGAGCAGCGCAGCTCGGTAGGGGCGCTCCCATTCGGGATAACGGAGGGAAGGTAAACGGCCAAGTCGTGCAAAATCTGAAGTTGTCATCGGTGGCCTCCGGTGCGGTTCTGTCGGATCGGGGGAGGGGGAGTGGCACTAAACATGACAATCATACGGCGAACCGTTTGAATGTCAAGTGGGGAAACCCCGATTGCTGTGACCGGAGCCGTTTTGTTCGTTGGAAAACTGACAGGAGTGCTTGGTTGATAGTAGAATTACACGTTCAATGCGCGACTACGACCAGGAAGAGTGGGTTGGTCTATTCGTCTATTCCGAAAAGCGACAGCACGACTTGGGCGTCTTTTTCCGATTGGGAATCACGCTTGAACGGCTCTTAGCAAATCCTCGGCCTGATCGACCAGAGTCTTCATGCTTGCCGCCTTGGAAACCAATGCACTGACCCCGGCAGCGAACGCTTCGCGCTCCACTGTTTTGTTGTCGTGAAGAGTGAACAGAATGATGGGCGCTTCGGGCAGTATCTGTCTGAGTAACGGGGCAACTTCTAGCCCGTTCATGATCGGCATCGACAAGTCCAGCACGATGAGATTAGGTCTCAATTCGCGTGCTTTCTCGATTGCCTCTCGCCCGTTCTCTGCTTCCCCGCAGACTTTCCAACCTGAGATATCCGCGAAGGTCATCCGCAACAGATGCCGGATCGTGACATTGTCATCGACGATGAGAATGCATTTGGGCATGACACATCCCGACAGTCAGAACCTCAGCCCGTGAGATGCGCGGTTGTGCTACAGGTTGGCTGAGATTACCGGGACGCGAGTGTCTCGGGTATTAAATACAGCCATGATGCAAGCATTGAAAGCTTGCGCATCACAGTTTTGCGCCTCAGCTTGCGCTCGTTGTGAGAGGCGGTTACCTTTCTCGTGCAGTGCTCGGTCATCACAGCCTTATTACTGCTGCTTTTCCAGCTTCTGGTACAGCTTCGTGAGTACGAACATGGAAGTGCCGCCAATCAACATGAAATCGCCGATGCTGAAGAAATGGAGGGATGCGTGGTCCGCCAGAAAGAGCCAGTGGTTATTCGTCTCCGCCGCCTGCCAGATAGGTGATGCGGCTCGGAAGTGCGTCGGCATACCAACCACGGGCATCACGCCCCCATTCAACTCGGTAACCGTTGCGTTCAAAACCAGACCCAGCAGAACGATGAAGCCGGTAGAGTGGCGAATGACGTTCTTCGAACGAATCATCCAGATCGCACTGAGCCAGAAGGCCGCACAGATCGCGACATTTGGATGGGCTTTCCACAGCAGCCAGAGAATGACGGTGAGCATCATGTTTCTTCTCCGTCGGGGACCATCCGGTGGAGGAGGAAATCCGTCCAGGTCTTTAAGCAGTTTTCCCGCCAAAACGAACGTTGGGCAAATTGGCTTTGCCACCAAGTACATGCGGCACCCGGTTCGGAAGTGGATGTGCGACAAAAGCGACGGATTTTCTCAACAAGTCGCCATGTTTTGTCGGGTCACATGATCTGAAAGTACATGTGGCGGACCACACCACGTTGACACGGTACAGCCCCCCGTTCGTAACTCTCAGTAATCAGACTGCAGTGCTATTCCGGTCTGCATGTTTACCAGTTAGGCTGCGATTAAGCCGATCCGATCAGTGCCACCAGGCTAACGAATCCAACGAAGTAAATCCGACGGTCCGAGTATCCCTTCCGCCGAATGCAAATTGAATTAGAGAAGAAAAAAACATGAACAAGCTTTTCGCCACACTCGTCATTGCGCTGACACTCTCTGCGTCGGCGTTCGGAACATCAATCCCACTGCCCGGAAGCAACGGCACTCCCGCCGTCGGCGAGTTTTACCCCGGCTGGAGCGAGGTCTACTCTTACGGCAATTTCAACAAGGGCGGCAACACCGGTCAATTCGAGTTCTACGGCTATGGGTCAGGTAGCATGACGACCGGCGCGGTCTACGACTACTACTCGAACTCGAAGAACGGGACGACAACCGACCTCTTCGGCAATCTCAGCGACATGAAGTACAACCCTTCGACTGGAAACTTCCACGGGACGTTCTCTGACGGGTACGACTACACGTATTCGAATCAGACGGGCCGGTGGACGTACACAAGTCTCGCCGGTCTTTATTTCAACGATTCGTCAAATATTACGCTGACGAATTACGGCGGCGGGTACAACTACGGCGGTGGAACAAACCGAGGCGGATCAATTTCGAGTATGACGACACCTGAGCCGGAAAGTTTGCTTCTTCTCGGGACTGGCCTAGTCGGCATCGGCCTCGTCACAAGGAAGAAGTTTAATCAGGCTGCAGCGGTCGCTTAGTCAATCGGAATCGGGAGGGCACAGCCTCCCACATTCAGGTTTATCGTCGGGTTTGCCATGACTTCTCTAACTCCCCGAAATGTAAACTTATTTTCGTTCACGTCAGTTTCAAAACAAAACTGAGGGAACGAGTTGCTGGTATAAATGCTCGGCTCGAACCCGAACTCCTGGTTCCCCGAGCTTGGCCAGCCACTCGGCGCGATGACGGGGAGCATAGACGCCGGCGCCACTGCAGGGAATGGCCCAGCTACGGTACAGGGCTTTGATCCGATTCATCACGCGGGTCACATCTTTGGTGATCGTCAGGTAGCTCCGTGCCAACTCTTTTAAGGCGCGTATTCCATGCTCTTCGTGGTACACCGGCTTGAGTTGGTTGGTGCGTAACCACTCGGCCAGCTTTTGTGCGTCGATCCGGTCACTCTTGTTGCCCTCTTTCAACAGAGCCGCCTTTCGCGGATCGCAAACTTCCAGCCGGCTGACATGGGGTTTCAGGAGATGGTGTAGCCAGGCAGCCGAGGTTCCTTCCTCGAAGGTCAGGGACAGAGTCCCGTGTAATCCTTGGATGAACTCAACCATCGTGTCCGCTTTGGTCTCCAGCAGGCATTCCATGAGCAGCTTGCCATGAGCATCCATCACGGCAGCGGAAATAGTGGCCTGATGAACATCCATGCCGATATACTTTTCCTGATTCATAAAGGCGCTCCTTTTCGCTAGCTTGGCGATCCGAACACTCACAATCTATCGCAAAAGTGGGCGCCTTTTTATATTGCGTGAAATGGCGATTTTGCACCACTTGAGGCGCGTCAGTTTCATTTCCTTCCCTGTCCACTTGTTGGCATCCGGGGAGTAACCAGAACCTTAGCGACTTAAGCGGTGCCGGACTGCAATCCCAATCACAACCCGAGAACCGAACAACACCAGCCCAACCCCAAGTGCAATGTGGTGGGTCGAAGCGGCATGCAACACTGCCCGGACCAGCTCTCGAATATCCGAGAACATTGTCGCCATCTCGAACGAAATCAGGAACGCCGCTGTATAGAACACTTGTGGCTTGGCTTCCATGAATGCAAGTAGTGGACGCGCGACACTCGAACGAATCCCTTCGATCTTGAGTGCTGCCCAGACTAACGCAACCCCAATTCCCGCGCCCACAACGACATCGGACGCATAGTGGATGCCGAGATACATTCGAGGCAGGCAGATCCATACCGCCAGGTACAGCACGATTGGAATCGTGAGACGGCGGGATAGCCGGATCAGCCCAAACCCCAGGGCGCCGAGAAATGCTGCGTGGTCGCTTGGAAATGAACTCAAATCTACGAAACCGGAAGGTATCGGGATCGATAATGGCTGATGCTGCAGATTCAGATCGTACAATGGCCGAACTCGAAAGGGAGCAAACGTAGCCACCATGCGGGTGATGAAGAGACCCGCTAGTGTTCCAACAAGAATCGTGAGGATCGTATTTCGCCGTTCCTGCTGATCCCGCTCTTCGCGAAACCAGAAGTACCAATACAGGGAAATAAACAGACCGCTCTTGAATAAAATATTTGACTCTAGATGGGAGATAAGCCGATCAAAAAACCAACTACCGTGAAGGCAGCTCAACCAGGAGTAGACGCGGATATCCATGCCCTGGATCAGCCGCAGCAACGTGTGCATAAATCTCCTGCGCTGACCGGAGTTCTGTTCCTAATCGCGCATTCTCATCAAGCATTCTACACAGAGTTTGCAGAGTCACGGATAACTGATGCCATAACGACTGTCGTTAGAGATGTTGTAAACAGCCTGGTTACGTCAATCATCACAACAGTACCGTTAGAAGGGGAGTCTCGATCAGTGCTGCTTCCTAGTAGGCTGAAGCGATAGATAGAGCACTGGCCGTTCTTCTTCGGACACGCTATGATATCGCCCTCGATCATGGAGACGAGACCAGTAGCTCTAGTGTTTGCAGTCTCGGTGATCTTGGGGTTGACTCCGCGACTGGCAGTCGCATCCGGCGGCGAGAATAATGGCTCCGGTGCGGTTGTGGTAACAGATTTTTCCGCCGAGGACTTCGACTGGCGGTACATCGTTCCTTCTCTCTTCACTGCCGCTTCCCTGCCGGGAGAGCAAGCAATTAAGACAATTCTGGAGAACTCGCGGGTGCTTCGCACCTATGTCGCTAAGCAACTTAGAGGCGAGTGCACCACGCATAGAAGACTCTGTGCAACCACGGGCGACACCTCCGTGCGCGGTGAGGAAGTGAGCAAACGGATCGACGAGATCGTACAGGAAGGAATCTTTCATCGGCACAAAACGGCAATTGTTGACTACTCGCTCGAACAACCTTTCGCTTTTTCCGAAATTGCCGCTGTGAAAACGGAGAACCGTCAAGACGCCTACGTCATGCTGCGATTTCCCGACCACAGCTATAGGGCATGGCAACTGCAGGCCAAGCATGGCGCGCCGTATGACACTAATATTGTTCAGTGGTACAGCATCTTCGAATATCGACTGGAGAATCCACGATACGTCGGCAAAGCCGTATTCGAGATTGATCCTACCGACGGCGCAGTGCTAAAAGTCGCCATCAGCGTCAAGCCCAAGAAAGTGAAAAATGTTCGCTAAAGGTGGGACGAACACGGAAGTACGGGGCTTATCTCTCGCAAAATCCCGATTTCACTCAGAACCCGGGTCAATGAGTGTGATCGCCTGATTCGAGCAGCATCGTGTTCATTCAAAATTACCACGTCGTGATCTTTCAAGAGAGACGTTCAGTAAAGCGGCTGTAAGATTCATCCGCTCGATATCCAACTTTGCAAAACTGAGTACTCGGGACTACACTTTTGCAGCCAAAGGAGGAATCACCATGGCAACCGCACAAATGCCACACCCAAAAGTTGACCCAGTCAAAGCCGATTCCCGCCACTACACTGTAGAGTTCGAGAACGAGAAAATCCGTGTGGTGCGCATTAAGTATGGAGCCAAAGAGAAGTCAGTCATGCACAGCCATCCCGAGTCGGTTTCAGTCTTCTTGAACGATTGCAAAGCCAAGTTCACATACCCAGATGGAAAGAGCGAAAACATTGAGGCGAAGGCAGGTCAAGTCATGCACATGGATGCCTTCGAACACGATCCCGAGAACCTTGGCGGCCCGTTTGAATTGATCCAAGTTGAACTAAAGAAGTAATCACTCGTTCATGGGAGGCATTCCTGCCTCCCGTTTTTCTCCATCCCTCTCATCCCTCATTCAGTGAATTGGTGAAACATCGCGATTTCAGTGCGCCGGGCTAAACCGGCTCGAAGTAGAGGATGAAAGAGCCTTACGAGAAAGGATTAGCGATCCGCTCGGCCTCGAGTCTTGCGCTGCTACCGCGAGGGACACAGCGAAGCGTAGACAGAGGATAGGCGGGGTGGGTATTCAGCTCCGAAAAGATGCAATCCGGACGCCGACGTCCTTGAAATGCGCGGAAGGCAACATGAGCAGGCGCGTTAGCGCGAGCTCTTGCTCAGTCCGGCGTAGTCGAAGACCCCAGACACGCCTAGAAACTTCAAGCACGAGAACCGGGAGACCTCGGAGACACCTGCGGCTCAACCAGGTCGGAGGTCGGCGGGTGAAGGCCAGAGCCACGAGGCCCGCGTGTACGTCTCCGAGGAGTCACACAACGGCATAGTACCTATGAACCATTCGAACAAAGGCGGGAATTCGTCGGCGGAGAGTGGGGAGGGAAGGCCGTCGATCAAGGAGAACGTTCGTCAACCTAACACGTCCCCGACACAGAGCGGGGAGCGCGTGTCCCAGGGGCTGGCGGGCGTGCGGAAAGCAGCAGGGAACAAGGAGATGAAGTTCACCGCCTTGCTCCACCACCTGACCGTCGAACTGCTGCGGGAAAGCTTTTACTCGCTCAAGAGAAAGGCCGCACCTGGAGTGGACGGTGTCACCTGGCAGGAGTATGAAGACCGACTAGAGGATCGGCTGACCGATCTTCATGGCCGAGTTCATCGCGGAGCCTATCGAGCGACGCCCTCGAGAAGAGTGTACATAGAGAAAGCAGATGGACGACAACGTCCACTGGCGGTCCCGGCTATCGAAGACAAACTTGTCCAACATGCCGTGGTCACCATCCTCAACCAGATCTATGAGGAAGACTTTCTCAGCTTCTCGTACGGTTTTCGCCCGGGGCGCAGCCAGCATCAGGCGCTGGATGCGTTGTCGTACGCGCTCCTGAAGAAGAAGGTGAACTACGTCCTTGATGCCGACATTCGAGGATTTTTCGATAACCTCGACAAGAGTTGGCTGATCAAGTTCGTGGAGCATCGCGTCGCTGACCCCCGCATCCTACGGCTGACCCAGAAATGGCTCAAGGCTGGGGTGATGGAGGAAGGCAAATGGTCGGACACGAAGGCAGGCAGTCCGCAAGGTTCGGTGATTTCACCGCTTCTCGCGAATATCTACCTGCACTACGCGTTCGATCTCTGGGTGAACGTGTGGCGCAAGAAGTGGGCACACGGCGAGGTGGTGGTCATCCGCTACGCGGACGATATCATCTTGGGATTCCAACACCAAGCGGACGCGGATCGATTCTTGGAGAACTTACAGGAACGACTGGGAATGTTTGGACTGGAATTGCATCCAGATAAGACGCGCCGGATCGAGTTCGGCAGGTTTGCCGAAGAGAACCGGAGACGTAGAGGAGAAGGCAAGCCCGAGACGTTCGACTTTCTAGGCTTCACGCACATCAGCGGGAAGAATAGGCTAGGGCGGTTTACGGTAAGGCGCAAGACGATCCAGAAACGCATGCGGGCGAAGCTGCGGGAGATTAAGCAGCAGCTCCGTGAGCGTATGCACGATCCCGTGCGCCAAACCGGTCAATGGCTCAAGTCGATCATGCAGGGCCACTCCAACTACTATGCGGTACCGGGGAACCTCGATAGTCTCGGCGTATTCCGGGAGCGGTTAATTGGGCACTGGTGGCGTACACTTCGCCGCCGTAGCCAGCACCACCCGATCTCGTGGACGCGTATTCTCGCCCTGGCTGACCGATGGATCCCACCCCCGCGAGTACTCCATCCTTATCCCGCGCTTCGCTTTGCCGCCAGTCATCCGCGATAAGAACCGGATGCGCTAATAAGCGCCCGTCCGGGACCGTGCGGGGGGTACCACGCAA
This sequence comes from uncultured Acidobacteriota bacterium, assembly GCA_963696025.1. Classification (GTDB taxonomy): domain Bacteria; phylum Acidobacteriota; class Terriglobia; order Terriglobales; family Acidobacteriaceae; genus JABCYV01. The sequence goes on from CAVOII010000005.1 coordinate 116,265, forward strand.
AGTGGTATCCCTACCGCGATCTCATCTTATGAGAGAGGATGTCAAGCGAAAACACTTCTGCACTCCTCTCCGTGAGACCTAGATCGGTGCTTGCATCCAGGCCCCTTCTTCTTCGTGGAGAGGATTTTGGTTTTAAGGCCTGGAGCGCCACAGAGTACGACAGGGATACGGATCGCAGTTGCTGATCTCCCTTGAGTGGTTTCATGCAGCGGTCCCGACACTATTCGTTGCGAAGCTGCGCAAGCCAACCGTTGGCTTAAGTGCCAACCATCATCCTGTGTGAGGCTCGAGGCCTATGGCTTTTTTGGGTTATCCGAGGGGGCATAGGATTGACCCGGAGACTGGGTGCTGATTTGAGCACCCGGAACGCCTAATGAGTGAATGGATACTCTCCCTCGAACCCGAGCATCGCCAGAACCGATGGGTCACCACCGAGGCATGAAACCTGGGAGACCACCGGAGTCCTGTGCAACGCTCAAGCTGCTTGCGGCTTCAGTTGTTCCGTGTCGAAACGTTCCTCCTTCTTCCAGAGTGTCAAAGCAATGGCCGCGATCTTTCGGGCTAAGGTTAGACGCGCCATCTCGGGCTTCATTCCCTTGGCCAGCAACGCCACATAGAAATCGCGCAATGCCTCGAGCAGCTTCGGGCTGAGTATGACATCACGGTCCTTGCGCCCCTTGCCTCCCCGGATATGGATGACCATCCGCTGGCTGTCGATATCGCTGATCTTCAGGTGCGCCACTTCGGCGCGACGTGCGCCCGTGGCATAGAGCGTCATCAGCAGGATGCGATGAAAGGGAAACTCTGCCGCGTCAATCAGACGCGCGACTTCCTCCTGGCTGAGTATCTCGGGCAGGTGCAGAACCTTCTTCGGATAAGGCGTCTCGGCAATGCTCCAGCCTCTCTTCAACACCTGAATATAGAAGAAGCGTAAAGCAGCCAGTCGCAGGGTCACAGTGTTCGGGCTGAACTTCAACTTAGTGAACAGTGCCGCCTGATACTCGCGAATGTGTTCGGGCCCAAGCTGATCACCGGTGGTGGAAGTAGCGGCTGTAGTGCTCAACCGCGTGAAGGTACGAGCGGATAGTTGAATCGGCGAAGTTGCGGCGTCTCAGTTCCTCCAGAATGATCTGACGTAGATGGGTCACAGAGTGTTCCTCCTCTGCGACACACACTAGTTCAGATCACCTCGACCGCCGGCCAGCAACACGCGAATGCGTCCGCCGCAACGCGGCTTCGTTCAAGTCGGCTTCTCGCTAGCAATCGATTTGATTACTGCTAGCGCGGTTGTCGGTACTAATCCGACCGACGAACGATAACTCCCGGCTGGCCCGTCATCCGCCGGGAATCGCAAGGCCCAAGTGCGGTCCTAATGACATCGCCGAAGTGCAGAAGGAGAGCCGTCTATCGAAGAGGGCAAAGCTCTTATCGCGATCCCAGCAATTGCAGGTCGCGGATTTGTTGCTGCTCATGCGGTGAGGTGAAAAGAACAAGAGAGTGGCTTACTTCATTCTTTCCACCAAATAGAGGTCGGACAGAACTCGGTGATAGCCATACAAACACGACTTGCCGTCTGGGGTCACAACAATCGGACCAAGGCGACTTACTCCCGCCGAATCGGAGGGCATAAGCTCTTTCCACAAGGTCCTGTGCCCGGTTGCCAAATCCAACCGATAAACTTTGGCGGGCAGATCTCCCGGCTTGTAGAGATAGATTGCCTTTCCCTCGGCACTCCACTGAATGGGTTGCTCTCCGGGCTCAATGCCTGGAACAGCTCGAGGCTCCCCTCCTGCAACTGGATAAAAGTATGCCTTCCCATCGGGCCCCAAACCGATCACCTGCTGGCCGTCGGGAGAAAGGACCACGACCAGCGGGTCGATTCCCTCCGGTGAGACGGGTACTGGACGTCCCTCAGGCGAATCCTGCCGATAAATGCGGGCAGCGTGCCCCGGTTCTTTGCCTGAGAACAGGAAGCGGCGGCCATCAGGAAGCCACTTGGCGCGGCTGTGATTGATGGCATCGTGAGTCAGAGGCTTGACTTCGCCCGGGCCGGTGGGAAGAAGAACCAGCTGTGCCGGGGCGGTGGGCACACTGGCAATCACCCATTTGCCGTCTGGAGAGAGGCCGAGCCCCATTCCATCACCCAATCGGACGGCCGACATCTCGCCAATTTTTCTTTCATAAACAGAATAGTTTGGCCCTCCGCCTTCGCCCGCCTCTGTGAACAGCAAGACCTTGCCGTCCGCCGAGAGGTCGGACGGGTAGGAATAGTCGAGCCATGACAGATCGCGATCCTTGCTCTCGCCCGCCACGAGGCCAATCAATTCTCGCCGCCAGGCATCTTTAGCCAGCAAGACGCGCCCGTCCTTCCAGATATCCTGCACCAACAGGGTGCCTGGAACGGTTGCTATGGAGCGCTCTCGGCCACCAAGGGTGACGGCGAAAATGGCACGTTTCAGGCCGAGGTCGGCCGCGGTAAACCAAATTTCTTGTCCATCCGCCGACCATGCCAGACCCTGGACGGTTTGGAAGCCGCTCGACAAAGTCTTGACGTTTCCGCTGAGGTCAACCGTCTTAACCGAGCCGCCGTCATCGCCGGGCAACGGATGGTCGAGAAAGGCAACGCGGTCGCCCTTTCTGGAAACTCGGGGATGACTGATCCAGCCCGAGGTCTGGTAGAGCGCTTTGCCGATGGGAAACTCGAGTTGGTTACGACCCCCAACATCGCGCACGATCGCCAGGTTATTTCCGTCGGGAGACCAATCCGCCCACTGCACGTCTTCGAGCACGGGACGGGGAGCGCCGCCGTTCAATGGCACTCGGGCCAGCGTCCCGACTTGCGCATAGGGGCCGGAGGGACGGCTGTTCACCGATACCGCCATCTCTCCAGAAGAGGACATAGCCAAGAGCGCGGCTCTTTCTAAGCTGAGAGAACGCGATTGGGGACTTTCCGGACTCGTAATGAACAGATCGATGGGAGATCCTTCCCAGGAAGCGCCATAAACAACCGATTGTCCATTCGGAGTGAAAAATGCGGATCGGATTGTGCCGCGGCGGAAGGTAAGCTGGTGATAGGAAGGTTGCAATACCGGTACCCAACTGCCCCGGAGAAACCAGCCTGCAGCCGCACCCAAAATCAGGGTCGCGCAGACGAGTAGCGCACTGGAGAGGATGGAAGGCGAGCGTCGGACTCCGGTTTCTCGTGCGACCGCTGTTGCTGTTTGGGTCGCGGATGCCGGAGCTTGCGCAACCGCACTCCGGTGTGAGTCCAAATCGCGTTTATGCCGCTTCAATTCGGCGCGAATTTCAGAAGCTGACTGATAGCGGAGCTCGCGATCCTTCTCCAGTGCGCGCGCAATGATCCGGTTGAGATCCGCGGGTAAGCTAGGATTGAGCTGAGGTGGCGGCGTGGGGACGCGATTGAGGATAGCCTCGAAGATGATGGCGGAGGTGCTACCCCCAAAGGCCACCTTCCCAGTGCACATCTCGTAGAGGACGGCGCCAAAGGAAAACAGATCCGTGCGGGCGTCGAGTTCTTCTCCACGCGCTTGCTCTGGGGACATATAGGCAACCGTGCCCACCGTCGCACCCGGACTGGTGAGTTGTTCTTCTCGGAAGTCGCCAATGGTGGAACCGGTCATCGAGGTGGCGCCATCATGGCTCGCAGCAAGCTTGGCCAGTCCGAAGTCGAGGATCTTCGCATCGCCACGGCTGGTGATGAAGATGTTGGCCGGCTTGATATCGCGATGCACAATGCCTCGGCTATGAGCGGCGTCAAGGGCATCGGCAATCTGGATGCCGAGTTCTAGCAACTCTTCCGTCTTTAGCGGCCGGTTTTCAACCCGGTGTTTGAGCGTCACACCATCTAAATATTCCATGGCGATGAAGGCTTGGCTGCCTTGCTCACCGATGTCATGGATAGTGCAAATGTGAGGGTGATTCAGAGCCGAGGCGGCCTGCGCCTCGCGGCGGAAGCGGGCCAAAGCTTGGGGATCCTTGGCGACCTCATCCGGTAGGAACTTGAGAGCGACAAAGCGATGCAGCCGCGTGTCCTCGGCCTTGTATACCACCCCCATCCCGCCGCCGCCGAGTTTCTCGAGTATTCGATAGTGCGAGATAGTTTGGCCGATCAAGATGGGACCTGCTCAGGGCTGCCATGTTAGGGATGCTCGGGAGAGAAGTCAACGCGAGCGGGGGGTGAGAGAGAGGAGAGGGGTTAGTTCCCCACCCCTCCCCCCGAGGCGCGGGCGGTGGAGGTATTCGCGCGATGTGCGCGGGTCAATGCATTATGAGAGAGCGGCCCTGTTGAGTGGAGTATACGGCGGAGATGTAGGGCAAGAATCAGAGGAGAAGATAGGCAAATGGGCTGAAGAATGACACTTTACCTTGAGGGAAAGACTCCGTTGAGCGCGAATGATCTTTCCCTCAAGGAGGCAACTGCATGAGTCGCGACATCAAGTATATCGGTATGGACGTGCACAAGGAAGCCATTGTGATTGCCGTCCTCAATGGCAGTGGCCAGTTGGTGATGGAATCGATCGTCGAAACCAAAGCCAGTAGCATGCTGCAGTTTATCCACGGTCTGCGGGGCGAGTTGCATGGGACCTGGGAAGAAGGGACCTGGGCGGCTTGGCTCTACGATCTGTTGCAGCCCCAGGTGGCGCGAGTGCTGGTCTGCGATCCGCGGCGCAATGCCTTAATGAAGGAAGGCAACAAGAGCGACAAGGTGGATGCGCGCAAGCTGGCCGACTTGTTGCGTACGGGAATGCTGCGACCGGTCTATCACGGAGAACATGGACTGCGGACGCTGCGCGAGCTGGGGCGCAGTTATCAGACCCTCAGCCAAGATCTGAATCGAGTGATGAATCGGATCAAAGCTCTGTATCGCGGCTGGAGCATTCCTTGTGCGGGTACCCAGGTCTATGCTCCGCGTTACCGCGAGGAATGGTTACACAAGATTGAACACGCGGGCGTGCGCCGGCGTGCCGAGCTACTCTATCAACAGTTGGATGGATTGCAGGGATTGCGACGAACCCTGCGCCCTGAGTTATTGGCGGAGAGCCGGAAACACAAAGCTGCGAAACTACTACGTCAGATTCCCTGCATCGGTCCGATCCGAGCCGCCCGCTTGATCGCGTTGATGCAGACACCGCATCGGTTCCGCAGCAAACGGCAGCTCTGGACCTATAGTGGGCTGGGCATTGAGACCCGCGACAGTGCGCAATATCGCTACGTGCACGGACAACTGCAACGTACGAAAAAACCGCAACAGATTCGTGGTCTCAATCAGAATCACAACCACGAAATGAAAGAGATCTTCAAGGGAGCCGCGACCCGAGCCAGCTGTGGTGTAGGACCGTTGCGCGACTTCTATATGGCTTTGCTGGCTAAGGGCATGAAGCCCGAGATGGCGCGTCTGACCTTAGCCCGAAAGATCGCGGCCATGGCTTTGACACTCTGGAAGAAGGAGGGACGTTTCGACGCGGAACAACTGAAGCCGCAAGCAGCTTGAGCGTTGCACAGAACTCAGGTGGTCTCCCAGGTTTCACGCTTCGGTGGTGACCCATCGGTTCTGGCGATGCTCGGGTTCGAGGGAGAGTATCCATGCACTCATTAGGCGTTCCGGGTGCTCAAATCAGCACCCAGTCTCCGGGTCAATCCTATGCCCCCTCGGATAACCCCAAAAAAGCCATAGGCCTCGAGCCTCCCATAGGATGATGGTTGGCACTTAAGCCAACGGTTGGCTTGCGCAGCATCGCAACTGATCGGCGTTAAGCACCACTGCTCCATGAAACCATTTCTTCGAGATCATCGACTGGAGTTAGCAATCGCCGCTGAACTACACGGCGATCCAAAGTGCGAAACCCAAAATCCTCTCCAAGAAGAAGGGGGCCTGGATGCAAGTCACCATTCCGGGATCCCACGGAGGGGAGTGGAGAAGTATTTTTTCTTGACATCCTCTCTCATAGGATGAGTGTAATCGCCTGATTACAACAGTTGGTCAATCGGACGGTGCTAAACTGCCTTGTTTATCATGGCCGTCGAACAACAGCGTTCCGGTTTGGCGAAAGCCCCGGGGCCGGTCTGGCGCTGTGCTGATTTCGTGACAACCGCGTTCGCGGCATGAGAGGATTTCCCGGTGCAGGGAGAATGACTTCGACCACAGCCCAATGCAAACGGCCGGCGCTCGATGCTTTCCGCTCGGGGCGGGCCTGATGGCAATGAAAACCGAAACGCACGATCGTCACTCGCTTACTTTGTTGGTTTCTCTCCTTTTCTTCCTGGTGCTTAGCGCATTCCTGAAAGAGAACTGGATCAGTGAAGTCTTTGTCTTCCTTTCCATGTATGCGACCCTTATTGTCGCCATACTGAAGTTATCCCAAAAACGGGCCATGCCGTGGCCTGCGCTTCTGCTGACCGTCTCCTCCCTGCTGGTCTCGCTTGTTACTATCTTCCATCCGGTTCACACCCTGCGAATCGCAAATTGGCTGCTCTTGTCCGCCTTTTTTGGCTACGTTTCCGTCGCTCTCTTCGCGTTTCTGGAACGCTCGGGCCCGATCATAAGAGCCAAATTGCGCGCGTCCTTGAGTCTTTATCTGATACTGGGAATGTTCTACTTTGCTGTCTTCAGCTTGGTCCAAGAGGTTCATCCTGGATCGTTTGTGGAGGTGGGGCCGACTCCCATCGCGGCTTCGCGCGATTCTCTTCTTTACTTCAGCTTCGCTACGCTAACCAGTGTGGGATACGGCGATGTACTTCCCGTTTCGCGGCCCGCGCGGATCATTGCAGTCCTCGAAGCAGCTACGGGCGTGTTCTACGTCGCAATCATGGTGGCTCGCTTGGTTGCTGCCTACCAGAATGACGGCGAGGGACGCTAACCGAATAGCAACCCGAAGGACATTCTCGCAGACCGAGTTCAGGCCTATCGTTTATAGGGCATCCTGACGCGATCTAATTTCTGCCGATTTCTCGGAAATGAGTTTTTCAACAGCGAGTTTTTCAACAGCCAGTTTACAACATCTCTAACGACGTCGGTCGTGTCAAGGGACTTGGGGTTTCATTTTAGTAAGTCGGTGCATACTTTCCCCTCAGCGCAGACGCACTGGTTCCTTCGAGAGAGCAACGGTCTTTACTTCTCGATGTATCCAACCGCATGGCTCGGCCCGTTTTCTTCATCATTGTGGTGGCGTAGCCCACCAGACATCTCTTCGGTCACGCTCGATCATGATGTGTTGTGCAAACTCCCCTCCCATGGGGAGGCGGGCAGCCTATTCAGTTGACCCGGTCACTGCATTGCAGGACCACTGTTGAAATCAGGCATCCCCGCATGGGCTTTCCCCTTCTGCCGCAACCTTCCGCGGCGACAGAACTGTTCGTAATCAATCTGGTCACGCATCATGATCCACAGCCGGATACCCAGTTTGCGTGCCGCTGCGATCCTTGCCTTGCCCATTCCTTTCTGGATGAGCTTGCGCCGATAGAAGCGTTGCAACTCCGGGTCTTTCCGTACCGCATGCATCCCTGCTTCGGTCCACAGATAGCGCAGCAGGGAGTTGCCTTGCTTGGTCAGTTTTCCCAGTCGTTGTCGCTTCCCGCTGGTGTGCTCACACGGAATCATCCCGATGTAGCTGGCCACCTGGTTGGCGGTGTCGAAGCGACTCGGGTCACCGAGAAAAACATCGGTCGCCAAAGCCGTCACCGCACCTACGCCCGGATGGGTTAGCAGCCGGCGCGCCTGTAGCCTTTGTCGGGCCAGGGCTTCCACTTCTTTATCTAGTTCTTGGATTCGTTGCTGCAACTGTTCATACAAGCTCAGCAGTTCTGTCCGTCTCTGACTGGTGTAGGGTGGCAAGGGCAGTGCCTGCAGTGTGTTCTGCCCTGCCTGACTCCAGAGCGCGTGGCCTCGGCGCAGGGCGTGATTGAGGGCGATCGCCTGCAAGGTGTGCTGCAATCGTGCTCGCATCTTTACCCACTGATGTCGGTCCCGCAGCAAGGTTCGCAAGTCCCGCTCTTCGATCGAGGGCATCCAAATCTCCGGAAAGCGATCTTCGATGAGCAGTTCCAATATCAACCGTGCATCTCGCCGATCATGCTTCTGCTTCCGCGTTTCTTTCGCGCGGATCTTCGCCGGATTTCCCACACGGCATTGGATTCCCAACTCTTGCAGCAGTTCCAAGAACCACTGCATCGCTCCCGTGGCTTCGATGCCCACCACCACCGGACCCTCCAAGGCCCCGTAAAACTCTCGCAGGGCGTTGCCTTCGTGGGAAAGTGCCCTCTCCACGAACTCCCCGGTTTCAGTGTCCACCATGGCTATGGTTTGTTGTCTTGCGTGCAGATCACAGCCTACAATTTTCATCTCGGCCTCCTTCGTCCCGAGCCTTTTTGGTTGGATACCGCAAAGTCTACTCGGTCCGTTGTGAGGCCGACGTCGTTATGACATCAGTTACTGTGGGAGTTTGGCTTTGAGGTTCGCCTGACGCTGATTCTCAGCTATGATTTGTGTGTCCAAGCCAAGAAACCGGATTGAAGCATGTTTGAGCGTTATACGGAAAAGGCAAGGCGTGTCATCTTCTTCGCGCGGGACGAAGCCATCCAGTTTGGTTCGCCCTACATTGAAACAGAGCACGTGCTGTTGGGTCTTCTTCGCGAGGACCGAGCCCTAACGAGTGTAGTCCTTCCTGCCGCAAAGACGATTGATGCAATCCGCAAGGAAATTGAGCAACGTACAACTCTCCGGGATAAAACCTCCAATTCAGTCGATCTTCCATTGACCAATGAGTCGAAGCGTGTATTGGCTTACTCGGCTGAGGAAGCGGACCGCCTTCAGAGCAAACCTATCGGAAGTGAGCACTTGCTGCTGGGATTGCTAAGAGAAGAGGGCGCTTTTGCCGCTCAACTCCTCAACTCGCAAGGCCTCTCGCTCGACCGCGCCCGGGACATCGTTTCCCAGAACCAGAACACGGCTGGGCAAGCGCATGACGTCGTGGAGAAACACAGCGAGTTGATGGAACTGCGGAAGTTCGCATGGCGTAAGCGCGAATGGAAGCCATTGGACATAGTCGTCGAAATTAGTAGCGGTCGAATTTTCTTCGATGTGAGCCGGAAGCATGATCTCGGCTTCAAATTGGTGGCTGGGGGATGGCCTCGCGATTTTTGCTCCCTTTGTCATTGGGAGTTAAACGCGGATGGTGGCCCCTGGCACGCCACTGGCTACACCAACGGTCGGGAGTGGCTCTGCACTGAGTGCTACGAGAAGTTCTTGGAGCCATTGGACAAAGCGAGCGAATAAAGCAGTTGCGTCATGAAGACATCCGATAACTGATGTCATAACGACGTCGGCCTCACAACGGACCGAGTAGACTTTGCGGTATCCAACCAAAGAGGCTCGGGACGAAGGAGGCCGAGATGAAAATTGTAGGCTGTGATCTGCACGCAAGACAACAAACCATAGCCATGGTGGACACTGAAACCGGGGAGTTCGTGGAGAGGGCACTTTCCCACGAAGGCAACGCCCTGCGAGAGTTTTACGGGGCCTTGGAGGGTCCGGTGGTGGTGGGCATCGAAGCCACGGGATCCATGCAGTGGTTCTTGGAACTGCTGCAAGAGTTGGGAATCCAATGCCGTGTGGGAAATCCGGCGAAGATCCGCGCGAAAGAAACGCGGAAGCAGAAGCATGATCGGCGAGATGCACGGTTGATATTGGAACTGCTCATCGAAGATCGCTTTCCGGAGATTTGGATGCCCTCGATCGAAGAGCGGGACTTGCGAACCTTGCTGCGGGACCGACATCAGTGGGTAAAGATGCGAGCACGATTGCAGCACACCTTGCAGGCGATCGCCCTCAATCACGCCCTGCGCCGAGGCCACGCGCTCTGGAGTCAGGCAGGGCAGAACACACTGCAGGCACTGCCCTTGCCACCCTACACCAGTCAGAGACGGACAGAACTGCTGAGCTTGTATGAACAGTTGCAGCAACGAATCCAAGAACTAGATAAAGAAGTGGAAGCCCTGGCCCGACAAAGGCTACAGGCGCGCCGGCTGCTAACCCATCCGGGCGTAGGTGCGGTGACGGCTTTGGCGACCGATGTTTTTCTCGGTGACCCGAGTCGCTTCGACACCGCCAACCAGGTGGCCAGCTACATCGGGATGATTCCGTGTGAGCACACCAGCGGGAAGCGACAACGACTGGGAAAACTGACCAAGCAAGGCAACTCCCTGCTGCGCTATCTGTGGACCGAAGCAGGGATGCATGCGGTACGGAAAGACCCGGAGTTGCAACGCTTCTATCGGCGCAAGCTCATCCAGAAAGGAATGGGCAAGGCAAGGATCGCAGCGGCACGCAAACTGGGTATCCGGCTGTGGATCATGATGCGTGACCAGATTGATTACGAACAGTTCTGTCGCCGCGGAAGGTTGCGGCAGAAGGGGAAAGCCCATGCGGGGATGCCTGATTTCAACAGTGGTCCTGCAATGCAGTGACCGGGTCAACTGAATAGGCTGCCCGCCTCCCCATGGGAGGGGAGTTTGCACAACACATCATGATCGAGCGTGACCGAAGAGATGTCTGGTGGGCTACGCCACCACAATGATGAAGAAAACGGGCCGAGCCATGCGGTTGGATACAAATCATCGAGAAGTAAAGACCGTTGCTCTCTCGAAGGAACCAGTGCGTCTGCGCTGAGGGGAAAGTATGCACCGACTTACTAAAATGAAACCCCAAGTCCCTTGACACGACCGACGTCGTTAGAGATGTTGAAACATCGCGACTTCACCAGCTTCGGAGACTTTTTCTTGCGAGCCCTTGGACCCGACATGGGACACTCCTACCTCGAAGTGTCATCTGTCGGCTCCTTTTGCTCCGGCCTGGGCCTCGGACTGGTGATGATCGGCAGCGACGGTTTCATCAGTCTGGAGGCGCTGCGCTGGGTTGCCGACGTAGGCGCAAGTTTTGTGATGTTGGATAAGCGCGGAAAGTTGATCGTGGTTGCGGGTCCTGTCTCTCCATCGGATGCCCGTCTTCGCAGATCACAATCGCTCGCTCACGGCAACGGGACTGCTTTGAAGATTTCGAAGGAACTTATATCCCAAAAACTTAACGGTCAGGCCACACTAGTTCGAGAAATGCTGCAAGATTCGGCGACAGCAGACGCAATTGATCGATTCAGAACCGAGTTACCGAGCACCCAGAATATCGAATCTGTGCGACTGAGTGAGGCTCAGGCCGCGAAGCTCTACTGGCACGCATGGTCGGATGTTCCGATCCGATGGCCGCGCAAGGATGAGAAACGGGTGCCGGAGCATTGGAAAACTTTCGGCTCCCGAATTTCGCCGCTAACGCACTCACCGCGTCTGGCTGCCAATCCGCCTAACGCTCTGTTGAACCTGTTGTACGGCCTGCTCGAAAGCGAAAGCCGTTTGGCTGCTGTCGCAATGGGCCTTGATCCCGCGATTGGCTGCCTTCACGTGGACGCACCCAACAGGCATTCGCTCGCCTGTGACTTGATGGAAGTCTGTAGGCCATGCGGAGTTGATGCGTTCGTTTTGAACTGGCTTCAAAGCGAGCCGCTTCGTCACGCCGACTTTTGGGAAGATCGTAATGGCAACTGCCGTATCGTGTCATCGTTGGCAACCCGCTTGTGCGAGACGGCGGCTACGTGGAGGAAGCTCGTGGCTCCAGTCGCAGAGTACGTCGCTCAAGAGCTTTGGTCTTCTATTTCAAAACCTTCATCGCGGCTTTCCCGGCTACGGTTGGCCAGCAGACTTACCCAGGCCCATCGGCGGACAGTCAAAGGAAGCACCGTACCCGCAGTGAATCAGCGGAAACCGGAACACGTCTGCTCCGATTGCGGAGTGAAGATTTCGCGTCGAACAAAGCTCTGCTCGAATTGCGCGAAACAGGCTACGCGTAAGAACCTTCGCGTGGGCCGCAAGGACGCACAGCGACGGGAGTCTCTTGCGAAACGGTCAGCCACGCAACGCCAGCATAAGCAGGCTATTCACAATTGGAGACCTTCAGACCTACCCGATTGGCTCACGCGGGATGTTTACGTCAAACAAATTCAACCCACCCTCGCAAGAATCACGAAGACCCAAATCCGTTCCGCACTTAGGGTGAGCGAACCGTATTCATCGGACATCCGGGCAGGCAAGCGCATTCCGCACGCGCGACATTGGCAGGCGCTCGCGCAAGTGGTTGGCGTTTCGGTGGAAAGGTAATAGAGGTCAGCGGCGTCGTCCTAAGCCGCAAACCCACAATCGGAATCACGTTGCTTGGGGGCCAGCGATCCGATTTGTGTACTGGTCAGCCGAATAATCACTGCGGCCGATACTCAGCCGCCGCATCTTGTTCTGAAGAGTTGTTCTCTTAAGTCCTAGGCGTTCAGCCGCCCCGCCTTTCCCGGCTATCCTTCCGGACGCGTCGCTCAAAGCACCGATAATCACGCGCCGCTCAGCTTCCCGGAACGATGATGCGACCGGTACTACCCTTCGCCCAACAGAATCCTTCACCTCTAGATGCGGCACATTCAATTCGTTCCCTTGCGTTAGAATCACGCAACGCTCCATGAAATTTCCCAGCTCGCGAACATTACCTTTCCACGGCGCATTCGTGAGAGCCTCCATGGCATCTCGGGAGATGAATCTGATGTCCTTACCCATCCGCTGCGCAAACTTTGCCACGAAATGATTCACGAGCGGAAGAATGTCTTCGCGGCGTTCCCGCAAAGGCGGGATCTCGATCGGGAAAACGTTGAACCGGTAAAAAAGATCCTCGCGGAACTGTTGCTCGCTGATCATGGCCGCAAGGTCCCGATGCGTCGCGGCAATCATCCGCACGTTGACCTGGATTGTCCTTGCGCTTCCCAAACGCTCGAACTCCTGCTCCTGGATAGCACGCAATAGTTTCGGCTGCAGCTCCAAGCTGATGTCGCCGATCTCATCCAGAAACAACGAGCCTCCATTCGCCAGCTCGAATCGACCCTTTCTTTGCAGCAGGGCGCCGGTAAAGGCTCCCTTCTCATGACCAAACAGTTCGCTTTCCAACAGTCCTGAGGGAATGGCCGCGCAGTTCATGCGAATAAGGGCGCGCTCGCGCCGAGAGCTGAGCCTGTGGATCGCCCGCGCAATGAGCTCCTTTCCCGTTCCCGTTTCTCCATGAAGCAGGACCGTGGAATCGGTGGGTGCGACGATCGCGACCTGATCAAGCACTTTCTGGAGGGCTGGGCTCCTTCCGACGATATCTTCGAAGCAGTGCTCAGAGCTAATTTCTGTTTCCACATGCAGTTGCCGGTCTGCGAGATCGCTGATGTTGGGAAAACCCGCTCCGGCGGAGCTCCCGAGGTCAGTGAAAGCAACAGTCGCGCCCATAGTCTCCTCCCATACCTTTACACTTCCACTGCTTTGCGAACAGCTAAGCTGATCTCTTCGTCTGTGGGCAAAACTCGATGATTTTTCCGAGTTGCGGCTGAGCCGCCGTCCTCAACGGTTGCCGAAAGTTTTTCGGTATATAGAATTCAATCACCTTTGCCATGGACATCCTCCTGGAGCATGTTGAATCTCGGTGCGGGGGGCTGTGCAAGTCGTTCGCTCGCTTTTGTCGGTCGCTATCCGGGCGGATGCAACATTCGTTGCAGCCATGACTAGGACTTCCTGTAGCGTGAAACCGCGAGTCGTGATCTTCCACATAAGCGCCTTCCGACCTTTTCACCTATTGTCGTGATGACCTAGCCATTGTCACGCGAGTTCTATTTGCAAGCAGCCCCACATCGGGGTAAATCGCAGACTCTTGGGGGGAGGAATGTCACCCTCTTCTGGGGCAAGAATTTGGTGGTACATGGGGGATTCTTAGCGAGAGTCAGAGCTCGTTTTGCGGGGCGGAGCTTCGATGCGCTTCCACCCGAACAGGCGAGCATCGATGGACCAGAAACCCGGTCCCAACATCGCGAGAGCGGCAGCGGCAGTTCCTAACAGCAGCCACACCCATTTGTCGCCGGGTACGGTAAGTATCTTCCAGGTTTCAACCAATGCTATAGAGGTTCCCACGATCGGAGTCCATAAACCTACGATCAGCAGTAATCCCGCTCCCATCAAGAGCAGAGCGGGAATTGTTACATTCATCGGCGGTAGATCGCTCCACAGCCTCAAGCCCGCACGCACAATCAGCACGGAGCCAACGACCACGCGCATGAGAAGCAACCCTGCGCCGGGCCAACCGCCAGCAAATGTGGAATACAGCCGTCGCAATTACGCACCTTTCAGTACATAACTAGACTCTTCCGTTTCGGGGGCCAATCGAAACCCCAAAAAGAGGTTTAATCGTCACTCTTTAGAGTTCTGAATTTTCTGAGGCGGGCAGCCAACGGAGTGCCAACTACAGCTCGATGATTCCTCTCTTCAGGCCAATCATTGCGGCGTGCGTTCGATCGTTGGCGCCTAGTTTAGAAAGAATGTTCTTGACTCGACTTTTGACGGTTTCTTCCGTGATTGAGAGCTGATCCGCAATTTGCTTGTTTGCGTTTCCAGCGGCAATCATTTTCAAGACAAGGATCTCTGCGGGCGTCAGTGCGTCATCCGTCGCATGCTCGGCGACTTGGAACGACGCTTCCGGCGAGAGGGTCTTCTTTCCCGCATGGACTGCTCGGATTGTCTCGAGTAGTTCCTTGTGCAATGTATTTTTGAGCAGGTATGCCTGAGCACCGGCCTTGAGAGCACGCAGAATTTGGGTATCGCCTACGTACGTCGTCAGCACAATCACTTTTGCGTCGGGAAATTCGTTGTGAATCGCAATGAGCGCATCGATGCCGTTCATCTCCGGCATCTGCAAGTCCATGAGCGTGACGTCGGGATGGTGCGTCCGGAATTGCTGAATGGCATCGCGACCGTTGGATGCTTCACCTACCAAAATCATATCGGTCTGAATGCCAATGAGACCGGCGATCCCCTGGCGCACGATTGGATGGTCGTCAACCGCCAGAATTCGAATTTGCGAACTGCCGGCGTTCATGAGCTCCTGCTTCATGCCCTCGCCTTGCGTGAAAACCACGAACTTCTCTGTGCTGTCACGTAGGCGGCGCTGGCAGGAACGCGCAGTTCCACTTCGGTACCTGCATCGACTTCGCTCCACACTGCTAGCTTACCTCCAATAAGGGTGGCGCGTTCCCGCATCCCGGGCAAGCCATAGTGTCCCTCGCTACCTTGGCTAGAGAGAATCGCTGGATCCACGCCTTTTCCATTGTCCCTCACCCGTAGCCGGAATTGCTCAGTGTCGTAACGGATTTCAGCCTCAATCTGGCGCGCCCGGGAGTGCCGGAACGCGTTTCGAAGCGCTTCAGCAGCAATTTTGTAAACCTCATCCCGGAGGATGGGATGTAGATTGCGCGCTTCGCCCTCAACCGCGACATGGAACGCAGGTCGATTAGTTGAATCCGTTGTGAGTTCTTCCCCCAACGTGCTTATGGCGAGCGCGAGATCGTTAGTCTGGGCCGTTGAGTCCCGCAGTCCCTGCACCTCATCCCGGGCTTCAGTGATAAAGTCCGCGGTCTGCGCGATCGCGCTGTCCAGCTTGTCTTTCGCCTCGATGGGTCGGTCCGGCAGCAAATGAGAGACGGTTTGGAAACGGAGCAGCACACCGTGTGCGCTCTGAAGCAGAGTGTCGTGAAGCTCCCGCGCAATCCGCGTGCGCTCGCCGACACGCGCCTCGAGCGTCATATCGAACTGCTGTTGCAATTGCCGGACACGCCACTGGTACGCCACCCACAGCAGTGCCAAAAAGATGCACGCGCAGAGAGCGCGAAACCAATTCGTCTGGTAATACGCAGAAACGATGGAGAAATCCAGCTTGGCGGCGCTTTCGTTCCAGACGCCGTCGCTATTAGATGCGACCACGCGGAAGGAATACTTGCCGGGAGGCAAATCCGTGTAGAAAGCCTGCCGACGCGTACCGGCCTCGTGCCAATCACGGTCATAGCCGTCGAGCCGATAGCGAAACTTCACCCTTTGTGGGATCGAAAAACTGGGTGAGGTGTAATCGACTTGCAAGTCCCTGGGATTTGGAGGAATTTTGAGATTGGGCGCGGCTTCGAACTCCTTTCGGTCAGCGATGAGGGATTCGATGTATGTCTGTGCCGGAAGCGCTTTTTGCAACCTGGATGGGTCCACCGTCTGCACCACAACTCCCGTAACAAACCATACGTGCCCATCAGCAGAGTAAGCCGCAGACCTGAAAGAAGGCGGGCTCGGTCGAGCTCCGTCAAATGCGTCATAAAGCCTGTTTTGAACTAGCGTTTCGGGGTTGGTCCACCATCTCTGGAGCTCGGCATCGGACAGCTCGACGATGCCACACTCGGTGTTGAGCCACCACTGCTTATGCTTGTCCTCAACAAAAGAATAGACCCAGTTACAGGGAAGACCGTTTTTCTTCGTCATCCTCTGCGCCCGGTCGTTGCGCAATCCGAAAAGCCCGTCCGTGGAACCCGCGAGTACTGAGCCGTCTTCCTGGGCAAGAATCAAATCCGCGACTGAATCGCCTTTGAGATTTACCTGGAATTTTTTCCCCAGAACACCATTCCGAAACAGTGCCACATCCCCCTTAATGGTGCCAATCCAGATTCCTCCGTGTGGATCCGCTCCGAGGCTATGTCCAGGCGGGACTTGTGATTCAGGAAACTCTTCACGCACCTGGAAATCGCGAATGCGTACAAGCTCTCGCGGCTTGCCGGAGCATTCTGCCCAAATATTCCCATCAGTGTCCTCGGTGATTCCGACTACCATTCCAAGCGGTTTGTGATTTGCCTCGGGCAGACGGAAGAAGCGCCCATTCTTGAAGAGATACAGTCCGTCATCCACTCCCACCCACATGTTCCCGGCCCGGTCCTCAAGTAGTGAGGTGACTTGCTCACCCGGTAGGCCAGCTCCCATTCGAATAGAGGAAACGGTTCCGTTGGCAATGCGATCGAGCGAGCCATCGTTCGCCACCCAGATCGTACCGTCTTTAGTAGCCAGAATGCCCATTGCTGCATCCTTTGGTAAGCCTTCCAAAGCTGAGAACGTGGTGACGGCTGGATCGCGAAAGCTGTCTATGCCGTTCGAAGTCGCAGCCCAGACAATCCCCTCTCTGTCTTCAAAAACAGACCACACCGAATCGCTAGACAGGCCGTCCAAATGGG
Source organism: uncultured Acidobacteriota bacterium (assembly GCA_963696025.1). Lineage (GTDB taxonomy): Bacteria > Acidobacteriota > Terriglobia > Terriglobales > Acidobacteriaceae > JABCYV01. Next base: position 133,430 of record CAVOII010000005.1, read on the forward strand.
CATAGTGCTCCACCGCATTTCCATGAATTCGAAACACGCCTTTTGCAACGGTGCCAACCCAAAGATTACCCTGGCGGTCGGAGATCATTCGGGTCACCGCGGCTCTGCTCCCGTCGAAGCCCGGGCTCACGAACGGTCTGATAGTTCCATCTTTCCATTTTGCGAGCCCTCGTCCGGAGCCCTCCGCGATCATGCCGACCCAGAGAGATCCGTCGGAGTCCGGTACAAGGCTCACTATTTGGCCTTTGCTCGGGTACATCTCCGATTGCCCGGCATGCCAATGCACAAGATCTGTAGGTCCTCCCAGCCAAAACCCGCCTCTGCCATCAGCCAACAGAGAATTGATTGGGGAAATCGGTATTCCATCATTTCTGCCGAAACATTTGAGAGCCTGGTGTGTGACATGGCAGAGGGGCGAGTCTAGACTTCCGGGCGAGCCTCGCACGACCCACAACGATCCGTCAGGATCTTCGCTGATGTTTTGAGTCGATTGAACTCCTCTCAGTTCGAAATGTGAACTGACGAGTCCCGCTTTTAAGTAGACGATTTCATCGTCCCCAAGCACCCAAAGCCCTCCAGAGCCGTCGCCAAAAACGCTGGCTATTTCGTGCATCGAAACGGTAGGCGGCAAGGCCCAGGGAACGAACCGAAAACCGTCAAACCTGTAGAGGCCGCGAGCAGCTACGAACCACAGAAAACCATCGGATGTCTGTGCTATTGATATTATGTCCGCTGCTGGAGCGGACCCATCTTGGGTTCTCCAGGAGTTGTGGATGTACTGGGTGAGGCGCAGGTTCGGATCGAGGGCGTGAACCGGGGCTGTACCGAACGACACATAGGGCAGAAAAACGCACAAGATGACCGCAAGGGTGTTGCCGGGCCAGTTAAAGCGGCGAGGAACTATCTTCCGCATGTGGGTAGCCGAAAAACATCCGGTATTATTGCACCCCGTCCATTGCGACTCAAACGTGCTATCTCAACTAGCGAGCAATGGTCAAGGGACGTGCTCGGGCTGTGAAGTTGTCTTGGTTGATCTCGCCACGAAAATAATCACCTTGAGTGACCAGGAGAAGAATAAGGTCGGCGGCAGCTTTTTGCAGCACAGTCGCGGTCCGACATCGCTTACTCCTTTTCAAAGTACGGTCACCGAGCTCGTTGCCAAAACATTTTTTCTTCGCCTGTGTTAGCCGCTGGCACTCGTATTCAGTCTCCCCCCGCGTAATCAGCCTGTGCCGCCCAGATTCTGCTGCCCTGATGTGGGCAGTTGCCGTTGGAAGGTCATCGTACATCGCACGAACCACAGAAAATTCAGCATTTACGAGCGCTCGGCTTTGGCGCGTCGATTGCCTTTGTGATTCGCGTCACAACTGGAACGTAACCCGAAATTACATCCGGTCGTGAGCGGGATCAATGAGGTGGCAATTCCGCCCACCATCACAGGTCCTCCTAAAGATTCGTAATCAATCGGGCGCGTTGACACTACGCATCCGGGCTAGGAGAAGCCATGCGAGGATTCACAAAATTTGCGCTGCATCTAGTGCCAACTTTTCTGGTGTTGTGGCTCGTTTTTCTTGGCGGGCGGTGCGTTGCCCAAGAGGTAGACGTACCGAGTGGGCACGGAAGTGGCTTGGTCGTTGCGCCCACGGGCTGGGCAGAGTTGATTGCTCCTGTGCAACAGCGGATCGACCTTAAATTCTACGGCTTTTACATCGGCGAATTGAAAGCACCGTCAGCACAGTTTGACGCCACTCTTCGCGCGACAAGGTTTCTGTCGATCACTCCCAGCTATCTGTATTACTCGGTTCCTGCAGAGGGGCTCAATGAACTCGCGAATCATTCCGGAGGATTTACTCGCACTGTCGAGGAGCACCAATTTCGGATCGACGGGACGGTTATGTTCTCGGTCCACAAGTTTGAAATCTCCGAGCGCAACATGTATGTCAGAAGATTTCTTCCAACATACATTTACGGCGGAAAGTCTCTTCCAGAAAAAGAGATCAACCGCTATCGCAATCGGATCGCGGTCGCGTATCCCGTTGCGGTTGGGGGCCACATCTGGAAACCTTTCGCGTCCTACGAAGCCTTTTACGACCAGGGAAGCGGGTGGACGAAAAACCGAGCATGGACTGGCGTCACGGTGCCCATCGAGAAGCATGTGTCGTTTCAGCCCTCCTACATGTGGGAAAACACAAACGGAATCAAAGACCTCCGCTACTTAATGTTTGGCCTGATCTTCAGAATGCCATCGAAGAGATAAGAGCCTGATTTCTATTCAACACTCAATAAGGAGACTTGTATGTCAAAAGTGCTACAACGGACAACTGCAATGCTTGCCCTGATCGCCAGCCTGGTTTTCTGCACCGCCGCGCTGGCTCAGATACCAATAAACCCCTGGAAGAAGGGCGCACCATTCCCGGATCCGGATGAAGAGCTTTACGGTGTTGCCCTCAACGGCAAAATGTACGTGATCGGCGGCTGGGACGAAGGCAAGGCTGCGGGCATCAACTACGAGTACGACCCGGCTACCGACAAATGGACTCAGAAAAAAGGGATGCCGCGGTCGGCCCACCATGCCGCCCTAGCCGCTGCCAACGGCAAGATTTACGTGATCGGCGGCTTCCTGCCTCCACAGAACAGTCAGATCCCGACCGGCGGCGCCTGGGAACCCATCGCCGACGTGTGGGAGTACGATCCGGCGGCCGATTCCTGGAAGTCGCTGGCTCCGTTACCGACGAAACGTGGGGCGGCGGTAGCGGTTGAAGTCGGCGGCAAAATCTACGTGATCGGCGGCGCAACCACGGTGGCAGGTTCCAAGGACCCATACTTCACGTTCTTCGGTCCATCTTTGGTTCTCACCACCAACGAGGTTTTTGACCCTGCTACGAACAAGTGGGAGAGCCGCAGGCCGATGTCGGTGGCGCGCAATCATGCATACGCCGCCGCCGTTAACGGCAAAATCTACGTAATTGGTGGCCGCACTGGCCACGCCTTCATCCTGTCCGCTACCAACACGGATGTGGTGGAGGAGTACAGCCCAGTAAGTGATATGTGGAGTGCTCCCAAAGAACGGATGCCGACGGCCCGCAGCGGCGGAGCCTCGGGCACCGATGGCCGCAGGATCTACGTAGCGGGTGGCGAGGTGACTACGAAAGAGCTCGTCGGAGCGTTCCGAGCCGTCGAGGCGTACGAGCCGGCCACGAATTCATGGATCTCGCTGCCACCGATGCCGATGCCGCGGCATGGCATCGCGGGCGCGGTGATCGGGAACGAATTACATCTCGTAAGCGGCATGATTCAGTCTGCAGGAGCGTTGTCGTTCCTCGACCCGCGTCTCGAAGTCCACACGGGACAGCATGACGTACTGGAGCTGAACTTCTTTTTTCCAACTCCTCAAACGGGTGCGAAGAAGGAAGAAGCGCCGCCTTCCACGGGTGCAAAGAATGTGGGTGCTGCTCCTTCTTCCACTACTGTGAACAACGTAAGCGCGACTTCTTCTTCTTCCGTTCGCCTGAAGAACGTAAGCGCGATTTCGACCGAGGGCGCGAACAGCGTAGGCGCGGCTTCTTCCGGAGGGAAGAAGCCGTACATACGCTACAACGTGAACAGTCCCGAAGGCCAGGTGATGCTCGCGAAATACGCGCAGGCGATCGAGATCATGAGAACCTTGCCGGACTACGACACTCATTCCTGGACCTGGTGGTGGAATACCCATTGGATCAAGGGCCCCCCGGCTTTCCTATGGGATTACTCCATGAAAAAGAAAGCAGAGGTCATCGCGGCCCTCCCGAAGGAGTATCAAGCCGATGCCGAGGCCGTATGGGACGGATGCCAAGCTCACCCCTACAACCCGTCGAATCCTGAGCAATATCAGCAGTGGTACTTCCTGCCCTGGCATCGGCTCATGCTCTATGAGTTCGAAGGAGTCATTCGCGAGGTGCTGCACGACGAGACTTTTACGCTTCCCTACTGGAACCCGGTCACCGGAAACGACGCCGATTTGGTTCTGCCGGCCGTGTTCCGGGCTCCTGGCACCACACTGTATAACGGCACGCGCTGGCCCTGGGTCAACGGCGGCGAACGGATCGACATACTTTACCGGGACTGGCTGAGTCTGGACGCTCTCAACGAGGACTTTTACATCGACTCGCCAACGGGCAGCCACGGCTTTAATCCCAAGTTGGACACCAACCCTCATTTCTTGACGCATCTTGCAGTCGGAGGCGAAATGGCCGATTTCGCCACGGTCGGCGGTGACCCGTTGTTCTATCTCCATCACGCCAACCTGGACCGGATTTGGGAAAGCTGGGATCGACTCGGCCACACCAATCCAACCGATCCCAAGTATCTCAACCGCACGTTTGCATATGGAGACAGGAGCGGCAAGCGCGTCGATCTGCCAGTGAGCGCGGCCGATCGCGTTGCGCAGCTCGGCTACGAATATGACGGCTATGAAAAAGCGCCCAAGCCGCAGCACCTGACCACCGAGGAGTCCGCCGCCAGAGAGCGCACATACAAGGCTCTCCACGAAAAGTCTATGGGCGGTCCAAATGGTGGCCACCATGCGCACAGCATGGAAGCCTCGACCAAGCAGGACACACCGTGAAGCGGGGGCGGCGACCGAGCCGCATGACGCTTGAGGAATGTCCACCTACGTTCGCAGATTCGTCAACCTGTACAAGTAAAGGAGAAAAAACAATGAAGTATGCCTTTGTCATCGCCCGGGTGTTACTGGGCCTCGTTTTCACGGTCTTTGGCCTCAACGGGTTTCTACATTTCTTCCAGAATCCGCCAGTGCCGGGTCTCGCGGGACAGTTCATGGGAGCTTTATTAGGCTCGCATTACTACGTGATCGCGTTCGGAACGGAACTCATCGGCGGCGCGCTGCTGCTCAGCAACCGCTACGTGCCGCTCGCACTGATGCTGCTCGGACCGGTGATCGTGAACATCCTTAGCTTCCACATGTTTTTGGACTCAGAAAACATGGCGCCCGCGATTGTCGTCACGGTGCTATGGTTCGTCGTTTTCTCGCAGGTGCGCAGTTCCTTCGCGGGGCTGTTCCTGGCGAAAAAAGCCGGATTGAAGTCCAGCAGCCGCGCCGAAGCGCTAGGCGCGGCATAGTTCGGGAAAAACGACGTTCGACCAAACTGAACCAGGTCTGATCGAACGGCCAGAGGCACGATGCAGATGCTCACGGCGGTCCGGATGGTGCCAGCGCGCGCATGGAATTGCAGGCTGGAGCGCGCACAGATGCAATTCCAAGGCGACAAGAATGAATCGGAGAGTTTATGTTCAACCGTAAGATCATTTCGGCACTCGCGCTGTTCTCGATGGTCGCGGCGGTGCTCATCTACCGCCGCGCCGAGCAGGCCAGACCGGTGAGGCCAATCGGTAAACCACAAACTATCGCAACTCCGCTCGGATTGCCTCCGGTTCCAGTTCCCGCAGACAATCCCCTCACGGTTGAGACAGTTGCCCTCGGGAAGCGCCTTTACTTTGACAAGGCGGTGTCCATCGACAACTCGGTCTCGTGTGCTACATGCCATGACCCCGGCCATGGGTTTGCATATGCGGGGGACGTGTCCACAGGCGCGAGGGGCAAGAGAGGAACGCGCAACTCGCCGACGATCATTAACGCCGCGTATTACACGACCCAGTTCTGGGATGGTCGCGAGAATACTCTCGAAAAGCAGGCCGAAGGCCCGGTGCAGAACCCGGTCGAGATGGCCCACAGCCTCGCTGGAGTAGTGGCGCGCCTTACCAATGACCCGAGTTACGTTACTGCGTTTGAGCGTGCCTACGGTGCCGGCTCAGTCACATTCGACAAGGTGGAGAAGTCAATTGCCGCATATGAGCGCGAGGTCGTGGCTGGTGATTCGCCATTCGACCGCTGGTACTTCGGCGGAGATCAACATGCTGTTGATAGGAGTGTGAAGCGCGGATATGAAATCTTCCGCCGTGTCGACAAGGGCAACTGTGCATCGTGTCACGCGATTGCGGAGCACACTGCTCTATTTACCGACAACGAGTTCCACAACATTGGCGTCGGCGTGAGAAACGGCGCGCCAACCGATCTCGGGCGTTACGAAGTGACACATACCGATCGTGATCGCGGCGCCTTCAAGACACCCTCGTTACGCAACATCGCCGAGACCGCTCCATACATGCACGACGGTAGCCTTGACACGCTAGCTCAAGTAATCGACTTTTACGCAGCTGGAGGAAATGCGAACCCTTGGCTTGACTCCAAGATCAGGATGGTGCACCTCACCACGCGCGAAAAAGCGGACCTTCTCGCATTTTTAAAGTCGCTTAGCGGCGAAGTTCCATCCGAGGCGCTGCCGGACAAGATCCTGAGTAAGCGTTAGTGTCGGCTATTCGAGCCGGAAGGAAAGGCCCGCAGAGAAACCGCCTGGCGCGCGCAACTCCGCCCGTCATAGCAAGGAAGTGGCACAGCGCGAGCCTGTGCGTAGGGGGTGTTGTTTTCTATCCCTATCCATACTACCCCGTCAACGCGAGCGGAGAGTAGTGTAAGCGCGGGGAAAACGGCTCCACTTCTTGTGGTCACTGACGAATGGACCACTATATTTCTAGTGATTAACTAGGGATTAGTCATTGGGTGTGCAGGGAGGCGCGGGCGTGGGGCGGGCGTAGGCGGGGCGGAGATTTGTTGGGGAAAACCTAGTAGGAAAAAGTTTCCCAAGACGCGAGTGGTCTTCTTTCGCAGCCCAAAACTCTACCCGGTTTTTCCACAGCTTGACCCTGCTCTGGCGAGACGCTATTGTTCCTCTAGAGATTAAGAAATGACCGACCAGCCAGTTCGATGCCCCTATTGCGTTTCAGGCAATGAGTTTCGCCCGATGACTGCCAACGCCTACCGTGCATTCATTTGCAACCGATGTGGTCACACCGAACGGCCTGACTTAGACGATTACATTTGCCGCTGCCAGAAATGTGCTGAAGTCAACCGCGCAGCCTAGCGACTCTCGCTTCGAATCTTCAATTCAGTTTACGGGCATGGCCTACCAACTTACTGACCCCATTTTTGGCTGAAAACTCAACTTAAATTTCACGAGCACCCTCCACTTGCCCTTACTTTCGCACGGGTCTCGTCTTCAATTCTCTGATGCGAACTATCTTCATATCACGCCGCACCTGTCCAAAAAAAAGAAGAAGGAATTCCTTATCGAGAACGGCACAGCCAAGCGTGTAGGGCGCACCACAAAGCACTAGCTCCCAGCGATGGCTAGGTAGCCAAAAGCAAACCACTGCAGGTGATGGCTACCCGTCCCCGTGCGCTCGTTTCCGGGCCGCAAGGATGCTGGTTCAGTTGGCAAAACGCGCTCTTGTCCTTCGTCCATCGTGACCGGTATGGTGAGTCCGCACGGGATGGCTTTCGTCAAAGAATGAAACCGCTACGAGTTCGAGGGGCAGCCCGGACAGGATAGGCCGCCTCTTTCTTTCCGTTATTTCAAAAGGATGTTGGCGTAACATCTCGATTTCATCAACAATCCTGTCCGTGAGGGGCAGCGCGGTGAGCCAAGCTGAGCGAAAATCCAAACTAGCCAAAAATTGTGTGTGCGCAGTCGGCATCGCAGCAACGGACTGTTTCTCTTGCGGGCCCTTCTATCAGACTACAGGCAAGAGGCCCGGCCCGAGTTGTGAGTTGCTGAATGCACGACGGCGCACTAGAATGTCCCGCGCTAGGAGGGAACATGAAAACAAAAAGGATTGTATTGACTGTTGCGCTGTGCTTTGTCGCAGCCGCAGTGTGCTTCGCTGCTGACGCATTTACGGGCACTTGGAAACTGAACGAGGCCAAGTCGAAGCTCGCCGGGGGGCCAAAGAACGACTTGGTTGTCTATGAAGCTGCGGGTGACAAGGTGAAAATCACCGTGGATGGTACCGATGGCGACGGTAAACCCACCCACAACGAATGGACGGGCAAGTTCGACGGCAAAGACTACCCGGTCACAGGCGATTCAAGTTCAGACGCTCGGTCGTACACGAAGATCGACGACCATGCATTGGCGTTTACCAATAAGAAGGAGGGCAAAGCTACCATCACTGGTCGCATAGTCGTCTCCCCTGATGGCAAGAGCCGCACTGTCATCGTAAGCGGAACCGATGCGAAGGGCAAGAAATTCACCAGCACCTCAGCGTACGACAAATATTAGCCCGGATGCCCTTCCGCTCTGAACGGGAGGGCATTTTTTAGATAGCCCGGCAGACCCCGATGCACCGATGTATGGGGTCGACTCTCTGGTTTTGGCTCTGGAAGTGTTCTGAGTCCGCCAGATGTGAGGAGCTTCTTCGCACGGGCTTCAGCCCCCGAGGGCGCACTGGCTAAGGACAGCTTGGACGGGAGTTCCTGAGCGATAGCCTATCGTTTTACCGCTGCCGTCTTCTCGGAGAGTACCCACAACTCTGGATCCAGTTCCACTTTTTCTGGCAGTTCCGGCAGCTTGATGTTGACTGGCGAATGTGTCCCATGGACAGCCACCATGGCACGAGCGATCTTGCCCCCATGAAAATGCACGACCAACGGAATCGGCATAAACCAGTTCTCTTTTTCGGGAAGCCCAGTCTGTGCCAACTCGCCCTTGAGAATCACGCCTCCGGAATCATTCTCGAAGTGATACGAAAGTTCGTACGATGGCAGATAACTTTGTGCCACCCACTGCCGATAGAACCAGTTCAGGTCGTTGTAGCCATACTGCTGTGCAAACGGTGTGCTCTTGACGCGCTCATTTGCAACCGCGAAGAACTGCTCGGTGGATGCGGTGCTGTCCTTATAACGCTTGACGAAGTCGCTCATTAAGTCAAAGAAGGGCTGGCCGTCGCCAGTTTGTGGGTTGGTGAACAAGAAATGCATCATACGCAGCACTAGAGCACCCTTTTCATAAATGAGAGCAGAGTACGCCCCACGTGTCTCGCGGCTCTCCACGCGACGGCCCATGACCAGCGGCCCGACATCCACCAACCGGCCGCGCCCGATCCCGGTAAGCGTACTCGGTGGCATTCTTAGTGCTTCCCGTGCGCGCTCGATCAACTCTTTTTCAGAGTGCGTCTTGTCGCGGAGTTGCACGTAGAGCATTCCGGAATATTCCGCAAAACCTTCGCTGAGCCACTGGTCGCGATACGAACGCCAGAGCACCATGTCGCCCCACCACTGGTGCGAGGTCTCATGGGCGATGAAGGAAAACGTACGCTTATCGGCCCGATCAGCATTCGGAATCATGATGGTGGTTGCAAAACCTTGCCCGAAGTTGAAGGGATGGTAGACGCCGCGAAACAGTGGATACGGATACTCGCCAAACATCTTGCTGAAGAAGCGGAGGCTGTTGTTCATCTCAGCCAGGATGAAATCTTCCTTGATCACGGCCCGCCTGCCGGGCATGGAATAAAACTCAATCGGCAACTGCTTGCCATTATCTTCCTTGGCGATATCTCTATGAATTTCGTACGGCCCCACGGCAAATGACGCGAGCCCGACGGGTTGCTCCATGTGGAATTCCGTAAGCACGCCGTCCTTTGGCCCGGGGGCAGGGCCCTCCTTGAGCAGTTCTCCAATACTCACCACGCGGTCTTTCTTGCGGTGAATCATGGAGACGTCAAAGCGGGAGCGAGCCAAAGAGCCGTGGCGCGGATACCACGTTTCTGTGCTCCGCGGGAAATATGTCCCCTCCATAATCGACGACTCCATCATGAAGTCGCCCTTCAAGTCGAGACTTACGGAAAGCCTTTGACGGGCGGCCGCCGTTTTGGGCAGAACAATGCTGAATCCGCTTTCCCACGGCTCCTGAAAGGAAGTGAGTGCCGTGCCATCGGAAAGGTGCGCGGCAATAATATACAACTGCTTTTTGCGACGCTCGTCGTCGTAAGTACTCAGGCCTTCACCTACGGCGAAGGAAATCAACCGTAGGCCCTCGACGCGGGAAACAAGATCCAGGCTCGCGGTAAGCCCGAGCACTTTCCTCGGCTCCAGCAAGTCCAGCGTCAGCGTGTATTTCTCCGTATCGACCAGATTGTACGCGTCGGAGTACGGCGCTACTCCCGCGGCGTAGTCCCCTGCTCTGTGAAATGCCATCCAGATGTCGTTCGATAAAATGTTCTGGTCGTAGGCAAAGATGAGCCCTTTCTCACCCGCATCGATGCCGAAACAGGTCACTGGAATGCGCGACTGCGGGTCAAACAGATAGGTAAAACGTCCGAGTTTCCCGCCATCCAACTGGATCAGGAAAACCTCGGGCGTCTCCTGATTAAGAATGGATTCCAGTTGCCGGGCCGAAATATTCATACCTGTTTCTTTCAGCAGTCGCGGCGCAAAGTCGGCCGCAAGGTGCGCGGCTTGTTCTGAAACGGCGCCACCCTGAAGAAAACCCGACTTGAGAAGCTCGCTGGCCGTGTCGTCGGTGAATCGCAGAACCGCGGTTTTGAAGTCTGCCGAGACATCATCGGTCTTCAGCAGCCGGCGGACATTATCCTGCTCGAACGCGACCGGAGGCGGCGTAGCCCGAAGCTTTCCCGAGCCAATGAACACTGCCGAGCGAACCTTCCCCGCAACCGAAGGAGACAAATACGCCGTCCCATTCGTAAAGGTGATGGTTACCCGGTCTCGCTGGAGCACCAGACTCTCTAGGTGGACGCTTTTCTCTAGGACAGATGAGTTCTGCAATTGCTGATAAAGCGGCGCTCACTCCGCGATAGCTTCTTTCCCGCCGACACACTTAATCATCGTCCGGGTCAGTTTGTGGTCTCCGGTCGTTGAGAAAATGTTCTGCGCTCACGGGCGCCGCTAGGGTCTGAAACTGACGCGGAGTCTGATTGAAGTTGAAGCAGTCGGAAAGATCGTCCGCCGGTGCATCCGCGTAGCCCAGGGACGGCAACCCCGGCCAGATCGATCTGCCTCAAAGGGATTGTCTGGCCTTGCGAATTGACGCCCATGCTGGCAATGTCCGCGCCTCGTGAGATCAGAACTGGATCATGGAACAGATTGTCGGGTGTGCGATTCTCCTGGAAGATCACCACCACATGTTGAATCTTTCCTGAACTGGACGATGGGTGCCCGTCGCCTCCACTGCAAGATTGCAAAGCTAGCAGAAGGCCCGCAGCGAGCAGGAGCAGAACCCAGGACAGCAATGCGGTCGACCGCCTCATTGCCTCACCTCCCGAAAAACCCGCCGCCCCATTAGGACACCTGCCGTAGCCACCTAAATCCCCTGAATCTTAGGATGCCAAGCGTACTTCGGCGTGCTGTTAACCCGTTCAAAACGGCTGGCTTGATTGAAAAAGCGGGTTTCACCGTTACGAAAGTTTCTCCTCAAACTCACAAGTGATTGTCCGGAAGTATTTTGCCTGCTATCACTTAGATAGTACGAACTCATTGCCTGCAATCCCCATGAGGCCCTAAAGGAGTCTGCGGGAGAGTTGTGAACAACCGCTCTCAGTCTTGGAGAGAACTGAGCGTCGGGGCCAAGGTATTTATTAGCCTGGTCGTGACGATAGGCACTGGTGTGCTCCTTTACGGAGCCGCGAAGCCGACCAGTAAGAACATTGCTCAATTCATTTGCTACCTGCTGATCGCGATTCTCGCTTCACGGCTGAAGGTCAACCTGCCCGGGATTACCGGCACGATGTCAGTGAACTTTCTGTTCATTCTTTTGGGCATTTTGGAACTCAGCTTCGCCGAGACCCTGGTCCTGGGTACAGCCGCGCTGCTGATTCAATGTTTCTATCGCGACCGCCCCAGTGCACTCCAAGTCACATTCAATATGTGCGCAAGCGCATTCTCTATTGCGGTGGCGTATGGGGTTTATCACTTTGCCTTGTCGCAGGGGCGAGTGCAGAGTCATCCGACGTTGTTGGTAATTGCGGCCTCCACATATTTCATCGCTAATACCGGTTCGATTGCTGGCGTAATCGCGCTCACCGAGCACAAATCCCTGAAGAAAATCTGGGTGCAGTGTTATTTCTGGTCATTCCCCTACTACCTTGTGGGTGCTGGATTCGCTGGCACATTGGGATGGTTCAATCGAACCTTCGGCTGGCAAACCTCGTTGCTGGTGGTGCCGGTAATTTACCTCTTCTACCGTTCGTATCGTCTCTATCTGGGAAAACTGGAAGACGAGAAACGTCATGTGGAAGAGATGGCGAACCTGCACTTGCGAACCATCGAAGCGCTGGCTTTGGCCATTGAGGCCAAGGACCACACCACGCATGATCACCTGCAGCGGGTACGCGTCTATGCCATTGAAGTTGCGAAAGAGTTGCATGTCACCCCAGACGAGATGGAAGCCCTGCACGCTGCGGCGCTCTTGCATGACATTGGAAAGCTTGCCGTTCCGGAGCACATTATCTCCAAGCCCGGACGCCTGACGCCCGAAGAATTCGAGAAGATGAAGATCCATCCCGTGGTCGGTGCGGAGATTTTGGAGCGGGTGCGTTTCCCTTATCCAGTGGTGCCGATCGTGCGTGCACACCATGAGAAGTGGGACGGAACGGGATATCCGTTTGGCCTGAAAGCCACTGATATCCCAATTGGAGCGCGCATTCTTTCCGCCGTCGACTATCTGGATGCGCTGGCGTCCGACCGCCAATACCGGCGCGCCTTGCCCTTGGATGAGGTGATCAAACGTCTTTCTGACGAATCAGGGAAATCCTTTGATCCAAAGGTCGTGACCGTCCTACGAAAACGTTATCGTGATCTCGAAAAACTGGTCGAAGCACATTTCGGACATATAGCTCCACTGCGGCTCTCGACGGACGTGAAAGTGGAACGCGGGATCGCGCCCGCAGCCGGATTTGAAGACATCACGGTCAAAGACGCTGCCGGCCAGGAGGCTAATTTCCTTTCTTCTATCGCAGCTGCGCGGCAGGAGGCGCAAACCCTCTTCGAATTGAGCCAGGACTTGGGGGCCTCGCTCAGCTTGGACGAAACATTGTCCGTTTTCTCGGTAAAGCTCAGGCGATTGGTTCCTTACGACGCCATCGCCATCTACGTTAAGCGCGGCACGGAATTGATTCCGGAACACGTGAGTGGCGACAATTTCCGCTTGTTCTCGTCCCTTCGAATCCCGCTGGGGCAAGGGCTCTCGGGTTGGGTAGCGGAGAACATGAAACCGATCATCAACGGAAATCCGTCGGTTGAGCCCGGATATTTGAACGATCCCACGAAATTCAGCACTTTGCGTTCGGCAATGGCGATCCCGCTGGAGGGGTTAGCCGGAGTGGTCGGCGTGCTAGCCCTTTACCACGCAGAGGTGGACGCGTTCACCTCCGATCACCTGCGAATCCTGCTGGCGATCAGCTCCAAGATGGCGCTGGCCATCGAAAACGCCCTCAAGTACGAGCAAGCCGAGACTTCCGCTACTACCGACTATCTCACCGGGTTGCCCAATGCCCGCTCGCTGTTCCTGCAACTGGACCGCGAACTGGCGCGTTGTAAACGCGACAACTCATCCTTGATCGTGATGGTCAGTGACATGGATGGTTTTAAACAGATCAATGACCGCTTCGGCCATCTGGAGGGCAACCGTGTGCTGCGCCTGTTCGCGCAGGCTTTGAAGGACAGTTGCCGCGAATACGACTACGTGGCTCGTATGGGTGGAGACGAGTTTGTGGTCGTGGCCCCAGGGCTGCCCGTGGAAGCGGCTGCCAAGAAAGCGGAGCAGTTGCGTGAGCTCGCTAAACACGCCGGCGAAGAAGTCTGCAGCGAGGACATTCTTTCGCTGAGCGTAGGACAGGCGTTGTATCCCGGAGACGGACAGGATGCTGAAGGCCTGCTGGCGGAAGCCGACCGCCGCATGTACCTGGAGAAACAGCAGCAGCCCTCGCGAAAAAATCGCAGACTGTATCCTCGGATGAAGTGTCGCGTGACCATTGAGCTGCAACCGCAGGATGAAGAAATTCCCGTGCTCGCTAATCTTATCGACGTCAGTCTGGGCGGCTGCTACGTGGAGACCAGCGCGATCCTGCCTCCTGGCTCCAAGCTCAAGCTGGTTTTTTCGATTGACGATGGCAAGATGCAAGCCGATGGTAGCGTGGTTCGAATCGATCCGGGCTCGGGCATCGCAGTCCGGTTCAACGATATGAATCGCGAGGACCGCGAGAAAATGCACCGTGTTTTGGAGTTTGTGCACAATTCCACCATGTTCTACGACAACCGCTACTTTTCGAAGCTGCTGAACCGATGATTCGAGAAGCAGCCTCCCCTTCGTTCGCCGGTGGAACCAAACGCGTCCATGGACGAGCCGTGCGATGGCGTTAAAATGTGCGCGGGAAAACCCTGTTGTTCAATGATGGTTTTACGGGGAGGGCCAAGCAATGAAAATCTTGGTGGTCGAGCGAGATGAAACTACTGTAAAGGCTACGGGCGTAATGCTTAACCGGCTGGGTTACGAAGTCGGGCTCGCAACAAATTGTGATGAGGCGTTCGGCACCTACTGCAACGAGGGGCCCTATCATCTTGTTCTCATCGATTTGACATTCGTGCGTGGATCCAGCGCTGGCGGGGTTAAGTTTATCGATGCCATGCGGCAGAAGAATCCGCAACAGGATTACGCCTTTGTGACCGGGTCTCCCATTCTGCGAAGACCGTTCTCGCTGCAAGAACTGGACGATTTCATGGGCGGATTCCGCCGTCCTGCTGCCAGCCGCTTTGGATAATGGCTCAAAGGCTCAGCTGAACGCAGCGAATAGTCATCTCAGTTTGCTACTCCGGCTACGCAACGCCGTCCCGAAGCTACTTTCGTCCGGGATGGAATTCTCCACGGGTGGAGAATTGCGAATACGGCCACTCATCTTTCTTGGTTGGAATCGGGGCAACTGCAACGGTGGTAATGGGTGCGGCTTCGCAACCCCAATCTGCGGGAGCAGGATGAATGGACCAAACGTTTCCGGCCTGATCAAGCGCCAGTCCAACCAGCCAGTACTTATTCTCAGCTCCGAGCGGGATGCAGTTGGCCACACGGGCGGTCGTGCAATTACCGCCGGGAAGTTCGTCCAGACGTACCGCCACCCCTGGCTCCAGAGGACGCGAAAGGCGCACTCCGCAGCCCTGTGGGTTCACGACCAGAGTGTGGCAGGTCTCCGATAGCTTTATGGCGGGATCCAAACTAGTTACGCGAACCGGAATCTGGGCTCGAATGCGAGTGCTGCGACGCGGTGCGTCTTCCGGTTTTGTGGCGGATTCCATGTGCAGGGGCTTGTTCCACGATTTTACGGGCGAAGTTCCAGTTTGGCGCTTGTCGCGCTGGTAGAGAGGACACTAAAGTAACGAGTTACGTCCACCTCGACTGCGGCTACGGGAAGATCAACGATTGAGGTGACTCCAAATCTCTGTAAACGGCCGCCGGCTGAATTTGGGTCAGCGGGTTGGAATTGGTCCGGGCCTTTAGGAGCATATTTGCGGAGGGTATGCCGGTACGTTGAAACGACTTTTCACAGTCCGCAGTCGAGGGTCCCCGCATATTGCCCTCCATATATGCCAACCCAGGACAGCGGGTGCAGGTGCCGACATGACTGCAAGTTGAACACACTGGAAGGTCCCTGGCGCGAATAGAACGGACCTCGCGCAGCGCCGGCGAATCCCGCCAGATATCTATGAATTTCTGCTGGCGTATATTGCCGGTGGGCAAGGGAAACTGGACGCAGGGAACATACCTTGATACTCGCGAAGGAAGGCGGATTTCTTCTCCATGCCGCAAGCGCCCTACGCAATGGGCGATCTCGAGTCTCCCACCTTCGGATGTCACATTGCTGACCGATGAAATTTCTTATGTTCGTCGCGGCCGCGCAATTCATTTGATCTCACAGGCCGATCGGCTTGGGACATGCAGTCGCCTCGAGCGATCACAAAGGGTCGCTGGTCCTTGGCATCGGACTTGTTCACGATGCGATGAACAAAAAATCGCCCCTCGCGCATGTAGAGTACGATGTCTCCCAGTTCCACTTGATCGAAACTATTTGATTGAATGGTGAGAAGGTCGCCCGGCCACAGCGTGGGCAGCATGCTGGCTCCGGTTGCCCGCAATCTCAGCTTACCGCTAGACTGCAGCACCTGAGCCGCCAGATTGCACTTCCACTGCTCGCGCGGCTCAGCGTTCATCGTTAAGCCTAGGACTTCTTGTTGAACCGGCATTGTCCCTGGCTGCCGTGAATCTTTCCGCAGGACAACGCGAGCGTTTCGAAGACGCGCTCGAATCGAAACTCAGGCTTGTGATACGGTTTCTTAGTCGCACTCTGGCTGGGTGCGCTCTTGTCTGCTTCAGAAGGTAGGTTCCTCTGAGTCATAGAAATCCCAATGTGCTTATGGCTTACGTCTGCCTGGCGAACTGAGCGCGAGTCCTTACAGAATAACGCAGTGTACAACAGACGCGAAGCCAAATGCTAAAGTTTGTTAATGCCTCGGATGCCTGAAGGTGAGTGCAATCCGCCCCGCGTCCTAATAGAAGGAAAGCGTACCAAGTAGCCTTGCGCGTCGCAGAGTGTAGGAGAAAACCATGAGGCTGGAGGGCAGCAGAATCAGGCAGAAAATGCTGAGCACCGTGATTTCGCGCCACAGGGCGGCAAAGGTTGCCCCTTCCAGTAGAGCCATGCGCATCCCGTCCAGGGAATGAGTGATGGGGATCAGTGCGGACACCGCACGCAGAGGTCGCGGGAGGGTCGCGACGGGAAATAGGGTTCCGGTCAGAAACCATATTCCGGATCCAAGCAGCCACACCAGCGCCGAGCCCTTTTGAATCGCCAATTGCAAGGCAGCGGCAAGCATGCCGAGCGCGATCGCAATCAGCAGGGACAGCAGGAACATCACCGCGCAACCGGCGACATTTGGATTCGGAAGTGTTCCTCCTGATAGTAAAAGCCCTGCCCCGATGAAAAGGATGAGTTGGACCGTATTTCGGCCAAAAGCCGAAAAGGCACTGAGCAGAATCAATACTGGGGCAGATGTGGAAGTCGTGACCAGTATTTCCAGGGTGCCAGTGTGTTGCGCTTCCTGCACGATCAAGAGGAAGGCGTTGATCCCCATCAGTAGAAATGTGTAGAGGCCCGTCCCTACCAAGACGAACGGGAAGTAATCCATTCCCTCGGGTCGAAACGAGGGGCCGATGGCACGAGCGAGATAATAAAAAGCGGCCAGTTCGGCTGCCACTCCGGCCGCCGAAATCAGAAAACCTGAGCGGTAGCGGATCGCAGTCAGGAGATCACGGCGCAGTATGGCTAGCATTTTGTCGAGGAGGCCGCACAGTCTCATCGCCAACTCCTGGGGGTCAAGAGTGTAGCCTCATCCAGTTCCCCGGTCTTCTGGAAATAGAAGGAGCGCAACTCTTCCGCGTCTGCGTCCGCAATTTTTCTGTAACCCGCCAGCCTGCCCTGAAGCAGCACAGCAGCGAAATCGCCCACCGCGGCTGCCTCGTTGAGACTGTGAGTTGCCAGGATGACGGTTGAGCCCTCGGCCGCTAAGGCGCGGACAAGGTTCCAGATGTGGGTCGCTGACGCCGGATCAAGGCTGCGAGTTGGCTCGTCCAGCAGAATGACCGAGGGCTCTTTGATGAGTGCCCGCGCGATACCTAGCCGCTGGTACATGCCGCTGGAAAACTTCATGACCAGAGTGTCTGCCGCGTCGAGCAACCCTGTTCGTTCCAGCATAAGTTCTATTTGACGTGGGCGCGATGGGCGAGGGACATCGTCCAAAGCTGCAAAGAAGTCGAGGTTCTCCCGTGCAGTGAGTCGAGGGCAGAATGACCTTTCACCGGAAACCGCGAAGCCGACATGACGGCGCACATGACTGGGATTCGTCTGAGTGTCGGCGCCTTCGACAGAGACACGGCCCGCATCGGGGAGAAGCATGGTGGATACCAGCTTCAGAATAGTGGTTTTTCCACTGCCGTTCGGTCCCAGCAGAGCTAGCACGGCGCCGCTAGAAACGCTGACAGAGATCTGGTCCAAGGCGCGGGTTTCTCCTCCCCGCTCACGGCCCATCCAATTAAACAGAGCGGGGCGGTGACGGAAAACCTTGCTGACGAACTGGAGAACAACGCGATCCATTTTTCTCTGGTGAAAAGATCCTGCGAAAACAAGGGTATTATAGTGTCCATCGCTGATCTGTCCGCGCCGACTGGACGGCTTATTTCCGAACAAGCGCGCCCTCCCAATATGCCCTCCGCCCTGACATTGCCGACCGTACCATCAGCCAGGCCGGGGAAGCGGCCGGAGGCAGCGGTAGTCCCCAGCGCAGAGTTCGAGTTGCTGCTCGCCTGCTGCGCCCACACTGGGTGCCACGAACGCGTTCGTGAAGTTCTCGAAGGACCATTGGACTGGGACCGGCTTATCCAGCTTGCCAGAAACCACGGCGTGGTTCCTCACTTGTATCGGAGCTTATCGTCGTCCGGGACAGCGCCACCGGAAGCGCTGCAGTTGTTGCAGCAGGTCGACGAAAGCAACGCGCGAAAGGCTCTGTGACTAAGTCGCGAACTGCTCCGAATTCTCAATCATTTGGAGGGAAACGGCATCGACACATTGCCGTACAAGGGCCCGGTCCTGGCGGAAATCCTTTACGGCAACGTTGCGCTGCGTCAGTTTTCGGATCTGGATTTACTTATCCGAGCGGCGGACCTGGCCAGAGCCAAAGCCGCACTGCTTGAATTGGGGTACAAGCCAGCGCTCGAACTGACTCGACGGCAGGGGCGCTTCCATGTCGAGTCTGGGTACGAGGACACTTTTGGCGGCGCTCTCGGCTCAAACGTGCTGGAGTTGCAGTGGCGAATTGTGCCACGCTTTTATTCCATCGACACCGATATAGATGCTCTTTTCGACCGGGCCACGGTCGTGAGCCTCGGGGGACGTTCCTTGCGTACGATTTGCGCGGAAGACTTGATGCTTGTGCTCTGTGTTCACGCCGCCAAACATGGGTGGGCACAGCTTTCCTGGCTGTGCGACATTGCGAAGTTGACTCCGTCACTCGACTGGGTTGTGGTCCAGGAGCAGGCTCGGCGACTGGGCATCGAACGAATCGTAGCCGTAACTTTTTTCCTGGCGCACCGGCTTCATGGCACACCCGGCCACAGCCAGTGCAAGAGCGAATTCGGAACGATGGCGCAGTCGAACAGGTGGCGGAGAGAATCCTGCCAGTTGTGGCGCGGGGAGCAGAGTACGATACGGAATCGACTGCTTATTTTCGGCTGATGCTGAATGCGCGAGAGCTCTGGAAGGACCGATTTCGTTTTGTGTGGCGATTGGCTCTCACTCCAGTGTCGGGGAGTGGACGGCGATCCGGTTGCCGGATCTGCTGTTTCCGATGTATCGCGCAGTGCGTCTGGCGCGATGGCACACAAAATAGTCCACTCCGTTGTGTAATCATTGAAAACGCCTCACCGTCTCGCATTCTTCCGAGCTTGGGCCATTCCCGCCCGCAGGCCTCGTTCGATGACTCGCGCGTTTCCGGATTTCTTCATGCTGGCCATGGCCGCGGCCGAAATGCCTCCGGGGGTGGCCGCTTCGAGCAAGAGATTCTCCAGCGATGTTTCCCCTTCTCGCCAGGCAATAAGGCCATCCGCCAGAGCATGCGCGGCCGCGGTCTGAGCGATCTTACGATTCAGTCCCAGCTTCTCGCCTGCCGCTTTTAGTGCCGCGAGAGCGTGGTAACCGTGACTACATGAGTAGGTCACGGTGAAAGCATCGAACTGGCCCTCGGGAATTTCCACGACGGGCCCGACTTTGCCGAAAAGGTCCTTTATTTCTTGCCGCGCCGAGCGCGAGAGTTTAATGTCAAACACCACCGCCGTCAAACCACGCCCGCTGCGGCACACCGGACTGGGCATGGCTCGGGCCCAACGCACGGGTGGTCCCAATCGTTGCCGCAATTTGGCAAGCGGCACGCCCGCCGCCAGACTGACGGCCGTCAAGGACCGAGCTACGTTGATCCTGTGCAGCAAATCACGAACTGAATCTGGCCGTACCGCGATGATCAGAAGATGAGCTTGCTCGACGGCGCGATCTAGCTTGGGTTCCACTCTCACGCCATACTGCTGCTTTAGCCGCCTCAGTTTTTGAGGATGACGGTCATGCACGATGATGGGCTTATCATATCCCGCAAGGCGGAAACCGGCGACGAGTGCTGCCGTAATGCGGCCACCGCCCAAAAAGACGGTCGCTGTCTTTCGCCGAGCTTTCATGCGAGGTCGGCGCAGGCCCGGTCCGCGGCTTCGACCAGCGAGGCAATATCTTTGTCCGTGTGCGCGGTGGAGATGATCCAGTGCAGGCCATTCGAGGGCGTCATGTAAATGCCATGGTCGAGTAGCCGGTGAACGAAGTGAGAGTAGCGCGCTATGTCCACATAGGTGCAGTAATCGCGATAATCGTGAATGGCCGCGCTTTCCGTGAAATAAATCTGAAACATCGGGCCGAATCCCTGCACGATCGCCTTCATGTTTCGACGGTGAAATACTTCGCGGAGTCCAAGGATGGCCGCGTCACCCATCGCGTGCAACTTGCGATAAGCGCCATCGGCCGACAAGAGATCGAGATTGGCGGCGACAACCTCCATGGTCAGACGGTGACCATTGAAAGTACCGTAGTGCAGCACCATGTGGTCACTCCAGCGCATGCGTTCGAGAATGGAGCGCGGGCCGGCCACGGCACCCACGGGGAATCCGGCGCCCAGAGCTTTGCCAAAGGTGCTGAGGTCCGGCTGAATGCCATAGTATTCCTGACATCCGCCCGCTGCGTAACGGAAGCCGGTGACCACTTCGTCGAGGATGAGCAGCACGCCAAAGTCGCGGGTGAGTTCGCGGAGCCGCTGAAGGTAGCCATCGCGGGGCAGGACGCAGCCCATGTTCGCCATGATCGGCTCGGTTATGACGGCAGCCAATTCGCGACCGTGCTTCTTTAGGACGCGCTCAAGGACTGCCACGTCATTCCATGGAGCAAGCACCACATCGTCAAAAGTGGCCGGGGGAATACCTTGCGAGTCAGGAATCCGGGCCGGGTTCTCCGGCGAACCCAGTTGTCCGGGGGGATGGCTGTGGGCATTCAAAAGATAGGGATCGTACCAGCCATGGTAGTGCCCTTCGAACTTCAGGAATTTCTGCCGTCCGGTGTGGGCACGGGCGAGTCTCAAGGCCAGCATGGTCGCTTCGCTCCCGGTGTTGGTGAAGCGCACCACTTCGGCAGATGGAACCATGCGGCAGAAGCGTTCCGCAGCCTCCACCTCGGCCGAGGTTGCCGCCGCAAAGTGTGAGCCTTCGGCCGCTGTCTGCGAAACCTTCTCAACCAGCGTGGGATGTGCATGGCCGTGGATGAGCGCGCCAAACGACATCATGAAATCCGCGTACTCGTTGCCGTCCGCGTCCCATATGTGGGAGCCCTGGCCGCGCTCTAGAAAGATTGGATCCGGAAAGTACACAGCCGCGCCGCGGGAAGGGGAGTTCACGCCCTCGACCAACGATTGCTGGGCACGACGAAACCATTCCTGGGAGCGAGAGCGATTGCGGGTTGGGGCTGCCTTTGTCAAGCTTGAGGCCATGTGCCATCCATTGCTAAACCGACCCCGCCAAACCTCCACCATCCACGACAAGCGCGGTTCCGGTCACAAACGACGCCGCATCGCTGGCCAAGTACAGCGCGGCCTGCGCGATCTCCTCCGGTTTCCCGACGCGGCCGAGCGGACGCCGGGCGGATTCCGCAAGAAAGCGGTCGGCCGGTTCTCCCAGTTGCTGGGCTTCATGGCGCAGCATCGCGGTATCAGTGTCACCGGGGCAGATGCAGTTTACGCGAATGCTTTGTGGGCCGTGGTCAATCGCCATGGCTTTGGTGAGCAACACCACCGCACCTTTTGAGGCGCAATACACGGCGGCTTTCGGGCCGCCTGCCAGTCCCCAGCCGGACGCCATATTGATGATGGAACCGCCGCCGAATTTTTCCATAATTGGGATGACCAGCCGCGACATCAGAAAAATGGATTTTAGGTTGACGGCCATTACTCGGTCCCAGTCTTGCTCATTCAGCTCGACCACCGAGGCGCGGCGGATGATTCCCACGTTGTTGAAGAGAATGTGAATCCGGCCGAATTCTCGCAATGTGCTTGCAACTACTCGCTCACAATCGGCAGCTTTTGTGACGTCGGCGGTCTGAAAGAGAGCCCGACCTCCATGGTGAACGATCTGCTGGACAACCGTATCTCCAGCCTGCTGATTCAGATCGGCGATCGCGACCGCTGCGCCTTCCCGTGCAAACAGGAGCGCCGTGGCGCGCCCTATGCCGGAGGCGGCGCCAGTTATGAGCCCAACTTTGCCCGAAAGCGAACCTTGGCTCGACGTTGTCAGCATGGATTGCCGCACGGGCGAGACACCCGCGCCTACATCGTTTAGCGACTGGCCAGGCCTCCGGCAGTCTCCGCGCCGTCGATTGTGTACACATGGCCGGTCATGTAGGCGGCGTCGTCGGAAGCCAGAAATGCAAACAGAGCTGCGATCTCTTCCGGCTTGGCATGCCGTCCCAGAGGAATCTTGCGATTCAGCTCTTCCAGCATCTCATCGGTATATTCGGCACGCTGCATGGGCGTGAGCACGTATCCCGGGGCGACGGCGCAGACGCGAACTCTCGGTGCTAGTTCCAGTGCCATCGACTTGGTCAGCTCGATAATCCCTGCCTTCGTGGTGTTGTAGTCGGCATAGTAGGGCTGACCGACCAGACCGTTCGTGGAAGCGGTCTGCAGAATGACGCCGCCACCGCGCTGCCACATGTGCCTGGCTGCGATCTGCGCTATGTAGAACACCCCGGTCAGGTTTACGGCAATGATCTTGTGCCATTCTTCCGGCGTAATGTCCAGAAAATTATGGCGGATGCTGATGCCGGCATTGTTGATGAGCACATCCACAGCGCCCATCATGCCGACGGCGTCGGTAAAGGCCGCTTGCACTTGCTCAAGGTTCGAGACGTCGGCAGTTACCGTCCCGGCTAGCTTGGGCAAGCGCGCCTGGATCTGCTTGAGGCCTTGGCCGTCGCGATCGAGCACGCAGACCAGCGAGCCTTCTTCCAAAAAGCGCGCCGCAGTTGCGGCACCGATCCCGCTCGCGCCGCCGGTTATTAAGACCCGCTTTCCCGTGAGCCCTCGCATTTGGTTTCCTGGAGACAACAAAATGGAAAGTCAGGATAGAACAGCGGGCGCGACCTTGGCTAGGAGTTGAAAACCAGTTCTCGGTTCTCGGTTACTGGTTCTCGGTTAGATTGGCTTGCCCCGAAAGAAGTAAATCAATTCAATGATCAGGATGATAACGACCATGAGTTCCAGAACGAACGCTCGGCTCTGGTTGAATTGATCCATCATGAAGCGATAAAGGTCCTCGGCAGTTTGCAGCTTTTGCGTCACCAGGTCTTTGTAGTCGGGGACACCGACTTTGGCTGCCGCCAGCTTATATAGGCGGGCGGAGAACATGTCGCTGAGGAACTTGATGGCGTTATCGGCGTGCTCGGTAAGCTCGGTCACATCGAGAAGGACGGTATGGAGCTTAGTCGCAGCGCGTCCCAGGCGCCAGCGGGCCAGCATGCCCGTGCCTCGGTCCAAACCCGAGTAGACGCGTTCCAATTCGCGGGTCAGCAGTTCGTCGTAGTGGCGGAACTCCAGTAACTGGGAGTTGGCGTACTCCAGCAACTGGATCGCGGTTTCTGCTCCGGCATCGCTGTCATAAAGGAAGGCTGCGTTCCAACCGATCACGGCCAAATCATTGGGATAGTACGAAATGCGCGATTGCAGAATTTCATTGCGCTCGCCGTCGGAAAGTTGTGCTGTTTCTCCACGCACGATTTGTGCGATGCGCGCTCCCTGGGAGGCACACAGCTCAGCGGCGGAGGGCGAGCCGGTTATCTCGCGCACGTGGAAGATGAAGTAATCTTCGCTCAGCCAGTCCGGATATGGCTTTACCAAGGCTGGGGCCGCCCGTTCCAGCTTCTGGCGGGCAATTCGTGACGCGTGGCGCTCGAAGTCCACCTCCGAGACCCAGCGGCTGGCGAGCAACACCAGCGTGTCCCAATCGCCTGAAAATGGGAGTTCGAAGACCACACTCAGAACGCCGTAATCGTAATACTTGATCTGTCCCTGGAGCTGCTCGCCACTCTCCAGGACCAGCGGTTCGATGGGTTCCACCACCGGAGGTCGCTGATAACGAACATAGCCAGGGGCTGGGTGCTTGAAGGTAGGCTGCTCCAGAGTGCGGGCCCCGAAGATTTGGCGCAGCCGATCCAGTCGAATCTCCTCGCACACGTCAAACTGGATAAGTACCCGGACCGAACCATGCAGCGACGCAGGGGTGGCGGGCTCAGCCTTGGTCAGAGGTGAAGCGTCGGTGACCATGAGCAAATTTTCGCTGTCCCGGATCATGTGAAAGCCAGCGCAAAGCCGCAGTCGGCAACCCGCGAATGTCCAGCTTGGCGTCTACTATTCTCCCAGAAATCAAGATGTTCTGGTGAGGCGCTGCGTGAATAATAATTAATGTATTTATAATCAGCAGGTTAAGCTATTTGCCCCGGCCAACTGTCCACAGCAGGGCGGTCCCGGCTGCGAGGCCTGCTAGCACCAGCATGGTCTGTTTCATGGATTGTTTTACCGCCGCCTGCCGGAGTCGGACTCTCGCGCGTTCCGGGTAGATTCGGTCCACTGGCCGAGCATCTGTCTCCAATGCCATCTGGATGACCTCCGCCAGATGCAGCGCATGGCGGTCGGTGCATTGTCCGATCTGCTCCCGGCAACTGAAGCCATCGGCGATGATAAGACACTCGGGTGAGGCCTTAAGAACCGCAGGCAGAAGCTCCAGCTCCCCGATTGCCATAGAGACATCGTATTTGTCCTCCTCGAAGCCGAAGGCGCCCGCCATACCGCAACACCCGGGGGCTGGCGACTGAAATTCGATGTCCATCCTCTTGAGGACAGCCTCCTCGTCTGTCATCTTCATGATCGATTTGTGATGACAGTGGCCGTGGAGCAGGGCTTTGCGGGAGAGCTGGGGGAAGGCAAAGTGCTTTGCCCGTTTCTCCAGGAACTCACTGAGGAGAAACGTTTGCCGTGAGAGTTGCCGGGCTCGAGCGTCATTGGGGAAGAGATTCAGGAGCTCGTCGCGAAAGACTGACGCACAACTCGGCTCCAGGACGACCACAGGAACGTCGGCTGTGATTTCGTGTGACAGAGTCTCCAGGGTCTTCAGTAGCAAACCTTTCGCGCGGTCGAGCATGCCGAAATCGTAAAGGGGACGCCCACAGCACAAGTTAGTGGCGGGCAGTCGCACCTGAAATCCTGCAGCTTCGAGGACACCTACCGCTGCCTTGGCTGTGTCAGGCAAAAAATAGTTATTGAACGTATCTGGCCAAAGCATGACTGAAGCCGCCCCCACATTGCGGGGAGCGCGCTGCTTGAACCAATTTCGGAAGCTTTGTGGGGCAAATGCTGGAATGCTTCTTTCCCGCGACATACCCGCAGCTAGTTTGGCGAGGTCACGCAGAAACGGCATTTGCGTGGTTAGATTGACCAAGCCTGGGGTTTTCGAGGCCAACCGCGCCCAAATATCGATGTTGGCGAAGGCATAAGCGTGATGCGGACGGAGGCGGCCTTCGTAGTAATGGGAAAGAAATTCGGCCTTGTAGGTAGCTACGTCCACTCCCACAGGGCAATCGCTCTTGCAGCCCTTGCAGGAGAGGCAAAGGTCGAGCGAGTGCTTCACGTCTTCGTCGCGCCAGCCGTCGCGAATCACTTCGCCTTGGGTCATCTCCCAAAGCAGGTGGGCGCGTCCACGAGTGGATTGCTCTTCTTCCCGGGTCACCCGGAAGCTCGGGCACATCACGCCGCCCTCATCACGGCGGCATTTTCCTACTCCCACGCAGCGCAGGGTGGCTTCCGCCAGGCTGCCGTGATCTTGGGGGAATTGAAAATGCGTTTCCGGCTCCCATGGGCGATAGCTCGCACCCAGGCGCAGGTTCTCATCCAATCTGTACGGATCGACTACCTTTCCGGGATTCATCTTCCAGTCCGGGTCCCACAGCGCTTTGAACTCGTGGAAGGCATGTACCAGTTCAGGGCCGAACATTTTGGGGAGCAACTCGCCACGCGATTGCCCGTCCCCGTGTTCGCCGGAAAGCGAGCCTCCGTAGCTCACCACTAAGTCGGCTGCCTCTTCGACAAACTGGCGATACTTCGCGATGCCATCGCGCGTCAGCAAATCGAAGTTGGTGCGGTTATGCACGCAGCCGTCGCCAAAATGGCCGTAGAGGCTTCCCCGGTAGCCATAGCTGTTCATCAACTTACGCAGGTCCCGCAGGTAAGAGCCCAGCTTTTCCGGCGCTACTGCAGAGTCCTCCCAACCTTCCCAGTTCGGCGCTTCCCCAGGAACATGAGAAATTACTCCTAGGCTTGACTCCCGCACCGCCCACACCCGCTTGATTTGCTGCTTGTCGGTGAAAAGGCGCATGTGCGGAGGATTTGGCCCCTGGCTGAGAGCCGCCATCAGGCTGCGCGCTTGGTCGTCTGCTTCCTGCGCGGTGTTGGCGCCAAACTCGGCAAACAGCCAGCCACCGCCTTCGGGCAGCAGAGCCAGTCCTTCGGAGTTGATGCCCATCCGCCTGGTGTATTCGACCAGCAGGTCGTCCACGCCTTCGAATCCGATGGGCTTGTGGGCCATCACGTCGGGCACGTGGTCGGCGCACTGGTAAATATCTGGATAGGCGACGAGCAGCAGCACGCGCTCTGGCGGGCTCTCCACCAGGCGGCAGGTGGCCTCAAGCACCGTCACACATGTACCTTCCGAACCGACGAGAGCTCGCGCCACCTGGAAGCCGTTCTCGGGAAGGAGGTAGTTCAGGTTGTATCCCGAAACCCGGCGCGGGATGATGGGATAACGCTGGCGAACAAGTTCGGAATATTTATCCCGCAAGCCTTTCAGGCCAGCGTAGATTGCTCCGCGACGGCCGCCTTCGCGAATGATTTTTTCTAGCTCTTCATCGCTGGTTTGGCCCACTTTCATGCGCAGACCGCCGTAAGTAAGAACTTCCAAAGCTTCGATGTTGTCGTCGGTCTTGCCTGCCATCACCGAATGAACACCGCAGGAGTTGTTACCGATCATGCCGCCAAGGGTGCAGCGATCGTGGCTGGCGGGATCCGGCCCAAACGTCAAATGATGTTTCTCGGCCGCATCGCGCAGATGATCGAGAACCGCCCCTGGCTGCAGGCGGGCAAGCCTGCGCGCAGAATCAACTTCAAGAATCCTCGCCATGTAGCGGGAGAAGTCCAACACGACGGCAACGTTGCAGCACTGACCGGCGAGAGATGTTCCGCCGCCCCGGCAGAGGATTGGGGCGCGATATTCACGAGCAAGGGAAATTGTGGCTACGACGTCATCGACGTCGCGCGGAAGGACCACTCCAATTGGGACTTGGCGATAGTTGGATCCGTCGGTCGCGTAGAGAGCGCGGCTTCTGCGATCGAAGCGAACGTCACCGGTCACATGGCGGCGCAGGTCGGCCGCGAATCGGTCTGCATCCACTTGTTCGGACTTCGTAACTGAAAAGGGGGACGGCGAATCGTCGGCCATGAGAGATCCGGTGTCTAGCTTACATCCTGATCCCACGGTGCAGGGCAGACTTTGCCGCCTGCGCGAGGAGACCTGGGAAGTCTCTGCCTATGGAGAATCGGCAACGCGCCATCACTTGAGTTTCTGGTCCCCGAAACTGTCAGTGAAATCTGCGAATCAGCCGCGATCCTCATGGGACATTATGTGGCTAACGACGTGCTTCACAAAGGGAGTTAAGCGATTGGGTCAACTTCTGAGGGAGGTGGACGATGTCGATAGCGGGGATTCTTAGTAGCAATCTCTTCCAAACCAACAGTCTGCAAAACAACAACCAGCAACAGATCCAAAAAGAGTTCCAGCAATTGGGTCAGGATCTGCAAGCAGGCAGTTTGACCCAGGCACAGTCAGATTTTGCTACGATAACCGCGAATCAGCCGACCGGATTGACCAGCACCAGCACGTCGGCGCAAGCCTTTAGCGCGCTGGGGCAGGACCTCAAGTCGGGGAACCTCTCGGCCGCCCAGCAAGCTTTTTCAACGATTCAGCAGGCTGCGCAGTCGGGAGGTGGACACGTCCACCATCATCACCACGGTGGAACGTCGCGGAGTGCCGAGCCCTTCCTCAACTGCGAATGATTCTGTCGCCCAGGTCTTGAGTGCGCTGGGTCAGGACCTCCAGTCTGGGAATCTATCGGCAGCGCAACAAGCTTTTTCCTCGTTCCAGCAAAGCTTGCAGATGTTCGCGCTGAATGGCGGCTCCAGCTCGAGCAGCGCGGCATCGGGCACGACCGGCAGCGGCTTTAGTGCCACGGCCTGAATGGGAGCGGAGGGGCCCACAGAGGAAAAGCCTCAGCTCCACAGGCGCGTGACGTAATCGGCCATGCTGAGCGCGAGGAGGATAAACAGCCAGAACACGGCTGCAACCACCACGATTTTGGCGACCTTCTCGCTGGCGTACTTTACGTGCATGAAAAATAGAACCACCAGCAGTGCCTTAAACGTCGCGATTACCAAGGCCACGACGGTATTCAGCGGACCAAGGTCGATGAAGGAAACTCCAGCGGTGATCACCGTCAGGCACAGCAGCGTGATCCAGATGCCGACGTAGAGCTTGCGCGAAAGGATGTGTGCAGACATGGCGCTCACTTTAGCGGTTTTCGATCGATCAGATATAGCAACGGGAACAGGTAAATCCAGATGATATCCACGAAGTGCCAGTACAGCCCACCAATCTCAACCGGGTTGTAATACTCCGGCGTGTAGCGGCCCTTCCATGCGTAGTAAGTCAGAAATGCGAAAATACCCACACCGATAATCATGTGCAGAGCGTGCAAGCCGGTCATGGCAAAGTAGAGCGAGAAGAAAATTTGTTCGTGCGAAGGGTCAATCCTGATCTGAGGATATTCCCGTATCAGATCGTCTGCGCTGAAGGAGGATCCTGGAATGTGGTGCTCCTGAAATTTCGTGTACCACTCCACCCCTTTTATTCCCAGAAACGCCAGGCCGAAAACAATAGTCAGCAGTAAGAGAACGACCAATAATTTGTGCTTGCCCATCTGCGCCGCCCTGACGCCGAGCGCGACGGTCAAGCTGCTGCAGATCAGGACAGCGGTGTTGATCGTGCCCAGCCAGATATCCAAGCTACGGCTGCCCGCCGCAAATTCGTTGTAGTACCAGTAGCGATAGATCAGGTAGGCGCAGAACATCCCGCCAAAGAACATGACTTCAGTCGCCAGGAACACCCACATGCCGAGGGAGGAAGCCTGGCGCTGCTGCTCCATGTCGGCGAAGTGGTGCCGCAAAGCCGGATTATGTCCTTCGACGGCTATCGGACTATCGCTCAACCGGAACCTCCTCGGGAGCTGGAATATGGGCGTAGTCGTAAGCCTCCCAGGTAACCTTTGGTGTCTCGTCAAAATTAAAAGTCGGAGGTGGCGATGTGGTCGTCCACTCCAAACCTGAAGCGCCCCAGGGATTGTCCTCCGCAACTTTTCCGTAGCGCATGGACCACAGAAAATAAACCATGGGCAGAAGGTACCCGACCGCCAGAATGGTTGAGCCCGCGGTCGAAAGCACGTTCAGTACCTGAAACTCCGGGGGATATTGCCAGTAGCGGCGCGGCATTCCGAGGTACCCGAGGATGAACTGCGGGAAGAAGGTCAGATTGAAGCCGATGAACACGATCATCGCTGCCAGTTTGCCCAAGAACTCGGGATACATGCGGCCGGAAATCTTCGGCCACCAGAAGTGCATCCCGCCGAGATATCCCATGACGGCGCCGCCCACCATGATGTAGTGGAAGTGAGCAATTACGAAGTAAGTATCGGTGACGTGAACATCAATGCCCAGCGCCGCCAGGAAAAGCCCGGTCAATCCGCCCATGGTGAATAGGCCGATGAATCCCAAAGCGTACAGCATGGGAGTGGCGAATGAAATTGAGCCTTTGTACATAGTCGCGGTCCAGTTGAATACCTTGATTGCTGATGGCACCGCGACCAGGTAACTGAGGATTGAGAAAATCAGAGCTGAATATAGAGAGATTCCGGCCACGAACATGTGGTGCGCCCAAACCAGAAAACCGAAAACCGCAATTGCAATGCTCGACATAGCGACGAACTTATACCCGAAGATACGTTTTCGCGAAAAGCAGGGGATGATTTCGGTAACAACTCCCATCGCGGGCAGAATCATGATGTAAACCGCCGGATGGGAATAGAACCAGAAAAGATGTTGAAACAGCAAAGGGTCGCCGCCACGAGTTGGGTCGAAGATTCCAAGATGCAATGCCCGCTCGAGCACAACCAGCAAGAGCGTGATGGCGAGTACCGGCGTCCCCAATAGCTGGATGATGCTGGTGGCGTAGTGTGCCCAGATGAACAGCGGCAAACGAGACCAGGTCATACCAGGAGCCCGCATGCGGTGGATCGTGACCACAAAATTCAGCCCAGTCAGGATGGATGAAAATCCCACGACGAAGATCGCGAGTCCCGCTTCGATGACCTTGGTATTGCTGAACGCGGTGCTGAAGGGAGTGTAAAAGGTCCAGCCCGTGTCGGCTCCGCCGGTCAGAATGCAATGCAACATCATCACGCCACCGATGATGTAGAGGTACCAGCTCAGCAGATTGATGCGCGGGAAGGCGAGGTCCCGAGCCCCGATCATCAGCGGAACCAAAAAATTTCCCAGCACGGCGGGAATAGAAGGAATCAGGAAGAAGAACACCATCACCTGGCCATGCATGGTAAATAGCTTGTTGTAGGTATCGGACTGGACCAGATCGCCAGCCGGAGTCAGTAGCTCCAGGCGGATCAGCAGCGCAAAGAAGCCTCCAATAAAAAAGAAGAACGTAATTGACACCAGATAGAGCAGCGCGATGCGCTTGTGGTCCGTGGTCAGCAGCCAGGACTTGATGCCATACTCCCTATTGAGGTAGTTCTCGCGTTCGGCGGTAATTGCTGCGGTGGCCATTGCTATTGCACCTTCGGTCCTTCCGGCTTCGTACTGGGCGCGAGCGAAGGAGTGCCAGCGCCACCCGATGAAGGCTGGCTCAGCGTCTTAATGTACGCCACCAGCGCACTCAATTGCTCTTCACTCACCAATCCCTGAAACACTGGCATGATGGGCTTGAATCCGGAGACAATTTTGGCAGCCGGGCTCAAAATAGATTCGCGGATGTAGTTTTCATCAGCGATTACAATTCGCCCGTCTTCCAGTTGCACTGGATTGCCGAAGAGTCCCACCAGATTCGGACCGCGACCCTGCGTGTCGGACCGGTGACAAGTGGAGCAGCCGAGCTGCTGAAAGATACTTTGTCCGTTGGAGGCCAGCGATCCCGTAGCTGCGCCTCCGCTGAGCCAGGCTTCATACTGCGCCGGTTCCAACACCACGACTTGTCCGATCATGCCGGAGTGCATGGTGCCGCAGTATTCGGCGCAAAACAAGTGATAGGTGCCAGGTTTGGTGGCGCGGAACCAGGCAGTGGTGTAGCGGCCCGGCAAGACATCCTGCTTGATGCGGAAAGCCGGGACATAGAAGCTGTGGATCACGTCCTGCGAAGTCATAATCATTTTTACATCGCGGCCCACGGGAACATGCAGTTCGTTAATCTCGCGTTGACCCTCTTCGTGCTGCAGCTTCCACATCCATTGTTTAGCGACGACATAAATCTCGGTAGAGCCTCGAGGTGGGGTACGTTCCCTAAAGTAGATGACCGCGCCCCAGATAAAAATGACCATGAAAATGCATAACGGAATCACTGACCAGGTTAATTCCAATGGGGTCGAACCTTCGATCTGCTCAGCAGTGACACCTCTGCGACGGCGAAACCGGATCGCAAATATCACGATCATGACAAAGATCGACACGCTCACAAAGGCACACAACGCCAGGAGAAAAATGTAGAGCGCGTCTACGCTTCCGGCCGTCGTCGAGGCCCTGGCGGGCCAAAGTGGAAAAGTGTCGAACATGGGATTATGTGACTCGTTGCGCTCCCTGATCACTCATCGTGGACCCTCGCCGAAAGAGCACGGTCAACAGAATGCTCAATGTCAAGATTGTCGCGGCCGCAGACAGTTGCAGCACCCGCGAAACGATCGCGCCATACTTTCCGGTTGCGGGATCGTAGTGATAGCAGTAGAGCAACACCTCGTCCACCACACTGCCGATTTTGTTTTCCGAGGCTTGCACCAATCCCAGCCGCAAGTCTTTGGGCGGGTACTCAACTCCGTAGTAGTACTGCGAAATCTTGCCTTCGGGAGTCAGCACGATGATGGCTGTGGCGTGAGCAAACTGGCCAGCTTTGACGTCGTACTGATACCGGAAACCCGCAGCCTTGGTGAGGGCGTCGATCGATTCCTGTGGCCCTGTGAGGAAGTGCCAGCCTGCGGCGGCACCTGGACGTCCGTAACGCTTGAGGTATTCAGCCTTCTTCGCAGATGCCATTTCTGCCGTCTCATGCGGATCGAAGCTAACCGTGAGGACGTCGAATTCCTGGCCGAGGTCGAACTTCAATACCCGCAGCGCGCTCTCCAAGCCGCTCAAGACTTCTCCGCATAACATCGGGCATTGGTAGTAGACCAGGTTGAGGATCATCGGCTTCTTGCCGAAATAATCGCCCAGCCGGACC
Organism: uncultured Acidobacteriota bacterium; assembly: GCA_963696025.1. Classification (GTDB taxonomy): domain Bacteria; phylum Acidobacteriota; class Terriglobia; order Terriglobales; family Acidobacteriaceae; genus JABCYV01. The sequence continues at coordinate 166,102 of CAVOII010000005.1, forward strand.
GCCTTGCCAGTTTCATCGCGAAACGTGAGAGCGGCAGGAATCTGCTCATTCAAGTGCTGCTCGATACCGACGTTTTGCAAGCCCGGCGGCCGAACGTTCGCCGGCGGCGACATGATGCCGCGCGTCATGCCCTGGGGCCGGGCGGAGGCGGCGACCAGCAAGACCGCAGCTAGCAAGAACCACTTCGAGTTGTTCGTCAATGGGTTCATCGGCATCTCAGTCTTCGCAAGGCGTCTCAGCGGCTAAAGCCGATCAGCCGGAGTTCGTTGCGGCACGACTGAAGTCGTGCTCTCCCAAAGCTCGGCAATCTTTAAGGTGTGCCTTTCCAAACTATCCCGCTCCTGAAGTCGCGTATTCACAACGCAACCGTCACTCATGCTCGTTCTTCTTTCCCGGCGCATGCGGTTGGCCGCTGGTGTCCGAGCTTACTGCGGCCTTTCTCGCGACATTCACTGGAGATGGCGGCACAGTTCCCGCTTTCGGCGCTACCGGTAGTCCGCGTTCAGCCACGAGTTGCATGGCACGCTCGATCGGGATATGTATCACACCAGCTTTCTCATCCACCCAGCCGTAGCTATTGAGGGTTCTTTCCTCCTGCAAACGGAAATCGGTGATTTCCAGCCGCTCGTTCTTCTCCAGGCGCGGCGGCGGAAATTTCTCGATGTCACTGGGCGTCACAACTCGCGTATCGGTCGTAGCGTTTTGCACCAGGGGATTCTGGACCGGCTGATGTGCTCTCTGATAGGTATCCATGTGCCTGTATATTCCCCACACCAAGAGAGAAGCGACCGCGACCATCACAGCTACGCCAATCAGGAACTCGAACACGCTGCGGGCGCCCAAATCCTCGCGCTCGAATTCAACGCCCGGGGTGTGCTCGTTTTGCATCTCGTCAGTCATGTGCCGGTTCCAGAACTTCGTCGGCGAACACGTCGTATGCTGGTACCAGAGGCATCGACCTCAGATTGCGGAAGAAAAAAGCCAGCCACAATCCGCCCATCGCAACAGGAACCACCACATCGGCCCAAGTCACGCTGAATGTTTGCGAAAAATTCGGCTCGATTATCCAGAAGAGATCAACGTAGCGCATGAGCATTAACCATACTGCCAGCCAGACCAGCCGGGTGACGTCACGCTTGAACGGCCGGGAAAGCAGAAATACGAAAGGCACGGCGAAGTGGAATAAGACCAGAAAGAGTCCAACGTATTCCCAGCCGCCATGCAGCCGCCGCATGTACCAGGTGATCTCATCAGGCAAATTGCCTGCCCAGATAATCAGCCACTGCGAAAACGCAAAGTACGCCCATACCATGATGAAGGTGAGCATAAACTTGCCGTGATCGTGGACGTAGTCGGGCTTCAACAGTTCCGACATAGGCTTGTACTTCACTAGAATTCGTTCCACGACCACGGCAAAGCACAGCGCCGACAGGACCTCGCCGATGAGGAAGGACAGGCCATAGATCGTGGAAATCCAGCTTGGGTCGATGGACATTACCCAGTCAATGGCTGCGAATGTGATGGTAAATCCATAAAGAATCAGTCCCGGTCCACTGAGCGCCTTGAAGCGGGCAGTATTGTCGCGCCCGGAGGGATGGTCCTGCTCCGCTGACCATTTAGTCAGGAAAAATGCGAGCGTGCCCCAGATGACGAAGTAGATCACAGCGCGAATTACAAATCCGTTCACTGAAAGGTAGGTCTGAGTGATCTGCTGCAAATGCTCCCGAAGATGCTGATCTGGAATGGAATCAAGAGGACGCGCCCAAATATAAAGCTTGGGCAACCCGAAAAAAAATATAGGGACAAAGAATAGTGCCATCAGCGGAAGCGTCCGCATGGCTGCACCCAGAATCCGGCGGATGATCATGCCCCAGGCGCCCTTGGTCAGGTGGCGAAGCATCAGAATTGCCATCGATCCCAGACACACTCCCAGCCAGGCCATAAAGCTGAGCAGGTAGGCGCGGAAGAACTCATCGGGCCGGGCAAACGCGCTGATCACCGAGACCACAGCAAAAATCAGGCCGATGATTAGCGACCGCTGCCCAATGGTCTTGACCACCGGCGGAGCCATCAAGTCCAGATTGTCGACGCGCGCCGGGCTCATTTCCGTCCCTCTTGGTTAGTTTGGGCTTTCGGTGCGATCGCCGGCAGCGTCGCGCCCGACCCGGGTTCCTCGTAAGTGGGAGGTTCAGACGGTACCTTCTGTCCCGCCGGAACATCGTTCGTCGTGGCGCCCTGGCTCAATTGCAAGGCGCGGATATAGGCGACAATGCACCAGCGATCACGCGGCACGATTTGCGAAGCGTAATCGGGCATGGCGCCGAAGCCATTGGTCATGACGTCGAAAAAGTATCCCAGCGGCGCCTTGCGCAAGCGCTCGGTATGGTAGGAGGGCGGCTGGCGATAACCGCGCTGCACGATCACGCCGTTGCCGTCTCCCAGGCGCGAATGGCAGGGCGCGCAGTAAATGTCGTAACGTTCCCGGCCCCGCGCCAGAATGTCTTCGGATACGGGAAAGGGCAGGTAATCGCCTGGATTGTTTCCGATTTTCCCGGTGTAGAAATAAGTATTTTCGTGTAACTGTCCGCGCGCCATCGTACCGTCGACCGGAGGCCGCGCCGAACGCAGATCGGCGTAGAAGTCGTTCTGCGCGAGCGGCTTGAAGCGCGGCTGGTCCTGCATGTCTTGGCGGCACCCTGCGAGGACAAGCGTGACTGACAACAGGGTGGAGCAGCGCTTCAGCGCTGCAATCCACCTCTTGTCTTGATTCAGAGCCTTGGGACCCGACCTAACCTTCAAGGGCTCGACCTCGGGAGCTAAAGCCCACACAAGATGGGTACCATCAAACGCAGCGCTGAAGCGCTGCTCCACCCACCAACCGAATTTGCCCGTGCTCTTAATCGGGTACCTCCGAGATGGATCGCGGCGCCAGACTCTCCAAAAATCGCCGCGTCTCCGTCGGACTGTACTTAGGATCGGATGAGAACACGATCAGGAAGAATCTATCTTTAGTAGCGAATGCAAATCGCGGCACATTGAACACGGGATGGTAAGGCATGGGCAATCCGTTCAGTGCCAGCATGCCCAACACGGCGGCAATGCCTCCAAAAAGAATCGTCATCTCGAAGGTCACGACGACGAATGCCGGCCATGAGTGGTACGGCTTGCCTCCTACATTGATGGGGTAGGTGATCGCAGAAATCCAATACTGCAAGGCGTAGCCGGACAAACCTCCCAGAAGTGCGCCAATGAGCACTACCAGGGGGACGCTGTTCTTGTGGAAACCAATCGCCTCAGCCAAGCCTTCCACCGGGAACGGACTGTAGGCGTCAAGTTTGTTGTATCCCGCTTCGTGAGTGCGATGCGCCGCTTCCACCAGGCTGGTGGGGGAATCGAACTCCGCCATGATTCCGTAGGTCCCGGTGCGCCTCATTCCTTCACCTCCGCCTCAGGCAGGAGAGTGCGCATTTCAAAAATTGAAATCATGGGTAGGACGCGGACGAACAGGAACATGGCCGCGAGAAAGAGGCCAATAGTCCCGATGTATGTCATCCAGTCCCAGCGGGTCGGATAATACATTCCCCAGGAAGAGGTCAGGAAATCGCGATGCAAGCTCACCACTACGATAATGAATCGCTCCAGCCACATGCCGACCAGAACCACCCCAGAGATCAGGAAGAGCCAGATTGGGCTGGTGCGCAGTTTGGGGATCCACAGCACCTGCGGAATGACGATGTTGCAGCAGAGCAGCATGTAGTAGAAGAATGCATAGGGGCCGTGCAGCCGATTCCATATTGTGAACGCGTCGTAGCGATTACCGCTGTACCAACCCATAAAACCTTCAACGATGTAGCCATAGGCCACGATCAGGCCAGTCGCCAGCATAACTTTTGCTGAATTCTGCAGGTGGCGTTCGGTAATGAAATCTTCCAACTGGAAGACCTTGCGGATGGGGATGGCCAGCATCAGGACCATGGCGAAGCCGGAGTAGATTGCTCCGGCCACAAAGTACGGCGGGAAAATTGTGGTATGCCAGCCCGGCACGATACCGATGGCGAAATCAAAGCTCACGACGGTGTGCACGGAAAGAACTAGTGGCGTCGCCAGTCCGGCAAGTAATAGGTACGCAGTCTCATAACGGTGCCAGTGCCGCGCCGAACCGCGCCACCCCATGGCGAGGATGCCGTAGATAATCTGCAACGCGCGACTGTCAGCGCGGTCACGCAATGTCGCCAGGTCGGGAATCAGTCCGATGAACCAGAATAGCAACGAGATTGTGGCGTAGGTGGAGACGGCAAAGACGTCCCAAATCAGCGGGCTGCGAAACTGCGGCCATACCCTCATAGTGTTGGGATAGGGAAACAGCCAATACGCCAGCCAAGGCCGGCCCACGTGGATCAAGGGGAAAATGCCCGCGCTGGCCACGGCAAAGAGCGTCATGGCCTCGGCAAAGCGGTTGATCGAGTTACGCCAGGATTGGCGCAGAAGTAAAAGGATGGCAGAAATTAGCGTTCCAGCGTGCCCGATGCCGATCCACCAGACGAAGTTGACGATCGCAAATCCCCATCCGATGGGGATGGTCACGCCCCAGATGCCAATGCCACGGACAAATAAATAGCCGATAGCGTACAGCAACATCATGGTGAGCAAAAACGCGATCCCAAAGCCAAAGAACCACCCGTTCGAGGTGGGACGGGTGAGTACGATCGAGCTAATTTTGTCTGTGACCGTGCCGAAGCTGTATCCCGGCTCGATGACCGGAGCCCGTTCGCTCTCGGCTGCCACTGGTTGGGTTCGTTCGTCCATGACTTGCGTGTGCTTCGGTTAGCTTTTCAGTTCAGGGTTCGGGTTGCGAATCTCAGCCAGATATGTGGTTCGGGGACGCGTGTTCAGATCCCCCAGCAGGCTGTAATTACGCGCGTCTGCTTTCAACTTTGAAACCCGGCTGTCGGGATCGTTGATGTTGCCGAAAATAATCGCATTGGCCGGACAGGATTGCTGGCACGCCGTCTGCAACTCTCCATCCTGAATTTTGCGGTCTTCACGTTCGGAATCAATCCGGTGCTCGCTGATGCGCTGCACACAATAGGTACACTTTTCCATCACGCCGCGACTGCGCACGGTCACATCGGGATTGCGCATCATCTTGTACTGCGGGGTCTCCCAATCCTGAAAGAGCAGGAAATTAAAACGCCGCACTTTGTATGGGCAGTTATTGGAGCAGTAACGCGTACCCACACAGCGGTTGTAGGTCATGTCATTCAAGCCTTCCGTGCTGTGGACCGTAGCGCCAACCGGGCAGACCACCTCGCAAGGCGCGTTCTCGCACTGCATGCAAGGCACCGGCTGGAAGTACGCCTTGGGATTGTCACGATCGCCCTGGTAATAGGCGTCCACGCGCAGCCAATGCATGTGGCGTCCGATGACAACCTGCTCCTTGCCCACCACCGGGATATTGTTTTCCGACTGGCAGGCGACGATACAGTTGTTGCAGCCTACGCAGGCGTTCATATCGATGGCCATGCCCCAGGCGTAGGGTTCCTTCTCGTAGGGATAAGGCTTGTAGAGCGTCAGCTCCTTCGGCGGCTCTTCTTCTTTGGCGAAGTTTGGCTCCTTGCGATACTCCTCCAGGTTGGCGCTTCTTACCAACGGACGAGTCGCTCCGTTGGGAGTGTCCATGGTCTGGTAGCCCTGGGTGGAAGCCAGCTTGTAAGTGTCTCCGGTCTTGCGGATGGCAACTCCGGTTGCGAACCACGGGGTCGGGCTATTGCGCAGCGGATACATGTCAAACCCTGCCCCGGTTCCAGCGCGGCCGGCGCGCTTGCGGCCGTAGCCAAGGAAAACGGTGACGGAGTTATCGGGATGGCCGGCCTGAATCCAGATTGGAGCCGTGACCTTCTTACCATTGAGTTCCAGTTCGACCATGTCTTCTGTCTTCAGTCCCATCCGCGCGGCCATTGCCGGACCGATTAGCACGGGATTGTCCCAGGTCACCTTGGTCATCGGTTTGGGCAGTTCCTGCAGCCAGCCGTTATTGGAGAATTGGCCGTCGTAGATGGAAGGATCGCGGCGGAAGTTGATTTCGATGGCTGTATCGGTCGCCCATTTCCACCCAAAGTTGTCATTCTTTACGGCAGCCGATTTCGGTTGGTAGGTGGTGCCCTCAACCCATCCGTCGTGCAGGGATTTGCGCCAGAACGACTCAAAATCTGCCGCGGGACGCTGCTTCTGCCAGTAGCCCCGCACGAGATCGTGGCCGTTAGCATCAACTTGTCCCGCCAGTAACGCTGTCAATTCATTCGCACTCTTACCGTTGTATAGCGGCGCGGTCAGCGGCTGCATAATGCTTACAGTGCCATCGTAGGCACGAGTATCGCCCCAGGCTTCGAGATAGTGCGCTTCATTCACGTGCCATTGGCAAAGCTCGGCGGTTTCGTTCTGATAAAGACCCAGGTGCACTCGTAGCGGGATGTTTGTGTTCCTGAGCGCATCGGCAAAGCCCAGATCGGCGGGCGCGTCATAGGCAGGATTTCCGCCCATGATGATCAGGATGTCCACCTTCCCAGCACGCATGTCCCCGACGAGATCTTTGAGCGATTCCGTCTGATTGACAGGGTTGGCATTCACTGGATCGGTGTAGAACACAGTCTTGCCGACGTTGCCCAGAGCTTGGTTCACAGCGTGAGCGAAAGCATGTACGACAGGGGGCTGATGATCGCCCACAATAACAATGCTAGATCCACGATGGGCGAGGAGATCTTGAACAACAGGCCCAGAAAAACCAGGGTTATCTCCTACGACACCTCCAGTGGGCGGATTAACGGGCAAGTGGCTCGATAGGTTATGCGCAAATTTCTCAATTTCGCTCGCCCGCAGCGGCAACCGATGATCCGCCTTCGCCCCCGTCGAACTCATCGTGCTCTCGACCACATAGAGCCGGTTCATGTTCCCAGAGTCCGGATTCCGGCGCTTGGCGAAACCGCGAATGTATCGTGTCGAACCTGGAAACCCGGCGTAGAGAAAGTCCGCGTCGAGCGAGACGACTACGTCCGCTTTCTCAAGGTCGTATCGCGTCTCGACCGGCTGGCCGAAGGCCATTTTGGCGCCTTCGAGCACCTTGTCGCGGTTGACCGGTTCGTAGACGTGCCACTTGGCTTGCGGATAGACCTTCAGGACTGAGCGCAACTGGTCAGCCAGCGTGGGCGAAGAAATCGTCGGAGTCAGAATGCGGATGCCCGCTCCCTCCAAGCCTTGCTGCACGTTAAGCGGCCCACGAATCGCTTCCTGGAACATGCCCCAGGTGCGCACATCTCCGAGATAGGTGATGGTCTGCGAACGGTCGGGATCGTAGAGGCCGAGAATGGAAGCCTGGGCAAATACATCGGTCCCGCCCAGGCTCGCGGGATGCAGTTCGTTCCCTTCAATCTTGGTGGGGCGATAAAGGTGGCTCTCGACCAATATTGGGCTGGCGTATCCGCTGAGCGTGAATGCAGTGGCGAAGAACAGCGGCCGGCCGGGAACCACTTCTTCGGGCTGCCTCACGTAGGGAACGATCGGCTCCAGCGGTTGCTTGGTGCATGCGGTCATGCCTGCCAGCGCGAGCGACGCGCCCATCAGCTTGAGGAAGCCGCGGCGCGAAATTGAATCTATCCATTCTGATGCACCCTTGGGAAATTCGCGGTGCATCATCTCCTGGAATTCCGCGCTGCCCGCCAGTTCCTCCAGGCTGCGCCAGTATTCCGGACCCCTGGTGGCAGCGATGCGAGCGCGGGCGGTTTCCAAATCCAGAGCCGCCCGCTTGTCCTTCTTGGCGGGGCAGACTTCCTCGTGATGAGTCTTGCCGTCTTGTTCTTCTGTCTTCATCGCCTTCTACCGATGACACGTAGAACAACTTGTAATATCTGTGACTGTGCGCAGTTTGTACTTCTTCACCAGGTCAGTTCCGAGTGAAATCTGGTCGGTGTATTGTTTTCCGTCGAAAGTTACCGGTTTGCCACTCGACGGCTGCTCGTAACGCATGTTGAATACCTGGTCGCGCGGACGCAGGTGCTTCTCCGCTCCGCGGTGGCACTCCAGGCACCACTCCATCTGCAGAGAAGCATAGTTGTACATCAGCGGCATGCGGTCGACCGGGCCGTGGCAGGTGTTGCATCCCACGCCTTTGTTGATATGAATGCTGTGGTTGAAATAAACGAAGTCAGGAAGATCGTTTACTCGGTTCCAAACCAGCGACTTGCCGCTGCGAAAGCTCTCGCGCACCGGTTCTAGTAACTGCGCATTCGTCCAAATCTGGGAATGGCAGTTCATGCAGGTCTTGGTCGGAGGAATGCCGGCGAAACTCGAAGTCTCCACTGAGGTGTGGCAGTAGCGGCAATCGATCCCAAGCCCGGCCACGTGGTGCTGATGACTGAAGGGGACCGGTTGCGGACGAGCCACACCGGCGTAGGTGACGTAAGGGGAACGCTGGAGTTCTTCCGCCGCCCAGAATAGAGCCGCCACTACGAAGATGGCTCCGTAAATGGTGGCGCGGGAAATGGTGTTCGTACTGCGATGAAAGATCTGCATCGAAACTTCCCGTGCAGCGGGAACCACTCGGCTGGGTCCCGGTTCATGCAGCGTTGGTTAAGCGGTCAAAGAGAGCGTGACACTGAAACTTAAAGCTCGCGATTATAACAGGCCGATGGATTGGAAATTGTTGTTTGTTACAAGTAACTGCGAAGCAGCGGGCAAAACTTGGGCCCAGGGGTAAATTCGCTGAACAACGATATTCACTAACAGATACCTATCTTAGGTTCATCACCAGCAACTTAGGTTCGGTCATTTCCTCGATAGCATAACGCAATCCTTCACGGCCCATCCCGGAGTCTTTGACGCCGCCATAAGGCATGTGGTCGATACGGAAGCTGGGCACATCTCCAGCAATTAAGCCGCCAACTTCGAGTTCTTCATAAGCGTTGAACAGAAGCTTGACGTCGCGGGTAAAGACACCTGCCTGCAAGCCGTATGGCGAGTTGTTGGTTTGCCGCAACGCATCATGAAAGTCATCGTAGGGCTCGACAGTCACCACCGGAGCGAATATCTCCTGGCAGTTCACCTTCATCTCCGGACGCGTGCCAGTGAGCACGGTTGGTTCGAGCATCGGACCGTTGCGCCGTCCGCCGCAAAGCAAACGCGCGCCACCGCGAACCGCTTCCTGCACCCAGTCACTGGCACGGATGGCGTCACTCTCCCGGATCAACGGCCCGAGATCGCTGGACTCATCCAGCGGATCTCCGGTTTTCAACTCAGCCACTCCCGCCAGCAGCAGATCGGTAAACTTGGCGCACACCGACCGCTCGACGAGGATGCGTTGCACCGAGATGCAAGTCTGCCCCGCGTAGGCAAAGCTTCCCGCTACGCAGCGATCGGCGGCATACGCCAGATCGGCGTCGCTGTGCACGATGACCCCGGCGTTGCCACCCAGCTCCAAAATCACTTTCTTCTTGCCCGCGTTTTTCTTGATCTGCCAGCCTACCGCCGCGCTGCCGGTAAAGCTGATCATCTTCAGGCGGTCATCGGTCACGAGTAGGCCTGCATCCTCATTGGACAAGGGAATAACATTGAGGGCGCCATCGGGCCAACCAGCTTGCTGCACCGCCTCTGCCAGAAGCAGAGCGCTCAGCGGAGTTTGGGGAGCGGGTTTCAGCACCATGCTGCAGCCCGCGGCAATCGCCGGCGCGAGTTTGTGCGCAACCAGATTCAAAGGGAAATTGAAGGGAGTAATTCCGGCGATTGGGCCCAGTGGAAAACGTCGCACAATTCCCCAGCGCCCGGCCGTGTACTCCTGCCAGTCTAGAGGGAGGTATTCGCCGTAGATACGCGTGCTCTCCTCGGCGGCCACGGTGAATGTAAAAAGCGCGCGCTCAACTTCTGTGCGCGCCGCTTTGATGGGCTTGCCCGCCTCCTGCGCCAAGGTGTGGGCAAATTCCGCTTTGCGCTCGGCGATGTTCTGAGCCACCCGCCGTAACACTCGCTGGCGTTCGAAGGCTGGTAGACGGCGCGTGGTTCCAAAAGCTTTGACTGCCGCCGAAATGGCGGCCTGTGCGTGTTCACGCCTGCCCTGGAAGACTTGGGCGATTACGCTTCCGTCGTACGGCGCTCGCACTTCAACCGGATCGCCTTCCTCTATCCACTTGCCATCCAGCAAAAAACCCTGCGTGCTGACCTGAGTCACAGTCATTTGCGCCATGGCGTTATCTCAAACCTCCGCCGGAAGAGGACCCGCTAATTATAGGCTTTTTGCGCCGTGGCGATTGCTTGTTCACTGTGATGATAATAACCTCCGTATGCTGGATGAAGGGGAATGAAAAAGGTTGCAAGAATCCATTTTGGAGCTCGCCGAGCTGCTGCACAAAAAGTTACTTTCGCCAGTGGAGCTCACGACTACCTGCCTCGCTCGCATTGAGAAACTCAATCCAATACTTAACGCGTTCATCACGGTCACAGCTGACTCTGCCTTGGCCCAGGCGCGCGAGGCGGAGAATGAAATCCAGCGTGGCCACTGGCGCGGACCACTGCACGGCATTCCAATTGGGATCAAAGATCTGATCGACACTGCCGGACTCCGAACGACGGCTGCCAGTGCGCTGTTCCGAGACCGTGTTCCTACGGAGGACGCGGAGGTTGTCCATCGGTTGAAAGCCGCAGGCGCCGTGCTGCTGGGCAAACAGAATCTGCATGAATTTGCCTATGGTGGTAGCTCGGTCGTGGGCTATTTCGGAGAAGTGCACAATCCCTGGAATCCAGCTCACATTGCCGGCGGGTCTTCGGGAGGCTCTGCGGCCGCCGTGGTTGGGGGCCTTGGCTATGGCGCCGTGGGAACTGACACCGCGGGTTCGATTCGGGAGCCAGCCGCGCTCTGCGGCGTGGTTGGTCTTAAGCCTACTTATGGGCGAGGCAGCCTACGCGGTGTGATTCCGCTCTCACCGTCACTTGACCACGTGGGACCAATCACGCGCACTGTGGCAGATGCAGCTGTGATTCTGCAGGTCATCGCTGGCGGCGCTGCGGAAGAAAGCGCTCGCGTCGACCCGCCCGCTGCGGATTATTTGGCAGCCCTGGTGGAAGAGATGAAGCCTTCTCGAATCGGTGTCCCGCGGGCATTCTTCTTCGACGATTTAGATCCAGAGACCGATTCCGCTGTGAGCCAAGCGCTCTCGGTAATCGCCGCGATGTCGGGGGAAATCCATAATGTCGAGCTGTCGGTACCCACCGATCGCACCCTGCAGAGCGCAGAGTCCTATGCCTGCCACGCTGAGTTTGTAGCTCGAAGTGCGGAATTGTACCAGCCAGAAACGCTCCGTCGCATCCGCACCGGGGAAAAAATCAGCGGGGCGGAACTTCTCCAGCGTCGCCGCGAGCTGGAGCAGGCCCGGCAGGAAATCGGCAGAATTTTTGAAAGTGTCGATCTGCTCGTGACCCCAACCACGCCGATTCCCGCACCAGCTCTGGCCGAATTAAGAGAACATCCTGAGCGGCTTCGCCCGAAGGAGCTTCTCCTGCTGCGCAATACTCGTCCGTTTAATGTGTGGGGCTTGCCAGCGATTTCAATTCCGTGCGGCTTTACTCAAACGGGCCTTCCTATCGGGCTGCAAATCATAGGTCCGCATGGTGGAGAAGCAACGCTGCTTCAGCTTGCCCACGCCTATGAACGGGCCACGACCTGGCACAAGCGGCGGCCGAAGATTGCAACAACGGTAACTCCATCGCAAGCCACCGACGGCCTCAGTTGAAAACCGATGTAGATGTAGACGCGACCGTCCTCGTCCGCATTGGGACAGCTAAGGCGACCGCACGGGCTGACGCCCGCGTCTACATCAGGCGCCGAGTTGCTAAGATATTTCCGTGCCAGCCACGGTCCGCAGGAAATCCAAAGTCACGATCCTTCAAGCCGATTCGCTTGCGCACATCCCATGGTTGATACACGGTTTTAGCACACGCACTGGCGGCTTCTCCCGGGCTTATGGCGGAGGCGCACTCAATCTGGGGTTCACCAAGGATGATTCGCGTGCCGCGGTCGAGTGCAATCGCACGGCTTTTCTAAAGAAGCTCGGTGCAGCAAAAAATGGGCGCCGTGGGTCTCTGATCACGCTGCGACAGATCCACTCCGATCTCATCCGTTGCGTAACGGGAGTCCCGGATCAACAACTTGTTGGCGACGGCTTGATCACGCGCAAGGCGAGCCTTCTGCTCGCCATTCAGACTGCTGACTGTCTGCCCGTGATTCTTGTCGACACGAGACTGCGAGCGGTTGGTGTTTTCCACGCGGGCTGGCGCGGAACCGTGAAGCGGATCGTTGAGAAGGGCATGGGGGAGATGCGTCGTAACTTCGGCACGCAGCCACAAGATATCCAAGCTGCCATCGGCCCCGGTGTCCACAATTGTTGCTATGCAGTAGGGCCGGAGGTGCGCAGCCAGTTTGAATCTCAGTTCTCCTACGCGTCCGATCTGTTTCGCGAAGTCACGGGAACCGACCCCGTCCGCGAAAAATATCCACAACTGTTTCTTACTGCCCGCGCTCCGGGCCATGGCGAACTTCCAAAGACAATTTTTCTCAATCTGGTGGAGGCCAACCGGCGCCAGCTGATAACCGTAGGTGTTCCGTTGAAGAACATCGCCGTCTCGCCTCTGTGTACGTCTTGTCGCACCGACTTGCTGTTTTCCTATCGCGCGGAAAAAGGGGTGACTGGCCGTATGATGGGCCTGGCAGGGATTAAGCCCGCTGGTTAGATCGCGTGGGGACAGCCGCCCGCGCTGGTTGCCAGTAGAGGAACCGCTTTGGTCTCGATTGCGTATCCCCGGCCCTGACAAGTAACATTTCAAGTCTGCCACAAACTCCGAGGTCCCAGATCCGAATGTCTCAAGTCGGCGCCACACCACACTCCGTCAACGGCAACAATGGGTCTCCCGACGCACCGTCCATCGAGGTCTACGCGGTCTACGGCGTTGAGCCGGAAATTCAGGCTTATGCCATGGCCAAGTATTCGCGTTCAGCGCTCTCCATGAAAGAGTCGCTGAGAGAAATCAGCCGGCAGAAAGCGGAAAAATTCCTCAACACATTTTATTTTCAATATGGCCATCGTTCGATTGCCGACCTCGCGCATATCGCCCTGGCCGTTGAGCAGCTATCGATTCTCGCAGCGATTGCCGTGGCCGATGAGCAACGCTGGGATGGCCAGGAGCGTTCTACTCGTTACCAAGACTTCAGGAAAAGTGGCTACTTCACTCCAGATTTCGGGGATGAAGAGCAGGCGCGCAGGTTGTATCGGGAAACCATCGACGGCCTGTTCGCCGAATATGAATCGCTTTCCGAGCACATGTCTCGTCATCTTGCCAGCATCACGCCCAAACCGGCGGAGATGAAGCAGGAAGCCTACGACCGGACGCTGCGTGCCCGCGCCTTCGACATCTCACGCTACCTGTTGCCGCTGGCAACCAACACATCCTTGGGAGAGATCGTCAACGCGCGAACTCTGGAGAGCCAGGTCTCACGCTTGCTCTCGCACACGCACCGGGAGGTTCGTAACCTTGGAGAATTGTTGAAACGAGCCGCGACGTCTCCGGCGTACAACGTGAATGAGGAGTCACTGCAGGAGCTGGTGAGCCAGATCCGCGCGCTGTCACCGGAACTGGGAGAGCGTGCAGAGCAGGAATTGCTGCACGAAGTGCGAGTGGCGCCGACTTTGGTGAAATACGCCGATCCGAATAAATACGAGATCGAGACGCGACGTGAGCTGCGTCAGACTGCAGCGGAGTTAATGGGGGATCTGCCGATCGCTTCGGCCCCGACCGTCGACCTCTTGGATGAAGACCCGCTGGAAGTGGAGCTGGCGACGACGCTGATTTACGAACATTGTCATTATCCCTACCGGCAAATCCGCGACGCTGTGGAGGGTGCGGGGGAACGCATCCGCCGCGAGATCATTGACCTCGGGCTGCGGCATCGCGGCAGTCACGACGAGATGTTGCGTCCTTTCTGCGCCGGCCAGCAGTTCCGCTTTGATATTTTGATGGACATCGGCGGCTTTCGCGATATACATCGTCACCGCCGCTGCATCCAGATAGGTCAGGAATTCACGACAAAGCACGGCTACGACACCCCGGACGAGTTGGAAGCCGCCGGAGTGCGAGGAAGGTATGATGCCCTCATGCAGCGAGCGGCAGACGCTGTCGAAGATTTATCGCGGCGCGCTGGCACTGAGGCGCAAGAAAACTCGCAATACGTCATCCCACTGGGATTCCGCAAGCGCACGCTGTTCAAGATGGATTTCGCCGAAGTAGTTTACATTTCGGAACTGAGGACTGGACCCGCGGGTCATTTCTCGTACCGGAACATTGCCTATGCGATGTATGAAGCCGCGGCGAACAAATATCCGGCCCTGGCGAAGTATTTGAGAGTGCATGACGTGCGGGAGCCGGTGGACCTGCTGAAGCGCTGAGCCGAGCCGTGCTCGGCCGGACAGCCAAGGGCGGCTGTCTCCACGTTATTCGTTACGTGTACATCACTTTGCGCTCACCCTTGACGATCCTTCCCACGGTGTAAGCCCTCTCCCCCGCACGCTCCAACACCGTCTGCGCTTTCTTGAACTTTTTCGAAGGGACAACCAATAGCATTCCTAGCCCCATGTTGAATGTACGCAGCATTTCCTCCTGGGGAACATTTCCCAGCTGTTGCAGATGCTCAAAAATCGGCAACACTGGCCAGGAGCCGATCTCGATCACCGCAGCCATGCCGCGCGGCAAAACCCGAGGAAGATTGTCGGTGACGCCGCCGCCGGTAACGTGAGCCATGGCTGATACGCACTCCGCATCCACCAACCGCTTCACCGCGTGCCAATAGCTTTTGTGGGTCTTCATGAGCTCATTGCCGACCTTGCCTTTGAGCTCATTCACGTAGGAATCCGGCGTGTAGTGGCCGATCTCAAAGAGCACCTTGCGGGCAAGCGCGTAGCCGTTGGTGTGCAAGCCATTGGAGGCGAGACCGAGGATGACGTCACCCACCTCGACCGTTTTTCCAGTGATGATGCGTTCTCGTTCCGCGACACCGACAATGAAGCCCGCCAGATCGTATTCACCCTCGGGATAGAAGCCGGGCATCTCCGCAGTCTCGCCGCCAATCAGCGCGCATCCGTTGTGCTTGCAGGCTTCGGCCAGTCCTTCGACCACTTTCTCTACTACTTCGGGCTCAAGCACTCCGGTGGCGAGGTAGTCCATGAAAAACAGCGGAGTGGCACCCTGTACAGCGATGTCATTGACGCAATGGTTTACCAGGTCCGCGCCGATGGTGTGATGGACTTTCATCTCGAAGGCGACCTTTAGCTTGGTGCCCACGCCATCAACGCTCGATACCAGCACCGGATCTAGCCACTTCTCTTTGTTAATTGCAAAAAGTCCGCCGAAGCCGCCGATTTCGCTGAGCACTCCCCGAGTGAAGGTCTTGTGAGCCAGGTACTTGATGCGCTTCTTGGTGCGGCTCGCGCGGTCGATGTCTACGCCGGCATCGGCGTAGGTGACGGTGGCGGTCTTCGCGGAGTCGTGGGCCACAGAAGTCAGTCCATCTCTTTAGAATTGCGGGGAATCCGCTCGGGGCTCGCTAACCTGAAGAAACGTTTAAGCGCGGGTCATTGTAGCATGTTTGTCGGCGGGGTCAGGTGACCCGCACCCGGGGCTTGCTTATTGAGTGATGTAGCACGAAAAATAATATACCAGCACCCCAAACAGAGTCAGGCCGGCGATTCCGTACGCCGTCAGGACCCAAACGTTTCGGTCTTTACGTTGCCCATTCTCCAATCTCGAATCGGTTGCCGTAGTCGAATTCCCAGACTGTCCCATCAAAATCCTCCGAAAATGGATACCTCCTGGCGGTGCTCGCACTGTTACTTGCCAAAAGGCTGAGCAAAATTCTACTACGGGTTGACTACCTCAAAGCGTGAAAATCGGTGAGCCGTTTGCGGCGTTGGGAACCAAAGAAAAACCCCGGCTACCGCCGGGGCGTTAGTAGGAATCGGAGACATAGATTCCGGAGACTCACTTCATGTCGCTCTTCTTGTCATCCTTCTTTTCCTTCTTGGCTGCCTTCTTGCTGGCCTTCTTATTGGCCTTTTCTTCCTTCTTGGTGTCAGCCTTCTTGTCCGTCGAATCCTGCGCGAAGGAGACAGCCGACAACGAGAAGGTCAGAGCAACCGCAAATAACAGCGTGAGCAGTTTCTTCATATTTCTAGACTCTCCTTAACTGTTTCGGATGTGGGGATTTTTGGTTCAGGACGCACAGCTGCGCTCGATATCTAGCAGGGTTGTCCCGGTGGGTAAAGATTGTAGTCTATCTGCCGACTTCCCCCAAGCAGAAAATCAGCTGACGTCAGAGTAACACGCTGCGCGACACAGAGTGTTCTGTTGCCTCGATTGGCCGCCAAAAACCCTGGTTGCATAGCGGCCATGGAGTTCCGTTTTTGGGACATTGACTTGAAAATCTGGTGGTTGCGGAAGCAATTCGCCTTTTCTTCGCTTCAGCACCGGTGTATAATCCGCCTCAACACCATTAGCCATTCATAACTAAGGAGCCGCATTCATATGTCTGACGAACGGACAAAGGCGATTGATCTGGCGTTCGCGCAAATCGAAAAACAGTTTGGCAAGGGCTCGATCATGCGCCTGGGATCGAAAGAAGCCATCGTTCCTATCGCGGTAATTCCTACAGGTGCTATTTCATTCGACGCTGCCTTGGGAGTAGGCGGCTTCCCGCGGGGCCGCGTGGTCGAGATCTTCGGCCCTGAGTCTTCTGGCAAGACCACAATCGCTTTGCAGGTAATCGCTCAAGCCCAGAAGACCGGCGGCATGGCGGCGTTCGTCGATGCCGAGCATGCGCTCGATCCTGGCTACGCCAAGAAACTCGGCGTGGATGTGGACAATCTGCTGGTTTCCCAGCCCGACTATGGCGAGCAAGCTTTGGAGATCACCGAGGCTCTGGTGCGCTCTGGCGCTATCGACGTATTGGTGGTCGACTCGGTCGCGGCGCTCGTGCCCAAAGCCGAACTTGATGGCGAGATGGGCGACAGCCACATGGGATTGCAGGCGCGATTAATGTCACAAGCCCTCCGCAAGCTAACTGGAACCGTCTCCAAGTCCCGCACCTGTTTGATTTTCATCAATCAGATAAGAGAGAAAATCGGCGTCATGTTCGGAAACCCGGAGACCACGACTGGCGGACGCGCGCTGAAATTTTATTCGTCGGTGCGCGTGGACATCCGCCGCATCGCCGCGATTAAGGAAGGCGATGTCGTGACTGGATCGCGCACCAAGGTGAAGGTGGTAAAAAATAAAGTCGCTGCGCCGTTCCGCGAAGCTGAGTTCGACATCATGTATGGCGAGGGCATCTCGCGCGAAGGCGACCTGATCGATATCGCAGTGAATCACAATCTGCTGGAGAAGTCGGGTTCCTGGTTCAGCTACAAGGGCGAACGCATTGGACAGGGTCGCGAGAACGCCCGCCAGTTCCTCAAAGACAATAAAGAAATCTACGCCAAGCTGGAAGCTGAGGTGCGGAAAGAGCTGGGGCTAATTCCAGCGACCGCTGCACCGGCACAAACCCAAAACCCGCCGACAGCTCGTATAACGACCATGCCCAGTGTGGCTCCTGAGCCCGCCAAGGTGCCCGCGGCAAGAAGGTAGGAATCATTGATTCGGTTGTTTCGGAGGCCTCGGACTCAATCTCCGAACCGGTCAAGGCGTGGACTCGTGCTAAGCGGGTAGCGCTGATTGAGTTGAAGAATCCGGACTGGGATGATTTGAGCAGGGAGTGGGCCAGCCAGAGACACTCCGATTCACGCCCAGCATGGCAAGTGCTCGATCCCGTTGCGATTCACAGCTTGTCATCCCGAGCGAAGCGGTGGATCTAGGTTTTTGCCTGCTGCCACCATGTCGTTATACGACCGACACAGAACCCAGATCCCCTCGCTTTGCTCGAAGTGACAACCCTTTGAAGTAACGATACGTCGCAAACAATAATTGCCATCCCCTTACGCGCCGCATAGAATCTCTATTTACCTTGAGTGCACTCCGGTGCCGCCTGCAATTTGTAAAGAGGACTATTGAAACAAGTTATCGCCATTTATCCTGGCTCGTTTGACCCGCTGACCAATGGGCATCTCGACTTGATCGAGAGAGGAAGTGAAATCTTCGATGAACTCGTGGTGGCGATCCTGCGGAATACGGAGAAAAGTCCGCTATTCAGTCTGGGGGAGCGCCGCCTGATGCTGGAAGCGATGACCGAGCGTTTCCGCAACGTGCGGGTTGACACATTCGAAGGCCTGACTGTCGATTACGCGCTCAAGGTGGGGGCCAAGGCGATCTTGCGCGGTATTCGCGCCATCAGCGACTACGAATACGAATTGCAGATGGCGCTTATGAATCGCAAGTTGCACCCCGAGCTCGAAACGGTGTTTATGATGCCGGCAGAACAGTATTCTTATTTGAGTTCGCGGCTGGTGCGCGAAGTCGCCCAACTGGGAGGATCCATCAAAGATTTGGTCCCAACGATGGTGGAACAGAGGCTGAGAGAGAAACTGGACCCGGCGGTCAAGTTAGAGCACGCAAGAGAGCGCAGAATAAGAATAGGAAAATAAGAATGACTCCAGTTACGGAAGCGATCCCGGCAGTAAAGCTCACAGAGCGCATTAACCGCATCGAACCTTCCTCCACCATGGCGGTGGTGGCCGAAGCCGACAAGTTGCGTCAGCAAGGCATTGACGTCGTTGACTTCGGTGCCGGCGAGCCCCACTTCGCTACGCCCCAACACATTAAGGATGCCGCGATTGCGGCAATTCAAGGCAATTTCACGAAGTACACGGCGGTGGGCGGGACCGCCGAGCTGAAAGATGCCATCGTGCAGCGACATGCGGTTGATTTCAATTCCGACTATCGCCGTGAGGAGGCAATCGCCTCCGTCGGTGGCAAGCACGCATTGTTCAACGCCATCCAAGTCCTCGTCGAACACGGCGATGAAGTCATACTTCCAGTTCCCTACTGGGTTTCATTTAAGGACATCGTGCGCTATGCCGGTGGTAATTGCGTGTTGCTCGAGTCTGACGAAGCGCAAGGTTTTCGGGTTACGGCGCAAATGATCGAGCGCCTGATCACACCTCGGACCAAGCTCATCATCCTGAATTCGCCGTCCAATCCGTCGGGAGCTGTCATGTCAGCGGAGGACTTGACGGAGGTGGTGCGGCTGGCGTCGCAGCGCGGTATCTGGGTGATTTCCGATGAATGCTATGTATATTTGAACTACAGCGGTCAGCGCTTTTCTGTGGGATTGTTGCGCGAATATCGCGACCGCCTGGTGATTGTGGGCTCGCTTTCGAAGACTTATGCCATGACTGGCTGGCGGTTGGGCTATGCGCTCGGTCCGGCGCAGATCATCAGCGCCATGCAGAAACTGCAAAGTCAGTCCACGTCGAACCCGACTTCGTTCGTGCAGAAGGCGGCAGTCGCAGCCCTGAAAGGTCCGCAGCAGTGCGTGGAGGAGATGCGACTGGAGTATATTCAGTTACGCGATCACATGGTCAAAGGTCTTCGCTCCATCGCCGGTATTCGGTGTACTTTGCCGCAGGGCGCCTTCTACGCCTATCCCAACATTTCGTCATTCTTCGGGCGAGGCGGAGCGAAGTCGGCGTCGGACGTTGCGGGAAAGTTGCTGCGCGAAGCGCACGTGGCCACGGTACCGGGCGAGGGCTTTGGTACCCGCGATCATATTCGGGTTTCGTATGCCACGTCGGTGGCGGAACTCGATCGCGGGCTGGAACGCATGCGCAAGTTCCTGGGCGCCTTGTAACTCTCGTTAATTGTCATCCCGAGCGCCGCGAGTGATCTAGGTTTGCTTATAGCTGCCCCGCCTGGGCGCAGGCAAGAACCCAGGTCCCTCGCTTTGCTCGGGGCGACAATCATGTTTTTCATCGTCGCCCCATGAGCGAACTGTATCCACTGTTGATGCAGCCCGCGTTCGACCCCCGCCCGTGGGGCGGGCTGGATCTGTCGCCCATCTATCCCAACCATCGGTTTGAGGAGAAAATCGGCGAAGCCTGGTTGACGGGAGACCAGTGCCGTGTGGCGAATGGGCCGCTGCGCGGCCGGTCCCTAGCAGAATTGAGTTCACGATACGAGCGGGAATTGGTCGGAGACGCAGCCAGAGATCCTAGCCACTTTCCTTTGCTGGTGAAATTTCTGTTTCCGCAAGATAAGCTTTCCGTGCAGGTACATCCTGATGACAAGGCCGCGCAACTTGTCGGTCAGCCTTGGGGAAAAACGGAATGCTGGTATGTGGCTCATGCCAAGCCGGGAGCGCAGATAGCACTCGGTCTTAAAGCAGGGGCCACGCGAGCGCAGTTGGAGCAAGCAATTCATGGGAAGCACGCTGAGGAACTGCTCAACTGGATCAACATTTACCCCGGCGAAATGATTTACGTTGCTGCCGGAACCGTACACACTCTGGGAGCAGGATCCATCCTGGTGGAAACTCAGCAACAATCAGACATGACTTATCGCTTGTACGACTACGGTCGTCCTCGCGAGTTGCATCTGAAACAGGGACTGGCCGCAGTGAAGGAGAAAGTAGCATCGGGAAAAGTGATTCGTCCGGGGCCCTCCCCCATCAATGGCGCCGGAAGTCTGCAGGCGCAATTGATTGCCGCGCCTTTCTTCGTGGTTGACATGTTCACACTAAAAGAGCGTCATGAGTTCCGTACGCAGGATATATCCGGCAAACATTCGCCTCAGATCATGGTGGCAATCGAAGGATGTGCCATAGTCGAAGCCCGTGGTGGGGAGCCGGTCACCATGGCGAAAGGCGACGCGGTCGTGGTGCCGGCGTGCGTTAACGAATTTCGAGTGTGCCCTCAGTGGGCGGTGGAATTCCTTAAGTCAGTGGTGCCGGGTGGATTGCTGCCAGAGCCGGCGACAAGAATGTAGAAAAAACATTTCAGATTTCAGAATTCGGATTTCGTTAGCTCTTAAATCTAAAATCGTCAATCTCAAATCTGAAATCCCGGACACAGTGACTAACAAGAATTTCTATCCCGTGATTCTTGCCGGCGGGCGTGGCACGCGCTTCTGGCCGCTTAGTCGCAAACGCCGGCCCAAGCAACTGCTGGCGCTGGATGGAAAGCACACCATGATCCAACAGACCGTGGCCCGCCTGCTCCCGGTCACTCCAGTCAAACAATTTTGGGTCATCACTAATGAAGATCTGCGAAGCGAGATTGGTCGCCAGCTCCCACGACTAAATAAGTCTCAGGTGCTTGCCGAACCAGTAGGTCGCAATACTGCACCCGCTATCGGACTGGCGGCATTCATTTTGTTGCGTAGCGATCCGGATGCGATCATCGGCATGTTCCCCTCCGACCACGTGATCGGAGATGAAAAACGATATCGCCAAGTTTTGGAGGAGGGCATCGAGATTGCCGGCGCAGGAGAAAACATCGTCGTGCTGGGAGTTCGCCCCACGCGAGCCGAGACCGGTTATGGATATATTGAAAGCGGCCTCGACAGCGATGACAGGCTGAGAGTTCGCCGTTTCACCGAGAAGCCTGACGCCGATCGGGCCGCTGAATTTCTGAAGGCCGGGAACTATTTCTGGAACAGTGGAATGTTTTTGTGGAGTGCACGTACGCTCGCCAACGCTTTGAAGGAACACCTGCCGGAGACGGCAATCGTGCTTCAACAGATTGCAGCAACATTCGGTGCGCGAAGATTCGCCGAGACGTTCCGGCGGCTTTATCCCAAATGCGAAAACATAAGCATTGACTATGCCGTACTGGAGCGGAGGTCTGCCAAGGGAGAGCGGCGATCAAATATTTTCTGCCTGCCAGCTGATTTTGGGTGGAACGACCTGGGGTCATGGACCTCCTTGTACGAACATGAGGAGGGAAAGCGCCAGTCGGCAGACGGCAACCGCATTTCTGGGGCTGGTATTTTCACTCTCCACGCCGCGGGCAATTACATCCACGCGCCCGGAAAATTCGTGGCTGCAGTGGGCGTGAATAATCTGGTAGTGGTCGAAACCGAAGATGCCCTACTGATCAGCACTCGTGAAAGTGCGCAGGATGTCGGGAAAATCGTGAAGTATCTGGACGAGAAAAAACTGCACAAGCTGGTGTGAAGGGAAGTCGTCAGTCATTGGTCGTCAGTCGTCAGGAAAATCTGGGCATCTCGAGCCTGACGACTGAAGACTGACAACCGAAGACTGCTTATGATCAAGTTTGGGACCGACGGCTGGCGCGGCGTAATCGCTGATGACTTTACTTTCGACAATGTGCGCCGTGTGGCTGGCGCGATCGCCGCCTATGTGCTGAAACATGAAGATGCCCGGCGCGGCCTCATCGTTGGCTACGATACTCGCTTTGCCTCCCCGCGTGCTGCGCAGGTAGCGGCCGAAGTCCTGGCCGGGGCGGGAATTCCGGTCCAGCTAGCCAACGACTACACCCCAACCCCCGCAATTTCATATGCGGTAAAGAATAGACCAGCCGCGGGTGGCGTGGTCATTACGTCCAGTCACAATCCGTGGAACTGGAATGGCATGAAGTTCAAGAGCAAGTTGGGCGGATCGGCCGCCCCAGCGATTATGCAGGTGATTGAAGAGGCGCTCGGCGCCGGCGCGATGCCCGACGGCGAGAAGGCTGCGATTGACGAAGTTGACCTTAAGCAACCGTACATCGCCGCCATCTGCGCATTTGCTGATGTTGATCTCATCGCCAAAGCCAACTTCAAGTTTGCGATCGATGCGATGTATGGCGCCGGCCGGGGTGTGCTGGGTCAGATCTTCACCAGTCGCGGCATTCGGCATGTTGCCATCCGCCAGGAATTGAATCCTCTATTCCCAGGAATCAATCCAGAGCCCATCGAACCAAACCTGGCTCTCCTCCGGCAAACCGTGGTGAAAGAAAGCTGCCATGCCGGACTAGCTACCGACGGCGATGCTGATCGCATTGGCGCAGTGACCGAAGATGGAAGCTTCGTCGACGCGCACAAGATTTTTTCTATCCTTACGAACTGGCTTTTGGAGCGCAAGAAGTGGCCTGGCGAAATTGTGCGCGCCTTCAATACTACCGGCATGGTGGACCGCATCGCTGCCAAATACGGACGCAAATTGAACGAATGTCCCATAGGGTTCAAATACGTGACCGATCTGATGAGCAAGCACGAGATTCTGATCGGCGGTGAAGAATCTGGTGGTATCGGATACTCACGTTTCCTGCCGGAACGCGACGGAATCCTCAACTCGCTGCTGCTGGCGAATGTAATGGCCGAAGAAGGCAAACCGCTCGGCCAACTCGTAGGCGATCTGCAGCGCGAGTACGGACCACACTATTACGGTCGCCGAGACCTGCATATCCCTGACGAAGTGAAGCAGACTGCAATCCAACGGGCACGCTCCGAGCGGACCAAACGTCTTGGAAGCTACAACGTCATAAGGAAAGAGGGTCTCGACGGTATAAAGTTTTTTCTCGACGCGCCCACTAATGGCAACGGAGCGCAACCTTGGGTCTTGTTCCGAGCCTCTGGCACTGAGCCGTTGCTACGGGTCTATTCCGAGGCGGCGTCGCCGGAACTGGTAAATGAAATACTGGCCAGCGCTGAGACATTCGTCAACGGCTAGGGGAAGCCAAAGCGTCCTGGAGGACAGACGCGCATCTAATTACTCGTAACTCACGACTGGCCACTGTACTTCCAGGGCCTCGCGTTTTGCATTTAGCAATACGATAATTAAAAGATTCTGAATGAGCGCAACCGCTACCATTTCGGTTCCAACAGACTCGCCAGATGCTCGACGCTATAACCGTGTGAAGCGCTGGCTGGGCGCTAGCGACTTTGGCTTGGGACTGGTCCTGCTGCTCGCTTTGTTGGTGACAGGATGGAGTGCCAGCTTGCGCGATCTAGCTTATCGCGCTGCCTTTCAACACTACACCCTGGCCGTATTTCTGTATGTGTTGATGCTGATGACCGCTGCTAAATTGCTTGGACTTGGACTCGACTACTACGGGTTCCGCCTGGAGCGCCGGTTTCAGTTATCCAATCAAAGGTTGCGTGCCTGGGTTTGGGATGAGTTCAAAGGATTCCTGGTCGGCCTCGTCTTTGCAGCGATCGTCGCCGAGTTGTTGTACTTCATTCTTCGCCAGGCCCCGCAATACTGGTGGCTGATTGCGTGGGTGGCATTTTTGGCGTTGTTTGTGCTGATGGCGCAGCTCGCGCCGGTCGTTCTTTTTCCCGTTTTTTATAAGTTCGAACCGCTAAAAAATGAAGATCTGAAAGCTCGATTGGTAAGGCTCAGCGAGCATGCTGGTACGCAAGTGCGCGGAGTCTATCGATGGAAGCTCTCGGAGAAGAGCAAGAAGGCGAACGCCGCTTTAACCGGCTTGGGCAGTACCCGGCGCATTATCCTCGCGGACACATTACTCGACAACTATTCCGCCGACGAAATTGAAGCCGTGCTGGCGCACGAACTCGGCCACCACGTGCATCGGCATATCCTCAAAAGCATCGCGGTTCAGGCAGCGATAATGCTGGCGGGATTCTGGGCCGCCAACTGGATCTTGCACTATACGGTCGACCGAATGCACATATTTGAGACCTTGTCCGACTTCGCAAATTTGCCTCTGCTGGCGCTGGTCTCGACTGTTCTGGGGTTTCTGCTCTTGCCGGCGTTGAATGCTTATTCCCGTTACAACGAGCGCCAGGCAGACCGGTACGCGTTTCGCTCGATCCCTACGGTCGAACCTTTCATTTCTTCCATGAACAAGCTGGCGAAGCAGAATCTGGCCGAGCGCTCCCCTTCCAAATGGGTGGAATGGTTTTTCCATTCGCATCCAGCAATTTCGCGGCGCGTTGCGGCAGCTGTAGCTTGGGAGAAAATGCGCGCGCGACGGCCAGCTAGCGGACTTGTTTAGCCGGGCGAAGGATTTCCTCTACCCGCTGCAGGTCCTCTTCCGTATCCACTCCCACGGTATCGAATGACGTCTCACCCACGTGGATCGCAATACCGTTTTCCAGAAAGCGCAATTGCTCCAACCGCTCGCTGCGCTCAAGCGACGACTCCGGCAGCGCTACAAAGCGGTCAAGCGCCAGCTTGCGATAAGCATAAAAACCGAGATGCTTGAAGTACCTTGATTCAGCCCCGTCGCGTTCGTAGGGAATTGCGGCGCGGGAGAAGTAAAGCGCGCGGCCGGCTGAGTCAGTGACTACTTTTACCGCGTTGGGATTGTTAATGTCTACCGCAGGCGCCAGCGTCCTCAGTGTCCCCACCTGCACACGCAGATCTTTCATCAGATCAAGGAGCGCCGCGACGTGCTCCGGCCGGACGAGCGGTTCGTCACCCTGGATGTTGAGATAAACATCAGCCGCTATCGACTGCGAGATTTCGTGGAGGCGTTCCGTCCCGCTGCGGTGCGCACTGGAAGTCAATTGTACTTTCCAGCCATTACGCTCACCGATTTCGAGAATTTCATCAGAATCGGTGGCGATGATTACATCATGAAGTAAAGATGAAGATCGTACCGCTTGATAGACTCGGCCAATCAGGAGCTGCCCAGCCACCTCGCGCAACATCTTCCGTGGCAGGCGGGTAGAGGCGAGACGAGCCGGGATTACAGCGATAGCTTTCATGCCGTCCTAGTGTCAATTTTCTGCCGCCCAGTTGCAACAGGCTACAATTGAGACGTTTGCTCCAAAACGGCAAGCTGCGAATCCCCGGGGGCACCTGCGGTTCAGTGTTTACCGTGGAATACATGAGTTTGAACATCTGGCCAGAACTCGGTAAAACTGTTTTTTCCCATGAGTCCGAGAAATCCCCACACGGTGCGAAGTAACGCGCTCCGCGTATTGGCCTCGCTATCTGCCCGCCAGGTGTTAGAGAGGAAGTTGTTCCCTGGAGTGGAAATATATCGCGCATAAGCAGGCGTGAGTTGGCCATTGCGATTGTGAGCCAGGAAAGTCATGATCACAACATTCTCCAGCCGTCCCTTGAAGGGCTGGTGGTAGGCTGGAAAATACCGGGGATCTTCTTTCCAGATCGCGCCCAATCCCGCTTCTATCGCATTACCAGTTGAAACACCAGTAAGCCGCATGCCGTACCGCTTGCCAAAACCCGCCCACGAGCTGCCATACTCTTGGGGCATGTCCCGAGCAGTACCGAAGCTGGCGGTGAAAAGACCGACCGTCAAAGTTTCAGGACCTACGGTGCTGTCTACGAACCACTTCACGCGCTGGCCGCCGGTAATGTAGTGGTACGGCTTGATAGAAAAAGAGGCAGAATCGGGCAAATCGGTCTGCTGACTTTGGTCAGTCTTCGCCGTCTGCGCCGAAGCGATCCCGGTCAAGGCGAGAAGAACTACGACTGCTCCCAAACAATTATGATTCACGCGATATTAAGTACTAGAGAGTTAGTGAGGTTGCTCGAATTATTGTACCTGCCAGTTCGTTCCCACGGTAGAACAACCTGCTATCGGCGTTCGGCTCCAGGGCGAGCGGCTGAAGCCTATGGACGTGACTAGGCGTACAACGGTGCCGTTTTTGAAGTCAAAAGTGAGATCCATCTAAACGTTCGAGAGAGTTTTAGTATGCAGACAATCAGGTGTCATCCAAAGCGAATAACCCTGCTTGTTCTGAGCAGTTTTGCGATGATTGCTGCTCTTCTGGCGGCATTCTTTGCGTTACCTGTACCCGCCGGGGCCGTCTCGTAGTTCACATCCCATGCCACCGATGGCGTCGCCACCACACGAGCGACTCTGTTCAGAGTCGTCCAGTTCGCCCAACTTCGGCCCCCAACGTCTACATCTTTAATCCCGACATGCCGCAGAGCCAGATTCAGGCTACGGTCGATGCGGTCGCAACCCAACTCGTCTCCAGCCAAAGCTGGCGACGACTGACGTGCACAGCCGGGAGGAACGGGTTCATCGCCCCGAAGTTCGGTCTGATAAAATCGATATAGGCGAAGTAACAATCATCTAAGTGGTTTGCTTTTCAATGTGGCGGCGTAGCTCAGGTGGCTAGAGCGACGGTCTCATAATCCGTAGGTCGTTGGTTCGAGTCCAACCGCCGCCACCAAATTTACGGGCTAGAGCCTTTATATCCTCGACTGGCGTCCGCGCGTCAAATGGGTGGCGAACGTAATCACAAACAACAACAGGAAAATGAAAAACAACAGTTTCGCAATACTCGCCGCCGCTATCGCGATTCCAGTGAAGCCAAACACGGCGGCCACAATCGCGACCAGCAAGAACATCAGTGCCCAGTAGAGCATATCTGCCTCCTCTCAAGTTAACTCTATAATTCGACTGGGATGAGGATAGTCCCCCAGCAATCACCCAGCGATCCGGTTGACCCTGTAGTCCCACGATTGATTTCGCCTACGTCTGCGGCTTTCCCGAAGAGGACGCGAAGCAGGAGCCGACTCGAAGTCGAATCAGCTCCTGCCTGCCAAGGCGGGGACACGGGGAGAATCTTGAACCAGCATAAGTGGCTGACCGCGGAACGGCAATCACCGCAATCCTGTATTGTTCGCGGTGATTCTCCGTAGTCCGTTTTGCTTAATTCTCAGTACCCTTCCCCCTGGGAAGCGCGGCTACCACAAATGCTGCCCGGAGTATCGCCGTGGTTAAGCTCTGAACATCGTCTCCGTGAATCGTCCGTCCCGTTTTCGCACAATACAGCAACATATCGAAAACCATACAGGTTGTGCCGGATTTCCATTTGCACTCCAAGAAACTAACTTTCTCATGCGCGAATGGCGAACAGTCTTTCGGTCAGAAGCGTGAGTTGCTGATAAAGGAGACTCCAGTGAACGCCAAGACCAATCTCACGGATTTCGATGTCATAAGACGAGCCCAGCAAGGTGATGCGGATGCGTTTGCAGCTTTGTTTCACACTCACAAGGTACGAATTTATTCCTTGTGTTTGCGGATGACCAACAATGCAGCAGAGGCTGAAGACCTCACTCAAGATGCCTTTTTACAGGTCTTTCGCAAGCTGCCGACATTTCGTGGCGACTCGGCGTTGTCCACCTGGCTGTATCGCATCGCAGTTAACACAGTGCTCATGCATTTCCGCAAAAAGACCCTGCGCCAGCTTTCTTTGGACCAGCCTTACGAGCACGAAGGCAAGTTGGTCCGTCGAGAATATGGGACCAGGGATGGGCGTCTGGCCAGCTCTGCAGACCGCATCTCCTTGACCCAGGCAATCAAGGAACTTCCCGACGGGTATCGCACCATCTTCCTGCTTCACGAGGTCGACGGCTACGAGCATCGAGAAATCGCTGAACTGCTTGATTGCTCGGTGGGGAACTCGAAATCGCAACTGCATAAAGCGAAGCTGCGAATTCGGCAGTTTCTGAGTACTCGTCAGGCTGGCTCGAGTGCGGCTGCTCGTCTGCGCGCCCGTAGTCAGCCAACTGCGCGAATCACCATAGCTGTTCCCGGCCCCGTGCCGGCTCGGTCACCAATGAGTCAATGGGCAGCGACCGGCGCGTGAAGAACTCCTGAGTGATATCTCCCCCCTGTCTAGGGGCTGCACTGGATGGTGGAGCACCAAAGATACACCTACAGTTTCGCCGGAAAAGAGAGGCTCCTGTTGCTCGCATGGGGCACTGAAAGAATGGAGAAAAAAAGGAATGAAGAGAAACCAAATGAAATCAACAACAAGTTCGGCGGTGAGGAAATACTTAGCGGCTCTCAGTGCCATGGTGCTTCTAGCAAGCATGAGCTGGGCGGCCGACGACAAAGACAAAGACAGATCCGACATTGACAAACGGCTGGAAGCCGCTGGCAACGTACTCAGCGAAATCATGGGAACTCCCGACAAAGCAATCCCTGACAAGGTAATGAGGGATTCAAAGTGCATCGCAGTCGTACCTTCGATGATTAAGATTGCGGTTGGAATCGGAGGCAGCCACGGGAAGGGCGTTGCCACGTGCAGAACGGAGAGGGGCTGGAGTGCCCCGGCTCCGATCACCATTACCGGCGGCAGCTGGGGTTTACAACTTGGCGGCCAGGCAGTTGATCTAGTTATGGTGGTCACTAACGATAAAGGAATGCAGCACCTGCTTTCCAGTAAGTTCAAACTGGGAGCAGATGCTTCTGCGGCCGCGGGGCCAGTTGGCCGCGATGCCGCTGCTGACACGGACTGGAAGATGAAGGCAGAAGTATTGACCTACTCTCGCGCCCGTGGCGTGTTCGCCGGAATCGATCTGAACGGGTCGGCCATCACCCAGGACAAGGATGAAACTCGAATCTTGTACGGGAAAATGGTCGACTTTGCCGACATCCTTAACGGTAAGGTTCCGCCGCCGGCTGAGAGTGCTCCCTTTTTGGCTGCAGTCCGGAAATATTCTAGTCAGGCAAGAGAGCAGGGCGGCATGACCGAGCCGGCGCCTGCTATCGAGAATAACTCGACCGTCTCCAAGAGTAGATAGGAGTCGAGCAACCGAAATCACCGGCATCAAGGGAGGATTTAGTTCATGTCGACGATCTTGCTCATCATTCTCGTTTTGTTGCTCATCGGTGCACTGCCGACATGGCCGTACAGTTCCGGTTGGGGATATTACCCTAGTGGAGGACTGGGCTTGGTGCTCGTAATTGTGCTCGTCCTCGTACTGATAGGACGGATATAGAAATAAACGAACGCGTTAGAGCAGCGAGATTTTGGTGAAGGCCAGGTCGAAGAGCCAGACCTTAAGCCTTCACCCGTTTCATTGTTCTTTTCTTTTTTCTTTCGTCGTTGTTTCTTGTCTCTTCCTGTCTCACATTCCGAATAAACGCTAAGTCATTCATTTTCAAGGGCAACGCTGCGCGGTTACTGTTGTCGCCGAAAAAATTACACGGGCGGACTCCACACTAACCCACTCAAGCACCAAGGAATCAGTGGCTTCCAGCCGGGCTGGTTTGGCACACTTGTTGCTGGATCACACATGCTACATTTCCGAGCAGCGAAGACTGGGCTCAACCTTTAGGCTGGAGGCGGCCGTGAACAACTTCCGGATTCTCATAGCCGATGATCATGAAGTAGTAAGGCGCGGGATCCGCGCCCTGGTGGAAAGCCACACAGGATGGGAAGTCGCGGGAGAGGCTCAGGACGGCCGCGAGGCGGTTGAACTTGCCGAACAACTGAAGCCCGATCTCGTTTTGCTTGATATTGGAATGCCCAACCTTAACGGATTGGATGCGGCACGGCAAATTCTGGCAAACGATTCGTATGCGCGCATCCTCATTTTAACCATGCACCACTCTCACCAAGTAGTCAGGGAAATACTGGCCGCCGGAGCGCGCGGTTTCCTGCTGAAGTCGGACGCGGGACGCGACTTGGTGACAGCCGTCGAAGCGGTTCAACGCAACCAGACTTTCTTTACTTCTCAGGTCGCCCAGATGGTACTCGAAGGGTATCTCAGTCGGGATGAGGAGAAAGACAAATTTACGCGCGATTGCCTCACTCCGCGTGAGCGGGAAGTAGTACAGCTCGTCGCCGAAGGAAAAACAAGTAAGGAAGTAGCCGTGACTCTGAATCTCAGCGTGAAGACCGCCGAGACCCATCGAACCAACGTTATGCGAAAACTGGATCTACATTCGGTCGCTGACTTGACCCTGTACGCTGTAAGAAATGGCATTGTGCAAGTTTTCTGAAACGAGGTGAGGAGGGGCCCCACCGTCCGTCATCCCGCTGGCATATCGATTATCAACCGTTGTCGCAAGCTCTTTCTCAATCTATGGTTTCTGCCTGATGTTCAAAACATCTGGCGTCTGCATGGACTGTTGCGAGATTAAGTTTCAGGGCCTGCGCCCTTGTTTTGGGCGGCTGCCGGCTACTCAGATGGACGAAAATACGTAGTGAGGGACTACAATGAGTTCGAATCGAGCAGATCAGGTAACTTGAAGCGTTTGCAATCAACCTTTTCAATTCTGATCGCGAACTTCATGAGCATAGCCGGACCGCGCACTCGCCGGACCAGCAGGTACAGTATTCGTCCTCTGACCGATCCCAAGGCCGACAGGTACGGGGGAGCCAAAGCGCGAAGGCGTGGCCTAGCGGTCACCGCGGAGGCGTGAAAAAAGAAGAACGGACGCTCAACTTCGTCTTGCTCGAATTCCTGCCGCCAAAAGGCTGAGTCAGTCAGCGGCCGAAACGTCTTCCGATCTTACTTCCGACAGCGGCATGACCGCGGTGATCAGCGTACCTGCCTCACTCGATTCGATATCAAGCCGGCCCCCGATGTCGCGAATGCGCTCTTGCATTCCGGCGAGGCCCACACCAGATTTTGTTCCCTTGGTTCGAAAACCCTCTAGCAACTCGTCCGGGATACCCTTTCCGTAGTCCCTGACGTTGAGAACGACCCTGCCTGGGAAGATCTTCACCTCAATCTCAGCTTCCGGGCTCTTTGAATGGCGGTGAATATTGGTCAAACTCTCTTGCAGGACCCGAAAGAGCCCAAGCTCTATAGGTTTGGGCAGACGGCCCATATCGTCCGGAATTTCCAGCCGGACGTCGACGCCGCTGCGTTGCCCGAAGCCCTGCACATACCACTGCGCCGCGGACGCAAACCCAGCTTCATCCAGAAGCGGAGGGTGTAACAAATGCGAAATCGTCCGGGTTTCAGCTATAGACTGATTCAGCAGGTGAATTGCTCCGGTCAGCAGTTCATCGGTAGGCCGGGTACTTGCCAGCATGTCCAGGTTCATCTTCACGCCCACCAGATACTGCCCAAGACTGTCATGAAGTTCACGGGAGAACTTCCGCCGTTCCTCGTCTTGCAATCGCAACAAACGCACGGTAAGGCGGCGCAATGATTCTTCGCGGTCACGTGCCGTTCGTTCTGCCTGTTCACGCGCCCTGAGTTCGGCGGAAAGGAACCGGTAGTTAATGGCGAAAAGCACCACCGCGAGCACAAACGTCGCTGTCAATATTGTCACGGCCAGGACAAACAGCAGGTCGGAAACCTTTACTCGCGTCGCTAACAAGCGCTGTTCCTCATCGCGCATCTGCTGCATGATGGAAGTGATTTCTGATGCAACTGGAAGGCCCTTACGGGTTAATTCGTCCTGTCCCGATTCATCCTGTGGAGAAGTTTTCTTGAGCTGATTTGCCCGCCGAGCCAGATCCAGGCTCTCACTTATGGCGTCCCCAAGCCGAGTGACAAGTTCCTGCTGTCGCGGGTTGTCCTTGGTCAATTCTCTCAGATACTGTAATTTTTCGGGAACTTCAGCCTCAGCAGCTTCGAAATCCTCGGCGCGCGACTCACTTCCCGTCGCCCTATAAGCTTGTCGCGCCCGTCCGGCTCGCGCCCACGTCGAGTCTACGTCGCCTAAGGCGGCTCTAACCTGGTGCGTGTGAATGACCCATTTCTCGCTTTCGAGCAACCGAACAATTGTCATGTACGCAGCGAGCCCGCTGAGCATAAGCAGGATCACGGCCGATGCAAAGGCCAGTTGCGCTTTCTGATGAGGAGACATTATTCGTATTCACAAGATGCAACACCATAGTACATAAAATGCACGCCTCCGGAAGAATTCTGTCGAAGAAGACCGCGGACGGCTGCCAGCGCCACTCAACTAACGCAATCCCGCGGCGTGGATCGTCTCCCGAAGAAACCTGTTTCTCACGCAGCACGATTCTCCCCGGATGATGCGCGAGGCGATCGCGGCAGGCGGTCGTGGTTATGTGGTCAAGTCTAGCGCTGCACGCGATTTGCTTCCGGCGGTAGAAGCGCTAAGCCGACACGAATCCTTTACTGGAGGGCATCGGCGCCCCCGTGCTGATCGCCGTCCACCTGTAGGCTGAGTAGCTCAGGTCGGGCATATACTCCCCGATCCTTCTAACGCAAACCGTAAACCTCGAGCCTGTTCACAGTCCCTACATAAACCTTACCGTTTGCGATGGTGGGGACAGCGAACTTCACCGCTGCTCCCGCGCCATTCCCCCTGCCCTGCGTAGAGTTGAATAGTTCTGTAGCCAGATTGGTCGCGTCATAGGCGTGAAGAACCGCATATAGGTTCGCATTAATCGGTCGTGCCTCAATGGCCCAGAGGATCGCATTCGAGTTGCCATTAGCCGAAATGGACGGTGTGGGTCCCGGAAAATTAAAGAAGGTCGAAGTCTGGGAACTCGGTGACGCGATAAACTTTCCCGTGCTCACATCAAACGAAAAGGCCTTCAAGTTATCCAATTGGCCGCCAACATAGAGGGTATTGTTCCACCAGGCCGGCGAACTCCACGTGCCTCCATTGGAGCCGGGAATGCTTTGCACGGCGGCATTATTGCTGTTGGGATTGTACTTCCCCATAGCATCGCGATTGATCAAATAGAGCGTACCGTCTTTACCGGACTGTGCCAGCAAGTGCAGGTGTGGCGCACCCACCGTTTGGTCGGGGAGAAGCACCGGGCCCCCCGAGCCCTGATCGATATCGCCACCATCGAGGGTCGACTGGTTGTCAGGAGTGAAATAATCGGCGACCGTGAACGAGCCCCCGCTCGGGGGACTGAGCTTTATGATGCTATCGCCATAATCGGATCCATTGCCGCCCTTCGGGCCGACGTCAAACGCACCGTTGCCAGTCGCAAAAAAGGTGTTGAAGTTCACATCACCGGCAAGTCCGCCGCCGCTCTGCCAAATTCCTCCGTATCCTGCGTTGGGAGTTGCGTTCCACACCCCTACCTGCGCCAACGTGCCGGCGTCATAGGCCATAATCCAGCCGTAATAAACTGGGATGTCGCAGTGCGACGCCCAGCCGATCAGAACTCGACCATTCTGCAGCAGAAGTCCTGGCCGCTGCGCTTCCATGCGAGGATCGAAGGTAACTGTCGTACCGCCGTCTCCGCTCCCTTTAACTTGAGCCTTGATCTCCTGCGGACCGCCGAATTTTTCCACCCCCGTGGTCACATCCAGAGCGTGCAAGCGTTGCACGAACTGCCCTTTCTCTTTGGTTTTGGCCAGGACGTAAATCGTACTTGTGGTGGTATCGATTACTGGCGTGCTGGTGATGCCGATGAATGGGACCAGGTCAGTGCACCCGATTTCAGTGCTGGAAACTGCAGTGATGCCTTTTGTAGGATTCGTGAAATTCGCCACCCATAATGGGCTCGCGTTGGCGCCGGAATTGCTGTCGGCGTCGAAGGCATACACAATATCGCGTTCAGTGGCTACAAACACGACGTTGTGAACACCTTTGCCTGGAATGTTGACATTCGCCAAGTACAAAGGTTGCGC
Organism: uncultured Acidobacteriota bacterium; assembly: GCA_963696025.1. Taxonomy (GTDB): domain Bacteria; phylum Acidobacteriota; class Terriglobia; order Terriglobales; family Acidobacteriaceae; genus JABCYV01. Next base: position 200,372 of record CAVOII010000005.1, read on the forward strand.
GTAAATGTAGCCCGCAACTGGATAGTAAAAAAGTTTCCCAAAAGAATTCTTGTTCACATTAGCCGGCGTGAGAATAGTTTCCTGCAGGTTTTGACCGGTTCGGCTGTTGTCGTTGTGATAGGTGATAACGTTCACCTGACCCAGCAAAGCACTCGACAACAAGCCCAGAGTGAACAGCAGGGATGCAGTAGCCGATTTAAAGACGTCTTTCATATTCATTGAGAGTCCTCAAAATTGTGAACGCTTATATTACGAATCGCATCGCAAAACAAATTAAAAGCTTGTGAAATCATTTTTCCCAAATTCGGTTCCTGCGCCGTGCTTGCACTCCACCATGTCTTATTCCGGAATCAGCAGAAAACCCGCATCCTCGTCCTTCCCATGATCACCGTAGCCGACGATTTCCCCTCGGTTGTTAATACTGGTTGCCATTTCCAGCTTCCAGCCGGGATCGGCGATTAGAGTATTCAGATCGCGGAACCCAATAGTTTTTCCCCAAAGAAAGGCCCGGAAGGCGTCGGAGAAAGGGCCAAAAGCTCCGACGACGATGTCGCAGTTGTTGATGGCTTTGGCATGGCTGGGATATTTCGCGGAGAGTTCCAACGACACAAGCTTTCCATCCGCATAAAGCAAGGCATGCGGGAATGACTCAATGACTACGTGGCCAGCATCGTTGATCGCAACCGACGCAGTGCCCTCGCCGCTAGCTTTGATCGGATGCATCCCCGTGGCTTTGTCCCAAAGAAAAGGTTGATAACTTCCGGTTCGGTCGTAAACATCGCCGATGACCTTGCCCCGATTGTTAATCCCGGTCGCGGTGCCTCCACAACAGGCGGCCAGATCGACCGCGCTCTGCTTTCTCCAGAGAACTGGCCCACTCCTACCCGTAGCGGCAAGCACAGATTCGCCTACGATCTCGCCAACGTCGTTAATCGCCAACGGCTTCGATTGGCCGCCCGGCAGCAAACTAAGTTGGCCCTTGCGATACCTAAAAGCCTGGCGTTTGCTCGAGTCCGCATTCGTGGCAACCCCAACCAAATCGCCCGCCCGATTGACGCTGATACCCTCAGCTTTCGAGAAGCCGGTGGGAAGTGCCACCTCCTCTAGCCCCGCGCTTTCGCTCCACAACGCAGCCCGTCTTCGTGACGTTGTACCCGCGATCTGCCCGCTGTCACTGATGTGTGAGGGCGAGAATGGCAAAGCCATAACTTTGTAGTGTTCCGCGACACAATTGTGAGCGTTCGCTTGGCCCAAGGCGAAGGCGCCATTCAAGACCATCGTCACCAGGCAAAACACGGTCCAATTCATTCGCAGTCCACAAAACTGGGCAGGGCAGCGATCGCATTGCAACTGAGGGGGATAAGTGGGGAGGACGCGTCCGGGCCGATCTGTTCACGCCTGTCGAACAAAGCCCGGATGCGGTTCTCTTTGTACCATCAGAAAGAGCTCAAAGGCAATCGAATTCGTGCTCAAAGTCCTTGCTGGACGCGGCATTGGTGCAACTTGTTGCACTCTGCTGAAAAATTGTACCCTTGACGTGCGATTATGTTACTGGACCACAGACACGGCTGAAGGGTCGGTTAGTGTGGGATTGCGGGTTGGAACCTCGACATGCGGCATGGATTCAGCAGGCCGCGGAAGCGGACCCAAAGGACAATTAGGAGACAGCCGGGCCAGTTTCGATCGCATGATCTCCTGCGAATACTTGGCCATATAGTGCACTACGGTCTCAACCCGAATCTTTATGCTACCAGCGGGCTTGGTGGAATCGAGATCCCCAAACTTGAAGAAGAGAGTCCGCGAGGCCTCGACAATCCTCTGCGTGGGCGTGTAGGTGGGTTGATCCATTCCGCACTCGTAGCTGGAAAGCCGGATTACGCAGGTAATCCAGGGGCAGCGTGTCGCGAACTTGGCGCCCCACATGATCTCATTCGTGTTGCTGCTGTAAGAGGACGTCCAGACGTCAGAAATATCAAACGGACTCTTGATGCGGCCGCCCTTCAGATCCTCCTCGAAGAGCCAGTTCATCAAGTCATCTTCCCCGGGAAGATACTGCAACCACAAAATCGGGAAACCGTGGGCCTGTAGTTCAGCCTCGATCTCGTGACCAATTCCGGTGTCCATGTGATAGGGCCGGGCCAGCACGAGAATGCATGGCTTCTGATTCTGCGCGCACCAATTCAGAATATCGCGGCTCTGTTGCCGGGCCCTGGCCGTGAAATTGTCGAGCGCCTCAAATCCCGCCTGGACAGCTAGTTTCGTCTCTTCCAAGTCCAGATCGAACACATCTTTCAGCGAGTTATGCACTTGATCGAGGACCATATGGCGGTCGCCGAGACTTACAAACGGCGACGCATAGACGATTCCGTTTTCCGCGAAAATGTCGCGCTCCTTCATGAAACCAGCTTTGATACTCTCGGGGCCCGCCATCACCCGCGTGCAGGTTATGGTATCCACCACGTGCCCGTGCAGAAGAGAAGGTAGAGTGTGAATCATCGGGCTGAACAGAACGTTGATTTTCTTTTTCTGTCCGAAGATCAATTCACCATAGTGACCACTGATGCATTTCACCGGGTAGCAGCAATCCACCGTCCCACGACCCTTGCCAAATTCGCGGCCCTGCTCTTCAGAAGTATCGGAACTGAAGATGATGTTTTCCGAGGACACTCCAAGCGCCTTCAGGAAACCCACCCAGAATTGGGCGGTCGTCCAGATGTTCAGCACTTTCGGAATTCCGACGCGCAACTGGGAACGGTCTTTGACCTTAACCGGAGACGCGACGGAATGCTTCTTTGCGAACCATGTCGGCAACGTTAGGAAACGCATTTTTTGTCTTCTCGATTCCGGCTTTGATAACTTTCATTTCGTTGAGATCTTCAACCAAACCCTTAGGGCAGGAGTTGTTCACAATCACCCGTTCCCATCCCGTGCTGAGTGGCACTTTGCTCCATTCGCGTCCCTTGCCGCCGAACAACTCCACGTCGATGAAGCTGCGCTGGCAATTCACCGGGCACCAGTGACAGACGGTATCGGTAGAAGTTGCCGTCTTGTAGGTGAGGTTTTCAATGGAATCGAAGCCGCGAAACGCGGTCCGGCCGCCCTTTTCCGCCCAGTCCAAGGCAACGATCGCAGCCCCAATCGCCCCCGCTTCGCCAGAGTAAGGATGCACCACCACCTCGGCCTCTGGAATCTTGGACAGGATGAAATCCACCTGAGTTTTCACTACTGCGAGATTCTTGTGGGTTCCACCTTGCAGAATGTACTTCCTTCCAACCGACTTGAGGTTGTTCAAGCCTCCGGCGTAGATCCAAACGTTGAGTGGCAAAATCGCGCACAGAGCAGCAAGAATTTCGTCCGCCTGCCAGCCCTTGCGCTGCTGATTCACGATGTCGCTCTGCAGAAAGACGCCACATCCCATGGAAAGCTGGGGCATGGCAGTGGCGCGAAATGCTCCGTCCGCCATCTCATTCATCGGGATGTTGAAGCGCTCAGCCACGCCCTGAAGGAACGCGCCGTTCCCGGATGAGCATTGAGAATTGAGCCGGAAATCAGTCACCGCGCCGTTGTTCAGGATCATGATCTTAACGTCCACGCCTCCGACGTCACAGATGCAATCCGCGTCCGGAAAATAATGCAGACCGGCAGTGGCGTGAGCAATGGTCTCGACTACCGGACAATCGGCGCCGAGAATGTCTTTCAGTAAGTCTTTTCCGTATCCCGTAATCGCCAGACCGAGGATTTCTCCATCCCCTACCGCAGCTCGAATCTGCCGGAACAATGACTTGGCATCCTCGATCGGATTGCCTTTGCTGAGCGCGTAGCAGGAGAAGAGCAACTCCTTTTGCGGCGAGAGGCAAACTGCTTTCGCGGTCGTGGATCCGAAGTCACACCCTACGGAGACGGGGCCGAGATGCGCAGGTGAAGCAACCTGGGATGGCACCGGCGTGGCGTGGTTTCCGTTGCCATTGCCATTTGAGTGTCCTTTAGCGGTGTCTTTCCCATTGCCGTGGCCGTTTCCGTTTCCACCATAGCGTGCCTTGAACGACTCAAGTTCCTCAATGTCCTTCCAAAGTCCGCCACGTCCGGCTTTCTTTTTTTCTTCGTGCTGGCCTTCTTCAATCCACCAGTGGAGCTTTTTAGCTCCCAAATACACGCCAGTTGTGAGAGGCTCACCCAAAGCCACTTCAACGCAGCCCTGGGCCGCATAATAAAGAGCGTTATCGGGCACGCATATCAGGGATTCAGGATCCTTGCCCTCCGGCATCTCAACTTTCCGTTCTTTCCACAGCTTGGTCAGGTGATGACGCCAGGCCTCCTGCAGACCAGTAAAGAAAAGATTGGGGCCACCCAGAAGTAAGATTTCCGGAATTGGAGTGTTACCGCGGGTTAGAGTTGCCAGGTTCTGGTAGACCACCGCTTCGAACAAAGAAGCGATGATTTCATCGACTGTTACCCCGGCCTTCAGCAAAGTATTGGCGTCCGCCTCAGCGAAAATGCCACACTTGCTGCTGATCTTGTGCAGGGTGTGTCCGGTATAACGCATTTTCGCGAGTTGCTCAGTTGCGATTTCCAGCTTGCGCGCAGTCTTTTCGATGAACGTGCCTGTGCCTCCCGAACACGCGCTTTGCATCAAGACTTGCTTGCTCTTGCTGCCGGTATTTCCAGTGAAGAAGATCGTCTTCATGTCCTCGCCACCGATTTCGCTGACGAAGTGCACTGAAGGGTGGAGCCTTTCCACGGATGCAGCTACCGCTACAACTTCCTGAATAACTTTCCCTCCGACGAGGGGCGCGATCAATCCTGCTCCCGACCCGGTAAAAAAAATGCGGTCGCGCTCCGGCGTGAGGCCATCGTCGCTCTCCAGGCGGCCCAAAAAGTCCAGAATCTTTTCCGCCTGCTTGGTATTGTGGCGCTCATAGGCCTTCGCCAGCACTTCACCGCTATCGGAGGCAATTACGTACTTGCAGGTGGTGCTTCCCACGTCAATGCCACATAGCTTTGAGCCGCTCGCGTGAATAGGAGCCTCCCGCGGGGCATTCGACTGCGCAGAGAAGGAGCCTTCCAGCGGTTGAATCTGGACCAGACCGTCAGTGGCCATATTTGAGTTAGCCTCTTTCCGATTTTTGGTTCGCTTATCTTCGCTGTTAAGCTCTTGCCACTCCGCAGTTGCGAGCCAGGTGCGTGACGTAGTTCGAAGCCATTCCGGCATAGCCGAGATGAGGAACCTTATACGTAGCGCGCTTTACCTCAGGATGCTGGGCTTCGTACTTCCGGACGGCCTCGACCGTGAGTCCGGTTTTGTTCATGACGTCTTCGAATTCCGCCTGCGCTCGTTTTTTCGCCTCGGTCAAGATCATTTGGCAACGAGACAAGGCGTGGACCTCGGCGTCGCCCTTCACTTCGATTGGGGCGTAGAGTAAATCCGGATACTTTCCCAGCACATTCGCCATCGAACCAATCGACATGGTATTGGGCATGCAGGAATAGGGCGAAAGCTCACAAATCATGTGCGCTTTCTTGTGGTGATAAGTGTGCAGCGCCTTTCCGATCAGCATGTGGCCTTCTCCGCCCCGCAGTTCGAAGTGGTAGAACGGCTCCGCCAGTTGCTTGAGTTCCACCTGATCCGGTAGCTCATTGGGAAGGTTGGCTAGAGCTTTGCGGAAGCGGTTGTAGGTCCCACGATAGATTTTCTCCAACCCTTTCAGTGCTACTTGCTGCAACTCCGGATGCTTCGATTTCGAGTTGCGGTGCTCAAGCTTGCGGATCTCAGGATGCAACAGGTAATGCAGCCACACTGCAACCGGCGGAGGCACAACTTCCGACTGTTCCTGTTCCAGCCAGCGCTTGATGTTGTAATTGCCGTCTCCTTCGTGGGTTTGTAGCCAAAATTCTCCGGTCACTTTCACTTTGGCTTTTACCCGCAGGTGGTCGACTTCGATGGCATCCCACTTCTTGCGAACCTCGCGCAGGGCTTTCGTGAAGTAGTTGCTCATCAGATGCCAGGCCAGCGTTCCGTACTTCTTCCCACGGTTCGGGCGGTGGAGAAAGACCTCATACAGATACTCGACACTTTCTTTCAGCACAGCATCGGTTTGCCCCGGATTCACCTCATAGGGCCGCGTCATGTATTCAAGGTCGACCAAGAGGTCCCCGCAGAGGATCGACCAGATTAGACCGAGGCTCATTGGCATGTTGATCTCCAGACCGCCGCCGTTGCCCTCTCCCTGATCCAATTCATCCTGGGCGAGAAGAAAGAGACGGAAATCGCGTAGACCGAGGCCATCCAGGGCCATGGTGTAAGACTCGTGGTATTGGCCAAAGCGGCAGGGGCCACAAGCGCCGGCCGTGAGATAGATAAACTTTTCGTTAACCTGCTCTTTGCCATGCGCCGCTACTTCTTTCTTGAGGAAGTTCACTAGGCTGCCAGTGGTGAAAATAGTCGGGCAGCAAGCGCCAGTATCGATCAGTTCCTTGCCCGCATCCAAGTCGTCACGCGCAATATTCGGGAGCGGTTCAGCGTTGTATTTAAGATTGCGCAGCACCCCTTGCATCAGACGCTCGTGCTTCCAGGTAAGACCCCCGTAGAGGATAGTTGTCTTTTCCCTTTGATCGCGGGTGAAAGGCCGTGGCTTGTAAGCCGTGTAAGGGGCGATGGTGGCCAACTGTGCCATGTCTTTAATCTCCTTCTCAGCCAAGAGACTGAGCAAAAGTTGAGGGATCGCATGAACGACCGAACGCCGAGAACGATAATCCTCGCTGACCGGCAAGGATTTCTATTCTAGGCACTGGAGACCTCCATAGTCATTTCAACCACAGGCGCCAAGGAATGCCGGTGTTCTTCCTTCGGAATGCGCATGGTAATAAACAGACCGTAACAGTCTGCGAAGCGGCCGATCACGATGGAGCCATAGCCATGGACAATAGATTCACAAACAAATAATAAAATCCCAGCGCGGTCGCATATCCGCGAGACGGGACCAAATCATGAATCGTGGCTGTTAGGGGCCCATGATACCAGCTTAAGAAGAATGCGCCCAGCCCAAAAGCAATGAGAAAGTGAAGCGTGGCAACCATATCTTGCAAAGCTCCCGAACCGGCCATTCACGATTAAAGACAGCGCCCACCTTAAATGGCAAGCGACAAAGACCGACATTCTACGTCATGGCATAGCAAATCAGACAGTTGTGGCTTCCAATCGTTGCTTCCGAGGTGCAACCGGACTAGACTCTGCGCGATACTGGGGCTACTGCCCACGAGATTGGGATGACGGAAAGTCAGCGGTCGCGATCGGAGATCGAGGAGCCACGAGCCGATGTGCTCGATTCCTGGAAGGAGATCGCAGTCTATCTGAAGCGGGAAGTCCGTACGGTTCAGCGCTGGGAAAAAAAACTGGGCCTGCCCGTACGGCGTCTCTCGCGCGACAAGCAGGCGGCCGTATTCGCCTACAAGTCGGAGATCGATGCCTGGTGGAGGGAACGTGAAACCCAAATCCGCGATATCAGGATTGAAGGTGAGGGGGAAGGGGCCCATGCGAATTCTTTACCTACGGTTGAATCTGACTCGACTACCGTCCACCCTAAGACCATTAACCTATCCCGTCGGCGACGATTACTGGTGCTGCTCGCGGCGAGTCTTGCCGTGGTTAGCCTGCCCTTCGCCTGGCGCTACGCCCGAGACATGTTTTGGCCGTCGCGGGTCAGGCTGGTGGTGTTGCCTTTCAAGAACCTGAATGGTGGTCCTGAGGACCAACGCATCGCTGACGGGCTCACCGAGGAGATGTTCACCCGCTTGAGCCAACTCCATCCCGAGCGGCTGGCGGTAATCGAGTTGACCCCGGCGGATGCCGCTTTGCCGTTCGAACAGATCGGCAAGAAATTCAAAGCGCACTACATCCTGGAGGGAAGCACCCGGCGCGAGGGGCAAAGATTGGTAATTACCTATCAGCTCGCGCTGGTAAAGGACCGAACCAGCGTTGGAGGTGGCCGATATGAACCCGACCTGCAGGATCCACAGGAAATCATTCCCGCTCAGATTCAAGTTACTGGTGACATCGTAAAGAATGTCCTCAACGAACTGCCGCAACACCTCGGCCCCGCGCACCAGGTAAATCAGGCAGCATACGAGGCTTACCTGACTGGGCGTTATCTTTGGAACCGGCGCACCACCGAAAGTCTCACCAACGCGATCACATACTTTCAGCAGGCAATTCAGACCGATCCCGGCTATGCCCCATCCTATGCCGGGCTGGCGGATTGCTATTCTCTGCTGGGTTCTGCGCCTTATACTGCTTTGCCTCCACGCGAGGCATTCCCGAAGGCTGAAGCCGCAGCTCGGAAGGCACTCGAAATCGACGGGGGCCTGGCCGAAGCGCACGTCTCGCTGGGTTACGCCGAGCTTGTGTACTACCGCAATTTCCCGCAGGCAGAAAAAGAGTTCCAGCGCGCCCTGCAATTGCGCCCGACCTACGCTACCGCCCACCAATATTACGGTTACTACCTGACTGCGATGGGTCGGCTGGACGAAGCCATCACCGAGCGAAAGCAGGCCCAGGAGTTGGAGCCGGCGTCTCCGCTCCTCAACTCGGCGCTGGGCGAGGCCTACTACCAGGCCAGAAAATTTGACCTAACCATTGCTCAGAACCAGAAGTCACTGGTCTTGGACAAAAGTTACGCCGTAGCGCTAATCAATCTGGGTCGCGCTTACGAGCAGAAGCAAATGTATGCGGAGGCCTCGCAAGCCTTTCAAAAAATCCTGGGCTCCGTCCCCGACGATCCTGTCCTTCTCGCACTGATTGCGCATGACTATGCTGTTTCCGGCGAGAAGGCGAAGGCCCAGGCAATAGTTGCAAAGCTCGAGGCAATGAGCACCACGAGATACGTACCGAGCGTTTATGTCGCATTGATTTATACCGGCCTCAAAGAAAAGGACGAAGCCTTCCGCTGGCTGGATAAAGCCTTCGACGAACGTTGCGAGTATCTGGTGTACCTGCCCACCGAACCGCTGGCAGATCCGCTTCGTGGCGATCCACGGTTTGCGCTGCTGCTGCACAGGTTAGGGCTTAAGGCGTAAGGACTCTTTCTTCTGATTAGGGCGCAGAGCGAAAAAAAGAGAAGAACCCCAGCGGTTGCGGGCTCTGTGGAATCGCACCTTTGCACAAGACGCCAAGGTGGGGCACCCGCCTCCCCACTGATCTCGTCCCAAAGGCCAGGTAACCGTCTATCCGGTTACTTGGCCGAATGCCGCGCCCATCGCGGCAGTTCGTAACTTGCTGTCCCTATGGCCGGAAGCTAGCCTTTTTACTATGTCGCCGCTGTCTCTCTTGTTCTCCTCCGACGAGGAGACCTCGCGCGGTCTGATCCAAACTCTTCACGAGCTTGAGCTGGAAGTCGAACACTGCCCGGAGATCTTCGCTGCTGTAGAAAAGATCACCAGCCGAGGCTTCGACATTATCGTTTGCGATTGGCAAGAAGGGCTTGAGGCTGCGTTCCTGCTTAAGACGGCTCGAGAATTGAAGGCCAACAGCGGCGCGTTTACTATCGCTGTTGTCGACGCCGACTCTGCCCCCGCAGCTCGTGAAGCTGGCGCCCACTGCGTCCTGCGCAAACCGATTATTCCGGAAAAGGCAAAGTATGTCTTACTTACTTGCGATGAGTTCCTTCGGCATATGCAGACCTGGCTGCCGAAACTAGGCTTCCCGACGGCCGAGGAGGCGGAGGCACAGCAGGCAGAGAATAAGTCTTGGCCGCTGCATGAGAAATGGCCTGCAGCGCCTCCGCCGCGCCCTCCACTGCCCTCTCCGGCTCTGAGTGACAAAGTTACCCACACGGCCGCATTGGTTCCGGCGAGTGCGATCTTCGACGAAAGCTTTTCTACCCACTTTCGTATTCAAACCCTGTTTTCCAGTCTGCACGAGTTTGAGGAGCCAAAGCCGCGAATCAGGTACAGCAGGCCCTTCCTGGCCACAGCTTTGAGTGTGGCCCTGCTGTCTGCCGGTTACGTGTTCAGCGAGCCTCTTCGGAATCAATCAGTGACTACCGCTGTGGCCAAGATCTACGGGCGCGCTATAGAGAAGACTCACGCCTGGCTGGACGGGAACGATTACGAAACGCCTCCCCCCTCCCAACTCGCACAAGGTGACAACTCTTCCTCACCACGTTTGCGGCCAAGATCTCTGCACATCCGGATCACCCCAGCTCCGGGCGTCAGTGGGTCTGAACAGGCCGCACCGGTACAGAATCCACCTAAGCTGCCATCAGCCGATGCTCAACCAGCGCTGGTGGCAAAAAACGCCACCTACATTCCCGCGAGTTTGCAGGTGCCGATTCAGGGCACCAGCTTGCGCGACGTTTCTGCGAAGGTGACTTCGTCGCTTCTGGCTTCGTTCGAGCCCGTAACTCTGCCGGAAGAACTTGCCCAGACCCTGCTGACGCAGAAGGTTCCGCCCAACTATCCGGAGCAGGCGTTGAAGGCAGGATTGCAAGGGCCGGTGGTGCTCCAGGCATGGATCGCACGCGACGGCACCATCCGCGACCTAAAGCTAATTCGCGGTTCCTTTCTCCTGGGTCAGGCTGCCTATAAAGCCGTCAAACAGTGGCGCTACCAGCCCTACCTGCTGAATGGCCAGGCCGTTGAAGCCCAAACCTACGTGACGGTGGACTTCCGGTTGCCATAAGACGCCCCTGGAGTTCGTCCTCACCAGATTCCCGCCTGGGGACGACCCCATAAGCGCTAACTTAAGAATTGCCTCCTGTTAGCCCGTGACGTGCTCGCAATGGGCTGTCTGAGAGCGCAGTTGTGAGTGAAATCGGTGATGCCAGCAGTTTACCCAAAGTTTGTGATGTTCCTGAGGATTTAAGGCTTGGAGTCTGCTGCCTGGGAGAGCTAGTTTCTACTGACTTGCGCGCGATAGCGCTGCGGCGTGACCCCGAGGAGGCGTACGAAGACACGCCGCATCGAGTCGGCGCTGCCGAACCCGGCCGCAGCTGCGATCTGCTTGAATCCTTTGTCGCTATGCTCGAGCATACGGCGGCAGGCCTCTACGCGGACGTACAGGACGTATTGCGATGGCGTAGTGCCGACCTCGCGACTGAAGACACGCTCGAAGTTGCGCTGACTCATGGAGACGCGGGCGGCCAAGTCCGCGACCGAAAACTTCTTTTGTGGGTGCTCCGCGATCCAGAGCTGGAGCTCCTGCAGCGCGCGCATCTCGGAGGCCTGCGCGACGAGCGAGATACTGAGCTGGGGCTGTCCTCCGGGTCTCCGCAGGAAGAGCACCAACTCGCGTGCCACCGCGTGCGCGATGGCACTGCCACAATCTTCCTCCACCCAGGCGAGCGCGAGATCAATTCCGGCCGAGATGCCGGCGGAGGTGTAGATGTTCCCGTCTTTGATCCAGAGTGGCGCGGATTCCACCTTAATTCGAGGATAGCGCTTCGCAAGCTCGCTGCCAAAGCGCCAATGCGCAGTCGCACGCTTGCCGTTCAGCAATCCGGCGTTGGCGAGCAAGAATGCACCAACACAGACCGCGCCGAGGCGTCGCAATCGTGGCGCCGCGCGCTTGAGCCAGGCGAAGAGCGTAGCATCGTGTGCATGGCGAGTCGCCAGCCCACATACCAGCAGCGCGGAACCGGACGGTTCGGCGACATCTTGTAGGTATCCCTGCGCAAGAAAGGTAAGCACTCCCGCCTCACCTGCAACCTCCAGCCCTTTGCCCGTCGTTACCACGTGGATTGAGTAAACGGTCTGCCTGGCCAAACGGTTGGCGGCGCTGAAGACCTGGAGGGGACCGACCAGATCCAGCTCGTCCACCGGTGGGACGACAATGACGAGGATGCGGCGCACGCGCCCGCTGCGTATGCGGGTGTTGGCTGGCTTCGGCATAGCCATTCAGAGTGCCACCATAGTCCCCGTCGAGCAAGGGGAGCTGTCATTCTTGGCGGAGGATGTCGTGGAATTGTCGCATTCTGCCCGGCAATGGTGGCTAGCCTGTAACGCATGGCAACAACGAAGCTGGACGAACAGGTCGCCGTCGTCACGGGTGCGGGTCGGGGCATTGGACGCGCCATCGCACTGCGGTTCGCCGAAGCGGGAGGGAAGGTTGCCGTGCTCGCGCGCACCGGCTCCGACCTGAACGAGACTGCTGCGCTGATCGAAAAGTCGGGCGGATGCGCGCGGTTCTTCGTCATGGACGTGACCGACGAGCCTACGGTGCGCATCGTCATGGGCGAGATCGAGTCCGCACTTGGGCCAATCCATGTGCTGGTCAACAATGCGGGACAGGTCGGCCGTATCGGTCCATTTGTCGAGAGCGATCCGGCGGAGTGGTGGCGCGTCTTGGATACGAACCTGCGGGGCACGATGCTTTGTACGCGAGCAGTGCTGCCGGGCATGATTCGGCGGCGGCAGGGACGGATCATCAACATCGCTTCCAGCGCCTTGCCGCTGCCGTATCTCTCTGCCTATGTCACGAGCAAGACCGCACTCCTCCGCTTTACGGAAACAATTGCAGCAGAGGTAGGAGAGCACGGCGTTAGCCTGTTTGCCGTAGGGCCAGGGACAACACGAACAACAATGTCCCATCACTCACTCTATTCTGAAGAGGGGCGCCGATGGATCCCTTGGTTTGGCCACATTTTCGAGGAGAAGCTCGATGTTCCAATCGAGCGCCCAGCGCAGCTGGTGGTCGACCTCGCCACCGGCCGTGCTGATGCGTTGTCCGGGCGGTTTCTCACTGTCTTCGATGACCTGGGTGCGCTGCTGTCGCATCTGAAGGAGATTGAAAGTGAGAACCTGTATTCCCTGCGTGCTCGGACACTGGATGAAGAGAGGATGCCATCGTCATTGGCTGCCGTCCTGCAGGAAGGCGAGCAAGGTGGTAGCAAGAATACCCGAAAGCGCAGCTAGTCTTGCCATATTCCCGATGGTCTCCGTTTCTTAGATCTCGCCCCACTTTGAACTCGCCCCACTTTTTTCATCGCTTTGACATTGGGATTCCTGGAGGTTGGTCGGCTACTCGGCAGTTACCGCTCGAAACCAGCCGGGAGGTCAACGCCCAGGCCGACCTGCGCTTATGCGGGCCTATACCCCCCCGTACCTCCACTATCTACCAGTTCACAATCTTTTACATCGTTTTACCCCCCATTGACACATGCCTTGTGCCGCTAAACTATGTTTCGTACTGCCATCATGAATCTCAAGCGGCCCTGGAACGAACGAACTCGATTGATACTGACTCTGGAGCTCGCTGTAGTTCTGCCGGCGGCTGCCCTGGTAATTCTGAGCGCATGGCACTTGAATCACATTCAGCGCGATCGAGCTGTCGAGGCAGCCATCCAGCGTGATTTTAGCCAGGTCCTGGCGATCTCCGAGAAGCAGATCAATCACAAGGCGTACGACTTGGTGGACGATGTGAAAAGCGAATTCCCGGCGCCAGGGCAGGCCTGCAGCGTGAATCTGGATCGGCTCCTCGCCGCGCGTCCTTACATCGCCCACGTGTTATTGTTCGACCCCAACAACGGGCTGGTATTTCGATCGCAACCCCATCGCCTGCAAGATCCAGATTTCCGAGCCGAGGCTGATGAGATCTCCAAGATGAACGAGCTGTGGTTAAAAGTTGATTTTCATGACTTCTCGAAAAAGCTCGCTTCGATGGAGAAAAAGGGCACGCCATACATTTGTGAAGGGAACTGGGCACCCCGTGGGGACAAGCACATATATCAGTCAGCCGCATACTTTCTGAAGACCGATGAGGAAACAGGACGCAAGGTCATTGCTGGAGTAGTCTTCGACGCCGAGTACCTGCGCGATCAGTTTTTTCCCGAGATGCTCGAGAACGTAATGAATCGCAATCTCAGTGAGGGCCAGAGCAACGCCAATCACGCCGTGATGATGTTGCACTCCAAGAGCGATTCGACTCCCATCGCGGCCTCGGCCGCATGGGACGGCGGCGTTCCGGAGGTGGAGCGCAATCTGGAAGGAGCGTTTCCCGGGCTGGCTCTTGCTATCAAGCTGCACGGCACTACCTTGGAGGCCATTGGCCGGCGTTTCGTGCGCACCAGCTTCCTGATTCTGGGTGGCTTGTCGTTGCTATTGGCCGCCGGACTGGTACTGACCTATCGCAACGTCAGCAAAGAGATGGCGCTGGCGCGAGTGAAGTCCGATTTCGTTTCCAACGTTTCGCACGAGCTAAGAACTCCACTCTCCCTGATCCGGCTGTACGCCGAAACCCTCGAAATGGGACGGCTCACGAGTCCGGAAAAATATCAGGAGTACTACTGCATCATTCGCAAAGAGAGCGAACGGCTGACCGCGCTTATCAACAACATTCTCGACTTTTCACGGATTGAAGCTGGCCGTAAAGAATACGACTTCCGCGAAACCGACATGCGCGAATTGGTGCACAACACGCTCGATGCCTATCGCTACCAGATCGAGCAACACGGTTTTACCTTTGAAGAAAAAATCGACGAAGTCCCTTCTTTGCGCGTGGATCGTGAAGCCATGGCAAGGTCCCTGGTTAACCTGGTCAATAATGCGCTCAAATACTCACAGGATAGAAAGTATATTGGCGTCAATTTATATCGCGAAAACGGATCGGTGAAGCTGGAGGTCATTGACCACGGGATTGGCATACCCCGTCAGGAACAGCAGAAAATTTTTGAAAAGTTCTATCGCGTGGGAGACCCACTAGTCCACAACACCAAGGGCAGCGGATTAGGTCTTTCCCTGGTACGTCATATCGCGCAGGCCCATGGCGGCGAGGTTTTTGTCGACAGTGCGCCGGGACAGGGAAGTAAATTCACGATCACCCTGCCCGTCGCTCGAAGAGAGAACGGAAGCAAGGCAGCTTCGGCATGAATGCCGGTGGAGGAACGGGCAGTGACAATCATCAAATCAGCCGCCGAGTCTCCGGCACAGCCAAGAATCAGCAGTGGAAAGCGTGAGATGCCCAGAATCCTGATTGTCGAGGACGAGCCCAACATGGTAGCTGGCTTGCGCGACAACTTCGAGTTCGAAGGTTACGACGTCATTACTGCGCCCGATGGCGTTGCCGGCCTGGAACGGGCGCTGAATGAGGCGCCTGACCTGGTCATCCTCGATGTCATGATGCCCCGCATGAGCGGCCTCGACGTGTGCAAGCAACTCAAGAGCAAGCGGCCGTCCATTCCCGTCATTATGTTGACCGCTCGAGGCCAGGAAGTCGACAAGGTGGTCGGGTTGGAACTGGGCGCCGACGACTACGTCACTAAACCATTTTCTATCCGCGAGCTGTTGGCCCGGGTGAAAGCTGTTCTCCGCCGCGCCCGCGCCCTTCCCAAAGAGCAGGAGCGTTACGCCTTCGGCGACGTTGAAGTGAATCTTCGCAGTTGCCAGGTGTCGCGTAGCGGCAAGGCGCTGGACTTTTCCTCGAAAGAGTTCGAACTGCTCAAATACTTCCTCTGTCATCCGGGGGAGACATTAACTCGCGATCGTCTACTGGAAGAAGTCTGGGGCTACGACCGCTTTCCGACCACGCGCACGGTGGATGCGCACATCGTCCGTCTACGGCAAAAGATTGAGCGTAAACCCGAAGAACCTCGCTTCATCCTGACGGTGCACGGCAGCGGTTACAAGTTCGTTGGCTGAACGGTGAAATAATGATGTCCGACACTGGCAAAATTCGCATTGGGCCGGTCCTGAACAGCATCGGATTGACGCCCTCGGGTCAGGCGGCAGCTGGCCGCTCCGCCCGCGTGGACGATACCCGGCTTATCCGCGAAGCTCAGCTGGGCAACACCGCCGCTTTCGAAGAATTGGTGCGCCAATACGACCGTGCTGTCCTCCGCTTGGCCGTTCATCTCACCGGCTCGCAAGAAGATGGTCAGGACATCTATCAGGAAGCCTTCCTACGCGCTTACATCAATTTGGCACGTTTTCGTTTCGAGTGTTCTTTTTATACGTGGATATATCGTATCGTCACGAATCTCTGCCTTGATCATCTGCGCAAGAGGAATTCTCGTGGCCGCGACCTGACTACAACCGTTTCTCCCGATGGCGAGGAAGAAGAGCTGCTCGACAGAGTGCCCGACCACCGAGCTGACGCCAGTCCGGAGCGCAGCCTGGTGGGGCGCGAACTGCGGGGTTGCATCGTCCGCGCCCTGGGACGGCTTTCCGCTCGCGAGCGCATGGTCTTCGAATTGAAGCACTACCACGGGATGAGATTGCGGACCGTCGCAGGCATCCTGAATACCACCGAAGGGACGATCAAGAACACCTTGTTTCGCGCCACCCATAAATTGCGCACCGAACTCGCCGAAGTCCGGTGAACGCGTACCCTTCCCGCGAAACATCCCGCCCAGCAATTTGGTTGGAGCAGCGAATTCGGGCGGAGCAGCGCTTCAGCGCTGCATTTAGATCGCACATGGAATTCGGCTTTAGCCTCTGGGGCTGACTGAGCGGATCGCCTCAGTGGCAGAATTCATCTCTGAAGGCACGGCCCTTGATGCGGCCGTACCCCATCCAAAGCACAATGCTCACATAGCCGAATGAGTTCCCCAATTAAGATATCCTTGCACATGCAGACAGACTATGTCGTCGCAACCCATCTCGTCTCCTTCATTGCGAATCAAATCGGCCGAACCCCGCCTGGTCACCATCCCCGCGGGTTGGTTCCTAATGGGCTCGGAGATCGGCCAGGATAACGAACGTCCGGTGCACCGCGTATGGGTAGACGAATTTCTATTGGCGGCTCGTCAGGTGACGAATGGCGAGTACGCAGATTTTCTCTGCGCCACCGGAACAGAAGCCCCACCTTTGTGGGATGATTCAAACTTCAATCATCCCGAGCAGCCAGTCGTCGGTGTTTCCTGGTTCGAAGCGGTGAAATATTGCGAATGGCTAAGCCGCGTGACTGGCCGGCACTTTCGCCTCCCGACTGAGGCTGAATGGGAGCGCGCCGCCCGCGGCGGGAGTGAAGGCAAACTTTTCCCTTGGGGGGATGCCCCGCCCGAATCCTTACCCAACTATGAAAGCCGCTGGAAGACGGGCCCCGAGCCTGTCGCCCGGGATGCGCCAAATGCCTTCGGCCTTTATGACATCTGCGAGAACGTCCATGAGTGGTGCAGCGACTGGTACCAGCCGGACTACTACGCGGTTTCTCCCGAACGCAACCCGCGCGGCCCGGAAACTGGCCAGCGCCGCGCATCTCGCGGCGGCTCCTGGCGCCATCACATTAAAGTGACCCGCTGCGCCGCACGCTCCAGCATCCCTCCAGAATTCCACTACGCGGACTACGGCTTTCGCGTCGCATGTGCGCGGTAGCGCCGGCGATCCTTTGCTTATCGAGGAACTTTAGTGCGTTGTCATCGCAGCGAAGCCCTCGCCGCCCCTGGGCGGCGAGGGCAAGTCGAAGGACCTGCTTTTTCTCCACGAGTCCAATCTCTCAGCCATAGCTCTGCACTACAATCACAGGCTCGTTCCAAAAAGCTCGCAAGCGGAGACGCCCTCATGTTTCAACCCGATCTGCTCCACGGCAAACGCATCCTCATCACCGGCGGCGGCACCGGATTAGGCAAAGGGATGGCACGCCGCTTTCTTGAACTCGGTGCCACGGTCTACATCTGCGGCCGTCGCGAAGAAGTTCTAGCTGAGACTGAAGACGAGTTACGCCGCGCCATGAAACCTAACATCCATTCTCTCCCCTGCGACGTGCGCAACCTTCAAGCCGTGGAGGAAATGGTCGAAACCATCTGGAAAGACGGTGCGTTGGACGTCGTAGTGAACAATGCCGCGGGAAATTTTCTGGCGCGAACTGAAGAACTCTCTCCGCGCGCCTTCGAGGCCGTCATCGGAATCGTGCTCATAGGCACGGTCAATGTAACCATGGCCTGTGGGCGCCGCTGGCTCAAAGCACAGCATCCCGGCGTCATGCTGAACATTGTCGCCAGCTACGCTTCCAGTGGCTCGGCTTACGTCGTGCCCTCCGCTGTCTCCAAGTCGGGCGTGGTCGCTCTCACAAAGAGCCTGGCGGTGGAATGGGGAAATCGTGGCATTCGCATGAATGCTATTGCTCCCGGACCGATTCCCACGCAGGGTGCTTTCTCCCGCCTGCTGCCGAGGCCTGAGCTGGAAGAATTCGCCCGCCAACGTAATCCCATGAACCGCTTCGGCACGGTCGGAGAATTGGCCGATTTGGCTGCTTTTCTGGTGAGCGACGGATCGGCTTACATCAATGGAGAAGTGATCACGATGGATGGTGGCGAATGGCTCCAGGGGGCCGGCGAGTTTACCGCCTTGGGCAGAATGCTCACGGAAAAGGAGTGGGAAGCGATGAAACCCACGAAGAAGTCAGAGCCTGGATAGGACTGCGAAAACCTATTCGCCTAGTCAGGGCCGCACTTTGCTCGCGCCCGCCAGCCAGCGGAAGAACATATTAACCAGGCTGAGTACGATCGCTCCCCAGAAAGCCGCGGCGAAGGTGTCGACATGAAATCCGGGGACGATCGCCGACGCCAATTCAAGCATGGCTGCATTGATGATCAGCCAGAAAATGCCGAGCGTCAGCAGAGTGAGAGGAAAGGTGACGATCTTCAGGAAAACTCCCAGCGTGGCATTGACAAACCCGATCACCAGGGCCGCGATCAACGCCGTCACCGGACCGTTCACATGGAAACCCGGCACCAGTCGCGCCACCAGCCATACTGCCAGAGCGCTCAGCGCCCAGTTCAGCAAATGTCGCATACAGCCGTCTCCTTCACGGCACGCCGACTATAGACTGCTTGCACGGATGAGTGCAACCTTGGGGGGGGCAGAAGACGGGCAGAGCCTGCTTAGCGCGGAATTCTGGCACAGTGTTGTCCTACAAGTGTTGTCCTACAGAAGAAAATGGCCAGACCGGTTACTCAATCTGGCCCTTGCCTCTAAACTTCTTACAGATCCCGTCCAGTTACCCTAAAACAAATTCCACAGGAACTGATTGTAGACATCATGGTGATACTGCACTTCTGGCGCCTTTACGAACGTTCCCAGCAGACGCGAGCAGCGATCGGCAGAAGCCTGCTTCAGGTCGGCGTAGCGGGCTTTCACGTCCTCGCCCAGCAGCTCGGTCGTCCAGTCGGCCTTGCGGAAGTTTGCCAGCGCGTCGTAAATATTGTCCGGCAAATAACGCTCCGCCTGCCGAAGATTCTTGATTTTCGCCGTGTCGCCATCGATGCCGGTCTTGAAGATCGAGTACATCACCAGATAAGGATTCGCATCCGGAGCGACTGAACGCACTTCCACCCGCATACTTCTCTCATTGCCGATTGGAATACGAATCATCGATCCGCGATCAACCGGCGACGCCTTGAGCTGATTGGGCGCTTCGAAGTGGGGATCGAGCCGCCGATAAGCGTTTACGCTCGGGTTCAGCAGCAGGCAAATGTCATTGCCGTGGGTAAGGACGCGATCGATGAATGCCCAGCCCATTTTGCTAAGCTTTTCTTCGCCCTTCGCGTCCCAGAATAGGTTTTTGCCCCCCTTGCTGATCGAGACATTCGTGTGCATACCGCTACCGTTCACGCCGACCACTGGTTTGGGGAGAAATGACGCGGTGAAGCCCATGCGCGTCGCCACCTGGCGGCAGACGAGCTTATAGAGTTGGATGTGATCGGCGGCAGCCACGACCTCCGCGTAGCCGTAATTGATCTCGAACTGCGAGGGCGCCACTTCGGGATGGTCCTTTTCGTTCTGAAAGCCCATCGAGCGCTGCACTTCAGCGGTTGTGTCAATGAATGTGCGCAGGGGATCGCCTGGCAGCGAGTGATAGTAGCCGCCTGTGTTGACGTATTCGAACTTGCCGGTTTCGTGGTAGCGGCGTTCGGCGTCTGGCCCCTGGAAGAGAAAGCCCTCAATCTCATTGGCCGCGTTCAGCGTGTACCCTTCTTTTTTGTACAAGCCGTCGGCATAGGTTTTCAGAATGCCGCGAATGTCGGCCGCATAAGGCGTGCCGCCCTTGTCGATAACATCGCCGAAGACCAGCACTTTGCCCGGTCCAAACACATCCGCCGGGCCCCAATAGAACGCACTCCAATCAATGCCCAGACGCAGATCGCTCTCCCGTTGAGCCGTGAAGCCGCGAATCGAAGAGCCGTCGAAGGTCAGGTTGTCCCAGCTCTTGAGCAGGAACTTCTTGTCGTAATCGAGCATGTGCAGGCGGCCTTCCAGATCGCTGAAGAGCACCGTCACCGCCTTGATCCGCTTCTCGTCGGTGAGGTACTTGAGCCGCTCCTCCTGAATCTTTTCAATCGCGACCCGCTTCATGCGCTGCTCTTTAGCATGCAGATTCAGCTCTTCCAACTCTCCGTAGGAAAGCGCCAGAAAATTACGCAGTTCGTTCGACATGAATCTCCTTCGCTTTGTTGACCTTCAGAGTTGCAGTGGGGATGTACGGCTGGCTCGCACGAAATAGATTACCGCGAATTTTGCCCTTGGGGGTAATCAAAAAAGCTTATGAGCCGTATCGAAGAGATTTATCTAAGAAGTAAAGATGTGGCGCGACCGCAAACGTTCGAATCTTCGGCCCTCGACTGGCTGAAGCCTTTCCTGCCCATGCCGATAGAACAAAGTAGGAGGCTCTATGATCAGCGCCATTCCTCATCCAGCCCAACCCGGAGATGCGTCTCAACCCACCACAGTCCGCCAACCGTCGCCTCAAGCGACTCCGCAGCCCTCTCCAACCGACACGGTTCAACTGAGCGGTGCTGCCCTCGCAGCCAGAGCAATTATCCAGGAGGCAACCGAGAACCGGGTTCAAACTGCTAGAGAAGCCGCTACTGGCGACGTGCAAGCCAAAGAACCTATTAGCAAGAGAATCCGCTGCTAAGTAAGAGCTAATTACCACAAACCCAAACGGAAACGGCCACACTCAATCTGAACGTGGCCTTCATTCCCGGCAACGAACTACTTGGGCCCCACTCCTGCCTTTTGTTCTGCGTGGTCACGACCGTGCTAACCGGCTCCCGCAGGCGTCATTTCGTAGGGTCCTTTTTCTGCTGGGCACGACGCGCGGCTTCGGCGACAGAAATCTGGTCCCCCGTCTGGCTTGCCGGAACCAGTGTCTCATCGCCGCCGCTGATCGTTTCACCGGTGACGGTGCGTTGTAAGTTCTGGGGCTGCGCTACCGGCGATGCCGGGCCATTGCCGGGTGCTTGCGGCGCTGGTGCCGGCGTCTCTAGGTGCGCTTCCTCGACCGAGACCCGGTCCTTGTCCACTACCTTGCTCGGATCCAGCGGCTTCAGCTTCGAGGATTTCAGCTCATAGCTACCCTGTTCCGGAGACATGAGAATAAGGCGGCCGTGTCCCTTCATCATGCCTGTGGCAATTTCCACCCGGATGAAATGTGCCTGGCCTGCCTTCAGGTCCAATTCCACCCCGGATTGCGCGTCATTGGAGCGGAAGTTATGTTTTCCCGCATCGAGCCTGACCGTGAAGTAGCGGCCGTTTTCCATCCGGGCCAGCTGGACTTCATCGCAATAAACCGAAGGTGCCAGAGCACTGCCCACAAACTGCTTATAGCGGTAAACGTAAACCGTTGCCTGCGACTGCTGAGAGTTGGACTGTTGAGAATTGGACTGCTGGGCTTGGGTCGTTGCTGGGCCTGACGCCGGCGCTTGAGCGAATGCAAGCAAGCCCGTCAGCGAGATAGCCAAAGATAGAATTCTAAGTGCGCGCATGGCGTCCTTTCATCTCCGACTCTTTGCCAGGTGGTCGACAGGATGACAAAGCAGTCTCGGTCTCTTAAAGCGTATTTTTGCCCAGCATTCGCGCTCAAGTTACCCCAGTACCATCACGCTAGGGGTGCCTAACCTGCAAATTGACAGCCGGACAGGTGCCGAACAGAATTATTCGCGTTCTTCAATTTGCAAAGACACAAATGGCCTGGATGCAACAAGGAAAAAACAGATGTCCAAAACTCGTAAAGAATGGCTAACCGCTGCGGTGAGACATGATGCACACAGCTAGTGCGACAACCGCACTTCCTAGTCGAAGGCAATTTTCTCGAATCCCAAGCCCTGCAGCAGACTACTGATGGTTAAGGTCGCATTCTGCTGGGCGGTCCGCAAAATGCCATCTGCCAGGGCCGCCTCTTGCAGTTGACGCTCGCCTTCCTGACGCACCTGGGTTTCCAGGTTGGGGTCGGTAGGAACCAGCAGTCCGGTTTGCCTGGAATACACGCGGGTCTTCGCGCTATCGAGGCGGGTGCTGAACACCTGCGGCTCGGGAAGATGCAGACGAATTTGTTTGCCATCCACGGTAACGTCGCCCGGCTTCAAACTCGAGAAATCAATTCCAGCAACAACCTCGCCGTGCACCAGCAGCAGGAGGCGATCACCGGCCAGAAAATCCGGGAAGATGGAGTTCTCTTTGGCCCCGCTCACCAGCTTGTCCATGGTGTAGACCACGGTTTCCAGGCGCTGCAGCCGCTGAATGCGATCGACCACCGTGGGCTGGCTTACATCAATACTGAGGGTTCGGCCCGTCACCGCCGACCACATACGGCTCAACAGACCCGGCCCGGAACTTCGCGAAAGCACCCAGCCACCGAGAGAACCGACAACCACAACCCCGAGCAGCAGCCCGACGAAAAGCGGAATGATGACCGCCAACACAGCTGAGGGTCGAGCAGGTTTACCAAGGGGAAGACCTGCATCTGGGTCAGGAGACATTGAGCAAGGTTATCACCGTGCAGATGCTCCTATCTGACCGACTTCGTGATCGCCTACGCTCCGGAAGAAAAACCACTGGCCGTAATCACAGTGCTTCACGGTCGCCGCAATCCTCGCGTCATAGCTGCGATACTGCAAGGGAGAGGCTAAGCCCACCAGAACGGAAAAGGCCACGCTCATTTCCGAACGTGGCCTTTATTTATGCCGGCAATGACCCACTCTCCCACAGGTGCGGCACGGGCGCCCCGCCCGCGAAAGGACTACTTCCGGTCTTGAATTCCATTTGGGCAGCATATTTCTCGAGTATGTTCATTCGTCACTGACAAGAAACCACGTTCCGAATCATTCTGCAACCTAACATGGCTGATTCCATGTTCCCGGGCCAACTCCGAAACTTTCCTTCCCGCCTCGTGCTCTTTCAATGCCCACGATCTGTTCTTCGCTGAATCGTCCCCTCTTCATGCCATGGTCCTCCTTCATCGCTACTGCCGCGACGCGAGGTCCCCAATTCTAGCTGGTTGAGTTTTTCGAGGGCAGGTCAAGAGGAAACAGAATCATCGCCAACCGTCACTGTCAAGTGGTTCCGTAAGCCCGCCGTGACACGAGTAGAAATCAAAGCTGGCGAGCATCTATGGCAGCCTTAGGAGCTCTCCGTCAGTCCAAAAGGAAAAGGCCAATCTGATTTCTCAGACTGGCCTTTATTTATGCCGGCAACGACCTACTCTCCCACACACTTTCGCGTGCAGTACAATCGGCCCTGCGGGGCTTAACTTCCGTGTTCGGGATGGGAACGGGTGGAACCCCCGCGGTAAGATCACCGACAAAGCGTAGCAGCCAGTGGCTAGTGATTAGTAGTCAGTGACTAGCAACTTGCAGCTGCAAACTTGTGAAAGATCTCCGAGGACAATGCCTCACAACTGAATAGATTGGATTTTTCTGATCACTGGCCACCAGCCACTGATCACTACTTCGGCTTTTCGTCGGCGCACAGTCGTCAGTCACTATGCTTCAGTCTCATCCAGTTTTTGACGAGTCACTGAATACGCTGCAGCTTTCGAACAGTTTCGAACTGAAAGCTGACAGCTGAGTGCTGACGGCTGTTTTTAATGCACCGAGTAAATTTTATGGTCAAGCCGAACGGGCGATTAGTGCGGGTAAGCTTCAAACATTACTGCTCTTCCACTTCCCGTCTATCAACCAGGTAGTCTTCCTGGGCCCTTCTTATCCCTTACGGGTTGGGAGATCTCATCTTGAGGAGTGCTTCCCGCTTATATGCATTCAGCGGTTATCACAACCGAACTTCGCTACCCAGCTATGCCGTTGGCACGACAGCTGGAACACAAGAGGTTCGTCCATCCCGGTCCTCTCGTACTAAGGACAGGTCCTCTCAAATCTCCTGCGCCCACAACAGATAGGGACCGAACTGTCTCGCGACGTTCTGAACCCAGCTCACGTACCGCTTTAATAGGCGAACAGCCTAACCCTTGGAACCTTCTACAGCTCCAGGATGCGATGAGCCGACATCGAGGTGCCAAACCGGAGCGTCGATATGAACTCTTGGCTCCGATCAGCCTGTTATCCCCGGCGTACCTTTTATCCGTTGAGCGATGGCCCTTCCATGCAGAACCACCGGATCACTAAAGCCTACTTTCGTACCTGCTCGTCTTGTAGGACTCGCAGTCAACCACGCTTATGCTTTTGCACTCGTCGGCTGATTTCCAAACAGCCTGAGCGTAGCTTCGCGCGCCTCCGTTACCGTTTAGGAGGCGACCGCCCCAGTCAAACTACCCGCCTTACTATGTCCCTCTCCCGGTTCACGGGAGTAGGTTAGAACCACAGATCTCGCAGGGTGGTATCTCACCGTTGGCTCCTCCAAGCCCGAGAGCCTGGAATCAAAGCCTCCCACCTATCCTGCGCAGCAAGGGCCATAGTTCATAGTAAAGGTATAGTAAAGGTGCACGGGGTCTTTCCGTCTAGTTGCGGGCAACCGGCATCTTCACCGGCACTACAAGTTCGCCGTGTCAGTCGGCAAGACAGTCGCACTTTCGTTACGCCATTCGTGCAGGTCGGAACTTACCCGACAAGGAATTTCGCTCAGTTATCGTCTCACTCTGTTTCCAGAGAAGCTGGACTTTATCTTTCACATCCAGTGTTCATCGTCGCGGCGATGGCCCGGATCTTCTCGATGCCCTCAATCGCGAGATGTTCTCCCTTTGACATCAGTTGCAGGACGTTCCTGAACTTCGCGAAATCAACTCGCTTCTTTGATTTGAGCGGATGCTCTTCAAAGAAGGGAATGATTCGTTGGTTCAGATGGTCCAAACTACGCACCCGATAAGCCATTCGCTCTGCGTGGTTTGTTCGAACCACGCCGCACCCAAAGAACTTCTTGAGCGCATGTAGCAATTGAATGTCTCTCTGGTGTTGTACAACGGTGAATTCAGGAAGCACTTGGAAACCAGAAGTCATCTCCGGATGTCGGTTGATGCCGACGAAGAAACAACCTTCGCCGTCAACAAACCAACCACCCATTGCGCTTCCAAATTTCCAGGATGTGACTGAACGTAAAGTCTCTGAGGGTTCTCCATGGTTGGAGCCTTCCCTGCGGATTGTCCCCTTGTCCGTCAGATTTTGACTGCTGTCAGTTACGACAGCGAGTACTGATCGGCTGTATGAGGAGTTTCCCGCATATAGTTCAGTTTTACTAAGGCTAGCGAATCGTTAACCTTAGGACCGTTATAGTTACGGCCGCCGTTCACTGGGGCTTCAGTTCGAAGCTTCGCCTTGCGGCTAACCTCTCCCTTTAACCTTCCAGCACCGGGCAGGCGTCAGCCCCTATACGTCGTTTTCGACTTTGCAGAGACCTGTGTTTTTGTTAAACAGTCGCAGTGCGCATTTCTCTGCGGCCTCTTCGGGCTATGAACCCTAGTGAGGCACCCCTTCTCCCGAAGTTACGGGGTTAATTTGCCGAGTTCCTTACCAACTGTTCTCACGAGCGCCTTTGGATATTCTCCTCGTCTACCTGTGTCGGTTTGAGGTACGGTTCCCTTACATTCTCCTTAGAGGTTTTTCTTGGCAGTGTGGAATCGGCAGCTTTCCTCCATACGGAGTACTGCTTTGCGTCTCAGTCGATAACTTCCCTGCGGATTTGCCTACAGGAAACGACTTACACGCATCGACCGTCATAGCCATAGGACGGCCTGCTTATCCTACTGCGTCACCCCATCGTGATAACGAACACAAGGGAGGTCCGGAATATTAACCGGATGTCCATCGGCTACGCCTTTCGGCCTCGCCTTAGGGACCGCCTGACCCTGAGCGGATTAACCTTTCTCAGGAAACCTTAGACTTTCGGCGCGGAGGGTTCCCACCTCCGTTATCGCTACTTATGCCGGCAGGGTCTCTTCTCAACCGTCGACCAGTCTTCTCAGTCTGGCTTCAAACTGTTGAGAATGCTCTCCTACCACGCATCATCTGTTCGACGATGCATTCGCTGCTTCGGTACCAAGCTTGAGCCCCGTTAAATTGTCGGCACCGGACCGCTTGACCAGTGAGCTATTACGCTTTCTTTAAAGGATGGCTGCTTCTAAGCCAACCTCCTGGCTGTCTGGGCGTTCCGACTTCCTTTCCCACTTAGCTTGAATTTGGGGACCTTAGCAGGCGATCTGGACTGTTTTCCTCTCGACGACGAAGCTTAGCCCCCGCCGTCTGACTCCCGCGCTGGTTGTTCTATGGCATTCGAAGTTTGGTTGGATTCAGTAAGCTGGAAAGCCCCCTAGTCCATCCAGGTCTCTACCACCACGACAAATCACGCGAGGCTAGCCCTAAAGCTATTTCGGAGAGAACGAGCTATCACGGAATTTGATTAGCCTTTCACCCCTACCCTCAGCTCATCGGAGCTTTTTTCAACAAACAGCCGTTCGGCCCTCCAGTGGGTTTTACCCCACCTTCAGCCTGGCCAAGGGTAGATCATCCCGCTTCGCGTCTATTCCTGCCAACTGATTCGCCCTATTAGGACTCGCTTTCGCTGCGGCTCGCTTGCGCTTAACCTTGCTGACAAGAATAACTAGCCGGCTCATTATGCAATAGGCACGCGGTCAGACTTTCGGCTTGCGCCGCATAGTCCTCCCACCGTTTGTAGGCACACGGTTTCAGGTACTATTTCACTCCCCTCGCAGGGGTTCTTTTCGCCTTTCCCTCACGGTACTGGTTCACTATCGGTCAGAAGCTAGTATTTAGCCTTACGGGATGGTCCCCGTAGCTTCCCGCAAAGTTTCTCGTGCTCCGCGGTACTCAGGTATCGGCTTCGAGTCCAGTTCGTTTTCGCTTACGTGGCTATCACACTCTATGGCCCCGCTTTCCAGCGGGCTTCAGCTAACGACTGGATTGGTAACTCTACTGTTGCCGACCCTACAACCCCGGCCACACCCGAAGGTATGACTGGTTTAGGCTAATTCCGATTTCGCTCGCCACTACTTTCGGAATCGAGGTTTCTTTCTTTTCCTCCAGGTACTGAGATGGTTCACTTCCCTGGGTTCGCTCGTCCCCAACTATGGATTCATTGGGGCGTACTAGAGTTTTACCCTAGTGGGTTTCCCCATTCGGAAATCCCCGGATCAAAGCCTGCTTGCGGCTCCCCGAGGCTTATCGCAGCTTGCCACGTCCTTCATCGCCTGCTTCTGCCAAGGCATCCACCATGCGCCCTTAGTAGCTTGACCATAAAATTTACTCGACACACTTCGGATCGCTCCGAAACACGCCGCGCAAACTCTATGGGCCTAGATCCTGCTCATCGCACGCAACATAGGTTTTCCTTCGTGAACCTTATTGTCCTCTGTGGTTAAAGCTTTTGACTTTAGCTCCAGAGAATAAAAAACTCAGAAGAAATCCGCGCTGCGTACACCAGCAGATTTTCTCTCAGGCACTCATAAAAATTTACAGCCTTGTAGATTGCCCAATCTATTCAGTTGTCAAATATCGTCCTCGCTAGTTCGCACTAGCTGCCTGCCTCGGCGGGTATGGATTGTTGTTGCCAACCCAATGTTCGGCGTCAAGTGACATTCATTGACCGTGAACTGGATTCACGGTTGTCACGTTTGACGCCCAACATTAGGCTGAGACTTGGTGGAGCTGACCGGGATCGAACCGGTGGCCTCCTGGTTGCAAACCAGGCGCTCTCCCAGCTGAGCTACAGCCCCTCACAGTTGCCAGTTGCCAGTGACTAGTCGCTAGTTTTACTAGCCACTGATCACTAATCACTAGCCGCTGATTTCTGGTGGGCCTGGGTAGAGTTGAACTACCGACCTCACCCTTATCAGGGGTGCGCTCTAGCCACCTGAGCTACAGGCCCGGTTGTTATTTCTAGGATAAACCAGAAGACCCGGAGCCCAAAATCACTCTTCCCATCTTGTCATCCCGAAAGAAGCCGAGGGATCCCTACCACGTCCTGCGCTGGCGGTAGGGATGCTTCGACTGCAAGCGAGCTTCGCCTTCGCGAATCTCGCTTTTTCGCTCAGCATGACAAAGCAAAAATGATTCGAGGACAAAGGTTGAACGCGCGCTCCAGCTAAGCCGGAGCTGACCATCATGCGGATGGACTCGAGCAAGAGAGGTCCGAACGAGACTCCCTCTTCTCTCCTCAGGTTATGTGGATGGAAAAGGGGTACATGGCAACCTCTTCCGTATGTTTAATCCCCGAAGGGCCGCGGAAGTGCCATGACGTTCTCTCTTAGAAAGGAGGTGATCCAGCCGCAGGTTCTCCTACGGCTACCTTGTTACGACTTCACCCCAATCATGAGCCATACCTTGGACGGCTGCCCCCCTTGCGGGTTAGCGAACCGGCTTCTAGTGCAGCCCACTTTCGTGATGTGACGGGCGGTGTGTACAAGGCCCGGGAACGTATTCACCGCAGCGTGCTGATCTGCGATTACTAGCGATTCCAGCTTCATGGAGTCGGGTTGCAGACTCCAATCCGAACTGAGGCCGGCTTTTTCCGATTAGCTCCCCCTCGCGGGTTTGCGACGGTTTGTACCGGCCATTGTAGCACGTGTGTAGCCCTGGACATAAAGGCCATGAGGACTTGACGTCATCCCCACCTTCCTCCCCGTTATCCGGGGCGGTTTCGCTAGAGTGCCCGGCATAACCCGCTGGCAACTAACGATAAGGGTTGCGCTCGTTGCGGGACTTAACCCAACATCTCACGACACGAGCTGACGACAGCCATGCAGCACCTCCGCAGCGGTTCTTGCGAAAAGGGATATTTCTACCCCGGTCCACTGCGCTTCGAGCCCAGGTAAGGTTCTTCGCGTTGCGTCGAATTGAACCACATGCTCCACCGCTTGTGCGGGCCCCCGTCAATTCCTTTGAGTTTCAGCCTTGCGACCGTACTCCCCAGGCGGGATGCTTATCGCGTTAGCTTCGGCACAGCCGGATTGGGTACCGGCCACACCAAGCATCCATGGTTTAGGGCTAGGACTACCAGGGTATCTAATCCTGTTTGCTCCCCTAGCTTTCGCGCCTCAGCGTCAGATGTGGTCCAGTGCGCCGCTTTCGCCACAGGTGTTCCTCCCGATATCTACGCATTTCACCGCTACACCGGGAATTCCACGCACCTCTCCCACCCTCAAGCACGGCAGTTTCGCCTGCAGGCTCCGAGTTAAGCCCGGAGATTTCACAGGTGACTTACCGCACCGCCTACGCGCCCTTTACGCCCAATAATTCCGAACAACGCTTGCCCCCCTCGTATTACCGCGGCTGCTGGCACGAAGTTAGCCGGGGCTTCTTCCACCGGTACCGTCATTATCGTCCCGGTCGAAAGGAGTTTACGTCCCAAGGGACTTCATCCTCCACGCGGCGTTGCTGCGTCAGGGTTTCCCCCATTGCGCAAAATTCCCCACTGCTGCCTCCCGTAGGAGTCTGGACCGTGTTTCAGTTCCAGTGTGGCCGTGCGCCCTCTCAGGCCGGCTACCGATCAAAGCCTTGGTGGGCCGTTACCCCGCCAACTAGCTAATCAGCCGCGACCCCCTCCTTAAGCGAATTGCTCCTTTGATCTCCAGTTCTTCCGATCCAAAGATGTTATGCGGTATTAGCCCCGGTTTCCCGAGGTTATCCCCCACTCAAGGGTAGGTTAGTCACGTGTTACTCACCCGGTCGCCACTTTACTCATGGATTGCTCCACTTTCTCGTTCGACTTGCATGTGTTAGGCACGCCGCCAGCGTTGATTCTGAGCCAGGATCAAACTCTCATTTGAAACCTGTTGTCTGCCGACGGGTAGTTGGCAGACCGCCACCATCGCGCTCGAAGGCACGTGGTGGCCTATCTTGTGAGATCGCTCGGATTCGAACCCGAGTCTTCCTCTCACGACTGGCACGTTCAACCTAGTTGTCAAAGAACCGAATCGCCTTCCGCCTGAGCGGCGCGCTTTCAGTCCAGTGCGGAGACACACGAATGTGAATCCGCCTGTCCTCGAAACCTGTTCAAGTTACTCGTTCCACCACACCCTGTCAACCCATTGTGCCCACAGGATTTCCACCTGTTTTTCACAATTGGGGAGCTGTGCTCGTGTAACGGCGGGCGCCTCGCCCGTCTACCAAAGCTCATTTGAGCGCGAAACAGAACACATCCTCCGGCTCCACTCCAGTACCTTTCGGCACGAGCCGTTTTCAGGCACGAGCAGGCGGAAGACGCTTCACTTGGTAAAAGATCTTATGGAGGTTCTTGCCAATGTCAGACTTGAAGGCCTGACTTACCGGAACCCTTCGAGGAACTCAGTCCCCGAATGAAAACTCCGTGGCCGGAGTTGAATTTCCAAGAGTTACCTGTAAACCTTAGATGCCGGACGCGCGACGAGAGTTGCAGAATTTCACCCGGCTAGCCACACACTGCTCTCGGTGAATTGTTTATACCAGAGGAATGCCACAGGCGCAAGCAGAAGTTTACCAAGTTGGTGCGGGAAACGGCTGCCTCTCGACCGTAGTTGCGCCGCCTAAACAGAAGAACCCCGAAAAACGATGTGACGGTTGTCACAGCCTTGCGGCTTGTCCACCGACGAAGATGAAGATATAGAAGCCGCGAAGCGGCGCCAGAATGCAGCCCACGGCGTAAGCCGTGGGTATGCGAGAAGGGAGCCGACAAGCCCCAGCGGGGCGAAAGGCCTATGGCTCATACATCCGGCAACATCCTCTTGCATTTCATATTCAGTACAGCAAGGAGACGCCCGCTGATCAAATCGGACTTTCGCGCCGATCTGTTTGCCTGTCTTGGAGGTATCATCCGCGAGATGCATGCAACGGCATTGATCATCAACGGCACAGCCGATCACGTTCATGCGCTGGTCCGTATTCGGCCCGCCCAGTCGGCCGCCGAAATCGCGCGAGTCGCAAAAGCCAATTCCTCGAAATGGGTCCGTGCGAAATGGAGCTCAGAGTTCGCCTGGCAAACCGGATACGGAGTATTCAGCGTCAGCGAATCGAATGTCACGGCGGCGACAAGATATGTTGCCGGACAGGAAGAGCATCACAAAAAGCATTCGTTTCAGGAGGAGTTCGTCGCGTTCCTCAAGAAGAACAACGAGGCCTATGACGAGAAATACCTCTGGGATTAATTTCTTTCGCCCCTCCGAGGTTTGAGGATTATTTCATTGACGACCCACGGCTTTTGCCAAGGGCTGCATTCTTGCGCCGCTTTGGCTAAATTCGTCGCTTGCATGCCCGGTCCGAGGGTACGTCCGAGGGCCAAGAACACAGCGACATGTCAAGGCTGCTCCAACGGGCTGTGAATACTGCTGCCGTGTCTGCTACCTTCATGCGCTGTGATTGGAGTCGGGCCTTCCGACCGCGAAAGCGGGCCACCGTGACACCACCACCCGGTGGTATAACCTACCTATCATGCGGACTCCGGCACGACGCGACCCGATGGCCAGCCGGCGCGATATCCGGCTCTTCGATGCCGTTACCTTCGCGCGCCTGTGCCGCGCCCGCGATTATCTGGGTGACTGCTACCGCGATCGCGCCACTCTGGCCGATGCCGCCAGTCAGGCCTGCCTGTCGCCGTTTCATTTCAATCGGCTGTTCGCGCAGGCTTTCGCCGAAACACCGCACGAGTTTGTCACCCGCGTCCGCATTGACCAGGCAAAGAAGCTCCTGCTGGCCGGGAATCACAGCGTCACCGATATCTGCTTCGACGTGGGCTACGAGAGCCTGGGATCGTTCAGCATGCGGTTTCGTTCGCTCACCGGCTTGTCGCCGGCCGCTTTCCGCCGCGAGGCCCGTGTCAGCTTTGGCGGACTGGCCGCCCACTGGCCTCTCTATTACATCCCCGCGTGCTACCAGCAGTTCTTCGTGGGGCCTCTGTAGAACTCCTGCAATAGCGCAAGATTCGAGAAGCATTGTCTCCGCGCATTGAGTAACCTGAGAACGATTTTCAGGAGGCTTCTATGATTCAACGGCTCTCGCACGCGACTCTCTACGTTCTCGACCAGGACGCCGCCCGCGACTTCTACGTCAATAAGCTGGGCTTTGAAGTTCGGATGGATGCGTCCATGGACAACGGTTTCCGCTGGCTCACCGTGGGCTCGAAAAGCCAGCCTGACCTGCAGATCATTCTCATGAAAGTGGATGGCCCCAACATGCAGCCCGATGTGGCCAAGGCGCTAAAGGGATTGTTGCAACAGGGCAAGCTCGGCGGCGGGGTGCTCGAAACCAGCGATTGCCGCAAGACCTATGAAGAGCTGAAAGCCAAAGGTGTGGAGTTTGTGTCGCCGCCCAAGGACCAGTTCTACGGCGTAGAGGCCATCATGAAGGACAACTCAGGCAACTGGTTCAGCATGACCCAACCCAAGGGAGCGTGACAGACGGCGCAACGAGCTGGGCTGAGTGCAGGGAGACGCTCATTGAAACTCTAGCGCTACAAACTTCGCTGGCTGCTGCCCTACATTCGTGACGGTGTGCGTGTAGCCTCCCTCGATCCACGCGATGTCGCCGGCCTTGAGCACGCGGAGTGTAGCGGGTTTGCCCTCGACGTCGCTGCGCAAATCGAGATCGGTGACGGCGACCACCAGGTGCGGGCCGGCATGATGATGCTTGGGGATCACGCCTCCCGGCTGCAGGTCGAGTTCCGAAATTCGCACTCCGTCCCGCACAAACATGATGTCTTTTGTTCCGCCTTGCAGCACTTGCAACCCCCGTTCTTCATCCCACTTCGGCGGGGGTGATTGGTGGGCCTTCTCGTCCTGCAGGAACTCGATGGTCACATTGCGGAAGGGGGTGTCGGCAAGATTCTTGGCGATGTGGGCGAAGTTCCCGGCCGTAAAGCGAGTTTCGCCATCCTTCAGCGTTAGCATGACTGGCGGCTTGCCCTGAACGTCGTTTTCCACTGAGGACGGTCCCAGGGACACGAAGACATAGTCGTGGCCATGGCGGTGCATCAGCGTGGCTTGGTGCGGCGCGACTTCCACTTTGAAGACACGAACGTAAGCATTCTCCAGCGCCAGATGATGGTTGGGCTCGGCACTGAGTTCGACTTCGGACGCGGTTTGCGCCGCCAGGGTGACGGCAAGAAACAAAAGAGCACAAAGCAGTTGTCGGCCTCTCATGGAGCGAGATTCTAACACCGCAATTCGGCACCAGCTTGCAGGATGGCACGGAGCGTCCCAACCAGTTAAACTTGATACCCAAGACGCATTTGGATCGTTGCTCGTTGGCCGG
Organism: uncultured Acidobacteriota bacterium; assembly: GCA_963696025.1. Taxonomy (GTDB): domain Bacteria; phylum Acidobacteriota; class Terriglobia; order Terriglobales; family Acidobacteriaceae; genus JABCYV01. The sequence goes on from CAVOII010000005.1 coordinate 233,758, forward strand.
TTGCATATGAGATACGCCTTTGTTTTTCTGGCAGTCGTCGGGATTGTCGCATCCTCGCTGGCGTTACGGGAACATTACCGCACTGAAGGCTTCGCGCCCTGCGACATCAACGCCAAATGGGACTGCGGGATCGTGAACCAGAGCCCCTACGCGATGCTGGGAGGAATTCCGGTGGCGGTGATCGGAATCGCGGGATATCTGCTCATGGGTGCGCTCGCATTGAAGCGGGCTTATCGGCTGCTGCTAGGAGCGGCGGTGCTTGGGTTGGGATTTTCTCTCTATCTTGCTCACGTCGAACGGGACATTTTGGGGGTTTGGTGCGTCTACTGTGTGATTTCTCTGGGGACGATTACCCTAATGAGTGTGCTGGCTTTGGCAACCGTGCTTGGGCAATCGGTCCGTCACACCCCAGAATTGAGCTAGCGAATGGCCGACCTGGGCAAAATGCTGGTCTTTGTCGGAATCATTCTCACCGTGGGAGGATTGGTCCTGATTCTGCTCGGGCGCACCAACCTACCCTTGGGACGGCTTCCGGGCGATATCGTTTATCGCGGAAAGAACACGACGTTTTATTTTCCGCTAGCGACTTCGATCCTGCTCAGTGTGGCGTTGTCGATTCTGCTGTACGTGATTAGCCGGTTCAGGCGCTAAGTGGTGCTGGTCTTCGGATACCCTTCCGGATGCTAGTGCAAAACATCCTCTGCGGTAAACTCCTCTCCATGGCTTCTGCGGATCAGCTGGGTTTCAGTTTCAGACCGGTGGATCGGCGTGTCTGGAAGGTGCGCGACCTGGTGTCCGCGGTCCGCACCCATATTGAACGCGAATACGCCGACATCTGGGTCGAAGGCGAGATTTCGAATTTTCGAGCGCACGATTCCGGCCACCTTTATTTCACCCTGAAAGATGAGAATTCACAGCTTAGCGCAGTGATGTTCCGCTCGCCGGCGCGCTTGCTGCGGTTCCGGCCTGAAAACGGTATGCAGGTGGTGGTACGTGGAAGAATCACCATTTATGAAGACCGGGGTCAGTTGCAGATTTCGGCTGAGTATCTCGAACCCAAGGGTGCGGGCGCTCTGCAGATTGCCTTCGAGCAGCTCAAGGCCAAACTGGAGACGGAAGGGCTGTTTGAATCCTCCCGCAAGAAACCGATTCCGGCTCTGCCTCGGCGCATCGGGATTATCACTTCCCCGCAAGCCGCCGCCTTGCGGGACATTCTGAACATCCTCGAGCGCCGGCATCACAGTGCGAATATTCTGATTTTTCCCGCGCAGGTCCAGGGAGAGTCTGCTGCACTCGAGGTAAGCGCAGGAATTCGATATTTCAACAAGAGTCGGAGTGTTGACGTCATCATCGTGGCACGCGGTGGAGGGTCGGCGGAAGATCTGGCTGCGTTCAATCATGAAGGGCTCGCCCGCACGGTCATCGCTTCGCATATCCCAATTATTTCCGCCGTTGGACACGAGACTGACTTCACGATCATCGACTTTGTGGCTGACTTGCGCGCGCCCACACCTTCCGCAGCGGCCGAGTTGGTAATTCGTTCGCGTCAGGAAGTGGAAGAACAACTCCAGGGCCTGCATCAGCGCCTGGGAAAAGCGCTGCGCTATCACTTGCTGATGGCCCGCCAGCAGCTGACTGAGCTGGCGCAGCATGGGGCATTTGCTCGCATGGCGGACGCACTCAATCGGCGGCAGCAAAAACGCGATGATTTGAAGTATCGCCTGGAGCGCGCCCAGCGCCAAATATTGGAGCAGCATCGCCGGCGATGGGAAATGGCCTCTGCCGCCGTCCGTCACTATGACGTGCGCCGGATGTTAGCCGGCATTCGTCAGGAGCTCGAGGCTCGCGTATCTGCGATCACCAATGCTACGCGAAACTTGCTGCGGCACCGGCAGGCCCGGGCCGATCAGCTCTCAGGACAGCTTGAGGCGCTCTCTCCCCTTGCCATTTTGGAGCGCGGCTATGCACTGGTTTTCGATTCTTCGGGAAACCTTCTAAAAGATGCCGTGCAGGTAGAGAACGGAGACGAAATCTCGGCTCGTTTGGCGCGAGGCAGCGTTACCGCAACCGTTAAGACCAGGGAAGCATAGCACGGCTGCCCTTGCGTAAACGACGCTGCAAGTCCTGGATTACAATGATTCAGGTGTTTGGTCTTTTGAGTTCCCCGGAGAAGGGATTTCTTGGTGACGCAGTTCTCAGCGCCGTGGTCACATGTGTCGGTGATTTCGATCATCGACATCCTGCTGGTCGCCATCATTATTTATGAGTTTCTTGCCCTCATCAAAGGGACGCGCGCAGCGCTGATGCTGATTGGGGTCGCGGCGCTGGCGCTGGCCTTCTATTTCTCGCGCCTGGGTGAACTGACCGCGCTGAACTGGCTGATCAGCACGCTGTTGCCTTACACGGTTTTCGCGCTGATTGTAGTTTTTGCTGGGGAGATTCGCCAAGCCTTGGCGCGGCTCGGTCGTAGGCTTACCTTTAGCCGCGCAGCGGCGTCAGAAGCCGACGCTTATGACGATATCGTGCTAGCGGCCAACCTCTTTTCTCAGAATCAAACTGGGGCGCTGATCATTATCGAGCGCGAGATCGGGTTGCGTACTTACATCGAGAGCGGCGTGCCTCTCGACGCTCACATTTCTTACGATCTCCTGGCGACCATCTTCCGTCCCAGCGCTCCGCTGCACGACGGCGCCGTCATTGTTCAGAAAGATCGTATCGCAGCCGCGGCGTGCTTCTTACCCCTGTCCATGAATCCTGTCCTGTCGACTCAACTTGGGACCCGGCATCGCGCCGCCATCGGGGTGACTGAAGAGACCGATGCCATCGCAGTGATTGTGTCCGAAGAAACCGGCGCCATCAGCCTCGCCGTCGGTGGGAAGATCGAGCGCGATCTTGCTGTAGAACAACTGCGAGAACGTTTGGGAGGATTGCTCGGCCGTTACGTTCCGTCTTCTACGCTGCCCACGCCAATCACCGAAGGGAGCGATGCGTTGCAAGATTCTGAAGAAGAAAGTCAGAGAGCGATTCTGCCGCGCACAGCCGATGCGCAGCTCCGCCATCGAGCCGACAGGTAGAGATGAGCGAATTTATTCATCGTTACGTGTTGCACAACCTGGGCCTGAAGCTGATTGCGCTCATGCTAGCTGTGGGATTGTGGCTGGCGGTCGCGCGAGATCCCGTAGCCGAAGTGGCGGTCGACGTGCCGATTGAGTTCCATAACATTCCTGAGAACCTGGAGATCAGTTCGGAGAGCATTCCTCGCGCGGAGATTCGATTGCGCGGACCTGGGCGGATTGCCCACCGCCTCCAGCCCTCAGATGTCAATGCCGCGATTGAACTCAGTGGCCTGAAGCCGGGCGAACGCACATTCGATCTCACCGCACAACAGATCCAGCATCCCAAGGATCTGGAAGTCGTGCAGGTAGTGCCCAGCCAGTTTCATCTCCTCTTCGACGCGCGACTGACTCGCCAGGTAGCAATCCATCCCCGGGTGGTGGGTGGGTTTGCCGCCGGGTACAGCATCGAGCGCATCGTCGTGGAGCCCCCCACCATTACGATCAGCGGACCGAAGCAGCACGTGGAGGTGGTTGAAGCTGCTATCACCGACCCGCTGGATGTGAGCGGAACTATGGATCGGGCCACGTTCGTCAGGCACGCTTATGTTTCTGATCCTTTGGTGCAGGTCGCCAATCCAAATCCGGTACGGGTGACCGTTATCATGGAAAAGACCCCCGTCATCAGCAGCGGGCATTAAAAATTGCCTCTTACCACATGACATCCCCCACCCGACAACTCTTTGGGACCGATGGTATTCGCGGGGTGGCCGGCGAGTTCCCCTTGACTTTGGAAAGCGTTTATCTGATCGGTCGCGCTCTCGGCCATGACTTGGTTCGAACCAATCCGCGAGCGCGCGTGGTGATCGGCCAGGACACGCGAGAGTCGAGTTCGTGGATTGCCGATCGAGTTGCGCTGGGCCTGGCTTCTGCTGGAGTCGAAGTGCATAGCGCGGGGATCATTACGACTCCGGGCGTCGCTTATCTCGCGCGCTCTCGCCGGTATGCCGCTGGCGTGGTCATCTCCGCGTCACACAATCCCTGGACCGACAACGGCATTAAGGTCTTCTCCGGCGATGGCTACAAGCTGCCCGACAGTCACGAACTCGCCATCGAACAGGAAATCTTTTCGTTGTTGGGGAATCCGCAGCCCCACTCCGAGCCATCAACCAGCTTTGCGCCCAGCCTGCCCGGCGAAGCAGAGCTTCGTAGAAACTATATTGACTGGCTGACCACCAACGTCAGTGCCGACCTGAGTGGTCTGCGATTGATGGTCGATTGCGCGAATGGCGCTGCCACTGCGGAAGCACCGGAGCTATTTCGGGCCTGCCGAATCCGGGCTACATTTCTCAACGCGTCTCCTGATGGCAGGAACATAAACGAGAATTGTGGCGCTTTGCATGCGGAACGAGTTGCGGCAGCGGTCGCAGAAAATCTAGGCCAGTTCGATGTGGGCGTCACTTTTGATGGCGACGCGGACCGCGCGCTGTTCAGCGATGCCAATGGTCGAGTAGTGAATGGCGACGCCGTCCTTTTGCTGGCTGCGCGTTATCTGCAAGCACAGGGGAAGCTGCCGGGCGCCACCGTCGTCGCAACCACTATGTCGAATATGGGTCTGGAGATTGTGCTGCGCAATTCCGGAATTCGGATGTTACGCGCCAATGTTGGCGATAAATATGTCCTCGAGGAAATGTTGAGGATAGGAGCGATCCTGGGCGGGGAGCAGTCGGGACACGTCATCTTTCGTGATGGCGAAGCCACGACTGGGGATGGCTTGCTCACGGCTTTAAGGGTGATGGAAATCATGGCGCAGACGGGCAAGTCACTCGCCGATTTGATCAGCGATCTTAAGGTTTTCCCACAGACAATTCAGAACGTGCGTGTTCGTGAGAAGATTCCGTTCGCGAAGGTGCCAGACATCCAGCGTGCAATCGAAGCGGCGGAGGGCGAACTGAATGGCAACGGCCGCGTGGTAGTTCGGTATTCTGGCACGGAACCATTGGCCAGGGTGATGATCGAGGCCGAGTCCGAGGAAAAAATGAAAGAGCTCGCAAGCAACATTGCCGGCGCGATCAAGAATGCACTGGGCGCTTGATGTAGCGCGGCCGCCCCCGCGCGCGAAGTTCGGATAGATACCAATTTATGACCCTTCTCGCTAATGCCGCTTCCGTTTGGAATCTGATTCTACTGATGGCGGCTGTCGTGACTTTGGTTGGGTTCTTATATTGGTTCGCTTTGCGAAGGATTATCCGGGCAAGAAAAATTGCCGGCGCGCGGGACCGAAGACTACTCCGCGAAGCCGCCGAACGGGAATCAGGCAACGACCATTGACGAGTGGAAGCCTGGTCACTCCAGATAGGAAGTTCTAGATGCGTGAGGTGCCGCGCACGCGATGGTTGCGTCACCAGGAACGCGCCGCCTCGCGCAGGTCGCCCAGATCGTTCGCTGTGCAAAGAACGTTTGCTCAGGATGACAACTGCACCACTACCGAATGTGAGAACAGTACTTTAATCCGTCTAATCCGAAGGTATAATGGTCGCCCTTACCCATGGCGATAACTTCCGGCACAAAGATTGGGCCGTACGAAATCCTCTCACTGCTAGGTGCGGGAGGAATGGGCGAAGTGTACCGAGCGCGCGATTCGCGGCTGCGCCGGGAAGTGGCAATAAAAGTCTTGCCGTCTTCGTTTGCCCAGGATGCGGATCGCCTGCGCCGTTTTGAGCAGGAAGCGCGCGTGGTCGGGGCGCTGAATCATCCCAACATTTTGGCGATCTTTGATGTCGGCGCTCAGGACGGCGCGCCCTACTTGGTTTCTGAACTCCTCGAAGGGCAGAGCTTGCGCCAGCTCATGCAAGGCTCGCCGCTGCCGCAGCGCAAAGCTGTCGAATATGGCATCCAGATCGCACGCGGCCTGGCAGCAGCGCACGAAAAAGGAGTGGTGCATCGCGATCTGAAGCCCGACAACATTTTCGTGCTGAATGACGGGCGTATCAAGATTCTGGACTTCGGCCTGGCGAAATTGCGTCACGATGATGCCCTGACCTCAGCGCATCCCGATTTGCAGACCGTGGATCAGCCCCACCCTACGACCCCTGGGCAGGTGATGGGGACCGTCGGCTACATGTCGCCAGAGCAGGTGCGCGGCCAGGGTGCGGACCACCGCTCTGACATTTTTGCCTTGGGCGCGATCCTCTACGAGATCCTGACTGGCAAGCGGGCGTTTAAACGTGACTCCAGCGTGGAAACCATGAACGCCATCCTGAAAGAAGAGCCGCCCGAACTGGACGAAAGCGTACCCGGTATGACGCCCGGTCTGGATCGCGTGGTACGGCATTGCCTGGAGAAGAATCCGTTACAGCGATTCCAATCCGCGAGCGACATTGCATTTGATCTGGAGACGATTTCCGGCCATTCTGGTACCGGATCCCGCTTGAATGTTGTTGCGGCTGAGCGTCGTTCCTATTGGAAGCTGGCGGCAGGTGCCTTGCTGGTGGCGGCAGCTCTGGGTGCAACTTACTTCGCAGCCAGGAGGAGCGCGCCAGCGGCACCGCCAAGATTCCACCAGCTCACTTTCCAGCGGGGCACCATCTTCGGTGCAAAGTTTGCCCCCGATGGCCAGAGCATCCTTTTCAGTGCCGCTTGGAACGGAGCGCCCAAACCGCAAATTTACACCACCCGCACGGACGCGCTGATGTCCCGTCCGATCGAACTGCCGGAGAGCCAGGTTTTGAGCATCTCGTCCAAGGGGGAGATGGCGATCCGCCAGAGAACTCAGGCTGGTCTTGTCGCGCAAGGGATGCTGTCTGTAGTGCCTTTGACAGGAGGCGCGCCGCGGGAACTGCTCGGCGACGTCGTGGATGCCTCCTGGAACCCTGCTGGAGATTCGTTGGCGGCGGTTCATGTGACGGGAGGAGAAAACCGGCTGGAATATCCCATCGGAAAAACCATCCTGGCCACTAGCACAGGGAATATCAGCGATGTGGCCATCTCTCCCGACGGGACGCAGATCGCATACATGGACCATCCCAACTACGGAGACACGCGCGGCTACGTGGCGGTAACCGACCTTTCAGGCAAAGCCAAGCGGCTCACGCGTGAGTGGAGTGACCTGACCGGCCTGGCATGGTCACGATCGGGAGATGAGATCTGGTTCACCGGCAGCGATGCGGGCATCAACAGCGCCCTTTATGCGGTTGATCTGCATGCCAAACAGCGAGACCTGCTGCATATTCCGGGTCGGCTGCACTTGTTCGATATCAGCAAGTATGGTCAGGTGTTACTCACCAACGAGGCCACCCGTCTGGAGACCTACGGGCGTCATGCGGGTCAGGACAAGGACATCGACCTCTCCTGGTTCGATTGGACGATTGGCCGCGCGGCCTCCAATGACGGCCAGTGGGTTGTGCTGGAAGAAGACGGAGAAGGTGGCGGGTCGCAATATTCAATATTCTTGCGGAAGACTGACGGCTCTGCCGCCATACGACTGGGCAGCGGTATGGGGCTGGATATTTCTCCGGACGGAAAGTGGGTCGCTTCCACGAGCGTGAAACAGCCTGCGCCCACAGTTCTCCTGCCAACCGGGGCGGGACAACCGGTCACGCTCGCCGACAGCCGGTTTTTCCACTCGCAAACACTGCACTTTTTGCCCGACGGTAAAGGCGTAATTCTGGTCGCAGCCGAGCCTGGCAAGGCTCCTCGCACTTACATCCAGATGCTGGATGGCACCGCCGCAAGAGCAGTGGGGCCGGAACAGTTCCGTGGCAGCGCGGTCTCTCCCGATGGAAAGAGTGTATTGGGACGCAAAGACAAAACCTTCTGGATTGTCCCGATTTCCGGTACGGAGCCTGGGCAAGAGCTGCCGTCGGTGAAACCCGATGAAGATGTATCAGGATGGACAGCCGACAGCCAATCGATCTATGTCACGGATTTTTCCTCCGTGCCTGCTAAGGTCTACGCCATGGACATCAAGACCGGCCAGCGCAAGCTCCTCCACGAGTTTGCCCCGGCGGATCCTTCAGGTGTCCCGGGCATTGGTGGAGGCGTTGTCACCCCAGATGGAAGGTTCTACATGTACGACGTGCCGCGCACGCTTTCTTACCTCTATGTGGTGGAGGGTTTGAAGTAGCAGGGATTCATGCGCGAGCAGTTTGATCCCCAATTGCTGCTGCTACAATAAATCCGCATGGTTCTCCCCTTCGTTCGCGATCTCTTCGCGGACGTGGAAAGATTGCCTGCCTTTTCGCGTGTAGCCTCCCATCTGAAAGAGGGCACGGGACGTATTGGTGTCTCTGGACTCACGCCGACAGCCAAAGCCCTGATTCTGGTGCTATTACGAAAAGCAACCGGGCGTCCGCTCATCGTAGTGGTACCCGACAACCGGGCAATAGAAGAGTTCGTCCCCGTACTGCAGGCCTTCGGCGAACTCAGCGGAGGCGCTGATCCGGATTCGGTTGTAGCTCTTCCCAGCCGCGACGTCTTGCCCTTCCAGAACTTGTCTCCGCATCCGGAGATTCAGGAGGAACGGGCCGTCGCTCTGTGGAAGATTGCGACTGGGGCGGCATCCATCGTGGTTTCTCCGGTCGCAGCGACCGCTCTTCGCTTGCGCTCCGCTGAATATTATGGCGACCTGGCCAGGGTCGTGCGCCGGAACGAGAGTCTCGATACCGAGCCGCTGCTGCGCCACCTGAACACGGTGGGCTATGCCTCGACCGATCTGGTAGAGATGCCCGGCGAGTATGCACTGCGCGGTGGCATCCTCGATGTCTATTCGCCGGAGGCCGACCGCCCGGTGCGCATTGAATTGTTCGGCGACGAAGTTGATTCCATTCGCAAGTTCGATCCCGCCACACAACGGTCTTCCAATGCGGTGGACGAGGCGCTGCTGCTTCCTCTCACAGAAACTCCAGTGAGCGAAGAGATCCTGGGTGCGATTCATGCGCGCCTTTCGGGGAAACGCATCACTGGCGCCGAGGAAGTGATCGAGCAGGCCGTGCGCTCGGGCGGCGTGACGGTTTTTCCGGGCTGGGAGTTTTATGCCCCGGTCGCCGGTGCCGACCGCAGCTTGTTTGACCTGCTCCCGCAAGCCCTGGTGGTGGTCGACGAACCTGGCAGCCTGAAGCGTGAATTTGAGCACGTGTGGTCGCGAATTGAAGAAGCTCACGAGCGCAGCGGGATCGGCAATCTTGTGCGTCCCGTGGACCTTTATCTCGCACCGGACGACTGGTGGGTCAAACTCGCTACGCTTCCGGGTGCAGAGCTTGAACATCTAGGCATCGCGCACGGTGAGGAAGAAACTGAGTCTGTTACTTTCCACTCCCAACCCACACCGCGCTTCCATGGCTCGGTATCGGTGATGCTGGAAGAAGTAAAGAAGCAGATTGTGGAGAGCCGCCGGGTGCTGATCGCGGTCCCGAATACCGGAGAAGTCGAGCGCCTGGCGGACATTTTCAGCGATTATAGCGTTTCTTTCCGCCTAGGCAGCCGCACCCGCGGCGGAGAAAGCTATGCCGACGAGACCTCCTATTTTGCCGGTGAAGTGCTGACTACCACACTGGCGAAGGCCTACGTTCCGGACGGGCTGATCCTGCCGGACGCGAGCCTCACCATTTTCGGCGCTCGCGATCTTTTTGATGAGTCTGAATCGGTTTCTCGTCCGCAGCGGCAGAAGTCGAAGGTTTCGGCATTTCTTTCTGATTTCCGCGACCTGCAGGTGGGTGACTACGTGGTCCACGTGGAACACGGGATCGGGCAATACCAAGGCTTGAAGGAAATTAATCAGGGCGACGGCAACGCCGAGTTCATGTTGCTCGAATATGCTGAGGGCGCACGGCTTTACGTCCCCCTCACCCGCCTTGATCTGATCCAAAAATACCGCTCGTCGGAAGGGGCAAAGCCGCAACTCAGCCATCTGGGTACAGCTACCTGGGCGAAAACCAAAGCTCGGGTTCGCAAGGCCATGAAAGACATGGCCGACGAGCTCGTCAAGCTTTATGCCGAACGCAAGATGGCAAAGGGTCATGCGTTCTCCGCCGACAATGAATGGATGCGCGAGTTCGAAGACGCCTTCGAGTACAGCGAGACCGGCGACCAGGATTTAGCGATTACTGATGTTAAGCGCGACATGGAATCGTCTCAGCCGATGGATCGTTTGCTCTGCGGCGATGTGGGCTACGGCAAGACGGAAATCGCCATGCGCGCGGCTTTCAAAGCTATCAGCGATAACAAGCAGGTTGCGGTGCTCGCGCCCACGACGGTCCTTGCTTTTCAACATTACGAAACATTTAAGCAGCGCTTTGCGGCGTTTCCTGTGACCGTAGAGATGATCAGCCGCTTCCGCAGCGCCAAGCAGCAGAAGGAAATTCTGCAGAGAGTGGAAGCGGGCAAGGTCGACATCCTTATTGGCACGCATCGGTTGCTCTCGAAAGATGTAAAGTTTGCCGATCTTGGCTTGCTGGTAGTGGATGAGGAACAGCGATTCGGCGTACGTCACAAAGAACGACTCAAGCAGATGCGTAAGCAAGTTGACGTACTCACCATGTCGGCAACGCCGATTCCACGGACGCTGCATATGTCGCTCGTGGGCCTGCGCGACATGAGCGTGATTGAGACTCCTCCCAAAGACCGCATCGCCATTCAGACCGTGGTCGCAAGCTGGGATGAGAAGCTCATCCAGTCCGCGATTGAGCAGGAGCTTGATCGCGGCGGTCAAGTTTACTTCGTACATAACCGCGTCGAGAGCATCTGGGAGATTGCAGCCAAGCTGCAGGCACTGGTGCCGCGAGCGCGGATTATCGTGGGGCACGGTCAGATGTCGGAAGGTGAGTTGGAGAAAGTGATGCTGAAATTCATGCATCACGAGGCCGACATCCTGGTATCCACGACTATTATCGAAAACGGGCTCGACATCCCCCTCTGCAACACCATTCTCATTAATCGTGCCGATCGCCTGGGGCTGTCGGAGCTTTATCAATTGCGCGGGCGGGTGGGACGCTCGAATCGCCGGGCATATGCTTACCTGCTGCTGCCGTCCGAAATCGAGCTGACTCCCATCGCGCGACGACGCTTGGCCGCCCTGAAAGAATTTTCTGATCTGGGCGCGGGCTTCAAGATTGCCGCCCTGGACCTCGAATTGCGCGGGGCGGGTAATCTACTGGGCGGAGAGCAAAGCGGACACATCGAGGCAGTTGGCTTCGAGCTGTATACCCAAATGCTTGATCGGGCCGTCCGCGAAATGAAAGGCGAATCCGCGGCGGACGAGCCAACGACGCAACTCAACCTGGGACTCAATATCCGTATTCCAGTGGAGTACATTCCGGAGGAGAACCAGCGCCTCCGCATGTATAAGCGCATCGCTGGCGTGGAGACGGAGGCACAACTGAACGATGTGGGCGCTGAGCTGCAGGACCGGTACGGCGAGCCTCCCGCTGCAGTACGCAACCTTTTGGAATACGCCGCCCTGAAGCTGCTGGCGTTGCGGGTGGGCGCGACAACTATCGAACGCAAGCGTGACCTCGTGAACATCAAGTTCCGCCAGAATGCGGTCATTGATCTAGCCAGGCTGGCCGGCTTCGTCTCTTCGCAAAGCGGCGCGCAGTTTTCTCCAGATGGCACGCTGAAGTTTTCCATGACAGCCAACAGCGCCGACGAGGTTCTAAGCCGCCTGGAGGATCTATTGGAAGATCTGGCGGGACAGGAAGCCGGGACGTCTGCGACGCTGGGAAACTCAAAGTCCTAGGCTTTGGATACGCCGAAGTTCCCTCGAGCTTCGGTAGAAAGCCCAATCGACCTGCGCTCTTCGAGAAGGCAAGTTGGCCAGCTCATCACGTCACAGGTACAATCTTTCTTCGCAGTCCTCACAAATGACGAACAGATACGGTTTAATAGCCGCGCTCAGCTCTATTTTGGGGCTTGCGGTTTCTACACTTACCCTGGCTCACGCTCCGAATACCGCTGGCACTGAATTCAACCAACTGGTGGACGAATACTTTGACTTTGACTTCCACTTTCATCCCACGTCCGCGACCGCTGCAGGGTTTCATCAATACGACGACAAGCTTCAAGATTACTCCAGCTCCGCCGTGGATGCTGAAATCGCCGGCCTGATCGAATTGCAGGCGAAGTTTGCCGCCTTTCCGAAAGATCGGTTGTCGGTGGATTCCAAAGGCGACCTCGACTTTCTCGATGGCAGTATCAAAGCCTCTCTGCTCGAACTGCAGAATATCCAGATGTGGAGGAAAGACCCCGACACCTACAGCTCTGGGGTGACCGAGAGCATTTTCGTGATCATGAAGCGAAACTTTGCGCCGCAGGAGGAACGCCTCCGTTCCCTCATCGCGCGCCAACGGCAAATTCCGGCGGCGCTCGAAGCCGCCCGGCGCAATTTGAATAATCCGCCCAGGGTATACACGGAAGTAGCGCTCGAGCAACTGCCGGACACGATCGATTTCTTTCGGAAAGATGTTCCGGCGGCGTTTCCCGAAGTGAAAGATCCCAAGTTGCTGTCCGAGTTTGAGGCCAGCAACGGCGCAGCCGTCTACGCCCTGAGAAAGTATCAGACTTTCCTGCAGAAGGACTTACTGCCGGCCTCCAATGGCGACTTCCGCATTGGAGCCGAGAACTTTCGCAAGAAACTACTCTACGACGAGATGGTGGACATCCCACTGGACCGCCTGCTGGAGATTGGTTATGCCGACTTGCATCGCAACCAACAGCAACTGAAGGAAGTTGCGGTCCAGATTGATCCCAAACGGACCCCAGGTGAGGTGCTCTCCGGACTGGAGAAAGACCATCCCGCGCCAGATCAATTGCTGCAAACGTTCCGCGATACTTTAGGTAGTCTTCGGCAATTCATCGAGCAGAAAAAGATCATCACCATCCCCTCTCCCGTTCCTCCAATCGTCGAGGAATCGCCGCCCTTCATGCGAGCGCTGAGTGCGGCGTCCATGGATACGCCGGGTGCGTACGAGACCAAGGCCACCGAGGCCATGTTTAACGTCACCTTGCCTGAGCCCGGCTGGACAAAGGAAAAGACGGAGCAATGGATGGAAAGCTTCAACCGCGGCACGATCGTCAGTACAGCCGCTCATGAGGTCTATCCTGGTCACTACGTTCAGTTCCTGTGGATCAAAGAGGCACCGTCAAAAACCCGCAAGCTGCTGTTTTCCTCCAGCAACGCCGAGGGCTGGGCGCACTACTGTGAGCAGATGATGGTGGATGAGGGCTATGGCAATGGTGATCCGAAGTTGCGGATGGGGCAATTACAGGATGCCCTACTGCGCGACGCTCGTTTCATTGCCGGCATCGAAATGCACCGTGGACAAATGACGCTGGAGCAGGCCAAGGAGTTCTTCATCAAAGAGGGCTACCAGGTCGCTCCGGTTGCCGAAGAGGAAGCCAAACGCGGAACTTCCGATCCGACGTACCTGGTCTACACCTTGGGCAAACTCCAGATCCTGAAGCTGCGGGAGGACTATCGGAAACTCCAGGGCGACAAGTTTACCTTACAGGAATTTCATGACCGGTTCATGCAGCAGGGTGGCGTGCCACTGGAGATTATTCGTAAGGCAATGCTGGGAGACAACAGCCCGACGCTGTAGCCACCACTGGATGTTTCCGCATCAGAGGAAGTCACTCGGTAACAGCCTGGTGGTTACAATAGCGTCGCGAAGGTAAAATTCCACCATGAAAATGAAAGTTCGCAAGGCAGTGTTTCCCGCGGCTGGTTTGGGCACGCGTTTCTTGCCAGCCACCAAGGCCCAACCCAAAGAAATGCTGCCCTTGGTGGACAAGCCCATCATTCAGTACGGCGTCGAGGAGGCGGTTGCCGCCGGATGCGACCAGATCATCATTGTTACGGGGCGCGGCAAGCAAGCCATCGAAGACCATTTCGACGTGAGTTATGAACTCGAAAAGATGCTCGAGGAGCGGAAAAAGACCGACCTGCTGCAGATCGTACGCCATATCTCCGACATGATCCACGTCGCTTACGTCCGCCAGAAGGAAGCGCTTGGCCTTGGCCATGCCATTCTCACCGCGCGCGAACTAGTAGGCCACGAGCCCTTTGCGGCTTTGCTGGCCGATGACGTGATCGATGCCGAGATCCCTTGTCTTGAGCAGATGATGCAGGTCTTCGAAGAAGTCCAGTGTTCAGTGATTGCCACGCAGGTGATCGACGGTCCGGCTATTTCTGCTTATGGCGTGCTCAAAGTAAAGCCTGCGGATGGACGCTTTAATGGAAGACTCTACGAAATCCTTGATCTGGTGGAGAAGCCGAAACTGGAAGACGCGCCCTCCAACCTCGCTGTGATTGGGCGCTATATCCTCACTCCTGCGGTCTTTGAAACGCTTGCCGAGACTCAAGCGGGCGTTGGCGGCGAGTTGCAGCTCACCGACGGATTGTGCAAGTTGCTCAAGAAGGAAAAAATGTATGGGTACGTCTTCGAAGGCAAACGTCACGACACAGGGGACAAACTCGGCTTCCTGAAAGCCACGGTTGAATTTGCGCTCAAGCGGCCCGACCTGGGAGAGCAGATGAGGCAATACCTGAAGGACCTGAAACTGTAGAAGGGAGGTAAACTTCTTTACGTTCCCAGAGTAATCTTCAGCTTCCTCGACTTCTCTTCCACGCTGTTAGCCAGCTTTTCTTTGTGTTCCTCCAGTTTCTTTGCCATCGCGACGCTGGTAAGAGCGAGAATCTGGGCAGCCAGGATGCCAGCGTTAGTGGCCCCTGGCTTCCCGATCGCTACCGTAGCCACGGGAATGCCCGCGGGCATCTGCACAGTCGCCAAAAGCGAGTCGAGCCCGTTCAAAGACGTGGAAGAAATCGGCACTCCGATGACAGGCAGCGTGGTGTGCGCTGCAATAACTCCCGCCAGATGCGCTGCGCCGCCGGCACCGGCAATGATCACGCGGACGCCGCGTCCGGCAGCCTTACGAGCATAGTCAGCGGTCCGATCAGGCGAGCGGTGCGCCGAGGTGACGTCGATCTCGTAGGCGATCCCGAATTCGTCTAACGCCTTGGCCGCCTCGCTCATGACATCAAAGTCAGAGTCGCTGCCCATCACAATCGAAACCAAAGGTTTTTTTGCGGCCATTCGTATCCTGGTCAGGACCCGCCTTGACCATCGATGAAGCTTAGCCTTTTTTCAGCGCCCGTGCCGCAATGTCCTTGCGGTAATGCGCGCCTTCAAAACCAATCTTGCCAACTGCGTCGTACGCACGTTGGACCGCGGTCGAAATGTCGGTGGCTTGGGCCGTGACTCCAAGCACTCGGCCTCCCGCAGTGTAGTACCCGCCGTCCCGCTTCGAAGTGCCGGCATGAAAGACTTTCACCCTATCCATCTTCCCGGCCTGTTCCAGACCCATAATCCTCTTGCCGGCTTCGAACGTTCCGGGATAGCCTCCTGACGACATTACCACGCAAACCGAAGCGTCTGGCGACCAGCGAAAATTGCCGTCGCTGACCCGGCCATCGATGGAAGCTTCCAGTGCCTCCACCAAGTCGCTTTCCAGACGCATTAGGATCGGCTGCGTCTCCGGATCGCCGAAGCGGCAATTGAACTCGAGCACCATGGGCCCGCGGGCGGTCATCATCAGACCACAGTAGAGAACGCCTTTGTATTCGGCGCCCTCGGCCTTCATTCCCGCCACCACGGGCCGGGCTACGTGCTGCACCAGCCACTGGCTCATTTGCTCATCGACGATGGTCTTGGTGCTATAGGCGCCCATGCCCCCAGTATTCGGGCCAGTGTCGCCGTCACCGATTCGTTTGTGATCCTGCGCCGCGACCAGTGGCGCCACGCGCTCACCGTCGCTGACTACCAGGAACGAAAGCTCATCACCTTGCAGGCACTCTTCCAGGACCACCCGCGCGCCGGCGTCTCCCAGCATTTTCCCACTGAGCATTTCCGCCGCGGTCGAGGCTACTTCTTCTTTGGTCTTGCAGATCACCACACCTTTGCCGGCGGCCAGCCCATCGGCCTTCACCACCAGGGGCATATGGAAATGCGGCAACGCCTCCTGCACATCATTCAGGGAATTGCAGATGGCGTAGGGCGGGGTGGGAATGTGGTGGCGGCCCAGGAATTCCTTGGCAAAGCTCTTGCTCGATTCCAGTCGCGCGGCCGCTTTGGTGGGGCCAAACGTGCGCCAGCCCAGCCGGGTGAACTCATCGACGACCCCCAGCGTTAGTGGTAATTCGGGGCCGATTACAGTCAGATCCGGCCGGACTTGATTCGCCAGCGCCAGTAACGAACCGATACTCTTCAGATCGGTGGGCAGGCATTCCGCATCGTCGGCGATTCCTCCGTTACCTGGCGCACAATACACTTTGGAAACACGCGGAGACTGGCGCAGCTTCCACACCAGCGCATGCTCTCGCCCACCGCTTCCGATGACTAACACCTTCATAGCTTGGGACACACAAGGTTAGGAGGCACGGGGCATGATGTCAAACCGCCAAGATCGGAACCTCACCACAGAGGCACAGAGACACGGAGGAGCAAGGGATCGGGCGGCTAGAATCAGGATTTTGAACTTGCTTTGTGACGACCTTGCTTTCTCTTCGTCTCTGTACCTTTGTGGTGAATTTCGATTAACCACGCTTAACCCTGCTTTATAATCTCTGCAGATGATCACCGTTTCCAAGGAAGACTATCTCAAAGCGATACTGGAAGCTGAAAGCGAAGGCGAGACTGTCATCTCAGCCACATTGGCGCATTGGCTTTCTGTGTCAGCACCGGCTGTAACCATGGCGCTGCGCCGGCTGAAAAAGGACGGGCTGGTACGAATTCAGGCTGGGGGACAAGTGGCACTGACCGCGGCTGGGCGGAAGATTGCGCGTAAGCTCACCCTGCGGCATCACTTGATCGAGCGCATGTTGGCCGAGATTTTTGGTATGGAATGGTACAAAGTGCACGACGAAGCCGAGCGCCTTGAGCACGCCGTTTCCCCCGATTTCGAAGCTAAATTGTTGGCCAAGCTGGGCCGTGGGGGAGCGTGTCCCCACGGCAACCTGAGCGAATTGGAAAGTCCGGTCAGCCGGCGCCGCCGCGGGCTGCTACTCCTTTCGCGCGCTGAGGCCGGGAAAAATTATCAGGTCAGCGGTATCTACGAGCGCGACCGACATTTGTTGGAGTTTCTAGAACAGCGGGGCATCCGCCCAGGAGCACACCTGCACGTCTCCGGACGCAACTACGATCAGACCCTTACCCTGGCCACTGACGCCGGTACCGTGGCATTGGGAGGCTCGGCGGCCGAGAGGGTCTGGATCACTGAGGCAGCGCATCGGAGCCGGCGAAGCTCAGCCGCTGTGTCATCCTGAACCCGTCAAGCAAGATCTACGCCGGACAGATTGGCACCGGCCAGATGCAGGTGGTTAACCGTAGTTTACCTCCTCGTGTATACTTACGCTAAATCGCGCCACATGAGCGAAGATCTACAAAACGCGCAGCTGACTCACCTTGCAGCCCGTGTTGCCACTAACGATGAAGTCATAATTACCCATGAGGACGTTGATCGCGCGCATGATCGCGTCCGAGTGTCGGCAGCACGCGCCCAACGGGGCTGGTTATCCAGAACGCGTTTGCTGTGGCTGCTCATCGGACCCGGAATTCTCGTCATGCTGGGCGAGAATGATGGGCCCAGCATGCTCTCGTACGCTGCCACGGGGGCGAAGTTTGGCATCGGATTCTTCATTCCATTTGTGATACTCACGTTCGGCATGGCAATCGTGGTGCAGGAGATGACGGTGCGCCTGGGCGCGGCGACGCATCGCGGGCATGCCGAGCTGATTTTCCAGCGCTTCGGGCCATTCTGGGGCTGGTTTTCCATGATCGATTTGGGAACCGGGAATTTCCTCACGCTCATAACGGAGTTCATCGCTATCCGCGCGGGACTAGGTTTCTTTGGAGTGCCTCCGTGGGCCGCAATTCTCTTTGCGCTGATTGTTCTGTACTCCGCGTTAGTGAGTCACCGCTATTGGACATGGGAACGAATTACACTGGCCGCGGCTGCATTCAACCTGGTGTTTATTCCAGTCGCGTTATTAACCCATCCGAATTGGCACGCCGTGGGACATTCTCTTGTTACATGGAAACCGCTTCCTGGCTTCAGCAAAGACACTCTCCTCATCGTGCTGGCCGATATTGGGGCAACGGTAACCCCGTGGATGCTATTTTTCCAGCAGAGCGCAACCGTAGACAAAGGACTTACGACGAAAGACATTCGTTTCGGCCGCATTGACACTGTGCTGGGGGCAGCATTGGCGGCCGCCGCTGCGGTGGCGACGATTCTGGCAACTGCGCCGCTGTTTGCTCACCAGATGAGCGCGGAAAATTTTCAGGCAGCCGAGTTCGCGCAAGCCCTCCAGCCATTGATCGGCCGATTTGGCGCTTCATTGTTCGCTCTCGGGATGGTTGAAGCCGGAATCGTGGCCTCCATCACGATTTCGACATCCTCGGCGTATGCATTCGGAGAGGTCGCCCACAAGCCGCACAGCCTCAATCTCCCCATGGGAGAAGGCAAGTCTTTCTATGCCGTGTTGTCTCTGTGCGCGGCGGCGGCCGCGGCAATCGTCCTAGTCCCAGGGCTTCCCCTCGTCTATGTGGTCCTGGTTGTAAACGTGGTCGCAGTCCTGGCGATGCCACCGGCGCTGGTATTCCTGTTCATGCTGGTGAATGACAGGGAAATCATGGGGGACCTGGTGAGTCCGGCCTGGGCAAATGTACTCTCAACTGGCGTGGTATTTGTCTTGACCGCTGCGGGTGTCCTGTTCGGAATAAGCGTGATTGCGCCGAATATCTTTGCGGCTTTAGGTGGGAAATAGGAGCGTCGTCCTATGGGTAAGAAACCGGAACCACAAATTTCGACTTCCAGTTCGGATCAAAGCTGGGTTCTCTCGTCGCTCGAACACGGACAACTGGTCAAGGCCAAGAAGCGCGACATCCCTCGGCGCCGCTTGAAAGGTCATGAACTGCTCGTCTTGTGGGCGCTCCGAATCTACCTATTGTTCATGATGGCGGTAGTCGCATACCAAGTGTGGGTCAGCGTCGATTAGCGCCCACTTACACAATCCTCTGTCGCGGGACTAAACTAAAATGTTCGGTGTGGGCGGGGCGCTGATGCCGATGCCCGCTACGCGAATTCAGGAAGGCCATCATCCATGAATAGTTTCAACTCCCGGTCCAGCCTCCGCGTCGGCAGTAAGGAATACGAAATCTATCGCTTCAACGCGCTCGATAAACAGGGCATTTCGACCAGGCATCTGCCCTACTCGCTGCGAATTCTGCTGGAAAACCTGCTGCGCACGGAAGACGGCCGCAATGTGACCAAGAACGATATCCACGCATTGGCCACGTGGAATAGCAAGTCGAAGCCGGACAAGGAAATTGCCTTCACCCCTAGCCGCGTGCTGCTGCAGGATTTCACCGGCGTGCCGGCCGTCGTTGACCTGGCCGCCATGCGCGATGCAATGAAGCGACTTTCCGGCGATCCCACCCTGATCAACCCGCTGCAGCCCGCGGAGCTGGTTATCGACCACTCCGTGCAGGTGGATGAGTTCGGCACACCGCAAGCCTTTCAGCTCAATGCCGAGCTGGAGTTCATCCGTAACAAGGAGCGCTACGCCTTCCTGCGCTGGGGACAAACCGCTTTCCGCAATTTGGCCATCGTTCCACCCGACACCGGCATTGTGCACCAGGTCAATCTGGAATACCTGGCCCGCGTGGTCTTCGTCCAAGAGTTGAATGGAAAGCGAGTGGCGTATCCGGATACGCTGGTCGGCACCGACTCGCACACCACGATGATTAATGGCCTGGGCGTCCTGGGTTGGGGCGTAGGCGGGATTGAGGCCGAGGCGGCCATGCTCGGCCAGCCGGTTTCCATGCTGATCCCGCAAGTCGTCGGAGTGAAGCTGACGGGAAAACTCCGAGAGGGCGCCACCGCCACCGATCTGGTGCTCACCATCACCGAAATGTTGCGCATGCACGGCGTAGTGGGAAAGTTCGTCGAATATTTCGGCCCTGGCCTGCACGAGCTGCCGTTAGCCGATCGCGCTACCATCGGAAATATGTCGCCTGAGTACGGCGCAACCTGTGGCATTTTCCCGGTAGATGAGGAATCTCTAAACTACCTCCGCCTCACCGGACGCTCCGAAGAACAGATCGCGCTGGTCGAGGCATACTGTCGACAACAGGGACTGTTCCACGACGAGAACACGCCCGAAGCGGATTACTCTGAGTTGCTGGCGCTCGATCTTTCGACCGTCGAGTCCAGCTTGGCGGGCCCCAAGCGTCCTCAGGATCGCGTGCCTCTTTCGCAGGCTGGCGAATCATTCCGGGCGTCTTTGCCGTCGCTGATCAAGCCGGTCACGGCCAAGGTATCTTCACAGGCCCCTGTTCTCGCAGCGATCAATGCCAGTGGCGAGGCCCGCTGGGAGCAGGAAGGAGGCAGCACTGCCGTCGCCGTCGATGATTCCCTGCATGCGGAGCACGTTTCCCCGAAGGTGAAGGATGTGTTACGGCACGGCAGTGTGGTGATCGCAGCGATTACCAGCTGTACCAATACCTCGAATCCATCCGTGATGGTTGCCGCTGGCTTGCTGGCAAAAAAAGCTGTCGAGCGTGGTCTGCAAGTTCCGGCCTGGGTAAAAACTTCGCTGGCTCCCGGCTCGAAAGTAGTCCGCGATTATCTGGAACGTGCCGGACTGACCACATATCTCGAGAAACTGAAGTTTCACATCGTTGGCTACGGATGCACCACCTGCATTGGCAACTCCGGACCATTGCCGGAAGAGATCTCGAAAACGATCGACGAAAAGAATCTGGTGGTCGCTTCGGTGCTCTCCGGGAACCGCAACTTTGAGGGGCGCATCAATCCCGATGTGAGAGCCAATTACTTGATGTCGCCGCCACTGGTAGTTGCCTTCGCACTGGCTGGCCGGGTTGATGTTGACCTCCGCAAAGACGCGATCGCCCAGGACAAGCAGGGCAAGCCGGTGTACCTGGCGGACCTTTGGCCTTCGCAGCGCGAAGTTGAAGATGTGATCAAGAAGTCCATCTCCTCGGATATGTTCCGGCGCAGCTACGGCGAGGTTTATCACGGCGACGAGCGCTGGCGCGGGCTGCCCGTGCCTAAGGGCGAAACCTACGCCTGGGAAAAAGACTCCACCTACATCCGCCGCGCTCCCTACTTTGACGGCATGACGCTGCAGCCACTAGCCGTCGAAGACATCGGGAATGCACGCGTGCTGGCGGTTCTCGGCGACAGCGTTACTACCGATCACATTTCACCTGCGGGCTCGATCAAGAAAGACAGTCCTGCGGGAAAATATTTGATCGAACATGGGGTGAAGCCGGCTGAGTTCAACTCTTACGGCTCACGTCGTGGCAATCATGAGGTGATGGTCCGGGGCACATTTGCCAACGTGCGCCTGCGCAACAAGATGGTCCCCAATCTGGAAGGCGGATTCACACGTCACCTGCCGGATGGCGCGGAGATGACCATCTTCGAGGCATCGGAGAAATATATTGCCGAGCGGGTGCCGCTGATTATTATTGCCGGAAAAGAATACGGTTCGGGTTCATCTCGCGACTGGGCGGCAAAAGGCCCGCTGTTGCTGGGTGTCCGTGCCGTGATCGCGGAAAGCTATGAGCGCATTCACCGCTCGAATCTGGTGGGTATGGGCATTCTGCCTTTGCAATTTGCCGCCGGAGAAACCGCGCAGTCTTTGAAACTGACTGGTGAAGAAGTCTTCGAGATTGCGAAGATTCGCGAGTTGGTCGAGAGGTTTACTCCTGGTCGTCGAGTCAAAGTGCGCGCCACTGCCAACGGTAAGACCAATGAGTTCTCAGCGCTGGTCCGAATCGACACTCCCCAGGAAGCGCTCTACTACGCCAACGGCGGCATTCTGCAGTTCGTTCTGCGGCAGTTGCTGGCTGGCAAACCCAGCGCCCAGCCCGTGGGGGCATAAGCGCTCAGCACTCTTACATACTTCCGAGGGTGCCCCGTCCAAGCTCAGGTTGGGCTGGGTTTTTGATGTTCCCGATCACAAACACACTCCCATCTCCGGCCCTCGCCATTATTTGAGCGGTCATGCGAGTCGGGTGGAGATCGAGTCGCAATGGACGGCGCAGAAACGAGAGCAACGTGGGATCTTTTCGCCTGTGAAGATACGTGCATCTGCCAGCGAAAACTCCCGCTCAAGCGAAGCTTGAACGGGGCACCCTCGCAATTTTATTAGCCGACCGTCGGCGGATGTCCTCGGATGGCCAAGGCGCCTTTGCTCTTCGAGAGCAGCTGCCAGGCTTCCCGGTAGGCCTCGTACTTATACCGATCATACTTCCGAGGCTCCACCGGACAAAGCATGAGATCATCTCTTCTCCGTAAAACCACTCCCGTCGGTATCAAGTACCACACGTCCTCCGGAATCACGTAAGCAGCAAACAAATCTAATTGCTCCTCTGTGTAAGGATCCGTCGCAGGGTTCGGCTTGAGTCGGCACAGGTACCCATGGCCCACCCGATGTGTTGTTGACTTGACCTGCACCCGGAGAAAACGCGACCCAACCTCGACTCCGACATCGTAAGGCAACGAATCGCCCCAGGGTTTCGATACCCTCAACCCAAGGCCCATGGCGTGCTCCATAAAGCGCAGCTCCACCCACTCGCCCCGTTCTTTGAAAGTCCTGAAAAGCTTGCAGTCATACATCTCCGCTCCGCCCCAAGGTTCGCCCCCAAAAAAGGAGAGGCGCTGGCCTTTTGTTGCGCCGCGCCTCAGTTCCTTGAATTTTCAGCTTATATATCTAGTTTAGCAATTTGGAGTGGGCAGATGGGACATGGCTGGCGGCGATATATCTCCAGGTCTGCGGTCAGCTTACGAGGGATTGTGTACTTCTTGCCTATTGACAGATTTCCTCTGGCACCAAGAAACCCCGCTCAAGCGAAGCTTGGACGGGGCACCCTCTGAGAAAAAATTCCGCCTCTTCAATTCACTCCCTTCGCCGGATTCCACGAGCCCTGCTCTTTGCGGACATAGACGATCTGCCCAATATGGTAGGCGTTGTGCGTGCCGATGCGGGCGATGGTGGAATACCAGTCCTTTAACTTGCTGTCGTCCGCGGCCTCGACCACCTTTTCCCATTCGGTTAATACCTGGTCAAGCTGCTGCACGGCGGCGTTCCATTGCTTGCTGTCGAAGCTGTTAAAGGTCTCGTCGTTGTTGCCGCTGAATTTTTCGGGTGTCTCGCCCTTGAACTTAGCCAATGACTGGCGGTTCCAGAAAATCAAATGATTGGTTAGCTGGCCGATCGAGTGGTTTCCCTTGCCGTCCGTCCAACTGGCCTGCTCCGGGGTGAGGCCTTCCACGGCGGTGTTCGCGGGCACAAACCACTCTGCCTGGTTGTGGGTGGACCGCAGTTGCTCCAGCAGGATGCTCTTCAGGGTTGGAGCAGGCTTTTGAGTTTGCGCGTAAGCGGGTAATGATAGAGCCAGAACGAGACACAAAACTGCTTGCTTCATATTGATTTGCCCTCCTCGCAGTGGGTTAGACGGAGATTCTTCAGGTCGGTTTCTCGGGAAATATAGTTTGGGGCTCGCACGGTGTCTGCAAGGTCTGGGGGTGGCCCGGCTTTCGACCCATGCCGCTGCTATAATCAAAGATTACCCTCATGCCTCAGAAGCGTCTGATTCGCTCCACTACAGTTCTTTGTGTGCGCCGCAACGGCAATGTGGTCATGGCCGGAGACGGCCAGGTGACGCTCGGCGAGGCGGTCATCAAACACACCGCCAAGAAGATCCGCCGCTTGTATCAGGACAAGATTCTCGCGGGATTTGCCGGCTCGACCGCAGATGCATTTACGCTGTTCAGCCGGTTCGAGTCGAAGCTGGAGCAGTATCATGGCAACTTGGGCCGGGGCGCGGTCGAGTTAGCCAAAGACTGGCGCACCGACAAGTTCCTGCGTCATCTGGAAGCATTGTTGCTGGTTACTGACAAGGAACAGACTTTTCTGCTCAGCGGCCAGGGCGACGTGATCGAGCCCGACGGTGGCATAGCCGCAATCGGCAGTGGCGGCCCCTATGCTCAGGCGGCGGCGCAGTCCTTGGCCGAGCACACCCAGCTTTCCGCCCGTCAGATTGCGGAAGAAGCGATGAAGATTGCTGGCAGAATGTGCATCTATACCAATGACAAGGTAACGATCGAGGAATTGTAAACAGAGGGGGGATGGAATTGTGTAACCAGTCCCGCTAAAGGCCTTAGGCTTTGGCTGCCATTGCCCGGGTCGCGAGCTGGCTTTTCAGTTCAGGTGAGTTCTCATGGCAAACAGTAAAGAACATGTTCGCACTCCGGTTTAGAAAGGCCCCTGCCTCTTGGCCCGATTACGGCAGACTGTAGCATCGAACGATTCGGAATGCAGTGGTACGGCGGTGTTAGCACCTTAGACTTTGGATGTCTCGGAATTTATGGCTATCTACTTACCCGGAACCGTAGACGAAGAACAGATCGCACTAGACGAGCTCACGCCCCGTGAGATCGTCGCTGAGCTGGACAAGCACGTAGTCGGCCAGAACGCTGCCAAGCGCGCCGTGGCCATTGCCCTGCGCAATCGCATGCGCCGGCAGAAGCTCGCCCCGGACCTCGCCGAAGAGGTCATTCCCAAGAACATCATCATGATTGGGCCCACGGGCGTCGGCAAGACCGAAATTGCGCGGCGTCTGGCAAAGCTGGCTAACTCGCCGTTTATGAAGGTTGAGGCGTCGAAATTCACTGAAGTGGGCTACGTGGGCCGCGATGTCGAATCCATGATTCGCGATCTGGTCGAAATCGCGATTGACATGGTGCGCGAGGAGAAGCTTGAAGACGTCTCTGACAAGGCTGAGCTCAATGCCGAGGAGCGCCTGCTGGATATTCTGCTGCCGCCGGTCTCGCAGCTGCGATCGGCAGACACTGCGAGCGGTGGCGTGGTGATCGAGGGCAGCGCCGGGCTGACTGAATCTGTAAGCCGCACGCGCGAGAAGCTTCGCCAACAACTACGCGAAGGCAAGCTCGACGATCGCATGGTGGAAATCGAGGTACGCGAGCGCAACTTCCCGTCTTTCGAGATCATCTCCAATCAAGGCGTCGAGGAGATGGACGTCAACATCAAGGACATGTTGCCCAACATTTTCGGCCAGCGTACCAAGAAGCGGAAGATGAAGGTCAACGAAGCTTTTGAATACCTGATCCAGGAAGAAGAGCAACGCCTGATTGATATGGATCAGGTGACGCGGACCGCGATTGACCGCGTCCAGGATTCTGGGATCATTTTTCTCGATGAGATCGACAAGATAGCTGGCCGCGAGAGCGGGCACGGTCCCGACGTTTCCCGTGAAGGTGTGCAGCGAGATATTCTGCCCATCGTCGAAGGCACCACGGTTAACACTCGCTACGGCATGGTGCGGACCGACCACATCCTGTTCATCGCCGCGGGAGCGTTTCACGTTTCCAAACCCAGCGATCTTATTCCTGAACTGCAAGGACGCTTCCCAATCCGCGTAGAACTACAGTCGCTCACCATGGATGACTTCATCCGCATTCTCACTGAACCGAAGTCTTCATTGACCAAGCAGTACACGGCTTTGCTCGAAACTGAAGGTGTGAAGCTGGAATTCACCCGCGAGGCTTTGGAAGAAGTGGCCCGCTTTGCTTTCCGAGTGAATGAAGGTACGGAAAACATCGGCGCCCGCCGGCTGCATACCATCATGGAGCGCGTACTGGATGAGATCAGCTTCGATGCGCCTGAGAAAAAAGGCGAGCAGATCAAAATTGATGCGGATTACGTCCGCCATATGCTGGCTGACATTGTGAAGGACCAGGATTTGTCACGATATATTCTGTGACGAAGCGGCGAGTCGACTGCCTCCACACAAAATCTTGCCTCCACGCAATCGACTCTAATTCCGCTTTGGAACAAAAACAGACTGTGTGCGGCGGCATCATCGCGCCGGGTTCCTGCGAACCCATCTGTTATTCTGTTGCTCCCCTTCATGAAGCCAGCGCTCGTCACGCTCTTACTCCCGGTGGCGTTGTCAGGGTTGCTGGCCGGCTGCGGCGTCCCAAGCCCGCCGCTGCCACCTTCGCTGGAACTTCCGCAGCCGGTAACCGACCTGCGCGGAGGGCGTAAGGGTGACAAGGTTTACCTAGCGTGGACCGTTCCAGCCCGCACTACGGATCGTGAAAACGTGCACCACTTGGGCGCCGCTCGCATCTGCCGCAGTTTGGCCGCGATCATTAACGATTGTGGAACTCCGCTAGCTGAAGTTCCGCCGCCCCCACTCCCACGAGCCCCCAAAAAAGATAAATCCGGGAAGAGTACTGAAAAAATTCAGGCGAGTTACACGGACACCCTTTCGCATGAGCTGGAGGAAAAAGATCCGACGGCCCAGGTCGCGTACGCTATTTCAGTACTGAACTCAAGGGGCCGCAGTGCTGGACTCTCCAATCAGGTTCTGGTACCTGCTGCGCCAACTCTACCGCCTCCAACGGATTTTGCAGCGGAGGTCACGGCCCAGGGAGTGCGGCTTTCATGGTCATGCTTGCCCATCCCCACTGAGCCCATGCCTGTTCAGCATCGGGTCCGCGTCTACGGCCGCCCTGAAAGCAGTAAGACCGAGACCAGAGTCGGGGAGACCGACGGGCAAGACTGCTCCAAGTCCGAATTGCTGGATCAAACCATCGAATGGGAGAAAAATTACTTTTATCGCGGGACTGTGGTAACCGTGGTTTCACTGCCAGGCCGGCCGCAAGCCGAGGTAGAAGGCGATGACACACCGGTACTGAAGGTGTTTACCCGCGATATCTTCCCGCCGGCTGTGCCATCCGGCCTGCAGGCAGTTTTTTCGGGGGTGGGTCAAGCTCCGTTCGTGGATCTGGTTTGGGCGCCAAACCAGGACGTCGACCTCGCCAGCTATAACGTCTATCGCCACGAAGAGGGCTGGCAACCAGCAAAGATCAACTCGGAGCTCGTGAAGTCGCCGACGTTTCGGGATACGAATGTCGATTCCGGCAAGAGGTATTTTTATTCCGTGTCCGCGGTCGATCTGCGCGGAAACGAAAGTGCGAAGTCGGATGAGGTCAGCGAGGCTGTACCGTAGCGCCAGCAAGGAGCATTTGGCCCTGTATCGCGGAGAGATCTTCAAGTAAGACGTTCACGGGACTAAGTGCGAAACGCTAAGTACTGAGGTGCTATGAAATATTGCCGCTTCCAACTCGATGATCAGGCTCACTACGGCCTTGTGGAATCCGTTGCCGGTAAAGAGGAGATTACTCGCCTGCTGCTGCGTCCGCCTGATGAGGTCGGTGGAGATATTGAGGATTCGCCCACCAAGCGGATGGACCGCCTGCCCTTCGCCGAGGCCAGGCTGTTGGCGCCGGTTCGCCCGTCGAAGATTGTTTGTGTGGGCCGCAATTACCGCGAACATGCCGCCGAACTGGGGAATGAAGTTCCGGCGGAGCCTTTGATCTTTTTCAAACCCTCATCTTCGTTGCTGGCACCAGAACAGCAGATTCGTCGGCCAAAACTTTCGCAGCGGGTGGACTATGAGGGCGAGCTGGCAGTAGTAATGGGTAGGAAGTGTTACAAGGTTGGACCCGACGAAGACATTCGTTCCTATATCCTCGGTTACACCTGCCTGAACGACGTAACGGCGCGCGATCTGCAGAAAAGGGACGGCCAATGGACCCGCGCCAAGGGCTTCGATACTTTCTGCCCAGTAGGTCCGCTCGTCACGGACGAGACTGATCCCTGGGCTGGGGTCGGCGTCGAAACCAGGGTTAATGGGGAGATCCGCCAGCAAGGCAACACTCGGGATTTCATCTTCTCACTTGAGACCATCGTCCGATACATCACCGAGGCCATGACGCTCCTACCCGGAGATTTGATCGCCACGGGTACGCCGCAGGGGGTGGGTCCAACCGTCGCTGGAGACGTGATTGAGGTCAGCGTGGAAGGCGTGGGCACGTTACGGAATCCCGTAGTGGACGAATCAAATGAAAATACCGGCTGACTGACAACTGCCAAATAGTCCGGAAGTAACCACGGCAGCCTCTTCCCCGATTCTCCATCAAGCTTTATGCTGTTGCAGGCGACAGTCGCATGCCGCGACTGTTCCTCCCGTAACCCATGATGTCACTTCGTCTGTATGCTCTGGTCCTGGGCGGTTTTGGATGTTTGCTGGCCGTCTATTTCCTTCTGCGCCGCAAACCTAAGAGTTCCGACAGTCTGGAGCGGGAGCGGCGGGCATGGCTCGACCGCGTGGGACGCATTACTGACGGCACCGTGATTGATGTGCAGGAGATGCCGGATGGCGAGCAACGGCCTGCGACATTTCTCATCTACCACTACGACGTTGCCGGAGTATCCTACGAAGCCTCGCAGGATGTCACCTACCTGCGTCAATGGATCAACCTTCACTCCTGCCGCCTAGGTCTGCCCACCTCGGTGCGCTACGACCCGCAGAACCCAGGGAACTCGATTGTTCTTTCAGAGAGATGGATGGGATTGAGACAGTAGGCACGAGCGAGACGCTCGCGCCTACATTGCTAGCTTCCTGCCGAGAATCCGCCGATGTTCGCCACTGTAAGCCGCAGATATTTGTGGGGATTGACCGGGGTGTCGTTAATGCGGACTTCGTAGTGTAGATGGGGACCGGTGCTGCGGCCGCTAAGACCGACAAATCCGATCGTATCTCCGCGTTGTACGCGCTGGCCAGGGGCCACCGCGAAATTGGCGAGGTGTCCGTACCGGGTAGTGATGCCATGGCCATGGTCGAGCATAATGGCCCGTCCGTACCCGCCCAGGAAATCAGCAAAAAGCACGGTGCCGTCGGCGGGCGCGATCACCGGCTGACCATAAGACGATGCGATGTCGATGCCGCTATGAAACGCTCCTTCGCCATTGAAGGGATCGATTCGTTCGCCGAATGACCCCGTGATCGCGCCTTCTACTGGCCAAAGGTTGGGAGCCGAATTGGCCCTGCCCCAATCAGCCGTAGTAACGTTACGGGTGAGGCCGAGCGAAATGGCCGTCATCGTGGCACCGCTGAGTGCCGAAGTCCTAAGGGCATAAAGCTGATCAAGAGAAGAGCTGACTTGAGCGTCCTGGATACCGGAGGAAGATGCCGTCACCAAGTTGGG
This sequence comes from uncultured Acidobacteriota bacterium, assembly GCA_963696025.1. Taxonomy (GTDB): domain Bacteria; phylum Acidobacteriota; class Terriglobia; order Terriglobales; family Acidobacteriaceae; genus JABCYV01. The sequence goes on from CAVOII010000005.1 coordinate 262,977, forward strand.
ATCCTGCTTCAAACCGTAGAGAGAAGAAACTTCACTCGCCAGAGATCCCAGAGAGGCTACCTGGATGTCTCTTTCCTTGGCTACCTGCTCCAACCGCGTGTAGCGGTTTTTCAAGTCCTCTTTTTCCGTGCGCAGCTGATTGTAGTTCGATACTTTTAGCAGCATCCGCAGGTAGGAGCTGGCAATTCCAGTCAGGCTCAGGACCCCAATCATCGTCCCTACCAGAAACACATACAGGTAGTGGACTGGAATGGAAATCTTTCGCAACTGCCCATCGTCACCGGGGGCAACAAAAAGGATGTAAGAACGTTTTCGCAATATTATCCTTCCGTTAGTTAATCAGGATCGGATACTTAGGGCGGCTCGCGGTTACGAGAGCTCTATCAATTCCATCCTGAATCCGGGCTATGCCATATCGCTCAGGATAAGGCCGGTTACGTGCCCGTGTCCTACCGGAACCAGGAAGACCCGAAACCCTTGTAGCCGCAATCCATTCCGGATACAGCACTTAAGTTCCACAAAGGTGTTCGGAAACAGCTTGGCAACGGTAACAAAGTAGGTTCCTCCCTGTCAACGACGGAAACCCGTAAGTTGGATTACCAAGGACGGGTAATCGAACAGCGTCCGTCCGGACGGGTTACCGACCGTTACCTTGGATGGCAACTCGTAAGCTCAGGCTTATTCGTATTTTGGTAGAAACCGATCCTCATCTATATTGGCTTCGCCGTGCCCGTCGCCGAAAAATCGCTGATTGCCCGCATCCGGGGCCAGGCGACTACGGGGAAAACTGTAGTGGCCGGGATCGGCGATGATGCCGCCGTGCTTCGGGTACCCGCCGGCCATGAGGCGCTGGTGACCACCGACTTCATGCTGGAGGGAATTCACTTCCGCCGGAACTGGCATCCTGCGGAGTCGGTCGGACACCGTTGTCTAGCCCGCGGCTTGAGCGATATTGCCGCCATGGGAGGCGAGCCGATAGCGGTGTTCCTTTCCTTCGCACTACCACGCGACTTGCCGCAGAAATGGCTGGACGGCTTTATGCGCGGCCTGTTGAATCTGGCCAGAAAATATGGCGTGAGCCTGGCGGGTGGGGATACTGCAGAGTCTCCCGACGGCATTCTGGCCGACATCGTAGTGCTGGGGTCAGCGCCCAGAGGCAAAGCAATTCTGAGGTCCAGCGCTCGCGCTGGAGACCGGATCTATGTAAGCGGTGCCTTGGGCGGCTCTGCTGCCGCCATTCGCAAGATGACAGACAAGCCCAATCGCAAGCTGAAGCCGATGGATTATGCGCGGCACTTCTTTCCGGAACCGCGAGTGGCGTTAGGACGCATCCTGCGGGAGAAAAACCTGGCCTCTGCGATGATCGACATCAGCGACGGGCTTTCGACCGACCTCGCTCATATCTGCAAAGAGAGTCGCGTGGGTGCCGAACTTCAAACCGAAGCCATTCCACGGGCCACCGTACCTAAGCAAGGGCGCGAGGTCGACCTCGAGTTGGCTTTGCATGGGGGAGAGGACTACGAATTGCTGTTCACCGCGCCGCGGAAGAAACGCATTCCTAGCCGGCTTGCCGGTATACCCATTATTTTGATTGGGCACATCACGCGCCTTCGGAAGGTTTTTCTGATGAATAAGAACGGCGTGGGCCAGGAATTGCGCCCTCAGGGCTGGGAACATTTTCGTTCTGGGCGGTAGCCCGGGTGCGCCTGCCGGACCGATAGTGACTTCCGTGCGGACGTACCTTTTCTTTCTCTACTCCGCGAGCGGCAGCAGGTCTAAAGTGGTAACTATGCTGTCAACTCGTAAGGTCATAATTCTCAGTGCGGCGTTCCTTGTCGCAGCAATCGCCTCTGCCGCCCCGCAGCCACCCGCTACGGCTGCCGTGGACAATGATTTCATCCAAAAGCAATTCGGATCGACCTGCACGCTACTGTCGGGACCACCGGCTCTCAAAGCGGACTTGGACGAAGATGGAATCGAAGATCTGGTAGTGGCAGCGCGCTGCACCAACCCGCTGGTCGACCAGGCGGAAGACAATTTCAAAGTAGTCGATCCCTACAACTCTTTCTTCGGTTACGGCGACACCAAGATTACGACGCAGTTTGCATCTGAGGACCCCATGACCCGCGGGGTGGTGCTGCTGGTCATCCACGGCGCAGGCCCGGAGGCGTGGCGCTCGGCCACTCCCAAGGCCAAGTTTGTCATCATCAATTTGCCCTTTAAACAGATTGCGGTAAAGAAGCTTTCCCTGAGAAAGAAAACCGTGATGGCGATCTACGCGGAAGAAACTGGCGGCGATAAGATGACCTCGGTTACCTACTGGGACGGCAAGAAGTACAAGTATCAGCCCATGGGCTCTGGCATGGAGTAACGGACTAGCAAGGGACTGCAGTCCTTCCAGTCCCCAGCGGGCGACAAAATGACCGACCCTCTTCCCCGCCTCTTGATCTTCAACCCGCTATAATCTTTCCGCGATGAACCTCGAACAGAAGCTGGCCGAACTGAAGAAGCGTGACCGGCTCGCCGAAGAAGGTGGCGGACAGCAACGCCGCGAACGGCAGCATAAAGAAGGCAAGATGTCTGCCCGAGAGCGCATCGAGTTCCTGCTTGATGAAGGCTCGTTCGAGGAGACCGACAAACTGGTCACGCATCGCTCCAATGACTTCGGCATGGCCGAGCAGAAATATTATGGCGACGGCTTTATTACCGGCTACGGACGCATCGAGGGCAGGCTGGTTTTCCTGTTCGCCCAAGATTTCACGGTGTTTGGCGGATCTTTGTCGGAGGCCAATGCCGGCAAGATTGTTAAGGTCATGGACCTAGCCGCCAAAATGGGCGCGCCTATGATCGGGTTGAATGACTCGGGTGGTGCTCGCATTCAGGAAGGCGTGATGTCGCTGGCGGGATACGCCGACATTTTTCTGCGCAACACTCTGTACAGCGGGGTGGTACCGCAAATTTCGGCGATCATGGGCCCCTGCGCGGGCGGGGCCGTGTACTCTCCCGCCATCACCGATTTCATCGTGATGGTAGACAAGACTTCCTACATGTTCATCACCGGGCCGGACGTGATCAAGACGGTTACGCATGAGGAAGTCACGAAAGATCAGCTGGGCGGCGCTCACACTCATAACGAGACTTCGGGAGTGGCCCACTTCATGGCCCAGGACGATGCTGAATGTCTGTCGCTGGTGCGTGAGCTGTTGAGCTTCCTTCCTTCCAATAATCTCGACGATCCGCCGCGCAAGGCCTGCATCGACCCGATCGACCGCGCTGACGCCGCTTTGGACAAGATCGTCCCTGACCAATCAAACCGGCCCTATGACATGAAAGATGTGATCCATGCGGTGGTGGATGACGGCTATTTCTTCGAAGTGCAGGAGCTGTACGCGAAGAATATTGTGGTGGGCTTCTCGCGCCTGAATGGCCGTTCGGTGGGCATTGTGGCCAATCAGCCGGCATTTCTTGCAGGCACGCTGGACATCAATGCGTCCATCAAAGGCGCGCGTTTCGTGCGCTTTTGCGATTGTTTCAACATCCCGCTGGTCACGTTCGAAGACGTTCCCGGATTTCTCCCCGGAACGAACCAGGAGTATGGAGGGATTATCAAGCACGGCGCCAAGCTGCTGTTCGCGTTTGCGGAGGCGACTGTGCCGAAAGTCACCGTGATCACACGCAAGGCCTATGGCGGGGCGTATTGCGTTATGGCGTCCAAGCAAATTCATACCGATGTGAACTATGCCTGGCCGACGGCCGAAATCGCCGTCATGGGGCCGGAAGGCGCGGTCGACATCGTCTACAAACGCGATTTAGAGAAGGCTGAAAATCGCGAAGCGGTCCGCCAAAAGAAGATCGAAGAATTCCGCGAGCGCTTTGCCAATCCCTACGTGGCGGCCGACCGTGGCTTTGTGGATGCAGTTATCCAGCCCCGCGAAACTCGCAAGAAGCTGATCCAGGCGCTGGCGATGCTGGAGAGCAAAAGGGACAAGAACCCGCTCAAGAAGCACGGGAATATACCGCTCTAAGATGGCTCCGCGGAAAACCTTCTGCATTCATTTCGCGAAATGATGAGTAGCAGACCGCTGGTCCAGGTCAGCGCCTCAGTTCTTATCCCTCGAACTCAGGGTCTACGAGGTCATCGGTCGCGCAGTCGAGCGACAACAATAACTCCAGTCGCGGCGACAGATCGACTCTCGGCGCAGGTTTGGTTGGCCGACTCTTGTGGCCGTTGCCGTTGGTGGCCGCGCGATACTGGTTTGGATTGGGGACAAAGTCCAAGCGCGGAAGCTTTGGGAGTCTCGCCACTTTGGGGTCGCCGCGATTCCTTCGGCCAGAGAGGAAGCTTGCAGCTAAAAATTAAGAATCCCGAGGTAATGTTGAACTCATTCGTCTCGGCCAGTAGCTCGCGTTAGACCCTTGCCGACCTGACCTCACTGCTTCCCTTGCGGGACGCTGGAGCGATCTTTGCTTGGGCTCCGGGCTTACCGCCAACCGGAAAAACCTGTTCAACGCCTCGGGACTCTATCTTGCCTTTGACATGATGCTCGTGTTCGCCTCAACCAGCGCTTTGCTATAGACCCTTACTGGCCCTCCCGGCCTCATCTTGCGATGTTTCCGAGTGACCTCGCTCGAGTCCCGGACGCTGCACCAACTGGGTAAACTTGGAACGTGTCAAAGAACGAGTATGTTTGTACTCCTCTTATTTTTGGAGTCAATGAAAAACGCGGAACTCTATCTGCTTTACATGCAATCGAGTGCAGCCTCTCCACAAGCATCTGACCAGATTTGGTGCAGTGCCTTTTCGCAGTAGCGCCGCCAACCCGCTTTGCAAGCCGATTGTGGCTCTGTTCACGTTCGGTGGAGTTCTGAATGGTAATTCCGCAGTGTGGAAAATCCAGCGCAATCCGCGAGAGGAGCGGATTCCAGAGCAACGCTATCTTTTGGCAGCGCGCTTCAAGTTCTTGTTCGGAGGCGGCGGGATGGGGAACTCCCCATCTTCGTCGTAGAACTTTCTCGGACCATGGTCAGATTTGGCGTGAGGCACTGGCTTCTCACCTTTCGAACTGAAGTAGGCGCTGTCAGCAGCCGCCAGCAGAGGGCTGGTCGTGGTGTACATTGCCTCGTCGAAGACGCCGCCGGACGGAGAGTTGGCCACGGCAAATACGCCAAAGGCCTGGCCGTTCACGTAGGCGGTCGAGAGGTAGTCAGCGACCATCAGCCCGGAAAAGGTATTGGGCAGCCAACTGGTGCTCATAGGTCCCGCCAGTTGGACGGGGGCGCTCCAGGTCTGACCGCTATCTTGGGAGGAAACAAAGCCGACATCCATGTTGCAAACCGTCCCGCAATTGGAAACTGGGTAGTAGTAGTAGGTGAGGGTGAGGTGCGCGGTGGGGCCAGAGATGGCCGGATCAACCCCCAGCCCCGGAATGAAGTGATCGACTGTGCTGGTGATAGGGTCGATCGGAATTCGGGCTGGAGTAGTCCAAATCGTGCCGTTATTGGAGGTACTAAGCACGAGGTCGTTGGAGGGGCAGCCGGCGCGATAGCGGCAATCGCCCCAGACCACATACATCGTGCCCGCCCCGTCGATTGCTGCCGACGGGAGTGGACCGCTGCGCAGATTGCCCGCCTCCGCATGATCGGTAATTGGAGAGATGACGACGGAACTGTTCCAACTTGCACCGCCATTGGTCGAGGTAAATGAAAGCATTGAGCCAGTCAAACCATCAATCGGAACCACCACAGTCCCATTGGGTTGCACCAGGGGCTCGCCTCCGACCCCTTGCGCCCGGTCGGCGGTGTTCAGCGGAGGCCCCCAGCTGAGCCCTCCGTCGCTGGAGGTATTTATCTCGATCAAGTCCTGATTTGATGGATCATCCCACTCGACGTAACAGTTGCCATAGAACGGACTGCTGGCAGTGTTATCGCAGACGATCCAGTTCTTGTCCGGACTGCCGGTGGTGGTGACCGCGATGGGATGTCCCCAGCTGATGCCGTCCGAAGACCGGCTGACCACGACCTGCGTAGTAGTGCCTAAGGCCAGCGACGAGATTAACCACATGGCGTGGGCTACGTCGTAAGCGACCGCAGCGTCACTGACGGCGGTAGAGGTGCTTCCACCCTCGAAAACGGTGATGCCAGGAAGAACGCCGCTGCTCCATGTGGCGCCGGAGTCCGTCGATGTGGCGAAGCCGATGTCTCCGCCCCCTCCGCCAAAAACGCGGCCAACCTGAAACGCAGTCACGACGGTCGTACCAAAAGCAAAGGTGCTGGGTTCCAGTTCGGTAGCGTGCTGACCGCTGGTGTTGGTGCACGTATCATTGCTCAGTTTTATGAGTGGTCCTTGAGATGGCGCTACCGTTTGCACCATGCCTGAACCACAGGTCTGTGCGTTTTGAGTCATCTCGGGATGTGACCCCGAACCGCAGGCGACCAGCAGCGGCAGAAAAAATCCAAGCGCGAGCAAGACGGGAAACAGTATTCGTCGATTGCCATCTGCGGCAGGTCGGGACATATTCATCAATCAGCGTCCTCGGGTGGACGGAGCTACGTTGCAATGGAACAACCGCGCTGCGGCCAGTTGGACGAAAGTACCCCGTCGCGAGCGCTCGGTCAATGTGAAGAAGTGTTCACATGTCCGACGACCGTCGCAAGCCAGTGTCTCCTCCAAGTCACTTATCGTGCCGCTTCTCGCCCGCTACAATCGGCGTGGGGAGAACACCCATGACGATATTCAATGAAGGGCGGCCCAGAGTGATCGATGCGAATCCAGGCTCGCTGTTCCGCCTTGTCTTAATCGGGGCAGTGGCGTTTCTGCTAGTGATTCTGTTGTTTGCTTCCATTACCAAGGTGGGCACCGGTCACGTGGGGGTGTTGACACTGTTCGGAAAAGTGACCGGCGAAATGTTGCCCGAAGGCATTCATCTCATCAATCCTTTCAAGACCAACAATGAAATGTCGATTCAGACCCAGACCATAAAGGAATCGGCCAACGTGCCCTCCAGCGAGGGATTGATGATGAACCTCGATACGTCACTGATCTATCAGCTCAACCCAGACAAGGCCGCGGAAGTCTTCCAGAAAACTGGCGCCAATTACGAGAGCGTTGTCATCGAGCCCATGCTGCGGGCCGACATCCGAGAGGCCACGGCATCTCACACTGCCAACGCGCTCTACACGGGCGAGCGTGAAATGGTCGCAAAGCAGGTGCAAGAGCAACTAGTCGCACAGCTGGTGCCCCGTGGCATTGTGGTCGAGAACGTACTGCTGCGTGACATTCAATTGCCTGCGACGCTCAAAGCTTCCATCGAGTCTAAGCAGCAGGCTGAGCAGGAAGCTCTGGCCATGAACTTCCGCCTGCAAAAGGAAACGCAGGAGGCACAGCGCAAGCGCATCGAGGCAGCCGGTATCCGCGATTTCCAGCAGATCGTGGCGCAAGGTATCAGTCCGCAATTGCTGGAGTGGAAAGGCATTGAAGCAACGGAGACTCTGGCCAAGAGCGGGAATGCAAAAGTGGTCGTGATCGGCAACAACAAGAATGGGCTGCCGCTGATCTTAGGACAATAAGAGGGCCGCGGGTCTCCGGTGTGAGGTTTCAGGTCCTAAGAGCGGAAACTTAAGGCCTGAGAGCAGAGACCATCGCTCGCCGCTGTTACCATGACAAGCGTGTCAGCCCTGCTCGACGTCAGACATCTAACAGTCCAATTCCCCATCCAGGGTAGTGTGGAGACAGGTGACTCGCCCCTCCAGAAGCTAACCGCCGTCCGCGATCTCAGCCTTAGCATTGCTCCCGGAGAGGTGCTCGGGCTGGTCGGCGAATCGGGATCAGGCAAATCCGTCGCGTCCCTGGCCTTGATGCGCCTGCTCCCAGCGCAGGCACGGGCCTCTGGAGAAATTCTCTTGTCGAACGATGGCAATTCAAGTCGCAATCTCTTGAGCCTGTCGGACGAAGAAATACGCAGCCTCCGCGGCTCCCGCATTGCCATGATTTTCCAGGAACCAATGACGGCGTTGAATCCCGTAATGCGAGTGGGAGATCAGGTCGCCGAGGCCGCTCTCGCGCATGGCAAAGTTGCGAAAAACGCGGCCTGGTCCCGAGCTGTCACCGCCATGAACGAGGTTGCAATCTCCGATGCCGAACTTCGCGCTCGAGACTATCCCTACCAGCTTTCTGGTGGAATGCGCCAGCGCGTAATGATTGCCATGGCAATCGTAAACCGTCCTCAGTTGCTCATCGCGGACGAGCCTACCACTGCGCTCGACGTCACCACCCAGGCACAAATTCTCGACCTGTTGGCCGAACTGCGTTCTAAGTTTGGCCTGACCATGCTCTTCATCTCGCACGATTTGGCCGTGGTTTCGCAAGTCGCTGATCGGGTCGCAGTGATGTATGCCGGCAGCCTGGTGGAAATGGGTTCGAAGCGTGAAATCTTTCAGGCGCCGGCCCACCCATACACTCGCGGTCTGTTGAATGCAGTGCCCACCTTGAGAACCGACCGGGCTCGCCAACTGGAGATGATCGAAGGCACGGTTCCTGCGTTGCATGCCGTGCCCCCGGGATGTCCCTTCGAACCGCGCTGCAGCTTTCGGGTGGCGGACTGCGCACGTGCACTGCCGCCTCTGATTGAAGTGACGCCAGGACATTGGGCGAGGTGCCCGGTGGTGAATCAGGCCACATAGAGATCGCCTTTGCAACGTAGGTCGAGCGTCGCGCCGCCGCCCTACCCTCACCCGCACGAGGGCCGACGCTCCTACCTACCCCCGATGGGTCTATAATCGCCAGTTTGTCCGGTGATACGTGCGTCTTCTTTTACTAAGCGATATTCATGCCAACTTCGAAGCTCTGGAAGCCTGCCTGACGGCTGCCCCGGCCCACGACCTCGTCATCAATCTGGGCGACATCGTGGGCTACGGCGCCAGCCCGAACGAAGTTGTCGAGCGCTCACTGGACCTGGGCAAGGTTTTTGTGCGCGGTAATCATGACAAAGCAGCCAGCGGCACGATGGACCTGAGGGACTTTAATCCTATCGCCGGTCTGGCCGCGCTTTGGACCCGCGATCAGCTAATCCCGAAAAACCTGGAATGGCTGCGAGCGTTGCCCCACGGGCCCGTCCAGATTCCCGAGTTGCCGGGCGTACAGTTTGTCCACGGCTCGCCGGTGGACGAAGATGAATACGTGGTAACTCTGCACGACGCGATTGAGCCACTGATGGTGTCAGCTACGCCGTTGACATTTTTCGGCCATACCCATCTACAGGGAAGTTTCTCGACCAACGACGTCAACAGCGATGCTTTTCGTCCCGAGTACCGGACGATCGGACAGAGCGAAACGACAGAGTTTCCCATTAGAAACGGCGCGCGTTACATGGTGAACCCGGGTTCAGTCGGGCAGCCGCGGGACGGCGATTGGCGGGCCGCCTTCGCTGTGTATGACGCGGACGCCCGCATCGTTACCTTCTGCCGAGTGCCTTACAATTTGAAGCAGGCCCAGGAACGGATCATGGCAGCGAACCTGCCACAGCGACTGGCCACGCGCTTAGCGACAGGAAGATAGCGTGGAGTTGCTACGCGGCAGCGTTGCTGAGCTCTCCGTTGTACACTTCGTCCATGCCTTCTTCTTCCTCTGGCTCCCCATCCGCGGATCTCTTTGCCCACAATGCCAAGACGCCCGAGCGTTACCTGGTCGCTCATAGCGACGGCGGCGCTCGAGGAAATCCAGGCCCGGCAGGATACGGAGTTGTTATTGTAGACGAATCGGGCAAGCATGTTGCCGCCCTCAGCCAGTATCTGGGACAGCAGACTAATAACTTCGCCGAGTATCAAGGGCTGATTGCCGCGTTGGAATACGCGATCAAGCACGGCTACAAAGCTCTCAAGGTCATCAGCGACTCTGAACTGCTGGTACGGCAGATCAAAGGCATCTACAAGGTAAAGAACGCCACTTTGCAGGAACTACACGGTCGGGCAAAGCAATTGATCGCGCAGCTCGAATGGTTTTCAATCGGGCACGCGTTGCGCGAACACAATCAGGAAGCCGATCGCCTGGCCAATGATGCGATGGACAAGGGCATGGGACGGCGGTTGAAGAAATGACCGCCTGAGAAACGGGGCTCCGCCCCGTCTGTGAGACCGGGAGCGTAACCCGCATAATTGCTAACTTAAGATGGAGTTCCTTCCGAGTTGCTCGTTATTCGTCGCTGAAGTCACTACGATTGGCGTGCAAAGATTTTCTCACCCGAGCCAACTTCTCCAGAGCGAAAGATCTGAACTTGTCTACGACTGGCGTGCGAACGCGTTCATCGCAAACAAGTGCAATTTCAGACATTGGAAGATCGCCGACAATGTCACAGGCGACGACTGACGCAACGCTGTGTTTCACTGCTGATGCGGGGAGAATGGCGACACCCATCTGCGCACCGACTAGCGAGATCACCGTGGAGAGGTCTGCCGCGGTCTGCGAAACATTGGGAACAATTCTGGCATCGCGAAGCATCCCGAAGATTAGATCGTAGAATCCAGGGGCATAGCTACGCTCATTCATCACGAAGTTCTCACCCGATACTTCACCTAGACGCACCCTTTTTCTTTTGGCGAGTTTATGAGAGGAGGGCACCACGAGTACGAACGGTTCCCGATGCACTGTCAGAACCTCAAGAGCCGACTGCTCGCCAATCGGGAGGCGAAGAAATCCGATGTCCAGCGAACCCGTCTGCAGCATTTGCAGCTGATGCGCTGTCGGGATTGCGCGCAGAGAGAACTCAACTTCCGGATTTAAGTCCTTAAATTGACGAGCGATGCTGGGCACAATCTGTGCTCCCACACCTGAGATGAAGCCGATCCGCAACAGCCCCAGTTTTCCATTAGCTGCCAGCCTCGCCTTGCGAATAGCTTGCTCCAACTGCGACAGCGCTGCCATCGCATCATCGCGAAAGGCCTCACCAGCCGCGGTGAGCGTTGTTTTGCGTCGGTTCCGGTCGAAGAGTCGAACGCCGACCTCCTCCTCAAGAGCGCGGATCTGAAGGCTTAAGGCTGGCTGGCTGATATGAATCAATTCCGCAGTGCGCCCGAAGTGCAGAGTCTCGGCGATGGAAAGAAATGACCGAATTTGACGAAGCTCCACCCTCTTAACCTTATTTGCAAATCTTATCACAGACTACAGAACAAACAATGTCTCTAATTAGAGCTCGAAACGTCAAACGTAGTGTGGCAAGCAAGTTTCCGATGCTACAGCAAATTGTGAAGCAGGCTTGGCACCAGCTTGATGTCGGCGATTGCCACCCCTCGCTCGGCAAAGTTGGCACCGAAATTGCTAAAGGGAATGAAAGCAGAATTAAGAAAAGGAGCCGTTATGAAAGCAAAAGCAACGCAGTCCTTCGCTCAAGATCGAGGCACGGGCACGACTCCGGCGTCGGGCGCAAAGGCCGGAGCGACCCAAGGTACCTTCACGACGAGCGACGCCATTCCGTGGAAGTCCGTCGATCCCAAAAACCACCCGGAACTGGAGATGTTCGCGGTGGGGGGGAATCCAAACGAGGGCGCCTCGTTGATCCTGCAAAAGTTTCCCGCGGGCATGGACTCGGGCTGGCACTGGCACACCGCGGCGTATCAGGGCGTCGTGATCCAGGGCAAGTTCACGCATACTTTCGAGGGAGCAGCACCGCAGACAGGCGGGCCGGGATCCGTGTGGTCGCAACCTGCGAGACAGATCCATGATGACAAGTGCGAAGAGGGCGGCGACTGCATCATCGCCGTGTACTTCCACGACAAGCTCGACTTCAAGCCGGTGGACACGAAGGCGCAATAGGAACGGATACGCCAGTAACCTTGTACACGAGGGACCTATGATTATCAACTTGCTTGCGACTTGGATTCCAGCGCTAGGGATCGCGTTTTTGGGCGTACTGAAGTTCACGGGCAATCCGAGGGTTGCGGAGGAGATGTCGAAGCTCGGAGTCGGACGTTATCTTCGACTGCTCGGTGTGATGGAAATTGCATTCGCGGCGCTGTTTGTCGTGCCAGACACGATGAAACTCGGGTTTATTCTCGCGTCCTGCTACTTCGCCGGTGCGATCGCGACCGAGCTGTCGCACGAAGCTTTGGAGGTCAATCCGTTTATCCCGATCGCACTGCTCTGGATCGGCGCTTTCATTCGGGATCGCTCGATTTTTTTCTGATATAAATTCACGGAGATGTCCGATGTCACACCTGTCTTCCCAACCGACGGAAATCACGCCTGAAAACCCGTCACAATCCACTCGCTCGGCAGGCAGCGCCTGGGCACGCGAAAAGCGTTTTGCCGACGTGCTCGGCCGCTCGATGGCGTATATCGAACGCGGCGACGGGCACCCGATCGTGTTCCTTCACGGCAACCCGACCTCCTCGTTCCTGTGGCGATGCGTCCTGCCGCACGTCGAGCACTCCGGCCGGCGACTGATCGCCCCTGATCTCATCGGCATGGGCAACTCGGACAAGATCCCGGCCGGCGCCGAGCCGGACCGCTACCGCTTCGCGAGCCACGCCCGTTACGTTGACGCCTTTCTCGATGAGGTGGTCGGAACGGAGCCATTGACGCTCGTCCTGCACGACTGGGGAGGGGCCTTAGGCTTCGACTGGGCGTATCGTCATCAGCAGCGCCTTCGCGCGATAGCTTATATGGAGACCTTCGTTGCTCCGCTCACCCTGGAGGATCTGCCAGAAAGCTTCCGTACGACTCTGAAGGCCGTGCGTTCGTCGGCGGGCGTAGCTCTGGTGCTCGGTGAGAACATGTTCATCGAGAAGATGGTGCCCGGCGTCACTCAACGGACGCTGTCAGCCGACGAGATGGCAGAGTACCGGCGACCATTCCTGAAGGCCGGCGACGATCGCTGGCCGACACTGCAGTGGGCGCGCGAAGTGCCGCTGTCGGGCAAGCCGGCCGATGTCCACGATCGGATTGCCGCCTACTCCGCATGGTTGAAAACAGCGTCCCTGCCGAAGCTCTTTTTCGACGCGGAGCCCGGTGTATTCATCACCGGCCGAATCAGGAGACTGGCGAGCAGCTTCCCTAATCAGCACTACGTGGTCGTCAGAGGTCTCCACTTTGTGCAAGAAGACAGTCCCGACGAGGTTGGACGGGCGATCGCTGGCTGGCTCGAACGAATTTGACGGACCTTTGCTCGGCGGCCCAGCTGCTCTGCGTTGAGCACCAGCTGCTCAACAGCCGCACGATCTCGTTTTTCCGAACGGGAACGGCAATCCTACGGACACTTCCTGCGTAAGCTGAAGGCGATTGCGAAGGAAGGTTTACCTACGCGGCCGCGCTTTGTTTGCCGTAGGCCTTGGAGATTTGGCCTACAAGGGTAGCCCAAGGCATATCAAGCGCGTTGTAGACTGCGGCTGCTTCAGGCCGTGCGTTGTCCTTCAGTATCTCAATCATCAGGGTGGCGTAATCCGACACGATCACGCCCGCCTGTTGCATCCGCAGCAACCCGGCCTCGCGTTTCGTGTCGCTGAATGTTCCCGATGCATCGACGGCCACATAGGCCTCATAGCCCTTGCCGATTGCAGTAATGGCCGGGAAAGCGGCACAGACCTCAAGAGAGATGCCGGCAATGATCAGCTTCTTGCGGCCTGTGGCCTCGATCGCTGCAGCCACCCTGGGATCATCCCAGGCATTGACCGTCGATCGGTCGATGATCTTGATGCCAGGTAGGGCCTCCACCAACTCAGGGAAGGTCGGCCCCCACATGCTGTCTCGGGCGGTGGTGGTTACGACGATCGGCAGCTTCAGCGCTTTCGCTGCCTTCGCCAGCGCGACCACATTGTGCTTCAGCTCGCCCGTCGAATAATCGCGGACGCCTGTCATGAGGCCGACCTGGTGGTCGACGAGAACGACAGCGGCATTTTCCGATGTTAGTGGCTGATAGGGTTGGGCTTGACTGTTCATAGTGTTCTCCTTAGGTTTTGCGGGTTTGAATGTTACTACCAGATCAGCAACCGGGGAAAGAAACTGCCACCGGGCGCCGGCGAGTTCACCGGTGTCCTCGAAACTTATATTGCCAGATGGCCGGCCGCGCGGGCGTACTTTAAGGTTTTTCGGACTGCGTGCTGTCATGGTTGTATATCAGCAGGTGCGGCGATCCAGGGGTTGGCGTCTCTACCCGTCGCTCCCCAATCGTCGGCAACTCGGAAGCAATATCTGGGAGGCGCGGGACTTCGCCCGCCTGCTCGTTCGCGGGCGTTGCCCGTGCCTACACCATCAGTCTGCAGCTGACGTGTGGTCGTGGATGATCTTCCATCCATCAGGGAATTTGCGAAAGATCAGCGTAAACAATCCGTGCGGAGTTTTCCCATCAGGCATAGTCAGCGTCCAGCCACCGCGAACAAATGCGGCGTCTGGCGCCAGAGCTTCGACGTTCAAATCGGAAAATTCCAGTTTTCCCATCTCTCGGCCTTCGCCCCGGTAGGACTTGCGATAGTGATCAAGTGTCGGTTGCCATCCCGAGGTCATCCGAGCGCCAGAGAAAAACGTCAGCTCAGATGAATTCCAGTAGCCGGCCATGAAGCTTTCCAGATCGTGGCGGTTCCAAGTGTTCTGCTGATGCTGAACAACCTCGCGCACGGCAGAGGTCACTTGCTGAGTTGAGTCTTGCGCTCTGGCCGCAAACGCCGGAACCAACAACAAACTCAGGGTCAATGAGATTGTGCGCATTCTGACCTCCGAAGCGCACCAGTGTCGCACAGTTCGAATGTGCGCAAGTGCTTGAATGTTGCGGGGTATTGAGACTGCGGAAATGTTGCTTTACGCGCGGCCCTTCTTGGCTACCGCCGCTTTGGCGCCGGCGACTTCCCAGGGACGCTTCGGCTTGTCTGCGGCGGGCTTGTCGCGGCCTTCGACGCGGTCATATTGGTAGGACTCGCTCACCGTGCCCAGTGATTCGTTATACAGGCTGGGCAATCCCAAGCCTTCCTTCAATTCTTCAGTAAATTGCTGTAACGCCTTCAGGTGATCTGCCGTGGCTGGCACTTCAGTTTTGGCGGTCTTTAGAAACTGCTGATATCCGCGATTGACCAGTTTGGAAATTTCGCTGCCGATCAGGTAGCCAGGATACGCGAAGATTTTCACGCCATCATCGCCGTTCTTTTGGATGGCGGCGGAAACATTGTATTTCCTGACAAACACGCGTCCCTGCGTCCCGGGCGCTTCGAGTAAATCAAAGCCGTGCTCGCGCAGCCAGCTTAGTGCGTCTTCGTAACTTCGTTGTTCCACCTTGATTGACATTTTGTTTTGTTGTGCTCTGGTCCTTCTGTCCCCTCGTACCTTAGATGCTGGATTTCAGAAAAGGTTCAGGTCCGCGTCTTCTTCGGATCCAACCAAGCTCCTTTATAATCTATCTTCTCGTGGCTGACGCCAGCTTTCGTCTTTTGCGCACATTACGATAGTCACGGGTTCGTGCTGAAGTTCATGCGACGAGTGTCTTCTAAACCGAAGAAAGCGCGCAGTTCACTGGCGATAGGTAGCGTAGGGTCGCGTCCAATCGCGCATGACTCCGGCCAGCTCGGTCAGCGGAGTTTGGATCGCATCGGCAATACTCCGTTGCTTCGGCTGGAGCGTGTGTCTCGTGAGCTGCCCGGGATTGAAATTCTAGGCAAAGCTGAATGGTGCAATCCTGGAGGATCCGTGAAGGATCGCGCCGCGTCCAACATTGTGGCTGAAGGCCGCAAGAGCGGTAATTTCGGACCGGGCAAAATCCTGCTCGATTCCACCAGCGGCAACACTGGCATCGCATATGCCATGATCGGCGCGGCGGAAGGTTTCCCGGTGACGCTATGTATGCCAGAAAATGTTTCCGTCGAGCGCAAACGCATCCTCCACGCTTATGGCGCGAACATCATCTACACGGATCCCGCGGACGGCTCCGATGGCGCCATTCGCGCGGCGCGCGAACTATACGCTAGGTATCCGGATAAATATTTTTATGCCAACCAGTATGCCAACGACGCCAATTGGCGGGCCCACTACCATGGCACGGCCAGTGAAATCTGGCAACAAACAGAAGGACGTATCACTCATTTTGTTTCCATGATGGGAACCAGCGGAACTTTTGTGGGCACCACGCGGCGGCTGAAGGAGTTGAGTCCGAAAATTCGCTGCATCTCCCTGCAGCCCGATTCGCCCTTTCATGGCATCGAAGGCGCGAAGCACATGGCCAGCGCCATCGTGCCCAAAATTTACGATCCGACCCTGGCTGATCAGGATATCGGCATATCCACGGAAGACGCTTACGCCATGGCTATACGCTTGGCTCGCGAGGAGGGTCTGCTAGTCGGAATCTCGGCAGCTGCTGCGGTGGTGGGTTGCCTGCAAGTAGCGCGGCAGTTGAAGAAGAACGAGCGTGCAGTGTTCGTAACGATCCTATGCGACTCGGGCGACAAGTATTTGAGCGAGAGATTTTGGGAAGAAGGATGAAAGGCAGAATGAAGAAGTAAGAATGCAGAAGTAACACCCAAACCTACCTCTAAGGTTTTACTTCTGCATTCTGACTTCTTACTTCTGCAATCAAGCAAGTGCTGAAAATCCCCCAATCCGCCTACCACTCTCTCCGCCGCCATGGCGAGGAGACTTATCCGCACGAGTGCTGTGGCGTGTTGCTTGGACAGATGGATGGTGACCGGCGCACGGTGACGTCCGTCGCGCGTGCCGGCAACACCCGCATCGACTCAGCTCATAACCGCTACAATATTGATCCTCGCGAACTAGTACGCATTCAACGCGAAGGCCGCGAACGTGGCGAGGACATCGTTGGCTTCTATCACTCGCACCCTGACCATCCGGCGCGCTGGTCGTCGACTGATCTCGCCGAAGCACACTGGTTCGGCTGCTCTTACGTCATCACCAGCGTGGAAAATGGCAAAGCCGTGCTTACGAATTCATTCGAGCTGACCGGAAGCGATGAGAACAACAAGAAGTTGGTTGATGAAGAGATCGATGCCAGTTAAGACCGCGCAACCGCAGCCTTGGAGATAACCGGACGGGAACGTGGAAACTCCTGCCATTGGATCACGATGTCCGCCAGGAGCAGGGAGAAAGCGAGACAACCCCACACTACGGTTTCCGTGACACCGCTACCGAGTTTCTCCCAGCCCGTTACTCCGATGATCACGCGCACTTCAACAAAGACCAACGCCACGGCAAAGCTGCGAGTCATCCACTGCCGATGCTGCTGGACTTTCCCTTGAAGAATAAAGACAAAAGCGATCGCGGTGGTGGTGACCAGCAAAATGGCGTCCACGCCTGCGGCAATGCTGAAGGACCTCTTCTCGCCCATCCGTTCTTGGAAATACTGGATGTAGAAGCCGAGCGGAGCCAGGATGCACGCCGCGGCGACATAAATTCTTCCCACCACACGATGAAGCTTGGTAAAACGCTGGCGCAGACGGTTGGAGAACTGCATTGGGCCCAGCAGCAGGGCACACGCTCCAGCCAATCCATGGGGCAGCAGCCACCATTTGAACGGCTGGTAGTGCTGCCATACCGGGTCTCTGGGATTCACCAGGAAGCTCTCGTTGTGGGGGATGACATAGGCCATCATGAGGCCAATGAAGCCGAACAGGAGATACTTGGGGCGAAGCCAGGAGATGCGTTGGAGGGGTATGGATGTAGTCGACATGTGGATCCGTAATGTGCGGGAGCAATATACACGAAAATACCTGCTGAAATAGCGATTTTCGGTAGATACCGCTCGTTCTCGATCTTCGGCTTCGCCGGGGACCGCGCCACACCGCTGAATCCTCCGCCCGAAATATGGCATCATGTAAGCACCATGGCGAAGATTCATATCCCCACTCCACTCCGGCAATATGCCGGCAAACAACCCGCTGTTGAGGTCAAAGGCTCGACCATCGGCGAGGCCCTCTCCGGCCTGGTGGCTCAGCATCCTGACCTGCGCCGCCACCTGTACACTGACGACGGCAAACTGCGCGCCTTCGTGAACGTTTATCTGAATGACGAAGACGTGCGCTATCTGCAGAAAGACGCTACCACCGTAAAAGAGAGTGATAGCATTTCTATAGTCCCCTCGATAGCCGGGGGACGATGTTGATGGATTGTGGCGCCGTTCCGATCTGAAATCTGAAATCAATCTGAAATGCTGAGGTCTCTATGGCCACATTAATCGAAACCCAACCCGAAGCCGCCGTCCTTTCCAACGACGAAATCCTGCGCTACTCGCGCCATCTGATCATGCCCGAGGTCGGCATGGAAGGGCAGCTAAAGCTCAAAGCAGCGCGCGTGTTGTGCATTGGGGCAGGGGGCTTAGGTTCGCCACTGGCGCTCTATCTCGGCGCCGCCGGCGTGGGCACGCTGGGAATCGTTGACTTCGATGTGGTGGACTACACCAACCTGCAGCGTCAGATCATTCACTCGACCGCAGACGTGGGTCGCAAGAAACTCGATTCCGCGGCGGAGAAGTTGAAAGCCATTAATCCGTTTCTCAACATACGTAAGTTTGAAACCCGCCTCAGCAGCGAGAACGCGTTGGAACTGTTTCGCGAATTCGACATCATCGCCGACGGCACCGACAACTTTCCCACTCGTTATCTGGTGAACGACGCTTGCGTGCTCACCAGCAAACCTAATGTTTACGGTTCGATTTTCCGCTTTGAGGGCCAGGCCAGCGTCTTCGCGACGGAAGAGGGGCCATGCTATCGCTGCTTGTATCCTGAGCCGCCGCCTCCGGGGTTGGTCCCGTCGTGCGCTGAAGGTGGAGTGCTCGGTATCCTTCCTGGACTGGTAGGTGTCATTCAGGCTACCGAAGCTATCAAACTAATTTTGGGCAAAGGCGACTCGCTGATTGGACGTCTGCTGCTGGTCGACGCTCTGGGCATGAAGTTCCGCGAGCTCAAGCTGCGCAAGAATCCGGACTGCCCAGTTTGTGGGACTCATCCCACGATCACGCAGCTGATAGACTACAACGAGTTTTGCGGAATTCGTGGCGAGGAAAAGCCAGTGGAAACAGCCGTTGCAGAAATTCAGGTTGAAGAGCTCAAACGCCGTCTGGATGAGGGCGACGACCTGTTCGTGCTCGACGTGCGCGAGCCGCATGAATATCAGATCTGCAACATCAACGGATATCTGATTCCTCTCGGCGATCTGCCCAAACGTGTGTCCGAACTTGATTCCAGCCGCGAGATTGTGGCCCATTGCCGTTCGGGCGGTCGTAGCGCGAAAGCAGTGGATTTTCTGCGGCAGGCGGGATTCAAGAAGGTACGAAACTTGGCGGGGGGAATTCTTGCCTGGGCCGATCGCGTCGACCCCAAGATGCCGAAATACTAAGGCCGCTTCGGCTTCGGCTAAAAGGCGCGCAGGCACACTTTGCGAGCGTCCGCGAATGACACCTTCGATGTGAACTCTGAAGCAAAAAATAAGGGGAGCCTTTCGGCTCCCGTTTTGAAAAGCATTCAGAAGTCGAACTCTTACTTGCTGCCTTCGTTCGAACCCACTTTGGCTGATTCCTCGCCTATGGCCAGCGAGTACTTCTTGCCGCCGAAGCGAATTTCAGACAAGGCCTTGGCACCGTCCGCGTTCTTCCTGACGATGGTTAAGTCCGCCTGCGCTGGACGATCCAGATCGACTAACCGAGCCGGTACGGAAGCTACAACGTTCTTGCCGCGGAGAATGCTCAACTCCACGCTGGGGCCCGTGCCTTCCCATTGCAACTTATATTCGCCAGCCGCCAGTTGCTTTCCATTTACCAGGAGCGGATCGTTTAACTGCAGGGATCCTTTGTTGTTAGCCGCGAACACGCTTGTCGCCAGCAGCAAAGCCAGCCCTAGCAGCAAGCCCTTGGAGATCTTCGATACTTTCATGTGACTCCTTTTTCTTTCCCGAAAACGTCGGGAACCGGTTCTGGGCGGCTGGGCAATTGCTCTTGCGGAATAACTTGCGTTTGTCCGCGAAAGCCCTACAATGCTGCCTTGGGGTTAAGCGAAAAGAGCCAGGCCGCAAGACTTTGTGCTCTCTCCTTGAGGATGGTCCTCACCTGGGCCGCCAAACCGAAAGTGAGACTATCCCCTTAACCCCTTAAATTTTTTCGTTAACCAGACCGGTTCTTCAGCCTGGTTCCGGATATTTCACCCCAAGATACGCTGCTCAGAACTGAAAAGTTCCACGGTTGCGATCTTAGATTCATTCACCACTTTGGACGATTCACTCGCTTAGTCGTTAGCAGTCCACGCGAGAACCTGAATCACACAACATCGTTTTGTCTTGTCTAGCCACGATTTTGTGATGCACCTTGGTAACGCACCGCCATTTAAAACTGTTGTGTATCTTTGTTTACGTGTGGAAACCGTGTCTCCGAGTGGCTGCCGGCGCAATCTACATCATCTTCAGCACCACTTTTCCAAAATTTTTCCGCTGCAACAACAGCTGATATGCTTCCGCAGCCCGTTCCAGCGGCAGCACACGTCCGATGACAGGATGCAAATGCCCTTGCGCAATCCAGGCGGAGAGCCGCTGCCAAGCTTCCTCCATCAAATCACGCTTCGCAGCTAGATATGTCAGCCACAGTCCGTGCACGCTGGCGCCCTTGGCATAGAGAGCTCGGACGTCAATTTCTGAGCGCTGGCCAGTGGCGTTACCATAGACGATCACGCGGCCGAAATCGCGCACGCAGCGGATGCTCTTAGCGGTGTGCTCGCCCCCGAGCATCTCAAACACCGCATCGACGCCCTCACCATGGGTCATCTCTTTTATCGCCTGCTCGTGGTCGATTTGCTTGTAATTGATACCGTGCTGCAGGCCGAGCTGTTTCACCCGCGCTAACTTTTCTTCTGCGGAAGAAGTTCCGTACATTTCTACGCCCAACAATTTGCCAATCTGCACTGCGGCGGTTCCAACTCCTCCCGCCACCGCGTGAATCAGTACTCGCGGCGAAACTCCCCGTGATTGCTGCAGCAAGCCAGCTTTCCAATAAGCGAAGTATGCGGTGAAGTAGTTGACCGGAAAAGCTGCGCCTTCTTCTGCACTCCAGCTGGCTGGGACTGGCCACAGCAAGTCGGTTTGAGCAGCAATGCGCTCCGCAAAGGCTGCCCACTGCGCGTATCCCATGACCCGCTGCCCATCGGCTTCACGCACGCCGCAGAACTCGCGACCTGCAATCAGAGGCGGATTTGGCGCGCCGGGATATCCGCCCTGCATAGTCATAATGTCGGCGAAGTTGACGCCGACGGCTTGCACTCGCACCATTTGCTGTCCGGGACCGGGAGCGGGATCGGCGACCTCAGAAACTTCGAGCACCTCGGGTCCGCCCAAACGACCAACGACAAGAGCTCTCATGCGGAGAAGTCTATCAGTGCGGCGCTCGGCCGGGGTTTCAAATGGAGGGATCGACAGCGGCGAATGATTCCCGATTCCTCCCGGGACTTTCCCTCACGTGGCCCGCGGTGACGGTGCAAAGTTCTGCGACAGCCGCCTTCGGCGGTCGAGGTCCGGCCCAGAATTTTGGAGATCACGCGTATCGCGGAGCGGGCACTACGCTTGAATAGCGAATCCGGACTGGTCTGATGGCGTCAACCGAGCAGGACGGTGGAAGAGGAGATTCGCGCGATCGTGGCGTGACTCGAGACGAACCCAGATATATTCTCCGCATGCCATAATGCGGACGGTTTGGCCCACGAATTTGAGGGCGTACCCGGCAGTGAGGCGGGCCATCTCGTCCACGTCACACCAGCCTTCAAAGAGCCGATCACCAGTGTGGCGCTCCTGGGAAGGCATTCCAGCGCGACATTCAGACAACGGTCGCTCACTATGCAAGGCTCGGTGCGGCGACCGAGCATCTGCTCGATAGCGTAGAGCACGCCATAATTCACGCGTGCGCTACAGGCGATATACAGTACGCGCGTGGCCGCCACAAATTGTACCGGCAGCATGCGAAAATTCTCGAGCAGCGGTAACGGTACTGTGCCGGAGCAAGCGGACGAGGCAACTCGAGAACCGGGGAACACCGGACGGGCCCACTGCGCTTCGAGCGCGGCTGTCACTTGCAATTCGGTGGCAAAGCCCAGCTCTACCAGCCACTCTCCGATTCGGCCATGGCCACCAGCGTTTTGTGCCTCTAGAGCCACACGCAAGTGTGAGTCGGTGATGTGTCCGCGTGATAGCAACAACAATCCCAGCGGCATGCGGTGGCCAGCCGGCGCCCCAGGAACTATCGCAACCTGCGCTACGCAGAAGCTTCTCACCAATGCACCTTCGAAGCACCGTGAGCTGCAATACCACAGCCCATTGAGCCGGGTGCGGTTGCGTCGCGGGTACAATTGGCGCCACCCCCACTTAGAGTCATAATTTCCGTTGGAGCAGCTTCGGAAACGGCGTGCCCAGTGGCGTCGGGCCATGGAAATCCAACTCATCGTGCCCATGAATTGTTGTCTGCCATTCAATCCGCCAGGGAAGCCGAAAGCACTTCAAGGATCCGCAGGCCATAGTTTATGTAAACGTCAACTACGTTGGTGCAGGTGTCAAAAGAAAGATTCCACACATGCTCGCTGATCATGGCGCGAGTGATTCTGCGTCCGGCATTGCGCATCAGGTATTCCAGCAAGGCAAACTCCTTGGAGGTCAGCTCAATCCTCTTGCCCGCCCGCTCTACCCGCCGCTCCACCCAGTCCATCTTGAGATCGTCGACGCTAAGTACCGCCTCCGCTGGTAAATGGCTGCGCCGCATCAGCGCCCGGATGCGAGCGGAAAGTTCGGTGAACGAAAAGGGTTTTGCCAGATAATCATCGGCTCCCAGATCCAAGCATTGCACTCGATCTTCCACGCGAGTTCGACCAGTTAGAATTACAATCGGCATACTCGGCTTGCGAGTGCGGACCTGCCGCAGTAGTGTGACTCCATCCAGCCGTGGCAGGTTGAGATCGAGTACCACCAGATCAAAATCAAATTCCCCAGCCAGGGCGCGCGCTTGTTCCCCGTCCCCGGAAATGTCTACCGCGTAGTGTTCAGCTTCCAGACCTTTTTTCACGAAGCTGGCGAGTGCGGGATCGTCTTCCGCGATCAAGATGCGCATGAGATGACTCTAATGTCGACAATCTGATTCTCACCTCGTAACCCGAGGCGGACAAGAGGTCCGGTGCCACCTAAAAGGTCGTGGCGTCTCTAAAGAGAACAAAGTTCGGAAACGGAATTGGCGCTTGCATCTGGGAACCTGTGCCGTCACTCACGCGCGATTCTCGCCGCCGGAGATAATTGTTAAAGTCGGGCTTCTGCTCAAAGAAAGGATTCCCGCGAGACGTGGATATCTGGAGCACGCGAACGCTGAGATCCCTGATAATTCCTGGGGGCGTAGTGCTGCTCGTTGCTTCGGTGCTGCTGCAGGGCGGTTGGCTGTCGGTATCCGCTTCCGCCTTCAGCTTTTACTACTTTTCAGTTTTTGTCGCCGGAACTCTGCTGGCTTGGCGCTTCCACTCCAGCCGCGTCCTGTTTTCGCTGATCAGTCTGTTTTTGGCGCACCGTGCAGTTGAGTTCTTTTCCGCTGGAAAAGCAGTTCCCGTCGGCCCCGGACACATCGCGCTGGAAGCCGTCGCCCTGCTCATACCGTTAAACTTCATCGCCTTTTCGTTGATGCCTGAACGCGGTTTGGCGCTTCCCACCATCGCGTCCAGGCTGACCCTGCTATTTTTTGAGTCCGTTTTCGTCGCTGTCCTCTGTCGCCCCGGCGCTACCTCAGGAGCATCGTTCTTCAATCCAGGCTTCTTCGGGCAGACCCTCTCAACCTGGATCCTGCCGCCAATCGCTCTGCTGGCCTTTTTGGCTGCTTTCGGAATCTTGCTCACCCGCTTCCTCCTTTATCGCAAGCCAGTCGAAAGCGGTTTGCTCTGGTCGCTCGCCGCAACTCTTTCGGCCTTTGCAGGTGGCGGCGTCGGACGGATCGCCAGCGCATATCTGGCGACCGCGGGTCTGATTCTGGTCACCTCGATCATTGAGAATTCATATTTCCTCGCATATCACGACGAATTGACCGGTCTGCAGGGGCGGCGCGCTTTCAATGATGCGGTGCTTCGTCTCGAGGAGCCTTACACGGTTGCGGTTGTAGACATTGACCACTTTAAGCGTTTCAACGATACCTATGGCCACGATACCGGGGATCAGGTACTGCGGATGGTGGCCGCCCGACTTGCCAGCGTAACTGGAGGCGGCCAGGCGTTCCGCGTCGGCGGAGAAGAGTTCTCTATTCTGTTTGAAAGAAAATCGGCGAAGGAAGCTCTCCCGCATCTGCAGTTGCTGCGTGCCACCATCGAAGAATCTCTATTCCAGGTGCGTGGCATTGAGGAGCGCCGCCGCCCCAGAGATTCAAGCCGAATAAGCGGTGCAAATAGAGACGCGAATCAGGGAGTTGTCCATCGACCAGAGCTGGATCGAAGAACTTTAGATCGACGATCCGCTCCTCATCGAATGACTGTCCGGCCTGGCCGGACCAGTCCGCGCGACCGAAACTGCCAAGTTGCAGTTACTGTTAGCATCGGAGTTGCAGAACCCAGTGCCAAGGCGCGAGAAGTCGAGCAAGTGATCCAAGCCGCGGACAAAGCGTTATACCGAGCCAAGCAAGCGGGGCGCAATCGGGTGGAGATTGCGAATCCGCCTCGCACCCGAACTTCGCCCGCCAAGCCTAGCGTCGCCTGAGGAACCGTTGCGAAGCATTCCTCAAACACTCAAAGTCAACGCTCTAAGATTCGGCCACGCCACGTTGATTTAGATTGAGAGCAAGCGCTGGAAAAAATAACGATAACCGCGGCAATTACTATGATTGCCGCAATAACGGCTAGGAGTATCGCAATCCGTTGCTGGTCCACGCAGCCTCCGAGTCACGTATCTGATTTCACCAAAATGGGACAGGTTGTCTAACGAACTGAACAGCTTCGCCGTCCGCTAAAATACGGTTCATGATGCTTCGGTGGGTAACGTTTTGGCTGACTTGGGCATCAGTCCAATTCCCCACAGTCCTTTTCAGCGCAAATGATGTTCGTCTTCAATCCTCCGCGGTTGTGGGCAATGTCATTGTGTTGAAGAGCAAGCGTCAGCTCATCCTCATGAAGGGCGATCAGATGCTGAAGACGTATCGAATCGCGCTTGGTGCGGATCCTGTTGGCCCAAAGTCCAGGCAGGGAGATCACAAGACGCCGGAAGGACTCTACGTGCTCGATCGCCGTAATCAAAAAAGCCAGTTTTACCGCTCGATTCACATCTCTTACCCCAATGCTGCGGACCGGGCGCGGGCCACCAAGCTCGGAGTTCCACCCAGCGGTGATATTTTCGTGCATGGGTGGCCGAATGGGTACAAACCATCTGCCAAAGAGGAAGACCTCGGAGACTGGACGGATGGCTGTATTGCCGTTACGGATCTCGAGATGGATGAGATCTGGGGGGTCGTGCCCGATGGAACTCCGATCGAAATCAGACCCTGACTTCTCTTCATTTCGGGTAGGGATAACCCTTAGCCAGTGCTTTCTCCAGCGCCGGATCGTGCCCGTAGATGTCGCGGTAAAAATGAATTTCGCCGTTCGGCTCCGCAACCGCGGTCCCGTAAACAATTAAGATAGGCACCGGCCTGGGGAGCGGAACCGTAAAGTTGTCCTTTCCTTCGTGCATCGCATGTTGTACACGTTGCAGGCTCCAGTCGGGCTTGTCCCGGAGCAGCCACGCTGCGAGCTCGGCCGGATGTTCCAGATGAATACAGCCCTGGCTGAGGGCCCGCTGCTCGTCAGAGAACCAGTCGCCACCCTCCGGCGTGTCGTGGAGGTAGACGTGATGCTCGTTGGGAAAAATGATTTTGAGCAAGCCCAGGGCATTGTCCGGCCCAGGTTTCTGGCGCACGGTCAACTTGCCAGTACGGAGTTGTTGAAGCACGCTGTCGCTAATCACGCCTGAGGCCACGACTTGGTCGCCAGGAGTCGTAACCTCCATATGATTGTCTTTCACATAGCTGCGATCGTCAGCAGTATCAGGAATAACCTCATTTCGGAGAATTTTTGGCGGGACATTCCAATAAGGCCGGAAAACCAGGTAGCGGATTGAGTTCTCGAAAACCGGCGTCTGAAAGTCATACGCGTCGACTACATTGACTTTCATGGTCAGCCCAACCCGGCCGTCGCGATCAAACGCGTACAGGCGAAACTCAGGAAGGTTGACCACCATCGGAGGCTGAGAGAACGTGTAACGCAGCCAACGGTATCGTTCCAATGTCAACCTTATCTGCACGACCTGCGAGCTCAACGGAACATTCATCTGCTCGACGGTATCTACAGTTAGGTATCCATTAGGTCGAAGACCGTGGCGTTCCTGAAATCGCTTGACGGCCGTCGCCAGGGGTTCATCATAAATTTTCGAGTCAGCAGGTACGACCGCCTCTGGCGGCAAGTTCCCTACTAGACGCAGGAGTCGGGCGAGCCGGGCAATGCCATCATAAGGAGCGCCGCGGAAAACCATGCCCGGGGGTGGCGGCAACCGTTCTCCATTATCCTGGTTCGCCAACTCCATGTACCGCAGCAGTGCAGTGCGCGTTGCTTTGTATCGCTTAAAGGGTGGTTCAATCTCCGCCAGTTCCGAATTCAGGTCGGTCGAGTCGGCCAAAATGTGACGCAGGAAGTGAGGCAGGTCGAGTCTCTTGTGCTCCACGTCGAGCCCGAACTGCAGGTGCTTTGGGTTGATCCTTCCTACGCGAACACCGGACAGGTAGCGCATAGCGCAGATTGTGAGCGCGACATCAAAGCGGGCTTCATCCGCCGGAGTATGAGGGCCCGCGAGATGCGTCAGCCGCTCCGGCCCTCGGGGACCATCGTAATCCTCCTAATTCAGGCCTTCGCTATCCGCCTGCAAAAGAACATCAATCATTTCACGTGCGCGCGTCGTGGCTTTTCCATCGCGGCTCCATGCCAGTGTGTAGCCCGCGCGGCGATAAAAGGCGTCCGCGTTCGAGCGAAAGTCAGAAATATCTGGCCAGCGGAGATCGTCCAGACTGCTGGATCCAACAACGGAGCGTACGGCGCTTTGAGATGCAGTCGGTCGCTGCTTTGGGCGCGTCTGTGGCGTAGGATTCGAGTTGGCAGCCCCGGTCGGCGGTTCGGCGTTGACGTAGGCGGCAAGCGATAGCAGCAGCGCTAGAGCAACCGCAGAGTTGCTCCACCGTTGGGCCTTCCAGCAAAACGAGATTACAACCCGTTCTCCCTGGCAGTTCGCAGATGCCTGGGCGTGGGTCGGAGGATTGGGCACGCGTGAGTTGAAAATTGGCATGGACAAGTATCGCGTGAGTTAGAGTCGGTGGGAAATCTGGGTTTTCGACTGCGACGACTGAGAGGATAACGCGAATGCCTGGGAGTGAACCGGAAATCGACTCTTACCGACCATGGTAAACTAAAGCTCCGCACGCCGGAGAGGTGGCAGAGTGGCCGAATGCGGCGGTTTGCTAATCTCCCGAAAACCCTTACTGGTAGCGTCTTTTCAGCGCTTTGCCGTCTGGCAACGGGATTGCGTTGACCGCATTTGACCCCGTCTGTAGCTAATCGTGCAGTAAATCATGCAGTGAAGATCGGGCGAACAAAGAGCACGCCGAAAAGAACCGTGACAATCGTCTTTCATTCGCCGCTGAGAATCTCTCCCCATCGGTTACCGCACGGCACGAAGGTGACATTGTTCTGGGCACGGTGAGTCAGTAGAATTCAGTCAGCATCAAGAGCAGCCCGTCCAGTCGTTCCGACAGGAACCATGCGACGGTGCTCACCAACCGAGGGGTCAGAGTTTCGATCTCCACGGTGGTCGCCTCTAGGCAGATGCGGCGGCAGAACCGCAAAGGAGCACACCTTGCACTCACCACAGGAGGAACCAGTCTCGCCTGACCTTCTCGTCAACAACGTCGGGACACTGTACACGTTCTGTCCCTTGACTCTTCGGGCTAAGGAATGGATAGACGAGCATGTTCAGGACGATGCTCAGTGGTTCGGGCACGCACTTATAGTCGAACATCGTTATGCGGGGGGACTGGCTCAGGGGATGAAGGACGAACGGGCTGGTGCTGGCGTTAGAAGACCAAAGGACAGGGGGTGAATCTCATGTGCCTCG
Source organism: uncultured Acidobacteriota bacterium (assembly GCA_963696025.1). GTDB lineage: Bacteria > Acidobacteriota > Terriglobia > Terriglobales > Acidobacteriaceae > JABCYV01. The sequence goes on from CAVOII010000005.1 coordinate 291,070, forward strand.
AATACTACCCCGAGTGCGGCGATGGCGGGGACGGCTGCTGCGAACGGCGGCTGAACATTGCCCTTGTGTACGCCAAACGAGATACAAAGCGAAATGGGTCAACTGTCCCCAGAGTTTACTGTCGGCGGGTCGAATTCCAGTTGTACGCTTGCTGGGCGGTCAAAGGCGGCACTCGCGTTTCAGAGTTTATCGATGCTTGCTGTCCCGTATGTGCCAAGGCCGAGTTCGTTGCCGAGCACTTTTTCGACAAAGCGTTGGACGAACTGAACCGATTGTATTCGCTCATAGACAACCGAACGGAGAACCGATGACGCCTGAGGATTTGAACAATGCTCTACAGAGTGCGGCACTGACATACTTGCGGGAAGTTAAACAGCAGGACGTCCCTTTGCGGGTCAATCAGGAACTTGCTGTCGATATCATCCGCACAAAACTCTTCTTTGTCGTAAGGTCACCTTTCAATAACAGCTTAGCTATTCTCTTCTGATGGTAGCCGCGTCCATTTGCCCTTCTTGCGAAACACCTGTCGCGATCCGTGGATGTATTGCACATCTTCAATGCTTAAAGGCCCAGGATGTTTCACTTGTTGTGATTGCTCCGAGAATCGCTTGGTCAATTCAAGAAGCGCCTTCTGCAGCTCGGGGGAGAGCTCCGGCTTGTCGGCTTGCTCTTTCCGCCAATTAGGCGAATGCTGATCCCAAAGGCGGGTAACCAGGAACGATTCTTCCGGTGGGGGATACGACGCGAATGTGTGTAATGACTTCGCCTTTGTCTCTCGCGGCAACGCATCGAAATGGTCATCCAATTTGTTCAGGTCTGCTTTCAGTAGCGGTCCTTTTACGAAGCTTTGGTCTTCGCGAAGAAACAATGGAACGACGCGGTCGTGGAGATTGTCGCTTGAGACAAAGATCCTGCAAAATGGAAGGTAGTAAAGATAAGCGATGTCCACCTTGTTGTCAGCCTTCTTTGCCGGGCGGACGCGAGAGATGAGATCGGCTCCAATCGCCAGGTAGTAAAACAGGTCGACTGAATACATGTGCCTGAAATACGGGGCGAATTCCCTCAGCGGTTTCCTTCCCTGAGTGGACCATCTGGCTAAAACTCCTGATTGGACATCAGGAGGAACGTGAAGAATCGTCATTCCGAACCGGAAAGACACTTCTTCGTCAAGGAGATCAATGAGGGTTTCGGCGATGTTCTTGGCGTCCTGCAGGTTTTTTGGTTTGCGGAAGCTGCCATAAAGGTTCTTGAATGACTCGTATGATTGGGAGTAATCGATGCCCGAAACCCCCTTCCGCCATTCTTTTGCGATCTGTCGCTCTAGGTCCAAAAACTCACCCCTCTGCCAACGAACGAACGCCTCCTCTTCCTTACTCGACTTGTATATAACGCCTTGTCGGTCATTAAGCTGCACCACCGTGCCGTCCGCTCGCCTCATCCTGGCGTCCAGTGCTATGTTCTGCTCACCCCGCAATTCTGAGAGGAGCATCCACGTATGGTGGGGGTTCACGTGAGAGTTCATATCCGGCGTTTTATAGGCGATGCTGCCCACGACTTGCTCCGGAGTTCTACCCCGGCGCACCTCCTTCTCCAAATCTGCCAGAGTTTCAACAAAGAAGAGGGGCGTGATGCACGTTGCAAAGAAGTTATCCAGCCAAACGGCCTCATCCGGATTCAGAGATTCAAGGAAGGACTTGTCGAAAATGAGCATCGGTTCCATAGCATGGGCCAATGTTATACCGAAGACTTGGTGGACCCTGACTCCTTCTCTCCGCAGAAATGTTTCTCACATCCCCGTCCGGAGTTGCTGCTTTGGGCTAGGCTTATTTAAGTCGTAGAATCTGGGGCAGGGGCGTCAAGCTTCGTAATGGAGAATAGATTTGTCCGCTCTGCCAGCTTTCAAAGGACGTGGAAGATTTCCGCAAGAGCCATTTTATTCCGGCGAGTTTATATCACTCGGGCAAGAAGGGACTCCAGTACGGTACGCGCTCCGGGAGCGGCCGTCTGGATCGTCACATCAAGGAAATGTTGCTATGCCACGTCTGTGAGCGTCTTTTAGACGAAGGACGCGAATCCTACGTCCTGTCCCACATCGCCTCCAAAGTGACGGACGAGTTTCCACTGCACATGAAGCTCCGCCTCGCCCTCCCACGCGAGAGCCATCCGGGCCTCTCTCGGTTTTCCGGAGATGATCTGGGCATCGAGATGGAGAAGTTCGCTTATTTTGCTCTAAGCATCGTGTGGCGGGCGGCGGTACATGATTGGAAGATGCCGGACGGGACGATCCTTCCCCGGCAGGCCATCGGCGACTTCGAACCGCCGATACAGAAATATTTGTTGGGCGGCGATTTCCCGCCCGACACGTCGGTTATCGTCATCGTGTGCACGGATGGCCAGGCGCGACGCATATGGACTACGCCAACAATCCTCATTGAAGCGAACTGCCTGAATTTTAGATTTCTGGCGCGGGGAGTTTTCTTCCGGGTGATGATGGGTTATCAGATGCCGAACATGTTCCGCGACATGTCCTGCCGTTCCCCGCGAAAATGTCTCTTCTATGGAAGCGCAGAGCATCGGATGCATGAGATCTTAGCGATCTTTGAACCTTCAAAAGTAGATTGATGGAATCGTTAATGATCGGCGGGCACGGGTTTTGGAGCCGGTCGCACTAAAGACTGGCCCCCTCCGTGGCTGCAAAGATCGGTCCCACTATCTCGCCTGAGGGTTTCAATTCATTAAGCGAACTTGCCTCAAGTCGGTGGTGCTCCTGATCGTCACGATGCGTATCCGCCAAGTGTAAGCTAGCCAACTTTTGCTTATCCGGTTGATTCAGCAAAGCCCGATATGTTGGGCCAAGCTTGCATCGGCTGGCGGGAGCTCTTGTGGCCAGCTGAAACAACCGCATAAGCAAAAGCTAACTAGGCTTCATTTTTGCGCAAGCCCACTCCGGGGAAGTTGTAGTCGCCCCTTTTGATTGCTGCATTGTCGGTTTCGACCGCATCCTTGTAGTCCGGGCGCATTTTCTCCGCAGCCTTGCAGTCCATGCAAATCTCTTCAGTGTTAAACATGCTCATAATGTGAACACTGGTCTCCTTGCGGCAACGATTACAGTTCATCGACTTCTCCTGAACGAGCAGTATAAGCGCCGAGGGGCCCGTGCTTCTAGTAGGGTGGAAGATTTGAAACCGACGGCTTGTTTAGGCTCAGGTATTGGCCTTCAATACGCGCCTCACGCTGGTTAGCGTGTACTTCTTCCCTCGCCCCAGGGATACGCACCCATGAATGCCGCAATCCCTGAACGCAGACCCGCGACCGAGGAAATCCGACCTGAGCGCCAAGAAATTCTTCCGCGATCATCGCAGCTGCAAAGAGGTGTGCGGTTCGGCTCGGGCGTCTCAAAGCCGTAAAAGCTCTGGTGACCAGCCTAGCGCCCTATACCGGACGGCGAGAATTGGGTATTACGAGTCGAGTGGCCTGCCTGCAATCTCAAAGCTTGGGCTGCCCGCCGTAAGCGCTGGTTTGGCAAGAAACAGTAAAAGGTCATGCTCTGGGCTAGAGGAAAAGGAATTCGGTGGCGGCCGTGATGTTAACGAGCGGCAGTTCCTCGTCGCGCGCTGACACGAGCGCATCGGTAAGTCGCACACGCTGGTTGCTGATGAAGTACCGCTGCGCAACAGTCTCAGAGGCGGGCACTCGAACCAGAACTCTGGAGCCTTGCTGCAGGACACTGGATGCGGAGCATTCAGCCTCCCACAGCGTCTCTGCTCGTCGAGCACTGAGTACTATTTCAATGTCATCAAAGCACGCGTCTAGACTTGGGACAGCCACCGACTTCTGGCGGTCCTTTGTCCAGTATTGCGTACAGAGTTGTCGCACTTGGCATCTACTACAGTTCTCGATGCTTAGGTTAGCCTTGGGGGAAGAGTTGCGGATTTCCGCACGCACAGTTTCGCTACGTCTTTTCAACTCTTTTGACAAATCTGCTAATTCTGCTTCTCTGGGGACAGGCACCCTTTGATCGGCACGTGGATAAGACAGTACCAGCTTGGTTGCAGGTGTTCCGGCCGGATTTGATTCGAAGTCCTTTTGCCATAGAAGTGCGTAAACCCTTAATTGAAACTCGTGGTTCTCAGACTTCGTTCCAATCTTGAAGTCGGTGATCGTACAACCAGTTTGTCCGACTTCGATTGTGTCTGCAACCCCTCTAAACTTTAACGCCGCATCTCTTAACTCTGCTTCGAAATGTAGGCCAGGCCACAAAGGACCACGTGCTTTGGCGAAGTATGCCGAGTTGCTCGTTAGTGCAGCCATGGCAGCTTGATTTGTAGTGATTGCGTCCCACGTCATTCGGCTGACAAGAACCTGCACCTGCTCACGAATGACGGATGCGCGATTTCGAACGGCCGTAAACAACTTTTCCTTTTGGCAGCTTAGCCTCGGATTGTCCGAGAGCCCTCTCAACACCGCATCGGTAACTTGGGAAATGACAAAAGAATAGCCACCCAGTTCACGCAATACCTGTACTGCACCTATATCGCCCAAACCCCGGTGGCCCTTCTTGGCGAGTCTAGAAGCAATCCGTTCGACTGAGGTGTGGACTATTTGACCGACGAGGGAAGCTACGTGAGGCTTCTCCGGATATCCTTGCCTCTTCCAAATCGTTGCATACCAAGAATATCGGAGTGCAACTGATCTCGGGCAGCGCTCCGCGTCGAGCAAATAATGAACATTCATCCACTCTGGGGGAGATGCCCACTCAGTAGGCCCAGCAGTCGCGAAGATCGGTGGGATGTCTGGCATACAGGACTTTAGACAAATCGTGCAAGCAATTCACTGCTGGCGCGTGGAAGATTCCTGCGCACGATCAATTCTTCGACGACGTGAATGGGAAGAGGAGAAAAGTCTTGGATGTCTCTGACAAGAGCGTTAGAGGGTTCGGTCGGCGTAAGAGCACCGCTGATATCGACGATACGTCTACTGCCGTCCTTAGCTGTAATGAGTATGGGGGCGCGAATGATTCCGAGCCCTGGCAAAGTTATCTCGGCATCGCGCGCGATGATGACATTGTCTTCACATTGTCTCTGCAAATCGTTGTAAAGCAGATCCAGTGAGACTCTGAGGCGTAACGGATCCCATTCCGGCCTACCTCCTGACAATAGATATCTCAAGAGAACCGAACCTACGGTGCGATCAAGCAAATCATGGTCGAACTTATTCTTGTAACCGCGGAGACAGCGATAACACGAGCGGTCACATTCCTCGGGGCAACCATCCAGAATTTCAAGTGCCTCTTCAAACACGCCCATTCCGAGATCTCCGATCTGGCGAGCGAAACCCGCCCCTCCCGGCAGTGTGTCATATAGATAGATCTCAACCTGCTTGCCGGTTCTGCCAAGTTCGGTGAGAGCTGGTCGAAACTCGGCCTGCAACTCGCTCGCCTCTAACTCAAGAAGTTGGCAGGCAGCTTTCGAAATCGCCTCGCTGAGTGTCCTCAGCGCGATCTCGGTCGCAAGCAAGGTGGGAGAGAGCAGCAAGGGATCAGCGACCGTCATGGAAATCAGCAGAATATCGGTGATGAAGTCTGTCCCTAAGACGATCCCGCGCGCCGTCGCGCCACCATCACATTTCGGAGCGCGGTCGTCGGGATATGGCTTCTTGTGAGCAGAGCCTAGCTGGGAGTTAGGAGATGCTGCCGGTTCAATGAGGCCGCAATGCGTGCAGTAATCGTAGCCTTCCTCCCCTGGTCCGCGGTTTGTAACTAGGAGATGCTTCTTGAGGTGATGAACGCGAAGCCGGTCATTGATAACAATCCATTCGGCATCGCCAGGAGGGGTTGGGGCAATTAGCTTTGCTCGGGTTGCGTAGCTTCGGACCGGCGCATCTTCTGGGGATGTTCCCTCGTCCATGAACGTAGGATGCGCGAAACCTGGCGGCCGGATCCAGTATCTGGCGGCTCCAAATGTGCCGCTTTGCGCGCATGCCGGGCAGTCTTTGCGCTCACCTCGCTCGCCCTCTTGCCGCTCCAATTTTTCTGCGTGCCGACAGACAGCACATTCGTAATACAGCTTTCTCGCCCCCCAAGCCTGAAAGCGCTCATCCCTCATTGGAGAGTAAATCGCCCCCGAGGTATATCGTTTGCCGGCTATCCAGACCTCTTTGCCAGGAGCGTATTGAGACAGTGCAACGGGAAGTCCCTGTGAGGGCGTGAACTTGTATTCTGGTCTGAATCCTGTTGACTTGTCGACATCAAAAACGTAAAACGTCGCGACATCGGTTGGAAACGCATATCGTGGCAGCACGCCCTTGTAGAGCAACCTATCTAACAAATTTGTAGCTGAGGGGTCTGGCTGCACACTTTCTTCGTCCGGTTCGGCGGGAAGTTCGGGCATCTCATCCGCTTCCGGCAACGACGACTCTGGACCCGCTGGCGGTTTAGCATCGAGTTCGATCGCGCTATCGATTTCTGACATAGTGTCCGTTACTAGGCCGTCGAGGAGGCGTTTCCGATCGCTTGTAGCAATCTCAGAAGGGATCCAACTGCTGACCTCTTGGGAAAGGCTCGTTTTGTTTGCTTTCAGCCAAGACTCGAAATCGTTGCGATTCAGAATTGCATCATGTTGCATGAATTGCCAAACCTTCCCGAGCACCGCGAACAGGCTGGGCTGTGTCGCAGGAGTGATGTTGGGAAGGCGATCCTGGTGGTAACGCTGCAGCAAGTATGCTGTCACATGCCGACGTGTGATCTCGTAGTTGTCCAATTTCAACTTGGGATCATCAACTGCCCCACGGATCATCTGGTCCGGGTTGGTGAAGTAGTGTTCATCGTGGCTGTCTGCACTTCCAAATGCGGTGACGGTAGCGACACAATTGCCACGCCTTCCTGCACGTCCTGCCCGCTGTTGATAATTCGCACGCGCTGGAGGCATGTTTCTTAGCGACACTCCCGACAATGTGCCGATATCGATACCGACTTCCATGGTCGTGGTACAGGACAACACATCGATTGCGGGTCGTTCGTGACCCGTGTCGTCAGGACCCAGATCTACATCTTGGAAGAGGAGTTCGACTTCTTCCGCCTTGGAAAATACATCCCTATTCTGTGCTGCATTCAATTGCGCAGTGTGCTCTGCCGCAATTAGTGACATCGGCGGCACAGGTGGCTTTGCTAAGACTGCAAGTGCGCTGGATCTGTAGTACCACTTGCGCGCTGCAAATACAGGATCGGTGTTCGGCGTGATTGCAACAACCGTCGCCTCGCCACAATTCAAACACACAGTGCGATTCGGGAAAGGCCTCTGGGTTGTCCGACAGGTTTGACAATATGCCCAGTTCCCGCCAATGAGCAGAGTGAGTTCGCCCCCTTTGAGACGATACTTACCACCCGGAATCGTGTTGCAAAATATTTCTCGCAACTTGGGAAGCCATTGTTTCTCAAAGATGTTCTTTGTGCCTTTATCTGCTAGAACGTGTCGCATTCCCTTAAACACACCCGTGTGGGCCTTGATTTTGTTCTGCCACCAGGCTTGGGGCATCCGATCCAGCCAAAATCCCACCCGTTGCCACTGACGAATCCATACTCTAACGAGGGCAAGTTTGCCGACTTCAGACTGGGCTATCCCCGGAATGTCTGGCAGTGCTGTCAGGGTTTGCTCGTGCTTCTGTCTTTCAGTTATCGATGCAAGCGCAAGCGATTCCATGCCGTAGTAGCGGTCCCACAACGTATCGAGAATACCCGACATGAGGGACTCGGGTGGCGTCGCAGCACGTAATGTAATAAATAGATCCAGCATGTCCTCGGGCTGTTCTAATACGCCATTCTTGACCGCCTGTTCGACCGTAACGTCTTCGTTGAAGTTTTCGCCGGCCTTCAGTTCGGGCCGAAGGCGAACACCGAGGTCCTTGGCGCTCAACAACACAGCGAAATAAATATCTTCGAGCGAGAGATTTCTCTCTAATTTATCGAATGTTTGCAGAGTCCGATAACCACTACAAATCAGCGGTCTTAACGCATCCTGTGTTGAGTACTTCTGCAGATTCGGCGCGAGACGCGCCGCGGTCTGACGCGAGTCAGAGAAGATAAGAACTTTTCGACCACGAAGTGGTGCAAGTCTTGTCTGTTCGACAGGATTAGGAGGCTGGATTTGGAGTTGTTTGCTGATTAGCGCCTGGAAGGGCTGATCGCCCTTGGTCTGATGATCCTGCACTGAACTCCGCCCCCACGCGGCTGTCTGACCGCAAACGGCGCAGGGGCGGAACTCTCCAGCGTGGGCAGAAATCGATGAATCTTCCTCTTCATCATCATTGAACACTCGATCGCGGTCCTTCCGCAGGAATACAGTTCGCATCCGGGGTCCCGCATTCAAGGGGTTCAGCCTGCCTGTCACCAAATCGTAATCGGCGGGTTCCACATCACCCAGGACCGGCTGCTCCAGGAGGAGGTCAAGCGATTCCAACTGCAATTTGTCTCCGGACGCGCTTCGAACGATGGAACCAGGTTCCCCCCAAAGGAAACTGGGGCGTTCTAAATCATCTGTGTATGCCCGCGCATAAGCTGTTCCACAGTGCCGACAGGTAAATAGCTCCAGGACCCGAGCTCCGCATTTGCAGATCTCCCGAGGTTGTGCATACATCTTGCCGACAGGGCGAGTCTGACTCAACTCGGCCTCTGAACACCTGGGGTCCGTACACACCCAAAGGCCGGGAAGGCCGCGGTGGAAACTGTGGACTCTACACGGTAGTAAGCCCGGCTCGTTCGCACTGGGCTTGGCGGTACTCCCGAGAGCCGTAAGTACCGTAATCGCGCGGCCAGCCAATTCTTGATCAATCTCCGGGAAGATTTCGGTCCCCAGCTTTGCAACTGGGCAAGCCTGCTTCATTGTCAGGTTCACCAGGAGATTCAAGGGGGGATAATCGCGCAGCGCGTTAAACAACGAGAGATGCCAATCCGTTTCTGGTGGTTTGAATCCGCGGAAACTGAGAAAAGCTTGAATCCGTCCAGACCTTTTCGATTCATCTCCTGAATAAAAGGCATCGAGGTCGATCGCCGCGAGAGCTGCAGCATCGGCAACAGAACCCCTACCTGACGGCTTCCTCAGAGCTAACTCTCCCGTAATTGGTTCGAAGTCCCCCGGACTCTTTCCCGTCAGCTGGCTGGCAAATGTGGGGGCGTACTTGTAATTACTAAAGCTCGCGGTAGTGCAGATGATCTGCAGCCTGTCAGGCGGTATTTCAAGCCGTTGTCGCAGCCGCCGAATCAACAGGGCAACTTCTGAACCTGCGGCTCCTCGATACAAGTGAGCTTCGTCGAGAACCAGCAGGAAAGTCTCGCTCGGGTTCTCTTTCAGCCAGTCACGCGTATAATCGAAAACCGGGCGTTCCAGAGGCCTCATGAGCATGTATTCCAACATCGAATAGTTGGTGACCAACACATCCGGTGGGGCAGTTTGAACCTCATCCCGAGTCAAGAGTTCCTGATCTTCGCTGAGAGTGACGCAACGCTTGAACTGGCCGGTTTTCGTATCTACCCATCTAGTACCTGACTTCCCGTACCATTTCAAGAGATCGGGTTTCGCGGGCCACTTGCCCCGCTTTCGCAGTTCCTTGATCAGCGTCTCCGATTCGTCGTGTTCTGGGGAAGTCGGATCCTGCTCCGCTTCAAGATGTTTGACGTAATACTTTCCTATTGGAGCGAGCCGCTCCGCGTCCCGCTTCGCAGTCCGAACCCCAGGGTAAAGTGTCCGGCTCGTGTAACGAGCGAACCTGGCTGGGCGACCACCCCAACTTTTGAACCGCCCACTTAAGCGTGGGTCTCCAAAAAGAAGTCGAAGGCGGCCCAACTGATCGTTTACCAAGGCATTCATCGGATAAAGAATCATTGCCCTGACGGCTGTTGTTTGGAATGACTGCGGATTATGTGCAGCCTCTTCCACCAACTTCCCTACGATAGGGAGCAAGAAACTCTCAGTCTTTCCGGAGCCGGTACCGGTCATGACGATCAGGCTCTTGCCCTTCACAAGAATCTGTTCGATTGATTGTGCTTGATGTTGATAAGGCGGATCGTAGAGAACTTGCTTATTCTCACCGCTGGACTTCGCGAGCTCGGTGAAAAGGCCCGAGACCGCAGGATCGAGACCAAGGATAGCCGTGAATTTCCTACCCCCAATGTAGCGCGGGGTGCTCTCTAGATAGGGAAGCTGGGATATCACACCCGTCTCATCGAGCAGCTCACGACGTTGCTTAACCATGTCAGGGTCACTAACGTGATAGGCAGCCTCGATGTATTCACGGAGCGACTCGTGCAACTGTTCAATGGTTTCGTTGATTGTCGCGGGTGAGGTCTTCAGCTGATCAATTTCTGTTTTCATATCTGCTGGAGCCACATTCTTTCCTGAGCAAATTTCGACTCACTCTCAAAATGTTGGTCCGAAAACACATATGCCAACAGGCACTTGCTTGGAGGTGTCTCCCGCCCTACTGCATCCCATCTTCTTCTCGCCCAGCGAGGTACAGGAGAGAAAAAGTCGAATATCACCGAGGCAGAAGGCCCTTGGCGGCAACGGTATCTTTGAGGGTTGCCTGAGTGTGCATCAATCGCCTGCTGGAGATGCCAGGCTTCATCGTAAGGACGCCATTGGTTTTCCTGCGTAGGCAAGTCTAACAGTCGCTTGACCGTGCCGTCAGCGAGTTCCATATAGCACCACAAGTCTGCTCCATAAGCTTGCGGGCGTCGCCCAACAAATCGCCCGGTGTGGCGCTTGGGCATCGTCCACCTCCCCGGATAGTACGCTGGCGATCGTTCGGTATCGAGTAGCATGAACTCGTCCAGCGTTCCAACTGGCCCGGCGGTGTTGAGCAATGAGTTGTAGAGTTGTACGTGCGCTGAAGCCGACAATACAGGCGGAGCTTTCAGCCAAGACTCCGCTCTTAACGCAATGAACCCAGCTTGAAGGAGCAAGTCGACGGTGCCGCGTAGGTCATCAACGTTGAGCCGTCTGCAGTGGGCGAACAAATCCACTCGGCGCTTTAGCTCTTCGGGAAGAGGATAAATGCCATCAACGCCTTCTCCGACGAGTAGGAACAGTTTGGGCGAAAGCTCCACAAAAGCGGGTGGCGACACATAGATGAGTCGACTTTTTGACGAACCTGAAATGTCCTCGCTTTCAGTGAAGTCGCCATAGGCCGTCAGACCTTCAAGACTGTCAGTGACGGCTTCTCGTATGTCGGTCAGACAGTTGAGTGGAGCAAGCAGCTTGACCGCCGTTGAAACTAGTTGGGAAGGTGGGCAGGGACATGCAAAAGCACCGATTCTCCTCAACAGTGCCGCTAGCGCCTCTGGCGTCCCCATGTCCAAGGCGATCGAGTCAAGTCCCAATTGATCGACACAGCGACTCTGGATTTCACTCGCGCTCAACGTTCTCATTGCTGCCTTCCTGTTTCTTGGAAAACAACGCCCGCGGGTTCTGTCGCTCGTACCACAGCAGCGAAGCGGCCGATTCGCAACAGAATGGGATTCTGCAGGACATAGTGCAGCCCCGCGATGAAATCCTCTCTTGCCCACTCCCGCACTTGCGCTGCCTCACTCACAAGACGGAAAGCAAATTCCACCACCCACTGTTGCCGAGGCATGCCGTGCTCGTGCGCAATCGACAGTACAGGCAAAACAAGGTATTGTTGCGCCAGACGATACAAATACTCGCAGACCTCCCTCGTACTGTACGACTTCAGGTCAGCTTGTCGGCTGATGAGAGACTGGCCGATCGGCGCGTATCGAACACTGCTGGAAATCGCATTCTTAAGGTCTATCAGCCGTTTGGGGAATTTCTGCAGTTGTCGTTCGAGCGCAAGCCAAGAGCCACCACACAACAGCGCAATGAGTTGATCTTGAATCGAATTTATGACCCGCTCTTTTCTGTCGCGCGAGATTGGTTCTCCCGTTACCCGAGAATCAACCCACACTTGAAGAACTCTCAAGAGTTGGCTGATGTCCTGTTCCGTTCGTTGACGCACCTGCATCTCAACCCTGACACCAAGATCCGAGAAGGCATGGATTAACGGTGGAGCAACAATGGCACTGCAAGTGCGATCGTTTACCGCGACGTACAGGCCGCCGTCCACGGGAACGCGAAACCCGTTGGCATTGGTAGAAGCTAACTTGCTAAATTGATCAGGATGACTAAAAGTGTAGTGGGAAAGTTGTAACTCGGACTCCTCGTTCAACTGAACTAGTTTGAGGGAATAGCCATTGTTCTCATGCTTTAACACCCAACGAATCGGAGTCGGCAATCGTTCACACGGCAGCGAAAAGTGACCGAGTTCCTCGGCTCGAATGGACAACATGCAGGCTACACTCTCGTCGTAGGCGTTTTGCGCTTTGACATCGGACTTGATCTGGTCAAGCGCCTCCTGCCACTCTGCGGTGGCACATGGAATTCGCAGCGGTGCCATCTTCCTTTGGTATACAAGATTGTGGAGATCGCTATCCTTAAACAACTGCAGTTCGCCCTCGGCCTCCCGACCACTCGGACCTACTATTGCTATCGTCGCTGTACCGTCCCACAGTTGCTCAAGACTCGGACGCAAGGGCGAGATTAATACGGCAAACGGGTTAGCTCTTGTTACATCGACTGTCAAAGGCTTGGGGGCCCGAACGTTCAAGCTGAGAGTTCCGTGGGCAATCGGATGCGTTTCCGAGGGTCGCTGGGCAACGACGTAAAGCTTGTACCTTCCAGAGTCCAAGTTTCCGAGTTCCACAAAAACGCTAGAATTGAGTGGAGAGGTGAGTTCGAGCTTCGCCGCCGACGGCCCCAGCAAGTTGAATAACAGACCCGTTATTTCAAAGTCGGCTGAAACTGCAATCATGGGGATGTCCGTGGTTAGCCACTCCGCGTTCCCGGCGTCGTCCCATTTCGACGCGGGCAAGCCCACAGGAGAGACATAGAGGCCGCTGGAAGCATGAAACCCAGCAGTGACAAGCTGATCCGAATAGATTTGCGAAATTACCTCTGGTGCCTCGAACGCAACTGCTCGGACGCCTGCACACGTGGTCTTGACCGGAGTAGAAGAAATGAATTCAAAGTGCGCCTCCGTATTGTCGAGACTGAGTATGATGTACGAGTTTCCGGGCTGTACTACGTATCCCTTGATTTCCGTGGCTGATCCATCTGCATGGAGCTTAAATAACCAGCTTGGCCCCTTCCTCAGTAAGCATTCAGCAGTCAGCAAGAAGTCAAGCTGTGGAGGCGAATTGTCGAATTTAAGGAGCACTTCAGCATCGCCAGGCCACCGCGAAAGCGTAACCTCTTGGGTTCCGTACAGCAAGAAACCGCGTGGCAACGGAGCGCCGCTCAATCCAGCGACCACACACCTCTCGTTGGCAAGGACGTTTCTGAATTCGGGAAATCGCCTCAGCAGGCCCGACAGATCAGGCAATTGAAGGCGAACGTTCCATGTCTGACGGTCTGCTCGCCTTAGCACCAGCGTCGGCTCTATGCCGAGTTCAACAACTGTCCGGCGCGCCTCGGGTTCATTGAATTCTGTTTCCGTCTCAACGGCCGTGGCGTCTACGAAGCCGCGATGAAGGCCGCGGAGTTGTACAGTAGACGCTCGCCGCTGCGCATCCTTAAGCCACTCACGAGATCTCCGGTTTCGGTCGAGGTCGGTAGCGATCCTCTGCAGCGTCGCCGGGAGAATCAGACCACCATTTTGCACGCTTTCCTTCATTAGCAGGGCCGCTGCAATCTGCCCTACGAGGAGGTGCTCTTCGGCTAGCTTGCGGAAACGAGAGCGTGTGTCCCAACTGTGTGCATCTATTTGTGAACCTAGCAGTTCGGGAGACTGCAAGAGTTCCGGGGTAAAGGCGTGCCTGATTTCGTAAAGCACTTGGGCAAGTTGACGCTGCAGATCTTGCGGCAAGATTGCGTGCGCAATCGGCCAGCAGATAATCGAAAACTGTTCGGCCCAGCGACCGGATGGCTTCGCGCCATCGAACTTGCGGTGGAAGCCGTAGAATGCATCGCGGATCCAGTCGCGTGCCTGATTTTGATTCTGCTCTTGCCATCCAGGGGTACGGTCAGCGAATGTTTGCCAATATTCGTCCCCGGAATACGAGTAGCCAATTTCAGACGCATACACAGTCCAGACGAGCCAATGTCGATTCGCAGGTTTGGCCTGACGGATATAGTTTTTGATCTCTGAAGAGAGGGAAGCAATTTCGTCGATCGTCAGCCCATGTTCCAACGCAAAGATTGGGTGTTTTTTCCCCTGCTCGGCACGTTGAGTCTTCAATGCGGCAAAATGGCGTTCTAATCTTTCCTGCCAGTTATTGAGCGTCATCTGAGAATGCCAAAGTCACACAGAGAGCGCATAGTATCGCCGTGGAAAACAAGCCGTAGTTCCGGGAAGGAAGCTAAATTGTCAGATCGGTAGCAGGTAATGTCAAGAACGAACCACCGGTGGAAACACCCGCGATAAAATGTCGGTGCCGCACGATGAAGCCTCACAAACTCAAGCCGTGCACGGTCATCTTCGATGGAGATGACACTCTTTGGGACACGATGCCTATCTACACTCGCGCGAAAAACAGATTCTTTAAGCTGATGCAGCGGCGTGGTTGTGACCGCCGAAAGGTGGAAGAGTTTTTTGATGAACGTGATGCGAACAATGTTGCTCTCTGGGGCTTTTCGCGCAAGCGGTTTTGGATGTCCATGTTGGGAACATATGAGCACTTTCGACAAGACGCCAAAGGCAGAGGAGTGTCGGAGGTCAGGGAAGAGATCGCGAAGCTTTCGGACAAGGTCTTTGTCGAAGCCGCAGGAACGATGCCGTATGCTGGACAGGTGCTGAGTCTTCTTGGTCGAACCTGCCGTCTGATACTACTGACGAAGGGAGATCGCGCAGTACAGAAACAGCGACTCGAAGCCAGCCGTCTGAAGAACCATTTCGACGAGATTGTGATCGTATCCCATAAGGACCCTGATACATTCCGCAGATTGGTGCTTAAGCATCACCTC
This sequence comes from uncultured Acidobacteriota bacterium, assembly GCA_963696025.1. Lineage (GTDB taxonomy): Bacteria > Acidobacteriota > Terriglobia > Terriglobales > Acidobacteriaceae > JABCYV01. Next base: position 306,078 of record CAVOII010000005.1, read on the forward strand.
CAGCCTTCCCTGACGTGGTCTGTCGGGAACTCCCTAAGATCAGATATCAATCCCGCTCTAGTCGCCGGGTTGCGGGCAATATGGGTGCCGAGGCGAACGTGGTCATACGAGGACGAACAAGCAGTACAGAGGACGGGTGTGATCAGGGTCTCCTCGCTGCGAAGTGTACCGCGGATCATACAAGACAAAATTGAAGAGGCTAACCCACATGATCTACCTGTTTAGCTCAGCCTCAAAGAATCGGTACAAACAAGATGTTCTCGACGCGTGTTGCTATCCAGAAGGGCACGTCATGCGCTTTCGCTATAGCGAAAGACTCGTTCCCGAGGGGTTTCGGTTCAATCCAGGACTGCTTGTCGGCGAAACAGGTCTGATAGTTTTCGCCGCCCAAGAAACTGTCGAAGGTACTAAGGGACGCACACACGAGGGAACGACCAGCCGGGCAGATTTCACCTTCTTGCCAATTAGGGAATGCACGATCGTTGACGCGGCATTCAGTGCAACTATTCTGATTGTCGATGTGAGCCTCGGGAGGTTCATGAACTACGGATCCTCAAAAGACTTTGCGTTGGAACGGCAATGGGATGGCACCATCAAGACACATTCCGAACGACCGTTTCCCGCGGGGAATCCAAAGGAAGGACTCTTCATTTATAGAGAGCTGCCACTTCGGTACAAAATGCGAGCAAACGGTGACGATATGGCATGGAAAAGCGTCATTGAGGGGATTAACCGCTCTGAACTTGCAGAATGCGTGACCTTTAGAGTGCTTGGATTCTTTGGTCTGGGACGCTGGAGAGACCACGCGACCGCCCTAACGGGCAGAGTTTTGCTACAGATTTCGAGATTGATATCGGGACACGGTCAAATCGCGGACCGTTTAGCCGTCTACCTCGGTTCATTCAGGCGTTCTGCGGAGGGAGTAATTAGAGGGTCAGTAAAGGGGCCAGACTGCACCTACGTGCTCCCTATGGGCAAAACTGTTGTGTTGAAGCTCTTTTTCTATCGCTCGACAGCATTAGATGGCACGAACAGATGTCTGAAGCTGCGATTCGACCCTAGAGCATTTACAAGCTCCTCTGAAACCGATTTCCACCTGCGTAGTCGCTACGATGAATCACGTGTGCTGTTGTCCTGTGCCCGTAACCCTGACCCTATCTACTCGGCATTGAGCATCATCCAACCACCCGAAAGCTCTGGGCAGTGCTCGGCGGATGTCTGGGCACCTCAGCCGTTGTTCGTAACTTTGGTGAAAGCCCCCAGGCTATTCTTGCCGATGGTTGCGGTGACATTTGGAATAGGACTTCTCCTCCTCAATTTGTCGTCTGTCGATATTCAGACTATTGCCGCAAATTGGGGACAGCACGGAGGCTGGAAAGATGTGATCTTCAAGCTGCCCCCAAAACCACTGGGCACGTTGCTTGTGATCGTGGCAAGTTGGCAATATCTGCGCAAATTCCCGCTCAAGTGAAACCTATCCCTCTTAGGCGAACAGCAGTTCGGCCTGGGCCGTCTCTGGCAGGAGCACGCGCGCACCATGGGTTACGGGATGCACCACGGTATTTGCGGCTATCTGTTCGAGAACTTCAGCCCGCTCAATGCGTCGTTGCACCCATCGGGCAATCCAGAATTCTGCGATACGCCGCGTGACTTCGGAAGGCCTTTGCTGGGGCAAGATGTACTTCGGCCTTTTCGAAAGGCCCAGGAGCAGATCTTTGAAATTGTGGGCAAGAGCGACGCCATACACTAATCTTCTGGAACCGTGTTTTAGCAAGAATTCTGCGGGAAAACCGAGCATGTTTAGCCCGTCACGCACTTTTCTCAGTTTGGGGCTCACGCCCTCTCCGAAAATGCTATTCACGCGAGTACCAGGATGACTCTGTGACAGATAGGCTTCGAGCTCCCTGACCGTTTCACTAGAAAAGTGAGACGAGCCAAACCCCAAACTTTCTCCTAGCAACTCATATCTGATGCCGCCGCCAGCGGTTCCCCCCACAGAATCTGCTGACATGCTGATGCGGTGATACTGATTCAGCCGTGAACCGTATAGGCTTGTCGTACCCAGCATGACCAGAGTGGGTCGACGCACCACAGGTCGCCCTGCTAGGGACGAAGCAATAATGCTAGGCGCTGCTGTGTACCTATCGTGATACGTATTAACGATCTCCGGACTGGTGAGCATCAGAGCGACTAACTTACCGCCCAGAATCGCGTTGTAAGGAGCAATTGCACCGCAGATTGAAATGTCCAGCATGCCGATGCCGACATGCCGTGACTTCATGTGCCTGATTATGATCTCCGCGGCTCGCCTTCCCTGCCGAGTGCTGAGAGCGGCTTGCAGCGCTTCTTTAGACGGCTTTTTGAATCCCGCTTCATTTAGGAGTCGCCTGGCCTCCAACACCTGAGCGAGTGTCTCCGCTCTTTTCGCGCGGAACAAATCTAGTCGTGTCTGTCGCTGCCAATGTTTGTCAGTGAAGTCTTTCCGTACTTTATGATCCTTAGCTGTCGGAAACTTGTAATGACGTCGCCTAGCTTTAGTCCCCTCGACTCGAAGCTTGGCGATCACTCCTTCGGTAGGATTGTCGAGGTGGTATCGATGCAGCACACCTTCACGTAGAAAATCGGCCTTGTATATGTCCGAGAGCAACTCTGCAATCGCGTGTTCCATCCATCGAGCCCATTTGGTCGACGAGTGATTGCAGAGTTCGCTGATGAACGTTTGTGGTGTCCACCCAATCCATTGATCACGGACTGTGAGTTGCACCAGCGCACTAGCGAGTGCAGCTATCCCGATCACTGGGTGATTGTCAACAGCAGCGTCTCGAATTAGCAGCAACATGCTCCTACCAGGCACACTGTAGTAGGTGGTCGTCCACGTATGCCGAAAATACCGCCAAATGTCCATAAGCCGAAGTCCTGTGAATTCGCACGTTGACCTCGGATCAACGACTTGGATATAGGGGTGGATCGCGGCGTTGAGAGCGGCAGGTCTGTCGTCTGCGCAGAGGGAGGAGATGCCCTCTAGCTTGTCTGCGAATTCTTTGCCCTCTCGCATCAAAGACAAAATAGAGGTCCAACCGTTCGGGCCAAGGCGGAGGCGCTCCATAGAGCAAATGAACTCCCGCACAGCCGGTTGCAGCAACTGGGCCTCACGCTGAGTCAAGTGAGCTTGCCGGACAAACTCCTTCGATACGTCGGCTGCACCGTTCACGTGCTCAGGGTAAGCGATGCAGATGCCATTTTCGGAGGCGCGCAACTGCCATTCTTGGAGTCGTAGATCCGCTAAAACAAAAGCACACGATCGCAAGGTTTGGAGATCGCGCCCCCACTCCCCAGCCCGTTCCAGTAGTTCGTCGCGCAGCTGTTCAACGGAATGCCTGCCATCCGTCTTCGCGAGTCGCTCCGCGTAAGACGCTAGTGCGAGTCTCACGGCGGGCCCGCTTTTCAAGTTTGCAATGACCCACTCAGGTTTGTTCGCCATTCACCCCTAGTTTCCAAGAAACGCAGCCAGAACGTTGCTCCATCCGTTTCTCTTGCGCCGGTACCACCACCGCTGCGAATCCGAGGTGGCCTCTAGTTCTGCGCGAGCGGCTGCAAGCAACAGGCATTCTATTCTAAACCTCTCATTATCAGATATTTGCGAGTCCTGGCCCGTATACATTTTTCGGTAGAACGGGTGACGCTCGTTCAGCACAAGCACGATCTCTTTTCCGTCAATCCGGCAGGAGTAGAAGGAATTATCTCTTAACCCACTCTCCACTACTACTCTGTATTTCACATCTCGCAGAAATCGATGGGCATTCGATTTTTGCGAGGGCAAGGCAGGAAGTTGGCGTTCGCGAAGCGTGGCAGTCTTTGCAGCTGGCGAAGGTTCTTTGGAACGTAATGTAATGAATGCTTGGCGAACGCGATTGTTGAGGATTCGTGCAATATTTTCGAGATCAGGAGCCAACAGTTTCTCCAAGTCAGGCGACGGACTGATCTGTTGTTTTGTATGTGTCAGCTTGAACAACTCATCCAATTTGGGCTGAAAGCGGACCTCGCATCGCCACCAATCGTCATAATTCTCTTTGCGCTTCGAACCCATGAAGAACCATCCATACGCTATCTCACGGTCTGCCCTAACAACAGAAACACCTGCACCGCCTATGACGCCTAGTTGTTTCTTTACCGCCACCGGCAGCGCAGCCCACGATCCTATAGGAAGTTCTGTGAACGTCACCTGTATCCTTGAGGTGATTTCCCGTCGCAATGGCACGCGAATAGGGTATTCGAGGGTGCTACCGAACAGCGTTGCGCATTCAGGCGATTCGCACTTCAGCAAGAGTGGGTCGAAAGGTCTCACTCGTTCGCGATTGATTGCCAATCGCAGGCCCGCCCAAAGCGTGTAACGGAAAAAACGGCCAAGGTGGCAGTGCAACTCCGCGCACAGCTTCGAGCGTGTTGTCGATTCTAGTCGATCACACTTGCGCCATGTTACGAGCGTGCCTGACCGCGGCATTAGATTGTCCGTAATCCATGCCGGGAGCATAAGACACCTCGTCGGTGCAGGTATTTTTGTGAGATTTCGCGTTGCAATCTCGTCCACATCGAGGTAGGAACAGAATGGCGTTCCATTTCTCCATGAATACAATTCGACCCGCCGGGCTTGACTGAGGGAACTATTCGGAAGCCCCATGCCGAATCGGCCCATACCATTACGATCGTCGAAACGGTCAGTCCCACCGAACTGTAGCGCGATCGAAATCATTCTCGGAGCGATACCATTCCCGTCATCGAGGACTCCGACTTCTTCGACTCTATTGTGCTCACCACGAACAAAGATGTTGATGTTTCGCGCTCCAGCTTGAATGGCGTTGTCGATTAGTTCTGCGACTGCGTATGCCGCAGACTTATATCCAGTGTCACGAGTAGCAACCACAAAATTCGCGTCAGCGACAAGGCTAAGGGAACGGCCGCGCGCGGCCTTTCCCACGCTTAATTGAACAGCTGTTGCTTTCATTAGGGAATCTCCTCACTGCGCCTCTCTTTGGCCGACGACAGAAATGGAAAGAGCGATGGTGGCTACCGGGCCCATCGCTCGCTTTCAGCGGTGGCTCGCAGAACGTTGCCTTTGGTCATGCTCCTAGTAGAGCTCGGCTACGACTGGCATGTCAAGCGCGATTGGTAAATAGCGACCAAGCTGTCTTATGGTTTTAAACGGTTTTGTAGGTCTGATACCTTGACTCTAAGATGGAGAGGGTAACGCCGACCGATTTTTATGTAAGTTCCGAGTCGGTTCTACTGCTTGGGAATCACACGAAAGCAACAAGCGATACGGGCTTGACCAAGCGTCGCATGGTTGTGCCTGACCAATTGCTCCAGCGTGCAGGTTCCGGTCATCGGGGCAGTGGTGCTCGGATCGAAGACTATGCCCCGCTCGTCTATGCCGACCGCATGAGTAATCTCGCCGTGCACGACGGTTGGCCTACATTGTTCAACTGCTACCGCCCGAAGCCGAGCATTTCCTGGTACAGCGATGTTGCAGTAGTAACGATGGCCCAGGGGGAGTTTGAAGTGCCCATTGAACACGTTGCCGTCGCACGTAAGACTTCGGTCAAAGTCTTGGTCGTCGCGTGGGTCTTCGAGAGTCAGGCCCAGATCGAACCGCAGGTAGTTCAGCCATTCGTAATCTGCCTTCGTCTCGTAGTCAGGAAACTTGGCCAGCATCTCTTCCCGAGTTTGGTCGGTCAGCATGGCAACGACGCATAGACCACACTGGTTGCTGCCGGGCTCCTGCTTCACCATCTGCATTGTGGTTCCCTACGATTGCACCGAAGCCTAAGACCATTTTCGATCTCGGGCTACCGCCGTTTTACTTTTCAAGGCTTCCGTTAACGTGCCCAGAACGTCGGCACGAACGGTAATTAGGGTTCTGCCAGAACTCCGAACCTTGCTGTACCAGTTGGTGCCCCGGAATCCCTCAGCACTCACTCCGGTTTTTCGCAGTTTTTGGGCTCAGTGTCTCTCATTCGGCAGTTATTGTGCCCCGCATTGTGCTCCATCAAATGCTTGGCAGGCGGGTGACGTAGCACGCAGCACCCCTCGCGAAACAAGGATTGACCTCGGCATCATACTCCTAGGGCAAGACGCACGAAACGTGACAATCCGGAGCCAACGTTGTCGCCTAATCCGCCCCTGTTCGCTTGAACTGGTCAAGCAAAGCCGCCAACTCCATCTTGATTTGCTCCAGGCGTGAGAGCCTGGCTTCGTAATTTTCCCTTGCTCTGAATGCCCAATCTCCGCCACTAACCTGACCTGCTCGGTAGCCACCCCGGACTTTAGCAAGCAGGAAACGAGAACCAGAACGCACAATAGTCGCCCGAAATGCCTCATGACCGTCTCTTGCGGTGCTACTTTCCAAGAACGATGTCTGCGCTCTGCTTTTGAAAGTTAAACAGGCTGGGTTGCTGGAATGCACTCGGTTTTTTCAGCGAACTGGTGCCGCCCGATAGCTCTTCGTCTATGTTCGTGTCCTTACTGTGAGCTGTGAACTTCTGGACCTTCCCCGCCAGCACCTCGTTGTACAAAGTCGGGACACGATCTACTCCGTACTGCAACCACCCATCCATCGTGATCTTTCCCTCCGTCCCCGCCGCCTGCCCGTCCTCTAGCCCATTCTCTACCAATGCGTACGTCAGCAGCCCCTGCTTTAACTTCTCAACCTCCAGAGCCACATCGTCCGCCTGACTCGCCGCCAGAATCCTCATCCCCTTGTCATATGCCAACTGCCCCAGCCCTCGACTACCCATTGGCCCTGGCTTGAACCCCGGTTCCTCCACCGTACTTGCCGAGTGACACGTGTCCACGATCATCACCAGGTCCCCCGCGTCGACATCCCTCAGCCACCCTGACAATTCATCGCTCGATACCCACTGTTGCAGTAACTCTGACTTTACCGTGTGGCCTTCCGTATCCCCAGAGTCCGATGGAACCATGTAAAACGTCCCTTCCTTGCTCGTGTATCCGTGACTCGACACGAACATCAACACCAGATCGTCCGGTTCCGCCTTCTCCACTTTCTCCGCCCCAGGCGGCAAACTCTTCTTCAACTCTTCGCTCAATGCGTGTCCTGCCAACTTCTGCAGCACCGCATGTAATGCTGCCTTCGTCGCATGATCCTCGCCTATGTTCCGATCCCCATTCTCCGGGCACTCTTCCGTCCGGCAGTCCGAGATCATCGTCACCGGCACCACTTCGTACCCCGACAATCGCTTTGACAGCGCCTCCTGAATCCGCTTCGCATCATTCGCCGCAAAGTGCAGGTCCCATCTCTGGTTTTCGTAAGCGTTCACCCCCATCGCGATCACATACGCCCGCTTACGTACCGAACCCAAATCGGCCGGCACTCGATAAGTCGCCTTCGCTGTTTCACTCTTCACTCGATCTTCATTGAACGCATAAGCCGTGAACTCGATCTCCTTTCCTGGCTGCCCATGGGGCAACCGTACGACAAACGTTCGCGTCAGCTTGCCCGTCTTGGTATCCAACTTCACCCGACCCTCTAACGGTTTAACCCTTCGCGCGTCCCGCCAGTCCTGCAACTGTTCTGGTGTCAGATCTACTCCATTTTTCAAACTTTCCTCCAGCTCAGCCTTTGGCTCCGGCTCTTGTCCTACCAACTGCCCGGCACGGAACAATCGCAAATCGTAAACAGCAGTAGTCTTTTTAAATGTTGCTCCTTCACGCTGGAACTGGCCTTCTGCTGGCGATACTTCCACCGTCACCTCCGCCAGGTCCCGTTGTGCGTCTCGCTTTACCGACGAGATCTTTATGCCAGGCTGCACTCGGTTCAAATCCCCCAGAGGCCTGACCTTGGGAAATTCCTTTGCACATGCACCGGATTCTCGTTCCGAAGCTTTGTTGCAGTCCAGCAAACGTGGCAATAAACGCGGCTCGTAACAGTCACGCATGAAGACCTCAGGAGCCAGTGCACGGAAAGGATCGTCAGCAAATACCCATGCCAAAGACGGTGAAGAATCAAGGGAATCTGCGTCAAATGTGCATTCAGGGGTCATCGTAGCCCACCTGAGGCCCAGCGAGGAGTCTATCCGCGTTGAACGCCGGTAAGCTTCCTGGTTCTTATCAAGCTCCATTCCAGAATCTCTTTCTCGATGCAACCTCCCGACGTGAACAATTCTGACATGTGGTCCCGCGTCCGCTCGGGAAGACGTCGAGTTGCTAATAAGAACAGCAACAGGTTTCAGAGTCAGCGCATCGTATACAAGTAGCGCTCCTGAGGTGCTGAGAAATGCGATCCATCGGCCGTCAGTTGAGAAAGTCAATGCCGCCTTCCCATTTGCAACATTGGAAATGCCTGTGTTGCTGAGAACCTTCGACGTAACATTTAGGTCAAAGATTCGACCATCATCAGCGGCTACGAACACGCGGTCTCTCACCGGATCACTAAATACGGCCTGAGCGCGCAACCTAAGAGGAAGCTCAATAGTTTCATCTGTGTCACGGCGTAAGTCAGTCTTTACAAGTTTCCGGCTGAGGGTGACCACGAGAAGCACGTCACCTCTCAGCGGGGTGATACTATATATACAAGCGTCACGTTTAGCGCGGTCTAGTTCGCTACCAAGTCTCAGCTGATCAATGTCGATCGGCTGACCTACCTGCGGAGTGCGATATTTGGCGCTGATCATCTCTAGCATACCTTCCCTGATCACCTTCACTTGTCTTTCGCCCGCCGTGACGCACCAAATCCTTCCATAAAGTCCGCCCACAAAAATGTCACCACGATGATCAATTGAAACGGCAGTGATCTCCTCTCTAACTCCGCTCGAGAATCTCAAGATACTTACAGATCCCCACTCACGAACAATGAGAGTTCCATCACTCTGTCCTGCGGCAATGAGACCTGTCGGACTGACAGCAATGACCCCGGTGTTCCCCTCTTTCTCCGTCTTGGATGTGCCCCCCACATTCGACTTTCGTTGCGGAAATAGAGCTTTGTCGCCGAAGAACAACCACTCAGTACGGTTGTCGCCAGATCCCACCGAGTCAAGGAAGAAGACGGACGGTCGCAATGTCAGTTGACTTTGATCCCAAGCAACTGCGGTACGCATCACTTTAAGCGCTTTACCCGACGCTAAATCCCAAGCGCGGAAACGACTCTCACCGGTCTTAGCAAAAAGAGCCTTGCCATCCGAACTGAAAGCGCACTCATATTTGTAACGATTTGCGTCAGCAAGCTTGATGAGCCCGGCCTCTTCGGCATCTGCCGCTAATATCTGAGAAGTGAGAGCGCGAATGAAGCTTATCGAGTTGCTTTGGCGCATATACTTCCAGAGTGAAATGACTCCATCGGTCTCGCCAACTACGATTGAGTCATCCGGACTGAAACGGACGCTAGAAACGAAAGAGCCCGTTTTGAAGCGGGATATCAGTCTCTTGCTCCTCACATCCCGGAATTCAATCAGTCCCTCTTGGTACCCGATACCGAGCACTGTACCGTCCTTCGACATCCCCAATGCAGAAACTGCACCGGATTGACGTACAGAAAAAATCGCTTCGTGCTTAAATGGGCTCGTACTGTAAACAAAGACGTCAGTCGACAGGAATGCAGCCGCTGCAAAATGCGTTCCATCAGCGTTGAGATCCGCAATCAAAGCTCTTGAATCCGGCTCCTCCTCAGGCCTAGGGCTTCGGGATGAGTTCCCAGGTTGCAAGATGAAATTCCGTTCGCGAACTGGATTTGACGAGAAATCATAAGTGCGAAGTAGACGACCACCGGATCGCACCGAGATCAATTGATCACTTCCTTTGAACGCGATTTGCCGGCCGCTTGATCCTACAACCCTAGACATGTCGAAACTAATTGCGGTCAATTGACTGTCTGGAATTGCTGGCATCGAGAAGGAATTCATAATTCGCCAATCTCCAACGCGCCAGATAATAGTCATCCCGTTCCGGCCGACACCCCCGAGCAGGGTACCTGAAGCGTTCAGGGTCAGATACACCATTCCATTGCTTCTGGGCAAAATGATCGGCACGGTGTCAGGCATAGGTGAGATTACCTGCACCGACCCAGTGAGGTTCGCTATCGCGATCCATTCCTCTCTTGGTCCGAACAGGATAGAGCTGGGATGTCCGTTCATCGTTGTTACATAGTTACCAAAAGGCAAAGCGGTATTGTCGCCCCTAGTAGCAGCTACTTCGATCCTCCGGCAAATGCGACCGGACCGTAGATCCCAGATAAGGACAACGCCGCCGATGTCCACAGTCGCAACCAGAGTCGAATCAGGACTGAAGGTCGTATATATTACTGGTGTCCCGTTGCTAGCCTGAAAAATGATATCTGGCTGCTGGAATCGTGGAGTTTGACCGAAGATATGCACCGCAAATTGGAGCAATATTAGCAATTGGATTGTTGGATGTGGACGACGCCGTTTTCTCGTTCCACATGGCATCGTGTTTCGTGAATTCACTGCAAGAGTAGGCATAACACGAATCTTAGAGAATCATCGACACCTGTACGGGCACATCACTAGCAGACCCGACTTTAATGCCCGACCTAACCGCCATCCAACAATCAAATGAAAAACTGCATTGCTGGAAAGCAGTGCGGTTACTCGGCCTTTTGATAACTCTGTGTCGCTGCTCATGTCCTCGTCCGTAGAAGCTTTCGACGATAGGCCGCAATTTACCATTTGGTATTGGCAAAGAATCATCCGTCAACTCCTCCGAAGGAAACAATCACAATTGAGTTCCCTAAAGGTTGACAGTACTCTAATGCCCACTTGGCAAGATCATGTTAATGCAGCTTTCCTCCCAGTCGCCCTCATCGAAATCGAATCCTTCAGAACGTGAGAACGGGCGTCCTAGCGGACCAGACCATGAGGTCAGAGATACCTCCGACTAATACCTTGATCACTTGTCCTTGTTAGTCGGTTGCCTGCATAAGTGTCTCATTCACCCTTCCGTATATCGATCGGCGAAACATTCTCGCCCTCGGGAGGTACGGCCTTCGGCGTCAGTGATCCGTGGAAGAACAAATCGATTTCTCGCTGACGTCTTATTTTCAGTGCAGACAGTTCCTTGCCGTTAGCGAGAATCCATCGCCTAAACTGAATTGGAACGTCTTCGGTTCGCTGATGGTTGAGGTCATGTAGCAGCGTCGACTTGCTGAAATTGGTAGTACCGACGTTATAGACGAAGTCGCATAACGCCCCATATTGTCCGTCATTCAGTTCAAGAGTCACTAGAGATGTAACCGCTTGACGCGCTCGGATCATGTCACTATCAAGCAGTTGTGCCCCCTGAGCCTCGGACAAGCCGCGCACAAAGGTTAGTGGCTCCGTGCCATCACAAGGTGCTTTCTTAACTAAGTGCCCGTATGCAATTGTGCAGTAGAGCACGGCATCCTCATACAAGTGTGGTCGAAACCCTTCCGACTTCTTTGTTAGTTGAATGCCACTATCGATAACCGACCGTAGTTCATCTTTTGGGACAGCGAACGAGTCATCGGAGTCGAGGAATATTCCAGGGGCAACTGTGTCTACAACGGGGTACGTTGTGCTCTGGCGGTGTTTACAAGCTGACAACATGAAACCGACAGCCAACATAGCAACAACTCGCCAACGTTCGCGATGCCTCCAGGATAATCGAGTCCTGCACAGTATGGTAATCACAACTGTGCATAAGAACAGTTCTGGGACTGAACCCAGAATTCTGATCACATTCCCTCCTTGCTCAACTGTCAAGGGTCAAAGATGTTGTTTTTCAGCACTGCCTCAACCAACGCTATTCCCGAATCGGACTTGTTGAAATTAAAGAAGCTGGGTTGCTGGAATGCACTCGGTTTTTTCAGCGAACTGGTGCCGCCCGATAGCTCTTCGTCTATGTTCGTGTCCTTACTGTGGGCTGTGAACTTCTGGACCTTCCCCGCCAGCACCTCGTTGTACAAAGTCGGGACACGATCTACTCCGTACTGCAACCACCCATCCATCGTGATCTTTCCCTCCGTCCCCGCCGCCTGCCCGTCCTCTAGCCCATTCTCTACCAATGCGTACGTCAGCAGCCCCTGCTTTAACTTCTCAACCTCCAGAGCCACATCGTCCGCCTGACTCGCCGCCAGAATCCTCATCCCCTTGTCATATGCCAACTGCCCCAGCCCTCGACTACCCATTGGCCCTGGCTTGAACCCCGGTTCCTCCACCGTACTTGCCGAGTGACACGTGTCCACGATCATCACCAGGTCCCCCGCGTCGACATCCCTCAGCCACCCTGACAATTCATCGCTCGATACCCACTGTTGCAGTAACTCTGACTTTACCGTGTGGCCTTCCGTATCCCCAGAGTCCGATGGAACCATGTAAAACGTCCCTTCCTTGCTCGTGTATCCGTGACTCGACACGAACATCAACACCAGATCGTCCGGTTCCGCCTTCTCCACTTTCTCCGCCCCAGGCGGCAAACTCTTCTTCAACTCTTCGCTCAATGCGTGTCCTGCCAACTTCTGCAGCACCGCATGTAATGCTGCCTTCGTCGCATGATCCTCGCCTATGTTCCGATCCCCATTCTCCGGGCACTCTTCCGTCCGGCAGTCCGAGATCATCGTCACCGGCACCACTTCGTACCCCGACAATCGCTTTGACAGCGCCTCCTGAATCCGCTTCGCATCATTCGCCGCAAAGTGCAGGTCCCATCTCTGGTTTTCGTAAGCGTTCACCCCCATCGCGATCACATACGCCCGCTTACGTACCGAACCCAAATCGGCCGGCACTCGATAAGTCGCCTTCGCTGTTTCACTCTTCACTCGATCTTCATTGAACGCATAAGCCGTGAACTCGATCTCCTTTCCTGGCTGCCCATGGGGCAACCGTACGACAAACGTTCGCGTCAGCTTGCCCGTCTTGGTATCCAACTTCACCCGACCCTCTAACGGTTTAACCCTTCGCGCGTCCCGCCAGTCCTGCAACTGTTCTGGTGTCAGATCTACTCCATTTTTCAAACTTTCCTCCAGCTCAGCCTTTGGCTCCGGCTCTTGTCCTACCAACTGCCCGGCACGGAACAATCGCAAATCGTAAACAGCAGTCTTCATCGTCACCGACTTGCCGCCCTGCTGAGACTGCCCTTCACTCCCCGATACTACGAGTGTGACCTCTGCCAGGTCTCGTGCGGCCCCCGGCCGAATAAAGGCAATTCTTACATCAGGTTGTACCCGATTCAGATTTTGTAAGGGCCGCACTTTTGGGAACTCTTGGCCCGACAATAGCCGAGGCACGAGCCGTGGTTCGTAATAATCTCGCATGAAGATTTCTAACGGAAGAGGATCCTGCATGTTCTTTGACACGACCCAATGTGCTCCTGCTACCCTCTCCAATGCCATGTTCGTGTCGAAACGACCGTCCGGAGCAACAGCAATCCAAGTCCCCTCTTTATCGCGCAGAATCAACGTAGAAATTTCCTGACCTTCCTTCGTCTCTAATCGTAGATAGTCTCGAAGATTTCTCACCACAAACTCACGACCTTCGACAGATCCTTGAGTATTCCACTCGCTACCCGAAAACGGATTCACAACGATCGCAGGATCGACCATCTCCCCTCTTTTCAAATCAAAGGCAACCTTAGAGTCATACCAGACTTGGGTTAAAAGCACAGATGAGTCAGGGATAATTCCTGCGTTCTCTATCCGATTTGAATAGCTCTTGAGTCGCTTCAATTCCTTCCAAGTGTTGGCGTCTAGTACGACAACGTCACCATTCTCACTGGCATACGCGAGAGAGCGCTCATCTGCGCTGAAAGTGACGGAGTGAATGAAGTCCGGAACGGTGCGCATTTCATCCCTGGAGGGGTTTGCAGTCATTCCGATATCCCAGTGCCACATCTGAAGGTCCTTTCCAATCTCTGCAGCAGTTGCGATTTTGTTGCTTTTAGGCGCAAACGCCACCGTAGCTATCGAAAAAGGCTTAGCGTTCTGAAATTCACCAACTATTCGCCGGGATGTCGTATTCACGATCTGACTAAGTCCAGCCTGCGTAGTCCCAACGAGGAGTGAGCCGTCTACGCTGAGTCGCAATGAGGTTAGAGAAGCTGAGCTCAGAACTGAGACAGGTTGTTCTTCCGCGAAAGTCAGTGCATTCCACCTGCGAATCACGCCGCCCCTCTCGTCCGCGCAGATTAAGTATTTGGCTGAATCGGCCAAGGCAATGGGCGAGCTACGACTTGAGCAAGTCAGCGAAGTAACTAAGGTTTGATTGTTAAGATCCCATACTGTGATGGAACCGTCCTCGTTCGAGCTCACAAGAACTTTGGCCGAGGGGAGAAACAGCAAGAACAAGGCCATCTGTTCACTGCGATCATTGTGCAATGTCATGAGCTCACGTGACGACTGAACATCCCAGATTTTAATTGTTCGATCGAGGCTACTAGCCGCAAGTAACTGTCCGTCGGGAGAGAATGCCACAGAGCGTGCGCTATGGTGAATACCGGTTTCGACATATAGGCTGATTGGTGAAGAATCCAACACCTGGGACCAAACTGTGCTGAGACCGAGTAAGACAATTAGTAGATGGAATAAACGTGAAATTCTTAGTGGCCAAAAGTACGAACATTCTGTCGAGGCACGCCACCTCGGCTTGCTCAACCTTTCGCGAACGACAGAAAAAGTCATATTCCGTACCGCAGAAGAACTGCGAATTGTCGTTTGTGAAATTTGAATAGTGAGGGTTGTTGGAAGGCGGTGGGTTTGTTTAGCGACCTCGTTCCTACCGATAGGTCTTCGTCTATGTTCGTGTCCTTACTGTGGGTTGTGAACTCCTGGACCCTCCCCGCCAGCACTTCGTTGTACAAAGTCGGCACACGGTCTACGCCGTATTGTAACCACCCATCCATCGCGATCTCTCACCCTCCCATCCGCCCCAGCCGCCTGTCCGTCCTCTAGCCCATTCTCCACCGGCGCGTACGTCAGCAACCCACCATCTCCAGCAGTTGCGATCCAGTTTCCGTTGTGGAAGTACGCAATCGACGTGATGGATTCGGTGTGCCCAAGCTGCAGCACTTGGAGGTCCCAGCACTGGAGATTGTTGTTGTAATTTGAACCGACCATACGAACGAGAAAAACAAACTCTAAGCTGTTAAAAGCGCGAACCTCAACAGCGGAAGTAATATGCTGCGGCTTTGAGCACACCGTGATCTCATCGAGCCTTCCCGTCTTACTATCTTGCTGTGTCGCGTGATTACGAATTGCACGTGTTCATTCAATAACGACCACATCGAGCCGAGTGGTACTCCAAGAAGCAAGATTCAGATCCGATGTACCAGGGTCTTTCGCTTGACCAGTTGCTGTCTGATTCACAAGCTGACTAAGGGGAGAATCAAAATCCTTTGCCTTGAGATCTTTTACGTCGGCCCCTGCCTGCTCTAAGAGACCGAAATTTGGCGAGGATTCCCCGTCCTTGGGAACGGTATAGGCAATTACCTTATAGCTCTCTAAGCCGAGGGGCGGGCCTATCGTTAGGTAGGACGTCGTGAAACCTTGACCTTTAGGCACCGTGGTCCCAGTGTTCCTAGGGGTGATCAACTTGATCTTTCCGCTGGTTCCCAAGGCAATTATTGCAATATCCAAGTCGGTGTTTGTTGATACATTCTCGACGCGCAGTCGAAAATCCTGACCAACATGCATACGAAGCGAACCTTCTTGGCTTACCGGCATTATCTCTTCTTTCAACACGATAGGATGATTATCATGATCGTAGCCCTTGTCGACTCTGATAATCGTCAGCTTAATTGCATCGTTGAGCGGTGATCGTGTATTCACAAGAACTCGGAGATTTTCCTGTTTTGCGCGCTGTTGAATCAGATCTGACAGTTTGTCAGAAGCATCTGAAATCGGCGGTGTTGTGAACCCATACAAGGGCTTATCGGAATTTGGCGTGACCAAATATAAAACCGAGACCTCTCCGCCTTTACAAGTTCCGACGTCTGTTAAGGATTTCGAATTTGTATTTAAGCATCCTTTCTGAAGTCCTAGATCCCAGCTAACTTGATTGTGATCTGCTCCGCCACTACTTGTTAGGATCTTCACTAGTAAACTATCCTTCAAATTGGCAGCGATTGTTGAAACAAAATCACTATCGTCCTGTGACAATGAAGTGCCCGGTGAGTTGGCTGTGAGGTTGACCTTCAATGGCTCAGATCCAAAGAATGGTGTGACAACGGCTACTTTTGCGTCGGCGGGAATAGGGTTTTGTGGTGATGATGGAAGCTCAGCTGTTGACGAGAACTCGTTTGCTTCCGTCACTCGCGCATTGGCCAGCTTATCAGTCTCTCCAACAAGGTGCCTTGCCTGCGGCTTATAAATCGCAAGATAGGTTCCTGTCCGAATTCCTACACTGGTGCCTCCGTCAATCTGGAACGATTTGTGTCTAATTGGGCCATTCGTAATTCTTACAAATGGATCCTCGTGAAATCCAGTGCTTCCGAATATCGGTCTTCCGACGTTGCCTTCAGCTTGAGGGTGTTGATTGTATTTACTACTGAACGGGCCAGATGTAATCTCAACGGCTTCCCGATAGGTGATGTAAGGCGTTAGGGTAAGAGTCTGGACAAGATAATACGTTAAGAAGCTGAAGCGGATGGTGCCTCCTCCCGGCTTTGAGAATCCGCCCTCTAATGACGTCTCATAGCGAAGGCATCCATAAATCGCGGAGTACGCGTCGTTGCGATCCAAGAAGCCGTTCCCGAGATCTTTTGCCGCGACACTAGCACTGGGGCGTGCGGTGCGCGACGGTTGCGGCCGCGTATCTGCTGGAACTTCCTTGACGACCAGATTGTCATCTATTCCCTTGGTCCAAGCACCGGAGTGACAGCTGTCCAGAATAAGAGTTATATCATTGGTGTGCTGTCGCAATTCCTCCAACCATGTGTTTATGTCATCGTCCAAAATGTCATAAACGCCCTGAGTTCGGCTATCTGAAGGCACAATGGTGCGGTGTTTGCCGTCTGCGGTTATGGACCCGTGGCCACTGAAATAGAATACAACCGTTGCTCCGGGATAGTTTCTCGCTTTGTCGATGAGCTGAGTTTGGATTAACGTAGCGATTGCACCGCGTGTTGCCTGGCGGCCAATTAAAAACCTTATGTGCTTCTGTGCTTCGGGCGATTCTCGGTCCTCTGGGAAACCATATTTTTCGATGAGCAACTGCTTCATCAGGCCTACGTCGTTTGCTGGAGCTCTTAAAGTGTCCAGCGACTGGACTACGTATGAATTCACGCCGATAAGGACTGCAAATCGCTCATGTTTTTGGTTAGTGGAGACTTTCCCTCCTGACGCACTTTGGTAGGATAAACTCGGGTGCATACCTGACGACGCAAGTGTGGTAGCTGTTATGCCCAGAGACACAAGGATTCGAAGCCATCGAGTCTTACGCATAGAGTTTCCCCGCGCGCATAGCAGTTATTGTCAGGCTAGCAAGCCTAGAAACGCTACTCGTGAACAACGTTGGTAGGCAATAGATTTGTTTATGATTCCCGATCTTGTCTGATTCTTTTGCCGGGCCGCCATCGCGTTTAACGATCAGGTTTTCAGGCTCGCGATGCCTTGGCACTCCACGATTGACGTTCCGTCCGCACATCTCCCGGTGATTCTGGTACGTCCCTCGGGAAAACCCCGGAGTTTTTGACCCGAAACCTGACCAGGTCACCAGCATCCACAGACCTCGCTCCCGGCGCCTAACTAGGTGGCTTTGTGCCTGTACTCGATGGCTTGGCTCCCGGATTCGATTGCTTTGATCCCGATTTTGATGGCTTCACGGAAACTGAGAGAGTCAAATAGCTTTGGTCTTTGAGGGTGTTCTTGGCGGCGTCAAATACATCTAACGGGGCCGTGTTTGGAGGTACAACCAGTCCATCCTGAATCACCGAATTCTTTATTTGAGACACGGCACTGTTTCGGACGATCAAGTATGTACCTGTTGTTAGAACAACCTTTGCCGCGCTGGCTCCTCCCACCTCCTCAATACTGTCTTTTGTCGCGCATACTGCCGTGTCCAATCCTTGAAAGAGCCACTTTGAGTCTCCTTGAGCCTGAATCGCCCCCAAAATGTTGTCTACGTATGTAAGTCCCGAAACTGCTATACCAGGAATGCCGAGCAGAGGAAGGTATGGCTCCGAAGTGTGCAAGACTTGAAACATATGATCTAGCAGCAGTTTCCAGAATCCCTGTCTCTTTTTCATGAAGAAATTCCAGGCCCAAAAACCCATTCCCCCGGTCAGTGGCACGGTTTGAAACTGTCCCCACGCAGTGCCTGGGTCGAATGCGCTCATATTCTGCTTATTCGGATCTGTAACGGGAGTACCACCCTTCCCTTTTTTCCCTGCAATTAAGGTGGACATTGCCGTCCAAGCTAGTGCTTCTGGCAATTGGGGCAACTTCTTCGTTTGTTTGAGATCAATCCTCAATGTGCCGGTGTCCAAGTTATTTAAATCTGTAAGGTCGGGCCCAGCAGGTCGAAATCTTTGAACGTGAACTTGGACACTCACGTCACCACTTTCCGGAAATGCATTCTTGGAATCCGCGGGCTTCAGGGCTGCTGGATCAATGTCTGATGCCAATACAAATCCGGTCTCCTTGGAATAGAAGACAAAAGTCGAATCTTCTGGTTGGGGCTGCTTCGGGTTTTTGGGCGTAATATTTGCTTTAAAGTCCAGATAAGGTTGCCTGACTTTGGAAGTCCAGAATTGATAGACAGACTGATCAAAAGGAAGTTCTTGGGTGTTTGAGCGTTTCGGCTCCCCTTGAGATGGCAAGGCCGGCAGGCTTCCGAACAGGGGATACATCAGACCCAAAGCCGAATTTCCCAAAAACCTTCTTCTCGACGAGTTACTCATTTTTTCCTCTATCCTTTTGTGCTCGCCGAAACATACCTGCCGAAGCGGGTGTAGCAAAACACCCACTCAAGCTGCCGGCCCACACTGTAAAGTTAGGGAAAATTCGACGAGTAGAAGCCCCCTCGGACGAGAAACTCGAACAATTTCTGCCTTCCGTCCGCCGAATTGCGAGACAACATAACCCCGAGAGTTCAAAATGTCAATAGCGGTGTTTGCTACGACCTCCACAATAAGAGCGCCGATGCCTTCTGGTGCAGGACGAAACTCCACATCACCGCAGGATAAATATATTTATCCATACAAAAGTAAAGCGGAAGCATCGAAATGTTGTGCATCCGCCTAGTTCCCGACTTCTAGCCTCGACAAAGTTGCCAACGGCTAAACGTCAACCCCTCTGCATGCTTCCGAAATGCTCAAGTTTTGCGAATCTGACCACTTGGTGAAAAGCCAGGTGCTCATTAGAGCTTTGGCGATTGTGACGTTTTGCCGTTTGAGCAGACCTGAAGTTCAAGGAGTCCTTCGTGAGCGGGGACTTCAGAACCGAGCCGCAAAAGGGGGAGGTATGCGGCAGGCGATTTGCGAACGCTATTTCCACGCCCGCAGTCCCGCAACACGGGCGGCCTTCCGTGTGGACTTACCCACATGGTAGGAGGCGAGTTTCACATGCTTTCCATAATCGTTGCGGTATCCCCAGCGGCGCATGCGATACATTGAGTGTGATGCTGACTGATGTCGTGGTGGATCACAGACCGGAGCGAACTGAAGCCTTCGCATCTCTCAGTTTTTCTTCCGCCGACCTCAAGTCTGGGACGTACACTGCGGGTGCTTGAGGTTTCGCAGGAGCGGGATACTTGACCGCAAGCACCGCCCTCACGATGACACCGTTTGAATCTCGTGCGGTCTGCAACCGTCGCAGGTCTGACTCGGAGGATGTCGTGTACCGGGTGAGTGCTCCGTAATCAATGTTGACCAATCGGCAGAAAAATTCGACGGCACGAGGACTGTTGCATAACTGGCTCACTCTGACGGCGGTCTCTGCTCTCGCATCTTCCGCCAACGTCGCTGCGAGGAGAGCAACAATGCTCTGTAACGCATCTCGTTCCTCTTTGACGGCGGCGTGATTCGGATCGCTGACAGTGACGACCGCACGCGTCAATGCAGTGACCTGCAACTCGCGATTCTGCTGTTCGAGTTCTGCGATGCGACGCTGCTCGATTGCGTGCTGCTGTTCGAGTTCTTTGACCAGGATGTCCCGCTCGGTTTCCCGTTCTTCGGTTTCGAGACTGATGAGGGTCTTGATCGCAGACGCCTTCTCGCAGAGAAGATCGGCTTGCTTCGACGGCTTGTTCGCGAGAGCGGGGAACAGAGTGTCGATCTGGGCGATTGTCGCCTGCAAATCACGGCGAGTCCTCGATGATTTGCGACGTGGTGCTGTCGCGGTTGGTGCTGCTGTGGTTGGTGCTGCTACGGTCGGTGTTGGTGTTGGTGTTGGTTCCATTCTCCCTCCTCCGACAAAACCTTACGCTGACAGCAACCGCAGGAACGCTTGGCTCAAACGCTGCAACGCTCCAGTCGCAGCAGGCAGAGCCAGTTTCGCAAGAACTGCGGACTAAGTTGGGTCGATCAGCGTCTGGTACGAATCGACGATCTTACGATGCGTCGTCCCCTCCTCGCCAGCCGTCAGATCGACCGGGATTTGAGCGATGGCTTCCTGCAACCGTCTATCGTGCTGGGCATTCAATTGAACCGTCCTTTCGGGTTGGATTCGCCTCAAGACTGGCGACTCTTTGTTTCAAGCGTTCATTCTCTGCTTGCAGGTTGCGAACACCCAGTGGGCCGAGTGACATTCTCCTTAAATACTCAGCCCGCTTCAGTTCGAGTTCCGCAGTCTTCAACTCATTGGCATCTGTGAGTGCCTTGGTCTTCGACTCCGCTGCTGCTTGAACTTCCGCAGCAACGAAAGCCTTGAGCAATCGATACAACTGGCGAAGGCGACGTTGTGACGGCTTCGTCCTCACGGTTTCCTGAGCGATGAGGGCACGGCAGTCGCCTGCGTTCTGCGGGGGCTGCGGGTTTGGCGGACGCCCACCCCGCCTTCGCTTGATTGTTGTCTGGTCTGTCATCGCTGCACCTGACCCTCGAACTCTTGACTCAACTTCTCACGGTTCGCAGTATGTTCTTCCCTCTGGGCTGACAGAGTAAGCATGACCTTGCTGGCAGATCGAATCTTGTGGTCTTTGCTCATCGTTCCGCCCATCGTCTGGTTCTTTGTCGCCGTCTTTAATATCGCTTGCCGAACGATGTCTGCTGTGTGACTCTCCGACCAAATGACGAACTGCTCTTCCGCTGGCGAAGTGCCGAGCGTTCGCTCCCACAGATCGATTAGTTGAAGCATGTGACCTCCTCCAGTTCAACCTTGTGCCTGTAACAACGCTCTCCCTTTGCGAAGACCTGATTCGTGCAGTCACCGTCCGCACAAGTGATGTACACCACGGACGGCTCCTCCGGCTCGACTTTCGACTTCATCGGGAACGCATCCCCGAAGTAGAGACAGGGGTCACCCTTGACTCCCGCACCGGAAGACCGGATGTCCAAGTTCTTCTCCAATGCTTCGAGGATGGGGCGAACCGTCTTCGTCGCCATGTTGAGGGCGGCGGCAATTTCATCCACAGTTTTGCCGGGGTTCGCCTTGACGAAGCTAAGAATCTTAGAACGGCGAAGAGTCCATTCATCCTTCTTGTCCTGAGCCTTGACATCCTCGTACTTTGCCCCGAGTGAGATGACGCCCGTCTCCGCATCCCGATTGACGATGGTTTCATCCAACTCGCCAAACTTGGCGTCATCACGAAAAGACTGGTCTGATTGAACCGTGTAAATTTTCTCTTTGCGATAGTGGTGGAAGTGCAGAAGCGTCGAAAGACTCCCACGAATACCTGTCGAACCGAGAACGCTGTCGCCAACGTCTTCACCAAGGGCTTTGCGTGCGTGGAGCGACACTAATAACGCACCGCGATAGCCGCATTCGTTCAGCGTATCCTGCAACTGGGCGATGGCGTCGATCATCGTGTCATAATCATTTACGCCCTTCTTTGTCATGACAAAGTGCAGTAAGAGATCGATGACAACGAGGTTGGGCTTGAACGCTGCGACTTCATCAGCAATCCATTTCAACCGGGCGTCGAACCCAGCGTCCTTCGGCGGTATGTTCTTTTCGGTGAGAAACCGGACTCGGGGTGATGCTTCTTGGGTGATGCCGAGGCGTCGGAGTTCCTTTGCTACTCGGTGGGGTCTGTCCTTGCGGTCGAGATGGACGTAAAGGACTCGTCCGGTTCCGGGCGGAACGCAGACATCTCGGCCCAAGAATTCGCCACCAAGAATGACGGCGGCGATAAGATTGCGAATACCTGTACTCTTGCCGGACTTCGGCTTGCCGTTCGCGGCGGCACAGTCGTCAGTCGTGATGAGTCCATCGACCAACCATTCAACGGGTTCTTCGGGAAAATCGTACCAGTCGCTCATATCAATTACCTACCTTTCGGGTCGTTCTATCGCCGTCGCCACGTCGTGCTGGTCGTGACTCCGGGTGCTTCTGGGCTGCGGCTTCGATCTACCTAGCCCGTCCAATCCTGTCCCATGCCTCAAAGACCTGTGGGACATAGGGAACTAGGAACTGGAATTAGTATTTTTGGCTTTCTGATTCCGTGTAAAAGAGGACTAAATATATATCCCCTAGACACTTAGCAGTTTTGGGCTGAAAATGCTCATTCCAGTTCCACTTTCTACTTGTCTAGCGGTTTCTGGCGTGGTTTTGGCTTGGATTCTAGTTCTGCGTGATGGCGAACTAGGTAGATTCGAGCCGGAGATTTGAACCCTGACGAACTTCAATGAAGAACGTCCACGGTCGATGCCATCAAGGACAAGGATGTACCTGTAGCCGGTGCGTTGGGTCATGGTGTCCTGCTAGGTGGGTGTGCTGGGCGGTCTTCACTCGAACGGGCGACTGTTCCTGATGGATCGCGGATATGTCGCTACGAGGTCAGCCGGAGCAAGAAGCTCCTGTGATGATATTAGCAAAGATTGGGCCGAATGTCAACCCCCAATCTTCGTTTCGATCAATGTTTATGCTGGTCGGACGCACTTTGAGTACACCAGTTTACGACGTAACAATTTTGGAAAATTCCAGCCCCACCATCTCCGTGAGCGGGAGTTTATATGTAAACAAGTCGGCCCATTAGATGGGGACTCATAGGGACGTTGGGACTCCTGCCGCTGCGTGTCTGCCACGCCGCACCGCCGAGACCCGCAGACACCCGGCTGGGGACAGGCCGGACGCCTCTTCGGAAAGGGTGGTTGACACCCTATTTCCCAGAGTCCCTTCCGCCGGGTACCCCTTTCAAGCGATTGGCGTCCCGCATCGGCTGGTCACCTACGGCCAGATTGCACGGGAGCGTGCTGTCACCGTCCAGAAATGTAGATCAGGTGGGCATTTAGCAGCCCTGCTAGAGCGTTTCCGGGGATTGTTGCGGCGTTCTCGCGTCGTCATTCGTGCAGTAAGCCGTGCAGTGACAAAAAGCGTCAATGTTAAACCCCTTGCGTTCAATGTCTTATGCCCCATGATTTCCGTCGCACCGTCAGGCTAACCGCCGCACAGACGACCTGGTGTTCCAGAGTTGCTTATTTTTCTCACGCGGAAATACCGGGATTGAGATGACGATGCGTCCAGCCTAGCCAAACACAGCGGACACAGCCACCGGACGAGCCTGCGGTTGTGGTTCTTGTTTATCTCATACCGTGTAGATATATCCGATTCGGTGTCACCGGGGACTCGCATGCCTGCCAGCGGGTCTCCTATCCCCTGTCCTTCTGGCACGTCACCCTCGTTGCTCCTGCGATTCAAGCCACGCGAGAATGCTCGACCGTCGGAATCGCAGGCCACACGGGAGCCGAAGAACGGGCACCGGGTTGTCGTATCGTGCCCGACCTCTGGTTCTCGTGAGATTGTAGACCGACGACGGCTTGCAGCGGAGCAACTGGGCGACTTCAGCCACAGTCAGGATGATGTTGTCGCTTCGCGTAGCATCACTGGATGTTGCGGGTGTAGCGGTTTGCTCTGAAGGCATTTCATGTGCCCTCCAATTTGGTGCATTTCAGCACCGTCCAAGGGTCGAGCATCAGGGTTGATTGCGTGCCACTTCTTGCGAAGCAGACTTACCTGAAGTCCATCTTGGACGCCCATGACATCTGGGTCTTGAAAAGCCTTACGACAAAGAGCCTCGGCGTGTGTTCCGCCAGTCTGAGAAGGGATGACTCAGATAATCCTGAGCCATCTCTCCGGTGCCCGACGCATTTCGATCAACTAACCCAGACGACGGGCACGGTTTTCAAACCGAGTTGCTGGAATGTGACAAGCTTGTGCAAGCCTTCGATGACCTCCCAGCATTGGGGTTGACGGTAAAGGTCAGGCGTCGGGCCTTTGTCGTCCTCCGGATGACCGATGCGGAATATCGGATACTGCCATTCTGGGTGCTCTTCGAGGCTCCACACGATGGCTTCAATCCGCTGCATGTGGTCTTCGTGAGTCTCCCTGCCGCACGCCGAGAGGCTGAAGCAATGGTTGAGCAGATCGTCGGCGGCGTGCTTATACTTCGCCATCGGTTCGATGGAGAAACTGAAGTACCTCGCCTCGGAGCCGCCCCTCACGACACAGGCCATTTCTAAATCCTCACTGACAGCAGTTCGCATGTCAGACGGGAACGTCGCCAGCAATTCGCCTTTCGTCAGCAGAGGCAGTGAGCCGTGGATCGCCACGTATGCCGCTGCTCGTGCTATCCGTTTCTCTATGTACTCGATGTCTGCTTGTGTCGTCATGTGCTCCTCCTAGTTCGTCGTTCTTGCGTCACCCACTGCAATTGCGAGGGCGATGGTCTCTGTATCGAATTCCTGTCCAATCTGAGATTCAAAGCGAGACCGAATTCCTGTGTCACTCACGGTGATGTCTCGGGCCAGAGTTGTCGTCAATTCTCTGTTGAGTCGCCGTAGTTCACGACGCTTGATTGCTGTCCCTTTCCGAAGGGCTGTTCTCGCGGTGACCTGTGCCTTCTCGATGTCACGCTTTAACTGAGCCCGTCTGATTTTGACGTGAGCAGTCCCTTCATCGCTATGCTTCAAACGATGACGACGGACGCGTGCCCTGGTCGCACACTTAGTCGAGCAGAACTTCGCGAATTTCGTTCGATTTTCGGGAAGATGACCGTTACACTCAGGACAGCGTCTCAGATGACCGTTACTCATCGGTCATCTCATCGGGGACATAGGGTTCCCATTGGTCGTCGCCCTCATGGTATGTTCGGTTTGTGATAAGTCCCTTCAAGGCGGGCTCGGGTTCGGGCTCGACCTTCGTACCGTTTGCAATCGCACGGAGGTATGCGTCTCTGCTTTCAATCCCAGCCTTGACGAGCAGCGGTTCCAAGTCAGCAACGGTGTTGTTCAACTCGGTCTCAAGACTCTCACGGTCATACTCGCTACTGGCGAACGGGTCACTACCGTAGGTATCCTGCTCCAGTGAACCGAGGATGCTGGTCTCCTGCAACAGAAGGCGGGCGGCTTCGTGCTTCTCACCGTCCGACAACTTGCTTAAAAAGACTTCGCACATCCGTCGCGTTTGCGTTTTAATAATTGTTCCCATAGGTGTCTCCTTCTGCGGCGAATGGTCGCCGCTCCTTGCCTGCTCAGACCGTTCGCTGTAGACGATCAGCAGTTAATGTTCGCCGGGGTAATGACTCGGCCCGCCCCGTCGAAGGCTGAACTGCCACAGGGTGAGTGTGGGCCAAACTCGTGACGCGTTCTACTTCCGCTTGGCTGCACCTACCGCCACCGCGTACGCGTGGGCTTCGGCCTTGCTTGCTTGCATCGACGTGATGTACTCGATGTAAGCGTCTTCTCCGAACAACTTCGGTTCGGTGACCGCGAGAACAGCCAACTTGCCGCCCAACTCGGACACCGTGTCGTAGAAGACTTGAGCCAGGTGATCATTGCTGTACAGCGTGTTGTGGGCAAGTTCGTGCAGCATCAGATCGAAGTTATCCGCTAGACTCTTACGTCCTGTCACGCTGTGGTACGCGAGGTTGACCGTCATGATTCCGAACTCCCTCTTGTATCGCCGCCCGCGACCTGGGGCCACTCCCTTCTGGAAGCAACCTTGGATGAGGTTGTCTTCATCGTTGATATAGCGGACGGTCACTGGCTTGCCGATCATCTTCGGTGCGAGAGCACTGACGACGCCTGCGAAGTTCGCCATCGCGTCCGTCCAATCTCCCTGTGGGATGATTTCATTCGGCTTGATTGAACAGTTGTAGTCAGTCGGTGCGACTTCATGCGATGATTTGAGGAATGAAGACCCATCTTCGGCTTTGATGGCCTTGACGCGTGCCCACTCTTCCTTGGACATCGACCCGCCTTCGATGACATTCTTACCTCGGGACACCGCTTCCTTGACCGAACCGACGTCATTGACGCTCCGCGTGACATACTCTGAACCGAACCGCGACTCCATGACATGCTTCACAGCATCATCCGTACTCTTCTCGGAGCCCATCGCATCTCTAACCCAACCCGCTCCTGCGTCCTCAGTCGTAATCGTCGCGAACTTAGCGTTCAAAACACCCACGCGAACCTTCCGAATATAGGACGGGTTGACGTTATCCCTGTCCCTTGAGACCGGAACCTTCTGGTTGACGTTGACGTGCCACTTGTCATCACCCAACTCGACGATGGGGACGCCCATTTCGAATATCATCGACTGCTCACCTGGGAGCGTGTCATAGAGTTGAACATCGGTAAGTCTCTCGGTGCGCTTCAACATCCCTTCCTGGTCCGCGAGGACGGATGGCAAAGTCTCAGTGAACTGGCCCACGGGGGCGCGTTGTTTAATCTCTTCCCCGTTGAAGATGGTGACAATGCCAGTCGGCGGGATAAAGAGTCGAGCCTGGGTACAGATCGAGACCCATTCAGCCTCGGTCATCTCAAATGACCCAGTGTATTCTGAACCGCGTTCTCTCTTTGCAGTACCAACGGTGCGCGTCCCGTCAGCATTGAATAGCATCTCCCCCGACACTGTGGTCAAGCGGGCTTCTAGCGCGAGCGCGAGAACATCTTTGCAGCCTGCGTTGAACCGACCACGTTTCGTCGCCTCATCCTTCCGAGTTGACTCTGCGAACATCGTGTATGAGTCCGATAATCTGCTCCACCCAGTCGCGCTGTCATCGGTCACCGTCAATCGCGTCACCCCATTCTCTGGGCGGGTCAATGTAACTTCGACGCGAGTGACATTTGCATCCCACGCGTTGGCGACCATTTCTGTCAGTAAAAAGAATTTGTCCTTCTGCGCAAGAGATTTGCGTAAGCCTTCCCTGTCAATTTCCAACCAGTTGTTCTTTGTCGTCATGTTGCCCTCCTTGGGTTCGGTCGTTATGAGCGGTCGTTAGCCGCTCGTTGCGTTGTCGTGCTCACGTCACTCGGCGGCTCAGGAACGCACGACGAAATAAGTCGCACGATGCTGCCGCGAAAGCCTGCTCACTGAATTGTTTGGGTGTTGCAGAACGCTGGCGACCGCACCAGAAACGGAGTTGAACCGTTCGCGTTCGGTACTCGATCAGGCTCTCAACGCAGGGTGCGGAGAGCCGAGACTACTATGGAAGGAGGCTTATAGATTTGGTCATCACTGGTCATAATCTGTAAGCCTCCCTCAGAGTCTACATCGTACACTCGCTTGCATACCCTTCACTTGATAGCCTGTTTGCGACCGCATTATCGCCAACCATTTCGTTCCAGTATGCCCGCGCTTTAATAGGTTCCTGCGTCACTACACTCGTTTGCATACCCCACTTGATAGCCTGTTTGGTACCGCATTATCGCCACCCTTTGTTGTTCGGGTATGCCCGCATTGTAACGTGAAGACACCGTTTGGGTGGGCAACAGCGACCCCACTTACTGTGCGACACGTCAGACAGAATAGACCTCTGACCCTGTGCTTCTGTGCGTCACGCTGGCGGTCACTGCTTGCTAAGACAGGCCTTTCCTCTGGTTTATATCCCCAGAGGTCGTGCGTCTGGCGCATGTCTTTTGGAATGGCCTCCGTATCGACGATTTTGGTGTTGCTGGTATGGAAGTTGCCCGTCGCCAGTTCCTCTATCGCTCCGCTCTCATCCATCGTTGGTGCTTTGGCCTTCGGCTTCGCGTACATCTCGTCGTACGTAGCGTTGTCGACCGCCGCAGAGTTGGTGCCATACTTCATGAGCTTTTCGTCGAATCGAGGCTGCAACCTAGCGCTTTCTTCTGACACAATGTACGGGTTGCCACCCGTGTAGTCGAGTCGGTTGCCGTTCGCAAAACGAATCTGTTCATCGTTTCGTGCCCCCAGAAGAATTCGAGCAACGTGAATATTCTTACCCATAAGCTTGGTCATGACCTTGAACTTTCTTCCTACTTGTTCGAGGAAGCACGGCCAAAACTTTTCAACTGCCTCGGCCCACGAGTACTCCTGGCCCTGGACGGTAACGAACTGGTTGGTTGGGACTCGCCAAGCCCGAGGTTTATCCTCCTGCATACCCATAAAGATAAGCACGGAGTTGCCATCAGGCATGGAGATGAACGGGGCAGGGTGCTCTGCCCGACGCATTTCAGCGATTAAGTTGAGTACATTCAGGTCAAGTTGACGGATGGCGCGCATCGAACCGCCGAAGCCGGGAAGCTTCGAAACCTGTTTGCAGGCCCACACGACGAATGCATCTCGCGTCTTTGCTCGGCAGTGCCGTAGGTTCTTTTCGAGCCGTGTGATAGCAGCATTTCGGTCGACGTGCGATTCAGCCGCGAAGTCTTCGAGAGATTCGAGTTCCGTTTCGAACCAATGCTGGACATTGGTGCTTTGTCGAGTTGTGGTGCTCGGTGGACTTGAGCCATTTGTCTTTGTTAAATCGATTTTCATCTTGTTCTCCTTTGAGCAAAAAAATCGCCAGACCCAAACGGGCCTAGCGTTTGGCAATCGTTGCGGTTTACGCCGTATCGTTTTACCAACGGGCGATTGCGCCGTCTGGTGGAAGGACCGCTGAGTCCTTCACTCTTGATACCTATGTCGGTCTCTGCGACCGTGAACAAATCTTAGCTCTCTGACCGACTCTTGAGAAGATTCCAAGAGTCACAAAATGCTGGTTACTTCCGAATGGCCGTGTTCGGTGGCGGGTAGAGTAAGAGAGCGCTGGCGTGCTAGGCGGCCGGCGGACCATCACACGGAGACGTCGCAGTCGCCTGAAGGTGGGGTGAGTCGGGCGAGGTAACCGTCTACATCGTATATTCCGGAAAAAATATTGGTCGCTTCCGTTAGCCCCCGACTTTCCTGCAACGCGCCTATTAGGAGCCGGGAAAAGGGTACTTACTATGGAACGGGGGACGGAGAGCAGGACGCATTGGCTGGGCGAGGAAGCTCGGCCGCAAAAACCCCACGGGCGTCCCGGGCAGTGGCCTGTCGTCGAGGTAGTCGCGACACCCTACTTGAGCCTTTCGACATTAGCCAATCCGAAGTGGTTCGAGGGAAATGATCATCAAGTTCAAAGTTCCGTCACCCGGCGCAGTTCACTGATGTCAGCCCGGCGACCTTTCTCAGCCTGTTCACCCTCAAACTTCGATGTGAGGTAACGAGTGATGTAGCTCTGCATTCCCTCCCTTTGCTCCATTGTTGGCTGATGCCTGTGGTCTGTTCCTGACTGCGGGCAGTTACTGTGCGTGCAGCCCTTTCTCGGGATGGACGAGTCCTTCACTTCGTCGCGCAGCTCGGTGCAGAACCAGCCAGACTCGGCGTATCCAGCGTACGTCCCGAGTTTCTACGGATCGTAGGACTTGTGCGAACCAGCCGACACGTACAAACTTTCGCGTGGGCCGCACCACCGCGCAGCAACCGGAATCTCTTACGAAACGCTCAGCCATGCAACGGCAACACCAACAAGCGATTCAGAATTGGAAACCTTCAGACCTAGCCCTTGGCTCACCCGCGATGTGTTTGTGAAACAGGTTCGGCTAGCGCTGGCTATGTCACGAAGTCCCGAATACGCTCGGCGCTTGGGGTGAGCGAGCCGTACGTATCGGATATCCGGGCGGGCAAGCGCATTCCGCATCCACGACATTGGCAAACTCTGGCGTGAGTGGTTGGCGTCTCGCCGGATGCGTAGACTAATTGTTGAAGCCGTTTGAAGATGGCGGCTTCTGCCTCAGCCACATGCTCAGCCAGTTTCTTGGGATCAACTTCGAGCAGCACAGCCTGGTAGGGACGCTGCCATTCGGGGTGAACGCTAATGGTTTAACAATTATGCTAAATAAAATTGCCCTACAGCCCGCCAGAGAGCGGCCTTCCGCTTCCCCGTGGGAGGAATGCAGTCCGCACCCGATGGTGCAGATCGGGCGACTGATGGCAGCCTATGCCATGTCAACCCAGAGGGTATAGTCAGCTTGATCTCTCGTTTATGGTTCGAGGACGACGGTCAGGATATCGCCGAGTATGCCGTGATATTGGCTGCGATCCTCGTCCTGCTAATCGGCACTATTCGTCTGGTCGGCGCGAGCGCAAATAATGCCTTCTCCTCGGTAGCCAGCTCGCTCCAGTAATCTCGCCTGGGTGAATGCGAGATTGATTGAAGAATTGCCTACGAACCGGGGCTCCTTATGCTTGTAGTCGTAAGCGTGAGCCATCAAAATGGCAGCATTGGGATTAGCGTAGCCAGGCCTCAGTACAATTCCAGTTCTGCCAAGACCTACCCTTCGGAAAAAGAAGCCCGAGCAGTCCTATCGGCTTTCTGAATAGACGAGGAGAGCATAGATTCTTACTGGAAGATGGGTTTTCCTCCACCGAGAAGGACGCTAGTGACTTGTTTTGCCTGCGTTGGCATGTTGCTCTTGCGAAGAGAGCCACTTCGAGCTTTCGCCTGACATTATTCCGTCCGCCCGCTCAACGTACATTCCATCTGGGTCAGGCTGGCCGGCGTACGGGCCAGCTTTAGCGGAATGCAAAAGATCTTCACGGCGGAGCGCCTCTCGCGTTGCACGATAGAGTAGCCAGTTCTGCTGATACTGTCCTAACTGAAGAACGGCCTCGATGATGCCGATGAGCGCGCCCAAAATTGCGCTGATCCATCTCTGTATATTTGGCGCTCCGGGTGCAACCGATGCCAGTGAAACCACGGGTATAGCCGCAGCCATAAGAATTTGGACAATCTTCAAAGCGAAAAATATTGAACGATTGTTCCTTGCTTTCCGTCCGTACCAAGCACTCTGCTCACGGATCTTGTCCAATATGGAGCTGTCGGGCATCAAGACCTCGTTTTTAGTACGGGCGACTATATCATCCCCGAAGCACTCCGAAAAACGCCAACCTATCTTCAGGGTTTCGGATTCAAGAACTCATGCCTGTATCAGGACATGGAAACACTCCTAAACTATTACCGATAACGCACTTAGGGCTTTCGCACCAGTCTTCCACGGCTGTACCATGCAGTCGTCTTCGCTAGGGATCACAGGCCCCAAATTATAGATGGCAGGAACTAGGTCGCCGACGCCATTGACCCGGGACAAATCTAGCCGTAGAGTGATGACGCCAATAGGGGGTGACCTGTGATGGCATCGCTGAAAGAGCTGAGACATTCGTTGTCTAAGCTGGTGTCATTGCTACTTGTTGGCGGCGGACTTCTTTTCGGCCGCTCCACGGACACAAGGCGCGTTCCTTCGGTGCCGGAGCGGATAGCGGCCGTTCAGAAAGCCGTGCACCAAATGCCTACCGAGATGAGGCAGCAGTTCTTGTTTCGAGCACAATGGGGAAACTGGGGAAACTGGAATAATTGGGCAAATTGGGCTAACTGGAACAACTGGAATAATTGGGGAAACTGGGGAAATTTCAGAAACTATTGATCGACGTTGGATCGCGTAATTGGTTTGGCTAATGTCTTTCTCTAAGCGATTACCTCTGCACGTTCCCACCGAACTTCCTGAGCCGTATTCCCACCTTGCAGGTTACCTTGAAATTCTGGTGCTGCAACCTACACCCTTCTGCAACATCGATTGTGACTATTGTTATCTTTCGCATCGCGATGACACTGGGCAGATGAGTATTGAGACGATCGAGGGAGCCGTTAGATTGGTAATGGATGGCGGGCTCGTCGACGGCCAGCTGTCAGTGGTGTGGCACGCGGGAGAACCTCTAGTGCTATCAACCAACTACTACTCCAAAGCATTTTCAGCTATCGAGAACGTCGTACAAAATAAGTTTAGAGTCTCGCACTCCTTCCAGACTAATGGAACTCGTATCAATGATAGCTGGTGCGAGTTCCTGAAGCGATATGATACGAGAATTGGTTTGAGCATTGACGGGCCGGCTTTCTTACACGACCTTCATCGCAAGACTCGGCATGGAAAGCCCACACATGCACTGGCAATGCTCGGGGCGCGGAAGCTTCGTGAACACAGAATTCCATTCCATGTCATTGCGGTGGTTTCAGTGGATTCGCTAGATCATGCCGAAGCAATTTTTCATTTTTTTGAAGAGCTCGGTGTAGAAGAAGTCGGATTCAACGTTGAGGAACTTGAAGGGAATCATAAAACCTCTAGCCTAGCGGCAGAAGGAATTGTGACCCGACTTGAGAAATTTTGGCATCGGCTTTACGAAGTCTATGAGTCGTCTGGGCGAAGTGTTCGAATTCGCGAATTCGAGAGAGCAACCAGAGCGATCCTGGCGGCTAGGGAGGGACTACCGTGGCAAATGGTAGCCGCTCAAAACGACCAAGTCCTGCCTTTTAGAATCTTGTCAGTGGACTGCCGAGGGCGGATCTCCACGTTTTCTCCTGAACTCCTGGGCGTCCAAGACCATACTTACCACGATTTCAGCTTTGGGCAAGTAGGACAAGACGACCTCATAGGAATTCAAAGGTCCTCCACGTTTCAGCGAGTAGCGTGCGAAGTCATGGCGGGAGTTAAAGAGTGCTCCCGGTGCTGCGAGTATTTTTCGGTCTGCGGAGGCGGGTCTCCGTCCAACAAGTACTTCGAAAACGGTAGCTTCTTGTCAACGACGACCATGTATTGCAGAAGCTCGATTCAGCTCCCGATCAAAATTGTATTGGCTGGGTTGGAGCGTCAGCTTTCCCTGTGCCGTCCCGGATCGCCTCGACGAAACACTTCCCTGTTCCTCCGTCGGATCGTTTCGTCGGTACTTTTCCGCACACCTCAGGGTGGGTCACACCAGACACCTCCAGATCCGTCTTGAGACATGAACAGATGTCCACAAGCCGGTCATTTATATCTACGTTGTGTCGTGTTAGTGCAAGCACACGCTCAGAACTGGACTCTCCCATGTCGTCCATTGCCAGCATCTGCTCCCACTCGGCCCAAATCAGTAGCGTCTGCGCTGCCTCTTGCTTTGATGGGCTCAAAGAATCCGTGAGCTGGACCCCAACTATCCGTTGCTTTCCAGAGAAGGTTTTGTCAGCAGAAGCGGTCGATAGAGCTCGACCAAAGACGCTCGCCGCCAGTGCCTCAATTCTGTCCGCAATCTTCGCAGAAGATAGATCGAGAAGGTGAGTCCGCCCCTTCAACGTACTAGCAGCTGCCCACGTGCCTGTGGTAGAAAATGTTACGGCAGAGATGCTGTCGTCGCTGTCAGAAATGTGAACTAAGTCGCGGCCGTTGCTGGTGCTTACTACGTGCGCAGCTCTACCAGAACCGACGATGAGTGTGGAGGCATCTTTTGGGTTGAATTGAATTGCTCCGATTGAGCCATCGAATGCTTTTGTCGGACTCCACTCCAGATCCTGCATCCTGCTGTCCTCTATCTTCATTACCTTCACCACCCCATCAGCAGTACCGGCAGCGAGCAGCTGCGAGTCGCTACTAAAGGCGAGTGCGGTGATCGGGTTCTTTATAGACTCTCCCGATGGTCCTGCTGAGGGTTTTCCGCTCTTGTCCACTAGTACTTTGGCCGTCCTCGCCAGCCCGATTTCGAAATCGATTTTATAAGTGCTAAGACCGCCGCAATCGTCGCCTATTGACAAGATCGACCCATTGGGAGTAAGTCCAAGCGAAAGCGCTGCTTCTTGGCACTGCTCTGAGCTAGCGTCACGTTTGTGAAAGACCCCATCTAGCACAGAAGCTCTCTCTTTCGCCACATCAACCACCCACACCACGCCATCGCATTCGACGGCAACTATAGCGACATCCTTGGCAGCGGCGGCGTGACAAGGCTCTCCCTGGCGGTCAACCGACCACGGGTCCCCCGTTAATTTGAAGGGTTTAGTAGTTCCTGTCACTAATAAGTTAGCACCGTTCACCTCCCGAAACCGCTTGGATGCGTCGTCGAATTCAATTATCTTTGAGCTCGGTGCAACATACCCCATCTTGCCCTTACTTGGATCACCTTGGATCTCCGCATTTCTAGTGGGATGATCAGGAATCGCGTTGCCCTTAGACGCCCGATCCGAAACGGACAAGCAAGAAACAGCAATAAGATTACCTTTATTGCCAACTGCCACTTGCTGCGGGTTAGGACAAGCGAATAGATCTACATCAGGTGGCTCAGCGTTCTCCGTCGCAAACCTCACTACTTCTCCGTTTGCGGCGCTCGCAAAAGCAACGTGGGGGTTAGGAGAGAAAGCGATCCACGTTGCACGATCCGAGACCGTGACCCGTGACGTTTCAAAGCCAGTTGCTGCGAGCTTTACACGCGCCGTGCTCTCTCCGACTGCCAGACCGAGAAAGTAGTCAGTAGGGCTAAAAGTGAGATGCGAAACTTTTCGTCCGAAGTAGTCACTCCACTTAAGTGTGCCCTCCACCTTTCCGGCACTAGCCTGGTATGACACAACCCGAAGTACATTGTCATGACCATCCTCGGAATAGGCCAATAACATCGTGTTTGGATCATTACTGAATGCGATTGCGGCAATCGGGTAGGAGGTCTTTAACTCCCCGGAGTGACGATTTATGTGGAGGGTAGTCTGTGACTGCATCTTAAGATCAATTATAGTTATCTTCCCATCTACC
The DNA here is from genome assembly GCA_963696025.1 of uncultured Acidobacteriota bacterium. Classification (GTDB taxonomy): domain Bacteria; phylum Acidobacteriota; class Terriglobia; order Terriglobales; family Acidobacteriaceae; genus JABCYV01. The sequence continues at coordinate 341,019 of CAVOII010000005.1, forward strand.
ATGCCGACCGCTAGGAGACTACCATCAGCTGAAAAGTCGAGAGGTGCATCAGTTGATACGCCGTGGACCTCTCTAGGTTTGGTCTTTCTCCAAAGGTCAACCAACCGAAGAACTGCAGTCGGTCGCTGGTTACTGCGTGTTACATCTTCTTTCTCTACATATGCGAGATATCGTCCATCCTTACTGAGGGCTTCGTTAAGGAGTGAAATCTGGTCACGCTCAAAGAGGGGTGCATCGTGTCCGGGCATTTCCGTTACCCGAATCGCCCCAATTATTCTTCTAGGAGTGGAAGGCTGCGGAGTTTGGTATTCGACCGTCGCAAGCCACCGTGCAGACGTCGTGCCATCTGGTCTCGAAGGCTCTACAATCAGGGCAACGTTACTTACACATGGGACGGTACCCACCTCACTAGTACTAGGCCCTCCGAGCTCTCTAATAGTCGCCCTGTTCCTTTTGCATGGTGTTGCGGCATACCGTCCAGAAGGGCTAACGGCAGTAACACGCTCTTCTCCCAGAAAGTGCTGGTCTTCAACGTAATCAGGAGATCGGAATGTTACCGGCTGTAGGCCTTCCGCCAAATCTTTAGGAGTAGAAAGTGCTACGATACGAAAGGTATTCTTACTCTTATCTCCTTTGTCAGGCACGACAAAGAGTCGGTCAATTGGCTGTTTGGCCTGGGTTGGAAGGGGAATTCCGGGTGTGATCCTGTCGAAGGTCTCCCAGGCAGCCAGATCTGTGTTCGATGGTCTTGCTTGGATCTTAAATGACGCGATATCCAGGAGGGCAGCACGCTCCTGTGTTTTCGACCCCAGTTGAGCCCGCTCATACTCCGATTGACTGGCGTAGTCGTCAGCACTCTTAGTTTTTGCAAAGAGGAGAGCAACGGCCAAAGCGATTGGGAAGGCGCCTAACATTGTGACTAATGCGAGTTTCCAGAGGCGTGACCACCGGACGTGCCATTTGCTGTCATTGATATAGGTGTTTACATTCTTCCAATCTGGATTGCCGTTTACCTTGTCACCATCGAGCTTATATCGTACGCTCCAGGCCTCAGTCCAACCTTTGGTTGGACTCGACAAAAGCTCCTGAAAGTATTCGACTTCGCCGGCTTGAAGCCAGCCGCGGATGCTAGCCTCATGATCGCGGGCATTCTGTGCGAGTCGTTGATACTGCCCGGCCGATGCAGATTCCTCGCGCACCCACTTTGCAAGCCTTTGCCAGCCATATATTAAGCTCTCGTGGGTAATGTCTATTGTGGCAGTATCCGGCAACTCAGGAGGCTCGCGAACTTCAGCACGGTCAGAATCTCCTAGCCCGTCTTCGAGGTCCGGTGAGGTGAGAAAGGCCACCCGGTCGTCCAAGAAGTGCCTTATGATGGCTCGGATGTCACTCTTGTCTGCCTCCTTCTTACAACCTACGAGGGAGTTGATGTCTGCTATAGTTGTTGGGCAGCGAATGAGACGATTCGACACGTCTTGAGCAGTGATTCGTTTGAAGATGAGCTCGGTGATGTCCTGCCGTCGGCTTGTCCCAAGACTCCCAAACAAGCGCTCCGCATGCTCGTCCAGAGCGCGGTCGAATTCGCCCGCACGTCTGTAGTCATCGAGAGATAATTCAGCCGATAATTCGGCCGAAGGCCCTGCTTGTAGGGCTACTGACCCTTGCGCTTGGACACCATCGGCATTTCGAGACGACCACTGCTCCCACGTTTGCGCAAGGACATGCTGGAGCCTTGGCAGGTTACGAGGTTCATCATTGAAATCATTTAGCAATCGATTAAGTAATGGTCGCTCGACATCACCTGCGGGGCTTCCCAATTTAGCTGGACGGACAATAGCATCTACCAGTTCACCGACGGTCATGCGCGAGATAAGGTATTGAGTTCTATTCAAGAGCTCTGGAAAATCTCGGAAGCGTGCGCAATCACCTAGATAGTCTGAGCGCATCGTGATAACCACGTATATGGGAACCTCAGATTGTTGCGATGCCTTCATTAAGCGATCGACGAATGCCCGGGCAGGCTCGAATTCATCTTCTTCTGTACCTATGGTTCTTGTCCGGGAGGGGACCAATGTAAATACCTCTTCAAATTGATCGACGACGATAAGGAGGTTTTCCTCAAATTCGAGCCGTTGCCCCTTCCCCAAAAAGTCGCGGCCAATCTTGATTAGGCTTCGACTGTCTAGGCCAAACGTTTCCGCCAGCTCTTTGACTCCATTGCCATCCGGTGATTGTGAGACGACGCCCCGCGCCAAGCTTCGCCAGAGGGATTTCATAGGATGAGTGCCGGGCCGGAGGACGATGGTCCGCCACCGATAGCATGCGTTGGTTATGAAACCCTTTCGTAGTGAGGGTAAGAGTCCCGCCTTGACAAGAGATGACTTCCCGCTCCCAGAGACGCCAACCACAGCGAGGAAGTGATCCTGGTCCAGCCGGTCCAGCAGCTCCCTAACTTGTCGTTCCCGCCCGAAGAAGAAGCGGTTGTCTTGTGTATCGAATGGTCTGAGGCCTGGATAGGGATTGCGCCTCATCAGCTATCCCGCGTCGTCGGTGAGACTAGAGAGAAAGCGCTGGAGTCTGCCGGGATCGAATAGTGATTCGGTGGGCGCACTAATGGCCCCCAGGCTCGATGAAGACCCCACCGGGTGTGAATTCACGCTCGGGTTGCGCTTACCTATGACGTTTTCGACTGCTCCTAGCTCTCTAAGAACGCTTGCTCGGGCCTTATCGTCAGGTTCGGATGTGAATATTGCTGCAGACTTATACTTGGCTCGACCGTCGCTTTTCCGATCCAGCACTTCTCTCCAAGTGTCCCGCAGCCAGTACTTGTCACCCCGATCCCAGTCGACGAGAACTGCGTCACAACTGCTAAGGAGTTCTTCGTGTTCTCTTATGAATTCGGACGGAAGACCCTCTGAAGGAGATACTGGCTGGAAAGGCTTGAGTTGAATAGGCTTTGGCTGTGCAAGATTTTCTTTCGTGATTTGCTCGACTAGGTGGGATGCCTTCTCGAGCTTTGGCCCCTTGCTATCGGAAATCACGTAGAATCTGATCTTGCTCACTGGTCCGGATGTGTCAGACGCGAGTGGATAACTCGCTTTTTCAGGATCGGTCTTTAGGCGATCATAAAGTTTGTTTGCAAGATTGCCGATGTAAAGCTCTAGGCCATCCTTTTGAAGCTCGCTAATGAACCGGTTCTGCTCGGAACTGCGCTTCTCGTACTCTTTAGTACCGATCCAAAACACTGATCGTTTAGTATTCTCCTGTGCGAATTTCAGTAAATCCGCGATTTGTGGTTGGTATTCACTACCCAGGATAAATACGCAGAACTTGGATACCTTAATCCATTCGTGCAAGCGCCCAGCTGCTTCATCGAAATCAGGAATGTAGACGCCTGGCAAGAGCCGGTGTCCGTCGCCAAAGAGCTCCGTCTCTAGTACCTTAACTTCATCACCCAAACTGAGATTAGAGAACTTTATAACGAAGACAGGGTCGAACTGAGACTTAAGATCCTGTAAGCGGTTAGCAACACGCGCCGCCAAGTATTCTATTTGGTCTGTATATTGGTCGGTTCCCTGTTTCAGAGTGCGATCGACTCTGCCAGTGCAGATGTAGAAGGGCACTTCTGTTAGGCCCTTAACCCAATACCGATAATTTCCGTCCAGATCAGGCAGAAAAACGACCTTAAAGACCAACGATGCATGCTGATTGCCGGATGTAAGGCGCGGCGACCGTCTGAACCAACTGAGTTCCTCGTTGCAAAATTCACTTAGTAGGAGGGATGGCGATATTACTGGAACGAACAGAGCCGATCCTTTAACATCGTCTTGCAGCCTGCCCCGGTATTTCTCATCGGGAGCAAGTTCGTCGTCCATGAATACGTCGACAGTGCCGAGGCGCCCCTCCAGGCTATTTTTCAAGTCCTTTCTGAAAACTGAGACCCATCCAGAACCGCGTGGATTGTCATCTTTGTGGGCGTGACAAATGAACACGTCATGGCGGACCGTGGGAACGAACGTCATATGTCACTCCAAGGATGCTAGCCGTTTAGCTCATACGCAAGGGCCAAGTTCCTCTTGCCGCCGTGCGTCAGCAGGCCGATGCTGTGCCCAGCAATCGAAACGCGCTCTGTCAATTGGGGGCGCTGACACGCTCCCAAATGTCTTCAGATACTCACTGCACCATTTTATAGAGGTGTGTGACACTACGGGCCAAGCATTTTACTGCGCACTTGTTCTCATGTCAATGGCAGCTCCTAAACGATACGAAGCCAAGCTGCAGCCAAGAACTCGATGTAGAAGTGGACGCGAAGCGGAAAGCGCACGAAAAGACGGCCCCGCGTGGACAAGACGCTACGGATGAAAGCGACCGCCTCCGCTGATGAACCTGGTCTCCCGAAAGATGCGAAGTTCGTTGTTCTGCAATAGATTTACCGATTTCGCTAACGAGCAAGACTAGTCGGCCTGAGCCAGGCTGCATCTCCCTTTTCGTGACAAGGTCAACCACGACAGAACGACCTCTGGGTTCGTGGAGTATACTCCCCACTCGGAATCATCAAGTTAGGCTCTTCCGGCGCAACCCAATTGGAACAGTGACTTTGTTCTCCGCAATATGATCCAACAGCCCCAATTGTGCATTGTTGGATTTGGTGTGATGGTTCCGGACCACATCACATCAGAAGCCACGAAGGCGATGTCAAGATGTTCCAAAATCTACTCAATAGTCCGGGAGCCGGTACGGCTGTGGCTTCCAACGAGAATGCTTGGAAAGATCGAAGTTGTCAACGCGCTCGACTCGTACGTGGAGGGCGCCCTCAGGAGTGAAAACTACGATCGATTGGCAAACTCAATCCTGGATGACATCGACGAGAGTCGTACGATCGGGTATGTAACCTACGGTAACCCCATGTTTTACGATCGCGTGGCACAGGATCTGGCAATGCGGGCGAAGGGTCTAGGGATAACCACGAAAGTGGTTCCAGGGATATCGTCGTTAGACACTGTTTTGTGTGACCTGAATCTCGATGTCGCTCCGTTTATACAGATCTTCGAGGCTTCCTGGATGGTCGCTTGCCAGATCCGGCCAAGGAGTGATATCCCAGTTCTGTTGATGCAAATTGGTGCATTTGGTTCGCTTCGAACTCACTACACTCAGCGCCAAGACGGTTCCTCCTTGGAGGAGTTGGTGGAGCACTTGAGCCCATTGTATCCGTCATCACACACCGCTTACTTAGTACACTCCACAGGAAAAGAGGGCCAGCCCACAGGCATATGTCCAGCTCACCTGGCTGACCTCTGCCATGTGACTGCAGAGCAACTCGGCGGAGCTTCCCTTTACATCCCTGCTGTAATTGACATTCAACCGAATCCATCAATCATCACAAGGATGAGCGAACGATAGACACTGCCTCAGTCGGGGACTGGTTCCGGAGGCTCCGGATAATCGTCCGGGGCTGGGGCTTCTGGCCCTTCCGGGGGGTCGAAAGGCTCACCCGGAATGTCCACCGGCGGAACACTAATCACGGGCCCTGGCGGCGGCGGTGGCTCTATCGTTATTGGCAGCGGAAATGGACCAGGGGTGGGAAATGGATCTGGAGCTGGGTCCGGCATAGGCAGCGGACTAGGATCAGGGAAACTGGATGCCAGCATGAGTTCCTCCACCTTGCGAAAGGGCAGATCGGGCCGTTCTTCCAATCGGCATTCGCTGGAAAAATTTCCCGACGCCGTTCCACTTTAACGGGGCAATTCGTTCTAGTGCTCTCGTCCAAACGGCACACTTTTCTAACACGAGATCTACGAATTCGCAATGGCCGAAACGGTTGAGCTGCCACTTTAGGCGGGGATTTTGCTTCCTGGCGGCAAGTTGTAGACTTAGGCGCAACTCAGCGTGTGCCTGAGAGCCGAAGGAAGGATATGAAATTCAGCATTGTGTGCCAACGGGCTTTTGTCGGTAACGACATCGATCTTCAGATCGATGCCGAGGCCGAAGAAGTCATCGTCGGAGTGACATGTTCTTTGGACGGAACGGATGTAGCGTCCGACGACCTGACTGATGCTCCCGCTATCTTTTACCATCGGAGCTTTAGCCAAGTGGGAGAAGCTCAACCCGGCCAAGTCCACAAGTTAGTCGTTGCCGTTCGGGGCAAAGATGGGGACCCTATTCGGTTCGCAACTCGGATTTGGACAGATCCTGCATCATAAAGAACCTGTACGTGACGTGTAGTAACCGAGCCTAAGCGGGACCGGGTCTTTGGCTTTCAGAGTTATACCGGAGTTCATTAACTTTGAGTTCTCTAAGCTCTCAGAGTTAATCAGACCATGATTGCCGAGACAGCCTTCTGCGCCTTCAGCCGTGAGTCCTGCCGCATGTAAACCAGCGTAGAACTTGTGGCCTTGTGGCCTACGTGATCCTGAATTGCATTTAGCTCGTAGCAGGCGGCCAGAGTCGGCCAAATCGGCCCGTATTCGAGTCATCTTGCATAACCACGTTGGGCACCCCGCACCATCTTGTCGGTTCTGGGGCTTCCCTGGAGGCCCACCGAACAGATCGTCAGCGGAGTCGAGATATCTAGTCACGAGAATCGACGCCATGATCCCGAGCACTCGCTTGCCTTCGTCCATACTAGGCGGAATCGTACCATATTCGTATTTTGTTCGCCTTAAGAGCACACTCGGCCCGAGCCCGGGCATACCTGCCGCAGAATCTCAATGTAGACTATGTTCGAGCGGATAGCGGCGCCGTCGGAGGGAATATTAGCCAAGGACCATCCAGTAGCCTTCAAGTCGGAGGAGAACACAATCAATCGACGGTTAACTGTGTTCCGCGGCAGAGGAGCCTTACCGAACAGCAAAAAGCGGACTTTATGAATCTATTAAAGCCGTCTTGTCCCTTCGAGGTCGCTGTTCGTCATATCCCCGGAAATTTCGAGGTCCAGACATATGCCGACCAGTTGGCGGAGGTTATCAAGAGAGCAGGGTGTACGCTCAGGAGACGGACAACTTCTCTTCAAGTTAGCCGCGTGCCAGTGACCGCTTCCAACCATTCAACCATTCAAGTGAGCCGCGTACTCTACTCATTTCTCATTGGTTGCAGCGGCTTCAAGGAGCTTTATCCCCTTGAGCAGAGCTTCAGGAATCGCCTAGCTGATTACAAAGTCGATGTACTTGTCATGATTCCTGTTGTTGCACCCGCCCTTGCCGTGGCACAGCGGTTGAATGTTCGTGGTGATTTAGTCCGTCTTTGGACAATGGGACGATGTGGTCGAGCACGAGTTTGCGTCTCAGCGGCTTCAACTCAGTCTCAGTTTTCCAACAGCCGACGCTGCGGTGACTATACTGGCGTTTCAACGTCTCCCATTCCGCCGCTGTCCAAGAACCGACCGCACGCTTGTTGCGACGTTTGTGATTGCTCGCCTTCACTTTGTCGGGGTTGGCTTTCTTCCAGTCAGCGGGCAACTTTCGATATTGTGCCCCGTGCTTGATGCGTTTCCGACGCTCGATTGCCCGCACCTTTTTCGGGTTGGCTTCACGCCAAGCTTGCTGCTTGTCGGCGTTGCTCTTGTACCATCTCCGGGTGCGGAGTCGAGCCAAGACGACCCGGCGAAGTGCTGCACACAACCTGAGTTCGTCTTGCGTGAAGGCTGTCATTGGTTTTCCTTCTTGCCCGCTGCGAGTTCTAGGAGTTTCATGCCCTTCATCAGTGCTTCTGGAATCGACTTGACGTACTTGTCCGTAGTGACAGCGATGTTCTTGTGCCGGAGGAGTTCCTTCGCGGCGAGAGCATCCCCGGTCAACTGCGTCAATATCGTCGCTGCCCCACGACGGCCAGCGTACAAAGTTTTCCATTCAATTTTTTTCGCAGTCAATGTCGGGACAATCGTTCGACCGATGACGCTCCGCAAATCGACAGGCTTGCCCCTGCCGTTCGGGAAAATCCATCCTTCAGTCTTGTTGCCCGATTTCTGACGCCACAGATTGAGCGGGATAAGCACGGGTGCAATCAGCGGGAGCGATGCGACAGACGATGTCGTCTTAGTCTCACCGATGACGTTGCGGGCGACAGCACGGCGTATGTGAATCCACCGCAAGCCTTGCTCATCTGGGTCGGAGTCAATATCTTCCCAGCGGAGACCTTGAATCTCTCCGGGCCGGAGTCCGAGGAAGAATGCGAGAGCGACGATGAGTTGACAATCGACGTGCTCGACGAGAGCACTGATGATGTCTTCAGCCTCTTCAAGCGTGTAATGTTCTGTCTCGCCGGGTTCCTTGGTCTTCCCGAGCACCTTGACATCGTGCCACGGGTTGGACTCGATTACGCCGACGTTGACCGCATGGGCGAAGATGCCTGATGCAAGAGATCGGATGTGCTGTAACGTCGCCCTGCCGAGTTTCTTCGCAAGGGACGTGAGGAACAGGCTCCCCATGTGCGTCTTGTAATCCTTCAACGCCGTCGTCCCGAAATGAACGCTGAGATGCTGACCCCAGATTTGTTTGTAGCCGTGAACCGTCGAGGCACGGAGATTCTCCTCAGCGAAGGGCAGATAAGTCTTCTCCCAGAAGGCTGCGATGGTCTGGTCATTGACCGGAGCAGCGTTCGCATTCACAGTCTCCATGTGCTCGGCGGATTTCTGCTTCACCGCCTTGCACGTCCGGCTGTGGTATCTGTCGTCCTTGCCGCAGAGACGATAAGAGCGTTGCACACGAGTCGCCTTACCGTCTACAATCGCGGAGACGTAGTACCGAACGAAAAATGCACCTGATGCTTCATAGATGTGACCCGCCTGGTATCTGCCCATGCGCCCTCCCAAGGACATCGTCAGAATACCAATCATGCAGCAAAAATGCAGTAAATCTTAGGTAACCATAGTAAGTTGTTTGTTTTCAATCGGAGAGGTGGCAGAGTGGCCGAATGCGGCGGTTTGCTAAACCGTTGTACGGGCTAACACCTGTACCGAGGGTTCGAATCCCTCCCTCTCCGCCAGACCTTTAGTTTCTGCTATTTACAGTACGTGACTACCAACTGACTACCAAATTCCGATCATTTGCTTCCGGCGCGGTATTAAGCACTGGAGGCAATATGGCAGTCACACTCTATCGACAGGTTGGCAAAGGCAAAGCCCGACGCTATCAGAAGGTCAACCTCGGTCGTGGGCGCCGCCCCGCCGAACTCACGGGTCCCTACTTCCTACGCTATTCGCTCGCCGACGGCACGCGTCCATGGGAAGCGGTTGGCGACGACCTCGACTCGGCAATCGACGCACAGAAACGGAAGCAGGCATATTTCGAAGCTCTGGATGCCAATGTCCCGGTCATTCAGAACCAAGACGAAACCGGTCGGACGAAAATCACGGACGCCGTGTATCAGTGGTTCGCTGAGCTTCAACTTTTTCAGGGCAAAGACCAGCAAGGCAAAAGCGAGAAGACGCTGCGGGCTTACCACTACCGGCTTGGGTTCTTTCTTGACTTCACTGTGCAGGACAATCTGCGTTACCTAGACCAGATCGACCGCAAGCAGCTTCTGCACTACGTGAAGTTTCTTCGAGAACATGACAGCGACCTGGATGACCGTACGGTTCACAACATCTTCGAAACCCTGAACACGTTTTTACGGACACGGGACATTCTTATTGCCGGCAAGGTTTTAGCGGAACTCGACTATGCTGAGAAACCACCGAAGCCGTATACAAAGCAGGAACTCAAGGCGATGTTTGCGGTCATGAACAAAGAAGAGAAGCTGCTCTACGGTCTCTTCTTGAATTCCGGCATGCGTGATGCAGAGATGCAGCACACCGAGTACGCTGACTTCAATTGGGAAAAATGCACCCTGCATGTTCAGCCAAAGCCGTGGCGCAAGTTACGCCTGAAGGGCAAGAACAAAAAGAAGTCCGCCAAGGACAGATTCATTCCGATTCCCGCAAAGCTCGTCTGGAAAATCAAAGACAGAATGAGAGAGCGGAACGCTCAGCCACACGACCTAGTGTTTCCCAACGGTGAAGGCAAACCTGACGGGCACTTCCTACGCAAGCTGAAGGCGATTGCGAAGAAAGCCGGCGTCGAGGGCGCAGAGCTTCACCGCTTCCGCAAGACCTACGCCGACACGCTCCACGAAGAAGGCGTTTCGGTGAACACCATCCGAATTCGCCTCGGGCACGAGTCGCTGGACGTAACGCTCGCCTATCTCAAGGGCAAGGATGCCGAGTCGGAAGAAGCGCAGGAACATGCGAACAGCAGCAGCTTGGCGCTGTATGCATAGACTCAGGACACTACCCGCGGGAGCAGATATATCGGACCTTGGTCCTGTCACGCAGGGGGCGCGGGCTTGAGTCCCGTCGCTCCCGCCATTTCTCATCGGGGGCGCGTCAACATACGGACCACTGGGAGAAAGCAGCCCTCAAAAGGCTGGCGGGGGGACTCAAGTCCCCCCTGGCCGCTATGTCTCCTTATTCTTCACTGGCTGGTGCAGCGTGTTGTGCAGGCTTTACATTTCGTCATCTGATTGATCAGGCTTGATTAAAGGCAGCCAGAAGCGCTTGACATGACCTCAATTTCTGCAAGGCCACCGCCGTTGCAAGGCGATCTCTCAGACTGTACCCGGTCTTTACCTGCGAAGATGAGGGCATTGAACTCGTCCAATGCCCTCCCTATGTGCGCGGATGGATTCTTCGGGAGCGCGCAGAGGAAGCATAAGCGCCGCACCCCACCCAATCGGCTATACTCCCGAACTAGAATCGGCGTGCCGTCCGCCGGTAGCGTCCCGTTCGTCATTCGCTGGCGATATAATTCCGGCATAGTTGCAAGGGGTTCGCCGAAGACTTGGCAGCTCGCCGGATTGACCCTATGAGTAGAAGTCAGGGCCAGAGTCCCACTCCCTTTGAACCGGTTCTTTCGTCGATCGAACGTCGGCGCGTGCCTGGCCCGCTGCATTTTTTCAGTTCGGGTGCGTGCTTACGCCTGGTCATGTCACTTGCCTTGCTCCCAGCATGTGCGTGCCGCAAACCGAAGTTGCAACCGTTTTCGGCACCGTCACCGACCCGAGTGGCGCCGTTATTCCCGGAGCCCAAGTCACGATCGTTCTGGATTGCTCTAGGACCAAAGTCCTATAGCAAATTCGTGAGCGCGTGCCATTCTAGAAGGAGAGTAATGAGCACAGTGGAGGAACGCAGGGTGGTAGCCATCGTGGACGACGAAAAACCAGTATGCCGAGCCATAGGTAGACTCGTCATGTCTGCGGGCTTTAAGTCCGAGATTTTCTCTTCAGCAGAGGAGTTTCTTCGTTCTTGTCGCGAACGCCGGCCGGATTGTTTGATCCTCGATCTGAGTTTGCCAGGGATGAGCGGCCTTGAACTGCAACAGCAACTTGCCGCAGATTGCTGCCGAACCCCGATCGTAGTTGTATCGGCTCATAACGACCCGGTGTCCCGTTCACAGGCTCTCCAAGGAGGCGCGGTTGCATTCCTAGGAAAACCCTTTGACGATGAAGCTCTGCTTGAAGCCGTACATTCAGCGATGAAGCCAGAAAACCCGAAGTAAGTGTCAACACCAGCGTTCTAAAGACGTTGACATTCTCGTTTCGAGATAAGAGTCAGAAGTTGTATGGAGGGCATTCACAACATGACGACAACACCAACGACATCAATTAACGAAATGAGAAGATCAGGAATCGATGTAGTGGGAGACCGGCCTTGGGGAACGCATTTTTGCAATTTTTACGAGAGCAGAAAAGACTTGCTTGACATGCTTGTTTTATATTTCAAAGCTGGACTAGAAGACAACGAGTTCTGCGTGTGGGTAGTTTCCGAGCCCCTGTCCGAGCAGGAAGTGTGGGATGGATTACGGGAAGCGGTGCCTGAGTTTGATCATTATCTGTCGAAGCGAAGTATCGAAGTATTCGATGGCCGAGCCTGGTACCTCAAGGGCGGAGCCTTCGATTCGAGACGCGTCCTGACCGCGTGGGACCAGAAAATCGAGCAGGCGTTGGACCGCGGGTATGCGGGACTAAGAGCTTCGGGAAATACCTCTTGGCTACACAAGAACGACTGGAGCGCCTTTTCAGAATACGAAGGGCTGATCAGTGGCAGTGTAGCGGGAAAGCCCGCAGTTGTGTTGTGCACCTATGCTTTGGGATCTTGTGGAGCGAATGAGGTTTTGGATGTCGTCAGTACTCATCAATTCGCGACCGCGATGCGCCATGGAACCTGGGAACTGGTCGAGACGCCAGAATTAAAGCAGGCCAAAGCGGAAATCAAGAAAATGAATGACGAACTAGAGTCACGCGTGCTTCAGCGCACCAAAGAACTTGAAGCTGCCAATCAAAAACTGAACCAAGCACAGGCGGAACTGGCGCACATCAATCGCGTGATGACCATGGGCGAGCTCACAGCTTCGATCGCGCACGAAATCAACCAACCCCTTGCGGCGATTGTTGGTAACGCGAAAGCTGGTGTTCGCCTCCTAGTATGCCCGTCGCCCGATTTAGAGGAGGTGCAGTACGCGCTCACAGATATTGCGGAGCAAGGAGATCGGGCGGCAGAAATCATTGCGCGCATCTCCGCACAGATAAAAAATGCAAAGGCTGAGAAGACTGCTGTGGACATCAACGAATCTGTTCGCGAAGTGCTCGCCCTGGCACACCGAGAATTGGAGAAGCACCAGGTCTCGGTTCGAACGGAGTTAGCCCCGGCGCTCGCACCTGTGATAGGCGACCGCGTCCAGTTGCAGCAGGTAATCCTGAACTTGATCATGAACGGCGTCGAAGCCATGGAGTCGGTCACGAGCCATCCGAAGACACTAGTGATCGCGTCGCAATCGGATCAGTCGGGGGCGTCGGTTTCGGTGCAGGACTCTGGTATAGGGATAGATCCGGGAAATGGTAAACGTATTTTTGAAGCCTTCTTCACTACAAAGCCTCAGGGCATGGGAATGGGGCTGGCTATCAGCCGATCCATCGTCGAGGAGCATGGTGGTCAATTGATGTTCTCGCCAAACGCCGATCAGGGGTCGACGTTCCGCTTCAGCCTCCCCTTCGCGGCATAAAGGGTACACGGTAGACAGAGGCGGCTTCCATTAGGGTTGAACACCTCGATCGAAAGTCTTATATTCTCAGTCATCGCGCTCACCCTTGTTTTTTGACAACAGGATGACACCATGACTCAGCCCCGCCGGATTGTCTACGTCGTTGACGATGACCAAGCCGTTTGTACTGCGCTGAGAAGGCTGATTCACTCGGTTGGTATCGAAGTACAAACATTTGCCTCCGCTCAAGATTTTCTCCACGCTACACGCCCAGGCGCTCCTGCGTGCCTTGTGCTTGATGTCCGTTTACCGGACCTGAGTGGACTCAACGTGCAGGAAAAGCTGACTGATGCCAAGATTGATTTGCCTATTATCTTTATCACCGGGCATGGAGACATCCCAATGACGGTCCGCGCAATGAAGGCCGGAGCGCTAGAGTTTTTGACCAAGCCCGTCAAAGAACAGGACCTACTCGAAGCGATTCAGCGGGGGATTGAACAGAATCGACATCAACTGGCGCAGCGTGCGGAGGCTTCTGAGCTGCAGCGCCGTTATGATTCCCTAACTCCGCGTGAGCGGGAAGTATTCCCCTTGGTGACCAGTGGAATGCTAAACAAACAAATTGCGGCAGAATTAGGGGCAAGTGAAAAGACAATCAAGATTCATCGCGGTCAAGTCATGCAGAAGATGAAAGCGGAATCCTTGGCTCACCTCGTCCGAATGGCCGAGAAACTTGGCCTCACTCCCTCCGGTACTAACGCCGCCTAGCTTCCATCCTAGAACACTTCCCAAAAATCTTAACGCGCTAGGACCAAAGACGGATAGGACTGCCTCGATCCGCTTGCTAACTTCATGTGTGCCGCGATAAGGCGGCTCCGAAAAAACAGAATCGATGTCGTGAAAGGAAAAGGAGAACAAAATGAAACCTAACTGGAGAAACGTCATGACGAAGCCTTATGCCATTGCTGCACTTGCTTCTACGCTGATGGGTGGAACTATGAACGCTGCCGCGGCGGGTCCCGCCCCGAGTGGTATCAAGAACGTGGTCTTGGTGCATGGCGCATTCGCCGATGGCTCCGGCTGGGAAGCCGTCGCGAAGATCCTCGAGAAGGATGGCTACACGGTGTCCGTAGCGCAGCCCCCCGAAACCTCGTACGCCGACGACCAAAAGTCCACGAGGGCCGCCATCGACGCCATGGGCGGGCCGGTCGTCCTGGTTGGCCATAGCTACGGCGGGTCCATCATCAGCGAGGCCGGCAATGATCCAAACGTTGCTGCACTGGTCTACATCGCCGCCTTTGCACTCGATGAAGGTGATAGCTGTGCTTCGATCGAACAGGCCCTGCCGCAAGCGTCCAAAGCATTCAAGCCGGACAGCAACGGCAACTGGTGGATAGAACAGGAGCATTTCGCGGCCGACTTCGCGGCGGACGTACCGCCCGCCGAGTCCCACTACATGGCTATATCGCAAGTGCCGATCTCCACCGACTCGTTCACCCACAAAGTCACGAGTCCCGCCTGGAAGTCGAAGCCCACCTGGTACATGGTGGCCACCGCAGACCGGTCGATCAATCCGGACCAGGAGCGCATGATGGCGAAGCGCGCGAAGGCCAAGACGGTCGAAGTGAATGCCAGCCATGTGGCGTACATGTCTCACCCGAAGGAAACAGCCAAGCTCATCGAAGAGGCTGCCACCTCCGCGCACGCCAACTAGCAGCCAGTAAGTCTTTACGTCGTAAATGAAATGCATGTCCCTCGCGCCAGACAAGAGTGGTTTGGCGCGAAGACGTGCAACACCGAGAATCAACTGATCCGTCTGGATCTCTACTGCAAAGGAGAATAATCGTGAGTCAACATATTAAGAATGTAGTTCTGGTGCATGGAGCTTTCGCGGACGGCTCCGGCTGGAAGAGGGTCGCCGACATCCTTAAGAAGGATGGCTACAAGGTGTCGGTGGCGCAGCCTCCCGAGACTTCGTACGCCGACGACCAAAAGTACACGAAGGCCGCAATCGATGCCATGGGCGGGCCAGTGGTTCTGGTCGGCCACAGCTACGGCGGTTCCATTATCACCGAAGCAGGCAATCATCCAAACGTTGCGGCGCTGGTCTATATTGCTGCTTTTGCCCTCGATGAAGGCGAGAGCTGTGCGTCGATCGAAACGGCGTTGCCGCAAGCATCCAAGGCGTTCAAACCGGACAGCAATGGGCTTTGGTGGATAGACGAGGCGCATTTCGCGGCCGACTTCGCAGCGGACATTCCACCGGAAGAGGCGGAGTTCATGGCTATATCGCAGGTGCCGATCTCTACCGACTCGTTCACCCACCAGGTTAAGAATCCCGCGTGGAAGAACAAGCCCACTTGGTACATGGTGGCCAGCGAAGACCGGTCGATCAATCCGGATCAGGAGCGCATGATGGCCAAACGCGCTAAAGCCAAGACGGTCGAAGTGAAGGCGAGCCACGTGGCGTACATTTCTCATCCGAAGGAAACAGCCAGACTCATTGAAGAGGCTGCTGCTTCCGCCGGCCACGGCGGTAGCTTGAAGTGCGCCGGTGCCTCCGCCGATCCAAACAAGACCGGCGGAGGCCCGGATGAACGTCGTCCCGTGAGGAGAACACAATGAAAGATCACATCACGATTGAAGGACATGAAGGCGCGTTTAACGCCTATATCGCAAAACCGAGGACCATGGGGGCTCCTGCAGTCGTCGTTCTGCAGGAACTGTTCGGGGTGAACATCGACATTCGCAAGCACTGCGATGAATTGGCGGAACAAGGTTACCTCGCGCTCGCTCCAGACCTGTACTGGCGGCAGGAGCCCGGTGTCGACCTGAACGTCACCTCCGAGGCCGACTGGCAACACGGCCTTCGTCTCTATTCGGCTTATGACAGAGATGCGGGCGTAAGGGACACAAAGGACACGATTGACGCAGCACGCAGTCTCCCGGAATGCAACGGTAAGGTTGCCTTGCTCGGCTATTGCCTCGGCGCTCTGATGGTCTTCATGACAGCCGTGCGCAACGACGGCATCGACGCCGCGGTCTGGTATCACGGCGCCGATACTGAGAAATATCTGGGAGAGGTCGATGGGCTTCATGCGCCCCTTCTCATGCATGTAGCCGAGGAGGATGAGTTCATTTCCAAGGCTGCACAAGCGGAGATTAAAGCGGCACTTGCTGAGAAACCAAACGCGACGGTCTACAGCTATCCGGGTCAGAGTCATGCCTTCTCTCGCCATAACGGAAAACACTACAACGCTACCGCGGCTCACCTTGCCAACGGGCGGACAAGCGAGTTTCTACATCAACAACTGCGGTGACTTTCGGTCGCTCCAGAGGTTGTGGGCGACTCGATCGCCTTCGCCTTCCGTCAGGACGGCATTTTCGCCGAGCTGAAAAGCACAGTCGGAAATGAGCTGAGCAAAGCAGGACTAATGCTGTTTACGCAGCTTGATCAAGGCGGCTGTGCGTAAAGAGATTCGAGATGATAAGAAAAATCGAGATAGAGCGGTTCAGTCTGACGACTTCCAAGGCGTTCAATGAAGTAATAGCCGGTGTGAACGCCGCCATCGGTCATCCGGATATGGCTGAATTTGGGAGATCAACACACGAGGCACGTTCTCTTGCCGAACTGAAAAGCGCAGTTGAGAAAGGTTTGAGCAAAGCAGGACTGATGCTGTTTATGCAACTTGACCAAGGCGCAGTTCTACAGAAAGAAACGGGTCAAGACACACCTCGAATCATCCGCTTTCTTATCGGCAACCCTCTCATCATGAAGGAAATGGCGAAGCATGTTCCGGACGCGAGCTCTTACGCGCCGGTCACAGTCCTGGTGGATGAGCGCGCCGATGGCGTACATCTGTCGTATGACAGGATGGCGAGTTTTCTGGCTGCGTACGGAAACCGTGATGCGCTCCAGGTTGCGGAGGATCTGGACAATAAAGTCGAAACGCTTTTACGCGAAGCGGCAGCCTAAGTGTCCGAAGTCGAGGCAAGGAGTGTGAGTCATGAGTGAAGCGGGAGCGCACGTGCGGGTCATCGAAGAAACGCCTGCTTACTGGAGGGTTGTCTTCGATTACCCGCCTTTCAACATCGTAGACGCCAGCATATTCGAAGCCCTACAGGACCTGCTCGCGCGAATGGACGCCAGCCCGAGCCTGCGTGTCGTCGTATTCGAAAGTGCGAACCCCGAGTTTTACCTTGCCCACTTTGACTTGACCGGCAAGATAGGGAACATCCTGACTGCTGTCGGGTCTTCCGGCCTTCCGATCCTGATGGATACGTTCGTGCGTCTCACCAAATCCCCGGTGGTCAGTATCGCGAAGATACGAGGCTGCGTCCGGGGCGTGAGCGGCGAGTTTGTCCTGGCCTGCGACATGCGTTTTGCGTCGCGCGAGAACACGCGACTGGGCCAACCCGAGGTCGGGGTGGGACTGCATCCCGGCGGCGGCGGTGCGGAACGTCTTCCACATCTCGTTGGCCGCGGCCGCGCGCTCGAAATCGTTCTCGGCGCGAACGACTTCGACGGCGATACGGCGGAGCGGTACGGATACGTGAATCGGGCCCTTCCAGACATCAAACTCGACGGCTTTGTCGACGCGCTCGCTCGCCGCATCGCCTCCTTCGACCGGCGCGCCATGGCCGCCGCGAAGCATCTCGTCAACCAGGTTTCTTTGCCATCCGCTGACCAACTCCTCGCCGCTATCACTTCTTTTGAGACCGCGCTCACGTGGCCTGAAGCACAACAGCGAATCGGAACTTTGCTGGATCGTGGACTGCAACGGGACGTCGACTTCGAAAACCGGTGGCCTGAGGTGCTGGGCACGCTTCTCGAGACGTAGTCACCGTGTGGCGATGCGCAGCCTCGCCGAGCTGGCAAATTAATTTTACCAATCGCCACAACATACAAACTCGGCTTCGCGGAAGGAGGCAGGCGATTTGATTTATGCGCAGTGCAACCGCAACAATTAAACGGTGCTCGTGGGTTAGAGTCGATGATTCGCTGGTGCTCCAATATCATGATCGCGAGTGGGGTGTTCCAGTCCACGATGACCGCAAGCACTTTGAGGTTCTCGTGCTCGAAGGTGCACAGGCCGGGTTGAGCTGGACGATTGTGTTGAAGAAGCGGGAAGGTTATCGGCGCGCTTTCGAAGGGTTTGATCCCGAGAAAGTCGCGCGATTTTCTGCGCGACGAATCGGGAAGCTCGTGTTAAATTCTGAAATCATTCGCAACCGCACGAAGATCGAGGCCGCCGTGCGCAATGCACGCGCGTTTCTCAAAATCCAGGAAGAGGTGGGAAGCTTCGATTCCTATTGCTGGCGGTTCGTTGACGGACAGCCAAAGCTTAACCGGTGGACGATCATGCGACAGATTCCTGCGACTTCTGTCGAATCCGATGCGTTCAGCAAGGACCTTAAAAGTCGCGGATTCAGTTTCGTTGGTTCGACGGTCGTGTATGCCCATATGCAGGCGGTCGGAATGGTAAACGATCACCTCGTCGATTGTTTCCGTTATCGGGAGATCCGGCGGGGTTCGAAGACTGGATCTTCCACCTAACGAAGAGTGTCGAGATGGCTTTGAAAGACTGCGCAGCCCGCTGTGTCCACGCGATAGGCGATGGTGTCACTCGTGCAATCACAAAATAGAAAGTCGTAAGAAGACTTAGCAATCATGGCGAGAAACGTGTCATTTCCTTCCTTCCTGCGCTAGCCTTGGCCAGTTCTATGATCTGATTCGGTCTGAAAAGAGGAATGTGATTCACGATCAACCGAACGCCTGTCTGACGCGTTACAAAACTCCCGAGCCATTGCAGAAGAACGGCGAGGCGCAGACTGGTAGTTGTGAGAAACTCCAGGTGGACCGCTGCCCAAGCAAGCCAGGCCAGTAACCCGCTCAGCCGGACCCGTCCGGTTTGAATGACCGCGAATCCCGCTCCGATAACGGCCATATTCCCTTTATCGAAATACCGGAACGGCTTGGAGGATGCGTGGCCAAGCAAGCTTTGAGCGATGCGCCGGCCGGCGTATTGGCCTTGTTGAATCGCTACCTGGGCGACGCCTGGCAGCGGCTTTCCATCCTGTTGAAGGGAAGCCGTATCTCCAATTACTTATATGTCCGGATATCCGGGAACGGTGAGATCGTCCTGAATCCGAACGCGGCCTGCCCGGTCGGTCTCCACATTCAGCCATTTGCCCGCTGGAGAAGGAGCCACACCCGCAGTCCAGATAACGGCCTTGCTTGCGATGCGTTCTCCGCCCACGACTACTCCATCCGCGTCAATTTGATTAACGCCGTGCCCTAGCCGTACTTCTACCCCAAGCTCCTTCAGCCGGTGTTGGGCTGCCTCAGAGAGTTCCGCAGCAAAAGTGCCCAAAACACGAGGCGCCATGTCAACCAGCACAACCCGGGCGATAGCGGGATCGATCCGGCGGAACTCGGTTTTCAACATCGAGCGAACGAGCATTGCCAGTGCGGCGGAGAGTTCAACCCCAGTTGGGCCGGCGCCAACCAAGACAAAAGTCAGAAGATCCTGGTGCCGGCTGGGATCTTGTTCTGCTTCCGCTTGCTCAAATGCTTGCAACACTTTATTGCGGATGCGAACCGCGTCCGCCAGCCCTTTCAAGCCGGGCGCGAACTCTGAGAATTCATCATGGCCAAAGTAACTGTGCGTGACCCCAGTAGCCATAACCAAGATGTCATAGCGAAGGGGAACATCCTTCTGGTCCTGATTGCTGACATAAACACACTTTGCATCTTTATTGACTCCGCCGACTTTCCCAAGAATTACGGTCGTATTTCTTTGTTTCTGCAGAAGTCCACGGATCGGTGACGCTATTTGAGCAGGAGACAGCACGGTTGTCGCCACTTGATAGAGCAGAGGCTGAAAGAGGTTGTGATTCGCCCGATCAACGACAAAGACTTCCGCGTCCGAGTGCCTCAGCGCTTTTGCGGCCGCAAGCCCTGCAAACCCGGCGCCTACGATCACGATTCTTTTCATTTGTGCCTCGCTTAGTGGTTGACGCTCTACCCTTCTCGAACTGCCGTTGGATTAGACAGCGCGATTCGTGAGGGGAGTTCGCGACTCGACCATGCTTCGGATATCTCGGTTCTCGAAGACGACGCCTTGGCGCTCCTGTGTTTGTCGCAGCACAACATCGACCATTGCCCTGGCCAAGTCATCGGCGCGAATCACCTGGTTAGGGAGCAGCACCCGAAAAACGGGATAGATCGCGCGAATGAGTCGGTAGTTGAAATTCGGTTCCTTGCGCGGCTCCGCGGGGTAGATGTAGGCGGGCCGGAAAAGATAGACGCGCGGAAAACCGACCGCGAGTAGTACCTTCTCCGCCTGTCCTTTGTAACGAGCGAAGGCAAGCCGGCTTCGTCCCGTCGGGTCCGCGCCATTCCCGCTCAAGAACGAGAACGCGGCGTCAGGACTGCTATCACGAAACACTCGCGCGAACTCGATCGTATAGTCGGCGGTTATGACACGTAGTTGCTCGTCCGATACCGACCCTGTGTAGGTCCCCAGGCAATAGACCACCGCGTCCTGGTTCGAGAGTACGTTTGCGAGCGGGGAACAATTTGCGAAGTTCTGATGCAGAACCTGTTCCAGCTTCGGATGCGAGATGCCAACTGTCTTGCGTCCAATTGACGTAACGCTCTTCACCTCTGAGTTATCGAGGGCGTAGCGAAGGGCGTATCCGCCGACCATTCCAGTCGCGCCCACAATGACGAGACGGTTTTGGCCGACGATTGGAGCGGTCAGCGATGCCGCGGAAGATATCTGGTTATTCGTTGTCATGACACCTCGTGGTTCTCGATCCGGTACAGGCTAGTCCGAAAACTCGCTTCTGAACCTGCCCACCAACAGGGCCACTGTAATCGCTATGTAGAGAACTCCGGTAACCCCTTCGAGTGCTGCCAATATGCGGGCCTCACCGCTAAGCGGCACGATATCGCCGTAGCCAATCGTAGAAAGCGTTACTAGGCTGAAATACAGCAGCTCGGTTTGACGGTCGCCTGGGTGACTTCCAATCTGGATTGAACCCCGCGAGAAAGCATCTATCGCTAAATAGAGGGTCGCCCACAGCAACCCGAGCAGTAGATAAATGTTGACCGCAGTGTAGAGCTGGGCCCGAGCGACCGAGCGAGAGTTCCTTAGATGGGAGAAAAGACCTGCGGCCGTGAGCCCGAAGAAAGCAGCGAGAAGTGCCCATCGAACTCCGGTCAGTGTTGAGCTTGGGAACGTATTGCCGGCCACTACAAAAACCGCATTGCACAATGCCAACAGAACCGACGGCCACACCCACCTTTTGATCTGCGACAACCGGACAATGGATAAGACAATTGGTATGAAGGTGACGGCCGCGAGCACCAGCCGCCTCCAATTATCCTGGTTCAACACCGGAGTCAGCAGAATCGCCACCAACAAGGACAGGAGGAGCAACAAGTCCGGTCGCGATTGAACTTTCGCATTCAATTAGAAACCCTCAACAACGCGCACTCGCATCAGCCTCGCCATTGCCGCTCGTACCTTTTATTTGTAGAGCCAGGGCTTATAGGCAATCTCGATGTTGTATCCGTCCGGGTCGCCGATGTTTGCCGCGAAGTAGTCGGCTCGCCATTCGGGCCGAAGGCTCGGTTCCTTGTTCGAGGTAGCTCCCGCGTCTATCGCCGCCTTATAGCTCGCTCTGACAGCGTCCGCGCTCTTGGCGGTGAATGCGACGTAAAGGTCTTTGGCGACTTCGCCATTCTTCAGCCAGAAACCCGGATTGCTATTGATCGCGAAACCGTGCAGTTGATCGAACTTGTAGGGCATGTCGATGCCAAGCGGCTCAAGCATCTTCTTGTAAAATTCGCTCGACCGTTTCAGGTCAGAGACGGGGAGATAGATATGGTCAATCATGGCTTTCCTCTTTTCGTTTCACTGTGCCAGCCCCGATCAGGGCTCTGCTAAATCCCGATCCGCAAGTTAGTTTGCCGAGGTCAGCATCCACGCCCTCGAATC
The DNA here is from genome assembly GCA_963696025.1 of uncultured Acidobacteriota bacterium. Lineage (GTDB taxonomy): Bacteria > Acidobacteriota > Terriglobia > Terriglobales > Acidobacteriaceae > JABCYV01. The sequence continues at coordinate 363,037 of CAVOII010000005.1, forward strand.
CGATCTCCTTGGCTAGGGCGATCACGGTCGAGCGGCGCCCTCATCGTCCGCGCAAGTAATGTTCATGACAGTTCGCGCTGCTCCAGCCAGTCGACGTAAAGCAGGCGCTCCGCAAACAGCCACGTGCCATCCATCTTCACGAAAGTGTCGTAGTACCGTAGAGCGGCAATCATCAGGTGTCGGTTCTTGCCCTCAATGGTGAGGTGATGGGGCATGCAATAAGTTTCCCCTGTGCCTCGATTGCTGGTCAGCTTGAGGATCGTCGTCTGTCCAAGAAAGTGCATGGTGGCAGCGTACTTGTTCAGATCGGCAAACACGGGAGCGAGCGCCTCGCGCGAGTGAAGTTCCTGTGAAGGCTTCGGATCTTTGGCGTCCATGAACACCACAAAATGGGTGTCTGGGGTAAAGAGAGTCATTTGACCTTTCGCATCGCGACGATCAGCGCAGTGTGCATAGGCCTCAACCAGCTCGCGGATGGCGAGCCGATCCGCGGCTTCATTTGGGGAGATGCTGACCTGTTTGCTCATGAATTCGTCCTCTTTTTCATTCAGCGAGAGCGATTACTCAAGAATCGCTTTTGGCTCAAGAAACGCCTCAATTCCGTATTTGCCATATTCGCGGCCGACGCCGGAGTACTTAAATCCGCCCCAGGGTGCCTGGGGATCGTCGGTCATGGTATTGATCACGACGCGACCGGCTCGCAGCTGAGAGGCCACACGCCGTGCGCGATCGAGGTCTGTCCCCAGGACAGCAGAGTGGAGACCATATATGGAGTCGTTGGCAATGCGGATCGCTTCATCGTCGGACTCGTAAGCAAGCACGCTGAGCACGGGGCCGAAAATCTCCTCCTGGGCAATCGTCATGTCGTTTTTCACATTGACAAACACCGTGGGCTTCACGAAGAAGCCCGCTTCAAGACCCTTCGGATGGCCTTCTCCACCGACCAGCACCTCCGCACCTTGTTCAATGCCTTTGCGAATGTAGGATTCGATGCGCTCGTACTGTTTTTGCGACACCATCGGTCCAACCATAATGTTGGGATCCGCGGGATCGCCGACCGTGTAGTTACGCATCTCATCCCGTATGGCGCGCTTCACCTCGTCGAGCCGATTCCTGGGCACGAGGAGCCGCGTTCCGGCTGCGCAAGCTTGACCGCTGTTCAAAAAGGCCAAGATAAGAGCCGTCGGGATGGCCTTGTCGAGCGCGGCGTCGTCGAGCAGGATTGTGGGGGACTTTCCACCGAGTTCGAGCGTGACCCGCTTCATCGTCGCGGCGCCGTCGCGCATGATCCGTTCTCCGACAGCAACCGAACCCGTGAACGATATCTTCGCCACATCCGGATTGCGCACCATCTCAGCGCCGACGACGGTGCCGAGACCTGTCACCACATTGAAGACACCGTTTGGTAGTCCGGCCTCGTTCACAGCCTCAACCATTGCGCGGGTCTGCAGCGAGCTCATTTCGCTCGGTTTGAGCACGACCGTACAACCAGCCGCGATAGCCGACGCAAGCTTCAGGCAAATGAACAGAGCGTTCGCGTTCCATGCTGTAATTAGGCCAGCAACTCCGACTGGCTCCATCGTGACCGTCGTCTTGCCCCAGCTTTCTTTCAACGGGAGCTCTTGAAGTGCCTTCTCCGCCGCGGCGAAAGCGTTGACGCCTGACTCGACAATAAGGCGGGCAAACCGGGCGACTCCGCCGTATTCTTCAATCATCATCGCCGTCAATTCATCCACGCGGGCTGCGACCGCCTCATGGAGTTGGCGCAAGTAACGCAAGCGCTCTTCCTTTGTTGTCCGGCCAAAACTCGCGAACGCGCGCTTGGCCGCGGCGATAGCGCGCCGCGTATCTTCCTCATCTCCCAGCGTGACGCGGGCGATCACTTGCCCGTTGGTCGGCTTGATAATGTCCATGACTTGCCGGCCATGGGATTCAACGAACGCTCCATCAATGTAGTGTGTCGTGAGTGTCTTAATCGTGGCTTTGTCCATGATTGCTGGCATCGCATTTCTCCTTATAGGGCGAATTTGTAGTTAGAACGAAGTAACGACGACGCGCGTGAGCGAGCCGTCCTTTAGCGCCGCGTAACCTTCGTTCACGTCGCGCAGCGAGATTGTTTTCGATACAAGATCATCCAAGTTCATCCGGCCTTGCAGGTACAGCTCGGCGTACATCGGGATGTCGCGCTTGGCAGTGGTTGAGCCGAAGTTCACGCCTTGGACGCGCTTCTGCCCCCCGATCGCGTTAAAGATGTTCACCCCGAACTCGACATCGGGTGTCGCCACCCCGACCAGGTAAAGTCCGCCGCCGACACCGAGCATTGCCAGTCCCTGTTCAGCAACTGATTTCTGCCCCACGAAGTCAAAGACGTGGTCCGCTCCTCCCGGAAGGAGATCGCGAATGGCCTTCACCGGGTCGGTTTTCGTGGAGTCTATGACCTCAGTCGCACCGAATCGCCTGGCCTCGTCGAGTCGCTTCGCCATGATGTCAATAACAATGATCTTCGTCGCGCCAGCGATGCGCGCGCCACTGACAGCGTTGAGCCCAACCCCTCCTGCGCCGAAGATGACGACCGTCTCCCCAGCGCTTACGTTCGCGGTGTTCAAGATAGAACCAGCGCCCGTTACACCGCCGCAGCCGAGGAGAGCAGCCTGGGGGAACGGAAGTTCCTTGGGTACGACGGCGAGTTGGTTTTCGTGGATTAGCGCGCGTTCGGCGAAGCCGCCCAGCCCAAAGCCCTCGAAAAGGGCGGCGCCGTTACGGCTCAGGCGTGGGGGATCGCCCGGTCGGCGTAGCGTTGCTTCCGGATGCTTGCACTGGAATGGGCGGCCAGACAGACATCGAGCGCAGGCTCCGCATGACTGGACGAGAGAGCCTACAACGTGATCTCCAACCCGGAGTTGGGTGACATCCGGACCCACTGCAGCCACGATCCCCGCAACTTCGTGGCCGAGCACCGCTGGCGTAGGAACGATATTGTGAGTAGCGAATAACAGGTCGGTGTGACACAGCCCAGATGCCTGCACATTGACCAGAGCCTCGCATCCTATCGGCTGGGCGATCTGAACGTCCTCGTAGTCGAATCCTCGACCCGGCGCGTTAACCACAAGTGCCTTCATTCGCATCCTTTCACAAAAAATGTTGTTCGTTCCCGGCGGATCCTTCCCCGTGGTCCAGGAGACGTAGGGCGTCAGATAGTCGTTGACGTCATAAACCAATCCCACCCGCCAGTTCGTCGAGCTGTAGGTTTGCATGAAGCCGTTGCCCTGGTCCTGACCATTGGTCTTGAAATTCTGCCGATCCAGCGCCAGCCGGAACGTAGCGTGCACCGGTGACCAGCTTGACGGGTGCGCCCAGATCGATCACGTCTTCAAAGAAGGCCGCATAGTCATTCCAGTGCGTCTGGGGACTGTCGCGCGGCACCGGGTCCAGCGCTCCGAATAGTCCTGGCGAGGGATTGAAGGGGTCAACTAGGTCATTGTTCGGAAAGCCACGCTGGCGGTCGAAGCTCAAGTGGCTGTCGTCGAACCCGGCGACCGCTGTATTCGGCAGCCCAAACACCATCCCTTTGTAGGAGATGCTGCCCTCGTCGCCGATCAGGTTCTGTCGGTGAAATACGTAGAAACGATCGCGATTGATCTGCGGACTTGCGAGCGGGTTGCCGTTCGATCCCACCGTCGTGAACAGGTACGTCTCAGCGTCTTCCCAGGCGCGATGCGCATGAAAATAATCGGTGAAAGTGTCCACCGTCAGCTTGTCGTTCGGCGTCCACTTCAGCAGCAGCTGCGGCCAGTACTGCGGGAGTAAATGGACGCATCCCCGACGTTGTAATTCACGAAGCGCATCCGTTTGTCGAGTGCCTGCCCGGTCGAGGAGCTGATCACCCCTGTGAGGGGCTGGGTCGCGAAGGAGGCTGGAACCAGTGGCGTCCGTAGTAGGTCGAAGGGTTGTCCTCGAGCCAATCGACGGTGAGCTGCACCTCCAGGGTGGACAGAGCCTTCCACAACGCTGTGACGGTACGCTCGGTCGTGCTGGAGGGATCATGTGCAACGTAGCCCTGAGTGGCGGTCCTGCTCACATCAGCGCGGACCGCGAAGCTGTCCCCGAAATGGGTCGTTCCGCCCAGGCCGACATTCGTGGACCCAAAACTGCCTGCCGAGGCGAGCCCTTCGACCTGCGGGGCATCGAAGCTCGGCGCTTTGTCAACGACATTGATGGCGCCGGCAATCGCACCTTGCCCATACAGCACGGACGCCGGTCCCTTGAGGATCTCGACGCTGCCGATACCGAACACGTTCTGGTCGCGGGTCGTCATGTTGGAAGGACCGATATACAACCCGTTGCGCAGAACCGTAATCTGGTTGCCAGTGAATCCGCGCATCGAGAACTGCGATTGGTCCCCGGGTGAGCCGCCGGACGTCACGCCGGCTTGGCTGTCCGCCGCCTGCTGAACGTTGAAGAACCCGCGGCCCAGCATCTCATCGTTGTCGATCACCTCGAGGGTGGCCGGCAATTCCTGCGCGCTCAAGCCCAGACGGCTGCCGGTCGGAGTGAATTGATCCAGTGGGCGCAGCTTGGCCGCCGTGACTGTAACCGTGTCCAGCGATGCGGCCTGGCTGTGCTCGGTGGTGTCATCGGCCCGAACGTACGAGCTGATGCCGAGGGAAATGAGTGCCGCGGCGAGCAGCGTGCCGCCAACGCCCGTGTGAGTCTGCATTTGTGCGCCTCCCCATGAAGTGCGTGATCAACCAGCCCCTCGTTCTCGTTCTGTACGTTCTTGTTTTTGTCTAGTCAATTTGATCGTGCCGGACCACCATGCTCTGTCAAGGCGCGAAGAAGGCCCATGGAGGTGATTCGTGGTCGGAATATTGTAGTGACAATTGATTCTACGGCCACACGTGAGCTACCATACCCCGGTAGGGTATACCAGGAGCGGCTCGAATGGGTCACACGGTCAGGGAAAAGGCGAAGTTGCTGGGGCGAGTGCGGCGCCTGCGCGGGCAAGTCGAAGCCCTGGAACGGGCGCTCGAGGCCGAGAAGGGCTGCACCGAGGTGCTGCACCAGATTGCGGCTATCCGCGGAGCGACGAACGCATTGATGACGGAAGTCATCGAGGATCACGTTCTGACCCATGTTGCGAATCCCTCCATCACGAGTCCCTCCGAGCGCGCCGACGCCGCCGAGGAGTTGATCGACGTCATACGGGCCTATCTGAAGTAGCGGCAGGAGTTACGCATGAGCACACAACACACTCGGGGCGGACGCCTCGAGGGGGCATCATCGGCCGACCTGGCGGAGCAGGCGCTGAGCCGGACCACGCGTGCCGGCTGCTCACAGCAGGCACGGCACGATCGCGCCTGATCCGAACAGTGTCACGTCATCATCCTGATAGACTGGCACCTGAGAAAAAGGTTGCAGAGCGCGGTAGGCGGGGGTCAGTTTTTCCTCATGCGTGATGAGTTTGGCCTGATACGCGAGCCGAGCCTCTTCGAGGGCCCAGCGCACGCGCAGATCGCGCACGAGGCCTCGTGCAAAATCAGGAACCTAATTGTAGCCAGTGATTGTAATCATGAGTTCCCCCTATGCGGTCGGGTCGCAGACGGTAGAGATACCGCGCGAGTTTTCCGAGCGAGCTTCCCATCCGGGCCGCGCACTGGAATTGGAAATCTCCTCAATCGACCAATGGGCCTCGGCAATGGCGTCGGACTCGCTGGCGGCGGCGCCAATCGTGCCGTTGCGATTCGTATTGTCGACAAACCAGAACCAGGTCTGATGATTGTTCCAGACCTCGAAACCGATCCCCAGGTGATGTTTGGTGACTCGCATTAGTCTGTCCTCGCGGTTTTCATTCGACGTCATATCTTTCACGGCCTGCTATATAGTCGCTCGACGAATCTCCAAATCGACAAACTCACCCGCCTGAAAGCGCCGGATAAATCCATACTTCGGAGTCATTCGAAACCTGCGTCAGGCCGCCTTGCGCGAAGCGCACGTTCTCGCCGTTGACGAATACGTTGACGTGGCGGCGGATGTTGTTCTGATCGTCGAGCACGCGCTGCCGGATTGCGGGATAGTCGCGGCCGAGCATCACGAACGCTTCGCCAATCGTCATGCGCAGGTCGAGCGGAAGCCGCATTTCGACGACTTCGTTGTCGCCGGCAAATCGGCGGAGCGCAGATGGCAGATGGAAGAGCATCAGGATACTCACACAACCTCGACAGCTTTCACGCACAGCACTGCGGGCAGCCAGTCCGCGATCGAATTCCAGCTTTCACCTTCGTCACGCGACGCGAACAGTTGGCCGCCGCGCGTGCCGAAATAGAGACCCGCGGGATCGAGGCTGTCGGACGTGAACGCGTCGCGAAGCACCGAGAAATAGCAGTCGCGATTTGGGAGTCCGACCCCAAGCGGCTCCCATGAGGAGCCGGCGTCGCGCGTGCGCCAGACTTTGACCGCGCCTTCGAGCGGCACGCGAAAATTATCGGACTCGAGCGGTATCAGGTACGCGGTGTCGCCGCGGCTTGGATGCGCGACGAGCGGGAAGCCGAACTCCGATGGAAGTCCCTCGTGGATATCGATCGACGAATCGCCGCCGTCGTCGCTGCGATATACGCCGGGATGGTTTTGGAGGTAGATGCGATCGGGATTTTTCGCGTCGAAACGCATCTTGTGCGCGCATTGCGGACCGAAATGCGGCGCGTGTGGCGGACCGCCTTCCATCTTCACGCCCTTGTTACGACGCGTCCACGAATCGCCGCCGTCGTCGCTGCGATACATACCGGCCGACGAAATGCCGACCATGATGCGCTTCGGATCGCGCGGGTTGGGCAGGATCGTATGGAGACATAGCCCGCCGGCGCCCGGCATCCAGTACGGACGCTCGTGATGGTTGAGCAGGGACTCGACGGGGCGAAACGTCTCGCCGCGATCGTCGGATCGATACAGCGCGGCTGGATCGGCGCCGGCGAATACCACATTAGGGCCGATGAACGGCGCGGGCTCGAGCGCCCACACCGCGTTCAAGGTGAGACCGCTGCCCGCGGGAAATTTCACGTTACCATCTTCTGGCTCATGCCAGCTCGCGCCGAAGTTGTCCGACCAGCTCACGAGCGCGCCCCAATGCATACTCATGTGGCCCACGAGAATCCGCGGCGATCTCTTATCCGAAAGATACGCCGTCGAGAAAACTGACTGACCCTTGAAGTAGGGCCCCGCGATGTCGAACTCGCGCCGTTCACGATCGCTGCGGAAAATGAACACGCCCTTGACGGTCCCGACAATCACGATCAGGTCACCGCTGTTTGGCGTGATTGATTCAGCGCGTTCCATGACTACCTCCAGAGATCCAGCCACTCGCCCTTCTCAATCCGGTTCGCCTTCCGCCGGGGGGTTAGGTTCCTATCTGGCAGTCGCCAGATATTCGCCGAGCCGCTCCAGACTGCTGCTCCATCCGCCTTGATGCGCGTCGCGAGCGGTGACCGATTCGAAGATCGCGTTGTGCAAGGTCAGCTTGGTCTTGCCGCCGAGATCTTCAAACAGCAGCGTCACCGTCGTCTCGGGGCGCGTGGGATTTCCCTGCGCATCGGCCCAGCTCCCGACCATCACGAGCCGCTCCGGCGGAACGACCTCGCGATAGACGCCCTGCGACCAATGATCGTCCTTGTCCGGCCCGCGCATATGGATTCGATAGGCGCCGCCCGGACGCAAATCATTTTTGAGGACGGTGCTGGTGAAACCTTTCGGACCCCACCATCGCGCCATGTGCTCGGGTTCCGTCCATGCTTTGAACACGAGGCTGCGCGGCGCATCGAAGACGCGCTCGATCTTGAGCACGCGATCTGCGGGTTCGCTTACCAAATTAGGTGCTGCTCCCATGATTCTTCTCCTCTGTGGATTTCGTCAGGCCGCCGCCAGGTATTCGGCGAGATGCTCGAGAGTCTCGGTCCATCCCTGTCGAGCCCCGCGGGTCGAGTCGGTTTCGATCGAGTAGGTCTGATGCACGGTCAGCCGGGTTTTGCTGCCGAGCTCCTCGAACGTCGCCGTCGTCACCACTTCGTTGGTGTCGTTATCCAACATGCCGGTCCAGACGATTCGCTCAGGCCTCACGATCTCGCCAAAGACTCCGTTCATCCAATGGTCCTTGCCGAAGCCGCGCATGCACAGCCGGAACTTGCCGCCGGCGCGGAAGTCCATCTCGCAAGCCGGCACGGTGAAATTGTTCGGCGCAAACCATCGCATCAGATGCTTGGGCTCGGTCCACGCCTCGAACACGAGTGCGCGAGGCGCGTCAAAGATGCGCGTGATCGTCAGCTCGCGATCGCCAACCTGAACTTCCGCGTTGGGCGTCATCGGATGCTCTCCTTCATATGCGCGACGTGCTCGCCGAGGCGTCCGAGCGTCTGCTTGAGCCCTTCAACCGCGCCGACTGCCTTGACCGTTTTGTCGCGCAGTTCTGCCGATTCGAACACCATCCGCGCAGTCAGCTTTGTCTTTCCGCCGTCGTCCGCGAACGTCACCGTCATCTGAAATTGCGGGTCCGGAACGTGCCTGTAAACCAGTCGTTCGGGTTCGGCGATTTCGACATAAACGTGCTCGTTTTGATAATCGCGGCCATCGGGGCCGTGCATAACGAACCGCCAAACCCCGCCCGGTTTGAAGTCCATCTCGTAAGTGGTGATCGAAAAGCCGTTCGGCCCCCACCAGTGCGCAAGATGTTTCGGATCGGTCCACGCTTTGAAGACCAGCGCACGGGGAGCGTCGAAAACCCGAGTGACGACAATCTCGCGATCCGACGTATCGGCGGGCGCTGTTTCAGTCATCGAAGTCATCGCGCTTCGCCCTCGCAGTTGACCATCCAGGCGTACCGAATTGATCGACCACCATGCCGAAGCGCGTCGCGAAGAAAGTCTGCTGCATCGGCATTCGCACCGTGCCCTTGTCTGACAACGCGCCAAATATCCGCTCAGCATCGGCCGGAGTGTCGACAGTGAGCGATACGGAGAAGCCTTTCTTTTCTTCGTAAAACTCGGGCGGGGCGTCGGAACCCATCAATGCCATGTCGCCCACATTCATGCGGACGTGCATGATCTTCCGCGCCACGCGGGCGGCATCTGGCGCGCCTGGTCGTCACTCGGCGCCTCGGCGTGAGTCATCATCATGACAATTTTGCCGCCGAGACATTTTTCATAGAACTTGAACGCGGCGGCGCAGTTGCCGTTGAAGATCAGATAGGGATTCAGTTGCATCGTTTTCTCCTTTGGTCAGTTGGTGATGCGGTCTCAGAGCGTTGCGAGGTACTCGTCGAGCTTGTCGAATGTGCCGGCAAATCCTTCTTCCATAAAATTGAACCCGTCGAAGAAAGTCCGCTGCTCGGATTCGGTCGCGTTTATCGGGACCATTCGTACTGTCAGCGTTGTGCGGCCGCGATGCTCGGTGAACGTCGATGTGCCCAGTGTCTCGAGCGGCCAGTTCGGCTCGAACGGGTGTCGGGCCAGGTTGCCCTTTCATGGGTAAAAGAGAGGAGACGATTACCAGCCTCTCGGGCGCGACGATTTCGCGATAGACCCACTTGCCCCACATCTCGCGGCCCTCAGTTCTGCGCTGGCGGTCGAGAAAGGTGCCGCCCGGGCGCAGCTCTAGTGTGTGGACGCGCGAAGTGAAGCCCTTCGGCCCCCACCAGTGCTCGAGATGCTCAGGCTCGGTGAGCGCTTTCCACATGAGTTCGCGCGGCGCATCGAAGACGCGGGTGACGACGGCGCGCGATCGGCGGATTCGGTGGCCGTGCTACTTCTTGCGGCCATTCTTGTGCTCCTTTTTTCGTGTCACGCTTCTGCAGCTCGCGCAGATAGTACGTCCTCGAGCCGGTCGAACGCTTCCTCCCAGAAACGGCGATAGTGCTCGAGCCAGTCCGACGCGTCTTTCAGCGGAGCCGCGGCGAGCCGGCATGGCCGCCATTGCGCTTTCCGCCCGCGCTCGATCAACCCGGCGCGCTGCAGCACCTTCAGATGCTTGGAGATAGCCGGCATGCTCATCTCGAAGGGCTCGGCCAGCTCGGACACGGAAGTCTCGCCCGAGGCGAGGCGAGCAAGAATCGCGCGGCGGGTGGGATCGGCGAGCACCGAAAAGGTCGCGTTAAGATGCTCGGAGGATGTGGGCTGCTGAACCATTCAGTTAAATAACCTACAGGTTAAATACAACGGCAGACCGCGAGTGTCAAGCGGCACCTCCGATTATTTTTCAGATCGATTTGTACCAATGCGGCGAGCGCGCGACCGATCTTAGTGCGGCGAATCTTCCTGGATGAAGTGGACGCCCTTGACTGTCACCTCGCGCTGATTCGGCCATTTGCGGCAGTACTCGCGTTGCGCGCCGGTCAGGATTGCGCCGGGGTCGGCGTTGACGAACAACTTCGGCGTCGCGCTTTTTTCAAGCCACTTCGAATAGCGGTCGGCGATCGCGACGACGTCCGCGGGTTCGCCTTCGATTGGAATTTCGCGCGGCCACGAGAGCGTCGGACGACGGGACTCGCCCGGCTCGCAAACGGTTTTCGATACGCGTTCATTTCCTACGTCGCTGAGCTTGCGAATGACGCTGCCGGGCAGAATGCGCTCAACGAAAATATTATTTTTCAAAATCATGTCGTCGCCGGCCGGACTGCGCAGCACTTTGAAGATCGGAACTGCCGGCTGGGACCATTCCGACCATTGCAGCGGCCGCACTATCGCCTCCAGGTACGCGATTCCCTTCACCGCCTCGGGATGCCGCGCGGCCCAGTGAAAACCCAGCGCTGAACCCCAGTCGTGCACGACGAGCGTGACCTTGCGCTTGAGATTGAGGCCTTCGAAGAACGCGTCGAGATGGCGAGCATGATCCTCGAAGCGATACGTGCCGGTGGCAGAAGGTCCGGACGCGCCCATCCCGATGAGATCCGGCGCGACGCATCGCGCGTGCGGCGCGAGGTACGGGATGATGTTGCGCCACAAGTACGACGAGGTCGGGTTGCCGTGCAGGAAAATTATCGGATCGCCGGCGCCGATGTCCACGTACGCAATCCCGGTGTTGATGCACTCGACGTTTTGCGCGGATGCGGATCTTCGGCCGAAATTTTCGTATCGCTGTCGTTCATGGATGCCATCACCTCTCGACGACTAATCGACTGATACGACGGGCATCGCTTATGCGCAAGCTTCGGGTTTGTACTGTTTGCCCTCACGGGCGTGGCGGCGCAGAATCGAGGCAGTCAGCAAACTTTGCATATCACAAGGATCGAACGATGGCCGAGAATCGCAAACGAAAGTTCTGGGGATGGGGCTACGAGGACGGGCCGACCGCCCGAGCAGCAAAAGCATATGGCGGAGCGGATGGCCAAACGCTTCGAGCTGGGGCCGGTCGACCTCACGCCGCCACCAAAGGAGAGCGAGCTGAATTTGCGCACGTCGCGGGTGCAACCGCCGGATGCGCTCAAGGCGATCTGCTCGACGACCATCCACGATCGCGCGGGCCATAGGTACGGCAAAGGGTCGCGCGACATCAGCCGCGCGTTTCGCCGCGATTATCCCAATCCGATTGACGTGGTTGCGTTCCCGCGCGATGAGAAGGAAATGATTCGGGTGCTCGAATGGTGCGACAGCGCGAACATTGCGGCGGTCCCATATGGCGGAGGGTCGAGCGTCGTCGGCGGGGTCGAGCCTCCGAAGGCGACCTTATCGCGGAGCAGTGTCGATCGATCTGATGCATCTGGACAAAGTCGTCGAGGTCGACAAGGTCGTCGCGCGCGGCCCGGATCCAGGCGGGCGTCTATGGTCCCGCGCTCGAACGCGCAATTGAAGCCGCACGGCCTGACGATTCGGCATTTCCCGCAATCGTTTGAGTTCTCTACCCTGGGCGGATGGATCGCGACGCGGTCGGGTGGGCATTTCGCGACGCTCTACACGCATATCGACGATTTCGTCGAGTCGCTGCGAGTGGTGACGCCGACGGGATCGTCGAGTCGCGGCGCTTGCCCCGGATCGGGCACGGGTCAGCCCCGGACCGGATGTTCATCGGCTCCGAGGGAATTCTCGGAATCATCCCAGAGGCGTGGATGCGGCTGCAGGATCGTCCGACGTTTCGCGCGGGCGCGTCGGTGCCGTTTCCCGAGCATCTTCAAAGCTGCGGATGCCGTGCGCCAGATTTCGCAGGCGGGACTCTATCCCGCGAATTGCCGCGTGCTCGACGAAGGCGAAGCGTTCAATTCCGGGGCCGGCAACGGCGACGAGGCGGTGCTGGTGTTCGCGTTCGAGTCCCGCTGACCATCCGCTGGAACCGTGGATGAAGCGGGCGCTCGAATGCTGCGCCGATCACGGTGGAAAAATTCCAGCGGACGCGGCGAAGACTCGCACTGACGCCGAGGCGACGCATGAAGGATCGGCGGGCGCATGGCGCAACGCGTTTCTGAACGCGCCGTACCTGATGGACACGGTGGCCGCGATGGGAATGGTCAGCGACACGTTCGAGACGTCGATCACGTCGGGAGCGATTCCGGAATTCCATCGCCAGATGATGGACTGCGCGCGCGACGTGATTGCTCGTGTATGCGGCAAGGGCTCAGTGACGTGCCGGTTCACGCACGTTTATCCAGACGGGCCGGCGCCATACTACACGATTCTCGCGCCGGGCAAGCGCGGTTCTGAGCTGGAGCAGTGGGATGAGATCAAGGCGGCGGTGTCGGACAAGCTGATCGCGCTCGGCGGGACGATCACGCATCATCATGCCGTGGGCAGGTACCATCGGCCCTGGTACGACCGCCAGCGGCCCGATGGATTCGCACTCGCACTGAAGGCGGCGAAGAAGGCGCTCGATCCGCGTTCGATTCTTAATCCGGGCGTGCTGATCGATCCGGATTGAAGGGCGAGCGGCAAGAGGAAGAAGCAGAATCTTGAATCGCTCGCGAAAAAATTCGCGCGCTGAACAAGGTTGACGGAATAAATTCCGTCCTACCTTCTCTCCCCCTTGCAGGGAGAAGAGAAGAACTCGATCTAGTCGTCGATCTTGAGTTGTTTCTTCGCCGCTTCGGTCATCATATGCGGGGTCCACGGCGGGTCCCACACGATCTCGACGCAGGCGTCGTCGCATCCGGGGATGCCGAGCAGTTTTTCCTGGATGTCCTGAGTGATCATCATACCCATCTGGCAGCCGGGTGCGGTCAGCGTCATCGTGACGTTGACGACATCGTTCTCGATCTGAACGCCGTAGATGAGTCCGAGGTCGACGAGGTTGACGGGAGATCTAGGGTCGTAGCACTCGTGCAGCACTTCGTAAACGTCGGCTTCGGTCGGTGCGGGCGAATTCTCCATAGTACAGAGTCTAGTATATAAGAGGGTTGGTGCGCGCGATATCGTGTTCGTTGGTTCGCGCGCACATTCATCGGAGGTCCGACATGCCTGACAAGGAAGAGCTATACGACGAGGCGATTGACGCATACGCCGACGACAAATTCGACGAGGCGATCCAGCTACAAACAAGCGCTCGAGATCGATCCGAAATACGTCGATGCGATCCATGGGATGACGATGTGTTACCAGGCGAAGGGCGATCTCGACGCGGCGATCGAACTGACGAAAAAGTATATCGCGCAGGAGCCGGAAGACATCCTGGCGTACACCAACCTCGGCACTGGTTTGCTTATCAGAAGAAGGGGATGGTACCGGAAGCGGAGGCGGCGGGCGCCGAGGCGCGGCGGCTCGATTGGAAGCGGCGACCGAAGGGAGGAAAGAGTCGGGCGTCGATGAAACTCAAGGAGCAAAGTTGTACTGATCACGGGCGGCGGATCGGGACTCGGGCGCGAGATGGGACTGACGTTCGCGCGCGAGGGCGCGAAGGTGGGCGTCAACGACATCCGACCCGAGTCGGCGGGTAACGTCGTGACGGAAATCGAGCGAGCGGGCGGCACGGCGCGACCGTTCGTCGCGGACGTGTCGAGCAGCGCGGCGGTCGGCAAAATGTTCGCGGAGTTCATTGCGGCGTTCGGCACGATCGACATCCTGATCAACAATGCGGGCATCGCGCGAGCGAGCGAGGTGGACAACCCCGACTTGTTCATGACTCATCAGCGACCGACGAGGATTGGCACAAGATGCTCGCGACGCATCTCGACTCGACGTTTTACTGCACGCGCGAGGCGCTGAAGGTGATGATCCCGAAGCAATCGGGACGCATCATCAATATGGGTTCGATCGCGGGCACGACCGGCTTGGCTTTCGCATCGGATTACTGCGCCGCGAAAGGCGCGATTATCTCGTTTACCAAATCGGTCGCGCGCGAAGTAGTGCCGATGGGGATACTGTCAATTGCATCGCGCCGGGATTCATCGACACGCCCATGACCGCGCCTATCCCCAGCGAAGTTCGCAAGCAGATAGAAGGGATCACGGCGATCGGACGCTTCGGCGAGCCGCGCGACATCGCAGCCGCGGCGCTGTTCCTCGCCTGCGACGATTCGAAATTCATGGTCGGCCAGGTGCTCAGTCCAAACGGCGGCTACGTGATTTGAATCGAGGATTGACTAGGATGCATCTAACATTTGTGACTTTCAACTATCAGAGCGCAGAATATCGAGGCGGAAGAGCGCCAACTATTTGGGGATCCGCGTCAACTCGCGCGGCGCTTTCCGGGACTGCGGCAATACTACACCGGGCGCTTGATGAAGGTCGCGGGCAAGGAACCCGATCGGATTCGCGCGGCGGTTATTGCCTATGACGACGCAGCGTCCGCGGCCGCATCGGCGATGCGATCCGAGGTCGTGCCTGCGCTGCTCACTGATACGCAGGCGCATCTCAAGGACGGGACTTCGGCTGCGGTCGAGGCGGAGACCA
>CAVOII010000006.1:0-457600 GCA_963696025.1 uncultured Acidobacteriota bacterium
CGAAGTGAGGATGTCATCGAGGCCTGGTTCTTGAAATTTCGCGGATCGACGGGGGTCGGCTTTGCCCAGCCGAGGACCGGGAGATGGGTGAGGATCCCGATGCGGGTAATAGGACCGTGCCGACGGGATCAATGTGGTTGATCGGATTGAGCGAAATTCGTCCCAACATGCGGGCGGTTGGATCGCCGCGACGATTGGCCATCCAGGCGTGGGCGGACTCGTGGACGGTGATCGCAAAAAGAAACGCGATCAACTGGAACAGGTGGTGTCGATGTTGCAGGCTCATGCGAGATTGGCTTTGATACTAACATTCGTGACGCATTCCGGCGTTCGCGTGTCGGTCCCGTGCTCGGAGGTTGCAGCGTTAGCTTCTCCGGCGCTTTCTGCAGTTCTTCCGGCGCGATCGATTTTACCTTGATCGGCTTGGCAGGGATGCCGCCTACGACGGTAAACGGATCGACATCTTTCGAGGCGACTCCCATCGAGCCCACCATTCCGTGCTCGCCAACCTTCACCCCGCTCAACACCGTCGCATGATAGGTGATGCGCGCCTTGGGGCCGATCTCGGTCTTGTGATTGCTCACGATCATGCCGTCGTTGAGATCGTGCGCGTGCGAGTAGATGTTGGCATAATCGGAGACGGAAGATCCTTCAGTGAATGATGACTCTCGCCGCGGTCGTCGAGCAGAACGTACTTGTGGATGGTGCAATTGTCTTCGACCGTCAGGTTGTAGCCGAAGGAAAACTCAACGCCGTGAAAGATCTTGACGTTGTTGCCGCAATGTTTGAATACGTGGCGGGCCAGCATGGCGCGCACCTTGTGTCCCAGCCAGTGATTCAGGCCGACCGGAGAGCGGTCGTACATCATCCAGAACCAGATCAGCGGCTTGCGTTCGCCATACTTCGCGGCATCGGCGTCGCCGTAGGTTTCGGGTTCCAGCGTGGCGTTGCGCGGATCAAGCGAGTGGACGAGAGGTTTGCATCGGCCAGCGGGAGCAGCCGGATCGGGCGCCGCATACGGACGTCCCAGATAAAGCTGGTGCAATTCCTCGCGGACGACATCGCTGCGATGCTCAGGGTCGCGATTCGCGAACTCGCGATCGAGTCTTCAATCCATCGTCGAGAAACGCCTTTTCCGCGGCCGGAGCGGCTTTAGAACTCGATATTCGTATCGGGGCATGCTTGCCTCGGCCTAAAACATAACACATTGGCTCAAGAAGAATGGATCGGGTCCTTGGTGACCTTTGCGACTCCTTTGCGGTTAAAGGTCTTCACCGCAAAGCTCGCAAAGCAGACTGCACAGGACGCGAAGGAGATCGCGCCTCTGTTCTATAATGCGCGCGCCTATGAAATCGAAGAAAACCGCAAAGCCGCATCCGCGCCGGTGGACGCTCTGGTCTATCCCCGTTTCTCCGGCGTACCCACGTTCATGCGGTTGCCGCACACTTCCACGAGCGGCGGATCTCGACCTGGCGTTGATTGGAATCCCGTTCGATGGAGGTACAACTTACCGACCGGGCGCTCGTTTCGGTCCGCGCAACATTCGCGTGCAGTCTGCCATGATTCGTCCCTGGAATCCGGTACTCAAGACAATCCGTTCGAAAAATGGCGCATCGGGGATTTTGGCGATCTCTCGATCAACCCGCTGTCCATTGAAGACACTTATCACCGAATCACCGAGCAACTCGGCGACGTGTTTCGCGACGGCGCTCGCTCGGTTTGCGTCGGCGGCGATCATTCCATTCTTTTGCCCATACTTCGCGCGATTCACCGGCACTTCGGGCCGGTGGCATTTGTTCAGCTCGATGCCCATGGGGACACATGGAGCGGCTATTTCGGCAGCCCGCATTCGCACGGCACGCCGGTCAAATACGCGATGGAAGAAGGCCTGATCGAAGAAGGTTACGCATTGCAAGTCGGATTGCGCGGCCAGGTGTATTCCGAGGGCGACTTCGAGTTCGCCCACAAGCACCACATCCAGATTGTGACTTCGGAGGAGTTTCACCAAGGCGGAGTCGAGTTGGTGAAACGTCATTTAAAGAAACTCCGGAACCGCCCGGTGTATGTCACGCTCGACATCGACGTGGTCGATCCTGCATTCGCGCCCGGCACAGGTACGCCGCAGGTGGGCGGCGTGTCCAGCGCGCAGGTGCTCGAACTTGTGCGCAGCCTGAAAGGCCTGAAGCTGGTGGGAGTGCGACTTGGTAGAAGTTTCCCCTCCGTATGACAACGGAGAGATCACATCGCTTCTGGCCGCGAACTTGTTGTTTGAATTGCTCTGTTTGTTCTAACTGCAAATGCTCGAGAACAAAATGATGAAGCCTAAGCGCGCGTGACCAATCTCGCCCGCAAACTCCGCGTTGTCGACTACTTCACCCTGGGTTGGGGAACTATGGTGGGTGTCGGATGGCTGGTCGTCATGGACGACTGGCTGTTGCGCGGCGGAGCTCTGGGCGCAATCGTTGGCTTCGCCATCGGAGGCGCGCTGCTGCTCCCTATCGGATATGTCTATGGCCAATTGGTGATGGCCATGCCCGACGCCGGAGGCGAAGTCGCATACACCGCGAAAGTTTTTCCGAAGTCAGTCAGCTTCGCCACCGGATGGATGATGGTTCTGGCCTATTTCATTGTGTGTCCGTGGGAAGCGGTGGCGGTGGGCAGAATCGCAGGCTACATTTTTCCTCCCCTGGACTCGATGGAACTCTACCGAATTGCCGGCCGTCCGGTGTATTTGCCCCACGTGATCATCGGACTCGGATTGACCGGGCTGCTCACCGGGTTGAACTATCGCGGCGTCCGGCTCAGCGCCACATTTCAGAATTGGACGGCCTTCGGAACACTGGCCTTGTTCGTCGTGTTTGTCAGCTTCGGAATCAGCAAAGGGTCGCCGCGAAATTTCCCGCCTCTGTTCACGCACGGCGGATTCGTGTCCGTACTGCTGGTCATGCAAATCGTACCCTACTTCATGACCGGCTACGAGTCGGTCGCCAAGGCAGCGGAGGAATCCAGTGCTGAGTTCCGTAATAGCGGATTTTTCAAAGCGATCTGGATGGCGATCATTGTAGGAATCGTGTTCTACACCATCGTAATCGCGGCAGTTGCTTACGCCGCTCCATGGCGAGAGAACTCACCGGCCAGAGAATTCATGACCGCGGTTGCCTTTGAGCGCGCCGTCGGCTCGCGTTGGATTGTGAGCGTTATTCTGGCGGCGGCGCTGCTTTCGCTGTTCAAGGTATTCAATGGAAATCTGCTTGCAGCCAGCCGGTTGCTCTTCGCCATGGGACGTTGCCGGCTGGGTAGATACCCGGGTTGCTACTGTCCATCCGCGAAATCAGACCCCCTCGGTGGCGGTGATCTGCGTCGGAGTGGCCACGGGTGCTTGCATGTTTTTGGGCGACGCTATCCTTGTGCCCATTACCGAAGTCGGCTCGGTCGCTTCCGCCGCGGGCTGGCTGGCGGCCTGTGCCGCCTATTATCGAATGGGTCCCGCTCCCGGCAAGCGATTCGTGGCGGCGATCGGAGTGTCGATTTGCGTGCTCATGATACTAATGAAAATGCTGCCAGGAATCCCAGGTCACTTCAGCGGATACGAATGGATGGTGTTGGCAATCTGGAGTTTGCTGGGGCTGGGTTTGGGCTGGCGCGAACAGGCCGTTGCCGATCCGCCTGGCGAGACGAAAATTTGAACCGTCGTGCGAAGTGACTTTCCAAATATTCTTGAGGCTCGAATGAAACGAGAGAGAACTACCATGCGATCTTCGCTCAAAGCGCCAATTCTTGCTTTTACCCTGCTTTGCGCGCCAGTACTTTGGACGCAAGCATCGGCGCCCACAGCCTTCGATCTTGTCATCACTAACGGCCACGTCATCGACGGCACTGGTTCGCCATGGTATTCCGGCGACATCGGCGTTCGCCACGGCAAAATCGCAGCCATCGGCAACTTGAGCGGCGCGGTTCGCGCTCGGACGATTGATGCCCACGGCATGGTCGTGGCGCCCGGCTTCATCGATATGCTGGGCCAGTCTGAACTTACGATTCTTGTCGATCCTCGTCTGCCGTCGAAAATTTATCAAGGCATCACCACTGAAATCACCGGTGAAGGCGGATCGGTGGCGCCCCTGAATGACGCCATCATCCACGCCGACAAAACGACCTACGATCACTATCACATCACGCCCGACTGGCGGACCCTGCGGCAATACTTCGCGCGTCTGGAGAAGCAGGGCATAGGGATTAACCTCGCCACCTACGTGGGTGCGACCCAAGTGCGCCGCATAGTGCTGGGAGATGAAGACAAGCAACCCACTCCCGCGCAGCTCGAGCAAATGAAGAAACTGGTGCGGCAGGCTATGCGTGACGGCGCGGTTGGAGTTTCAACCTCTCTGGAGTACGCACCTGCGCCTTACGCGAAGACCGAAGAATTGATCGCACTGGCCGACGAAGCCTCACAGTTCGGTGGCATTTACGCCACGCACATGCGCAACGAAAGCGACGCGGTGCTGGAGGCCATCGATGAGGCGCTGCGCATCGGTAGAGAAGGCCACATTCCGGTTGAAATTTGGCATATCAAGGTGGCAGGCAAGGAAAACTGGGGACGCATGCCGGAAGTTGTGGCGAAGATTAATGCCGCTCGCGCCGCGGGCATGGATGTTTCCGCCAATACTTATGCCTACACCGCATGGTCCAATGACATGTCAGCATTTGTTCCGGCGTGGGCGCATGATGGTGGCAATGCTAAATTGATTGAACGCCTCAAAGATCCCGCCACTCGTGCCCGCATCCGCAAAAACTTGATGACTCCCTCTAAAGACTGGGACAACGAATGGCAGGAAATTTCTGGACCCCAAGATGTTCTGATCTGCGCCGTGCAGAATCCCAAACTGTTGTCGCTGCAAGGTAAGACTCTCGCCGAGGTAGCAAAACTCTGGAGCAAAGATCCGATGGACGCACTCTTCGATCTACTGATCGAAGATAACGCCTTCACCAGCGTCGCCGTGTTTGGCATGTCGGAGCCGGACGTTGCTCTCGCGCTGGAACAGTCCTGGGTCTCGCTGGACAATGATTCTTCCGGCACGTCACCAGAGGGAATCCTGGGCCAGGAGCACCCTCATCCGCGTGCGTACGGTACTTTCCCCCGAATCTTGCGGAAATACGTGCGAGAGGAAAAGCAACTCACACTGGAAGACGCAATCCGGAAGTTTTCAGCCTTGCCGGCGCAGCGCACGCGCCTCACCGACCGTGGAGTGTTGAAGGCGGGTATGTGGGCCGACATGGTCATTTTTGATCCGGCAACGGTGCGAGACTTGGCCACCTTCGAGAACCCTAACCAATTGTCTCAGGGAATGGAGTATGTGCTGGTGAACGGTGTTCCCGTGATCGATCAAGGAAAGATGACGGGGACCAAACCGGGGAAGGTCCTTCGAGGCGCGGGATACGCGCTATAGAGCCTTTCATCCTGGTTCGGCTATTTCTGTGTGATGGTCAGCGTGTGCAGTCCAACGGTTGCCGTGTCGACGCGATCGGGCAAGGCGAATCGCGAATCTACGCCGATGTTGGAATAGCGCGGCTGAAGATATTTTTGAACGAAGATCTGCAACACAAAAGCAGGAATCTCCACGCCATCGAGCGACACCGAGTCCACGTGAACGAAACCCTGTCCACCGACACCGTGGGCATGAGCTACAACCACGACGTCATGCACTCCGGCAAACACCGACAGTAACGGATTCGAAGAATTGCGCCCTGTCTTGAGTTGATCGAAGTCAACTCGCGCAGTCGAAGTTATAACCTCCGGCTGAGCCTGAAAGGTAGCAGATTGCACTCCGACTGGGAGCTTGACGTTGCCCGACGCAAAGTAGGAATTGATCTCCTGCTCGGTGAACTCCGTCGAAGTGGTATCCGGGTGCGGCGATGCGCCGTTGGCCTGCAGGTGCTCCAATTTGCGCTGCATGCTAATGACGGCTGCGGAATTCGCGGACGGATGGGTTTGTGCCGAGGGAATTTCGGCCACTGCAGCTAAGAAAACAGCCGCAAAAAAAAGCATCGGGGAAGCCTTCATGGCTTTAGAGCAGCTTGCATCTCGGGAGGCAGGGACACAGACACGTGCGGTTCGGTCAGCGTGCCGGTAACGGTAAATCCGGGTGCTCCGTCCCGCGCGAGCTTCAGATCCAGAATGCGATCCAGAGAGGCGGTGCCACTTACTTGGTAGATGCTGCCCGCAGTTTCTAGTTTGCCTTCCTCGACTTTGAACTTGCCTTCGCTGAGAAGCAAGTGTCCGACGAAGCGACGCATATATAGCGGACCGTTCCCGGCAGCCAGCGTGACATGAGGCAGCGAGCCGTCATGCGCATCCGCCTGCAAGCTTGCACTGGCGGAGGAAAGCAGCTCCGGCAAGCTCAAACCTGACAGGGTCGCATGGTAGGTCGCGGTTGCGCTGCCTGTTATCCAGCCGTCGCGCATGAACTCCGCTAGTTGTCCCAAGGAAACCCTCTCCAAGGTTCCGCTGCCCCTGTATTCTGGTGGCTTAGCGTTGAAATCTGCTTTCCA
Source organism: uncultured Acidobacteriota bacterium (assembly GCA_963696025.1). Classification (GTDB taxonomy): domain Bacteria; phylum Acidobacteriota; class Terriglobia; order Terriglobales; family Acidobacteriaceae; genus JABCYV01. Next base: position 6,547 of record CAVOII010000006.1, read on the forward strand.
TTCGCCCAGGTGTTTGCCGCCCATCAAGTCTCCCCGCAGATCGGCAAGAACTAACCTGCCGTCCCGCAATTCGACATTTGCTGAGACCCTGGTGGCGGCCAGCTTGTGAATCAGCACACGATTTGCGCTCAGCCTGCCTATAGCTCGCAACGAGGCAAGGAATGGACTCCCCGATTGCGCGGACGAACTTAGGAACCGATACCACGGCCGCTGCCTGGCATGTGGACTTAGCAGTTCATTCAGTGCATCGGTAGCGATCTCATCAGCGTGCAGATCGAAGCGGACTGGACAGGTGCCTGGTACCGCGCACTGCCGCGGCAACACAATGGAACCGTGCCACCGGCTACCTCCCACAATGGCTACGATATTGTGTACACCGATGTCATCGTTGTTCAGTAGAAGATTTGCGGAAGCGATTTCCAGCGGTGAGTTCAAACCGCGTGCTTCCGCCCGAATCGAACGCAGTTGTGCAGTTCCAACAGCCTTGGGCGCAGTGAATCCTGACCAAACGCCGCCGAGTTGCAGATCGACCTTGGCCAAGCCATCAGCCGTAAGTGGAGAGGCGGACAATCCTACGGTCCGCGCCGCATGAAGCACCCGTTGAACCTGAGCATCTCCCTGGATTGATAGGTTGTACCCCGAACGCGCAACCTGTCCGTGGAGAGTGACGGGCGAGGACGCCCCTAGCGCCACAGCAAAGGGCCCGACGTCGAGGTAAGGCTGCGATAGTGCTTGCTCAACTCCTGGATAATCTGGGACGCGACTAGCTTGGACCCGATGCTTCTTCTCAATTTGCTTCAGATCTCGTGTCTGCGAAATTGCGAAAGGAATTCGATTGAGGATTAATTCCGTCTTGGTGACTTTCGATGCCAGGCGGAATCCAGCGGTTTCGCCGCCGCCTTCCCAAATCGCAGCCGCCCCATACTCCCGACTGAACTTGATATTGGCGTCCAGTTTGCCCGCCGTGAGCAGGTCGTTAGGAATGTTCTTCTTGGCGTGACGCGCCAATTCCACAAGCGACTGCATGGGCACATCTCGAGCGACCAGTGCCAAATGATAACTGGGGGCTCCCAATCGGGCCGCGACGTTGCCGCCGAGCAAAACTTGTCCGTCTCCCACCGGGGCTTGGCACGCAAGTTTGGAGATCACATAGTCCACCGAACTGTAGCGTGCGCTGCAGCGCGCTGCCAATCGAAGGGCACCGCCTTCCGCGATGTCGTAACGGCGGAAGTCCTGGATGGAAGCATCTGTGTCCAGTGTCAGACGCGCGGGCGAGCCCGATAGCGTTGCGGCCAGTCTGACCGATCCACGCCAGCCTTTGTCATTGCCGTAGACCAGCTTGGTAACTTGCCCCAATTGAGCACGGTCCCATTGCAGGCTGAACTGGAGTGGCATTTCGCGCAGACTCGACGCTCTCTGCCAGGATCCTTTGACTTCGAGCATTCCGATATCTGTGAGGTTGAGATCGGTCCGCATCGGCTGTGCCTTTAGCCGCATGCCCCACGTGTTTTCGGAGTCTTGCCATAGAGCGAACTCCGCGTCCGTTAGCGCGTAGGGTTTTTTTTCGGTCCCAAACTTGACGTTGATACGACTGCGCACAGCTTCAATGTATGGAAATGCCGGACGGTTTTCAGTTCTTGACTTGGCAGTTGGAGCGACCGGCACTCGAGCGGCCCGCAGCACGAGATTCTCGATATTCCAGTGTCCCTCGGAATTGCGTACCAGGTTCAGGCTCGGCTCGGTCAGGCTGAGATGAGCAACCTCCAGCCGCCCGCGTAAAAGCGAACTCAGGCGCAGCACTGCGGTCACGTCCTGGGAGCGAAGCAAGGGCTCAGCGCTGAATCCAGGATCATCGTGAATCACAAAGTTTTCCAGATCGAAGCTGGGGGGCAGTACCCGCAGGCTTACCGAACCAACATCCACCTGCCGTCCCAGCGCCAGGCTGATGGAACGAACAATCCTGCTCTTCAGTCGTTGCGCACCAGGACGCATCAGAAATAGTGCGAGCACAAGGACAACAACGGTGATCGCTTTGCCGCGCGTAGACGAAAGAAGTTTCAACGCACCACCCGGAAAGTCCGAGACCAGCGCGTTTCATCGAAGAAGTGAATGACAACGTGGGCGAGGAACTTGAGCCGCTCACTGACTTCCTTCTGCAGGTATTGATTGGGAGGTGTTTCAAACGACCAGTAAATGAACATGGGGCGCCCGATCACATTTTCTTGCGGAATAAATCCCCAATAGCGGCTGTCATAGCTCACATCGCGATTGTCGCCCATGGCGAAGTAGCTATTGGGAGGCACGACCACATCTCCACCTTGGATGTGCTGGGGCAAATTCAGTTGCCAATCGGCTGTAACATTGTTGTATTCCGAAGGTGGCACTGCCGGGAAGTTGTCACGATAAGGATTGAAACCTTCTCTGGCGCCGTGGACCACGTATGGCTCATCCAGTTTTTCCCCGTTACGATAGACAACGCCGTCGCGAAGGTGGATGCGGTCTCCGGGGATGCCCATGATGCGCTTCACGATGTACAAGCCAGGCTCGGACACGGAGAAGAAAACCACAATGTCGCCGCGGCGTATCTGCCGGTAGGGAAGAAGCGGACCTACCCAGCCGGTCCGAGGCGCGAACTGGATGCGGTTCACAAACACGTGGTCGCCGATCAGCAGTGTTTTTTCCATGGAACTGGAAGGAATTTCAAACGCCTGCAGGATGAAGGTAATGATGAAGAGGCCGGTCACCAGCACAGCCGCCAGCGAGGAAAGAAACTCAACTGTAGTTTCGCGTGGTTTCTCTTGCTGCTCCTCGTTTTCTTTCTCTTTTTTGGCCAGCAGAGTCTTTCCCATAGTCAGGCGATACCCCTCCTCAGTTGACTAGTCGAAATGTGCGGTCCCAGCGTGTAATCCGAAACAAATGAGTGGCCGCATAGGCGAAGTGAACGAGTTTATCACCGGTGTTAGCGGAAGCCGGTACATCCTGATCAAAGTTTCGCATCGACCAGTAGATGAGCAGAGGCCGTCCCACCACATTTTCCCGCGGAACAAAGCCCCAATAGCGGCTATCCTGGCTGTCATCGCGGTTGTCGCCCAAAACAAAATAGTGTCCTTCGGGGACGATCAACTGGCCGTCCTCGACTAGTTTTTTCATCTGCTGCCACCACGCCGCTTCCATTCCTGGCGCTGCCATATTTACCCGGGGAAATTCGTCGCGGAACACGTCGTGCAATGGCCGCGTGTGTTGCACATACGGTTCCCGGAGCGAGATGCCGTTCACATAAACTTGCCGGTTGATCAGCCGTACTCTATCGCCGGGCAAGCCGACCACACGCTTTACAAAGTGCTTGGCCGGATTAACCGGATAGCGAAAAACGATGATGTCGCCGCGTCGCAAAGGCTGGTAGGGCATGAAGTGGTCCCAAATGCCGCCTCCGCCATAACGCAGCTTGTCCACCAGCAGGTAGTCGCCGATCAAAAGTGTGTTCTCCATGGATTCGGAAGGGATCTGGAAAGCCTGGACGACAAAGGTTATTACGAAGACCGCAATTACTACTGTGCCGAGCAACGCCTGCAGCGAGCTCACGCCGTCTGATCGCCGATGCTTTTCCGTTCCTTCCATTGGATCGGACTACCCGCGTCCCTTCCTCTGGGGCCGGCTAATCTCCTCTTCGGGCCGGGATGCCAGATACTCGAGCAACTGTCGCGCTGCATCCTGTTCCGCGTTCTTCTTCGTTGATCCTTCCGCCCGGCCTACGAAATCCACTTGCGCATGATTTTCTGCAGCGGGTAGACGGGCCTCCACGGTAAAAGTCTTGCTGTGCTCCGGACCCCGTTCTTTTACCAGCATATATGTCGGCTGGGGGAGCCCGATAGCTTGCAATTTCTCCTGCAAGGCTGATTTATAATCGGTTACCGGAAAACTGCTGCCAGTTACTGCGATGCGTTCTAGTTCCGGCGCAACGATGTATTGCAAGACCAGCCGTCGAACCACACCTAGCCCGCCATCAAGGTACATCGCGGCCAGGACCGCTTCCAGGGCGTCCACGAGTAGCGCAGTCTTGTTTCGGCCTCCGCTCTTCTCTTCGCCCCGACCCAAGTGTAGATAGTGCCCCAGCTGCAATTCCTGGGCTACCCGAATTAGATGCTTCTCGCTTACCAGGTGGGCCCGCAATTTGGACAGCTCACCTTCCCGGAAGTGCGGAAAGCGATGGAATAATTCTTCGGTCGTGATGAATCCCAGGACCGCGTCTCCCAGGAACTCGAGTTGCTCATTGTCGGCCACCGGACGGCGCTCAGGCGCCTGGAGCGCCTCCAACTCTCGCGCCTGGGAAGTATGAGTTAACGCTTGTTGAATAAGTTCTGGGCGCGCGAAGCTGTATCCCAAGGCCTCTTCCAATCTCGCAATGTCTCTTGGCTTCACGATGTGAGCGTCATCATCCGGAAGACTGCGCGAAAGACAGAACAACGCAGGGAACGGGCGAAGCATCGTCTTCCGCCGCTTCGCAATCGATCGCGACCTGGCGTGCAGCTTGCCACCCGTATGGGGAACAATACTTAATTCAATTCTTGGGCGGAGTCGCGGGTTTGGCAGCGGGAGCGGAGCCGCCGCTCGTCAGTTGCGTTAGCCGATCCCTCTCGTTGCTGGCCAACTGGCTGAGCGTGGGATTGTCTTTCGCCAGCTCGAGCGCCTGGTTGGCATACTTGAGCGCCTCCGGGTACTTATCCTGCTTATCCAGGCACAGCGCCAAACGTAGTACAACGACTGGATCGGGTTGGGCAGGGTAGGCATCGATGGATTTGCGAAGGTAACCCTCCGCGTCAGCAAATTTTTCTTTCTTAAACTGCAGCGCACCCATAATCGAGTAAGCGCTAGACCGCAGAAATCCCTTGTAGGCATCGATTTTTTCTTGAGGTGTTCCCGCCGGGACGGCCACGTCGGTGTCTACGGTTTCAATCGACCGCTGCGCCAGTTTCATGGCCTCATCCAAGCGCTGGTCTTTGTCGAGATCGGTGTCGCGGGTGCGCTCCGCCAGAACCTGTGCCACTCCTACCAGCGCCTCGGGATCATCAGGATCGATCTTGAGCACGGCGCGACCCATCTCCATCATCTTGTCGGCATTGTTCGCACTCTGAAAGCTATGCATGGCGGTACGGTAAAGAATGACGCGCAATTCGCTATCTGGGAACTTAGCGGCGAAGTCGTTGGCCGCTTTTTCAATGGCGGCGGGATTGTTTTGGTTGGCTACAGCCGCGTTGAAAGCGTCGTATTCAGGCTGGGTTTTGGCCTGTGGCGGACGCTTTCCCTGGGGCGGAGCCGGCGGGGCCGCACCCTGCTGCGCCGTGCCCGATTGCGCCGCCGGTTGATTCTGCGTGGCTGGCGCCTGTGGCTCGGCAAACACAAAAGTGGCCAGTGCCAGCACCGTCCCTACCATCACTGCTCGCCTCATGCTCTCTCCTTGGTCACATCCGGGAATAACAGATTATTAGCTTTCTTCGCACACCGCTATCTTATTGCGCATGACTATGCGGCTCATAGGGCTGGTGTAGTCCTCGTTCCGCCGCGGCTTTGGCCTCAGGCAAAGACGCGCCCGCGCTCAGCGCCGCTCTGTAGTGATCAATCGCGCCCGCGCGGTTCTCCTGCAGGTCGAATATGCGTCCCAGATAGATATGCGACCAGGCAACCACTTTGGGTTCGTGCGCAACCTCCAAAGCCTGTTGAAAATAGTTCCGAGCGTCATCAATCTTACGGTTCGCAGTAGCAACTTGAGCCAAAATGAAGAGCGCTCGGCCAGGATCCTCGGTTTTCTCGTCTAGCGCTTCTTGAGCCAGCTTCTGGGCGCTGTCAGCGTCCCCAGCAGAGAGTCGCTGCTCAGCGGTGATGAGCAGTTTACCCTCCATCGGCCGCGAAATGTGTAACAGCTCCGGGTCCGCCTTGTCGGCAAATTGAATCCGCGCCGCCCGCTTTTCTTCGCGATTCAGCTCGATGTTGCTTATGAGCTCGGCGTAGGCGTTGCGCAGGCCAACCGGGTCCTTCTCAAATGCCGCCAGGGCCTGGTAGAAGTAGGTTGTCAATAAAAAACCTTGTTGCACGGAATTGTCGACCGCTTCTTCTCGTTGATCTTCGGACGCCGTGGGGCGTGCCGTGCGCGCTTCGACCGCTCGGATCAGACACTCGGTCACGAGAAGCGAGACATCACTCTTAAAGCTTTGATCCATCGGAGCGGTTTTTACCGAGGCCAGCAATGGCTCCAGCCGCTTCATGGTCGCGGGATACTTTAAGGCAAGCGGATCCAGCAGGTAATGAAGATAAGTGTGCCGGATCTGCTGCATCTTCAGCGACGAACCAGTCCCCGGGGAGATCACGACATAATAGTCTGAACCATAATTGCGGGCGTTGGTTTGACCGGGCGCACCCATAGGATCGATATAGACCGTGAACTGCCGGCCCAGGTAGCCCGCCGACGGCAACTTGAGATAGACCTCCGTGTCGAACAACACTTTGGCGAGTGGCCCATGATACCGCTCAGTCAACGCGGAATAGGCCTGGCGGTTGCGCTGCCATGTGGAATGCAATCCCGCTTTCTCGTAGAACTTCTGCAGTAGAGGCACAATCCCCAGCAGGTAGCCGGCATCCGGAGGAAGGTCAGCCTGTTTAACTTTGGGCGCTAGCCCTGGCGGCGAGCTCAGATAGAGCGCTAGCGACTCGTATTGTGCCAGCAGGCGCGAAGCGTCTGGCTGCCGATGGTCGTCGTAGAACCGGCACATTGCCTTAGTGATTTCCTGCGCCTCCACGGATTGTTGAATGGTTTTGGCTACCTCTGTACGAATTTGCGCCCGCAGCGGATCCGAGACGCTCAGTTCCTGATCATAGCCACAACTATTGATGGCGGTCAGCACCGTAAACAGCGTCTCACTCGTATCCAAAACAACTTTCGGCTGCTCTTCTGCCGAAGACAGTTCTGCCAGCACCAACAACAAAGCGACGCAAAGCGTGTTTCGAAACTGAAAACCCAGGAAACCTCCTGCAGGCTGGGAAGGAACGCAGACTATACGCTAGTCTAAGGGCTTCTTGGCGGAGGGTCAAACTGAAGAAGCTCTTAGCCATTGGCACTTAGCTCTTAGCCATTGGCACTTAGCTCTTAGCCATTGGCACTTAGCTCTTAGCCATTGGCACTTAGCTCTTAGCCAAGTCGCTTGCGTCCATTATCCTGCGCGCGAATGCCAGGAAACAAGAACCAAAAGGTAAAAATCTAAAAGCCAAGAGCTGAAAGCTGTTCTTATCCCTTCACGCTTATCTTGGAAAACGACAGCACGGCCCGCCCCGGCGTGGGCCTGCCCATCGAGGTCGCCGGACGGAACGTGGTAAAGATGAGCATGTTCTTGACTTGCGGCAGCACTGCTGTGGCGTCGTTAGGATTCGACAAAATGCGGTAGTCTTGCACCCGCCCTCTCGAGTCCACATAGGCCTCAATGACCAGCGAATCATTGATCGAATCCAGTGCGGCTCCGAAGGCGGACTGCTGCAGTTGCGGCGCCGTGTACAGCATCAAAGGAACATCCGGATTGTCGGCCTGTAAAGGCGCCAGGAAACCCATCAGGAGCAAAAAGGTAATGACTGCGGTCCCTAAGCCAGCAGTCGCCGGAACCATGAACGCGTTGAGCGTGTTCTCCAGTCGAACCATCAGGCCGTTCACGCGAGGACGCTTGGATTGCGCGACCTCATGGGAGATCGCCACGCGAAGCTTCAAAGCCAGATCGCTGGGCGCCCTTCGCCGGCCCACCTTGATCAGCAACTGCTGCGTCTTGCGAAGCGAATCGTATTCCTGGCGGCAACCAGCACAGCTCTCCAGATGCTGGCCCAAGTCCCGCATCTGCCTACCTGTGACCGCGCCATCCAGATAGGGCGAGAACATCGACTTGGCATGGGCACACTTCATCGTGTCACCTCAACTTCACCTGCCATCCTAAGAAACCTGAGAGACTGCTTCGACCTTCGTTTCGACTCTGATTTCGCTCTTACCTCCGTACTTCGATTCGTATTTCCCCGGAGACTCGCATTCCTCTGGCGACTCAAGACCCAGTTGAGGACCAACCTCGAGCACATACCCGACGAGACGTTGCTTGAGCGCCGCTCGTCCCCGCGTCAACCGCGATTTAACCGTACCTAGTGAGACTTCCGTGATCTCCGCGATTTCCTCGTACGTCATCTCCTCCAGATCACGCAGAATGACCGTAGTTCGGTAAGGCTCAGGAACTCGCCGCAGCTCTTCTTCAACTCGCACTCGAACTTCCTCGTGAAGCACACTCTCGAAAGGCGATTGTCTTGCGTCGACCATCGCGTCCATGACCGCAGGCGCGCTCAGATCGCCATCCATTTGGGCAGGTTCGATCGGCGTCTCCCGCGCCTTGTGCCGGAACCACCAACGCCGCCGGTTGGACGCCTCATGCAACGCAATTCTGTAAATCCAGGTCTTCAAACTGGACTGGCCGTGAAAATGCTTCATTCCGCGGAAGACCTTCAAAAAAACCTCTTGTGTGGTATCCGCGGCATCGGCCGGATCCGCTACGACCCGATAAACCAGGCTATGGATCGGCTGATGGAACTCGCCAATCAACCAGGCGTATGCTTCCTCCGACCCGGCCTTCAGTTCCGCCACGATTGCGGACTCGTGGGTCCGAATTCCTATCGCTCCCGCCAGTTCACCCAAGGTGATCGCTCCCGCCATCACTTTCATGGCGTCACCTCCAATTATAGGTTCTTTCGGACCGCCCGTCTGACCGAAAAATTGTGTTACGTGCCTGGCCTGGATCCTAAGCTGACCAAGGCCTTGTTTACATAGACTCCGGGGAGGGCATGGGAGTTCCACAAAGACAACCTGTTTGTGTTTTCAACGGGTTAAGTTTTGGATCGGCCAGGACTGTCCTACTGCGGCGGAGATTGCGGGGGAGGCTGAGCGGGCGGGGTGGTGACGGGAGGAGGCTTCGGCACATTACTCTTGGCAGGCGGTTTTTTCTTCGCCGGTTTTGGCGGCGGTTGAGTGTCGTCGACAACTATTTTCTTCGGGGGTTGTGTTTCTAATGCCGTTTGCGCATGCTGAAGCGCGGTGCGAAGATGCGTGAGTTCAGTTTCCTTTGAGCCAGCCAGAGTTTCCATGCGCTCGGCGAATGATCGGCGGGACCGCTCCAGCGCAGTCATGTCATTTTCCAGCGATTGAAACTCATCTTTCGATCCAAAGGCGCCCGCATTCTCGACTACCGAGCCAAAGACATCGTAAAGCGCGTCGAGGTTGCGATAGAGCTTGAAGGTCGAGGTCAGGTTTTCCGGAGAGCTGCGCAGTTCGCTGATCATCTGGGGCAGCGCTTGTTGCAAATTGCGCTGGATGGATTCAACGTTCGCCGCGGTCTGTCGCTTGGTGCCCGAATCTGCCTTCCATCGCTCGATTCGCAGCTTCGCGAGATCGCGCTGCGCAGCTTGCGCCGACTGCTCCAGTTGGGAGAGCAGCATGTTGAGTTCGCTGACCGAAGAATAGGGGATGGGCGTTATGGACGGAGTGGAAGATGTCCCCTGAGCGGCCGCCATCGCGATCAGCAGTGGCAGCGAGGACAAACATCGTACGCTGTGCATCCGGCTTCGGTTCATTGAGTTGGTTGTGAACTGTTACCCAGCATACTTAACTTTCCTTGCTTTCGCAAAATGGCGGCCACGACACATGCCCACCGCAAAATAGGCGTCGTGCATGGCATCGGAGTACCAAGTATGGATGGCGTCCAGCCGCCAGGGGTTTGACTATCCAGAACAGGTAGGCGAGAATTGCTGAAGCTCGATTCGGTCGTTCGTTTTGGGGCCTGTGGCGCAGCTGGGAGCGCGCTTCCATGGCATGGAAGAGGTCGTCGGTTCGATCCCGACCAGGTCCACCAGATCTTGTCTTAGATACTCTCTTTCTTCTCCGTTGTGCAGCTCAAGCTCCTTCGCGAAGGTCGGCGAGTAGTGGAGTGCTATCCACCGGTAGTTTGAGACCGTCTGCCACGATCACGTCTTTGATCTTGAGCCGGTCGACGGAGAGCTCTCGGATATCCATCGAACCAGGAGAACTCTACTGCTCCAAAAAACGGTTGCGATGAAGTTTTCTGAGCGTTAATTTTTTCCTCGCGTGGTCAGGCTAGCCGCCCGCAATCGCGCCCAGGATGACAAGCGGCTCCTTTCCTGACACGACGGCGTCGGGAAACGGGGCGTCCGGTGATTCATGGGACAGATCTTCTTCGCAGGCGAAGAAGCGCAAGAACGGTCGGCGCTGTTGTGTGACGTGGTCGCGGATCGTCCCACGCAGCATCGGGTAGTGGGCCTCTAACGCATCGAGGACCGACCGCTGCGTGACGGGAGCTGCAACGTCGAGCGTTACCTCGCTCCCGACGTGTGCCAGGGTTCGTAGATGTGGCGGGAGTATGACGCGGATCATGATCTGGATTTCTTCCTGCTCGGCTTCGGCTTCAATGTCTTAGCGTATTCGTAGCTGAACTCGAGATACTTCTTCAACTCCTTCGTATTTTTCAACAGCGCGTCAGGAACCGTTACGTATTCCTTCATCACAGCACCATAGGCCTCGAAGAGCTTCATCTTGTATTTCTTCAGAAACTCCTGCCGCTTGTCCTCAGGAAGCCGGATAGCCAAGGTGCTTGACTGATGGAGAAGAGTGAACATGTTGCCATTCATTGCGGTGTAAGGATTGGCATCGCCCCTGCGTTCAAGCTTGGGGATGATCGCAATCAGCTTATCGTACAGCTCGACTTTTTCGTTAGAAGTCGCGGTCTTTTTCGTTGTAATCGGCACCGGTTCTTGCCTCGATGAGCAGATCGGGTTGCAACAGCGTAGCGAGAATTTAGATTCTGCTCATCTCAGCTCGACTTTTATTTTTGGGAAGTTCATAAGTTTGTGGAAGGGCACGGCTTCAGCCGTGCCATATTCGTGTCATATTGGCCCTTCGCGCCCATCCGGCGCAACTGTCAGGGAGGCGTCCATCTTTGGAAAATGCGCCGTAACGCCGCGGAATCTCGTCGTGGCAACTTTGAGCGCGCCCTAAGACTCTGCTAACACGAATCTCATTTGTAAGAAAAGCGAACATGTAATGAACCGAGAGCGTAAGACCCCAGATTCCTCACTCGTCCTTGCCGCGCAGGCGCGCGGCTACGGACGCCTCGGAATGACAGCTATAAGGAGTATTGGCGGCACGGCTAAAGCCGTGCCCTTCCAAAGCCAAAACAGGCGGGCGAGGGCGTCCGCCCCGCACAATCCCACAGGATCTCATCCTAGTGTCTGCACCTCGACCGAAAGCACGGCTGGCAAATCGCGCACGATAGGATTCCAGCTATCTCCGGCATCGGCGGAGGCGTACACCTGTCCGCCGGTGGTGCCGAAATAAATGCCGCACTTATCCAACGAGTCGACAGCCATGGCGTCGCGCAGTACGTTCACGTAACAGTCCCCTTGCGGAAGACCTTTGGTGAGCGCCTCCCACTCGTTTCCGCCCGTCTTGCTTCGGTAGACGCGCAGCTTTCCATCGGGCGGATAGTGCTCCCCGTCACTCTTGATGGGCACTACGTAAATCGTTTCAGGTTCGTGGGCGTGAACGTCAATCACGAATCCGAAATCGGTCGGCAAATTCCCGCTGACTTCTTTCCAGGAGTCGCCGGCGTCGTCGCTGCGCATGACGTCCCAATGTTTTTGCATGAACAAGACACCAGGCCGCTTGGGGTGCATGGCCACGTGATGAACACAGTGGCCGACCTCGCCCCTCGGCTCCGGGATGTACTGGGAGTAGAGTCCGCGGTTGATCGGCTTCCAGTTCTTGCCACCATCGTCGGTGCGGAAAGCTCCCGCGGCCGAAATCGCAATGTACATTCGCTGGGGATTGCTTGGATCAAGAATGATCGTATGCAGGCACATGCCGCCCGCGCCCGGCTGCCACTTGGGCCCCGTGCCGTGGCCACGCAGTCCGGAGAGTTCCTTCCAGTTCTCGCCGCCATCAGTCGAGCGGAAGATGGCGGCGTCCTCTACCCCGGCGTAAACCGTGTCCGGGTCGGTCAGCGAAGGCTCGAGATGCCACACCCGCTTGAACTCCCAAGGATGTTGCGTGCCGTCATACCACTGATGCGTGGTGAGCGGCTTACCGGTTTCGGGGGAGGCGTCGTAAACAAACTTGTTGCTTGCGGCCTGCGGAGGACCTGGGGCGGGCGGTTCTCCGGGTGGCGCTCCAGGTTGATGCCATGTCTTGCCACCATCGTCTGAGCGCTGGATAATCTGCCCGAACCAGCCGCTCGTTTGCGAGGCGTAGAGGCGATTAGGATCAGCAGGCGAGCCTTTGAGGTGGTAAAGCTCCCAGCCGGCAAAATGCGGGCCACTGACATCCCATTTCTCGCGCTTGCCGTCCGATGTGAGGATGAATGCACCTTTGTGGGTACCGACTAGAACGCGTACTTTGCTCATTGATTCCTCCTCCTTACAGTTCGTTCGCTTCCTCTTAAATTTCACTTCGATTGCTCTGGGTGTTTTTTCTGGTCTGCGTTTTCAACTCCGACCCAGCACAACGCTTCTTGCCGGTCGGCGAAGGCCCGCATCGACACCGCTTTTCCGCCACGAAATGTATAGACATCGGCGAGATTCACCTCTTGCCACTCACGGCTGTCCTTGGGACGCACTCGGGCGTGAACAAACACCACGAACCGGTCGCCGGCAGGGATGAATTGCACCGGTTCGCTGATAACTTCTGCCCAGGCGGCCCGTGATTGTGCCAGGTATTGTTTTGCACCTTCACGTCCGTGATACGTGCCGCCGCCGGGAAATTCTGGCGGTTCTGTCCATTCGATCTGCGCGTCCAGTGATTGCACTGCTGCCTCAATATCACCCCGGTTGAATGCCGCATACGCGGTGCGAAGAGTGGCGATAGCATGTTCCAGCTCAGATGAGCTCTCCAGAGTTGCTCCTTTCCGCGTGCATCCACTCAGACACAGAATTGCAATGACGAATAAAGTCGGACACCTGCGCATTAAAGCATTGCCTCTACAATCTATCCGATGGACCACCACACCGTCGCAGCGATCAGCATTACCGGCACTTGTCTGGATGTGCTCGGAAGCTTGTATCTGGCGTATGACTTGCTGGGCGGCCAACACGGGCCGTTGCGACTGCTTACCCGCGCGGTGACGTATTCGATCGTCTTCGGAGTTGGGTACGGCATTGGCCTTGGTCTCTTCTTTGGTCTTACCGCCGGCATTACCGCCGGTATCACTATTGCCATCGAACTCAATCGAACCGCGCGTGCACTGGACCACCACTCCCTGTTCTGGGAGGGAGTGTTTTCCGCGATCCGAGGGTTGGGTTTCGCCGCAGGACTTTATCGCACGCTGGGCCTTCAATTCGCAATTGCATTTGCCATTCTCGTTACACTTGGCCAGGTAGTTGCCTATTCTCGCGGCATGCGTCCGGACATTGACTACGTAGCCTCTCGCCGGCCACGGCTTACGCGGCGCCAGTTCTGGGGCACGGTTGTCCGCACCATAGGCTACATAGCTACCGCGCTTGTCTGCAGCGCCTTCGTTCATCACATTGACCATGCCTGGTCTTTTGCCATTCGCGTAGGACTGGTAACTGGCATCGTCACCGGAGTCGGGGCGGCGGTGAATCCATATATTGAGTACTATGCCGATAACCTTCCGGAGCGACGGCTCGGGGCCTTCGGTATCGGACTTATCCTGTGCGGCTTTGCCATGCAATCCCTTCAATATTGGCTGGCGCTGTTTGATGTTCATCTGGCGTAGATCTGGGGCTGTCAGTGCGCATCCGTCGCCGCGCTACGTGCCAGGGCTATCTCGGCGTCTCGATCCGCGATGAGGTACTGATCAATTGGGGTCATGCTCGGATGTGGCACTTTTACGTCGTGTGCTCGTGCCTGCCACCACCCGCCTAGCACGACAACCAGTGCGAAAGCTACCAATGCGATTGTCGCCGCCATCTTCGCTTTCATTGATTGTCCCTATGTATGGGATTCCGAATCGGGGAATTTTCCGTCGAGTGTGGGATGTCGCTCAATACGAACCTGCGCCGCAACCCGCGGTTACAGGCTCGCTCGCTGTACTCGTACCCGGATCAGGCTTTAGGCGGCTTTTTCCTGCTGAGGCCGCATCTGTTTCATGAACTCGCGCATTTTGGCGATGTGGCCCGGGGAGCGTTTTTCCATCCAAGTCTCAAAACGTTGTGCGGCTTTTTCCAGATTGACAAGGAATTGTTTGTTGGCCCAATGTTCCCGTCCTTCGGCAATGGTCGGCTTGATTCGTTCCCAGACGCCAAAGAATTCGCCACTGGTTTCGAAGAACAGATCATCGTGCAGCAGGCCATAGTTCAGCAACGCGCAGGCTTGCTCCCAATAGCCGACTACCATCATGAAGTTAGTGCCACCTTCTGTTCCTGGAGCAGCGATCCGCATCGCATCGTTCCAGTTGTCCGCAAAACAGTTCTTGAAGAACCAGTCACGTGCCTGGCGCAGTCGGGCTTCGCGCCGCTGTTCATAGACCTGCAAGTGAAGTTGTGCCTGTTCGTGTGTAGGTGTTGTTGCCATGATTGTTCATCTCCTTGTTGTTTTTTTTTATGACTTGAATACCACTAAGGCCTTGTCCGCTAATCCGGTTACTTTTGTTCGAGCACAGACAAAATATTGCCAGCTGGATTTTGAATACGCCCCGGAATGCCGAAACGAAGCGTTACGCAGCTTGCTCGCAGTTGACCATCCACGGAATGCCGAAGCGATCTGTGAACATGCCAAAACCTGCCGCCCAGAACGTCCGCCCAAAGGGCATGACGACGTTGCTTTTCTCTGACAACGCATCGAAGATTTTCTTTCCCTGGGCTAGGTCGTTTGCAGCGATGTTCACGTGGAAACCTTGTGGTTTGTGGAAGCGCTCGGAAGGTGCGTCCATACCCATCAAGACCTGGTCGCCCACGGTCATGCGAGCATGCATGATCTTGTTGCGCCAGTCGGGGGGCACTCTCTGCCCCTCCACTCCCGGAGCGGCCTCGTAACGAAACAAGCCGTCAATTTTGCCGCCGAGGCATTTCTCATAGAACTTAAAGGCTTCTTCGCATTGCCCGTTGAAGTGAAGATAAGAATTGAATTGCATAGTGTATTTCCCCTAATCAGTTGGTTGAACTCATAGCTCCGGCCCTTACTCCTGTTTCGGGGCATTCGCCGTCAACGAACATCGGGCGAATTTCGAGCTCCCCCTCGTAGGACGGTCCAAGGATGTCGCCGTGGATCTGCATAAAGTGAGTCCCCATCTGGATCGCCTCTTCTTTCGATTTCAGATCGAAAATTGCGTAGCCGCCGACCAGTTCCTTCGTCTCAGCAAAGGGGCCGTCGATGACGGATGTTTTTCCGCCTGACACGCGGATGCGGGTTCCCCGCGAGCTCGGCTGGAGCCCTCCGGCGCCTACCATCACGCCGCGCTTGCTTGCGTCCTCGGCCAGTTTCGCGATGGCAGCCATCAGCTCAGGGTTCGGAGGGGCGCCGGCTTCGGAGTCCTTGGTCGCTTTCACAATCATCATGTATCGCATTACATCGCTCCTTTTTGGATTGCAGTCTTAAGCTTTCTCTCTGCTAGTAAGTCGAACAAGAGCTATCCATATCGACAGGCGGGCCAAAATTATTTTCTATCGTAGGCGTCCTGCAATTTTTGGATGTCCAGCTTTTTCATCTGCATCAAGGCTTGCATCACTCTTTGCGTCTTGGCGGCGTCTTTGTCTGACATCAGCTGGGCCAAAATCGTGGGGACAATCTGCCACGACACGCCATATTTGTCTTTCAGCCAGCCGCACTGCACTTTTTCTCCGCCAGCGGAGAGTTTTTCCCAGAACACATCCACTTCTTCCTGGGTCTCACAGTTCACAACGAACGAGATGGCGGGAGAAAAAGTGAACTGCGGGCCGCCGTTCAACGCCATAAAATCGTGCCCCAGGAGTTCGAAGGTAGCGACCATCACCGTGCCTTTTGGAAAAGGGGCTCCGTCGCCGTAGCGGCTGATTTTGCCCTTCTTCGAATTCTTGAAAATGGAGGTGTAGAAATTCATCGCCTCCTCCGCTTTTCCGTCGAACCAGAGGCAGGTGCTGAGTTTTTGCATGATATCTCACTCGTAATGTAAATTTGTGATGCTGCTACTTGGCCAGACTTGTCTGGGGCAGGTTGTCCACTTCGATCACTGGACGGATCTCTACCGTGCCCCAACGACCGGCGGGGATATGCGAGGCGATGCCGATCGCCTCGTCGAGATCCTTGGCATTGATCAGGAAGTACCCACCGAGCTGCTCGCGTGTCTCTGCGAAGGGACCGTCGGTCACCAGACGCTTGCCGTCGCGA
Organism: uncultured Acidobacteriota bacterium; assembly: GCA_963696025.1. Taxonomy (GTDB): domain Bacteria; phylum Acidobacteriota; class Terriglobia; order Terriglobales; family Acidobacteriaceae; genus JABCYV01. The sequence goes on from CAVOII010000006.1 coordinate 22,946, forward strand.
ATCCGCACGCTGGTGGCGGTTGAGGTAGGGTGCAGGGGCGCCGTCGCCAGATACTTTCCTTTCGCATTGAGCTCGTGAGCGTATTGGGCCGATTCCTGATAACACTGCTCCCGTTCGGTCTGGCTTAAGGCCAGCTCATCCAAATAAATCAGCAGCATGTATTTCATCATCCACGTCCTCATCCATTGGTCGAACGGCGACCGCCCAGATCGACACCCCGGTCAGAAAATATTTACAATCGGGTATGTCTGCTGACGCAACCGCCACCGTTGAAGCAGTTTACCGCTCCGATTGGGGCCGCATCGTCGCTACCCTGATTGGGCTGGTCGGCGACTTTGATTTGGCCGAAGAGTCTGCGCAAGAAGCATTTACCGCCGCTGTCGACCAATGGCGGACTTCCGGTATCCCCGAGTTCCCCCGCGCCTGGATCATCCAGACCGCCCGTCACAAGGCCATCGACCGGCTCCGCCGCCAAACCCGCTTGGCGGAAAAGCTTGAGTCGTACGCCGTCAATGAGTTGGGTCCGACTAGCGAAGACCCAGATTACGATATAGACGAAATTCCCGACGATCGGCTTCGCTTGATTTTCACTTGTTGCCACCCAGCCCTGGCCTTGGAGGCGCAAGTGGCGCTGACCCTCCGCACGCTGTGCGGCCTGGAGACGGACGAGATCGCGCGGGCGTTCCTCGTGCCGACGACAACCATGGCGCAACGGTTGGTGCGCGCCAAGCGCAAGATTCACGACGCCGGCATTCCGTATGTCGTACCTGAGAAGAGCGACATGGCCGAGCGGCTTGAGGCCGTGCTGACGGTTATCTATCTCGTGTTCAATGAAGGCTATGCGGCCACCCGCGGCGTCCCCCTGGTGAGGACCGATCTCTGCGCCGAAGCGATCCGCCTGGGACGCCTGGTCAGGACTCTGATGGCGCCGCAGGCTCCGCCGGAAGTGACAGGCCTGGTCGCGCTCATGCTCCTGCACGACGCTCGGCGCGACGCCCGCCTTGATGAAGCCGGGGATCTCGTGGTTCTCGAAGAGCAGGACCGCAGTCTGTGGAAGCAGTCGCAAATTGCCGAGGCGTTGCCGCTTGTCGAAGAAGCCCTTCAGAACGGGCCCGGTCCATTCGCGCTGCAGGCGGCGATTGCAGCATTGCATTGTCGGGCGGCACGCCAGGAGGATACGGATTGGTCCCAGATCGTCCAGCTCTACGACCTTCTGGAACGTGCGCAGCCGTCTCCCATCGTCGCGCTGAACCGTGCGGTAGCAATAGCCATGGCAGACGGCCCCCAGCCTGCTCTCGCGCTCATTAATGCTCTCGCCGCTGCGGGCGATCTCGACGCCTATTATCTCCTGCACGCCGCGCGCGCCGACTTGCTGCGGCGCCTGGGATCCTCAGATGAAGCGGCTAAGGCGTATGGGCGCGCTCTCGCGCTGGTCACTAACGACAGTGAGCGGCGATTCCTCGAACGGCGGCTGCGCGAAGTTCAGCCGCCCGCAGCGTAATTTGCAGCCGTCGGTCGCATGACCATTGCCACTCTGGGAGTATTTTGTCCGAGTGAGTGTCCAACCCCAATATGGAAGTCAGTCCATACGATTGTGGGAGTGGAAGTAAAACATAAGAGAGCAACATTTCGGAGGCGCGTGGTCGGTGCAATCGATATTGGCGGGACGAAGATTGCGGTTGGGATCGTGAATTCGGACGGTGAGGTGTTATTCCGTTTGGAGTCTGCGACAGAAGGCGACGGGCCCTACCAGAGCGCGCTCGATCGTACGGTGGACATGTTGAGAAGGGCCGTAGCCAAAACTGGAGCAAAGCTCGAAGGAATTGGAGTTGGGTCGACGGGCCCGGTGTATCCGTCCACCGGCGAAATCGGCGACGTCAGCTTCTTTCCCCATTGGCGCGGGCAAAACCCTGTCACAGACCTGAAAAAGATATTCGGCGTGCCCGCCGCGATGGAAAACGATGCTAATGCCGCGGCCCTCGGCGAAGCCGGTTGGGGATCGGGAAAAAACAAGTCGCGGCTGATTTATGTAACCGTCGGGACCGGCATTGGAGTCGGCGTTGTCCTCGACGGCCGCGTCTACCGCGGAGCGGACCAGGCCCATCCTGAAATTGGTCATCATGTCATCGATGCTTCCAGCCCGCTTTGCGTATGCGGTTTTCGGGGATGCTGGGAATCCTTGGCGGCTGGTCCGGCAATGGTCAGTTGGCTGGAAAGTAATGCTCCCCCAGACTATCCGTACCGTGCTGAACTGACCGCCAAGCGAATCTGCGAACTGGCATGCGATGGCGACGACTGGGCGCAGCGCGCCGTCCAACGCGAAGGTCACTATCTTGGCTTGGGTCTCGCCAATCTGGTCACCATGTTCGTTCCGGACGCGATTGTGTTGGGCGGCAGTGTCATGAAAAGCTCCGTTCTCTTTCTTGATGGCATCCGCAGAGTGATTGCGGGGAGCTGCCGCTTCGTTCCCCATGAGAAGACAGAGTTGGTCCTGGCTTCCCTCGGAGAAGACAGTAATCTTATCGGTGCGGCCAGAGTTTGGTACCAGCGCTTCGGTTCCGCTGGAGGAGATGGTGCTACTTGGGCTTTGGGTTAATCAGGCTACCGATTATAGCTCCCGAGCTATGCTAGCAGTGCTAGGCTCATCTCTGTGGAGAGAACGCCGCGCCAACAGCTTAGACAAGCCATGCGCAGGAACCTCACCTTATTGCTTTCATTGTTGCTGGCAGGCTTTGCCGCAGCCAACGACGCCAAGCCCACAGCTCCCAGGAACCGCGCCGCCAAATCATGGTCGGTCCGCTGGCAGCCGGCGCTGCTGGTCAACGGAGCGCCGGTCGTGTTTCAGGTCAATCCGCCAGCGCGCCTAGAATCTCTCTCGGGGAGGTGGTTCGATCGTGAAGTCTTCTTCGATTTTGACGCGAGTAAGAAGAGCTGGTACGGGATCGCGGGCATCAGCCTGGAGATCCAACCCGGCACATATGTGCTGACATTGAAGGGAACCAGTGCAGCAGGTACGGAAATTTCCTTCGAACAAAAAGTTCGCGTCCGCGCCGCGAAATATCCGAGCATTGCAGTGAGCGTTGCCAAGCAATTTACCGAGCCCAGCCCAGAGCAACTGGAGCGCATTAATCAAGAGAAGACACTCAAACAGGATGTATTCCGTCGCGTTGATCCCGAGCGCGAGTGGTCCGGGAAATTCCAGCCGCCGGTCAGTGCGCCCATTTCCGATGTCTTTGGCACCCGCCGCACCTTCAATGGAAAAGTGCAAAGCATGCACCAGGGACTCGACTACGCCGTCCCTCAGGGCACGCCGGTTTCCGCCCTTAATGCTGGGACCGTTCTTCTGGCCCGCCCGCTTTTCTTTGAGGGCGATTGCGTGGTACTGGACCATGGACAGGGAGTACTGACGCTCTATCTGCACCTATCAGAGATCAAGGTGAAGGAAGGTGAACGCGTAGCGCGAAGCCAGGAAATCGGTCTAAGCGGAGGGACCGGGAGGGCCACTGGACCTCATTTGCACGTCGCGGTTCGCTGGCAGGGAATCTACCTGAATCCGGAGACCCTTCTCGCATTGAAGTCTCCATGAGTCAGGGACGCGGGGCCGGCTCCCGGACTTGCTTACGGACGACTGCCAGAAATTTTTCCCAACCCGCTGCGCGGCCCAGGGAGGGAGCGAGCCGAATCTTTCAAACCCAAATTTCGGATCAGACGATGCAAGTAATTTGCGTGCACGCCTAGAAGTCGCGCCGCTTCCGTATAATTGCCTTGTGCTTCCCCCAGCGCGCCCAGAATGAGCTCCTTCTTTAGCTCCTTCAGTGCACCGTGATACTTCGCCGAATCGCTGGGACGCAGATCCCTCTCCAGAATAGACTCCGGCAGGTCCTCGGGACGAATGACGTCTGACCAGGCTAGAACCAGGGCGCGCTCGACCGCGTTCTCCAGTTCTCGCACATTTCCCGGCCACTCGTAATTGACAAGGCATGCCATAGCCTCCGGAGATATGTGCTTGGCCTTCAACTTGCAGCGGGAACTGGACTTGACCACAAAATAGTCGGCGAGCATGGGGATGTCCTCGCGGCGTTCCCGCAGCGGCGGCATCACCAGGGACACAACATTCAAACGATAATAAAGATCCTGGCGGAAGCAACCGGTCTTTACCGCTTCTTTCAGTTCTTTATTGGTCGCTGCGATCAACCGAATGTCGAGCGAAATCGGACGATTGCCGCCCACTCGTTCAAACTCGCGTTCCTGCAGTACGCGCAGCAGTTTGACTTGCAGCGCGGGCGCCAGTTCGCCAATCTCGTCCAGAAAGACCACGCCTCCGTCCGCCATTTCCAGGCGGCCTTTCTTTTGTGTCACCGCGCCGGTGAATGCGCCGCGTTCGTGGCCAAACAATTCGCTCTCCAGCAAGCCCTCGGGGATGGCCGCGCAGTTAATAGCGATGAAGGACTTGCTCGATCGCGGACTATTGCGATGCACCGCCCGCGCTACCAGTTCTTTGCCGGTTCCACTCTCCCCTTCGATCAGGACTGTTGAATCTGTCGGAGCCACTCGAGATAAGAACTGATAAACCTCCTTCATGGCAGCGCTTTCCCCTACCATGTTGTGATCGACGTTCACTTCCGTGGTCAACCGCAGGTTTTCCTGCTCCAGCCATTGCAGGCGGCGCGCATTTTCCAGGGCCACGGCAGAAATACCGGCGATGGCCGCCACTAGCTCCAAGTGATCCTTATCGAAGCGCGCTGCGCTAGTGGTTGTGTCCACGTAGATGCAGCCAATCACTCTTTGAAAAATCACCATGGGAACGCACAGCAGCGAGCGGACATTTGCAATGACCAGGCTTTCGACTCCCCTGAATCCCCCGCTGTGCGGCACGTCTGCTCCCAGAATGGCTACTCCTTGCTCAAGTACCTTGCGCGCAATAGTGCGGCTCACCCGCACGGGGTCGGGCGCTCGCGACACACGATGGCGGGCAAAAACCGAGGCGAACTGGTCGCCGCCTTTCCCATCCAGCAGAATCGCACCGCGCTCTGCCGGGGCCACTTCAAAAACCAGATCCAAAATTTGTGCCTGCAACTGTTCCAGGTCGCGAATGGAATGCACCAGCCGGCTAACTTTGAGCAGCGCATTCAGGTTTCGTGCCAGGCGCGACGTTGCCGGAAGTTCACTCAGGATGCGGTCCGGCTGCAGGTAAAGCACATCTTGGGGGCGAAGCTGAGTAGTGGTGTGAGCCTGACTGTCCTCGAACTCCACGGTTCCCGAGGCAGGCCCTTCCTCGTCCTCTTTGACCAGGAAAACAAAGACAGAATCGCCCACGGAAATCTGGTCGCCCTCATGCAGTGGGCTTTCTTTGATGGCCACGCCGTTCACGAATGTGCCGTTCCGGCTATCAAGGTCGCGGACCTGATAGCCACCGTCCTTGCGGCTGAACACACAGTGCCGCCGCGAAATGGATGGATCGCTGATGGAGAGCAGATTGGATGGGTCCCGTCCGACCGGAAGCTTGCCCTCGGGAAGCGCAAAAGTCGAGTCTTTTAAGGGTCCCGTGAGTACCTGAAGCCTTGGGTTCACTTAGAGTCCCTGCCTGAGCCCAGAAAGGTTTAACACACTTACTCGTGAGTAAGCTTATCCCGAATCGGATCGTTCGACTATCAGAACGGATAGGCGACTATCCATTCGGATAGTACTTCCGCCGACGGGCCATTTGCCGGGCGTTACGCCCTCACGACCGCAGCTTGCCCGAAATCAATACGTTAGAGGGGAGCAGGGGTTCTTGGCAATAAGGTTAAGCGGTGGTCGCACACGTGCATCAGCAAGGAGTGACGACTAGCCTGGCAAAAGCGACGGGGGAAGCGCTTTCAGATGTTTCGCTAGGCGGTGCTCAGCGGGAACCCGAGGGACCCCTCATCGGGTTCCCGGCTTTATTTTAGAATCAGCCTTCAAATCAGCCACTGGCGGCGAGCAGGCCAGGCGATGATAGAGCTTGTGGCACGGCGACTCCGTCCCGGAACTCCACCTTCCTTCCTGAGATCGATGGAACACGATCGCCTGGCACTAGAATTCCGACCAGATTTAAAGGATCCGCAGCGGAGAGTGCGATTACTTCTCCAGTAGCCTTCAAATTGCGTGTTGCCCTCAGAGATTCCACGGCCACCGGAAGAGCGAACTGTTCGCCGAGGAATCCGTCAACGAAACGGCCGCCGCGGATCTCACCGCGATCCTCGAGACGTCGAAATGCCATCTGCAGTTCACGCCACTTGGGCAGATTGGTCTCTCGCGCCAGCAAATCGCGGAAGACTACGCCATAGCGTTTTAGCAGCATCCAACATGTGGCTTCAACGGCGCGATTGCGCTCGACCGCCTCGTCGGTGTGAAGCAATGCCCATCGTCCGGTGCTGTGCCGTGGACGCGCGCTGCGTCCGCTACCTTGACCGGCGCGCCGCTTGGGATCAATGAGTGAGCGCAGGTTGTCGAAGCCATCCGCCGTGACTAATCCGCCCGCGACCAGTTCCCACAGCGCAGTTTCGACTTCAGACTTCAACTTTCCAGTTCCACGCACAATATCGGCAAAGAACGAGGCCCCACGCTGGCGCAAAAACTCCAACACCCGTCGTGCACCCTCGCTTAGCCCACGCGCCTCCGGCTGCTCGGCCGCAGGGCCGTGCGGGCTCATCCAATCGGCTTCTTCGCGCACAAAGAATGTGACCGGAGCGACACTAGTGGGAATTACTCGACGTTTTCCGGCGGCGGAATCCTCCAGCGTCGCGGGATGCGGAGACAAGCGTCCCCAACCGACCGCACCGGTGAGGCAAAGCTGGTCGAGCCACTTGGGGTCGTAGTTTGCGATACGCCGGCCCAGCACCTGTCGCTCCCAGGCGTTGGCGGGAATTTCAAAGCCCTGCAACTGTCGCAGCACATCCAGCGTCGCGCGCTCACCTTGGACCTGCGTCCCCGGAGCAACGTGCTGCCAGCGCAACAACCAGCGCATGAACTGAGAGGCTGTGACAGGCTCGATCTGCTTACGCAGCGTTGCTACCGTCATTCGATGAATGCGAGCTAACAACCTCCGTTCGCACCATTCGTGTGGCGCGGGCGCCCCCGCCCGCGATTCTTCGTCAGTGAACTTCCCTCGCAGCACTGTCCCGCTGGCTTCCATTCGCAGCAAAGCCCTTTCGATTTCGGATGAAGGAAGCCCGAGCAATTCTCCGAGTTGCGCCGTTGTAGTCGGCCCCAAATGCGGCATCCAGCCGGTAATCATCGCCAGGAGAGCATCATCCCGAGAGGGAACTGAGCTTTCGACTTCCGCCAGGCTCTGCTCGAATCTGGCAGAACGAAATAATTGCAGGAATGTCTTGGCTCTCTCTGCCGCAACCCAATACCGCCGACCTTCATCGATCGCTGAACCCGCGCGACCGTGTTGAACGAGCCTTTCAAAGTAACCACGCCATTGCTCGCTATCACGGTTCAGTTGGGGATAGCCGCCCTCGGCTGTCCAGTCCAGCGAAGCTGGAAGGCCTGACATCGAATGCTCTTTTGTTGCGTTGTTCAGGCTCGAAAAAACCTGCTCAGCTTTGCTGAGCCGGACAGCCGAGGGCGGTTGTCCCCACGTCAGTATTGGCAGTGCGATCAGCGTATGCAACACGTCATGCAACTCGTCCGCATCTCGGACGTCTGGCCAGGCCTCCTCGCGAACCTGTGCAATCGCCGCCTGGTCGAGCTTCCCCACTTCTTCAAGCACTGACTCTGGCAAAATCCGCCGCATCTCCACAGCGCGCGCCCGTCGCTCTTCCAGCGGCGCATCGTCAAGATACGCGTACGGATTGGCGTTCAAGATTTCGTGGGAGAACTGCGACGGCACGGGTGTATCTACGGCTATGCAGCGGATGCGTCCTTCAGCCATTCCGCGGAGCAAATCCTTCAAACCCTCCAGATCCATGGCTTCGGTAAGCACATCCTTCATGACTTCATTTACCAGCGGATGGTTGGGAATCTGGATGTCACCCTGAAGGTTTTCCTGACAGGCTGCGGCATCGGGAAAAACTGAAGCCAGCAGATCATCCGAGCGCATGCGTTGAATCTGTGGCGGAACTCTCTTGCCGCCATGAAAACGCAGCAATGCAAGAGCGCGATTTGCATCCCAACGCCATCGCGTACCGAAGATCGGCGAAGCCAGGGCAGCCTGCTCCAGGATCGGCTGCACCGTCTCGGCGTTGAGAAAATGGAAAACATCGGCAAGCGGAAAACTGTGCTGCTCAGACAGCGCGATGTTCAGGCCGTTGTCGGTGGCTGCCGCCTGCAATTCAAAGTTGAAACTGCGGCAGAACCGCTTACGCAGGGCGAGCCCCCAGGCTTTGTTAATGCGTCCACCAAAGGGCGCGTGGATAACCAGTTGCATCCCGCCGCCTTCATCGAAGAAACGCTCTGCGATGATCGTGTCCTGCGTCGGCACTGCACCGAGTACGGCGCGTCCCTGGAGGATGTATTGGATGGCTTGCTCAGCGCCCGATTCATCGAGACCGCACTCTTCTTTCAGCCAGGCCACTGTCTCGGCGACTTCAGGCTGATTCTGTGAAACTCCAACTGGGAAGATGTTTTCCAGCCTGTCGCTGATCTGTTGACGGAGGTCGGCAATGTGCAATGAAAGTTCCTGGGTGCGCGCCGGAGCCTCACCCAGCCAGAAGGGAACACTTGGGGGAGCGCCGTGGGCATCTTCCACAAGCACTCGTCCGGACTTGCCCTCGACCCGGCGAATCCGCCATGAGCTGTTGCCCAGCAGCATGATGTCGCCGGCATTGCTTTCCACCGCGAAGTCCTCGTCGAGTGTGCCGATGACAACGCCTTCCGGCTCCGCCACCACGGTGAACAGTGCTGTCTCCGGTATGGCGCCGCCACTCGTGATCGCTGCCAAACGGCTGCCGCGTCGAGCTCGCAGTTTGTGATTTACACGATCACGATGGATGTAAGCGCCGTATCGTCCACGCCGCGCCGCAATCCCCTCGGAAAGCATTTCGAGAACAGCCTCGTAGACTTCGCGCGACAGATTTCGATAAGGATAGGCCCGCCGGACAAGAGCAAACAGCTCGTCTTCATCCCAGCCGGAATCAGTAGCGCCGGCGTCCCGGCCGGCTGTCGAGAGAGCATCCTGCTCTCCTACAGCCTGGCGAGGCGCCCGCCACACATCGATACTGCCCCTCCCCGCCGCGCAAATCGCCACAATCTGCTGCGTCAGGATATCAACGGGGGCGTGCGGAATCATGATTCGATCCAGATCGCCTTGCTTGATGGCCCGCACTAAGGCGGCGCATTCCAGCAGGTCGTCGCGAGTAGTAGCGAAGAAGCGTCCCTTGGGAATCGCGCCCCGCCAGTGTCCCGAGCGCCCCACTCTTTGCAGGGCAACGGCGATGGCTCTCGGCGAACTGATTTGAGCCACCAGATCCACAGTGCCGATATCAATTCCTAACTCCAGTGAAGCTGTTGCAACCAGCACTTTGATCTTGCCCTCTTTCAGCTTGTTCTCGGCCGCGAGCCGCAACTTACGGGAGAGACTGCCGTGGTGGGCCGCCACATTGTCTTCGCCCAGGTGTTCGGCAAGATGATGCGATACGCGTTCCGCCAGCCGCCGAGTGTTCACAAAAACCAGCGTGGAACGATGCTGCTCGATCATCTCGACGAGCCGGTCGTAGATCTCCTCCCACATCTCGTTGCTGGCAACGGGGCCAAGCGGACTGCCCGGAACTTCGAGGGCAAGATCGAGCCGTCGCTTATGGCCGACATTGACGATGACTGGATCCGGACGATCATTCCCGGCCAGGAAGTGAGCAATCTCTTCGATGGGTTTCTGGGTCGCCGAAAGACCGATGCGGGCGGGCGGATGGAAGGTTAATGCTTCCAGCCTCTCCAGTGAAAGCGCCAGATGAGCTCCGCGCTTGTCATCAGCCACAGCGTGAATTTCATCGACAATGACGGTCTCGACGTCGCGCAGGATGGTACGGCTCTTCTCTGCTGTCAGCAAGATGTAGAGCGATTCCGGCGTCGTGACCAGAACATGTGGAGGCTGCTTCAGCATGGCGCGGCGCTCGTGCATTAAAGTGTCGCCAGTGCGTACCGCAGTGCGAATCTCCGGCATCAGCAATCCACGCTCGCCGGCCATCTGCAGAATCTCGCCCAGGGGCACTTCAAGATTCTTCTGAATATCGTTGCCCAGCGCTTTCAAGGGAGAGACGTAGAGCACTTCGGTCCGGTCGTGCAAATCACCAGCGAGCGCCTTTCGTACCAACCGGTCAATGCAGGCGAGGAATGCAGCGAGAGTCTTGCCCGAGCCTGTGGGCGCGGAGATCAGCGTGGTGTGGCCAGCAAGAATATGCGGCCAACCCTGCTCTTGCGGTTCTGTAGGAGTGCCGAATCGCCGGACAAACCACTCCCGCACTAACGGATGGGCCCAGTCGACGGATGTGGCGGGGATGGACATCAAAATATTTTATCGAGAAATTCTACTTTCGTAAAATATTCGCCTATAATACGGAAAATAGGCGAAGGAACTCAATCGTCGGACCGCTGCCGTCCAAGCAAGCTAAGATTCGGTGGCAGGAAACCAGGGAAAGAGTTGGTGGCTGATTAAAAAACCCACCGGCCGTCTGCTTGGGGCGTGCTCGGGTCGACGACCGATGGGCTACCGTTTCTCCTTACTCACCCTGTTGTTTTCAGGAGTATTTGCTGAGTCTAACCCCCGGTTTCCTAAAAAGTCGCGCCAGATTTTGTAAAGTTTTGTAGCACAAATCGCAACACGAAAAATCGATCTATTCAGGTATCCCTGGAGGTTTGGCAGTCATGAGCGCGACAAAGCGGGGATCCTTCCGCAAACCAGCAAACTCAGCGTCTTTATACACTTGGTCAATTCCCTTATAGCCCTCTTCCATGGCTTTGCGCAGATACTGCAGCGACCGGTCGGCGGCGCCCATCTTGGCGTAGAGTTTGGCCATAACGTAGCTGTAGTGGGCGCGGTCCGCCGGTGATGACAGCTGCGCAGTCACGCCGGTGCGGGAAGTGCGCTCCAGGACATCCGGATCCAACTCCAAAGCGCGATTGTAGGCCGGCACCGCCTTCTCAAAGTCATTTTTGGAAAAGTAGGCCGCGCCCAGATTGCTATAGTAGGATGCAACGTCTCCCCGCAGTTCAATCGCCTTCAAGTACAGTTTGATCGCCTTACGGTAATTCCGCTCTTCGTAGTGCACGGCCCCGAGATTGTTATAGGCGTCCGCAAAATGGTTATCATGGTGGATAGCTCGTTCAAAGCTCTTCTGCGAATCCCGGAAGCGCTGCATCTGCAACTCTACGATGCCCATCTTGTTGCAAATCTTGGCATCAGGTTTCTTGGTCAGCGCCATTCGATAATAGTCTAGGGCGTCCAGGTATGATTTTTCTGCGCGCAATACGTCACCGCGCCGCTCCAGTTCATCGACTGTCGCGCTGTAGGCGGGAGGGTCGGCACGCCGTATCTGCGGCGGACTGACCTGAACCTGGTCGGTGGGCGCAGCTTGCGCCGGCAAATGGATGGGGCTAATCAGGATTGCAAAGACTAAAGCGGCAAGCTGAAACTCACGACACATAAGCTTACCTCCCGCAGACGCTAAGCCGAAACTCCCGTCGGCCCTTGCATTGATTCAGTGGGGGCCGTCGCCACTGTCAGGCGGTTTGGGCGGCGTGGGGTTAGACGACTTGTCGTCTTTAAAGATACCCACAATTTTGCCCAAAAAACCTTTTTTCTTCTTGGTGTCCTCTGTCGCTGCTCCCACCTCGGTTCCCGCGCCGGCAGGTGGGGGCGGCAGGACTTTGTCGTTGCCCAGTCCGAAAATGCGCGAAAAGAAGCCGCGCACACCCGTACCCTGGTCGCAAGTTTGGCTGGGCTCGGTGCCGGCGATGAAAGCGGCGGTGTAATTGTCGGGACACGAAGGTGTAGCCAGCAGATTTGTCAGCTTGTCCAGTTGCACATCCACGACTCCGGCAGGCTGGCTGAAGGGCTTCACATCCGAGTACTGCGGAAGAATAACCGCTTTCTTCATGAACTCCGCCCAGATTGGCGCAGCCGTCTGTGCTCCACTCAAGCGAAGATCGCTGTAATCGTCGTACCCAACCCACACGATGCACAGAAGATTACTGGTGTAGCCAGCGAACCATCCGTCGTGCGAGCTTCCGGTCTTGCCCGCCGCCGGCGCGTTAAATCCCCGGGCGCGGACCGGAAAAGCGGTCCCGAAGTTCAATACGCCTTCCATCATGTTAGTCATCAGGTATGCCACACGAGAATCCAGGACTAGCCGCTGGTCCGGCTTGAAGTCCATGACTACATCGCCATTCTGGTTGCGTACGGAGTTGACTACGACCGGCGAAATCCGTGTTCCCTGATTGGCGAATACAGTGTAAGCGGCGGCCATGTCCATGGGAGTGGCGTCGTACGCACCCAGGGCCATGGCCGGGGTGGCTTTGACTGAGACGATGCCGGCGGATTTTGCCAGGTCCGCGACTTTGTCATAGCCCACCTGTTCCGCCAGTTTCACGGTGGCGTTGTTCAAGGAAAGGGCCAGAGCGTACCGGGCTGTAACCTCCCCGTGATACTCCTCTTTGTAATTCCGCGGCTCGTAGATCTGGTCGCCGTATGAAAACGTGGTGGGTTCGTCCTCCACCAGCGACGCTGGCGTAAACACCGGATTGGCCCCGTCCAGCGCGGTATTCATAGCGGCGGCATAGACGAATGGTTTGAAGATGGATCCGGTCGGCCGCTTCGCCACCGCGTGGTTCAATTGACTAAGGCCATAATTGCGTCCACCCACCAGGGCAAGAACCTCGCCAGTGTGCGGATCCATTGCCACGAGCGCGACTTGTGCTTGCGGACCGGGTGACACGACGCTCTCGAATTTGTTCTTACCTACCTTCACTCGTTTGGTGCGCAGTTTGGTTACCTGGTCGTCCACCAACTTCATGCCCACTTCCACCGCTGAGGCGGCAGCTTTCTGCAGATCAGGATCGAGCGTGGTGTAAATCCGGTATGACTGTTCATTCATCTGCCGCTCATCCAGCTTGTTAATCACGGTGTCGCGGACCAGATCAACAAAGTAGGGCGCGTCACTGGCCTCCACGTTGGGCGGCGCCAGCTTCAAAGCCGTAGCCTTTGCTTTTTCCGCGTCGGCTTTTGTGATCGCATGGGTTTCCACCATGCTGTCCAGCACCAGGTTGCGCCGTTCCAGGGCGCGTTCGGGATGCCGATAAGGAGACAAGTAGCTAGGACGCTGGATGATTCCCGCCAGCAGCGCCGCCTCGGGCAGGGTGATGTCCTTCAGGTCTTTGTTGAAGTATGCTCGCGAGGCCTGCGCGAAGCCGCTGACCGCAAAGGAACCGCGCTGTCCCAAGTCGACCCAGTTGGCATAAAACTCGAAAATCTGCTGCTTGCTGAACTTGTGCTCCAGCTCTAGCGCGATCAGCATCTCCACCAGCTTGCGTTTCACTTTCTTCTCCGGTGTGAGAAAGAAGCCGCGAGAGAGCTGCATAGTAATGGTGGAGCCGCCCTGCTCATGACGCTGCCGGGTCAGGTCAATCCAGGTGGCCTCGGCCATGCGGACAAAATTCACCCCGCTATGCTCGAAGAACCGGCGATCTTCGATGGCAAGAACTGCGTCTACCAGGATTTTGGGAATATCGTCGTATTTAACCACTTGCCGCTTGGAGCGCTGTTCGGCGTCAAACAGCGATGTGATCTTCTGCGGCTCGAGTTCGTAGGCTGCCAGGTCGCCCGATTTGCCTGTAATGCTCGCCACCTGCCCACTGCGAACGCGAATAGTCGCCGGTTCCGGACTATGATAAGAGTCGGGACCGGGCTTGATTTCGATCCCACCTTCAAATAAGCGGTAGCTGCCCATCAAAGATTGGCCATCCGTCTCGGAATAACCCGCGCGGCGCAGCCGCGACGCGATCTCCTTGGGTTCTACCTTGCCACCTACGCGTACGGCTTGCGGGATGGCGTAAATCGTGGCTGAACTGCTGAATACCGGTCCCTTGAAGCGCTGATCGATGATGCGATCGTACTTCACGTAAAGGTAGGTAAACGTGCCGCCGACAAGGGTAGCGAGCACCACAAAAATGATTAACGCAACTCGGACCACCGGGTCGCGGGTCCCCTTACCGGAGGACAGACTTTTCGGAATCTTAAGTGTTAAGGCCACGGGATGCGGACCAGAGTTGTCTTCTATAAGTCTTAGACGGCACTGCGCGCCTGTATTGTTATCTTAAGGCGAAGAAAATTTCTCCCCGCGCAAGCGGACGTTCCAGTCACCGTTGGGTGTCGGGGAAAGATCACTTATTTTAACCTGTCGGACGATGATTTTGCCGCCCTGCGGTTGGCACTCAGGTACCCCGGTTTCTCCCGTCCGCATCCGAAGCGTCCGATCTCTGCAGAGTTAGTCGGTGACGGCGAACGGGAAGGTGTTTACCACGGTCAGATCCTGGACGGTATGCGTAAGCGCCCCAGTGGTAGGACTCGCGTTAAGCACGGAAAACTTGGTACCCCCTATGGCATCAATGCAGAAAGCCACGCCGCCGCTCTGATCGAACTGGCAGTCCTGAACAATGGGCAGGGTGGTGAAAGGCGAGTTAGGCAGCGCTGTCAATGTCCCGGTGGAACTAATCTGGTAGCCTTCTAGTGCTGCTAACGTTCCGGCGCTCGCTCCGAAGGTGTAAACGAACTGTCCGCTGGGATGGATGGCAAACTCAAATGGAGCCGAAGTCGTCACGAACGGTGAACCACTAACCGCCGTCGGTGTTCCAATCGTAGGATCAATCGAAAACACGGAAATATGGTTGTCGGTGGCAAAACTGCTGTTGTCGAGAATGCCGGCGATCCCCAAAAGAAATTTTCCGGTAGAGTCTGCATGCACCGTGGCGACACCCAGATTGAATGGGCTGCCCGCGATTTCACTGAGCGCCCCGCTATTCTGGTCGATGGAGAAGGCAACGATGGGAAGGGGAGTGGTAGCATTTCCCTGTCCCGCGTAGAGAAATTTCCCCTTTCCGTCCACAGCCATGCTGTCAGCGCTGCTCATATTGAAACTGCTGACGGTTCCGGTTGTGGTGAGCACGCCCGTCGTGGCATTGATCTGAAATACCGTGATTAATCCGACTGCCTCGGCGCCGACGAAGAGGAAGCGGCCCTGGGGGTCACTGACTGCCGTATCTCCTCCGGCCGCCGAAAACGGACTTCCGGAGATGGGCGTCAGTGCTCCAGTAGTGTGGTTGATCGCAAAGGCTTGAAGCGTAGAGTTGCCCATGGGCACGTATAGGAACTGCTTATTCACTATCACCATGTTATCCGTGCCAATACTGGGGAGGCTTGGCGGCGTAAATGGGTTCAGGACAGCAAGCGTGCCCGTGCTGCTGAGTCCAGCCGCCTCAATAGTGCCAGCCCCCGTATTGTCGAGGGCGAAATAGTACAGGAACGCACTGGTGGTGCTTCCGCCTCCGCCACCACCGCCAGTGCTCGATCCCGATCCGCAAACACTGGTCGCAGTAACCCCTCCCGACGAGCCACTGCTGCCGCTACTTTCGCCGAGGGAATTAGTAGGGCATTGCTGCTTTCCGCATCCCGCCAGGCCGACGCTGGCTATAATGGCTACCACCAGGAAGAAGATTCTGCTAGTCAAGCCCATCACATCCTCCGTCCCGCTAATTCTTCATGAAGCGCTGCTGGTGTAAGTCTGCGGGCAAACGATCGGCCCTCTTCAATTCAGCGTTTGGTTAGGCCTTCTCGGATATTAGGTGGTTACCAAAAAGGGAAACAAGAGTACCGAAGTAAGTGGGGATTGGCGCTGCAGGTTCACGCCCGAATGCGTGGGAACGCCTTGACGAAACCCTAAAAGGCACCCTTATTTTTGACCGATGGATCGAAGTGCAAGTCCATGGGATAGCCGGGCAAATTTACGTGAATGGTGTACGAGGCTTCAATCATTACCGTCCCGGTGCCCGTAAGTCCCGACCGATGAACCTTGATCTGTTCCCTGGTGATCGGGATTTCTAAGTCCTGTGCCTTTTTGAAAATAGTGTCTCTGATGGCATCCTCGGGTTTAGTGCTGTAAGTAGCCAGCTGGGCTTCGCTCTTTATTCCATCCTCGAACTGGTAGTTGGAGAAGTATGGCGGAATCAGTTCCGCACCCAAATATATTGCTGCGACAATAACAAAAATGCCAAAGATGAGTTTGATCGAACCCATAGTCTGCTCCCCTGGCGGCGCGCGCGCTATTGATCGATTTCTAAGGCGCCGGCCGCAAGACTCTCTGAAAGTAGTCGGTTATTGCGGCGATGCTAGCATCCTGCATTTCCCGTGTCGAGCGCCGAACCACTTCAACAGTACCTTCAGTAACCTTCTTCCCGACATTGACACGAAAGGGAATGCCCACCAGGTCAGCATCTTTGAACTTCACCCCTGGCCTTTCGTCCCTGTCGTCTAGTAACACCGCAAAGCCACAAGCTTCCAAGCGGCGTGAAATGTCCTCGGCGGCCGCCTTCAGCTTCTCGTCACCAACATTGGTGGGCGTGACGATGATCTCGAAGGGCGCAATCTGCGGCGGCAACCAAAAGCCGTTTTCATCATTGCCTTGCTCGACGGCTGCGGTCAGGATGCGCTCGATTCCGATCCCGTAGCTGCCCATGATCGGCGTAACTTCTTTGCCATTTTTGTCGAGCACGCGCGCTCCCATCGACTCCGAATATTTATAGCCCAGCTTGAAGATGTGCCCGATCTCGACTGCAGTATCAATGCGCAGCGGAGCACCGCAATTCGCACACTCTTCTCCCGCCGTTACACTGCGCAGGTCGGCGTACGCTGTGGCTTGAAAGTCGCGGCCCGGGGTAAGATTTTTCAAGTGATAGTCTTCCTTGTTCGCGCCTGCAATCAGGTTGGTACGGCCCTCAAGCGCCTTGTCCACCAGGAGCAACGGTCGCTCTACGTCATTCAGATCTTTTGCCCAAGTGATGCCGATTGGTCCCAGAAATCCCGCCGGAGAGTCAAAAAACTCCTCGATTTCGTTGGCTTCCATGGGCCGAGTTCCTTCTCCAGCAAGTGCGGTCGACAACTTAGCTTCATTCATCTGGTGATCGCCGCGCATCAGCAACACCACGGGCCGCA
This sequence comes from uncultured Acidobacteriota bacterium, assembly GCA_963696025.1. GTDB lineage: Bacteria > Acidobacteriota > Terriglobia > Terriglobales > Acidobacteriaceae > JABCYV01. Next base: position 40,110 of record CAVOII010000006.1, read on the forward strand.
GCTTCGTCTTCCCGGTGTGTGAATCCGGTTCGTTCGCCATCAAGGCCAACGTCTTAATTTTGTTTTTTGGGGAAACGCCAAGAAACCGAGCGACGTCTTCAATCGTCTTCATGCCTGGAGTGTGCACTTCCATCGGCTTGCCATCCCCCACTGTAGGCAGATCATCCACGGGCTCAAGTTTCGAGGTTGCCTTCTCCAGGTTGGCCGCATAGCTGCAGTTCTCGCAGCTCACGATCAGGTCTTCACCGGCTGGCGTCCGCACCATGAACTCATGCGACTGTGATCCGCCCATTGCCCCGGAATGCGCTTCCACCACCATGTACTTCAGTCCGCAACGATCAAAAATCCGGCAGTAGGCGTCGTAATGCTTTTGGTAAGAAACATCCAGCCCGGCCGCATCCGTGTCGAACGAATAGGAATCTTTCATCATGAACTGCCGGACGCGCAGCAGCCCAGACTTGGGACGCGCTTCATCGCGAAATTTGCTCTGGATCTGGTACCAGATTTGCGGTAACTGCTTGTAACTGCGCAGCTCCTTGCGCGCAATCTCGGTCATGACTTCTTCGTGGGTCATGCTCAGGCACAGGTCGGCCCCCTTGCGGTCTTTCAGGCGGAACATATTGTTGCCCATGAGGGCCCAGCGTCCGCTGGCCTCCCACAGTTCGCGCGGATGTAGTGCGGGCAAATAGAACTCCTGCCCGATCTTGTCCATCTCTTCCCGGACGATGGCAATGATCTTGTTAAAAGAGCGGTTTCCCAGAAAAAGATAGGAGTAGATTCCGGCGGCAAGCTGGCGAATGTAACCCGCCCGCACCAAAAATTTGTGGCTGGCGACCTCGGCGTCGGCCGGGGCCTCGCGCAGAGTAGGAATAAAGAGTTCGGACCAGCGATGCATGGTTAGGAGTCCTGGGCAGCAAGGGAATTGGTTATTGTAATTGATTAGAGTACGTACACAGACGGAGGCAGCCGTCCTCGGCTGTTTGTCGTGCTATGCCCGCCAATGAATGTCAGCTTGCCAACTGCTTAAGGATTTGTTTCCCCAGCTTCTGAGCCTCGCCGAAAAGCTTCTGATAATCGACAAACAGGCGGTTCAGCTCCAGCGATTTGTCTGGGCCGAGCCGTTTGCGGAGAATCATGTCGCGCACGTGGACCGGGTTGGGGAGGGTGGCATCTTCGGTTAATTCTTCCAGAGCTGTGTTGGGATCGTAGTGATACATAGGACTGAATTATTGAGAGATTGAGTCATTGACGCATTGAAAACCCCACCCAACTCTCAAGCTCCTTTTTCGTGTTTTTGCGGTGCGCAACGCCGCTGACGTAAATCGTGAACTGCTTTGTCCGCAGCTTCATCGCGTTTGCTGGTTAGAGTATGTTCATTCGTTTGCAATGAATCAGTGACACAATCGCTCGATGATTCAAGTCTTACATCATTTCCGTTCCCCACAAATCGTGCAGATGCACAATGCCTTCCAGCCTGTCCTCCTCATCGACCACCACTAGCGAAGTGATCTTCTTGTCTTCCATCAGCGCCAGCGCGGTCGCAGCGAACTCTTGTGCAGAAATGGTTCGTGGATTCTTAGTCATGCACTCCCCCGCGGCGAGGTCGAGCACGTCCTTCCCACGCTGTTCGAGCAGCCGCCGCAGATCACCATCACTGATGATTCCCACTAGCCTTCCATCTTCAACTACGGTGGCCACGCCTAGCTTCTTGCGCGACATCTCGTAAATCACATCGGGCATGTTCGTCTGCAAGTTCACTGTCGGCACAGCGTCGCCGGTGTGCATTAACGACGCCACACGGGCCAAACGCTTGCCCAGCTTGCCTCCGGGATGCAAGTTGGCGAAGTCTTCTTCTTTGAAGCCACGCTTTTCGGCCAGCGCCATGGCAAGTGCGTCGCCCAGCGCAAGCATCGTCGTAGTAGAAGCGGTAGGCGCCAGTCCAAGAGAGCAAGCTTCTTTCGCCACCGAACAGTCGAGCGCGATGTCAGCCGCCGCCGCCAACGTCGACACTTGTGTGGCGCGGGCACACTCGCCCGTGGATCTTGGCTTGGCCCCATCTCCGGACCGTTTCGGAGCAGATTTTTTTTCTTCTTCTCTATGGACTCTTCTGCCTCCGGCATTCGCGGGCGAGGGCACCCGCGCCACACAAATCTCATCCCCCGTCATCGTAATCATCGGAACCTGCAAGCGCTTGATGGTCGCCAGCAGGCGGAGAATTTCTTCCGTCTCCCCGCTCGCTGAGAGCGCCAGCACGACATCGCCGCGCACGACCATCCCTAAGTCCCCATGCACCGCATCCACCGGATGCATGAAGAGCGCCGGTGTTCCCGTCGAACTCAGCGTTGCGGCGATCTTGTGGGCGATGATCCCGCTCTTGCCCATTCCTGTGACTACGATGCGACCGCGGCAGGAGTGAACCAATTCCACGGCGCGATTGAAGGCGTCGGCCATGGGTCCGGCAAGGCGGTCGGCCAGAGCGCGCAATGCCTCGGCCTCAATGCGGACCACATTTTCCCCGATGTGATTCATGGAAGAAAAGGATGTTAGCACGCGGAGGCGAGCAATCCGCACTCGCATTCAGTACTCAGTATTCAGTACTCAGCACACTCGAGATACTTTCCGGCGCCAGTGAAGATCGGTCAAGGCTGAGTGCTGAATGCTGTGCTTAAAAGTGCTCGTCGATCCTTGGCACGTGGTCGGCCTTCCCGCCGAGTCCGCCCAAACCTCTGGCTTGGATGGCCCGATCCCACGGTCCCGCTTGCCAGTTGTCTTTTTTCCTCTCGGGATGGATCCACGGGGGCAGAGTGATCAACAGATTACGCGCGATACCTTGCGCATATGGCTCGTACTGCGCGCGCAGACTCGCCAGTTTCGCCTCGGCATCGCCATCATCTCGCACCTTTAGACCGCGGTTCGCCAGACTCTGTCGCAATTGCGCTAATTCGGCGGCCGACAGTCGGTCTGGCGCGTGGGGATCGTAGCGCGCGTTCACTACCTGCGCCAGGTCGACCACCGCGTGCCGCGCCATCGCGAATGTGATTTTGGCCTGCTCGAGCCGGATGCCATCCACTCCCGCGATGACTAACGCAGTCGCGTCGAGAATCGTGGTCAGCGCACCCAGCCAAGACTGATTATTGTGTTGCGAGCGAAAGAAGCTGAGCGCAGGGTAGGACAAATGGCTTTCCAGTACCTCAGCTGCCCAGTGTTCCCAGTCGCGAAAGACTCTATCGAGACCTGTCTGCTGCGGATGGCTTCCCAATCTGGCGAGTAACTCGGCCGCAGAGGGCGGAGATCCGGCGCGCGCGTCCAACAGAGAAATTTCGATCTCGCGGCGAGAAAAAGAGGAATAAATGGTCGGTAGATATCCAACGACGATGCCAAGGAACGCAAACCCCATGCCGGCCTCGAGCACCGCTAGTGCGCGCGCGATTCCGGACGTGGGGGTGATGTCGCCATATCCTAGAGTGAAGAAAGTCTCGCCACTGTGATAAACCAGGGCCCCAAAAGTGATGGGTTCGTTCCCCAATTGAACGTGTTCTCCCGCGCCGTATTGCAGCAGGGCGAACCCGAAGATCAGGCCGAAGGCCCAGAAAGCCAGCAGGAAAATCAGCGATAGCGGCCCAAAATATCCGAGAAAATTCTCCCGCCGCCCGGGTGAGTCGATATGGCTCCCGATTGCTCGCCATGGTAGCCAAGTCCGACGATAGAACCATGCAGTCAGGCGAAAGTGACGCTGTACCCGCCGTGGTAGGACCACGGTCTCAAACGCATCCAACAGGATGAGAAAAATGGTTGCAATACCAGCGATGGCGGAGAAAATCTGCATGTGCGTGGCGTCAGATGAGATGGGATGTTAGCAGATTCGACGACAGACAAGATGCCGCGACTCTCACGGCGTCAAGTGGGCTGCGGCCAGCGCTCCATGCATTGCTTGCAGTTCCTTCAAGACACCGCGTAGCTTTGTCGATTCCAGCGCGTTCGCTCCGTCGGACTTAGCTTCCTTAGGATTGTCGTGGACTTCCAGGAAAACGCCGTCTACCCCGGCTGCCACCGCAGCCCGAGCCAGCACGGGGATGAACTCCGGCTGTCCGCCGCTCGCGGCCTGATCACCATCCTCAGAGGCTGAAGGTAACTGCACCGAGTGGGTCGCGTCGAAAACCACCGGCACAAATTTTCGCATGATGGCCAGCGACCGCATATCCACCACCAGGTTGTTGTAGCCGAACGAGCTGCCTCGCTCGGTAACGAAAACTTTGTCGTTGCCCGCAGTGCGGCACTTTTCCACGGCATGCCGCATATCCCAGGGCGAGACGAACTGTCCCTTTTTGATGTTCACTACGCGGTCGGTCATGGCTGCGGCAACGATCAAATCGGTCTGGCGGCAGAGAAACGCCGGAATCTGCAATATGTCGGCAACTTCGGCCACCTTCACAACGTCGGCGGTTTCGTGCACGTCGGTGAGCACCGGAATATGCACTTCGTCCTTCACCCTTTTCAGGATGCGCAGGCCCTCAGCCAGTCCTGGACCGCGATAGCTGCGCATCGAAGTCCGATTGGCCTTGTCGTACGAGGCTTTGAAGATAAAAGGGAAGTTCAGGGAGCGAGTCACGCCCTTGATGACTTCGGCCATGAAGAGCGCATGGTCTTCGCTTTCGATCACGCACGGCCCGGCAATAAGGAAGAGATTGCCAGAGCCGATGCGGACATTATCGAGTTGGAAGGAGGTTGTCATTGCTGGAGAGTTTGCTTCGTACTCCTGTCATCCTGAGCGAAGCCGACGAACTCGCGTAGTGAGCTCGTCGACAAAGTCGAAGGATCCCTACAGTCTAATCTGCACTTTTCCCTGAGGTATTCTCTCCGGATTCTTGACCGTCTCGGCAGGACTCTCGGATTTCCGCGTGAAATTCAAGTTCTGTAGGGATCCTTCGATTCCTCTGGCCCTTCGCTTCGCGAACGGCCTCCGTCGCTCAGGATGACATGTTCGAAAGGTCCTTATCGTCTCCCCATTTTCTCAGGCCTGTGGAACATTTCTACTTCAGCTGCCACTTTGTCCGCTCGCCGTTTCAGTCCGTGCTCGTACGCCGCGCCAATAAAGGTCTTGAACAGCGGATGCGGCTCCAGCGGCTTCGACTTAAATTCGGGATGGAACTGGCAGCCGATGAAGTGAGGATGGTCCGGCAGTTCTATCATCTCGACGTAGGTCCCGTCCGGAGTTGACCCGGAGATGTGCAGTCCACCTGCCGTCAAAGTCCCTTCGTATTCACGATTGAATTCGTAGCGATGGCGATGACGTTCGCTGATTTCGAGTTTGCCGTAGATTTTGTGCGCCAAGGTTCCGGGCTCGATTTTGCACGTCCAGGCGCCCAGCCGCATGGTTCCACCGAGTTCCTCAACTCCGCGCAGTTCCCGCAGCTTATAGATGACGCGGTGGGGCGTTGCCGGATCGAATTCGCTGGAGTTGGCGTTCGAGAGCCCGCATACGTTGCGTGCAAACTCGATGCACGCCGTCTGCATACCCAGACAGATGCCGAAAAACGGAACTTTCTTTTCGCGGGCGTAGCGGATCGCGAGCAGCATTCCCTCGATGCCTCGCTTGCCGAAGCCGCCCGGCACAAGCAGCCCGTCATAGTCGGCGAGCTGCTCCTCGTAAGTGCGATCTCCAGTCTCTAAACCTTCGGCTTCAATCCAATTCAAGTTGAGCTTGAGGTTATGAGCTAGAGCGCCATGCACAAGCGCCTCTTTCAGCGACTTGTAGGAATCTTCGTACTCCACGTACTTACCCACGATTCCAATTGTGACTTCGGCTTTCGGGTTGTAAACCCGGTGAACAATTTCTTCCCAATCCTTGAGATCGCGTGCCTTAGCTTCGAGATGCAGATAGCGGAGCACTAGCGTGTCCACGCCTTCGTGGGAAAACACGAGCGGTACCTCATAGATGGTGGCTACATCCTTGGCGGTGATCACTGCCTCCTCTTCCACGTTACAGAAGAGCGCGATCTTCGACTTGATCTCTTTTGAGAGGAAGCGATCCGTGCGACACAGCAAAATGTCGGGCTGGATTCCGATGCTCAAGAGTTCTTTTACTGAGTGCTGCGTCGGTTTGGTCTTGAGCTCCTGCGCCGCGGCGATGAAGGGCACTAGGGTGACGTGCATAAATAGAGTGTGCTCGCGGCCCAGCTCCTGACGCATCTGACGAATGGCTTCCATGAAGGGTAGGGATTCAATGTCGCCAACGGTGCCGCCGATCTCGACGATGGCCACATCTACGTCCTGCGCCACTTTCTTCATGGCGGTTTTGATTTCGTTGGTGACGTGGGGGATGACCTGTACCGTCTTGCCCAGATAGTCGCCGCGGCGCTCCTTGGCAATGATCTGCTCGTAGACGCGACCGGTGGTCCAATTGTTATCGCGAGAAAGCTTGGCGTGGGTGAAGCGTTCGTAATGGCCGAGGTCAAGATCGGTTTCAGCGCCGTCATCGGTGACGAAAACCTCGCCGTGCTGGAAGGGAGACATGGTGCCCGGATCTACATTGAGGTAAGGATCGAACTTCATAAGATTGACTTTCAGCCCACGGCTCTCTAGTAGGCAGCCAATCGAAGCCGCCGCCAGACCCTTACCCAGCGAAGACACCACGCCCCCGGTCACAAAGATGTACTTTGCCGACATCGCTTCCTCGCCTTAGATTGTGTTTGGAATTTTGTGCAGGATGGGTGCACGACCTATTATGCCAGAAACAGGCTCAGGTGACTAGTGTGGTTTCCATGGTGCCGCGCGTGGCGTGCCCTTCCAAACAGGACGACACCAGCAAGTTGAAAGCTGTAAGAAATCGTTCGCACTAATGAGGCCGAGGACCACACGCACGAGACGCGGGAATCGCCGTCGTGAGGGGTCGTGCACGATGATTGACGAGGAAAGTTGATACAGCACGTGACGAGTCTCAAGCTGGCAGCCCCCAGCGGCCAGTACATTCCTGACCCACCCACTATCTCGTCCATAGGTAAGCGCGATGAGGAATCCGTCTGGCGTTCGAAAAACATTGACCGGCGTCCGGTAGAGCCTGCCAGACTTTCGACCAACGTTTGTAACGATAGCGAAGCCGGGCAATTGAGCGGCAAACCGGCTTGCGATTCGGTTCGTTATAGGTCGATGAAAAGCCGCTACCGACCTCTTGCGAAACCGAACAAGAACGATGAGAACCATCAGGATTGCCAGAAGCGAGACGATCGATGCGGCAATGACCATGGCCGACTGTCTTCTTATCCTCTATACATCGCTTACAGCTTGAAGCATCGCCCCCTTCGAAGCTCTCCCAAATTCCTTCTGAAGCGACCGTGACAGTGGATATCCAAGTCTGGCTAAAGCTTGACGAGGACGAGAAAATGCAAAGATGTCGTACCAGACATTGTCCTTGTCGTCCCATTCGACTGTAAATCGTTCTTCTCCGCTCTCTGCATGTTCCGCTAACGTACCGTACGCGAACCCAAATCGCCTCATGGGCTCTTCCTCATCGACGATGTAGACGATGCGACATGCGTTCACCGAATAAAAACCGAGGTGTCGCACCGAAACCGCAACGTTGGTTCCAACCCGTATTGGGGCACTCGGCCAATAGAGGCGCACCCACGGCATGCTGAACATCTGCCATGCGCGAATCGCCGCCGCTGCGCGCCGCCACGTAACTTCGCCTCTGCCAAGCTGGACACGATTGTGGTCTACGTTGTATCCGGTGGGCGCGGCAGTAGCAGACGCTCCGACCTCCGAGTACGAGAAGCCTGAGTCATTCTGCGTCGAAATAAAACGGCGAATCTCATCTTCCGAAGGTGCTGTTAGGCTGAACACTGTCTACTCTTTATCTTTACGGCGCATCCGTACTTCGAACAGGACTTCGCCGGCCACTTCAAAACCTGATCAGCCAGTCGTGCTCAGCCACACGTGCCAGACGAAAAGCCCAAGATAGCTCGCCGCGAGCGAAGAGAAGAGCAGGGTAAGGAGAGCGTGCCCCACGACGAATGCTGTTCCCTTGGGCCAGTCGGCGTGCGAAAGGCTCTGCCACATTAGAGCAGCTATCTGGAAAGTACCGAAGTGAAGGAGCATGATCAGACCCAACATCCCTACCCACCCTCGCAGAAGCGGTCGCCCTTGGGGAATGAATCGCGCCGTAACCCAGAGCAGAATTGCGCCGAGTATAGTTTCGAACGACGCCCAGAGCCAGGTAGTGGGCGAGGGCGAGGGTACGCGTTGTCTCGCATCCAAGAAAGCATCTACGTCCATCCCCGGCCAGACCAGAAGATAGGCTACGGAGCGCCACGCCGGGTGAGCAATTCGTGACCGCGCCCTCTACCACGTCAACCACTTCAAGCTGAGATAGATGGCGAACGAAAGAATCCACATGAATGCCCAAGGCGGCAGTAGATTGCGGCAAGTGACTGCCGTCAAGGGCAGGACTGAAATCGGAAGCCAACCGCACAGTTTATAGACAGTCTTGAAAGTGGCCGGTCGCATCCACATCGATTTGTACCATGTCTTTTAGACCGGCAAGGATCCCCCGCCCGTGGTCCACTAGTCGAGCGGCATCGGGAAAAGAGACAGAAATGCTCGTCCCTGAGACGCCGACAAAACAAAACCTGAAAATCATGATGAAAAGTGCGTCGGGCTCGGATGACCCAACCCCGAGCATCATTTCCCTTTGTTCACGGACTTGCGCTGGCCCCGGTCACGACGTACAGAATTTCCTTACCGAGGCCTCACCGGAGACTTCTGGAAACTGGCGGCTAGAAGAGCCCTCCGCGGCGTAAACTGGGAGGCGTCGCCTTGCATCCAACCGAGTGATTGTTATGTGTCGACACCCTCGCTTCGTAACAACCCTACTCCCCACAATCGCAGCCCTCCTGTTATTAGCCCCGCAGACTCCTGCCCAGCAACTAGCCAAGCGTCTCATCCTTAAAGATGGTTCCTACCAGCTTGCCACGAAGTGGGAAGTGAAGGGCGATCGCGTCCGATACCTGAGCGCGGAGCGCAACGACTGGGAGGAAGTACCCAAATCCATGGTGGATTGGGATGCCACGGACAAATATGAGAAAGATCGGGCCGCCGGCGCTCCGCCTCCCGAGGCAATAGAGCTGGACAAAGAGCTCTCCGCCGAACGCCAGGCGGATGAAGCCAAGTCTCCGCACGTCGCGCCCGGTTTGCGCTTGCCGGATGATGGCGGGGTTGTGTTGCTGGATACCTTTCAGAACCAGCCGCAGTTAGTTGATTTGCAGCAGAATAGCGGCCAGATCAATCAGGACCGCAAGGGGAACATCCTACGTGCGACGATCAATCCCATGGCCAGCGCACGGCAACCGATTGAGCTTCCCGGCGAACATGCAAAGATCCAGGCGCACGCGGCTTTGCCCGCGATCTATGTAAACGTCGAACAATCCGACCTTGTGGCGGATGCGACGAGCCAGCTCCAGCAACAGGCGATGCCGTGGGACCGCTTCCGCATCGTCCGTTTGCAAGCTAAGCAAGGCAAACGCATCGTTGGAGATGTGAAGGTCGCGGTCTATGGGAAAGTCAGTCAAGAACAGAAGTTCGTGCCTACGACCGCGAGCAGGCTCACGGGTGGATGGGTGAAGTTGACTCCCAGCAGCGAACTTGCTCCCGGTGAATACGCAGTTGCAGAAATGCTGGGCAAGGAGGGCATGAACCTTTATATTTGGGATTTTGGTGTGAACCCATCAGCCGCTGCCAACGCCGGCGCCTTGAATCCCGATGCTTCCGAAGCCACTCCGGCCGCCGAACAGCCGAAATTGCAAAAGCGGCCGCCGCAGCCGAATTGAGAATTGAAACGGACGCTTGAGCGCGTCCATGTGACGGTTAGAGCAGAACGACTTGCGTCTGTCACAAGTAGAATAGCGGCAATATCGCGAAGATATCAACAGCCATCCTGTCGGGTTTCGCTAGCATCGAATGTTCGGCGCCGTATCTGTCTGAAAGCGTACGGACGGCTCCGTTGACAGTACGTTCACTTGATGAGAAACTGCGCTTACTGGCTACGGAATTTGGTTCGGACTATTCGTCCGCACGCAGCCTGCTCCGCAGTTCAGCCGCGAAACACCAGCACCCTCCCTGATATGAGTCTCGGTATCAGCCTCGACCGTGAATCCTTTCAAAAACTCTTGGGTAATGCATTTGCAGTGCAGGAAAGTCGGATGGAAACTCAATTGCTTTCTGCCATTGTAGAAGTTCAGCGGTTGATCAAATCGGGCGACCTCCACTTGGATGGTGCTATGGATTTGATCGCCGAACGTACACGGACCGTAGCTAGCGCCAGCGGCGTCGCCATCGGTCTGCTGGAAGGCGATCGACTGGTTTATCGCGCGGGAAGCGGCAATGCGGCTAGCTTTGTTGGCCGGCATGTGATGGCGGCACTGAGCGCCTCAGCGGCGGCAAATACCTGTCGCGAGGTGCTCCGGGTCGAAAATGCACAAACCGATGCACGCATTGAAGCTGCAATTTGCAGACAGTTCGGAGCCAACTCCCTCATAATGCTGCTGATTTATCAGAACGGTGCCGTGGCGGGAATGCTGCAGGTTTTTTTTAACGAAGCGCATTGCTTCCAGGATCGCGAGGTACGCACCTATCGAATGATGGCCGGACTTGCCGGACAGGCGATGTCACATGCAGCCCAGCCTGACGCCCAAAAAGCTCCAGCTGCGGAACTCTTAACGGTGCCGGACGCGATTCAGCAGACTACATCCCCGAAGTTTCCCGGTAACGTCACACTTGTTCCGGAGCCACAAAACCAACGTGCAATCTACCTGGCTTGGGGAGCTCTCATGGCAGGGGCTGGCAAGTGCCGAGGACTCTGGCGTCAGGCCGGGACAAACATCGCAATCAGCCAGCGAGTGAAGCACATTCTGAGCGAGCCCTGGAGCTACGCCGCTGTGGCGGGAGGTATTGCCATGCTAGCCACAGCTCTCTGGACCACGGGGACCAATCGCCGTCCGGTTGCGCCTTCGGGAGCCTCAGCGCTACAGAAATCCAATGCCCCGGAGCCGGAGCCAGTCGTAGCGGCAGAGCCGGCAGTAAACATCGCGCCGAAGCCTAGAACCACCCCTTACCGAGTCCGCTCGCAGGAGCATGAAGTCGATTACGTTTCCGGCGATGTGACTGTGCGCTATTTCACAACGCGCCCCGCGCGGCAGCCCGTGTTGGCCACATACAAGCAAGTCGATATCGGAAAAGATGTGACAGTTCGCTATTTCGCGCCCAAAACGGCGGTCGTGCCACCAACGCCCCACTCGGCAAGGACGGGTCACCATAAGACACGGTTGTGATCAGACATTTGGCTTTTCGCTTTCTGGGTTACTCAGCCCTAGCTGCTTCTTCCTGAATCCTTCGCCACGCGCGCTCAACGTGACGCGCAGTAGTGTTCGCCTGTCCGACACAAAGACGCAGCGTAAGGCGATCATTCAATCGCGTGTGAGTGAGGTGAAGATCACCGCTGCGGTTCAGACGATCCATCAGAGATTGGTTGACTTTGTCTCCTCCCTTGTGACGGAAGCAGACCAGGTTTAGCGGTGCGGGTGCGGCCAGTTCGAAGCGGTCGTCCTTCTTTATGCACTCGACCAACTTCTGGGCCAATTCGACGTGCTGCCGGATGTGATACTGCAGACCCTCAATTCCGTAATGACGAATTACGAACCACAGTTTGAGCGAACGGAATCGTCGGCCAAGCGGAATCTGCCAGTCACGATAGTCGATCACCGCACCAGTTTCAGTTGCTTTATTTCGTAGATACTCAGGCAGCACGCTCAGAGTCTGAATTAGGGCCTTGCGGTCTGCCACGTAGAAACAGTTGCAATCAAAGTTGGTAAACATCCACTTGTGTGGATTGAAGGTATAACTGTCGGCGAATTCGAGTCCCTTCTGAATGTGGCGGAATTCAGGACACAGCGCCGCCGTCCCTGACATAGCGGCGTCCACATGCAACCAGACCTTTCGCTCGCGACAGATGCGACCGATTTCCGCTACGGGATCAATGGCGTTGGAAGATGTGGTACCGATCGTTGCACAGACGAAACACGGAAACAGGCCAGCGCTACGATCTTTTTCGATCTGCCGGGTGAGGGCGTCGGGGCGCATGGCAAAGTTTTCATCCACCGCCATGAGGCGCAGGTTCTCACGACCGATTCCCGCGATCTGGACATCCTTTTCGATGGATGAATGCGCCTGGGACGAGGTGTAGGCGACCAGCTTCCCATCGCAGCCGCGCCGATTACTGGCAAAATCCGTGGCCAGCTCGCGCGCCGCCAGCAACGCACACAAGGACGCGCTGGAAGCCGTGTCCTGGATGACTCCGCCGCCGCTGCTGGTCGAAAGAAATTTTCGCGGCAGATCGAGCATGGTCACCAACCAGTCGAGAACATGCGTCTCCAGCTCGGTACAAGCCGGGCTGGTGGCCCAGAGCATTCCTTGCACTCCCAGGCCTGAAGAAAGCAGGTCGCCAAGAATCGCTGGTCCTGAGGCGTTGCAGGGAAAATAAGCATAAAAACTAGGCGATTGCCAGTGCGTGACTCCAGGAAGAATAATTTTCTCAATATCCCCCAGGATCAAGTCAAAAGGCTCGCTCTTCATCGGAGGATCACTCGGCAGCGCAGCCCGAATCTGTCCCGGCTCCACGCGCGAGAGCACTGGAAGGGATTCAACCCGCGCGTAGTAGTCCGCGATCCAATCCACCACGTCATGGCCGTGGCGACGGAATTCGTCTGGAGTCATGTGAAAGGACTTTTGTTCGAGCATAACCCTCCGTGAAATTCGATCACTCCAGGCGCCCGTAAAACACCCGCGTAAGGTACTCGAGCGCCACGCCACCATTCACCTGGTGTGCATCAAAGATGCGTCGCAACTCCCGCAACATTGGCTCATATCTGGCATCGCTCTTTTGCGGCGTATAGGAAGAAGACAGCAATCGTCCTTCGAGACCGGTATAGTCAAATTCCTGCGTTATGAAGAATACGCGCTCCTGGAATTTGGACGGAGAAAAGAACGCGTCAAGTTCCGACGTTGTTCGCTCGTGTCGCACCTCCTGATAGTCGGTGCCGTAAGTGAGCAGCAATTGCTCATATTCGCGCAGAAACGGCGTCGAGTCCGTGCAGCGCTCGTTCCACATGAGTACTGTCCATCCCTGAGGTTTGAGAATACGAACAAATTCGCGTCGAGCTTGCTTGCTGTCGAACCAGTGGGCCGCCTGGGCTGCGGTAACAAGATCAATACTGTGATCGGCAAGCGTAGTCGCCTCAGCGGTTCCCGCCATGCTGGTAAAGCGCGGGAAGCTTGCCAGAAGCCTTTCACCGGCTTGGCGCATTTCGGCGTTCGGTTCGACTCCTAAAACGCGATTGCCGTTCTCCAGCAGCATTCGCGAGAGAATTCCAGTGCCCGAACCAACATCGGCAATCACGGCGTCGGGCGTCAAGCCGCAGGCGTTCTTCAGGAGGTCGACCACTGCCGCTGGATAGCCGGGTCGATAGCGGACATAGTTCTCGACGCGAGAAGAAAATCGCTGAGTGGGATCTTGCACTGGCATGTCTTTAGTTTATCGTGACGGGATGCCCTCGACTTCGGCGGCCGGTCAGTTACAACTCAATGAGGCCGGATCGAGGAGTAAAATCATCGGTTTCCTGCCCGATTGAGAGGCGGCACAGATTTTTTTGAGAGGTACATGACATTGTTGCAAACCGGGGAAATGGCACCCGACTTCGATCTGCCGCTTCTGATCGGCGGAGTGAAGAAGCGCTTTCATCTCGCCGAGCGCCGAGGCAGACAAGTAGTGCTGGCTTTTTATCCGCTGAACTGGGACGCGGTCAGCGCTGAGCAGATGGTGGCCTATCAAGTGGAGCGGGAAAAGTTTCTGCTCCTGAACGCCGAACTCGTGGGCATCAGCGTCGATTCCATTATGAACACCACGGCCTGGGAGCGCGATATCGGTCCTTTCGACTATTCAGTGTGCAGTGATTTCTGGCCGCACGGCGATGTCAGTCGCAAGTATGGCGTGTTACGCGATAGAGAACCCTTTGCCGGGGCCAGCGAGCGCGCCATATTCGTTGTCGGCAAGACAGGTAGAATCGATTTCAGCCAGATTTATCCGGTGAACCAGGTACCGGTGATGCGGGAGACGCTCGATGCGTTGAGCAGATGAGCGCACACAGGTTCCCGGTGCAGAAGAACAGAATCCCCAGGAAAGCGTTCTGTCCAATGGGTGGCGCGGGTGGATTTCACCTCCATACCTTCGCTCGCATAAGATCAAAGTGATAATCGTAGGTCCACACCTCAAGCCCTAGGCGTCGGCCCAGAGCGGGAGCGGCAACCACCGCCTCGAACAATGTGATGGGCTGATCGGCCAGCCTTCGAACGGTTGCGAACGCCTGCCGATAGTCTTCGGGGGTCGGATTCACCAAGGCTGCATCGGCTATCTCAGCCAGCCAAGCGGAAGCAGCGTTCCTGCCTAGCCGAAACAAAACCAGGGTGTAGGCCTCGAGCAACGTCGGGTAGGCGACCACTACCTCCCGTTCATCGCGTGCCAGCTTGCGGAATTCTTGGAGGGCTCGCTTGTGGTGTGCATCACTCTCGTCAGCAGCGGCGTAGAGGGGGCCCGTGTCAGCCAGCACGGCATGTGTCACTTCTTTAGGCCCGCCAGATACGCGTCATGCTCCCGACTGACATCACTGCGGCCACTGCGTCCAGCTGGTGTGATTTTCAGCGGACGGCGTGGCCGTAGAAATCCGCGTTCGCTCAAGAACTCTTGCAGGGCGACTTGGACGACAGTCGTTAGCGTTGGAGGCGCTTCTTGGGCTTGTACGTAGTTCTCTACCGCCTCGGCTAAATCATCGGGAAGGGTCATGGTGGCTCGTTTCATGCGATCATTATAGCACCAATCGGTGATGCTGGTGAAGTTGGTGAACCGCGAAGAATGGTACTTGTGCTGAGATTCGTTGCAGCAACGCCGATCTGTCGAGTTCTCGTCGATTGTTTCTTCTGCAGCCATACCCTCGTTTACTCCTGTGCTAACGTAATTACTTTCACCACAGGAGCCCGATGAAAGTCATTCTCGCGTTGATCCTTACCATTACTCTTCTGTTTCCCCAGGTTTGCGGAACGTCACAATCGGTGGTTTCGGCTAATGACGTCAGCTCGGCCGCTCTTTTTGGCTTCCGTGATTCCGCAGCAGAAGCAGCGGTGGAGACTCGCTTTCTGGCGGTGCCAGACCCTAAGTTGGCGGAAGAACATCTACGGATTCTGACCCAGGCCCCGCACATTGCAGGGTCGCCCGAGGACAAAGCAACGGCGGATTACGTGGCCAAGAAGTTCCGCGAGGCTGGCCTCGAAACCGAGATCGTCGAATACCGGGTCTGGATGAACTATCCCTCGGAAATCAGCGTGGACGTAACCGCGCCACCGGGCGTTACGATGCACGGCCCGACCCCCGAGCACGTGGATGGCGATCCCTACGACGATGATCCTCGAGTGGTGATGCCCTACAACGGTATGTCGCCATCAGGTGACGTTGAAGCCGACGTGGTATATGCGAATTACGGATCGCCCGACGATTTCAAGAAGCTCGACCAATTGAAGGTCGATGTTCGCGGCAAAATCGTTCTCGTTCGTTATGGCGAGAATTTCCGTGGAGTAAAAGCCTTCGTTGCGCAGGAGCGCGGCGCCGCTGGCGTCCTCATCTACTCCGATCCAGCCGACGATGGCTGGAAGCGTGGCGATAAATATCCGAACGGGCCTTGGCGTCCGGACACTGGCGTGCAGCGCGGATCAATTGGATACATGTTCCAGTTTCCTGGGGACCCCACTACGCCTGGGGTTGCCTCCGTGCCATCCCTTCCAGATTCCAAGCGCATTCTGCCGGAACAGTCGACGCAGTTACCGAAAATTCCGACCACGCCTCTTTCTTACGCGGACGCCTGGCCGGTGCTTGAACACCTGACCGGGCCAGAGTCGCCGCGGGACTGGCAGGGAGCGCTGCCTTTCACCTACCACGTCGGCCCCGGTCCGGTGAGAGTGAAAATGCATCTCAGGCAGGACTATCAGTTCCGCACTATCTGGGACGTGATCGGCCGGGTGAGCGGCAGTCAATTGCCGGACGAGTGGGTAGTGGGGGGTAATCACCGGGATGCCTGGGTGTACGGAGCCGTCGATCCCAATAGTGGCACTGCGGCCATGCTAGAGGCAGTCCACGGGATGGGTGAGCTGCTGAAGTCAGGCTGGAAGCCGAAGCGCTCTATTGTGCTGGGCAGTTGGGACGCAGAGGAAGAGGGCCTAATCGGCTCCACAGAATGGGGAGAGCAGCACGAAGCCGAGCTAGCCAACGCCGCCGCGTACTTCAATATGGATGTGGCTGTCTCTGGGCCGAAGTTTGGCGCGTCGTCCTCGCCGAGTCTGAAACAATTTCTGCGAGAGGCGACGAAAGTTGTGCCCAGTCCGAAAGGTGGCACGCTTTATGAAGCGTGGAGAAAAGCGAGTCAGCCAGGCGCGGAGTCAGGCCAGTCACCCACCGAGGCCATCGGAGATAGCAGACGAATTCCCGCGGTTCAGGCCAAGGGCGAAGTGCCGGTTGGCGATTTAGGCAGCGGATCGGATTACACTGTCTTTCTGCAACACCTCGGCGTTCCCTCTACAGATATAAGCTCGACCGGGCCGTACGGCGTCTATCACTCCGTGTTCGATAATTTCAACTGGTTCAAGAAATTCGGCGATCCCCATTTCACCTATGAGCAGGAGATGGCGCGGCTTCACGGAATCGAAGCTATTCGCATGGCCGATGCCGACGTGCTGCCCTATGACTACGAGGAGTACGGCGAGGAAATTGTGGCGTATATCGACGCCGCCAGGAAAAAGGCAAACAACAACCTCGGCAATCAGACGCCCAATTTTTCCGACGCGGCCGAGGCGGCGCGGCGCTTTGAGCAAGTCGGAGCGAAGGTCCTGGCGCGGCAAAAGAATCCAGGGAGCGACGCTACCAAGTTAAACCAGGCTCTGCGACAGACTGAGCGGGCGTTGCTGATTCCTGAAGGCCTACCCAATCGTCCGTGGTTCCGCCATGCTATTTATGCTCCTGGCCAATACACCGGGTACGCAGCAGTAGTGATCCCCGGCGTCAATGAAGCCATCGACAAACACGATGTCGAGCGGACGCAGCAGCAACTTACCGCTCTGGCGGCGGCGTTGAACCGCGCGACCAAGATGCTTGAGAATTACAAGTAATTTAAGTGAATGTGCAAGAGTTTGCGCTCTGTCTCCAAAATCCTTTTCTGCAGCCTAGTTTGGCGCTTGCTGGAGTAAAATCCCGTAGTCGGTTGCTGCTTCTCAGCCCCGATATCTTGACGGCTTGGCTCAACCGTCCCCCATGCCCCTGGCCCGCATCGTCGCTCGAGTTGCAGAGATCGCTCACGTCTTGGCGGAAGATTTGCGCGCGCGTGGATTCGAAGTACAGACCCGTTTGCCGGACGAAAAATCGTCGGAACCTGCGGATCTGGAGATTATTCTCGAAGACTGCGCGATTGAGGACGCGTTGGCAGGCGCCGCCCGTGCTCCCATCTCTCAGGATGTTTGGGTGTTCATCGCACCCGGCGCTGTTAGCGAGAATTTGCGGTCAATCCGGATCGCGAGTTTGATTCCTGAAGAAGTCGCCGCCAAGCCGGTCTTGGAGATGAAAGCGGAACCAGAAGTTCGAGCCGCTCTCGCGGAATCCGGCGTGCTGCCAGATCTGGATCCCGGTGCCGCTGCTACAGCCATTGGTGATCTGGGACCCGCGCACGAAGTGGCCGAGGATGTTCCTGCAATGATGATATTCCAAGGCGAACGGCACGCGACGGAACCTCTCTTGACCCCGGAGTCAGAATCGAATTTGATCCCGATCGACGGCAAAGTCATTTCTTCTGCAAGTGACCACGAGGTTCGTCTTGAACCGTTAGGTGAAGTTCAGGAGTCGCCCTTCGAACCGGAGGCCGTCATCACCGGGTGGCCGGAGTCTATTTCCTCTTCGCCAGCATTGGAGCCAGTCGCGGCCGAGGAATGGGGTCTGGAGGAGCCACAGTCCGTTGTCTTCGAGACGGAAGTCGCCGACGAAGCATCGCCTAGCATCCAAGAACGGATGGAGCCGGTATCGATGGAGCCGCCAGCCACCAGTTCGAACGAAAGAGGTCTTCCGTCTTACCGCGTCCGGATCCCGCGAATGTCGCAGCACGAGAGGTTGTTTTGGAAAATCGCGCCACTGGCCTCAATGCTCACACTCGCCTTTTTGTTGCTGGCCGCGTCATCTCACCGCTTTTCGCCCGTTCCTGCAGGGTTAGTGTCGAACTCGAGAGAGACTCGGGGGTCCATTCCATTCGCCGCCATAAAATCGGGCACGACCAATACGGCGCAGACCAAGAACGCTGTCACAGCCGCACCGAGCGCACAAAATCCCGCGGCGTCAGTCGTAAAACCCTCAGCAGCGAAGCTTCACACATTGAGCCCGGCTGTATCGAACTCGCTGTTATCGAACCCGCCGGTATCGAAGGCCGATCGGGCCGGCACTGCTAACACCAAAGTGAGCCTGGCTTCGTCCAGGGAGCGGGAAGTCGCGCCAACCAATCGCCAGCACTCGCTTGCCAGCAGTGACGCCGATTACGTAGCCCGAGATACAATCGTTCGTCACGGCGCTCGCTCGGCCGCAGCCGACTACGTTGCCAAAGATACCGTGGTTCGCTACCGCGCCCATCCGACTGGTGCTGCTGCACCGCCCCGAAAATGACACCTTACGAGGTGGTTTCAAATCCACCACGCCGTCGATGCATCGTCCTACCGCTGCTTCGGAATTTTTGCCTGCCGTTGACGACCTAAATGATGATCCGTATGATGGCGGCACTTTCCCAGTATTACGCCGAGAAGGAGGCTGGCATGACTGCGGGAACGGCGGTGGCGCATATTCTAAAGACCTTGCCTGCGGCCGCCGGCGACACGTTTCTAGCGCTGTTTCCGATTGTGAATCCCTTCGGCGGTGTCCCCATATTTTTTCTTTGACGTCAGATTTTTCACCCAGCGAACGCAACGGCACAGCGCTGAAGACCGCGATCTACGTGACCGTTATTCTCATCTTCTTCATGTTCTTGGGCCGATTCGTTTTGAGCTTCTTCGGCATTACCTTGCCGGTGCTGAAGATTGCCGGCGGCCTTATCGTCGCGAACACAGCCTGGGGCATGGTAACCGGGTCGAGCCGAATCACCCCGGCGGAGAGCCATGAAGCCAGCACGAAAGAAGATATCTCACTCACGCCCATGGCCATGCCCATTCTTTCGGGTCCAGGTTCGATCGGAGTTGTAATGGGCCTGGCGGCAGACGCCGATTCCAGGGTCGCCTATCTTGGGATGGTGATTGCGATCGTGGCCATTGGTCTGGCAGTCTATCTGTTTCTTCGTCTCGGAGGCCCGCTGGTTGAGCGGCTCGGGCCGGGCGCCACCGGAGCCATCAACCGCATCTTCGGATTTCTAATTCTAGCTATTGCAGTGCAGTTGGTATGGGACGGCATGGCCGATTTCAAGGGGTAGACCTCTGCGTCACTAGAGAATCGGCATGGACGGGCGGGGACGCCGGCCCATACATCGGCGAGCTCTTACTTGATCGGGACCAGTTTCTCCACCAACTCCGAGTAGTCTTTCTTCTCCAGCCCGTGGACTTGCTTGTTGTACTCATCCACTTTGCTGGAATAGTTCATGGAGCAGAATTTAGGGCCGCACATGGAGCAGAAAGCGGCTTCTTTGTAGTAATCCTCCGGCAGAGTTTCGTCATGCATCGCGCGCGCCGTTTCGGGGTCAAGCGATAGGGCGAACTGCTTCTCCCAATCGAACTTGTAGCGGGCATAGCTAAGGGCGTCATCGCGGTCCTGTGCGCCAGGACGATGCCGTGCGACATCAGCCGCGTGCGCGGCAATCTTGTAGGCAATGATTCCGTCCTTCACGTCTTTTTCGTTGGGTAGGCCTAGATGCTCCTTAGGCGTGACGTAGCACAGCATGGCCGCGCCGTGCCAGCCGATCATGGCCGCGCCGATGGCCGAAGTGATGTGGTCATAGCCAGGAGCGATGTCGGTGACCAGCGGTCCCAGAGTGTAGAAGGGAGCCTCGTAGCAGAGCTCTTTTTCCTTGTCCACCTGCTCTTTGATCTTGTCGAGCGGGACATGACCGGGGCCTTCAATCATCACCTGAACGTCGAAGTCCCAAGCCTTCTTAGTCAGTTCGCCAAGGGTTTTCAGTTCGGCAAACTGGGCTTGATCGCTGGCGTCAGCGACGCAGCCGGGACGCAAACCATCGCCCAATGAAAACGAAACATCGTGCTTGGCAAAAATCTTGCAGATATCGTCAAAACGCTCATAGAGAAAATTCTGTTTGTGATGATGGGCCATCCACTGTGCCAGGATTGCTCCGCCGCGGCTCACAATTCCCGTAATCCGTTTGGAAATCATCGGCAAGTACTGGATCAGCACCCCGGCATGGATGGTCATGTAATCCACGCCCTGTTCGGCTTGCTCTTCGATGACCTCCAGCATCACATCAGCGTTTAGATCTTCGACCCGCTTGACCCGGGAGATAGCTTCATAGATCGGTACGGTACCGATAGGAACGGGCGAGTGCCGCAGAATTGCTTCGCGAATCTCATGTATGTTGCCGCCGGTGGAAAGATCCATCACCGTGTCCGCGCCGAAATGTACCGAGGTGTGCAGCTTTTTGAGTTCCTCGTCAATGTTCGAGGTGACGGCGGAGTTTCCGATGTTGGAATTGATCTTGCACAGCGACGCTACGCCGATGCACATCGGTTCCAGTTCAGGATGATTGATGTTGGCGGGGATAATCATGCGGCCACGTGCCACTTCGTCTCGAACCAGTTCGGGTGAAAGTTTTTCGCGACGGGCCACGTACTCCATTTCTTCCATGACCACACCCTTCCGGGCATAGTGCATCTGGGAGAAATTGCCATTGGCATTCTCAGACCGGCGGCCGAGAAGCCATTCAGCGCGTGGTCGGGGAACACCTCGTCCGTTATCTTGCGCACTGCCGTTGCCGGGAGTGCCGTTCGTGGGAGTCATGCCGATACAAACCTCTTGGGAAGTTTCATTTGAAAAATGATTATACGCCGCAGAGAGGCGGGTGAGGCTTGAATCAGGGCGCGTAGGTTCGTAAACCCGGCGCTGCTTGGCAGATCGGATTACTGCATCCCGCCGGCGCTTGCGTCTCAATGTTGCTAACCGCGTTCTTGAAGTGGGGCACTGCCATCACCGCGGGATATATCCACCACAACTTTCTGATGATTTTGTCTCCCGGCAGCCAGTCATGACGCTTTTTCATTTCGTAAGCCACCAGCACTTCGCTGGCGAATATTGCTGCGTCCTTCGCGATCAAAGACGGATGCGAAGGAAGGCTGGTTACCCAGGGGGCGCCCGCAGCTTCCTCGTGCTCCAGCACCAGGGTTCTCGTGGTAAAGCGCATAGCCTCGGCCAGGCCGAGCGCCCCCATGACCGTCACGAACTTCTTGTCGATCACCCTTTGCGCTTGCGGTGTCGCGGGCACGAAGGCGGGTTGGGCGAAGACGGCTTGAACATGGGTGGGCCGGTTGGAAATCGGCTGCGCAAAGGAGGGTTCGGCGGAGTTCGGCTGAGTGAAGGCTGGCGGAAACACCAGCGTATAGGGAACCGACGGGTCGGCTTGCGCTTGCGCCATAACATGACCGCCAATCAGGAGCACAAGAATCGTAAACTGGACCACTAGCAATCGAGAACTCCTTCGCCAGCCTGGTTGTGTTTGGAAAATGAATCTCGCCGCGAGATCATCCGCGGTGAAAAGCGGCGACACACTCGACAAACGAGCAAGCCCGCATCCAATCGGTTGAGATGTATTCCTCAACGAGATAGGTTGCCATGTCCCGATCTGGGGCAATGTTACGCAGTGCGCTTGTGCAAAAATTTCGCGCGTGAACCAGAATTTTTTCCTATCGCAGAGTGCAGGTCGGCAACTCCTGTAGGTTGGGAGACAACACCACCACGGGCTTCGTCCCCACGGCTGAAACATCGCCTAACAGTTTTATCCCTTGTCCGTCTAAACCAGCAGATTTAGTATCGACAGTCCATTCTGAGGTCTTCCATGCGCCTGTTCTCGCTGCTGCTTATTTGTCGTTTGCTCGTTGTAGCCAGCCTCGCCCAGTCCACTCCCGCCAAGCCAGGACTGGGTTTCAGCATTGACAATATCGATAAAACCATCGATCCCTGCGTGGATTTCTATCAGTACGCCTGCGGCAACTGGCTGAAGGCCACGGAGATCCCACCCGATCAGACGCGCTGGCTCAGCTTTGTGGAACTGGATCAGCGGAACGAGGGAATCATGCGAGGCATTTTGGAGAACGCCTCGGCGAACCGTTTCGATCGCGACGCTATCGATCAGAAGATTGGCGAGTCCTACGGCTCGTGCATGGACGAGAAGGCAGCTGACGCCAAGGGGCTTGATCCGCTCAAACCTGAGCTTGCCCGCATTGCGAATGTCAAGGATAAGTCTGGGCTGATCGATGTGATCGCGCGGGTGCACTTGATCGGGCCCAGTCCTCTGTTCGACTTCTATTCCCAGCCGGACCTGCATAACGCCGGCATGGTCATTGCCTACATTGACCAAGGCGGCCTTACCCTTCCGGACCGCGATTACTATCTCAAAGACGATCCCAAGATGGCGGAAGCGCGCAAGCATTTTGTGGAGTATGTGACCCAGATGTTCATACTGGCGGGTCAGGCTCCGCAACAAGGCGCCGATTCCGCACAGACTATTTTGCGGATTGAGACCGTGCTGGCTAGAGCCTCCATGGATCGCACTGCGCGCCGCGAACCCTAAGAACCGCGATCACAAGATGACCCGGGACCAAGCTGTCAGCCTGGCGCCAAATTTCTATCTGACGCGTTACTTCGCAGCCGTGAACTCGCCCAGCTTTTCTGAACTGAATGTCAGCAACCCAGAGTTCTTCAAACAGATAAATGGGCTGCTCGATTCCGAGTCGCTGGAGGCGTTGAAAACTTATGTGAGCTGGCACCTGCTCGACACTACCGCGCCATGGCTTTCTCAACCATTTGTTGACGCCAACTTCAAGATGCAGCAGGCGTTGACCGGGCAAGCGGAAATCAAGCCGCGTTGGAAACGCTGCGTAAACGCCACTGACGACGCCTTGGGCGAAGCTTTAGGCCAGCGTTTTGTGGAACTGACTTTCGGCGCGGATGGCAAGCAGCGGATGCTGAAGATGGTAACGGCGCTGGATTCGCTGGATGACGATATCGGCGGTCTCCCCTGGATGAGCGATGAAACCAAGAAGCAGGCCAAGGTGAAGCTGGAAGCGATTGGCAACAAGATCGGCTATCCCGATGTCTGGCGGGATTACAGCACTCACCATTGTTCGCGGTGACCTGGTGGGAAACTTCTGGCGCGCGAATGAATTCGAATCCCATCGCCAGATCGCGAAGATTGACAAGCCGCTTGATCGCAAAGAGTGGGGTATGACTCCACCGACCGTTAACGTGTACTACAGTCCGCCACGCAATGAGATTGTGTTTCCCGCTGGCATTCTCCAACCGCCATTCTTCGATAAGACGATGGACGATGCGGTGAACTTTGGCGGCATCGGCATCGTCATCGGACACGAATTGACGCACGGTTTCGATGATCAAGGGCGCAAATACGATCCGCAAGGCAACCTGCAGGATTGGTGGACCCCCGAAGATGGCAAGGAATTTGAAAAGCGCGCCAGTTGTATCGCTGACGAGTACAGCCATTTCGTGGCCGTGGACGACCTTAAATTAAACGGCCGCTTAACCTTGGGTGAGAACACCGCTGACAACGGCGGGGCGCGTATCGCGCTCATGGCGCTGCGCAAGATGATTGCGCAGGATCCCACCGGCAAAGCCGCGCAGAAGATCGACGGCTACACGCCTGAGCAACGTTTCTTCCTCGGATTTGGGCGAGTGTGGTGCCAGAAACAGCGCCCCGAGGAGGCCCGGCGCAGGGTCACCATCGATCCACACTCTCCGGGAAAATATCGCATTGACGGCGTGGTCCAGAACATGCCTGAGTTTCAGCAGGCATGGGGGTGCAAGGCGGGACAGCCGATGGTCAGCGAAAACGCCTGCCGAGTGTGGTAAAGATCGCGCTCGCCGCAAAGAAAGTTCAACCGCAAGCTTCGGATGGAATCTAAGTGGGCAAATCGTCAGGCTGGATCAGCTCAACTAGGCCGGCTCGGTAAACTGCCCATGAAGAAAGCGGACTCGCAGCTTCGGGATTTGCTGGGCGGAGTGCTTCGGCATGCGCTCTCCCATTTAGAGAACCTTGATACCTTTCCGGTCGCAGCCACCGCAGATCTGCTAACCCTGCGCCAGCAACTCAGCAAACCACTCACGCCGGAAGGCATTCCTGCGGGACAGGTGATCGACGAGCTCGTGAGAGACGTTGACGGCGGAATTATCGGTTCTGCTGGCGGACGCTTTTTTGGTTGGGTAGTCGGCGCTTCGGTACCTGCGTCTTTGGCGGCTGACTGGCTTACCTCGGCTTGGGACCAAAACGCAGCGCTCTATGCCACAGCGCCTGCGGCCGCCGTCGTCGAGGAAGTTGCTGGCGCTTGGCTGAAAGATATCCTTGGACTTCCCGCGCATGCCAGCTTCGCGCTTGTGACCGGTTGTCAGATGGCGCACGTAACCTGTCTGGCCGCTGCCCGTCACTCTCTTCTAACAAAACACCGCTGGGATGTTGAGCAACAGGGTCTGTTCGGCGCGCCTCCGATTCGCATTCTGTCGAGCTCTTTACTGCACGGTTCGTTCGAGCGCGCGGTGCGCCTGGTGGGACTTGGATTGTCGCAAGTGACTGTCCTGCCGGCCGACTCGCAAGGTCGCCTTGAGTATCCCGCACTCGAGCATGCCTTGCAGAGCAACCCAGCCGCTCCGACGATTGTTCTCCTGCAAGCTGGTGATGTGAACAGCGGATCCTTCGATTCCTTCGAGACCATAATTCCGCTGGCTAAGAGACATGGAGCTTGGGTCCACGTGGATGGTGCCTTCGGCTTGTGGGCAGCTTCCAGTTCGCGATTCCGGCACCTGGTCAAAGGGCTGGGCGCGGCTGACTCCTGGGCCACGGATGGACACAAATGGCTCAATGTTCCGTTCGATTGCGGCTATGCTTTCGTCGCTGACCCGGAGGCCCATCGTGCCTCACTCTCTCATCGTGCGGTTTATCTCACCCATGACGCCGAGGCGCGGGATGAAATGGACTGGAATCCAGAGTGGTCTCGCCGCTCTCGCGGTTTTGCCACATACGCCGCCCTGCGCGAGCTTGGCCGCAACGGAGTTGCCGACCTGGTCGAGCGTTGCTGCGAGCACGCGCGCTCCATCGTGATGAAGATCGGAAGCTTGCCTGGAGCAGAAGTTCTGTGGGAGCCGACTATCAACCAAGGCCTGGTGCGCTTCCTCGATCCCGAACGCGGCGCGTCGGAGAAAGATCATGACCGGCGAACCGAGGACGTAATGACGGCCATTCTAGCTACGGGAGAAGCGTTCTTTGGGGGAACCACCTGGCGCGGACATCGTGCCATGCGAGTGAGCGTGTCCAGCTGGCGGACTTCCGATGAAGATGTGGAGCGGGTAGTCAACGCAGTGGCAAGCGTATTGAACGTTCCAGTGGCGCAATAGCTGTGGGCCTTCCAGGGCCGCGGATGGCTACGCAATCTTGCGGACTACTGCAAGGTGAAGTTGTACTCGTTTCCTGAAGCCCAGGTGTTCATACAGTCCGATTGCCCGCAAGTTGTCGTGGCGGACATGCAGGAAAGCGACTTCGCGGCGACGGCGAATCTCTTCCACAAGGGAGCGGATCAAAGCGGCCGCGTAGCCATTTCCGGTATGATTGGGATGAGTGCACACGGCGCTTACCTCGGTGTAACCTGGCAGCTTCAATCGTTCTCCAGCCATCGCGACCAGACTTCCTCCTAAACGAATGCCGCGATAGGTTCCTAGTTCGCGAGTTCGTCGGCCGATAGGCCCGGGCTTGGTGAGTTCGGCCAGCGCCACCATCTCCGGCACGTCTGCCCCGGTCAGTTCGATTAATTCGATCAATCCACTCGTCGCCGGCGAGGTTGCTGAAAACGGCCTGCCATTCTCATGGACCATCTGCAGGAGCGGAACGGTGGCCACGAGCGTCCAGCCTTTAGGCAGTTGCGGGGGTACTGCCAGAAACAAGCCAGTCGCGCTTCCGTCCTTAACCAAGTCCGCGAGCGAATCATAGCCTTCCTCCGTTGGTTCCAGAAACGCTCCCAGCGATGTGACTTCCGCGGGAAATTTTCTAGCCAATTTATAGCTTTCGGCGAACTTGCCCTGACTGGTCGTCAGCGCCTTCCAGATCACGTTGTCAAGGTCGTGCATGCTGGTTGGATCATCTGTCCCTTCATTTGGATTCTGGCACGCTTCTTCATACCGCAACCGCTTCGTTTGCAGTGACTGCAATTTCTTGACAAGAAAGTAGCCAGAAAATGACTCGCAGATGACTTGCGAGTGACAATCCCGACGCAGCTCCTCGCTACGCTCCGATTAACCCATTTATCGGAGTATCCATATGAAACCAAAATTGGTTGTTTTCATGCTTGCATTGCTATCAGGCGCCGGCATTTTGTGCTATGAAGCCGCATGGGCTGATCCCACGACGGCGCCCAGCACGGCTTCAACGGGCACTGTAAAGGGAGTCGTAAAGCTTGACGGCGTCGTTCCCAAGTCAAAACCGATCAGTATGGGGGCGGATCCAAGCTGCGCCAAGCTGCATCCGATGGCCGTCTCAGCTCAGGAAATTGTGGCCGACTCCAGCGGCGGATTGCAAAACGTAATTGTCTTCATCGCCGATGGTCTTGGCGATCGCACTTTCGAGCCTCCGAGTCAGCCCGTCGTGATTGAGCAGAAAGGCTGCATATATCAGCCGCACGTGATTGCGATGCGGGCCAACCAGAAGCTGGACGTGATCAACGAGGATCCCACAACTCACAACATTCATCCCCAGCCTGCCAATAATCGAGAGTGGAACAAAGCTCAGCTTCCAGGTACGACGGTGGAAGATACTTTTGCTCGCGAAGAGATCTCGATCCCAGTGAAGTGCAATGTGCATCCCTGGATGCGCGGCTATGTCGCCGTGTTCAAGCATCCCTACTTCATCGTCACTGGGAAAGATGGCAGCTTCGATTTGAGCAATCTGCCCCCAGGGACCTATACCCTTAAGGCCTGGCATGAAAAGCTCGGAACCGCGACCCAGCAGATCACCGTGGGCACGAACGAGACCAAGACCGTGCAGTTCGTCTTCAAGTCATCTCAGGGATCGTAAATCTGGGCGGTCAACCGCGCTGCAGCGACGCATTCGGCCGATCGGGCCGTGTACCGTCGGACCGCTTGACCCGCTCCCGAGCAGAAGATAGAGTCTGCTTATAGGGCGCGGGTCAGGCTGCACCCGACGAGACCATGTCCAGCGAAACCCAGAAATACCTAAAATTCAGCAGCGCCATCGGAGTGATCCTGGTCGCGCTGGGTTTCCTCGCCTACACCGGAGTGCAGGAAAGCAAGAGTTACTATGTGACCATCAAGGAACTGCGCGGTATGGGAGACAGCGCCCACACCAAGCGCTTGCGAGTCGCGGGAAACGTACAGCCTGGTTCGATCAAGCGGACTGGGACCAAGGTTGAGTTTATGCTGGTCGAGAATGATCAGATTCTGCCCGTGGTGTACAGCGGAACGGAAGCGCCGCCCGACACTTTCAAAGATAACTCTCAGGCGCTAGCCGATGGCAGCTTCGGACGCGACGGCGTCTTCCACGCCAAACAATTGCAGGCCAAGTGCGCCTCAAAATATGCGCCTCAGCAGCCGGGTACACCCGGCACTCCGGCCGCCGAACCGGGCAAGAGCATGACGCAGGTTCAAAGCACCGATCCAACCGGCGCGGCGAACTAACAATACTCGCCTAAGCTCACCCTCGACTTCGCCTGACGCATCGACTATCTTCACTCGTGAAGAGTAATTCAGTTTTCACTTCCTGTGGCTTCCATTCCAGCTTCGCCCAACGATTCTGCCGTTATCACCCTTACCGGTCTCGTCAAACAATTCGGACGTTTTGCCGCTTTGCGTGGGGTGAGCGCGGAGTTCGCTCCAGGAAAGCTCTACGCAATTCTGGGCGACAACGGGGCAGGGAAGACGACGCTGCTCCGTACGCTCGCCGGTCTCACGCGGCCCACCGCGGGAAGTGTTTCCATACTGAGTACGACCAATCTCCGGGCCGTCTGCCAACAGGTGGGCTACATGGCGCATCCGTCTCTGCTGTATGACGAGCTAAGCGGGATGGAAAACTTGCGCTACTTCGCACAGCTCTACGGGATTGAAGATCGCCAGCGCTGTGCGGCTGTCATCGCCGCCTTCGGGCTGGATCCGTTGTTGGAGCGGCCCGTCTCCCAATATTCGCAGGGTATGCGGCAGAGAATGTCCTTGGCGCGGGCACTGCTGCACGATCCGAAGATCCTGCTGCTCGACGAACCATTTTCCAATGTTGACGTGCGTTCGGCGCGGGAAATGGTCAGCTTGCTGGCGCAGATGCGCGACGGCGGCAAAACTATGTTGGTGGTCACGCATCAGGCGTCACTGCTGGAAGACGCCGCAGATGAATTTGTTTGGATGGAAGCCGGACAAATTGTGAGTCGGACGCGCCACCTGTATCCTACGGAGGCACGATGAACCTTGCCGGGATCACCGGAGCGACTCTGGCAAAAGATCTTCGTCTGGAGTGGCGCTCCAAGGATGCCATCAATGCCATGCTCTTCTTCGCGTTGCTGGTGGTTGTTGTCTTCAGCTTTTCGTTCGATCCCAATGCGGAAGAATCGCGTCAAATTGCCGGCGGGCTGGTTTGGGTGGCATTTCTATTTGCCACCGTGGTCGCACTCAATCAGACCTGGGCGCGCGAGCTGCGCAATCAGGTGCTGGACGCTTACCGCGTCTCTCCCGCGCCCGCCAATTCGCTTTTTCTGGCCAAGGCCCTGGGCAACTTCATCTTTGTCAGCGTGCTGCAAGCGTTGATGACGCCGCTGTTTGTCGTCTTCTACAAACTACATGCCCTGGGGCCGGCCTGGCAGCTGATTCCAGTCGCCGCGCTCGGCACCTGGGCCTTAGTTGTGAACGGTACCTTTTTCGCTGCCATATCGATTCGCACCCGTAGCCGCGAGATCATGCTGCCGCTCCTGCTATTCCCGATTTCAATCCCGGCAATACTCGCTATGGTGAATGCTACCACCGCCATCCTTACAGGTGAACTCTCGGCGTGGTTCTGGATCGTGTTGCTCGCAACCTACGATGTCGTGTTTACTATTGCTTGTCTCCTGTTCTTCGAAACGGTGTTGCACGCAGAATGAAGCGAGTCTTCCCCATCTTCGCAGTTCTCACGGCACTGCTGCTCAGCTACGCTCTCTATGAAGCGTTGGTCGCAGCGCCCACGGAGAGAACGATGGGCGACGTGCAGCGCATCTTCTACTATCACGTGCCCTCGGCTTGGACCGCATTTCTTCTGTTCCTGATCAATTTTGTGGCGTCCGTTGTGTACCTGATTCGCCGCAACCCTATCGCCGATATCGTCGCAGTGGTCACAGCGGAAGTCGGCGTGGTGTTCTGTACGGTGGTTCTGGTAACGGGGCCGTTGTGGGCGCGGCCGGTCTGGGGCATTTGGTGGACCTGGGACGTCCGCCTGACTTCTACTTTGGTGCTGTGGCTAATCTACGTCAGCTATCTGATGCTGCGGCGTTTCTCCAGCAGCAGCCAAACGCCCACACTGGCGGCGGCGCTCGCGGTGTTCGGAGCGCTCGATGTCCCGCTGGTCTACTTCTCCATCTGGATTTTCCGTACGCAGCATCCCCAACCCGTCATCGGAGGCGGAGGCTCGATCGATCCACGGATGCTGCGAGTCCTGCTACTCAATTGGGTTGCGTTCCTGTGTTTTGCCACCCTGGTTTGCTGGTCGCGCTACCGATTGGAGCGTCTGCGCCGAGAGGTAGAAGAGACGCAAGCCCTGGAAGCATTGCTTGAGCCCAGGAGTCTGCGATGAGTTTCCTTTATGCCGCCTACGCCGCGACATGGATCATCCACATTACATATCTCACCACGTTAGTGGGCCGGTACAAACGTCTCCGAAAAGAGATTGAAGGACTGGATAGAAAGTAGAAGGCGGTGACGACGGTTCTTATTGCATCTTTTCCAGGTAATCCGGTCCTGGGTTGGAGCGCAGGAACTCGTATTCTTCAATCAAAGCGGCTACGCCCACGCGGGAGACCGGCAGCGGCGCCTCGACTCGCACCACGCGCGCTGTAAAACGCACTCGTACTGGATCAGTGAGAGTAACATGCGGCGGAAAAGTCATGGTCACTTCGATACGCGTGCCTTCGGCTACAGCTCGGTCGAGATAAAAAAACACCCCGCGCGCGCTGACATTCTGGGTTTCCGTGAATACCTCATCCGGGTCGTGATCGCCCACCCGGATCGAAGCCGGTAAGCGCATGTCGAAACGTCGCATGCTGCGTCGTTCTTCCGCCGGCGGCGGCGGCATGGAGCTCTCTTTTCTTAGAAACATTTGCACGAACTCATTGCCGAATTCTGTGTCGCACACGCGGGATGCGGCATTCTTTGAAAGGTTACGTACCGAACGCCCGTTTGCAAGAGAAAACGTCCGCAGGAACTGAATCGGTTAACGCCCCGCGGCTGCGGAATTGGTGGCTAGTTTTGCAGCATGGTGCGGCATCTCCTTACGGCAGTCGCTGCATCTGATCTAACGTCTTATCGAACCAGGCCAGGACGTCGGTGCGCGGCTTGACAGTCTATCCGTCAGATGTTTAAGTAGTTATTTATTTTTCGACCATACTCAGGTGACAAGTACACATGCCGCTTCGCGAGCGCGGATAGCATTGCTGTTTGTC
Organism: uncultured Acidobacteriota bacterium; assembly: GCA_963696025.1. Classification (GTDB taxonomy): domain Bacteria; phylum Acidobacteriota; class Terriglobia; order Terriglobales; family Acidobacteriaceae; genus JABCYV01. The sequence goes on from CAVOII010000006.1 coordinate 71,121, forward strand.
TGCCAATTTTCTTCTTCCTCTCCATGAACCCACGAACTCGGAGGACTTAGTGAGATTGAATTGCCGTATCTCGGGGACTATCTGGGCGCGAAGCCGCGTTCTGCTGGTCTTCGCGTCGCTGGTGAGCGTGGCAGCCATCGTGTTGGGGGGATTCGGCGGCAGCGCCGGAAAGGGCGTTGCCCAAGGCGGCGACGTCGCCAGCGCACCGTTTTTCTCTCCAGTCTCGCCAAGCTTCGCTAGTGGCAGTCCCAGTCCTGTTGTGGCGTACAGCCATCTTCCTCTCGCCTTCGAACCGAACCTGGGACAGGCGGATCCGCGAGTGAAATTCTTGACCAGAGGGGGTGGTTACGGACTATTCCTCACAGCCGATGAAGCCGTCCTTGTACTGCGGAATTCGGCCAAAAGCACTCCCCGGTCGGCCAACCGCGTATCCGTAGTCCGCATGGCGCTGGACGGAGCCAATAAGCGTGCCTCGGTGGGTGGGATGGACGCCCTTCCCGGTAAGAGCAATTATTTTCTTGGCAATGATCGAGCTAAGTGGCGTCAGAACATTCCGCAGTTCGCCCAGGTTCGTTACCACAACATCTATCCCGGAATCGATCTTGTTTATTACGGCAACCAGGGACGCATTGAGTACGACTTCGAGGTCTCTCCCGGCGCCAATCCGAACGCGATCGCTCTCCAATTCCGCGGCGCGGAGAAGCTCACTCTTGATGCGAAAGGTGACCTGGTGGTTGGCAGTAGTGGTGGCGAAGTTCGGTTCGAGACCCCACGTGTGTATCAGAAAATTGGCGGGCAGCAGCGACCGGTTTCCGGGCGTTTCACTCAGCGCGGCGAGAATCGAGTGGGCTTTGCGCTCGGAGACTACGATCGAAGCCAAGCCTTAGTTATCGATCCCGTGCTGGCCTACGCGACCTATCTTGGCGGAAGCGGGGAGGAGGCTTGTTCGGTAATTTCACCAATCACGATTGACGGAATCGCCTCGCCGCCGCCGGGTTGTCCGGCGGTAGCCGTGGATTCGAGCGGGAACATTTACATCGCGGGCGCGACCACGTCGACCGATTTTCCCATGCCCACCAGCGGCAAACCTTTTCAGAAATGTCTGGATACGCCGCCGCCAAATCCTACTACCTGTCCAAGCGGTCTCACTAATAGCGACGCATTCATCGCCAAGATCAACCCCACGGCCTCGGCAGGAACGTCCCAGTTATTCTACTCAACCTATCTGGGAGGGACCGGCTCCGAATCTACCGCTGGTGTGGCTGTGGACTCTGGCTTTAACGTGATCGTGGCGGGAAACACAAACTCGAGCGATTTCCCCACTGCCGGGGAGCTCGTCCCTTTTCAGGCAAAGCCGGCAGTCGCGGGCAGTCACGCTTTCGTTAGCAAGCTCGACAAAACCGGAACGAATCTGATTTACTCCACCTATTTGTCCGGCAACGGAACCGATACCGTTACCGGACTGGCCCTGGATATCAAAGGCAAAGCCTACGTCACCGGTACCACCACTTCAACCGGCACACCGACACCGACGACCGCGTTTCCTGCCACCCTTGGCGCCTTTCAGACTTCGCCCCTCGCAGCCGTCCAGTTCTTTGTCAGCAAAGTCGACCCAGGTGTTAACGGATTTTCCAGCCTGGCTTACTCGACATATTTTGGCGGAGCTTCTACCGCGAACAGCGCAGCGATTGTGGCCAACGGTGGCGCGATCGCGGTGGACACTGCCACGAATGCGAACAACGCCTTTAACGTTTACTTCACCGGTGGCACCAACTTTCTGAACACTGGGACCAGTTCGCACGTTATCGGGGGCGCTGGTACGGATTTCCCCATCCTGAATGCCTATCAGGTCTGCCTGGATACACCGATAAATCCTACCACCCCCGGCTGTCAGTCCGGTATGCAGTTCGAAGCGAGCGACATATTCCTGGCCAAGATTAATCCGGCCGCCTCTCCCGGCGCCCAATTGCTCTACTCGACGTATCTGGGTGGTACTTCGAACGACGTGGGATATGGAGTGGCGGTTGATGCAGGCACGAACGCATATCTGACCGGATGGACGTCTTCAACCGACTTCCACTTCGTGCCCTCGACTGGTGTGACGGTTTTTCAGGGAAGCAACGCCGGAGGAATCGACTCCTTCGTTGCCAAAATTGGCCCTCCATGCACAACCAGTACGACCAGCTGCCCCCAGGGTACCGTTCCGCTGCTTTACTTTAGCTATCTTGGGGGCACGGGCACGGATGTAGGCTTGTCCGTCGCCGTCGATTCCATTCAAGGTGCCCAAGTTACAGGTTGGACGAATTCAGCCGATTTCCACACCCAGAATCCGCTCGTCCCCCCTCCCGAGGACGGTGCACATCTGGCCGGCGGAACGGACACATTCGTCGCCCGCATCGATACGACAGCCACTACTGCTACCGCCGCCGGCCACTTTAGCACCTACCTGGGCGGCACTGCCAACGATGCTGGAAGCAGCATCGCGCTCGATGTACAGAACCAGACCTATGTTGCCGGAGAAACATTTTCAAACAATTTTCCGACTGCCAACCCGTTTCAAGGCCTGCTTGGAGGTAACGCGAACAGTGACGCTTTCATCGCCAAGCTTGGCCCGAAACTGGGTCTAACTGCAACCGAGACCGCAAGTCCCAACCCGGTGGGTGTGGGCAATCAGGTCAGCTTCTTGTATACGCTGGTTAACAATGGGGATTTGACCGCGGGCATCACTTTCAGTGACACCTTTTCCTCTACCAACGTTACCTTTGTCTCCGCTAATAGTTCCCCAGGAACTTGCGCGACGGCTCTGGCGGGCAGCGTCACCTGCTCGGTAGGAACGCTGAATGGTGGCGCCAGCGCAACCGTGACCGTCATTCTAATTCCTACGGCGGCTGGGCAACTGAGTGATGGCGGCCAATTCGCCGTTTTCGGTTCCGGTGTTAGCATTAAGCCTAATCCTCCCGCTGTAGCCACCGTGAACGACTTCACCATCACCGTAGCTCCGTCGGTTGCAACCGTGCCGGCAGGCACGCCCGCCACTTACACGGTTACCGCCGCGCCGACCGGAGTGCCTTTTCCGGATACGGTGACGCTAAACGTTAATCCGCCGCTGCCCCCCGGGGTCATGCAAAGTATTCAGAATAATGCCGGCTCAATTCCAAACTTGAATAGCGGAGCCCAGAGCCGAGTTTTGGTGCTGAGCACCCAAGCTCGCGTTACCACTCCGGCGACTTTGTGGCGCAAGTTTGGACCGCTCTTTGCTGCCTGGTTCCCGATTTCGGGATTGGCATTGCTGGGCGCGGGTGTGGGAGCGAAGAAGGCACCGCGGCGCTGGCTGGTGGGAGTGCTGTTGTGTGGCTTCTTAGCGCTCAGCTTGTTCCAGGCAGGCTGCGGCACCTCGACCCCGACGCCGACGACCACCGGTACCCCGGCCGGGACTTATACACTCACGGTTAGCGCGACTTCCGGGTCGGTGTCGCACACCCAACAGATCTCGCTGGTGGTGCAGTAGGAGCGGAACGCAAAGCCGGCAGCTGCGTTACGCGCCTGCCGATAGCTTGTGATGTGTCTTACTGGGACTCTGGGCGATCCCGTATTGCCGAATTTTATATAGCAGTGCCTTGTAGCTGATTTGTAGCAGCGCCGCCGCTTGCTTGCGGTTCCAGTTGGTTTCTTCCAGGGCCTTGGTGATGGCCCCGGCTTCGGCTTCGTCCTTGGCCGTCCGGGCTAGCGACTTCAGCCCCCCCGCTGATTCGCCGGCGTGGGATGCGTTTCCGTCGAAATGCGCGCCGCCGCCGTCGCTCTTTGGTTGTAGTTCGGTGATCGCCAGTTTCTCGTCGCCGAGCACCAGATACCGCTTAATGAAATTGTTCAACTCTCGCAGATTGCCCGGCCATGTATGGTCCAAACAAGCCTGCAGCATGGTTTGCGATACCGGCAGGGGAGCCCGCGCATACTCCTCGGACATGCGCGACATGAAATGCTTCAGCAGGATGGGAATTTCTTCCTTACGCTCACGCAGAGGAGGAATCTGCAGCGTGAAGGCATTCAGCCGGTAATAAAGGTCCTCGCGCAAGAGCTTGCTAGCCAGCGCTTCCTGGATGTTGATGTTAGTGGCCGCCAGAATGCGCACATCGACCCTAATCACAGACCTGCTGCCCAGACGCGAAAACTGCTGGTCCTGCAACACATGCAGGAGCTTAGCTTGCAAACCTGGGGGCATCTCGCCGATTTCGTCCAGCAAAATTGTTCCCTTGTTGCACATCTCGAATTTGCCGGGTTTGGCATGGGTAGCGCCGGTAAATGCACCCGCCTCGTAGCCAAACAACTCGCTTTCCAGTAAATCGGCCGGAACCGCGGCACAATTCACCTTGAGAAAAGTACGATGGGCGCGGGGAGACAATTTGTGAATCAGACGCGCCACTACTTCCTTACCCGTGCCACTTTCGCCCAACAGTAAAACGGGAATGTCGACATTGGCAACCAGAGCGGCTTGCGAACGGATTTTACGCATGGCCGGGCTGGCTGCGACGAAGAACACGTCATCGGTAAGTTCTTCAACGTCGCCGGCATAATTTTGCTGGTTGGTCCCCAGGCATTGGTCGATAACCGCGTCCAGTTCCGCCTTCTGGAAAGGCTTGGTCAGGTAATCATGAGCGCCCAGGCGGATGGCCTGCACTACCTTGCGGGTGTCACTGACGCACGACAGCATTACCACTTTCACCCCCGGTTGAAGCTGGCGAAGCTGCTCCAGCGTTTGCAAACCGTCGATTCCGGGCATGAGCAAATCCATGAGTACCAAGTCCGGCTGAAGACCCTTTTTCACCCGCTCCAGCGCTTCTTCCCCGGTGCTGGCGGTCTCCACCTTGTAATCGTCGACCTCGAGCAAGGTGCGGATATAGCGAAGCATTCCGGGTTCATCGTCCACCAGTAATATCTTGGACGTTTCGGTCATTTGCTTCTCCCTCTACTGGCGGTTGTCGCTACGGGTTGGAGGGGAATGATGAAAGAGAATTTGCAGCCAGTCCCGGGATCACTTTCCACCCAGATTTTTCCTCCCATGCCATTCACCAGCCGGCGCGCGATGGCCAGCCCCAGGCCCATGCCATCGGACTGGTTCTCGGACTGCGGCAACCGGAAGAAATCATCGAACACTTCGATGTGATATTCCGCAGGAATTCCTGGCCCGGTGTCCGACACGCTGACTTTGACCGAGTTAGGAAGCGTATTTTCCTGACGGCGCCGCTCGCTCGCAATTCCTGGCTTGTTGCTGCTGCGGCGCTCCCACATGTAAGGTTCGGCGTGCAACCATACCGTTCCTCCAGCGGGCGTAAACTTGGAGGCATTCTCCAGAAGGTTTGAGATTACCCGCTGAACTTTTGCGGAATCGAACGAAAACACCGTCAGCTTGTCATTGCCCAGGAAATAGAGCGCCAATCCATTTTCCTGAAACCGATGCGACCAAAGCCTGCAAACCTCGGAGAGGCAGGCATTCATATCCGCAATCTCGTAGCGCATCTTCATCTCGCCGGTCTCGAGCACGCTGAAGCTGAGAAAATCCTGGATGAAGTGCTGTAGACGTTGACCGCTCGAGTGCATGTCGCGCAGGATCTCGCCCTGGCGCTCATTGAGAGTGCCGAGTTTTTCGCTCTCCAACAGTTCAATGTACCCGTTCAGAATGGCAAGTGGAGTCTTCAAGTCATGGGCTGCCGAGGCCAGCGCGTTGGTCGTGCGCAGGAAGCGTTCCCGAAGTTGGTTGTATTCGCGCAGCAATTCGTCGTAGCTGGCTATCTCCGCCAGGGGCCGCTCAACAGGACGGCTTTTTCCCCTTGATCCCGGGTTCGCTTCTTGAGGGAGACACGTGTTTTCCGGCGTTGGGCTCATAGCAGGGAACTCGTGGCTTGGCGAACCGGGGAGGGACGATCTTGGACTGACTCGTTCTTAATGCTATGTCAGAGCTTTCGCTACTGTCAACGGAAAATGAAATGAAATGGTCACATTAGGGAAAAACATTGCAGATTTGGGCAAGAGAATGCTGAACTAAAGCTACTTTTTGAGCGAATAGCAGGAGAATCACAAACCGGTCGGATTCGGCTGCAGAGGCGAAGTTCCAAGGAATCGTGCTGGTTTCTTCGGCTTTTCTGCCCGACAGTACCCATCCTTGGCATTAGGTTTGGCCCCTAAGGTGCGGGAAACCATGGGTAATTTCGTGCCAAGGGGCAGGTGTGAACCGACGCAAGCCGGAAAGAGAACGCCGCCAGTGGGTACGCCTGCCACTTGCGATCCCAGTCTTCGTTCGTAGTCGCGACGACAAGGGCAAAGAATTCCTCGAGTTTGCTACCGCCCTCAATGTCTCGGCCGGAGGAGCGCTGGTGGCAGTTCGCCGGTCCTTGCCTCTTGCAGCACGGGTTCTACTCGAAATCCCCAGCGCTCCCTTGGTTGCCACTACCGCTCTTCCCAAGGCGTCTCGCACCTTGCGAGCCCGAACCGTGAGGGTAACTCATGCTGAAGGTTACCACTTAGTCGGTCTGAAGTTCTCCCACCCTCTGTTGAACACAGAGCCCGAGCGGCGGCCAGCTAGAAGGAAAGTTGCTTCTCTAGTGTGAAAATCTTTTCCTATATCCAGAGATGAGCCTAGCCCGCCTGTGCCCTCGTCTTGGTATTTGTCTCAGTTTGGGTCAATTTCCCGGAAACTATTGAATAGTGTACCCTTAGTACGGCTGCACAGGGTCGCTGCTACCCTCCACCGGGTTTGGCTTTCGGGGTGCACATCAGGGGTTGCGCACAGGAGTTATAAGCGACAAAATGGCCGTCACAAGCTCAGGTTCAGTTAGTTCATTGGTCCAGTCTTTAGGTGAAATCCCACCCGATGCGATTGTTTTTGGCCGCTCCGATGTCATGCAAGCCCTGCGCGACCGCATGGACAAGGTTGCGAGCGCCAATGTTCCTGTCCTCATTCAAGGCGAAAGTGGCACCGGCAAAGACATCATCGCGCGCATGATCCACAGCCTTTCACCCTGGAAGACCGGTCCATATGTGAAGGTAAATTGTCCCGCCATTCCAGGCACGCTGCTGGAAAGTGAGCTCTTCGGGTACGAAAAAGGTGCTTTCACCGGGGCCTACGGTATGAAACCTGGCCGAGTGGAAATGGCCCATCGCGGCACGCTTTTTCTTGACGAGATTTCGGAACTGGATCTGGGGCTGCAGTCCAAACTGTTGCAATTGCTGCAGGACGGGCAGTTCTGTCGCATCGGGGCCCAGGAAGACAAGAAAGTTGAAGTTCGGGTTGTCTGCGCCACCAACCGGAAACTGGAAGCTGAGATCGAGAACGGGACCTTCCGGCAAGACCTCTTCTATCGTATCAATGTGGTGAATTTGCAAATGCCACCCCTGCGTGAACGCCGCGGCGACATCGAAGACCTGGCTGCGTATTTCCTCGACTATTACAACCGCAAATACAACTGCCGCGCCCGCGAATTGTCCACCGATCTTAAGTTGGCCCTCCAGAAATACCATTGGCCGGGCAACATTCGCGAATTGGAAAACCTTATCAAGCGCTACGTAATCCTCGGCAGTGAAGACGTGATCACCGGCGACCTGGTAGCGAGTGAGCGGGAGTACTTCAATCCCGACATCAATTTCGACGGCCCCATCTCGCTCAAGAAGCTCACTCGTCAGGCAACCCGCGAATTGGAGCGCAAGGTGATCCTAAAGGTCTTGCAAACCCATCACTGGAATCGGAAGCAGGCGGCGCGCGCGCTGAGCATCAGTTATCGCGCGCTGCTGTATAAGATCCGCGATGCCGGCTTGCCTCCCAATCGCTCTTCCCGCCGGCGCCCCGAGCCTATCCCGAACCAGGGCGCGGCAGCCGATTAGAGGACCTCCCAACACTGTTATCGCGGCCGCGTTTCACTGTCCGGCTACGGTCTTTTGCGAACCGATCCAGCCATTGATTTTCTCTTCCAGCGCATCGAGCGGGAGAATCCCCTGGTCAAGCACCGCATCGTGAAAAGAGCGAATGTCGAACTTGTCGGCTAGTTCGTGCCGTGCACGCTCGCGCAGTTCGAGGATTTTCATCTGCCCCAGTTTGTAAGACAGCGCTTGCGCTGGCCAGGCAATATAGCGGTCGACTTCAGTCTGAATGTTCTGGTCGTCCATGGCCGTGTGCTGGCGGAAGAAGTCGACCATCTGTTCGCGTGACCAATGTTTGTAGTGCACGCCAGTGTCGACCACCAGGCGGACTGAACGCCACATTTCATTTCCCAGACGTCCGTAGTCGCTGTAGGGATCTTGGTAAAAGCCAATTTCTTTGCCCAGGCGTTCCGAGTAGAACGCCCAGCCTTCCGAATATGCGTTGTAGTCGATGCCAAACTTGCGGAACGCCGGAAGATCGGTCAGTTCGTGCGCGATCGAGAACTGCAAATGATGACCGGGAACGCCTTCGTGATAAGCAATGGCCTCAACATTCAGCAGCAGGCGAGCTTGCGGATTATATTCGTTGACATTGATGCGACCCGGCAGTGAGTTGTCTCCCGCGCCCGGGCTGTAGTCGGCGGGGACAGCGTCAGGACTGCGGTAGGATTCCATTGGCACCACGGCCAGTTTATTTTTCGGTAATTTGCCGAAGAGCTGCGGAAGTTTGCCATACATCTGATCGGCGTAGTGCTGGTAGAGATCGAGCAGTTGCGGACCCGATGTGGCGCGCAACTTAGGGTCTTTCCGGATGTGCTCATTGAAGCTTTTCAGGTCGTCAAACCCTTGCTGGCGCGCGATCTTGAGCATCTCGCTCTCGATTTCCGCCGCCTGCTTAAGGCCAAGCTGGTGAATTTCCTCTGGGCTCAAGTTGGTTGTGGTCATGGTGCGCACCGCAAAGCGATAACGAGCTTCGCCATCGGGCAATGCCCAGATGCCGAAGTCAGTGCGCCCTTTAGGAGCATATTCGCGGCGCACAAAGGCCGCGAACCTGGCGTACGCCGGTAGTACTTCATTCTGGACCGCGGCGATAATTGCGGCGCGCAGGCGCTTTTGGTCAGCTCCAGAGATACTTTCCGGAAACTTGAGAACGGGTTCGCTGAATGGACTGGTCTCCACGGAATCGTCAGCGACATGCTGCGCCTGCGCGACAACTTTTTCCAATAGATATCGCGGTGGCATCAGATGGTCGCTCAGACCGAGGCGCATATCTGCGGTGACTTGATCGAAAAGATGCGGGAGTTGGTGCAGGCGCGACAGGTAGCCTTCGTAGTCTTTGACGGAATGGAAGGAAGTGTTGGACGACATGCTGACATATTCCATATGTGGGCCACCGAACTGGGTGACCGGCATCTCCCATTCCTTAAACTGTTCAGACTCAATTTGATCGCGGAGACTGCGTAGCATCAGCGCCTTGTTCAGTTTTTCCTGCTCTGGAAAGCCGGTCGTGTCCATGGCATCAATGCGTCCTAGCATTTGCTGGTTGTGCTGGAGGTCGGCGGCAAAAAATTCGGGGGAGTAATCGCTGACTTTGTCGTTATATCGATTATCGCCAGTGTGGGTCGCCAATTCGGGATTTGTCCGGAGCCGATAGTCCCACTCTTCCTGCAAGACCGCATTCAATTGAGCGCGGCGAGTTTCGACGGGCGCTTGGGCAGACGCGTTCGATGCGAACATTGTGGCGATCACAACGGACAAAAGTACGCTCAAAATCCAGTTCATCTCTGAAAGCCTCTTTTGGACTGACGATTCTCACACTTCTGGGCCGAAACTACCAGAGAGGGCGACGTAATTTGTCTGTGGTGGGAAGGAGAGACCGTCGGCGGCCACACTTCTAACGATAAACGGAAGGGCGGGAAGCGACGGCCCCGCCCCTATCACCGGAGGACACAGAGTTTTCCCGAACTGTCGCCAGCGCTTACTGCTCGACAACACCCCTCGAGCGCACCTGGAACTCAACGTTCCGTTCGCGATTCATGCGGACGGTTTGGGACAAGTCGAGCTTTTCTACGGGAAACAATTTTCCCTCGCCGCCCTGGGTCACGAAGTGCATCTGCCCGCCCTCAACCCAGTAATCGGCGGCCACGTAAGCCGACCCGCCCTTGAGGACAATCAGCGTGGACTGTTGCTGGGGCGAGGGTTCGGTCAGGTAGGCGGATTTCATCGCTACATTAGGCACGTCTGAGACCTTGGCCGAGGCGGGCTTCCATTGCGGTTGAGAGGCGGAAGAAGCCTCAAAGCGGCTGGGAGAAGCCCACGGAGGCATTGGTATCGAATTACTCGCGAGGCTGCGCAGCGGAACCTCGACATCTTCCATGAGTCGCAGGGTCATTCGTGTCTCACCCTTCAGCGCGGGATAGGGCCCGCGGGCGGGCAGAGTAAGAACCTTTATCGGCCAAAGCACCGGAATGGCCCATTCCACCGCGTCGCGCGTGGGATGGCCGCGCCCGTGAATCTTTCCATCGCGGTCCGTCTTGTAGTGCGGGGCTGAAATTACTTTAGCGGCAAGCGGAAGGACTTCCGCGCCCGGCAGAATCAGGCGATCAAAATCGATCTCCAGCCAGCCCTTTCCAACAAAGTGTCCAGGATCTTTGGAGTCCTGCAGATGGCCTCCTAAGGAAGCTCCGCGAGGGAATACTGAGCGGCCGAACGCCGAGACGTAACCCAAATGACAGAGAATCGGATCTCCGACCTGGGCGGTCTTGGATGAGAAGTTCGGCTCATCTAACGTGCATTGCAAAAGGGTTCCGGCTGGAATGATCTCTCGGTTCGCAGCGCTGGCGACGGCTGCGGTAATCAGAAACGCAGCCAAAATTAGAAGCAAGGACTTTCTGGGCATAGTGGCCTCCCCGTCAAATTCGTGAAGAGCCCGCCCCGTCCCCGTACGACCCGAGATAGCTGCGCATTTTAGCACGAGAAACGGGCCGCCCACGCTGATTTTTAGCATGTCCACGGGATCCGGGCGCAACATCGACGGGCAGGCTGGTCAGTATTAGCTACCTTGCGGGCGAAGCCGGGTGGGCTTTCGCCTCTGGAGCTCTCCCAGCCCTTCCCAATCTGGAACACTTCCTCAACGCTACTGTGGCTTCTTTTTCTTCCCGAAGATTCCTGTCAGCGCATCGACGGCATTGTTTACGTTTGGATTCTTAGTGTTGGGCAATCCTCCCTTCAATTGGCTGTTGAGCATACCTTGAACATCCGGGACAAACTTGGGGTCGGAAGTCGTTCCCTGGATAAAGAAGGGAATACCCGTGCTCTTGCCTCCACCGCCACCACCGCCTCCGATGCCGGCAAGTTGCGTCAATCCGCTGACCGCGCCTCCGACCATGCCGCCGCTCAGGTTGGCGTTCATCTTGTAGTTCAGCGCTCCAGCGGGGCTGATTGTTCCGTTGCCGAGGATTGTGCCTAAAGCCGGGACGGTGAGGTTCAGATTGTCGGTTTTTATGCCCTCGGGCGCTACGCGTGCATCCATGCTGAGATTTTGAATGGATGTGTCTGACCCGGTATTCGTTCCTCCAGTGAACTTGGAGACAGCGGAAAGCTTTGAACCTAAATCGAAACCTGCAAGCTTGGTATTCGCCAATTTGACCGGGCCGGTGATGACCAATTTGTCGGTCGGGCCGGTGATAGCCAGGGTTGTGGAGAGAGTTCCGCCCTTAAGCTGGGAACCCGACGGAAGCACTACTCCAAGCGCGGGAAGCATCGGCTCGAGGTCATCCACCGGCATACCTTGAGCATTGAGCTTCATATTCACCAGGGTGGTTGGTCCTTGCATCTGGTAAGTGCCGGTCAATTGGGCCAGAGCTTTGCCGATGGAGACATCTCCCTGCGTCAGCGAGCCCGATTCTTTCGCCATGTCGTGCTGCACGGCGTATTTCACGTCTACTGAACGCCCTGCCGGTAGGCCTTTTGGGGACAGTTTGAGCTTGTCAGCCTTCACCGTGCCGCTGCTTCGCAGTTCGCTGCCATTTGAACCTAGCGTACCGTCGAAGTCGGCGAGACCGGCTATGCCGGAAGTCGGATCCACGAATCCGGAAGCGGCAAGATCAAGGCGCTTAACATCGATCTTTGCTTCCAGCGGAGTCAAAGAAGCATCGGTGGGATTAATTGGACCCGCTTTTCCGTTGAGTTTTAAGTCCCCACCGCCCGGAAGGCCTGCGGAAAGCGTAAACGGAAATTGCGAGGTGAAGGAGAAATTGCTCACCGTGATATTTACTTTCTCGTAAACATGGGGCTTGATGGAAGAATTGGCCCGGTTCACGGATACGCTGCCGTTTTTCACGTTCAGTTCATTGACGGACAGATTCGCGGTGGCAGAATTTGCGGATCCTGCGTCGCCCGCGGGCTTAGCAGTGTTCGGGGCGGGCTTGGCGGCGTTCTCAGCCGGCTTCGCTGTCGAGCTTCCCCCTAAACTGGAGAAGTTCCACTTTCCAGTGGCCGACCGCAGCAAGGAAATCTGGGGTGTGTCCAGCGTGATGTCGGTGATATGCAGCGTCTTGGAAAAGATCAGCGGCATCAATTCGACGCCGACGTTTAGCGCTTTAGCGCGAATGAATGGATCTTTGCTGAAAGCGGGATCATCGGCGATGGAGAGGTCCTCGGCGCCAACGCTTCCAGAAAAGATGGAAAGGCTGAGGTTGCCTACTTTGACCTCGCGGCCGAGGGCGGTTGTGAGTTCGGACTCCAGCCGAGGCCGGAAACTGTTCATGTTCACCACGAAGGGGAGCGCAATGAGAATCACCAAGATGATGGCTATGACGATTCCGAGGATTTTCAACGCGCGTTTCATGAGGGATTCTCCCTTCATTTCTCTTTTGGATTGGGTAGACGAGTGGGTTGCCAAGCAATCCGGGGGTGCGGCCAGTCTATCAAAAACTGGGCTACTGCGGTTCCTGCGTAAGCTCGGGGTTCGGCAACGGGCTGCTGTAGAGTTCTTTTTGCCGCTTGCCTCGTTGCTCATTCATCATGCGGGTCGTGATTCCCATCTCAGCCTTGGCCTCTTCGGAGCGTCCGAGGCGCTGCAGTAACTGCCCGCGGATGTAGTGGACGTTGTAGCTCGAGGGATCACTCTTACCGGCAGCGTCGATCTCAACCAGGGCCTCCGCGTATTTTCCTTCCCGTTGATAAACCCGAGCCAGTTGGAAGTGCGAGCTGGTGAGGTGAGGATCGAGCTTGAGCGCGTGGCGCAGATTCTTCTCAGCCTTCTGATCGTGCTGCTGCAGATAATCCACCACTCCGAGTTGGTCGTAGTTGTAGGCGACGTCAGGCTCGAGGGCGATATCCTTTAGAAATTCCGCCTTGGCGTTGTCCAGGTCCTGCTTGTTCAAATAAGCCCAGCCAAGATAAAAGTGAACAAATGGCAGCTTGGGCGCGGCCTTTGCCGCCTGATTCAGTTCGGCGATGGCCTCGTCATATTCCTCGCGATTGATGTGGGCCTTTCCGATTACGAGATGCAACTCAGGAGAATCCTGGCCGATTTCGACCAGGTGGCTCTGAGCGCGCTGCTCGAGGTCGGCGCGCTGCGCTTTGCCGGCGGCGATGTCCAGGACATACAGATAGTTAAACTGGTTTGAAGCTTTCGGCCAAAGCGGCTCAAGGGTGTTAGCGGCCTCCGCGTAGCGCTCGGCGAAGAAGTAACAGAGTCCCAGCAGATAGAGCGCCTGAAAGGAATCCGGCGCGTCGCGCACCACGGACTCGAAGGAAGGGATTGCCGACCGAAAGTCGTTCTGCCGGTAGTAGACCAGGCCGATATTGAGCCGAACCCCAGCGACACCCGGCGCCAAACGTTCAGCCTGATGCAACATCTCCAGCGCGCGCTGCCACTGCTTGCGCCGCATGTAGATGACTCCGAGATTGGCGTAAGCGCCGACCGCTTGCGGATCGAGCACAAGTACGCTGCGAAATGAACGCTCAGCTAAGTCGAGGTCATTCTTCTTTAAGGCGGTTTCGCCTTGCTGGAATAGTTGAGCGGGATCAATAGGTTGGGTCGAACTAGTCCCGCCGGTCTGCTTCGGAGGTGCCTGCGCCCGAGTCACAGTCAACGCAGTGAGTCCTATGACGGCAATGATAAGGAGAGCAAACTTCATGGTTAATTCAGCGAACCGGTCGTCGCAGAGCGTCTGAAGCGATTGCTTGACAGTACATTGAGTCTACTGTAGTGTCCGCCAGCGACGGCGTGAAATTCAAGCCGACACCTAACCAGATGGTGAAGACCAAGATGGTCACGATACGGGACGTGGCGAAGGAAAGTGGTTTTTCCTCGACCACGGTCTCGATTGTCCTCAACAGCGCTCCGCTGGCACGCTATATTCCCGCGCCCACCAAGAAGCGGATTGAGCGGGCGGCCAAGAAACTGGGCTATCGCCCGAACCTGTTTGCCCGATCGCTTCGCAGTCAGCGCAGCCATACCGTCGGCGTGATGGTCGCCGACATGACCGATCCTTATTGCACCCTGGTACTGCGGGGCATCGAGAACTCTCTCTTCCAGTCTTCTTATCTCCCGATTCTCACCGATGTGCATAATGAGCGTGGCCGCTTCGAGCGCTATCTGGAAATGTTACTGGACCGGCGGGTGGAGGCGCTCATCGTGCTGGCCAACTGGCTGTTCGTGGACATCGATGTTCTGGCCGATTTGGCCAAGAGCAGCATTCCTACAGTAATGATCATGCGCGAGCTGCAGACGGATTCAGTCAGTTCGGTGATCGTGGATAACGAACTCGGCGCCCATGCCGCGCTCGAGCATCTGCATTCGCTGGGACATCGCAAGATTGCGTTCATCCGTGGCCCCAAGACTCTGGCCGACAGCGCACAACGCTGGCGTGGAATTCGCTCGTTCGCCAAAGAAAGCGGCCTAGAATTAGATTCGCGATTGATCGTGGACCTCCCGGAATCAAGAGATCCGATCTCAAGTTTTGAAGCTGGGTACAAATTAACGGAGGAGTTGGTAAAACAGAAGCGGCCGTTCACGGCTCTTATAGCGTTCGACGATCAGACGGCTTTTGGTGCGATACGTGCACTGACGAAGTCGGGCCTGCGTGTGCCAGAACAATGTTCAGTTGTCGGCTTTGACGATGTCGCCGCATCCGCTCTCTACACTCCCTCACTGACCACAGTGCGTCAGCCAATGGAAGCCATGGGTGCCACAGCAGTGAGAATCGTGGTGGACGGAATCACAGCGTTGCTCGAGAAACGAGAAGTCTCTGCCGTACATCGCAAGATGGCGCCGGAACTAGTGGTGCGCGAGTCGACACGAAGCTTGTTATAGGGGTGTCGCCTTTGCGGGGTCCGACCCGGCAATTTTCTCCTTGACACTTACGATGCAGCTACCGCAGTATTTACTGCTATTGATTCGTTTTAATGGCGCATTTTTACGGGAAACGCGTTGCGTGGGGACAATGAAGAAACGAGCGGTGCGCAAGATCCTAAGCCTATGGCCGGAAAGCAGGTTTACCGGTTGGGTGCGGGTACTCAATGCGCGTTTGCGCACTTGCGGGCCAGGGGTAACATACTGAGGAGATTTATCCAGCCATCTTTCTGAATCTAGAAACAGCACCACATGGAGTTCACTATGAAAACCCGTCTCGCGTGGTGGTTGGTTTTTCTGACCGTGGTTTGCGTTCCGGTGGCGGTTCTGGCCCAGGACACGGCTTCCATTACCGGCACGGTGACCGATCCCAGCGGCGCCGACGTCCCGAGTGCCCAGGTTACGGTCAGCAATGCCGTAAAGGGCGTCACCCGTACCGCGGCGACAAACGGCAGTGGAGATTACCTCTTTGGAGCTCTGCCGATCGGTACTTACGATCTGACCGTCAGTGCGCAGGGATTTAAGAAATATCAGGCCAAGGGCGTGATTCTACGTGTTGCCCAGCAAGCTCGGGCCGACGTGACTCTGCAGGTAGGCGCAACCCAGGAGACGGTTGAGGTCCAAGGCGAAAGTGTGGCCCAGGTAGAGACCCAAACCAATGAAGTGGCGGGTACGATCACCGGGCAAGAGATCAGCCAGCTGCAACTGAACGGGCGCGTGTTCACCCAACTCGTAACCCTCACTCCGGGAATCACCAGTCAAACTGGATCCTCGGAGGGCCAGTACGGCATCACCGGAAGCGTAAATTACAGCGTGAATGGCGGCCGCCTTGAATACAACAACTGGGAGCTCGATGGCGGCGACAACATGGACAATGGCAGCAATGCTACCCTGAACGTCACACCCAGCATCGACGCTATTAGCGAAGTGCGTGTGCTGACCTCGAACTACGGTGCTCAGTACGGGCGCAATGCTTCCGGCACTATTGAAACTGAGACCAAATCAGGGACCAGTTCATTCCACGGCGACGCTTACGAATTTGTGCGCAATGATTTCTTTAATGCCGCGCCTCACTTCCAGCCGACTGTGCCCTCATACAAGAAGAATGATTTCGGATACACCATCGGCGGACCGCTGTACATCCCCGGGGCTTACAATACTAAGAAGGACAAGACGTTTTTCTTCTGGTCGCAGGAGTGGCGCCGCGACCGCGTTCCTGGTACGAACTTCAATGTGGCCGTTCCTTCGGCAGCTGAACGCGGGGGTAGTTTCAATGATGTTTGTCCAGGGACAAACAGTCCCTTCGCGCGCTTTCAATCAGATGGCACAACGCCAACCGCTTTTGCGGATTGCCCTGGGAAGGCAACTGGCGGCAAAATCGCTGGTCAGCCGGCGTTCAACCCAATCATTACAAACGGCGTCTTGAATCAGGTTCCAATCGATCCCAACGCAACTCCACTCTTGGGTCTTATTCCCATTCCCAATAATGGCTTGAACGTTTACACACAGTCGCCGGTGAATCCCACAAACTGGCGTGAAGAATTGGTCCGTGTGGATCACAATCTCAACGACAAGAACCGCGTTATGTTTCGCTATGTCCACGACTCCTGGGCGACGATAACGGCACAACCTTTGTGGACGGATGGAACAACTTTCCCAACAATTCAGACTAATTTCGTTGGACCTGCAACTGCTTTAGTGGCGCGTCTCACCTCAACGGCATCGCCCACGCTTTTGAATGAGTTTGTGTTCAGCTACACCACGGACCACATCACCCTGACCAGTACCGGCTTTCCAAATCCCAACGCCTGGAAGCTGAATGGCTACGCTGGTGGGAATCTGTTCCCCTCGGTGAACAATGGAGGCAAGTTGCCCGGAATAAATGTCTCCGGAGGCTTCGGGGGCGCGTACGGGAATGGTTTCTCGGAAGACGATGGCTACATCCCGAACGGACCGTACAACTCGAATCCCACGTACACGTTCCGGGACAACGTAACCAAGATTGTCGGCAAGCACAATCTGATCTTTGGTGCTTATGTCGTTACTGCGCAAAAGAATGAACTCACGGGAACGAATCCTTCGACCAACGGGCTTCTAAACTTCTCCCATACCTCTCCGGTTTCCGTTGGCAACCCCTTTGCCGACTTACTATCGGGCAACATTGCCAACTTTCAACAAGCAAGCGCCCAGGCCAAGTATTACAACCGCTATAAGATCCTGGAGCCCTACTTCCAGGACGACTTTCACGCTACCAGAAAGCTCACTCTGAATTTGGGACTCCGCATTAGCCTGTTCGGTACCTATCGGGAGCGTTACAACCGGGCCTTTAACTTCGACCCAGCCGTATGGAGTGTCGCCAACGCTCCGCTAGTTGACGACGTCAACGGAACCAAAACTGGACAACCGGGAGCATTGTATGGCGGTGGCAATCCGTTTAATGGCATGGTGCAGTGTGGAAAGTCAGGAGGCCCCGCATCCGCCCCCGGATTTCCAAATGCCGCGGTGGCTGGCAATTCCAATCCCGGCTGCCAGCAGGGACATCTCTTCAATCCCGCGCCTCGCATCGGTTTCGCGTTCGATCCCAAAGGAGACGGGAAAACCGCCATCCGCGGTGGGTACGGAATATTTTTCGAGCACACCAACGGCAATGAAGCTGACACTGAAGCGCTGGAGAGTTCGCCACCTTTAGTGCAGGTGCCCACTCAGTACAGCATTATCGGATATAACAACATCGGCCCGGGAGGAGGATCCACCCCGCTACTTTTTCCTCTTAGCGTCGTCTCCATCCCCGATAAAGCGAGATTCCCCTATGTGCAACAATGGCACTTTGACATTCAACATGAGGTTTTCCAGAATACAGTGGCGACCGTTTCCTATGTAGGCAGCAAAGGAACCCATCTGGGACGCAAGTACGACCTCAATCAGTTGCACCCGATTCCAGACTCGTTGAATCCCTACATCCCGCTGGGGCTGCCCATAAGTAGCGGAGACTGCAGTAGCATCAAGGAGGCCACAGTCGGCGGGCAGGTTGTGCCATCCGGAACGGTGAATGGTCAACCGGTGAGCACGCAGGTAGCTACAAATTTGGCGGTCGCTTGCAGTAACGATCCCAACCCGTTCCGGCCTTTCCGCGGTGTAGGGAATATTACCAGGCTTGATAACGGGGCCGGTTCCAGCTACAACGCCTTGCAGATGCAGCTCCGACGCAGCGTTGGACGGTTACAGCTGAACGTGTCGTATACCTATAGCCATTCCATCGATGACGCCTCCGACGGCGGGGTGTTTGGCGACGGCGGCATCTTGAATGCTTATAACCCCGCTGCGTTCCGAACGTCCTCGAACTTCGACGAGAGACACGTGTTTACTGTCAGTTCGGTCTACGATCTGCCATTTTTCAGAGGGCCGGGGCTGGGAAATCGCTTATTGGGGGGCTGGCAGCTCTCCGGCATTGCAGGATGGCAGTCAGGTACTCCATTCAGTGTTCACAACGTCTCAGGTATTGACGACAATGCAGGTTTAGGGAATGGGGTAGCATCGGCCGCCGGTTCCGGTCAGTCCTACGCCAACGTTATCTCGGATCCGAACCAGAACATTCCTCAGTTCGATCCAGCTTCGGGCTTTGGACCCTTTATAGCCAATCCTGGCGCCTTTGCTACACCGGTTGGTCTGACTCTTGGCAATTCAGGCCGCAACTTCCTGCGCAACCCTGGCCGCTGGAATATCGACATGGCCCTGTTCAAGCATTTCGCGATCACCGAGAGGATGGCCTTCGAGTTTAGAGGAGAAGCGTTCAACATCTTCAACCATACCGAGTGGGGTCCATTGAGTGGAGATCAGGGTGGCGCCGCAGGGAGCGCCGGATTCTCCTCTAACACCGGTGGCTTTGGAGCGAGCAACTTCCTCCAAACCGGGACCACCTACGCTCCGCGAATTCTGCAACTCGGGGCGAAGTTCATCTTCTAACTATTGAGCGAATTTCTTAGTCCTGGCCTTCTCGTGGGGCCAGGATTTTTCTTTTTTGGGAGCTTCGCGAGATAGGACTGTTTTCGCCAGCACTTTCCATGGGCAGACTCAGCAATTTTCTTTCGACGCTTGCGGCCGCTTGGCTGGCTATCTTTCTTTGCGCTCCCTCGGCGAATACGGCCGGCGTCCAAAGCGTTCAAATGGCCACGGAAGACCGTTTACAGCTTCCGGGTTGGTGGCCAACGAAGGGCACTGCGTCTCGCGATCAGTTCGTCGGCCCGGACGCCTGTGCGCCATGTCATGCTTCCAAGGTCCAAACCCAGAAGGAGACGCCGATGGCCAATGCTTCCACGCATGCGGCCGACTCTCAGTCGCTGCGCTCCCACGATCAGCTAACTTTTCACCTTCCCCCCTACACTTACCAAATCACCCGCGCCCAGAATGGCAGCGTCTACTCGGTCACTGATGGCGTGCGTACTATTTCAGCGCCTTTGAGTTGGGCGTTTGGTTTGGGAGAATCGGGACAGACTTACATCTTCGAACGGAACGGCACATTTTATGAAAGTCGCTTGAGTTACTACCATGCGATCGACGGGCTTGACTTCACTCCAGGCGCGCCTCGTATCGCGTCCCACACTCTCGAGGATGCTCTCGGGCGACGCATGCTATACGCCCCTGAGACCCATCGTTGCTTCGGTTGTCATACGACTGCTGCGACCACTAACAACCGATTTGATCCCAACCACCTTATTCCTGGAGTGACCTGCGAAGCCTGTCATGGGCCCGGCGCGACCCACGCCGCCATGATGAAAGCGGGTCAAAAAGAAGAAGGAATCGCGTCGATTATGAATCCGGGTCGGCTCAATCCGGTTGACTTGGTGGATTTCTGCGGCACATGCCACCGCGCGTTCATGGATGTTGAGTTAAGCCATACATCCGGGCTGGCCAATCTGCGGTTCCAGCCTTATCGGCTGGAGAGAAGCCAGTGCTGGGGAAAAAGCGATGCTCGCATTACTTGTCTGACCTGTCACGATCCGCACCAGCCGCGGGTGCGTGACCTCGCCGCCTACGACGATAAATGTCTCCGTTGTCACCGTTCGGGCGCTGGCCCGGCGTCGGGCCCCGATCGGCCCGGCAAGGCCTGCACCATGGGCACTAACAATTGTGCTTCCTGCCACATGCCTAAGTACGAAATGCCCGGCATGCACTTCAAATTTACAGATCATTTTATCCGGGTGGTCCACAAGGACGAACCGTATCCTGATTGATCAAGAGAGACACTCCCTCGAAAACCGTTGGTGGAGGTGGTGGGTTAAGCAGCTTCAATCGGCTCTAGAGTTACCTTGTGCCCGAGTTGTTCGAGGCGCTTCACCAAGTACCGCTTTAGACCGTCGGAGTGAATGCGATCAAAGTAGTTTCCGCCAAGATCTTCATAGTTGCTCTGGTTTTTGTGCAAGTGATAGCCAATGACGATGAGGGTATGTGCCACCGCGATGATGGCTCTTTTCTTGCCGCGCCTCGCTGCTAAGCGTCTGAACTGCGAGGACAAGTAAGTGTTCTTGGTTCGCGCGGCAGCCCAGGCGCATTGACCAGCCATGCGGCACAACCATGGGCTCCCTTGACGAGTTGCACCGCGCAAACGCTTGCCGGCACTTTCGTGATTGCCCGGGCATAGCGCGGCCCAACTGGCCAGATGCTCAGCTGTTGGAAACTGCGCCATGGTGTCACCTATTTCGGCTAGAAGGGCCCACGCTGCCACTCGATCGACCCCCGGTATCGTGTCCCAGCGAGCAACCGCTTGCGCCAGGTCCGGTCTTTGTCGGCCGATGTCCTCCAGGCGTTCGTCGAGCAATGCAATTTCCTGTTCCACAAACTGTATTTGATCCAGTAAACGCCGAAGCAGAAAGCGATGATGGGAACGGATCTTTCCTTCTAGAGCAAGTCGTAATTGGGGAATCTTCACGCCCAGATGACCCAGGGCGAGGGAGGCGAGGTGCTCGGGATTATCTTCACCGGTGATGATGTCCTCCAGCATTGCCCGTCCACTCTTGCCCAGAACGTTGGTCGCCACGCTCGCCAGTTTTAGGTTTGCGTCTTCCAGCACCTTCTGAATTCGACTACTAATGCGCGAAGCTTCCTGGGACAGACTGGCCCGCATTCGGGTCAGGTCGCGTAGATCGCGAATGATTTCGCAGGGTATATAGCTGGCCCGCAGAAGACCATACTGCAGCAACTGCGCAATCCATTCCGCATCCTTCTGGTCGGTCTTGCGACCCGGCACATTCTTGATGTGCTGTGCATTTGCCAAAACTACCGTGAACTGTCCCTCCAGAATGTTCCAAACTGGTTTCCAGTAAACGCCGCTGGATTCCATCGCTACCTGAGTCACACCGAACTGCCGTAGCCATTCGGCAAGCTCCTGCAGTTCTTGGGTCATCGCGCCAAAGCGACGCTGGTGTTTCTGCACACGTCCCGCTTCACGCAGCAAAATGCAAGCAGAAATCGAGCTCTTATGTACATCCAAACCGCAACATCTCGGATGCAGCACGTCCATGACTACACCTCCATTGACGTGTGATCCAGGACGCGCCGATAGGGTGAATCTCCCTCGCGTGCTCTCCCCTCACGAGGAGGCGACAGTCCGTTGTGCCAAAGCGCGTCCCCGGTCAAACTCATCCACGGGCTCTCAAGCGCCAGTAAGGTCGAAGACCTCTGGACCACACGCCTCGCCACAGCATACTGCCAACAGATCCCGTTTTCATTGATCGTTGTGGCGTTGTGCGCCATGCAGAACTCATCCCATCTGGGCATGTTGCACAGTTGGACTCACCACTGCGAGTGCCTGTTGCAGGTCGGCGATCAGATCGTCGGCGCTTTCAATTCCCACTGAAAGCCGGATCATTTGATCGGTCACGCCCATAGTTTTGCGGTGTTCGGCCGAGACCATGGCATGTGAAGTGAGAACAGGGACGCAAACGAGGGAATCAACTCCGCCAAGGCTTGGCGCCAGCGTAAAAAGGTGCAGCGCTTCGGTCAGACGGCGAGCGTCTTCGCCGGTCCCATCGACCTCGAAGCTCAGAACGCCGCCGCCACCGCGCATTTGCTCCATAGCGAGAGCACGCTGCGGATGACCCTCGAGAAAAGGATAGTGCGCGCTCCGCACCTTGGGGTGTTGCGCCAGGAACTGAGCAACGCGCAGGGCATTGTCGTTGTGCCGTTGCACTCGCACGGCCAGTGTCTTCATACCGCGGAGCAATAGCCAGGCAGCGTGTGGATCCATGACGCCGCCCAACGTGGTGCGGGTTTCGTGGATTTTCTGGATCAGGTCGCGCCGGCCGGCAACGATGCCGCAAATCACGTCGGCGTGACCGCTGTAATACTTAGTGCCGGAGTGCATGATGAGATCCATGCCGAAGTCCGCTGGACGCTGATTGACGGGAGTGGCGAAGGTGCTGTCGATGAAACTGATCAGATTGTGTTCCTTGGCGAGGGCTGCCACCTGGCGCAGGTCGACTACCCGAAGCGTTGGATTGGTTGGTGACTCCAGATAAAGCAACTTTGTGTTGGGGCGAATGGCGCGCGCGTGCTGGGCATATTCGGTGGTATCGACGAAGGTGGTTTCGATGCCGAGTTTCGGCAGCCACTGACTGAAAAATTTAACGCTACCGCCATAGATGTCGCGCTGGGCGACGATGTGGTCGCCACTCTTCATAAGAGCGAGAATGGAGGTCGTGATGGCACTCATCCCGGAAGCAAAGAGGCGCGCGTCTTCCGTCCCCTCCAGTTCTGCGATGGCGGATTCGACCACGGTGTGCGTGGGGTTCCCGTAGCGGGTGTAGAACATGTCGGTGCTGGTGGCGCGAAGTTGCTGGTCGTTATCCGTGACTTCGAAGGTGGCAGTCTGATAAATCGGGGTGGAGAGCGGACCGTTCTTTTTGCTCAAGTCTGCGGCTCCGCGGACGGCTTCGGTTTCCTGGCGATGCTGATGCCGTTTCATGGATACTCCTCGGGTTTGCTTTAAGGGTAGCGTTCAGCCGCGAACTGAGCAAGAGGCCGGACGCACTATTCGCGTGTTCGTGACCTTTATAATGCGAACTTATGGAAACGGGCCTCAAAAACCGAGTAGCAATCGTGGCTGCGTCGAGCCAGGGCATCGGGCGGGCTACGGCGGAGGCCTTCGCGGCTGAGGGATGTCGGTTAGCGATGTGCGCACGCAACGCAACGGCGTTGCAAGCCGCGGCGGTTAAGATACGAAGACAATTCGGCGCGCAAGTGTTAGACCAAGCCCTCGATGTGACCGATGCTGACGCGATCCATCGCTTTGTGGACGCGGTGGTCGCGAAGTTCGGAAACGTGGACATTTGCATCACTAATGCGGGTGGGCCTCCGGCGAAGGGATTCTTGGCGGCTACTCTCGAGGACTGGCGAAAGGCTGTGGATACGAACCTCCTGAGCGCGGTTTATTTCGCCCGCGAAGTCATTCCCCACATGCAGCGCCAGAGCTGGGGCCGGATCATGACCATCACATCAATTACGACAAAACAGCCAGTGGCCGACCTGGTGCTTTCCAATGCGGTTCGGGCTGCGGTGGTGGGGCTCGTCAAGAGCTTGGCCAATGAGTTTGGCAAAGACGGAATTCTGGTGAACAATGTAGCTCCGGGGTATACGGCGACGGATCGGCTCAAGGACTTGGCAAGAAGCCGAGCGTCTGCGCTGGGGAAAAGCGAAAAGGAAATCTTTGACGGATGGGCCGCAGAGGCTCCTCTCAAACGGTTAGGCGAGCCGCGAGAAGTTGCTGACGCTGTCGTGTGGCTGGCGTCGGAACGGGCGTCTTACATCACGGGACAGACCGTCCTGGTGGATGGCGGGCTCTACAAAGGCCTGTAGAATCTCTTGGTTCAGGTTTTCTTCGCGAACCTTTGACTTTTCTTATCGGCCTTTGCGGTTAAAGGCTTTTAGAAGGAAAAGAATGCGAAGCATGTAAAGGACCAAAATGAAAAAGGCAAAGCGCGCCGGTAAGACGGCGAGGAAAAAGAGAAGAGTCACTCGCCCTGCGAAGAAGGCCGGCACCGACAAGCCGGGGCTCAAGTACCTGGCATGGAATGCAGTCGAGTTAGAGGATCTAAACCCGTTACTACAGCGGCAGTTCGTGGTGGGCCAGGAGATCATGCTGGCGCGCGTCTTGCTGAAGAAAGGATGCATCGTTCCCGAGCACAGCCATCACAACGAGCAGCTCACTTACATCTTGGAAGGTGCGCTGAAGTTTTGGATCGATGGCAAAGAGATCGTGGTGAACGCCGGAGAGGTGCTGACCATCCCCCCGCACATGCCGCACAAAGCGGAAGCTCTGATGGACACGGTCGACTTGGACGTATTCAATCCGCCGCGTGCTGACTGGATCGACAAGACCGACCAATATCTGCGTGATGCCAAGCCCAAACCGCCAAAGTCCCCGCACATTGTTGGCTAGCGCAGATCATCATCTGAAACCGCGGGTGAGGCTGATTTCGTCTCGTCTGCTATCCTGAGCGAGTTTTTCAGCCATAGCTAAAGATAGAAACCAATGGGCCCCCAGTCCAAAGTCGATGAAATTTTGCTTCGTTGTATCGGCTGCGGCGCGGTGACCGCCGTGTCTGAATCCGGTCTGGCTTGCGCCCTATGCGGCGATTTGCTGGAGGTGGTCTTTCCGCAGTCGACTGATTTCGGACAGAAGGCGCATTTCGATTTTGACCCTGCCGCACTCAAGGCATTGTGGCTACATCGCCGCACTTCGCAGCTTTCTGTGGATGAGAGTGGAGTGTGGCGTTTTCGTGAAGTTCTTCCCTCGCTTAGAGAAGGACATTTGCCTATCACTTTGCGCGAAGGCAACACTCCGCTTTACGAACTTTCACGATGCGCTCGCTCTGCTGGAGTTCGACAGTTATTCGCCAAACACCTGGGCATGAACCCCACCGGATCCTTCAAGGACACTGGCATGACTGTGGCCGCGTCCTTTGCTCGCCAGGACGGATTTCGCTGGGTGGCTTGCGCGTCCACCGGCAACACCTCTGCTTCCATGGCGGCCTACGCGGCGCGGGGAGGCATGCGCAGCCTGGTGCTGATTCCCGACGGGAAAATCTCTTGGAGCAAACTTTCTCAAGCCCTAGATTACGGCGCTATCACCTGCCAACTGAAAACCGACTTTGATGGCTGCATGCGACTGCTGAACGAAATCGTCCGCCGGATGCCTATATATTTACTGAACTCAATCAATCCTTTCCGGCTGGAAGGACAGAAAACCGTAGCTTACGAATTAATGGAACAGTGCAACTGGCGAGTGCCGGACCACGTAATTGTTCCTGGCGGCAACCTGGGGAACTCCTCT
This sequence comes from uncultured Acidobacteriota bacterium, assembly GCA_963696025.1. Classification (GTDB taxonomy): domain Bacteria; phylum Acidobacteriota; class Terriglobia; order Terriglobales; family Acidobacteriaceae; genus JABCYV01. The sequence goes on from CAVOII010000006.1 coordinate 96,719, forward strand.
GCTCTGGGAAAAGCTATGGTAGAGATGAAGGAACTGGGCTTGGTCTCGACTCTGCCGAAGCTTTCCGTGATCCAAGCGGAAGGCGCGAATGCTTTGGTCCGCACCGTCCGTGAAACTGATGGCAAGAAACTGATTCCCGTCGAAGCTGACACCATGGCGACCGCGATTCGTATCGGCAATCCGGGGTCGTGGAAAAAGGCAGTGCGGGTACTAGAGGCGACCGGTGGAACCGTAGAGCAAGTCAGCGAACTGGAGATTGCGCTAGGCAAAGCAGAGATCGGAGCAGATGGCATTGGGTGCGAGCCAGCTTCGGCGGTAACGCTCGCTGGGCTGAAAAAGCTGGTAAGACAGGGCTTCGTCGAGTCGAATGAAACCGTTGTGTTGATCCTGACTGGACACTTGCTCAAGGATCCGGACTTCACGCTGAAGTTTCATCGCGGAGACCTGTTCGCAGGGACGGCGCATGAGAAGGAATCGAGCATGCTGAGCCCGCAACAGCGCGCGCCCATGCTGCTGGATGCTAGTGTGGATGCGGTCTTGAAGGTGCTAGAGAAGGCGGAGAAAACCACCGAAGGTAGTGCTGAGCGCTCCATCGTATGAAGAAGAAGATAAGTCGACGGAGCCCAATTTCGTCGCTGGAATTGGTTTTGCCCGCAACCTCCGCTAATCTGGGGCCAGCCTTTGATGCGGCCGCTCTGGCTTTCGACTTGTTCCTTGAAGTGCAGGCGCGGTCAGCACAGGAATTCTCCATAAACGCCCGCGGACGAGACGCCGAAATCTGCCGCCAGATCGACCAGCATCTGATCCTGACAACTTACCGCGAGGTGTTGCAGGCGGAAGGTAAAACCGTACACCCGCTCGCTCTAAACATTGAGAACCAGATTCCAATCGGCAAGGGCTGCGGGTCATCGGCAGCCGCGCGGTTGGCTGCGATCGCTTTAGCGGTGCATTTTGGCGGCTTAAGTTGGAGCGATGCGCGCATTGTTGGCGAGGCCTCCCTGCGTGAGCATCATCCCGACAATGCCGCGGCTTGCTGGATGGGGGGATTGGCCGTAGCGCGGATGTCGGCTGAAGGCGAAGCCCAGATCGCGTGCATCGTGCCGAAAGGGAAATGGCCTTTATTGTTGGTGGTTCCTAAGGAGAGCCTTTCGACGGAACAGGCTCGCCGGGTTTTACCCGCCCAATATTCCCGAGCCGACGCTGTCACTAATATTCAGAACTCCATGCTTTTACTCGCGGCTTTTGTCCAGGGCCGTCCTGATTTGTTGTCCACAGCGCTCGAAGATCGTCTCCACCAGCCTTATCGATCTGCTTTGTGCCCGTTGTTGCCGGCATTGCAGGAACTCGCCAAAACTTCCGACATCCTGGGCTTAGCGCTAAGCGGCGCGGGCCCGTCGGTCTTGATCTTTCTGGATGCGAGGGCCAATGTGAAGCGCGTCAAGGGACGAGTGGAAGCACAACTTCGTCAGCATGGGTTCTCAGCCGAACTTATTTCCACAACAATTTCGGCACATGGAGCCGGCGAAAGCAATGGTCTTCTGAGGCGCGGCAAACCGCGTCCTTCATAATTCTAGCGTTGAAGGTCGCCATCTATCAGATTTGGCGAATCTCCGTCTCTAGCGGGCGTCCGGAGAGCCAGATAGGTTGCAAAGGTACTGCTGGAAACTCAGGCTAGGGTTCGTCTCGAAGTGATCGGGATAGGAAGCCATTGCCTGCAGAAAATTCTCGATTTCCCGGTGCACTTCTTCCTCAGGAGCAGAACCCGCGATGCCCGAAACGATTAGGCTACACTTGCTGGATCTCATTTTCCCTCCCTCTTCCCGGCGTGGAAGTATCGATAGGGTGTCCCGGTCGGCTTCTCGACAGAATTGGAAGGTTGAGGGTACTTTCCATGCGCGTAAGTGTAAATGGCACCGGCGTGCCATCTGTGCCTTCGCGAAAGTAAAAATGAGGACGGGCGCGAGAGCCCGTCCTCCATCACTCGTGATCATCGGATTAACGGCTGGCGGGCGGAACGATATTATTCATCCGCAAATATTCCACCATCTGACCATAGTGGTCAAAGCAGTGTCCTACGATTCCACCGGCCATACCCAGGCGCGTGATCGTGGCGTCTCCAAATGGACTCTTGACCTGCTCCATCATATTTGCCGCATCCACTGTCAGGGTTGCTTTGTGCATGGAGGTAAATGAGTCCTTCAAGAACTTCATGGCGTCTGCTTTCGTCTTGATGGAGTCAGGTCCATCTTCGCCGCCCAGTTCAACTGGCGGCTTTTCTCCCAGAATCGCGGCCGCGACCATGTAATTTACTGCGGCCACGTGCTTCACCTGTTGCGCGTAAGTGCGCACGCCTTTGAACTCGCCATTGGTGGGGGCAAACGAATATTTGTCCTCCGGCATGGCGTCGGCAGCGGCGACGAACTGTTTTTCCACGCGGCTAAGGCCACGATCCAGTACCTCAGTTACAGTGCGAGGCTCAGCCGGCTTGGCAGCTTGCCCCCAGGCTACGCCGCAAGCGGTGATGAGGAACACGAATGCGAACAGACAGTTCATCTTTTTCATTCAATTCTCCTTGGACGCTGTACATATTATCGCAATCGGGATCAGCACTAATCTCGCACGACCACAGGGGAAAATTCTAATTCCTGCGACGAAAGCCGGTGGCCGCGAACCGTAAATAGTCCCGCCAACAGAGCGACTGAGGAACACAGCAGCGCGGTAGGAATTCCGACCTTGGTCGCCAGGGCTCCCCAGGCAGCACTGCCCAATGCCATTCCTCCCTGCAGGACTAGCAGGTACATGGACAGTGCGCGGGCCCTAAGCCATGACGGGGACATGGTCTGGGCGGCAACGTTCAGGCAAGCCAGGATTCCGATCCATGCCGTGCCGCTGGCGAACAGCACCAGGCTGAGCCAGCTGAAAGTTTGCACCCGTCCAGCGGCGAAGGTCATGGTCGCAAACACCAGAATAGCGAAAACAACCACTCCATCCACTGACAGCTGAGAGCGCAATCGAGGCAGAACGGAAGCCCCTGCCAAGGCACCGAGTCCAAAGGATCCCAGCAGCAGTCCATAGCCGGTGGCGCCGTGCGGGCGAGCGAGGATGGGCAGCAGCGCCGGCAGGGAACTCGCCGCTAAGCTGAACGCCCCAGTCCGGATCAGCACCGACCGTACCAGCGGAGCACCTCGCACGTAGCGTAAACCAGCGATGAGAGCATCGCGCATGCGACCGGTTTCAACATGCTCGCAGTGCGGTCGCTTCCAGCGGTAGAGAAAGAAGATCACTCCAAAAAAAGAAGCGGCATTCAGCAGGAACGCGACCCCCGATCCAGCAGCGGCGATCACCAGGCCACCGAGCGCCGGACCGACGGCGCGCGCAACGTTGAAACCTACAGAGTTCAAAGCCACAGCTGGCGAATGGTTTTCTGGCGAGACAATTTCCGGCGTGATGGCCTGCCACGCGGGATCGTTCATCACCGCCCCCAGCCCGAGGAGAAAAGTAAATAAGAGCAGAGTCCAGGGCGTCACGTATCCGAGCAATGTGAACACTCCCAACAACCCAGACGCCAGGACCATCCAGCCTTGGGTGATCAAAAGGAAACGGCGGCGATCCACCATGTCAGCCAGGGCGCCCGCAGGCAAAATGACCAGAAACACCGGCACGGTCATGGCCGCCTGCACGAGTCCGACCATCAACGGAGACACGGTGAGCTGCGTCATCAGCCAGCCCGCGCCGACGTTCTGCATCCAGGTGCCGGTGTAGGAGATCACGGCCGCCACCCAAAGCGAGCGGAAAAGTGGCTGTCCTAAAGGCGCCCAGGCTGAAGGTGCAGGTCTTGGGGACAAGCTTGCCGGCATCGATGTTTTCACCGCCTCAGCCATGATCAATTCGTCGAGACCTCCGAAACCGGGGCCGGAATGGTTTCGCCGAAGGGCCATTCGCGTTTAGGCCAAGCCCGAATCATGTAAATAACCACCCCGGTTATCAGGATCAGCAGCGCGTATCGAATTTGTTTTGCCGAGTCAGTTCGCGAGATGAGAATAAAGACGAAGCCGGCCGAAGCGATCAGCGCGGGCATTGGATAGAGCCACATGCGGAAAGGACGGGGCAGATCAGGGCGACGGATGCGCAACACGATCAATCCGATCGCCTGCACCAGAAACTGCAGCGTTATGCGAATCACCACCAGGGCCGCGATGACGTCGGCGAGAGTGAAAAAACAAAACAAAATTGCAACACTGCCCAACGCAAGCAGTGACGCGTAGGGAAACTTGTGTTGCGGATGTATCCGGGCAAATGCCCTGAAGTAGTTGCCATCGAGAGCTGCCGCGTAGGGCACGCGCGAGTATCCCAGGAGTAGAGAAAAAACGGATGCGAAAGCGGTCCACATCACCAGACCCGTGGCCAGATCGGCGGCCCAGCGCCCATAGACACGCTGCATGAAAATCGAAACCACATACAGTCCATGATTCGCCTGTCCCGATTGCATCATCTCCTGCCAGGGAACTACTCCGAGAATGCTGATATTCATTACCACATATAGACAGCCCACCAACAGAATGGATAGCAATAGTGCACGGGGAATGGTTTTGCCGGGATCTTTCACTTCGTCGCCAAGAAAACAGACATTGTAATAGCCCCAATAATCATAGGTGGCGATGAGCATGGCCGAACCGAGACCGAGAAAGAACCGCGGTGACGGCCGGAATGCGTCCGGCGGAAAGCTGAAGGCGCGCCCAGCATCAAAGTGGGTTAGTCCGGTGACAATGATCCACGCCATCGTTAGCAGTACGCCAGTCAACAGCAGCTTCGACATCCAACCGATGCTGGTGATTTTGCGATAGAGGAGGACGATAGCAAGAATGACGATACCGATCGCGGCGAAGGTGGCTCCGGAAACCAGCCAGTGCATCTGCAATGTTCCCACTAGCGGGACTTGCAGATTCCAGTCGCATCCCGCGTAATGACGTTCGAGCCCCGGCCAGAAATAAGAAGCATAGCCCGCGAGTCCGATGGCGCCGGTGGCGATGGACATTGGTGCGCTGAAGGAAAGCTGCCAGATGAAGAGAAAAGAAATCAGACGGCCCAGGCGGTTAGGGCCGTAGATTTCTCGCAAGTAGCGATAGGATCCGCCAGAACCCGGCATGGCGGCTCCGAGTTCCGCCCAGACCAGACCGTCGCACATAGCAAAAAGACCACCCAGTATCCAGCCCAGCATGGCCTGCGGCCCACCCATCGCACTCACGATCAGCGGCATAGTGATGAATGGCCCCACGCCGATCATGTCAATCATGTTCAGCGCGGTGGCGCTCCCCAGGCCAACGCCGCGGATCAAAGAAGCCGGTGGCTGGTCGTTAGTCGTTGGCCGTTGGTCGTTGGCGCGGGCCATAAGCTGCATTTCCAGGACGCGTGCTTCGTGAACAACTACGAAAACCTGCCTGTGACTCTAATCGGGGCCCACGACGAACGACTAACGACCAATGACTAACGGCCGCCTTCATGTCCCGCGCTCAGCAGATTCACGTACAGGCGAATCGCTCCCGGAACTCCGGCCGGCAGCTGGCGGAAGAAAGCGTATCCGGTGTAAATGTAAGTGCCTTTGCCATACTGCGCGCGCAACAAGCCGCCCTTCTGCGGTTGCTCTCCGGGATCGTGACAAGCCAGGAGCGCTTTGAAATTGCTGTCCCACTCCCCCATAAAATAGAGGCCGCGTTCCTGCACCCAACCGTCAAAGTCACGCGCTGTTATCGGGTTGGGGAAATGGAAGGCTCCGTCATCAGGAGCGAGAATATCAACCGGAGCTTCTTCCACTGAAACCCGCGCGCGGCTCAGTTTCGCGGGATAAGGTGTGAAGTGCCCACCGTTGAAGTCACTGACTCCGGTGTTGTATTGCACGATCAAAGTGCCGCCCGCGGAAACGTAATCGAGCAATTTCTTATTGTTGACGACGACGTCCTTTTCTGTGTCATATGCGCGGATGCCTAGAACGATCGTCCCGTAGTGGCTCAGGTCTTCGCTCGCGATTTTCTCTGCCGGAATGAGGGTGACGTCCATTCCAATCTGCTGCACCACCGTCGGGATATCGTCCCCCGCGCCCATGATGTAGCCGACCTTCAGGTCTTGAGGAATTTTCACGTCGACGATGCTGACGCGCTGGATGGCAGGCTGATAGTAGTAGAAAGTGTCCAGATCTTCACGCGTGACGACGCTGTAGCCCTCGCGATACTTCACGCCGCCAGATTCGAGCACCGCGCGAACTTCCGCTCGCCCTTCCTTCAAGCTGGCGGGAAATACTTTGAAGTGAAAGTCCTGCCGTTCGCCGCGTTGATGAAATTCCACTGCCAGGTCCGATGGTTCAACGCGCCAGCCATCTGGAACCTGCAACTCCAAGTCTCCTTTTGCAACCGTAGAAAGGTTGTAGGTGATGCCAACCGTCACATCGCGACCGCGAGTTCCATCCACGCGAATGGTTTGCGTGCCAGGTTCCAGCATCACTGAAAATGCAGGAACGATAGCTAGGCGTCGTTTACGCTCGACGCCCTTATCGTCCAAGAATGGAACCAGTACGGGAGCGGAAATCTCGACTCTTCCATGAACGTTGCTCGGATTGTCTTTCCGGGGCCGGCCGGAACTTGAAGCGTCAATGACAAACAGAGGGTAGGCTACGTGGGCGCGCAACCCGACCAGTGGAAAAGGCAGAGTTTGATACTGCGGCGCATCCACTTTATACGTGCTATCCTTCTCAGGGTCATCGCGATGCTGGGAAGGCCTTGTGTATTGAATGTGCTGCGGAACTTGCACCTTGAAATTGGCATAGAAATCTTTTCCCGGAGCGACATCAGTGATTTCGCTTTTGGCGATGTGGTCTGACCAGCCGTCCCATCCGTCCAGCCAGACGTCTTCGATGTGAGTGGGACTTCGCAAATCGCGTGAACCGCTGCTAAATTTCACTTTGATGGTGAGGTTTTGTCCTGGAGACAGGACGGTAAGGGCGTCGGCTTCTGGCGCCAGCGCTGCACCTGACCCCATTGGTGGAGCCACAGTTGCTTCCAAGGAAACGTTGGCCGCCAGATTGAACGCTCTTTGAGCCTGCTCAGATTTCTCTTTCAATCGGGCCAACACATCGAGCTTCGCAACATTGCTGACATTGCTGTTTTCGAGTTCACGCGTGGCCCCCTCAAGCGAAGTAAGGGCAAACATGAGAAGTTGTGTCGCGGCGCTCTGATCTTTCTCGCTTTGTTCGGCAGCCTCTCTGACATTTTTCGCAGCCCACCCTAGCCACTGCCGGAGAAGTGGAACTTTCTTTTCTTCTTCCCCCAGCCCCGCGGCCAGCCCGGGCAGGCTGGTATCTATCCCATCCCAGAAATCTTTTTCGTGACCGTCTTTGTCCAACGTTGATGGCAAGACGGAGTCAACCAGCTTGTAGAAGGTAAAGCGATCTCCCGGGTCGACCGACCAGCCTCCAGCTCCCTGCGAGAGCTGATGACGCAGTCCCTCCATAGCGAACTGGACGTATGACATCCCCAGCAGGGGATCCACTCGTCCCGTATTCAATTTGATGGTGTAGTTTTCAGCCGGGCATGTCATCGCCCCGAATCCACACACATTGCCGATATAAAGCTTTTTTGCCTGCCAGGGAAACAGGCCCTCTTTGATTTGCTCCGGGAAACGATTGGCATCAGCGGCGGCGCGAAACGCTTCTTTGGTGAGAATCGCCGAGGCTTGATGATGGCCGTGCCCGTCACGGTCGGTGCCGGAGAATCTCGCTACCAGCACGTCCGGACGGAAGGTGCGGATCACACGCACCATGTCACCTAGAGAGATATCGTGTCCTTGCCACTTCTGAAACGTTTCCTCTGCGCTTTTCGAGAATCCGAAGTCGGCCACGCGAGAAAACCGCTGTTCCACTCCGTAATAGCGGTCCGAGGCGGTCAATTCCAGCGTGCGCAAGACGCCCAGCACATCGAAAAGATTGCTGCCAACTTTGTTTTGTCCACCCTCGCCTCGGTTCAGGGTCAGCAGTAACACACTCGCGCCCTCACCGCGAGATTCCAGTGTGAGCATGCCACCGTCTTCGTCATCCGGATGGGCCACCGTCTGCATCAGGCGGGCTGTGGTCTGCAGCCGACGCAACATCTGTTTGAGTCCGGCGGTTCCGGTGTCCTGCGGTAAAGGGTCGAGAGGACTCGGAGGAGCCGCCGGCGTAGCAGCCGGAGTTTGGGCGAGGCCCGACAAGCACAAAAATAATCCTGGACCAACGATCCGGAAGAGCCGCCCCGGAAGGCGGCAGAAACACCCTTGCTTGCGCCCAATCGGGTGGGAGGATGGTTTCATGTGTATGGGATTGTTACGAGCGACGATCGGAGGCAAGATTTTTCCTGATCAGTACTTTCTAATTGCTTTGTAGTTCGACTGTGCGGGAAGCGAAGAGTTAGCCGCGTCCATTCTGACCAGTCTCTTCCCCAATCCTACCTGATTTAGTGACTTGCGGCACTAGCGGGTGCCTGAACCGCCAGTTGGCACTGGCTGGAGGCGGTTAGGACTTCGTCGAACTTCGGGTCGCTTCTCAGTTTTGCTAGCAAGGGATCGGAAAGCAAATTAGAATGAGCGCAATAGTTCTGCTCGATGGCAAGTTTGAATAGGTGGAATGCAGCGTCCTTCTTGCCACAGTAAGCAAAGATGGAACCCTGGTAATACCACAGCTCAGGATCCGGTTCCGCCGGCTGGCTTACCGCCGCTTCGGAGGCCATTCGGTCCAGCTCGCTTTGAGGCCGAAGTCCCAGGCAGGCCTCGAGAAGATCACGGTGGTAGTGAGGAGTGGGGGACATGTGCTTTACCGCTTCGCGGGCTTCCGCCACTTTGCCTTCTCGTAGGAGAAGCGAAGGCGCAGCATAGGCGGCCCATTCTGAGCCTGCGTCCAGCCGCATAAAGTCCCGGGCTCTTTGGGTCTGGCCTAATTCCTCAAAAGCCCAGGTGCATGAACGGAAAGTGTAGTTTCCTGGATCAAGCGAGAGAGCAGTGTCACATTCGCGCGCGGATCGCTCCAACATTCCGGCGTAGCGTAGAACCACTGCCAGAGTGAAATGGGCCTGGGCGCTCTCCGGGCGGCGTTTGATGAGCGCCTGCGCCGCTTCATAGGCCCTTCCAAGTTCGCCCCGCTCCACTCGGTTCGTGATCAATTGCCCGGCGGCGAGCACCCGATTGGGATCAAGCGTAAGCGCGCGCTCGTAGGCGTTGTTCGATCGTTGGAACATCTCCTCGCCACCGCTCGAATAAGTTGCGTCGTAGTAGTAACGCAGACCCAATTCCTCCCAGCCCGGGGCGTAAGTGGGATCGGTCTGAACCACATGTTCCAGCACTGCAATCGCGTCCTTATTCGGTCCGGGGTCACGGGGGATGGCGAGGCTATGCAGATAGAGATCGTAGGCTTCCTGATTCTTAGGCCGGGTGCCCGTGTCGATAAAGCTCCCTGCCGCACCTAGAATCGGCAACAAGCCCTGACGGACTTGCGTGGCCAATTGCCCCTGTAAAGCGATAAGGTCCTGGCTGGGAGCCGTGATGTTGGTCTGCCAAAGCAACCGGTCAGTGTTTGCGTCCGTGGCTTCCAGCGTGACCAGCAGATCGTCTCCCTGCTTCAGGAAGTGTCCCGTCAACACCACAGCGACGTGCAGTTGGCGGCCTACCTGCTGCGGATCAATATCCGGACTGACATATTTTCTGGTGACCGAAGAAGGGCGAACATCCAGGGCGCGGGTATAGGTAAGTACATTGGCGATTTCATCCGCCAAAGAAGTGCGCAGAAAGTCAACACTGAAGTCGCCGTTCATGTTCTGCAGCGGAAGTACAGCAATGGTGTTGCCGGCGGCGCCATTGGTGCTGCCCGCTCGATGCCTGTACCACCACACACCTATAGACGCCAGCACCGTAACCAGCAAAGCGGAAACCCCTATAAGAAGATAAGTCTGTCGTTTGTTCGAACTCTGGAACGTATTCGTGACCATGCGATAGGGGAATTTTTCGCGTGGCCCACTCCGAGTCAACCCCGATTCTGTTTCCCTCCTTAAATGCTGAAGGTCAGCCTTCATGGCCTCGGCGCTCTGATAACGGTTGCCTCGATCCTTCTCCATCGCTCTCCCGATGATGCCCTCTAGTTCAACGGGAAGAGCCGGGTTAACTGTGCGCGGCGCAGCTGGCTTCTGGTGCAGAACGGCATCCAGAGTGGTCACGACGTTGCCGCCCTGAAAGGGTTTTTTCCCGGTCGCCATCTCGTAGAGCACCACACCGAAGGAAAAGAGATCACTGCGAGGATCGAGTTCCTCGCTGCGGGCTTGTTCCGGAGACATATAAACCGCGGTTCCGGGAATCACGCCGACGGCGGTGAGCGAATCCTCGACCGGAGTTTCTTCGCTGGTTGCGAGCTTTTCATCCCGCAGCAATTTCGCCAGACCAAAATCGAGCACTTTGGTCTGCCCGCCCTTGGTGATGAAGATGTTGGCCGGTTTTATATCGCGATGCAGAATTCCCTTGGCGTGTGACGCGGCCAGCGCCTCGGAAACCTGGATGGCGATGTCGAGCAATTGGTCGATTTCGACCGGCTTGCCGTGAATGCGTTGCTTGAGGCTTTCTCCCTCAAGCTTCTCCATGACAATGAAGGGATGGCCATTATGATCTTCAACTTCGTGGATGGTGCAGATGGAAGGGTGGTTCAATTGCGAAGCGGCACGGGCCTCTCGTTCGAAGCGCTCCATGGCCTTGCGGTCGCCGGTCAAATTGTCGGGGAGGAACTTCATGGCGACCCGGCGGCCCAGGCGGGTATCTTCAGCCTCGTAAACGATACCCATGCCACCGCCGCCCAATTTACTGAGAATGCGATAGTGGGATATAGTCTGGCCGATCATGCCTTGGCCGCTGGCGGTCTGGCCGTTCGTCGTCTGGCCGGTCATGGAGAGGCTACTTCTCTTTAGGCGGCTATGTTAGGCCGAGGCTGGAGTCTGGTCAACCTAACCGTTTCCACGGACCTCAAGTTTGCGGGTACAGGCCCGACGACGCGCCCACCCAGTTCAGATTGCGGTTGTGGTCCACGCCCATCATGAGGCCTCGACCCATACGCACGATGGTCATCACCGGCAGTAGTTCGTCCAGCCAAATGTACATGATGCGCACCTCGGCCTTAGTTGGCCCGTGGGGGGTTTCAATCACGGATTCGAAGTTCAGGCGTTCCTGGAGAATGTACTGGGACCGTTTCTCTTTCGGGATTTCCGCTAGATCTTCCTTCCTGGGATTGATCATTACTCCCAGCCCGGCAAAGGAAAACAGAGGTTTCAGGATGTAATGGTCGAGATCGTCCGGTACCTGCTTTACCCGATCCAGAAACCAACTCTGAGGTACACAGTCGTGTTTCAGGTAAGGCAGAGAAAATTTGCTCATACGGAAGTACCAGTTAGGATGTCCCGCCCACTCGACTTGCAGATAGTCAGTGAAGTTGAAAGCCAGCTTCAGTTTCTTGCGCACCAGTTCGTCGACGATAGCGCGATTGTAGATTCGGTGAATAGGGAAGCGCTGGCCACCGCTTTCATAGAAGAGAAAGTCGCCGACCTTTTTGATTTCTGTGATTGCAACTGTCTTGATCCCCAATAGTCTTTCGGTCAGTAGGAAGTCGGGAAGGGTTTTTTGATGGAGCGGATCGATCTCCATCAGGATCACATTCTGCGGATCGTGATCGGCCACAATGGCGCGCCGCAGCAACTTCTTGTACTCTTCCCAACCCAGCCCACCTAGTAAATACTGCAGGTTCCCATCCAGCCCATAAACTTCCATGTAGACCTGCGAAAGCATCGCCTGGTAGGCATACAGAGAAGGGAAGCCCTGCAACTCCACCAATTTGGGCTGCAGTCTGCCGGCAGGATCGCGCACCAGTCCAAAATCTACCTGGATGAACATGGGATGAGGGGTTTCGTTGGGCACATTGAATTCAGATGGGATCGCGTCGAACGAGGCTTTGCGGTATTCGAGTCCGTTTAGTTGCTGTACCAGTTCCTTGCCGTATTGCGTCATCTGATCTAGCAGCGGCTTAGGGAAAAAACACGGGGTCTCGCAAAGTCTGAACTTGACAGGAGTACCGCAGCGCTCCTCCATCAGCTTCAGAAGTCTCTGGTACTTCTCCGGCGTGAAATTCGCATTGAATGGTTGGCGAAGCGCAGGAATCATGAGTAGCGCCGGCGTCTCGCCGGCTGTCCCTTCGCCCGCCTGAAGGCAGGCTGCTAAGGCGTCTCCTCGTCACGCCTCCAGCAAAAACTTCCCCTGCCGCATGATCTGGTCATCGTCGGCCCAGATGTCGAAATTTCTGCCCACCACATCGATGTGTGTGGCCGAATACCATTGCGCGCCGGTATGCTCACCGTAAGGATTGCCGAAAGCAATGTGCACGCCGGGGAATTTTTCGTCTTGCAAGATTTGTCCGATCACGTCCTTCAACTCAATGTTGGTGCCGATGGCAAACTCCCCAACCCGATCGCTGTTCTCATCGGTGTGCGTGTAACGCCAGAAGTCGTTTTCCAGCTCGCGGTTAACGGAGTGAGCTTCAGTCAGTCGATTGCCCTTCAGGCGGATGGTCAGAGGAGTCTCCCGCACGCTGCCAAACTTGGCACAAAGCCAATCTCCAACTACGCCGTCAATAACAAACGTTCCATTGACCTCGCCCGGCGTAGTGAATACTTCTCCGCCGGGTAAGTTGCCCCATTTGTCGGGGCTGATGATGCCACTGGTCTTGATCCAGTGATAGCTCGGATTCAGATCGGCAACCAGATCAGTTCCGGCAGCAGTTTTGGCCCGAATCTGTTTCGCGCCCCGCACCGTTTCCACGACTTTGGAGCTGATGCGATCCACCTTTAGGAAATCCGCTCGCATGCCCTCGATCATGATCTGATGATTGATATTGACCATGTGGGCGTGGCGAATCTTGCGGCGGTTGATCACCCCAGTCATCTGCATACGCGAATGCAGCTCATTGGTTTGTGCCTGCACCGCGAAAATGCTTACTTGAGCGATTTCCAGGTCTTCGAGAATTTCTCCAGGAAGCTCGGTCAGCGGCCGCGGGGCCAGCTCTTCCAGTATCCATGCGCGATATGGTGAACCTACGTTTTCGATTTCACGAACAATACTCGCGGCGATTTCCTTGGTCGCCTCATCGGTGATGATGGTCATCTTCTCGCTAGGCTGAACACGCAGGCAGACCTGCACTGCATTGCGGGCACCGGGAGTGAGTTCAGGATCGAAAGGAATGTGAAGGGCGCCCCACCCTTTTCGCGTGGTTTGCGAAAGGCTGGGATCGTTGGCTTGACCCACAGGAACGTTCATTACCCTACTTTTCTAGCGGAAACCGGGACGGCCGTCTCAGCCAGACCCACTTCCGTCTCTGCGATGATGTAATCCACTACTTTTTTGAGGTCGCCCGTCTCTTCAAAGACACGTAGCTGGCGATCAGCGCCGCTGCCCATTTTCATGATCTCACGGATATAGTTCAATTCCTCACGCGAGCCCAATTCGTCTACCACATCGTCGACAAAATCCAGGTACTCGTCGATCAGATCGCGGACTGGAACTTCGGTCTGCTTGCCGAAATCAATCAGCTTTCCATTCAGGCCATAGCGCGAGGCGCGCCACTTATTCTCCATGATCAGCGCACGGCGGTAGAGCCGGAATCCCTGATTAGCAGAATAGAGCTTGTACAACTTTGCAATCGTGGCCTGGATAAGCGCAGCCAGCGCAATGGTTTCATCCACCCGCATGGGAATGTCGCAGACCCGGAATTCGAGCGTATTAAAAAATGGATGCGGACGAATATCCCACCAGATTTTTTTCGCATTGTCGATGCAATTGGTTTTGATCAGCAGCTTGATGAAGTTTTCGTATTCGCCCCAACTGGGGAAATAGTCGGGAATGTTGGTGCGGGGAAACTTATCGAACACTTTGCAACGATACGACTTCAACCCCGTGTTCATACCAAGCCAGAAAGGCGAATTGGTCGAAAGCGCCAGAATATGGGGCAGAAAGTAGCGGGCATGGTTCATCAGATGGATGGCGGTCTCGCGGTCTTCCACGCCGACGTGCACATGCAGACCGAAGATTAGATTCGCCCGTGCCACCAGTTGCATGTCTTCCACGATGTTCTTGTAGCGCTCGTCGGGGTAGATTTCTTGGGCGCGCCAGTCGGCAAAGGGGTGCGTGGCAACTGCGGCAAGCCTGAGCCCGTTTTCCCGGGCCAGAGCCACCATGTCCCGGCGCAACTTCTTGACTTCAATCTTCGCCTCTTTGATGTTGCCGCAGACCGAGGTTCCGACCTCGACCACCGATTGGTGCATCTCGGCTTTCACGCGCTCCTGCAGGAGAAGCTTGCCCTTCTCGATGATCTCGGCGTGAATGTGCGAACGCAGGTCGCGCGAGACCGGGTCTACTGTCTGGTATTCTTCTTCGATCCCAATAGTGAAGGTTGGCGGCATGACGACTACAGCCTGCCTCAGGCTGCCCCGAAACAGGCAACAGTATAACAATCGGGGTCGGGTTAGGCTTTTGCTTTCTTTCTCGGCAGAGACTTCGTGGGGGCCATTTCGATTGATTTCTCTCCCGCCAGGAACGCCGCCCAACGCAACTCCCGAGCCGGATTCTCATCGCTGAGCGCCTTCTTGACAGCCATTTCAGCTAGGGCATTCACCACCCACTCAAAGTTTTCCCGGCCTACGGAGGTAATCTCGGCATCCGGCGCTGGATTCATGAAATCGATCGCATAGGGGACGCCATCTTCAACCGCGAACTCGACAGTATTGAGGTCATATCCCAGCGCACGGCACAAGGTCTGCGCGTCCTTTTCGACACGCTCATACAACTTTCGATCGGTCCGCGGCGGATTCTTCACATATCGCTCATGAAACGGCGCCTTGGGATCGTAGTGCATGATGTGGACCTTCTCCTGGCCCACCACATAGCAGCGGAAATATTCCTTAAACTCCACCCCGTGCTGTAGGGTCATGCATAGGTCGCCAGTCTGGTTGTAATACTGGAAGAACTCTTCCGGCGAGTGGACTTTATAGACGTGCTTCCATCCTCCACCCGAATACGGCTTGAGAAACGCAGGAAAGCCGACGTGCTCGAAAATGTCACCCCAGTTTAGCGGGTAGATAAGGTTTCGCATGGATTGGTCGGTCGTGCCTTCGGGATGCTTGTGATGAGGCAAGAGAACAGTTGGCGGGATGGCCACCCCCAGCTTGGTCGCTAACGCATAGTTGAAAAACTTGTCGTCGGCCGTCCACCAGAATGGATTGTTGATGACGATCGTCCCTGTCAACGCCGCGTTCTTGAGATAAGCGCGGTAGAACGGAATGTCCTGCGAGATGCGGTCGACGATCACGCGATACCCGCTGGGATCCGCCATCTTGACGCCGCCAACCTTGACGAACTCGGCGGACACTCCATCAACCTTCATATTGTTGATCTTCTCCACCAGCGCGGGTGGAAAGGTATTTTCCATACCAAAGATGATGCCGATTTTCTTTTTGCTCACGACCTGACTCCTGATTGTTCTATCATTCCTCAAACTCTTGTCATCCTCACCCCTCTTGTCATCCTGAGCGGAGTAAGTGCTTCGCAAAGCGAAGCGCTTACGAAGTCGAAGGATCTCTGCACTTTCAAATCCATCAGCCTTTAGGGATCCTTCGACTCCGTCTGTCCATTCCTCTGGAATGGACAGAGTACGCTCAGGATCACAATGCCACTCTATCCAAAGTATTTTCCAGCCATCTTCTGCCACAACGGCCAATCATGTCTGGAGTTGTCACCCCACACGTCCAGCCAGTGCGGGACAGCCTTGCCGTGCAACACTGCAGACAGCTTCACGTTTTGGTCCAGGCACATGTCCCAGTCCGCCGATCCCAATACGATTTTCATCTGCCGGTAGCGGATGAGAAACCAATCATCGTGCATATTGGGCAGGAAATCCTGCGGACAGTTGAAGTAACAGTCGTCATCGTAATAGCCATCCAGAAATTTGCGGATATCGAAGGCACCGCTCATGCTGACGCAGTGGGTCACGATGTCCGGATGCTTGAGCGAAAAATTCACCGCATGATAGCCGCCAAAGCTGCAACCAGTCACAGCCAACTGCCGCGATGGATTCTTCCAGCGCAGGAAGGGAAGCAACTCATGGAGAATGTAGCGCTCGTACTGCAAGTGCCGCAGCACGCGCAGCCGCGGATGCACGCCATTGTTGTACCAGCTCTCGGTATCCACCGCATCGGGACAAAATACCTGCAGCTCGCCGCGGCCGATTTTTGCTGCCAGCACGCCAATCATGCCTCGGTCTTCATATTCAAAGAACCGGCCCATGGAGGTAGGGAAGACGAGCAGGGGCGGCCCGGAGTGTCCGAAGACGAGCACCTCCATGTCGCGGTGCAGCTCGTTGCTGTATCCCTTGTGGTATTCGCGGTTCATTTTTTGCCAAGCCAGGCGCGAAGTATCTTACCCGACGACCGGGAACCCTTGGTAGGAGTTCGGTGGAGTTAAAAGGGGTTGATCTTGCTGCAATCCAGCAAAATCTTAAACCGCAAAGTTCGCAAAGAAAAAGAAAGAAAGCAAAGAAAGACTAAATCTCATCATTTCACTTCAATAATTCCCAATTAGAATCAATCTTATGCGTGCCATGGTGCTGGCGAAACCCGGCCCGGTCGAGCAGTCTCCCCTGAAGCTCGGCGAACTAACTCTTCCCCTGCCTCAGCCCGGTCAGATTCGTGTGCGGGTGCGTTTCTGCGGGCTTTGCCACACTGATCTGCACACCGTCGAAGGCGACCTTTCGCTGCCAAGATTGCCCCTGATTCCAGGCCATCAGATCGTCGGTATTGTGGACGCGCTGGGCGCGGGTGCGCGCAAGTTCAAGGAAGGCGACCGCGTCGGAATTCCGTGGCTCCATTCGACCGATGGCCGCTGCGAGTATTGCGGGCAAGGACTCGAAAATCTATGCGGCAACGCGCGCTTCACCGGCTATCACGTGGATGGCGGCTACGCCGAGTTTACCGTGGTGGGTGAAGAGTATGCCTATGCCATCCCTAGCGTCTTTTCTGACGAGAATGCGGCGCCACTTTTATGTGCAGGAATCATTGGCTACCGCTCCTACCGGCTGAGCGGCGCTCGCTCCGGGCAGCGCTTAGGCCTCTACGGCTTCGGAGCTTCTGCGCATCTGGTACTGGAGTTTGCGCGGCACTTGGGCTGCGAGGTATATGTGTTCACACGAACGCCTTCTCATCGCGAATTAGCCAAGAAATTGGGCGCCGCCTGGGTGGGGGCGGCAGAAGACACGCCGCCGCAACCGCTCGAAGCCGCAATCATCTTCGCTCCTGCGGGTGCGCTGGTTCCTCAAGCTCTTCGCGTTCTTGGCAAAGCCGGCACACTGGTTTTGGCAGGGATCACGATGACTCCCATCCCGTCGATGGATTATTCGTTGCTCTACCAGGAGCGTGTGGTTCGCAGCGTGGCTAACAGCACCCGCCGAGATGCTCGCGAATTTCTTGAGCTGGCCGCTGAAGTACCTCTTCAAACTGAAATCGAGGTCTTCGACTTGGAACTGGCGAACCAAGCCCTCCAGGCACTGAAGAAAAGCGAGATACCGGGAGCAGGCGTACTGCGGGTCGCACTTCCAGAGGCCTAGGATCATTCGTCGGCCGTACCGTCCTTACTTTGGCAGATAAGTGCGGCGGCATTTTACACCGGGATGACCGTAGAGCCTGAGGCGGGGAGCAACCCGTCCGATTCGTTGCTTGCCGTGACTAGGCTACTTCACCTGGTTTCCGTTGTGGCACGCCCACAGCGAGGCCTCTTCAATAGAGCCCGGCTCGTAGAGTCCGCAGAAATCGGTCGCGTGCCACTCTTTGAAAATGTCTTCATAGACTAAAGCGCCAAAGACATAGAGCTTGTGGGTGCGCGCGCTGATTCGGTTCCACCATTCGCCGGATAAAAAGTTGTCTCCAGTTACGTCGGTGGCGCGGGTCAAGTTGCTGCCAATCTCCAGGTGCCCCGAGGCGTTGTTTCTCGCCAAGCTTTCCCATTCTTCGGGCGAGTCAGATTCCTGATCGAGAACGTCGATTCTCAAGTACATCGAGGCGTGCAACGCTGGCGTCTTTCCGGTGTTTCGCCAGAGAACTTCGCCGAAGAGTTTTTCGCCCATTTCGGGCTTCTTGATCTTGATATATTCCTTTACCAGGTAAGGCCGCTCATCCAGTTCGAATTGTTTCGTGCTGTGCTGGAGTGTTTCACTGGCGGTGTCAGCCGCGACGGTGGCGGCATCGGCCAGCCTTTGGAACTGATCTACAGCCTCACCCGTTTTCGTCTTGATGCCTTTGGCACCGCTGGAGAAATTATCCGCTGCGCCGCGAATCTTGCCGGCAGCGGTGGCGATTGCACCGGTTTGATCCGCTTGCTTCCCCGGCGGCCACGGCGAGGGTGTGAGTATCAGCGGAGCCGGAATGTATCTCCCACAGCGTCCAGCCAGCAAAAATCATATACAGGAATGTAGAAACGGCGATTACTGAAGTGAATACGAGCGTCCACCTATCATGGGCTTTCGCCTCGGGGAAATGCTTATGCATGAAACTTTGGAAACGAGGCAGGTTAGGGGGGCCGGTTTGGTTGTGGCTTACCTCACTAGACTCGTTTCGCGTTCCTAGCTCTTCGCCCGCCTCGTGTTTGTATCGTGGAAAGGGTTTGCAGGTACGCTCGGTGGTGCGCCTTGAACTTGGCTGTCGCGGTCATCTTGGCTCATGCGGGACCCCGTCTCCGTTGCCCTAAGCTTAGGACATGGAGGAGCCAAAATATACAGAAGGCTCGAAAAGCTGGGAGAACAGTAAGCGGAGCCTGGTGGCACTCGAAATCTGCAATCAGTAATCTATTAAGTTCGAAAACCCAAATCTACCTCTTTCTTTTTCAACAACTTAGCTCCGTCCGATGCGCCATTCCGCCGCTAAACCGCGATTTTCCACCTTTCGTTGGGATACGCGTGTAATCGCCCCATGGCTTCAATAGCATAGTCGTACTGACCCTTGGAGGAGAGGCCTACCTCGGCTCCTTTGGGTGAAAGTCACAGGATAGGCGAGTGTTGCAGGTTCGAGAAGCGTAACAAACCCAGGGGAAAAGGTGGCAAATACCTGACTTGCCACAGCCTCCCAGGAAATGGAAAGCGAGAGCAAATGCACAAGCCAGTAAAATATGTGGAGAAGGCAGTTACCGTCGCCGCCAGAGGCCTCTGGGTGGTGTTTGACCGGCTGAACCGGATCAAGCAGAATCCGTCGCCAACGCCGAAGTGGTCGGACAAGCCGCTGCTCAAGTCCTACGAAAAGACCAAGCCGCCGCTAGGCTGGCCGCGTAGCACCGACTCTCTCTGCCCCAAGTGCGTTCCCGAAATCCGCCAGCAGATTCTCGACGGCAAACTGCCGGTCGAGGTCCTGCTCAACGAGAAGGTCGGCGAGATCAAGGCGCAGATCATCGAGCGTGACGGCAGGATCCTCATGATCAAGGATTGTCCGGTGCATGGACACTTCGAAGACGTGATGTCGATTGATCCCGTGTTCTCGCAGCACCTGGAAGAAGTTTTCCCCGGCCGCGACATCCGCGCCCACAACGATGAGAAGCTGCACAACCACGGCTCCAGCACCGTGAAGTACGGACGCGGTTCAGTGCTTACCATCGACCTCACCAACCGCTGCAACATGATGTGCGATCCCTGCTTCATGGACGCCAACCAGGTCGGCTTCGTGCATGAACTGAGCTGGCACGACATCAAGACCATGCTCGACAACGCCATCACCATCAAGCCGCGGCGGCAGATGTCGGTGCAGTTCTCTGGTGGTGAACCCACACTTTCGCCGTACTTCCTGGATGCAGTCAGCTACGCCCGCAAGGTTGGCTATAACAGCGTGCAGGCGGCAACCAACGGAATTGAGTTCGCCAAGAGCTTGGAGTTTGCCCAACAAGCTGCCGAAGCTGGCATGCGTTACGCCTATTTGCAATTCGACGGTATCGGCAATGCCGCCAATGCGCACCGTAAAGTCGGAAATCTGTTCGACGTGAAGTTGAAGGCCATCGAGAATCTGCACAAAGCCGGCGTTGAGATTGTCCCGGTAGTTACAATTGTGAATGGCATCAACAACGAGCAGGTCGGACGCATCATCAAGTTCGCTCTCGATAATCCGAAGAAGATCGGATTCCTCTCCTTCCAGCCGGTCTCTTTTACGGGTAGGGATGAAGCCGTCACCGACGATCGGCGGACAGCACAGCGTTACACGCTCTCGCACCTGGCGCACGACGTCAAGAATCAGACTGGTTTGGGCGAGCCAGCGCGCGACTGGTTCCCGATCTCGTTCATGGGAACCTTCTCCGACTGGGCCGATCTCATGCACGTTGAGGACAAGAACAACGATTGGGGTCAACTGTCCTGTGGATGCCATCCGAATTGTGGGACGGGTATGGCAGTCATGATCGACAAAGAGACAAAGGAAGCGGTTCCGGTAACGGCGTTCCTCAAAGGCGATCAGCTTGCCAAAGATATCGCCAAAGTCAACGACGCGGCTCGTGGGAAGTTTCTGACCATTGTTGGAATGGCGCTGTGTCTGATGAAGAACTACGATCCGTTCCAGTCGCCAACGCACTTCAAACTGATGGACCTGCTGAAGAAGTTCGACAAGAACTTTAACGCGACCGGCAAGAACTACGGCAAAGTAGGGCCTGACCGCACCATCCACGATGTCATGAAACGCCGGCAGGACCGCTGGAACTTCCTGTTCATCGCCGGCATGTGGTTCCAGGACCTGTTCAACTACGATTTCCGGCGCACCGAGCAGTGCATTATTCCTTACGCCACGCAGGAGGGCGAAATTTCCTTCTGCGCCTACAACACGGGCGTGGGCTGGCGCAACATCATCGAGAAGATGCATATGACGGCCACGCTGACCAAGTGGTACGAGGAGCACGGGCGGCATGAAATCTTTGCCGGCGGCAAGAATGTAAAGATGGAAGACGCCGGCCACACCCTCGTGTTGAAAGATGAACTGGTTACCAATGAAGAGCAGCATGATCTCGATAAGCTGGGCATCGCAAAAAATTCCCGCGAAGAAAAGTTGCGAGCGCGGGATGAGAAGCAGAAAAACGATCCGGCTTACAACGCCCGCATGGCCGCGTTATATCGCGAAGTCGTGCTGAAGGAGAAGCCAGTGGTGGCGGAAAACGGCTTCATCCCGCTGGGCGCACTGGCAACTCCCGGAAACGCTATTGTGCCGAAGCCCGAGGTCGCGGAACCAGTGCTAGGAGATTGATCACAACCAAATAAAGACGCTGCGTCGGCTGTCGTGCGACAGACTGATGATGCGGGCCGCTCGAAAGAGCGGCCTCTTTTATGATTCTAGGTGGGACTGAACTGCCGCTTACCTTACGCGATGCGATGGTTCTGGGCATCCCGCTGCTGGATACGACCAAGATTCACGTGAGAGCAATGGTCATGGAATTGGGTCCTAGACAGCCGGACACGGCGCAGCCCATTGCCCAGTCGGTGTCCGCAGACTCACATATCAACATACGCACGCCCAAAAATGGAACCGTAGTAACCATCGATGCTGGCCGACATCTTGACACCAGTGGCCCATGGCCCTAGCCTGAAATTGCCCTAACTGCGCCGAAACACAGCACGCGCCACAAGTGCTGATATGAGTTCATTTCCACTCAGCGGGAATCGCTGAAGAGTGATTTGGCATCCAAGGAAATATGAGAGATACAGCGATATTCGAGCAGAAGTATAGAGTTATCGCCGTTGATGCTCAGAGCCTCATTCTTCGGGGTGTACTCACGGGAGACGTGTTGACGATAAGGAATGCGGACGGCGCTGCGCCGCTTTCTGAGGAAGACTACCCACCGGGAAAGTTAATCGCCCTGAATAATCCATCCGACCAGGATGCGAACTGACGAGAGGGTCCTTAGCGTAGCAAGCTCATTCAAGTTTTGAGGAAGCGCAAGGCTGATCCAGCGGCCTTCTGCTTCGCGCTTGCCGCCGTCGAACATCCAAGGTGCCCCTGCCGCTGTGGTCGCACTGGTAACCGAAACAAACCAGTAACCCAGACTACATCATTTCATCGCTTCGTCCTTTTGACACAACGGTTTACAATAGTGGATTACACCTCCCATTAGGGATCTCCGAGCCATTCGAGTCTCGGGACGAAAAGAATTGGAACAGCTAAATCACAACCCAACGCCCGGCTCAGCCGTGTACTGGCGGGTGGAAGGCAGCCTACTGGACCTGACCACGGTCCAGCCCGTGGCCTTTTTCACTTGGAATTCTCAGACTTTTCTGGAGCGCTGGGTGCGGCGTGGGCTGGTCTTCCTCATGGCGCTTCTGCGCCCGCTTCTTTACGCCACCAACCGGGTATACGCCACCAGAGTAGTGCACACTGTCCTGCGCGGAGTGAGCCGCGACCGGCTGGATCTGCTGGGGGAAGAATACTTTAAATACAAGCTGGAACCCTACTTAAAACCCGAAGGTATGCAGCAGCTTAGAGAGCTGGTCAAGTCAGGCTGCGAGGTGGTTTTGGTCAGCCAAGGGCTGGATCATGTGATGCGACCGCTGGCCCGGCATCTAGGACTGGGATGGCTCGTCGCGAATCGTCTGGAATTTCGCGACGGCATCGCGACCGGGCGCCTGCTCGAACCTGTCATTCGGCCGCGCGGGTTCTTTGCCCGTATCACTGGGGGAGGACCCGACGGCAAGTGTTCTGCGCAACAACTGTCTCGCGATCTGGACCTGGGCGGCGTGGAGGTTCTGGAGTCAGCGGTAATTCCTGCGTCCTGGCAGATGCCAATATATGAACGTCCAATCGTGCACTTTGATGGCGATCGCCGCGCGGAGCCGCTGTCGGTGCGCAAGGCTCTTGCGGGTAAGCATGTCCTGCTGATTGGGGTCACGGGATTCATCGGCAAGGTTTGGCTGGTCAATACGCTCATGGATTTGCCGGAGATCGGGCGAATTTACTTGCTCATTCGACGGCAGAAATCCAACCCGGCGCTGCGGCGTTTCGAAAAACTTGTTGAGGAATCACCCGTCTTCGACCCATTGTTTGCGCGCTATGGCGCTTATCTGCGGCGGTTTCTGCGTGCGCGTGTGGAAGTGATTGAAGGTGACATTTGCCAGCCTGGATTGGGGCTTGCTCCGGAGGTCGCGCAGTCTCTAGGGAAGAACCTCGATCTGGTCATCAATAGTTCAGGCCTTACTGATTTCAATCCTGACCTGCGCGATGCTCTGACGACAAACGTGGATGCAGCGCTCAATATCGTGGATTTTGTGCGCACGTCGGACCACGCTGGTCTGCTGCATCTTTCGACGTGTTATGTCGCGGGGGCCCGCGATGGCCGAGTAGCGGAGACCGTGCGTCCGAATTACACGCCCGCCGGTGTCGCCGATTTCGACGCGGAGCAGGAGTGGCGGCGCCTTCACCGGCTGGTTAAGAAAGCAGAAGAAAAATCCGATACTGTGGAGCTTGCCGAAGAACTCCGCCGCCAAGCCCTAGACAAGGAACACGCGGCTAAAGACCTGCACGGGACAGCGCTCGACAATCAGATACGCAAGAACCGCGTACGCTGGTTGCGGAGTTATCTGACCGAGGCGGGAACCCAGCGGGCCACGGAGTTGGGCTGGCCGAATACCTATACGCTGACTAAGAGCCTGGCTGAATCTCTGATTCACAAGTTCGGCGCCGGACTCCCGATTGCAATCGTGCGTCCGGCAATTGTCGAGACCTCAGTGCAAAAGCCGTTTCGAGGATGGAATGAGGGCATCAACACATCGGCTTCGCTGTCGTATCTGCTGGGGACGTCGTTCCGTCAGCTTCCATCGAACGAGCGTAAGCGCCTGGATATTATTCCGGTGGATGAAGTGTGCGCCGGGATGACCTTGATTGCTGCTGCGATTGTGGAGCGACGCAACCATCCGCTGTACCAACTGGCTACTTCGGTGACGAACCCTTGCGACATGCGGCGATCCATCGAACTTACCTCGCTCGGCCATCGCAAGCACTATCGTGCCCAGGAGGGCCTGGAATACTGGCTGCGTTTGCGGCTGGATGCGATTCCGGTTTCCAAGCAACGCTACAACCGCATGTCGGCGCCCGCGCAGATGGCGATTGTCAAATCCATTCAACGTGTCATGTCACCGCTGCCGTTAAAGAAGACGCCCCTGGCTCGCGCGGAACGCAATCTGGAAAAGGTAGAAAAGCTGATACAACTCTTCGAGCCGTTTATTCTGCACAACGAACATGACTTCGTGGCGGACAACGTCGAACAATTGTCCCATGCGCTGGTGGCAGACGAGAAAGCAGATTTCGGCTACTACACACAATCCATTGACTGGTGGGAATATTGGATCAATATTCACATTCCGGCGCTGCGCAGGTGGACGTATCCTCTGATCGAAGGCCGCCCTTTGGAGGCGCGTCCCGCCCGCCGCTTTGAAATGGAAGACGCTGGAGTGGGCGACGAGGTCGTCAAGACAGGAACCAACGGAGTCACGTGGCGATATTCCTGACCGGGTCCACCGGATACATCGGCGCGCACATCGCCGCCAACCTGCTGGAAAGGCAGGGCGCGTCGCTGAACCTGCTGGTTCGAGCTGCCGACGCGCATGAGGCGGAAGTGCGTTTGTGGCAAGCCTTGCAGTTGCACATGGACTTTCCGCGCTTCTATGAGCATTTGCAAACCTGCATCCGAGTCTTTCGCGGCGATCTGACCGCGCCCTATTTTGGCCTTGCTCGTGACGATTATGACCGCTTGCTCCACACTACCGATTCGGTGGTCCATTGCGCGGCGTCCTTGAATCGCAAGTCGGAAAAGAGCTGTTTGAACGTGAATCTGCGGGGCACACTGGAAGTGTTGCAGCTGGCCATGCGGTCTTATCACTATCACGGCCTGAGGCGATTTAGTCATGTTAGTACCGTGGCGGTGGCGAGCAAGCGCAACGATGAGGTCGTAACCGAAGACGGGTCCATTGATTGGGACCGGTCGGACTATGATCCCTATGCGCGCACTAAGAAATTCTGCGAGCACATGATCCGGGAGTTGCTGCCTGAGGTCCCCATCACCATTTTTCGTCCCAGCATTGTGCTGGGCGACAGCCGCTATGCTGAAACTACGCAGTTCGACATGGTGAGGGCGTTTGTATTTCTGGCCGGGCTGCCGGTGCTTCCATTCCGATCGAGTGACAAGATTGATATTGTGAATGTTGACTTTGTAGCCGACGCGATCGCCACTCTACATCAGAAAGAAAATCCGCAGTACGACACCTATCACCTTTCCTCGGGCACTGACTCACAAACGTTTCGCCAGTTGACCAGTTCGCTGGCAGCCGCGCAAAATCAGCGTGGACCGATCTTCATGCCATTTCTCGAGCCTCCGTTCGCAGCCACAGTGAACGCACTGGCGAATCGGCGTAGTGCTGTCTCCCAAGGCGCGGCTTTGATGAAGGTGTTTCTGCCGTACCTGGTGTGGAACACCGTGTTCGACAACACGCGGGTCACGTCCGAGTTGGGACGCAAACCTGTCCCCTTCTCGCAATACAGCTACCCACTACTGAAGTTCAGCCGCGAGAGCAACTTTTCCTACCAGTACCAGAGCTGGCCTGCGGCCAAGGCTGGAGGGTCGGCGGCATGATGGACTTCGTTCTCGAGGCTTGGGTGAGCAGCCTCATTGAAATGTCCAAGGCGGGGTGGATGCTGGGGAGGGGCAAGCCATGGCAGCCGGGAGAAAAACTCAAACTGCTGTTCGCGGGATACAACGGTACCCGCAACACCGGTTCGGATGCGCGTGTAGAGGAGATGCTGCGCCAGATCCGCCATATTCTGGGCGCGGCGAACGTCGATCTCAGTGTGATGAGTCAGAACTTCGTGTTCTCCCGAGGCTATTTTGAAGGAACCAAACAAGTCCACCTGCCGGATATTTTCCCGCCCTTTCTTTCCGCCGAAGTGCCCAAGCACCATGGCGTGGTGGCGTGCGAGGGCTCGATGTTCAAGAGCAAGTTCGCCAACGCGCTGACCACGATGATGATCGGATCCTTGGGGATCGCGGCGGCACAGAACAAGGTTTCCGTGGGATACGGCGCCGAGGCAGGGCACATGGATCCGCTGGTCAGAAAAATGTGCGCCCGCTATTGTCAAAACTCATTTGTGATCACACGAAACGAAGAGTCTCGCACGCTGTTGCGCGAGCTCGGCGTGCCCACGGAGTTGGGCACCGATACGGCTTGGACATTCGAGCCGCATCCTCCCGAATTTGGCCGCAAGGTGTTGCGCCAGGTTGGCTGGGACGGCAGTATGCCCGTGCTGGTAGTTTGCCCGATCAATCCCTTCGAGTGGCCGGTCAAAGCTTCCGTAGCAAAATTTGCGTTGCACAGCATTTCTGGCGCGTATAAGGAGAGCCACTACCGCTCGGTGTATTTCCATAACTCGGGACCAGAGGCGGACTACGCTTACGAACGCTATCTTACCGCCATCGGCAACGCGGTGGCTGCATTCCGCAAACAGCACAACCTATTCGTCATCATGGTTGCGACTGAGCGGTTGGATGCGCGCCCGGCGGACCGCATCGCCGAGAAACTTGGGCGCGTGCCGGTGCTTAGCTCTGATGACTACAACATGTACGAGCTGGTAAGTGTTCTTCGAGCTTGCCACATGATGGTTTCATCGCGCTATCACGGAATTGTGACTTCCATGCCGGCGCTCGTCCCCTCGGCTGGAATCACGATGGACGAGCGCATCTGCAACCTGATGCGCGAACGCGGTCACGAAGACCTGTTGATGAATGTGGACGATCCCGACTTGGAGTCCAGGCTGCTGGTCGCGCTGGAGAAGCTGTGCAGGGACCGTGAGGCGATCGTGGACGGGATTGGCCGCACGGTGGTGAAGAACTTGAAAGTCATGGCGCGCATGGGTGTGTATTTTGAGGAAGAGGTGCGGCGCCGCTATCCGGAATTCCCCACGCGGAAAGGTGAGTGGGGATGGGAAGACTATTTGCCCCCGATGAGCAGCGGGTTGAAACAACTGGTGGAGGCTTTCAGCTAGCCACTTCGCTCAGGACAGGCTCTGCTTTCACGCAATCGATGAATTTTCTCGAAGATATCTTCACCCAGGTCGAAGTCGCCCATGACGTTCCCCTCCTGCAGGAACTTCAGGATGGCGAAGCGATGTCGGTTAACGGGCGTCAGCTCCTGGAGTCGGTTGGCAAAGCTCGTGCCTTCCTCGCCAGCAGGGGTCTGAAGAAGGGCGACCGCTGCGCCTTGTTGGCGCACAACAGCATCGAGTGGGTGGCCGCGGATATGGCAATCATGGCCGAAGGGCTGATTGTGGTGCCGCTTTATGCGCGCCAGGCTCCATCCGAACTCGCGGCAATGATGCAAGACTGCTCGCCGGCATTGATCTGTTGCGGCGATACAAGCCTGCGCGATGCCATCATCCAACTGTGGCCCGAGGCGCCGCCTCAATGTCTTCTTGCCGACATTTTCAACAGAAACGCAGTCGGCCCATCAAAGGCCCAAGTTGCCCAATCCGATCCCGTTACTATCATCTATACCTCGGGAACGTCAGGCGAGGCCAAAGGAGTTGTGCTCGACGCGGGTAACATCGGCCACATGCTGCGTTGCACCTCCGGAAGGCTCGATCTTCTGATGGAGAATAATCCCCGTCAGGACCGAGTGTTCCACTATCTTCCGTTCTGCTTTGCAGGTTCCTGGATCATGCTGCTTACTTGCTTGCGGCGGCGCAGCCTGTTGACTCTGAATACTGACCTGAGCAGGCTGGCCGATGAAATGCGTGCCGTCGCTCCGGATTATTCTCTAAATGTCCCGGCGGTGCTCGAGCGCATGCGCAAGGCGGTTGACGAACAATTATGGAAGACCGGCGGATTTCCCCTCACGCTTTATACTCGCGCGAAAGCTTCATGGATGCGCCAGCAGGAAGGCCGGAACAGATTCCCGGAACGGATGTGGCTCGCGTTAGCCAGGGCAATTGTTTTTCCGACCATCCGCAAGAAGATGATTGGCTCGAATCTGAAAGCACTGATCTGCGGCTCGGCTCCGCTTATGTTGGAGACACAACTTTATTTCATGATGCTGGGCATTCCGGTTTTGCAGGTTTATGGACTGACCGAAACCACGGCGATCTGTACTATGGATGACCCCCGTGATGTCGATCCTGGGCGCGTTGGACCAGCCATTAGCGGGGTCGAAATGAAGCTCAGCGAGTACGACGAGATTGTAGTGCGCGGGCCCAACATCTTTCCGGGTTATTGGAACCATCCGCCGGAAACGGCGAAGGCGCTGCGTGATGGTTGGTTTCACACTGGAGACCAGGGAGAAGTCGATGCGGCAGGGAACTGGCGTATCATCGGGCGCATCAAGAATCTGATCATCCTGGGCTCTGGCCACAACATTGCGCCGGAACCGGTCGAAGATGAGGTGCTGCACGCCTTGTCCGGAGCGCAGCAGGTGGTACTGGTGGGAAATGGACGCGGTTATCTTTCGGCAGTTGTGACCGGGAACGTCAGTCGCGAACAAGTGCAGGCGGCCCTGGATGCAGTGAATTCAAGCCTGCCGCACTACAAGCAGGTGCGGGCATTCCATATTCATCCGGAGGCGTTTTCGATCGAGAACGGTTTGCTCACAGCGAATGGGAAGCTGAAGCGGGATCTAATCGCAGCGCGGCTGAAGTCGGAGATCGAAGAGATGTATCAGGTGAAACAAGCTTCATGAAACAGTTTCACGGCCAAGCTCTCTCTTGGGACCTTAAAGACGGTGTTGTCGAGGTCGTTCTACACCGCGACCCCTGCAATGAGATTGGCTCAGTCACGCTCGAAGAAATCGAGAAGCTGGTGGTCGCGCTCGATATCTTGAACCACGAAGCCCACGCTCTCATCATCTCCAGCGATCTGAAGTCCGGTTTCTGTGCCGGCGCCGACTTGCGCGAGCTTTACCAGCGTTCTCAGGAAATGGAGCAGAAGGAAGCCGTCAAGGGCGTCCGCGACTACTTGAAGCGGATTCATCGAGTGATGAACACGCTGGACGCTTCCCCTTTGACCACCATTGCCGCGGTCCACGGTGTGACGTTCGGCGGCGGCTTCGAACTGGCTTTGGTTTGCGACCTTATTATTGCGGACAAGATGGCGCGATTTTGCTTTCCGGAACTGCGTCTCGGATTGATCCCAGGGTTCGGCGGCATTCCGCGCCTAAAGCGCGATCTTGGAAACGGCGTGGTCCGGGATCTTTTGCTGACCGGCCGAAGCATCAATGCGACCAGAGCTCAAGCAGTCGGTTTGGTCAGCCAAGTAGTCGCAGAGGGTGAGGCGCTGAACGCCGCCCGGGCAACCGCGGCCCAGCTTAGGAAATTCGATCGCCGCACGGCGATTGCCGCCAAACAGTTCATCAAGCCGATCCCCTTTGAAGAGTTACAAAGAGAAATCGACATTTTCTGTGAACTCTTCACCCAGCCGGCAGTGGAGCAGGGATTGAAAAAGTTTGTGGAGAACACCGAGGCGCTACCGTACTTGCCGTAGATTGATAGGGTCGAAATAACAATTAGAATTGCTGTCATGCGAACCGCTGATCAAACTCTTGACGAAATTCTCGATCTCGCTGCGACCCACTTTAATATCCCGCGGCAGAGGCTCGCTCCCGACGATGACTTCTTCAAGACACTGAGCATTGACAGCCTGCAAGCGCTCGATCTCCTGACCCGGATTGAGCACCATTTCAATGTGGAGTTACCGGATTACGAGTTGCAGGGAGTGTCGGACTTCCGCACATTGGCGGGCAAAATCCAGGCCAGGCTGTGACCGATTTGGAGTCGCATCATCTCACCTCAGACTGAGAGAGAAAACCTGGGATTTCCTCCGTTCTCAGATTTGAAGATAATGAACTGATTAACACGGTTGCTCTGCAGCTCTGGGTCGCTGTGGTGAAATAAAGCATTAATGATCAATCTCGATCAATACACCTGCCTAGGCGCGGCGCTGCGGGACGCGCTGGACCGCTGGCCTAATGAAATTTGCCTGATAGAGTCTGAGCGGGACACGGAAAAGACCCGACTTACTTACTCCGACTTCAAGGCTATGGCGCTCCCGTTGGCACGCGCGTTGCAGGATGCTGACTTCTTGGTCGGGAATCGCGTCGCCATCATCATGACCAATCAGTCAAAGTGGCTGGTCACGGCCTACGCGGCATTTTTTGGCGGCGGAGTCCTGGTGCCGCTGGACTACAAACTGACGGCGGCTGAGCACTTGCAATTGCTAGGGCACAGCAAGCCACAAGTTTTGGTGATCGAGTTTTACCTGTGGCGCGCGATCACACAGTCCCCGGACTTCAAGAGTCTCAATGCTCTGGTGCTGGTAACGGAAGCGCCGCCCTCGGTCGAGCTGGCGGGCGGTTATCGCTGGGAGGAATTTCGCCGCAAAGGTGATCCTGTATTTGTGCCGCGGCAGCGTGAGGACGTCGCGTGCATCGTCTATTCCTCGGGCACCGGCGGTCGTCCGAAAGGATGCGTTCTTACCCACGAGAATTATCTGGAGCAATGCAAGTCGCTGACCGCCTGGTATCCGTTCTGGCCGGGTGTGCGCTATCTCAGCGTTCTGCCTACGAACCATGCTATTGATTTTATGGTGGGCTTCATTGGCCCGTTTGTTTGTGGTGCTTGCGTGGTGCATTTGCGCACCCTGCGGCCGGAATTCGTTCGTGATGCGTTTGTGCGCTACAAGATCACCTACGTCAGCCTGGTTCCGCTGGTGCTCAAGAATCTTGAGCGTGGACTGAAGGCCAAGTTCGAAGCGCTTTCACCCTTACGGCGGGCCCTCCTGAACCAGTTGATTGCTGTGAACAAATTTCTAACCGGGTGGCGTCCGGATATTCATTTGAGTCGCGCGCTGCTTCCGCAAGTGCATAAGGCGTTCGGCGGAGGACTGCTGGCAATATTCACCGGCGGCGCATTCATGGAGCCCTCGACGCTGCAGTTTTTTTACGAGCTCGGCATTCCGGTGGCCAACGGATATGGCCTTACCGAGGCCGGCACTTCGATCACGCTCAACGACCTTAAACCTTTTCGCGCCGATAGTGTGGGCAAGCCGCTGCCAGGGGTTGAGCTGCGACTGTTGGGTCCAGACTCCGACGGGATCGGCGAGGTGGCCGTCCGTAGCAAGACGGTGATGGCGCACTATCTGGACGATCCGGAACTGACTGCAGAAACCATCGTGGATGGTTGGCTGCTGACTGGCGATCTGGGCCGCTTTGACGGCAACGGGCATCTGCAACTGTTTGGCCGCAAGAAGAACATGATCGTCACCGAGGGCGGAAAGAATATCTATCCTGAGGATGTTGAGACCTTCTTCGATAGCCTCCCGGTGAAGGAATATTGTGTCTTCGCCGCCAATTACGTTTGGCCGGCGAAGACTCTCGGCCAGGAAATACTGGTATTGGTCATACATCTGGAGCAAGGGCAGGAGCTCACAGACCCGCTCAAACAGGAGATAGACGTGCGAAACCGTCGCCTCCCAGATTTCAAGCGGGTAGGTGGATTTCTCGTCTGGGAGAAGGATTTTCCGCGCACAGCATCTATGAAAATCAGGCGCATGGCGCTTGCCGAAGAGATCCGGAAAATCCTGGGCCGTGGCGCTGTGGTTGTGCTGTGAACGATTGCCCTGTGAACGATTGCCCTGCGAACGACACGTTTCTCGCAGTGGTCAATCCCGCCGCGGGAGGAGGTCGTTGCCGCAAACTGGTCGGGCCAGCGCTTGATCGTCTACGCGCCGGCGGAATCAAGCTGGAAATGATCGAAACCTCCGCCCCCGCACACGCCACACAAATCGTGCGGGAAGCTTATCGGCGAGGCTATCTCCGTTTTATTGCCGTCGGCGGCGACGGAACCTCGTACGAGATCGTCAACGGACTGTTTCCTGAAGCACAGAAACACGAACGTCCCACGCTGGCGTTTCTTCCCCTGGGCACCGGCAACTCGTTTCTGCGGGATTTCGGCGAACGCGGCGTCGAGTTGGCGATCGAGGCCTTACTTGCCGGCCGTTCGCAAGCGTGCGACGTCTTGCGACTCACTCACAGAGCCGGCGTCATCCATTACATCAATTTGTTGAGTATGGGCTTTGCCGCCGACGTGGCCACCATGCGGGCGCGGATCTTCAGCGGGTGGGGAGAACCTGGATATCAGTTGTCAATCTTCACTCAGCTTGTTCGTTTCCGGCGGCGCCCTTTTCCTTTGCGGGTTGATGGAGAATCGGCTATCGACCTGCGGCCTTGCCTGTTCCTTACCTTCAATAACAGCAAATATACCGGCGGAACCATGATGATTGCGCCCAAAGCTGAGGTCAGCGATGGCCTCATCGAATACGTGCGCTGGGGTCCCATCGGACGCGCGGGGCTGATCCGCAATCTTCCAACGCTCTATGACGGCACGCACATCAATCATCCGCTAGCGGAACGGCGATCGGCAAAGCGTATCGATTTTCATCTCGATGCCCCAGTCGATGTCATGGTGGATGGCGAGGTGCTGACTCTGCACTGTGAAACGCTGGACATTCTGCCTTCAGCCCTGAACGTCGTGGTATAAGAAACAATTCCATGCGCAACATTTTGATCGCTGCGCTCATGGTGGCTGCGTTTGCGGGCGCCTACTACATTGGCCTGACGAACCGAACCGGCCATCTCAATGCTTTTGCTCAGTGCCTGGAGGGTAAGCAGGTCAAGATGTACGCAGCGTACTGGTGTCCGCATTGCTTCGATCAGAAAGAAATGTTCGGCTCCTCATTTCGGTATTCCTTATGTTGAATGCGGCATTAGCGGGTCGCGTCAGGAATCAGACGATTGCATTCAGGCAGGAGTAAAACACTTTCCCACCTGGCAGTTTGCGGACGGCGAACGCCGAGAGGGCACGCTGTCACTTCAAGCCCTAAGTGAAAAAGCCGGATGCAGATTACCATGATCTCTCACGCCCGCCGTATCCTGTCAACGATTGCTGTGCTTGCGTCCGCTGGAGCGGTCATCTCTTCGGTCTCGCTTTATCAGCACTACCAAACTTCGAGACTGCTTATTGCGACTTTGGAGAGAACTTTAATTGTGACCTGGTCAATCGCAGCACCTATTCGACGGTGTTCGGTATCCCGGTCGCGCTGGTCGGGATCATGGGGTATATCGCATTGCTGGCGCTCGCGACGCTTCGTTGCATCAAGCGGAACACTCCTGTGATATTGCTCATCGCGTCACTGGCCGGATTGGGATTCACCCTTTATCTCACTTACGTCGAGGGGTTCGTTCTGGCGGTTTGGTGCATCTTATGCCTGTTGTCTCTAGGTCTCTTTTTCTGATAAACATGCTCGCAGCAATACTCGTAGTGAAGACGGCTCGCTCATGAAATAACTCCTTATGGAAGAAATCATACAATCCCAGGTGGTCGCCACACTGGCGGAGACACGCGGAGCATCGCCAAACCCGTCAGTCGTTGGCGATCTGATTCTTCACGAGTTTCAAAGCCGTATCTTTCTCTACACGCGGATGCTGCGAGTGTGGTTGCCTCCCGGCTATCACGATCCGGAGAACAAAGACCGGCACTACCCCGTCTTTTATTTGAACGACGGCCAGAACCTGTTCGACCGGGGGACGGCGTTTGCGGGCGTTGAATGGCAGGTGGATGAGACAGCGGACCGCCTCATCCGTGAAGACAAGATTCCGCCGCTGATCATCGTGGGCATCGATAACGCGCAGAAAGATCGTGTGAAAGAATATCTACCTTACCGTTCCCTTCATCCGCCGGTCTTGCGCCCGCAAGGCAAGCGCTATCCCGATTTTTTGGTCAACGAAGTGATGCCGTTTTTGTACCTTCGCTACCGCATCGCCCGAGGCCCGGAAAATACCGGCTTAGGGGGATCGTCGCTGGGAGCCATCATTTCCCTGTACACCGTAATCGATCGGCCGGGAATCTTTGACCGGCTGCTGCTGGAGAGTCCGTCTCTATTTATTTCCAATCGACTGCTTTTGAAATACAGTCGCGCTTTCCGGCAGTGGCCGGAAAAGATCTTTCTTGGAGTCGGAACCAGAGAAGCAGGGCGTCCGGATCGTGACGAAGAAGTGGTGTACGACGTCCGCGAGCTTGAGCATATTCTGCGCCGAGCTGGTCTGGGAGAGGACCGCTTGCTGGTCAAGATTGATGACGGAGCTGCGCACAACGAAGCCCAGTGGGCAAGACGCTTTCCTCAAGCGCTGACATTCTTGTTTGGGGAACGAAAGAAGCGCTCAGGAGGATAATTCGGATGGGGAAATCCGCCAAGTGATCCAGAGCAGCGCAGTTATCGCCACCACTGACAGTTGCAGATGGGTAAGACGCGCCAGCGGCCCCAATAAGAATAGGGGATAGCACCCGTAAAGAAACGTCTCTACGGCAGGAGTCCAATGTTGCCCCGCATGCGCAACCGCCCAATCTCCCAGTAGGAGGAAGGCAGGGGCAAGGATTACCAGATCGTAGACGGTCAGATGAGGAGCGACGAGAACGGTGGCAAACAGAAGCGCCGAGTAGCGAATTGCCAGCGAAGCGCGGCTCCGCCAACAGAGAACTGTCAGCGCAAGTACCCCAATCGCGCTCGCTACTGCCAAAGCGAATGCCACCTTCGGCCAAGGCAAAAGCAAAGACCAGAACGAGCCCAGTGAATGTGTCTGATAAGGCCGTGGTTCAACTAGCGGCAAAACCTCACGAAAACGCAAGAGCGCGTGCCCATAGTTGCGCATAACCTGTGTTCCATAGTGCTCCCAACCCCAGGCAAGCTGGACAAAGGCAGCTGCGATGGCGCCGGCAACTACCTTCCATTCGCGTGCGAAGAGAAACACAATCGCAGCGGCCAACCCTAGTTGTGGTTTGAATATTAAAGACCCGATGGCCAATCCCGCGAGCCGGGGCTGGGCATGCTGTAACGCGAGAAAAGCCAAAGTAAAGCAGGCCAGCGCCAGACCTGAATTTTGCCCGAATGTTAGTAGATGAAAGAATCCCGGAAACGCAATTGCTGCGACCAGCACGGTCCAGCCTTGACTCTGCAGATTCGGACAGCTCTTCCACACCGCGTAACAGCATAGCGTGTAAATCAGAACGTTAAGAAAAAGCCATGCGGTCAATGCCCACCCGTAGGAAAGTTTGGCGAAGGGCTCGAAGAACAGGGAAACCTGTGGTCCGTAGAGTGGCACGTAATAGTAGCCCGCAGCTTCAGGAAGTAACTTCGGGGCGAGCAACTCCTGAGCCCGCATGTCGTAAAGCAAATCTCCGCGGCCCTGGCGCGCGAGACTTCCCAAAGTATAGAAATTTAAGAAATCGGTACCCTTGAGAAGTTCGTTTCGATCGAGCAAGCCCGGCGTGGAGATGGTTATGGCGTAAACCGTCCAAAGGGTCGCCGCTAACAACGAGCCATGCACGCGGAGGCGGCGCGCGGTCAGCCAGGATGCAGATATCGGGTTGATCGCAGTCTCCACGGAAGCCCGCCCATCATACCCGTATTGCGGCCCCAGCTACTTGCCGACTGTCTCTTTTTCCGTGCTCAATTTGTCGAGGATGCCGTTCGCGACGTCAATCACTTCCTGGTCCACGGTACGGGTCTTGGCGATGGCATCGGCCAGCGGCACGGAAACAATTTTGTTTCCGCGTAGTGCTGCCATACAGCCGAATTCGCCACGATGCACCATGTCAATCGCACCCAAGCCGTAACGGGTGGCAAGCATACGATCGAAGGCGCTGGGCGAACCACCGCGCTGGATGTGTCCCAGGACCACAGCTCGGGTCTCAAAGCCGGTTAGCCGCTCGATCTCATGCGCCAGAACGTTGCCGATACCACCCAGCCGCGCGTGGCCGAATTCGTCCTTGCCCAGGTCCTGCACGACTGCCGCATCATTCCGCCGATCCAGGTCGGTAGAGAACTTCGCGCCCTCGGCCGCCACAACAATGCTGAAGTAGCGTCCTCGGCCATGCCGCAGGCGGATGGTTTCCGCCACCTTCTCAATGTCGAAGGGTTGCTCGGGAATCAGAATAACGTCGGCGCCTCCAGCGATACCACTGTACATCGCAATCCAGCCGGCATCGCGTCCCATCACTTCCACCACCATCACTCGGTTGTGCGCCTCGGCAGTGGTATGCACGCGATCGATGGCTTCAGTCGCAATATTGACCGCAGTATCGAATCCGAAGGTGTAGTCGGTACCAGCGAGATCGTTGTCGATGGTCTTGGGCACGCCGACGACTTTAACTCCCTTGGCATGGAGCCGCTGCGCCACGGAGAGCGTGTCATCGCCCCCAATCGCGATCAGAGCTTCAACATTGTGCTTTCGCAGAGTGGCGATGCACTTCTCCAGGCCATCGGGCTTTTTAGAAGGATTGGTGCGCGAAGTACGCAGGATGGTGCCGCCGCGAGGCAAGATTCCGCCCACGCTGGAGAGGTCAAGCGGCATGCTATTGTCTTCCAGCACACCGCGCCAGCCTTCGAGAAATCCAACAAACTCGTCTTCATAGTGGAAGCAACCCTTGCGCACCACCGCACGGATGACCGCGTTCAGCCCGGGGCAATCGCCTCCGCCCGTCAACACTCCGACTTTCATGGCTTGCTCCTCGATGAACGTACAATTTCCGCTTCGCGCTTCCAGTTCCTATAGGAGAAGAAGGACGTTGGATACACTTCGAGCCCCTCTAACTGGCACCGAAATACTAAGATTATCATTAGTAAAAGCATTTTGTTCGGGCGATGGGCTCGGTCCGGGTGTTTGTTTGCCCGACGGCAAAGTCCGTGAGGAGCCTGGCTCGCCGATTGCGCTAAAACGGAGGATTAGCCACAATACGGATGTTTGTGCTGTGTTTGTGGCTCCCGCATCTCGGCTCTGTCGAGTTGTCATCCTGAGCGAGTTATGTCCCGCGCCTCAGCGCGGGAACATAATGAGTCGAAGGATCCCTACCCGAAGATTACTGCGCCTTGTTTGCGGGTGCGTAGTGTAGTTGTAAGACCAAAGTACGCTGCTGCTAGGACAGAGCAGTTGAGCACAGTCTAATAAATACAGATCCTTCGACTCCGCCGATCGATTCGCGGGCGAATCGGTTGGTTACACTCAGGATGACAGAACACTGAAGAAATGCCAAAATCACTGCGAATTCTAACCTGGCTCGCCGTTGCCGTTCTGGGCGCACTTGCTTTGGCCACCATCGCCTTACATCGTGGAGAGCAAATTAACGCCATGTGGCTGGTGGTCGCTGCGCTCTGCACCTACGCGCTGGGCTACCGCTTTTACAGCAAATTCATTGCGGCTAAGGTGCTGGCGCTTGATCCTCAGCGTGCCACGCCCGCCGAACGCCTGGACAACGGCCGCGATTTCGTCCCCACCAATAAATGGGTGGTCTTTGGACATCACTTTGCTGCCATTGCCGGTCCGGGACCGTTGGTCGGGCCGGTGCTGGCGGCGCAATTCGGATATCTCCCAGGTACATTATGGATATTGGCCGGCGCAGTTCTTGGTGGTTGCGTGCAGGATTTCGTGATCCTGCTCTTTTCTGTGCGCCGCGACGGCAAATCGCTCACTGAAATGGCGCGCGAGGAAATTGGCCGGCTCGGCGGTCTGGTGGCCTACGTGGCCATCATCAGCATCATTGTGATTCTGCTCGGCGTGGCGGCTTTGATCGTGGTTAATGCCCTGAAAAATAGCCCCTGGGGCGCGTTCACCATCGCCATGACAATTCCCATCGCGTTGTTCATGGGTCTCTACTTGCGCCGCCTGCGGCCTGGCAAAGTGCTGGAGACTTCCATCCTCGGCTTCATCCTGGTGATGTTGGCGATCTGGGGCGGAAAGTGGGCTTCGCAGACTTCGCCGGTGGCGGGGTGGTTTAGTTTGACCGCGCCCTCTCTGGCCATTCTGATCATCGTTTATGGCTTCGCAGCATCGGCGTTGCCGGTATGGCTGCTGCTTGCCCCGCGTGATTACCTGAGCACGTTCGTAAAGCTGGGGACGATTGCGCTGCTGGCGCTGGGAATCATCGCTCTGCATCCCGCTCTGCACATGCCTCCACTTACGCGCTTTATTGATGGTTCAGGGCCCGTTTTTGCGGGAAATGTTTTTCCGTTTGCGTTCATCACCATTGCCTGTGGTGCCATCAGCGGCTTCCATTCGCTAATTTCCAGTGGGACAACTCCCAAGCTCATTCGCCAGGAAACTGAGACTCGCATGGTGGGATATGGCGCCATGATGGCCGAATCCATGGTGGCAATTATGGCGATGATCGCTGCCTGCGTTCTCCAGCCCGGAATCTACTTCGCAATCAACAGTCCAGCGGGAATCGTGGGCCAGGCGCCAGAGACCGCCGCCGCGACTATCAGTAGTTGGGGATTCCCCGTAACGGCCCCCGAAATGCATTCGCTCGCGCAAGCAGTCGGCGAGCAGACGCTCTACAACCGCACCGGAGGCGCTCCAGCCTTCGCTGTGGGCATGGCCCACATCTTCTCTAATAGCCTGGGTGGACAGGCGGTGATGGCGATCTGGTATCACTTCGCCATCATGTTCGAGGCTTTATTCATTCTCACCGTGCTCGACGCCGGGACGCGGGTTGGCCGTTTCATGGTGCAGGACGCGCTTGCCCACGTGTGGAAGCCGCTAGGCCGCACGAGTTGGTATCCCAGCATCCTCTCTACCAGTGCATTGATCGTCGGCGCGTGGGGATACTTCCTCTGGCAGGGAGTGAAAGATCCGCTGGGAGGAATCAATTCCCTGTGGCCGCTGTTCGGAATCTCCAATCAGTTACTAGCGACGGTGGCGTTGTGCGTGGCCACGACCATTATCATTAAGATGGGGAAAGCGCGCTACGCGACCGTGACTCTGACGCCGCTCGTGTGGCTGGTTGCGGTGACCTTTACTGCATCGTGGCATAAGATGTTCGACCCCAACCCACGAATCGGATTTCTGGCGCATGCCAGGCAATTAGCGATGGCCCCGGCGACGGCCGCAAATTCGCGCCTCATCTTTAATGATCGCCTCGATGCTCTTGTAACCGGCGTTTTGATCATTATGGTCGGGCTGGTTCTGGTCGAATCCGCATTCTTGTGGATCAGCGTGCTTTCCGGTCGCAAGCAGGCCAGCGTGAAAGAAACCCCGTTCGTCCCCACCCGCTTCGCCACGGAGGAGCAGGGATGAGCCGCAGGCTAGAAATTTCAATCGAGACGGAACACGTGGGGACAGCCGCCCTCGGCTGTCCGGCGGAGCGAAGGTGCGCAACAATTGTTGCGGTTTCCGAAGAAATGTCAACAGTTCGCCCGCCAGCGCGCGGGCGCTGCGTGGCGTGGCTGGAGAATTCGGCTTTGCTCTTCATCTCCGTGCTCCGCGAAATCTTCGACGAATCAGCATACGCCCGCTTTCTACGCCGCACTCGGCTATCCAATTCTCGCGCTGCCTACGCGCAATTCCTGCAGGAGCACGAAGTCGCGAAGGCACGCCGACCGCGCTGTTGCTGAGGTACACTCTTCCCAATGCGCGTCCTGGGCATTGACTGTGGGACTGAATACACCGGCTTCGGTGTGGTCGAACTTGCCCACGATGACAAGCTGATCTGCCTGACCTGTGGCGCTATCAAGCTTTCTCCGCGCGAGCCGCTTCCGCGGCGCCTGTCGACGATTTTCAGTCGTCTGGGCGAGGTTATTCTCGAGCATCATCCGGACAACGTCGCCATAGAAGACGTTTTCTACGCCCTGAACGTGAAATCCGCGTTCAAGCTGGGACAAGTGCGAGGCGTAGCTATGCTGGCCGCGTCGTCCGCTGGACTGGAAGTCGCCGAGTATTCGCCTCTCACCATCAAGTCGGCTGTCGTCGGTTATGGCAAGGCTGAGAAGCAGCAAGTGCAGCACATGGTCACGCGACTCTTGAATCTCGCCGCGATTCCTGAGCCCCCGGACGCCGCCGACGCCCTCGCCATTGCCATTTGTCATCTGCATACTTCGGCTACCTTGCTGCGCCAGCGTGTGGTGGGAAGGTGAATCATCCAAGCGCAGCAGCAACTTACCGCAAATTTTTGGCATAATTTGTTCTGCATGGCTTTCGGCAAATTGAGAATAGTGACGGCCGTTCCGAAACTCTGGCTCTGCGTTGTCAGCCTGATGCTGTGCTGTTATATCTCCGTCGCAGCCGAAAAGGCCGCAGTCGTGACATTCAACTTTGACTTCCCCGGCTCCGAACCCGAGCACTACTTCATTTCGGTTT
Organism: uncultured Acidobacteriota bacterium; assembly: GCA_963696025.1. Lineage (GTDB taxonomy): Bacteria > Acidobacteriota > Terriglobia > Terriglobales > Acidobacteriaceae > JABCYV01. The sequence continues at coordinate 137,028 of CAVOII010000006.1, forward strand.
CTTCAGACGGTAAGGCTTCGTACGATTCCAACGGAAAGCTCTCCTCTGACTCCGAGCCTGGCGACCCGTTCCGGCTGGACTTCACCGTTTCCGAGGCCACACGCGCCCGCATCTTCGACCTGACCAAACGCGCACGCTACTTTGAGGGAGAAATTGACTCCAAAAAGAAAGGCATCGCCTCGACCGGCATCAAGACCCTGACGTATAAGGACGACCACAAAAACACGCAAGCCATCTATAATTATTCGCCGATACCTGCCGTCGAGGAGCTTACGAATCTATTTCAAAGCATATCTACGACACTGGAATTCGGCCGCCGGCTCCAGTATTTCCACCATTACCAGAAGCTGGCCCTCGACGAAGAGTTGAAGCGGATGGAGGAGATGTCTAAAGAGAACAGCTTGCAGGAGATCTCCGCCATTGCGCCTATTTTGCGGCAAATCGCGGCCGACCAGTCGGTCATTAACGTCGTTAGGGCTCGTGCCCAACGATTGCTGGAGCAGGCAGGGGCCGCTGACAAGTGAATCTTGCCCTCAAGGCCTTTCGCCTGCCCCAGGAGAGTTGACAAGAAAGAGACAACTAAACCAGTCAAATAATGTTCTAATCAATGCAGGGTGGGTCTTGGGGGTGTCTATGCCAGGAAGACTGGGCGTGATTGCGCTGGTTCCGGCTGGTTTGGTGTCCTTGCTACTAGCCGTTCCGTGTTTCGCCGACTCGCAGGTGCGGATCGTGCGTCTCAGCGACGTCCAAGGTACAGTACGGATTGACCGCAACACCGAGCAAGGTTTCGAGAAGGCATTTCTGAATTCGCCTATCGTCGAGGGCGCTAAGCTCCGCACCGACAAAGATGGCCGCGTGGAAGTGGAGTTCGAGGACGGAAGCACATTGCGCATGACTCCCGGTTCAGTAGTTGAGTTTCCCGTACTCTCCCTTCGCGACTCAGGGGCGAAAGCCTCAACAATCAACGTCAAGGCAGGCACCGCGTACGTGAACTTCACAGGCGCGAAAACAGGCGCGAAAGACGATGAATTCCTGCTGACGTTCGGTCATGAAAAGCTCGCGCTCAGCAAGCCGGCTCATCTGCGAATCGAACTAAGAGATGCGAGTGCAACGGTGGCTTTTTTCAAAGGAGACGCACGCGTCGAAAGTCCGTCAGGACCGGTCGAGGTTGGCAAAAAGCAATCCGTCAGCTTTGATCTGGAGAATCAGGATCGTTCCACCCTGGCCAAGAATTTGGAGCCCGATCCCTATGACGCCTGGGACCAACAGCAATCGTCCTATCACCAGCAATACAGCAGCAGATCGTACAGCAGCTATTCGCCCTACGCCTATGGCGTGAGTGACCTGAGCTACTACGGGAACTTTTTCAATGCTCCCGGATACGGCATGATGTGGCAGCCATACTTCGCGGGCGCAGGCTGGGATCCGTTCATGAACGGGGCTTACCTCTGGTATCCCGGTTTTGGCTATACATGGGTGTCTTCTTACCCATGGGGATGGACGCCATATCGTTACGGTTCGTGGCGATTCTTGCCCGGTTACGGCTGGGCGTGGCAGCCCGGTAGTTTGGTAAGCGGTTGGCGACCGATTCCCGCAGTGGTCAACCCTCCCCGCACCTTTACCCAACCACAGCCTCCAACGTTGCCGGGTCAAACCACAATCGTGACTCGAGGACCCATGGCGACAACCATTGCGTCGTCCCACGAAGTTATCATTCATGATGATTCTGCTGGTCTGGGTATCCCGCGCGGCAAAGTTGGCGACCTTGCCCGGCTCTCACGGCAGGTGAAAACAGAGGGCTTTATCACAGCCGCGATTCACGCCGCTCCGCTCAGTCCTTCGGCCGCGATGTCGCAGGGATTCGCGCGAGGAGCGGGATCGTCTTCTGCGGGCCACATGAGCAGCGTCGGCTCGCACTCTTCGTCAGGATCGCACACCGGTTCCCACAAATAATCGTGTGACTGCGAGCGTGACGGGCGTGATGGGCGGCCTTCCGGCCGCCCGTTTTGTTTTTAGGACATAGTCGGAGCCCGACGTCCAAATCTTCAGGGATTGCCTTGGTCCTGTAAGTATTTTCTCGAGCACCGTCATCTGTCCGGCCAAATCGTGAGCGCGGTAATCCATGGTCAGAATTTGGCCGTCCGGTGACAGCGACCAATGATCACGGAAATGGCAGTTGCGACCTCCTACGCTTATCCATGATTCGATCAGCAATACCTCTTGCGTCCAGTGGGAACGGCTGCGAAGCTGCGCGCCATGAACTGAGTTCGTGACCTCTTCCCCAGTCGTAAGACATCTGAAGAAAACGCGGTCTTCGGTTCCGTCCGCCTTGGTAGTCACTATTTCTTCCACCAGCTCCGGATCTGCGTGCTCGATTTTTGCCACCATCTCTCTGGGCGCGGAACCCAACAGTTTGCTCTTCTCGAGATTCGCTTTCCACGTACCGCTAAAATTCGGGGTCACATTGTCGCCACTTAGTGCTGCTCGCACACGTGTTATCACTGGATTATGACCTAACTCACCACAATGCCCGCATAGCCTACTACCATTTCTCTGTCGCCTGACACGTCGCCCGAAGTCGCATACTTAATCAACTCGGCCTTAGTAGCGACCAACTGCTTTGCCGCTGTGAGCATTGCGATGGTCGGGCCGAAGCCGCACATGCTGATGTTTTCGTCCATCACCACGTCGAATAAACCGCGCGGATCCAGGGCCAGAATACGGTCAATGGCTTTGTGGTCCTTTACCCGCGTAACCGCGTCGCTCTCATAGTGGTTCATGTCACTCGAAGCGATTATCAGCACCGGTTCATTTTGTGCTGCCACGACCTCCGCCATCGCTAGACCAAGGTTCTCTAGGATCTCGAACTGGGCCGTGCCCAACGCGATTGGCACAAATGTGAAGTCTGTCCTTTCGGCTTGCAAGAAAGGTAATTGCACTTCAGCGGCGTGTTCGGAGCGATGCGCTTCCGCGTCTTCGTTTAACATCGGAAATTTCTGCTTGAGGAGATTCGCCAGAGAGGAATCGATGGCCGCTGGGCCCAGCGGTGTCTCCCACAAGCCGCCGCTCATAATCGAAAGCGGAGGTCCCATGCCGGTGTGATTGGGGCACAGCAGGAAGCAGCGTTTCGGGAGATTGATGCGGGCGTAGACCGCGCCTGCTACTTGTCCCGAGTACATGTAGCCGGCGTGGGGTACCACGCAGCCAAGAGCGGAAATTGTTTCTTGCCGCGGCGAGATGAAGGACAGCACGTCCGCCCGCAGAGTCTCCGGATTCCGTGGATAGAAACGTCCAGCAACAGCCGCATGGCGGACGGTCATGAGCACCTCCTTTGCAACCCCGCCTGGCAGAGGCTGACCCAAGCCTCGCGCTGACGGCTATTCTCTCGCCCCTCCTGGCCCACGCCCGTTGGAAGCGATCGGCCCACGGTTCACGCTCGGCGCTATATTCTTGCGCCGTTCCGTCGCTATTTCTGGCGCATTCACGGCTGCTGGCAGCGCTCGGAATAAAGCCGCGCTCTTCTCCAGGGACAAAGCTTCGGCGCGCACTGTGGGTTTCACGCCTGCCTCCGCGAAAGCCGCGCGGAGAGCGTCAGGCTTGTAGCGAGATTTCAAATTGTTCCATAGGGTTTTGCGTTTTTGTCCGAAGGACAGTTTGAGGAAATCGACAAAGCTCGCCTCGGGCACACCCAAGCTTTCAAGCCGCGGCACCATGGTAAGCCGGACCACGGTCGACTGCACTTTGGGCGGAGGCGAGAACGCTCCCGGCGGCAGAGTGAACATCTTCTCAGTCCTCGAATAAAGCTGGGCCGTGGCGGAAAGCAACCCATAGTCGCGGACACCTGGCGGCGCCGCCAGGCGGTCGGCCACTTCGCGCTGCACCATCAGGACAATCATTTCAAAGTATCGGCGGAGTTCAAAAAGCCGCAACAGAATATCCGAAGTAATGAAGAAGGGAAGGTTGCCAACCACGCGAACCTGTTCCGGCTTTTGCTCGATACCGGGACGAGTGCTTCCGGGCTTGGGCCCGAAGATGGTGTTGAAATCAATTGCAAGTACATCACCCTCGATAATTTCGACGTTCGTTGTCAGAGCGAAATTCATGCGCAACTGGGCGGCCAGCACGCGGTCGAGTTCAATGGCGATCAGTCGACGGGCCCGCCGGGCCAGCAGGGAGGTGAGCGCGCCGCGTCCCGGCCCAATTTCGAGGACGGTGCTTTGCGAAACATCGCCTAGCGCTTCCACAATCCGCATGGCAGCCACGTCGTCCACCAGAAAATGCTGTCCAAGTTTCGGTTTGTGGCTGCGGCGGGGCGAAGCGGAGACTTTTGGCACATTGCCCTCTTTCTTCCCGGCATTTAGACTGGAGCCTTCATCCCGCGATCGTCTGGCGCAAGTGAAGTGTGTGCGATGGCACACTCCTATGATAGCTTGCGACAGCCAAAACGGGTTTGCGTCTTACTACCTGAAACTAAGGAGTGGCTTTCATGCGTATTGCGTTTGTGGCGTCGGAATGCGTCCCGTACTCGAAGACCGGCGGATTGGCTGACGTAGTAGGAGCGCTGCCTCGGGCGCTGGCGGCCAGCGGACATCAAGTGAGTGTCTATCTCCCGCGCTATCGTCAGACCAAACTGACGGATCCGCAAACTGTAGTACGCAGCATCACCGTGCCCTTTGATGACCGTTACCGCTTTTGCTCGGTGGTCACGGACGGAAGCCACTCCGGGGTGCAGTTCTATTTCGTGGACTATCCTCCGTATTTCGACCGCGACGCATTGTACGGTACTCCGACCGGCGATTATCCCGACAACGCCGAGCGCTTCGCGCTGTTCTCCCGGGCCGTGCTTGAGGCTTCAAAGATTCTCGGCGTTCCCCACATTTTCCATTGTCACGACTGGCAGTCCGCCCTGGTACCGGTGCTGTTGCGTACCCAATACGTCGAAGATCCTGCCTTCCGGGACGTAGGCACAGTCTTCACCATCCACAACATGGGGTACCAGGGACTGTTTCCGCCGGAGATTTTGCCTCTGCTCACTCTGCCTTGGGATCTTTTCACCATTTCCAGGATGGAGTTCTTCGGCAACGTGAATTTCCTCAAAGGCGCGCTAGTAGAATCTGATTACGTGACCACGGTCAGCCGAAAGTACAGTCAGGAGATTCAGACGACCGAGTATGGCTTCGGCCTGGAAGGCGTGCTGCGCGACCGGGCCGCGACTGTGACCGGTATCCTGAACGGCGTTGATTATGACGAATGGAGTCCGCAGGCGGACAAGTTCATCGCGGCCAAGTACTCCCCTCAGGATTTGAGCGGCAAAGCCAAGTGCAAGCAGGAGCTGCTCGCAGCTTTCGGGGTGACCGGCGCCAATCCGCTGGTTCCGGTGATCGGGATTGTTTCGCGTTTCGCTGCGCAGAAAGGCTTTGACCTCATCTCGCAAATTGCCGACCGGTTGGCCCGTGAAGAAATGATCCTGGTCGCGCTCGGCGCGGGCGACAAGCCATACGAAGAAATGTTCCAGCGCCTGCACAAACAATTCCCGCAGAAAATCGCGGTCAAAGTTGCTTATGACAACGCTGTGGCGCACAAGATTGAAGCCGGCAGCGACATGTTCCTCATGCCCTCGAAGTACGAACCTTGTGGGTTGAATCAGATCTACAGTCTGAAATACGGCACCGTGCCCATCGTTCGCGCCACCGGCGGCCTCGACGACACCATCGAGCCCTGGGATGCCCGCACTGGCAAGGGCACCGGCTTCAAGTTCACCGAATACAAGGGCGAAGCACTCCTGTTGACGATCAGGGAAGCGCTGCGAGCCTTCCGCGATCAGGCCTCATGGCAGACGCTGATGCGGAATGGCATGAACAAAGATTTTTCCTGGAACGCCTCAGCCCGGGAATATGCGCGAGTCTACGATCGTGTGCGCCTGATGCGTGCGGGCAGCTCGACCTCAATTCATCCCAGCGAAGCGATTGACTTGGAACCCATTACTCACTGACACGTGACTGGCTGCTGAGACCGCCTTTTCCTGGTCAATACGAACGGCACCCACCTCAATGTCGAAGGCCGAAATATCGCCAAGGCCTTTACTTTTGTAACTTCGGAACGCTCTCCAAATTGGAACGCAATCGCGGGAGTATCATTTTCCATTTGTCACGAATCTTGACATAGCTCCGATTCTAGCCTAACCTTGAGCCATCCTTAGGGCTGGATTTCGTGCTCTTCTCTTTCCCCCGTCCTTCCCGATGGAGAGTATGGAACGGCTTTTTTGGCTTCCGATTCCTTGAAAAAGTAAGATTCGCGCCTTTCTGAGTGAATGAAATGACGCGGAGTTTGTCCGCCTCAGGTGCAGCGGCGAGGATGGCTCGTCTCCGGATCCAGGGCGATGGATAGTACAGGAACTCCTTGCATGAACGTTCACCTGATCAATCCTAGTAGTGTGTCATTCGGAACCGCAGTTATCACCCCGCGCTGGCAATATGTGCTGGCCGCGGCCACGCCCAAGTCCTTTGGCGACCCAATTCTGGTCGATGAAACCTTAATCCAGGTGAAGCCTGAGAACTTTCAAGCCGGTGACGCAGTTTGGGATTGGCATTCACACTGTCAACGCGCTGCGCGGTTACGAGATTGGGAAGATCGCCCGCAGTCGAGGCGCACACGTAATTTTTGGCGGGATTCATGCCACCCTTTATCCCGAAGAGGCGCTCGAACTTGGAGGAGCGCATTCGGTGGTAAAAGGCGATGGCGATATTGTCTGGGCACAGGTGCTGGCGGATTGCCGGAATGGCACGCCACAGAAGATCTATGCCGGTGGTCAGATCGATGGCCGCGAGTTCGCCCCTGCTCGTTGGGACTTGGTCCCGCGCAATCGCTATATGTGGGCATCAGTACAAACCATTCGAGGTTGCCCCAAACACTGCTCGTTCTGTTCAATTTGGCGGACCGATGGACAAAAACCTCGCCAGCGTGCCGCGGACGTAGTGCTCGAGGAAATTGTTCAGTTGCGTCGCCTCGGGTTCCGCTTCATTGCCCTGGCGGATGATAACTTCTATCCGGTCACGCTCACCGATTTGAACCTGGCCGCGCAGCAAAAAAATGCCGCCCGGCTGAACGAGTTGACTGCCATTCGCGCGGAACGGTTTGAACTGATGTCTCGACTGGCGCAACTCCCGGACGACACGATTTTCTTTACCCAGATCACCATGGAAGCGGCTGAAGACCCCGATTTTCTTGATGCTATGAAGGCGGCGCGGATTAAGGGAGCGCTGGTCGGGGTGGAATCGGTTACGCCCGCGGGGTTGAAGGATGTCTACAAGGATATCAATCTGGCCGGGGACCGCCTCATCGAGCGCCTCAGAACCTTCCGGCGCCATGGCGTGCATGTGCTGGGCTCATTCATTTTTGGGCTGCCCAGCGATCGTCCGGAAACATTCGACGCCACGGCCGCCGCCGCCATCAGTGCCGATCTCGCCTTTGCGCAATTCATTATACTGAGCCCCTATCCCGGGACCGTGGATTTTAATCGCTGGGAAAAAACGCTGGGGACAACCCTCCTACCATCGCTGGCGTTCCGCTTACCCGGCGCTGGCTGATACCTGGGCGCTTCGCCCCAAACTCTTTTGGGACCACCCAGTAATGTCAGCCGAGGAAATCCGTTCGCGCACTCAGGTGGTCTGGGACCGTTTTTACACCTTAGGTTCCATCTGGAGGCGCTCACGTTTCATCAGGTCCAAACGCGGGCGATTGACTTTTGTTCTGATCTCGAAAGTTTACCGCCAAATGTATGCCGATACCGGCATTGCTACTGACGGTGCCCGCGTTAGCTGGTCGGCGCGCGGGCGCGGTGGCTAGCCAAACCGTGCCAGCATCTGTTTGCCGGCACGCCCATGCCAGACCTCCAAATCCCCGCCGCGTAAACAAAGCCCCGCCCCACCCTTGCAAAGAAGGCAAGGATGGGGCACCCTCAGTTGGAATGGCTCCGACAAACGCAGCCGCCAAGACCATCTTCCACGTCGACATGGACGCCTTCTTCGTCTCGGTGGAGGAGCTTTTTGACCCTTCGTTGAAGGGCAAGGCCGTGGTGGTGGGAGGGCAGCGCCAGGAGCGCGGCGTGGTTTCGGCGGCTTCCTATGAGGCCCGCAAATTCGGTGTGCATTCGGCGATGCCGCTGCGCACGGCGGCCAAACTCTGTCCGCACGCTAGGTTCGTGGATGGCCATCCCGACCGGTACCGTGAGTGCTCGGAGAAAGTGCATCGGGTGTTGACATCTTTCTCGCCGCTGGTCGAGATGGCTTCGATCGACGAGGCCTATCTGGATATGACCGGCACCGAGCGCCTGCATGGCCGGCCGCTGCGTGCAGCCCACAATCTTCACGCCAAAATGCAAGCCGAGACGCAACTCAACTGCTCGATTGGAATCGGCATCTCGCGCTTGATTGCCAAAGTTTCCTCCGCAAACGCCAAGCCCAACGGAATTCTGTGGATTGTTCCCGGGCAGGAAGCAAAGTTTCTAGCTCCGCTCGATGTGCGCGACATTCCTGGTGTGGGCAAGGTTACCGAGCAGAACCTTCGCGGGCTGGGTATCTATAAAGTCGGAGATCTCGCCCGCTTCGATGATTCCTTTCTTGAGCAGCAGTTCGGCAAGTGGGGGTTGGCACTGGCGGGCAAGGCTCGCGGCGAAGATGCCGGCGGATGGTTCGACTCCGAAGTCGGTGCCGACGTTGACGCCAAGTCCATCAGCCATGAGCATACATACAACGAAGATACGGCCGATCTGGACAAGTTGGAATCAACATTGATGAGGCTTTCTGAGATGGTGGGCCGTCGTTTGCGGGAGAGCGGAGTGCATGCCAGAACCATCCAGCTTAAATTGCGCTACAAGGACTTTACGACGATCACTCGTGCCCACACCCTGCCCGTGGCAACCCAGCTCGATACCGAGATCTTCGAACAGGTACGAGTGTTATTTCGCAACAACTGGCGAAAAGGCGCGGAGGTTCGCTTACTCGGAGTGCAGACGTCCTCCTTCGAAGCGCAGACCGATCAGGGCGACTTACTCGAAGACGCACGGCGTCAACGCTGGCAGCAAGCTCTCTCAGCGGCGGATCGTCTACGCGACAAGTTTGGAGAATCGAGCGTTTCCCTGGCGACCGGATTAAAAGGCGGCTTCCGCGAGCGCACCCATGAAAACCCGGCAGGTTTGCCGGGAAAAAGAAAGCCTCGAGAGTAGAGTTGTCATCCTGCGCGAAGTGGCTGCTTCGCATTTGCGAAGCCGCTGCGTAGTCGAAGGAACCCTACAAGCTAAATCGACTGCTCCGGACGTCCTTATCGAACGGGTCGTGGCTGCGAGAAATTCAAGCGGCGGAAATGAAGACATTGCAATCTGTACGGATCCTTCGAGTCGAAGGATGACAGCTCAAACCTGTTCTATGATTTCCACTCCTAAATACGAAGGCCGGAACTCCGGAATTGCTTCCGGTCCCGGCCTGCGCTTACTTCAACTTGGAGGTTAACTTTCTTCGCTAATTCGCTGGAGCTGCGTTCGCCGCAGCGGTTGGAGTACCTGCCGCTCCGGCACTGTTGTAACGGGTCAATCGCGGAAAGAAGGGCGTTACTTCAAACGGCATCTTGTCGCGGGCTGACGTGATGGCCACGGGCGCCGTCTTGATCAGGTCCACGTGATCATCCCAGGGATTCAGCTTTACCCTACCTCCCATCGGCAAGGCCGCAATCTGGTCGAGCTTGTTCGCATCCAATGCCGGAGCCGAATTCATCAGTGCCGCCATCCGATCGATCCCTCCCTTGCCATCCGAGAAGCTGTTACCCAAGTGCGGCGTCAGCAGCGCGGAGAGCGCCGGAGCGCGCGCGGACAGCTCTTTCAGGAACAATCCTGCGGCATCCAGCTTCTGGCTGTAGGGGGAGTTCTTCAGCAAATCCATCGCCTTCTTGTCGGCTGCGATTTCTTCTTCCGGCACGTGCCTGAAACCCAAATTCTGGTAGGTTGACTCGTCGGAGAAGAGCATACGGTCATTGAACGCGTACTTGCTGCCCAGGTTATGTCCTAGGACGATATGCGCCAGTTCATGCGAGAGCACCATGGCCAGGCTGGCCTCGTCAGGAAGGACATCGATCAGTCCGCGGCTGACGATGATGGTATTGCCCACGCTGAAGGTTTCGAGCGGACAAGTCAGCATCACCCGAGTGCGGACTGGGCGCGGCAATTCGATGTTATTGGTGACTTCCAGGTTGTTAACGACCGTCTGCAGAATCTTGTCCACGTCGCCTTCGGGAGCCAGCAACCCGGCATTTTGCAAGCGCTCGACCACGTTATCTTCGGCCTGTTGCTGCCACTGCCGTTGGGCCTGCAGCGGAGAAGCATCCTGCGCCGCGGCGCTCTCATCCTTCACCGAAGAATCCACCAGCACCTGCGTGAGCTCGTCTTCCTTGCCGTTCTTTTTTAGGTCATAGCCCCAGATGCGGGTCTGCGCCTTGAAGGCGATCTTGTCCTTGGCTCCATAGCTGAAGTCGCCTTCTTCACTGTAGATGTAAGCCGGTATCCAGTAGCCTGGAATCAGGTTGAGTCTCCAGCTATCCATGTGGAAGAAGTAGGCGTTCCTCGGCCGAGGGGCATAAGTCCCGTTCAAGCGCACGATGTTGTAGTCCTGATCTTCCACCCAGATGCGGCCCAGAAAACGTCCCTTGCCGGCATCTTTCTTCGGGGTCACATCAAACACGATGCAACGCACATCGCCCACAAATTCGCGGTGAACATAACGGAAGTCATAGTGCGCGCGGTCGAACTCCTCGCGATCGGCGAAGATCATCCAGGAGAAGCCCATGGGTTTGTACTCAAACTTAAAGAGTTTGGTGACGCCGCCCAACATACGAGTCTGGAAGCTGGTGTCCTTGGAGAGATAATCCCGCCGGTCGCTTTCGGCCAGGTCCATGCGCCCGAAGAAGTAGTGATCTTCTTTGGGCACGGGGCCGAGCTGGGTATCGTTCGCAAGGTTTTGCAAATAGGTCTCCATCAACGGCGTCCGCGCCTTCAGCATTTCCAGCAGGGCATGCTCGCGCGCGATGGCGCGATCCACAACCTGGTCCATGGTCGTGGGAGCGCCCGTGGCCGCTGATTGAGCCGCTGCGGTCGTTGCGGGAGTGCCGGTAGGGCCGGCCAGAGCCGGGGTCGAGACGACCGACTGCGCCGGCGGCATCGGCGATGAAGACGATTGTCCGGCCAGCTGCTGCGCCATTGCGCTCAGCGCGATCAGCAGGAAAGTGATGGTCATCCATGTGCAAGTACGCATGACTCTAGTCCTCTCTGTTGCTTCGTTTCTTCAATAACGCTTCTTAAATAGCCAGTTGGAACACGACATGTACAATCGCCGTGGAATCCACGGCTGAACCGTTGCGCAGCGCGGGCTTGAACCGCATTTTGTTGGCGGCTGCAACTGCGGCTTCATCCAGACCATGCCCCAGGCCTCGGACCACGCGGTTCACGTGCAGCTGTCCATTCGCGCCGAACATCACTTCCAATAAGACTTCGCCCTGCAGCTTCAGTTGACGCGCTTCATCGGTGTAGACCGGGTTGGGCTTATAGCTGATCTCAACTGAAGTGGTCGGTGGCCCGCTATCTACCAGAACCGTCTTCACTCCGCCCTGAGCAACTTGTTGAGCTCCAAAGCCCGCAGTCTGGACCGCCGAACCTCGTCCGTTGCTGCGGCCGTCCCCCCGCCCGGCCTGTGCGATGCCGTTGCCAAAACCTGCGCTAGTGATAGTGCCCTTGATACCATTCGCTCCGCCCGCGCCATTGCCTGTGCCCGAGCCCTGCGGCAAGTCAAACGCGCCGGTGTTAGCAGCAACCAGGTGTGCGCCCTCCTTGCCTTGTCCCTTAATACCGTTGGGGTCGCCAAAACCGCCGGTTTGCACCTTCTGAATTGGAGCATTGACTGTGGGAGTGGCTGAGCTGCCAAATTCGCCAGTGTGCACGATCAATGTCGGCCGAGCCCCGGAGACCTGCTTCAACACTGCTGGAGCAAAGTTGTTCACCGCAATCTTCGGAGGTGCCACGTCGGGCTGCTGCGGACGCGGCGCGCGAATCTCGCGCGGCACAGTCAGCTTCGGCGATTCGAAAACCGGCGCCCGAGGTAATAACTTGGCGTGCAGCGCCGGCGGAGGCGTCTTCACCTTCAACGGCTTCGGCTGCAAACTTGGCATTGGGATCAGTTCGGTTACATGATATGTCCGTGCGAGCGACAGCCGGTCAGGCCAAATCAAGCCCATGTTGATCAATAGGATGACCAGCAGAACCTGGAGGCCATAGCTGCTCGCCACGGTGCGCCAGTCCATCTTGCGCTCCGGCAGAAGTCCCAGCCGAAAACTATCAGGCGTAGCCATTCATAAGCTCCAAAAGGGGGACCCAGTTCTCGGGAGCACGCACCGGGTGGAAGCTTCAAATTACGGGAGAATGGCCAGTGGGTAAACGTGTCGCCCGCGCCTGTACCTTGGTAATCAGTCGGCGCCTGAAAGCGGAATTCTCCCAGGAAAGATCGTGGAAACTCAGACGGTTCGGGAGCGTCGCCAGGAAAACCAATAGAAAACAGGGATGCCCGCCAGAATCACCAGGCTACCCAGCGCGGAATTACGGAGATTGTAGGTGAAGGTGTAGTAAAGGAGCACGCCGGAAGCCAACACGAACAAGATGGGAACGAAAGGATAGCCCCACACCCGATAAGGTCGCGGAGCGTCCGGCTCGCGCCATCGGAAAATAAACAGAGTGCTGGCAGCAATCATGTAGAACAGCCACTCGGAGAAGATGGCAAGCGAGAAAAACTGCCGGAAACTCCCACCCGAAAGAAGAAGAATAGTCGAAAGGACTGCCTGGACTATCAGCGCTACCGCAGGAGTATGAAAGCGAGGATGCACCTTGGCTAAGGAAGAAAAGAAGTAACGGTCTCGCGCTACGGCAAAGGGCATACGCCCTCCGCTCATGATGGTGCCGTTCATTGCGACCAGCATTGAGAGAGCCATACCCGCTGAAACGATACTCGCGCCCATGCGCCCCAGCACCAGCGCCAGGGCATCAGATGCCGGTCTTTGCGAAGCGGCGATCGCAGCCGCCGGGAGCACGTACTGAACGGATGCGTTCACAGAAATGTACAGGGCTCCCACCACCGCGACGCCCGCAATCAACGCGATGGGCAAACTGCGTTCCGGATTCCGTACCTCGCCCGCGACCATGTTCAAGTCATTCCAGCCGTCATAAGCCCATAGCGCGGCCACCAGAGCCGCCATAAATCCTGCGAATCCATCTTTGGCACCCAGATAACTGCCAGCAAAGTTTGCCCAGCTTCCCGCGCTGTGGCTGAATCCGACGATCACGATGCCAACGATGATGCTGACTTTCAACAGCGTGAAAATCAGTTGGAATTCGCCAGCTTTCTTGATGCCTACATAGTTGAGGAGTGTTACCAGGAGCACAGCCACGACAGCAACGGCTTGACCGTACGAAACGTGGATAAACGTTTGGATGAAATCGCTGGAAAAGAATGCGAAGACGGAAAAAGTTCCGAGAACGCGGACAATTCCGGTAGCCAGAGTCGCAATCGACGCCGGCTTCGAGATCAGAAACCAGGTCCATGCGTCGAGGAAACCCGCGAGAGGGCCAAAGCCGTCGCGAACGTACACGTACTCGCCGCCCGCTTGCGGCTTCATCGCGCCCAGCTCAGCGTAGGTGAGCGCACCAAAAAACGAAAGCAGACCACCCACGAGCCAAGCCAGGTAGACCAGCTTCGCTGAGCCCACAGCCTGCATCATCTCCGCCGGGACCAGAAAAATTCCGCTGCCAATGATGGTCCCCACCACCACCGCCCAGGCATGGCTCACGCCCAGTTCGCGAGCGAGGTCGGGGCGGGAAGTTTCGAGCTGCGCTTTCACCTTGGGTTGGCAGTATACGCGAGGACCTCAACGTCTTTTCTTAGCGCCCTTTGCGGTTAAAGGTTTTGCGTCCGTGGGCTCGAATCCATCGCGACACTCGCCACGTATCCCACGCCAAACGTCACCACCGTCCCGATCGCCACATACCACGTCCAAGGCACGCGCGTGCCCAGCCAGATATAGAGTTCCGTAACGAAGCCGCAGAACATTCCTAGCATAGCCCCGCTTTGGTTCGCGCGCGTGGTCAGGACGCCCAGCAGAAACACTCCGAGCAGTGCGCCATACGCCACGGATGCGATCTGTAATCCGATCTCGACTACGCGTCCCACTTTATGCAAAGAAAGCACAGCCAACGCAAACAGCACCAACGCCCAAACAAAAGTTGCCATCCGGGAAAGCTGCACGCGCCGCCGTTCGTCCGCCTGAGGATGACGACGCAAGTAGAAATCGATGATCGAAGTTGATGAAAGTGAGTTGAGGGCCGCGCTCAGGTTAGACATTGCGGCCGCCAGAATCGCCGCGATCAACAATCCCGAAATTCCGTGCGGCATTCGCGTCACGATAAAGGTCGGATAAATCCGGTCTGGCTTTCCAAACGCCGCCGCCGGCACTCGGTAGTAAACCCACAACATGACGCCGACTGTGAGAAACATGGCAAACTGAAAAAAGACGGCCACGCCGCTCGAAATCAATGCCGTCGCCGACTGCTTTTGTCCTCGCGCGGCCAACAGCCGTTGCACAATCAGTTGATCGGTGCCATGACTGGCTACAGTAAAAAATGTTCCCCCGATCACTCCCGCCCAAAACGTGTAAGGCTTCCAAAGCGTTGGCGTAAATTCGAATACCTGCAGTTTGCCCGCCCCAGCCGCCGCCGCATGGATCGCCGCCCAGCCGCCCGGCACAAGATGCAGAATGGTGAAAACTCCAACCAGCGTCCCCCCGACATAAATGACGGTTTGAACTACATCGGTCCAGATCACCGCCGCCAGGCCGCCTTCAAACGTGTAGACCAGAGTCAACGCGGTGATGATCGCAATCGAGGAAATCTCACCTGTGCCCAACGCAATTGCTACCACGATGGAGACCGCGTACACGCGCACACCCTCCGCTGCTGCTCTCGTGAACAGAAAGAGTCCCGCGGTAAGCGACCGCAACTTTCTTCCGAAGCGCCGTTCAATCAATTCATACGCAGTGTAAAGGTCGCCACGAAAATATTGTGGCAGCAGAACAAAGCTGATGATGATGCGACCCGCGAGATATCCGAGCACAACCTGCAGAAACGTAAGATTGGTGTCGTAAGCCAGCCCAGGAATGCTGATGATGGTCAGCGTGCTGGTTTCAGCAGCAACAATAGAGAGTGCAATCGCCCACCAGGGAATGTTGCGGTCGGCCAAAAAATAATCCCGCAGGGTGCGCTGGCGCTTGCGAAAGCGCAATCCGAACAGCGTGATCCCGGCTAGATACAACGCGATGATGATGAAGTCGAGCTTGTCGAGGCCCATGTACGGGTGGCGCGGACGCCCCTTCGGCAAGCTCAGCGCAGGCTCTCACCCGCGACTTTGGCGTTGCCGGAAGTTATGTCTAAGAGTATCTGGCTTTACGCCTCGGGACCGTGTGATCCATCCTCGCAGGTATCCAGCTCATCAATCCCGCAATCTGAACTGTTGCGGCAAGTCCCTCCTACTGGCGAGATACCGTTGTGGTAGAACTACGCTCGTGACCATCTTCCTGGGCATCGACGGCGGAGGCAGCAAAACTTCCTGCGTAGTCGGCGATGAAACCTTACTCCTCGGAAGCGGGACGGCGGCGGGAAGCAACCTGATCCGGGTCGGCGAAGCTGCGGCGCGTCAGGCTCTAGCCGCCGCCATTCGTCAAGCCTGTGCCGTGGCCAATGTCGCTCCGTCACAGATTCAGCGCTCCTGCATTGGCCTGGCGGGAGCCGCGCGGCCGGAGATCAACGATGCCGTTCGCCGGATCGTCTCCGAGCTTGTGGCCGGCGAAATTGAAGTTGTGGGCGATATGTTGATTGCCCTCGAAGCCGCTTTCGGCAGTGGTCCGGGCGTGATCGTGATTGCAGGCACCGGATCACTCGCTTACGGGCGCAACGGCGGCGGTCAAACCGCTCGCGCCGGCGGATGGGGCTTCGCCATCTCTGACGAAGGTTCCGGTCATTGGATCGGTCGCGCCGCCGTCAGCGCTGCCCTCCACGCCGCTGATGAAACAGAACCTGCCAGCGTGCGGCTGCTCGCGGACGTTATGAAATCGTGGGGCCTGACCACTCACGAGCAGCTTGTGCTGGCCGCGAACGCCGCGCCTCCACCAGACTTTGCCCAGTTGCTTCCCACGGTACTTTCGGCGGGCAATTGCGGCGATCCCATCGCTCGCGGAATTTTGACCCAAGCGGGCACAGAACTCGCTGCCCTCGCCAAAATCGTGGTGCGCCGTCTCTTTCCCGATGCTCCCACCGTCCCGGTGGCCATGTCCGGGGGTGTATTCCGTAACTGCGCGCTCGTGCGCCAGGTTTTCTACAATAGTGTGCGTTCCGAGTTTGCCAGCGTTGACATGAATGCAACGGTGATTGAGCCGGTTCGAGGTGCGCTGGAACTGGCACGCAAAGCTGCACAACAGGGAAGATGATGCCGGGTCACCCTAAAACATCGAGCTAACGATGCTTTCGAACGATGCAATTGCGTCCCAGCTTGTCAACGAAAATGAGGACGCCCCGACTACCACTCTGCAAGAAGTCAATCACAATACGTCCTCTGACGCGTTGATAGCTGCCGCTTCTGATCCCACGCTCACTGAAGATTTTGCCCTGACGCTGCTGAAGCGGAGCGATTTGCCGTCCGAAGCCCTCGATAGGCTCAGCAAGAACAGCGGCCTGACAAAGAGTCGCAAGGTAAAGCTGGCGCTGGTTGCCCATCCCAAGACACCGCGCCACGTTTCCGTTCCGATGGTGCGGCACCTTTTTGCTTTCGACCTGATGCAAGTGGCGCTCCAGCCTGCGGTTCCCGCTGACATCAAAATGAGGGCGGAGGAAGCACTCATCAGCCGGCTGGAAAAAGTCTCCGTCGGTGAGCGGCTCTCGTTGGCCCATCGCGCTTCCGGAAGGGTTGCTGGTGCGCTTCTGCTCGATCCCGAGCCACGTGTGATTCACGCCGCGTTCGAAAACTCGCGCCTAACCGAGGAATCTGTGATTGAAGCCTTGGTGCGTCGGAATGCGACCGTTGCATTCGTCGAAGCCGTCTGCCGTCATTCCAAGTGGTCCCCACGCCAGGAGATTCGCATCGCTCTCCTGCGAAACGAAAAGACTCCGCTGGCCCGAGCTCTTGAGTTCGCCCGGACGCTGCCTCCTGCGCAGGTTCGGGAAATTCTGACACAGTTCATACTTGCCGCCGCGAACGACGGCTTATCTCCTCAAAGATCTGCTCCCCGGAGAAGTATAGCGGCTCGGTGGCACGCCCCCTCCGCCACAGACCCAGCAAAGCGCAAACGGCAGACCCACTTGCCGTGGGGCTGCCGTTCTTGTTTGGTACTGATGGCTGATTGGCTGACGGCTACTTCAGCGCATTTAATCTTGCACTCAGGCGGGACTTGTAACGCGAGGCCGTATTCTCGTGGATCACGCCCTTCTGGATTGCCTTGTCTAGAGCCGAAACCGTCTCCCGAAAAATGCTCTCAGCAGCGGCCTTATCGCCCTTAGCCAAAGATTCACGAAGCTGCCGCAAGGCGGTGCGCAGGCGCGATGTGTTGCTACGATTGCGGGCGCTGCGCGTTTCGGTCTGGCGGGCTCGTTTCAGCGCAGAAAAATGGTTTGCCATGTTTGGTCCGTTACCTTCGTTTCCCTTGATTTCCCTAGAAAGAGATCTTCAGGTGAGTGTCAACTAAACTATTTTACGGGACTAAGTTGCTGCCGGTCAAACTGATATGGTCGACGCCCTGGCGCGCCTTAAGGTTCTAATCGACTCTTCGACTCCCATCGTCGTGATGGAGACGGTGGAGGAGATGCGCGCGGTTCGCTTGGTGCGGGTCGCATGCTCCTCCTTGGAACTGGCAACCTTCGAGTGGAGTATCGCTAGCGGACTGGTGCGCTGCGGTAGCGATGTTGGGGAGCTGATACCCGAACCGAGCCGGTTCTCAGCTGGTCCTTATCCCTCCGCTACCACCCATGATTTCAGCGATGTCGGCGCCCAGGCACTGTACAACAGTCGCGAACCGGTGCAGGCGCTGAGCAACCTGGAGGCAATCTCCATCGAAGCGGTATTTATTCTCAAAGACTTTCATCGCCACCTTGACGACCCAGTCGTGGTGCGGCGGCTGCGCGATGTGGGGCAGAAATTTTCAGGAAACCGGCGCACAGTCATCCTGACGGCGCCGTCGATCAACATTCCTCCAGAACTCCGCAGTCTGGTTGAATTCCTGGAACTGCCGCGCCCCGACAAGCAACGTCTGCGTCAGATCATCGATGAGATGATTATAAGAATAGGAAAAACTCGCACACTGCGGCGGACACTCGATGCGGCCGGTCTCGACCTGATGGCCGACAACCTGCGCGGCCTGACGGAAGAGGAAGCCGAGCGGGCAACTTCACAAGCGATCGTGACACGATACGGAGTTACGGCGGAAACTGTTACCGACGTCCTTCAGGCAAAAAAGGAACTGCTTCGGCACTCCGGCATGCTGGAGTTCATTGATGTGTCCGACAACCTGGTAGGCGTCGGGGGACTCGACAACCTGAAGCGCTGGCTGGCGCAGCGGCGCGGTGCGTGGGAAGACGCTGCTCGGGCTTTTGGCCTGGAACCGCCTCGTGGTGTGATCATCCTGGGGGTGCAGGGGTGCGGCAAGAGCATGTGCGCGCGAGCAGTCGCGGGAGAATGGATGTTGCCGCTGGTCAAGTTCGATACTGCTGCCATCTTCGACAAATATGTCGGCGAGACTGAGAAGCGAATCCAACAAATGTTTCGCGTTGCCGAAGGGCTGGCACCATGTGTCTTATGGATTGATGAATTAGAAAAAATTTTTGCCGGCAGTGGCCCGGATTCAGCGTCGGCCGACGCGGGCGTCTCGTCACGCCTGCTGGCAGCGTTTCTTGGCTGGATGCAGGACCGTAAGGCCCCGGTGTTCGTCGCCGCCACCTGCAACAACGTAACTGCGTTGCCTCCGGAATTGATCCGCAAGGGAAGGTTCGACGAGCTTTTCTTCGTCGATGTGCCGAATCAGACCGAGCGGAAGCAGATATTCGCAATCCAATTGGCGCGGCGAAAGCGGAACCCAGCCGACTTCGACTTGGACCAGGTGGCGCTGGCTGCTCGAGGGTATTCTGGAGCAGAAGTAGAGGCGGCGGTACAGACAGCGATGTACGCGGCCTTCGCGGAGAAAAAGTCGCTCACCACCCAATCACTGCTCAATGCATTAAGGATCACGGTGCCGCTTTCCATCACGCGGGCGGAAGAGATCCAGGCACTGCGGGATTGGGCGCGGACGCGGGCAGTGCCGGCGTCGGTGGCCGATGTCAAAGCCGAGGGGGCATAAACCGTGTCCGGCCAAGCCCTTCCATGGGTTCGCAGCATCCGTGACCGCTGGTTACTTGTCCATTGACTCCTTTCGCCAAGCGGAGGTACCCTTTAGCTAATGGTAGTTGCTTGCACCTTGGGGCGAGCACCGTCGGCTGGTTCCATCTCCATACAGAAGAATCATTTGTCGCGAAAATGGCGCTGTGTCGCTATTTTCAGCAGTCGCTGACCTGTGTTCGGTCCGGCAGCCACATGGCCTCGGGGAGGGTCAAAAAGCCGTTTCCCCCTGATCAGTTGAGCATCTAACGCGCGGGAGGTAAGCGCCAGCAACCGAATGAAGAAAAGTATTGAGATTAGTCCCAACATTGAGACCCTATTTGGCACACGTGACGAAAATCTTCATGTGCTCGAGGATGGTCTGAACATCAACATTGAACTGCGTTCCGATTCCATCGAACTGGAAGGCGCGGCGCGCGACGTAGCCCGGGCCCAGCAAGTCTTCGCCGATTACGACCAACTCCAGCGCTCCGGACATACTTTCAACAACGGCGATCTGAACAGCATGCTGCGCGTGTTAATGGCGGATCCCAAGGCGACACTACGTGGATTGGCGGAAGCCGGGCGGCAGCGTTCGTTTGGGCGGCGCACCGTGCAGCCTAAGAGCGTGAACCAGCGTCGTTACGTCGAGGCCATCGAAAACCACGACATGGTATTTGGCATTGGGCCTGCCGGGACGGGCAAGACCTACCTGGCGGTGGCGATGGCAATTTCTGCGCTGCTGGCCAAACGGGTCAACCGCATCATACTGGCACGTCCGGCGGTTGAAGCGGGCGAGCGGCTTGGTTTTCTGCCGGGAACTCTACAGGATAAGATTGATCCCTATCTGCGGCCACTCTACGACGCGCTCTATGACATGCTCGAGCCCGAAAAAGTCGACCGCTATCTGGAGAAGAATGTCATCGAGATTGCACCCATCGCCTTCATGCGCGGGCGCACGCTCAATGACTCGTTCGTCATCCTGGATGAGGCGCAGAATACGACCTCGGAGCAGATGAAGATGTTCGTGACTCGCCTGGGATTCAACTCCAAGGCCGTGATCACTGGCGACGTGACTCAGATCGACCTGCCTACGGCGCGGCGCAGCGGCCTGCTTGAAGCTGTGGATG
Source organism: uncultured Acidobacteriota bacterium (assembly GCA_963696025.1). Lineage (GTDB taxonomy): Bacteria > Acidobacteriota > Terriglobia > Terriglobales > Acidobacteriaceae > JABCYV01. Next base: position 157,633 of record CAVOII010000006.1, read on the forward strand.
TCCTCAAAAGAGTCGAAGGACTGACATTCGTGTATTTCGATGAAGGCGACGTGGTGCGACATCACCTGGTGCAGCGCATTATCCGAGCCTACGACGAGCATAAAACCCGAGTGGCGGAGGAACAGATGTTGCTGCTCGAATCCAAAGCCAGCTCGAACGGCAAGACCAACGGGGCCGACAATGCGAACCCGGAGAGAAGCGTGGTGTCGCACAGGGAAGTAGAAACCGGAGAATAAAATCGTTGAGACTGGACAGGAGGTGCCAGAACGTGGCCCTCCTGTTTGTTTTGACGGAGATGAATCCGCCAATCGAAGCAGCTTTAATCGCTGAGCGGAAAACCTTTGGTGATTTTTCAAAGACGGGTAGCGGGACTTAGCGACGGCGCACTGGCGAAGTTTATAGCGCGGTCGACTCGTGCATCTGGACTGCGGGGTGTAGTCAATGTTTTAGTCACCAGCGGCCAGGAATTACGAGCGCTGAACCGGCGTTTCCGGGGGAAGGACAGGCCGACCGACGTGTTGTCGTTTCCGCCACTTCTGAGATCAAATGGATTTGCTGGCGACATAGCGATCGCAGCCGATATGGCCGCGCGGAACGCCCGGCGGTTGGGCCATTCGCCAGCGGAGGAGATCAAGATTCTGGTGTTGCATGGAGTGCTCCACCTCGCGGGCTACGATCACGAGGGCGATCAGGGGGCGATGGCGAGCAAAGAGCAAAGCTTACGCAGGAAGCTAGGGTTGCCTGAAGGATTAATCGAGCGGGCTGAACGGCCCAAGGTTGATCGTCCGCGCACGAGCAAAGCAGGAAAACCGCGATGAACTTTGCCATCGCAGCCATGCTCCTGCCACTGCTTGGCGTGCTGACTCTGGTTTCTTATGTCGATCGTTTGTACACAGAGATTGGTAAATTTCTGTCACGCGAGTTCCAGGCGAACATCGATTCTTTCGATCAGAAAGTTGAACCCAAACTGGGCGTAAGCCGCGAACGAGCGGCTCTTTCTATGGCGGTGCTCACGCAAATGGTCATGGCGGCCATTGCCATGCTGGTGGGCTTCGCCGTATTTCGCGATCGCGCCTGGAGTGTGTATGAAATCCTGCAGGCAACCTTGAGTCTGGTCCTGATCGTGGTCGTGTTTAACCGCTTTCTGCCATTTCTTTTTTTCTCGCGGACCAAGGGCGAGTGGCTGATCCACTGGGTGTTAATTCTGCGAGTTCTCATTTACCTGGTCATACCCGTCACTCTGGTCCTGGGTTTCCTGCAATCGGTGACGGCACTCACCAAGGAGCATTCTGACGAGGCGCCAGAAACTCAGGCAGAAGCTGTGCATGCGCTGATCGAGGCGGGACAGGAGGAAGGCATCCTGCACGAAAGCAATCGCGACCTGATTCAGTCGGTAGTGGAGTTTGGTGAGAAGACCGTGCGCGAGGCCATGAAACCACGGCCGGAAATCGTGGCTGTGCCCACCAACACCACGGTGGAGCAATTCATCGAGTTACTAAAAGCGAAACCATTTTCTCGCGTGCCTGTATTCGAGGGCACAATCCACAACATTGTGGGCATCGTCTACGCGCAGGACGTGCTGCAGGTGCCGGACACCGAGGCCCACACACGCACCGTGGACACGCTGATGCGCAAAGACGTCTACTTTGTCCCCGAGAGCAAGCTGGGCAGCGAATTGTTGCGCGAGATGCAAAAGCACAACATTCGCATGGCGATCGTGGTCGACGAGTACGGTGGGGTGGCGGGATTGGTTACCATCGAAGACCTGGTGGAAGAGATCGTAGGAGAAATTCGCGATGAGCATGAGAAAACCGAAGTCGTTCGCGAAAGCGATCACTCCTTTATCGTTCCCGGCAACATGGACGTCGACCGGCTGGACGAGTTGTTCGGAATGCGCCCAGAAGGCAAAGAGTCAGCGACGGTCGCGGGTCTGGTGAGCGAACTAGCCGGACGCATACCACAAAAGGGCGAAGTGGTAGAAGAAGATGGCTTGCGTTTCGAAGTCCTCGACTCTACAGAGCGCCGTGTAGAGAGAGTACGCATCTCAATAGTCCAGCCCCGGCAGATGAAGCTGATATGAGGACTTAGGTGACAGGTGGCGGGTGCGGCCGTGCGTGCTGAGAGTGCGAGGACGTCTACTGCTCACGAATCCCACGAGACCTGCGACCTAATCCCCGGTACGATAGAGCATGGCATTTCATTCCGGCTTCGTCTGCATCCTCGGCCGCCCCAACGCAGGCAAGTCCACGTTGCTGAATGCGCTGGTGGGCGAAAAGTTGGCTATTATCAGCCCCAAACCACAGACGACTCGTAACCGCATCCTCGGCATCATTCACGTAGCCAAGCAAAAGCGGCGCCCGGGCGGTCAGGTCATCCTGCTGGACACGCCCGGCGTACACCGGCCAGACAGTTCTCTCGGACGGAAAATGATGGGGGAGGTGCGCGAAGCCCTGGAAGGCTGTGCTTTGATCCTACTGATCGTAGATGCCACCCGAAAGTTCAGTCAGGGCGACCAATTCGTGCTCAACATGGTTAAGAAATCGAAGACTCCCGCCTTTCTGCTGCTGAATAAGATTGACCTGCTTCGCGGTGACAAAGGAAAGCTACTGCCCATCATCGACCAATACCGCGGTCTCCACGATTTTCAGGAAGTCATACCCCTCTCGGCCCGAAAACGCGAGGGTCTGAATGTACTGCTGGAGAAAGTAATTCAAGCTCTGCCCGAGGGGCCTCGCTACTTCCCCGAAGATCAGTTGACCGACCAGCCAGCCCGCTTCATGGCGGCAGAGATTATCCGCGAACAGGTTTTACTCGAGACCAGCGAGGAAGTGCCATATGCGACCACCGTCATGATTGAGCAATTCGAAGAAGGAACCAAACTGACGCGGATTGCGGCGGCGATCTACTGTGAGCGCGAAGGTCAGAAGGGGATCCTGGTCGGCAAGCGCGGACAAATGCTGAAGAAAATCGGAACGGCCGCCCGGTTGCAGATCGAGAAAATGCTGGGCACGCGGGTTTATCTTGAGCTTTTCGTCAAAGTGAAGCCGGATTGGCGGGAATCGCACGAATTTGTCGACGAGGTTGACTGGCGGCAGCAGTTGGAACGGCTCGCCGGATCCCATAAATTACTGAGTCCTTAACCTTGCTGGACCATCTGTATGTTATAAACTGCGAGCAACGCTAGGAAGTAACGCGAAAATGTCTACTGACCGGCCAACTTGTGACTTCGAGGCTGACAAGTTGATGTTGAAGCTGAAGGTCACGCTGGCCGCCGATCCGAATGCCATCGAGCCGGTGGTGGAAGGCGTGATGGAGATCGTGCGAGAGATGCGCTGCGCCGCCGGCAATGAAGATGCAATCGAACTGGCGCTGGCCGAAGCGCTGGCGAATGCAGTCGTCCACGGCGCCAAGTCTGATCCTTCGAAGATTATTGAGTGTGACGTGGCCTGCGATGAACAGCGGGGCATGCTGATTGTGGTGCGCGACCCGGGGCAAGGATTCGATCCCAACGTCATACCCAGTCCAGTCTGCGGAGAAAGTATCTATTCCGATCACGGTCGCGGCATTTATCTGATCAACGAGCTTATGGATGAAGTCGAATTCGCCAAGAATGGCACCGAAATCCGCATGATCAAGCGTTGACTTCTCGACGTTGCCGGTTCCAAGTCTATTCCTTCACAGCAATTCCCAGAGTCTTCATCTTGCGATAGAGGTGGCTCCGTTCCAAACCGAGAACCTCAGCGGTCCGGCTGACATTGCCGTGATTTTCATCCATCTTTTTCAGGATATAGTCACGCTCATAGGCGGCGCGCGCCTGGTGCAGAGTAGAGAATTCGCTGCCCAACAAGCGGCGGTTGCCGTCGCGATGGACCAGCGGGGGCAGGTGTTTGCGGTCGAAGCGAGTGGTGGTGGGATTCATGATGACGATGCGCTCAATCACATTGCGCAATTCGCGCACATTGCCGGGCCAGGAGTAGCGCATGAGCGTCTCGATAGCGTCGTCGGTGATCTCGCGCAAACGCCGGCCGTAAGCGGCGGAAAATTCCTTCAGGAAATAGCGCGCCAGCAACGGAACATCTTCTTTGCGCTCACGCAGCGGAGGAACCGAGAAGGGCACGACGTTGAGACGATAGAACAAATCCTCCCGGAAGTTACCCCGGGAGATTTCCTCTTCCAAATCCTTGTTGGTTGAGGCGATGACCCGGGCGTCCACCGTGATGGGCTCGTCACTGCCCACGGGTGTGAATCGCTGCTCGTCGAGAGTACGCAAAACCTTGGATTGGGTCTTGAGGCTCATGTCCCCAATCTCGTCGAGGAAAAGAGTACCCCCATGGGCCCTCTGGAATTTTCCCTCCTTGTCGACCGAGACGGCTGGGAATGATCCCTTGCGGTGGCCGAACAGCTCGCTCTCGATCAGGTCTTCAGGGATGGCGGCACAGTTCACTTCGACAAACATCTCGTCTTTACGCTGACTTTGGGCGTGGATGGCATGCGCCACCAATTCCTTTCCCGTACCAGACTCACCATAAATGAGCACGCGACCGTTAGTCGGGGCCATGATCTGGATTTGCTGACGCAGCGCTTTCATGGGAATGCTTTCGCCCACGATTACGCTTTTTGGAATGAGTTGTTTCTTGAGGTCCCGGTTCTCCTGCCGCAACCGTTGCGCGTCCACTGCGTTCTTGACCAGGATGAGCGTTTTGTCGATGGAAAGTGGTTTTTCCAGGAAGTCATATGCGCCCAGCTTGGTGGCGCGGACCGCAGTCTCAATCGTACCGTGGCCGGAGATCATGATGACCTCGGGAGCGTCCTCGATCTCACGAATCTTTTCCAGGGTCTCGAGACCGTCCATTCCGGGCATCCAGACATCGAGCAGCACTACCTCAAATGCTTTTTTGCGCAGGACGTCCAGGCAGGCCTCGCCGCTTTCCGCGACCGAAGCCTTATAGCCTTCATCCTCGAGCACTCCCTTGAGCGACTGGCGGATGCTGGATTCGTCATCCACAATGAGAATGTTATGCATGCTGGCTTATGGCAGAAGCGTCAAATGCCTCCGACGCGACCGGCAATTCCACGACGAAGCGAGCTCCTATTGGCCGGTTTTCTTCTACGCGAATGGCGCCGTGATGATCTTCAATAATGCGGCTCACGATGGCGAGTCCTAGACCGGTGCCCCGCTTTTTGGTGGAGAAATAGGGCAGGAAGAGCCGCTCCTTCAATTCCTGGCTGACCCCGTGGCCGCTGTCGGCGACCGTGATCTCTACAACGTCGCGGCTGGCCAGCAGGGTGGTGGAGATATGAATCTCTCGCAACAGAGCCCCCTGCATCGCCTCGGCGGCGTTATCTACCAGATTGGCTAAAGCCCGCTTGATGGCTTCGGGATCGGCCATGACGTTGGGCAAGTCCGCAGCCAGGAAGGTGCGCACCTGGATGCCGTCCAGGCGGCCGTTGAACATGGTCAAAGTGTTCTCCACGATGGAATTGATGTTCGAGGGCTGCGGTCGCGCCGTGGGAAAGCGGGCCAAGGTGGAGAACTCGTCGACCAGGGTTCGCAAGGTCTCGACTGAGCCCGCGATGGTTTCAGCGCAGCCGTGCAGAACATCCATCGATTTGGCGTCCGGCGGCATGCCCCGGTCCAAATGGCGGGTGATGCGTTCCGCGGAGAGTGCAATCGGGGTCAGCGGATTTTTGATTTCGTGGGCGACCCGGCGTGCCACCTCGCGCCAGGCAGCCTGTTTTTGGGCCTTGAGCAAATCGGACAAGTCTTCGAAAATCAATACGTAACCTAAGTCGCGGCCCTCGTGCCGCAGGATGGCCACGGTGACCGCAACGTTCAGCTTGACGCGTTGCACTACCATTTCCATCTGGGTGGTGGTTGTGGTCATGCGGTCGGCGCGTCGCAGCAAGAGCTCCAGGTCTTCGAGCACATCAGCAGGAAACACTTGCTGAAGGGAAGCGCCAATCAGTACGGCTGGCGTCCCAGATTCCCCGCTCCCGGGATTGAACATGCGAAGCAGGGCATGGTTCATGTGGGTGATGTGGCGGCCGGCATCCAGCGACAGCACCCCGGTGGGAATGCTTTCCAAAATTGTTTCTATATGCCGACGGCGCTGTTCCAGAGCATTGTTCGCATTGCTCAACTCGCGACTGGAAGCTTCGATTTGGCGGCGGCTGGCCTCGAGTTCCGCGGCCATGCGGTTGAAAGAGCGCACCAGATCGCCGATTTCGTCCGCCGCGCTGATTTCCACTCGGTAATCCAGGCGTCCGCGGGAGATTTCCTGAGTGGCTTCAGCGAGCGCCGCAACCGGACGCGTGACTAGTTTGGAGAGAAATAGCGCCAACCAGGTGGTCGCAAAGAGCACCATGACGGTCAGCAAAAGCAGGTAGCCCATATAAGTGCGGCGCACCAGTTTGCGTTCGCGGCTGAGTTCAAGATAGCGCTGCTGGCTGGCCTCCACTTGTTTGACCGTCTCAGAAAATTTTTGGGGTAACGGCATGGCGACAAGAATCAAACCACTATCGCCCACCCGAGCGCCTCCCAGGACATAATCGGTTTGCTCCCAGTTCAAGTGCACCGGCGGACTCGTTGAGGTCACTCGCTCGAGCGGAATGCTGGCTTTCAACATCGGCCAGGGAGCAGGCGCGCCGAAGCTCGCCTCTGCGTTACCGTTTTCAATAGCCACCGCAAATCCACCTTGCAATGTGGGCTCGTGCCGGCGAAACTCCGTCACCACCGCTGAGAAACTATGGCCGGAAAAAGCGTGCTGGGTTTCGGGCATAGCCGCAATCGACTGGGCCTCGGCCCGGGCGTTCTGCGCTGCATATCCCGAGAGCAGCGACGCCATCGTCGCCGTGTCTTCCCGAACCTCTTCCACCGGACTGGAGAACCACTTGTCGATGGAGCGGTTCATCAGCACGTAGGCAAACCAGAACATGAAGATGACCGGAAGAAAAGAGAGGAGCAGGCCTGCTACCACCAGCCGGGTGCGAAATTTGGACCCTAAAACTCCCAGCCTTCGTTCGGCAAATAGTTTAAGCAGATTGCGCACCAGCACGAAGGTGAGAGCCACGAACAGGAAGAAAATGACAGCGGTGAGGGAAGCGAAGACCAGAAGTTGCTGATTCGAATCAGGGCTCAATGGAAGATCAAATGATGTCAGTGAAAGCAGAATCCCGAAAAGCACAACGATGCCAATCACCAGCAAGATGATCACTTGCTTGCGGCCGGTCTTTTTCACAGGTCGAGATGGAATCGAAGCGGACAAAATTCAAAAGCGGGCCAAGCTTGGCTTCATCGTCTGAGTTCGGTTCCTGGGTTCGTGATTTTATTATAAGCCCGGACGCGGACTATGCGGCAGGCGAGCCCGGTCCGAAAGTGGCAGGAATTGCCGCAGTGGACAGGAATCGCACCGGGGTGCAGACTTCATGCGGTAGTCCTTCCCTACACCCACCAGCAAAGCATGCATTTCGTTATACAGCTGAGCCACCGGGGAGCGCTTAGCCCGGCTCATCGCGGAAGGCCGATGAAACGCCCCACCTTGGCCGGCAATGCTCAAGTCCTGCCCATTACTGTCTAAGGCGATGAGTGCGCGCTCCAAAAGTTCCCGAATCCGTTCATAAGGACTGTTCATAGGAAGGATGCGGTGACGATCTAGAATGCGGCGGGTATAGGTGTCCACAACGAACACGGGATGTTGACCGGCATAAAGCAGGATTGAATCCGCGGTCTCAGGACCGATGCCGTTTAGGTCCAGCAGTTCCTGACGCAGCTTGTCAGTCGGCTGGGCAAACATGCGGTGAAAAGAGCCGCCATAGTGTTCGTCAACAAACGCCACGAATCCTTTCAGCCGCCGAGCTTTCTGACGGAAGTAACCCGAGCAACGAATCAGCCTTTCCAGTCGGGGTAGGGGAGCACCACGGATGCCCTCGAGACTCAGCCGCCCGCTGGCGCGCAAGCAGCGCAAAGCCAATTCGACGTTCGTCCAGGCAGTGTTCTGGGTGAGAAAAGCTCCGACGACAACCTCGAAGCGGGTGCGGGCCGGCCACCAATGTTGGCGCCCCCAGGCGCGAAGCAGAGTCGAGTAGTAGGCGCGAAGCTTTTCTTCCTTAGACTGGGATTTCAACTTCGTCATGTGCTTTCTAAGGTTACTCTAAAGCTTAAGACTCACTGAAGGCCATGTCCCGCTGAATTCGCAACCAGACCGGCCGCGCAGAAGTGCCCATCTGACGCGCCTTGCGCGGGCCCTAAAGGCATTGCGGGACTTCTGCCACGCAGTACAGGTACTAAAGTTACTGGTGTAGTTATCCATCTGCGTTGACAATTTCTGTCAACGCGATACGCTGCAACTTCCTCCCCTGGAAGCAGCGCGCAGTTCGCGCCGATAGCCGAATCTCAAACGAATTCCTCTGCCGCGCAGATAGGAGATCGAGGTATGTCTCAACGACTGGGTGATCTTCTCGTCAAAGAGAAGGTTATTACCCCAGAGCAGTTGCAGCAGGCGACGAAGGTCCAGAAGGAGACGAACTGTCGCCTGGGGTCCGCACTAGTGAAGCTAGGCTTCCTTTCGGATGAAGACGTTACCAACTTTCTTTCCCGCCAATATGGCGTCCCTGCGATCAACCTTTCTTACTTTGAAATTGATGCCTCGGTCGTAAAGCTGATCCCATTCGAAACTGCCAAACGTTACCAGATTCTGCCCTTGAGCCGTGTGGGTGCGTCCTTGACTATCGCCATGGTGGATCCCACCAATGTGTTTGCCATGGACGATATCAAGTTCATGACTGGCTTCAACATTGAGCCGGTGGTGGCGTCGGAGAGCTCGATCCAGGAGGGCATTGAAAAGGCGTATGGCACCACCAATCAGGAGGACCTCGAGACGGTAATGCAGTCGATGACGGAACTGGGCGAACCCGACGTCGAACTGCAATCCGAAGAAACCGAAATGGAGCTGGCCGACCTGGAACGAGCGGCGGATGAAGCTCCGATCGTCAAGCTCGTCAATTTGGTACTAACCGACGCGGTCAAGCGCGGGGCCAGCGACATCCACATGGAGCCCTACGAAAAGGAATTTCGCGTGCGCTTCCGCATTGACGGCATTCTGCAAAGCATCATGGCGCCTCCGCTCAAACTGAAAGACGCCATCATTTCGCGCGTGAAGATCATGGCGAAGTTAGACATCAGCGAGAAGCGCTTGCCGCAAGACGGCCGCATCATGCTGAAGATGAACATGGGAGGCCGGAAGAAGCAGCTCGATTTCCGCGTCAGCACTCTGCCCACCCTGTGGGGCGAAAAAATCGTGCTCCGGTTGCTGGATAAAGAAAACCTGCGCCTCGATATGACCAAGCTGGGTTTCGAGCCGGAGTCGCTGGTCAAGTTCGAAAAAGCAATTTTAAAGCCCTACGGTATGGTGCTGGTGACCGGGCCGACAGGATCGGGCAAGACCAATACCCTGTACTCATCGATTGCGCGATTAAATACGCCCGACACCAACATTATGACAGCCGAAGACCCGGTTGAATTTCAATTGGCCGGCGTCAACCAGGTGCAGATGAAGGAACAGATCGGCTTGAACTTCGCGGCATCACTGCGCGCCTTCTTGCGGCAGGATCCGAACATCATTCTGGTCGGCGAAATCCGTGACTTCGAGACCGCGGAAATTGCTATCAAAGCCGCGCTCACCGGACACTTGGTGCTTTCGACTCTGCACACAAACGGCGCTCCCGAGACAATCACCCGGCTCATGAACATGGGCATTGAGCCTTTCCTGGTGGCTACTTCGGTCCATCTCATCTGCGCGCAACGGCTGGTTCGCCGCATCTGCAAGGAGTGCACTGAGATTGTAGACGTGCCGCCCCAGGCCCTGATCGAAGAGGGATACACCCCCGAGGAATCGAAGACGGTAAAGATCCAAAAGGGAAAAGGTTGTGGGGTCTGCAATAACACCGGCTATAAGGGACGCACCGGCTTGTACGAAGTAATGGAAGTCGATGATGAAATCAGAGAATTGGTCCTGGTGGGTGCTTCCGCCGTGGAACTGAAGAAGAAGGCCATTGAGCGAGGCATGATCACGCTACGTCGCAGCGGACTCATCAAGGTTGCGGCCGGCATGACCACGCTGGAAGAAGTGGCTCGCGAGACTATTCACTAAGTTTGAGAAATAGAAAGGGAGGCTATGGCGCTCTCATTAAGTGACCTGTTGAAACGACTGCTGGAGATGTCCGGAAGTGATCTCCATATAACCACGAACTCGCCGCCGCAAATCCGCGTCCACGGGCACCTGGTTCCTCTCGACTTGCCGCAGATGACGCCGGCGGAAACCAAGCAGCTGGCCTACAGCGTCATGACCGATTCGCAGAAGCACCGCTTTGAGGAAAACCTCGAACTGGACTTCTCTTTCGGCCTGAAGGGGTTGGCTCGTTTCCGTGCCAACGTTTTCAATCAACGCGGCGCCACCTCGGCAGTCTTCCGTCTCATTCCCTTTGAGATCAAATCCTTCAACCAATTGGGACTGCCGGCGGTCGTGACCAAACTGTGTGATAAGCCACGGGGGCTGGTCCTGGTCACCGGTCCGACTGGATCGGGCAAATCGACGACCTTGGCGGCGATGATCGACAAGATCAACACCGAGCGGCACGACCACATCCTCACCATCGAGGACCCAATCGAGTTCGTGCACATGAATAAAAATTGCGTGGTTAACCAGCGCGAACTGCACGCCGACACCAAGAGTTTTGCCGACGCGCTGCGCGCCGCTCTCCGTGAAGACCCGGACGTAGTGCTGATCGGCGAAATGCGAGACTTGGAGACCATTGAATCGGCGCTGCGCATCGCTGAGACCGGTCACTTGACGTTTGGTACGTTGCACACCAATTCAGCGTCTTCGACCATTAACCGAATCATCGATGTATTCCCGGCGCACCAGCAGCCACAGATCCGGGCCCAACTATCGTTGGTGCTCGAAGGAATCATGTGTCAGAGCTTGCTGCCTAAAGCGGATGGTAAAGGCCGCGCCATGTGCATGGAAATCATGGTGCCTAATGCAGCAATCCGCAACCTGATCCGTGAAGACAAGATTCACCAAATTTACTCGTCCATGCAGTCGGGACAGGACAAGTTCGGCATGCAAACGTTTAACCAGGCTCTGGCCACCGCGTATTTCCAGAAACTGATCACGCTGGAAGTCGCGATGGCGCGCTCCAGCAATCAGGATGAATTGACCGAGATGATTAACCGTGGCGCGGGTCTGTTGAACCGCAATCAGGCCCCAATGGCAAAAGGCGCGGCGCCGGGCAAACGCTAGGACGGCCAGCATAACGATGTGGTTGTTAGAACGATAAGAACTTAAGAGCAAGCAGAACGTGGAATTTCCGGGGTGAGAAATCGTGAGCGCGCCGGCGAGAACATAGCGAATTGAGGAGAAGGACACATGCCAGTTTTCACATTTTCAGGCAAGAATGCCTCCGGGGAGAAAATCAGCGGGGAGCGGACGGCGGTCAATAAGGAAACCGTAGCTAGCCAGTTGCGCCGCGAGCGCATCACGCCGGGTGCCATTCGGGAAAAGGGAAAAGAATTTGCCCTGCCGACCTTTGGCTCGAGCAAAGTCAAGACCAAGGAAATTGCAATCTTTTTCCGCCAATTCTCGGTCATGATTGACGCCGGTCTTCCGCTGGTGCAGTGCCTGGAGATCCTGGCCGCCAATCAGGAAAACCCCGTGTTCCAGAAGACCCTGACCGGGGTCCGGACCACGGTGGAAGGCGGCGCCACGCTGGCCAACGCCATGAAGCAGTTTCCCAAGGTCTTCGATGACCTGACGGTGAACATGATGGAGGCGGGCGAGACCGGCGGCATTTTGGACATCATCCTGCAGCGCCTGGCGATTTACGTCGAGAAGGCCGTCAAATTGCGAGCGGCAGTCAAGTCGGCGCTGATCTATCCAGTGTCCGTGGTCTCGCTGGCCTTCCTGATCGTGGGAGCGCTCCTCAAGTGGGTGGTGCCAATCTTCGCCAACCTGTTCACCGGCTTGGGCGTCACTCTGCCTTTGCCCACCCGTATCGTGATGGGGCTGAGCGCGTTCGTAGGCCATTTCTGGTGGTTCTTCATTGTTGGGGCTGTGGGCATCTTCTTCGGCCTCAAGCAGATCCGCAAAGATCCCAAAGGCCGCTATTACTTCGACTATGTGCTGCTGAAGCTTCCGATACTCGGAACCTTGCTGCGCAAGATCGCGGTGGCACGCTTTACCCGGACCCTGGGTACTCTGATCACGTCAGGCGTTCCCATCCTTGAAGGTTTGAGCATTACGGCCAAGACTTCCGGAAACGCCGTACTGGAAGAAGCTTTGATGAAGGTGCGCAAAGCCATCGAAGAGGGCCGCACCATTGTCGATCCCCTCAGGGAATGCGGGGTCTTCCCTAACATGGTGGTGCAGATGATTGGCGTGGGCGAAGCGACCGGCGCCATGGACGCCATGTTGCAGAAGATTGCGGACTTCTATGAGGACGAAGTCGACGCCGCCACCAAGGATATGCTGGCCATGCTGGAGCCAGTCATTATCGGCCTATTGGGCGTGATGATCGGAGGCATTGTCATTTCACTCTATATGCCACTGTTCTCGATGATCGCCAAACTGGCGGGCTAAATACAAAGGTTTAGACGGATTAAGAGCGGGCGGGGCAGGATACCGCCAGTACGGCCTCGGTCCGGTTGGAAGACCTGTTCTCACGCTGGTGCGGATTGCAAGTTGTCCTGCAAGCCGCGTTCCCAGTGACGAAAGCGGCCGGACGGCCGGGGATCTGAATCAAGATGCACTCCAAGTTCGATGAGCGGCTCGGGCTGGCCTGGCTGGTCAAGGTCCGCATCATCATTCTGACATTCTTATTGGGGATCGAGCTGGCGATTGCCCGCTTCACCCCCACCCCATTGCCACTGCGGCTGTTCGTCGACGTCATGCTGCTGTGGTATACGATGTCGCTTTTTTACCTCCTTTTGCTTTCGTTCTGGGAAGAGCACCGGATCCAATCGCTGCTACAGGTCATCACCGACCTTGTTCTGGTCACCCTGGTGGTTTACGTCACCGGTGGCGTGGATAGCTCGCTGAACTTCCTCTATCCGCTGGTAATCATCGTGGCCTGCATCCTGCTGCCGCGGGTCTGGGCGTACCTGACGGCAGCTCTTGCGTTCATTCTGTATGGCACTGTCCTGGAGCTGACCTACTTCGAGTTCATTCCGTCCTACTCAACCACCCATCCCGGCATGGGTGCGCTTCAAGCGATCATTTTTATCAATCTATTCGCCTATCTGGCGGTGGCCTATCTGGCTGGATTACTGGCCTCGAAATTGCGTCAGGTTGACGTCAGGCTGAAATACACCAGCGGTAAGCTGGAGAACCTCCAAGCCCTGCACGAAAACATCATTCAGTCCATCAGCGGCGGGTTGATCACCACCGGATTGGACGGATTTATCACCTTGGCTAATCCGGTCGCGCAGAAGCTGTTGGAGCGCTCTGAGCACGAGCTCTTGGGACAACCGGTGCATGAGCTTTTTCTCGATCCGCTACCTGCTGTGGGTTCGGAGCGCGCGCACGGCGAAGTGCGGTTCGTGCCGCCCAGTAACTTCCGCAAAACTTTCCGCGTGATGGCTTCGGCACTGACCGTGCCCGATCGCGGAGCAATCGGCTGCGTCTATACCTTCGATGATTTGACCGAAATTCGCCGCCTCGAGCGGGATTTGCGCATGCAGGATCGTTTGGCAGCAGTGGGACGGCTGGCCGCGGCGATCGCGCACGAGATCCGCAATCCCTTGACCTCAATTGCCGGTTCGGTGAGCATGCTCTCCGGTATAGCGGACCTGAGTGAGGAGCACCGTCAGTTACTTCAGATTGTCACGCGTGAGTCGCAGCGGCTGAACGGCATCATCACCGATTTCTTATCCTATTCCCGGGGAAAGCAGTACCAGTTCGCCAAAGTCGATCTCCTGCTCCTGCTCGAAGACACGCTCACCTTGCTGGAGCACCGGATTGCTGCGCAGAACCTGGGCATCCGCCTGGAGCGGCATTTCGGAGTGGGGGAAGCATTCATTCTGGCTGATGGCGACAAGATTAAACAGGTGTTCTGGAATTTCTGCGAAAATGCGGTGCGCGCCATGAAGAACGGAGGAACACTCAGCGTTTCTCTCGAACCGGCCGGCCAGGACTGGCAGATCAACTTTGCCGACAGCGGACCCGGCATGAGCCCGCAGCTTGTCGAGAAGATTTTTGAGCCCTTCCAGTCCCAATTTGAAGGCGGCACCGGCCTGGGCTTGGCCATCGTTTACCAGATCGTGCAAGCCCACGATGGCAAGGTATGGGCGCGTTCCAAGCTTGGACATGGCAGCGTATTCGTATTGCGTCTGCGGCGCCTCGATGCGGCCGACAGCAGTACTCCAAGATTAATCAGTAAAACCGGGCAAATCGTTCCAGCACCCACTGCTGTACAGCAGAACGCTGCAGCCGCGGCGGCGACAGGAGGGGCGCGTGGGTAACATCCTGGTCTGTGACGATGAGCGCTCCATCTGCGAAATGCTGGATATCGCGCTGCGCCGCGAGGGCCACAAAGTCGAGACCGTAAAGTCCGGCGAGGAAGCGAAAAAGAAACTCGACAGTGCCCTGTTCGACGTTATCGTGACTGATATCAAGATGCCCAATACCGATGGCATCGAAGTGCTGCGCTACGCTCACCAGGTTTCACCAGACTCAGCTGTCATCCTCATCACCGCGGTGGACGACTACGAAGCCGCGGTCAAGGCGGTGAAGGCCGGCGGCGCCACCGACTACATTCGCAAGTCTCCCGGCCTGGTCGACGAAATTAAGCTGGCCATCAACCGGGCACTGGACAAGATGAATTTGAGCCGGCAGAATTTCGCCTTCAAGCGCGACGCCGCCACGCGCAATTCTCTGGACAACATCGTCGGTGTCAGTCCCGCGATGGAAAAGCTCAAGCAGACCATCCGTACTGTGGCCTCCACCCAAAGCACGATCCTGATCTACGGTGAGAGCGGCACCGGCAAGGAATTGGTCGCGCGTGCCGTGCACGTATGCTCGCCGCGTGCGGCTGAGCCATTCGTTTCCATCAACTGCGGGGCTTTTCCTGAAACTCTGCTGGAGAGTGAGCTATTCGGATATGTCAAAGGCGCCTTCACCGGAGCCAATCAGAACAAGCGCGGCTTGTTCGAGGTCGCTGACCAGGGAACCATTTTTCTTGATGAAATCAGCGAGATGACTTTGACCATGCAAGTCAAGTTGCTGCGCGTGTTGCAGGAACGCAGTGTGCGTCCCGTGGGCGGCACCGCCGAGATTCCTATCGACGTTCGTGTGATTGCCGCCACCAATCGTGATCTCGATAAACAGGTGGCGGAACATACATTTCGCGAGGACCTCTATTACCGTTTGAGTGTGATCCCGGTTTGTGTTCCGCCTCTGCGCCAGCGTCGTGAGGACATTCCACTGCTGGTGAATCACTTCCTCAAGAAATATGCGCCTGCGGCAGGAAAGAGCATTCTGCGGGTAACACCACACTCCCTCGATGCGCTGTGCGGCTATGAATGGCCAGGCAACGTCCGTCAGCTGGAAAATACAATCGAGCGGGCAGTTGCCCTCGAAACCGGAGAGGAACTGCAC
Organism: uncultured Acidobacteriota bacterium; assembly: GCA_963696025.1. Taxonomy (GTDB): domain Bacteria; phylum Acidobacteriota; class Terriglobia; order Terriglobales; family Acidobacteriaceae; genus JABCYV01. The sequence continues at coordinate 173,283 of CAVOII010000006.1, forward strand.
GCCGAACTGCCAGCCGAGCGGCCTAAGGCACGAGCTGCCGCCGCCGGAGTTGGCGGAACGGGCACTGCTACGATTGCCCCCGGCAGCGTCCTACCCGAGGGCGTTGACATGGAGAAATATGTCGCGGACGTCGAGCGCTCCCTGCTGACGGCGGCCCTTGCCCAATCCAATGGAGTACAAACTAAAGCCGCCGATGTGCTGAAAATCTCCTACCGTTCGTTCCGGCATTTGGTGAAGAAGTACGATTTGTAGCCGCCGGCTCCTGGCCGGTAGCTTCTAGCTCTCAGACGCAAACTGCACCGCACTCGAGCGGATCACTCGCCAATAATCTTCACCAGCACCCGCTTCTTGCGCTTACCGTCGAACTCGCCGTAAAAAATCTGCTCCCAGGGACCGAAGTCGAGCTTGCCTTTGGTCACAGCTACAACAACCTCGCGTCCCATCACTTGACGTTTCAAGTGAGCGTCAGCGTTGTCCTCGCCGGTACGGTTATGAAGATATTGCGAGACTGGCGCGTGCGGAGCCAGTTGTTCGAGCCACTTTTCGTAGTCTTGATGTAGGCCGGATTCGTCATCATTGATGAAAACCGACGCCGTGATATGCATGGCGTTCACTAACACCAGCCCTTCGGCGATACCGCTCTCGTTAACACACGTCTCGACCTGGTCTGTAATGTTAACGAAGCCCCGGCGTGCCGGTACGTTGAACCAAAGTTCCTTGCGATAGCTTTTCACGCGAGTAAATTGGAAGTGCGACGCGCTTATCGGCCGAATTGGCCAACGACGAACGACCAACGACTAACAACTGCCTTTCTTTAACTGCTGCTTCCATCCCAAGATCCTTGCCTTATTTCCTTCTTCTTCCGCCTCGGGAATCATCCCTTTTTTCTGATAGAGAACGGAAAGGCTGGTGTGGACCAGAACGTCGTCAGGATCGATCTGCTCCAGACGCTTGGCCACGGCGATGGCTTCATCCAGACGATCGAGGTCCTGCAGAGCTCGCGCTAAGCCATGCATGGCCTCGGCGAACGTAGGGTCGGCATCGATAGACTTCTGATACTCCCCCACAGCTCGATCCTGCTCGCCCTCGGCAACCAGGTCGAGAGCCGCGTAGTAGTGGTCCTCGGCTTTTTGGCGGGCGCTTTCGTCGGCCATGAAGCGGAATTCCTCAGGAAGAAAATGGATTCTAGCATGCATCCTTGTCAGCACGCCGACCGCTAAACAGAGAAACCAACCGGGATCCCCCATTCCTTCGTGTACCTTCGCGCTCTTTGTGGTTATGATGTTTTATCGCCATCGGAGCCCATGCGCTACATCTTTCGCTTTCTATGGAACGCGACCAAAGGCCACCATCTGACTCCATGGCGCAGTCCATATCTGTTATGGCGGATTGAGACTTACTGCGGCGTGAAGATGCAGCAAATCGGCTTTCTGGAGTTTTGGGAATTTGCCTGGAGAGAGCGAAACAGTCTTTGGCGGTTCCTTAAATGGACGGCAGAAATGGAGCGCTACGCCCACCCCAAGCCGAAAAGTCTATAGATAGTCTTATTGCCCGTTGCTCGCCGCCGCCGCGCCTTCCACAGTGAGATTCACGTCGCTGCCCTTACCGACGCCGACAATTTGAGCGGCGGAGGCCCGATTGGCAGCGATCTCCAGGTATCCCATGCTTCCCGCGATCACGAAGACTTCGCCAGGCGCTCCTTCAGCGTAGTTGATCTGCATGGCTGTGATTTCGCGTTTGCCGACAAGCATCTTGAACGGCGCGGGCTCGGTCGCAAAAAGCGTAGGAGCGTCATCGGCTGTGATATTGGTCACAAGGTTTCCGAAACGATCTACCTTCAGCACTACCCCGCGCAGCGTCTTCCCGTCCACGGGCTTCGGTTTGGGCGCATTGAAGCGCACGAAATCATCGATTTCCGGACCGAATTTCTCGGTATCTACTCCCTTGGCCAGCCACGCGGCCACTGGAGCAAAAATGTCACGGGCGTGGAAGGTATTACTCACCGGTTGCAAGTTGTAGTGTTCGGCAGTGATGTGGCGGACGTGCAAGCGCTCCTCGCGACCGTAAACTAGAGAGAGTACGCCGTTATCTGGCGCGACAAAATGATGCTTGTCGCTGCTGACCAGGATCGGACGCCGCGCCGTACCCACGCCCGGGTCAACGACCACCAGATGTACAGCGCTGGTAGGGAAGTACGAGTAGGCCTGCGCGATAGTAAGCGCGCCATCTAGGACATCGAAGGGTTGCACCGAATGGCAGATGTCTACAATTTCGACCTCGGGCACTACGCTCAGAATGACGCCCTTGACCGTCCCGACGAAGTGATCGTTCAGTCCAAAATCAGTGGTCAGAGTGATGATCGGCCGCTGCGCCAATGTCCCCTCGCTCTCGAAGCAGGATTTTCCCGGAATTCCGAAAGTAAACTGCTGCCGCGCTCAGAGTCAAGGAACGGAGGTAATAGGGTAGTGGGCTACTCTGAATTCTCCTTTGGCGGAAACACCAGCCATACCCACAAGGAATATGCCGCAAGGGATATAGTGCGCCCGTCCTACTGCAGCACTACCTGGTCGCCTTCCTTCAGGCCGCTGAGAACTTCCGTTTTGGCGCCGTTAGAGATACCAATATTAACCGCAATCTTTTTCTTCCCATCCTTCGCGCCCGGGTCTGGTATTTCCACCGAAGCTTTCTTGTCCTTGTCGTAAAGGATTGCGCCTTCTGGAATCTGAAGCACATTCTTGTGTTCATCGAGGATGATTTCAGCGTTGGCAGTCATCTCGGCCTTGAGTTCGCCGCCTGGATTCTGGATCGAAACCCGCACTTCAAACGTCGTGACGTTGTCCTTTTCCACGCCCATCGGCGAAATCTTGGTGACTTTTCCAGTAAAGGTCTTGTCTTTGAACGATTCAACTTTAATCCGCGCCGGCTGGCCAAGATAAACCTTGCCGATATCGCTCTCATCCACTTTGCCCTTCACATAAACTTCGCTGATATCGCCAAGCGTCATCACCAGCGTGGCCGAAGAACCGAGGACCAGAATCGAGCTCACCGCGTCGCCCATTTCCACATCGCGCGAGAGCACGATGCCATCGATGGGAGAAACGATGTCGGTATAGCTGAGCTGTTCCTCCAACTGCTTTAGGTTCGCCTGATCCTGCGCCACCTGCGCCTTCGACTGCGCAGTCTTAGCCTTCAACACCGTGACTTGCGCCTTGGCAACATTCTGCTTATTCAGCGCCATATCGTAGTTTCTCTCGGCGTCATCGAGGGCCGATGCCGAAACCACGCCGTCCTTCGCCATCCCAACCGCCCGGTCATAGGCGCGCTTCAACAATGGGACATCCGGCCCTTCGGCATCCACTTTGGCGCGCTCGAAGTCGGCCTCCGAGCTTTTAAAATTCGCCTCAGCGGCGTCCAAAGCCGCCCGCGACTGCGCTACCTGCGCCTCGATCTCCACTTTGTCGAGCTGCGCCAGCAATTGGCCCTTCTTGACCCGGTCGCCGTATTCCACCAGCAGTTTCTTCACGATGCCACTTGCCTTGGATTTGACCTCAACTTTCGTGATGGGCGTTACCTTGCCAGTCGCCACCACGCTCTTGGCTAGGTCGCCCCGCTCCACTTTCCCGAGCTTCGAGGGATCAATCTTGGTGCCGCCGCGGGTAAAGGCATAAACGGCGCCCACGCATAGCAAGACGGCGGCTGCAACCACGCCGATAATGATGAGCCGTTTCCGCTTTTTCTTGGAATTGCCGTTGCCGTTCACGTTCACCTCCCGCTGCGAACCACTCCGTGCTTTGGCCTTCGATGATAATTACGAAAGTAGTCTGCGTTTAGTTCCTGAGACCCTGCTGATGACGGTCCAGCTTCGATCCGCAAGCTGGGTTAGAGTCGCAATTAAGGCTGTTCACATCCACATTCCTTGCGTTAGACCCGTAATTGCAGAAAATGGAAGCAGAAAATATGGCGTTGCGAAGAAACCATACCCAACGATCGCGAGCCAACGGCATGATGACCGCCTCGCTTTAGCCCTCATTCTACAAGAGCTTACCGGCAAACGAAGCGGTATCCCTTTGGAATGTTAGAATTAGCAATCCATGATTGCCTTCGTGCTGATCCGGGTGTTCTTGATTCTGCTCCTGGTCGCAGCCAACGCTTTCTTCGCGGCTGCGGAATTCGCCTTGGTGAGCGTGCGGGACACCCGCATCCAGCAACTGATTGAAGCTCGCCGCATTGGTGCTCGCATCGTTCAGAAGCTTCACCGCAACCTGGATGAAGTGGTCAACGGCGTCCAACTGGGAATCACGATTGTAAGTCTTACTTTGGGCTGGGTCGGCGAGCCGCTGCTTGCCAGGATGATGATGGGGCCCGTAAGCGACTTTCCCCATGCTGCGGTTTACGCCCACGGCATCGCGATAGTTATCGCTTTCAGCCTTATCACTTGTCTGCACGTGATTCTGGGCGAGTTGGTGCCCAAGTCGCTTGCTCTGCAGCGCTCTGAACAAGTCGCGCTGGCGGTCGCCGCCCCCATGGACGTCTTCCTCACTCTCACCCGGCCGCTGCTTTTCGTGATGAGTCGGGCCGCCGGTTCCGTGCTCAGGATTTTCGGGTCGCGCAAAATTCGGCAGGGACCGATCCATTCTCCCGACGAACTGAAGCTGATTGTGACCGCAAGTCGCCAGTTTGGACAGATTCCGCCCTTCCAGGAAGAGATGATTCACAACGCTCTGGAACTGGAAAACATTACCGTGCGAGAAGTCATGGTTCCTCGTCCGGACATCTTTTCGCTGCCAGGTGATCTTACCCTCGACGAAGCCTTGGGCCGCGTCGTGGATGAGCAACATTCGCGCATTCCGGTCTATGATCCGCTGCGCGGTCCCGAACACATTGTCGGGGTACTTTACGCTAAAGACCTAATGCGCTGGACCCGTTTGCGACTCACGGGCCAGCCGATCGCCGCTCGCATCGCAGCCATGAGGATCAGCCAGATCATGCATGACGTTCTGGTGGTTCCCGAAACCAAGCCTCTTACCGAATTGCTGGAGGAATTTAAAGACCGCAAGCGGCATCTGGCCGTGGTTGTCGATGAGTTCGGTTCTACCGCTGGCGTAATCACCGTCGAGGACGTTCTGGAGCAGCTGGTTGGAGAAATCGAAGACGAATTCGATGTACCTCCTTCGGAGCAGCAGGTGTTGGAAGGCAAGATAGCTTTGGTCCTGGAGGGTTCAGTCAGCATTCGCGACCTCGAGTCGCAATACCAGCTCGCGCTGCCGCGCGAGGCCGGTTTCGAGACTCTGGCCGGCTTCGTGCTCGCCCGTTTGCAGAAAATCCCTAAAATGGGTGAAAGCTTCGATTATGACAGCCACCGCTTTACAGTCGAGGAGATGGAAGGCCACCGAATAGCCAAGGTCCGAATCGAGAAAATGCAGACCGCGGCGGTGGGCAAGGCTGGGGACTAGCCGCGAAGTACCTGAGAACTGAGAACCGTGAACTGGCAACTGAATGTCCAGAAGCCTGACATGCAAGGATTGACTCTGCTCCGTGCACTTCTAAATTATGTGCCGGACGGCCTTGAGCAACTTCCGACCAGTAAAATCGAGCTCAAGCCTGCTCCATCCAAATGGTCGCCAAAAGAAGAACTCGGCCATCTGCTGGACTCCGCTGCCAACAACCACCAGCGAATTGTGCGCGCGCAACTGGAAGACAAGCCCGCGATGCCGGGCTACGACGGCAACCGCTGGGTGGAGTTGCATGCCTATCAGCGACGCGGGTGGCAAGAATTGATCGAACTCTGGTTCGCCCTCAACCAACAACTCCTCGCTGCCGCCGAAGCGGTGCCCGAAGCCGCCTGGTCGCGCACCTGTACGATCGCGGATTCTGGCCCATTGACTCTGAAGTTCGTGTTCGAGGATTACATCGAGCATATGATGCACCACTTAAGCCACATCGGAATCAAGCTTGAGGATTTGAAATAGCTAGCCAGACGGTATCAGCTGGCACCTGAAACCTGACACCTGAAGACTGACGACCGACGACTATCTACTGAATGCTTCGTTACCTTGCCCTCCGCGTTCTGTACACGCTGCCGGTAGTATGGCTCGTCGTGTCGCTAGTCTTCCTCCTGATCCACCTCGTTCCCGGTGATCCCATCCTGCAAATGCTGGGCGAGGGCGCTCCGGTGATGGATATACAAGCCGCCCGCCACGCCTACGGCCTTGATCTTCCGCTCGGTGAGCAATACACGCGCTACTGGAGGGGCGTGCTGCATGGCGACCTGGGCCCGTCGCTGCGCTTCAACCGGAGCGTGAGCAGCCTGATTGCCCAACGCTATCCTTACACGTTGCGATTGACCTTGGCAGCCCTCCTGGTCGCGGTGCTCCTGTCCGTTCCAGCAGGCGTCCGTTCGGCGCGACGGCGGGATCATTGGGATGATCGTCTGCTGAGCGTCGTCAGCTTGTTCGGGCTGTCCTTCCCGAATTTTGCATTAGGCCCCATTTTGATTCTGTTTTTCGCAATCAAGTTGGGCTGGTTGCCGGTATCTGGTGCGGGTTCGTTTGCCAACCTCGTCCTGCCCGCCATCACTATGGGAGGAGCTCTGGCTGCGATCCTTACTCGGATGGTGCGCACTTCTATGCTGGAAGAACTTGGGCACGACTACATCCGCACCGCCCGCGCCAAAGGACTGCCGGAGCGCACCGTGGTTTACCGTCACGCCCTGCGCAATGCCATGATTCCCGTCATCACAGTTCTTGGCCTGCAATTTGGTGCGCTGTTGGCAGGCGCCATTGTGACCGAGACCATCTTCTCCTGGCCCGGAATCGGACGGCTAACCATTCAGGCGATTTCCAATCGCGACTACTACCTGGTGCAGGGATGCATCTTGGCAATCGGGCTGACGTATGTCGCGGTGAACTTTCTCACCGACTTCCTCTATTCAGTAGCGAACCCGAGAATAAGGCAGTGAAAGGCTTTGCTGGATTCTCAATTCACATCGATAAGACCGAACTGGCGATCGGGTTGGCTATGGTTGCCATCCTTGGAATGCTTGCTGTTTGGAAGAAGCGGTTTGCCACAAAGGCGGAGGCATGGCCGACTATCGCCACGAAGATCGAGAATGTTTTTTTAGATGTGTCACGAGGCGGCCCCAATCGCAGCGACGTGACTCACACGGTTTTGGCCTATTCTTATTCGATCAATGACACATACTACTCAGGCCAGATTAGGCTTTCGGCGGGCGAAGTCAGTCTCGAGTCGGTTGAGAAGGAGATGATACGCAAGCAAGTCTCAGTCCACTACAATCCGCAGAAGCCCGAGATATCTATCTTCCTGAAACACGAAATAAGCGGATGGTTGGTGGTTGCAGACCGCAGGATATCCATTTGGTCCTGGCTGGGGTAAGCGGTGGGACCAGCGGCGTTTACAGGCTTTCTTTGCGAACTTTGCGGTTTAGAGCTTTACTGTGCGGCCCCATCCCCAATTCCAGGAAAAGAGATGGGACTGATGCACCGGAATGGTGTATAATGGTGCTATGTCCACCATAAAGCATGTCCGAAGGAGCGTATCGCTTCCCGTTCCAATTGCTAAACAAGTAGACCGCTTGGCGAGGAGTCAACGATTAAGCGACAACCGAGTTTTGGTGGAGCTCATTGAGTTGGGGATCGAAGCCCGCAAGCAGAAAGAAAAGGAATTTTTCGAGTTGGCTGAACGTTTTCGCGCTGCCAGTGAACCCCAACAAGCGAAGCAATTAGGCGAGCAGTTAGGTCGTTTGGTGTTTGGCGAATAATGCCCCAGATCGAAAGCTGGTCGCGGATTCCTGTCACCATTCGCGATCATGCGGTGAAAGCGATACCTCCGCCATCCACCTACTTCTTCAGATCGCCATCCCAGTTGAAGGTTATGGTCAGCTGCGAAGTGCTCTGCAACGGCAGTTCGTTTGCCAGGAAACGTTTGCCGTCCGTGGTGGCTGCATAGGGAGGATTTACTGGCTCGAGTCGCGGCTGCCAAAGCGCGTGGGGCGTCCCGATTTCCAGACTGTCGCCGCGAGATGCGACATCGACAGCCATAATCTTGTTATCCGCGTCGGTGTAGTACAACTCTTTGCCGTCCCCTCGCCACTGCGGGTTTCCTCCGCCGGCAGTCGAAATTTGAAACCGCGCCGTCGCATTAGGAAAAGCTACTGCGTAAATCTCGTCCTTGCCTGACTCGTTCGAGTCGTACGCAACCCAACGCCCATCCGGTGAGAACTGCGAGTAGGTGTTATTGAAATCGGTGGAGATCAGTGAGAAAGCCTTGTGATCGCCAAACGTCGGCAAGACCCAAATGGAGGTCTTTCCCTTGGCTTGTGGATCGATCCGGTCGAACAGCACATACTTTCCGTCGGGAGACCAACTGGTGGTGAACTTGACTGCCGGGTCAGCGAAGATCACTTGCTCCTTTTGTGTGCCGTTGGATGGCTTTTGGTACAGGGCGTAGGTCCCAGTGCGGTTGGAGTCGAAGGCAATCATTTTGCCATCGGGCGACCAAACCGGATCATCCGAAAGGCCGGGTCCGAAAGTAAACCGCGTGCGCACGCCGCGCACCAGGTCGAAGAGCCAGATGTCCTCGCCGCCGGAGTTGTCGTAAATGCTGGCTGCCAGAGTGCGGCCATCAGGTGAGAATCGGATTACATTGAAATTGTCGGTCCCTAGTACATTGGCGGGCTTACCGTCCCGGTCGTACCACGTAACCACGGAAGTTGATACTCCACCGTTATGCGCCACCAAGGTGCCGTTTTCTGACACCGAGTATGCGGAGTTGAAGATGTAGTCCCTTCCCAGTTGCTCGGCGATGGGAGTGGGATTACCAACTAAGCGTAGATGGCTCTCGTCGAAACGCTGGGCCATAAGGTTGCTGCCACGTACGAACAACAGATAGCCCCGCGCATACGATGGTCGCCCTCCGCTATCGGCTACGAGCACTCTTTCCTTAGAGTCCAGCGAGCTGCCATAAACCTGGGCTGCTCCGGTGCCGGTGTTGCCGTTCCTGACGATAAAAACAAAATGCCGTCCGTCAGACAGGAAGCAAGGCCAGCGGTGGGAATCTTCACCCTTGCTTGGATCGAGCTTCGTCACTTCCTCTACGGTTCCTCCCGAAGCCAGCACGCGATAAATCCCGCCCGATGGCGAGGGCGCGAACAGTATCACTCCATCTCGATTCCATGTGCCTCCTCGAGGCAGAGGGGCGTCGGCCAGGACCTGCAACCCTCCGCCGGACGCTTCAATCCTTTTCAGTTTTCCGTCCGCGAAAAACCCTATGGTCTGGCTGTCGGTCGACCAGAATGGCTCGCTGGCTCCCTCGGTCCCAGCCAGCGGCTGCGCGGACGCGGAATCGAGCGGGCGCACCCACAACTGGGTCTTGCCATGAGCATCAATGGCCGCAAAGGCGAACCGGCTACCGTCAGGAGAAATTGCGATATCGAAAGGCTTAAACGAGTTTCCCTCCGGCGCAAGGATACTCACGCGTATCGGCCGTCGCGGGCTTGGGGCCCGAAGCATCCAGGCAATGCCAAATCCGATGGCGGCGAGCGCGCACACAGCGGCCACCAACCACGCCACATTTTGCGACATTCTCCGCCGGGCGCTGACGGGAGCCGGAATCCCGGCCTGCGATCCTCCTTCGGCGATCCACTCCAGTTGCAACTTGACGTCGTGGGCCGTCTGCCAGCGCTCCTCAGGATCCTTTGCCAGACATCCCATTACCACCCGGTCTAGCGCCGGAGGCGACATCGGTTGCACGGCCGAGATGGGTTGAGGCTCCGCCGCCAAAATCGCCGCCACGACACTCGCCTGAGTCTTGCCCGGGAAGGCGCGCCTTCCCGTCGCCATTTCGTAAAGCACCGCCCCGAGAGCAAAAATATCGCTGCGAGCGTCGGCTTCTTTTCCCTCCACTTGCTCCGGCGCCATGTACTGGAAAGTTCCGACCACCATGCCTTCCTGAGTGAGCGGTTGACTCGCGTGCGGCGAGGCAAGGGTCGCCGTCAGCCCGGACGCAGGCGGCGCCGCCGGGGCTGACTTGGCCAGACCGAAGTCCATGAGCTTCGCCCCGGACTTGGTGAGCATGATATTGGCTGGCTTCAAATCCCGATGGACCACGCCGCTGCGGTGCGCTTTCTCCAGCCCTTCGGCGATCTCGATGCCATACTTCAACACCTGATCAGGCGGCAACGGCCCCTTAGCCAGACGCTCGGCAAGCGTCTCGCCTTCCAGATACTCCATCACCAGGTAATCGGTTCCGTCCTGGCTTCCAATGTCAAACAGCGTGCAGATGTTGGGATGCTGCAACGAAGAGATGGACCGCGCCTCCCTCTCAAAGCGTTGCTTGGAGTCTGGACGCGCCGAGAGATACGCAGGCAGAATCTTGATGGCCACCGTCCGGTCGAGGCGGGTGTCGCGGGCGCGATAAACTTCGCCCATGCCGCCCGCGCCCGCCGCGGCAAGGATTTCGTACGGCCCCAATCGGCTGCCTGTAGAAAGGGTCATTATTGTAGCCCGCGATTATAGCCCTATCGCGTTGGTACCAAGAAGCAAATGTTCTCGTTCCTATCCGTGTTGTTCCGAAAGATCCCTGGGAAGGGCACGGCTTCAGCCATGCCGCAAAGCGCCCCAGAATGACGAAGCTTTAGCCCCTGGGCTACTTTGGCTTCGCCAGCACGAACGATTTCACCACAATATTGTTGGGTTGCACGCCCACAGGAATCATGGTCAGTAAGGAATACTCGCTAGGCTCGAGTTTGGTGGGGGCGCGCTTCTGGATGACGGTAACGTCGCCCGACTGGGAATCGAGCACCAGCAGATAATTTTCGCTCTTGCACAGGGCCAACCCGTCGGGGTGGCTGCCCACGGTGAGAGATGCGATCACCCTACTGATATCAATGTCATACACCGCCACCGTGTTCGAAGCGAAGTTGCTGACATACAATCGCGAATTATCCGAGCTCACGATTCCCCGCGCCGGATGCGTGCCAATCAAATAACTTCCACCGACTTCATTGTTGCCGGTCTCGATGATTGAGATGTTGTCCGAGTCAAAGTTAGCCACTATCAGTTCACCGCCGTCGGGCTTGACGGCCAGGTTGACCGGTGTCTTACCGACGTCGAGCAGAGCCAGCAGCTTGTCGATCTTCAAGTCAATGGCCGCCACCTGACCCGACCCGCCACAGGCTACAAAGGCTTTGCTGCTGTCTGGCAAGATGGCAATATCTTCCGGCTGCCGGCACGCCGGTACAGTGTTCCTCACCCTAAGATTCTCGGCGTCAATCAGAGAGACGGTGTCATCGCCGCGATTGCTGACCACCACAGTTGAGCCATCGGGAGAAACTCGGGCGAGTCCAGGCGTGATTCCCACACGCGGAGTACCGAGGACGCTCCGCTTCTCCAAGTCAATCACCGAGACATTGTTTGATCCTGAGTTGGCTACATAGGCTCGTTTGCCGTCCGCCGAAACATCAATGAAGTAGGGTTTGCCATGCACTCCAATCGTCGCCGCCACTTCATTGCGTTCCGCATCAATCACGCTCACGTTATTCGAACCGCTGTTGACCACATAGATTTCATTCTTTTTGGAGTTGGCCGCGATCCCCGTCGGTTCGCTGCCCACCTTGATGGTCTTCGCAGGCTCGAAAGTACGCAGATCAATGACCGAGACAGTGTTGCTCTTCCCATTCGTCACGTAGGCATACTCGCGATAGGCCGGCCCATAGTTGGGAAGCGCGCGTTCGTGGAAATACCACCAGCCGAGCCCAGCAGCGATCGGCAACAGGACAACGATGAGGAGCAGTTTTCTCAAGCGACGGCAGATCGCGCAGGAAACAAGCAAGGGTATCAGAGCGGGGGATAGCAGTGGGAGGTTGGAGTCGCCCGCCTAATACAGTCTGAACGAGACTTCAACACTGAGCGCGACAGGCACGGGTTTGCCGTCCTTAGTTCCGGGTTCGAACTTCCACTGGCGCACCGTGTCGACAGCGTGTTGATCCAGATCCGGATCGAACCCCCGAACGACTTTCACATCGTCCGCGTCGCCTTGCGTGGTGACAATCATTGCGAGGACTACCGTGCCACTTAGCTTTTTCTTGCGCGCCTTCTCCGTGTATCCCGGTTGGGGCATATAGGTGCCCCTCGGAGCAGTAACGCCATGACCCACTCGATAGACCGGTTCGCCATTGTACGTTTGTGGTTCAGGCGTGCCGCCGGATCCGCCATTGTCGCCAGCCGAGGCTGACTGCCATCTGCCACTCCCAGGCCCGACAGGCATGAGGTGTCCGCGCTGAGCAGCGTTGTAGTGGAAATGAAAACGCAGTCCGAGGGATTCACCGCTGAACTGTTCAGGCAGTGGAGGAAATGGCGATGAGGCCGTAACTCCAACCCAGGCTGCCCGCTCCAACGTCGCATCTCCCGAGGACTGCGCCAGCTTCATGCCCGTCAACTTCCCATCTTTCTCAATCGCGAATTCGATGGTCGCGCAACCTGCCTTTTTTAACGGAGGCTGAGCGTCCGCCGGTATGGCAGCATGCCAGTTGATTCTGATACTTCGCGCCACATCTCTAAGGTATTGCCGCAAGTCCACGCCCGACGTGTCGCTGAGCACTTCCAGCGCCGGACCGGGCACGAACGTGTCAGGATCGCAAAGCGCCGGCGCCGATGACGGTTGTGAGTGGGTCTCTTGCGCGCTATCTTGTGCGTAAAGCAGAGTTCCAAAGGCCAGCAGTATGGTCAGGATATACCGCAATCTAGGTCTCATTGGAAACTCTTATTTCGAACCTCTTAAGGTGCTGGAGAGGGCCTCGCGTCGGTCCGGTTGACTGAAATGCCCGCTACTGGCGCGTGTGTCCCAATCGCCGGCAGCGTTCGTCCAACCACCGGCGCAATCAGCCGCACCTGCGCCATCAGTTCATCAAACTGTTCGGGATAAAGCGACTGCATGCCATCGGACAACGCTTTGTCCGGCTCATGGTGCACTTCCACAATCAAACCGTCAGCGCCGACCGCAACCGACGCTCGTGACATCGGCGTGACTTTGTTGCGCTTGCCCGTTCCGTGGCTGGGATCGACCACAATCGGCAGGTGACTGAGCCGATGCACCGCCGGGACCACACTCAGGTCAAGCGTGTTGCGGGTATGGTCGGCAAAGGTGCGCACCCCGCGTTCGCACAGGATCACCTGATAATTACCTTCGCTCATCACATATTCCGCTGCCATCAAGAATTCTTCCAGCGTCGCTGACATGCCGCGCTTCAGCAGCACCGGCTTCCTGGTTCGTCCGGCGCGCTTCAAAAGCGAGAAGTTTTGCATATTGCGTGCGCCGATCTGGATGACATCAGCGTAATCCGCAACCAATTCGAGCGACTCGTTGTCGATGGCCTCGGTCACAATCTTCATGCCGAATTTTTCCCGCACTTCGGCCATGATCTGGAGGCCCTCTTCACCCAGGCCCTGGAAAGAATATGGCGAAGTTCGCGGCTTGTATGCGCCGCCGCGAAAAAATTGCGCCCCTGCGCGAGACACTCGCTCGGCGATAGCAAAAGCCTGTTCGCGACTCTCAATCGCGCACGGTCCGGCAAGAATCGCCAGCCCAGGCCCGCCAATGGTGGCGTCCGTACCGGGGAAGGCGATCACCGTGTTCTCTTCCTTGATGTCGCGGCTGACCAGCTTATAAGGCTTGGTGACCCGGATAACTTCCTGCACCCCCGGCATCTCGTCCAGCGTGCCGGGCTCAACTTCGCCTTTGTTTCCAGTAATGCAAACTGCAGTCCGCCCTGCGCCCGGAATCGGGTGAGGGTTGTAGCCCAGCGACTCAATCTTCTGGCAAACCGCACGCACTTGCTCGTCCGTGGCGTGCGCCTGCATGACCACCAGCATGAACTCACCTCAGAAAGCAGAAGTTTATCGTTATTTATGCGGCTGCCGCAAACAGCCCGCACCGCCACCATCACAATGTTGCAAAGATTATCGCCAGCGCATGGGCATGATTCTGCGCCGAAGAACGTAGTACTCATTGACCGGCAGGTCGTCCCGCAAAGCTGGAGCCCGAGGAGCCTCGACGATCAACTCCGTGATCGGGATTTCCCTCTTCAGCAACGTTTCAAAAATGATCTCAGGCGTCGATTCCTGCTCCCACTCCACCAGATCCTTCGCCGCTGTACTCGGCATTCTCTTCGCCAACTCCTCGGCTGTTCGGATGGGGATGGGTCGACTACTTGCCAGGAAAAACAGTCCCCGGCCCGCGCGGTCGCGAAATACACGGACGTATGCGAAGGATTCCATCAGAGCCCGGGCCACGGCAGCGCGATCCACAGGATCGCCCCCGGGCAGCCACTGTTGCAGAATCCCTCCCGCCCGCAAGCGCTGCTTCGCTGTCCTGTAGAACTCCATTGAATACAGTAAGCTGGAACCGGCAGCTTCAACCGGCGGTGGAGGGTCCAGGGCGATGACGTCATAGTGCTCAGTAGTCCGCTCCAGATAGCGCCGACCATCGTCGATCAGCACACGCGACAGCGGCGAACGCAGTAGCTTCTCGCCATCGGAGTGGTAATACCAAAACACGCGGGGGACGCTCGGAACCAGCTCCACCGCCGTAGTTGGAAGCTGCCATGACAGCAGCGAACGATAAGTAGTCCCCATGCCAAAACATACCGCCAGCGAGTTTTGCGGTGGGTGGTCCAGAAAAGCCATCGGGAGGTGCGCCATAATCTTAGTCACGGTCGTCAATCCGGTGATTCCGTATCCATTGACCAGTAACAGTTTTTGCATTCCTTCCCCGGTAGCGATAATCGTCGCTGTATTGTCCCGAAGAACTATGCGATGGCGAAACTGGTCTTCGTAGCCTCGCCCCGTGAATACCAGTACCAGCGCCAAAATTGTGACCACATAAGAAAGGCAGCGCCGCCATGCGATGTCCGGCCGGCCCGTGTCGGAAGCCGATGACCACTTCGGATAGACTCCGATTACCAGCCAGGGCAGCGAAAACGCAAATAAAACCCAGCGCTCGCTGATCAGCGGCAGCACCAGAAATCCAGAGAGCAGCGGTCCCAGGATGCACCCGACCACATTCACTGCGTATGCGCTTCCCGCCCGATCCGGATCGCCTCCCGACCAGCGGTCGACCAGCATGGGAGTGACGAATCCCAGGACAGCGGAGAACGGGACGATTCCCAGCACCACGCGCAGCAGCTTGCTGAGATGGATCCCCGGGTTCGCGGTGATTAACGGCAACAGCGCGAACAGTCCGAGAAATATCCAAATCCATCTTCCTTCCTGCTCATGATTTCTGCTCCAACGTCGGTAGACCCGCGAACCGACAAAAGTAGACAAGAGGTACAAACCCAGAATCGACGCAAAGGCATACACCACGGTGCTTAGATACGGGGTGAACTGCCGGATCCATATCACTTCCATGCCCATGCTGGTAAGACCCGTGGTGAACAACAGCGCGAGCAATTTCCCGTTCCCAATTTCCTGTTTGAGAGAGGCGGGAGCAGGTTCGTTTTCGCGCGACACAACTGCTGTTTCGTCAGAAGTCTGCCCGAACGTGAGCGCCATCGCGGACACCGCCAATAACCCGTTCAGCGCGGCGCCAACCTTCAACGTGCGGTGGAATCCATAAAGTTCAATCAACAACAGCGGCAGCGTCGCACCCGCCATCGAGCCCAACACATTGGCCAGATAGAGAAAGCTAAACGATCTTTGCGCCTCCTCCTGAAAAGTATTGCGAATGGCCAGCATGGCGACGGGAATTGTAGCGCCCATGCAGGCGCACCACGGAACCAGAGTCAGCGCGATCCAAACTCCGGAGGCAACATAATAGGCCAAGGAAGAAGAGACACCAACGCGTTGCAGCAGAGCCCGTCCCAACTGCAATTCATATGGCACCAGAACGGCCGAGACCCCGATCAGTAGTTCGGCCAGCGCATACAGCCGTAACGCAGGAAAGGTGATTCGACCACCGTACCTGCGAATCAAATGTCCGCTAAGCCAGGACCCTAGTCCCAGACCGGCCATGAACATGGAAAGCACAATGGAGACCAGCGCGCTGGTAACTCCGAACTGCGCCATGGAGAGGCGCAGCCAGACGATTTCGTAGAGGATGCTGCAGAATCCTGAGATAAAGAAGAAAAGAAAAAACCACCCCATGAAGACCGTTTCCTCCGGTAGAAGTTAGTTTGATCGTTGACTTTATGCGGGAGAAACGAGTTCGATGTAAACACAGAATCCGTCAGCGGCACAAGCCACGTTCAGTTTGTCTGTCATCCCGAGCGAGCGCTCTTTACCAAGCGAGAGCCTGCCCTGGGCGCAGTCGAAGGGGATCTGAGCGTGCCGATTCGTGCCGACGCACGAAAGGCGCGCATCCTCTGACAAACTGAGAGACGATAGGCTCGCCAAGAGTCGCATGCCGCTATACTTTTCTGGTGCAGAATTCCATTGCCCGCGAACAGGACCTGGCAAGGCTGTCTGCCAGACAGCGCCCGCTACGCATGACCGCGCGGCGGATCGGCATTCACACGTCCAGCGCCGGTGGAGTGCAGAACGCGGCCGAACGGGCCTGGCGCTTGGGCTGCAACGCCTTTCAGATATTTTCTTCCAGCCCGCGGCAGTGGGCGCCCTACGAACTGAGCCGTCCGCAATGCGACGAGATGAAGCGCCTTCGCGACCACTACGACCTCAAGCCGCTGGTGATTCACACCAACTACCTGATCAATTTGGCCAGCACTACGCCGCTATTTCTGAAGAAGTCAGTGGAATCGTTTCGAGGCGAGGTTGAGCGTGCATTGGCGTTGTGCGCGGAATATCTGGTGCTGCACCCGGGATCGTTTCGTGGCGCCGATCGCGAGGCTGGCCTGCTGCAAACCGCAGCCGCTATCGCCGCCGCAACCCGGGGCTTCGATCTGGTCAAAAGTCATCTGACCATTCTCATCGAAAACACAGCCGGCGCGGAATATTCGCTCGGAGGATCCTTCGAACAGGTCGCCGAAGTCCTCGGTCGTCTGCGCGGCGTGGTTCCGATCGCCGCCTGCATTGATACATGCCATACCCACGGGGCCGGTTACGACATCGTGAGTGAGACGGGCATGCGCCAGATGCTGACAAAGCTCGACGCCACTGTGGGTCTGAAAAACGTTCGCGTATGGCATTGCAACGACGCGAAAGCTGCTTGCGGATCGAAGCTGGACCGTCATCAGCACATCGGGAAGGGAAGCATCGGCCGTGAACCCTTTCGCCGATTGCTGAACGATCCGCGCCTCGCCCACGCCGCTTTCATCGCCGAAACCCCAATTGATATGCCGGGAGATGATAAGAGGAACGTGACAGCGCTTAAAACGCTGGTTAACAAGTCACGATCAACCGCGTGGGGACAGCCCCTCGGCTGTCCGGCGGAGCCAAGCTCCGCAGAATTCAAACCCTTCACTGCTCGCCGCGAAAATGCTTCAACCGAATCAGGTAATACTCGTTGACCGGGCGATCATCCTGCAGCGCTGGCGCTGACGGATCTTCGGCAATCAAGCCGCTGAAAGAAATCTCTTTGTTCAAAACCGCGCCCAATTGACCTTCCGGAGTCGCTTCCGGCCCCCATTCCATTAAGTCGTTCGTCGCAGAAGCAGGCATGTGCCGCACCAGGTCTTCCGCGCTCCAGTTTGGCAGCGGCTGATTGCTGGCCAGGAAATGAATTCCCCACGCCCCGATGGAATGGAATGCGCGAACATACGGAAACGACTCCTGCAGCGCGCGCGCGACTGCCGCATGTACCGCAGGATCGCCGCGGGGCAGCCATTGCTGCAGAATTCCATCCGGCCGCAGCCTGGTCCGGACCATCGCATAGAATTCCTTGGAATACAGCAGACTCGACCCTGCCGCCTCCACCGGCGGCGGCGGATCCAGTGCGATGACATCGTATTGCTCCAAGCTTCGCTCCAGGTAGCGCCGGCCATCGTCAATGACCACCCGGGAAAGCGGAGATTTTAGTAGCCGCGGACCGTCGGCATGGTAATACCAGAAGAGTTTGGGAACGCTCGGCACCAACTCTACTGCCGTGGTTGGAATGCCCCAGGAAAGCATCGAGCGATAAGTTGTTCCCATGCCAAAACACACCACCAGCGCATTTTTCGGCGGGTGATTGAGAAACGCCAGCGGCAAGTGCGCCATGATCTTGGTGATCGGAGTCAGAAACGTAATTCCAACTCCGTTAACCAGCAGGTGCCTGTCCATTCCTTGTCCCATAGCGATGATCGTCGCTGTGCTGTCGCGTAACACCTCGCGATGTGCGAACTGGTCCTCGAATCCATGCGTGCTGATCACCAGCGCCAACGTCAATGGCAAAACGGCCAGGGACGCCAGTCGTCGCCACCTGATTTTTGATCTTGACGCCTCCGCTGGCTGCTGTTCCGGCACAAGCGCGCCAGCCAGCCACGGCAACGCGAGTACGATCAGCGACCAGCGTTCCCCCAGCGCGGGAAGCAGAACGAAACCAGCCAGCAACGGACCAACAATGCACCCCAATACGTTGAGCGCATAAGCTCGGCCTGCGCGCTCCGGATCGCCGCCGGCCCAGCGGTCGACCAGCATCGGAGTCAGGAAACCCAGCACCGCTGAGAATGGCGCCAGACCAACCAACACTCGAGTCGGTGACCACATGGAGATCCGTGGATCGGCGCACAACAGCGGCAGTAATCCGAAGAGTCCCAGCCACGCCCAAATCCATCTGCCTTCCTGCCGATTTGCTTGGTCTGTCTTGCGGCTCCAGAGGCGGTAGAACCGAGAGCCCAGAAAGGTCGAGCCCAGGTATACCGCCAGAATGCAGGCGAACGAGTAAACCATGGTGCTGACGTAGGGCGTGAACTGGCGTATCCACACCACCTCCATCCCCATGCTCGTCAGTCCAGTGCCAAACAGCAGGGCCAGCGGCCATCGGCTCGTCGCAGGCGTCGCAGATGCTTTTAAAGTCTCCATGGCACTACTTGCGGCTTCTGCTTGATCATGGGTTCGCAGGCTGAGGGCGAATGCTGACATCGCCAGCAAGCCATTCAGCACCGCGCCAATCCTCAGCGTGCCTTGAAAGCCCCGCAGCTCCACCAGCAACAGAGGCACAATCGCACCCGCCAGCGCTCCCAGCACATTGGCCAGATACAGATAACTGAAAGACCGTCCCGAAGACGAACGTCGTGAAGACGATTTTGAAGCAGACCCTGCCGGCAGATTCTTCATCGCCTCCATGGCCAACGGAATCGTCGCGCCCATGCAAGCGCACCATGGCACCAGCGTCAACCCTATCCAAATTCCCGAGCCTAGATAGTACGCAGCCGAAGACGACCATCCCGTGCGCTCCAGCAGCAGCCTTCCCCACAACAGTTCCTGCGGCACGAGAATTGCGGAAGTCCCGATCAGCAATTCAGCCAATGCGTAAAGACGAAGCGCAGGAACTCCCGTTCGCCCGCGTTCCCGCAGGAAACGGCCGCTCGCCCACGAGCCCATCCCCAGGCCAGCCATGAACGAAGAAATCACAATCGAAGCCAGCGCGCTGGTCACTCCGAACTGCGCCATGGCCAGCCGCAGCCAGATGATTTCGTAGAGAATGCTGCAGAAGCCTGAGACTAGAAAGAAAACAAACAATGCCACCATTAATTGCCTATTCCTCCGAATACCAGGTTCGTCGCCCAAGGCAGAACTAAACGATGCATGACAGAGTACACGACCCTCCATACCACCTGCTCCTTCTCTTACTGTCATCCTGTGCGGAGTCGAAGGATCTTGCGTCTACCTGCGGTCCCCGAAACCGAGGACGAAGGCTTGTTCTAAGTCTGTGTGGCGCGGGCCTGCCCTGAGCGCAGTCGAAGGGGCCCCCGCCCGCGAAATGCAGTTTCCTTCGTTATAACCATGTCATCCCGAGCGAAGTCGAGGGACCTGCTTTTTTCTCGGCAGCCCAGGACTCCTTGGAAGCGAATTACCAAATTGCTCTGGGATTCAACCACGGCGGAAACGCAGGATTCTAAGACGCTCTCGTCCACCCCACCCCATCCGCTAATGTAAAATCTAAGCTTCATCCAGCACCGAGTCGCTCCGTCTATATGCCGCAGAAAGAAAACACGACCATGACCCGCGCCGAGACGCACCCTGAGCGTGCTGTCGATTCTCGTGATGACGTCCGCTACGATGTCCAGCGTGTAGAAAGAAAGTGGTCCGAGCGCTGGCAACGGGACCCGTCGCTCTACGCTGCCGAACCCAACTCCACCAAGCCGAAGTATTACGTGCTGGAGATGCTGCCGTACCCCTCGGGCGCGTTGCACATGGGACACGTGCGTAACTACTCCATCGGGGACGCCCTTGCCCGCTACACCTGGATGAACGGCTACAACGTGCTTCATCCCATGGGATGGGATTCCTTCGGTCTGCCTGCGGAAAACGCCGCCATTCAGAACAACACCCCGCCGCGCGAGTGGACGCTGCGCAACATCGCCAGTATGAAGTCCCAGATGAAGCGCCTGGGCTTCGCCTACGATTGGGCGCGCGAGGTCACCACTTGTCTGCCCGAGTATTACCGGTGGAATCAGTGGTTCTTCCTCAAGCTCTATGAGCGTGGCCTGGCTTATCGCAAGAAGAGCAAAGTCAACTGGTGTCCGAAGTGCTGCACCGTCCTGGCCAACGAGCAGGTAATCGACGGCCGTTGCTGGCGCCACGAAGACACCGTGGTTGAACAGCGCGAGCTGGAGCAATGGTTCTTGCGCACCACCCATTACGCCGACGAATTGTTGCGCGGTCTCGACCAGCTCGAGGGCTGGCCGGAAAAAGTCCGCACCATGCAGCGCAACTGGATCGGACGCAGTGAAGGCACGCTGGTCGATTTCAAGCTCGAAGGTGCGCCCAATTCGATTATCACCGTCTTCACCACTCGCGTAGACACCATTTATGGCGCCACTTCCGTCCAGCTCGCGCCGGAACATCCGCTGGTCTCTCAACTTACTGCTCACAATGACCTACTGCGCGCCGACGTGAACCATTTGATAGCCGAGCAGCGCAAAGCCAGAGAAGTGGGCGACATTGGCGAAATCGAAAAGCACGGCGTCAACACCGGCCGGCACGCGATCAATCCATACAACGGCGAGAAGCTCCCCATCTGGGTAGCCAACTACATCCTGATGGACTACGGTACCGGCGCCATCATGAGCGTGCCCGCACACGACGAGCGCGACTACGAATTCGCCAGGAAATATAAATTGCAAATTCGGCTCGTCATCGTGCCCAACCCCGCCGAGCCCGACGAAACCGTCACCGAACCCGCAGTGCCATATACTACCCTCGACGGAACTCTGGTTAACTCCGGCCCCTTTAGCGGCCTGGATTGCAAGACCGCGATCAGAAGGATGTCCGAGTATGCCGAAAAGAATGGCTTCGGCAAAGCCACAATCACGTATCGCTTGAAGGATTGGGGCATCTCCCGTCAGCGTTACTGGGGCACCCCCATCCCCATGCTTTATTGCGAGAAAGACGGGATCGTGTCGGTGCCTGAAAAAGATTTGCCGGTCATCCTGCCGGAGAACGTTGACATCACCTTGACTGGCGGCTCTCCTTTAGGCCGGGTGCCGGAGTTCGTTAACACGACCTGTCCGAAGTGCGGAGGTCCGGCACGCCGCGAGACTGACACCATGGACACGTTTGTGGATTCGTCCTGGTACTTCTATCGCTACACCGATGCTCACAACGACCACGCGCCCTTTGATTCCAAGATAGTCGCGTACTGGTTTCCCATCGATCAATACATCGGCGGAGTGGAACATGCCATCCTGCATCTTATTTATTCGCGCTTCTGGACCAAATTCATGCGCGACCTGGGAATGGTAAAGAACGATGAGCCAGCGACTCGCTTGTTCACCCAGGGCATGGTGATTAAGAATGGCGCCAAGATGTCGAAAAGCTTGGGCAACGTGGTTTCGCCCGACGAAATGGTGGCCCGTTACGGGGCGGATGCGGCGCGCCTCTACAGCTTGTTCGCGGCTCCGCCAGATCGCGATCTTGACTGGCAGGACACCGGCATCGAAGGCATTCAACGCTTTCTCGGGCGGGTGTACCGATTCTTTGCCCGTAACGCGCGCCCGGGTGATCCCGCATGGGGCAAGCCCGTGCCGGCCGACTTGTCGCCAGAGGCGCGCAAGATCCAACGCAAACTGCACCAGACCATCAAACGTGTCAGCGACGATTTCCAGGGCCGCTGGCACTTCAACACCTGCATCGCCGCGATCATGGAACTGGTGAATGCGCTTTACGCCATCGAAGACCAGGTGGCGCGGGCGCTTTCGCCCGCGAACGTATGTCCGATCCCTCTTCTCGCCGAAGTACAGCGTGATCTCGTGCTTCTACTGGCTCCCTTTGCTCCCTATCTTGCGCACGAATTATGGGAGATGCTCGGCGAACGTGGCAATCTTCTAAAAGCACCGTGGCCAAAATACGATCCCGCACTCGCCAAAGAAGAAGAGATTGAAATTCCGGTCCAGGTCAACGGCAAGCTCCGTGGGCGCGTCGTGGTTCCTGCCGATGCTAAAGAAGACCTGGTCCGCGAGCGCGCCCTGCAGGACGAAAAAGTAAAAGCCGCTCTCGCTCGCAAGCAAATTGTGAAATGGATCTTTGTTCCCGGCAAGTTGCTCAATATCGTGGCGCACTAAGGGTTGGTTTTCTAATAACTGGATGCTGCCCGCGCCCGTGCCGCCGTAATTCGCGCTCCTTGTATTTGCCGAAGAGTTTCTTCGATTAACTCAATAAGCTCTGTCACTCCCCCTACGCCTTTAGCCAGTCTCGACTTTTCGAAGTACGCTATCGCCCCTTGACGTTTCATCTCGGCTTCGTTCTCCTGCGAAAGGCGGCTGAGCACGATCACCGGGATCGCCGCGGTCGCCGGGTCTCGTTTCATGGTTTGGAGGACTTCAAAGCCGCTGAGCTTGGGCAAAATCAAATCCAGCAACATGAGATCGGGCTTGGCTTCCCGGGCCAGACTGAGACCCTCGTCGCCGTCCCGCGCCAGCAGCACCAAATATCCGCCTGCAATGAGAATTTTCTCTATGGCCAGTTTCTGGACTTTGCTGTCTTCAACTAAGAGAACAGTCGGTTTCAAGATCGCCTTCCGGTTAACCAACCGGCACCACCTGGGTTCGGACCGCTTTGCTGCCATAGCTTGTAATCGGCGGATCCAGGTCGAGCTTGAGGATGTCACTTGCACGGATCGGCCAGATCACAGCCCCTTCCCACTGAGGGAATTGATGACATGAAGGATCCGCTCCAAGTACCACCCGAGCCCAGCCTGGGGCTGCGGTCAGTGGATGTGATCGATGGCCCGGAGTTCCTGCTGGACGACCGATGCCGGCACCCGAGCGTAGCCCAGGGACTCGACTGATGTGCTCTGTCCCGTGGTCAGCATCCAGCGCAGGAATCCAGTGATCATAGGTCGCTTCGTCGTACTAAGGTTCGCAGGGATCAGCAGCCATGTGAAGCTGGAGATGGGATAGGCGTCCATGCCTGGCGCATTTGTAATCGACACGCGAAAATCGCCACGCATGGCGGAGACCGCAGCCGCAGCCGTTACGCTCTGCAAGTCGGCTTTGACGAATTTGCCAGCGGCATTGCGTACCCGCCCGTAACGCACATGGTTTTGCAAGGCGAATGTCAGTTCCGTGTATCCGATGGAATAAGGCGTTCGTGCGACGGTTTCTGCCATCCCACCGCTGCCCGAAGCTCCGCGCCCAACACGCCAATTTACCTCTGTACCCTTGCCCACCCGGTTTCGCCACTCCGGGCTGACCTTGCTCAGATAGTCGGTCCAGATATGGGTCGTGCCGCTGGCCCGATCTCGATGCACCACGACGATTTCGGCTTCAGGCAGCACGACTTTCGGGTTAGCTGCCAAAATAGCCGGATGATTCCATTTCTTGATCGTGCCAAGGAATATTCCGGACAGAACCTGCGGCGTAAAATCCAGGGCTTGGTTCACTCCCGGAAGATTGTAGATTGGGATCGCAGCGCCCAGGACGCTCGGGAAATGCAACACTTTGATTTTGGCGCTGGCCATTTCCCGGTCCGTCATCGGGGCATCGGTACCACCGAAATCGGCTGCACCGGAGCTTACTTGATCTACACCTACCCCTGAGCCCGATGGCAAGTAGCGAAACCGGCAGCCGGGGTGAGTCATTTCGTAATGCAAACCACGCGGTATAGACGGGCAAAGGAAAGGTTCCACCGACCCCAATCAACTGCGTGTCACTCGAACTCTCAGCGCACGTAGTCACCACTACGAGGACAGAAACGAAACACAAACGCGCAAGCTTCGTTAGGCACCCAACATCATCTTTCGTGACTGTCGCCCCGATCTGATTTTTCACAAGAACCAACTCCTCAGTTCTTAAGGTAGGCAAGCCTGCCGATCAAAGTGCGTTTCTGGCTGTGCCCCATTCCTTTCCCCATCACGCTTCGCCAAGCTAGGTTCCGGCCGCCAATGCCTTGGCCTCGCTCGACTTGCGAAGAGCTTTCGAAATCATTTCCAGAAACGATGCCTCGCCCGACACGCTGTCAACCAGCCGCGACTTCTCGAAGTAGCTCGCCGCCCCTTCGAGCCTCAGTTTGGCTTCGTTGCATTGGGGAAGTCCGCTGAGCACCATGACCGGAATCCGTGCCGTAGTGGGATCCTGTTTCAGTGCACGCAGCACCTCCGGCCCGCTTAACTTGGGCAACAGCATGTCAAGCAGGATGAGGTCCGGGCATTTCTCCTGGGCGACCCGCACCGCTTCTTCGCCGTCGCCGGCGTTAATCACAAGGTGCCCGCCCTTGTGCAAAATCCTTTCATATGCCAGTTTTTGGACCTTGCTGTCCTCAACCAGGAGCACGGTGTTTTTTTCAAATGGAAACCTCGTCTTCCAGACGGCCTTCCCCAAGCCGTACAGTTAGCCCTCTTCAGGTCTCATCGGCTGGATCGGCGTAATCCTTGAGTTTTTAATTTTCCCGACAGCACCCAATCGCCGGTGTCCCGTCCTTCGCGCCTTTTACGAAAGGTGGGAGTCACACACCGCATCGGTTATCCTAGCCACACATGAAGCTGCGCTCCCCCACCCTCGAAGGCTTTCGAACCATGTTCCGTCAGCCCTCGCTCGGATTGGCGGAGGTGGCATGGCGCTGGAGCTTCGCCATGGCCGCTGCTCTGCTATTTGCGTTTTCAGCTGTGGAATATCTGGACACCCTGCCCGTCACCTCAGGCGAATTATTTTTATTGCGGACCGGGCAGCCAGTTCTGGTCGCGCGCGCAGTCGATCACATTCTTCGTGGCAGCGCGTTGCGGGCGGTGTTGGCGACTCTCGTCCTCACCCTTGCCTTGGCACTCGCGTGGATGGCTATCGCTTCACTCGCACGCGCTGCCACCGTCAAAGCGCTTCTGGAATATCTCCGCCAAGACGACGCAGCTAGTGTGGACCGTGGGCTGGGAGTGGAGCGCAAGTCGCGCCCCGGCGCGCTGATCGGACTGAACTTTCTCCGCGCCGGAACCACCATCGCAGCCGCCCTTGGGTTTCTCGGAGCCATTCTTCTGGCCCGATTCGCGTCCCCCGATAGCGACCCATCGCCCGCAGCTGCCATGCTGGTCGCATTCTTCTTATTCACCTTGGTGGGGTTGGCCTGGTTAGTGGTGAACTGGTTTCTTTCTCTCGCAGCGGTGTTCACAATTGCCGGTGGTCAGGACACCTTCGGCGCTCTTGCCTCTGCAGTCGATCTTTGCCGCACTCGCCTCGGACCCATCGCAGCGGCAAGCACATGGTTCGGCCTGGCTCATCTGGTGGTTTTCTTGATCGCCACTTCCGCAGTCGCATTTCCCTTGGCCTTTGCGGGAGTAATTCCTGCGAGTGCGGTATTCGGCGGCGTCCTGCTGGTGACGTTCTTGTACTTCGGGGCGGTTGATTTCCTTTATGTGGGACGCCTGGCAGCGTATGTAACGATTGTCGAGCAGCCCGATGTGCCGGTGGCATCGCCAGCGACCTCGCTTCCTCCGTCTGATCAGAGTCAGTTTTCTGCCAACACAGCTCAGGCCCGAGAGAGCGTTGATCCCGATGATCTGATTCTGAGTGACGTGCCGAGTGCGACCAGTTGACCGCCTAAGCTCCCAAGAAGAATCGGAGTTGCATGGCATCGACCTCACTTGCTGCGAAGCATATTACAAATACGACTCTTCAGTGGGGCCGCTGCAGTGCGTTCCTGTAGTCATCCGCGGTGGTCCGATAGCAGGGCAGCACGGTTTTTTGGTCGAAGGAACTCAGTTCCGGAGGCACGGCTGCGGGAGCCGCTGGGGGAACAGTTGGCGGATCAGATGACGACGGCTCGTCCCCCGGTGGATCGGGTTCAGGCTGGCTCATCTGCAGTATGCTTTCGTCGCAGGTCGCATCCCTCCTGACGCGAAGCTTATACACTCGCGCATTGCTTTGCACATACTCCGACAGCCTGCGCTGATAAGGAAGATAAGTGTAAACCAGCTTTACCAGTTGGGTTGCTTCCTTGCCCTGCCGTATTTCCGCAAGGAAAACTTCATAGTTGGAGAAATACGACGACCTTGGCAAGGCCAGCGCTAACCCGATCAATCGCAACGGCATTTCCTGGGCCGCAGCCTGGTCGGTGACAGCCGATGGTGACATTCCAGCCCGCGGATCACGGCTCGGCGCCGCCGGATGGTCTGCAGACCCAGCGTAACCGTAACCTGCCTCCTCACCGGGCAAGAGTTGCGGAGGCAGCGCCGCTTGCGATCCCGCACTAGCCATCAAGCCTGCGCGTCCGCCTCCCGTCCCGTTTCCTGCGCCATCAACTATGGGCGGAGGCGGCACTACCCCTGACCCGCCGCCATACAAAGAATTCCCACGTCCCGTTCCGCCGGAGCCGCCTGCACCGTCAACCGAAGGGGGCGGCGGCACCACTTGCGAACCGCCAGACAGTGAGCTTCCACGTCCGCGTCCGTTAGGGATTCCCGCACTCTCAACCGACGGAGCCGGACGCACCACTTTCAAACCTCCATTGGACAGCGAGTTGCCACTTCCACGCCCACCAAAGCCGGTGCCGTCAACTGAGGGAGCGGGTGGGACGACTTTTGAACCACTGCCGGACAACGAACTCCCAAGTCCACGCCCTGAAGAGATCCCCGCACTCTCAACCGTCGGTGCCGGCGGGACAACTTTCAAACCAGTCCCGGCCAACGAGCTCCCACGCCCCCCTGAGATCCCACCCTCAACTGACGGTGCGGGCGGCACAATCTTCGCGCCAGTACTCGACAGTGAGTTGGCACGTGCATGTCCATCAGGAATCCCAGTTCCGTCAACTGATGGTGGTGGGGGCACTACTTGCGAACCACCACCGCTGTTGTTGCCTAGCATCGTGTATGTCAGTCCCGAACCGGCCGACTGCTCATGCATGGGCAACCGGGGTGCAGGTCCGACCACCCCAGAGTGGCCGATGTTGACGTCTCCGCCTCGGCGCATTCCCGTTGGCACGTTAGGAGGCGGCGCGATTACGCCCGCGCCCGCCGTCGCACCCGTCCCAAGCCCAGCTATTCCACGTCGCCCGGAAACCGCCGCAACGTCAGGTGGCGGGCGAACCACCGAAGCCTGTGGTAGGCCACTCCTTCCTGCCGTCCCTTGCCTCCCGGACATCATTTGATTGACGCTTGGTGGCGGCCCAACCGCAGAAGCTTGCGGCAGTCCAGCCCGACCTGTCATCACTTGATTGACGCCCGGCGCAGGCGCGACCACCGCAGTCGGTCCCGCTGGTACCGTGAGTCGCGAGCGTTCAGTGGCAGACAGGGGCACCGCAGGCAGGGTCGGATTGGGCGCTCCCAGATTCGGCCGCGCCGCTGCCAAAACCTGCTTGAGGTCGGGCGGCGTTACGATGCCATGGTGCTCCCTCGGCACCACCATTGCCTTCTGCTCTGCTGACGGACTTTGCGTCTTTGCCCGCGTATGAGAGCGCGGCGGACTGCTCCTTGCCGCCGAAAAGGACTTCGATGGCGTGTAGTAGATTGGTGACGAATTCCGGAAGACGCTCCGCTGCCGGACCCGTTCTTTCGGCATCCAGCTTGGGGCCAGGCATATCGCCGCAATCACCAGACTGTGCCACAGCATTGACTCCAAGAACGACGACCAGGGCACTCGAGAGGGAATAAATACGTCGCCCCAGAAACGCCCTAATTTGGACGAAGGAACTGCCGGGGGCGGCAACCGCCGCAAGAATGTCTCGGCCAGGTTGTCTAGGAAGACGCGGTGGGCTGGTTCTACTTCCAGCAGCAGTTTGAGCTCGGGTTCGGACTTGGCCCGAACCTTTGCTTCCGAACTCAGAGGTTCGTCAGCGTCAAACCACTTCACAGTGCGCTGCTGCATTTCTGATTATCTCTTGCCTGGAGTCTTATTTGTGACAAATGACAGGTGCCGCAATTGGCTCCCGATCTGGCGCTATCTTGTGGATCGCCCGGTTACTCCGAAACTCGGGGTCCAAGTTGAGGATGGCGGCAGCAGTAGGCTGACGCGCCTATGCCCCGCACGTACTATGAGTTTACCGGAAGGGCTTGCACGTAGAAAGGGCACTATCGTGCTACGGCCGCAGGAAGGCTGAATCGGCGTCATCCCGAGCGCAGCCGTCCTTCAGGCGGAGAGAGAGCCTGCCCTGAGCGAAGTCGAAGTGGATCTCGCGCCCATCGCAACGGCAACTAAAGGATAAACTGCAGCACTACCGCCTAGCCACTCTCCCTCTTTACACCCTCCCACCAATCTGCGAAACTCATCCGTGGAAACCGAATCCATCGTCGTCCTCGACTTTGGCGCGCAGTATTCCCAACTCATCGCGCGCCGCATCCGCGAACAGAATGTTTTTTCTGTCGTCCTGCCCTGCAACGCCAGCCTGGATGAAATCCGCAGCTATTCGCCTGTAGGAATCATTCTGTCGGGCGGCCCTTCTTCCGTCTACGACTCCGACGCCCCGGTCGCGGACCCGCGAATCTTCGGAACGGGTCTACCCGTGCTTGGCATCTGCTATGGGCTGCAATATATGGTTCATTCGCTCGGAGGCAAAGTGCGCGCCGCCGACAAGCGCGAATACGGACACGCTAACGTTGAAGTGCAGGGTGGATCGTGCCTGTTTAGCGGCTTGCCAGCAAAGCTTTCGGTCTGGATGTCCCACGGCGACGAGGCCGTCGAACTTCCACCAGGCTTCCACCTGGTGGCGAGTTCGCCCAACGCCGTCGCCGCCATCGAGGCCCCAGAGAAAAAGATGTGGGCGGTGCAGTTTCATCCCGAGGTCCACCACACCCAATCGGGCACTGCGATTCTGCGCAACTTTGCCTTGGTCATTTGCGGCGCCAAACCTACCTGGACTCCGCAGCACTTCATCGATGCCACCATCGCCAACGTGCGCCAGACTGTAGGCGATGGTCGCGCCCTCTGCGCACTCTCCGGAGGCGTAGACTCAGCCGTTGCCGCCACGCTGGTAGATCGTGCTCTGCGTGACAAGAAAGGTAATTCGCGCCTGACCTCCGTGTTTGTGAACAACGGAGTGCTGCGCAAAAACGAATTTGAAAAAGTTCAGCAGAATCTCCGCGACAAGCTCGGTCTCCGCGTGATCGCTGTTGATGCAACCGATCGCTTTCTCGCCAAGCTCAAGGGTGTTACCGATCCCGAGACCAAGCGCAAAATCATTGGCAACGAGTTCATTGCGATATTCGAAGAAGAAGCGCGCCGCATCCTGGAGTCAGCAGGCCTCCCGGGAGCTGGGCTGGGAACAGAGACGCCGGCGGTTTTAGAAAAAGTCTGGTTGGTCCAGGGCACGCTCTATCCCGACGTCATCGAATCCCGTTCCGTGCGCGGCCCTTCGCAGGTCATCAAGTCACACCACAACGTCGGCGGACTGCCGGAAAAAATGAAACTGAAGTTGGTCGAGCCCCTGAAAGAGCTCTTCAAAGACGAAGTCCGCAAAATTGGCCGCGATCTTGGCATGCCGGAAGAAATCCTGCTGCGTCAGCCTTTTCCCGGACCGGGTTTGGCCGTGCGCATCGTCGGCGAAGTCACACCCGAGCGGCTGACCATCCTGCGCGAGTGCGACGACATCGTCGTCACCGAAATCAAACAGGCCGGCCTGTACACAAAAATCTGGCAGTCATTCGCCGCGCTGCTGCCGGTGATGTCCGTGGGTGTGATGGGCGACCAGCGGACTTACGCTTATACCTGCGCGGTTCGCGCCGTGCACTCTGAAGACGGCATGACCGCCGAATGGGTGCCGCTGCCACACGAAGTCCTGAAGTCGATCTCGAGTCGAATTGTGAATGAAGTGAAAGGCGTGAACCGCGTGGTCTACGACGTAACCTCGAAGCCCCCTGGAACGATTGAATGGGAGTGAACCCAGCGGCCAGCCATCCGCTATACCACGTGAGAACAGCTCCCGAAGCGCTAACTTACCCTCGCCTGGTCGAAGTGGCCTGCCAACCTTCCAAACAACTCGCAACAACCTTGCACTAATCGGTGTCCGGAGGATCTACCTCACTGGTGGCGGTCTTGGTGAAGAAGCTTCCGGTCAGCGGAGCCGGAATCGTTTTGTACGCAGTTGGGGCTCGATGAAAATCGAAGAAGTCGTGGAGATCGTTCGTCGCTCGCGCGTCGGCAAAGCCGAGATTGCCGAGGCCAAAAATACCCTCGATGCCCTTGACAATGCTGCCAAAATCGTATTCGCGGTTGCTGATGTAGCCGACCTTGGTCGAGTAGGCCGAAACCACCAACAGCGGCACGCGGAAGCCGAGTTGATAGTCGTTCTGGTTCGAGCCGCTCTGGAACACCGGCCGCACGTGGTCATACCAGCCTCCCCAATCGTCCCAGGTAATAAATATAACGGTATCCTTCCAGTATCCAGTATCTCCGTCGCAAGTTGTGTTATTCCCGATGGCATTGACGATGGCCGCCACCCACGATGGCCCCTGGCCGCTGTTGATGGGGTGGTCCGAATATTGCCCGGCAGGCGTGACCCAGCTTACCTGCGAGAGAGTGCAGTTGCCGATGTCGTTCAAGACATCGGGCGGTTGCGTGTCGACGTAGCCGTTCGATTCGCCTTTCGTCCAGTCTGGCCCTGTGCATACGCCAAACAAAGGTAGGCAGATATTCGAGAGCGAGTTAGGTGCAACCCACAGGCTAGTCTGCCCTTCGGCATAGTAGGTCCAAGTGATTTTAGGATTAGCGAGGTTAAACAGGTAATCCATAGCATTTCGCGTAAAGCATTCAGGCGTTAAGTCACCGGGGGTCTCGGTGCCAAAAGGTGGCGTGGCGTTCCCAATTGGCCTGATCAGTTGTACTGATTCTCCTGAGCCGCAGCCATAGTTACCTGGGGCGTTCTCTGCGACAAAGATACCCGCCGCGTCGTCTCCCGCAGTGGGCGCAGAGGTGGCGCCAAAAATATACTGATGCGCGGGATAACTCGGGCCTTGGTTGGTCTGATACATCCGGTTTGCCCATCCATAGGTCGTCGCCATCGTGAGATAGGGGTCGAGAAGGCCACCTTTGCTGCCGTTGCTGTTCGTTACCGGCGAGTTATAGACATACATGAACTGCGAATAATTGTTCGCCGGAACCACGCAGCCAAAGATATTTGCACCGCAGCCCGCCGGAACGTTGACCCCAAGTTTGCCGCTGATTCCCTGATTCTTGTACTGGAAATCCCACCCACTGATAGTTCCGTTCAGCTTTGGTCCGCCGTGGCTGTGGTCCAGATCAAAGTTGGTGGCCAGCCCGACAGGCGTTAGGGGTATGGTCTGGCCGGCGGCATCCATATAGGTCGATGCAATATCGTAGGTCCCCGCCGTGCCCGTCGGCGTACATCCCGGCACTCCGCCGTTCGCGGTGCACAATCCCTGAAACAGATTGTCGGGCGTGCGATTCTCCTGAAAGATCACTATCACGTGCTTGATTGGAGTGATGCCGTACTGGGCTTGGGCGGAAACCGCAACCAGTCCGGCGACAAGAAGTAATAAGACCCTGCAGGTGGATTTCACGACCATTCTCCTTATCTGCCGGAAATAGTAACTGGACTCGACGCAGGCGCAAGGCACCTGTCATCTCCTGCCCGTGATCCCTGTCAACCGAATGCAAACAGATTCAAGCCTCAGAATTAGTCCGCCCTTGCACCGAGGCCACAATGCAAATGCAGCGTGCGGATTTTAGTCCATGCTGGGGCGCCCCAACGGCGAAACGCATTGCCTGTTACCTTCTAACACGCCACAAACACAGTGCGTGAGCAAAAGTCGCGAAGGCTCCAGACTTTCATTCGGTTGTAACAATTGGCGGCTCAGATAGGGCGGACGCACCTGTCCGCCCTACTGCGCAAAGCTCGGCGGCCTAGGGATGCACCACTTGCAGCCCCAGCACCCTCTCGAACGCATCGAAGTCGCGGTCGCGCTGCAGGAGCGTGTGCCCAGAGGTTAGACAGAAAGTAGCAATCCAACAATCGATAGTCTTGCGAACGGTGTAGCCGCGTTGGCGTAAGGTTCTGTAATTTTGGGCTGCGGCAATTGCGAGGTCGGTGCCGCCGGTAGGGAACACCTCGAATTTCAGGAGGTGATCACGGACCCGCCTAAAGGCGGCCTGCCCTCGAATCCCCTGCAAAACTTCGCAGAGGATCACATCGGTCAACCCCAGCCGCTGATTCTGCAATTCTCGATCAAGCCAGCCTGTTTGAGGAGTTAGTTCGCCTCCGAGATAGTCAATCCACACCGTCGTATCGACGATGACCATGTACCGCCTACTCTTGGACTCGCCCGCGCCGTGACTTGCTTAGATTTCCCTCCCAGCGCACCTTGCCCCGGAGCCTCCGGATGGCCGTCTGGGCGTGGGTGTCGACCAGCAACCTTAAACCGGCCTCGACCGTCGCCCTCTTGGTGCGAGCGCCGCTACCCCGCATCGCCTGGCGCATCAAACGGTTGTCGATCTCGATGTTGGTCCGCATGGGGAATCACCCGTGTGTAAATATCTCACAATTATGTGTATCAGGCAAGTAGCGATGCCGGCAGTTACCTTCGCCAAAGAAAGTCTTGACTCTTACTCAGTGTGTGTTCTCTGAATCTACTGGCGAAATCGTGTGCTCGGGCGAGGCGGGAGAGTAATCTGCGGGTATTTCGAACAACGATTCGTCCAGCACCTCTTCGGAAATGTCAACCAATTCCGTTCTGTTTACAAATACGTTTCCCGCCGTTCTTTGCGTAGACTTCTCCTCAATGGCAAGCCCACGTGGTGCAGTCCCGACCTGCTTGAAGACGATGTGATCGTGGCGTGGGTCTGGATGCGCGATCAGCAGTCCTGGGGCAAACCCCGAGAGGGCAAGGGCACCTGGTGCATCTCCACGACAGTTCACTCCTGGTAGATCCAGGTACCAGCCGTCAATTTCGGTCTTGCCAGCCTTGGTAACAGCGCCCTTACTGGGATCAACGGTGATCGTCGTCTTGATGTGGCGAGCTTCGTAGCTTGCCTCTTGACACCGCTCGCCAGTATCGACCGAATTTATCGTAACCGTGACTTCGGGGCCGGTTGGCCGTTGCTTAGAGATGTGGTGCTCAATCCGTATATGGTCTGCGCCGCCGTTTAATGAGAAATAAGTCCGGGTGCGAGGACTCAGATGAATAATTGTTCTCTGATCGCACTGCATAATACTGACGCTGCCCGGCCCGAAATCTCTTGGCGCAACCTCAGAACGGTGCTCGATGCGCTCACGCGGACCTTTGAAATACGAGGTCGTCAGCATGGGAGGGGTGAGCCCGTGAGTTTCGCGGGTTTTGATCGTCAGATCGCGAAAGTTGGGAACCACCCACCAGGAAGCTGCAGGAACCGTCGCCAGTGCAGCTAACGCGCGGACAATCGCCCACCAGGCAGCCTTGAAGAATTACGCGCCCACCATCGCCGGTTCGCCCTCATAGATCGAGTACCACGACGTAGCTGCTTTCAGGCGCTCATTCACATTAGTAATATTCTTCACACCTTCGTCCTGCAGCCACTTGCGAAAAGCTTCCGCCCCTTGTTTGGCATACACCGGAATGCCATTCTTCCACGTAGCCCTGCCGCACAGAACGCCATTGAACTTCACTCCCGCTTCCGCCGCCAGTTCAAGTGACTCGGTGAACTCGGAATTGCTCACGCCTGCCGAAAGATAAATAAACGGCTTGCTGACCACGCTCGCGGCCTTGCGAAAGAACTCCATCGCTTCTTGCTTGCCGTAAGCTTTTTCCCCACCGTACGCTTTCGCGTCCTCCACATACTTCATGTTCACCGGGACTTCCACCTTCAGAACATCCACTCCATACCGTTGTTTGCTGAATTCCTTCATGCTCTCGATCACAATCTGCGGCTTCTTCTTCGCGTACTCCAACGCTTTCTCGTCGACTCCCTCTTCATAACCCACGAACTCCAGAAAGAAAGGAATGTCATTAGCGCGGCACTCATCGCCTATGCGTTCCACCCAGGCATGCTTGCGGTCGTTGATACCCTTGGGATCAAGCGGCGAATAGTAAAGTAGGATCTTGACGCAATCGGCTCCAGCCTCCTTGAGTCGGCGAGCCGACCAATGATCCAGCAGATCGGGCAAGCGCCCCGGCCCAGTCTTGTCGTATCCCGTCTTCTCATAAGCAAGCAGCAGTCCAGCATTCTTGGCGCGCCGCTTGGAAGCAGGCAGTCCCCACTCTGGATCGAGCAGAATTGCGCTTGCGTGCGGAGTGAGCACTTCCGTGACCAGTATCTTGAACTCTTCCATCATGGCGTCGCCGACTTCCGACCCTTTTTCTTTGGCTAGGGATTTCTGCAGCGAGCCGCGCTGGTCCATTGCAGCCGCAGCGATCACGCCGCGTTCATTGGAAACTTTTTTGAGGCCAGCCAATTTTCCGGGTGTGAGCTTCATGAATTCCTCCTGATGAGTCCCAATTCGCGTTAATTGTAAACCATGGGGGAACGGAGGGAAGCGATGGGAAACCCGCTTTTCGAAAACCGCGAAAGGCGGGCCCGGGCCACCCGCCCGCGGCTCGGAGATGTGACGCAAGTAGAGATATTCGGCGCGATCCAGCATCGAGATGTGGTCGAATCGTGCGGGCCTATTTCATCTCCTGAAACTCTCTCCATGAGGCGGTAGTTAGGACGTACATGTGGTCATCGCCAGTCGGATGCAGTTTGACGAACTCTTTCGCAAGAAGATTGTTGGCTTTGACGTAACCTGCCCAGCCCGCTTGCTGTTTTGGCCCGGTTCCCACGTGTTGATCGTAATCCGATAACTTCTTCGTGAGGTATCCCGTTGGGCGTACTTCGAAAACCTCCACGCCTAAGACGGCGATTTCGTTTTCTGTACACCGCCTAATCGCCCCCGACACCTCTGGAAAAGTGAACGCCAACTCGTTGCCGATGGTTTTCCCAGAGGCAGCGCGAGCGATTGACTCGATTTGTTCTAGATCGTTTCTCATGGTGCCATGTGATTTGGAAGAAACCCAGGACCGGAGACCTGGATTACCTGCTTGGTTGCGTTGTCAACGACCACGAACTTTCCACTAGCACTCACGGCGCAGCCGTCGCTTTGTGCGCCTTGATCCCCGCCTCCTGGATCAATCGGGCGACTGGCGGGCGCCGTTTCCACTTGTAAGCCCTGCGGGAGCGGCCGCGGCGCGCGTTGTATACTCCCGAGATAAACGAACGACATCGGAAATGAAACGAATCCTATTGGGTGCTCTTTTGTTAAGCGGCTTGATGCTGCCCGTCGCCCAGGTGAAGAAGGAAGACCTGGCCACTAAGAACACCCTCAGCCCTGGCGCCGAAACCAGCGTCACCGTCAACGGCAAGAACATTTGGATCTACTACCACGCCCCCTCCGTCAGGGGTCGCCACATTTTCGGCGGCGCCGGCGCGCTCCAGCCTTATGGCAAGGTATGGCGTCTGGGCGCCGATTATGCGACTGTTCTGCACACCGACGCCGACCTCGACCTGAATGGCCTCGCCATTCCCAAGGGCGACTACACCCTGTACGCCGACCTCGACAACGGCCAGTGGAAGCTGATCGTCAATAAAACCCTGATGGACGGCGCCCGCCACATCTGGGGCGTCGGGGTCTCACCGGACGGCATTCGCGAAGGCAGCACCACCGATGATCCGGCCACCGAACTGGGCCGCACTTCGCTCACCATGGACAAGCCGTCATCTCCGGTCGAGACCCTCAAGATCACGCTGTCGGGCGCCGGCGGCGCCAAGGGAAAACTGCTCGTCGAATGGGAGAATGTGACCGCGTCGGCCCCCTTTACCGTGAAGTAACGGCCTCCGGCCGGGTGGCCCATCTTTGCGCTTTTTGCAAAGGTGGGATTACAAGGAATCATGCCACCCATCCCGATCTCACTCAGTGCATCTCTGGAGATCCGTGGCCGCTCACCACCTACTGCCTCAACGTCAGCATCCCCAGAATTGCCTGCTGCTTGGCGATCAGCGACTGCACTCCCTGGCGGGCCAGCCCGATCATCCTTCCAAGCTGCGGCTCGTCGAATACCTGATGCTCCGCCGTGGCTTGCACTTCGACGAACTTGTATCCGGCGGTCATGACGAAATTCATGTCCACATCGGCGCCAGAATCTTCTTCATAGCAGAGATCAAGCAGAATTTCGCCATCCACCATCCCCACGCTCACCGCCGCCACAAAATCGCGGAGCGGAACCGACGTCAGCGTCCCAGCCTCCACCAACTTTTCCAGCGCCAAGCCAAGAGCCACAAAAGCGCCAGTGATGGACGCGGTGCGCGTCCCGCCATCCGCCTGAATGACGTCGCAATCAATCCAGATCGTGCGTTCACCCAGCCGTTCAAGATCGGTGACGGCGCGCAGCGAGCGTCCGATCAGCCGCTGAATCTCATGCGTACGCCCGCTCGGCCGGCCTTTGTTCACCTCGCGCGCAGTGCGAGTCAGAGTGGAACGCGGCAGCATGGCGTACTCGCTCGAAATCCAGCCCTTGCCGCTATTGCGCATAAATTGCGGAACAATCTCTTCGATCGACGCAGTGCATATCACCCGCGTGTTGCCCAGTTCGATCAGAGCCGAACCTTCCGCTGTGCTGATAAAGTTCGGCAGGATGTTCACCGGCCGCATCTGATCGGGCGCGCGATTGTCGGAGCGATAGAACATAAGTCGCGATTGTAGCAAGAGTCGCGCAACCGTTCGAACCGGCCGGGGATCCTAACTCCCCGCGCCAACTTACACGGTGTCATCCCAAGCGTAGCCGTTTTTCAGGCGAACAGAGGAACCTTGCGCGTATCGCCACAGTGCTACCTATCGCATCTGCGACGCAAGCTCATTCACTGCGGACACATCGTAGAACCCGGTCAGGTCGGCATGACCTGCCAACGTATCGCGCTGCTTGCCATCCACCAGAATTTTCACCCGCGTAATCCCAGGAATGTTGGCGGAAAGCGTCTCCACCAGTGAAGCCACTGTGAGCTGCTCCACCAGCACTCCAGAACGATGAGTGTTGGCGAATGCAGCGTTCGCGTCGATCACAGCCAAACCTGGGTCCACCAGATAAACCTCGCGGATTTCTGCCCCCGGCCCCAGCGGATGGGAGGAAGACGTATCGAGGTACCGACCGATCAGCGCTCGCAGCAATTCCTGCGCACGCTCTTGCCGCCCTGTTGGCAGGGGGATACGACTTGCCTCGGCGCGTAAGACGCCTGGCTCGTCATAAGCAATGTACAGGGTAACCTGTTCACTCGGTCCCGAGACTGGCGGCGCCACAGGCCGAGTATCAACTGTGGGGGCCTCCACCTGCTCCACTCGGCCGCGCATCCGCCAAACATAAGCGCTCATTCCCAATACAACCACCACCATCGCGGCCACGCCGATGAGTAGGTGGCGTGGGATCACCGTGCAGCTCCCAGTTTGTCACGCACCGCGGCAACTCCCGCGGCGACTGCCTCCGCAACCAGTTGCTGATAGGCTGCAGTGTTTATTTCGGAAATTCCTCTCGCCGGAGGAGCGATTTCGATCGCAACCGCCGGTGCGGCGATATTGTTTAACGGTCGCAAAGGCGCCATCAAGGTGCGGACCGGAACTTGGCGGTTCCCAAACTCGGCGGAGAGGCTGGCCTCGACGCTCTGGCTGGCAAAACGAAATCCTGCCTGGGCCGTATCCCAGTCGAGGAAAGGTCCGCGGTCGCCGCCGCCTTGCGGAAGCAGAGCCGTGTACAGGCGCACTCCGGTACCCAGCGAGGCGGCGTGAACACAGATGTAGACCTTGGGATGGGCAATATTCGTCAGGCTGGCACGTTGGTCCAGAGTGAGCGTGATATCACCATCGCGCAGCACCAGGGTGTTCAGACCCCGGTCGTCAAGCGCCTGACGCAGCCGGCGGGCAAAGGCTAGGGTCACATCTTTCTCCGCCAATTGGTCGGTGAGAGCCGCCCCGCGCTCCTCGCCTCCGTGGCTGGCATCCACCACCGCGAAATATGGAACCGGCTGCTCAATCACCGGCGCTGGCGCGGCGCTTCCCGGCTGAACTGTTGGCGGATTCGCCGCCGGGGTTCCTGGTGGGCTTGAAGTCTGAGTGGGAGGAGCCTGGGCCGCGGTCTGTGGCGCGGGGGCAATCGTGATCGTGCGGCCGTCGTTGCTGAAGCTAGCCAACAGCGGCGCACTTCCGGTGACCGCGATCTCGGCAGCGCCGTTATTTTCGTCGAAACTTGCGGAAGGAATCAGGCTGCTGTCGAAAGTCAGCGTCCGCGAGCCCGGGGGAACCAGCGGTTCATGCGTGAACACCATTCGCAACTTTCCCGGCTCGGTGGCGATCATCGGATTCACCGGAGAACTGAAGTTCATCACCAGTGCCGGAGGAGTTGTTTTATTGATCTGCGCCGTGAAGTGCACAGCCACATTTCCGATGAACAGGCGGCGGGAAGTTTCATGAAACTCAACTGACGTCGCTAAGAACCGTGGCAAAAGAGTTTTCAGTGAAGCCAGCGGCACCAGACCACGCCCGTTTTCCAGCAGAAAGCTGGAAGCGAGATCAAATTCCCGGCCCTGAATCCGGGCCCGCGTCTCGCCAGCAGTGAACTCCGCCACCACATCTTTATAACGCAGCTTCCAGTGCAGCCCATCCGTCTTGACGTTCACCGTCCCCAGCGGATCGAGAATCTCCAACAAACCCACGTAGTCCCGGCCGTTGCGCTCGGTGATGGGCAGAACGTAGTTGGCTGCCCTGGAGTAAACGGAAATCTTCTTCTCCTCTGCGGCCGTGGAATGAAGGAACGACGCGGAGACAAAGATAAAGACAAAGACTAGGATAGCGATGATCACGAAGATGCCGAAAAAGGCAAAGAAACCGTGAGCGCGATAAAGACGCCTACTCCAGGGCATAAATCGTCAAGCCGCTGAGCAGTTTGGGATAAAAGTCCGTGGATTTTTGTGGCATCACTTCGCCCGCCAGGGCAATCTCTCGCACCTCCTGCATGCGTACGGGGTTAGTGAGAAATGCTACATCCGCCGCTCCAGTTCTCACTTGAGCGAGTGCCTCATCGGTATCGCGAACGTAGCGAATGTTCTGTTGCTCCCGGATCTCTTCCTCGGAAATTCCCAGCACGCTCTCCAGAAGAATTTTGTGAAGCTGAACCACGTCGAGCGATTGCTGGCGTAGCGACAACCCGGCCAGCAGGTTGTACGAAAGTGGCTTCGGGCGGTCGAGCAGAAAGACGCGGTCAGCAGTCACCGCCAGCACCGACGTACCCGAGCGTCCGCCTTCCCGCAGAATAATGCTGGCGCGCGCCGCGTCGATAGAGGTATCAACTTCCTCCACGCTGAAGTAAGGGCCCGCTTTCTCCCGGAAACTATCTACAGAAAAGGACGACAGACCATGCACCACGCGATGCGTGGGCAGGATAACCAGTCCCGGACTCTCCATCGGAACGAAAGTCATCATGGCCAGATCGTACGGCGCATCCTCCGCCCGGGCTTGGCGAGCCAAGATCTTTTCTGACGAATGCTCCCGCGAAACTCCCCCCGCCGCAGCGGCAGCCACCATGGCCCTCCGCTCGTTGCGATAGTTGAGGGCCGTCTCGTAGCGATGGTGGCCATCCGCAATCACCAGTTTCTTATCGCGCATCTTGCCGCGGACCTGATCGATCAAAGCGGGATCGGTCATCCTCCAGACCCGATGTAGCACACCATATTCATCTCGGATCTCGACGTCGGCACCTGTACCTGAAGTCAGAAGTCTGTCGATTTCGCCCGCCGGATCGGTGTACAGCATGAAGATTTGCCCAAAGTGGGCCCGTGTCGCCCGTAATAGTTCGAAGCGGTCGGCCTTAGGCTTTGCCAGGGTCTGCTCGTGGCGGAAAACAGTGCCCGCGGAATATTCCTCAATGCGCCCTAGTGCGATGAAGCCGCGCCTCTCCAGTTCAGCCTTTCCTCCGGGAGCTGTAAAACGTTGAGCATAGACATACAACGCTGGCTCGCTATCTTGCAGAAGAACGCCCTGACGGCGCCAGTCGCGGAAGAATTCCGCCGCACGAGTGTACGTAGTCTCACCGGCGTGGTCGTTGGCTTGCTGCTTTCCCAGGATGATGCGTACCAGGTTGTGAGGGCTCGCGGCGTAATATCGCTCCTGCATTTCGGGGGTGATTTTGTCATAAGGCTGGGTCACCACCTGGGACAGATGAACCCGGGCGGGGTCATAACGTAGGGCGCGGAAGGGTGTAATGTGAGCCATATCCGGGAGACCTGAAATTGTACAGGAACACGCCGTCATCGGGAGACATAGCCAAAACCCGACTAGGTTGTCATCCTGAGCAAGCGTCCTTTGCGCAGCGAAGGACCTGGGAGAGCGGCGCGAGGCGTCCTGTTTTTTGCGACGCAATAATCGCGCCTTCGGCTCGCCTCCTTCTTAAAGCATCGCACCCTTGCCCAGCTGGCAAACGGGCAAACCTTTGCATATGGCTGCCATCAGAAATTAGGGAATAAAAAGTGTGACAATCCGGTTGAAAAGCTGTGATAGCATCACCGTCAATGAGGTAATTATGGCCCGCCTTCAAGGGCGCGGGTCGCTTGGCTGCCTGACCCAAGCCCGGACCCTCCACTCGGCCCAACCCTGGAACCGCAGAACATTCCTGTTACCCAACGCCGTCCTGCTATCAACTTTCTTAATCGTTGCTGTCTCATTTTCTCCGCTCCCCGCAGCCTTTGCACAAAGTCCCGCGGACGAAGTTCACGTCAACCCCAGGATCGAGCCTCCGCCGCCTGCCAAAGCCAATGAAATCATCGATCCTGCGCTGAGGACCCATACCAAGCCATACAAGGTGGACGTGGATCTGGTTCTCGTCCCGGTCACCATCACCGATCCTATGAACCGCCTAGTCACCGGACTTGATAAAGATAACTTCAGCGTCTTCGAAGGCAAGGACCAGCAGGAGATCAAACATTTCTCCAGCGAAGACGCCCCCGTATCCCTGGGCGTCATCTTTGACATGAGCGGTAGCATGAGCAGCAAGATCGAACGCGCGCGGGAAGCCGTGGTTGAGTTCTTCAAGACGGCGAATCCTCAGGATGAGTTCTTCATGATTACCTTCGCCGACAAGCCGGAAGAGATTTCCGACTTCACCCAGTCCGTCGAAGACATTCAGGGCAAACTGATCTACACCGTTCCCAAGGGTCGTACCGCACTGCTGGATGCCATCTATTTGGGCGTCAGCAAGATGAGGCAGGCAAAGTATCCCAAGAAATCGCTGCTCATCATCTCTGACGGCGGCGACAATCACAGCCGCTATACCGAGGGCGAGATCAAGTCCCTAGTGAAGGAAGCTGACGTACTCATCTACGCCATCGGAATTTATGACCGGTACATGCCCACCCCGGAAGAGCAAATGGGGCCAGCCCTGTTGACCGATGTTACCGAGCTGACCGGCGGGCGCGCCTTTACCATCGATAACCCCAACGACCTCGGCGATGTTGCCACAAAAATAGGCATTGAGCTACGCAACCAATATCTCCTCGGATATCGTCCAAATAACCCGACGCATGATGGCAAGTGGCGTAAAATAAAGGTGAAGCTAATTCCTCCCAAAGGACTTCCGCCACTCCGTGTGTATGCCAAAACGGGATACTATGCACCTACGCAGTAATTGGGTTCCGGTCCTGCTGCTAGTTCTGCTTTTTTCAAGCTTAGCAACTCCGGCCCAGGACGCGCCCCCCCAGAATCCTCCGCCTGCCGCACCACCGCAATCCTCTCCTGCGCAACCCGCATCCACCACAAAGCCTCCCGCGAATCAGCCGGCGCAGGCACCCGCGCCTTCGCAAGGGCAAGCACCTGCCCAGGGACAAGCGCCTGCCCAAGAGCAACAACCACCTTCGCCCGAAGCTGGTGGCTTCGTTTTCCACAAACAGGTGCAGGAAGTCATTCTGCATGCCACAGTGGTCGACGACAAGCAGCGCCTGGTTACCAATCTCGATAAAAGCGCATTCACCGTGCTCGAGGACGGCAAGCCTCAGACCATCACTTCTTTTCGCCATGAAGACATTCCCGTCGCTTTAGGCATCGTGATCGACAACTCCGGCTCCATGCGGGAAAAGCGTGACCGAGTCAACAAGGCGGCGCTGAACCTGGTCCGCGCCAGCAATCCCCAGGACCAGGTCTTCATCGTTAACTTCAACGACGAGTATTACCTCGACCAGGACTTTACCTCGGATATTAAGAAGTTGCAGGAAGCGCTGGAAAAGGTCGAAGCCCGGGGCGGGACCGCTCTCTATGACGCACTTGTCGCCTCCTGGGACGATTACCTCAAGAAGAATGCAAAATTGCAGAAGAAAGTCCTGCTGGTCGTCACTGACGGAGAAGACAACGAGAGCCGCGAGACCCTGGAAGACACGGTCCGGCGTCTGTCCGAAGAAAATGGTCCCACTATCTATGCCATCGGACTGCTGGGTGAAGAGCGCGAACGGCGGGCGCGCCGTGCCTTGAAAATGCTTGCAGAGCGCACAGGAGGCATTGCCTTTCTGCCTCGCACCCTCGGTGAAGTGGACGAAATCAGCCGCACTGTGGCTCACGATATTCGCAGCCAGTACACTATCGGTTACAAACCCACGACCCCGAGAAGCGCCGGCGGCTATCGCACCATTCGCGTGGACGCGCACGCCAAGGGCTATGGCAAACTCACCGTCAGGACGCGCAGCGGGTACTATGCCGGGCAGGAACAATCCATCGGCGGCGGCAACTAAAAACAGCACTCAGCCATCAGCATTCGGCCCTCAGCGCCCGGTCGCTGGATGGCAATTCTCAACTCGCTGGCTCAATGCCGGGTGGCTGAATGCTGTGTGCTCATTGACGCCTCCGCCTCGCTTCCGTACCCTGTAGAGTGCGAACCAAGACCATCGAGGGCACGCGCCTCCGCGTCGCCGACGACATTACCCAACTGGTCGGCGAAACTCCGCTGCTTCAGTTGAAAAAATTGGTCCCTCCAGACTCCGCCGAGATTTACGCCAAACTGGAATATCTGAATCCGGGCGGAAGCGTGAAAGATCGCGCCGCCATCGGCATCATTCGCCATGCTGAAGAGCAGGGCCTGCTGAAACCCGGTGGCACCATCGTCGAGGCAACCGCCGGAAACACCGGCATCGGGCTGGCGCTGATCGGTGTAAACTCCGGCTATAAAGTCGCGCTGTTTGTTCCCGAGCGTTTTTCCGAAGAAAAAGTTATGCTCATGCGGGCCCTCGGCGCCGAGGTCACACGCACTCCAGACGCCGAGGGCATGCAGGGAGCCATCAAACGCGCCAAAGAACTCGCGGCCAGCGACCCCAAAGCCTACATGGCTGCCCAGTTCGAAAATCCTTCCAACCCAGAATTTCATTACCAGACCACCGCCCATGAAATTTTCGAGCAGATGGACGGACGTATCGACGCCGCAGTGATCGGAGTCGGCACCGCCGGTAGTTTCACCGGTATTGCGCGCTATATAAAGGAGCGCCTGCCGCACGCCCTTGCCATTGCAGTAGAGACCCAGGGCTCCATCCTCGGTGGCGGTAAGCCCGGTCCACACAAAGTGGAGGGCATCGGCTCGAGTTTTATGCCCAAAAACTTTGACAGCTCCGTTTGCGATGAAATCGTAATGGTGACCGATGTCGACGCCTTCGGCATGGTGAAAGAGTTGGCTGCTCGCGAAGGCGTGCTCTCCGGTTCGAGTGGCGGAGCCAACGTGTTTGCAGCGTTGAAGGTGGCCCGCGGATTGGGTCCCGGAAAGCGAGTTGTGACCATGATCCCCGACTCCGCCGAACGCTATCTGTCAAAGAGAATCTTTGAGGG
The DNA here is from genome assembly GCA_963696025.1 of uncultured Acidobacteriota bacterium. Lineage (GTDB taxonomy): Bacteria > Acidobacteriota > Terriglobia > Terriglobales > Acidobacteriaceae > JABCYV01. The sequence continues at coordinate 217,610 of CAVOII010000006.1, forward strand.
TGGAATCTGAACAGGACTGCACTTATCAGCTCCGGAAAACCTTGCGCTGAGTACTGAGAACTGAGAACCGGGAACCGACAACGACGAACTGAGACTGACACCTGAGGCCTGACAACTGATACCTTTCCCTCAATCATGAACAAGAACAAGCCATCCGGTTTCGCCACTCGCGCCATTCACGTCGGCCAGGAACCCGACGCCGAAACCGGCGCCATCTCGCCCCCTATCCATCCGACGTCCACTTACGTCCAGCAGGAACTGGGTAAGAATAAAGGATATGAGTACGCCCGCGTTTCCAATCCCACCCGCACTCGGCTGGAAGAAAACCTCGCCGCCCTCGAAGGCGGAATCGCAGCTCGTGCCTTCGCCAGCGGCATGGCGGCCATTAACGCCATTTGCACCATGTTCAAGTCAGGCGACCACGTAGTCTGCGGCAACGATCTCTACGGAGGGGTTCCGAGGCTCTTCAATCAGGTGCTCGCCGGCTACGGGATCGAATTCACCTACGTCGATACCTCCGATGTGCGCAACGTAGAGCGCACCATCCGCAAAAATACCCGCATGGTTTACGTGGAAACGCCCACCAACCCGCTGATGGCGTTAAGCGATATCAAAGCCATCAGCCAGGTCTGCCGTCGCCAAAAAGTAGACCTGGTCGTCGACAACACGTTCATGTCGCCATATTTCCAGCAGCCCATCGCGCTGGGCGCGGACATGGTGGTGCACTCCACCACAAAGTTTCTCAACGGACACAGCGACGGCCTGGGTGGAGTCGTGGTCTGCACCAAACCGGAGCAATCCGAGAAGCTGGCGTTCGTGCAGAAGGCTGCAGGCGCGATTATTTCGCCCTTTGAGTGCTGGCTGATCCTGCGTGGCGTCAAAACCCTGGCGGTACGGATGGAGCAGCACGATCGCAATGGCAGATTCGTCGCGGAATTCCTGGCTCGACACAAGAAAGTCAAAAAAGTCTTTTATCCTGGCCTGCCTGAGCACCCCCAACACGAACTCGCGCAACTTCAGATGAGCGGCTTCGGCTCGATGATCACTTTCGAAACTAGATCGCTTTCCAATGCCAAAAAGATGTTGAGAAGAGTCCGAGTATGCTCGCTGGCCGAATCGCTCGGTGGCGTAGAGACCCTCATCTCGCATCCCGCCACCATGACCCACGCCGCCCTGGGCGAGAAGGGCAGAAGAGCGATTGGCATCACCGACGGCATGGTGCGCCTCTCCGTGGGAATCGAAAATGTCGAGGACATCATCGACGACCTCGACCAGGCGCTAACGGCGATGTAGGCGCGGCGTCCTCACCCGTGCAGAATTCTTGGTGAGCGATCCCATCAAGAAGGCGCACGGCTTTCACAGGCGCCGAAAAGCTCTGCTTTTGGGTGGCGCAGCGCTTCAGTGTGTGCGTGAGAACTGACTTGCATTCGGGGAAGAAGTAAGGCAATAAGGAGGTATGTCACGATTCCTGGCGTACAACCCCGATCAAGCTTATCTGTTGCCGCCCAGGGTGAAGGACGAGTTGGTTGAAGAGCACTTGAGTTTTTTCGTGCACCGGGTAGTGGAGCGCTTGGATCTGAGCCGGTTCGAAGCGGCCTACAGCGAAGAAGGAGGAGCGTTGTACGCGCCGGCGCTGATGTTGAAAGTGTGGCTGTACGGGTACGCGCTGGGGATGACGAGTGCGCGGCGGCTGGAACAGCGCATCCGGGTGAACGCTTCGCGGGATCGGATTGACACCGAGCAACGGTTGGGGAACGAGCGGGCCAGGTTGCGGCGGCAAATCCGGCGCTGGCAGAAGGCGTGTGATGCCAGCGATCCGGACGAAGGCGCGGGGAGGCGAGTGCGAGTGGAGAAACTGGAACAACGGCTGGCGGAGTTGCCGCGGCGTTTAGAACGGCTGCGCAAGAGTGGGGAAGCGAAGCTGTCGCGGCGGGATGGCGAGGCGCGGTTTCTGCGAGAGCGGGGCGGGTTTGGCTTAGGATACACGGCGGAGATCGCGGTGAGTGAGGATCACTTCATCGTGGCCGAGCGGGTCACGCTGAATCGTTGCGATGTGCCGGCGCTGGTGCCGCTGGTGGAGGAAGTGGAGCAGCGCAGCCGAGCGCGTCCCCAAAAGGTGCTGGCGGATGCTGGGTTCTACAGCAATGAGAATGTACGCATCTTGCAGGAGCGGGGCATCGAAGCGTATGTGCCGGATCCGAATCTGGCGCGGGAGCTCCACGCCGGAAAACCAGCCCGCACCATCGGGCGCAACCAGGTGCGCAGCCCGGAACTGAAGGCGATGCGGAGGAAGTTACGCAGCCCGACAGGACGGCGGGTGTACGAACGACGCAAGGCTTTGGTCGAACCCGTGTTCGGCGTGCTGAAGCAACAACGCAATCTGCGGCAGTTCCGCACTCGGGGCCTGGCTCAAGTGGCGGCGGAGTTTACCCTGGCAGCATTGGCCTACAACCTGACTCGCTGGTTTGCCCGAACTTAGGACGGCAACCCAGCGCGACGATGGCCGTAGCACAACTGCAGGGAGAGCACGTGGGTGTAGTGAAGGTGAGTTCTCACGCACACACGTCAGGGCTGCGATAATTGCCTCGGTGCAATGAGGGCTTTAGCCCCGGAGGTTTCCCGCAACCTCATCAAAATGAGTCAGAGCAACAATGCAATCCCGCGAATGGAATTCGTCCCAATATCACCGTCTTTCAGAACCGCAGCTCAGCTGGGGAAAGAAACTGCTCTCCTGTCTCCCCTTGCGCGGAGACGAAGTCCTACTCGACGCCGGCTGTGGAACCGGCCGTCTCACTGCTGAGCTGTTGCAAGCTTTGCCCCGCGGACGGGTCGTTGCTCTCGATCTTTCCCAAAACATGCTCGGCACCGCGCGTGAACACTTGGATCCACAATTTCGGAAGCGAGTAGGCTTCGTCGCGGCTGACCTGCAGGCGTTACCTTTCGAGCAAGCATTCGACGGCGTGGTGAGCACCGCCGCCTTTCATTGGGTGCCCGACCACGAACTGTTATTTCGCAGCTTGCACCGCGCTCTGCGTCCATCAGGATGGCTTCATGCTCAGTGCGGCGGTGGACCAAATTTGCTGAAACTTCGCACCCGCGTGAATAGCCTCTCCTCCACTCCACCATTCGCACGCTTCTTTTCCGGCTTCCGGGAGCCCTGGGTTTTTGCCGATGCGGAAACCGCCGCCGACACCCTGCGGCGAGCCGGATTTGTTGACGTAGAAACCGGCCTCGAACCCGCATTTACCATCTTGGACAATGCCAGGCAATACTCCGAATTTCTGCACGCGATCATTCTCCGTGTACACTTGCAATGCCTGCCCGATCCCGCATTGCGCGCCCGCTTCATCGCGGAACTCACGCAACAAGCCGCCTCCGATGATCCTCCTTTTTCCTTGGACTATTGGCGTCTCAACCTCAGCGCGAAAGCGCCATGAAACGTCCCTTCCTTCGGTGGGTGCCCCATTTCTCGCGTCTTGTTGCCAGAAGTGTGGATCTTGCTATCCCACCGACTCCCCAATCCACTGCAGGTATTCCGGGCTTCCATCTTCGATCGAAACACAAATACATTCCGGCAAATTATAAGAGTGTAGTTCTCGGATGGCTTCGCGCACCCGCTCGAAAGCAGCAGCCGTCGTCTTGATGACCAGCAGCCACTCCTGCGCCTCCTCGACCTTTCCTTCCCAGCGATAGACCGACTCAACTCGCGGAACGATATTGACGCATGCAGCCATGCGCCGTTCGACTAACGCCCGTCCGATTTTGCGCGCTTCTTCATTCGATCCTGCAGTGGTGAAAACCAGTTTCTTGTCCGTCATGATTTCGCTCGGTTAACGCCTCAAGCACCTTCCACCTCATTTATGGCAACTTCCGCTTGACGCCGCAGCTGGGGGAGAAGTTTACTGGATAAGTTAACGACTGAGCCATACAACTTCCGGCAGCCGCCAAAAATGGATCTTCGAGTAGGCCAGCTTTCCAAAATTCGCGTAGTCCCGCGGCCTGGGAAGGGACTGCGCTCTCTGGTCGATCGTGCTCCGCAAGCGGAAGCGTTTGCCGATGGCCTCAACGAGAGATTGCGTCCAGCGTTCACTTGGCTGTATCAAGCCCGACGTCGCCTGTCCACTGCGGCAGTCGCTATATTCACAGCATGGCTGTTTATCCACGTTATGTTTGGCGCCAATGGCATGGTGATCTACCGCCAGAAGCGTGCCGAATACCAGAATTTGCAAAAGGAAATGGAAGGTTTGCAGAAAGAGAACAACTATTACACTCAACAGGTCCAGGCACTTAAGACGGATCCCAAGACCATCGAGAGAGAAGCTCGCGAACAGTTGCACTATGCCCGTCCGGGCGAAGTGGTCTATGTCGCTCCCCCGCCTGCACCGATTCCAAATCCCGGCGCCAACGCTGCTAAAAAGTAGCCGGCCCAACCTCTCGCGTGTCGAGATTGTGTTAATATTCCGCCGATTGAATTTTTTGAACGCGCTGGCAGCGCTGAGCATTGCAGTTTGGTTTTCGGCAAAATCCGCGGCTTCGGCCGCCTAAAACTCAAGGAGTTGCTATGAAGAAGGTACTGCTGGTTTGTGTGATTCTGTCTGTACTGTTCTTAATCGTAGCCGTGGTATCAGCCGACGACATGGGCAAAGCCCAAACGGTAAAGGGCTGGGTCGCCGACGCTAAGTGCGGCGTGAAGGGCGCCAATGACAAACCCGGAACGGTAGCCTGCACCAAGAAATGCCTGGACGCGGGCGAGAAAATGGTCGTGGTGACTGACGGGGACCAGAAACTTCTCACCGTGGATAACCCGGAGGCTTTGAAGGACCACATCGCCCATCACGTCGCTGTGACCGGACACGTTAAGAACGATTCCATCCACGTGGATAGCGTAAAGATGTTGTGAAGTAATCGCGAGATCAATCAGGCGGCCCGAGCGGCCGCCTTTTTTATTGAGATCGAAAGAGAAAATCAGCGCACCACACCTTCCAACGGAGAACTGGCCGTGGCGTAGAGCTTTTTCTGCATGCGACCTGAGAGATACGCTTGCCTTCCCGCCATCACCGCATGCTTCATCGCTTCCGCCATCAACACCGGATCTTGCGCGTTCGCGATGCCGGTATTCATCAACACGGCGTCCGCGCCTAGTTCCATCGCGATCGTCGCATCCGACGCTGTGCCCACGCCGGCATCCAGGATCAGCGGCACTCCGGTAATCACCTCGCGCAGAATGCGGATGTTGGCTGTGTTCTGAATCCCGAGTCCGCTACCGATCGGCGCCCCCAGGGGCATGACTGCGCTGGCTCCAGCCTCCAGCAAACGCTTTGCAAAGACCACATCATCCGAAGTGTAGGGGAGGACCGTAAATCCTTCCTTTACCAGAACACGCGTTGCCTCCAGCGTGGCCTGCACGTCGGGATAAAGCGTGGCCTGATCGCCGATGACTTCCAGCTTCACCCAGTCCGACAGTCCGACCTCGCGTCCCAAACGTGCCGCGCGGATGGCTTCGTCCGCCGTGTAGCACCCCGCTGTATTCGGCAGCAGAAAATACTTCTGTGGATCGATGTAATCCAGCAGCGATTCCTTGCTGCGATCCAGATTCACCCGCCGGACAGCCACCGTGACCATCTCCGCGCCACTAGCTTCCAGAGCACGCGCCGTCTCCTGAAATGACTTATATTTTCCCGTCCCCACAATCAGCCGGGAACGAAACTCGCGGCCAGCAATGATCAATGGATCAGTCATGGAAGTATTGTAACCAAAGCTCGAAATGGATGTCGCGACGCGGGACCGCTTGGCGATGGCTCATGTTTGATGCCCCCGAGCGTCATCATTCAGCGCCACTCGAATGCTGGGCGACCAGAATGAGAAAGCGGGCAGGCAAATACAATTAGTACAATGATTTCTCCACGAGAGGCGACAGTGGTGACTACCATCCGCCGGGCAAAAGCCGACGATACGGTGTTTCTGGCTTGGGCGATGCTTTCAGCGTCGCGTGCGCATCTTCCACGAGGTGTCTGGGACCTTCTAATTGAGGCAGATGAAAGAGGATGCCTCAATTATTTGCAGCGTCTCGCGGTCGCCGAACCGCGCTCACTGTGCCATTACGAAGCCTTCTTGGTGGCTGATGTCGAAGGAGAGCCCGGAGCGGTGCTCTGCGCTTTCGAGCTTCGAGCCGGAGGATGGGCAACCGTGGCGGAGGCGATGACGAACGTCCAGCGCGATCTCTGCTGGACCGAGGCGGATTTGGCCGCTTCAGAGAAACGTGTCGCTCCGGTGTGGGCCTGCTTCCTTCCAGATGTCGGAGCGGATTGGGGAATTGAGAACGTTGCCACACGACCAGAATACCGGCAACGCGGATTGGCAAACTTGCTACTCGACGAGACGCTGCGCCAAGCAAGCGAGCGTGGCTGCGGGCTTGCGCAGGTCACGACATTTATCGGCAATGACGACGCACAGTCTGTCTACAAGAGAGCAGGATTTAGGTTTTCGGACGAAAAGCGTTGCAGCGAAATGGAATCGGTTCTGAATGCGCCCGGCTTCATGCGGTTCATCCGAGAACTCTAGCGTAAAAGTCCCTCGAAGCCGTCGCGAACTCCAGAGAAAATGAAAAATCCCACGCTTGATACAACCGTGGGATTCCGCCTTCAACCAACGAAGGGTAGATCACCTCTTTAAGGATGTACTTTGCGCGACCGCAGAGCTCCCTGCAGTTCTGAACATCAAGTCCCACAACGGCAGAAAGATGTTGAACCGGGCATCCGGACGCGTGTGGTGTGCGAGGTGATACCCTCTCGTTCGTCGAAAACCAGGCGGCAGCCATTCACCGAGGTGAATGCGCCAATGAAATTCCTCGGTCGTAAGAAAGTAAGCCGAGAATGCAACCAGCATTCCCGGCGCGATTCGTACTCCGAGCAGTGCGTCCAAAATCACTACCGGTAGGCCGTTAATCGCAAACATCGCCACAACCCAGATTGGCGATCCGCCCAGGTTCACGTGCTCCGCTTCAGTCGCCGTCCCCACCGTTGCGTGATGTTCCAGGTGACGCCGCGCGAAGAATGTCCCAGGAAGGTGCAGAAGGAATCGGTGATATGAGTATTCAAACAAGCTAGCCCACAGCAGGCCCACGACAAAACCAGTGAACCACCTGCCGAGCCCGGTTGGAAACAAGATGCCGAGCAGAATGGCGGGTAAGCCGCCAGATAAGACGGCCGTCAGCGCATTCACTCGCTTAGTCGCGCGCCCACGAGCAATGGCGGCCAGCGTGATTTCTGTGGGCGTAAGCACCGCTGACTATCTTGCCTCTTAAAGTAAGATGCCGGCAACGTTACCCTCGGGCCATGCCGAACCCACCACCAAATTGTCATCCCCAGGGAGCACAGGCGCTGCAAGCCCCCACGTCTCTCAACCCCGGCGAGACATGGGCCGCCCCGTCTGTGCAAAACTCTCCCTTGACCGGTATGCGAACAGAGCTTACATTTCGTTCGCGCAAGCATTCTTGACGGGGAAAATCTGTGCTAGTGCAATCCCCCAACTGCACCGGGCAGCGTTACGATAAGCTTCCAGGAATCGCTTCGCCCGGCCCTCACGAACCGCGTCCACGCCAGGAACTATGATGCGGCGAACTGTCGGAGACCGGCGTTAGAACTGCGCGAGTCGAAAAGCTCGCAGATATCTGACAAAAGGCAGCTCTACCTGCCTTAGTTAAAGGAGAACATCAAAATGAGCACAATCAGGACTAAAGACGGTACACAGATCTACTACAAGGACTGGGGAAAGGGGCAACCCGTAGTCTTCAGTCATGGCTGGCCGCTCAGCGCCGATGCGTTTGAAGACCAGATGCAATTCCTAGCTTCCCGGGGATATCGTTGCATCGCCCATGACCGACGTGGCCATGGCCGGTCTGACCAGCCTTGGGAAGGCAATGAAATGAACACTTATGCCGACGATCTCGCAACCCTGGTCGGGCATCTCGACCTAAGAGATGCGATTCACGTTGGCCATTCCACTGGCGGTGGCGAGGTAGCACGCTACATCGGCCGGCATGGCACGAAACGTGTCTCCAGAGCGGTACTGGTCAGCGCCGTGCCACCCTTGATGTTGAAAACGCCTGCCAATCCTGCCGGTCTGCCGATCGAAGCATTTGACGCGCTTCGCGCCAGCGTTGCCGCCGACCGCTCTCAGTTCTTTAGGGATTTAAGCATGCCTTTTTATGGCTATAACAAGCCCGGCGCCAAAATCTCCGAGGGCATTCGGGAGTCATTCTGGCTGCAAGGAATGTTGGCTGGATACCCAGCCGCTTATGACTGCATCAAGGCATTTTCCGAAACAGACTTCACCGAAGACCTCAAGAAGTTCGATGTGCCAACCCTGATTCTTCACGGGGATGCCGATCAGATCGTGCCAATCGTCGCTGCAGGTCTGCTCTCCGCGAAGATAGTAAAAGGGGCACAACTGAAGGTCTATCCGGGATTCCCGCACGGAATGTGCCAGACTCAAAAGGACGTAATCAACGCTGACCTGCTGGCCTTCTTCAAAGGCGCTGCTAGTGTCGCTGCCTAGGCCCATCACCGGCCTTCGCGCTGACGAAGGCCGGGATTATTTATTTCATGGGCCACCGACCGGATGCAGAAACCCTCACGCCGCCTGTGCTTGTGCTAACTTCTGTTGCAATCCGGTCACATCGAAGTACACCCAGTCCTCCACGACTCTTCCGCCTTCGAGTCGCATGATATTCACACCCTCAAAGACGATCGATGCGGAGTTTCGATTGCCCGTGGTCCTGAACCGAAAAGCTAGCCTGTTACCCTGCTCAATCGTGTCCATGGCCTCGCTGTGGAAATTGGACAACGCATTTCGGTAGCGACTTATCGTCTGTTTGTACTCCTCTCTCCCCGTGGTCCTCGCTTCAATCTCGGGTTCGTGCCGGACGAAGTTGGGAGCAAACAGTTCATCCAGGCTTTCAAGTTTGCCAGTATTCCAGCAATCAACCAGGCGTGCAACGATTTGGTTTGTTTCCATGGCTTCACTCCAATGAGGTTAGATTTTCGGCACCACGATACCACAGCCGACAGTAAGAAGACGGTTGCCCCATCCTTGCGCTGTTTGCGAAGAGTGGGATTCACGGGCCCCTATCTCGAGGGTGCCCCGTCCAAGCTTCGCTTGGGCGGGGATTGTCTGCCGGTACCCGCACCCCACTTCTAGTCTTGTCATCCCGAGCGGAGAATCCGATTCGCCTGCGAATCGGCATGCGAAGCCGAGGGATCTGCTGTTCAGTTTTCAGGGAGCAAACAAAACGCCGCGCCACCGAACCAGCTCCGCAGGAGCGGAATAATGCAGCCCCGGACGGAAGTCCGGGGTTAAGGTAAAACATAATTACGCGCCCAAAGGGCGCCACCAAAAATGAGTTGGCTGGGTGCCCCACCCTTTTCGCGCACTTTGCGAAAGGGTGGGCGATAAGAAGAAAAATCCCACGCTCGCGACGACCGTGGAATCCCACTCTTCAACAAAGGAAAGGTGGGCCACCGCGGCCGGTTCCAGACGTGCTTCGTCGCCACGACACTTTAATGCTTTCCCGCGGCAGCCCCTTTGGAATGGAATTGTCGAATCTCAACCGTGCCTTCAGGAAAGCTCGCGGTGATCTTGAGTTCTCCTCCCATCGCACGGACAAAATCCTGAAGCGTACTCACATACATGTCGGTGCGTCGTTCCATCTTGGAGACAGCAGCTTGGTTGACCTTCAGAATTCGAGCGAGATGCTGCTGTGTCATGTCCCGGGCTTCTCGAAGTTCATCAAGCGGCATCTCGGAGCGATACTTAGCTGCGAGACGCGAAGACCGTTCCCGAGCTTCGGGAGACATCTTCTCCCGGAGAGTGTTGAAATTCTTTGCCATACCCATCGCCCTCTGTTTTCAGACTGATCATTCTGGTGTTACTTCTTATCTTTTCGTTCCTGCTCAACCGCCTTCAGATGCTGATCGAATAAGTCATCAGCAATCGGCACAAACTCGTCATACCCCTTCGGATCGCCAGTCTTGTCTCCGCCAATCAAAAGTGACGCAGTGCGGATCGGATCAAACGCATACAACACTCGCAAGTGTTTCCTTTTTACCTTTCCCCGCAGCTCCTTCATGTTCGAGTGGCGAGAGCTCACGATGACGTCGGCATGAGGCCTCGGTAGCGTAGGACCGTGCTCTTGAAGAAGCTCCGCCTTCGCGTTAATCTCCACCTGTTCGTCCTCAGAAAGAGAATTCCACGAAGCCTCAAAGTGATCGGTGAATTCCACGTTCCAAGGCACGTTATTACTATGCCATCGAAGGAATATGCCGTCAAGGGAATAGTAAGATTATAAAGTTGAGATGATAAGAAACGCAGATTCTAAGTTTTACGCGGTGTGCTCCATTTCTCGCGTCTTCTGCGAGAAGTGGGTACGGAGGCTTCCGATCCGATTCGAATCATCTGCGAAAGCGTGGCTGATAAGAAGAAAAACCCCACGCTTGAGACCATACTTGAAAGGGCACGGCCTTAGCCGTGCCGCCAACATCGCCACATTCCTGCCCGCGCCGTAAGGCGCAACACCAGGTGCCCCATTTCTTGCGGTTTTTGCGAGAAGTGGGTACGGAGGCTTCCGATCTGATTCGAATCATCTGCGAAAGGCTAGGTGACAAGGAAGAAAAATCCCTCGCTTCAGACGACCGTGGAATCCCAGGTCTCGAAAACCGCGAGACCTGGGGCACCCGGCAGCTAGCAGAACGATTCAAAGTTCCGCTTCATGTGATGAAGAGGCGTTTGGGAATTAGAGACTAGGCGGACCGTCCTGTTTAACTTGGCGACAATGGCGTGCCCACGATTGTACCCAGCTGACGGCCCACTTGGTAGCTATCAATGTGGCGCACCCCATCTGACGCGCCTGACTCGATCCGGCGGGCGGGTGGGAGGGTGGCCCACCCTTGCCGTTTTTGCAAAGGTGGGGATAGAAAGAATCATGCCTCGCCGGTCCTCATCTTCATTTCATCGGCCCACGTACACCTTAAACGTTAACCGCTGCTCTACTCCTCCTGCACCACCGGCCCTTCCTCTTCCGCCTGCGCGTACATCTCTTCGATTTCCCGGCGATAATGCTCTTCCACCACTCGCCGCCGCAATTTCATGCTGGCGGTTAGTAATCCGTTCTCGGCGGAAAACTCCTCTGGCACCAGCATCACTCGCTTCAGCTTTTCGAAGCGCGCGAGATTCTGATTCAGCTCTTCGACAATACTTTCGTACAAAGCTCGTACCTTGGGATGAGCGATCAGTTCCTGACGCGATGCAAAAGCCAGCTCGTTCGCCCGGGCCCAATCCTCGAGCACCGGAAAGCTAGGAGAAATGAGCGCGGCAGGGAACTTGCGCTTATCGCCCAGAACCACCGCCTCCGCAATCAATGGATTGTGCTTGAGCGAGTTCTCCACCGGTTGCGGAGCAATGAATTTCCCTCCCGAAGTTTTGATCAGATCTTTCTTGCGATCCGTAATGAAGAGAAATCCGTCCGCGTCCAGCGTGCCGATGTCGCCCGTCTTGAACCAGCCATCCACAAAGGCGGCCCGTGTTTCCTCCGGCTTATTCCAATATCCCTTGAAGACAGAAGGGCCGCGCACCAGAAGCTCTCCATCCTCCGCGATGCGCGCTTCAAGATTCGCCAGCGGCTTTCCCACTGTGCCGATCTTGTGCGAGCCCGGCGAATTGACCGCGATCACCGGAGAAGTCTCCGTCAGGCCGTAGCCTTCATGAATGCGGATGCCGATATCGGCGAACCACTCCGCCAGCTCGCGCCCCAGGGGCGCACCGCCGGAAATAAAGATTTGGCCGCGGCCTCCCATACCGGCTCGCACTTTCGAATACACCAGCCGGTCGGCGAGCTGCCATGCCGCCGACTCAGGCTTCTGGCCGGCCAGCACTTCTGCTCTATGCGACCGTCCCACGGAGAGAGCCCATTGGTAAATCCAAATGGCGGGAAAGCCTTTGGCTTTCAGATCGACCTGCGCGTGAATTTTTTCGTAGACTCTTGGCACGCCGACAAAGATCGTGGGCTGCACTTCGAGCAGCGCCTGCTGAAACTGGCTCAGGAGCTGAACGTAGGCCAGCGTGACCCCGTGGTAAAGCATGGTGTAATCGACGTGGCGGGCGGTGACATGCGAAAGAGGAAGAAACGAAAGGCTGACGTCGCCAGTGGCGACAGGGAATCCCGAAAGCGAGCACACCAGATTGGACGCCATGTTTCCGTGCGTGAGCATCACGCCCTTGGGAGTGCCGGTCGTACCCGACGTATAAATAATGGTCGCAAGGTCACTCGGGCCCACGTTGCGGGCGCTGGCATCGAGCTCTGGATTGCATCCCGCTGGACCTTCCTGCATCAGTTGCTGCATCGCCGTCGCATCTGCGGTTTCAACCGCGTCCATGACTACGATTTTTTCTGTCGGTGTCTCCGCCAGGATTGAACAGACTTTCTGCAACTGTTTTTGCGAAGAAACAAACGCCACACGTGCGCCTGAGTCGCGCAGCATGTAGGCAGTCTGCTCGGCGGTAAGCGTGGAATAGATTGGAACGCTAACCGCGCCCAGGAGAAGGGAAGCGAAGTCTGCGATCGCCCACTCCGGACGATTTTCGCTGAGGATGGCCACCCGATCGCCGCGCGAGATGCCCCAGCGCCGCAACTGGCCAGCCACTCCGGCGACGCTCCGGTATAGCTCCCGGGCGGAGATGGCCGTCCACTGATTAGCTTGCCGGTGCAGCATCACCCGGGGATGGTCCCGCTCGGCCACTGTATAGAAGATATCGTTGAGAGTTTCGAGACTCATGCCAGGGAAACTTGAATGTACTTGTTTGTCGGAGGATTATCCAACCTTTCTTTGGGGTGGCGCAGCGCTTCAGTGTGTGCGTGAGAACTCACCTTCACTACACCCACGTGCTCTCCCTGCAGTTGTGCTACGGCCATCGTCGCGCTGGGTTGCCGTCCTAAGTTCGGGCAAACCAGCGAGTCAGGTTGTAGGCCAATGCTGCCAGGGTAAACTCCGCCGCCACTTGAGCCAGGCCCCGAGTGCGGAACTGCCGCAGATTGCGTTGTTGCTTCAGCACGCCGAACACGGGTTCGACCAAAGCCTTGCGTCGTTCGTACACCCGCCGTCCTGTCGGGCTGCGTAACTTCCTCCGCATCGCCTTCAGTTCCGGGCTGCGCACCTGGTTGCGCCCGATGGTGCGGGCTGGTTTTCCGGCGTGGAGCTCCCGCGCCAGATTCGGATCCGGCACATACGCTTCGATGCCCCGCTCCTGCAAGATGCGTACATTCTCATTGCTGTAGAACCCAGCATCCGCCAGCACCTTTTGGGGACGCGCTCGGCTGCGCTGCTCCACTTCCTCCACCAGCGGCACCAGCGCCGGCACATCGCAACGATTCAGCGTGACCCGCTCGGCCACGATGAAGTGATCCTCACTCACCGCGATCTCCGCCGTGTATCCTAAGCCAAACCCGCCCCGCTCTCGCAGAAACCGCGCCTCGCCATCCCGCCGCGACAGCTTCGCTTCCCCACTCTTGCGCAGCCGTTCTAAACGCCGCGGCAACTCCGCCAGCCGTTGTTCCAGTTTCTCCACTCGCACTCGCCTCCCCGCGCCTTCGTCCGGATCGCTGGCATCACACGCCTTCTGCCAGCGCCGGATTTGCCGCCGCAACCTGGCCCGCTCGTTCCCCAACCGTTGCTCGGTGTCAATCCGATCCCGCGAAGCGTTCGCCCGGATGCGCGTCGAGTCGATGGCCACCATCCCCAGCTTCCCCAGCCCCAACTCTCGCGCCATTTCCACTACCTGTGTGAACACATCGTTCAACGCACCCCCGTGCCGCCGCCGGAACCCGCTCAGCGCCCAGTTGTCCGGCTGTTCCCCACCCGCCAGATAGCGCAGTCCCAGATCCTCCCGGATGCGCTGTTCCAGCCGCCGCGCACTCGTCATCCCCAGCGCGTACCCGTACAGCCACACTTTCAACATCAGCGCCGGCGCGTACAACGCTCCTCCTTCTTCGCTGTAGGCCGCTTCGAACCGGCTCAGATCCAAGCGCTCCACTACCCGGTGCACGAAAAAACTCAAGTGCTCTTCACCCAACTCGTCCTTCACCCTGGGCGGCAACAGATAAGCTTGATCGGGGTTGTACGCCAGGAATCGTGACATACCTCCTTATTGCCTTACTTCTTCCCCGAATACAAGTCAGTTCTCACGCACACACTTTAGCGCTGCGATTAGGTTCTCTGAAATCAGTTGAGGGCTTTAGCCCCCGAGTGAGGCGGTTTCTGCCGCTGTGCCATTTCTGGTCGAATAATTATGTGACCTGTTATGCTCATATCAAGAGCTCCCGAGGAGACCTTCAATGCCCAAGTTCGCTTTAACCGCGCTGACGGCCTGGCTGCTGGCTGCAGTTACAATGTCTACTATGCTCGCACAGGAGAATAAACCGGCGCCTCTCTCCTTGAAAGTCGGCGATACGGCGCCCGATTTCAAGCTGCAATACTTCGACGGTCACAGCCTGAAAGATGTCGCTCTCAGCCAGTATCGCGGCAAGAAGAATGTTGCGCTCGCCTTTTATGTTTTTGCCTTTACCGGCGGTTGAACTGAGCAAATGAAAAACTTCCAGCAGAATTTGCAGAAGCTGGAAGCAGCCGACACCCAGGTCCTGGGTGTGAGCATGGACAGCCCATTCGCCAATAAAGCCTTCGCCGACCAGATTGGAGTCACCTTCCCTCTGCTCAGTGATTGGGGAGGAGACACCACTCACAAATACGGCGTCTACGTGGACAAATATAAAGCCGCTCGCCGGGTAAATTTCCTGATCGGAAAAGACGGCACCATCCTGGAAGAAGAAGCTGACAAAGCCGCCGTCGATCCCAGTCAGCTCGTTGCCGCCTGCGAACGCCACAAACTGAAAGAGTGAAGTTTGACGCTACAGGATGACGTTGCTATGATGAATTCGCGGGGTGGAGCAGTCTGGTAGCTCGTTGGGCTCATAACCCAAAGGTCGGTGGTTCAAATCCACCCCCCGCAACCAACTCCTCTGTTTGGTTTCAATGGGTTGAGCCAATCTCACAAACGGACTCGACGACTCTAAACCCTGATTCCCAGCCGATTTTTCAGAAATTGTTTACGCAAAGTTTTACGCAAATGCGGGCGTGGGCGCTCGTCGCCTCTCAGCCTAATCTTCCTTGTGCCCGCAAGCTCGCCCACTCCCCGACCTTCGTGACGCGCACACTTCCGTCCGACAGCCCGCGCACCGAGACCCTGTCCAGCCGCGCAGCCGCGTACAAGCCTGACCGGAATCGGTTGCGGCTCCTCTCGTCCGTGCCTACCCCTCGGACATCGAAGTGTTGACCGACCTCCAGCCGATGAATGCGATCCGCGATCTTGCGGTACTTGCGCGGCTGCTCAACGCGTGGACGCAGATAGGAGTGTCGCAGCGCGATGCAGTGTTCGTTGCCGCATGACGCATCGACAACCTGACCTGAAGGGACTGAACCGTGGGCGTCGATCCAGTTGTGCCGCCGCCGACCATAGGCGGTGGACGGGTGGGCGATCTCCTCGCAATCGCCGTGTTGCTTTGTTGGTGAGAACTTTCCCATCGCCGGGGATTCTACCAAGTCGCCGCTCTGAAGCCTGATGCTACGGCGATTCGGCTGCCGGATATGGTTTGGGTCGGCTGACGCGTCCCGACCCTTGTTTTTGACCTTTGTCACCAAGCAGAACGGCATCTGGCTGCTCTGCTCCGATACAGCCAATGGTGTTCTAGGAGCGCCCATCCGCGCCCGGCAGCATCGTGGCGAATATAAGGCGAAAGTGCTAGACTGCGGAGGTGGATGAGGGCAGGAAGCGCGTGCTGCTGATCGCCGCGAGCATCCTCGCGGCACGGAAGCTCGCGCAGTACGACAGCGGGGCACGGGTTCCTGCCACGGTGAGTGCCGTTGCTGACGCAGTCCGCTGGGCAGAACGGATCATGGAGGAGATTGATCGGCGTCACCCGGCGAAGCAAGTGCCGCAAAGAAGCGGATAGAATTACGCGGAGTATGGCTGAGTTCAAGGACGCAATCCGGGCGGCAGGCGGCAAGCTCGAATATCTTCACCAGTCTGACGGACGACTCGCCTTCCAGATTTCCGGCGACATGCGGGCGCTCTACATGGTCGCCGTCAGCATGGACGGTTTGCGCCTTCTCGCGAGGTCCGCCGCATGCCCCTGCCAATACAGCCGCTTGAGGCACTGCACGCCTGCAATGAATCTCGATTTGCTGATGCTTGTGGTCACGCAGCACCTCCGGCTTGATGGTCGTCTCGATCACTTCTTCGAACATCGACTCGATCAGCTTGTCATCGTCCGTCATCGTCACTCCCGCAGCGTTCTCTCGACTACCATGTCCCTGTGCGTGCGAATTCGCATGATCACAGCCACGGGAATGCTTCCCCTCCGCAGACATGCGCCAATGTACCGTGCATAGCGGAGTGCCGTCCGGCAGGTGGTGCTTTGCTGGATTTTTGCACCGGATTAACCTCTTGCCTTTCGCGTCCAAGACAATCTGGCAGCGCACACGCTTCCGCTTAGCCACGGGCGCTCCACAGGACGGCGATTCCCGCAGGCGCGTAGGCGGCAATCGGCAGAAGGCGTAGCGAGGTTGAAGATCGGGGCAACAGGAGGATGACAGCGAACTCGAAGGTGTAGCTCGCGAGGAGGGCAAGGAACATCAGCGCAGTGGACTTCAGGCTCGACATCACGTAGCCGCCTCGGGCGGCACGCCAAGCGATCACGTGCTCCCTGCCCAGCCAGAAGCGTGAGCCGACAAGCACCGAGAGGAGCACCGTCCACACGGCGCATGTCCAAGGCGACAACCAGAAGAAAATCTGACCGCCCACGGGGTCGCGTACCAGCCAGAACGAGGCAAAAGGAAGGATCGCCGAGGCAACGACCAGCGCGATCAGGATGAGCAAGTCCTTCAGCAGCGATCTCAGCAGCGATCTGAGCACAGGGTCTCCTATCTTACGGCGCGACGAATTTGGATTTGCTGATCCTCACCCAACGCCTCGTCTTCCATTAGTGGCTTCATTTCAAACCCGCTTTCACGACCCGCAAGTACAACTCTCTCGCATCATCAAACAACCCCTGCTGCATATAAATGTCTGCCAGCAGTTCGAGATTCTCCGGGGTCGGCTCTGTCTTAATTAGCTTGAGCATCAAGCCAGCCGCCCTCACTGTCTTGCCCTGCGCTAGGTAATAACGAGCAAGTTCGTGAATCAAGATTGCCTCCACTGATCTCTACGCGGTGACGTTTTCGCGAACACCGCTGTCCGCTGGAGTTGGAGCGATCTTCGCGCTGGCAGCGGTGTCGCACAGATTGCGCAGTCGCTCCCGGTAACGCACGACAAGTGCCGAAACGGACTGGATCGCCCTCGCTGCCTTGCCCAATTCCTTCTCGATCCGGTCGATCTCTGGGAACGTGCGGCGAAGCTCCTCGGCGAGGACAGCGTTCCTCTCCAACAGGTCGAAACCCCGCGCTCGCATGCGCTCAAAGATCGGCTTGAGTAGATCGAGATCACGAACGATCCACTGCCGTGTGGTTCGAAGCAGCCAGACTCCCTGTTTTCGACTCCACCTTGATTCCCGGTCAACCTGCCGAAGTTGGCTCTCGTCGCGGGCGACCAGCGCTGCGACTCGGATCGAGCGCTCTTTGGCATCGCGCACCAGCTTGTCGATGTCGCTCTCCGCGATAGTCGATTTGTCCTTGTTGTCGATGAGAATTTGCGGTTCCAGCGGATCGCCGTTAGGGGCGCGGTACGCGAGAATATAGTCACCATTGCGGGGGAGCTTGTCGCTGATCCAAACACCCGCCCACGTCCGCACCTCTTCTTCGAAAGTCATTTCCTCGCGCTTGCCGATCCGGGCGGCTTTCGACAGTTCGCCTTCGAGTTCCTGATTTCGCTCTCGGACCTGCCCTAGTTCCCGCAAGCAGTCCTCGACACGACGCGACAGAGTTTCCTTTTCCGAAATGGCAAGGCGAAGTTCGTCTTTGTGGCTCTCCCTAATTTCAGCGACACGCTTCGTGAGTTCTGATTCGAACCGTGACCACACTGCCTGATGTTCGTGATTGTGCTTGCTCTGAAGCAGCCTGAATGCTTCCTCGGCGGAAAGTTGGGCAACGCGGGCGAAGTCCTTTACGCCAAGTCGATCCAGAATCTCAGCGCGGCTCAGTTCGCCCGCGCCACAGCACAGCGGGCATTCAATTTTCTCTGACGATGGAGATCGCATAAGACTCCTCGTGGTGCCACAGTCGGGGAGAGAGTTGAGACTATCGGGGGAGTTGATCGTCCGGTGCCTTGCGTGCCTTGCAGGTCATTCGCTAGTGCCGAAAGGCGACTGCCCGATGAGGGTCTCGGTCGTCACCTTCCCGGTGCTGCGGTCGCGCACCGTGATGGTAGTGATATTGCGAATCTCATGCACAGTGACCGACTTGTCCTTGGAGAAGGACTGGTCGATCCTGCCGATCTGTTTGCCGCCATTGTCGAAGGTTTTCATGGTTTCCTCCTATGTTGAAACAGAACTCCACAGCCGGGTAGCAATTCACCTCGGCGTGCGCAGGAGCGGTGCGTCGGGTGAATAGCTCGCCGCACACCAAACATTCCCGCAAGCCGTGACGGCGGACGAGGAACACCTTGCCGATCTGGTCGGCGCTCCTGCGGTTCGTCATCTTGACCCTCCGAGGTGACGATTCCATAAGTTCGTCACCAGCATGCCCCGGCTGAACTCGACTGCATAACGTTAACGGAATCAACAAGACTGGCTGTCGGCAGCACGGAGCCTTCTTCACCACGCCTTGATCTCTTAACCAACTTGCAAACTAAACTGCGGGAAATGCCCCACTTTTTGGCGACGGCGGTCAGCGTCATCCCGTTCAGTCGGTCTCGCACAACGGCTGCCCGGTCGATATTCATCGGGGCGCGTCCGATTCGCACCCCATCTAGCTTCGCCCTGCGCATGCCTGCGAGCACACGGTCCCGAATCAGTGCCGATTCAAGCTCCGAGATTGACCCGATCAAAGTCAGAAAGAGACGGCCCATCGCACCGCTGGTGTCAATGTCTTCTCGACGGGAAATGAAGACGATGCCCAGACTGTCGAACTCGTCCATCAGTTGGAGGAAGTGCTTGACGCTCCTCGCAACTCGGTCGAACGCCGCGACCAACACGATTGAGAACTTCTTCTGTCGCGCCCCGGCGATCAGAGCATCCAGACCGGGGCGTCTCGCCCTACGCCCTGAGATTCCGCAATCCTGATATTCCTTCACGACCTCGAAACCGCGCTTCGCCGCAAGCTCGCGGAGATCGTAAAGCTGCGACTCGACGTGC
The DNA here is from genome assembly GCA_963696025.1 of uncultured Acidobacteriota bacterium. Taxonomy (GTDB): domain Bacteria; phylum Acidobacteriota; class Terriglobia; order Terriglobales; family Acidobacteriaceae; genus JABCYV01. The sequence goes on from CAVOII010000006.1 coordinate 237,000, forward strand.
TGGTCGGCGGTGCTGACGCGGACGTAAATGGCTGCTTTCGAGCCGCTCTGCTGAAAGGATTGGATTCTGTCCATAGGACATATTATCTAGGTACTTGCCCCCAGATGTCAACAGTATTATGTCCTTCGGGCAGAATACGATATAATGGCTGCATGGGCTGGAGGACAATGCGAGTCGCCGTATGCGACGTCTGCGGGCATCGGTGGATACCCGAAACAGAGAACCCGCCGAACTGCCCGTCGAAGAAGTGCCGCTCGACCCTCTGGAATAAGAGCGGCGTTGATGGCAGGACGCGGGAAGCACGGATCAGGGCTGGACGCAGCCGCAAATTGCGGTAGCGGAGAAGCCCTAAAAAATCCCGATCAGAAGACCGCCGCTTATAGCGAGCGAGTGTTCATGCCCCGTCCCGAACTTATATTCGTAGCTCGGTTCGAGATACCAGCCAAATCTGTGCTTTTTTGATGACCAAAACATAAAGTCGGGGGCGACTTCGACTGCCACGGAGTTTGTTTTGACTCCGTATGCGTTCGTGTGAACCCACTCCGGGCCGACGCCGAGCATAAACTCCTTTTTCTCCGAAAGAGTCCAAGGCTTCTTGAAGAGAAAATCGACACTCCACTCTGTCGAGTGACGTCGAAACAAAGGTGTTACACCAGCTTCAAGTTCAAGCCAGTTCTCTATCGGCGTGACCTCTACTGCGACTGTGGGGCCAAAGCTCGATTGAGCCTCCGTGAGGCTTCGGTCAGCAGCGGCTCCAAGTTCAAGGACAGCGGACGGCTCCTTCTCTGCTGCCTGCGAGATGGCGAACACTGAGCAAAGAAAGAGAAACCCAACCAAGATGGATGTTCGCGAAGCCGTGTGCAATTTGCCTGTCCTAGTGAGCGGCGAGTTCCATGTACTCATCCGCGCCTACGAGCCTGAGTACGAGCCGCACCGGAATGGGAAACTGCCGCCGCGTGGGATCGCGCACGACTCTCGGCGCAGAAAGCTGATATTTCTTACCGCGAGTTTTGAGTTCGCAACCGCCCTCCGCGAGCACGTTCCTCACCCACTCGGATTGGCTGCTGTAGGTTAACGCGATGATGAAAGCGGTCGGCACTCGAAAGACATTCACCGGAGTTCTGTAGACCTTCCCCGACTTTCGCCCGACGTGGGTCAGGATTCCGAAGCCGGGAAGCCAGCCTGCGAACAACCCGGTGATCCGATTAGTGAAGGCAATGTTGATCTTCGCCAGCCATCGCTTACGGAACCGCATCATGAGCACGCCCGTGGCGGCGATAGCGATGATTGTGATGGCTGCGGCATTCATGGGGTCTTGGTTCTAACTACCGACCTGCGCCATCACAGCAGAGGCTCGCTCCACTGACTTCTTTGCCGGAGCCAGAGCGACCAGAGCTATGCCGATCACCGCGAACACAGCCGACCCGATCAGTTCTCTGCGAGCGATCATGTTGAGTAACGCTTGGAAGGACATTACCGCTGCGTGCGCGAAGCTCGACCACGCCGCAAAGGCGATCAGGCTACGGTGCGCCGATGGATTGCGGGACGCAAGCAGTAAGAAGACTCCGAGCGTTGCGTAAAGACTCATCATCATCGCCAGCGCGGGGTCTTGCTTCACCATCAGAACTAGCGGATAAAGGGCAGCGCAAAAAAGCACTCCCACGACTACGAGCACGATCTTGAGCGCACGTTCTCGCTTCATCGTCGCCTCCTTGCGGTCACAAACTTGTGAGCCATGCCGAGCAAGTCCCGCAGGACATCGGGCGTGACGCGAGACAGACGAACCAACACGGCGTTGTAGTTGAGATAGTGGTCGGTCACGTAGTAAACATCGGGAGCCGCTGCGAGCAGTTCGGCGCGGTTGTCGAAGTCAATGCGAACCACAAGTGAACCCGGCTCAGCCGAACGATGAGAAGGCACACATGCCAAAAGTTTTCCATGAACCTTGAGCGCGGGCGACCCGTAGGCTGTGCTTTCTTCTACGCGGGGCAATGCCAAGCCGATCTTGCGCACCGCGTCGAAGTTAATTGTGCGCTTTGGCATGGGCGAGTCCGATTATCGGCAAGAACAGGAACCTTTTCAAGGCAGGCTATTGCAACCTCGCGTACTCGGCTTTGGCTTGCTTCAGGATGGGGATGTCGGCGGCGTGTTCGTCGCAAGACTACGTATCGACAGGTCAATGAGCGAAATCACTGATTACAACAAGAACAATAACTGCTGGGTTGCCCTGATTCAGGAAGAATCCCGCGAAGCTGGAGGGCTATTTCTGACCCACAGGGACTAGGAGTTTTGCCAGTCGTGCGGGACGGGATAGTGCTCATAAGCTTCGCTTGTTGTGGGAAAATCGAGCCTACCGGAACGGAAAGAGAGGAAGCGACTATGGCATTAGCCGTGAAGACTACGGATACACAAGAACGATCCATCACCGATGCGCGAAGCGTGCCGACGATGAAAATGACAACCGACATCCCTGCATGCATCGCCACGCCCGACACGGTCGAGACGCGACTCGGTACGTTGCATTTCTTGGACGGCTTTCCGGACGATGCCACCGTCGCCAAGGTTTATGACAACCTCGATTTTCAGCGTGGAGTACAGGCGTTTCTCACCGCCCTGCCGGGCGCGTCGATTTATGCAATCCGCGAGGGCTTTCGTAGCCAAGGTGCGACCGACAACCAGACCGTGCTCATCACCGAGACACTGATGGACTCGAAATCGTTGTTCCTCACACCGAACACCGAGACCGTTTATAACATGATGTGGCTGGACTTGAAGGACGGCCCGCTAGCCATTGAGTCACCGCCTAATGTACTCGGAATCATTGATGATTTCTGGTTCCACTACGTCGGGGACGTCGGCAATGCCGGAGCGGACAAGGGCAGGGGTGGAAAATTCCTCCTGCTGCCGCCCGGCTACTCAGGCGAAGAGCCGGAAGGCTATTTCGTTATGCGGTCGAAGACGTACGGCAATGCTTTCATGTGGCGCGGCTTCGTGGTCAACGGCAGCACCAAGCCCGCTGTCGAAGCGACCAAGAAATTTGCGAAGGTGTATCTGTTGGCCGATGCGAAGAATCCGCCGCCGATGAAATTCATCAATGTCTCCGGCAAGGCGTTCAACACCATCCACGCAAATGACTTTACTTTTTTCGAGGAGGTCAACCACGTCGTGCAGGAAGAGCCGAATGACGCACTCGATCCCGAAACGCTCGGCGTGCTCGCTTCCATCGGCATCGAGAAAGGCAAGCCCTTCGCGCCCGATGAACGCATGAAGCAAATCCTGACTGAAGCAGTAGCCGTGGGCAATGCTACGGCGCGGGCGATCCTGTTCAGAACCCGTATGAAGGAAGCCGAGATTTATCGGAACAGCGCGTGGCGTTGGGCGTTCATTGGCGGCAACTACCAGTTCCTTGCTCAGCTGGGCGTGCGTAATCTGGACGCCCGCACATCCTTTCTCTACTACGCCACGGGAATCACCCCGGCGATGGCGATGAAGATGGTCGGCGTCGGCTCGCAATACGCTGTGGCGTTCACGGATTCTGCGGGAAAGCCGCTCGACGGCAGCAAGGCCTACAGGCTTCACCTGCCACCGAACATTCCGGCCAAGAACTTCTGGTCCTTCGTCATCTATGACAACCAGACGCGCTCGATGTTGCAGACGGACGAGCAATTCCCAAGCATCGGTAGTCAAAAAGAAGGCATCGTCATCAATTCCGACAGCTCGGTGGACGTTTATTTCGGTCCCACCGCCCCGGCAGGCCATGAAGCGAACTGGGCGCAGACCGTCCCCGGTAAAGGCTGGAACGTTATCTTTCGCCTTTACGGTCCGCTCCAGCCGTGGTTCGACAAGACATGGAAACCGGGTGAGTTCGAATTGGTGAAGTGAGTAGACCCATCGAATCGCAGGAAGATCGACGACTGGAATCACTTGCGGATAGCTCCGCGGTTATGCCATCGTCTCAATTGGTAACATCCCCATTTCGATTATTGACTCCACTTTTCCGATCTCGCGCTCAGCAGACGGAAGTTCTGTCGAAACCCAGTGGAATCAATCGATGGTCAAAAAGGGCTTCGCCACGGTAGCCACAAACCGATGAATCTACTAGCCCAGAATTTCGGATTTCGCTGGTTCGCCCGGTATAGGTTTTGAAACAGGGACAATAGCGCCTGCCCATGTCGGTTGATGTTGCAGCACCCGGTTGAAAAGCTATTTCTTGCAGCCGATCCGAAACGTCCACGAACCGCCGAACACGCTGCGTGCGGCCCTGTGCAGTAGTCAGAGATCGACAATCATGCCGATTTCTTAATTGTTTTCTTGTAGCCCGTGAACTCCTCGCCCGGCTTGATGTTCGGGTACTGCTTTAGGCTGCGTTGATATGCGCCGATGAGCTTGAAACACGGTGCCAGCATCCAGCCACAAGTTAGGTCTGAATTAAACAGGTTATTGTCCTCGTGAGGATCGCTGGTCAGGTCATAGAACATAGGTAACTGGGGCGCGATGTAGGGTTTTTCGAGGGCGGGAGTCTCCGTGTAGCGGAAGATTGTCTTGTAAATTTTCCACTTGATCGACAGCAGCTCGCCGTCTATGCCGAAGAACATGTAGCTGTCGCGGCCGGTCGTATTGCTCTTGCCCAACATGAACGCCGAGGCGTCGATGCCGTCGATCGGGCGATCCTTGGGCACCGATTCCGAGGCACCCACTATTCCGGCTAGCGTGGGGAGCCAGTCCACGGCGGCGAGCATCTCGTTGGTTACGACACCAGCAGGAACCTTGCCCGGCCAGCGGATTATGCCGGGCACCCGCATACTTCCCTCGAACGGCGTGTTCAGAAAATCGCCGCGCCAAGGCCCGTTCATACATGCCCCGAGTTGTGGGATAGCTCCGCCGCTCCCGTTGTCGCTGCTGAGGATGACGATGGTGTTGTCGTCGATGCCCGCTTCCTTGACGGCGTCCAAGATCTGACCGACGCGGTAGTCCATCTCGCCGACGATGTCGGCGAACAGGCCGCCGCGCTGGGTGGACTTGCCGACGAAATCCGGGTGGCCGATCACCGGTGGATGCATCTCGGTGTAGCCAACGTAGACAAAGAAGGGCTTCTTCGCCGCCGCGCTCCGCTTGATGTAGTCAATCGTCTTGGGGATGACGTAGTTCCCGTCCATGAGCGGCCGTACCTTGAGGTCAAAAGGCATCACCGGCTTGGACCGCTCGCCCTTCTTACCCTCCCAAATCATAGGCTCGGCTAGGCCGCTTTCCTTGAACAATGGCCATGCGGAATAACCGGCCTCATCACTGCTGTTCATGATTCCCCACCATTCGTCGAAGCCTTGATCGTTTGGCAGCCGACCCTGATGGTCGCCTAAATGCCACTTGCCGTACATCGCAGTAGAGTAGCCAGCGTCAGATAACAGTTTGGCGGTGGTGTATTCCCACGGTGCCATCCCAGATAGACCCTCTCCGGGGAAAGGAACCTTAAAGGTTCCGGAGCGAACCGGATGCCGCCCGGTCATGATGGCCGAGCGTGTCGGAGTGCACTGGGCCTCAACGTTGTAGTTGTTGAAGCGAATGCCCTCGCTGGCGAATTGGTCGATGCGCGGGGTAGGTATCGTTCCGCCGTATACGCCAAAAGTTCCCCAGCCGATGTTGTCCACCAAGATGAATACGATGTTTGGCCGAGTCGTTCCTTTTTGTGTTGCCATTGTCTTTCCTCCCGATTTTGCCTAAGCGTTGGCAGCAATGATTACGCAGGGACGGTTCTCAACCAGACGCAGTCGTGCATAACACGGAAGGCTATAAGCACTGGTGCCGCACCTGAAACTAGGAAAACTGCCAGTCCGCAGAGAATCGTCTAAGCCTCTTGGGATTGCCGAGTGACGCTAGGTTAGACGGCGATTACTCTCCTACCGAAACTCACCGAGGCTGAACAGCACCTACTTTCGCACATCCAAAACGGATACCAGCTTGAAACTGATTCGCTCGGCGGCAACCCAGTCCTGCGGCGGTTGAAGGATAACGAAGAAATTCGCCCTCTGTCTGCCAATCGCAATACCATCAAGGCGATGGAACGGCGCGGACTCATCAGCCCCGGCAAAGGTCGCGCCCCCCTCACTATCGGGTAGCATCTGAAAAAGAAATAAAAGGGTGCTCCCGCAGCCGACGCGGGGGGCGCGAACCCTTCACTGTTTCGAATTGATAGCCCCCTCAGGTCGGGTTTGGAGCACTTCGACAAGCGGCTTGCCAACGGAGCCGGACGGATAGGTGATGCCTAGGATCGCGGAAAGAGTTGGAGCAACGTCCACTGTTTCTATTTCACGGAAGACTCGCTGATTCATCATCCCAGTACCGACGAAGATGACGGGGACGAACTTGTCGTAGCGCCAGAGCGAGCCGTGATTAGAGGCTACCACTAGTCCGTCAAAGTCATTGATGAACCAGCCCGGCCTAAACACAATGTAGATGTCGCCCGATCGCTGCGAATTGTAGTTGCGAAGGACTGCTTGATTCCAAGGCGTGTCCGGCAAGGAGCCTTCGGCGAGAGCACGGCTCGGAAATGCCAGCCAAATGCCCTCAAGCTTCTCCAATTCAACCGCTACGGCACGCTCCACTTCCGCCTGATTCAGTCCCAGTTCGCGCAGTACATCGTGATTGAGATAAACGTAAGGCGGAAAGAAAGCCTGAATCAATTCCTTATTGATGCCAAACTTCCTCTTCACGGCGTCGATTGCGGGCTGCTTATCAAGGGTCTTCGGGTCTAGGGTATCTGGCTTGAAGTAGCCTGCGTCGATGCCGAATTCGTTCAGGTAACCCGGCACTTCCGCTGCGCCGTGATCGGCAGACAATACGATCACCGTATCGCCAAGCCCAACTCTTTCATCGACGAATTTGAATAGCTCCGCGAGCGTGTGATCCAGCCGCAACAAATTATCTTCGCTTTCTAAGCTGGATGGACCGAATAAATGCCCCACGTAATCGGTCGAAGAGAAACTAATGGACAGGTAATCGGTGTTCCCGCCTTGTCCCAATTTCTCGCCATCGATCAAGGCTTCTGCAAACGACAGCGTGAGATCATCGCCCACCGGGCTGAGGGTGAGCAGAGTCGTGAAATACTTGTCATCGGATGGTCCGAAAGGATGCGGGAAGGCACGCCCGTAGCCCGCAAAGCTCGTTTCGTACGGCATGTCATCGCGGTCGCCGAACCGATATGTGGATTGATTGTGCAGCAGTTCCCATGACTTCCCGCCGTAGCTAAACGCGATCCTCTTGGCATTCCAATCCTTCGTCCACGTTGGATAGTCCTTGTAGTAGTAGGTGGTGGTAACGAACTCCCCGGTAGCCTTAGAAAACCAGAAAGCTTTTCCTGCATGACCAGCCATCGAGATCGCACCGCGATCTTTGACGGAGACCCCGAAGACTTTCGATTTGCCAGCGTTGGATAGCGCCAATTCATCGCCAAAGGTGGTAACGAGAATCGATGCTGGTGAGCGCCCCTCGGTCGTGGCTAATCGCTGCGTAGGATCAACTTCGGATTCCTTGTTGACGCCCGCGCCCTTGGTGAGCAGGAGGTATCGTGAATCTTGAACGTTATACGTGAGCGTCCCCGTTGTGCGATCCAACCAGACATTGGCGACCATGCCATGCGTTGCTGGGTCTGCTCCTGTAGCGAGTGTGGTGTGTCCGACGATTGTCTCGGTATTAGCGTGGCGGTGGAAGGCAGCCTCATACACCACGCCTCGCTCGTAGAGGTACCGGAAACCACCTTCCCCGAACTCGGAGTAGTAGCGATGGGGTAGATCGCCACGGAGTCCATCCACGGTGATTTGCAACACGAGGCGAGGTTTCTTTTTCTCCTGCGCGGGTGAGGACAGCACACTGCAAAGAATCAGTGCAACCGTAATGAGGAGCGAGACAAATTGCAGTGTGACCCATTTCTTCATCGCTGGCTCCAGTCGTTCTTCATGCTGATCGAGACACACTCGTGGTCAACACGCGAGCGTACAAGCACTGTACTGTTCCGAAAACTGGCAAAACTCCGAGTCGCACGAGAATCGTCTAAGCCTCTTGGAATTGCCGAGTGGCGCTAGGATAAAGCCTATTCTCAGCGTAGGATCAGCAACCGCCGCAGTTCTTCCCGCGCATGGCTTCCCGACCATCCCAAAAAATGAGCGGCAGAATCGCTAAAGCCGCAATCGGGTCTGCCCATATTGACCGCTGCCGGAATCTAAAAGACTGAGACACAACGAGAATCACTACGCCCAACTATTGCTTAAGATCTACCGGAGGTCCGCTGACCCGTTTTCCCGTGAGATCGACGGTTACCTCTACACGGTCAGCAATTTTGATGAACGGAATGCCGCTGTTCATGCCATATTGCTTGCGGTCAAACGCCATCGTCCCTTTGACGGTGCCGACGCCTTTCCTGTCGGTGGGAACCGTAAACGTCAGCGTCTCCTTCTTGGTGACTCCGCGTATCGTGAAGTCGCCGTCAAACGCAACGGTGTTGGGACTGGTCTGTTCAACCTTTGTTGAGTGAAAGGTGATCAACGGATTATGCTCGACATCGAAGAAAGCTTTGCCTTTCAGCTTGCCGTTCTTCATGCCGCTCCCCGTATCCACGGAGGCAGCATAAATCTTGATGTCCAAAACGCCTGTCGAAAGCTCAGGGGATGTGAAGGTTAGAGTGGCATCCCACTTGTCGAACTTGCCGACGATAGCGACGGATGACTCGACGTCAAACTTCATGCTGCTTTCTGCGTGTGTTATCTCGAAAACAGGAGCCTCCGTGGGGGTGGGAGAGAAGAACACGGCGGACGTAAATAGGAGTAGAGTGGTTAATCTCATGCGCGGAAGTCTGTATCTTACCTCTTTGTTTGTCAAGACAGGAGCTGTCTTCTTCCTCCTCATGTCCAAGATCGCTTTTGCCGGCCATGTCCACCTAGGTGTTTCGATCGTTCCATCCAACTACGAGGAGTTGCTTTGGTGGCAAGAAGCAGGGCCAACGGCATTTGCCCCCTTTCCCCGAGACAACAGAAGACTTTGGCGATGCCAAGAACGCTTGGATGGTCAATTCTCGCGTGCGAGACCTCGACGCGATGGCGGTTCAACCGCTGTCCCAACGCTACACGCGGGTCTCTCGGAACACTTATCGCTACGAAAGCAACACTGGATTCTCGGCTGAGATCGCGGTCGATGATCTCGGTTTGCTGACTGCCTATCCCGGTGGCTGGGAACGCATCGGCTCGCTGTAGAACCCAACCCCGCGAATTAGAGTTCTTTACTTCGCATACCAGTCCGAGTGCGGCGACCATCGGCTGCACGAAAGGCATTGCGTTTCAATCCACTGGTGCAAGCACGCTGGACAGACGCCTCCAGTATCGAACGTGTTCCATTCGTGTCCGCAGGAGCAGAACCATTTGTCCTCTTTCCGGGGCGTCCAGCCGCAGAGTGGGCAACGGATGTGTGAGCCGGACGGCTCGCGGCTCTTTTCTTCATCAAGTTCGCGATCTAGGACAGTGGACAACATCGGCTCTTCGGCAGCCGGATCAAAGCGATCTTCAAGTCGGTCGGATGGCATAGTGCAGCCCGACCACCCCATCGGGGAACCTCTTGGTCGCTAGCAGTTTCAGACGGAGGTCTCGATGGTGTGGCGCGACCAGCGGAATACCCTCTCCGATCATCTTCGGGATTATATGGATGATGAATTCGTCCACTTGCCCGGAATCAAGGAAGGAGGCAACAAGCTCACCGCCGCCCACCAGCCAAATGTGCTTGCCCTTTTCGGAACGCAATCGTTCGGCGAAAACAGGCACGTCTTCGCTAACGATGCTCACCTTGGGGCTTGCGGCTTTCGACAGCGTGCGCGAGAACACGTAATTCTTTTTCCCTGCGTATGCGTCCGCCTTTCCAAACTTGACCGCGAGGTCGTAGGTCTTGCGCCCTAAAACGCAAGTGTCAATGGAGCGGTAAAACTCAGCCATGCCATAGTTCCCCTTCGGGCGCGGACGATCGAGCCACGAGAAGTCGCCATCTGGTCGTGCGATGAAGCAATCAGCACTGACCGTCATGTAGACGATGAACTTCCGCTTACGATTGGAACTCGGCATGCCGAGAATGGTAGCACTTCAATTACCTTCGCAGGCTCGCCTTAGGACTGGAACAGCCCATCCTGAATTTGAGCAGGCTCGACGGGCTTCTAGCAATCTTCGCCGTCATTCGCGACACGGTTGATCCGCATGCTCACCGGATAGCACCGCATCAGCGCAGCATCGTAGGGCTTCAGCAGTTCCATGTCTGGATCAAGAATTACGGGCATTCGGTCGTGGACGGCTGAGGTCATCTGCGGGATTTCAACTCAGAATTCGCATTCTATTGACAGGAATGTGCTTTAATTGGGAGCTAAGCTACGACCTTTGGCTCGATCCGGGCATGACCGACCCGCAGGTCATCTCTACATTACCGAGGAATCACAGAAATTAAAACAGGTCTTAAGTGGAGGAGAAAGCGATAATGGCTTGTAGGTCGTGTGGATCGGAGAACCAGACAGAGTTTGTTTCCGAGATTCTTATTCATTTCTCCGGGTTAGAAAATCTGAACAAGCCCGGCGTTTTGGTATTCCCTAAGGTGTTGGTCTGCTTAGATTGCGGTGTCTCGCAGTTTTCCCTTCCAGAAGGCGAGTTGGGTCTGCTAAGGGATAACATTGCGGCATAGGTCTCCGTAAGAACGAACTCTGCACATCTAGTCTCTCGCTCCGCAATGGCAATCAGGGGGGAATCGGTATTGCTCAGCGGTGACTGGAGAATTTATAGATAAGACCGGGGATCGTTCCGCCGGACCATGCAACCGTACCCGCGACGGTCATGCCGTGGCGTTCGTAGAATCGGCGTGCGACCGCGTTGTCTCTGCGCACGCTAAGGTAAAGGTCGCCGCCGCTAGGCTGGGCTATTTCCTCGACGAACTGATTGAATACTCGACCTCCAGCCCCACTAAACTGTCTGCCGTTCACGATCTGGTGCAACATGATAGCTTCGGCTGGGATGTCGAAGTTTCCTACGCGAGTGCGTTTCTTGTATTGCTGGAATGTGATCGCGACGCCATCTTGGTAAATGCACTGTGACGCCTCGATGCGCTTCTTCAGCTTGTCCTGCCGGACGTGTTTGAGTTCCTCGTGCGCTTGCATGAATTTGTAAATTTCCTTGAGGTCGTCTAGTGTTGCGTATCGCATATCAGATTTCCCGCACAAGCGCCCTTAGTGCTGGGCAAGACTCCACGTCCGTGACCAAGTGAATACGTTCTGAGTTTCCGCCGTTGATCGCCCGGTGAGGCTTTCTGATGTCGAGGTACCAATACTCGTCTCTCGCCATGCTGGTCTCGCTCTTCTCGCCGCGAGTGTCCCAAGAGGTGAACACCACGTCAGGGTTAGTGACGATAGGAATGTGAATTCGCATCAGCTTACCGTCGTCTGTCCCTATCTGCGAGTCCGTCTGATCGGTATGCCTTTGTAGTTCACCGCCTCCGGGTGCGAGGCGCATCAGCCGGACACGGTGCTTCTCTCCGGGGATGTTCTGGACAAGTTTTTCGGTTTCAGGGAGCTTGGCTCTGAGCGGGGTGTCATGCAAAGTCCACGACAACTTTTCCGTGTTGGCTCGCTTCCATGATTGCGACATCGCTTCTGGCTTTGCGATGAAAGACTCATCGCCGTAACCTCGCAGGGCAATCGCCGACCACGCCTCTCCCTTGTTATATTTCGAATGGTGGTCGGTGAACTGATCTAAAGCACTGATCTCCTTTGCTGCGGCAGAAATGTCCACTGTGTGATAGAGCATGCGCACCTGAGTGAGTAGGTCAATAGCGTCTGTCTTAGCTAAGAACTCAGGATCAAAGTTGGTGTAGACCCCGATGACCTCAGAACTGGAGCGTATTTTCGAGAACCTGTACGTCAGCCCGAGGGCTTTGGCGAGCGCCATGTGCTCTGGCTTTTCTTCCCACAGTTCGTAAACGGCGGGCGATCCCACTTGCTCGTCGAGGAACTGAGCGCACGACACAATGTTGTCGGTCGCAACTCGTTTGACATACTTGAAATCGCGGTGAGCCAAGCGAATGTTGTCGGCAAAATCTTTGATAGGCGTCCGTTTGTTGACTATGGTGCGTACCGCGACGATAGAGTGGGGCGTCTCGATGATCTCGTTGTCAGCCAGCATGGCGGCTACTGACTGCTTACCCAGCCCAGCCATGCTGCCATGCGTGATGGACTGGTCAAAGCTGGCGAACCGTTTTGCGATCCGCTTAACCTCGTTGACATCCTGACCGCGTAACCATTCTTTCGACATTACTTCTTCCTGAAAACGAAGATCGGCTCGGCTTTGAAGGGACTCCTCCCGATATGCTTCAGCCCAACCATTTTGCTCAGTTGAAGGTGCAGCGTTTCGATCAGACGCCAGCCGTTGTCTTCGGCGAATCTGACAAAGACCTTCGCTAGATTTGGAAATGCCGCTACGCTGGCGATGTTGATGGCGAGGATACCGCTTTTCTTCAGACCGTGAGCGCAGTTGCGGAGAGTCGCTCCGACGAAGCCGTGAAGCCATTCGTGCTGTGTCGGGAACTTCTTGTGGCTCTGAGTCGGCTCATCGCTGTATTTCTCCCAGCCTGCGTATGGCGGTGACGAGAAGCACAACGCGAGTGAGTTTCGCTCCGGCACGAGGTCCTCGCTGCCCATCTGATGAAGGTCGACCTCCAAAGTGCGCCGTCCCAAGCTCTGAGCCATCGGCACCAGTTCCTGTGCCATCTCCCGCAGCCCGTCCATTCCGTAGGTTGAGGGATCGGTGCCGACGTAACGCTCTACTCGGTCGCATGCGAGGGCACCGAGCAGCCGACCGCCGAAGCCTGCGGACATGTCCCAGACGACACCTCCGTCTTCAGGAAGGTATCGGTGATAGATAGCGGCGGCTGCGGTCGGTCGGAAATTCGAAACGGATTGCGTGCTGGAAAAGTACGGAGGATTTTTCGTAGCCCGCCATCGCTGAATGCGTTACCGAGTTTCGTCCGCCTTTCAATCGCCTTGAGGAATGACTGGTCGTCGGTGAACACTTCAATCGGAGTTTTCCTGTTGCCGCACCTCACAGTCCATGCGAAGGGCTGATAGTGCCAAGCCAACGCAAGACCGTGCATTGTTTGCTTGATTCGCCCCTGCCTGTCGATGATGCCCGCATGGTCGGCAACGAGCAGATCGAGAAGTTCTTGGCGCTTCTCGTCCCTCTTCAGGGAATACACCGGGAATCCTTCGCGGCGATAGTGCTCGAAGTCGGAACGGCACGATGCGATGTCGTCGTGTCGAAGAAAGGGCAGCAAGGATGGTCGGGTGCTAGTGCCCATGCCGACCTTCAAGTAGCAGCATGTGGCGCACTTTGGCTTGGCGCACTATCGCTAGGCTGACGCCGCAGGCTTTTGCTACCTGCTCGTCGGTTCCCCCGTTCTCGTTTATGAACTTGGCGATCCCAAAGTGCATTTCGCCGCAGCCGCCGCAATCCTGTTGGGCGGTTGTCTGAGCGTGGAGGATTGGCAGCAGCGCAGAGCCGCCGTTCGTCGGGAGGTTATGAGATTTTCTCGCTAGAGAGGGGCGACAAGCGTTCGAGCGATTGTTCCGCTTGCGCCGATCCTCGACGGCAACCGATACTTCAACCCTGCCATGCCGCTCTCCGAAGCGGTCTGCCACGGCTTGGGCGAATTGCTGAATCGCCTCGGCAAAGCGGTCGCCGGTTTCAAGCGGACCGAAGACCTTCGCCATCTGCTTCTCCGTGAGCTTGAACAGCGCACGCCAGTCGCCCTTGCCCAGCTTGGCGGGTGCCTTGTGACCTTGCGAAGAAATTTCGCTAGGTTCGCTCAGGAGTTGCTGGACGCGCCGTGGAGTGACATGCAGGTTTTGGGTGATCCATTGCGTCCACGTGGGACGTCCGGGCACTGGCACGCGACGACCCGGCTGCGACCATCGTCTCCGCGCCTCCCGCAGATAGGGTATGAGGTCTCGCAGTTTCCTGAAACCTTGAACGCACTTGTCCAGCAAGTCCGCGTCCAACAGCGTCCGCACGAAGTCGTCGGCTGGTTTGGCTTGAAAATCCGGCGTCTTTTTCTGGAGCAGCAAGCGGGGTTCTCCCGCTGACAATGTAAGGGTTGCAGGGCCTACGAAGAAACAAAACTAAAGTCACTTGGGGTTACTAGCGGGACAGTGCTTTCATCGCGGCGTTGTCATCCGCTCCGCTGCGGCAGGAATTTTCTTTATTTATGCCTGCTCTCCCACCACGTTGCCCTTGAGGATCAGACGCCGGAGGATGCGCCAGTATTCTTCTTCCTCTTCGGTGCGGTCGGTCTTAGCATCCAGTTCCCCAAAGAACTTGACGCCTTCGGGGGTGACTTCTTCGAAGTCCTCATACTCACCGCAGATGCAGTTGTCGTAGGGCAAGTTGTGGAAAGGGCAGATGTCAGCGACGTTCATATTGTCAGTCTTTAACTCCTCACCTTGTAATACTGACAACAGCCGAAAGCATGAGTTTGAGGCTCGCCGTTTACAATGACTCATCCAGAAGCTCCGGGTACGTATGCCGAAGCTCACGACTGAGAACGCGGGCCGTTTCAAGCCCAAGCGGATCACCAGCAAGAACGATGTCCACCATTACGAGCATCAATCTCGCCAAATTGACCTCACGGAGTCGGCGCTCCGCTGCGGATGGCAGGGGAACGACGGCGAGGACTTCCGGTTCGTTGGCGTTGTTCATGTGCGCCCTCACAAGTAGACGTCCGACTCCCGTAGTCCGTTGCGCTGAGCCAGTGTTGGGTGCTTCCGCACCAAGTAGAAGTAGTTCTTGCGACATTTCCATGCGGGGTAGCCCTTCGCTACCAACGGAGATCGTGCCCGCATCCGCCACTCTTTCATCCGCTGGAGTAGCATGGCGTCCCTGATTTGCAATCCTGCGTTCATTCTGGGTCCTTCACGAAAGGCACACTTGACCCGCTTTCAGCGAAAAGTCTCGGGCATCGCGCTCTGAAACGAAAGCACTTGGCTCGTGTGCCGCCGCAGGGCAGCAGATCGCAAATCCGCTGCCCTGCGGGCCGAACGTGCTACACGTGCTCTTTAGTGCGACCGCCGATTTAGGCTTTTCCCTTGCCGCAGGCTGGGGTCTTCCTTATAACGTGCTCGACCTCTGGGTGGAGCGCCGAAACCTGACCAACAACAAGACTGACGGGCAGGGTAATCCGCTGCCGACCGACCTCGTTTCTACGTGCCACGCCTACGGCATCTTCGACACGATCAGCTTCGAGGAGAAAGAGGCAAACCGCATGCGCATCGCGCAGGGCTTCCCGTTCACTGGCGGGGAGATGCGCCATATCGTCGAGTATTGCCGGGGCGACGTGAAGATGACGCGCATGTTGCTCGACCGCATGATCGGACAGATCGGCGACATCGACGAGGCGCTCCACCGGGGGCGGTGCATGAAGGCGGTCACGTGCATGGAATGGAACGGTGTGCCTGTCAACGTGGCGAAGCTGGAACAGATTAAGGAGAACACAAAGCTCGTGCGACGTGCGGTTGTGCGTTCGTTCGAAGACGAGTTCAGGGCAGGCATCCATACTTGGAACAAAAAGGGCGACCACCGTTTCAGCTACAAGGGCTATACAAATTGGGTTCGCAGCATGGGCTTCGATGAAGGGACTTGGCTGTTCAACGGCAAGTTTGCGAGCGCGGACGACGAGGAAGTCTTGGAGCCGATGTCGCTGTTGCATGCCCAAACACTCCCTGTGATCGAGCAGTACCGACAGTTGCGGAAATTCCTGACGCTCGCCAAATCCGAATTCAAGTTCTCAGTCGGCCCGAATGGTCGCAACCGCAGCAGCTTGCGCCCCTTCGAAGCTCGGACAAGCCGCTCACAGCCGAAAACCAGCGAGAATATCCCGAACGCCACAAAAGCGCTGCGTTCGTTGCTTGCACCACACGAAGGTGAAGTGCTGATGCACCGCGATTGGTCAAACGCAGAGTACGGCATCGCAGCCGCGCTCGCCGTTGACAAAAAGCGGTGGGATCACTACCTGCATCGCGATGCCTACCTCGTCAAGGCTGCCGACTTCGGCTTCTGCGACTACAGCGCCACGAAGGAGACGCATCGCGCTCTGCGCAACAAGTTCAAGCCCGTGGTTTTGGCTGGTCAGTACGGACAAACCCCGGAAGGGCTGGCTAAGGCGCTGGGGGTAAGTGTTGCGCAGGCGAAGCTCTATCAAGAGCGAGAAGCCAGACTCTATCCGAGATACCAAGAGTGGCTGGCGATCAATGCAGAGAACCGTGCCTTCGATGGCTTCGTCGAAACTGAATGCGGTTGGAAGCTCTGGATGCCGAAGCGTCCTACGGCGCACGACATCCGCACTGCCATGAATCTTCCGATGCAGGGCAACTGCGCGGAGATCATGCGATTAACCTGCTGCCTCGCGACGGAGCGCGGTATTGATCTTGGCGCGTCAGTTCACGACGCACTCTTCTATACTGCGCCGGAGGACTCGTGGGAAGACGCAGACGCGAGCATGACGCAGTGCATGGACGAGGCATCCCAGACCATTTTGGGCGACGAGTACGCGCTCAAGAGCGACCGCGATGTCGTGCTTTATGACCCATACGGCTATCGCTACGATTCGGAGCGCAAGCTGCATTATGGTCACTACCAACACGAGGATGGACAGAAGATGTGGAACAAGATTGAAGATGCGCTCGCCGGGGTCGAGAAGGAAAATCGGATCGTATTAGGTGCGCAAGAACCTGCGGTTGCGATCTGAGTCCTTTTTGCGCGGGCCGCGCTTCCTTGGCTCCAGCTTTAGCTGAATTCGCCAGTAGTAAAGCGTCCGGCGAGTGACCCCCAGCGCCCTCGCGATCTCTGCGTACTCCCAGCCCAACCCCCATAGCTGGCGGTACTGCTCCCTCTTCTGGCGTGGACTCCTTCTCGCCATCGTGTCTCCTTACATACGGAATTCGGTATTTCACTTTCCCAACACTGCGGATCGCAAGTTTCTTTCACTTTCCCGAATACGAACTGCATTGGCAGACAAAGAAAAAGGGGCGCGTTCAGACGAACTGCACCTCGGAAGGACGACAGAGACCGCGCCCGAAGGTGAAGAAACGTTATGGAGGCAAATACTGCAACCGAGAAAGAGACGCGAATCCCGGCAGGGGCGCTCAACGTTGGCGTGCTGGAGACCCCGGCTCACAGGAAGAACCGCAAGGCTCGACCAACCATTCAGGAGAGGTTCGAGAAATTCCACGCCGAGAACCCCCACATTTACCACTACTTCGTGCTGTATGCGAGGCAGGCGAAGGCGGCTGGCTACGAGCACTACGGATGCCACGCCATCATGCAGCGCGTGCGCTGGCACATGGAGATCGAGACCCGCTCCGACGATGGCTTCAAAATCAACAACGATTTCTCTTCCCGTTACGCACGCAGAATTATGGAACAGGAGCCAGACCTCAAAGGCTTCTTCGTCACCCGCAGGCTTGAGGTGCTTTGATCACGGAGCAATGCACCACCACTGCATTATGTTCGCTCAGCGAAGTATATCGGGGCTGTCCGGGCGGCCCAACGTACGCCCATGCGACTCACTTGCTGCAACTAGGCTCCCAATCGGTTGAGCCGACCCCCAGCCCGTATCCACCGAAAGCGTCCTCTGACACAATCGAGCACCGCAGCAGCTTGCGCCCGCAGTCCAGACCGACCAACAATTCCTCGGATGATTTTGGTTCCGAGGATGTGTTTCGATCTTTCGTGCTGTTAGTTCCGCGCCATGAAGCAAAGGAGGGAATCACGCCGCCGACCTGCCATCAGAAAGACGAAAAACGCAGTATTTATGTGTGTACCGGGTAGAGACTGAAGGGTTCGCTTGCGAACCTCCAGAGCGCTCGCCCGTACCGAGTAGCAGGAACCGAATTTCAATAAGGGCGGTTTGTTCCCCCTTGGCGATGCCGGATTTGCTGCATCGTCTGGGAGCTTTCCATTTTCACGGGCCGCCTCAATTCGCTGCCGGATTCCGGCAGAACTAACGTAAACTACCAGCCAGAGTCCAAGAGTCCGTGGAAAGCGGCAGCCATGGCTCGAAGGAGGTATCAGAAGGGTAGTGTGATTCCACGGGGGGACTCGTGGGAGCTTCGTTGGAAGGAAGATGTGATCGAGAACGGTGAACTTCGTCGTGTTCATCGTTCAAAGTCAATCTCAATCGTTGAGTTTCCAACCAAACGGCTCGCGCGTCGAGAACTCGACCGTCTCATGAGCGACGCGGGGGTCAACAGCGAGGATTACCAACCTTCCGTTCTCGGCACCTTTCACACGTTTGCCGAGGAGTGGAGTGGGGTTACACACGCACAGCGTTCCCAGAGAATCTTCGATTGCCCTTCTGGGACAAAGATGAAGCCAAGGCGAAGCGTCCGGCATACTCGATGGAGACCGTGAAGCAAGTCATGGAACACTCCGAGTTCCCATACAACCTGATCTGGTGGGTTACTTCTGAGATGCACATCCGTCGCGGAGAAATCTGCGGACTCGATGTGGGGCACGTCAACCTCAACACTCGCAAAGTCACGATACGTCGAAATCGGGTCATCAAGTCTGTGGTAAAGAGCACCAAGGCTCGCAAGCCGAGGACATTCACAATAAGCCCGGAGCTTGCGGAAGCGTTGCGTCCTTTGATTGAAGGTCGCAAACCGGATGAGCCTTTGTTCCTGTCACCGGAAGGTTTCCGTCTTCACCCTGAAAATCTCGTGAAACGGAAACTCAAACCTGTCTTGCAGAAAGTCGGGGCATACGTGAAGGGCACGGCATGCCACGGTTTTCGGCACGGTGCTGCTACGAGGCTTGATGAACTCGGCACTCCAATGGCTACACGCCAGAAGAGACTCGGTCATGTGGACGAAGCAACAACCATGCTCTACACACATAGCGTGGATGAGAATGATCTTAAAGTCTCAGCGGAGTTCGGCAGGGTTCTTTCGCAAGCTTTTACGCAACCTGAGGTTGCGAAAGAACTTCCAGAGCAACTGTCGCTGCAACTGCTTGAGCCACAAGCTCCAGCGGACGCTCTCTGAAAATTGAGGCTGGGAATTTGGGTAAAACGCTGCGGCTCATAACCCAAAGGTCGGTGGTTCAAATCCACCCCCCGCAACCATCCGAACGTCCCCTGACCGTATGAGGTTTCCCAGCAAATCCCAGTCTCCCTGAGCGGTGTAGTGTCGACGACCGTTTTGCTCTGCAGGGTGCATAGTGATTTGGGTGACATGCTTGGCAAGTTCGGTCCGAGCTCGTGGGACATCGCAAGAAAGCAAATCGGGCAGGGAAGAGAGCCGCTCCAGGGCGAATTGCTTTAATTCCTCCGAACTCTTCCCGAAGCCATCGTCTGCTTGTCGAAGCGAGGTCTCTATTTCGCTTAGTTCTCGCTCCCGGTCAGCGATGGCATGAAGTAGGGTGGCCGAGTGACCACTTTCGGCCACAGCCGCCGTAAGCCGCGTTAGCTCCTGATCAAGTTCCTTCTTTCGTAAGTGAGTACGTTCCTTCTCTTGGGAGAAGTCCACTTGTGCAGAGTCCAGTTGGTGTTTCAACTGGTCAACAATATGACTGACCACTGAAGGTTGTAGCAAAGTTTTCTGAAGCTCACTCAGCAATTGCGATTCCAGTTCTGCCTGACGCATGCGAAGGCCATTCGAGCACGCTCCCCGATACCAGTGCTGAGGACATCCGTACATCGAGTGCCGCCTTTTCCGGCCGGTCACGACGACTAAATTTGCGCCACATACTCCGCATTTGATGAAGCCAGTCAAAAGATGTCCACTTGACGCGGAACGGTTCAGCAACCCATGGTTGCCGCCATAGAGCTGTTGCATCCTTGTTTGCCTTAGCTGAACCGCTTGCCAGAGTTCATCGCTTACGATTCGCAACTCAGGACGTTCGCTGGTCCGCCACTCACTTCTAGGCCGCGGCCGGGCTACGCGCTTGTTGCTTCCTGGAACCTTGATAAAGCGTGACCGGTTCCAGATCATTTGACCAATGTAAAGACTGCGTCGGAGCATTTCTCGGATAGCGGTCGGAGCCCAAGTCGCATGTCTGGCCGTAGCGCGCGGACGAGGTGGGCGAATCTTTTCGCTGTTCAGTGCCGTGGCGATGGCTTTCAAGGACTTGCCGCTGGCGGACATTTCAAAAAGTCGGCGGACGACTGCGGCTTCGCTGTCTTCAATCTCCAGTCGCACACCCCCACCATCCACCGGCACATTGCGATATCCGAAGCAGCGCCCACCGGCGTGCAAGCCACGCAAAACCGCGCCTTCCAGCCCGCGATGAGTTTTCTTGGCGAGTTCCTTCACATAAAGCGAATCCACAAGGCCGTGGACGGTCACCAGCACATCTGCCTGTTCGCTCCGGGTGTCGATGCCTTGCGCCACTGCAATCACGCGGAGTCCGGCGAAACGAAGTTTTTCGAATAGCTGGACGGCATCCGACAAGTTGCGTGAAATGCGGCTAGTATCATCCACCAGAATTACGTCAAACGGAGGGTTGGGGGCGATCGCAATCGCCAGCATGCGCTGTAGTCCAGGCCGTTGCGTGCTAACCCCTGAGATCGCCTCGTCGGTATATATATGCAGTCTTTGGCCGGGACCCATCCTTGAGCCTTACCGTGCTCGTCACATTTACGGATCTGATCTTCGAGGGAGGACTGACGCTGCAGGTCCGAAGAATAACGGGCATAGATCGCGTAGCGCATAGGCTGGCTATTATCCATCGTTCGCCTCCGTCTGCAAACTTTTCGCGCGGATGAATTCCTGGACAAGAATGGGCACGATCACCCGGTCAATCCAGCTCTGTAGCTCGTCTGGGACAGGCGAAGATGCACTGTTCTGGGAATCCAACGGACCGAGTTTGGCTTTGCGCTTCACGGCTCCTGGCGCGAGTCCTCAGCCATCTGTTCCAACTCAGACAGCAGAAGATCCACGCGTTTCTGCACTGCATCGCGAGCCCGAAGCTTTTCTTCGTCGCGGAAGATGATTCCGGCTTCGAACTCCAGCCTCTCGATCTCCTTCTTTAGTTTGTCTATTTCGTGCAGAAGAGCCCGCACCCGAAGCAGCGAATCCATGCGCTCGGCCAGTCCTGCTTTTTCCTGGTAAAAGTAATGACCTAATTCGGCCAGACGCTCCATTCCTTGTTTGCGTCTTATAAAGTGTTGCGAGCCGCAGGGATCGCAGATCAGATAAAGCTTGCCGTTCTTGTCTGTGCGTACAGAAAGCTTTTTGCCGCACAGAAAACATGGAATTTTGTCCATTTCCAAATCCTCCCAACGTTAACGCCCTCAGACTTTCCAGGGTCGAATGGGGCTTCTGGAGCCGCATTCGAGCTGCTACTATGTAAGCGCAGGCACGGTTTTCTCGTTTGAGTTTGCTGAACCGAATCGAATCAATCAGTTGAGGAGGGCGGTTGGACGACGAAAATCAAATGTCCGACGAGCCGATGGCTTTCGACGTCGAAGCGTTCATCGAAGCGCGCAGCCACCCACCAGCCATTCCGGTAAGCACGCTTCGAGAACTTCCTTATAGGCACAGGTGTCGGGTGTGTCGGAGTTCCTTTAGAAATAAGAAGGCTCGGGATGGATACTGTCCTTCTTGTCGGCAGATCCTCGACGATCGCACCACACAATTGGATCAAATCCTCGCCAAAGCGGAGAACGTAAACCGGTCCGCACAGCAAGAAGCGATAGAGGACGTTCGGGCTTCGTTGAAATGCAAGTTAACAATTGCTGGGGCGGGGTTGCCCTGCGAGTGGGAGGGAAATGCCGCTAGATATTGGCCTACGACCCTACCCGGCACTCGTGCGGTGCTGCGTGACTTCGTAGAGCGTGCCCAGCGCCACCTCAACCAACATTTGTTTCCCGGACGGTTTGGCTGGCCAGCACGGCAGCGCCTGCGAAGACAATTGGAAAGGTTTTGTCAGCTCCCTGAAGATCAACAGCCCGAATGGGTTAAGTGGCACCTGGAGACTGTCAGACGGTTTAAGGAGCAGGGAATTACTGTGATTGTTTCTTGGCCTCTGCTCTGAAGATCTCCAGAAATCCCCCAAAGCGGGCGTTCATTGAGACTGACGGAAGTATGCCAGCCGGGCACGACCCCGGTCCGTCAGACGGTAGCTCATTAGAAAATTTGCTAAAGTCTGCTGTTGTCCCTCGGAATTGGATTGAATCGGTGGTGGTTTTCGAAAAGCATACGCTAGTGTATGATAACCAATAAAACTCGCAAACTTAAACAAGAATTGAATTTTCGTGCTAGCGGGATTTAAGGGATTTAAGGATTACTAGTGAAATGGCGATGTTACGACATTTCAGAGATGAAGGCGTCAACGGATTGGATTGGTGATGGCAAGGATTAGGCCGACGATCGGGTTTTGCTGGTTTTCTACAAGCCGTAGTTCGCCACGACTCTTGCCAACTTCCCGCTCGCCGACAACTCCATGAACTCTGCCGTGTGAGTTCCCTTTTGGTTTGTGTAGTAGAGCACGACGCTGTTTATGCCCCACAGCACGTCGGCAAGGCGAAAGTGGAGTTCGGGGTAGGCTGCCAGCCCTCGTTGAAAATAGGCTCTCAAACTCGCCTTTCCGACCACCTTGCCATCCGCCGTGCCCAATAGTTGGGCGGCAACCGGCGAAGTCAACTCGACCGCGTCGTCATAGTGGGTCATGATCCGATCCAAGTCATGAGTGTTCCATGCCGCGACCCAATCGTTGGCCAGATTCCAAGCTTCGTCTCTAGTCAAGGCCGTTTCTCCAATGGAAGGTTCATCATCTGAATTTGATTCTGTAGGTGCCCTATGGACCATGAAGAGAGGGGTGACGCGTCAAATGAGCGTAATGGCGATGTTACAACAGTTAGGGGCGGGCCGGGCTCTGCCGTTGTCGCTGTCTTGTAAAAGGACTCAGGTCGATCAGGAATAGAGATTATTTCCAGTGCGTTTTAAGTAATTCAATTTTTCCCGCAGGACATCTTCGGGTTCTGGCACGATTTGGTACCCTGCTTCCTTGTCGCATTCGGAAATGCTACCGCCTGCCAAGTAACAACTCCTCCAAGTTCGTTTGATGTCGCTGAAGAACCCCATCAACCCCCTGTCTTGGGCTCGGATCGGAAGTGTCGTGAGCAGGGCGGCCATCGCTACAGCAAGCAAGACACGCCTGAGCCTCAGTGCGGGAAAGGAAAGCAGATGCAGGTAGGCGCCGAAAATGCCAAGTGCAAGATAGTTACTGTATCGGGAGGCTTGAGCCGATCCGAAACCAAGGCACAACCGGCCAATCGCTGCATTTATGGAAAACAAGAGAGAGTAGCCAACCAGGGTGGTGGGCACAACATGCTGTATCCATGATTGGGTGCCTGAGTTGAGCAAGCTTCTGACAGCCGCAACCAGAGTCCATAGGAGCCAGAGAATTACGAGGCAACCGATCAGTATCGACAATTGATCAACACCTCTGACCCCGAAGAAATGGGCGAACATTAGACTCACGTACCAGAGGTAACGGAGCGGAGTCTGAAGCTTGAAAGAGAAGCAACTCACCGCCGGCTGCACCGTATAGCCATAAAAGAATAACGCCACTGATGCGCAAGCAATCAGCAGTGCGATCGCAAAGTAGAATCGCGCCCGCGGCTTGGTCCTTAGATTTACCCAGTCCAAGACCAACAGCAACGGTGTGATAAAGCCAAGGAAGAGCCCGAATCCTGTGTTGATAGTCACGAAGTTCAGCGCAAGCACGAGTACGTACCTGGTGAAAATATCTGGCACCGTCCAGGCCAGGCAATACAAAGTAATGAGAAGTAGCGGAAGCGGGCCATGAGCAAGGTTGGAATTGATAAAAAGGGATTCATACTGGGTGGCGGAGAAGTAAACGATGGGAATTGACGCGTCCCAGATAGAAATATCACCGAAGAGCCTTTTCTTCAGCCATAGGGCGCAGGCTGCCGCGAGGATGACGACGCCGCAGGCAACAAATGATTCGACGCGGCTATTCCAGTGAAAATATGGCTCGATCATTTTTGAAAGCAGCGGCCCCGGACCCAACCGGTGTGGTCCGTGCTGCCACCTGAACATCTGCCAAGCCGAGTGCTTCTGAAATAAAGTTGCGTTGTTGAACTCCCATTGATCCCAAAAGAAAATGTTCACGGAGTAGCGATAGGTCAACCGGAGAAGTCTTGCAGCAAGAATGATGAAGAAAGAAGCAACAATGATGACACCAACTGCATATCGAAGAGCATACCGAGAGTCGCGCTCAGTCGCAGGAAGCATGTTTGTTGTAAGCATTATTGCTGTGATTAGGCGTTTACACCAACTTCCGAGTAACGCTTTTAGGGCTTGCGATTGTCCACTGGCCTGGACGGTTACGGTTCTTTACAGATTTCGATCAAGTGCCCTTCAGTGTCTCGGATTTCAAGGAACTGCATGTCGCCCCTGTCCTGGATAGGTCCAGGGAGAACGCCGCGACTAGCAAGATGTTCGTGGGCTTTCTTTAGCTTGTCGCAAAAAATTACGGTTGTGACCGGCGACGACCTGTCGAAGCGAGCTTGTTCCACTTCCGGTTGAGCACTTAGCAGGATTGTCGGCTCACTGTCACCTGGAAGTGTGAGGGCCACATCTGAGGGCAACGGATTGTCCCAATCCTGTGGAACTCTCACGACCTTGCAACCGAACGTGTCGATCCACCACTGTTTCGCGCCCTAAACGTTCGAATAACTGAGGGCAACCAATCCGTGTGAAACAGGCCCATTCTTCCTCCTTAGTGGCGACGAGGCATCATAACTGATGTAATCAGGTGATAGCGCTCATTGAAGTTTTCGAGTTTGTGATTTGGGCTTGCATATAGGACAGTCCTGCAGTCGGTGCATGAGCCTTTTCCAGAACGGCCAGCCTTGCTTTTCGATCTCGTGTTCCCATCTCGGTCGGAACACCTTCTTTTGAATCTCGGGATTGCTGATGCCCATGGTCTTACTCCGATGTTTGCTGGCTTGGGAACCCCAAAAAAATGCGGTTCCGTCCCCGTGTGATCCGACCTTGCACGCGAGCCGAGCTTACCGTATTCCGACGGCTGCGGCACTGGAGGCCGTCGCCATGGGCAAACCGAGAGTCAAGCCGAACTATCATCGCCGAGTGCTCCGCCTGCCTGACCTGGATCATTGTAAAGCGGCAGTTCTCAATAGCCTCGGCTCGCCAGCTTCGCGCCGAGTCTACGAGTACGCCATCAACCAGTTCATCGCCTGGTACTGCTCCGAGCCTCGGCTGGCCTTCAACCGCATGGTCGTCGTGCGCTATCGCATGTACCTGGAATCGCGGCATCTGGCCGCCAACACCATCAACCAGCAGCTTGCAGCCGTGCGTCGCCTGGCTCACGAAGCCGCCGACGCTGGCTTGCTGAGTCCCGATTTGGCCGCGGGGATTAGCCGCGTCAAGGGAGTCAAGCAGCTCGGATTCCGGTCCGGTAATTGGTTGAGCGCGGAGCAGAGTTCGGAAGTGCTCAAGCATGCGGGGGGAGACACTATGCGCGCCAAGCGCGATTATGCGATGTTGGCCATGCTGTTCGGTTGTGGCTTTCGCAGGTCGGAACTGGTCGGTTTGGAGTTGGACGACATCCAGATGCGCCAAGGACACTGGATCGTTGTTGATCTGATTGGCAAAGGTGGCCACATTCGCACGGTGCCCATTCCGAACTGGGTGAAAGCCGCTCTCGATCAATGGACACGAACCGCCGGGGTTTGTGAGGGCAAAATCTTTCGAGCGGTCGCCAGACGGGGGAAGGTGTGGGGCAGCGGCCTCTCGCAGAACGTTGTCTGGTACGTGGTCAGAACCTGCTGCGAGAGAGCAGGCTTGGAGCACATTGCACCGCACGACCTGCGGCGGACCTGCGCGAAGCTGTGCCACGACCGCGGCGGTGAGCTAGAGCAGATTCAGTTCTTGCTCGGGCATGCATCAGTGCAGACCACGGAACGCTATCTCGGCTGCAAACAGAATCTCGGGCATCCAGTGAACGACCTTTTCGACCTCAGAACGGATGGGCAGCAGACGAAACATGTGGAATCTGTCCCGGCGGACGGGGCCAGCGAAGCTGTAGAAAAAGCATTCGGGCAAGGCATAGAATGCGGCCACGGAGGATCGGAACATGAGCAGCCCATCTGCGACCCAAAACACGTATCCCTACCAGAACGAGCCGACGTGGTCGAAATCGGAAAAAGCCATCGCCCGCACAGCTTTCGACGCTGCTCTGAAGCGGGAACTTCAGGACGTCATGCGGGAAACAAAGCAGATGGCGAACCAGATCAAGGAACCCGCGGACGTCTGGGAGTTGGAACATTACCTGACCGAACGCCGTAAAGAGATCAACCGCAAGTACGACTATCGGTATTCGCAACTGACGCACGTGTTTGGGAGACTCTTGTACGAAAAGCGACTCGGGGAGGAAGAGTTGGGCGGGTTGCGGGAGGACAAGCTGAAGTCGATCCGTTCTTTGGCCAAATTCTTGGCGCAGGATGCGGCCTGACTTGGATTTTGAGCGCTATCGCCTGTTCTATAAGAGGGGATGTCAAGAACATTCTTCTTCCTCCGCCGGAAGCGCGGTTATGGTTCGCGGCATCCAGTCCCTTGTCAGATAGGAGTGACGCTCGAATCGAGTCTTGTGTCTTGCCCTGTGGTTTCGGGTTTTGCTTTGCTCCATCTCAGCAGCTGCATGTTCATTAGTAGCGACAACGCCGATCGGTTTCTGAAACTGGCAAGCACTGGTGGTTGTACGGTGTCAACCATGGTTCTATCTGCGACTCGAGGCCTAGTGCTTTTTCGGGTTATCCGAGAGGGCATAGGGTTAACACAGAGGCTCAGTGCCACAGGCACTGTGCGCCTACAGGCGATAAGGATGCTCACCCTCGAACCCGAGCGTCTCAAGAACCAACTGGCCACCACCAGAAAAAGATCACCGGAGGTGGAGGGCTCTTCCCGTGAGACGCTCAAGCGGCTTGCGATTTCAGTTTGTCAGCGTCGAAGTTTTCTCCCTTCTTCCATAGAGTTAGCGTGATGGCTGCAATCTTGCGCGCCAGCGTGAGACGCGCCATCGTGGGCTTGATACCTTTGACCAGTGATCTCTGGTAGAAATCCTGGAACGGGCCAGGCAGTACACTGGCCCTGGTGGCCGCACCTTTGAACAAGCCTTTCAGATCATGATTGTGGTCCTTGTTCAGACCGCGAATGGAGATCTGTTTCTTAGAACGTCGCAGTCCGCCTTTGACATAGCAATATTCCGCACTGGTGCGGGTTTCCAAAGCAAGTCCGCTGTAAGCCCAAAGCTGTCGCTTAGTGCGGAAACGATGCGGGGTCTGGATCAGCGCCACCGCCAAGGCGGAGCGAATCGGTCCCAGTGAGGGAATCTGCCGTAGTTTGACGGTGATGGCATGCTTGCGACTCTCCGCCAACAGCTCGCGGCGCGCTTGCTGGCGCAAGTACTGCAGCATGTCCAGTTGCTGGTAGAGTCGTTCGGCTCGGCGACGGACGCCGGCTTCCTTGATCTTGCCCAGCCACTCGGCTCGATGACGGGTATAGTAGACGTCCCGGCCGGCACAGGGGATCGCCCAGCTGCGATAGACCGCTTTCAACCGACACATGACTCGGGTCAGATCTTTGACCAGGGTCAGGTAGCTCCGGGCTAACTCGCGCAGCATGCGCACGCCCGTCTCGCCATGGTAGACCGAGCTGAGCTTGTTCAGGTACAACAGTTCGGCCAACTTGTGGGCGTCGATACGATCATTTTTGTTTCCGTCTTTGAGCAGAGCATTTTTTCGCGGATTGCACACCACCAGCTTGGCCACATGCGGCTTCAGTAAATCGTACAGCCACGCGGCCCAAGTTCCTTCTTCGAAGGTGACCGACAAAGTTCCGCGCAACCCCGCAAAGAACTCCAGAATGGTCGCGGCTTTTGTTTCCAGGATGGATTCCATGACTAACTTGCCAGTGGAATCCAATACTGCCACCGAGATGGTTGCTTGATGAACGTCGAGCCCAATATACTTTTCGCTATTCATGGAGGGTGTTCCTTTCGTAGGGAATGATGCTTGCGCTCATAACCTACTCCTAAAGGGACGCCCTCTTATAATGCGTTTACGACAATTGAGAATTGCCGCGCGGATGGCGCAAGCAACGGAGCACGGTTCATGATGGCTTCGCAGATTAAACGCCGAGCTTTCTCCGTGAAATGCCTAGCACTTTTACCAGTTGTCGATGCTTGCGGCCTCCAAGAGGATTGTTGGTACCGGCGGTTCTCCGTCCATGTTCGAGCGACCTGTGTCTGAAATCCGAACCAAGCCCGAGCCTCCTAAAGTATGGCCGCGCAACGCGCTGTCGTACTTCCACTACTCGCGAAACCAATTTGAGCAGTCAAAACTTTGAGGAGGAACCAACCCAAATGTCAGACCCCAAAAAGACCGATTTGCATTCTCGTGCCGTCCTTCCCATCT
The DNA here is from genome assembly GCA_963696025.1 of uncultured Acidobacteriota bacterium. GTDB lineage: Bacteria > Acidobacteriota > Terriglobia > Terriglobales > Acidobacteriaceae > JABCYV01. Next base: position 265,515 of record CAVOII010000006.1, read on the forward strand.
CATCCCAGCCGCACACCGCCCTCACCACCTATGACGCCAAAGACCCCAATACAAAGTTTCCGCCGATCGAGCCGCTGCGCCCACCCAAAGGCGCACCCAACGTACTGATTGTCCTGCTCGACGACGTGGGTTTCGGGGCGACCAGCGCCTTTCGGCGGACCGTGTGCGACACCTAACTTTGAGAAGCTCGCCTCCGGCGGATTGAGATACAACCGTTTCCACACAACGGCTCTGTGCTCGCCGACGCGGCAAGCGCTGCTTACGGGTCGCAACCATCATTCGGTTGGGATGGGTGGCATTACCGAGATCGCCACCTCTGCGCCCGGCTACTGCTCCGTATTGCCCAAGAACAAAGCGCCGCTGGCGATGACCCTCAAGTTGAACGGCTACTCGACGGCGCAGTTCGGGAAGTGCCACGAAGTGCCGGTATGGCAGACCAGTCCGATGGGTCCATTCGACCAATGGCCGACGGGCGGCGGGGGATTCGAGTATTTCTATGGATTCCTCGGTGGCGAGACTAACCAGTATGACCCCTCGATCTACGAGGGCACTACACCAATCGAGCCGCCGAAGACGGCCGAGGAGGGATACCACTTTACGGAAGACATGACGGATAAGGCTATCGCCTGGGTGAGGCAGCAGAAAGCTCTGATGGCGGACAAGCCGTTCTTCATGTATTTCGCACCCGGCGCTTGCCATGCGCCGCTCCAGGTTCCGAGAGAGTGGGCGGACAAATACAAGGGCAAGTTCGACCAGGGGTGGGACAAACTGCGCGAGGAAAGTTTGGCGCGGCAGAAGAAGCTGGGCGTGGTTCCACAAAATGCCGAGTTGACGAAGCGACCCGAGGAGATTCAAGCCTGGGATGAAGTCGAAGCGAAAATGAAACCGGTGCTGGCACGCCAGATGGAGGTGTATGCGGGGTTCCTGGAACATGCCGACCATCATGTGGGGCGGCTGATCGACACGCTCAAGGACCTCCAGATTCTCGACGACACCCTGGTCTACGTGATCATTGGGGACAACGGCGCTTCGGCCGAAGGTACTCCGAATGGCACGTTTAACGAAATGCTTACGCTCAATGGGTTGGCTAGCATCGAGACCCCAGAGTTCTTGGCGGAACGGATCGGGAAGATGGGCGGGCCGGAGTCATACAACCACTACTCAGTGGCCTGGGCGCACGCCATGGACACACCCTATCAATGGACTAAGCAGGTGGCGTCGCACTGGGGCGGCACGCGCAATGGGACGATTGTGCACTGGCCCAAGGGCATTAAGGCGAAAGGCGAGATTCGCTCGCAGTTCTGCCACGTGATCGACGTCGCTCCAACCGTCCTGGAAGTTGCCGGCTTGCCGGAGCCGACGATCGTCAACAGCGTGCAGCAGGCGCCCATGGAAGGGGTCAGCATGGCCTACTCGTTCGACGACGCCAAAGCCCCAGAGCGGCACGATCTGCAGTATTTTGAGCTGGCCGGCAACCGGGGAATCTACTACAAGGGATGGAGCGCCGTGACCCGGCACTCGACGCCTTGGATGATGACGGCAAAGCTGCCCGCCTTCGACGACGATGTGTGGGAACTCTACGATGGCAGCAAAGACTGGACCCAGGCGCGCGATCTGGCGAAAGAGATGCCGGAGAAGCTGCGCGAACTGCAGCGGCTGTGGCTGATCGAGGCAACCAAGTACAACGTGTTACCGATCGACGATCGCAGAATCGAGCGTTTCAATAGTGACCTGGCTGGCCGGCCACTGCTTGTCAAGGGCAACACGCAACTGCTATTTGGCGGGATGGGAAGGTTGAACGAGAATACCGTGTTAAACATGAAGAACAAGTCGTTTTCGCTCACCGCTGAGGTAGAGGTGCCATCGAAAGGAGCGGAAGGCGTCATCATTCACCAAGGCGGCGCGTTCGGTGGCATGAGTCTTTACGCCAAGGGTGGAAAAGCGAAGTTCGCCTATAACTTCTTCGGTATCCAAACTTTTACCACCGAGGCAAGCCAGCCAATTCCAGCCGGTAAACACCAGGTGAGAATGGAGTTTGCCTACGATGGCGGCGGCTTGGCCCAGGGGGGCAACGTCAGCCTTTATTACGACGGCAAGAAGGTCGGTCAAGGCCGGGTTGAACGCACCCATCCGATGGCGTTTTCTGCAGATGAGACGACCGATGTTGGGCGGGATACCGCTACGCCGGTTAGCTCAGACTACACCCGCCTTACCAGCGTATTTAATGGGAAAGTCAATTGGGTGCAGATCGACCTGGGCAAGGACGTCCACGATCACTTCATCACTCCAGAGGAACGGCTGAATCTGGCCATGGCCAGGCAGTAGGCTGCCGCTAGCCTTGAGCAATACCACCGTCCGTAGGTCGGGTACGCCTACGGACGGCATCAATCATGAGCCTCATTGCGACTTGTTGTCGCGTGCTGCTCGCAAACTACCACGGAAAGACCTAATTCTTTCACGCAACCAAGTACACGCACTGCGATATTCGGGCAGCCCGGCCAGTCACACAGATATTCAGACAGCTCCTCTTCACGGCCATCTGGACCCACAATTCCCGTCTTGATCGTCACCTGAGGCATATGTGCGCCCTGCGCTCCGGTATGCCTAAATTCTTGCCGACGAAAACCGCTTGCGCAAGTAACTCCCGGTCGACATACCTCAGTTCGCCCAGCATTGGGTAAGTGACTCGGGTAGTGTTTCAATTTCGCCGAACATGGACACTGCCTAGACGCATCGTGACTTTGCGAGCGAGGGCGGGACCCCCTTTAGGGGCGGGACGCAAGTCGTGTCGTTGGCCTGCTTGAAAACCGGAGGTTGCGGGTAGGCCCCGTCACTCCTAAAGCCATTTTTCGCGTGATGGTTGGCACTCGGGCTACAAGGCTGAAGTAGTCAACTGTTGTAACATCACGATATCACTCGTTGACTCTGTGCAGAGGTTTTGAGCGCTATCGCCTTGGTTACATCAATTATCCGTGTGGCGGTCAGAGTTCACTTGGATTCATACCTGAAAATAGCCTACGATGCGGTCGCTGGGCGTTGAGGAAACCATGTCGATACAGGACTTTTATTGGCTGCCTTCGGCCGGGATTGTCACGTATGAATGGCTGTGGCTGTATGCGCAAAGGCGAACACTGAAGCCGGTTCGAGGTCGCGCCGCTGTTGGGATACTCGGACTGGTGTTAGCTACGGCAGCCACGTTGAGCTTGCTCACTGCGGTGGTCCATAGCTGGGTTGTTGGTTCGTTTACTTGGTCTACTCCATTCGACGGCTGGGTGCTACTGCTTGGACTCGCGGCTGTTCTTGTGGGTGTTGTGTCGAAAGGAAGATTGCGGCTTTTGACCAGCGCCAGCGCTGCTTTGAGCCTCGCCGCATGGGCAGGATATGCGATGGCGCGGCGTGTAGGGTTGTAAGCCCGGGTTTCAATCCCTGTTGCAATATCGCCATTACACTCACAACCCCACTTCCGATTGAAATCGCCAGTGAGGACCGTACTCCCGGGGCGGGTGCATGAGATATAGTTCCCTTGTGGCGCGCTTCTCGATTGTCTTCTGTCTGATCACCGTGCTGACGGCAAGGTGTGTATCTTCTGCGCAAGACGCCCCACCTGATGCCACACCACTTCTGAAATTGTGCAGTCACAAAAACCATGCCCCGTGCATAGACAAGCCACCAGTCGCCATTCATTCGCCCGACCCGGAATACACCGTGGCAGCGCACAATGCCAAGATCGAGGGGTCGGTAGTCCTGACGGCGACAATCGGCACCGACGGCCTTGCCCACGATATTAAGGTGGCACGGTCTCTGGGTTACGGACTCGACGAGCAGGCGGTGGAGGCGCTGAAGAAGTGGACGTTCAAGCCCGCGAAGAGTGCGGGCAAGCCAGTCCCAACGAGGAGCGCTTTCGAAATGCCCTTCAGCTACCATTGAGTCGAAGCGGATCAATTCCGTGCCTTGGCGTAACATCGCCATTACACTCATTTACCACGGATTCTGAGTGTAATCGCCTTCCATGAGAAAGCCGGTCGGTGACAAGTTGGTTTCGTCGTGGTTTTAACCCGACGCACCGTACAGGTGCTTCCGTAACCTGCTCTATTGCGCACTCACATGCGATAGTTGGTTTGGCCAAATTCGGCCATCGTCAAGCAGACCCGCCGCACGGAAGACTTAAGGAGTACTAGAACCGATGTCGCAGCCATCAGACTCTCAAAAATCGCAGTTAAATCCGAACTCTCCGGAGCGGTCTACGATCGGGCGCTCCCTGGTCATCAAAGGCGAAGTCAGCGGCACCGAATCGCTGTACATCGATGGCCGGATCGAGGGCAGTGTTGATTTTTCCGGTAACGTCGTCACCATTGGAAGTAAAGGAAGCGTCGCCGCCAACATCAGTGCCAGCGAAGTTGTGATCTTGGGTGAGGTGCAGGGCAACATCCAGTGCACGGACCGCCTCGACCTCCGCAGCGAAGGCTCGCTGACCGGGGATGTGGTCACTCAGCGCCTCAGTGTTGGGGACGGATCCATTTTGAAAGGCGGCGTGCAGGTCCGGGCTGTCGAGCAAAAGACTGGTAAGTCTCAACAGGTTAAGGCCAAGCAGGCTTCGGCAGCTTCAACGCCATAGTCAGAATCAGGTCTGTCAGACCGGGCTGTGTCAACGGTTGCTAGGTCATGGAAGTTTCCGATACCCCAAGTGTGCTGAAGCAGTTTCGCAGGACTCCATGGAAATTCCAGCGCACCTTCAAAACTCCTCTCAAGAACCTCCAGCCATTCGTAGCAACGATAGTTTCAGCTGGTCAATCATTCAAAACCGCCCGCATCACGATCGACCAAGCCGTATTCGAGCCCAAACGTTGGATCGACCAGCTGACTCGCTATTCGCTCCCACCTCGGCACGAAAAGGGAACTTCTGTGACGGCTGTGGGACAGCGGGAAATTGAAGAACTTCTTAACGCAGCTTTGAGCGATTGGGCGGACTTCCTATTTGTTCCCGCTCCGAAACCATTCGTGATATATGCCGATCACGACGAGTACACCACGTTCTACGCCAATACCGGCTCTAATCTCAACCGAGTCGCCGAGCCGTTGTTAACCCAGGGGTTTGAAGAGGTCTCAGGGTATCAAAGACGGCTTTGACAGGGTTATCCTGCGATGGCTGGCGTAAAATCACCATTGCACTCATTGAGGAGTTCTGAGTGCTAACGCCTGTTTACATCAGTCTTCGCTAGTGGAAGTATAATGCGACACATGCGAGCCTTCTTTTGGGCACTCGTAGTGTGCCAAGTTTGCTTCGCTCAGTCTGTTAAAGTTCGCGTAATTAACGGCTGGGATGGACACCCCCTACCAAAGCAAGGCGTGTCCGTTCAATTTTTTTATGAAAAACCGCCGAAAGTTACGCCTCCTCAGCGCCTCACAACTGATGCTAACGGTGAGGCACAGTTTAGTATTCCAGAATCGCTGCCCGAACACATCGACGTTCAGCTAGCTCTGACTTCAGAGTATTGGCATTGCGCTTGTGGTGTAATGGCGGACACCGAGGAAGTGCTTCACAAGGGTATCCTGCAAGGCCGGCGAAGCAACGTTCCCAATGCGCCTTTCGCTCCAGCTAATAGGGAACCGGGACAAATCGTCTTCATCGCTCGTCCATTCACCTTCTTTGAAAAATGGCTGTACCCGGTCCTCAAGCAATAACTCGATATTGTTGTAACATCGCCATTTCAGTGCGCCGGGCTAAACCGGCTTGAAGTAGAGGATGAAAGAGCCTTACGAGAAAGGATTAGCGATCCGCTCGGCCTCGAGTCTTGCGCTGCTACCGCGAGGGACACAGCGAAGCGTAGACAGAGGATAGGCGGGGTGGGTATTCAGCTCCGAAAAGATGCAATCCGGACGCCGACGTCCTTGAAATGCGCGGAAGGCAACATGAGCAGGCGCGTTAGCGCGAGCTCTTGCTCAGTCCGGCGTAGTCGAAGACCCCAGACACGCCTAGAAACTTCAAGCACGAGAACCGGGAGACCTCGGAGACACCTGCGGCTCAACCAGGTCGGAGGTCGGCGGGTGAAGGCCAGAGCCACGAGGCCCGCGTGTACGTCTCCGAGGAGTCACACAACGGCATAGTACCTATGAACCATTCGAACAAAGGCGGGAATTCGTCGGCGGAGAGTGGGGAGGGAAGGCCGTCGATCAAGGAGAACGTTCGTCAACCTAACACGTCCCCGACACAGAGCGGGGAGCGCGTGTCCCAGGGGCTGGCGGGCGTGCGGAAAGCAGCAGGGAACAAGGAGATGAAGTTCACCGCCTTGCTCCACCACCTGACCGTCGAACTGCTGCGGGAAAGCTTTTACTCGCTCAAGAGAAAGGCCGCACCTGGAGTGGACGGTGTCACCTGGCAGGAGTATGAAGACCGACTAGAGGATCGGCTGACCGATCTTCATGGCCGAGTTCATCGCGGAGCCTATCGAGCGACGCCCTCGAGAAGAGTGTACATAGAGAAAGCAGATGGACGACAACGTCCACTGGCGGTCCCGGCTATCGAAGACAAACTTGTCCAACATGCCGTGGTCACCATCCTCAACCAGATCTATGAGGAAGACTTTCTCAGCTTCTCGTACGGTTTTCGCCCGGGGCGCAGCCAGCATCAGGCGCTGGATGCGTTGTCGTACGCGCTCCTGAAGAAGAAGGTGAACTACGTCCTTGATGCCGACATTCGAGGATTTTTCGATAACCTCGACAAGAGTTGGCTGATCAAGTTCGTGGAGCATCGCGTCGCTGACCCCCGCATCCTACGGCTGACCCAGAAATGGCTCAAGGCTGGGGTGATGGAGGAAGGCAAATGGTCGGACACGAAGGCAGGCAGTCCGCAAGGTTCGGTGATTTCACCGCTTCTCGCGAATATCTACCTGCACTACGCGTTCGATCTCTGGGTGAACGTGTGGCGCAAGAAGTGGGCACACGGCGAGGTGGTGGTCATCCGCTACGCGGACGATATCATCTTGGGATTCCAACACCAAGCGGACGCGGATCGATTCTTGGAGAACTTACAGGAACGACTGGGAATGTTTGGACTGGAATTGCATCCAGATAAGACGCGCCGGATCGAGTTCGGCAGGTTTGCCGAAGAGAACCGGAGACGTAGAGGAGAAGGCAAGCCCGAGACGTTCGACTTTCTAGGCTTCACGCACATCAGCGGGAAGAATAGGCTAGGGCGGTTTACGGTAAGGCGCAAGACGATCCAGAAACGCATGCGGGCGAAGCTGCGGGAGATTAAGCAGCAGCTCCGTGAGCGTATGCACGATCCCGTGCGCCAAACCGGTCAATGGCTCAAGTCGATCATGCAGGGCCACTCCAACTACTATGCGGTACCGGGGAACCTCGATAGTCTCGGCGTATTCCGGGAGCGGTTAATTGGGCACTGGTGGCGTACACTTCGCCGCCGTAGCCAGCACCACCCGATCTCGTGGACGCGTATTCTCGCCCTGGCTGACCGATGGATCCCACCCCCGCGAGTACTCCATCCTTATCCCGCGCTTCGCTTTGCCGCCAGTCATCCGCGATAAGAACCGGATGCGCTAATAAGCGCCCGTCCGGGACCGTGCGGGGGGTACCACGCAAAGTGGTATCCCTACCGCGATCTCAATTGACCCTAGTTCTGGGCAAAATCCCCGTTTTCGGAGATCTTTCCGAACAGTATTGCAACTAGGTTCTTTGCTTCAGGTGATTTGGGTGTAGCTCAAAGGAGAAGGGAATCGAGGGTACGTTCGGATGGTTGCAGGCCCCCGCAACCAACGAACTTATAGAGAGCAAGCAAGTTAAAAGGGAGCCTGAAAATTGGCTCCCTTCGTTTTTGCTCGAATTGTCCGTGTACTGTCCGTGTTCTACTGGACGGCTCGAGACGGCATCGCGATTATCTGTTCCGGTTTCGCGAAGGACTTTTGCTGCATGCGGAGCAGGGCAGAAGCCTTCTCGTCTTCGGCGACGATGCGATACCGGGCGTAGATGGCCTCGGTCTTCCTCCCCATAATGTCCTTGGCCACGGAGCGGCTCACGCCGTTGTTGTCGGCATCACGTGCGAACGTGCGGCAGAGGTCATGGAACAGGCGAGCGGATACACCTGCCAGCTTGCAGGCAGTCTTCCAAGCCCTTCTCATGTCCCCGATAGGCAGGCCATCGCGATGGAAGATGAGGTCAGTCAGCACGACGCTGTCCTTCGTGGTTACGGCACGGGCAGCGCGGCGGCGCGCGATGATCTCCGCCAACTCGCCAACAAGGGGCATGGTCTGCGGCTCGCCGTTCTTCCAGTGCTTGCCGGGAAGGAAGACGACTTCGACTTCCGTGCGCTCCTTCGTTTCCCTGTCCTCGATGATCTTCTTGGTGACGTCCTGCCAGCGTAGATTCTTGATGCCGCCCTTCCTCCAGCCTGTGCGGTAGGCGTAGAGCGTGAAGTCCTGCAAGTATTCGGGCAAGTAGGCCACGACGCGGCGAAGACCTGGCTCTTCAAAGAATCCCTGCCGCACATTGCCGCTTCGTCCAGATGCCGAATCGAAGGCACCGAATGTAGATGCTTCCGTTCCATGGCCAGTGCATAGCTTTGCCGAAGCAACTGGGTCCCGCGATTCACGGTTGCGGGTTTCAATCCTGCCTCAAGTTTCTCGCCGATGTACTTGTCCACCTTTTCCGCCGTGACTTCCACGGCGCGCACCAGGCCGAAATAGTTGCGCACGTGCTTGAGATGCGAATTGAATTGTGCGCTCGCTATCCTACGGAGTTCGTAGTCAGCCTTCAATGCGTCAAGAAGGTCATTAACGGTGAGCCGTTCCTGCTGCGGGCCGACGAACGTCCTGGCGCCGATCTGGTCGGCTCCCACTTCCTTGAGGCGCCGCTTCAGGAACTTTTCTGCCTGCTTTTGGTCTGCGGTTTCCGTCGACTCGCGGTATTCCTTGCCACGGAGATAGTAGGCGCACCAGAGGTTGCTGCTGCCCTCACGCTTGAAGATTCTTCCGTTTCCCCTCATGACCGACCCCCTTTCCCGACGTAGTCGCGGATCGCCCGGACGACCAGCTCCTGGACCGGGACTCCCTCTTCGAGGGCGCGAATCCGGGCATTCGTCCACAGGGGACGCGGGACCCGGAGTGTGGTCTTGATGGTGATGGCCTTCTCGCCTTCATGCTGCGCCTTCTTCCTCGTGCCCATGATGTAGCCTCCCGTCGTCGAACGCGACACGAACATTATCCGCAAGTACCGTTTTGCTGTCAACGTCCTAATTGCTGTCAACGCCGCTGGCGCAGGTATTGCCCGACGCCGAGGCTCGAGAAGAGCAGTTTTCGTCCCACCCGGCGGGTGAAGGGGAACTTGTGGTGATGGCGATAAAGGTAATCCGTGCTCACCCCCAGACGGCGGCTGGCCTCTTGGACGTCGATCAATTCGTCGGGACCGGTATGAGCGGGAGGGGGCGCGACGAGTCGTGCCAGTGCGGTTGCTCGGACTTCCTCCAGGTCACCGAGGAGGCGCGGCAATTCTTCGGAGGGCAATGTACGAGCGGAAACTGAGTGATCGGCTTCAGGCTGGCGCGATCGAAACTCAAGGATCCACAGACGATTGTCGTCGGTGCGCCACCGCCGCCACACAGAGCGACGTTGCCGTTGGCCTTGGCCCCGATCTCGCGGAAGCTCCACCTCGGACGTGTTCGCGGGCTGTCGCGCAAAACAATCGAAGTCCCCTTAGCCAGTAAAAAGCAATCACCACCGGTGAGGGGAATTGGCTCCGGAATCCCTTCCACACTTAGCCAGCAGTTGCCGCGCGAAAGCATGGCGAAGTGCGCCAAATCTGTGGGTGACATCTTTTTGTCGGAAGGCGCGACTTTTTCTTCGGTCTGGTTTTCCTGTTTTACACCCCACGGGGCTGTGGCTTCGAGCCTGTGCAGACCGAAAGCGGTTACGTGCATCGTTCTAAAGATGTCTGTTATCGGGTCCAACTTAGCCTCCCTCACCTGGACGAATGGACAAAATATTAGGACTCCCGGGCAGTTCTCATCCACCGCTGAAGAACTCTACTCTACTGTACCGAATGCTATACATCTGGCGAAGGGAGTAATTATGGGAAAGCTTGAAGGAAAAGTTGCAGTCATCACGGGTGGATCGAGCGGCATGGCGCTGGCGAGCGCCAAGCTCTTCGTTGAAGAAGGGGCCTACGTTTTCATCACGGGTAGGAGGCAGGAGCAGCTCGATGAGGCCGTCAAGCTGATTGGCCGAAACGTGACCGGCGTGCGCGGTGACGCGGCCAATCTCGACGACCTGGACCGTCTGTTCGATACGGTCAAGCGGGAAAAGGGCAAGATCGACGTCCTGTTCGCGAGCGCTGGCAGGGGCGAGGCCTTACCACTGGGCGAGATTACCGAGCAGCACTTTGATGCGGCCTTCGGCCTGAATACGCGCGGAACGCTGTTTACGGTTCAGAAGGCATTGCCGCTGTTCAACGATGGCGGATCGATCATCATGACCGGATCAGTTGCTTCGGTGAAGGGTTTTCCTGGTTTCGGCGTGTATGCGGCGAGTAAGGCGGCATTGCGCTCCTTTGCACGCACGTGGCTCAACGAACTGAAGGGCAGGAATATCCGGGTGAACGTGCTGGGCCCGGGGCCGATCGCCACACCGATGCAGGAAGAAGTTCTCACCAAGGAGGCGAAGGAGATGTTCGAATCCCTGATCCCGCGGGGAAAGATGGGTCAACCTGAGGAAATCGCGACGGTCGCGCTGTTTCTTGCTTCCGACGATTCGAGCTTCGTGAACGGGGTGGAGTTGAATGTCGACGGCGGCTTCTCGGCCATCTGACGTCGGCGGTTGGGATCAATATCAACATGGATCGGAGAAGCACTTTGAGCTATGCGATTGTCGGATTCGGCAAGATAGGCCAGGCCCTCGCCCACGCGTTCGCCCGTAAAAACATCAACGTGACTGTCGCGAGTCGCCGGCCGCCTGAAGCGTTGGCGCCGCAGGCTCGGGCGATTGGACCTACGGTCGTCGCCAGGTCGCTGCAGGATGCACTTGAGGCCGACACCATCATCTTGGCGGTCCCGTTCGGGGAACATCGCGAGGTTGCGAAGGCCCTGCCGAGCTGGAATGGCAAGACGGTCATCGACGCGACGAACGCGTTTGGAGTTCTCCCTGAAGAGCTGGGCGGCCTCCTGTCCTCCGCCTACGTCGCGAAGGCGTTCACCGGCGCTAAGCTCGTGAAAGGTTTCAATCACCTGGTTGCAGCCATTTTGGCTACCGACCCAGTCGTCGAAGGGGGCCATCGTGTCGTCTTTCTGTCGAGCGATGACGAGGACGCGATCTCTCCCGTGGCGGATTTGGCCAATCAACTCGGGTTCGCACCCGTCAAGCTGGGAAAGCTCAACGAGGGTGGCGCGCTGGTGCACGCACGCGGCCGCACTTGGGGTCAGCTCATCTTCCAGGATTTGTTCAAGAAGCAGCAGTAATCAATCTATGACCGCGCGATTTGGCCCGAGAAGGATGATTCCGAAACGTCGGATTAGACCGGACACACTTGATGTAAGGGAAAAGGAGAGATTTCGATGAGCACCGAAAAGAATGTCCAGATTGTGAAGAATTTTCTTGCGGCACTCGGCCGCCGCGACAAGCAAGATCTGCTGGCGTTGTCTGCCGAAGATATTGAGTGGATCATTCCGGGCGAGGACTGGCCGCTGGCCGGCACGCACCGCGGGCACGCTGGATTGAATAACTTACTTCAGAAGGCTAACGAAACGGTGGAAACTTCGTACCCAGAACCCCCCGAGTTCATAGCGCAGGGAGACCGGGTTCTGGTCGTCGGCTTCGCTAGGGGGAGAATCAAAGCCACGAATAGGACGTTCGAGGACCATTGGGTCTTCGCTATTACCATTCGAAATGGCAAAGTGACGAACATCCGGGAGTATGTCGACACGCAAGCACTGGCGCGGGCCTCCGAGACGGCCGCGAGCCCCCGGCACTGACCATCGCGCTGTTTCGTCTCGGCAATCTGAATCGGCGCATCTCGGTGAGTGCATGATCGCCAATGTACTCTCTGAGTCACGATCAGTAACGATAAGTCGGCTTGTAGGAAGTGATCGCGATTGCTCCCGGTTGACAGGCAACACGGAAACCAGCAGCCTAAAAACCGAGAACGGGAGATCCCGGCTTGCCCAGCCAGAAATCTCCCGTCGTGATGTCTTTAGTTCTTAAGCGTAGAGTGCTAGGCTGCTGCTGTTCGCATGTTCCTGAGCTTCTTCCGATTCTGCATCCTTGCCTTTGAGGTAGGCGAGCGTCACGTCCAAACAATGGCAGTTTTCGCCCCTTTCCGGCTTAAAGTAGTGGTAAGGCGGCCTGTTGGCGCTATAAAATTGGCCTGCGACAGACGTACCCCAACCTGCCGCACAAAGGGCAGAAGATCGTAAGCTTCTCGCAGGCCGCCATCCGTGTTCCCGTCGTATTGGTACCCAAACTGGGTTAGCCGAATCTAATAGGGCCGGGAAGGACAATTCATGGAGAGAGCGATACAGTTTCCCGCAAGAGTCCTATCGCGGGACGCACCGTCGGAACACGAGTTGGGGCTATTTTCGACTGAGTCTGTCCTCAACCTGCAAAAATTGATTTTTGCGGGCTCTCCTCTGTCCGAGGTTCTAGCGAACATTGCTCAGTTGGTTGAATCGCAAGCCGAAGGCATGTCTTGCACGATTTGGCTTCCCGATGAAGACGGAAAGGCCCTCTATTGTGCTGCTGCGCCCAGCCTTCCTGGATTCAGCGCTCAAGTAGGGACCATGGCCGTGGGTCCGAAAGGTGGATCTTGCGGTACAGCCATTTATCGGAAGGAACCGGTGTATGTAAACGACATCCTGACCGATCCCGTCTGGGAGCACTATCGCAACCGCATGTTGCCTTATGGAATTCGTTCCGTTTGGTCACGCCCGTTGTTCACGAGCGAAGGCAAAGCTCTCGGCACATTTTCTATCAACTATCGTGAACCACGCAGGCCCAGTGCCGACGAACTCCAGTTGATCGAGAATGCCAGCCACATCACTGGGATCGCGATTGAGCGCCACATCAACGAACAAGCACTGCAGCGCGAACGCGATCGGCTGCGATTGCTTCTGGAAATCACAAGCAGCGTCACGTCGAGGTTGGATCTCCGGCAAATGGTTGAGGCGCTGTCGACGAATCTATTCAGGGTAATGCAGTGTGACGTGTCCGCTCTGCTGGTACCCGACTCCGAGAGCGGCGCCTTGCGTGTCACTATCTTGCACAATCCGGATGCGAAAGGACCCTTCCGTGAGGGATCGTTGGTGCCGATGAATGGTTCGATCTCGGGTCAGGTATTGCGGAAAGGCAAGAGCATCCGGATCGATAGCTTCGAACAGGTCCGCGACGATCCTGAAATCTTTGGGAATCCTGACGGCCGGCTTCTTTATGAGCGCGTGATCGAGGAAGGCCTCAGGACGGGATGCTATCTTCCGCTCATAGGCCGTGATCGCGTGGTTGGCGTTTTGATGCTTTGTAGGCGTTCGGACAATCATTTTGCGAAAGACGACGTCATCTTGCTCGAACAGGTGGCCTATCAGGTAGCGATTGCCGTTGAGAACACATTGGAGTACGAACAGGCGACAAAGGATCGAGACAAGGAGACGAAACAGAGACGCTATCTGGAGGAAGAAATTCGCGCCGAGCTGGGAGAAATCGTGGGAGAGAGCGCGCCGTTGAAGACCGCGTTGAGCATGGTATCGGTCGTTGCGCCTACGGATTCCGGCGTGCTGATTCTCGGAGAGACGGGCACCGGCAAAGAACTGTTTGCGCGGGCAATACATAAGCTGGGCAATCGCAGCGAAAAGGCATTCGTGAAACTGAATTGCGCCGCAATACCCCTTGGACTTCTTGAGAGCGAGCTTTTCGGGCACGAAAAAGGAGCATTTACCGGCGCCATCGCCCAAAAAACCGGGCGCTTCGAACTCGCTGACAAAGGCACGCTGTTTCTTGACGAGGTCGGCGATATACCTCTTGAACTTCAGGCGAAGCTGCTCCGCGTTTTACAAGAGCAGGAATTCGAGAGGCTTGGCAGCAACCGTACGCATAAGGTTGACGTCCGCCTGATTGCAGCCACGCATCGGGACTTGCCTGCCATGGTCAAGCAAGGCACGTTTCGCGAGGACCTTTATTATCGTCTGAAAGTATTTCCGATCCAGGTCCCAGCCCTACGACAACGTACGGAGGATATTTCGAGATTGGTGCGGCACTTCACGAAGCTCTACGCTCAACGCATGAACAAGCAAATTGACGTAATCCCTCCGGATACGATGGATGCGTTGGTGCGATACCAATGGCCGGGCAACGTCCGTGAATTGCAGAACTTTATTGAACGCGCTGTGATTCTCTCGCCACAATCGGTATTACGCGCGCCAACCTCCGAACTGGAGCCATTCCAGCCCAATAAGAGAAGCAATATCCCGATGAATGGTCTCGCGGAGGTAGAGCGCGATCATATCCTTCGTGTGCTCGAAGCAAGCAACTGGGTGATCAGTGGCGCAGCCACGCGCTTAGGGATGAAGCGAACGTCCTTGACCTACAGGATGATGAAGCTTCACATTCGCCGGCCTGCCGCGGGCCCACAGAAACGCAGCGTCAGCGGGACTGCTGGCGACAACTCACTCTCCTAGCCGTTGTAGCAACCACCTATCAGTAGCAGTGGATCCGACGGAAATCCGTCAGCGGCGGACATCCGTCAGAGATTTGTCAGCTACGGTTTGAGATCCGTCGAGCTCCTTCCTTACGAACCTCAACTGCCAGAATGACTTGCGCTGAATGTGCTCTCTTCGACTGGGCTGTGCCTCTCTTGGTATCCCACCTGCGCTAAACAACACAGAAGTGAGGAGAGGACTTATGAATGATGCGACGTCACGATCAGCCACAAAACGCGCAGTGCCGAGCCAGGAAGATCACCGATTCAGCGTGCCTCTTACATCCGTCCATAAGGTCGAAGCCGATGATGTGCAGGTTTTCTATCGCGAGGCTGGCAAGGTAAGCGCACCCGTAGTTCTCTTGTTGCACGGATTCCCCGCCTCATCGTTCATGTTCCGCGAACTCATTCCGCGCCTGGCGACCGACTACCGAGTGATCGCGCCAGACCTTCCGGGGTTCGGATTCACCGAAGTTCCGTCTGAACGAAAATATGTGTACTCGTTCGACCAGTTGGCTCGCACGATTGAGGCCTTCACGCGGGCCGTCAAAATCGACCGCTACGTAATCTACGTGTTCGACTATGGCGCGCCGACCGGCTTCCGCTTGGCGATGGCCCACCGTGAACGGGTGACAGCGATTGTTTCGCAGAATGGCAACGCATACGAGGAAGGCCTTGGCGACGCGTGGGGACCGATCCGGAAGTATTGGGCCGAGCCAACAGCAGAAAACAGGGACATACTGCGCCAAAGTGTTTTGACCGCCGGAGGAACCCGCTGGCAGTACACCCACGGCGTAGCGAATCCAGAGAGTATTCCGCCCGAGTCTTACACACTGGATACGGCTCTCCTCGAACGCGCGGGGAATAAAGAGATCCAGCTCGACTTGTTTCTGGATTATGCGTCGAACGTGAAGCTTTATCCGAAATTCCAGGAATACTTCCGCAACTCGAAGCCGCCTCTGCTTGCGATCTGGGGCAAGAATGATCCTTTCTTCATTCCCGCGGGAGCAGAGGCCTTTCGAAAGGACCTGCCGAACGCAGAGGTGCAATTCCTCGATACCGGACACTTCGCGATTGAGACACACGTAGTAGAAATCGCGGCTGCGATGAAAAACTTCTTCGCCGCAAATGGTGTCGGCCGGCTGAAAACAGAACGAACGGCTTAACGACGAATACTTTTTACTCATTTCCTGACAGAAAGTAATTGGGACGAGGAGAATATGGAACGTCGAAGATTTCTTGGTGCTTTCACAGCTGGATCCCTAGGTGTTGCTTTCAATGGCTCTCTCGTTAAGTTTGCGCGAGCGCAAAACACCCTACAGGCTGCCGCGAACTCGCAGGCTTCCAAGACAAGTGGATTTCCACCGAACTCAACAATAATTTTGGTGCACGGGGCATGGGCTGACGGCTCGTGCTGGCGCAACGTCATTCTGCCTTTGCAACGGCATGGTCTTCACGTCATCTGCGCGCCGATCCCGCTCACGTCCTTAACCAACGATGCAACTGCTTTGCGTCAGGCACTGGAGCGGACCAGCGGCCCGGTGGTCCTGGTGGGACACGCCTATTCTGGCGCCGTGATCGCAGCGGTGAGGGAAGAGCGGGTCAAGTCTCTGATTTATATCGCGGCGCTCGCGCCCGACGAGGGCGAGACCGTAGCTAAGGTTTTCTACCGTGACCCAAAACCTCCGGAATCGCCGAAGTTGGCTCCCGATTCTCACGGTTTTATATGGATTCCGGACGGTGGGTTTCGTCAAGCGGTTGCCCACAAGGCTTCTGCCGAACAAACAAGCATTGCAACTGCCGTGCAACGGCCAATTGCGGTGCAGTGCATTCAAGAGGCGGCCCCGACGCCGACATGGAAAACAAAACCGTCGTGGTTCCTGATCGCCGAAGAGGATCGCATGATTAACCCGAAGACGCAGCATTTTATGGCCGATCGCATGCGGGCAAAGGTTCATTCGTACCCCTTGGACCACAGCCCGATGTACACGGAGCCAAAGCTTGTGATCAACATAATCCTGGAAGCGGCGCATGAAACCCTGTCGTCCTAGGTACTTGCCGAAACAAACACGCAATTTCTTATTGGAAGAGGCAGGGCATGGGCAATACAAAATCTGTCGCCATCATCACCGGCGCAAGTCAGGGTATAGGCCGAGCCACAGCCGTCCGGCTCGCTCGCGATTTCTCGGCCATTGTGCTGGCGGCAAGGGATAAGGACAATCTGGAAACAACTGCGACCGAGGTAAGGTCTCTTGGGGCTGAAGCGATGGGCTTTGCTCTCGACCTGCGTCAACCACAATCACCGAAGAGCATCATCGAAGGAACCCTCGAACGCTTTGGCAGAATCGATGCGCTGCTCAACATCGCTGGCGCCGTGCCGCAAATCGATTTGTTCCAGATGACCGACGCGCAGTGGGATGACGGCATGGCGCTCAAGCTGAACGGTGCGCGTCGCTTAACCATAGAAGCTTGGGACGCCTTGAAGGCCTCGAATGGATCTGTCGTGTTTATCTCCGGAAGCGCCGCGTTCGATCCCAAGCCTGGATATGCGGCCGTCGCGACCATCAACGCAGCCATTAACGCGCTCGCGAAGGCATTCGCAGAACAAGGAATCACAGATGGAGTCCAGGTCAACAGCGTATCCCCCGGAGCCGTGATGACCGGACGCCGGCGAGCCTTTTTTGAGAGTTGGGCGCCTGGGCACAATCTCACAGTAGAAGAAGCAATCAAGAAATTCTCGGAGCTAGCCGGCATTACCCGCTTGGGAAAGCCGGAAGAGATTGCCGATCTGATGGCTTACCTGGTATCCCCTGCAGCGAAGTGGATGACGGGCTGTTCTGTGCGTATGGACGGCGGCGAGATTAAGGGCATTTAGGAGGACAAGCAATGGAGCGTCGCACTTTTCTTGGCGCTCTCACAGCGGCATCTTTCGGCGCAATGCTGGAGAACTCTTTCACCGACCCGGCACAAGCACAAACTGGGGTAAGTTTAGCTCGCCAAGATTCTTTCGAGACTTCTCAAGTCGAAGTTTCAGGAAACACGATTTTCGTGCGCCGCTATGGAAATGGGCCGGCCATTCTCATGGTGCACGGTTTCCCGCGCACGAGCCTGATGTGGCGATTTCTTGCGCCGAAGCTCGCCGACAATCACACCGTGATCTGCGTAGATCTGCGTGCATACGGCCACAGTCGGATACCCGCTTCCGCAGACGATCACTTCCCTTATTCCAAGCGCGCGATGGCGAAGGAACTGGTGGAGGTGATGGATAAGGTCGGCTCCCCGACCTTTACGCTGATCGGCCACGACCGCGGAGGACGCGTCAGCTACCGCATGGCCATGGATCATCCGAAGAACGTCGAGCGTCTCGCTGTCTTCGACGTGATTCCCATCCTTGAAGCTTGGAGCCGGTCCGATGCGCGCTTCGCGCAGACCTATTGGCCTTGGATTTTGCTGTCACAGAAGGAACCGCTCCCTGAGAGTTATCTGCTCGGTGCACCCGAGGCCGTCTTCCATAACCCCTTCGGGCAAGGTTCGTTCGGCCCAGAGATTCTCGACGAATACGTTTCAACTTATCGTGACCCGGCTCGTGTTCACGGAATCTGCGAGGAGTATCGAGCGGCAGCGACGATTGATGTCGAACACGATCGTGCGGACAAGGAAGCGCGCAGGCGAATCGAATGCCCCATGCTGCATCTATGGGCGGAGGGTGGTCCGCTCGACACTTTCTATGCGAAAGACGGCGGGCCGCTGGGCATCTGGCGGCAATGGGCTCCGGGCGTGCAAGGACAGGCGATGAAGGGCGGCCACTTCTTCCCGGAAGAGAATCCTGACGACACCGCAGTTCTCGTCAAGCAGTTCCTTTCTGCTTGAGGCCCGCATCGCGAAAAGAGAGGAAAATCACATGGTGGCATGGGATCGCGTGACCCGTCGTGATGTGTTGCGCGCGATAAACGAGTACGATCGGCTTGGCCCGGCACAGTTCTTCTCTGAGCATGGTTTCGCCCCCACTACGACCTATGAGTTGGTCTGGGATAAACGCCGTTACCCACCTAAGGCGGTCTTGGGCGTAGCGTATGAGTTCGCCACGGGGCAACAGTTTGGCTCTGGTGACTTCGAGGGTGGGAAGACCGGCGCCGTAAGAGTGCTCGGCGAACTAGGATTCGGCATCGAGAAAAAGTTCAAGAAACATAAGGAGATGAGGAAATGAAAAAGTGGAAACTTGTGATTCCTATCGCCGCAGTCGCGGCTTTTCTCGCTTGGTATGCATTCCGTCCCGAAAGGCTTGTGGTTAATCGGCGTGTCGATGAAGCCATGCCAGCCGCACAAGGTAGCTCGTCGCCGCAGCGTCTTGTCTCCGGACAGTTCTACAGCATCTTGCACCCAACCGCAGGTACCGCAACCATCTACCGGATGAGATGCCAGTCGTCTTCTTCGCTTTACCGGCTTTAGCACATCAAACGGTCCTGATGTGCACGTCTACATGGTGGCCTCGGACGATGCAAAAGACAGCGCTAGCGTGCTGCGCGCGGGTTTCATCGACTTGGGGACCATCAAGGGGAATATGGGCGACCAAAACTATACCCTTAATCCCGATGTGGACTTGTCGAAATATCGCGCGGTTTCGGTGTGGTGCAAACGGTTCAGCGTCAATTTTGGCGCTGCTCGATTGATGCCCGATCAAGCGGTGTCGGAGAAGTAGCACATCGAAAAGATCTTTGACCGGGCTGGAGATTGAGCGTCCCTCTCGCTCCGAAAGGAAAAGTCGCATGAAGACGATGGACTACGCCTCATCAGCCCAGTCAACTAAGAAGACGTCGATGGAAGATTGGGACCTAATGATTCTCGGTGGCGGCAGGGGTCAATCCCCGCGTGGACATTCTGGAGCGGATGCATCTAATTTCAGATGGTCGAGCCACCATTCATGACCGACGAATTAGTAGAGGTCTCAGGAAAGTCAGGCCCTCATGTTGCATGGAGATCCGGAACAAATGGGGAACTGGTCGTCGCGGCCCCGTCTGGAGGCCTTCCGTTCGAGGTGCCCTATCAAGATGTCAAGAGGTGGAAGCCCGCCGGCGATAAGTTCTGAGAGCTCTGCCGAAAGAAACCGGGCCGCCCGAGCCCCTTAGGCGGCCCGATGTCCGAAACAGGACGTGAGCAAAAAATACAGCGCCAGGCGGCTGCTGTTGGCATCTTCCTGCGCTTCTTCGGACTCGGCGTCCTTGCCTTTGAGGTAGGCTAACGTCACTTCCAGCGATTCGTGACCGAGGCGGATGCGAATCGTGTTCATTGACGCAATCTCGGCCAACTTCCGGTTGGCCGACAAACCAGGCAGAACTGCGAAGACTTGCCTCATTGGTAGACTCCACACTTTTTTCCTTTTGCCTCATAACTCCCTCTTGATTTCCTGGAGGAGACTGAGGATGCGGTGAACCAGCGGGTCTACATTGCCATGCGACCATAGAGCAAACGTGTCCAACGGTCCGATAGAAAAACTTGGAGTTCGTAACACGACCCCATCAGGAATAAAGTCTTTCGCAGAAGATGGAAGGAACATATATCCCACGCGGGCCTTTGTAAGGTTGACCCCGGTCTGAAAATGCTCCGCCATTTGATATCTGTCCAGCGGCATGTGGTTCTTCAGAAAGGCCGCCGCGATCATTTGATGCAGACTTGGCAACAAATCTTTCGAGGGCATGATGAGGAGATCACCTTCAAGGTCTCTTAAGCCCACATGCTTCTTGCGGGCTGCCCTATGCCCTTTCGGGAGAGCCACAACAAGTCGCTCCCGAATCAGCAGCATGTTCTCGATTTGGTCGTGGGTACGGCTCAAATGACCAATGCAGACATCAAAGGCTCCCGAACGTAGTCCTGTGATTTGGGGGTTTTCGGACCCTTCTCTAAGCTCCACATTCACGAGAGGGAGAGTGCTTCTGATCTTCTCGAGCAGCCGGGGAAGAATTTGGAAGCTCGCCGTCGGAATGAACCCGAGCCGGATTGTTCCTACCTCACCGCTCTCTGCATGAAGTGCCGCTGCTGATGCCTGCTGAAGTCTCAGCAGGATTTCTCGTGCCGCAGACAAGAAGACTTCGCCCGCACGGGTGATTTCAACTCGCCGCTTTGATCGCCGAAAAAGGGCAACACCGAGTTCATCTTCAAGTTGTTTGATTTGGACGCTTAGAGAAGGCTGCGAGACATGTAGCTGTTTGCCTGCCTGCCGAAAGCTCAAGGTTTCGGCGACCGCAACGAAGTATCGCACGTGTCTGAGTTCCATGACTGATAATCCCTACCTATCAAAGTGACATAAACAAACTACCACGCCGTATCGCTGTGCAGGCTCATCTTTCAACGTGTAACGCCAATGAAAGTGGCGAGACAAAAGAAATCAGTAGGAGGAAATTATGCCAACCGCACATCTTGATGTACCCGAACGGACTGAAATCGTGGAGAAGAAGAAAACAACCGTTCGCTTCGAACGCCAGGGGGCAATTGGACGCATCCTCCTCGCCAATCCTCCGTACAACCGCATCGGCCTCCAATTTTCGGAATGTCTTCGGCAGGCGGTTCATGACGCGAGCGAAAGCGACATCCGTGTTCTGGCGGTCCAGACCGAAGGACCCCACTTCAGCTTCGGCTCCGACCTGCGGGAGTGGACCGTTAACGACGTGAATTGGTTCCGCACCTTTGTCGCGGAAGTCAATCAATCCTATCGCGCGATCGAAGCTTTGAAGGTACCGACCATCGCGGCCGTCCAGGGCGTCGCGTTTGGCGGCGGCTTCGAGCTTGCCCTCGCCTGTGATTTCATCGTTGCGGCGGAGAACGCCGTCTTTCGCTGCGTAGAGGTGAATGCGGGAATGGTGCCGGCCGCAGGAGCGCTGCAGCGTCTGGCTGAGCGGGTCGGTCGAGGACGGGCGTCGCGCTTCGCGATGCTCGGAGAACCCATTTCCGCTCCAGTGGCTGGCCAACTTGGGATCGCGACACAGGTGGTCCCGGAGGCCGAACTTGCGCAGACAGTCGAAGCGATGGCACAGAAACTGGCGATCGGGCCTACAAAGTCCTACGCGGCGACCCGCAAACTGCTCAAGGCCTGGTCGTCTGGCGGTGTCCCGGCGGCCGACGCCGCGATGCTCGAAGTTGTCACGGAACTCTTCAGTACTGAGGATTGCACGCGCGGTTTCTTGAATAGGGCAGAGGCTATAGATCGCGGCGTTCAGCCTCCGGAAATGGTCTTCAACAACCGGTGAAGCGCGGTGCACGTCAATCGGATTTTGTGAAACGAATGAATAGGAGGAAACCGTGACAATGATGGAGAGGATCGAGAAAACGAGAGTGAGTGATGACGCACTTGATCTGGTGTTTCGGAAAGCCCGTACCTACAACGCATGGCTTCCCAAGCCAGTGCCCGAGGAGTTGCTACAGCAGCCCTACGACACACTGAAATGGGGCCCCACGAGCGCAAATATCAGCCCTGCGAGGTTCGTATTCATTCGTTCCAAGGCTGCAAAGGAGCGCCTCCGTCCGTCGCTCGCGCCGGGGAACGTAGAGAAGACGATGGCCGCTCCAGTCACAGTCATCATCGCCTATGATCTGAAGTTCTACGACAAGTTGCCCAGGCTGTTCCCACACTACCCCGCCATGCGCGACATGTTTGTGAACAACCCCCAGCTGATTCAGGAAACTGCGCTGCGGAACTCTACCTTGCAAGGAGCCTACATGATACTTGCGGCGCGGGCTCTGGGACTGGACTGCGGGCCGATGTCAGGCTTTGACAACGCAAAACTCGATGAGGAGTTCTTTGCGGCTGGCAAATGTGAGTCCTGCGAGCAGGAGTTTTTCCCTGAAGGACATGTGAAATCGAATTTTCTGTGCAATATCGGCTATGGCGACCCTGCGTCGCTCATGCCGCGGGGCCCTCGGCTCGACTTTAGCGAGGCATGCACCCTGCTGTGATTGCCGTTTACTTGCGCTCGAACACGCAGCAACATAGCGACAGTAGCATCGGTGGTTCGCCCCATGAGTCTGATTGGGCGCTTTTCGATCATGCCTTCTTGGAAGGATGACGGGCAAACCGGGAGTTACGTTTGCACGTTTTCAGGCGGACTCCGACGACGCGAGCCATAAGTCGGCTTCGAGGAGATCGCCGTTGATCTCCTCCAAGCCCGTTTCTGGAATGACTTCCGGATGGCCGATTACTCGGGGGTTATCGCGTTAAGGCATAGGCGACCGCCCAGTCCGGCTCTTGGGCTACAACCCGGATCAATTATGCAAGGGACCGCGCAATCACCAGTGTGATGTCATCCTGCTGTTCGCTTCCGCCGCTGAATTGCTGGACCGCCCCAACCAATGCTTGGAGAAGGGGTACTGCTGGAAGGTGAGAATGGCTCCCGAGGGTGTCGAGCAAACGAGACGCGCCAAATTCTTCCCCATCCGCGTTCTCGGCCTCGGTGATTCCATCGGTGTAGAGCACCAGCGTGTCACCTGCAGCAAGCTCCACTTCCGCAATCTCGCACTGCCAGACTTCAAACAATCCCACCACGGTGCAGGTGGAAGTCAGCCACTCCACCTTCGGCGTCTCGGAGACCCGATCCTGCAAGCTTCCGCTGGCGCGCAGCAGGAGCGGGGGAAGATGTCCACAATTCGCGTAACGGAGCTTGCGGCTTGAGTCGTCGTAATCCGCAAGAAATAAGGTAGCGTAACTGGCGTCACCGCTATTCTCATAGAACAAGCGGTTGACTGAGGCGAGCAATCGGGGCAGGTCGTCGACCGCGAGGGCATATTGGCTGCGCAGATTGGCTTGGAGATTCGCCATCAGCAGGGCGCCAGACACTCCTTTACCAGCAATATCCGCCAGCACCATCGCCAAGCGGCCGGGGCAAAGCTCCAGAAAATCGTAGTAGTCTCCGCCCACTTTGCGAGCCTGGATGCAACCGCCCGTGTATTCGAGCGTTCTCATCGCGGGCAGCTTTTGCGGGAAAAGCCTGGCCTGCACCTGCCGGGCAATTTCCATTTCCTGAGCGAGGCGGCGATCGGCTTCCATTCGCTCCGCCATTTTTTCTGCGAGGGCTATGTTCTCCAAGGCGATTCCGGCTTGGGTCGCCACGGAATCGAGCAGACGCTTGTCTTCGCCGGAATAAGGTTCCTCGGAAAGCCGCTGGCCAAGAACGAGCATGCCAATGAGATTGTTCTCACGGCTGAGGATCGGCACCAGGCATTCCGGCGCGAGGGGCGTCAGCGCGGTTAACTCTTCGGCACTGGAGGGATCTGATGTGACCTCCCACGTTTTCCCACGGCGAGCGAGTTCGAGGAAAACGGGCGCGCTGGCCGAGAGCGTTTCGAGGGTCGCGGGGAACGTTCCGGAGATTGCGGCCAGCCGGCCGTTGCCCGATTCCAGGTAACACGCCAGGGTCTTCGGGTGCAGCGCTTCGCTCACGTGGCCCTCGATGAGCGTCGCCAGTTGGCGACGGTCGCTCACGGTGCGGGTTTTCTCAGCGAGGTCGTGCAGAATGATACGAGAGTCATAAGCGCTGCGAAAGAAGGCCCGGTCGATACGCATGGTTCCCCGCTTCACCAGCGGCGCCGATGTCCAGACCAGGACAATCCCAAATACTGCGCTCACAGCCATCCCGATATTTGTATCCGCACGGAGGAATCGCGAGAAGACATGGGTGAAGAGCGCGATGGCGGAAGCCGCAACGATGAACGTCAAAACGATAAAACCCCTCTGCACCAGAACGTACCGCGCGCTGCGTCGCAGCAGCACCGGAAGCTCCATCACGCGGTGCTTCACCACCGCATAAGCAAAGGAGAGGGGATAGAGGAACAACACCAGCACCAGCCCGGTATCGAGCCAGAAAGAGGGCCGAAATCCGGTGAAATCCACGGCGGCACGTACAAGCACGATTGGCAGGACGCCGACCAGGGTTCCCCACAAAATCACTCGTGATTTACGCCGCGCTTCTGGAGGGACGGCGGCCATGAATGAATTTTGCGCCAGCGAGATCATGCCGAGAGCAAGTAAGGCGTATTTCATGGCAGCTTCAATGAGATCGGAGTTGCGGCTGCCTACCAGGTGGGCGACCACTGCTGGAAAGCCTGGATCGCCTGTCCGCAAGCCGGGAATGACGGTACAGATTCCCAAGAGAAGCCCCGCCCACTTCAACCACGGGAAGCGCCGATCCAGAGGCGATTGCACCGGGAAAACTGCAAAGAAAAGATAGAAAAGGGGACACAGCATCCCGGCAAACACGGCACGAAAAACAAGGACGACTGCACTAAGTGCGGGAGGGATCCCGGAATTGTGAAAGCCAGGGGTGGCGACAAAGGCGCAGAAGAGCAATGCCAGAAGCCATGCATTTGGCTCTTCCAGCCTCAACAAGAGGACGGCGAATGCCACCAGAAGAAAAGGAATGGGGAATGATCCCGTGATTTGCTGCGCGGAGGATCTGGCCAGGCCCTCTGAAGCACTCGCCAGCGGGGCAGCTCGAAAAACGCCGTGTAGAACCAGCGGCTTGGGCTCACCGGCGCGCTGTACCGTTATTTCCACCACGTCGCCTGGCCGACCATGAAGATAGGCTTGGTCAGAACCAATGTCGGTCAACAACGCCCGCCCATTTACCCCAATAATGCGGTCGCCAACGCGCAGGCCGGCGCGCTCAGCAGGGCCCCCTTCCACCACATCTTCGACTGCCTGACAGTGCGTTTTCTCGTCATACTGAGGGTCATGTTGGTTATTGAAGCCGAGCTCCACCTTCGGACGCGCCCGACGAACCGTGTACATCCAGAGGGAACCGTAAGTGATCGCAGCCACGGCAAACAGGGTCGCCAATGTTGCCAGGAATGGTTTTCGGAACGACGCGCCCCCACTCATGATTTTTAGTGTCGGCTTCGAGCCGAATCTTCCCGGCAAATCCTATGCCCTGCTTCCAGATGCGGTCAACAACCACACGCTCACAGTCTCACTAGCCGGTCTGTCCAGGCAGTATAAGGCAGAAAATCCGTGAAAACACGAAGCGTCCTATTCATCCTGAAGAGCGCTGTTCCACGAGAGAGAACGGGCAGTTCCTCGATCTCCCAAAGCACTTGGTCGGGCCGTCGGCTGCGAGTAGCAGTGACCTCCCTCGCCGCCAATTAGAGGCGCCTCTCAGGATTACGGGCAACTCTGAAGTTATGATCCAAGACAGACTCCTGGCGGGCCAGAAGTCGGCTTCGAGGAGATCGCCGTTGATCTCCTCCAAGCCCGTTTCTGGCCAACCGGGTAAACAGTGATCGTTCGCTTGACACAAGCGCGTTTGAACTAAGCCGCTAGCGCGGCGGACGCTACCGCGTGCTCGCGTGAGGGGGGCAGGGGAGGCTCCAGACTCGCTAGGCTTGAGGAAGGATTGGTGTTGCGTTACGATGAGGCGATCCTGAGGCGAAGCGTTCATGGAGAGATCGATAAGAGTTAATAATTACCTTTTTGGCAAAACCCGGTTCTGGCAAGGCTTCCCAGGCGTAAATCAATTGAAATCCCATAAGACAGCCCGCATCCGCCGCGAACGCTAGCGGCTCCCTTCAAACGACCCTATCGAAACTGCCCACCGCCAAATCCTGCAGATCGCTACCGTTCTGTCATCGGGGCAGTTCCGATAGGGATCTAACGTTTGTCGGTACTAACCCGACCGGCGAGCTGATAACTGTCGCGGCCCGCTTTGAATCTCGCTTGAGGCTGACCCTTTGCGGCGGCCCAGAAGAAACATGGTTCAAGCAACGTGCAGGAGGGCAAAACAAACGGTTGTAGAATCTTTGCCATTTTCGAAATCAAAAACAAAATCTGACGTAGAATCGTCCTCGCGCGCCGAGTTTCGCTAGACCGTCACGGACGCTTCGCGCCTCTTAGAAGGACGCCCGAGCGGAGCCCTACTATGCCTTCCACTGAAAAACTCGACACTCACCACAAAGCGCTCACCGTGAATCTTGATACAACCACCTTCGGTTCCTTCGCCGAAATCGGCGCCGGACAGGAAGTCGCTCGCTGGTTCCTCGTCGTAGGAGGCGCCTCCGGCACGGTGGCCAAAACCATTTCCGCTTACGACAAGGAGGTCAGCGACGATCTCTACGGTTCCGGTTCGCGCTACGTATCGAAGCAACGCCTCGAAGCCATGCTGGACAACGAGTGGGCCCAGCTCCTCACCCAATTAGAGAAGACTCGTGGGTCGCGCACTCGCTTCTTCTCCTTTGTGGATACCGTTTCCGCGCGTAACTTCGCCGGGACCAATGACCCTCATGGCTGGATCGGTCTCCGCTTTCAGTCGCAGCCCGGTGGCGCTCCCAACGACGTCCTCTTGCACGTCAACATGCTCGATCCCGCCAACATCCTCCAGCAGGAGGCTATCGGTATTCTCGGCGTCAATCTCATCTACGCTGCGTTCTACGAATTGCAAACCAAGGAATCTTTTCTGGAAGGCGTGGCACAGGACGTCGTCAAGGATCGTATCGAAATCGACTACATCGATCTTCGCGGGCCCGCATTCGAGACTTGGGACCGCCGTACCCTCCTGGCCTACCTGGTGTCTGCGGGATTCGCTGAAGCTGTATTTTTCCCCTCCAAGGGCCCCGCCGTTGCCCCTACCGAGGCTCTCTACAAGAAAGCCGTCGTGCTTGCGCCCGGCTACTTTGGCCACGTGGATGCCGCTCATGCGCAGGTCCACGCGCGATTGCTGGCTTCAGCCATTCAGGAGCTCCGCAATGAGCTGGGCGAAACAAATTCGCCGCCCGCTGGCGTTTTTTGCCTGACAGCTGCTTCGTTCACGCCGAACGAACCGGCTCCGGAGATCCCCGACTTGCTTCGTCGCATCGATGCGCTTCTTGCCTCTGGCGGCGACGTGCTCCTTTTTCGCCAACGAGAGCTCTACCACATGACCGCCCTCGTCAACCGCTATACAACGGCGCCTGTGCGCTTCGTCGTCGGCCTTTCCCTGATCATTCGCGCGTTTGAAGACCTTTACGGCAATCTCGAAGGCAGCCGTCTGGAGGCCCTCGGGCGCCTCTTCGCACAAAACGTGCGCATATACGCTTATCCCATGACCGCCACGGATCTGCAGGAATGGTTGAAGAGTGTTTCAGCTACCGGCTGGGAATGGAGCGAGACGAATGGATGGGTTTCCGCTAGCCAGCTACGCCGCGCGCCGGCCCTCGGACACCTGTTCGCCTATCTTCTCGCCAGCAACTTTATTGTCCCGATGCAAGTGCCCGCGGTCCTAAGAGCCGACGCTTGACCGCCACCTGATTGCACATGCTGCCGGAGGGATGGCGTGCGAGTCTCCCGACCTTTCTAGGTCTCAAACAGCCGGGTGATGGTCGCACTTATCTCGAAAAACGGATCGCTCTCCCGAATTTGCGTTGAATCGCGTCATTGCCTAGCTGCGTTAGTTCTGAGTGTCAGCCAGTGAAACGGAAGCGGGTCACTCAGATGCTCTGCAGGACAAAGCGCTGTTAGGAGCTTCGAACAGTGACTTGCTGCTTTAAGGCAGATATTGGGGTAATGAGATCGAAGACCAAAGCAAGACGCACGATTGCCCCGAGATGAAGTAGCCAGTACGGATTATAATCCGCGCTGTCCACTTGCACTCCTCCTTGGACGCGGAAAGGACTGTCTCCATGATTCGCCCACTCTTGTTTTGCCTTCTGGTGGGGAGCAGTGTCTCCGCTCTTGCCCAGGATTCAGCTCCGCCAGAATCCGTGCTCACACTAGAGCAAGCCGTCAACATCGCGCAGGCCAACAATCGTTCCGTAAAGAACGCCCAATTATTCGCCTCCATTGACGATGATCAGATCGCCGAGGCGCGAACGTATCGTTTTCCATCTATCAATCTCTATGCGCTCAGCTCTCAACTTTTAACGCCAGTAAATTTCACATTTCAGCAAGGGGCGTTCGGCACTTTTCCGGGCATCGGACCTGTACCAGCAACTAACACTCAGATTCACACACCGCTGCGGCCGACTTTCTATGGGTTGACGCAGTTCTCCCAGCCGCTTTCCCAGCAATACAAATTTGGATTGAACATTATGCAAGCCAAGTTGACCAAACTAGTTGATGAGCAAAAGCTGCGTGCGCAGAAGCAGTCAGTAACCAGCCAGGTGAAACAGTCGTACTACGCCATTCTGTGGACGCAAAGCTCACTTGCTTCCAGCGAAGAAAACCTCAAGTTCGATCGCGAACTGGATCGCACGACCGAACAGTACTTGGCGGAGAAGACTGCCCTCAAGTCAGACAGCATGGACGTAAAGGCGAGAATCGCGCAGGAGGAATACAACAACCTCACGCTGCGCAACTCGCTCGCGAGTCAAAAAGAGCAGTTGAATGATCTCCTTGGCCGCGACATTCGAAGCGACTTTTCAGTCGCTGAAGTGCCCGAGGCCACCACTATCGAAGCCAGTCTGGATGCGGCTCAGGCTCAAGCATTGTCCGAGCGGCCAGAGCTGGCCGAAGCTCGCTTGGCCGTGCAACAAGCGGAACTGAACCGCCGCATCACCAAAACGCAGTACATACCGGACGTGAGCCTCGCCGTGACCAACCTCTCACTCACAAATATCAATCTCTTGCCATCTTACGTGGCTACCGCTGGCGTGCTGGTCAGTTGGGATCCAATTGATTGGGGGCGCAGGAAGCACGAGCTGGCCGCTGCCAGCAAGACCATCGAACAGTCGAAGAACAGCGCGAACGAGACGGAGGCGCAGATCCTGGTGGAAGTGGCCGCCAAATTCCGGAAGCTCGGCGAAACTCGAGCGCTCCTCCACGCGACCACACTCCAGCGCGACACGGAACGCGAGAAGCTTCGTGTGGTCATGAACCAGTTCGAACAAAAGACTGCGCTTTTGAAGGATGTCCTCCAGCAGAAAATGTCCTTGGAGACCGTCACCAACCAGTATAACCAAGTTTTGCTGTCGTTCTGGACGGCGAAAGCCGACTTCGAGAAATCTTTGGGTGAGGAGTAGCACATGCCGAAGAGTCTGAAGCGAATCCAAGTGCGTTGGGATGGCATTCTTGTCCTGGCTCTGTTGGCAGTTGCTGCGCTTTCCTCAAGTTGTAGCCATGACACCACCACGACTCCACCGACACCAGTACGCGTAACCTCCGTCGGCACCTTCGAAGGAAGCGGCGGAATCCGCTACTCGGCGAACATCAATGCCTTCACCCAGGTGACTCTCTCATTCAAATCCGCCGGATACGTGGACAACATCGCGCAACGCAAGGGAGCTGACGGGCGTATCCGTGTGCTGCAGGTGGGCGACCCGGTAACGCAAGACGAAGTGCTCGCACACATTCGCGAAGGCGATTACCTGGACAAACTGAATTCAGCAAAGGCTCAACTCGCGCAAGCCCAAGCTGCTTACGGCAAATCGCAGCTGGATTTCGAACGTGCCTCCAAACTCCTTTCCAGCGACAGCTTGACCAAGGCCCAATACGACACGGTCAAGGCTTCGTTCGACTCTGACGCGGCAGGACTGGCGAATGCCAAAGCAAATTTGCAGCTGGCGACTACCGCGCTAAACGATTGCTCGCTAAGGTCACCACTCAACGGGTGGGTCGTGGAGCGCGACGTCGAAATCGGTGCTTTGGCAGCAACCGGAACACAGGCATTTATCGTTGCCGATACGCATCTCGTGAAGGCAGTTTTCGGTGTTCCCGATACAACCGTCCAGTCCGCGAAATTAGGAACGCCGCAAACCGTTACCACGTCCTCCTTACCTGGCGAGTTCCACGGAAAGATTACTGCTGTCTCGCCGTCAGCGGACCCCAAGAGCCGGGTATTCTCCGTCGAAGTCACCATTCCCAACGGGGATAACCGGTTGAAGCCGGGGATGGTCGCAACGTTGTCCGTGGGCGCCGGCAAAATAGAGCAGCCCACAACAGTAGTTCCCTTAAGCGCGGTTGTCCGTTCGAGCAAACACGCCGAGGGTTTTGCGGTATTTGTGATTGAGGGCCAAGGTGGAAAAAGTTTCGCTCACGAGCGAGTCGTTGAAATTGGAGACACGCTCGGCAACATGATCAGCGTCACGCGGGGCTTGAAGGTTGGGGAAAACGTAGTTGTCGTTGGCGGTACGCAGATCAAAGACGGCGATGAGATTCGTGTGATTCCTTGAAGCGCTCTACTTGTGGGAGAGCGACATATGGCTCATAGAACCGATGCAGACATCATCGAGAAGACTCACAATACCGCTCGTTTCTTCGTTGAGCACAGGCACATCGCGTGGGTTCTCCTGATCGCCACGGTCTTGTGGGGGTGGTATGGATACAATGCGATGCCGCAGCGGAAAGACCCCGACCTCCCTGTGCGCGTCGCGGTCGCACTCACTCCCTGGCCCGGAGTCAAAACACAGGAAGTAGAACAGCTAGTGACGCGGCCCATCGAAGAAAAAATTGCGGAGAACTCTTATATCCACCCCGCTACCGCAGCGGACTATGGCATCAGGTCGATCACTCTGCCGGGCCTTTCGATCATTTACGTACAATTGGCGGAAAATGTCGCCGACACCAAAAAACAGTTTAGCGACATCAACCTGAAACTCAATGCGTTGAATAACCAGCTTCCTCAGGGCGCGGGCCCCATCCAGTTCCAGAGTGATTATGGAGACACTGCGGCGCTGATGCTTACGGTCGCCAGCCCTCGGCTGGACGAAGTGGAGATCGCCATTCGCTCGCGCAGTGTTCAGAAAGCCATTGAAGAAGCGCGCCGGTCAAAGCCAACCAAATCAACCGATCCCCGCGTCGGCGCGGTGTATTGCTTCCCTGAGTCGGTCTCTCCCGATGCGGTGCGCCGGGGCTTCAGCTCCTTCACCCAGCTTGCCCAGCAAGACGGAGTGTTTCGCGACGTTCGGGTGTTTGCCGGCCCCGGCTATATTGGGCTCGACGGATCTTCATCGCGCAGCGACGCTCAGATTCAAAGCTATATCGACTGGTACATTCACGAGCGTCTGCGCGTTTCGGAGCTTCACCCCGATGCCTGGGGCCCTGTTTTGATTCGCAATACCAACGAAACACCGAAGAAAATGGCTGCCGTCGCAGGTGATAAGTACAGTTATCGGGAATTGGATGATTTCACGGACCTGATGGCCAGGACCATGATCGGCACACCACAGGCCTCCAAATATCAGCGCGCGGGCGTTCTGTCTGAGCAGGTATACCTCGACTACTCGCAGGAGCGCCTTGCGAACTACGGTGTTCAACCTTCCAAGCTTCAGAGTCTCCTCCAAGCCCGGAACATAGCGCTTCCCGGCGGGTCCCTCGAAATTGGCCAGAAAAATGTCATCATCGACCCGTCCGGCGAGTTCAAGTCGGCGAAGGCCATCGGCGACGTGATTATTGGCACCTCCTCATCCGGCAGTCCCGTCTATCTGCGCGACCTGGTGGAGATCACTCGAGGCTATCAGAGTCCCGCCAAGTTTCTGAACTACTACAACTGGCGCGACTCGGAAGGAAAGTGGCAGCGTAGCCGCGCAGTGACCGTCGCTGTTTTCATGCGGTCGGGTGAACAAATCAGTCAGTTCGGCAAGAACATTGATGAAAAGCTAGCCGCGGTTCGCCAAATCTTGCCCGCTGACCTGATGATCGTGCGAACCTCTGACCAGCCGCGCCAGGTGAAAGAAAACATTGATCTCTTTATGGACGCGCTGTACGAGGCCATCGCCCTCGTCGTCCTGGTTTCCCTACTGGGATTCTGGGAATGGCGCTCCGCGCTGCTCATGGCGATTTCGATTCCTATCACCTTGGCGATGACCTTCGGCTTTGCCTACGTCTTGGGCATCGATTTACAGCAGGTGTCCATCGCAACGCTGATTATTGCCCTAGGCTTGTTGGTTGATGATCCCGTCGTCGCTGGTGACGCCATAAAACGCAGCCTGGCTGAAGATCATCCGAGCATCGTATCTGCGTGGCTAGGGCCGACGAAGCTGGCCACGGCCATTATGTTTGCCACCATCACCAATATCGCGGCGTATCTGCCCTTCCTCATGCTCACGGGTAATACAGGAAGCTTCCTCTATAGCTTGCCGATCGTGATGGCGTGTGCGTTGGTCTCTTCTCGTCTTGTTTCCATGACCTTCATCCCGCTCCTTGGCTACTATTTACTGCGCCGCGGCGATAAACCAGAGCCCTCCGTTGAAGAGAGGCGGCAGCGCGGGTTCACGGGACTCTACGCGCGCGTCGCCACCTTCGCGATCGAACATCGATGGAAGGTCCTCATTGGATCGTTCGCTTTTCTTCTCCTCGGAGTTATTGTAGGAAAACAGCTGCGGAGTCAATTCTTCCCCGATGATGTCCAGTATTGGGCAACAGTGGACATTTGGCTGCCGAATGATGCGCCCCTTTCCGCCACGAACGAGGTCACCCAGCAAGCGGAATTAGCTATACGCCAATCCGCAGAGGCCTATGGGCGCCTGCATCCGGGCAAAGACGGAAAGCCCCGGCAAGTCTTGCACTCGCTGACATCGTTCGTGGGCGGTGGCGGGCCGCGGTTCTGGGTGTCTGTCTCGCCGGAAATCCAGCAGCTGAATTACGCCCAGATCATCCTTCAGGTGGACGACAAAGAGGATACGCCGACGTTAGTCGCGCCAATACAAGCCGCCGTCAGTTCAACGGTGCCCGGAGCCCGCATCGAAGTCAAGCAACTTCAGACCAACCCTGTCGAGCAACCCGTTCAGATTATGATTTCTAGCCAGGCGGATGTCGCTTCCGATCGAGAGTCGGAGGACATCCGAACACTCCGAGCCCTCGCGGCGAAAATCGAGGACATTTTTCACGCCGTTCCACGAGCTGCTCGCGTACACAACGACTGGGACCAGGAAAGCACGACCGTCAGGCTGGTGATCGACCCGGATCGCGCGAATCTTGCGGGCGTAACCAACTCGGATGTGGCTTCTTCGACCACCGCTGCCCTAAGCGGCATCAACGTTGCTACTCTCCGCGAGGGACAAAAGCAGATTCCCGTTGTAGCACGTTTGCGCATTGAGGAAAGGGCGCAACTTTCCGATATCCAGAACCTTTACGTATATTCGGCACAGAGTACGCAGAAAGTTCCGCTCGTTCAAATTTCCTCGATTAAGAATGATCTGGAATCACAGAGGATACGGCGGCAGGAGCATTTCCGCACCATCAGCGTGGAGTGTACTCCCGCTGCCGGCGCTCTCTCCTCGGACATCCTAAGCGCCGCAATGCCAAAGCTCTTAGCCTTCCAGGCGTCGCTTCCCCCAGGCTACAAAATGATTATCGGGGGCGAAAATGCCAAGCAGGTCGAAGGCTTCCGGAATCTTGCGGCTGTCATGGCAATTTCTATCGCTGCGATTTTTCTTGCACTGGTGTTGCAGTTCAATCACGCCGTCAAGCCGCTCCTGGTCTTTGCGGCTGTGCCCTACGGAATCATGGGCGCTTTGCTTGCTCTGTTTATCACCGGAACGCCGTTCGGTTTCATGGCATTCCTGGGAATTGCCAGCCTGATCGGCGTCATCGTCAGTCATGTCATCGTGCTCTTCGATTTCATCGAGGAAATGCACGAAAAGGGCGAGCCCCTGGAACGTGCACTGGTCGACGCGGGGATCGTCCGCCTCAGGCCAGTGTTGATTACCGTCGGCGCTACCGTGCTAGCTCTCTTTCCGCTCGCGTTGCACGGTGGGCCTTTGTGGAAACCCCTTTGTTATTCACAGATTGGCGGGCTTGGCGTGGCTACCTTCATCACCTTGTTGCTCGTGCCCGTTTTCTACAGCATTTTTGTTCTCGATTTGAAGCTCGTTAAGTGGGAAGGGCCAACCGAATAGGCAGCGACAAACTGCAAGTTTTACATGTCCTGCTCGACCCTGCCTGAAGGCGACTAGGGTTTGAACGCGATCGTGAAAAGGACTGAACGTGAGGCAACGGGTTGACCGACTCAGTTTTCCTGGTTGTTGACAGCGACGCCGCCGACCTCGCGGCATTCGCCAGCGCGTTGACCTCTCGTTACGCAAGCGAATACGAGGTCCGCACGGCCACTACTGCGAGTGAGGCACACGCGACCCTGACGGCACTCTCCGTCCCAGGCATCACCGTCGCCCTGCTCATCGTCTCGCGGGACTTGGGGGACCCAGACCTCCTCTTGCTCCTGCAACGTGCTCGTGAGCTCTTTCCCAGCGCACGGAGGGTTCTGAGCGCGCGATACCTTGATCCTTCGGCATTCGACTTTATTACTGGAGCGATGCGGACGGGACGGATCGACTACTTCCTCTACAAGCCCTGTGAACCTGTGGTCACACGGCTCTACCCCGTTGTCGACGATCTTCTCGGAGGCTTGCGCCCGACCAGGCAGGAACGCGGATTCGAGGCGATTCGGATCATCGGCGAGCAGTGGAGTTCGCGCTCCCACCAATTGCGCGACATCTTGGATCGTTCCACGGTCCCCTTTGGGTTCTACGATAGCGAGTCGGAAGAAGGTAGGAGGATGCTTGCCCAGGCTGGCGTGGACGGATTACGTTTACCCGTGCTCTCCTTTTACTCCGGCGCTGTGCTCGTCGACCCCACCAACGAGCAGACAGCGGCGGCGCTAGGCGCCAGGACCACGCCGGAACCTGGGCTCTACGACGTGGCCATCGTGGGGGCTGGCCCAGCTGGGCTCGCGGCCTCGGTCTACGCCGCATCCGAAGGTCTGCGCACAGTCCTGCTCGACCCAGAGACCATTGGTGGCCAGGCTGGAACGACTTCCCGCATTGAGAATTACCTCGGCTTTCCACGGGGTATAAGTGGAGGGGAGCTTGCGCACAGAGCTTTTGAGCAGGCACAGCGGTTCGGTGTGTCCGTCGTCTTCACCAAGGCAGCCACCAGACTGCGCGCATAGGGGATGCGTCTCATCGCGACCCTTTCTGACGGTGCGGAGATAGAAAGCCGGACAGTTGTCATCGCAACTGGTGTGGCCTACCGCCGCTTGGACGTACCTAGCCTCGAGCGTTTCGCGGGAGCTGGCGTTTTCTACGGCGCCGCCATGAGCGAAGCACCAACTTGCACACGCGAAGAGGTTCTTATCGTGGGCGCTGGCAACTCAGCGGGACAGGCGGCTATACATCTGGCGCGGTTCGCTTCGCGTGTCACGATGGTCGTGCGCGGCCAGTCTCTTGCGGCAAGCATGTCCGATTACCTCATTCGCCAGATTGGCGCGCTTTCCAACATCGACGTGCGACTCGGGACTTGGGTGGTGGACGGCCATGGTGACAGACGCCTCGAGGCGGTCACTGTTGAACGCGCCGACGGTAAGCGCGAGAAATTGTGCGCCGCCGGTCTGTTCGTTCTCGTCGGGGGCACACCCCATACTCAATGGCTCGCGGGCACCATCGAAATGGATGCCAAGGGATACATCCTGACCGGACGCGACTTGCTCCGCTCCGGCCATCCGCCCAGCGGGTGGAGGCTCGAGCGTGAGCCTTTTCTCTTGGAGACGAGCATGCCGGGAGTGTTCGCTGTCGGCGACGCGCGCTGCCGCTCCGTCAAGCGCGTCGCATCTGCAGTGGGAGAGGGCGCCACTGCGATCCAGCTTGTCCATGAGTACTTGCGCGCAGCATGATCGCCGCAAAGTACAGACTCTTCAGCGCCGAACCGAAACTAGTAAGTTCCCGAGATGCGCGCACCGAGGAAGCGGCCGTACTCGGCATTTCGATTTGGTCGCCACGCGATAAGTCCCGGATGGTCGGCTACCGAAAGCTATCCGGCTTAGACGGCGGGATTAGTCCTGCGAAGTCGGCTTGTGAGAACTGTTAGATCTTGGGCAAGTTGATGGACCATCTGCGGTGAATCGTCTAGCCTTCAGAATCACCCACGGCAATCACCCACGGTTCTTGCGCTTTCCTCGTACTTTCCAGTGTTTGGCAGTCCCACGGCAACCATTGAAGTTGTTGGAAACACTGGAAACACGAGTTCTGAAAAGGCTGGCGCCAGCGAATACTTTACCAAGGCATTCCAGTTGCGAGAACACGCGAGCGAACAGGAAAAGCTGGCCATCACAGGAAGCTACTATTGGAGTGTAACCGGAGAACTGGATAAAGCGGCCCAGACAGATCAAGAAGAAATTGAGAGCTACCCGCGGAGAGTTGATGCGTATGCCCGGTTGGCCAACGTCTACACACAGCAGGGACAGTATGAGAGAGCCGCGGAGATCACGAGACAAGCCTTGCGCCTCGTCCCGGATAGGTCCGCCTCCTACGCCCTCCTAGCCAACAGCTTGCTCTCCTTGCAGCGCTTCGACGAGGCGCGGCAGCTAACTCGCGAAGCACAGGCGCGAAAAGTGGATCATGACTTACTTCACAATGCTCTCTACGCTCTCGCCTTTCTCGCGGCGGACTCTGCCTCGATGACAGAACAGCAACAGTGGTATGCGGGGAAACCCGACTACGAAAACGAGGGCCTTGCGTTGGCATCTGACACCGAGGCTTATAGCGGTCATCTTGGCAAAGCACGGGAATTGACCAAGCGGGCTGTGGAATCCGCCATCCGCGCTGACAACAAGGAGGATGGCGCAATCTATGTGGCCAATGCCGCTCTCGAACAAGCCGCTTACGGCAATCCCACGGAAGCGCGGCAGTCAGCGGCGGAGGCTTTAAAGCTTGTTCCCGCAAATCAGGGTGTGGAGGTCGAAGCTGCGCTGGCGTTTGGCATGGTGGGTGACACGGCACGAGCCGACTCCTTGGCCCAAGACTTGGGGAAACGCTTCCTGCTGGACACGCAGATGCAGTCGCTTTGGCTGCCAGCGATTCAGGCGCAATTGGCGCTGGACAAAAAGAACCCGACTGCTGCCGTGACTGCCCTGCAAGCTGCTTCCCCCATCGAGTTGGGGCAAATTAATTTCCTCATCAACATTTCCTGCCTCTATCCGACGTATGTGCGCGGAGAGGCCTACTTGGCAGCCGGACAGGGCAGTGCTGCCGCCGCCGAGTTTCAGAAGATTCTCGACCACAACGGGGTAGTCTGGAACTGCTGGACGGGAGCGTTGGCACATTTGGGCGTGGCTCGTGCCAACGCCTTGCAGGCGAGAACCACGCAGGGCGCGGATGCCGATGCCGCCCGCGTCCGCGCACTAGCCGCCTACAAAGATTTCCTCACCCTCTGGAAAGACGCCGACCCCGACATCCCCATCCTGAAAGAAGCCAAAGCGGAGTACGCGAGGCTGCAATAACGAATCGCCAAAGCTCTCGTTGACCTTTAATCGCCCTTCGACCTAACATTCCCGCCAATGGGCACATCCATCCAACTCATTGGGCAGACCATCTCGCATTACCGCGTCATTGAGAAGCTCGGTGGCGGCGGGATGGGAGTGGTGTACAAGGCGGAGGACACCGAGCTTGGGCGGTTTGTCGCCCTTAAGTTCCTGCCGGAAAATCTAGCTCAAGACCCACAGGCATTGGAACGATTTCGCCGCGAGGCGCGGGCTGCGTCAGCCCTCAACCATCCGAACATTTGCACGGTCTACGAAATTGGCAAACACGATGGTCGTTCGTTCATCGTGATGGAGTTTCTGGACGGCGTTACGCTGAAGCACCGCATCGCAGGGCGTCCGCTGGAAACGGAGTTGATTCTCTCGCTCGCTATCGAGATTGCGGACGCACTGGATGCAGCTCACTCCGAAGGCATTGTCCACCGCGACATCAAGCCCGCCAACATCTTCGTCACCAAGCGCGGCCACGCCAAGATTCTGGACTTCGGACTGGCGAAGGTCAGTCTGGCAGGGAGTTCTTCGAGCAAGATTGAGTCTCTTAACACACAGACAGTTTCGGTGGACGCAGAGCATCTGACCAGTCCCGGAACCATGGTGGGAACGGTGGCTTATATGTCGCCGGAGCAGGTGCGGGCGAGAGAGTTGGATGCTCGGACCGATCTGTTCTCGTTTGGATCAGTGTTGTACGAGATGGTGACAGGCGATTTGCCGTTTCACGGAGAAAGTTCGGCGATGATCTGTGAAGCCATCGTGAACCGTGCCCCGGTGGCTGTGGTACGGCTGAATCACGACGTGCCATCCGAACTGGAACGTATCATCAATAAAGCACTAGAGAAAGATCGCAATCTGCGCTACCAGCACGCAGCCGATATGCGAACCGATTTGCAACGGCTGAAGCGTGATACGGAAACGGGACGCGCCATAGCTGCCAGTTCCGGTACGGTTGTGCCCGCACAAGAAAGCGGCTCCGGAGTTACGCAATCCAAGTTCGCCAAACCTCCATCGCCAGCATCTAGTTCCTCCCCTGCGCTTGCCCCGTCTCAGTCGTCGAGCGCGTTGAAGGTGGACCTGAACATGCGGCACGAAATCGAGTCCGGCCAAATCTCCAAAGGGCATGCTGCACAACTGCGAATGATTCAGCGATGGCTCTGGGCAGGATCTGCAGCTGGCGTGATCGTCATCCTCGCGATCGCCTTCGCGCTCGACCTTGGCGGATTGCAGCGCAAGCTAAGCGGCGCGAGTAGCAATCGCCCAATCCGGTCAATTGCCGTGCTTCCGTTCGCCAATGCTAGCGGAGACCCAAGCCTCGAATATCTGGGAGATGGGATTGCAAGTACTGTGACGGCGAGCCTCTCGCAGTTGAACGGGCTTCGCGTGATGGCGTCCGACTCCGTCTACGCTTACAAAGGCCGCCATGTGGACCCGCGGCAAGTCGGCCGCGAGCTGAACGTTTCGAGCGTTCTCGAAGGCAGCGTCGCGAAAGTCGGAGACACGCTCGAAGTGAATACCAATCTCGTGGACACGAGTGACGATGCCGAACTCTGGGGCAACCATTACCGGGAAAAGGTGTCCAATATCTTTTCTCTCGAAGACAATATGTCGCAACAAATCGCCCATGCCCTGCGATTGCGACTCACGGGAGAACAACAGGATCGCCTGCTTGCCCATTCGACCGAAAATACTGAGGCTTACGACGCTTTCCTGAAAGGGCTGTATTACACGCGGCAATTCACGCCCGACAGCCTGAAGCAGGGAATGACTTATCTTCGACAGGCGGTCGCGCTCGATCCCAATTACGCTCTCGCCTATTCGACGATCGCATACAACTACAGCGTCATCGAAGACTGGTACGTGCCTCCACGAGAGGTCATGCCCGAAGCTGAAGCGGCAGCGAAGAAGGCTTTCGAACTTGACCCGACACTAGGCGACGCCGAAGGGTGGCTGGCGTACACGGACCATTTCTACAATTACAATCAGGCTAGGGCGCTTCAGGAATTTCAGCATGCACTCGAACTCGATCCCAATGACGCTGAGATTCGCGCAATGTACGGCTGGTGCCTCGCGGATTTGAAGCGATACGACGAGGGCGTAGCGCAGAATGCTGAAAGCCTCAGGCTCGATCCAATTTCGGCTGAACACAATCACGTGCTTGGGCAAACCGACTACTACGCCCACCGCTACGACGACGCCATTCGGCAGGAGCGGAAGACCATCGAGCAGTTTCGCAGCACAGGCTTTGTCTCGATTGCCGGAGATGTGTTGGGATGGAGCTACGCCGCGAAGGGTCAACTCGACGACGCAATTCAAGCCATCCAACAAGCTCGCAAAGCAGAGCCGGATTTCACGGAGGCGGTCGCCTCACTCGGCTGGGCTGCTGCGCTCAAGGGAGACCGCAAAACCGCACAAGACATGCTCGCGGAACTCGATGCCCGTGCCAAGAAACACTGGGTCGAACCATATTTTTACGCCATGATTTACGCCGGCCTCGGAGACAAAGATCGAGCTTTCGCCGAGCTCGACAAAGCGTACGAAGCGCGATCATGGTATATGGCAGTGGTTGGCGTTGATTCGAAGCTCGATAGTCTTAGGTCTGACCCTCGATTTGCAAAGCTTTTGGCCGAGGTCGGCCTCCCTCACTAAACCTCACTTCGCGTTGAAAGCGGGCGAGTGCCTTGGTCACGGACAACCTTCGGGTCAGTGCTCTCACCGCCTACAAAGATTTCTTCACCCTCTCGGAAAGACGCCGACCCCGACATCCCCATCCTGAAGCAAGCCAAAGCTGAGTACGCGAAGCTGCAATGAAGCCCGTGCATTGACATACCTGGCCGCACGCCATAGCATTCCTGCGAATGATCGGCCAGACCATCTCGCACTATCGCGTCGTCGAGAAGCTCGGTGGCGGAGGGATGGGTGTCGTTTACAAGGCTGAGGACACTACGCTACATCGTTTTGTGGCGCTGAAGTTCTTGCCCGACGACTTGGCCAAAGACTCACAAGCCTTGGCCCGATTCCAGCGCGAAGCAGAAACTGCCTCCGCCCTCGACCACCCGAACATCTGCACGATCTACGAGATTGGCAGCCACGAAAGCCAGCCGTTCATCGCCATGCAGTTCCTCGATGGGCAGACCCTCAAGCACCTGATTGGCAACCGTCCGATGGAGCTGGAGACGCTGCTCTCAATCGGAATCGAGATTGCCGACGCACTGGATGCGGCGCACGCCAAGGGTGTCGTCCACCGCGACATTAAGCCGGCGAACATCTTCGTGACGGAACGCGGGCACGCCAAAATTCTGGATTTTGGGCTCGCGAAGGTGACCGCAACCGGCGCGAAGCTAGGGTCCGACGCTACCGAAACCGGGACTGCGGGGCCACACTTGACGAGTCCGGGGATGGCGGTGGGTACGATAGCTTATATGTCGCCCGAGCAGGTGCGGGCCAAGGAACTGGACGCCCGAACCGACCTGTTTTCGTTCGGAGCGGTTCTCTACGAGATGGCGACCGGCACGTTGCCGTTCCGTGGGGAAAGCTCGGGAGTCATCTTCCATGACATTCTGGATCGTGATCCGGTTCCGGCAGTGCGGCTGAATCCCGACTTGCCAGCTGAACTAGAACGCATCATCAACCGGGCGCTGGAGAAAGATCGTGAGCTGCGCTATCAACACGCCTCGGACATGCGTTCCGAGCTGAAGCGCTTGAAGAGAGACACCGAAACCGGACGCGTTGGAGTAGCCAGTTCTGGGGCGGTCGCTGTGGCGCCGGACAGCGGCTCTCACGTAGTGACCCAGCGGCCAGTGCCAGCATCGGGTTCAGTTCCCTCTGCCATTCGGTCATCATCCGCTACCGTGAAGGCTGTGGAAGTTCCGGTAGCGGGTGGGAGGAAGCTCTGGAAGATTCTGGTTCCGGCTGCGGTGGTCGTCGTTGCGGGGTTGGTCGGCGGTGGTCTCTACTTCCGTTCGCGCGCCCCAGCGCCGGTGCTGACCGAGAAGGACACTATTGTTCTGGCTGATTTCACCAATACAACCGGCGATCCCGTCTTTGACGATGCCCTGAAACAGGCGCTCGCGGTCGATCTGGAACAGTCACCTTTCCTCAACGTTCTTTCTGACCGCAGGATGGGCGAGACATTGCGCTTGATGGGCCGCACGCCCACTGACCGTGTGACGAGAGAGGTCGCCCAGGAAATCTGCTTGCGGACCGGGAGCAAGGCCATACTGGCAGGCTCGATTTCCCGCCTGGGTAGCCAGTACGTCGTAGGTCTGGAGGCGGTGAACTGCGGCAACGGAGACACGCTGGCCAAGGAGCAAGCTGAGGCGTCGAGCAAAGAAGACGTAGTGAAAGCCTTGGGCAACGTGGCTTCCGGCCTGCGGACCAAGCTGGGCGAGTCGCTCGCGTCGGTGCAGAAGTTCAACGTCCCGATTGAGGCGACGACCTCGTCACTGGAGGCGCTCAAGACCTTCAGCATGGGCGTAACCACCCAGCGTCAGAAGGGGGACGCCGAAGCTATTCCCTTCC
The DNA here is from genome assembly GCA_963696025.1 of uncultured Acidobacteriota bacterium. Lineage (GTDB taxonomy): Bacteria > Acidobacteriota > Terriglobia > Terriglobales > Acidobacteriaceae > JABCYV01. Next base: position 307,910 of record CAVOII010000006.1, read on the forward strand.
TCAGGCGCGCCATTGAGCTGGATCCGAATTTCGCCGTGGCCTACGCGGTCTTAGGAGTATCGTACGCAAACCTGAGTCAACCCAGTCTGTCCGCGGAGAACCTGAAGAAGGCATATGAAATGAGAGAGCGGGTGAGCGAGAAGGAGCGACTCCGCATCTCTGCCTACTACTACGCTTTTGTCACTGGTGAATTGGAGAAGGAGGCTCAGACCTATCAGCTGTGGATTCAGAGCTACCCCCATGACGATATTCCACACGGCAACTTGGGCAGTAACTTCAACGCTCTTGGGCAGTATGAGAAGGCCGTGACCGAAACCCAAGAGGCGCAGCGTCTTGAACCCAACAGCGTCATTGGCTACGGCAACCTCGGGCAGAACTTTCTTGCGCTCAACCGACTGGATGACGCCAAGGCCATGTTTGAGCAGGCGCTGGCGCACAAACTGGATAGCGGGGCCCTACGTTGGTGGATGTACTACCTAGCTTTCCTCCGCGGCGACTCCGCGCAGATGGCGCAGCAGTTGGCTTGGGCAGCAGGAAAGCCGGGAGCCGAAGACCCGCTGCTTTCCGCGCAGTCCGATACCGAAGCGTATTACGGCCGGCTCACGAAAGCGCGAGATTACTCGCGACGTGCGGTCGACTCCGCAGTCCGTGCTGACTCTAAGGAGACGGCTGCGCTCTGGCAGGTGAATGCCGCAGTGCGCGAGGCGGAGTTCGGCAACGTGGGAGTAGCGAAGCAGGATGTTAGCGCAGCTCTGGCCCTCGCCCCAGGCCGCGATGTAAAGGTGCTGTCAGCTCTGGCGCTGGCGCGGGTGGACGATAATGCGCGGGCGAAGGCGATGGTCGAGCAGTTGGAGAAGAGCGATCCCTTGAATACGGTTCTCAAACTCTATTGGCTGCCTACCCTCAAGGCAGCCATTGAACTCAACGGCGCAAATTCAGCGCAGGCTCTTGTGTTTCTGGAGGCCGCCGCTCCCTACGAATTGGGCGAGCCGCCGCCATGCCAGATGGGGACGCTGTACCCACCCTATCTTCGCGGTCAAGCCTACCTCCTGGCTCACAACGGCACCGCTGCGGCCGCCGAGTTCCAGAAGTTTCTGGACCATCGCGGCATCGTAGTGAACTTCCCGCTGGGAGCGCTCGCCCATCTCGGCCTCGCTCGCGCCTACACCCTTTCCGGCGACACCGCCAAGGCGAAAAACGCCTACCAAGATTTCCTCACCCTCTGGAAAGACGCCGACCCCGACATCCCCGTCCTGAAAGAAGCCAAGGCGGAGTACGCGAAATTGCAGTAGGCCAACGGAAAGACCGCAAAACGAGCTATTGGATGGAACTCGCCGCCGAGGAGAAGGCGTTGTTGGCGTTCGAGCCGACGAGCCGGATGGTGCCCACCACAAGCACAAGAATGACTGCAAGCATCACTGCGTACTCAGCGATATCTTGCCCCTTCTCCTCCACCCAGAGTCTGTGTAATGGTACGATCATGCTCCACCTCCCGGCAGTTCTAAGTGCGGAAACAATGAGGAAGATCAGAAGGTGGGTGACAGCTTGAGTGCGGACCGGAAGTGATGTGAGCGAATTGGCTGGCGCTCACCCCTGAATGCAGGGATTCTGCGCTCGCCGCATTGAGCTTGTCAAGCGAAGGGGCGTAAGTTTGGCGGCTGATGAGGGTTTTGGACTGAACAGAAAAAAACTGCCGGTCACCATCAAGCTGAAATCAGTCGAAACATTTTCCGGCGTCTTCGCGCTTCCCATTCCTCGCGGGTGAGTTTAATCAGGTTGGAATTGTCGCCGGAACCTCGCGGGCGAGGATCTCTTGCGAGGTTGCTGATAGTCCAAAACGGGCTGGCTTCGGATAGCGTACCAGCAGCTTTTCGGTTTTCTAGTTCTTCCCAGAACTCGTGCGAGCACTCCTCCCGATGATTAAGGAAGAGCCGCCACAGGTCGTCAGCGCTCATGATTCTCAGCTTCAGACGAAGACGGTGGGTTTCGAGCCCGGCGATTTTCATTGCTGACGCCCCGAAAGGCACAGAGTTTACCATCCCCTGAAGGCAGAATCGAGGCCTGTGAAACTGGCCGCGACCCACCATCGCTACATCGAAGTTCTCCCCCTTCGTTGACTTCGCCTCCGCAGCACTCCTAACATGGTCGCGCACGGAGCAGGCCTTTTCCTCATTGATCGGTCAGACCATCTCGCGCTACCGCATCGTCGAGAAGCTCGGCGGTGGTGGTATGGGCGTGGTCTACAAGGCCGAGGATACCGAGCTAGGTCGTTTCGTTGCGCTCAAGTTCCTACCTGATGACGTTTCCCGAGACCCGCAAGCCTTGGAACGTTTCCGGCGTGAAGCTCGTGCCGCCTCCGCGCTCAACCATCCCAACATCTGCACGATTTACGACATCGGCAAGAGTGGCGACCAGTCCTACATCGCCATGGAGTTTCTGGACGGCCAGACCCTAAAGCACATGATCGGCAACCGTCCCATGGAGTTGGAAACGCTGCTCTCAGTCGGAATCGAAGTCGCCGACGCGCTCGACGCTGCTCACTCCCAAGGCATCGTCCACCGCGATATCAAGCCAGCGAATATTTTCGTGACCAAGCGCGGCCACGCCAAGATTCTGGATTTTGGACTGGCGAAGGTTGCGCCCTCGACCAGTTCGTCTAGCCAGATTGCGGTTCTCAACACCCAGACGGGTTCGGTGGGCGAGCAGCATCTGACCAGTCCGGGCACGATGGTAGGAACAGTGGCTTATATGTCGCCGGAGCAGGTGCGGGCGAAGGAGCTGGATACCCGCACCGACCTGTTCTCCTTCGGCGCGGTATTGTACGAGATGGCGACGGGAGCATTGCCATTTCATGGCGAAAGTTCGGGAGTCATCTTCAAAGCCATACTCGATTCTGTTCCACCGCCTCCGATTCGTTTCAATCGTGGTCTGCCAGCAGAATTGGAAAGGATCATCTACAAGGCTCTGGAAAAGGACAGGAGTCTACGCTACCAGCACGCCTCGGACATTCGCACCGATCTCCAACGGTTAAAGCGCGATACCGACACAGGACGCACAGCTGCAGTTCCCGCCGCGTCTTCGCCTGATGTTGCTCAAGGGGCCACGTTCTCGCCAATGGCATCTACGGGCACTATCCCAATGGCTAGCGGGGACGCAAGTTCCGATACCCAAGTCGTAGTTGGGCTGTTCGCACGGCACAAGAGGGCCTTCTTGACGGGTGCTGCGGCGGCCATACTGATTTTGGCTGCCCTCAGCTACGGGGCGTACCGCTGGCTTTCGCCCGGTTCAGGCTCCACCATCAACTCTCTTGCCGTGCTTCCCTTCACCAATGTGAGTGGAGACGCAAATTCGGATTACTTGAGCGACGGCATCACGGAATCGTTGATTGCTAACCTCACCCATGTACCCGAACTGAAGGTGAAGTCGCGTAACTCTGTCTTCCGCTACAAAGGGAAGGATGTTGATGTGCAGAAGGTGGGCGATGAACTCGGCGTGTCGGCGCTGGTGAGCGGACGAGTGACGCCGCACGGAGACAACGTGGAAGTGAGTACTGAGCTGACCGATGTTCGGGACAACACCGAAATCTGGGGGCAGCACTACAGCAATAAAACCGCAAACGTCATCTCGTTGCAGCAGCAGATCGCGGGCGATCTCGCCGAAAAATTGCGTTCCAAGCTCAGCATTTCAGAGAAACAGCAGGTCACCAAACAGGGCACACAAAGTCCAGAGGCCTATCAGCTGTTTTTGAAGGGGCGTTACTCGTGGAATAAGCGGACTGTTACCGACCTTGAGGCCGCAATCTCCTATTTCAATCAAGCCATCGCCAGAGACCCCGGCTACGCGCTCGCGTACTCAGGCCTCGCGGATGTATATAGCGTTTTGTCGTACTATGGGGGCACCCCCAGCGAAAACTATCCAAAGTCGAATGCCGCCGCCCGCAAGGCACTGGAGTTGGACGCGACCTTGGCTCGTCCCCATGCCGTTCTGGGCAGCAGCGAGATGGAGTATGACTGGGATTTTGCCGGAGGCGAGGCTGAGTACAAAAAGGCCTTCCAACTCGACCCCAGTGATGCCACGGCCCACCAGTGGTACGCACAAGATATTGCTTGGATCGGTGGCAGACCACAGGAAGCCATGGCGGAAATCAATCGCGCCCACCAGCTCGATCCGCTGTCACCGATCATCAGCTTGCAGGTCGGACAAATTCACGTCATAGCACGACAGTACGATGAGGCTATCGCCATCTGCCAGAAATTGAAGAATGAGAACCCTACATTCGCGGTGGTGCATGTTTGCTTAGCCGAGGCCTATTGGGGGAAACGCATGTACCCGCAGGTAATCGAAGAATGGAAGGCCTTTGCCCAGCTCTCCGGCGACCGAAACCAATCTGATTTCGCCGCTGCCATGGAGCAAGGATTTCGCTCAGCGGGCTGGAAGCGTGCTCTCGGCAAAGGCATTGAAGTCCGGCAAGCGCAACGCAAGACCGCCTACTCGTCTGCTTTCAACCTTGCCCGTCTCTGTGCCGACTTGGGAAACAAAGATCAGGCCTTCCGGTGGCTCAATACCGCTTATCAGGAGCGTGATTGGCAACTCGTTCGCTTGAACACTGACTTCTTACTCGATCCCCTGCGATCCGACCCGCGACTTGCCGCGCTGGTGCGGAAGGTGGGACTGCCACAGTAGCGAATGCCACCCGAGCTTTCCTCACCCTCTGGAAAGACGCCGACCCCGACATTCCCATCCTGAAAGAAGCCAAAGCCGAGTCCGGGAAGTTGCAATAGCCCGTTATCCTCTTTATGTGCTGCGATTGACGTTTCGCTGCTGTCCGACCTAACATTCCCGCCAATGGCACTTCTTCCCAACTTGTTGGGCAGACCATCTCGCACTACCGCGTCCTCGAAAAGCTAGGGGGCGGCGGCATGGGCGTGGTGTACAAGGCTGAGGACACCGAGCTTGGGCGGTTCGTCGCCTTGAAGTTCCTGCCCGCAGATGTAGCACAAGACCCGCAGGCGCTCGAACGCTTTCGCCGTGAGGCGCGTGCCGCTTCTGCGTTAAACCATCTTAACATCTGCACGATCCATGAGATCGGAAAGCAGGACGGTCAGCCGTTCATCGTCATGGAGTATCTGGAAGGGATGACCCTGAAACACCGGGTTGGCGGGAAACCTTTGGAAATCGAGACAGTGCTGTCGCTCGGCATCGAGATCGCCGACGCGCTCGATGCCGCACACTCTGCGGGCATCGTCCACCGGGACATTAAGCCAGCGAACATCTTCGTCACTAAGCGCGGGCACGCGAAGGTCCTCGATTTCGGGTTGGCGAAAGTTGTGCCCGTTCTAAGCAAGGTGGGGGGAGCGGAGGCGGCGGCACAATCGACTGTGACGCTGGAAGAGCATCTGACCAGTCCGGGGCAGGCGGTGGGAACCATCGCCTATATGTCGCCGGAGCAAATCCGCGCCAAGGAATTGGATGCCCGCTCCGACCTGTTTTCGTTCGGGGCTGTGCTGTACGAGATGGGGACTGGGGCCTTGCCGTTCCGTGGTGAAAGCTCAGGGGTCATCTTCAAAGCCATTCTGGACGCGGCACCCACGCCAGCGGTGCGGCTGAATCCCGACGTGCCTTCCGACTTAGAGCGGCTAGTCGCGAAGTGTCTGGAGAAGGATCGCAACCTGCGCTATCAGCACGCCTCGGAGATAAGAACTGACCTTCAACGGCTGAAGCGGGACACCGAGAGCGGGAAGAGCGCAGTTACAATGGTTGCTGCTCCAATTAGTCGGAAGCGGAACGGATGGGTTGGGGTCGGGATTCTCTTGATTCTAGGGGCGGCAGCCGCATTGGGTATTTACACCTACCTTGTACCGAAACCAGAGCCGTTTCAGCGAATCGAAATCACACAACTGACAACTGTCGGGAAAGTGAAGACCGCCGCAATCTCGCCGGACGGCAGATATGTGGCGTACGCAATGGGTGAAGTTCTCCCGTTCGCTTCGTACGGAAGACGATCTGAGGAAAGCCTTTGGGTTCGTCAAGTCGCGGGCGGGGAGGTGCAGGTGGCTCCGCCCGCAGACGTGAGCTACGTTGGTCTCACCTACTCCCATGATGGTGATTTCCTCTATGCGGTAAGGTCTGAGGGTAAGGACACTGGGCTTCGCTTCCTTTACAAGGTACCCGTGCTCGGAGGGGCGGCGAAAAGGCTAATTGATGACGTAGACAGTAAAGTGACGCTTTCCCCGGATGGGAGGCGGTTGGCTTTCGTAAGGAATGATCAAGAGAAGAGCCAGACAGCACTTGTGGTGGCAAACGAGGATGGCAGCGGGGAGAAAGAACTCGCGGTGCGTAAGTGGCCCAGCTGGTTCGAGTTTGTTAGCTGGTCGCCCAACGGAAAGACGATTGCAACAGTTGCTCTTAACAGCGAATCCGGCGTGACGTATACAAGTCCCGCAGAGATATCCGTTGATAGCGGACTTGAACATCCTCTTACCAACAAACGATGGGCTCTCGTTTAGGACTTGGCGTGGGTATCAGACGGACACGGGCTGATCTTGAATACGATCGAACAAGCTGGCGGATTTCCGCAGCTTACGTATCTCTCCTACGGGAAGCGGAATATCCGCAGGATCACAAGTGACCCAAATGACTATGAAGGGATCAGTCTAACCGCTGACGCTGGTCTTTTTGCGAGTACCCAAGGGAAGCTCACGTTCGATGTTTGGGTCGCACCCTTTGCTCAAGCGGATAGTGCCAAATCCATCACATCCGGTGGTCGTTCGGAACAAGAGACATGGAGCCCGGATGGAAGGATCGTGTATGACAAATTTGGGGCTGGGGGTGAATCGGACATTTGGCTGATGGAGCCCGATGGCAAGGGGAGGCAATTGACCGTCAACGCTGGGGTGTGGAACCGGGCACCCCGTGTCTCCAAAGATGGTCGTTACATCGTTTTCGTCTCGACTCGAACAGGGAGTCCCCATATTTGGCGAATGGATACTGACGGCAACAATGCCATTCAATTGACAAACAGCCCACTGGACTCTTTGTGGTTCAGTTCTCTGGATTGCACTCCAGACGGGAAATGGGTGGTCTACAGCAAGTTCGGAGCGGACACAGGAATCTGGAAGGTTCCGATAGAAGGCGGCGAGCCTGTGCGGCTTAACAATACACATGAAGCAGTAAACCCGTCTGTATCACATGACGGAAAGATGCTGGCGTATTCCTACCGAGACTGGACGGTAACGCCAATAAACGGAGTGGCGGTAATGTGGCTGGACGGAATCACACCGCCGAAGCGTTTCGACATTTCCAGCGATGCCGTTCGGTGGACACTGGACAGCCGTTCGTTGCTATACGTCAAGAATGAAGGAAGTGTCTCGAACATCTGGAGCCAGCCGATTTCCGGCGAACCGCCGAAACAGATCAGTCATTTCAACAGGCTATTGATCGGTAGCTTCGATCTTTCACCAGATGGCAAGCAACTCGTGATGGATCGCGGCACAGCAAACCGGGACGTGGTGTTGATACGAGACGTCCGGTAGCCGACATTCCCATCCTGAAGCAAGCCAAAGCGGAGTACGCGAAGCTGCAATAGCACCCTCTTGTTTTGGATCAAGTTCTTGGGTGTAAACTTCCACCGTTTGTGCGAGCGAGGCTGAAGGTGCACGGGTATGACTAAGAGAAACCACGTCTCTCCAGAAGCTCTAGATGCGAGCTTGCTGCCCAAGCAGCGCAAGCCTATCCCACATGCGTTCGTGCTTGACGCGATTTCTGCACTATCGCCGTACACCCGCTCGATGTTCGGCTGCCTTGCAATCTATGTAAAAGACAAAATCGTGTTGATCCTACGGGACAAGCCTAAGAGCACTGCGGATAACGGAGTATGGCTCGCCACTACCCAAGAACACCACCAGACCTTGCGGCGTGAGTTCCCGAACATGCGATCCATTCAAGTATTGGGCAAACGCGTAACGGGTTGGCAGGTCTTACCAGTCGATGCCCCTGATTTTGAATCAGCGGCATTGCGAGCATGCGAGCTTGTGCTGGCTGGAGACCCTCGGATCGGCAAAATTCCGGTCGCACGAACGTCGAAGTCCCGATCAAAAGCGACTGGAAGATCGTCGAAGCAGATCAAAACCTCGAAAAAACACGGGAGCACGATTAACTTCGATAGTGTACGGAAGATCGGCTTGGCGTTGCCCGGCGTGGAGGAGAGCACAGCCTACGGGTCACCCGCGCTCAAGGTTCGCGGAAAACTTTTGGCATGTGTGCCTTCTCATCGTTCGGCTGAGCCGGCTTCGCTTGTGGTTCGTGTCGGCTTCGACGACCGCGCCGAACTGCTCGCAGCAGACCCGGATGTTTACTACGTGACCGACCACTATCTCAACTACACTTCCGTGCTGGTTCGCCTCTCCCGCGTCACACCTGATGTCCTGCGGGACTTGCTCGGCATGGCTCACAAGTTTGTGACCGCGAGGAGGGCACGATGAATCGAGAACGTGCGCTGAAGGTTGTGCTGGTCGTGGTGGGATTGCTGTTTTCGGCTGGCGTTTATCCCCTGATGGGCTCCTTATTGCATCCGGCTGGCTCGGATATGGGCGACACCATGATGCTTAGCCTCTATGTTACGCTCGGTATTTTCTTGCTCATCGCGGTCCGAACTCCATCGGCGCATCGCAGCTTGATCGCCTTCGCAGCATGGTCAAGCTTCGCCCATGCCGTAGCAATGTCGATACTGGGACTCGAAATTCCGAACCAACGCGTAGGCTTTCTGGTCGGCTCGGCTGTGCTAGTCATCATCGGCGTAGTTCTGATCGCACTGGCTCCGGCGAAGCAGTCAGGCGAGCGGGTATCGGCAGCCGTTGTGTAGGAATTGGATATATGCCGACCACCGCGTGGGTCATCTTGCTTCTGGCGCTCGTGCTCGCTCCCATCCTCCTGATCCGCTTCTGCAAAAGGTGGGTAGCAGCCTTCAACTTGGCTGTTACGAACCGGATCACCAGCCGATTCGCCGCCCGCTTGCCCGGCCTAGTTGGTTAAATCACTACCTGACACTCACGGCTTTATCATGCGCCGCCCCAAGTGTGAGGCTCCAATGCATCGACACGTACTGAGTCATTTCCTTGGGATTCATCGGCTGGGTTGTGTTGCCGAGCCGAACGTAGAATGTGAACTGATCACCTTGCTCAACATAAACGGGTTTCGAGCTAGGCTCCACTCTTATGCGGCAAATATCCTTGCCCTCGACGACCCCAAAGGTGGTGTTCACAAACGGCACAAATTCCTTGCCGAGATGGTTTGCCAAAAGATGCGTCAGCTTTTGCTCGAAAGCGTCTCGATTGGGCTCTTTGGAGAAAGTGCCATAGTCGTTCTCTAGTCCGAGGATTTTCCCGTTTGGGCCCACTCCAATGAGCACTGTGCCGCCTTTCCCGTTCATCAACCCAGCAATGGACTTCAGGATAACGAACTCCAGTTCTTTATTCTTTGCGGCCTTTACGTAATCCCATCGGAGTGAGGACTTGAACTCGGCGGTTTCACTCTCGCCAGCCGAGACGAGGGTCTTGACTTGCTGGTCAAACGGTTCGGGTTGTTCGCTATCAGTAAGCAAGGAACTAAGGAATGAATTAATATTCGCCGCAATCAACTTTCGACGCTCTGTAAGAAAGGCCTCATAGTTCTCTACGTCCCACAGCGCAGGATTGATGGGCACAAATTGCTGTGCCAGAGTCTTTGGGTATTTGGCTTTTACTTCGGGGAGATATTTTGAAGGCAGAGCATTCGACGCCCGTAGGTTTGCTTTTTTTGTGAGGAATGCGCGGTTCGCCAGTTCATTGATTAGCTTCTTGCCTTGAGACTCAGTGCTTTTATAACCGCTCTTCCGGAGAACCGACTGCGGGAAAATGTGGTGATCTTCTAGGCCGTAGCTCTTCCCAACGTTGCTGTTGTACAGTTTTACGCCGGTGAACCAATCCACGGCTCCTAGGCTCCGTGCGACGACATAAGCAATGGGATAAAAGCGACTCTTGACGCCCTGACCTACTAAATCTTGCGCTTCCACCTTTATACGACCTCGCTGTTGCGTAATGTTACCTAGGAGCGAAGTGCGGATGTCTTCTGCTTGAAGTGCGTTCACATCAGCTTGCAGATTGGTGTCGGTGCTCAGGCTGTAACGACCCCACATCAGCGCCAAGTACATCCAATAGAGGAACCAACGCTTCTCCCCGTCGTCCCTAAAAAGTCCGCTATGACGAGAGAGGTAAACAAGAATCGGAATGAGCACATATGGGCTGCTGAAACTTTCGCTGGAATCAATGAACGCGTCATTACGGAGAATGTTTACGAGATATTCAAGAATCTTCTCGCTCTGACCCCATGCATCTTGCAACACACCGCTTTGCACTTCATCGAATCCCGCTTCGAAATAGACGTTGCCCACTGCTACGGCGGAGATGCAACGAGTCAGAAATTCCAGTTTGAAGGAGAAGCCAGCGGCTTCAAAATGTTCCTGCGCCGATCTAAGGGTCTGACGTGCTTCGGGCCAGCCCACACAGATTCGAGCAAGAGCAAGGTCGGCATTCGATAAAGCAGTGCCACTGGAGTTCACCAGATTAAAAATCTGTACGATCTCCTTGACGGGCTTTTCTGTGACCTCATCCAAGTGATACGTGTAAGCGCGAATTGCGTCTAGTTTGTTAAATCTCGGCAGGTGCTTGAGGTACAGGTCTCTCCGTTCTGGCGGTAGTTGGTCTAGCTCGGATAGCCATTGGCTGATGCCCTTTTTTAGAAACGGAGTGATCTCGACCCAAAGAGGGTTGTCGGCCATTTTCGCCGCTTGGTAGAACTCGAATTCTTCTTCCGCTATGTTGAAATATAGATTGAAATAGAGGGTCTCGCCTTCGTAAAAAGCTGGAGGCTTCCCTTCAAAGAGTGTGTAAACACTGGTCAGCCGTTGCTGGCCGTCAAGAATCAGCCTCCAGTACGAGTTGTCCATTTGAGGAGCGAGCCCCCGAGATCGCTGGGGCTTGAAGGTTTTCCAGATCAAGAAATGCCCAGTGGGGTACGTTCTGTAGAGAGAACGAACGTATTCCTTTACTTTCTCGCGCTTCCAAACATACCCCCGTTGGAATTCTGGAAGAACAAGCGATCCGACTGAAATCTCCTTGATCAGGTCGTTGATCGACGGAGCGGCCATTCCATTCCCCCTTTAAAGATGCCCGAAATGCAATCTCGTTCTGGTTTGCAATCCCGACCCTTCCCGGAGCCGCCTTGGGTAGGCTTTCCGACAATCGACTGAGCAGTCACCGGCGAAAATGGTCAGACTACGCTGTCAGCTCCCACACGGTTCCGCAGCCATACGGACCCCCGCAGGCGTTGCAGCTTGAATCACCAACTGAGTAGTGCCATATAGGTTCCCTACGGCATCCCGGGCCAACCCTCCGGAGGGGAATGCCCCGTCCGCTTCATCGAATCCTAATGATGCTCGACATAGCTGACGCACTGCCCTTGATTCTTGAACGGTCCGGCAGGCGGACCGAACTTCTTGTACCCACCATCCTTGCACTCCTCTTTGCTCGTCGAAGCTTGTGGCGCAGGCGTGATGGCTATTCCAACAGGAGTTAGCCCAACCGGAATGGTCGCAATCACGGTATTGGTCGCAGTGTCGATGACCGAGACAGTTGCGCCTGACTCATTGGTCACGTAGCCTCGGGTTCCGCCCGGCGTGATGGCTACCCCAAAGGGCACAAGCCCAACCGGAATGGTCCCAATCACGGTGTTGGTCGCAGTGTCGATGACCGAAACGGTGTCGGCTTGATTGGCCACGTAGGCTCGGGTTCCATCCGGCGTGATGGCTACCCCCTCAGGACCTGCTCCAACAGGAATCAAAATAGATAAGATCGTTTTTGCTCTGAGGTTTTCAGGCTTCCACGTCGTCGTCGATTACATCTGGGGTCATCCTACCGAGGTCTTGCTGAACTGTTTCATGCAGAAGGAATTTATCGCAGTCAAGTCCGAGACCCGTCTTGTTCAGGTCGGGGAGAGCACCGGGCCGACCGTCGCGCTTCGCGCTGCTGTTCTGCGTAGCTGCGCCCTTACCATTCTCGGAACTGCTGGCATTCCGCCTCGCGACGTTCTGGTTGACGCTTTTCAACAGGTCACGTCACGTGCTGCGAGTGGTGAACTCCGGATCGATGTCGAGAAGGTTCCGCTCGCTGAAGTCGAGAATGCTTGGCAACGCAATGAACACGGTCGCAGGCTTGTCTTCAGCCCCTAGGTAGCGTGGCTAAGACCCAGTGCGAAATTCCGATCTGATGCGTTCAACGCCTGCTTGAGGCGTGAAGGAGGGAGGAGGAAAGCCGCCAAAAGCAGCCCTCGCATTCTTTTCTTGAGCTTGCGGAAGATTGGTCAAAAAGGCCTCCGCCGAAGGAGCCGCAAACGAATGAATCCAATAGCCTGAAATTTTGGATTTTGATGGTTCACCGGGTATGAGCCGAAGAACTGAAACCGTCCGGGATCAACGTTACAACAGTGGAGAATTGCTCAGCCAGATGAACTGGACGATCGTCACTGGTGGAATGACCTACGCGCCTACTGCAGCTTCGCGTACTCCGCCTTGGCTTCCTTCAAGATAGGGATGTCGGGGTCGGCGTCCTTCCAGAGGGCGAAGAAATCCTGATAGGCGGTTTTCGCTTTGGCGGTATCGCCGGAGAGGACGTAGGCACGGGCGAGCTGGAGATGCGTGAGTGCGCCCGTTGGAAAGTTGGTCACGATGTTGCGACGGTCGAGAATTTTCTGAAACTCGACTGCGGCAAAGGTGCTTTGATGTAATGAGAGGTAAACCAGGCCGCGCAAGTAAACGGGATAAAGTTGGCCAAGCGGGGGCGGACCACCCAATTCATAGGGAGCCACAGCCTGGAGCAGGTCGATAGCATGCGCGGCGTCTCCACGATTGAGTTCGATTGCTGCCTTAACGGTGGGCAGCCAGTAAAGCTTCAGGACAGTATTTAGGGGATCGCTCTTTTCCAGTTCTTGCACCAGCGCCAAGGCTCGTGCCGCATCACCAGCGCGGGCGAGCGTTAAGGCGGCTACTACTTTTACGTCCCGGCCTGGAGCCAACGCCATGGCAGCGACAACTCCCTGTTTGGCCTGGGCTGCATTCTCGAACTCGGCCTCACGCAGAGCAGAATTGATTTGCCATATCGCTGCCGTCTCTTTTGAATCGGCGCGGACGGCGGAGTCCACGGCTCGGCGCGAAAAGTCCCGCGCTGCCCCCAGCCGTCCATAGTAAGCCTCGGTGTCCGATTGGGCGGAAAGCATAGGGTCTTCAGATCCCGGTTTGCCCGCGCCCCAGGCCACTTGCTGAGCCATCTCCGTTTTGTCTCCTCGAAGAAAGGCCAGGCTGTAGCGCTCGGCATGCAGCCCTACGTTATCCAGTTTTCGCGCGGCGGCGGCATCCAGAATGGCCTTTGCATCGTCCATACGGTTCAATGCCATGTAAACGGCCCAAGCGTTTGAGTAGTTTGTGCCATTGTCCGGTTCGAGACGCAGAGCCTCCTCGTCCTCGAGGAGCGCTTTGTCGAATTGCCCCAGAACGACTTCGTTCACTCCGAGGTCGCGATGAGGCAGGGCATCGTGCGGGTAGCTCTGCACCCAAAGTTCGTAGGTCTGGGCTTCCTTCTCCAGTTCGCCAGTCGCGAAAGCGTAATAGTAGGCGGAAATACGCAAATTTTCCCGCTCGCTGACTCGTTCGCGAAGTTCATAGGCTTTCTTGATGTTCTCCGCAGCCAGGCTGGCCTGTGAGAGATTGCCATAACAGACCCCGAGATCCGCATAAGCTACGGCGAACTTCGGGTCCAGTTCGATGGCTCGCCGGTAGAAGGGGATCGCCTCCGCATCTCCTTTTTCTTTCTTCGTCCGCACGCCCATGCTGTAGGCCTTCAGAGCTTCGAGGGAAGGGGTGGTCGCCTGCTCCACGGGCGTGTCATATTTCTGGATCGTGCCTAGCGATTCACCCAATTTGCCACGCAGATCGAATGCCGCCTTGTCGAGTGTCCGAAGCACGTCTTCCTTGCCTGAGGCTCGAACCTGCTCCTCGGCCAAGCTATCCCCGGTGTTGCAGTTGGAAGCATTCAGCCCGATCACATACTGGTTTCCCAAACTTGAAATTGAACCAGCCAGCATGGCCTTGCTGCCCGAACGCTGACACAATTCGCGGGCTACGTTCTGCGTAAGTTTTTCGCTGGGCGAGCGGCCCATCAGTTGCAGCGTCTCCTGCACCTTCTGTTCCGGCAGGACATTCAGAAATGGCGACTGCGCCAGTTGCACCGACAGCGCTTGTTTCAGCGCATCGTCAAAGACAGGGTCACCGGTTGTGTTGGTGAAATCGGCGAGAACGATAGTGTCTTTCTCGGTGAGCATCCGCTTTGGCGCACGCGAGCGGAAGTAGAGAACACCCGCAACTAGGGCAGCCACAATTACAGTTGCCGCGGGAATAAGAAGCTTCCAATTCTTCTTGCCGGGGGTTTCAACAAATTCGGGAGGCTTAACCGAACCGGAGGAGGCCACCGCTGCAGGTGTAGAACCCGATGCCGATACGGGCTGGTGCACTGCAGAAGGAGAGCCGCTATCACCATCCTTAGCTACCGGTACGGCGCCAGTTCTGCTTGCTGCCCGACCCGTCGCCGTGTCGCGCTTCAACCGCTGGAGTTCAGCACGGATGTCGGCGGCATGCTGGTAACGCAAATCCCGGTCTTTCTCCATCGCGCGATTGATGATGTCTTCCAGCTTCGGCGGCAGGTCGGGGTTCAAGCGTACGGCCGGTGACGGATCGCGATTCAGAATTGCTTCAAAGATCACCCCTGAGCTTTCACCGCGGAACGGCAGAGACCCAGTCGCCATTTCGTAGAGAACTGATCCAAACGAGAACAAATCTGTCCGCGCATCTAGTTCTTTGGCCCGCACTTGTTCCGGTGACATGTAAGCCGCTGTTCCCAGTGTTACACCCGGGCTGGTGAGGTGGTGCGCGGTTTCAGCCGCGGTAGCTTCACCTGCCATGCCCACGGTTTCCGTCGGATCGCGGCCCGTGACTTTGGCTAGGCCAAAGTCGAGAATCTTGGCGTGACCACGCTCCGTAACAAAGATGTTCGCAGGCTTGATGTCGCGGTGGACGATGCCCTTTGAATGCGCCGCGTCCAGCGCGTCGGCAATTTCGATTCCCAGGCTGAGCAGCGAGTCCGTCTCCAGCGGTTTACCCCCGATGCAATGCTTCAGGGTTACGCCGTCCAGAAACTCCATGGCGATGAACGCTTTCCCATCCTGTTCACCAATGTCGAAGATCGTGCAGATGTTGGGGTGGTTCAGTGCAGAGGCGGCTTCAGCTTCGCGTTGAAAACGGGCGAGTGCCTGCGGGTCACGGGTAAGCTGCTCTGGCAAGAACTTGAGGGCAACGAAGCGATGCAGTCGCGTATCCTCGGCCTTGTAGACCACGCCCATTCCGCCACCACCGAGCTTCTCAACGACGCGATAGTGCGAGATGGTTCGGCCGATCATGGAGTCGAGGTATGGTAGGCGGGATGCAAGGGCAAGTCAATGAGGGCCGTGGAGTTGGCTGCATCTCAAAAGGGTTGTTGGCGTAAAATCGCGTGGGTGTTGAAAAACTGCGTCAATGGAATGTCTCTTTGGCGCCGAGTGTCGCCGCTGCCCAGTTTTTTCTTAGCTCACCTCAGTTAAGTCGCTGCCAGAGTGCAGAGCGTCGGTCGACTGAGAAACCGCACCAGTCGCTTGATATTCTGCGCCGCCGTGCCAGGAAGAACTGCTCCCGAACGAATTTCATGCGTCGTAAGCGCAAGCGACGCAGTCCGATCTGATTCTTCAGTTCAGCAAACAGGGCTTCCACTTTCTTCCTTTGTTGCTGTGCCTTGACAAACTGAGGCGTGTTCGCCAACTCCCGGGTGCGTTGCCGCGCCGGTTCGTGCTGATGGATGACCAAGCAACGGAAAGCCGCACTGGTGCACTGCGGTCGGAGCGGGCACGGCCACACCGTTTGCGTGTCCCGATGTAGGTCCAGGCGTGATTGCGATGACTTCGACCGCCGTAGTTCAGGGGCTGACCGGCAGGGCAGAGATAGCGATCGTGTTCCGGTTCGTACGTGAAACGCTCGGGACCGAAGTATGGACTCCTCTTTCTGTGGATACTGTCGCGGGTTCGCATATGGGGAGTGATGTTACGATCCGCTAACCACTGTAAGAACTCCCCATTCCCGTACGTCGTGTCGGCCGCCACCGATTCGGGCTCTCGTCCTTGCCACGCGCTGAAGCGTGTGAGCATGTCTTGTGCGGCCACCGTCTCCTGACTCATCCGGGCGGCAGTGGCTTGCACTCCCACGATCACGCAACTGTGGTTATCCACCAGATAGTTGTCGTAATACCCCAGCCGGGCCGGAGTTCCACCCTTGGTCGCGTAGGTCGCGTCGGGATCGGTTGTGGACACCAGTTTCTGCTCATGCACTGGCTCGTCGGTCGGATTCTGCTGCTCTAATTCCACCAAGTACTGGCGCACAGTTTGGTTCACCTGCGCCGCTTCCGCTAGCTGCTCGCGTGGAATGCGGCTCTCCTTGCTGGCATTGGCTTCCACGAAACTGCCGTCCACCGACAAGTCATCTCCGCGCACCAGTCCCGCTTCCAGACAGCGCGCCACGATTTCTTCAAACAGTTGCTCGAACAGCTTCGACTCCTGGAATCGTCCGTGCCGATTCTTGGAAAATGTAGAGTGGTGCGGAATCTCCTGATCGAAGACCAGCCCTGTAAACCAGCGCCACGCCAGATGCATGCGCAGTTCCTCGACCAGTTTCCGCTCGCTGCTAATGCCGTATAGATAGCCGATCAGAAGGATGCGCAGCAGAAGCTCCGGATCAATCGACGGACGGCCCGTCTCGCTGTAGCTTTCCTTCAACTTCTCTCACACGAAGCCAAAGCTGATGTGCGTTTCGATGAGCCGCAGTAGGTGAGTTTCCGGCACCTGATCTTCCAGCCGGAAGTAGTAGAACAACGCTTCAGAGCGGTCGTGTCGCCCCATCATGATCAGCAGGCCTCCGACGATCGGAATCAAACAGAGCATGGGCGGATGCTTACTTCTAACATGCCTCTGCTGAATCTCATCCTGCTAATCGATGTGACTTTTTCAACACCCACGCCTGTTTTCGCCAGTTGTCCTCATAGCTAACGCCTTGAGCAAACTCTCCTGTCGAACCGATGCCCAGCGGCAAGTCTGATGGTTGGCTCAGTGGACTCAGGACAAGCATGGACGTCCTGAGGGAATTATGATTTTCCGGCGAGGTCAGACCTGGATTGTTGGAATTGATCTTTATGCTGCCTCGAAAACACGCGCCTTAGAGTTATCGGTGCTTCGGAAGTGGCCGGTAGCCAATCCGTCCATTCTCTTCCCCGGCAGAAAGTTCGCGGATGCAGAGCTGGGCCAAATTTTTCTCGTCGCACTGATAGATCTGGTTCATCGGAAGATCCTCTGGACGCACTACGTAGTACCCTTTCTCCATATTGTCAGAATCGTCCTCCGAGTCAGTAACAATCGGGCTGCCCTGATTCACCCGAATGCGGAATTGCTTAGATGACGGCTCATAGTTCGCGTACGCGAAGCATTTCCCGATGCATGCTCGGTCCACCATGTGGTTGACAAACCACAGCCGCGATTTTTCTGGAAGGTTGATGGTCTCTACAACCCGCCGCCCGTAGGGGAGGCTACCTACCATCGCTTCCACTTGCCGTTCCATGTCGTCGAGGATTCCGGTGTCCTGGTAGGTCCATAAGAAGAACACCCCAGCGCAGATTGCTAGGCCGGCCAGGTGCCACAGTCGGGGTTCCACCGACCCCAGCACGCACAACCCTAAAACTGCGGTGACCACAGTCAACCGCGAAATTACGAGCGCAAATGGTATCGGATACTGCGGGAACCACATCACCTCGGGAATCACGGCTGCCGTGAACAGCAAAACTACCCACAACTCTAACGAGGCCCGGAAAAGCCATGGCGCGCCAGTCTTCCATTCGCGCACAATACCATAGATGAAGGAAACAGCGCCGAAGGCGACCACCGTCCACGCTAGCTTCACGTATCGTGCCCGGAACAGCACCAACTGATCGGCTCCGTTCATCAAGTAGAAATCTTTCGAGTGCCAATATGCCGTGCGTAAATGCAGGACGAAGTAGTGGAAGCCGAGCACGACGACGAAGGCAGAAACAAACAGGGCCAAGCGTCGCCAGCCGCGCAACACATCCGCCAAGCGGAAGTAGGATGCCATCCCTACCAGGCATAGAAATCCCAGTGGATGCGCGAGTAGTGCGACAATCGCGAGCACCGATGCAACTACCAAGTCCGCTCCGCGTCCCCGCCAAGTGAGAGCGACTGCTAAAAAACCGAGGCCAATGGAAAGGTAGAAGTTCATAAAGCCCGCGTAGAACGTCCAGCCATAAGTGATCATCGCGATCGCGGGCACGAGAAACCACGCAGGCCGCCGGTTGGCAGCGCTGGCGAGGGCAAACGCTCCCCAAAAGAAAATCAGCACGGAGATCACAACGAGAATTCGCTCAGCGACGACAAACCCGGTTAGGGCGCCGAGCTTCGCCAGTGCGAAATCGACAGGGACGTTGTTCCAGCGCGACTCAATGTACAGGCCGGGAGCTTGTCCGCGCTCAATCAGTTGCGCCAACCAAGCATTGTAGGTATGGCTGGGAAGATCGCCGGCTTCGATTCTTTTGTGCCAAAAACAGGGAACCAGCAGCAGCACGGAAATAATAGCCGCAAGCCAGGCATTGGCACGAAGAAAAGCCACCGCCCGCCATGTTTGCATCGGCGGATCCTACCACAGGTACGTTAACTGGTGGATGCCACTGGTCTGGGTCACTGGTGTAATCGCCTGTGGGTGTTGAAAAACTCTGGGATTGGACGGATCTTTGTGGGGGCGGAGTGGATACTGCCGAGTTCTCCTTGTTTCTAGGCGGTGACAGGCAGCGGTGCTGTTGGCTGGCTGAGGAAGCGCACCAGTCGCTTGATGTTCTGCGCAGCCGCTGCCAGGAAGAACTGCTCGCGGACGAATTTCATCCGACGCAAGCGCAGGCGGCGCAGCCCGATCTGATGCTTCAGTTCAGCAAACAAAGCCTCGACTTTCTTTCGCTGTCGTTGTGCCGTGGAAAACTCCGGTGTGTTCGCCAACTCCCGTGCTCGTTGTCGCGCCGACTCATGGATGTGAATGGCGAGATATTTATATCGTCCAGTTGTGCATTGCGCTTTTTGGGAGCATGCTCCGCAGCGTTTGCCGCTGCCGATATAGGCATGGGCACGATTGCGAACGTTTAAGCCGACATAGTTCAGTTGCTCTCCTGCAGGACAACGGTAGCTGTTGCTCTCCGGTACATAGGTAAACCGCTCCGGGCCATAGCCGGGGTTGTTCTTTCTCAGAGCACTGTCTCGCGTGCGCATGTAAGGCGTGATGCCGCGATCCAGCAACCATTGCAGAAACTCCCCATTGCCATAGGTCGCATCCGCTGCTACCGACGCTGGCTCTCGACCTTGCCACTGCACAAAGCGGGTGATCATGTTTTGTGCCGCGACCGTCTCCTGACTCATGCGTGCCGCTGTGGCTTGGACTCCAACGATCACGCAACTGTGATTGTCGACCAGGTAGTTATCGTAGTACCCCAGGCGAGCCGGGGTGCCACCCTTGGTGGCGTAGGTGGAATCGGGATCGGTAGTCGACACCTGATCCTGTTCATGTACCGGCTCCTCCACCGGGTTCTGCTTTTCGAGCTCTTTCAGATACTCACGCAGGGTGTGATGGACCTGGGCCGCTTCCACCAACTGCTCACGCGGAATGCGACTCTCCTTCGCGGCATTGGCTTCCACGAAGCTGCCATCCACCGACGGGTGCTTGCCCTGCACCAATCCCACTTCCACACACTGGAGCACGATCTGCTCAAACAACTGCTCGAACAGCTTCGACTGCTGAAACCGTCCGTGCCGGTTTTTCGAGAACGTGGAATGATGCGGGATCTCCTGATCGAAACCCAGCCCCGTGAACCACCTCCACGCCAGACGCATGCGTAGTTCCTCCACCAGCTTGCGCTCGCTGGTGATGCCATACAGATAGCCGATCAGCAGAATGCGCAGCAGGAGTTCGGGATCGATGTTGATGCTGCCTGTAGTGCAATCGAGAGCGCTTCCCGAGTGGCTCAAACGACCCCAGGGCGTGCAGTTGGAATACAAAACGCCGCTGTATCCATCCCTGCACTTGGAATCAAGGTTGCGACACAGGAAGGGGGCGGGGCGCAGATTGTGGCCTTGACCTCCGGGGGTGTGGCGGAACTAGCATATTTGCACGTCGGCGACGTCATCAATACGGTTGATGGAAAGGCTGTCGCAAGTGCGGTGGAGCTGGCAGCCGCAGTGGGTTCAACCAGGCGGGGAGACAAGGTTCGACTTGGGTGCCTGTTCCACACCTCTGCTCTTGGCGATTTGCGGCAAGAAGCGATCATCGTAGCTCAATAGTCGGAACGATTCGATAGGTTTGAAATCATATTACCTGTTCCCTGTCCGTCTTCTGTCCGCGAACGGGGAGCAAAACCAAGCAAAACGGGGTAATGAACGAAGGCACGTTCCCCGTGTTTCGTTGCACTTAGTTGTACCGTTTGGCATGGCGTGTAGCAGGGAATTGCCCTCATAACCCAAAGGTCGGTGGTTCAAATCCACCCCCCGCAACCAACGCCAAGCTACAGAGCGTCAATCGCTTGAAGCCGATTGCCTAAAGGGCCCAGGCAGGCAATCCGCTCCCATTTCGCTCCCATTCGCCGAAGACCTCTGCATGGGCCTGTGCCTCGCTCCCGAAAGCACCATTTCCACCACCTTGCTGTTTGCGGCGCGCTTCTGATCCGAGACCGCCTGGGTGTAGATGTTCATTGTGGTCTGGATATTGGCGTGTCGCAGCAGTTCCTGTTGCACCTTGATGTCGGTGCCAGCACTGCGCAGCATGGTCGAGTAAGTGTGCCGGAACGTGTGCCAACCGATCTTGCCGATCCCAGCCCGTTTGGCTGCCGGTTTCAGATGCCTCTGCAGAATTGTCTCCTGCCAGCGCGGCCGACCTGCGTCGTTCGCGAAGACCCAATCCCCAGAATCAGGATAGGGACTGCGACTCCGCAGGTCCTGCAAGAGCGCCGCGAGGTCCGGATCGACCGGTAGCGGACGGCACGAACCTTCAGTTTTCGTTTCGCCCACCTGGCACTGTACGACTGCCCTCTGGACGAGCACAGTCATCTTCTCCCAATCGAAGTCACCCCACCGGAGTCCGACAATCTCGCTGACACGCAGTCCGAGGCATGCCGCCACCAAGACCATAGTGTGGTAGGGCTCAGACAGTTCCGCGAGGAGAAGTCGGATTTCTTCTGCGGTCAGGACCCGCGGTATCTGAAGACGTCGGCTGCTCTGACGCACCAGTTCGATGGGATTCCTGTCGACCAGTTCCCATCTTCTCGCGTTCTGATACAGAAGATGCATGAGGCTACGAATGTGAGTCTTGCTCTTGGGAGCCAAGGAAAGCGAGCGGAGCCAAGCTTCAACGGCGACCGCTTTCAAGTCATCAAGCAAGTACTCTCCCCAGCGGGGTTTTATCCACCGGTTGAAAGAGCTCATGTACGACCGCCGCGTCGACGGTCGCACGGAGAGTTCCTGCTCGACGTAACGGCCCCAAAGCGCGTTGATCGTAATCGGCCCACCCAGGCGGGACTCCAGGTTCACTCTTAGCAGCAAAGACTCGACCTGCCGCAAGGCGTCTCCCCGTGTGGGGTAGCGGGCAACGCTTCCGACGAGCACAGCCCGTCGGCGCCGTCGTCCCTCGGTTGTGCGTCCAGGGATTCCTTCCAGCGGCATCGAATCAGTCCGCCCTCTCAGAAATGGCAGTTCCCCGGGTCCGCGGCGTCAATCCGACCCGGCTGTCCTGCGGGAATGAGCCGGACAGCGATGACTTGTGCCTCGACGGTGCCTTCGTTTCGGACGATGTGCACGTGGCTACCACCGTGATCAACAAACGTCATCCCCGTTGTGTACACGTGCGGCGTGCAGGTGGGATCATCCGCTTGGTACTGCGTCACCGTTCCAGCCGTAACGATGACCAAGGTATAGCTGGGGTGGGTGTGCCAGCCAGTGCTTCCTCCCGGCTGCCAAACATTGTTAACGACATACATATCTGACTTTCCCAGCGTCTTTTGGAACGACAGCCAGAGCTTGTCTTTATCGTGAATGAAGTAACTGCTGGCATCGAATGAACCAGCCCGGCCTAAGGCGAGGGTAGTGCTCGTGAACCCTGCGGGTGGGGTCGCCATGGCGCTTCCTGTAGTAGACACGATCGCGGCACTGAGCAGGACCAATCCACGTTAGTTTGCGTTGCATATCAACCTCCTCTTTTCTCGTCGGCGTCGCCGGATGGAGACGCTCGGACGCAATCTGCCGTCTTTGTTACTTAATTGCCCTTCACCAGAGAACCGCTGACAACCGTGTCCGCGTCCGTCTCAATGGCTAGCATTTCATTCCCGCCGTCCACAACCACGAGGCTGAAGTGCATTTCGGAGCGCCCCTTCGGCGTTATGGTAGCCCTGCCCCTGCAGTCCGTGGCGACCGTGTAAGAACCGGTGACGGGCTCCTCTGCGAACGTTAGAATCGTGCCATCCTCGCTACCCGCTACGTGTCCGCTTATCACTCCTTCTCCAGAAGGGTTGACCGTTAACTTCAACTCACCGATGAAAGCCACCGGTCCTGTGGCGGGCGCCCCTGCGAGGAAGACGCCGGTTGTTTCAAACCCAAAACTACCCTTAACTCCGGCATTGGTGCAGGTCGGGGAGCCCTGCTTCACGCCGAATCCCTCCGAGGTCACGCCTGTCGTGTGGTTAAACGGCTCAACGGCCAAGAACCCTGCTGACGTAACCACAAAGGAGAAGCGGTTGTGTCCCGTGGGTGTACCCGTGCCGGTGCAGTTTGAGGCGACTGCATATGTCCCACTGAAAGAAAAGGTTGCAATTACACCGTCATGGGATGCTGTGGTCTCTCCGGTAAACGTGCCTGTGGTTGAGTCAAACGTGATCTGGCTCACGGCGGCGGTGAAAGGGGTGCCGTTGCTATCTGTGCCGTCGTGCAGAAACCCGTAGGTGCCACTCAGAGAGGCGTTTGAACAAGTCGCCCCGGCAGCGGGACTGAGCGCAAAGCTGGCAAGAACAATCATTCGAGCGATGCGAAACGTTTTGGAAATCATCGTGCTCTCCTCTTCCCTGTTTTTTGCTTGCGTTCGTCTATCTAGCCCGGAATTTCCTTAGCGATCCGGCGGCGAGCATACTCAATATGTCGGCGTGTGCCGGTTTGCCCGTCAGCCCCGGAAACCCGCAAGCAACAACACGTTTATCTTCACCGCAGCCGGGTCTCCACGACCCCTGTCAGGAGTGCCAAAAGGGTCAATACTCCCATGGAGATAGGTATCCCGTGCCGGTAGATTCACAGGAGCCGCCAGTGACCGTGTAGGTCCCTCGAATCAAACCGTCCGGGTCCGCCGTGCCAACAAAAGCAATGATGCCATTGTCTGTAGGAATATTAAGCGCCACGGACGTACCCAAGATGAAGCTGGGTGTGGGGTACGTTCCTGGTGTCAGCTTCCCTGAATTAAAGCAGGCACCGTCGAAATTAAAATTCCCGGTTAGGCCAAAGCTACCCTCCGAGCTGGCGCCAACCTGAGCCAACTGGTCAGTACCCCAGTGAATATCTGCGCCTCCCGCGGTGGTTAAGTTGCCATACCAGACTCCGCTGATTCCATCCACACTGTAGCCGGTTACGTTGCCCTGGTCGCCGCTGGCACAGCCTCCGTCGATCGTGTAAGTGCCGGTAAGTTGATACGGATAGCCTTCTTTCTTGGTGATCGTCCCGGCGAGTGAAATGACCTGTCCATCAACAGACGTGGAGGTCAGGGAGACATTGCTGTCAGTCAGCGTACCAGTCAGGCCGATGGTAGTGCGCTGATCAAAACAACTCCAACCGTTGACATGCACTGCGCCGTTTAACGAACTACCCGATTGGGTGATACTTCCAGAAACCGTCGCGACAGGAACCCCCGGGGGGACCGTGGATATCATGCTGAACTGCCAATTGCCTGCGATGTTCAATCCCTGCGGCGATGGACTCGCAGGCGGGTCCGAAGGCGAAGGACCTGAAGATGAACCTAAAGTTGGACTTGGCGGCCTTCTTTCTCCGCATCCACAAAAAAGAAGAACAACGGCAGAAAGCAGCCATAGAGTACTCGCCAAGTGTTTCATGGAACCTCCTCCCCTAGTTAGGTTTTGGCGGTCTGCCTGTTAAGCCCGTTGAAGCGGTTGCCAATAGCGGTCGTGCGTGGTAGAGGCTGATAACCATAACGGCAGCTATGAACAACACGATCCAAGCCGCTTTCCTCAAGGCTTGGGTTCCTGTTTTCTCATTGAGCTTGATGATTTCGGCTCGGAGCTTCTTCCTCGCAGGAATATCCTCCTGCGAACGGCGGACCTCAATGCAACCTGGCTGACATTCATCTGAAATCTGGCTGATATCAGCTACGCCAATCATTCCTGGGGAGTTCTCAAGGGCTAGGATTGTTAGGTTCGGAGCAGCAGTGATAGAATCGCGCAAATCGCCTGTGGCACATGAGTTACCGGCTGTGCTCGGGACCCCTGTACCCAGACCTACCGCACGGATGCACCTTCAGCGAGTCGCGCGTGACAAAGTCACCTGAAACCGCTCACAGTAGTCAGCCACACTTGAAACGCTTCGGTGGATTCGAACTTGACCTGCTAACTGGAGAGCTCTCCAGGGACGGGACGAAGAGCCGTCTACAAGGCCAGCCGCTGCAACTTCTCGAACTGTTGCTGCAACATCCTGGCCAGCTCGTCACTAGAGAACAGGTCCAGCGGCACCTCTGGCCTGACGGCATCGTCGTCGAGTTCGAACACAGTGTTAATGCCGCGGTAAAACGTCTACGGACAGCTCTGGGCGATGACGCCGAGAAACCCACTTTTATCGAAACGATTCCCCGCCGCGGTTACCGCTTCATCGCTCGCGTAGAAAACGGCCACCTGGCCCCGTCGGCGGTCGTCCGAGAACACATTGCGTCAGTTCCCGTATCGCCAACGCTTGAACTTCGGAACAAGCGGCGTTTTGTCGTCATTGCTGGTGTCGCAGCCTTCCTCATCGTTGCCGCCCTCGCTACGTGGCACGTCATTTTCGCTCGGCCCGCGCTGACCGGGACTGACGTCATCCTGCTGGCGAGTTTCGTCAACAAGACGGGCGATCCCATCTTCGACAAGTCGCTGGACAAAGCCCTCGAAGTAAAACTCACCGAGTCTCCCTTTTTGAGCCTCCTCCCGGAAGCAGACGTCCGCCAGACGATGGGTACGATGCGGCATGATCCACACGAGCCGGTGACACAGGAACTCGGTATCGAAATCTGCAAACGAGATGGACTCAAAGCTGTGGTGGTGCCGCAGATCGTTGCCTTCGGCCACAAATATTTGATTACCCTGGAGGCCATCGACGCGCGGAATCAAAAGTCCATCGCGCTAACGGAGGCGGAAGCGGACACCAAGGACAAGGTGATCGCTGCTTTGGGCAAAGCAGGTTCCCAGTTGCGAAGGCGATTGGGCGAAAGCCTGGGCTCTCTTGAGAAGTACGATGCTCCCCTCGATCTTGCGACCACAAGTTCCCTAGAGGCGCTCCAAGCCTACAGAAACGGGCAGACTCTATATCGATCAGGAAAACGACAAGAGTCCATCCCGTTTTTTGAGCGCGCCATCGAACTGGACCCGCAGTTCTGTTCCGCCTACAGCATGCTGGGTAGTGCCTACCACTCCATAGGGGATGGCCAAGCTTCGAGGAAAAATTTTGCGAGAGCCTTCGAGCTCAAGGATGGCCGGGTCACGCAAGAAGAGAATTTTCAGACTACCGCCTTTTATCATTCGGCTATAACTGGCAACTTGGAAAAGGAAATTGCTGTGCTGGTTTTGTATAAGCAGACGTATCCGCGCAGTGCTTTTGCGCACAACCTTCTGGGGATTGCCTATGCGCTGCTGGGGAGAATCGACGAGGCCCTACAAGAGTTCTATTGGGCAATGACCGATTCGCCCGCACCCTCTGCTCAACACTACGGCAACGCAAGCCAGACACTCATGATCCTGGGCCGTTTTGAGGAAGCCAAGAAATTACTCGAGCAATGGCACCAGAAGGGGTCCCCGACCCCACAACAAATCCGGGTGCGCTACCGGATCGCCTTTTTCGAGAACGATGCCGCAACCATGGAGCGGATCACCCGCGAAACCCCGTCGAACAATACGATGTGGCTCGATACACAGAAGGAGTTCGCGTTCGCTCGCGGGGATCTCAGCGAACTCCGTTCGCTCAGCGAAACCCTGGTGAAGCAACAGAGCGAAGCAAAGCGGATGGACAACGTCGCTTCTGAGCTTGCCTGGCATGCCTGGTTTGAATCCTATGCGGGAAATAGCGCCCTGGTGCCCAAGCTCTGCCGCCAGGCGGAGGAGGCGAGTCAAGACAGCGCCTGGCTGGCGCCTTGTGCCCTGGCCTTAGCGGTTGCAGGGGACGTGACACAGGCGGAAGCGCTGGCAGAGAGAAATGAGCGGCTGCGGCCTGAGGACACATTGAATCAGAAGACGAATTTGCCGCTCCTGCGTTCCGTCATCGAGCGAACGCGAGGAAATGGAGCCAAGGCAGTGGAGTTGCTTGCTTCGCTCTCGGAATACGAAGAAAACTGCTGGCAGATTCCATATCACCGCGCGAAAGCCTACCTGGCCGTGGGAGAAAACGATAAGGCCGCGGCCGAGCTTGAGAAACTCCTCAGTCATCGCGGATGGCTCAACCGGGGAATGTTCGCTCCACTGGCGGAACTCGATCTCGCGCGAGCCTATGCCATGCAAGGGAACCGCGAAAATAGCCGCAAAGCCTACGATGATTTCTTTGCAACTTGGAAGGATGCGGATCCCAACATCCCTATCCTGAAGCAAGCCAAAGCCGAGTACGCGAAGTTGCAGTAGCAGTTGGCGATCTTCCAACCGTGCCTGACCTTGCGTTCGTCTATCTAGCCCGGAATTTCCTTTTTGGCCCCAAAAACGGCTGCCATTGTCCGCTCAATCCCTGTTCGCGTCAATGTGAAGCAATTTGCAACGCCCGGCGAGAACATTTCTGTTATGGATTGTTGTCGTAAAATCACGATTTCAGTGCGCCGGGCTAAACCGGCTTGAAGTAGAGGATGAAAGAGCCTTACGAGAAAGGATTAGCGATCCGCTCGGCCTCGAGTCTTGCGCTGCTACCGCGAGGGACACAGCGAAGCGTAGACAGAGGATAGGCGGGGTGGGTATTCAGCTCCGAAAAGATGCAATCCGGACGCCGACGTCCTTGAAATGCGCGGAAGGCAACATGAGCAGGCGCGTTAGCGCGAGCTCTTGCTCAGTCCGGCGTAGTCGAAGACCCCAGACACGCCTAGAAACTTCAAGCACGAGAACCGGGAGACCTCGGAGACACCTGCGGCTCAACCAGGTCGGAGGTCGGCGGGTGAAGGCCAGAGCCACGAGGCCCGCGTGTACGTCTCCGAGGAGTCACACAACGGCATAGTACCTATGAACCATTCGAACAAAGGCGGGAATTCGTCGGCGGAGAGTGGGGAGGGAAGGCCGTCGATCAAGGAGAACGTTCGTCAACCTAACACGTCCCCGACACAGAGCGGGGAGCGCGTGTCCCAGGGGCTGGCGGGCGTGCGGAAAGCAGCAGGGAACAAGGAGATGAAGTTCACCGCCTTGCTCCACCACCTGACCGTCGAACTGCTGCGGGAAAGCTTTTACTCGCTCAAGAGAAAGGCCGCACCTGGAGTGGACGGTGTCACCTGGCAGGAGTATGAAGACCGACTAGAGGATCGGCTGACCGATCTTCATGGCCGAGTTCATCGCGGAGCCTATCGAGCGACGCCCTCGAGAAGAGTGTACATAGAGAAAGCAGATGGACGACAACGTCCACTGGCGGTCCCGGCTATCGAAGACAAACTTGTCCAACATGCCGTGGTCACCATCCTCAACCAGATCTATGAGGAAGACTTTCTCAGCTTCTCGTACGGTTTTCGCCCGGGGCGCAGCCAGCATCAGGCGCTGGATGCGTTGTCGTACGCGCTCCTGAAGAAGAAGGTGAACTACGTCCTTGATGCCGACATTCGAGGATTTTTCGATAACCTCGACAAGAGTTGGCTGATCAAGTTCGTGGAGCATCGCGTCGCTGACCCCCGCATCCTACGGCTGACCCAGAAATGGCTCAAGGCTGGGGTGATGGAGGAAGGCAAATGGTCGGACACGAAGGCAGGCAGTCCGCAAGGTTCGGTGATTTCACCGCTTCTCGCGAATATCTACCTGCACTACGCGTTCGATCTCTGGGTGAACGTGTGGCGCAAGAAGTGGGCACACGGCGAGGTGGTGGTCATCCGCTACGCGGACGATATCATCTTGGGATTCCAACACCAAGCGGACGCGGATCGATTCTTGGAGAACTTACAGGAACGACTGGGAATGTTTGGACTGGAATTGCATCCAGATAAGACGCGCCGGATCGAGTTCGGCAGGTTTGCCGAAGAGAACCGGAGACGTAGAGGAGAAGGCAAGCCCGAGACGTTCGACTTTCTAGGCTTCACGCACATCAGCGGGAAGAATAGGCTAGGGCGGTTTACGGTAAGGCGCAAGACGATCCAGAAACGCATGCGGGCGAAGCTGCGGGAGATTAAGCAGCAGCTCCGTGAGCGTATGCACGATCCCGTGCGCCAAACCGGTCAATGGCTCAAGTCGATCATGCAGGGCCACTCCAACTACTATGCGGTACCGGGGAACCTCGATAGTCTCGGCGTATTCCGGGAGCGGTTAATTGGGCACTGGTGGCGTACACTTCGCCGCCGTAGCCAGCACCACCCGATCTCGTGGACGCGTATTCTCGCCCTGGCTGACCGATGGATCCCACCCCCGCGAGTACTCCATCCTTATCCCGCGCTTCGCTTTGCCGCCAGTCATCCGCGATAAGAACCGGATGCGCTAATAAGCGCCCGTCCGGGACCGTGCGGGGGGTACCACGCAAAGTGGTATCCCTACCGCGATCTCATTGGCGTGAACTATCTTCAAATGTCACAATTGGACGCATGTTGCCAAGGCCCACATGGGCCGTTGTTCTTACTCGCAGTTCCGAAAGGGGTTTGTTGCTGCCCAAATCATGTGTAAATGTTCTCAGATGCCTGCTACTCGCAATTCTGCTCGTCCCTTGCACTATTTCTTACTCGGAGAACATCAAGGCGGAGCGTCGTAGAGCCGAACAAATTCTCAACCTGGTCTCTAAAGACGTCCAAAATAATTTCTACGATGACGCTCTCAAGGGCCTTGACTGGCCAGCGCTAACAGAACAAACGCGTCAGCGGATTCGTAGTGCTGAGGACCTTGGACAAATGCATGGTGCCATCTCTGCCTTGCTATATCAATTGCACGACTCGCACACCGTTTTCATCCCGCCGAAGCGAAAAATCAAAGGTGTATACGGGTTTAAGGCAAAACCTTTTGCTAACAATATCTTTGTGTATGAAGTGGACAAAGACGGACCTGCTGCAAAGGCCGGACTGCAATTGGGCGATCAGGTCGTGGGAGTGAATAACCTAAACGCGGTGCGCGAGACCTTTTTTGACATGATGCGATATCTGACGGTTCTTGATCCGAGAGTCGAGTTGGACGTGGAGGTCGCGCAGAACGGATCTATTCGAGTGGTGAAGGTGCCCGCCACAGTAATTCCCCAACCGCCACAATATTTTTTCAACTTTATCGAAACGGGCCGCGACAGCGATGCGCAAGAGCGTTTCTATGACTTCAAGAACTACGACGATGGAATCCAGTACTTGCGGGTTCGGACCTTTCGCATGCCCTCCACAGAGATAGTAGGGATGATAAAGCCCCTTAGAGATGCGAAGGCTGTGATCCTGGACTTGCGTGGAAACGGCGGGGGAAGGCTCTCCACAATGGTCGATTTTATGGGGCAATTCGTACGCGCACCTTTCGAGATGGCAACTTCGGTTTCCCGGAAGAAGTCGGAACCGATTCGCGTAAAGCCTCTCGCTCCCCACATTACATCCCCGCTCTATGTCCTGCTAGACAGTGCGTCGGCAAGCGCGTCTGAGATGTTCGCGAGGAGCATGCAGATTCACAAACGAGCCGTACTGATAGGCGACCGGTCCAGCGGTCGTGTTAACAGCGCTCAGTTCTTTTGGCAACCGCTCGGGTCCTGGGAAGGAGTGGAGTTCGGGACCGAAATCGCCGTATCAAAGGTAGTGATGGAAAACGGGGAGGAATTGGAGAATCGCGGTGTTACTCCTGACGAATTCTGTGTTCCTACCCCCGAGGATCTGCGCACAGAAAGAGATCCTTGTTTGGATCGCGCTCTCGCGATGGCGCGCGCGGCGAAGAATTGACGGCCAGTTCCCGCTGTAGATCCGTGCTAACCCTACTCCGGGCTGCCGTTGGTCGGCCCGGAATGAGCAGTTGACGTAAAAGTGCGCCGTGAAAGGCGCTGGACTTCAGCGGGTGCAACTCCCGCCCGGGAACTGATTCGCTCCACCCGGTAGCAATCGAAGCGGCAGCGGAGGCAACGAAGCTGTCGGAGCTTTCGATGTAGAGGGTCGCTAGGCGACTCGGGAGCGTGCAGGCCATAACATGAGTGAACGCTGAGCAGGCCCCGAAAAAACAATTGCAGGAGCCGACCTGACTGTTACACAGGGAAGGCCGCAGTCGATGGAGATAGACGAGCGAGCAAGCTTCATCGAACCTGCCGGGGTAATGGCGATGGCATGTACGCGTAGGAGACCAGACGCAACACGGGAAGCCCCAACGGTGATCGCGGTAGGGATCAACTGGCAACTCGCGAGAGACAGGCTGCGCCGTGTGGGGTGGCGGAGAGGTCCGCAGTACCGAGGAAGCCGGGTAACTCCGGTGGAGGGAAGGGGCCTGAGTTAAAGACGGACGCAAGAAGCAACGCAGGACATGGGGATTGACGATGAGTCTAGCCACCCCGCGTTGTGTTCAGAAGTTGCAGACGGCGTCACACGTTTCCTTATCTACCTAGGAGGCGTGTGTCTTTTCCGAGAGCCGGATGCGGGAAATCTGCCTGTCCGGTTCGAGGAGCGGGAACAGGAAACAGGGTCAAGCCAAACCGGATTGAGGCGGGCACGCGAAAGCAAGCCCAATAGCCACCGAGAGGCTAAAGCCACTGCGCCTGTTCTCGACTCTACTCGCGATTTCACTCATTGAGGCCTGGGCTCAGTCCAGGTCAATGCATTATGAGAGAGCGGCCCTGTTGAGTGGAGTATACGGCGGAGATGTAGGGCAAGAATCAGAGGAGAAGATAGGCAAATGGGCTGAAGAATGACACTTTACCTTGAGGGAAAGACTCCGTTGAGCGCGAATGATCTTTCCCTCAAGGAGGCAACTGCATGAGTCGCGACATCAAGTATATGGGTATGGACGTGCACAAGGAAGCCATTGTGATTGCCGTCCTCAATGGCAGTGGCCAGTTGGTGATGGAATCGATCGTCGAAACCAAAGCCAGTAGCATGCTGCAGTTTATCCACGGTCTGCGGGGCGAGTTGCATGGGACCTGGGAAGAAGGGACCTGGGCGGCTTGGCTCTACGATCTGTTGCAGCCCCAGGTGGCGCGAGTGCTGGTCTGCGATCCGCGGCGCAATGCCTTAATGAAGGAAGGCAACAAGAGCGACAAGGTGGATGCGCGCAAGCTGGCCGACTTGTTGCGTACGGGAATGCTGCGACCGGTCTATCACGGAGAACATGGACTGCGGACGCTGCGCGAGCTGGGGCGCAGTTATCAGACCATCAGCCAAGATCTGAATCGAGTGATGAACCGAATCAAAGCTCTGTATCGCGGCTGGAGCATTCCTTGTGCGGGTACCCAGGTCTATGCTCCGCGTTACCGCGAGGAATGGTTACACAAGATTGAACACGCGGGCGTGCGCCGGCGTGCCGAGCTACTCTATCAACAGTTGGATGGATTGCAGGGATTGCGACGAACCCTGCGCCCTGAGTTATTGGCGGAGAGCCGGAAACACAAAGCTGCGAAACTACTACGTCAGATTCCCTGCATCGGTCCGATCCGAGCCGCCCGCTTGATCGCGTTGATGCAGACGCCACACCGGTTCCGGAGCAAACGGCAGCTCTGGACCTATAGTGGGCTGGGCATTGAGACCCGCGACAGTGCGCGATATCGCTACGTGCACGGACAACTGCAACGTACGAAAAAACCGCAACAGATTCGTGGTCTCAATCAGAATCACAACCACGAAATGAAAGAGATCTTCAAGGGAGCCGCGACCCGAGCCAGCTGTGGTGTAGGACCGTTGCGCGACTTCTATATGGCTTTGCTGGCTAAGGGCATGAAGCCCGAGATGGCGCGTCTGACCTTAGCCCGAAAGATCGCGGCCATGGCTTTGACACTCTGGAAGAAGGAGGGACGTTTCGACGCGGAACAACTGAAGCCGCAAGCAGCTTGAGCGTTGCACAGAACTCAGGTGGTCTCCCAGGTTTCACGCTTCGGTGGTGACCCATCGGTTCTGGCGATGCTCGGGTTCGAGGGAGAGTATCCATGCACTCATTAGGCGTTTCGGGTGCTCAAATCAGCACCCAGTCTCCGGGTCAATCCTATGCCCCCTCGGATAACCCAAAAAAGCCATAGGCCTCGAGCCTCCCATAGGATGATGGTTGGCACTTAAGCCAACGCTTGGCTTGCGCAGCATCGCAACTGATCGGCGTTAAGCACCACTGCTCCATGAAACCATTTCTTCGAGATCATCGACTGGAGTTAGCAATCGCCGCTGAACTACACGGCGATCCAAAGTGCGAAACCCAAAATCCTCTCCAAGAAGAAGGGGGCCTGGATGCAAGTCACCATTCCGGGATCCCACGGAGGGGAGTGGAGAAGTATTTTTTCTTGACATCCTCTCTCATAGGATGAGTGCTAACGCCGGTTACAACAGTTGACATTGTTCGCTCCCCAGCGAACCGGGGTGTCTGGTCCCACCGCAATCGAGGCGGCTATTGCAGCTTCGCGTACTCTCCCTTGGCTTCTTTCAGGATAGGAATATCGGGGTCAGCGTCTTTCCAGAGCGTGAGGAAATCCTTGTAGGCGGCGAGCGCCCGGACGCGAGCTGCATCGGCATCCGCGCCCTGCGCGGTTCTCGCCTGTAAGGCATTGGCACGCGCCACTCCCAGATGCGCTAGCGCTCCCGTCCAACAGTTCCAGACGATTCCGCTGTGATCGAGAATCTTTTGAAACTCGGCAGCGGCGTTACCCTGACCCGCTGCCAGGTAGGCTTGGCCACGAAGGTAGGTTGGATAGAGACAGGAACCGGATGCATTAGCCGCAAACGTGATTGCTCCATATTCAAAAGGTGGGACCGCAACTGCTAGGGTCTTTAACGCTGAAACCGGATTCTTGTGATTGAGTTCCAACTGCGCCTGAATGGCTGGCAACCAGAGGGACTGCACCTGCGTGTCCAGTGGAAAGCGTTTTCTTAAATCCTGAGCCAAGGACTCCGCTCGCGTTACATCGCCTGCCGACGCGAACGCGAGGGCCGCTTCGACCTCGACCCCCTGACTCGCTGGAGCGAGCTTAAGCGCTCCTGCAGCCGATCGCCGGGCTTCTGCGACAACACCGTAGGCGGCGTCGCGCTGGGCCGCCGCCGCTTGCCATATCGCCCCGGTTTCTCTTCGATCAACCTGGGTCGCGGAGTCCACAGCCCGCCTGGTCAGCTCTCGCGCCTTGCTCAGATGACCGGCAAATGCCTCGGTGTCGGAAGCGAGTGCCAGCCCAAAGTTCTCGTATTCCCGTCTGCCCGCAAACCACTTTTCCTGTTCGGCCATCGCGTTGGAATCTGCGGAGAGGAACGCAAGAGCATAGAGGGCTGCGGGAAATATGTAGTTATCTGGTTTTCGTGGCTGTGCTTCGTGGATGATCTGCCGCGCTTCATCGAAATGCTGTAAAGCTAGAAGGTACCCTGTGAGGTTCTCGTGCAAGGTCACCTGCTCCGGTTCAATCCGTACGCCTTGCTTCGTGACCTCCGCGGCCTTTTCATACTGCCCCTGTTCGGCGAAGACTATGCCCAGATTGTTATACGCCGCGATGTCCCGCGGATAGTTGGCGATCTCCTCCTGATATGCCGCGGCTGCTTTGTCGAGTTCCCCACTGACAGACGAATAGTAGCTCGCGGTGATTCTCAGCCGTTCCCGTACACTGGCACGTTCCCGCAGCTGGAAGGCTTTGGCCAGGTACTCGCCAGCCCTCGCCGGTTCGGCGAGGTTGTAGTAGTGGATGCCCACCGCCTCGTAAGCCATCGCAAAATTGGGATCGAGCTCGATGGCACGCTGACCGTACGGAAGGGATTGGGCTGCGCCGTTCTCGCGAG
The DNA here is from genome assembly GCA_963696025.1 of uncultured Acidobacteriota bacterium. GTDB lineage: Bacteria > Acidobacteriota > Terriglobia > Terriglobales > Acidobacteriaceae > JABCYV01. Next base: position 342,453 of record CAVOII010000006.1, read on the forward strand.
CCGTTTTTTGTGCGAGGGTGTATGCCTTCAGAGCTTCGAGAGACGACGTGGTGGCCTGTTCGAGTGGCACGTCAAACCTCTGCACTGTCGCCAGTGACTCGCCCAGTTCGCTGCGCAGCTTGGTTGCTGCTTCGCCCAGCGCGTCCAGCACCTTCTCTTTGGATGCTGCCGTCAACTGCTGCTCGGCCAGCGTGTCTCCCTTCTGGCAGCCCACCGCCTTCAATTCCAGCACATATTTACTGCCCAGACTGCCAATCGCTCCGGCAAGGTAGGCCCTGCTGCCCGCCCGCAGGCAAAGCTCGCGGGCCATATCGGGCGTGAGTTTCGCGTCGGCCGGACGGGCCATAAGTTTCACCGCCTTCGCAACTTCACCGTCGGAGAGCACATTCAGGAACGGCGATTGCCGCAGCGAAACCCCGAGCGCCGTTTTCAGGGTGTCGTCAAAGACTGCGTCGCCTGTGCTGTTCTCGAAATCGGCAAGCACAAGGGTGTCCTTCTCGGTGAGCGGCTTCACTTGATGGGAACGGTAGTAAATCCCGGCTGAGATGAGCACTACCACCACCGCCGCCAGTGAAACAACAATCTTCCGGAGCTCGTTCTTCTGGGCCTTGGGTGCGGCAATCCTGACCCCACCCGACGATGCACAGGTTGTAGACGTGGAAACCGAGCCCGATACCGGAGGCGCCTGTGGCATCGTTGCTCGGAGACCACTCTCCTGCACGACCACTACCGCGCCTGGACTTGCTGTCGCCATGCGCCCGCTCTCCGTATCGCGCTTCAGCCGTTGCAGGTCGGCTCGCATCTCCGAAGCGTGCTGGTATCGGAGGGAGCGATCTTTCTCGAGAGCTTTAGCCATGATCCCGACGAGCTGAGGAGATACTTGAGGGTTCCATCGACTGGGCAGTTCAGGGTGCTCGTGAAGGATGGCTCCATAGGTCGCTCCCTCAGTGTCTCGATCGAAGGGTAGGCGGCCGCTTGCCATCTCATAGAGCGTCACGCCGAAAGAAAACAGGTCGGTACGTTCGTCGAGAGGCTTTCCCGCAACCTGTTCGGGCGACATATAGTTCACCGTGCCCAAAGCAGTGTTTCTAGTCGTGAGATCTTTCAACGTGATCGTGGGATCCTCGGAGCTTGAGCTCGATTCTCGCCTTGTGCCCGGATCCGTCCGCTTTGCCAGCCCGAAGTCGAGAATTTTGGCGTGTCCGCGTTTGGTAATGAAGATGTTCGCGGGCTTTATATCCCGATGAATGATGCCCGCCGAGTGCGCCGCATCCAGGGCGTCGGCGATCTCAATCGAAAGCGACAGGAGCAGATCGGTTTCCAGGGGACGTCCTGCGATCCGGAGCTTCAGCATCACGCCATCCAGAAACTCCATGGCAATGAACGCTTTGCCGCTTTCCTCGCCGATGTCATGAATCGTGCAGATGTTGGGGTGGTTGAGGGCCGACGCAGCTTTGGCCTCACGCCGAAATCGCTCCAAAGCTTGGCGGTCTTGAGCTACGTCTTCGGGTAGGAATTTGAGAGCGACGAAGCGGTCGAGGCGCGTGTCCTCGGCCTTGTACACCACGCCCATTCCGCCACCGCCCAGTTTCTCGACGATGCGGTAGTGCGAGATGGCTTGGCCGATCATTTGCGCTGAAATCTTAGGACTGGAGGTAGGCCAAGTCAATGAAGGCCGGGAAGCTGGGGGCTCTCCGAGCGATTCTTGGCGTAAGATCGATGTCGGGTGGTTCTTGGTTCGGCACGGACGGGCTCTGGATATCCCCACGTGTAACGGTGAGAGGGCTTAGAGAAAAGATGGATTGGTGGCGACGGGGCTATGACTGGCGTGTCGACGGTGACCCGAAGTTAAAGGTGACAGGAAGACGCCTTGACTCTCCAGCCCCACCTCTCGTTGCAGACGCTGACCCCGTAGGCGTCAGGGCCCCCAAAGCCCACATGATGGTGGGTATGACGTTCCCAACGGTTGGATGCTGGGAGATTACCGGGCATTTCGAGGATGACGAACTGACTTTCGTTGTGTGGGTTGTCGAGTAGTTATCTTCGGACCGATTTAACTGATGTCATAACGACGTCGGCCTCACAACGGACCGAGTAGACTTTGCGGTATCCAACCAAAGAGGCTCGGGACGAAGGAGGCCGAGATGAAAATTGTAGGCTGTGATCTGCACGCAAGACAACAAACCATAGCCATGGTGGACACTGAAACCGGGGAGTTCGTGGAGAGGGCACTTTCCCACGAAGGCAACGCCCTGCGAGAGTTTTACGGGGCCTTGGAGGGTCCGGTGGTGGTGGGCATCGAAGCCACGGGAGCGATGCAGTGGTTCTTGGAACTGCTGCAAGAGTTGGGAATCCAATGCCGTGTGGGAAATCCGGCGAAGATCCGCGCGAAAGAAACGCGGAAGCAGAAGCATGATCGGCGAGATGCACGGTTGATATTGGAACTGCTCATCGAAGATCGCTTTCCGGAGATTTGGATGCCCTCGATCGAAGAGCGGGACTTGCGAACCTTGCTGCGGGACCGACATCAGTGGGTAAAGATGCGAGCACGATTGCAGCACACCTTGCAGGCGATCGCCCTCAATCACGCCCTGCGCCGAGGCCACGCGCTCTGGAGTCAGGCAGGGCAGAACACACTGCAGGCACTGCCCTTGCCACCCTACACCAGTCAGAGACGGACAGAACTGCTGAGCTTGTATGAACAGTTGCAGCAACGAATCCAAGAACTAGATAAAGAAGTGGAAGCCCAGGCCCGACAAAGGCTACAGGCGCGCCGGCTGCTAACCCATCCGGGCGTAGGTGCGGTGACGGCTTTGGCGACCGATGTTTTTCTCGGTGACCCGAGTCGCTTCGACACCGCCAACCAGGTGGCCAGCTACATCGGGATGATTCCGTGTGAGCACACCAGCGGGAAGCGACAACGACTGGGAAAACTGACCAAGCAAGGCAACTCCCTGCTGCGCTATCTGTGGACCGAAGCAGGGATGCATGCGGTACGGAAAGACCCGGAGTTGCAACGCTTCTATCGGCGCAAGCTCATCCAGAAAGGAATGGGCAAGGCAAGGATCGCAGCGGCACGCAAACTGGGTATCCGGCTGTGGATCATGATGCGTGACCAGATTGATTACGAACAGTTCTGTCGCCGCGGAAGGTTGCGGCAGAAGGGGAAAGCCCATGCGGGGATGCCTGATTTCAACAGTGGTCCTGCAATGCAGTGACCGGGTCAACTGAATAGGCTGCCCGCCTCCCCATGGGAGGGGAGTTTGCACAACACATCATGATCGAGCGTGACCGAAGAGATGTCTGGTGGGCTACGCCACCACAATGATGAAGAAAACGGGCCGAGCCATGCGGTTGGATACAAATCATCGAGAAGTAAAGACCGTTGCTCTCTCGAAGGAACCAGTGCGTCTGCGCTGAGGGGAAAGTATGCACCGACTTACTAAAATGAAACCCCAAGTCCCTTGACACGACCGACGTCGTTAGAGATGTTGAAAAATCGTTTTCGCATGATAAGGCTCTGGGGGCACAAAAGGATTGTCGGAAGCCCTGGTAACCGGACAAGTCTCGGGAACGGCCTCCGGCTGTGCTGTTGCTGATTCCTGCTGGGCAAGAGATGCATGCGATAGAAAGAGCAGACACAGCAAAGAGAGAAGGCGTAGCAGCATAAAGTCCTCCGCAGCCTTACCATTTTTTACGCCTCAAGCAAGATTGCTATTATAAACAGGCGTGGGTGTTGAAAAAGGATTGCTCGGAAGTACTGTTGTGCTGTGTAAGTTAGCGCAGCGAGGAACAGTTTCCTGCGAGCGGACGACTAGATCGTTGCAGGCAGCGGCGGCTGCGGCCTTTGGCTGAGGAAGCGGACCAAGCGCTTGAGGTTTTGCGCAGCCGCAGCCAGGAAGAACTGCTCGCGAACAAACTTTAATCTCCGCAGGCGTAGGCGACGAAGTCCGATCTGATTCTTAAGTTCCGCGAACAGCGCTTCCACCTTCTTCCTTTCCCGTTGTGCGCTCGTGAAACCTGGCGTGCAGGCCAAGTCGCGAGCGCGTTGCCGGGCGGGTTCGTGGATGTGGATGGCGAGATATTTGTACTGGCCCGTGGTGCATTTCGCCTTTTGCGAACACGCACCGCAACGTTTGCGGCTTCCGATGTAGGCATGGGTCCGATTTCTGACATTCAAACCGACGAAGTTGAGTGGCTGACCTGCGGGGCAGCGATAGCTGTTGCTTTCTGGAACAAAGGTGAAACGCTCAGGACCGTAGAGTGGGTTGTTCTTGCGGAGAGCGCTGTCCCGAGTGCGCATATAGGGTTTGATCCCCCGCTCCGTTAACCACTGCAAGAACTCGCCGTTGCCGTAAGTGGCATCAGCAACCACCGACTCGGGATCGCGTCCTTGCCATCGGGCGAAGCGAGCCAGCATGTCTTGTGCGGCCACCGTCTCCTGACTCATCCGGGCGGCAGTGGCTTGCACTCCCACGATCACGCAACTGTGGTTATCCACCAGATAGTTGTCGTAATACCCCAGCCGGGCCGGAGTCCCACCCTTGGTCGCGTAGGTCGCGTCGGGATCGGTTGTGGACACCAGTTTCTGCTCATGCACTGGCTCGTCGGTCGGATTCTGCTGCTCTAATTCCACCAAGTACTGGCGCACAGTTTGGTTCACCTGCGCCGCTTCCGCTAGCTGCTCGCGTGGAATGCGGCTCTCCTTGCTGGCATTCGCCTCGACGAAACTGCCGTCCACCGACAAGTCATCTCCTCGCACCAGTCCCGCTTCCAGACAGCGCGCCACGATTTCTTCAAACAGTTGCTCGAACAGCTTCGACTCCTGGAATCTTCCGTGCCGATTCTTGGAAAAGGTGGAGTGGTGCGGGATCTCCTGATCGAAGCCCAGCCCTGTAAACCAGCGCCACGCCAGATGCATGCGCAGTTCCTCGACCAGTTTCCGCTCGCTGGTAATGCCGTATAGATAGCCGATCAGAAGCATGCGCAGCAGAAGTTCGGGATCAATCGACGGCCGCCCGGTCTCGCTGTAACTATCTTTCAGCCTTTCACGCACGAAGCCAAAGCTGATGTGTTTTTCGATCAGCCGCAGCAGGTGGGTCTCAGGAACTTGATCGTCCAAGCGGAAGTAGTAGAACAACGCTTCCGAGCGAGAATGTTGCCCCATCATGATGAGCAGGCCTCCGAGAATGGTGATCCAACAGAGCATGCAAGGATTACTTCCTTGTAACACGCTTCTGCCGCCACTCCGCGTCCTAATCACGGTGACTTTTTCAACACCCACGCCTGTTTACGACAGTTATCCCCCGATTGTGGAAATAAAGTCCGTTCATTTGTTAACTTTCGATCACTCGACATGGCGCTTCGAGATCGTTAGGTGTACGGTCTTGCGGTCATGTTCGGAAAGCGTAACGATTTGTGGCTCTGACTTATCATAGCTGCTCTCGGACGATACTGGGGACCTTGCGAGCACACGATAGCTGCCTGGAGCAAGACTGCTGAGCAAGAAGTGGCCGGTCTGGTCGAGTGGTCTTCCATAAGCGTTCGAGCAACACACCTTTCGAGAGTCGGAGGCGCGTGCTGAAGTGGCGAAATGAAACAGAGAAGAGCCGGTAGTGACATGGTCAAGTTTGTTGACTAGAGGACGACCGAGTGGAACTGAGCCCTATGGATTCTTCCGGGAAGGGCATTCGTGTGCATTGCCAAACATCCACGAATCTAATACAGTCCGGTCTACTTTTGTTCGATTATCCTGGGCCTGTTTCTGGAGGATCATCATGTGTGCCAGGGAATTCCGTCGAATGGCGGCTGCGATCTGTTTGATAAGCTTTGCGGTCAGCCCGCTGATGTTGCACGGTCAGGCCCCCACATCCGACGTTCCCACCGTTACGATTCGCGCCAATACGAGGCTGGTCCTTGTTGATGTGGTCGTTACCGACAAGAAGGGACAACCCGTTACCGGTCTGAAGGCAGAAGATTTTGCGATTGAAGAAAACGGTAAGAAGCAGCGCATCGCTACTTTCACGTCGCCCGGCGCTACCAAAACCGCTCCCCAGCCATTGCCTCCCGGCCTTCTCTCGAATAGTTCCGAGTATGTCAGACCCGCCGGCGTTATCACGGTATTGCTTTTGGATGCAGCGAATTCTCCGTTTAAGGATCAGGCTTATGGTCGCCTGCAAATGCTGAAATATGTAGCGGAACAGTCAGACTCTGGCATGCCAATGGCGGTCATGACCTTGACCGACCGTTTGCACGTGTTGCAGGAATTCACCAGCGACCCCAAGATTTTGACCACCGCGATCAAGAACCTAGTACCCCAAGAGCGTCCTCAGCAGCCGGCCACACCCCAGGGCTCGGCCTCTATTTCGTCGCTTGTAGCCGCAGTCAATCCTGTTACAGGCAACAGTTTTGGAGCGGAGGCCTTGATCAGTCAGGCCGAGGCACAACTTGCCAGCTTCGAGAACATGGTAACGGGTTACGACCTAGAGCGTCGCACGGAAATAACGATCGGAGCAATGCGTGACCTCTCCCGCTTGCTGTCCGGTCTTCCCGGGCGCAAGCATGTCGTCTGGCTCACGTCGGAACTCCCATTTGATTTGATTCCACAGGACCGAAATATCAGCGATGCCGAGCTCGCGGCCGATCTTCCAAGCATCAAGCAGAAATCCGTAGGCACAACCTCCGCTGGTGTTTACGCCTCGGAATCACGGCAGACACATGGCGATGAGATCAAGCTGGCGGAATCGCAGTTTGCGCGCGCCAACATCGCCATCTATCCGGTGGATATGCGCGGGCTGATCAGTGGCATGGAGGCTACCCGCTCCGGGAGCTTTTCCAAAGACCTCAACGGCACGGCGCTCGGGGAAGTCGCGGGTCTGCAAGCCAGTCAAGGAACAATGAAAGAAGTGGCAGCGGAGACGGGCGGTAAGGCTTACATCAATCAGAACGAAATCAAGGATGGAATCGCGCTCGCAGACGGGGACGAGAAGGCCTCCTACACAGTGGGTTACTATCCTGATAATAAGAAATGGGATGGCAAGTACCGTGCGATCAAAGTAAAAGTGAACCAGGGTGACATTGAGATCCGCTACCGCAAGGGTTATTTTGCGATTGAGCCCGGAGAAGCGAAGGATCATAACTACAATCAAGATGTTGCTGCCGCTCTTGCAATCAACGCGCCGGCTACTCAGGTCTCGTTCCGCGCACAGGCCAGGCCCGCGGGTGCTGGCAAGATACAGGTGTTGTTCCTGGTCGATGCCAAGACTTTGAGCGCAGAGGATTCCGGCGGGAACAAGAAAATGAACGTGAGTTTCTATGCCGCTCTTTATAACTCGAGCCGCAAGGAGTTGAATCTTGGCTCGACGAAGGTGGAAAGATCTTTTGACGCCGCCACCTATCAGCAGATCCTCGATCATGGCATGATGGTGCCGCTCGAACTCCAAGTCCCCACGGGTGCTCAAGAGCTCCGACTAGCGGTGCTTGATGGGAAAACCGGCTATATCGGGACGGCAACGGGACCATTGCAATAATCGGCGCACCACAACAATTGAAGGCGTCCGGACGGACGCCTTTCAGTTCCAAGACATTCTGGTTCGGGAGGCGGCTACTCCTTCGGATTCGGTGGAGAACAAGTTACGCGCGCCCGGCTGAGCCTAGTCCTAGCCCGCACCTGGGCTGAGTCAGGACCAATCCGGCGACGAGATAAAAAAGGGTGACCGCGTACTTTTCCACGGAAATCCGGCAGAGATCGAGCTTGTGGCGCGTGATCCACATGACCCAGAAGCAGCGTGGCATATACAGGAGTTCGGCGGTGGCGTGTTAATTCTTGATCCGATGGTCTCAGGTCGTACTTTTATCCCCACAGACCAGCTCGAAGAGTACGAAGATTTGGAATTTGTTTCGCGTGCCTAGAGGGCCGGCGCACCTGCGCGACCTAACTGTTGATAAATCGAGTTGGTGTTGAAAAACTCGGTTCGAAGACGCGTTTTCCCTCAGGGGAGTTTCTTCCGATTCGTGTTTTTCTTTTGCTAGTGGTTGCTGACGCGCTTGCCATCGCTGGTTGCGCTCTCATGTTGAGGAACCGCACCAGTCGTTTCCGGTTCTGGGCCACAGCAGCTAGGTAGAACTGCTCACGCACGAACTTGATTCTGCGTAGGCGCAAGCGCCGCAATCCAATTGGTTCTTTAGTTCCGAGAACAGAGCCTCCACTTTCCGTCGCTTCCGTCGCTTGCGTAGCGCCGCGGCGAACTCCGGGGTCTTGGCTACCTCATTGGCCTTCTGTCTCGCCGCTTCGCGCCTGCGGGGCAGAGATAGCAGTTTTCTTCCGCCAGGTAAGTGAACTTCTCGATCCCGTATAGATCAGGGGGCGAGTTCGGACCTTGCTTCACGCGAATGTAAGCCGTAATCCCACGATCATCGAGCCCTGGCAGCAGTTCACCGTTGCCGTAGGTGTTATCGGCCGCCACCCCCATCGGTCGCCGGCCGTATCGTTGGTAGTAGCGATCGATCATGTCTCGTGCCGCCGCACTCTCCTGACTCAAACCGGCGGCCGTCGCTTGCACCCCCACGATCACCCAGCTTTCATTGTCGATCAGATAGTTATCGAAGTAACCCAGTTCGGCAGCGCCATTCCCCTTGCTCAGCTACGTCGAATCCGGGTCGGTAGTCGACACCTGGTCTTGCGGATGGATGGCTTCGCCATCGCCGTTCTCCTGCTCTAGTTCTTCCAGGTACTTTCGCGCCCCATAGTTCCCTGGCGCTGCCTCCCTAAACTGTTCGCGGGGGATACGACTGTGGTGGCTCGCGTTCGCCATGATGAAGCTGCCATCGACCGACATCTGCTCCCCCTCCACCAGACCCGCAGCGATGCACTGCTCCACAATGCGCTCCAACAACTCCTGAAACAGCTTCGACTCCTGAAAGCGGCCATGCCGGTTCTTCGAGAACGTCGAGTGATGGGGAATCTCCTGCTCCAACCCCAACCCGGTGAACCAGCGCCACGCCAAGTGCATGCGCAGTTCTTCCAGCAACTTCCGCTCACTGCTGATGCCGTAGAGATACCCCAGCAGCAGGATCCGCAACCGCACTTCCGGATCAATCGACGGTCGCCCCGTTTCGCTGTAGGATGCACGCCACTTCTCCCCCACAAAATCGAAACCGACGTAGCGGTCGATGAAACCTAACAAGTGGTTTTGAGGAACCTGATCTTCGATGCGGAAGTAGTAGAACAGCGACTGCGAACGGTCGTGTTGCCCCATCATAAGCAGCCAGCCTCCGAGAATGGCGATTGCCTGCAGCATCACTAACTCTCGTCTGCTTATAACCTTGTTGTTGTCGCCCTCGCAAGCACCAACTCGGTGACTTTTTCAACACCAACGCCTGTTCTATAAGAGGGGATGTCAAGAACATTCTTCTTCCTCCGCCGGAAGCGCGGTTATGGTTCGCGGCATCCAGTCCCTTGTCAGATAGGAGTGACGCTCGAGTCTTGTGTCTTGCCCTGTGGTTTCGGATTTTGCTTTGCTCCATCTCAACAGCTGCATGTTCATTAGTAGCGACAACGCCGATCGGTTTCTGAAACTGGCAAGCACTGGTGGTTGTACGGTGTCAACCATGGTTCTATCTGCGACTCGAGGCCTAGTGCTTTTTCGGGTTATCCGAGAGGGCATAGGGTTAACACAGAGGCTCAGTGCCACAGGCACTGTGCGCCTACAGGCGATAAGGATGCTCACCCTCGAACCCGAGCGTCTCAAGAACCAACTGGCCACCACCAGAAAAAGATCACCGGAGGTGGAGGGCTCTTCCCGTGAGACGCTCAAGCGGCTTGCGATTTCAGTTTGTCAGCGTCGAAGTTTTCTCCCTTCTTCCATAGAGTTAGCGTGATGGCTGCAATCTTGCGCGCCAGCGTGAGACGCGCCATCGTGGGCTTGATACCTTTGACCAGTGATCTCTGGTAGAAATCCTGGAACGGGCCAGGCAGTACACTGGCCCTGGTGGCCGCACCTTTGAACAAGCCTTTCAGATCATGATTGTGGTCCTTGTTCAGACCGCGAATGGAGATCTGTTTCTTAGAACGTCGCAGTCCGCCTTTGACATAGCAATATTCCGCACTGGTGCGGGTTTCCAAAGCCAGTCCGCTGTAAGCCCAAAGCTGTCGCTTAGTGCGGAAACGATGCGGGGTCTGGATCAGCGCCACCGCCAAGGCGGAGCGAATCGGTCCCAGTGAGGGAATCTGCCGTAGTTTGACGGTGATGGCATGCTTGCGACTCTCCGCCAACAGCTCGCGGCGCGCTTGCTGGCGCAAGTACTGCAGCATGTCCAGTTGCTGGTAGAGTCGTTCGGCTCGGCGACGGACGCCGGCTTCCTTGATCTTGCCCAGCCACTCGGCTCGATGACGGGTATAGTAGACGTCCCGGCCGGCACAGGGGATCGCCCAGCTGCGATAGACCGCTTTCAACCGACACATGACTCGGGTCAGATCTTTGACCAGGGTCAGGTAGCTCCGGGCTAACTCGCGCAGCATGCGCACGCCCGTCTCGCCATGGTAGACCGAGCTGAGCTTGTTCAGGTACAACAGTTCGGCCAACTTGTGGGCGTCGATACGATCATTTTTGTTTCCGTCTTTGAGCAGAGCATTTTTTCGCGGATTGCACACCACCAGCTTGGCCACATGCGGCTTCAGTAAATCGTACAGCCACGCGGCCCAAGTTCCTTCTTCGAAGGTGACCGACAAAGTTCCGCGCAACCCCGCAAAGAACTCCAGAATGGTCGCGGCTTTTGTTTCCAGGATGGATTCCATGACTAACTTGCCAGTGGAATCCAATACTGCCACCGAGATGGTTGCTTGATGAACGTCGAGCCCAATATACTTTTCGCTATTCATGGAGGGTGTTCCTTTCGTAGGGAATGATGCTTGCGCTCATAACCTACTCCTAAAGGGACGCCCTCTTATAATGCGTTAACAACAACTGACAACCACTAATACGATTCTGCTCATGTTCGCGCCAATGGGCTTTAGCGGACATCCGCGAGCGTTTAAATCCGCATCCCGTCCGGGCCGAGCGTTAACCGTACGTGAGCTCGGTGCTCTGTCCGACTTCGATAATATAGCCGTCAGGATCGCGGATGTAGCAGCGTATCTCGCCGTACTTGGGGATGGGCTCCGTGATGAACTCCGCTCCTCGACTTTTCCATAATTCATAGCACGCTTGAATATCCGCAACGCGGAAGTTCATAAAGCTGTTGATGTGATTCGGGTCGGGGACGCTGAGCGTTACCGTCGGCTTATCCGGGGTCGGCCCGCCCCCAACGTTCAGAATCATCCAGATATTCGCAAGCTGAAGGTACGCAGGCGCGTTGCCGTCACCCAGGCTCAGAATGCGAGCGTCGAAGACCTTTTCGTAGTAGCGAGCCGATCGCTCGATGTCGACGACGGTGAGAAAATGCGCGATGCTGATCCCCTCTCGCGGGGGCATCTCATAGCTCTTTTGTTCGATTTGTACGGCGTTCATTGAAGATTCCATTGGTGACTCCAATTTCGATACAGTGTCCGCCGAATGTGAGGTGCGGTTAGTGCGGTGCCCACAATTGCTCCTATCGGCGGCCCATCAATTAAGCCAGAAGCGCAACGACAAGTCTATTGGACGAACGTATCGACCAACACCAAAAGTAGGGATTGGAAGCATGGGCAACTAGGGCTCGGGGCTGGCTTTGGTTCTTGCGTACCCTACGACGGGTGGGGCATCCCCGTGCCGTGTTAGAGTACGGATGGGCCAGCCGCCCACCGCCGTTTCCCAACTGCTGATCGTTGGATCAAGACCACGGATCTCTTGAAATCGAAGTCCGTCCACCGCAAGCCCAGGATTTCGCTGATTCGCAAACCGAAGCACAAAGCAATCAGCACGATGGTTCGGTACGGCTGAACTAGCTTGTCGAGTATTTGCCAAGCATCCTTTACCCGCAGGACGCGAGGACGTTTCTTTCTCTTGCTGATGCCCTTCACCTCGACCAAGTCCATTGGATGGCGTTCCACGTTCAGTAATTCCCAAAGCATCGCCTTGTCGAAGAGACGGTACATCAGGGACCGAGGGACCGAATGTGGCCTTTGTACTTGGGTGGGAGGTCGAGCCTTCGGAGCCAGTCCTGTATCAAAGGCGGGTCGGACGTCCTCCAGGTAGGTGTCGCCCCACTTGGGCCGGATGTGTTGACGAATCATGCTTCGGTAAGAGGCTATAGTGTTGTGGGTGATTTGTCCGGCGGCCTATTCCTGTTTCTGATCGAGAAGGAAACGGTCGAGGAGACCGCAGAAGAGAACCGGATCTCGGCGTGAAATGCCGTCGTTGATCATTAGCCGCATGCCTTCTGCTGCTTTCAAAGCATGAGCCTCTGTCTTGTATAAATCTACCGTTCCGACGGTGAAACCCCTTCGTGACCTGCGTCCGTCCGAAGTCGATTCCCACCATCGATAAAGCCATACGTCCGGTCCCGTTACGCGTTTGTCGATTTCTACTCTACCGTACTGATACCGCGTTCGCTTAGCCAATTTGATCTCCTTGGTGTTGGCGGCGCGGGTGGCTGGTTGAGACTACCTGAGCGCGAAGCCAGTCGTCCAGCTCGGATAAATAAAAGAGCCAGCGCTTCCTGTCCCGTCCAACAGGGTGAGCCGGCAGTGTGCCTTCGCGGGCTTTACGCATGACGGTTTTGGGATGCATGTTAAGGAGTGAGCAGCGTCTTCGGAACGGACCGGTGCCTCCAGGACAGAGAGTGCCTCCTCCGAGTGTCCTGAGGCCCCTGGGATGACCGCTCTGTGCTGGGTTGACATAGGGTCCATCCGCAAATCTTAAACTAGTGACGAGTTGGCCTCGTCCACAGAGCAGCTAGCGTGAGCCTTAGTTAGAACCCCCATTCACGACGATGCTCACGTAACCGTTCGCAAACCCGACAGTGTCGGAACCAGAGTTGTATTCGGAGAGTGCCTGATGAAGGGCTTCCTGGCCCTCATCTCGGATGGTTGCTGCCCTCTGGTATTTGCGCGCGAGGAGGCGCGCGCCGGTGTTGAGATTGGTACACGGATCAAACAGTTGGTCCACAGTGAGGCCGAGCTCGGTCGCGTGTTCCGTGTTGATCTGCATGAGACCAATGCTCACACTTCGCCCGCGTTTCAGCAGGTATTGGGTCCAGGCTCGGGCCTCAGCCAGAGTGCGAGGCTGCCGAGCGATAATAATCTGGCCTGTGACCAATCCGTGCTCGTACGCTATGCGGTGAGGGTAGTTGAGACTCAGTGCGTACGGGTGGAAACCAGACTCGGCTCTGGCGATGGCACGGAGTGTTACGAACGGAATTGTGGGCGCGCACGCTGTTGCAAGTAGGTTAAACTCCGCTGTTGTGAGGCGTGCGTTCGCCTGGTCCGTATCCACGACTTGGCTCCCGCACGGATGATTGACTAAGACTGCAATTGCAAGTGCTAGGGTGAATTTTGTCTTCATACTAGGTGTTCTGCGCCCAAAGCATGGGTACATGGAAAAGACGCGCCCAGCTTGTGAGGCAGGCGCGCTGAATTTCTGATACGGTCGTTGCTCGCGCCCAATAGTCATTCGCGATCCCCAGAAGGAGAGTTGGGCGCTCTGCGAATGAAGAAAGCACCGGCCAAATGAGAAGATGCTCGTAACAGATCAAGACCGCCGATTTGGCGCTTGCAACGTCGAGGGTCCCGGCTGCGCCAACTCGGAGCGGAATACTTTTCTCGCTGAAGGGTGTCCACATGCCAATCGGGATTGGAATACGCTGCAAGAACTCGTCGTTGCCATGAGCTCCTCGAATGATGATTGTGTTAAACGAGTGCTCGCCGTTTTTCTCTGACACGCGGGCCCCGACCAGGATCGTTTTACCGTCGCGTCGGAGCTTTTTGATCGTTCTGTCCCAAAAGGCGTCGGTCGCTTCGCTCCAATTGGAGACAACCGTCTCAGGGAAAACGATGACGCGAGCGGATGAATTGAGAGCAGCGCTCTGGATGAACTGGGCTGCTGTGTACTCTGCCAACGGGTCTGGTCTATCGAGGCCCACACCGCCGAAATGGGTGCTCACAGCTTGCCAATCTGGCTGGTGATTGAGGAGCCCGGTAGAGGATTTGCGCGGGCAGAGCAAAGGCGAGGGTGAGAACAATTGCGCGGCGGGGATAAGCTGTGAGAAAGCCACAGATCAGCAGCGTCAGCAAGAGACCCACCCAAGCTAGGCCGGGGAAGAGAATTCCCGCTGCGGTAAGCGGCGACGCGCAACCGATAATGCCAAGCGGCGGTACCGCCAAAAGCACGAGGGTGAGCGGGGCCCTGTACAGCCTCAACCCGGCGTGGTGGCACCACAAAGCTGCCCATGGCGCTGCGAGTATCGAACTCGTCCCGAGCCACAAGAGAACAATTTGAATTGGGTTCGCGTGATGCCCGAAGAAGACCGAGGCGCCGGGAATGATCTGCCAAGTCGCACCGGCGTAGTAGCAAAACATCAATGCAAATGCATCCGTCCGGCTCCTCGGTAGTGCCAGCAGTATGAGGACCAGCAGCGAAAATGCGATCGCTGGGGTGTATCCGCTCCACGCCGCAGCTCCTACAGCAAAACCAGTTGCCGCCAGCAGAGTGGCAGAGTCGGCCAGCATCTCGGACAGCCTTTCGCAGAATCTAGAGAGGTCGAAGATGATGCCGGATATGTGAGACTGGAATCGGTCCGTAATATCGACTATCGAACGATAGCGCGTTGTACTCGGAAGCGACCCACACGAATCCTGGCGGTACTTCATACCTTCCGAAGGGCCAGTGCGCGAGGGGCAGGCCCCGCGAATCTCTCGTTCGGGGTGCGGTGTTGCGAAGCAGTGTTCCGTTGACTGCGATGCCATTGGCTGAAACCTCCACGATGTCGCCCGCTCTGGCGACTATCGGCTTGAGCATGGAAGAGGCCCCGTCTGGACAGGTTCCGGGCCGGCGGTAGCCTCTTTCTGTCGAGAGCTGAGCAAAAGCTCTTTCCGGACAGAATTCAATGAGGGGCGACGAACCGTCGTTGGTGATTAGGTAGAAAAAACCTGGCATTGATTGGGTAAGATTGAAGCGAATTCCGAAGAGTGCGCAGGCCGCCACCAGGGCACAGAGGACACCGGTTAAGAAGAACACAGTGATCAGCGCGCGCCGTATACGCTCCTGATGGAGGGGCCCGGCATTCGCAATCTCGGGCGTTTCAGATGACCCATTCGTCATCACTTTCGTCAACACGCCGAGTCTCCTCCTGTTGCATCGGAACTGGATCGGGACGCGAGTGCCAGTCCTTACCGTGAGCTTTCCCCGGTTCTGTCAGGCTTTCTATACGATGGCACTTGTGGACAACGACTTCGTAGACTGTCCTTTTGCTGCCCGTCTTGGCTTCCAACTGTCTGTGCTCTAGGACGGCAGTCACATGGATGTTGTCGCCCTTGTCGAACTTCATGGCGACAGCGGCGAGATCGCCATAGAAGACCAAATTGAACCAATTTGTGTGTTCTTCGATCTTCCGGTCTTTCTCGTATTCGTAGCTCTGCGCCAGCCTCACATTGGCAACCGGTGTCCCGGACGGCAGATATCGGAGTTCTGGTTTGCCGTCGAGATAACCCGCGAGGATGACCTGATTGTCCTGCATGGCTTACCGATGCCTTTGTGTGATGTGGGCAGAGCGAGTTCGAAAATTCCGCGTTGGTCGAGGACTCACTAACTGCCAGGCTGATCCGCCTGCCGGAAGCACATCGGAGTCGGCAGATTCAGATTGTTCCCTGGCTTCCTCGCCCTCGGGAGGGTTGATAGTTACAAAGCGAGTGGGCGGCGCCATCTCCGCGCGCACACGGAACACGTCATCAAGGAAGTAGAGCATCTGTTTCCCATAAATGGGGCGATGACCGGAAACGAAGACAAGCATGTCTCCAGGCGCGACGATTTTCTCGCCCTGCCCCTCGCCCCTCTTGAGCGGTGGCGGGATGCGCATGATCTCGTCGGGGGTCATGAGTGGCCGTTGAATCTGCTCTACACTTTGGTTGACGTGATTGAGAATTATTGAGCCGCGCGAACCGCCAAAGGTGAATGAAGCCTTCTGAATTGTTTTTGTGCCGGTCATTTTGCTCAACAGTTCTGCCGTCTCATACTGGTTTGGCGCAAAAGCTACTCGCACTGCGCAATTGCTGACGATGCTTTCGTTGGCCCCATATTCCTCAACGATCTGCCGAATGTCCTGGGTGATCAGGTATGCCTTCAGGCCGAATCCCGCCATATAAGAAAGTGCATCGGCGAAGATATCCATTCTCCTAAGAGTGGGGAATTCGTCGATCATGAACAGAAGGCGATGTTTGTGACGCTTCGGTCCTGTGCCATGGAATTCCAGTTTTTCCGTCAACCGGTTAACAATCATGGTGAAGATCAGTCGGATCAGCGGACGTAGGCGTTTCTTGTGCGCCGGAGGGACCACTAGATAGAGGGAAACTGGTTTTTCGTGATCGACCAGATCGATGATGCGAAAGTCGCTGCTCGCAGTATTTTTGGCAACTAGTGGGTCGCTGTAGAGCGCCAGTGCCGTTTTGGCGGTGGAGAGTACGCCGGAGAATTCCTTATCCTCCTTGTTCAGCATCTCTTGTACTTTTTCCCG
This sequence comes from uncultured Acidobacteriota bacterium, assembly GCA_963696025.1. Classification (GTDB taxonomy): domain Bacteria; phylum Acidobacteriota; class Terriglobia; order Terriglobales; family Acidobacteriaceae; genus JABCYV01. The sequence goes on from CAVOII010000006.1 coordinate 359,097, forward strand.
CACGACCGGATGGGTTGCTGTAGCCTCACCCGTTGGCATTCGCCAGTTGAAGTCACGGTTAGGGTCATGCGGGTAGTTGAGCAACTCCTGCAACGTCTCCCGAAAATCCACACCCGGCCGCGTGAAGAGTGCAGACAATTCTGCCAGGGTTGCCGTTCGTTCCTGCAGGCATGCTGCATAGCAGACATGGAGGAGCATCCCAGTCGTCAGGGATGCTGCCGTCCTATCCCAATGCGGGTCGTAAGGGTTTGTTTCGCCCGTATTGACGATCATTTCGGCGATATTCTGTGCGTCAGAGACGTCCCATGGGGTACCAATACGAGTTTCTTCCAAGGGATTGAAGCAGGAGCTGCTGTTCTCTTCGACGGGAGAGAACTTGAAGCACACCTGACCCGCCTGGGTGCGAAATCCCGCCGTTTTCGTCCAGTTCTCCCCCTTGATGTCGTAGATGATTGCGCTCTCGCTCCAAGCCAAAAGAGTGGGGATGACGAGAGCTACCCCTTTACCCATTCGGGTGGGTGCGAAGGCAAGTACATGCTCTGGGCCGTTATGACGGAGGTAGTGAAGATGTTGCCCTTCCTCGTCGTACCAGCCGCCGACATATACGCCTTGCTTGGCATCGAGCAATCCGGTTTTCCTTATTTCCTGTTCCACTGCCCAGCCGGCAGAGCCATAAAGGTCCTGAGTATTTTGCGAGAGCTGCTTCGCGTGGCGGATGTTGAACAGGAACGAGACCCATCCGCTCAGAAATGCCCCTACAATCACCAGGAAAGCACCGAGAAGAAGGGGATTCTTCACAGCTGGATCGGCGAAACTCCCGTAGTGCCATACCCACGAGATCCAAGCGAAGGGCTGATAGAGTCCGATGTGGCCCCGGCGAACTAGTGCTTCGCCCAGGGCATCCTGATATTCAAAGTGGTGGGCGATATATTGAGTGGCTGCCACATTCGACAGGAATAAGCCGACAAGTCCTAGGACGATGGGACTGATCGAGAAGCCTCCTAAGTAGCCAGGGTCCGTCGGAACTCGATAAAGCTTGGTTCTCATCGACCTAGCTCCCGACTGGTCGTCGGCGGGGCGAGTTCCCTTACCGACGCGGAACCATCGCGGTACGCGATCCTGACAAATTCTCCAGTGCGGGGAATCTCGCTGAGCAGAACTTTAGAGTGAATAATCGTGTTAGTGGGAGAGATCCGCTGCAGCAAGACTTCCTGCCCCTGCCAAACGACGGTGCCGACATACACGCCGCTGTCCGTCAGAGGCGACGCAATCGCAGAGTGCAAGAGTTCTTCGCTTCTCTCGTAGGCTGACTCCAGGGCTTCCTGCAGACGGACTTCCTTGAGCGGAACGTGCCCACTCTTGTCGCTGTCGAGATAGGTTTCGTGATGTTCGCGGAGCCAGACGACCAGGTCGTGGTCTAAATCGGTGTCGAGCGCATCGTCTTGCGTTTGCTCGGAAACGGACAATTCTCGACTCCGGACCACTTCATGTTGCACACCGTTTTCGATTAGGTCTTCTCGACGACTCGCGTTTTGACTGCGCATGGTTTTCCCGGCCGGCCTTGGTTTCTGTGAGGTAGACATATACAATCCATAACGACAATATTATATATATCAGTCATAGGTTTCGAGTTGTCAATAGTTAAAATGAAGGAACGTGCGAAAAACATCGCCAAGCCCTTACGCCAAAGGTTTGTCCGACGCATATCGTGTGGAATTGACGATTGTGATTAACGAGTTCGTGCCTGGCTTCGAGGACTTTGTTCTTGTGCCCTGGCGGTGGAGAGATGCTGGCTTACTGCTTGCTGGTATTGTCCGAGCCAGCCGCCCCAGGTTTGCTCCACGCTCACGATACCTCGTCGCATGAGCTTTGCCGCCGCCCCTTGGAGATAAACACTGTTCTTCAATAGCTGGTAGGCGTTGCCCAGATCCTCGACCTGAAGAAAGGGCCGAGCACCGGAAAACCTCTTCTCAAGCCGGACAAAAGAGTTGACGCGCAGCTGTCGATTGTGACGCGCATTCTGAATCTCCTCGTACTGGTAGAGCAGATAAATTGTTCCTTCCACTCCCTCCACCATTAGATACGCCCGGTCGGTGTTTTCTTCTTGGCCGTGTGCGACGACCCGACCCTCTATTTGGGTCAACTCCCGAAAGGAGACGAACTGCAAGGGCAAGCGTGGGTCAGACAGGAGGGCCCTGTGTTCCGCAAGCATCTTTTGCCGATCATTGCGTCTCTGCATCACGCGAAGCACATGCTCAAAATCGCCTTTTACTCTCCAGTCGTATCCGCCAAGACGCTCGGCCAACCCCATCTTTTCGAGTGTAGTCAACCGGGCCGCTAAATGGTGTCGTTGCGCCTTCGCGAACGCCCGTAGCCCCGGCTGCGTCGGTTCAGCCCGCACTACGAAATAGTCAGCCCGGAGTGGATTAGACCGCTGGATGATTCGATCCAGGGTCGTGAAGCGCTGTTGTTGAATCTCGCGACGTTGCGCCTCCATTGCATCCCGCTCGGTTCTGTGACCCAATTGTTCCGTTGCAAGATTCTCGGCATGGGAGCGAATTCCTGAGCGAACGTATTCACGCGGAAGGTGTAGGGCCCGGCCTTGATCATCTGCACCTCGCAAGACAACGTGTGCATGGGGATGGTCCGTGTTGTAGTGGATGACCGCTGCCCATTCCAGCTTGGAGCCAAGGTCGCGCTCGATCCTTTGCATGAGCGCCTTGGTGTGCTCTGCCAGATTCATACGGTCGCCAAACTCCGGAGAGATGATTAACTTGAAAAAGCGTTCATCGCCTGCCCGTTGCCACGCGTCCAGGTGTCTTGCCATGTCAACGTTCTTTTCCTCGGCGTTGAACCCGACAGTCCTTGGATTTCTCTTCTCCGTGGCGCTCTCCCGGGCGAGGTAGCGTCCATGAGCCTTCCATTGACCAGCTCTCTTGTTCCGGGAATAGGTTACTCGGACGGCGCAGCGTTGCTTGTATGGAGTTCCACGACGATTAGCCCTCCCACCGCCCGCTTGTGAACTGGATCGACCCCTGCGCCTACGAGATCGAGAAATCTGAACAAAGCGCAACAATGCCCTTAGCCCCGCGGCCCATATCCGTTCACTCCGCCCCGTCCTCCCTGGTGGTCTCCGTGGCCGCAGGCGAAATGGTCTTTCCCGGTCCTCAATCTCCATTGGTTACAGCCTCGTACAGTGAGTTGTCGATCCGGCCGGTGACCGTCTTGGCAGCGGAGCGGATCAGCTTTTCGTAACGGGCTTTGGCCTTGGCTCTTGCGCCGTTGAGCACGTCCGCGGGAGGCTCGACCATGCAAGTCAAGACGTATTTCGTCAAAGCGTCGGTGAGGGCAAACTGCGCCTGCATCGAGGTGTGCAGCGATCGCACTTCCCGCATAATCTGATTGAAGTTGGCGGCAATGCGAGCCTCGGTCTCCGACATGGAGTCAATGGCCTCCAGGCGTCGACTCTTTTCTTGTATTGCCTCCACGACGAATGCGGACCAAGATCGGTAGCCGCGCTGGCGTGCGACCTCGCTGACGGTTCGGTCTAAGGTCTCGGGAACGCGCAGGCTCCTTCGGGGCATGGATGGAATCCTCTTCAGATTGTCAGCCGTTGGTCTGACATACGAATATATATGTCTCACACTCCATCCGCTTTTGCAACAAGAATTTGTTTGAACTCTGCTGGCCAACTGTCAGACACTTCTTTATGTTCCACTACGCCTGATTAGCCTGAAACCACGCTTGCTTCCAATCAAGTCCCGGCCCTCTTGACCCCTAACTGAGACTCCCTTGCTAACAAATGCTGTTTTCTGATGACAAGTATGATAGTCATATGTATATTTATGCTGAGATTTGCTGATTGCGACTATTCTCCGCAAATTCATGATGCCTCACCAGATCAAGAACGCAATCCGCGCCATGAAGGCAGAAATTGCACCCAGCAAGACCGGGTTAGTACGAGCCCTGCTTCCCGAGATCGAGGACGCACTTGCAGCCGGCTACAAGGTCAAGTCCGTCTGGGAGAGAATCGCGGCGAATGGTGTGGAAATCACTTACACCCAATTCTGCCTTTACCTGCAGCGCGTCAGAAAGGCTACCGCCGATACCGCGCACACACACGGGAAAAAGTCTGGCTTACAAGTGAGAAGAGTGAAGCCCGAGGGGTCCGATCCTCTCCATAACGTTCGCCTGCGCGAAACCGCGCGACCGGGTTTCCACTATCGGGGCACCCAGGATTTGGATTTCTTGGTTTATGGGAGGAAAGAAGATCATGGCAACCAAAGGCATTGAGAATGAAGAGACCACTGTGCACCTGTCTCTTCAGGGGAAGGGCGGAGTCGGAAAGAGCCTGGTGGCTTCTATCTTGGTGCAGTATTTCCTCCGGAAAGGGAAGAGGGTGCAGGCCGTCGACACAGATCCAGTCAATCACACTCTAGCGCAATATAAGGAGCTCGGCGTCCAATCCCTGGAACTGCTGCGGGACGGTGGAGTCGATCAGCGGAAGTTCGATGTCCTGTTGGAGCGTCTCCTCACCGAGTCGGGGATCTTTGTGGTGGATAGCGGCGCAGCCACTTTCATCCCCCTGTGGTTCTACATGCTTGAGAACCACGTTTCCGATTGTTTGGAAAAGGCAGGGCGCCGCCTGGTGGTGCACTCGCTCATCACCGGTGGCCAGGCATTGGCGGACACTCTGAGCGGGTTTGATCAAGTGGCCGAGACCACCCGCGATCGCAGCGTGGTGGTATGGCTTAACGAGTATTTCGGCTACGTCCGGCAGGGCGAATCTGAATTTGTGGATATGGCGGTGTACAAGAAGAATCAGCATAAGGTGCTGGGATCGGTGGCAATGGTCAAACGAAATCAGGATACCTTTGGTCGCGATATCGAAGAGATGATCGCCTGCAAGCTGACTTTTGCGGAAGCCTTGCGCAACGGGCAGTTTTCCATCATGGCCAAACAGCGGTTGAAGATTGTGAGAGACGACTTGTTTGAGCAACTGGATGCGCTGGAGTGGAATGAACCACGGAAAATCGCTGCGGTAACTGCGTCGGGAACAACTGGTAAGACGGTGTCGGTTCGCGAAGGGTAAGTATGGGGCAGTTGGATGTTAAGCGCATCACCGGTGAAGTTGCTGCCCGGCACGGAGTGCTTCTGAAGCCAGACGACCCAGCACTCACGTTGGTCACGATAAACGAATGCGTGCTCGAAGAGTGCTTTAAAAGACTCGAAAATCGGGCCAGGGTTCTGATCGCCGAGATGGACGCGTGTTTTGAGGATATGCAACAACGGGCGTCAGCGCGATTAACCGATGAGATCCGCAGTGGGGCGACGGCAATTCGCGAGGAGATTCATCGGGATATCCAAGCGGCGAAGCTGGAGGCTAATGAAAGTGTTTTGAAGATTCGGTCTTCTTACTCGCACGTTGTGGTGCGCCGATGGGTTGCGGCGGGCGTGGTGTGTGCGGTAGCCCTTCTTGTTTTCGGGGTTGTGATCGGAAGAATGTTGTGATATTGCCATGCTCTGGTACTACGACATGGTTCTTTTGAAGCTGACACCAGAGGGAGTTGATCTGGTGCTCATCAACTGACAATTGATCGATTTCGGACCCCACGACCCCCAAGCTTTTCGAATGTGTACGATAATCCCTATATCCCTGTAGGGCATCTGAGGATTTCAACGATCAGCGGCTTTGTGCACGGAATTTACTGGCGGGAGATCGTATTCTTTTCTTAAGGTCGCGTACATCGGGAGTGACGCCGCTGTCGAGAACGCCTGAAAGCTGCGCACGCAGCTTAAGAATCTTTGTCCATTCTTCTGGGACATCTTCGTTTGTGATCATCCGAAACGACTTTCGTGAGGGTGGCCACAAGGAGAGTGTGAGAGGCGGGCAGGGCGCGTCAGCCACGCGGGAGGCGAGCACAATTCGGCGGACATGCACAACGCGAACAGCGGCCGCCGTCACGCGGCGGCCGCGGCGGGCTGCGGTTGCAGCCCGTGCAGGTAATCGACGGCTTTCTGTGCATAGGACGCAGCCTGCACGACGCAGCGCTTGTCGCTCGATAGGACCTCGATCCACGACGCGATATACGAAGCGTGATCGTCGCGAACCTCCGGCGTCAGCTCAAGGTCGGCGCACAGAAATGCGCTGCCCAGCTCGGCGACCAGCTCTTCGCGCGCATAGCCTTCATCGCCGAAAGTCTTGCGACCGAAGTCACGCTGCAGGCGGCTGTCGTGCCTGGTCCAGTGCGTGCTCTCGTGCGCGAGCGTGGCATAGAAGCTCTCGGAATCGCGGAAGGCCTCGATCGGCGGCATCTGGATGCGGTCGGGACCGGCGGCGTAATAAGCCCGCGTGCCGCCGTAGTTGATCACGGCCTTCGTCGCGGCGAAGAATTCCTCGGCCCGCGCGATGCGCTCAACCGGCGTGAGCTTGGGCTCGACCTTCGCATGGTAGATCGCCGGCAGCCCTTCGATCTGCTCGACATTGAACACCGTATAGCCCTTGAGGAACGGGATTTCGCGCTCGACATCCTGGCCGGTACCGTCGTCGTGCTCTGTGCGCGTGATGGCGTTGGCGTAGACGACCAGGCTGCCCTTTTCACCCCTGCGGACTTGGGCACTGAGCTCCAGCGCCTGCTTGAACGTCATCCAGATCGGGCAGCTAAAACCCTGCTCCATCGCCGACGCCCAGAGCATCAAGATGTTGATGCCGGAATAGGCCTGTCCGTTGTGGCGCAGCGGCCGCGTGATCTTCCCCGCCGCGTGTTCGGCGTTCCACGGCTGTATCCACGGCCTGACGCCCTGTTCCAACGATGCGATGATCTTCGAAGTGATGCGGGTGTAAACGTCCTGTTTTTCATTGTCCGGCATTGTCTTTCTCCTTCGTTTGTGAATTTTTCTTCGCGATGTTCCGCGACGGACCTGCGGCGTTCGGCGGCGCGGAGATGTCAAGGGCGCGCGCAGCGCGTTCATCGAGAGACCCTTGACAGCGAGCACCGCCGGGCTAAACGCCGTGAAATGGGGCAGGCGCGGACGACGGGAGAAAAATCAAGAAGGAGAGATGCCGGCATGCGCAGGACGGAACCGCGAAGATCGACGCGGGAGTGTGCGCCGTGGATAAGTGGAACCGAAGATGGCGGATTTTTGCGCGGCTGCTTCAATGGCCATCCGCATCAAAGCGTCAGCCAAAGCAGGGTTGTCGCAAAATTCTGACAGTCGATCGACCTTGCCGAATATGCAGACAAGGCAATCTTCATCTTCGCTGAAAGTGCCGGCGCGACCACGTCAAACTTCTATGGCGTTAAGGTCATTAGGAGTATGGAGGCAATAGCGGCAGAACAGCTGTGGAAAGATGCAAAGGGCGCGGGGACTTACAGTAGGAAGGACAAGGGCGATCACGATCAGGAGTAGCAGCACCACGATCATCATCGCCGCAATCGACACCACCAGCACCATCACCGCCGCCGGCGTGGGCAACAAGGGATCTCGCAATCGGCGCAGCCGTGCGGGGCTGCACATCCGACCGGGCGAGGGGCCGGTGACGGGCTTCGATGGCGAACGGCAGGAAAGCAGGAGGACTACTTGCGCGCAGCGCGACCGATGGTTGCGGCCACAGAGAGTATCTGTTGGCCGATCGCGGTGCGCATCTTCTCCGGCAGCAGGTCTTTTTCGGCAAGCCGCTGCCATGCCGCGACAGTGCGGTCGGCGGTTTCGGTCACGATTGGCCACAGAGGGCTTGAGGGCAGGCGTGCGGTATCTGCAAAGCGGCGCACCTGGTCGGTCGTGATTTCGCTCAGGCTGCGGTTGCCGCCGAAACTCAGGGTGAGGTCATTGCGTGGAATATAAGGGAGAGTGGCAACGAAATCGTAGGCCGGCGACAACACGGGCGTGCGGGTGTCGGGATAGAGCAGCGACCAGTTCTTGAGGTGCATGTCGGCATTGCCGATCAGCACAGAAAACACGAGTCTCCGCAGGAATTCGTACGTGCCGGCTTCGCCGGTTTCCGCCCAGAGCACCGCCGCGATGTTGGCATAGCTGCGGTGACGGTATTTGTCATCGGGAAACAGACCGAACACCTGCGCGAAATCCTCCATGTGGATGGACGTGTCGTGGTCGCCGCGGTCGAAGCGCTTCACGGCGAGCGCCTTGCCTTCCATCGCGCCGGCATCGCGGGGCAAGCCCTGGATGTCACGGATGTCGATCAGCTCCGTGCGCGGGACCTCGATGCCAATGGCGCGTGCGAGCGCCATCATCGCGTATTCGTTTTCGGGCACAGAGGCAAAACGCCCCGAGGGCAGTTTGACGATCCACGAGCCCCCCATGCCGCCGGCCGGAATCGTCAGTCCGCCCGACGCTTCCATCACAGCGGAAAACTTGAACTGCACGCCCGCCAGTGAAAATCTCAGGGCGGCTTCAGGAACGCGGTCATCATGATCAAGATCATGACCCTCGTGAGCAGCGCCTTCATGCTTCTGGTCCATGGGCGTCACCACGAGTGCGCCGGGAAGATCAGCGCCGAGGATCGCGAGGAGAAAGAATTCACGCTGCGGCTTAACGTCCGCGCGCGCGGCGAGATAATCGCGCAGATGGCCCTCGGGCAAGAGGTTGGAAAAAAACGACGGCAGACGGCCGGTGACGGCATGCGTCGGCAAGACAAGCCCGCCTTCCTGTCCCTTGAAAGAAAGGCTCAGGGTCGGTCTGTTCGGATCGTCGATATAGCCCTGCTCGAAGGAGAAAAGATGGCGGTCGCCGCCCAGGTGGTTGATGACGCCGATCTGGCGGCCGTGTAGTTTCACGGCGAGCGCGTTCAGGGTTTTGGGATCAAATTTCATCGCGGCGCTTGTCCTTCGGTCCGGGCTCTTCGTCGTCGGTGGCGTAGAGAGCGCGCTCCTCGGCCCCGGCCGGCTGCTTCTGCGCGCGGATGAGAGACTGCACTGCCGGCACCAGTGCGCGCGGGACCAGCAGGATGTCCTGGTCAAGAACGCGGACCAGGTCGAGTAGGGTGTCGAAGCGCGGCACGATCTCTCCGGACTCGATGGCGGAGATGTGCGGCTGAGGCAGGCCGACATGGGCGCCCAGCTCTCGCTGGCCCCAGCCACGCTTAACGCGCGCCTCCTTTATCTTTAGGCGCAGGTCTTCTGGCAGGCCTTTAGACCGGAGGGGCTTGATACGTTTATTTATATCACCCTTCACGGTTTATATATTATAGCATATCAAATCCAGCCTCAAGCGATATGTTTGAGTACATCAAGATCGACGTTGTATATATTAAAACATATCAAATGCCCAAAACCAAGTCCTTTATACCGTCCCCAGCAACTTCGACCGCACTGCGGAGCAGTTGGAGGAAATTGCGCGATTGTTTTATGTCGGCGTGACCGGAGCCAAAAGCCTGTCCATGGGATATACGATTCGAACGAATCCTTGCCAATCACTAAGATTCGGCAGGCCACCTAAATCAAAACACCTATTTTGGAGAAGCTAAACCTTAATATGCCAACGTTCCGCGGGGTCGATAAACAGGATGTATTAGTACTCGATCTCGAGCATTCATCCGTTCCGTGGGCATAAAGAAGGCCACGCAGCATGCTCTCCTGTTGGGAGCAGGCGCCTTTGGGCCTTCCATCCGCGGAAAGCTGCACCTGGGAATGGAAGCGAGCGCTTTTCCTAACCGGAAGTCCAGTTTGGTAGTGGGACCCGCTTTGCGCGCCGCACGAGGACAAGTCAAAGGCGGGTTCGGGACAGCAACCTCGGTAACCTAGGTCCTGCAGCTCCAGCAAAGGCACAATTTCTGTATCGAACACCTGCTTTGACCACACGTGCCAAGAAAGCAGCGTACATGGTTAGCTTCGTATTCATTTTCATGGGAGTTGTGACTGCCCTGGCAGTATTCGCTATCTTGGCGAAAACATGCGCGGCTGAGCCCAAACGGGCGGAAAAATGGGAAAAAGGAGAAATCATCAAGCAGCTCGTGGCACTATCTGAGCGGGAAAACTGCACTTCAACAATCGCTTCTCTTCCCGCCAGAAGTCTCCGGCGTGCGCCTACTTCCGCCACACGGAGTGACAAGCTGAAGTGGTCCGCCCTGAGTCCCAACTCTCCTATCCCCCTCAGACCAAACCTAATGGATGCCGAAATCGAAGAGCAAATCCGCAGGCGCGCTTATGAGTTGTATCAAGAACGTGGCGGGGTGGATGGAAACGCAACGGATGACTGGCGGCAAGCAAAGGAGGAAGTATTGCGCTCCAAAGCTAAAACAGCCGCGACCTCATTCTAACCGCTCCCCATGCTCTTCCCGGCCGCCTAGCGTGGGCGTTTTCCTTGCAAGCTCGAAAACAGTTGGCTCTACATATCACAGTGCCAAAAGCTAAAGAGACTGGTGAAAAACGTGGGCGATCGGAAAACTTCTTGCCTGGTGAATGTGTTTTTAAATGGAGTGTTCTGATCCTCGAGCTGTCCGATTCCCCGTTCGTAGCCGTCCTTAGCCTTTGCTCATCTTTGTTCACCCGGCTTGGGCTTGCAGTCTGGACGGTTGTTGTGCGAGGAAACGCACGAGCCGTTTTACGTTCTGAGCCGTGGCTGCCAACAGGAACTGCTCGCTGACATTCCAGAGGCGCCGTAGTCGTACGCAGCCGAGCCGGATACGCTGCTTGAGTTCGGCGAACAGGGCTTCGATCTTGTAGCGGGCCCGGCGGGACCGCTCATAAGCGGGCGTCCCTACCAACCTGCGGGCTGCTTGTCGGGCCGGTTCGTGCCAGTGCACGGAGAGTTTGCGCGAGGGCGCGGTCGTGCATCGCTTCTTCTGTGGGCATCCTTGGCAATTGGATTCCAATGCCTGATAGACATACCCTTGTGTCGTCCGAGACAAGCCTCGATAAGGCAGTAACTTTCCCTCGGGGCAGTGAAAGACGTTCAGCGCTGGATCATAGCGAAACTGGTCGCGGGTGAACCTTCCCCATATTCCCGTCATTGATCGTCGCCACCAGACAGGTGGAAGGTTCACTGGGTTGTACGCCCCGCTCCAGCAGCCAAGCTAAGAACTCTCCGCTACCATAGCCCTTGTCGGCTCCCAGACTCTCCGGCTGAATGCCGAACTTCGCAACTCCCTCTAGCATCTTTCGGGCCGCCACCGCCTCCTGATGGAACAGTGCCGGAGTGGCCTCCCAGAATCACCCGACTCGTGGTGTCGATGAGATAGTTGTCGTAGTACGCCATCATCGCCCTCCCACTACCCTTAGTTGTGTAAATCGCATCCGGATCGGTAGTCGAAACCGTCTCCGCCTCGGACACGGGGTTCACCTGCTCAAGTTCGGCCAGGTACTCTCGCACCGTCGGCGAGACCTGCGCCGCTTCCTTCAAATGCTCCCGTCGCACTCGGCTTTGGCGGCTGGCATTAGCTCCCACCATGGTCCCATCGACCGCCAGATTCTTGCCTTCCACTAGCCCTGCCGCCAAACACCGCCGCACGATCTCCTCGAACACTTCGCGAAACACACCCGATTGGCGAAAGCGTCCGTGTCGATTCTTTGAGAACGTCGAGTGATCCGGAATCTCCTGCTCGAAATCCAGTCGGGTGAACCAACCATAGGCCAGATGCATCCTGACTTCTTCCAGCAATCGACGCTCACTGGTAATCCCGTAGAGATAGCCCAGCAGCAGCAACCGCAGCAGCACCTCAGGATCAATCGAGGGCCGACCGGTCGCACTGTAGAGGCCCTTCACTCTCTCCCCCACGAAGCTCAAATCGATCTGCTCATCAATGATTCGGAGCAGGTGGTCTTTGGGAATCTGGTCTTCTCAGCGGAAGTAGTAGAACAACGACTCGGTGCGCGTTTGCTGACCCATCATCGTCGGGATTCCTCCTGAACGCTTGCTTAGCACACATAATGGTAAACGCAACGAAAAAAACTCGGCTCAGTAGCCGAGTTTTTCAACAGTCTCTAAAGGTTTCAGCACAAGGCAGGTTTGTTTGGATTGCTGGCGTAATTGCGAATTTACGACAGTAATCGGCTCCTCCGACCTCGCTACGATTCTGTTCTTTGCTCGGTGGAAGGCTGCTACCCGAAAGGAACAATACGATTCTCTGTTACGATCAACACAACCGATTTCGTGTTTATTTGGCCGGGTCGTGCCGTGGTGTATTGCGGTAGGTAAGTGGCCAGTGCCCAGGTTTTTCCTCCATGAGGATCGCAAGCGCGGCGAGCGCATTCCCGAAGCATTACTACTCCCAGAAGTTTCTTCTGGAGCGCCTCCAGGACTATTGGGGAGATCAACTGAAGAATCCTCTGTTGCTGGCACGGCTGCACCGCAACGTGAGCGTGGATGGCCGTTACCTCGCCATCCCCACGGAGCAGTACCTCGACATCAAGACCTGGGGGGAGGCCAATGACGTCTGGATCAAGGTCGCACAAGAATTGGGGGAGCAGGCGCTCTGCCTCGCACTTCACAACGCTGGTCTGAAGCCGCACGATTTGGGAGCCTTGTTGTTCACGACAGTCACCGGAATCGCGAGCCCGTCCATCGACGCTTTGCTGATCAATCGCATGGGACTTCCGGCGAACATTCGCCGCACTCCGATTTTTGGCCTGGGATGCGTGGCTGGAGCTGCCGGAATTGCACGCGCCGCAGATTACGTTCGCGCCTACCCTTCGCAGGCGGCGGCTCTGGTATCGGTGGAGCTCTGTTCGCTCACCCTGCAGCATGACGATCTGTCGGTCGCGAACCTGATCTCGTCGGGACTTTTCGCCGATGGCGCTGCCGCTGTCATTGTGACAGGTGCAGAATTTGAATCCTCGGGCTCTGAGATTTCTGGGCCTAAGATTGTCGCGACCCGGTCGGTCTTCTATCCCGGCACAGAGGAAATGATGGGCTGGAACATTTCCGAGAAAGGCTTCCGCATCGTGCTGTCGACCGAGGTTCCGAATCTGATTCGGCAAAACCTAGGGCGGGACGTGGACGCGTTTCTGGCAGACAACGGATACCGGCGAAGCGACCTTCAAAGCTGGGTTCTACACACCGGAGGACCGAAGGTGCTCGAGGCCTCGGCGACAGCACTGGGGTTGCACAATGGACAGCTGGATGCCTCCTGGGATTGCCTGCGTAAGGTAGGAAATCTTTCTTCGGCTTCAGTGCTGGTTGTGCTCGAAGACGTAATGAAGCACCGTCGTCCTGAGCCCGGCGCAATGGGTCTGCTTGCCGCCATGGGACCCGGTTTTTGTTCCGAGCTTCTACTTCTGCAATGGTAAGGTCAGGTGGTTGTTGAATTCGACGGATGTCTTCTGTGATCCGGTAGCGGCCCAGCAAGGGTGACGCGTCGAGATTGCCGACCGGGCCAAGCCGCGCACCCTGCGCACTAAAGTGTCATATCTCTTTTCTGCACGACACGCTATAGCGAAACGGAAAGGACCATTCGATGCACGCCCGCTCTGCGGGGATACCGGCTTCAGCCAACAGGTGTCGCCAGTCATCTGCTACAAAGGCCCGCGCAACCGAAACGGGCCCATCGTGCCTCGCCATGCGGTTCACCGGCAGAAGTCGTGTGGCATGCTTTATAAAGAAATAAGGCAGGATGTGACGGTGCAGGTCGTTGATGAACCAGCCGTGCGCGGCATATCGGTCCATCTGGCGAATAAAACGAACCAGATCCGCGTCGCCGAGATGATGTGTGAAAGACGAACTGACGATAAAATCTGTCCGGAGCGGTTCCGCTCGAGCGAAGACGTCGGCCGTTTCAAAACGGATGGACATCTCCGGCGGCGTGGACTCCGTCGCCGATTTCGTCGACCAGGGGTTGAGATCAACTCCCGTCAGATCGAGCTTCAGGTTCTTCCCGCGTGCCCATTTCCTCAGCCGCCGCAACATGCCGCCGCCCCCGCTGCCGACGTCGAGAACCGATATCGGCCGCCCCTCCGGAAAATCCGCCAGGGCTCGCTTTAGCCAGAGCAGGGTCGGACGATAAGCGAGCGTCAAAATGTTGATCCGCTCGAGATCGTGCAGATAGTCGTCGAATTCTTCAAAGGAAACCGGGTCGGTATCCATCAGCTCGGTCGCCGTGCTGCGTCGGCTGAAATCCAGCTGGGTCACGAGTCACCTGGCCGCTGTTTCGCCGGACTGTACAAGCAGTTTCCTCGGCAAACCCGGCACCCTCCTCCACGGCACCCAGGACAGTGCCTCCGCCGTTAAGAACGTCATTCACAGGAAGGAAGCGCAGCCGAGATCGACGAAGGAACGTGGCCTGATTGCACAGATCGAAGCCGAGCACAGCGGTGGCGATACGATTCAGATAGGCATCGGTCACGGCGCGGCACGCGGCAGTTTTTGGACCACTAGCAGTTCGGTGACCCCTCCAAAAAAGAGACGGGAATCGATGACAGAAAATCCTTTTTCCCGGAAAATATTTCGCAAGTGCTGACGGTCGGGAAAGCGCTGGAGGCTTTCGGCTATGTAGCTATAGACTTCATGATTGCGGTGCAGAAGCACGCCCCACAGTCCTGTCCATAACCTCAGACCCCAGTATTCCATCTTTTGCGGGATGTGTGTGCCCGGTTTGGAGAAATCGAGAAAGGCCGCCACGCCGCACGGTTTCAGAACGCGGCTGACTTCGTCAATAGCAGTTCCGAGGTCCGGTGCATTCCGCAGGGCGTATCCACCGGTGACAATGTCCACGGATTCGGAAGCGATTTCAAGCGATCCCATATCCTGGTTGACGAAACTGACATTAGGATGAGTGTTGCGGTGACGAGCGATATCCAGCATCGGCTCGGTGATGTCCACTCCGGCGATGCGGCTACGTGGGTATTTGCCGGCAAGCAGAAACGCGATATCGCCGGTGCCGCAGGCGAGATCAACGCAAACAGGGGATTCATGAGAGGGAAGCAATGAAACCAACGTGCGCTTCCATGCCGCGTCGCGCCCGAAAGAAAGTACTCTGGTGATGAAATCGTACCGGGGCGCGACCTCGGAAAAATTCCTTTCGGTATAGTATTTCTTCGTCTCGGCATTCTCGAGATGATCGCCGATTTTCAAAACAAAGCGACCGGTCACTGGATCTCCATTTTCAAAGGGTCCGCAAGAGGGCTTACAGCAGACCAACGATGGTTTGTGGTTTCGGTTGCGGCGTTCACAGATTCCTTGTCCACCATACTCCATAATTCGCGTCGCGGCGCGGCAGCCGGAAGAGTTTGCAGGCTGCCTATTGCTTAAAGACCAACGGAGGCCCGCTGACTCGCTTGCCCTTGAGATCAACAGTCACCTCGACACGGTCTGCGATCTTGATGAATGGAATGCCCTTATTCATCCCGTAGTCCTTACGGTCGAAGGCCATTGTCCCTATTTTCACCATCTGGTCTGGGGGTGGAGCTGTTTCTTTGGGCTCATGGAAGAGGCGACCTGAAGGTGTTGGATATCCTCAATCCAGATATTCCACGTCCGACATACAAATCAGGGTTACATCAGGAATTCGTAGCACTGTATTTCCCGACCGGACATTTCCAACGCCGACCCATGCGGGCACAACCTGAGCGTGTAGCGCACAGATTAAATGGGGGCGGCGGCATTCTTCCAAAAATCTCCCTGCGGCAGCACCCCGAACCGACTGATTCTTCAGCCCTAGCATATGGCGTTCCAGGCCTTCCGAAACGACTTGGTTTGGAGAGCGCACCCAGCGGGATTAGGTGGCATAAGGCCTGACTACAAGAGGAATCCCTCTCCCTAACGTTCTGGCAAGGGTGAGTCGCTTTGCCTTTCGGACGCTCTTTCCGGGCATCCGACCTAGAGTCTGCCTTGACTCGCAGCCGCCGGCGGGAAGATAATCCCCGCCTGAACGCAAGGCCTGCGCCAGCCACTCGGCTGTGTCTACCTAAGCTGGTTTCGGTTTCTGCGCTCACCTCGGCCGTAATTTTCCAGGTTTCGGCCCCTGAACTACCCCCATCAACAAGAGAGGTGGGGCGCCGCGCGCGTCACGCGCAAGGAGAGCAAAAGGAGGCAATATGCGCAAGTCGATTTGGACATGTGGATTTTGGTTGCTACTTGGAAGCATAGCCATGGCACAAAATGGGTCGAATATAATTCGCCAGACTCACACGTGCGACGACTCTAGCGGGATTCTCTGTAGTGAGTTATACGACAGCATCTACTACGAGTATATCGGCCACGACGAGCCGTCGCTGCTGTTCTACTCAAACGAACCGGGCTCGGGCTACACGGGCATCTACAAGTTGAGGCTTCCGAAGGATCCTCCGACCGTACCGAAACAGGGTGGGAGTGGAGGAACGTGGAACTTCCAACTCCATCCCGCTTTCTGGTTTGGCGTGGCCATGTGCGACGATCAATCGGCACCGAACCCAGGGGGATCTTCGGTGTCGCCAAACATTCTCTGCAAACCTGACAGTGACAGCAACATCTTTGATAATTCTGACCCGACAAAGCCAGGTTACATTGGCAAGCACCCTGGCACCGCGTTCATGGAGATGCAGTTCTACCCGCCCGGTTGGTTCGGTAGCAACAGCCTGACGCAGTGGACTGCAGCGCTGAACATCGATAGCCTCTCGCAGAACCTTAACACCGGCCAAGGTAACAACTCGGCCTGCGGTGGGGCGATTGAGTACGTGAATTTTGCGTTTATCCAAACCGATGGCGTGCCCTTCCCGCCGGGCTCGCCTAGCCCACTCGGCCCTCTTGTGGCGACGAACTTCAAGACTCTGTTCATGGACCCCGGGGACGAACTTGTGGTGACACTTAAAGATACAGAGCACGGGCTGAAGATTACTGTTGATGATCTGAGCAGCGGCCAAAGTGGGTTCATGGTGGCCAGCGCGGCCAATGGATTCGCGGAGATCCTCTTTGACCCGGCCGGAAGCAACTGCGACTTTGCTACGCACAATCTCACTTACGATTTCCACCCGATGTACGCAACCTCCAGTACACACACGCGCGTGCCCTGGGCAGCCCACTCTTATAACATAGCGTTCTCTGATGAGATCGGACACTTCGAGTACTGCAGAACGGTGGCTCAGGAAGGGGGTGCCTGCAAATCCTCTGGTGTTAAAGATCCACCCGGGCTCGATGAGAACTTCTGCTTCGACGGGGCTTATGCCGCGTCCTTTGGGTTCGTGCCTATCGGGGGTTGTCTCGACGCTGACATCGACTTCGACGGCGTTCCCTATCAGAAGAACTGGCCCGGCACATTTAAGGACGTAAAACGCGACGAGAAGCTGCATGCGCAGCCAGTCCAGTTCACCAGCCCCTTGTTCTTTAATCAGAATGGAAGCAAAGTGAACTACAGCCGGGTCGCGTTTGAGAATGACCTGCCCCGTATCGAGACGAATACGAATCCTCCGTGCCAGCGCCACATTTCGAATCCCGCCGACCCGAATCCTGGCCAAGGCTGCGTTAATCCGCCCGTCGGGGCAGGCTTCTACCCTATCTATAGCACCCGGGAAGGTAAGGACGGCTGCACCTGGCAAATAGGCGGCGCACTCATCCCGGGGACGCAAAACGCGTTTGGAGGGAACTCTACTGTTGAATATGGACCGTTATTGGCACTGGCATATCCAGCACCGAACGGACCCAGTTTCCGTTACAACGACTTCCGCCGCGTGCTTCGAAACAATCCCTGCCCGCAGTGAGTCAACGAGCTTGGTTGGCTGTTACTTGAGATTGGGGACCAAAAAGGGCGGCCGCGCCGTCCTTTCCCATGGAATTGACCCTCCCGTCCAAGCCAACGGCAGAGCAGAGCCTGTGACGCTGAATGAACGATGCGGCCCGCTTGCTGTGTAATATCGCCATGAAAAACCACCAAACCCGAGGTGCGCATTCCAAAAACAAGTGAGACTGGTGAAAAACGTGGGCGATCGGAAAACTTCTTGCCTGGTGAATGTGTTTTTAAATGGAGTGTTCTGATCCTCGAGCTGTCCGATTCCCCGTTCGTAGCCGTCCTTAGCCTTTGCTCATCTTTGTTCACCCGGCTTGGGCTTGCAGTCTGGACGGTTGTTGTGCGAGGAAACGCACGAGCCGTTTTACGTTCTGAGCCGTGGCTGCCAACAGGAACTGCTCGCTGACATTCCAGAGGCGCCGTAGTCGTACGCAGCCGAGCCGGATACGCTGCTTGAGTTCGGCGAACAGGGCTTCGATCTTGTAGCGGGCCCGGCGGGACCGCTCATAAGCGGGCGTCCCTACCAACCTGCGGGCTGCTTGTCGGGCCGGTTCGTGCCAGTGCACGGAGAGTTTGCGCGAGGGCGCGGTCGTGCATCGCTTCTTCTGTGGGCATCCTTGGCAATTGGATTCCGATGCCTGATAGACATACCCTTGTGTCGTCCGAGACAAGCCTCGATAAGGCAGTAACTTTCCCTCGGGGCAGTGAAAGACGTTCAGCGCTGGATCATAGCGAAACTGGTCGCGGGTGAACCTTCCACCTGTCTGGTGGCGACGATCAATGACGGGAATATGGGGTTGTACGCCCCGCTCCAGCAGCCAAGCTAAGAACTCTCCGCTACCATAGCCCTTGTCGGCTCCCAGACTCTCCGGCTGAATGCCGAACTTCGCAACTCCCTCTAGCATCTTTCGGGCCGCCACCGCCTCCTGATGGAACAGTGCCGGAGTGGCCTCCACTCCCAGAATCACCCGACTCGTGGTGTCGATGAGATAGTTGTCGTAGTACGCCATCATCGCCCTCCCACTACCCTTAGTTGTGTAAATCGCATCCGGATCGGTAGTCGAAACCGTCTCCGCCTCGGACACGGGGTTCACCTGCTCAAGTTCGGCCAGGTACTCTCGCACCGTCGGCGAGACCTGCGCCGCTTCCTTCAAATGCTCCCGTCGCACTCGGCTTTGGCGGCTGGCATTAGCTCCCACCATGGTCCCATCGACCGCCAGATTCTTGCCTTCCACTAGCCCTGCCGCCAAACACCGCCGCACGATCTCCTCGAACACTTCGCGAAACACACCCGATTGGCGAAAGCGTCCGTGTCGATTCTTTGAGAACGTCGAGTGATCCGGAATCTCCTGCTCGAAATCCAGTCGGGTGAACCAACCATAGGCCAGATGCATCCTGACTTCTTCCAGCAATCGACGCTCACTGGTAATCCCGTAGAGATAGCCCAGCAGCAGCAACCGCAGCAGCACCTCAGGATCAATCGAGGGCCGACCGGTCGCACTGTAGAGGCCCTTCACTCTCTCCCCCACGAAGCTCAAATCGATCTGCTCATCAATGATTCGGAGCAGGTGGTCTTTGGGAATCTGGTCTTCTCAGCGGAAGTAGTAGAACAACGACTCGGTGCGCGTTTGCTGACCCATCATCGTCGGGATTCCTCCTGAACGCTTGCTTAGCACACATAATGGTAAACGCAACGAAAAAAACTCGGCTCAGTAGCCGAGTTTTTCAACAGTCTCAAGTCTTTCTGGAAGACCGAGATTGCGCGAGACGGATGCTGAACAATCAGGCGTTTGCGCGCGCCGTTCCGAGATGGGTTTTGGAAAGGCGGGGTTCGATGCGGTCGCTGCCCTCTTTGCAACGGCGATTACTTCCAGTTGCTCGTGACTCAGGCTGAACCAGCAACCGGCACCTCGCTCCATCGGTAAACACTAGCCGACTTGAACGAAGCCGGTATGCGGCGGACGCGTTCGCGTGTTGCTGAGCCGACGGTGGAGGTGATCTGAGCTAGTTTGTGTCGCAGAGGAGGAACTCTCTGTGACCCATTTACGCCAGATCATGCTTGAGGAACTGAGGCGCCGCTACTACGCCGAGTCCACCATCCGTACTTACATCCACACAGTCGAGCATTTCAGTCGGCACTTCCATCGGCCACCCGATCAGCTTGGCCCGGAGCAGATTCGCCAGTATCAGTCCGCGTTGTTCACGCGGTGGAAGCTGGCCCCGAACACCGTGACACAGCGGTTGGCAGCCTTACGTTTCTTCTATGTTGAGGTGTTGAAGCGAGGCTGGAGCGTTGCCGAGACACCGTATCCGAAGAAGGTTCTGCACTTACCTCAAGTGCTCAGTCCGGAAGAAGTCGCGCGTCTAATCGACGCGGCAGAGTTTCCCTTCCATCGCATTCTGCTGATGACGCTGTACGCCACAGGCGCCCGCCGCGCCGAAGTGGCCCACCTGAAGATCAGCGATATCGACAGCCAGCGGATGGTCATTCACATCCGGGACGGCAAGGGACGCAAGGACCGCGATGTCATGCTCAGCCCGAAGCTGCTCGATGCGCTGCGCGTCTATTGGCGCGGGCTTCGGCGCAAGCCCACCAACTGGCTGTTTCCCGGCAACCGATGGCATACGGCGAGTCATCCGGTCTCCACCAAGGTTCTGTGGAGCGCCTGTCAGCAGGCGGCGCAGCGCGCCGGTCTGGAGCACAAGCACATCCATCCCCATACCCTGCGCCACTGCTTTGCCACTCATCTGCTTGAAGCTGCTGCCGACCTGCGCACCATCCAGATGCTGCTGGGTCATCGCGACCTTGAAGAAACGACCATCTACCTGCATCTCTCCCGGCGGCATCTCAGCGCCACCGGCAGTCCGCTGGATGCACTCCCGATCCCAGGAGAAGAAAAACCAACGCAGAGCGCATGAGCCGGCCTCCTCTGGAGGTGGCCGACATCGTTCGTTGTGCAGGAGAGTCCTTCATTAAGCGCAGTCGCAAGTGGATCAGCTGGCAGCATCAAAAAGTGTTGCTGGCCATCTCGCGTTGCCGCACCGCTGCGCTGGGTGGACACCGCGATCAGTGCGCGGACTGCGGACATTCCGCCATCTCTTACAACTCCTGCCGCAGCCGGCACTGCCCCAAGTGCCAGGGCAACTCGCGCCTGCGCTGGCTCCAGGCGCGGGAACGAGAGTTGCTGCCAGCCAGTTACGTGCACGTCGTCTTCACCATGCCGCGACAACTGGCTCCGTTGGCACTGCAGAACAAGCGACTGATCTATAACCTGCTGTTTCATTCCAGTGCTGCAACTCTACTGCAGATCGCCCGCGATCCCCGGCACCTGGGAGCCGAGATCGGCTTCTTCAGCGTGCTCCACACCTGGGACCAGCGACTGCAACATCATCCTCATGTTCACTGCGTAGTTGCCGCTGGCGGTCTTGCTCCAGATCACGCTCGCTGGATCTCCTCACGCCGCTCCTTCTTCCTTCCCATCAAGGTGCTCAGCCGTGTCTTCCGCGGTAAGTTTGTCGCCGGACTCAAGACCGCGTTTCATGCCGGCGCACTCCAGTTCCACGGACATCTCTTACCGCTTGCGGAAGCGCGCGCCTTCGCCTCCTGGCTGCCTGTACTGTTCCGTCACGACTGGGTTCGTCTACTGCAAACGGCCTTTCGGCGGGCCAGAACATGGGTTGCGCTATCTCGGCGCCTACACCCATCGTGTCGCCATTTCCAACAGCAGGTTGGTTGCTCTCTCCGAGGGCAACCTCACCTTCCGTTGGCGAGACTCCGCTCACGGCAACAAGAAGCGGCGGATGACTCTGCCCGTCGATGAGTTCCTGCGCCGCTTCCTCCTACACCTGCTTCCGCCCGGCTTCCTGCGCATCCGCAACTTCGGCTTCCTCGCCAACCGCCGCCGTGCCCACCTCCTGCCACTCTGCGCCCAGTTGCTGAAACCACAGGTGCGAGCGACCAGGGCAGAGCCTGCCCCGAACCAACCCCCAGACCCAACCTTCTGGAAGTGTCCGTACTGCGGCGGAGAGATGAAACTCGTCGAAAGGTTTACCGCCGCCCAGATCCAACTCCGCGCTCCTCCGGCTCTCTGCAGAGGTGCCGCGTGAAGCCCCAACACGAACTCGCCACATCCACGTGCTCCGGCACGAAGCCGTTCTGCGCGTGGTTCCGACCACAGCAGCAGTAACCTCACCGTTGATTCGCTCTCCCGACGCGGCGCTAGCGCTGTCATCCCACCAAACCCCATTCAAAACCCATAGCTCTCAAATGAGGCTTCCTTCAAGTCGCTGTATCTGAAGCGCCCGAACACAGCAACTCAGAAGACGCCTTTTCACTCATGGGCGCTTCAGATACAGCATTAAGACTTATCAGTATTGATCGCTCCTCGACGAGTGTCTCGGCGATTTGGCGCCAACGTGACCGGTGCGAATCATCAATGAACTTCCAGCCCGCAGGTAAAGTCTGCTTGTTCTCAATGACTGCTCCGAAAGGCTGCTAAAATCCATCGTATTCGATTGATCCTTTTGAAACTCAGCAAGCAATAGAATGCGCACTTTGCATCCCAGAAGGCTTGCCATAACATGGTTGTATCCCAATGAAAACAAGACGCCGAAAGAGTTCGGAAGCCTGTCACTTAAAGTGTGGGTTCTGAAATGGACTGCATACCACGGCTCGAGAATCACTACCCGTCGCCCTGGATGGGCGCTATACGGACTTTGGCTGTATACATAGCTATGACCTTCCTGCGCCGCGTCGTAATGCTCTCTCGCAGCCGCAAGTTTGGCCGGTATCCAGAGGCCAGATGGGCGAATTGCGCCTTTGGGACGATTCAAGCGTCCATCGCTTTGCTAGTGCTGTTGTCGCTGGTGCATCCATCGCGGGCCTTCGCGGCGAATCCTGACCTGGAGACTGTGCTGACTGGCTCGCGCCAGCGTATTGAGAAATTGGACTACCGCGTGACCGGGCGACTCACACGGGTGGAAGGCAATGGCAAGCGCACGAGCTACAAGTTTGTCGCCAAGGCTCACTGGTTTCCCGATGGTCTGCGTCTGCTATGCGAGATCTCGGGGCCTGGCTCAGAGAAGACGAGCCTTCTTCTGCATATGAGCGTGAGTGGGCACGTGACCATCGAGGCGGTACTTCCTGGCGAGAAGGCCGCTAGCGTGTTGCCATTCGAACGTTGGAACGACCCACTAGTGGGAACAGACTTCTCCTATGAAGACATGGTAGAGAGCCAGTTCTTCTGGAAGAATCAGGAACTCCTGGCACCGGAGAAATACGGCGCACGGGATTGCTTTGTCCTTAAGAGCATGTCCGGCTCTCAGGACCGGACTTACTATGATTCGGTAACATCGTGGATTGACCGCGGCATTTTGTACCCTGTGCATGTGGTGAAGACGCTTCGCGGGACGGGACAGCAGAAGGAATTCATTTACTATGGGCTGCGGCAGGTCGGCGGCGTTTGGTCTGCGACGCAAGTGGAGGCAAAGCTGCAGGGCAAGCCCGGCTCCTCGATTCTTGTAATCGAAGGGGGCTCGGGAAAGGCAAATCTTGGACGCAAGGACTTTGATATCAGCCAGTCCAGCGCTCAAGGAGAGAAAGTGAAATAAATCGAATCGCTTAATTAGGCTGTTGCGAGGCCCTGTGCTGTCACTGGAGCATCCACGGTGTTCGCCGTCATGGGATAAGCTCCTTTTCAGACGTTGCCGGGGCCCCATATAAGCCAAAGGGCCACCAATTCCAGTCGCCGGCAAGTTGCAATAGTGCCGGCCCGACAACCATCCGCACCACTGTAGCATCAATGAACACCGCCACGGCGAGCGTAAAGCCCAGCATTTGGACGACCAGAAAGCTTCCCACGGTGAATGCGGTGAAGACGGCAATCATAATTGCCGCGGCGCTCGTGATGAGCCCGGCCGTCCGCGCCAGGCCCTCGATCACCGCTGATCTCTCGGATAGACCGCGCCGCCGTTCTTCGAGGACTCGGGCGACCAGGAAGACCTCATAGTCCATGCTCAATCCGAAGACGATGGCAAACGAGAGAATCGGCACGATCGGGTATACGGTGCCGGTCGGTCCGTCGAGCCCAAAGAGTTTGCTACCGTGGCCTTCCTGAAAAACGACAACTAACGCACCGAATGAAGCGCCAACGGAGAGCAGATTGAGCAGAATTGCTTTGACAGCCGCAAATAGAGAACGTAACCCGATCAGGAGCGCCAGCAAGCTCCCCAATATGACGCCAAGGACCACCCTCGGCAACCGCTCTTTTACTACCGAGTCATAATCTGCGTCGAGTGCGGGAACGCCGCCGACGCGCAGCACAGCGCCGGGCACGCCGGTTATCGCCGCGACATCGGAGGAACGCACCTCTCGTACCCATCGTATCTGTTCGTTGGGCGAAAGAGTGGCGGTGGGCAGCAACTCAATCAAGGTAGCTTGGCCATCGCTGCGAAGAAAACTCTTGCGGATTGACTCGGGCACATCGTCGACAGCATCCGCAGTGTCAGACATTCCCGTGAGGGTCGGAAGAGATAAGACCTCTTCCGCTCTAGGATCGCTCTGGAAGCGCTTCGTCAAGCGACTGACGGCAAGCCAGCCAGCCGGCGAGAGCGGCGGAGACTGCGGCGGCAACTCCAGGACCACTCGGAGGGACTGCACAATACCCGACCGCCCCATGCCTTGAAGCGTGTGCAGTGCTTGCACCGACTCGGCTGCGGCCGGGAGCGAGTCATGGTCAGGAATCCCGGGAGAGATTCTCCGTGCCTGGAATGCAAGGATCAGTAGCGGAATCCCGGCGACAAGCAGAGCTGTCCAGGGCCGGCGGGTTATGATGCTGCCCCACCGCACCCACCGCTCACTCGCCGCGCATAGGCTGTCCCGCGTTTTGAATCGTCTGGCTGGAAGACGCACTCTGGCGGCATTGATGCGATGCCCTAGCAGACCAAGCACCCAAGGCAGAATGAATGTACACAGCATGACACTCAAAACGGTTACCAGCAGGCCAGCTATCCCGATGGAGCGCAGTTCGCTGATGGGCACAGTCAGCAGCGCTGAAAATCCGATTGCAACTGTCGTGGCCGAGATTATCAGCGTCCGCCCCGCTTGCCCGGCAGCAATATCGGCAGCGTGGCCGGGATCATATCCCTCGGCCAATGCTTCGCGAAACCGGCTCACCATCAGCAATGCATAGTCGATGCCCAAGCCAAGGCCGAGCATCGTCGCCAGATTCTGCACCAGAATCGACAGCTGCAGATAATGCGCGAGTAGCGCAGCCGCACCCATCGCCATCGAGATTGAGAGTACTCCAACTCCCAGCGGCAATAGCGCGGCCACAAGACTGCCGAAAGCCAGCAACAGCAGCAAGAGAGTTACCGGCATCGCTCGTTCCTCGGCATGGTTGACGTCATCTGCACTGACCTTGCGAAGATCGAAGGTCAGTGGCGTTTCACCCGTAATCTCCAGTTTGATATTGGGGTATTGCGACCTAAGCTGACCTTCCATCCAGTCTGCTCTTGCCCTCAGTTTGGGGACCAACGCCTCGACAGTTTCATCGTGCGGGTCCAACCCGACGATGATCAAGGCCCCGCCATTGTTCCCAGTGAACAGAGGATCTGGCCAATCCAGACTCGAGACGGCACCCGACACTCCAGGCACACTACGCAATGAACTGGTTAAGAAGCCCAATGCATCTGCGCCTTTTGCTGAATCCGGATCGGGAATACCGCTGATCACCAGAACCAGGCGGTGGGCGTACGGAGACTGGAAACGCTGCGCCAGTTCCAGGTCAACTTTTTCGGATTCTCCGCCCTTGATGTGAACAGCTGTCTCCAGGCGACGTTCGACTTTGTAGGAAAAGGGCAGCAGCGCAAGCGCCATGACAAACCCCGACATCGCCAACCAGAATCGGCGGCGAGCGGCATCATGGCCAGTCTTCAAGCTTGGCATTACCATGGAAGATCCACGTCGTTTCCTGGTTCGTCTGAGAGCAATGAAACGACTCCGGTGATCGGGTACATCCATGATATAGGGTCAAACTGGATATTCATTGGGGTTCGGCCTTGAGCTTAGTTAACGATAAACGATAGATGTGGGGCACTGCCCGTTAAACCCCTTGTCAATCGAGGGACGTGGCTGACGAAGACTTCGCTGTATGAGGAGAGTGTTGTTGATTAGAACCCAATCTTTCCGCCGTACTTGACGCGTTACCGCCGTCCGAGGGACGCGGTGCTCGATTTGCGATGCTATAAGCATATCTTTTCATGAATACATGCCACTGACGCTCCAGCCGAGGCCGAGACGCCGAGCCAGCCATAAGTGACTGCCAAGCGACCACATAGTGCAAAAGCCCTGGAATGACCGATATCTTGCTAACTTGACGGCGACAAGGATGCCGGCCTCGTTACGATTGGGCACGAACTTATCGACCTTAGATCAACTATTTCTTCTGCTGCTCGCGGCGAATGTAAGACCGGAACTCTTTCACTACGATCGTCAATGTGCCGTACCAACCTGCGTTCCCCCACGACGGGAATATTTCGTGGAGTTGTGAGTTCTATTCGCTTGAGGTCGTCGATATGGCAATAGCGCTATTGCGAACCGCGGTGAATCCCTTTGATCTGAAGACAGTGCTGCTCGCCAAGCACGCGCAGCATGTGGTGCTCATACATTTTCCCATCGCGCTGTTTATCGCGGCCGTGGCCTTCGACCTGATAGCGTACTGGACCAAGCGACGGGGCCTGGCGGATGCAGCCTACTACAACCTGCTAGTGGCAGCGATTTCGACGCTCCCGGTTCTGGCCACGGGTATCCTCGCGTGGCAGTTCCAGCTCGAAGGGCAGAAATTGAAGGGCATCCTACTGCAGCACTTGGTGCTGGCCTGCGTCTCGAGCGTAATGATCTGGCTGATCTGGTGGGTAAATCTCCGCGCGCGGCGGCGGGAGGAAGCTCTGCCGAGCTACCGCTTGGCTATCGAATTTCTAGCCGTAGGTATGGTGGCGCTGACCGGGCACTTGGGCGCCTTTCTTAGCGGTGTAAATGGACCCGGTTAGATGCTTCGATGACACGCGGTGGGGTCACATGAACGTGGAGGTAAACCTCGCAGCGAAAAAAGAAAACTCAGTTGAGCGGGATGGAGTATCAAAATTTGTTCCGAGCCCGCACAAGGCGGGCGTAGTTGGTCCAGAAATTGGGAGGAAGAGTCATGAAATTGTTATGTGGAGTAATCGTCCTGACATGTGTGCCTTTAACCCTGGCAAAAAATGACGTGGCATACCCCAGTGAGAAGGTGACCGAGTTTTTGGTCGAGAAACTGGATGTAACGACGCTTCCCTCTGGGATCCGACCGAAGCGGGAAAAAGGAAAGAGGACATTCGGCGATTATGGGTATGTGACACGGAAGGTAGACGAGAAGGAAGTACTCGTCGAGACGCCACAGGGTGGATCGCAGATTGCCATCAGGCTCCTAGATCAAGACGCGTCTGGAATCTACGTTTGCGTTGAAGCTCAGAGTCAGAGTGCGAGCGATGGTCATATCCAGCGAGTACGCTTGCTAAAGCGGAAAGATGCAGATGCTCTTCTGAAGAGTAGGGAGTCCGGGAAGGAATTCAATGGATGCCCTGCTGTTGGCGGGGAAGACGACGACTCGCGAATAAGCATGTACTGACAGGTGGAGCATGGCCTTGCCGAGTTCCGCTTGAATTACGCCCGCTGTTATTGAGCGCTGATGAGGCACACAAACAGGTTGCCTCAGCGGCTCAAGCGGCCGCATTTGATGCTTTCGTTCGAATTACCAGTCACCTTCTTGCTTCCCGTGCCTGCAGACTTCTTGCCCGGGAATGCATAGCCCGAGAGGCGCGACGGCGCGGGCAAGTGCCCGGAAATATTACCGAAATCTGCGGGGTCGTACATCCTGCCCGGCTGCGGCACAAAGGTTCCGCCGGAAAGAGCCGGATCACCGAACACGCGGTGCGAATGCGAAGTGTCCTCGTTCTCTGATGGCTGGTGCTCCCGTTGGGGTTGGCAACATACGTCTGCTGGCACGTCCGCATTTCCTTCGGAAAAATCCGTGGAAGCTCAAGCAGAGGAGGGCAGTTGAGGTCCGTACCACTTTGGATGTTCTTGATGTTGTATGTTTTCCATCAATCCAGCGCTGCGCAGGGGGGGAACATCGGCAGTACCCGACGCGAATCCGGGCCGGCCTACAGTTTCGACCCCAGCGGCACTCACGCCGGTTGGTTACCTGCAGTTTGAGAATGGCACGCTCTTCGCGGAACAATCGACAGAGTTTTCGAACCGCTTCGGAGCCAGCCAGGTTACCAAGCTGGCGGTACTTCCGCGATTGGAACTTATTCTGGAGAGTGAGCCTCTAGCAATCAGCCAGTGTAATGCCAAGCAGGTTCCAAAGGCGGACTCGTCGCGCAGAGTGTTCCGGCGAACGTGCAAAGCTTACAGCAACCAAGGGAGCCAGGATTCCTATAAGGGTGGCGCCTAAACCGGCGGGCAAGGCAAAGAGTCCTGGGAGATGTCCACCAGCGTACAGCACCAGGAAGATCACTCCCAGGACACGATAGAGTTGCACTCCAACCAGTCAATTGCTGGGAACAATGGCGAAAGCACGCCGAAGCAAAGGCCAGCTTCGAAATAACAACACGCCAACTACGATAGGAACCAGAAGACCGTACTGAAGTGTTGGAGGTCGGCCGGATGGCGGCCGATAATATCCAGCAATCGACGTCACCACGGCTACGACAAACCATCCCACAAGAAGCGATGAGACGCTCCAAAAGGCGTTGGCCGGATCTTTTTCCGGCCATGTCGAACGACGGAGTGCCCGGCGCAACCCGAGCAGTAGGGCAGCGATTACGACAATCATGCCAGTCAAAATGAACGGCGTCAAATAAGCGGGAACCGAGTAATCCATAGACTTTTCTCCATTCTCAAGACTTGTTTCAGCATTGGCCTCCTACCGGTTTAACACTCCGGTACTGGAGACGTGTGACGCTCATGCGCGAGCGGCGTCCATCCCATAATCCAGCGACTCCGCGCGTCGCGGCTGTTGCGAGGTTTTGCGCAGGAGACCGATCAGTGAATAGGAGTGGATAAGGAACGCGCGTGGCACGGCATAGACCGGGATGAGCACGATCGGAAAGACGATGCCACCCGCGCCTCCGGTGAGCGTACCCAACACCACGGCATCCACGAGATCGGCCATGCCGAAAAGGTTCCACGCGATCGCGGCGCCGCGCGCATAGGGCTTGCCGCTATACCATGCGTAGGCAACGAAAAGCGCGAGCAATCCGGTGGCAACGTCGCCGATACCGGCCGGCAGCGCGAAAAGACCGGGCAACTGGCCTGCGAAATAACGGACCACGAACACGCCTCCCAGGACACGGAAGGTCTGGATGCCGATGAGCCAGTGCTGCGGCACGGCGGCGATGATGCGGCGGAATGTCGGGGAGAGGAGCAGGAGATAGCCCAGGAGCAGGGTCGCGAGGAGCGCCATGGGGATGCGCGGCGGCAGCACGTCGTTGCGGAAGACACCAGCAGCGCCGAGTAGGAACATGCCGACGAGCCACGCCGCGGCGACCACCGCCGAGCCGACGATCCAGCGCGACTTGCGCGCTTTCGCGCCAGGCAAGGCACGAATACCGATATAGAAGCCGAGCCAGGTCAGCGTCGAGGACACCGCCTGGACGATGGTCTGAATGAGAATGAGCGACATTAGCGCCTCCTTTCGCCGAATCGATTTCCGATTCCGGCAATGCTGCCATGCGGTATGGATATCCTTCTACGCGGGAACGAGAGTCACGGTTGCCCTCCAGCCCCCATCAATGCCCTCAGCGGCATCAACGGTCCGACGGGGATGTACTCGTGATCCATCAACTGTTCCTTCGCGAGCGGCAGTGTTTCCATAAAGGCTCGCGCCTCGTCCTCGGTCTTTGCATCTACCAGGAAGATGACGCCTTTGCCATCGCCCCTTGAATACCACTCGCGGATTTTCCCGTCGAGGTAGAGCTTCACAGTTGCCCGAATCTCTTCCGGTATGACGGCCATGATTTGTTGAGGGGTTACGCCCGGCTTGGGAGTCTCAATGACCAGCACGGCGGTAGTTTTGGGTATAGCTATGCTGGGCACGCCTGAAGCGCCGCCGGACTGTGATTGCGCTACCGATGCTGCGGGAAGCACTGCCATAAGCAAAGGGATCATAAATTTCATTGTTTCTCCTTTTGATTCAGTTTGGTATCGTTCCACTTCTAATAGAGTACGATCGTACTCTTAGGTCGCAAAAAAATTTACTCTTCAGCGAAGCTCTTTATGAAGAAGTTCCTCGCCTGCAGCAATCTCTGCTCGCCCATTTTAGGGTCCGGAGTAACGCGGACCATCATCAACACCCCCGCCATAGCGGGGAACAACAACCTGCACTTCGCCAGTTTTTCTTCTCGCGTCCGACCAGGAACAAATGGCGCTAGCCGCTCACGATACGCTTCCAGCAACGCCTCAATCCGTTTGCGCACGGACAACGGTTTTCGTGCGAGCTCCGGCCCGAGGGCGGCGCGCACGCAACCGGATCCCGGCGAATTCGCGTGGCCTACGCTTAGATAGCGTTCGATGATGGCCTGCAGAGCCTGACCTTCGGGCGCGGACTTTGCAACCTCCTCCATACCTCTTCCCGTCTCGTCGAGTGCCCGTGCCACCGCTTCGACGAACAGGTCGTCCTTGCTCTTAAAATGCCGGTAGAAGCCGCCTTTTTTCAGGCCTACCTTCTTCATCACCGTCCCGATGCCGCTGCTGTCCCCGCCGCGCTCGCGGAAAGAGCGAGCGGCGACGGAAAGAATTTTCTCGTGGTTTTGCGCTTTGTGTTCCGGCGAGTACCGCATACCTAAAGAGTACGACTGTACTCTAATAGCTGTCAACGACAAAATAGATATTCCAAAACCCCCGCCGCAGCGACCCAAGAGGCTGTCCCTTTTGCGCGGTCTTCGCGTTGTTCAACCCCATCGGTTTATCGAACCTTTCGAAACCCGCAGCAACCAACTTTAAAGCTTCAAC
Source organism: uncultured Acidobacteriota bacterium (assembly GCA_963696025.1). Lineage (GTDB taxonomy): Bacteria > Acidobacteriota > Terriglobia > Terriglobales > Acidobacteriaceae > JABCYV01. The sequence goes on from CAVOII010000006.1 coordinate 389,795, forward strand.
GGATTGAAAAGATTACGATATGACGAGGCAGATACGGCGCAGCCTCTGTCGCGACAAGGCAGACGCCTCCTACGAGTTAGATCTCCTCACTACAACATTCCCCACCGCAAGCGCGTACCCATGCATGGCGGACGGCTGTTCCAATGGCAGACGCCAAGCCCTTCTGGTCTGCGCTCTACCAATCGATAACCTTAGTAGATGCAGAGGATTACGAATATCGAAGATCACCGATTTATGAAATATCGACTCGATGTGAAAGATTAACAATGAAAGGCAACTGATTGAAGATAAGGGCTGGAATCGGCCTCTCAATTTGCAATCAAATGAGGGCCGATTGTCCGCTCACCGCGATTACTTCCTGTTTGCTCGTCAACCGACCAGAATTCGATTCGCGGAAGTTTTGTCCTTGCTCATCGAAACATCCCTCGCGTCAAAACGTGCTCCGGGCAGACCAGCGTTTACTCTGAGCAGTCGGGCCATGCAGATCCTTAATCCTGTTCGCCCAGGGTTTGGACGAATGTTTTGCCGTAGGGATAGAAGAGGTCCTTGCGGCCCTGCTGCCAGGCGGCTTTCATTTCGGGCGTGGTGATGTCCCAGTCGGGTCGGCATTTCTTGGTGATGGCGCGGAGATCCTGGCGGAGATCTTCCATCGTGGGGCGCCCCCAGATTTGGAGAGAATGTTTTTAACTCTGCTCTTGACGATTTCCTCGGATATTGAGAGTTGCGTGGCGGTCACATATTAAAGCCCGTTTACCCGGACCTGGTGTACAGTTTCCGCTTATGCCGCCGCTTTGTTGATCGCTTGGCGAAGCGTCTCCAGTTCGAAGTCGCCATCGTGACGCACGCCATTGATAAAAAATGTCGGAGTTCCGTTCACTCCGCTGCGCACGCCGCCAGAAAAGTCCCTCTGCACACGCTCGGCAAAGGCGCCCGACCCTAGTGCCTCCTTGAGCGCTTGCCTATCAAGCGTGAGGCGCCGAGCCAGTTCACCGAGCATTTGCTCGCTGAGAGAACTTTGGTTTTCGAAGATGAGGTCGTGCATCTCCCAGAATTTGCCGTGCGTTGCGGCAAACTCAGCGGTTTCGGCAGCGGCTTCAGCATTGGGATGTATTTCTCGCAGCGGGAAATGTCGAAACGCAAACCGCAACTGTTTTCCGAACTTCTTCTGAAGCGCTTTGACGATCGGGTATGCATGTCCGCAGTGAGGACATTCGTAGTCACCATATTCCACCAGCGTGACAGGGGCGTCGGCGAGACCTTGGGAGTGATCGTCAGGACCGACCGGCACTTGCAGTTTTGCCACAACGGCCTCATTGCGGAAGACTCTCCAGAGCTTCGAGAATCCCGTCGGCACCAGGATTGACTGCTATAGGGGAGCAATAGCTCCAGCGGATGGTTCCGTTCTTATCGATGACAAAAAGAGCGCGCTCGGCAATTCCTTCTCCGTCACGGAAAGCTCCGTAAAGCTTCGCGACCGCCCCTTTGGGTTCGAAGTCAGCGAGCGGCGGAAAGTGGAGCTTGCGATCGCGTGAAAACGCGGCGTGGCACCAGACTCCGTCCACGGAGATTCCCAGCAGCTCGGCGTTGAATTGCTGAAATTCGGGCAGGACCTCGTTGTAGAGCGCCATCTGGTCCCCACACACTGGGCTCCAGTCGGCTGGATAAAAAGCCAGGATGACAGGTCTGCCGCGCAGTCCCTTGAGCGTCAGCGTCTGATCCGGTGTAGCATGCAAAGTGAAATCAGGCGCCGATTTACCCACCGGCAAAATATTCGACATGGAAACTCCGCTTTTCTGCGGTGTGTTTCGCAACTATTGTTCATTACAACGACGGGTCAACCAATTCAGTCCGGACATCGATCTTCGAAGTCAACGACTTGTGGACCGGACAAAGATTTGCGATCACCAATAGCCTTTGCCGTTGTTCCGCCGACAGCTCGCCAATGAGCGTAAGTCGTCGCTCGATTCGATCGAGCATTGCTGCCGGTTGTTCACAGTTAACGCAGTCCTGGGCGTAATTCTTCGAATGTGTCAAGACGACCCGAATCTCCTTGAGTGGCCATCCTTTGTGATCAGCATACATGCGAAGGGTCATGTTGGTACATGATCCCAACGCGGATAACAGCAACTCGTACGGGTCCGGCCCCTCATCGTGCCCGCCAGATGCCTTTGGTTCATCCGCGAAAAACCGGTGCGGACCAACTGAAATGACTTGGCGCAGACTAGAGGGACCACCGTTTACCGTTACCGCTCTCGACATATCCTTGCCTCCAACGTGATGCCATGGCCCCAGAAATTCCTTACTTCTACCGCCCCGCCTCCGAGAGATCAGTAGATCTGCGCCAAAGACTTGACCTCGGCGGAAGCCTTGTGCCACGAGGCAGTTCTTCACCTGTCTGGAATGTTCGATGACCGATGGAAGCGTTCGGTCGCATATCGTCTGATCCAAAAATGTTTGAGAGTCTCCACGAGTCGCAGTGAGAACTTATACGGAAAGCGCGAGTTTGTCGACGTGAGAAATCTCGTCTGGTGGGTTCGTGTCGCATGCATTCTCCGCCTGCATCCTCGGTCCGGCCCCACGAGTTCATCTATCTCATGGAGATTGTGCGATATGGGTAGCGCCGCGGATCAAGCAGCCGGCCGCTTTTGGCCTAGACCAGTCCACTCCAAAAAATATGGTGATACGCATCTCATTGTCACTCACCCCCGACATGCAAACAATCAGGGTCCTTTGTGCGAGTAGCGGCATCAATTCTTGAAACATATCTTTTGCTCCTTAATTGAGACGGCCTATTGAATTCAGATCAGCGCTCAGGGAGAGTTATGTAGATAAGGTCGCGCGCCTTCGCTGGAATAGAATCATTGGAGGCCGAACTAGCGCGAGCTAGCACTGGTTCGTATCTGCTGACAGTTAACCGACGAAGAGAATCCACATGGCTCACTTGTTTGATTCGCTCGTGATTCGCGATCTTAAGTTTGCGAATCGAGTGTTCGTTTCTCCGATGTGCCAGTACTCAAGCACTGACGGACACGCGAACGACTGGCATTTTGTGCACCTGGGCAGCCGCGCGGTGGGCGGTGCTGGACTGGTCCTTACCGAGGCGACGGCGGTTCTGGCGGAAGGCCGCATCAGTCCACAGGATCTTGGGATCTGGCGTGACGATCACATCGAGCCACTGGCCAGGATCGTGCGTTTCATTCACGAGCAGGGCAGCGTCGCAGGCATGCAACTGGCGCATGCTGGACGCAAAGCAAGTATCTACCGGCCATGGGAGGGGCAAGGCAAGGTTCCTGAAACCGAGGGTGGATGGAAGAAAGTCGTTGCTCCGAGCGCCGTCGTTTTTGCCGATCATTATCCCTTGCCCGAGGCCGCTACCAAAGAACAAATTCAGGCGATCGTCGCAGCTTTCGGGGAGGCGGCACGCCGGGCCTGCGAAGCTGGCTTCCGCGTGGTTGAGATTCATGCCGCTCATGGTTATCTGATTCATGAGTTTCTGTCTCCGCTCAGCAATCAGCGAACCGATGCTTACGGAGGCTCCTTTGAGAATCGCAGTCGAATCTTGCGTGAAATAGTCGCTGCGGTTCGACGCTCGTGGCCGGAGCGAGCGCCGCTGTTCGTCCGGATTTCGGCGACGGAGTGGGTCGATGGCGGCTGGGATATTCAGCAGTCGATTCAGCTTGCCCGGCAAGTGAAGGAATTAGGAGTAGACCTGATCGATTGCTCTTCCGGGGGCAACGTGGCGCAAGCCAAGATTCCTGTGGGCCCGGGCTATCAAACCGCTTTTGCGGAGCGGATCAGGCGGGAAAGCGGTGTCGTGACTGGCGCGCTGGGGATGATCACTTCTGCGGTTCAGGCCGAGCACATCCTCGCTACGGGACAGGCGGACGCAGTCGTTATCGCCCGCGAGATGTTACGGGATCCGTACTGGCCGCTGCGAGCGGCGCGGGAGCTAGGACAGGCCATATCATGGCCTGTTCAATATCTTAGAGCGGGTCCAGAAGGGGCCCAGTCCCGCGTGCCCGTGGACCTCAAGAATCTGAAGTCTTGCTTCGAGGAGCAGCACGCTGTTCCGCAACTCTGAATTTCGCGCTCGGTCGTGTGGTTTGCCAGGGAGAAAGCCGAGCGCGGTTGTCGCTCTGATTTAGGCTTCCACGGCTACAGCGGGCTTAACCTCGATCATGGTGGCAACGCCAGCCACTCGCCGATACGACTCGATCCGGTCGGCATGCTCGTAGGTGTCAGTTACGACGATCACTTCAGCAGCCGCCGTATCACCCACCAACTTCTCCAGCCCAGTCTTCACCGTCGCATCCGATCCCACAATCGCCGCGCGCAGTTTGCTCCCCACCGTTGCGCGCTCGTCGTCCCGCCACAGCGGCTCCATAGAATCGACTGGGGGCAACAGTTCGACCGGCTGGTTTCGAATCAGTCGGAGGAAGCGCTGCTGCGGCGTCGTGAACAACCGCCGGGCCGCCGCATCCGTCTCCGCCGCAATCACCTGCACTGCTACCATGAAGTACGGCTTCCGCAGTACTTTGCCTGGCCGGAACTCGTCGCGGTATAGCTGAGCCGCTGCGTGTAAGTACTCAGGAGCAAAGTGGGCCGCAAATGCAAACGGCAAGCCCAGCGTCCCTGCCAGTTGCGCGCTAAAGCCGCTCGACCCCAGCAGCGTGATCGGCACATTGCTTCCCTGTCCGGGAATCGCTCTCACTGCCTGCCCCGGCCGCTCCGGCCCCAGATAGGTCCGCAATTCATCGAGCAGCGCCGGAAAGTCGTCCCCTCTTTGCTCCAAATCCCTTCGTAGCGCCCGCATCGTTTTCGGGTCGCCGCCTGGAGCCCGTCCCAGCCCCAGATCAATTCGCCCTGGGTACAGCGCCTCCAGCGTCCCAAATTGTTCCGCCACCACCAGCGGTGCGTGGTTTGGCAGCATCACTCCACCACTGCCCACTCGAATCGTCTTTGTCGCTGCCGCCACATGCCCAATCAGCACTGGAGTGGCTGAGCAAGCCAATCCAGGAATAGAGTGATGTTCCGCCAACCAGTAGCGCTTGTATCCCAACTGCTCCACGTGCTGCGCCAAGTTCACCGATCGGGCAATTGCGCTGCCCGCGGGTTCCCCCGCTCGCATGCCTACAAGATCCAGTACTGAAAAAGCCAACCCGTTACTCATGACTCGTTAGATGAGTCGCATGTCAAAGCGATGCGGGCGTTGTTCGATGGCTATCAGACAGGAAAGTTGCGTTGCGGCGCGGGCCAACCCAATTGAGGTTTTGGAGTAAACCGCCCAAGGCCAATGTCGCCGAGGGCTCGCAAGAGCGCGTGCCTCGAACCGGCTTCCCGACCCTAACCCTGGCTTGCCGATGATCCGGCCAAGCGATCAGACGGATTTTAGGATTTGACCCGGCCGGCGATTTTTCTCTTTTTCGAGGCCGCGCACGTCGTCCCCCCAAAAAAAGACGCAGAATCAGTCGATCTGGCTAACTCCCGTTCGACATACAAATAGAGCGGGGCACAATCTGTCGAGACCGGCCACAAGCTCAGCTCTGATTCTGAAATCTTCGGGATGAGCCAAGGAGATAGTCATGCTGAATGCGACCGCACAGGAATTGGGAGACAGTACCGTCCTACGGTGTCAGGGGCGAATTGTAATCGGGGATGCCTACGCGATCTTGCGCAACGCGGTGCTTAGACAGAGACACATTCGGACACTGATACTTGACCTGGCGCAGGTTGACCGCATCGACGCCGGTGGGTTGGGTGTCTTGTTGGGTCTACGGGAGTGGGCTTATTCTCACGCGATCAGGTTTCAGCTGATGAATGTCATGAACCAGGTCGAGCACGTACTTGAGTTGACGAAGCTGGATTGTGTCTTTGAATTCTGCTCGGTCGGGGACATGCTCCACCTGCTGCACTTTGCAGCCGCAATAGCGCCCCGGTCGGGCGATCAAGCGAACCAGAGAATCATGAAAGATTGCAAGTATTCAGTCGAAGAGCAAGATGCTCCTCCAGCCGCAAAGAGAAACAGTCTTCCTGCCGGAACTACAGCTCGCGCGCAAGAGTGGGCGGGAGTTCCAGCCGACGGGCAGCCGGCACAAACTGGTGCACGGATTAGTAATGAGGGGTCAGCTTCTCGCCAGGAATACGACAGTTACTACTAGGACGTTTGTCGGTGCTGATCAATCCCCGACAGATCGCTACGTTGACGTTGACAGCCCTCGATTCGCCTGTGCCTGCTTGAAATTTCTGGAGATTTCCCAAAATCTGTCGAAATAGCTTATTCCCGTCCGTCATACATTCAAGCGCGCAAAGGCGCTTAAAATTGTTTCCACAGGAGAAAAGCTGATGCAATTCGCTCTGCTACTCTACGAATCACCGGAAGCTTTTGCGGCGCGGAAAAGCGATGGAACCGACTCTTACACCGGTGCTTGGCGCGCATATCATAAGGCTCTTGTCGAGTCCGGCGCTTACCTCGCTGGCGATCCGCTTGAAGTGCCCGACACTGCAACCACCGTCCAGCTTAAGGAAGGAAAGCGGCGCGTACAGGATGGCCCCTTTGCGGATACCAAGGAGCAATTGGGGGGATTCATAATCATGGAACTCCCCTCGCTTGACGTGGCGCTCGACTGGGCAGCGCGTTGCCCGGCGGCTGCGGGCGGTGTGGTGGAGGTCCGTCCCCTTGCGCCTGCAGCCAAGCACCGGATCACGTGATGAACGGAAGCGGACAGGAGGACACTCATCGCGCGATCGAAAGGGTGGCCCGCGAGTCGTACGGTCGTCTGGTGGCCTATCTTTCTTCGCAGACGCGAGACGTGGCCAGCGCGGAGGACGCTCTGAGCAATGCGCTGGTAGCTGCACTCAAGGCTTGGCCGGGAGACGGCGTGCCGCGAAATCCGGAGGCCTGGCTGCTGACGGCAGCGCGCCGCTCCTTTATCGATCTTGTGCGTCATCAACAAGTGGCCGTGGCAAGTGAGCCCACTCTCCAGCTCCTGAGGGAGGAACGCGAGGTGACGTTGCCGGCAGAGTTTCCAGATGACAGGTTGAAACTGCTGTTCGTATGCGCTCATCCGGCGATCGATTCCTCCATTCACACGCCGCTCATGCTCCAGACGGTTCTGGGACTGGATGCGGCGCGCATCGCCCACGCCTTCCTGGTCTCACCGACGACGATGGGGCAGCGACTGGTGCGTGCCAAGACGAAGATCCGCGACGGCGGCATTCAGTTTGAAATCCCGCAAGAGCGCGAACTGCCGCAGCGGCTCGAGGCGGTGCTCGAAGCGATTTACGCCGCCTTTGGTATTGGCTGGGACGATATGGCGGGCGTCGATCAGAGCGGCCGGGAGCTTACCGAAGAGGCCATCTGGCTCGCACGCGTGCTTCTTCAGCTAATGCCCAGGGAAGCAGAGGTTCGCGGGCTGCTGGCTCTCATGCTCCATTGTGAAGCGCGGCGGCGGGCACGGCGGGGACCGGAAGGTCGCTATATTCCTCTCTCGGAGCAGGATTCACAGCAGTGGTCTCTGCCCTTAATCGCAGAGGCGGAACGCCATCTCGCCGAAGCGTCGAGTCGCGGTCGCACCGGCCGCTTTCAACTCGAGGCCGCGATTCAGTCGGTCCACGCTGAGCGGGCGCGCAGTGGTCGGACTGAGTGGGGTGCGATCATGCTCTTCTATGAACAGCTGATCCGCATATCCCCGACGCTCGGCACGCGAACTGGATATGCCGCGGCAGTAGCTGAAGCGAACGGACCTGAAGGGGGGCTGGCGGCACTGGATGGGATCGATTTCGAGTCCGTCTCGGGCTATCAGCCTTACTGGGCGGTTCGCGCTCACTTGTTGCAACGGCTAGCGAAGACATCTGAGGCCGCGGATGCTTTCGACCGGGCGATTGGTCTCGCCGAGGACCCGGCGGTTCGACAGTTCCTGCTCCAACGACGGGGATAATTTCCTCCCGTTGTTCTGTCGAAATCGAATCCCTTCACCCGTCATCCCCATAGAGGCGGCTTAACAGCAGTCCCGAGGCGCGCCTGATCAGCAGGAGGGTATATGACAATCGCAGACAAAGCAGTTTTGGTGACCGGGGCCAATCGCGGTATAGGACAGGCGCTGGTCGAGGAGGCCTTGAGGAGAGGTGCGAAGCGGGTATATGCCGGTACGCGCCAGCCCTTGGCCCACGTAGATGAGCGCGTCACGCCCCTGACCTTGGACGTGACTAACGCTGAGCAGATTCAGGGAGCTGTCAAGAGAGTTGAATCTCTCGACGTTCTCATCAACAATGCCGGCATCGCTCTCTACGACGATCTGAGGAATCTCGACGCCATTGGGCAACACCTCGCCGTCAACCTCTTCGGAATGTTCAATGTGACGCGCGCTTTCTTGCCTCTGCTAAAGCGCTCCAAGGGGGCCATTGTTAACAACCTATCCCTGGTGGCGCTCGCTGCGTTGCCGGTCATACCCGCCTACTCCATTTCGAAGGCAGCCGCGTTTAACATGACGCAATCACTGAGAGCGCTCTTGGCTGGCCAAGGCGTAACGGTCCATGCCGTCGTCCTGGGCCCCATCGATACAGATATGAACCGCGGCTTCGACATACCCAAGGCCTCGCCCGAGTCGGCGGCGCAGGGTATCTTCGATGGATTGGAAAAAGGCGAAGACGACATCTTTCCCGACCCCGCGTCCCAGTCCATCGCCGCGGACTGGCGCACTGGCGCAGCCAAGGCGCTCGAGCGCGAGTTCGCAGGCTTCGTGCCGGAGACCGCGGCGACTTTGGGGTGACGTTGCGAATGAAGCGAAACAGCGCTGAGTTTGCTTCCTCTACAAAGACCGTCACCCTGGCACCCAGAAGGAAGTGACGCGGGGCAAGAAAGTCGTATGGCATTGAAGGTCCAGCCATCCACGGTAAGAGCGTATGCGTAAACCCGTTTGTACGGATCTGAGCGGGGGGCGATCAGCGATGATCGTCCCTACCGCGACAGCTACTCCCGCGAGTTGCGGCATTGGTTTCAGGTAAATCAACAGAGCTGAGCGCTCTTCTGTATGCCCTTTCTCATCCAGGCGAATGCCTGGTCTCTATTATCGAGGCGTGTGCAGACTATAGACGTTATTCAGAACGGCGGCCGCATCGCCCACTTGCCCGAGTCCTTATCCTTATAAAACTCGCCGAATGATATGTTGTTATACATCGAGGCCCCGATATTCCTAGATGCGACCTTCACATCGAAGGTACATCTGTAGCCCTGCGGAGTCGGATTGTCGCAAGCTTCCTTCTTAAAAAAAGTGATCTCGACTGGGTCGGTGACGGTTTCGCCGGGCGGGTGATTCATGGCGTACAGCATGGCGTCCTTCATTTGCGTTTCCGTTGGCTCGGATCCTGCTCCGTGACAGCCGACAAGCCCGAATGCCAAAACAATACCGAAGGCAAAATGTCTAAGACCGAAGTGCATTGCTAGACTCCTTCTTTCGCGCGGTAACGCCCTTCGGAGCACTCCCGCGTCAATGTAGTGCATTAGGAGCTTCTGACGCAAGCGAGAGCCCACTCATCGGTTCGGCAGCGCGATACCTTCGACAGTAATCAGTTCCACGACGAGCGTCAGACTACTTGCAGCCGTTTGAGGCGAAATACGGTGAGCCCCTCATAGGCAACTCCAGAGTGATCCCCAGGCCGGAAGGAATTCGGTTACTTCCGCATCGCCCTTGATCCGGGCGCAATCTTTTGTGGCGACCATTGTTTTGCAGATTGCTTGTCAGATAACCGTTGCGAGGGCACAATAGCTCGGCACTTTGTCATGAGTGGGACAGCAGATAGGTCGCGAGAACTAAGGGCGTTTGCGCCAGCGCTTGTCTTGCTGGCTATTTGTGCTCTCATCAACTACGTTGACCGCGGCAATCTGTCGATTGCTGCCCCTCTGCTGAAAGATGAGTTGCGCATTTCTGTCACACAACTGGGCATTCTGCTCTCCGCATTTTTTTGGACCTACACCGCGATGCAGTTTGTCAGCGGCTGGATGGTGGACAGCGTTGACGCCAACCGGGTGATAGCAGCTGGGTTCCTGCTCTGGTCGCTTACCACGGCGGCAACCGGTCTAGTACGAGGATTCACGATGCTGCTGGCCATGCGGTTGATGCTTGGCGTCGGCGAGTCCGTAATGATTCCCGCCTGCTCGAAAATCCTTGGCTTCCATTTGCCGGAGCATCACCGGGGCTTCGCCAATGGCGTCCTCCAGGGCGCATGGAGTTTTGGGCCAGCTGTGGGCACGTTGGGGGCCGGCCTTCTGATGGCAAGGTTTGGCTGGCGACCTGTATTCATCGGCATCGGACTGACAAGCCTGGCGTGGGTTCCCGCCTGGATTAAATGGATGCCAGGCGCCGCGATGGTGCGCTCCCTCATTGCGGTCCCTGGTTTTGCTGAGATTCTGCGGCAGAGGTCATTTTGGGGTGTTTGTGCGGGCCACTTTTCTGTCAACTACTTGACGTATTTCATGCTCACATTGCTTCCGTTTTATCTTGTGCGCGAACGTCATCTCTCAATGCAAACCATGGCCAAAGTCGCCAGCGCGTACTACGCGATTGAAGGGCTATCGGCCATCACGACCGGTTGGCTCTCGGATTTCTTCATCCGCCGAAACTATAAGCCGACTCTGGTGCGTAAGTCCGCGATGGCCATCGGGCACGTAATCGCCGCACTTGCCCTCGCAGGTTGCGCCATGGCCACTTCTCACTGGTACCTGTTGTGTTTGGTCGCAGTCGGTATCGGTTGCGGAACTGCTCGTGCAGGGCCATTCGCGTTTTCCCAGACCCTCGCCGGCCCGCATGCGACCGGAAAATGGACGGGGCTGCAAAACGGTTTCGCGAATCTCTCGGGTGTCGTAGCCCCCGCGCTCACCGGATTTCTTGTGGATCGGACCGGAACGTTTCTGGCCCCACTTGCGATCGCTGCTGCTGTCTTGCTCGCCGGCGGTCTCGCGTGGGTGTTTGTGGTTGGGCCAGTCGAACAAGTGAGCTGGAAGTCAGAGCCGCGCACAGCACCAGTAGCGGCCCCCAGCATCTAGCTATGCGGCCCTGAATGCCGCATCTACCGTTCGCCATTTACCGTGCGCAGCAGAGGCGTCGATTGCTGGCGTGTGGTCGGCAAACCGGTAGCTACAGGTCTGATCGTCAAAGCCCCTCTTCCCCGGTTATCTGTAGTCACAGACTTCAGGCCGCTCAAATGTATGACAACGGCGCTATCTCGCCCAACATGCCGCCTCCCCGCAATCTGTCGATAATCGGAATCTGAGCGGGAGTGCAATCTCAAGGAGGCGGCACAATGGCGCAAAGACGACAACGAGGTTGGCTAAAGAAGGAAACTCGGACTCAAGGCGAGACATGGGCGCTCTATTTTCGAACCACGCGAAAGTTCGACGGCAGACGGGTTGAAAACAAGATCCCTATTGGGTTCGTCCGCGATTTCCCCGACAAAAGCAGCGCATGGGCTGAAGTCGAACGACTGCATCTCGGGCTCAATCCAGTGGATTCGCGACGGGGTGTGACATTTGCTGACTTGGCGCAGCACTCTGCGGAACACGAGTTGGTGGATCGTTCAGAATCCATACACCCCAAAGCGCATACCACAATAAAAGGCTACGAGCGAGTCCTCCGGAATCGCTTGCTACCAAAGTGGGGTTCGAGAATCGTGCTGGGTGTACAACCACTGGAAATCGAGCAATGGCTGACGACCTTGAAAAGGGAGGAAGGACTTGAAAATCCAACGCTCGACCGAATGCGTCGTGCCATGTCGATGGTTTATCGCTATGGCCAACGATATGGCTTGATTTCCCGAGGTCAAGAGTCGAACCCGATGCGCTTCGTTCGCTGCAAGACGCCCAGCGGATACGAAGCGATGATCATAACTCCCGAACAAGCTTATGAAATCGTAATTTGCGAGAGCCGGAACGTACTCTGACGCTCTTGGCTGCCGGCACGGGCCTTCGAATCTCCGAGTGCCTGGGTCTGCAATGGCAAGATGCGAATTTCGCTGACGCAATGATCCATGTGCGTCGCACTTGGACTTGTGGCCAAGTGGGTTTGCCGAAGACCAAAGCTTCAAAGGGTCCTGTGCCGCTCCATCCGTTGCTCGCCGAATTCCTGCTTTCTTGGAAACAGAAAACTCCATATTCGCAGCCAGGCGACTGGGTTTTTGCTTCGTTTCGACTGAATGGCAAACAGCCGCGCGTAGCGAATATGCTTGTCGAAGATTATCTGCGGCCCGCTGCAGCGAGGGGAATTCTTTCATCCCGTCGGGATGACTGCGGTCGATTGGTTGAGGATGATCCGCGACGGTTCGGATTTCACAATCTTCGGCACAGTCTGGCGTCGTTCCTGGTTCGCATCAGAACAGATCCGAAGACCGTACAAACTCTGCTTCGCCACAGCGATGTCAAATTGACGCTGCAGTTTTACAGCCACGCTGTGAGCCAGGACCGCATGGCCGCTGCGGGAGAAATGCTAACTGCGATTTTGAGCCACGCAGTGGACCAAAGCGGACTGAAAGCGGACTGAAGAAAATACGAGTGGCCGTAAGTCTTTGGCCATCATTCAGCTGCACTACGGCGTTCTTGGATATCCCTCGAAATGCGGACTAAGAGCGGACCAGGAATAATCGGTGGCTCTGACTAAGCGCTTATGAGCGGCCTGAGACATAGGTAACAGAAGGTACCGGACACATTGGTTACACTTTCTCCCCTTTTGGGGAGGGAGTGATGCCCTGGAAGGAGTGTTCGGTGATGGATGAAAGGCTGCAGTTTGTGGCTCGCCGGCAAGCCGGCGAACCGATGACGGAACTTTGTCGGGAGTTCGGGAGCTCGCGCAAGACCGGCTATAAAATCTTGGACCGCTATCAGGACTGCGGCGTTCAAGGCCTGACCGACCGCAGTCGCCGCCCCTATCGCTACGCCAATCAGCTTCCCTTTCAGGTAGAGAACTTCATTCTGAACGTCAAGCGCGAACCCCCCAGTTGGGGCGCCCGGAAAATCCGCGAGCGCCTCATCCGCAGGTTCTGCGGAATTCCGATTCCAGCCAAGAGCACCATCCCTGCCGTGCTCGATCGCCATGGTCTAGTCGAGCGCCGGGGCCGTATCCGTCGTCGAGCGCAAGGGACACCGTTATCTCTGGGACAGCAGCCCAATGAGCTCGGGGGCACTGACTACAAAGGCGAGTTCTTGTTCGGCAACCAGCACTACTGCTACCCCCTGACGGTCACCGACCACGCCAGCCGTTTTCTGCTGACTGGCGAAGCTCTTTCTTCCACTCGAGAAGGCTACGCTTTCGCGGTATTTGAGCAGCTTTTTCGAGAGCGCGGCCTGCCCGCCAACATCGGCAGCGATAACGGTGTGCCTTTCGCTTCCGCACACGCCTTATTCCACCTCCGCAAGCTGGCGGTCTGGTGGCTCCGCCTCGGCCTCGGCATCGAGCCCATCCCACCTGGCCATCCTCAGCAAAACGGTGGTCACCAACGTATGCCCCTCACTTTGAAGAAAGAAGCCACCAAACCCGCGGCCGCCAATTTTCTTCAGCAGCAGGCGCGCTTTGACAAGTTCATTGACATCTTCCACCACGAACGTCCGCATGAGGCTTTGGATATGAAATGTCCGGCAGAAATCTACCAACCTTCCCCTCGTCTTTACACCGGATTGCCCGACATCGATTATCCCTTCCACGACAAAACCATCGTGGTCACCCGCTGCGGCCGCATCTGTCTGGGGAACAAAAAGATCAACTTCAGCCAGGTCTTTGCTGGTCAGGCCGTCGGCATCAAAGAAGTGCACGATGACATCTGGCTGGTGAGCTTTATGGATTATGATTTGGGATATTTTGATCTGGAGACACGGGTGCTCGAACCGCTCGAAAACCCCTTCGGCCCAAAACTGTTACCTATGTCTTAGGTACGATCTGTCACCCATGTGTCCGGGCCGGACCGTTCGTAAGTGGTTGCGGGGGCTTGCAACCATCCGAACGTACCCTCGATTCCCTTCTTCTTTCAGCTGCACCCAAATCAGCTGAAGCAAAAAACATAGGTGCAGTACTCTTCATCCTGTCCTTTTGGCACGGATAATGAGTGCAATGGCCGAAGATCAGGTTCCTCAAAACCACTTGTTAGGTTTCATCGACCGCTACGTCGGTTTCGATTTTGTGGGGGAGAAGTGGCGTGCATCCTACAGCGAAACGGGGCGACCGTCGATTGATCCGGAAGTGCGGTTGCGGATCCTGCTGCTGGGGTATCTCTACGGCATCAGCAGTGAGCGGAAGTTGCTGGAAGAACTGCGCATGCACTTGGCGTGGCGCTGGTTCACCGGGTTGGGGTTGGAGCAGGAGATTCCCCATCACTCGACGTTCTCGAAGAACCGGCATGGCCGCTTTCAGGAGTCGAAGCTGTTTCAGGAGTTGTTGGAGCGCATTGTGGAGCAGTGCATCGCTGCGGGTCTGGTGGAGGGGGAGCAGATGTCGGTCGATGGCAGCTTCATCATGGCGAACGCGAGCCACCACAGTCGTATCCCCCGCGAACAGTTTAGGGAGGCAGCGCCAGGGAACTATGGGGTGCGAAAGTACCTGGAAGAACTAGAGCAGGAGAACGGCGATGGCGAAGCCATCCATCCGCAAGACCAGGTGTCGACTACCGACCCGGATTCGACGTAGCTGAGCAAGGGGAATGGCGCTGCCGAACTGGGTTACTTCGATAACTATCTGATCGACAATGAAAGCTGGGTGATCGTGGGGGTGCAAGCGACGGCCGCCGGTTTGAGTCAGGAGAGCGCAGCAGCACGAGACATGATCGATCGCTACTACCAACGATACGGCCGGCGACCGATGGGGGTGGCGGCCGATAACACCTACGGCAACGGTGAACTGCTGCCAGGGCTCGATGATCGTGGGATTACGGCTTACATTCGCGTGAAGCAAGGTCCGAACTCGCCCCCTGATCTATACGGGATCGAGAAGTTCACTTACCTGGCGGAAGAAAACTGCTATCTCTGCCCCGCAGGCAAGCCACTGAACTACGTGGGTATTAACAAACGGAACCGTGCGCACCGGTACTACTCGACGGTTAAGCGCTGTCGAGGATGTGGGCAGAAGCCGCAGTGCACGCGCGGCAAGTTCCGTACGATCGCGATCCATACTTGCGAAGCGGCGAGACAGAAGGCCAATGAGGTAGCCAAGACCCCGGAGTTCGCCGCGGCGCTACGCAAGCGACGGAAAGTGGAGGCTCTGTTCTCGGAACTAAAGAACCGGATTGGATTGCGGCGCTTGCGCCTACGCAGAATCAAGTTCGTGCGTGAGCAGTTCTACCTAGCTGCTGTGGCCCAGAACCGGAAACGACTGGTGCGGTTCCTCAACATGAGAGCGCAACCAGCGATGGCAAGCGCGTCAGCAACCACTAGCAAAAGAAAAACACGAATCGGAAGAAACTCCCCTGAGGGAAAACGCGTCTTCGAACCGAGTTTTTCAACACCAACGCGATATTACGCCAACAATCCGAGACCACCGCGCGGTAAGAGGTGCACGACTCGACGTAGCATCGATTACTTGGTGTAACCGTTCCTCGGTAGGTGCGAGCGTCACCGATGATTACGCGCAGGCCTCGTAGTTGAGCATGGCTCATCGCGAACCGCTGAAATGCAATCTGTTTCGACGCCAGTCAGGGAGGCGGGTTGAGGAGATCCATCGTGACCGACTAGAGCATTCTTCGAAACCGGCAAAGTCCGATCTGCGCGCCTGAGAATTTCCTTTGCCAGCCGGTCTTCACGGTCGCGATTAGCCAAACTCAGGATGGCAAGCCTGGTGGCCCAGCCCACAAATCTCCTTTCACTCCACTGCTGGAGGTACAAGGTGATATTACCCTGCTTGTCGATTCCGTAACCCTCGTCGTGCTCCCCAATTACGAGGGTCAACGAATACTCAACATCCGAGGAATCACGGACATGAAACTCTTTCGCGACCACACGGCAGGTCTCTATCAGCAGGACTTTGGCCCTCTCCTGAGGCACATCTAGGTGCTTCGGGTTAGCGATGGTTAGGTGGACTAAACCCGAGGAATGCGTCGCGAGAAGCAGGAGCAGGGAGGAGAGATGCATCATAATCCCCCAGCCCCAACTTGTCGCTATGCATTGGCGTCGTTCGGCTTTCATCGCTTTAGTACAGAAAATGTTCGCTTTTCGGGACGTCCCTTATGTTTCTTCGTTGGTTCTGCACGGTCAACCGGTCTGTCGCTGGAGTTCGTCTGAACTCGGAAAACGTTTTGCTATGTGAGAGTTCGAGGCGGATCTGAACTCCAAAGAGAGATAACAGTGGTGTTAGCCTGCTATACTTTCCGACACGTTCGGGGAGGTTGCAGAGTGGCGGCTCCTTCCAATGGGCGCTCTCGAGTAAGTTTTGGCCTGTTCGAGGCTGACCTCTCCTCCGGTGAACTGTACAAAAACGGCCACAGAGTACCTTTACAAGATAAGCCCTTTCGCCTCCTGTCCATGCTGCTCGAGCGACCTGGAGAAGTAGTTACTCGCGAAGAGGTCCGGAAAAGGCTGTGGCCGGATGGGACTTTTGTCGATTTCGATGAAGGCCTAGACACCGCGATCAAAAAGCTTCGCAACGCGCTGAGGGATCCCGCTCGCAATCCCAGTTTCATTGAGACAATACCCCGCCGAGGCTATCGCTTTATTGCCCCCGTCGTCAGCCAGGGCTCGCAAGAA
The DNA here is from genome assembly GCA_963696025.1 of uncultured Acidobacteriota bacterium. Taxonomy (GTDB): domain Bacteria; phylum Acidobacteriota; class Terriglobia; order Terriglobales; family Acidobacteriaceae; genus JABCYV01. The sequence continues at coordinate 406,506 of CAVOII010000006.1, forward strand.
CCCGCTGGCATGAACGTTTCTCCTGAGACGGGCTTCACGGCCGGCAAGGTCACCAGGGCCCGGCAGAATCAATGGTTGGTTCGAAAAGCCGCAGCGGTGCTCGGCACTGCGGCGGGAGTGTCACTTCTTCTGTTTGTATTTGGAACGAAACACAACCATGGCAACCTGGAGATCATACCCTTGGCCACCCCACCGGGATGGGTGCGACACCCAAGTTTTTCACCGGATGGAAACGAGATCGCATTCGATTATACGGATGAGAATTCGAACAATTCGGACATTTACATTCAGGCTCTCGGTGACGAGAAGATGCTTCGTTTGACGACACCTCCGGGGGCTTCATTTTGTCCCACTTGGTCTCCTGATGGTCGGAACATCGCGTTCACCCATTACCTCGAACCGGTGCTGGGAAATCCTGAAAGAACGATCATGTTGATGACCCAACTGGGAGGATCCAAACGCGTCCTTCGTCGGCTTTCACCCGAGAATGGCTCTTGCAGGGTGTCGTGGTCTCCGCATGGAGATTTACTGGGTTACGCGGATAAGCCCCCCGGTGAGGCTATCGGCATTTTCTTGATGTCAACCCTCGGCTCGGATAACTGGAGGCTAACAACTGCGCCCGCAAACACGCTGGAGGCCTCTCCCACTTTTTCACCGGATGGAAAGCATATCGCCTTCCTACGTGTAAGCTCGATGTTTACCGGCGATATCTATGTCGTTCCAACCTCGGGAGGTGAACCGCGAAGGCTGACATTTCTAAATGACGACGTAGACGAGCCTATTTGGACATCTGATGGACGCAGCGTCATTTTTACGGTTAAGGGACCGGCAAATGGCGGCGGCAGCCTATATTCGGTCTCCTCCAACGGCGGTAGGCCCGAACGACTAGTGATTCCTGACTCAAGCGTCTCGTCACCGGCAACTTCACGGCGCGGCGACCGCCTGGCATACGAGAAGGCAATTTTCAGTATGACAATTTGGAAGCTCACAATTCCTGACTCCAGCGAACGTGCCGTGAGGTTGATTGGCTCCACGCGAACCGATAGTGATCCAGCCTTCTCTCCAGACGGAAGGCAAATCGCATTCGACTCGACCCGAGATGGTACGGAAGCGATGTGGCTTTGCAGCGGCGACGGTGTGAACCCAATCAAGCTCATGACAGTGCACCAAGGCGGAACGCCATCCTGGGCGCCGGATGGGACTCAGATCGCCTTTGATGACCGTCGCAGCGGGCGCAGCCATATCTACCTGATCAACGTGCATGACGGCAGCACGCAGCAGGTTAGCGAAGGCGACTCCGATGACGAAGTGCCCCGGTGGTCAGCAGATGGGAAGTGGGTCTACTTTGCTTCGAATCGCACGGGAAGATATGAGATTTGGAAAACGTCTGTCCCATTTGGAAAAGCCCTGGTTCAAATCACGCGGAATGGGGGACTCTTTCCTTCGGAATCACCCGACGGCAGGTTTGTTTATTACAACAAACCAGCAATTCCGTATCTTGACAGCGAAGCTCGTGGCGTATGGAGGATGCGTGTATCGGGAGGCGCGGAGGAACTCATGATCCGCGATCCGGACAGGCTCTGGCAGGTCAGGCCCGAGGGCATCTACTTTAGCGACAATAGCGCCAAAAATGATCCGGTGCTCAAGCTGTTTGCACTGGAAACGCGGACGACAAAAGTAGTGGGCCATCTAAATAAGGAAGCAACGAATAAAGGAGGCCACAACTTGGAGATCTCCCCGGACGGACGCGCTGCGTTGTATGTGCAGGTTGAAGCTGCGAACGGTGAACTTGTGTTAGTAAAAGGAGGCTCCTGGTGATGGCAGGAGCGATGGCTCGGGCTCCTGCAGCACCGTCCGGGCTACGCGGTAATCGACATTGGCGAGGCGCGTAAGGCGGGCCTCAATGCCATACCACGGGCGAGCAGATGAATGAAGACTAAATGCCGACGATCTCTTCGATACCAGGCCCAGTCCCAGGACGGAGTCCATGGTTGCGGCCGCTGTTCCGCGGGCCGAGCGAATCAGGCGGAAGCTTGACACTTCATGATTCGTGAGGTTCTTATTTCTTTGCGGCTCTTACCTTTGCCCACCTTGCTCGTTGAGCTGCCGCGATCCTTCTCCGGGCTGCTGCCGACATTGTGCGCTTAGGTCTCGACGCACCCGCTTGGCTGTTTGTGGCTCTCTTCGCCCACCGTGCTTTCTGCGCCAGGCTCATCTTCCGACGCGCGGCAGCCGATAATCTCCGGCTTGGCTTTGTGTAAGAACTTCCACCGTTCAACTTGCCAAGAACGGAAAGAGCCGCGTCCACGTGCATGAGTTGGGTTACCAGATTCGTTCGTTCTCCTCTCAACTCCGACACAATTGACGCTAGTCCCTTCAGGTTTGCCATGGATTCCTCCTCGGCTGAAGATCATAGCAGAGCTGTTGTTGCTTCACCGCTGCACCGCATCGCACAGTCCAAACACCGAGACCTATTCGTGCTGAAAGGCGCATTGCTGTTCGAGCTGTGGACCGAGCAGCGGTACCGTCCGACGCGCGACGCGGATTTTCTCACGCCAGGCCAGAACAATCCCGAGCGATTCGCCGCAATATTTAAAGAAATCTGTGACTCCGAAGTGAAGGATGATGGGCTTCGCTTTGACGCCTCGACAGTTACAGCGGAACGCATCACGGAAGATGCTGATTACGAAGGCATCCACGTCAAATTCACGCTATCAGCGGTTTCTAGGGAGAAGCATCAACTACGCGAGATTGTCTTTTGAGGATGCACTTGGTCCTTAGTGATTCACTTACGTTGACTACTCTGAAGCATCCGGCGCCGTCATTTTTGAACTTCACCAAATCGAAACTTTCTCCCGTGCCCACTTTTTAGGTCGACCGGCACTGCTCGAGCTAGTGTTCAATCCAGACAAGAGTGCGCGCATTCAAGCTGTAACGATCTTTCAATTTGTTGGCGAGCATTTCAGGATTATTGGTTACGGCCCTCGCCGGTTGTAGCAGATTTCGGTCATCAGGAAGACACGCTTCCGTGTCGGCGTTCATGGATCTCAACATCGCACCAAGCCTGATAGCCAAACCGATCTTCGTGTCGCCAAATCATTGGGAACCTCCTGACCTCCGATCTCTGCTTCTATTCAATTCAGGCTCTGACATTGTCTTTATCTCTGCAGGGGAGAACCCTGGAGAAATCGTTGTGCTTTTTCGATCACTCGTTTTAAGTAATCTGCTTGACGAGCAAGACTGCCCTTGAAGGAAAGACCCTGGGAAGCGATCGCTGCTCGTATCGAGCCCTCCGAGACTCCGTGATCGAGAGCATAGACGGCATATGCCATGTCACTTCGTGACTGCGCTCCGCCGTATCGTGGGTCATTGCGGAAATCTTCGATCTGCTTAATCTCTGTCCCAACGCGTCTCGGTACCAAGTGGAAAAGCTTCCGTGCGGTTTCGGCTTGGCGCATTTGGGCTTTCAACTCGTTTTCGACCTCGGCGAGAAAATCTGCGGCCTTGGGATATGGCGCTCCAGTGGTTTCTATGAGGCGAACGTAGGGCAGGTGTCCATCGGCCTGGCGATACTTTTCCTTGCGATTCGTGAACCCCGCTAACCGTCCAAAATGTCGCCAGTCTGCCGATCCTTGATCTGCGTGGAATCTCTTAGCGAGTGTCTTCGCAACGGCGGTAGAAAGGGCCTGGTCAAGGGTTCTGCTGTGTTGAAGCCAGGCTTGGAAATTGTCCGGTGAGGTTTCGACGACCAGGGCGGGAGCGAATCCTTCCGCTTTCATCGTTTTGATGTCTTTTGCCTTCAGATCGTCGACCAGGGAGAGGCTGTGAATCCCCGCAGGCCGAATGTAGATACTGCGGCCTTTCAGGTTCTCGAAGCGGAGCCACGCGATCGATTTGAAGGCGATTTCTTTTGCCCAAGTGCGGAGGATCATTTGCTCGTTGGCAGCATCGAAGACGCCGACTTCAAATAATTCTGCGCGCATCGCTTCCAGCTGTTCGCTGACGGCTTTCTGAGTGCGGTCCGGCATCGTAATTTTCCCAGCGATGATTTTTTTGTTGACATCTGTTTCGGTTGGGCGTATCAACTCAATTCATGACAGACTCATATATGACTATCATAAACACCATATACAACAATCGTGAAAGATTGCGCAAGCTTTTGTTCAGGCGGTGACGTGTGCACGATCCGGAACAGACGGCTCGCTTCAAAGACAAACTCACCCGTGAGTTGGGGGGAGCGGTGATGGCGTGCCTAGAGGATGACACGACTGAGGACGTGGTTCTCAACCCCGACAGCACGCTGTGGATCAAGCGTACCCGGTCGGCTTTCACGGCGATCGGTACCATGGGCCCGACTCAGGCGCAGAGTGCCTTCGGCACCGTCGCGGCGATGCGGGGTACAGTGATTAACCACGATCAACCGATCCTAGAAACAGAACTCCCTCTCGATGGCAGCCGTTTTGAGGCGATTGTGCCACCGATCGTTCGTCGGCCCGTGTTCGCCATTCGTCAACGCCCTCGATCGATCTTTACGCTCGATGACTACGAGGCGGCGGGCATCCTCACTGACAGCAAAGACGAGCTGAATCGCCGACGACACAGAGACGAATTTGTGGCGAGCGTTCGAGGCAAGAAACATGCGGACGTCATACGTTGGGCGGTGGCTGAGCGCAAAAATATTCTCGTGGTCGGTTCCACCGGATCGGGGAAGACGACCTTGGTGAATGCAATTCTGCACTGGCTGACTCAGGTCTCACCCAAGGATCGCGTACTTCTCATTGAAGACACGCCGGAGCTGCAGTGCGCAGTCGAGAACTCGGTGGCGTTATTGGCGACTGGCAGCGTCACCATGCTCGATTGCTTGCGGGCCTGTATGCGTTTGAAACCCACACGAATTGTCGTGGGTGAGGTGCGCGGCGGGGAAGCATTCACCATGTTAAAGGCCTGGAATACGGGACATCCGGGAGGAGCCGCCACCGTGCATGCAAACGATGCTTTGAGCGGACTTCTACGCCTGGAAAGCCTGGTCGCGGAGGCAACCAGCGCTTTGCAACAGAAATTGATTGCCGAGGCTGTGAACTTGGTGGTCTTCGTGGACGAGGAGAGGGAGATTTCGGCGGGTCGGAAAGTCCGCGAAGTAGCGGTAGTGCTTGGCTACGAGGAAGGGCGGTACCTGCTGGAGTACGTGTAAGCGGGTCTCGAGGGCAGCAGTACAGGGAAGTTTCGAGATTCAAGAGGAGCAAGAGGAGGAAGACCGATGAAAAAGTTGTGCAAGCGTTTCCCGTTCTTGTGGACGGTGATTCTCGTTCTCTCGAGTCCAGTGTTCGCTACGACCGGGCAGACAGGTCTGCCCTGGGAGACGCCCCTGGCGACTTTGCAACGGTCGATCAGTGGGCCCGTGGCGGTGCTGATCGCGATCATCGCTCTGGCTGCAATCGGGGGGACCTTGATTTTCGGAGGGGAGTGGAACGAGTTTGCGCGCAGGGGCGTATTTGCGGTCTGTGCGATTGCTCTGCTGGTTGGCGGAGCGGTCATCATGACCACACTCTTTAACGTGAGTTCGGCCTGCGTCTAGGGTCCAGGTGGATTCTCCGAGAGAAATGCCGTTTCACCAATCTGCGAACCGGCCTCACTTGCTCTTGGGCGGTGACCGTGAGCTGGTTTTGGTCTCCGGGGTCCTCGCGGCCATTCTGATTTTTGCCGTCATGACCTGGTGGAGCATCGTCGCGGGGTTGGTGCTATGGCTGGCCGCGGTGGCGGTGTTGGCCCGCATGGGGAAGGTCGATCCGCTGCTGCGGCATGTTTATATTCGCCATGTTCGATATCGGGCATTTTACCCGGCTAAAAGCAAACTGTGGGCACGACCGACTACAACGCGGATGAAGTGGAGATAGAGAAAAGGTGCAAGTCACAGAACATCGCCGGCATGCCGTAGGTTTGACAGACCTACTCTTGTATGACGCGGTTATCGACGATGGGGTGTTACTGCTGCAGGATGGCGCGCTTTTGGCTAGCTGGACCTTTCGCGGTCCTGACATGGCTTCGGCCACACATGAAGAAATGGCCGCCTTGAGTTCTCGTCTCGGTGCCATCTTGCGCCTGGGAAGTGGGTGGATGATTCACTGCGACACGATCCGCTCACTTGCGCCTGGATATCCCGAGCCGGGCCATTATCCGGATGCGGTGACGAGAATCATTGATGATGAGCGACGCGAGCAGTTCTTGGCGGAGGGGATGCATTTTGAGAGCGACTATTTTGTCACGCTGACTTATCTGCCTCCTGCAGCCAATGAGGAGAAGGCAAAGGGCTGGCTATTCGATGGAGTCAAGGTCCGAAAAGCTAGCGCGCAGAAGGCACTCGACTACTTCAAGAATCGCGTTGCGACTTTTGAGGACGTTTTTGGTTCATTGTTCACGGTATGTCACCGCCTAGGTGTCAGCGTTCACGAAGATGAGTTCGGGTATCACTTGGCGCATGACTCACTGCTGCGTTACGTGCGGAGGTGCGTGACTGGCCTTGACCATTCATTCGTCCTTCCAGACATTCCGATTTATCTCAACCAGATGCTTGCGGCGGAAGACTTCCTGGGCGGCATCGAGCCTAAGATCGGGTCGAAACACCTGCGCGTGATTGCCGTGGATGGATTCCCCAAGGCGAGTTATCCCGGCGTATTGGGCGCTCTCGATGCTCTCCCCATCGAGTTTCGTTGGAACACGCGCGCCATTTTGATGGACCCGGAAGAGGCTGGGTCGTTCTTGGATAAAACGCGAAAGAAGTGGAAGGCACGGGTCCGGGGTTTCAAGGACACACTGTTTAGAACTGAATCGGGACCGGTCAATTTGCATGCCCAGCAGATGGCGATGGACGCGGAAGAAGCGATGAGTGTCGCGTCCGCTGGTGATGTGCAGTTTGCTTTTTATTCAACCAACATCCTCTGCGCCGACACGAATGAAGAAAGGCTCGAAGAGAGCGTCGCGCTGGTCGCCAAGACAGTTCGCAATCTGGGTTATTCCGCACGGGTGGAAACAGTCAATGCTGTCGAAGCGTGGCGTGGCAGCCTACCTGGCGACGGCTACAGCAATGTCCGTCAGATCGTTTTGCATACCCTGAACCTCGCGGACGTCTTGCCCATCACTTCCGTTTGGGCGGGCCGGCGTGAGAACCCGTCGCCTTTGATGCCTCCGAATAGCCCTCCTCTACTTTACGCGGCAACGACCGGGGCCACGCCGTTTCGTTTCAATCTGCATGTCGGGGACTTGGGCCATACTTTGATGGTTGGGCCGCCGGGAAGCGGGAAATCAACTTTCCTTGGACTAATCGCAGCGCAGTGGTTTCGCTACCCGCGCGCCCAAGTGTTTGCCTTTGATAAGGGGTATTCGCTGTACGTGTTGGCGCGTGCTGCGAGCGGTGACTTCTACGAATTGGGCGGGGAAAAAGCGCACCTCGTGTTCTGTCCCCTACGGGATCTCGAAGATGCCTCCGATGTGGTTTGGGCGGTGGAGTGGATCGAAAAGCTTTGTGCTCTGAACGGCTTGACTCCCATCACTCCGCAACATCGCAACGCGATGACTGAAGCAGTCAAGATGTTGCGCGAAGCGCACAGCCGGACACTGACGGACTTCTGCGCACAGGTGCAGAACATGGAGGTTCGGGAAGCGCTCGAGTTCTACACACTGGGCGGAGCCTGGGGGCAATTGCTCGATGCCAAGGAAGATTCACTCGGACACAGCAACTTCATGGTGCTTGAGATGGAGAGGCTTATGACCTCGGGAGACAGCAATGAGAAAGCCGTAGTTGCGGTGCTCTTGTATCTGTTCCGATGTATTGAGAAGCGGCTGGACGGCAGTCCTACGTTGATTGCGCTCGATGAAGCGTGGGTGTATCTGCGAAACGAGTTATTTCGAGATTACTTGCGGGATTGGTTGAAGACTCTGCGCAAAAAGAACGCGGCCGTGCTGCTAGCAACCCAAAACCTTTCTGACATTTTCAACTCGAAGATTCGCGATGTGGTGCTCGAGAGTTGTCCGACAAAAATCCTGCTGCCGAACGCAGAAGCAGGCAACCCAGCTTCGTGCGAGTTCTACCACGCGATCGGATTGAATGAACGCGAGATTCACATAGTGCAGACTGCCCTCCCGAAACGTCAGTATTACGTCGTCTCGACTGAGGGGCGGCGTTTGATCTCTTTGGGCTTGGGTGGCGTGGCACTGTCGTTCGTCGGCGTGAGCAACCAAGAAGAACGGGGCAAGGTCGACGGGCTAATCGCGAAACATCCCGATAGTTGGCAGAGCGACTGGTTGCGGTCGCGGAAGCTAGGGGAGTGGGCGGACTGGTTGGAGGAAATCACTGGGAAAGGGAGGGCTTACGTATGAAACGGCGTGCTGTTGTTTTCGTCGTGCTGGGTTGCTTGATCTTAGGGGGAACGCCTAACCGCGTGGAGGCGGGCGGCGTCTTCGCAACAGAATTCACGCAGCTATTGAACCACGTGGAACTGATCCAGCAGTACCTCCAGCAGGTTCAAATGGTCCAGAACAATCTCCTGCGATACCAGCTTATGCTCCGAAACTCACAGGCTCTCCCGAATCAGATTTTTGGGCCTGTGACGCAAGACTTGCAGAAATTGGCTCAAATCGTACAAGGGGGCAATGCCCTGGCGTATTCCATGGCGAACTTGGATGTGCAATTCCGCAATACGTTCCCTGGCTATGCGAAGGCCTGGAGCCCAACTGCTTTTTATCCGAACTATCAGCGATGGTCCGAGACCTCACTTGACACGACCTACAGCACCCTGAAGGCGATGGGCTTGCAAGGTCAGCAACTGCAGAACGAGCAAGCGGTATTGGCTGCGCTGCGGCAAATGGCGCAGACACCGGCCGGTCAAATGGATTCCATCCAGATGGGAACAGAAATCTCAGAACAGCAGGTGGAGCAGTTGATGAAGCTGCGTGAACTGATGATTCTTGATCTGCAGAGCAAACAGGCGTATCAGGCAGAGCAGATCCAAAATGAGCAGGCTAGCACTGCGGCGCAGCAAAAGTTTTTCACCGGAGCGCCCGTACAGCCGGATGGAGCGACTTTTCCATGAAGCGAATTCTTGTGTCAGTCCTGTCTCTTGTGATGTTGTTGACCTCATGTCAGAAGAAAGAGCCGCCAAGTGAGATTGTCAAGCGAGTCGAAGCTGCTGGGGCCGGTGATATTTTGTCGGCATCCCGTGAATCGCTGGAGCGGTGGTTCAAACAGCATGCTGACATAGCGCAGGAGACACGGAAGGCGTGTGAGAAGGTTAAGCCAAGTGCTGATGTCAATTGGGGCGATAGCACCGAGGGGCGAGTTTGTTCGGCCGCAGCGAGTGCGATGTTCTTCCATCACGAGCCCGTAGCGCCTGACAAAAAGACGTTTCCATGATCTGTGTTTGACTTGAGGTGTTGTAATGGCTGGCTCTCCAGAGAGGAAGCTCGTTTGTTGTACTCTGCTCGTGCTATTGATGCTTTTCAGCACCGTGTTCGCAACAGCTCAGAGGCCTTCTTTTCCTGTTACTTCACCAAGTGCGATTACGAATCAGTACAAGCAGGCGCAGAACACGTGGTTCAACAACATCGGGGTATACGCCAAACGGCTCTTCTTCCTCCTGGCTGCCATCGAGGTGTGCTGGAGTCTCACGCTGCTCGTTCTCGAAAGGTCGGACTTCCAGTCTCTGGCGGCGACACTGGTTCGGAAGATCATGTGGATCGGGATTTTTTATGCCTTCCTCATAAACGCAGGGACGTGGATACCTGACATCATCAACAGCTTCATGGCAGTAGGCGAGATCGGGGGAAATGTTGGACCTGTTTCCCCGAGTGTGGTTCTTGGGACAGGGCTGCAGGTAGCTTCCAGCTTGTTTGACGGAGCCAGCAATGCGGGTTTTCTGACAAACCCAGGACCAACGTTTGCGTTGGTGTTCGCGGCGTCGATCACGTTTCTTGCCTATGTCGGGATCACAATTCAGTACGTTGTTGCGTGTGTTGAGAGCTACATCGTCATTGGTGCCGGAGTCATTTTCCTTGGTTTCGGAGGTTCTCGCTGGACCATGCCCTATGTCGAAAGGTATGTGGGCCTCGCAGTATCTGTGGGCATCAAGCTCATGACATTGATTCTGCTCATTGGTCTGGGCCTGCAGCTGGCGACCGCTCCGGGAACAGGATGGATAGCTGAAGCGCAGAACATCGGCGATTCGAATGATCCGGCCATGACCTCCTTTGATGTGATGGCCGCCTCCTTGATTTTCCTGGCTGTCTGTTGGATGGCCCCGAAACTGGTTTCTGCACTAATCGGCGGGTCCCCGGCTTTCACGGGAGGTGATGTACTCAGTCCATCTATGATGGTGGCGAGTGCGGGAATGACCGGCGCCGCATGGGCGCTGGCGGGATACGGGGCCGTCTATACTACCGACAAAGCGGTGGCTCAATGGGCAGGCTCCGGATACACGAAGATGTTGGGGAATGGTGGTGGCAGTGGAGCGGCTGCGTCCTCTGCCGCTCCCATGGGAATGACCATAGCTAGGGGAAGCACTTCCGGTGCTCCGAGCGCATTTACATCTACATTTCAACCGTCGCCGCCAAAGATTCTTCCTCCTCCTTCTGGCGGTACCGGAAGTGGAGGTGGTCAAGTGCCCCCACCTAGTTCCACTCCAAGCCTAGGCCAAAGAGGAGCCCGCGCGCTCCGTAGTTTGCGCAACGACTTGAACAACGTTCGTCTCCCGCACGATGCACATCACCATGGGCCCCCTCCTGGTTTCGGCGGGGGACATGGAGGTGGAGAGGATGTGTAGTGCGGTGGTCCTGTAGCTGTCTTCAGGAACAGCGGAGGTTGAAGTGGCAGAGGTAAAGCCGATACTGAAGGAAGAAAATACCAAACCTGAGAATTCCCACCAGAATCCGTGGATCGCGGCCAAACACGAGTGGAACGAGCGTTATGGCGATCTGATTTCCAGGGCCCGTAACTGGCGAGCAGTAGCCTTCCTGGCTTTACTCCTGGCCGTTGTCGAGGCTGCCGGTTTGATCGCAATCTCACTTCGGTCAAAGACCGTACCTTTCATCGTGGCTGTCGATTCCATCGGCCGCGTGGTTGCGTCCGGTAGTGCTGAGCAGGCTCCGGTAATAGATGACCGGATGAAACGAGCCGCCCTTTATCAGTGGATCCAGGATCTCCGCATGGTGATCTCCGATCCATTGGTACAGCGCAGGTCGATCGATCGGGTTTACTCCATGATCGGCCAGGGCAGCCCGGCCCAGATGTTCATTACTGATTGGTATCGAAACCACACACCATTCGAGCTTGCCAGAACTGAGACGGTTTCGGTGGACGTTAGCACGGTGTTGCCTACGAGTAATCGGAGCTACGAGGTTGAATGGACCGAGACCGCAAGGGATCGCGCGGGCACGGTGGTCGAGGCGCAGAATTGGAAGGGAGTTTTCACCATAGCTGTGAATCCGCCAACGGACGAGAAGCTCGCACACGTGAATCCGCTCGGCATTTACGTCATCGATGCGAGTTGGTCAAAGGTTATGTGAAGGGGAGACCATGAAAACGAGAATCCTTGCAATCATAGTGGTATGGTCTGCGAGCAGTGGGATTGCGTCGGCCCAGCAAGATCAATCGCAATCTCAGGCTCCGGTCAAGGTTCAAGCCGGCCCTCCGACGAAGGACTCCAAACAGTCCACGACTGGGTCGACGGTTCCATCGCCGGATAAGTATCAATTCTCGGAAGCTCTCAAGAAACTGCAGAGCCAGGATATTCCGAAGCCGCCACACGCGGGGACGGCTGTGCCTCCGTTGACGGTAGTGCCGATGCCGCCCGCAGGACCACGATCGAAGGATGTCCCAAGGGACTATGTTCCTAAGAAAGATGTGGCGCTGAATCCCACGGGGCAGGAGGCTGTGGTCGTAAGTAAGCAATGGCAGGATGCACAAAACATCCCTGCTCCCGGTAAAGATGGTCGTGTGGTCTACGTTTATGGCGCGGGAATGCCAATCATGGTCTGTTCCCCTTTGCGCATTTGCGTCGTCGAACTGCAGGCAGGCGAAAAATTGGTGGGTGAACCGCAAATCGGGGACAGTGTTCGCTGGGAGGTTTCCCCAGCAACGGCAGGAAGTGGGGATGGGGCGATGCCCTTGATCGTCATCAAGCCCACAGCGGCCGGGCTCGATACGACCATGATGATTCCTACCGACCGTCGGGCGTATTACCTTCGCTTGCAGTCGAAGCCGGATGACTATCTGGCGCGTGTCGCTTTTTGGTATCCACAGGACCAGAATCAGCAGTGGAAACAGTTTCAGCAACAGCAAAATGCTCTGCGTCCGCCGAAAGAGGAGCACAAGGATGCGAAGGTATTACCGGACGCGGTGGATGCCGTCTACTGGGACTATGACATCAAAGGTGGCGATTCAACGATGCGTCCTATCCGAGTGCTGGATGACGGGGTGAAGACATATATCCAAATGCCAAGTGCTACCCAACGGACCGAAGCGCCAGTTCTGGTGGTTGAGGGGCCAGATGGCGGCGAGATGGTGAACTACCGCGTGAAAGGCGATATGTACGTCGTAGATCGGCTGTTCAATCGCGCGGCGCTGATCGTGGGTGCGGGCAAGCACGCGAAGAAAGTGCAAATCACACGGAAAACGCAGATCGGAGGAGACAAGAAGAGCGAGCCAAAAGGCGGCGGGTTATGAGCAGAATTGAGTCTCCTTCGGGAATGGATTTGGCTCCCGAGCCACCGACAGCGGTGCGGATTAGCAAACGGGCGGGGTTGGTCGCACTGCTTGCATTGGCCGGCGTCGTGGCACTGGTTTTGCTCGGGATGTACGCTCGACACGAGCGGCAAATGGAATTGAGCAGGCGATCGGTAGAAGAGCAGAAACCAACCGCGGCCATGCCGGCGGAAAAAGAACTGGTCAGTGAGATCGCTCCAGCAACCGTGGAAGAGCCGTTTGCCTCGAGCGCGTCGCGAGCTGCGGACTCGAGAAGTCCTAAGTCTCGTGGCTCCACCCGTCAGAGCGGAGACCTAGGGGTTCCAGAGCTGAAGCCGCCACTCGAATATCGCGAAGGCGTTGGTGGATATGGGCACCCGAGTCAGTCTGCCGCCGGACAGCCCGAGCTGAGTGCTGAGGAAAAGCTGCGGGTGCGTGCCTACGAACGTGAGCAACAAGCAATCTCCGCTCCCACACTCATCAAAAACACGGACTTTCGCTCGGCGGAAACCGGAAGCGGGCAGCAAGCTTCGAATGATGTCGTTTCGCAGGTTGGCGCACTGGCGAAAGCGGCCGCGAATCGCGATAACGGTGGCCTCGAAGATATCGCCAGTGCTCTCCGGACAGATCGCTTTGGAGCGCGTGCCATCGATTACGAGCAACAAAACCAGCAGGACCAGAAAGAGGCATTCCTCCAAAAGGCCAGCGCGAGCTTGCAAGAGAACTACCTTAAATCCACGCGGACAGTCCCCCTGGGCAAATACGAGGTAAAAGCCGGCTGGGATATCCCGGCAACGCTCGAGCAGGCGGTCAATTCCGATCTACCGGGCGAAGTGAAGGCCATGGTACGCTCCAACATCTACGACACAGCGACCGGAAAATACCTGCTCATTCCCCAAGGCGCACGGCTGGTCGGCGCCTACAATTCCCGAACCGCCTACGGACAGCGCGGTGTACAGGTGACCTGGTACCGCATCATCTATCCGGACGGAACTTCGATCAACCTGGATGGAATGACTGGATACGATGCCAAGGGCAATTCTGGTTTCCGCTTCGATGTAGACAACCATTACAAACGCCTGATCGGGTTCGCTGTACTGACCAGTTTATTCAGTGCCGGAGTGGAGTTGGCTCAGAACGGTACCGGCGGCACATCTGTTCTGCAAGGCCCCACGGCAGGACAAACAGTCTCGGCCGCGCTGGGCCAGCAACTAGGAGAGCTGGGCGTTGAAGTGACCCGAAGGAATCTGAATGTTCAACCGACGATCAAAATACCCATCGGGTATCGCTTCAATGTGAGGGTCAATCGAGACATTCTGTTCGATGCTCCCTACGAACCTCTGCCAATGTGACCCCCGCAAGGATACTTGAGGTTTTCGCTTGCGAGATGTATAACGGTCGAGTCTTTGAGACAGGCGGATATACATACGTTAGCCAAACGAAAATCCTCGCGCACGGTAATTGGCGCTCGCTTGCTGCACGTAGTGGATGACTACCTCCGCAAGAAGCAACGCGGGCGCGGTGACATGTCGAATCTGATCCGCGAAGCCGTGGAGGCAGTCGATCTGTCCTCAGTCGAGCTGATCAGCATTCACGGAAAAAAACACACCGTCACAGCCAAAGCGACACAAGTGGTCATCCCGACCGAGATGCGTCGCGAACTGGAACGGTGGTCAGAAAAACGTAACTGTACGATGAACGAGCTGTTGAACAGCGCGCTTGTTGTCGCATTGTTGAAGGCTCGTTCGGGTCGTGGTGGTGGGCGGTCGCGAGGACATATGGCGGCGTTGGGCAAAATGACCGCGAAAGAGCGCGAGGAATTCTTTCGCAGCTTGCTAGCTCTGACCGGACTCGAACCAGGTCCTGACCCCCGGTCGAGAGACGGTAGCTACTACGAGTACGATCCGCGCCTGGAAGCCACGGTTGAAGTCACCAAAGAAGGCACGCGCTTCGTTGTGGAAGCAGTCGCTGGTGGCGAGTTGGTCCGGGTTCGCGAGGTAGGCGAGGCGCCCTTTCTTGAGAAGCGGGGCTCGAATGGAGTGAAGGGCAATGGCAAACCTACCCGTGCTACGCGGTGAGCATGATCTCTACGTACCGGGTCTGGGAAGTATCTTGGGAAGCGCCGACATTCCGGGCGGCAACCCAAATTAGTCGAGGTCGGTAAAGAGGGCCCTAGCGGTAATGTGCTCGGGAGAAGCGTGACTTGGTAGCAAAATCGGAAGAGACGGATGTTCGAAAGAGTATCGATTCTGAAGCGCCCGAGAAGCCAGTCATCATCATCCTGGCGGGGGCACCGGGTGCGGGAAAGACCACCTTCTATGAGAGCAAGCTGAAGTCTGTCTTTCCTTCCATTCTCCGTGCCAGCTCGTCTCCGCTAGAGCAAGTCGAAACCAATCGGGAACGAGGGCGACTACAAAAAGAACAACAATCGTTCGTCTACCAGGACGTCACGGTTGATCCTCAGATCATTCACGAAGCGCGCAAGGCTGGGTTTGAAGTCAAGGTGATCTACGTTGCCACGGAAAACCCAAACTTAAATATCGGCCGGGTATTGGTCCGTGTGGGCCAGGGCGGCCCATTCGCAGCGCTGGCGCGGGTGCCTGATGACCACGCGCAGGGATTGAAGCAACTTCCTGAGGTGAAGAAATTCGCGGATGATTTGATGCTCTTCGACAATACGGCCAATGGCCGCAGTGTACGACTGGTAGCACACTTTCGAGAAGGCGAGCTTGTGAAGTTGACGCGTTCTGTGCCGAAGTGGGCCCAGAAGGCATTTGGGAAGGAATTCGACCGGTGGCGCAGCTCGGAGGATCGCACTCATAGCAGAGCAAGATAGACCGCCCCGGAAGCGGTGGACCGCCAAGGGTTTAGATTACGAGTGTTATCAGCAAACAATCGCATGGTCTATCCTTCAGTTTTGCTCCGGCTGGACGCCTGGGTCTGTTGGAATTTCCGAAGTTCACGCCAGCGCTTGTACTGCTCGGATTTGCGGGATTAGGGTTTTCGTCACCCTTGAGCCAAAAGACGAACCAATCGACATTCGTGTCCTGGGAAATCATGCGCTCCAAAGGCTTCTCCAGGATATGTGCGCCCGTTGAGATGTCGACAAAATCTGGCAAGAGCGCTTGACGTCCCTATGAGCGCTCGATTTAGGTAAGCCCCGAGCAGAGTCCACCCAGAGCTTCGGGGCCGAGGTGGTTAGCTAATCGACCGACCGTGCAAGTCTGTCAGTTGTTTGCGGAAGACCTCCCGACTTCTTGCGATGCGGTTTATGTTCAGTTCTCAAGCCGGCCCGGACGTGCGCGACCACTTTATGCCCTTCGGCCAATAAGCGCAGTGCTACCTGATTGTAGGTAGCGAGCTGAGCAATGATCTGAATGAGGGTTTCGGTCGGAGCGTTCCCGAGTTGAGCGCGACAAGCAGGACAAAGAGGAGGCTCCATGCGGGAATGCCTACGTTTGTACTCAGTCCCGCACCAAGAACAGAGAGGATAGGGAAGGCTTTTCATGTTCGTACTCGCTAATGCGCCCCTGTGCATGTTCGAGAGAGAAGGGTGAGTGGAATAAGTCGCGTTCCAACAATCGTAAGCCCAGCCCGTCGGCGAAGCCCCACCTCAGTCCGGGCGTCGTGAGAGCCTGGAGCAAAGTCTGGCGTGAGATCGTGGTTACACCAGGTTTCTGTCGATGTTGGATACCTGGCAAGACCCATCGGATGCACGGTCCAGATGCTTCCGATCGTGGAGAGAGCGGATTGGTCGGAATACCGGACAAAATTAACCCTTTCAACACAGCCTGGTTAGAGGTTCCGGACAATCCGAGCCTTCTCATGAAGAACCACATGGCGTGCGTTTCCTGAGTGGCGGAGGGAATCCAGGCTGTCGTTGCGATGGATGCGCTAACTCTGTGATTACTGACAGTGAGGAACAGCCTGTCTAGCGAGGCTTGCGCAACGAGCGCCATTCGGCCTTTTGCTTCCGGTCCGGAACGCTGATTGAGGGTTGTCGTCAACTCGAACCACCAGTGTCGCCGCGTATGCGGCAATCCGAACCATGTTGGCACATTTGGCTTTGGAGGTCGCGTTCGGGTTTTTCCCTGGTCGGGCTCTCGGACGGCGAGGGTCGTCGCCAGAAATGCCAAGCCGGAATAAAGAAACGCTTAGTTGCCAGCACTCGGGTGGTTGGGTAAGAC
Organism: uncultured Acidobacteriota bacterium; assembly: GCA_963696025.1. Classification (GTDB taxonomy): domain Bacteria; phylum Acidobacteriota; class Terriglobia; order Terriglobales; family Acidobacteriaceae; genus JABCYV01. The sequence continues at coordinate 423,423 of CAVOII010000006.1, forward strand.
GTCTTGCGTGACGGCGAAAACGCAGGCGTATCCGTCGAACTGGATCCAATCGGCGGAATAGGCGGTGAACTTGATCTCGCCAGATTTTGTGCGCAAGCGCGTAATCGCATTCCGAATTGGGCCCCGCCGCCGGAGCTGGGAAATCATGAAGGCGAAGTCGGACGGATCTTCCCAGATTATCAATTCATGGACCGTATGGCCGATGAGTTCTGCTCGCGAATACCCATAATGAAGCTCAAATGCGGAATTCACATCAACGAAGCGCCCCTCGTCGACAGTAGTGATGGAAAATGGCAGCGGGCTCGAATGAAAGACTTTGTGGAATTTGTCTTCGGAGAGTTTCCGGTCCCCCTCCGCGAGTTCTATAGCCTTCTCCGCGGCATCGAGGTCGTAGATCCGTTTCTCGAGTTCCGATCCGTAAATTGCGGCGCGTTCGTAGAGGCGGGCGTTCTGGATGGCCGCTGCTGCCGGGATCGCCAACGAGTTACCCAGGCGGAGATGTTCCTGGGTGAAGGTGTTGGGCTGGCTGTGGCCGACCGAAAGAACACCTAGAGTTTGCTGAGAGGCAATCAGCGGAACGCAAAGCCAGGAGCGAACGGTATCGTGACCTTCGAAGGGTCGCCATTCCGCTTCTTGCTGGGTGTCCGGCATGAGCACGCTGTTTTGGGCGACGACGATTTCGCGGAAGAGGGGAAACTCGTCGGCTTCGAGAACCAGCGGACCATGGGGAGCCTTCTTCCCCCTCTGATCGAACAATTTTTCTCGCGCCACCAGTAAGCGCGAATCACCTTCTAAAAGAAGCACCCTCGCGTATTCGCAGGAGATCAGTTCGGTCAGAGACTGAAGCAGCGTATCGAGAACATAATTCATGCGAAGATCCTGGGTCAGGCCAAGCGTCGCTTTGCGTAGTGCGTCGGCTTCGGCCCAGGCCGATTTCGCAAGAGCCAGGTTCTTTGCGACTTGATCTTCGGCTTCGATCTGGGAAGTAATTTCTAGCGCAGTGCCAACGAGTCGAAAAATGTTGCCCGCAGAATCTCGGACCGGGAAACCCCGTACCCACACCCAACGGACGTCGCCGTCTGGCCGGACAATGCGGAATCTTTCATCGAACTTGCCACGACGAGCTCCTTCGTCAAGTTTCGCCAGTATGTGGGCGCGATCGTCAGGGTGAATGATCTCGCGATAAGACGAAGGATTATCAATTAAAGACTGGCAGGAACGTCCGGTGATAGTCTCATACGCTTGGTTGACACGGATCGCCTGTTTGGTTTCGGCGTCGATCATCCAAAAGATTTCTTGGATGTTGCTCGCCATCTGTTCGAGCTGGTGTTCAGTGGTCTCAAGAACGCACGCCGATTCGTGCTGCTTACGGCGCAAATGGAGAAAGACGCCGGCTAGAAGCAGAGCAAAAATCAAGATGGCCGTGGCTAAGGCGAGGGGAACCGCCAAAGCCATCTGTGGTCTCTCGAGATTCGCTAGTAGCACAGCGACCAGCAGAGCGAGCGAGCCCAGGGGAAGGACTATGGACGCTATGCGCCACGCGCGATGTGGAATTAGCCGGAGAAGGGATGCACCGCGAAGTGGGTCAATGCGGTCCATGGGAAGCAAAGAGGTCCTGGCCCTAAGGAACAGGACCATAGCTTTTGCTGCTAAGTGTAATCCAAAACATAGCCTTCGTCGGTGCTCGGCCACATCCCATACCCACATATGGATACCCGCGCACAAGCTGCGAAGGTGTGATGAGTTGGCTCGCCAGAGTGCCAAGGGTCACAAGAGTCTGGAGGCGCTGACTGCAGAAGAAATTCAGAAACTCCTGGAATTGGCCGTATGTTGAGTTACGAACTGGGGCAATTGTGGGAGGCCGGGGTTGTCGAACGCAAGCCCGGCGCGTCTTGATTCAATCGGACCCGGATTATTCCAATTCTTCCTGTTCCTCCTCGGAGGTGACAGCTGCTTCCGGCGAGATGGTTGGCACAGCTTTTCCGGCGAAGAAGTCGGCAATGGTTTTTTGAAGTTGTGCAGCTGTCTCAGGATTCGGAGGCAACTTGGCCGCCCAGGCTCTGCCGGGATGCAACGTGTCCCATCGTGATCGATATTGGGCTACCCTCCGCTTTCCCGTGGGATGGTTCCCAAAGCCAGCAATCAGTACGTTCCAGAGCGGCTGAAACCATTCGATCAGCAACGATTCGCCGAGCGGTATCCAGATATCATCTGACACGAGATAGCGGCAGAAGAAGTCTTCGATTCTCAATTCGGTTGCGACGATCGAGTTCCTGTGCTCGTTGAGGCGCTTGAACAAGGCAGGTCCGGGAGCAGTGCTCAACCCAAAGCCGCCTTTCCGCGCTCGCGGTTAACCGCCGAAGGTGCGGGTCCCGCCTGCCGTGGTCTTTTTCTTGCGCCCGCCTAGGCTGTTGTGTCCGAGGAGTGAATCGTTGATTTCCCTGTGCAGGAGTTCGGCCTTCTCTTCGGCCGTGGGCTCAAGCATGGGAAACTTCTTTTCGAGTTCTGCTCGCAGAGCATTAAATCTGGCGACAGCAGATCGCTGAGATTTAGTCGAGAGGATTTGTTGCCCGGACATGGTTACGACGAAGATGCCGTCCGCACTCTTTGAAAGGTGCAGATCACCGGGCAGGAACGACAGATTCATGATGCCTTGCGAAGCACAATGCCGGATTCGTAGAGCACGGTTTTTTCCTTCGCCTCTTCCACTCTAACCGAACTTTGAATGATGCTGCTACCGGTACGCTTGTTTCGGAGCAGGTGATTGTCCTCAAACTTAAGACCGGCGAGTTCGCCGATCTTCCCGAAGAAGTGGTCGGTCTTCACTTCGACGCCCTGAATGATACTGTTCCCGAGCACGATGAGGGAGACTGCTTGCGGCTTCAGGAGCTGGGCTAGCACTGTGCAGAATCGATGCGTGTCGTTGAAATAGGTGGCAACGTAGTTTGCCCAGCCGGGACCCCCATACTGTCCCTTCTCGGTGTTGCGGTCGCGGATCGCATCGATAATGTCGGACAACTCCGGCATTTCGAATGCCAACGGAATGGGATCGGAATCGCGTACGGTCTGCCAGAACTTTCCGAAGCTCTCGGTCTCCCGCGCACCGTTGTAGCCGGTGCCGGAAGTGAAGCCAAGCCAATGCATCTGAGGCCGAGTGTTGCGCGGATAGTGATAGTTATTGAGGTAGGGCGGGGATGTGACTAGCAGATCGATAAAGTTCCGCTGGTCCAAGCATTCAAGGGCGGAAAAGATGCTCTTTGAGAAGACCTTGGCTTTTGGCCGGTAGCGGAGGGTCTTCATGTGTCCTTGCACCCACCCGATGTCTTCGAGCATTAGGTGTAATTTGGCGGACACGCTGAGGCCGACGTTGGCATCTTCGATGTTCGGCTTATCGACTGCGGCACGTCGCGTCAAGCTGGGCTCGTAGGAGTAATTGGAGAAGCTCACCATCACCGAGCCAAGCCCAAGTCGGAAGATGTCCCGGATCGTTGCCTCTTCAATTCCGTTGATGAAGTCAAGCGCATAAAGTACCTTCCGCTCGACCTTGGGACTGAATAGCTGTGTCCTGCCGGAGAATCCTGTTGGAGCCTGCGTACGTGGCTCTCGTTTCCGTGACCCACTTTCGGCTTTCTCCATGAATCGCTCGAAGGCAGCCACCTGCCGCGTCAGATCGTGGACCGAAATCCTCATGGCGTGGAGCTTGATCTTGGTTGCGAGGGCAGCGTATGGATTGATTTCAAAACCGACCACGTTCAATCCGTTGACGTAGGCTTCGGCGAGGGTGGTGCCAACTCCAGCGAATGGGTCGAGCACCCAGCCATCGGAATGTTTTTCGGGAAGGTAGCGGTTGATGGCGTCCTCAACGAAATCCGCGGAGAATCCGGCGATCCAAGGCACCCAGCGGTGGAGTGGAAGATTTTTGTTCTTGGCGAAGGAGGAATCCCGAAACCCATTGGTTGCCGGAGGAGCACCGAAGAGAGTGGTTTGCATTGGCGTGAATCCTACCAGAGTTTGGTTTTGGGTTCTTGTACAGTTACCGTCGAGTGCATCGTGCAGATTCGTGGGGTCAGAATAGCGAAACGATGAGGCGAATACAAGGCGAAAATGCCACAGGTGTTGGACGGTGGAGTTGAGCGAACCAGAGCAGTGCTGCCAAACCGAAGCGCTGTGGCAGGGCTAAAACTAGTTGTCCTGTTTAACCTCCGGAACTGCCTTTCGAATGTACCCTATTTTGTCTATGGTTGCCACAACGGGGCACGCTCCCACGCGACTGCAACAATCCAGACCGTTAATGTTTACGCCCAAGCCAACGAGATGCGACTCCGTCTCTGAACGGAGCCCTAGTGTAGTGCGTCAAACAGAGCGACGTTTATTCAGGGTGCGGCGAGCGCGTTTCACTTTTTCCAGGATATCGGCGGCCCGCGCGGTCCAGATGAATGGTTTCGGGCTTTCGTTGTGGCGGTCGATGTAGGTGCCGATGGCCATGATGAGTTCTTCCAAGTCGCGGAATACGCCACGCCGGAGCCGATTCTGAGTCAGGTCGCGAAAGAAGCGTTCCACCATGTTGAGCCAGGAGGCGCTGGTGGGAGTGAAGTGCAGATGAAAGCGCGGATGCCGTGCCAGCCAGCGCTGCACTTTGGGGTGCTTATGGGTAGCGTAGTTATCGCAAATCAAGTGCAGCTGCCGGTCGGGGGGTATGGTCTGGTCAATCAGACGGAGAAACTTGAGCCATTCCTGATGGCGATGGCGCTCCTGGCACAGGCCAAAGACCTCGCCGTTGGCGGCATTCAGCGCGGCGAACAAAGTGGCCGTGCCGTTGCGTTTGTAGTCGTGGGTCATGGTAGCGCCGCGTCCGCGCTTCAGCGGCAGTCCGGGTTGGGTCCGATCCAAGGCTTGAATTTGACTCTTCTCGTCGGCGCACAACACCAGCGCGTGCTCCGGCGGATTGAGATACAGGCCGACGATGTCTTCCAGCTTTTCGGCGAACGCAGGGTCGTTGCTGATCTTGAAAGTTTCCACGCGATGCGGTTTCAATCCGTGGGCGCGCCAGATGCGGCGCACGCTGGCTTCGCTGATGCCGACGGCCGCAGCCATAGTGCGCGTGCTCCAGTGACTTGCGTTGCTGGGTTGCTGGCGCGTGGTCATGGTCACCACGCGTTTGGTCAGGCGGGCACCGATGGTGGGCTTGCGTCCCGGCCGGTGCGCGTCTCTCTGCAACCCGGCCACGCCCAGCGCCAGGAAACGCTTGCGCCAGCGGGAAACTTTTTTCGGCGTGATCGCCATGCTGGCGGCGATCTCCTTGTCCGGTTGGCCGGAGGCTGCAAGCAACACGATGCGGGCACGCTCCGCCACCCGCACCGGAAGGGATCGGCTCCGGGCTTGGGATTCCAACCGCGTCCTTTCCTCCGCACTCAACGTAATGGCTGCGGCGATTCGCATCCGCAAGCGTCTCCTCCATCATAAGACGCGCGCGGATGGATAAAGGTTGTTACTTGTGACGCACTACACTAGGTGGAGCGTGCTGGTACCGGGATTCTTGAAATGATCTGTGCGTAATAAATCCGTGTCGAGTGCAAAACAGGCCGCATATTCGGAACAAACTGTACATTGATAGACGCAGCGGCAGGCTCTTAGCACTCAAATCTTGCTCGAAATTGCCCCTAACCAAATTCGGGAATGGGCCGTGTCGCGAAAAGAAGGTGGCGATGGGCTAGTGTGCGCCGTTGCCAGACGCACGTAGAGTGCAAGAACAAAACAACGGTACTGCGATTGAGGGACTATAGTCGCTAATACGATGAAGGCACCAGGGTTAATGATGCCGATGTGTCAAAGCCCATCGGTGCTGTCAAGAAACGACTGTCTGGAAATCTTGGCGAGGCCCTTGGTGTAGAGCTGACCAGGTTACGCGTTGCGCGAGCTTGGACCCAACAAAGGGTGTCAGAGATATTGGGCTACGACGTAACCTATATTCGCCAACTGGAAAAAGGGACCAAGAGTCCTACGTTGCGAACTTTGTCTCACTTCGCAGAGATTTATTCATTGCGGGTTTCGGTGCTGATCGCGAGAGCGGAACGAATCCTTGAACGGCAGAGACCACAGAAGTGAATTGACGACTCCAAAGTACGGCCGCTGGCGGCAGATGTTATTGGAAGCGACTACTGTGACGTTGCGCTTGGCTTGCCCTGTTCGACCCGGCGCTCACCCGCAATGACTAAATCGGATAATTTAATGGAGAAGAGCAAGGCCATTGCGGCGAGAAGTTCCCCGGTCGTGTTTGCGCCCATCTCAGTGCTGCGGACCCACTTTTCACTATAGCCGAGTAGATGCGCGACGTCTGCCTGCGACCATCCACGTGACGTTCGGAGAGCTGTAATCTCAGCACCGATCGCCCTGGCGAGTGTAGTCGCCTCCCGCTTCTTGTCAGCGCCTATCGGCTTAGCCACGGAAACATCGTGGCCCATTGACACTCAATGATTCAGGTACTATAGTCCCTGATTGAGGGGAAAGAGACGCACTGCCCTAGCAACAAAGCAACGGTCCTAGCTCCGCGTACCTACCCCTTCAGCGGTTCGGGAGGCGCAACAGAGACAACATGAGTTTCTCGGTCGCCCGGTATTTCCCAGGTATCTTGGGCAGATCGTCCGCGTCGGGCCAGACGGAAGTTGAAGACTGCGAGCGCTTGTCCGAAGTGGAAAACGTCCGACACGAGCAAATCTCGACCTGGTCAGGCAACGGTTCGGACCCTGTCACTTCTTTAAATACAAATTCCGACGAAGCCTTGATTGCCCTCATTTGTCACGGTGACAGAGAGGCCTTGGCTGGCCTGTTCCGCCGCTACGCACGCTTAATCCGTTGTGTCGCTTATCGTGTCCTGCGAGACCAATCCGAAGCAGACGACTTGCTGCAGGACATCTTTCTATTGATTCATCGCCTTTGCGGAACCTTTGACAGTTCCAGAGGGCCAGCGCGGTTCTGGATTCTTCAAATGACTCACCGCCGCGCCCTCTGCCGCCGCCGGTACTTGACGACCCGTCATTTTTATAGTCGGGTCGATCTTGACGATGTGGCTGACGGGCTAAGAGACCCGCAATTCAGTCTCGGGCGGTTTTCCGGGTCATTCGAGGAAATGTTTGGAACCGAGAGAGTACAGCAGGTGATTGCCGCATTATCGGAAAATCAGCGCCAGACGTTGCGACTCTGCTTTGTCGAGGGCTATACCTTCGATGAAATCGCTAAAAAGCTGGGTCAGTCTAGAGGAAACGTTAAACACTACTACTTTCGGGGACTCGACAAGTTGCGAAAGGAGCTTCTCGGTAGCAAATTGCAGCGCGAGAGAGCAATATGATAAAAGGTTGCGTCAAACTGAGGGGCGGGGGCGTTGTCGCAAAGCGAACCCCATGACGAGTTCCTTGAACTCTGTGCCATTTCGACCTCGGGCCAGCTAAGCGAGGAAGAACGGAGAAGGTTAGAGGAGCATCTTGCGGTTTGCGAGTCTTGCCGGGAGGCTCTTCGCGAGTATGAAGCGGTCGCGGACGGGGCGATTCCGGCGATCGCAGCAAGCGAAGATGCAGACAATATAGAAGACGTAACCCCAGGTCCCGGCTGGTCACAGAACAAGGCAGAGAAAGCGTTCTTCGAGCGTTTAGCCAATGAAGAAGGCCAGGGTCCTGGCAAGTTCGACGTCCCCGAGGGGGTTTCGAGCAAACCACAGCGGCTCGCCCCGTATCCCAATGGACCGACCTGGCATCAGGTGTGGTTGCTGTATGCCGCTGGAATTCTGCTCTTCGCCACCCTCGGTTTCTATGCCTATCGAGTTCGTACCCAGCGCCGTGGGGATCGCGACGCGCCTGGCCCGTCACAGCTAGCCGAGCAAAAGGAACTCCCCGTTGCCCTCGAAGAGCAACTAAGTGACGCCGGGCATGAACGTGAGATTACACAGGCTGAGATTCGACAGCGTGACAAGCAGATCGCGGATCTTCGGCGCGAACTCGCTAAGGAGTCGGCGAATATCACTCAAATGAAAGCGGCACAAAAGCAATTGGAGAATGATCTGCGCACTAGCCAGGAAGGCAGAGAGGACGTAGCCAAGCAGAAGACCGATCTGGGACACAAGTTGGATGCGGCGGCGAACAATTCACGCACTCTCGAGGACAAATTGGATTCTCTGGCCGAACAGTCTGCCAGAGACGCAGCTCGCGCCAAGCTTCTAGTGGCCAAAAACAACGAGTTGACACATTTGCTCGAAGATCGCGAAGCGGCACTTGAGCGGCAGGATCAACTTCTAGCTCACGACAAAGACATCCGCGACCTGATGGGCGCCCGCGATCTTTATATTGCAGAGGTCTACGACATCGCCCGCACGGGTGAAACCAAGAAACCCTATGGACGGGTGTTCTACACACGGGGAAAATCATTGATCTTCTACGCCTACGACCTCGACCAGGAGGCGGAAGCCAAGACCGCAAACTCTTTCCAGGCGTGGGGGCGTCGCGGACCGGATCGACAACAGGCCCTCAATTTGGGTATCTTTTACGAAGACAACCTTGCCCGGAAACGATGGATTTTGAAATGCGAAGATCCCAAAGCATTAAGGCAAATCGACGGGGTATTCGTGACCGTCGAGCCAAACGGGGGTAGCCACAAACCCAGTGGCAAATCACTTCTATTTGCTTACCTCAAGCTGAATCCAAATCATCCGTAATTCTGGTTGTCCTGCCTCGCTCTCGATCCAATTCATCCTAGAATGGAGATCACGTGGTACCGCCGCCCATCGTCCCGTGAACAACGGATGAGTGCCTGAAAATCCGTTGGTCGCTGGAGAGTACGAGATGCGCCTTTCCGGGATTGCTCGCCGTGTCGCTTGCGCTTTAGTGTTGGTCCTTTCGGTTTTTGCGCAATCACCGAATGGGAATATCAATGGCTCGGTACAGGATCCCTCGAATGGAGCAATCGTCGCGGCCGAGATCGTGGCGGTCAACGACGTGACCGGCGTGCAGTACACGACCAAAACCAATAGCGAGGGGATTTTCGTTCTGCCGAACCTGCCTCCCGGTCCTTACCGAGTTCAGGTGTCCAAAATCGGATTCAAGACCATCATCAAGCCTGACATTGTTCTCAATGTGCAAGACGCGCTGTCACTCAACTTTACTCTGCCGGTCGGTGCGGCGTATGAGGTATTGACTGTGGAGGGTGGAGCACCGCTGGTAAACACAGAGAATGCCACGGTAAGCACCGTGATAGATCGGCAGTTTGCGGAAAATCTGCCGATGAACGGACGGAGTTTCCAAACCCTGATCGAGCTCACGCCCGGTGTGGTGGTTACCGCGACCAATTACGAAGACAACGGCCAATTCAGCGTTAACGGGCAACGTGCTGCTTCGAATTATTGGATGGTTGACGGGGTCAGCGCAAATATCGGCATTGGTCCTGTATTCGGCGGAGGCAACGGAATTGGAGGAGCGGTTGGATCTTTTAGCGCGTTAGGTGGGACTAACAGCATCGTTTCGGTGGATGCCTTGCAGGAGTTCCGCATTCAGACCTCTACGTTTGCTCCTGAGTTTGGTCGAACGCCGGGGGGACAGATATCCATTGTGACACGATCTGGCACGAACCGGTTTCATGGAACCGCTTTTGATTACTTGAGAAACGACGTTTTTGACGCTAAGAATTGGTTCAACGGATATACCAACAATCCGCCCCTGCCGAAATCTAAGGAACGCCAGAACGATTTTGGAGGCACGTTCAACGGTCCCATTGGCAAAGACAAAACCTTCTTCTTTTTCTCCTATGAAGGACTTCGCCTGCGCCTCCCTCAAACGTCGTTAACCACAGTTCCAGATCTGGCATCGCGACAAAATGCCCATGTTAGTGTTCGGCCGCTCTTAGACGCCTACCCGTTGCCGAACGGGCCGGACGATCCATCAACTGGCGTGGCACAGTTCAACGCGAGCTACTCCAATCCAGCGTCGCTTGATGCCTACAGTTTGAGAGTCGATCACCGACTGAACCAGAGATGGACGGTGTTTGGGCGTTACAACTATTCACCATCTGAATTTGCCGATCGCGGCGGTACGGGCGGGAACAGTGCACTCAGCAACCTCCAGTGGAGCCGCATCACAACCCACACGGCGACGGCGGCAGGAACGTGGACGATTTCTCACACAATGACCAACGACTTACGATTCAACTACAGCCACGTCAATGCGAACGGTTTTGATTCGTTGGATAGCTTCGGCGGAGCTGTGCCCCTAAGCGCGCCTCCGTTTCCGGCTTCATTTACCGAGCAGAACGCGCAGTTTGGTCTTGGGATTTTCAGCCTTAAGGGTGAGGGAATCATCCTGGGAAAACAAGCCCAGGACATCCAGCGGCAAATCAATGTAGTCGATGGCTTCTCGTGGCAGAAGGGACTTCACAGTCTCAAGTTCGGAGTCGATTATCGCCATCTGGCTCCCATATTCCGACCGGTGAATTACGACCAAGCCGTGATTTTCACGGATGTGCCGTCGGCGGAAATGGGGAATGCAGCATTCAGTGAGATAACCTCGCGCGACAATGTCAACTTAGGATTCAACAACCTTGGAGCCTATGCACAAGATACCTGGCACGCCCTGCCGCGACTGACATTGACCTACGGTCTCCGATGGGATGTTGACTATAAACCATCGTCGACGCCGAATATTCCGGCTGTCACGGGCTATAGCCAGACAAATTTCGCAAACTTGAACTTTGCCAGTCTCGGCAGGCCTGCTTTCGCCACAAGGTTTGCGAACTTAGCTCCCCGAATCGGATTCGCGTATGAGGTGGGACCGGCTGCAGGGTGGCAAACGGTTGTGCGGGGAGGTTTCGGAGTCTTCTACGACTTGGTAAGTTCTGAGGTGGGGAACGTTCTCAACTCACTCTCGTTCGAACCTCCATTCGGAAATCAGATGTTTTATTCTAATGCGCCGTATCCCTTGACGGCGGCACAGTCAGCGCCAATCCCGATCCCGACATCGGCCAGTTTCGCACAGTCCTTTTTTGTATTTAATCCTAACTTGAAATTGCCGTACACGTTGGAATGGAACGGAGCACTTCAGCAGGCATTAGGGAAGGGTGAAACTCTCTCCGCCTCGTACGTCGGGGCCTCCGGAAAAAGGCTGCTGCAAACAACTACAATCTTGGGCCCACAGCCAACGTTCCCAGGCGCGACCTTTCCCGGAGGGTCATTCGTCGACAATACCGCGGACTCGAAATACAACGCTCTGCAACTTCAATATCAAAGACGTTTGTCCAGAGGTCTCCAAGCCATTGCATCGTACAGCTGGTCGCACTCTATAGACAACGCCTCGGCCGGATCGTATGGCAATGGCTCCAATCTGGGCGCTCCAGGCAATGTCAACAAGAACCGTGGAGACTCTGATTTTGATATTCGGAACGCTTTATCAGGAGCGCTGACTTACGACATCCCAACGCCCACCAAAAATGCATTGGTGAAGGCGGTGTTGGGTGGCTGGTCCTGTGAAAACCTGCTCCTCGTCAGGTCTGCGCCCCCCATCGATATCAGTGATGTGAATTTCTTTCAGTTGAATGGCGGGTTGCAGGTGAATATTCGGCCCGACATTGTCCCCGGAGAACCGGCCTATCTCTATGGAAGGCAATACCCCGGTGGGAAGGCGCTGAACCCATCAGCGTTTGCCAGTCCGCCGGTTGACCCGAGTACAGGCAATCCAATTCGCCAAGGGGACCTTTCCCGAAACTGGTTGCGTGGATTTGGAGCTGTCCAATGGGATTTCGCCCTACATCGGCAAATACCGATCCACGAATCGGTGAAACTGGAATTCCGGGTCGAGATGTTCAACGTCATGAACCATCCCAATTTCGGGCCACCCAGCACGTCTTTTGGGCTAGCTGGGTTCGGTTTGGCAACCACTACTCTTGCCCAAAGTCTTTCGGGTACCGGAAGCGGCGGAGCCGGAGGTTTCAATCCTCTGTACCAGATTGGGGGGCCACGATCGATGCAATTTGCGTTGAAAGCGATTTTCTGAAACCGGGGAATTTAATTTTCATGCTCCAAGAACCTGCAAGCTCTGTTCAAGGGTCATGAACGATTGGCAGAATTCGGGGGCACGGGCGTTCAAATGAGTAGGGTAGGCCTGTCTTCATCTGCCTCATGCATGCCAGTGGCCGCCGGCGCTTCGGCAATAGCGAAATACGACCAGACGTTGGACGCTGAAAGTGCAAGTTCATATGGAGGCTGGACGAAAAGTTCTTTTGGAAATAATTGTGTGGTCGCTGTACTGTACAACGGCTTCCCGGGGCGTACTGGCACAATCAGTCGCACCACTACTTCCTGAAGATGTGGTTAAGGGAACGCTTATCAGTGAGCTCTCCCCGATTGGGCTGTCTCCCAATGGCAAGCTTCTGGCCTATGTGGTGCGGGAACCCGAGAGAATTAGGTCCGGTGACGAGCTCGATCTTGAGGGTTTTATCCGAACTGGGGTTTCTGCCCGAAATCAAGCCACCGATATTTGGGTAACCAACATCGACACAAGAAAGACCTGGAATTTGACCGCCAAGACAGGGTCAAATTTCGCACCGAGTTGGTCACCGGATGGACGCTATCTCGCGTTTCTGTCCGATCGGGACGGAAGTGGGCAGACCAAGCTTTGGGTTTGGGACTCGTTAGAAGATGATTTGCGTCTTTTGTCGGGATCTTGCGTTCGGGCAGTGGCGCTAGTCAACGATCTAAAGTGGACACCTGACTCAAAAAATGTGCTTGCCACCATCATTCCTGCAGGATTGTCGGTCGAAGACTATATAAGAACAGTGTTGTCGTCGGACCAGGAAAAGAACGGCGTGAATCCGATGGCACCGCAGTCAAGCGTCGCTCTGTACCAGTCGCGGCGTCCCGAACCTAGAGGGCGGGATGCTGGGGATAAATCGACGATTAGTCTCGACCCAGACTACCTGCACGACTTGGTGTCAGTGAATGTATTGACAGGTCAGTCCACACTCGTTGCCGGCGGCCGCATAGGCTGGTACGCCGTCTCACCGGACGGGCTGTGGGTGGGCTATACGCAACCGAAGAGAGTCGTCGACAATGCGACATGGCCAAAGCTGGCTTCTGATCTCGTGATAGTTTCACTTCGAACCTCGCAGAGAACAGTGCTGGCGAACGATGTCATCATCAATGCCTTCAGCTGGTCTCCGACCAGCAGCGCGATTGGTTATGGGGCGTACTCGGCTGACGGTAGAAGTTATGACTACTACGTGGCCGATATATGGGATCGAAGTGCGAAGAAGATGACGTCCCTGGCGAGTATTGGATTAGGACCCTGTTGCGGAAGTCCGGCATGGGATAGGCAAGGAAAGACTTTTTATTTTATTCTTGATGGGGCGTTGTGGCGAGCCTCAGTGGCCGAAAAAAGGGAGGTCGAACTTGCTCGTATCCCTCAGCGTGAAATACGCTTTCGCATGTGGTCCACAGATAATCTGTTGTGGACTGGGGAGGACGGAAAATGGACCGTTGTGATCGCACACGACGACCGACAAAAGCGAGACGGTTTCTATCGAATTGATTTGCATACTGGCGAAAGCACTAAGCTAATCGAAGCTAACAATTGCTACACCTGCAAGTGGGCTCGGGACCTGAACTCCTATATTCTTGGTGCTTCTATCCCCGGCGGGCGGACCGCCTTTGTATCCGAAAACTCCGGGCGTGCCCCCGATCTCTGGGTTGCGGACGCCGACTTCCACGATTCTCAACAGGTCACTCACCTCAACCCTCAGTTTGACAAATACAAGATGGGAACCTCACGCGTGATCGACTGGCTAAGCGATGATGGCGAACCGTTGCACGGTGCTTTGCTTTTACCCTCGACATATCAATCCGACGAGAAGTATCCACTTATCGTGTGGACTTACCCTGCTTCCAAAGAGTCGAACCAACAAAGCGAGTTCGGGTTTGGGGATCTATTAGGTCCTCTCAATATGCAACTGTACGCAACTCGGGGATACGCTGTTCTGTTCGCAGACTCACGGAGTGAAGTTGGCAAGCCTGGAGATGGCTTGACGAAGTCTGTGCTACCAGGCGTCAGCAAAGTCGTCGAGATGGGAATAGCAGACTCTCAGCGCATCGCCGTCATTGGGCAGAGCAACGGGGGCTATGCCGCACTCGCTTTAATCACAAGAACGAAGAGATTCAAAGCTGCAGTGGAATTGGCTGGCTACGCCGACTTTATCGCGAGCTATGGGGTTATGCAAATGGACGGTTCCAGTAGCCGGTTTGTGACCGTCGAAAACTACTTGGGGAAGGGGGGACCATGGCAAAATGCGCTCAGGTATGTGGAAGCTTCGCCTCTGTTTCGCTTGGAGCGTGTGGAGACCCCTTTATTGATGGTGCATGGCGCAAAGGATGAGGAGATTGCACCTTTTCTTGCAGACGAGTTGTTTGACGATATGAGGTTCCTCGGTAAAGAGGTCGAGTACGCTAGATATGGCTCCGGAGGGCACGTTCCTTCGGACTGGAGCCTCCCGGATCAATTGGACCTGGCCAGGCGTGTCATCGCCTGGTTTGATGTCCACCTTAAGGCAAATTAAAACGACCGAAGAGCTTCTCGACATTTGTCGGAGCGCCCACCGCGTGAGCGCCCCGATATAACCTTACTTACTCGTCGGCTTCATATGCGCTGACCGGTGTGTGGCCGGGGTTCGAGCATCCCGATCCGCTATCGCTACGCACGGTACCCTTGCCGCAACCGAGGATGGTAAGGGTCGCGGGTCCCAAGAGTGTTATCTTTGGTGTCTCGTATCTCATGATTTTCACCTCCTTTCTTGTTTGGCGTTTTACTTACTCAGAGATGTAGGACCGCCCTAGATGTGGATCGTCCGTTCGGGGACAAAATAAGAACTTCGCAGCCTACAGCGGCCATCGGTGATGGCTCCTTGGTGAATCTGGTGTCTCAACCAAAACTCGATCTGCACGGTGCGGATTATTGGCACAATTTGGACATCTAACCCACTGCGAACCTTGTTTAGCTCTTGTGCAAAGACACCCGGATCAAGGATTCCCAAGGAACTGCTCACCATGCGCTGAACTAAGTCAGCTAGCCTGCAGTGAGCGGAGTTAACGGTCATTGCGAGACCGTGGGCGACAAATGCTTTTCTCTTACGGTTGAGAAGTTCCTCTGGAACCAAGCCGATGAGCGACCGGCGCATGAGAGACCGGCGCTGACGTGGGTTCAGGAGTTGCCCACGGGGAATGGCATAGAGATACTCAAGGAGGTCGCGATCAAGATAGGGGTAGCGTTTCTCATAGAGGGGACGCAGTGAGAGAACAGACGTCGTTAGTTGACGGCGCAACGCGTCAAGCGTTCGCAGATTGTGACAAAAGCTGGGCAAAGCGTCGAAGAAATGAAGGCGGCCTGGATAACCACGAAAGGCCAATCTGTGCCTGCTAGCGAATTTGGGCATGACCCACGCTGGCGGCCGTTCCTGTTGCGGAAGAGACTGAAAGATGGTGGGCAAGAACGCGTAGCCCATATCGGCGGCCAAATGCAATACTGGTCTTCGTTTGACAAGAGCCCAAGCAAGCATCTGCCGGGCCAGAGTTCCAAGCTGCATCGTTACTGCTAAGTCGGCAAGTTCCGGGGTTTCTGTCGGTACTCCACCAAGAACTTCATCCCCTCCGATCCCCGAGAGGAGAACCCGGTTGCCTTGGGAATCTAGGCAAGCGGCAAAAGGTGTAGCGTCCTCGCTAGGGTTGCTGTAAGAGCCCGGAAGTGGTGCGAAACAAGCGCGATCGTACTTAGGGGAGAAGAGGTTGTCAGCGCTGACATCAATGTGGCAGCCGACTCGCCCACGTTTTTGCTCAACCTTCGTAAAATAGGGACGTTCGTTCCAGTTCGGCTCGGAGTCATCGTAGTAGGACACCGTATCAAGTCGGGGAGTTGCCGCACGTCCTTGGTCGATGATCATGTCCGCCATGCAGACGATCGAAGAGGAGTCCATTCCGCCACTTAGTTCCGCAAGGACGGGTTTGTCGGAGCGGAGTCTGTGCTCGACCGAGCGAGCGAACACTGTACGGAAATGCTCTTCGTATTCTCCATCGCTACGGTAGTGGATCCTGTGGCTGGGATCGAAATCCCAGTACTTTGTAATTCTTAACTTCCCGTTCGCAATACGAACGAAGCCGGACGGGGGAACCGATTGAATTCCAACATAAGGCGTGATGTGGGCAGCCGGGAAAAACGACAACCATCCTGCGACGTACTCCTCTTGAAGATCAAATGGGTGACCGGCTAGCAGAACCAGCGGATCGAGAATCGTGCTCCAGGTGACCTGATCCTTCTTGAGGGAATAGTACAGATGTCTGGTGCCGAGAAAGTCTTTCGCCAAAATGAGCGACTGGTCTGCCGGATTCCACGCAGATAGGGCCCAATCTCCAATCAGCTTGGCGAAGCAGGCCACTCCCCACTGTTCGTAAGCTGCCGCGATAATCGTTGCATCAGGCGAGTCGCTGAGCAATCCGTTCGACAGGTGGGACATCAGGTCTGCGCGGTTGTCGAGTCTTCCGTCCCAGGTCAAGACCGTGCCTGATCTCAGAATGCAGGGCTGCACCTCTAGGCGAGATTCTTTGGTAGTGTGGAAAGCCTGGTAGAGAATACCGACGTTTTCCTTTTTGTAGCAACCACCGCCATCCGGGCCGTAGGGAGCGATCATGGAACGGACTCGCTCAAGGTAGTCCTCACTTACTAACTCCCGGTCAAAGTTCCATCGTCCAAACTGCGCACTCATCGCAACTCACCTTGGCTGCACGACTCAGCATCGATCGAGGACTGCGTAGATTTCTGGCATGTAGGGTTTGTCGTTGACGACTCTCCCTTCAAGTTCGACCCAGGCATGGGATTTGAATGGCATTTGCTGTGTGCCGATGACCAGCTCGGCCGGTGTCCCGTATTTTTTGAGAAGGCAGGCTGTGGCCGCCGATCTCTGAAGGCACAAGACTTCTTTCGGATACCAAATGCAGGCAAGATCGACCGCATGGCAAACGTGCTCGATTGCAGGTGATGATCGTGCCGTCTTCGCCATGGGACACTCACAGACCCGATTCCGGAGGGCTACGAAGTTCCCGCGCCAGAGATAGAATTCAAGGCGGATCAGTTCAAAATAGGCTCGAATAAAGATCGTCATGGGCCGTCCCTACCTTAATTCACTGCAGTTGCAACTGATCCGAGAGAAAGGCCATCCGGTCGGTTAGAGCATCTACGCGAACCTGGAGCGGAAGGACTGGCGAGTGTCCACGAAACTTGCTGTAGTCAAGAAAGATGGGTCTTTCGGAAGCGTTAGCCGCCTGGAGTCGTGCGGTCATCTTTCGCGCATGCAGAGGATTGCATTTCTGGTCGGAGTCTCCCGAAATCATCATGGTCGCCGGATACGCTGCGCCATCACGGACCTGGTGGTAAGGCGAGTATCCGAGTAGGGCAGGGAAGTCGGCGGGATCATCCGCCGACCCGAACTCTTCCTTGCCGCTTGCGGCATCGTCGAATAGGTGATATCGGACCATGTCGAGCAAAGGCACTATACAGACGACAGCACGGAACAATTCCGGCCGCTGCGTCAGCGCAGCTCCCACCAACAGTCCCGAATTTGATCCACCAAAGATGGCAAGCCGATCGGGCGTGGTCCATCCGTTTGCGATCAGCCATTCTGCCGCGCACAAAAAATCATCGAAAGCTACTTGCCGGTTGCGTCTCTTGGCTGCGTTGTGCCACTCCGCCCCGAATTCCGATCCGCCGCGAATATTCGGCAGCGCAAATAGGCAGCCGCGTTCGACGAGAAAGGTCACGAAGACGCTGAACTGTGGCGTCATGGAGATTCCATAGCCGCCATAGGCGGTCATGATAACTGGGTGTATTCCGCCTTCGAGGACGTCGATCCGGGCAAAGAGGAACAGGGGAACCGGTGTCCCGTCTTTCGATGGATACCATACCTGTCGCTGATTGAGGGAAGAAGCGTCAAACGGAACACGGTTTCGCGCCCACAGTTTGCGCTGGCCTTCATGTGGGGAGTAGCGAAAAATTCCGATAGGCTCGGTAAAGGATTCGGCTTCGAGAAATACCTCGTCGCCGCTCGTCGAAGCGCCCAACAAGCGGACCGATTCGTGATCATCGGTGGGGAGCTCCCCGATCCGTTCTGACTTCTTCTCCTTCTGCCCTTTAAGATCAAAAATTTCGATCCGAGTTTGGGTCTGATGGATATAGCTCACGTAAAGATGGTCCCCGGCTACGACCCACTCGTTGATACGGGAGTCAGATTCTGGCACCAGATCCGCAAAACCGCTTTCTTCCCCTTCGCCGTTCTGCAGCTCTACGATACGAAAATTTGGCGCTTGGTAGTCGGTGAGAGCTAGAAGGCGTCCGCCGTCGATCAACCATGGTCCAAACAAGTAAGCAGCGTTTCGCAAAACGCAAACCGGAGCTTCGTGGCTTCCGAAAGGTTGGAGGTAGAAGTCCGTATAGGTCTTTTCCAGGAAACGGCAGACAAGAAAGCCAAGCCGCTGGGCGTCGGAGATCTGCGAGAGCCTGAGGGTCTTATCTTCGCCGGCACAGAAAACCTCGGTGTCGTCTGAAAACCTAGTTCCGATTACGTGACGGTAGGCAGCCCGGTAAAACGGCCGTTTGCTGTCGAGGGCTTCGTGAACGTAGTAAAAGCTCCTGCCATCGGGAGCAAATGCGAAGCCTCGCAGATATCCGCGCGGGAGGGCGTCGGAAATCCTCTTGCGAGCGTCGATATCGAAAATCTCAAATGTTCCGGTTCGTTCTCCGCTTTGCTTGACCTCGTAGAGAAGTAGCCGACCATCGCGCGAAACGCTGAGCGGCTTCACCGCGGTGAAAGGACCAGTGTCGCGCGCGGCTGGGTCGATCAGAAGTTGATCTTCGCCGTCCGCGTCTTCTCGCATATAAATACAGGGTTGCTCCTGCTCCGGTAGACGCTTGCGAAAGAAATAGCGATGGCCGACTTTCTGTAGGGAGTCATGGGTTTCAACCGCGAGCAAGTCGCGGATGCGTTGGCGAATCCGCTCTCGGCCAGTGATGGAATCGAGATAGGCCCGAGCGTACCGCGTCTGCTCCTCAATCCATGCACGAGTTTGTGGAGCATCTTGGTCTTCAAGCCAGCGGTAGGGATCGGTAACGGAGATCCCATGTAAGACTTCGGTGATTGCCCAAACCGGCGAACGTGGTGGAGCACTCAGAACTGGAGGCATGGCATCCTCCTTGCGGCCAGTAGATCGGCTTCACGTTTCATGCGTCGTGTCAGGCTGCGCAAATACGCGAGAGCTTGAGGGTCCTGAGATTCCGGCGCGCGCCAGCAATTTAAGACAACTGCATAGGCGAACACGGCAATCAGTGGAGATAGGGCAAATGCTTCTGCAATCAGCTGAGCGGGGAGGATGTGCTTCCACGGCTGGGTGTACGCGGTCCGGACGAAATCCTCAAATGGCGCGACTTCTGGGCAGTGGCTCCGTAAATAAGAAACGAGGTATTCGAACGTGCAAAACGGATGCCCGACGTAGGCCTCAGCCCAGTCGATGAATAACGAGCTGGTGCCCGTCCAAAGAACGTTGCCGGGATGGAAGTCACTATGTCCGAGTGTTACTAGAGAACCCATCTGATCGAGAGCGTCGAGCGAGTCCTTCAGCTTCAGTCCCAGGTCGAAGAGTTCCGCCGACGAGAGCGGGGGCGGAGAGGGTTTCTGCTGCTGCCGCATCAGGCTGTCCATCGTGTCGAGAAATGGGTCGACGAGATCGAACAGCCTCGAGATGCCTAGGTCCGTCGATCCCGACTTCAGCAACTGTTCAGAGTGGGGGATCGACTCGATTTGGAGCCTAGCGAGATCGGCGGCGACCCGCCTCCACTCATCGAGTGTCGGGTTGATTTCATCGATTGGCGTCCCCCCATCCTTCATCAACCAACCGCGCCATGCCGGTCGAGAAGCGACGATCGTGGGCAAATACCGCGGGAACAGTCGAGATAGGGCAATCGTGATCGGAAATTCGTGCTGATTGGGATCTCCTACCGCCTTGAACCAAAGAGCCGGTCCGGTGGTTTCAAAGCGAATTAAGCTGAAGGCCGGGCTGGCATTGAACTGGCAGAATTTACCCGTTAGTTCAACCGCCAGCGGCCGACTCACCTCTGTGACCCAGGCGTGCAATTGGTGAAACCAACCGAGCTTGAGGAATGGCTGAGAATTGTCACCCTGCTGTTGTTTGAGTTGTTCCAGTGCCTGATGGAGAACGATGTAATCCGGAGATTCCCTGAAAGAGCTCGGCGAAAGACACGAAACCGGTATCCACACGGTTCGGGGATTGGACGTTTCTCGATGCTGCCGGCACTCCATGACTTGCCAGAAAACATCTTTCGATCCGTTGCGCGAATGGGCAAGCTTTGGCGCGAACAGACAAATGGCCTCGCAGTCCCACTGCCGCCTCAGCGCGCCAGTGAGGTTCTTTGGCACGCGTTGCCAGCGCGGGATTTCGACTGAGGGGAGAGCAAGGCCGCCGTCGGTTGGCACGGTGAGTAGGTCCGCTCCGCTGTCGCGAAGGACAATGGCGCGGTAGCTATCGTGATCGGGTTGTGAACTGGTTGCCATGGGACTGCTCTCGTTTCTTCCCTTAAATGGTCACCACGGAATCCTGTTCCTCGACTAGCCGGCGCGCTTCGAGCGATGCCAGAAATTCGCGCACGTCGCTCGCAACCAGATCGCGACTTACGTCGAATTCCTGGCTGATGGTATCGACAACGGTTGGCTCAGTGGACCCAGCTTTCAGAAGTTCTAAGATTCGTGATCCAACAAAATTGAGGTTGAACATCTGACCTTGCCGGATGTCGAGCACAACGGCGCCATCCTGGTTATGCGTGCTACGCACGTTCTGTGAAATTCTGTACATCGCAAGCCCCCCTCACGTGCTTCGTATGGCGTATCTCTCGAGCGCACTCTGACACTGCGCGCGAGTGAAAAGCGAGAAAAAAGTGAGAAGTTTCGGTAAACCAACCTAGTCGAAGAGATCTTCCCGTGGCTGAACCATATGGCGTGCGGCCTTATAGGCGGCGAGATCCAAATGTGTTCGTTTTTGTATCCTAATCGGTGCGAATTGGGCGTTGTGCGACGGGCTCGATAGCGCGTAAGAGTACGCGGAAGTTGCGTTTACCCGTGGAACTCGCGACGGAGTTTGGGCCGCTGGACTAGGCTGTGGAAATCGACGAGGGGGAACACGCAGCTGGAGCGACTAAGAACGAATCGTGATCGCCGTCTTTCACAATTCGACCGCCCGAAAGAATCAGAACTCGCTCGAATGAGCTCAAGGTTGAAAGGCGGTGCGAGACGACGATCAGCGTCGATGTGTTGAGGTTCCATCGAAGATTGCGAAAAACGATTGCTTCCGTCGAAGGATCGAGACAGGACGTGGCCTCGTCCAAAATCAGCACTTTAGGTTGTTGGAGAAGGGCTCTTGCCATGGCGAGTCGCTGGCGTTCGCCGCCCGAAAGTTGACAGCCTCCTGGCCCAATTCGTTGGCGGAGACCATCCGGCAGCGATCGAATCAGAGCCGAAAGTCCCACAGATCGGATAGCTTGTTCGATATCGAGCTCAGAGGCTGAAGGTCGGACAAACCGCAGATTCGAAGCTATGGTTCCGTCAAATAAAACTGGTTCGCGGGGCAAATAGCAGACCTGCTGACGCAGAGTCTTGAGATCAATGTTGCGGATGTCCTCGCCACCGAGGCTGATTGATCCAGAAGTTGGGTCGTAAAGCCTGGTGATGAGCTTCACCAGTGTACTCTTACCGGCGCCGTTCTCGCCTGCGATTGCCACGTGCTCTCCTGGCAAGATCCGAAGCGAGGGAATGTGCAGCAGGTCTTTCTGCCTTCGATATCCGAACTCGACCGCAGCAAACTCGATCTCTGGCCGATGCTCTTTTGAAAGACGAACTGCGGTCGAGGGATTTGCCACGCTTGCTCGCAAAGCAAATGCAAACTGCACCTGGCGAATGCTAGCAAAGGTTTTTTGGGCTCTGGCGTAAAGATCAGAGGCGCCGCTGAGGGGATCGAACAGCTGTGTCACGAAGCCATAGAAAGCGACCAAACTGCCCATGCTCAACGTCCCGGCCAGGACGTTTTTCCCACCGAAGCCGATAACTGCGCCCATGGCCAACACAACCGCCAGAGAGCTGCACACATTGAACCAAGCTCCGGTTTCGTAGAGCCGCTGTTGTGAGCGTACAGCGCGGGCTAAGAAGCGGAAAGCTCTTCGTTCCTGTCGTTTTTCCTGGGCCAAGAGCTGAATCGAAATCGCGGAGGCAAGGTGTTCTTCCAGGAAGTTACCCCACGCGAGTCGATCGTTCTGCACCGTATCGGCATCGGCCGCAAGCTTCCTTCGGAAATAATGCCTTGTAATCAAGAACGCCGGGATGAGGGGAACAACGGCCAGTGTCAGTACTGGGCTCAGCACGAACATGGTTACGAGAGTCATGCCGGTCGTGAGTAGCATTCGCAGAATCGCAGGCAAGAGATCGGACCCGAAATAGGAAATCTCTTCAATCGGTTCTTTGAGGGGATACATTACGACGCCGACCGGTGTGTCTTCGTAGTAATCCGCCGAAACGGTGTCAAGATGCCGCAACAGGCTCACTCTTAAAGTGAGCCCCATGGTTTGTGCTGCGCTCAGCATCAGGTAGCTTCCCAAACTCGTGAGTGCGATCCTCCCCTGGTGGGCGAGGAAAACCAGCATCACCGCGAGTAAAAGCATTCCCATCTTCCTCTGGGGAATGATCCCGTCAACGAGCCACCTGAGAATGAGTGGCGTCAGGAGGGCGAGAAGGCTTCCGGCGGTGATGCAAAGAAAGCTGGCTACGTGCCAATGCAGAAGTGGCCGAATCTGCTCGCCCAGCCAGCGGAGTTCGGGCGATATCCAAGACGGCAGGGAACTGCGCTCGTGCACGACAGATGACAACCGCAAGCACCTTCTTGACGATCAAAGTGGCCAATAAGCGCGAGAGTAGGCAGGTGCGACCCATTTGTCCAGCAAATCGGTAAACTGTTCATCATTTGATCAATCCACCCGCGTTTCGTTGACAACGAGGATATCGCAGCGCGAGCAAACTCTTTTTACCTGTCCGGAAAAGCGTCCGTCGAGCGGTGTGCTTTGCAAAGCGGATACCAGAGGCTTGAAGTTGATGCTTCACCCGATAAGGTGGGGCGCTATAACGCTAAGGAATTCAGTCGAGCCGATGATCTTGGTATTCTTCCAGAATCTTGGAAGGTGGCGTTGGTTTCCAGTAACTAAGTAGTCTGCGCGGGCGGCATCAGCGCACTCGATAAAGATGTTGTCAGCCGGATCTGAGGTGACCAGAGGCAATGGTGTTGGCTTGACTAGGCGGGCATGATTCTTAATTAATTGGAGCAGTTGCTGGCGTAAACTTCTGCGAATTTTAAGTTCTGGACGGGCAAGGACCATCGCATATTCCGAGAGAATAGTAGCAGAGACATACCAACGAGCAGGTTTGGTCATGGCGAGCAATACTACTGTGCGCTGCAGTCCTTCCGGCTTGAGTGCCGCAGATATAACCACGTTGGTGTCGATGACCAGCCGAAGCGGGATCATCGGTGCTTGGATTTGCGAGCGGCTTTGATGACCTTGTCGATTTGCGTGGCGCTCAGTCTGTTGATGCCCTTACTTTTCGATTCTTTTCCAATGGCCCGAAGGACCTCGGGCTCGGGGACCGCCAGACGCACATAATCCCTGAGGCTGAGCAATACAGCCCGCGGAGTGCCCCGCTTCTCAATGACAAGCGATCGGCCCTCATCTTCAACCCGACGGAGAAGCTTGCCGAAGTTCGTTCTAGCATCTAGCGCAGTAACAACAAGTCCATCCTTCATAAACTCACCATTTCATTTAATCAAACTGTACAGTTCGCAGGAGGCAATGTCAACACCCGCTGATCTACAGATGGACGATGCGGCTAGCTCCACTAGGAAGGCCAGCAGTATCGTGCGACGGAGGCACAAGTAATCGCGTTGTGGTAGGCGCCTGCGCTAGATTAAAAAACTCTTCTGGCGACCGCCACAATTTGGCCAACCACTTCGGCATCCTCGTGTTGACGAAACTGTGCCGGACGATGGAAATCATGGGTGTAGGGATGGATCATCAAGGTCCCGTTCTCGGTTCCGCAGCATGCAGCCAGATAGGTGTCATCACGCTTAACAAGGACATACACCGGCTGCTTCCAGAGTGGCTTCGACACAAAGTGGACCGCAGTCCTTCTACGGCGATTTACGAGAGCCAACAGTCCGTTCGCCAGGTAGGGGTGAAGCGAATCGCGTTCACCGCCGATCCAGAAGAAATCATCTAGGGAGGAGCTCACTGCATCATAAAAGCGTCCAAAGGAATCCCGCAGGAAAAAAGGAACTTCCTGGCATTCGTCTAGCAGATGTTCTAGAAACCCAGCCAGAACTGGTTGTCTCTCGGTCGGGTCTTCGACCAACTGTGTTCTCGTAAGGTCTGGGATCAAATGGTCGGGGATCGATTTCGCAGCGTCGTCTTCTGGCACAATTCCTATTGCCCTCAGAAATGATTGGAATGGCACACCGTACAGCGAGCAAAGCGTCATGACTTTGTGAAAGTCACGTGGGGGCGTGTTGCGGGCCTCGTACTCGTAGAGCGAACTCGAAGAGATAGCATAGCGCTGATCACTGAGAATATCCGCGATTGTGCGGCTCATGGCTGACGCCTCGCGGAGCGACAAGTTCATTTTGGCCCGAGCCCGGCGCAGCACTTGCCCGAGCCGTCCTTCGATTATGAGCGGCCGGGGTTTCCAGTGTCTGGCTAAGTTCTTTGGCACTACAGGTTCTTCGATATTGAGCAAGGGCCGGATTTCTAGGTCCACTACTCCAAGGATCCGCACTTCTCGTGGATAGTCGAACTCGACCTGTGCGTAGGAAAGAAGAGTGCTGACAGGAATGATGAACCTGCCTTCTATGGCACGGAGCCGGCAACAACAGAAACCCCGGCTGTGCTCGATGAGGAAAATGCGGTCAGAGATTTGGCCATTCTGTCGAAGAGTCAGATGTGCTGAAGTTGCTGGATTCACCCGCACGATGCTTCCCGGCACGAGGTCGGGAAACGCATAAGCGTCTTCACGTCCGATGTTTGCATAGAGGAAACCCCGGCGACTGCGCTCTCTTAGAGAATCAATTCGCTTGGGGCGATCGGGCTCCAGCAGGTGACCAAGCGGGGCAATCGAAGGCACGGGAATGTTGCCGGGCCGGTTGCGAAACCAAGTTACCCAACCATTAGGATCAGTGAGCGATGTATCCAGAAGCACGGTGCGGTTCGTGGGCAGCTGACCTTGCAATCGGGTGATGTCTTCGAGGTCGAAGCCGAACGCGCGGAGCCAATCCTGCAGTCGATACTGGGAAATCCGGCTAAGCGCGAAAATCTGATAAACGCTTGGCTTAAACGATCCGCTGCGAAGATTGTAGTAGAGATTATGGGGAATGAAGTAGGCGGAAGAACGGCCGTAAAGTGCTTCCGATTGTTGCGATACCTGATAGAGCGTGAGCCCTTTGGCCGCCAGGATGGATTGAACCCGTTCGGCAACTTCGGCGCTGGGCGGCGACTCCTCTCTGAGACGGGACCGCACGTTCGCTCTCGCTCGATACTCCTGTGAGAATTTCTGGCCTGTACCGACGAGGGGAAGCGCAGTGTTGCCAGATCAACCGCGACCACAGGCGCACTCCTAGCTCAAGTGCTTGCCACGCCTGCTCGCCAAGATTCATCTTGTATAAGCAAGATGCTCAGCAATCACCACAACTACTTGTCAGCTGTCTACAGTAGCGACCAAGAACGCAGCAATACCCTGACGCGCTCGGTACATAGCACGAACTAAAGGGCAGGATTTGGTTTGAGATCAGTGGTCGGGATGCCGACCACAACGCAAGGAGGATCGGGTTCGGGGGCTGTCTTAAATCTTTTTATGCGCCATCGGAGCTACCACGTGTTCGGTTTTTGAAAAGACCCATGATGCTGTGTGGATGAAGCCAACATTTGCGATAAGATTGCTGAATTCTTTCGCGAGGTTCGCAGTCAAGATGTTGGCCTCGTCCTGGAGCCTCAAAGGCGGTAAGCGGCTCAGAGCTCTACGGGAGCGTCTGTCGCTAAAGCTTCGTGACGTACAACAGCTAAGCCGCGCGATATCCGACGAGAAAGAAACGCCCGATTATTACATCGCCCACTCTTCGCTTGCAGACATCGAGAACGGGAAGCAAGAACCAACCATCTACAAGCTCTATACCCTGAGTGTCATCTACGGACACGATTACCCCAAGCTTTTGCTTCTGTGCGGCATTCCAGTGGGCGACGCCGAAAAGGACCATAAGTCGTTGGTGTTGCCGCGAACATACCTGGTAGGGCCGGCGCCTGAAGATGCCGATCGGGTGATCCTGCGGTCCGAAATTCGAGAAAAGCTGCACACGGAACCAACCAATCTCGTCCCAAGAATGATGGCAAGCTGGACCGATATTCCCGCCACTTTGTTGCAGCGGATGGACTGGCACAGGTCTCTGTATGGGTACATTGGAATGGAGGATTACAACCTGCATCCATTCGTGCGTCCCGGCTCCTTTGTGCAAATCGATTCCCGTCAAAAGAGGATTCCGCCGGTGAAATGGCACAGTGATCATGACCGGCCCATCTTTTTCGTGGAACTGCGTGAAAAGTATCTGTGTACCTGGTGCGAACTACACGGTAGGAAGCTGATTCTCATCCCCAGTCCAGAGTCGGGAAACCAAGCCCTGCAAGTCCGCTATCCGGGAGACGCCACCATCGTCGGTCGAGTCACCGCAATTACCATGCGACTTGCGGAAGGACGTGAAGATTGAACGAGAGGAGCTTTCCTAAGTTGACGGAGGCGCGTCAGAATCACTGGGGTCAATCATTGCTGTCGCATTCAGCCTCGGGATTTCGGCAAAGCTTAGACCTGACAATAATGTTTGCGCTGGTTGGTTGCCTGCCCCTCCCTTCATGGACGTAGTCTCGCAGTGCGTTGAAGCAATCGCTGAGCACCACTTTCACTCCGGCACGATAAGCGAGTCGCAAATACGTAATCTTTGCTGCCGTACGGAGGCCTTCATCCGAACCCGATTACCATCAAGTCGCCCCGATATGTATTTCCGCTGTAACCGGCTCACCGGGTGCCCTTTTAATTGAACTATATGAGCTAATCTGCCCAGTATACTAGGCAGATATCTTGCAAATACAGCAAATGCCTAGTATATTAGGCACATGCTAACCCTGTCATCTTTAGGTGCCCGCATAGCGGCGAAGCGCAAGAAGCTTGACCTCAGCCAGGCCGAGCTCGCACGGACCGCATCTGTCAGCAGAGCTACGCTCGATGCGCTAGAGAACGGCCGCAGCGGCGAGCTAGGATTTTCCAAGATTATCAAAATTCTCTCAGCACTTGGCATGGAGCTGAAGCTCCAGGAAACTGGCTCGCGTAGGCCGACTCTCGACGAGCTCATGGAAGAGGATCGCAATGATCAAGGTCTGGAGCGACGGCGCTGAAGCAGGCCTGCTCGACCGGAATCGCGAGCGCGGCAGCACATTCCTCTATCTGCCCGACACAACACCGCAGCGAACGGTTTCTGTCACCATGCCTGTGCGCCTGCCCTCCTGGGATGTCACCTTTGGCCTGCTCCCTATCTTCGAGATGAATCTCCCGGAAGGCGTCTTGCGCGAGCGGCTCCGCCTCGCCTTCGCGAAAGCTACCGGCACGTTCGACGATTTCGACCTGCTCTCCATTGTCGGACGCTCCCAGGTCGGCCGCATCCGCTATACCGGCGAGAAAGAACAGCTCCATGAGGATGTCCCCTTTCAGTCCGTAGATGAGATCCTCGCGCGCCGGCGTGACGGAGACCTGTTCCGGTATCTCATCGACAAATTTGCCTCCTTTTCCGGCATCAGCGGCGTGCAGCCCAAAATCCTTGTGCGCGACGAAAAAGCATCGGCGGCTCTGAAGGAAGCAAAGCAACGCCTGTCGCAAAGCTACCGGGGCGCTACGCACATCGTGAAACTATGGGAGCCGAACGAATATCCGCAGCTCGCCGCAAACGAGCACTTTTGCCTCATGGTGGCGGAAAGATGTGGACTCGAAGTGCCTCCCTATCGCCTAGCCGAGGACGGCATGGCCTTGGTCATTGACCGCTTCGATCTCCGACCCGATGGCACATATCGCGGTTTCGAGGATTTCTGTGTCCTTAATGCCCGAAGGACCGATGAGAAATATCGCGGCAGCTACGAGACCTCGATTATGAAGCGGTTTCAGCAGTTCGCCAATTCCCCTCGGGTAAATGAAGATCTCGAAAGACTGTTCACCCTGATTGCGCTTAATTGCGCCATTCGCAATGGGGATGCGCACCTGAAGAATTTCGGGATTGTCTATAACGATGTTCTTGGGGAAGCCAGACTAGCTCCGGTTTACGACCTTGTAACCACCGCGGTTTATTTGCCAAAAGATACTATGGCGCTCACTCTGAACGGCACTACCAAATGGCCGACCGCCAAGGAACTCCGCAGGCTTGGCGAAACCCGCATGTCAGGTACACCTGCCAAGGTCAAACATATCCTGGAACGCATTGACGAAGCGATGTCCCAAACCACGACCGAAGTCCGTTCTTATATCAAGCAACATCCTGATTTTGCGGAAATCGGAAGCCGCATGGTGCAGGAATGGGAGAGCGGTGCGGCTCTCACGTTGAGGGGCTAGGGAAGCGGTTCGGGCTTTGATCAGTGAGTTTATCGCCTACCGCGGTCGAGCTGCTGAAGTATTCCAGTTTGGGTGATACGCCAACGGCAGAGCGATTCGCTCACGCCGTAGTGAGCAGCGATATCGGCTGTTGCAAGGTCTGCTCGAGCCAACTGCAATGCTCCTTCCCGAGGAACGAGCAGGGCTGCTCCGAGCCAGTTTGCTTCTTGTGCCATTTCGGAATTCCAAAAGGGTTGTCTATCGCTGCTGACGATTGCGGTCGGTTCATGCTCTAAAAGCGTGTGCGAGATCTCGTGGGAAATGTTGCTCGCCTGGCGGTGCGGATGATGATATTCGTTGTGGACAATGAAGCGCTTGCGGCCAACAAAAATGGTGATTGCAGAAAAGCAATCGGGATCCACATGGCGAAAATATCGGTGAAACCCCCCGCTCCCGTTAAATGTGGAAACATCGGCCATGGTGAGCACGGGAATCGCGAGATGTTTCGCTAGCTTAGAGGGATCAATATGAACGCACTAGCTATGAAAACAAAGGCTTAGCGCAGAATGTGCTAACACGGGCCTTGCGACCGAAATCCCCCACCAAAGCACCCATGCCACAGGGGGTCATATATATATAAGATCGAGACCCTGATCGATGTATCGCATCCTGGAAAGAAGAATTCTTTCCGACTTGAAGGTACCCGGCGGCGGCTCCCCCCAGAGACTCCCGCCAGGCCCGGGCGCCATGGCACAGGTTCAATTTCCCAATCACGTGGCTACGGTCGGACAACGGGTCCGAGTAGCCTATGTCTGACGAACCTTTCTTGAAGGGACATCAATGGCAACTGCGAACCCGAAGCGCACAGCATATGCGGCCTTGGCGAGATTGCGCTGCGAGTCAACGTTCTGGACGCCATGCAGTGATTCGTCAAGTAAACGCATTTTTTCCGAACTCTATCTTGTTGATTTCAAGATTAACGAGTGTCTTCAGATCGTCCGAATTTTGGTGAGCATAGACATTGCGGTGTGCAAAACGGACTGTCGAGAGGTTAAAAGAGTCTGCCGCAACATCGGGAACCGTTGACTTAAATCCAAAGCTCGCTGAAGCTGCGACGAACAATTTCCGTTCTGTTAACGGAAGGAATACGATCACGTTGTCTTTGTCAAAGCCTGCTCCAAGCTCCCAACTGCGTTCCTTTCGTTCAACCGTGACCACCGGGCAATCTGAAGTTGCAAAATACTTTCCGGAAGGAGCCGATATGGTGTGCCAGTTTTTTCGCGCAATGGTTTCCGGCAACACGTGGGTATGTTGCGGAAGTCCACTGACGTGATAATAGGGGGTCTCCTCGAACTTCTTCTGGAAGGAATTGATCCTCTCTCGCAATTCATCCTTGAAAATAAGCTCTCCCTTTTTAAAAGCCGCGTATTGCACTTCTCTCAAGAACTTATCAGTCTTCGTCTCCGCTCGTAACTTCGACACCATTAAAGAAGAGATTTGAGATCGCACTTTCCGAGTGCGCCAAAAGAGCGAAGCTAGAAAATACGACCAAACGGCGGCTTCAGAGGGTTTGATCTGTTGACTCGCAATGAACTCGGGAAGTATTGACTTTGCATCGCTCTCGATCCGGCCGAGCCCGTCCTCGTAGCTGTTGTTTGTTTTCCGCCCCGTAAAAGTCGCGTTCAGCACATTCATTCCTCGGAATACTGCTCCGAACATCTTTCCCCCGTTCGTAAACGTAGAGCCGACCGCTACTGTCACAAAAGTTGTTGAGGTACCAAGATGGGACAATGTGTTGATGTCTGGTGAGCCCTTTCTTTGGGCTGGTGTTCTGCACATGAATATCGTAATTGAGTCTTGTCGCGATAGGGCCATCAACGACGACGAAGCGTGCTCCCGGCCTGTGGAATCCTCAGTGTCTCCTACACTTGGACTTGGGTGACCTCTGGCTGGTGCGGCTCCTGATGACGATCGGAATCGGCATACGAATCCCGCGCAGTCGCGTACCGAGCAATCTACCTCAGCGGCTCCAAGGCAGGGGCTTTGTCTCAGAGAAGGCAAGCGTGCGGGACGCTTTCGGGTGTCAACCTGATCGCTTGTTGCTAACGTCTATGCCACGCCCTGTGCAGGCACGGAGTCGATAACAATATCCGCTCGCGTGCTATCGACAATCGCTTTCAGTTCCGCCTGCTCGGCGGTGGGGACGGCAAATTTGTCGAGCGTCTGCTGAAAATCGTCCAAGAATGCCTCCCACTCCTTGCTGGTGATCTTCAAATGCGCGTGCGAGTCCCGCCATCGACTTGCCCGTGTATTTTTGCGGGCCGCCTGTAGCCCAGCAGACATCTCCGTAACCAAATACTTGAAGCCCGCGGGCTGCACCCGATGGTGCGCTTCGTCCACCAGCGGATTTGCGTTCAACCTCGGGTCGGCCATCACTCGGTCGATGAAGTCGTCCACCACAGTGGCGATGCTGTAGACGCCTCCAAGTCTGTCGTAAAGAGAGGACTTTTCTGCTGACTCCATGGTGAATCTCCTTAGGAAGGCATTAGCGTACCTCCCTTTACTGCGCGACATTGCTAGTGTTCAATGTCGAAGTAAATCTTAGTTGTGGCCCGGTATTGGGCTATCTTCTTGCCGTCCAGTTCCATTTCCAGTTCCGCCACTCGCGCCCACTTTAGGCCGCGAAC
The DNA here is from genome assembly GCA_963696025.1 of uncultured Acidobacteriota bacterium. Taxonomy (GTDB): domain Bacteria; phylum Acidobacteriota; class Terriglobia; order Terriglobales; family Acidobacteriaceae; genus JABCYV01. The sequence goes on from CAVOII010000006.1 coordinate 454,883, forward strand.
GGTTTTTGCGGCTTCGGCCACCGCGTTTTCCGCAGCCTTTGCAAAGCTCTCTTTGGAAGTTCCGACTACCTCAATAACCTTTTGCGTCATTACGCTACTCCTTTGATTTCTCACTGTGGATTGTACCGCTGTCGCTCCGTTGCCAAAAGCTCCGAGGCGTACCAATTGGACGTGAGCAGAATACATCCAGAATGCCCCGACTCAGGCCTTCCGATCGGTCGGTAGCTGCTGATGTCCTCGTTCGAGAAGAGCCAGCCGAGGAAGAAGACGAAGAGGAAGAAGAAGAAGGAGAAGAAAGCGACGGTAACGATAACAATGATGACGATAAAGATGATGATGGCTAGTCGGAGTGATGTATGCTCAGATTTGTCCGATGAGGACTCGTTTGGGGGGTGATCAGTTTGGCAGAAGTTCGACTGCAAGAGGGTGAGTCGTTGGAGAACGCCCTCCGTCGGTTCAAGCGTAAGGTTCAGACGGAAGACATCATTAAGGAAGTGAAGCGTCACTCCTACTACCTGAAGCCGGGCGAGAAGCGCCGCCTGAAGCAAGCTTTGGCGCGAAAGCGTGCCCGAAAGAAGAATCGCCGAGAGCCGGATTAGGTTGCAGCAATTGGAGCTGTTGCTGCCAAGCGGCGACCCTCTGTTTCGCCAACAGAGAACTGGTCTCCTACGCTCGGGCCCACTGAACCGCAGCGGCGACCATTAGCTCCTGTCCTCGGACTCGCTTGGTTGTCGAGCAGGTCCTCAGTGCTCTTGAGATGCCGAGCGACAGCGTGCGGGCTAGCTATTCGTGCGGAAGGCCGTAACCGCCTCCCCGTCACTGTCGTACGATTTGAAAACCGTGTTTAATCTCGTCCGTTGAAGCAAGTCAGCCACGCGCTGATTAGGACGGACTAATTTGATCTCACCGTGCGGGTTCCGCTTCCGCGTTGATGCAAGCATCCCAACCAGCGTGCCTATGCCCCCGCTATCGATGTACTCTATTCCGCTGAGGTTGACGACAATCTGCTGGGTGCCCAAGAGGATTTGTTTTACCCTGTCGCGGAAAGCGGCGGTCTCGTCGCCAAACACAAGGCGTCCGGCGCAATACAGAATGACCACGTCGCCCGAAATGTCTGTCTCCATCTTTAGTGGCATATAACGGGGGGAGGCGCATGTAGGTGTGGCCTCGCACCGACGGAAGAGCATGGTAGAACGGTGTTATGAGCAAGTCAACGAACTGCGCGGTCACCGAATCCTGGGATTTGTTGAGGGACTCTCGTCAGGAGGGGCATCCTAAAGGTGAGCATGGGCAAGTCAATGCGAAGCGGTCGGCTTGAATAGAGGGGCCTCGCCTTCAATTCCTCCCGGACCAGATAAAAAGTCAGGGCGTGGCCGATGGGCTGCGCCCTTTTCTTTGTCTGGACAGCGGACAGAAAGCTCAACCTCGCCTAAAAGCCTACGGCCGCATCTGCCGCCTTTGGATACGATGCGACAAGTCTATCTACATTGGTCGTCTTCAATATCTGTTCCAGATGCTTGTTGGCACCTGTCAGTCGCAACTCTAGACGCCACGATGATCGCAATTCCAGTACTGTCAATATGTGTCACGCCGGTTAGGTCAAAGATAATCTTTTTCTGCTTTTCACGCACGAGGCTCTCAGAGTGGCAGATTCCAGTTGCTGGCACTCCTTGCCAGTGATTCTTCCCGTTATTTCCAAGATGACAACGTCTGGTTGTAAGTGCTTGGTCTGAATCTCCAGCATGAGCCAAAGCTCCCTGCCTACGAAGCAGCTTAGAACTTAAGGGAATAACGGCATCTGTCACCTCTAGTGGGCGTTCAGATGCCGGTTGTGTGACTGCTGTCGGATGCTTTCGACACGAACCTAACCGATTCACCCGAGTTTCAATGCAGAATTCCTTGTTTGTTCCGGAAACCGAACAGGATCTGGTAGCGTCACGATCTTCAGACCTTCCCTGATGGTGGGAACAGGCTGTCGATTTTTCGCATGATTCTTTCCGCCCATTGAACAGTAGCGGCGACCAGTGACTCGGTTCTTGGACTTGGCCTACTGTCGCGGAGGTCTTCGGGATTCTTCAAGTGACGAGCCACAAGGATTCCTGCAACAATTGCCAGCACTCGCTTGCGGCCTTCATCCATCGGGGCATGATATGCTTTCGCCTTTGTTCGTCTAGCCAAGGCACACGCAGCGGGTGAGGGCCCGCCGTGGAAGCTGGCCTGTCTGACCACAATTGGAGAGCGAAGAAATGTAGCCTTGATGCCAGAATCGCTATTTGCCGCCAAGCGCATTGACAAGGGGCTTATTCTAAAGGCGCTGGGAGAAAAGCAGCATGAAAATATCAAAGATCTTTCCTGACTTCAAAAAGATCACCGTGCAATGTGAGCTTCGTCGAACGTTGGAATTTGTTATTGCAAGAGCTACTTACCGGGTAGAAGTTCTATACTGCTACTCCAATCCTAAATCTCCCTGGATTGCTCAAGCGTACTCCGAAAAGCGCGATGGGTGGAAATGCATCCCCGACTTCCCGTGGGTGGGTGAAAAGAATGAAGAAGCCGCAATTCGGGCCGCCTTAAGTTTCCTAGAAGATCTGCATTGACGGCTGTGGAAATCAAACTGACCCACTACCAAAATCTTTCCTGCCTGGATCAGAACGTCTATCGGCTGCGCCCTTCTCTTTGTCCAGAAAACGGACAGTTCTAAGCAGTTTCAGTTCGGTC
>CAVOII010000007.1:0-383977 GCA_963696025.1 uncultured Acidobacteriota bacterium
GATCCAGCGCTCGTAGTTGGAAGTATGCGCTGGCTACATTCGCCACGAGAGTCGAAACGACTTCCTGACGGGCCCATTCACTCGCAAGCAGATTGGCTCGCGCGGCTTCCGTGGCGCGGCGAAACTGACCCCAGAAATCAAGCGCCCAAGCGGCCGAAACATTCACTTGACCTGTGCTGGTTTCAAATTCTGGAACCAACTTAGATTGAGACGAACGGACATCGGCAATCGCCCCTCCGCCACTCAGCGTTGGAAATTGATCGGCGCGTGTGATCCCGAGCTGCGCCTGAGCTTCGAGAACCCGAGACGCCGCTATACGCAAGTCGTAATTCTGTTTTAGTGCAGTGCGGATCAGCGTGCGAAGCTGTTCATCCTGAAATATGTTCCACCACGGTTCCTCTCCAAGTGGGACTATCGGTGGCGCCGTGTTTTGCGGTTGCGCTTGCTGTCCGGGAGCCTCCCCGCGGTATGAACCAGGCACCGCGACAGTGGGTCTCTTATATCTCGGACCCATAGTGCAGCCGGTAGTCAGAAGGGCGGCGACGCTCAGCAAGAGAACGCGGAGTTTCATGTCAATCACCCTCCGCTGGAGCAATTGTGGGGGAAGCCAACGGTTCGCTCCTCTTGCCTGCGCCGGACCACTTCTCGACGAGGTAGAAGACGGCAGGGATGAAGAAAATACCGAGGAGGCTCGCAGCCAACATCCCGCCGATGACCGCCGTACCCATGATCTGGCGTGCCACGGCTCCAGCGCCGGAAGCAGTCCACAGCGGGACTGCGCCCAAGATGAAGGCGAAAGAGGTCATTAAGATTGGGCGAAGCCGCAGGCGCGCCCCCTCCAGGGCCGCATCAGGCAAGGATTTGCCGTGCTCATATTGTTCTTTCGCGAACTCCACAATCAGGATTGCGTTTTTCGCGGCCAAGCCGATCAACATCACGAGACCGATTTGCGAGTAGACGTCGCTTTCGATCTGCACCATGTAAGTTGGCAGGAAAGCGGCTAGAATTGTGCGCCTCAGCCACAAAACCGCAAACGCTCCAAAAATCGCGATTGGAGTACTCAAAAGCACGCTGAAGGGGAGAGACCAGCTTTCATAGAGTGCCGAGAGGATCAGAAAGACGAATAGAAGAGAAAAACCGAAAATCGCGGCTGGCGGAATTCCTTCTTGGGCTTTCTTTTCCTGAAAGGACATGCCGAGGTAGTCGAAACCCATCTCGTGCGGCATCGTCTTCCGGAAAACATCTTCGAGGGCAGCCATGGCCTGGTCTGCGCTATACCCGGGAGCGGCGGCGCCATTGATTTGGGCAGCACGATATTCGTTAAAGCGCATGGTGAATTCCGGTCCGTCGCGCGACTCGAAGCGTGTCATCGACGACAGAGGAACCATTCCGCCTCTGTCGTTGCGAACGTAGAACTGGCCAACATTTTCCGCCTGGGTGCGATAGTCGCCTTCGGCTTCGATGTAGACCTGCCATTGCCGGCCGAATCGGTTGAAGTAGTTGATGAAGTAGCCGCCCATGAAGGCCTGCAGCGTTTGGTACACGTCCCTGACGGAGGCACCCTGCTTCATGACTTTTTCGCGATCCACGTCCGCGTACAGCTGCGGCACGCTCGAAAGAGAAGTGGTGCTGAGTCCCGCAAGTTCAGGGCGTTTCCGAGCTTCGGTGAGGAAGGTCTTGAGATTCGACGACAGAAACTCGAGGTCCTTGCCGGCCCGGTCCTCCAGCACGAACGTGAATCCGCCAGACGTTCCAATACCGGGGATGGCCGGCGGAGAGAAGGAGAAGGCAATCCCTTCCGGCAGCGACGACAGATCCGCATTGATTCGTTGCTTGATGGCCTGGAGTTGCTCCGCGCGCGATTTCCGGTCGTCCCAGGGCTTCAGCGTCACGAAGAAGAAGGCGTTGTAGCTGGTGCGCACGAAGCTGAGCAGGCTGAATCCAACGACGCTGGTCGTATGCTCAACACCGGGTGTGTGGGCCAGAATGTTTTCGATTTTCGCGGCCACATCGTCGGTGCGCTGAAGAGACGCGGCAGTCGGAAGCTGAACGTTTACGTAGACGTAGCCCTGATCCTCATCAGGAAGAAAACTTGATGGGACTTTTCCCCCGAACCAGGCCGCGGCAACCGCGAAGGCTGCCAGTAGAAGGAGCGGGATTGCGCTCTTGCGAATCAGGAAGCCGCAAACCCGGACATACCATTCCGTGGCATTCGCGAAGACACGATTGAACCAGCTGAAAAATGCTGCGAGCGGTCCGCGGGAAGTGGTCTTTGGACGCAGCAGCAACGCGGCCAGCGCCGGGCTCAGCGTCAGCGCGTTGAATGCGGACAAAATAACGGACAATGCGATGGTCACGGCAAATTGCTGGTAGAGACGTCCGGTGATTCCGGGGATGAAGGCAGTCGGAATGAATACGGCGGAAAGAACCAGCGCGATGCCAATGACCGGACCGGAGATTTCCTCCATCGCTTTCAGTGCGGCGGCTTTTGGCGTGAGACCCTCGTCAATATGTCGCTCCACCGCTTCGACAACGACGATGGCATCGTCCACCACCAGTCCGATCGCTAGCACCAATCCGAACAGCGAAAGCGTGTTGATCGAGAATCCGAACAGGGGAAAAAACATGAACGTGCCGACAAGGGAAACGGGCACAGCCAGCAGCGGAATCAGCGTCGCGCGCCAGCCTTGCAGAAATACGAAAACGACGATGAGAACCAGGACGATGGCGATGACCAGCGTGAGTACGATTTCCTTCATGCCAGCGCTCACGGCCTCCGTCGTATCCAGGGAGATGGCGTATTCCATGTCCTGGGGCAGCCGGGTCTTGAGGTCGGCCATGAGCTTCCTGATATCGTTGGCCGCTTGCACTGCGTTTGAACCGGGCAACTGGTACGCCGCAACGATGGCCGCCGCCTTGCCATCCAGGCGGCTCACCATGTTGTAGCTCTGCGCACCGAGTTCCACGCGCGCGACGTCCTTGACGCGAACGATGGCCCCCGTTGGCGATTCGCGCACGACGATATTTCCGAACTCTTCGGGAGATGTCATGCGGCCCCGTGCCCGCACGGTATAGGTGAACTGCTGCCCCTTGGGGACCGGTTCGCTGCCCACTTGACCCGCAGGGTTGACGGCGTTTTGTGACTGGATGGCCGAAACAATCTCGGGAACCGTGATGGCCAGTTTCGCCAGCCGGTCTGGTTTCACCCAGAGGCGCATCGCATATTGGCCGGCGCCAAAAATCTGCACACTCCCGATTCCGTAGGAACGATTGATCTGGTCGGCCAGATTGATGTACGCGTAATTGGCGAGGAAGCGCGCATCGTAGGTGCCGTTCGGCGAATAGAGTGTGACCAGCATCAGCGGAGCGGTCACGGTCTTTTGCACGGTGACGCCGTAGTTCGCGACATCGGACGGCAGTTGCGAGGCGGCCTGCGTTTGTCGCATCTGCGTCAGCATCAGATCGGTATTCGGATCGGTCTTCACGTCGTAGTCCACGATGAGGCGCATCAGGCCGTCGGCTGTGGAGTTCAGCGAATACATGTAGTTCATGTTGTCCACGCCGCTCATCTGCTGCTCGACCGGCGTCGCCACCGACTGCTCGATGGTCTGTGCATCCGCCCCCACATAGGTTGCGAGCACTTGAACTTCCGGTGGAACGATGTTGGGGAATTGAGCCACGGGAAGCGTGGCGACGGTGACTGCTCCCACGATCACCATCAGGATCGAGATGACCATGGCTACGATGGGCCGGTTGATGAAAAACTTGGACACGGGTCAATCGCCTTTCGCCTGTGGCTGTTCGATTTTCACGGTGCCGCCGTTTTGGACCTTCTGCAGTCCCTCGACGACTACCTGTTCGCCTGGTTTGACTCCACCTTCGACGATCCACATGGGTCCGACACGGTCTCCGGCTTTGACCGCCCGGATGCTCACCTTGTTGTCTGCGTCGACGACTGCGACCTGGTAACTTCCCTGCAGTTCGCTCACGGCTTTTTGCGGCACGAGCAGCGCGCCGCGCCTGACTTCTGGCGCTGCCCGCAGCCTTCCAAACTGGCCGGGGCGAAGGAAGTTTTGCGGGTTGGGAAAGGAGCAAACGATCTGAATACTGCCTGTGCTTACGTCCACCTGGCGATTCGCAAGCAGGCCAGTTCCTTTGTGCGGATAGACGGAGCCATCCGCCAAAATCAGCTCAAATGGCGGCCCGTTGGAAGGAATCTCTTTTTGCGCGTCGGCATTAATCTTGTCAGCGAAGTGGATGTACTCCTGCTCACTGATTGAGAAATAAGCCTTAATGGGATTTATTTGTGAGACCGCCGTGAGGACTGTCATCGGATTGACAAGATTACCGATTTGCACCTGAGCAATTCCGGCGATGCCATCGACCAGCGATTTCACCTCCGTGAACTCGAGGTTCAGCTGGGCCTGCTCCACTTGCGCCTCGGCGGCCTTGACCGCCGCCTTCGCCGCCCGGTTGGCCTGAATGTCGTTGTCCAACTGGCTCTGCGCAATGGCTCGTTCTTTGGCGAGCGGGGTGTCCCGGTCGACATCCATTGCAGTCTTAGCGAGTTGTGCCTGAGCCTGCGCCACTTGAGCGTTCGCTTGTTCGAGGACAGCTTGAAAGGGACGCGGGTCAATTTGAAAAAGAATCTGACCCTTGCGGACAAAAGAGCCTTCTTTGTAGCTTTGCCGGATGATGTATCCCGTCACCTGGGGCTGGATCTGCGCGTTTACGTAGCCATCGAGCGTCGCAACCCATTCGCTGAAGATTGGAACATCCTTCTGAACTACGCTGGCGACTTCCACCTCGGGAACCGGAACAGCAGGTGCTGCAATCGTCTTACCGCAACCCACTGCGAAAGATACCGACACCAGCAAGAGAGCCAGAACGAGCCGAGATGCAGCGCCGCGAGGGAGGCTGTCAATGCCTTCTGGACAATGACGGTGTGGCATTTGCATTTCAGAGAGGCACTGGCAGTGCCACGTGACTAACTCCGCTCTGCTTTTCTTGTCCATATCAGTTGTTCCTAAAACCGCCTTCACACCAGTTGGTCAATCCCGCGCCACCCATTTCACAACCGCAGTTCTGCCGGACTGATGCTTGCGCTGGAGGTCGAACAATCGACCGACTACAAGTGCCTACATGTCGAGATCCCTTACGCCTTGAGCGCTTCTGCCCACTCGCCGCGCCCGCGGTCTCCATACACGCTGAAAACATTCGGCTGAAACTTAGCTAACTCCTGAATTGCCTGAGTTCGGGCTTCGCGAACTTCGGAAGCTGAACAGCCGAGAAGCAGAGCACACTCGTACTCCCGATAGCACTCCAGAACGCACAGCACAAAGACAAACCGCTCGAAATCCGCAAGCCCTAGCACAGCGTCCAAATCGAAACGTTCGATTGGATCTTTTTTGTGAGAGAAAGCAGTTGGGAACTGCTCGAACGAGTCAGAATGGCTTGGCCGAGGCTGAAGTTCACGAATTGCATTCTGCACAATCACACGCTTCGCCCAGGTGCGTGCCCATTCCCGAAACACCCGGTTCTCCTTGGCACAAGCTTCCATGCCTGCGACAAAACACTTTTCTCCCTTCTGGTGATCTCCCGTGAGAAGAAACGAGAGCTGATAAAGCCCCTGCATATCCTCGACAAAGATCTTGAGGAAATGCTGGCAAGTCGCGTAGCGAGTTTCGGCATTTTCCCGTATTGCACTGTGGGCCTGCTCAGTCATTACCGGACCTCTTGAGAGCGGTGTGAACGATTTCTAAAAGGACTGCGTCGTCGAACGGTTTGCTTAAGAACTCCACTGCCCCCTCACGCATGGCGTGAATCCGCATCTCGGCATCGCCATGCGCAGTGATGAAGACGACTGGTATTGGGCATCGCTCGGCTTTGAGCTTTGCTTGCAGTTCAAGACCGGTCAGACCCGGCATGCGAACGTCGGCGATCAGGCACGCGGCCTTGTTTCGAGCTTCGGAGTCCAGGAATTGTTCCGCGGAGCCGAAGCACAACGCGGACAGGCCGTCAGACTCAATCAGATCTTGGAGGGCACGCTGAACTGACTCGTCGTCGTCAACGATTGCTACGAGCCTTGAGTTGTGCCCGATACTCATGCGGAGAAATGTAGAGCCGTTACAACGGGGGCACAATCAGGCCTTAGTCGCGCCAACTACTACTTAGGTGGTAGTCGACTAGAAGTGAGAAACGGGCGGAATAACTCGATCGGCTAAAAAGTTGGCGAGGCTATCTACGGGGAGCGAGCTTGAGCTTGTCCGCCATACGGACCAACTCCACCAACGACGCGGCCTCCATCTTCTCCATTACGTGGCCTCGGTGGATTTTTACAGTGGCCTCACTGGCTCCGATTTCAGAGGCAATCTGCTTATTCAGCATTCCGGAAACCACGAGAGTCATAACTTCCCGCTCTCGCGCAGTCAATGCCTGATAACGGTCCCGCAGATCGTGGATTTCCGCCTGTTGTTCGCGGGCGGCGCTATCTCTCTGGAGGGCTTGCTGAATTGCGTCTAGCAGATCCTGATCCCTGAATGGTTTCGTTAAAAACTCCACGGCACCCGACTTCAATGCCCTGACAGACATGGGGACGTCGCCGTGCGCCGTAACAAAGATGATAGGAATCTGAATGCCGGCCTCGGCCAACTGCCGCTGGAAATCGAGTCCGCTCAGCTGAGGCAGTCTTACGTCCAGAACTAAACAACTGGGGTCACCCGTGTGTTGCCTGCTAATAAACTCCCGGCCGGTTGCAAAAGCCTCGGCGCGGAGCCCAACGGACTCTACGAGGTCCTGGATCGCCTGACGCATGCTGCGGTCATCGTCAATGATGAAAACGGTGGGAACGGCCGCTGATTTCATGCATGCGCCTCAGCTTCGATGGGGATAGTCAGATAGAAGATTGCGCCCGCCCTCTCGTTGGGCTTGGCCCACACTCGACCTCCGTAAGACTCGACGATGGAGCGTGTAATGGCCAAACCCATGCCCGTTCCCTGTGGCTTTGTCGTGTGGAACGCATCGAAAATTCTTTCGCTACTCGCCGCCGGTAATCCTACGCCCGTATCGCTGATCGAAATGAGTAGCTGACCTTCCTGATTCAGTCCGGACCTGATCGTCATTTCGCCTCCGGTGTCTTTCATAGCCTCGATTGCATTCAGCATCAGGTTCATGAACACCTGTTGAAGTTGCACCCGATCAGCCAGGATATCAGGCACATCTTCTTCGAGTTCAGAACGAATGGTTACGGCGTGCCGAAGGGCTTCATCCCCGAGCAGAACGGTCATTTCTCGAATGATGTCTGTGACTTTAATGCTCTCGCGTTGCGGAGGAGTGCCTTTCTTGTAGAAGGACCGCAAACGGTTGATAACATCAGCCGCACGGTTTCCGTCCTGCTCAATTCGAGTTGCTGCTGCTCGCGCCCTTTCCAGGTCTGGTGGATTATGTGCCAACCATCGCAAGAGTGCATTCGCGCTTGTGATCGAAGCGGCAATGGGCTGTTTGATTTCATGTGCCAGTGCGGCGGCCAGTTCCCCCATCATGTTAATCCGGTTGATGTGCGCCAGATCAGCCTCGAGCTGCCGCAACCTTTCGCGCTCCTGCTCGGCATGCTTTTGTTCCGTTATATCCATCGTGGTGCCGACATAGTCAGCCATTTCTCCGGAGGGATGGTGATGTCCTAAGGAACGAAAGAATCTGATCTCGCCATCGTCGGCACGGCAAATCCGATATTCAATGTCGTAATCCGTTCCTGTGCGAGTAGCATTCTCCAGCGCCGCTCTGACAGCTGGTTGGTCCTCTGTATGAACGGTGTTGAAAAAGCGTTCGAATGGAATAGCTTTCTCACTAGGATCGAAGCCATGCATCCGAACTGTTTCGTCCGATAAATGAAAATTCTGCCCTGTGACGAAATTGGCTGCCCAACTACCCGTGTGAGTCAGCCGTTGCGCTTCCGCGAGGTATGCCTGTTCCCGCCGCAATTCCTGCGTCAGCAGCTCCTGCTCTGTAACGTCGATTGTGGTACCGCGGTATCCCTTAAACACTCCATCTTCTACGACTGGAATGCCGACGCACCTGACGTATCGAATCTCGCCATCGGGCCGAACTATCCGGTTCGTAACGTCGCAGCCACAGTGCTCCTCATGCAGCTTCTTCATCGTTGCTGTCAACGAGGCTTGGTCCTGGGGATGAACCGCACTCAAGAACTGCTGAAGTCTCGGAGTTCCATTTTTGGAATCGAACCCGAAAATCTTGTAGACCTCGTCAGACCAGTAGATATTCAAATCTTCTGACCAACGAATGCCCAAATCTGTCGACGCCCAACTCCCGATGTGGGCAAGGCGTTCCCCTTCGCTCAGATAAAACTGGCTTTGTCGCAGAGCCTGTTCTGCTAGTTTTCGCTCGGTGATGTCCTGACCGGTCCCGAACATCTCATAGGCTTTTCCCGATGCATCTCTCTTTACAGTTCCAAGACCCAGGATGACGCGCACTTCACCACTGGGAAGCACAATTCGATGTTCCGACTTGGCATGAATCCCGTTGCTAATGGCTTCGGCAGCCTCGCGGGAGACCTTTTCCCTATCCTCCGGATGAATTCTTTCAAAAATCGCACTCACGTCAAAAGAGTCTTTCACCGGCGGTATTCCCCAGATACGGCAAAGCTCTTCAGAATACGTAACGTGATTCTCGATGAGATCCCACTCGTAGTGCCCGATGTGCGCCAATTTCTGAGCTTGTTCAAGCCTCGCGTTACTTTGCTGTAAAGCGTTTGATAACGCCTGGCGATCTTCCTCTACACGTTTCCGGTCGGTTATGTCCTGGGTCGTGCCGAACATTTGAATTCGGCCCTGTGAATTTTTTCTCACATCACCCAAGCTATGAACTACCCGCATCTCCCCATCGGGACGAAAAATTCGATGCTCACAGTCGGCGCGTGTCGTAGTATCAATCGCCTTTTTAGCCGTCGCAAATACAGCTTCCCTGTCATCGGGATGGGTCATTTCGCGCACAACCGCAACGTCAAAGGAACCGCTCTTCGGAACCAGCCCAAAAATGCGATAGGTCTCCGCAGACCAAATCACCTGATTCGTCTCTAGATCCCATACCCAGTAGCCCAGGTGAGCAACACGCTGGGCTTCTTCGAGCCAATCCTTGCTCTCCTGAAGATCGCGAGACAAGGCGTGACTTGCTTCTTCCGCCTGTTTCAATTCCGTTATGTCTTGAACGGTGCCGAAAAGTCTGTTGTGCTCTCTGGAAATCCCATCCTCCGGTCCCACATCTGTCGTCTTCCAGAGCTTCGAGGTAATGGACTGAACGGTACGCACTTCTCCACTTGGACGGACGATCCGATGTTGGTGAACGGGATGTACGCCGACAGCAACCTCCTCGTCTACTGTGCTGTAGAGGGCCTCTCGGTCATCGGGGTGGATGAGACCTCTAACCGTTTCAATGTCCATAGTGCGTTCTTGCGGTTTGAATCCGAATATTCGATAGGTCTCGTCGGACCAGATGATCTCGCCCGTCTCAAGATCCCAATCCCAATAGCCGACATGGGCGACACTTTGAGCTTCTTCAAGTCTTGCTTTGCTTTCTTGAAGGCTCCGGGACAGTGCCTCACGCTCGTCATCGGCACGTTTGCGTTCGGTGATGTCTGTTACTACACCGGCATATTCGAGGTTGCCGGAGTTGTCTCTTCCGGCATGTGCAACTACATGAACATGTTTGATGACCCCGTCAGGCAAGAGAATTCGGTGTTCAACATCCAGGTCAATGCCGTTCTGAGTGGCACGATTCCTGAGTTCTTGGAGGCGGTCCCGGTCCTCAGGGTGAACTCTGTCGAATACCAGATCAAGCGTAGGATTGGTTTCTCGTGCGAAACCCAGAATTTTGTAGGTTTCGTCAGACCAAACGAGTTCACCGCTCTGCACCTTCCATCCGAAAGTCCCCGAGTGACTCAGCCTTTGCGCCTCTGCAAGGTACTGCCATCTTCTTTGCAAATCGGCTTTCGAAGCTTTTAGATCTTTATTCGCTTTTTCAAGTGCGGATGTTCCCTCAGCGTCCCGATCCTGCGAACGCTTACGAGATTCGGAGAGGAGTCTTCGATCTCGGCTCCAGCCACCCAACGCGGCAATTAACCCGATAGAAAGCGCAAGAATGATTAGAAAATGCACCATTGGCAATAGAAGCTCCAAATTTGATGAATCTTACCCTACCTTCTGGGGGCAAGTCTTTTCACCCTCATACAGGCTGCCGGCCTAGGACCGGGCGATCAACGCGCTCTGCGGGAGTTGCAAAACCGCGGCGGTATGAGAAACGCGACCTTGTCTCATAAGTTTCATATCGCATCCTCTAGGGGGTGCGATTCCGATGCCACTCGTGTGGTGTAGCTCCAGTGACCCTCTTGAACGTCCGCGTGAAGTGGCTCTGATCTGCAAAACCTGTTGCCGCAGCCACCATGGAAAGACTCTCTCCTTTCATCAGCAGTAGCTCCTGCGCTTTGCCTATCCGGGTGTTCAGTTGATAGCGATGCGGGGATACTCCTGTAGACGCCTTGAACATCCTCGCAAATTGCGAGGATGACAGGTCGACCAGACGGGCAAGCTGGAAAACAGAAACGGATAAATCGAGATTCTCGTGGATGAAGTCGAGAACGAGACGGAGTTGTGAGACCGATAGTCCTGAGTTCTCTTTTTGGGGTCGCCGCTGGAAGCAGGCGCTCAGGAGGGCGATCGTGAGCCCTTCTCCGTACAATCCTATACTCGGGACAGATGCGTCACATTCTGCAGCAAGGAGTCGCGCGCACTCGACCGCTCTCTTGTCATGAAACATCAGCTCAGGATTTCCTGCTTTGCCCGGGTCCAGATCGGTGCCCAACCAATCTCCCAGAGATTTCCTGTCGAAGCTCAGGCGAAGTTCGCGTACAGACTCCATGTTGTCCGTATAGCCCCAGACCCTCATCTCTGCCGGGACAAAACTGATGTGATTAGGCCGTTGACGTTCCAGGGCAACGGGACGATACAGATTTGTGCGGGCCTCACATCTGCCGCCGATCTCCGCGAGCACAACTGTGAGAGTGTCTTGCGGACCCGACAGATCGTGCCAGGCACGGCCTGGGTAGTTGAAATGCTGCAGGTGACGAACCGCGATGCCCGCGAAGGTTCGAAGTCTGCTGTGCGCCGCCTTCATACCATGCGGAGAACGAAACTCAAATGTGTCCGATCCCTCAGAAACCTGCATCTGTCGTCCTCCTTTTGCGGCTCTCGCCCATAGCGTTTTCCTACTATGATAGCCGTTTCGTACAAGCCACTCTCTGTTCCTTATAAGTATTTTGAGAGAAATGCCAGGAGGAAGAAGGCCGTGAAGGTCAAAGGAAAGATCGTTACACTGGCAAAGAAAAACAAGGGAGAGAATATGACAGTTGCAGAACTGATGCACCACAACTTCGATGAAATCTTCATCGAGCTTGATCCAGTGAAGCGCGAAGCCATGATACGCAATGCTTATAAGGAAGATTGCGTATGGATACACCCGGGTGGCCGCCTGGTCGGCATTGCGGCGATCAATGAGGCAGCGTCGGAAATTCGTAAGCGGATCCCGGAGTACCGCTACAAGGTAATTGGCGATATTCGCACGATGCACAATGTCGGGATGTGCCGTTGGGGGAGCGGACTTCCTGACCAACCGTTCCGCTATACCGGTACGGACGTTCTGGAGGAACGCGACGGCCGCGTTGCGGTGTTCTACACCTTCATCGACAGTGGAACTGCGCCGGTCTCGTCGAAGGAATAAGGTCTTCGCTTGGATGGAAAACGTGGCTGACGCGCCGTTGGATACCTGCGGACTGCTTTTGCGAACCCAGCAGTCCGGCCTTATCCGTTCTTGTCAGCGGATGGATCGCCGACGACAGATTAGTACCGGAATGTCGGCTTGTAGGAAGTCATCGATTGCATCGGACTGGGTCAGGCTCGCGAGATCGAGAACTTGCGGCGGGCGACTGTCAATTCGGATGGTTGCAGGGTGTTCGGAACCTCTTGAGGCAGAATAGTTTCTGGTTGGAGAGGCCGGATTTGAACCGCCAACCTTTCGGGTTATGCGATCTGATTCAACTGTCGAGTCTTTCGATGTTTTTCGCGGAGTTCACTGTTGAGCGTCAGAAGAGCCATTAGAGTCCAAATCATCTCGGCAAAGTCAGATCTGGGCTCCTGAATCCAGTCCAAGTCGAACCACTGACTACCTTGGCGCGGTTGGGATTCTCCTGCTCAATGTCTGCTGCTTCTTCACTTCGTCTCAAAATCGGTGGAGACGCTGAGTTTCTTCCAAATTCGTGCTTCCTCTAATCGCGCAAGATCATTCTTCTCCGCGGCGGCGTACGCATCGCTGCCGAGCAAGAGTCGCAACGGAGGGTTCCGTTCTTGCGTCAACTGGACGATCGCCTGAGCTGCCTTTTTGGGGTCACCAGGCTGCTTGCCGTTGTAGTTCCGCTGAAATCTTGCGGTAGCTCCAACCGTCGAATCGTATTCAGGATGACCTTCGCTAAGTTCGGTCGAACTGCCCGCGAAGTCTGTGCGAAAGCCACCGGGTTCAACGATGGTGACCTTGATGCCGAGCGGTGCCACTTCGCGCGAAAGCACCTCGGAGAAGCCTTCGACACCCCACTTCGCCGCCGAATAAGGCCCACGTCCCGGAGGGCCAATCCTTCCGCCCACCGATGAAAACTGAATGAACTGGCCTGCTTTCTTTGTCGCGAAAATACCTAAGAGCTGCCTTCGTCACAATAATCGTTCCAAAGAGGTTCGTTTCGATCTGTGCCCGGAATTCCGATAGAGGCGTGTCTTCGACGGACGAAAGATTGCCATATCCCGCATTGTTAATGACCACATCCAGCGAGCCAAATACATCGACCGCCGCCATTACCGCGTTTGCTGCTGCTGCTTCGTCGGTCACATCCATTGCGAAGAGCTTGACCTGATCTCCATATCGTTCCGACAGATCAGCCAGCGACTTAATGTCCCGAGCTGTCGCCAACACTTTATTGCCCGCAGCGAGGCCCGCTTCAACAATTGCACGACCCAGACCACGAGAGCTGCCGGTGACTAACCATACCTGCGCCATTCATCCTCCTCTGTCAAGCCACCCCCCGGATATTCTGGAGAAGCTTCTCAAACTCAGGATTGGATGCGCAATGGGTATACGAAAGGACTTGTTAGTTACGGAGGAAATCGCAGAATCTTCAGGCCCTAAGGGCGACCCTTTGAGTTCGAGAGTGAGTGACTGTCTTGCCACACCGCTGGCTCTTGCGAGCTCCTGGAAATCTAAGGGCGCGCTCGGTGCATTGTTAAAGATAAGGGCTCCGGACTTATCAAACCCATCGAAACCCACCGAAAAAGAACTGATCAGTGCAAAGAATTAAAAGATTCTGATGCGGCGAAACAGCGATCGTCCGGCCTGTGTCGCGACAAAGGCAGAGGCAAGACGCCGAAATCATCTCTCCTACACGATGATAACGCCTGCTACTGGTTGTTCTCCGCTCTGCTATTGTGAGGCGCCGAAAAGAATCGGGCTCACCATGGTTTCAATCCTGGCTGCCATCTCTTCCGCGGGGATGCGATTGGGAGTCTGGAACCAGCGGCGTGCGGCTCCAAAAACGGCCCAGGCAGCGGTGGTCGCGGGGAGTGACGGGTCCGCACCGGGAGCCATTCCATGATGGGCAAGTCCTTCCTTGAACATATCCTCAACGATAGGAATGATCGAGCCTTCGAGCACCATCCGCGACAACTGGGTGGGACAACCAGTGCTCTCCGCAAGATAGTCGCACACGCCGAGTGCGATCGCGCGCAATGCTCCATTGCAATCGGTAAAAGTTATGGCCCGGCGCTCGATCAGATCGCGGAAGCGGGATTCCGTCATGGCGTGCAGCAACGCGTTCTTGTCCGCATAGTGCAGGTAAAAGGTGGCCCGGTTCAACGTGGCCTCGTCAGCGATTTCCTGCACAGAGACGTCTTCGAACTCTTTCTTACTTAATAGCCTGGCCAGCGCCTCCATGAGCATGCGGCGGCTCCGCAGGATGCGCGGATCCGTCGTTTCTGTCTCGGGTTGGAGAAGCTGGGCCATTTCTATATTGATGAAAGCATACCCCTTTACGGACTAAAGCGACACTTGTTTATTTTCCTGAATCGACATATGTCGCTTATTAATCATATGTCGTGCAGGAGGAATTCTCAATGTCGACGCTGCTTCATATTGATTCCAGCCCACTTTACGGCCGGTCAGTCTCCCGCGAACTAACCGCTGCGTTCGTCACTCAATGGAAGGCTGCGCACCCGGACGGAAAGGTCATTGACCGAGACCTCAACGCAACCGCCATACCGCCAATCAATGCGGAATGGGTCGGTGCCGTCTACACGCCGGAACAGGCCCGCACTCCGCAGCAGAAGGAATTGCTCTCGCTCTCCGACTCGCTGCTCGCCGAATTGGAGCAGGCCGATGAGTACGTCATCGGCGTCCCGATGCATAACTTTGGCGTGCCTTCGGTTCTCAAGCTCTGGATTGACCAGATTGCGCGCGTGGGCAGGACCTTTTCCTACAGTGAGAAAGGGCCGAAGGGCCTGATCACCGGCAAGAAGGCAACCTTCATCATCGCAACGGGTGGGATCTACGACGCCCAGACGCGGATGGCCTCGTTTAATTTCGTGGAGCCGTATCTGCGGTCCGTATTTGGTTTTCTTGGCGTGACGGACGCGACCTTCCTCACCGCAGGTGGGACCAGCGCGCTGAACCAGGGGAAGGACCGGAACACATTTCTCGCACCACACCTTCAAGCCGTGCAGACGCACGCGCAGACCTTCTAAGAGAGGACACTCATGAAAACTACTTCAATTGTTGCTCGCTACTTACTGGGCCTGATGTTTACGGTCTTTGGGTTGAACGGATTTCTCAACTTTATCCACCAACCGCCGCCGACGAATCCGCTGGCGTTACAGTTTTTTGGCGCCATCGTCGCATCGCACTTTGCCGCGTTCTTCTTCGCGGGGCAGGTGTTTGGTGGGCTGTTGCTGCTCTTCGGTCGATTCGTGCCACTTGCACTGACACTGCTGGCTGCGGAGCTCTACAACATCCTGGCGTTTCACCTGACGATGTCACCGGGCACCATCGCGCCGGCTCTGGTCGCTTCCGTGTTGTGGATTTTGG
Source organism: uncultured Acidobacteriota bacterium (assembly GCA_963696025.1). Taxonomy (GTDB): domain Bacteria; phylum Acidobacteriota; class Terriglobia; order Terriglobales; family Acidobacteriaceae; genus JABCYV01. The sequence continues at coordinate 15,187 of CAVOII010000007.1, forward strand.
TTTTCCTGCAGTACCGCGAAAGTTTCAAGGGCATCTTCAGCGCGAAGGCTGCGACGCAGGAATAAATTGCGTCGCAGAGTGAACGGTGAATTGATTTCAGAAGCATCCGCCCATGCTCTGTTTGATTCCGATCGTCGGAGGCCTGCTGATCATGATGGGGCGACACGACCGCTCTGAAGCGTTGTTCTACTACTTCCGGCTGGAAGATCAGGTGCACACTCATTGTTGCGCCGGGCGAACTCTTGCGGAGTTCTGCGAAATGCCGGATGAAGATCACCTCGGCCGAATTAGGAGAACAACTCCAAGTGCTATTAGGAGGACCACCAGCCCAATCAGCACAAAAGCTAATTGCCGTTGGCTCGAACTCCTCCCTGAGACCAAGACACCATTCTGGCTTTGCGGGATTGCGTACGATTCCAGGTACCCACAGTTCGGACACCGGAATGTTGTGACTGGAATGACCTTATCTCTCTTCTCCACTGCGAGACCCGTCCAGAAACTCGGCTGGGGCTCCCCCGGACACCAGTTTTCTCGCTGCAATCCAGCGTGCGTGTTATCCGGCACCCAGCCAGACTCCATGTGCGCGTGACAGCTCGTGCACTCGACCGTTCCCTTCATATTCATCCCCCAAGGAAGTAGCTAACCCAGCGCGCCCGAATTACATTCCGCGAGAGGACAGCCTACTCCCCTCCAACTGAGAATTACTGTGGGATGGAGCCGTTGACAAGGAGCGTTGAGGACTGATCAAAATTGACTGCCGCCAACTGATTCGGACGCGCAGCGTTTGCTGTTCACGGGAACGCAATTCTTAACTTTCTTAGCACAAGATGCTAGGCAATCCGCCGCGCACTTGGTCCCAAATACTCACGCAGGGCACGCTCCAATTGCTCTTGTAGGGCTGTCTCCATGTTCATCTTGGCATCTGCAAAGCCGCTGCCACGAACGATGACCGACAACTTCTCGCAAACTCCGCTCCAGCCATCATCTTCGTGCCAGAAACTGCAATCAAGCGGTACGCCAGCAATCACCGGTAGGGTTACTGCCTCTGATTTCATAGGCACTCCATCGTCACGTTTCAGCCGCCACCAATTCGATGATCGTCGCGGCAAGTCCCGCCATTCTGAGAAATCGCCAGCTAGGTGTACTCCAACCGGAACAGTCTACCCGCATTGTCACCGCACAACCATTCTTGGCTCGCCTCCGTTGGCTTCAGCATTATGAATCTGCTTCCGTACTTCTTCCTGAGTAGCCCTTTGACTTCGTTGAATCGCCGAATGCTGTCGAAAAAAGCCAGTTCCCGCCAAAGCTCAGCATCTCCCAGCCTGATGATTTGGTACTTGTCCCCTGCGGCGTCCGCGATGTCCCACGTGAACTCAAGCATCTCGCCATTGAGTTCCGGCAACTGGTTGACGCTTTCGATTTTCTCCTGCTTAAACCTATCGATCCGGGCCTGCGCGTGCGCTATTTGCTCCCGAAATTTCGGTAGCTCTCGAATCGCTTCTTCGTTGCCCTGCGCAGCCGCTTCCTCCGTGTCGTGAAGATTCGGAAACAGCACTTCGCCAATTCGCTTGTGACATTGCGGACACTCGATACTGGTGCCACAAGCAGTCGGATCTTCCAGATCATCGAGGCTCACCGTACCGACCCATCCGCAACGTGAGCAGCAGAGCAACTCCTGCTGCCAGTTTGAATACCACTTGAAGCCCCAGTGTCCGACCGTGTTCAATATCGGCTCCTCCGGCAGGGAATCCGGGGATTTCATGGTTTCGTTGCCCATGTGACCTCCTTCACTTCCAACATACACCTCGGTCGTACAGTCTCTGAGCTTGAATCGCCGAATCTGGGGTTGGGACCCCCCAAAGAATTTGCCGTGGCGCCCCTTGGCTTTGCCGTAGGCGGGCTCTAAGAGCCGGATCTGGGGTTTTCCACCCCCTCCAACGCTGGCAGTTGCCAGAACGCCATTCTTCCGGTTCATCGCCTTTGCTCTAGTTACCCCTATCTTCGCGCCATTTTTCGACGCGAGATCGTCTAGCAGCCCGTGGTGAAAGTCGGCCCGGCAGTCACGCCTTACGGATAGCGTCCCGCAAGCGATAGCGCAAGTGGATTGCTCCGGTGCAGAAACGTCGCGTGTCAAGCAATTCGAGATTCTGTCGTATGGCGGTTCGGAATGCCGGCTTTCCGCCGCCGACGATCACCGGATGGAGAAACAGGTGACATTCGTCGACGAGATCGGATTCGAGCGCAAGTGCTGCCAGTTCGGCGCCGCCAATGAAGATGTCGTGCGCCGATTCGCGCTTGAGTTTCCGAGTTGCCTCGGGATCGAACACCCGCTCGACACGCGCGATGCGTGTCGGAGCGCGTGTCAGCGTTCGTGAGAAGACGATCTGCTCGGCCTTCTGCCAGACCCGTGCGAAGTCACGGTGTTCGGGCGGATAGCCCTCCAGCGGCCCATCCCAGTGCGCCATCGTCATAGAGTCGCCGCCCAAGGAGATGGGTTCCGATCGGCCGCATTAACTCAGTGATGAAATCGAATACTTGATCCGGATTGCCCCAATCGAAGGCGCCGGTTTTGTCCTCGATGTAACCGTCGAGTGACGCATTGGTGATGTAGATTAACTTCGACATACCAGAGAACCGTACTACACTTCGCCCATGTCGCTGGGCAAACGAAAACGCGACCGACAGCCGGCGATGTGGGTGACGGCGACGAACTTGCCGACGGCCGCGAGTCATCCCTTCTATCGTCGGTTGAATCAGCTGCTGCGAGAGCACGGCTTCGACGCCTTCGTCGAAGCGCAATGTGCCGGCTTCTACGCCGCCACGATGGGCCGCCCCAGAGCCAGATCGCAAGCATCGTCACCGCTGGATTGAGTGGCAAGTGTCGATGAATCCTGAATTGTCTCTTCGTAGTTCCGTACCCAGCACTTTTTTTCTTAGCCCTCTTTCGACTAGGGATAACCTCGTAGAGTTGTTTTGGCACCGCCTGGCTTTGCCGTGGCCGTGTTCTAGAGCCTGATCCGGAGCCCTTCCACCCTTCGATTCCACCCTTCGAACCCGTTCACGTGCCAATACGCCCCTCGATTTCGCGAAGGCGTGCCCAGTTCAGGAAACCAGAGAACTGTGACGCCGGTGTGACACAAAACCTGCCGACACTACCAAAGTTGACATCATTGACAATCCTCGTAGCACCGAATTCAATAAGTTACGTGGCTGCAACGCGACCGGGGGAATTCGGCTTACAGGTCCGGCTGCCTACAAGAAATTTGCGTTATCGCGTTGGTAACGATTTGAAACGGTCGAATCGAGACGGCGAAGGAGGCGCGATGCCGCAGATCTCGACGCAAGAGTTCGAACGGCTGCCGCTGCGGGTTCACGACTTTCTTGCTGGCGTGCCGCTCCACGACGTCTGGGCCGTTGATCTGCCGCGGACGCGCTCCGGCATCACGCTCGATGAGTATTTGCGGACGGCAAGCGGGCGTCGGTGCGCACTTTCGCCAGTCGCACGCGCACTCCTAAACATCCGTCTCTCCGTTGGCCGCCTGCTTGGTTTGGATCGCGAGCCTTCCGCAACCGCGTGGGAACCCTTCGCAACGCGTCTGACAACGGCCGATCGCTCCAAATCCCTAGCACTGGCGGGCACGCGCGAGGGGCTTTTCCGCATCGTGTACCGCTTCGAAAACGAGCAGCTCCTCGAGCTGATCAACCGCACCGCCCACGCTGCGGCGTTAAGCGCTCTCGTCGAAACGGCACATTCCTACCGCTTCTATTTCGGCGTCTACGTGCGCAGTGTCGGCCGCTTCACGCCGCTCTACATGGCCCTGATCGACCCGTTCCGCAAGCTAGTCGTCTATCCGTCACTCCTGCGCAGCGTCCGCGCGACCTGGGGCCAGACCTTCGGCGCTGCCTGACAACGGAGCGCCTTTTCATAGACAATTCACGGCGACTGACTTCAAATAAGTCGTCTGTTTGCACCGCAGTCCCGCGAATTCGACTTGCCGGCCGGCTGCCACCACTCATTTCTTTCCGAATTCGAGCAGAAAACACGATTTTCCGCCGCTCGAGAAGCCGCCACCAGCGCCGGATTGCGTGGACCAGTCAATTTCACCGCAGGCTCAAGGAATCAAGGAATTTAACACAAATACACCTTGACACTAAGCCAAAAGGAGTAGAAACTATCGGCAGTCCCTCCCTCCTGAGCGCAACGTGTCGTGAGCGTAGCGGTCACCTAATAGGCTTCCCCCGACCTTGTAGCTCAATAACTGCGCCGATCGGAGCATTGTCTTGATGCGTAACGAAAAGTTACAGGCTGGCCTTCTTCTCGTGGACAGCAAACTTAAATTGCTTCACTTCAATTCTGAAGCGGTAAAGATCCTAGCTTACCCGACAGTTCCGGAGCGCATCAAACGACTAGATGTTTTTCTCAGCGACCGGGTAAGGTCGGGTCTGATCTCGGAATGCGCGGCGGAACAACAGTTCACCAAGGAATTCAAGTCGGGGAATCGTCGTTATACCTGTCGCACCTTCGCGCTTGAGCCGCAAGAAGCGGAAAGCTTCCAGCAGGCGACGGTGTTGTTGTTGGAAAGAAATCCATTTCGCGAAAATGCGTTGTCTCAGGCCTCGCAAATGTTCGGTTTTACCCCGCGCGAAAATCAGACAGTTGAGTTATTGTTACAGGGACTCACCAGCAAGGAGATTGCTACCCGCTTGGACATCAGTCCGAACACAGTCAAAGCCTTCGTACGACTGGTCATGGTTAAGATGGGAGTGACCACGCGTTCAGGCATAGTCGGTAAAATCTTCATATCACCTGCTTAGGTATGGTTTGGATGACATTCCCACCTCGCATCGCCCACAAAGTGGCCATGCTGTCTCTGCTGACTGCCATGGCGGGGGCTTCTGGTTGGGCGGAATCGAAGTCAAGAACGAAAGTTCCTGCCGAAGCCATCGATCAGCAGCAGCCGGCGGCCGTCTCGCGGGTGAAAGTGATTCTTGAAAAAGGCTGGCCTGAAGTGGAGATCACGGCCACGCGCCCGCTTACACCTACCATTACCAAGCTCGAAAATCCGCTGCGCCTCATGATTGATCTGCCCAATGCCCGCATATCGGTGAAACATAAGCGTGTCGACGTCCCCGGCGAAGATATCGGGGCGGTTCGCCTGACTCAATTTCCAATGACGCCGCCAGTGGTTCGGGTAGTGGTAGAACTGCTCAAGCCACTCAGCTACACCTGGGACGTGGCGGGCAACCGTCTTATGGTCCGCTTGCATGCGGAAGAAAAAGAAGTGACGTCCACGCCTCCTACGGTTCCTTCTCTTATGCATTCCCAGGAACCGGTAGCAGTTCCAGTTAGCCCAACCACTTCTGGCACGCTGGTGTTTGCGGAGAAGCTTGCCTCGGGGGCGTCGGTGACCGCAGGCGCAGATACGACTACGCTTCGCCTGGCCCGCGGAGGAGAGATACACATCTGTCCCGGAACTACGGTTTCCGTGACCCGCTCTCAAAGTGGTCCAGACTTGATGGTGGGCATGAGCACAGGAGCAGTGGAAACGCATTACACGTTGGAGAACGCGGCAGATGTAATCCAAACTCCGGATTTTCGCATCCTTTTGCGCGGGCCGGGCGAGTTCCACTACGCCATCAGCGCGGACTCCCGAGGTGATACATGCATGCGTGGGCTGCCCGGCAACACTGCCCCCGCCATCATTTCTGAGCTGATGGGGGATGGAACCTATCAGTTGGAGCCCAGCGAAGGCACCGTTTTCCACTCCGGACATATCAACGCCGCGGATACCGCCTTGCATTCGGCGCGCGGCGTCGTAACCGCGCTGCCGGGAGATTGCGGCTGCCCGGCTCCGCCAGTCCCAGTCATGCTCGCCTCAGCGTCACCAACTCCTATCGACAGCGATCAGCTCCGATCGGTGCATTTGGCACAGCGGGATGAAGCCTCACGGCCAATACCGCCCGGGGCATCGTCAGGGAATACGGATCCGAACAGCGTATCAACTCTGCAAGTAGCGCCGGGATCGGAAACGGCTCCGCTTCCACCTCCCAGGCCAAATGAAGTTCGTGTGCACCTGGAAGCTCCGATCGTCTACCGTGCCGCCGCGACTCCTCCGCCGCCGAAACCGCCCGCAATCGCCGACGTGCAAAACCTGCCCTTAGGCTCCTCCGCGCCTCCAGGCTCGCTTGCGCATGCGGCGGGTCCTCCTGATCCGCCAGCCGACGGGCAGAACAAACCACCTCACCGTGGTTTCTTTGGCAAAGTCAGGGGCATCGTGTCGTCGATATTCCGCTAGAAGATGTAGGCGCGAGCGTCTCGCTCGTGCCTGCATTGTTAGGGCAGTGCGAAATCGAGAGTGATGTGACTCTCAAAGCCTGTGGCCAGGCCATTCCTAAGAAGAGGGTTGAAACGCCACTGGCGCATGGCTGTGGCGGTAGCCAGCGCTAGTTGGGAATCGCCTGCGATGCGGCTAACCCGTTCGACTGATCCGTCTTTGCCCACAATCACTTTCATCACTACAGTACCCTGAATCCGCCGGTCTCGTGCCTCCGACGGATACTCTGGATCAACTCGTCGAAGCAGGAGTGCATTGGCGACATCTTCCAAAATTAGCACTGGGGAACTGAGCACTGGAAGTGCGGATGCGTCGCTTCGGTTCGTGGCGGCGTCCGCGTCTTGCGATGTCTTCTCTGCAGGCAATGGATCGCGTGACGGAGCAACCGACGGCGGTGCAACCAGCGATGCCGGCGGGACCATGATTGCTGATTTCACTTGTGTCGGTCCTTGAGCTGGCCCGGCCGCAGCAGCGCCCAGCATCCATCCCATCAACAGCGGCAATCCAATGAGAGTGACAAGCAGGGTCCAATGAATTGAGGGCGCCGCCGGAATCCTAAGTTTCAGCTGTGGACGAGAGCCGAGAAGGCTTGGCCGTCGAGAGACTCGCGGTGGGGAGACTGGCCGGGCATCGACATCAGGCACCAGCGCCGGCGTCTTAAGCGTCTCGCTCGGATCGATATTCACAGCGGCGACGCGGTGGACGAGTTTTTCCAGCATCAGCACATCGCGATCGCAGAAGTCGCGGGGGCGAGGCGAAAAAATCTCGATTACTCCCCGCACATTGTTTTTAGTCTGCACACGGACAATCAGGAGGGAGCGCAAGCCAAATCTGCGGCAGACGGCGGCGTCAAATCGAGAATCAGCCTCAGCATCATCGCAACGCTGTATTTCACCAGTGCGGAGGCAAGCATGCAGTATCGCAGAATGAGCATTTAGATAAACTACAACATCGCCTGCGGTTGCTCCGCTTCTGGCGGGGCAAATCCTCTCGCCCCCTCTGGCTAAAACGATTGCGGCCCCAGTTGCATTGCTCGCCAGTCGTGCTTCCTTAACGATCTGCTCCAGGTCGGGGTTAACCGGCTCTGCCACGGAAGTTAGCGCGCTGCAATCGGACAACGGAGCGCCAGCCGCACCGTCCCCGTTCGAAGCGGGGCGGGCATCGCTGTACCGATCAATCCGCGAAATGGTGTGATGCGCCATGGTGATTTGCTTACCACCAACCGCAGGATTCTGCGGGGACGCAATTCTGGAGGGGACTGAATTATACCCCGCTTTGCGCGTTTTAAAGAGCTGAATTTTGATCCTCATTCCCTCCCAAGATTCTGGCTTGGGTTCGCTCGGTTTTTGGTATAAACCGAGAGGCTAGTTCATTCGGAGGCATTGCCCCCGAACCCGTTGCCGCGTATAAAGTCCCGCGGCCATTTCGCGTAACCGAAGTGGCTAATCTGTTGGGACGAGAGATCACTGGCGTGGTTGACAAGGAAAAGGAGCAGGAGTGGATTGAGAAGTATCGGGAAGCAATGATCCGTGCTACCCCGCGCAAAGACTCTCGGCTCAAGCGCGCATGGAGAGCCGGCGCGGGATTTCTTACAGCTCTGTTTCATAAGTCCGCAAATACGCCGGCAAATATCCAGCCCGGCAGTCCGGCAAAGAAGAGTTTGAGCGAAACACCATCCCCGGAACCGCACCAGGAGAAAAAGGCTGGCTGAAGCGCCGGTGCGCCTATATTTTTGGGCGCCACAACTCCGAATGTTGGCGCCCACCCCATCACTCTTCTCTTTCAGTTTTCAGTCGCCCGTCCCGCAGCTGCAAATGCCGTGACCACTGCCCAGTTTTTGGATAAAGCTGCAATCAGATTGCAGGGCGGACAGCTGGGAACTGCTCAGGGGAGACAGGTGAGATGGTCCTTCCGTTGCGGCAAAGACACCAGGTCCTGCTGCCTGGATATGCGTGGACCACGACGTCAGCATTCCCGCAGGCGTAATCGCACCCGCGTTACAGGTAGGATTGCTGGTCTGGTCGGCGGATACGATCGTGACCGAGCCGACGTTCAGCGTCACTTGCGTAAGTGTGTTTGAGGTCAGATCGTTGTTCACCGAAAGTATACGTTCCCCATCGGCGGACACCGGACATCCACAGCATTCGTTCATTTCCTGGATCGAGTCGAAGACATAAATCATAGCGCAAAGGTTTCCACCGGTGAGGCCCGGATTGATAACGGTGACGGTAGCATCCGGGGCGCCGGCAGTATTCGCGTTGGAGAAATAATTAATGGCGGCAGCTGGCATCACCACGACTGTTCCCGAGCCACTGATGGATCCCGAAGTGGCTGAGATCACCGCATTGCCGATATTCTCAGCCAGGGCAAGGCCCGGACTGGTAATGGCCGCGACCGTTGGATTGCCCGACGCCCAGGTCGCCGAGCTGGTGACATCCTGAGTGCTTCCGTCACTGAATGTACCGGTAGCGCTCAGTTGCTGCGTAGCGCCCAGCCCGATGGATGAATCCGCAGGTGTGACCGCGATGGAAACCAAGGCGGCCGCCGACACGTTGAGCGAGCCCCTTCCAGTAATCGAACCCGCTCCTGCTGTAATGGCTGCTGTACCCACCCCCTGCGCAGTCGCTAGGCCGGTCCCACTGATGGTCGCCACGCTGCTTGGAGTGCTCGACCAAACTACGGAGCCAGTCAGGTTCTGGATGCTGCCATCGCTGTACGTTCCGGTTGCGGATAGTTGCTGCGTGTCGCCCTTGGGAACGGTGGCACTGACAGGAGCTACCACAATCGAAACCAAGGATGCCGAAGATACAATGAGGGCGCCTGTTCCACTGATCGATCCAGAGGTGGCCGTGACTGTCGCTGTTCCAACAGACTGGGCGCTGGCGAGACCTGTGCTGCCGATGGCGGCGACGCCGGAGGGAGAAGCCGTCCAAGCCACCGCGCTGGTCACGTCTTGTGTACTGCCATCACTATACTTTCCCGTGGCGGCAAACTGCTGCGTATTCCCCTTGGCAACAACAGGATTGGGAGGCGCTACCGCAATTGAAACTAAAGCCGCCCCAGACACGGTTAGCTTCGTCGCACTGCTGACCGCACCTGACGCAGCGGTCACCATGGTCGCGCCCGACTGCTTGCTGACCGCCATGCCGGAGGAGCTAACGGCCGCAATTGTTGGCTGAGTACTATTCCACGTTACCTCGTGGGTCATGTCTTCCTGGCTGCCATCGCTGAATGAGCCTGTAACGGTAAATTGCTGGGTCTTGCCCAGCGCGAGCACGGGGTTCGCCGGGGAAATGGAAAGCGATTTTAGGGTTTTAGCGCCCGGCGTGGCGGCGCCCGGCAAGCTATTACCTCCGCAGCCGGATAGGCCCATCGCCAACAAGAAGATTAGGGTTGCGGTCGTCAGGTTTTTCTCAAAGCCCATGTTCCAAATGGAGCGGCGTGTCATAGTCGAAACCTTCTTTTTTAATTTGCTGCGTGCTCGGGGAAGGCTCGGCGCTGCAATCGAATTACGCCATAAGCGTTAGTCGACCTACACCATAAGTGTTAGTCCGACACGAATACAACTGCCAGTCTGGTTTAAACCCGAGGCAGTAGCAAAAAGGGATTAGTACAAATGGCCGATTGGGGGAGAAGGGACTAGCTCAAACTCAAACTGCTCACTGTGGCAGGGAAAACAAAAACTTAAGCCCAGAGAGGTAGCTCTCAGCTTCCAGGTTCTGTTTTCTCGTCCACCGTACTTGCAAGAGACTAGGAATCGCTACCGGAACATCTCCAACGCCAATTTCACACAGCAACAGAGAAGACTTGGAAATTGGCTGCTGGCTTAGGAAGCAGATCCCTCCCTTGCTCATGTTCTGAACTCTTCCCAGGACAGGCGCGCGTGGTTCCTCTTTTGCTTTTAGCGGCAGGACGTCCTGAGCCTTGATATCCAGCACTTGAGGAAACCGAGGATGGCGCCGACGATCCCGTTCTGAGACACGTTTCACGATGCGGGATGATTACGCGAATGGCGCTCAACGTAAACTCCTCAAATGGATTAGTTCCCCAAGGCTACGCAATCGCTCTAGCTGAGATTTCTATACTTGCGGCCCAACCACCTTGCCTACAATTCCGGAGCGTGTGGATACCCCCATTTTCACCATGACCAACCGGAGAAACGCCTTGACGGTATTGGGGCTGATGCTCATCCGGGCCGCGATTTCCTTGCTCGTGAGGCCTTGCAGCAGCAGTTCAACGGTTTGGCGCTCACGCTCGGTCAAATCAAATTGTTTCGAAATCTGCGATAGTGCCGTGTTCCCCGAGGAATGTCTTTCCATCAGAACAGCTACCGCCAGGCCGTCCTCGCTGTCATGGCTATTTAGACGGAATGTGCGGCAAATATACCTCCGCTTACCCGACTTGAACTCCTTCACGAAATCCAGCGATTCCCCTGCTTGCCGGTCGACCAGACTGGATCTGACTTTGTCCGCCAGAAATGTATTCAGGCGCCTGATCTTTGCCGGCGTGTTGGGGAAGGTAAGGATTTGTACCGCCTCTGCATTACAGGCAATGGGACTCAGCGTTGGGCCCACAAGCAAGAAACCAGGTTCTGATGTTCCGATCGGCACGATTACTCCCTGATCCGTTCGATTCGTCGTGTTTCTTTGTGCGCTGCGAGGCCATCGGACCCCTTCCTGCAAACTCAATTCGCACCGCGCATGCATGGGGCTGCGATGCGGCTGGGCACCGTTGCGAGTGCCACGAAAGTTGAATTGAATTCTCACTAACAGCAGGTCACTGGCTCGCGACACTGCAACTGGGCTAAGCCCTGTGGGGGAGGAAACGACGCGCCGGGAGTTTGCCATCTTCCCCTTCGTTTGTCAAGCCTTAACGCTTTCTTGGGACCGTTCACGTGGTCCGTTAGTAAAAATGAATTAGCCCCAATGGGCTACCCATATGGGTTAGTCACAACGACTAATACAAGGGCGCTATTGCGGCAAGCCGGGGTGAAGTGATCTACTTTCGAGTGTTCTCGGAAACACCCGGAGACAGTTGTGCCCGCCTTTCCTGCCGCTCCTCTAAAGCGCCCCCAACATAGTGCCGCCGCGGCCAGGTTGCTAGCTCTAGGCTTCGTTTTGTGTTTGGCAGGGCGACTGCCGCTTTTGGCGGAAACTGTGAAGTCCAAAGAGGTTTCGTCGAAGCCGCCGACGATCGCTGCCAAATTAAGGGAAGATCCGGGAAAAGTCGTGCCAGATCCAGCCCCCGTCAAGAATGGAGAGGCCGATCCGGCACTCTGTGTGAAACCAGACGGCGCCCCGAAATCGACTCCGAATGCCCGCGAACCCCGGGACGGCTCCCCCGTCGTAATCGAGCCAGCGACTGCCAAGTCGAGCGACTTTGATTCGGGTGCTCAATCGACCTCAGATCATTCCAGTTCCGAAATGATCACAGACAAGCTGAAGCTTTCTCTCGAGCCAAAGACAAAGACCGATTCTGCGTCCGAACCGGCTGCACAATGTGGGCGCGAGGAGAACGGGACCCAGGCCCGAGAGGATGCACCGTCTAACTGATAAAATGCTTATGTTGGATTCGTATTTCTGTAAATGCCTTCTTGGCACGAACCGGGGTCCTAGAGTTTCCATGACAAGTGTTCGGACACTCCGATTTTCGTTTCTTCTTGCGCTTAGCTTGCTGTGCGTCAGTAAGCTTTATGCCCAGGCGGGTGTTGGTTGCCCGGCACAAAGCTCAAACCCGAGCTGTACAACCGCGAGTTCGCAGCCCAGCGCGTCCGGAGCAGCTCCTCAGCCGAGGTCCTCAACTCTTCCGAGGGTGACGTATCGTGATGGCCGCCTCGCTATCACAGCGCTCAACTCAAGCCTTGGGGACGTCCTGCGTGCGGTCAGCACGCAAACCGGAGCCGTAATAGAATTTCCTGCCGATCGTGCTGGGGACCCGTTTTCGGCTCAAGCCGGCCCTGGACCTGTGCGCGATGTTCTAGCGACTCTTTTTAACGGTTCACGATTCAACTACGTGATGCTGGGCTCACCCACCAATCCGAACCAGCTGCAGCGCATGATCTTGACGAACGCGGAGCAGCCTGCGGGAAGCGCGCCTTCCGTTGCATCTGGCCAACCACCTGTGATTCCCCCACCGGCAGTGAACACGGCGGATGCTGATAATTCCGAGGACGGAGTTCCCGCGGTTGCGGCGCCACTGCCGCTAGCGCAAATTGCCAATCCTGAACACCTGGAAGCACCCAAAGAACCGTTGTCCCCGGAGGTCCTTAAGCAAATGGTGCGGGACCGCATGGCAGCACGACAGCAGCAAGCGCAACCGCCGCCTGAGCCGGCGCAATAGATTTAAGTCTTAAGCTGGGTTTCATGCGAAGCGGATTAAACCAGCGGACTAATGCAATCGGGCAATTGCGTAACTAGCCCATTAGAAGTAACTTGCGGGGTCTAGTGAATCCGACTAGGCCACGTGGGTAGTTGGTAAAGATCGAACTGCCCTTTAGAGTTCCGCCAGCGCGTCCCTGCTGATTCTCCCCCCAGCTGGCAGCGCCCAACTAGGAGGATCTTCAATGAAGAAAGTACTTTGTACAATTCTGTCCATGCTGGCCATTGCCCTCGTGCTGGGAGTGGTCTCGGGAACCGCGGTGGCGCAAGACAACAGCACCTACGCACTCACGTATTATTCGAACGCGAATACTACGGGGGCGCCGGATGCCACTGTGCGGGTCATCAACGACGGCAACACGGGGGGCAGCCTCTGTGCGGCGTTTTACGTATTCGACGACAGCCAGGAGATGCAGGAGTGCTGCAGCTGCCCGGTTACCGCCGATGGCCTTATCGCGGAATCCGTCAATAGAGACCTGTTGGCGAATTCTCTTACCTCGTTCGTGAACCACCGTGGCGTGATCAAGGTGGTTTCGACGACTTTAACCAGCGGGGTTTGCAATCCTACCGCCGGTGCTGCCACTGCTGGAATCCGGGGCTGGGCTACCCACATCCAGAAAGCAGTTTCTGGGTACGCTATCACCGAGACTGAACTGCACGATGCAAACCTTGCTGCGGCTGAACTAGCCAGCTTGCAGCAGTTCTGCTCGTTCGAGATCGTTCTCGGTAGCGGCCGCGGTACCTGCAATTGCGATCTGGAAGACCACGCATTCTAGACTAGCCGTTAGAATGTACCAACCGAAATGCCTTGTGGTCGGGTGTCGAGTTTAGCTCCACGCCCGGCCACAAGTTCTGATTCCCAAGGGGGGGAAGTGTTCGAATGTCGAATTCTCGTATAGCCTTTTTGTTTGCACTTGGACTAGCTTTAAGCCTAACTCACAACCCAGTTGCCCTCGGACAAGATGGATCGACGGTTGTTGCCGAGGTTGGCAGTCACAAAATCACCGCCGACGAGCTGCAGCAAAAAGAAGCAGGCAAGCTGCTTCAGGCCCGTTACAAGTATTATCTCGCCGAGCGTGACGCGCTCGATCAACTCGTAGAAGATCAGCTCCTCGAACAGCAGGCCGCTAAAGAGAAAATCAGCGTCGACGAACTGCTCAAGCGTCATGTAAACGTCCAGGTCGCGGAGCCCACCGAAGACCAACTGAAGTTCTACTATGAGGGTCTGGGCAGCGACGAGGCCTATGATGCGGTGCGAGGCAAAATCCTCGAGACAGTCCACCAGATCCGCTTCACTAAAGCGCGCAGCGCCTACATTGAATCACTGCGCTCGCAGTTTGGGGTGGTCATTTCGTTAAGCCAGCCTAGCGCGCATGTCGACGTGGCTAACGCCTTCAGGCAAGGTTCGCCGCATGCCCCAGTCCAATTGATTGAATTCGCCGACTACGAATGCCCCTATTGCCAGAAAGTCCATATCGAATTGGCTCTGCTGCGAGCGCAATACGGCGACAAGGTTGCTGTGGTCCACAAGGATTTGCCTCTTCCCATGCATCCTCTCGCGGAGAAAGCCGCAGAAGCGGCTCGTTGCGCTGGAGCACAGGGCAAGTTCTGGGAGTTTCATGACTCGCTGTTCGAGACTAAGAAGCTCCAAGTCCCGGACTTGAAGGAGGAGGCCCGCACCCTGAAGCTCGATACGGCCCGCTTCGACAAGTGCCTGGATTCGGGCGAGCAAGCTGCCCAGGTACAAAAAGACCTGGTTGAAGGTAAACACCTGGGACTGACTGGTACACCCAGCTTTTTTGCCAACGGGCATTTCTTGAGCGGCGCTGTCGCATACGCGAAACTCAAGGAGACTGTTGAAACAGAGCTGGCGACGCAGTCATCGCAGAAACAAGCAGTCGCAGAGTCAACATTACCCAAGCAGAAGTAAGTTTCCCGGGATCCCTCCCCCTTCCCTCCCTGGATTGCTAGCTTTCGATGGGCTCCCATCGGGGCTAGCAATACCTAAAATACCTAAAGAAGAACGAGGAAAAGCTTTCCACGTACATTCGAGGCTTCGCGTGCGGGCGCATCCGGTACGCCCGGCCGTTGCCCGATTGCTCATCCCTGGTCGAAAGACTTGTTAAAAAAGGCTCTCCGCGCGTTAGCGGATCGGGCGTGATGGTTGGTGGCTGACCGCAGCCGCAAGGCAAAGCTGCGCCTATTTTTGTCCGACCGACTGAAGTTTGAGCTGAGAAGCCTCAGTAACCATGACGTAAGGCACGTCGTGGAACTTCGTAATCTTGCCAGTGACGCAAACTTGCTGTCCCTGATAAGTCTCCTGAACTTGTTTGAGCTTCGCCACGTCGCTACCGAACGCAACAAAGTAGAACACTGGATTCGGCTCGGGTTGGTCGAGATCGAAGGTCACTGTCTTTCCATGACCCGGAATCGCATACTTGGAGATCTTGGAATCGACGGCTTTCCCGCAAACCATCACCACTTCGCCGTCGTGGTCCTTTGCCTCTGCAGCGGTTATCCGTGGTACCGGCTTTGTCGCACCAAAGGCCAAAGGCAGTAACATCGTTAGGCAAGCCAGCGGAACAAGAGTTTTCATTTTAGTGTCATCCCTAAGGTTAGGTTTCGGCTGGGGCGCGGGGGATGACTCAGCCGGATTTTCAGTAAGTGACTTCGCAGACCAAGTCATCTTTCTGTCTTACACAAGCATCCTAGTCCAACGCTTCACCCAGCGTCAATCGCCCAATGTGGGGGCTCGACCGGTCAGCTTTAGTTTCGCCGGTGGCGTCATTGCCCTAGTATTTTTTAGGCATCTCTGACTCTCTCGCCCACTCTAAATCAGGCTCCCGCGATTTTTCTTTTCGGCGGGCTGTTACATCCTGGTAAGCCGCGAGTATTTGGTGGGCAGATGCATCCCAAGAGAATTTCGTGGCTTGTTCGTAACCGCGCTCTTTGAGTCTGTCGCGCAGGGCTTGGTCGACCAACACGCGGTGCAGCGCCCGCATAATCTCAAACACGTTTTCCGGATTCACTAACATGGCTGCGTTGCCCACCACCTCCGGGAGCGAAGAACTGTTCGACGCTACCACAGGAGTGCCATGGGCCATGGCCTCCAGCGGGGGCAAGCCGAAGCCCTCATACAATGAGGGGAAAATGAAAATCTTTGCTACGTCGTAGAAAATGCGCAGCACTTCGATAGGGACAAACCCCATGAAGCGTACGTCGTTCTGCACCCCTCCCCTGACCACTGTCCGGCGCAGGTCTGGGTGTTTCGAGAGCTCATCGCCGATGATGATCAGCTTCAAATCCGGGAATCTGCCCTCTTTCTCCAGTTCAGCTTTCAGGGCTGAAAAGGCTTCGATGATTCGCACTACGTTCTTGTGCGGGCTGATCCGGCCAGCGTACAGCAGAAAAGGGTTGGTCACGAGGTAGCGTTCGGCGAGTAACTGCCGGTCGGCCTCGGACGCATGACCACTGAGAAACCGCTCGTCGATGGCGTTATAAACGACTTCGATGCGGCCCGAGGAAATGCCAAACAGCTTCTCAATTTCGCTCTTGGTAAATCTTGAGACGGCGAAGACTCTGGCGGCGTTTTTCAGCACGCGACGCGTCAGATGAAAGTGCAACGATCGCCTGATTCCCGAATGGTCGCGTGCGCCGTGCATGTGCTCCAGCACATCGTGCACCGTCATCACATAAGGGCAGGGAAGGTTTCGTGGCAGCCAGAACAGATGAGGTATATGCACCAGGTTGCAATTCAAGCGCTTGAGGGCGGCGCGGCAATCAAAATACCCTTTGACCGTGGTGTCCCGCTCCAGTAGCGGAATGGCATGAAAGTTCGGCGGCAGCGGCCCGATTTCTGCGACCTTCTCCGCCGAGCCGAGCAGGAAGTATTTGTTCTGGCGATCCAGCCGGCCCAGCGCGCGCACAGTGTTGCGAGTGTAAGTGCCGACGCCGAACTCGGTCATCCGCCGGATATCAATGGCGATCTTCACGGCACCGATTTAACCATGGAGAGCAAGAAAGTGCACAGCCAATTCCGAGGTCTTCTGCGAAATTTTGTACTCCGGTTTCTGCTCTTATCCTCTCACTTCCGCCTGTGCTTTTGCTCTGCGCTCGGGATACAGCGGAAATGCCTCCGCTAGATCCAGCACCTGTCGGCGGATCTTTTGGAGTACCGCGGCCTCGGTACGATGGTGCAGAACCTCTGAGATCCAGCGCCCAATCTGCTGCATTTCAGCTTCTTTCATACCGCGCGTGGTCAGCGCGGGTGTGCCGATGCGAACACCGCTCGGCTTCATCGGCGGGTTGATGTCGAACGGAATGGCATTCTTGTTGACGGTGATGCCGGCCTCGCCCAGCGCTTTTTCTGCTTCGCTACCCAGCATGCCTTGCGAGAAGACGTCGACCAGCATGAGGTGCGTGTCAGTACCACCGGAAATAATGCGGAAGCCCTCTGCTGATAGGGCATCGGCCAACACTTTGGCGTTGGTAACGGTCTGCAGCGCGTATTCGCGGAACTCAGGCCGCATGGCTTCGAGGAAACATACCGCCTTGGCCGCGATGATGTGCACGAGCGGGCCGCCCTGCATCCCTGGAAAGACCACCTTATCGATGGCGGCGGCGAATTCCTGCTTGGATAAGATCATGCCGGCACGCGGGCCCCGCAGCGTCTTATGGGTGGTGGTTGTCACAATCTGAGCATGCGGGACGGGAGAAGGATGTACGCCACCAGCCACCAGCCCGGCAAAATGCGCCATGTCCACCAGATATAGCGAGCCAACTTTGTCGGCAATCTGGCGCATGCGGGCGAAATCAATAATCCTGGGATACGCACTGCCTCCACCAATGATTAACTTCGGACGCTCTTTCTCCGCGAGCCTTTCCAGGTCGTCGTAGTCAATGGTCTCGGTTTCCTTGGTCACGCCGTACGGGACAATGCGATACGTCTTGCCGGAAAAATTCAAGTGATGCCCGTGTGTGAGATGACCGCCGTGTGCCAAATTTAGACCGAGAATGGTATCGCCGGGTTGCAACACCGCGGCATACGCCTCCATGTTCGCTTGCGATCCCGCATGGGGCTGAACATTGGCTTGCTCCGCTCCGAACAATTTCTTGGCCCGGTCTCGTGCCAGGTTCTCTACGACGTCGGCGAATTCGCAGCCGCCGTAATAGCGCTTGCCGGGATATCCTTCGGCATACTTATTGGTGAACACGGACCCCATGGCTTCAAGCACCGCTTCGCTGACGAAGTTTTCGGAGGCGATCAGCTCGAGGCCTTCATGTTGGCGGCGAACTTCGTTATCGATGGCGGCCGCGACTTCGGGGTCTGTCTGGTACAGAGGGCGCGACATAACATCATTGTTTGTCATAAGGTCTCAGTCATTCTGAGCAACTCGAAGCATTCCTATCGCAACGATACCGCTTCCGCACCAAGGAATTCAGCGCTTAACGACAGTTTCATAAACTTCGGGATCGTGAAGTTCCATGTGTCTTTCCGCCGCGGCCAGCGGCGTGAAACCATATTGCGCGTACAGACCTGGGCGTCACCTGTCACCAGACTCCAGCGGCGCAGCCCTTGCAGCTGTGGATTTCGCATGACGCACTCCATCAGCCACTTGCCCAGCCCACGCCCGCGATACGAATCGAGTACAAACACGTCGCCAATGTACGCATAAGTCGCGTAGTCGGTGATCACGCGCGCGAATCCAACCTGCTTCTTCCTATCATAGACTCCGAAGCAGAGCGAATTCTCAATCGACCGGGCCACGATCTCGCGCGGGATGCCCCGGGCCCAGTAGCAATCCGTCAGAAAACTGTGGATTGTATCCAGATCCAAGCGCTCGCGATCGGTAGTGACCACGAACTCGCCCCGACGGTATTCCATCGGCTCAGTTCCGGGGGCGACGTTCATGCCATTATTCTAGCTGAGCTCTTAACCTTTAGCTCTTGGCCAAATTGGCTTGAAACGTAACTGGAAACACAATGTATTTCCAACCTCAAAATAACTTTGATCTTGACACAAGGAATGCCCTGCGATAGCCTCCGGCCAATTGTTACGTGTTCTTCTCTAGCTAAGCCCTCGATCTGATCGAACCGTCCAGATTCAACTTCGAGTTTTAGATTTGAATGCTTAACGGAGCCTCACCATGTCAGCAAGCAAAAATGCTCCCAGCAAAGAAAGAATGCGTCCTGTGAGATTCTTGTTGTTTGCACTCCTTCTTCTCTCGAGACAAGTCGTTGCCCAAGGTGTTCAACCTTACCCCAACGCAGCGACTGACCGGGGCATCCACCCGAAGAGCCCCATGCACCCTCCTCAGGTAAACATACCATTCGTTGATGCGGATTTCGGTTCCCATCTCGTACGTGCAACGGATGAAACCACCGATTTCACTCACAAGGGCGGTTATCTGATGACGCAGGGCAGCGGGCAGCAGAATGAATGGAGCGCGGATACGAGCAAGTTCTGGGTTTCTGGAACGGGCAGCCGGGTGTTTGCCTTTAGTTTCGACGCATCCACGATGACCATAGGTTCTTTGCCTCAAGCGGCCCCCGGCAAAGGGCTGCTTTTGCCGCTGCGGACTGGAGCAACGTTTAGCTTTGTCGAGCCAGACCTCATTTACGGAACCACAAATCAGGCTCCACTCACCATAACCAGCTACCGTTTTTCCGACGGGGCATCAACGCCACTGATTGATACGACAAAATGTGGAACACACCCGCCGTTGGCTCAAGCGGCTGTCAGCGACGATGATGTAAGCGTGTCCTCAGACGACACCCGCTTCTCGATTTCAGAAGGTGGGCGCCAACAAGGATCGCATCCGTTTGTCATCATCTACGACCAGAATTTTGGGTGTCGCTGGTACAACACCCAGACTGGACAAATCGGCGGGCAGTGGGGGCCGTCGGGAACGGCGCTTGGACCTACCACGACCTACTTGATCCGTCACGCGTATATGTCGAAAAGCGGCAATTACGTTCGCATCGAGGTCAACGGTCAAGGCTTCTATGTCTGGGACATTGCGAGCTTAAACGTGACGCATTGTGGCCCTTACTCCAGCCTCGACTGCTTCGGCTATGGCATCACTGGATTCAACAGCTATGTCAATGCCCCAGGAGTCGTGGAATACATGCAGATAGTAAAAAGACCGCTTGATAATCTGGCCGGAATCAGCGAGTTGTTCTTGCCGCTCTCAGACCCCCACGCGTTCGGAATTCCCCTGCACTTTAGCTGGAGTAACGTTGATGTGAATGACAGCGCGCCAGTTTGTGCGTCCAGCTATGACTATGAGGGGGGCCTCGACATTACGCAACCGTTCGAAGGCGAAATTTTCTGCGTGGAAACCGACGGAAAGGCCTCGACTGTCTGGCGGTTTGCGCACAATCGTGCCAACTGGAAAAATCCCTACTACAACACCCAGCCCTTGGGTGCCGTTTCCACGGACGGCCGCTTTTACATGTTCACTTCCGGTTGGGACGAACAGCTCGGTACAGCAAGTGACGGCAGGCCGCGCTCCGACGTCTGGATTGTGAAACTCGACTGAGGAATGCCAAGGACAGTTATTTCTGATTCTCTTCGCCTGCGTGACTAACAGCCCAGGCGATATACGGCCAAGGGCTAGATCCTCTCAAACGCCGTCCGCAAAAACGATGCGAGCTGCCAGCCATCCATGTATTTATAGGGTGTTTCGCCCGTTGTGTAGTGCCCGCAGGGAAGCACCACGACTTTGTGCTCCAGACCTCGACGCACAAACTCATTCACCGCGTTGCGGGAAAATTCCGGCAGAAAGGTCAGGTCGTACTTCGCATAAACGATGAGCGACTTCTTGGGCCAGCGCGCGAATTGCTCGAAGTACGACATGGGGCTGATCGCGCTCCAAAGTTTCCTCAGTCGCTCGACGTTGATCTGTGGCTCTAAGCCCTGGCGGATGTGACGAGTGGACTGTCCATGCCAAACCACGTCCGCCACGTAGGTGGAGGCGTGGTTGAAAGCCGCCGCGCGGATGCGCGGGTCATGGGCGGCGGCGAGAAACGCATAGCAGGACCCGAGGCTTGTACCCACGATACCGAGCCGGTTGTAGCCCTGCTGCTCGAGCCAATCCAGGCAACAGCGCACATCGATTACGCCCTGTCGGCAGGCGTCGATAGTGCGTCCAATGTTGGCCGATACCGCATAATCGGCGCGCTTGATCTCTCCCGGCATCCGGATGTCGTGATAGGGCATGGTCAGCCGTAGCACTGCGATGCCCAGCAGATTCAGAACACGGCAGAGTCCGGTGTAAGCGATGGCATCCGCATTCCAGTGCGGCAGCAGGACCACCGCACGCCGGCCGCGCGCCGGAAACCAACGTGCGTTTGCCAAATTGTTCTCTGCATACGGTGTGCGCACTGGCGAAGTGAAGCGCAGGAAGTCAGCATGGGTGCCGCGGATTTTCTGCTCCAACTTCGGGTCAGGAACCTCTCTCGTACTGAAGACCTGCACCTCGCGCCGCTCCAATCGAAAGTCCGCCGGCGTGAAGTAAGAATAAAATTCGTCGCTCGCCGCCACAATGCGCTGGTTATAGTCGATCAAAAACTTCTCAGCATCCGCGGGGGCATGCCCGGGCGCAAAGCCGTTGCGGCAGGGCCAATTTCGTGCCCACTCCACTCCCCATTCCAGCGGACGCACCACGCGGTTGTTGTCCACCGAGGTCAGCCGGTGCTCCCACTCGTACATCCACTGCGAGTAGTATGAAGGCATAAATATCGAGGATAACAAACGGCGGGAAGCGGGTCAGCGTCCACACAGCGAAGCGCAGTTTATAGCGGCTAGCCCGTACGCATTCGTACCTGAGTAACAATACCAACCTGTTTGCCGTCTAACGCAAAGAACCACTAACTGCTGTACTTCCTCGGTACTCGCTTCGATATACTGCACAGAATCTCGTAAGGGCTGGTGCTGGCGAGAGCGGCGTGTTCAAGTGCATCCACGCTGAGGCCATCGCTCGAGCCGAGCAGCACGACTTCGTCTCCCACCGCGATCCCGGGCAGACCGGTCACGTCGACCAGAGTCAGATCCATCGAAATGCGCCCTACAATTGGCGCGTAATGTTCGCGCACAATCACTCGTCCGCGCGAGGAGAGCTGACGATTAAAGCCGTCAGCATATCCGACCGGAAGAACCGCGATTCGCGTGGGGGCCTTAGTAACGTACGTTCCGCCATATCCCAGCGCCTGGTTGGGGCGCATGTCGCGCAAGGAAAGGATTCGCGTCTTCCAGGTCAACACCGGTTTGACCCCCCACCGCAACTTGCTGCCGCTCACTTCTCTTCCTGCTCGCTCAAAAGCGAGATAATAACCGTAGAGGGCAATTCCCGGCCGCACCATGGTGTTCCAGGATTCTCGGCGCGAGATGACGGCACCAGTATTGGCGGCATGAATCAATGGAGGATCGAAACCTTCGTTTCGCAGCGCTCGCTGCACTTTTTCGAAGCACTCCAATTGCTCTCCCACTGAGGGCGCGTCCAGCACTTCCGAGGAAGCCAGGTGAGTAGACAATCCTTCCAGCACAAGGTGGGGCGACGACTTCAGAGCGAGAGAGACTTGCGGCAGATCCTCAGGCGCGACACCCAAACGGCCCATGCCGGTGTCAACCTTTAAGTGCACTGCGTGTTTCAGAACACCAAGCTGGGCTGCGGCCTTTTCCAATAATTCAACCTGTCCTGGTTCCCAGACCGTCGGGGTGAGCTTGAGGCGAACAATCTCCTCTTCTTCTCCGCGCCAGAAACCCGTCATCAGCAGGATGCGAGCCTCGATGCCCGCCTCACGGAGAGGAATGGCTTCATCCAGCGAAGTCACACCCAACCAGCGCGCGCCTTCCTCTTCGAGTGCGCGTGCGCATTCGGTTGCGCCGTGTCCGTATGCGTCCGCTTTCACCACCGCGCACACGGTGACGCCAGGCCCCACATGGCGCTCGACGACACCGAAGTTGTAACGAAGATTGCGCAGCGAGACTTCAGCCCAGGTTGGACGAGTCGCCGTCCGCGTCAGAAGTTCGGCGGTTGCCATCGCATCGATTATAGCGGGCACAGCGGAAGAGCCTACATTACCGCTGTGCTACAACTCAGCACTTGGCATTTAGCACTTAGCCAGAAAACTGCGCAAGCCCCCTGCTCGAGTAGCGGGAGGGCTAAGCGCTAATTGCCAATTGATGTTTCTCTTCTATCCGCCCGACAACACAAAATTCACCGTGATCTGCGTCTCGACTTCCACTGACTGATCATTCAAAAAGTACGGCCGGTATCGCCATTGGCGGACAGCACCGATAGCAGATTGGATCAGCATGGGATGGCCGCTAACGACCTGCAGATTCTCAATCGTACCCTCGCGACCGATCACCGCCCGCAGCAGAACTGTGCCTTGGATACGTGCTTGTCTGGCAAGCAGCGGATATACCGGCTGCACCCGATAAATCAAATTACCTTCCATCATGCGGGAAAGGCGCGGCTGACGGGCCACCGGCGGCGGTGGCGGGAGCGCAACGGCATTGACGCCATCCCCGGTTGAACCAAACACAGAACTCGGTTTTGTTGAATCACCCGTCCCACCCCGAACCCCATATCCCGCCGGGAGGTCAGGCGCTGGCAGCACTTCGAGCTCGTGTGGAATTTCGATGACGGTCGGAATATTAGGCGGCGTGATCAAAACGTGTCCCCGCATGTTGCTCGTTGAGGTGCCGGGAGTCCGAACAGGTTGCGCGGCTGCCGGTGGCGCTGGCGGCGGTGCGGTGTGCTCAATCGCCAAGCGCAATTGAGGAAGTCTTTGCGTTTGCAAAAACGGTAGCAGCAACAGTCCGGCGCCTGCAATCGCCTGTACCGCGAAAGATGCTACAGTGGTCCAAGCCCTCTGAGCGCGATGGTCCAGGCAGAATCACACAAAGAATCAGCAAACATGACGCCCTCCTGAGATGGATCGTGCTATCTCTATGGACACCGGCTGGCGATTGCTGCCGCGAACTTCCTGGGTAAATGCAAAAGGAAAAAGCCGCGTGGAAACGCGGCCTTGAGGAACTTTCGAGACGGATCAGGTGTCTTTAATCTACTTTGGAGGCGCGCTACCCTGCGGCTTGGTGGCCGCGGGGGCGGCAGGCTTGGCCGCCGCAGAACCGGATGGCTTGGCTCCAGACGACCTTGGTGTACCCGGAGCTGGCGCAGGCACGCCAGATTGGGTATTGTAGGCGTCCACCACCGGCTTGGTGATATCTACTGATGGCCCGGCCCAGAGCACCGGTCCGTTCGGCCAGGGATTCGAGGTATCCATGATGACGCCGAATCCATTGTCGCCCGCATACTTCACCAACATGGGGGCCATCTTCTGCAGAATCCGCTGCGCAATTTCGTTTTGCTGATTTTGAGCATCATCGCGAGCGTCCTGGACGGAGCGCTCGAGTTTCTTCTGCTTGTCCTCAATCTGCTTCACCAGGGTGCCGCGGGCGTCGTCGCTAAGCTTGTCTCCCTGGGTGTTCAGCTGTTTCTTCAGATTCTCTACTTCGTCATTCATACCCTTGAGCTCGTTCTGCTTGGGTTCAAGCTTCTTGCTCAAGGCTTCGAAATCTCGCTGTCCTTCATTGGTGGCGAAGATGGCTTGCTCAATGTTGATGGTACCTAGTTTCGTTCCAGTCGGATTCGTGACCGCCGCAGCAGGGGCGGTAGAGGCCGCACTGGAGGCGGCCGCGCTGGGGGCCGCTGGCAATGCCGCAGGCGCGCTGTTAGCCTGCGCAAACGTTAGCATGGGAAGGACTAACATCGTGCCCAGAAGAAATCGCAGTAGCTTGCTTGTCATGGGGCTTGTTTTGGACTCCTTGGAGAAATTGTCAGGAAAATTGCTCAGATCCTCTTCAACTCACAGGGCAAACGCCCACCGCATCCAAAATCAACTATGAGGCTCGATTTTCACTGAGGAAGGCGGGCTGGTTCTCCTCAGTCCCTCACGCCGAACCTGGCGGCGTGGCGACCACCCCGTAGATTGCCATTTTTCAGGGTGTGGATCATGACATTATAGAGACAGCCTCCGCCTAAGGTCAAACAGCGGAGTTCGGACCTCGGACTCCAGGCCTTGGGCGTCAGATTTCAGACTGAACTTCAGCCCCCGGGATCTCATGCCTAATTGTTCCCTGCCGAACCATGGTTTATAGAAAACCGCACATTCGTGGCTCGCGTGTGCTAGCGCCAGGTCTGCGGTCCCAAGTCTGACGCCCGGTTTTAGAATGTAGTTGCCACCGTGAAGCGAAATGTCTTGCGGGGCTCCCGCAACTGATAGGTTGGTGCAAATGAGTTGACCGCATTGAGGAAGGTGAAATCCCCCGCTGAGCACGGTCGAGCCGGCAAGCAGGACGGGCCGGGGAACATACCGCGCGTAATGGGGACCGGCGACGAACTGCCGGTGTCCAAACGAATTGGATTATATGCCCAATAAATACGAAATGGAGCGTTAACCACCGGCAAGAACATCTGCAATTCCAATCCAGTCGACATGCGCGGAACCCAATTGGTTCCACCCGCGATCTGCAAGGTTTGCGGGAAGGTGTGCGTGCTTCCGCCGGTGCAATTGAATCCCACATCGAGCTTTGGGCAGCCAAAGACAGTTTGGTCGAGAGTGCTCAATTGTTGCGGAGTAATCTGTAATTGTGAACGCCGCAGAATTCCGTCAAAGCCGGTATCGACAAACGGGGCCAGTGCCACCGGACCAGCGATGGTGATGCGGTATTCCAGGTTACCGACCAGGCTGGTGTCTCCCCCCGGGAAAACTACTTGCTCGATGGGAACGGGAACCGTCCAGGCGCCCAGCAGTGGATTGCTCGGATCCCTGGGGACAACGGACCCGTCTCCATTGCGCAGCGTAATCGCACTTTTGTTGGGAAGGTAGGCCACCGGCGAGACCGAACGAATATCGAATCCGCGCAGATCATTTTCACCGCCCATGTAGAAGCGTTCGAAGGGAGGCGCAACCAGGCCGCCGTAACCCGACAAGAAAGATGCCTGGAGATTGAATCCCACCGTGTTACGTTTGTTTTGCACCGGAATGAAGTGCTTATATTGAATGATGGGGCGCACCGATCTCACCGTGCCACCGATTCCAGCAATCTCGGCGCCCAGCGTCATGCTGCTGCCGCGCTTCGGGGAGTATGGGCTGTCAATGCTACTGAACGAGAACGTCGGCAGGATCTTGCTGGTGATGATTCCATTGAGAGCATTCGGACCGCTGATGCCCTCGAAAGCTACGAAGCTGAAGAGGCTCTTGGAAGCGGTAGTGAGCGCAACCAGAGAGGAACGATCCAGGGAGTACGTCAGCCCAAGGCGCTTATATGAACGATGCAACGGGTAGCTGAGCGAAAGTGTGAAGCCGGTGGTGGATTGCGTATAGTTTTGCAGGTTCTGCAGCAGCGGGGAAGGTAAATTCAGTTGCTGCCCAGTGGCAATCGCAGCATTCCGCGCCTGGTTATAGTTGTATTTCGAAGTGAAGACGGTGAAGCCCCCCTGCAACGGACGATCAAACAGATAAGGCTGGGTGAAGCCGAAGGTTATATTGCGCGCGAGATTGCCGATGCTGGCGTTTACCGTGAGAGTTTCGCCTAATCCCAGAAAGTTATTCGTACTGTAGCTCAGCCCCACGAAAGCCCCAGCCAAGCCGCTGACCCCGCCGTTTAGCCCAATGCTGTTCTTACCTTTTTCCCTCACCTTGAGAGTCAGGTCAACCAAACCATTTTTTTCGTCCAGATGACGCTCGGTGACATTGGGGTCATCTGGTTTTAGCGGTTCGAAGTAACCTAGCTGATTCAGACGCGACAGACTGAATTCCCAAAGGCGCGAATTGTAGACTTGACCTTCCTCCAAAACGATTTCGCGGCGGATCACTTTGTCGCGCGTGGTCGTATTGCCCGTGAACTCGATTCTGCGCACGTAGAACTGCTTACCCTCGTCCACGTCAATGTCGAGCAAGACCTGCTTCTTCTCTTCGTTGAAACTGGTATTGGGAATCGAAGTGAAGTTGATGTATCCCAGTTGGCCGTAGGCCTTTTGTAGATTTTCCAGACCTTTCGCTATCTTGCTGCGGTCAAACGTGTCGCCGTCTTTGATGGGGAACAGATCGCGCAACGCCTTCTGATTAGGGACTGCCTTGTTATTCTTGAAGGTGATCGAGCCCAGAGTGTACTTCTCGCCTTCCTCGATCGGCATGGTAATCTCTACTTCCTTTCCCGGCCCCTTCGAGATCAGCGGGATATGAAGGCCTCCTTTGTTCCCAGTGTCGTGGATCTCGACCTTGGGATTCTGCACCACCGCCTTGAAATAGCCCCGGTTCTGGTATTCGGCGCGGACCCGCTCCGTATCTTCTTCCAGTTTGGTGGCGTCGTAAGTCTTGGCGAAAATATTTTCCAGGAAGATGGAGTGTGGAATCCCGATCGGCTTGAGGTTCTTCATGGCGCCGCGAAGGATTCGGCTCTTGACATTTTTATTGCCTTCGAAGCGGATCTTTCCAACCTTGACCTTCGGTCCCTCTTTCACCACAAACGTAATACTCACTGCCGCCGGCGGAATAGGCCGAACTTCGGTGCGTACGGTGGCAAACTGCCTTCCGTGTTCGGACAGGAGCTCCTTGATAACGACTTCAGCTCTCTTTACTTTGGTGGGATCGTACTGACTCTCCGGCGATAGTCCTACCTTACGCTCCTTAAAACGGTCAAGCACGTCGCTCTTCGATACGGCGTTCAGTCCGTCGTAGAGAATCTCCCGGATGGTCGGGCGTTCCTTGACGTAAATCTCAATCCGCCAGCCCTTGGGAGTCTGTTCCCGTTCAAAGCGGATGTCCTCGAAATATCCAGTGTTCCACAGCGAATTGAAGTCACGCTCGAGGGCGCCCGCGTCATAAACGTCACCGGGGCGGGAAAAGATCCGCGCGCGAACTGTTTCCGCTGGAATTCGCCGATTGCCGTGAATGTTAATTTCGGTAATTATGTTTTGCTGGCCGAATGCGTTCGAGCCGAGCACGAGCACCAATGCAACCCAATACCACGCGCGCCAAGACGTGCAAAATGAAGGAGATGTAGCGGGTTGAAGAAGTGGGGAAGGCGCAAGGCCCCACCTCTTCTTCGTTACTGCAGGGCTATCCTGTTGAGAACGAAGAATCGCTACTACCTCAGTTTCCGGGAGTATGGAAAGCCGCAATTATACGGTAGTGCAGTGGATAGCGTCCAAGCCGCTGGCCTTTACATTTTGTTTAGGAAGCAGCTTTGGCGAGCTCCACTTCAACCAAGACGGAATAAAACGTGGCGGAGTTGCCTAGGTCCGTAAGTTTTTCGGAAGTGAGGACATTAATATTTCGATTGCCCGGCGCCAACTTGGCCCAATTGAGCTGTGCGGAGACTACGCCAGGTTGTACTTTGCCGTCTACGCGGGCCTTCAGCAGAATATCTCCTCGACGATTGAAGACGCGCACGGGATCACCATCCGCGATGCCGCGCGCACCAGCATCGGCTGAATTGATCTCCAACAGTCCTACTTCTTCCATCGCTTGTACAACCTTCAGGTTCGCGAAAGACGAATTGAGAAAATTGTCTGCTTTGCGCGCCAACATTTCCAGCGGGAAGACTTTGGCCTGCGCGCTATGCCGCGACTCATTCGGCGGCGTAAACTCCACCACCGGATCCAGGCCTTCGGCCTTAAGGGCTTCGCAGTACAGCTCAGCCTTGCCGCTTGAGGTCTGAAAATTCCCGTGCGCAAAGGGAAGGAAATGCGGCGAAACGAGCTTTGCTTGTGTGGGGACGGGGCTTTGCCCCGTCCGGTCGGGTCGGAGGCCCGCCGCTGCATCTTCGAACTTCAATCGCACGTGCCCTTCGCGCTCCAGCCGTTCCCGATCGATCCCCTCCAGCCACGGATTCTCTGACGCCAACGCGATATCTATCACGTCGTCGACCGACTCGTGGAAGCATTCTTCTTCGAATCCCATAGCGTCGGCTAGTGCGCGAAAGGTTTCCACATTCGAGCGGCACTCGCCTAGCGGTTCAATCGCCTGATGCGACATTTGCAGATAATAATGACCGTACGCCGCCTGCAGATCTTTGTGCTCGAAGAAGGTTGTCGCAGGCAAAACGATATCCGCGTAGTCGGTGGTATCGGTAAAAAACTGCTCGTGGACCACAGTGAAGAGATCCGACCTCCGCAGTCCGCGAATCACTTCATTCTGATTAGGACAAACCGCCGCTGGATTCGAGTTGTAGACGAACAGCCCTTTAATGGGTGGATCCTCGAGCGTGTTCAGCGCCTTACCCAATTCCACCATGTTGACTATGCGCGCTGGGCGGCCGAGTGCCTGGTTCATCAGATCGGCGCGCTCGAGCAAATTCTTGTTCAGCCCGAAACCACCGCTGGTGGAGAGTTGCAGCCCGCCTCCAACTTCTTTCCAGGAGCCCGTAATACACGGCAACATGGTTATCGCGCGTGTAGCCATGCCGCCGCCTTCTGAACGCTGCACACCGTAATTCAGCCGGATCACCGCTGGACGTACGGTCGCGTATTCGCGAGCCAATTTCACAATGTCAGACGCTGAAATTCCAGTCCACTTCGCCGCCTGCTCAGGCGAGTACGCCTGCACTTTCTCGCGAAGCTCCTCGAAACCTACGGTGTAGTGCGCCACATAATCCGCGTCATGGAGATTCTCATTGATGATGACGTGCATCATTGCCAGCGCAAGAGCGGCGTCCGTCCCTGGATTAATCGGCAAATACCAGTCTGCACAGGCGGCTGTACGGGTGCGATATGGATCGATGACCACGAGTTTCGCGCCCTCACGGCGAGCCTCCTCAATGAATGGCCACAAGTGGATGTTGTTCCCGTGAATGTTCGACGCCCAGGCAATGATGTAGCGGGAATGACGAAACTGCTCTGGTTCGGTGCCCAGCTTCACGCCAATAACGGATTTCAGACCGGCTTCGCCAGCCGCCGAACAGATGTTGCGAGCCAGTTGCGAAGCTCCCAGTCGATGGAAAAATCGCCGATCCATGGAAGCGCCGTTCAGCGCGCCTAGCGTGCCTCCGTAAGAGTAGGGCAGAATCGCCTCGCTGCCAAATTCTGAAACGATTTTCTTGAATCGAATGGCGATTTCGTTGAGCGCCTCATCCCACGTGATTCGTTCAAAAGCGGACGTCGAAACTGCTTGTGTGGGGACGACCGCCCCCGTCCCTGTGGCGCGGACCTGCCCTGAGCGAAGTCGAATGGTGCCCTCGCCCGCGATTGGGCCTTTGGGTGTTACCCGCCGCATCGGATACAGCATGCGGTCTGGCGAATACACTCGGTCGAGATACTTCGCCACTTTGCCGCAGAGAAAGCCCCGGGTAACCGGATGCGCCGGATCGCCCACGATCTTAGTCGCCCGCCCATCCTCCACCGTAATCAGCACGCCGCAGGCATCGGGGCAATCATGCGGACACGCGGCGTGGACGACTTTCTTCATGAGCTTGATTATAACTTCCGAGGGGTCACGCAGGGAGGCTTGAGTGTGGAAGCGCAGGGCTTCAAGCCCTGCGAAAAAAGCCCTCAAAACGGGCGCGGCGAGGAGGAGCTACGACGCAGAAAACTTTGCCGTACTACTTGATGCCGACGTAGATATCAACTTGGGAATCCCGCGGGTTCTGACTGCGTTGATCGTAGACTTCGAAATCTGCTTTGTAAGCGCGAGGCCCGCCCAGTTGCGATTTGTCCTCCAGGTCCCCAATCTGTTGCCAAGCTTCAGGAACAATCTTTTGGACTGGCCCCTTCGAAGTAGTAAGAACCGCATAGCTTCCTTTGGGAACTGTTTTGATCACCATTCCAGGCGGAACAGCGGTATCATCATTTACTTTCGCCCCAATAACGTAGGTATACTCACCATGGCGGTCACTAGCGTAGTCCGTGTAAATCACGAAGATGGTTGGATCCACTTTGTTGGGAATTTTCTGCAGGATTCCTTCCTTGAAGAACTTGTCCCATTCCTTGGGGATGATGCCATCGCCAGTCGCTTCCCTGGCGTTGTTCGTCCGAGCTTCGATCCCAATGATGGAAAATCCTTTCTGTTCGATCATTCTCGGGCTCACCGTGCCTCCCGTCGCGATTCCTATATATGTGAGGAAAATCGTCAGAGCAGCCAAATGCGGCGCATATATCGTCCTGCCTTGATTCATTAGTTGGCCGGGTGCGTTTTTTCTGACGACCGAAGACTGAGGACTGATGACCGCTAGATCTCCATCACTTCCTTCTCTTTTGCTTTGCTCATCTCTTCCATCTTCTTGATCTCATCGTCGGTGAGTTTCTGGATTTCTTCCATGGCCCTCTTCTCGTCATCTTCCGTGATCTTCTTGTCTTTCATGGCCTTCTTGATGGCGTCGTTGCCATCGCGACGAATGTTGCGCACCGCGGTGCGATGTTCCTCAAGCACTTTGTGCAGATGTTTGACCATGTCCTTGCGGCGCTCCTCGGTAAGGGCAGGGATCGGAACTCGGATGATCTTGCCATCGTTCATCGGGTTGAGGCCGAGGTCCCCGGTGCGAATAGCTTTCTCGATCGCCCCCAGCGATGTGGGATCAAAGGGCTGCACGGTGATCAACTGCGCTTCCGGCGCGTGCACTTGCGCAATCTGATTCAGTGGCATCTGCGAACCGTAATACTCCACGTTGACCGAATCCAGCATGTGGACAGACGCGCGGCCCGTGCGGGTGGCGGCCATCGCCTTGCGGAAATCTTCCACCGCCTTCTCCATGCGCGTTCTCAGTTGTAGGTATGTCTCTTTGAGGCCGGGGATTGCGGCCATCGTAGCTTGAGCCATTGTCAGCTCCGCAAAAGGAAGTGCTCAAAACCCAGCATTATAAACCCTGTAGACGCGGGTGTCCTCGCCCGTGTTTGTTTCAGATCGGACGCCGGGGACACAGCCTCTACATCACGCGCTCACCAGCGAACCAATCTTCTCCCCGCTCACGACTTTTCGGATGTTTCCTCGCTGGTTGAGATTGAAAATGATGATAGGAAGATTGTTGTCCTTGCACAGCGAGATGGCGGTCGAATCCATCACCTTGAGCCCCTGCTTCAGCACTTCCATGTAGCTGATCTCGGTAAATTTCTTGGCGTCCTTCACCAGCATGGGATCGGCGTCGTAAATGCCATCTACTTTGGTGGCTTTCAGGATGGCCTCCGCTTTAATCTCCATGGCGCGCAGGGACGCCGCCGTATCGGTCGAGAAATATGGATTACCAGTGCCGCCAGCAAAAATCACCACCCGTCCTTTCTCGAGATGCCGGATAGCGCGCCGCCGAATAAAAGGCTCGGCCACCTGGTTCATCTCAATCGCCGACTGGACACGGGTAAAGACACCCTGCTTTTCGAGCGCATCCTGCAGGGCAAGCGCGTTGATCACGGTAGCCAGCATGCCCATATGGTCGGCGGAAACGCGGTCCATTTCCTTGGCCTGCTCGGTTACGCCTCGAAAGAAATTGCCGCCACCAACCACGATAGCGATCTGCACTCCCAGGGATCTCACGTCCGCCAGTTCGGCGGCAATCTCATGGATCCGAAAGGGATCGACACCAAAACCCTGGGTCGCAGCGAGAGCCTCGCCGGATAGTTTGAGGAGAATGCGTTTGAACACCGGAGTCGACATGGGTGGCTGTATTGTAGCGCCGACCCTTGTGCCGACGCTGTAAAGACAAAAAGGGCGCCCGCAGGCGCCCCTGGTTCATTCAGCTTTTTGGTCGGGCTTGGTAATCGCGATCGTCTCGCCCGCATCGCCCACCTTAAAGCGAGCGAAGCGGCGCACCGCGATATTCTCACCGAGCTTCCCAATCTTGGTGGCGATAAGCTGCGCGATGCTGACCGTCTGGTCCTTGATAAAAGGCTGCTCCAGCAGGCAGACTTCCTCATAGAACTTGCTCATCTTGCCCTCGACAATCTTCTCCACCACCTGCGGAGGCTTGCCAGTCGCTGCCGCCTGGGCGCGGTAGATGTCCTTCTCGCGCTCATAGGCTTCAGGTGTGACGTCCTCCTTGCGGACAAACTTCGGATCGCTGGCGGCAATATGCATAGCGATGTCGTGCACCAACTCCTTGAAGTCTTCGGTGCGGGCGACAAAATCGCTTTCGCAATTCACTTCCACCAGCACGCCGATCTTGCCTCCGGCGTGAATGTAGCTGGTTACCGTACCCTCGCTGGTCACTCGCGCTGCCTTCTTGGCTGCCACCGAAACTCCGCGCTTGCGGAGGACGACGACCGCCTGCTCCATATCACCCTTGGCTTCCGTCAAGGCCTGTTTGCAATCCATCATGGGAGCCCCGGTCTTCTCCCGGAGCTCCTTCACTTGCGTAGCTGAAATATTTACGGTAGATGTGCTCATTGCTAATGAATCCTTACTGTATATAGATGTACCCTAACAAACTTTGACCCGCGCCGGACGACGCGCGGGTCACGTTGCCCTCAGGGGCTAAAGCCCGGATTTTTCTTGCTCACCGACGACCGAAGACTGACGACCGCTTCAGTACGTCTGGGTCTCGACCTGCGGAACGTCCTCGGTGGCAGCTTCCTTTGCGGTGGCCGGCAATTTTCGCGCTCCTGCGCCCAGCACCTCTTCCATGCTGATGTCCTCGGTTCCCGTGTCAGCCACGCCGTTGCCCGCAGCTGCTTCTGCCGCAACTTCTCCCTCGGAGCTACCCGTCGCCGGTTCGCTGTATACGGCAGCAGCCAAATCGGCGACCTGCTTGTCATTCATCAACTGCGCACCTTCGACCACAGAATCCGCGATCTTTGACGCGAACAGCCGGATCGCACGCAGCGCATCATCGTTGCCAGGGATCACGTAATCTACTTCGCTAGGATCGCAGTTTGTGTCGACCACGGCAACTACCGGGATGCCAAGCTTCCGCGCCTCGCGCACCGCGATCTGTTCTTTGTTCGAGTCAATCACGAAGATCGTGTCAGGCAGGCGGTTCATATTCTTAATGCCCGCCAGGTTGGCCTGCAGGTGCTTGCGCTCGCGCTCCAGCTTGATGACTTCTTTCTTGGGCAGCAACTCGTAGCGGCCATCCGTGGCCATCTCGTCGAGTTCCTTGAGCCGTTTGACCGATTTCTGCACCGTCACCCAATTGGTGAGCAGCCCGCCCAGCCAGCGCTGGTTCACGTAGAAACCACCGCAGCGTGACGCCTCTTCGGCGATCGCATCCTGGGCCTGGCGCTTGGTGCCGACGAACAGCACAATCTTGCCTTGCGATGCCAGTTCGGCCACGAATTTCGACGCTTCTTTGAACATCTTCAGCGTCTTTTGCAAGTCAATGATGTAAATCCCGTTGCGCTCTCCGAAGATGAATTCTTTCATCTTGGGATTCCAGCGCTTGGTCTGATGCCCGAAATGGACGCCCGCTTCGAGCAACTCCTTCATGGTAATGTTAGCCAATCAACCTCCTCATTTAGTCTGCATCGTTAGCTGGCCTTGCGGCCGCTTGCGATTGCCATTCCCGCCGCCCGCACCGCGAAGCACGGGAAGAATTGAACACCTAAAACAAGCTTTCAGCTATCAGCTCTTAGCTATCTGCCAAACCCTGAAACCACTGTCATTCCGAGGAGCGAGCGACCAGGAATCTCGGTCTGCTCAGTCCCGTCCAACCTACCGCTTGCTGTACTGGAACCGCTTTCTCGCGCCCTTCTGACCGTACTTCTTGCGTTCCTTGGCTCGAGAATCGCGAGTCACCATCCCTTCGGCTTTGAGTTTCTTCCGAAGTTCGATATTGAACAACATGAGCGCCCGTGCGATGCCGAGCTTCACGGCATCCGCCTGCCCGTTTACGCCGCCACCGGAGACCCGGGCGACCACGTTGAACGTGCTCGCTGTCTCGGTCGATAGCAACGGCTGTTTTGCTGCCGAGCGCTGTGCCGGGGTGACGAAATACTCCTCAAAAGAACGTCCGTTGATTTTGAATTCGCCGCTCCCCGGACGCAGATACACCCGCGCGATCGCCGACTTGCGACGTCCCGTACCGTAATATTGAACTAGCTCAGCCATTTAGCTCTCAGCACTCAGCCGTCAGCATTCAGCTAACCGGTGCTTTCAACCTTTCAAAGAATTCCGAACTTGTGTCCTCGATCCAGAAACTCAAACTATGCTCGCACTTCCATCGCCCACTTTTCCGGCTTTTGTGCTTGATGCGGATGCTTGTCACCACGATAGACTTGCAACTTGGTGAACATCTGCTTGCCCATTTTCGTTTTGGGAATCATGCGGGCCACAGCGTCTTCGACGATCAGTTCCGGCTTGCGCGCGAAGCGCTCGCGAAAATCCTCCGAGCGCAGCCCGCCCGGGTAGCCAGTATAATGATGATATGCCTTCTGCTCCGACTTCATCCCCGTCATCTTAATCTTGTCAGCATTGATGACAATCACGTGATCGCCGGTGTCGATGAACGGTGTGTACTTCGGATTTTCTTTACCCATTAAGATGCGGGCGACCTGCGAGGCCAGCCGGCCCAGGGTCTGCCCCGAGGCATCCACCACGTACCACTTGCGTGCAATTTCCCCCGCTTTGGGGAAATAGGTTGACATTACGAATCTCCCAGAAAATTAAAAAATAAAGAAGACCGCTGAGTACCCACATCAGCGCCGAAAGCGCGGGGCGTTCAGGCGGGCAACTGCAGGACTGCCAAAGATTTAAAGATAACGTAGGGCGGGGCTTATTGTCAACGAAAGTGCGAAATTGCGCGGTGGTCGGAAATCCCCACAATCACATCGACGGGATCGCGACTACCTGGGTGCTTCTTCAAGCAGACCCTGCTCCAACTTTTCCTGGCACTCGATGCAATGCCGCGTCCAGGGCACTGCCTCCAGACGCTTGGCGTTGATCTCTTTGCCGCAGGAAATGCACTCTCCGAAGTTGCCTTCCCGGATGCGCTCCAACGCGGTCTCCACCATCTGCAGCAGCTGCCGGTCGTTGTTGCTCTGGTGAAATAGAAATTCTTTGGTGTAGGAGCTGGCAGCGCGGTCCGCAATGTCCTGCGCCGAGTCTTCGTCGACGGTACGCCCGTCCTGCTCAGTGCGCGAGACCGTGCGGCGCAAATCTACCTGCCGCAACTCCAACCTCTTCTTGAAATAATCGAGTTTCTTTTTGTCCATGGAAATGACTGCGCGGCCCGGAGGCCGCTCCCTTGATGCGCATTGCTCCTTGAGTTAAACGAAAATGATAAGCGCTGGAATTGAGATGCGTCAACTGCCCGGCGCGGTGCGCGCGGACCCCACCCACCACCACCACCCCGCTGTGGCAAGGCGCTCAGGTCAGCCCGACAAGTTTTTGCAAAAATTCATGCATTGTTAACCCAATCCTCCGGGCCGATAGCGATACTTTGACGGCCTTAAACATTCCCAGGACTTCCAGGCGGTTCGATGTGAAATCCCTCAGAATGGCTGTATATCAAACTTGCGCGTCTCTGATCTTGCTGGCGGTTACGAATGTCGCCGCATCGCAGCCCGTTGCTGCTCAAGTCCGCGCTCTGAATTCACCCGGTGGAAAGATCTAGCACGTGATCTATGTCCAGTTTGACAATGTGCACTTTACTCGAGACAACCCACGTGTTCCTTCTGATCTGGAACAGATGCCCCATCTGCTCAATTTCATCAAGGGCAATGGAACCCTGCTCACCAACCATCACACTCCGCTGATTTCCCATACCGCAGATGACATTCTTACGTCCATAACCGGCGTCTATCCTGATCGCCACGGCCAGGCGGTGGCCAACAGCTTCGGCTTCTTCACTCCTCCCGGGAGTAAATTTTTCGACGGCTTCGCCAGTCCTTCGCGTACTGGACAGACATCGTCGACCCCGTGAACGATCCTACGTTTAACATGATCGATGCAGCGGGCAAGAACGCACCTGCTCCGTGGGTGCCTTACACGCGTGCCGGCTGCAATGTCGGCGCGGTTTCTACAGCAAACATTGAGCTTGAAAATGTGGATTCCGATCTTGTAAACGTCTTCGGACCGAACTCCCCGGAAGTACAAGAGGCGAAGAAAAATTTCAACAAAGCAGTCGCGGACTTTGAAGGAATCGCGGTTCACTGCGCTGCCGGTGATATCGTCTGTTCTGCCGCCAACGACGGGCGGCCGGACCTGCTTCCACAGGAACCGCGCGGGTACAGTGGATTCAGCGCGCTGTTCGGTCATAAGTTCGTGGCGCCGGTCATCAGCCCCAGCGGGCCACTGACCGATCTCGATGGCAATCTGATCACCCGACAACAGCACCCCACCGAACCCTGGGTTCCCTGGCTTTGGTGGAATCAACGCCGCTCAGAGTCTTGCGTACGTGGCTGCCATGCAAGAGCACGGCATTCCCATTACCTTCGCCTACATAGCTGATGTCCACGACAACCCCAACGGAGAAAACGCGCATCCGCCCCAGCCATGCATTGCCGACCCGGAACAGGGAGGACTGGGGCCCGGCGATGTGTGCCACAATGCGCTGGTCGCGTCTTACGACGAGGCCTTCGGCAAGTTCTTTGCACGGATGGAGGCGGACGGCATCACCAAGAGCAACACTTTGTTCGTCATCACTGCGGATGAGGGCGACCACTTTGCAGGCGGATCTCCAAGTCCGGCTAATTGTGATGGAGTAAATATTCCCCGTACCTATAAGAAGATTGGAGAAATCGATACAAACATTACCGATCTGATCTACAAACAAGATCCCACGCTCACATCTATACCCTTCGACATTCACTTTGACATGGCGCCCACTTTCTACATCGAGGGGAATCCAGCGGTAGGTAGTCCCGTCGCGCGAGCCTTCGAGCGAGCCACGGCGCAACTGACGGCGGCGAGTGTGATCAACGGCAAGACCGATCATCTCACCCGCTTTTTGGCTGATCCGGTGGAATTGAAACTCCTTCACATGGTTACCGCCGATCCGCAGAGGACGCCGACATTTGTAATGTTCGGCGATCCCGACTATTTCTTCCTGACCTCTGGGAAACCGGATTTCGTCGAAGACCCCGGTTTCGCCTGGAACCATGGCGGCGTCGATCCCAAAATCAACACGCTGTGGCTGGCGATGGTCGGGCCCGGTGTACAGAACGCCGGAACCGACCACAATACATGGTCGGATCACACCGACATTCGTCCCACGATGTTGGTCTTGCTTGGGTTGAAGGACGACTACGGACACGATGGTCGCGTTCTGGTGGAGGACCTGCAACCGACCGCACTGCCCAGCGCGCTGCGGACCAGTGGCGCGAATTTCACAGTCCTGGCTCAGGTCTTTAAGCAGATCAACGCCTCGGTCGGGGAACTTGGGCTGGAAAGCCTGGCAGCGTCGACCTCCGCTTTGGCGGGCGGCGACCTGGACTACAGCCTGATTGAAAACCGCCTAAGTAAGATTATCAGCAAGCGGGACGCACTCGCCGGCCAGATCATCCAACTCTTGGAGGGTGCGGAATTCAACGGCCATGCGGTTGATTCAACCTCGGCAGCCAAGCTGGTTTTTCAGGCCGAACAATTGCTGAATGAGGTGAAAACTGCGGGCGCTACGAACCCGTAGTCCTCGTGTTACGACAGGGCGTGCCCGGGGAGTTCTCTCTTCTGGCGCGCCCTGCTTTATCGAGGAAGTAGCGCCGGCGTCTCGCCGCCACTGGCCGCCGAGGACGGCGGCGCTACAAAATAAAATACCTAACGTGGCAACGGTTGTGGCATGTCTGCCAGCGCATATCCCATCACCGCCATGGCGGCGGCATTCTCCCGAAGCTCGCGCGGAACAATCTTGTCCAGGGTGTCCGCGGCGGTGTGATGATAATTGAAGTATGTACGTGCATCCTGCATGATGCCGAGAGTTGGCACGCCCGCCTTGCCGAGAGGAGCGATATCAGCCCCCGGACTGGTGTCAGTCAAGTGGATCAGATTCGCTCCGAACGCTTGCAGAATGTCTTGCACCGGTTTCAACATGTGCAAGGCGCTGAAGTTGATCCTGGCGTTAAATCCCAGCGGATGAGACGCTCCCAGGTCGCTCTCAATCGCGGCCATGTGACTTCCAAGATCCGCTTCGTGCGCCTTCGCGTAAGCATCATGTCCGCGTCCACAATCTTCCTCGTCCATCCAGGCAATCACCCGGATGGTTCGCTTCGGATGCAGGTGGAGTTGTTGAATCAGCTGCGCCGTCTCCATGGCCACCGCGACTCCGGCGCCGTCGTCAATCGCGCCCGTGCCCAGGTCCCATGAATCCAGATGTCCGGAGACGATGACGACTTGCTCCGGGTGTTCGGAGCCTTTCAGATCTCCCACCACGTTGTAGCTCAACACATCCGGCGCGGTTTGCGAGGTTAGGACTAGATGCATGCGTACCGTGCCCTCAGCCGCGAGGTGAGAAATCAGGTCAGCGTCCTCGCTAGTCACAGCCCCCGCTGGTATTCCCGCCGCCGTGCTCCCTCCAGTGTGCGGCAGGCGGTAGTCCGCGCCACCGACCGAACGCACCAGCGATGCTACCGCTCCCAGTGCGGCCGCCGCTTTCGCGCCCTTGTCCCGATAGACCACAGTTTCGCCGTAAGCCTCACCAGCAAAACCGTTGGCGGCCTTCTGCCGGTCGAATTCCTCCGTGAACAATACAATCTTGCCCGACACCTTTGTCCGCCCCAGCGTCTCCAACTGAGCGAAGGTGTTGGCCACTACCACCTCTGCAGTGATTCCTTCGGACGGCGTTGGCGTGGTGCCTCCCAACGCAGTGAGCACAATCTTCTGGCTGGTCCCAGGCACCTGCCCTGGATACTCCACGAGCTCGGCGGCTTCTGCCCCACGGATCCAATGCGGAACTTTTACTTCTTCCAGGCGAACCTCAAGACCGAGCGCACGCAACTCCTTGGCGACATACTCCACTGCGGCTTGCGCCTGCGAAGATCCGGTTGACCGCGGCCCGATATTCTCGGCCAGGTGCGCAACCTGCTGGTAGGCGTAGTCGTCGGCAAGCGCAGCCTCGCGAATCGCGGTCAGCTGCCGTACCAGCTTCGCAGAGAACGCAATTCCACCGTCCTGGGTGGAGGGTGCGGCGCCGCAACAAGCGGCAGGCTTCTGTTGCTGGGCTGAACCGACTTCCGTAATCATGACAACAAGCATGAGGAAGGCACTCAAGGGGCGCATGCGAGTTAGGCGTATACCTCGAAACTGCGTTAACTAGGGGGTTCAACTTTTTCAACTGTGTATGTTGCAGGAGGGACAAGTTTACCTGAGCGCCCGTTCTTTCTTCGGTTAAAACTTGCGACACATTCTTCGTGTCCTTTGCCATCGCCTTTGCGCCCTTTGCGGTTAAGAGCTCTTGACCGCTGAAGGCCGCCGAGAAACACAGCCTAACGAAGGCTGGGCACACGAAAGCAAAAAAGCGGCCCCATTTCTGGGGCCACAATTCAAAAGAGGCAGGGTTTTTGGCGGGTTAAGTCAGGAAAGGCGATGCAAGGCACCGCTCCGCAGCGGGAACGGCTCAAAGAGAAATGTCAAAAACAATGTGAAGAGGGTGAAGGTCATTGGCTTGTAAAGCCTCTTTTTCTTGCATAGTCAAGATGCACTTGCGCAGCCAAAGGACAGCGCTGTCAAGTTGCTTCCGCAGCGTAAGGCCAAGTACATGCAAATACGCGCCTTACACCTGAATTGATAGGGCTGCCAAGAACCTCGCGCGCGCGAAGACGGGAACGACGAATGCACAATCCTGCACATTCAATGCACGACACTACTTCGGAGAAAGCGAGCATGCGACTTCAGACCTCGAACCGTCCCGCCGCATACGTGGGCTCGCCCGAGGCTGTAAGGTTTGGAATCGCCGTTTCGCAAGCTAGAGCAGGTTCTGAGTTCAAGAATTTCCCGCGACCGTGCGCAGCTTTCCGGGCAAAAAATGATAAGGCGGCCACGGACCACTGATCAGCAGTTCGCAATTCTTCAGTTGCTTAGCGGCGCTGCTATACCGGTTTTGATACTTCTCGACCGACTTGGAGTCGATCAGATGGGCGATATCGATCAGCATTCCGTCCGAGCTCACCCGCTTGCAACTGATCTCTTCCTCCAGGGGATTAAACAACTTATGCACCTGCACCGAAAGGGCGCGCGCTTTGGTCTGGCGCTCACGGTCTTTCGAGGCCTTTTCCCGCAGCTTGACGAGGTATTCGCCACCCACGGTGTCGGGCAAAACAACTTCGGCCATAGCCTCACGCAAGGTCCCGCTGCGGACCAGCACCTTCAGGTGCATCTCCGCCTTGCCGCGCAATTTGGCCACGCTCTGTCCGAAAGCCCGGCGATTGGCGCGCACTGCCTGGCGCAGCGCGTCCTCAGTGTCGAAGATGGTGCCAAAGCGAAATGGCAGGACAGTGCCAGTGCGGAAGCAAACGCTGACCACCCGTGCATGCTCCAGCACGTGCTTCTCTTCGAGCTTGTCTTGATTGCGTTCATACTCGCTAACCACCACGGCAAAATCGCCGCTGGGATAGCTTAGGACGGTGGCGCCGTTCACTCCTTGAATTCCTTCTAAGAGGAAAGGACGCCGGGTGCGGGTGCCATTGTGGAGGGTCTTTTGTTCAGTAAGGCAATAAGCGTACCACGCCATATAGTTCTCTCCGAACCTGGTGGGAGGCGAAAGTGTTTCACCTCAAACATGCATGACAGTTGGCTACGGCTCTTGAACCTTGTGGAAGAAAGGGCAGTACAGCGACTAGAGTGGACATTTCCAATCCTGTCCACCAGTTGATATTAACGCCAGATGAATGAAAATTGCAACCTTTTCGTTGCATCGGCATCCGGGACCCGAAAGCATCTGAAAGGAAAGAGAACTGTGACCGGAGGTCATGGCAATATCAGTTAGCTAGTCGATGGCCCGAGGGGCCGGATAAATCCAGATCCTCAGCAGTATTCTCTAGTCCGGACAATCGAGCGGTTATCGTCGTCACGGCCGATGAACACGCCCGGCACATGGGGATTACAGATTCCAAAATAACCTGGAGCCGGACAGCCCGGTACCGGAGTGCCCAGCTGCGCTGGTGCAGATCCTACTAAT
This sequence comes from uncultured Acidobacteriota bacterium, assembly GCA_963696025.1. GTDB lineage: Bacteria > Acidobacteriota > Terriglobia > Terriglobales > Acidobacteriaceae > JABCYV01. The sequence continues at coordinate 56,943 of CAVOII010000007.1, forward strand.
ACTGCGAATACCGCGAAGTTCGCGACAACCCTCATGTGCGTTCAGGAGTGTGGGCTTCTCGCTGCCCGCTCCTGCAACGCGATGGTCACTACGCGCAGCATGTCATCCCAGGGGGCGGGCTTGCCGGTCCAGATCTCGAACTGGCGTGCAGCTTGGTGCACGAACATTTCAATGCCGGGGATGACTTGCGCACCCTGTGCCTTCGCCAGCTTCATGAGGCGGGTTTCCGGTGGGTCGTAGATCATGTCGAAAACGTAACGAGCCTTGATTTCGTTTTCGTTTAATGGTGACTCGCGCGTGTTTCCCATTCCCACCGGAGTAGCGTTGATAATGACATCAAAGGCCATCTTTTTCAGATCCGCTCGCTTGATAATTCTCGCCCGGGCCCGATGGGCGAGCTTCTTGGCCGGCCCGGCACTGCGATTCAGAATGTAAACTTCCGCTCCACGCTCTTTGAGGCCGAAAACCGCGGCCCGCGCCGCCCCGCCCGCTCCCAGAACTAGTATCTTGGCCTTCTCCAGCGTGATCCGCTGCTCCAGAGGGCGCACCACGCCAGCGGCGTCGGTATTGAATCCGTAGAGCTTGCCATCCTGGGCCCGAACTACCGTATTGCACGCGCCAATCTTGGTGGTGTGAGAGTCGGTGTTGTCCAGACTCCTGAGGATGGCCTCTTTATAGGGCATGGTGATCGAGAGTCCGTGGATCGGGATATCGCGGACGCAGGCCAGCAGATCCTTCAACGCCTTGGCATGCAAAGCGAGATAAACGCCATTCACATTCTCGCGGCGCAGCGCTGCATTCATGATCGCTGGCGAGAGCGAGTGCTCGACGGGGTCTCCGGCGACGCCGTAAACTCGCGTGGCTGCGTCGACCTGCTCGATGCGATACGTGCTCCGCAGGTCCTGAGCGGTGACCTGGCCGGGCGCGGTCTTCTCATCCGGGCTGACCGACGCAAAGGTGAACACGCTGCCGGCGCGCACTCCGAGCACACGGCTGATGATTCCCTGTTCGCCCATGCATAAGCCAATCAGCGAGTGTTTGTCGCTTCGTTTCTCCAGAAACTTCATCATGGTCACGTTGTCATAAAGCGTGGTTGCCGTGCTCACGAGTTTGTAATAATCGGCTGAGATGGCGACCATTTTGTCCAGTGTTTCTTCCAGGCGCTTGGTAGCGCGAAAGTCGTGGTAGGAGAGGATCAGCGCGGCCCGGTTGCGGAGGCGCTGCAGTTGCTCAGGTTTGCACTTAGCGGCGGTTTGCAGTTCAATATCTAGGAGGTGACAGCCCGCGACCGCGGCTTTACCAAGAAGGTCGAGCTGAGACGCCATCGAGCCCCGAAACCTGCCACCGCTGATCACTCGCCGGCAGGTCGCAATGGCCACGACATGCGGGTGATATTCGGTGAAGCGCTTGATTTTGGGCAGCGCGAGAGCGGGCCGCGAGAGGTAGTCTAATCTGAACTCCAGAAAAGTGTTATCGCGTATCAGGCTTTCGGCCTTCTCAACCAGGTCAACCGGGTCGGAGCTGGTGACGGCCACGCACACCCGGGGCAGCCGCAGCGGCAAATGTCGGGAGATATAACTATTAGCGGTAGCTGTCATTAAATGTTGAGAGTCGGCGCGATATTACAAGCCTGTAATTGCAGATGCAACAACGGATTATCAATCGGGGCACGCTCGAAACTTTTTAACGTACCTTGCATGACACCGCCGTAACCTTGACCGGACTTACCCTGCTTGTTACTGTCCGACTGAAAGCCCTTTATTTACTGCGTTTAGCGGGGAATGCCGGGTTGCGCTCGGCTCTGACTCTGGAGGTAACATGAAGAAAATAGGACTGTTGTTGATGCTGTGCCTGGCGGTTACCGGGGCCGCGCAGCAAGCCGACACCACCTCTGCGAACCAAGATACGCCGCCAGGTGCCCTGGCCACCTCGGTGACCTTCCCCTACGAGCGGGTGCAGACCCCCACGAGTGCTGATCTCTACTGCGCTGGTTTCGTCAGCAAGCAGCTTCTTCCCGACTCCAATTTCGTGGCCGGCGGCCTGCAAACTCCCAACACCACCAAGTTTGTCAACGGCGAGATCATCTACCTGAAGGGCAATGGCTATCAGACCGGGCAGCAATACGAGATTGTTCGGGAGCTGCGCGATCCTAACCGCTACGAATTGTTCGCTGGCCAGCACTCCATGCTCAACGCGACTGGTCAGCCCTATGCTGAGCTAGGGCGTGTCCGCATTGTGGATACCCGGAACAAAACGGCGGTTGCTCAGATCGAATTCAGTTGCGATCCCATCGCGCCGGGCGACATTGCGATCCCATTTGCCGAGAAGCAGGCGCTCCCGTTTCATCCTCAAATTCGCTTTGACCGCTTCGCTCCGCCCAGCGGCAAACTCAGTGGCCGTATTGTATTAGCCAAGGACTTCGACTCTGAACTGGGAACCGGCTCGAAAGTCTACATGAATGTTGGCGCCAATCAGGGCATCAAAGTGGGAGACTATTTCCGCGCGGTGCGCTCTTACGAGCATGACCTGCACGATCCGGTGGACTCGCTTTCCTTCAAAGCCTCCACCAATGAAGACACGCAGCGGAAGATGCCCTCTTTCGAGCCTAACCTGTTTACCAAGACGAACGGCCCGACGATCCATGTGGCAGACTTGCCGCGACGGGCCGTGGGCGAAATCGTAGTGCTGAGCACTACGGCCACCACCGCCACCGGCATGGTGGTGTTCGCCATGGAAGATGTGTACGTCGGTGATGGGGTTGAGATAGACACACAGTAGATTTTCTCAACCTGCAGCAGTTCTGAACCGGGGAGCGAGTCTCCCCGGTTTTTTGCGTCCGGCTTCGGGAAGGCCGTGCCCAGATCATCGGCCCTATCCGTCAGGAACTGCTTTCGGGGATAAGAGGAGAAGAACAATTTCGACGCTTGCGCGACCACCTGGAAGCCTTTGAGGAACCCGGTTTACGGGCAGAAGACTATGAGGAGGCCGCAACCATGAGCAACCAATGCCGGACCCGTGGCGTCGTTGGCTCTTCTATTGATTTTCTGATTTGTGCGGTTGCGTGCCGGCGCGGATGGCAAATCCTTACCACTGACCGCGATTTCCTGCACTATGGCGCTGTGCTCGCGATCAAGCTGCACCCGTCTCGCTGATTTCTTTCCAAGGGGGCGGCTTAGCGGAGAATGATGTGTGAGTTACCAGGGATCTGGGAGCCCAAAATCAGCAAAGCAAAAATAAGAACTGCCAACAGCATCGCATACTCCAGTTATTTGCAACATACAGCAGAGCGTCTGCGGAACCAATGGTACTTTTGTGCCATGCGAGAGTTCGTCTCCGTTCCAGGGACAATGATACTCTTCACGCTCGTAGGGATAGCCCACGAGCAATGCGCATGAAGTTGGATGCTCTCGACTTTGTGCTGCCCCAGCCGTTTCGTGGATTGCCGATCAATGACGGAGCAACGTTTTCCCGATGCCTACCAATGCCCCGCCCAGCACCATCCACGCGGAATTCACGCTATAACGAGCGAGCAGGACCAAACTCAATACGGCCAGCGCGAGCGTCGTCCAATCCACCACAGCCGAACGAAAGAGCTGCCAGGTAACCACTGTGATCAAGGCGAGAGCCGCCACGTTCACTCCATCCAGGATGGCGCTGGCAAACGGTGACCTTCGCAAGCGGGGAACAAAAGGTCCGCTGATGCCCACAAAGACAAACGCGGGCAGAAAGATCGCGATCGTCGCCACCGCCGCACCGGGAAATCCGCTCAGGATGTAACCGACGAAAGTTGCCGTCGTGGACAATGGCCCAGGAGTAATTTGTCCCATGGCAATGGCGTCGAGTAGTTGGCGCTCCGTAATCCAGCGCAGCCGCTCCACCAAATTGGAGCGGATAAAGGCGACCAAGACGTAGCCGCTGCCGAAAAGGGTGGCGCCAATCTTCAGAAAGACCAGGAACAGAGCGCCAAAGCTAAACGGGACCACCCCCGTCGCGGCGGAAGTGGCTCCCGCCGACAGTAAGGCCACGTAAGTCCGCGAGCTGCGCTTTTTGCCCACGCGGAACCAATAGACCAACCCGGACATCAATCCGCCGCCAGCCAGCACTGCCAGTTGGTCTGCCTTGAGCACAAGAGCCAGCACGGCAAGGGCGCCAAGCACCCCCAGCCAGCCGGATTTGAGAGCGGACCTGCCCAGCTTGTACACGGCCTGCAGGATCACTGCGATCACGACTGGTTTGACTCCGTAGAGCAAGCTCGTGGCTTGGGATAGAGATCCAAAGCGCGTGTAAACCCAAGCCAGAGCGCTGACCATGAGAGTTGCAGGAAGGATGAAACTCCAACCGGCCACCAGCAATCCCAACCAACCGGCGCGCACCCGTCCGATGTGGATCGCCATCTCAGTTGAATTGGGTCCAGGAATCAGGTTCGTGGCGCCCAGAAAATCGAGGAACTCTTCGCGGGTGAGCCACCCGCGGCGAGTGACGACTTCGTCCTCCAGCATTGCAATGTGAACCGCGGGCCCGCCGAAGGCGGTGGTGCCTAGCTTCAGGAACAGGTATGCCAGTTCACGCAGAGAGCTGCGCTGCGCACTGCCACTTTGGCCGCCGGAGTCGCTCTTCGTGGTCAGTTGTTCGGGCAAATGGGTCTTCGCCGGGTCGAAGAATTGTAAACCGGGTGTTTGAATCCCGCGTGAGCGCACGAGCGCTTTTTTCTCCGCTCAGTTGAGGACTGAGCGATGTATCCAGCTTATGTTTCCAGATCGCGATCGCCGAACACTTCCGCGGTGAAGGCTTCGAGGCTCGCGCCGGTCTGCCAGGCATTCGGAGGCAAGCCTGCCTTCTTACACGTCTGCTCTAGAAACGTCATTCGATCCCAGGCATGTTCGATGGGCACTTGCGGTAGAAGCAGACCGCGGTGTCCACCGTGGGTTATCAGCAGTCCATGCCTTCCAATCTCCACTTCTTCCGGCCGGATTGGGCTGAGCGGAGAAAGAATGCTGAGTGAAACCTTCAGTTCAATGGCTTCGTCGCGGGTCACGGGCGGAAAGCGGCCGTCCTCGAAGGCCGCTCCGCGCGCGGTTTCTGCGATGGTGCGATACAACGATGCCATCGGGAAGACGTAGCCAACGCATCCGTGCAGATCGCCGCGGAAGTAGAGCGTGGTGAAGGCGCCGCGCGGCTCAGCCAAGTGAGCACAGGGCGCAATGAAGGAGATTTCGCGCTGTTCGAGAGCCGACAGAATAGCGTCGTGGGCCAAATTCAATAGGAGTGCGCGTTCTTCTGGGGAGAATTCATTCTGCGGCGCAGCGACAGAATGGCAGGCTACTCGCAGATCGGGAGGCGGGTTTTCACGTGGCGGCGACATCCCGCTTCCTCCGCCGGCTGAGGACGAATGCGCGGCGGCGGCGCTTCACCACCCGCCGGTCGATCTTCGACCAGAAGGCGGCAAAATAGTCGCCGGCCGATACAAGAGACAAACCTACCATGAACCAGATGGCGGCCAACGCAATAGCATGGACGGGAAAAAAGTAACCTCCGTAAATGGGCCATTCTCTCCACCGATGATCGAGAATCACCGCCACCACCGAAACAATCTGCACCAGCATCTTAAACTTCCCCAAATCGCTGGCCTCAATCGTGAAGCCTTCTGAAGCTGCGATCGAGCGCAGTCCGCTGACCAGGAACTCGCGCCCGATGATTACCACGGCGATCCACGCTGGCACCAGACTGGGGTTGAACTGCACCAGTGCAACGAAAGCGGCGGCAATCAGCAGCTTGTCGGCAAGTGGATCGAGCAGCATGCCCATGGTCGTGATCTGGCCCCGCTTGCGCGCCAGGTAGCCATCGATGCCGTCCGTGATCGAAGCGGCGATAAAGAGAGCGGAAGCCAGCAGCTCTTGCTCACCGCCGAGACCCTGAAAGCGGTTCGTAGTAAGAAGCCAAATCAGCAAAGGAATGCTAAGAATACGGGTGAGCGTGATGGAGTTGGGCAGGTTCACCAGGAGCACGAGCCGCCGCCGGGCCCGAGAGCCAGACGACCGACAACGAATTATCCTCCACCAGCAACACCTAAGGCAATGGAAGAAGCGGTCTGGATGGGCCTAGGGCTCGACCTTATACATCGCCATCATTCCCATATCCATGTGCTCGTCGACGTGGCAGTGATAGAGCCAGATCCCCGGGTCATCCGGGATCATGTCAACGGTCAGCATCTGCGCGGGACCGCCCAGCAGGACCACGTCGCTGCGCCTTCCGTTCTCCAGGATAACGTTACCGTGCCAATGCGGCGTGTGGAAATTGGTGCCTTCTCCGATCGTCGCCAGATACCAGCGCACACGCTCCCCTTTCTTCATGGTCATCATCGGCATGTTGCCGAAGAGGTATCCATTGATGGTGCCTTTGTTGTTGGCCGCCGCGAACCCTGTGCCCGTAGCCAAGACATTCCCCTCGTTGTCCGCAGGTTTGAAGTCCAGCTTGTCCACACCCTTGGGATCACCGGTATAGGTTTGAATGTTGTGATCGAGATACCAGCTCGTGTTTTCGTCAAAAATCATGAACAGGCTCACGAACTCGCGATCCACATCCTTGGGCCGGCCGTCGGGTCCGGCCACGCCGGCGCGACTGATGATGATGGTACCAACCAGACCACTCTCCACGTCTTTTGTGGAATGCGAGTGGTATAGCCAGACGATCGAACTGGGATCGTTTGGCCCCGGGCCGGCACGCTCTGGAACCTGCCAGATGTAAACGTGAGTGTGTCCGGGCGCGACGTTGTCGTCTTCCTTGTCGGCTCCGGAAGTACCGTCATCGTAGGACGAACCTTCCGAGTCCTTGTTATAGAAAACTCCATGGGGATGCATGCTGTAGGAGTGGGTGGCGTTGTTCTTGAAAACTACTCGGATGGTGTCGCCCACTTCGCCGCGGAGAACCGGCCCAAGGATTCCAAGATGTTCCCACTGCGGCGGCCGCGGCTTGAGTTTGGTGAAACTCTCGTCGGTATACTCGCGGTAAACGGCTTTGCGATAAACCTTGCCGATACGATGCGGGCCTTGCTCAATGAAGGTGGTTTCGTAGCCCTCGAATTTCATTCCCATCATTTTGTTGATGCCGCTCGGAGCATAATCCCATTCCACTTCATCGGCGGCGACGTAATAGGTACGGACTTTGGGGCCGGCTGCGTGGGTACTTTGGGACGGGTTAGAAGCTAGAACGGCCAGGCCGAGTGCTAAAACCAAACCTGAGACCACAAGGATCCTATTCACCGACATTCGAAGCATTGCGACCCTCCTGCGATCAAAGCCAACGGCCGCCCTATCCGAGAAAGGGGGCGGCCGAATCTCACGCAGAAGTTTTACAGAATTTACTTCTGCTTCGCAATAATCTTGTCTTTGATCTTGTTATAGGTGGCCTGGGGAATGATCTTCTTCCGCACCAGGTCTGTCTTCTTCGTGTAAGGGCGCCCGTCAATGATCTTCTGCGAGTAGGCTGCGCCAATGCCGGGAAGGGCATCGAGTTGATCTTTGGTGGCCGAGTTGATGTCGACTAGGTCCGCATCGCTCGCTGCCGTGGCAGCGGGCTTCGAAGATTTGGCTTGGGCTGAGCTCCGCGCTACGCTCATGCTGCCCAGCAGGGCCAATGCCAAAAGCGCAATCAGAAGGCCTGAGATCAACTTCTTCCTACTATCCATGGTTCCTCCTTAAATAGTAACTAGTCTCTCGCAGCAGCTTTGTAGCCGGCTGCCTTGGCCTCGTCCTCGGTCATGAACTTGCCCTTCTTGGTCGCGCCGTACCAGCGGCCACCTTTGTGGTAAACCCCGCTTTCGGTGTTCACCCATACCTTGCCGCTGGATTTGGCTGCTGCAATCTCCGAACTCGAGGCCGTAGTCGCCTCGGGCGACATCTTTGAAGATGACTTGGCCTGGTTCACACTGTTGGCCATCGCGTTGGCCGGAGGAGCGGCGGTTGATTTCGCGGCGCTTGTGGCTGGGGCTGGTTTTGTAGCAGGTGCGGTCGCGGCCGGTTCGCTGGCCATAGCATCTGAGGAAGCAGCCTTTTTGCTCCTTTTGGCGGCCGAAGCGTCTGCGGTGCTGCCTGGAGCTGCGGACGTTCCGGAGGTGTCCGCCATATCGGATTTTTTCTTGCGGCTCGACTTCTTCGCCTCGGCCGTCGAAGCAGTGTCGGTGTTGGCGGAGGCGGAAGAGGCTGCCGTCGCAGCCGACTTCTTGCTCGTGTTCTTGGCGGATGTTGCCGTATCGCTTGCCGCCGTGGACTGATCATCCGCAGCTGCAGTTTTCTTCGATTTTTTCTTCTTCTTACTCTTGGTGGTCGATGCCGTGGTTTGATCGTCCGTGGAACTGCCTTGGGCCTGTGCCATCGCAGGCACCACGGACAGCGCCAGTAACAGGCACATTGCCGTAGCCCAGATCATTAGCTTCAATTGCAGTCTGCTCATATAAGCGTCTCCTTGTGAAGCCTGGCCCAGTTTTCGATTTGTCAAAGACTTTTGCTAAGCGTAAATCCCGCGCTGCCGGATGGTGTACGCCACGCGGTCGATCGCCAACATATAAGCTGCGATGCGATTGTTCACCCCGTGGGTTTCGGCAAAGCGTACGACGTCTTCGAAGGCGGTGACCATAATATGCTCCAGCTGCTCATTCACCACTGACTCTTTCCAGAAATATCCCTGGCGGTCCTGTACCCACTCGAAATAGGAAGTAGTGACGCCGCCGGCATTGCACAGGATGTCAGGAATCACGAATACCCTTTTTTCGGCGAGGATTTCGTCGGCAGCGGAGGTGGTAGGCCCATTGGCTCCCTCGGCAAGAATCTTGCACTTCACACGGTCGGCGTTGCGACTCGTGATCTGATTTTCTGTGGCCGCGGGAATCAGAATTTCGCAATCGGAAATCAGCAGCTCGGCCGGGTCCGCTGGTTCAGCTCCGGGGAAACCGTGGATAGTTCGGTTTTGCTGACGGTAATCGCTGAGAGCGATCAGATCAATTCCATTCTTGTTGTAAATCCCACCGTCTACTTCAGCGATCCCGATCACTCTGTATCTGGCTTCGTGCATCAGCAGGGCAGCATTCGATCCCACATTGCCGAAGCCTTGTATGACTACTCGCGTCCGCTCGCGGCTGAGGCCCAGCTTCTTGATGGCTTCGTCACAGACAATCAAGATGCCGCGGCCAGTGGCCTCGCGGCGTCCGCGTGAGCCACCCATGTTGATGGGTTTGCCGGTGACAACAGCGGTTACCGTCTGGCGCATGTGCATGGAATAGGTATCCATCATCCACGCCATGATCTGCTCATTGGTGTTCACATCGGGAGCAGGGACGTCCTTTTCCGGACCAATGAACTCGACCAGTTCGGCGGTGTAGCGACGGGTCATGCGCTCCAGTTCGCCCATAGACATTTTGTGGGGGTCGCAAATCACGCCACCCTTGGCGCCACCAAACGGAATGTTGACCACGGCACACTTCCAGGTCATCCAACTGGCCAGAGCGCGCACCTCATCCAGCGTGACGTCAGGCGCGTAGCGGATACCGCCTTTGGAGGGACCGCGCGCAATCGAGTGCTGCACCCGAAAGCCGGTAAAAACCTCTAACTTTCCATTGTCCATCATCACCGGAATATGCACGATGAGCTCGCGGCTGGGGTAGCGCAGCACCTTCCAAATGCCCTCGTCGAGGTTCAACTTCTGCGCTGCCAGGTCAAAGCGCGCGGACTGCGACTCCCACGGATTGGCTTCCTTCTCCATGGTCATGGTGGTGGTGCTCATAAGCGGATCTCCGTGATGATTGCAATTCCAACATCGGGGGCGATTTTCCCGGGATGGCGCGCAAATGTTCAGAGTATATGAGGGTAAGGGCGACGAGGCAAGCAGCGGAAGTAGCGCCGGCGTCTCGCCGACACTGGGGCCGCCGGCGCGCACAGCCTTGGGTAGTGGGTCAATTTGTTGGTGTACTCGTAAAGAGGTTGATTCCCTACGTATGGACGTGCGGACTCTGGCCAGGATTCTTACGAGGTGGCGGCGGAGCTTTCACCACTTTTACTTCAAACTGCACCGGCAACTGTTTCGGAGGATAGCAGGCGGCGTTGTCGCAGGCCTGGTACTTCAAGTTTCCGCGCAAAACGTATGTGCCGGGCAACACTGACGCCAGCGGCCGCACCGACACCGCCAGAGTGAAGTCCCCGCTATAGACATTCAGTTTTTCATCTGGGGAAAAGGGAAAACTTCGGTCTTCGCCGGCGGGATATTTGACTCCGACCACGATGTCAGTCGGCGCTTCGAGTTTGAGCGCGGTTGGAATCAGGAATTCAGACTTGGGTGTATTCGAATTGATGTGAAAACCGGAACCTACGCGGAAGCTGAGCTCGATCGTACTGGACTTGCCGCGCGTGACCTTCGCCGTCGGCAGGGGTGACATGACCACCGAAGGAGCTTTCCGCCCGGGAATGTCGTCCTGGGCAATGGCCAGGAGTGTTGCAAGAAGCACGGCCGACAACGGAATAGATATAGACCGATTCATCAGCCTCTTGCACTCTTCCATTCGAAACCGCCGGACACGATCAGCGCTTGCAAATCATCTTTGCGCTTGCACGCCTGGCCCTGAGGCTAGGGATTTTTTGATGTCGTCCTCGATTTCGCCTCTGCCCTTCAGGCCGAATACTTTGTCGACCACTTTGCCATCCCGCCCGATGTAAAAGGTCGCCGGCAGGAACTGCACTCCGCCGTAGGCGTCGCCGACCGCTTCCTTGCCAATAAGGACTGGATAGTTCACACCCAACTCTTTGGCGAATTTGCCAATATCGGCCGGGCTGGCATCGTCCATTGCGACGCCGACAACTTGCAGCCCTTCGGGCCCGTATTGCTTTTGCAGTTCCACGAACCAGGGCATTTCAATTTTGCAGGGCTGGCACCAGGTAGCCCAGAAGTTCAGCAACACCGCCTTGCCACGAAAGTCGGAAAGATGGACAGTTTTGCCCTCCAGCGATTGGAGGGTGAAGTCCGGAGCCGCGCCGCCTTTCGTATTCAAACTGGAGAGAGGACTTTGATTTGACAACCGCCGAGCCCTGTGAAAACCAAACGCCAGCATGACGGTAACCAGCAGGGCGACGACGACAATAACAAACGGATCACGTCTCACGAAAAACTCCCATCACAGCGCAAAGCGATTCAGGAACGACAAATAATTCGAAATGATGGTAAAACGCCCGAATACCAATAATGCGCCCAGCAAGATTAACAATACTCCGCTACCGACTTCGACGGCGTGCATGTGGGAGCGGAACCGACTATAGAACTTCAGGAAGCGGCCAACGCCGAGCGACGTCAACAGAAATGGCACCGCCAGCCCCATGGAATAAACCGCCAGCAGAAAAATTCCCTTGGTCACTGAATCCTGCGCCGCGGAGAGAGTCAAAATCACAGCCAGGATGGGCCCGACGCAAGGCGTCCAACCGAAGGCAAATGCAAAACCGATGAGAAATGCACCCCACGCTGTGCTGCCACCTTTCACACTATGCAATCGTGCGTCGGTATATAGCGCTTTGATCTTGAACACTCCGGTCAAATGCAAGCCGAACAGAATTATGACGACGCCCGCGACCTCAGCCAGCAGCGACTTGTAACGGGCCAGCAACTGACCGGCTTCGGTTGCAATCGCACCGAGAGTAACGAAGACCACGCTGAATCCCAGGATGAAGCCGATGGAATTCAGCATCAGTTTGCGCAACAGGTGTGACTCTTGCGACTTCAACTCCTCGACGCCCGCTCCCGAAATCAGCGACACGTAACCTGGGACCAGGGGCAACACGCAAGGAGACAAGAAGGAAACGAGTCCCGCCAGAAAGGCCGCAATCGGAAGCGGAAGAGTCGACATTCGTGGTTATTCTACCTGCCGGAAGCGCATCAGCGCGCGTGAAATCGAGGTCTCCCGCTACGGTGCTAGTAACTGCACTCCGGCCCCATCCTCCGCTACTTATTGGACGTCTGTCTTTCAATACGATGTGTGCTCGCTGGCAAGGTTACAAACGCTCGCCACGACTCCACACTGCAGATCTGTGATGTTTAGTTGTTTGGGGTTACGGGTGCTTCTTTGACGGGCTCGGCCAGCGCTTTGCGAAGGAAGTCGGGCGACACGGTCGCGGTTAGCACCGCGCGATTCCGGTATTGCCCAACTTTGAGCGCGTCGAAGAACATCTTCACGTCCGCGTCAGTGCCTTGCGCAGAGACGGTATTCTCGGCGGTGTGGAACAGACTGAGGAACGTGTTCAGCTGCCCGACGAGGCGCTCAGCGTCCGCGGCGCTTGATGTCACGGCCTCAGCCCTCAGGTGCACGCTTCCCAGATAGCGAGCCGAAGCTACGACCACGGCTGGCTTGGAAAACAGAAACGATAAGGCGCCGCCCGCCGGCGAGACACCTGAGGCAGTGCCGGAATTCGGATCAATTCGAAAAATCGCCCAACCTAGGCTCGCCAGTGGGACCTCCTTGTAGTACTGGCGTAAGAGCGCCGGGCCGGCGAAAGGAGATGCCAGCTTGCGCGAGCGATCGACAATCCCCCGAATCACCAGCGGGTCGCTGTGATTGGATGCCGCGACGGTGTCCACGCCGAGAATCGCTACGCGTAGCGTGCGTCCCTCCAGCGGGATGTTGTAGATTTCAACCGAGTGGTAGTTTTCGACTGAACTGGATATCTTGCCCAAATACCCCCGCAGGCGATCACCTTCTATCCGGCCCACCAAAACCTCGGAAAACCGCACCTGGTCCGCGGTGTTAGGAGGAGCGCCCGGCGAGTTTGCGGGGTAATGGAGGGCAAAGGCAGCTTGCTCCAGATCGCTCTCGAACTGAAATCCTGTGGCTTGGATGAATTGCTCGTATTCAGGCTCGTGCGACACTGGCGGCAACCGGTTGGCAATGTTGGCGCGGCGTACCCATTTCAGATTGATGTAAAGGAAGGCATCAGCTCCGGGAAGCAAGCGAGCGGCCTCCGGAGGAGCATGCTTGCGCAATTGGACGATCAGCGTGAGTGCCGCTGCCACCGCCACAACGCCCAGAACGACCGGGAGACTGCGTCGTATTCGCATGCAAGAGCGACCGCTCCGGCGCAACAGCCAACTGCAAAGCCGAAACCAGCCAGGGACCCTTTATCATAGCACCGGGGGCGGAAGTTAGAAGATCGGGTTGCACGTGAGTTGCCGTTGTGATAACTTTTAAAATTGTCCCGGACAGCACAAGGGGATCAGGGGGATGTGTTTATGCCCGGCAAGGGCGACTGTCCCTGACTGCTGGCGTAGCTCAGTTGGTAGAGCATCTGATTTGTAATCAGAGGGTCAGGGGTTCAAATCCCTTCGCCAGCTCCAGGATTGCATCCGAAAGGCATTTGCGCGGCGCGGCGGCGTAAGAGATTTTCCAACAGCACTCCATAAGGAATTTTTCCAAGTGCGGTGTCTTGTGCGCGAGAGGATTTTCGCGCATTTCTCTGTACCTTGATTTGCCAGCCTGCTGTAAGAGGGATTCTCCGCACGCAACTGCCGGTAACGGATTGCCGGAATAACAGGGAAGAGCCGAGAGCTTGGCGTTTCTGCACAGGTGGGTGAGTGGTTAAAGCCGGCAGACTGTAAATCTGCTCCTCCTTGCGAGGTACGAAGGTTCGAATCCTTCCCTGTGCACCAGTGATTTGAGTGAACAGACTATTGCTAGCGCTGGCTGCGTACGTTGCCTTAGGAGTTTTGTCGTGGGTGACGCTGAGTGATCAGCGACTTCGCCTCGTAACGCTCGGCATTCTTGCGATGTTCTTAGTCAAGACACTGCTGCATCGCAAAGATACGGTGCATCCAGATAAGCCGCGCGACGCGGACGAGCGGTTTAGCTGACGGCCGGTTTCAGGCCGATGTTGAGCCGTTTAGCGCGCGAGCGAAGCGGGAGCGTACTGGCGAAGTCCCGAGTGTACTTTGCGACGGATCTGTCGGCAGCCGCAAGGGAGAGTTAGGCCGATGTAGCTCAGTTGGTAGAGCACTCCCTTGGTAAGGGAGAGGTCATCAGTTCAATCCTGATCATCGGCTCCAGATTGTTGGGATGATAGCGGGGGGGCGGGAAGGGCATGGCTTTAGCCGTGCCAATCAGAATTCCGCATGGAATGCGGCTTTAGCCGCTGAGATTTGGCTGACAGCTGATAGCTGGTTCAGGGCGGGAGTAACTCAGTGGTAGAGTCACAGCCTTCCAAGTCGAGGCGACTGGCGGGCGTTTGAGCCCGCCGCCGAGATCCCGAGCGAAGTCGAGGGACCTCAAAGAAGTAAGCAGCAATGGGAGAAGCGGGAGTAACTCAGTGGTAGAGTCACAGCCTTCCAAGTCGAGGCGACTGGCGGGCGTTTGAGCCCGCCGCCGAGATCCCGAGCGAAGTCGAGGGACCTCAAGAAGTAAGCAGCAATGGGAGAAGCGGGAGTAACTCAGTGGTAGAGTCACAGCCTTCCAAGCTGTTGGTCGCGGGTTCGATTCCCGTCTCCCGCTCCAGAATTTGAATGCAGGGGCAAGGATCGGTGGGCTTCCAGCAGGCCGCAATAAAAGTTGAGAAGCAGAAGGCATTCGAGGAATTGAAGGGCTCAATAAACCGCGCTTTCGGCCTCGATAAGGTCGAAGCGTTCCTCAAGCGAGTAAGAAGTAACGGCAGCCGGATTCGTGATCTGGAGGCGGCGCTGGCCAAGGGTCTGTTCGAACAGGTAGATGAGGTCCTGGCAAAGTCTGGAAAGACTGCGCAAGGTTTGTATGAGTCCCTGGTACTTTCCGATCAGGCGCAGATGCGCGAGTTTTATCTGTCGAAGCTGGAAACGGTCGACGCTGAGCTGAGGCACAAGTTCAAGAAGCTGTACCAGTATTACTGAAGAACGCGGGCGAGGGCACCCGTGCTGCACAGGCTGGAGATAGAGACGGAGAGCTAGGAAATGGCGAAAGAGAAATTTGAACGTAACAAGCCGCACTGCAACGTGGGGACGATTGGTCACATAGACCATGGCAAGACCACGTTGACGGCGGCCATCACCAAGGTATTGCAGAAGCACAATCCGAAGATCGTGTTCCGGTCGTTCGATTCGATCGACAACGCGCCGGAAGAAAAAGCCCGCGGCATCACCATTGCCACGGCGCACGTGGAGTACGAGACCGCGAACCGGCACTATGCCCACGTGGATTGCCCGGGGCACGCGGATTACATCAAGAACATGATCACGGGCGCGGCCCAGATGGATGGCGCGATCTTAGTTGTGGCGGCGACCGATGGTCCCATGCCGCAGACGCGCGAGCACGTGCTTTTGGCGCGGCAGGTGGGCGTGCCCTACATTGTGGTGGCGCTCAACAAGTGCGACGCGGTCGATGATCCCGAGCTGCTCGACCTGGTGGAACTGGAAGTGCGCGAGCTGCTGAAGAGTTATCAGTTCCCGGGCGACGATGTGCCAGTGGTGCGGTTGTCGGCGCTGGGCGCGCTGAATGGCGAGGCCAAGTGGGAGAAGCAGATTGATGAGCTGATGGCGGCGGTGGACAAGAGCGTGCCGCAGCCGCAGCGCGAACTGGACAAACCGTTCCTGATGCCGATTGAAGATATTTTCTCGATCTCGGGCCGGGGCACAGTGGTGACCGGAAGAATTGAGCGCGGCAAAGTGAAAGTGGGCGAGGAAGTGGAGATTGTCGGCTTCCGCGAGACTCGCAAGACGGTCGTGACTGGCGTCGAAATGTTCAAGAAGCAATTGGACGAAGGTCTGGCGGGCGATAACGCCGGCTTGCTCTTGCGTGGTATTGGCAAAGAAGATGTGGAGCGCGGCATGGTCTTGGCGAAGGGTGGATCGATCACGCCGCACACCAAATTCAAAGCCGAAGTTTACATCCTGACCAAAGAAGAAGGTGGAAGGCACACGCCATTCTTCAAAGGCTACCGGCCGCAGTTTTATCTGCGGACGACGGATGTGACCGGAGTTGCCGAACTTCCTTCGGGCACGGAGATGGTGATGCCGGGGGACAATGTGCAGTTGGTGATAGAGCTGATCACGCCGGTGGCGATGGAGAAGGGCTTGCGTTTTGCCATCCGCGAAGGCGGACATACCGTAGGTGCCGGAACGATCAGCGAAATCGTGCAGTAAGGGAATGCAGAAGTTAGAAGTAAGAATGCAGAAGTAAAGAATGAAGAATGAAGATGCAGGATGTGAATTCTGCATTTTCTGACTTCTTCCTTCTGCAATCGGATTCAGGGAGTAACCAATGCCCCGAGAAATCATTACGTTGCAGTGCGGTGATTGCAAAGAGCGGAATTACTCGACCACCAAGAATCGGAAGACGATGACGGAGCGCTTGGAACTGAAGAAGTTTTGCGCCCGTTGCCGGAAGCACACGCCGCACAAAGAGGTGAAATGACCCTGCTTAGCGGGCGTGAAGCTGAGCGAAGCGAAGCTGGGAGTCCGCTGGCGTCATCCTGAGCGAAGCGAAGGATCTTGCGAACAGCGTCTCCGCTCAGAAGGCAAGAACTTAGGGGCGTAAGCTCAACGGTTAAACTGTCGGTCTCCAAAACCGAACTTGGGGGTTCGAATCCCTCCGCCCCTGCCAGAATTTTGAGAGGGTGAACGGAAAGCACGGGTGCCGGGATGGGAGTTGAGACAAAGAGAATGGCAAAGTCAATCACAGCAGCCGACGAACATAGCCTTGGTGGTCGAGTTAAAGCCTGGCCCGAGCGGATCAAGACTTTTTATAACGACGTGCGTACCGAGATGAAGAAGGTGACTGCCCCCACCCTCAAGGAAGTGCAGGCGACCACTGCGGTGGTCATTGTGACCGTCTTCCTTTTTGGGGTCTATTTTTTCGTGGTTGATACCATCCTCGATCGCGTTATGCACTACGTGCTCCACTAGACTCGGAAGTTACGGCACAGGAAGGGAAAGCGGGAGCGTGAAGAGCATCACTATGCAGGACGAAGAAAACAACGGAACCGTGGAAACCAGCGCTGACGAACAGGCAGGCCAGGTCAGCCAAGCGCCGCCCGCGGCGGAGCCTCCTCGCAACCCCAACATGAAGTGGTACATCATCCACTCTTATTCGGGGTTCGAGCGCAAGGTCAAGGAGTCGCTGGAGTCGCGGATCCAGGCATTTGGCCTGCAGGAGAAAATCGGGAAAGTGTTGATTCCAACCGAGGCCGTTACAGAAGTTCGCGGCGGAAAGAAATATACCGTCGAGCGTATGTTTTATCCCGGGTACGTGCTGGTCGAGATGGACATGGATGACCACGTCTGGCATGTGGTGAAGTCCACCCCCCGGGTTACGGGATTTGTGGGCACGGGGCAGCAACCCACTCCGCTTTCCGAAGATGAAGTCCAGCACATCGTGTATCGCGTGGGCGAGGCCAAGGACAAGCCCAAGCTCAAGGTCAAGTTTGAGAAGAATGAGAGCGTGCGCATCACGGAAGGGCCATTCGCCAGCTTTACCGGCGTGGTGGACGAAGTCAACGAAGACCGCGAGACGCTCAAAGTCATGGTTACGATTTTCGGGCGCTCGACGCCGGTGGAGCTGGAGTTTAACCAGGTAGAAAAAGTGGCTTGAAATGGAAGCGACCCAAGCGCGCGTATATAAGTCGGCGCATCGCGCGGACCGCTCAGGTCCTTCGGCGACGAAAAGCATGTCGCCTCGGGATGACAAAGATATTGAGGATTGAGTAAATGGCGAAGAAGGCGACAGGTTCAGTAAAGCTTCAAATTGCGGCCGGCAAGGCCACTCCGGCGCCTCCGGTGGGGCCGGCTCTGGGTCAGGCGCAGATCAACATCATGGAGTTCTGCAAGCAGTTCAACGCCCGCACTGGGGCGAAGGAGCTCGAGGGACTTATCATCCCCGTGGTGGTGACGGTCTATAGCGACCGTACGTTTACGTTCATCACCAAGACGCCTCCGGCTTCGATTCTGCTGAAGCGTGCGGCGGGGATCGCCAAAGGATCAGGTGCGCCCAATAAAGACAAAGTGGGCAAGGTCACGGCCAAGCAGGTAGAGGAGATCGCGAAGCAGAAGATGCCGGATTTGAATGCTGCCTCGGTGGATGCGGCGGTGAAGAGCGTCCGCGGGACCGCGCGGTCCATGGGAATTGACGTGGTTGGGTAACTTTTTTGTGTGGGGACGGCCGCCCTCGGCCGTCCAGGCGGAGCGAAGCTACGCAGTTCTTGCGGGCGAGGGCGCCCGCGCCACATAGTCGCGAACTACGGCTGGACGGAACAGCGGCCAGCGGTGGGAGACGAGGAAAACAATGAAAAAAGCAGGAAAGAACATCACTAAGGCGAGGCAGGCGGTCGAGCCACGTCCCTATTTGCTGCAGGACGCGGTGCCGCTGCTGCAGAAGGTCAAATACAGCAAGTTCGATGAGACGGTGGAAGTCACGATGCGTCTGGGAGTAGACCCCAAACATGCCGACCAAATGGTTCGCGGGACGGTTGTGCTGCCGCACGGTCTAGGCAAATCGAAGAAGGTCCTGGTCATCGCAACCGGCGAAAAAGTAAAGGAAGCCGAGCAGGCGGGTGCGGATTTTGTTGGCGGCGAAGAGATGGTAGAGAAGATCAGCAAAGAAAATTGGACCGATTTTGACGCGCTGATCGCTACTCCGGATGTTATGAAGTCCGTCGGACGACTGGGCAAAGTGCTCGGTCCTAAGGGGCTGATGCCGAATCCCAAGACGGGAACAGTGACTTTTGACGTGGCCAAGGCAGTGCAGGAAGTCAAAGCCGGCAAGGTGGAATTCCGCACCGACAAGACTGCGTTGGTGCATGTTCCGGTAGGCAAGATTTCATTTTCGCCCGATAAGCTAGTAGAGAACGCCCGGGTCGTGATCACCAGCGTGATTAAGGCAAAGCCGTCGGTAGCAAAAGGCAAGTACATCAAGGGATGCTATTTGAGTTCGACGATGGGTCCGGGAATTTCCATTGACACCACCCCGGTCGAGACGGCAGCCAAAGCGTAGCCGCTGAGCTGCGCTCGGGCCTGGACGGGCGAGACGCCCGTCCCTACACAAGTTCGGAAGGGATTGAAACATGGCGGTTACCAAAGCAAAGAAGACGGAACAGGTCGAGCAACTGGGGAGCGAGCTGAAAAAAGTGTCGAGCATGATCGTCGCTACCTATAGCAAGCTCACTGTGGCTCAGGACTATGAGTTGCGCAAGACACTGCGAGGCTCGGGCGCCAAGTACCGGGTGGTGAAGAACACATTGGTGGAACGCGCTGCCAAGGGCACCAAAGTCGAAGAGATTCTGAAGAATCTCTCCGGCGTTACCTCCATCGCTTACACCTCTGGCGATCCGGTGGCGCTGGCCAAGGCGCTGTCAAAGTACGCCAAGGATAATCCGGAGTTCAACTTCAAGGCAGGAGTGGTCGAAGGCCGCGTGATCTCGATCAACGAGATCAAGGCATTGGCGACGATGCCGTCGAAGGAAGAAATCTACTCCAAATTGCTGTTCCTGATCAGTGCGCCGGCGCAGCGTCTGGTTACGGCGATGAATGCCGTTGGACGCGACCTGGCAGTAGTGGTCGGTCAGGGCGTAGAGAAGAAGAAGTTCACGGAAGCCTGAGCTACTTGTGGCGCGGGCGCCCTCGCCGCGCAGAGGGCGGACCGCATGAGTTGGATCGAGTTCTTTATTAGGGTGTCTGGGGATAAGCGGTTCTAGTTTTGTTTCTGGCCCTCAAAGATTTGGGGCGGGTGGGCCGAGCGGCGCGGCAAATAGACTTCGACGCTCCGTAGGCACAGTGCCCGCACTAGACGAATTTGGTTATCCGCAATTCAGGGGTTGCGCGGTCCGTTTCTCGCGTTGTCTGGCGCGCGAATCGGCATCTGGTCGCACTGGAAACCTGGCCTGCGGGTAGCGAAAGCGGGACGTAGCAAGCTACGTCTTTGTGAAAAGACTAAACACTGGAGAGACAATATGGCGGATCTGCAGCAGTTAGAAGATTCAATCGTAGGTTTGTCGCTGCTCGACGCGGCACAGCTGGTCAAGAAACTGGAGGAACGGCTCGGCGTCTCAGCGGCGGCCGCGGCACCGGTAATGGTCGCTGGCGGAGGAGCGGCAGCAGCGGGCGCGGCTCCGGCTGAGGAGAAGACAGAGTTTGCCGTCGTCCTCAAGGAAGTCGGCGCTAATAAGATCAACGTAATCAAAGCGGTGCGCGAAGTCACGAGCCTGGGCCTCAAAGAAGCCAAGGACTTGGTCGACGGCGCGCCCAAAACTGTGAAAGAGGGCGTCTCCAAGGAAGAGGCGGCCACGATCCAAAAGAAATTCACGGATGCGGGCGCGGTCGTAGAGGTCAAGTAGCGGCGTTTGCGGGCCCGTTCGGCACTTCGCTTCTCTCGGTTTCTCAGGGCAAGCTAAGAACGAGCGAAGCGGGAGCCTGCTGGCGTCATCCCTTCGGCAGGCTCTGAGCGACTCCGACCGAGCGTAGCGAGGGAGGGTGAGCCGAAGGATCCCGCGTTCCTGCAGCGTTGCAAGTTTGGAAGAATTGACCGATCTCTATTTGTGAAGCTTTGGGAGTGGTGGTAACATCTAAACAACTACCGCTTCCCACTTCATCGAAGTGAGTGCGACCCTCAACTCCAGCCCATGGAAGCGGAGAGGGGCCGCTGATAAAGGGTTGGCAGACTGTTCCGCGGTAGCGGAACCGGAACAGGCCTTAGAGACTGGCGCGGAAAGAAACAATTCAACAAAGGCAAAGCGCCGCAAATCGCGCCCGTGGGGAGCTATGTCCCTACGGGCGCATGCGTATTTTCTCTGAATTTGAACATTCTTAAGTACCGCGGCGCCCGGCTGGCGCGCCCTCACACACCGCGGTTTATCGCAGCCGGCGGCTGCGCTCGAAAGTTGGGAGTCATCTGAATGGCGAAGAATAATACCTTCCGTAAACGTTTTGATTTTTCCAAAATTCCGGCCACGATCCAGATTCCGAATCTGATCGAGGTCCAGAAGCGCTCCTACGATCGCTTCCTGCAAATGGACCGCTTGCCCAGCGAGCGTGACGATGCTGGGCTGCAGGCGGTTTTCCAGTCTGTGTTTCCAATCACGGATTTCCGCAACGTGTCTCAGTTGGAGTTTGTGGACTACGCTATCGGCAACTGGGAGTGCAAGTGCGGCCACCTCAAAGGTCTGCACCACCTGCGCACGACTTGCAAGAATTGCGGGTCTACCGTCATCACGGATCCTTTCCATCCTGGCGAAGTGCTGTGCACCAAGTGCGGCACCTACAACGCGAACACGCCCGATTTCTGCAGCAAGTGCGGCGACCCGGTTGGGCTGCAACTGAAATATGACGTGAGCGAGTGCGAAGAGCGCGGCATGACCTACTCGGCGCCGCTGAAGGTCACCATGCGTCTCACGATCTATGAGAAGGACGCGGAGACTGGCAATCGCTCCATCCGCGACATCAAAGAGCAGGAAGTTTTCTTTGGCGATGTGCCGCTGATGACCGATAACGGCACCTTCATCGTCAATGGCACCGAGCGCGTGATCGTCAGCCAGTTGCATCGCTCGCCGGGCGTGTTCTTTGAGACCGCCAACAACCGCACCTACTTCCTGGGAAAGATCATTCCTTATCGCGGATCGTGGGTGGAATTCGAATACGATCAGAAAAACGTTCTCTATGTTCGCATTGACCGCAAGCGCAAATTCCTGGGGACCATCTTCCTCCGCGCGCTCGGTCTGCGCTCCGGCGAGGACATTCTGCGAACGTTCTACACCGTGGACCGTCTGGTGGTGCGCGACAAGAAGCTCTACTGGACGCTTGATTCCGCTAGCGAAAAGCCCACCAACCTGTTGGGCATGAAGCTGGCTCACAGCATCAAGAGCAAGTCGGGAGAGGAGATTGCGCACTCCGGACGCAAGATCAACGCGGCAACGCTCAAAGACATTCAGAAGGCGAAGGTCAGTGAGATCGAGGTCGACATCGCTGATCTGGAAGGCGCCTGGGTAGCCGGGGATGTGGTCGACACTACGACCGGCGAGGTTCTGCTTGAGGCCAACTCCGAGCTTACTGCTGACAAGTTATCGAAGATTCTGGACTCCGGCGTGGTTGAACTGAGCCTGTTCTTCCCCGAGCGCGACGACGTCGGCACGGTGATCAGCCAGACCCTGAAGCGTGACGCCGTGAAGACTCCCCAGGAAGCGCTAATTGAGATTTACCGCAAACTGCGGCCGGGAGATCCGCCGACGCTCGATACGGCGACGGCGCTGTTCCATGGCATGTTCTTCGATCCGCGCAAGTATGACTTCTCGCGCGTGGGCCGGTTGAAGTTCAACATCAAGTTATTCGAGAACCAGGACGCCACCAAGCTCGACAATCGCACGCTAGAGCCAGAGGATTTCTACGGAACCATCCGTTATCTGCTCAAGCTGCGCAAGAACATCGGCACCGTCGATGACATCGATCACCTGGGCAACCGCCGCGTGCGCGCCGTAGGTGAATTGCTCGAGAACCAGTTCCGCATCGGCCTGGTTCGCATGGAACGTGCCATCAAGGAGAAGATGAGCGTGTATCAGGAGATGTCCACGGCCATGCCGCACGACCTTGTAAACGCCAAGCCCGTGATGGCTGCGATCCGCGAATTCTTCGGGTCCTCACAGCTGTCACAGTTCATGGACCAGACCAATCCGCTTTCGGAAATCACCCACAAGCGACGTCTCTCGGCTCTGGGGCCCGGCGGTCTGTCACGCGAACGCGCGGGATTCGAAGTCCGCGACGTTCACCCGACGCACTACGGACGCATTTGTCCGATCGAGACCCCCGAAGGTCCGAACATCGGCCTGATCTCCTCTTTAAGCTGCTATGCGCGGATCAATGACTACGGCTTCATCGAGTCGCCGTACCGTCGAGTGAAAAACGGCCGCGTACTCGACTACGTGAGCGTGGTTAACGCTGGCGACAGCGACCACAAGGTCGGCGATCACTTGGAGAAGCACGAGGCCGAGAAGACCAACGGCGAACTGAAGGAACGACGTAAGCGTCCCGCCGAGCTTGAGCCTTTCTCGTTCTATCTCTCGGCGTGGGAAGAAGACCGGCACACCATTGCCCAGGCGAACGTGGAACTGGACGACAAGGGACGGATCGTAAGCGATCTGGTCAATGCCCGCAAGGCAGGAAACTTCGTACTGGTAAACCGAGACGAAGTTGATTACATCGATGTCAGTCCCAAGCAGTTGGTTTCGGTGGCCGCGTCTCTGGTTCCGTTCCTGGAGCACGACGACGCCAACCGCGCACTGATGGGCGCCAACATGCAACGCCAATCTGTTCCCCTGCTGCGCGCGGAAGCTCCGATCGTCGGCACGGGAATGGAAGGCGTTACCGCGCGTGATTCGGGAGCCGTGATCCTGGCCAAGCGCAATGGCATTATCGATTCCGTGGACTCGGAGCGCATCATTGTCCGCGTCGAGGGCGAGCACCATCCTGGACAGCTTTCCCGCGAAGTGGGCAGCGACATTTATCAGCTCACGAAGTTCAAGCGTTCCAACCAGAACACCTGCATCAACCAGAAGCCGATCGTGGTCAAGGGACATCGGGTTGTAAAAGGCGAGGTCATCGCAGATGGCCCCTGCACCGATCACGGTGAACTGGCCCTCGGACGCAATGTCCTGGTCGCCTTCATGCCGTGGCGCGGATACAACTTCGAGGACGCGATCCTGGTCTCCGAAAAACTGGTGAAAGAGGATTACTACACCTCGGTCCACATCGAGGAGTACGAGATCGAGGCCCGTGACACCAAGCTGGGACCGGAGGAAGTCACCCGCGACATCCCCAACGTCAGCGAATCCATGCTACGCAATCTGGATGAAGCGGGCGTAATCCGGATTGGCGCCAGTATTAAACAAGGCGACATTCTCGTCGGCAAGGTTACGCCCAAGGGCGAGACTCAGCTCACGCCAGAAGAGAAGCTGTTGCGCGCCATCTTCGGCGAGAAGGCCGGCGACGTGCGCGATGCTTCGCTCTACTGCCCGCCGGGCATCGAGGGCGTAATCGTAGACGTGAAGATCTTCTCCCGCAAAGGACAGGAGAAGGACGAGCGCGCCAAGTCCATCGAAGCCGCGCAGATCGCCAAGCTGGAAAAGAACCTCTCGGACGAAATCCGGATTCTTACCGACGAGCGCCTCAAGCGTCTGGAGAACATCCTGGGCGGCAAGGAAGTGCAGGCGGATCTACACGACGAGCGCACCAACAAGCGTTTGTTGACGAAGGACACGATTCTCGACCG
Organism: uncultured Acidobacteriota bacterium; assembly: GCA_963696025.1. Lineage (GTDB taxonomy): Bacteria > Acidobacteriota > Terriglobia > Terriglobales > Acidobacteriaceae > JABCYV01. Next base: position 81,172 of record CAVOII010000007.1, read on the forward strand.
CGACACGATCGAGCGTATTTCGACCCGCAATCTGAAGCGCATCAAGTATGCGGACAAGGATCCGCGGGTGAATGAGCAGATCGACGAGATCGAAGAGATGACCTCGCGTCAGATCGACGTGCTCAAGAAGATCGTTAACGAGAAGAAAGACAAGCTGACCAAGGGCGACGAGCTGCCGCCGGGCGTAATCAAGCTGGTCAAGGTCTATATCGCTATGAAGCGCAAGCTGAGCGTGGGCGACAAGATGGCCGGCCGTCACGGCAACAAAGGCGTGATTGCCCGTATCCTGCCCGATGAAGACATGCCCTACCTCGAAGACGGCACGCCGGTGGAGATCGTGCTCAACCCCTTGGGCGTCCCCAGTCGTATGAACGTGGGACAGATTCTGGAAACGCATCTCGGCTGGGCGGGCCATGAACTGGGTAAGAAGATCACGCAAATGCTGGCCGAGAACACGAAAGAAGAAGCCATCCGCCGGGAACTTAAAGCCCTTTTCAAAGACACAACCCTGGCGGAAACCATTGCTGACCTGAGTGATGAAGAGCTGATGGCAGTGGCTCCAACCCTAAGCCGTGGCGTGTATATGGGTTCGCCGGTGTTCGACGGCTCACGTGAAGGCGAAATCAAAGCGTTGCTCAAGCAGTCGGGATTGCCGGAAGCGGGCAAGACCTTCTTGCATGACGGCATGACCGGCGACAAGTTCGAACAGCCGGTCACGGTCGGCTACATCTACATGCTCAAACTGTCGCACCTGGTTGATGACAAGATCCACGCTCGTTCCATCGGACCGTACTCCCTGATCACCCAGCAACCGTTGGGCGGCAAAGCTCAGTTCGGTGGACAGCGCTTCGGAGAAATGGAAGTCTGGGCGCTGGAAGCGTACGGCGCGGCTTTCATTTTGCAGGAATTGCTGACGGCGAAGTCCGACGACGTTTATGGCCGCACCAAGATCTATGAGGCCATCGTCAAAGGCGAAGCCGCCATGGAGCCAGGCGTGCCGGAATCGTTCAACGTGCTGATTCGCGAGCTGCAGTCACTCTGCCTGGATGTGGAGTTGATCAAGGCGGGCGAGAAGAAGCCGGTGGTAGCGGCGGCGGCAGCGGATTAAGAACAGTGGCCAGTGAATAGTGGCTAGTGACTAGCCTTGAAACCGATGGCCTATTAGAGATTTTGAAAAAAGGCTTGCAGCGCATGCTCCTAGTCCTGCAGCTACAGAATAGGTGGCCACTGGTCACTGACCACTAGCCACTTGATGTCAGGAGCCGCCCGCGGCGGCGCACAGCCGCAGGAAGCAGAGGAACACCTTGTATCGTTCGAGCCCCTTTGACATGGCAAATCCTATCGCCGATTTCGATGCTATCCGCATCAGCCTGGCTTCCCCGGAGAAAATCCGGAGCTGGTCGCACGGCGAAGTAACCAAGCCGGAGACCATTAACTATCGCACCTTCAAACCGGAGCGCGATGGATTGTTCTGCGCCCGCATCTTTGGCCCGGTAACCGATTGGGAGTGTCTGTGCGGCAAGTACAAGCGGATGAAGCACCGCGGAGTGATCTGCGACAAGTGCGGTGTAGAAGTCACGCTGTCGAAAGTTCGCCGTGAACGCCTGGGCCACATTGAGCTGGCGTCACCCTGTTCGCACGTGTGGTTTTTCAAAGGGCTGCCCAGCCGAATCGGTCACCTGCTCGATATTTCGCTGCGCGATCTCGAGTCCGTGCTCTATTTCGAGGCCTACGTAGTGGTCGAGCCCGGCGACGCACCGGTAAAAGACCACGAAGTCATTAAGGACGAAGCCAAGTATCGCGAACTCGACCAGCAGTTCCGGCCGGCTGGCTTCAAAGCCATGATGGGCGCGGAGGCGATCAAGGAACTTCTCAAGCGCGTGGACATTGAAAGCCTGTCCAGCGAACTGCGCGAGAAGATGAAGAATGAGAGCTCGCTGCAAAAGCGGCTCAAGTATGCCAAGCGTCTGAAGGTTGTCGAAGCATTCCGCAAGAGCGGCAACAAACCGAATTGGATGATCCTGGACGTAATCCCGGTCATTCCCCCGGAGCTGCGCCCGTTAGTTCCATTGGACGGCGGCCGCTTTGCCACGTCCGACCTGAATGACCTCTATCGCCGCGTGATCAACCGCAATAACCGGTTGAAGAAGCTCATGGACCTGCACGCGCCGGAAGTGATCGTGCGCAACGAAAAACGCATGTTGCAGGAAGCGGTAGACGCCCTGTTCGACAACGGACGCCGTGGCCGCGTGCTTCGTGGCGCTAACAATCGTCCGCTCAAGTCGCTCTCCGACACGCTCAAAGGCAAGCAAGGACGCTTCCGTCAGAACCTGCTGGGCAAGCGCGTCGACTACTCCGGCCGTTCCGTGATTGTGGTCGGCCCCGAGCTCAAGCTTCACCAGTGCGGTCTGCCGAAGAAAATGGCTCTGGAGTTGTTCAAGCCGTTTATTTATCACCGGCTGGAGCAGACCGGACACTGCACCACCATCAAGCAAGCCAAGGAAATGGTGGAGCAGCAAGAACCCATCGTCTGGGACATCCTGGAAGAGGTCATCAAGGACCATCCAGTGCTCTTGAACCGCGCTCCTACGCTCCATCGCCTCGGCATTCAGGCTTTCGAGCCGGTGCTGGTGGAAGGAAAAGCGATCAAAATTCACCCACTGGTTTGCACGGCGTTCAACGCCGATTTTGACGGCGACCAGATGGCAGTTCACATTCCGCTGTCTCCGGAAGCGCAGGTTGAAGCCAGCGTGCTGATGTTGTCGTCGCACAACATTCTGTCACCGGCCTCGGGACAGCCCATCACCGTTCCTACGCAGGACATGGTGCTCGGTCTTTATTACCTGACCAAAGGGAAACCCGGTGCCAAGGGTGAGGGCCGCGCATTTGCCAACATTGAAGAAGTCTTGATGGCGATGGAAGCCGGTGAGGTGGAGACACTATCGCCCATTCGTCTGCGACACACGGGTGAGGTCATAGACCTCACGGCTGCGTACGACGATCAGGAGATCATCCACACCGAGCCGGTGAAGTATGACCGCAGCTTCCTGAATACCACGGTCGGCCGCGCCATTCTGAATGATCACCTTCCCGAGGGCATGCCCTACATCAATGGCCTGCTGAAGAAGAAGGGCATTGGACAACTGGTCAGCTACTGCTACTTGCGGTTCGGGTTGGAAACCACGGTCAAGATGCTGGATGAAGTCAAAGACCTCGGTTTCCGCTTCGCGACCCGGGCGGGCCTGTCGATCGGCATCGACGACATGGTCATCCCTGACAACAAAAAGACCCTGGTGCGCGATGGCGAGAAGCAGGCGGTGAGCGTTCAGCAGCAATATCTCGATGGCGCCATCACCAACGGCGAGCGCTACAACAAGGTGATCGAAATCTGGTCGGCCATCACCGAGAAAGTCGCGGATGAGATGTTTGGCCAGATGCAGCAGCGCGACAAGGAAGGCTTCATCAATCCGATTTACGTCATGGCAGACTCCGGCGCCCGCGGATCGAAACAACAGATTCGCCAGCTCTCCGGCATGCGCGGTTTGATGGCCAAACCATCCGGCGAAATCATCGAGAGTCCGATCACAGCTAACTTCCGTGAGGGACTGACCGTGCTCGAGTACTTCATCTCGACTCACGGCGCGCGTAAAGGTCTGGCTGACACGGCTCTCAAGACTGCCGATTCAGGCTACCTCACTCGTCGTCTGGTCGACGTGGCGCAGGACGTCATCATCAGCGAATACGACTGCGGTACGGTTGATGGAATCTACGTCGAAGGTATCGTCGAAGCCGGCGAGATCATCGAGCCCTTACGCGACCGGATTGTGGGCCGCGTATCGCTCGAGAAGATCAAGGACTACGACGGCAACGTTATCGTCGACATCAACCAGGAGATCACTGAGGAACTGGCCAGCTCCATTCAGGCTGCCGGTATCGAACGGGTGAAGATCCGCTCGGTGCTGACCTGCGAGTCCAAGCGTGGTGTCTGCGTGATGTGCTACGGCCGCAATCTCGCCTCAGGCCGCCTGGTCGAACTGGGCGAGGCCACCGGGGTGATCGCGGCGCAGTCCATCGGCGAGCCCGGAACCCAGCTCACTATGCGTACCTTCCACATCGGCGGTACCGCATCACGAGTATCCGAGCAGTCGCGCCTCGATGCCAAGAACAACGGCCTAGTGCGCTTCATCAATCTGCAAACCGTAAAAGCCAAGTCTGGCGACCTGGTGGTGATGAATCGCCAGGGCTCGATTGCTGTGGTCGACGAAAAGGGCCGCGAACGCGAGCGTTACGCCGTGGTTTACGGCGCCAAGGTAAAGGTCAACGAAGGCGATCAGGTCCAGCTCGGACAGGTTCTGGTCGAGTGGGATCCTTACACTTTCGCCATCCTCACCGAAATCGGCGGCACGGTGCAGTTCAAAGACTTGCAGGAAGGGGTCACGCTGCACGAGGAAGTGGACGAAGTCACCGGATTGTCGCGTCACGTAGTGGCGGATTCACCCGACGAAAAGCGCCAGCCTGCGATCGTGATCAAGGGCAAGAGCAGCAAACGCTACTTGATGCCTTCGCGCGCTCACCTTATGGTGCAGGACGGGGACACGGCGCATCCTGGCGATGTACTGGCCAAGATCCCGCGCGAAACCACCAAGACCAAGGACATCACCGGCGGTCTGCCGCGCGTGGTGGAATTGTTCGAAGCCCGCAAGCCGCACGACACCGCGGTCATCAGCGAGATCGATGGCACGGTGAAGTTCGGCGAAGTGGCAAAAGGTCAGCGCAAGATCTACGTGGTGGCCGACAGCGGCACAGAGAAGGAGTACTCAGTGCCGCGCGGCGTCCACGTCAACGTGCAGGAAGGCGAACGCGTCCGGGCGGGCGAACCGCTCATGGATGGCCCGCTTGACCCGCACGACATTCTGGCCGTGCTGGGAGAAAAGGAACTGCAGTCGTACCTGGTCAACGAGATCCAGGAAGTCTATCGGCTGCAGGGCGTCAACATCAGCGACAAACACATCGAGGTGATCGTTCGCCAGATGATGCGTTGGCGCAAGGTCGAAGATGTTGGCGACACCAAGTTCCTGCTGGAAGAGCAGGTGGACAAGTTCCACTTCGCGGAAGAGAACGATCGCGTGATCAAGGAGGGCGGACGTCCTGCTACCGGCCGGCCGCTCCTGCTCGGTATTACCAAGGCGTCGCTCTCGACCGACTCGTTCATCTCGGCGGCGTCGTTCCAGGAGACCACGCGAGTGCTCACCGAAGCCTCCATCAACGGCAAGGTCGACCATCTGCGCGGCCTCAAGGAGAATGTCATCGTCGGACGACTCATCCCGGCCGGCACGGGCATGGAGTACTACCGCAACGTACGCCTCTCGCCCGAGATGGAAGAGGCGGCCGCCAAGGTGCAGGAGGAAGTCTCTGCCGCGTACGAAGAGGCCGAGCGCGCGCTCGAGCTGATGCGGCACGAAGGCGAGACCGAGGAACTGACCGCGGAGTGATTCGGATCAACGAAGGGCGGCTTCGGGCCGCCCTCTCTTTTTGCGTAATGCTGTTGAGATTCTCCGTGACTACTTTGCGGGTCTGACTGACAGACAGCGATGGACGTGACGGTGCGGGAGCTCCGCGCGAACGAGCTGCCGGCGGCTGTTAGAGTGCTCGCGCGGGGGATGCGCGACAATCCGGTGAACGTGCAGGCAATGGGTGGTGACCAGGACACGCGGCTGCGGCGCCTGCATGGGATGTTGGCGGCCGCCCTGCCGATGATCATGCGGAAGGCCGCGTTGCTGGGCGCATTCGGCCATGATGAGCTTGTCGGAGTTCTGGGTCTGTTGCCACCCGGCATGTGCCGCTCGACCCTGGGCGAGAAGGTCGGGATGATCCCGAGCATGGTGTTGGCGATGGGACTCGGCGCCTTGCTGCGGACCGCGCAATGGCAAGGCGAGTGGCAGAAGCGGGATCCCGCCGAGCCGCATTGGCACCTTGGACCGGTGGCGGTGGATCCGTCCTTGCGAGGCCGTGGGATTGGCAGCGCCATGATGGCCGCCTACTGCACCCGACTCGATGCGGTGCGAGCGGTTGGGTACCTCGAGACCGACAAGCCGGGCAATCTCAGGTTCTACGAGAGATTCGGCTTCCAGACGATCGCTGAAGCGCCGGTGCTGGGCACCCTGAATTGGTTTATGCGTCGTCACGCCGCACCTGGGGAGATGCCGTAGCCGGCATCGAGAGGGCAGAGAAAAACTGCCGCGAGTTTCAAGTTTTGACATGCACGCCAACCCTCAACGATTGCGAGATCAGGAACCCGGCGTCATTTCCCAGTTGCGCCCCATGCCGCGGCGCAATACTCTGGGGCCATTGCTCCTTCGATTTCTACGCCTGCTCCGGCTTGCGTTCTGGCGCGCATTTCAGCATGACGCGTTCGCCATCGCTAAGGCCTCAGCTTATTCATCCATTCTGACGTTTTTTCCGCTATTGCTGGTGCTTGGTTCGGTTCTGGCGACTTCGCGCAAGACTGAAGCCTATCTGCTCGAAATTTCCTACGCTCTGGGCAGAATTCTTCCCGCCGGAAGCGGCGCGGCCCTCGCCTATCTGAGAGGTACAGCAGAGCGGCCGGTGGGCTTGCTCATTACCGCTTCTCTGATCACACTGTGGACGGCTTCGGGCGTAATGATTTCCTGGATGGAGGGCTTTCGCCGCTGTTATGAGCTGCCGAAAATCTGGGGCCTGGTGAAAGAGCGGTTCATCGCGTTCGCACTGGTGATTCTGGCCGGTATCCCGCTATCCTTTGCGACCGTACTCGTCGCCTTTGGCAACCGCATCGAGACCCGCATCTTGTTCAATCTCGGCCACGAGTTCGGCCCCTTTATTCTGCTGATGTGGACGGCAATTCGCTGGCTTATCGCCGGACTCACCAGCATCGCCGTGATCTCGCTCATATACCATAATGCCGTACCCCGCACCCAGCCTTGGCACAGCGTTCTGCCCGGCGCAACTCTTGCCACCGCCATGTGGTTCGCAGCCACCCTGCTGTTCGGCTGGTATTTGCAGAACTACGCCGACTACAGTGTCATCTATGGCTCGCTGGGCGTAGGCATTGCGCTGCTGGTGTGGATGTACATGATTTCGCTGATCATTCTGGTCGGCGCCGAGTTTAACGCCATGCTTTTCCCGCGCGCCATGCTGGGCAAAGAGCTGGTTGCTATGGGTAAGTCAACGAAACCTGCGCGGAAGTAAAGCCTGCGCCTTTGTTCAATTCTTCCCCATGAGGATTGGTGATGACGACTTGAAGTCCCGCAAGTCAGATTTAGTTTCTGGTGATCTTCCTATCGGATTGGTTCCGGTCGACCGCCGCGCCAAGATCATCTGCACCATCGGCCCGGCCAGCAATTCGGAAGAGATTCTTCGCGACCTCATGCGGATGGGCATGGATGTTGCCCGTCTGAACTTCTCTCATGGATCGCACCCCGAACACGTTCAGAACATCTCCCGGATACGGCGCGCCGCCGAAAAGGAAAACCGCAGCGTCTGCATCCTGCAAGATTTGCAAGGTCCTAAGATTCGCACCGGACGCCTGAAGGAACACACCCCGGTGCTTCTCAAGCGTGGGTCCCGCGTTACCATTACGACGCGAGACATTCTGGGCACCGCTACGCGGATCTCGACCACATTTCAAAGCCTGGCGCAGGAAGTGCGGCCCGGAGCCCGAGTTCTGCTGTCCGACGGCAGGGTCGAGCTACGGGTCTTGCGAGTGCGTGGCGCCGACATCGAATGTGAGGTCATCAACGGCGGACTGCTGGGCGAACAGCAGGGCATCAACCTGCCGGGCGCCGCGCTTTCTATTCCCGCCCTCACTCCCAAGGACCGGGCCGACCTTGAGTTTGGCCTGGAGCACGGCGTCGACATGGTGGCAGTGTCATTTGTGCGCTCCGGCGCTGACGTCAGCAGCGTCAAGGAAGTGATTGCGTCGCTTGGCAGCGATGTGCCGGTGATTGCCAAACTCGAAAAACCGCAGGCGCTGGAACAGTTGGAAGGAATTTTTGAAGCCGCCGACGGTGTGATGGTGGCGCGCGGGGATCTGGGTGTGGAAATGCCGCCAGAGAAGGTTCCGGTCATTCAGAAGCACGTGATTCGCAGATCGGCTGATTGGCGCAAACCAGTGATCATTGCCACCCAAATGCTGGAGTCAATGATCGAGAACCCGCGCCCCACGCGCGCCGAGGCCAGCGACGTAGCCAATGCAATTTTCGACGGCACCGATGCTGTCATGCTCTCAGCCGAGACTGCCAGCGGGCGCTATCCGCGGGAGGCTGTCGCGATGATGGCGAAAATCGTAGTCGAGGCCGAGAGCAATATGGGAGAATTCACCCAGCCTCGGCGCCGTCAGCACAGCCGCCTTTCGATCGCCGAGACCATCTGCGAATCGATCGCCCACGCCGCCGAAGATCTGCATATGGGCGCAATCGCCGTGTTCACGGAGTCGGGGAACACCGCCCGAATGATTTCCAAGTATCGCCCGCAGAGCGAGATTTACGCCTTTAGCCAAGCCGTGCCAGTTTGCAACCGCATGAATTTATTTTGGGGAGTGCACCCGGTGCGTCATGAACAGACTCACAGCGCCGAGGACATGGTGTCAGTCGCCGAGAAGAACCTGTTGCAACAGGGGCAGATTAAGACCGGGGATGTCCTGGGAGTGGTGGCGGGAACGCAGACGGCGTCAGGCTCGACCAACTTCATGCGCTTGCATGTAGTCTCGGATGAAAAGACAGGAGCCAAGCCGGGGACGAAGACGGCTTCGCGTGGACGCCGCTCATCTGCGGGCAGGAAAGAGTAGTTTCAAGCATGCCCTCCTGTGAGCCCTTTACTGACGCATCCCTCGATCCTGCCGTGCGTGGATTCCTCCACCGCTCAAACAATCCTAATGACGGCGGCCTTATTCTGACTCACGGCGCGGGATCAAATTGCAACGCACCTCTGCTGATCGAATTAGCAGGAGCCTTTGCTGGGGCGGGTTTCACGGTTCTACGTTGTGACCTTCCTTTCCGTCAAACTCGGCCGTACGGCCCTCCGGGACCGGGCGACGCTAAGCGCGATCGCGAAGGCTTGAGGTATGCCGTGACCGCAATGCGCAGGCAGGCCTCAGGCTACCTGTTCCTTGGCGGACATTCTTATGGCGGACGCCAGGCAACAATGCTTTGTGCCGAAGAACCAAATCTTGCAGATGGATTACTCTTGTTCTCATATCCCTTGCGTCCACCGCACAAGCCGTCGCAGCTCCGCACGCAGCATCTGCCTAAGCTGCAAACCCCTGCTTTATTCGTTCACGGAACGCGCGATCCGTTTGGGTCGATCGAAGAGATGAAGTCGGCGCTGCAGCTAATTCCAGTGAAAACGAAATTGTTGCCCATCGAGAGCGAAGGGCATGATTTGGGATTCAAAGGCAAGTCAAGACGGGATGGTCTGGCAGACGAGGTGTTGAAAGCGTTTCAGGACTTTTTCTAGACTCCGGGCACTGTCATTCCGAGCGGAGCGAGGAATCCCTATCCTCTCACCGGAGGACTGAGATCGACCTGCAGTCACCTGGATTTACCACCTGCCTCGCCTGTAGTACGCTCGAAAAGGCGTGGCTCCAGCCGTTCCGCGCCCTGAACCGATAACTTTGTCCTGTCCTCATGAACGAATCTGAAGCCACACAGCAGCGGACGTCAGACTCGCAAATGCTTTACGGCTTCTGGTATCGTGCCCTGCCCAGCGAAGCACTGCATCGAAACCGTTTGCACAAGGCCATGCTGTTGGAGACGCCTCTGGCCATCGGAAGAGACCGCCATGGCTTGCCGGTTGCCCTTCATGACGCTTGTCCGCATCGCGGCATGCCGCTTTCATATGGCTGGTTCGATGGCCAACGCGTCGAATGCAGTTATCATGGCTGGCAGTTTGACGCCCATACCGGCCAGTGCCAGCTCATTCCATCCCTCACCGCAGACCAAAAATTAAAAGTTGACCGCATCTACGCCGGCAGCTACCCCTGCGAAGAGCACGAGGACTACATCTGGGTCTTCGTCCCGGAGCCCGCGCCCACCGGGGCTGGTTTCACCAAAGCTGCGGAGCCGCCGATGCCTGCTCCACGTGTCCCTACTTTCAGCGACAAATACAAGATCGCGCATCTCTCGGCCCAACTGCCATGCACCGTCGATCACGGCATTATCGGACTCATGGATCCCGCGCACGGGCCCTTTGTCCACCAAGCCTGGTGGTGGAGGAGCCGCCACAGCATCCACGAAAAGCAAAAAAGTTTCGAGCCTATACCCAACGGCTTCCGCATGAGTGCCCACACGCCCAGCTCGAACAGCGCGCCATACAAGCTGCTGCGTCTCTATGCCGACGCCGATTCAATTACCACAACCATTGATTTTGTTTTGCCCAATCTGCGCTTCGAAATCATTCATGCCGGCAAGTACTGGTTCTCCAGCCTGACTACGGTCACACCTATTACTCGCGACCAATGCCGCATTGATGTAGTTGCAGCCTGGAACATCTTCCGCTGGGTGCCATTGGGACCCGCCCTGCTCAAATTTGTGTTTGCGAAGTTCGTTGAACAGGATCGGCAGACCATGGAGAAACAAAGCGAAGGTCTGAAGCACAATCCTCACCTGATGCTGATCGACGACGCCGACCGTCCAGCTAAATGGTATTTCCACCTTAAGGACGCCCACCTGGAGGCCAAACGCAGCGGCGGAGAGATGAAGCACCCAATGACCGGACCGGTCACGTTGAAGTGGAGAAGTTGAGGCGCTCAGCAGTCGTTCGAGCCTGCTGCCAAAATCCCGAAGTCGAGGGATCTGACGTAACCGTAGCGCCAGCGTCTCGCTGCCTTTGGCGTCACCAGATAATGGTGAGTTCTTTGTATAGTAGTGGAGCGCCACCGCAAACGACGCTACCCTGCGTCTTGCGTCAGCCAATCCATGGCTTCTTCACGGGTCTTAAAGGTGGGAAGGTCTCGCTGAGAGAAGCTCTTGAAGTTCTGGTAATAAACTTTAGGCAGACTCTCCGTTCCCACCCAGGCCGCACGCTTCACGTATGGACGATCGAACACCAGCAATTGCTTGACCCGCGTGGCCACCGCTTTGTCGAATTTAGCACCGGTGAAATCGGCGAGCGTGAGCACGGAATTGTGGGGATGTTTTGCGATCTGACGCTGTACTTCGTCAGCCAAGGTCAATATCTCATGCGGAGCGCAATGGCTGATATCAATCAGCAGAATCAGTTTGCCATGGTGCCTGACGAACCGAATGCGGTTATCCATGGGAACTCCCGTAAAGGCGAGCTGAGCACCGGGCCTGTGATACCGAAATAATTTAGCCTGGCGGATTCGCTGGCTGATTTAATTCCCTAACACCGACTCCACGACCGTATACACCTCGGCGAGCGCCGAGTCCAGAGCCTCGGGATTTTTGCCGCCGGCCTCGGCCAGATCGGGGCGCCCGCCTCCTTTGCCTCCCACCTTCTGCGCCACCGGACCGATCACTTGGCCGGCCTGAATGCGGCTGGTGAGATCTTTGGTGACGCCAACGATGAGCGAGACGCTTCCGTTGGTCGCGGAGCCCAGTACAACTACGCCAGAACCCAGCTTGTCACGCAGTTGGTCCACCAGCGTCCGCATCTGGGAGCGCTCGAGATTGTCCACGCGATGGGCGAGCACTTTGACACCGCGAACATCCTTAATCCGGTCGCTGACCGACGCCACTGTGGACGACGCCGACTTCATCCGCACTTGATCGAGCTCGCGGGCGAGGCGCTTGATCTCAGCGTCTTTCTTCTCGAGCTCTGCCTTCAAAGCTTCGGCAGCAGAGAACTCATGCTCTCCAGACCTGTGTGTCTCAAGTTCACTGGAGGGTGCCCCATCTTTGCGCGGTTTTTGCGCAAAGGTGGGAGATACGACACTCGACACAAAATTCTCCAGCTGGTGGTCCCTGCGAAAATGCTGCACGGAACCTTCGCCAGTGACCGCCTCAATACGCCGCACCCCGGACGATACGCTGCCTTCTTTAAGAACTTTGATCAATCCAATTTCCCCGGTCGCCGCCGCGTGCGTACCGCCGCACAGTTCGGTCGAGAAATCACCGATTTTGACCACGCGCACCCGGTCTCCATACTTCTCGCCAAACAGCGCCATCGCCTTGTATTCGTTGACGGCTACATCAATCGGAACGTTCTCGATGACCTCGATCTTCTGATTGCGCAGCACTTCTTTATTGATGAGATCTTCGATGTCCTGCAGCTCCTCGTCTTCGACGCCCGTGAAGTGCGAAAAGTCAAAGCGCAAGTGATCGGGCGCAACCAGTGATCCCGCTTGCTTCACATGCTTGCCCAGGATTTCCCGCAGCCCAGCATGCAGCAGATGCGTGGCCGTGTGGTTCCGCATGGTGGACTGGCGAATCTCGGTGTTGACAACGGCATCGACCTTGTCCCCTACGCGGAGGGTGCCCCACCCTTCCGCATTTTTTGCGGAGGGTGCGGTTTTCATAATGACCTGATGCGCTCGCACGCCCTGGATGGGGTAATGGGTTCCCCTCACTTCAGCGATTACGGTGTTGTGATCATCGCTATAGAGCCATCCGCGATCGCCAACTTGTCCGCCGGATTCAGCGTAAAAAGGCGTGTGATCGAGGATGACCTCGCCTTCCTCGCCGGGCTTGAGTTCCTGCGCTCCTTGGCCGTTCTTGATGATCGCGAGCACTTCACAACCGTTGGAACGGGTCTGCCGATAACCCTCGAATTCTGATTTGGGCAGCTTCTGATACGCGGGATTCGCCGTCTGCTTGGTCGCGCCTTTCCAGGAGGCGCGCGCTCGCTCGCGCTGCTCGGCCATCGCGCGGTCGAAACCCTCTTGATCAAGGTCTAAGCCTGCGTCTCTCAGCGCATCGACAATGTAGTCGAGGGGCAGTCCGAACGTATCGTAGAGCTTGAACGCGCTGGTGCCCGGGAACCTCCAAGTCACTCCGTAGGCCTCGTGCACTAAGTTTGCAAGTGCTAGAAGGTCACCGGAGGAGGGAGGCTGGGCTGCCTCCTCCCTAGCGTAATAACGCCGCAGGTTATCGAAATTAAGTGATGTGTGGATATCTTTTTCTTTTGCGATGCGTTCTAAATCTGCGATCCGCTCCCAGACCTGCGTCCGATCTTCCTCGCGAACCATTTCGTCGAGGGTGGATAGAACATTATGATCGCTGAACAATTCTCGGATCTCTTTACGCGTCAGCTCTCGAGACTTTCCCGCTCTGAAGAAGTAGTCGGCATCAGCCCCCAATTTCAAGAAGAGGAACGAGTCCAAATTCTTGTTTCCAAGCTCCAGCGTACGCGCGAACCGTGCCTCTTCCGCTTGGATAACCGCTGCAACACGCTCAGCGGATTGGGCTAGTTCCGGGTACGCATCTCGCATCAAGTCGCGCACCGCATAGACCATCTCATACAAAAATGGCTTGTCGTGGCCGAGCAGGCGTCCGTGGCGGATGGCGCGGCGGATGATTTTGCGCAGGACGTAACCCCGCCCTTCATTCGAAGGCAGCACTCCATCGGAGATCAAGAATGTTGCAGCACGGGAGTGGTCTGCGATAACGCGTAGGGAAGCGGCCGATTTCGCATGGACCTCTTTCTCCAGTTCCTTCTTGAGTGACGTCCCCGTCAATTCCGCAGCTCTCTTGATCAGCGGCGTAAACAAATCTGTCTCGTAATTCGAAATCACGCCCTGCAGCACAGCCGCCACGCGCTCCAGGCCCATCCCTGTATCAATTGAAGGCTTAGGCAGCGGCGTCAGCTTCCCGCTCGCATCGCGGTCGAACTGCATGAAGACCAGGTTCCACAGCTCAACATACCGCCCACAATCGCAACCGAAGGCGCAATCTGTGTGGCTCTGGTCCGACGCAGCCGGACCCATGTCGTAGTGAATCTCGCTGCAGGGACCGCAGGGACCGATATCGCCCATCTGCCAGAAGTTGTCCTTCAGTCCAAATTCAAAAATCCGATCCTTAGGCACGCCCTGCCCGACCCACAAGTCATAGGCCTCGGCATCGCGCGACATCCCACCTTCGCCGTTGAAGACGGTTACGTACAGCTTGTCTTTTTCTATCCCAAACCAATCGGGCGAAGTGATCAATTCCCAGGCGTAGGCAATTGCGTCTTTCTTGAAATAGTCGCCAAACGAAAAGTTCCCCAGCATCTCGAAAAACGTGTGATGGCGATTGGTGAAGCCGACGTTTTCCAGATCGTTATGCTTGCCTCCTGCACGAACGCATTTTTGCGATGACGTAGCGTGGGTGTAGTCCCTTTTTTCCAGCCCGAGGAAGACGTCCTTAAACTGGTTCATGCCCGCGTTGGTGAAGAGCAGAGTGGGATCGTTTTGCGGGACGAGCGACGACGAATGCACCTCGCGGTGTCCCTTCTGAACAAAAAAGTCCAGAAATTTTCGCCGAATTTCAGAGCCAGTCAGCATGCCGTAGTGGGAAAAACCTCGATGTATAGAGCCGAAAAATCTGGGGTGATCGTGAAACTAGATTCTAACATCCGGCAGGAAGAACGTTTGCGGCCTAAGATAAGGCTCGCCGCGAAACACACTTCTCCTTCGAAATTGCGGATCTGACTCAGCCCTCGGGCTCTACTTCACCGCGTCGGCGGTCTTTTCCGTGCCTTTCTTCACACCGTGGCCCACGCTCTTCACGCCCTTCGTGACGCCATGTCCGGTCTTCTTCGCCGCGTGGCTGGTGTCCTTCGCCGCATCCTTGGTCGTATCTGCAGTCTTGTCCGCGGCCTTTTCTGTTCCGTGGGCAGTTTTCTGGGCCGCCTTCTTGGTAGCGTGGCCTGTATCTTTCGCCGTCTTGTTGACATCGGATGCCACGTCTTGAGCGCACAGGACGGTCGTGCAGCTAAGCAACACCGCCGCCAGAACTGTTGCTAACTTTGATCTCATGTTGCCTCCAGGTTACATTGGGATTATTCGGCGAGTATCCAGTATTTGGAGCGGAAACGCAACCGGGCTTGATGACGTAGCGCAAGCTCACACCCTGCACGCTATTCCAACTCCCCCTCCAGTGCGCTCAGCGTTTCGTCATCCACCTCCCATTTCTTAAGAATGGCAAAAATTGTCTTCGAGCCGAAGCCGGCACGGGCGAGTTGGCGAAAGACGCGGGCAGCCTGTTTTCGATCTTTCGGCTTTTGCAACCGCTTGCGTCGCAGATATTCGCGCGCTTGCTTCTCTTCATTCACTTCGTCATAGACAGAAGCCACCGCTTTATCGATGACTTCTCCGTGCACTCCATTTAGCTTCAGATCCGTCACCACGCGTCGGCGCCCGAACTTCTCGTTGTCCCGTCGAAAGGAAGAATAGGCAGCGGCATATTTTGCGTCATTGAGATAGCCCTGGTCCTTGAGACGCCGGATTACCAGGTCTACGAGTGTTCGCCCGTACTCTGTGTCGAATTCCACCCGAGGCCGCAACAGACGCTTAAGCTCGGCGATCGAACGCATGCGGCGAGCCAGCGCGCCCACAGCGTATTCGTAAAGCTCCTCTTCCGAGCCGGTCTTTCTCGGACGCGGAAATGACATCCCTAAACCTTATCCCAGCCAGCGGCATGGAGGGAAACATCTCATAACGTTTGTTTACATCTATTTACATCATTGCTGGTGACATCGGAAACTTTCCGCCGTCTATTTGCGTAGATATCAGTGAGCGAGGAGTAAGTCATGCTAACCATCGATACGGAAAAAATGGGCGATGTGGCAGTGGTGAGATGCAGCGGCAGAATCGTTCGGGGCGAAGCTGTCCGCACCCTAAGGAATGCGGTTGTGAACGAAACAGACACGCGCATCGTAGTTCTTGACTTGTCGGACGTCGAGTCGCTGGATGCGGGCGGGTTGACGGCGTTGCTGTCCTTGCATCACTGGACGCGAAGCCACGCCATCCAACTCAAGCTGGTGAATCCCTCGCATTTCGTACGCGAAATGCTGGAGCGCACGCGGCTGGACCGCGTATTCAGCTTTTCCTCGCTCCACGATGCTCTGCAAGTACTGGGAAATGAAGACTGCCGGCGGCAGTCGCACAGCATAGCCCGGGCTTGGCTTAGCGCCTGACCATTCAAGTCGGTCGTCAACAGTTCAACGTGAGAAACGGCGCGCCTCGGCGCGCCGTTTCGTTTTAAGCGACAAAAGCTCAGCGCCCGCCGAAGCCTGCCTGCTGCATGGCATTGCGCGAGAGATCGCTGGTCGAAGAAATACCCTGCATGCGCAGCTTGAAGTCGTCGGCATTGGACGCATTTTCCAGGGCGGTTTCGTAATTGATCAAGCCCGCCTGAAAGAGGTCCCACAATGACTGATCGAAAGTCTGCATGCCGTACTGCGATGTGCCGGCAGAGATAGCGTCGCGGACGGCTCGCGTCTTTTCCGGCACCAGAATACATTCTCGGATGTATGCGGTATTGATCATGACTTCGACCGCCGGCACGCGGCCATCGCCATCGCACCTCTTAACCAGGCGTTGACTGATCACAGCTCGCAGCACCGCTGCAAGCTGCAACCGAATCTGCTTCTGCTCCGGCGGAGGGAAGATCGCAATGATACGGTTGATGGTTTCCACCGCGTCCAGAGTATGCAAGGTTGAGAACACCATGTGGCCGGTTTCAGCGGCGTGCAGTGCCGTGCCGATAGTTTCCAGATCGCGCATTTCGCCGACCAGGATGACGTCCGGATCCTGACGCAGAGAAGCGCGCAACGCCGCTCCGAAAGAAGGCGTATCCACTTCCACTTCGCGTTGATTGACATAGCCTTTTTTGTCGCGGTGCAAGAATTCGATTGGGTCTTCAATAGTGATGATGTGTTCGGCGCGGGTGGAGTTGATACGGTCCACCATGGCCGCCAGCGTAGTTGATTTACCAGAACCCGTGACGCCAGTCACCAGAATCAGACCGCGCGGCATATCACAGACCTGCTCTACAATTTTCGGCAGATAAAGTTCATCCAGGGCGCGGATTTTGGTGGGAATAACGCGCAGCACCAGTCCCACGTTGCCGCGTTGCTGAAAGACGTTTACACGGAAGCGGCCCAATCCGGCTACGCCGTACGCCATATCGATTTCGGTGGTTTCTTTGAACTTCTGCTTCTGGCGCGCCGACATCATGCTGAAAGCCATGGTCAGCATGTCCTCAGCGCTGATGCGGGGCTGGTCGGTGAGCGGAACCAGCTCGCCATCGATGCGCAGGTGCGGATAGTTCCCGACCTTCAAGTGCAAGTCGGAGGCCCGGCGCTCCATGGCAATGCGCAGTAAATCATCAATGTTCATTCGACACTTCCCCTAGCGACTCTTCGTATGATGAACCGAAAAGTCACCGCGCCCAAGATGACCTAAGTAACGGACGCTTGAGGCCCCTGGGTCAGTGGCTGAAGGAGTTGGGGGCTCATTCCAGATCGGTGACATTGTCCCGAGTGAGCGGCAAGCGAATCGACGGATCCCTACACCGGACCGCTCCTTTGAACTAGGGATTCTTCGACTCCGCCGGGAACCTCGCGTTGCGACGTTCCCGCTCCGCTCAAAAGGACAAACTGAGAAGGGGCGGAGAAACTACACGGTGACCGGCTGTTTGCTCCCCACCGGAACTGGCGTCAGCCAGTTGAAACGATCTGCCTTCTCGCCGCGGATGATCGCGTAGAACTCCTTCTGGATCGCCTTCGTGATCGGACCGACAACGCCGTTGCCCACACCGATCTTGTCCACCGAACGAATGCTTGTGACCTCCGCCGCTGTGCCGGTGAAAAAGACTTCTTCAGCAATATAGAGCAGTTCGCGCGGGATGCACTGCTCGACTGTCGCGATTCCAAGTTCACGGGCAATCCGCATTACCGAGTCTCGTGTAATACCGGGCAGGACCGAATTACCCAGCGGCGCGGTGATCAGCGTGCCATTGCGGACCACGAAAATGTTTTCCCCTGATCCTTCGCTCACGTAGCCGTTCGTGTCCAGCGCGATGCCTTCGACGTACCCGTTCACTATCGCTTCCATTTTGATGAGCTGCGAATTCATGTAGTTCGCGCCCGACTTGGACATCGCCGGAAGCGTGTTGGGCGCAATGCGCGTCCAGGACGAAACGCACACGTCGACACCTTCGCCTCCTGTTCCGAGATACTTGCCCCAAGGGTAATTGCAGATATAGACCTCGGTCGGCGAGTTGAAAGGATTGACCCCAGCCTCGCCGTAACCGCGCAGCACGATAGGACGGATATAGCAGGGCCACACCCCATTATTCTTTACCAAGGCCACCATCCCCGAGACCAGATCATCGGCTGTGAAGTCCACGTCGATGCGATAAATCTTGGCCGAATCCAGCAGCCGCTGCGTGTGCTCTGGCGCACGGAAGATGACCGGTCCAGTTGGAAGCTGATAGCAGCGAACCCCTTCAAACACCGATGAGCCGTAGTTCACCACGTGCGACATCACGTGAAGTTGGGCGTCATCCCAGGGAATGAGCTTACCGTTGTGCCAGATTTTCTCGGTTTTTTGGATCGCCATGGACGCTCCTACACACTAGAAAGAATTATAACCGAGCGACCGGGCCTATCCCACGTCGCTTCGGCTGAGCTGGGATGGTTAGACGGGTAATCGCGAAGAAGGACTCGCACCGAGTCAATACGCTGGCGGCAGCCCTATGTTATGGACCAGGGCGCGATAGCGCTCGTCCGAATGCAGGAAATCGAAGACCCGCCACTTCTGCAAGAACACTAGCAATGGAGCACGTTCCCGAAAACAATCTTCCAACGCAAGCAACGTCTCTTCCTTGCGTCCGAGCATGGCATAGTCATACGCCAGATGAATCGGAGAGAGGTATCGCTTGCGGGCTCGGTCCTGGTCTTGTTTTAGAAAGAGCTCTCCTACTGCCGCGTCGCCCCCTCGCTCCCACGCACGCCGAAAGGCCTCAGCCGACTGCTTATCGCCCGCCAGGAGAAATACCTGTTCCGCGCTCTGCGCAGCTTCTATCTTCATGCCTTTGAACCTATAGCCTCAAATAGAAGAAATTGAATATAAGGGTCTTGGCGCTGGATTTCTGCGCGCACGCGTAACTCATTAATGGCCGCATCGTACTGCCGTGCACGAAGATAGGCAGTCCCGAGTGCCTCCGGCCTGGCAAAAGGATCAAGTTCGGTGGAGCGCTTTTGTTCCTGTACTGATTCATGGTCCCGGTTCATCGCCGAAAGGATGTAGGAATGAATATGGTGGGCCTCGGCATAGTTTGGGTCCAGTTCGATGGCGCGCAGCGACTCCGCCTCGGCCTTGTGCCAGTCCCAGCGATTAAAAAAATAAAAAGCTGCCATCGAGTTGTGGGCTTCAGGAAGCGAGTCATCTAACTCCAGCGCTTTGAGGGTGGCCGCGTGCCCTTTTGACCAGGCCTCCTGCGGAAGAACCTGGCCCGCTACCGCGCTGGCCCCATAACTGTCACCCAAGCCATCCCACGCAAGTGCGTAGTCAGGCTGCAGCCGTATAGCTTTTTCGAAGTATTCTTTGCTTCGTTCGTAATTGCTACCGAACCAGTAGTAACGACCTTGCAGGTAAGCATCATGCGCTTCAGGACTGATGTAGCGTTTCGCTCTGCTAGGAGCGGAAGCAACCTTCACTTCACTCGCAATTGTCTGCGAGAGCTGCTGCGGCAATAACAGCGCGCCGTCCAGGTCGCGATCATAGCTCTGTGCCCAGATGTGCGTGTCGGTAGGCGCGTAGATCAGTTGCAGGTTTACATGCACATGGTTCCCGGAGCGATTCACTGAGCCTTCTAGGATACCGTCAACTCCGAGCTCCCGCGCAATGTCCTGCAAGGGCCGGTTCACTCCCTTGTACTGCATGGCAGAAGTCCGGGAAACCAGCCGCAGAGAGCGGTTCTGGGCAAGTGCGGTGATCAGTTCGTCCGTAATTCCTTCTGCGTAATAATCCTGGGTGGGATCGCCGGAAAGATTCGCCAGTGGAAGCACTGCAATGGACTGGATGGGGCCGATTCGATTCCGCGCAAAAATGCGCTGGCCAAGCCCTCCCACTTCGAGGATCCACACCACCCCGGCGATCAGGCACAGGGCAATCGCCACGACCGCTATCAGCCATCGGGAATTACTTTTTGCAGAAGCAGCTGGCTCCGCGCTCTTTAGGTCGGCAGTCGGCTCTACCGCGGCGTTGCCATTCTTGGCTTCGGCGACAAAGCGGTAGCCTTTTCCCAGAACTGTCTGTACAAAACGCGGTCGTTCTGCGTCTTCCCGAAGCGCGCTGCGAATGTTTCGAATCGCCGTATTGATGCCGTGCTCGGTATCCACAAAAACATCTTTGCCCCAGAGGCGCTCGATGATTTCCTGACGGCTGACCACGTTCCCATCCTTCTCCGCCAGCAGGATCAGCAACTCCATGGGAATCCGCTCGATCTTTAGGGACCGTCCATTGCGGCGCAGCTCAAACCGGGCACCATCCAGCTCGAATTCGCCAAACTTGCGGGAAGCGAAAGACACGACGACCTCACAACGGGGGAGCAAACTATAGCATTGTTCAGGGCGTAGTTGCTGAACTATCTGCCGGCTCAATCACTTACGGCTTTACCGATTCTTTACCCAAGCTTCATCTCGCGTTCCTTGTGCGAATCTGCCAGTCCACGGCAGCATGCCACTCCGCACGATCGGCTTTCAAAGGAGATCGCATGAAAACGACATTCAGGAAGTTCGCAGTGGTTCTCGCAACCGCTCTGATCGGCACTTTCCTCACCGCAACTGCCAACGCCGGGTGCGGAAACCTGCAACAGATTAAGCCGGGAGCATCGCTCCATCGTCAATCCTGGCAAGGGCAGGGCGATTTTGCATC
This sequence comes from uncultured Acidobacteriota bacterium, assembly GCA_963696025.1. Taxonomy (GTDB): domain Bacteria; phylum Acidobacteriota; class Terriglobia; order Terriglobales; family Acidobacteriaceae; genus JABCYV01. The sequence continues at coordinate 102,029 of CAVOII010000007.1, forward strand.
AGGCTCGCTCCAGCTCATCGCCGACTACGGAGATGACCCCATTGTCGGCTTATGGAGAGTGACCTTCACCGCCAAGGGCAACGTTGGTCCTGGACTGCCGCCAGACGGCACGGTCATAGATAACGCATTTGTCCAGTGGCACAACGACGGCACGGAGATCATGAATTCGTCCCGCAACCCCGCTACACAAAGTTTCTGTCTGGGAGTGTGGAAGAAGCTGGGTCTCTTGAGGTATAAACTCAATCATTTTGCCATCAGTTGGGACCCCAATACCGACCCGAACAATCCGCTCGGCCCGGCCAACGTCCGCGAGAACGTCATCTTGAGTTCTGACGGAAGCACTTTTGCGGGGACGTTCGTGATTGTCCAGTACAATTCGGCGGGAAAGGTTCTCGTTCGCATCAAGGGTCTGCTGAGCGCAACCCGGATCACCCCGGATACAGCAGCGAGAAGTTTGTTTCAGAACTGAACTGACCCAGAGAGACCACCTTCAAGAAACTCCGGCACGCGGCAGGCTTCAAAGCCTGTCGCCGTGCCCAGCTCATCTTGAGTGGAGCGGCTTTCAGTTTGCGGTGGTGGGGGCCAGTCTCGCCTGGACCGGCGGCTCATCTCCACGGAAATATTGCCCTTTGACTGCGCGCATCTCCGGCATGGCAAGAAAGGGTTTGCTGTAGTCGTTGGCCGCATTCCAGAACAGAAAGCCGATGCCGCCCTTGTTTTTCGCAGTCAGCACCTGGGCCTCAATGTACTTCGGCGAATAAGTCTTGGTGCGCCAGCGGAAAGCCTGCAGCCATGGGCGGATGACCGCGCCGCTGTCCTTGGTAATAGCCTCAAACCGAACCATAGATTCGCCGATGAAGTGCTCCGGTGCATCGCCAGGATGGGCTATTCCGTCCATGCCGAAGAAGTGTGAGGGGTAGATCATGGGGGAGAGCACGTCGCAATACTTGGCCATGCGCACGATGTCCTGACCCGTATGGGCTAAGTCGACGGGACGCTGCCAGGCCATGATGCCGAACACGTCAAGCGATAACAACACGCCGGTGGGGTGCAATTCGGCATAGGCATGCTTCAGGAAGTCCGCGATCACGTCGCTGCGATGCCACTCGGGATGCGCCGTCTGGAAAACGAAACTGGCATCCTTTTGGTCACCTTCCGCGGGAAAACGCACGTAGTCAAACTGGATTTCGTCTGCGCCCGACTCAGCCGCTTTCTTGGCCAGCGCGATGTCATATTCCTGCACCTTGGGCTGCGACGGGTCGGTCCAGACCAGCTTCCCGTTCTCCCGCCAGGGCTGACCAGTCTTGTGCGACCTCACTGCCAGCTCAGGATGAGCTGTCACTAACCGCTGGTCGCGGAAAATAGCGACTCGAGCGATGGCGTGCATTCCCTGAGAATGTAGAAAGCGAGTAAGTTTAGGAAGATCGCGGATGACTGGCTTGGGTCCGCCGGCGAGCGCGTGATCAAAAGGAATATTGATTACTCCGTCGCTGTCTTTCACGTCGAAGACAACGGCATTGCCGCCCAATTCGCGCCAGCGGCGGATAATGCGCAAGCCACGATCGCTGTTCGCCATCACGCCGGTTAAGTAGACTGCCCGAACTTCAAAGTCAGGCGCAACTGGAACCGATTTCTCAACGATCGGAATCGCCAGAATTCCAGGAACCACCACCGGCTGGCCGGCTTTCAAGAAGTTCGTGCGCAGGTCGCTGTTCGCTTTGCGGATGGCCTCCGCCAACTCGCTGGAAGTCAGATACGAAGTCTGAGAAATATAATGGCGAGCCACGAGGGGAATACTGTCTCCTCGCTTGGCGACATACAGTGCGCTCCCCGGCGGCGCGACCGGCGGAGTCAAAGCCGAGGCCTCTGGTGCTTTTGGACTAGCCGGAACGGAGGTCTTCGATGTGCGCAACAGCTGCGGTTTTTGCGCAGTCTGTGACCAGGTGATGACGCTTAAAGTTAGGCAACTGGCAATGACAAAGCAAAAGCGGCCCAGACGGCGCAAGATGTTCTCCGTGATGCTGTTTCACGGATGCTAGCCGGGAGCCTATTCACCTGCCAGATAACGTCGGGTCACGTCCAGCTGATGAGCAGCGCATCTCCCTCTGGTACGCCAAAGAAGATTCCAGGATACGCAAACTATTTCTCTTTACCGGATTTCATCTCCCAACCTAGGGTGTCTCTCTTTTGCCCCTATATGCATCTAAGACTTATAGCAAGTTGGTAGTGGGCAGTTCGAAACAGGATGGCGAGTCGTTTGCAGCAACCGAAATGAGGCGACAGATCAGAAATGACAAAATTTGTCGCTCGCAACAGTAGACTACCCGTTCTCCCAGGTAGCAAGACGGCCCAAGAAAGGAAAGGGCCAAAGACCCTATGAAAAACGTCCTTAACACCATGCTGGACCCAACCCGCCGGAGCAGTGATGCCAAAGAATTTGAAGGCGCTCTCCGCCGTCGCATCGTCGGACAGGATCAGGCCCTCGAAAAAGTGGGGGAGATCTACCAGATGTTTCTGGCCGGACTAAACCCGCCGGGCCGTCCGGTGGGCAATCTGCTGTTCCTTGGACCCACGGGTTCCGGCAAGACTCGCGTGGTGGAAGCCATGGCCGAGGCTTTGTTCGGGGATTCGCGCGCCTGCATCAAGATCGATTGCGCCGAATTCCAGCACTCCCACGAGATTGCCAAGCTGATTGGTTCGCCTCCGGGATACCTCGGGCACCGGGAAACCCACCCCCTGCTTACGCAAGAGGCGCTGAACCAGTGGCACACGGAGAAACTGAAGCTTTCGATCCTATTGTTCGACGAAATTGAGAAAGCCTCTGACGCGCTTTGGCAGTTGCTCCTCGGCATCCTGGACAAAGCAACGCTGACCCTGGGTGACAACCGCCGCGTGGACCTGTCGCAGTGCATCATCATCATGACCTCGAACCTGGGCGCCGGTGAGATGAGCAACCTGGTTGACGGTGGCTTGGGATTCGCGCAGCGGCCCACCGAAGTAGACTCGAGTCTCGATGAAAAGATTAATCGCACGGCAATTGACGCGGCCCGGCGCAAATTCAGTCCTGAATTCATGAACCGCATTGACAAGGCGGTAGTGTTTCGCACCTTGCGTTCGGAGCATCTTGAGCAAATTTTGGAAATCGAATTGGGGATGGTGCAGCAACGCATCCTGATGGCTGCAGCCACGAACCAATTCGTCTTCAGTTGCACCCCGAAAGTGAAGAGCTTCCTTTTGCACGAAGGCACCGATCCCAAGTACGGCGCCCGGCACCTGAAGCGTGCCATCGAGCGTCATATTGTCTTTCAACTGGCCAACCTGGTGGCTACGAGTCAGGTCAAGCTGGGAGATTTCATCCGCATCGATTTGAGCCCGGAAGGCCGGCTCACCTTCGTGAAGGAAGCCGAGAACGCCATGGTTCCTATGCTGCTGGAGCGCTATGGCGCGGCTGCGGGAGTACTTCCAATGTCAGCTCGAACTGCGCGGCCGGTCGCTTCTCGCCGCGAGCTCGGTGCAACCGGAACCACCGACAGCAAATAATTCCGGTTCGATTGCGTAACCCTCCGAGGCGCCGGCAAGCTGGCGCCTGTTTTTGTTTCGGCGCAAGTAGCTGAAGCCAATCTCGGTCGCACTTCCGCGGCCACGAATCCTAACCCGTATGACTCCTGACAGTGTGCCACCCACCTTCAGAAAGTGAAGGCTGGGGCAACCTGCCAATATCACCACGAGCTTCAGAAAAGATTTCGGCGATTGCGTTTGAGATAGTCCAGCATCTCTTTCACTTGTTCCGGTGTGCCATTCCAGTCAGGCGGGTAAGGCGGATAGGCGGTTATACGATTACAGTAGTCGACGTCTTCCACCTTCAGATAGCACGCTTTCCATGCACGTTTGCCGTTTTCCTGAACGGGATCTGTGTGCATCTTCAGTGTGTTGGGCAAGACGACAATGGCAAATACAGCGAGCGCCACCGCCCTCTTTGTGCGGTCTCCCCACGACAGCAGATGCAGGTACAGCGCTAGAAATGCTGGCACAAGCAAGCCCAGATAGCGCGAGCTCTGCGCTGGCGCTGGCAATCCGATGCAGACGCGACCGATCGCGGCGCTCAGCGTGAACAAAAGTGTAAAGCCGAGCAATGCCACGACCGTTACATCGAGGTCAGCCCAATGCGATGCGCGCCAAAGCCTGGCTCCATGCTACAGCAGCAACACTACAATTACCACCGTCAGCAGCCCACCCAGAACTGTTGCGAGCACCAGCGACCGCCGAACACCCACAAAAAACGTGAGCATGAGGCTAACAAACCACGGATAATTTAGCGGATGTGGATCCGGAAATACGAAACAGTGGACCGCGGGGATCCACTTGTATTGATAGAAGAAGCTTGCCAACGATATTGCCGCCAATCCGAGAACGGCCACGGGTAGGGTCGCCCGCCTCGGCGATACGCGCACGGTCCGCCCGATGTCCAGGGCCAGCAGCGCCAGAGTGACGATTCCCATGAAAAATCCAAAGCCAGTGTAAACTAGAAGAAAATTCAAGACGACGATTGAGCTGTATCGCGCCGGCTCCCTGCGTATCATCCACGCCAGACAGTACAGCATTATGAGTAATTCTGGAAATGCTGAATACGAAGGGTTCGGCACACCGATGAGTATGTCCATCGGGGCCAGCGTAAGGAACAGGCAGGGGATGACAACGTCGGCGTAATCGAGTTTGCCGAAAATCTTTACCCTCAGCCAGACCGCAAATGAGGCGGCGGCAAGTATTACGGCTACAATCAGCAGTCCCTCCGCACGGTCGCTCCAATGCGTCCAGTCCAGCACCAACCTGTCAAAGACCAGTCCGATTCCTTCGCGATGCGGTCCGTGCTGCCAGGTGAATGTCCGCCATAGCGAGGCGTGAGCGAACAGTGGCTCGCAGAACTCCCACTGAACCCAAAAAAGAAGGTTTACCGAGTGTCGACACACGACCACGACCATGCGCGATCCGAGCGCGACAAAAGCGATAACCAACAGAAACTGGGGTAAGTGGCGGGTAGGCCACCTTTCACGGATTTTGTGCCCGAGCCCTCTAAACCTGGGGGTGGCCCATCGTTGCGTTCTTTGCGGTTGGTCTGTCGGCAATCTATCAATACTAGACGATCAACTTTGCCGTTTGTTGAGATGGAAGGGAGATTTGCCTGAAGAAATTTAGGGTCGGCCACGTGGAGGCGACTCCGTCCTACCCGCCCTGCTTCAGCTCCGTCAGAACTTGCCGAGCGATTTCTTTCAGGGTCTCGAAGACGCCCGGGCCCTGGAAGGCTACGGCTTCGATCACTGGCTCATTCTTGCGGCGTAACTGCTTCGCCAGGTTCTCTGCCGGCAGAACATTTGGCAGGTCGCGCTTGTTGAGTTGCAGGACGTAGGGAATCTTGTGGAAATCGTAGCCGTGTTCCTTGAGGTTGGCCATCAGGTTGTCGAGCGCCTCGACGTTGGCGTCCATGCGCTCTTCCTGCGAGTCGGCCACGAAGACGATGCCATCGACGCCCCGCAGGATCAGCTTGCGGCTGGCGTCATAAAACACCTGACCCGGAACCGTATAAAGGTGGATGCGAGTTTTGAAGCCGCGCACCGAGCCCAGGTCGAGGGGCAAGAAGTCGAAGAACAGAGTACGCTCCGTCTCCGTGGCCAGCGAAATCATCTTTCCCTTCTGCTGTTCAGCAGTTTTCTGATAGATGAACTGCAGGTTAGTCGTCTTGCCGCCTAGTCCGGCGCCATAGTAGACGATCTTGCAATTGATCTCGCGGGCGGCAAAGTTAATGAAACTCAAGACTTTCCTCAAAACAGCGGCGAACAGCCGATGCGCCGACTGCCTCCGCATTCAGATTTTGCTTGGTGCTGCTGGTTTTATACCACAGGCTTCGGCTTTGCCGGCAGGTTACTCTGGTTACTGGCTGCAACTTAGGCCGCCTCAAGAATCAGCAGCCGTAGGACTTAGTGCCGCGGAGCCGCGACGGCCGGGTAATAGCCGTCCTTGGCATATACCTTCAGATCCGGACGCGCCACTTTGACTTCGATCGTTCGGTAAGTACTGCTGGGGGTGGCGCGGGTCGCGTAACCGACAGTGTAAAGGTTGCGGGCGTCTCCCACCGCGCGGGCATACGCGCTTTCGATGGCATCACGGGAGAATTCCGTAAAGACCTCTCCCCCCGTGGCGTTGGCATACTTGGGCAGGATGTCGCTGTAACCCTGCAGCGGTATGTGAAACTTTGATATTTTGCTGTAACCCGGAATCGCCGCTGACTCCACTCCCAGGCCATAGACGAGGATCCCATTCGAGAGCAGAACTCGCAACACGTCGCGATAGCTTGCGTCGCTGCGGTATTCACGGCCATCGCTGATGATGAAAATGATCTTGCGGCGAGTACGCTCACGCCGGCTCAAGTCCATAGCTGCCGCTAGGATGGCGTCGTTCAGCACATGCGACTCTTTGGCAGGGGTCGACACAGTCGGCACGTTAGGATCCAGCGGACGCCCATTCACCACCGGCCCCTGCGGACCCAGCGGACCGTTCAGAACGGCCGGGCCGTTGTTCCGGCCTCGCGCCATCTTCAGTTCGTTTAGCACGTCGGCCAATTTTTTCCCTGCAGCAGCGAAGTCCGACACCCGGGAGACATTGCTGCTGTAGGTATAAATCGCAACCTCATCAAACCCGCTAAACGCACCCTCCAGCGTGGGAAATGTCTGGTTGACCTTCTGCACGGCAACGTCCGGCATTCCCAGGTCAAAGATGACCGCGGCCGACAACGCGAACGGATCACTGGTAAAAAAGTTCAGTTTCTGCTTCTGGCCATCTTCATAAACCGAAAAATCTTTGGAGAACAGTCCGGACACCACGTGGCCCGCCTGGTCAGTCACTCTCACGGGGACCAAAACATCGTTCACCGGGACCACAAACTTGTAGAGACCTTCATTCGGACCCGTCGGCTCTGTCGCCGTTCCGGGCGGCACAGTCTTTATGTTAAAAGGAGGCACCGCCGTCGTGTTCTCCGGCGTGGGCGTCGGAGCACCCGGGGGAGTGGTCCCACTTGGTGGCGCCTGGTTTGGAGGCGGTGCGGGTTCCGGTTCGGCCACAGGCGGCGCTGGTGGAAACTGCGGCACCGGTCGCGTGGCCGAAGGCGCGTCAGGGATATCTTGCCGCGCCGGATCTTGCTTAGGCGAATCTTGCTGTTGGGCGATCCCGATCAGCGTGATCAGGCATGGAAACAGGCACAGGGTCAGCACCCTGAGGCAGACCCCCCGCCGTTGATCCCTGATCACTCGGAGCACCAGGTTACCCCTTCCTTTTGCCCTGACAACTGCTGTAATTTCGGATGCTGAGACCGCCGATTTGGTGCATCTAAGCTAGAGGAATAGACTAACAAAAAGCACGAGAGAATACTTCTGATGCTCAAAATCCCTGCCTTTCAGTCTTTTGTTGGTCTGTTGCTCGTCGCCGGTCTCTTCTCGCCCCTTCTCTCTCAGGCTCAGCAGATGCCTCGTCTCGTGACTCCCGACCAGAGTCCGGCGCAGGAGCAGACTCCGGACGACTCAGTCAGCACGCTGAAGGTCAACGTAAATGTTGTCCAGTTGTTCTTCAATGTCAAGGACAAGAAAGGGGCATTGATCCCCAGCCTGCCCAAAGACGACTTCGAAATATTCGAAGACAGCAAGCCCCAGACCATCAAATACTTCACGGCAGAGTCAAATCTGCCGCTCACTCTCGGGATTCTTATCGATTCGAGCGGCAGCCAGATGCGCGTTTTGGACATGGAAAAGGAAATCGGGGGCGCATTCCTCTCCCAGATCCTGCGTGAGAAGGACATGGCCTTCGTGCTCGGCTTCGATGTGAATGTAGACTTGCTTCAGGATTTTACCAACTCCACGCGTCTACTCAAGACGGCGCTCAACAGCGCGAAGATCAACACTGGCGGCGGCAGTGGCGCTGGAATTCCAGGTATGGGTGGTGGACCGGTACCCACTAACAATCCGCGCGGCACTCTGCTCTACGACGCGGTTTATCTCGCTTCGCACGATGAGCTGGCACAACAGGTCGGACGCAAAGCCATGATCCTTCTCACTGACGGAGAAGACCAGGGCAGCCAGCTTAGACTCAAAGATGCCGAGGAAGCGGCGCAAAAATCCGACAGTATCGTCTATGTCCTGTTGTGTGCGGATCGCGGCTTCTACGGCGGTTTCGGCTACTCCGGCGAAAGCGAGATGAAGAAACTTACCCAGGAAACCGGCGGCCGCGTCATTGACGTGGGAAATAAGCCGGAGAAGCTGAAACAAGCCTTCGACCAGATTGCCCAGGAGCTACGCAGCCAATACAACATCGGCTACACGCCCACCAACACAGCTCAGGACGGCAGCTTCCGTAAGGTGGAGATCCACACTAAGAACAAAGACTATAAGATCCAGGCCCGCACCGGCTATTACGCTGCGGCGAAGCGAGACTAGCATCGAACCGCTCCCGTAAAATGTGTGTTTCCGTGGTTCGCTGCTAATCGGGATTCTTGGTCACTATCCGCGCGAACTCCCTTGCTCTTACAATCGGTCATGCCTGTCGCGGCGCACGACGCTTACCGCGTATTGATCGAACTTGGTGCCGCCATCGTTGGTCTGGCCGTCCTGGCGCGCCTGGCCAGTCGATGGGGTTTGTCCTCCATTCCGCTGTACCTGCTGGCAGGCCTTGCCTTTGGTAACGGCGGACTGGCGCCCCTCAACCTCAGTGAAAATTTCATCAAGATCGGCGGAGAAATTGGTGTGCTCCTGCTCCTGTTTATGTTGGGTCTTGAGTACAGTGGCGAAGAATTGCGGGAAAACCTGAAGAAGGGATTTTCTGCAGGCGTGGTTGATTTCGCACTCAACTTTCCTCCGGGATTAATTGCCGGTCTTGTTCTCGGTTGGAAGCCATTGCCTGCCACCCTCCTCGGTGGAGTCACTTACATTTCATCCTCGGGGATCATCGCCAAAGTACTTTCGGATCTGCAGCGCCTGAACAAGCCAGAGACTCCAGGAATCCTCTCCGTTCTGGTGCTGGAAGACTTGGCAATGGCTGTGTATCTGCCACTGGTAGGAGTCCTCATCGCGGGTGGTGGGCCGGCAACAATTGCTCTGTCAGTTTCGGTCGCAGTCCTGGCGGTTCTGGTTGTGCTCTTCATCGCTTTGCGCTTCGGTGGAGCACTGAGCCAGTTTTTGGCCCACGAATCGGACGAGATTGTATTGCTCACCACCTTCGGAATCGTGCTGCTGGTCGCTGGCCTTGCCGAGCGCTTTCAAGTGTCGTCCGCGATCGGAGCGTTTCTGGTTGGCATCGCAGTATCGGGACGCATTGCAGAACAATCGCGCCGATTACTCACGCCCCTGCGCGATTTGTTCGCTGCAACGTTTTTCTTCTTTTTTGGACTTGAGGTTGATCCGGCAACCCTACCGGCAGCCCTTCCAGCGGCCGCGAGTCTCGCCGTGGTTAGCGGACTCACCAAGGTGATTACCGGCTATTGGACAGCCCGGCGATCAGGCATCGACCGATCCGGTTGTATCCGAGCCGGAACCACGCTGGTGGCGCGTGGCGAATTCTCAATCGTGATTGCAGGATTGGGGGTGGTCGTGGAACCGAGGCTGGGATCGCTCTCGGCGGCATATGTTCTTCTCTTGGCAATTTTGGGCCCATCGTTGGCGCGTCTCGCCAAATGACAGGAACCCTTCGCCGGCACTCTCTCAGTTGTCGTCGGGTTCGCACCTCGCTTCCGATCGGATTTTCTCTCCCAGCAGTGTGGCCACAGAATTCAGATCCTTGGCAAGCGCGAGCCGCCAACGTCCCACCGAATGCTCCGCCAGTTCTTCCATGGTTTGTTCAAACGCCTGCATAGCTTCCGCGACCTGAGCCTTAAGTGCGCCCGAAATCGAACCTTCAATTTCCTTTTGGATGGTGTTTAACCGGCGGCAAGCCTGATCGAGTTGATTTTCAAGATCCTTGGCCCCATCTGTTTTGAGTTTCCGGAGGACCACTCCTGCAGTGCTGTCCAGTTCAGTAGTTGCCGCAGCAACGATGTCGCCGGCGATCTTTTCCAGATGTGCATCGAGATTTGACTCAAATTGTCGCACGGATTCGTCGAGCTTCCCCGTGCGGCTGCCCAGGTCAACAACTCGTGCCTCGAGTTGCGCCGACTTTGACTCGACCGCCGCCTGCACTTGTTCTATTTCCCTGCGATAGGCATCGTGTTCTTCACCTAAACGTTGATGCAGGACTTGCAAGTGTTCCTCGCCTCGCCGGTCCAGGCGGCTTCCCGCCTCCAGAGCCTGCTGCTGAAACTTCTCCGCGCCAGCGCGAAGCTGATGCCGCACCGTATCGGCCATCTCTAGCGAGATAGCCTGCGATCGTTGCTCGACGGCTTGCAGGTCTTGTGATACCCGCTGCCTGAAGTCTTCTTGGGCTATAGTTATTTTTTCTTCGATGGCCGCTTTGGCCGCTCCGAATACCTGGGCCCCTTGTTCGCGCGCTTGTTGCAGGGCCTGCGCTCCCAGTTCTTGCCGCAGGCGCGACCACAGCTGCTCTTCCAGCTCTGGAGGAATCTGTGACAGCGACACTTCAAATCGGCTGCGCTTGGATTCTCCTCGTACCATTTTCTCTTTGATCTCTGTCAGGTCTGCGTTCAACGGCCTGACCAGTTCGGTAAGCAGGGACTTCAAATGCTCGTCTGAGAGTTGTTTCTCAAGTTTGTCGAATACAGCTTTCAACGTGGGCGGGTTGGGACTTAGTGGTTGATGTACGGGCTCGGAGTTCACCACCGAGATTTTTCGAGGCCGCGGCGCGGTAGGCTTAGACATCTCCACCAATTCCATCCATTCTTCGGGACAAGGTTTTAATCCCCAGAAATTTTCCGGCCGGTCGAGCTTTACGCCTAGTTTCCAGCCCAGTTCATCGGACTCCATTGGCTGGCAGACGACAACGCGGGCCATGGTTTCGCGGCCTTCTTTGGTTTGAAAGCGCAACGGAACCCCAGCTTCGAGTCTGACGGGTGAACGCATCGCACAACCATGAGCATTGACCACCAAGGTCTCGCAGACTTCTGAGAAATTGATGGCCGGCTCCAGGCTGGTGACGCGTATCGGGACACTGATCGGCACCCTCGAACTGCGCCGTGGTGTATCGGCTACATCTGCACGCTGCATAGTTGTCCCCTTTTCGGAAGAGTGCGCCGTGGCTATTCCCAATATGGATCGGCTCTCGTCTCCTGTAAGGTAACCCCAAGTCTGCCTCCTCGCCCTCACTCAAGAGTGTCTTTACATTGTGTTCTACCGGACACTGCCCCTTCGTAATTGGATCTGTGGTGCAATTCTGGTCAACGCGGTATCTGCAGTGGGAGATGCAGAGGGCCTATATTGGTCGCAGCTTCTGGTGGCTTACTCTTCTCGCGTGCGCCTGAGCCATGCCCGGGTAATGAGACTAGGCACTGGCCATCAGCCTTCGCCGAATGAACCAAGGAGTGAGCCTGTCCGGACGCTTTTGCGGTAACGTGAGCCTACCTTGACTTCACCCAAAGGACCAACACCGGCATGACCACACCATTCCTGAAGCGGTTCCTGCAGAGATGCTGCCCTCATCGTTTTTCCTGGCCGCACGCTGGCCCTTACGGCCAGGACTACCAGATCTGCCTGATCTGTGGAGTGGCCTACGAATATGACTGTGCAAACATGCGCCAGACCGGTCGGTTGGCGGCAACTTTCGAGGCGCGAGACGAATACTTGCCTAGGAAACAACCCAACAAATGATTAGATCAGTCTGAGGCGAGGTCGGACTTCTAGCTCTTTTGGCGGTCCTTCACCCGGATCACGAACTTCAGTCCTGACCACACTTCGCTGACCGCGCAGACTTTCACGTCCACCAAGCCAGCTTCCAGTCCAATCCTTCGCACCTCATTATCGGTGAGGTCAGTTGCTACGCCCGAGCTTTTCTTAGGCCAGCTCACCCAAAGCATTCCAGCAGGCGCTAGTTGCCTGGCAACGCCGAAGAACTGTTTCTTCATCTCGGCCTGGCTCTTGACGAAGATGATTGCAAAATCCAACGGACCTCGCCCATCCCGCGCGATCCGACAGCTTTGCAGGGCTGGTCTCAACTCTGCTTTCACATCGGCCGGCAACCCATTCAGAACAACCTGGAATTCCGGCTTGATGCCGAGCTTTTTGAATAGTGGGGTGCCAGAATATCCGGCCATAAGCCTTATTTGGGGGCGTAATATCCGCGCCGGCTGCGGACCCGCAGGCCCTTGTGATTCTGGGCCAGGATTTCGATAGTGTGATAGCGGCCGTCTGAGTGAAGATCGGCAGGCCGATAGGACAGCGCATACTGGCTGCGCAACTCGTCTTGGATTTCCGTGAACGCATTCGCTACGTCTCCGAGTTGAAACGGGAAAAATGCGCGGCCACCCGTGGCTTCAGCGATCCGTTCCAGAACCTTGTCTCCACGCTGGCGCGTGCCCGTAATGTTGGTGCTGATGGTGTAAACGATGACCTCCGCGCGCTGCGCCATTTCGATCGACTCCTCGCGGGTCACGTGGCTCTGATTATCGTCACCGTCGCTCAGCAGGATGACCGCTCGACGCACGGTTCCATTCTGCTGCGCCTTGATCAGCTTGTCGCGACAGGCAAAGTACAACGCATCGTACATGGCCGTGCCGCCGCCCGGCCGTAGCGAACGCACGCCTCGCGAAAGCGCTTCCGTGTTGTCGGTGAAGTCCTGCGTCACCTCCGGAGTCACATCGAAGCCGACTACGAAAGCGCGGTCATATCTCGGCCGCACCGTTTGATTCAGAAACTCAATCGCTGATTCCTGCTCAAACTTGAAGCGATCGCGCACGGAATTGCTGGCGTCGATGAGGAGCCCGACCTGCAGGGGCAGGTCCGTTTCATTGTGAAAGCTGCGAATTTCCTGCGCCGGCTTCCTATCATCGATGACTTCGAAGTCGCTTCGCTTCAGGTCTTTTACATAACGTCCGTGCTTATCGGTAACCGTGAAGACGACATTGACCTCGTTCACCGTGCTGCGAATAGTGGCGGCGGTTTCTTCCTGTTGAGTGGACGCGGCATCTGTACGAGAGACCGAACCAGCATCCGCCTTGGATGACTCGCTCGCTGCGGGCACCGGTTCGGGCTGTGCTTTTGCCGCTGCGGGCGGAGCCGGGGCTTGCTGAGCCGAAGCTGCCTGCGCCTTTGGCTTACTCTGCTGTTGAGATGCGGACGGAGCTGGCGGCAGGTCAGTCTGTCCAGCGGTCTGCCCCAGCACTATCGGCAGCAGCAGCACTACGCCGGCCAACGAGAGCATGAAATGGCCCTTCATTTCCCCACATTATAGCTTTAGTAGGCAACCTGGTTCACCCGGCGACAGTGTCTCAGCTTCAAATTGAGCCCCAATGACGGCGGTCGCTGTGGCACACTCAAAGCAAGAGCCAAAAAATTGAGCACAGACGACCGAAAGAAAATTGCAAGAGATTTTGCCAGAGCACGATGGAATCGGGCAAGCTCTACCTGAGTGCCTTTGGCGTTCGCTTCATCTGGTACGTGAATCCTCCACCTCTCGTGTTCGGCACCCCTTCGATCAATAGCTTAATAGAAGGGAAATGTTGTGAAAAAGGTGACTACATTCCTGTTCGTAGTTCTTAACGGCACATGGGCTTTGATGGCGTACTTGCTTCACAAAAAGGGAGTTCATTCCGCACTCATCGCCACCGTGGTAGCGATTGGCGTGCTGTTCGGGAATTTGGCAGTCTACGCTAGCCTTAGGCTCGCAGAGAAGTTGCTCAGCAAAAGGGGCTGATTTCAAACTGAGGCACTACCCCCCCGCCGACAGAGATTGGGTCTGGGTGTCATCCTGAGCAAGCCGCAGCGAAGGATCTGGGCGAGACGCGTGAACGTCGCGTTCTTTGTGCGCAATCATCGCGCGTTCGGCTCGCTTCATTCTCGTCTTGCAACACTACCCAGAAATTCCGCCCAGAAACGCTTGCAGTTCCGCCGGCAACGGCCGCGAAAATGAAAGCGGCAAACCAGTCCGCGGATGCTGAAACTGAAGGCCTGCCGCATGCAGGAAATTCCTCTGAAGAGAAATCCCGTCCGCCTCGCCTGCGCGTATTTCCCGAGGCGCGCCGTAGAGCGTATCTCCGACGACAGGGTGTCCCAAAGAAGCCAGGTGCACGCGAATCTGGTGGGTTCGGCCAGTGTCTATCTGGATTTCCAATAGTGTGAACTTGTCGGGCTTGGCATCGATGCGTCGTTGTACGGTGTAGTGGGTGATGGCCTCGCGACCACCTTCGCGCCGCGTGGTCATCCGCGTGCGACGCACGCGATCACGGCTGATGCTGGTAGTAATCGTCCCACGATCCTTCTTAAGCCACCCGTGCACCAACGCGATGTACGTTTTCTTGACCTGATGCTTGACAAACTGCGCCGCCAGCCGCCGATGGGCTTCGTCGTTCTTGGCCACCAGGATCAGCCCGCTGGTGGTTTTGTCCAGACGGTGCACAATGCCCGGTCGCAATTCGCCGCCGACCCCGGAAAGGGTCTGGAAGTAGTGCAGCAGGGCGTTGACTAGGGTGCCGCGATTGCGCAAATCTTCGTTGGCGCCCGCGCCGGCGTGCACCATCATTCCCGCGGGCTTGTTGATGACGGCCAGATCATCATCTTCGTACACAATGTCGAGTGGGATCTCCTCCGCAATCGCCCGCAGTGGAGGCAACTGCGGGGACCCGATCACTGTGATCCGTTCCTCGCCGCGCAGACGCTGGGAAGGCTTGGCGGCAGCGTCATTCACCAAGACCTTTCGCTCTGTGATGAGTTGCTGCACTCGGGCCCGACTGGTCTCAGGGAGATGTCCGACGAGAAACTGATCGAGCCGCTTGCCGGCATCGTCCGGTGTGACCGAAATCGAGATGGGAAACTGATCGGACACAGAGGACTGAGAGTCAACCCTCAGCATCAGGAGCCGTGAGCAAGAATACAGGAGGAGTTAGTGCGCAACGTTATGAATCGATCAGCAATTTTCTCTGTGTCTCTGCGTCTCGCTGGTTAAACCCTAACGGGTAGCGCGTACCGGCACGGCCTTGGGCACTCCGCTCCGCAGCCACCAGATTACCCCACCGGTAATCACCAGAAAAATCGAGATCAACTGCGTGCCCGTCATCGCACCGCCAAAGACCGATCCACGGCCGGGATCGTCGCGAATAAATTCCAAGAAGAACCGCGCCACGCCGTAGAGAATCAGGTAAGCGCCGAACACCTGACCATCGAATTTCTTTCGCCTGAACATCCACATCAAAATAAAGAAATTCGCCAGCTCCACCGCCGATTCAAAAAGCTGCGTGGGCTCAAGCGCCTGATTCAGCGGAGTACCCACCAGATCATGAGCAACCTGGTTAGTGAACGTCACGCCCCAGAGATGATTTGTGGGCTTGCCATAGCAGCAGCCGGCGGCGAAACAGCCAACACGTCCAATTGCGTGCCCAATGGCCAGACCCGGCGCGAATGCGTCGCAGGTGGCCAGCGGCGGCATGTGGCGCTTGCGCACGTACCACACGGCCACTACAAACGCGGCCACCAGTCCGCCGGAAAACACTCCACCCGCCTGCAACGTATTCAGGCTGAAGATTTCACCGGGGTGGGCGGCGTACGTGCTCCAATCGTTGATGATGTAAAGAATCTTGGCCCCAAGTATCCCTGCCAGTACGACCAGGATGCCAAAATTCCAGGCGTCGTCAGGATTGATTCCTTGCTTTTGAGAGTTGCGAACGCTGACCCATAACCCCACCAGCACGCCCAGCGAAACTAATACGCCGTACGTAGGAAGAAAAAACCGTCCGATCTGAAACAGTTGGGGAAACACTGATTATTTAGATGCAAAACTTTTTAGAACTGATACAGATCAGTTTACAGGGGAAAGGGAAGTGGTGCGCGGGATATAAAATCAAGCCGACCCACTAGGCCGTGTGGCGGGCCGAGAATGAACCCGTCCTTGACGGTGGGAACCCGCCGAGACCCTTTAGGCATCTCCGCGTGGCGGAGCACTGCACACCGGATCATATTTTCGAGTCGAGTCCCCGTTCATTCGGTGTTGGTTCAAAAATCGGTTACCACCATCACCAACCTTGCAGGCCGGCTTTCAGTTTTGGATGCTAGGGAAATCTCGAAAGTTTCGCAAGAGGGAGGACGCAAATAGTTGGCACTCCGCTTGCCAGCGGTTTTTGTACGAGTAATATTCCGTTGACAAGGAGTGGTGAGATGCGCTTGTCAACAGAAGCTAAGCCCACTGATGATTTTGAATTTGGATTATTCTAAGCCGTGGGGAGTGGGACTCTCACCCTGCCCGTCGCTTATCCTCAAGCACCTCGTCCAGCGCGGTCGAGAGATGCTCAGCCCGTCGCAGATAGTCGGTGACTCCAATGTCGCTATTCCGCTTCAGCAGATGATATTCGTCGGCGATATTCAGTGCCGCCAGCACCGCCAGGCGCGCCGTATCTACAGTGTGGGTCTGTTCCGCAACCGCCCGCATCTTGGAATCCACATAGTCGGCGAGCTTGAGGATGTAATCCGCATCAGATCCGCGCAGGTTATACGCTTGATCGAAAATCTCTACTCGTACGCTGCTGTTGTTCGTGTCCTTGACCGGCGGGTGTTTGGTAGCGGATGCCATACGCGTTCTACTCCTCTAAAATGACGCCCTCCACGGTGCTCAGCTGGCGGCTTGCTCCTCGGCAATGGACTCGATCTGCGTGAGCATCTTCTCAACCCTCCCGCGAATCTCTTCGCGCTCCTTGCGCAACTTCACCATCTCACGGCGCAGGGTTTCTGCTTCTTCCTCGCGCTCTTCTAGTTGCTCGCGCAGCCGCCGGACATCGCGCTCAGCCGCTGCTCGGGCCTCCCGTGCCGCCTTGTACAGTTCTATTGTGCGATAAACCTTCTCTTCGAGCGCCTGAAAATCGTCGCCAGGAACCTGGGCAGATACTTCTTCAGCCATTCTCACAGACATGATTGCACTCTCTCCCGAGAGAATTGAAACTTGAGCGCAGTATACCGCAGAAAGCTGTGGACAAGCAGGTTGATGATTATACCCACCCGTTGTCATCCTGAGCGGAGTCGGACCATTCCGGCCAGAATGATCCAGCGTAGTCGAAGGACCCTGCGCGGGCGGAAGCCTAGCGAATGCCTTGGGCTGTCCTCCGCTAGGCTAGACTCGCCTCGTTTGGCGTAACCGCCTCAGCCTACTCGCAGCTTCATCCAAAGTGGCATCACGTTTGCAGAACGCGAACCTCACCTGCTGCGCCCCGTCACGCGGATCATTATAGAAACTCGACCCAGGCACTGCAGCCACGCCAATGTCTTTCACCAGATATTTCGTAAACTCCAGATCATTGCCTAATCCAAAACCACTGATGTCCGTCATCACGTAATAAGCGCCACGTGGCCGGAAGCAGTGGAATCCTGCCTCGGTTAGCGCCGGCATCAACCGGTCGCGTCTCGCGCGATAGCCGTCTGCAAGTTTTTGATAGTAGTTGGGCGGCATTCCGAGAGCGACGGCCCCCGCCTCCTGCAGAGGCGCCGGAGCACCCACCGTCAGAAAATCATGAACCTTGCGGATGGCATTGGTAATCGCGGGCGGCGCCACCGTCCATCCCACCCGCCAGCCAGTCACGCTGTAGCTCTTCGACAGTCCGTTGATAGTGACCGTGCGCTCCGCCATCCCTTCGAGCTGCGCGATCGAAATGTGTTCCGTGCCTTCGTAGAGAATGTGCTCGTAAATCTCATCCGTAATTGCGAGGACATTGAACTCCACACAAAGGTCACGAATCAGATTGAGTTCCTCGCGAGTGAAAACTTTGCCTGTTGGGTTATTGGGTGTGTTAACAATAATGGCCTTGGTGTGATGGTGAAACGCCGCCCGCAGTTCGCGTTCGTCAAAGGTCCATTCGCCCTCCGCCGTTGTGGGCGGACGCAGCTTTACGAAGCGCGGCTTCGCGCCGGAGAGAATCGCGTCTGGTCCATAGTTCTCATAAAAGGGCTCGAAGATTACCACTTCATCGCCCGCATTGCAGATGGCGAGAAGAGTCGAGATCATGGCTTCCGTTGACCCGCAGCAGACTGTAATCTGCATTTCCGGGTCCACCAAAATTCTCTGCGCCGCCTGCATCTGCTGCGCGATCGCATTACGCAGATTTTTTGCGCCCCAGGTAATGGCGTACTGGTTTATGTCTCCAGCGATGGCCTCTTGCGCCGCCTCCTTGATCTCGCGGGGTGCGGGGAAATCAGGGAATCCTTGTGCCAGGTTAACGGCGCCGTGGAGCATCGCCTGCCGCGTCATCTCGCGGATCACTGACTCGGTAAAGTGCTCGACCTTGCCACTCAGGAAATATTTCCGCTGGGTTACCGCGTCAGCCATAGACGGTCAGACTAGCATAGGTCGGCAAGAACGACGTTGGGAAGCCGGCCGGCTGTCCAGCCCAGCGAAGCTGGCAAGAAAAACCTAAACGCGCTGCGCCCCACCCAATGTTTTCAGCGCTTCGATGATCTGCGCTGACCACTTCGCTACTTCGTCCTCACGCAACGTCCGCTCGCGGGACTGAAACTTCACTCGCAGCAGAATCGAATATTTGCCGGCTGGAATCGTTCCACCGCGGAAAATCTCTGCCGGAACAAAGCTGCGCAGATCTTTGATCCGCAGAGCCTGGACCGCTTGGCGAATTTTCTCCAACTCCACCGAATCATCAAAGATGAACGAAAAATCGCGTTCGACCGCGGGATAGCGCGGTAACGCTTCGTATCGCACTATCCGCAGGCCGTGTTGGTAAAGGCGGTCAAGATAAAGCTCGGCTATGAACACATCCTGACGCAGCTTGCGGGCTGCAGCAACACCGGGATCGATCTGCCCAAATTGCGCCACGATCACGCTGTCCATCACCGCTCGCGCTGAACGTACCGAATGATAATACTTCGGTGTTTGCCGGTAATAGGCCACGAGCTTGTGCTCGAAGGGATGCAAGAGAGTCTCCACGTCGCCTTTCAAATCGAAAAACGAGAA
Organism: uncultured Acidobacteriota bacterium; assembly: GCA_963696025.1. GTDB lineage: Bacteria > Acidobacteriota > Terriglobia > Terriglobales > Acidobacteriaceae > JABCYV01. The sequence goes on from CAVOII010000007.1 coordinate 121,109, forward strand.
CGGCCGGGCGACGGAATAATGGACGTTGGCAGTTACCGCGCTCCCCGTCGCGCCTAGGCAGATGCGTTTCAACTGGTTCGCCGTCGCGCCGGATGTTTCAAACACGTTGCCCGCCTCAAACAACCGCACATTATCGCTTCCACGGTTTAGGTTGTAAGCCAGCATGCCGAGCATCCCCGGAACCATCGAGGTACGCATGACGGACGCTTCTTCGCTCAGCGGATTCGCCAATTCGATTGCCGGAACGTCAGAAAATTGCTCTGCGTCCCGGTGCGAAATGAAGGTGAGCGAAATTGCTTCGTCGTAACCCAGCGCCAGCAAAGAGGAGCGCAGTTTCTGATCCTTTTCCGCATCGGGCAATTCGACGACTGCGCCCGCATACGCGGGCAGAGTATTCGCGAACTTGTCGTAGCCGTGCAGGCGGGCGATCTCTTCGATGATGTCGATCTCGCGCTCAACATCGAGTCGCCAGCTCGGGATGCGAACCGTGAAATCGGATTCGCCACCCCTTTCCGGCAACACATCGAAGCCTAGCCGGTTGAGGATGCGAAAAATCTCGCGGGCATCGAGTCTCTCGCCCAAAATGCGGTGGACTTCAGAAAGATGCAGGGCCACTGGAGCTTGATCCAGCCGCCGCGCGACTACATCGATCGCGCCGCCAATCAGTTCACCGCCGCCCGACTGGAGAATCAGCTCGGCCACGCGGTCACAAGAGAGAACCGTTGAGTCAAAATCAGCGCCGCGCTCGAAGCGATGCGAAGCGTCCGTATGCAGCCCGTGCCGCCGCGAAGCTTTCCGAACCGTGACCGGGTCCCACCAGGCCGATTCGATCAGAATGTTTCGGGTCTTGTCGGTGATCATGGTGTCGAAGCCACCCATCACACCGGCCAATCCGACTGGCTTGCGCGCATCCGCGACCACCAGGTCTTCGCAGGTAAGCTTGCGTTCCACACCGTCAAGAGTCTTGAGGGCTTCTCCAGTCTTGGCGCGACGCACGATGATCTTTCCGCCTTCCAACAGGTCGAGATCGTAGACGTGCGTTGGCTTGCCCATTTCCCACAGCACGTAGTTGGTGGCATCGACTGCATTGCTGATGGGACGCTGATCGAGAAGCGCCAGCCGTTGCTTAATTTTCTCCTGCGAAGACTTGACGGTAACGTTGCGCAGAACTCGTGCCGTGAAACGTGGGCATAGTTCGGGCTCAGCAATTTCAATGGGAAAAGCTGCGCCCTTAGCCACTGATGCCGGTGGCAGATTCGGCTCAATCGGTTTCAGCGTCAAATCATAAATAGCCGAGCACTCGCGGGCCATGCCAAAATGATTCATGGCGTCGGGACGATTCGTCGTGATGTCCATCTCAAAGACTGCGTTTTCGCCTTCCCCACTGATCGACTCCACCGCGATTCCAGCCAGAGTAAGGTCATCCGCGAGCTGACGGAGGTCGACCTTGAAGTTAACGAAGTCACGCAGCCATTGAGGAGAAATTTTCATTGATAAGCTTTGAGCTTTTAGCCACTAGCTTCTGATCTCCAAAGCCGAAGCGGCCAGAAGCCAGTAGCCAGTAGCTCCTACCCAAACTGCTCCAAAAACCTCACATCGCCATTGAAGAACAACTGAATATCATCCACGCCGTACTTCAGAATCGCGATCCGCTCCACACCCATGCCGAAGGCAAATCCACTGAATTTCCTGGCGTCATAATCCACAAAGCGATAAACATTAGGATCGACCATGCCGCAGCCCAGCAACTCAATCCAGCCGCTAGCCTTGCAGTTAGGACAGCGACCGCCATCACGGTATCCCGTGCCTCCGCAAAAAATGCAACTGATCTGAACGTCGGCGCTGGGCTCGGTGAATGGGAAGTACGAAGGATAAAACCGCGTCTTCACGCTCGACCCGAACAGCGCCTTCATGGCGTGATCAAGCGTTCCCTTCAGATCGCAGAAAGTGATATTCGTATCCACGGCCAGGCCCTCGACCTGATGAAAGATAGGCGAATGCGTCGCGTCGGGCGCATCGTTGCGGTGCACCTTGCCCGGACATACCACCCGCACCGGAGGCTTCATCTTCTCCATGGTTCGAATCTGCACCGGCGACGTGTGGGTGCGCAGCAGGAGTCGGTCACGCAATGGCTTCGCTTCCTGATTGGCAATGAAGAGGGTGTCCTGGGTATCGCGCGCCGGATGATTAGGCGGGAAATTCAGCGCCTCAAAATTGTAGTAGTCGGTCTCAATCTCCGGCCCTTCCTCGACCGAATACCCGAGATTGCGAAACACGGAGACGATCTCATTCATTGTCCTGATGATGGGATGCTCCGCCCCCAGAGGACGGCGGGTGCCGGGCAGAGTAATGTCGAGGGTGTACTTGGCAGATACAGTTTGCGCGACGCTCGCTAGGATTCTCTTCCGCGTCTCCGTGTCAGTTCCGAACTCTGGAGACAACCCACCCTGCATCATCTCCGTAGTTCGAGCCTGAATCTGCATCCCTTCTACCCGTGCCTCGACTTTTGCCTTTAGCTCGTTGACTTTCTGTCCCGCATCGCGCTTGGCCTCTTTCGGCGCCGCTTTCAGCCACTGATCGTTAACTTGGGTCAGAATGCCGTTCTTGCGCGCCATCCAACGGTCGCGGAACGCCTTCAGTTCGGTCTCCTTCTTGACCGCTGCTGCTTCCTGCTCCAATGCGGCAAGCAGTTTCTCGACAGCTTTGTCCAGCGCCTTCGCCGAATAGTCCTTTAATTTGGGAACCGTGTACGCCATTTTCTAGTCTCTAAGCAACTTGTCATCCCGAGCATCGCGAGGGATCTCGGTTCTTCTCTGGGCGAGAACAAACCCAGATTCCTCGTCGCTTCGCTCCTCGGAATGACAGTGATAACACGGCGCGGCCAGGCGGCACGCCCTGATACGAACCTTTGCGTCATCCCTGGATGTCGGGTAATGCTGATGGCTGAAAGCTGAAAGTTTCTACGCTGCCCCGCCGAGAGCGCCTTTGGCTTGCTCGGCGAGGCTCTTAAAGGCGCCGGGATCATTCACCGCCAAGTCGGCCAGGATCTTGCGATCCAGTTCCACGCCGCCCTTCTTGAGCCCGTGGATGAACTGGTTGTAGCTCATCCCGTTCAGTTTGGCGGCGGCGCCGATGCGTACGATCCACAGCGAGCGGTACTGACGCTTTTTCTGCTTGCGTCCCGAGTAGGCGAATTTCAGTCCGCGTTCGACCGCCTCTTTGGCGGAGCGGTACAGCTTGGATTTTGTGAGGAAATAACCGCTGGCGCGCTCGAGTATCTTTTTGCGCTTGGCGCGGCGTTTGGTTCCGCGTTTTACACGAGGCATGACTAGCTCCTTTTTGCTTTCTATCTGCGGCGGCTGGAGGCAGGAGACTCGAAGGTCTGATTGGCCTCTTCACTCGCCGGGAGCCACAGAATCACAAGAGATTCGCGGCCCACAAAATGTGGCCGAAGGCGGCCGCAGCACACAAAATCTTAGTACGGAATCATTCGCTTGATTTTCGGCGTATCCGCATCACTCACCAGGACGGCGTGTCCGAGCTTCTTTTTGCGCTTGTGCGCTTTCGAGGTCAGCATATGACGCAGATGCGAATGTCCGCGTTTGACTTTCCCCGTAGCCGTTTTCTTGAAGCGCTTGGCCGCGCCCTTGTGCGTCTTTAACTTCGGCATAAATCCTCTAAATCAGCATTCAGTCCCTCAGCGCTGCCATCGAATGGCTGAATGCTGATGGCTGAATGCTCTCCTTTAGGCCTGGTTCGCGCGTCCCGGAGCTGCCTGCGATTGAGCCGGCTGCTTGCCCCCTTCAACCTTCTTCGGTGCCAGGATCGCGTGCAGCGTGTTGCCTTCCTGTCGCGGACGAAACTCCACAATACTCTTATCCTGAACGTCTTTGATCAGCCGCTCCAGAATCTGACGTCCTAAGTTGGTGCGGGTCATCTCGCGTCCACGAAAGAAAATGGTCGCCTTGACCTTGTCTCCCTCATCCAGGAAGCGCAGCACGTGGTTCTTTTTGGTCTCGTAATCGTGGTCATCCACGTTGATGCGGAACTTCACTTCTTTGACCGTGATTACTTTCTGGTGCTTTTTCGCCTCGCGCTCTTTTTTCTCCTGCTGGTACAGAAATTTCCCATAATCCATGATGCGGCATACGGGAGGAGTCGCGGTGGGCGAAATCTCTACCAGGTCCAGGTTCTTCTCGCGGGCCATTTTGAGCGCTTCAAACGGAGGCAGAATGCCAATCTGGTTGCCTTCGTCATCTATTACTCGAATCTCTCGCGCTCGGATACGGTCGTTCGTGCGGATAAAGCGTTTATCGATACAATCCTCCGTCAGAAAACACAGGGCGCCTTAGATGCAAAATTATAACATGCGGGATGGATGCGAAGGTCCACTGATCAAGTGGCTCAGTTCGCTTGTCATCCTCAGACCCCGAGTTTTTCTTCACGGCCGAAGGATCTCTGTCTCCACAGCTTTCAGGGGCTGGCCACACCTGTCAGGCATCTTCGCTACTCTCGCGGGTGCCCCTCCAGGCTTTGTTTGGAGGGCGGGAGTGCAATGGGCGAGAAGGCAAAGGCGGTTCGTAGTGAACCTCCGTGCGCGGTTGTTTCTGAAGACAACGTATGCCTGCAGAGCGTGCTCACATCGTGTGTTTAATCTAAAATGTCCCCGGAGGATGACGATGAGATTTCCGTTGCCTGTCTCACTACTGATGGCTGCGACCTTATCTCTCATGACCGGCACCGCGCGGCCCGATCTGCAACTCCGTCTCCGGATGCAAGCGAACGCGTCCAAGTCATCGACGTTAGCGCAAAGAAGTACGAATTTGATCCTTCGCCAATCCGCGTCAAGCAGGGCACTAGAGTCCAGCTCAAGATCACAGCGACTGACCATGCACATGGCTTCAGGATCAGAGAAATGCCAGAAGGGGCCAACGCCAAGGGAGCGGCTGGTCTTGTTTTCTCATCTTCCGAGGGTTGCCTAAAGATCGAGAAAGGCCAGACAGCAACCATTGAGTTTGTGGCCCAGACGCCGGGAACCTATCCTTTCAGCTGCTGCGTTCGCTGCGGATTGCACCATCGATCGATGAAGGGCGAGCTGATCGTCGAACCCTGACCTAACAAATGAGGGTGTACAATTCCGCGCTACGCAAAAACCTCAGGAAATAATGGTCGGTTAGAAACGCAAACGGAGGATCAGATGCAACAACGGCACACTGCGCGGACAACGCTGCTAGTTTTGGCCATGGCCCTTCCGTGCGTGCTCTCGTTATGCGCGCAAGTTGCGACGCCAACTGTCACCGTTCCTGTTCACATGCTCGTTACACTGAGTCCAGAGGGGGACAAACCCATACCTACAGTGGAGCGCGAAGATGTCTTCGTGAAGCAGGGCAAAGAGCGGCTTAAGGTGACGGACTGGATTCCGACGCGGGGGGACCGAGGCGCCCTCGATCTGTTCATCCTGATTGACGACGCGTGCGATACCAGCCTCGGATCACAACTCAACGACCTCCGCAGTTTCGTCAGCGCGCAACCGACGACGACGGCGGTGGGAGTCGGCTATATGCGGAACGGCACGGCTCAAATTGCGCAGAACTTCACCAATGACCACGAGCAGGCCGCCAAAGCGTTGCGTCTTCCGCTTGGTTCGAGTGGCGCTTACGGAAGCCCGTATCTCTCGGTCATCGATCTGATGAAGCGCTGGCCTGAGCGACCGGTTCGCCGCGAAGTGGTGATGGTAACCGACGGAATCGACCGAGCCCGGGGTGGCCCACGCACATTTTTCTCCACGGCCTCGAACCCCGATGTAGATTCGGCGGCGACCGTCGCCCAGCGTACCGGAACCATGATCTACACCATCTACTCTCCCGGCGTGGGACGCATGCACCGCAACTTCTTTGAAGCGAACAATGGCCAGAATGCCATAGCCCAGCTATCGGAAGTGACTGGCGGCGAGTCCTTCTTTCTCGGACTGCAGAGCCCAGTCAGCTTTCGACCCTACCTTGACGACATACAGAGGATGCTCAACAACCAGTACCTTCTGGGTTTTCTCGCCCAGCCGCGCAAGAAGGCCGGCTTGCAGTACGTGAAACTCAGCAGCGAAATCACTGGAGTAGAACTCGTGTCCGCGGACGCAGTCTGGGTGCCTGCGGCCAAGTAACCTCTCGAGGGTGGCTCTTCCGTTTACATTCTTAACTCGCAAGTCCCACGAGCGCTCCACCTCCTACTTGCTCAACCTGAGCGGTGAGCCAGTGATTGGGAGCATGGCGGCCCTTCAGACGCAGCTTCAGGTAATTGTCGGTTAAAGCTTCCGTGAAAACAGCAGGTTCCTCGACTCTGTCCGATTGAGTTGCCGGAGAATCAATGGACTCCGCTCGGGGTGACAAAGAATGAGGAGAGTGCAGGGTTATGGCCTCCACCGTCTGGCCGATGAAGCCGCGCATGAAGGCTAACTTCTTCTCTGCTGCCAGTTCGCGCAGAATCCGGTTGCGCTCTCGCGCTACCTGCACTGCGACTTGGTTTTGCATCGCTGCCGCGGGCGTTCCGGGACGCGCGGAGTAAGTGAAGACGTGCAGGTAAGTGAACGGTAGAGCTTCTACCATTCGAGCGGTCTCATCGAAGTCGTCGCCGGTCTCACCCGGGAAGCCGACCATGACGTCGGCGCCAATCGCCGCCGCAGGCATAGCGGCGCGAATCTTCTCAATCTTCTCGCGATAGTGCCATGGCCGGTATTTGCGATGCATCGTCCGCAGCGTGCGGTCGCAGCCCGACTGCAGCGGAACATGAGCGTGCTTGGCGATGCGCGGAGACTCCGCCATCATCTGGATCAACTCATCGCTCCAGTCCATGGGCTCGACCGAGCTGATGCGCAGTTTCTCCAGCGAAGTCTCATCGAGGATGGCCCGAACTAGGTCCTCAAAGCGAGGCGGGCGAGGGCGCCCGCCCCACACCAAATCCCGCCCCCAGCGTCCGAGATTGATTCCCGAGATCACGACTTCGCGATAGCCCGACTCCACCAGCGCATTCACCTCGCGGAGAACCTCAGCTAACGGCAAAGACCGGCTCTGTCCGCGAACGTAGGGAATTACGCAGAATGAACAGCGATTGTCACAGCCATCTTGCACCTTGAGATTCGGACGCGTGCGCTCATTGGCTGCGTCGAATACCGGCGCAGCCAGCAGTTCAGTGTGAGCAAAAATGTCGGAAACGAAAACCTCACTGCGGACCTCAGACGTCGGGCCTCGGTCTTCGCCGACCAGTTGTAACATTGGGACGAAGTCGCGGGCCCGAGGACTCGGCCGAGGTCCACGGTCCCGGGTCCGGCGTCCGAACCCAGCGATCTCCGCCAGTCGATGCTTGTGCGAATTGCCGATGACCTGACTCACGCCCGGCAGTGCTGCAAGTTCTTCCGGAGCGCGCTGGGCATAGCATCCGGTGACCACGATCTGGCAGCTGGGATTTTCTCGACGAATCCGGCGAATCGCCGCCCGCGCATCCTGATCGGCGGACGCGGTCACGGTACAGGTATTCAGGACAACAATTCCCGCCTTGGACGGCGCGCTCGCCCGCTCCAGTCCCAATTCCCGGAACTGGCGTTCGATCGCCGCTCCGTCGGCCTGAGTCGCCCGGCAGCCAAAATTCCCTACGTAGAAGCTTTCCACGCCTCTAATAGTAGCTGAGATTCCGGGATCTGTTGTTGGGAGGACAAATCGACGCAGCCAGGCCCGTCAGACGAACCCGTCTTCGAGTCGCGAGCTGGCCGAAGACGCTGTGAGCAACGCAGCAGACGGGAGCAGGCAGCTAGCGCCGTCAATTCCAAGTTCTGCCGCAGGGTATCGAATTTTCCGGCCGAACTCAGCCGGTATTAAGCCGTGGCCGCTTGCCGCTTCTGCATAAAACATTCACGGCAAAAGACCGGACGCCCCTGTGTCGGCTTGAACGGCACGGTGGTCTCTTTTCCGCACTGCGAACAAACCGTGCGGGTTTCGACCTTCGAAAAACCGCTGTTAGGTGCGCGCCCGATGGGCGCGGCTCCCAGCACCGAAACCCGTTTGGCCTTACATGCTTTGCACCGCTTGGGTTCGTTCTTGAACTGCTTATCGTGGAAGAACAACTGCTCCCCGGCCGTGAAGATGAAATCGGCGCCGCAGTCAATGCACTTTAACACCTTGTCCTGGAATTCCATCGAGAGATGCTCCCTTCAGCCATCCCTGCCCGCCCACGAGACGATTTTGTGGCGCGCGAACGCGCAGGTTTTGCACACCCCCCTCACTGTCTTTGGAACCTTTCCCCTGGATTCGGCCCGCCATTCCCGAGAACCGGGAATGGATTACAACTTATGCCTGCAAAACTGCGATGTGCCGATAAATTGCCACAGTCCTCGCCAAACGCAAGGCGCTTTGAAAAAGTAATGGGCCGCCTCCGGAGGAGAGGCAGCCCAGCGATCATTAGTCTTGTTCTTTGCGCGCCTTTTTACGGCTGCGCTTGCGAGCTAAGGCTTCCTTCACCCGCTTCTTTTCGCCCGGCTTCAGGTAAAAGGAGTGACGCTTGACCTCCTTAATGATATCTTCCTGTTGCACCTTGCGCTTGAAACGACGAAGCGCATTCTCGAGGGACTCTCCCTCTTGCAGTCTGACTTCTGCCAACTGGCCACACCCCCAAACTGGTCCCGTTTGGACCCGATAGTTATTGCAAGCTTCCTGGAGCAAGTCAAGAAATATATACAGTTCTCAGCCGATGGATCGCGATGCCGATCCGTCCGCGCTCGATGAAATGTCAAAAAATCAATCTCAAAGGGAGCTGCACTTGCCGCGGCGCGTATGCATTAGTAGCTCTCACGGGGTTCGCTGGCACCTCGCAATGAGCTGGGAAATAATTGATTCCAAGTTGTTTAGTGGTTTCGATGAAGCGTGCGGAGTTGCTTTCGAAGCCATCTTCACTGACCACGACTTGCTTGTTGTCCCGGTTCAAAAGGTTGAACGACTCTCCGACGAGTTCCAATTTGAACCGATCGCCCAAGTACAACCGACGAGTCAACCGCGCATCGGTGGTGGCGTAGTCCGGCCCCAGAAGTGAATTGCGGCCGGTGCCGGGAAGCCGGTCGTTCGAACTGTTGCCATCCTGATTTGGATCTCCGGTGACGGTTGCATCCACTGGCCGGCCACTGCCCACGGTGACTACTCCTGAAAGCTTCCAGTTATTGAATAGTGCGCCTAGAAATTCGTGCCCGCGATGGAATGGTTTAGGTTCGGCGACCCAGGAAAACACGAAGCGATGCCGCTGATCGGTGACGCTCGGACCCTTTTCCGAGTTTGGTGCGTAGGAATTCTGCACCGTGGCTGGCCGTCCCGCGACCAGCGCGTCCTGGCCGTCGTCCACCGCGTGGCCAAAAGTGTAGGACAGCATGAAATACACACCGCTGGTCATGCGACGGCGAATGGAAAGCGTGGCCCCATGGTAAACGGTCGAAGCCTCGCTCTCGAAGACATCGATGGCGCCCAGCTGCGGGATCGGCCGTGCTAGCGGGTTAATACTAAAGGAGGAAATGGGCAAGTAAGACTGCTGGTCATTTGCCAGGTGGCGAACGACTCTACGTTGTAGTACGTGTTCAAGAAGTCCGCTCCGGAGGCGTCATATACCGGGTAGGCAACGTTCACCGGCGGAGGCAGGTTCACGTCCCTCGCCCGAATCAGGTCGACGCCGTGCACATACGTGTAGGAGACACCGATGGCAAGACGATGGGCGACCTCGCGCTCCAGGTTGAGGCCTGCCTGCTGCACTCGAGGCGTCTTGAAGTTATGGGCGAAGGCGGAGATATCGGACTGCGTGAATTGTTTCAGCGAGGCAGGCGGCAGGCATTCTGTGGCATACAGCGGACACCTCACCAAGGGATTTGGGGTACTCCGGAAAAATCTGATGATCGTAGAAGTGGTTATTGTTCAGGAAGAGAAAGTTCGGGCTCAGGCCATTCTGGCTCTCTACTGTCGAGTTGTAGATTTGAGGAATTCGCGTGTAGAACATTCCGTATCCGGCGCGAATCACCAACGGCCGTTCATTTCCGACCGAGTATGCCAGGCCGGCGCGCGGGCCGAAGTTGTCAGGGTTGAACGGAACTTTGCCCGAGTCAGGCCATAGCGGATTTGAAACCAGATCCTTGGTAGCGAAAGTTTGCAGATCATAGCGGACGCCGAAGCTCAGGGCCAGGTGGTCAGTGGCGCGAATCGTATCCTGCAAAAAGCCGGATATTCGTTGGTGTCTGGATGCGTGACCGCCGGACCGAAATTCTGAGCGTAATAGTGAGGAACTCCATGGGCATAGGCTCGCAGCGGCGTCAGCTCGAGGCCAGACTCCTGCGGTTGGAAGGTGAACGGATTCACCTTGATGGGATCGAAGATGTACTCCCCGCCAGAGAACGAAGGGAAGAAGTTGTAAATCCGAGTTAGCAGCGCATCGCCACCAAGTTTCCAGGAATTTCTTTTGCCCTCGATGCTGAAGGTCTCGGCCAGGTGCACCCTATGCTCGCGGGTTTGGCGGGGCAGGATGGACGACCGCCCGAAGCCGTCGATGACATCGGGGATTCGCGTGTTGGGATCGGAGCTGTTGCTGCTCGACCGCTGGAGATCGCGCGAGAACTGCGCCCGCGGGTGGCTGACAGCTTTGGCGGAAAGATTGCTGGTTAGCGCCATTGATGCGGTTTCGGTGGTCACATCTTCTTCTCCGTTTTGGCTGATCCCGAAAGTGGTCAGCGGGCTGGCCGGATCGAGAAAGACGTTGTTGTGTCCGTAGTAGCGGGAAGTGTTCACTCGCGCAGAAAAACTGTTGCGCGGACTGAGCGCCACATCCAGCTTGGCGAAGCCGGCATTTCCCAGCATCGAGGTGGGAAAGTTGCCGGCCTGTTTCGAGAGTTCCGCGGCCTTGGCAAACACTAGCGCCTGGTCGGTCGCCTCGTAGTCACCCGGAGTCTCCGGTCCGGTGCTGGGCTGCGGCACTACCACGGAGTTCCCGCTGTCAAAACGAACCACCGCAGGCACGTGGAAAATGTGCTGGTCGAGTCCAGCGAAGAAGAATATTTTGTTGCGGCGGATGGGACCGCCGAGCGTGAATCCGAATTGCTGCTGCTGGTCGCGGGGCTTGAAGTCAAGCAGCGGATGAGTGGCGCCAAACATGCTGTCGCGGATGAAATAGTAATCCGTGCCATGAAGATGGTTGGAGCCCGACTTGGTCACCACATTCACTACGGCGCCTCCGGATCGTCCCAACTCTGCGCCGTACGTGTTCGAGGACACCCGGAACTCCTGCACCACTTCATTACTGAATTGATAGGGCGCGCGATAACGGCCGCGGGCCTGTGCGAAGAAAGCATTATTGTTATCGCCGCCATCCACCAAAAAACTGGACTGGAAGCCCCGAATTCCACCGAAGGCCAGATCGCCGTTCGAGCCCGACGTCAAGCCGCGCGGATCCTGAGTTACACCGGGAGTTAGTAGAGCCAAATCGGTGTAACGCCGCCCATTCAGGGGCAGCTCGTTGATCGCTCGCTCGTCGATCAGCGACGACACACCGCTGGGTTGAGTCTCGACCAGCGGCGGCTCACCCGAAACTGTTACTGTCTCTTTTGCCCCTGCGACGGGAAGTTTGAATTCGAGTTCAGTAGTGCCACCGACGTCCACATGCAGACGCGGCGTGGTTTGCGGCGACATTCCACCCGCTTCGGCGCGCCCGGAATATTCCCCGGGCGGAAGCAGTTCGAAGGAAAACCGTCCTTCGACGCCGGTGACGACGGAGTAGCGGAAGCCGGTCGCCGCATCCACGAAAACGACGGTTGCGCCGGCGACGCGGCTGCCGGCGGCGTCGGCGACGGTGCCGCGAATGGCCCCGGTGGAAGCATCCTGCGCGGGCGCTTTTGCCGCGAGCGATATCAATATGAAGATAAAGAAAGAAAGAATACTGCCAGATAAGACCGGGAAACGGCCAGCGCTCGACATAGGACTCGTACCTGCTCAGTGATCAAGATGAAGGCGAGTCCAGAACGTCACGGGGACAACATCTTCTGTATAGCACCGCTGCAGGCGCGGAGTCTGTGCGCTATGGGCTTTCTTTCGGGACGATTCCCGTGGTGGGAATGGTTTTGCAGCTTCGTGGATCTATTTCGGCGACGAAACCAAAGGTGGGACAAGGGCCGCAACCCATCGTCCGCGTACGGAGTTGATGATCTCACCTGAGAAACCTGAAAGAATCGAGGGGTTGTTTCAGACGGCCGTACACTTCGTTCCGATCTTCTTTGGTGAACTCGTTGATGGCGCCGGGATCGAAAGCGCCGGAACTTGTCATCGCCGTTTTGATGGCCAATTGGTAGCACTTCTTTTCGTGAAAGGTCCGGTACACGCGCCCATCCAGACTGTGACTCATTCCGGCATCGTTGTTCACACCAACTGAGCAACTTGTGAAATGATCCCATGACAACGTCGGCGATGTTACAAAACCCGTGCCACCTGATAAAAGATATTCCTCCTTCCCCCATCATTCTGTGCTGTGTCACAATCACTAACAGAAGCCAAGCATGGATGAGATTCTGAAGGTGTCCGCTCAGGAATCGACCCCGGCGAACTCGGGCAAATGGATCAGCCGAATTGTGATAGCCGTCATCATCGGCGAAGCAATTTGGGGGTTCCTGGTTTCGGTCACCAACAATCTCGCCCTGCCCGCTATGGCGAGGGTGATGGGCGGAGATGCTCAATCTCCCCTGTATCTCGGAAAGGGCGATTTCAATGTTCCGGCCCTATTCGCCTCGATTCTGGAGCTTTGCTTCGCAGGAATCGTCGCCATTGTTCTGCATTCTTGGTCAGGAAGAGCTGTGCGCGTTCGGGCGAAGCCGGGGCCCGGCGCACCACTTCTGGCGCCAACTCCGACTCCAGTCGCTGCGCCTCCGCCCGATTCACCGCCAATCCCTGCCGCGAACACGGCGGTCCAAGCCAAGCAACCTGTGGCGACTGGGCAATCGGCGGCACAACCAGCCCGGCCATCAACCCAGCCGGCTAAACCCGTAAGGCCAAAGCAACCCAAAGAGGTCTACTACAATATCGTCGGAGAGCCTGTGGACCCGGACGACGAGTAATCCGCGGACTCAGCGCTTTGCGACCGTAAGTACAGTGAATCCTGTATGGCGGGTCGCGAAAACCTTGTGTAGGTTTGAAGCTGCGGTGTGATATGGCGAAGCGCATCCTCATTGCCGACGATCATGAGTCAGTGTTGCGCGCGATCCGCGCAAAGCTCGAATCGCATCTCGGCTGGCAGGTTTGCGGCGACGCTGTGGATGGACGCGAAACCGTCAAGAAAGCTTTCGAATTGAGGCCTGACCTCGTAGTCCTGGATTTCGCGATGCCGGGGCTGAATGGACTAATGGCGGCTTCAGAGATCAAAGAACTCCTGCCCGACGTGCCCATCGTGATGCTCACCATGTACGGGACATCAGAAGTGAAGCAAGAAGCCAAGAAGCATGGAATCTCCCGCCTGGTCGACAAAGAAAAATCGGGAGGTCTCGTAGCGGCGATTGAGGAATTGCTGGGTTCGACCGTCGAAGGAACCTCAGGCCTGCCCGCCTCGATCTGAAGTTCGCAAACAGTGCTTCGGGTCTGAGCAACATTGCCGTTCTAATATCGCGATTTCACCAGTAATTCTCAGTGGTGTAAACGACTCCCCCTCGTCATTGACTTGCTGAATCTCTCCACCTAACATTTCAGCCCAAATAATCGGGCAGGAGATGCTCACTACAATGCTGGGCGGCAGCATGAGTGTTGTTTATAAGCTGTGTAGGTCTTTTGCACATGAGTGATTTTGCAGGAGGGCGTCATGAATCGTGAACGGGTGCTGAAGGTTGTGCTGGTGTTGGTGGGATTGCTCTTTTCGGCTCTAGTTTATCCCCTGACAATGTTTCTGCGGCAAGAGCCTGCGTTGGCGATGATGCTTAGTCTCTATGTCACGCTTGGGATTTTTTTGCTGCTGGCAGCGCGCAAGCCATCGGAGAATCGCAGCCTGATCGCCTTCACAGCATGGTCGAGCTTCGTTCACGCCGCCGTTATGGGCGTGCAGGCACTCGAGAAGGTGATCGAACGTGGAGAACTGCTGGGCGTGGCTGCCCTGGTTATTATCGGTGTAGCCTTGATCGCGCTGGCTCCGGCGAAGCCGTCAGGTGAGCGGACATCCGCAGCCGGAGAGTCGGGTCACGCTCTGGCAACGCCGCCCCCGACATCCCAATCGTGAAAGAAGCCTGAGTTCGCGAAGGTGTAACAGATCCTCTTGCGTGCCTAACGGTCGAGATCACCCGATTTAACCAACAAATTGCCCGGTCCAAATTTGGCCTGCGATTCGATCGTCGCCGTTTGCCTCTTCACTTGATGGCTCCGTACTTTTTGAGTATTTGGATGGTTTTCGCAAGCGGCAGCGATTCGACCGTATGACCGTGACCGGTCATGGTCGTCGCGCGAAACATGGAGTTGTACACCGCCTCCTCGCTGGCTTCGATCGCGGCCAGAAACAGTGGCGAGATGGCATCATTGGTGAGCACTTCAATCTGCTGGGTCAGCGCCTTGTCATTCGCGCGAACGCGAACCTGCGGAGCGGTCGAGAAGGCGATGGCATAGTCTCCGCTGCCGTTGGAGCCCGCGCTCCCGGTGCGGGCCAATCCGAACCACGCCCGCGCTGCCAACCGCTTCAGATTGCGCGCACCGAGCGGCGCATCGGTTGCAATAACGATCATGCACGATCCGTCTCCGCGATCGCGACCGTTGCCTTGCTGCTGGAGTTCCTGACGCAGGTAGTATTGTCTCAACTCCCGGCCCACGGGAGCGCCCGCGATCGTCAGCACGCCGCCGAAATTTGTCTGCACCAGAATGCCGACCGTGTATCCACCGAGAGTGCCAGGGAGACGGCGCGATGCGGTTCCAATGCCTCCCTTCCAACCAAATGCAACTGTTCCAGTCCCCGCGCCGACAGCGCCTTCTTCGACCGCGCCACTTTTTGCATTCTTGATGGCGGCAAAAACATCCTCGGGCGTAATGTGGCGACCACGAATGTCGTTCAGATATCCGTCGTTTGTCTCGCCTACGAAGGGGTTCACCGACAACACATCCTCGTTCCCCGCAAGATTCAGCATGTAGCTGGTCAGCGCATCCGCCACTTGCGGCACGCTTTCGGTGTTTGTAAGGAGGATAGGGGTTTCAATGTTGCCCAGCTCGTCGACCTGCGTGGAACCGGACAGCTTGCCAAAACCATTGCCCACGAAAATCGCGCCCGGCACTTTCTCTCGATAGAGATTGCCAGCGTGAGGAATGACGGCCGTCACTCCCGTCCGCACGTCATCTCCGCGGATGATCGTTGTATGCCCGACCCGCACTCCAGCAACATCGGTGATTGCGTCTAAGGGTCCCGTTGGCAGAATGCCCACTTTCAGCCCTAGGTCCGAAGCACGCGGACGGTCATTCGGAGTTGTGATTTGGCCGAAAGCGGCAGAGGTTATCGATAGGACAGCAGCAACAATGAAAATGTTCTTGAACAGCGCGACGCAGCTAACGCGAACGATGCCTGGCCTCATGATGCCGAGATGCTATCACTTGGGCATTATCAGGCAAATTGCAACAACAATCGGGTCAATGCATTATGAGAGAGCGGCCCTGTTGAGTGGAGTATACGGCGGAGATGTAGGGCAAGAATCAGAGGAGAAGATAGGCAAATGGGCTGAAGAATGACACTTTACCTTGAGGGAAAGACTCCGTTGAGCGCGAATGATCTTTCCCTCAAGGAGGCAACTGCATGAGTCGCGACATCAAGTATATCGGTATGGACGTGCACAAGGAAGCCATTGTGATTGCCGTCCTCAATGGCAGTGGCCAGTTGGTGATGGAATCGATCGTCGAAACCAAAGCCAGTAGCATGCTGCAGTTTATCCACGGTCTGCGGGGCGAGTTGCATGGGACCTGGGAAGAAGGGACCTGGGCGGCTTGGCTCTACGATCTGTTGCAGCCCCAGGTGGCGCGAGTGCTGGTCTGCGATCCGCGGCGCAATGCCTTAATGAAGGAAGGCAACAAGAGCGACAAGGTGGATGCGCGCAAGCTGGCCGACTTGTTGCGTACGGGAATGCTGCGACCGGTCTATCACGGAGAACATGGACTGCGGACGCTGCGCGAGCTGGGGCGCAGTTATCAGACCCTCAGCCAAGATCTGAATCGAGTGATGAACCGAATCAAAGCTCTGTATCGCGGCTGGAGCATTCCTTGTGCGGGTACCCAGGTCTATGCTCCGCGTTACCGCGAGGAATGGTTACACAAGATTGAACACGCGGGCGTGCGCCGGCGTGCCGAGCTACTCTATCAACAGTTGGATGGATTGCAGGGATTGCGACGAACCCTGCGCCCTGAGTTATTGGCGGAGAGCCGGAAACACAAAGCTGCGAAACTACTACGTCAGATTCCCTGCATCGGTCCGATCCGAGCCGCCCGCTTGATCGCGTTGATGCAGACACCGCACCGGTTCCGGAGCAAACGGCAGCTCTGGACCTATAGTGGGCTGGGCATTGAGACCCGCGACAGTGCGCAATATCGCTACGTGCACGGACAACTGCAACGTACGAAAAAACCGCAACAGATTCGTGGTCTCAATCAGAATCACAACCACGAAATGAAAGATCTTCAAGGGAGCCGCGACCCGAGCCAGCTGTGGTGTAGGACCGTTGCGCGACTTCTATATGGCTTTGCTGGCTAAGGGCATGAAGCCCGAGATGGCGCGTCTGACCTTAGCCCGAAAGATCGCGGCCATGGCTTTGACACTCTGGAAGAAGGAGGGACGTTTCGACGCGGAACAACTGAAGCCGCAAGCAGCTTGAGCGTTGCACAGAACTCAGGTGGTCTCCCAGGTTTCACGCTTCGGTGGTGACCCATCGGTTCTGGCGATGCTCGGGTTCGAGGGAGAGTATCCATGCACTCATTAGGCGTTCCGGGTGCTCAAATCAGCACCCAGTCTCCGGGTCAATCCTATGCCCCCTCGGATAACCCAAAAAAGCCATAGGCCTCGAGCCTCCCATAGGATGATGGTTGGCACTTAAGCCAACGGTTGGCTTGCGCAGCATCGCAGCTGATCGGCGTTAAGCACCACTGCTCCATGAAACCATTTCTTCGAGATCATCGACTGGAGTTAGCAATCGCCGCTGAACTACACGGCGATCCAAAGTGCGAAACCCAAAATCCTCTCCAAGAAGAAGGGGGCCTGGATGCAAGTCACCATTCCGGGATCCCACGGAGGGGAGTGGAGAAGTATTTTTTCTTGACATCCTCTCTCATAGGATGAGTGAAATGGCGATGTTACAACAGCTGTGTTCCTCTCGAAGATAGTCGCCTGGGGCAAATGCTGATCCAGCGCTGGAGATCGGTAGAACTTCTGGACAGCCCAAGCTTCTGTGCCGCGCAGATCAGCGAGTTTCGAATGAGACCACATGTCGATCAAAATCGAAAGCCACCGCTGTAGCACCAAGGGCGGTGGGGCCTAGCAAGCCGTCAAAGTTCCGGAGATTGCGCTCGGGGGTGGTCCAAACATAAGCCCTTTTCCTTTCCCGGGAGAGCGGCCCCACAGTGACCGACTCCAACTCGACTTCCGCTAGGCCGTCCTTGCCACCAGGGTTGAGATTGAAATCTTGACGGTGAATGCGCAGTTGCTTCAGGCTGCCGGTGAGTCGTCGCTGGAACAGCATCAAGTCCTTAGTGCCAGTATCGAGCAGCATTTGAAGTTTTTCGCCACCGCTCTCTATTGGAATGAGTATGTAAGTTCCGCCGGCTTCGTGCTTCGTTTGGAATGCTATCGCGCGTGCGGCATCGGTGGTTGTGCCGAACACGAGCTTCTTGCGACGGTAGTCTAGGCTGAAGTTCTGCATACCCAGAACGTCCAGGCCAACTACAGCATCAATGCGCGTGCCCAACGCCTGTTCGATTCGTCCAAGGTCCATTGCCACCATATCCAAGGCCTCGACCGCAACAACTCCCAACCGAACCTCAGGGACGCTGACCCTTTCCACAGCAATCGACCGGTTCATCAGTGAAAGTTCCTGAACCGAGCCCAAAAGACCCAATCTTTTGGCGACTCTAATACTTATAGCGCTGGGGACCGCACCGGTATCGATCAACATCTTCTGGTGGTGCAGACCTCCCAAAGTTCCGTCCAGCACCACTGCCCAACCGTCGATCAGCTGGAATGAGACCTCGACTCGTTCCTGAGCCTCGGAGACGAGAGTCAAACACAGAACCATAACAGCCACCTCGAATTTCATATTTCCTCCGCGATCCACGCAGGAGGAGGTTGGGGGTTTAGCGACTAAGAAGTCCTGAGGAAGACCTCTAATTTGGGAAAGGCTTTGCTCGGGGAATGCTTAGGCTTTCAGTTTCAGGGATTTGCAGTGGTCCTAGAACGAAGCTCTCTGCGTTTTGCCGCGGAGACCTATAATGTGCCCAATTCCAACGGAGGACGGTTTGGCCAGCAGACTCAGGATCGGGGAGTGGCGAGTGGCTCCTGAGCTGAACAGCCTCGAGCGTGACGGGCGCTCTGTCCACGTCGAACCCAAGGTCATGCAGGTACTGGTAACCTTGGCCGAGCAGCCCGGGAATGTTCTCTCCAAGGAGCATATTCTTCGTCAGGTATGGCCAGAAACCTTTGTCTCCGAGGAAGTGCTGACGCGCTCCATTTCCGAACTGCGTAGAGTCTTCGAAGACAATCCTCGGGAGCCTACCTACATCCAGACCATTCCGAAGGGCGGTTATAGGCTCCTGGCCCCAGTTGTTGCTGAGGGAGTCGATCGGCAGACGATCGGTACGCGTTGGTGGGAGCGAAAGAGATGGGGGCTCGCAATCTCCGCTGCAATTGTTCTGCTCGGAGCGCTCAGTTTCTACTTCATGAATCGCAGCCAGCATAGAGAATCAAGATCGCGGATATCCTCCCTGGCGGTGCTGCCGCTAACCAATCTTTCCGGTGATGCCAGCCAGGATTACTTCACCGATGGACTGACGGACGAGCTGACGACACGGTTGGCGAAAATCAGTGCCCTTCGAGTTATTTCGCGAACATCGGTGATGCACTACAAGGGCAGTACGAAAACGACCCCTGAGATTGCTCGCGAATTGAATGTGGACGCGCTCCTCGTAGGATCAGTGCTGCGTTCCGGAGACAAAGTCAGAATCAGCGCACAATTGATCGAGGCTCGACGTGACAAGAACCTATGGGCTGAAAGTTACGAACGCGATCTCCGCGATATTCTGGCGTTGCAGGCCGATGTCGCGCGCACCGTCGCTGGGGAAATCAAGATTCAAGTAACCCCGCAGGAGAGCAAAAGCGTGTTTACTGCCGGGGCCGTAAACCCAGAGGCTTACGATTCCTATCTCAAAGGTAACTATTACTGGGATAAGTTTACCAAGGCCGGCATGAGGAAGGCGGTTTCTTATTATCAGCAAGCTATCGACGCGGATCCGAACTACGCTCTTGCCTACGTTGGCCTGGCGGATGCCTATCACGAGCTTTGGGACACTCCT
Source organism: uncultured Acidobacteriota bacterium (assembly GCA_963696025.1). GTDB lineage: Bacteria > Acidobacteriota > Terriglobia > Terriglobales > Acidobacteriaceae > JABCYV01. The sequence continues at coordinate 140,668 of CAVOII010000007.1, forward strand.
CCCAATGAGGTAATTCCAAAATCCAGAGCCGCATCGGAAAAGGCATTACAGCTCGACGAAGGTTTGGCCGAAGCTCACAGCTCGTTAGGCTGGGTGAAGTGGATCTATTATTGGGATTGGGCGGGCGCGGAAGCGGAATTTCAGCGTGCGCTGCAGCTCAACCCAAATTCTTCCCACGCGCATGGAATGCGTGCAGAGTATCTCGATTCCATGGGGCGGTTCGCAGAAGCCGCGAAAGAACGGGCAATTTCCAAACAGCTTAACCCGGTAGAGCCAATTTTGTATGACACAAGCGGGGACCATTTCCTTTACACGCGAGAGTTCGATAAAGCCATTGAGCAATACAACGAAGCGTTGGAGTTAAACCCAGCTTTTAGCATCGCGCACGGCGGGCTTTTCGAAGCTTACGCATTGAAGGGTATGCTGAAAGAAAGCATGGAACACTTTGAGGAAATGACTGTCCTGGACGGGGACCCCAAGCTGGCTGCAAAGGTAACGGCTGCTTATGCGAAGTCCGGCTACCGAAGTGCGATCCGAGTCATCCTCGATGACAGGCGGTTGAAAAGGTTAAGTGGACGCTGGCTTCCATTTGCAGATGACGCTGACTTTTACATAAAGCTGGGCGAGAAGGACCTTTGCCTAATGGCCTTGCAGCAAGCCGTGCAACAACGAGACCCTGAGGCGACCGCACTCCAGGTAGACCCTATTTTTGATTCCATCCGCTCTGACCCGCGCTTTCAACAACTGGTGCATCGGGTCGGACTACCGCAGTGAGCTCCCCTACCTTCGCCATCATCGCGGGCGATGGTCATTAAGCCGGTACTCGCCGAGGAGATCAGCGAGAATCCATGCTGCTCCGGCAATCGCGAAGGTCTCGGTGGTTTCGCCCCAATTCGTAGGATTGTGGGGATTCGAAAGAAGCAACGGTACCCACACGAGTAGCCCAAAGATCACGAGCATCATTGTCAGTAGGCGAGTTGCGAGAAGTGCCATTCGATTCGTAAGAAGAGCAACAGCCGCGAGTGCGAACAGAACAGTCGTCGCTACCGCCCAAAACATCTGACTTGGGGGAAGCCATTTGGGAACAAAACTGGCGGTAGCACCAAGATAAATCGCCTGCTCGAGGCCAAAGGAAGCGGCACAGATGCCCAAAAGAATGCGGCCGATCCGATTAAGCGTTTCCGGTGACCATGGCGACGACAAGCGTGCATAAACGATCGCCGTTCCGGTCACGAGGGAGAACTGCTCGAAGAAGTTGCCCCAGCTATTGTAGATCTGCGGCTTGGCGACGATTTGTGGCACGCACCGTAAGGCGAAGACAAGATAAATCGCACCAAGGACGGCTGCGCCCGCTTTCGCGGTCCGACGGGACTGAATCGCAGCTCCGCCGAAGATCTCGGCAGCGGCGGCGGGGTAGACAATGTAACGCGGTAGATGCCAGCCGTTGTAGTCGTGCCAGGCCAGCGTGATGAGGGCAAAGGCCAACGCCGCCGCTCCAAACACATGACGGCCGAGGTTCGAACTAGGCGTTGATACAGTCATTTGTTTTCAATCCCGTTCACGCGGGTGTGTCACGATGCGGGAAGCCGATTGTCGGTAGCGTCATTTGAGCAACCGCAGGATCGCAAAGGATGCACTGAGCTTTATACAACGGGAGGGATCAAGCGTACACTGCCACAACGCTGGCGTGTGAAGGAGCTACTCGATCTTGAAGCGTCGCGAAAGCGTCGTTCTACATTGTTGGCGTAGCCCCGTGATCAGCCCGAGATTTTAGTCCAGGAGGAGTGAGGAGTGAAGAGCGGTAACTGTTGTGACCAGGCGTACACTCACAACCCGATCAATGAGTGAAAAGGCGATGTTACAACAGCTATCGGAGCCGGGATAGAATCTTTGGTTTCGCAGTCATATGCCCACTGCGTTAGTCTACGTCCGGTGGGATGACAAGGAAGGAGCGGAATTCCATCGGGTCGGCGACCAATTCTAGTTTCGTCCATCCAACTTCCCATCGGTGTTTGTTGGCCCAACTTACAAGGAGATGAAATATGAAAGCAGTTGTTGTCCACCAATATGGCGGTCCTGAAGTACTCAAGTTCGAGGAGTACCCTGATCCGGTGGCGGGTCCGGGCGAAGTGCTGGTGCGGGTCGCTGCCACGAGCGTTAATCCGATCGACTACAAGCGACGTGCCGGGCTAACGAAAGACTATTATCCCATCAAGTTTCCGGGATTGATGGGAGTCGACATTGCGGGGACTGTGGTCAAGGTTGGGCCCGGAGTGGAAGGCTTCTCTGCCGGCGACCAGGTGTTCGCAATGGCGGCCGACACGTACGCCGAACTTTGCGTCGTGAAAGCAGCGATTTTGGCGAAGGTTCCCAAGGGACTCGATTTGATCCAGGCGGCGGCTTTGCCGCTGGTGACGACGACTGGCTATGAACTAATTTCTGCTGCAGAAGTCAATGCGGGCCAGACCGTGCTCGTCGCGGGCGCTGCAGGAAATGTCGGGCGTTCGGCGGTGTTCACTGCGAAGCAACGCGGAGCCACCGTGATTGCAGGTGTTTTGAAGAGGCAGATGGAGGAAGCGAAGACCACCGGCGCGGATCAGGTGGTCGCAACCGACGACGACAACGCGATTGCGAATCTTCCGCAGGTCGATGTCGTTGCTGATACGGTCGACGGCAAAACCGCCGAGAAGCTGATCGCCAAGGTCAAGCCGGGAGGAGTGTTTGCATCGGTTCTCGGGGCACCGCAGAACGCCCGGAAATACGCGGCGGTGAAGGTGGTACCGGTGTACGCGACACCTGATGCGAAAACTCTCCAGTTCATGGCCGAGGCCGTCCGAGATGGCAAACTCGTGATCCCGATCAGCCGCAAGCTGCCACTGATTGACGCAGCCGAGGGTCAAGCCGCTGCAGAAAAAGGTGGTATCGGGAAGGTCTTGCTGGTGGCTTGAAATCGTTGCTGCACATACGACAACAACGCCCCCGACCAGAATGCGAGTCTTACAACCGCCGGCTATGTTGTACGGCTATGGCTGGATGCCAACGGCTGTCAGGATCTGATTCCGCTCTTTCCTTTTCGAGTATCAGTGGCATACTTCCGTCTCATCGCAGCGCTTTCTTCAATAGTGCAATTTGCCCGGCGTGGTACACCGCGTGCTGCGTCGTGCTTTGGAAGAGTCGGTAAAACTTGTACGGCCTGCCTGGCACTGTCGCTTCCAGGCGCGAGTCGCCGAATCCCTTGATCGCTTCAACCAACTTCAGGTGGTTCGCAAACAACGACCGTACTGCTTGTTGCCACGCCTGATGGTCCGGCTCGATAACAGGCGGGAAATCTTGTTCCTGTGGCATATCCGGCCAGCCGGGTATTGAGATCCCTTGCACGGCGCCGTAAGCAAACTTACACCAGGCTTCCACGTGATGAACCAGTTCCCAGATGGAATGGGCAGAAGGAATCGGATGCGAAAGAGCCTGTTCGGACGTGACGCCTTCAAGGATCTTTTGCACAGAGTCCCCGTACCATGCTTCTCCATTGAGAGTGGAGAACAGTTCATCAGCGATGTGTTTGCATTCCGTGTTCATAAGAAATGACGGTTGGGAAAAGCATGCTGCCGGTTAGGCCGCACTTGCAAAATTAGTCGGCGAGAACCAGAAAAGCAACCATCAATGTCCAGGCAAGAGTGTCGCCGGATGCGCGTCCATCAACGACGCGAGAGGATGCGGGGTCTACAGCGGCAGACAGGAGAAGAGCCCGAGTCCAGGTCAATGCATTATGAGAGAGCGGCCCTGTTGAGTGGAGTATACGGCGGAGATGTAGGGCAAGAATCAGAGGAGAAGATAGGCAAATCGGCTGAAGAATGACACTTTACCTTGGAGGGAAAGACTCCGTTGAGCGCGAATGATCTTTCCCTCAAGGAGGCAACTGCATGAGTCGCGACATCAAGTATATGGGTATGGACGTGCACAAGGAAGCCATTGTGATTGCCGTCCTCAATGGCAGTGGCCAGTTGGTGATGGAATCGATCGTCGAAACCAAAGCCAGTAGCATGCTGCAGTTTATCCACGGTCTGCGTTGGCCGGCAATGGATGCTGAAACCACCCCGGCGTTTCTCGACTTCAAGCTCGTTTTTACTTCCACTGAGGAATCGGTCAAATACGAAACCCGATGCGGCAGTATCGGTTTGAAGGCTTTAGGGCGATCGCGAAATTGGAAGCGAGTGTGCGAGTGCCATCGATCGACTTCGCATTCAAGACTGATCCGCTCGACATGTCCAAATGTGATTTCGCGGTGATGGGGGAGGAAGTGAATGGCAAATATTACGAACCCAGTAAGAGCTGAGTATCTCGTTCGTTTGAACCGTTGGATTCGCCCTGACATCTTAGAAAATGAACTCACTCACAAGAACGGAGGATCCCAATCATGACCCAAGTCGAAGGCCTCGCCAAGTATGCCGCCCGCGCTTCATTCGCCGACCTATCGGCCGAATCGCGCAGGCAGCTGCCGATCCACATCCTGGACTCGCTGGGTTGCTGCATCGCTGCCCTTGGCGCCGGTCCTGTCCAAGCCTGTCGCGAGCAAGTCGCGGAATTCGGCGGCACCGGCCCATGCGCGCTGATCGGCGGCGGACGGGCGAACCCGATCTATGCTGCGTTCTGGCAGACCGCGCTCGTGCGCTATGTCGATTTCATGGACAACTTCCTTGCGCCGACTGAAACCTGCCACACAGCGGACAATTTCGGTGTGGCGCTGACCATCGCCGACTACGTGGGCGGAAGCGGCCGAGACTTAATGCTCGGCGTGGCGCTGGGATACACGGTCCAATCGCGGTTTGTTGATCACGCCAACTTCATGACTAACGGCTTCGACCACACCACGCAACTGGCTTTCTCGCATAACGCCGCCGGTGGCCGGCTGCTCGGCCTAGGCGAGCAGCAGATCGCCAACGCCATCGCGATGGCTGCGGTCAGCGATGCATCCTTTGCCGTCGTTCGGGCGAAGCCGCTGTCGCAGTGGAAGGGCCTCGCCTCGGCGCAATCGGCGCTCGGTTCCGTGAACACACTGTTTCTCGCCCGCCGCGGCGTGGAGGGGCCGCTTCGAGTGATCGAGGGCCCGCTGGGGATTGACCATCTCCTGAGGATGAATATCCATATCGACTGGGACAAGCAGGGGTATGAGGGCACCGTAGAGAGCACTATCAAAAAATACAACTCTATGATCCACACGCAGTCCGCGGTCCATTGCATGGTCGAACTCGCCAGGCAGAACAAAATCGACCCCGGCAAAGTTGTCTCGATTGAATCAGATGTGTTCCAACTCGCCTACGATTTCGCCGGCGGCGGCCTCTACGGCGTGGACAAAGTCATCCAGACCAAGGAACAGGCGGACCACAGCCTGCCGTACCTGCTTGCCGTAGCCCTGCTTGATGGCGACGTGATGCCGGCACAATTCAAGCCGGACCGCATCATCGAACCTGACGTGCAGGGCTTGTTGAAGAAGGTTTCTGTCCGACCGAACCATGAATACACGGACCAATACCCAGCGAAAATGCCCGCCAAGATCACCGTCCGGCTCCAAGACGGGAGCGTGATCCAGCACGAGGTTCAGGACTACCCGGGTCTGGCTTCTCGCCCCTTCACCTGGGAAGAAGAGGTCGAGAAGTTCGACAGGCTCGTGGCCGGCCGCGTCGACGATTGCCTGTCCCGGGAGATCAAGGACGCTGTGCGTTCACTCGAAAGCATTCAGGTCGTGGACCTGATGAAACTGATCAACTGCGTTACGGTAGGCCAGCGGCTTGCCGCGTGAGCAACTTGGTTCCTACCGAGTGGTGGGCACTCTGAACAACTGTTGAGAACAGCGATAGCACCAACAACCCAGTCAATGCAATCGCGATGTTGGGCCAACTATCGGAAGTGGTCGTGCGAGATTGCGATGAGATATAACTATGAACAGACCGATTGCGACCAATCCCACTCCCAACGACCCCAACTTCCTTGGGCCGCCGAAGTAGTCCACATCAAATGGCTTTGGTTCCGAGCCGGGCAAACCAGTCAGAACTCAGATCGCTATTGGACCCGTACAACCGCCAGCGTCAGAAGTCCCTGAACCTTTCCCAAATCATCGGTTTTGCGGTTGAACTCAGTTTCCCTCCTCTGATCAGAAAAGCGCGGGTCTAACAGCAAGTGTTTGAGGATGGCATATTGCTGTATTCCGCTGGAATAGCGAGTCTCATTAAAGATCGCTCCGTACAGTACGTACCGGTGCGACTTCCAATCTATGAGGAGACTGTGTTGATCCAGCAGAGAGCCGATGATGAGGCCAGAGTTGATTGAGCTTTGTGGAACGTATTCCGCACTGACCACGATGGGCCCACCATCACTCAAGAAATGCCTTCCTTGCAACTTGGCACTGAGCTCCTTCATTGACGAGGGATTCGAGAGCACGTCGTCTTCAAGAGCGGAATTCTTTCCGCAGCACACGGCTTTGTCGTGGAGGGCAATCTCCAGCGCCGTGATGAGCAGCGCGCTTGAGTTAGTCGAAGGCGCGGTTAGCAACGGCAGATTAGAGACACGGATCTCTTGATTGGGGTGAAACCATACGATTGAGTCCGGTACATCAATTTGCCCGTGCGCGAGGCAAGAAATGCAGATCAAGAGAGCGAACACGGAGAGAACATGGAGCCTTGCCACGGTACACCTCCAGCCCCAGCTTTCGGATTCTAGCTGGATAAGCTCGGGCCGTAGCGAGATTGTTGACGCTATCACGCGTTTATACAAGTAACCCTAGTTTGCCCCACCTCGCGTAACAACAACCTTCCATTTGGATCTGCTCTTGGGCTGGATGACACCGGCCTCCGGACAAAGCGTCTGGTGGGTGATCTACCAGCCGGAACGCGCGTCGCTCACAAGTCGGGCACTTCCGACGTAGAGACGATGGAGTGGCGCACGCGACGAATGACGTAGGGCTCGTCCACTAGCGGACGGACGGCGAATTGCCATCGCTGTGTTCGTGACAGATTCGAAGGCAGATGAGGCCACACGCGAGCAGGTGATCGCTCGCATCGCCGAGCTGTCATGACGCGAGTCTGCAAAGGACAAGTCCCGCCGCAACCAAGGTGCACTGACGGTCCCACGTTCGTTGCTGGTAGACAATCGACGCAAGAAGGCAGGCAGTCGCTATGGGTGTAACACTGCGACTTCCGACAACCCTCAAGAACCGATCTGTGAGGCTGTCTCGCCATCCACCGTATCTACAACAGCAAAAGCACGAAGGCGTAGAACAGAGTACCTACGGTGTGGGCCCGAACGTAGCCCCGGGCTCTGCCTCCTCGGTACGTCTGGTGAACCAGAACACCCTGGAAATGACCGACAAGATCAACGGCAAGATCGCGGACACCCGGCAGATCGAGCTTTCTTCCGATCTCAAGACCTTGACGATAACCGTGCACACAGCAGGCCGAAGTCGGCCCAACATCCTCGTGTTTGAACGGCAATAGAAGACCGAGTTGTGTCGGCGGCTACCTCGCGCAATTCGCACAGCCTCATAACCTTCTCGTTCATTAGCCCTTGAATGATCGCTCGGTTCTCAGGCTGTTGAAATCAGGCGTGGGTGTTGAAAAAGGATTGCTCGGAAGTACTGTTGTGCTGTGTAAGTTAGCGCAGCGAGGGACAGTTTCCTGCGAGCGGACGACTAGATCGTTGCAGGCAGCGGCGGCTGCGGCCTTTGGCTGAGGAAGCGGACCAAGCGTTTGAGGTTCTGCGCAGCCGCAGCCAGGAAGAACTGCTCGCGAACAAACTTTAATCTCCGCAGGCGTAGGCGACGAAGTCCGATCTGATTCTTAAGTTCCGCGAACAGCGCTTCCACCTTCTTCCTTTCCCGTTGTGCGCTCGTGAAACCTGGCGTGCAGGCCAAGTCGCGAGCGCGTTGCCGGGCGGGTTCGTGGATGTGGATGGCGAGATATTTGTACTGGCCCGTGGTGCATTTCGCCTTTTGCGAACACGCACCGCAACGTTTGCGGCTTCCGATGTAGGCATGGGTCCGATTTCTGACATTCAAACCGACGAAGTTGAGTGGCTGACCTGCGGGGCAGCGATAGCTGTTGCTTTCTGGAACAAAGGTGAAACGCTCAGGACCGTAGAGTGGGTTGTTCTTGCGGAGAGCGCTGTCCCGAGTGCGCATATAGGGTTTGATCCCCCGCTCCGTTAACCACTGCAAGAACTCGCCGTTGCCGTAAGTGGCATCAGCAACCACCGACTCGGGATCGCGTCCTTGCCATTCGGCGAAACGAGCGATCATGTCTTGTGCAGCCACCGTCTCCTGGCTTATCCGGGCTGCGGTTGCTTGCACTCCCACGATCACGCAACTGTGGTTGTCCACCAGATAGTTGTCGTAATACCCCAGCCGGGCCGGAGTCCCACCCTTGGTCGCGTAAGTCGCATCGGGATCGGTTGTGGACACCAGTTTCTGCTCATGCACTGGCTCGTCGGTCGGATTCTGCTGCTCTAATTCCACCAAGTACTGGCGCACAGTTTGGCTCACCTGCGCCGCTTCCGCTAGCTGCTCGCGTGGAATGCGGCTCTCCTTGCTGGCATTGGCCTCGACGAAGCTGCCGTCCACCGACAAGTCATCTCCTCGCACCAGTCCCGCTTCCAGACAGCGCGCCACGATTTCTTCAAACAGTTGCTCGAACAGCTTCGACTCCTGGAATCTTCCGTGCCGATTCTTGGAAAAGGTGGAGTGGTGCGGGATCTCCTGATCGAAGCCCAGCCCTGTAAACCAGCGCCACGCCAGATGCATGCGCAGTTCCTCGACCAGTTTCCGCTCGCTGGTAATGCCGTATAGATAGCCGATCAGAAGCATGCGCAGCAGAAGTTCGGGATCAATCGACGGCCGCCCGGTCTCGCTGTAACTATCTTTCAGCCTTTCACGCACGAAGCCAAAGCTGATGTGTTTTTCGATCAGCCGCAGCAGGTGGGTCTCAGGAACTTGATCGTCCAAGCGGAAGTAGTAGAACAACGCTTCCGAGCGAGAATGTTGCCCCATCATGATGAGCAGGCCTCCAAGAATGGTGATCCAACAGAGCATGCAAGGATTACTTCCTTGTAACACGCTTCTGCCGCCACTCCGCGTGCTAATCACGGTGACTTTTTCAACACCCACAGGCGATTTCACTCACGACCGGATTACTGGTGAAATCGCGATGTTACGACACCTATCCGGACGTTGACGCTGGTCGGGTAGCACGCGTCTAAACTCGTGTTAGCTTAGCGAAGTGGCTGACATGATCACGATGGGAGCCGCCGTGCTTGTACTGGTTATGTGTCCGGGCACAGGGCCTGCGATGCAAGCGTTCGAGACACATTCTCAGTCACAAACGAACGTCCCGGCTGCCATGATTGAATTGCCAGCACCGACTGGCCCGTTCTCGATTGGCACGAAAATCTTCAACTGGGTGGACCGGTCCCGGCATGAACAGGCGTCGAGAAATCCCGCAGATTCCCGGCAACTGATCGTCCAGCTCTGGTATCCGAGCAAAGAGTGGTCCGGGCCTGTTAGTCCGTACGTGCCGATGTTGAATTCCTATCGCCACATTTGGGAGGACTCGGACGTTAATGTGGCCAGCCGCACGCTGACCCATTCCCGGCTGAATGCAAAACCAATGTCCAGCCTGCAGTTTCCAGTCGTGCTGCTGTCGCACGGCTGGCAAGGTACACGGTCTGAGTACACGTCATTGGCGGAAGATCTGGCGAGCCATGGCTATGCCGTCTTCGCTGTGGATCATCCCTACATGGGACGTATCGCGCTTCCGAATGGCGAAGTTACCGAGCCCACCGAGAACCAATTTCACAACCCGGCGGAAATTGTCGCGTATTACGCCCGTGATCTGGAGTTTGTTATCGGCCAGATCGGCGATTTGAATCGCGCAGACCCCGACAAAATCTTTACCGGCAAGTTCGACCTGACTCGAATTGCCGCGATCGGGCATTCGTCGGGTTTCGTCGCAGCCAGCGGCGCCTGCAAGCTCGACCGCAGAATAAAGGCGTGCATCAATATTGATGCTCCAGGTTTTGCTGCGAGCGACCTTGCAGGATTGGAACAACCGCTCCTTTGGATTCGACTGCAAAAGGCCGGCCGCGTACCGGCGGAGTATCTGAAGACTACTAGAGCCACCGTCTACGAGTTACAGATTGAAGGCGCGAGTCACGGCGGCGTGGCGGACTGGGACTACTTGGAGGCGGCCTCATCCGTACAACGGGAAGCAGCAAACAAAGTGCTGCAAATCATTGGACAATATGTGGAAGCTTTCTTGTCGAAACATCTCGACGGCCAGAACTCAGACCTGCTAAATCCAGACTCGGGGAAACCGGGCATTCAATGGAGAGTCTACGTTCCAACAGCCAGCTCCAATCCCCCGTTGAAGCAGCCGTAAGCCCGGACAAGGTGTCCGCGGGAGGGTAGGTGTTTTAAGCAGGCGGTTACATCAACAACCCATGAGTGTAATAGAGAGTTGGTGTTGAAAAAGTCACCGAGTTGGTGCTTGCGAGGGCGACAACAACAAGGTTATAAGCAGATGAGAGTTAGTGATGCTGCAGGCAATCGCGATTCTCGGAGTCTGGCTGCTTATGATGGGGCAACACGACCGTTCGGAGTCGCTGTTCTACTACTTCCGCATCGAAGATCAGGTTCCTCAAAACCACTTGTTAGGTTTCATCGACCGCTACGTCGGTTTCGATTTTGTGGGGGAGAAGTGGCATGCATCCTACAGCGAAACGGGGCGACCGTCGATTGATCCGGAAGTGCGGTTGCGGATCCTGCTGCTGGGGTATCTCTACGGCATCAGCAGTGAGCGGAAGTTGCTGGAAGAACTGCGCATGCACTTGGCGTGGCGCTGGTTCACCGGGTTGGGGTTGGAGCAGGAGATTCCCCATCACTCGACGTTCTCGAAGAACCGGCATGGCCGCTTTCAGGAGTCGAAGCTGTTTCAGGAGTTGTTGGAGCGCATTGTGGAGCAGTGCATCGCTGCGGGTCTGGTGGAGGGGGAGCAGATGTCGGTCGATGGCAGCTTCATCATGGCGAACGCGAGCCACCACAGTCGTATCCCCCGCGAACAGTTTAGGGAGGCAGCGCCAGGGAACTATGGGGCGCGAAAGTACCTGGAAGAACTAGAGCAGGAGAACGGCGATGGCGAAGCCATCCATCCGCAAGACCAGGTGTCGACTACCGACCCGGATTCGACGTAGCTGAGCAAGGGGAATGGCGCTGCCGAACTGGGTTACTTCGATAACTATCTGATCGACAATGAAAGCTGGGTGATCGTGGGGGTGCAAGCGACGGCCGCCGGTTTGAGTCAGGAGAGCGCAGCAGCACGAGACATGATCGATCGCTACTACCAACGATACGGCCGGCGACCGATGGGGGTGGCGGCCGATAACACCTACGGCAACGGTGAACTGCTGCCAGGGCTCGATGATCGTGGGATTACGGCTTACATTCGCGTGAAGCAAGGTCCGAACTCGCCCCCTGATCTATACGGGATCGAGAAGTTCACTTACCTGGCGGAAGAAAACTGCTATCTCTGCCCCGCAGGCAAGCCACTGAACTACGTGGGTATTAACAAACGGAACCGTGCGCACCGGTACTACTCGACGGTTAAGCGCTGTCGAGGATGTGGGCAGAAGCCGCAGTGCACGCGCGGCAAGTTCCGTACGATCGCGATCCATACTTGCGAAGCGGCGAGACAGAAGGCCAATGAGGTAGCCAAGACCCCGGAGTTCGCCGCGGCGCTACGCAAGCAACGGAAAGTGGAGGCTCTGTTCTCGGAACTAAAGAACCAATTGGATTGCGGCGCTTGCGCCTACGCAGAATCAAGTTCGTGCGTGAGCAGTTCTACCTAGCTGCTGTGGCCCAGAACCGGAAACGACTGGTGCGGTTCCTCAACATGAGAGCGCAACCAGCGATGGCAAGCGCGTAAGCAACCACTAGCAAAAGAAAAACACGAATCGGAAGAAACTCCCCTGAGGGAAAACGCGTCTTCGAACCGAGTTTTTCAACACCAACGAGATGTTTCACCAGTTGACGTGCTACGCTTCCCACATGAACCCAAGGCAGATCGTCATCCTCGTAGTGGCGGTGCTTTTCCTTGTGGGTTCCATTATTGCCCAAGCCCATCATTGAGAAAGCCACCACTAGGCCTTTTGAAAATCAGTTATTGGCGCGGTTGTGCCTAGCCGCAGTTGGGATCGTGATGATCTTAGCCTTGCCCACCGTGCCCTAGATGCGGAAATTGAAACCACGCCCTAATCATTGTCGAAAGCAGGGGTCATGAACTGAAAATTTGCCGACTGGGGTCAGTGAGCGCAAACGCGATTTGCGCCTGTTAACGTAGAAACTTGCGCGTGAGCGCCATCACGCCTTCAAATAGCAAGAAGTAGAACAGCCAATTGACAGCGGTGAAAAGCACCTCATTCAGCCGCTGGTATTCACCATTCGCAAGTAGACCCGGACCCCGCGACTGCCGTTATAAAACCTTCAATATCGTGAGCACCGAAAAAGTGCAGCGAAATGGTTATCGCTGCTGCAACCAACGCAGCGAGACTTCCGAGCGCGATGTGTTTCATCCTATGGGCCCTGGCAACAGCCCATTATGCTCCGAAGCCACGCGGCAGGGCTAACTGTCGAGAACAGGCGGTTACAGTGCGCCGTGAAAGGCGCTGGTCCACAGCGGGAGATAAACCCGCCCGGGAACTGGATCGCTCCACCCGGTAGCAATCGGAGCGGCGGTGAAGGGAACAAAGCCGTCGGAGCCTCCGGTGTAGAGGGTCGTATAAGGCGACTTGGTGAGTCTGTAGGTCGTAACGTGAGTGAACGCTGAGCAGGCCACGAAACTGTTAATGCAGGAGCTGACTCAACGGTAATCTGGGGAAGGCCGAAGTTGATGGAGCAGCAATGAGCGAATCAGTTCCATTGATCCTGCCGGGGTAGTGGCGACGGCATGCGGACATAGTGGATCAGGCGCAACACGGGAAGCCCCAGCGGTGATCGCGGCATGGATCAACTGGCAACTCGCGAGGGCTAGGCCAGGCCGTGGGGGGTGGCGGAGAGGTCCGTACTACCGAGGAAGCCGGGTAACTCCGGCGGAGGGAAGGGGCCTCAGTTAAAGACGGACGCAAGAAGCGACGAAGGACATGGGGATTGACGATGAGTCTAGCCACCCCCAGTTGTGTTCAGAAGTTGCAGGCGGCGTCACACGTAACATCGTGAGTCTTTTCCGAGAGCCGGATGCGGTAACTCCGCCTGTCCGGTTCGATGAGCGGGAACAGGAAACAGAGCCAGGCCAAACCGGATTGAGGCGGGCCGGGCGAAAGCCCAACCCGATAGCCACCGGGAGACTAACGTCACTGCGCCTGTTCTCGACTCTACCTCAGAACGTAGGCAGAACCCCACCGCAGAGACGAGCAAACCCCAAGAGCAGTGCCCCCCAGCATAAAACGATCAGCCTAAAGCACAGAACGATCAGCCTGAAGCACAGAACGAGCTGAGAGAGCGACGATCCCCATCGTCTGAGACATAGGCTTCCTAAAGATCGCTCCGGGCACGTCCAGCGCCGGCACTTCGCGGTCAATCTGGCTGCTTGCAAACCTTCAAAATACCCCTCAAAAGCCGCGCCCGATGCGCAGGGTGTGAGAGCCTAGATGACATCGCCAAAGATCACGTTACGCACAGTGACCGCCACGCAGAAGATAGCGGGCAGAACAAGGTACAGACAGAGGATCGTTGACATGGTTCCTCCTTGGGGAACGAAGAGTACTTACATGTCTAATACACACGACTGTAACAACTGTACAGTTACCTTCGGGACAAGCCCGGCAGTAATCGAACTAACGGTATCAAGGTAACCGCGCCGTCTCGGACAATCAAAAGGCCCCCTCAGGCCCTTCACCGCACACGCTGGGCTACTCGTTGAATCGGCTTGGGCATGACGTGAAGAATTTTCCTGGCAAATCCTGCGATCGCATCCCGCAAGGAATAGAGATGGAGCCGGCTCTGATCCAGGCGATAACGATAGACTGCGGCGACGGCTCCTCCGAACTCGCGATGAAACGGCCCCGATCCTCCCAAGCTATAAGTTCGGAAACCCTGTCTGCACGCCCATTCGATCGCCCTCCATTGGACCAAATCGTTAGGTTTCAGGTGTAAGGCCTCATCAATGGAGTGTCCGGCTGCGTACTCTACCAGACCGCCGGGATGAAATCGAAGAAACATGCCAGCCACCATCTTCCCCTGGAACCATGCGGCGAATAGTTTTCGACAGGGATTAAGCTCGAACCTGCGCTCAAATCCTTCCAGCGTCGTCTCAGCACCTCTGATCTGTTTTCGGGGAGTGCTTCGCCAAGCGCAGTAAACGTCTTGATAATAGGCTCTGAACTCTTCGAGTGTTTGGACCTCCGATGTTTCGACTCCGTTTTTTTCGGCGAAGCGAATATTGTTACGCCGCTTCCTGTCGAGTTGGCCGAATAATGCCTCCAGTGGTTGCTTTAGATCGAGCACCACCGGCCCTTCCATTTGATGAACCTGGAATCCACGCGCAGGCAATGGAGTCCAGCTATACACCTCGACTAAATCGGAAGAAGCGGCTTCCGCACGCAAGCCATCAATAAACGCTTCGGTGACGGCGTTGCGGTCCGCACCCTGATGCAGGCACACTTGCGGCCTGACAGCGAGACCCGACACCGTTCGATCCGACTCGTGAAGTCCGGTCAACACACCGGTTATTCCACTCCGACCAAAAGCCAGTATGGCGAATGGGTGCAGGCGTGCCAAATGTTTCTCAAGAAAGAATTCGGGGGCTGTGTAGTGCGTGGGGAGCTCAGCCTGGGCCAAGAAACCGCGCCAGGCGGTTTCCAGCCCTCTCAGCGGGAATTCGCGAATGACCGCAAAATCCATCGTCAACTCTCAGTTTCACACCCGTTTGCGGAATAACTGGAAACACTAGTCTGATAGCTGGCGGGGCGGGCGATAGACCTGTTCGCTACCGCAATAAGGACACGTCCTGAAACCGACACGACGCATAACAGTGCTGGCCGCGAGCCCTCGCTGCCGTTCATCCGAAATCGGCTGGCCTTGGGGTCTCCCAGGCCTAGGGTGAGCAAGCTAATCTTAGCATCGCCGCCCACACCTTAAGCCAGGCTTAATTTGTCGTAATGTTCGTACACACTAGGGCAACAAATGTCGCGGGGGAACATGCTGGTTCGAGTCCCTTTTGCGTCCCACAACAGGTTCAAGGCTTCAGCGTCTGCTGCACCAACTCCTCTACCTTCTGCAGAACTTCATCCTCCGACAGACTGGTAGAGTCGAGGACGAGCGCATCCGGGGCGGGCACCAGCGGAGATTGTGCACGGGTGCGATCACGGCGGTCCCGTTCGCGGAGCTCAGCGGCGGTTGCTTCGGCTGCGGTCCCACGCAGATTTTGTTGCTGCAGCCGGCGCTTTTCCCGCACCACCGGATCGGCGTCGAGAAATACCTTGACGTCGGCATCAGGGAAAACTTTGGTGCCGATGTCGCGGCCTTCCATCACCACGCCGCCACCCGCGCCCATTTCTTGCTGACGGGCAACCATCCACTCCCGTACCTTGGGATGCACCGACACTCTCGATGCGCCCTCGGTCACGTCGGTTTCGCGCACGCGTGCGGTCGCATCGCGGCCGTCCAGAAGAACGCGATTTCCACCGTGCGTGGGCTCAAGCTGAATACGAGAGTTGCTAGCCAGCTTGGCAAGCGCTATTTCATCGTCGAAGGAAACGTCTCTTTCGATCGCCTTCAACGCCAGCGCCCGATACATGGCACCGCTCTCCAGGTTCACGTAGCCCAGTTTGCGAGCTAGGCGCGCAGCGATCGTGCTCTTGCCGGCGCCGGCAGGTCCGTCGATGGCGATGATGAGTTTGCGATTGGGAGTCCCGCTCATCTTAAATAAGAGTGATGATTTTACACGGACACACGAGTTGCGGAGCGTCGACCAGAGCCGAGGAGCCTCGCTTCTGTTGTATCCTGTTAGTGGGTGGGTGCCAGGAGGGCGGTGACTTACCCGAGGGATTTGCTTTGCGCGAACCAGACGCTTATGTGGCTAGTCGATTTCTTTAAGACGGTTAAGTCTCCCGAGCACCGCCTGGCTTGGCTGCTTGCCATTGCGGCGGATACCATTCAGATCGTCGCTTTGCCTTTATTCGCGGTCGGAGGTTTGTCGCCGGCGGACGCGCTGCTCGATATATTCGTGGCAACAATTCTGATTCGGTTGTTGGGATGGCACTGGGCTTTTTTGCCGACGCTGGCCGCGGAACTCATTCCCGGACTTGATTTGTTTCCCACCTGGACAGCGGCAGTTTTCTTCGTGACCCGTCAGCAGGTCCGCTCTCGTCCTCCCTCTGACGAACCGGAAATTCTTCCTCCCGGGCCCGCTCCTGCTCGTCGCCCGTAAAAGTTCCGGCACAAGAGGCCAAAGCAGCTCTACATTAGCGCATAAAGATTCCCATCCGTGCTTCCAACGTAGATCACGTTGTCCACCACCACCGGCGAAGAAAGAATCGCACCCACGCTGAGCAGTTTGTGGACACCAATGACCATCTCGTCATAGAAGTTTTCCGAGACGGCGGCGCTATAGTTCGGGCTCCCATCTGGCTTGGTGAACTTGGGGCCGTTCTCCCGGGACGCGTCGGTTTGAAAAATCCAGGCTGTTTTTTGGCCAGTCAAATCGATGGCAATCAGCTTGCCTGCGTGCGAACCGATATACAGTATATTGCCCGCGATCGCGGGCGACGAAAACATCGGCCAGATGAAGGTCTGTGAAAAAATCTGAGCGCCGGACTTGGCATCGAATGCGTAAAACATCCCTCCATCGGAAGTTGCGAAATATACCTTGCCATCACGCACCGCGGGCGAAGTGATGACCCAGTTACCTTTGTTGTTGAACATCCATTTCTGCTTGCCGGTGCGGGCGTCGACCGCGTAGAAATTCGAGTCTCGGCAACCGAAGTAGACCACGCCATCCATTACCGCAGCCGAGGACTGAATGCCGACCTGGTTGTAAATGTCGTGGTCCTCGCCGGTCTTGAAGCGCCATTTTTCCTGGCCGGTGGCGGTATCGACAGCATAAAAATAACTGTCCCAGCTACCGATAAATAAGGTGCCGTCCGAAATCGCAGGGGAGGCGTGGACAACGTCGCCGGTCTTGAATTTCCAGCTTACTTTGCCGGAAGCAGCGTCCAGAGCATAGACGTTCCCGTCGCCGCTGCCGAAATATACAGCTCCATTCCAAACCACCGGCGAGGAAATGTAGAAATCGAAGGGATCGGGCATGGTCTCTGCATCCGGATGAGCTCCGTGAAGGTGCTTGCCCGCGAAGCGCCGCTCGCCCCCGGTCTGGAACTTCCACTTTACTTGTCCGCTGGCAGCATCGAGGGCGTAGAAATTTCCGTCATAGCTTCCAAAATAGACCACGCCGCCATCCACTGCCGGAGACGACACAACTCGCACTTTGGTTGCGAATTTCCAGCGCTCGGTACCAGATTCGAGATCGACTGCATAAAGATTCCCGTCGGTGCTCCCTACGTAGGCTGTGCCATTAACGATAGCGGGAGATGAAATCACCTGCCCGCCGGTATGAAACTTCCACTTAATCTTGCTGAACTTCGGAACGCCGGCTGCGTTGTAAACGCCGGTGTGCTGCGGGTTTCCACGGAACTCGGTGGCATCGCTGCCGAATGCGGGCAGCGATAGCAGGAGAGCGACCATCAAACAGAAATTTTTCATGGACGTGATAGACGAGAAGATGGGAATTAGGTAAGCAACTGCGGGATCATCTCACGCGATTACAGGAACGTTCGCCACTCCAGCGGTGCCAAAGATCCGCCGGTACCGTTCGATTTCAGGCTCCGGCCCGAGCGCCTTGGCGTAGTTGTCGGAAAGCTTGACCGCTGGCCGCGCCTCAACCTGGTGCACTTTGCAGATCAGGCTGATGGGATCAAAGCCGCTGCTCCCGTCAGGATTGCAACCACGGAAATCGTTAGTTAGCAGAGTGCCCCAGCCTGCGCTGAATCGAATCCGCCGCTCGGGAATCCACTTCCGTCGATCAAAGAAATCTGATGCAGTGCGGAAATCCTGGGAGTTTATACCGCGCGCGAGAGTTCCTCCGAAATAAGCGTGCACGCCGAGAATCTCGTCCACGTCGAGCGCGTCCGAGGCAATCATCAGCTTGTTACGCGGATCGCGACCCCGCTTCTTCAGCCACTCGATGTACTCGTCACCCGCGACGTACGGATTTTTGCTATCCACGCGCTGTCCGGTCCAGTCGGCAGCCCAGTCGGGCGCGTATTCCAGGAACTGCGTGGTGCCAAAAGTATCCGGCAACATGATCAGCAGCTCGCCTTCGTAGGTGTTCTGCCACAACTCCAGGACGCGGTACTGAGAAGCTTTCCTGGCCTCGTCATCGGAAGCCAGTGCGGCGAGCACCATGGGAATCTCATGCGCATTGGTTCCAATCGCTTCAAGATCGTGCTTGTAGGCGAGAAAGGCGTTCGAGGTCCCGGTAAAGGCGCTGCTCAGATTCGATGCCATGGCCTCCACCACATATTCCTGCCACAAGAAACTATGGCGACGCCGGGTGCCGAAGTCCGCCACATGCAGATCGGGGACACCCTGCAGTTGCTCGATCTTGCCCCATAGCTTCGTCTTCGCTCTGGCATACAGGATGTCAAGACCGAACTCGCTTAGCTGTTTCAAGCTGGCTCTGGTCTTTAACTCGTCGATAATGGCGAGCGCATAGAGCTCCCACATGGTGGTTTCGGTCCACAAGCCATCGAATAGAAGATGGAACTGGCCATCCTTGACCGACAACTCGTAGTCCGACAATCGGAAATCCTTTTCCAACCAGGCCAAAAATGCCGGTTCGAAGATTCCGCGCTGGCCGTAGAACGTGTTGCCGGCCAGCCAGATCAACTCCGACTTTCGAAAACGAAGACTGCGCGCATGCGCTAATTGCACGATGAGCTCGTCAGTGGGGAACATCTCAGCCAACCGCACCGAACTCGTACGGTTGAACAATGAAAAAGACACTCGCGTCTTGGGATAGTGTTTCCAGATAAACTGCAACATCAACAGCTTGTAAAAATCGGTATCAAGCAAGGATCGCGTGACCGGGTCCAGCTCCCAGTTGTGGTTATGCGCCCGCTCAGCGAAGTTGACGATCATCAGATGAGTGACGAGCTATTGTAGAATGATGGCCGCCAAAGGAAAAACGATGCGTAGACTTTACGGCAGCGCTGCGGCGACCTTCTTACTTGTTGTCATTGCTTTGTCTGCAGCATCGAGCGCGGCCGCGGACTCGGCGACTTCAGGGAAAATTGGAATGTCATCCGTGTGGCAAATGCCGCAGCAGTTCATCACCAATGCGCACGCTGCATGCGATAAGTCATCTGGATCGGGCATCGCTGAATGCTTCATCGACCAGATGGCGAAAGCCGGCGCTTCCGCCGATGCCGTAAGCTTCGCCCGCGAACTCACCAAGCAAAACCACGGCGACCTCGGCATCATGACGGGATTCCAAGCCGTCGGCCCCGTCGACATCGCATGGATTACCTATCCCTTACGCGCCAACACCAATCATGGTCTTCTGCTGGTCAACGGGCAGCCTCGGATGGTGAACGTCGAGGATCTGAAATTGCTGGACAGGAAAGCAATGGAACAAACGCCCCAGTTCGGGGACGTGAAGTATCGATTTCCGCAAGTCGATTTGTGGCCAGGTGATCGCGACGGGACGACTTGGCCTAACTCGCAGGCCGGTCCCAACGGCGGAAAACAGTTTGTGTTGGATTATCCGTTGATCAACGGATGCCACGCCTGCGCCCGCGCCGGAGCCGCCCTGTTTACCTGGAATTTCAACGCGCAGGGAAAATTTCTAGGCACGACGTTCATTGGCATGACCCCGGCGCCGCTGCAGTAAGGGGCATAGTACGCTGCAAGTAGGTGGGCTACCCTTCGCGCGAGGTCCATTACAACTGATGGTGCATCCCTCGCTCGGATAGTGCAAGCTTAGATTGACGCCCCGATGGTGGCTATCCGCCCGGTAAAGTGAAACGCGATAGGGCGCGGAAGCATCCTTCATGATCAAGCCAGCTCGACCATCCCCAACTCGACGATCCTATGACCAGAAGGTCTCTACAGGTCTTAACCGGCGCGATGATCCTAACGGCACTCTTACCTTGCATGTCGGCGGGGCAAGCGTTCCGCCCCGCGACGCAACTGAAGGGGACGGACGATGCCGAAATCTGGGTCGGGGGCGTCGCCGCCCAGCACGATGGGACTACATCCTTTAATACCGACATCTGGATGGCCGGGGCACGCTTTGGGCGCATTCTGACCGCTCCGCGCGGGCCGGGATGGCTGCGCGGAACTTTGCAGTGGAACTTTGACGTGATCCCGCTCTTCATCGTCTCCAACCTGCAGACTGCGTACGGAGCCGAATTTGACCCAATCGTGGGCCGGTGGAATTTCAATCACCGAGGCCAGACAGCTCCCTATGTGGAGTTGGCAGGAGGTTTCGTTTACACAAGCGCCAGGATTCCACCGGGACAGACTTCCCGCTTCAATGTTGTTCCCAAGATCGGGTTCGGCTGGCAGATCTTCACCCGTCCGCAGCGCTCAGTCGATGTCGGCTTGCATGCGTGGCATCTTTCCAATGCCTGGACCGCGTCACGGAATCCATCGGCCAATGGTATCCAATTGACCATCGGATATCACTGGTTGAGGCTGAAAAACCAGCCGGCTGGATATTCTGATATTGGCCGGAGATCACAGATGGGACGATGAAGCTATGGAAGTTGAGACCTCGCGAAACGTCCAAGCGAGAGGAAGCAGGAGTTCCAAGCTCAGATCGTCTACTTCAGGTGTTCCACCAGAAATAAATCGGAGAGGTTGCGGGTGTATCCGAAGACGTAGTGTTCCTCGTCCGCGGCGACGCGGGGGCATGCCACCCCGATGACACCCGCGACGTCAGACGGAGCGACCGTTTTCCATGGTGTTCTGGCGCCAGTTTCGAGGTCCAGGCGCGAGACTGGACAAGATGTTTCGCCGCGTCGTCCGACCAGCAATGCATTCCCACCCTTAGCCCATCGGAGCGCCGTCTCACCGGGTTGCGAACCGCGCACCGGTCGTGGGTCACCACCGTCCACCGAAAATAAAGCAATGCCATCGCTTGCGACGGTGGCGATTCGTTTACCGTCCGGTGAAATAACGTGGGCGTACGAACCCAAACCATAACCTTCGGGAGTAAGGGGACGAGGCTGACCTCCATCCAGACTCATAACATAGATCCGCGAGGCGTGACCGGCTTCGTGACCTTCAATGAGCAGCCGTTTGGAATCAGCAAAAAACTGGCCAGTAGAGGGAATCACGTTTCCCGTAGGAACTGCTCGCTGCTGCCCCACGCCGGTGGGAAGGAGTATGAAGTCCGGAGGGGACATATTTTGCCGCAAGACCAGAGCCCACTTGCCGTCGGGTGAAAACGCATTGGCCGAGCCTTGGCCGAGACGAACGGCTGAAGTGCCGGTTGTGTCCCGAGTAAACACGGCATATTCGCCACCGCCGGCCTCGCCTGCCTCGATGAACAGCATGAGTTTGCCATCTTCCGAAAGATCGATGGAGACCGTCCAGTCTTGCCAGCTCAAGTCGCGTTCCTTGCTTTCGCCTGGCGCCATGCCGATAACCCCGGCGCGCAAGGCATCGCGCGAAATCAACGCCCGGCCACCAGCGCCGATGTCGTGCAGAGTGAGGGTTCCTGGAGCGCTCAGCAATTCCCGGCCCTTGCCCGAGAGAGTTACCGCTCGCAATGAACGGCTGAAGCCGGTGGCCGTGGCGGTGAACCAGATCTCGTCCCCTGACGGAGACCACGCGGCTCCGAACGCGCTAGCCCAGCGTTCCGTTAGATCAGACTTCTTGCCCTTCAGGTCAACCACACTGACGGTTCCCCCGTCATCTCCCAGGAGATTGTGATCAATGAATGCGAGACGGTCCCCATTGGGAGAGACGCGCAGATGACTGATCCAGCCCGCGGTTTCATACAGCACTTTGCCAATTGGATATTCGACTCGACATTGGCCATTTACCACGTGGACCACGGCCAGAGCCTTTCCATCCGGCGCCCAATCAGCAGCTTCAACATTGTCCAACAGGTCGCGAGGAGCGTCCGCCCCGATGGAAACCTGGGCCAGCGTCCCGCGATGAGTGAAGTGATTGGGGCTGACAAAAAAGCGACGCAACACGGCCATCTGTCCCGCCGCCGAAACCGCTAATACCTCGGTCTCCGGCAGGCTGAGATCTCGCGACTCCGTGGAGTTAGGAGAACTGATAAAAACTGCTTCTGGGTTGCCTTCCCAAGCGGCACTGTAAACGGCTGAACGCGGGTCGGGAGCAAATCTGGCCGCCACCAGCGCTCCTCGCCGGAAACTTAACTCGCGAAACGTAGGCACGGGCGGGATGGCGGAGTGCTCGCCGATGAGAAACCCGCCGAGGCCGATTGCGGCCAGCGCCAGCATGACAGCCGCAGCAAGAAGTGGCCGGTTTGCGCGTTTCGTTTCAGCCGACGCGGCTGGGGTCGCGCTGTCAACCGGTGGCGTGGCAGCAGCTGCAGCCGCCACCGATCCCGAGGCCGAAGCCGCCAATCGTTGTCCTGGCGAAGAGGGATGCCAGTCGCGCTGCAGCCGCTTCAGGTCGGCTCTGATGTCGGCTGAACTCTGATAGCGGAGGTCGCGGTCCTTTTCCAGGGCCTTGTTGACGATGCGTTGCAGTTCCGGCGGAAGATCGGGATTCAGACGGATGGGTGCATCGGGAACCTTGTTCAGAATTGCGTTGAAAATTGCCGCCGACGTGCTTCCTTCAAAGGGCAGGCGGCCGGTGCACATCTCGTACAGCACAACTCCAAAAGAAAAGATGTCACTGCGTGCGTCCAGTTCTTCACCCAGGGCTTGCTCGGGGCTCATGTAAGCAACCGTGCCCAACGCAGAACCTGGCGACGTCAGGTGTTCGACAGCGACGCCCACAGTGGCGGCAGCCGTGACGTCCGCGGGTTCCAAAGCTTTGCCCAGTTCGACTGCGACCTTAGCCAAGCCAAAGTCCAGAATCTTGGCGTGGTTGCGATTGGTGACGAAGACATTTGCTGGTTTGATGTCGCGATGAACAATGCCTTTGGAGTGGGCCGCCTCGAGCGCATCGGCGATTTCTATCGCCAGAGTCAGCAGCAGGCCGAGTTCGAGCGGGCGGAAGGTGATGCGGTGCTTGAGAGTTGCACCTTCCAGAAATTCCATGGCAATAAAAGACCGGCCTTCGTGACTGCCGATCTCGTAGATGGTGCAGATGTTGGTGTGATTCAGGGAAGAAGCCGCGCGTGCTTCTCGCCGGAAGCGTTCGAGCGCCTGCGAGTCTTGGGCCAGTTCGTCGGGAAGGAACTTCAACGCTACGAAACGTCCGAGCTGGGTGTCCTCGGCCTTGTAGACCACACCCATGCCACCGCCGCCGAGCTTCTGCAGGATGCGGTAGTGCGAAATCGTTTCGCCGATCATGCGAGTGGGCCTATGTTAGGCAGGATGCGAGGGCTAAGTCAACGATAGGTGGGGATAGATACACGGGTGGGAGAATCCTACCGGGCGGAGCAGCGCGACCATAGCAGCTGAAGGTGATGAAATGCAGCTGTCGGGTTTGTTGGTACCGCTTCAGACCCCAACGCATGAAGCTAGGGTAGGACTGCGTCCCGCATCCCTGCGGTGACGGCTGAACAACCCCAGCCTTCGCAAAGAACGCGAAAGGCTGGGCCACCCGCCTCACTGTCTGTAAGGTATAGTCGTCGTTTGTGATTCGAGAAGGTTGCGTTTGGCGACTTCTCGGTAGGACGGGGCGATACAAAAGAACGTTCCCTTTATTTACCATTACGCTGTTTTTGGCAACGATTTGTTCAACTCTCTCCTCGATTTCGGTCCCAGGCCATCCGGTCGGACTCTGGACTTCCAACGGGAGTTGATTGCTACGTCTGCTATTGCGGTCGCTCTGTCCGTTGTTTTCGGCTTTGCCGTACGTCTCACCAGCCCTGCAGCTCGGCACAACACGGTTCAGACGATCTCTATCGTGTTCTTCGCGGTGACGCTAATCCGCCAGTTCAGGAGGCCAAGGTCATGGTCAGAACTGGCGAACGAACGGCTCGCGAGCGGGGACTCGACCAACCGAATTGCCTTAGCACTGGCGCTGGCCGCCGGAGCTCTCGCATATGCCTCAACCGTATCTTTTTACTTCGTCAGCGACGACTTCGAGCACATGGCCCAGGCGGCTCACCAGCCATTTATTGCCTACGTTTGTGGAGAACTGACTCAAGGGCAGGTCGATAGCCGGGGCTTCCATCTCTTTCCGCGCCCGCTTGGCTTCGCCAGTCTTTTCGTGGACTATCGACTATGGCATCTTTGGGCGCCCGGATACCACGTCACAAATCTGATGTTGCATCTACTTTCCATAGCTGGCGTGTTCTTTTTCTGCAAGGCACTGGGCCTCAAGTCAGAAGCTTCCGCTACTGCCGCGCTGTTTTTCGCCATTCTGCCCGTCAATGTGGAAGCGGTAACCTGGATCGGCTGTCGCTTTGACCAGTTGGCAACCGCGTTCATGCTCTGGGCGCTGGTTTTCTATGTCCGGTTCCGGCAGGATGGCCGCGCACGCAACTATTTGGCTGGCATCTCCTGTTTTGTTCTCGCGGCGTTCTCGAAGGAGACTGCATACCTTGCTCCGTTGCTATGGATCGCGCTGGAGTTCGTGGTCTGGCAACGGCCTCGAATCAAACCACTCCTCGGCCTTCTTGGCGTTGCCGGACTGTGTTTCGTATACCGCCTGCACGTCCTCGGCGGCATCGGCGGGTATCGCATGGTGAATGGCGCTCCTGCAGCTCCGCTTTTCGGGACGCGATCGGTGGGCGCGGTGCTCATCCGCGTTCCCGCAGAGCTGCTGTTTGGCTACAACTGGCTGGCGCCGCGCCAGCTTTCCCTAGCTGTGCTTGCTTCGGCAACCTCCGCGCTGTTGTTTACCTTGACCCTTACTGCCAAGAGGATTGACCCTCCCAGGGCCAGACTCCTTTGGTTCAGCTGATCTGGATATTCGTCACCGGTTTACCTTCACATTTTCTTTTCTGGTATGCAGATTTCGGCCTGACCTGGTCGAGAAATCTGTACGCTGGCGCGGCTGGCACTGCGCTTCTCGTCACCCTGCTGCTCGAGCAGAGCTTCGATCAGAAGTGGGTTCGTCGTGGCTGGACTTCGGCACTGGCTTGCCTCTTCGTACTGGCCCTACTTCACAACCTGGGCGCATGGCGTACGAACTCGAAGATGTCCCGCGATTTCCTGGCGGAGTTAAAGCGCCTCGAACCTGCACCACCACCCAACACGACGTTTTACGTCGAGAACATGCCTCTACATTCTCAGGGAGTTCCGTTTTTCGAAATCGGATTGAACCGGGCAGTGAGATTCAGCTACTCAAGAATTGACATCGATGCACAACGCACTAAGCAACTGCCCGCCGCCAAAGGCTCTGCCATCATCACCCTCAGGTGGAGAGATGACCCTAGAGCTCAACTTGAGCGGGCGCGCTAGACTAGAAAAAGGACACTTCCCAGTTCCGGGGCCTCCCCCACAGGCCTAAAACGATCCGTGACCGACGCCGCTCCAGAACCAAGGCATGAGGCTAGGGTATGAGTACGTCCCGCATACTTGCTGACGGAACAACCCAAGCTTTCGCAAAAAACGCGAAAGGCTGGGCCACCCGCCAGCCGAAAGCTTAATGGGATAAAGGATCGAACGGATTCTGCAGCGAGCGAAACTTTCGTAACCTTGCAAAACGATCACAAAGGCAGTAAATCCTAAGTTATCCAACCTTAAGTGAAAGGAAGAATTTATGAGCAGTCTCCTCCCCCACCTCTGGCGCGATGACGCGGGGCAAGATATCGCGGAATACGCCGTCATGCTGGCCGTGATCCTGGTTCTGGTTGTAGGGACGATACGGCTGATCGGGACTAACGCCAATAACGTATTCTCGTCAGTCGGCAGCGCGATTCAGTGAGCGCTTGACGAGCGGCCGTCAGGTAAAGCTGCGAAAAGTTGAGTCGCCCACGCAACGCCAAAAAGATAAAGGCAACGAGTTCCCACTTCTCGCAAAAAGCGCGAGAAATGGGCGGTTAATTCCAGTGCGGATCGGAGCTCGGTAATACGCCTTTTTACTGGAACTTCGAAACGGCAGCTGAGGGCCTCTCTCGCAGCGAGCCCGTCTTTCGCACCGCTAGTTTAGTGGGACGGTTCGACATCAATCCCAGCTTTTCTTTGCCCATACTCTTTCGAGGATGGTCTTTGCGCCCGGAGATCGCGGTGCGCGACACCCTGTACAGCCAGCAACTTGTGCCAGCCAATGGTCTGGCGGCGGCTTCCGGAAACCCATCAACTGCAGGGCCCTAGAAACCTCAGTTGAATTGCGATCGCCGGCCCTGGAGCGAGTCTTCGATCGCCGACTTTTCGGCCGCAAGCTGAAGCACATGATTGAGCCTCGGGTTGTCTACCGACGCGTCATCGGAGTGGACAACTTTTCCAAAATCCTGCGCTTTGACGAGCGCGGCATTCTTACCAACACCAACGAAGTCGAATACACCGCTGTCACTCGCTTATTTGCCAAACGCAGTTCATCCGCTACCGCGGGCTGCAGCGCGGCCACGTCGCCCTCCTCGATCAAATTCGTCCACTGCAATTACCCTGGGATCCGTTCGACGAAGAACCTGACGCGCCACAGCCAAGAGCTGTCGGCTGTCCAGCCGTGCCTGGCGCTCGCGAACTCGTGAGCTGGGAGCTGGCGCAGAAGTATTTCATACTCACGACCTTCGGCGGGGCTCTGGTCAATGGAACTCGGAACGTCTTCACGACCATCGCAGACTTCACAGCCATTGCATTCCTGACCAGCCCGTGGGGTCTTTCCCCGCTCGTGTCTCGTCTTCGCATTGAAGTCTGGTACGACCGTCGATGCGGAATGGGACCTCGGCTACGATTTCAAAAATGGGCGAATCAACGCCAGCAATGGGCTAGTGAATTTTCACATTGGCCGGATCAGTGTGGGTGGTGGCGATTCCTTCTTGTACATTCCCGCTGATATCCTGGCCTCTAGCAACACGGCCACCAGCTTTCACCAGTTCTGCACGCAGGTGAATTATGGTCACACCAACAAACCCGGATTCAGCGGCGCGGCCACTTTCGGCTTTGATGCCAACCAGGGACAGCTCCAATATTCTGCCGTGCAGGCCACCTATAATTGGGATTGTTGTGGCATCACTGTGCAATATCGGCTGGTTCGCGCTAAGCACGATCCGCGACGAAAGCCAATATTTCTTCACCTCTAGCCTGGCGAACATCGGCTCGTTCGGAAACATCACACTGCCTGTGAGACTGTATTGAAGGTACGCTTCTGTCAGCTATCTCTCCCTCCTCCCGTGGGAGGGGCAAATAATGCATCGGAATTGGCGATGCGGGCAGTTCGCAGGAACCTTTTCAAGCGACTTTTTGCTCCAGGCACTCGGCCTGTGACGCGTCTATTGAGCGGAGGAACCGCGAGAGAGTTATGGCGATCTTCGCAAATGTACTGTGTGCTCTCCCGTGCAGGGGATCTCTGTCTGATTTGTGTAAGCTTATCAGGTAACATGCGAGCAGCACGTCCCAGTCGCGCAGCGGACGATCGAACTATCAAATAGGAGAACGTTTTAGAACCAGAATGAATCTCGGTCTTGTACTGTTTTTTCTCTACCACTATGGTTTTCTGGCGCTGTTTACGTTATTTGCCTACTTGATCGGGGCCCGCCTTACCGGGAGTGTGCCTTATCATTCCGCTTCTGAAAAATTCTGCTTCTCTACCGGTCTAGGCCTCGGCGTGATTGCATACTTCGTCTTCGCCGTTGGTCTCGCGCGCCTCCTGACTCGCGGGGTTGTGCTCGTGCTGTTCACAACCATCGCTGTTCTTCTGTCGCCGTCGTTGCTGGAACTAGCGAGAGACGCGGAACAGTTGCGCCGGAGACTTCGGTCTCGTTGGACTTCGCTCTACGGCATTATTCTTGTTTTATTGAGTCCCATCCTGCTGCTGCCGCTGTATCCTCCAACCCAATGGGATGCGACGAGTTATCACCTCGCTGCCGCGAAGATTTACGCGAATTCTCACGCCGTCGTGTTTACGCCGTATCTACGCTTTCCAGTGTTTCCGCAGTTGAACGAAATGTTGTTCAGTTTGATGCTATTGCTGTACGACGACATCAGCGCGCAACTTGTGCAGTTTCTGATGATGTGGCTGGTGGCGATAACTCTTTATGCCTGGGGTCGGCGCGCTTTTAGCACCGAAGTCGGCCTTTGGAGCGGCGTCCTTTGGCTTTCGAATCCGGTCGTGTTATCGCTTGGAGCATCGGCCTATATTGACATTGGCCTAACGCTGTTCGTTGTCCTGGCGGCGTACGCTTTCTTCAACTGGTATCAGTCTCACAGCACCTCCTGGCTCCTCCTTTCTGCTGTGTTTTTTGGGTTCGCTGCTGGGTCCAAGTACTTGGCGCTTTTCCCTCTGGCAGTATTCGGGCTATTCCTGCTGTATTGGGCTGCGAAGGAACGACGATTTCGGGAAGTGATTGCGTTTACGGTGCTCGCTGCCGCGGTTGCAAGCCCCTGGTATATTCGCAACCTCTATTACACGGGAAACCCCGTCTGGCCATACTTCGGATCCAAGTTGGGTTACGGCAATTGGAATCCCGATGACCTAAGGGCAGTGTCGCAGGAGCAGGCGTCCTACGGCACCGGTAAAGGGATAACAGATCTGATCATGCTGCCCTGGAATCTCGTCTTTCATGGACCAATGTTTCACGCCGACTCGAGCGATCTGTCTCCCGTTTACTTGCTGCTGCTTCCCCTATCTCTGATAGCGGCATGGAAGAACTCTTATCTGCGCACATTGTTGGTTGTTGCCGGGCTTTACACGTTGTCTTGGTTCAGCACAGTCCAAGTACTCCGATATTTGCTTTTGGCAGTGCCCTTCCTCAGCCTCGTGACGGCAGCCGCGCTAGACACCTATGTCTTCGGCTGGCTACGAGCAAAACGTCGCACAGTCAGCAGTGTCCACGCCGGTATCATTTGCATCCTGCTTTTAGGCTCCGGCCTAGGGCGCGCAACCTCACTGCGACGGCCAGCGCTACCGCCCGCAACATCACAGCAAAGGGATTCGTTTCTCGGACAATCTCTTCCTTCCTATCCTGCTTACGAGTTTTTAAACCACCGGGAGGGTAGCGACTACACTGTGTACGCCCTCGACGGCGCCAACATGGCATACTTCGCAGATGGTCATTTCATAGGTGATTGGTTTGGTCCGGCACGATACTCTACGCTTCTCAATCATCTCTCAAAGCCCGAAGAATTATATGAGGAACTTCATAGACTCGGTGCCCAGTACTTACTCATTTACGAAGCCGGTTCATTTTCAAGTCAGCGCATTGGAGACTCGGTTCTTACTCCAGGTTTTCTCGAAACGCACTTCAAAATCATTTATGCTCGCTCCAATGTGCTTCTCTTTGAAGTCGACGACCACGTTGAACAAATGAATCGGAGTCCCGAGCTGTTGAGGAACGGCGGGTTTGAGATGTTGAATGCGGGCATACCTATGTCTTGGTCGAGGACTGGAAAACCTTTGATTGACAGCACGGGAGCTAACAGTCACAACGGTAAAACCGCCGTCCGTGCTGGTGCCGAGGACTGGCTGGCACAAAGGGTTGCGCTGGACAGCGGCAGAGTCTATTTGCTGCGAAGCTTCAGTCGAGCGATGAAACGGTTGCAGTTTGCTCGACTTCAAATAAACTGGCTGGATCGAGACCAAAAGCTGATGTCGGCGGATATTGAGGTTGTCCCGGCGTACTCTACTTGGCACAGCCAAGTCATGGCCGCAAGAGCGCCGGATAACGCCGCCTTTGCCGATGTCTATGCCAGTGTGCATGGTGATTCCGAAGTTTGGCTTGACGACTTCTCGCTGGTCGAACTCAGATACAAATGACTAGCCTGGAATTGTCCATGAATCGGAGCTGGATCGCAGATTATTTTGGAAACCTGTGTTTTGCCGAACATACTTGAATTGACACCTACGTGGTACGAGCGATCAAATAGTGCCGTTACAAGGTCGTGAGACAGAAATGTCCGCGAAGTACCAACGCGTACTGGTCATTATTCCGGCGTACAACGAGGCCTTAAGCTTGCCGAGGGTCGTAAATACCCTCCGCTCTCGATATCCAAACATTGATGTTCTGATCGTTGACGATGGCTCCACGGACCAAACGCAGTCGATCATGTCCAAACTGCCAGTTAGGGTTCTCTGTCTGCCATGCAACCTTGGTGTCGGTGGTGCGGTACAGACGGGTTTGATGGTGGCTCTCGAAGATAATTATGACGTGGCCATCCAGGTAGACGGGGATGGACAGCATCCGCCTGAAGAGATAGATAAGCTTCTGACGGCTCTGGAGGAAAATGGCTGCGACATGGTACTTGGGTCGCGATTTCTTGCCATGGCAGGTTTCCAGTCGACGCTGAGCAGGCGGTTTGGCATTCGTTTCTTTTCCTCAATATTATCGGCTATCTGCAAGACCCGCATCACAGACGCCACCTCGGGGTTCAGAGCCTGGACTCGACCTGCTATCGAACTTTTGGCAAGAGACTACCCGGAAGACTACCCAGAAGTTGAGGCAATCTTAAAGGTCCACCAGGCCGGACTGAGGATTTGTGAGGTTCCGGTACAGATGCTGGAGAGAACTGCAGGGCGGTCCAGCATCCGAACAGCCCAAGCGATCACATACATGATTAAGGTCCCGCTCGCGATTGTTATGAACCTGCTTCGCAAGCGGGAGACTTCAACTTCACGATAGGAGTTGCAGATGCAGGAACACGGCCAGACCGTCGTTTTTCTAATCACGCTCTGTATTTTCGCCATGGTGCTTGCATTGGTCAGAAAGAGAAAAATTACCGAGCACTTCGCAGTCCTATGGGTCACCATCGCTCTGGGCCTGCTTCTGGCGTCTTCCTTAGGTTTTCCTTACCTGTTTCACGTTGCCAAGTTTCTCGGAATCCCCTACCCGCCATCTGCTCTTTTCCTATTGGTCATTTTTGGTTTGACATTGCTGGTGATACAACTCTTCGCGTGGGTCTCCAAGCTGAACGAGCGCACCAGGATTCTGGTGCAACAAGTTGCACTCTTGCGTAGTCAGTTAAAACTGGTTGTGAAGCATTCCGCAAAAGTGGAAGACCAATTGGAAGCCGATCAATGATGATGACCATGCGCACCGGTCACAATGTTTCGAGCGACGGCCAACAGCATTCGGAATTTCGGGGACGAAAGACATTCCAGAGACTCAGGGATTTCGTAACTTTCCCTATCAGAGCCGTAACGTTGTTCGATGTTGACAGATGGGGGCTGACTGCGCTTTCTTCTGAGAGATTTTACTACGTGTCCGGTGAGGTGCTGGGCTATTGCTTGGATGTCGGATGCGGCAAGAACAACCGATTTATTCAGTGTTTCTTGAATGGGAATGGAAAAGGTATAGATGTGTTTCGGTACGAAGGTCTTACAGAGGAGCACCTGGTTGAAGACATCACGCATTTCCCGTTCGCCGACTGCACCTTCGACACCGTCACGTTCATTGCAAATCTAAATCACGTCCCCAAGTCCAAGAGAGACATTGAACTCTCGGAAGCCCATCGATGTCTCCGACCTGGCGGTAATCTCATCGTGACAATGGGAAATCCCACAGCAGAATTGCTGGTGCATGGTGTGGTGTACTTGTATGACAAGTTTTTCGGCACAAATTTTGACATGGATACTGAAAGGGGAATGGAAGAGGGAGAAGAGTATTATTTGACGACCTCGGAGATCCAATGCCGAATGCAACGTGCGGGCTTCAGAGATATCAGAAGGAAGTATTTTGTCACCCAGTGGGGTCTAAATCATCTCTTTGTGGCTTGGAAACCTTGATGCGTTTTACCATCTACGCGTCGACAATTGTTTTTGCTCATCGTGAAGTGGAGAGGACGTTCTGCGCTACTGTGATGTTCGTACTACTACGCATTGTCCACTGGGCAAGTAGAAGGGGTGCTCAGGCTTGTCAGCGAAAAACTCATCGACTGCCTTTCGTGCTCCAGGGCAGCTAGGAAACCCGTAGTCGTCGAATACCATGATTCCGTCCTTCTCCAGTCGGGGATAGAAAAAAACGCAACTGTCTTTCACCGACTGGTAGATATCCGCGTCGATATGAACCATGCAAAACCTAGAATTCTGAATGGGACTGGCAGTATCGGGAAAAAACCCTTTGTAGAATCGCACGTCTCCACAACCCTCAAGCTGACGCTGGACAGAATCTAAGGACGTATCCGCGAAGTCACCTTTTCGATGATGGTCAACCGTCGCATCTGTGCAAGGCATGCCCTCGAATGTATCGAACAGGTGCAAAACCTTTTTCGCACGAGAAGCGAAGGTAAGAGCCATCAACCGGGCGGTTCCACCTTTGTATACCCCCACTTCTGCGACATCACCTTCCAATTCGGAGCACTGCTTGGCGAACTGAAAAAGCATATAGCAGCGAGACCAATCGACCAATGTGTACTCGATCGTTTTTCGGATTTCATTGAACTCCAGGTCGTTGTTCCAGAGCGGAAGGGGACGCAATGCCTCCTCGTGCTTTCGTTCAGAGATGTTGTTGAAACTGAATACCAATTCATCTTTGCCTGGGTAGCAATGGAACTCAAACCATGCGTTCAGCGGATTCACGTAGGCCTCAAACCGGCCCGGCGACTGGCCACCTGCAATTCGAGCCAGTTGACTGAACCAGTCGGCGCTCTCCACATCGGGCAGAACCCCAAGGACGGTCTTACCAATTAGCTCATCTGGTCTTCGATGCAGGATACGGCTCGCCTGTTGATTGACATACACGTATCGCCATCGGCGGTCGACGGCAGTAATAGCCACATCAGCGAGGGAGTCAAGAACTCTGGCAGAAGCTTTCGGTGAGCGCCACCGCAACCAAGCTTGCAGAGCCCACCAGCGATTATCGAACCGTTCGAACCAAATCGTACTATAGGACATCAGGCGAACCTCGCGGCCATGTTTTCGATTGCCCGACCTTTTGGACACGTTGCGCCATGCAGCGGGGGCATCGAGGATCACGAGCGCGGCGTTGATGCGCGCGGGCGAGTCCATGTAGTCGGAATCTCCTGCTTACATTCCGATCCTCGAGTCTGTGCATTTCTTCCACGCCGATTCGGATTAGGGTTGCGTCTCAACATTTTATGCGACGAATATCGGATAGTTTACTATGTCCTGGCTGAGGAGCGTTGGTGCATCTGGGAGTGGCTCGGGCCAACGCCTTGCAGTCCAGAAGCTCGCAGGGTGGGGATGCCGATGCTGCTCGCGTCCGGCGCTCGCCGCCTACAAAGATTTCCCACGCTCTGGAAAGACGCTGATCCAGACATCCCCATCGTGAAGGAACCCAAGCGCGAGTACGCTAGGCTGCAATAGGGCCGTGGGTTGCGCCCATTGACCGTCGTTCAATTCGTCTGGTCAAGTAACTCTCAACTGATGTCATAACGACGTCGGCCTCACAACGGACCGAGTAGACTTTGCGGTATCCAACCAAAGAGGCTCGGGACGAAGGAGGCCGAGATGAAAATTGTAGGCTGTGATCTGCACGCAAGACAACAAACCATAGCCATGGTGGACACTGAAACCGGGGAGTTCGTGGAGAGGGCACTTTCCCACGAAGGCAACGCCCTGCGAGAGTTTTACGGGGCCTTGGAGGGTCCGGTGGTGGTGGGCATCGAAGCCACGGGATCCATGCAGTGGTTCTTGGAACTGCTGCAAGAGTTGGGAATCCAATGCCGTGT
Source organism: uncultured Acidobacteriota bacterium (assembly GCA_963696025.1). GTDB lineage: Bacteria > Acidobacteriota > Terriglobia > Terriglobales > Acidobacteriaceae > JABCYV01. Next base: position 174,649 of record CAVOII010000007.1, read on the forward strand.
GGGAAATCCGGCGAAGATCCGCGCGAAAGAAACGCGGAAGCAGAAGCATGATCGACGAGATGCACGGTTGATATTGGAACTGCTCATCGAAGATCGCTTTCCGGAGATTTGGATGCCCTCGATCGAAGAGCGGGACTTGCGAACCTTGCTGCGGGACCGACATCAGTGGGTAAAGATGCGAGCACGATTGCAGCACACCTTGCAGGCGATCGCCCTCAATCACGCCCTGCGCCGAGGCCACGCGCTCTGGAGTCAGGCAGGGCAGAACACACTGCAGGCACTGCCCTTGCCACCCTACACCAGTCAGAGACGGACAGAACTGCTGAGCTTGTATGAACAGTTGCAGCAACGAATCCAAGAACTAGATAAAGAAGTGGAAGCCCAGGCCCGACAAAGGCTACAGGCGCGCCGGCTGCTAACCCATCCGGGCGTAGGTGCGGTGACGGCTTTGGCGACCGATGTTTTTCTCGGTGACCCGAGTCGCTTCGACACCGCCAACCAGGTGGCCAGCTACATCGGGATGATTCCGTGTGAGCACACCAGCGGGAAGCGACAACGACTGGGAAAACTGACCAAGCAAGGCAACTCCCTGCTGCGCTATCTGTGGACCGAAGCAGGGATGCATGCGGTACGGAAAGACCCGGAGTTGCAACGCTTCTATCGGCGCAAGCTCATCCAGAAAGGAATGGGCAAGGCAAGGATCGCAGCGGCACGCAAACTGGGTATCCGGCTGTGGATCATGATGCGTGACCAGATTGATTACGAACAGTTCTGTCGCCGCGGAAGGTTGCGGCAGAAGGGGAAAGCCCATGCGGGGATGCCTGATTTCAACAGTGGTCCTGCAATGCAGTGACCGGGTCAACTGAATAGGCTGCCCGCCTCCCCATGGGAGGGGAGTTTGCACAACACATCATGATCGAGCGTGACCGAAGAGATGTCTGGTGGGCTACGCCACCACAATGATGAAGAAAACGGGCCGAGCCATGCGGTTGGATACATCGAGAAGTAAAGACCGTTGCTCTCTCGAAGGAACCAGTGCGTCTGCGCTGAGGGGAAAGTATGCACCGACTTACTAAAATGAAACCCCAAGTCCCTTGACACGACCGACGTCGTTAGAGATGTTGTAATCGATTACACCCACTGACTTAACGCGTTCGGGAGTCCAGTGGAGAAACCCCCAGAGGTAGATACGCCTGCCTTGCATCGGAGCCGCGCCTGGCGGGACTACCATCTGTCCAATTGTTTGTGTTAACCTGCCGCCCGACAGGATTCTCCAGGAGGAGACTATGAAAAGCGCTACGCTGATCCTACTTGCGCTGATGATCATGTGGCCCACTGTCCCCTTACTTCCGGAACCTCCCCAACGGGACGTGCCCGCTGAAATGGAATCGGCCAAGCGCGCACTAGAAGGTGCACGCAATGACCTGGTGCATGCTGGTGGTGACTGGGGCGGCCACAGGGTGGGAGCGGTCAACCATATCGACGCGGCTTTGAAAGAAATTGGAGAAGCGGAGAAGTGGGCGCGGGAACATCACGATATTAGATGAGCCGGGCTGCCGACGAATGCACCGAGCCATGTCACGTCTTTGGGTAATGCCTGCCCGGCATGGGTCCTCCACAAGCTCCTTCCGTGTTGTAGACAGGCTACATCAACTGAGAATCACTGGTGAAATCACGCGTTGGTGTTGAAAAAGTCACCGAGTTGGTGCTTGCGAGGGCGACAACAACAAGGTTATAAGCAGACGAGAGTTAGTGATGCTGCAGGCAATCGCCATTCTCGGAGGCTGGCTGCTTATGATGGGGCAACACGACCGTTCGGAGTCGCTGTTCTACTACTTCCGCATCGAAGATCAGGCTCCTCAAAACCACTTGTTAGGTTTCATCGACCGCTAGGTCGGTTTCGATTTTGTGCGGGAGAAGTTGCGTGCATCCTACAGCGAAACGGGGCGACCGTCGATTGATCCGGAAGTGCTGTTGCGGATCCTGCTGCTGGGGTATCTCTACGGCATCAGCAGTGAGCGGAAGTTGCTGGAAGAACTGGGCATGCACTTGGCGTGGCGCTGGTTCACCGGGTTGGGGTTCGAGCAGGAGATTCCCCATCACTCGACGTTCTCGAAGAACCGGCATGGCCGCTTTCAGGAGTCGAACTTGTTTCAGGAGTTGTTGGAGCGCATTGTGGAGCAGTGCATCGCTGCGGGTCTGGTGGAGGGGGAGCAGATGTCGGTCGATGGCAGCTTCATCATGGCGAACGCGAGCCACCACAGTCGTATCCCCCGCGAACAGTTTAGGGAGGCAGCGCCAGTGAACTATGGGGCGCGAAAGTACCTGGAAGAACTAGAGCAGGAGAACGGCGATGGCGAAGCCATCCATCCGCAAGACCAGGTGTCGACTACCGACCCGGATTCGACGTAGCTGAGCAAGGGGAATGGCGCTGCCGAACTGGGTTACTTCGATAACTATCTGATCGACAATGAAAGCTGGGTGATCGTGGGGGTGCAAGCGACGGCCGCCGGTTTGAGTCAGGAGAGTGCGGCGGCACGAGACATGATCGATCGCTACTACCAACGATACGGCCGGCGACCGATGGGGGTGGCGGCCGATAACACCTACGGCAACGGTGAACTGCTGCCAGGGCTCGATGATCGTGGGATTACGGCTTACATTCGCGTGAAGCAAGGTCCGAACTCGCCCCCTGATCTATACGGGATCGAGAAGTTCACTTACCTGGCGGAAGAAAACTGCTATCTCTGCCCCGCAGGCAAGCCACTGAACTACGTGGGTATTAACAAACGGAACCGTGCGCACCGGTACTACTCGACGGTTAAGCGCTGTCGAGGATGTGGGCAGAAGCCGCAGTGCACGCGCGGCAAGTTCCGTACGATCGCGATCCATACTTGCGAAGCGGCGAGACAGAAGGCCGATGAGGTAGCCAAGACCCCGGAGTTCGCCGTGGCGCTACGCAAGCAACGGAAAGTGGAGGCTCTGTTCTCGGAACTAAAGAACCAATTGGATTGCGGCGCTTGCGCCTACGCAGAATCAAGTTCGTGCGTGAGCAGTTCTACCTAGCTGCTGTGGCCCAGAACCGGAAACGACTGGTGCGGTTCCTCAACATGAGAGCGCAACCAGCGATGGCAAGCGCGTAAGCAACCACTAGCAAAAGAAAAACACGAATCGGAAGAAACTCCCCTGAGGGAAAACGCGTCTTCGAACCGAGTTTTTCAACACCAACGCGATATTTCAACAGAATCGTTCACTTGCTACACGCCTTGTATAAGCTCTAGACTGCGTAGTCGGAACACAAGTGGCTTGAGAAACGGCACCGGGACGACATGCCAGACCGATAACAAAGGCCGGTGCCCTGGCTGCCTATTCGTGCAGCCCTGAGTTTTAGGCTGCCGGGAGAAAAGGTATGCCCCACGAAACAGGAACCATGATGATCAATCAGAAGCGGACTGTAACTCCGTCGCGGCCGGCTAGCGCTGAGGAACTCATCGAACGCCGCTACGAATTCTCGAAGCGCTTAACGGAGGCTAAGAAGGAACCGCTGCCCTCGCAGTTGACATGGTATCCGTATGACAGCATGGCTTCAATCGACCACATTGCGCCATTTATTTGCCAACATTTCACGGAATTCGAGCGGGCTTTTCAATCCGGGCCGGTGCTCGACTTCGGATGCGGCGACGGCGATATCCCATTGTTCTTCGCAAGTCTTGGATGCGACGTTACGGCCGTGGACAACCCTTCGAATAACCACAACTGGATGGAGGGTGTGCGGACGCTGCGCGAGCGGCTGGATCTTCCGCTACGGATTTTCGAGCTGAATGCGGATTCAGCGAGTCAGTTGCCCGGTGTCACCTACGGTCTGGCCCTCTCGCTGGGAGTTCTTTATCATCTGAAGAATCCATACTTGGCTCTGGAGACTCTGGCCAACCAATCACGGTATTGCGTTTTGAGCACTCGCGTTGCTGACGTCACGAAATCGGGGGTGCCTATCAAGAACGAACCTCTGGCCTACTTGCTGGATCGCCGGGAGGCCAACAACGACCCCACCAATCAATGGATCTTTTCTCCCGCCGGCCTCGAAATGATAGCTAAGCGAAGCGGATGGCGCATTCTTGACCGCTTAACGGTAGGTTGCACCAAATCCCCCAATCCAACCGACTTGGATAAAGATGCTCGGATGTTTGTATTCATGCGCAGCCAGCGGCTATCCGCACCTGCTTCGATTCGACTGCTGGAAGGATGGACCGATGTAGGCGAGCTGCAATGGGCTTGGACCCTGAAGCGCTTTAGCTTCGAGGTTAGCCTTTTGGAGGCGTTGCGGCCACCAAGGTTTTTGCTGCAGTTTATTGTTCCCGATGCTGTTGCGGCCGCGTCGCGTGAATTGAAACTATCATGCACGGTCAACCGCGAGCCGGCGGGTGCGCGAACTTATTGCGGACCGTACGAACATACTTTTGAGGCGTACCTGCCTTCGTCTGTCGATTCCACCAAGCCTATGCTTTTTGAATTCGCCGTCGATCACGGTTTTAAATCTCCTTGCGATGCGAGGGAGTTAGGAGTGATTATGACCTTCAATGGCGACGTTCGCGGAATATCGGAAAAGATACACTTCTGGCTCTACTAACTGCTTACAGCGGCGCAGTGCTTTCTGAACTAATCTTCGAACCCGTCGAATCAGCTAGCTGGAGATCTCCGCGCTGGAAGTGGTCGGCTAGTCCTCGTAGCTTATCGGCGCAAGGGAAACATCATCAAACCAGACCGGCCCATCCCCATTCTGAACTTCCAAGTAAACATCTGCCCAGCGGGTTCCTGGAGGCGCGGTCGCAAACATCTGATGACGGTTCCACATGAGCATAGCGCTAACAACCTCGACGTCCACTCGCAGTAGACCTCGATCGCCAATCCAATTTATATGCAAACGCGTCGACGCGCCATGCTTGGAAGCGAATGTCCACTGGCTAAGGCGGTATGTCTGCAAAGCCTTTGCTTCGACCCGTTGGACAAGAGCATCCGCTACCGAAAGTCCGACTGTTACCGATCCGGAGTGGGCGTAGCGCCCGCGGCTATCAACCGTGGGTGCGCCGGATGCTTCCCAGAATGCCGGCTTCGATGCCGTCACATCCTCGAAGGTACCATTCTTGATCAACTCTGGGGAGGAGCTGTGGCGGACACCTTGTCGGCTAATCTCAAATAATTGTATGTATGGAGCAGCCCAAATCAGCCGGAAATGAGATTGGAAAAACTCATCGTCGGCTCCCGATGGTAATCCGTATAGCACTGCTGGACGAAAGTCCCTTTCGTTTAGGAGGAGAAAACTTGCTCCCGTCTCCTCAAGTTTTTCATACACAGCTGTTCCGCTTTCTGATAGTGCCCTAATAATAGGCATGCAGCGCGCCGGACCGAAGAAGTCGCCTCGGAATGCTCCCTCGGCAAAGTAAGTCATCTCTTCGTCTCCGGGCGCATAGAGAACGTAATTCGCACCATATTTCTCATTCAGTAAATGATACGCGGGGTACTGCGGGAATTTTCGGGCCAAATATGAGTTCCTCTGCTCGGAAGAGATGGGGAGAGTTGCTTCCCGTCGCACAACAACGCCATATTTCCATCCTGGCAAGAACAGCAGCGCCGCAACCAGGGCGGCGAGCATTCCCGGGTGCTTTGATCCGAGCGCCGGAATACGCTCTACAAAATGCACGCAGGCAGCCATCGCCGCCAACCCTAATATAGCGACTGCCGGAAACAAGAATCGGATGGCTTGAAAGGTCAAAAACCAAAATACAGTGTAGACGAAGACCCCAATCAGCATCACGCGGGCATATTTGTTGAAGATTGCGTAGGCAGCAAGAAATGGAAGCGCAAAGAAGTATGCCGGCGACATTCGCGCTGGCGCATCCATATGGAAGAGTTCAAGGAGGCGAAATGAAATGTTCCACGGCAACAGCAAAAAAGAGAGGAAAGACCGCGGTGGGCTCTGGTTAAGGTACTGTTCGTGGACCAAACCTTTGAGATCCTCGGCGCTCCAAGGCTGGTATCCGAAGATCGAACCGAAATACGGCCAAAATGGATTCCCTGTGTAGTAGTAGTTGCGTACGTACCAGGGGACTGCGATCGCGACGGCCGTAGCGGTAAAGACGAGCAACGGGCGGAAATTCTTCTCTCGAAGGCTGAGGAACAGCAACACCAGACCGAAAGCACACAAGGGCGGCAGCGCCAGATACTTAGACGCCGCTCCAAAACCAAAGAGTGTTCCTGAAACACCGAGCCAGCAAGTATGGCGGGTCTGAAGCCAATTGGAAAAACCATATGCACCCAGGCAGATAAACAAGGTAAGTCCGGCGTCAATGTAGGCGCTGGCGCTAACCACGAGAACAAAAGGATTCGACAGCCAGATCGCAGCAGCCCAGATCCCTGTCATCACACTGAACAATCGCCTCCCCCAAGCAAATAGTCCGATGGCTACCAATAACGTCATCAAGAACTGGATAAGCTGCGCTGAGACGTCGTCCTTTAAGAGCAGCATCAGGGCAAACAACATTTCATTGAGCTGCGGAAAGGCGGGATAGCGAATGTACGGCGAGTACGCCAATGAATGTGTCTGCACATCGAGTTTAGCGATGGGAAGATGGTACATCAGCGAATCCCAGAGAGTAGGCGGATAGAGCGGCATCCTAAATACTGGGAATAGAAGCAGGAGCGCTGCGGATAGCGCGAACACCATCGGCCAGAATGACGAATTCTTTCGGTACTGCCAAAACCGCTTCGCAACGTCTGCAAAAGCCTGAACTGCGAAAGTTGCTACTCCGACGAGAGCAAGGACAACAACGCCACGGTACAACAGGTGCAGCAGAGCGAGGGCAAACACTAGGTAAGCAATGGCGCCAAGTCCGATCGCGGTTGAGAATGCTATTTCCTCCCACACCGAGTCGTAAGCACAAGCCCGCGTCAGTCTTCGGCCAGCGCCAAAGCTAATGGACGCAATAACCACGATGAGGGCGTAATGTGAGGAAACGAACCCTATTTGTGACAAGGCTCAGCATTCCAGATTGTTGTTGTTGTCATCAAGGCTTATTCTCTCAGGAAATCAATTCGGAAGTTCGAATCGTGAGCTTCTGTATGTGAAGACAGACGCTTCCGGCAATCGTCAGGTTGCATGTTCTCGTCGTATTGTGTTTAACTCGACGTGACCCTTACCCTTACACACAGCAAGTTCCTGCTCCGATGGAGACCCTTGTTGGCTTGGTTCTTCGTATTTTTTGTAATTTCTGGATTCTGCAGCATACTGTATGAACTCGTTTGGCTCCGACTGTCGATGGCGGAATTCGGAGTCAACACCGCGCTCGTCTCCATTGTACTGTCAGCCTTCATGGGAGGCTTGGGACTCGGTTCCTGGTTTTGCGGAGTTTTGCTCCGCAACAACGAAATGCGCCTTCATTTTCCGATCTTGCGACTCTACGCGTTGACGGAATTGCTCATCGGAATCTCGGCAATTTGTGTCCCCTATGAGTTTCATTTAGGAAGAGCACTGCTCGAGGCAGCCGGGGTGTCTTCCTCCGGGACGTACTACCTCGCTTCGGGATTCTGGCTTGCCATTACATTGGTGCCCTGGTGCGCCTTAATGGGCGCGACCATCCCCATCGCTATGGAAGCAATCCGCCGGTCTCATCCGAAGGAAGAAAACCGTTCGTTTAGCTTCCTCTACCTGGCGAACGTCGGTGGTGCAGTCCTGGGCACGTTCGTTCCGCTCTGGCTGATTGAGGCCTTTGGCTTTCGTGGGACACTAATAGCGGGAGCCGTTCTCAACGGATTTCTTGCGCTTGCGGCCACTGCTGTGAGTTGGCGTGCGTCCTCCTCTACAGTTCTGTCGCCCCTACGCGGTGTTCCGGTCAAAGTTACTTACCAGGAACGTAGACCAAGTGTAGCGGTGCTTCTCTTACTCTTTGCTACTGGGTTGAGCAGTATGGGGATGGAGATCGCTTGGATACGCCAATTCACTCCGTACGTAGGGACGGTTGTGTACGCCTTCGCCACCATCCTAGCGGTATATCTCGGAGCGACCTTCATCGGCTCTCAAATTTATAGATACTGGAGCGCCCGCAAGGATACCGAACCAATTCTGATCTGGATACTCCTGGGAATTTCTGCCGTCCTCTCCCCGGCTGTGGCAAATCCCAACATTCATCTGCCTGGCCTTACCAGGGTTATTCTTGGCATCGCTCCTTTCACGGGGCTTTTGGGCTTCATCGCGCCGATGCTGATAGAGCGTTGGTCTGGAGGGGATCCGGCCCGCGCAGGCCACGCTTATGCGGTGAACGTTCTTGGCTGCATTTTAGGGCCATTGGTTTCCGGTTTTCTGTTGCTGCCGTACACTAGCGAGCGCTGGGTCATCTTCATTCTTGCGTTTCCTTGGCTCTTGTTCGCCGGACGTCCAGCCGGGTCGTACAAAAGTGCACCAACGCCTCCTTTGCGACTTGCTTCGCACGCGCTGTTGCCTCTCGCTTTACTCCTGATTTTTAGTAGTAAAGGTTATGAGCGGCAAAGAGCTTTCCCTGAGAGTCTCGTTCTCCGTGACCACACCGCCACCGTGATCGCGAGAGGTCAAGGTTTCAACAAGCAATTGCTGGTAAATGGCGTCGGCATCACCATTGTCAGCCCCATAACCAAGATGATGGCGCACATTCCCTTGGCGATGCTCGGTCGTCCGCCACAAAACGCGCTTGCCATTTGCTTCGGCATGGGGACCACTTATCGTTCTCTAATGTCCTGGGGTATTCCAGTTACGGCCGTCGAACTGGTGCCTAGTGTTCCGCGCCTGTTCTGGTTCTTCCACTCTGATGCCGAGCAACTATTGAGTTCACCCAGGTCGACCATAGTGATTGACGACGGACGCCGATACCTGGAGCGGACTCCCCAACAGTTTGATGTTGTCGTTATCGACCCTCCCCCTCCGGTTGACGCCGCCGCTTCTAGTCTGCTCTATTCGAAGGAATTTTATTCAATTGCTAAACGACGGCTCCGATCTGATGGCATTCTGCAGCAGTGGATTCCAAATGGCGATTCCGTTGATATCGCCTCGGTAGCCCGTTCTTTCAAAGAATCGTTTCCCTATGTCCGCGTATACCGTTCGGTCGCCGGCTGGGGCTACCATCTCATCGGTAGCCTTTGTCCTATCCCCAATGCATCGCCAGCGGAATTGACTAGTCGAATGCCGAATAAAGCAGTCTCGGACCTGATGGAGTGGGGTCCCAAACCTGACGCCATTTCCCAATTTGCGGCCGTGTTGAATACGGAACGACCTATCGACAGGTTGCTCGACGAAGCCCCCGGTGTTGTTGCCCTTTCCGATGACCGACCCACGAACGAATATTACATCCTTCGCCGACGCCTGCTGCCCAAGAAATGGCGCTATCTGTTATGGCGTGACCGTCGGCATGAGACCGTCCTCGCGAACGATACAGCGGAACCGAGTACGCAATGAGCGCGGCTAATTCCCTAGCTTGCTCAACGCGGTTTCCGGGCGAGAATTGGCAGGCTCCACTGCTCGTCAAAGTAAATCCCCGAACCTGGCACACCCTGTGATATCACGCGAATGTCCTCGAACCCCGCTGTGCGTAAATTGTCCATCAGGTCCCGCTCACCGAAGACGCGCATCTCAAGAGTCTGCCCAGGGCCGCCATGAAAGATCGGATCTGGATCTAAAACCACCTTGTCGTCGTTGCGCAGCACCACGACGCAGTGTCGATCGCCGACTTTAGCTACGGTGAAGTCCCGCAAATCGGGGTAGTGCTCCACAGTCGCAACATCACCCCCGTTATACGGCACGGTGAGGATGAGGTGACCTCCTGGCTTCAGCATGGAGAACGCGCCGTCGAACGCCCGTGAGACCGGCGGTGGAATGTGCTCGAAGACCTCAGATGATATGAGGAAGTCGAGGGTTCCGCAGTTCTCGCGTGGGGGCGCCGTGATGTCCAGGCGAGGCTCCATGTGGAAAAATGTATTCCGGTAGCAAAACTTTTTCGCCAGCCGTTCGGCATATCCGGGCCAGTCGCTTAGCCCTACACCAGAAACACGCCGGTCCTCGCGAAACTCCGTCAGCGGAAGCGATCTGCCGCAAAACGCGAGCGATAGCGCATGCACGATAGCACGCAGTCGTACCGTGGAGCCGCAGCGGCAGGAGGCGATTTCCCGACCGATCTGTTGGCGTGGCACTCGGTTGCAAGTGTTACAGATATTGCAAACGAAAGCCACGAACTCGGCGGAGCTATCCATAATGCAGCATTTCCGGTGGGAGCAATGTGCGATTGCTTGAGGTAAGGGTGGGCCAATAAACCAATACCATGCTCCGCACCCGCTACGGTCCCAGCCGCAGCCATATTCTTCCTTATGAAGCCTTACTCACTTCCGCAACTCGCCAGGTTTGCAGGCCGTGAAAGTCGAAGGTGAAGTCGCTGACTATGCAGTTCAGCTTGCGCAGCGCTTCCGCTACTTCATGCTTCTTTTCGAACGAGCAATAAAACAGCATGAACCCGCCACCTCCCGCGCCGGAGAGCTTTCCACCAATGGCTCCCGCCTTGCGTGCTGTCTCGTAAATTTCGTCAATGTGCGGATTGGAAATGTGCGGCGACATCTTTTTCTTGTACTCCCACGCCTGGTGAAGCAACTCGCCGAATTCACGGACTTTGCGCCGCAGGAGCAGGTTCTTCATTTGCCCAGCCAGAACTTTCTGTTGGCGCAACCCCTCCAAGCACGAGGCTTCGCCACGATTGTAGCGGGCTGTCTGATCCTCAATGATGTGGCCGGAGATATGCGTGCGACCCGTAAAGCAAAGCAACAGATTGTGCTCGAGTTCGTTAACCACATCCTGGCTCAGGCGTAGTGGATTAACGATCACCTGGTCGGCCTGGAACTCAATGTAGTTGCAGCCTCCAAAAGTCGCAGCATACTGATCTTGTAGCCCTCCATCAATTCCAATGTCCTTGCGCTCGATCACGTACGCCAAATGGGCAATCTCATACTCGGTCAGGGGCAGGTTTAGGAATTCTTTCAGCAGTCCGACTAAGGTAACTATAAGGCTGGAAGACGATCCGAGACCGGAGCCTGGCGGAGCCTCGCTACGCAGAAACAGCTCGAAACCACAGCGACTGTGACCCTGCAATTTTCTGATGGCGGCTTTCACCAAATCGAGTTTGCCATCGTAGACGAGTTCATTGACCGAATAATTCAACGCCAAGCCGAAATCCACGGACTTGATAGAGATTTGGTCATCCTCGGTTGGACGAAGCATGCCATATGAGTACTTATTCACGGTTGCATTCAAAACACAACCGCCCTCGCGTTGTGGGAAAGGGGGTACGTCAGTCCCTCCCCCCGCAAACGATATGCGCAAGGGCGATTTCGCGCGAATCAGCACTCTTCCTCCACTCCAGGCGGGAGCTTGAGACTCTTTATCCAATTCTCGGCGTCCGCGGCAAGTCGCTGATACTCCCGAGGAATTCCGATGTCAACAAAGTACCCACGCACTGCCATCCCATATAAGCTAAGCCCGGCGAGGGCGGGGAACACTTCCCTCTCCAGGGAAGCAGCGGACTTTGGTGCCACTTTCAGGACTTCTCGTGACAAACAATAGACACCCCCATTGATCAAAGCCGAGCCTTTGCTGCGCTTCTCGGAGAACTCACTGATGCGACCGTCCCCAGCCATGCGGATTACGCCAAACCGAGAACTATCATGCACCGCAAGCACCGCCAATGTGGCCAACGCCTGCTTTTTTAGATGAAAGTCTAACAGAGCCTTGAGCTCGATTTGCAGGAACGAATCGCCGTTCACAACTAGAAAATGTTCTCCCGGAAACTGCTCCATCGCTTGGCGGACCGCGCCCCAAGTCCCCAAAGGTTCGCTTTCTAGCGAATAAGCGACATTGATGCCGAAGTGGTTTCCTCGTCCAAAATAGTCTTGAATCTGGGCAGCGCGGTAACCAACACACAGCACCACCTGGTGCAAACCCGAGTGACCCACCCAGCGTACCAGGTATTCCAGGAAAGGCCTGCCCAGAATGGGGGCCATTGGCTTCGGCGCGTCAGCGATTAGCGGCCGCAGGCGGGTCCCTAAACCCCCCGCCAGTATCAGACAGCTTACCGGCTGTTCCCCTGAATTCATTTGACGGCTTTCGGTTGAGAAACTCCCATATCAGCTGGCTGGCTTGAGGTCTGGTGCAACCTTGCTGTGAAAATCATCCAGGCCGTTCGTGCCAGCAAGTACGGAAAGCCGATTGGGACAAATAGCAGTCCAGAACTGGGCCACGGCTTGCGACGTGCCACAAGATAGCGGCAAACTTTCCACAAGTGCGCACGATCTGCCGCGAAACAGTCATAGTTCTCGTCGTAAATCAATATTCTGCGAACATTTAGAAAGAAGGCAGCGACCTTCCACTTACGAAAAGATGCGCCGTCGGCTAGTATGGCTACACAGATATCAAATCGTCGGCTTCGTAGTTCGATTAGCGAGGAAAGCGGAGTCTCTTTTATGTCCTCGAACCACAGTGTATCCCCCCGAAAAGGTATTGTTTCATGGTAGGACTGCGGTGCCAGACACGTGAATGTCACGTTGGGAAATCGCTCGGGGAGATGCCGAACAATAGTACTAACGAGACTCGGCTCCGCGGTAGCCACAAAGACGCCGGTTAAATAGCGCTCAGTGGCACGATCTTGGCTGAGTAAACTGAACCAACCTCGCATACGTCCTAAGCTCCCGCAACTTGAGCGTTCATAACCTCGTTGAGTCCATACCGCGCTTCCATGCTCTCGCGATAAGCCCGGTGGTAAAGATTGGCAAAAGCATCCCAGGAAAATGAGGAGACTACCAACTCCCGGCCACAGGTGCCCATCTGCTCGGCGATCGCTTCATTCGCAAGGAGATCACAGACACGAGCAGCGAAGGATTCGGCGTCGTCAGCAACAAACCCCGCCCAGTCCCTGGCCTGATTCAGCCCAAGGAAAGCCAGACTGGTGCCAACTACGGGTTTCTTGCTGGCCCAGGCTTCTAATATCTTTCCGCGTAGGCCAACGCCCTCAAACATCGGTGCTACGAAAACCACGGATCGCTGCAAAAATGGGCGAACGTCCTCAACCCAACCAGTAACCTGGACGCCTTCTCGACCATTCCAGCTCTGCAGGGACGGCGGAGGGTTGCCACCGACCACGCATAACCGCGCATAGGGGCAATTTGCAAGTACCAACGGCCAGACGCGTTCCAGGAACCAGAGAATTCCGCTCACGTTCGGCGCATGATTGAAGTTCCCGAGAAACACCACCGAACCGCGCTCTGGGCCTTCGTGGCTGGGCAAGAAGAAGTCACAGTCCACTCCCGTCGGGTGCGCGTATACCCTTACCTGTGGCATGTAGTGGTGCAGATAGTCTCGTTCCGTGTCGGTCACCACCATCACGGCATAAAAGCGCCTGAACATTTTCTCTTCGTAGTTCAGCATGCGCATCCAGTTCGTGAACCCGATCACTCGGCGGGCAGAGAACCGCGGAACCGACTGGTAGTGGTTGCGATAAGAGAGCGAGTAAACCTCATGGTGAGAGACTACGGCCGGGATCTCGGGGTAGTCCTGAACAAAGTGGGCGGTCTGCAGGTATTCACAATCGATGACATCGTAAGACCGTGACTTCAAGCACTCATCCACCACCTCTTGCATTCTACGGTGATAGAACTCGTAAACAATTTCAGGCGGCCTCAAACTGAGCGGATTGTGTGCATACAGCGTCTGTCGCCTCCACATGACCTCGAGCCGCTCACAAAACGGGGCTAGGCGAGGGACAAATATCTGCTCCGCTTCCTTTTCCATGAGGCAAACAGCAGTAATTCTGTAGCGATCCGACAACTTCCGGATGAGATGAAACATGGTGTTTCCACCGCCATGTAAGCCGACTCCCGGCACATAGGCACAGAGAAAAAGAAGGCGTTTACGGGTGTCGGGAAGTATCACTGAATCGCACGCAGAAGATGCCACGCTCCCAGCGCGTCGCTTTTCGTCTTCTTCGTCGGTTTTTGATAGTTGCCCATTTAGGTCTGCCAGAGCGATACGCTTAAACATAACGCCCAGCGTTCGCCTCTCACCCTGGTTGGGTGCAACCGTGTTGCTAACCGCCAAGTGTATGTAGGTTGGCTTGCCGATCTGGAGGTTCCTAACTTTCCACCTGTACTCGAATGTTCCTCCTACAAGATCAAACCGTGTTCGCTCGGCACCGCAGCACACGGTCAGGCTGATGGATGCGGCCCCGTATGCAGACATGGGGGGCATATAGCCTTGCAATTGCAAGTCGGCGGTTGCAGAAGGAGCGCATAGCCAAAGAGAAGCTTCTTGCGCCATCCAACACTGACTGCATTCCCCTGATCCTTCGATTGGATGCCAGCCATGTCCCAGCTGCTCTTGTGAACTGGGCCGGGAAAAATCGACCTCGCTGGAAGAAGCCAAGCCTGGGGGGGTCGTCAACCTGAAAATCTCCTGGTCGCTTCGAACTATCCAGCGAGCTAGTCGCAGTCTGCGGCTGATTACTCTGGGGAGGCGCTTCAGTGCGCCCAGGAAAGCTCTGAGTTCGAGACGGATTCCTATGCCAGGGATGCCTGCCCGCCTGATACGCTGTCGATATCCTCGCAAGAAGTGCTTGAACAGGTTGGGGAGGTCTCCGAAGTTCTTCCAGATGAAGAGTTCATGGTTTCGGCGGACGATCTGCGTAATGAACTGATCTCCGAAACGCTTAGTGCTGCTGCGGTGCTTGTGAATTACCTTGCTGCGGATCGCTAGCAAACATTGCCATCCGACTTTCCACGCCTGGTAAGAGAGGTCGGCATCTTCCACGTAAAAAGGATCGTAGAGGCGATCGAATCCTCCCAACCAACGGAACTTCTGCCTGTCGAGAGCGACCGCTCCTCCGTGTCCCCAGAACACCGGAACGTAAAGTTCTTGCTCATCTCTTGGGGAAATTGGGTCATGTTTCCAGTCCAAGTCATAGCCATTGAAGGATGCGCGTGTTTTGCCGGTTTCCTCCCGGGGCTTATTGGAATCCGCCAGAAACACTTGACTGCCAACTGCGAACACTTCGGGCGACCGAAATCCATCCAGCAGCGGCGCGAGGAAGTCTTTGTGGACAATCATGTCGTTGTTGAGCAAAACAACAACGTCATTCTTTGCTTCCTGGACTCCTAGATTGTTACCACCGCCGAAATACTCGTTGTGCTGGTTGCGGATCACCCGGACCTCAGGGAAGTGATCGCGAAGGTACTCCTCGGTACCATCTGTGCTGCCATTGTCCACCACAATGATTTCGTGTTCTCCGCCTTGGAAGCGGATAGCATCGAGAAGTGGCGGCAGCGACGCGGCTAACAGGTCCTTCCCTTCCCAAGTGACGACCACGATGCTACATCGAGTTGAATCCTGAGGTCCAGGTAGGGGTGCCTTCCGCGCACTGAATCTGCGCAACACGCGCCCCAAAGACTCTACTGCAATGATTACGCCACCGACGCTCCAATCTAGCGGAGCGAAAATGGAAAAAACGAAAGCTCTCTTCCAGCGTGTCGCTTTCGCCCAAAGAGCGCTCAACTCTTCGTTCTTGGCCTGCAGATCTTGGACTTTCGCCTGCAGATCTTGGACTTTCGCCTGCAGATCTTGGACTTTCGCCTGCAGATCTTGGGCTTTCGCCTGCAGACCTTGGGCTTTCGCCTGCAGATCTTGGGTTTTCGCCTGCAGACCTTGGGCTTTGGACTGGGCCTCAGCCAATTCTGCATTGAGCTGGTTGGCCCACGCGGCTTTTTCCTCAAATTCCGGTTGCAGGCGAGCCAAATAGGTTTCGCGATCATGCAGTTGCGAGATCAAGGATCGGATGTGACGCTCACGTTCCAGAAGAATATTGCCAGTCGCCGGAACGTAGACCATTTCAGTGACACTCTGTTTCCTGTCGGAGCAGACACAGACGAAGTAATCCGCACTTTCCAACTTCGCCCGTTTTTCGATGGCCGCTCGGGTTAATGGAATCGATTTCGGCCCAAGAATGGCCAGCGCAGAAAGATGTTGTTCCCCAAGAGGTTCCACAAATCTGAATCGAGCCTTCAAAATGGCTAAGAATTCCTCCAAATCCCACTCACGGACATGAAACGGATTGCTAATATCCCCGAGATGTTCGTGGTAGACCGGGCGGTTTGGCGTAGAAACAACAAAAGTACCGCCTTGCTTCAGCACACGCAGAACTTCTTCCAGATAGGTTTTTGCATCGGGCAGGTGTTCGATGAGCTCAAAGGAAGTCACCACTCCAAACGCTTGGGATTGAAGGGGTAAGTTTTGGCAATCTCCTACAAGATACGCAGTATTGACTAGGGCATAGTGAGAACGCGCAAACCGTATCGCCGGGGAATCGTTATCGATGCCCACCACATGGGTAGCAACCTCCGCAAGATAGGCGCTCCCATAGCCCACGCCGCACCCAGTATCGAGAACTTCTTCGCCACGGCAGAATTCTCGTGCGTAGACGTAACGAGCGAAATGTTCATTGAACAGGTCTGCGTCGACCTTGCCCGGAATAACCCGTTCCCCGGTGAATGAAAGTTCGTTCCCGGAATCGCTGGCAGTATTGGCCGCGACAGGCTTCTCTGAATTGGGCATTTGTAGACAGCCTAATCGCCGAGCACGGACGGGTGTGGTGTCCCACCTAAGTAGCCGACTCAGTTCCCTCGAAAATGGCGCGAACGATTGTAAATTATCTTATACACTCGGATATCGGCAACTGCCAACCTTGGGTGGCTGTTAGGTGGCTGATGTACCTAAAAAGCGGGACTCTATGGAAGATACGACGGCCCAATTGCTTGAGTACGCCCGGAGACAGGTTGACGAGAGCTGTGAATTGAGTCAACTCGCGCAGGAATTGCTGCCACAGCTTTGTGCCCTCTCTGAGCATACCGCCAAGGCGATAAAAGGCGGGCATTGCATATTTTTCTGCGGGAACGGCGGCAGTGCGGCTGACGCTCAGCACCTAGCCGCTGAATTCGTGGGTCGATTCCAGCTCGAGAGGTCTCCTCTGCCCTCGATGGCTTTGACCACCAACAGTTCTCTTCTCACGGCGATAGCAAACGATTATGGGTATGAACAAGTCTTTTCTCGCCAGATCCAGGCGTTCGCGAAACCGGACGATATCCTCTTCGGCATCAGTACCAGTGGGAATTCTCCCAACGTAGTCCGCGCTATGGAGGAGGGGCGAATTCTGGGCGCGTACACGGTTGGACTAACCGGCAGATCAGGAGGCAAACTGAGAGAATGTGTTGATCTCTTGCTTAACGTTCCTTCAGACCAGACCCCCCGGATCCAAGAATCACACATACTACTTGGTCACATCTACTGTGACCTGGTGGAACGCTTGTGGGTCGCGTCCTCCGAATCAGCCGATTGATTGGGAAATGATCCAGTGCACAGCCTCTGGCAAATTGCTCGCCTGGTGAGTCGCTGGAACTGAAGCATCCGGGCTGGGTACTAAGTGAATCGTCCTGCAAGCCATCGCCGCCCCGGCTAGGACATCGTTGCGCGAATCCCCGATTAGAAAAGAACGGCTGAAATCAGTGGGGAAGAAATGAACCGCCCAACGGAGCAGTCCTGGCTTGGGCTTTCGGCACGTGCAGCCATCCGCCGGATGATGCAGACAAAAGAAAGCCCCATCCACTTCTGCGCCGTCCTCCGCGAATTTTTTTAGAGACATGCTCGTGATGTGAATCAAAGCATCACAACTCAAAAAACCCTTGGCGACCCCGGCCTGATTCGAAATAATCACCAACCGGAATCCCATATTTCGTAACCGCCGCAAGGCTGCTGGAACTCCTGGAAGGACCACAAACTCGGCCCAGCGAGTGACGTATCCGCCTGCGATGTGACGATTTAGAACCCCATCACGGTCGAGGAAAACAGCGGGCTTTGGGTCTGTGGTACCCAGAGTCCGCCGAAAGCTCAATATGCCTGTCTGGGTCTCGACAATATAGCCGTCTGATTCCATAGCTATCTAGTTGGCTTCCGAATCCAATCGTTTGGTTCCAGCTTCCCTGTAGATTCTTTCGTATAGGTACGCTTCCTCTTCGAGCCGCGATACCGCACCGCGTTTCATGTTTTCTTTGATTTTATCGAGCATTCGACGATCCGAGACAACCAACCTCAGCTTGCTCGCGAGGTCATCTGCATCTCCTGCCCGGAAGGTCAGTCCCGCTGCGGAATCGCTAATCTTCTCATCCAGGCATGGGACAGCCGAGGCGATCACTGGTAGCCGGGAAGCAAGGGCTTCATGCAGGGCAAAGGAATAACTCTCGTAACACAGGGAGGGAATAATCAAAGCGTCGATCGCCTGAAATATCTTCCCGATCTCCTCTTCTTGGTACCTTCCACAGAATTTTATGCGATCGTCCTGTCCAGCGGCATTCCGCACCGTCCTCTCGTCGATCACATCCCGGCCGCTGGCCCCGTAGATGCGGAGCTCAACGTTCAATTCTTCCAGCGAGCGAAATGCCGCTATCAAAACATGCACTCCCTTGTGCGCTGACAACCCTCCACAGTATGCGAAAACAATCTTTTCCGTATGCATTCTTGGATTTGTGGTGAATCTATCGACCGGCAGGCCGTGGGGAATGATACTGGCTGAGAGTTCTGGAAACTCTTTCCTGAACATGCCTGCGACCAAGCGAGAGGGCACAACGATTGCGTTGGCTCCATGCAAGATTTCGCGAGTGGCCTTCAGACGCGACTGCACGAATTCCGGCTGAAGTTCAGGGCACCACTGAAGGCAGGTTTTGCCTCCCGCGGGCCCCCAGCATTGAGTATTGAAACTCGTGTACAGATTAATTTTCGGACAAATCATCCAAAAGTCCGTCAAGGTGACCACGTAGGGAATTCCAGCCTGGCCCGCGGCCATGGCAAAGGAAGCCAGTCTCATGGGGTGGGCGATGTGCACTAAATCGTAGCCTCGACTTCGATTACCAACGACCTCCCGCGCGAACGACAAAACTGCGGAATCTTCGAGGGACGTATTTATGTCAATCGGAATTCTGTCGTGCCGAAGTCCTATGATTGAAATTCCTTTGTACTGATAGCGCTTGGCAAAAAGACTGCCACATGGACGGAACTCTGAACGCTCCGAAAAACTGTACGCCACAATGTCGACATGATGACCACTCCGCTGCATGGAAGACGCGAGATGGAGCAGGAACTGCTCCGTGCCCGACGAAGACTGAGGATAAAACTGATGGACTACGTAGAGGATCCTCATCGCGCGACCTAGACCCCAGCCGTCAGTGTTTTATCCATGGTGATCAACGCCTCATCGAGTTTGCCACGGTTTCTTAGCGTCAAATACAAATAGGCCAAATGTGTTCCGCTATGCAGCGCGAAAACCTTTTCCAACGCGGTCGCGATATCGTCGGCAAGGTGCCTGTCTGCGACATCATAAATGGTACAAATCCAATTCTGGAGACGTTCCACGTGAGCCATAACGTGAGGCGTAATCATATTGGTTTTTGTGCTGGATTGAGAATTCGCTGTCTGACGCTTTTTCGATAGCTGCTGCATGAAGTCCTGAAATTCGGACTCAAGTCCTTCTTCGTCCAAGGCGGGTTCTGCTTGCGAAGCAGAAAGCATTGCCAGAAAGTGGTCCGTCAGCTCCTTTACGGGTAACGGCAAGCTGAGATTTGGAAGCTCCCGGGCGATTCGATTGACGCGGTGGCACATGGTCACAATGTCGCAATAAAGTTTCGATTGATCAGTTATCTTCGGGAACACGTAATTGGAGAACACTTCAACCAGGAACCTGACGTCGACATAACCCCGCTTCAGGAAATAATACGAAGGCCGATTGTGCGAATGCAGGACTCTGGTGGTGTGAAGAAATCCAAGTCTGTGACCGTCGCGAATGAGCCGGATGCCGAGCTCCAGGTCTTCCGCATACTCCGTCTTGTAGCGGTAATTCTCAAAGATGTCACGACGGATGAGTGCGGCTACATCGCTGATTCGGGCATTTGATCTTAATCCCAAATAGGAGGAACAGGACTTGTCCCAAGCAAGAATTCTGTCTTGCTCAAGCCCAGGCGAGTTGTATTGATCATGAATCAAGAATTGATAGAAGAGGTCGGAGTCGGAACGGGGATACTCTGCGCAGCTGATCGCCGCGAGTTTGTTGGTTTCCAGAGCCGTTACCATTTCCCACAGCCAAAGATTGGTGAGCGGCAGGGCGTCTTGCACCATAAATAGAAGGTAGTCTCCGGTAGCTCTTTCGGCTCCTGCATTCCGTGAAAAGGAGTGAGTGAACTCTCGGGGGGTTATGAGCCGTACAATTACGTCTTCGCGCTCAGCCATGGCCACAGTGCCGTCCGTTGACTCAGAATCAACCAAGATTATTTCGCATGGCCGAATGCCTTTCTGAGCCTTTAACTTTTGCAGCAGATTCTCAATGTAGGTGGCGGCATTCTTGGTGGGAACTACGACAGATACTGTTTTGTCGATGGGAGGAATCAGATCTTCGGAGCTCGCGACGATCGGCAGAGAAAGAGGGGCTACCTCAGTCGGTGGTTTCCCCATGGGTTTCTGGAGTCTGAGGATTGCCAATTGGGTGGCATTCCTGACGCCGTAGATTCGGCAGTACCGCCAGTATTTGGCGAGGTTCTCAACGGACAATCCTCTAAACTCAACCTTGGGCATTCCCTTGTTCGTTCTGCGCTTAACCGTCAGCCTTGGATATTGGTAATGATATCCCCTTAGCAACATCGAGCTCGAATTCGCTGGAAAGCGCTGAGCCGGATTGCCCGCATGTTGTCAACTCAAATATCTCCTGGTCAGTGCGAACAACGCAAGCTGCCATCGCTAACTTTGCTTTCAGGATGAAGGGCAGGCGCTTAAGCGCCGCGAAATAACTATGTGCCTCGCCTTTTGCTCTAGACGGGCCAATTCGCGCGCCTTGAACACGCCTTGACGCCGCCAGCAACCCGTGCTTGAAGAGCATAGAGAAGTTACCGATGTTCTTCCAAAAGAAGATGTACCGATTGCGTCGGACAATTAGTCGCAGAAACGCTTCACCTGCAGCCGCCATTCTAACGGCGTGGTACCGCGACACACCGATATGATGCTGATGTGAGACACGGCTGCCAAACGACAGAAGACATTTCCAGCCAACTTTCCACGCACGACATGACAGATCAGCGTCTTCCAGATAAAAGGGATCATAAACGCGATCCAGCCCACCCAGCCATAAATACTTACGACGGTCCAAAGCCACAGCTCCACGATGAAGCCAAAAGACAGGGCAGTAGCCCTGATCCTTGTTTTCCGATGACACGGGCTGATGATCCCATTTTAAGTCGCAGCTGTCGAAATATGCGGTCGTCTTACCGGTCTCACGAAACGCGCCCCCTTCGGCACGCACCAAACTCGCCACGCCGAAGACCGCAGGATCTGCAAATGCTGCTAACAGCGGAGCGATGAAGTCAGCATCCGCGAGCGTATCACTGTTCATCAAAATCAGGATATCCCGCGTCGCAAACGAAATTCCCCGACGGTTACCGCCCCCGAAATAAATGTTCTCCCCGCTTTTTATGATTCGAACCTGTGGAAACTGCTGACGGACAAATTCTTCGCTGCCGTCTATGCTGTCGTTGTCAACGAGGATCACCTCATGGTTGCCGCCGTGGCTTCGCGTAGCTAGAAGCAGAGCTGGGAGGGATTCCGACAGCGCCGCCCGCCCGTTCCAGTTAACCATCACGAAGCTGCATTCCGGTCGAGGCCGCGAAAAGGTTGGCGCTTTGCGTGGTGAAACACGTCGCAAAAGGCGACCCATGAGTTCTGTGCAGACGAGAAGCGTCATCAGGATCCAATCCAGTGGGGCTAAGAGAAGCAGCAAAAGCATGACCCTCCCAAGGCACCGCACCCGTTTCGCGAACACGAGTGTGGGGTAAAGCCATTAACAAGCGTAACGCACAAAATCGTGGGGGTGATTCGACGCAAGTACTACCATTGCGACGTCTTGCTCCCGAGCAACGCATCTTGACGAGAGATTCCTAAGCCGCCTTTCATGATCCGGCACAAGATGGAACCGGCGGTAACACTCCTTTCTTGCAGCTTCCACCAGATCGATATCCAGCGCATTCAGGTCGCGGAGCCGCTCGAATAGAGGACTGCCACATGCTTCCCTCAGTCTCTGCAGCTCTACATCCAGGTCCGGGGAACGATCCGAGCTGACGTTTTCCGCAGCATAACTGAAATCGAGTCTCTTGAGAACAGCCTGTCGGTCGAACAAACCGCGAAGCAAATACTCCGCGGCCACCGCTGCTCGATCAAACAAGTCGGTCACGCCAAGAACAGCAGCTTGGCATGCGAGCTGCTCTGCCCTCTGGAAGTCTGAGGGTATTGGAATCCTGGTCCCGCCGTTGGCGAGGTAAGCGACTTGAGCGTTCATCGCGTAATAAGGATACTTGTCAATCAAAACGCGCAGGAAATCAGCGAGGTTTCGCTTCTTTGCCTCCATCGTCAGAAGATCCGCGGCGCTGTCCTGGCGGCGGTAGAAAACGTACATGGAAGAAAGTCTGGTCAAAGGGTGCCGAAGATAGACAATGTCGAGGAAGACGAACGAATCGTGCTCCGGCTTGGGAGGTCGTAGACCGTGACTGGAGACTGCCGTAACGTCGGGTCGGCGTTGAAGGAAGCGTAACAGAGCTTCATTACTGACGACATCGTCCGGATGCTCGCTCTCTACGGATGCGAACCGTGGACCAAAGTTCTGTTCAAGGATGGAACGAACAGTGGTGCCCGCATTCTTGAAGATGTGATAATGGAGGATCACGTGCCGCCGTACTCTTTTGCTGTCATGTTTTATCCAGGACCACACTTCCCTGCTCCGCCATGATGTTGAACTGACACTTTTCGAGGCGCGTCGGAAAGCCGAAGGAAACTATTTCCGCACCGGCTCCGGGATTCGGTTTCCAAGTAGTTCTTCGTAGTGGGCGATTACCATATCCGACGGTCCGTCTTCGATCAACCGTCCGGCATGGAGCAATAAGGCCCGGTCACACAGCCGGCGGATGATATCCATAGTGTGGGCAACGAAAAGGATGGTCTTGCCGGCCCTGCGAAATCGCTCGATCCGCTCAAAGCACTTTGCCTGAAATCCGGCGTCCCCCACTCCAAGAATCTCGTCGATGATCAAGATATCGGGATCGACTTCGGTAGCGACAGAAAAAGCCAACCGCATGTACATTCCGGACGAGTACTGCTTCACTGGAGAATCGATAAACTCGCCGAGTTCTGCGAACGCGATGATAGACTCCTCGCGGTCCTGAACCTGCCGCTTCGATAACCCCAGAAGCAGCCCATTAAGAAGAATATTTTCACGACCTGTCAGCTCATGGTGAAATCCCGCTCCGAGTTCGATGAGCGGGGCGATGCTTCCCTGGACCTCCACACGTCCCGATGTAGGAGTGTAGACTCCTGCCACCAGTTTCAGGATGGTGCTTTTCCCCGAGCCATTGCGACCAATGATACCCACCACCTCTCCCTTGGAGATTCGAAAGGAAACATGCTTCACCGCCTCAAATTCGTGATAGGTGGTGCGACGCTGTCTGATCCTTGCAAAAGCCTCACGTAGCGTGTCGTGACGTTCCTGGATCACCCGAAAACGTTGAACCACATCGTCGAACTGAATGGGATAACGGTAATGTGACATCAAAATGTTAGACGTAGTATACAAATGAGTTCTGGTATCGCCGAAAAATCGCAAAACCAACAGCTAGCGATGCCAGGCCACATGCCATGGACAATACGATGGACCCCATGGATGGCATAATGCCGTAATAAATACCCAGTCGAAATCCGTTCAATACATACAACAAAGGATTAAGCCGAAAAATCCAATGATACTTGGCGGGCACAAAATCCAGCGAGTAAATGATCGGCGAGAAATAGAACCAAGCTTGAAGAATAATCTGTACAATATGGCTTACGTCTCGATAGAAGACATTGACAGTAGCGAACAAAAATGACGCTCCCAGCGTAAAGAGAAATAACCCTAGCATCGGCACCGGCAGATAAACCCAAGTCCAGTGCAGAGGAAAACGCATAAAAACGATCAAAAGCATTAAGGGGAGAAGTGACAGCAAGAAATTAATGATATTCGATATAACGGATGCGACCGGAAAGACAAGGCGTGCCACTTTCACCTTCTTCAGAAGCTCTCCGTTTCCAACAATAGATTCTACTGAGTAAGCCAACGATTGAGAAAAAAAAGTCCAGGGCAACAACATGCTCAGCAGGAAAACCGCGTAGTGGTCAATCGAGAACCGCATGATGGTACCAAAAACCAGCGTTAGAACAAGCATCATGAGCGCGGGATTGAGCAATGCCCATAGAAAACCAAGAATAGAACGCTTGTAGCGGACCCGAAGTTCTTTTTGCGCGAGCGCCCAGATCAGCTCGCGATAACGATAGATGTCTCGAAAAAACTCGCTAATCAACCGATAAACCTCATTTTCAAAGGTATTGTGTATCTGTATGGCTGTCAAACGCAATGCCGTCCTTGAGACTGCGAACAGGCCGTCTTTTTGGAACCGCTTTTGCGGAGACCCCAAGGAGTACAGAGCTCGAAAGCTATAATCCCATCCCATCATGCCTGTTGGCACCATCGTAATAGTGACTCACAATTCAGGCGGCTGCATTGGTCCGTGTCTGCAAGCGCTGATGTCGTTCAGGCAATGGAAAATTGTGCTGGTTGACAACGATTCAAAGGATGACACAATTCGACAAGCGCAGGCTATTCCGCTCGCAGTTCACACACTGATCAACTCTCATAATGCCGGTTTTGGGAGCGCAGTGAACCAAGCTGTCAAGATTGCCGAAGGCGATTTTTTGGTGATCCTTAACCCCGACGTTATGGCAACGGCAGGCTCATTGGACAAACTGGCGCAGGCCCTCCGAACTGATGCTGTGGGAGCGGCGGGTGGTCTCTTGAAGGGAGAAGACGGCCTGCCACAGAAGGGCTTTACGGTCCGTAGATTTCCTACCATTGGAAGCATGCTGGCGGAAGTCCTGCTCTTGAACCGCGTTTGGCCGGGCAATCCCTGCAATGTGCGTTATCGCTGCCTCGATCTAGATTACCGAATCGCTCAAGAGGTTGATCAGCCCGCGGGCGCTTGTCTAGGGGTAAAACGCCAGGCGTGGGAGACAATCAATGGCTTCGATGAGAGCTTCTTCCCGGTTTGGTTTGAAGACGTCGACTTCTGTCGCCGTCTTCGCGACAGGGAATGGAAAATCCTCTATTGCCCGGACGCGATTTTCTTGCATGCGGGCGGGCATAGTGTAAATCGACTTCCGTTCCGTGATCGGCAATCCTATTGGTACAAAAACCTTCTGCGATATTTTAGAAAACATCACAACCGCTCTGAACTTGCAGTGCTACGGGTTGGCATCACCGTAGGGCTGCTGTTTCGCGCACTGTTATCATTGGTTGGATACAGGCCCGCGGAGACTTCGGTCACCGGAGCCCTGGAAGCCTACTGGCACGTTGTCTGGCAATACGCGATTGGGCGCGGAGATGTGTAGTGCATCGCGGACCAGTTGCGAGCCGGGGTTTTTGACGCTCCAGAAATCACAGATAACTCTTTCTCATGAAGATCGCAATAGTCGGTACTCGCGGCATCCCGGCGCGCTATGGCGGATTTGAAACTCTTGCCGATCAGCTGTCCAAACGCCTAGTGGGGCGTGGCCATGCCGTCACAGTCTATTGCAGAAGACCCTTTACCAAGCCCGAAGATGTCTTTGATCATCGAGTTCGCCGGATCATTCTACCCACCGTGTCGAGCATGCATTTCGATACTCTGTGTCACACTTTCTTGTCGGTTTTGCACGTAATCTTCAGCGACGCTGAGGTAGTGCTCATCTGCAATGTGGCTAACAGCCCATTTGCTTGGATTCCCCGGCTGGTGGGAAAACCGACCGCACTAAACGTCGACGGCTTGGACCGAAAACGGCGCAAATGGAACCTCCTGGGGCAGTGGTTCCTCCACTTCTGTGAGGTCCTTTCAGCTCTTACGCCGACCAGAATTGTGACCGACGCGCGGGCGATACAGGATTACTATTGGCTGCGCTATCACAAGCGGTCGGATATGATCGCTTATGGCGCTGAGCCACCCAGCACCAGTAACCATCTTGGCGATTTCGGACTCTCGAGTAGGCGCTACATCCTCTACGTGGCCAGGCTCGAACCGGAAAATAATCCGGAACTTGTCATCAGGGCTTATCGCGCCTTGGGCACGGATTGGCCCTTGGTAATTGTGGGCGGCAATCCCTATCACCTAGCCTATGTTCGGGAGTTGCGATCCCTGGCTGATGACCGTGTCATCTTCACCGGTTCGGTCTACGGCGACGGCTATTGGAGCCTGCAGAAGAATGCAGGGGTGTTTGTTTTCGCCGGCGAAATTGGAGGGGTTCACCCAGCTCTGGTGGAAGCCATGGCCGCAGGTAACGCTATTCTGTATCTCGATACTCCAGCAAATCGCGAGACTGCACGGGATTGTGGCATTTCTTTTCATCCAGACGAGCGTGATCTGGCGACCAAACTTGAACAATTGATTGCTGCGCCCGAGCGACTCGGAGACTTGCGTGCCCGGGCGAAGAGTGTCGCTTCGGAAGTCTATCGTTGGGAGGGTGTCGTTGATCAGTACGAGCGACTCTTTGCAGAGATGCGCGCCTGAGCGCTTTCCTGGGGTTCAGTTTCCGAGACTTCGGAGGCACTGAATTCAGTGCCAACGCCTCGGCCGGAAAACCAGAATAGAAGCTCACGGTCCGACACCCGGCGGTGGTCCTGGATGATCCGTCTCTTCCGTTTGAGTTCATGCCGCGACTTCCAAACCATAGTCAATGCTGAAGCGAGTTTGCGATCGACCAGGAGACAATAGGCGATCACCTGGGCGTCCCGCAGGGCGGTAGGAAAAAAGCAGCTAGCATAGAGTATCCACGAGATGTTCTTCGCCCGCATCAAAAAGCGATTCTTGACGGAATGCCAGTTGATTTCTTTCGGGAGCTCGCTCCGACGCTCCGGCGTCACGCGCCGGACGTGCCAGGCAAGGGCGCGTGGAGCGTACAGACAGCGCCAGCCCATTAGCTGGGCCCGCCATGCCAGATCCGCGTCTTCCCGATAGGCAAAGAACTGCTCGTCGAAAAATTCTCCAGCCACGGAGACATCTTCGATCATGCTCCGGCGATATAGTGCCGCTGCTCCGGTAGCACCGAATACGTATTCTGCCGCTTCAAACTGCCCTCGGTCCGCTTCGCCCGCGCCACGATCAAGGTGGCGAAGATTGGGTAGGAAGTAGATTCCGCTGGAGTCCACCACGTCGCTGAACTCGGGGTCAGAACCTGGATTCCAGCGCAGGAGTTTGCCGCAGACGGCCCCAACCTTCGAATCCCGTTCTCCCATCGAAACCGCTTCGGCAATGAAATTCGGACTGAGAACGACGTCAGGATTGAGCGACAGCAGCCAATTGCCCTTGGCTGCTCGTGCGGCCTGGTTTTGGGCTGCAGCAAAACCGATGTTGGTGTCGTTGTAGAAGACCTGAACTTCGGTCCCACGCTTTGCGAGCAGTTCCTGAGTGACGTCCGTCGAGGCATTGTCGACGACAATGATTTCAAGTGGCCGATAGGATTGGCGCTCCACCGAATCCAGACATCTCTCGATGAACTGAGCCGAGTTGAAGGTCGTGATGAGAACGGAAACCATAAGGCCGGTAAGGACGAGCTGAGAAAAGCGAGTCTAATTTACACCCGGCTACCGATCCTTCGCGGTAAGAAATCTTAACATCCGACGAAGCGAGAACGCACGTATCGTCATAGCAAGTGGAACGGACTTGCTACTGAGTTGCGGGTTCCGTAGAGGTTCAGCGCATTTTTCTTCAGATACGCCAGCTTCTCCTTCAACCCGATGTTTTCGGGCCAAGGATAGATCTGAAAACGAGTTGCCTGGTCGCAGAACTGGATGTCTTCGTGCGCCGGATAGCATTGTTTCCAGTCACGCTTCATCGCCGAGAATCCTTCTAGCTCCTTGTGATAGCGCTGAGTCGCACCAAGAAGGGCCACGAGGAACATTATTGCCTGGAGCAAGATGCGCTTGCCGCCCGCAATTTGGCAAGTAGATGAAAGTAGATCCCCACGAACGCGGGAATCAATGAGTCATGTTGCGGGAATTATAGACCAAGGGGGACCGGATCCGGGCGTAAATAAGGTGCAAGCGAAATTGCGGCTCTGGTTTCGGTGCGAAGGTTCTGTGCTCTCGCCAACCCACCTCGGATACCGCCCTCTCCAGCCGTGCTTTGCATATCTCAATGGTTCCAACGCGAAGTAACTTGCAGGCCCTTGACGAAGAGACGGTAGAGCGCATCGCGAACGATTTCCAACCCCGGCTTCTGATGTTTCGCCTGCAGCATTACCAAGAGTTTCGTCTAGAGCCCCTCGATCTTCCGAGCTGGGGCCCTCGCATGCGAGACCTGCTACGTGCCTTGGTGCTGCCCCTGATAGACGTCAAGGACGCTCTCGTTCCACTCCTCGAGGCTATGGTAGATCAAGAGCGTCACGCCGTGATTGAAAAGGCGCATGAGCCCGAGGCGCTGGTTATCAGTGCGCTTTTCGGTTACTGCCACGACAAGGAATCCACGACTGTGCTCGTTGGCCAGATCGCCTCCCAGGTTAATGTATGCCGAAAAAGAATTGGTGAGGAGGCTGACCTAAAGCCCCGAGCTGTGGGTTCGATTCTGAAATCTTTAGGACTCACAACAGATAAGCTGGACAGTTTTGGCCGCGGTTTGCACCTCACGGTTGCAGTGAGACGCAGAATTCACCAGCTACTACAAATTTACAAGCTCACGCCGACCGATCCGGCACGCGTCGGAGGATGCTCCCTGTGCGAAGAAATGATGAGCACTGACGGTGCGGGACCTTCCGTAAACTAGAGTCGGGGTAGCTCCACCGATGAACGTGTGAACGTTATGAACGTTGCTTTGGCTTGGGTTCGGCCGCGGACTGGGACTCATCCCATCGAGCGGCCGAACCCTGCGAGACCGGAAAACTGGGTTCTTTGTCGTTGTGCGACCCCTGGAGGTTTAGCCGCAACAAAGTATTACGAAACGAACCCAACAAGTGCTTTATTTTCAGCGGATGGATTGAACGGATGTTAAGAACTCAGTTCTTCGCAGCGGTGAGAGGCTGGCCGCGACACAACACAGCAGCCAGCTACCCTGGGCCGATCGTGCCGCCTGATTCTGGGCCGCAGCAAAACCGCTGTTGGTGTCGTTGTAGAAGACCTTAACTGCGGCTCCAAACTTTGAAAGCAGTTCGCGAGTGCCATCGGTGGAGGCGTTATCGACGACAATTGTCTCGAGGGGCCGATATGATTGACGCTGCACTGCATCCAAACACCTCTCAACATATTGAGCCGAATTGAAGGTATGATGAGAATGGAGACCATTAGGTGACTAGACTCCGCCCGTGCTGTGGGCATGCTCTCTATTCCGTCTTTTTCCAGACAGAATAAATCTCCCCCATAAAAATCGGCACCATCAAATCGCGGATGGCAGATCTGGAACAGATCCACTCCAAAGCTGGCGCCCAAGATACTCCATGTTGACGCATACGGTACGCAATGTACTTCAGAGTGAAGACTGCCGGCCTTCTTCCGAAGGCGACCAATTCCAGACTAGCACTCTTAGCTATCTGCTTAAGGCTGGCTCGATTGAAGTAGTTCAGGTGCTCCGGCAGGAAAAGGGGCCACGACCTCTTGAAGACTCGCGCCTGAAGGCTGTCAAGATCCGGCACGTTTAGTAGCATCCTTCCGCCGCCCTTCAGTAGCGAGGAAGCGAGCGCAAGGAATTCCCGGGGGTGCGGAACGTGTTCAAGGACATCCCACATGGTGACGACCGATAAGGACGAAACAGGAATCGAAGCGGTCTGTAGCACACCATGAAAGACTTCCGCACGTCCTTTGAGCTCGCGCTGTGCCCGCTCGCAGAGTGCTGTGGATGGCTCTACTCCCACCCCCTCCCATCCTGCATCCGCGGCGAGATTGAGGAATAAGCCAGAGGCGCAACCGACATCCAGTAATCGGCCGGGTGGCGCCGCATACTTGTGCAGGATTCCCAGGTGGCGCCGAGCCGTTTTGAGTCGACCCCGGGCTTCCGCTTCATACACGTCTGCGTCTAAGTCCCGATACAACTCGGCCAAACGCTCTCCGTCGGGACGCGCTCGGGTGAACGCGAAGCCACATGCATCACATCTTAGAATGTCTCCCACGGATAGCTTCGTACGTGACGAGCCAAATGCATGAAGATCAAGGGCATGCTCAGGGCCCTTACTATGCAGCGTGAGTTTGTCGTTGCCGCAGACACCGCATAGTTCAGATCCCGTCGCAGGCAAGCCCTATGTGCCCCCAGCGGCGTTACGGGTTCTTTCTTGGCTTTGCACCGCCGCCGCGTCCTTATCGACCTTCCGGTTGCCCCTGATCGAGCTTCCGTGTTGCAATTTGCCCCGGCGGCGCCTTTCCCTCAGAACAATACGGAGCAAAGTTCTGAAGTAGTCAGGCGCCACTCTTACAACTCGAAAAGAGGAACTACCCATCCCAACAGTCCGGTTAATCCATGAAATCGGTACTTCTTTGATATCGTAGCCCGCCAGCAGAGGCTTCAGGCCGGTTTCGACGTTCGCCGCGAATCCAGGTTCCTCGATTTCGAGATCCTTGAAAATGTCAGCGCGATAGAGTTTGAGATTGTTTGACACATCTCGGACTCGTGGCAGGAGTAGCAGTTTCACGAGGACGTGAAAGGCGCGGTTGCATACAATCTTTGCGAACGGGTAGTTAATCAAGACCGAGTCATAAGAGAAACGGCCGCCGATGGCTCCATCATGCCCAGCGGCGAGAACGTCGAACAGATCGCGGAATTCCGGCAGGATGTGGATGAAATCCGCATCCATCGTAAGCACATACCTGCCACTAGCGGCGGCGTAGCCGTCGCGAAGTGCTCTGCCAACACCATTGGGCGGCTTACGATCGACCAGCTTGACCCTCGGTTCTTCGTTTGCCAGTTGACGCGCAGCTTCAGCTGTATTGTCGTGGCTGTTGTCATTTACAAGGATTATTTCGTGAATATACGGCCCGTAAAACTTTATCAGCGACTGAACAAGAGGCTGGATGTTCATCGACTCGTTGTGACATGGCACCACGACCGAGGTTGAGTCGAAGAGTGCCGGATGGACGGCCAAGCCACCGTCGCGAATGCGCACGGTACGCTCCCCCGGTTTCTTCGCCCATATAAACAGTGTGCCGCACAGTTCCTTGATACCAGGAGCATGCTCGATGATGAATGCCGCTGACTCCAGCAACCGAATCAGGCGACGTGGCGCGAGTGGATGAATGATGTCAAACGGGACAATTTCGACGTTCGTAAAACCTTGGTGAGAGGCTTCCTTCGTAAGACGATCTTGCCGAAGCCCGATTTGGCAAGACGCATTTCCAGCCCAGCGGCCCAAGGGAGGAATTACATTTTTCAGAAGAACTTGCGGGTTCCAGAAATTAGCTTCAAAGAATAGGATCTGCCCGCCGGGGTTCAGCAGTTGATAAAGCAGGCTTAAATGCAGGGCGTACTGATCATGGCAAAGAATGGCGGTACCGACAATGTAGTCGAACTGCCGGCCTGCCAAGTCGGTGAGCAAGTCCTTGACTTCCAGGACTGTAGTGTTAGGGATTGACTTCTGACGAGCGCGTTCAACGAAGTTCTCATTGAAGCAGACGGCCGTAATCGGACACTCTCCACCCAAAACTGCGGCAAGATGATCGGTCCATAATCCACTCCCGGCCCCGATCTCGAGAATTGAATCTCCCGGCAGCGCGTGAAAGCAGTGTCGGACCGTCACTGCTCTCCACCGTAGCTTAATCGACGCTGTCCGCTGGTAGCGAACCCAGTAGGCTTCCCGCGCACGCTCCATCTCCGCGAGATTGGCTTCCAACACCATCTGAGTCACTCTTTTCCTGCTTCTTAGTGTGCTCCCAACTAGTGAGTCATCGAAAGCCTCGCCATTTGCGCGGCGTAGATCTCCTCCAGAATTCCACGCAGCCCATAAGTATATTTCCAACCGGGATAGTGGCGCTGAAATTTCCCCACGTCGGAGATGTACCAAATGTGGTCTCCGGAGCGGTTCTCTTCCCTGTACGTGTAGTTTAGTTTTTTTCCTGCGATCTGCTCGCAGAGAGTGATGGCCTCCAGAATCGAGCAGTCACAGTGGCGTGAGCCACCCATGTTGTACACTTCTCCGCACCGTGGGTTGCGGTAGAGCTCGTCAAATGCAGTCACCAGGTCATAGCTGTGGATATTATCCCGAACCTGTTTTCCCTTATAACCTAAAACTGTGTACGGCTTGGAAGTAACAGTGCATTCCATTAGGTAAGCCAAAAAACCGTGCAGGGCGGCGCCAGAGTGCGCCGGACCAGTCAAACAACCCCCACGAAAACATGCGGTCTTCATTCCAAAATAGCGTCCATATTCCTGGACCATAAGGTCGGCGGCCACCTTGGATGCGCCAAAAACAGAATGCTTGGAATCGTCAATCGACATGGATTCGTCGATTCCTTCTTTGTAACGGTGGTCGGGCGCAATCTCCCAGCGCGTTTCAAGCTCCAACAAGGGCAGCCGATTGGGTGTGTCTCCATACACTTTGTTAGTTGACACGAAGATGAATACCGCAGAAGCACAGAACTGCCGCGTGGCCTCCAGCAGCACAAGGGTGCCATTGGCGTTAACTGTGAAATCGGTATGTGGGTCGCCTGCTGCCCAATCATGAGAGGGCTGTGCCGCACTATGAATGACTAGCGCTATATCGCTATTGTACTCGCGGAATATTTGTTCGACCGCATCACGGTCGCGGATGTCGTGGTCAAAATGTTGGTATTGTTTGCCATATTTCTCTTGCAGCAGGCTCTTGTTCCAGGAGGTCGAGGCGGAGCTGCCGAAGAAAACGGACCGCATATCATTATCGATGCCAACGATTTGAAACCCCTGCCGTGCGAAGAAATGGACTGCCTCTGATCCGACGAGTCCCGCAGAGCCGCTTATGAGCACTGTGGACACAAAAACCTCCTCCAATCTTCCGTTGTCAATGACGAGTCTACAACCAGAGACACAGATCGGACTCTTTATATCGTTCCGCAAGCCATGCCATACTCCAGGCGTGCGAGAATCCGAAAGATGACACTCCGACGACCTCCTCATTCTCATGAGTTCGAAAAGCACAATGGTGTCGTATCGGGTGAAGACAGCGGCTCGTTCGCGGGTGATCCCGAGACCGTACGGGGAAAGTCCCGCCTTTCCATACATACCTTTCTTGCGCTCGGGGTTATCGGAGTTGCCGCTGCCTGGCTCAGGCTACATCGACTGGGTGGGCACGATCTTTGGCTGGATGAGGCATATAGCGTTCTTTTCGCGAAGATGCCAGCCGGAAGATTCTGGAAGCTAATGTGGAGCCGGGAGGGCAATATGCTCCTTTACTACTTGGCGCTACGAGCATGGATGCATCTCGGCGATACGGAAGGCGTGGTCAGACTTCTGTCGGTCGTTTTCGGAGTGGCCTCTATTCCAATGATTTATTTTCTGGGGCGGGACCTCTTCAGTAGAACAACCGGAATGATTGCCGCCGCACTGCTTGCAGTGCACGAGCTCCACATCTTTTTTTCACAGGACGCTCGCAGCTACACGCTTCTAGTCTTCCTTCTCCTGTGGTCAGCTTGGCTCTTCGTTCGTCTTGTCCGGTTTCCGGACCGCAGGCTTTACCGAGTCATTTATCCGATAGTCAGCGGGCTAGCCATGTATGCGCATCTCCTCGGTGCGCTGGTAACTCTCTCGCAGTGGCTCTCGCTGAACCGTGTCGGCGCGAGGCGCTTGGGGTGGAAACGTTCGTTGGGCGTAGTCGCTACATTCTTCGTTGTAGCGCTTCCCATGGAGGCATTTGCCATTCTAAAGAACAAGGGTCAACTGGACTGGACACCACCTCTGACAGTCAGCGGTTTCGTCGAGGGTATGTACGCGATCACCGGAGGCGGGGGAGCCGTTTTGCTTTTGCTCTACCTGGGCCTGGGAGTCCTGGCAATAATTGAAGGCTATCGGTCTGGGTCAGAGGAACTAGCCCTATCCACCAGACTGTTGTCACTCTGGGTCGTTTTTCCAATCATTGTGATGATCTTTTACTCCCTCCACAAACCGCTGTTTTATTGGCGTTATCTCATGATGTGTCTCCCGGGGGTAATTCTTCTAGCGGCCGAAGGTGTCACCATCATCAAGAGATCCAGACGCTGGGTGGCATGGGCATGGCTACCGGTGGTTCTGCTCGTTGCTGGCATCTCATTTCGCGCTGCTTGGCACTATTTCGATGCACCGATATGGCCGGATTGGAAGGCAGCCACAGACTTCGTTTTGGCAAACGAGCGTCCCGGAGACGCGGTCTGTTTCAGCGGGAACGGAGCGGCGCCTTTTCTGTACTACATGCAGCGAGAACGGCGGCTTGACTGGCGTACTCTGCCAAACGAGCGGTATAGCCACGGGGTACGTTGCCTTGGCGACTTCCCGGAGAAGGTGGCACAAGCAAACAGCGGCTATCGACGCGCCTGGCTCCTTAGTACGGATGGTGGGGAACAGCAGTATGAGTGGATCCTTAAATTACTGATACCTCGGTTCGGGCCGCCTGCACCACTAGGATCGTTTGCTTGCCCACCTGGAAAGATCAGTGTGAACCTTCTTTCCGGGACAAATGGTTAGGCCGCCGCCGTGTCGTTTCCTGGTATCCCCGAGGACGCGCTCAGTGCGCTCCTCGGCTCGAAAGCACGGTAGGAATTGTCTTTAGCAAAATCTTGAAATCCAACCAAACCGACCAGTTGTCGATATAGAGAAGGTCGAGCCGCACCCAGCGGTCGAACTGCAGGCGACTGCGTCCCTCGAGGGCCCAGAGGCAGGTCAGACCAGGCCTCATTCGTAGACGGCGACGCTGCCAAGGTTCGTACTGTTCCACTTCGGCAGGCAGGGGCGGGCGCGGCCCCACCAAGGACATGTCCCCGTGCAAAACATTCCAGAGCTGTGGGAGCTCATCCAGGCTCAACATTCGCATCCAGCGCCCCACTACCGTACAGCGGGGATCATTGCGCATTTTGAAGACCGGACCATCGACCTCGTTGAACTCCTCCAAATGAGGCAGAAGCTGGTCGGCGTTCGAAACCATGGAGCGAAACTTCAGTAGGGTAAATCGCCGGCCTCCCAGGCCGCAGCGGGTCTGGCGATAAAAAACCGGGCCTTTTGAAGTGAGTTTTATCAGGAGGGCAAGAACCAGAAACACTGGAGAGAGCACAACCAGGGCCAGAGCCGAAATAGTTACGTCCAGCGCTCTCTTGAACAAAAGAGCGAAATCATTCTGCGGCGTGCTGGCAAACGTCAGCAGCGGAATCTCCGCCAAATGCTCGACGAAAACATGGGAGAAGCCTCTCGGTAAGAAGTCGAGCTGAACCCGCATGTATACCCCTTCCTGCTCACACTGCTGCATGAGAGGCTCAAGCTTGGTGAGATCATCCCTCCCCACCGCAAATAGAACCTCATCGACCACGTGATTATGCAGCAACTCGGAAACCTGCTCCACCGGAAGGATCGAATAGTCTCGTCGCAAACCCAGCAGCGGGCTTGGCCTCTCATCTCCGGGATAAACGAAGGCGACCAGGCGAAGACCGAAGCTTTCTCCCTCTTCCAGCAGCGAGGCCAACTTGAGTGCTCCCGCCGTGGTTCCTACAATCACAAAGTGCCGATGGTACTCCGGCCTCGCTCTGAACCATGTCCCTCCGACCAGCAGAAGCCAGCGACTGGCCGCGAGTACCAGGAACTCGAGAACCGAAAAGGCCAACAGAAAACTGCGGCTAACGTATTCCCCTTGCAGCAAAAACAATCCTGCAAACAGCGACAGAACTCCAAATAGACTTATCTTGACGACGTCGCTCGCTATGTCGCGCGGACGCCGAATTTCAACCTGCTGGTAAGCTCCCAAAGCGTATCCCCAAAAGGGAAACACTGGCAGTGCAGCCAGCAAAATAGGCAGGTAGGTTTTAAATGAGTAGATCGCAGAGTTATGCAGCCAGCCCTTGCTCCCAGCCCACACGCGAATTCCATAGGCAAGCAGGAATGCGACAGCGGTAGCAATGAGGTCATTGACTACAAAGCTAGAAGCGATAAGACGCGCACGACGAGCAAACATTTCTAAGCCTGCATCAGCTAGGAAAAATTTAGCATACCCCAAG
Organism: uncultured Acidobacteriota bacterium; assembly: GCA_963696025.1. Taxonomy (GTDB): domain Bacteria; phylum Acidobacteriota; class Terriglobia; order Terriglobales; family Acidobacteriaceae; genus JABCYV01. Next base: position 211,011 of record CAVOII010000007.1, read on the forward strand.
CGCAGGTGCTACGCATATAACATTGCAGCAGCATGGGTAAAGTGTTTGACAACGTACATCATTCGGGAAAGGCGCGTATAGTCAAATGATGCCGAGGGATGATGCCACCTGCTTGCGACTAGGCTGGGGGCAGAAGACCAAAGCAATCGTGTCCGCCGACTGGGCTCGTTGGATCGAGGGGATTCTTTTTGTCGGTTTGGCGGGAGTTGCCTTGTGTGCGCCTTTGTCCACGAAGGGCGCGGTTAATGCTTTCCGGGCGGCAACAATATTTTGGCTGATTCTGATCTGCACCCGCGAACGCAGGGTGCGTCGCCAGCCGTTGGTGCTCCCTCTCTTGCTATTCTTGTTGTTCTCTGCGCTTTCTACCGTGCTTTCGAGCGAGCCTTTGCTCAGTTGGGGCCGGATGCGGACAGTAACGCTGCTGCTCCTTGCGGTTGTTATGGCTCAAGCAGTCGGCAGCCTGCGACAGCTCAAGATTCTGGTTGGTCTGCTGCTCGCAGCTTGTCTCACCAGCGTCATTTACACGGGCTGGCAGTACACCTATGGGATAGGTGTCAAGGCCGTCAATGGCGGAACTGCACCTCCATCGCCGGGACAACTTGGTCTGGAGAAGGATGACATTATTCAACGGGTGAATGGGAAGCCAACTCACACTCCACAACAATTGCTCCGCATATTGGATCAATTACCTTCAGACGGCGGAGTGCAGCTTCTCATTAGCCGGGGATCTCCCTCTAAGCGGCTGACGATCTCCATCGGTCAGGAAAAAGTTTTGGCGTACGTACTGCGACAATCTGGGACACGCCTGGTTGTAGCTCACCCTTTTCGTGCGGAGGGTTTTCTGAAGCACTATTTCCCCTACTCGGAAGTTCTGGTCTTGACAGGCTTGCTTTGCTGGGGTCTCTGTCTCGCCGGCGGCCGTTCCAGCGTTGGATGGCGGACGTTCTTTTGCGTCGCTTTCATCGCCATTACCGCGGCTGTCGCGCTTACGCTCACCCGAATTTCTCTGCTTAGCTTGTTTGTTGGAGCGCTGCTGATCGCACTGATACGCACCGGCCGCAAGAATGCCGTATTGATAATGCTGGGCTTCATCGTGGCTGCGGCTCTGGGCATGCACTGGGTGGGCAAGCACCGGGCATTGACATTATTCGACACCAGCGACCCGGGTACGGAATACCGTCTGCTGATGTGGAAGGACAGTCTTAAACTCATCCGCGCGCATCCGCTCTTTGGCGTCGGCCTCGACAGCGTTGCCGGAGACTGGCGCCGATGGGATTTGGAGGCCTATCGCCGCTTCGATCTCAAGAGTCATTTTCATTCCACGCCCATTCAACTCGCGGTGGAATGTGGATTGCCAACCCTAGTCGCTTGGCTGTGGCTAATGGGTGCGTACTTGGTTTTCTTGTTGCGACTGCTGGCCAGGTTGCGCAACACAAACTGGTTCGCGGAGGGCATCACCTCCGGGGTTTTGGGCGGGCTAGTCGCCTTCTTGCTCATTGCAATGGTGCAGTACAACTTCGGTGACGCCGAGGCGATGGTTGTATTCTGGTTCTGTATGGGGTTAGCGCTAGCTCTTCAGAAAATTGGCGTAAAGACAACTGAGGAACAGCCCATTCATGTAGGCGACCCAGTTCTGAGCAAAGCCTAACTTAGCAAGCCCAGGCTGCCTGAATTCATTCTCGGTCTGATTCTACCCGGGCGGGATAGTGGCGGTCACCCTGGTGCCATCGCCGCCTGACGATATCTCCAAAGTGCCTCCGAGCTGTCGCATGCGCTCTTTCATTCCCCGAAGCCCCACTCCGATGGCTCCCAACCAGTCCTCCCCTGATTCTTCCAGAGTTGTCGAAGGAATTCCTTTTCCCTGATCGCTGATTTCGAGAACCGCCATTCCTTCCTGGATCGACAATTGGACATGAGCGGTCGCGCTGCCCGAATGGCGGTGCACATTCGCCAGGCTCTCCTGAAGCACACGAAACAGAGCCAGTTCCACGTCGCGCGACAAGCGTCCAAAATCCGGGGAGAGGCCGAAACTTGCCTGGATGCCGCTACGCTTTGTGAAACCTTCGAGATACCATGAAATCGCGGACTTCAGCCCCAGCTCTTCCAGCATGGGCGGATAGAGCAAATACGAAATGGTACGCACTTCTTTAATGCATTCCTCAGCCAGGTAAATGCATTGGGCCACCTTTTGCTCAGCTTCATTCTTGCCCAGTGCCAAACTGGCAGGGAGTGTGTCCAGATTCATCTTCATGGCTGTCAGGCATTGACCCAGACTGTCATGAAGATCTCTGCCGATGCGCCGTCGCTCTTCATCCTGGGTCTGCAGTAGATGGAGGGAGAGCTGTCGTAGCGATTTTTCGGCATTCACCCTTTCAGTAATGTCCCGAGTCACCTTCCCGAAGCCGATGAGCCTGCCGGTGTCATCCCTAATCGCCGTGATGGTTACGGTCGCCCAGAACTTGGAGCCGTCCTTGCGCAGACGCCAACCATCTTCCTCGAATCGCCCTTCCTTTTCTGCAGTTTCGAGTTCGCGGCGCGGCTTGCCCGCCCGCAAATCTTCCTGGGGATAAAAACAAGAGAAGTGCCGGCCAATCATTTCGGATGCCTTGTAACCCTTGAGTCGTTCTGCTCCAGTATTCCAGGTGCTGACGTGGCCCTCGGGATCCAACATAAAAATCGCGCAGTCCTGGACAGCTTCCGTAAGCAAGCGGAACCGTTCCTCACTGCGACGCAGAGCTAGTTCTGCACGTCTGCGCTCCGTGAGATCACGGGTAACTTTTCCGAAGCCGATCAGTTTACCCGCATCATCGCGAATTGCGCTGATTATCACGTTCGCCCAGAATTTGGAGCCATCCTTACGAACGCGCCACCCTTCATCTTCAGAGTGGCCATCCTTGGCGGCAAGCTTCAGCAACCTCTGGGGCTTGCCGTCCCGGATATCTTCTTCAGGGTAAAAACACGAAAAGTGTCGCCCAACAATCTCTGACGCCAGATATCCCTTGATCCGTCGAGCTCCGGCATTCCAAGTGGTGATTCGGCCTTCTGGGTCCAACATAAAGATCGCATAGTCCTGGACGCCTTCTACGAACAGTCGGAATCGTTCCTCGCGGTGACGCCAATCGATCTCCGACTGAAGAGTTTGTGCCCGTTGTTGCAAACGAACAACATTCCGAAGGCGCTCATCTTCGGACGTGAGCTCGGTATAACTTTCATCAGGAACCACACCAGAATGTTCCGCACAAATTCTCAGCAGCGACTCGGCGTGCTCCTCCCGACAAAATCCCTGCATTGGGTACGCGCACCGAAGGGAGAACGAGTATGACTTGGCCAGGTCATTCCAGAGCTTTTCGAGTTCTATAGCAGCTTCGGCTCGTCCTTCCGCCCACAGCAGCGCCACCATTTCTCCGAAAGCCACCACACGGCGGTTTTCATCGTGGGATGCGGCCGCTGCTCGCGCAATCACGCCTCCGATAATCTCGGCAAAGCGTGCAGGATCCGGGCGACCCTCCACCATAAACCGGGACAACACCTCGGTCGCGTCCATGGCTTGGTACCTACCTTCGGCGGCAATTTTGGCGAGGTCGAGCCCGTCACGCTTCAACCTGTGGGCCAAACTGTCATTGTGACTCCTGGTTGCCAGAATAGCCGCGGAGCTGCCGCCCGTGAGGGCCGTACCGATGACGTGTCTTAATTCCTCTAAGAGGAAGCTGTCGTCGCTGTAGAACTGGACGACGTGCGTCTGGTGAACCGCGCTTTGCTGTGGGACCGAATCTGGCATTCGAGCGATACTCATTTCAGACCCTCGTTCACGGTGCTAATTTTCTTAGTCATGGCAACTCTACAAGACGGGGAAACCCGAGCATCATGATAGTTCCGAGCGTCCGTCTGGCGTCCATACATGGAACACTGTACAACTCGGAGTGGCTGCGTGAAGGTTCGGTGGCAAACAGTCCAAGCTCTTTTTTGCTGATTTAGAAGCCGGTACTGACGTTGTGAGAGAATTGGAAGGGCGATACCCTGCCCTTCCGATATTCATTCAGAAGCTACGCCCGCTTCCGTTCTTTCTCCTGCGTGTCATCCTCTTCTTCAACCCCTGGAGTACGGCGTTTGTCTGAGTGACCGCCCTGGTACTCTTGTTCGGTTCCCGGCGCTCGGCGTTGCTGCTCGTTCCCGTGCTTTTCCTGCTCGCTAAACGGATTCTTCTGCTTCTGGTTGGATTGCTGTTTGCGTTGGTCCGACGTCTGACCCGGATTCTTTTCATCCGCCATTTTGCCGCTCCTTTGCGAAACAATATTGACACGCAATCTCAGATGGCATGGTTGCGCCAGGGAGATGCTCACGAGTTCCGTTCGACGAGATACAAAGAAACTGGGCAACCGGAGAGGCCTAGAAGGAGTCAGAGACTCCGTATTTGCAACAATCCTCGCCGCTTTTCCAAAGAAAAAGCGGGATCCGGCAAGAAAACGCAAACAAGGAGTGCCAACATGCTCTGGACGATCTTTGTGATACTTCTGGTGCTGTGGCTACTGGGAATGGTGAGCTCGTACACTCTGGGCGGTTACATTCACATTCTTCTGCTAGTGGCGATTGTTGTTGTGCTGATTCGAGTGATTCAAGGACGCAATCCGGTCCCTTAATAGCAGTTTCGACATCTGAATAGGAGCTTCCACATGAAGAGCGTTTCGCTTGTCGGCATATTGCTGCTAGTACTGGGACTGCTGGCGTTTCTTGTGCCGCTTCCTCATAGCGAGAACCACGGGGTGAAGATTGGAGACACCAAGATCGGCGTCCATACGGAAAGCAGCGAGAAACTACCTCCTGCGGTGGGTATTGTTCTTGTCGCTGGCGGTGTTCTAGCTTTGGTCCTGGGATCACGCAAGAGTTAGGAAAGCGCAGGGTTCTCGTGGTTTCGCGCCCCATTGTCCATTCCAGATCTCGGTTCGCAATTTACTTTAACAGATAGGAAAGGTATGGTGTTGAACCGGCGCCCCCACTATCGTGCTATTGGTTGGCCCGTTCGGGCCATTCCCCTGCGCCGCCCGAACCTTTAGTGTGGTTGGTGAGCAGACTTCGGGGGAGGGCTGTTCGACTAACGTCCCATGACTTTACCGAGTCCTGGGGCGTTTTGTTTTGTGTTTTTGGAGGGGCTCCCGCTGTTCAAAGCCCACACAATAAAGTCAAGAATTGTAGAGACGGCAACACCCCCGGCTGCAGCGCTCGCCAATAAGGCAGGCCCTGGCAAGTTCCGATCGGAACAAACGGCCCTCCTATGCTGGAAAAGCAGCAGGTAAAGATCGATCTCCTCCGTGAGTTTCCCCAGTTTCTCAGCCATTTGGGGCGGGGCGAGGACGAACAGGCACGATGCTTCAGCATGCCGGTTTTCGCGCAGTTTGTGCTGGATGAACTGTACGAAACAGACAACCATGAACGAGTGCGCTCCGCGTTTGGGCAAATGGAAAAATTCCTAAGAGAGGGCACCCAGGAAGTTCGGGAGTTTGTGGGCCTTGGATTTCTGGGAACCTTGCACAATCTCGCCTCCTGGAAGTCTTACGGCAGCGAGGTCTTTGTTCGATTTTTGGGTCTCGAGACCCGACGCATCTGGGAAGAACTGGAAGCGGTATGGAGGTCATCCGTCAGGCTGGATCTGTCCGAGCGCACCACGCTGGAAGCGGAGGTATTGCTCTGGCGCATTGTCCAGCGAAGCCTACGTCTACGCTGACGCCTGTCTGGCCAAATGCTTATTTTCAATGGGAATCTGGCGCGGATATAATGGCGGCGTTTGAGGTCTTGGTTCAGGTCGGCAAGGAGGTCGTATGCCGCTATCACTGAACACGCGCGCGGTAGGAGATGTCACCATCGTCCGATGCGCCGGGCGCATCGTCGCTGGCGGAGAGACCGAGTCGTTGCGCGAACACATCACAAGCTTGAGGCAGGACCGCAATGCCTTCGTTCTTCACCTCGGCGAAGTCGTTTTCATCGACAGTAGCGGGCTCGGGACGCTGGTGCGACTGTTGACCAGCACTCGCAGAGGCCGCGGCGATTTGAAATTATGCAATGTGCCACAGGTCGTCGACAAAGTCCTGCAGATGACCAATCTGATCACATTGTTTGACACCCATCCGTCGGAAGAGGACGCGGTTTCGGCATTTTACAGGCGAACCGGGAGCTGGGAGCGAGCCGCGGTGGTGGGCCCGAACGTTCTGTGCGTGGATCAGTCGGCTGACGTGCTGGCCTATTTGCGCGAAATGCTGCGGAATGCTGGATATAACGTACTTACCAACAGTAGCTTACACGATTCATTGATCCTGATGAAGGCAACGCGACCTAATTTGACAGTTCTTGGTCCGAACCTTACGGCGTCACCCGGAACGCATCAAGCCTTTCGCAATGCCTGTGCCAGCGTGCCGGTGGTGGAACTGGGAAATGAATTTTCCACACTTGACGCGGGCCAGGCCGCGTCTGAACTTCTGGAAAGAATCCGGGCCCGCCTGCATCCGCAGGCATAAGCTGACCAGATGCGTCGCCGTTAAGCCTCGCGAAGGCCGTTAGTCCACTCTAAGAAACGTTCCGATGGCGATGGCACACAATTGACAAACTAGGGTTGTTTGTTGACTTCCACCGGCGGTCGTCCTAAGATGCGGCGTCCACAGAGGAGTCCCTCCCAACTCGAGACGAACTGTGTGATAGGAGGCAGAGAAGTGGCCGGCTCCGCCCGTGTCTCGCCGTATCGTGTTTGCATTTCCATCGTTCTCTTCCTGGTATGGGCCAGTTTGGCGTGGGCTGGACCCTCTAAGGCGCTAGACAACGCTCCCGGGTACGTAGTCATCGCCGTCGGTGACGTACACGGCGACTTTGAGGACTTTGTCGCCATCCTCCAAAAAGAGAAATTGATCGATGCTCAACGTCACTGGACGGGTGGCAAGACGACCCTGGTTCAGGTTGGGGACCTGTTGGATCGTGGCCCCAAGCCACGTGACGTGATGGATCTTCTGATGGTGCTGGAGAAGGAAGCGCCACAGGCCGGCGGCCGGGTAGTGAGCTTGCTGGGCAACCACGAAATGATGAATGTCATGGGCGACCTTCGGTATGTCACGCCCGTGAACTTCGCCAGCTTCGCCGATTCCAATTCTGAGGAGCGCCAGAAGGCCGCCTATCAGGCGTATGTGAAATGGCGCAGCAGTCATATGGCGCTCATCGCCGAGCTGGCCCAACCCATGGAGTTGACGGAAGGGGAGTGGATGGCGCGGCACCCGGCTGGATACGTCGAGCAACGCGACGCCTTTACTCCGAATGGGTTGTATGGCAAGTGGCTGCGTGAACATTCGGCTCTAGCCGATATTGGTGGAGTGATCTTCTTGCACGGCGGAATCAGTCCTAATGTGGCCAAGATGAAACTGGATGGGATTAACGCTCGTATCCGTGACGAGATCAAACAATTCGATTCCGCCAAACAATTCCTGCAGGAGGCCGACATAATTTTGCCTTTTTTCAACCTTGAGGAAATCAGGGGAGCCGTCCTGGCAGAAATTTCGGCGGAAAAAAAGGGAAAGGTGTCGGCAAATGTGCCACGCCAGAACAGGCTAATACAATTCCTCGGTTATACGGACTGGCTTAGCGTGAAAGTTGACGGTCCACTGTGGTTTCGCGGTTACGACCAGTGGAGCGATGAAGAGGGCAGCGCGCAGATGGGCAAGATCCTCGACGCGCTCAAAGCGACACGGATCGTCGTGGGACACACGGTGCAGAAAGGCGGCCGAATCCGGCCTCGTTTTGGCGACAAAGTGTTTCTGATCGACACTGGCATGCTGAGTACTTACTACGCTGGTGGCCGCGCATCAGCTCTGCAGATCCAAGACAACACCACATTCACGGCCAACTATATGGACGAGCAGGTGGTCCTTGAGCCCGCACAGAAGGAGGAGGTTGCTCAGCCCGCGGGCGCACCGCGATAGAGCGAACCGATGAAAGGCTTGTGCCGATGAAACGGTGGATTGAGCGCGCTCTTAACGTTCACTCCGGAGATCTGGGGCGCGGCACTCTGCTTTGCTCGTGCTTGTTCCTGGTCATCAGTTGCTACGTAATCGGCAAAGTGGCTGGCGCCGCTTTGTTCCTGTCCCGGTTCCAGGCTAAGCAGCTTGCGTACGCTGACATTTCCAGTTCAGTGCTGGTGGCTTTGGTCGTAGCGGGCTATGTCCTGATTGCGCGACGAGTTTCCTTGCACAATCTGGTGGTCTGCAGCATGTTATTTTTCGCCACCAATTGTGGGCTGTTCTGGTGGCTCACCCACTACCACTCCGGTCTGGCATGGCTGTTTCCCGCCTTCTACATCTGGGTAAAGATTTTTGGAGTGTTGGCGCCCACCCAGGTCTGGACGGTAGCGAATTACGTTCTAACCACGCGTGAGGCCAAGCGTGTGTTCGGGATGGTCGGTGGTGGCGCTATTGGGGGTTGGATCTTTGCCGGTTATCTCTCCAAAACCATCACCAAAGCATTCGGCACGGAGAGCTTGCTGCTGGGGATGGCGCTGTTTCTCTCAGTTACCGCTGGACTGGTTATCCTGATCTGGCGGAGCGGGCATGCCGCGGTCTGCGGACCGCAGGATGTGGCGGGAGGATCCGCCGCCACTGGCCCACGGAATCTTCACCAGAGTATGCGGCTGGTGTTCTCCTCGTCATATTTACGGGCCATTGCCGCCTTAATCTGCATTTCTTCTTTTGTGACCACGCTGACGGGCTGGCAATTCCTCGCCATTGCGCAGCAGGTCCTGGTGAAAAAGGATGCCCTCGCCATCTTGTTTGGCAACTTCAATTTTTATGCCGGAATCCTTTCATTGTTGTTGCAGTTGCTCTTCACCACCAGATTTCTGCGCCGGTTTGGCATCGGTACTTCGCTCATGGTGCTTCCTTTCACCGTGTTGTTGGGTTCGGCGGGCTTATTGATTATGGGGACGTTGGGTGCCGCGATCGCCTTGAAAGGCTGCGACCAAGTGCTGCGCTATTCCGTTGATAAATCCACCACAGAATTGCTCTATCTTCCGTTGCCCGCCTGGGTGAAGATGCAGGTCAAATGGTTCATCGATACCGTAATCTGGCGCTTGGGCGACGGCCTGGCGGGATTGAGCGTTCTCATCTTTGCGACCTCCTTGCACATGCCGGCGCGGCAACTAAGTTGGCTCGCGATTTTGCTGTCCGGAGCGTGGCTGATTACGGTTTCAGTCGCGCGGCGGCAATACGTAGCGACCCTGAAGGAAAGTATTACCCAGCACCGAGTCGACGTAGAACAAGCCTCCACGTCCGTCCTAGACCGTTCCACCGCGGAACTGCTGGCGACCGGGCTTTCGGCTTCTGATCCCAAAGACATCCTTTACGCGCTGAGCTTGTTTGAAGTGGAGCGGCAGAGAGCGGTGCATCCCGTGGTCCGAAGCCTGCTGACGAACGGTTCGCCAGAAGTCCGACGCAAGGCAATCGCTATTCTGTCCGCATCCGCAGATACGACGGTGAGGCCAGACATGGAACGGCTGCTTCGCGACCCCGACCTGAATGTACGTACAGAGGCGCTTCTTTACTTGACCCACCATGCCCATGTAGACCCGCTGGAGCTAATCGAGGAAGCGGGTGACTTCGCCGGCTTCTCGGTACGCTCGGCCATGGTGGCATTCCTGGCCCGGCCCGGCGAAGCCCAGAATCTGGAGGCTGCGAAACACATCCTAGCCACTATGGTTGGCGAACAGGAAGTAGAAGGGCAGCGGACCAGGATGGAAGCGGCTCGGGTGCTCGGCCTGCTTCCGGACTGTTTTGACCCTTTGCTCTCCACGCTGCTCGCGGATCCTGACAACGCAGTGGTACGGGAGGCAGTTCGATCCGTAGGGAAATTACGCAAGCGGCGGCTGGTGCCGGATTTACTGGATCGCCTGTCGAATCGCGAAATCGGCACGGAAGTTGCGATCGCCCTTGGAGAAATGGGCGACACCATCGTCGGAGCCTTGCGCGACCATCTTGGCGACTACTCGGTCGCAATCGAGACCCGAAGAGAAATTCCTGCGGTACTAGTGAAAGTTGGGACGCCAGCGGCGGCGCAAGTACTGATGGAAAACCTCATGGAAAGCGACACTACTCTGCGTTTCCGTACCATCAGCGCCCTCAACAAGCTCTGCCGCCTCCACCCTGAAATCGCGACCGACGTCCAGATGCTGGAGACGGTGTTGGCCGCAGAAATTCTCGGGCACTACCGCTCATACCAGATTCTTGACAAGCTCGGCACAACAGAAGGCAGTGAAGATCCGGTCGCTCGCGCATTGACGGAATCGATGCAGCAAGAATTAGAGCGCATCTTCCGTTTGATGGGCTTGTTATATCCCCACCTGGATGTACAAAGCGCCTATTTAGGGTTGAAATCCAAGAGCATATCGGTCCACGACAACGCGCTAGAGTTTCTCGACAATGTCTTAAAGGCCCAGTTGCGTGACATGCTGGTGCCGTTACTGGATGGCAAGATCACGGTGGGCGAGCGAGCTCGTCTGGCAAACCGCCTGGTGCGCGCCAAGATTGAGAGTCAGGAGCACGCCGTGGCGGCGCTAGTCACCAGCGACGACCCCTGGCTGCGATCATGCGGAGCATACGCAATCGGTAGCTTCGGATTGATATCTTTGGAATGTGAATTGAATCGATGTCTGAATGATTCGGACCCGCTCTTGCGAGAGACCGCACGCGCCGCCAAAGCCCGCTTGGAGCAAAGTGAAAAGCGCGCTAAGGCATGACAAAAAGTAAGGAGATCCGTCGGCGAAGTCTGAGGAGGCTATTCCTATGCCCATGCTTCATCTGCAACATCGAAAACTGATTCTTGCAGCCGTTATCGTTTGTTTGACTTGCGTACCGATAGTCATAGCGTCGGACGATTCCACGCTCACCAAAGAGCAGATCAGACAATTTCTTCTCACGGCCAAAGTGGTAGCCAGCAAGCAGTCGGAAAAAGGTGTTACCAACCCCTGGCGTCTCACGCTGAGTGACGGCACCGTGACCCACGACGCCTCGTTCCAACCTATCAACGTAGAAAAACCCAGGCAAATGCTGGCGAACGGGACCGTAGAACTGAACTTTGTAGATTCTTACAAGTACAACATCGCCGCCTATGCACTCGCCGAGTTGCTTGGCATGGACGACATGATGCCGGTCTATGTCGAACGCAAATGGCAAGGAAATACCGGGTCTCTTAGCTGGTGGCTACCGGTAAAAATGGATGAACAGGAGCGCGTCAAGCAGAAGATTGAACCGCCCGATCAAGACGCTTGGAACAAGCAGATGTACAAGTTCCTCGTCTTCCAGCAATTGGTCTACGACAAAGATCCCAACCTTACCAATTTGCTGATCAGCCCGGACTGGAAGATTTGGAGAATTGATTTCACCCGCGCATTCCGTCTCTCCAAAGACGTGGAGACCCCTAAGAATCTAATGCACTGTGACCGCCAGTTGTTCGAGAAACTAAAGACCCTGGATGGCAACGCGCTGGCGGAAAAAACCAAGCGTTATTTGAGCAAGGATGAAGTCAAAGGTGTGATGGTGCGCCGGGACAAGATCGTGGCGATTATTCAGCAAAACATCGCCACAAAAGGTGAGAAGGAAGTGCTGTATTAGACAATTCTCCGGGCTGACGAGAGGTTGCCGGGTGGTGATGCTGCAGGTCGCCGAATATCGGGCAAGCATGAATGGGGCTTGTTCTTTTTTACTCTGAGGGCTATTCTTCGTTGCCGAGTACACAATCGTTCTATCCAAAGGAGGAAGTTTAAATGGTGAAAAGCCTGTTCACTTTGTTATTGGCAGCTGTACTTGCCTGCTCGTTATCGGCGCTGGTTTTCGCTCAGGATGCTCCTGCCAAGGATAAGATGGCGAAGGAGGGTCGCGTCGAAGGTAAGATCCTACGCAGCGATAAGGATAAATCGATGTTTACGGTTCACACGAATTCAGGGTTCGACAAGACTGTCGTGTACGACGACTCGACGAAATGGGTCAGTCAGGAGCACAACAGCAAAGTCGTCAACACCATTGATGCCAGCCAGGTGAAAGACGGAGACCGAGTGATCTGCCGCGGCACCTTCGACGACAAAGGCGTCCTCCACGCCACCAATATTTCGAAGCGGCTCACTGGCGCCATGTAACTGGGGGGAGCATACCGTGACGGGGGCTCGGGAGAGGAGTTACTGAGAAGACGGAAATCATGGTTGTCTATCGGCCATGCGAGTTGCCAGTCTCGTTTTCGGGCGAGAGCTGAGCTGTATGACGAACGACGCGCGGAGTCCATCACTTCACTCTGAGGACGTTTGGCACTGGCAGTATGCCGATTGGCCAAACGCGTATCGCCAGCCGGTCGCTGTACGCACATAAGTGTCACTGAACCATAGCGTATGGTCGAACGGCTTTCCGTCTTCTGTCCCCTTCTCCCATAGCTTAGCAGTGACCACCGCGGTATCGCCCCAAACGCGAACGGTCTGTGCCGTGTCCTCTTGATGCTCATAGGTCGTGCTGCCCGCCCGGGCTTCCTTGAGCAAATCTGCTTTGCTGTGGGTCTTGCCGGAAGCCGTTACCAGGATGAAATTGTCAGCTAAGACGCGATCCATCCTGGCCGCGTCATTCCTTTTGACCGCCTCCTGATACTCAGTATCCAGAGCAGCAACGGTTTTTTGGTCGCCGGCGGCAGACCCGTTCGCGCTATTCATTTCAAACACTGTGAGCATGCCCAACACGAACACGCCGAGGAAAAATGTCTGCATCTTCATAGCACCACCCTTCGCTCTCACAACAGGACTCAACCTTGGATGTCTAACGCGTGCGCACCCCTGCAACTCACGGCTTGTGTTTTCTGAACACTAGATCGAACCAGGGTTTCCATGTCTTGCCGCTGTCGGCAGAGGTGACGGCAGTCTCACGCACGCTACCATCCACAGGCTTCCAGACTCCACGGACGTGCCTCTCCGCTCCGCCCGCGGCGTGATCCACTCCGCTCAGAACCATTTCACCAGCTTGCATGCCGCCCTCGATGACAAGCAGCTCGCCTCGATTGGTTACCCAACTCTGATGCCAGACCTTTCGTGACGCGTCGTAGATGCTGAAACTCTGACCTTTGTGTCCGTTTGTATCTTGGTAATCTTCCCGCAAAACGCAGCTGTCAAGTATGAGGTCCACTTTGACGTGCGCGACTGGCACTGTGCCGTCGACCTCAAACGCGTCCCAATCACCGACCCAGAAGTCGAACTGGTGATATTCGTCCGCCGCGCAGGAGGCTGGTTTTGTGGAGTCTGTTACAGCAGTCGCCATGGCGACTGGATCTAGCATTCTTACGAAGAGGAACACACTGAAAACAATACTGACCTTCAACCCGACTCGGTGCATGGTTAGTCTCTCTCTTCTTCGACCGGATTGAGATTGAGTAATCTCGTATGCGGGGTCTCCGCAGCCTGCCAATTACTGTTTATCGGCGCAATTTCTTCGCGGGTACCGTAGCCGCGGTCATAGGCTAGCTTCGAGACGGCATATCGCTTCAACTCACTCGAACTCCATCTGCTGCAGACCCGCGGCGTACCACAAGAGCAGTAGAGGATAAATGCCTCCCAAGATCCAGCCAGAATGGGTACCAGGTAAGACCCGTTGCCATACGGACTGGACGCAACCAGATATCGAGTGAGGCACTTCGGACACTCCACGCAATGGCGAAGACGATAACTCATGACGATTGATGGGCCGCAACATCCCGCGCCGGCCTGCCATCGTCACGTACCATAGCTCGGTTGACCGGCAATGGTTGGACGTTTGCGGACGCTGCACCCAACGGCAGACTCGCTGGCGAAACCGCTCAAACTGGCAGGGAGCGCGGCGCAGTGCGCGAATAGTGGCGGACGGAGAGAGCAATAGGCAAGCCGACGCAGAACCAGTGCTCGACGAATTCACAGACCTGGTATGCCAGCGGCATATGACGATGGTGAACTGCGGAGAGTGGCAGTACAACCAGATGCATGAAGAGATAGACCAACGCACCGAACACGAGACCGGACAGGACTGCTCGATCAACTAAGAAGGCCAGCTTCCGGCTTGCGAGGTAATAAACGGTCGCAGCACCGAACGCGATAGTGAAGTGCAGCGCGACTCCAAGTACCGCCGTTTGAACGCCACCGCTGTACGATTTCATGCCGAGCACGCCGCTGGCAATCGTTTGTGGGATAAGAATGGGTTCGCGAGGACTATAAACCAGAATCGCGTAAATCAGGTCGAGGACACCGACAATAACTCCGCCAACGGCCACAGCCCGAAAAGGCAGCGGGCTCGCAAGTAACGGAGCGGCACGGGTACTCTTCGCAAAGTTTGCCATTTGCTTGGAGAGTCTGCTGGGTGCCATCATAATCCTCTTTTGGCAAGGGCCTTAGACTTGACATCGGAATTTTCCACCACGCGAGAACACTTGTGAAGAAACGAGAGCAGGAACTTCCCGCTCTCGTTCGGTTGCGGCTCGCGATGTTTTCAATCGGCCGAAAACCTTGGCGGTCGCTGTCGCGGTCATTTGGCGCCGGTGGACCCAGCCACGAAGCGACTAAATCCGGGCAGCTGTCTGCGGATGCTCTCGGGCATAATGACCTTCTGAGAACTGCCTTCAGCTCGCGCGGCTGAAGCTGCTGCGCTTTCACCCCCGCCGGACACCGGAACCGCCAGGAAAGCGACGATAGAGCCGGTGCTGGTATCCATGGCATAGCCAACAATCTCACCGCGATCGTTGACGTCATTGGCCAGGAGGAGAGACAGGGAAGAATTCGGCTGGATTAGGTTATTCAGGTCCGTCATCAAACCATCTTCGTAAAGGAACGCTCTCGCATCATTTGCTCCAAATGACTGCCCCACTACCTGCCCATTCTCGTTGATACCCCAGGCCCAGCTGTTAGAGTCCGTTCCAATGGGGAGGAGCTTTTCGAGATGGTGCTCTTTGGTCCACAAGAAGGCGACCGGGTTGAACGCACCACTCGGAGTATCTGCGAGATTAGCGAAACCGACAACCTGACCCCGATTATTGAGGGCGGTGGGAGTGTTCCATGCTACACCTCCGTCAAAGTTGCCTAAGTTTATCGGTGAACCGTTTTGCCAAAGCACGGCATGCTTGGCGGTGAATCTTCCCACAGCCTGATCGCAAATGCCGGAAATGCCGACAACCTGATTTTTGTCATTCACCGCCGTGGCAGCTCCGTCCACGTCACCAGAGAGGAGAGGGAGTTGCGTCATCTCGCCCAGTTTCGGCCCCCAGACGACAGGCTCGAACTGTAGGACTTGCGGAGGTGCGCAAGTTGCGTCATGAACGCCATTCTCGGCCCACCCAGCGATCTGCCCTAGGTTGTTGATGCTGGCGGCATAACTGTCTAGTCCGCCGGCTAACGGAGGAAGAGAAGACATCACGCCGTCCTCCCACGCGAACCCGAGACAGACGTGTTTAGTGATCGTGGGGAAGTTTGCCAAGGCGCAACTCCAGTCTTCGTTCAACAGATTCACATCGGCGGTCTCAGCGATTCCGACGATCTCCCCATTGTTGTTTTTGTTTGGCCAAGCCACGGCGCTGTTGGGACCTCCGAGGGTACCGAGGTCGAGCGGAACTCCGAGCCAAAGTTCGGCGTGCTCGCTCGTGTCTCCCGGTTGGTAGGCAGCGCCCGCAACCCAGCCAATATTGTTGATGCTGGCGGCCATGGCAGTCGTCCCACCGCCTGGTGCACCGAGATTGAACACGTAGTACTTGGGTAGCTTGTCTTTTTTCTCTTGTTCCTCCTGGGCTTGGGCAAGCCGAACGGGGAAAGCCAGCGCGGCGAATAGGGCTATCGCAGTCATAAACGTCAATATCCTGGATTGCATGTTGCCTCCATGGTGGGGTGTGTACCTGTTATCGTCGAACTCACTGCGCCTGCGCGCGCTTCTCTGTGCCTCTCAATTCTGGCAACGGAGAGCAGTTGCGACCATAGCGAAATGGATGCCCGCGCATTGGACGTTTGCGGACGCCGATCCTGAGAGTTTGGAACTTTTCGGACCTTGATCTCGACGCTTCACTGCGCTGCTCGGTCGCTCAGCCTCACAAAGAGAAACTTGCGCTGCCATCAAGCTTGCAATGTCCGAAAGTGTCTGGTTTATTCGGCAAAATCGACTATTATCGGTTCCCAAGAGATATGAATCTCGACTGGAAGATCTGTTCGCGAGCAAGGCTGTCGCGCGATGCGCGCTTTGACGGCAAGTTCTTTATAGCCGTGCTGAGTACCAGGATTTACTGCCGTCCGATTTGCCCAGCGCGCACGTGTAACGAGAGCAACGTCCGTTACTATCCGACGGCGGCAGCAGCGGCTGAGGCCGGTTTTCGCCCGTGCCTTCGTTGCCGGCCGGAATGCTCCCCCGGCACCCCGGCTTGGTTTGGAACCTCAAATACAGTCTCTCGAGCTCTGCGGCTGATCAGTGAGAGCGGTCTGGAGGATGGCGGTGTGGAGGTTCTGGCGATGCGGCTGGGAGTGAGCTCGCGCCATCTTCGGCGTTTGTTTCTTCGGCACCTGGGCGCCACGCCGAGTGCTGTCGCTAACACGCGCCGTCTGCATTTTGCCAAGAAACTGATTGACGAGACCGGCTTACCGATGAGTCAGATCGCACTGGCTGCGGGTTTCGGTTGCGTACGTCGATTTAACGCTGACATCCGCAGAATCTATCATCGAACGCCCACTCAAATCCGGCGTCTCGCGCGCCAGACTACTAATCTGGCAGAGAACCACTACGTGTTCCGTCTTCGCTTCCGACCACCCTATCACTGGAAAGGCATGTTGGCGTTTCTGTCGGCTCGCGCTACACCGGGCATCGAAGTGGTCGAACTTGGCACTTATCGCCGCTCCATTTCTTGGAATGCCCACCACGGGTGTTTTGAGGTCTCCATTGACGAAGGGAATAACACGCTGGTCGTGCGGGTCCAGTTTGACGATCCCCGCTCGCTCTTCTTCATAATTGAGCGCGTGCGGGCCATGTTTGATTTGAACGCGGATTGGGCGTCGATCGTGCGAAGTCTAAGAACCGACCCCATCTTAGCAGCGCGAGTCGAGGCTGATCCAGGCTTACGCGTCCCTGGTTGCTGGAATGGTTTCGAACTTTCGATCCGAGCGATTCTCGGCCAGCAGATCACGGTTAAAGGCGCGACTGCGCTTGCAGGCCGCATTGTAAGCACCTTTGGCCAGGCTTTCGATATTGCACGCGGCCTGACTCATCTCTTTCCTCCGCCCGAGATTCTTGCCGACGCCAATCTTGCCAGCATCGGCTTGCCCAAGGCGCGAGCCGAGACCATTCGAACCC
The DNA here is from genome assembly GCA_963696025.1 of uncultured Acidobacteriota bacterium. Lineage (GTDB taxonomy): Bacteria > Acidobacteriota > Terriglobia > Terriglobales > Acidobacteriaceae > JABCYV01. Next base: position 228,347 of record CAVOII010000007.1, read on the forward strand.
TGGCCCGGGCTGTTAGCGATGGGAGGATCAACTTTGAAGGGATCGTCGACTCAGATGCTTTCCTGGCTCGCCTATGTGAAATCCCTGGCATCGGAAAATGGACGGCACAATACGTCGCGATGCGAGCGCTTGGAGAGCCAGACGCCTTTCCGTCGGGTGACCTCGGTCTTCTACGCGCTCTGTCTATGGGAAGTTCTCGTGAGCTTGAGCAACGCGCCGAGGCCTGGCGCCCGTGGCGCGCTTATGCCGCCATGTACCTCTGGAATATTGCCAGTGAATGCAGAGTTCACGGCGGCAAAGCGGTTCCATACAGAACGAGGGACGTGACTGTTGTGCAAACCTCCGGCCCTAAGCGCGACTCCGCGATTGTTAGCGGCCCATAGAACAACAATGAATTGGTCTGCTAGCCATCCAGGGGCAATTTCTCTCTGCCAGTCAAGTTCCATTGCTGGCGCATGAAGCTCAGCAGTCCGCTGCGGTCTCGAAATGCTTCCGTACCTCCCTCCCTAGTTATGGAATACGCAGCCCCGATGTTGGCGAAAGCCAGGCAATCCTCCAGTGTCGCTCCGCGCAGGTACGAGTGAATGAAGCCCGCATCAAAGGTGTCCCCGGCGCCAACATCGTCGACTATCTTGACCGGCGGCGGCGCCAGACTCCACTGTTCGTTGCCGGAGCGGCATATGGCAGATCCCGAACCGCGTTTCACGACGACAACCTTGGCCAGTCCCGCCAGAAGGTTGAGAGCCTGCGCAAGATCGTCATTGCGCGCAATCTTTTTCGCCTCGCGATCGTTGGGGAAAAAGACATCGACGTATTTCAAGACCTCGAGCAAGTCACGTTCCCACAGGTTTTCCGGATCATCGTTAGTGTCGAGCGATGTCGTGAGACCGGCTTCCTTCGCCTGCTGAAACAAGTTCAGGATTCGTGGACGAAGGGCGCGGTGCAGATAGAACGAAGAAAGATGTAAATGGCGGGCTGTCCGGACGTAATCCATATCGATGTCGGAGTACTGCATCTCAAACATCGTTCCTGGGTATGTCAAAATATAGCGGTGCTGGGTTCGTGGCAGCACGACGGTGAGCCCGGTGGATGTCTTGCCGATTCCACACTTCACCCGGCTGATATCGACCCCCGCGGTGGAAAGCCGCTCCGCGGCCATTTTCCCAAGAGCGTCTCCGCCGATTTTCGAGATAAAACCGACTTGGGTTCCGAGTGCGCACAAGTTGTGGGCGAAGATTGCCGACGAACTCCCCAACGTGAATGCGAGACCGCTGGCCAAGTGCTCCCGGTCCAGCACCAGGTCTTTGGGCAAACCGTATAGGATGAGATCCAGGTTGAGTTCGCCCACGACGCAAACGTCAATCATTTCGTATAGCCCTTTCGCATGCTCTGGTCAGAACTCTTCGGGTCAGGAGTGAATGCTAACGTTCTGCACCACACGGCTTATGGCGCCGTTTGGACTTGGACAGTCAGGCTGCAGGTTCCATTGCAGCGAGAAAAACAAACCCAGCAATTGTCCGAAGATGATGTCCAGCGGAGGGCGATAGTCGTCAGCCAGAGCGAATGGCGTAGCCGGAGCGAGATCATACTCCGAGAAGGAGCTTATTCCCGAGGGTTCACTGCCAGCGACTACGACTCGAGTCTTGACCAGCCGCTTGCTTCCAATCTCCCGAAGTAACTCTCGCTCATACTCTTGCACTCGGCGATTGCCCGAGAGGAAACACACTAAGACGGTGTCCTGATCCAAGGCTGCCATGGGGCCATGGCGAAGGCCCAAAGCAGATTCTGACATGGTCACCACTTTGCCCGCGGTCAACTCCAACAGCTTAAGGGCAGATTCCCTGGCCACCGCCCTCAATGGCCCGGAGCCGACAAAACAAGCCTTGGTATACGGCTCCTTAGCGAGCCCTGCGGCGCAATCAGCGGCGATCGGTAGAAAGCTTCTTCCGGCTTGAACCAGTTGTGACAGCACCGGTTCGTACGTCTCCAAATTGTCAACATGAGCCAGGCACTGACCGAAGACCACCATGTTGGAGAACGAACTAGTCATCGCCAATCCGCGGTCGTTGACAGCATCGTCCAAGCAGATACCCAATACTTCAGGTTTGCCCACATGGTCACGAACCATCCGCCCGTTGGCGTTGCAAGAAATCACCAGGTGGCGAATATCAGGACGCCTGTCGCAGATCTCTTCTAGAACGGCCACTCCCTCGGGGCTGTCTCCCGAACGCGAGAACGAAATCCAGAGGTATTCCTGCTGCGGCATAATCAGCTCATCGAGATGGGTCAGAAGGTCGGTACTCGGGACCGCGGCGACCTCGCACTGCCAAGCCTTGCGAAGGAGGAAAGAGAGGGACTGCCCTATGTAGTCCGAGGTTCCGGCGCCCACCAGAAAAACAGTTGGAGGGGAGCCAGGCTTCTTTCCAAAACCAGCAGCCGCCCGAAAGTCCTTGATCTCTGCGCGCTTTCTGCCAAACAACTCGAATGTCGAATGCCAGGTATCGGGCTGCTGGGCGATCTCCGCAGGAGTGTGCAGCAGTCCCCGAGTTTTCTTCTCCGCGAACGCGAGGTTCAAGATTTCGGAAAGCGTATTCACCCTAAACTCAACTCCTCGATGAAAGACACATGGCATTGTTCACAAATCGGCTCGGCATTACGGCTCGTACCAAAATACGGCGCCCTTCTCGATCGTGGGCAGTGTGAACGTGACTCTGTCATCCCCGACTTCTCCGTTCAGGTGCTTTACGTCTCCAAGAAATGGCAAAAAGAATCCGCCGCCGCCCTTGGTGGCTCCGGCGATTGTTACCTGGACACCGATTTGTGGCGTCTGGATTGGATTTACTCTCCCGCGTAACCCGGCAAAGTTTGCCAGGAATACGTGCGGCTTTCCGTCAACCCGGGCGATCGATGTTGCAATCTTGGGGGAAGCTAGCACGCGAACCGCGGGTTTAGCCTTCAGGCTTGCAAGAAATTCGTGCTCCCGATCAGGGGTTGCCGCAGTGAAATCCTTTCGCAGGGCCGCACTGTAGCCTTTTCCGGGGCACTTAGTGAAGCGGACTATATTTGCCTGGTTCCCAAGCCCCGTGTCATCTTCCCCTGTAATCGCCAGCACTCTGTTGCCCTCGACATATTTAGCCAACCAAGTCTTCTCGCTGTCGCTCAGAATTCGCACATCGGGCAGAATCAGAGTTTCTCCCTGGAAGTCCGCGAGTGTGCGTGGGGTGACAACCTGAAACTCGAGGTGCTTCTGCATCAGTAGAATAAGAATCCCGCGATAAGAAGATATAAATTCCTTGGCAAAGAAGTTGCGTGTCTGTGGAGAGAAGTAAACGCCAATCGGGGTAACAGGCGTCCGCGATGAGTAGAAGGTCTTCTCGTGGACTTTGATCCAGAAAAAGATCTTTTTGCGGGTAGGAAGATCATTTGACCCAGCCATCGAGTGCCCGGGCGCATCCCAGAAATTCGCTCCAGCCATTATTTCTGACATTGCGAGGTTCATCATCGCCTCGCGGCGATCCGCCTTCGGATCACCATCCCAAGAGTAGTTCAGGATCCAAGTCGCCTTCCCCTGGGCGAATGCGCGGAAGGAATGCATTCCCACTTGATAACTGAACCAATCCAGTGGTGTTCGGGATGACGCCATGTGATCGCCGGCGCCGAATTCGTATTCATGGGCGATGGCATCCACGACCGGATACAAGCTGTAAACGTCGGCCCCCACGCGAACCACCTCTTCCTCGATGCCAGGATAAATCTCGGGAATGGTTTTGATCGCAGGATTGACTGACTTCGCAGTCCGGTCGATCTCCTGCATGAAATCGGTGATGGTTTGAATTCTGAATTCAATCCACTTGCGAAAATTGGCATCAGAGAAGTCCCCCAGCTTCAACTCCTTTTTTGCGTCCAATCCGGTCTGCTTCTGAAATGCGGCTACCGTATAGTCGTCAAAGCTGGCCCAGGTATCTTCCCAACCGTCGAAGTGCGTCATCCAGTAGGGAATGTCCACATAGATTCCATCGATTCCTGTCGCCGCAATCTGCCTTATCCGCTCCATGTATGTTTTCCGCCAGGCGGGGGCGTAAGGACTGATCCACACGTCCTCATCTCCCTTCGCGATCCAAAACGCCGTCCCAGCTCCAAAGATTGCGGGCTTTCCACTAATCATCCGCTGCAACCAATCAGGATGTTCTTTGGCAAGCGTGTGAGGAGTCTTCTCCGCATTAGCGGTAATGCACTCAGTTCCCGCGATGTACACGAAGGCCCGGTTGCCCACCGCATGCGCGCTCTCGGCGACAGCACGAATTGCCTTCAGCTTCTCCTCAGGATTCACAAAGCTCTCATAACGGCCGGGTATGTCGTTGTCCACCTCGATCCCCAAGACTTTGCCGTCCTGAGCGTCGCGCACAATCTGGTCCGCGTTGTTGCTTTGCAGGCCGTAGGCTCCGATGCGCACATAGTTGGTCCAATTCTGGTCCCCTGGATCCCGGGCGGCGGGCTGCATGGCAGGACTTAGGAGAAATAAGGCGAGCGTCGCTGGATATGCGCGTTTTCTCAGGTGCCTAGAATTCAAGGCGCACTCCGAGTTGCCCGTGACGCGGCGTAGCGCCCATTGCAGTGGAAGTTATCTGGCCGAAAGTCGAATCCCCGTAAAGCGTATCCGGAGGCGCAAATCGAGGGGTGTTGAAGAAGTTGAAGAACTCTCCGCGCACCTCCAATCTCATGCCTTCCTTGGGAACGAAGCTCTTTTCGATTGACAGGTCAATGTTGTGGATGCCGTCGGTCCTCAAGTTTGAAAAATAGCGAGGTGCGTTTCCAGGTTGCTCGAAACCGGGATTAGCAAAGCAGTTGAGATTGAAAGTGCTCAAGGGGTTCGATGACGATGCGGTCAGCGCCGACGCGTGCGCACTTACGCCGCTGCCTGGGCTACAAGTGACGTTCGGCCGTTGATTGCCGTCGTCGAGGGTGGGCTGCGACATACCAACGTCGATGGGCTGTCCCGTCTGGAAGGTGAGAATGGTGGCAATCGTCCAGCCTCCCACGACGCCATCAAGAAACCGATTCATGTTTGGCCCGATCCACCGTCCTCTTCCGATCGGAGAATCTGCAATGATCGCCATTGCCAGGCGATGGGTCGCGTCATTAGCGCTGATCGAGTGCTCAGCTTTTAGATTGTCCAGTTCCTGTGGATTGTCGGAGGCGAAAGAACCGATGAATGCGTTGCGGCCGACCGAAGAATCGTCGGTGGCCTTCGCAAAGGTATAGCCTCCTTCAAAGCTGATGTAGTGGCTGGCGCGTTTCTCGAAGCGGACCTGCAATGCGTTGTAGAAAGATTCCGCTTCGAGCAGCGGCAGAGCTTCAAAGGGACCGTCGAATTGCGGATATGGCCGCAAAAGATTGATGAGCGGGATTTGTGTGTTGTTATACAACGAATCGGGTTCGTTAAAGATCGCGTTTGGCCCCTGAAAGAGCGGAAAGAATGGGTTGTTCACAGTGTTGTGCAGTTGATTGTAGAGATCGAGAGTGTTGTATTGTCGGCGAATCGACGACGGAATAAAGTTACGATCCCGCGTAGTTGTTCCGCAGCCGCAAATCCCTCCATTTCCTCCCCACGGCAGATGGGTGCTGCGGTTCGCTGAGTAATCGGCCGAAACTACTAACTGGCCCGGCAGTAGCCGTTGCACTCCCAGACTCCATTGATAGATGTCAGCGTTTTGCGCGGGAGTGGTGCCCAGGTCGTTGAGGTTGGCGAAGCCCCAGTCGGCCAAGGCCCCATACTTCTTGCCTTGCGGAGCCGGCAATCCCGTGGGAAAGGGATTCTCCAGGGTCGCGAATTGAGTTTGAAAATTGTCCTGGGTGAAATAGACAACTCCGTCTTTGCGGAAAGCGGTCCCGGGATACTGAAAATTTGTCGCGACGTTCATCCCGTAGTAAATGCCAGCACCGCCCCGTACGACGGTGTTCGGCGTCAGCGCATAAGCGAAACCCAAGCGTGGCGCCCAGTTGTTGCGGTCCACGGGGACGCTGCGATGGTTCGAATTTGCGAATTCGGTGATTCCCTGCAAAGGGCCGGAAATCAGTGGCAGGCCGGGAACGGTGACTCCGCTATTTCCCGAGAAATCGCTGAACTGGAGCTGATTGTTACGCTCCGTATAGGGCGTGCTCCATTCGTAGCGCAGGCCAAGATTCAAGGTTAGTTTCGGGGTTACTTTCCAGTCGTCCTGGGCATAGAAAGCCGTATCTTTTGACTTGTTGAAGACCTCGGGATAAATCGCGATACTTCCCGTGTCACCAATTCCAAGCAGAATATCGGCAAAGGGATTGCCTTGATCCGGATTGTTGGCTCCGATCACGTTTTCGGTCACATTTTGGGCAAAGTGAAAGGAGCCGGTTGGATATGGCGGTTGCTGAAAATTGTTGAAGAAGAGGCGCTGTTCGCCACCAAACTTGAAATTGTGTTTGCCACGCACCCAAGCCAGCGCAGAAGAATACGAGTACAGCGTGTGGGCAAATTTGGTGTCAACACAGCACTGGTCGAAAAGCGAAGTCCAAGGCGAGTCCGTCAGAATGGCCGGCATGCGCGAGATACCGGGGTTGGCGTCGTCCAGGAGTGATGGGAATCCAACTTGCGTAGCAGGAGGATAATTATTGTTGGTGCCAGGCGCAGTGACGCGGTCGACGGCAAAGCGGGCAGTTAGAAGCAACGTCGGTTTGAGTGTCCTGTCGTACTGCAGACCTCCATTGTTCACGGTCGTGAGTTGATTGAGTCCGTCATTGAACTCGCCGTCTCCAAAAATCGTCGGTACGGCATTCGAAGAGTGAGCATGGCTGTATCGCCCAGCCAGGTGAGTGCTGTTGGAGAGTTGTTCGTCAAGCTTCACATCGAACTGCAGAGACTTTGTCCGCGAGATCGTATTGTCGCGGAAGTTGTTGGTGCCGTCGGCCCCGCCGGGTTGATTGGGTAACGGATAGAGTGCAAGAATCTTTTGCCCGATGGCGTCTTGCAACTTCGGATCGATCTTATTGTTGGGAAATGCGGGACGTACTCCGGTCGGAACGCCGCCTGGCGGAACAGGGTTGAAGATCAAGTCTGGAACAACATTTCCCGAACTTGGATCGGTAATCAGAGTTTGTGAGAAGTCCCCCTGGCGCTCGGCTGGCATGGGCACAGTTGCGACGATGTTCACAGGATCGTTTTCCAGCACCCGCTCAATATCAACGAAGAAAAATGTTTTGTTCTTGCGGATTGGTCCTCCCAGGGAAATGCCATACTGATTGCGAGAGTGATCGGGTCGCGGCAATCCAGCCTGGTTGCTGAAGAAATCGTTAGCGTCAAGCCAACTCCGTTGGCCAAACCACCAGGCGGTGCCATGGAAACTATTGGTGCCGCTTTTCAAAGCCATGTTTACGACGGTGCCGCCGTTGCTTCCGAATTCCGCAGCGAAGCTGCTACTTTGGACTTTGAATTCTTGCACTGCTTCCACCGACGGTTCGTAATACACGTTGGAATTCCCACCTTCTCCCTGTTCTGGAGCACTGATGAGCGCGCCGTCCAGCCGAATCTCGGCCGTGGCGTTGCGCTGGCCGTTGGAGACGAAGTTTGTGCCGGAGGGATAATTGTCGGCGGTTCCCGATCCAGAGGCTTCACTCACGCCAGCGTTCAGAAAGACCAGGCCGAAAAAGTTGCGGTTCAGGAGCGGGATTTCTTTCACGTATTGGTTGGTCACCTCCGTCCCCAGAGTGGCGCTTTCAGTGTCCAGCAGCGGCGGCGCCACTTCCGTGACCTGCACCTTCGTCGAAGTACCTGCGGGCCGAAGCGTGAAGTTCAAGCTGGTTTCTTGACCGACTTCCAGAACTACATCTTTCTTCTCTACACCCCCGAAGCCGGACGCTTCCGCCCTGACCGCGTAGGTGGAGGGTCGAAGGGCGCGCAAAATGTACGCTCCCGAGTCGCTGGTCTTGCTGGTCTGCGAAACATTGGTGCCGACCTCCGTAATGGTGACCGTGGCATTCGGCAGCACGGCTCCGGCGGCATCTGATACGATGCCCCGAATCTGGGCTTGGTAACTGGCCTGCCCCAGGAGCGACTGCTGCAGAAGAAGGAGAAGGCCAAGAGTGGAAACCAAGTGAAACGAAACTGGTAGGTACCGAACGCCTGGGACTCGCATTGGGGCCTCCCGCGGCAATGCCGCTAGGTTTCGTATTCTTTCGTTTAAAGACTTTTACTTTCGTTTGCGGTGGCCTGTCAAGCGTAAAATGCGGCCCGGGATCCAAGCGTATGGGATTTAGGTGCTGGGAAGCTCAAGCCACCCTGCAGCCTCGAACCGGAGCGGACTTGTGCTGAATGAAGAGCGGCGCAGATTAATCGTACAGATTTTAAATGAGGACGGCCGCGTGCTGGTGGGAGATTTGGCGAAGCAATTCCGCACCTCCCAGGTCACGATTCGAAAAGATTTGGACATTCTCCAGGGGCAAGGCCGCATCCACCGGACACACGGCGGAGCACTGCCGGCAAGGGAGAGTGCCCTGGAAGATCCCACGTTGCGGGAAAAGGAGAAGCTGCATCGCAAGGAGAAACTGCAAATCGCTGCTGCCGCCGCTCGCATGGTGAAAGAAGGGCAAGTTGTGGTGCTGGATTCAGGGACCACCACCACTGCGATCGCACGGGCTCTCCGTAAATTCGAAAGCCTCACCATAATCACCAACGCGGTGAACATTGCTGCAGAACTCTCGGGATCGTCTCTCGAGGTGATTTTGACTGGCGGGACGCTGAGAAAGAATTCATTCTCTCTGGTGGGGCCCATCGCAGAAGAGACCTTGCGCCGTCTCAATGCTGACATTCTTTTCCTGGGCGTCGATGGCTTCGATATGCACTACGGACTGAGTACGCCGAACTTGCTCGAAGCCAAAGTCAATCGGGTCATGATGGAGGTGGCCAGAGTCGCTGTAGCAGTATGCGACTCCAGCAAGTTTGGGCGGCGAAGCCTATCTTCTATTGCGCCACCATCCGCGGTGCACCATTTGGTTACCGATCGGGGCATCTCCAAGTCAGACATGGCAGCACTGAAAAAGGCGGGAATCCAAGTAACAGTTGTCTAGGTTCCCGCGAAGCCTACCTACTCTTGCCGCTTTCCGCGCCACGAAATTGCCCAAACATTCTCTCCGCGTTCTTGTGGTAAATCTTTTCCAGGACATCGTCTGGCAGTTCCAAGCCGTAAATCTTCCAGCGGCCCTGCCCCGGATACCCCCAATAGTCAAAGTACTCATCCCCAGTTTCCAACCAGCGAAAATGGTTGCGATACATGGCCTCGTCCATACCATTGTCGGTGCCGAACATGATGCGATCCTGATACTTGAGAAAGAACTCGCGAGCACGGTGAGGCTGGCGACCCAGTTCCGCTTCACGAGCCCCGAATTCCACCATAACGTTGGGCAGCGTATCCAGCAGATGGGAAACAGAGTCAAGATTTTCTGGCCAGTTCGCCATATGCAGAGCAACAAAGGTCGTATGCGGATGTTTTGCAAACATGCGGTCACGCGCCGCCAGAATCGATTCTTTGCTAGGGAACCGTGATCCATAAAAGCTCCAATCCGGATGTTCCGTCAGTTCCTCATAGCGCTCATTTGTGTTGTCCAAGGGATGAAAGAATGCCTCGGGATCGGTGACATGAATGGAAACCGGAATGCCCAGCCGTCCGCATTCTTCCCAGATGGGATCAAGCCGCGGGTCATCGACCGCAACCAGCTTCCCCGTTTCGTCGCGGATGCTAAGGCCCAGGTCCTTTAGCTGTTTCAAGCCGCGCGCTCCTCGTGCCACGGCATCGTCTAGCTGCCCGACCATCTCTTGACTGAAGTTCGGGTCGTCGATCTTGCTCCAGTCGATTTGGCTAAAAACAATGAAGCGTCCAGGATATGGTTTGACCATTTCGTCGATGACGCGCTGCAGCTTTTCTCCCCACATGCCGGTAAGGATCACGACCGTCTTCACATTGGTGTTGTTCATGATCTCGATCACGCGTTGAGGTGGCAAATGCTCCTCGATGCGCATGGCATCGTTGGTGTGATTGTGTACGTCGATCACGTAGTACTTGGCACGATCCACACTGTGTGCCTCCGCGTGCAGCATGGAAACGGGGTGAAAATCCTTCAGCAGCAGGGTCTTCTTCTGGTCGGCATCTGCCGCAGACTTGTAGCCGATGGAGCCCTGGGATTGTTGTGGCGATTGGGGAGACCCCTGTACGGCGGCAACGGACCGCGCCAGGAGGGTCAGAAACAGGACAGTTGTCGCACTTAGTTTGATTGCCATAGAGGGCGAGCTCTCCCTGGCTCTGGTTTTGACATCTTGACAACCTCAAGCAAACGAAAGTAAAAGTAACTGTTGGTAACCGTTCGCAATATACTGCAATTCGGGCGCCGAATAAAGAAGCGATCTTGATCGGGCCAGGCGCTCCGAGTAGAGAAAAAGAATGGATGTTACGCTTCGATAATGAGGACCGCGCGGAAAATTACGCTAGCCTGTTGCGCTCTGCTGGGGCTGGCGGCGACCGACTGGAACTCTGGACAGGGCTCGCACCAAAAAACCATCCCCGTGGGTCCTCCCAACTCCGCAACCGACTTACAGATCGAAAGCCAGATCTTGATAATCGAATTTGACCGCAAGCTGCATAGCCGCGTTGTTCCGCTGTTTGCTGGATCCCCGAAGCTCCCAGTTTCTTTTTCCGCGTCGGAGACCGCGATTGGCGCTGATCGCACCTGGAGTGACTTTGCGCTTACAGCCAGCCATCGTGAACCGATGTCTGACGTGTTTGGAAAAGGGCAGCGGCTGCTACTCACGGGCGAATCTTCATCGTTGCGAAAAACCGTAGCAGTCACGATCTATGATGACTTCCCCTCCATCGCCGTCTTGGAAGTGGAGTACACGAACGTCGGCGACCGCACGCTGGAAATCCGCGGATGGAGTAATAACTCCTATTTGATCCAGGCGCCGCAGTCTGCTTCCGCTCCCGCCTTCTGGTCCTACCAGAGTGGATCGTACAAGAAGCGGCCCAACTGGATCCTTCCCCTGCGTCCCGGATTCCGGCAGCAAAATTACCTCGGCATGAATGCGAGTGATTATGGCGGAGGCACTCCGGTCGTGGACGTGTGGAGCAAAGACTTTGGCATCGCGGTTGGCCATGTAGAGCCTGTGCCACGGCTGGTCTCGCTTCCAGTTGCCATGTCAGACTCGCGTCATGCTCGCGTTGCCGTTCGCTCAACTCGGGAGCGAACTCTAGAACCCGGAGAGTCCTTTCACACCCTGCGCACCTTCGTTTCAGTACATCAAGGGGACTATTTCCGCACGCTCACGGAATACCGCCGCCTGATGATGCGCCAGGGATTTCAAATGGCTTCTGCGCCCGACACCGCCTATGGACCGATCTGGTGCGCGTGGGGATATGGCCGTTCCGTCCAGCTCAAACAGGTATATGACACGCTTCCGACGGTCAAGAAATTGGGATTTTCATGGGTCACTCTGGACGACGGTTGGCAGAACAACTACGGTGATTGGGCCCTCGACCCCAAGAAGTTCCCCCACGGCGACGCCGACATGAAAGCCCTGGTCGATCGCATTCATCAGGAGGGCTTCAAAGCGCAACTGTGGTGGTCTCCGTTGAGCGCGGTCCCGGATTCACAGCTGCTCAAAGAGCATCCGGATTTTGTGCTTCTGAACCGCGACGGATCCAGGCGAAAGATTTCCTGGTGGAATTCAGTGTACTTGTGCCCTGCGGACCGCAGCGTGGTGGAAAACCAAAAAGCGCTGGTACGAAAAATCCTGGGCGAATGGGGATTCGATGGCCTCAAGCTGGACGGCCAACACATGAACGGAGTGCCCCGCTGCTATAACCCCGCACACCACCACAAACGTCCGGAGGACTCGGTCGAGGCACTACCCGATTTCTTCCGTGAGCTCTACGAAACCGCGCGCGGGGTGAAGGCGGACGCGCTGGTAGAGTTTTGTCCCTGCGGTACGGCGTATTCGTTCTTCACCATGCCACATTTCAATATGTCAGTGGCATCCGATCCGGAAAGTTCATTTCAGATCCGTACCAAGGGAAAGACGTTGAAAGCGCTCATGGGCAACGATATCCCGTATTTTGGGGACCATGTCGAGCTGAGCGACGGAGCGATTGATTTCGCTTCTACCGTTGGCGTGGGCGGGGTTGTGGGCACTCAGTTCGTGCTTCCGAATCTGGTGAAGAAACGCAGTACCTCAGATCTGACGCCGCAGCGCGAAAGGATCTTTGAGCAGTGGATACAAATCTACAAAGACAAAATGCTTTCCCGGGGAGAGTACCTCGGGGCGCTCTATGACATCGGTTTCGATCATCCCGAAGCTCACGCGATCCGCAAAGGCGAAGCGATGTACTACGCCTTCTTCTCCCGCCACTGGAACGGATCGATCGAGTTACGCGGCTTGCAGGACCGCAATTATCAGCTCATGGATTACGTGAACCATAAGGATCTGGGAATGGTGCACGGTCCCAAAGCCGTGATCTCAGTTAGGTTCAACCAAGATCTCCTTCTCCAAGCTTTACCCGAGTGACCGCTATCTACGTTGATGCCAGGCAAATTATCGATCAAGTTTGCTTCAGGAACGTTCCCTCCTGGAGTTCCGCAAATGCCTGCCTTAGCTCTTCCTGTGTATTCATGACGATGGGGCCATACCACGCTACGGGCTCTTCAAGAGGTTTGCCTGAGACCAGCAGGAAGCGGATCCCGTCGTCGCCCGCCTGCACCGTGACCTCGTCGCCTCGATCAAAGACGATGAGCGAGCGGTTGTCGGCCTCGACTGGAGGCGTCGTGTCCAGCCATTTCACGGCTTCTGTCGGCACGGCGAGCGGACCCGATGCGTTGCAGAATTTTCCGGCTCCGGCAAAGACATAGGCGAAGGCATGACGGGTCGTTTCCACCGGTAGCGTCTTTCTTCTGCCAGGCGACACCGAAACGTCGAGGTAGATTGGCTCGGCGGCAATCCCTTCCACGGGGCCAGTCTTTCCCCAGAACTTTCCGCAGACTACCCGCACATGGGTGCCGTCATCATCCTTGATCTCGGGGATATCCAGCGCCTTTACTTCCTGGTAGCGCGGCGCAGTCATTTTGAGCGTAGCAGGAAGATTCGCCCATAACTGGAACCCGTGCATCCGCCCAACGTGATCGCCCTTTGGCATCTCTTGATGGATGATCCCGCTCCCCGCAGTCATCCACTGTACGTCGCCGGCGGCGATGGCGCCGTGATTTCCCATGCTGTCGCCGTGCTCCACGGTTCCAGCAAGAACGTAGGTGATGGTCTCGATCCCGCGATGAGGATGCCAGGGAAAGCCCGCCTGATAGTCCTCCGGAACATCATTTCGGAAATCGTCGAGCAAGAGGAACGGGTCGAAGTCCTTCGTGGTGCCAAAGCCGAAGGCGCGGCGTAGATGCACGCCGGCACCTTCGAGAGTGGGCTTCGATTTAATGAGACGTTTAACTGGACGAATCGACATATTGTCTCCTGTATGCAGAAATCAAACTCGTTCTGTTGCGCTCTCAACTGGCGTAGGATCCATCGGTCTACCTCCAATTAAAATTATCCAAGCACAATAACCCTGAGCTGCCGGAGTTACTCCGCCGCCTTAGCTGCCAATGCTTCCACTACAGAAATGTTTTGCAGAAGATCCTGTGGCAGGCCGTGCCGTTCCTGCAAATACGCAGGGCTGTTGTAGCTGACCCAAACCTTTCCTTGGGCGTCTTCCCAGATCAAAATCTTAAGCGGCAAATCGATGGCGATACTGGGAGCAGCCAGCATTAGAGGAGTACCAGCTTTCGGGCTGCCAAAGATGAGCAGCTTGGTGGGAGGCATTTTCATTCCTACTTTTTCCGCTTCTCCACTGTGGTCGATCAGGGCAAACAGAGTGACCCCTTTCGATTGCAGAATATTCTTAAGCCTATCCACGGTCTGCTCGATCGAGTGATTGCTCGGCTTGTCGATGATTCCTTTGTTTGTAGGTGTCATTGTTGGCGGTGTCATGGATGTCTCCTCGTTAGAATTACGATTTTCGGACTGTTGATTCGCGGAGCCGTGTACGGAAACCAGGAAGATCACCATCGCTAGTCCAAGCAAAGCCAGGAACAAAGCAATCAGCACAGCGTGGGTCGATGGGCGAGCAGGTACTGGTCCCCCCTGATTCAACTCCCGAATCAATCGAAGATGATGCCAGGCGGATAGGAAATACACGATCACCCCGACTGCGATCAGCGCTATGCCAAACCAAATCGAGACGCCGTAAGAAGGTGCACGTGGCAAATGCTCGATGAACTGGAATTGCTCCAGGTAAAGACCGAATCGCGCCACAACAAACCCAAATCCCATCAAGGCCAGACCGGTGCGAATCCAGGCAAGGAAGGTCCGCTCGGCTGCGAGAGAATCGCGCAGGTCGGCTCTTTGCGTTATTTCTGTTGGTGCAATCATTTTGTTCTCCCGCCGCGGGCCGCGCGGGTCACCGTTCTATGCTTCGTTCCGCCCGAATGAGACCCACTCCAAGGCCCAGAACGGCGGTAGCGAGAAACAGTGCGCCGATGTACGCGCGATTCATCAAGACATTCGGTTCCTTCGCCGTCGGAGAAACCAGTGGTTTCATGACCTTACTTTTGTTATGAAGAATATTTCTCCCATCGGGTATCAGCTCTGGTCGCCACAATCTGAACAGATCCAGCAGAGCGAGCGAGTTTACGGCGCTTGATGGTTGTCCGTCCACCAATGCGGTCCATCCCGAATCCATTGTCCAGCCGCAGCGATCGGTGCGTATGTTTAGATTAATTGTCTTAGTTCCTCGCAACTGGCGGAAGGCGACGATGGAGACAAGGAATGCCCCTAGTATTTCGTGATTGGCCTCGCGGTAGATTTCCGGTGGCTAGAAGCCGTAAGAAATACCAAACGCGAATTGATGCCGAGCTTGCAGATCCACGCCTGGCATAATGTTGCCGGCCGCCTGGGCTACTCCAAAGTCGATGGTGAGCTTGGGAGACTCCACTCCCCAACCACGCAATGGTAGAGCGCCGGAAGGTACGATCCGGACGGCATACGTAAGCGTGGTCGGTATGACCGCGCCGGGAAGGCCTTCAATCTTCCGCGGTTGCTGCATGACCTCAGAGGCCAGCAGGATGGTGCTCCTCCCAGGACCTGTGAACGCAAAAGCAAATGCACCGAATCCCCGGCCGTAGTAGGCAGGAGCGTTGCCCGCAAGCCCAAGCAACGACGCGTTGGTGGCCTTAAAGCCAGCGTTGAAAACCAAAGGCAGCTTGCGAATCCCGGTAAACGTCTTGGTGGCGACGGCGTAGAAGTCCTGATTGTTGGTGTCCTTGCCCTGAATCACGCCACCCACATTTCGCACCCCGGCGCGTGCCACGAAGCCCACCGACAAAGCTGGCAGCAAGCTTCGCCGTTCCCTGATCAGATTGAGTTTCCCGTGAACAATGTTGAAGTGGCCACTCCACAGATCGCTTAAGCCCGCAGTGTTGCCGTCCTGATGGAGACTTGCGGTGTATCCGAACTCAAGCCGGTTGAAAGCTCCCATGCTTATGGACACCTGGTGGAATCTGCCGAGAACGGGACCAGCGTCCAGGAAGTGGTAGGAAACTACCGGGAAGCTGACTGGGGCAGAGCCGGTGGGAACAGAATAGGCCAGCGGAGTAATGAAGACACCATCCTGCCCCTCCCAATTAAGACTCTGAGCCGAAGCCACACGAGCACTGACTCCAGACACCATAATAGCCATCAACACCGACGCCAGGGCACCTTTGATCTTTTCCGCGGCCGACCGAAATTTATCGTGATGTGTTTGGTTCGACATAATCTTCTCCTGCGATTTCCCGGATGTCTCAGGGCAGTCTGCTTTCGCCGGTCAATTCAGTTAATCGCCAAAGCTTAATCGTGCCGTCTTCGCTTCCCGACGCAAGCCAGCGCCCATGAGAATCAAATGCGAGGGAATAGACGGGCTGGTCGTGCCCGGCCAAAGTTCGTACTTCTCGTCCTGTCTCTACTTCCCAGATCTTGATGGTCTTGTCCCAACTGCCCGAAACCAGCCAACGCCCGTCGGGACTGAAAGCCAAGCTAGTCACAACATTCCCATGACCGGTCAGGGTATGGATCTCGCGTCCGCTGTCAACGTCCCAAAGCCTTACGCTCTTGTCTCCGCTCGCCGACGCCAGCAAACGCCCGTTGGGACTGAAAGCAACTGCATAGATCGATTTCCGGTGACCACTCAGCTTTCGTAACTCTTGACCGCTAGCGACATCCCATATCCGAATGGTCTTGTCATCGTCCCCGGAGGCGAGAAGGCTGCTGTCGGGGCTAAATGCGATGTAGGTTATTCGCCGCCGTGATGTCGTGAAGTCACGCACCTTAGCTCCACTATTGACGTCCCACATCCTCACGGTCTTGTCGTCCACGCCCGTTGCCAGCCATCGCCCATCGGGACTGAAAGCAATGGAGTAGACCCAATTGCTGCCTAACGGTCCGAGAGGCTTGTCACTCGGCAACGTGCGAACGTCCTGGCCGGTCGCGGCGTCCCGCAGGGTCACGGTGTTCGACGAATTCTCGGTGGCCAGCCAGCGTCCGTCCCGGCTGAACGCCAATGCCTGGATTTCCTTGTTTTTTTTCGCAACGGTGCTCACTTGTTCTCCAGTCGAAACCTCCCAGAGCTTGACTGTTTGGTCCCAACTTCCGGTAGCGAGTCGCTGCCCGTCCGGACTGAACGCCATCGTAGTCACCCAGCCGGAATGGCCTTTGAGGGTGCGTGCCAGGACGAAATCGGGGAGGGCGGAGCGCATTGTTACAACTGGTGTTGGCATCGCTGGCGCGACGGCAACAATAGGAGCAATCATGGAGGCAGATGAAATCGGTAGTTGGGAGGGTTCGAGCTTAGCCGTAACGGTAGAGGTCCGGTCGGCCCTTACCTCGATGCCCTGGTCGTAGTCCAGATAACCGTTGAGTTTCAGCTGCAATCGGTGTGGGCCGGCAGCAAGCGTCAAAATGCTTGCCTGGCCGTTGGAATTGATTGAAGCGACTGGATGGTCATCGACAAAAATCTGTGCTCCCGGGGGAGCTCCCAGAATCACGAGTGCCGGAATTGATGGGCGAACGACTTCCAGCGCTTTACCTTCCTTCGTTAACTGCTTTTCAGGTTTAGCCGCGGTCGATTCCGCGCTCAGCGAAGGGGCGGGCGAAGACGACGAAGTCTTTGTTGCAGAAAGATCAGCGGGCGATGAACTGTGAGACGTCCCCGGCGGCGCTTCAGTAGCCTCAGCCTGCGTCATTTGCTGTTCTGGCGTCGGCTGGGTTGGTCTCACCGGAGCTGCGGTCGGCGTCGTTGGCGATGCTGAAGGCGCTCTGCTGTGGCGGCGATTCAACACCGCAAAGAATGAAAGACATATGAGCAACAAAAGAACCGCTGCAACAACCAGATGCCTACGCCTGTTGGACCTCGGCTCTCCAGGCTCCTCCGCTCGCACGGAGCCTAAAGCCGGTCCCAAGACGTCAGCAATCCTCTCCAAACTGGCGACTTGATATCGATCGAAAGCAAACGCCCCGGAGGAAAGTACCTCTAGAACGCCCAAAATCTTGTTTCGCGTTCGGAGTGGTACAACGACCGCGGAACGCATCCGCAAATCCTTAGCAATCTCACGGGCTACGCGATAATCTGTCTCAGTGTCATCACAGATCACCACCTGCCCGGTTTCAAAGCACGCCCTGGTGAGTGCAGAGTCCTGGCGAAGCCGTGAACCGACCTCGGGCGCGTCGCCCGTACTGGCAAGGCAAACTACGCCCTGTTGATCGCAGACGGCCACTGCAACGCCATCGGCGTGCATCAGCGAGCAAACCTGGTCCACCACATGCTTCAGGAACGCCGGTACTGATGGATCGCGACTGCCGGCTATCTCATTTTCGAAGGCCTGTATTTCCGCTTCTACAGGGCTGATGACACTGTGGGCCTCTCCGATCGGGCCGCGAACAATCGCGAGTTTAGCGCTTTGCCTAGCCATGCCATTACCCCGTGCCTCCCGTTGGGGGTGTTGTGACGCGGGACGAAAACGGGCGATGTTCGGCGCAGATTGTCAACACTACGTTGGGGGCCAAAACCGGGTCAATTACCCAAAAATGGTGCACGGCGACAAACTACCTCCGGCCGATAAAGGAATCGCAGCGTAAGTATTATTGGCCGCTTGGCGATCGCCCGGTGGGCATGAGCGACTGCCCGATGCAGGGTCAAAATGGTGCAGCAGAATTCTTCAATTCTTCGTCGACTGGCGGCCGCTTCCTAATGCCTTGAGAGTCGGTCGCCGGCCACTGTCAATGAATTGCACTTTTTGCAGCCCGTCTTTTCGCGGCTTTTCTTTCTCCGCCAAATCAGCTACAGGGCCAGTTCCGCTGCGTAATCGCAGGATGCGGGTTAGGGCACGGTCGACCACCCGAGCAAGCTCGGCGCCATATTCGGAAGTCCGCTCTTCCCGGAGACACCGCTTCGCCTTGTCGGGAGAAAACCAGGTAGGATTTCGGCCAAATTCTGGTGGTGGATCGAGCCGAGAGACCTCGCAAAGGTGAGCGCTGACCGCGAGCTGTTTTTCGCCAGATCTTCGGACCGAATTTCGCAGGTCCCCAGGCTTTCGCCGGAAGTAACGCGTGAATGAAGCTTCCTCCATCCGTCCATGAACTCCAGCTTCTTCGAATGCCTCGAGGGCGGCGGCTTGGGCGTGTGTTAGCCCCGGTTCGGCCCTACCCTTGGGGAAAGTCCAGCGTCCGCCACGGGTTCGAACCAGGAGGAATTCGATGCCACCCCCGCGGATCCGGTAGCAGACTGCTGCGACTTGTTCGCACCCCCGCAGTCTGCGAAGATGCGCCAGCCGGAAGAACTTCGGGGATGGCTTATCCGACCGCCCCGCTGCCCAGCCTGTGAGCAAACGTAGGTCTCCACTACGCCTATCACCACCACGCATAGCGGCAGAGTGCACGATGATCGCGCTTCTGACTAGAGCCCAGCTTGGTTCCTGACGAAGTTACGATTAGTCGACGCCCCGGCGAGTGGTCTTCACTCAAGGTGTACCGGTCACGTGGTTTCGTCAGCCCGCGCTCAAGTAGAATCGGAGAGAATGTTGGCGTCGGGGGGTTGTCGGCAACGAGGATTGATGTGAAACGCGTAGCCACGAAAGACTTGGAGTCTACAAGAGAGCTGACCGATCTAATCCGGCAAGCCTGTCTGGTGGCCAAAGATTCCGCTTTCAACGTCCGTGAGTTCGTCGGTGAATCGTCGAAAATGGCTTTTCTTGCGGTCAAGGACTGTGAGAAGGAACTAGACCGGATTGAACGTAAAATCGACGAGAAGATTACCCGAGCCATCACCGAAGTCACCGAGGCCGAAGCGCGAGAACTACTGGCTTGCCTGAAGTTCATTATTGATCTGGAACGCATCGGAGATCTGCTCTGGTCGATCGCGAAGCGATTGCAAGGCATCACCGCACACCTGTCGCGCGAAGACAGCCGGGACATGCGAGAAATGGCCGAAATCGTGGAGCAGATGATGGAACGGATCCATCAAGGTTTTGTCGATCGAGACATCGAGGCGGCAAACTGGGTGTTGCAGACTGATTCGCGCATCGACCACACTTGCCGCGCGGTGTTCCACCGCCACTTGGAGAGCACGGATCGACGGCGTCGTGAGTACAGTACCAGTCTCTTGTTTATTGCCCAGGCTTTCGAACGTGCCGGCGATCATGCCAAGAATCTGGCGGAAGAAGTTTTTCACTTGGTGGAAGGCCGCAGCGTGCGGCATGAGGTCAAGCGGCGCCTGCCCGGCGAGTGATGCCGCTCAGCGCGGAATGTCAAACCGGTAGCCGATGCCACGAACAGTTTTTAGGTAGGTGGGATTGTCCGGGTCGGGCTCGATCTTTTCCCGAAGTCGCCGTATGTAGACGTCCACGGAACGCTGGGTTACGAACGAACCCGCGGTCCAGACCGCGTCCAGAAGTTGGTCGCGTGTGAACACACGCGAGGCGTGGCGCGCCAGATAGTCGAGGAGGCAGAATTCGCGCATGGTGGTGGGTACGACTTTTCCGTCTACTCTTACCGTCATCGAAGGCGCGTCAATTTCGATATGGCCAAACTTCGTACTTCCAGCCTCTGCCTCAACTTCCTGGGAGCTTCGGAGAACGGCACGAACCCTGGCCAGCAATTCGCGCGGGCTGAAGGGTTTGGTGATGTAATCGTCTCCGCCGTATTCCAGTCCCTTGACCCGGTCCATCTCGCTGGTCTTGGCGGTGAGGAAAATGATGTAGGCGGCCGCCAGTGATTTGGTCTGGCGGATATGCCGGCAGAGTTCGAAACCATCGCTGCCGGGAATCATGATGTCTAGTAAGAACAGCGAAGGCGAGGCCTTTTTGGCCTCCTCGAGAACCGATGCGGAAGAGGCAAACCGCCGGGTCGCATAGCCAGAAGCGTTGAGGTGGTGACAAACTAGACGCGCGATATCGGCATCGTCTTCAACCACGAAGATAAGAGGCTTTTCCGTCCACGATTCTCCGGAAATTTGATAAGAGCTCAATCCCATGTGGGTGTGACCGGAAATAACCAGAAGGCGACATACGACTACAGTCCCATTGTGAGATGGACATGTTGCAGGATTGTTGCTAGTTAATTAAAGGAGTGTGAATTCGGTACCGCTCGGAGGCGCTGGAGTGACGCCGCTTCTAACCTTCCCCTAGAATCTGACATGAATTGAGGAAGCGGCGGTCTCCTACCCCCTAGTCAGACCAATCGAAGGATCTGGTCACGGCACGCTTCCACAAGCGGTACATCTGCTCACGCCGCTCAGTGTCCAAGTTCGGTTTCCAGGTCCTATCGACTGCCCAGTTTGAACGCAGGTCGGCTGTGCTGGTGAAGTAGCCGACCGCTAACCCAGCGGCATACGCCGCCCCCAGCGAAGTCGTTTCCCTGACCACGGGACGCACCACCGGCCGGTTAAGAATGTCAGCCTGGAATTGCATGAGGAGATCGTTGTCGACCATGCCGCCGTCGGCGCGCAGCATGTCGAGTGTGATATTCGAATCTTTCTGCATTGCTTCAAAAACATCCCTGGTCTGGAACGCAGTCGCTTCGAGCACGGCCCGAGCGAGGTGCCCCTTATTCACGTAACGGGTGAGGCCCGCGATCACGCCGCGCGCATTGTCTTTCCAGTAGGGGGCATAGAGGCCGGAGAAAGCGGGAACGAAATACACACCGCCGTTGTCTTGAACAGTTCGCGCGAGAGCCTCAATCTCGGAACTCTTTTGAATCAGGCGAAGGTTATCGCGCAGCCATTGCACCAGAGCGCCGGTAATTGCAATGCTCCCTTCTAATGCATAGTGCGCGGGCTGATCGCCGAACTTGTAGGCCAAGGTGGTGAGCAGACCACAGCTGGAATGCACCGGCTTAGTCCCGGTGTTCATCAGCAGGAAGCATCCGGTGCCATAGGTATTCTTGGACTCTCCTGGGTTGAAGCAGGCTTGTCCAACCAGCGCCGCCTGCTGATCTCCGAGAATTCCGGCGATTGGGACATCCCTCAGCGCCGTCCCCTTCGTGTGGCCGTAGACCTCACTGCTCGAGCGGACACCGGGCAGCATCGCGTGCGGAATACCAAACGCGTCGAGGAGATCCTCGTCCCAAGACAAGGTCTGGAGATTCATCAACTGAGTCCGGCTGGCATTGGTGACGTCGGTGATGTGAATGCCACACTTGGGGCCACCGGTAAGATGCCAAATCAAGAACGTATCGAGATTGCCAAACAAAACATCCCCGCATTCCGCCAATCCACGAACCCCAGATACGTTTTCGAGGATCCAGCGGATTTTGAGCGCACTGAAATAAGTACTAAGGGGCAGGCCCGTGGCGGCCCGAAAACGATCTTGCCCACCTGACTTGGCGAATTGGGCTATCTGGTCAGCCACGCGTGTGTCTTGCCACACCAGCGCGTTACCCACGGGCTGTCCGGTTTTGCGGTTCCACACGACTGTGGTCTCCCGCTGATTGGTAATTCCGATTGCCACTAAATCGGATGGGCGAAGGGCCCGTTGTTGCATACCTTCGGCGATGACTTCCTGGGTGCGCCGCCAGATCTCCTCCGGATCATGCTCCACCCAGCCGGGACGGGGATAAATTTGTTGATGCTCCTTCTGCGCCACCGCTACCACGCGGCCGGAGCGATCAAATACCACAAAGCGCGTGCTGGTCGTCCCCTGGTCGATTGCGCCAATGTAGCTAGGCAAAAATGTGGATCTCCTGATTGGATTAGGGCATCCTTTAGCTGGCGAATGCTGTATATCACGTCTGCCTGGCGCGGCCAAAGGTTCCACGATGGTGGCCAGGCGGTTGTAAAAAGATTGTCAACAATTGCCCGCGGGGCGCGAGTGGTTGAACAGCAGTAGTAAGCTTGAAGTCGGGGCGCCGCAGGGCGGGCCAAGTACGGAGCGCAAATGATCAGAGTGGAAGCAGTCAGAAGTCCGGTCTCGCAGCGCGTCCAGATAGTTCCGCGCCCAGATTTTGCCTACAGTGTCGCGGGGGCGATCCCGATGGAACGAATCCTGGTGGTGGAAGATGATCGCGCTGTGCAGAAGGCGCTCAGGCGCCTATTTGAAGCGGAGGGCTTCGCTGTCGAAATCAGCGGCGACGGGAAGTCGGCCTTGGAGGCCTTTCGCGCGGCAGCTCCTGCGGCCATCGTGCTCGACTTGCGTTTACCAGCAATGTCAGGCCGGGATGTCTGCCGGGAAATCAAGCAGCAGGTGCCTTCTCTTCCTATTATTGTCTTGAGTGCGGCCAGCGATGTCTCTGACAAAGTGCTGCTGCTTGAACTGGGCGCCGATGACTATGTGACGAAGCCTTTCAGTCCGCGGGAGTTGTTGGCTCGCGTCCGGGCGGCCTTGCGCCGCACGGTACGGACGGGCGGCGGCGAGCTGGCCACCTTCGGCGGAATTTCCGTGGACTTTACCAAGATGGAAGTAGTCCGTGAAGGCCAGTCTATCGGACTTACGGCGCAGGAATTCAAGACCTTGAAGTTTTTTGTACAGAACGCCGAGCGGGTCATTTCCCGCGACGAATTGCTGAACGAGGTCTGGGGCTACCAGAACTATCCCTCCACCCGGACCGTGGACAATCACATCCTGAAACTGCGGCAGAAGCTGGAGAAGGATCCGGCAAATCCGGTGCACTTCAGGACGGCTCATGGCATGGGTTATAAGTTTGTACCTTGAATCCGGCCACGGGTGAGCTGATCGGTCCCGCCAGGGTTTTGACTGGGGAGGATAGAGCATGGTGAAACTTCGGATGCAGACCAAGTTTCTGCTCTCCATGCTTCTGATTTCCGCGGGCCTCACTTCAACCACTCTTCTGCTGGTGCGCCGTAGCGTTCAGACGCAAGTAAAGAAGGAAATCTTCTCCGACTTGCACAACTCCGTCAGCACTTTCCAGAATTTCCAGCGAGAACGCGAACTTACTTTGACGCACTCCGCGGAGCTGCTCGCGGATCTTCCGAACTTACGCGCGCTGATGACTACGCAGCACGAGGCTACCATTCAAGACGCCTCTAATGGTCTTTGGCGACTGGCGGGCAGCGACCTGTTCGTGCTGGCGGATCGATCGGGAAGAGTGGTGGCGCTGCACACTGCTTCTCCCGGGCTGACCCGCGAAATGGCTCAGCAGTCGCTGGCTAGCGCTTTGAATCAACCAGGTCCGGAACACTGGTGGTTTGGAGGCCGGCACCTCTACGAAGTCTTTCTCAAGCCAATTTACTTCGGTTCGGCGGCCGAGAATCGCTTGCTCGGATTCCTGGTCATCGGTTATGAGATTGACGACCGGGTAGCCTCGCAAGTAAGCCGGATTGCCGCCAGCCAAGTGGTCTTCTATTTCGGTGGTGCCATAGTAAGGAGCACACTGACTCCCGCACAGGAGGCAGAATTGGCGCGGCAGCGATCGGTCACTTCTACTCCCACGGTTTCCGGACCCGAGGCGGTGCAGTTGGGCGATGAACGCTTTCTTGGGACGTCTGTCGAATTAGCCGCAACCGGAACCCCTTCGGTCCGTCTAAACGTCCTTAAGTCGTACGATCAAGCGACAGCGTTCCTTGACAGTTTGAATCGTCTGCTGCTCGGGCTGGGCTTGGTGGCAGTGCTCGGAGGCAGTGCCCTGGTGTTCCTTATATCGCATACGTTCACCAGGCCCTTGGGAAATCTCGTTTCTGGAGTGCGGGCGCTGGAGACGGGCGACTTCACTTACGCCCTGGACGCTCGCGGGGGAGATGAAGTTGCTGAGGTGACCGGAGCCTTTCACCGGATGCGTGACAGCCTGCTGAAAACCCAGCAGGAATTGCTCGAAGCCGAGAGGCTGGCCACCATTGGGCGCATGGCCAGTTCCATCTCCCATGATCTGCGGCATTCGTTAGCTGCGATCGTGGCCAATGCCGAGTTCCTATGCGAAAGCCGCTTGTCCACCGATCAGCGGGAAGAGCTCTATCAGGAAGTTCGCGTGGCGGTGAACCAGATGACTGATCTGATCGACTCGCTTCTGGAATTCTCGCGCACTCGAGAATCATTGCGTCCTACTTATGGCAATGTTAAAGACTCGATTGATCGCGAAGTGCAAGCCATTCGATCTCATCCAGAATTTCATCGGGTCCCGATTTCTGTGACTCAGCACGGGAACAGTACCGGCTGGTTCGACCCGAGGAAGCTGGAGCGTGCACTCTACAACCTGTTGCTGAACGCCTGCGAAGCGGTGGCAGCCAATGGCGGGAGCATCGAGGTCGTGTTGCGCGAGGTTTCCGGCGGAGTCGAAATTCGCGTTTGCGACAACGGCCGCGGAATTCCGGAGTCCGTCAAGGGTAGGCTCTTCGAACCTTTTGTCAGCTATGGCAAGGAGAACGGTACCGGATTAGGGCTCACGGTTGTGCAAAAGATTATTCAGGACCATGGAGGCGATGTGACGGTGGAAAAGACCTCGGAGGAAGGAACCGTGTTCCGTCTCCTGCTGCCGCTAGCCTCCTCTCCCGAGACTGTCCCCGAGAGCCGGGCCGACGGGAGGCCGGGAGCGCCGCTGGCTCGCGCTAAGCGTGTACCGTCGGAGTAGGATTTCACAGATTGCAGCGGGCCGAATCCGCTGTTTAATCGGTTCGAAAACTGCATCGTTCAGGAAACTTCCAAGAGTCTTTTGGGGGAGGCGTATTGTGAAGCAGCGCATTGGCTTGCCTGATCGGTTTAGGGAATCCAGCATGGTGGGGTTGCTACTGCTGCTGGGGAGCACGTCGGGGTGGGGACAAGATACAAGCACACCGGCCACGCCGCCTGCGGACTCGATGACGACCGCGGTTCACCAACTGCAAGAGCAGGTGCAGGAATTACGAGCAGCCGTGGCGGAAGTGCGCTCTGAAGCTGCCCAGTATCGCGCCGAGACGGCAGAACTGCGGCGCGAGCTACAGGCGACGAGAAGTGAGCTGGCGGCGTCAGGGGCGGCCCAACCGGGTGCGTACGCTGCCACTCCTGCCGCTACTGGAAACTCCGCCAGCGCGAAACCAGCTCCCAACCTTCCGGTAGCCGGTACGCTGGAAAACCGCGTTGCTGCGCTGGAGGAGTCCTCACAGCTATTGAACGGCAAGGTGGATGACCAGAACCAGATCAAGATCGAAAGCGCTTCGAAATATCGTGTCCGGCTCTCCGGCATTGTGTTGCTGAACCTCTTTAATACTCGTGGGACGACAGACAACCAGGATTTTCCCACTTGGGCGACTCCACAAGGTCCGGATGACCCCAAAGGAGATTTCGGGGCGAGCCTGCGGCAGTCCGAACTTGGTTTGGAAGTGTTTGGGCCACGTCTGGCGGGCGCGAAGACAACCGGCAATTTGCAGTTCGACTTCGCGGGAGGTTTTCCAAATACCTTGAATGGTGTGAACTACGGCTTAGTGCGGCTACGCATCGCAAGTCTGCGGCTGGATTGGGACCACACCTCGATCGTCGCGGGCCAGGACAATGCGTTCGTCTCCCCACTTTCCCCCACCTCGTTCGCCTCGCTCGCGATCCCTGCTCTGGGTTACGCAGGGAACCTCTGGGGCTGGATTCCGCAGGTTCGGGTGGAACACCGATACGATCTTTCCGACCGGCAAAACATAACCATTCAGGGCGGCATTTTCGACAACCAGACGGGCCAACTGCCCTACGACTCGTACCGGCGCATCCCATCGGCTGGAGAAAGATCCAGTCAGCCCGCGTATGGAGCCCGCGTGGCTTGGACAACCAACCTTTTCGGGCGGCCCATGACGTTGGGAACCGCCGGTTACTATAGCCGTCAGGACTGGAGCTTCAATCATCATGTCGATGGCTGGGGTGGGATGGCGGACTGGGACATTCCAGTTGCTCCAAGGATCAATCTCTCCGGAGAGTTTTACCGGGGCCGGGCTTTAGGCGGACTGGGCGCCGGTTTTGGCCGGAGTGTACTTTTCAGCGATCCTACGATTGGTCCCAATACTCAGGTGCGCGGACTAGACTCGGTTGGGGGATGGTCGCAGTTGAAATTCAAAGCGTCCTCCAGACTGGAATTTAATGGCGCGTTCGGGCTAGACAATCCCTATACGGAAGATCTCCGAGCCTTTTCCGCACCTCAAAGTTATTTTGTTCCGTCACTGGCACAGAATCGAAGCGCCCTGGTGAATTTCATTTATCGTCCCCGTTCGAACCTGGTGTTTTCGGCGGAATACAGGCATCTCAGAACGTTCCTCATCGACAGCAACAGCAATAGCGCTGAGCAGGTAAACATGATAATGGGGATTCTGTTTTGAACGCGCAACGAGTCGCTATCCGTCGTCATTGGTTATGCGTGCTGCTGCTGTCTGGTGCTTTTGCGTGCGCGCAGGATGTAACCCTGACGGCGCGAGTTACGCTGGTGAACCGCGATCGCGGAAGCCGGCAGCATGAAGCCGGCGATGTCGTGCTCTGGCTCACGCCGCTGGCTGGGGCGGAATCGGCGAGTTTGCCTCCTGTCCCGGAATCCTCGCGCCCACGATTGGTGCAGCACAACAAGAGTTTCGAGCCTCATGTGCTGGTTGTGCCAGTGGGTTCGGTAGTCGCGTTCCCCAACCGGGACCCATTTTTTCACAATGTCTTTTCTTTGTTTGAGGGTAAACGTTTCGACCTGGGCCTCTATGAAGCGGGTAGCACGCGGGATGTGCAATTCGACAAGGCTGGAGTCTCCTACATCTTTTGTAACATTCATCCTGAGATGAGCGCAGTAGTCATCGCAGTGGACACTCCGTATTATGGGATCTCCGATCCACGCGGGGAGGTGGTGATTCCGCACGTGCCGCCAGGCCGCTATACGCTGCGAATCTGGTATGAGGCGGCGATGCCAGAAGCGCTAAAGAGCCTGACTCGTGACATCACCGTTTCAGAGGCAAACCCAACTCTGGGCTTATTACGGCTCACCGAACTTCCCACGCCTCAGCCACATAAGAACCTCTACGGCAAGGATTACGATCCGCCCACGCCGGACAGCCCGGCTTATGAGCGGCATTGATCCCCAACGTATCCAGCAATTAACAAAGAAATGACAAATGTGTGATATCGCCCTGACAATCGGACTCGTTCGATGCCGTAGTCTTGCGGCAATAAGAACGGGTGGCCGCTGCTGGCCCGTTCGAAACGATCGGTCCCGGGACCCTAGTTTTCATTTGCTCTGTCGTTGAAGTTGTTTTGGTGCGGTGACAATTCTCAAAACGCTCCTCTCTCTCCAAAATGCAGAACTTGGGGCCAGCCAACTGTGCTGGCCTCTTTTTTTGGTAGAGTTGAGCAACGATTTGGGGAGGCTCATCGAGCCGCTAGTCTTGGTCATGGCACAAGCCGAGGGCAGAATGATTGTTCAGCTTTTTTTCCCCGCCACCTGATCATGCCCGTAGTATTCATAGGCTGACATGGGTTTTTCTCCACCCTTCTTCCAGATGCGACTCTCTTCCGAGAGTCTGCCGAGTGCGCCAGCCATCTCGCGAACATGGATGGCTACCGAGCCGCAACAAGAGCCGATGTAATTGATGCCGATTTCGCGCGCACTCCGGGCGTAGTCAGCCATCTCTTTACGCGTGAGTTGCAGCGGATCGAGGGCGAGCGGAAACTCGGGAAGGCTGGTGAAGTCGGGTTTCTCCTTCGGCGTGCGATAGGCAACAGGCTGGCAGGCGAGATAGCCGGAAACTGCTTTCCTCATCTCCTCCATTGATCTCAGCATGTACCCGGGAGGGCGCAGGCAATTCATGCCTACGATGTCAGCGCCGGCGTCCAGCAAGGCCTTGGCGGATTCAGCAGCGGACTTGCCCTCCGCCGTCTGATCTTTATTTTCGAAGCAGATGGTCACCATGACCGGCAAGCCAGTCTTCTTGGCGCGCTCGACAGCTATCAGTGCTTCTCCGAGCCACGAAAAAGTTTCGCCGATGATGAAGTCCACGCCTTCGTCCACCTGAATCGTGAGCTGCTCGTCAAAAGTCTTTCGAACTCGGTCCCCGGCTGATGGACTATTTGGCTCATACATCCAGGTCAGGCTCAGGTTGCCGGCGACGAGACATCTCTCTCCCGCGACTTCCTGCGCGATTCTGACCGCGGCCCGATTGAGTTCGTCGAGACGGTTTTCGAGGCCAACCGTGGCCAGCTTGTCGCGACTGGCGTAGAAAGTGAGAGCCTGCAGCACATCAGCACCCGCTTCGCGGAATTCCACGTGCAATTCGCGCAACGCGTCCGGATGGAGCAGTGCGACCTCCGGAGTAAACGGACCCGCGCGTACCCAACCCCGCTTTTCCAGTTCGAGCAAATAGCCCCCGTCACCGAGGACAGGTCCGTCTTTAAGCCGTTCGATGATCCCTCTCTTTTTCGTCATACATGCTCCTTAGTTTTCCTGTGACACCGCGACAGCGGCTGCCAAGTTTCGTGGTTTTCAACCGTTGTCATCCTGAGCGCAGTGTGAAGTTCACTTTGCGGGCTTCACGCGAAGTCGAAGGACCCCTGTAGCAGCTAAGCATTCTTTTCATCTATCCAGTAGAGATCCTTCGACTCCGTCTTTCCATTCGCGAGCGAATGGAAAAGCACTGGATGACAAAATGCCGAAATGACAAATTGTATTTGTCAAATCGAACTGCCCCACCTAATCGTCTTTGTACTCATACTCCGCCTTGATGGGATAGCCTTCCGAAAATCGGCTAGGTCGGAATGCCCTGATGTCCACCGTCTTGCCAGCACCGTCGAGTAACAACTCCGACATTACCAAACCGACGGCGGGCGAAATCTTGAATCCCATGCCGGAAAATCCGGCGCAAATATACAGGCCACCGATTTCTGAAGTTTCACCTAGCAACGGACGACAGTCCAGGGTCATGTCATAAATGCCGGTTACGCCGCGCATCACCTCCGCATTCTCCAGCTTCGGTAAGCGGCAGCAGGCGCGCCCGATGATCTCCTCCAGTTCATCGGGGGAGGCGGACTGGGGGAAGTTGTCTGGATCTGTGTCGCGCTGTCCATAGAAGTCGCCGATGAGAAACTTGTCGTGCGCATCGGAACGAAAATAAGTTGCAGTTACTGAGTCAATGCAGGCGCAACCACCGCCTTTCATGCCAGGGGCGTTCTTGAGGATTGCTACTTGGTGGTACTCCGTTTCGATGGGAAGGTTGCAGCCCACTGTCTGGAGAAGCGCGCGTGTCCACGGGCCGGTTGCGACGACCACAACGGGAGCGTGAATTTCGCCATGATCGGTAATCACTCCGCGAATACGCCCACCCACAACCGACAAAGATGTCACGTGTGTCCGGGGAAGGTAGGCCACGCCCATAGCGCGGGCTCGACTGAGAAAGTCGTTGGCTACGCCGGCGCCATCGCCGTAGCCAGAGTCTGGCTCGTAAGCGGCCAACTCGACGTCGTTCACCACCCAGTCGGGTTCCAGACTTTTCAACTCCTCTCCCGACAGAAGTTCGACCTTGACGCCAAGCCTGCGCTGCATTTCGACATTCAGCTTGAGTCGTTCGGTTTCGTTGGGATGCACAATGCGCACAAAGCCGGTCTTGCGGAAGTCGCCGGGCTCGCCGACAATCTCGCGCCAGTGCTGGAAAATATGGAGGCTTACCAGAGCCAGCTGGACTTCCGGTGGATAGCTGTAGTGCATGCGGATCAGGGCGGAAGAGCGTCCACTGCCTCCACGGCCGACGTGATCTTTATCAATTACGACGATGTTTCCCGGCTTACGCCGCGCCAGGTGAAACGCGATAGAAGCGCCCATTACGCCCGCTCCGAGGATGACGATGTCGGCGGTTTTAGGATTGGAGTTGCCATTGTTCATGCGGCAACCTCCTTGAATCGTCCTTTCCTCCAGTCGCGCAAAGCTTGTAGCGCAGCGTTGTGACCGGGGGCGCCGGTGACCCCGCCACCAGGATGGGTGCCCGCTCCGCAGAGATACAGACCGTCGATGGGCGTGCGGTATTTTGACCAACCTGGGACGGGCCGCATGAAGAAGAGCTGCTCCAGTCGGAGATCGCCGTGAAAAATGTTGCCCTCAGTCAAGCCATACGTGCGCTCCAGATCGAGGGGAGTCAGAACTTGGCGAGCGACGATTGCGTTGGAGACATTCGGGGCGTACTCGGCAATCTTTTTGACCACGCGATCGCCGAGCAGTTCACGTTTTTCGTCCCATGAGCCTTGCCGCAGATGATAGGGAACATATTGCACAAAGCACGTCAGGATGTGCTTGCCTTGCGGCGCCAGCGAGTCGTCGGCATTGGAGGAGACGACGCAGTCCACCCATAATTCTTCCGGGATCTCGCCGAACTTAGCGATGTCGTAACAACGTTCAGCAAATTCGAGGGATGGGACAAGCGTGTAAAAGGTCCGTTCGAGAGGTGTCGCTTGTGGCGGCGTCCCTTTGAAGCAGGGCTCTTCCGCCAGGACCATGTTTACTTTGGCGCAGGGGCCGTCCATTTTGATGTTTCGGATAGCTTGCAGGAAATCATCTGGCAGCTCGGTTTTGGGGACGAATCCCAGAAAAGTGCGCTTGGGATCCGTGTTAGAGAGCACTATGCGAGCACGAATCTCGGTGCCATCTTCCAGTACTACACCTCTCGCCCGGCCGTGGCGAATACCAATCTGCGCGACCGAAGATGATGTGCGAATCTCCACTCCGAACTGTCGTCCCGCGGCCGCTAGCGCTTGTGTGATGGCGCCCATGCCACCCATGACGTGTCCAGAGAAACCTTGCAGGTGCTGTTCGCCGCCGCTCAGCAAATGAAACAGCAGGCCAATCGCCGTGCCGGGTTGATAGGGGCCACCGTGCTTGCCGTATACACTGTTCGCAAGAAACATGGTTTTAATCTTGTCGGACTCGTAGTTGTGATCCAGGAATTCACCTAGGCTGCCAGTCAAGAACGAAACCAGCTGCGAAATTTCACTACTGGTAATACAACGAAACCGCCTGCCAACACGAAACAGATCACTCCAGCCAGTCATGCTGCTGGTGTCAAACTCCGGAGGTGGTTCCATGAAGAAGGGCTGCAAATATCGCGCCAGTTTTTTCAGTTGATCATTGACGCGAATGAAAGTCTCGGCATCTTTCGCAGAAACCCTGGCGAATTCTGCCTTGGCTCGGTCGCGATCCACCCACCACGGAACTAGTTGCCCATCGAGGAAGGGGACCTGAATCGCGGGATCGCAAGGAATCATGCGCAGGCCATGGTCGGCGAGACGAAGATCGTGAATTACTTCCGGCCGCAACATACTCGCGATATAAGAAGTCGTCGAAGCTCGGCAGCCTGGGGCAATCTCCTCGGTAACACAGCAACCGCCAACGATGTTTCGGCGTTCGAGAACGAGAGTGGAAAGTCCCGTGCGTGCCAGGTAAGCTGCGGCAGTGAGCCCATTGTGGCCTCCGCCGATCACAATCGCGTCATATATTTGCGAGGAACTTTGTACCATGGTGTTGATGACCACGGGTCAACGCACGCTTGCCAGGGCAAGATACATTACCCCAGATGCCAGCAAAATTGAATTGAAATCTGGTCACGTTTTAGATACAGTTTCATGACTTGAGGTCAGAATATGGGTGGGATCAGCAGTAGCATCGTTTCTCCGCCACGTTACCGTCGCATGCCGCTACGGCCTCGTTCCGAAGGTAAACGCACGAAAATTGTTGACGCCGCCATGCGCCATTTTGCCGAACAGGGCTATCACGCAGCGCGCGTGGGCGACATCGCCGCCGCCTTAGGCATTGCCAAAGGATCGATTTTCCAGCACTTCGGAAGCAAGGATGGTCTGTTTTTCGAAGTCTATAAGAAAGCTGTGCGTTCCTTCCCGCGTTATCTCGATGCCCCCGCCGAGGTACGCGAAGCCGGATTCTTCGAGGTGCTGCGTTACTGGCTGGTTCGGACCGAACATCTGCTGCACGAAGACTGGATTCCATATCGCGTCTCGCTGCTGGGAAATTATGGAACCGATCTCACATTAAAGCGCGAGATCAACCGCTTTCTTTTGACCGAGGATCCCTATGGCACCGTGCCGTTTGTCCGCTTCGGCCTACAGCGCGCTGAGCTGCGCCACGACCTTGATCAGGAGATGATTGTTTCTATTCTTGACTGGACGATGGAGCGCTTTCAGGATGCGCTGCTCACTGAGGAACTCGATCCCGGACTTTTCCGCCGCCATGGTGCCGTACTGGAGAAAAAGGAAGCCCGCATCGCGCAATTCCTCGACGTGCTGAGGCGGGCGATTGGAACAGAGCGACGTGGTTGATTTGTTAAGCGGCTGACTTTAGAGATATGCGCCGGCGTCGAGAAAAAGAGCAAGGGTCATGACTATGCCAATGTCCGTGCAGGAGATTCTGGCGACTTACGATGAGGCGCTGCCACTGTCGGAAGCGTCAACTATCCCGGCGCCGTTTTATGTGGACGCGCGTATCGCCGAATTGGAGGTCGTGACTGTTTTCAGGCACAGCTGGCAACTTGTAGGGCGGGTTGATCAGGTGGAGAAGCCCGGCCAGTTTGTCACGGCAAACGTAGCCGGAGAGCCGATTGTGGTTGTCCGTGGCAATGACGGTGTTCTGCGTGGTTTCTACAACGTGTGCCGGCACCACGCCGCGGCAGTTGTCACAGAAGCTTGCGGACAAGCGTCATTGCTGCACTGTCCTTATCACGGCTGGAATTATGGATTGGATGGATCACTGAAGGGAATGCCGGAGTTTGAGGGCGTCAAGAATTTCGAGCGTCAAAAGAACGGGCTGGTACCCGTAAGGGCAGATACGTGGGAAAAGTTCGTGTTCGTGAATCTTGATCCCAAAGCCGCGGCACTGGCTGATTTCCTTGGTGGCCTCGTTAAACGAGTCGCGCCGCTCGGCGTCAGCAAACTGCATTACTTCGACAGTCGTCTCTACGACATCCACTGCAACTGGAAGGTTTTCATTGATAACTACCTCGATGGCGGATATCACGTGCCCCACTTGCACAAAGGCTTGAGCTCAGTGCTCGACTATAAGGAGTACACCATCGAAAACGAAGACCGGTATTGCCTGCAATCGAGCCCCTTGGTGGCTTCCGATGAAGACGCAGCGACAGGCGCCACTCGTAAGGGCGACCGAGCCTGGTACTTCTGGCAATATCCCAATTTGATGATTAACTGCTACGAAGACTACATGGACACCAATCTTGTGCTGCCGGTCGACGTCGACCACTGTCGCGTGATTTTCGATTTTTATTTTGGGGATGTAAGCGAGGCGAGTCGCGAATACAACCAACAGAGTGTGGCGGTGGGCACACGAGTTCAGGACGAAGACCTGGGGATCTGTGAAGCGGTGCAACGCGGGCTGAAGTCGCGTGCCTACGGTGCGGGCAGACTTTCCGTTCGGCGTGAGGCCGGAGAGCACTTGTTCCATCGCTTGCTGGCGGCGGATCTCAAAGGTGGAGTGGGTCGATCAGCAGTCGCGGCAGATTAGGTGAAGGCCAATTCTGGGGCTCGCCCACCTGTTTTTACATCACAAATGAGGTGAGATGTGAAAAGAACTCTGACACCCCTGCTGGAGGTTTGGCTTTTTTGTGTTGTTGGATGCGGCGCTCAAGTCGTTGCCGTAAGGGCCGGGAAGCTCGTCGATCCCGATGTAGGAACGGTACTGAACGATCAGGTCATTCTCATCCGCAACAATAAGATCGAAGCCGTGGGCAAGCGCTTAGCCATTCCAGCCGAGGCGAAAGTTATTGATCTCTCGGACAAGACGGTTCTGCCCGGACTGATCGATTGCCACACTCACGTGGCAGACGGAGCGTCTGACAACGGCGAGCCGCTTTCCCAACTCAAGAAAACAGCCTCGGAAGTGGTGTTGGAATCCATTCCCAACGCTCGCACAATGCTGGAATCAGGATTCACCACAGTGCGCGATGTGGGCGTGTATCGAGCACTCAATGACATCGCCCTGCGCGACGCAATCGCGAAAGGATACGTCGAAGGGCCACGCATGTTCGTGGCGGGCGCCTACGTCACGATCACCGGTGGTGCGGGTGCGATGACCGGCTTCGCTCCGGACATTCAGCTTCCGTGGGATTTTCACTACGGCGAGGCGAACAGTCCCTGGGAGGTGCGACAGGTGGTCCGCAAGCTGGCCCACGACGGCGTGGACCATATCAAGGTTCTCTCCAGCGGGGCCGTCCTGACGCATGGCAGCAATCCGAAATCGCAGGAGTTCACCCCGGAAGAATTACAAGCGGCAGTGGACGAAGCCAGCCACTTCGGGTTGCGCGTGGAATCGCACGCGCACTCAGCTCAGGGAATCAAGAACGCAATCCGCGCCGGAGTGGCGTCAGTTGAGCACGCAACCATGATTGACGACGAAGGCATTGCCCTGGCCAAGGCCAAAGGCATCTATCTCGATATGGATATTTACGATGAGGAGTGCATTCAGGAGGCGGGAAGGAAAGGAAACATCCCGAAAGATTTTTTGCAGCATGACGCGGAACTGGGACAGATGCAGCGCGACAATTTCCGCAAAGCGGTAAAGGCAGGAGTGAAAATGTCATTCGGGACGGACGCCGGTGTTTGCCCTTATGACCGCAGCGTCAGGCAGTTTGCATTTATGGTGAAGTATGGGATGACGCCAATGCAAGCGATTCAGGCGGCTACCAGTTCAGCCGCAGACCTCCTGGGACATTCCGACCTAATCGGTTCGATCAAGCCGGGCAAGTACGCCGATGTGATCGCAGTTTCAGGTGATCCATTGCAGGACATCAGCGTACTGGAGCATGTGCAGTTTGTAATGAAAGATGGAACGGTGTACAAGCAGTAGTTTTGTCATCCCGAGCGGAGCTGAACGTTTCATCGCGAAACGTTCGCGGAGTCGAAGAATCCCCATGAACTGATGAGTCCGTAGCCAGGCAGAGGTCCCTCGACTTCGCTCGGGATGACAACAATGTCTGGGGCGATGGATCGGAAGATTACTGATGGTCTCGCGGAATTGTTTCCTGCCACGTTTTCTGCTTCACGATCTCGCCGTCTTTCAACAACTCCCGAGTGTACTTGTAGTAGAAATTCTTCTGGTCGGTTGTGACCGAAAGATGGCCTCGCCATCGAAGCTCGCGTCCTTGTAATGCGAAGATGCTCTCCGCCTCGCCGCGGACCGAGCTGATATTAGGGTGCGCGTCGTCGGTATCGTAAGTCAGGTTCTCGAAGTCAGTCTCTTTTCCCCATCGATAATCAGTTTCAGATTTTCCCTTCCAATGAACGGTAGTTTTCTGACGAGCTTCATCGCGTTCGACCGTCCACTCACCGGGCCAGGGAAAGCCAATGCTTTTGATGTCCTTGCGCTCTTCAAATGGCTGTGGCGCCTCGAAAGCCGGAGCAGGTGCTCCGTGCACAGGGACGACCGGTAGCACCAGTCGTGAGTCGTTTGTTCCGCCGAGTTCAAGTGAGGTCGTCATGGAGTACGGCGTAGGCAACACCATCGGCCACAATGCGTTGGAAACGGCAAGGCGAATGAGATGGCCTTTGGGAAAAACCCAGGAGGTCAGGTGCATGGTGATGTCGAGCGCATAAGTCTTGCCGGGTTGGAGATCGCGCAGCTCGCTCATGGATTCGCGTTGTGCGCCATTCAGTCCTGCCCCGGTGATCTGCGTGACTGTACCGTCGGGCGCTACATCGGAGAGGCGGGCGAACCAGTCCGCTAGCGGAGCGGTAGCAGATGCTTGCAGCAGAGCATGCGGATCTCCCAGGATCGCGACCTCTTCCTTTAGCGGCGCCGAATCGTAGACAAGGCTGAAGGCATCCACGGGGCGAGGGTCGCTGAGAAGTTCGCCCCACCAGAAACCAGACTCCACCCCGACCGACGGAATGTACTTCAATTGATGGACATCGCGCTCCGATGACGAGTCCGCCAGAGAATGATTGGGCTGTGCGAAAAAAATCTTATTCTGCACGCCTGTCGGCGGCCAGCCGTCCTCGCGCCGCCATTCTCCGGGCACATTCTCCAGGTTAGGGTCGGGCGGATGCCAGTGCTGCATATAGATAATGAGCCGTGGGTCCTGCAACACGCCAGTGTCACGGCCTTTGAGCCAATAGTCCCACCAGCGGACGGCTTGATCGCGCCACTCGATTTGGGGACCCGGCACAGCATCGTTGGGGAAGGTGTGGTTCCATGGGCCGATGATGGCCTTGATCGGAGCCTTGGTCTGTTCAAGCATGGCGGGAATACTGTCGCGATAGCCATCCAGCAAGCCCCCGATCAAAAAGCAAGGGACTTTGATTTCGCCAAGCGGTCGAACCGGGCTGCGCCAGAAGGGCCCGTCACGCTGATGCCTGAGGTAGAGCAGCGACCAGGGTGGTGCATCAAAGCGCGGACCCAGGACTTTTTCGTCGAGCGTGTAATCGGGAGCGCCGGTCATACCCGGAGCCATGTCCATATTCAGCTCGAACTCATCGATGTGCGCCATACCATCCACGTAGTGGACGTCATCGTGAAACAGCTCGGCCGTCGCGTCCACGGCAAGAATGGCTTTCAACTCTGGCGGGTTTCGCATAGCCAGCTGCACAGAATTAAATCCGCTCCAGGAGATGCCCATCATTCCCACATTGCCGTTCGACCACGGCTGGTGAGCAAGCCAGCTAAGAATCTGCAAACCGTCAAGTTGTTCCTGCTCCGAATATTCGCGGTCGGGGGGAACTCCTTCACTGTTGCCGAAGCCGCGAATGTCCACGCGAGCGCAAACATAACCTCGGCGGGCGAAGTAGGTGTAAAGCGGATAATCGCGAGAGGCCGTAGCGTCGTCTTTGCGATAGGGATGATATTCGAGCACGGCGGGGAACTTCTCGCCCACCTTGGCGCTGTCGGGCATATAGAGGGTAACGGCAAGGCGGACGCCGTCTTTCATCGGGATCCAGGTATTCTCCAGACGCACACCGTATGCAGCGGGCGATGGAGGTTCGATGGCGAACACTGATACAGTCGCGGCGATCAGCAGGGCTAAGGTTGCCGCGGCTCTGGTCAAAATTCTGTTTCCCTCCGCCCTATCGGACGTCTGTTTTGCAAGCCGGACATTATAGTGCTGGGCAGTTTTTCGTCAGCAGGAAAGAAAAAACGGGCAGTGGGTCAGTTTGAAAAGGAAGCGCGCCGAACGCGCGGTTCTGTGGCGCAAAAAGCGCGCCAAATCGCGCGGCTCGCTCAGATTCCTCGCTTCGCAAAAGGCGCTTGCTCAGAATGACATCCAAACTGACCCACTACCAAAAAGGGGCAGGCTTTCGCTCCCCGCGTTTGTGGGGATTTCGATTTGAATTAGGTCAACAAAATAGCGGACGCCCGGAGGAGCGTCCGCCGTCAGTTAATCGAGAGTTACGGACTGCCTAGAATTGAACCGCCGGAAGCACGCCCGTTCCCTCCGCGACGACTGCATCCAGGGCGTTAGGATTCATTCCCAACGCTTTGAGAATCGTAGGCGCCACCTGGGCAGTACCTACTGCAGCGCTCACCGTCCTGGGTTTGAAGTTCGGATTGGAAAGCAGCAGAACGACATTGGTGTCGTCATGAGCGAACCCGCCGTGCTCGGCCTGTTTCACAGTGCTAATGGAGTAAGTAACGCCGACATTCGGGGTCACGATGATGTCCGGCGAGCGGGGGTCTACGCTCGGGTCATTGTAGTTAAGGAAGAGCGAAGGCCCGTAGAAGATCTGCCCAAGCGCGATTCCGGTAGTAGTGGAAGCGTTCGCTTCGAGGATTGCGACCGCGGTGTCAGTATCGAAGGAGCTGTTCAGCCACAGCACCGAAACGTCATCTTCCGTCGGGCCAATGCCGGTGGGGTTGTTGGTGGATTCCGAAAATGGAAGGAAGCCCGCATTGGAGAGCAGGGTTGCGGGTGAAGTGCCATTGATGGTCTGACCGACGTAGCGTTTGGGATCGATGGGCGACTGGCCGTGTTTGGCCGTGATCACGATCAGGGTCGAATCATAGAGCCCCTGTTTCTTCAGCTCGCTGACGAACGCCGCAATCGAGGCGTCGACGAACTGGAATTCATTCAGCAGGGCCGCGCTGGGTGTGCCGGCGGCATCCAGATATCCGCCTGTCACGCCGATGTTGTTTTCAATGACCTTCTGGCCCGCGCTAACCGCCTGAAAGTTCATGCCGAAGATGGTGGGAACTTTCGTCTTCATGGTGCCGAGATGGTTCTTGCCATCGATCTCGTTGAGGATCGCGTCGACCTTCAAAGTGTCGTAGCACTGAATGTTGTCGAAGCTGACGTCCCATGCGGTCAGGTCGGCACTTGGATCACGGACTCTGTCGCAGGATATGCCCGTGGGCGTTTTGACTCCGGGAAGACCGATCACCTTGGAGTTGACTTCAGGTGCGTAGAAATCGTCGAGGGCGGACGGGCCAATACCCGAGGCGACTGAGGCGTAGGCCGGGTGCTTGTCGGACCATGCCGTGTATCCACCGGCCTGGTGAATGACGCTGAAGATGCTATTGGTGCGGACGAATTGCCATGGGAAAACGGGCGCGCAGCCTTGACTGGGGTCGCGAGGTAGTCTCTTGGCATCGATGGAGGCAATGCCGCCGTCAGTGAGCGACGCGCCGGGTGCGCCGCCGTTCAGCTTGTGCTGGTCGATGTCGATGCCTTCTTCATACTCAGCTCT
Organism: uncultured Acidobacteriota bacterium; assembly: GCA_963696025.1. GTDB lineage: Bacteria > Acidobacteriota > Terriglobia > Terriglobales > Acidobacteriaceae > JABCYV01. The sequence continues at coordinate 267,539 of CAVOII010000007.1, forward strand.
GTCACCCGTCGGCGGTCCAAAGGGGGTGCAGGTGCCAGCAGCAACGCCGTTGCCGGTAGTTTTCGCGGGAGGGTCGTAATTCCTGGAATAACCGACGTCGTAATACACGCCGGTCAGGGCCGGGCTTCCACCCGTGACAATGGCGGTCAGGCCGGGGAAGGAGTCCGAGGGTTTTGAGGTGCTAGCGGCGACGTAGTTGATTCCAGTCTGGCCCAGGGCGGCAATCGCCGGGCAAAAGGGCTGGCCGTTGTTGGCGGTGGCGATGCCGTTGGCGCAGTTCAAGAAATCCACCGCGTGCATTCCATCAACGCTGATTAATAGAACATGCTGGACAGTGGCGGCCTGAGCCCGCAATGGCAGAGCTAGCACGCCCGCGAGCGCAAGAACGCCGGAGAGCTGCAGGCTTCAATCTGCCTGGGATTTTCATTTGTGTCCTCCTGGGAGAGTTAAGTACGGCGAAGGCTCACACTCTACTCCCCGCAATATGACGAGTAGGTTAACGTCGCGTGAATAATCGGTGAATAAAGATTCTTAACGGCGGCTGTGGACGACTCTATCCCGTGTCTGCTGTGGGATTCGGCGCTATCGCAACGGCGGGTTAAAATTCAGGTTAGCGTGGAGTGTTCGCCAACGTACGCTAAGCAGGGGTTTTTCTTCCATGAGTGGTGGGTTTCAATGCGCGGGCTGTGGCGAGTGGAATGAGACCACTGTCGACGAGTCAGCTGGTTGCCACCAAATTTATGTGGAAGATTGTCAGGTGTGTTGCCGGCCAAATCTGCTTCGCGTGGAATGGAACCGGCAAACCCAAGATGTTGTAATTAGATCTGAGCTGGAGTAGTACAAGAGAGCGGCGGCGCCGCAATTAAGCGGCGCGACGACTGAGAGGAAGGATGAACTTAATGGCCACGGGCTATAGTGCGCCGGGACGAATGGTTGCCCACAACATGGTGACCACTCAGTTCGAACTCGATGGGTTTCGCGTAGTGCGGACTTTGGGAGTAGTGCGCGGCATAGTGGTGCGCTCACGCTCCATTTTTGGCACGATCGGAGCCGGCCTGCAAACGATACTCGGCGGCAACATTACTCTGCTCACAAACCTCTGCGAAAAGACGCGCGCCGAAGCTTTTGACCTGATGCTGCAGCACGCCGCGGAACTGGGAGGAAACGCTGTAGTGGGCGCTCGCTACGACGCCACCGAAATCATGCAGGGCGTGACCGAAGTGCTGGCCTACGGGACGGCGGTTGTGGTCGAGCCCACAAAGTAGGCACAGCTCTACGCGGCTCGTTGTGAGACAAGCAGTTTCTCTAGCGCGCTCTGCCGATGCTTGAATATCCGCCGAAACTGTGGCCCTACAAAAAATCTGTGGGCAAGGTCACCCAGTTTTCCCCAGCCAATCTCGTACTCAATGAGATCCCGGACCACGGTTCCATTGATTCCATCCCTCGCCACAATGGCGAATTGGTGGCGATGGCGAAATGACTTGAATGGTCCTTTTTTCTGCAAGTCCGCGAAATGGTGGTTCCATTCGAATTCTGTAATCACGCCAATCCACTGCGCGCGAAAGGGAAGAAAGGGCAGGATGCGGAAGGAGGCAATGATCTCCGATCCCGCACCAGCCAATGGAGGTTGGTCCGTAACGGTTGCGGCTGGCATCTGAAAACCCGGTGGTGGCATGAGTTTGAGGCTCATGATTTCAGCGCCAGTGTTCGGAGGCATTATCTTTATTAGGTTGCCAGGGTTGGCGAAGAAGAGAAAGACCTCCTTGATTGAAAACGGCACCCATTGCTCGAACTGAGCGCGATGGATCATTCAGGCAGAGATACTACAACAGCTCCGTTGTGACGGAGTGCGAGTGAGGAACGTCTGGCGAAGCGGTGGACGATGCGAGCGGTTCGCGGTAAATCGTGGAGCCTTGTGCTTCGCGAGAGAAATCAATTCATCCAATCCGGGATTTTGGTCTGCTTCCTAGGTCTTTTCCTCTTGTCTGCAGCGGATCAGAGCACATCGTACAAATACATTCGCTTAGGTCAGCCGACGGACGTGCCGACCAGTCCGGTCGCGGGAATTGCCATGATGGGAGGAGGAACGGACTTGGAAGACGCCTTCCGATGGTTGTGCCAGAAAGCAAACGGAGGGGATTTCTTAATTCTTCGCGCGCGAGGTGACGATGACTACAACTCCTACGTGAACGGACTATGCAAACTGAAACTCGCTGGCCACGCTGATTATTCCCGACCGCGGGGCGGCCCAGGATCCGGCCGTCGCGGATGTTATCAGGCATGCCGAAGCATTATTTATCGCGGGTGGCAACCAGGCGCGCTACGTGAATTTCTGGCGCGGCACTCCAGTGCAGGATGCAATCAACGCCAATATCGCGAGCGGCAAGCCCATCGGCGGCACCGGCGCGGGACTCGCCGTTCTGGCTGAGTTCGCCTACGGCGCCTTGAAAGACAAAGAGGACGACAATGATCTTGCATCTCAAGACGTCCTCCTCAATCCCTACCATGAACGGGTGACCCTGGTGAGTGATTTCCTGAAGACTCTCCACCTGGAAAATACGCTTACAGACAGTCACTTTGCTAAGCGCGATCGCGTGGGAAGGACTCTGGTATTTCTTTCGCGACTGGTGCAGGACGGGTGGTCGGCGGCGCCTCGCGAGATTGCTATCGATGAGAAATCCGCGGTCCTGGTGGATGCAGACGGTAGAGCCAGTATTGTCGGATCTGGACGGGGTGCTTACTTCTTGCAGGTGAAGTCGGCGCCGGAGGTCTGCAAGCCGAATACGCCGCTGACTATTCGCAATGTTTCCGTCTACCGGGCTCCGGCTGCAGCGCATTTTGATTTGAGGTCTTGGACGGGCGAGGGCGGCGAGAGCTATTCGATTTCGGTCGAGAACGGCGCAGTCCGCACTACTAGACCCGAGAATACAGTTTATTAAAGTTGCTCCCAGCGCGTTTTAAGCGTAAAAGTCGGGTACGCCACGAATTTCCACAAACGTCCGGAGCTAAGAGCTTTCCAGAGAAGAACTTAATGGGCGAATGCTTAGCGAAAGAATCGGGATTCTAAATCCCACCTATTGTGGTCGCCTCTTTAGTAAGCCACAACTTACTGCGCTTTTCGCCATCAGGTCTGTACCGCAGAGTTGACCTCTAACTTTCCTATTGACAACAAACGGTTTAGGCGTAGGATGTGGACAAAAGTGGTCGAAAGTGGTCGGAGCAGTAGTGGTCGTGGGCAGCAATGAAACAAGCGAGAGGCGCCAGTGGAATTTGAAGCTGACACCCCCAAAAACAGCCCTAACGAACCGAAAACGACCGACATTTTGAACGCTTTTACCTCCCTCGTTCTGATAGCAGCGGTCACTGCCAACAGATTTTTTGCCCCCGTAAGGGGCCGAACACATGTTTCGCGGCAATCACCCAACCCGCGTGGACGAAAAGGGACGGCTGAAAGTGCCCGCGGAATTCAAGCGCGTAATCGACGAGAAGTACGGAACGCAATTTTACATCACCAGCCAGGATGGCAAGGTTGCTCAAGTGTATCCCTTCGAGGAGTGGGAACGGATCGAGCAGAAGCTGGCTGCGCTCTCGACCTTCAACCCCACGAAGAAGAAGTTTTTGGACCGGGTGAACTACTACGGACAGGTAGTGGAAATGGATGGCCAGGGCAGGCTGCTCATGCCGCAATTGCTGCGGGAAGCGGCCCAGATCAAGGGTGAAGTCGCGGTAACGGGCAATCTGACCCATTTGATCGTTCGGAACCTGGAGGCTTACCGCAAGGAGATCGAGGAGCAACAGTTCACGCCTGAGGATGAGAAGACGCTCGACGAGCTGGGCATCTAGTGGGCGAGGGTTCAACAGACATCCCCGAGCGGGGTGGGCATGGCGATCATCAGAAAGTTGGCCATGTTCCGGTTCTTTTAAAAGAAGCGATCGACTCTTTAGCTATCAAGCGTGGCGGGGCGTATATCGACGCCACGGTGGGCCTGGGCGGACACAGTTTAGAAATCGCAAAACGCCTCGGCGCACCGGGACATTTGATTGGGCTCGATAAGGATCCTGCAGCGCTAAGAATCGCGCGCGCGAGGCTGAGTAGCGCTGGCGTCTCGCCGGCAAGTGCAGATTGGCCGGAAATTACGTTGCTGCAGGGTTCGTTCGCAGAAATTGCGAAGGGCCAACGAGCAGGGACCATCGACGGTATTTTGGCCGATCTGGGCGTGAGCAGTTTGCAGCTCAACGATGCCGCGCGAGGCTTCAGTTTTCAGGCGGAAGGACCGCTCGACATGCGAATGAATCCGCAAGCCGAGCAGACCGCCGAACAAGTGGTAAATCAGATCGACGAGGTCACACTCGCCAATCTGATTTACGAATTCGGTGAGGAAAGGAGGTCGCGGAGAATCGCCAGAGCCATTGTCCGGTCGCGGCCGATACGATCTACCGCGCAACTTGCGGATGTCGTATCAGCCGCGGCCCGGCCAATGAATGCGGCGGAAAGAAGGATTCATCCGGCGACCCGAACTTTCCAGGCACTCCGAATCTTCGTAAACCATGAACTGGACGATCTGCGGGAGCTGCTGAAGGCAGCCCCGCACGTACTGAAATCGGGCGGGAGGTTGGTGATCATCAGCTTCCACTCGCTGGAAGACCGCATTGTCAAAGATGCGCTCCGCGATGGAGTGAAACAGGGTCACTACAAATTGCTGGTAAAGAAGCCTGTGACGGCTGGCAAAGCAGAGATCGATCGTAACCCGCGGTCGCGCAGCGCGAAAATGCGCGTGGCAGAAAGAATTTAAGAGTGAAGTTTTTTCCGGACCGTGCCGGCCCGGAGAGAGAAGAGAATCAAACACGGAGGCTGATGATGTACACGGGCACATTGATTGACGAACTAATGACAACAGTAGAGCGGGTGGAGCGCCACGCTCAATCAGGGGCTGATGTGGCACAGGTCGAACATTGGCATGTGCTGGCTCCATATCAACTCGTGCCGGCAGAACAGAATCTACTCGGGGTGGCATAAATGGCGGCGGCAGCCACGACGGTCCAGCAAGCCGTCTCTAGCACCGGGCGCAAGCCATGCTGGAGGGGGACACCGGAAGTCTACTTCACCAAAGCGATCGACAACTCACGCGTGGCGAAGGTTGACGATGCCGGACGCAGCCGGGAAATGAAGCATTTCAGCATTGCTCTGTGCTGTTTGTTCCTGCTGGTGATGACCTACGCATGGCAGCATTTTAAGGCCATCGAATACGGGTACAAGATTGAGTCGTTAAAGACGCAACGCGATGGATTGACTGAGATGAATCGCGCTTTGCGCCTGGAAGAAGCCTCTTTGCGCGACCCGGAGCGGATTGACACATTGGCGCGCCGGCTTGGTCTGCAGTCGCCGCAGGCCGGACAGGTAATCCGGATGGACTCCGACTCGACGGATGCGAACGCTTCGGAGTTGGCCAGCGTAATCTCAATAATTTCAGTCCGCTAACACGTTGCGAGATGGACGGTTTTCCGTCCAGCCGAGCAAGTTCAGGAGTTCACTTCGGAGTGGCGGCCTACGCTGCGAGAGCGGGCCGCCATGTTTGTCTGAGGGGCGAAACCGTGGCAGCGAGCACACTCCGGAACAGCACGAACCTCCGGCTCTACGCGCTGGGTGGGGTTCTTGCACTCTGGTGCTGCGGCATTGGCCTTCGGCTCGTCTACCTGCAAGTCTTCCGATATGGCGACTTTGAACAGCGGGCCCAGCACCAGCAGCAGCGCACCACGGAAGTCGCCGCCAAGCGCGGGATCATCTACGACCGCGCCGGGCGCGAACTGGCGATGTCGATTGCTGTAGATTCGGTGTTCGCAGTGCCTGCCGAAATGCCGGATCTCGCGGGGAGTATCTCGCTCATCGCTCGCATCACTAAGGCCGATCCACGTGAGTTGCTAGCCAAATGCGTGGCCTCCAGGACATTCTGCTGGGTGGCGCGCAAAGCGGACGGGGAAATCGCCGCGCGCATCAAGTCTCTGAACCTGCGCGGCATTTATTTTCAGAAGGAGTCGAAGCGGTTCTATCCCAAGCGCGAACTTGCGGCCCAGGTGCTGGGTTATGTCGGAATGGACGATGAGGGCCTGAGCGGAATCGAGCGTGAATACGACGCGAAACTTCGTGGCCGGCCCGGGCGCATGCTCATCTCTGTGGACGCCCGCCGCAGGTGGTTTGGCAGTGTGGAGAAACAACCCGAGCCCGGGGAAAGTGTCGTCCTGACGATTGATCAGCAGATCCAATATATCGCCGAGCGTGAATTGCAAACTGCCATGGAGCAGACCCACGCGGAGAGCGGGACCATCGTGGTCGAGAACCCGCACACGGGAGAAGTTCTTGCGCTGGCGAACCGGCCGACATTCAATCCAAACTTGTCGAGGCAAATCAGTCCGGCGAGTTTGAAGAATCACGCTGTGAGCGATGTTTATGAACCTGGGTCGACTTTCAAACTAGTCACCATCTCTGCCGCGCTGGATGAAAAACTCACACGTCCCGATGAAGTGTTTGATTGTCAGATGGGCTCCATCGTATTCAACGGGATGCGAATTCGTGACAGCAGACCACATGGCCTACTCCCCGTGTCCGACATTCTTGCCGAATCGAGCGATGTGGGCTCGATAAAGATCGGTATGCGTTTGGGGGACGACAGGTTTTACAAGTACATCCGAGCGTTTGGTTTCGGACAGCAGACCGGTATTGAGTTGCCAGGTGAGACTAAAGGCTTGAGCAAGCCGCCAAGCCGCTGGTCGAAAGTCTCCATCGCCGCAATCTCGATGGGTCAGGAAATTGGTATAACGCCGCTTCAATTAACCGGGTTGATCTCGACCATGGCAAACGACGGTGTCTGGGTAGCGCCAAGGATTGTCGCGACCACGGCCGCACCGCAATCCACCCCGCAAATGATTTCCTTCCACCCAGGGGAGCAGCGGCGTGTGCTTTCCGCGCTAACCGCCGCGCAAATGCGGCAGATGATGCAGGGGGTGGTCTTGCATGGAACGGGCAAGAAAGCGCTCCTCGAGGGATACAGCTCGGCGGGCAAGACGGGTACGGCGCAGAAAGTGGATCCTGCGACCCATGCATATTCGCACACGAAGTACGTCGCATCGTTTGCCGGCTTCGCGCCCATCAACGACCCCGCCATTACCGTCGCAGTGATTCTGGATTCTGCGATCGGATTGCACCAGGGCGGTCAAGTGTCTGCGCCGGTATTTCAACGGGTTGCCCAGCAGGTGTTGGAATATCTCCACACCCCGCATGACATCGAACTTCCGCCGAACCGTCAGGTTCTGATGGCGGCGCGGCAAGTAAAAGAGCAGGACCTCGCGGAAGGGTCGCCGGACCACCTCGGCGATACCGTCGACATGGCGGATGCGGATGCCAATCCGACTCGAGGCGCAACCCTGGCGCGGGCAAAGCCTTCGCCCGAGCGAGCCAGCACCGTGCTTGCCGCCGCACTGCGGCAGCGTGAACCCGAGGATCCGCCCGGACCGGACCAAAAACCACGTGCAATTCCAGGCGGTGCGCAAGAACCCGCAGCCACGGTCCCACTTCCGCTCCCCTCCAGCGGAACAGTTGTGCTGGACGCAGAGCAGGGCGGAATTCTAGTTCCGTCGTTCCTCGGAAAAAGCGTTCGCACAGCGATTGAAATGAGCGAAGAAAACGGCCTGGACCTGGACGCAATAGGCAGTGGACTGGCAAAGGAACAGTCACCAGTGCCGGGGACACACGTGCTCGCAGGCTCGAGGGTGACCGTCAAGTTTGGCAGATGACACCACAGAAGAACCATATGGGGACCATCGACTCCACGCGGTGTTTCTTAGTTCCTACCGCTTCGGATGACAAGATCGTACGACCAAGCTCAGAATAGAATGCAATGACCTTCCTTGAGCTCCTGGATGGAGCGGAAATCCTCTCGCTGACCGGTAACCCGAGCGTCAGTGGGTTGGAATACGACTCGCGCAGGGTCAAGCTCGGCGATGTGTTTATCGCCATGCGGGGTGAATCCAGCGACGGAAATAAATTTATCGACAAGGCTATTGCGACCGGTGCACTCGCCGTTGTCACCGACTCTGCAACAGAGAAGCCGCGTACCGGCGTTGCCTGGGCCCAAGTGGCCCACGGACGCCGGGCACTGGCGAGATTGAGCGCGAACTTCTATCGGCGGCCAGCCGAACGGCTAGCCATCACTGGGATCACGGGCACCAACGGCAAGAGCACAACCGCCTTTCTACTGGAATCAATTCTGAACGCAGCCGGCCGTAAGAGCGCGTTGGTGGGGACGATTGAATATCATGTGGCGGGTAGAGTTTTGCCGGCGCCGCACACTACTCCCGAGGCATTGGACCTGAATCGGCTGCTCGCGGAAGCGCTGGGCCACGGCGCCACAGAAGTCGTGATGGAGGTCTCTTCCCACGCGTTGGCACAACAGCGCGTCTACGGCTGTCCGTTTGACGTAGCAGTGTTCACGAATCTGACTCGTGACCATCTTGACTACCATCACAGCATGCAAGAATACTTCGCTTCCAAGCAGGTATTGTTCGAGGGTTGTGGAACCGATGCACCCCGCGCCGCAGTGCTGAACATCGACGACGAGTTTGGCGAGAAACTGCAGAAAATCAGCAAGAAACGTGGTTCTCAAGTCCTCACATATGGTTTCACCAAAGGAGATTTCCGCGCCGATAGAGTCGACATCACGCCACGGGGCACGCGATTTGACTTAGCCACGCCGGAAGGGACTATCCCACTTTTTTCGCCGCTGATTGGAAAAGTCAACGTGTACAACATTCTCGCTGCGGCAGGTGCTGCTTACGCACGCAATTGCAAATGTGAAGCAATCGCAAAGGGGGTGGCGGCGCTGACTCGCGTGCCCGGAAGATTCGAGACAGTAGATTGCAAACAGCCGTTCACAGTGGTCGTTGACTACGCGCACACCGACGATGCCCTGCGAAACCTTACCGGGTTAGCTCGAGAATTCGTCGAGCAGGCCGGAGAAGAGGGACGCGTGATGACCGTTTTTGGCTGCGGTGGCGATCGAGACCGTGCCAAGCGCCCGCTGATGGGCGAAGCCGCAGGCCGGGGCAGTGACTTTGTAGTGCTGACGTCGGACAACCCGCGCAGCGAAGATCCCCTCGCAATCATTAACGACGCCCTGGTCGGTTTGCAGCGTTCGGGGACCAGGTACAAGATGGAGCCCGATCGCAAGGCCGCCATCGCTTTGGCGATCCGTGAAGCAGCGACGGGCGACATTGTTCTGATCGTGGGCAAAGGGCATGAAAAAGTGCAGGTCACGCGCGACGGATCAACTCCGTTCGACGATGTGGAAGTGGCTCGGCAGGTTTTACACGACGCGGGATACGATTGTGAGGTGGCCAATGCCGCCGCCGGAAAGAACTTATGAAGCTTCCACTCTCCCGCGTTGGCGAGGTTCTCAGCGCCGGGGGTGAGTTTGACCACAATGCGGTGGCGCAGGGATATTCCATTGATTCACGAACTGTTCAACGTGGAGAAGTATTTTTCGCGGTTAGAGGCGACCGCCTGGACGGGCACGATTTCGTCCAAGCGGCACTAGAACAGGAGGCGGTCGCCGCCGTTATCCGCAAGGATCAGCTTGCGCGTTATCCCCTGAGGACGCGACTTCTCACCGTGGATGACACTCTCGTAGCGTTGCAGACACTGGCGACTGCGGTCCGTCGGCTGTGGGGAAAGCCGCTGATCGGGATCACGGGATCGACCGGCAAGACCACGACCAAGGACGCCGTTGCTCACGTGCTCTCCAGTCGCTTTCGGGTGATGAAATCGGAAGGCAACCTCAATAATCATTTTGGACTGCCGTTGACGTTGCTGAAGCTGGAACCGGAGCAGGACACGGCGGTCATTGAAATGGGTATGTCACACAGCGGCGAGATTGCCGCGCTGGCAAGGATCGCTCAGCCAGAAATCGGGGTCGTGACCAACGTGGCACCGGTGCACTTGGAGTTTTTCGAGTCGATTGCCGGCATTGCGCGGGCAAAGTATGAGCTCGTGGAATCACTGCCAGCGAAGGGTACCGCGGTACTCAATGCGGACGACGAATACGTTTCGCAGTTTGGCCGTGATTTTCGCGGCAGAGTGGTTTTATACGGTCTTGGGCCGACCGCAGACGTTCGCGCGGAAAACATTGAACAGCGCCGTCCGGAAGGTTCAGTCTTCGACGTAGTGGTAGGGAACAACCGGGAAAGGGCCGCTTGGCGCCTGGTTGGTGTCCACAATGTATACAACGGGCTGGCAGCAGTTGCAGCGGGACTGGACCGCGGGTTGAACCTCACAGAAGCAGTTGGAGCACTGGCTTCGCTCGCTCCCGCCGACAAACGTGGGCAGGTCGTCCAACTGGGTAACATCACTGTCATTAACGATTGCTACAATTCCAATCCGACGGCTTTGCAAGCGATGGTTAAAGCGTTGGCCGAAATGCCTGCCAAGCGGAGAATTGTGGTTGCGGGTGAAATGTTGGAGCTCGGACCTGCCGGAGAAGAGATGCATCGCCAGGCTGGCAAGCATATTGCGGGAGCGAAAATCGACGTGTTGGTGGGAGTCCGTGGTCTTGCCCAAAACATGGTCGGGGCTGCTCGTCAGGCTGGAATGCGGGCCGAGTTCGTCGCCACTCCAGAAGAAGCAGGAGAATGGCTGGCGCGAGAAACCCGTGAGGGTGATGTGGTGTTGCTGAAGGCATCGCGGGGCGTGAAGCTGGAACGGGCGCTGGAACGACTCGTCAGTCTTCGGTCGTCAGGAAAATCAAGGCGACGGCCGACTAACCTTTGCTGACGACGGAGGACTGACGACTAAGCGGAGGCTGATTGCTTTATTGGCTGCTTTACCTGAAGCTCTACCATACCTTCCCGCCGTTCCGTATCTTTCGTTACCTTACATTTCGCACCGCATTTGCAAGTCTCACAGCGATGTTTACCGCTTTGATTGTCGGCCCGCTGGTTATTAATCGGTTGCGTGAGTTTCAGATTGGCCAATTCATCCGCGAGGAAGGTCCGAAGGCCCATCAGAAAAAGGCAGGCACACCTACTATGGGCGGCCTGCTGATTGCGATCTCCATCGTGGTTCCCACTCTGCTGTGGGCAGATCTGAGCAATCGATTCGTGTGGATTGCCATTTTCGCAACTTGTTCGTTCGCTGCCATTGGCTTTGCTGACGACTACACCAAAGTTGTGCATCGCCGCAATCTAGGGCTGACAGGCAAAGCAAAGTTAGGGCTGCAAATCGCAACCAGTATTCTCATCGCGGTCGCTCTGATCGCCATGCAGACGGCAGGTCTGTATTCCACCAAGCTACTGGTTCCATTTTTGAAGCAGTTCCGTCCGGACCTGGTTATCGAGAGCTTGGAACACAATCCTGGCCTCTGGCCGTTGGCTTTTCTTCCATTTATCGCCTTTGTGGTATTGGTGATCGTCGGCTCAAGCAATGCGGTGAATCTTACCGACGGTCTGGACGGGCTGGCCATCGGTTGCACCGTGATTGCCGCTGGTGCGCTAGCCATACTGACCTATGTCAGCGGCCACGCGGCATTCGCCGCTTATCTTGACCTTCAGCGGATGCCGCAGGTCGGCGAGTTGACGATCTTTTGCGGCGCCATGATGGGATCGGCCATCGGTTTTCTTTGGTACAACGCGCATCCGGCCGAAGTTTTTATGGGAGACGTAGGTTCGCTCGCCCTGGGTGGCGCGATTGGGACGGTTGCTGTGATGATCAAGCAGGAACTTCTGCTGCCCTTTATCGGCGGCATATTCGTGGTGGAAGCTATCTCCGTGATCCTGCAGGTAGGATCGTACAAGTTGCGGAAGAAGCGAATTTTCAAGATGGCGCCGCTGCACCACCATTTCGAATTGCTGGGGTGGTCGGAATCGAAGATTATCGTGCGCTTCTGGATCGCGTCGTTAGTGTTCGCATTGTTCGCACTGACCACGCTGAAATTGAGATAACCTTTCACGAAAGCTGCTAGCTACTGGCCAAGGCGATAGACCGCAAGCCGATCTCATGGAACTCGCAAACAAACGCGTGCTCGTGGTTGGCCTGGGCAGATCCGGCGTGGCCTCCGCTCTTTTCCTGAAGGCTCGCGGCGCCAAGGTTACCGTCTCCGACGCGAAGCCTCAGGATCAGTTGGGAGAAGAGATTCCCATTCTGCTCGATCATGGCATCATCGTAGAAACCGGCGGGCATGGCGAACGCACTTTTCGCGGACAGGACCTCATAGTGGTCAGTCCCGGTGTTCCTTTCGATGCGGGCCCGCTGGCGCAGGCGCGCGCGCTGGGCGAGCCGGTGATCGGCGAAATTGAACTTGCCGCGCAATTTCTGCGGGGAAGCATTGTCGCCATCACGGGATCGAATGGAAAAACCACGACGACAACGCTTGCGGGAGAGATAGTCGCGGCCAGCGGACACTCCACCGTGGTCGGTGGGAATATCGGCACGCCGGCTATTTCGCTGGTCGACCGGTCCACTCCCGATACCATTGTGGTGCTGGAGGTTTCCAGCTTTCAGTTGGAAACCATCCAGACATTTCGCCCCAAAATAGCCGTCGTGGTTAACGTGACGCCTGATCATTTGGATCGCCACCGAACATTTGCCGCCTACACCGACGCCAAGGCGCGCATCTTCGAAAATCAGCAGAGCGATGATTTCGCAGTGTTGAATGCCGATGATCCAACTTGCGTGGAACTTGCGGGCCGCACTCGCGCTCAGGTTTTCTGGTTCAGCCGCCAGAAAGAAGTGAAGCAGGGCGCGTACTCCCGCGACGGAAATATTCTGTTCCGCGACTCCGGCGGCCAGCGCGAGATCATGCTGGTTTCTGAGATTCCGCTCAAGGGCGGGCACAACCTGGAAAACGTCCTGGCCGCGATTTGCGTAGGCGCTCTGATGGGTTGCAAGCCGGAACAAATTCGGCAGGCAGTCCACGGTTTCAAGGCCGTGGAGCACCGACTGGAATACGTGGCCACCATCAACGGAGTGGAGTATTACAACGACTCCAAGGCCACCAATGTAGACGCGACCATCAAAGCGATCGAGTCGTTCCCGGCGAACATCCACCTTATTCTTGGAGGCAAAGACAAAGACAGTGACTATTCCCAGTTGAACGATCTGCTGCGACAGAGGGTGAAGCGCGTCTACACAATAGGCGCAGCAGCGGAGAAGATCGAGTCGCAAATCATTTCCACGAAAAACGGGGGTCCGGAAATTGTTCATGCTGAAACGCTGGAAAACGCGGTCAAACGCGCGGCCGCGGTGGCTCAGTCCGGAGATGTTGTCCTGCTCGCTCCTGCTTGCGCCAGTTTCGATCAGTTCCACAACTATGAGCATCGCGGACGCGTGTTCAAGCAAGTTGTGAGTGAGCTTGCGACCTGACCAAATAGCGGAAGGCGAACCAGAACAGTCACCTCTCGCGGTAAATCTGCTGCCAAAAATTGGGCGCGCTGAGGTATCTCCGTGGTGAAATGAGTCTCTTCCATGGCGAAGCGCGTTAGTGTAGATCGCTGGTTGTTCACAATCACCATGCTATTAGTGTTCGTTGGGTTGGTGATGGTGTTTAGCGCTTCTGCTATGCTGGCTAAAGAGCGCTACGGCTCCGGCTATTATTTTCTGCTGCGGCAGGTCGGCTGGGCAGCAGGCGGGATTATAGCCATGGTAGTTTCGATGAGAGTCGATTACCGTCGCTACAAGCATCCCGCTGTGGTGTTCTCACTCTTGGGTTTCACCACCCTGACGCTGATTTCTGTCTTTCTTCTCGACCGTGCCCACCACACCCATCGCTGGATTCACTGGAGCGGATTCTCTTTTCAACCCTCAGAAATGGCCAAGCCGGCGCTGATCCTGTTTCTCGCTTTTTTCCTCGAAAGCAGGACCAAGTCGATGAATGACTGGCGGAACACCCTGTTACCGGCGGTCATCCCCACCCTGATTTTTCTCGGGCTGATTGTTTTTCAGCCTGATCTGGGCACTGCTATGGCCTGTGCGGCCATTACCTGCTGCATGCTTTTTGTTGCCGGATTGGATCTCCGCTACTTGGGCTATGCGATGGCGGCGGCGTTGCTCCCGCTCTATTTCCTGATCTTCCACGTAGCTTACCGACGCGATCGTATTCTGGCATTTCTTGATCCGTATTCCGATCCGCAAGGGCGCGGCTTTCACATTATTCAATCCATGATTGCGGTGAGCACTGGCGGCATTACCGGCCTGGGCTTGATGGAAGGAAAACAGAAGTTATTCTATTTGCCGGAGCCCCATACTGACTTCATATTCGCCGTGACTGCGGAAGAATTGGGGTTAGTCGGTTCGCTAGTAGTGGTGCTGCTATTTGCCATTTTCTTGTGGCGTGGCATCGGCACCGCTCTGCGCACGCAAGAGATGTTTGGCCGCTTTCTCGCCGTTGGGATCACAAGCATGGTAGTCGTGCAGGCTTTCATCAACATCAGCGTAGTGTTGGGGCTGATGCCCACCAAGGGCATCCCGCTACCGTTCGTTTCCTACGGCGGGTCGTCGCTCTTCTTCACACTTGCCTGTGTTGGGGTGTTGCTGAATATCTCCAAACAGGCGGAGTAATGCTCGGGGCAGAGATAGTCTCTCCATCCTGTGGTTTATAGTCACTCCATGCGGGTAATTCTGGCGGGTGGCGGGACCGGCGGACACGTAATTCCCGCACTCGCAATCGCGCAAGAGCTACAGAAAAAATGTAGTGCTGAAGTCCTGTTCATAGGGACCGCGCGAGGACTGGAAAATCGTCTGGTCCCGGCTGCGGGATTTCCCCTGCAGCTGGTCAAAGTAGGGGCACTGAACCGAGTAGACCTCGCAACGCGGTTGAAGACGCTTTTAAATTTGCCGCGGGCGGTGTGGGAATCACGACGGATTCTTTCTGAATTTCGTGCCAACGTGGTGATTGGCGTGGGCGGATACGCCTCGGGACCCGCCATGCTGGCCGCAATCCTGAGTCGCATTCCGACTTTGGCGTTTGAGCCCAACGTTGTTCCGGGCTTCGCCAATCGAGTGATCGCTCCATTGGTCTCCGCGGCAGCGGTGCATTTCAAGGAAACCGCGCGCTACTTTCGTCGTGCTGAAGTAACCGGCGTCCCGGTCAGGGAGGCGTTCTTTCAAATCGCCGGAAAGTCTAGCCGCGACGCGAAGCCGACCTTGCTTGTGTTTGGTGGAAGTCAAGGCGCGCATGCCATCAACCAGGTGTTGATCGAATCCGTAGATTCACTGCGGGCCGGTCTGCCCCAGATTCGGATTGTCCATCAGACCGGTGAACGTGACTATAATGACGCGCAAGCAGCCTACGCACGGCTGAGTGGGGCAGTTGAGGCGTATCGCTTTATCGACGATATGCCCCGCTTCTTCGCGCGCGCAGACTTAGTGCTCTGCCGGTCCGGTGCGAGCACGGTAGCGGAGATAGCGGCGGCGGGCAAGCCGGCAATTCTTGTTCCCTTTCCGCGTGCAGCTGACGACCACCAGAAACGCAACGCCGAAGCCCTGGAGCGTGCTGGCTCTGCCATCATGCTGGAAGAATCTAATCTCAGTCGCGAGAGTCTGGTGGAATCCGTCATCTCACTGATGAGCGAGCCGGCTCGCCTGGAGAGAATGAGCGAGGCTACGCGTAAGCTGTCGCACCGGAACGCCGCGCGCGACATCGCGGACATAGCCGCAAGACTGGCGGGAGTGGCAAAATAGGCGCGGACTTCAAGAATGTTCGTAGATTTCACGTTTCTTGACTGTTGATCCGCGCAAATCTGCGGCCAGGAAGTTGACCTAAATGTTTGCCAAGATTCAGCACATTCATTTCGTCGGGATCGGCGGCATCGGCATGAGTGGTATTGCCGAGGTGCTGCTGAATCTTGGTTACAAGATTTCCGGCTCTGATCTGAAGAGTTCTACGATTACGCATCGTCTCGCGAGCCTGGGTGCCACGACGTTCGCAGGTCATCAAGCAGAAAACGTGGCCGGCGCGGAAGTCGTAGTCACCAGTTCAGCCATCCAGCCGGATAACCCTGAGGTTGCGGAAGCGCGCCGGCTCCACATCCCAGTGATTCCACGGGCCGAAATGCTGGCCGAATTAATGCGCCTGAAGTATGGCATCGCGGTTGCCGGCATGCACGGCAAGACGACGACCACCTCGATGATCGCGGCAGTATTGGCGGCGGGAGGGCTTGATCCCACAGTCGTAGTCGGCGGCCGCGTGGATTCCATGGGTTCGAATGCTCGCCTCGGCAAATCACAATACCTGGTGGCTGAGGCGGACGAGAGCGACCGCTCCTTCCTGAAGCTTTCGCCGATTCTGGCGGTGGTCACCAACATCGATCGCGAGCACATGGACTGCTACCGCAACATGCGTGACGTACGGCATGCCTTCCTGGACTTCATGGATCGAGTTCCTTTCTACGGCATGGTTGTCGTCTGCAACGATGATCCGCTTTTGCGCCGTCTGTTCCCGCAAATTCGGCGCCGCACGGTCACCTACGGAGTGCGGCGGGGCTCAGACTTCCATATTAAACCGGAAGAGCCGCTGCTTAACCCTGGCGAAAGCCGGCCGATCCGCCGCTTCCACATCAGTTTTCAGGGCGAGAGCCTCGGGGAAATCCGTCTGCACGTGCCTGGTTTGCACAATGTCCTGAATGCGACCGCGGCGGCGGCGGTTGGCGTCGGCCTTGATATCCCGATTGAGCAGATTCGAACCGCTCTGGAGGGTTTTCGCGGAGTGGATCGCCGTTTCCAATTGCGCGGCAAAGCCGGCGGGATCAGCGTAATTGATGATTATGGGCATCATCCCACCGAGATTCGCGCCACCCTGGCGGCGGCGCGGGAGTGTGGCTTTCGCAAGATCCACGTGATCTTCCAGCCGCATCGTTACACGCGAACGCGCGATCTGATGGATGAATTCGCCGACGCCTTCCATGGTGCGGACACGCTTTTTGTATTAGACATCTACGGCGCCAGCGAGCAACCCATTGATGGGGTAACTGCAAATGCCCTGGTGGCGCGCATTGGCGAAGACCGAGAACTGGCAGTTCGTTACATCGGCTCTTTCGCCGAAGCTGCCGAAGCTGCCTCCACTCATGCAAAGGATGGAGATATGATCCTGACGCTGGGAGCAGGCACCGTTTCCCAGCTCGGCCCCATGATCCTTGAAAAGATCGAGGAAGCGCTTCGGGCTGGTGACGCCACCACAGCTTCAGCTGCGGCGAACCCGAAATAAGGCCTACGCGAAAACCGGTGCAATGACTCCTAAACAGCCCTCAGCTCGGAACCTTAAGCACCTTGTTTTCTGCACATAGCATCAGAGCGCCTCTCGGATAACGGATTCTTACGTGCTCCGTCTAAATCCAGGTAGGCGGGAGCGGCGATATGGTTTACGAAAAAGCATGGTACTTGGTGGCGGCAGGCGTGCTCGCCTTGGGCATCAGTAATGGGTTTGTAAGCCGAGGTGAAAATTGGGCACGGGGTCTTGCTGAGCGATCGATTTCGATCGTAGAAGGGGCTTCCAGCCAGACGATGCGTCTGCCAATTTCGCGGAGACTATTGTCGGCCGGAATGACTCAAGCTTTGCCCGCGTGGAAGCCTCGATGGCTCGGGTACAAACTCATTTGGCCTGTGTTCAGACTACAATGGCACGGCGGCAAGCTGAGATGGCGCGGCGACAAGCCGAGAGAGCCCGCAGGATAGCGAGTCAACAAGTGCGTGGTGCATTAGTGATTTGTCCGCGGCAAGACTTTGCGATGGAAACGCCGCAACCTCCGGCAACACCGACCGACGGGACGATCTAGAGCGAACTCATCCCCTAAACACCCGGCGGAGCAAAACTTTCGGTCGGTTATTCGTTTGTGCAAAACGAACCAAATTTTCTCTATCTCAATTACCAAAAAGCAGTTATAGTTATTTTCGCTCAGCGATTCCCTGACGACAACTGACCTGGGTTGATGGCAAGGAAAAGCGGTCCTACCATCTCGCAGGAGGAGTTGTATCCACCGCCTGACGAGGCTGTGCGCGGAGATCTGGACGACCCGCGACTACTCGACTTGGACGTGGAACAGGAATCGCCTTTCCTGCGGGCACAAAAACGCGTATCCGTCCGGCGCGCCTCGCTCCCCAGAAAAACTGCCACTCGTCTAGTTCTGGCCGCCCTGGCGGGTAGCGTCATCTTCTTGTGCAGCGTAGCCGTCGCCGCCCTTTACCACTATGGCGAGCGTTCCTGGCGCTTCCGGGTCGAGTCCAGCGATGACGTTGAGATTAGTGGACTCGAAAATGTTATCCGCTCACAGGTAATGGAGGTCATGGGCGGCGATATAGGCCGGAACATCTTTTTCGTGCCACTGGCGCAACGGAAGAGCCAGTTGGAACAGATCCCGTGGGTCGAATCAGCCAGCGTGATGCGATTTGCCCCCAATCGCCTGAAGATCGAGATCCACGAGCGCACGCCGGTCGCGTTCGCTCGCGTGGGCTCGAAGATTCTTCTGGTCGACGCTGCGGGTACGCTGATGGAGCTACCTGCCAAGAAGAAATATTCATTCCCGGTCATGCTGGGGATGAACCCCGGCGAACCGCTCTCCACTCGAACGGCACGCATGAGAATCTACAACGACCTGGTCACACAGTTGGATTCGAGTGGCGCTCACTATTCGCAAGAACTCAGCGAAGTCGATCTTTCCGATCCTGAAGACGTCAAGGTCATCGCTAATAATTCTGAGGGAAATGTGCTGGTGCATCTGGGAGCTTCCAACTATTTAGAGCGTTACAAGGTTTATGTGACCCATATACAGACGTGGAGGCAGCAATTTGACAGGCTGGAGTCGGTGGATCTGCGTTATGACCACCAGATCATTGTGAATCCGGACTTGGAAGGCACTGTGAAACCAGTTCCGCTTACGGCATCTGCGGTTAAAAAAGCCATGTCCGCGGGAGTGAAACCAGCTGCGCTTTATGGCCGTGAGACAGTTCCGCGGAAACCGCTTGCCATGTTGCCTAAGACAACCACCGACCAGGTTTCCGCGAAGGCCACAGCAAAAAAAGACACGGGTAAGCCGGGACATCACAAGACTGCGCTGAAAAAAGTGAAGGCAAAACCAAGAACAACAAGAACAAAGACAGCCGTGACAGCGGGTATGCAAGGAAAGGCAACTCCGATGGCGCCCGCACCGGCCAGCGCAGCCCAGGCAGCCAAGAAACCAAGCCCGGCAATTGCCAAGGGACAGGAAACTCAATAAGCATGAGTCAGTACCAGCATCTTCTGACGGCAATTGATGTAGGTAGCGCCAAGACCTGCGTGCTAGTGGCAGAGATTGCTGACGGCGGACTGCGTTATCGCGGGCACGGCTCGACTGAATCGCGCGGTTCGCGCAAGGGCGTCATTGTCGATTTGGACAAGGCCGTGGGCTCGATCCAGAAAGCTGTGGAGCAGGCCGAAGATGCGGTCGGCGCTCCGATTGAGCATACGCTGCTGGGAGTGGCAGGGGCCCAAGTTCGCGGTATCAGCAGTCAGGGTGGCGTGAGCTTTGGCACGCGCGCGCGCGAAATCACGCGTGACGAAATTCGCTTGGCGGTGGACAAGTCCCGGGCGATTCCTCTCCCTGCGGATCGTGAGATCCTGCACCTCCTGCCACAGGAGTTCATCCTCGATGATCAAACCGGCGTACACGATCCTCTGGGCATGATGGCGACTCGCTTGGAGGTGCGGGTTCACATAGTGACAGCAAGTTCCAGTGCCATTCAGAATGTTGTCACCGCGGTAAATCGCGCAGGGGTCCACGTCGATGACACAGTATTTGAACCGCTTGCCTGTTCTGATGCAGTCTTGCGTGCCGATGAGCGTGAGCTGGGGGTGTGCTTGGCTGATGTTGGCGCTGGCTCGACCAACCTCGTCGTCTTCCGAGACAGCGCCGTGGCTCATACCGCAGTGATCCCGATTGGTGGCGATCACTTTACCAGTGACATCTCGGTGGGTCTGAGCACACCTGTCGCTGAGGCGGAAAAAATCAAAAAGCTTTATGGCAACGCGATTGCGACGCTTGTTCCGGTGGGAAATGAAGTGGAAGTTCCCTTAGTCGGGGATCGGCCGTCGCGTCTGATCTCACAGCGCCTGGTCGGAGAAATTCTGGAGCCGCGAGCACGTGAATTGTTTGAAATCGTACGCGACAACCTCCGCCACACCGGCATGCTAGACCTCTGTGCTGGGGGCGTAGTGCTTAGCGGCGGGGGCTCACGGCTGCCGGGGACGCTGGACATTGCGGAGTCCGTACTACGACGTCCCGTGCGCCTGTCCTGGCCCACGCCCTTGGCGAAGATGCCATCGACCCTGGCAGAACCGGAATATGCGACGGTGTTGGGGATGATTTTCTACGGGCACCGAGCTCGGGCCGCTCGCGGCATTCAGGACGAGCGCTGGAGCTCACGCCTGAAGGCCATGCTCGTGGGAAAGGGTGCATAGAGGCGGAAGCGTGACCAGCAAACAAGTCTTCAGGCAAGACCAAAGGGAGAAGGAAAGCAAATTCAATCAAAGGACGGCAGTGATGAAAAAGGAAAATGATATTCGAATCAGTTTTAATGAAGAGGCCCGCAACGACGCCAAGATCAAGGTCATCGGGGTGGGTGGTGGCGGCGGTAATGCAGTGAACCGCATGATCGATGCTGGCATGGAGGGCATTGAATTCGTGGTAGCTAACACTGACCTGCAGGCGCTGCGCATGTCGCACGCGCCCGTGAAAATTCAGCTTGGCGTCAAGCTCACCAATGGCCTGGGTGCGGGCGCCAACCCCGAAGTGGGGCGGAAAGCCGCGCTGGAGGACTCCGACAAAATCATCGAGGCGCTCGAAGGGGCCGACATGGTATTCGTCACTACAGGCCTGGGCGGAGGAACTGGCACGGGTGCGGCTCCCATCATTGCCTCGCTCGCTACTGAGATGGGGGCGCTGACGGTTGCTGTAGTAACCAAGCCTTTCGCCTTCGAAGGCAAGCGCCGCATGCAGCAGGCGGAGCGCGGAATCTCCGAGCTGATGGATTCTGTGGATACCACCATCGTCATCCCCAATGAAAAGCTCCTCGCGGTTGCACAGGATGCCGGATTCTTCGAGTCATTTCGCGTGGCAGACGACATCTTGCGGCAAGGCGTGCAGGGCATCTCCGATATCATCACCATTCCCGGGATCATCAACCGCGACTTCGCGGACGTGAAGGCGATCATGGCCGGAATGGGCTATGCCGTGATGGGCACTGCCAGCGCCGGGGGCGCGCGGCGGGCGACCGAGGCGGCACAAAAGGCCATTGCCTCGCCGCTTCTTGAGGCTGGCGCGATTGATGGCGCACGCGGCATTCTCATCAACATTACAGGTTCGACGTCGCTCAAATTGGCCGAAGTACAAGAAGCTTGCACAATTATCCAAAGCGCCGCGCACGAGGATGCCAACATTATTTTCGGCGCCGTTCTCGACGAAAAAACAAAAGACTCGGTGAAGATCACGGTGATCGCGACCGGCTTCAAAGATTCCGACAAGCGGCGTCGCCACCAGGAAGCGCGAAACAGCTTCGCGGTCTCGCACGAATATTCCGATGCTGAGCCGGAGTTCGAGTCGGAGCCTGCGCCTCCGCCCCCGATGGTGATGGAGCAATCCGGACAGCAGACCGTGGTGGCCCCGTCCACAGCGGTGTCAATCGAGACCATGCGCGGCGCCATGATCGCCAACTTTGAGCAGGAGGACCTTGACGTGCCTGCGTTCCTGCGCAAGCGCACGGAGCCAATCTAGGACCTCGAATCGGCAATTGCCACATACGCGCCTAGTCCGATGAGGGTTAACCCGGTAGCTGCGCGCTGCCTGCGGCGCAGCACCCCAGATGCCCTCAAGCGGGTGCCGATCGGCGCAGCCATGAGCGTTACTGCTAAATCGCATGTGGTGTTCAGAGTGACCGACATAGTGCCAAATATCAGGAACTGCCAAATGACGCCGCCGTGCTCGCGGCTCACGAATTGAGGGATGAAGGCAAGAAAGAAGAGGGCGGTCTTCGGATTTAGCACTTCGGTCGCGATCCCCTGCCAGAAGGGATTTTTGCGCACTTGGTCGACCGGGATGGGCACTTCCTCGTCTCTTTGTGCGCTTAGGATCATCCGGAATCCCAGGTAGATCAGATAAGCCGCCCCCGCATATTTGACGACCGCAAAAGCTGTCGCTGACGTAGCCAGCACCAATGACAACCCGGTAGCCGCCGCGACGACGTGAACTATGCCGCCCAGAAACGTTCCCAGGGATGAAAGAATTCCTTCGCGGCGTCCGCCGGCGAGCGTACGGGCCAGGACGTACAACATGCCCGGGCCGGGCGCTATCGCCAGGAGTGTAGCCGCACCGAGAAACACCAAGAGCCGATGAGGATCGATCATTCTGAAGATTCTACACAAAATGAGATCGCGCCATCGTCTAGGAAAGGCTTGGTCCATCATGTGACCTGGCCGGATCATTTAGCATGAAAATGTGAAACACACGAACGTTTCCTGCCGAATAGGCCTGGCGCGCGCTCTCTCGAAGTGGGGTTATTGTTCGCGGTCCGCCGCATCTGGGCTAATACGCGCCGGTCGAGTCCGTTTGAACGGCACCATCCGCCGCGATCCTGAGACCGCGGTTCGCTTGGAAAAAGACCGCATCGAAATGGATCATGGCGCCATCGTCCCGGCTGCGAAAGTCTATTTTGTGTTGAACAAGCCTCGCGGAGTGGTGACCACGGCTTGGGACGAAAAAGGAAGAAAAACTGTTTACTCGTTTCTGGAGAAAGGCTCGCCGTGGGTTGCTCCCGTAGGCCGGCTGGACCAAGCCAGCGAGGGTCTGCTGCTGTTAACTAATGATTCCGAATGGTCGGCACACGTGCTGGCGCCGGAAACGCACTTGGATAAGACATATCACGTTCAGATCCGTATGGTTGCAGATCTGGCGCTATGTGAGTCCTTGATCGGTGGGGTCAAACTAAGTGACGGTGATTTTCTCCGCGCCAAGAATGCTTGCATTCTGCGTGGCGGCAAACGCAACACCTGGCTCGAAATAATTCTGGATGAGGGCAAGAACCGCCATATCCGTCGCATGCTCGCGCAACTCGGAGTGGAAGTGCTGAGGCTGGTGCGGGTCGCGATTGGCCCGCTTATACTTGGAGAACTTGCAAAGGGCGGTGTTCGCCCGCTAACAACCAGAGAGAAGCAAGCGCTCGAGCGGGCTACGCGCAGACCGGGTCGCTTCGACCGCCAATAACCATTAACTTCCCTGCATGAAGCCAGCCTTGCCTGCGATTTTGCAGGCAAGTTCCAGTTGTTGCAAATCGTCAAGTGTGAAATCGGGCCCCGCTGAGCCCACATCGAATCCTTTACGGCAAATCTGGATCACGCCGAGAACTTTCCCATGGTCATCGAGAACAGGCGCGGACATGAGCTTTTGAATGGTCGCCGGCCGCTGCTCACCTTCTTCTTTGTTTCCTAATCGTACTGTCTCAAAAATGCTGGCATGCTTTATCTTGGCAAAGTTGTTGAACAGCTCGACCTTCCGGGTAACGGCAGTGTGCGCCGCGATTGCGGATGTGCTCGAAAGCGGAATCGATCCGGCCGTTTTCAGTTCGTCTGGGAAGAGGAAACGGAGCAAATTGTTTTCCAACTGCAATAGAGCGACTTCATCTTGCTGTACTCGAAGAATCTTGGACAAAATAGAACAAAACTGGTCAGGAGTTCCGGCCGCTCCCAATCGATGCTCGATCGTAGCGGGATCAGCGGCAGGCGCGGCTGCCGCCGCAGAACTCTGACCCGATTTTTGCTTTTCGCGCTGCATATCTGGATACAGCCTTACTTGCTGCCAGCCGTCACACGAGTCCGCAAGCGATGGCAGGCACTGTCCCCTATGCTGAGGCCGCGATGGTGCCTCCAGCAAGTTACTGAGGTACCTTCAGGGATGCCAGAGAAGACCGGAAACCTATTCTCGCGTGAGAGGGTAGCCCTTTTCCCGCCAACCTCGGATGCCACCATCCATCGAGAGCACGTTGCTATAGCCCATCTTCTGCAAATTGTCCGCGGCCAGGGCGGAGCGGTACCCCCCGCCGCAATAAAGTACGATCGCAGCGTTGGGATCGGGGACGCGCTCCTCGATGTCGCGCTCAATGATTCCTTTGCCTAGATGAACCGCACCGGGTAAGTGATCCTTCGAATATTCGCTCTCCTCACGCACGTCTACCAGCAAGAATTTCTCGCCGCGATCGATCTTGGCCCTTACCTCATCGACATCTGTTTCGTGGACGCGCTGCCGGGCATCTTCGACTATCCGCAGGAAACGAGGGGAGTGCTGGGGTACCATGGGCCGCTCCATCAAGTGCACGGTTAACAACTACAGTACGGTAGGCATAAAACGTAACAGTAACCGACCGGACTGGGAATATTCTACTGAAGAATCTGCTCTGCTTGCCGATGGATCAACTTAGGTGGTTTGCAAACCTGCAAGCTCGAGTACTGGTACCGCCGACTGCCGCTCGCGAAGGAAAAATTCAATGAAGCGCAACGCGATTGTTCCGGTGTTGAGCCTGCTGATTCCATTCCTGCTGCATGCTCAGGATTCCTCACGCGTGATTGCTATGGAAAATGCCTGGAACCGAGCGGAATTGCAGAATGACGGTGCTGCTGTGGAGTTGTTGCTGGCTGATGATTTTGTGATGACCATAGCGGAGGGCACGCTCTATAACAAGGCCCAAATGATAGCTTCTGTGAAAGACAGGTCCTACCATCCCGATCTATTACAGTCCAGCGATATTGTAGTTCATTCTTACGGAAGCACTGCGATTGTGACCGGCGCGTACCACGAAAGGGGCGTGGATAGAGGCAAGCCGTGGGAGCGGCGCGGTCGCTTCACTGACACATGGATCTATTTGAGTGGAAGATGGCAGTGCGTGGCGAGTCATTTCAGCGTGAAGCCGAAGTGAGATATTACTGAGTTGAACCGGAAGCGGCTTCGAGCGCTTTTTCGGAAACGGGGGTCCCTGCGGCAGGTGAATCCAGAAATTTCTTCAGGTCATTTTCAAGCTTACTACGGTGTTCTTCCTCAAGGTCGGTGAACTCGAAGGGCTGCAGACAGCCCTGAGTGGCCCACATCGGAAACATCATCACAGCTTTGCTGCGCACCGTGCATTGCCCTACGTGAAACATCACTTCCACCTTGATCCCCTCGTCAAGAGGCTTCTCCATGTGCAACAACCCTCCAGTAAAGGAAAGCTGGTGGAGGCGGGCGCGAACTTGCCGGCTGTTTTCCAGACGTACCAGAGCCAGCACGGTTCCTGCCAGCTTCACCCGCGGGGCGCGCCTTCCGCTATTTGCTTGCCGAGATTGGGACATGGCGTCATTTCCACTATGACATTGGACGCCCACGGGCGGGAGATTACGAAAGAACGACGAACAGCCCGGGGCGTCGGGTTAGAGCTTCGTTGTTTGTTCGCCAGCGTGGAAATTTTGGTAAGTCCGAACGGATCCCTACACCGTCTGCGACGCACTGGCTAACTCGAGCGCAGCGTGAATCTCATTGTAGCCTCGTGAGTTCAGTCATGCTCGGTCGACCGCTGCGGCCGCTTGCTGTGCCTTCTCCAGTGTCGTGGTCTGGGTCTTGAAGTCTTGCAGGGAAAGCTCCAGGCCACCGAACTCGGGATGGTCGTTGTGGCCGACAGTGAAAGCAATGTCGAGAGCGTCCCCCACAATCAGGTGGACCTGTTGGAATCGTTCTGCCATGCGCCAGCCGAGAGCATCGAGGTTAAGCGATTTGCGCCAGTTTGAATTTCCATCCCCTGCGTTTTTGGCGGGCGCAAGCTTCAGTCTTACATGTTTATCTTTCAGTACTCGCGGCGGTGCGACCAGACGCACTGCCTTGGCGGCGAACACTGGTTCCGGATTCCCCACGCCAAAGGGTTCGAGACGCTGCAGAATCTCGTACAGCTCGGGCGAGATTTGATCGAGAGACAGTTCGCCATCGAGGTTGAGGACTGGTTCGAAGTCGGCCAAAGTCAGACGACCCCGGGCGTACTGATCCAAGTGGGCACGCAACTCAGGCACGCGTGATGCGGGCAGGCTGAAACCGACGGCGTGAGCGTGTCCACCGAAGCGGCTGAACACTTCGGCGCAGGATTCCAGCGCGTTCAGAAGATGAAAAGCTGGAATGGAGCGGCCGGAGCCATGTGCTTCGTCGCCATTCCGAGAAATGATCAAGGTTGGGCGACTGTAACGTTCGACGACTCGCGTGGCGGTGATGCCGATCACGCCCCGGTGCCAGGCCTCGCCATCGATCACCATGCAGAAAGCATCTCGAAGGTGGGGTTCCTGTTCAATACGTAAGTGGATCGCTTCCAGAATTCGCCGCTCTTCATCCTGGCGATCGGCATTGAGCTGGTCGAGCCGGTTGGCAATCTCGCGAGCGCGGCCAGGATCCTTCACGCTGAAGAGTTCGATGACATCGCGGGCCACGTCCATGCGGCCGGCAGCGTTGATGCGCGGTGCGATGCGAAATGCGACTTCGCCCGAGGTCAGAGGGCGCCCGCTCAGTTGGGCGACTTCCAATAGGGCTTTGAGTCCAGGATTCACTGGTGAGCGCAGACCTTCCAATCCGAGCTTGGCGAAGACCCGATTTTCCCCGGTGAGCGGTACAGCATCGGCGATGGTCGAGATTGCCACCACTTTCATGAAAGACATCAAAAGGCGAGATCGTTCGCTGGCCGCGAGCCGCCGTTCAATCAGTCCCTGCGCGAGTTTGAAAGCTACCCCGGCGCCGCACAGGGCTTTGCAGGGATACGGGCAACCCGCTTGATTGGGATTGACTACCAACGCCTTCGGCACGCCATTCGCGCCCGGAAGGTGATGGTCGGTGACGATCAGATCAACTCCGAGCCGCTGCGCAGTTTCCGCGGGTGCAAAGGCTCGAATACCCATATCCACACTAATGATGAGACGAACGCCCGCAACCGCTGCGCGCTCGATCGCGTCATCGCGCATGTCATAGCCGTCGCGGATCCGGTGCGGGATGTGGAAATCTGCGGCTCCGCCGCAAAGTTCGATCGCTGTCTTCAGAATCACAATCGCTGTCGTGCCATCGACGTCGTAATCGCCATAGATGAGGATCGGTTCCTTGCGTTCGATGGCTGCATCGAGACGATCGATGGCAGCACTCATGCCGGTCATCAGATAAGGCGAGTGCAAGTGAGCGAGGGAGGGAGAAAGAAACCGGTCAGCGGCTTCGGCGTCCACCACTCCTCGCATCACCAGGAGGCGGGCTAGAGTGACGGCGGTTTGTGTATCAAGGTTGGGATGAACCACGCAGTTCGAACGCAGGCTCTCTGCCAGGGCCTGCACCTGCTTGGGATCGACGGTTCTCGCGAGCCATCTCATTCAAGAAAAGAACACTGCCAGGGTTGGTCTGCTCGGCTTGGACGGGCGAGACTCCCATCCCTACAAAATTCCGGAAGATCGAGTCTAGGTCTCGTCATCCTGGTCAGAACCGTCGATAGGAATGCCGCCGAAGTCTTCCGTCATTTCGAACAGACGCTGGTAGCGTTCATACCACTCGGTGGAAGCTTCGTAGACCATCATAATGCCCTGGTAAGCAAAACCGAGTTGTACGAATCCCGTCTTGCCGACGTAAGTGCGTAGCCAGCGAGCGTCTTCTATATCTTCGTCGTTGGTGAACTCCGCGCTGCCGATGCGCTCGATCATTTCGTCAAGCTCTTCACGGCGAAGCATCCATGCATCCATGGTGAGAAAAGGCGCGCCGGCAGCCTTGGCGAGCTCTACGAAATCTTTCCAACTATCAGGATTGTCGGCCGTCTTCCACATTACGCTCTGCACTTCTTCGTAATCCACATAGCCCGGGAAGCGGCGCATGCCGTGGCCTTCGATGAAGGCGATCATGTCGTCCTTGAGACCGGCCAGATTGTCGGGAGCAGAAGACATAAATGGGGCTTGTTACTCAGCATTGTATGCCTGATTCGGCGGGAAATCAGCAAGTCAGGCCTCAGCATTCAGCATTCCGTCAAGATAGTGCCCGAGCTTGCACCGCCGGACTTCGCGGACTGAATGCTGACGGCTGAGTGCTGAATGCTCGCTATGCTACACTACCTGTTTCACACCGGACATTCGACCCGCACCATGCTGCTTTCGAAAGAATATGTGGGCTACCTTGCCCGCGAAGTCTCCAAAAAGTTGATTGCTGGCGAATTCATTGAGACCAAGGCAGCGGCAGCGGTCACAACCAAGGTACATGCTGCAATGCTCGACGAGTTGTCGCTCGAGGACCGCATTAATGATGAAGTGCGAGTCATCCTGGAGGCTTATTCTGAAGAAATGCGCAAGAGTGGCGCTAATTATCAGGAAATGTTTCGCAAAGTGAAGAGTGAACTGGTGCGCAAATACAAGGCGGTGTTGTGAGAGTCAGCCGCGACAAAATCAACAAAGTGGCCCACGTAGTCACCGACGCGCTGGCTGAAATGGACGAAGTGGATTTTGTGGAGGACCGCAACACCATCCGGCTGGAAGTGCGAAAGATTCTGGAAGAGTTGCTAAACCAGGAAGAAAGAATCGACCAGGCGGCCCGCCATAAAATCGAGAATCAGAAGCGCACCATCCTCGAAGGAAGCCAGGAGTGGGACATCCTGTACCGCAAGTATTACAATGAAGAAGTCAAAAAACTCGGAGTCTAGTCGCGAGTAATCGGTCTGCCTGGCCTATCCGCATGCCTCCGAAGGCAAGGTTCTTGTGCTGCCATACTCTCCTTCGAAGATTACTTGTAACCCCGATGTAGAATTTCAGAGATCGACTGGCTAGGATATAAACGCCCCTTCGCAAGCGAAGGGGCTACTTCCCTCAGGATGACAGGGGAGAGAGAGTTTTGGCTGTTTCAACAATCGCCATGCGTGGTGATCCACGCACGTTGCCAGAGAGATTGAATCAAACTATCCCAATCACAGCGCTGATAAAGCAGGCGGCTTATGACGCCGGCTTTGATTTGGTTGGTGTCGCGCCGGTGCACGATTTCTCTGAACTCGACCATTTTCCCAAGTGGATAGCCGACGGCCACGCCGGCGAGATGAAGTACATGGAAGCACGAGACGAGGCCGGGCGTCTGAAGCGCGCTTCGCTTCGATCGACGGTTCCCTGGGCTCGCAGTGTGATCGTGTGCGCGATCAACTACAACACCGAGCAGCCCTACTCAACTCAAGTGAACGATCCGCAGCAGGGATGGATTTCGCGCTATGCCTGGGGCCGCGAAGATTATCACGAAGCGGTTATGCGGAGATTGCGGGAGGTCGAGGCCAAATTACGGGATGCATTTATGACCTCAGGGGCTGAAGCCCTGAGGCACTCTGGCGAACCTACCGCAGCGCTGAAGCGCTGCTCCACCCCAAAGCACTCCACCCAAAGGCGCTCCACCCAAGAGTGCTCCACCCAGGAGCAGGGCTCGGGCGAACTGATTACTCTTTGCTACGTTGACACCGGCCCTCTCGTCGAACGTGTGTATGCGAAATATGCCGGCGTGGGATGGATCGGGAAGAACACCTGCATTTTGAATCAGAAACTCGGATCGTGGCTCTTCCTCGGCGTCATTCTGACATCGCTCGAGCTTGAGCCCGACATGCCTGCACCGGACCGTTGTGGAAGCTGCACGCGCTGCATTGACGCTTGCCCGACCGATGCGCTGATCGCGCCTTATCAACTCGATTCCAACAAATGCATTTCTTATCTGACCATCGAGAAGCGCGGTGCGGTCCCCGAGGAAATGCGGGAAGGCATGGGTCGCCACGTTTTCGGTTGTGACATTTGTCAGGATGTCTGTCCCTGGAACCGCAAGTCTCCGGTCACGAGCGCAGCGGAATTTGAACCTGGGGAAGGCTTGGTGAATCCTGCACTCGAATGGCTGGCCGGGATGACTGCCGAGGAGTTCCGGGAAACGTTCCGTGGATCTCCGGTTCGACGTACCAAGTGCACTGGCCTAAGAAGAAACGCAGTGATCGCGATGGGCAACAGCCGTGATCGGCGTTTCGTGCCCGTTCTGGAGAAGTTGGTTCAAGACGAAGACCCGGTCGTCGCCGAACACGCGCACTGGGCGAAAGGTAAAGTCGGTTCGCCTGATAGATGAATCCGGCATTTGATGAACAACCCGATCAATGGGTTCTATAAAAATAAAAAGGGATGTCAAGAAAAAAAGCTCCGCCTCGACCGGAGGGCGAGATTTTTTCTCGAGATCCAGCCCACTGTAGTTTCGCAACCGTGGAGAAGTTTGGCTGGTTGTCCATTCTCGTAGGGTTTCTTTGCTGATGGTGGCAATGCCATCGAGTTCGCAAGAGCGGCAAGCGAGCTGGTTGCTTCGCAGGCAACCCTGGTTCTATGCGAGGCTCGTGGCCTATGGCTATTTCTGGTTATCCGAGAGGGCATACCGTGAAATGGGTGACTCGGTGCCAAAGCACGCGGGGCCGGATCTCATTGACTGATACTCCTCTCGAACCGAGCATCTCCAGAACCCCACCGACCACCACCGGAGAGATATCCCAGAGAGGGAAAGCCTTTCTTCACCGGAGATGCTCAAGCTGCTTGTCGAGGTAAGTTTTGGGGATCGAAACCCACTCCTTATCTTCCACATGGTTAAGGTGATGGTCGCTATCTTGTGTGCCAGTGGCAGACGCGCCATGGTCGGCCGCATCCCCTTCTCCACCCCAGCCCCATAGAAGTCGCGCAGAGGACCAGGACGTGGGCTGGCAGAGATGGCGGCACTTTGGAAGAGACTCTTCAGATCTTTATTGTGATTGTCATTCCGACCGCGCACCGGGATGCGCCCTCGGTTGCGTTGCAGTTTGCCTCTCACCCAGCGGTACTCGCCGCTGTCGTGAGTCTCGACCGCGAAACCGTTGTAGTCCCAGAGCTGCCGCTTGCTACGGAAACGCTGGGGTGTCTGCAGCCATGCAACCAGCAAGGTAGCCTGAATCGGGCCGATGGAAGGAATCTGACGAAGTAACTTCACCCCAGGATGCTGCTAACTCTCCCGCAGGAGCTCACCTCGTGCTTGCAGACGCAGGGGCTGCAGACTATCGAGTTGCTGGTATAAATGCTCGGCTCGAACCCGAACTCCTGGTTCCCCGAGCTTGGCCAGCCACTCGCCGCGATGACGGGGAGCATAGACGCCGGCGCCACTGCAGGGAATGGCCCAGCTACGGTACAGGGCTTTGATCCGATTCATCACGCGGGTCACATCTTTGGTGATCGTCAGATAGCTCCGGGCCAACTCTTTTAAGGCGCGTATTCCATGCTCTTCGTGGTACACCGGCTTGAGTTGGTTGGTGCGTAACCACTCGGCCAGCTTTTGTGCGTCGATCCGGTCACTCTTGTTGCCCTCTTTTAACAGAGCCGCCTTTCGCGGATCGCAAACTACCAGCCGGCTGACATGGGGTTTCAGGAGATGGTGTAGCCAGGCAGCCGAGGTTCCTTCCTCGAAGGTCAGGGACAGAGTCCCGTGTAACCCTTGGATGAACTCAACCATCGTGTCCGCTTTGGTCTCCAGCAGGCATTCCATGAGCAGCTTGCCATGAGCATCCATCACGGCAGCGGAAATAGTGGCCTGATGAACGTCCATGCCGATATACTTTTCCTGATTCATAAAGGCGCTCCTTTTCGGTAAGTGGTGATGCGAAGACTCACACCGTACCGCAAAAGTGGGCGCCTTTTTATATTGCGTGTAAGGCGACATTTCGCCAATAACCCTCGTTTTCGAGAGGAATGTTGTTGAACCGTCCGAGCAACACCGCGACTTTAGAACTTGGTTGTGAGGCGCAAGGCAAAGTTCCTTGACGGTCCGATGGCATTGCCTGAGAAGAGGCCACCGAAGTCGATGACGTCTAGCACATTGGTAAGATTCTGTCCGTCGATCTGAAATCGCACATTCATACGCTCCGTCTTGTAAAGATCTGCGCCCGCCGAGGCATTGACCTGGAAGGACGGATAGATGCGCCCTCGGTCAAAGTTAGTCCGATCCAGCACCTGCTGGCCGTATTGGGCGAGCACCGTGGCCGGATCGCCATCAAACTTGAAGGGCAGGCCAGTGTCATATTGAATTCCACCCGCGATCCAGAATCGTGGTGCGACCTGGTAGCGAACGCGTCCGCGAACTGTGTTGCGCTGATCCTGCGAATCCGGGAAGTGGCCGATCACCTGCGTTGCCGCCGCCGAGGCGTTGTCACCCAAGAAGAGGCCGCCCGTGACCGGAAACCAGGCATTGCCGACGGCATAGGAATAGCTCACAAAACCAGAAAAGCGGTGCCAATCGGGCACATCAAGCTTTGCTTCCGCGCCATAGATGACGGATTTTCGGAACGCAATCGGGAAGCTGATAGTCGTGTTAGCGATCTGATCGTCATCTGCATAATTGTCGACCAATCGTCGGAAATAGCTGACGTCCAACCTGAGCTTTCCGAAGAAGGCTTTCGTTATGCCTGCTTCGTAGTAGTTTCCTTGCGAAGGCTCGACGGGTAGTCGGAGGAAATTCATTGGGTCGAAGGCTTCAATTGCGGATGAATTCGAAAGTAGGATGTTCTCAAACGAAGGGGTCTGGAAAACCCGGTCATACGAGAAATGTAAGACGAGGTCGGTGGATGGGAAATAGCGCGAAATTGAGAAGCGCGGGTCCACGGCTTTCCTGTTCAACAAGAGCTGATAGTGGTCCCAGCGGAGTCCTGCACCGATCGTCCAGTTTCCTAGACGGACGCGATCTTGCACGAATGCGGATTGTTCGAGGTCGGGGCGCTTTCCCAGAAAGCTGAAGTCAATCGGCGTGTGGTCGTCGAAATGGCTTGGATCGGTAATGTGGTATCGGAAATTCTCGTTCAGAAATGTGTTGTCTGACTCGACCCCAAACTTCCACTCATGCCGGTCATGAACGACCGTTACGGTTCCCTTGAAATACCCCACGCGAAACCAATTGTGCTGAAATACCTCTATGGGAGTCGATTTCTCATTGGAGTTGAAATCATTCGCGTTTTCGCGCACCACTCCTCGAAAATCGGCCACCACCCTGGATGAGAAAGTGTGCTGGTAAGAGGTGATTCCCATCGTCTCGATGTTATCGGCCGTTTGGTGCTGGCCTGCCACTTGCTGCACCTGTTCGTTGGGGATGTCGTAGCGTGACGTCTCATGGCGAACAATGAATCGCAAGCGATCCTTCGACGTCAAGTCGCGCTCATAGTTGACCGAAAAATCGCCCAGCGTACCTGTATTTGAATAGTTTTGCGGAACCACAGGATTCAAATAGTGGTCGGTCATGCTGCCACTGGCGCTAGCGCCGAACGTATTCTTGCCCCAGACGTACTGTCCCTGCGCGAAGGCGCCAGCCGAATCGAAGCTGCCGCCAGAAAGCACTATCGTGCTGTGGAAGCCAGCCTGGGGATCTTGAAGAGTATTCACCTCGACCACACCACCCATCTTCCTGCCATATTCCGGAGGAATGCCCGCCGTAAAGATGCTCAACGATTGCACGTCGTCCGCTTCAAGTGCGGGTCCGAAACTGGGAGAGCGATTGTCCGTCAGAGGGATGCCATCGACCACAAACTGTGTCTGGTACTCTGAGCCGCGCGGATGCAGCACAGCATTGCCTTCATAAAGCCAGCCGGGCTGCGAATTCACCAAATCCTGTAAGGAACGACCCGGAATTGAGCCAAGCCGGTTTTGGATGAGATCTGTGCCTATTTGACTAACGGAGCCGGCTTGATCGGGGTTAATCAACGTGCTGGCGGCATTAACGGTTACAGATTGATTCACCGACGGTAGCTTGAGTTGGACGATGAGTTCGAACCGAATCGAGGAATGAATTTCCACGGTTTCGGATATCTCCGCAAAGCCAGGCTGCCTGATTTCGAGCTGATAGATGCCGTAAGCCAGGCGCTGCACATCTAGACTACCCTGCTCGCTGGTCGCTAGAGTATTTCGATACTGATTCGCCTTGCTGGTAATTTGAACGGTTGTTCTTACACCGAGACCGGCCGGATCGGTCACTCTAACGCGCAATTCGCCGCTATTGCTTTGGCAAAGAACCGGCAACGCGGAAAAGAAAAAAATGACTGCAAATCTCGTCATGAAGAATTCGGCCTTTGCAGTTTAGCTCTTATCCGGATACGGGTTAACAGACGTTTCCTCCGGGACGGTTACCTTCGGATAACTGATGTCATAACGACGTCGGCCTCACAACGGACCGAGTAGACTTTACGGAATCCAACCAAAAAGGCTCGGGACAGAGGAGGCCCGAGATGAAGATTGTAGATTCTCTCTTGATTTGCAATTTTTTTCTCTCTGGAGAGGTGCAGGAGAACCTCTCTCTTTTTTGCTTTCATCAAGCGGCACATGAAGTACCGAGATCAGAAGCTAATTCTACCGGACACAACTGGAACCCGTCGTATGAGTGATCGGATCGGAACATGGCGAAAAAGGCATGCAGGAGTTTCTCATGACTGCGACTACCGCCTGCAGCGGGGCTTTTCCGCGAGCCACTAGGCGCTGAAAAAAGGCTCGCAGGTGGGGCTCATGACGTATGGCAACCAGTGCCGGCATGTACAGAGTCCGCCACAGATGACGACTGCCCCCTCGGCTGATCCGCGGTTTCTTTTCGACAGTGGCACCAGAACTAAAACGAACTGGATCCAGGCCAGCAAAGGCAACCCACTGGCGAGCATCCAGAGTATCGGGCAGCACGGCTAACTCGCCAAGGATTTGCAAAGCGCTGGTTTCTCCGATTCCCGGGGTGGTAAGCATGAGACGGAAACGCCGATCCAGTTCGGGATCGCGGGCGATGAGTCGCAGGGCTTAGCGCCGCAGCCGCGTGATTCGGAGCTGAAGGTAATCCAGGTGCCGCTGCAGTTCCCGGATCAGGAATGTAGATAGAACCTTGCTGGCCCGCAACCAATGCCGACGATTTTTCTCCTGTGTCTGGGTAACACCCAGGGCTTCGATGGCTCGTGTCAGGCCACGCAAGCGCAAGGCCAGCACGCTGGGCGGGACCCAAGGAACCCAAGGCATGCGCAAGGCATATTGGCAAAGCACATGGGCATCGACCGGATCGGTCTTGCTGCGCTCCCCGAGTGACTCCGCGAAACGCCGCGCGCGACGAGGGTTGATCACACTGACTTCCACCTGGCGGTGGGCGTGCAAAGTCAAGGCTAGATCTAAGCTGTAGTTACCGCTGGCTTCCAAACAAACCCGAGCGTGCCCTTTTCCACGCAGCAAGTAAGCCAGAAGGGCGTGGTGTCCGGCAGCATTGTTGCTAAAGGTTTGGACTTCCTGTCGATCAACGGTTCCCGAGTGCACGGCGACGCTCAACTCGCGAGCACTGACATCGATGCCCGCGAAAATATGGACCTCCGCTGCAGAATTCTTTGCCATATTCGCCCTCACAACTTGGATTAGACTGGTCTCGGCTCCCCGACCCTGAGCGGGATGCACGCTTGCTGTTGTAGTTGCTCAGTGAGGATCGCTTTCCGGAGATTTGGATGCCCTCTATCGAACTTCGGGACCTGCGAACCTTGCTGCGCGACGGGGATCAGTGGGTGCGGATGCGAACGCGGTTGCAGCACACGTTGCAGGCGATCGCCCTCAATCACGCCCTGCGGCAAGGCCGTGCACTCTGGAGTGCGACAGGGCAGCGCGCACTGGAAGCCTTACCTCTGCCACCCTGCACCAGTCAAAGACGAAGTGAGCTGCTCGGTTTGTACACTCAATTGCAGAAGCGGATCCAGGAACTGGATCAAACAGTGGAACAACAAGCCCAACGAAGAGCGCAGGCGCGCCGGTTGCTGACGCACCCGGGCGTGGGCCCGGTAACGGCCTTGGCGACCGAAGTGCGTTCACACTAACTGAAAATTCACTCACCCCTACAACCCGCTCTCGCAGCGGAAAGGGATGTGGCGTCAAAAATTCGGTTGACGAGAGACGATGGAATGTCTTGTCCACCACACGCCAACGGCAAGGCACGCCAGCGTAGGGATGACCGCCTGTGTCAGGATTCCGATGTAGTCAGGTGTGTGCGGAGGTACTCGCCATCCATGCGTGATTAGCCGCCAAGCGTTGAAGACCCCGCCGTATAGATACAACGTTGCAAGACCGCCTACCCAAGCCAAGGCTTTCCCCGTCTCTAATACCCATACCAATGCGATTGCAGCAAGAGCAGCAACGAGTTCGTCGGGGTATCCCTCCCACAGCCACATCGTGACGGTGCCTACATCTCCTGTAAACGTCAGCCGATTGTTGACCGGAATGAAGAGCGCCTTGATTAAGAAAGCTACCAATGTTGAAAGGGTCCACAGTCCGATTACGACGAGCGCATTTCTTATCGTAGGTGGATTCATATGGTGGCTTGTCTCTGAATCTCCGGCTTCCTCATCCTTGTCGCTGGGTCGCTCGCTTGCGACTGCAGCCTCAATGCTAACGGCCACCGACAGGGCGTCCCAAGTTACGTCTGGTCCTGAGCCATCAGGGCATGGTTGATGCAAACCGGCGTTTACATTTGTAATCCTATCAACAGCGTCCCACACCCCGCTACTTGAAACCGCGTGATAGCATCGTTACTTGATTCAGAATCTCCCATGAGGCCCGTTGATGCCATGAGCCAGCGCCTCACACGGCGACAATCTTTCTCGGCTCTCCTGATTTGCGGACTCATCGCTTTCACAATCCCTCCTGCTCACGCCGCCGAGAAAGAACCGCAGTGGATTCGCGTCAACTCGGCCCACTTCTCCGTGCTCACCGACGCGAGCGAGAAAAAAGGCCGCGAGGTGATCCTGCGTTTTGAGCAGATGCGCTCCATCTTCGCCCAACTTCTCATGAAGACCCGGGTGAATATGCCAGAACCGCTAGACATCATCGCTCTTAAAGGGGACAAGGAATTCGTGCAGATTGCGCCCATCGGCCAGGGCAAACTCATCAGCAAACCGGCATTTTTTCTTCCCGGCGAGGACCGCAATTACATTGTGCTGAATCTTTTCGAGGACGAAAGCTGGCGGGCGATTTCTCATGAATTTGCGCACTTCTTATTGAACTATAACTATCCGCCTACTCAGGGCTGGTTTGATGAAGGCTTTGCCGAATATTTTTCCAGTCTGGAGTTAGACAACAAACAAGCGCGGATGGGCGGCGATCCCGAACTGAAGGTGTCATGGGAAAGGGACCTGATAGGCAACCAGCGCGAGACCCTCAATCCGCCCAGATCGCTTACTGATCTTCTCAGTGGACCAGTATGGCTGGCCATGCCTGACCTGTTCACCATGAAGCACGATGTTTCCGCCCACCAGGAGGGCACGCATCATACGCTGTTTTATGCTCAATCCTGGATCGTCGTGCACTATCTTCTCAACAAGAACAAACTGCCTGAGACTGGGAAATATTTTGACTTGGTACAGAACCGTAAATTGCCGGTGGAAGAGGCGATCCAGCAAGCGTACGGCATGAGCTCAACGCAGTTCGAGCAAGCGGTCAAGGATTATTTCCACTCCCTTGTGCCGCTGTTTCAGGCGCAAGACGCGGCCAGACTTCCGAACACAATTGACGCTGGAGGACAGATGTATCAAATCTCCGCCACGCTGAGTTCCGACGATGTCGGAAGCAGCGTGGTGCCGGTTGTCCCTGGCGAAGCCGCCGCCCTACAGGCGGAAATGGCCGTGCGTCTGCGCGAGCACCGTGAGCAAGCCCTGAAGGATCTGAACGCCATAGTGAGCCAGCCGAAGCTGGACAATGCGATTGCTCATCGTGCGCTGGCCTGGGCCCACATGGAGAAAAAAGAATTCGAACCTGCTACAGAAGAACTGAGCAAGGCGTCTGAACTCGATCCCCGCGATCCGTGGGTGCGCTACTACCTGGCGTTGGTCAAGTATCATGCCGCCCAGTCCAGCGGACAGGAGGTCCACGGGCTTTCCAACATGATCCAGGATTTGCGGGCGGTGCTCGATTGGAACCCCAATTTTGCCGAGGCCTACAACATGCTCGCCATGGCACGACTCGAGGGCGGGGGAGTGAACTCAGCCATGCAGTCGATACGGGAGGCAATCCAACTTAGTCCGCGTAATGAAACCTATCTCCTGAACCTGGCACAGATTGAGATGGCGGGGAAGAAATGGGACGACGCAACGGCGCTGCTCGAACGCCTCAAAGGCAGCCAGAATCCGCAAATCGCCCGCGTCGCGCGTAAAAATCTGAATGATCTGCCGACCTTGAAGAAGTATGGCCTGCTTCCCCAGGCTGAGGCAGCGCCGCAACCCGCGGCCGATACGAAATCGACGAGCGCACAGAATTCGCAACCAGGAGACGATTCAGCTGAGGAACATCCGCCAGCCGCCCCGGTCGAAGTCCAGCCCGACCAACGCAAAGTGCAATTTCTGAAAGGAAAGCTGGTGAAGGTAGATTGCGCACAAACGCCGACAGCCATTCTGACCGTTGCCGCGGGGCCGAAAACATTGAGACTCCGGGCGGAGAATTTCAAGGGGCTTACCCTGATCGGAGCTGATGCGTTTTCCTGCGACTGGAAGAATCGCCCGGTGTCAGTTAACTACAGGGCTGGCGGCAAAGCAGACGGCGACCTGGTATCCCTCGAAGTTCAGTAGCTGCCCCAATAAAAACCCCCTCAGGGGAAGCTGAGAGGGTGCCAGTGGTTGGAATCGGGACTTTTATGCGCGGACGACGTTGGCTGCCTGGAAGCCTTTAGGCCCCTTCAGCAGATCAAATTCAACGGTTTCGCCCTCGTTCAGCGTGCGGTAACCGTTCTCCTGGATGGCGGAGAAATGAACAAAAACATCTTCCCCCGTAGAGCGCTGGATGAAACCATAGCCCTTCGCCCCGTTGAACCACTTTACTGTGCCCTTCTCTCTCACAAAGCACTCCTTTCGCCTCTGCTGTTCATTTAAACTCCCTCGCTCTTTGTGAAGCGCATGCTTCGTACTATCCCCTCAAAGGACGTGGGAGCACAACCGAATGAATTCTGGGCCGCTCAAATTGCTCTCACAAGAAAAGCCCCGGAGTTCAGCGCTGCCTGCAGAAAGTGCGGCGCTAAGCTTCGGAGCCCATCCTGCTTGCGCGAGTTAACCGCGGGATACGAGACATCGCCCCAAAACTCTCAACGCTGCTGTGCCCAGAACTTGGGCAATGAGCAAAAGATAATATTCAGGAACACGGTTTCTGGCAAGGAAAGAAATTACAGAGGTGAAACGTTTTTGCTAACCGGTTTGGCAGTGGCCCCTCGACCCGCCGGATCGAACGCGGAGTGAGCCGCAACCCTCTGATAGGATGGGGAAAGTGCGCGATCCTGACCTCCAGTCACAATCCGGGGCTTCAGTTTCTCCGGGTACTTCTCCGAGGTTCGAAGCTCGGCATTACCCCGGCGTGCTCGCATCGACGGCGAAATATTTGTTGCGGACTGAAGTCCACACCTTTGCGTTCTCGGTCGCAGCTAACGCCATCCTGTCGTTCTTTCCCTTCGTGCTGTTACTGATGACCCTGATCCGGCGGGTATTTCACTCGAAGGTGATGTACGGCGTCGTAGTCCAACTGCTTCGCGATTTTCTCCCTGCGGGACAAGACTTCGTGATTCGCAATCTGAACGCGCTGGTGGACGCGCGAAACCGGGCACAGCTCGTTTCGCTATTGATTCTTCTGGTGACCTCAACGGGGGTATTCATGCCATTGGAGGTTGCGCTCAATCGTATCTGGCGCTTTCCCGAGAACCGATCATACTTGGGCAATCAGCTTATCTCGCTGGGCTTGGCTTTTGGTTGCGGCGCGCTGGCCTTGCTCTCAATTGCTCTGACCGCCGAAAATGTTGAGTTGCTGCAATCTTCGTTTCATGGCCACGGCATTTTTGTGGTGCGGCTGGCGGGCTTTGTCATTATGAAAGTCTTTGCGATCGCCGCCAGCATTGCCATTTTCTTCTTGATCTATTGGGTGCTGCCCAATGGCAAGGTCCCGGCGCGCGCCGTGTTGCCCACGGCGATGATCATGGGGTTGCTGTCGGAAACACTCAAATACGCCTACATTCTGGCTCTACCCCGGCTGAATTTCCAGGAAGTTTACGGTCCATTCGCCTTGTCGGTAAGTCTGATGTTTTGGGCGTTCCTTTCCGGATTGCTTCTTTTGACGGGAGCTCATTTGTCGGCGGGGCGGCAACGCCGGCGGCGGGTTTGACCTTTCGCTGCATTAGCGGTTCTTGAAACAAATTTGGTTCGTCCTGGTAAGGAAACGCAGGATGAGTTTTCCAAGCTGGCAATTGTGTCCTTGGTTCCAGGCGATAGCACTGTCCGATGTCAAGGGCCTGGCGACGATCCAGCCCCGAACGGCACAGTCAGGGCGCTATACAAATTCTTGACACTGCCACCGTCGGCGGAAGTACGCTGCAGTTCAGCCTGCAATCGCTATGGCGGTACCGATCCATGGGACAATAGCCAAAAAATCCGGCTTGGGCTCCGATTTGGACCAGTTGCCAACGCCGCGAGACCGCCACACGCAAGTACTTTTCCGGCAACTTCGCGGGCCTCTTCACAATCTAAGTAATCGGGTGAAATCACATCTTTCCTGTGCGCCAGCTCGCTAAACTGAGTATATGGGGCACCGCCCGGTTCAACGCACGTTCCCGAACAACTTTCGTTACACTATCTTCTATGAAATTCATCGGCCGACTTGCATTCTTACTCATCGCCGCTGTTACTTTACCCGTCCTAGCGTCAGCCGACGAAGGTCCCCTTGATACTTCCCAACCCAAGGGCATTACTACCGACGAGATTATTCATCGCTTCGCCGCCAAAGAGAAAGAATTCAAGGAGGCGCGTGATCAATACACCTACCGCCAGGACGTCCGGGTGCAGACATTGGACGGCGATACGGTGACCGGAGAGTATCGGGAGGTCTTCGATGTCTTGTTCAACGACCAAGGAAAACGGCTGGAGAACGTAGTGTTCGCGCCGCAATCGACGCTTGAAAACGGTGGCATCTCCATGTCGAAGGAAGACCTGTTCGATATTCGGAATCGTCTGCCCTTCGTTCTGACCAGCGACGAAATTTCTGAGTACCAAATTCTGTACGTCGGGCAACAGCAGGAAGACGAATTGCACTGTTACGTATTCGATGTCGCCCCCAAGGCAATCCAGAAGGATAAGCGTTATTTCCAGGGGCGAATCTGGGTTGATGACCACGATTTTCAGATTGTTAAGACCTTCGGCAAGACGGTTCCTGATTTCCCGCTGAACAAGAAAGGAAAAGGTCAGGAAAACCTTTTTCCCAAGTTCACCACGTGGCGCGAGCAGTTTGATGGCAAATATTGGTTCCCCACGTACACCAAGGCAGACGATACCTTGCACTTTTCTCTGCAAGAAGTCCACATCCGAGAGATCGTGAAATACGAGGATTACAAGCGTTTCGGATCCAACGTGAAGATCACTTACGAAGGCAAAGAAGTGCAGAAGGACGAGGGAGCAAGGGGCAAGCCGCAACCTCAGCCGCCACAACCGCAGAAATAGATTCCTGCTCCCTGCATCCGCGTTTCAGCCGTCCGCTAAGCTTGAGCCGAACTCTCCGCTGATAAACTTCGACCCCCTGAAGCTCCGATGCGAACGTACAAGGATGAATCGCATGGGCATGTCAGGAGCATCGTGCGCCCGCCCGCGGCCCGAGCTAAGAACAGCCATAAACGTTCTTGTAACCCTCGCAGCCGCCCCAACAGCTCTTTCTCGACTCGCCGCGAATAGGTTTTCTCTTTCTATGGTTGACGCCGCGTCCAGGAGGAACAAAGCAAGATTTAAGGTATCCGCATGGTACTACCAGACATGGGTTATAAATGTAACCTTCCGGATCCGTCATAAAAGCTGACGGCGGAAACCCAATTGTACGCAGTTGGGACACCGGGGCCTGACAACTACTGAGGATCATCAGTGCGACAAGGCGAAGCTGCCTCTCCGTTTCGCCTTCCAGTCTCTTCACACAATTGGCGAGGTACGGAACCGTGCAAAAGCCGGTCGAAACGAACGGATGTCTCGGTGTGGGTCGACGTTTGTAGTGCCATCTGCCGGCTTTCAGGGATTGTGGCGGAAATCGTAATCCCGAACGCAATCGCCTTGAGTTCGAACTCGAGGCTTCTGAGGCCGTGCGCGATGTTGTCTATCGGCATCGCGAAGACAACCCTGCTACCCGGTTTTACAATCGGACGATTCGGGTAACCGAGGCCCTACGTCTCCCACTTCTTCCACGCAGGGCCTCACCCTGTGTTCGACCTGAAACTAAAGTTGACACAAAAACCTCGTTCGCAACGACATGACACTCTAATTGTTCGGGTTCTGGAACAGAGTTTTGACGGCGAGACTCGAGCGACGTCCTCCGGACATACCTTGCAAATACTGTTCTGAAAACAGAACAACACTATCCGCACGAAAACGAGGCGAGGCTCTGCGGCAAGTATCAACGGGTACCAAACCCCGTGCCCCTGAGGTGCGGTTTTCTTGGCTGCGTTCGTTCTTCTCACTCCTGTCCGGTTTGTGGAACAGAAGATAATTTCTGGCTGATCTGGATTTCAATCCCTAATACGCTGTCGCCCAACGCTTGGAGGGTTGGGAAATGAAGTTCTCGCACCAACGCAGCTCGTGGGTAATTGTCCGTCGCGCGTTGAGTCTGATCGTCCTTGTCTCAGAACTAAGCGCCCAAGTTGGGGAACGTCACGTACGGCTCGGATTCCCACAAGACTGGAGTCACCGCCATGTCATCTTCAATCGCAGCATAATTTCAGCGCATCCTGAATTGGCCAATATCGAACCACGCGTGCTGCACCAATTCCTGCGGGAAATGCCTCGATCCCCGGTTACGGAAGCGGCTCCTTCAAATAAACAGGCGCATCTGAAGCGGGATTGGATGGTGGCCGAGATCGCGGCGAGCGTAGCTGCGGGAATGTCCCCCGCCAAGTTCGGCTTCGATGCGAGCACCACGAACTGTGCGAATGATTACGTAGTGTTTGGTCTAAATGC
The DNA here is from genome assembly GCA_963696025.1 of uncultured Acidobacteriota bacterium. Lineage (GTDB taxonomy): Bacteria > Acidobacteriota > Terriglobia > Terriglobales > Acidobacteriaceae > JABCYV01. The sequence goes on from CAVOII010000007.1 coordinate 310,578, forward strand.
CCTCGGGGTGACGGAGGGACAAGGGAACCTTGTGGCCTTAAACAACCTCTACAGTGGGCCAAGCGGGCTTTGTGGAACCGGAGGGCCTTCACTGCTTTTCTCGTACAACACCACCACGGCGGGCGGCAGAGTCAAGACCTCGCCCGTATTGTCGCTGGATGGCACGAAGATCGCATTTGTCGAAAGCGGAACTGGAGTATCCGTATTTCACGTGCTGACCTGGGCAAACGGGTCCGGGCAATGGAACTTCGGCGAAGGTTTCGGCTACTCCTGGCGTGGGCAATACCGCCTCCATGACCTCGCTGACCTTCGACGCTACCGCGAGCGACACGTTGTCGTCCCCATGGGTCGATTACACCGACGATGTCGCCTACGTCGGGGCAGTGGGGCGGAAGGCACCGATTTCTTTTTTTGGGGCATGACCCAAGACTGCCCGACCGCGGCGGGAGTTCCCGGCGTCGCTAGCGGGTGTGTAATGTCGTTGACGAATTTTGGGGCGGTTACTACAGTCACGGAGGCGGGTGGAACCAGCGTGGTGATCACCGACAACTTCAGTACTGCCGGCCAGGCCTCCAGTATCTATTTCACGAACTTTGCGAATCCCCACAATGCAGTCAAACTGACACAGAACGGACTGAACTGAGACATTCCGTGGGATTTCAGTCGGACCGAGGTCTTCGGGCGATTTGCGAAATCTGAAGTCGCAAGCCCACTTTTTAGTGTTCCAGTTTGCCCTCAGTCATCTTGCCGTCGAGCCAGGTTTGCAGTCGCTTCTTGCCCACGTCGGGCAGATCCAGAAAGTGCATCCCCGCTCGGCCTTGCGTATCTGCCCAGACTACTTCTGAGTTCGTTTCTATTGTCCCGGCTTGGGGCAATAGGAACTCCAGGCGAAATTTCTCAGCAAGCCCGACCGCCTGCAGCATCCGAATAGCCAGCCCGCCCATGCTGATGTTCATGGTTTTGGCGCGGAACTCACGGTCGGCTGTGGCCAGATGAATGGGCACCTCGAGTGCGCATCGGAAGTAACGCCGATATTCACCGATGAGCAGACCGGAAGCGGCCCGCAATGTGCGTCGTACTTGCTCGGCTGATACCGGCTTAGTCATGATGAACTTGGTTGCCTGTGGCAAAGCGTTGTTAACGTCATTGTTGGGTACGATCGCAAATGCAATGGCGGTACGGTTGGATGGGTAAGCATCGATGTCCTTGAGCACAGCGTCGGCGCCTTTCAGGTCGTAGTCGACAATAACCGCCTCGAACTTTCGCTGGCGTAGGAACTGGATAGCTTGTGGCACGTCGCTTGTTACTTCCGTCTCGATCCGCGCCTCTAGGAGCACGGCGGGAAGTACCGCTTGGACTCCGATATCCTGAGAAACTAAAAGAGCGTTCGCACCCATAACTTCACTCCTTGTAGCGAGTCGCGGTCCTCGAATAACCGTACTCACGCCGCCAATTGGCCGATCCCCCAGTTCACTTTTTTGTGCCAATGTTCGGCACCCAGACCTGCGAGAGCTTCGCATTCTCCAAATGGAACAACCCCGCGAGGCAGCGTTGCATGGAAGATTTCCCCTACTGCAGCTCCGATGCTGCCCGGTTATGCTGGTTGAGGAAAAGTTACTAGCAGTGGTGTGCAACCGAGGGCTGAAATCGGATAGGACATTGCAATGTAGGTCCCCATAACGAGGATTATCGTGACAGGCTTTGATCCAATGGACTGCCTTTTCGTGCATCCTTCGTAGATGAGACGGTAATCATTCGGCTCGCCTCTAGTTGGCGCACCACATGTCCGAGGGAAATTGCTGGCCTTCGGGCGAAGTGAAAACGGCCTGATTGCGGGATTCGCCCCTGGCAAATAGACTTCCATGAAATCAGAAGAAACCGGCGCAGGAAATTATTGGGAAGCTAAGGAAGGTGTAGGCCAAGCGTTACGTCACAGGGGAAACAGGGCTGCTCCAATTCTGTCTGTGCGATGCTTAAATTCCAGTCGACGCGAGGTGAGCTCAACTCGGTTTGATGTGGGGGCCGGCTCAAGAGGCTAGGCACCAGCCGAAGCTTGGTGTACCTTGGCTGGGCCGGGATCATTGCTACCGTTCACCTTTCGCAGCAGGTCGGAAATGACGTGCTGATCAGCCGGTTTTGAGAAGTAGTAACCTTGCGCAAAGCCGCAATCGAGCGCTTTGAGCTGGTTGACGTGCTCCTCTGTCTCTGTTCCCTCTGCCACGGTCAGCAAGCCAAGATTCTGAGCGAGCATAATGATGACCTGGACAATCTTCTGACTCTCGGGGTCGCTGTCCATAACAGAGATGAACGCCCGATCGATCTTCAGCGAATCCACCGGGAACTGCTGCAGGCGGCTAAGCGACGAATATCCAGTCCCGAAATCGTCCACGCTCAGGCGGACTCCGAGTAACTTGAGCTCGGATAGTACGGAAGCTGCTTTCTCCGGATTCCCCATGGCGATGGTTTCGGTGATTTCCAACTGTAGATCGTTGGGATCTAACCCGGTCTGTCTCAGCGTCTCTCCAATTCCTTTCGCAAGATTGGGATGAGCGAACTCTTTCGAGGTAACGTTCACGCTCATCGTAAGCGGCGGCTCAGCGGGAAATTGAGCTTGCCAAATGCGCAGCTGCTCGCAAGCCTCGCATAGCAACAATCGATTCATGGGGACAATCAACCCGGTTTCCTCGGCCACCGGAATAAAGTCGGCGGGCGAGACTAAACGATTCCCATGTTGCCAACGGGTCAGCGCTTCGAAACCAGTGATTTTGCCTGTTTTCAGGGAAATGATTGGCTGATAGTGGATTCTGAATTCGCCCAACTCTAGGCTTTTGCGGAGTTCCGTCTCCAGTTCCAGGCGCCTGACCGCGCCCTCATGCATGGCGGCATCGAAGACTTCGCATCGCGGCTTGCCCGCTGCCTTGGCCCGATACATGGCGATGTTTGCGTCTCGCAGCAGATCCTCAGCATCAGCACAAGCGGCGGTGCTTAAGGCAATTCCGACGCTTGCCGTTACCACAATTTCGTATCCGTGTACTGTGAACGGAACGGCCAGCCTGCTCTGCAGCCGCTCCGCTACCCGGACAGCGTCGCTCGGGTTTCGAACATCCTCCAGAAGTATCGTGTACTCATCGCCGCCCAGCCGGGCGAGCGTGTCATCTTTCGAGGTTTGGCCTAGCAACGGACGCGAGATCGTGTCGACTTCGCGGAGCGACGCGGTTAACCTTTGACCGATTTCAACCAGAATCTCGTCCCCGACTTTGTGTCCCAAGCTATCGTTAAAAACCTTGAATTCGTCGATATCAATAAACAGGACTGCGAACTTGTACTCGGTGTGCCGCTTGGATAGCGCTAGTGCGCGCCGCAACCGGTCAAGTAAAAGGGCGCGGTTGGGGAGATTGGTCAGACCGTCGTGGAAGGCGCTGTGCGCCAGCATCTCTTCCGCCCGCTTTCGCTGGCTGATGTCTCGGTTCACAATTACTAGCTTCTCGGTTTCCCCTTTGGCGTTTCGGATGACGCTGGCGGTTGATTCTAGGGTGCGCCATGAACCGTCCTTATGGCGTATCCGGTATTCTAGCGTCTGCCCTTGACCTGTGGAGCGCGCTTTGCGCGCCGCCTCCAATACCCGCTGGCGGTCATCAGGGTGTATTTGCTCAATTGACGAGCTGGTCTTTAGCTCTTCCATTGAGTACCCGAGGACATGCTGATATGCCGGGCTGTTGTAAATGCGCCGCCCGTCAGCATCGACGACTGCGATCATGTCAGCCGCGTTTTCCGTGATCAGTTGAAAGAGCTGGTCCCGCTCAACGAGTTGGCGGCGGATTCGCTGCAATTGCAAATGCTGATAAAGCGTGTAAATGTCGAATAACAGTACGACAAAAACCAATCCGCGGACCCATTCCTTGAGGTCCGTCCAATACGCACTCTCGGTTGGCGGGTGCAACTGGAAGTAGGTTAAAGAGACGATGCCAAAGGACAGAACCAAAGTTACGACGACGGCCAAGCCCCACAGCCACCACTCGCGCCCCTCGACCTGCCACCTCGCGATGGGGGCCGGTGCTAGCCTAGTTTCGTTAATAGTTGGGAATTCTTCCTGAGTCACGCCACCGGCCGCTTCCTAACCACAGAAAGATTCTAAACTGCGAAAAGATTTACGGATGTTACCGAAGTCTTGAACAAGTAATGCTGAAGACCTTTATAGGCATTTGCTAAGCCCGGGTGAGCTGGCTTTTCGAGAAAAACGAACACACGTCATACCTATGCGAACGATAGGACAAATAAAGTAAAGATGCGACCACGTGACGGACTTCTTGAGAGCACCGTGGAAAACGGTGAGAATACTTACCTGGGCTGGCCTTTTTTTGATTATTACAGCACCTGAAGTGAGCTCGGGCAGGCGCACGTTGACGCAATATAAGAAAGCGCCCCCTTAGGAGTAGGTTTTGAGTAGCGAGTTCAATGCCTACGCCAAAGGAGCGCTTTGATGGACAGCAAGAAGTATATCGGTATGGATGTGCACAAGGAAGCAATCTCGATTGCGGTTCTGAATGCTTCAGGCAAGCTGGTGATGGAATCGATTATCGCAACCAAAGCCATCACCATCGTGGAATTTCTGGAGGGACTGCGAGGAGAACTGCAACGTGACCTTTGAAGAAGGGACCTGGTCCACCTGGCTGTACGACCTGCTGAAGCCGCACGCCCGGAAGATCGTGGTGTGCAATCCGCGCAGGAATGCCTTGCTGAAGGAAGGGAGCAAGAATGATCGCATCGATGCGCGCAAGCTGGCCGAATTGCTGTACACGAACATGCTGCGGCCGGTGTACCACGGGGAGAACGGGGTACGAACCTTGAAAGAACTGGCACGGGGCTATCTGACCATCAGCCAAGATGTGGTCCGCGTCATGACCCGCGTGAAAGCTCTGTATCGGAGTTGGGCGATTCCCTGTTCCGGGAGGCAAGTCTACGCGCCACGTCACGTTCGGTATGGCTGGGCAAGATCGGGGAGGCCGGCGTACGTCGGCGGGCAGAGTTCTATTATCAGCAACTGGACGCGCTGCGATTGTTGCGCCGGGAAGTACGCCGAGATCTTTTGACAGAGAGCGCCCAGCACAAGGCGACGAAACGGCTACGCCAGATTCCATCGATCGGTCCCATTCGGGCCGCTCTATTGATTGCCATCCTGCAGACCCCGCATCGCTTCCGCACCAAGCGACAGCTGTGGACCTACAGCGGCTTCGGCATTGAAACGCACGACAGTGCAGAACACCGCTACGTCAATGGAGAGCTGCGACGATCGAAGAAGAAGGTATCGGTTCGTGGGCTCAATCGAAACTACAATCACGATCTCAAGAACCTGTTCAAGAGTGCGGCCACCAATGCGGCGGCCAAACCAGGTCCATTGCAAGAGTTTTACGCCGCTCTGCTGGCCAAAGGAATCCGGCCGGACATGGCGCGGCTGACCTTGGCCCGCAAGATCGCGGCCATCACGTTGACGATTTGGAAGAAAGGAGTCAGCTTCGACGCCAAACATCTGAAACAACAAACAGCTTGAGTATCTCTGGGAAGCCTACAGTCCATCCCACGATGGAATCTTGGATGGTGGTGGTCAGTCGGGTTCTGGAGACGCTCGGGTTCGAGAGTGAGTCTCAACTGTTTTCGTAGACACTGTGTGCCGAGGCACCAAGTCTCCGAGTTGACCCTAGGCCCTCTCGGACAACCCGAAAAAGCTATGGGCCTTGAGTCCCCGATAGAACTCTGGTTGGCATCCGACAACCGTTCTGCTTGTCTGTTTCAGACTCGACTGGCTTCGTCGCACATCTGCGATGAAACCGCCGGAGAGACATCCCGCAGAAGCGCACGATCTCGTGCGACCAACCGATGGCATGGAATGGCAAGCCGGAACATCCTTGCTCGTGGTTAGAGAGGCTGGATATCAAGAAAGATTCCGGTCGTTGGGAAAGTGTTTGCTTGACATCCTTTCTTATAGAACGAACACAGAAGCCGAAGCTTTGTCTGCTTAACTAATTTTGGCTTTAATCGACCGTCGACATCTGGTCCACGGCGTTTTCCGGCTTGTGAGCCCGGCCAGGGAATGACGAACAACGGGAATGCTTGCGCCTGACCATATCTCGTTCCTTGCATTCCACTTGCATGCCTCGTACCCTAGTTACGTTCATGCTTCCTCGGAAGGCTCGGATCTTAAAGGACTCGGGGGTAAGACAATCTTTTACAGTCATCCTGCTAGTGTTGGGTTTGGCTGGGGTGCTCACTGTTTGGAAAACGGCCACCAAGACTGTCCGTCCCTTGCGAACTAAAGATGTGCCCCTCCTAGCCCTCATTCACCGGAACAGGGACCCCGCCAAAGCGTTTCCTGAAGCTTTTCCGCTTCAGGTAGCGGTCCTTTGGACCATGGCCACCACGAGTCAAGAGAATCCTCTTGCGCTCGTGCACTGCCTGAAGGAGATGGGTATCCCTTTCTTTATCACGCGTGATCTCGAACAAGCCCTTAGGCATCACCTCGTAATTGTCTACCCGAGCGTGGATTCGCATACATTTACCCAGGCTCAGGCGGATCAGCTGGCGACGTTCGTCCGGGAGGGTGGGTATATCTTCGCGCAGAATGTATTTTGGGGCGGTCTCCAGTCTCTTTTTGGTTTTCGGAGCTTCGCGCCTTCCCGCAAGCGTTATCACGTGGCGTTTTCTGCAACTGCGGATCCGCTCATGAAGTATCTGAATCGGCCCGAAGAGCGCGAGACTCGCTTGGGAAGTGACCACTACTCCGAAATTATCTGGACTAATGGATACGCCCCCGACGCGGGAGCTGAAGTGCTGGCCCACTTTGACGACGGCAGTGCCGCCCTGGTGAAGAATTCAGTTGGCAAGGGAAGGGTCTATCTCCTGGCACTGAGTTTGGTTGACGTCATATTACGCAATCAGAACAATCATGATTACGAGGCCGAGCGCCACTATGTGAACGCCTTCGAGCCGGGCGCGGATGTGTGGATGTTGATCCTGAGAGCTTGGTACGAAGCGTACGCTAAAGACTGGGTGCGACTGGCCACCGTCCCGGGAGGTCAGCGGTCGGCCTTACTGCTCTCCCATGACGTGGATTGGGAGAATTCATTTGCGCCTGGTCGTGACTTCGCCCGCGTGGAGAGGGCAAATCAAGCCAACAGTACCTTTTTTATCCAAACTAAATATGTGAACGACGCCAACAGCAAATCATTCTTTTTCGAACCCAACCTCGGTATTCTTCGCGAACTGAAATCAGGGGGATCGAGTATAGGCAGCCACTCCATCATCCATTCGCCCGCCTTCAATAAGTTTGAGCTAGGGTCGGGTCATGAGACATACACTAGCTACAATCCGCGCGGACTCGGCTTCGATACGGCCTCTGGAGCCACGGTTTTCGGCGAAGTGCGAGTCAGCAAAGAATTACTAGATGGAGAAATCCCGAGTCAGAACACGATATTCTTCCGGGCGGGACATTTGCGAGTTCCCGATTCTTTGCCCGAGGCTCTTGAACGCAGCGGTTATGAGTTCGACTCATCGTTCACTGCCGATGATGTTCTCAGCAACTTCCCTTTTGCGCTCCCACGGGATCTTGGGTTCGATGAGGACAGTGAGATTTACGAGTTTCCGGTGACCATTGAGGACGAAGAATCTCCCGGTTTCGCGAAACGAGTTCCAGAGGCGCTGGATGTGATCCTCGCGAACGCCGAAAACGGAGCGGTAAGCGTGGTGTTGGTACATTCCAATGAATCCCACTTAAAGGCTGCAGCGGAACAGCAGCTGCTTCGCCAGCTACCGCCCGATATCGGAAAGACTGACATGCTCAGTTTTGCAAGATTCTGGCGCGCTCGCGATCGTCTCGAGTGGAAGGTGATGACCACCTCAATACCCACACAAGTGGTGTTGCAGGTCAAATCAGAAACATCCGTCGCTGGACTTACCCTGGAATGCCAGCACCCTGTGGTGACGATCACAGGCGGTGCAACCTTGTCTCCCGACAACCACCACGTGGTGCTACCGGAACTGCAGCCCGCACAAATGGTGTCGTTTCGTCTCAATTTCGCCCATTAGCAAACACTCGAAGGGGGCGACATCAGCTGTAGCATGTTCCTCAGTTCCCACTCCACCCTCCGATAGCCTGCCAGCCGCCTTTTGTGTGCCATGACCCCACATGGCACGTAAGCCTTTGGACTTGAGTAACTTACGCTCTAGGACTCTTTGAGGCCACAATCTCCAGGAGGGCGCCAAGGGTGCGTTCTAGGCTCAGACTACGTTCTCCCGATCGGCCGTTCGATACCAATGTTGCTTCACCTGGCTGAGTTCCTCACGACATCGAGGGCGTCGGCTGCGCTGCGACCAGATAGAAATCCGCTGGAGTTTTGCGTGAGAGTGCTTGAGAAAAATTCAGGTGATCTGCAGCGCGCCGTTATTCGGACGATCGCTATCGGAGCGCTGCTGGTTTTCGCTCCCTTGTTTGCCCAGCAGAAAGAGAGCGAATGGCAGCAGCTGGTGCTTGTTGAGGTCAAAGCCCAACACCTAGACTCGGCTCTTGCAATCGTCGAGCAACGGCTAGCCGAAGCGCCCGAGGATCTTGAAGCGCATGGTTGGCGCGGACGATTGCTGGCATGGAAAGGCCGCTGGTCCGAGGGCGAACGCGAGTATGAACTTGTCCTTCAGAAATTCCCAAGCGACACCGACATTTTAACCGGCCTCGCCGACGTCCTCCTGTGGCAGCAGAAGTATTCCGAAGCTCTACAGGTTTTGAATAAGGCAAGAACAATCTCCCCCTCGGACCCCGAGATTCTGGCACGCAGGGCTCGAGTACTGGCCCTATTGGGGTGCGCTGGCGAAGCGCGCTCGGAATATGAGCAAACTCTTCAATTTGACCCAAAGAATCAGGACGCCCTGGCAAGTCTGGCAGGTCTCCGCGAAAACACCAAACACGAACTCCGATTGGGGGAGGACGTTGATTTCTTCAATTACACCGACTCCGCCCAAGCTCAGAGTATCAGCCTGAGCTCTCGATGGAATCAGCGTTGGTCGACGGTCCTTGGCGTCAGCGCTTACCAGAGATTCGGTGAAGATGCAGTTAAGGTCCTGGCCAGCGCAGCCTTTCATATCGCCCCGCAGGACTGGATCAGCGTAGGTAGCACCATGGCCAACAGTCAGGACGTTGTGCCCACGAACGAAGCGTTTTTCGAATACGGCCATGGCTTCCGCCTTGAGAACCGTTGGGTACGAGGATTGGAAGCTTCTTACCAGCAACATTGGTTTTGGTATCGAGGCGCGCATGTCCTCACTCTGGCGACAAATCAGATCGTCTACCTTCCCCGGGAGTGGACTTGGTCACTAAACGTGACCGGCGCTCGTACTGGGTTCGTAGGCACACCCGTTGCCTGGACACCATCCGGCTGGACCAAGCTAGGATTCCCCGTTCGGCGTCACGTCACAGGCAACCTTTTCTTTGCGGTGGGCAGTGAAAATTTTGCTCAAATTGATCAGATCGGGCACTTTTCCGCACACACCTATGGTGGTGGACTGCGTTATCGATTTGCCGCCCGACAGGACGTCAACGGCTACGTGGCCCACCAAAACCGAACGCAGGGTCAAACCGATACCAGCCTCGGACTGAGTTATGGGATTCATTTTTAGCGGAATCGAAAAACTCGGACCGGCGGGGCTGGTGCTGCAAGCGATTCTGGGATCACTGCTGGGAATCTTGCTACTCGTCGGATTCATTGTATTGCGACGATGGTACCGTGCGCGCTACTTCCGCAAAAGAAATGAGCAGACGCTCGTCTTACGCTCCCGATGGGACGACATCATCTCGGGCAAGATATCAGCCGAGGAGTGGCGCTTCGACCCGCTCGCCTGCGACATCGTTGAATCGATTTTGCTAGACACGATTGAAATGGCCACTCCCGACCAGCTCCCGAAACTTTTGGACTGTCTTCGTACCAGTGGATTACTCGATATGCGCATTTGCGAAGCGCGAATGTCACGCGGATGGAAACGCCGGACAGCGCTGCTCGCCCTGGGCCGGACTCGTGCCATGGAATCCATTCCCGCCTTGGCCGCAGCATTGGATTCGCCCTCTCGTGAGACCCGAATTGCAGCAGTGCGCGGCATGGGACGTATCGCACGTATGGAGGCTGCCATCCCAGTCTTGGATCGCCTTGTAAGCGGCCAGTTGGACGTGCCGGAACGAACTGTGAAAAACACCTTGGTCAACTGTTGTCGCAGTTATCCGAGCATCCTGATCAGCTATATCGATCAAACGCAAGGCCCGCTGCGGGAGCTGCTGGCGCGCGTCCTGGGCGAGGTCGCCTCGCCGGATCTAGGAGAGGAATTGCTGATATTGGCGGCGGACAGCCTTCCGGAAGTGCGTGCTTCCGCGGCCAGAGCTCTGGGCAATACCAATACTCCATTCACCTTGCCTGCGCTCCACACCTTGGCGGACGATCCCGAGTGGTTCGTGCGCTTGCGAGCCGTGGCGGCGCTGGGACAAATCGAAAACATCGGGAAAATCCGCATCCTACTGCGCGCGCTGTGCGACACCAACCGCCATGTACGCCAGCGTGCCGCGTGGGTGCTGGCGCGCATGGAGCCGCAACTGGAGCAGATATTGGAAGAGGTTGTAGCGACCCATGACGATTACGCGTTGCAATCGTTTATCTCCGAAATGGAGCGTTCCGGCACCATCGAAAAAATCGTTGGTACTTTGGAGGTTGGTTCCGACCATCATTGTGCTCAGGATGCATTGATGGAAGTTGTGGCTCTAGTCAGAAAGCGGGTGGAAATGTCGCGTAAAGCTGCGGCGGTCGCGGCGGGGAGATCCTGAAAGTGCGTTTCCTCGCCATTTCTAACGACATCCTCTTCGTCTACTATCTGTTTTCGAATCTAATTTATCTGGCCCTGCTGATCGTTGCGATTTCTAAGAACACCGTCCATCGTCATCGTCTAGGTAGTCTCAGACTCGAACTCATTAAAGCCTCACCGTTTACGCCGCCCATCACTCTGATCGTTCCGGCACACGACGAGGAACGGTCCATAGTGGGCAGCGTGGGGGCCCTGCTCCGGCTGGAGTATCCCAGCCTCGAAGTCATTGTCGTCAATGATGGATCGAACGACGACACCATGGAAGAGTTGCGACAGGCGTACCAGCTTCAGACCGCACGGATACTTTACGTTGCCGAGATCGCGACTGCACCGATTCACGCCATTTACCGCAGTCTGCTCGAACCACGCCTGTTCGTCCTCGACAAAGAAACGGCGGGCTGCAAAGCCGACGCAATTAATGCGGGGCTCAACGCTGCCACCAGTCCTTACGTATGCGTGGTGGACGCCGACTCGATTCTGGAAAAGGAATCTCTCGTCCGTATCATGGCAGGAGTATTCTCCGATCCCGGTCGGGTTGTGGCAGTGGGTGGCATCGTACGGGTATTGAACGGCTCCCGCGTTGTGCAGAATCAGATCGAACAGGTGCGTTTACCCAAACCAGCAGTCGAGGTCATGCAAGTCATTGAGTATTTGCGTGCCTTCTTGGTTGGCCGCGAGGGCTGGGCAGCTTTTAACATGCTGCCCATCATCTCCGGCGCCTTCGGAGTTTTTCAGCGCGATCTAGTCAAGCAATTAGGAGGGTTTCGCAATCGTGCGGTGGGGGAAGACATCGATCTGATCGTCCGTATGCACCGTCGCCTGCACGAGGAACACCGCGAGTATCACATTAACTTTATTCCCGATCCCACCTGTTGGACCGAAGTTCCTACCGACTTAAAGTCGCTCGCGCGTCAGCGGGCACGCTGGCACAAGGGTCTGATCGATACCCTCTGGCCGAATCGGGACATGCTGTTTCGCGCACGCTATGGGCGAGTCGGTTGGGTAGTTCTTCCCTATATGTGGATCTTCGAGTTTTTTGCTCCGATCATCGAACTGGTGGGGTACTCCACGATGATCCTCGCCGTCATATTGGGCGTATTGAGCAAATCCTTCTTCTTGCAATTCTTATTGTTTGGTTACGCCTTTGCCACACTGATTTCCATTGGTTCGGTTTTGCTAGAAGAAATGACCTTTCGTCGCTATAACGACTGGCGCGAGGTCGCTCGTTTGCTTATGTACTGCTTCTTTGAACATTTCCCGTACCGGCAGCTAACCATGGTGTGGCGATTGCAAGGCATTTGGCAGTACTTGCGTGGCGACCTCCAATGGCGTCGGGTGCGGCGTGTGGGCATTTCCGCCAATCCTGCCAGGTGAGAAGTTGTGTGGTGTGCAAGAGTCTGCATTGACCATGTTCTGATTTCAGAACAGCTCCACGAAAGTTGCACCAGGTTGTCTGTCGTTGAGGTAAACAACCTCTACAATGGACTCCCCAGACAAACACGAAGCCCCTATAAACAAGCGACGATATCCCAGGTATGAACTCGAAACCGAGCTGAGGGCAACCATCGTGGGGCCGGAGCCCCGGGGAGTAATGCGAGGCCGTTGTCTCAACATCAGCGAGGCGGGAGTGGCAGGCGTATTCACTACCGGATGGGATGTCGGCACACCGGTCAATCTAGAATTCTCAGTACCCGTGACGAGCAGCCAGGTGAGGGTTGAAGGAGTTCTCCGCAGTCATACGGACTACCGCTACGGATTTGAATTCGTAGATTTGCGGGCCGAACAGCGAGAGGTTATATGCAAGACCTGCAGAACGCTCGCCCTGTTCCAATAACCACTCTTGACTTGACGGACGCAAGGTCGACTATCCTATGGTGGAGAAACTCTAGAGCGAACCCGTAGAGAAGGGTGGGAATGCAAACAGTATTACTCGTTGAAGACAGTAAATTCTTGCGAATTGCCAGCGAACGGGTGCTCAAGAACGCCGGTTATCACGTCGTTGTCGCAGCGGACGGCGAGGAGGCTCTCCGCCTTGCCGTTAGTGGAATCCCACAACTAATCATCCTGGACATGTTGCTACCTAAGGTCAGCGGCCCGGAAGTCCTGCGCCGCTTGAAGAAGGAGAAGATTACAGCTCACATCCCCGTGATTGTGTTGAGCGGTTTGTCTAAGCAGAACGAAGATAAATTGATAAAGGAAGGAGCATTTGCATTCCTGGAGAAAGGTTCATTGGGCGACAGCCCGGACGCGCTCGTAGGCATCGTCAAACGAGCGTTAGCGAAAAAAGACACACCAGGCTGAACCTCCCGGACCTGTGAGCGTCCACGTTATCCATTTCTGGGCGGATTGGCGTATGATTGTGAACCTCGAACCGTTAGTTGGTCCGCAGTTACCCTCGCAAGGGTTCGCGTCGGGCTCCAAGTGACAGCAACAGACAGGAGGTCAAATGAAGAATCGTGCGTTACTGACGTTCTTGTTGTCCGCGGTATTTGTCCCAACCTTCGCGCAGCAGAGTAACTCGAATTCGAACGCACAGCCAGCGGCCCAAAGCGGAAGCACTATCTGCAAGGAGCCGCTGGAGTGCAACCAGCAATGACCCCTGGAATGGGGAGGAGCCCAACTTCGCAAATCTCGTCCGGCAGGGAGTTACGCGGAAAAAGGACGTTCAGGGGCAGATCCGGCCCATCCGGGATTGTCTTAACGAACTGGATGATGCGGCTGCGACGAATACCAGGATGATTAAGGACGTCGATGCGAAAGCGCAACGAGGCATTGAGCTGGCTTCTGCGAAGACCAAGGAAGCCGACCAGCACGCTGGCGACGCGAGCGACCGCGCGAATGGCGCGAAACAAGCGGCAGCCGAACCGCTGACTCGCCTTTCAAACCTAGAGCAGGTCGTGGGCAGCGTCGACCAATACAAAGCTGGCACGCAAACCGAAATTCATTTCCGTCCCGGCGGGACCACGCTGAGCAAGACGGCGAATGATGCTCTCGACGCGATGGCCGTCCCCCTCAAGGATCAACACAACTACGTCATTGAAGTCCGTGGCTATTCTCCCGGCCGTGGTCAAGCCGCAATCGCTAACTCGCAAAGGATTGCGGACTTGGTGATGCGTTACTTGGTGCTTAACCATCAAATTCCGGTCCACCGCATCTACGTGCTGGGCATGGGCGACGCACCGATGACCGCCGAGGGGCGAAATACGGCCAAGCACCCCACTGGCAGGCTAGTCGAAATCCAGCTCCTGAAGAACGATGTCGTGAGTTCAATGCAACACTGATGATAGGAAAGAGATAGTTGGGCGAATGGGACGTAGCCTCGTCTTGTCTTAAGAGGAGTAGACACTGCCTCGCGGCCCCGCATTACAAGCACTGTTACCAAAGATTAGAGGTGCTCTGAGCTCGTTCTGCAGCGTATTTCCTTGCGCGAGCACTGGAGGAGCAGAATTTCCAACCATGTCGACTCATTCGTTCTTGAGAGAGAGTCGGCAGTCCTCGCACAAGCTAGACTCGAACTGCTCGCCACGCTCTGGAGTGGCGCCGCAGAGGCGACACGACCAGCCATTCTCCCGACAAAGGTTGGCCCACGCCGCGTCTTTTTTGCGCTCTTCTGGGTGGTCGGCGTTAGTCACGGGGCAAAGTATAAGTCCAACTTTTGACTGCGGCCAAGATGCTGCGGCCTCCCAGAGCTCTCTCTGATAGTGAGGCCTTCTTCTAAGTGTAAAGAGTCGGTCTAGAATCGTTTCCGCCGCCCCAATTTCGTCCGCGCTATTGCTTTCGTAATAGCGGATGATCCACAATCACTCCTGATGCCTTGCCTTACAAAAAGGCGCGCCTCGATCATCCAGACTGGGATCTCGAGCTGAGGCATGTGGTTCAGAGCCTTCGCCTGCAGAGACTGAGCCGCTGTCGGCTAGTATCGCGGAAAGACCAGTCAGGGGCAGAGCCCAGCACGACGGGACCATGTGCCCTACCTATTATCATCCGACAGGGAATTCATGCGCCTAGCCATCATTTCTGACACCCACAGTAAATTCCCCGATCTGCCGAGGGGGACATTCTCGGTGCCATATCCAACTGGTGACCAAAGTGCCAGCCACCCTACACACCAGGGCCATTTTCATCGGAAGTGCTAGAGCGCATAATTCGGGGATAGAAACCAGAAACCCATGAACTGCGCTCCAGTCAGTTGCGAAGAACTTCTTGTGGCTCTGGCCGATTGTTATGAGCACGATCCGAACCAATTCGTAGCCCTCACGAGACAAAATGTAGATTCCCGTTTTGTGCGTGAAATCGTGGCAGAGCTGAGAAATGAAGGTTACGTCGACGAACACATGCGGGGCGTGATTCGGTTGACCGCACGCGGTTATAGTTCGTATAAAAAGAAATCCCTTTCCGTCGCCTACCAGAATTAAGTGCCGCTTACCATAATTCACACTCACGTGCGCAACAACTGGCACTGACGAAGCTAGCAGCTGGTTCCTGTCCAACCCTCCGCGCCGATGAATGCAGTCCGTAGAATCTTTGCGAATCCACCGGATTGACCTGGGCGCAATATTCACTGTCGTGAACTGCTAGAGAGTTACCGACGCGCACACCTGCAAACCACAAGGCGAAGGTGCCCTTCCGCTGACTCAAGCGCTACAGATTTCAATGGACCTGCTTGTTTCACATCAATCCTCTTCGTGATCCGCTCGACCTTAGCGACCTTCGTCTAGCACAGCCAATCGCGCGCAGTCAGTATGATCGCGCGAAAGCTTCCCGTCGGGCATCGCTTCGCCACGGAGACCGCGCCGGAGGCGGGATCAGCGCAGTGTCACCGACATAACTCTCTAGATAACCGTTGCTAATAAGCCTTGCTAGGATCGCCCTCAAAGCTAAGAATACTCGTGATCCTTGATAGGAAGGTTGCAACCGTGGAGAAGAGCTGCGAAACCTGGAGTGTTCCGAGTATCCAACCGATCGCAAAAACCGATATTGAGCCCACAGCGTTGTCAACAGAGCTCTACCTCAGGGCGGATGCCGTTGTCGCTCGTTACGTGGCCGGAGAGACGCTCGTTCTGCCGGTGAGAGGGGACATCGGTGACTTGGCTTGCTTTTATAGCTTCAGTGGCGCGGGAACCGCGATCTGGGAGGCTCTGGAGAAGCCTAAGAGCCTCAAAGACGTTTGTGATGCGATCGAGCGCAAGTACGAGATAGACAGAAAAAAGGCGGAAGAAGACGTCGTGCTTTTCGTGCGCGAGATCTGTTCGCTCGGGCTGGCGCAAGTTGTGGTCGATTCTGAAAATGCGTCGGGGGCGGGGAACAACAAGTGTCATGAACAACTCCGCTGAGTGTATGCAAGGCGGGTTCCCGATTTTCAAGCAGCGCAGTTGCGGGTTGGGGCGGTAATGGAAGCAAAAACGTATGGAGAATTCAGCCGCTTGGTCCATGGCCACTCTTCTGGCCAGCGCGCTCCATTGAGCGTCTCGATCGAAGTAACCCGCCGCTGTCCTTTGGACTGCCTGCACTGTTACAACAACCTGGCGATGGCCGACCAAGAGGCTCGCAGCCGGGAGTTGACCACAGAGGAGCACTTCCGGTTACTGGACGATCTGGCTGATTTGGGTTGCTTGTGGCTTCTGTACACAGGAGGGGAGATTTTCGCACGCAAAGATTTTCTGGAAATCTATACATATGCCAAGCAAAAGGGTTTCCTGATCACTCTGTTCACCAATGGAACGTTGATTACGGAACGCGTTGCGGATTACCTTCGGCAGTGGCCCCCTTTTGCGATTGAAATCACGCTATATGGCCGGACGAAGGAAACTTATGAAGCTTTAACTGGAATCGATGGGGGCTACGAACGCTGCCTGCGTGGAGTAACTCGGCTGCGGGATCGAGGACTGCCGCTGAAACTAAAGACCGTTCCGACTACCATCAACAAGCATGAAGTTGTGGCCATGAAGGACTTCGTAGAGCAGGAGTTGCATCTCGCTTTCAAGTTCGATTCGCTCATCAACCCCCGCATTGATTGCTCCCAGAGTCCTCTGGCGATTCGGCTATCCCCTGAGGAAGTTGTCGCTCTCGACCTGCACTGGCCGAAACTCGCAGCCGAGCACCGGGCAGCGGCGACGCGGGAGCTAGCGATAGGCTCAGCTCCAGAACAAATGGACACGGTGTATTCCTGCGGTGGGGGTATGAATTCCTTCGCCGTGGATCCCTATGGGCAGATGAGCATTTGCGTGCTGTCCCATCAGGATACGTATGACATCCGCTCGGGTACTGTGAAGGAAGGCTGGGAGCGATTTCTTCTGAAGGTGCGCACTCAGGAGCGGAAGCGAATTTCCAAATGTGTGAAGTGTCGAATTCGCTCACTCTGCGGCATGTGTCCCGCCAATGGCGAACTGGAGAATGGCGACCCCGAATCGCCTGTCGAATTCCTCTGTGAGGTTGCGCACTTGCGCGCGATCGCATTGGGTCTCGACATTCCTGAACACGGGGAATGTAATTTCTGCTCGGGCGGCCAACATTATGATTCTGTGAAGGAATCGGCACGCAGAATTGCTTCGAAAGACATCAGCGTGGGCGAATGGATCAGCCCGCAGGTTTTGCTTCCTATCCTGAATCATCCATCCGCCGCTTCGCATGAAGGTTGCGGCGGATGCGGGAGGCCGTCCTAACCATAACGGAGGAGGATTGATGGTCGAAGACGGAGCACCTCAGAAGAAAGAACCATACGCGTCGCCGCGAGTGTCAGTCATCAGCTTGCGTCCCGAAGAAGCTGTGCTGGGAGCCTGCAAGAACCCGTCCTCGGCAGGGCCGGTTGGCGGCTCCTGTACGGCGATGATGACCCAGTGCAATGTACCCGGATCTTGATACGGATGAGCTCTGAGACTCTGCGAGGGCGGGGTAGGAATGTACGCTGAAACATCTGCCGTGGCCAGTGCGCAGCCAGTTGGGACACATCGTTCCTGTATCCGAATCGGGAACGTGTCAATTGGTCTCAGCGCAAATTGCGCCGATGATATCAGACTAACTCGTGAAATGAAACGATTTCGGACGACTGCGACAGAATGCGATATCGATATAAGCGTTCAGTGGACGGATCGGTTACCAAGACCGGATGGAAAGAAGCTCTTTGACTCTGGATCGGTCTGGGTATTGCATGAAGAGGATGAAGGATTTGTCTTCGATTTCTCCACGCCGGTCTTGGGCGACCAGCCTTACAAGCGGCTCTCGGTCGACAGAGGATTCTCCTCCGCACGGCTGTTGTTGAATCGGGAGCGTTTGCCCCGTGGAATGCGGATCTACCCGCTCGAGTATCCCTTGGATGAATTGCTAGTTACCAATTGGCTCTCCAGGGCCAGGGGAGTCGAGGTACATGGCTGCGGCTTGATGGGTGTCGGAACGAGCGGACATCTCTTTCTGGGGCACTCGGGTGCGGGAAAGAGCACTACAGCGCGTCTGTGGAGTTCGATTCGAGCCGTGCAAGTTCTGAGCGACGACCGGATCATCTTGCGCGAGCAGTCGAACGAGATTTGGATGCACGGGACTCCCTGGCACGGAGAGGCGGGTTTTGCCTCTCCTGAAAAGACGAAGGTCAACAAGATCTTCGTGCTCGAACACGGAAACAGAAACGAGATTTTGCCTCTCCCCCAGGCTCGAGGAGTGGCCGAACTATTCGCGCGTTGCTTCCCGCCCTTTTACGGCCGCGGACCACTAGCTTTCACGCTTTCCTTTTTGCATCAGGTTACGAACCGCGTGCCCTGTTATCGGTTTCGATTCGTTCCTGACGAAAGTGCGGTGTCGGAGATCCTGAACTTCGATGGTTGAAGACAAGGCGCACTCGGTCCTGTTTGGCGCGCTGACTCAGTCCTTGCTTTCCGAAGGACTCGGCTTTCGGTTCTGTGCGCGCGGCCAAAGCATGCAACCCACAATTCACGACGGAGAAATCCTACACGTGAGGCCCGTCTCGGTCGAAACCCTAAGAAAGGGCGACATCGTGCTGTTCGCTGATCGCCTGAACTACAAAGCTCACCGAGTGCTATGGATCGACTGGGAACAGGATGAATTCATTGCTCGCGGAGATGCGGGAACTGTGACGGATGGTGCCGTAGACACAGGGCAAATTGTGGGCCAAGTGGTGGCTAAGGAAGAGAACTTGAAAGGACAGATACGTGTGGTTTCTTTGAGTGGAAGACTAGTGCGGTTAAAATTCCTCGCCAGTCAGGCTCGGGCGCGAACTGCCCGAGTTCTGCGGGCTCTTTGAGTGCGAAGCATTCGAGTGCACAGCCATGTTCGCAATCCGGGTTTCGGAGCAAGCTCTTCTTTTGCACTTCTGGCCGGCTTGTCTGTTTGGTCATCGATGTTATTTGGGCAGGTTGCTTTTGACAGTGCAACCTCGATCGGACAGCGTGTGAGTGGTGCCAGTCCAACCGTTGCCCTTGCCCACACTACAACCGGGGCGAACCGCGTCCTGATCGTTGGCGTCTCCATCGACATTGCCAATAACACCGGCGCTAGCGTGACTGGAATAACGTACCTAGGGGCGGTCCTGACACGGGCTGGTGCGCACAATGATGCGGGAAACACCCGCAGGGTAGAGATGTGGTATTTGATCGGTCCGACCACCGGAAACAACAATGTGATTGTTACGCTGAGCCTGCCCGGCGGGACTGGAACGGTGGGAGTCGTCGTGGGGGCGATCACATTGACCGGCGCTGATCAAACAATACCCATAAGATCATTTGTCTCGGCGGACGGTAGCACGAACCTGGCTCAATTAAACGTCCCCAGTTCCTACACGGATTTTGTGATTGACACCCTGGCGATTGGCGGTGATCAAACAGTTACAACCTTTGGTCCTAGCCAAACGTCGCGTTGGGCTGTAGCTTCGTCGGGGACTCCCACCTCCCCGCCCGATATCTACGGGAGTGGTTCGACGCGCACGGGAGCACCCAGCGTCCCCCTTTCGGAACAATTCAGCGCGGCCTCAAATTGGTCCGCGGGCGCCGTTTCGGTCCAGCCACTGCAAGCGGATTTGGCTGTTAGCATCGCCGGATCAACCGCATTCTTTCCACAGAATCTTACCTACAACATCACGGTCACGGACCACGGGCCTTCTGTGGCGAACAGCGTGACATTGACGGACACACTTCCCGCCGGAGTTACCTACGTATCGTCAACGCCAAGCCAGGGCTCGTGCAGCTTTGCTGCACCAACCCTGACCTGCAATCTGTTAAACCTTAACGGCAGCGCTACGGTGAGTTTGGTCGTAACGCCCACTGCTATCGGAGCATATCCGAACACAGCAAACGTTACGAACACCGTGGCCGATCTCAATCTGGGTAACAACTCCAGCACGGCCGCGGCATTTTCTCAGTCGAATACGTGCGCCACGCCCGCCAAGAACGCAGCTGGAGGAACTCTTAACGCCGCCATTAATACCTATTTCCCACCCTCGGCCGCCAATGTGACCGTTGCAGCAGGTGCGACTTCGGTGACCCTTGGGGCCTCGACAGGCGCGAACACCGCGATTGCGAACGGTGACCTTCTGCTTTTCATCCAGATGCAGGACGCGGCCATCAATTCGACCAACACAGCGAGCTACGGCGATGGAGCGAGCGGTACCGGTTCCACGAATCTTAACAATAGCGGTGCGTACGAGTTTGTGAAGGCCACCAACAGCGTCTCGACCGGCGGCGGAAACCTTACATTTGCGGGCAGTGGACCGGGGGGCGGGCTCCTATTCAGCTACACGGAGGCAACCGCCACGGGGACCCAGGGGCAGCGGGCGTTTCAGGTCGTGCGGGTGCCACAATACTCCTCTGCCACACTGGGTTATACGGCGGTCACTCCTGCTGCTTCAGCCTGGAACGGTTCGACGGGGGGTGTTTTCGGTTTGGATGTATCGGGGATTCTGACTCTAAACGGCGCCACTCTGAGCGTCGATGGCACTGGTTTCCGCGGGGCGGCCGGGCTGCAATTGAGCGGTAACGCAGGTTTTGCCAACAGCGATTACGTCCAGACAGCACCTGCCACTTACGCGGGGGCTCTGGTCGCGGGGGCGCATGGATCGAAAGGAGAAGGTGTCGCAGGTACTCCTCGCTGGGTAGAGTCGGGAGGTACGTTTTCAAACACCGGCGTGGAGGGCTATCCCAATGGCAGCATGGCTAAGGGAGCTCCTGGTAATGCCGGGGGGGGTGGGACGGATGCAGACCCAGCCGCGAATGATCAAAATGCCGGAGGAGCTGGGGGTGGGAACGGCGGCGGCGGTGGAACCGGCGGAGACGCCTGGTCTGCCAATCTCAGCACCGGGGGGTTGGGAGGGGCTGCATTCCCCGCGGCTTTGAGCCGGGTCGTCATGGGTGGAGGAGGAGGTGCCGGGACTCGTAACAACAGCGACGGCGACAATCAGGCTAGCAGTGGCGCTGCCGGCGGTGGGATTGTGGTCATTCGAGCGGGAAACTTGAGTGGCACCGCCACCATCTCTGCCAACGGGGCGGCGGCGTACAACGGAACGGCTAATGACGCAGGCGGGGGCGGCGGCGCGGGCGGCAGCATCATTGTCGTGTCGGCCTCCGGTGGCGAGGGAGGCCTTACCGTCAAGGCGCACGGTGGCAGAGGAGGAGACGCGTGGGATGCGCAGTCATTCAGTATCGCCCAGCGTCATGGGCCCGGCGGCGGCGGTGGTGGTGGCGCGGTGTTTCTTTCTGGAGCCGCAGCGAGTATCGACGTAACTGCCGGCGCAAGTGGAACCACGCTGAACCCTGGCGTCCCCTACGGCGCCACCAGCGGCAATGCGGGTATTACCGTCACTAATGCGTCGGAGACTCTGATGCCGGGAGCTCAGGGGGGAGCGGAGTGTACTCCCGACATGACGATTACAAAGAGCCATTCTCCGATCGATTTTGTCCAGGGTTCGACCGGGACCTACACGCTGACGGCGAATAATTCCAGTATCGGTACGAGTGCAAGCACGACCGCTGGGGTGATGGTGACTGATTCTTTACCCGTTGGCCTTACTCCGACATCGGCTACCGGAACAGGCTGGGGACCGGCGGTGAATGCGTGCTCCATCAGCTCTCAAACAGTCACCTGCACTCGTTCGGATGTGCTTGCCCCAAACATGAGCTACCCGGTGATCACCATCATGGCCCTCGTAGCTTCAACCGCTCCGGCGACAGTGACGAATACGGCGGTAGTGGCCGGTGGCGGGGAAACCAACACCGCCAACGACACGGCCACGGATGTTGCCAACGTTCTACCACTCACGGACGCTGATATGGCGATCACCAAGTCGGCTTCGCCGAATCCGGTCATGCAGGGCAATACGCTCACGTATACTCTGGGCGTCACTAATAACGGCCCCGCGACTGCGACCAATGTAACCGTCACAGATACGTTACCGTCGCAGGTTTCTTTCGTTTCAGCGACTAGCTCTCAGGGAACGTGTTCCCAGGCTAACGGAATCGTCACCTGTTCCTTAGGCAGCATAATCAGCGGGGCTACCGCTACCGTCACCATCGCGGTGACTGCAACAACCCTGTCTCAGGCAGTCAATACCGCGACCGTGAGCGCAACCCAGACCGATCCTGTGGCGTCGAACAACACCGCAACCACAACCACGTTGATCACAAGTCCCACCCGGGTGAAGCTGGAGACGTTTACCGCCACGACGACCGGTGGCGAAGTCAACCTTATGTGGAGGACCGGTGGCGAAGCGCGGAACCTGGGATTCAATGTCTACAGGGAACAAAACGGACAACGTGTCCAACTGAATCCGTCCTTGATCGCGGGTTCCGCCCTTGTCTTTCATGACTCGTTACCGCAACACGGTGCTAAAACCTACTCCTGGTTTGATCGTTCCCCCGGGCCCGAAAACAATCTTTACTGGCTCGAAGATGTCGATCTGGACGGCACGCGGGCTCTGAACGGGCCGGTTTCGCCCCGGGCGGATTTAGGGCCGCAAAGTGCAACGCGCTCCATGACGATTCAGGAACTGAACGGCTCTGGCAGAGGCCAGGACCCGGGGATTGCACTCAGCCACTTCGCAGAGGCGACGGCACACGTCTCTGGTGTCACGCAGGAACAACGACGGATCCAGTTCCAGATTGCTGCGCATCCGGCGGTGAAGATCCTCGTAGACCACGAAGGGTGGTACCGAATAACCCAACCTGAACTGGTTGCTCAGGGGTTGATCGCCTCTGTGGATCCAACTTGCTTGAGATTGTTTGCTGAGGGAATCGAGCAGCCTATTCGCATTACGAGTGCGGGGGTAGGGGATCGAGGGTTCGGCCGGCAAGCGGCAATCGAGTTTTACGGGACTGCCATCGATACTCCCTATTCCGACAAGCGCGTCTATTGGCTGGTGGCGGGCGACCAACCCGGCAAGCGCATTCCGCGCGAGTCGGCCCGCGACGATGGCGGAGAACAGCCGCAGAGCTTCTCCGAAGCGGTGGAAGTGAAGCCGCGCACAACGTATTTCGTGGCGTTGCTCAGACAAAATACCGATAATTTCTTTGGTGCGCTGATTTCCTCAACCCCCGTCAACCAGATCCTGAGAACGCCCTTTATTGCATCCAGGTCCCTCGCCGAGGCGAACCTCGAGGTTGTGCTGCAGGGCGTAACTGAGGGCGTGTCTCATAACGTCTCGGTGACCATGAATGCGGCGAACCTCGGCGTACTGAACTTCACAGGCCAAAGCGTGGGCAACGTTACGCTGCTGGTTCCCCGCGGCGTCCTTCAAGATGTGAACACAGTTACTCTGACTGCGCAAGGCGGCGCAAATGACCTCAGCCTGGTGGATTCAATCAAACTCACCTATCTACGGACCTACACGGCACAGTCGGATTCACTGAAGTTCACGGCCGAGGCTGGAGACCAGGTCGTGGTGAATGGTTTCGAACAACCACCAAGCCGACTGATCGACATCACGAATCCCAATCAAGCCCTAGAGCTTGAGCCCGAAGTCGACGCTGAAAACGGCGGCTACAAGCTTCGGGCGAGGATACCGCCGTCGGTTCCCGGGATACACACCTTGCTCGCGCTATCTGACAAACGCATGGCAAAGCCGTGGCGGGTCGTTCGCAATCACGCTTCCAGTTGGCACAGTGCGCAACCCGGTGGCGAGGTCGTCATGATTTCGCACCCGAACTTCGTCGACCCGCTTGGCCCGCTTGTTCGCTTGCGGCGGGGCCAGGGAAAATCTGTTGCACTCGTCCCAGTGGATCAAGTGTATGACGAGTTCAATTTCGGAGAACGTAGTCCTTACGCGATTCGTGACTTTCTGAGTACTGCCACCGAGAGATGGCAAAACAAACCCAGGTACCTTCTGCTCGTTGGAGATGCTTCGGTGGATCCACGGAACTATCTCGGCTTCGGATTCTTTGATTTTGTCCCTACCAAGATCATCGTGACCTCTGAGCTTAAAACCGCGTCGGACGATTGGTTTTCCGATTTTGCCAACCGTGCGCTGCCACAGATTGCTACCGGCCGTCTGCCGGTCCGCACGACCGATGAAGCTAAGACCGTAGTGGAAAAAACTCTCAGTTACGAAACAAACCATGATCGCGGAGACTGGATGAACCAGTCTTTGATCGTTGCCGATCGCAACGACACGTCCGATTTCTCGCAGGATAGCCTGTCTGTACAAGCCCTTCTTCCCAAATCGATGACTGTCACAGAAGTGTTCGCAAGCGAGTTAGATCCTAATACGGCGAGGCAAGAGGTCCTAGCTGGCATCAACAGCGGGAAACTGCTGGTCAATTACATCGGGCACGGGTCAGTGGAAATCTGGTCCGGCGACGACCTGCTGGACGATACGGCGGCGTCAGCTTTGTCCAACGGCGCACGTCTTCCCGTATTCCTCAATATGGATTGCCTGAACGGCTTCTTTCACGACGTGTACACCCAGAGTCTGGCCGAGGCTCTACTACTTTCGAAGAACGGCGGGGCGGTAGCAGTCTGGGCTTCGTCCGGATTGACCCAACCGGCGCCGCAAGTACAAATGGATCAGAATGTCGTCAGGTTGCTCTTCAGCAAATCTCCTTTGACTCTGGGAGAGGCTGTTCGGAACGCCAAGTCGACGATCACCGATCCGGACGTGCGACGAACCTACATTTTGTTTGGTGATCCCGTGCTCAGGTTGCGGACGTGGCCTAACGCTCCAAGCCAGTAGGTTCCGTACTACTTTCGAACTACCACGAAGCGGCGGATATGTTCGTTTCCGAGTGATCGACAATTCAGGTGCGACATTTATCTTGTTCCTTAATCATAATGCCGGGCTGAGCCATCTCCGGAGATACCCAGTTAGAAAATACCTGCTCTGAGTTCGCCACCTTACCTGCCAGACCCATTCGTTGACGAGCGGGTCCCGCGTTCGTAAGATGAACCGACCCCGAGACTCTTTCGAATGATAGGCGAAATCATCTCGCACTACCGCATCGTCGAAAAGCTGGGCGGCGGCGGGATGGGTGTCGTCTACAAGGGTGAGGACGTCAAGCTACACCGCTTTGTCGCCCTGAAGTTTCTGCCGGATGCGGTAGCCAAAGACTCCCAAGCCTTGGCCCGGTTTCAGCGGGAAGCGCAAGCAGCATCCGCCTTGAACCATCCCAATATCTGCACAATCTATGAGATCGGACAGCAAGACAACGATCCCTTTATCGTCATGGAGTTTCTGGATGGCTTGACGCTGAAGCATCGCATCGCCGGGAGACCTATCGATACCGATGTTTTACTCGGCTTGGCGATTGAGATCGCCGACGCGTTGGATGCTGCTCACACCGAGGGGATCGTTCACCGCGACATCAAGCCTGGCAACATCTTCATTACAAAGCGCGGACATGCCAAGATGCTGGACTTTGGTCTGGCGAAGGTAACGATTGCTGCGACCTCGTCGAGCAAAATTGCAGCGGCCAGCACCCTGGACGTGACGGTCGAGGAATCGCATCTGACCAGCCCCGGCTCGACGCTGGGCACCGTGGCTTATATGTCGCCGGAGCAGGCCCGAGCGAAAGAACTGGATGCGCGAAGTGATTTGTTTTCCTTCGGCGCCGTGCTCTACGAAATGGCGACGGGCGCGCTGCCGTTTCGCGGGGAGAGTTCAGCGGTGATCTTCAAGGCGATTCTGGACGCCGCGCCAACTGCAGTGGTGCGGCTGAATCCGGACGTACCGGCAGACTTAGAGAGGATCATCAATAAGGCCCTGGAGAAAGACCGCAACCTGCGCTACCAAAGCGCGGCGGAGATACGGACCGATCTGCAGCGATTGAAGCGAGACACAGAGTCGCACGTTTCGACCCCCGCCTTTTCAACCGAACGTGCGGGGACCGCAGCCGGCGGTCGCTCGGGGCGGCGGGCCAGGTTCAGCCGATATGCGGCGGCGGCCATATTGGTGGCGGTGCTGGTTGCGGGCGGGGTCTACTATCGCTCGCGTCACAGCAAGCGCCTGACCGATCGAGATACGTTGGTGCTTGCAGATTTTGCCAACAGCACGGGTGATTCTATTTTCGACGATACGCTCAAGACCGCGCTCAGCGTTGCGCTGAACCAGTCGCCGTTCCTAAATGTCCTCTCCGACAATAAAGTGGCAGACACCTTGCAGCAGATGACCCGTCCACCGGGGACGAAGCTGACGCCTGAGTTGGCACGTGAGCTGTGCCAGCGTACGGGCAGCAGGGCATACATTGCTGGTTCGATTGGCAGCCTGGGTAGTGAGTACGTGCTGGGGCTGAAGGCGGTGAATTGCCAGAACGGAGAGACACTAGCGCAGGAGCAAGTCACGGCATCGGCCAAAGAAAAGGTCTTGGACGTCCTAGGCGGCACGGTTTCCAAGCTGCGTAGTGAACTGGGTGAATCGCTGGCCACTGTGCAAAGGTTTGATGTTCCCCTGGAGCAGGCCACGACATCTTCACTGGAAGCGCTGAAGGCCTACAGCCTCGGGCAGAGAGCCGATCGAGAAAAAGGCCCTAGCGCGGCTTTGCCTTACAACCAACACGCGATCCAACTTGATCCGAATTTTGCCATGGGCTACCTGGCAGTGGGCGGCGAGTACTTCAGTCTCGCCGAGCCGGGACGGGCTAGCGAATATTTCACTAAGGCTTTCGAGTTGCGCGACCATGCCAGCGAGCGGGAGAAGTTGGCGCTCGCTGCCAACTACTATCTCAATGTCACTGGAGAGCTGGGCAGGGCGGCCCAGGCGTATCAGGAGGAGATTGAGAGCTACCCGCAGAATGCCCGAGGCTACCTCAATCTGGGCGTTGTCTATGCCGAACAAGGACAGTATGAGAAGTCTGCGGACCTGACCCTGCAGGCACTGCGGCTCAACTCGGACAACGTGGCAGCGTACGACAATCTCGCAAACTGCTATCTGGCCTTGCAGCAATTCGACGATGCGCGGAAGACTATCCACGAGGCCCAGGCGCGAAAGTTGGACGACTACATCACCCGCAATGCTGTGTACGCTCTTGCCTTTTTCGCGTCGGACTCCGCCGCAATGAATGCTCAGCGAGAGTGGTTCGTAGGTAAGCCAGAAGAAAACTATGGCCTCTCACTTGACTCCGACACTGAGGCGTATACCGGGCGCTTGAGCAAGGCACGCAGCCTGGGCAAGCGGTCAGTAGACTCCGCAATTCGCGCTGATAGCAAGGAGAACGGGGCTATATGGCAGGAGAACAGTGCCCTGCGCGAAGCCGCGTACGGCAATATTGCGGAAGCGCGTCGGACAGCGGCGGAAGGCTTAGATCTGGCTCCGGCGAGCCAGGGCGTCGAGAGTGAAGCCGCGCTTGCGTTTGCCATGGCGGGCGAAACCGGACGGGCCGAAGCGCTGGCTAAGGACCTGAATTCCCGGTATCCGCTAGACACGCAGATGCAATCGCTCTGGCTGCCGGTGATCCAGGCGCAATTGGCACTGAACCAAAGAAACCCGGCTGCCGCGCTGAATGTTCTGCAGGCGGCCTACAGCAATGAGTTAGGCCAAATTACGTTTGTTAGCAATCTCTCTTGCCTATATGACATCTATGTACGCGGCGAGGCGTACTTGGCCGCGGGACAGGCCGCGGCGGCGAGCGCTGAGTTCCAGAGAATCCTTGACCACAGGGGGATCGTGTGGAACTGCTGGACGGGGGCGCTGGCGCGTTTGGGGGTGGCCCGCGCGAATGTGCAGCAGGCAAAAACTTCGCGGGGCGCAGACGCCGACGCCGCTCGTGTCCGGGCGCTGGCGGCTTACAAAGACTTTCTGACGCTCTGGAAAGACGCTGACATCGAGATCCCCATCCTGAAGGAAGCCAAGGCCGAGTACGCGAAGCTGCAGTAGCGGCCATTGTAAGAGCCCCGGAGACCAGGCGTACATTGTTGCGGAGTGCGCTGAAATTGTCCTTCCCGGCGGTCCATTTCTCCGTTTTTGCGGAGGCCGTGTCCGCTGACCCAAACTGCGCTGTCATCGGGCGATTATTCTTCTTTCCCAATAGGCTTAACGCGGCTCGATGCAAAGGTGAGGCGGCGACTCACCTTTCCGGCGGGATTGACTCATGAAGCCTTTCGTCCGATTTCTGAAATTGCTCATGGGCTTCTCCTTGATGACGAGTGCGGTCTACGTAGGCTGGTGGTCGAACCTAAACACCAATAGAGCAGATCTTATCTGTTTCTTCATGCTCGCGATTGGACTCTTTATTCATGGGCAGGAATGGCGCGATACACGGGGCTAGTAGCTCACATAGTTGCGTAGCTTCCTCTTTCACCGTTCCAGTTTGTTAGTGAGTTGAGGTCTCGCTCTGAACGGGTTTCCGAACGCAAGCTTGTGACTCGTGGTGGTCGTTGCGGCGCATGCAGGAGGAGTCTCCATCCGGATCCGTCACGCGAGGACGGCCGTACTGGCGAGGATCGTGTCGTTTAGTCCGGCAACTCGATTTTGTCCGGGTGTTTCTTCTCGCGCTCGTGCTCTTCAGCGAGTACTTTTTCCAGCCATTTTGCTTGTTTTTCTGCGACTCGCTTGTCCGCAGTCATAGGATGGTGGCCTACAAAGAACTCTTCGCCGCAACCGTCACACCGGAGGGTGCCCATCTCCTGGAACCCAATCGTTTTCTCCCGGCCGCCTTTCTTTATCGCCACTGCCCTCATCACTTCAAGTTCTCCAGATCCGTGGGTCGGCATGGGTTCACGCGGCGGCGGTTCAACTCTCCGCACTTCTTACAGAAAGCACTTGCACTCGAGATTCTCACGCATCGCTATGTGGCCGGACTGTCGCGCGACAAAAGCGGCTGCCGTTCGTGGGCTACTAGGACACTGGACAGAAATAAGCCCACGCGTTCTTAGCGACTCGAATGCGCTTGTTTTTCTTGTTCCCCTTTCAACGTAGATGCGGGAGCTGACTACCGCGTTACCCATTCCCTGTGCTGTTGTAATTGGATCGATCCTAAGCAGCTTTGTTGCACAGTTACGCGTCTGATCCTGGCTAGCCTCTAAGCCTTCTTGGCTTGGCATTTGCCGTAGTCCTTACCTAGTGGTTATTACGTACCGACTTTACCGCCGTCAACCAGCCAGTTCAAGGCTTCTTCACGGGTTTCGAAGGTAGGTAATTCGCGCCCGGAAAAGCTTTTTATTTCCCGTCGGAACTCTTCTGGGAAGTTCGATGTTCCGATCCACGCCGATTTCTTGATATAGGGCTTGTCGAAGACCGCGGTTTCTTTCATGGCCCGAATAGCTTCCCGATCAAGAGACGATCCAGTGAAATCTGCAAGCAAAAGCACCGAGCTGGGGGGCTGGACAGTCACGATATCGGGTACCCTTCGAGCAATTTGTTCGGCCTCATTGGCCGAGCAGCTGGAAAAGTCCACTAGCAGGCTGCTGAAAAACTACTCCTAATCCACAGCCGACTATGGTACGAGAAGGCATGCGAGGAGACGATCAGCAGCAGAATCATATGTTCAGTTACTTGTCGCCCGAGATGCGCGTTCGCCAAGATCATCCGCTGCGCGCTATCCGAGCGATGGTGGACGAAGTCCTCACTCAACTCTCGCGGCGGTTCGACACAATGTACGCCCGCGTGGGCCGTCCGTCGATTGCGCCCGAGAAATTGTTGCGAGCGCAGTTGCTGCAAATGTTGTACTCGATCCGCAGCGAGCGCTTGCTGATGGAAGAGATGGACTACAACCTGTTGTTCCGTTGGTTTGTGGGGCTGAACGCGGATGATGACGTATGGGACGCGACGGTGTTCACCAAGAATCGCGACCGCTTGCTGGAGGCCGACATCGCGAAAGAGTTTCTGGCGCGGGTGGTGGAGCAAGCGCGGGCGAAAGGTCTGACGTCGGATGAGCATTTCACCGTCGACGGCACGCTGCTGGAAGCGTGGGCGAGCGCCAAGAGTTTTCAGCCCAAGGATGGGAAACCGTCGCCGCCGGACGATCCGGGCAATCCCACGGTGAACTTTCGTGGCGAGCGGCGATCGAACGAGACGCATGAGTCGAAAACTGATCCCGAGGCACAGCAGGCGCGCAAGAGTGAGGGGAAAGAGTCCAAGTTGAGTTACAGCGGGAACCTGTTGGTGGAGAACCGCAACGGACTGATCGTGGACGCGGAAGTCTTCCAGGCCAACGGAACGGCGGAACGCGACGCGGCCCTGGTGATGCTGGAGCAGATTCCGGGAACGAAGCCTGTGACGGTGGGCGGCGACAAAGGGTTTGACACGCGCGGGTTTGTGGCCGAGTGCCGGAATCTGCGGGTGACGCCCCACGTCGCGCAGAACCACGCCCGACCGGGCGGAAGCGCGATTGATGGCCGCACCGCGCGCCACCCTGGATATGCGCTCAGCCAAAGAAAGAGGAAGCGGATCGAAGAATGCTTTGGCTGGTTGAAGACGATTGCGCTGATGCGGAAAGTGCGCCATCGTGGGGTCTGCAAAGTGGACTGGATCTTTACCTTCGCTTGCGCGGCCTACAATCTGGTGCGCATGCGAAACTTGGTGGTGGCCGCAGTTCCGGCGTTGTAAGTCAGAGTCGACGTGTGTCTCGCGCAGCATCGAGTTAGAAGCAGCAGTCGAAAAAACACCGGAAATCGAACCCATCGACATCATCAACGATGAGCAATAGAAAGAAAAACCCGCTGCACCTCAATTTTTCAGCAGCCTGCTAGAAGAATCTTTTTCCCACGATGATTGATGAACTGGATACGCGTATCCATATGCAAGACTCCGCGATGCACTTTGTGCGAATAGACCAGCCAAAAGGAATGGTTATTTCACGGTGCGGAGCAGCTCCATTCGCCGCTTCGCATACACACCTTATTTCCCGCCTTCGAACGGCTAACAGCATCCGAGCCATTGTTGTTCTAGCAGGCCGCCATCGTTATGGAATAAATTGCTAGTCCTTGTTCTGAAAACGGAACAAACAATCCAACGTCGGCTGCGTGGGTACTAGTCAAAGCGTCACCGCAGGCCACGCTACCAGACAGTTCCAGGCCAATAGACTTCCCCTTTCGCGAGCAGGGTCCAGTCCATGCGCGCCCAAGTTATTGGTCGGCGTCACGCCCGACTTTGTGATGTGCGCGATGCGGTGCTGTCGAACAATTTGCTACGCCTTGACACGGAACGACTGTCACGCATACGGTTCTTAGATGTTGGCTGGAATATTTACACTCCGACAATTAGGTATTGCCATCGTCATCGTGCTGACCGTGATTTTTCTTTTTGGGGTACTGAAGCCCAAATGAAACTGATAGAAATCTGCGGGCCGTTCACGGCAGAGGGACAGTGCGTAGACCACCTTTGGGTCTGGCTAGCCCAAAGGCGTCCGCCGCGCGACTCGGAGCCGGCCAAGATTTCGTGAAGTGAGTGGTTCGCCTCCTAGGCCAGCAGAGTCTTCCGCGGACTCCTCAGAGCAACTAGGACGAGGAGTAGTGGTTATGCCACGGACTCTCGATAAAGCCGAACCAACCGAGCGGCTTCGTACGCAAGGGTGAAGCCCTGCAGAACAGTTTTGCGAGCTGCTGCGCCCATCTCGAGGCGAAGCTGCGCTCTCTGCAACAGGACACTTAGGGTTTCGCTTAATTCATATGGGTCGTCTGGATCAATTAGGCAACCGTTGATGCCTTGCTCAATCACTTCCTCGACGCCCTGACCCTGGCAGGCAATGACGGGCTTCGCCGCGGACATTGCTTCCAGGTAAACGCTGCCTAACTCTTCATGGCGGCTCGGCAAGGCGAAGATCGTGCAGCGCCGCATTGCCGCAGCAATCTGGCTTCGACACTGACGTCCGAGGAAGCGGGTCTTTTCTGCAATGCCAAGCTCGCGGCTCAGCCGCTCCAATCGCGGTTTTTCAGGGCCCTCTCCGACAATCTCCCACAGACAATCTCCTTGAGTCTGATGGATGGCACCGAGCGCTCGCAACAGCAGCTCGTGCGTGCTGGAGGGAATCAGGTTACCGACGCTGAGCATTACTGCGGGCACAGCGTCATTGATCGAAGGAGCAAAAATCTGCGGATCGACACCGTTATAAATCACCACTGCGTTTACTGGCGCCGCTGCGCCTTCGACTACTCGGTCGCGAACTTTTTCACTGACGCATATTACGCGGCGCGCCGAGCGACAGACCAATCGCGAGACGCGTTTACACCAGTTCTCAGCATAGCCCTTGATCTTATTGGAATACGCATCCAGCTCATGAACTGTTACCACAAAGGGAATCTTAAGTTCATGGCTGAGCAACGTGGCAGCGTGCCCGCAGGGCAAAGGCGCGTGCGCATGGATGACATCAATGGGCCTAGCGTTATGTAAGCGACGAATTTCCGCCAGAAGGCTACTGAAGAGAAAAGCTCCAGACGTCGGAGGCCCGAAACCGCCAGGCAGCACAGAGAATCGATGCCAACGGGCGGAAATCGCGGACTTCGAGGGGAGTGCACGATCGCAGTATGAGGGCTGCACTGCAATGACCGTGTTCACCACGCCCAGTCGTTCCAGCCAAAGGAGGGGCTCGGCGACAAAACAACCGCGAACATCGTCCTCCAGAACAGGATAAAAAGGGGTCAGTGTGAGCACGTGAAGAGTTTTTCCAGGTGGGGTGAATATTTCCGCTGATAACGCAGGGCCGGAAGTCATGGGAGGCGAGCCGTCTTCTTCTTCCTAGTCACATTAATGATAATTACATGAATAATAATGATAGCGGGAAAGGAATAATCCCCGAGAACGCCGGCCGTAGGACTGGGAACAGCCATTATCTATTTAATGCTTTGGGAGTGAGCGAGGGATTGGGCGGCGTCCTGCAGCTTGACCTCAACCGAAACCGATCCATGTGTTGCCTTAAATCTTCCACGAGTGGTGATGCTGTACAAATCACTATCATGCACGTACAGCAAGTTGGGATACTTTGCTTCGAGCCCGGAAAGGAAGTCGTCTAGTACTTGCAATGTGGGCCCGCGGAAGTCCCTGAGCGCGGACTGAAAGTTGATCGCCTCTACCGAGATGACGGCCGGGATACCACGCGCAAAGCATTGCTCTGCAAGTTGCATGTATTTTTCGATGCAGAGCTCTCGTTGTGAAGGTTCGAAATCAATTGTCCGATGAAGGTTGAGAATCTCGCACTCGCCGATGTGCGGAGCCCGTGGCGCCCCGCTTCCGTTCTGGGCGACTCGCACTCCACACCGCGACCAGGCGACATAGGTATCTCTATTTGCACGGTAGCCCGGTGCACAGGCGGATACCGGGGTCGTGAAAAGGAATTTCCTGAAGGTATCCGCCGCTTCACGGATCATTTCTGTCTGAGTCTCGGCGGAGAGGAAACCGGGATAAGGTTTCTCGGGATTGCAGTATTCATAGCCAACCCAGGGCATCCGCCAATAAATGTAGGGGGTTTCTGCCTTCCAGAGAGTCTGTAGCAACTCGGCTCGCTCTCCTCTTTCTGAAAGTGCATGCTCCACCGCACGCCGGCAGAAGTGGGTCAACCCATGAAGCGCGGGGTAAAAGACGCCTTGAGTGATACCCAGCCGGTAAGCCTCAATGAGTCCCGGACGTTTCCATTTCCCAGGGAGCCCTTCGGATAAAGGCAACAAGTGAATCCGCTCCCAACCGTCTGCCAACATCTTCCGGAAATCCAAGTTGGCCATAACAAAATTCATTACCAAACAAGCCGCGCGCCCAGTCGAGTCACGATGGCGCTTCAGCATGTCCCGCAGTATCGTTACGTCGTCGGCAGTTTCCAGAGTGTAAAAGTCGTAAGGACGCTCTCCCAGCCGCATGCCACTAGCGCGAAGTTGTTCGAAGCCCTCCTGGTCCCGCACGCCCACCCGCCCCCAACCGTCGCTGTGCAAAAGAACCAATGGGCGGGAAAAGGAGTAGCCGCGGACCGTTGAAGTCTGGCCACGTTTGCGGAGCTTGTGTAGAAAGTCAAGCCTCATGCGTCGCCCACTGTCCGACCCGAAACCGGCTTCCGCACCATTTCCTGGTAACAAGGCAAAATACAAGGACCTTTCCAAGTTTTAAGCTGACTCATCGGCACAAAAATACTTCCTGCCTCAGCATTCTGTAGCAGAAATCGCGTTCAGCCTCAAAAACCAAACGGGGAATGATCAGGCGGCTTGCAGAGAAGCCCGTTCCCTGAAGCTATAGAAATAATAAATAATAAAGAGAGAGGAGTTGGCATCATACTTCTGGTACCGTTGACATCTTCGCTTTCTTTCGCGCTGGGATCAGACTCCTTCGTATAATTCGTGAGTAAAGAAGCCAACCAGCGATCCTATAAGTGTATTCGCGATTTTACGTCGTTCTCCACACCTTCCGCTTATAGACTGTCTCAAATATTGGGCTTTATAGTCTTAAACTCGCTGAATATCGTGTGCCCGCACTGCGGCCATTCGATTCCCCGAACGAAGTTTTACGGATTGAAATGGAGCGCATTCGCTGCCCAGAGTGTGCGGTGAGTCTTCAGAGAGCGGCGGGCACGTAGGTCGGGCGTTCACGTCCCGGAATGGCATGGCACGGTTTGGAGGCTACGTAAGGGGGAAAGCAAAAGCGCCTCAGATCACTGGGGGCTGATCTGAGGCTGCCTTCCGCATCGCGTCCGTAAGCAGTCCTCTCCCCCGAGCAACTGCTCAGCGACAAGAGACTCTAGGCCATTTCATTGCACAACGTAAACAGCCTACTCGAATAGGTTTGCGCTAGACGAATGGTCGGGCTGCCAGGCTGTGCTCGCGTCACGATATGTCAATTTTGCGCACTCAGTTCGACGAGCACCGATTCGAGATGGTTCTAATCGATTTCACCATTATGGTTACCGGGCTGGGCGAACCTGTCCTGGCCAGAAAATCAGAACTCGTACTCATCGACGGCGACTGCACTCCGCTGACCTCGACTTCTTGTCCTAAATATCGCTTTAACCTTAATTTCCCGCGACCCTGCAATTCGTAGCTGTTGCCCTGCTCCGGCTGCATCAAGATGTAGTCGGTATTCTGCTTGGCGACACGGCCTCTCGTGGTGATTTCGTCTTTGCTCTTTTTCGAACGATGCTGATCTGCACCCTGCGACTGATTCGGATTGGTTGTTTGTGACATGGCCGAGAGGCCTACGCACAATACTGCTAGGAAGATTGTCGTTCTTGCCATATACCACCTCACCCGCGTGCTAACCAGTATAAGAGCAAAAAGGCCACCCTTATTAGGCTCTGCCAGACGGACCGGCGAGGGGGGCAAATTAAAGCCTGGCCATTGAACGGATTTGAAAATACGTGACGAGCACCCGCTTCGCTACCGAGTACTCCGGTAGTATATTTACACTAGCCCTAGCGCCGAGATCACCACCAAAATTAGCGATCCGATCCACAGCCAATCACGTTTTCGCTTTGTTACCTCACCGCAAATGGCCCCTCCCGCAATGAGATGAGCCGCACTCGGGGCCTACTCAGAGTCTTTGGTTTTCAAAGAGAGTAACATTTCTAAGTGATGGCTCGCGTCATTCTCGTTGTGCTTGGGTTGGCGCTGGCCGGGTGGATTTTTTACACCTGAATTTATCCGAACCTGAAACGAGGCGGAAAATGAAACTGCTTAATTAAATCCGGCAAGACGGTGAGGCATATCCTGCTGAAAATATCCAGGCCAAAAGATCGAGCGCAAGTGACGAAGGATTTGAGCTTGGAGGACTATAATTGTCGATCAGAGAGAGGGCCGCCAAGGTGATCCCCCCATGGCCCGCGGACGCGGAAATCCGAACTTCACCAAACCTGGAGCTATCAAACCACCAGTCTTCTCAGTAAGCTCGTTTGAGCGCGCTGTCGCTCTGCTAAAGCTCTTACCCGAACAATATGCAAGCTCTCCCGAACTCAGAGAATGGGTGCTTCAAAACAAGGAGCACAAATATGTTCCGCCGGAGCTGCTGGCAGCCTTCGGATTCCACGTGAATACGTAAGCCGGGACCCGCGAAAGTGTCGTAGTCGTACTGACCGCCAGTGCTTCACGCAACCCTTGGCTTTTTCCGTTCCCCATCTCGGTGAGCAGCTTTCGGGTCATGGCGTTGGAGCAGTCGCTCGATGCGCTGGATCGTGCGGTGCAGTTGGCGGATCAAGTCTTCATCGGGAGTGGTGAGTAAATCGGCAAGAAGTCGGCGAATCTCCGCCCGAATCTCAGCGTATTTCTGGCTACGGTTCTGTATTTCAAGCAGATACTTCCGATAAACCGCATAGCCGATGGCGACGCTCAGTCCCATGAACAGAGCACGAAAACCTTGCAGCAGCCAATGGGGAGCGTTGTGTAGATTCGTTACCAGAAAATCCACATCCAAGCTCAGGAACCAAGCGCAGGCTCCCCAGAGCGCGGCTGCGGCTAGAACCTTGCGTCTTCCTGCCACTTCATGAACTCCGCTTTCTCAGAGTTTTCGACTAAGGTGGCGCAGGCCGCACAGGCTGTCAGAGCTTCTTTCTGAGCTGTCTTGGAGTCAAGCCCTAGTGACCTTTAGCACCCGGCCGGGAGGCGGTTTTCCTTCGCAGGAGAACAGCAAGACTCAGGCACACCTAGGGCATTTTAACGCCTGGTGCGAAAGCCCCGCCACTCTCTTTGTCACAATCCCCGCCCGAGGGGCATACATGGTGAACTTGTCTGCAATTGCGAAGCAGTTAAGGCAGGAACGTGACCGAATAGAACGACGATTGCACGGACTTTCAGGCCGTCGCAATACGCGTCGCAGTGGCCCCTTCCCCGCGATGAGATGGCCACGATCGGGGTCTGGAGACTGTCCTCAACAGACGTTAAGCTGCCCGGTTCACCTTCAGGCAGTTAGGGCAGGAACACTTGAAATCCGGGTCCTTGGGAATCTCCACATGGCCGCACTGCTCGCAAATAAACCAGTCCGGCCGCTCCAACATGGGTCTGAACTGATCGTCCAGAACGCAGTAAGGGCAGCGCACGCTCTTGTCAGCCATGACTCTAGCTCGCACTCGAACGGAAGGATTTTACAGCAGTGACGCCAGATTACCTTACCGAATTACCGTATTGAGTCGCCATGATCGGCGCTCCGGAAGCCGATTCTAGCCTGCGTCAGGGGCACTGTTTTGAGCCGATCTTCTTGAGCTCCCTCACAAGCGCCAGCAGTTTCTTAGGGTCCCTTTCCTTTACGGCCAAGTCGCAGAGTTCTAGCCAATGTTGGTTGTCTGTGAGCATTACAACCTCAAGCCTTGCCAAGGGTAAATGATTGATGGCATTTTACCGCAGAATACAAGGCGAGATCGAAGTGTTCGATTCCGTGCAGTGCTACTGAACTGAGCTGGCCACAGATGAAAAGACTCGATTCGCGTTTGATCCGATGAGCCGGATCGTGGAGACCGCGATGGCCAGCATGACGGCGAGCATCACCGCATACTCTGCGACATCTTGGCCGTCTTCCCTCCGCCAAGCCTCACGAAGGAAGTCAGAGACCCGCTTCTCTGCCGTCTTTGCGTTCAGCGTGAGTTGATCCTCACCATGTTGGACCGTCTCGCCATTGCGGGCAGTGTTAAATAAATCCGCCCGTTGCACCGGCGAGAGTTCTTCAATTATCTGGATGAGGATCAAGTGTTGTGCTATGGCTCCGTTGCGGATTTTGTATACCGTCGAGCCTGGACCCACGTGCTTTGGAAAGATCGGGAAATACTTTTGGTTCGCCATGCCCACGGACATGGTGGAATAGAACCGATCAGAATGGAATGGCCCGAACTGCTGATGACCGAGGTCACTAACGTGTTATTCGGTGTTCGGTGGTCCAAAGGTTCTTGAGTGACGGCACCTGGCATCTCTAGCGGGTGCTCAGATGCCGGTTTTGCTCCTGAGCACTCACGCCCCATGTTCTCTTTCCTTCGGTCGACGCTTGTCGCCGCTCTTCTGTTCCTTAATCTTTGCAACTCATAGTGCGTGGCGATGACACCAAGTCCCCGGATATCGTTCCGGAACTCACGGCTGCCGACCAACTGAGGACCCATGACTTCGCCTTTGAAGTCGGTGCAAGCACAACGAACCTTAAGGGAACCTTAAGCGCACGTTCGATTCCAGACGAAGCACCGTGGCACTCTTTTAACGACACATTAACCGCGTTGTAACACTACGGCCAGGCCATCCTGCCCGGCGCCAGCGTAAAGCTTGATCCGGGCAACGCTTCTGTTGTATCCGATGCCCAGGGTCAGTTCACCATTCCAAACGTTACTCCAGGGACGTATACCGTCAGCGTCGACTATGTCGGGTTCTCGCCCTTCCAGACAAGTATGACGGTCACTGCGGGCCAAGTAGCACACGTAAACGCCGTTCTGAACGTTGCTTCCGAGAGCGAACAAGTCCTTGTGACCGTTGACCGCGCTCATGGTGAAGCCGCCGCCATCAACGAAATACGGACGTCAGAGAATATTCTCAACGTTCTGCCGGCTCAGGTGATCACCAGCCTTCCGAACGCGAATGTTGCCGACGCCGTCGGACGTTTGCCCGGGGTCACGCTGGAACGTGACGAAGGGGAAGGCAAGTACGTCCAGATCCGTGGTACCGAGCCACGACTTAGCAACCTGACCATTGACGGCGTGGAGGTTCCTTCCCCGGAAGGTGGGATACGGCAGGTAAAGCTGGATGTCATCCCGGCGGATCTGATCGACTCGGTCCAGATTTACAAGACGCTGCAGGCCAACCAGGATGGCGACGCCATCGGCGGAACCGTAAACCTGGTTACAAAGACTGCGGGAGAACGGCCTACCCTCTCCATATATGGCTTGGGCGGATTTACACCCATCATTAACACCGTACCGGTGGCGGAGACGGGAGCCACCCTCGGCGAACGCTTCGGGGCGCAAAAGCGCTGGGGCGTGCTGGTCAGCGGGTCCTACGATTACAACGGTCGCGGTATCAATGACGTTGAACCGGTTCCGGCGATATTTCCCGGAACCACTTTCACTCCTGACTATTCAAGCATTGCCATTCGCGAGTACAAGTACAACCGGAACCGCTACGGCGTTGGCGGCAACATTGACTATAAACTCGGAGAGTCGTCTGACATTTACCTACGTGGCCTCTTTTCTGACTTCAAGGACTCCGGTCGCAGGTGGGAATATGTGCTCAATAATAATGATCCCGCGTTCTTAGCCTCCACGGGAGGATCTAACACTCCCCCAGTTTTCGATACTGGGATCCGAGCTGCGCATTATCAGGTAGCGAGTGTGCTGTTAGGAGGCAACCACGTTTTTACAAAATACTACGGAAACTGGGGACTCGCCGCCTCGCGTTCTCGGATTTTTAATCCTATCAACGGAGGCGAGTCGATGGACACTTTTTCGTATGTCCCAACGCAGCCGAGCAGCTGCGCATACGATCCAGCCGCAACCAGGAGCGTTTACCGTCCACAGTTCACGCCGGTTTGTTTCAGGGAGGCGTACAACCCTGGCAACTTTGTGCTTTCTCAGGTGGAGGACGCCAATCACGGGCGGGACAGCCAACTGAACCTTCAGGGTCAGGTTTCTGTGGGGAGGCTGTACAGCATTGGTTCCCACGCTAGCCGATTCGAGATGGGGTTCAGAATTCGCAACGCGCACAAATTCGACGATTCGTTCGAGAATTTCTATTCAGTGAGCCCCAGTGTGGACCCCACGACGATCACGGTTGCAGCTTTTCCCACCGGCCTCACTGACAAACACTACTATGGCGGCTCGTATCCCTTGGGGCCTTTGGCCAGTTGGGACAAGATCCATACGTACTTCAGGGCCAATCCTGGTAGCTTTTTCAACAACGGCACCGGGAACACGTACGGGACCAATCCTGCGAATTTCGACCTGGTAGAGCGCGTCACGGCCGGTTATCTGATGAATACGGTTGATTTCAGCCGCTTCACCCTCGTCACCGGCGTCCGTTTCGAGGGCACGCAATTTAACAGTGCCAGCGTTAACACGACGGCGGTTAATCCCTGTATCGGCCTTTGTGTGTTAGCCTCCGGCTCCTATATCGATGTTTTGCCGAGCGTATCGTTGCGCTATCGGCTTGATAGTAATTCGGGACTTCGCTTTGTTTACGCCCGCGGACTGTCGCGTCCGCTCCCTCAGGAACTGACCACAGCAATCTCGGAAGATACCAGCACATCGCCTTCTACTTTCAACGTTGGCGCAGTTCTCAAGCCCGAGCATGCCAACAACTACGACCTGCTCTACGAACGGTATCTAACTCCGCTCGGCCTGATCCAGGCCGGTTTCTTCTACAAGGACATCAGCGCTCCCATCGTCACAAATGTCGTGCTTGCTACCTCGGGACCATTTGCCGGTCACTTTGTGGCAACGCCTGCGAACGCCGGCAGTGCATACGTCTACGGCCTTGAATTGGCGTTCCAGCAGCACTTCACCTATCTTCCAGGCTTGCTGAGCGGACTTGGCGTCTCGGCGAATTACAGCTACACGACATCGGGGACCACAAAGGTCGACCCACTCCGCAGCGACAACCCGGCGCTCCTCCGCCAGGCGCCGAATACCTGGAATATCAGTCCCACCTACGATCGGCATCGGCTGTCGCTCCGTGTCGGCCTAGCCTACAATGGCCCGAACATTTTCGCGTATTTTTATCACAACCTTGCTCCCAACCCGACGCCACCGCCGGCAACAATTCCCAACCCACAGCCTGGCGGTGTCAAAGGTCCCAGCGGCGACCAGTACCTCTACGCGCACTACCAGGTCGACGCGCAGGCCAGCTACTACCTCGGGAAGGGCCTTACTGCAATTGTCTCGGGTCTGAATCTGAACAATGAGGTCTTCGGGTTCTACAACGGCAGCCCGCAGTTTGTGCTGCAGCGCGAGTACTACAAGCCGACGTACAGCTTTGGCTTTCGCTGGGATCTACACCACGAATGATAAGGCAGTCGGAGGGAGCTCTTAAAACCATCCGAGTGACCAGGACAAAACTTGAACTGAGTTACTTCCGATGAGTCGATGCGCCCGCAGCCAGTTCCTGCAGGACGTTCAGGAAGCTCGCCGCGGCTTGTTCATCAGAGAGAGCTTCGAGGGGAATCGTGGCGGCCAGATGTGGAGAGTCCGGACGGAACCGGACGGTGAGTAGATTGTCGATGCGCGAATCCGCTTTTTCATGGCGGTACTGTCTGCCTTCTGTGCCGTAACGATCTGCTGGATACTCGCCCTCGCGTCCTGTCAACAGTCAAACTGAGAGTGGCTTCTTTTTGACGCTTCGGAGAAAGCGGTGAGATGCCTGTCGCCCTTCCATTAACGGTCGTTGGACGCCTAGCGAACTACTGTCGAGCACCGCTTCGCAAAAACCCGAAACGACCAGTGGTGCCGATTCGGCATAACTACGTCTGCGTGCAGTGCGACGGTGTTTACGTCAACCGTGGGTATAGAGGTCAATTCGGCGCATCAAACACCACCAGGCTGATCCCACCCAATCGCCTGCCGCACAAAATCCTCTTACCATCCGGCGACCATCGGGGATTTGTAAACTCACCCGCAGCATCTGTAAGTTGGCGAACACCGCTGCCGTTCTGATTCATCACAAAGATCTGAAATCCATGCTCTCCATGCCGCGAGAACACGATCCTTTTCCCGTCAGGAGACCAGGCGGGCCATCCATCGACGGCCTCTCTTCCTGAAAGATTGTGGTCGTTTGACCCGTCTACATTCATGAGAAAAATTTGTGAGACTTCGCCCCGCTGTCGCCGATGCAGAATCGACATTCCGTCTGGCGAAAACGACGCATAGGTATACCCGCCACCGTGCGTAATCCGCCGCAAGTCCGTGCCTTCGGGGCGGAGCGTGGCTAGATCCATGTAATCGTCTGTCTTTTCGCCAATGATGCGCTTCGCTTCGGAGGAGCTTTTGTCCCCGGCTTGTTCGGCTTCGGCGAAATGCGTGGTGTTGAAGAGGATTCGTGAATTATCTGGCGACCACATCGGATGAATGTTTTGACCAGCGCCGCTGGTGATTTGATGAATGTCAGTTCCGTCGGCGTTCATAACGAAGATGTGCGACGCGCCTTCGCGGACAGAAACGAACGCGATTTTTTGGCCGTCGGGTGACCAGGCTGGGGAATCGTCCTCGTCCGGACCGGTACTGACTTGCCGCATATCACTCCCGTTGCCAGGGGCGCTCGCATCGAGGATATGTACTTTCATCCCACGGTGGCGGTTGGAAATGAGAACGATGTGTCGCCCATCGGGCGCCCACGCTGCCTCATAATCGACCACGTAGGTAAGCAGCGGAACGCGCTTGAGCGGGAAGTCTTCTGCGGTTCCGAGAACCGAA
The DNA here is from genome assembly GCA_963696025.1 of uncultured Acidobacteriota bacterium. GTDB lineage: Bacteria > Acidobacteriota > Terriglobia > Terriglobales > Acidobacteriaceae > JABCYV01. The sequence goes on from CAVOII010000007.1 coordinate 353,159, forward strand.
GTAGTGCAAAGCAAGAATGCAACTGCAACTGCCCTCAAATAAGAGTCCATGGCTACTTTTGACTTCCGAAAGTATTTTCGGTTAGTTGCCACCGGCAGCCTTCTTGGCCTTGGGCCAGCCGGCTCACCAGATCATGGTATTTCTCAACGGTCCGGCGGGCGGCGAGCATCCGCGGAGAGGACCAGCCGCGGTGCACGATCCTGCTGGGATAAGAGACGGCAGCGAAATGGCAGTTTAATTCTCAGTGGGTGTAATTGATTCCATAACAATGTCGGCTCCCACGCCCGAGTAAGCTTTGGTGGTGCGAACCAACCAAAAGGCTCGGGAGAAAGGAGCCGAACATGATGATTATAGATTCTCTCTTAATGTCAAAGTGTTTTCTCTCTAGGAGAGGTGCGGAGAACCCTCTCTCTTTTTCTGGTCGCTCAAGCGCAAGCAGCAACCCCATCGACAGCCAGATGCGGCGCGCACAGCCTAGAACCGTCGTACGGTTGATTGGGACAAGCGCTGTGATGCAGGACACCCATGTCGCCCCCCTTAGTGGCGCCCGACGACAACGATCATAAACGTCCCTGGCTTCGCCGACGAACGACCGGCGGCTCCCGGTCTCTGTTCTTCAAATTCGGCCGTAGGTAAATACACTCGATGCGTCGCAGGGTCAATGTCCATTGTCTTGGCGCCGACTGGAGTAGTCACGGTCTGCACGATCTCGAACTTGCCGGACGCCCCCTCGCCCGCAACGTTAAGCTTGCCGTCCCGGCAACTCGCGAATGCCTGCTGACCGTCGAACTTTGTAGCATCCACGCCCGCGCCGATCGGCAGATCCGCGAGCACCTTGCCGTCGTCCGTGCTCATCACAATCAGCTTCTGCGGCTTTCGACATCCAATAAACAGCCGCCGCTTCGCTGTGTCGATCGATAGCCCCACGGGTGAGCCTCCGGGAGCAACTGGCCAATGTGCCAACACTTTCCTTGCTTTGATGTCGACGACGGCAACCTGGTCCTTGTCCTCCAAATTGATGTAGACCTTACCGGCGCCGTCGGACGCGAGAAATTCGGGTTTGCCGCCCAAGTCAATGGGCGCATCGATGGATCCTGTCTTTGGATCGACGTCGGGCTTGAGCGTCATCAGGACTCCGTTGTCGCCTGAAACGACCAATACCAGCCCACTGGCTTTGTCGAAAATGATGCCGTCAGCATCGGGTTGCGCCGCGAGTGTTCCCAGGACAGCATTCGTCTTCAGATCAAAAATCACGACTGCACCGCTGCCGTCGCTGATGAATCCTCGTCCGGCCTCGGGAACCAGGGCAACCCCGTGGTTATGTTTCTGGCCGGGAATGTCGGCAAGTGTCTTCCCGGAATCCGCATCGATCACCATCGTGTGGGTGCTTCTGGGAACGTAGAGTCGGTGATTTTTGGCATCCAGGGTGACATAGTCCATGCCGCCCTCTCCGCCAATCTAAAATGTCTTTTCGACCGCCCAAGTACCCTGCGCGGCAACGCGGGCGCTAAGCGTGAACGAGACCGCTGCGATCAGAAGGCCAGCAAATATATTCCGAGAGTACATTCGATCCTCCAGTAGACATGCCGGGCAATTGTACCGGTAACGCTAGAGGTTGAACATTAAAGCTACCTGGAAGGAGAGGAATGGGACCCGTCACAGTTGGCGTGAGTGTGGACGCCTGGTGGCCCGCCAATTCAAGGTATGGGATGGTCAGTTAATTCTCGGAGAGGAAAAAGTTCACGGCCGCCTTCTCGTTCGCTCTCACGGTTACGTTCTTCTCCCAGTCTTCGGCTCTGAAAAGACGGGACGCTGAATCCTGCGCTCCGTCAGAACATCGAAGGCAGCTTCCTGCCGCAGAACTCTCCAGCCCTCGTGCCAAGCCACGATCTCGTATTCTCCTGGCGGCACGTCCGTGAGTTGGAACCTTCCGCTTTCGTCGGTCACTGCGTAGTAAGGTTTTCCTGGATTCCAAACACTTAGCGCAGGCGAAAATGCTCGACTCTCTGACAGCTACAATTTCCCCCGACGTCGAGGGACAGCGCGCGGAGCCGGAGCGGAGCCCTGCGCAGCGAAGCGGAGGCGGAGCGCAAGGAACTGCCGCCTAACATGGGTCTTTGTCAGATCAAGTTCCAGCTAGAACAGGTTAAACCAGGCCACAGGTCGGCGGGTGAAGGCTTAGGCCACACGGCCCGCGTGTACTGCAGAATGCTGCTGGCTTTCGTTTCGACAATCGACTCCATTACCAGCTTGCCACTGCTGTTGAGACAAGCAGCCACACACTGCCCATGTATCGTCATCTTTACGCGTTCACTATCCCTATCTGCACTACTTTGGCCAAGCCGCGCGGGTAGTTCGCAGATGTCCGAGCTTGGGGACCGATCACCTGCAAGTTGAGTTGGACAACGGCAACCAGCTGGTTTTGCCGCTGTGGATGCTCGATGAGGACGTTTGTAAGTCGATGGTCGTCCGCGCCCACCCGGTGATCGCCGTTGCAGCTCTGTTAACTCTGCGTTCCCTCCTCGACAGCCAGTCATTGCTTGTTAATCACGGCTCGACTACTTCTGGGGCATCGTCCACAGAAGGAGGCCGGATTGAGTCCGCCAAGACAACAGCTGTTCCAGTTCGACATACGAAGGCAAGAACTTCCTGAAGTTGTCCAACAGCGCTGCCGCGAACTGATCGCGCAGATGCTTCGAATCGTTGTGACTGCCCCGAACCGAAGTGAGGAGGAAACGAATGAGCGAGAAGATTCAACCGCAACATCTGAGCCGGCAAGCTTACGTCTACGTGCGGCAATCAACGATGAACCAAGTGCGTAATCACCTGGAGAGTCAGCGGCGGCAGTACGATTTGCAGGAACGCGCGCGCAGTCTGGGATTTCAACGCGTCGTCGTGGTGGATGACGATCTGGGCCGCTCGGCTACAGGATCGGTCGAACGGCCTGGATTCAGCCGTCTCTTGACTGCCGTGTGTTCCGGGGATGTGGGGGCGGTGCTGGCACTCGAAGCATCGCGCTTGGCAAGGAACAACCGCGACTGGCACCATCTGATCGATCTTTGTGCCATGGCGGCCACGTTGGTGATCGATCACGATGGCGTTTACGACCCGCGCTTATTGAATGATCGCTTGCTGCTGGGATTGAAAGGAACCATGAGCGAGTTTGAGATCAGCCTGCTGCGCCAACGTGCTCTGGAAGCCTATCGGCAGAAGGTCCGCCGCGGCAAGGTTCTAACCTTGGTTCCCGTCGGCTATGTTCGCACCGAAGATGACGGCATCGAGATCACTCCCGACCGCCAGGTACAGGAATCAGTGCGCGGGATCTTCCAGAAGTTTAGGGAACTCGGCAGCATTCGCCAAGTTCTACTCTGGTATCGCAACGAGAAGCTGATGATTCCCACACTGGGCAAGCAATCAGGCTGCCGCAAAGTCATTTGGACATTGCCGGTATATCCCAGCCTGCTTTTGATGCTCAAAAATCCAACTTATGCGGGAGCTTTTGTCTACGGGCGGCGCCAGACTCGCACCACGGTGGTTGATGGCCGAGTTCGCAAAACGCGAGGACATCTAAGTGCGCCGCAACAGTGGGAAGTCTTTATCCCCAGCCATCACGAAGGATATATTACCTGGGAACAGTACATGCAGAATCAGCAACAGATTGAAGCCAACGCCGGCTGGAGCGGGCGCTTGCAACGTGCTACCGGCGCGCCGAAGAAAGGACCGGCATTGCTGGCGGGGCTGATGCGCTGCGGTGTGTGCGGACGGCCACTACATATCAAGTACGGCATCACTGGGCGCAGACGGGTGCCGCGCTATGAGTGTCGTGGCGATCGCCAGCAGTGCTCGGTACAGCGATGCCTGGGTTTCGGAGGTGCGCGGGTCGATCAAGCGGTCGTGGCAGAAGTGCTCGAAGCCATTCGCCCCGTGGGCATCCAAGCGGCTCTGGACGCCTGGGATCAAAGTCAGGACGTGGAAGATGAGAAACAACGTGCTTTGCAGCTGGCGTTGGAGAAGGCGCGCTACGAAGCCACTCGGATCGAGCGCCAGTATGAAGCGACCGAACCTGAGAATCGCCTCGTGGCTGCCGAACTGGAGAAACGTTGGAATGCAGCGCTTGCCCATGTCGCTGATTTGGAAGCGCGCGCTGCCGAGGTAAAAGGCAAGATGGTTCCCCTGGGCAAGGAACAACACCAGCAACTGCTGGCGCTCGGAGAGGATTTGGAACGACTCTGGGATCATCCGGCATGTCCCACATCGTTGAAGAAACGTGTTCTGCGCACGGTTCTGAAGGAAATCATCGCCACGCAGATTGGCAATCCGCCGCAGATCATCCTGAAGCTGCATTGGGCAGGCGGAGTGCACACGGAACTGGTACTACGGAAGAATCCGTCAGGACACCACAATCGCGTCAACTCGCGCGAGGTGATTGACTTGGTTCGCGAACTCGCGCAGGTGTGTGATGACGCGGCCATCGTGGGTATCCTGAATCGTCTCGGGTACAGAACAGGAAACGAAAACACGTGGAATGAAAAGCGGCTGCACCATGTGCGCCATAGCAACGGCATTCCTGCATGTCCGCCACCGGAACAACGGAATTGGGTAACCATGTCGCAGGCGGCGCTGCACTTCAAAGTCAGCTTGATGGTGGTGCGCAGGATGATTGCGCAAAAGATTCTTCCGGCGCGACAGGTTGTGAAATGCGCTCCATGGGTGATCGAGCGCGTGCACCTGGAACTTCCTGCCGTACAGAAAGAGATTCGGCGAGTCCACGAGGGGCGACGTTCTCCATTGATCGTTCTCGATAACTCGCAAACCCGCTTATTTACTGACTCCAGCGAGGTATAGCACTATGTCACAGCTTCCAGGACAGCGATCACCACCGCTTCCTTGTGCACGTCCATGCCCATATACTTGATGTCGCGACTCATGCAGTTGCCTCCTTGAGGGAAAGATCATTCGCACTCAACGGAGTCTTTCCCTCAAGGTACAGTGTCATTCTTCAGCCCATTTGCCCATCTTCTCCTCTGATTCTTGCCCTACCTCCCCGGTTTACTCCACTAATCAGGGTCGCTCTCTCATAATGCATTGACCCGGTTGTGGGAAAAAATCCCCGTGCTCGGATATTGGACTCGCCAGTCTCTTCCCGCGATCCAGCTTCCTCCACAATCCTGCCTGGCTCTTGGCCTACACTATGCTTTGGCGGTGAGGATCAACTCCAAAACGAACGAGAATAAGGATGAACCCCGCTGGCTCGCTGTCGTGGCTACGCTGGCCACCGCACTTATCTATGCAGCCCTGCCCAGCAATCTTTCCGTGGGCCCGCGTTGGCTACTCCTGGCAGTCATGGTCGCGGTAGTGATTCCCACACTCATCTCACATTGGGTCGGACATCACACCGCCGACAAGATGCTTGGGTATCTAGGCACTGGGATTTTGACCATAGCAATGATCTGGTCTCTGGGGCTGCTTGTTGCCGCCATTCCCAAGCATGAGATAGATCCAAAGATTCTTCTCCGGTCTGCGGTCGCGCTCTGGGTCACAAACATCCTTATATTTGCTCTTTGGTACTGGCGGCTTGACGCCGGCGGCCCGCATCAGCGAGAGAAGGTCTCTGGGCACAGGGAGGGAGCTTTCCTGTTTCCGCAGATGGTTAGGGGGGCTGGCTCCGACCCTGCCTGGGCACCCAATTTTGTGGATTACTTGTTCTTGGCCTTCAATACCAGCACAGCATTGTCGCCTGCAGATACGGCTGCACTCTCCCGGTGGGCTAAAATTCTGATGATGATACAGGCGACGATTTCACTGGCGGTGATTGCATTACTCGCTGCAAGAGCGGTGAATATTCTTTAGCTGGTCGTTGCACATCCTCCTCAGTCAGTCTCTGGAGGACCGGAAGATCTAACGTTGCTAGATTTTCGCATGCTCAGTCCGCTGGCGCTGTTTCGTCTCGAACGTCTATGTCGAAGGGGATAGTTGGCGTACATTTCTTATCGGCGTGTCTGTTCTCAACTCTGTCCGGTGGTTGGCCTTCCACTTTGGGCTGCTGGGGGCCGGTGTCGAAACGCGTAAGCGTGAACAAGAAGCCCCATAAGGATGCCGAGCAAGTCGCCATCCTGGATCGGCCCACTTTGCAGTGTGATCAACTGAAACAGCCGCGAACGAGGTCGGATGTGACAACAGGCCCCGGACGCTAATAAATGTCACAATCCGACCTTCGTGCCAAGCGGGAGGGAGAAAATAATCGGCGCCACCTAGGCATAGGGCCTTCTCCGAGTATCAGGTTGTAGGTTCTGGCACCGCCTTTTTCAGGTTTACGGTGGCATTTGTGATCAAGGGCTTGGCCCAGAAGCCAACGCTGAGCACACAACCGAACGTGAGATAGAGGAATGCAATGCCAGAGCGCAATCCGAAATGGTCGCCGATGCGGCCGATGATGAGCGGCACGACCGCTCCCCCCATGATGCCCGTGCTCAGGATGCCGGCGAAAGGACCATGATGTTCTGCGATCGAATTCAAGGCGAGCGAAACGAGGATGGGCCACATGACTGAGGCGAATAGGCCGAGGGCGGGAAACGCGATTAACGAGACGCTTGCGGGGCCAAGAAGGGCTGCTGTCAGGCAGAGCAGAGCGCCGAGGCAGGTACCGATCAAGACTCTGCGACTGTCAAAAAGCTTGAGCAGTCCCATGCCGATAAAGCAGCCTGCGGTAAGCAGTCCCCAAAACCATGAGACCGCGATTGCGCCCGTCGTGTGTGGATCGTAACCGTGATAAACAGAGAGGAATTTTGAAATCCAGTCGGCCGTACCTTGCTCCGAACCGACGTAGGCGAAGACGCATACAAAGAACATCCAGACCATAGGGCGGCGAAGCAGGTCTCCGTACATTGACCATGATCCCGCGGATTCGTCACTTGAGCGCTCGACGCGTGGGAACGTTGTGAAATACAGGACTGCGATCATCAGAATCGTGAAGACAGCAAAAATCCAATAGAGGGAGGCCCAAGGGAGCGCGGAGGGAGTAAGCTTGGCGAGAACGGCAAGCAGTAGATTTGTTTTTGGGACATCGTGGCTGAGATTAAGCACGAGATACGAATATAAATACGGACTCAGAAATGACGCGGAACCGAAGATCAGCTGGGCGAATGCGGAATTGAAGGCGAAATGCTCTTCTCCGCCCGCCACGCGCAAGAGCGGATTGATCGCAGTTTGGAGCGTGGCCATCCCCGATCCCATCACAAAGAGCGAGACGACTGCGACCTGATAAGCTGGGTGCAAGGCGAAACTCAGAGATCCGACGGTCCCGGCAAGGAATGCGGCGATCATGACGAGCTTTTCGCCGAAGCGCTCCACGAGGAAGCCGGCGGGAATCGACATGACTCCATACGCAATGAAGAAGGAAAACGGCAGAAATGCTGCTGCGGCTAGGCTCACGTGGAAACTGCTGATGATGTCGGGTACGATGGGGCCGAGGATGTTAGTCAACAGCGACATCACGAAGAACGTCAAGAAAACCAAGCCGACCATGTAGCGGTTGCGTGTCATGATTTTCTGGCGATTACTCCGTCGTAGTGACCTTGGTGGCCAGTTCAAATTTTCCCGGCTCGCGTCCGGCCAGCGCCGCCAGGGAGAGGGTGATGATCTGAATCGGCAAGATCTCGAGAATCGGACGAATGCTGCCGTGGTTATCCGTCAATCGAAAACACTCTAGTGATGAACTTTCTCCCACGAGTTCCGCGTGTCCGCCTCCCTGTTGAATATCGTCGAGCAGTCGACGGTTGAGATCGCGTGTCTTATGGTCTCCGGAGAAGACAACAACGAACGTATCTTCGTTTAGCATCTCAAAAGGACCGTGGCGGAAAGCAGCGCTGCTCATGCCCTCGGCGTGAAAGCGATCCGATTCCTTGACGATGAGCGCTCCAGTGCCCACCGCTGCCAGGGATGCGCCGCGGCCTACAAGGAACAAATGGCGAATGCGATTCAGCCGTTCTGCCACGCTTTTCACACAGGCTGGCCAATCTGCGAGGTAGGCAGCAACAATAGGGGCGGCGTTTTTTAGCTCGCGGTGGCTTTGTCGAATGTCGCGCTCACACAAAATGTCCCCCAACCACTTCAGAACCATCAGGGCAGTGACGTAAGTCTTGCATGAAACTGAGAACTCGGGTCCAGCCTGCGTAAATAGGGCCGCAGTGGCATGCTTCACGAGAGGACTTTCCGGCGTATTGGTCACCGCAATAACGGCCGATCGCGTGCGATTGACTTCAGCCAGGCGGACCATTTCTGCACTCTGTCCGGATTGTGAGACCGCAATGATGAGAGTCTTTGGATCGAAGAAGCGAGCTTTGTAGTGAATCAGCTCTGAAGTCTCCACCATGATAGCCGTGAATCCGTAGCTGATGAGTTGCAGATTCAATGGATGGAGCGCATGAAAAGAGGAGCCCATTCCGGTCAGAACAACGCGTTGGAAGTTCCCGCGCCTGAGGCGTTGGCCTAAATTCAACAATGGCTTCGAACCGCCTAAGGTCTCGAGCGTGTCTTCCAGAGCCCGCGGCTGATCCAGGAGATCCTGCAGATACTCCCCCTCGATCACTCTGAGATCAGCAAGCACGGGAGCCTCCATCGCTTGCAAATCGCTGATACCAGACGCGAGCGGCGCCGATGAGATTGGCGTCTTCCCCCAAAGAAGCAAGAGTCAGCTCGGTTTTATCGAACGGCACGAGACGACAGCTTCCGGAGATAATTTTACGGATGCCATCGAGAAAGAGGTTGGCGCTCTTCATTACACTGCCGCCCAACACGATTGCATCAGGAGTGAACATTGTGACCAGGTTGGCCATACCGAGACCGAGATAGTAGGTTTCGCGTTTCACCGCGCGCTTGGCCAGTTCATCCCCAGCCATGGCCAGTTCGCAGATTTTCTTGGCGGTCAACTCGTGGCGATGTGGATAGTCGGACGGCGCTTCTTTTCCGAGCCACGCGGGCATTGCGGGACCGGCGGCGAGAGATTCCCAACATCCGTGAAAGCCGCACACGCAGAGCGGACCGGAGGGATCGACAAGGTGGTGGCCGATCTCCGGGTGAGAATGATCGACGCCACGATAAACTTGCCCGTCGAAGATAAGGCCGGTACCGATGCCTGTTCCTACGGTTACATAAATCAATCTCTTTCTGTTCTTGCCGGCACCCCATCCCGCTTCCCCAAGAGCGGCGGCATCGGCATCGTTTTCGATTGCAACATTCACGTGGAAAATTTCGGCGAGATCCTTGACCAGATTCTTGCGTTTCCACGTGGGGAAGAAGTTGACGTCGCCGAACTCGCCGGTCAGTGGAAAGACCGGACCCGTGGATCCGATGCCAATGCCGGAAATTTGTGCGTTCACCTTGTGCGCAGTCGCCCCGAGCATTTTTCGGATGTTCTCGAGCGCCTGCTGATAACCACGATCAGGATCGGTTGGACATTCCAAGCGGGCCAAGACTTTGCCACGATCGTCGACCATGCCGACCGCAATTTTGGTCCCGCCGATATCGACTGCTCCGATCAAGCCTCTTCCTCGTCTGCTGAATCCTGCACTACCCGACTACTTCCACTCGAATACGGCACCTTCATAAGCTCCAATATCGACTGTGAATGCAGAGCCCTCGACTTCGATCTGAGTCGCGCCCTGCGATGTAACTCGCGCGACCGAATGCAGGGGACCAGCCGCAGTAACGGTCACATTTTGTGGGCTCGCGCTGTGATTGGTAACGACTGCATAGCCTCCGGCTTTCCCGCTCAGTGCCGAAACTTCGACGGAAGTCCGGTTGCTATGAAAAATCGGTTTGATGCCCGCCCACTCACGAAACGCGCGATAAACGCGGTCGGTGCTCTCCCGCTTGTCGAATGCGGCCGGCACAACGGCCAGATAGTGCTCGATCGGATAAGCGCACAAGAGCGTCTTCCCTGATCCGACAGAATTGGCCACAAGCGCGGGCTTGTTATCTTGATCGACCGCGATGACGGTGCCGCCTTTGATCTCAAGAAGTGCGCCCCAAGATCGCGGACTGGCGGCGGGCACCGAGTAATGGAAGGTATCGCCGACTGTCAAATCGCCCAAGGGAGCGACAACTTTTAAGGTGACTTCATCTTTGGGATTGCGATCGACCATCCGTGCACCGAACAGCGATTCCATTTCTGGGATGGCCGCATCGGCGGCAACAGAGGCGTACAGCGCTCCGCCTTGCGAGACGTACTGCCTTGCTTTTTCCCAAAAATCGGAATGCACGTGCACGAGAAAATTTTCGGTACTGGTCAAAGGATGCGGCATCAGGAGAAGTGGATGTTTCTGCCAATCGTCGTACTCGCGCGGGAAATCCGCTTTCATACCGGCGCGGCGGACGAGTATATAAGCGGACAACCAGGAACCAGTGATCCAGGAATTTTCCTCGCTGAAATTTGGCTGCGATTGGCCGGCGACGTTGGCGCCTTCGTCGGTCGAAACATAAGGAACGATTTCCGGGCCGCTCAGCCCAAAATGCGAGAAGTCACCATGCGGCTTGGACCATTCGTTTGGAACGATGATTCCCACTTCCGCCGGGGCCGGCTCGATGCCGGTGAGGTCAAGCCGTCCGACGACTTTCTCGAATTCCTTGAACATCGTTGCTTGCGGCCGCTCTTTGCCTTCCCAGGTTGTGAGGCCGAACTGGGTTTCATGCGGAGAACGAAGGTAGGGAACTTTGTGGAACTGCCCCGGAGCAGCGTCGGTATAGCACCAAATGAGAAACCCGTTAGCGCCCGCGCCCAGTCCGGAGTACAGGCTCGTGCGCAGAAATTTCGCGATCTCATCGGGATCATATTGAGCGGAGGAGGCGCCGATTTCCTGCACCATCACAGGCCGTCCGGCGCTGCCGGAAAGAGCGGTTTCGAAGGCAGAACCATACGTACCACGCTCGGAAAGCATGGGGTCTGGAAACAGTTTCGGTGAATAAATCGAGTAAGGGTGAACGCTGAAGAAATCTGCCTCCTCGCGGACGTTATCGGGGCGGAACGGCCCGCGGCCAACGTCCTCCATGCTGGTGCCGACGACGATAGGATGCAGCGTGTCGTATCGCCGGATCGACCACGAGAGCAAGCGCGTCCAGTTGATGGCCATCGAGTCGGTCGTGCTATCAGCGGCGATCCAGAAGGGAGGCTCGTCGGTCAAATCCCAGCCGAGAATCGCGGGCTCTTTTCCGTAGCGGCGGGCCAATTCGCCCACGTGGTCAGTTTCGATGCGGAGCATGTCGGGATCAGAATGCGGATGCTTGCCTTGGCGATAAGGTACGTCCCAAAACGCTTCACCAACCTCCCCGCCGATCAGCAGTTCCGGGTGGAGATAGATGTGATAACGGTGGGCTAAAGAGATAAGGAAATCGATTGCACGAAAAGCTTCGGGGTTGTAGTCACCGGGGCGAGGCTCGATCCAGGCCCAGACGAAATCGAGACGAATTGTGTTAAAGCCGAGTTCGTGCATCCGCGCGAAATCCGCTTCAATGGCCTTGGGATCCCATTGCGTGGGCCACTGCATCGCTGCTTTAGCTGGAACCCAATTCGCACCCAGAGGAATGAAGCGGTGGCCATCGCGAGAAAAATAATTGCCGTCCAGGCGCACTGCGGGAAGCCGCGACTCTCCCGAAAGGGAGGAAGCCTTTCGATCGTGTTCGGCGAAGATTTGCCCGATCGGATGACCAGGGATGGCGGACAGTTGCGCGACGCTTTCAGAGTGAACAAAAGCTAGTAAAGCCAGGACCGCGCTATACCACATCCGCATCATAATCCTTCCATGTGATTGGAAGCTCCGACTTAAGCTGTCGCACCAAACCGACTTTACGAGGGTCGCATAACCACCGGGGCTAGAAAGTAAATCTCGCCACTAACTGAATTTGCCGCGATGTATTCACGGTGTTTGAGATAACCCCCGCACTGGACGTGTCGACCGTGGCGCCAGGGGGCGCAAATTGAGGAGTATTAAACAGATTGAAGATCTCACCGCGCAACTGCAGGGCGTCTCTCTCGCCAAGCTTGAAATCCTTAAAAACAGAGAAGTCGGTGTTGTAAACGGCGGGCCCAGTCAGGATTCCGCGCCTGGCATTGCCAAACTGATGGGCAAACGTTTGCGTAACGCCGTTGACCACGGCCAGCGGCGGCATGCTGAATTGAGCTGGGTTAAACCAGCAGGTTAATGTTTGGTGGGTCGCGCTTTGGCAGTTAGGGTCGGCAACGGCTCCGCTAGGAGCAATGAAGCCGGTTGAGGCATTGGAGAAGTCGTATGGGTTGCCGGTCACATCGGGGCGCATTCCGACTCCACCGAGCCCACCGTAACCCACATTGGCGTAGTCAGACGACAAAAAGGGAGTGAAATGTTGACCCGAGTACATCGTGATTATTCCATTTACCTGCCAGCCCCCCGCGATCCAATGCGCTGGACCCGTTCCGTTGGCATAGGGCTTCCCCGGCCCAAACGGTAATTGGTAGGACCACGCTGACGAGAACTGATGGCGATAGTCGGGCGCGACATTCCCGCGCTCGGCAGACAGGTTGTACGGATTTTGCGGCTGGGCGAACTCGTCTTCCTCCATCTGACCGATAGTGTGCTGGTGGGTGTAGCTATTCAGCATGCTCCAACCTGCAGAGAGACGCTTTTCAAAACGCACCTGCAAGCTGTGGGTGATAGAACTGAGGTCGTGACCCTCTGTGCGGATCTGAGCGACGTTGGGAACTGTGTTGAAGTACGGGCGCCCGTAGTTCGAGGGCACGCCGGGGACGCAAGTGAAACTGGGAGGTGGAGACGGGGGGCACGGCTCAAAATTTGAGTCGGAAGGTTGAGTGGCCTGGTTCAGATCCCTTAGCAGGGCCAGGTGTACGCCGTGCGTGCCTACGTATCCTACTTGTAGCACGGTGTCTTTCATGAGCTCACGTTCCAAGTTGAGGTTCCACTCCTCGATGTAAGTCGTCTTATTGTTGAAGAAAGCCGCACTGGCGCGGCCGCTCGGATTACTCAAAGTGGGGAAAGGCAAATTGCCATTAGGATTACCGGGAGTCGCAAAACCAGTGAAAAGCCGCACCACGGGCGCCGAGCCGACCGGAATCGATATGCTTTGAGTGCCGTACAGTCCCGTCGGACCATAGGAAAGCTCGGTATCGTTCTGGTCAGCCTGCAAATCGTAGAAAGTTCCGAAGCCGCCGCGTACAACGGTTTTTCTATCCCATGGCGTGTAGGCAAACCCGATGCGAGGTGAGAAGTTATGCTTATTGATGACAACGTTGCCCGAGCGGCTTGTGCCGGGTGTCACCCCGGGTTTAACGAACGTTCCCGTGGCGAAATCGAAGTTGGCCAGCCGGTTAAACTCTTCCACCTGCGGAGTATAAATGTCATATCGCACCCCCAGATTCAGCGTGAGCTTCTGCGTGGCTCGGAAGTCGTCCATGAAATATGAGCTGAACTCCCACCATCGCATGCCGAACAGTCCAGTCTGTCCCGTCTCGAAAGCCCCGCTGGAATAGCCAAGCAAGAAATCCGACAATGAATTGCCGGTGAATTGTCCGCTAAAGTCGAAGTCGCCGTGCGTATTTTGCGTCTGGAAAAACCCATGCATACGGCGACGAAGGTCGCCACCCATCTTAAAGGACTGGTGTCCCTTCACATACGTGAAAGAATCCAGCAGTTGGTAGTTGTTTTCGTGAAGATGCTCCGGAAACCAGTCGCCATTTCCAAGGGCTTGCCCTAGCGCCGTCGGCCCAGTGAACCCAAATCCATTAATGAAGAGGCCCGACAGTCCTCCGATCGTATTGTTCTGGTAGATTCCCGGAATTCCAAATTGCGTTGAGAGTGGTTGACCTGTGAAAAATGGGACGGCATCCACCAGATAGCGCATGTAGCCGATCTTCAGATCATTGATCTTGTTAGGGGAAAACGTATGAACATCACTCAGCCCGCCCATCAGGGCCTTGTTATTGATGTTCCCCGTAAATGGGCCACCACCAGCCTTTCCGGGGAACGGGTCTGGCCTCAAGGCGTCTACGTTGCCGTAACTGAAGGTCGCAAAAAAGGCGTCGCGAGACGTCAGCTGGTGATCCACGCGCACGTCGAAGGCGTCTTGAGTGTTTTTCAGCAATGGGTTCAGCAGGAAATTATTGGCAGCACCGAGCACATTTCGCCCGGCCACGTTGGGCGTTGGGAAGAGGCTGATCGTAGCTACCGCCGCAGGATCCTCACACGATGAGGCAGTCGAAGTCGTGCACAGGGGGAGACCGCTCGGTTTACCGACGTTCGCTGGATCTAACTGTGCAGGGGTCAAAACTTGGCCGGTGCGGGGATCCGTTACACTCCCCGAGAAATTTGCGCTGATCGGGGAGGCAGGCACCGTCGAGAGGTCGGTGAGGGATTGGCGGACGCGTCTGCCCTGGTAATCAACGAAGAAAAACGTCTTGTTTCTTATAAATGGCCCGCCTAGCGTACCCCCAAATTCATTTCTCTTGAAGGGCGGAATGGGCGCATTGGGATTGTCGAAGTAGTTCTTGGCGTCTATCCACGAGTTACGCAGGAATTCGAATGCACTGCCGTGGATCTGGTTGGTCCCTGATTTGAGAACGACGTTAACGGCAGCACCGCCCTTTCCCAGGTCGGCGCTCATGTTGTTGGTCTGGACCTTAAACTCCTGAATGGCATCGATCGGTGGCTCAATTAACTCGAAGCCAATCTGCTGTTCGTTATTGTCGAACCCGTTTAGCAGGTAATTGTTATTCGTCGCCGTCAGACCGTTGACTTGAATGGCGCCATTATCTCGCTCATTTTCGGGGATGTTGCCCGATTGCACGATGCCGGTTGGACCGGCATTTACGCCCGGGCTCAAATAGGCAAGTGTTATGAAGTTCCTGCCGTTCAGAGGCAATTCGTGGACGCGGTTTTCCTCGATCACCTGACCGATCGAGGAAGTGTCCGCTTCGACCAGCGGTTCGGCAGCGGTGACTTCCACTTTTTCGCTGGTTGAACCGATCTGGAGTGAGAAGTCCACGCGCACGACCTGGTTGACGTCGAGCTTGAAAGCGGTTTGTACCGCTTTTTTGAAGCCCTGGCGCTCGACGGACACTGTGTATATGCCCGACTTCAGTTCGATGATGACGTACTCGCCCGCGGCATCAGTGTTGACTCTCCGCTCCATGTTGGTCTGGGTCGCTGTGACGGTGACCGTGGCGCCTGTAATGTAGGCTCCCGAGGCGTCTTTGACCGATCCGACAATTTTTCCAGTCTCCACCTGAGCTTGCACGAATAGACACGTCGCCAGCAAGGAAGACAGGAGTGCCAAGCTATTGTGTGTGAACGAGCGGCGCAGATGAGCGCTGGTGCTACGGACGGCTACGGTGGTCATAGGATCAGCCCCTCGCGGATAATGGTCATTCACAGACATATGAACCGCGTATGTATAAATGGTGTCAAGACAAATCTGCAAACCATGCCTTACCCCTCGGGGACAAGAACCAAGAGATCGAATCAAATATCAATATTTACAATATGTTAGACGTTACTAGCATCGTTGCTAAAATGCTCCGCGGATCTTAGCTGTGGAATCATAGCTACATTGTATGTTACGTTTGTAGACGCGGGAGGAGGGACAAGAAAGTGCCGGCAATTGATTCTGGCTCCGATCTGGTTGCAGAGCTGCGCCTGGCCATCGACAGTGACAGCTTCGTTCCTTATTACGCGCAAATCGTGGACCAGGTACGCGAGCTTATCAAGAAGAACAAGTTGACCCAGGGGCAGACTTTTTTCTCGGAGGGGGACATCGCCCGAGCTCTGGGAATCAGCAAAATGCCCGTGCGCCAGGCATTTCAGAAATTGCGGTCAGAAGGATTGCTGGTCGTTGCCAAAGGGAAACGGCCGGTGGTCGGTTCAGGACGGGTGCCGTGGAATTTTCAGCAATTGCGGGGCTTCAGTGAGGAAATGCGGAGACGCGGCTTGGTTCCATCGGCTCGCTTGCTGAGCTTGAGTCTGGAGGATCCCGAACTGGAAGTGGCGCAGGCTTTGCAACTGACACCGGGAGAGCAAGTGTACCGAATCCGACGGCTGCGGTCGGTCAACGGGGAAGCAGTGGCCGTCGTGACAAGCCATTTGCCCGCAAGAATTTTCCTCGGCATTGACAAACAAGATCTGGAAAAGCAGTCACTGTATTCCATCTTTGAGCACAGCTATAAACGCAAACTGCACTGGGCGGAAGAGATGATCGGCGCAATGGTGGCCGGCGCCGAAGAAGCGGAAGCGCTGCAAACCCCAATGGGGAGTGCGCTTCTTGTGATCCGCGAAACGACTTACGATGCTCAAGGGGTCGCAATTGAATATAGTTTGTCGCTGTTACGGGGGGATCGCTATACAGCGTCGGTAATTTCGGTACGGAAAAATTAGCCAAGCACCCAGGTGCAATTTGACTTGCGGGTGTTGAAATTCTTCAAGATCGGCGAGCATGGGAAGCTGGACTTCGTCGGAGTCGTTCAACCTTCTCAACCACACGAACGTCGTAGCGTTAAACCAGGTCTATGGTGCGGAGAACTCGCCCATGCCGGTGTTCGCTACAGCGAACAAAGCGGGCATTCCGAGGCAACTGCAGTTCTCTATTGATTTCGAGTTTTGATGGGTTTTCATACCGCCGCCCTCAGTCGTCGAGCGGCAGAGTCGTCCGTGGTCCAGCATTCTGCGGGGATGTCCCAGCTATTTGCCGAAGTCGAAGGCGCACTAAGTTGAGCAGGCGGGAGCTTGGGCTCCCGTTTGTTTTTGCACAAAAGCAAGCCGCCGTCTATGAGAGGCTCGGGGGAAGCGGACAGCGGCTTGACCCCCTCAAAACCGGAACGCAATATACCACGACTCCCACCGGCAATGTCTGGGTAGTCCCAACGTGTTCGGTTTTCGGAACACGGAACAACTATCCCAGTGAGACTCGCGGATCGGTTCCTAGTCGCGCTTCTGCTCATCGCGATCGATCCGAACGACAGAGAATTGCCCACGACTCTGCTGCGGCCGTGGCGTTAGAAAACGTGAATTGCTCCCTTGGAAATCTCGCGGAGATCGGACTTCCCCAGCGCGGAGTGGAAAAGCCGCCACCCCAAAACTATACTCAGAAGCGACATCTCTGACCTGTTTTTCGATCCATACATAAGTGCGTCTGAGCCCTTCTTCCAACGATATCTGTGGGTCCCATCGCAATACTTGTTTGAGACGGGTGTTGTCTGAATTGCGGCCGCGTACACCTTGAGGATCCGGTACGTGCGTTTTGTTCACGTGAACACCAGCGATATTTGCGATCATGTCAGCAAGTTCATTGATGGACACAATTCGATCCTGGCCCAGGTTCAAAGGCTGCAGCAGTTAGATATCATTAGCTTGCATAACCCCGTAACACAATCATCAATGTAGCAGAAGGACCGCGTTTGCTCGCCGTCGCCCCAAATTTCAATTTCCTTGATGCCTTCGAGTCGTGCAGCTGCAATTTTGCGACACAACGCGGCGGGTGCTTGCTCTCGTCCACCCAGCCAAGTTCCAAGTGGGCCGAAGATGTTGTGTAACCTAACAATCCGAGTTTCAAGTCCGTAATCTTGCCGATAGTGAATGCAAAGACGCTCGGTGACGAGGTTTTCCCACCCGCATGGATCTTGAGGCGCAGCTGGATAGGCATCTTCTTCCTTTAGGGCAAAGCAATTCGTTGCCGTTTGTTTGTACTCTGGATAAACACTTGCAGATGACGTGTACAAGTATCGAGTGACCCGGTTCCGTCTGGCTGCTTCGATGCAATGTAGATTGATGAGAGAGTTATTATGCAGGATCTGCGCGTGGTTACTGGAGATGAAGCCCATCCCGCCCGTGTCCGCGGCTAATGCATATACCTCGTCTATTCCTGCTGTCGCCCGAACGCAGTCCTGCCACCTCCTTAGATCCAGTAACTAAAATTCGTTGGCATCGCTGCCAGAAAACTCTGGAGATTTCAGGTCGACTCCCCTGACCCAATAGCCTTGCGCCCGAAGAAAAGAAACGAGATGATGACCGATGAACCCGCCTGCGCCGGTTACCAAGACTCGAATAGTGGTAGCCATGTGTTTTCTCCAGACAATTGGTAACGTCAACAACTCCCAAACAGATTTCTGAATGTGCTTGTGTTCATCCCACGCGTAGGCCGACGTTAGAGCGACCGCTCTCCGCTCGACACCGTGAGACTGCACAAAGTTAACTACACCCGTGCCCTTCGGTGTAATCTACTCTTTCCGGGTGAGGCCAGTTTCTTGTGCCACCCTGGGACGTTTATTGCGCGGAAACGCTTCGCGGTTGTTCATACATTCAGGTTGTGCGTGAGCGCTCCCCAGCTTAAAATCTTGTGCAGCTATGCGATGCATTCCGAATATTCTCTATCGGGTTTTGAAATTGGCTTTTATCCTCGGTGTCCTTGCCTTTCTCCAAGCGGCCGCCGCGCAGAGTGGCACTCCTCAGAACGACTCGCGGACTGCGCCATCTCAGCCGGTAGGAACGGCCACTGTTCCAGTGACGGCGCCCTCAGCACAAAACGCACTCGTCCTCGGTCCGGGCGATGAGCTGGAGGTCACAGTATATGGTGCGCCTGACCTGTCTAGACACACTCGCGTCAATTCCGATGGAAACATCTCGATGCCATTGGTCGGGGATGTTCGGGTGGCAGGCCTTAGCAGCAGCGAAACCGAAGGCGCCGTCGAAAATCGACTACGCGAGCAGCACGTTCTTAACGATCCACAAGTCTCGGTATACGTAAAGGAGTACACGAACGACGGAATTTCCGTTGCAGGCGAGGTCATGAAGCCCGGCGTTTATTCAGCTCTGGGGCCTCACAGGTTATTTGACATCCTTCAAATCTCGGGCGGGCTTACGGAAAAAGCCTCCGGCGCTGTCACGGTCTCGCACCGAGGGGATGAAAAGGATCCCATCCAGGTTGAGGTCACACAGGACCCGGAGAAGATGGCTCGTAGCAACATCGAATTGTATCCCGGAGATACGGTATTCGTCGCCAAGGCAGCGATGGTCTACGTTCTTGGAGAAGTGGTTAAACCAGGCGGATATATCCTAAACTCCGCCGGTGCGGTAACGGTATTGCAAGTGGTAGCTGCGGCAGGGGGGCCAACGCACTCGGCCGCTGTAGGCGGCACTAGAATGCTTCGCCGAACGCCCACCGGATTACAGGAGCGACCGGTACCGTTGAAGGCCCTCTTGCGCGGCAAGACCGCAGATATTCCCGTCTCGGCCGACGACATACTCTTCGTTCCGAGCAGTCGAGTAAAAACCATTGTGGGTGCTAGCACCTTGGTGGCCACCAGCGCAGCAACTGCGGCTGTATATCGCGTTTTTTGAGTGAGACGCCGAAGCATCACACGGACCGCACCTCATCCTCGTCCTGTCCGATCTCAAGTTAGCGTCCCGGAGCAGTGCTCGACTTGGGCACATACTCGGAACGACAGCCTCATCACTTGCGTTCCGTTTTAACTTCTCACCGACAACGTGCACATCCAAAACAGGGCGATCAGAGTGGAAAAACTAGAAGCGCAGAAACAGGTTTGAACGTTAAGCGCTGGCGGAAGGACCCAAGTTCTGGCCGTGGCCATTGGTGTTGCGTCACAAAATCGTGCGGTGGAAGGAAATCTTCGTTACACGTGAGGAAGGAGTGTAGAGATTTTCGGAACCACTCGCTTCGGGTGCGCCGCTTCGTGAAGGTTCGAAATCAATTGTCCGATGAAGGTTGAGAATCTCGCACTCGCCGATGTGCGGAGCCCGGGGCGCCCCGCTTCCGTTCTGGGTGTAGAAGTCGTAGTGATGTTCCCCCCAGCCGGATGCCACTAGCGCGAAGCGGTTCATAGCCTTCGCGATCCCGCGCCCCCACGCGTCCCCAATCGTCGCTTTGCAAAAGAACCAACGGGCGGGAAAACGAGTAGCTGCGCACCGGAGGGGCCTGCTTACGTCTCCAGAGCTTGGGTACGGAGTCAAACGCCATGCGTTAATCGCCCTAGTCAGGACTATACACCTGCAATAGCGAGGGAGGTCATTTCCTTCCTTGCCATCGCGCGGTATTTCATGGGGAACGCTCCCGCCGTTGGCGTGTTCTTCTCAAGCGCAACGGCTAGTCCGCTGCAGCAGTACCCATGACGGAAACAGGAGCCTTGGAGAGAATTTGGGCTGCGACCCATCCATAGGTCATGGTTAGCCCTCGCTCCAAACGGATGGAGGGTTCCCAACCGAGAACATCGTGTAAGCGGGTATTGTCGCTGTTACGGCCCCGCACTCCCTGAGGCCCACCGAGGTTGTGGCGCTTGGTGATCCTCTTGCCCGCGATTCTCGCCACCAGCTCGACCAGCTGATTAATTGTCACCAGCTCATCTGTTCCCAGATTTAGAGGGCCGTGATGGTCAGAAGCCATGATCCGGATAAGTCCCTCGACACAATCATCCACATACATGAATGATCTTGTCTGATCACCATCACCCCAGACCTCGATTTCGCCACCGTCTTTAGCGAGAGCCACCTTGCGAGCGATGGCGGCTGGTGCTTTTTCCTTTCCACCTTCGTACGTACCCAGAGGTCCATAGACGTTGTGGAAACGTACGATGCGAGTGTCGAAGCCATGATCCCTGTGGTAGTACCGGCAAAGTTCTTCTGCGAAGAGCTTCTCCCAGCCGTAGCCGGGCTCGGGATCGGCAGGATAGGCATCCTCTTCGCGAAGAGGAGTGACTTCGCAGTCTTTCTGCTTGCCCTGGTTGTAGACACAGGCGGACGAAGAGAACAGGAAACGTTTAATCCCATTCTGCCGACTGGCCTCTAACATGTGGGCATTGATAAGGATGTTATTGCGGCTGATGTCGGCGAGGTAAGTAGTGATATAGCCGATGCCGCCCATGTCAGCGGCAAGATTGTAGACGTCCTCGATGCCACCACGGTTGGCTAGCAGGCAGTTTTCCGTCTTGCGCAGATCCAGGATCTCAAACTCGTCAGCGGAACTGGTTTCGTATTCCGGAAACTTGATGTCGACCCCGCGCACCCAGTGGCCATCCGATTTGAGTCTTTTCACCAGATGATGGCCAATGAAGCCGCCTGCCCCCGTGACGAGTACCCGCTTATAGTTCTTCATATCCCTTAATCCGTGAGTGTTTCCTTTCTTGAACTGCATCGGACCGGCGCAGGCAGGCTACAGCCGTTCTCTTTCCAATCCACTTTCTTTGTTTCGAGAAGTGCACAACCTCAGCAAAATACGCTGCAAAATTGCAGTTTTCAAAACCACTGGCGCGTTCGTACGAGTTGAGTGCTCCAGATTTCCAACAAACAAACCTACAATATTGGGTTTGGGTTCGCAACACAATCCTTTGCTTTACCTGTTGAATTCTCGAACGCTTCGTGGAATCCACCTTGCCCCGGGAGGCCAATTTCTTGTACCACCATGCGACATTTTATTGTGGGCACAGGTTTTCGTGGTTGTTCACACGTTCGGGTTGCGAGGGAGCACTCCTCGGCTTAAAATCTTGTCCAGCTGCGATCCGCAAGTCTCCGTATACGTAAAGGAGTATACCAACGATGGAATTTCCGTTGCAGGCGAGGTCATGAAGCCCGGCGTTTATTCAGCTCTGGGGCCTCACAGGTTATTTGACATCCTTCAAATCTCGGGCGGGCTTACGGAAAAAGCCTCCGGCGCTGTCACGGTCTCGCACCGAGGGGATGAAAAGGATCCCATCCAGGTTGTGACCTGCCCCCCGAAAAGTTGAGGTCACACAGGACCCGGAGAAGATGGCTCGTAGCAACATCGAATTGTATCCCGGAGATACGGTATTCGTCGCCAAGGCAGCGATGGTCTACGTTCTTGGAGAAGTGGTTAAACCAGGCGGATATATCCTAAACTCCGCCGGTGCGGTGACGGTATTGCAAGTGGTAGCTGCGGCAGGGGGCCAACGCACTCGGCCGCTGTAGGCGGCACTAGAATGCTTCGCCGAACGCCCACCGGATTACAGGAGCGACCGGTACCGTTGAAGGCCCTCTTGCGCGGCAAGACCGCAGATATTCCCGTCTCGGCCGACGACATACTCTTCGTTCCGAGCAGTCGAGTAAAAACCATTGTGGGTGCTAGCACCTTGGTGGCCACCAGCGCAGCAACTGCGGCTGTATATCGCGTTTTTTGAGCGAGACGCCGAAGAGTCACACGACCGCCGCGTCTCATGTGTTCTTGATCGCCATCCCGGCACGTTCCGGAATCCAAAAGGCAAAAACACGATGTCCTCGTGATCAGCAAGCCGCCTGGATGCCTACAGTATCCCAAATGGATGGAATGGCGCTAAAGGTGGATAGTTTGGTAATCAGACGTCCCCAAATTCTTTGGCCGCTGCCCATACTGCGAAATGCAAGCGCCGGCATGCTGAGTTTCTTGGAGCCACGAACCACTCTGGATATACGGGCACCCGCCTTGCCTCGTAAGGGTCAGCGAAATCGTCCAGTCCTCGCGGTCCACGATTATGCATTTGACGAACCCAAACCTGAGTAACATACTCCAGGGAATGAATGCTCCTGTGCACACGTTTAGGCGTACCTACCCCGGTTTCGTTTGTCAATTTTGCGGTAAGCGGCGAAGAACCGCAAGACATGACGAAAGCGCGCCGGTTGCACTGCGGCCACTGCCTCAAAAAACAGGACAAGAACATCACTCGCAGAATTGACGTAGCCGAGGATAGGTCATCATTGTAGCAATCCTACTCATTCGCTGCTGTTCGTTTTTTGGTCGGCTGTTTATTTGGCGGCTTTACCTCGAGTACGTCGCGTATCACTTCCTCGAACGGCGAAGCGACGCATGGGTTTGTCAAGTGCATAATTCCGAATTTCTTACGGTCCTAGCTTCTGGGATCGTCCTGAGGGCACTGGGTGACATGCGCCATTTTTCCAGCCATGTTGGCAAGCAGATGCTGTAATCTCCTATCGACCTCTTCTGGACTCCACTCCTCCTGTACACGCAGTTGGCCGTTCCGTGCCAGCTTCTCCCAGAGTTCCGGTTCTTTGTTTAGGCGAACAATATGGTCAGCGAACTCTTCCGCCGAATCTGCAATCATGACATCCACCTGGTCCCGCAAGTCCATACCTTCCGCACCAACGCTCGTCGTCACGACTGGCACGCCGCACGCCATCGCCTCGCCGATTTTCCCCTTCATGCCGGAGCCGTAGCGCAGCGGAGCGATGGAGACCAACGCAGATTGCAGATAGGGGGCAATGTACGGGACGTAGCCGGTGACTACGACACTATCAGAACCTAGTGCAATGATCTCGGCCGGTGGGGCACTCCCGACAACCCAGAGTTTTATCTCTGGGAGCGACGCTCGCACCAGCGGGAATACTTCCTTGCAAAAATACAGCATCGCATCCACGTTGGGCTCATGAGAAAAACCGCCTACGAATAATAAGTGACTACGCTCCTGTCTTCCTACTACGTATTCCGGAAGTGCATGGATGTTCGATATCACCCCCACATTGAGATTCTTATCGGCCTGAAGCAGCGCATTTTTGTCCTCCTGGGTGACAGTAATCACCAAATCTGCGCGTCGATAGACTTCCAGTTCGCGGTACTTAGTTGCTTCAGCTTGGCAGAGCAGCTCGGAATCCTTCCTGAGTTCCGCCTCCCGCATTTCGCGGAGAAAGTGCACGTCGAACGTGTCAACTATCAACTTGCTCGATGGCGCCAGCTTGCGAATCATCTCCATATACTGCTCCGCAACATCGTAAACTTCGCAAAACACAAAACTGAATTCGTTGTCGCGAAAAATCGCTTCGAGGTCGAGCTTTTGATTGTGCACGGCCTTGGCGAAGCCCGGATAAAAGACACTGATTCCGTCACTTTCCAAAGGCTTAAGGTACTCACGGACACTTGAAACATCAAGATACGCCACTACGACATGGTAGCGGCGAGCAAGAAGGCGCAGGAATGCGTGCAATCGCGCTCCTCCGGACGAACGGTCAGGGGACGGGAGAAGTTCGTGAATGACAAGCACTTTTTCACGACCGCTGACTGAACCGACATCCCATAAACTGCGCTGCTGATGTTTCAGTGTGTCTCCCCATTTTGCGATGAACTTCTCTCGATTTCCTTTCATTCTCTCGAACGCAGTGCCCCCGGAAGTACCGAATTCGTGGTGGACAATTTCACACAGCGGCTGATACAGAACTTTGAACCCAGCTGCGCGCGCTGCAAATGCCAAATCGGAGTCCTCGTAATAGGCAGGTGCATAGCGCTCGTCGAACCCGCCGACGATGTCGAGAAGTCTACGTTTCGCATACAAACAAGCGGCAGAGCAATAATCCACCTCTCGTATCTGATTGAATTCCGGATACCAGTGCTCCTCGTACTTGCCGTACGCGCGTGCGCTTCCATCCTGAAAAATCTGGCTCCCAGCTTCCTGCAAGCGCCCGTCCGGGTACAAGAGTTTGGCGCCCACAAGACCAATGTTGTCGGCCTTATAAGCAGTCTCCGCTAATCGCTCCAGCCACCCCTGAATGACATGTGTGTCATTATTCAGGAAGACGACATCCCATTTCGGATACCGGCGAATGATCGCGTTGTTTGCGCCCACAAACCCAATATTCTTGCAATCAAAAATAGCATCCACACGATCGCCCAATGAGCGGAGATATTCGGGAGATCCATCGGTAGAGCCCTGGTCATATACGCAAATGTGGTAGCGATCATAGCCGGTATTGGCCAGAACACTTTCGATGCAGTTGCGCAGCATTTCAAGACGATTCCAGTTTGGAATCGCAATCACGACTGGCGGTCGCTGGAGATCATCGCACCATTCCGCAGGAAGATCTATCGTTCGTTGCTCGTCCGTATTAGAGGGTGAGGCTGGCGTCGGTGGGGTCAAGGCGGCCGAGGATGTCTCTGTGGCCGATGCTGGTGGCAAACTCGGTGGGGTCAAGGCGGCCGAGGATGTCTCTGTGGCCGATGCTGGTGGTAAGCTCGGTGTGTGGGCCTTTGGGAAGAGCCTGCCAGCCACCTTTCTACAGATCCGATCTCGGACACTCCCTGTTGGCAGTAACTTCTCCTTAACTCTTTTGTACCGGCTCAAATAGAAAGTGAGAGATTCATTGGCTTGCTGGAGCTCTCGAATTGTTCTGTCGTTGGCTTGCTGGAGCTCTCGAATTGTTCTGTCGTTCGCTTGCTGGAGCTCTCGAATTGTTCTGTCTTTGGCTTCCTGGAGCTCTCGAATTGCTCTGTCCTTTTCCAG
This sequence comes from uncultured Acidobacteriota bacterium, assembly GCA_963696025.1. GTDB lineage: Bacteria > Acidobacteriota > Terriglobia > Terriglobales > Acidobacteriaceae > JABCYV01. The sequence goes on from CAVOII010000007.1 coordinate 378,420, forward strand.
CATGCGCGTTTGCAATCCAGCAAAACGCACCTCGGCTTCCATTAATAACCGGCTCGCGGAGGCCGCTTCCCTGTCGAGTTTGTGAATCTTTGATGTCAGACTAGCAATTTGCGCTTGGACCGCTGAGTTCTCCTCCGGAATCCGACGCTCTTGCAGAGTCGTCTTTTCATCCAGTTCCGATTGCTGTTTGGGATTCATCTGAATTCGGGGAAGAATTATTATCCCACCCTTTAAAAACTGTCAGTCTATCAGCATTCGTGCGATATTGCTGCATGGAATTGCTTCCTCTCGCGATCCAGCCACCACGAGTTGTAGTAACAATTGAGGAGTAGAGGTGTCGTGAGATCAGAGGCGGGTCGCTGGCACCGTATCCCTAGACTTTTGCTTAGTTAGTTGAACGCCCGTGACATCCTTCGGCTCAAGCAACTGGGCGCGTAGTTGCCTGCATCGGCCCCGAACCCTGTGCGCGCCATCCCGGGCGAAACGATTCTCGTCTGGAGCGGGCGCCAGCCGTACCTGGTTCGCGCGAAAACGCTTTTGCTCCTTTTCTGCGTGCTTGTACAATTCCATGCACGGGTTCGTCATTTTAGATGCAGATCCAAGCTGATCTCGGCGTGCACTTGTAATGACTCCGAGGTAGCCGTGCTAGACACCGGAGATCGAAGTCTGCCACGTCCATTCTTTCAGGGAGGACGAACCATGAGTGGAGCTCAAGTCGACGCTGAGAACCTCCACTCTAACGCTCCCTTCTGGATCCTAGTTCATTCGCTTCATCTGCGTGAACACGTGGCGTTGGCTTTCTCGCTGATGATGTTCATCGCCCTTGAATACTGGTGGAACGTGGTAAAAAAACTTAGCTAGTCGCGGCTCAGTTGTGTGCTCGACTTTCGACGACACAGTTAATTGTTTTGAGTTTGACAGGATCGGCTCGCTACATAATCAATGGACGGCATTTCAGGAGATGTGATGCGCGAGTTTGAAACTCGGAAAGCAAGACTTTGGATGGCGCAGCACGCGCGCCGCGGTTTGTTAGACGCGATTCCGGCCCGGTCTGCTGCCTCACAGATTCAGCTGTCGCCGGCCGAGTTCACAAGATGTATTAACCGGCTTTCTTAAGACATCAATGGATGCTAAAGAATGTAACGCGCAACTGGAGAAGCTGCTGACCGAGCTCGCCGAACGAACCGCCGAATTGAACATGATACGTTCATCAGCTTGCTGGCGTATGACAGCTCCCTTCAGGATAATCGGAAGCAAGTTGTCGCCCCGGCTTAAGCGACAGGTCCGTTTGCTGGTCAAGGCGATATGGTGGACGATAAGCTTGCAGCTTCCGCGCCGGATTAACAGGCACATCCGACTGCTCCGTGAGAGAAAGCTAATTGCTGGCTCAGGCCTCTTCGATAAAGATTGGTATTTGGCACAGAACCCAGATGTGGCCAAGGCCGGTGTCGACCCTTTGGAACACTATCTGTTTTGGGGTGCGGCCGAGGGACGCGATCCCAGCCCATTGTTTGATAGCGACCAGTATCTGGTGCAGAACCCGGATGTGGCCAAGTCCGGCGTAAATCCATTGGTCCACTATGTCGGCTGGGGAAAGGGCGAAGGGCGAACAGCGACGACCCCAGAAAATCCGAAGGCCGGGCGGTTGGGCGAAACGGAGGTTGCTCAGGAGCGACCTCGCCCTAAGCAAGATACGCTGGTTCGGGGCCAGCGGTGCAGGGTGGTGTTTATTTCGGACGGGTCGCATACCCCTGGACATCAAGACCGAATCTTGCAGATGGCACAGTCCTTGGCTCCTCGGTTTTTTGAGACAATTGTCATTCCAATTGAAGAACTACCGCAACGGCTCCCGGCAGTCGCAGGAGCCAACATTGTTTGGATTGGGCGCACAAGTTGGTCCGAATACATTGCGATGCTGCTTGAGACGGCACGCCGGGAACGTGCCAAGATAATTTGCGACGTGGGCGATTTGATGTTTCAACCAGATCTAGCAACAATAGAAATCGTAGCTGGAATCCGTTCGCAAGAACTGGCTGAAGGGGGCGTAGAAGGATTTCATATGCGTGTTCAGGCTGGGCTGGCAGAGGCGGACCATTGCACTACACCGACGGTTCAGTTTGCCCGTGAGATTCGAAATTTTCGGAAGCCGACAACTGTGATTCCGAATGGCTTCGACAGGCGGTTGCTTGATAAGGCCCGCGGTGCTCGGGCGGCACGCAGGGCGAAGCCGGACGATGGTTTGATCCGAATCGGTTATACGCCACGCTTTCCAGACCGTCAGGGGGACATGGCAGTCGTGTCTTCGGCCGTGGCAGCCATCCTTGCTGGAAACCCCGACGTGCGCCTTGTATTGTTCCGGGGAGCGGTTAACCTGACGGATTTCCCCGAGTTCCAAGAATGCTCCAGGCAGATCGAGTGGCGTGAGCACGTGACGATAGAGGAGCTTCCATCGGAATACGCGAGATTAGATATAAATCTGGCCCCACTGGGGACGGGAAGTCGTTTCTGCGAGGCGACGACTGAGCTAGAGTTCTTTGGCGCGGCCTGCGTCGGTGTATCCACAGTTGCGTCACCGGTGCGGCCGTTCGCGGACTTGATTCATCATGCCGAAACTGGGTTCTTGGCAAACAGCAAAGACGAGTGGTCCGTGTGTCTTAGGACGTTGATCCGGGACCATGAGTTGCGCGAGCGCCTGGCTGAGAGACTGTACAGTGAATTATTGTGGTTCTACGGACCAGAGCGTCGCAGCCTGCTTGCGACCAGGCTGGTAAACCGGTTACTCGCGCCAGCTCCGCTCAGTTCCGAGCTTTTCCGGCTCGATATGGAGACCGGGTCCGCAGAGTCGCTGCAGCAAGCAGAACTTGCTGATTATGACGTGGTTTACCACTCCTCACGCCGAGGCGTGAGCCGCGTCTCCATTCTGATGCCATTGTTCAATTACGGACAATACGTGCAGGAAGCTCTCGAGTCGGTACGGCAGCAAACTATCCACGACATAGACGTGATTGTTGTGGATGATAGATCAACGGACGATTCGCTCGCACTCGCGCGCCGCTGGCTGGCAGATCACGCAGATGCTTTCAATATGGTCGCTTTGCTGCAGAACCGCAGAAACTCTAACCTAGCACGTACGCGCAACATAGCAGTGAGCTTTTGCGATACTGAGTTTTTTTTCCCCCTCGATCCGGATAATCTCCTGCTTCCGGACTGTATTGAGAAATGTTTGGCATTACTAGATGATAGCGGTGCCGCGTTTGCCTATCCGACTATCGAGTGGTTCGGCGACAAAACCGGAACGGCCGAGGCGCGCGACTACGACCCGGCGCTGTTCCAGTCGGGGAACTATATCGATGCCATGGCAATGGTGAGGAAAGCCTGTTGGATTGCTGTGGGAGGTTACACTCGCCTCGGCATCCCCGGGTGGGAGGATTACGAGTTCTGGTGCAAATTGGCCGAAAAAGGCTTCTTCGGTGCTCGAGTTCCGGATGTGACAGCTAAGTACCGCGTTCATGCCACGTCTATGATTAACAGCGTAACGGGGGTTCCCGAAAACAAATCGCAGGTGATTCGGGAGATAACCTCGCTCCATCCATGGCTAGGATTGAAAGCTCCGGGCAGCTCGGATACCGAAGAATTAGTGCCGCACGTCATTAGATCTCCTTTGGAACAATAGCAGAAAAAAACCTGCTAGCTCCAATCATACGGTGGTCGTGTGTTCCCGTCACTCCGCACGGCACAAATCAAAAGACAAATCGGTACGTGCCGACCTGACTCGTGGCGTGCGGCGGTATCCACGTCCAAGCGTAACCCGATCAACTGGCTTCGGCTGCCATAAACCCTTTGTCTCTTGACACCTCGAGGAGCTCTTCCTCGCTTGCAGAGAAAACGCGGTCGAGGGCGTCGGCGAGGACGACCGGGAAAACTGAGGTCAGAAAATTGATGTCAATCAGTAAAGTGCCGTCCGCATAGCCCCGGTGAATGTTCATCGAACCGCAGCCTCGATTGCTTGTGGTGACCAAGTCGAGCATAAGGTTCCAACCCGACCAATTGTCGCGGAGGTTGGAGCCTTCGAGCTTACACCACCGGAAGTGTAAGGCTTCACCTGTGGAGGATATAGGCAAATTCCGGGTATCCTTACTACTTTCTGGCAGTTTTACGTTGAGGTCAAAGCCATCGAAGTCATTGTTGGAAAAAGCTGTTTCGAGGATGTAGCACAACTGTGCGTAGTCGCCTGTAACCTTTAGTTCCTCTGCAGCCCGCCGGATAGCGAGGTTGTTGACAAATATCCTTCGCTGCTCCACTGTGCGCCGCGCCACCCGCCGGAGTTCACTGAATTCCAGATAGCCTAAGTGCTGCACGCCAAACCACACGCCTGTACCGAGAACGGCCAGAACCAATCCCAATGTGCTCCCCGTGGGCCACAAAAGGAACAAGCTAAGCAGAGCGAAAAGTCCGGACACCCCGTACAATATAACTACTACCTGGCGCTGGGACATACCGCGCTGTAGCAGTTTGTGATGGATGTGCTCGCGATCGGCGGTGAACACAGGTCGGCCGCCGATAAGACGGCGTAACAGTGAAAGACTCGTCTCCAAAATCGGAAGGCCGAAGGAGACTACAGGAATAGCGACGGCCACGATGGTGGGCGATTTCTGGGCACCCTGTAGGGCAAGCGCACTCAGCATGAACCCGATGAACAAGCTTCCGCAATCGCCAAGAAAGATCGTTGCCGGGTTGAAGTTGAACCTAAGAAACCCAAGAATGGCTCCAGCCAGCGCGATGGTCAATAACGACACAAACGACGAGCCGCTGGAAACTGCCACTGTGAAAACAACCAATGTCGAAAACAGCGCAGAACCAGCGGCGAGACCATCCAAGCCATCGATTAAGTTGAAGGCGTTAGTAATACCGATCACCCACAGGATCGTGATGGGAAGCCCGACAGCCCAGCTAAAATGCCGGGGCCCGAACAAAACGGGAAGATCCAAAATCCTGAGGCCACCGACAAAAAGCATTGTGGCAGCAATGCCTTGAACAACAAACTTGACGTACGGGCCGACCGGGCGAATATCGTCGTACAACCCGAGCAGGAAGATAAGAGTTGCCGGTACCAGAATCGTAAGGAACGTCCGGATTGAAGGGACCGGACCGAATGACGGTAAGTGTCGACCGCCCAAAGACGCAAATACAATACTGATCAAGAAAGACAGGAATATCGAAACACCGCCAAACCGCGGAAGCGGAGTCTGGTGCAGGTCACGTTCCTGGAGCGGCGGGGCTACCCACCCAAGACCCATAGCGAGATTCCGAACGTAATGCGTGAGGACAAGCGAGAAGAGCAGCGAAACTCCGAAGATAACCAGGTAGAACGGGGTCAACTAAACTCTCCGCCGCCAGAGAACTACCAACATAATGTTTTGGAACGTTCAAACGTCAGTCCGCCGCAGCGAGCGACGGCCCTAGAAGTCTTGGACAAAACCTGAGCTGCGAGCCACTCAAAGCTACAACACCGAATTGCCTTTCGCAATAGGATCCTTTGTTTCGGCTGTGGAAAACTG
>CAVOII010000008.1:0-40405 GCA_963696025.1 uncultured Acidobacteriota bacterium
CAGCTTCGCTCGAGATTCTCACGTGCTGTTTCACACGTGCGAAGCCAGCTTCTTGCCGAGAACGCCCTCAGGCGCTTGGAGCACTCGGCCGTGCAGGGTCCTTCGACTTCGTATGGACCGCGCTTGGTGCGGGCCATACTCCGCTCAGGGTGACAGCTCTACTTCGTTCCGCATCAGGCAGCTGCCGCCGCCGCTTTCTTTGGCGACCGCTGCGCGCGATGCTCCGGTTTGTGCTTGTGTTCGGCACCCGGCTTTACCATGACGTCCATCAACTCCTTCTGGGCGTTGACATAGCTTTTCACGCCTTCACGCGTCAATTCTGCCAATGGTAAGAAGGGAAACGGCCGCAGAAGTTCCAGAGTCTTGCCTGCGGTTTTCACACCGGCGTTCATCTGTCGTCCGGCTACATCAACCAGCTTCCGTTGTGCCTCGATGAACGACGCCGTGGCCTCTCGCGCCAACTGGGACAGTTCAGTCTTCTTAATTTTCTTTACCCCGTTGGTATGCTTGCTGCCGGTGGCTTTCGCTGTCTCCTCGGCGATGACGTCCATAAAGTGCTTCTGGGCTTTGACAAAGTTGTCCATCGCCTCGCGGGCCAGTTCCACCACATGCTCACTCTGGTACGGTTTTCCGTTCTTGGCTGCTTCCACCCAGCTGTGAGTTTGCTTACCGGCAATCTTCAAGAATTCCTGCTGCATATGGATGAAAGTCTCCACGCTCCGCCGCAACAGGTCGGTAACAGCCTGCGCCGCAGGCCACTCCCCAACTCGCTCCTTCACTCCGCTCATTAAAATTTCGTTCTGCTTTTGACCCAGTTCAAGAAGGATCTTTTGCCCTTCAATGAAGTTCGACACACCCTCGGCCGTGACTTCGCCCAGAATGGCGGTCGGCGAATGAGTGGGATCGGACAATTGTTGTCGCAGGGAGTGCATCAAGCTTGCATTCTGACGCATCGCAAGATCCAACAGGATCCGCTGCGTAGCAAAAAAGCTCTGGACTCCCTGTTGCGCCCAGCCTGACAGAAGAGAAACAAACGAAGACTCCCCGGGATGAGTTCGGGGGGATTCGGACTTTACCGTTGTTGCCATTTGCCACCTCCAATAATTGCTGCACTGCAGCATCAACTAAACTATACGAGCGTCGGCTAATTGGTTCAAGATATATTTATCTAGTGTGCAGAGCAGCATGGACAGGATCACTCAATGAAGCCGGCTCCGGTCATCATCAAAAAGTATGGGAATCGCCGGATGTACGATTCCTCGAACAGCAAATACGTGAATCTCGACGATATCGCTGGATTCATCCGCGAAGGTAGGCATGTCCAGGTGGTCGATGCCAAGACTGGCCAGGACTTGACCCGCGTCACTCTCACCCAAATCATTACCGAGGATGCCAAAGAAAAACCTACCGGCCTGCCGCTCGAACTTCTCCGGCGACTGATCGTCGCCTCAGACGAGGTACGGCAGGAGTTCATCATGTGGTATCTGAAATCCGCTTTCGACACCTATCAGAAGGTGCAGGATGCGATGGAGAGCCGCCTCGGCGAGGTCCAGTCTGCAATTCTGTCGCCGGTGGACATGATGAAACAATTCCTGGGCGCGGCGCCTCAGCCGCCCGCCAAGTCTGAACCGGAACTTGATGCCCTGCGCAAGCAGGTGGCGGAACTCGAAGCCCGGCTGGAAAAGCCCGTACCCGTAAAACGAAGCTCAACCCGGAAGAGCAAGAGAAGGGTATAATCTGCAGCGGGCAAGCTTCCGCCCGCTTGCGCCCGCTAGGCTGGGGTGCGTAAATGCTGAACAAACTCGGGACGAAATTGCAGCGCAAACCGAACAAGACCAAAGGTTCATCGAAGGCGCGAGGTCGGAAGCACACTCACAAGGCGGATTTACAGGCCGACATCTCTCCGTGGACAGAAGCGCTGTCTGCGGCTGAGATTCTCCTGCTGCACGCGACTCCAGTCTATTACGGTTTCGGCATACCCCGCCGGGGATGGCTCCGCCGTGGTCATCATCCCAGGTTTTCTGGGTACCGATCTTTATTTAATGGAACTCCACGCGTGGCTGGGGCGCATCGGATACCGGCCGTATTTTTCCGGCATCGGCATCAATGCCGAGTGCCCGAATCTCCTTGTCCAACGCCATCTGAACCAAACCATTGAAAGAGCCCTGGCCGAGACCGGGCGGAAAATCCACCTGATCGGCCACAGCCTTGGAGGCGTGATCGCGCGCTCGGTTGCGGGCCAGCGGCCGCGGGATATCGCTTCAGTCATCACGCTTGCCGCACCCATTCGCGGTACGGCCACCAGTCGAACTATTCTCCACGCTGCCGAAGCCATCCGCCAGCATATCTTGCAGGAGCATGGCAGAGGAGTGTTGCCCGAGTGCTACACCGGGCGCTGCACCTCAATTTTGTTAATTCGTTCAGGCGCGACATCCCGGACTCCATGGTCGAGACCGCGATTTACACACGCGATGACGGTATCGTCGACTGGCGCTATTGCCGGACCCGGAATCCCGAAGCCGACTTTGAAGTCCCCGGCACGCACATTGGAATGGCATTCAATCCATCGGCCTACGCGACCGTCGCTGAGCGCCTGGCGATGGCGCAATCTCCCGAATGAATTTAGCGGCCGACCATTTCCAATACGGCCCCGGTACTGGTCTCTAATGTTTCAACCGGCCGACCCTGCAGCTCCAGGCGGAGTACCGCTTTCGCCAGGCTGTTGTTCGCCACTTCAAAGCTTCCCCTGCAGTCGGTCTTTACGTAAGGAAGGCGATGGACGCTCGGCCCAGCGCCATCGATAGCTGCTTCCAATCGGGATCCACCCTTGCTCGAACAACAAAAACTCCAGCCAAGTTTATCTGGGTCTCTTCTGATTTCTTGCAGATTCCCGAATTCATGTTTCTCGCCATCGTGCCAGAGCAGAGCCTTACGAAAGACGAGTCCAAACGGCATTTCGTATATCAATGCCTCTAATGTGCTCGGACCGATTTCGGGGCGGGAAAAATATGCATGCGTCCAAGTCCAGAAGTTGCGATGCCGGTATCCACAGTTATGCCCCTGAACTCCGAACCCCAAGGGACTTCCCTCAAAACTCAGCTCATCGAGTGTGATCTTCCCCGAAAAAATCGCGTCGGAATGCGGGGTTCGCGAGAATCCAATCCAGCCCTTGTTGCTTAAGGTGGCTCGAAACGTGGAACGCCACTGCAGATCCCATGCAATCGCGTGCCCCTCAACTTCCAACGTTCCTCGGCAGGAGCCCTCGCCGATTTCGTTGTTGCCGATTCGGAAGTGGAATGGATTCCCTCTTCTCGCGCTGAGATCCAAACCTTCCAAAGGAAATGCTTCAATGAAGCTTTGTGGTTTTCCATCCCTCGGAAACCACGTGGCCCATACCTGAACGGGCATTCCACGGGGATCGCCTGCGCAACCGACCCGCCCGGGATTCATGAGCAGATATCGGAACCACCATGCCCCGCCACCGTCCGCAAGTCCGAGACGAAGAAACCAGACTTCGTAACGGCGTCGGGCGGAGAGTGACGAATATAGTTCGTTCAGTGTTTTCACAAGGTCGTCGTCTCATGGGCGGGACCCATCACCGTCAGGGCGAGTTGAAGGAGTAGCTGCGCCACGGAATCCACGGCACGCTCGACCTCCAGGGAGAGTGGCGTACCAAAGTAAAACTGCTTACTTTCGATGCCGTAAATCAGCAGGGACTACAGCAAACAGTTCAGGGCGCGCACCAACTCTACCGTCTCGCTCACTCCGAAGCATGCGAACCGACCGTGCCTGTGTAGCCACTTGCTCAGCTTCCCAAACCCCCAGCACGATTGTAATCGCAAAAAATAATTCAGGCGTCATCAATTTGGAGGTACCCTGCTGGTCCTCAATTTCCGAATTCGGCATTCCCGAAAGCGTGATGCTACGTTCGGTACCCTCTGTAAGATTTTCCCCTGCCCGCGAGGAGCCGCCTCAGAACTAGCGGGTCCGTAGGTTGTGTGACGGAGATCACAGTCACCTATGCTCTCCGCCCTAGCCGCTCCCAGGGGCAAGGTCGAAAATTGTGGCAGCGTAAGGAGGGGCGGCGATGATGTTGGCGTACAGGCTTCTCCGGTTGGTTGAGAACCACTCTGAAGCCCTGGCGGTAGGGCTCCTCGAAAAAACGCAGAACTCCCCCTTGCTGCCCGCATACCGTAACGTCCCACCCGGGGAGCTCGAGCAACGGGTGCACGAAATCTATTGTCACCTGGCAGACTGGCTTCTGGGCAAAAGCGAGTTGGATGTCGAGAAGCGCTACGTGGAGATTGGCGCCAAGCGCGCCCGGCAAAACGTGCCGCTAAGTCAACTTCTCTGGGCGATTATCCTTACCAAGAAAAACCTTTGGGACTTCCTCAAACAAGAGGCCGTGCTGGACCGCCCCGCGGAGATTTCCGGCGAGCTTGAGGTGGAGGAGTTACTGGATCGATTCTTTGACCACGCTGTCTATTACGCGGCGGTCGGTTACGAGCGAGCGTGTGTGTCTGAGCCGTTGCGGAAGGTGAGGGCAGCGGGATAGGGGAGGCGGGGATGTCCTGGGAGCTTGAGTACAAGATAAAGTTGCGGACGGCCGACGAGGCGTTGCGCTGTGTGCAGTCGGGGATGCGTGTCTACATTCAGCCCGGGTGCGCCGAGCCTGAGACCCTGGTGGAGGCCCTGATACGCCGCGCCCCTGATGTGCAAGACGTGGAAATCGTCCACATGATGACCATGGGAGCGGCTCCTTACGTAGCTCGCGAGATGGCCGGACACTTCCGGCATAACGCGATGTTTATCGGCGGCAACGTACGCGAGGCCATCAACCAAGGCCGCGCCGACTACACGCCCATTTACCTGAGCGAAATTGAAGAACTGTTCGAGACCGGCGTCATGCCAATCGACGTTGCACTGCTGCAACTTTCTCCTCCCGATCCGCATGGCTTCTGCAGCTTCGGTGTAGGTGTGGACACCTCCCTCACCGCGGCCAAATGCGCCCGTTACGTGGTAGCGCAGATCAATGATCAGATGCCGCGCACCTACGGCGACAGCTTCATTCACGTGACCGAGATCGATGCTATTGTCGATTCCTCCCGGCCGCTGTGCGAGATGAAGCAACCGTTAATCACCGACATGCATAAGGCCATCGCCTTTAACGTCGCAAACTTGATCGAGGATGGAGCTGTGTTGCAGACCGGCATCGGTGGAATCCCGGACGCCGTGCTTCCCTTCCTTACGGATCGTAAGGATCTCGCGGTCCACAGCGAACTCCTTTCCGATGGCGTGATTCCTTTGATCAATGCGGGCGTGATCACAGGGGCGCGTAAGAATTTCAAGCCGCGGAAGATCATCCTGGGGTTTGCCATTGGCACGAAACGGTTGTTCGATTTCCTGGATAATAATCCGATCTTCGAATTCCATCCCACCGCCTATACCAACGACCCGGAGCTCATCGCCCGCAACGACAACATGGTGGCCATTAACTCCGCACTGCAGATCGATCTAACCGGTCAAGTCTGCTCCGATTCGATCGGAAGCCAGTTCTATAGCGGCATTGGCGGACAAGTAGACTTCCTGCGCGGCGCGGCGCGCTCCAAGGGTGGCAAGTCGATTATCGCGATTCCGTCTTCCGCAAAAGACGGAACGATCTCGCGGATGGTGCCGATGCTGAGCCCCGGCGCGGGAGTGGTTACGTCGCGCGGCCTGATCCGCTACGTCGTGACCGAATACGGTGTCGCGTACCTGCACGGCAAGACCATCCGGCAACGGGCGCAGGCCCTGATCGACATTGCACATCCCAAGTTTCGGGAAGAACTCTATCAATTTTGCGAAAAGACTAGATGGCTGCAGCGCCCCTTAGCTGCGGAGACAGCAACGAGGTGAACAATGGCAGGCCAAGCGCGGGGTAAGGTCACGGTTGATGTCGACGAATGCAAAGGATGTGAGCTATGCGTGGAGTCTTGTCCGCCCAAGTGTTTGGAATTGGCTCCGAAGTTGAGTTCATACGGGGTTCATCCGGCGCGCTACACCGGCGAGGGCTGCACCGGTTGTGGTATCTGCTTTTACTGCTGCCCGGAGCCGGGCGCGATTACGGTTTATCGCATCAAGGCTAAAGGAAAGGCGTTTGCGGCGGCGCAAGGAGGCGAACGTGCGGCAGCTTTGTAAAGGAAACGTGGCGGTCGTGAAAGGCGCGATCCTCGCCGGATGCCGCGCGTACTACGGATATCCAATCACTCCGGCCAGTGAGATTGCCGAGTCGGCCGCGCTCTACTTCCCGCAGGTCGGCGGAACTTTCCTGCAAGCGGAGAGCGAAGTCGCCGCCATCAACATGGTATATGGGGCAGCCGCCGCTGGTGTCCGCGTCATGACTGGATCTTCTGGCCCCGGCCTCAGCCTGATGCAGGAAGGCATGTCCTATCTGGCGGGCGCCGAACTCCCATGCGTGATCGTCGACGTAATGCGCGGCGGCCCCGGCCTGGGCAACATCGCCCCCGAACAAAGCGACTATTTCGCCATGGTAAAAGGCGGCGGCCACGGCAACTACCGCAATATCGTGCTGGCTCCCGCATCGGTACAGGAGATGGCCGAGCTCACCATGCTGGCATTTGACCTCGCCGACAAATACCGCAATCCCGCAGTGGTGCTGGCCGACGGCTTCATCGGACAAATGATGGAACCGCTGGATCTCGAATATCGTGAGAGGCAGCCACCCGAAAAAATCTGGGCGGTAAAGGGCACGCCAGAAACGCGCGCCAACCTGGTCAGTTCCATCTATCTCGAAACCGATGAATTGGAAGAACACCAGCGCAGAATGGAAGCCAAGTACATCCGCGCGCAAGAAGCCGAGCCGCGCTGCGAGCTCTGCCACACCGACGACGCCGAGCTGCTGCTCGTCGGTTATGGCATCGTGTCCCGAGTGTTGCTTTCCACGGTGGAAGCGCTGCGCAAGGAAGGCATGAAAGCCGGGCTGTTCCGGCCCATCACGCTATGGCCCTATCCGTCGGAGGCGCTGGCGAAAGCCGCGGCCAAAGTACAAAAGGTGCTAGTCGTCGAATTGAGCAACGGACAAATGCTGGAAGACGTGCGCCTGGCGTTGAATGGCAAAGTGCCAGTCGAATTCTACGGCCGCGTGGGCGGCAACGTGCCATCGGTCACGGAGCTGCAACAACAAGTGTTGGAGCGCATAGCCGTAGCGGTGTGAGGACAACGAAAATGGCAAACGAGAGTGTGATCAGCGTGGATGCTGAAATTAGGTCCGAAGCCAGCCCTGAAGTTGAACCCAAGCGCAATGACGAATACGAACCAGTCCACTCCAGATCAACGCTGTTCTATGACCTGTACGAGCGCAAATCCGAACTGAAGCACCAGACCCACTACTGTCCCGGCTGCGGACACGGAGTGGCCCACAAGTTGATTGCCGAGGCGCTGCAGGATATGGGGCTGCAAGACAAGACGATCTTCGTGAGTCCCGTGGGCTGTTCGGTGTTTGCCTATTACTATTTCGACGTAGGCAACGTGCAAGTCGCGCACGGCCGTGCGCCAGCTTCGGCCACGGGAATTAAACGATCCTGCCCGGATAAAATCGTCATTTCCTATCAGGGAGACGGCGACCTGGCCGCCATTGGCACCGCCGAGATTGTGCATGCCGCGAACCGAGGGGAAAAGATCACCGTCTTTTTCGTGAACAACGGAATCTATGGCATGACTGGCGGACAGATGGCGCCAACCACCCTGGTCGGGCAGAAGAGCACAACTTCTCCCTGGGGACGGCGGCCGTCGAATGAAGGCTTTCCGTTGCACATGGCAGAACTCCTCGCCACGCTGGAAGCGCCGGCGTACATCGAACGCGTCGCTCTTTCGGATAACAAGAACATCATGAAAGCGCGGCGAGCGATCCGCAAGGCGCTCGAGATCCAGCGCGATGGCGCCGGTTTCTCGTTTGTCGAAATCTTGTCACCGTGTCCGACGATTTGGGGCAAAGATCCGGTCGAAGCGCGGCGATGGGTTCTCGAGAAGATGACGCCGATCTTTCCGCTAAACGTTTTCCGCGACCGCCGCCCAGAAATCCCCATCGGCAATGAACCCCCGCAACGCCCGGTAGCGGATGTGCTTGAGATCACTCCGAAGGCGGACGCCAACGACAAACCGAAACACGCCCATCACTTCAAAGACGTAAAGATCAAAATTGCAGGCTTCGGCGGACAGGGCGTGCTGCTGCTGGGGCAACTGCTCATCGAAATGGGTATGCGCGAAGGACTGGAAGTGAGCTGGCTGCCATCGTATGGCCCGGAGATGCGTTCGGGCAGTGCGCACTGCCACGTGTGCTTGTCGAAGGAACGGATCGGATCGCCCCTGGTCTCGCGCCCCGATGCGCTGGTGGCTATGAATGAGTTCTCGTTGCGAAAGTTTGCACACGAAGTCGCGAGGGGCGGACTCATCCTCTACAGCGGCGCCAGCCTTCCTGCCGACTTCGCCGCGCCGGGAGTACAGGTGTTCGCGATTCCCTCGGCGGAGATCGCTGACCGACTGGGTTCGACCAAGGCAGCGAACATAGTAATGATGGGCGCGCTGCTGGAAGAGACCGAGTGCATAGCCCCGGCAACCGCATTCAGAGTCCTCGAAGACAAAGTGAAAAAACTCGATCTATTGGAAATTGATCGCCAAGCCCTCACCGCAGGCCGCCTGTTTATCGATGATCAGGCGCACATCGGCGCGGTGAGTCAGCCAGACGGCTTCGCTTAGGCAATCGAACTGCAGCAATCTGAAGAGCTCAAGAGAATTTCTTGCCTTGCTGATCACTCGGTTCCGACCAAAAATGAGCAATTTTGAACAGACTAGCAGGGTCCTGCCTGCATTCATCAGCGACTGGGGTACAAAGGGTACCGCTGTTGCATATACACCGGATGCTCAATCGGGTTTGTCTGGAGCAAAGCGGATAGGAACTGGTGCCGCGAAATCTCTTGCTTAAAAATGCCGCTGTGGTGGTCTCGTGACCTACACGGATGAGCATGAAGGCTCCGACGGTACCCAACCATTCGCTCCCAATCCGCAGGGGATTCTGATCTACACGGCGGATGGGTTTGTCTCTGCGCAGCTGATGAAGCCGGGCCGTCCCGCGTTTCATTCGTCAGACTGGCATCACGATTACACATTTTGACTACTGCTCAATGAGCGCTTCTATGGCGATGTTACAACAGCAAAGTTCTGTCATGGGATCTCTCAGTCGCTCGATCCCCCTACGCCTCCGGCGCTGGCCTGGAGTTTGTGCCATCCGGTGAACGCGAGATGGAAAAGCAGGTTCGTGGGCACCATCAGCGATATATAGACAATCGGAATCATGTAGACGTTGGTGCCCGGAAAGCAGTAACGCGCCACATACAGCACGACAATCACGCTGCGCATGCCGGTGGAGGTCGCCAACACGCGGCGGGACTCGCCGTCGGGTCCGCCGATCAGCCATCCGATCAACATGGATAAAAGCAGCAACAGGAGCATCGCCGCGATGGTCCCGCGGCCGCGGATTGCATTAAGGCTTCACGGCGCACCAGGCGCGTCTCCCACATAAGAAAAATGAAGACAATCGAGGCCAGAAGGCCCAGCGGCAATACCAGCCTGGGGGCAATTTTCGGGGCGCGGCGCCGCCCACAAACCGGCACACAGTGGCAGCGCGATGTACCGCACGATGCTCATGATCAGGACGAGGATCGGTCGCTGATTGCGCTGCGCAGCCTGTGGCATCACCTCGAGGGCCAGAGGGGTCATGGCGATGCTTACCAGCGAGAGCACGAAAGTCATGGCGGCACCGAAAGCCAGACGAGTCTTAGCCTGGCGCGTGAACTGCAATGCGATCGGCGTTCCCGGTATCGCGGCGAGCAACAGGATGCCGACACTAGCGTCGGGTGTCAGCGGGAAGATGCGAACCAGCAGGAAGCCGATGGCCGGTACGAGGACGCAATTCGCCAGCAGGGCACGGACAAGCAGGGCGCGCTTGCCCAGGATATCAAGCAGTTCTCCGCCGCTGACACGCAGCCCGATGGAGAGCATGACGACGACAACGAACAGGTTCAGCAAAAGCACAGGCGGAATCAGCACGCTTTCCTCCGCTAAAATCCGGTCGCGCGGTACGCCGAAGAACCACAGAAGGTCTCTGGCTCACAAGACCAAATTCCGCGGTGCGTGAGCGCTGAAGTTTGGATTAATTGACTTAATCAGGCGAAAGCGCACAAAACCCTCTAACCCGTACCTAGTGCGATGCTTGCACCGCCCAGACCGTCTATCGTAGTTCCAATCCTGTGGCAGGAGAGGCCGTCGCCATGGGCAAACAGAGAATCAAGCCGAATTACCGTCGCCGAGTGCTTCCTCAGCCGCTGACATTCGGATCCACCTGTATTCCCCACCGCTTCAGTAACGCCTCCGGAATGTAGCAGCTTTCTTTATTTCGCTCACACCACTGCTTGAGCTTCTCCGACGTTGCACAAGTCTGCTCGTTCAATCCGAGCCTCTGGACCTGCTCTTCGAACGCAGTAGGAACATCTGGGGCGGCTTCCATCGGTTTTCCCCAGTTCGGATTTCCGCGTTTGCGAGCCGTATGCGATATAACGAGTGTTTTGGCCACTGCTACAAATGATACTCTGCCGGGCTTGAGGCTACGGGTGCAATCACCTCCGAAAACGGATAGCTGCTGATTGATGGTTGATTGTTGTGTCTCTCGTGGCCAAAGTATACGGCGAGGAATGGCCACCGACGCGACAGCATCGCGGAAACCGTCGAAAGGCCCTGCAGTGACAGGCGTGGCTGTTGAAAAACTCGAGATTTCAGAAATCAGGGGAAGTTTTGGGGATAGAAAATTTCTAGCCGAGCAGAGAAAGTCGATCAAGAAGCCGGTACATTTCTAGACTTCCGTCATTACATAGAAGAATATGAAAATATTTTAGTACGTAACAAACCGGGGATATAAGCATAGAAGAGTGGCCCGGTTTTGAACTGGAAGAAAACTTTCGCGGTATACTACGGGCTGCTGTTCCTCAAGAGACCATGCCGATTACGTCGAAAAAGCCCTCCCTTCCTTCAAACGACAAGCGCTGGCGAATCGTAGCTGGAACGATGAGGCGGCACGGGTTTGCCCGAGAGGCCCTTATCGAAACGCTGCACACCGTTCAGGAATATTTTGGATACCTTGACAAGCCATCCTTGAAGTTCGTCGCCGCGTCGCTCCACGTACCGTTGAGTCAGGCGTACGGGGTCGCGACGTTCTACCACTTCTTCACGTTAAAGCCGCCCGGCAAGCATACGTGCATGGTGTGTTTGGGCACGGCTTGTTACATCAAGGGAGCCGGCCAACTTCTTGCCGCGGCGGAAGATTCGCTAAACGTGAAGGCAGGGGAAACCACGTTGGACGGGAATGTTTCTCTGCTGACCGCGCGCTGCATCGGCTCCTGTAGCATGGCGCCGGCTTTTATTTTTGATGGAGAAACCGCCGGCAATGTCAATGAAACCGATCTTCAGAGCAAGCTGGCGGGATGGAAACACTGATGACGCTCGAGGAACTTGAACAGATTGCAAACGAAGGGCGAGCGGCGAAAGAAAAATCTCCACGCGCGTTGAATGTTTGCGTTGCTGCGGGCTGCTTGTCTCTGCGCAGCGACGCGATCAAGTCGGCGCTGGAGAAGGAAGTGCAGAGTACGGGAGCGAATTGCCGCGTAGCTGGAACGGGCTGCATGGGGCTTTGCTCCCTGGGACCGCTGGTCAGCGGCGAGCCTGATGGCCACCTGCTAAAGAACGTGGGGGAATCAGACGCGGCCGAGATCGTGGCAAAACTGGATGGTGCCATGCCCGAGCGTCTGCTCTGCTCTCGCGAGCAACCTTTCTTCCAACGGCAAACCGCCATCGTGTTGGAAAACTCGGGCCGAATTGATCCGGACAAGATTGAGGAGTACATCGCCGCCGAAGGCTACCAGGCGCTGGTACACGCCCTGGCGGAAATGACTCCGGCGCAGGTTGTGCAGGAGGTTTCAAAAAGCGGGTTGCGCGGTCGCGGCGGGGCCGGTTATCCCACGGGGCTGAAGTGGGGCACAGTGGCCAAGACGATCGGAATCACGAAGTATGTCATCTGCAATGCGGACGAAGGCGATCCCGGCGCGTTCATGGATCGTAGTGTGCTCGAAAGCGATCCACATCGCGTGCTGGAGGGAATGATCATTGCCGGCTACGCGGTGGGAGCGAGTCAAGGCTACATCTATGTACGCGCGGAATATCCACTGGCCATCAAGCGGTTGCAAACCGCAATTCGCGAAGCGCGTCGGCTGGGCTTTTTGGGCAGTCAGATCTGCAACGCAAAGTTCAGTTTTGATATTGAAATCCGAATCGGCGGCGGTGCATTCGTGTGCGGGGAAGAAACCGCGCTCATCGCTTCAATAGAAGGCCGGCGGGGCACGCCGCGGCCGCGGCCGCCATATCCCGCACAGTCTGGCCTGTGGCAGATGCCAACGCTGATCAACAACGTGGAATCGTTCGCCAACATTCCAACCATCCTGAGGCGAGGCGGCGAATGGTATGGCTCGCTGGGTACAAAGAAGAGCAAAGGAACGAAAGTATTTGCGCTCTGCGGAAAAGTGCGGAACGTGGGTTTGATTGAGGTGCCGATGGGCACTCCGCTGCGGCAGATTATTTTTGAAATTGGCGGAGGGGTCCCGGAGGGGCGCAGGTTCAAGGCAGTGCAGACAGGCGGACCTTCCGGTGGCTGCATCCCGGAGCAATTTCTTGATCTTCCAGTGGACTACGACTCGTTGAAAGAAGTTGGGTCGATCATGGGCTCGGGCGGGATGATCGTGATGGATGACAGTGCCTGCATGGTGAACGTGGCGCGTTATTTTATGGAGTTCTGCATGTCCGAATCGTGCGGCAAGTGTATTCCGTGCCGCGCCGGTACGGCGCAGATGTTCGAACTGCTGACGCGCATGACCAGTGGAACCGCGACGCCGCAGGACTTGGAACTTCTGGAAGATCTCTGTGACATGGTCAGCAACACCAGCCTGTGCGGACTGGGACAAAGCGCGCCCAATCCGGTCCTGAGCACGCTGCGCTACTTCCGGGAGGAATATACGGAGCACATCGTGGACAAGCATTGCCGAGCGGGGGTGTGCGATTGCAACAAGTTGGCGGAGGTCTCCGCATGAATCCGGCGGCCGCTGTAAAAACACTTGTGATCGATGGCATGGACGTGAGCGCAAGCAGCGATCAAACGATTCTCGATGCCGCGCGAGAAAATGGGATTTCGATTCCTACGCTATGCCACCTCGATGGGCTGACGGAAGTAGGAGCGTGCCGGATGTGTCTGGTGGAACTAAAGGGTTCCACCCGGCTGCAACCTGCGTGCGTAACTCGGGTGGAAGAGGACATGGAGGTCACGACCCAGACACCGCGTCTGCAAAAATACCGGCGCATGGTGCTGGAGCTTCTGTTTGCCGAACGGAATCACGTCTGCTCCGTCTGCGTCGCCAACAATATGTGCGAATTGCAGGATCAGGCGAAGGCGCACGGCGTCACCCACGTGCGTTTCCCCTACCGATCTCCGCAGCTTCCTGTGGATGTATCTCACGAACGCTTTGCTTTGGATCACAATCGCTGCATTCTGTGCACGCGTTGCGTGCGGGTGTGCAACGAGATTGAGGGCGCGCACACTTGGGATCTTCTCGGCCGCGGCGTGAATTCCCTGCTCATCAGCGATCTGCACCAGCCTTGGGGCGAATCCGATACGTGTACGAGTTGCGGAAAGTGCGTCCAGGTGTGCCCCACGGGCGCATTGTTTGATAAGAGCAAGGTCGGTGTCAAAGTGCGTAAGAATCCAGATTTTCTCTCTTACTTGAACGACATGCGGGAAGGCCTGCGATGAACAAACCGACGCTCGCAACGGTCTGGCTTGATGGCTGCTCCGGCTGCCACATGTCTATCCTGGATATGGACGAACGGTTGGTGGAACTGAGCGAACAGTTCGATCTGGTGTATTCGCCGCTGGTGGATTTCAAAGAGTTCCCCGCGCAGGTGGACATCGCGCTGATCGAAGGCTCGGTGAGCAGCGATGAGGATGAACACAGAATCCGGACCGTGCGGGCGCACACCCGTCTCCTGGTTTCGCTGGGCGATTGTGCAGTGACGGGAAACGTACCCGCGATGCGCAACCCTATCTCCGTGCCCGAACTGCTTGACGGCGTTTATAAGGGAAACGGCTTGCTGCAGGAGCAGGTGCCGGCCGACCGCCTGCCCTCCCTGTTGCCGCGTGTGCGGCCCGTACACGAAGTGGTGAAAGTGGATGTGTTCGTCCCAGGCTGCCCACCTTCTGCCGACACCATCTTCACAGTAATTAGCGAGTTGCTCGCAGGCCGCGTTCCGGACGTAGCGGCCTTGTCTCGCTTCGGGGCTTAGCTGAGGCCGGCTTGAGCTGGGCCTGAGAAAGACGAAGATGTCCAGGACCATCACGATTGATCCGGTAACACGCATCGAAGGCCACGCCAAGATCACGTTGCAACTCGACGATCACGGCGAAGTCTCCGAGGCGTATTTCCACGTAACTCAATTCCGCGGATTCGAAAAAATCTGTGTCGGGCGCCCGTTCTATGAAATGCCGTACCTTATGGAGCGGATCTGCGGGATTTGTCCGGTGAGCCATCTTCTGGCTTCGGCGAAGGCGTGCGATGCACTGCTGGCCATGAAAGTTCCGTCGTCGGCCGGGAAGCTACGGCGCATCCTCAACTTGGCACAACTGATTCAATCGCACGCGCTAAGTTTTTTCTATCTTTCGTCGCCTGACTTTCTGATCGGAATGGATGCCGACCCCAAAGAGCGTAATCTTTTCGGTGTGATGCGAAAGCATCCGGAGCTCGGGCGAGGAGGAATCCGGTTGCGGCAGTTCGGGCAACAGGTGATTGAAACGCTCGCCGGCAAGCGCATTCATCCAGGCTGGGTGGTTCCGGGCGGAGTGAATGAGCCACTCAGTGTGGAGAAACGTGACAAGCTGTTGGCACAGATACCGGAAGTGATTGCGATCGCCCAGAAGGCCCTGGCTTGGTTCAAAATAGAATTCGAGAAATTCCGCGAAGAGATCCGCACCTTTGCGAATTTTCCTAGCATGTTCATGGGGTTGGTCACCCCGGATGAGCGCGCAGGCTACTACGAGGGCAAACTTCGGTTTACCGACTCCCATGGAAACATCGTCGCGGATAGACTCGAAGCTGCGAATTATCCAGAGTATCTCGGCGAAGCCGTGGAACCGTTTACCTTCATGAAGTTTCCCTACTACAAGCCCTTGGGCTATCCCGAAGGCATTTACCGCGTAGGCCCACTGGCTCGGATCAACCTGGTGGAAAACTGCGGAACCCCGCTGGCCCAACAGGAATGGGTGGAATTCCGCGCCCTGGAACGCGGTGCGGTGTTGAGTTCGTTTCATTATCACTACGCGCGCCTGATCGAGATACTTTTTGCGCTCGAGCACATGGAGGAATACCTGCTCGATCCGATCATTACCAAGAGCCACGCCCGGTATTCCGCATCGTTGAATAATCTCGAGGGAGTTGGTTGTTGCGAAGCGCCTCGCGGCACGCTGATCCACCACTATCGCGTGGATGAGCAGGGGCTGATCACCTGGGCCAACCTGGTAATTGCCACGGGGCATAATAATCTGGCGATGAATCGTGGCATTCTACAGGCCGCACGCCATTTCGTGCGCAGCGAAAAACTCACCGAAGGCATGTTAAACCGCGTTGAAGCGGTGATTCGCGCGTTTGACCCATGCCTGAGCTGCTCCACACACGCGTGTGGGCAAATGCCGTTGCAAATCCGGCTGGTTTCTCCCGACGGCAAAGTGCTGGACGAAATTTGCCGGGAATCATTTTCCGGGAAACATGAGTAAAGCGCTGGTGCTGGCCTGCGGGAATTCTCAACGCGGCGACGACGGCGTGGCGCTCCAGGTTGTGAGTTATTTGCGGAATGATTTGTGCTATCCAGCGGCGGAATTTCATTGCCAGCAGCAGTGGACGCCTGAACTTGCCGAGCCGATCAGCCAGGCGGAGATCGTCATATTTGTCGACGCCGCCGTGGGCGCGCCGTCGGGTTCAATCGCTTGCCGGCGGTTGCAGCCAGGTCCAATCGCTTCGCTGACCAGCACGCATATTGCTTCTCCCGACTTTCTCTTGCTCCTAGCCGAGGAAGTTTACGGGAAGAGTCCGGTGCGCGCCTATTGCATCACGATCACGGGAGATTCGTTTGAATTAGCGGAAACTTTGTCCGATCCGGTTCGCGGAGCCATTCCCCGCTCGGGGGAACGAGTCAAGGCGCTGATCTCCGAAGTCCCGATGCCTGAGTACTAGCAACGGTTCTGCAGCGTAGGATCTGTGGATCCGGTCGGAAATCACCTCGTTCGCGACCGATCATCCCAGGAACTTATTCCGAGCGAGAATCCGGCTGGCGGGAAGGGCGGTGCCTTCGAATGCCAAACCACCCAGGTTTTCCCGAAGTCGGCTCCTGGGAAGTCTGCCGCTGACAATGGCTGAGATTCATCCCGAGCGACTGCCAATACAGAAATCGGCCGCGTTTTTGGGGATTGGTACCGAGAAACGCTAGCAGAATGTATGTTAGAAAACTACACTTTTCTAAAGCATGGATCGCAGCGAGGACGAGCGAGGACGGGGGATTTTGAGTTCACGGGTGAGTTCTGAACCGTTATAAAATTTTCTACTCTACATGATCCGTCAACCAACAGGTATGGGGTAGCGCTCAGCTTTGAGGCTCTTGAACCCATGTATTGGCCGGGTCTAAGCTTTCCCTTAGTCTCGGGGTGAGGGACGGCACAGGTGTTTACCGTTTCCAATGTCCTGGGTTCGACCGAAGGCGAACGGTTTGTTACCGCCCCGCTCCTACCTGGTAGGCTACGAACGGTTTGTTACCGCCCCGCTCCTACCTGGTAGGCTACGTGCGATGGTACGCACGATCTGATAGTGTTTTGCTTTTCCTCCTTCAGACAATCATTCCAACAGCTTTCAGTTCGCAGAGTAGTATCCCTACCGCGATCCAACTACGACTCTTAGCCCGCCCCAGTCGCGGTTCTGTGCGTACTGGCGAAGTAACGCCAACGGGCAGAAAAATAGAGCCGCAGTCAGATTTGATTGATGGCGATGCAGAGGCTTCGCACGTAAGCCAAGGTGTTACCGCCCGTGGCGAACCGAGGCCAGCGAAGCTTACAGATCAACCAGCCTATAAAAGAGAGCTATGGTCAAGATCGTAATGGCGATGGTCGCAGCCCCAGCAAGGGCTTCGGCCATAATTGTGCTCCTGGCTTTTTCCATATGTGCTCTCCTTCGGTATCGTTGGGAGAACACTTAAGCCTAATCTCAACGAAGAATTGCGGCGGTGACGAAGCTCACTTAAAGGTGTGACCGAGTCATGGCGATCCGCAAATAATCCACGCAAATCAAAAGAGGCTGAAGTCCTGACGGCAACATGATTGACGAAATCAGGCGTGGCTGTTGAAAAAACCCCCTCTTTTGAAAAAACCGTCCCAACCGAAGAAGGGCAAGAACAAAAAGAAGTCCGCCAAGGACAGATTCATTCCGATCCCGGCAAAGCTGATTTGGAAGATCAAAGACAGAATGCGAGAGCGGAATGCCGAGCCGCACGACCTGGTTTTTCTAAACGGAAACGGGAAACCCGATGAGCACTTCCTGCGCAAGCTGAAGGCAATTTGAGAAGAAAGCCGGTGTAGAAGGCGCCGAGCTTCACCTGTGGCTGGCGAATTGTTATTTCGCCATAATTCGTTGGAATTTCCCGTCCTGCTAGGATTCTGTGATCCGCGATCTGCTCGTCCTTTTCATCCATTTCATCGCTACCCTGGCTCGCTTGCTCAGACCTGGCGGTGCCCGTTCCATCATTGCCGAGTCGCTTCTGCTCAAGCATCAACTCCTGATCCTGAATCGCTCCCGGCAACGAGCGCCGAATCTGTCCGCGTCGGACCGGATCCTTGCCGGCTGGCTGGCGCTCTGGCTGCGGCCCACTCGCCTGCTCCGGTCTGCCATTGTGCTGAAGCCCTCAACCCTGCTGGGCCTTCACCAAGCCATGTGCTAGCAAAAATACCGCATGCTGTTCTCACCCAATCACAATCGCAAGCCCGGCCCGAAGGGACCGAGTGCAGAACTCGTCCATGCGGTCGTCGAAATGAAGCAACGCCATCCCCGCTGGGGTGGTCCGCGAATCGCTGAACAGATCACCTTGGCCTTCAACCTTGCAATCGACAAAGACGTGGTTCGAAGGATTCTCGCCCATCACCACTGGCCGGGACAGGGCCCGGGCGGGCCTTCCTGGCTGACTTTCCTCGGCCACATGAAAGAAAGCCTCTGGAGTATGGATCTGTTCCGCTGTGAGTCGGTAACCTTGCGGACTCACTGGGTCCTGGTGGTTATGGATCAATACACGCGACGGCTCATTGGTTTCGGCGTCCATGCCGGCACGGTCGATGGGGTCGCACTCTGTCGCATGTTTAACCGCGCCATTCGAGGTCAACGCTGGTTGCCAAAGTACCTCAGCTCCGACCATGATCCTCTCTATAAGTTCCACCAATGGCAAGCCAATCTGCGGATCCTGGAGGTGACAGAAATCAAGACCGTCCCCTACGTTCCCCTGTCTCATCCCTTCGTGGAAAGGCTCATTGGCACCATTCGACGCGAATATTTGGATCACATGTTGTTCTGGACGCGTGCAGATCTGGAGAATAAACTGCTCGATTTCAGGACCTACTTCAACCACCATCGCACCCATCACTCACGGGAAGGGCGAACGCCGGATACGCCAATCATCGAAGTTTTAGCCCGGCGCACTGTAATGGCCTGTTAGCGTCAGCTCGACGCGGGAGTGCCTGTCTCATCGGATCGCTGTCCCGGATACAACCGGGCAAATAGACAAAACGCGAATCCCAGAAGCACAAAGGCGAACACGCTGCCTTCCGGGCCGATGATACCTCCGGTTAGCCAGCGTGGCCCCGAGTGCAGGGTAGAGTTCAAGAGGTGGCCAGTCGCCACATAGCCGCTATCAGGCACGGAGTAGATGAAAGTCTCGGCATAATCGCCCGCAGCATGGAAGCCGATCGCAAACCAGAGATTCCCAGTGCGCTTCAGCGTCAAGCAGGCAAACATCCCGAAGAGGAACACAGAAAGTGCGCCGACCCATCCTTCATTCGGGTTGAACAGGTGAACAAATCCGAACAAAACAGAGAGTAAGACCGCCGCTGGCCAAAATCCTATGCCAGTGGTCAAGGTGACCTGCGGATATCCGCGGAAGGTAAACTCTTCGTTGATACCGACCAGAACGAAATTGCTTGCCCAAGCCGCTGCGTAGTAAACGAGCGTGCGGCCGCGCAAAGCAAAACCGCCGAAGGTGAAACCGCCCAGGGCATGGATGATCAGCATTTCGAGGGTCAGCATGCCGAGACCCCAAATCACACCGCTCCAGAAGAGGCTGCCGAACGCGCCTCTCACAGAGATTCCATACGAGGTCAGTCGGCGTTTCTCGATGCGCGACATGATGAACGCAGCAAGAAAGGCAGTGACTGCGGAAAGCGAGGCCGCAACGCCATCGGTGAAGGGAGTCAAGGTGCCTGATTCGGTCGTCTTGAGGAGACGCCAGACAGGCGGCACCCGGAAAGCAGCGACGCGAAACACTACGACGAGAACAACAAAAATCAAGAATCGCCATCCGGCGCGAATCCCGTTTGGCGCTATAAACACATTGCGCAAGCCAACCGCCATAGTGCCTGAATTGTATCGTAGCCGGTAAAATGGGGACTTGTTCTGGGGACAGCGCTGGAAATCGAGAAACCACGAAGTAGTGCAAATCAGTGATTCAGGAAGATGCTGCCGCTAAGAACAAGCAGTGAAGACGAGTAACTCTTGATAAATCCGCCATTACGCTCATGCATTGAGACTGCACGTCCACCGTCACTGTAGTAAAACTGTAGTAGTTCTATGCTCATAACCGAGCAGATGGGATCAAAACGGAGCAAATCGAGATGCTGGTAAGTGGTTGACGAATCATGTAGAGTGGAGAGTTTTCATAACGGTTCAGAACCCACCTGTGAACTCAAAATCCGCCGAGCTTCGGGCCTCGATTACACCTGATTACGAGCCGGTCCTCACGAGTTGAGGGACGGGTCGGCTGAACGTGCGATTCACCTTCTCCAAGACTCCCTTCCCGCGTGCGTATTTCAAGTATCGCATTGTGCTCGCCAGGTCCTTGTGTGGCCCATCCACTGCTGGACCGTGCGGAGGTCTACGCCCGCCTGCAGATGCGCGGTTGCGAAACTTGACCGGTATTTGTGGAGGAACCAGTTGTCGCAGCAGGGACCATTCGCGCAAGTATGATCGCCCTTGTCGCAATTGCCGCAGTTAAGCTCCGCCCGATGAGCGATCCTCTTGCAGAGGTCCAGGAAATGATAGTTCGGCCCTCCGCCACTGGTTGGGAAAACAAGAGGGCCTTTCAGATCCTTCCGGGCAAGCAGACCTTCCAGTGACTCCACCAGGCGATCAGGAATCGGAACCTCGCGCTGCTCCCAATTCTTGGGGATGAAGCCCCACTGCGGCTTCTCCGTGACTCGGACCACTTGCTCTCTCAGGTCAAGGTCCGCGCGTGTGACGTGCTGCACCTCGGCATCGCGGAAACCCGTCATCCAGAAGAACTCGAACAGCACACGTTGGAATGGATCGCAAGCGGCCAGGAACTGCTCGACCTCTTCGGCGCGGTAGGTCTCCGGCTCCGTCTCGACATACCGCGGCCAATCATTACGTTTTAGAAGTCTCGTCTGGCCGTTGGCCTTGAGCCATTGCGCCACCACCTTGAGCTTCGTCCACGCGGTTCGGTTGCTGAGTCTCTTCTCCTCCCGCAGGGTCGCCGAGCGGCTTATGATCCTCGCCGCCAATCCCAGCGCGACGCCGGAAACGCAATCCGCCGCTTTAGCCGGAGTTCATCAAGTGCAGGCTGCAATAAGAAAAAGTATGGCGCGCAACGCGAATCTCAATCGTCTTGAACATGAGATCACATTGTTCCTGCAAAACCCGAGCCAGAACACCCCGAAGTTGAAGGCGTCGGGGGCGCCGGCGGGGCCGCCGGTGTAATACACCGAACGCGGTTCATTCGACTATAGGGTGTACGCCTTCAGACTGGCCACGGTCTGGCGGGACAACAGTTAGATTCCAAGAGTCCACTGCACGGCACCACTATCCGCTTCTCTGAGACGAATCCACCTTTCGCTGTGCTAGCTCCCGAGTGACGGGCAACCCTTCCGTAATCCGGTAAGGGAAGGGTAGCCGACCAAACGCCCACTGACAGCCGATTCTGGCATCGTAAAGTGATAAGGCGACATAAGAGCAGTTGACAAATCCCTTGGTCCGCCAGTGTTAGACACCCTCACAGCACTGGTTGGTGGCTTTTAGATGTGTGTCGGGTCAGCTAAAGAACATCGACGACGATAAGCGTAATGTCATCCTGCTGGTTCACTGCAGCAGGTCGCCACCTCTGGAGTTCGGAGAGCACTTGACGCGACAGCTCGGAGGCGGGCTGCAATTGATGATTGCGTACGACCCGTTCTAGTTGCCGGTCGCCAAACGCCTCGCCCGCGGCGTTCTCAGTTTCGGTCACGCCATCGGTGTAGAGCAGAAAGCGATCCGATGGTTCAAGCGACACGCTGCACACCGGGTACTCAGAGTCAGGTTCGACTCCGAACAACAGCCCATTAGATTCGATGCGCTGCATTTCGCCCCTCGTATTCCGCCAGCACAGTAGCGGCGGATGTCCAGCAGCGGAGTAGAGCACGTTGCGGCTCTCTGTGTCGATCCAAACGTAAGCCGCCGAGACGAACTGACCGTGTGCCTCACTCGACAGGATGCGATTCAAGCCGCCGAGCACCTGCGCGGGATCATCGCAATGGATGGCAACGGACTGCATGGCCACTTTGATCATCGAAGAAATGAGCGCGGCCGGGATGCCGTGTCCAGAGACATCTGCCACAAGTATCCCCAGATGGTTGTTGTCTGAGCAGACGAATTGGTAGAAATCGCCCGCAACGGCGGTCATGGGCTGGTAAGAAGCAGCGATGCGGACGTTCTCAAGCTCGGGAACTTTCGCCGGAAGAATTGAGGACTGTATCTGCCGGGCCGTCTCCAGTTCCGTCTCGATGGAAAGCAGACGGTGCTCGTTCGTAAACAATATTTCCAGAGCTACGTATCCCAGCGAAAACAGAAGGACGGCAAAGCCCAACGAGTCCACCAAAGGCAGCACGGGATAGTGCAGCACGGTCCCCAAGTTTGTGTACAGCACCTCCAACGCAAAGATGAGCGTACCAGGCGCCAGAACGCGGTGATCGGGTATCACGAGGAACCTGGAGAGTTTTGGGACCAGCACGACAGCTAACAGGACAGGCATGCCAAGAACTGCGAGCAGGTTGTTATAGAACATCCATTTGTTAGCTGGGCCACCGAGGACAAACGTGCCAATACCCACCAGAGCAATTGCCGACCCGACGAAGATTTCCAGTTGGATGAGGAACCTGAGTTTGCCCAATGTCAGCTCTCGCCAGGCGAACAAGGCAGTAACCAGGAGCAGGTACATGACGGCCGTATTTACATAGGGAGCGGCAGAGTTGAGGGAGTGCGGCAGAACCGTCAGAATGGTGGGCGTCTGCCCCAGTTTTTGGAGGCCGTACATCCCGCTAAAGATTCCCCACCATAGCAGGATGCGAACCCCCCTGTGCCAGCGGATCGCTGCGATGGCGCAGGCTGTCGCTCCAACGGCTAAGAAAACCGTTCCCAGGACGATATTGATCACGTCGCCGCGGAGCGTTGCCAGAGCTGCATCTGCGGCAGTTATGCCATCCATCGAAAGGCTCCGTGTCGTTGGCTTGGTCTTGTCCTGTCTGGGGGATGAAGTTGGCCCTGGACAGGGACAAGGAGTACCAGAACGGCCGTGTCACCTCGCGACCCGATCTTAATTCTTTGAATAGTCCGGCGGCACAGAATTGTAACTGGCGCGAACAGGCGATAGCACCCACGACTGAGGGAGGGGCCCGGATTCTGGCCGTGTCACGGGTAAACCTTCCGTAATCCGGTAAGGTAAGCTTAGCCGACCAACCGTCCGGAATCGCCGGAGCTGCTGCGCATTGGCCGTCAGAAACGATGGGAGAATCCCACGGCCCTCATTCTCGCTTGGCCCGCCCCGCTTTGGCTGAATACCGGAACGTGGGATCTCTCGATTGACTGTGCAATGTTGACCAGTTTTCCTGCAGCATATCGTCGATCATCATCTTTCTGGGGTCTTCCGAGGTTTCAGACATGAACCATCCATCCTCTTCGACAGCAAACCGATTGCGCTCACGTCTGGACTAGTCCGAAGTTGGAACTAAATTAGCTTCACTTTGTCAGTGGCAGACTGACCGACTTGCCGGTCTGAGCGGACTGTCGTGCTGCATCCAGAATCTCGGACACGGTCATGTTGGTGTTCAGAGACGACAGGCTATTTCCTTCCTCAATGCCTCCGTTCAAGACCGCAGCCAGGTAGTGCAAAGGATCGTCGTACGGCGCGGTGAGGCTCTCTCCCTTCAGCATCCTGCCTTCGGACTCATTCGCCTTTCGGACCTCGATGCGCTCGGAGTCGATTGCCTTGGCATAGCCGGTACGGCCATACACATCCATCTGCTTCAGGCCGAAAGGCCAATTCCAGGAGGCCTGAACAATGGCAACCGCATTTTTATAGCTGAGGACGATGTCTGCCTCATCGTCTACCTGGGGATACAGGTTCGGTTGCAACTGCTTGGTCACCGCTGTTACGGATAGCGGAGTTTCGCCATCCATCAGCCAGGTCATGAGATTCGCGCCATAGCAGCCGAAGTCGAACAGAGCTCCGGCACCGTTCTGCTTCGGATCGATGAGGAACGAGAGGAACTCAGGGGGGACCCCGATCAGCTTGGGTCCCGGATGGCCGTCACGAAAGACGGTCTTTACGATTGGCCCCAAAACGTCCTCCTTCAGCAGATGGAACGCTGCCGAATTGCTTGCGTACCAGGACGTTTCCAAGTTGACGAGCACATGGATCTTGCCGCGGTGCGTGGCGTCCCGAATGGCCAGCGCATCTTTGTAGCTGATGGCCAGCGGCTTCTCCACCATTACATGTACGCCCAATGCGGCACACTCCTCAATCACTCGTCTGTGCTCACTCGGGGCGGTGAAGACCAGCACCGCTCGAGGATGCGATTGCAAAACCATTTCTTGAATGCTGCGGAAGTGCAAGCTCGCCGGCAAATGATAGCGCTGGGCATACGAGTCGAAGAGGTGCTGGTCGGACTCAACAATCCCAACGACCTGAACATCGGGGCGATTTAGAATTCCGCCGGCTGGCGTCAGCGAGCCGCCCTTCAGAAAACCCTCGACATGACCGTGAACCAGACCAACGATGCCTATTTTCATTGGAGAACCTGGAACGGCGGCAGGCGCAGCGGCGTTCGCGTGAACAGCAAGGAAGGTAAACATCAGCACAAGAATCTGTTTCATAATGTCGCTCTTCAACCAAGCAGGAAAACGCACCCGCAAAAGAGCCGCGACCAAATCGGACTGCTCACTTTTTTCTATGGAACGCGCCTTTCCTCGATTATGCACGTATCATGGGCAAACCTTCCATAATCCGGTAAGGTAAGGTTTGCCGACGATACACCCGGAATCGTCGCATCCGCTGCAACGTGCTGCACGGTCTATAATTGCGCTCACGGATGGCTCTTGCTCCTGGGACGAAGCTCGGGCCGTATGAGATCCAATCGCCGTTGGGAGCAGGCGGCATGGGCGAGGTGTACCGTGCGCGCGACACCCGGCTAGGTAGAGATGTAGCCATCAAAGTCTTGACATCGCATCTTTCTTCCGATCCTGATCTGAAAGTGCGCTTCGAACGGGAAGCCAAAGCGATCTCGGCTCTGAGCCACCCGCATATCTGCCATCTTTATGACGTCGGTTCGCAGGAAGGGCACCGATTATCTGGTGATGGAACTGCTGGACGGCGTGTCGCTCGCCGACCGGCTGCAAAGAGGTCCGTTGCCCCTTAAGCAAGCGCTGCAATACGGGATTGAGATTGCCGAGGCACTGGAAAAGGCGCACACCAGCGGAATTCTTCATCGCGACTTGAAGCCCGGGAACATCATGCTCACCAAGTCCGGCGCGAAGCTGTTGGATTTTGGATTAGCCAAGCCGGCCCCGAATGCAGGTGAGATGGCTTCCGGTTCGATGGCGACCATGAGCAAACCGCTGACCGTACAAGGCACAGTCCTGGGGACATTTCAATACATGGCTCCGGAACAGGTGCAGGGGCATGAGGCGGATGCGCGCTCCGACCTGTTTGCTCTGGGAGCGGTTTTGTATGAGATGGTGACGGGCAGGCGGGCGTTCTCGGGCAAAAGCCAGATCAGTGTGATGAGCGCGATTCTGGAGAAAGAGCCTGAGCCGGTCTCGTCGGGGCAGCCCCTGGCGTCGCCTGCCCTGGATCATGTGATTCAACGGGCATTGGCCAAAGATCCCAACGACCGTTGGCAAACGGCTCGCGATCTCATCCAGGAACTGAAATGGAGTGCCGAAAGTGCAGTGCCCACAAGCGGTGGCATCCCGACGGCACCACAAAGAAGAACCCGGGAAGCGATACCCTGGCTCGTCTCGGGTGTACTCGGCGTGATTCTGATTGCCGGGGCGATTTGGTGGCGAAATTCGAGGCCGGCAGCGGAATCCATGTATTTTCCCGCGCCGCTGTCGTTTCCCGCCACCGACATCGCTGTCGCTCCGAACGGACACACCATCGCGGTAGTCGCGTATCAGGAATCCGCAAGAAAGAATGTGCTCTGGATTTACGAGCTGGGATCGCACAGCGCCAGAAGCCTGGCTGGCACCGAGGGCGCCACCTATCCATTCTGGTCGGCCGACGGACTCTCTCTCGCATTCTTCGCCGACGCGCAATTGAAGAAGGTAGAGGTATCGGGTGGTCCCGTGCAGACGATCTGCGATGCCCCCGGGGGCCGCGGCGGCACCTGGAACAAAGAGGGGGTAATCGTTCTTGCACCGAATACCAACGTAGGCCTGTATCAAGTGCCGGCGTCGGGCGGAACACCCACGCAGCTGGCCGCTTTTGATAAGAGTCGAGGAGAAGATAGCATGCGCTGGCCCGTGTTTCTGCCCGATGGAAAGCATTATCTGTATCTGGCCGCTAATTTTACCGGACTGAAAGGCGTGAACGCTATCTACGTGGGTTCGCTGGGTTCGCACGAAAAGCGCTTCGTGGTGGAAGCGACCGCGAACGCGGCCTATGCCGCGCCGGGGTACCTGCTGTTTTACAGAGACAAAACTCTGCTGGCCCAGCCCTTCGATCTGAAACGTTTCGCCTTGACAGGAGAAACAACCACCATTCTGCCTGAGATCCAGTTTCTGCCGCAGGTCAAACGGGCGGTTTTTGCGGTCTCCGATCACGGCCTGCTGGTCGCTCAAAGCGGCACCGAGGCCGCCCTTTCCCAGCCGGTGTGGTTCGACCGAAAGGGAAATGCGCTGGGTTCGGTGGGCAAGCCCGATGTCTATGGCAACGTGTTTCTGGCTCCCCATGGAAGATCGGTGGCCGTTGACAAGACCGATATGGGCAGCCTGAACATTGACATTTGGACGTATGAACTGCAGCGCGATGGCGCTAAGCGGTTGACCTTCGATCCCGCTATTGACGCGGTGCCCGTCTGGAGCCCTGATGCCTCCCGGCTGGTGTTTTCCTCCAATCGCCAGCTCTTGTTCGGTCTGTACGTGAAGGACTCCGATGGCGCCCACGATGAGAAGAGCATCGTGCAGGAAGAGCTCGCCGACATTCCGAGTGACTGGTCCAGAGATGGAAAGTACATCCTGTACTGCCGGGGCACGGACCTGTGGTTCGTCACTTTCCCGGAGCTCAAGAGCAGCCAGTTCCTGCAAGCGCCTTCCGTCCTCAGCAACGGCCAATTCTCGCCCGACGAAAAATGGGTGGCGTACGCGTCCAACGAGACCGGCAAGTGGCAGATTTACGTGACCTCGTTTCCAGAAGGGCGCGGCAAATGGCAAGTCTCGACGGGCGGAGGAGAACAACCCCGGTGGCGCGGCGACGGCAAAGAGCTGTTTTATCTCTCCCTGGACCGGAAGATGATGGCCGCCTCCGTTACGACAGGGACTCATTTCGATGCCGGCGCGCCCGTCGTGCTTTTCCAGAGCACGCCCCGCCAGCCCGTTATGGTTCATGACTTGTTCGTATACGACGTGAGTCGCGATGGG
Source organism: uncultured Acidobacteriota bacterium (assembly GCA_963696025.1). Taxonomy (GTDB): domain Bacteria; phylum Acidobacteriota; class Terriglobia; order Terriglobales; family Acidobacteriaceae; genus JABCYV01. The sequence goes on from CAVOII010000008.1 coordinate 27,351, forward strand.
CAGCGATTCCTGATCAACACACAAGTGAAACAGGCGGACACCGCACCCATGTCTGTGATTCTGAACTGGCCCGCGAAGCTGGGCAAATGAGGCTCCTAACTAACCGCGACACACAATTGCTCCCGGATCACGGGCAACCCTTCCGTAATCCGGTAAGGTAAGGGTTGCCGACCACTCGCTCGGAATCCGTCGAACGTGAAACCCAACGGCAGGAGTTCGGCTCACTTTATGCTGCGGTTCCCAATGGTTGATCCTTTGCTCCCCTAATCAAAAGCCACAAGATAATCGCTGGTTCGCCCAAGGTCAGCGGGACGTTCGCGATTCGGCCCACGAGGTTCGCGTAACTGGGCAGAAGCAACGGCGTAAGACTATCCGCCAAGTAGCCGAAGCACGCCGCGATCAGCAGTACGCCTAGGATGCGGGGAAGGAAACCCGACTTAAATACAAGCAGCCCGAAGAAGAAAAGCCATGGGCCAAAGATCCAGCCGATAACGTACCCGTAGCGATGCAAATCGAGGAACAGCATGGCCATGGCTTCGCGTTGTGGCTGGCCCAATACCGACTGGAAGTCCGCACCGCGCAAAAGCGCAAGGGCAGCGATCTCGTTTAGCACATTCACGCACATAATGGGAACGAAGGCCAGACCCAGAATCACCATCAGCGAAGCGTGCGTCTTGTTCACCCCGCCGAGTAATCGGTACAGAACCCAGAGCAGGAAGATAAATTCGACCGCACAGATCAGTTCGGAGACGATGCCGAGGCGGAAAAGCCTCTCGGAAGCGAGGATGTTGTTGGCGGTTGCAGCCGCGTTACCAGATACGATCAGTCTGCTGGGGACATAAATGATGCCGAAGAAGCCGGTCACCCCGTTCACTAGGTACAGCAGGCCTGCGATCCTTGCTGTCTTTTTGGTTGAGTTCACGAGCCTGTGGCTGGCGAATTGTTATTTCGCCCATAATTCATTGGAATTTCCCGTCCTGCTAGGATTCTGTGATCCGCGATCTGCTCGTCCTTTTCATCCATTTCATCGCTACCCTGGCTCGCTTGCTCAGACCTGGCGGTGCCCGTTCCATCGTTGCCGAGTCGCTTCTGCTCAAGCATCAACTCCTGATCCTGAATCGCTCCCGGCAACGAGCGCCGAATCTGTCCGCGTCGGACCGGATCCTTGCCGGCTGGCTGACGCTGTGGCTGCGTCCCACTCGCCTGCTCCGGTCTGCCATTGTGCTGAAGCCCTCAACCCTGCTGGGCCTTCACCAAGCCATGTGCAAGCAAAAATACCGCATGCTGTTCTCACCCAATCACAATCGCAAGCCCGGCCCGAAGGGACCGAGTGCAGAACTCGTCCATGCGATCGTCGAAATGAAGCAACGCAATCCCCGCTGGGGTGGTCCGCGAATCGCTGAACAGATCACCTTGGCCTTCAACCTTGCAATCGACAAAGACGTGGTTCGAAGGATTCTCGCCCCTCACCACTGGCCGGGACAGAGCCCGGGCGGGCCTTCCTGGCTGACTTTCCTCGGCCACATGAAAGAAAGCCTCTGGAGTATGGATCTGTTCCGCTGTGAGTCGGTAACCGCGGACCCACTGGGTCCTGGTTGTTATGGATCAATACACGCGACGGGTCATTGGTTTCGGCGTCCATGCTGGCACGGTCGATGGGGTCGCACTCTGTCGCATGTTTAACCGCGCCATTCGAGGTCAACGCTGGTTGCCAAAGTACCTCAGCTCCGACCATGATCCTCTCTATAAGTTCCACCAATGGCAAGCCAATCTGCGGATCCTGGAGGTGACAGAAATCAAGACCGTCCCCTACGTTCCCCTGTCTCATCCCTTCGTGGAAAGGCTCATTGGCACCATTCGACGCGAATATTTGGATCACATGTTGTTCTGGACGAGTGCAGATCTCGAGAATAAACTGCTGGATTTCAGGACCTACTTCAACCACCATCGCACCCATCACTCACGGGAAGGGCGAACGCCGGATATGCCAGTGTCACCACCCGTCGCCAATCTGCGCTCGTTTCGCTGGCAACCACACTGTCGAGGCCTATATCAGACACCCATGGCCGCTTGAGTTTTCAAAGATGTGCGCTTCCTGCGATATGCAGGTCTCCGTGGGCAAAAACTCGGAATGAAATCATTCGCGTTGGAGTTCTTCAGTTCTTCATCGCAGCGCGTTTCGTGAATCTAGCCGTTTCACTGCCTCAGTATCAATTCGCCAGCCGACAGGATTGGTCAACACTTCGGGGTTTCTCTGTACGATCTGAAAGCGTCTCAAACGAATCGGGAATCGCTCCCCACCCTAGACCAAGCCCACGCGTGGACCGCGTCCCCGCAGGTGACGTACATGTTTCCAGAATGGACTGGGCTGCCGCGAGCAGAATCAAAACCCAAGGTTACCTGATTTGAGATCATCTTCGTGGAGGAACAAAAGCACGTGACCTGGCGACGATCTGCTTGAAGCCTCTATTTGGCTGGGGATTGCGTCAGGTGCGGATACCAATATCTCTGATGACAGTGTTCGCAGGCGTTGTCAATCTGCTCCCCGCTCTCCAGCACTTTCGCCGGGTCCTTCGCGTCTGCCGCATTGATCGCCAGGGTCGCGGCGTCATGCAGGCCATGAGCAAGTGCGATCCAAGCCTGGCGGTCCTGATTGATCAGGGTCTCGATCTGCTCAGGCTGGAGCTCGATGCCCTGATTGTTCCGTTCTCCAGGTTTCGCGACGCGGCGTCCTGGAATCTGTAGAAGGTTTGAGGCTTCGAGCAGTTGAAGGGCACTCCAGCGAACCGTGGTCCATTCTTCAGCGGTGTGAGGCGCCTTCTCTTCCTTGCCTTTCGTAGTTATCGTTGTCGCGACGGAGTTCCAGATTGTGTCCGCCGCAGGATCGACGATGCCGTCCATCAGATCCCTGATTGTCGTTGTCGGACGGTATTCGGCCTCGGGCTTCTGTTTAGCGCAGCTCACGCAAAACGCAAGATAAACCAAAGCCCGAAGCAACGGCAACCGTCGCATGGATTCTGCTAATCGTGACCAGCGGGGTGATCGCGTTCGCCTCATTGTCCGCCTGAAGGGTGTTCGGTCTGATCCGCCGGCACATTAATGGCAAGCACAAACCGTTGCCCGTCGCGGCTGACCGCGCCGAGGTTGTCTTCGACGGGGCCGGGAACCCTGAACAGCACTTTGGGCGCACCAACCCGGAACGTTGAAGTAGTCTCTACCTCAGCGGCCATCATCACCACGTCGTCGGAATCCAGCTCCTGCCCGCGGAAGAGAATCTCCATGCCGTCGTCGCGCCAGTACAGTATGGAAACAACGGCTTCGTTCGACATCCTAGGCACGCCATCCTTCGACACCTGCCATTTCTTCTCGTCCACGGGCTTGGCGGCATCGAAGGGGCGAACATAAACTTCGAAGCGTTCCGGCTTGGCCTCGTCCGACCGGTAAGCGATAAAGCGGCCATCGAGAGATAGCCTGCCGGTCTCATTATCAAACTCGTCCCGGAGATAGTCGACGGGGTTGCGCGCCGGCAGATCGTTCACCGTCAGCGGTACGAGCAGCACGACTCCTCCGGAGCCGCACACGAGAAATTTTCCATCCGGGGAAATGTCACTGAGACCCACAAACGCGCCTGGCGTGTAGCGGAATACCAGTTCCTCTTTGCCGGTCCCGTCTGCGGCCTTTCGATAGACAGGCCAGTCGCCGTCCAGCAAGGCGGAATAAAAGATGTACTTTCCGTCCGGTGACCACAGGGGTGTGACCTTAAACCGCGTGTCGTCGGAGATGCGCGTGGCTTTGGCCGTGTCGATATCGACCACCCAAAGGTCCCGTTGGCCGGTCTTGACATCCTGCTTCATCACCAGCAGGCGATTGCCCTCAGGGGAAAAGGCTGGTTGGGAATACAGAGCCGGCTCACCCACTTTCTTGACCGCCTGTCCTTTGCGATCGAAGATCGTGATCTGCTGGAGCTGCTGGCCCCGCGCCGGTGGAAGGACGAGGAATCGATCTCCGTCGCCGCTGATGTACATCAGGTCGTCCGGAACGGGAACAGCTTGGCGGAACAGCAACCGGGGCTTGTTGAACGAGAATGATGGCGAGGTGCTGACTTCGGCGGCCATAATTGACCGGTCGCGGGCCATATAGTACAGCCCTTTGCCGCCGCCAACCCAGAATCCGGGGCTGAAGCTGCCGTCAGAAATCTGCCACGGGCCATCTTTCGCCGCGGGATCGGTGGAACGGACGAAAATCTCGCCCTTGTCCTTCTTGTCCAGGAGGAAATAGGACAGGTAGCGGCCATCTGGAGAAAAGTGCGAGTCGAAAATGCGCAAATCGCTGTGAAAGATCTCGATCGGGTTGCGATCGGGACCGCCCTCAAGCTTCAGGATGTAGAGATCTCCTCCCTTAATGTCGGAAATGGAGAACGCCAGGAACCGCCCATCCAGGGACCAGTCGCTCAGATCCATGAAAGCGCCGGGATTGATGTACAGGAGTTCCTCGGAGCCTTGGCCAGTCGGGGCTTGCGCATAGATCCCCTCCTTCCCCCCGCGCATGGCGACGTAAGCCAGCCTCTTGCTGTCCGGCGACCAGACGGGCGCAAAGACGAAATCTCTCCTGGCGCTGGTGGTGAGCCGCTTTTCTGCGCCTGTCCCCATATCGAAGACAAAGAGGTCGAAGCTCTCGTTGTCCAAGTCTTGCTTGATGGCGGCCACGCGCTTGCCGTCCGGAGACAAGACCGCGCTGTCATACATCGCCCGCTGGCCGAGCTTGCCTGTCTGCTTGCCGTAGCGGTCTAGGAAGGTAAGGACCGAGGCCTTGTTCTGGAATGTCTGGGCGTTCCGCTTGGCCCTGGCTTCGGCAACGTCTTTGGACTTAGCTTCGGCGTTGAGGCCCTGGCCGGCAACCTGGGGGGCGTTCTGGGCAAGACAGAGAGAGGTGGCGGTCAAAATGACCGCCATGTGCGCAGAAATCTTCATAGAAAACCCCACTTGCGCGCCCCGCGATTCGGGCTTAACAGTTCTGGGGGCATGCCGAGACGATTTTTCCATTGGACAATGTGAACGTTCGGATGAGCCCGGAACGCGACTTGTCGCGGGCGCGGCTGATCTCCACGGTTACAGTCTTTCCAACGCTGTCCTCGAAATCAGGTTTGCCGACATCGCGTATACGGAAAAAGCTGGGTGACGGGCCCTCAATCTGCCAGGTCTCGATCGCGCCGCCGGCACCTTTCACCTCGACCGTGAAGTATGTGTGGGGATTGCGCCAATCGATGGCGGTCAACTTGCCTGTGACAGTGACCCGATCATTGAAGTCGAAGACCGCAGTCATGTTGTGGTGCGCCGAAGCTTGCCCGACCAGCAGCACGGCGAACACAAGTAGGAGTAGCGTGGCCCTGGAAGTCATACGATACCTCCTGGGGAATCGGTGTAGCATAGCGCGTCTAAGGAATAAAGGCAATCGCCCGCCCGGCCCAGCCCACCCCGAACCAAAGGGTAAGTGAGAGGCAGGCCACGATGACGTTTACCGCCCATGGACGAGCGCCAGAGTCGGCCGCGGTAAATCTGCGGAGCACGCCGAAATGAAAGAGGAGCGCGCTGCAAAGAAGTGCCATCTTGAGGCGAAACGGATGGCTATCAACGTACTTTCCGGGGGTAGCCAGAAAGATCAGCAGCCCGGATGACATCAGGAGCACAATCGCGCCGACGGTCCAGGGCTTGAGCTGCCGCGCCAGCCAGGAAAGCCCGTAATCGCTCATGCTAAGGCCGGCTAAACGCAAATCCAGTACGACCACTGTGGCCAAAAGAACCGTGAGTCCCACCAGATGAAAGGATTGAACCGCGGGCATGCCGTACTTGCTGTCGCGGATGATGGCTATCGGCGCCCAGTTTGAAACGGATTGAAGAAGCGGGAGAAGAGACATGTCAGAATTGATAGGCCATGGTGCGGCCGCAAACGATGACGCCGATCCAGAGGACCAGCGAGAACGCGGCGCAGAATTTCGCGCCCGGCGGCGCTCCGCCGACCGAATCCCAGCCTGCCATTTTCGGGTACAACAGTTTTTGATACACCACGGCATTGATTCCCGCCAGCAGAAGGAAGATCAACTTTGCCCGGAAGAACGGATTCCCGTAAGCTTTTCCGGCCTGGGTGATCAGTAGAAGACCACCGGTCAGAAACATGACCGGAAATCCGATTTTGGACAACCGGAGAAAGCTAGGCACGACTTTCCCCGTCGCCTCGCCGCAAAAGGCAAGCCCCAACAGGCGGAGATCGGCGATAACGATCATTCCGACGGATAGCGGGAGCGCCAGGATATGGCTGCCTTCAATCAAAGGGAACAGCCAGTCCGACTCGGTGATCGCGGTTGCAAAACGCGTGTGCTGCAGCCATTGGCACCACTCAAATAGAGACATCGCGAATCCTCTCGAGGAAATTTGCTAATCACAACCGCGAGTACTCGCAGGCGGCTTCCCTGTGCTGCACATCTCAAAATGCGAGCGCGCGGACGTTTCCGCCGCCAGCTTGTACTTCTTCTGGGACAGAGCTTATGCCATGAACGTGGGTGGATCAAGCATTTAGCGATGGGTACTCCTGAAAGCCAGGCGATTATTACCGAGTGGCCGACATTACCGGCCAATCTCTGCCCACTCTCGAGGGTTCCGATTTCGCGTGGTTCGATAACGGCCTTTCTCGAACTCCCACCGATAGAGACCGTTGCTAAAGCGAAAACCTATGCAGGAATGATCTTTGAGGTCCTGAGGTTTTCGGGGAACATTGCGTAACTTGAAATACTGCGGCGATCCGACGACCGCGACCGGACGGCAATCATGTCGCGTTGGATGAACTCGCCGAGCTGAACACCAGCGTCGTACTCCCCGGCCACGAGATCGACAGGGTCATTGGATGAAGTGACCTCCAAGACGATTTCTGGGTAGGTACGTGCGAACTGAGCCAGCTTCGGCAGACTCACCATTTGTGTAGCTGTTCGCGGGATGACGAGTCGAATTCGGCCTGTTGGACTCTCCCTTTGCTTTCTCGTTTCAGCTACAGCGCGCTCGATCCGCTCTAGGGCAGGCGCGAGATCTTGGAGAAGTTCGGTCCCGGCGGCTGTGGGGGAGACGCTTCGCGTGGTCCGCGCGAGCAACTGAAGACCCAATCTCTTTTCGAGGCCCCGAATGGAATGGCTGAGCGCAGATTGCGAGACGCCCAGCCGCACTGCGGCGCGGGTGAAGCTACGTTCTTCCGCAACAACTGTGAATGCTGAAAGTTCCCCTAAATCATTCCTCATGATTCATGAATGCTACTCATAACATCTTGCGACGGCAATGGTCTTGTGTCATGAACGATAGAAGCCTAGTCTTTTGTCAGACGCGAGACTTCGATCTGCGACCACTGCTACTCGCGGCCAATCTTCGAGCGTAGATTCAATAAAAACGTTCAACAGAACTTTAGGAGGATCGCAATGCAGAAACGTAAATTGGGGACGGGCGGATTGGAAGTGTCAGAGCTGGGTTTTGGCTGCATGGGGATGAGCTTCTCCTATGGGCCTCCGAAAGACACGAAAGAAATGACCTCTCTGCTGCATGCTGCGGTAGAGCGCGGCGTCACGTTCTTCGACACGGCTGAAGTCTATGGCCCTTTTCTGAACGAAGAGCTCGTCGGTGAAGCCCTCGCGCCGTTTCGCGACCGCGTGGTGATCGCAACAAAGTTTGGCTGGGAAGCGAATCCTGATGATGGCGGCAAGTGGAGCGCTTTGAATAGCCGACCCGAGCATATCAAGCAGGCCGCGGAGGCATCGCTGAAACGGCTCAAAGTGGATGTCATCGATCTCTACTATCAGCATCGCGTCGATCTCAACGTTCCGATTGAAGATGTAGCCGGGGCGGTGAAGGAGCTTATCCAAGAAGGTAAGGTAAAGCATTTCGGTCTTTCGGAAGCGAGTGCGAAGACGATCCGTCGCGCCCACGCGGTACAACCCGTCGCCGCCCTTCAGAGCGAATACTCGCTGTTCTGGAGAGAACCGGAAAAAACGGTGATGCCTACGCTTGAGGAACTCGGCATTGGCTTCGTTCCGTTCAGCCCGCTTGGCAAAGGCTTCTTGACGGGCAAGATTGACGCTGAGACGAAGTTCGACAGTACCGATTTCCGGAACACTGTCCCGCGGTTCAGTGAGGACAATCGCAAGACCAACCAGGCTTTGGTCGATGTGATTACTTCGTTCGCACAAACGAAGAAGGCCACGCCCGCACAAATCGCGCTTGCATGGTTGCTCGCGAAAAAGCCGTGGATTGTTCCGATTCCCGGCACAACCAAGCTTTCCCGTCTGGAAGAAAATCTCAGTGGCGCGACCATCATACTTACAGGCGAGGATGTTCAGGCTCTTGAGGAAGCATCCTCAAAGGTCAAGGTAACGGGGGCGCGCTACTCCCCATTCCACCAAACGTTGGTGGGCCGATGAGTGGCGCTCGCAGAAGGAAGCGTGGCTGCGGAACCCTGTTAGCCTTTGCGATGATCTTCAGCCTATTCGTGTCGGCCCAGACCGCGAATAAGACCAGTGCATGAGAGAAGCTAATCGGGGCGTGGCATCTTGTCCATATCGATGCCACCGGTCCAGACGGAAAGCCCGCAGCCGTACCGCAGCCGAAAGGCATGCTGATCTACACGCGTGATGGACACATGTCCGTGCAGTTGATGTATCCAGAGTCAACAAACACTCTATCGAACGAGTATGTGCTGAATGGGTATGAGGCGTCGTTCGGCAGTTACGAAGTCAATGAAATCGCGAGTACGGTCACGCACCACGTACAGGGATCGGTTACGCGCGATTTGCTCGTTGGCAAAGACCTGCCGCGCAAGTTCGAATTCACAGCGGATGGACACCTCATCATCCGATCCGCCCGACCGGGCGAACATTGGTCCGTCACATGGGAGCACTACTAACGTGGCCGCGTTGAGGGAAGAACCCGCCGCCCCTACTCAGGAGAAAAAATGACAGAGACAAAGGAATCGAACACGCTGCCTTCTTTTTTGAGCTATGACGATGTGAGAGCGGTGTCGCCTGCGCTAGAGCACTACACGAAAGGAGCGCTCCTTGATGGTCTGTGGAAGCGCCCGGAGTTGTCCACGCGTGACCGCAGCATTGTGACCGTGGCTGCTCTCATCGCGCGCATCCAGACGATCGAGATGCCATTTCATTTTGCGCTCGCACTCCACAATGGCGTGAAGCCCAGTGAACTCTCAGAGATCATTACGCATCTTGCGTTCTACTCAGGATGGGCAAATGCTATGTCCGCCGTTGCCGTGGCGAAGGACGTCTTTCATCAGCGCGGAATTGGAATCGATCAACTGCCATTCGCGAAGGACAAACTGATGCCGCTAAACGAAGAGGCTGAGGCGCAACGAGCCACCCAGGTAAGCAACAACTTCGGGAAAGTCTCGCCGGGTCTTGTCCAGAACACCACCGACCTACTCTTCCGCGATTTGTGGCTGCGGCCTGCGCTCGCACCCCGTGACCGCAGCCTTGTGACGGTGAGCGAACTGATAGCTTCGGGCCAGGTCCTGCAAATTACGTATCACGTGAACCGTGCCATGGACAACGGCCTGACCCAGTCAGAGGCCTCCGAAGTTGTGACGCACATCGCTTTCTACGCGGGCTGGCCGAATGCGTTCTCTGCTCTTCCCGTCGTAAAGGAAGTCTTTGAGAAGCGGCAGAAATAGCCGTCGCGACTCAACAAAGAGAGGACTCCACGAGCGCTGGGCGAAAGATGGTGATATTGCAATTTAACAACGGCCATCTTCGCGCGACTACAAGGGAGCCGCAAAGCCGCAATAATTAATAGAGGAAGAAACACCATGAAAACAAGAAAACTCGGAAAATTTAGAAGTCTCGGAAATGGGATTTGGGTGCATGAGTATTAGCGCCAATTACGGACCAGCCGCGGACGAAAACCAAGGCATTGAGGTCATTCGCGCAGCCCACGACAAAGGCGTCACATTCTTCGATACATCCGAAGTCTACGGCCCATATGCCAACGAACAACTGGTTGGAGAAGCGCTCGCACCGATTCGCGACAGGGTTGCTATCGCCAGCAAATTTGGCTTCGACAACGAGCATGGCGGCACTCTGAATAGTCAACCAAAGCACATCAGGAAAGTGGTTGAGGAGTCACTGAAGCGCCTCAGAACGGACCACATTGATCTTTATTACCAGAACCGGGTCGATCCGAAAGTGCCAATCGAAGACGTAGCTGCTGCCATTAAGGATCTGATCAAGGCTGGAAGAGTCTTGCACTTCGGTCTCTCTGAGGCGAGTGCAAAAACAATCCGCCGAGCGCATGCCGTTCAACCCGTGAGCGCCGTGCAAACTGAATACTCGCTGATGCAAAGAGACCCGGAAAACAACGGCGTGCTCGCGACTTGTCAGGAGCTCGGAATCGGCTTCGTTCCATGTGGTCCGGTTGGACAAGGGCACCTCACTCGAAAAATAGATGTTCGAACCAAGTTCGACCCGAAAATGGACATGCGATCTGGCTTTCCGCGCTTTTCTCCTGAAAACATAGCAGCAAATATGCCGATTGTTGATTTGATCAGACGGTTTGCTGAGAAGAAAAATTCAACACCGGCTCAAATTTCACTCGCTTGGATGCTCGCGCAAAAGCCATTCATTGTTCCGATTCCCGGCACACGCAACATCGATCACCTAAACGAGAACGTAGGAGCAATCAATGTTCAGCTGACGCCTGCGGATCTTCGTGAAATCGAAAGCGCTGTGTCTAAAATCCAAGTGCACGGTGGACGGATGAATGAAGAACAAATGAAGGTGGTTGACCAAACAGCGTGACGATTGGTCTGGAAAAGTAGTGGATGTATTTGGAGTCAAATGGCTTGCATTTGCCGTTATAGAGACCGTCTCGCGCCTGAGTGACGGGCAACTCTCACCTTACAGTCGCGGCACTACTCTGATCATTGATCGGTGGCACGGAGGCCACCGGTCATGAAGCAGAAGTCAAATTCCAGAAGAAGACGCAACAGTACCAAGTCCATCCTGCGCTTGCCCGACCTTGAGCACGCCAAGGCCGCGGTGTTGAACAGCCTCAACTCGACAGACGCAAATCGGAGTTATCGTCACGCCATCGATGAGTTCGTTGACTGGTATTGTTCGGAACCGCGCTTGGCCTTCAACAGGATCGTGGTCTTGCGCTATCGCTCTCATCTCGAATCCCGTCAACTCGCTCCCGGAACCATCAATCTGCGTCTTGGCGCCGTGCGCCGGCTCGCATACGAATCAGCCGACTGCGGTCTTCTCAGCACCGATTTGGCGGCCGGGATTCGTCGCGTCAAAGGGGTGAAGAAGCTGGGCATTCGCCTCGGGAACTGGTTAACGGCAGAGCAAGGCAATGCGCTTTGGCAAGCACCCGATCGGCAGCGACTGAAAGGAAAACGTGACCGGGCCTTGCTCGCATTGCTACTCGCGTGTGGCTTGAGGAGACATGAAGCTTTGGCTTTGACCTTGGATCACCTCCAGCAGCGCGAAGAGCACTGGGCCATTGTGGATCTGGTTGGAAAGGGAGGCCACATTCGAACGGTTCCCGTTCCCGATTGGGCGAGAGCCGAACTCGACGATTGGCTCGCCGCTGCCGCCATTGATCGAGGAAGACTGTTCCGTCGGGTCAACAAAGTAGGAAAGACATGGGGAGATGGGATGACGGTAAAGGCGGTTTGGCACATTGTGAAGGAATCCGCCAGACGTATCGGAGTGGCGAAGTTGGCGCCGCACGATCTGCGGCGCTATGCCGAATTCCGGATTATGCCGAGTTCCACCGCAGTGAGAGCGTGGTTAAAGGAGAAGCCCGTAAACGGTTCGGCATAATCGGAGTGGTGGGCAAGAGATAGTGGAGAGATGAAAACTTTCATCGATCCCAATCTGCTGCAACGGCTTCGGGTAGGCCCGCTGGCTCGCTATCTCGACGCATACCTAAAACACATTGAGCAAGAGGGCTTCTTGCCGTCACCCGCTCCAATGCAGATGTACGCGATCGCTAGATTCAGCAAATGGCTCCGCGATCGGCAATTTGACTTGCACCAAGTAGATGAAGCTGCGGTGAACCGGTTCCTGAAAATGTGATCCGGGCGTTGTCCACAGCTGCGAATCTGCTACCCTCCGTCGGCTTCTCGCGATGCTGCGACAAATTGGCGTGACAGTGGCGAAGGCGTCTGAACCCGGGACCTGTCATCAGCGATTTATTGTTGATTACCGGCGCTACCTCCTCCGGGAGCGCGGCCTCGCGGAAGCCACATTGCTGTACTTTGTCCGATTTGCTGAGCAGTTTTTGTCCGCCCGCTTCGGCAATGGAGACTTAAACCTTTCCGAACTTTGCGCCAAGGATGTAACGGATTTTGTCCAAAACCGCGCCCATCAGTTAAGCCCGGGGCGTGCGAAGTTGCTGGTGACCGCTCTTCGCTCTCTCCTACGCTACATGCGGCACCAGGGAGAGATTCCCATCGACCTTGCAGGATGCGTGCTGCCGGTAGCCATGTGGTCTCTTTCTACCCTCCCCAAGTTTCTACCAGCCGGCACAGTTCAACAGCTTCTCGATCATTGCGAGCGGGAAACCCCACGGGGAAAAAGGAACTACGCCGTTCTCTTGCTGCTCGCCCGCTTGGGTCTGAGAGCCTGCGAGATCGTTGCGCTGGGATTGGATGATATCGATTGGGACAACGGTCGGATCACGATCCATGGCAAAGGTGGACGTGTGGCCCAGATGCCGTTGCCATGCGACGTCGGCGAAGCCATCGCAAGCTATCTGCGCTTCGGCCGCCCATGGTCTACCTGTCGCCGAGTTTTTCTTCGACATCGAGCTCCGGTGCGTGGTTTTGCACACTCCATCACCGTCTCCAGCATCGTGAGACGGGCGCTGATAGACGCTGGCGTCGATTCTGTTCGCAAGGGAGCGCATCTGTTCCGCCATACGCTGGCCACGAACCTGCTCGGGCAAGAAGTTTCCCTCGACGAGATCGGCGAACTGCTCCGCCATCAAAGTCCAAACACAACCGCCCTGTAT
>CAVOII010000009.1:0-371561 GCA_963696025.1 uncultured Acidobacteriota bacterium
GCGATCTTTCTCCAACGCCTTGTTGATGGTGCGTTCCAGTTCGGCAGGCAAGATCAGGATTCAGCCGCACGGCTGGAACCGGGGCGCGATCCAGGATCTCGCGGAAGATCACTCCCGAGCTTTCACCACGGAACGGTAACGCCCCTGTCGCCATCTCGTAGAGCACCGCTCCGAAGGAAAACAGGTCGGTTCGGGCGTCCAGTTGCTTGGCCCGCACCTGCTCCGGCGACATGTAGGCCACCGTACCCACCGCAACACCCGGACTTGTCAGGTGTGGCTCCGCTGTACCGGTTTCGGTCGCGTCGGACCCAGGCTTCGCCCCACCTGCCGTCACCTTCGCCAACCCAAAGTCCAGAACCTTGGCGTGGCCACGCTCGGTCACAAAGATGTTGGCAGGCTTGATGTCACGGTGAACGATGCTCTTCGCATGTGCCGCGTCCAGTGCATCGGCAATCTCGATGGCCAGCGACAGCAGCATCTCCAGTTCCATGGGACGGTTGCCAATCAGGTGCTTGAGGGTCTGACCGTCCAAAAACTCCATGGCGATGAACGGCTGGTCGTCCTGCTCGCTGATTTCGTAAATCGTGCAGATATTGGGGTGATTCAGGGCTGACGCGGCCGCGCTTCACGCTGGAAACGGGCGAGGGACTGGGAATCTCCTGCGACCTCATCGGGCAGGAACTTCAGGGCCACGAAGCGGTGCAGTTTCACATCCTCGGCCTTGTACACCACACCCATCCCGCCGCCGCCCAGCTTTTCTACGATGCGGTAGTGCGAAATGGTTTGGCCGATCAAGAGTGGACCTGCTCCGGGCTGCCATGTTAGGGACGCTACGGAGAGAAGTCAACGCGAAGCCGGGAGTATAGGGGGGGTCGCCCACACGTTGCCCCTGACGCTTCGAGTGCCATGAGTTTTAGCTAGTGTTTATGCTGGTTATAGTGCTATGACGTTCGTTTCGCCCTCTACATATGCTGGTCCGAGCGATATGCGTGTGCGTGTGTGAGATTGACGAGCGTCGATCTAGAGAGCGTGCGCGCATGGGACCGGGGCGCGGGGCGGGGACGCTAGCGCGGGCGTGTCAGAGATCGAGAGTGTGTGCACGAAAGCGGGGCGGAGGTGTTGGGATGTCCAACCCTAAGAGTTTCAGCTGAGCACAATGTCCCCAAGAACAAAAAGGGCCCAGCTGAATGGGTGTGGTTACCCAGAAAATAAGTCTTAACTGAGCACTTTAGTGCTTCCAAATATCCACGCGAATCGCGCCCGAAACGCCGGCTTTCATCTTCGGGCCGTTAGGGTTGAGGTTGCAAACCCGAATTGTGATCGTATTGATCGACGGGTTGCCTGGGGTCGGGCTGATCCAGGCGAAATAGTTGAGAATACCCGCTCCTGTCTTTGTGGGGTTCACCAATGAATCGGGCACACCTAGCACTAGGCTGTCTCCGTCGCTTCCTGCGGTTGATAAAATCGGAGAGGGAAATGTAGTACATGTGGCTGGAGCCACGACTACGTTGCTAAGGTTAAGGGTATACGACAGATGCTCTACTATTGGAGTCCCGCTCCCGATCGTTACAGATCCGCCGGTGGCCAAGTTACCTGAAGCGCTCAGATTGCCCGTTACAGACTGGTTTCCGATGAAAGCGTTACCGATATCGAGACGCGCGTAATTGCCTGCAGCTACGCCTCCCAGGTTCAAGGCGTTGCTCGCGTTCAGCGCCGACGCAGCCATGCCTGTAATATTGATGGCCGCAGTGCCCGATGCGAGGTTTGCCGGGTTCAGGTTCAGTATGCCGAACCCATCGCCCACGAACGCGCTCGCGGCAACGTTGCCGTTTACCGTTTGGTTGCCAGTGAAAGCGTTGCCGCCAACCAGTTTGGCCAGTCCTGTATCCGAGTCAAGAAATGGCGTGATGGCGACTGCTTGGGGGGCTGCGCCAACTGCTATCGCAGTAATTACCGTATTTGTGGGCACGTTGATCACTGACACTGAATTGGCATCAATATTCGTGACCCAGGTACGCGTTCCATCTGGGGAGATTGCGACTGCATAGGCTCCGCCCGGCCCAATCGGCACTGTGGAAGTTACGACGTTGTTCGCGGTGTCGATTACTGAGACCGTGCCGGTGGCCTGAGGAAAGACATTGTTGGCCACATAGACACGCGTTCCGTCAGGAGTGATGGCCAAGAGAGTAGGTGCTGGCCCAACCTGCACCGTAGCGGTTATGGTGTTGCTTGCGGTATCGATGACGGCAACCGATCCGTTCGTGTTCTGATCTTGTCCAACGGCAGTATAAGCGCGGGTTCCGTCAGGACTGATGACGATGCCGACGGGGTAAGGTCCAACCGCTATAGTGGCGACTACAGAATTACTCGAAGTGTCGATCACTGAGACGGAGCCAGCAAATTCGTTGTCCACATAGACTCGGGTTCCGTCGGGAGTAATCGCAATTCCAGCAGCCTGTGCACCAACTGCAACAGTGGCACTCACCGTGTTGCTGGATGTGTTGATCACTGAGACGGTGCTAGAGTTCCCATTCGACACATACGCGTGGGTTCCATCGAGAGAGATGGCTACGCCATAGGGGCCCGCGCCGACACCCACGGTGGCAGTAACCGTGTTGCTGGATGTGTCGATCACTGAGACGGTGCCGGAACCGTAATTTGCCACATAGGCGTGCCTTCCGTCTGGGGTGATGGTCACCCCGTGCGGAATCGACCCTACCGGTATTGTGGTCACGACGGTGTAGCTCGCAGTATCAATTACTGATACAGAGTCGGAATTTGTGTTTGCCACATAAGCGAACTTCTGGCCCACCGCTCCGCAGCACAATGCCAGCACGATCGTCAATACGACGAACGGAGGGTTTATGCGATTCATATGCACACCTCACGCAACGCTTGTTTTCTCGGAGGACAATCCAAGAACGCAGCAGCCAAACTTCATTCAGCGGGGCGGATAGTGGGTTCAGCTGGGTAGCGCGCACGAATGCTACACCCGCTTGTGGGCCGTGCACGACCATGCAACAAAGCATTACGGGTATGTGACGTGCATCCGGTACCTGAGTTGGCAAGCAGCAACGAATACCTCCTTTCCGCCCTTTCCGATCGAATACAGGTACGCGACGGTCGGGTTTGCCGCAGTCAGGTTGGGGAAGATCGTCCAGTCAACGCATGAACCCCTGGTGTTTGCTGAATTGCAGGTCACTAGCGCCTTCCCTGTCCCGCTATATCCGGGGCCCATCACCAAAGTGTATTGCGTACCGCCATAGGTGAAGTTGACCCGCATCGCACAATTGACGTCGGCTCCCTGGATGCTGAACCACGGGTAGGTATTCGTTGTGACGCCGGTTGGGTCGAAGCAGCGACTGACCAAGCGACCTGAATAGAAGTAACGGCCAGCCGGCAGGCCTGCGACAGGTGAGCCGGTGGTGGTTTCAAGTGTCAGGTAAAAGCCGCGAGACGAGTTTTGCAACCACAGATCCCACTCATCCAGCTGATATCCGTCAATCTCGCTGATGACGCCCGTCGTGGAACTGGTCACGTAGGTGGCAGATCCAGTTTCAGTGCCGTCATCGCTTTGTACCAAGAGCGAGTTCAAGTTTGGATCACTATCGAAAAGGGTCGAAGTAACCGCGGGGTTAGTACTTTTTGCTGCTGCTTTCGCTGACGAGACAATGGCCGCGGGGAGAGCGAGTAGCACGATCAGGGCTGCCGTTGCCCAGCGCCTGCGTTTCATGTGGCGGGAGATCATGGGATGCAATCCTTTCCTCATTCATTATTGAGGGTCCTCACCCCCGTGCCGCGACACTGCAACAAAGCCCCGTTGCCCGTCAATGCTCCAACACTCCTCAAACCCTCCTCCGGTAACTCCAACAAACAAAAGATATTGTGTCGCGCGCCTGGGGAGAGGGTTTTACCTCCTATGGTTTCTGGTGTGCTAGACTCCGTATCACGTTACGTAGGGGTGAGTCCCAGAGACGGGTGCGGAACGTTGTCCACCGTAGCCACCAATGCGGCCAGCAAGGTCCGCTTTGCAGTTTTCGAGTTCGACCTGCGCACGAGAGAACTGCGGAAGTACGGCCGATGCATCAGCCTGCAAGACCAGCCAGGGCGATTGCTGGCGTTACTCCTCTCCCGTCCCGGCGAGTTCCTTACCAGGGATGAGATTCGCCGCGAGCTCTGGCCCGATGACGTATTCGTGGACTACGAACACGGCGTGCACCGCTCGATCAACAAGATCCGGGAAGCCTTGGCGGATTCAGCAGAAGCATCCCGGTTCATCGAGACGCGAACGCGCGCCGGCTACCGCTTCAGCGCGCCCGTAGAACTCCTTGCTGACCCGCCGGTGCATACTGCGGCAAGCGACAACAAAGTCGATATCACTGGCAGCCCCGGCGCTACCTCGGCGGAGAAGGAGGTCCTCACCCCCACTGTACTCACCGAGTTGCACCCAGTGCAGGCCGGTCGCTTCTGGTGGCTGCTGGCGAAAAGATTGAGCGTATTGGCTGGCGTGCTTGGCCTGGTGCTGCTCGGCTTGGCGCTTCGTGGCGTTCGCAGTCCAGCTCGGCTGACAGCTCGCGAGTTGACCCACCGCAGCTTCGATCTTCCCGTGTCTACGGCAGCAATTTCCCCGGATGGTGAGCGGATCGTGTTTGCCGACGCCCACGGCGTTTTTGTCAGAGAGCTGTCCACCGAAGACACACATCCTGTGGCCGTTCCCTCCGAGTCGAGCGTGAGTAGCGTCGCATGGTTTCCGGATTCGACGCGCTTTGCCGCGACGACAGGGACCGGCTGCTGGATGGTTTCCATATTGGGCGGCCAGCCATTGAAGATCCTGGATCAAGAGGAGGTCATCTCTGTATCTCCTGATGGCTCCCAGATCGCCTATGCCGATAATGGATTGTGGATTGCCGATATTGGCGAAAAACCGCGGCTTATTGTTAAAGCTGGTAACGATGAGATGTTCTCTCGGCCGGCCTGGTCGCCGGACGGATCACGCCTCGCCTCAACACACCACTGGCAGGGCCCGACGAGTGTGTTGGCAGCAGTCGAGACCTACCCTGCCAACGGGGGCTCCACCACCACGGTCTATTCGGGAGCAGCGGCGGCACCTTGGTGGCTGCCCGACGGGCGAATGGTTTTCCCGAACAACTCCGAACGCGGCAACAACAATCTGTGGGTGATATCAGTCTCTGTGGACGGACGGGCTAGTAGCCTTCCCACCCCAATCACCCAATGGGCTGGTTTCGATTTTCTTCCCGGCCAACTTGCAGCAACCTCCAACGGCCGTCGAATGAGCTTTGTGCGCCGTGAGTTCCGCACTAAGTTGCTTCTGGCAGACTTTAACAAGAAGGGACTCGAGGGGTCGACGGCAATCACCGATTCCGGTGATGCACCGGTCGGTTGGACTCCTGATGGAAAAGGCCTTTTCCTTGCCGGTTCGGCGTTGCACCTCTTCAACCTGCAAACAAGAACTGTGAGCAGGATTTCCGACATGGGTGTCGTGGAAGCATCGTTGACGGCGGACGGTGGGACCCTGCTTTATACCGCTTACGAAGGTCTCGTGCTCCAGCCCAAGCCGCTTGTGCTGAAGCGCATACCGGTTGAAGGCGGGCCGTCGCAGACGGTGCTGCATGCCGCAGCCTATGCAAGTTTTCGATGCCCACGCACCCTTGGCGTGACCTGCGTCCTCGGAGAATCGCGCGGAAACGAGCTGGTTTTCACGTCGTTCGATCCCATGGGCGGTGACCCGCGCCAGCTTGCGGTTCTTCCGTTCCCCAGATGCCGGTGGGAGCTTTCGCCTGACGGCACAGAGGTGGCGATTTGGGACGATAACCAGGCGAGGCCGAACGGTATCCGCTTGGTCGAATTCGACAGACCATACGCCACCCGCATCGCCCGTGTACCTCACCCCGGCCGGGTCGCTTCGCTGGTGTGGACCCCGGATGGTCGGGGACTGCTGATCGCGCAGGAGGTAGGCAGTGGGGGGCAACTGACGTATCTGGGGTTTGATGGACAGACAAGGAAGCTGTGGGCCGACTCTAACGTTGTTCTAGGATCTCTCGCAATCTCCCCTGATGGGAAGCGAATTGCTTTTTCCAATCTGGAATACCGAGCCAACGCCTGGTTGCTCGAAAACTTTTGAGACCCAGGGAAACTGCTCCTTGAGAAAGGTCGTCATCGTCGCCGGTGCCTTTTTGCTGTGTTCTGTGTCCGCATCGGGACAGACAGCTGAGCTGGGCGGTACGGTTTCCGATTCTTCCGGTGCAGTAGTTGTACACGCCAGGGTCATCCTGCACAATCCCGAACGAGACAGCAAGCAAGCCGTCCTGTCAAACGAGACGGGCCGATACGATTTTCCATTCCTCGCCCCAGGTTCTTACCGAGTGACGGTTGAGGCGGCGGGATTTCGCACCGCCGCACGCGCACCAGTGTTCCTGGAGGTGGGTCAGATTGCGCGAATGGATTTCGTCCTGGCGCCACCACTTCGGGAAGAGAGCGTCCGGGTGGAGGACGAGGCATCTGCAGTACAAACCGACTCGGCCGCAGTAGGCACGGTGATTAACCGGGACTTCGTTCAGGAGTTGCCGTTAAATGGTCGCAGCCTGCAAGCGCTGATCTTCCTCATCCCGGGTACTGCCCCCACATCGGGCACAGGACAATTCAGCGTTAACGGGCAGCGGGATGACGCTAATTACTTTACGGTCGACGGCCTGAGCGCGAACGTTTACATCGGATCGAGCGCCGGTGTGACTGTCGATCCGCAGCTCGCCGGCACCTATCCGGGATTTAACATCTTCGGTGGAACAAACAATATGGTGGCGCTCGATGCCCTCCAAGAGTTCAGGGTGCAGACTTCCAGTTACCCGGCCGAGTTGGGGCGGATGCCAGGTGGTCAGGTGCAGATAGTCACGCGTTCTGGTACGAATGAATTCCACGGAAGCGTGTTCGACTACTTTCGCAACGATGCTCTGGACGCGAACGACTGGTTCACCAATCACCAGGGTCTTCCCAGGCAGGCCCTCCACCAGAACGATTTCGGTGGCACATTCGGAGGGGCAATCTTGCCCAACCACACTTTTTTCTTCGCATCCTACGAGGGTCTTCGGCTGCTGCTACCGCAATTTGCGATGGTTGAGGTCCCTTCTCTGGAGGCGCGCGAGGCTGCGCCGGGCGTTATACGGGAACTGTTCCAAGCATATCCGATCCCGAACGGCTCAGTCGATCCGGCGAGCATGCTCGCTCAGTTTTCTGCAGCGTACGGGTCTCTTACCAATCTCGATTCGGGCAGCCTCCGTCTTGACCAGATGGTGGGCTCGAACTTCAAACTTTTTGCTCGCTATGGATATTCCAGTTCGGCTACGAGCACGAGAACGGGAAACTTGAGCGAACTAGATAGCGGCGAATTCACCACTGAGACATTCACGTTTGCGGCGACGTCAACCCTGCACGAAGGAATTTTCAACGACGTTCGGGCTAACTACACCCACGTCTGGGGTGCGGACTCGACCCAATTCGATCCCATCGGAGGCGCGCAGCGCCCGCCCGATCCGCTGATTTTCCCTTTTCCCGGGACCTCTGAATCCAACGCATCCTTCTATTTCTCGGTTGCTGGATCGCCCTTCTTCTTGGGGCGGGGTGCGGAGAACCCTCAGCGTCAGGTCAACATGGTCGACACATTCACCATGCTCAAGGGAGCGCACTTACTGAAACTTGGGGCAGACTACCGCCGAATCTTTCCCACCTTCGGGCCAAGGCAGTATGGGTCTCAGAACTTTTTTGACACCATGGCGGATGCCCTTGCTGAGCGCGAATCATTGCTGATAGTAGGAAGCCGCGATGCCCTGGGATTAGCGTTCAACAATCTTTCTTTGTTCGCCGGTGATCATTGGGGTGCAAGGCCCAAGCTAAGCATCGACTATGGGTTGCGCTGGGAATTCAGTCCGCCACCTCATGCCACCGCGGGGCAGCAACTCTTCACACTGGAGTCGCTGAACAACCTGTCCAATCTGGCGCTAGCCCCACCGGGGACGCCGCTTTATAAGACGAGCTATGCGAGTTTCGCTCCGCGACTGGGGGCGGTGTATCAATTGTCCAGCCGCACCGGTCGTGAGACTCTATTGCGTGGTGGCTTTGGCGTTTTCTACGACCTCGGCTACGGTACCATCGGCGCTGCGGCGAATTCCTTTCCCCACTTTCGGAGCACTAGCTTCTTTGACACCCCCTATCCACCTTCAACGGCTCAGTCGACCCCTCCGCTGACTGTCTCACTCACGCCACCGTTTAGTAGCGGGTTCAACGTCTTCGCTCCGAACCACCAACTCCCGCGGACGTTTCAGTGGAACCTCTCCATCCAGCAGAACCTCGGTCCCCAGAGCCTGACGGCATCGTACGTGGGCGCTGCCGGCCGGCAATTGCTTTGGCAGGAGTTCGTCTTTAGTCCAAACGCTGATTTCCCTGATTCCTCCATATGGATCACTACCAACCACGGCGCTTCCGACTATCACGCTCTCCAGTTGCAATTCCGGCGGGTGATCAGCACACGCCTCCAGCTGCTGGCTTCCTATTCCTGGGCGCATTCGATCGATAACGCCTCCACAGATAACGCCGGACTGATTCCTTACGACATTGTGCCGGGACAACACTATCGCGGATCTTCAGATTTCGATATCCGGCACTCGCTGAATGCCGGGTTCAGCTTTGCTGTTCCGGCGATCAACAATGGTGCACTGCGGCGGCTCGAAAGCAACTGGAGGCTCAGCGGAATTTTCACTGCGCGAACTGGCCAGCCTGTAGATATTTTCGTTTTGCGCGATGATGTGCCTCCGCTTCCGATTCCGCTACACCCGGACCGGGTCGTCGGTGTACCGTTTTACCTGAAAGACCCAAGTGCACCGGGCGGAAGCCGTATTAATCCGGCAGCATTCAGCATTCCGACCGCACCCATTGAAGGGACGCTTGGCCGTAATGCGCTGGTGGGTCCCGGAGTCATCCAATTAGATACCGCAGTGGAACGACAGTTCAGCTTCAGTCAGCGGACAAAAGTTCAGCTCCGTGCCGAGGCTTTCAATTGCTTCAACCACCCCATTTTTGCTAATCCCGTCGGCGCCCTCGGAGAGTATTCTCCACCGTTCTTTCCCAACCCGGCGTTCGGTGTTCCACCCGCCACCCTGGCCAATGGTCCGGGCACGTTGAGTCCGTTGTACCGTGCAGGGGGACCGCGATCAGTTCAGCTGGCCTTGCGCGTGGTTTTTTAGAAAAATTTCTCAACGCACGTTGGCACTTAAACAACATATCCAGACACGTCAAGTAGTGGGTTCAGCCATGTCCCTCAGAATTGTTAATGACAGCCGTCGACAGCAAGGAGAAACAGGTCACCGCCACGGAAGTACGTGCTGACATGAAAACGGGTTGCTCTACACACCCGCCGAAACGCCAACCAGTTCCGCCAGCGCCTGCCAGTGCCTCGGATGCGGGACGCGCTTGCCCGCCCGAATATCTGATGAGTAAGGTTCGCTCACCCCAAGTGCTAAGCGTATTCGGGACTTCGCAACGCCAGCCAGCGCTGGCTGAATTTGTTTGACGTACACATCACGGGTGAGCCAACCAGGTAGATCTGAGGGTTTCCAATTGTGAATAGCCCGCTTATGCTGCCGTTGCGTGGCTGACCGCTTCGCCAGGGATTCCGCTTGTTTGTCCTTTCCTCCGACCACGACTAGGCAAGCCCCAACGATCGGAGCATTTTTACGAATTGCGGGCGCAAACTCGATCAATGTTTAACGCATACACCTGATTCCAGAAAGAGTGGGCGGGGCAGTATGTCTAGGCAGGAGCTTTTTCTACAGGCAACCCCGCCTCCATCCATCCCTGCTTTCCTTCTGGATAGTGCGCCACGTTGGTGTACCCCATCGCCGCCAATTCACGGGCGGCGTATTGACTGGCGTTTCAATGAGTGTTTGCGCAGTAGGTGACGATCTCAACATCCTTGTTGGGCAACAGCTTCGGAGCGAGGTCTTTGATCTGCTCCGGGGGGATGTTCAGCGCTCCGGGAATGTGGGCTTCGCCGTAGCGTTCTGGCGCGAGCGTCTCGACGACTTTGACAGAGCTTTTGCGGTCTAGCTTAGTTTTTAGGTCTTCAGTAGAAATAGTGTGTTCCATCCTGACCTCCTGATTCGACAGCTGTGATGGGCTCTGTCGAGTAATGGTTTGCTCGCGGTGTGAGGAATCGCGAGTTTCGGCGATGCTTTGTGCTAGGAGTACCCCTCTCTTGCCTGGCGGCTACTTGCTCTGATGTGTCAGTAAGACACGATCTCGGGCCTTGCTCGCATTCTGCACAGGACCGCGTTTGACGTAACGGTAAAAGCGAGCTGGCTCTCGTCGCTTCCAATAAGGTGTATCAAAAGCGTCGATGCCTGGTCCAGAGTGCATTGCACTAAAGAAGACCTTCTCTGAAGGATTGATCACGATCCCAACGTGCCCAGGCCAAACAACCAGATCTCCAGGTTGTGGATGAGTCACTCGCTTAAAATCCGGGGTTCCGACATAGAGATCGGAAGAGTCTACGTAGCTGTAGGGAAAGCCGGCGCGTTCATATATTGCGTGTACGAGGTGCGAACAATCACGCTTGGCACGAAGGTGAACGCTGGAGCCAAGGACGGCGGCAATCACCGCTAAGCCGTCATCTAGGGTCAATGTGTGAGGGGCAACCTTGCCTTCATCTCCACTGACATTCTCGCCCGTTGGATGCTTCTGAATTTCCCGCTGCGCCGCCGATGGGTAAGAGGCAAGTCCGCACAAAATCAGCACCGCGATCGAGTGTCTAACCGGAAACCCCATGGACCGTATTGTGATGCGGCTTTACATAATAACGCTTTCTTCTGTTGCTTTGCCCTTACCTTCGCCCATCTCGCCGGTCGAGCGGCCCGCGCTTTGCTGCGCGACATCGTCGGTTAAGAGATGATTAAACGTTCAGCTTCCAATACCCACTCAGGGGAGCCTTCTGGACCTTCTGTTCTCCAAGCAGTAGGTTCAATGCTGTCCCGACAATGTCCGGACGCTTTCGAAGTTGTGCTGCCAAATCGTTCTCGCCAACTACCACGTCCCCGGTTGGGTAGCAACCATGGACTCTTCGGCCATAGCTTGAGATTCTGTCAGCGAGGGCTCGAACCTGTTTTTCCTTCATTCGTTGGGCACGTTCGGCGCGTGCCGTATCTGTCTCAAGCGACCGTCGGCACACTACAGCAATTCCAATGGCAGCAGCGACCGCCGCACTGGTTCTCCAGTGGGAGGTAATCCAAGAGGGGAGGCGCGTCAGAAGATTCATCATTCGAAGGCTCTAGACCCAACTGTGTTCGGTGCCATCACAGTACCCTTACAGGGTCGCAGCAAGAAGATCACAGAAGTATTACGCCTTCGGCGGAATACAAACGTGGGCATGCCTGTCCGCCATGCTCGTGCGCTGCTTCTCGACCCCCCATTTGATTTCGAGGCCAAATGAGATGGCCTCCAGTCAGCAGCTTACATCGTTGGCCATCGAGCTACCGCCGCCATTGTTCCTTCACAACCCTTAACAATCCCGTGACAAATCATTACGTGCTTTCGCTAGTCCACTCTAATCCAATCTGCTGGAACAAGAAATCAGTAAGGAATTGGAGGGTCATATGACAGTCCGCAAATGGATCATGGCAACAACAGCACTGGCCATCGGACTCAGTGCTGGCGCCTTCGCAGAAAATCAAGAGTGGAGCAAGAGCCGCGACGATAATACGTCCGTGTATACCCAACGCTATTCCAACTATCACGGTTACACTTGGGACAACAAATACCGAGATCGGGATCGAGAACGTAGTGATGGTGATCGCGACATGCGGAATCGTGATCATCGTGATCGTAACCTCGGCCGACGTGATGGCGATGACCGAGTTCGAGGCGACTAGGACCGCTTGCCGCAATCAGGTAGCTAGTTAGCGTGGTGAAAGCCCCCCTCGCAAAGAGTGCGGGTTGGTTTCACCATCTTCGCTTTAGAAACAATCCGAAATGGCGGATGAATAGCGTGGCTATTCAAGCTTCGGGAAAGGGATGCCCAGCTTTTCCCCTAGCAGGCTGCTGAAAAATTGAGGTGCAGCGGGTTTTTCTTTTTATTGCTCATCGTTGATGATGTCGATGGGTTCGATTTCCGGTGTTTTTTCGACTGCTGCTTCTAACTCGATGCTGCGCGAGACACACGTCGACTCTGACTTACAACGCCGGAACTGCAGCCACCACCAAGTTTCGCATGCGCAGCAGATTGTAGGCCGCGCAAGCGAAGGTAAAGATCCAGTCCACTTTGCAGACCCCACGATGGCGCACTTTCCGCATCAGCGCAATCGTCTTCAACCAGCCAAAGCATTCTTCGATCCGCTTCCTCTTTCTTTGGCTGAGCGCATATCCAGGGTGGCGCGCGGTGCGGCCATCAATCGCGCTTCCGCCCGGTCGGGCGTGGTTCTGCGCGACGTGGGGCGTCACCCGCAGATTCCGGCACTCGGCCACAAACCCGCGCGTGTCAAACCCTTTGTCGCCGCCCACCGTCACAGGCTTCGTTCCCGGAATCTGCTCCAGCATCACCAGGGCCGCGTCGCGTTCCGCCGTTCCGTTGGCCTGGAAGACTTCCGCGTCCACGATCAGTCCGTTGCGGTTCTCCACCAACAGGTTCCCGCTGTAACTCAACTTGGACTCTTTCCCCTCACTCTTGCGCGCCTGCTGTGCCTCGGGATCAGTTTTCGACTCATGCGTCTCGTTCGATCGCCGCTCGCCACGAAAGTTCACCGTGGGATTGCCCGGATCGTCCGGCGGCGACGGTTTCCCATCCTTGGGCTGAAAACTCTTGGCGCTCGCCCACGCTTCCAGCAGCGTGCCGTCGACTGTGAAATGCTCATCCGACGTCAGACCTTTCGCCCGCGCTTGCTCCACCACCCGCGCCAGAAACTCTTTCGCGATGTCGGCCTCCAGCAAGCGGTCGCTATTCTTGGTGAACACCGTCGCGTCCCATACGTCATCATCCGCGTTCAGCCCCACAAACCAACGGAACAACAGGTTGTAGTCCATCTCTTCCATCAGCAAGCGCTCGCTGCGGATCGAGTACAACATTTGCAGCAACTGCGCTCGCAACAATTTCTCGGGCGCAATCGACGGACGGCCCACGCGGGCGTACATTGTGTCGAACCGCCGCGAGAGTTGAGTGAGGACTTCGTCCACCATCGCTCGGATAGCGCGCAGCGGATGATCTTGGCGAACGCGCATCTCGGGCGACAAGTAACTGAACATATGATTCTGCTGCTGATCGTCTCCTCGCATGCCTTCTCGTACCATAGTTCGGCTGTGGATTAGGAGTAGTTTTTCAGCAGCCTGCTAGGGATCCTGCGAAGCTCGCCCGACGCGGCAAAAAAAGAGCTGGCTAATCGGACGACGATAGGTCGATATCTTCAATGCCTTGCCCTAGGGCCCTAGGTGTACAGGATACGGTCGCACGGACGCCGAGAAAAATTCTCGACATTGACGCCGCCGTTGCGCAGGAGGACCCTTCCGCGCGGTGTACCTGGGCATTGATTTTTGCCAAGAGAAAACCCGGACCCTAGGGACCAAAGAGTATTGTTGTTCGAATGGAGTTGGGAGAACTGGCTCTCAATCGTGTTTTTTCTGAGGTGGGTAAATGGGTCTTATTCGACCATCCAATTACGCCTGCGCTTGTTGTGCTTTGCTCCGGCGCCACAATGTTGTCCGTGACGGACGGCCGACGATCTTCGGCCCAGGTCTATGGCCTTCCTTCGCCGCTTTCTTCAGTCCGGCCTTGATGCGCTCAATGATGAGTGATCTCTCTAACTCAGCAACCGCGCCCAGCACTGTGAATACCATCTTGCCGTAAGGCGTCGAAGTATCAATGCTCTCGGTCAAAGAGATGAACGCAATGCCCAGGGCATCGAATGCCTTCAGAGCCTTAAGCAAGTGCTCGACAGAGCGGGCAAAGCGATCGAACTTCCAGACCATGACCGCCTCAAAGTCCCTGCGTCCCTTTTCAGCGTCCGCCATGAGCTCATCCAGTTGCGGCCGGCGTTCTTTCGCACCACTGACGCCGTGGTCTACATATTCGCGTACTACCTCGAATCCGCGGGCTTGACAGAGCGCACGAAGCGGCTGCAGTTGAACCTCTGGATCCTGATGACTGTTGACCTTGGAAACTCGAGCGTAAAGAGCGACTTTCAATGGCTGGTTTACTCCTAAGCCAATACTGAGGCTAAACCCATGATATCTCAGTTCACCTGAATTGAAACGTTCCTTTGGTCACCCGGTTGCGGTTACTAGGGCGGCTCGGGTTCGTGGCGAGCCGGCCCCTAGGGCCCTAGGGCGAGTCTCCCCGCCCAGCAGACAATCACAAGCGCGTACGCGGAGTGGGAGATTTCGCAGAAGTGAGACGCAGCGGGGGTCCCTAGGCCCCTAGGGCGATTCGAACGGCTGATCCTTAGGAGCTTATGCTCAAGCCTTAAAGAATGCCGTGACTCATGGTTTATTTAGCTGTGTGATTATATCGATGACTATCTATACAGTTGACCTCGTAGCCTTTGCTTTCTTCGGCTGCCTGTAAGTAGTCGTGAATCGGAGTCCGGCCCTTTTGTGGTAATGCTGTTCTTGGATCAAGCATGGCATACAGATAGTAGTTCAAGTTCATAATTCCCTTCGTGACCCTAAAGCCCTAAGCCCCTACGGGGAGGGCGAAGCATTCTCTTCCCTTGCTGACTCACCTGCTAACTGTACGTAGTACGCTTGTGTCTTTGGATCGTTCGCCGTGATCGCCGGCCGCACCTCAGACCGTATTACGTACGTCTGCTGACAACCGCGTGGCCCCTACGCCTAGATCCCTAGGGAGAGCCGGGTCAGCACAGCATCTCCTCCCTTCAAACCTCTATTGCTTTAGCGTACGTAATACGCCTTCAGATCTTGGCGTCGGGGTTGTCGGGGTTCCTTTTGGCGGCTCGCGATCGGGCCGGATGGGCCTAGGCTACGGGCTGGGATTGAGCCAAGGGCATTACTAAAGTTTGGGTCGCCCTCCGAAAGGCCGATAAGTCCACACCAAAGTGCGGTGTACTGTTGGCGAGGAGCAGCAATGAGGATCACGACTCCCTGCAGAGCAACATGACCGACACAAGCGCGTATCAAACCAGTTTCGTGAAGCGAGGAACAAAATGGAAAACCGAACATCTCAGTGGCATGTGTATGTATGGGGGACCAAATTCAAGCACGAGTTGAACCCAAAAGGCTTCCATCATGAGGAGCAGTGGTTTTCTTCTAAACAAGCGGCTGAAGACTATGCTAAGAGACTATTTGGAATAGAAAAATGGGAGGTAAAAGAACACAGGTTTACTGAAGAAGAAGCGCAACAAAATGAAGAGGTACGGCAGATCATGGCACACTGGAAAGCGCAACTCAATATACGCTGATCTGTTTTAACCGCCAAAACAAAAATAGCCCCATGAACCGAGTAAGAAATCATGAGTGCATACATTGAAATCCTGAGTACCTTCGTTCAGTCCCGGCATGAACTGAGCAAGGCTGATCTGTGTTTCATTGGCGAATTCACACGAGAGAATATCTCAAGCTGGTTGGAAATAGGCAATTGCCTTGATGGTTGGGTTGGCATCTACGGATACGAGGATTTTCACGCAGTTTGTGGCGACATAGATATTCCTTGGGCTACGGAAGAGTCGAGGTTATATTTTCTACATTGAGGTTTGAACCACCGGGTATGAACTCCATTGAGAACCCTCTTTGGGGACGAGGCACTTGAAAGACGCTACGGGACCGAGGCCCTTGATGTAAGCCTTTGTCAAGGAGCAAATGGCGTGATTTTGAGAAGTTACGATTGCCCTCACTTAGTCCTAGACAAAGCCGGACGCTGCGAGCATTGCGGCGCCTGTCCTCATTCAAAGTTAGACAAATTTGGGTATTGCGAAAACTGCTCCATGTATGCTGCCCAGTACGTTAAAGAACAAACAGAATATTTAGAAAAAAAGGCGACCATAAAAGAACTGTGGCACAAACCTAGTGAAAAGGCGATACAGTAGCACAAATAAAAATAGCCCCATGAATCGAGATTCGGCGCATGGGGCTGTTCGTATAAGACGCTACGGAGACAAGGCTGGAATCCCAAAATGAATGGGGACCCGATGGAAATAGAAAGAATGCGGGCTTTTAACGGCGGATCAAATGAACGTTGTGAAACGGTACTTGGTTACGTACCACTTTGAAGACGACGAACCTCGGCGTGTATTTGAACGCCCTGTGCTCGCGAGGGACCCAAAACACGCCGAGCAGATAGTCAAAGAATCAGTGTGGATGTGCGAACACCTTGATGACGCCTGGCCGGCCGACCCCGCCCTAAACCCCCATCGTTTAGAGTCCCTTCAGTTCATCGAGGTTAAAGCATGCGCTCAGCTCAATCGCCTCGGGTAAAAGAGGGAGGCAGCAAATGAGAATCCTGGTAGTTGATGACGAGGAGACGATGCGGGCCCTTATTCAACTTTGGTTAGCTAAGCTTGGATGGGAGACTGTGTTGACCGGGAACGATGATGAAGCGCTCAAGCAGTACCGAAATCATGGTCCTTTCGATGCTGTTTTGACAGATTTCATTCATCCGGGGATAGGCGGTTTGAAGTTCTGTAAAATCATTCGTAAACAGAACCATAAGCAGGTCATTGTGGCCTTTACCGGAGCCGCGCCCAACTGTGCACGTGAATTCGGGCGCCTCAAAATACCTGTGGTGTCTAGACCCACAGACAACATGCAAGAGATTATCGATCTGATTTCTGCACGCCCAGGGATTTAGGACTTCTTGTCCTCAGTAAATGTCGCCTCAATCGTCGGCGGTTGCTTGCCGTCGGATTTGCCATCCAGTAGCCACGACGGTTTGCTTGGCTTGACGTACTTGTCCTCGTCCCGCTCTATCGGCCGTTCATTGCCGTCTTTATCGTAGAGAATGGGGATGCTGAGGACGATCTGCAGCGGCTTCTCCTGTTGCGGAGCGGGATTAGGCGCCAACATGCCTGCGGCTTTGAAAACGAACTCCGCCGCTTTGGTCGATGACGTTCCGATGTCCGCAACATTGGTCATCTTCGCAATCGTGAGTTGGGCATCAAGGACTTCCGCGGCATGACTCTTCCCGGTCTCGTCTAATGATTCCGTCAGTTTGCTGGCGATCGCGCGCTGGGCTTCTGCCGGAGTCGGCGGTTTTGGCTTGCGTTGAAATAGACCTGATCTAAGATTCCTGCGAACGATCTTTGTCTTTCCACTTGCCCCCGCGGGACTGCTGGCAGGTACGATTTCAGTCTTGATTTCCTCGTTCGTGTTAGATTCCATTCTTCTCTTTCTTTGCAAGCAACTGCGCTGCAATGCGCTGGACAACCGGTAGGTCCTCGGCAGTTATGCTCTTGAGGTTCTTGAGATCCTCGAGATTCTGGACGAGATCGAACCACGGATAAGCGCGCTTGATGTCGTCAATCGTTTCCTGTCGGTCTTCGGCGGATTCAAAGTCATACGAAAGAAGAAATGCGACATCGCAAATCATCTTTTGCTTACGCATGTCTTGAAGTGATTCGAGGGTAAACTCTGGATTTGTCCTCATAACATGCTTTATTGCTTCTGTCATTCGTGGTATCAAAGCGGTACAGGCGTCCTTGAGTTGCTTCTTCTCAAGCGCCTCGATTTCGTCGGCGGTCAAATTGTCGTCGTAATGTTCGTTGTTGTCAGTCATGAGTCTCCTTGCATTTTGATTTGTCTGTGTTCTTTAGCAAGTTCATAGCCCATCTGGAACTGCTTGCTCTGCCGATCGAACGTTCTGAGGGCGCCGCGGAGTGCATCTCGCGATTCTGCCATCGCGAGATTGAGTTCGCGGAATGTCCTCAACATCTCGCGCGTTTCAGCGAGCAATGCTTTTGTGACCTTCTTTTTGCTCCTCTTGAGTTCAAGATAGCGAAGATGCGCTTGCCGTTTCTTCCGGCGTATCACATATGCTTTCCTCAGCTCCTGGGCTAGGAAGATCTTGATTGCCCGTTGGGGTGTCACAGCCCTAGGGCTCCTAGGGGGTTTAGGTTTGAGTTTTTGTCGTTCATTCTTAGAGCGCATTTGCGCCTGTCGTTCTTCAAGTTTCATGAGTCCTTATTGAGGCGTACGTAATACGGCAAGGGAGATTGAAATCCAATGCTTTCTAGCCAGCGAAGAAGCCTGTCAAGATGGTTGAACAGAGCACTCATGAACGACCGCTTGGCACTTCATGCTTGAGAGCGCGCCGGACACGCTTCCTGAGTGCCTCCAACCATGCCGGCACTTGCAGCGTGTACATTCGTTCAAGCTCCTTCGTTTCCCACTCACTTAGCCAGTTCCAAATGAACTCAATGAAATCAGAAGTTCGCACGCGAAAAGGCTTGAGCGTGACATACGAATACTCGTCGTCTTTTGTCAGAGTCCGCTCGCTGAACCAACGAAATTTTGGGCAGCGTTGACGATCGCGTCAACTTTCAACTTGGTGATGTCGCCGACTATGGCTTTCAGCACGGGGGCCATTTTTCAGTTTTCATCCTCCCTGGCTAGGCCCGCGCCTTAAGTAGCGGTATTTGTTCTTGCCCCTCAAGCCGTAATACCCGCTCCTGCTCCTTAACTGCCAGTAATGCCCGCTCCTGTTCCCTACGTAGCCGCACCTGCTCCTCAAGTATGGGTGTTGGCTTCTCCTCCTCGGCTACTTCGGATGGCGTTAGATTTCTAGACTCTCCATTCTCTGCCGCGTATAACGTATGCAATGCGCGACCGGGGTATTCGTGGATGTGCAGCACGGCCTCAGCAATCGAATCGAATCCCACCCCGCCAGAAAAGGTATCTGTCCACGGGTCCATACAAGCCACTGCGTAGGTTGTCATTTTCAAACCTCGAGGGGAAAGAACTGGCGCGGTGCGTGCCGTACTACTACGGAGTTTGTTCAAGCAACGCCGTACGGTCCGCGAAGTCCTCTAGTTCCCAAGGGGCGAACTCAGGAGCGAACTGCCAAAGAACGGTATGGAACTTGGATTCAGGACTCGGCCCAAAACCTAACCTGTCACGTCGGCTAACGTCAAGTTCCTTGCCATTGTTGTCAAATCGCAATACTCGCTGTGTATCAGCCTGCACGACCACGCCCTCCGGTGTAACCTCAACCACCTTGCCTTTGCCACAATCGTAAATCCCGCTGATGATGTGAACTTCCTGACCAACCACCAGTGTCTTCGTGTCCATAAGTCTCCTTTTTAAGGCTAGCTTTGCTTCGTCATGTACCAAGGGCCGGGGCAATCATACGTGGCATCCATGTAGTACCCCTTGCCATTGGTGTCGAAACGTAACAATCCACCGACCGAAAACCCGATAGCACCGAATCTGTCGCCGGTGGGGGCGGTTGATAGAACTTTTTCCGGGGTGGGGTCGTGGGTGAACAGGTGGCCTACGTACTCGCCGCAGTGTTCACAGGTCTCGCGCTCCCAATCTATTACTAGGTTCTGACATGCCTGTTTTGTCGTCATTACCTTCTCTCTTCCGAAACCACTCATATTATGAAAGACCGTGTGGCCATCCTTACTCGCGCCTCTTCAGAACGGGTTAGCGATCGGTACTGCCCATCCAAAAGGGCAAAGATTGCGAGGATTGGAGCTTGGATTCCCGGTCGTACTTTGTATAAGCAAGCAACGGCCTCTTTGATCGACCCGTGTTCATGCTGGCAGGTAAAATACTGGTCGGTTCCCGGATCCTGAAAAGACACTTCATACTTGGTGTCCATGTCTTTTTTCTCTCTCTACTCCGAGCGGCTTTCCTTGTCCTCCCTGCAGTATCAAAGTGAGATGTGTCAATTCGGATGAGACAAACCTCGTGAGACAGACTTCGCACTCAAGTCGAGATTCGTCCAGATAACCGAAGTAACTCGGATCCCCTAGCGGCTCCCTTTTTTCTAGGCGAACAAAAGACGAATATGTATTATCTCTAGGATGGACGAAGGCCGCAAGCGAAGAGGGAATACCTAGATGCTCATTGCTATCGGCACTGTCGTAGCAGTTCTCGCGCTCGGTTGGAGCATTTATTCTTACTACAGGCCGCACGCTCAGCAAACAGAGCCGCACTTGAACCAGTACCTACCCGCGAGAATGGTGAATGAGGCAGTGATTTTCTTGGATTGGACACAGAAGAATCACAACGCTTACATAAAGAGTTACCCGTCGTTCATTGCTATTCGACCGTACTTGACGATATTGCAGCAGGAAGGATTCATCGAAGAATCCTCGGCTTCAAACATGGATGGTTCCGTTTACCAGCTCACAGCCCGAGGGCAGAAAGCCCTCATAACCGCAGGGGTAGAGTTAAAGTGAATTGGTTTTATCCGCCGAGGTGACAACGCGCCAAGATGAGCAGCAGTCAAGCAACGGTCAACACAGGATTTTCTCTCGCCATTACCATGAATGGAGACAGGAAATACTGCGATCCGTTTGCGATCCGTTAACGCTGCCTTATACTGCCTTGCATGTACTTAGGGTGCCAGCCGTGCTTTCTATGTACTTGAAACTACGTTTGCAGGCGGGTTCGATTCCCGTCTCCCACCCCAGCTTGATCCGCCGGCATCTGGGGGGGAAGACGTACGCAAAGAAAAACCGCACACGAATGGTGATTAGAATTAATTGAGCAGCACAGCTATTCGCGGCCACAGTGTCAGGGCACGATAATCACGGCGGCCGTTCCGAATGTGGGGCCGGGCGATTGGAAATCCGCCTCGCAAGTGCTAACAGCATTGCCTCCACCGCCAGTCAAATCGCAACCCGCGCCATTGCGCGCGTCGAACTCCAGATCATAGGTGCCTGCTACAATCGGCCCGACGACAACCGTGAGGGTGCCATTGCCGTGTATGTCGGTCGTGACCACGCCGAATTCCACCGCTATCGCAGTTCTGGTTACACCTTGCCGTGTGATCGGGCTGCAAGTGCCGGGAGTAGGCGTCTGGACTGGAAACTGGGCGAATGTCTTCGGAAACTTGCTACAGAAGATGTGAACACCGACCTGATAAAGCTTGTTTTGCGTCGCATGCACCAATTTATAGGTCACGGTTAACGTGCGCGTCGTAGCCGACACCGACCAGGTGACACTGCTGTGCGTGAAGTCAAGCGGTTCGCCGAAATTATCCCAGCCTGCCGTCCATTTTTCCGTTGTCGCAGAAGTCGTACCCGCAGACAGAAGCAATGCCACTACCAGCAAGAATGTCCTTTTCATCCGAACCTCTTACTTACCCTAGAATAAACGGCACCGAGGTTACACCCGCTGCGCTCGGTCGCAAAAGTGATGTCTCGTCCGCACCTATTGAATGAGGCGGGTTGCACATTCTTTGCGCTGGCCGACGGGACAATCATTTTCGCGGCTGACTGAGGGATTATGCAGTGCGGCCAAACCCCAACTAAATTGTTGTCCAACGCCTGGGGAGGTTGCTCTCTTCGCACTATTCTCTTTCCAGATTGTGCAATAGACTCGCAAACAAGAAACCCGGGAGGAGGTTCATAAATGACGCGGAGAAGCCTGCTCACAACATTGATCAGCGCAACCGCCACTGTAGGAGGAACTGCCTTCGCGCAAACAGCATCCGCCTCAAAACAGCAGGATAAGCTTCTCCTCGCCAACCAGCATGTTGAAGACCTGCTGCTTCTCATGGACGCTGACAAAGATGGCAAGATTTCCAAGCAAGAATGGATGAATTTCATGGAAGCCGAGTTCAACCGGCTGGATAAAGACGGCAAGGGGGAACTTGATCTGAAAGACCTACGGGAGTCCAGGCTTTCGCTCAAGCACGCTCGCGCTGAAGGCTCGCCCAATTAAGTTCTTTTGCCGGTTAGCGGCCCGTCCGCAGACCACGGCCTTGACCGCTAACTGAACTGCTGCTATAAGCAAGGCGATCTATGAACCTGGGCCAGCAACCTCCTTCGATCCGGGCTGCAGGATGAGTCCCAGTTCCACCGCAGTCTCCGCTGTGGTACAGCCTTCAAGACCCTCCCTTTTTTCGCGTGCTGATGAACCCGCGGCTCGACCGTACCATTGCTGCTATCGCCTGCTTGCCGCTGGCATACATGGTGTATTACCGCTATCACCAGTGGGGTCTCGGCTTGCCGCTGATTTCGTTTTCGATTGGAATGCTGATCTTGATCGCAACGATGATTTTCCGAAGGCCACCGAAACGAATCACGCCGAATCCCTGGTTTTGGTTGTTGGCGTTCGTGGCGTCGTACTGGGGCTTTTTTGCGCTTGGTGTGATGCAACGAGGATACCCCTTGGTTTCGAGGGGTGTGTCCGATGCCGTGGCGATTTGCGGTCTCCTGATCATCGTGTGGGCGCGGCTGAGCCTTGGCCGCAACATCGGCTTTGTACCCGCGCAGCGAGAGATCGTGACCAGCGGTGCGTATCAATACGTGCGTCATCCAGTCTACACTGGCGTCTTCGTTGGCTTCTTTGGCATTGTGCTGCGAGCCTATAGTCCGAGCAATGCGGTGCTATTGGGACTGGGGACTTTCTGGTTCCTCATCAAAAGCATCGTCGAGGAGAATTTTCTCACCTCAGATCCGCAGTACGCTGCATACCTACAAAGAGTGCGTGCCCGCTGGATTCCTTTTCTCGTTTGAATGATCTGTGGTCCCGGACTTCGATGAGTCCTTCCACATGCGGAACCCGCCCCGGAAGGCATTTCGGTTGTCGCCCAGAAGCGTGTTGGGTGGAAGCTTCCTCAATTTCTTTGCGTTTCCACCCCCGAGGACGATCGTGTCGGGCTCCAGGGCCTCGCGCAGTTCGGCCACGATTTTAGTCACCTTGCGTTCCCATTTTTTTCGGCCAAGTCGTTCCAGTCCGCGGAGTCCGAGATAGTCTTCGTAAGTTTTCCCGCCGTTGTAGGGCAGATGCGCAAGCTCCATCGGTTGGACAATCCCATCGACGATCATCGCAGATCCCAGACCGGTTCCCAGGCCAAGAAAAAGCACTCGACCTCCGCTATAGCCGCCCAGGGCCTGCATGGCGGCGTCATTGATGATCCTGACCGGCTTGCCGAATGCCTTGCGGAAGTCGAAGCCTACCCATCCCTTGCCAAGATTATGGGGTTCGCGTAGCGGCTGCCCATGAACCACCGGGCCAGGGTAGCCCATGGAGACGACATCATAGGATTGGTTCTTGAGGGCGGCCTTGATCTTACGGATCATCACTCGGGGAGTCAGAGTGGGTCCGGAGACAATTTCGATCGGGTCTTTCATCCCGGTAGCCAACAGTTTGACGTGAGTGCCGCCCACATCGACGACAAGGATTCGACGAGGCGTCTTTCGAGATTCTTTTCGGGATGATGAAGATGATCTCGGCGTCACTCTGTAATTCCTTCGCGACGTTCTACCGCTTAGCATCTGCGCGTTGTCGAGCGTGATCAGGCTGGCTCACCGTTTCGCGGAAAACTGGTAAGCGATGTAGAAGAGTTGCAAGATGGTCACGCCCACGATCACATAGGTTGCGATCTCCATCCGTCGGCCAGATTCTTTGACTTCCTTCAGAACTTCAGCCATGTCGCTGGCAGCTTGCAGCAACTTTTCGCTAAGCAGGTCCATGTGCTCGGTGGAGCTGTTCATTTTATCCAGTACGCGCGAGGTGTCGACCAGGGCCGTAGCCGTCTTCTCGCTGTTACGAACATCGAGCTCGGTCTTGCAGGCAGACCACCAGGCGCTTCCCGGCGGGTTGTCATACATGCGCTGCCGAATCTCCTCTGAGGAGCGGCTCTTTAGCAACTGGACCAGGGCTTGTACCGGGTCGTTGGCTTTGGTTTCGTCAGCGGGTGTAGCCATTGCGATGCCTTCCAGAAAAATGAAAAGTCATTCTCTCATGGGCGCTTGGGTTTCGGTTAAGCCGATCTCTCCAGCTCACGCCTATCCCATTCAGCCAGGTTGGCACCAGCTTCATAGGTACTTTGGAGGAACTCGCGCACGGTCGCGTTCGGCGAAGCGGATTTTCGAACGTCATCGTACATCAGGAGAAACTCGTGCATCTGGGGATGGTAAAACGCGGTTATGGGAAGCACCCGGCTTGCTCCAAAACCTTCCGGTTCAGGCACTGCATACGCATAGAAAGCAGCGTCTTTGACCTCGCCGCTGCCCGGCCAGAATCCACCGCTGATTACCTCGTGCGAATAGGCCTCGCGGGTGATCGAGTCCGCACCTTCCCGTGGCGGGGCGCGGCGTCCCGAAAATCTAGTTACCGCTAAATCGAAGCTTCCCCAGAAAAAATGCACTGGGCTGCTCTTGCCAATGAAGTGGCCGCGAAATTCCTTGAAGATTGTGTCCAGCTGCAGAAGGATGCGAAAGAACCGAGTCACGTATTCCGGATCGTACGATTTATGCTGCTCATCCCGATCAAAAGCGATCGGGTTGGGCACTTCACAGGGCATGGTCCAGATCTTCACCCGTATACCTAGCTCGGCCAGCGCTGCCATGAATTCTTTATAGAAGTCCGCCACAGAGCGAGGCGCGAGCGCAATCACTTTCTGGGCGCCCTCGCTGGTCTGAATGATCAGATTGTGATGAAGAAAATCAAATTCCACCTCAAAGATGCCACGATCACAGGGAATAGCCGAGGTAGTGAGTCCACGGGCGCTGACATACAGTGTTACTTCCCACCAATGGTTGACCGGCGCGCAAAGCGCGAGGCGTACTTTACCCACAATCTGGGTCCACATGTGAAGCGTTTCGCAGGTATCGCGCCACGCCCCGAGGGGCAAGGCGGGCCAAAGGTCCGATGTGGTGGTCGTATCACTTGAACTCACGGGAAGACTCCATCAACCCGATAAGCGTACTCGATTTCGCAGGCGGAGGCACGGTCGGCCCGGCGCTGATTTCAACCAGCTTTTGAACTGACGGCGCCACCATAAGCAGCAGCTGGGCTTTTTGCGTCTTTGCCTGCTCAATCATCGTCAGTTGTTCGACTCTCCACGCATCCGGCGCTGGCTCGCTGCGGTCGAGGTAGTCCAGAGCGTTTAAGCCGGTTCCGCCCAACGCTGAAAGATCCTGCGACAGGGGCGTGACCTCTTTCAGCAAGAAAGACCTGTCCAACAGCGGTTGGAGGTTGGCTTGATTGTCCCGCCATTGGCGGAGCATAGCGCCGATCTCAGACTTGGTTTCCCGAGTCGCCTTGCCCGCAACGAGAGCGTCGACCAGCTCGCCGAAACGCCGCGCGGTCGCGCTTTCCGGACGGGCAGCATCAACCAGGCGATTCAATGGCGTAGCACTCGTAGGGACAGCTGGAGCAGTCTCCTCGCGGGTGTAGTCTTTCACCGGTTCTACCACGTCTGCCAGGACGCGAAGGCTTGAGATATCGTCAGTTCCAGCAATCCGTCGAAGCATGAGAGCATAACTCGAGTTGTGCGTCAGGCCCAGCCAGTCGAGGCGACGACTCACTTCATCCAAACGCTGATACATCGAATTCACATCCGTTACGTTTTGTGGCGACCACAGTCTTTCCGCGATGGCAGCGGCTCGAGGCCAGATGCGCGAGTCAATGTTTTCCGGAGAAACATACTCCGACCACATGCATGCCTCGCCGCCCAGGATACGCTGGCTCTCTTCTGCTGTTAGACTGGCCGCGGCGCCGCTCATAGGATCAACCGCATAGTGTCGTGAAGCCGGCCAAATCAGATCGAGGTAGTAGCCATAAGAAAGCAATCCCCGGTAGCCCTGCTTGGCCGCCGCTGCCAGTGAGTCCTGTCCGCGCCATGATTGGATGACAATACTTTTCGGCAAATCGGGATGCAGGACCTCATCCCACCCTAGGGTTGTCTTTCCGTGTTTGCTGACGATCTGCTGCACCCGTTTGTTGAAGTATGCCTGCAGGTCTTGATCGTTCTTCAGGTCGTGGGTGCGCATGAACGTCTGGATCTTTGGATTGGCATCCCACTGCTTGCCATTCACTTCATCTCCACCGATGTGAAAAAACTGATCAGGAAAAAGCCGGGTCATTTCGCCGATCAATTCATCCAGGAACCTATAAGTACGGTCCTGAGTGGGATCGATCGCCGGATCGAAAATTCCCCACTGGCGTTCAATCTGGTAAGGCCCCGGCCCGCTGGCCAGTTCGGGATAACCCACGAACCACGCGGTGCTATGTCCTGGCATGTCGAACTCTGGAACAACCCGGATGCCGCGGTCGCCAGCGTACCCGATCAAATCCTGAACCTCATCTTGCGTGTAATACAGGCCGTCGGACCCCAGTTCATGGAGCTTGGGAAACTTCTTGCTCTGCACGCGAAAGCCCTGGTTGTCCGACAGATGCCAGTGAAATACATTGAGCTTCACCGCCGCCATTCCGTCCAGATTGCGCTTAAGCACATCGAGAGGAATAAAGTGGCGGCTTACATCGATCATCAATCCCCGCCATGGGAAGCGAGGCTTATCCTCGATCGCGACGGCGGGCACGACAAAGCCATCTGAGTTGGTCTCCACGAGTTGGAGAAATGTCTCAAGTCCGTGCATGATCCCAAGGGTGGTGGGAGCACTCAACTTCGCTCCGGAATTGCTGACGTCAAGCTGGTAGGATTCGTCCTCGCCCAGTTCCTCGATGTCTTTGCCTCCACCTCCACTCTGAATCACCAGGGTGGCGTCGAGGGAATCGGCTGCTTTCATATCCAAGGGAAGCATCCCGGTTTGCCCGCGAAGATCGTTTAGGAATCGATCCACGGCACGTTGCAACCTCACATCGGTGTGGCCAGTAATCGCAACCGAAAACGAGGGATCAATCAGAAGCTGCCCGGTTCCCATCCGTACGTTGGCCGGCATCGGCATGAGAGTAAGTGTGTGCTGAATTTGCGGAATCGCTGAGCCCACGAACACCGAAACTAATGCCAGCAGTAGTAGCAAAATCCGCATGTTTCTTCTTCCCTCGATCGGTTCCCACGAATGGTTGACAAGAATGGGCAGGATAGTGGAACCAGGGTTCGTTCTGCAAACCATGCGGCAGGATAGTAGTGTCCTAGTTCGGGCACTCCTTGCGTTCTTCGCGGCCCTTCTTTGTGGTTTGAGGCTTTTTGCCCGAATTGCGGCCAGTCCAGACCTTTAACCGCAAAGAGCGCCAAGATCACGGATCAGGAGGAAAGCAAGTCTAAAGTCGGAGGTCCGAAGTCTGAAGTCCGAGGTGCGACGTCTGAGGTTTCTAACCCTCTGCCACCAACTGACTGCAATGGCACAAATTCAGGTCCCAGATGTTGGGTTCGGAAGCCAGGCGTTCCAAGCCAATTTCACCGGCCCTGCGCGAGCCCAGCTGCCCCGCCCAAACCACGCGGAACTGGGCTTTTTCGTCGCCAAACTGCACTTCCAGAATTTCTCCCAATCTAACCTGGCGACACAAACCCTGAATCACCGCGCCACTGCTGCTGATATTTCGAACCGTGGCCGATTGCATGAAAGGAAGTGCGTGCGCGTCCATTCCCCAGACGCAAACCGGCAAACACGCGGTGACTCGAGGATTGCGACGACGATCCATGCCACCTCCGAAAAGGACTCACGTGATAGTACGGGCATCGTGACGAGAACGAAACTTACTGCGGTCACCGGCACGAGATGCCCGAGGTTACACGCAGGTAGCCGTTTCTTTGCACCCGTTTAGGGAGTTCCCGGCGGATAGATGGTTAGTGAAAAGCAGATCAGTCGGGATCGGGAAGAGAGCATGCGCCGGGGCCACGCGGATCGCCACATGAACCACAGGCTTCAATCGCGCTCGCGGATGTCGAGGAAGCCTTTGCAGCTACGGCGAAGACTGACAGCCGCGCGCTCAATTTCTTGCTATGGCACTTCGGACACTCAGGCTTGTCGCTGCCATACACGAGGGCTTCGAACTCGTGATCACAACCTTGACAGATATACTCGAAAATCGGCATCGCTTGACTCCTAATAGTAGTGGTGCAATTTTGGTTGTCATCCTGAGCAAACGTTCTTTGCGCAGCGAAGGATCGGGGCGAGCCGCGCGAGGTGTCGCGTTCTTTGCGGCACCAGAATCGGGCGTTTGGCTCGCTTCCCTCTCAAATTTGCACCACTACCGACTCCTTCGCATGGGCGGCATCCGCTGCAATCTCCATTTAAAATCAAATGGTGGGGACTCCGCAAACCCAAGCAGAGACTTTTCGGCCGCGCCGTGGCTTGCGCGGAGGACATCTTCAAACCCTGGCGAACTTTTTTCTGCCTCGGCGCATGGTGTTGCCCGCCGCCGAGCAGCGCCTGGTTGAAGTAGAGCGTGGAATAAAGATCCTCTGTCACTGCCACTGGCAGACCGATCGTTGCAATGCTCTGACCGTCATAATCGTGCATGGTCTGGAGGGCTCCAGCGAATCGCAATACATGCTGGGGATAGCGTCCAAAGGTCTAGCCGCTGGGATGAATGTTGTACGCATGAATCAGCGGAACTGCGGCGGCACCGAGGGCATTGCTCCCACTCTCTATCACTCCGGACGATCTCGGGACGTGGCCGCCGTTGCCCAAAACGTGATTGAGCGCGACCAGATTTCTCGTCTTGCGCTTGCCGGATTCTCCATGGGCGGCAATCTGGTGTTGAAGCTTGCAGGTGAATGGGGTAAGGAGGGTCCGGCCCAGTTTCGCGCCGTCGCCGCCGTTTGTCCGGCCATGGATCTTGCGGCCTCAGCCGATGCCTTGCATCTGAGCAGCAACCGTCTCTACGAGTACTACTTCATGTGGAAGCTTCGCCGCCGGCTGCGGACCAAGGCGCGGCTGTTTCCTGATGCCTTCGACCCTTCTAGACTGCGTGGGGTCTCCACTCTGCGCGAATTTGACGACAAGATCACTGCCCACTACTGCGGCTTCGAGGGCGCGGCGGACTACTATGCTCGCGCCGCCGCCGCCAACGTCGTGGGCCGCATTGCTGTTCCGACATTTATCTTGCACGCCGCCAACGATCCTTTCATCCGCATCCTTTCCGAAACGCGAGCTCAGATCGTTGCCAATCCGAATATTACCTTCCTCGAAACCGCCGATGGTGGCCACTGCTCATTCCTCGCGCAGCCGGATGGCGACGACGGCCACTGGGCAGAACAGCAGGTGGTCGATTTTTTACGCCGATTCTAACCGTGTGTGGAGCGGGGGGCCCCGCGAGCCTGCCCGGAGCGCAGTCGAAGGGCCCCGTCGGCATCAGCTCGACATCCTTCCATCCTATACAATCATCCCCGCATGAAGCCGTGCGCCAGAATTGCGCTTGTCACGCTGATAACACTGGCGCTCCCGCTCGTCCTGTATGCGGAGCCGATATCGCAACTGCGTCCTACCGGCTACGTCAATGACTTTGCCGGTGTCCTCG
Source organism: uncultured Acidobacteriota bacterium (assembly GCA_963696025.1). Taxonomy (GTDB): domain Bacteria; phylum Acidobacteriota; class Terriglobia; order Terriglobales; family Acidobacteriaceae; genus JABCYV01. Next base: position 29,389 of record CAVOII010000009.1, read on the forward strand.
ATCAGAACACCGTTGCGCAACTCACCAACATCTGCCAGCAGATCGATCAGAAAGCGCACGCCCAGATTGCGGTAGTCACAATCAATTCGCTCGAAGGCTCGGATATTGAGAGTTATGCCGTCGACCTGTTCAAGAAATGGGGCATTGGGAGCAAGTCCACTAACCACGGCGTGCTGATTTTGCTGGCGGTAAAGGACCACAAGTACCGGGTCGAAGTCGGCTACGGCCTGGAACCGATCCTACCCGACGGCAAAGTTGGTGGCTTCGGTCGGGAAGCAGTACCGTATCTAAAGCAGAATGACTACAACAGCGCCTTGTTGCTGATGACCAGCCGCGTCGCTGATGTCATCGCGCAAGACGCGGGCGTCACCATCACTGGCTCACGGCCCCAGGCTCCTCCGCCGCAAGCGGCCCCGAGTCCAGGATTGTCCCTCGGCGCCATCGTGATTTTGGTCATCATCGGGCTAATCCTGCTTTTTACTCCCTTCGGACGACTCCTGTTCTGGGGGCTATTGCTTGGGGGTGGAGGAAGAGGTTATGGCGGTGGCGGTGGGTTCGGTGGTGGAGGCGGGGGCTTCGGAGGATTTGGCGGAGGCAGTTCAGGCGGTGGCGGCGCCAGTGGAAGCTGGTAGTTCTGTCAAGCGAGGTATGCCATGGTTCCGGAAAAACAGATCGAAGAGTTCGTTAGCCGGTTGCGGCAAGCCGCGGGCGAGAATCTCCAGAGCTTGGTGCTATACGGTTCCGCCGCAACGGGAGAATTCCATGATGATTTTTCCAACGTAAACCTGCTTTGCATCCTGCGCGAGACTTCATTTGCGAAGCTTGCCGCCATGGCCCCAGCAGTGGAATGGTGGACTCGGAAAAAGCGCCACGCGCCGCTGGTCCTGACTCGTGAGGAATTGGAACGATCAGCCGACGTGTTTTCTATCGAGCTACTTGATATGCAGCAACGCCATCGCGTGCTCTTCGGTGATGATCCGCTAAGTGGCCTGAGTGTCACCATGCATCTGCACCGCGCACAGCTGGAGTATGAATTGCGCGAAAAGCTGATCCTCTTGCGCGAGCGTCTGCTGCTGGATGCAGGCAGCGAGCGCCGGTTGTGGGAGTTGCTGCTGGGCTCATTCTCAGCGTTCGCCACTCTGTTCCGGCATGCGCTGATCGCGCTTGGCGAAACCGCACCCCAGTCAAAACGAGAGGTTATGCAGGCGCTGACGACTCGCATTCAATTTGATCCATCTGCATTCCTGCAGTTGCTCGATATTCGGGAACATAAGGCAGATCGCAAACAGTTCAACGTAAAAGACGTCTTTGCACGTTATTTGGAAGCAGTCCAGCGGATAACGGCCGCAGTAGATACAATGCTGGATTCGGCCTAACCCAGTGCTTCGTGAGTCCGAGATTCCCGCTCTCAGGAGAAGACCATGAGCAAAGGCTTGATAGTAATTATCGTCCTGGTGGTGATCGCGTTGTTCGCCTTCATGCAATATGTAGGCGTCCGCAACACTCTCGTAACAAAAAACGAGGCCGTGAAGGCGGCGTGGTCGCAGGTTGATATTGTGTTGCAGCGCCGTGCCGATCTCATTCCCAACCTGGTCGAAACCGTAAAAGGCTATGCCCAGCAGGAACAAACAGTCTTCGGAGACATTGCCAAAGCTCGCTCCGCCCTCCTCTCCGCTGGCACGCCTTCGGACAAAATTGCGGCCAACCAGGCTCTGGACGGCGCTCTGGGTCGCCTATTGGCAATTTCGGAAAACTATCCGCAGCTAAAATCGAACGAGAATTTCATGCGGTTGCAGGATGAGTTGGCCGGCACCGAAAACCGCATCGCCGTGGAGCGGAAGCGGTACAACGACGCCCTGCAAGACTACAACACCTACATTCAGCACTTTCCCAACAACATCTATGCCGGCTGGGCTGGTTTCAAGCCCAACGAGGCTTACTTCACTGCAACCGAGGGATCTCGCGTGGTGCCAAAGGTGAACTTCGCGCCGCCTGGCACAACGCCCCAGCCCGCACCTGCCCACTAATTTGATCGCTTGGTGCTGATGTGGAAGTCGACTTCACCGTCGAACTAGGCGCACAAGACGAGGTGTTGGAATTGCCGTGGGCCGCCAGCAATGGCGATCCGCGGTACTACGATCTGAAAAATCATCCCGAACTGCTGCTCAACATTGAGGAAGCTCAGCGCATCCCTGAGCTCGGCAAATTTCTGCGCGCCATCAACTCGGCGGCCAGCATTCTCGAAACTGCCAAGTGTGACGCCTGGTCGACCGGAGAAATAAAGCCCGAAGAGGAAATCTTTGGCGCTGTCCTCAAGTTCGGCTCGTATGTTGATCTCGTCTATTCGCAAGCGCACTCCCGCTTCTCCTTCCCCGAGCATGAATTGCTGGCAAAACGACTGACTCAACTCTTGCAGCGCGTCCCTGAAATTCCTGCCGCCGCCCAATTCCTGATCCGCCGTTGCTATTACCATGAGGCGACCAAAGTGAGGGACGGCTTCTACATTACTTTCTATCTGTTCGGATATGGAGATGACGAGCTTCAAGCACGGCAACGATGGGCCATCGGCCTGAAGCTAGTAGAAAATGCAATCCGGCAAGTCTCAACCCAAGCGGGACTGCAATAGTTCTTATCGCTGAAATCAGATCCTTCAACCGCAGAGAGCATTGAGAGAGTCTCCAAAACGAGTCTTCTTTGCGGGTTTTCTTCGCGAACTCTGCGGTAATCTTATTAGTCGTGGATCGAGTCAATTTGCTGCCGCCGGTTCGCGAAGCCTGGCCCACATTTCCTCGCCGCGCCCTTTCATCTTCATCCGCAACACCGAGAGCAGTAACATGGAAAGAAAAATCGCGAGCAGTCCTAACGAAGCAGTACGAATATCCACTACGCGTTTGGGCAGAATAGAGAAACGCCCGTACACAAACTCAATGTGCACCCAGTAGACCAGCAATGAAGTCTGCCCCAACTGAACTAGCGGACTGAATCCCCATTGTCCCGCACCCCAGCGACACCAAGCGTAAGCTGCCGAAAGGATCACCAGCAGCAGACCGACTCGGATCAGGAAAAAATTCGGGCTGGTATGCCAGAAATCGTAGACCGCATAAAGTTGCAACCGTTGTGCATCCAGCCAGTGTGCCAGGTAAATCAGTGCAATGCCGCCCGCACCGGCAAACAGAGACGTCGCAGCCTCACGGTTCCGCGCCCGGTCACTCAGCAGAAGAAAACCGACAGCTAAACCCACAAACGCAAAAGCTGCCCACGGAAAAATCGGGAACAGCCATGGCTGTGGCTGATCCAGATTATGTACTCCGTTGATATAAGACTCAACCGGCCAGGGTAGCCACCGCGGTCGCCATACGGTCCAAAGCGGGGGCGTGAGCAGAGAAATTCCTAGGGCAACCGCAAGCGCCGTTACTCCCAAAAATAACCGGGCGCGAGAGCGTTCGGTAAAAGCTAGAACAATCCCGCACAACACTCCCATCAGCATCATCGAAACGCCGATCGTATTCAGAATGTCGACTCGAAACAGATCGGTCCACGGAGCCCATCCCCAGGCGATCAAGTATTCCTGCAGCCGAAACAGCAGGCCCAGTGCAAAAATCTCCGCGCCTCGGCGAATCGTGGTGTACGCAATTTGACCGGCCGTCGAGCCCTTCCGATGCAGTTTGCCAGTCACCAAAGCGAATGAAATGCCCGCCAGGAACAGAAAGAGTGGCGCGGGTAACGTTCCTCCCAATTGTGACCACGTGAAAAATTTAGTTTTGCGCGCATCCCCACCCAACCAAGCGTCATAGCAGTGGGTCTGGAACATCAAGACGCAAGCCAGGCCCCGCATCCAGTCGATGTAGGCGAGGCGAGATGAAGGCGAAGCTGGCATTCGGTCCGCCATCACGACGATGACGTATGGCGGAGTATAAGGCAGAAGATACTTCCCGAACTAATGCCCAGTGATCGTGACGGAGGCACTACTACGTCCGAATTGGTTGGTGGCGAACAGCGTATATGTTGTGGTTTGCGTTGGGCTAACACTTACGCTATTGGCGCGCACTGCTCCCGGACCCGGCGAAACGATGAGGTAAGAGGCACCGGTCACATTCCACGAAAGCGTCACGCTAGTGCCCGACGCGAGGTTGTAGGAACTCGCCGTAAAGTTGGCGATGCCCGGTGCCGATCCCTGCGGTACGTTGGCCGCAGCGTAGATCGGGCTCATCTGCACAACTTCGAACGCGGAGGCTGGCACTTGGCCCAAATTGTGCAAGTCGTTGTTGTCCCAGCGGTCGTCAGGCGCACCACTGATGTACATGGAACTGCCGTTGTCGGCCATGATCATGCCGTACTTCTTAAGAGCGGCCAGGATAACTTGAATGTTGCTGGAAAACTGCGAAGTGTCGTAACTGGCTTTCAGCCGCAATCTCATCCCCATTGGCGCGGCCAGCGGGTTGCTGGAGTTCGCCGCCCAGTGCGAGGCTGGTGGAACCATCGCGGCTTGACTTTGCTGTAGGGTGAAACGAACAGCGTGCGGAATTTGTCCACTGGCAACTTCGTCGTATCTCACGAGGCCAGGGAAGATAGGCAGACCGGCCGCATCGGCGGAAGTCCAGGTCCAGGGACGCTGCTCGTCCGCCAGCAAATCCCAAACTGCTGCGGAACCTGCGTTCCAGCTTCCGTCGTTATTCGGGTAAGCGCTGTACAGTTCGTAGAGGAAGCAGTTGCCATTGTCCAACACCAGAACATGCCGGTCGCCATTGCCGGCATTGGGGTCGCCTTCGATCTGCGCATTGGCGGGAATCGGCATTGGGCCGGGGTCGCTCTCGTCACCATAGGCTGTGAAATTAATGTTCACCGGAGTCTGTGTTCCGCTCACAATCGAGTAGGGAATGCCGATAATCGATCCCTGATACTGTCCGGCTCCGAAATCAGGATGCAGTCCGATGGTCGGACCAATGAAATTGATGATTGCGTCCGAGTTTGGATCCACAGGCGCGCGCGAGATATCTGTGTTCCAAAGATTGCTCTTGGCAAAAGGCCGGAACCCATTCAGGCTTGCCCCTTGGCCCAGGCTCATGACATTGCACGACAAGCTTTGACTGCCGCCACTGCCAGAACCGCTTCCCCCGCCACCACCGGGACCGGTTCCGCCTGTTTGGGTCGCTGTCGACGTTCCCCCGCCGCAGCTGGTCAACACGATCGCCACGACGAATAGTCCGAGCAACGCAGGCAGTCTTCTCCCCGGGATTACCATCCACCTATTTTCTTTGAGAACTGACCTATCCCGGCAAGAAATGAGGACACTCCGAGGTCAGATTCAGGACACGTACGCAAGTAACGTGAGCGATTGAGCACGGCAGGAAATATTAAAGGGATGTTAATTGACGAAGTTAGAAGACCACCGCTGTCCTCACGGTCGGATTCGGCCCGCAGCCGGGAGCTAGGCGTTTTCTCGTGATCCTCGCCGCCTAAGCAGCCCGAGATTCATCGCACAGATGCTGATAGTGTTCGCGCCCGCGCTCGTACCCGCGGCTAAACGGTTCCGCAACTTCCGCATCGGGATATTGGCGCTGCAGGTCCTCGCTAGAAGCGTTCATCTCACCCAGGGCTTGATCATATTCCTGGCAGCGCGTTCTGGCATGCAGTGCGGCTTCGAATCCCAGCCGATAAAACTTTTCGTCGTCGCTAAAGTTTCTACTGAACTTCGAATAGTGCTCCTGCTCGGCACTGCGCAAGCCGATCCACCATTGTTCTTTGGCAGCATCGATTGCCTCAGCTCCTTCGGCTTTCAGCAACTCGCGGAGGCGCGAGGCGTCACTTCGGTCGTGGCAAAGAGCAATCACCACGCTGCGTCCTTTGCGCAGAGCGTCTTCATAGACGAACAACTCGTCTTCTGGGAGTCCCTCGGTCATTGAATTTTCCAGTTTCCCTCCCGCAACCGCGCCTAGGCTCGCTCCCGCTGCTCCCAGAACAGCAGCACCCAGCAGCCCAACGGCCAGTATCGGTCCAACTCCCGGCACGAAGGCGGCCAGCAATGGACCTCCCGACAGTCCGGCGGCCGCGCCCACTACTCCTCCGATTGCCTTTCCCATGCCAGATTGTTCCGCGGCCACAACGGGAATCGTCTGTAGCTCCTTATCGATTTTGTCTGAGCCTCCCGGAGTTAATACTGTGACCTTATCTCCCTCCACACCGGCGGCGCGCAATTTCTCCGCGGCCCGTTCCGCATCAGATCGCGAGTAAAACACCCCAGTCACAGCTTCCATTTTGGATTGCCTCCTAACTAATTGTTTGACTAATCTCTGCCTGCTGATCGGTCCGTGAAGCCGTTGGATGCTAGATGGCCTCGCGGGGTTTTGAGTTAGCTGCTTGTCCCGAAGGCGGCAACAGCATCGTCGTCCCTCTCATAAGACTTGAAAACCTTATCCAACCTTGTCCGTCGAAGCAAGTCCGCCACGCGTTTGGTGGGACGAACCAGTTTGATCTCGCCTTCCAAGTTTCGGGTCGACGCGAGGGTTCCAACCAGTGTGCCCAGGCCTCCGCTGTCGACGTACTCAACTCCATCGAGGTTCACCACGATTTTGCGCGTCCCCATCAGAATGTTCTTTATTCTCTGGCGGAACGCCGCGGCCTCGTCGCCAAAGACCAGGCGTCCAACGCATTCCAGGATGATTACATCGCCGCGAATGTGGGTCTCCATTTTTAGCATGCGACGATTCCTGGCATGTCACGATGAAGAAGCGCTGTCGCCTAACCGTACGCGATCGATGATGGAAGAGCATGGTAGGCCCGGACTGCCCGTAAGTCAACGGAAGCAGGTCGTGCGCAGTTTTCTTGATTTGCTTGCCATCGCGAGTACGCGCTCTTCGCGAAGGGAAGGATTTGGGCTTCCCTACGCAAGTTAACGGCGCTGCCGGGGCTGTGCGATACTGAGCCGTGAAAAACTCAAGCGGGTGATCTCGTAGGCTTTGAGTGAAATCGGGCGCGTAGCTCAAACGGATAGAGCATCGGATTTCTAATCCGAGGGTTGCAGGTTCGATTCCTGCCGCGCCTACCAGCTTAAATCTCCGTAAATTAGGCCCCTATTGAATTTGAGGGGAGAGGTCCTGCTTAACATCATTCGCTGGTGAAGCCAATCGGAGGGAAATGCTCTTGTGCTCGCCTTCGTCCACATGAATGTTCTGGCCAATTCCCTTGTGTAATTTCACGAATTCTGGATCGCGAAAATCGTCTTCCAAGTCTTCGAGCGCCATCACCGTGTACTCGCCGGGGTTGAGACCGGGGACGTTGAAGTGGCCGTCCTGATCGGTTGTTCCTTGCTGGTAGAGATCTCGCCGCTTCTGCCGAGTCGCTTCCGGGATCACAACAACTTCAGCGTCAGCAACGGGCTGGTTCTTTTCGTCAACGACCACACCGTCCGCGTGGGCGCCATTGGAACTGAGCACTACGTCGAGGAACAAGGTGCCTCCGCTGACGGTGAAACCGGAATCGGCGACGTCTTTGCCGCCGGCGTTGACGGATTTCATAAAACAGTCGCGCAGTGCGGCCAGTCCAGAAAATACCCTAACGTTGTAATTGCCGGCGGGGACAGTTTTCATATCGAACGAACCGTCCTGTTTTACTTGGGCCGTAGTAGTCTCACGTTGGCCCCCAAACTCCCCCCGAGAATCCAGAGGATCATCGCTGGACTGAAGAAACAGGCTGACGTCGGCCCAGTCGGCTTTCTGACCGTTCTCCATACGGAGCAGCCCGCGCACTTCGCTGGTGGAAACAGGTGTGAGGCGCACATTTTCGAGGTCAGAATCCTTCACTTCGATTGTCTGAGCAGCAAACATTGCTTCAGGAGTGCCCGTGCTGTTCATGAGCCAAACGAAATACGAGCCTGGCAGGACGTTGTGTATCTCAAACGAACCATCTTTCTTGACCTCTGCATCGGACGCACCCATCGGCCATCCGGCGTCCTTCGAGCCGAGCATCACGGAGAGACCAGCAATTTCAGTTGCGGGAATTCCGGACACGGTACCTCGAATGCGAAAAGCCGGGCCATAGGTCAGCGCGAGATTCGCTGGCAATTCATCACCCGAGTGAAGCTCAACGGGAACAGCCTGGGCCTTATCGGTCGTGCCCGGATAGTATGTGATATAGGGAACAGGCTTTCTATGGCCTTCGACCCGACTCCGTTGGAAGAACTGAATCTCCGGATTCGCAGTAATCAGGTACCGGCCGGACTCAAGATTGCTGATCCGGTACTCACCTAGATCATTGGTTTGTCCGATTCCTGCAAAGCCGCGCCGGCGGTCGGGGCCTTGATAGCTTGTGACAAAGACGCGGGCGTTTGGGACCGGGTCACCGTCGTTGTCCACAATTTTGCCGGTTATCACTGCAGTAGCCTGCAGCCGGAAAACCAGATCCTTCATCTCCTGGCCGGGGTCGAGCGTGAGGGATCGCCCCCGGCGGTGTTTACGCTCACCTGAAAACCCGCTGTGTTGCACCGACAGCGTGTAGCGGCCGGGCTCGATATTGTCGATCTTGAAGCGGCCTTCGGGATCGGTAACGGCGGTGTGGCTTGTGCCCTCTTCCTGATCATCCGGAGTCAGTTCTATATTTGCTTTGCGGATCGGCCGTGCGCCGGGTTCCTGAATAACCTGACCTCCCACTACGCACTTGGCACGTTCTTTGGGAGCAGAGGCTTGGGCCGCAAGCATGGTAGGAATCAGAACAGCGAATACAAGCGAGAGGCGAGACTTCATGGGGGACTCGCGCGGGGGCGAATTATTTTACTTGATAGTCTGCGGTCAGGTGATCTGAAGAATACGATTCAGAGTCTTGAAGCGTGTCCACGGCTAATCCATGAGCGGAACCATCGGCTTGGTACCCTGACAGAACGTTGCGACCCGCTGTATGCCGCCCTCTGGCTGGGGCATTACCTTAACCGGGCCGTAACAATAAACCGCGTGGCCATTCTGGGCGAAATACCAGCGTCCTCCCTTACGGGCTTGCCGGATAATGGTTCGATCTACCGGGGAGCGCAGTGGTGGGATCGGCTGTGCGCCAGGAAGAGACAACGACAACAATAATGCCGCCAGAGCTTTCATGGGGATTCGCTTGGGCCCCGAATCTAAATGGAAACCAGAGCTCTGCGTTCGTCCGCCGTGTCAGAAGTAACCTGCGGCGGTTTCTGCGGGGCCGGTCTCCGGAGCTTGCCTGCACTGCGGTCGCTCTTGGCGTTACCTCGCGGGGTCCCCTGGGACGAAGGAGTCTGCGCCTGGGAGTGAGCCTTTGCCTCAGCCTGGGTCTGGGCTTCGGCATTGTGCTTCTGAACTGTGCCACTTTTTAGAGCTGTCAACTCGCCACTGTCGGTGAACAGTTGCCGGATAAGAAATCGCTGCGACTCAATCGTCCGTCCTTGTTCCACCACCAGCATGGTCAGCAGGCCGTAGGAAATCAGGAAAAGTACGGTGAGCAGAGGAAGCAACGTATGCTTCGGGTTCACGGTCGCCTTGTTCAGCATCAGCTTCACCACTAGGCACCTCGATCAACGCCCAGCTTCCGGGCGCATTGTCGATTGCAGCTTGAAAGCCAACGGAAGCAGAGTTTTTAAATCATTCCAGGAAATGAACTTAGGCTGGATTTGCGGCCCTTGTAGCAGGACCGCAGGTGCAAGTTGCTGCACTTTATGGGCAACGTGGATGTGTTACTGAGGTGACTGGAATCCTGCAATGCCATCAAGAGGAAGGGGTTGGGGCTCACCGAAATCCGCTCTTGAGAAGTTCGCCGGTCCTTACTTTTCACCCAAAACCAGCTTCGCTATCGTCGCCAACTGCATGTTCGAGGTGCCTTCGTAAATCTTTCCAATCTTCGCGTCACGCCAGTACTTCTCCACCGGATAATCCTTGGTAAAACCATAGCCGCCATAGATTTCTATCGCTAGCGACGTAACCCGCTCGGCCACTTGCGAGCAGAACAGCTTGGTCATAGCCGCCTCCTTAACGAAAGGTATGCCAGCGTCCTTCATGCGGGCGGCGTTGTAAACCATCAATCTCGCGGCTTCAATCTCCGTCGCCATCTGCGCAATCTGGAACTGGATGCCCTGGAACTCAGCGATGCTTTTTCCAAATTGCTTGCGTTCTTGCGCGTACCTCGCGGCGTACTCCCAGGCGCCCCGAGCCACGCCGGCCATCTGCGCTCCGATGCCGATCCGGCCCTCGTTTAAGGTCTCAATCGCGATCTTGTAACCCTTGCCCACTTCGCCCAGCACATTGGACTTCGGCACTCGACAATCTTCCAGAATCAACTCGCAGGTCGACGACGCGCGAATACCCAGCTTGTCCTCTTTCTTGCCCACAGCGAAGCCGGGAAAGTCTTTCTCGATGAGGAACGCGGTGATCCCTTTATAACCCGCCGCCGCATCCACGGTGGCGAAAAGCACGAACAAACCCGCTTCCTTGCCATTAGTGATCCATAACTTGCGGCCGTTGAGCACATAATCGTTGCGCTTCAGTTCGGCCTTGGTTTGCAGCGCGAAAGCATCCGAGCCGGATCCAGCCTCACTCAGAGCGTAGGCGCCGCAGGTATCCGCTGCCATGCGTGGTAGATAATGTTTTTTCTGTTCCTCGGTTGCCCAGCGAAGTAAGGCATTGTTGACCAACGTGTTCTGCACATCCACCACCACACCGGCTGAAGCATCTACGCGCGAAAGTTCCTCGACCGCGACAATCGCTTCGAAAAATTTGCCACCCCCACCAGCGTACTGCTCCGGAACTTCAATCCCCATCAGCCCGAGCTGAAAGAACTGGTGAATCAGGTCTTTGTCGAAGACGCCCTTTTCGTCCATTTCTTTCACCAGCGGACGCACCTTCGCTTCGGCAAACTGGTGGATGTTGTCGCGGAAGAGGATTTCATCTTCGGTGAAAGTGGTTAAAGGTGTCGGCGATGGAATTTGCAAAGTGGTCTCGGGCATACAGGTCCCTTCAGGGAGAAGCTGGCAACCAGAAATTCTAGCACCGGTGTGGCGGCGGACCTGCCCTGAGCGTGGTCGAAGGGGCCCCCGCCCGCGAGGAGGATATTAATGAAAGCTGAGTTTGGTACTAATCCCGCTTGCCGCTGAACACCAGCTTCAGCCCATCCGCTTGCAGGATGCGCTGAATCTGATTGCGGGCGTGAACCGACCAGGGGCCAGTAGTATCGAGCTTGACGTAGGCGCGCCAGTGTTTCAGGGCTTTGCGCGGTTCTCGAACTTTCTCATAGGCGAGCGCCAGGTTGTAGTGGGCGTCAGCGTAGGTGGGTGCGAGCTGCAGAGCGGTGTTGTAGGTCTGGATGGCTTCCGCCACGCGTCCGGTTTCGTCGAGCACGTTGCCCAGATCGAAGTAGGCCAGGGCATAGCGTGGGTCCACTTCGATGGCACGCCTGTAATGCTTTTCTGACACGGCATATTCCTGCCGATTGTAAAAAAGCGTGCCCAGGTTGATATGCGCGGCAGCGTGGTCGGGATCGAGTTCCAAGACCCTTTCGTAGGTCGCGATGGCTTGCGCCTGGTGGCTTGGGTCTTCCTCGAGCGCAATGCCGCGGGCAAAAAGCTCGGCCACGTCTGCCGACGCCGGTTCAGGTCTGGCGGTAGCGATGGGCGTGCTGACCACGACTCTCTCTTCGGGAGAGAAATCGAACATGAACTGGCCTGCGATCGGCTCGACCACTTTGCCTTGATGCCGGAAAGCGACCCGATGTCCGGTGGTAAAGGCGCTGGCCTCAAGCAGAGGATTGTCCATCCCTGCCACTTGCTTCTGCATGGCCTCGAGCGATTGCCGGATGACCACAGGACGCACTTTGCGGGCGCACAGGTCGCGGACTTTCTTAACTTGCAGGAGATCAAAAAACGAATAGGTCTCGGCGGCGGCTACCAGTTCGGCTTTTTCCCAAGCTGCCAACTGACGCGCCGTGATCCGCAGTATGCGAAGCAGGTCCGCTCGACTGTATCGGTACACGGTTAAGGGAATTTCTGCTTTATTATCGGAAGCTTACGCGCCGTTGGCAAGCACAAAGTGCGCTCCACGGGAATCTTGCGAGATAACTTGCAGCGCATGTGGTGCAAAAAGCGGGAGAAAGTCTGGAGCCGACGAACGGACTTGAACCGTTGACCTGCCGATTACGAATCGGCTGCTCTACCAACTGAGCTACGTCGGCTTATATTTGTTGGATCAATCAGTTAGATGGAATCAGTGGAATCTTCGTATCCCATCCCATATCCCATCTCGTCAAGGCTATCGGCACGTCAACAGGTTAACCGCTCGTGCGACAGCCAACTCAAGAATATCACGTCACGGGATTTCAATAAGCAAGCCTCCATTGATGCCGAGCGAATGTTCATGCCCTGGCCCGAACTTGTACTCGTAGCTCGGTTCGAGATACCAACCCAATCGGTGTTTTCGAGATGACCAAAACATGAAGTCAGGAGCGACTTCAACGCCAATCGAGTTTTGCTTCACGCCGAATGCATTCGTGTGAATCCACTCAGGGCCAGCGCCGAGCATGAACTCATTCTTATCTGACAGCGTCCACGGCTTCTTGAACAGAAGGTCAAGACTCCATTCTGTCGAGTGGCGCCGAAAAAGCGGCGTGACGCCAGCTTCGAGTTCCAACCAGTTCTCTATTGGCGTAACTTCAACTGCAACCGTCGGCCCGAAGGCGGATTGACCATCCGTAAGGCTCCGACTAGCGACAGGCCCAATTTCGAGAACTGCGGCAGATTCCTTCCCAGCCTGTGAAAAGCCGAGTGCAGTGCTGAAAAGCAAAATCATCATCAGCACACCCCGAACGGAAGCCAGTTCAATGCTTCTTGAAATCTCTATCGTCGCCACGGAGCATTATTTCATCAGGCCATCCCGACAGGCACCACTGTGTCCGCCTTTCGAGCTTTGCCCTTGGTCGTGACGGACTGCACGGGCTTGCGGAGTTCCGCTTCGAGCCTCTCCATCGCCTCAACTGACTTCTCATCGATTCGCTTGATGTGGGAATTACGGGTCACTGTGCCGCAGTATCTCGCTGATGGCCTCCAATTCTTGAAATCGATTTTTGTTTCTGCCTATTGGTTAAAGCCTGGCCGGCGGTGTACAACGCCGCGATTTAGAAAAATATTAAGAAGAGATTCGCTGAGAGTCTCTTCGAATCCCATTTGCCTTCCCCCTAGGCCCCTCGCTCAAAATTGCCTTCAGCACGAACATTCCCCGTTCCTCGCTGAAGGGATCCTTCCCTCTCATTCCCACATCCTTAAGGAGGATCAAAAAATGAAGACGAAAATCATGTTGAATGTGTTTCTGGTCATGCTTTCGCTTGCCTTTTGACGTGGACGCCTGTGTCGGCCGCCGGACCAGAAAAAAGTGCGTCGGCAGACCTTGCCCGATCAATCGCTGAGCTGAGACTGCTGCACCCTCAAGCCGCAGCAGGTGGAAGGCAAGCCGTGGGCGCGCCGGATTCCAATTCGATCGTTCGAAGTGCGTCTCGCCTCTACCAGTTCGCCACCGTGGATTTCCCGGGCGCGGCAGAAACCCAAGCGACGGCACTGGTGAGGGAACGACCGTTGGCCTTTTCTACTACAACCCAATGGGCTCGAGCCAGCTTTCGCTTAGTTACCACAATGGCCAATACAGCATCTTCAACGTCCCGGGCGCCAGCGCGACCATAGCGTTTGGCATCAACGATCTCCAGATTGTGGGAGCATACGCAAACACCTCGACCGAGCACGGATTTGTCGACAGCTCAGGCACCGTCACTAACGTCGATTTTCCGGGAGCAGCAACCACGGTGGTCACGGGCGTAAATGCTTCCGGGGAGGCCACCGGTATCTGGATTGATAGCAGCAACGCCTCTCATGGATTTGTGGAAACAGGGGGCGTGTTCACTTCCCTGGATTTTCCCAGCGTCACGCTAACCGAAGCTGCCGGAATCAATGACTCAGGAGAAGTCGTGGGCATATATGACGACGCCAGCATGGTCGAGCATGGTTTCACTTACAATGGCGGCACCTTCGTCACCCTCGATGTCCCGTTGTCAACATCAACAATAGCATTTGGTATCAACGACAAGGGCGTGATTTCACGCTCCTACGTTGACGCCAGCATAGTCAACCACGGTTTTCTCTACTCGGCGGGGGTCTTTAACAAGGTAGACGTGCTTGGGGCGACCGATACCTCTCTAACTCACATAAACAACAAGGGCCAATTCGCGGGCTACTTCGTTGACCAGCTAAAGGAGACCCACGGGTTGACCGGCCACTAACCAGTTTTTAGCTTTAGGGGTAAAGACCGGCTGGGTGCCCCATTCTTGCGTTTTCGGCAAGAATGGGATTCCTTGGTGCGTATCTCCTGGGGGCCTTTCTCCGACTCTACAAAGATGATCCATGAGTCGTGGAAAGGCCTTCACCTTTCGCAAAGGGCGCGAAAGATAGGCCACCCACTAAAGTAAAGGAGGGGAGGGGAGGAAAAGATCAGCCCAAAGATAGTTCTACGGCAACTGCAAGTCGGTCTTCTCGTCCACCACTATGTTCCGCCGCTCGCCGTCGTAGAGATAGAGAACACGCAACGACTTATGAACTCCGGGAAACGGATCACCGCCCAGGTTATCGTTGTCCACACGCAGGTGCAGCCTGCCGTCATCTACCCGGCTGCGCACAGCCTCGGTCACATTCCTGAATTGCCCTTCGGCGCCGTAATAGGCCCGCAGAATGCGGAGTCCGCGTTCGTGCCGCTCGTATCCTTCTTCGTGATGATCTCCACGATCGTCGCGGCGCTCAAAGCCACCCTCGGGATCCAGTTCCAGGTTCACTGTGCTTCGCTCAGGATAGCTGTATTCCTTGACGTCTCCGTCCCAGTGGCGCACGCGAATCAGAAGATTCTTGTTCTGATGCGGGGCCGGATCGATACCGAGATTAAACCGCGTGACCTCGAGTTGCAGGACTCCATCGTGAATGAAAGTCCGGACCCGGGCAGTGACGTCCGCGCTTCTTCCCGGAACTCCCCACTCCGCGCGAACCAGCTCTCCGCCTTGCGCCATCGCCGAACCCGCCAGCAGCAATGAGCAGGCCATGGTCGATAGGGCACCCATCGTCAATCTATGCTTCGTCAATCTAACCTTCGTCAATCCAGGCTTCGTCAATCCAGGCTTCATCGCTTCATCCTCCGCTGAGAATGATAAAAGCAAATCGAGGCTTCCGAGCGCGCACGCGGAAAACCGAAGGCCAGCGACTCCAGTTTCGCTCGTAAAGTGAACGGCGCAAACAGTCACCCAGCCGCATGACAAGGCTGGAGGAGCTGCCCAATTGTGCAGTGCTACAATTCCGCGGACGCACCTGGGGTTACTTAATGGCTGTTTCTCGATGATGGTTTTTCGGTAATTGTTCTTACCAACATGCTAGTAAATGAGGACACTCCTCTGCTGGGTCTCGGTCGACAGATCATCAATGCAATTTGCAGTTCGTCAGCGACGGCAGGCAACTGTTAAGTGAGTGGTTGGTTTCTTTAGCGCGTGGGAGAGATCGTCGTTCATTTGTGCCGTACGAAACGCTCGAGTAAAACGAAAAGGCCACCCGGCACCGGGCGGCCTTTTCTTTCAAGGGAGAATAGTTCCAACGGAGTGTCCTGAACCGTCAAAACTTTCTGGCGAAATCTTATGAGTCGAAAAAGGGAGGTGTCAAGGAATTTTTGGGAAATAAATATCTTTGTTTTCAATATCTTACGATATGGGTTAACACCAGGCTCAGTTGTCTCACCCTGAGACGGGAATGCCTGGATTCGCGCTTAAACGACTTTGATTGATTAACTTACCCTCGAATCCGCGGGCTTATCTGCCTCTTCGGAAAGGTGCAGCGAGATGAATTCCACAACCTCCGGCCGGTCGAATATCTTTTCGGGTAAAACTCTCTGGATTAGGACGCGAAGGCCTCCGAACGCCACCCCCGCCACCAACGCGAATCCTATAAGAATCCCGCAGAGAATGATGATATTCACCAGCAGATTGGCAAGGTTGTCCTTCTTGGTGAAATGCGTGTTCTCGTTCCAGGTGACATCGGCGTCGTAATTTACCGCCGAGAGCAGCGATTGCGCCTCAGCCGGCGAGAGCATGCCTGTCGCCACAACCAGGAGCGGACCACTGCGCTTGTCGAATCCCGGTATGATAGACGCAGGCGCAAGGCTCGCCACCGACGAATTTCCCGCCCGCGACGCTGTGGATGCCTGACGCGCCGCATCAATGCGGCGCAGATGCTCAGCGGCAATTTGCGGCGTCGGATACGAAATCAGCATGAGCGTGGCCCGGCCGTCCGAGGTGTTGTAGTCGCCCAGGACCACCTCGGCTCCGACGTTGAAGTCGACCAATTGCGTGGGCAAAGGCGCGTTGATCTTCTCCAGTCCGACCGGGCCAACGACATATTTCGCCGTGTTCTTCACGTAACCAGTCCGGGGTAAATACCTTGGCAGAGAGGGCAGATTGCGCGTCTCGCCAGCCGGCAGAGGCAAAGCCTCCGCCAGTTCACGCAGCTCGGCAGCGGACATTGCGCTCAGCTTTGCAAACACCGCGTCCACCAGGATATTGCCACGGTAGAAAACCACCCGTTCGTTCAGCGACGACCCTTGATCACCGATTTGCTCTGTGATCATTTGCGGTACCTTGTAGAACGTGAACGCTCCGTAGGCGCCGCTGGCGTCGGCGAAGCGCGCTGCCTTTACGCTCAGCTTCCGGCCGTCATCGCGGGTGTAAGTGGCGGATGCGAAATCGCTGAAACCATATTCTTTCAGCAACGCAGCGTTAACGGGATCAGCTGCTACGGGATCCGGGCTGATTTGTGGTGAACCGGAGAGCTGCCACCCTCCGAACTGCTGGGGAAGAATGCTTGTGGCAGGGGCGCCTGCGGCAAAAGCCGCACCAGCCAATAAAGCACAGGTAACAAGAACCGAGATAAACCAGGGAAATTTCATACGCCAGCGCCGCGAGCAACTCCTTCTGACATTAGAGTACAGGCCGAAATGGAAAGTTTCGAGAAGAGTATGTCTTAGGAGGACTGTTGTGGTTGAAAGTCTTACTGTCCGGCGCTCTTATCCAGCTTGCTGGCGACCTTCACGCCACTCAACCCGCTTACGTACTTGGCGATCCCACGATAAAGCGACTCGGCGATGCGCTGGCGGTATTCGGCGGTTCCTAAACGTCGCTCGTCGCCGGGATTACTGACGAACGAAATTTCCGCCAAGATCGATGGCATATTCGCCCCGATGAGAACGATAAAGGGCGCCTTCTTGACTCCGCGATTGCGGATTCCGGGGCTCTTGGCCGCCAGCCCGCTGTGCAGGGAACGCTGCACATCGGTGGCGAACTCTCGCGATTCGTCGATCTTTTCTCTCAACGCAATCTTCTTCACCAGGTCCTGGAGTTCGTGGATGGATTCCTCTGAAATCGCGTTCTCGCGCGCTGCCACGTCCAGCGCTTCCCTCGACGACGTGAAATTCAGGTAGTAGGTTTCCACTCCGCGAGCGTCCGGATCGCGGCTGGAGTTGGCGTGAATGGAAACGAACAGGTCCGCTTGTTCCTGATTCGCGATAGCAGTACGGGTCTCGAGCGGAACGAAGGTGTCATCTTTGCGGGTGTAAACCACGTCGGCGCCCAGCCTGGTTTCCAACAGCTTGCCCAAGCGCCGGCCGACATCGAGCACCAGGTCTTTCTCCTCCAGACCATTGGGGCCGATCGTCCCCGCATCATGGCCGCCGTGGCCAGGGTCAATCACAATTCTGCCAATCTTCAATCCCAAGGCGCGGATCAGGGAACGATCGCCGTTTGCAGCGGGCAGGGCTTCCCGCCCCTCGGATCCGGCTAATGTTGACTTGTGCTTGCCTTTCGCAGCGCCGCCTTTGGTGCCCTGCGATAATGGCTTAGCCGGGGGAACCGGAGAAGCTAGAGGCATGGCGTTGCCGGTCGGTTTCACGTCCGGCGGTTGCAACTTCGCCACAACATCGATAGCTTCGTCTGCCTGCTGGACAATGCTCTTCTTTGGAACCGTAATGTTCGGAGCGCTGATGCTTGAGACGACCAGCCGCTGCTCGGATTTCTTGCTCTCGGCCCTCACCCGAAAAACCGGTTCCAGCTCCGATGCGGTTGCCGGCGCCTTGGCCGCGAGGACCTTGTTACCTGCTGTCACCTCACTGGGACCGTTCACCCATGCTTCTTTCGAATACATATCCTTCGCCCGCTTACTTTGAGCATCTCTGCCGTGAATATCGATAATTAATCGGGATGGATTGGACAAAAGGAAGGCGTTGTAGTCAGAGAACTCGTCCACTTCCAGTACTACCCGCGTCTTCCCCGGCTGGAACTGGGCGACACGGATCTTCTTAAGGAATCCGTCGTCCACGTCGAAGGTCTTGCCCGCCAGCGTAGAAGAGAGTTTGCTGTCGCGCAGATCGAACACGATACGATTCGGCTGGTCAATTCGTTGTGAGTCGTACTTGATGTCTTGCTCCAGATCAATAGCGACGCGCGTATAGTCTGGGGTTGACCAATGCCGAATACCGGTGACACGAGGAAGTTTCCCAGGTTTTATCTCGGGCTTTGTGCTTGCATTCGGCGAGCTGCCCTGGTCAGGATTTTGATTACTGGAGTCTTCCGCTTCCGCGTTTTCGTCCTTCTCCTGAGAGTTCAGGCTAGCGCGCTGCACCGGTTCGGCGAGCGCTCGGCGCGCATCCTCTGCCAAGTGATTGCGAGGATAGCGCCTCAGGAATTCCTCAAACACTGCGTGGGCCCGGACCGGATCGTCCAGATCGTCTTTGTAAACCTCGGCGATGGTGAATAGGGCCTCAAAGCGGTACTTGCTGCCGGGATACTCCCTACGAAGGAATTCATACTGGCCGATCGCTTTACGCAGGGTATCGTCATTTTCGAAGCGCCGTCCCATCTCGACCAGCAATTCCGCCACGGCGGCCACACTGCCATCGGCTTTGCTGCAGGCTGGCGCGCCGTAATAGACCCGCCGATAGGCGTTGATCACCCGCTGGTATTCATGTTGGGTGCGCCCCTGGACCGGGTGGCCGTTCAGTGTTTCCCGCAGACGTTCTGCGGTAGTGAACTGCGCTCGAGCCCACGCCTCAGACTTGCCACGAGCGTAGGCAGGAAGCGCAGGCAGCAGCAGCAAGAACAGGGCGGCGCCTAGACGCAGCGAGCGTTCGCTTCGATGGAGGAGGAGCTTCAAATTTTCTCGCCTGTAATCGCTATCGCTTGTGCCGCACGATCAAAACCCTAGTCGGTGTTGCTGAAGTATAGAACGCCCCTGGAATCGCGCTGCACCCGGACTGGTTCGTGAATTGGGCTGCCTAGAATGCGTACGTCCGTCCCGCTGTAATAGAGCTGGGTAATGCGCTTGACGTAGTTGCGGGTCTCAGCGAAGCGAGGTATGCCAGCGCTTCGCGCCACGGCTCCCGCTCCTGCGTTATACGCCGCCAGACTTAACTTGACGTCGCCTCCGTAGCTTTCCATGAGCCGCTTCAGATGGCGCACTCCGGCATCAACGTTCTGTTGGGGGTCGAAAGGATTGGTCACATTTAGCGAACGTGCTGTCTGCGGCATCAGTTGCATCAGCCCCATCGCACCCTTACGCGACACCGCGTTGGGATTAAAGTTGGACTCCACCTTAATAACCGCTCGCACCAGGCTGGGGTCGACGTTGTGTCGCGCCGCCGCCTGATCGATGGCAGCGTCGATCTGTTCTTGGGTGAACGGCGTTCCACGGGAAAAACTGAAAGGCTGTTCGGCGGTAGAAGACTTGGGGCCGTTCCCAAGATACTGATTTACCTCGGCAGCCGCCCAACGGGCGGCGCGAATGTGGGCCGAGGGCGCCGGCTTCCACCGGTGCTCGGTTGTGCTCCAATAGACCAGCGATCCGCTGCTGCTGGGCGCCGGAGCCTGCGCGCGCCTAGGGGATGCTGGCACCGCTTCGTTCACATAGACCTTGCGCCCGCTATCATCGGTCGTGGCGGTGATGACCGCAGCCGGGCTCGGAGCGGCCTCAGCCCGCAAATATGGAGTGAGAGAAACAAAGGTCGCGACTACGGAACTGGCCATCAGGGCAATTTGCAGGTTTTTTCGCATAACCGGGTGCCAACACTGCGGCGCGAGACACGCCAACACTTATGCGCCTGCCTACCCGGAACCTGACGGAGAATCCGTACCAGAGTGCAGCAATTATAAGCTGGCACAAGAGATACAGCAATCTATCGAAAGACTATAGAACCACCGAAGTAATAGCCAGAAGTCGTTGAGAGATAACAATTTAGGCTATTACCGATTACCCTGCCGTCTCCGCGAAGAGATAAGCGTCCCTTACGATCAAGAGAAGCCTCGGGTGCTAGAAACCACGTAAGGCGCGTACAGTTCAAATGCAGCCTTTAAGACTTATGCACCCCGGAACTTCAGTAACCTAGCCAAATCAGGGGTGACCTAGGAGCCGATGATTGGGACCAATAGAATGCCGAATAGGTATGGTCTTGAAGCGCTACTTTTGGCTCGTCTGCACTGCGGCTCTGATTCTGGCATACGCCGTCATGTCTTTCAGCTTACGGCCTGGACTAGCGCTGTTCGCCTTTGGGGATATCACCCCATTCGTATTGTTATGCATTGCTACGATGGTGATGCTGGCGAACGCCATCTCCAACCGCGGTCAAGTGCGAGTGTTTTGGAGCTTGATGGCGGCCGGATGTGTCATGTGGGCAGTAGACCTGGCAGTCTGGATACTGTATGAGGTGGTGCGACGCCAGGAGATTCCCGATCCTTTTATTGGTGACATCGTCCTCTTCCTTCACGTCGTGCCGTTCATGGCAGCGGTTGCCTTGCGCCCGCAACGTCCGCCTGAACAGCACAAACTTTACTCCGGTACGCTGAACCTCCTGATGCTGCTGGTCTGGTGGGTATTGCTCTACGCCTTCATCGTGTTCCCCGATGAGTATGTGGTAATGAACGTCGCTGTCTACAGTCGTAATTCTGACCGGCTGTATCTGCTGGAAAACCTGGTGTTACTGGCCGTGCTTAGTGCGCTCGTTTCTACTTCGAGTGGCGCCTGGAAAAAGATTTACGCGAATCTGCTGATTGCCAGCGCAATTTACACTGGGGGCTCCTGGACCATGGATGCGGCCATCGCTAGGGGCCAGTATCATACTGGCAGCATTTACGATATCCCCTTTGTCACTTCTATTTGTTGGCTAGTGTGGACTGGCCTGCTCGCTAGGGATTTGAAGCTAGCCTACCAGACCACGCCAGCACCAAATCAGCGTTGGCAATCGCTCGGGCCGCGGTCAGCGATGCTGGCCATCCTGTCTTTGCCGGTGATGGGATTTTGGGCATGGTTTGGAGATGCAGGGCCGCAACGTCTGCGGCAGTTCCGCATCCTGATCACGTTGGCGGCTTCTCTGGTGCTGGGATGCTTCGTCTTCATCCGGCAATATCTTCTGGATCGGGAACTGATGCGGCTACTCGAAGAGTCCAGTCAGAGCGTGGAAAACCTGCAGCGACTGCATACTCAATTAGTGCAGAAAGAGAAATTAGCGTCACTGGGACAACTGGTGGCCGGTGCCGCACATGAGATCAACAATCCGCTGGCTGCGATCCTCGGGTACTCTGATCTTCTCGAAACCAAAGCCGCCCTGGGATCGGACCAAATCAGCATGGTACAGAAAATCGGCCAACAAGCCCGACGTACGCGCGACCTGGTAGCTGGTCTGCTCAGTTTTGCGCAACAAACACCCGGAGAAAAGAAACTCTTGGATATGGGTTCGCTGCTGAGCCGTGCGTTGCAAATGGAACTGCTCCGCCTGGAGAGCCGGGGGATTCGAGTGGAGTGCAAGATTGCAGCTGACCTGCCGCGGATTTGGGGCAACAGCCATCAGCTCTTCCAGTGCAGCCTTGCAATCATCGGCAACGCCATGGATGCGCTGGCAGAAGTTGGCGGCGGAACCTTAAGCTTGAGCGCGCGCCGGGAGGGCGATGATTTACTGGTGGAGTTCTCTGATTCCGGTACCGGCATCCGCGAGCCACAGCGCGTTTTTGATCCCTTCTACACTACCAAGCCGATTGGAAAAGGCACTGGCCTTGGCCTGAGCGCTACCTACGGAGTGGTGCAGGACCACCAAGGCCAGATCACTTGCCAAAACCGTCCGCAAGGCGGCGCCGTTTTCATTCTGCGCTTTCCCGCGGCGACCAAGGGCGCTGGGGGGGACGCATTGGCCGCAAGAGCATAAATTCCTGACGGTTCTCCAATCTGCAGCGACCATTCAGATGGGTTTGTGCGAGTCAATCCTTTTGCAACATCGCTGTTTCAATTTTCCTGATGGCGCTGTTCTCCCCTAAAACTTTCTCCGGTGTACCATAACGTGCGATGCCGCCTCTTCCGTTAGCTCATACCAGCGCGCCGGTGCTCGAATTCGATGCGCTCCGTAATTTGCTCCAGGGCTATACTTCGTCGCCACTTGGACAGGGGCGGATTGCGGCTTTGGCAGCCTGCGCTGATCGCGACTGGATTGAAAATCAGCAGCAACTCACCAGTGAGATCCGCGAGTTTCGTCGCGTCGGAGGACACTTCGAGTTCTCCGCCCTGCTGGATATCCACCAAGTCGTACAGAAGTCACGAATCGCCGGCGCCGCGCTTGAGACTGCGGAAATCAGGGACGTAGTGCTTGTGATTGATCGTGCGGCGGAGTGGAGGGAAATTGCTCTGAGTCCTCCCGCTGCGATGAAAATTGAATGGAGAGCCACAGCCAGGCTTTCTGCTGGAATCGCTGACTTCACTCAAGTCTTGCGTGGTTTTCGTAACAAAATCCTGCCGGACGGTACGCTTGACGACCGCGCTTCACCGGAGCTGGCCCGGATCCGCAGAGAAATTGAAAAACAGAGGCGGCTGATCCAGGAATCCCTGCGAGGCTACCTGCGCCGTCTGGCCGAAGGCGGAGCGGTACAGGATGAGCTGGTCACGATTCGCGGCGAACGCTTTGTGATTCCGGTAAAGATCGAGCAAAAGAGGCGGGTGCAGGGTGTAGTCCATGGCGCCAGCTCCAGCGGGCAAACCGTCTTTGTAGAGCCGCTTGAGACCATCGAGCAGAACAATGAACTGGTGAGGCTTCTTGACGATGAGCAAGCGGAGATCCACCGTATTCTGCTGGAGATGACGCGGCGCATCGCGGAACACGCCGACGCGATCGTTACCGCAACAGAGGTTCTGGCTGAACTGGAGTTGCAGTTCGCTAAAGCTCGATTTGCTGAAGATTACAACTGCGTTCCGGTTCAGCTGGTGGACAGGCGAGTTTCGCTCGCCATGGACGGGCGAGGGCGCCCGTCCCCACACGAGCATGAAGGAGCGAGCGAAGCTCGCCTGGTGTTGCGCCGAGCCCGTCATCCGCTGCTGGAGCGTAATCTGAAGGCAAAATCGGCGCAGATCGTTCCTATCAGCATTGAACTCGACGGAGATCGGCGGGAGCTGGTGATTACCGGCCCCAATACTGGTGGGAAAACGGTCGCCCTGAAGACTATCGGCCTGCTGGCGCTAATGGCGCAAGCAGGTGTTGCTGTTCCCGCCGATCGGGCTGAGCTGCCGGTATTTGACGCGATGCTCGCCGACATCGGCGACTATCAATCCATCGAGCAGAATCTTTCCACTTTCTCCGCGCACGTCACCAACATCGATTTCATTTCGCGCACTGCAACTCCGCAGTCGCTCGTTGTGCTGGATGAATTGGGCTCGGCCACCGATCCGGAGGAAGGCGCCGCATTGGCCGTTGCCATCGCTGAGCACTTTCGCCAGATCGGGTGCATCACTGTTATTTCCACTCACCATACTTCTCTAAAAGTCTACGGCGTGAATACTCCGGGTGTGGTAAACGCGTCCGTCGGATTCGACGAAGCCACGCTGCAGCCCACATATGAGCTGAAGACTGGCGTGCCGGGAGCATCCGCGGGAATCAATATCGCGCAGCGGCTGGGATTGAATTCATCCATCATCGAGTCGGCCCGGTCGAAGCTGGGTACGCAGGCGCGCGATGTAGGTCAATTTCTGGATCGCCTGCACACTCAGTTGCACGAGGTCGAGACCGAACGCTTTCGCCTGAAGACCACGGAAGAAGAGCTGGAGCGCGAACGATCGCGCTTGGCAGTTGAAGGAAAGAAAGAACAGCAGGCCAAGATCAAAGAAATGGAGAAGAAGCTCGATACGCTGCTGCGCGACTTCGAGTATCACGCGCGGGAGTCGATCAACGCTATCCAGGATCGTGCCGCCGCGCAGAAGCTCTCGAAAGATGCCGAGCGGCGTATTGCGAAACTGCGCCGCGAATTTCGCGAGCAGTTTGATTCAACGGTCGTAGCTCACTCCACTGGCGCTGATCAGGGCGATCCCCATGCACAGCCGCAGGTGGTAAAGCACGTCTCCGAAGGCGATACCGTTAAGCTCAAGTCGGTGGGCCGACCTGCATTGGTAACGCGTCGCTTGGACGACAACCATTTCGAGGTCGAGATCGGTGCCATGAAAATGAAGATCGCGCGCAACGACATCGCGGAGGTCATCGTCCGTGTCGGTGATTCCCCTGTAAAAGCAGCCAGGGCGCGCGGGATCTCGGTCTCGCTGGAAAAAGAAGACGCGCATGTTCCCTCCGAGATCAATGTCATTGGCCGCACGGTGGATGACGCCACCCGCGAAGTCGAGAAGTTCGTAGACCGCGCGTTCCTGGCCGGCCTGCCGCGAGTGCGCGTCGTGCATGGCAGCGGCATGGGGATTCTGCGGAAAGCCCTGCGGCAATACTTGCAGAAACATCCGCACGTCGAGTCAGTCACTGAGCCTCCTCAGAACGAAGGCGGAGGCGGCGCGACCTTGGTGGAGTTGAGGGTGTAACTTTGTTGAGGGAGTAGCGATGCTTCGACTTCAGACGCGACCAAGATGTGAAGAGTGCTTAATTTGCGACGTTGCCTGCGGCATGTGATCGCCGTCACAGCAATCGTCCACCAACAACCTTACCTTGTCATCCTGAGCGAAGCAGCTTCTTCGCTGGCGAAGAAGCGGAGAGTCGAAGGACCCCTACTCCCTCATGCGACCTCGACGAGAGCGACGAAGCTACTGCATTTACATTGTGGGCAGCCTGTCGGGAATGCTCTACGTTGGCGTCACCAGCCACCTGCACAAGCGGGCGTTTCAGCACAAGTTCCACCGCATTGCCGGCTTCACTGACGAGTACGACGTCGAGCGTCTGCTTTATTGGGAGCCATACGATGACGTTCACAAGGCCATCGCACGCGAGAAGCAGCTCAAAGGCTGGCGTAGAGAAAAGAAAGTAGCGCTGATCGAATCGGTTAATCCGCAGTGGCTGGATTTGAGCAAAGAGTGGTACCCCTGGATGAAGGAGTGTGAAGCAGGTAGAGGTGCTTCGACTGCGGAAGAACGGTCGCGAGCGACCGCTCTTCCTCCGCTCAGCATGACAATAAAAAAGGATCGAGGATAGATCCCGGTTTTCCTAAGCTCTAAACGCATAAAGTTTGATTCCCACAGTTTCTCCACAGCAATCTCCTTCGCGTATATTCACATTAGCCGCTTTCTACCCCACAATTCCTGCGGACAAGTGTCTTCACTTATGACCGACGTCGGTGACTTCAAAGAAATCGTCAAGCAGCAGGCGGACATCGTTCGCGTCGTCGGTGACTACGTCAAGCTGAAGAAGGCCGGCGCGCAGAACTATTCCGGGCTTTGTCCATTCCATCACGAGAAGACGCCGTCGTTCTCGGTGCATGCCACGCGGCAGTTTTATCACTGCTTTGGTTGCGGAGTATCCGGCGACGTTTTCAGCTTTGTCCAGAAGATCGAAAACATCACTTTCCCCGAAGCGGTAAGGACAATTGCTCAAAAGCTCGGCATTGCGCTCCCCAAAACGATTTACTCAAGTCCGGCAGAGGCCAAGGAAGCCAGGCTGCGGACGGTTCTGCTCGAAATCCACGAGAGGGCGTGCGCCTTCTTTCAGGAATATCTAAAGCGTCCCGAAGGGGCGCACGCGCGACAGTATCTCGCCGGGCGTGGTCTGAATGAAGAAGCGATCAAGACTTTTCGCATCGGGTACGCGCCGGATTCAGGATTTATTCTGCGCGATCGGTTACGAGCGGAGTTTGAGGAAGACGTCCTGCGGGAGACCGGGCTGTTTTCATGGAAGCAGCAGGACAGCCGTCAGGGAAACGCAAGGTCTCTCGACTCCGCCGGAGAGGCCGCTGACGCGCCCTCTGGCTCCGCTCGAGATGACAAGCTGGAAAAAGCAGGCCAGGGGGGTCGGGTATTTCCTCCTGATCAGGTCAAGCCAGAAGCCAGCAGCCAGAAGCTAGCGGCTTCCATGTACTCCAAGTTTCGCAACCGGGTAATGTTTCCGGTCAGCAACGAGAGCGGGCGGGTAATCGCCTTCACCGGGCGGACACTCGCTGCTGATGAGAAATCTGGCCCAAAATATCTGAACTCTCCAGAGACTGCGATCTATTCCAAGTCTCGTGTCTTGTTCAATCTTGACCAGGCTAAGGAAGCGATTCGCAAACTGGATTACGCCATCCTGGTCGAGGGGCAGATGGATTGCATCTCGGTCTTTGCTGCTGGCTTTCACAACGTGATTGCCAGTTCGGGCACAGCTTTCACCGAGATGCAGGCCAGACTGCTTGGTCGCTTCAGCAAGAATGCGGTCGTGAATTTCGATCCTGACACCGCCGGCGCAAAGGCGACGGAGCGCACGCTGGGGTTGCTGATCGAAGAAGAGTTCCAGGTGAAGGCGCTCACGCTGGAAGCCGGGTTTGATCCCGACCTCTTCATTCGCCGTAAAGGCAAAGATGCCTATAAAGACGCGCTCAAGAATTCCCAGCGTTATTTCGATTATCTGATCGAGCGCTCCCGAGTCCAGTTCCCGGTTCGCAGTGCCGAAGGCAAGGTGAAGGCGGTAAACTATCTGCTGCCGCACATCCAACGAGTGCCGAGCCGGATCGTCCGCGACGAACTGGCCCGCGAGATCGGGCAGAAGATTGGCATTGACTCGGCGGTGCTGCGTCAGGAATTAAAGCACGCGGCCGCCAGCCGGTCCGTGACCGCACTCAAGGCACCGGCTGAAGCCCAAATCACAGACGCGGAAAAGATACTGATCCGGGCGCTGGTATCGGCGTCGGAAATGCAAGCTTCCGGCGAGCACATTTCCGCCCGCGATGGCGTCGAAGAGGAGTTCGATCCCGCGCGCCAGGCTCAATTCGTTCTCAAGAGCGAGTCGCTGCATGTGGGTTTGGCCACTGAGGAATTGTTTGCCAGCTTGCTCAATGCTGCCCCTGAAACTGCCGATGTAATGGCATTGCCGCTGCCAGAGGCCAGCCGGAACCTGCTGGCTTCCATCTTGATGAGAGAAGACGAAGAGCTTAGCGCGGACCGCCTGGAAGGCGCTGTGCGGGCTCTCCGGCGTATTCAGTACCGGCGCAAGCTGGAGCAAGTCCAGCGAGAATTGCAAGCGGCGCGAAGCCATGAGCCCGGACGGCTGCAAGCCTTGTTACAAGAGAAACTTCGTCTGAAGCGAGCGCTGATGGATCCTGGCCCGGTGGAGGACGGGCCGGCGCCAGCAGCTTGAAAACGCTGCGGAACCATGAAACTAAAGACGGTTACGAGACATCTAAGTTATTGGGTGGTAGTGAGATACGGCAAACTTCGCGGCTGTGGGAAAAACGTGCTGGATGACGCGCGTTGCAGCATGCTAGAATTTAAAAGTTTGTGTCCGTTTGCAGTCCCGCAACTTCACGATCCCACCGCTAAAAAACGTTCTGAGTCCTTAGGACGAATAGAGGGTAATCCGTTTTGGCTCTTGATGACAAGTACGACGACATTAAAAAGCTGATCGACGCAGGTAAAGAGAAGGGATATCTCACCTATGATCAGGTGAACGACCTTATCCCGCACGACGTGCATTCTCCCGAGGACCTCGACGATCTGCTGACCACCATTGGTACGCAAGGAATCGATGTGCTGGAGGGACCGAAACTTCCCTCCTCCGCGCTCGATAAAAAGTTCGACGAAGAGGAAGTCGGCGAGGATGTCGAACTCGACCTCACTCCCGGCGCTCTGGAAAAAACCAACGACCCCGTCCGCATGTATTTGCGAGAAATGGGAACGGTTCCGTTGCTTACGCGCGAAGGCGAAGTGGAAATCGCCAAGCGCATTGAGCGCGGGCAACTCCGTGTTCTGAAGGCATTGTCGCGTTCGCCCATCGTCATTCATGAGCTGTTGGCGATGGGCGAAGACCTCAAGAAGGGTGTCCGCTCGATCAAGGAGGTGGTCACCTTCGATGAGGAAGAAATTACCGATGAGATCCTACAGAACCGTCTGAAGGAATTCACCGGCAAGATCGACGATTTGGCCAAGGCTTATAAGAAGGTCGACCAGATTGGCGAGAAGTTTGCCAACGTCTCGCAGAAGAAGCGTCCGAAAGACTATCGCCGTTATCGCCTGGCATTGGCTCGCGCCGTTGTACAGGTCTCGCTGTGTGTTCGCAGGTTGGGGTTCACCAATAACGAACGTAAGCGGCTGATCGACCGCGTCAACAAGACGGTCGACACAATGCGCTCACTCGACCGCCAGTCCCTGAACCTGGAGAAAAAGGCGGACGCCACACGGAGCGAGGAGCAGCGAAAGGAGTATCGCCGTCAGTCCCGCGCAATTCGCAGCGAACTGGAGAAGCTGGAGGTAGAAGCTGGGGTCTCGTTTCAGGAGCTCAAGCGCACGCAGCGCGAGATCATCCAGGGCGACATGGACGCGGAGCAGGCCAAGCGGGAGCTGATCGAAGCTAACCTGCGCCTGGTGGTCTCTATTGCCAAGAAATACACCAACCGCGGTTTGCAGTTCCTAGATCTGATTCAGGAAGGCAACATCGGTTTGATGAAAGCCGTCGATAAGTTCGAATACCGCCGCGGCTACAAGTTTTCCACCTATGCCACGTGGTGGATTCGGCAGGCCATCACTCGTGCGATTGCCGATCAGGCACGGACGATTCGTATTCCTGTGCACATGATCGAAACCATTAACAAATTAATCCGCACCTCGCGGCAACTGGTGCAGGAACTGGGACGCGAGCCTACGTCGGAAGAAATCGCCAAGCGCATGGATATTCCGGTGGCCAAAGTGCGCAAGGTGCTCAAGATCGCGCAGGAACCGATCTCACTCGAAACGCCGATTGGCGAAGAGGAAGATTCGCACTTGGGCGACTTCATCGAGGACCGCGCCGTAGTTTCGCCCGCGGAAGCGGTGATTAACGTGAACTTGAAGGACCAGACCGGACAAGTGCTGCGCACCCTGAGCCCGCGCGAAGAAAAGGTCATCAAAATGCGCTTTGGGCTGGAGGATGGCAGCGAACACACGCTCGAGGAAGTCGGGCAGTCATTTGCCGTGACTCGCGAGCGTATCCGCCAAATCGAAGCTAAAGCACTGCGAAAACTGCGTCATCCGTCACGCTCACGGAAGTTGCGGGCGTTTTTGGATGGCGTGAGGGATTAGCGAAAAGAAGTCAGATTGCAGAACGAGGGCGCCGAGAAATCGCGTCCTTTTTGTTGCGCATGCTGTCAAGGTGTATGGAGATCGAATAGAATTCCAGCTGAATGAAGATATTCGACTACGAGCCGAGCGTCGAGATCACTGCCGCTTCCGGAGTATTGCGCGTCACAATCGAACCGAAGGCAAGCGCGTTTCTGATGGTGCTCGAAGCCGCTGGAATGCTACTGTTCTCGGGCTTTACGGTTCGGCAGTGGTCGAACCTGTCTCCCGTGTGGCGCGTTCTTCTTATTTGGGGTGAGGCTTGTGCGGTGGTTGGGTGGTTCTATCAGCTATCGGGGATCAGAGGAAGTAGTATTTGATCCTCAGAAGTTCTCCAGTCGCAAGAACACAATCAAATTCGCGCAGACAACGTCTGGAGGGTGTTGCCAGTGGGTACTGGACGATGTCTGTCAAACATTCGAGTGGCTGTTCAGCCACTAGGGTTCGACTCCCTTGCCCTCCGAAGTCACTCGAATATTGTAAATCTTGCTTGACAGCGCGGTTTGGCTAGCTAATCATAAGAGCTGACAGACATCGTCCAATACCAAGCTTTCAAGCCTCGAGAGAGTTCTCGGGGCTTGTGCTTTTTGGGCGGAATGCCGGGCACCCCGGCATCGGGAGGTGGGTACGCGCCGAGATTTTCCATTCCCGACGCACTATCGATCGAAGGAATAGGGATTCTTCGACTGCGCAAGCCTTGCGCTTCGCAATGCTCACTTCGTTCGGAATGACAGAGGGAAGTTTTCGCGGGCGAGGGCGCCCGCGCCACGAGCTCTCACGCAATCCGCCGTGGGCTGCCTCCAGACTCCGGACCCTCGAAAGGAGCAAATAGAAAACGCACATCCAGCAAGTGTTCGACGATCTCCAATAAGCTTGCCGGAGACTCACTTTTGGATATGAAAGCATCCACCCATTCCAGCGCGCTCTCTGGCAACTCCTCATCCGCGGACAGCATCGCGATCGGAATATCGGGTTGAGTAGCTTTCATGCACTCCGCAATTAGATCCCCGTTCGCTCCCGGCATGTGATAGTCCAGAAGCACCAAGTCAGTGCGCTGGGAAGTAAACTGTTGCAAAGCTTCCTCCCCGCTGGCAGCCACAAGGACCTTATACCCGCGCGCCTCAAACAACATCTGGCGGCCTTCAAGCCCGTTCGATTCATCATCAACGCAGAGAATTACTGGTTTTTTAGTCACACTGCTCCTCCTGGATCTTCTTGCCATGGAGGCAAGCCGAGAAAGAGTCGCCTTTCGCTGCTCCGAAGTCGCACGCCCGCGAGGATGACAAGCATAATCTGTGCCAAACTCGCAAAGGACAATGGAGCAAAGGTTTAGGCCGACAAACTATCGGCGAATGGACCCATCGATTGGTGAAGACTACTCCATCATGTAAAAACGGCGGGTCGGCACGCGAGTAGTCTTGTCGTCTTGAAGGTCGAAATTCCCTGGCTGTAAGCCCCGTGAATTATGTATCTCCAGCAAAACAAGGACTTTGGTAGTTGGCACGATTCGTGCCGCCCAATAATTGCTTCGCTGCCGATCGTTTGGCAGTCAACGTTAAGGAGGCGGCTATGAAAAAAGCACTCCGACGGTTACCCACATTGCTGTGGGTTGTTTCTGCTTTGCTTCTGACCCAAGCGATGTACGCTGAAAATCAGGTGATGGGAGAGATTCAATTTGAAGGAAAATCCAATGTCGAAAAGACATCTGGGGTGTGGGTTGACGGACAGTATGTTGGCTATCTCAAGGAACTCAAGGGATCCAAGAAAGTTCTGCTTCTGCCCGGTGAGCACGTAATTACAGTGCTTCAGGACGGTTACCAGGACTTCACCAAGCGAGTTGTTCTGCAGCCCGGACAGTTGGAGGTCATTAGCGTTACCATGACGCAGGCCGCCACTGGAGCGATGCCTGACGCAACAGCTGAGGTCAAGATCTCGGTCAATCCTTCGCGGGCCGCAGTTTTTGTGGATGGTCTTTTCGCGGGCCACGTTGGGGAGTTTGGCGGCGTTGGTCGAGCGATGCTGGTTGCGCCGGGACACCATCAGATCAGGATTGCCCTTCCCGGCTACCAGATTTTCCAGACGGACATCAATCCGCTAGCCAATCAGAAGGTTGAAATTAAGACTGATTTAGTCAAGAACGGCGCCCCTCTGACAGGGCCTCTCCTCAAGACCCAAAATAGTACGGCTACGCGGCAGTCTGTCGCCCGTGATGCGGAAGCAGATCCGCAGCGTTGAAGCGCAAGAGGTCAAATGGACTCAGGGCACAGTCTCGGCTGTGCCTTTTCTTCAGCAAGCCGGCTCGCAACAGTCAGTCACTCGAGTCAGACAATTCTGGCCTGGTCCTAGATTTTCGTTTTCGTGTTCATCCGCATAATCCGTGGTCAGGAATTTCCCCGTCTTTTTCCAGCGCTTTCCACAAGGAATCTTCGTCCTCCACAGCTTCTGCACAACTGCGGCCGCATTTTTTGTTGCGAGCGTCTGCAGGTTCAAGCACAGTGCTCACAGTGCATGCGTGAGATGTTTTAAGCGTCTGCTGAAGGTCACGGAAGAACTAGCGGCTTCGGCGGTTCTCGAGGGTGAACTGCTGGAGGTTTCCTAGAGCGTGCTTCGGCGCGTTTCAGGATACCCGGGCGTTGCGGCCTCCTCAGAAGGTCTTGCTCGCAAGGCGGGACTAAGCCGCTGGTTTTTCGTGATCGTCGCGAGTCACTGGTGACTAGCGGGTACGTCAAGAGACGGGCGTTCCTATCGGAATGCGGTCTTGGGAGCGTACACTTCGCAGCCTTTGCGCGGTGAAGGGGCAGGCGGGGCATCCACGAGCAATGCGGCCCGGGTGGCTGGCCTGGGCCGCATTTGTTTTGAACCGGCCAAAATCTTTTGCCGCGCACTTGTGCGGATCGACACGGTTCTTGAAACAGAAGATTTGCTCAGACGAACTTTTCAGCCGGTAAATTCTCTGGGTACTAACTTGCGGTTCGCTTTTTCTTCCCCTATACTGGCGGTGAAAACAACTTCGTAGTGCAAACTTCTCTGATCGGATAAGAAATTTTGGCGACCACCGATTACAGTCTCGCGCATAGCCTCCCGGCCAACGTCGAGGCGGAGCGCTCCATCCTCGGCGCCATTCTGCTCGACAACCTGGCATACAACCAGGCTGCCGAACATCTGAAGCCGGAAGACTTCTCCCTTGACTCCCATCGCCGCCTCTATACCCGGATGGTCGATTTGGCAGAGTCATCGCGGCCCATCGACATGATCACGCTGGTCGAGGAACTCGACCGCCGCAAAGAACTTGAGGCCATAGGCGACGTCGGGTACATCTCCGGGCTGGTGGACGGCGTGCCGGACCGTCCCAGTATCGAGCACTACATCAAGATTGTGCGCGACAAGGCGATGCTGCGCGGACTCATCCACGCAGCAAATTCCGCGATCGCGCGCGCAGCAGAGCAAAGCGACCCTGCGGAAGAAATTCTCAACGATGCCGAAGCCGCGATTTTCCAGCTTTCCGAAAAACGCATTGGCCGCGGCTTCATGGGCGTGCAGGAGATCGTCAAGGAATCTTTTGGATCGGTGGACGCTTTACTGCAGCGCGGCCAACGGATCACGGGTCTGGCTACGCACTACACCGATCTGGATGAAATGACCAGCGGGTTCCAGCGCTCGGACTTGATCATCATTGCCGCGCGTCCGTCCATGGGTAAAACTGCGTTCGCGTTGAACATCGCCGAGAACGCCGCGATTGAAGATCAGAAGACAGTTGGAGTCTTCTCCCTGGAAATGTCGCGCGAGGCGCTACTTTTGCGTTTGCTATGCTCCAAAGCCAAGGTGGACTCTCACAAAATGCGTACCGGCTCGCTCTGGCGTGACGACGAGACCAAAGTTGTCCACGCCATGGAACAACTGGCGCACGCGCCGATTTTTATCGACGACACACCAGGCATCTCACTCAGCGAGATGCGCGCCAAAGCACGACGGCTGCAACAGTCCACGGGGACACTTGACCTCATCATCGTGGACTATTTGCAGCTCATGTCTGGCGGCGGCAGGCGTTACGAGAATCGTACCCAGGAAGTGTCGGCGATCTCGCGTGGACTCAAAGGGCTGGCTAAAGAATTAAAAGTTCCGGTGGTGGCACTCTCCCAGCTGAGCCGCGCACCGGAGAGCCGTGGAGGCGATCACCGCCCACAACTCGCAGACCTGCGTGAGTCGGGATCGATTGAGCAGGATGCAGACGTCGTGGCTTTCATCTTCCGCGAAGAGGTCTATAAACCGGACGATCCCGAACTGGAGGGCCGAGCCGAACTCATCATTGCCAAGCAGCGCAACGGTCCCACGGGCCGGGTTAACCTGGCATTTCTTAAGAATTCCACCCGATTTGAGTCCATGCTGGGGGATGGAATGGAACAGCTGGAATAGGCGCTTTTTGGGGAGTACCGAGATCAAGTCTGATTCCAGAGCCCTGTGGAAAGCTTGTGGAAGTGCTGGCCCATCAATGGGGTGAGGCAAAAAGAAGTTCGTCAATAAGTTATCTCAGGCATCCCAGAGTGGCCGTAAGTCATATTAGATACGGCAGTTACACGGTTTACGTGCATTTACAATCGAGTCGCGTGGAGCTACCACAATTTCAAGCAACCTTTGAGATTTGCACACTTCGCAGGACAATCCCCTCCGGTTCAAGGTTTCAAGAAAAGAGCTTACTAACCGTCTTCGCCCACCTTCAGGACGGCGAGGAACGCTTCTTGGGGGATATCAACGCGGCCGATGCGCTTCATGCGCTTCTTGCCTTCCTTCTGTTTTTCGAGCAACTTGCGCTTGCGGGTAATGTCACCGCCATAGCACTTGGCGAGCACGTTCTTGCGGATGGCGGGTACGGTCTCGCGGGCGATGATCTTAGCGCCGATCGATGCCTGGATAGCAACTTCAAACATCTGCCGGGGAATGAGTTCCCTCATTTTTGAGACCAGCGCCTTGCCCCGTTCGTAGGCAAAATCACGATGCACGATGATGGAGAGGGCGTCCACCGGCTCGCCTGCCACCAGAATATCGAGTTTCACCATAGGCGAATCCCAGTAATCCGCCAAGTGGTAGTCGAGCGAAGCGTAACCACGGGAAACGGATTTCAGCCGGTCGTAAAAGTCGAGAACGATTTCGTTCAGCGGCAGCTCATAGTGCAGCATCACGCGCGACGAACTCACGTATTCAAAAGTTTTCTGCTTGCCGCGTTTTTCTTCGACGAGCTTCAGAATCCCGCCAACATATTCCTCATTGGTGAGAATCGTCGCCAGAATCACTGGCTCTTCCACTTTGCCGATCTCACTCTGCGGCAGCCATCGCGATGGATTGTCGACCTCGACAAGCGTGCCGTCCGTCTTGGTGATTTTGTAGCGGACACCAGGCGCTGTGGTAATGAGTTCGAGATTGAATTCGCGCTCCAGGCGTTCCTGGATGATTTCCATGTGCAGCAAGCCAAGAAAGCCACAGCGAAAACCGAAACCCAGAGCGACCGAGCTTTCCGGCTCATAAAAGAATGACGAATCGTTCAGCCGGAGCTTTTCCAGGGCCTCGCGCAATTGGGTATGCTCGTGGGCGTCGACGGTATAGAGTCCGGCGAAAACCATGGGCTTGATCTCTTCGAAGCCGGGCAGAGGCTCGATGGCGGGATTGGCGTCGTCAGTGATGGTGTCGCCGATTTTCGTGTCCGCGACGTTCTTGATATTTGCGATCAGAAAACCAACCTCGCCGGCCCGGAGTTCGTCAATTTCGACTGGCTTCGGGGTTAGAACACCGAGATTTTCCACATCCAGGACGCGTCCGTTCCACATGAGGCGGATTTTTTGTCCTTTGCGGAGCGTCCCCTGGAAGACGCGGGTCAAAACGATCACCCCGCGATAGGGATCAAACCAGGAGTCGAAGATCAGCGCCTGCAGCCGGTTTTCAGGATTTCCTTTCGGCGGGGGAACGCGTTTTACGATGGCTTCAAGGACATCAGGTACTCCTTGGCCGGTCTTCGCACTGATGAGCACGGCGTCAGAGGTGTCCAGGCCCACGGCGCCTTCGATCATTTCTTTGGTGCGTTCAACGTCAGCGCTAGGCAAATCAATTTTGTTGATGACAGGGATGATCTCGAGGCCATTGTTAATCGCGAGGTAGGCGTTCGCCAGCGTCTGCGCTTCGACACCCTGCGACGCATCAACGATCAGCAATGCCCCCTCGCACGAAGCGAGCGAGCGCGAAACTTCGTAAGAAAAATCCACATGGCCCGGAGTGTCGATGAGGTTGAGTTGGTAGGTCTGACCGTCGTGCGAGGTGTACATCATGCGCACGGCATGGGCTTTGATCGTGATTCCGCGCTCCCGCTCCAGGTCCATGGAGTCGAGGACCTGGGCCTGCATCTCGCGAGCGGTCAATGCTCCGGTCAGCTCCAGCAGACGGTCAGCCAGCGTGGATTTGCCGTGATCAATATGCGCAATGATCGCGAAATTGCGGATCAGACTGGCGTCCATGGCTGCGGCGGTCAATGTCTGATTCTAACAGTGAGGGAGTGCGGGCGTCGGACTGCGGACCTCAGACTTCGGGCTTCCATCGCGCGCGCTTTGGAAGCAGCGCCAAGGTCTGAGGTCCAAGCTCTGAGGTTCGGTATAAAATGGACGCATGCGTTATCTGGTTCGAGCACGAGTGAAGCCGGGTCGTGAACGGGCGCTTCTCGAAGCAATCGAAGACGAGACTCTGGGCAAGGGATCAGTGGCCGAGGGCGAGTATTTGCGCAACATGAAAGACGCCAGGCTTTGTCCGGACGAGACGGCGCGCTGGGTTGAGGTCTGCTATTGTCCCATCCCCCTCCAGGAAGAGCGTCCATATTGGGAGCGATATTTCGAGCTGACGCAGGTGCAGGACGTACATGACCGGCGACGCTGCCGTGATCAGAATGGTTCGGAACCGTGGGCTTGCGGTGACTGCGATTGCACGGAACGCCTGGAGCGAAAATTGGCGACTATGGGAAAACCGTTTCTCAAGTCGCTCCGGAGTGAACTGGGTGGTAATTCCTCGCGCAAGGTTCATTCGTCTGAGCCGCCGTCAGAAGAAGTCTGAAAGCTCGATCCCACCTTGGCCGCAAATGATCGCTCTTCCACCTGATCAGAGCCGCAGCTAACCCTCGTGATATAAATCCTCCATGCCGAGCCTTCAGAATGGGTCAGTGCGTCTGTTCCGCTTTGCCGGGATTGACTTGTTCTTACACTGGTCTTGGTTTCTGGTCGCGGCGTATGAAATCAATGGCCGGACGAGGACCTACTCCTCGCTCATCTGGAATGTTCTGGAATATCTTTCGCTGTTTCTTATCGTGATGTTGCACGAGTACGGCCACGCGCTGGCCTGCCGGCAGGTCGGCGGCCACGCGAACCGCATCGTGTTGTGGCCTCTGGGCGGAGTTGCGTATGTTGATCCGCCACCTCGGCCAGGCGCCACACTGTGGAGCATCGCCGCCGGCCCGCTGGTGAATGTCGCGCTGTTTGCCATTCTGACGGCGCTCGGCTTCCTGAACCGCAATCTGGGCTGGGCCGCCGCGATGCCCAACACGCACGCCCTGCTGCGGGCTGTGTGGTTCATCAACCTGAGCCTTCTGATTTTCAACATGCTGCCCATCTATCCTCTCGATGGCGGCCAGATCCTTCGAGCGCTGCTGTGGTTCGTGCTGGGACGAGCCCGCAGCCTGATGGTCACTACATTCATCGGCTTTGCAGGTGTGGTTGGGTTGATCGCTTTGGCTATATGGATACACTCGCTCTGGTTCGGCATCCTGTCCGTCTTCATCTTGACGAACTGCTGGCGAGGGCTTCAACACGCGCGGGCGCTATCTCGGTTGGCAAAGCTGCCGCGCCGTCTGGGATATGCCTGTCCGTGTTGCCAAATAGCTCCCCCACTCGGAGGCTTTTGGAAGTGCACTCAGTGCGCTCAGCCATTTGACGCCTTCCAGACCCAGGCTGTCTGCCCGAATTGTGTCGCCCGGTTTCCTATCACCGCTTGTCTCGACTGCGGCAGGGCAAATCCGATGAACCAGTGGATTGTTTCCGACCTAGTGGCTGCCCGGTCGTGAAAGACGAGCACGCTTCATCACACCATCACTATTCATTACCGATGCGACGCGTAGGGTACAATCCTGCGCTGTGATCTCCGGAAGAATCATGCGCAACGTCCTAATTCTTGTGTTGCTTGCTTCGTGCTCGCTGGTTGCCGCTCAAACTCTGTCTCCCGAAGTCAAAGAGTTCGTGAAGGTGGACGCGCCGTTGGTGGCGCTGGCTCACGTCCGCGTGATTGACGGAACCGGGGCTGCGGTTCGCGATGATCAGACCGTTGTTTTGTCCAAGGGGAAGATCGAATCCGTTACGGACGCGGTTTCCGCAAGCGTACCCAAAAACGCACAGGTTCTCGACCTGCACGGCTACAGCGTGATCCCTGGCCTGGTCGGCATGCACGATCACATGTTCTATCCCATGGGCAACGTGATCTTCGGCGAGATGGCGTACAGCTTCCCGCGGCTTTATCTGGCTGGCGGCGTCACCACGATCCGGACGACCGGCTCGCTGGAGCCATACACTGATCTCGAAACTAGAAAGGAAATTGACGCAGGCAAGATTCCCGGTCCCAAAATGCACGTAACCGGCCCCTATCTCGAGGGCCCAGGATCTTTTGCGGTGCAATTGCACCAACTCACCGGTCCCGAAGACGCCACGAAAACCGTCAACTACTGGATAGACGAGGGAGTAGATAATTTCAAAGCCTATATGTTCATTACGCCGGCGGAGCTTTCCGCTGCCATTACTACGGCCCACAAGCGCGGCGCGAAGATGACCGGGCATCTGTGTTCGATTGGATTTCGCGAGGCGGCGGCGCTGGGAATTGATGACCTGGAACATGGCCTTGTCGTGGATACTGAATTCTTTGCTGAGAAGAAACCCGGTGAGTGTCCCGATATCGGCGATGATATTCAGCGTTATGGCAAACTCGACGTGCAGTCCGGGCCGGTGCACGACATGATCCTCGACCTCGTGCAGCATCACGTAGCGGTGACTTCTACGCTGCCAGTGTTTGAGATGGACGTGCCGGGGCGGCCTACCATGCAGCGTCGCGTGCTCGACGCCTTGACTCCAGAGGCGCGCAGTGCGGTACTCACGAACAAGCTTCGCGCCAGCGATCAGACGTTGCTCCGAAAGCGTTACGGCACAGACGAATCCCCCTGGTCCGCCGCCTTCAAGAAGGAAATGCAGTTCGAGCACGAGTTCGTGAAATCCGGGGGCCTGCTTTTGGCGGGACTCGATCCCACCGGAATGGGCGGAGTGATTGCCGGATTCGGCGACCAGCGCGAACTCGAACTGCTGGTAGAAGCAGGATTCACGCCGCTAGAAGCCATCCACATTGCCACCTATAACGGCGCGCAGTATTTGGGAGAGGCTGACAAGATCGGCACCATTTCCCTGGGCAAGCAGGCGGATTTAGTTGTGGTCAAAGGCGATCCCTCACAAAAGATCGAAGACATTGAGAATGTCGAGATCGTTTTCAAAGACGGCATCGGCTACGACTCTGCCAAGCTGTTTGAATCAGTTCGTGGAATGGTGGGCAGTCGCTAATGCCGTCGCTAGTCTTGGCTTCCGCTTCTCCACGCCGCCAGGAGCTTCTGCGCAATGCCGGTATTGCCTTCGTAACACTTGCCACCAATATTCCTGAACTACCTCTAAAGGGTGAAAAGCCGAGCGCCTTTGTTCGGCGCATGGCCGGGGAAAAGGCGCTGGCAGTTTTTCTCGAGCACCCCAACGATTTTGTGCTCGGCGCCGATACTATCGTGATCGTAGACGGCGACATCCTCGGCAAACCGAGGGATGAGGCCGATGCCGCTCGGATGCTGCGTCTGCTCTCTGGCCGCACGCACCAGGTGACCACGGCGGTTTGCCTGGTCGGACCACTGGGAACTCCAAACCGAGAACCGAGAACTGGTTTCGAAGATAAGCGTTCTGAGACCACGTCGGTCACGGTGGCCGAATTGAGCGAGGACGACATCCGCTCCTACGTCGCTACCAGTGAACCCATGGACAAAGCGGGAGCCTACGGGATCCAGGGAATCGCGTCGCGCTGGATCTCGCGCATCGAGGGAGACTACTTCAACGTGGTGGGATTACCTGTCGCCGTGGTTTACCGCATGCTGAGAGAACGCGGAGTGTTTTAGAATTCGGACGCGGCTCTTGCGGAACTTATGGTTTCTTCTCCGAATTCTCTTCGCCGTCTTTTACTGCCGACTTGAAGTTCTTGATTCCCTCGCCCAGGCCCTTGCCCAGATCAGCGAGCTTGCTGGGACCAAAGATAAGGAGCGCGATAGCAAGGATGAGCAGAATTTCCGGCAAACCCAATTTCCCGGGCATGTGTGACCTCCCTTGCGGGGTTCGCCAAGTGCTGCGTGAGCGAGTTGCTTGACTCGCGCAATTACCCCTAGGGAATTCTAGGCTTACCCATCTCCGGAGTCAAAGGAGCGCAACTTGCGCACGGGCAAGAACGCCCGCGCCTACGTTGCTTCGATCAGTCCCGCCAGCAGGACCGCCCGACGCGGTAGTTCAGAAATGACGATGGATTCATGGGTAGCGTGCGCGCCTTCGCCGACGCCCCCAAGACCGTCCAGAGTAGGAATCCCCAACCCTGCGGTAAAGTTTCCGTCTGAACCGCCGCCGACTGACGCTTCTTCGAGCTTCCAGCCGAGCTGCCGCGCAATCTCTCTGGCCTTATGGTAAAGCGCGGCTACGCCTGGGGTCCGTTCCATGGGCGGGCGGTTTATGCTTCCTGTAATTTGCACTCTGCACTTGCGATTGAACGCTTTGAGCGAACGCAGCTTGCGGTCGATGCCCGCGGCATCCTGCTTGCGCGCAATGCGGACATCGAGCGAGGCGGTAGCCTCGGCCGGAATGACATTGGTCCGCGTGCCTCCGGAGATCAGCCCCACGTTCAGCGTTAACCCACGCTTAATGTCGACGAGTTTGGAAATGGCCGTGATTTGTTTTGCCAGCTCCAGAATCGCGCTTTCACCTTTTTCGAAATCCAGCCCGGAGTGCGCGGCTTTCCCGGTGACCTTGAGCCTGTATTCCCCGACGCCTTTGCGCGCCGTTTTCACCGCCCCGCGCAGACCGTACGCGGGCTCAACTACCAGGACCGCCGCGGAGTTCCTGGCCAGACTCTCCGTGATCCGGCGGGACGAATCGCTGCCGACTTCTTCGTCAGAAACCAGCAGGACGCTCAACGAAC
The DNA here is from genome assembly GCA_963696025.1 of uncultured Acidobacteriota bacterium. Taxonomy (GTDB): domain Bacteria; phylum Acidobacteriota; class Terriglobia; order Terriglobales; family Acidobacteriaceae; genus JABCYV01. The sequence goes on from CAVOII010000009.1 coordinate 70,235, forward strand.
GGGGCAACTGCTCATCATGCCAGGCGAGGAGTGCTTCGATCGCGTGTAGCATCAGACCGATTCCCGACTTCATATCAAGCGCGCCCGGTCCCCAAAGGCGACCATCGGCGATGCGGCAAGGCATTGTCGCCAAAGTACCGAGCGGATAAACAGAATCGGTGTGTCCCAGCAGTAAAACCGGTTTTCCGCCACGCTGACCAGCAAAATCCACCTGCAAGTGATCGCCGAAGTCTTGAACGCGGTGAAACTTTGCGTGGCCACCAAGTCCCTCGAACCTGCCGGCAAGTAACGATCCGAGACTGTCCACCGCCGCCTTGTTGTCGCTGGGTGATTCCACTTCCACCAATTGACGGATGGTCCGGACAATCTCGTCTTTTCGCTCCTCGAAATAGCGCAAACGGTTCGCCGGCTCAGACGGGATTACCGGGGACGATGGCGTCTTGTGCTGAGTCTTCTTCATCGGTGGCTCTGCACCTCGGAAACTGAACTCAAGGCGGGGTACAGTATAATCTTCGCAATTAACGAGACTAGCAATGACTGAAACTACTCACCCTGCAACCGAGATTCCGGAGGCGCGGATCTCGCTGGATATCCATGATATCCAGCGCATCTTGCCTCACCGTTTTCCGTTTCTCCTGATTGACCGTGTGATTGACCTTACGCGGAAGGAGCGGATTGTCGCCATCAAGAATGTCACCGTGAATGAACCTTTTTTTGCGGGACACTTTCCTGGCCTGCCCATTATGCCGGGAGTGCTCATCGTGGAAGCCATTGCTCAGGCCGGCGGTGCCTTGCTGCTCACCGAAGTGGAAGATCGCAGCGACAAGCTCATGGTCTTTACCGGCATCGAAAAAGCCCGTTTCCGGCGACCGGTAGTTCCGGGCGACCAGTTGCGTCTCGAAGTTCAGGTAAAAGCCTGGCGGGTTTCCGGACGGAATCTCGCTGTGCGCATGGAAGGTGCTGCTTACGTTGGCGACAAACGGGTGGCCGACGCTATCGTAACTTGCCAGCTTGTGGATCGGGAGCGCGGAAGAGGAGGATCCACTGACGGTGAGGGGAACGCGGAAGGAGAAGGCGGAGCACAAGGCTAGACTTGCCGATACCATTGAAGCGCGACGAAATGATTCCACTAGGCCACGAAACAGAGAACGTACACGCCACCGCAATTATCGACCCACTCGCTGAAGTCCATCCCTCGTGCCAGATCGGCCCCTATTGCGTGATCGGGCCGCAGGTCGAACTCGGAGAAGAGTGCCAACTGCTCTCGCACGTCGCCATCGAAGGCCCGACCAAAATCGGCGCCGGTAACTGCTTTTTTCCGTTTTCGTCCGTCGGCTTGGCTCCCCAGGATTTGAGTTACGCAGGTGAGCCGACGCGTCTGGAGATCGGCGAGCACAACGTGATCCGCGAATTCGTTACCATTAGCCGCGGAACTGCAAAGGGCGGCGGGTTGACGCGAGTAGGCAACCACAATCTGATCATGGCCTATGCGCACGTCGCGCATGACTGCGTAATCGGAGACAACGTGATCCTCGCCAACGCCGCAACCCTGGGCGGCCACGTCACAGTGGAGGACTGGGCAGTCGTAGGCGCACTGTGTCCAGTCCATCAGTACGTTCGTATCGGCGCGCACGCCTACATTGGCGGAGGCACAACGATTACACGGGACGTGCTCCCCTTCTCCAAGACGGCCGCCGCGCGTGATACCCACGCCTACGGCCTGAATGCACTGGGGCTCGAGCGCCGTGGCTTCAGCAAGGAACGTATCCGCAAGATTCATCACGCCTACAAAGTGCTCCTCGCATCCAAGCTGAACACGTCGCAGGCGCTAGAGAAGTTGAAATCGGAACCCCAGTGCGGCCAGGATGTGGAAATGCTGATTCGGTTTATCGAAGCATCGGAGCGAGGAGTGATTAAGTAGCGGTGTGATCGCCTGTTATCGTTAACAATGTTTTACTTTGTGGCGATGGCCGCTGATGCTACGTCTCCGCGAGAATTACTGGGATGAACGAGCAGCAGGCTGAACAAGAGCAATTCAACTGGCGGTTGCCACTGTATGCCGCGGTAGGCGCGAGCATCGTATTGCTCTCGCTATTCGTTTACAGCCCGAACGGTGGTCTGTTGTACATCCTCCTTATCGCCCTAATCATCTGCATCGCCTGCCTCATCCTGCTCGTCGCCTCAGCCGTTCGCAAAAGACGGCGCCGGTGCTTGTCGATGCTCTTGACATTGGTCACTTTTCTTTTTGTGTCAGGACTACTACTCGAGAACGCGGGATCACTCCGCCCTTGGCTCAGATGGTTGCTGTGGTCGCATCGCTTCAAAGCTGAACTTCTGGCGCAACCGACTCCGGCAAACGGAGAATTGAAGCATGTCGAATGGGGCGGCTGGGGCGGAGCGCCGGTAGGAGACTGGACGGCCTACGTTGTTTTCGATCCAGGAGACTCGCTCTCAGCAGCGGCCAAAAGCCGTTCCTCTGGGAAGTTCAGTGGCATCCCGTGCAGCGTCGACGTTGTGCGTCGCTTGGAGGACCATTGGTACTCCGTCACAATGGGAATGAATGAATAGTGGGATCGGTGCGGTTGAGCTAACACTCACAATTCTTGGGTGCGGTGGTCTCGGAGATAGCTGGCATCTAACCGCCGTTTCACTATTGAGCTGCGGGTGGCACATTAATAAGTTCCGGTTTTCGTTTCCCATGGCTCTAACCCAAAAACTCGGTCTAATCGCGGGCAATGGCCGGTTTCCATTCCTGGTGCTAGACGCCGCCCGGGCACAGGGACTGGAAGTCGTCGTCGCGGCTATCAAAGAAGAAACCTTTCCGGAAATTGAGACTCATGGGGCCGCGTCTGTTCATTGGCTTTCGCTCGGCGAACTTTCCAAGCTAATACAGACGTTTAAGCGTGAAGGCGTGCATCGCGCCATCATGGCTGGGCAGGTCAAGCACAAGCAAATCTTTTCGAGCATTCGCCCGGACTGGCGTCTGGCCAAACTGTTGCTCTCATTGGGTACTCGGAACACAGACTCACTGCTTGGCGCGGTAGCCAAAGTCCTGGCCGATGAAGGAATCACATTGGAGAGTTCGACTTGGTTGCTCGAACCGCTTTTGGCGAAGGCTGGCATTCTCAGCAAACGCACTCCCACCGAGCAAGACCAGAAGAACATTGATTACGGTCGCACCGTGGCCCGTCATCTGGCGCGGTACGACATCGGGCAGACGGTGGTCGTCGCGGAACTGACCTGCGTCGCGGTTGAAGCCATGGAAGGCACCGACGCAACCATCGAGCGCGCCGGGCAGATCATGGCGTCACTCGAATCAGACGCTTCCACTCTGAGCCGGTCTCTGACTGTGGTGAAGATCGCTAAACCGAATCAAGATATGCGGTTCGACGTTCCGGTCGTAGGCGTAAAGACCATAGAGGCTATGCGAAAGGCCGGGGCTACCTGCCTGGCGCTGGATGCGGGCAAGTGCCTATTGCTCGATGGAGCCGCAATCGCCACCGCCGCCGATGAGGCAGCCATAGCAATTGTGGCAGATTAGAAGCCCGCGGTAGGGCGCCGGCGGCTTAATTGACTTACCTCACCTCTGGTCCTAAGATTTCAACCCAATGATCGGCCAGACTATCTCCCACTACCACATCATCGAAAAATTGGGCGGCGGCGGGATGGGCGTTGTCTACAAAGCCGAAGACACGCGGCTGCGCCGCTTTGTGGCCCTAAAGTTCCTTCCGGAAGACGTCACCCGCGATGCGGCGGCATTGGGCCGGTTTCAACGCGAGGCGCAGGCAGCTTCCGCGCTGAACCACCCCAACATCTGCACCATCCACGATATTGGCGAAGCTGACGGGCGTGCCTTCATTGTCATGGAGTATCTGGACGGCACTACCCTGAAGCACGCCATCAACAACCGCCCCCTCGACCTGGATACGTTGCTCAATGTGGCGATTGACGTGACGGATGCGTTGGATGCGGCCCATGCCAAGGGCATCGTGCATCGTGATATCAAGCCGGCGAATTTGTTTCTGACCACCCGCGGTGCGGCGAAGATACTCGACTTCGGGCTGGCCAAGCTTGAGGCGGCGCCGGTCCCCGGCGACGCGACCCAAACCAAGACTGACGCTCAACACCTGACCAGCCCAGGTTCAACCGTAGGAACCGCAGCCTACATGTCACCGGAGCAAGCGCGCGGGAAGACGCTGGATGCGCGGACGGATCTGTTCTCCTTTGGCGCGGTGCTCTACGAGATGTCTACAGGCACGCTGCCATTCCGCGGTGAGACGACTGCGGTGCTGTTTGAATCGATCCTGCACAAAGCTCCCGCAGCTCCGGTGCGGCTGAACCCCGATCTGCCGCCGGAATTGGAGCGCATCATTAACAAAGCCCTGGAGAAGGACCGCGACCTGCGCTACCAGCACGCCTCTGACATGCGGGCGGACTTGAAGCGGCTGAAGCGCGAGGTGGAATCGGCCACTGGTGCGGTGACATCGGCCGAGGAAGCTGGAAGCAGTGCGTCCGTCTCAGGCTCGGGACCAACGCGGGAGTCGAGCGGTAAGATCCTCAGGGCGAGTTCGGAGACGGCGGTTACCGCGAATAGTCACGAGGTTGCTGGTCTGCCCTCCAGGCGAACTGGCTGGATTGTTGGCGCAGTCGTGGTAATCATCGCAGTGGCGGTGGCGGGCTACTACTATGCACGCCGTTCGTCAGCCAAACTCACGACGAAAGACACCATTGTGGTGGCGGACTTTGCGAACTCCACCGGCGACCCCGTGTTCGACGACGCGCTCAAGCAGGCTCTCAGCGTGGCACTGCGGCAGTCGCCATTCTTGAATGTCCTTTCTGATGATAAAGCGGCGGCCACTCTCAAACTCATGACTCGCCCGGTCAACACTCCGCTGACACAGGACGTGGTGCGCGAATTGTGCCAGCGCGCTGACAGTAAGGCGTACGTCGCCGGATCCATCGCCGGCCTGGGAAGTCAGTATGTAATCGGACTGAAAGTGGTCAACTGCCTGAACGGTGACACTCTTGCCCAGGAACAGGCGACTGCTTCCGGTAAGGAGAAAGTGCTGGATGCGCTGGGCGAGGCTGCCACCAAACTGCGCAGCGAACTGGGTGAATCCCTCGCTTCCGTGCAGAAATTCGATGCTCCGCTGGGACAGGAGACTACACCCTCCCTGGAAGCGCTGAAGGCGGATGCCATCGCCAAGAAGATTGAGCGCGAAAAAGGTGCGGCGGCGGCGCTGCCCTTCTTTCAACGAGCCATTGAGCTCGATCCTAACTTCGCCAGCGCGATCGAGGGCGTGGGGATCATGTATGGCAATATCGGTCAGCCTACGCGAGGCAGCGAATACTTGAGCAAGGCCTTCGCTTTGCGGGACCGTGCCAGCGAGCGGGAGAAATTGCACATTACGTCGATGTACTACATGGCGGTCACTGGGGAACTGGACAAGGCGGTCGAGACGTTCCGCGAATGGGAGGAAAACTATCCCCGTGATGACGTTGCATACACCAACCTGTCTAGTGTCTACGCTTCAGAGGGCAAGTTGGAGCAGGGAGCTCAGCAGGCGAGCGAGGGGACCCAGTTCAATTCCGACAACGTGATCACGGCCGAGAATCTGATGGGGTTCCTGGTCAGTTTGCAGCGCTATGAGGAGGCAAGGCAGGTTTACCAGCAGACTCTGGCACGCAAGCTGGATGACGATACTTTGCACACTGTTGGCTATGGTCTGGACTTCGTGCAAGGAGACGTCAAGGGGATGGCGGAACAGATGGCATGGTTCGAGACACGTCCCGAACTGCAGCACGAAATTTTGGACTTGGAATCAGATACGGAAGCCTACGCGGGACACTTGGTGAAGGCTCGGGAGATCACGCGGCACGCCGTCGAATCGGCGATGCGCTCCGACAACAAGGAGTCGGCAGCGGGTTGGCAACTGGTTGCAGCCTGGCGGGAGGCGCTCTTCGGCAATTTTGAAGAAGCAAAGCAAGGAGCAGCTGCTGGCCTTGCCATCGCGCCCGACAGCCGCGATGTTCAGCAAATGGCAGCATCGGTCCTGGGACGAAGTGGAGAGGTGGCCAAGGCGCACGCTTTGGCGCAGAAGCTAGCCCAGCGATATCCCGTGCACACCATAGTGCAGTCCTACTGGCTGCCTGCGATTGAGGCACAAATTGCGTTGTCGCAGAAGGAGCCACAAGCCGCGATCGGGCAAATACAAAAGACGGAGAACCTGGAGTTCGCTCTGCCATCTGCCAGCGCAAATAGTTCGTGCCTTTATCCAACCTATCTACGTGGAGAAGCATACCTCGCGTTGGGACAGGCGGGCCCGGCGGCCGCGGAGTTTCAGAAAATCATTGATCACCCAGGAATTGTCTGGAATTGCGTAACTGGTGTCCTCGCACATTTACAGCTCGGGCGTGCCCAGGCTGTGGCAGGCGACAAGGCCAAAGCCAGAGCCGCCTACCAGAATTTTCTAGCTCTTTGGAAAAACGCCGACGCCGACGTCCCAATCCTGAAAGAAGCCAAGGCAGAGTACGCCAAGCTGCAGTGAGAGCACCAGGGAGAGTCCTCATGTCCGAAACCGCACGTCTCGCTGACCAAATCCGCCGCGCCTTTGAGGGAGAGGCATGGCACGGCGACTCCCTGCTTGAACTTCTTTCTGGCGTCAACGCGGGCACGGCTGCCGCCAAGCCGATCAAAAACGCCCACAGCATTTGGGAACTTGTGCTTCACATCGCGGCCTGGGACGGCGTCGTACTCCGCCGCACCGGTGGCGAGGCAGTCACGCTGACCGACGAACAGAATTTTCCACCGGTTAAAGACACAAGCGAAGCAGCCTGGCACAAGGCGCTCGAAGGTACCCAGCGTATCCACAATGAATTGATAAAAGCGGTGGCAGCATTCCCAGATTCGCGTCTGCAAGAACAGGTCCCAGGAAAGACTCAGGACTATTACAACTTCTTTTACATGTTCAGCGGGATCGTGCAGCACGAGCTTTATCACGCTGGCCAGATTGCTCTGCTGAAAAAAGCGGCGAGCTAGCCGTGCGGAGAGGCTAGGGCGGCTGTCCTTGCGCGATTCTCGGCTGAACGAGTCGGTCGAGGTTTCTCTCTGTGGTTTAATCATATTTTCCCCAGTTCCCGGTTCTAAGTTCTCAGTTCTCAGTGGCAATCGCGAGCATCAACGTCGCCGTGATCGGTGTGGGCGCCTTTGGGCGCAACCACGCTCGCGTCTATCATCAGCTTGCACAGCAAGGCGAAGCCGTCAGGCTAGTCGGAGTAGTGGACCCTGACCTGGCACGGGCAGATGTGGTGGCGCAAGAATTTGGCTGTCGCAGCTTCGGCTCCATCCAGCAGCTGACGACCACGCACAGCGAACTCCAGGCTGCTTCGATCGCCGTTCCTACCGTTCAGCATCTCGAGATCGCTAGCGCTTTGATGGAAGCCGGGGTCGATGTCCTCATTGAAAAGCCCCTGGCCACTTCACTCGCGGAGGCAGACGAACTTATCGGACTCTCCCAGCGCTTGGGCCGCATCGGGCAGGTGGGCCATCTCGAGCGCTTCAATCCGGCAGTTCGTGCCACAGCTCCGCTCGTAAGCCAGCCGATGTTCTTTGAAGTGCATCGCCTGAGCGTGTTCTCACCGCGTTCGCTTGATGTGGATGTTGTGCTCGATCTGATGATTCACGATCTGGACGTGGTCCTCTCGTTCGTGAATTCATCGGTCAAAGAAATTCGCGCCGTGGGCCTGCCTATTCTTTCGGGAAAAGTCGACATCGCCAACGTGCGCATGGAATTCGGCTCCGGCTGCGTGGCCAACTTTACGGCCAGCCGGGTTTCGACTGAACGGGTGCGCAAACTGCGATTCTTTCAGCCCCGGCAGTACATCTCGATCGACTACAGCCGTCAGGATGTCCTTGCGTTCAGCATCGGCGGAGAAGGAGAAGCCTCGGGGACGCCATCCGTGAATCCGCAGATCAAAGTTGCCAAGCCAGAGATAGTATCGGAAGAGCCTCTGCACGCCGAATTGAAGTCTTTTCTTGCCTCCGTGCGCCACCGCTCCAAACCGCTGGTTTCTCTGGAGGACGGACGCCGCGCCCTGGCCGTGGCCCTCGACATTGTGGCCGCGATCCGCGAGCATGGCAAGAAGGTGAACCTTGATCGCCTAGGAACAACGATGAGGTAGCGCTTTACTCGTTTACACTTCTTGACAGGCAATCATCCAAATTCGAGATATGCTTCCATTGATCAGTCAGGTGCGGCTCCTAAGTGCTTGTACCTTCAGCTTTTCGCACAATTCCCCAAAAAAATGCGAAAATGAAGCACTTAGGCGCTTGACGCCGAGGGAGTTTTACGCTCCGTCTCCGGCTGCGGGAGGAAAGTTCCGCCTTGCAGCAACTGAAGGCGGCGCGGTCGTGTCTAACCCGAGGTTTGATGTCGACGACCCAAATTCCGCCAGCCCCGCCGTCGCCCGCGTCCGGCCCGGGCGGCACCGATCTGTATGATGTAGGAAGCTGGGAATCTGCCTACCTTGAAGCCCACGAAGCACCCGCCCTTCTCATCCAACTGCAAGATGATCTTTCGCGTTCGCGGCAGCGCGAGGCGCTGTGGATTTCGGTCGTCGTCCACCTTACTATTGTCATTCTGTTGGTCAATTCGCAAAAGTTCGAGAGATACCTGCCTCGGCGTGGCGTGATCGAGGTCAGTCCCAATGACTTGATGAAGGAAAAGGACCTCACGTACCTCGAGTTGCCGCCGGATGAGCAGAAGGTTACGAAACGGCCCGACACCAACAACATCTCGGACAAGGATCGCACCGCCATGTCGCGGGCGCCGCGCCTCGATCGCGAGGAGTTGAAGAAGGCTCTGGCCCGTCCGGGGGCGCCGGGACCAACCGGTCCTCCGGCGCAGTCGCAGCAGCCCGCGGCACCGGCTCCCGCAACGGCCCAGAACGTACCAACGCCGCAGCAGCAATCGCCCCCTCCGCCGAAGCCATCGAGCGAGCAAAATCCCGTGGCGCGGTTGCAGACTCCGCCGCCTCCCAAACCATCCTTTACCAACAATGGGATATATGCGGGATCGGCAATCGACCAAGCTGCGCGTGCTGCCCTGGCTAATCGTGGCGGCTTTGGAGGCGATAATGGTGACTACGGTTTAGGGCAGGGTCGCCAAGCCAGCGCCGCCATGGGACCGCTCGACGTGCTTACCGATACTCAAGGCGTCGACTTTGGCCCCTACCTGAAACGCGTGGTCGACAACGTCAGACGAAATTGGTACGACTTGATTCCCGAATCTGCGCGAGCCCCGCTGATGAAAAAGGGAAAGGTCTCGATTGAGTTCGCCATCATGAAAGACGGCCGGGTAGCTGGCATGCAGATAGTCGGGCCTTCAGGTGATGTTGCTCTGGATCGAGCAGCCTATGGCGGTATAACCTCTAGCAACCCTTTTCCGCCGTTACCCGACGAATTCAACGGACAGTATCTCGCTCTGCGTTTCCACTTCTTCTACAACCCAGATCGCTCGGACTTGCAGTAGTCGCTGGTCTTTGGTCAAGGCGAACTGCCAATTCCATCACCAGACCCGGCAACGATTTTGCCGCACCATAGGCTGGCTGGCCTTGCAATGGAAGGCCTGCTGAAACTCCGGCATGTTGGAGACTACGCCATTAGTCCGATACTCTGGCGGTGAGTGCGGGTCGACGGCAGCACTGAGGCGTTTGGTTTCGTCGCGCACGTTTGAGCACCAGCTCTGGCCATAACCGATGAAAAAGCGCTGCTCCGGAGTGAACCCTTCAATGGGATCCAGTTTCTGGTCCTTGGTTTCATTCTGCCAGGCTATGTAAGCCAGGATCAAACCGCCCAAATCAGCAACATCCTCTCCCAAGGTCAGTTTCCCGTTGATCTTGATGTCATCCACAATGACGTACTGCGAATATTGGTCGGAGATGCAACTGGCGCGTTTTTCAAATTGCTGCGCGTCTTCGGAACTCCACCAATCACGCAGATTCCCCTGGGCATCGAACTTGCGGCCCTGATCGTCGAAACCATGGGTAAGCTCGTGACCAATAGTGCCGCCCGTATCTCCGTAGTTGGGGGCATCATCAGAATCGGGATCAAAGACCGGAGGCTGTAGGATGCCGGCGGGAAAATTGATGTCATTCTTCTGCGAATCGTAGTATGCATTGACCGTAGGCGGGGTCATCTGCCACTCTCCGCGATCCACGGGCTTTCCGATTTTCGCCAGTTGCCGGCGGAATTCAAACTCGCGAGCGCGCAGCACATTGCCCATTTCATCGTCCCGAGCGATGGTCAGAGTGCTGTAGTCGCGCCACTTGTCGGGATAACCAATTTTCTCCGCCACCGCATGCAGCTTTTCCTGCGCATGTTGCTTTGTGACCGGCGTCATCCAGGGCAGGCCATCGATCTCGCGCCCCATGGCAGTCTCGATTTCTTTCACCATCTTCAGTGCACGCTGCTTAGCCTCCGGGCTGAAGGTTCGTTCCACGTAGGCCTGACCCAGGGCCTCACCCAGGTCATTGTCCGCATTACTGACACAGCGCTTCCAGCGAGGCTCGATTTCCTGCGCTCCCCTTAATGTCTTCTGGTTGAAATCAAAATCAGCGTTCACGAAGGCTGCCGATAAATAGGGCGCGTTGGCGTTGACCAGGTGCCAGCGCATATATGCTTTCCAGCTTCCCAGGTCTTCTTTTTCCAGTTCAGCACTCAACGCCTTAAAAAACTCCGGAGTGGTTACATTGAGCGATTGCAGCACCGGCAGACCAACCTTGGTGAAGTACGAATTCCAGTGAAACGACGGGCTGAGCGCTTCCAATTGCTGGCGGGTCATCTTGTGATAGAGCTTATCCGGATCACGCCGTTCAACCCGGGTGAGCGATCCTTTCGCCAGCCCCGTCTCGATGCGCATGACGGAGTGGGCCTCGGCCGCCGCGACGCCCGGTTTGTCACCCAACAACTCGAACATCTGCCGCACGTGCGTCACGTAAGCCCGCCGGAGTTCTTCCGATTTGGGATCGGTCTTCAAATAGTAGTCGCGGTCGGGAAGGCCAAGTCCGCCCTGATCGGCCTCCGCAATTACCTGGCTGGAATTTTTGAAGTCTTGATCGGACCCGAACTCGAACAGCACACCGTCGTTCACCATTGCCGCAGCAACATCGCCAATTTCTCGCTTGGAATGCAGCCTGGCAATCTGCTCCAGACCTCCTTTCAGCGGCATACTTCCCGCTGCCTCGATGGTCTTCTCGTCCATGCACGCGGCGTAGTAATCACCGATTTTCTGCTTCACGGCGTCACGGTGGGGATCAGGCGTGGCGACGCTTTCCAGGATGTCGCGCAGGATGAGCTTGTTGTCGTCCGCCATCTTGGAATAGACGCTCCACCGGGACTGGTCGGGCGGAATGGGATTTTGCTTGATCCAGCCTCCGCACGAGTAGGTGTAGAAGTCGGTGCAAGGATCGATCGTCCGGTCCATCGACCCCAGATCAAGGACAGGCTGCCGATGAGCTGAGTTGGTCTGTGCAGAGGCAGCGACAACAAGAAGTGAAGACAAGACAATCTGTGCGGACATAATTCGACGCATTACATTTCCTCTTCGAGAGTGAAAATCTTGAGAGACCCAGTGGCTACATAACAAATGCCAAATGCTGAAGGCTAGATGCTTCCCGACAATTTCTCCAGCCGGATCGAGCCATCGCCGGTATGAATAGTCAGCAGATTTCCGCCGCCGTTCAGCTTCCCGTGAACGTTTCTCCGCCCTAGCTGTCCCTCCACAGTGACCGGCAGATCCAGATTGATGTGGCCATCGCCGGTATGCAGATCCAAATCAGCAGCAAAATTCTCTGGTAGCCCCAGCGTGACGCTGCCATCCCCGGCATGCAGGTCCCAACTGGAATTCATGGTGGAACCTAGCAGCACTCTAGCTTCAATGTGTCCATCGCCGGTGCTGAGGGACAGAGCATCAAATCGCCCCGCAGCCTGGATGTGGCCGTCACCGGCACGGGCTCGCAAGGTGCCGTCCACCGCATCAATCTCCTGATGGCCATCGCTGCTCTCTAATTGCATATCGCCTTTGAAATTGCTGAGCCGGATTTGGCCGTCGCCAGTGCGCAGGTTCACTCGCCCCTCGCGGGGCATGTGGATTTCGACCTGCACCCTGCCACTACGTTGGATGGTTATGAATCCGACGGAATGAGGCAGCCGGACTTCCAGTTTCACTGAATCTCCCGTCTGCTGCTCTTCGATCTTGACCCCGCCTTCGCCGCCGATCTGTACCGGTCTGTGAGGACCCGGGCTTCGATCGTGTTCTTGTCCCAGGTATCGACATGAATACTGGCGTCAGAGGTTTCGACTCGAAGATCGGGCTGGCCAGTGATGGTGTAAGTTTTCGACCACTCTTCAGCATGGGCCAAAGACGTAAGAGCCACGCACAGGCTCAAAATGAACAACCCAATGCGATACATAGGTTCACTCCTGAACCCGGCTAGACACACCATGCCCTTTGGGTTCAGACGGTGATAGGCGGCTTCGGTGAGCAAGGTTCCCTCAATTTGTTCTAGCATCTCGGCGCTAACTAACCTCGCTTGGGCGCTATCGGGTATGCCATCTTGACCAGCGTCCTCTCAGAAAACGGTACGTACAGCAACGCAGCCGTGGCAGCAAACGCCGCTCCGAATCCAATGGTTTGGATCATCAAAAACGGGGCGATCGCCCACAACTGGTCGAGCACCAGGATAAATAGGCACAGTCTATGAAATTTATCGCCCAGCCTGCGGTAATCAAAGGCCACCGCCGAGAAAAGATAACAGCGCAAAGGAATGCCAACTCCTGCTGTTACTACCACTGCCACCATGATGGCCGATGCACTCCAGCCAGGCAAGAAGCTGTCGGTCACCCGGGCAACTTGGTGAAGGCGAAAGAGTGCTGCCAGGTAGAAGCTCATATACATCACTTGAATGAGCGCGAACAGGCCGCGGATCAGTCCACGATGCCGCAAAGGAACTTCCAGCTCGGGATGTATAGCTTCACCCGTGGCGGCATCTGTCACTCCTGCTGATTCGACCTGCGCTGACGCTGTCGTCCTGCCCCTCCCAGAATCTAGTCGCTCTACAGGCGCTAGAAATCGGTATCCCCGTCGAGCCAGCGTCTCTACGTAGCGGGGGCTGGATGCGGAATCACCCAGCGCCTCGCGGAGCTTATTCACTGCGGTATTCAGGCTGTGATCGAAGTCAACAAAGGTGTCTGCCGGCCACAGCTTTTGGCGGATTTCCTCTCGCGTCAGCACATCACCAGGACGCTCCAACATGAAGGCAAGGACCTGGAAAGGCTGTTCCTGCAGCCGGATGCGTGCCCCGTTCTTGCGCAATTCCCCTGCGGTCAGGTCTGCCTCAAATACTCCAAAACGAACAATGCGAGCGGCCGGCCTGGCATTTGGCGGAGACATAATTCCGGGAAAGATGACGCGTAGTTTAGCATTCGGCAAAGGAATACAATCTAAGCGTGCCCGCAGCCAGTCCAAAACGGCAGCTTGAGCCGTCATGTCCCGAACGGCACCCCAAGCCCCACATCTATACCCTGGAAGCAACCGGCGTACTGATCATCGCAGCGCTGATTCTCATCCTGACCTTGGCTCGCTACTGGCACAACATTTCCTGGGGTGCACGCTGATCGTGCCGCAGGATCCGTTGTTGGTTGTAGTGCTGGGGCCGACGGGAAGCGGAAAGACTGCGCTTTCATTGATTTTGGCTGAGTGCTTTCACGGCGAAATCGTCAATTGCGATTCCGTTGCCATGTATCGCGAGTTTGAGATTGGCACCGCCAAGCCTACTGCCGCAGAACGAGACCGCGCGCCGCACCATCTGCTGGACTTTGTTGAACCCACTGGCTGCATCACCGCGGGGGAATATGCCCGCCAGGCGCGGCAGACGCTGGAAGAAATCAAGTCACGGGAAACGATACCAATTGTGGTCGGAGGCACCGGACTTTATCTGAGAGCATTGCTCGAAGGTCTCTTTCCGGGCCCGCAGCGTTCAGAGGAGCTTCGTGAACGCCTGCGCCAGCAAACTGCCCTGAAAGGACCAGCGCACTTGCATCGCGTGCTCAGCCGCCTGGATCAGGCCGCAGCCGCGAAGATCCATGCCAATGACACATCCAAACTAATCCGCGCCATCGAGGTCTGTCTCGCGTCGCGCCAGAAGATGACAGAAATGTGGAAGAGCGGACGCGATCCTTTGCGAGGCTTCCGCATCCTCCGGTTGGGCCTCGATCCCGACCGCAACGCTCTTTACGAGCGCATCAACCAGCGAGCGCAACGCATGTTCGACTGTGGCCTGGTAGAAGAGACTCAGCGGCTGCTCGAAAGATACGGAGATGCGGCGCGCCCACTGACTTCTCTGGGCTACCAGCAGGCCGCGCAATTCCTCCGAAGAGAGATCGCCCGGACGGCCGCCATCCAAGCCGCCCAGCAAGCCCATCGCAACTACGCCAAACGCCAGATGACGTGGTTCCGGCGTGAACCTGACGTGGTGTGGCTAAACGGGTTCGGAGATGAGCAAAAAATTCAGCAGATCGCAACCGCAAAAGTTCAGAACGTCTCAGGTGTCTGGTTCTAGGTACCGGGTCTTTCGGACGATGGGCGTCGAGCGTTATGGGTGCACTGCAATGTGACGGAAGTCACAGCCACGATGAATGGATTTGGCTATTGTTGTACCTGGCGATCCTGAGACCCTGACACCCGACACCCTTCATGCTATCGTCTGCTGATGCTTCGACCGCTCCTTCTCGTGCTCCTGTTGCTATCTGTCCCCGCCTTCGGCAAAGAGAAATACCAAACTCCTAGCCCCATTCACCTTGACCGCGAGGGTGAAAAATGGGCAGAAAAGACTCTGCAGAAGCTCTCCCTCGAAGAAAAAGTTGGCCAGCTTTTTATGATCTGGGTGCGGGCGGAGTTCTTGAATGTCAACAGTCCTGGATACTTAGAGCTTCGCGACGATATGCGCAAGTATCATGTCGGCTCTTTTGCTATGACGGTCCGCTGGGACCCACCATTCCTCTATCGCAACCAGCCTTACGAGGCCGCGGAACTGCTCAACCGACTCCAGCAAGATTCCAAGCTTCCGCTACTGATCGCGGCTGATTTCGAGCGCGGCGTCACCATGCGTCTCCACGGCGCCACCCCGTTTCCTCATGCCATGGCATTCGGCGCGGCAGGAAAACTGGATTACGCCGAGGCCTTTGGTCGCATTACCGCTCAAGAAGCTCGCGCCATCGGAGTGCACTGGAATTTCTTTCCCGATGCTGACGTTAATTCCAACCCGGCCAACCCAATCATCAATACCCGCTCGTTTGGAGAAGATCCGCAGCAGGTCGGGGAGCTCGTGGTCGCGTACATTCGAGGCGCCCGAGCCAACGGAATGCTGACTACGGTCAAACATTTTCCAGGACACGGCGATACTGCAACCGATTCTCATCTCAGTGTCGCGCAAGTCGCTGGCGACCGCGCCCGGCTGAATTCGGTGGAGCTTCCACCCTTCCGTAAAGCCATCGAGGCGGGCGTGGATTCGGTCATGGTTGCGCATGTCACGATTCCTGCGCTTGAGTCGGACCCTAACCGTGTCGCCACAACTTCTCCGGCGATTGTTACGGACCTGCTCAAGAAGCAACTCGGCTTCAAGGGAATCGTGGTCACTGATGCGCTGGATATGGCTGGCCTCACGCGTCTTTATGCCGCAAACATCGGACGCGCTGCCGTGGATGCCTTTAAGGCCGGCAACGATCTGCTGCTGATTCCAGCTGATCTGGACGCATCGTACAAGGCGGTCCTTGATGCTGCTCGAAGCGGCGAAATCTCCCGCGCTCAGCTCGACGCTTCGGTGCTCAAACTATTAAAAGCAAAAGCCTCAGTCGGACTTGAAAAGGCTCGCCTAGTCAACATTGATGCCCTCTCTGCAGTGGTGGGGAGACCCGAAAACCTCGCCCTCGGCCAGCAGATTTCCGACGACTCCGTTACTCTAGTTCGCGACAACGGTAAGGTCCTACCGCTGAAAGAATCGGGAACTGTTAAGGGCGGCCTTCCGTATCAGAGCGTGGAAGAAGTACATAACAGCACCGTGGTGATCGTGCTCTCCGACGACGTGCGCACGGAAGTGGGTCGGGCCCTCGAGCGTGGAGTGAAGGATCGGGTCCCCGATGCCAACGTGATCTACGTGGATCCGCGGATCGCGGCTGCCATGTCCAACGATGTTCTGAAGGCCGCGGACCAGGCGCGGACCGTGATCGCTGCCGTGTATGTTGTTCCAACGGCGGGAAAAGCTATGCAAGGTGCGACCGGTTTGATCAACTCCGTTGCTCTCAACGATGCCAGCGGGGCGCTTTTACAGAAGATTCTGGATCATGCGGCGGCGAAGACTGTCGTTGTTGCCATGGGAAATCCCTACCTGGCACAGGACTTCCCGGCGGTGCAGAACTATTTCTGTACATTTTCCAGTGTGACGGTTTCGGAAATCAGCGCGGTCAAAGCGCTTTTTGGTGAAATCGCCATTCGCGGCCATCTGCCAGTGAGTATTCCCAACGTTGCGCAGCGCGGCGCAGGAATCGAGCGGCAGCCACAGATCGCCCAAGGAGGAACAGAACATGAGTATTCCAAAACGGCGGGACGTTGATTCGTCCTCTTCGTTCGCCATTGCATTTCTAGTACTGATTCTTCTTCCCGGCTGCAACGTAAATGTAAAAAAAAGCGAGAATAGTGAGGACAAGAAAGTTGACATCGAGACTCCAGTGGGAGGAATTCACGTCAGCAAAAATGCGGACGTCCGCGATACCGGCCTGCCGGTCTATCCCGGCGCCCGGCTAAAAGAAAAAGAAGAGAATGGCGAGCAGAAAAGCGCCAACGTCAACATTACCGGCATGGGTTATGGTCTGCGGGTAGTGGCGGTGGAGTTCACATCCGCCGACCCGCCACAAAAGCTCATCTCTTACTATCAGGACCAACTCAAGAAATACGGCAGCGTGCTGCAGTGCCACGCCAGCAAATTGGGTGATAGTTACAACGATAAAAATTCCCACGGTTCGAGCGAACTGAAATGTGGGGGTGACAATAACGGTAAGGTCGTAGAACTGAAGGTTGGAACTCAGCAAAATCAGCACATTGTCTCGATCCAGCCCTCGGACTCGGGCAGAGGCACTGATTTCGCTCTGGTCTACGTGCAAACCCACAGCAAGGAAGATACGATTTAGTTTTCAATCGCAAGCAGGGGATCGGATTTCAGATTTCAGATTGCCAAAGTTTCGATCGAATCATCGAGCCAAAAAAACTGGCGCGACGCCCGCGCCTATACATCTGGAATCTGAAATCTAGAATCTGAAATGCCTTCGCTCTGCTTGCCTGCCTGATGCCCCGTGCGGTACTTTGAAGCTCCAATGGAGCATCCCTGCTACAAATGTGGCGCTGCGGTCGAGGAAGGAATCGCCTTCTGCCCGCATTGCAATGCCCCACAAATCCGAGTCCCCGGAGTCGAATCCGCTGTGCCTTCAGTAATGGCGCCGGACTTCTCGTATTCTGTCGCCACGTTATCCACGTCGATCCAATGGCCGCAAGCTCTTCCTGCGGCGGCCGTCGCCGGGCTGGTGGCAGCGGTTCTCGCCCTGGTGCCTCTCGGAGGCTTTGGGCTGGGAACGCTCTCAGCTGGCTTTCTCTCAGTGCTGCTCTACCGTCGTCGCAATCCCGCCTTCAACCCAACTCCGGGGATGGGAGCAAAGCTGGGCGCAGTAAGCGGAGCCCTGGCTTTTGCATTTCTGACTGCCTTCCTGGTTCTGTGGGCTACGATTTTCCGCACCGCCGGACAGATTCGCCAGACCGTGATGGAAGCCGTCGAGCAATCCGCCGCTCGCAGTTCCAATCCGCCGCAAGCCCAACAGGCTCTCGAATTCCTTAAGACCCCCGCTGGCTTTGTCGTGATGATGGTCGTGGTCTTAATCACAATGTTCGTCGTCTTCCTGATTTTTTCAAGCGTGGGTGGTGCGATTGGGGCGGTCCTCCTACGGCGTAAGGACAGGCTGTAGACGCAAAGTCAGCCGACTTTCAGGGATTTCCATGCTGCAGCGAGGCCTCGAGGTATCTGGATTTGCCCTGTTCTGCCTCCTTGCCCAGAAAGCCTTGCCCCGCGTATGATGCAGC
Source organism: uncultured Acidobacteriota bacterium (assembly GCA_963696025.1). Taxonomy (GTDB): domain Bacteria; phylum Acidobacteriota; class Terriglobia; order Terriglobales; family Acidobacteriaceae; genus JABCYV01. The sequence goes on from CAVOII010000009.1 coordinate 88,417, forward strand.
GTCCATGACCCCGAGATTTGGATATACCATCCGCGTCGCGACGAGCACATGAGCACACCTGCACGTGGTTCTCTGCTGGGGATCGAACATCTCGATGCAGGAGAAATTCTGGGCTTGTTTAAGCTCGCCCGTCGGATGAATCCGCTCAAGCCGCGGCCGTTGCTACGCGGCAAGCGCGTGCTGCTTCTTTTTTACGAAGCTTCCACCCGCACTCGCAGCTCGTTCGAAATCGCGGCCAAGTCCATGGGCGCGATGACCACTCTTGTGCTCTCCAGCGGATCCAGTATCGAGAAAGGCGAGTCGCTGCTCGATACAGCCTACACTCTCCGCGCAGTCGGTGCCGACGTTATCGTGGTGCGCCATCCCCAGGCCGGCGCTCCCGTGCTTATGGCCAGACATCTCGACATTCCCGTGGTGAATGCCGGCGATGGCATGCACGAACACCCCTCGCAGGCATTGCTTGACGCCTATACCATCCTGCGTCACAAGAAGACGCTCAAAGGTCTGCAGCTAGCCATCGTTGGCGACATCTATCACAGCCGCGTGGCTCGTTCCGCGATTCATCTTCTGGGTAAGTTTGGAGCTCGCGTTACTCTTTGCGGCCCACCGGAATTTCTCCCGGAAGTGGCGACCAGCCTAGCTCCCGGCTTGCACATTACCCGCACCGTGGAAGATGCCGTCCGCGGCGCCGACGTCATCATGGTGCTGCGGGTGCAAAAAGAGCGCCTCGCTGGAGTGAAAATCAGCCTGCAGAGTTACATCGAGCGCTACCAGATCACCGTGCCGCGCGTGAAACTGGCGAAACGTGATGCCATGGTGATGCATCCCGGGCCGATCATCCGCGGACTGGAGCTTACCTGGGAAGTGGCCGACTGCCCGCAGTCGGCGATTGTCGAAGAAGTGCGCAATGGCGTACCCGTGCGAATGGCGATTTTAGCGAAGGCGATGGGAAGGCAACCTCGCTCAGGATGACTGCGACGATGCCGAATTTGCGGAGATTCGCGTGAATCAGCAGAGAGCACACAGTCTATTGATCAAAGGCGGGCACCTGGTGGATCCCGCCGCCAGGATCAACGCTTCCATGGATGTCCTCCTGCGCGACGGCCGTGTGGCCGAGATTGCGCTGCCCAACAAGATCCGCGACGGCGCGGACGAAAAGTTTGACGCGCGCGGCCTGATCGTGGCTCCCGGGTTCATCGATCTGCACGTTCATTTACGCGAGCCCGGTCAGAGCTACAAGGAGACGATCGCATCAGGCACAGCCGCCGCGGCTGCGGGTGGATTCACCTCCATCTGCTGCATGCCCAACACTCATCCGGTAGTCGATTCGCCGGAATGGGTGACTTGGATTCAGCAAGCCGAGCGCGGCGCTGTGATCAACGTATTCCCCATTGCTGCCGCCACAAAGGCCAGCAAAGGCGCGGTCCTCACCGATTTCCGTGGATTGCAGCGAGCCGGCGCTGTGGCCGTTACCGACGACGGCAAGCCCATCCTGGGCAACGACATCATGCGAGAGACGCTGCGATTGGCGTCCGAACTCAACCTCCCAGTGATTCAGCACGCGGAAGATACGCGCATGACCGAACATGGTTCCATGAATGACGGGCCCACGTCATTTCGTCTGGGGCTGCGCGGCATGAAAGCGATTGCTGAGGCGTCAATCGCTGAGCGCGACGTCCAACTTGCTCAGCAGTTCGCGGGCGCGCGCCTGCATGTGGCGCATCTCTCAACTGCGGATGCACTCAAGGCCGTGCGTCGTGGCAAGCGCAGCAAAGCCCGCATCACTTGTGAAGTGACGCCGCATCACTTTACGCTGGTCGATGAGAACGTAGGCGACTACGACACCAATTTCAAGATGAATCCGCCGTTACGGTCGGCTTCTGATCGCGAGGCCATCCTGGTGGCGCTCGCAGATGGCACCGTGGACGCCATTGCCACCGATCACGCCCCGCATGCTCCCCATGAAAAGATCATCGAGTTCGAGCGTGCGCTTTTTGGAGTGACCGGCCTGGAGACCGCTCTCGGCGTCGCTGTCACCCGGCTGCATCGCGAGCACCGGATTCCGCTGGCACGGATCGTCGAGCTTTTCACCGCGGGCCCGGCGCGAGTGGTCGATATCAAAGGCCGCGGAAGCCTCGCACGCGGTAATCAGGCCGATGTCACGATCTTCGATCCCAAAAAGCGATGGACGTTTGAAGCCGCGAAGTCCCGCTCCAAGTCGCGGAATACGCCGTTTGACGGCTGGCAGCTTATGGGAAAAATTGTAGCCACGATTGTCGGCGGGCGAGTTGTGTACAGGGCAGATTAGCATCCCGCAATCCCAGAAGTGTTCCACATGGAACGTTCCAACCTACCTAAGTAGTGTATTTGCAGCGGTTTGTCTAGTACTACCGAAGCCGCAGAAATACCTGACGGCTTTCGTCGAACCTGATGCGTTTATACATTTAGATGTATATTATTGGATGAATTCCTGTTACACTTTCCTGGTGGCGAAGGGGTGTCCGAATTCCCTAAGGACGCACTGATTGCTTGGGAAGGCGATTCGAAGGAGTCATCAGTTCGTTCCCGGATGAGGCCAAGCAGAACCTGGGATTCCAGTTGCGTCTTTTGCAACAAGGGCAGCAGCCGACGGACTACCGGGCAATGAGAACAGTCGGACCGGGAGGTTTCGAGCTCCGGGATCAGGATGACCGGGCATGGTATCGCGTGATCTATCTGTCGAGAATCCAGGATGTGGTCCATGTGCTGCATTGCTTTGAAAAGAGGAGCCGGGAGACCCCAGCAAAGGAAATCAACACGGCGAGACAGCGGCTCAAGGTAGTCAGGGCGCGCATGACGCAGGAGGAAAAGCATGGCAAGCGAGAACAGTAAGCCAGCCCACATCACGCGGGAAAACGTCCTCGATGCCCTGGGATTCGCGCCGGAGCAAGCCACGGCCTTGAAGTTCAAGGCCGATTTGTATCAGGCAATTTTGAAGTACGCTCGCAAGTATTCGCAAAAGCAGTTGCAAGCGATTCTGGGAGAACCGCAGCCCCGTGTAAGCGAACTGCTGAATGGGAAAATCGCGAACAAGAGCGTAGACAAGCTGCTCTACTACGCAGGGCGGCTGGGAATTGAGGCCAAAGCCAGATTCCCCCAAACCAACCAAGCCATCATTCGCCGAGAACTTGCCGCGACGACGCGTTGACGCGGCTTTCCAGCAACACTGGATCTAAAACACTGCAACTTGACCCGCCGCTCCATTAAGATGCAAATTGAGAATTTGGTAGGCGCAGATGGAGAAGACGATCGAAAACCTCAATGACTCGCAGCTAGAGGCCAAGTTGGCGGAGATTCTCGGTACTTGGCCGCTCTACCGCGAGTTCAGTACACCGGTTCTGGTTTTCAATACCTGCCAGAGCGGATCAAGTTTTTCTGCGAACAATGCGGCAAGGAGCAGATCTGGCAGCAGGTGCTAGAGCGAAATCAGCGACAACGAGGCGACAGGGGTTTCCTGCCGAGGGCATTCAGATGCAGAAACTGTAAAGGAGCAACTCCTTCACATCGCCTATGAATGGTCGCAGGTCTCTGAAGAAAAGGACGGAAGGAGGGAATCGCATTTCCTGCTTCGGAAACACGGCCAATGGCCGACGTTAGAGGAAAAGGTCAGTCCCGAGCTTGAAGAGGCCTGAAAGGTAGCGACGACCTTGCTTTTTATAAGAGGGCCTTGAGGCTGCGCAACTTCGGGTACGGCATTGGGGCAATGGGCTACATGCGCCGGGTAATCGAGAGCCACATGAACGAGATGCTCGACATCCTATACGAACAAGCCAAGAACGACGCACTGGAATCGTTGCCCGATACAGAAAAGATCAAGACGCTCCGCTTCGCCGACAAGCTCGAACAAGCAGCCCGCCTGTTTCCCAGGTATCTAATCCCGGATGGCCTGCCCAAACCCGCTCGGCCACTCTACGTGCTAACTAGCGATGCGCTGCACAATCTCCCGGAGGATGATGCTGTCGCCCTGTTCGATCAGTGTAGGGCCGTATTCGAACAGGTGTTTTCGGACCTGCGGCCGCACATCAAGAAAAACAAGCGTTTTGTAAGGAACTTGCGTGATCTTGCGGAAGCAGCTGCAAAGTCCAAGAAGTAATCTCCCTGCCGGCCTTCCTCGCCCCTATCCCACAATCCCCATTCTCTTTCCCACTCTCTTTAGCACCTCCAATGCCTCTTCCAACTCTTGTTCTGTGTGGGTCGCCGTCATGATTGTCCGAATGCGGGCTTTGCCTTCGGGGACGGTTGGGAAAGCGATACCGGTGCCCATGACGCCCTCTTTGAACAGCTCGCGGGAAAAGTCCATGGTGAGTTTGCCGTCGCCGATGATGATGGGCGTGATCGGCGTTTCGCTGGCGGGCGTGGTTTTGCCGCCGATGTCGAAGCCGAGCAGTCCCAATTCTTTTTTCCAGAAGCGCGTGTTCTCCCAGAGTTGCCTGATGCGCTCGGGTTCGTTTTCCAGCACATCGAAGGCGGCGATGCAGGTCGCCGCCACAGACGGCGGATGCGAAGTCGAAAACAGGAACGGCCGCGCGCGGTGGTATAGAAAATCGATCAGATCGCGCGTGCCACAGACGTATCCACCCAGCGCACCAATCGCTTTCGACAGCGTTCCCACCTGGATGTCGACGCGTCCGTGGACCTTGAAATGGTCGATCGTTCCGCGTCCGTTGCGGCCGAGAACCCCCGAAGCGTGAGCATCGTCCACCATCATGATGGCACCGTATTTCTCCGCCAAATCGCACAATGCGGGCAGCGGGCCGATGTCGCCGTCCATGGAGAAGACACCGTCGGAGATCAGCAGCTTTTTCCCCGGCTCGTCTTTTACGCTGGCGAGTCTTTCCCCCGCCTGGGCGATGTTTTTGTGCTCGAAGACGAGGATCTTTGCCCGCGACAACCGAGCGCCGTCGATGATCGAAGCATGATTCAGCTGGTCGGAGACGATGAAATCGTCTTTGCCCAGCACCGCCGAAACTGTGCCCGCATTGGCCGCAAATCCTGACTGGAAGACGACACAGGCTTCGACATTCTTGAAGCGCGCAATCTTCTCTTCCAATTCCATGTGGATTTTCATGGTGCCAGCGATGGTGCGCACTGCGCCCGATCCCACGCCGTACTTGCGCGTGGCCTCAAGCGCTGCCTCGCGCAGCTTGGGATGCGTGGTCAGGCCGAGATAATTGTTTGAGGCGAGATTGATGACCTTCTTTCCGTCGAAAGTGCAGACCGGCGCTTGCTCGTCCTCCAGCACGCGCAGGTGGAAGTGAGTGCCCTTAGCCCTAAGATCGTTCAACTGATCGGTGAGATAGGAAAGCGGATCGACGCGGGTCGTGGTCGGCATTTGTGTCTCCCAGATTGAAGATCGCAGGCGACGCAGGATCGAAGACCCACCAGTTTAATACTTGCGAGTGAGAGGAGGAAAATGCGTTTGCCGAGATGGAGAATCTCTAGAATGAAAGAAGCGGATCTCAGTTCATTGTTCTCGGTTCTCAGGTCTCGGCCGTGAGCGCCAAATCCGCCAGCGTTTTGAGATTGTGAACTTCTAAATCAGGCTTAGCAGTCGCCGCTTTGCCCGCACCCGCTCCGGGGCGAGGGGAGGGGCGATTTACCCAGGCGCTTGCGATGCCCAAGGATTTGGCGGGGATCACGTCATGATAGACGCTCTGGGCGACGTGAAGCCACTGGTTCGGCTTCACCCCGATCCGTTCTTGTGCCATCTTGAAGACCGCAAGCGAAGGCTTGTAGGCGCGGGCTTGTTGTGCGGTGATAACGTCATCGAACTGAATTTCGAGACGGCGCGCAGTGGCGGCGAACAAGTCATCGTCCACGTTGGACGTAATCGCGAGCCGATATCGACTCTTGAGCCGCCGGAGGGATGGGACGGTATCGGGAAAAGGCAGCCAGTTGGCTAATGATTCCGGCAATGAGCGCGCCTCAGATTCCGAAGGCGCAAAACCAAGATGCTCGCCGAAGCCGCGCACCACTGATTGCAAGACTTCGCGATACGGACGGAATTCTCCTTGCTCAGCCTGGGCTTCGAGTTCAGAGAAAAGTTCCAAAAGAGCTGCGTCGGAGACGGTCTTGCCATGTGCAGCGAGAATAGGACGCAGGGCGCCGAATATGCCAGTCTCCCAATCGATGAGCGTACCGTAACAGTCGAAGGTCAGCAGTTGAAAGCGAGCGAAGTCAAGCATTGCTTTCTCTTGAGGCTGACCTTTATCTCACTTCCAGCGGCTGCTCCAACTTAAAGCTCAGAGCCGACTCGGCTGGGAGAACGATGTCCTTGTTGCCAGTAAATGCGGCTCCTCCAGTGCCCGCGCCGCCTCCGGCCAATGCTCCAATCGCCGCACCTTTGCCTCCACCCGCCAGTCCGCCGATCAGTGCGCCGACCGCAGCTCCGCCGCCCGCCAATACTGCGGTGCGTTTGCCCTTGCCCTTTTCTGTACGCTCGATCGAAGAAGTCTGGATGCCCTTATCAGTACCCTTCACATTGATCGAGGTAAGCTTCAGTTGCAGACGAGCGCCACCCTTGAAGCGACCAAGCGGCGCTGCGTCCACTACCACGCCGGAAGCAGCTGCCCCCGCACGAATGACCTCTCTGCCATCGACCTGAACAGGTTCAGCCAGGGTCGCCGAAAAGGCTTGGCCAGGTTGGCTCATCTTAGACCCCACGGCTTCACCCAAGCGCACCGTCAGCACTGTGCCCGCCGGCAGAATGATGGGGCGCGGAGCTTCAGCCTGGCGTTGCATGGCAGAATCAGTGGCCGGTGCCGGAGATGCTGGAGCTTGAGAGGCGGGTGCGGTTGCGGAATTCGGAGAGTTTGCCGAGTTTGCGGAATTTGCATCGCTGGCCGCCGAATCGGAACTTTTGTTGCTCTTGCAGCCCGCCAAAGCGATGGACAGACAAAGGCCCAGTGTGATTGCTGCCAAGGGGGAACGCATATTGACCTCCGTTCAGAAATGGTTGACCAGAAAATGGTGGCGCGAGATGCGAGGTTAAGACCTGGGTTCTTCCGGGAAAAACCACCCGAGTCCGGAATGGGTCGGCGTAAATGTTACCGTGTCCTGAACTGAATGTCACGTTAGCGGAGTGTGATTCTTTTCCGCGAATTCCAGGTCGGGCAGTGTTGGCGCGTCTTCGGCGGGGCCCTCTGATCCCGGAACCGGCGGCATCAGTGCCGACTTCTCTTTCTCTTCCAGCTCTTTCTTCTCCACATCCCTCTTTTCCAGAAACTTTGCCGTGTTCAGCAGCGGCCGTCCAAGAGACGGATTGAAGCCAGTCCAGACGCCATCCGAATCCCCGCCGCGCGCGAAGTGGGCTCGCATGCTTTCCATCTTCGAATCGAGATCGTCGAGATAGTGCAGCATGAGCGCTTCCGGAAACATAGGGAGCTTCGGAGAGCCGAATTCGTACTGTCCGTGATGGCTGATGATGAGATGTTCAACCAGGGTCTTCAGTTCGTCCGGGAAGCCCGGTACCAGCGCAAGCTTGGCCTGGAGCATCTCCAATTCAATCACCATATGCCCCAGCAGCTGGCCGCGCGTGCTGTAGGAAAAAGAACGGTTATAAGTGAGCTCGTGGATCTTGCCGATGTCGTGCAGGAAGGCACCGGTCAGCAGAAGGTCCCGGTTGATCTGCGGATAGTTGCGGCTGACCAGATCGCAAGAGCGGCACAGCGAGACTACGTGGTCAAGCAAGCCGCCAATATAGGCGTGGTGCAAGGTCTTGGCGGCCGGGGCGATACGATACGCTTCGGCAATTCCCGGATCGGCCATGAAAGACTCGACCAGCGCCTTGAGGTAAGCATTCTGAAAACTGCCCACATAGCTAGCCAGCGTCTGCCATAACTCGCCGATGTCTTTCGTAGTCTTGGGAAGGTAATCGGAAAAATCAACTTCTGAATCCCCAAGACGGCGGATCTTGTGAATGGTGATCTGAAACCGGCTTTTATACTTGTTAAGCAGGCCTTTGATCTTGACAAAATCATCCTGCTCGAAAGCATCCAGCGCGTCCTCCACGTTGTCCCACATCTTGGCCTCGATGTGGCCACTTCGGTCACCGAGGGTCAGGGCAAGATAAGGCTCACCACTCTTCTTGGGTTTCACCTGTTTGGAGACCACGACAAAGCTGGTGACTATGACTTTGTTCTCGTGCTGGACGCAATCGCAAACGAAAAAATCTTTCATGATGGTTGGGCGCCGTAGCCTCTGCAACCTTGTGGCGGTCTGAGCCTAAGCTCAAATTAGAGGACCTTTAATTTTTTCTTCTTTTTCTTAAGTTCCTTCGCGCCCGTATCTTTGGCAGTGGTTTCAACCGGTTTGGTCTGGTTGGGACTGGCGCCGGTGTCCACATAGCCAGGTTTGTAATCGATGTATGCCTCCTCGCGAAGTTTTTGCAAGTATTCACGCAGGGCTGGCTGCAGTTTTTGCATGTAAAGCGCGTCCTGAATTCGCGGCTCAACTTCGCTCATCGCAGGTACGCCGGCGCTGTGGTGCTCGACCACTTTCAGAATGACAAACCCCTGCCGGGTGCGAATCACGTCTGATACCTCGCTTGGTTTCATGGCAAAGGTCTTGTCTTCAAGTTCTTTCGCGAGGGTTCCACGCTTGAAGTCTCCAAGGTCGCCGCCATGAGCCGCCGTAGGTCCGTCCGAGTTCTTCTTAGCGACGTCCTCGAAACTGGCGCCCTTACGAATCTGCGCCAGCAGGTCTTCAGCTTTGGCTTGCGCGGCAGCGAGCTGCTGTGAATCGTCCGCAGCGTTGGTCGCGGCATTGGTCGCGCCCTTCTTTTCGGTGGAAACCAGAATCTCACTCAGCCGGATATGCTCTGGCTGCTCCAATTCACTCTTGTGCTCGTCGTAAAACTTTTGTGCTTCCTCCTTGGAGATAGACATCTTGGACCCGACTTCCCTGCCGATGACCTGCTGGGTGACGATCTGATTACGCAGGTTCTGCTTGAAATCCTCGAACGAAACCCCCTGCGCCTGGGCAGCTTTGTCGAGATCCTCCATGCTCTCCAGGTTCATCTCCTTGCGCATATCATCGAGTTTCTTGACCAGTTCCGTGTCCGCGGTAATGCCCAGGTCCTTTCCCTTCTCCAGCAGCAGTTGCTGATCGATCAGATCGCGCAGGATGTCCTTGTCGCGCTCGGCGACGATTTTGTCCGCATTAGCCGGATCCTGCTGTTGCGCTTCTTGCTTCAATTGCTCTTTGCTGCGCAGATATTCGGTGCGGGTTATGATCTGATTGTTAACGCGAGCGACGATTTCTTCGATGACCGTGTCCGCGCACAGCGCCTCGGGCAGAGCAGCAAGGCACAGCAGGAGCAACCAGGGCAGGAGTTTTCGCATAGATATAGGCATAGCTATTGATACTTCGATGGACCACGTCGCACCCGACGTTGCCCTATAACATCACAGCCTCAACGAATTGTACCTCTGGACGTGGGCCCGCGACCAGCGCTGGCGGCTGTTATGATACTCGGTTTTTGCGCCGCATCAGACCGCGACTTTATCGGGGGTGAGGTTGATAAAAGTGACTGGTTATTTTGTCTTTTTCACCGTGTTCCTCGTTCTATTTGGAATCCTGAGCCTGCCCGCCATCGCGCAGAAAAGGAGCGCGACCGCTCCGGACCTGGCGCAACTGCAGAAAATGGCTGCGCGCTTCGCTCCCACACCGCTGCGCGTGGACACATCGAAACTTTCGTCCGGTGACCGGCAAGCACTGGGCAAGCTCATTGAAGCTAGCCGGATCATCAACGACATCTTCCTGGAGCAATATTGGAGCGGTAATCCCGCTCTCTACGCTCGTCTGCAAAGAGATAGCAGTCCGTTGGGCAAGGCCCGCCTACACTATTTCTGGATCAACAAGGGTCCGTGGTCGGCGCTCGATGAGTTCAAGGCTTTTCTGCCGGGCGTTCCGCCTCGGAAACTTCCAGGCGCAAATTTCTATCCTGAAAGTATGGCCAAGCAAGATTTCGACCGCTGGTTCGCGTCTCTATCGCAGAAAGAGCAGGAACAAGCGAAAAGCTTCTTCACCGTCATTCGGACCAACGCCGGTTCCGGCGGCGAGGTCAACAGCGCGTACAGATCGGTCCCTTACAGCGAGGAGTACAAAGACAACCTCATTCGAGCGGCGAGTCTGCTGCGCGAAGCGGCGAGCCTGGCTGACAATTCGTCCTTGAAGAAATTCCTCAACACAAGAGCCGATGCTTTTCTGTCCAACGACTATTACCAGAGCGACCTAGCTTGGATGGATCTGGATGCTCCCGTCGACATCACCATCGGTCCCTACGAGACGTATGACGACGAACTCTTTGGCTACAAGGCTTCCTTCGAAGCTCTCGTGAATTTGCGCGACGATGAGGAGACGGCAAAGCTCTCGGCCTTTGCCCAACACCTGCAGGAAATCGAAGACAACCTACCGATTGAGCCACGGTACCGCAATCCCAAACTTGGCAGCGCCGCGCCTATTCGCGTTGTCGATGAGATCTTCGGCGCGGGTGATGGCAACCGCGGCATCGCCCTTGCGGCCTACAACCTGCCTAACGACGAGCGAATAGTCCGCCAGAAAGGAAGCAAACGGGTAATGCTGAAGAACGTGCAGGAAGCGAAGTTTCGCACGGCGCTGCTCCCGATCGCGCGCAAAGTGCTGTCGAAACAGGCTATGGTCGATGTAAATTTCGATTCTTTCTTTACTCATATAGTCGCGCACGAACTCATGCATGGACTCGGACCTCAGCAAATCAAGGTAGAAGACCGCGACACTACTCCTCGCGAAGAACTGAAGGAACTCTTCAGCGCGATCGAAGAAGCCAAGGCCGACGTCACTGGCCTGTTCGCGCTGCAGTACATGATGGACCATGCCATGGAGATGAAACTGACTAAGGTGCTGCCTTCCGACAATGCGGCGCAACGACAGCTCTACACCACCTACCTTGCGTCGATGTTCCGCAGTCTCCGCTTTGGGCTAAACGAAGCCCATGGTAAAGGCATGGCGATCCAGTTCAACTATCTAATGGATAGAGGGGCTTTTAGCCAAAACGACGATGGAACATTCGCGCTGAACGTAGCGAAATTTAAGCAGGGAGTGCGTGATCTCGACCACAATCTGTTGACCCTTGAAGCTGAGGGCAATTACGCGGGTGCCAAGCAGCTATTGGACGAAATGGGCGTAATACGGCCAGCGCTGCGGCGCGCCCTGGACAACTTGCAGAGTATTCCCATCGATGTAGATTTGATTTTTGTCACAGCGGATGAGCTTGCGCCCGCAATCAAAGCGCAACCGCCAGTGAAGAAATCTCGGAGGCAAAAGCCCCGGCGAGCATAGGCCAGGAATGTCTTCTTAATTCTATTGGTTCAGGCAGCCGCGGCTTTGCCGCTTGCGTCGCGGACCAACGCCAGTACGGTCACGTCATTGTCCGTAGGCGGCCGGCACATGAAGTCCTGGACTCTGTCGAGAAGGTTCACGCACATCTCATTCGCCGTTGTCCCCGAGCTGTGTTCAAGCATGTGTTGGACTCCCTCCAATCCGAATTCTTCGTCTTTGCACTTCGCTTCGACGATCCCGCGGGAGGCCAACAAAAGAGCGGCACCGGGTTCCAATGCCACCATCTGCGAGTCACTGGTGACGTGAGAAAAAAGACCCAGTGGCAGGCCGGTGGCGGGTAGTTGCGTAATGTTGGCGTGGTCGCGCAAGAAGCCAGGAGTGTGGCCGGCGTTGAAGTAGGACACGATGCCGAGGTTCTCGTTATAGCAGCCGGCAAATGCGGGACACGAATGGACACCGACTGCGGTTTCCAGAATGGTTCGATTCAGCTGCAGGCAAAGCTCCGTCATGGCGTCCGCTTCATTGACTTCTTCCGGCGACAAAAGCTCCAGCCCCAAGGTGCAGAAGGTTTTTTTCGCAGCGGCGACGATGCTTCGCGACTGCTCCAGACCGCCGGCGACGTCAAGCAGGCCGAACAACACCCGGTTCGGACTCACTCGCAGGAAATCGTAGAAATCGCCGCCGATGCGCTGGGCATTGTAGACTGCCGCAATCTCAGCATCCTGCAGCTCCGGCACAGCGGCCTGCACCGTTTCTCCGGCTGATTTTCGGGACGACGTTTGGTGACGGAATAAAGAAAGCATCGGTGAATTGAAGGCGAAGTTAGCACAGGACGCGGCCAACAGCAATCGCCCCTATGTGCCGTAGCAGCTGCCCCCGCCCGTGTGCCGGTCGCTCAGCACTCCGTTCGGCCCGGCATCACGCCAAGTCGAACAGCAAGACTTCGGCGTCTTTCACGCCTTTGATGGTCAGCTTTTGTTCATCGCTGATCGCCGCGCCATCTCCCTGATCCAATTTCTTGCCGTTGAGTTCGACCTCACCTTTGGCAACCTGCGCCCAGGCATGGCGGTTCCTGGTCAAATCGTGCTTCACTTCTTGCCCCGGCGCGAGCAAGGAGACATACAGCTTCGCATCCTGATGAATCGTGACTGAGCCGTCTTTCCCGTCGGACGAAGCGATCAGCCGTAGTCTTCCCCGCTTCTCCTCTTCCGGGAAGGCTTTCTGCTCATAGCCGGGCTCGTGACCCGGCCGGTCCGGTGTAATCCAGATTTGCAACAGGTGCACTGGATCGGTCTTCGAGGGATTGAATTCGCTGTGCCGGATACCCCGGCCTGCGCTCATCCGCTGTCCGTCGCCAGGGCGAATCACCGCTCCCGTGCCCAGGCTGTCCTTGTGTTCCAACGCCCCTTCCAGGACGTAGGTGATGATTTCCATGTCCCGATGCGGGTGTGCAGGGAACCCCTGACCGGGCTGCACACGGTCTTCGTTCATCACGCGCAACGAGCGAAAGCCCATGAAACGAGGATCATAGTACTGATCGAAAGAAAATGTGAAGCGAGTGTTAAGCCAACCGAAGTCGCCTCCACCCCGTTCCCCACTGCGCCGAATGTTGACCATTTCAGGAAATCCTCGTTATAACGACTATCTCGATTGCCTTAGATGTCCCCTCCGGGAAAACGATTCATGCGTGCTCCTGCTTCGAGGGGAGGTAGGAACTGGAGAGCTGAGAAAGTCTGGCCGATGGTTTATCGAGAGATTTTTTTTAATTGATCGTTTCTTTGAAATGCGGGAGTGGTTTGGTCGACGCTCGAGTCCGCTTGTCCTCACCCTGGTTCTGGCTGGTTGCGGCAGTGTTTTGCCGAACGCGGATCCAGTTGTATTCGTAAATCACACGCAGCATTCCGACGCTGATTTGCAAGCCATCTGGAAGGCGGCACAGCAGACTCTATCGCAGGCAGTAGACCTTAACCCAGTACAAAGAATTGGCAACAATGTGCCGGCTGAGATTAAACCTGGAGATCCCCGGGCCTTTACCGTCAAGCCGCACCAGCTGCTGGTCTCGTCTCAGCCGGATGTTTCTTCCAGCGCGCTCCTGGCCGCGACCAACGTCTACCGGGCCGATCCCACAGGACTAATCTCCTGCCCGCAGCCCTGCAACGTACGCTTTGCTGCCGCCTATTCCTTTCCGCCCAAGCTCACCCGCTACGCGGCGTCATGGGAATTCCAGGGCGACAATTTCTCACTCCTGCTGCAATATGAGTTTGAGAATCAAATCCTGGCTAAACTGGGTTATAGCTTGAGATGGCGATAATTGCAGGGCGTGGGAAAGTCGGTAGCTGGTTTTTTGGGCAATCTGTCGGGAAAAATTTGATTTTGGGTGTCGCAGCGCTTCAGCACTGCGGCAAGTTCAAATGAAAAAAGGGCCGCACCACGTGCATGAGAAACGACCGTTGCGCCCTTCGCGCGCGTAATCCTTATTCAATGTTGACCCCGGACTTACGTCCGGGGGCTAACATATTCCGCTCCTCCGGAGCTGTCTTTGCGGAGCTGTTTCTATTCGCCCTGGCAGATCGAGTTCTGACGCACACACTTTAAGCTCGAGGGTGGCGGAATCAAGCTACTTCTTTTCGCTCTTCTTGGATTTCTCGGACTTAGCTGCGCTCTCTGACTTAGCCGAGCTGCCGGGCTTTGATTTTTCATCTTGCTTGGGACCGGATTCCCCTTTAGCGGCAGAATCCCCATTCGAAGACGAGCCGGAAGCAGCGGCGGACTTTTTGGCGTAGTCGGTGATGTAGAACCCGGATCCCTTGAACTGTATCGCCGGAGCGGAGATCACCTGCTCCACTGGACCGCCACAGTCAGGGCACTTCTTCACATGGGGGTCGGAGAACTTCTGGATCCGCTCAAAGCGGTGGTGGCATTTTTTGCACTGATACTCGTAAAGTGGCATGGACTCCTGAAACTCAGCTCAAGCTTCTCTATTTTGATTTTAGGGATTGCGCCCGTAGACGTCAATTTTCCGGGCAGATGTGGGGGCCAGGCGCGGTGTTAGACTCGCGTTCATGAAGCCGGGCGAGAACGCTTCTCCGAATCGCAGCGCTCTGGCGCCAGGGCTCTATCTCGTGGCGACACCCATCGGGAACCTGGAAGACATTACCCTGCGGGCGCTACGGGTGTTGAAAGAAGCCGACCTGATCGCGTGCGAAGACACGCGGCAAACTCAAAAGTTGCTCAATCATTACGCCATCGCGACTCTTACCGTGAGCTATCACGAGCACAATGAGATGACTCGCGCCGCCGAGCTAGTCCTGGATCTGGAACGGGGCGCCCGCGTTGCCCTGGTGACGGATGCAGGCATGCCGGGCATCTCTGACCCCGGCTTTCGGCTGATTTCGCTGGCTATCCGGCATCATATTCCGGTGGTGCCGATACCAGGGGCGGCAGCATTTCTGGCTGCGCTGGTAGCGAGTGGCTTGCCTACTGACTCTTTTCGCTTCAGTGGGTTTCTGCCTGCCAAGCGCGGCCAGCGGCGGAGTGTGCTGGAAAGCATCCGGTCATCCCCGCGAACCCAGGTTTTTTACGAGACACCGCACCGAGTAAAAGAGGCGTTGGAAGATGTTGCCGAGGTTCTGGGAAACGACCGGCATATTGTCATTGCCCGTGAGGTCACGAAAATTCACGAAGAGTTTCTGCGCGGGCGAGCCGGCGAGCTTCTGGAGACGCTGAACGCACGGGGCGATGTCAAAGGCGAGATCACGCTGCTAATCGGCAAGGCGGACACCTGCGACCTGAAACCTGAGACCACTCACGTAAACGTCGGGCAGCGGGTGCGGGAAGTAATGAAAGAAGATCAGGTGGGCGAGAAGACGGCGCTGAAGAAAGTTGCCAGAGAGATGGGAGTTTCAAAAAGCGAGGCGTACAGAGAGCTGCAAAGACGCAAGTGAGTGATCCGCACCGAACTGTGGAGCGATCTTGCAAACCGCCGCTGATAGAACTGTTGCATTCGTCGCCACTAGAATAGTCGTCCCCACTGGTCGTTGCCGTAATATCGCCGTTTCACCAGTTTAGGCCCGTGTCATCGCCTGGTAGCGACACGCAACCCTGACTTAGCAAACGGATGAACGATTGTGCTGAATAACGTTCTCATTATCATCGCCTGTGTCAGCGGAGCCGTGCTCTTCCTGTTCCTGGTGACCCGCGCCTCTACCGCGCCCTCCCGCAGGGAGTCGAACGATTTCACGGGCGCAGTGGTGGCCGTCATTGGCACCACCTACGCTGTGATTCTTGCCTTCACGCTCTCAGGCGTATGGTCAATGTTTCAACAGGCGCAAGCTAACGAAGAACAGGAAGCGAATGCGGTGGTGAATGTCTTCCGCATCGCTACCCAGTTGCAGGATCCGAATGCGAAGCCGATCCGCGACCTCTGCGTTCGTTATGTAGACAACACTGTGGGTCGCGAATGGGCCATGATGGAAAAAGACCAGATGACGCCGGAAGGTGCAGAGATGATCAACCGGCTGTGGACGCTGGCAGGAGAGAGCCAGGCGCACGCTCAACCCGACGCTATCGCGGCCTACCAACTCATGGAGGAGTTGCGCGGATTGACGCAATACCGGCGTCTTCGGGCCATGCAAAGCCGTGAGCATCTTCCGGGGATCTTGTGGACGGTGCTGATTGTGGGCGGCATCATTACGGTCGCCGCATCCTGTTTCTTCGGCGTGCCCAACTTCCGCTTCACCTTTTGCAGGTGCTGGTCCTCACCTTCTTGATCGCGCTGGTGCTGATCGCCATCGCGGACATCGACCGGCCCTATCAGGGATTGGTGAAAGTCGAGCCTGAAGGTTTTCTCTTCGCCGTCCGAACCCTGCACAGCCAGCCGAACCCGTGAGAGTGCTTCGCAGCACACAACCTCGCTCCTTTGTCCGCCAAGTTGTTACTTTCCCGTCCCAGAAAGACTCGCCGTCTGGGGACTCGGGCTGGCGCTATCTGAAACGTTCAGCACGGCAGTGCGAACGCCCGGTGCGGTGGGCGCAAATGTAGCGCTCACCGTGCAAGCTGCATTCGCTCCGAGTGTGCTTCCACAGGTCGTCGCGGACAGGATAAAGTCACCAGGATCGGTTCCGGTGAAGGTGAATGGAGTCGAGGCGAATGTGAGCGTCGACCTCAGATTGTTTTTGACCCGCATGAGCCTCGTGGCTCCGGTGTTCCCCACGGTTGTCGCAGCGAAGGTCACAGCCGCAGGGGTGACAGATGCTTGCGCGACCCCTGTCCCCGAAAGCGCTACTTGCTGCGGACTATTACCTGCGTCATCGGTAATCACAAGAATGGCGGACCTGGCGCCGAGAGCTCCGGGGGTGAAGATCATGCCCACACTACAGGAGCTGTTTACGACAAGGGTGCTGCTGCAGGTGGAGGTGGTGGTCATAAAATCGCTGGCGTTGGTCCCCGTAATTGCGATGGAAGTGATGTTGACCGTGCCATTAGTTTGATTGGTGAGTGCCGCTTTCCTGGCAAAACTTGTTGTTCCGATTGCCTGAATGCCATAAGGCAACAATGTAGGGACGACGGTGAGGACCGTGCCGCCAACCGTCACTGTGCCGCTGCCCGTCACGGCACTGTTTACGGTGTCGGTCGCAGTGATAGTCTGCGCGCCCGAAGTCTTCAGCATCGCACTGAATGGTCGGGTTCCTTGATCATTGGGCGTGAATGTGAAGTCGGTGGGAAGAACGGCTTGCGAGTCGCTGCTGGTAAAGCGAACGGTGCCGGCAAAGCTGGTATCGGTGCTTCCGCCGACAGGGTTCTCTGCGGTCGCTGTAAAATTAAAAGCCGTTCCCGGCATAGCGGTGCTTGGCGCAGTCAGATGGAAACTTGGATGTGATCCAATGCTCACGCAAGCGTTCAACTGGTTAGACCACAGCTGTTGAACCGTGTAGATGCCTCCCGGCGTCGTCACTGTGGTTTCAATGTGGTTGCATATGTCTCCGATTTCTCCCGTCCCATAAACAGGGTCGATCCATGCCAAAGGAGGAAAGTACGGTGTGGCAAGCTCGGCGTCGTAATCAGTGACCGTCTCCGCCATCTCGTGCGATGAAATCGAAGTTATATTTTCAAACTCGGTCCCGGTGCCGCAGCCCCGAGTACACATGGATGTCGGGCCGAAATCAGGCATCACGCCGTAGGCCAGGCTCTTGGAATTGAAAGTGCTCGTCGTAGTGCCGTGGTATGCGCAGAACTCAACACAACTATTGAAATTTTCCAGCTGAATAGTCACTCCGGGAGGAAAGTAGATCATGTACAGCGTATTGACGTTGCCACTACTGTCGAGCTCCGGCGGTGGCAGATTTGCGGCAGTGATCTGGCTTAGGAGTTCGGTTTGAAGCTGGGCGTCTGTAATCGTACAAGGAGGGGCGTTACAAATTGATGGTGCGATCGTAAGCAAGCCACCGAAAGTTCCTCGCCCGATGGACTGGTTCGTGCCGGTGCCTCCACCTATGGGAGGACCATATGTCGAGTATTCGCTCAGCAGATCGAAGTAGGAGCTGTTGATCATGCTCTTAAAGAAGTCCTCAATGCCATTGGTAACCACGGTGCTTACGCCGGATCCCCAAAGCACGACGACCACCTGAAGATTGGAAACCACCGGCCCGCCATAATAGTTGAGCTGCACCGCCGGTGTTTGAGGGGTGGACCCAACAGGCTTCAGCGCCTCGGGTCCGACCGTCCTGGGCACAATATGAATCGGTCGCGCAGGCCGCATCTGCTGGGTTGACCGCTGCGGCCAGACCGCAGTCGCCGAGGCGAGAAAGCACACTCCCAAGGGCAACACGGAAGCGAAAAGGGAAATTATTCCAGGAACAAGCCCTAATGCTTGTGAGCGGACCAAGCGAACCATACCCACCCCCACGGCGAACCACCAGAAATGGAGAGCTCCGTGTGCTCGGCCCTGTACACAACACCGCGGTCCCGTAATTTCTCGACTACGTGGTATGCAACATGGATTGGCCCGGCTATTGGGTGGAAATCTTAGGACGAGAGATAGGGTAAGTCAACATGAAGCCGAGAAGCTCAAATCATTTTCCTGCCAACTCTTTCTTCACCGTGTCGCTAACCACTTTGCCGTCGACCCGCATCCCCGCCGCAGTGAAGCGCGCCATGGCATTCTTCATCACCGTGCCCATTTCTTTCATGGTTGGTGAGCCCATTTCAGAGATGACAGCCTTCACGCCCGCTACGATTTCCTCTTCGCCGGCCGGCTTGGGCATGTAGGTTTCAATTAATTTGATTTCGGCGGCTTCTTTGTCCGCCATTTCCTGGCGGCCGCCTTTGGTAAACTGCTCGACCGACTCCTTGCGTTGCTTGATGAGGGTACTGAGCACCTGCTGCGCCTCTTTGTCGTCGAGGGGCGCCATTTTTTCGATCTCGCGGTTCTTGAGGGCGGTCTTAACCATGCGTAAAGTCGAGAGCCGCGCTTCCTCGCGCGACTTCATGGCGGTGGTGATGTCTTTCTGAATCTGTTCAGTGAGGCTCATGGGAAGATTATAGCGACTCAGGTAGAGGGAGGTGCCCCCACCTGCCGGGCGGAGCGCGCCTGTGCCTGCGTCCTTCATTCCGGTAGACTAGGATTGCATGTTGCGCAAGAACCGCCTCTTCACGCCCGGACCCACGCCCATACTTCCCGCGGCCCAGACCGCCATGGCTTCCTTCGGCCTGCATCATCGCACCGCCGATTTCCGCGCCTTGTTCTCGCGCGTGCTAGCGGAGATGAAGGAATTCATTGGCACCAATAGCGATGTTCTGGTGCTGTCCTCCTCCGGAACTGGAGTAATGGAAGGGTCGATCTCGAACCTGACTTCGCCTGGGGACAAAGTCTTGGTTCTAACTGCGGGCAAGTTTGGCGAGCGGTGGAGGGACCTTGCTAAGGCCTTCGGCTGTGTCGTCGAGATCATCAGTGCGCCCTATGGCGAAACGTTTTCGCTCGACGAAGTTCGCCAGAAGTTGACTCGGGACATTCGTGCGGTTTACCTGCAGGCGACCGAGAGCTCCACGGGCGCACGTCACGATATAAAGTCGATCGCCAAACTCGTCCGCAAGACCGGCAACGACACGCTGCTGGTGGTGGACGCCATCACCGGCCTGGGTACTACGCGCTTCGATGTGGACGGTTGGGGAATCGACGTCATCATCGGAGGCTCGCAGAAAGCGTTCATGATTCCGCCTGGTTTGGCCTTCTGCGCGGTCAGCGAACGGGCCTGGAAGCGTATGGACTCGACGAGGTCTCCTCGCTACTACTTCGATTTCCGCAAGGAACGCAAAGCTGCGGTTAAAGGTGAGTCGTCTTACACGCCGGCCACGTCGCTGTTCGCGGGATTGGCCGCAACCCTCGAATTCATACGGCAGATGGGCGACGGCGACTTAATCGCCGGGCGCCAGGATTTGATCAACAACGCGGAACTGGCGGCAGAGATGACTCGTGCCGGAGCACAGGCGCTCGGCCTACAACTCTTTGCCGAGTCCGCCCCAGCAGCGGCTTTGACCGCAATCCAGTCGCCAGCTGGGGTGGACTCCGGCGCCATGGTGAAAGAGTTCCGGGAATCATTTGGCGCAGTGGTGGCCAATGGTCAGGGCGAGATGAAGGGCAAACTTTTCCGTATCGCGCACCTTGGCTACTACGACTATCTCGATACCGTCGGAATTCTGGCGGCACTAGAACAAGTGCTCGCAACTGTGACCGGGAAGCCCGTCGAGTACGGTGCCGCTGTCCGCGCGGCTCAAGAAGTCTACGCACGGGCTGCGGACAAGCGGCACCCAGTCGGTGCCTGACTGTTGGGTTCTACTGGATGGTAAAGTTCATCGTGTTGGACCTCTGTCCGGGCTGATTCCCGTACATTCCTGTCCCGCCGGGGTTCATCACATAAACCGGAATGGTGCCGGCATTAGCGATGTCGGCGGCGCTGATCGGGGTTGTGACCTGGCCTCCCATAACAAGCGTGGTAGGACGTTGGGTGCCGTTCCAATAGATTACCGAGCCGCCGACAAAGCCGCTGCCGTTCACGGTCAAGGTAAATGCAGAATCAGTGGTTTTGGCCATGTTAGGCATCAGGGCTGAAATGTTTGGGACCCCTGCCGCCATCGAGCCAGAGCCGGATCCTGATCCATAACCGCCGCATCCGAGGACCGAGATTGTCAATGCAAGCACAAGAATCGTTTTCATGACTTTTCTCCAGGTAGCAATTGCCGCCGGGGCTGGGAACTATTCTAGGAAGCCTCTAATTTTCGCTTGTCAGAGGGGTGTCATTTGTTGGTAAAAGATTTGCTACCGACGCTGACGGCCAAAGGACGAACCCAAAGATGAAAGTTGTGGTGGCTGAAAAGATCTCTTCCGCAGCGGTGAATCTGCTGCGCGAGCCGCGCTGGACGCTGGTAACGCACGACCAGATAGATGGCAAACTGGGCGCACAATTGGAAACGGCGGATGCGCTGATTGTGCGCTCGGCGGTGCAGGTGAATGCCGATCTTCTAAGCCATGCGCCCAAACTGCGGGTGATCGGACGGGCCGGGGTGGGCGTGGACAACATCGACCTCGAGGCTGCCACCCGCCAGGGCATAGCGGTCATGAATACCCCCGGGGCCAATGCCATTGCCGTGGCGGAGCATAGCTTGGCCATGATGCTGGCCATCGCGCGTCACCTCTGCCGGGCCAACAATTTGATGCATGCCGGAAAATGGGAAAAGAAGTCACTGCAGGGGAGCGAGTTGCGGGGTAAAACGCTGGGCATTGTTGGACTGGGACGCGTCGGCATGGAAGTGGCGCGCCGGGCACGAGCTTTCGGGATGGAGATTGTTGCCCACGATCCTTTCGTCTCAACTTCCGTGGCCAAAGAGCAAGGCATTCGCATGGCCAAGCTGGAGGAGGTCTACGGAGCTGCCGATTATCTGACTCTGCACGTCGGGCTGACCCCCCAGACAGCAAATATGATCAATGCTGCATCTCTTAAGAAGATGAAGGCCGGCGTCCGGCTGATAAATTGCGCGCGCGGCGAACTGATGGATGAAGCCGCCCTTGTTCGCGCCCTCAAGCAAGGCCACGCGGCGGGGGCAGCGCTGGATGTTTTCGCGGAAGAGCCGCTGAAGAACTCGCCGCTCACAGCGTTGGATAACGTCATCCTGACCCCGCACATTGCCGGCTCCACCCACGAGGCCCAGGAGGCCGTCGGCTATCAGATTGCGCTGCAGGTGAAGGAGTATCTTAAGCACGGCGTTATTCAGAATGCCGTAAACGTGCCCTCGGTATCGCACCATGAATATCTCGAACTGCAACCCTACATTGTGCTGGCGGAAAGGCTGGGCTCATTCCTGGCCCAGGCCAGCGAGGGCACGCTGGAAGAAATCTCTCTGCGATACAGTGGCCGCATTTCGGAGTGGAAGACCGAACTGATCCGCAATGCCGCCATCATGGGCATCCTGAACGAAGCGCTGGAGGAGAAGGCCAACCTGGTTAATGCGGAAGCCATTGCCTCCTCGCGAGGGCTGCGCATCCACGAAGCCCGCAAGCCAAAAAGCTCCAGCGGTGGAGCGGGCAGCGTGCTCTCCCTTCTGCTCAAGACCAGCGCCGAAGAGTATCTAGTGAAAGGTGCAGTTTTGCACGGACATACACCAAGACTTCTGCATGTCGACGGAATTGACGTGGAGGCCCCACTGGAGCGCAATCTGATTTACTTGCGCAACCGTGACGTACCCGGCGTGATTGGGAAAATCGGCACCATCCTGGGTCACCACAAAATCAACATCGCCGCTTTTTCTCTGGGCCGTCGCACCGGCAATGGCAAAGCTGGCACGCCACGAGAGGCCATTGCTGTGGTACATGTGGATGGCCGGGTCTCCGGCGACGTCTTGGCGGAGCTCAAGAAGGTGCCGGCCGTGGCCCTGGCCAAGGCGATCC
Source organism: uncultured Acidobacteriota bacterium (assembly GCA_963696025.1). Classification (GTDB taxonomy): domain Bacteria; phylum Acidobacteriota; class Terriglobia; order Terriglobales; family Acidobacteriaceae; genus JABCYV01. The sequence goes on from CAVOII010000009.1 coordinate 110,714, forward strand.
GGCTGTTCTAAGAAAAGACGGACGACGATTTGCACCGATTAGTGGACGGGTCTGTTTTTGATCTCCGTACAAACGTGAGAGGGCATTTGATACTACGAAAAGCGGGTCTATTAAGTGCGGCGTTATTCCTTTTCACTGGCCTTAGCCGCAGCCAGGACAATCGTTACGACGTCAGCGTGAACGCGGCAGCAGTCTTCACCAAACAGTCCACAGGAAACGGGATTACACAAACTGCGACTAAGGCAGGCGGCTACTTTGCCACGGCCCGGCTGCGGTTCACTCCACGGAGTTCGGTGGAAGTGAATTACGCTCGTGTGAAGAACTCACAGATGTATTTATCGGGGGTGAGCGATTATCGGATCCAGGGTTTGATCAGTGAATTCACCGGAGCATACGTCTTCAGCTTTTTTCAGACTAACAGACTGGAACCCTTTGCGTTCGGCGGTGGTGGCGTACTGGTATTCAATCCCAGCATTACTCAGGTAAACACGGTGCCCAGCATTCTTGGGGCGGTGAGGCAGACGAAGCCTGCGTTTCTTTACGGCGCTGGGCTGGACTACAAGATCTTCTCGATTATCCCGATCATTTCCCGCTTCCGATGGTCTCCAAGGATGGCTCTGCGGCTACAATACCGCGGGCTGGTTTATAAAGCCCCCAGCTTCGGCGTGCAAAACCTGTTCACCGGAGCCGAAGGCCATATGGCTGAGCCTTCAATCGGGCTGGTAGTGAAGTTCTAGAACCTTCTTGAAAATGTCATTGCCAGGAGCCAGAGGGATTTACGGATTGAGCGCTTCTTTACGTAGCTTGCGACTTTCCGCCAGCAACGCCATGGAATGCATCAGATTCTGCAGCGTGACGATCCCAACCAGGCGTTGATCCTCAACCACAGGAATAATGCTTAGGTTACGAGTCGTGAGTTTGCGGAAAGCCGAGGCCAGCGATTCCTTTTTTTGCGCCACTTCAAAGATTCGGTTCATCACGGCTTGCACGTAGCCGTTGCCCTCCTTGCGAAGGACTTCAAGTATCTTCTGCCTGGAGATCACACCGACCATGTCACTTCCGCGAATGACCGGGAAATCGTCTTGCAGCGAGTGCACCGCCTTATCCAAGGCATCCTCCAAGGTATCTGCCGGAGAAAGCGTGGCGAAGTCAGTGAGCATGATGTCTTCCAGTCGGACGGCCTCGAGCACCGACTGGAATACCGCCGAGCGCTCTTCCAGTTGCCCCGCCAGCAGCAGAAAGAAGCCGATCATCGCCAGCCAGGCGCTGGCCGGACCGGCGCCCTGCATGTATTGCAGCATGCCCGCGAAGATGAATACCGTGGCCAGAGTCTGCCCGATCGAAATTGCGCGGCGGGTGGCATGAACCGGGTCCATGCGCCGGCTGAACACAGCGCGCAGAACGCGCCCACCATCCATCGGATACGCAGGCAGCAGATTGAACCCGGCGAGCCAGAGGTTCGCCCAGACCAGACTTCGCGGCAAGTTGCTGGAGTCCAGATAAGGCCTGGTCCAAAGCTGGACATGCGGCGCCATCAGGAGAAGGATGCCAGCGGCCGCTACCGCAATCACAAGATTCACCAGCGGCCCGGCCAGGGCAATTCGAATGTCCCGCTTCCAGGTCAGGGAGCCCGGTTCCAGTGGTTGCTGCGTTTCGTCCAGCAACGTAACTCCGCCAATCGGCAGGAGAATAATTGCCTTAGGGCGTATACCCACGCGCCGGCCCACCAAAGCATGGCCCAACTCATGCAAAATCACGCAACCGAAGATAATCGCGACCAGGGCCGCGCCCCGGGCTGCGCTGGCGTTCCCGCGCGCCGCAGATTCCGTGAGCCACACAAAAAATAATAGGAAGACAAAGCTCAGATGGATGCGGAGTTCTACACCGAAAATACGTCCCGCCAATATCGACCAGCTTTTCATACCAATGCCTGCGGCACCTTTTCCCTACTGCCATTCTATATAGTTAGACGCCAGTGTGTGTACCCGGGATTCGGTTTGGAAAATCGAATGGGGTAGGAGTCTTCGAGCGGCTTACCCAGGCTCAGCAGGTTCTGCGAACTGACGATGCGAGTGATTGCGGGGAAATACCGGAGTCGTCCGCTGCGCTCGCTGCGCGGTATGGATCTCCGTCCCAGCTCCGACCGTCTGCGAGAAACTTTGTTCAATGTGCTCACCGCCGGCAACCCCACCGTACTTGACGGATCCGTCTGGCTGGATCTTTTCGCCGGTACCGGCGCAGTGGGCATTGAAGCTCTGAGCCGCGGAGCTGGCATGGTGTATTTCGTGGAATCATCCGCGGCGGCCGCCGAGCTAGTGAGAAAGAATGTGCACTCTCTGGGAGTGGAGTCTGGCTTTCAGGTTCTAAAACAGGATGTCACGCGTGCGCTGAAAGAGCTGGAAGCGAATGCCGTCACCGCGGACTTCGTCTTCATCGATCCACCTTACCGCATGGAAGAGGCCTACCAGCGCACACTGGGATTCCTAGGAGACTCTCGTTTGCTCAGATCGAGTGGAGTGGCCATGGCTGAGCATCAAAGCAAATTTGATCCGGGAGAGGTATTCGGGTCATTGCGCCGCTATCGGAAACTCGAGCAGGGGGATACCACGCTCAGTTTTTATCACAGTTTATAAGGCAACTGACTCGAACCGACGTATTGCGCTTTACATCAGAATCTCATCGGCCCGGCGCATGATCGGGTGCTGCATTTCCTCCAGGTCATTTTTCACCAGATTGAGGCCATACACGCATTGCTCGAAGTGCTGTGACAAGCTGGCGAACAGCGGAGCCACCTTGGTGTACTCGAAGTGTTCGAACTTGGAAACGATGTAATAGCTTTCCTTGCCCGTCTTCATCCAGTCGATAAAGTTCTCCAGACGCTGGCGCCGCAGCCGCAAGTGGTTGATGCTCTCGGGGAACATCCCCGCAAAGAAAAGAGTGTAATCGCCGATGTGCTTGCGCACCTGGCGCTCGCGATCAAAGGAAGGTGCCGGACCGAATACGGGATCAGATTCCAGCAGCATCTCGCCTACGTCGTTCAGGGGTTGTCCCGCAGCGTTGCGGATCTTGAACAACTGCTCCACGTCACAGAACTCCGCCATCAGGCTGGCCACATAACCCACGATTTGCGGATCGCGAATGCCAATCTCCTCGGCATAATGCCGCCCCACGAGTTCCGTGAACAACTTCCGCAGCGGGTGCGTTTCCGGAATCATTTAGTTTCCACCTCCGGAAACCCGTACTGACACGGGCTTCCAACCACGCTGTGCGCATATTTACCCTACCTTTACCACCAAGGCAAGTGACTTCTGTAAGTCCACGCACATCAGTTATTTCGATGTTGCAAATCGTTGCGCGGTTTTCCGCTTTTCTGTTGGCACACAAGTCGGTCGGCTGCCAATCAGCTGGCGCTTAATTACAATCATCGGCAGGGAGGATACTCATGCAGCGGCAAAACATCTCCAGCGGAACCCCGTGGGAACCGATTGTCGGTTACTCTCGTGCGGTCAAAGTAGGCTCATCGGTTCATGTTGCGGGCACGACGGCTACTGGTCCTGATGGCAAGATCGTCGGAGTGGGCGATCCCTACGTTCAGTCAGTGCAGGTCCTGAAGAACATCGAGTCAGCTCTGCAGAGGGCTGGTGCCAGCCTCAAAGACGTAGTCCGCACCCGGATATTCCTCACCAACATCGCCAATTGGGAGAAAGTTGGCAAAGCCCACGGTGAATTCTTCCGCGACATTCGTCCAGCCTCCACGATGGTGGCCGTGAGCGCGCTGGTGTCGCCAGATATGCTCTTAGAGATTGAGGCGGACGCGGTCATCACTGGTCAGCAAGCGTAGAATATTGCGGATTCACGAGGAGAAACATGAAGGTCTCGCCCTATCTGCTTTTGTTTTGTGCGTTCATCCGCTTCGCGATTGCACAAGAGTCAGCAACGGTGCCACAATCCGTGACCGTAATCCGCGCCGGCACTCTCATTGATGGCAAGTCCGACACGCCGCGCCGTGATCAGGTTATCGTCATCCGCGGCAACCGGATTGAAAGCGTCTCCGATGCCGCCTCCGCAAGGATTCCTTCCGGAGCGAACGTCTTCGACTTCTCCCACGCCACGGTTCTGCCCGGGTTGATCGATTCTCATACCCACATCTTCCTGCAAGGCGAAGACCCGGCTCAGGGAGGCTACGATGCAAATATCCTGAAATATCCCCTGGCTTTCCGCGCCGCTCGGGCGACAGTCTCGGCTCGGAGAGCGCTGGAGCAAGGCTTCACCACGCTGCGCGACGTGGAGACCGAGGGCGCCGGCTACGGCGATGTCGGCATCAAGCAGGCCATCGAAGGGGGCTACATTCCCGGCCCACGCCTGTTCGTGGCCACTCGGGCAATTTCCACAACTGGCGGCTATAACCTCGAGGACTACGCGCCTGAACTAGACATGCCTAAAGGCGCGCAACTCATCGATGGTCCAGTCGAGGCGCGAAAAGCGGCACGCGAGCAGCTTAGTCATGGCGCCGATTGGATCAAGGTCTACATGACCCACCGTTCCTGGGTAGGCAAGAACGGCGAACTGATCTCGCAGCCGACACTGACGGTCGAGGAGCTGAAATCCATCGTGGATGAAACCCACGGCTGGGGCAGGAAAGTTGCCTGTCACGCCTATAACGGGATTGGGCTACAACGCGCGCTGGATGGTGGTTGCGATTCGATTGAGCACGGTCTCGAAATCACTGACGCGCAGATCGCGCAGATGGTCAGGCAAGGGACCTGGTACTGTCCCACCCTCAGTCCGTACTACCTCGATTGGGCTTCGGCCGGCACACCGGCTGGCCAGCGCGACCGCCAGCGCGCGGCCGTGCATGGCCCCTCGTTCCAGAAGGCGCTGAAGTCTGGAGTGAAGATTGCGTTTGGCACAGACATGGGCGGCATACCATGGACTGAACCAATCGCGCAGGAGTTTCCGCGTATGGTCGACTTTGGCATGTCGCCCATGGATGCGATCAAGAGCGCTACCTCACGAGCGGCCTTGATGCTGGATATGGAGGGCCAGCTCGGTGTCATCGCCCCGGGCGCGTACGCCGATATCATTGCCGTCAATGGCGATCCGCTGCGCGACATTAAGGTTCTTGGGACAGTAACGTTCGTGATGAAAGACGGAAAAGTTTTCAAGAACGAAGCAAAATAAGTTGACCGGGGCGAAGGATCCTTGAATTTTTGCTGCTGCATTAAAATTCCCAATGGGCTATAGCCAAAAATCTTATAACGAGTCCGCTTAATACTCGACCGGCGCACGTATAATGCCGAAATCTCCTTTAGCTGCTACGGACGCTGGCCGGGTGCGTCGATGTTCCCGGCTGGAGGGTGCAGGAGGATCGTCATGAGCGTTCTAGACCTTTGTGATTCGGAAGTGGCTGCGGTACTGGTTGAGGCCAGCGTTGCGGAGGCCATCAATCTCATGCTGGACCATCGTGTGGGCGCCGTGGGAGTGGTTGACAGCAACGGGCGCGTGGCGGGAATTTTCACCGAACGCGACGTCTTACGGAAACTGTCGTTGAGTGGACGCGATCCGAAAAAAACGCCAGTAAGAGAATTGATGACTACGCCCGTGGAACTGGCAACGTTGGCCACCACTCCTGGTGAAGCGTTGGCCACCATGGTAGAACGTCATTTTCGCCACCTTCCTGTGGTAGACGGAGCGGGCAAGCTTCTAGGGATGCTTTCCATCCGCAACGTCCTCGAATGGCACATAGGTGATCTCAGCCGGGAATTGGATTCTCTGGAGCAGTACGTCGCCAACGATGGCCCCGGCGGATGACAAAGTCAGGGCTGTTCTCCTTCAAGAGCTGCCCGCTAGATTGGTAGCGCCGACGTCTAGCCGTTTGAAAATCCAGCCATGTCCGTGGGATAACCGTGCTCCCCAAGTCGCCCGCTCCTCTCAGATCCAGCTGATCCTTCGTGTACCTTAATGTCCTTTGTAGTTCAAGCTCTTAAATCTTTAACTACCAAGAACACTAAGGTACACGAAGGAAATCTGAATCTTAGAAGAATAGGCTAATCAGCTGGGTGACGTCTCGTCTTTTCAGTTAAATTCTGGGCACGGAGGAAGGCAAATGATCAAACCTGCGGGACGTTTTCTACCAGCGCTGGTGGTCATCCTGTTCGCCTTGTCGGGTCTGGCGGCAGCTCAGCAGCCGTCCCACCGCGTAGTTATCCACGCCGGAAAGCTTCTCGACGTAAAGACTGGCAAAACGTTTGCCGACCAGGCGATCGTAATCGAAGGAGACAAGATCGTCAGCGTGGGGGCGATGGCCGAGGTGAAGTCCTCCGCCAGCGATCGAGTGATCGATCTTTCTCACGCCACGGTCCTTCCGGGGCTGACCGACGCGCATACCCATCTGACCATGGATCCCAAGAATATCGGATACGCGAGTCTTGCCGTCTCAGTACCACGTGAGGCGCTGATCGGAGCACACAACGCCCGCGTAACTTTGGAGGCTGGGTTCACCACGGTCCGCAATGTGGGAGCCAGCGCCTTCACCGATGTGGCCCTGCGCGACGCCATCAACGCCGGTGAAATTCCTGGTCCCCGCATGCTGGTGAGCGGTCCGGCTCTGAGCATCACTGGAGGACACTGCGACAATAACCTGCTTCCCTTCGAATATCACGCCACCGAAGGAGGCGTTGCGGATGGCATCGCGCAGGTGCAGCACAAAGTCCGCGAAAACATTAAGTATGGCGCTGACCTGATCAAGGTTTGCGCCACCGGCGGCGTCCTTTCCAAAGGAGATGATCCGCAGGCGTCGCAGTACACGCTGGAGGAGATGAAAGCGATCGTCGCCGACGCTCACCGCCTGGGACGCAAAGTTGCGGCTCACGCCCACGGAGCTCAAGGCATTCTCTGGGCCTCGCAGGCAGGCGTGGATTCGATCGAGCATGGCTCTTACATTGACGACGCCGGCATCGCCGAAATGAAAAAGAACGGCACCTATCTGGTGCCGACGCTCTATTTGGGCGACTGGTTTCTGGAGAACGCGGAAAAGAACCATGTGCCTGACTTCCTCTTACTTAAAGCGAAAGCCGTGATGCCAGCAGCACGCAAGAATGTCGCTCACGCCTTTGCCAGCGGAGCGAAAGTTGTTTTCGGCACTGATGCCGCCGTCTATCCGCACGGCCTGAATGCGCATGAGTTCGCCGTCATGGTGAAACTGGGGCTGACTCCTCTCCAATCCATTCAGGCGGCCACCGTCAACGCCGCGGATCTGCTGGGCTGGTCGGACAAGATGGGCACGGTCGAGCCCGGCAAGTGGGCAGACATCATCGCCCTGGATGGCGATCCCTTGCAGGACGTGACCACGTTGGAGCGAGTGAAGTTTGTGATGAAAGGTGGAGAGGTGGTGAAGAACGAATACGGAAAATAGAGGTAGCGCGGCGTCTCGCCGGCTGTCACGTTGGGGTCCGGACCGCAACGAGGCCGGATCCCGGCGCTACCCCGTGGTCTCGCAGCTCTCTCGTCCATGAAAAAGGCCGGCTTTTCAGCCGGCCTTTTCGCGGGGCCTCAGCGGACCCTCCACTTGATCTCTACTTCTTGGGAGCGATCGCGTCTTTGGTAGCTTTCGCCACGCGGAATTTCACAACAGTCTTGGCTTTGATCTGAATGGGTTCGCCGGTCTGGGGATTGCGTCCCATGCGAGCTTTGCGGTGGGCCTTCACCAAGCGGCCGAGTCCGGGAATCACGAACACGCCGTTCTTCTTGGTTTCTTTCACGGCGGTCTCGGTGAGATGTTCAAGGAAAGCCGCTGCGGTCTTGTTATTGCTCTCCAACTTTTCCGCCAAATGGCGAACCAGTTGGGTCTTGGTCATGCCTGAAGCCATGAAACCTCCTCTAAGTGGAACTCTGATTTTGCTGCGATGGCGCTATCTTATACCAGGATTGCTGTGGAAAAGTAACGTTTTAGGCGCATTTTATGCGGTTTTCTTCACCGGAAGATGCGAAAAGGCCATTAAAATCGCCTTTCGCGGCCCTCCTGTGTTGCAAAATGGCGTTTTTTGGCAATTTTCACCATAGCAGCAAGGACAACCCCACGTCCGGGCCGGTTGTTCTTGCGTGTCATAATGTTTAGGGGAGATCAGAGTCCTTGAGTTGTGCTATTTGCGAAAAACGAAAAGAAAAGCGCTTCTGCCCAGCGGTGCATGGACGCATCTGCCCGCAATGTTGCGGTGAGCAGCGCGAAGTAACGCTCGATTGCCCTAGTGATTGTGTCTATCTGCAGCAGGCGCGGGAGCATGAAAAGCCGCGCCCCGTGGAAACTTTGGAGCCGGCGGCGTTATTTCTGCAGCTCGAGATCGGAGATCAGTTCATCTACGAGCACGAACATCTGGTGATGGGACTGACCTATGCTTTAGCCAGGAGCGCGCAGGCAGACCACTCGTTGAAGGATTCTGATTTGATCGCCGCGCTCACCTCCCTGGCGCGCACTTATGAAACTTTGGTGAACTCCGGCCTCCATTACGAAACACCCATCGCCGGAGTGAGTCAACAAGCAATCGCAATCGAAGTGCAAAAGATGATAAAGGAGTACCGCGAAACCGAGCAAAAGCACCTGGGATATGCCCGCTTGCGCGATTCCGAAGTGCTGCGCGCTCTGGTCTTTTTGGTCCGGATGGCTCACGCCCGCACTTCGGGCAGGCCCAAGTCGCGAGCTTTTATCGATTTCCTCTTGACTCAGTTTCCGGAAAAACACTCGGCCATTGCGACACCAGAAGAGGCCGTCAGCCGAATCATCACTCCCTAACGAAAATCTCTTTGCCCTGCCTCCGGATGATTCAGGTAACCTTCCAGTTTCCGCCTGGAATGGCGAGTCACAGCGCTAGTGGCACTCTGAAAACCTTGGCGAACCGTGGTGGGTGGTTTGAAAGGGTCGTTCATCACAGCAGACTGCCATTGCAAAACTCCCCGCGTCCCGTCGCTCCAGCCGCAGCACTTTACCGGCAGCCGTCAGATAGGTGTTTCTGGAGGGTGATGAAGAACGAAGAGCAACCATCAGCTTGATACTGGTTCCTTCTGGAATCGCAGCCTCAGCCGACAGAAGGATCCCATGAGAGCTTATATTTTCCGATACTGCCATAATTTCTCCGGGGATCTGGCTACGCAAGCTGACCGACACGGGCAGGCGCAGGTCATAGCGGGGCTCGCGACGACGCAATTGATATTCGGAAGGCGGCACAACAACAGACTAAGCTTGCGCCAGAATACGCTGAAGATCACGATGGTTGCATAGGGATTTGCGCGAAAGGACAGGGGGTGTAAATCCCGGAATCAGTTACCGAGGAAGCCCTCTCGCGAGGAGCAATAACGTTTCAGCTGGAATGGCTCACCGCCGGAGGCAACTCCCGCGGTCTCAGGACGCAGTTCTGAGCTCCCTCGCCAAGGTGGGGTTCAGCGAGATTTCGCCCCCTTTTGCACTGGGCCTGCCTTCGGCTTGATCGATGAAGAAATCCTGCACACTGAAGCGATTCCCATTGCGGCTGACTTTCGACAAATCCGCCCGGGAGGCGCGCACGTAGGTGCCGTCCCCACGCAAGCAACGCGTCTTCCCATTGTCTTTAAGGTAGTTCGTCAGAATCTCGTCGAATACCCGGGTGCGCAGCGACGAGTCTTTGAGCGGGAACATGACCTCGACTCGTTCATACAAATTACGCGGCATCCAGTCGGCGCTCCCCAGATAAATATCTGGATCTCCGCCATTTTCGAAGTAAAAAATTCGACTATGCTCTAAAAATCTCCCTACGATGCTGCGCACACGAATGCGATGGCTTAGACCTCGAACTTCGGGACGCAAAGCACAAGCGCCGCGCACTATCAGATCGATTTCAACTCCTGCGCGGGAAGCGCGGTAGAGTGCTTCGATCATCGGTTGGTCTAACAATGCATTCACTTTGGCGATGATCCGGGCTGGACGCTTACGGCGAGCGTGATTGGCCTCGCGGTCAATCAAGTCGATACAGTTTTTCGCCAGATCGACGGGAGAGAGGAAAAGTGGCTGATAGTTGGTTTGTTCAGAATGAGCGGTCAAAAAATTAAATACCTCGTGCACTGCAGATGTGATTTCCCGGTCGCAAGTCAGCAGGCTCAGATCGGTGTAGAATCGCGCCGTTGCCGGGTTGTAATTTCCAGTGCCTAGATGCGCGTACTGCCGAATTTCGTCATCACCATCATGACGCGTGAGCAATGCCAGCTTGCAATGGGTTTTCAGACCCACCAAGCCATAAAATACCTGCACGCCGGCTTCTTCCAACGAACGTGCCCATCGGATGTTCGAGGCCTCATCAAATCTCGCTTTTAATTCCACTACAACCGTAACTTCCTTGGACTGCGCTGCCTCGGTGAGGGCGCGCACGATCGGCGAGTCCTCGCTGGTTCGATAAAGCGTCTGCTTAATGGAAAGCACGTTCGGGTCCCGGGCTGCCGATTCAATAAAGGCCACCACGGGCATGTACGACTCGTAGGGATGATGCAGCAGCACATCTTGTTTTCGAATTTGCTCGAATAGGTTCGAAACTTTCGGCGGCAGGCTCAGGGTTCTGGCCACGAAGGGTTGGAACTTCAAATCGGCGCGCACAGTCTGCTCCGCCAAAGAAAATAGACGTGAAAGGTTCACTGGGCCAGCAGTCTTGAATACCTGCCACGGCTGCAGAGCAAACTGTTCCGCGAGGGGGTCCACGATTTCCGCGGCCGCTTCAGCCTCGATTTCCAACCGGACTACGTCGCCCTTGCGCCGATTATGCAATTGCGTGTCGACCGACTCCATCAGGTTCCGCGACTCTTCCTCATGGAGGTAGAGATTGCTGTTCCGGGTGGCTCGAAATGCGCCCGACGAGATGACTTGATATCCCTTGTAAAGGTTCCGGGTGTGCGACTCGATAAGATCGTGCAGAAAGACATAATCAATATGCTCGCTTTTTCCCGGCACCCTTACCAGCCTGGGAAGTTTCCTCGGCACCGTGACCACGCCAAGATAAGTAGTTGAAGGCCGCCGCCGAGGACGCAACTGGAAAGCCACACACAATGCCTTATTGATGACATGCGGAAATGGGTGAGAAGGATCAATAGTCACCGGAGTAAGAAGTGGATCCACCTGGCGGATGTAGAAAAGATCCGCGGCATCTTTTCCGGCGCGATCCAGAGACTCCATCGTCCGCACCCGTATGCCTTCCCTGGCGAGAGCTGGGAGAAGCTTGCGGTTCCAACAATCGTATTGCGCGGAGACAAACGAGTGTAGTTCGCCGGCGAGTCTTTGCACCTGCTCCGCGGGACTCATGCCGTCCGGCCCGGTCTCGCGAAATCCGTGCTCCACCTGCTGGAGCAGTCCTGCAACCCGCACTTCGACGAACTCATCGAGATTGCTGGCGGTAATGGCCAGGAACTTTACTCTTTCGAGCAGCGGGTTGTTTTCATCCAGGGCTTCGTCGAGCACCCGACGATTGAAGGCCAGCCAGGACAGATGCCGATTGAAGTAGTTGCGAGGATCAGCCAAAGAAGAGCGTGGCATCTGCGAAATCTCCACGTGCGCGAATCTTAGCGTACGACTGTTAACAGATTGTTACAATCGGCCCTTGGAAATGCTCGTGTTTGCGCTGCGGCCTTCCGTTATCTTGTGACTTAATGTTAGCTTCTTCCATCACTCATCCTTCGCCATAACTATGGAACCCAACGAATACGATCTGGTCGTCATCGGCAGCGGACCAGCCGGACAGAAGGGCGCGATCTGCGCTGCCAAACTTCGCAAGAAAGTTGCCATCGTTGACCGAAAGATGACGATTGGTGGCGTCTGCGTCCACACCGGCACGATCCCCAGCAAGACCTTGCGGGAGGCGGTCTTATATCTGAGCGGCTTTCGCCAGCGCACTTTTTATGGTCGTGGTTACGTGCTGAAAGACCGCATCGCCATGTCTGACCTGGTGTTCCGGGCGCAGGCGGTGATGGCGCGTGAAATCGAGGTTATCAAAGCCCAGCTTCGCCGCAACTCCGTGACCACGCTTGAAGGCGACGCCTGTTTCCTGGATCCGCATACCATCGAGGTCAAAAGCGACAACGGATCGCAACTGCTGCGTGGACATCACATTCTGATTGCATGCGGCACCCGTCCGGCACACAGCGCCGATATTCCCATTGATGGCAAACGGATTTTCGACTCCGACCAGGTGCATACTCTGGAGGAAGTGCCACGGGATTTGGTGGTCGTGGGCGCGGGAATCATCGGCCTCGAATACGCCTCCATGTTCGCCGCGCTCGGCGTCAAGGTCACTCTGCTCGATCAGCGGCCCATTTTGCTGGATTTCGTCGATCGGGAAATCATTGAAAGCCTGGGCTTTCAATTGCGACAACTGGGGACAGTGTTCCGCTTGGGTGAGAAGGTTGTTTCCATTGGATTCGAGGAAGAGCGCGACCGGGTCTTCGCCAAACTGGAAAGCGGAAAGAACGTTCACGGGCAAGGTTTGCTCTACACCATTGGTCGCCAGGCCAATAGCGATCAGGTGAATATCGCAGTCACCGGCATCGAGCCCGACGCACGCGGAAAAATTGCGGTGAATGAGCACTTCCAAACTGCGGTGCCCCACATCTACGCCGCTGGAGATGTAATCGGCTTCCCGGCGCTGGCCAGCACTTCCATGGAGCAGGGCCGTCTGGCTAGTTGTCATATGTTTGGCAAGCCCGGCACGATGCCGCCAAATCTCATTCCGTACGGAATCTACACCATCCCCGAAATTTCTATGGTGGGACTTACGGAGGAGCAGTTGACGCACGACAAGATTCCCTATGAGGTGGGCCTGGCCCGCTACGCGGAACTGGCCAAGGGACAAATGCTGGGCGACGAGCAGGGTCTGTTGAAATTAATCTTCCACCCGGAATCCCTCAAACTGCTGGGCGTGCACGTGATCGGCGACCGCGCGGCAGAAATCGTGCACATCGGGCAGGTGGTATTAACCGTTGGCGGAACTATCGAATACTTTCGCGACACCGTCTTCAACTACCCCACATTGGCGGAGGCGTACAAAGTCGCCGCCCTGGACGGATTGAACAAGCTCTAGCGCGTCTGGAAGCCTCTCCTCTACTCCGAGTTACCTGAGTCCGACTCGCTCGCGTCCGTCGGTTTATTCGTGCGCAGGATCTGGTGAAAGGTTCTCGGGATGGTCTGCGTCTGCGTTACCGGAAGAGGTAGCCAGAAGCCTGCCCAGAGCATATGCGTCCTTTCGCGCTTCCGGATCGCCCGTGATCTCGAATTCCTTGAGATACTCGGCCCGCGCCTCTCTTACCCGTCCTTCTTTCTGAAGAAGAACCCCATGGGCCCAGTGATCTTCCGGAAAGTTGGGGTACATCGCCTCGACCTGCTCCAGAAGCTGTTCTCCATAGTTGAGTTTCCCAGTAGCTATTTCCACATTCGCCAAAGTAAGCAAGGTCGTAGCTTTCCGGAATGGCGACAGATTTGTCTCTTGCAAAAGCGGCGAAAGCAGCGCCTCTACTTCGGCGTATTTGTGTTCATCAAACAGCCCGTGAGCGAGAAAGAGAGTTACGGTTGGATTATCCGGGGACACTTCATGCGCCCTTCGGAATTCCTCCATGGCAAGAGCCGACCGGCCTCTGTCCATGTTAAGGTTTCCCAAATACCCGAGCACCATTCCGTTCGCAGGATAGAGGTCGAGTGCCCGCTGGTAGTAGACGAAGTCATCTTTATAATACTTTTGCTGGACAACAGTCAGATAAGAGAACGTCACCACCAACACCGCGCCGAAGGCCATCAGAGCGGTTCTCCCGAACCCGACCGTCGCCCCGAGCCTTCTTACCAGTAGACCAATCAGAATGCACAATCCAACCGAGGGAAGATAGAGATAGCGGTCGTGGGTTATATCTCCCTGCGGGTAAATCCTGATGCCAGCCAGTACGGGAAGTATGGGCAGCACGATGAGCGCCCCAGCTATCCCGATAGTCAGGTCGTATCGAACCGCAAGCCACGCGAACAGGACGACTCCGGACAGGATACCCGCTAACGCTAACCACATGGGCAGTGTTGGGGCTGAAATCAGAGGATTCATGTAGCAGCCGCTGAGGCCAATGGGAAGTATGAGCTTATTCAGGTAAAAAAGCGCGACGGAGGGAATGCTATAGATCGTCTGCTGCCAGCTGTTCCTGCCGCTCTCAACGCCGACGCGTCCCAGCACCGCAAACCGGACCGCGAAATAGAAGAAAGTCGCAGCCAGATACCATGAACCGACTTTCAGTGCTGTCCTAGTGTTCGACCGCCACTTTTTTTCTTCCAAGTTGAACAGCGCCAGCAGGACCAGAATCGGCAGAATGGCAACCGCCGTCTCTTTGGTGAAAAGCGCAGCAGCGTAGAGCACCACACTCCACAGCAGGCGGGACCGTACCGGTTGACCGCTTGCCGCATCTGGAGCCAACAACAGAAGAACTGAACCTAGAAAGAAAATTACGAATAAGATTTCATTGCTGGCAGAGACCCACGAAACCGCATCAACGTGGATTGGATCTACAGCAAATACCGCGGCCGCGAGTGATGCCGCGAAGTCACTCTTAAGCAGCCGCCGGCAGACCGCAAACACCAGGTATGTCACGGCTACGTGCAGCAAAATGTTGGAGAGATGCCACACCCATAGAGATAGTCCACCAACCGTATTTACCAACAGCATCCAAATGGAAAATAGAGGACGATAAAAGAAAACTTGATCGCTGGCTATTTTGGCCTCACTCCACAGATGAGTGGTCAGCAAGCGGAACAGATATCCCCACGATTGCACCTGAGGGTTGTTTACGATCTGCACATGATCGTCACGGATAAAACCGTTAAAAAGTGAGGGTATGTAGATGCCTAACGCCAGGATGCAGGGAATCGCCCGAGTCCATGGCCTCGGGGCATCAGGGACCGGTCGAACACTGAAGGTGGATTCTCTAACGGCTTTGGACTTGTCTTTCCTTCGCATCGCGATAGACCGAAACCTCTCCGACAATCGTGAGACAACGGGGAAACCGAGTTCGCTTTTGTGCGCCTTCTTCGTGCCAGTGTTACTTAGAAAACGTGGGGGCTCAGCAGGGAGGATATACAGCATAGTCTGGCTGCCTTTCGCAGTCAATATCCTGACAAGAATTGACCGAGGCGTAAGGAGGACCCGATTCCTTCGTTAATTTCCGGCATTTAATTCAATGAGATAGATCGCAGGTACGTTGGGACTCAAGACCAGACATTGCGCAGAAAAGGTGTCGCCTTCTATCAGGAGTTCAATGCCCGCGATTGTAATAGCTCAAACTTCTAGGTCTGCCAATACTTATGGTCGCGCAGGAAGAAGTTTTCGTTCCAGTAGTTGAACGCCGTGGCCAGGAAAAGTCGCGCAATGCGCAAGTGCCCCATCTTCTGGAAGCGGCGATTGGTCGTATAAACGCCGCCACGCACGATCCCGAATTTGCTGCGCGCCACTTGCTGGCTCAAATGGTAGTCCTCGGCAAAGTGGACCTGCTCGTTAAATCCTCCGAGCTCGTCAAAGCGCCGCTTTTCGAAAAGCATGAACATTCCGGTGCTGAAGGGATGGTGCAGGCGGGAAAGATATTGAAACAGATCATTGCTGGCGTAGAAGAGCTTGTCGGTGAAACTCCCCTCGCGGCAAAGTATGTTGGTGGTGACACAATGCAGTTTCTTGCGCTTTGCCAGTTCGATGGCACGGCGCACCAGCGAAGGGCTGGCCGGTTCGATGTCAGCATCAAGGAAAAGCACATAGGGCGTGTCGGCGAGGTGAGCGCCGGCGTTCCGGCCAGCGGAGGGCAGACCGCCCGGAATTACGCTAACATTGAGCCGATCGCGGAAGCCCATGACGACTTCCCGAGTTCCGTCGGTGGAGTTGGCGTCAGCTACCAACACTCTCGTATTCGGCATCCTGGAGTAGTCCTGACTCGCCAGCGAATTCAGCAAGCGCGGAATCAGCTTCGCCTCGTTCTTTGCCGGAATCACAATGGTCAGGTCGCTGATCGTGTTCTCGGTTGACATCGCCTTGGTAGACATGGATGTTTACTCCTTCCTCGCCAATCGTCAGATAGGTCGGCTTGGAATCGGTCCAGCCGCCTGCGTTGTAGTACTGCACACCATCATGCTCGCGGTAGAGAGCCTCATGGGTGTGGCCGCAGAAGATGCGGTTGACACTGTGTTGCCGCGCATACGACAGCGCGCCCGATGCGACCTTGGGCGACAGGCGCAACCAACGTGTATTCAAGCGATCGATCAAGCGCGCCAAAGGCTTGCCCTTCAGATCGTGTTTCTGTACCCAAAGATAGAGCAGCGTCCCGAAATGGCTGAGCCTCAAACTGTTCACCTGGAAACCGTCGAACTGGTGACCGTGAATAGCGAGATGGCGCAGTCCGGCATATTCCCAGGCGAACTCCTGATAAACCTTCACGCCCACCAGGTGCGACATCACGTTAGTCAGGCCGCGGTCGTGGTTGCCTTCCACCCAGACCACCTCAACCTTACGTTTGGGATTAGAGAGTTTGCGGATGTAACCGAGAAAGCGCCAGTGGTCCTTGGTGAGACGGCCGAAGTTCAGGTCAGCGAAGATATCGCCCAGCAGGATCAATCGCCGGAAAGAATTTTCTTTGAGCACGAGGGTGGCATCGTGCGCGCGGCTGCAATCCGAGCCGAGGTGCACGTCGGAGAGGATCAGCGTGTCGTAGACGGGCGGATCCATACTTCTTTTCTAGCGCAGCAATGTTACGAGATGATGAAAATTGCACAAAAAATAGTGCAGTTGGTATTACAAAAGTACCTAGCGGTTAAGTCCATGATTTTGCGGAGTTATTTCTCTACTGGCGGCACATACTCCTTGGGCAAGGCCGCGCCTTCGCCAAAAAAGTATTGCTCCATCTGCTTGACGATGACCTCCTGGTCCTCGCGGCGAGCAGGATTGAGGCGGTATTCGTTGAGCAGCATTTTGCAGAATTCCGTCCAGGATTGCCAGGCGTGTTGAGAGACGCTCTCGTAGATTTTCTTTCCCAGTTCAGTGTCAAACGGCGCCTCGTCAAGACCGGGGAGCTCTTTCTGAAGTTTGACGCAGAAGACAGTGCGTTGTGGCATGACTTTTCCTCGCAGCTTTGTGAACTGAAAATTATCTCACATGGAAGAACGCTGCTGGGAATGGCTGGCAGAGCCGACCGCTTCCGTTGAAATCTTGCCGTGGGCACGCAGTCGCTGGCCAACCAGCAAAACATAATGCAATGACGAGACTATAGTGAAGGCAATGGTGGCATGAAGAAATGTGGTCCGAGTAATCCAGACCCCTCTTGCACGGTCCACCTCGAACAGCATCACGAAAAAAACTGCCGCAATCTGGGCCAGAGTATTGGCTTTGCCAAAGATGCTGGGACGGAAGTCGCGCAACCCCGCAATGGTGTAAAGCACAGCGCTGGCGCAGAGAATGCAGATGTCGCGGCTGAAGACCATGACCGTATATTTCCAGGGAATTTTGTGCAGAATGGCAAGCACCATGAACATGGTGCTGAGCAGTAACTTGTCAGCAATGGGGTCGAGATACTGGCCGAGCACGGTCTGTTGTTTGAGGGTGCGGGCGAGCAGACCATCCAGGCCATCGCTAAGGCCGGCGAGAACGAACAGTAGCAGCGCCCAGTGATAGTGGCCTTCCACGAGATTGATCACGATGAAGGGCACAAACATCATGCGTAACAAAGTAAGTTGGTTGGGGGCGGTGAGCAGTTGAGAGAACTTCACCTGGAATCCTCGGGCGTCTGACGCCCCGCGTGGCGAGAGAGCACGGCAGCCGGATCGAGACCGGTCTTGCTGGCGAAGCGTTGCGAAAGCGAAGCGATGCTGCCATCCGGCAGATCGAGTTCCATGCGCTCGACACGGTGCATGGGAAAGAAAACTACGCTTGGAGAAAATGATTCACCATCTTTCACCATGGAGACCAAATCGTCGAAGGACGCCAGTTCGATGCCGCAAAGAGTCAAGCCTTCGGGAATGAGGGCCAGAATCGCGCCCCAGAATTTTTCTCGAGGATTGCCCAGCGTGACGATGACCATAGCTGCAGGCCGAAAGGGATTCTCGCCGCTGTAAATCAGGCCTTCACGCTGACCGGGATTTTGCACAGCTGCGATTGTCGCCGTATGGCGGCCATCTTTGCAACTATGGCCAAGCACAGCGATTCGAGCGGCGTTGCTGGACGGGACGGTGGCTCCCTCATCGGAGATGGCCGTTTTCGGACTAAGCTGGAACAACACATCTGCTAGTCTGGGTCGTATCCACTGCTTCCGGCCTGTAGCCTCGGGTCGCGAAGTAAAGCACGTAGACGTGGCATAACAGCGGAACCACAAAGGCATCGCGGATATTGGTCCGGTCCGAGATGTATCCCATCAACGCGGGAAAGATGGCGCCCCCAATGATCGACATCACCAGCAAAGACGAGCCCAGCTTGGTGTAAGGGCCGAGATGTTTCAAGCTCAGCGCGAAAATGGTGGGAAACATAATCGAATGGAAGAACCCGAGTATAACAATGGCCCAGACCGAGGCGGCTCCGGACCCAAACAAAATCAGCGTCAGGCATGTCAACGACGCGAGCCCGAAAAGCGAAAGTAATTTGGGCGCAGGGACGCGCTTCATCACATAAGAACCGATGAATCTTCCCAGCATGAATCCGAGCAGATGCAGTTTCAAGTAGTTCGCGGCGCTCCTTTCCGGAGTTCCGGGAATACTGTACTGGGCGAAACGTATGACGAAGCTGGCCACCCCGACCTGGGCACCAACATAAAAAAATTGCGCAAGCACACCTTTCACCAAATGTCCATGACGGCTGATGCCCCGTAGTCCACTGGCGAGAGACTCTGGTTCCTGCTCTCCATTCTGTTCCTGGATTTCGGGCAGATGGGCGAAATAGATCATGGCGGCTACGGTCAAAAAGACCCCGGCAATCACCAGATAAGGGACTTTTACCGTGCTGGCCTCAGCGGCACGATAGGCCTGCAGCTGCGCCGAGCTCATGGCCGCGGTCTGTGCGCGGGTGTGTTCGATGCCAGAGAGGATGAAAGCGGCGCCAATGATCGGGGTCACAACGGCGCCTACGGCGTTAAACGATTGCGCCACGTTCAAGCGCCGTTCAGAGCTCTCGGGAGGCCCGAGAAGAGTTACATAAGGATTCGCCGCGACTTCCAGGACGCCTTGGCCGCAGGCCATCACGAACAAGGCAAATAGAAAAAATCCATATACCCTGATTGAGGCGGCGGGAATAAACAGAAGTGAGCCCGTCGCGCAGGCGAAAAGTCCGACCAGGATGCCTTTCCGGTATCCAATCTTCTCCATCAGCCACCCGGCGGGCACAGCCGCAAGGAAATAGCCGCCGAAAAATGCCGTCTGAATCAGGGACGATTGAAAGTCCGTCAGGCCAAATGCCTTCTTCAGATGAGGAATCAGGATATCGTTGAGATTGACTCCCAACGCCCAAAGAAAAAACAGGCTCGTGACCAGGATCAGCGGCAACACGTATTGGCGCTCGGTAAGTGGCGCAGAAGTAGACTTCATATTGGTTGTCATGTCAGTGCCCGGTCCAGATGTACATACCCACCATCCACAAACAAATGCTGGCCAGTGATATGCCCAGCCTGGGGAGAAACCAGGAAAACGACCATGGCCGCGATCTCTTCCGGAGTGGTGGCGCGGCTTTCCAAGGGAATCTTGGCCAGGATGCTCTTTAATTTCTTTTCGGGGTCGGGGAAGCTCTTGAGCCAGCGTTCGTACAGCGGTGTGATGACTTCCGCAGGAACAACTGCGTTGACCCGAATGCCGCAGGGCAGCAATTCGGCGGCCCATTCCCGAGTCAGGCCAAGGATAGCTCCCTTAGCCGCCACATATCCGGACGTTCCACCCTGACCAGTCACCGCCGTCTTTGAGCTGATGTTGATGATGGCTCCACGCGAGTTCTTTAAATGGGGAAGAGCATAGTGCGCCATGTTGTAGTAGTGCAGCAGATTGCACTGTAAGGACGCCACAAACTGATCGGGGCTGCCCTTGGCCAGACCAACGCCGTCATTGACACCGGCATTGTTTACCAGTGCGTCGATTAGTCCGAGTCTGTCCACCGTCTGCGCCACCGCGGCCTGACAGTTTTCCGGAACAGTCAGCTCGGCCGACAAAAAATGAGCCTCGATACCCTGGCTGCGTAGCTCAGCTTGAAACCGCTCTCCGGCCGCAATGTTGCGGTCCACAATTACGGGGACCGCACCTTCTTTCCCGAACTCGCGTGCGATGGCAGCGCCAATCCCGCTTGCGCCTCCTGTAATGATTACGACTTTGTCCCGCAGTTGCAGGTCCATGAACGTGAGAGCCCGCGCCTAAGAAGAGCCATAGTGGCAACCCAATTTGCGCGAGCCCAACCCGTGATCCATGTTCGTCAGAGAAACCATTGCTAGCTAGCCGCGAAGATTGAAGAAGCCTCCGTCAATGGGATAGTCAGTTCCGGTGATGAAAGCGGCTTCGTCCGAGCATAGAAACAGCGCCACTGCCGCCACTTCGCTGGGTTGAGCCATCCGGCCGATGGGCTGCGACTGCGCCAATTTTTCGAACATCTCCTTCTCTCTTCCCGGATAATTGCGCCGGAGGTATCCATCCACGAATGGAGTGTGCACCCGCGCGGGGGAAATACAATTGCAGCGAATGTTGTAAGCCAGGTAATCCTTGGCAACCGAGTAGGTCATTGCGATCACCGCGCCTTTACTCATGGAGTAGGCAAAGCGGTCGGGAAGTCCGGCAGTACCCGCAATCGAGGCCATGTTCAAAATCACGCCGCCTCCGCTGCCTTTCAGGTGCCCGATGCAACCGTACATGCAGTTGTAGATACCCTTAATATTTACACAGTAGACCCGGTCGAAGTCCTTCTCCGACGTGGTTTCGAGATTGCCCACATGGGAAATGCCGGCATTGTTTACCAGGATGTGTATGCGTTCGTGCTGAAAGATGGTTTCGAAGACACTTTTCACATTCTCCTGGTCGGAGACATCACAGCGATAAGCCTTGGCGTTGCGTCCCAGGGCGACGATTTCGGCGGCCACGGCCTCGGCAGCGGCCTGGTCTATGTCCAGGATTCGAACGCAGGCTCCGCTCGCGGCAAATCTTTCCGCAATGGCCCGCCCGATTCCACTGGCGCCCCCGGTGACTACGCCGACTTTGCCATCGAGGCGAAATCCGTCTGGTTGAGCTTTCAGAGAGACATTCCTCCTACGTTGGAAAACAAAACATCCCTGTCGTCACACATTTATTGTTCTGCCTATTGTGCCTGCGCCGTGTGCACGTTCTGAAACACAATCAAGGCCTTTTGGGCGTCAAGATCATTTGGATCGAGCGCAATCGCCGTCTGCAACTCCTTCTTGGCTTCTTCCACCCTTCCCGTCTTACCGTAGAACAAGCCGAGATTGTGGTGAAGATGCGCCCTTTGCGCGCAGGTCCCGCACAACTGGAGTGCTTCCGTCATCTGTTCGAATGCCTGGGGCCAATTTTGTGCGTTGGCCGCCTCAAGAGCGAAATTTCCCAGTTGTTCAACCCTATCCGTAATTTGCTGGCTCTTTTGCAGCGCATCGAAACGGGCCTGATATTGAGCTGCCTCCGGGTCGTGCAACTTGTTCAGGGTCCGGGCCAGGTTATATAGAGCCTGAGAATGACTTGGGTCCGCCCGCACGGCTGCCTTCCAATGTTCGACGGCCTCAGTGGTTTTGCCCGAGCGCTCGAGATTTTGACCCAGCAAATATTGCGCATCCGCGTTGTCAGGACTCAGCGCAACCACTTGACGCAGAAGCTCGGTAGAACGGTCCATTTGGCTGTTCTGTTTTTCGGTGAGGGCCAGAAAATATAGCGCGCCGGCGAAATTCGGCTGCAGGCGGCAGGCGCTTTCCAACTCTCGGCGCGCGTCTTCGTACTTCCCGTTCTCAAAAAAGAAACGGCCGAGGTTGTAATGCGCTGCGGAGAGGTTCGGGTCGAGCCGGACGGCTTCGGAGAATTCCTTGAATCCAGCTAGACGATCATATTGATCGACCAAGGCAATTCCGAGGTTCAGATGTGCGTTGGCTGAATTGGGAGCAAGCGCTACCGCTTTTCGAAACGTGTCGACCGCTTCTTTTCCGTGGCCGGTCCTGGCTTGCAGCATTCCCAGGGCCGAGTACGCGCCTTCGTTCTGAGGGTCGGCTTTCAGGGCCAGTTCAAATTGCTGCGCCGCTTGTGGAAACGCTCCTTGCTTGGCCATGGTTAAGCCAAGATTGACGTAGGCTTTGGCGTAGGTCGGATCGTTCCCGATGGCCTGCTGGAACAGCGCCGCAGCTTCTGAATCTTTGCTCTGTTGGCTGAAGAGGACTCCCAGATTGTTTTGAGCCTCAGCATATTTGGGATCGATTTGCATCGCGTTCTTGAAATCCTTTTCTGCTTCGGGAAACCGGCCATCTCCTATAGCAAGCAGCCCCAACTGGTTGTGAGCAGCAGAAAGATTGGGGTCGAGCCGAAGGGCGGTCTTCAGTTCTTCCTGCTCAGTTGGCTTATCGCCCAGCCGGTCTAGAGCGAGAGACAGGTTGTAGTGCAGTTTTGCATCGCCAGGACTCAGCTTCAGCGCCCTACGATAACTCTCGACTGCAGCTTGGGGATTTCCAGCAAGTAAGTATTGATTGGACTCGTTGTTGAGCTTGCCCGCCTGAGCCTGCTGTTCGGATCGGCGCCGAAGGTCGGCCGCTTTTTGCAGCTCAACTTGGGCACGCTCTTTCTTGTTTTGCCGTTCGAAAACAGATGCGAGGTGAGAGTGAACTTCAGGATCGTCGGGATTTATTTTTGCGCCGGCTTCCAACTCCTGGACAGCCTCCTCCGTGTTTCCCATCCGTACCAGAACTAAGCTAAGGTTGTAACGCGTGTCCGCGCTGCCAGGATTCAGGCGTTTCGCTTGCTGGAGTGACGCTTCGGCTTGAGCAAATTGGTTCAGTCTCGCGTAAGCCAAACCTAAGAAATAGTAACCCTGGTCATCACGCGGCTTGCGCCTGGTGTACTCCTGGAGAACAGAAACCGATGCTGAGTATTGCTTCTGGGTAAGGAGCGCTCGTCCTAGTGAGATTCTGGCGGCGTTCAGGTTGGCGTCCAGGCGCAACGCCGCGCCGTATTCCGCAACTGCGGCGTCCTCATCGGTAGGTTGCCCTCTCTGGGAATAGAGCAGGCCAAGGTTGAGGTGGGCGTCTGCAGACTCTGGATGAGCAGCGACGAAATCCTTGAGGATGCCCACGGCTTTGTCCACTTCCCCGCTTTGGCCGTAAGCCAGGGCTCGCGCGACCTGCAGAGTCTCTAGTTGATCCGGCGGCGGAGACAGGTCTAGCGCTTTTTCTAGACAAACAATGGCTGCGGCCGGCTTCCCTTGGCTCATGAGGATTTGCCCAAGGCTGAGGGAGGCGGGAACGAAATGCGGGTCAACGGCCAGTGCTGCGTCGAACTCCTGCGCGGCTTGCTCAAACTTGCCGTCTACCTGCCGTACGCTCCCCAGCGCGAAATGTGCGGCTACTGAATCCGGTTTCTGTTGAATGGCGGTCTGCAACTCGGCGACCGCGCGGGCTCGATTACCCTTGCGTAGAAGGGCCAGCGCGAGGTTGTAGTGAGCCTCCCAATTATTTCCCTCCAGGCTGAGGGCGGCTTCAAAGGCTGGGATGGCGCAAGTGATGCGATCGGCCTGCGCATATAAAACTCCGAGTGTGTTGTAGGCTCCCGCCGTGGGATGGTCGCGAATGGCCTCCAGCAGTGCAGTGATCTTCTCAGAAGGATGGCTTTGCGCTGAGCACGACTTGGGTAGGGCGAGCAGTTGCTCCTGTGGTGTTGGTCGGTCGGGCGCAGCGTTCTGTGCAACTAGGGGGAGCGAGCCTGTCAGTGTCATCAGGACACTTAGGTTCAAAAGCAACCTCACCGCTCGAGCGCGTTCTATCCTAGCCGCGAACATCTCCAGTGACCTTGGGGCTTGCAATCACACAGACCACCCGCCGACTTGGTCATCCCTGGGCCCGATTCATCTTCGTGCCATAATTGCCCAGACATGTCCGTCCTTATAGAGTGTAGCGCCCGGCAGAAGTATCCTGCCGATCAAAGTGAGAAAGTCGTACGTGTGGTGTCGCTCAAGAAACTTCGGGCGGGCGCTTTCACCTTTCTGCTAACTGAACACGCCCGCCGCAATGGGATCCACGTTGTGAGTGCCACCTTCGGCTGCGCTCAGAAATAAAGCTTGAGTCCGAACTGCAGCTGTCGAGGTATGTTGGCCGTCGCCGTAACCTTCCCGAAGTTTTGGTTCTCCAGGCTCGAAACCGGAATCGCCCAGACGGGAGTATTCGTCACGTTGAATGCCTCGAAGCGGAATTCCAGCCGGAATCGTTCAGTAAACGGGAATTGGCGGAAGAGCGAAAGATCCAGGTTCTTGTACCAGTCAGAGCGTAGAGAATCCCGGCCTAAGTCCCCAAACGTACCCTTGGGGGGTGTTTGAAAAGATGCGATGTTAATCCATTCATTGGGACCCCGACTAGCCGGATAGAAGCTGCCTACCACATTAGCTCGCTCGTAGCCATATCCATTTCCAAAGTTGAAATTACCCGTTTCCGCGATATCCTTGCCGCTTCCCACATCGAAAGGGGTTCCAGAATTCAATGAGAGGATACCGTTCAGGTTCCAGCCACCAATGACGGCATCCACCACCGAGTTGCCCGAAGACATTTTGCTGCCCTTGCCAAACGGCAACGCATAGACCCATGCGGCTGAGAAGATTTGCGGAAGGTCGGTTGCGGAAGGGCCTTTGTCGGCCTGCAGGTTATAGGGGTTTTGAGTGGAGCAACCTTCCACTCCATAGAAACCGGAACAGCCGAGGTCCAAGCTCTTGGACCAGGTGTATGAAATCAGATATGCAAGCCCGTGTTGCCTGCCATTTAATGAGGCCTGCAGGGCATTATAACTGCTCTTTCCGGTGCTGCGATCATAGGCGGTGGGCCCGATATAGGGAAAAGGCGCTCCGCAGTTGGTTGCCTTAGGCGCGTAGGGCGTGCAGGCGGTGTTAGCGTTTCCGCCGGCGAAGGTAGCTGTGTTATACGCTCCGCCGACATCCAGACGCCGGCCAACTGAACCGACGTAGTTGACTGTCATCACGCTGCTGGAGGTTAGTTGATCCTGGATGCCGAAGTTCCACTGGTCGGCATAAGGCCTCTTCAAATACGGATCTGCAAACCAGGTTGATTGGTTGAACGGGGTGCCGGTGGTGACCGGCTTTCCGCTACCGAGGCTGAAGGGATCCCCTACGCTCGCAGTCGGGAGGCCCCCCCCGACTTTGACCGGGTTAAGATTGCTGGCTCCAAGTTGGTCCAAGCTCGGCCAGGTGCCCTCGTAGTTTTGCGCGGTTTGAGTAATCGCTGCCCAATTATCAAAGAATCTCCCATACGCCCCACGCACAACCAGATTCGGCCGCACTTGATACGCAAAACCGACCCGCGGTTGTATGTCGTTGTAGTCGGTATGGAAAATCGCAGTGCCACCAAGCGGAGTCACGACCACGTGTGCGGGGAGTACGCCACCGGGTATGCAGGGAGCGGCATTTGTCTGCAAGCACGACGGAGCGTTCCTGGCCAGAATGTAGGTTCCGTTGGTGAAATCCATATCGCCGACAAAATTATTGGCATTCGAGTTGTCGCCGTAAATGGGCATGAACGTAATGTCATAGCGCAAACCGAAATTCACATTCAGTTTGCTGGTCACTTTCCACTGATCCATGGCATAGAATCCGTCAACCCAGCCACCATGCTCGGTTTCAATCACGTTACGCCGCGAGGCGTTGTTCGGAATGCCCAAAAGGAACGATGCTAAAGCGTTGCCGCCAGTGAGGGTCAGCGGGTTTTCCGTATTTGCCGCGGCAAACTGAACACTGGAGTTCAGATAGAGAGCGTTGGAGTTATTGCTGGCAAAATTCAATCCTGCCTTGAAGGTGTGGCGCCCTATGGTTTTTGTGAAGTCACCTCCGTATTCCCAGATATCCGATACATGAGTATCGTCAACCTGCGCTGCCCCGTGGGCACTGGGATTGGGATTCCCGATGTAACCCTGGATCACAACTTGCGGGATCATCGAAATCCCGCCTTTGAAACCGCCAGCGAAGTTCGGAGAAAAACCCACTTGCGTCCCGAAGCTGGGCGAGGCATTGGTAAAGTTAGAGCCCTGGTCGATGTTCACGCTGGTCCGTCCGAAGTGGAATTCAGCCAGTGTCGCCCCGGAGAATAGGTGGGTGTAATGAACCGCTACGTTGTAACCATCGGTTACCTGATTGTGGAACAGTCCAGCAAAACCACCCGATCCGCTGGCCGGCTGTCGGAAGCTAGTGTAACGAGCCCAGACATCGTCGTGCTGGCTTAGCTGGTGGTCCAGTCGTCCGCTGCCCGTGTCCTGCCGAGTGATGGTCTTAGTCGTATCAAGACCATTGAAGAGCGCGTTCCCCGTCAGGTTGGGGGCTGGGAACAAGGTTTGTGCGTACTTGATCATGTCCTGGTTAATCATGCTCGAAGGAATCTTGTTGCAAGGCATCCCGGCTGCCTGATGGTTGCCCGGTGCGGGCAGAGGATTGCCCGCGCCATCGCACATGAAAGCCTGGCCGCTGAAGGGATTGTAAATTTGCCCGGTACCGACAGTGCTGGTCAGGTCTCCAGCCAATTCCTGGCTCGTGGGTGTGTTGTAGAAATTGGAAGCAGCGGTGTGATTCCGATAGCCTTCGTAGCTCAGATAGAAGAAAGTTTTCTTCTGTCCATTTTGCCCCGGTAACCAAAGCGGCCCACCGAAGGACGCTCCAAACTGGTTCTGCTGGAATGGAGTCACCTTTTTCAGAAACGGGTTGGCGGCGTCAAAAGTGGTGTTGCGGAGAAATTCCCAGGCCGCCCCGTGATACTGAGTCGTTCCGGATTTCGTAACCACGTTGACTACGCCGCCCAGTACGCCACCAAAGGAGGCATCGTCATTGTGTGATTGAACTTTAAACTCCTGAATGTCGTCGACAATCGGGGCAACTGCGTAGGTGCTGCCGAACGACCCCTGGTTATTTACACCGTCCAGCAGAAACAGATTGCTGCGATTGGACTGCCCATTCACAGATGGGTAGGAAGATGTCCCAATTGGATTCGACCAGATGCCACCCGCGGAAGGTGCGTTCTGCGCCACGTTGACTGTGCTCACGCCCGGCGTGAGGTTCAGGATCTGGGTGAAGTTCCGTCCATTTAGCGGCAAATCGTTCACTTCTCGCCGCGTCACCGCAACTCCTAGCTCCGACGTGGCCGTCTCCAAAGCAACAGCCGAAGCTTGCACCGAGACAGTCTCCGAAGTGGAACCCGTCGCCAGCGTGAGGTCGAAGACAGCGGTTTGGTTGACTCCCAACGCAATACCCGATTGCACCGCCGTCCGGAATCCCTGCTTGCTCACTTTCAGTTCGTAGTTCCCTATCAGAACGTCGGGGATGGAGTAGTACCCAGCATCGTTCGTCGTCGTGGCTCGGCTTAGGTTGGTATCTGTATTGCGCAGCACGACGGAAGCGCCAGAAATTACCGCTCCTGTTGAGTCGCTCACCGTCCCCTTTATAGAGGCGTTCACCTGGGCGTCAGCAGCGGGCGTCGAGAATACGGTGAACCCTAAGCACAACAACAGAACCAGGGTCAGCGACAACCCTGAAATCCTGGCAAAACTTGGGCGTGTCATGGTCGCAGTTCCTCCTCGCGAATCTGGCAGCTAAGTCAGGCTTTGCACTGACACAGCCAGAGCGAATTTTTCTGTGTGCAACCCAAGGAAACTTTGCGCTGGCCAACGGAGAACCCCACATCGAGTGCGTTGTTTAGCACTGGAGAACGAATGTTGTCAATCAAAAAATTTCATATGCTTGAACTATGTTTCATTCAGTGGTACTCTTTGACCCGTTTAGGCGGCTATGAGGCATGACAGTTTCATCTGGTGGAATAGCTGGTCTGTAGACTTGCGCGCTGGAAAAGGCGATCTGGAGTCCGCTTTTTCGGTAAGGAGTTGAATGCGACATCCGAAGAAAAAGGGGCCGGCTCCGGTTGGCGTTATCTCCAAGGTTTTTCAGATCCTGGAGGCCATCCAAAGCGCGCCCTCGGGGCTGCCGCTCAAGTCCATCTGTGAACTGACCCGGATCAACAAGAGCACCGCCCACCGCTTTCTGAAACACCTGGAGCGCGATGGTTATCTCATGCACACCGAGTCCGGTGTGTACCTGATTGGACCGAGGTTGGCACAGATGGCAGCACGCGTGAATCACCGGGCCACGCTGCAAGCCGCGGCGCAGCCAATTTTGTGGGAGCTATGGAAATCCACGCGAGAGACGGTGAATCTTGCCGTTCTGGATCAGGCTACGGTGCTTTATGTGGACGTCCTAGAGAGCCCGCATGAGTTTCGGTTGTCTTCGCGCGTAGGGACGCGCCGCCAGTTGCACGCGACTGCTCTGGGCAAAGCTCTGGCGGCTTACTTACCAGACGAACAAATAGAAGACATTCTCGGGGCCATTACGTTCCAGCCGTTAACGCCTAAGACGATCATGAACCTGGTGCAGTTGCGGCAGGAACTGGAGAAGATCCGGCGGCAGGGCTACGCGGTAGATGATGAGGAAACCACGCTGGGAGCGCGGTGTGTGAGCGCGCCGATTCTCGGTGCTGGGCAGCACGCGATAGCCGCCATAAGCGTTTCAGGCCCCGTGACTAGAGTCGCTCCCAGCCAAGTCGCAGTCATCGCGCAGGCAGTGATCAAGGCCGCCGCGGAGATCTCGGCGGCCATGGGATTTCCACGGACTGAACCCGCGGCTTCGATTCCGCACCGAGAAGCTTCTTCCGTGAGTTCTTGAACCGCAGTGCACCGTTGCGGTTTACTTCGCTCGAGCACCCGTGCTTGCGGTTGCGCACTCTTGCAAGAGTTTCCGAATTATTTCATCTCCAGGAAAAAGTTCAGCGGCTGTTTTTAGGATGGCGGACGCTTCGGCTATGTGGTTCTGCGAGAGATAACTTTTCCCCAACAAGCGGTAAAGTTCGGCGTCGTAGGGAATTAGGCTGATGCCGCGCTGCAACGTACTGATAGCTTCTTTTACGCGTCCGGTTGCGATGAGCAGGGTGGCCAACTGTTCAAAGTCTGCGGGGTTCCTGTTTTCTGCAATCGTAGCGCGATCGAGATAGCCAATAGCGGCCTCAGTCCCTTCCGGGGTTTTCTGTTGCAGCGCGGAGTCGGCGAGCGCTTCGAGCCCAAAGATGTTGTCCGGTTCAACCGTCTGCATCTGCTTACCGAGTGCCCAATAACGTTCGCGATATTCAGGATGGGAGAGCGCGATCTGACCGTACGCTTGCAGCAGCGCCAGCGGGGCCAGGGTTGAACCGTCCCGTCCAGGCGCAGCGTTGAGATGGACCAAGTCCGGGAGTGATGGAGTGGTCATGTGAAAAGCCGCGTCGGGAAATGGCTCCTCGGCTTGAGCGACGATGCGATGGTTGGTGAGAACTGAATGGGAGATCACGGTTACGTCGCGTTTCGCCATGTGACAGCCGGCGCAGTCGTCAGGAGGAACCTTGCGCTGACGAATCGCGAGAGGCAATGCGCAACTCTTCTCGGTATGGCACGCCAGACACTTTTGGCGGAAATAGGCAGGCGCCTCCTGTGGCGAAGGTTGCATATGAGGGTCATGACAAGAGATACAGGCCAAGCGACCGGTGCTTCCCCGATAACACTTGCTGAGCAACATAGACAAGTAGTGCTGCAGCAAATCATCCCGCGGAGTCGACTCGCGGCGAAGAGGAACCATCAAGATACTCAGCGTCTCATCCAAAACTGATCCAGGACGAAACTGACTGAAGTCTTTACCCGGCTTTAAAATTCGCGCGTCGCCCGCCTGATGGCAAGACATGCAAATGTTATCGGCAAGCCAAGGCGTCAGTTTTGCCGGATTAACAATGGAGTGACCAGATCCTTGCGAGGGATCGATTTGCATCTCGACCACATGCGCTTCCCCGGGACCGTGGCAGTTCTCGCAACCAATCGCGAGTTCCACAAACGGAGGATCGCGAAAAAGTCCGTTCCCGTCTGCGATTGGCTGTGGCCTGCCGCTATGGCATACGATGCAACCCGCTAGAACCGGACGGCTGAAGCCATAATCGGCAAACTCGTATCCGGGTGACACAGCCCAGCCGTTAGTCTTCGCATAAAATGAAAGCGGGGCCTCAAAGAGATAGCTTCCCCGTCTTACGATCCCGCCAAAGCCATTTGCTCCAGAGCCGATGACCCATTCCACTTTGTGCGTATCGTGGAAGATCTCTTTCCCGTCGGGGGCGTTTTCAAATTCTGTCTGGTAAAGTTCATTGTCGCGAAAGTAGGTTTCAAAGTGACGTTGGGTGCGCGGATCGAACACCGCGGCTGACTTTGGGATCCTTTCAAGAAGATGCGGAGTGATTGTGGACATGGAACGACCCATTTCAGTTTTTGAATAGGAGTCATAGATGGACCGGTGACATTGCACGCAGGCCTTCGATCCAACGTATCCATTGCTTGCGCGATTTACCTGCGAGGCTGAAGGGACTGGGCCTTCCTGACCTCGGGTCGTGATAATGAAAACAAGAACCGCACCGAAATAAAAACTAAAATGCCGATGTCCGCGCCGCATGAATACGAGAGCATTCATACCTATCGTTTGGAAGCCTTTACCCAAGCCACCAACTCCTGTTTTACCCATTGCGGACTCTTCTCCGCATGACACAGCAAGCATGCGTTGGGGCTTTCTTCCTGCCCAAAGCGCAGGGTCATGTCAGCATCCGGAATATCGTCGATCTGGTGGGTTCGCGCGCGGAACAGCAATGCATCCATGATGCGAGGCATATGACAGGAAACGCAGCGGCTGCCTTCGGAGTCGGCGCGGTGATGGGTGTGGGCCGCCAGTCTGGCTGCATCCTGGAATTGTTGATGACAATCGGTACACGCCTGATCTGGCCTGTCTGGGAATCTCAATGAAGTGGGATTAGAGCTTGACTCGTCGCCGTGCGAACCATGGCCGTGCGGATCATGGCAGTTGCCGCAGCTCACCTCCCCTTTCTTGAAACACCGGGAACGTTCTAGCGCTTCAACAATAAAAGTGGTCTGGCGAAATCTGCCGTCCTTGTAGAAGCCTTTGCGCGAGAACTCACCAAAAGGAATGCTCTGACTATGCATAAAGAAATTGCCGCTGGCAGAATAATTCAGTTCGCCGTGCGGTCCTGGAATGCGAAGTGCGGACTGCATGTGGCACTGGGAACAAATTTCAATAAAATCGCGGTTGCCGACCTTGTGAAAATTAACCGGAGGATCGAGCGGATTTTTTGATAGATAAAACTCGCTTTGGGTTACTTCCGCGATGTGCTGAGCCGACGGCCCATGGCAAGTTTCACAATTAATTCCTGGCTCTCGAAATTCCAGGTTTTGCGACTCAAATCCTCCGCCCTTGATGTTCCGCAACTGACTGGCGTGGCAGACGGCGCAAATCGCTTGATAGCTGGTCGAGCTGTCCAGTTTTTCCCAGGAACGAAGATCGGATCGCTCGCTCCCGGGCGAATCAATGACCTGCCAGAAGTTGACCCATTGCTTATCGATGGAGTTGTACTGCACCGGAAAGACATGGATCTCGCCGTTGGAGAGCTTGGTCGCATATGCCTGCTGGAACTTCGACCCGATGGTGTAGTCCACGGGATAAGAGTGCCACTCGCCATCGGACTGCCTGATATCAAGAAAATGACGCTGGTTCCGAACCACCATGCGCGCAAATAAACTGCGGTTCTTGCCGCGCAAGACTTCCAGCTTTCCATTGCGATAGTCGAACTCGTCGCCGGCGTAGAACTCATTGTTCGTCTGGAAGTCACCGATGACATTTTGTGGTTGGTAGGGACGCAACATTTTTGACATGCCGCTGTGAGACCACGCCTGATAGATTTCGCCGTGACAGCCCCGGCAGGATTCCGAGCCTGCATAAGCCGAGGGCGGACGAGTTCCGGAAGTGGTCGGCAAAGGCGCTGGCCGGATTGCGTTTTGCGGTTCTCCGACTTTCTGCAAGAAGACCTCAAAACTCGTTGTGGAATTCCGATCAAACAACTTGTGGATGGCCTGGAGTTGCGCGAAGGCCTTGGGCGCGAAGGCACTGTTCGCCCGGTATACAGCCAAGAAATCACCGGCGGCCGGCAGCAATTTGCCAGAGGATAGCCGAGCGAGGCCTAGCAGATACCGAATCTCCGCATCGTCTAAGTTCAGTCCCTCAGCTTTTTCCATCGCCGCTTCTGATTGCTGCAGAAGCATCGTTCGGCTCACACCGGCGGACTCCTGCACTGCTTGGGCGAGTGAGGCGCGGCCTACGGCAAAGTAAGCGGACGCTTTCAATTTTCGCTGCAACTCCGGCCACTGGTCAGCCGGCACAGAACCCGGACGAACAAACCGGTCAAGATATTCAATCGCATCGCGAGCATATGACACAGCAGCATCGTTTTGCTGCGCCCGAGCCTCGACGTCCGCCATTGCGGTGAGAAGCAGCGGATTCTCCGGAAGCAAGGCGAGAGATTTCTTCGCGTACTCCAGACCGTTCTTATAGTCTTCCAAGTCGAAGCTGCTGCGGGCAGCAAGGTCATAGGCTTGGAACAGAAACGCCGACTGAGGATAGTCATTCAGAAAGGTCTGTGCCCGCTTGAGCATTTCCGCCGGGCCCGCCGGCTGAAAGAGAATCAGAAATTCACGACGCTCGGCTGGATCTAGAATCTGGTCAGCCACTGTAGCGGGACTACGATTCTCGATCGACGGGGTTGCATCAATGTCTTGAGCCGGCGCTGAGATGGTTGTGAAAAACAATATTCCCAGGGCACACGCCGGCAGGAAGCGCTCGCACATCAGGGCGAACTCTAGCTCAAAACGGTCCACGTCAGCAATGCATATCCCATTCCGGAGTAATTTTTCCCTTGACGTGCCGCACGGGGATAGTGCATTCCTGCCAATTCGTGCTCGACGTTGCTCAAGGCTCGCCTTTGCGAGCTCAGACCTGAACCTTTGGAGACTGCGTGCACCAAGTCGCATGGGGAATCGCAATTGTTACTCTCGCGGGTATTCTGCAGGGAAGTTTTGCAGCTCCGATGAAACGGATGCCGGAGTGGCATTGGGAGAATAGTTGGCTGATCTTCGCGCTCTCTGGCCTCGTGATGTTTCCTTGGATCATCACTGCCAGCACTGTGCCTCATTTGTCCGGCGTCTTTCACGGAGCCTCAGAATCTACTCTGCTCAAGGTTGCCACATTCGGATTCGCGTGGGGACTGGGAGCGACTCTGTTCGGACAGGGGATCAGTCGCGTGGGACTGGCGCTGGGGTTCGCTCTGATCCTGGGCATCACAGCCTCCTTCGGTTCGCTTCTGCCACTTGCGGTTTTGCATCCCGAAGAGCTCTTGGCCAAGCGCGGGCTGGCCTTGATTGCCGGAACCGCAGTCATGGTTGTCGGTCTGGTTTTCCTTGCTCTCGCCGGCAAGCAGAGGGAACGGGACCTGGGAACGGGGCAGTCGGCAGGCTCCGGGTTCACGCTGGGCCTGATCATCTGTATTTTCTCGGGAATTTTCTCTTCGATGCTCAACTTCAGTTTCCTATTCGGAGATGAACTTCGGGTGCGCGCCCTGGACGCCGGCGCAAGCGTGGGTATGGCTGCGAACCCTATTTGGGCGCTGGCTGTCACCGCGGGCTTTGTCACAAATCTGCTCTATTGCATTTACCTGCTGCAGAAGAATCGGACCTGGGCTGCGTACGGGAAAGCAGGTTCGCCGCAGTACTGGCTACTGGGTTTCTCCACCGGCCTGCTCTGGTTTGGCGGAATAGTTCTCTATGGAATGGGAGCTGCTTCACTCGGGTCTCTCGGCGGCATCCTGGGCTGGCCCATGTTCATGATCGTGGACATCATTGCCGGACTTTTTTGGGGAGCGATGACAGGAGAGGGGAAAGGTTCTAGCCGTCGCACGTTGGCATACTGCTGGACCGGCGTCGGAATCCTTTTTCTCGCGATTGTCGTGATCTCAGTCGGCGACGCTGTGTGAAGGTTGCGGCTCAATGGCGAATTACTTCGCCTTCGGACTAGAAACTCTGACTTGCACCTTGCTGACCCCGTGGGTCCGTTTTTGATCAACGCCCCCACCTTCTCGTACGACATAGTACCGATTCGCCGGCAGGTCATTCAGTGTTTCGACAAGGCCACTGGGCCACCGGATCACGATTTTCTCCGCCCTCATGGCTTTGCCCAATCCGAAGTGAAGCCGCAGGTCGCTTTGTGAGATGTACCCGTCTCCGCTTCGCACTTCTTTTTCGCGCTGGTCGGCGCCCTGAACCAGCGTGACCGCGGCACCCAGGGCAGCGCGGTTGGATTTGCCACCGACCAGTTGCAGGCTAATGAAGTTTCCCACCGGCTCAGTGTTGTAATACAGCGACGGCGGCTCATTCATGTTGTTCACCAGGGCCACTTCCCTTCCATCGTTGAAGAGATCACCCAGTGCCATCCCGCGAGCAGAATGTATTTGGCTGAGTGCCGATCCAGCGTCCGCAGTGATGTTGGCGAAGGTTCCGTTGTGCAAGTTGTAGTAAGCCACTTTGGGCTCGCGATAACTTGTGCCGAGTCCTTTGCCATCCACTTCTGGATACACGTGCCCGTGACCAATCAGGATTCCCGGCCAGCCGCTGTTATCGAAGTCGTAGAACTGCACTCCCCATCCCAGCCACTTCTTGATCATGCCCAGCCCGGCGCTGTAAGTAACATCGTCGAAGTTGTTACCGCCGCGGTTGAGATAAAGTGTCGGCGTATCGTCGCTGAAGTTGGTTTTGACAATGCTCTGAAAGCCATTGTGGGCGTAGTCGTCGGCCGACAAACCCATTCCCGCCTGCATCGCGCCGTCTTCGTTGTAAGCTACGCCCGTTTTCTTTCCGATATCGGTAAATGTCCCATCGTGGTTATTGTGATAGAGCAGGCTGGCTGTGGAATCACAAGCCACGTAAATATCAGGCCAGCCATCATGGTCAAAGTCCGCCGTCAATGAAGTGAAGCCATAGCAGCCAGGCGCTTTGGTGATGCCGGACTTTTCCGAAACGTCGCTGAAGGTTCCGTCTCCATTATTGTGATAAAGTGCGTTGACGCTCGTTTTCAGGCCTCGGGGCCCGCACATCACGTTCAACCCTTTCCACTGACACCACTCTCCTTGGCCTGGCCGCGGCACCGAGTCATAGCTGAAATCGACGTAGCGCACGATGAAGAGATCGACTTTGCCGTCGCGGTCGTAATCAACAAAGCTGCAGCCTGTGCTCCACTCGGCTCGCGCGGTCTTCAGGCCGGCTTTTTCGGTGACGTCGGTGAAAGTCCCGTTTCCGTTGTTGTGATAAAGGACGTTCTGACCCCAATAGGTCACCAGCAGATCGAGGTTGCCATCGTTATCGTAGTCGCCTACGCATCCACCCTGACCCCAGCCGGGGCGCGCAAGCCCCGCTTTAACTGTGACGTCGGTGAAAGTTCCGTCCTGGTTGTTGTGATAAAGATGTCCGGTAGGTTCCTCGCCTTTGGGAAAGCCACCTACTGTCGAGCCGTTGGGAAGAAAGATATCGGGCCAGCCGTCGTTGTCATAGTCGAAAATGATCGCGCCATTCCCCGTTGTCTCGATGATGAACTCTTTGCGTTTGTCGTCGCCATAAACGTTCAGCGCGCTCAGTCCAACTTGAGAGGCAATGTCCTCAAAGTGTACCGAGCCCGGTTGGACCGCGTCTTTCGCAGTCTTTGCGGAGTTTTGTGTCTGCGCTGGGATGAAGACGGCGAGGGCGGCGATTGCCAATAAAACCAAAATGACCGAAAGAACTCGAGCCAGAGCCGGCGAAGTCTCGCGCCGCATTTATGACCCCCAGGCCGTAATCTTCTGGTGAGATTCTCCCAAGCCATCGATTCCCAGCTCGACGACGTCGCCGGGTTTCAGGTAGCGTGGCGGACACATTCCCAACGCAACTCCTGCCGGTGTTCCTGTACTGATCGCGTCTCCGGGAAGCAAGGTCATAAATTCGCTGACATAACTGACTAAAGTCGGCACGTCGAAAATCATTCGTGCAGTGCTGCTCTTTTGCCGAAACTTGCCATTCACTTTCAGCCACATACCCAGTTGGCCGGGGTCAGGGATTTCGTCGCGAGTGGCAAGGAACGGGCCCAGGGGAGCAAAAGTGTCCGCGCTCTTGCCCTTTACCCATTGACCTCCGCGCTCCAGCTGAAAGCTACGCTCCGAGTAATCGTTATGAAGGCAGTAGCCGGCCACGTGTTCCAGAGCCCGCTCGACCGGAACATACTTGGCATGTTTTCCTATGATCACCGCCAGTTCCACTTCCCAGTCTACCTTTTCCCCATTCCGCGGAATTACCAGGTCGTCGTCCGGACCGACCAAAGAGCTTGTAGCCTTGCAGAAAATAACCGGCTCGCGCGGGATTTCCATTTTACTTTCGATCGCGTGGTCGTGAAAATTGAGTCCGATGCAAACGATCTTGCTGGGACGGCAGATCGGCGCACCGAGTCGCACTGATGCCTCTATCCGTGACGCAGAGGAGCTGTTCTGCGCTAGCCAGCGCTCCAAGGCAGCTAACCCGCCGTTCTCAAAGAATTCTTCGTTGTAATCCCAGCCGAATGAAGAGACGTCAATCCGGCTCCCGTCTTTGAGAAGAACGCACGGTTTTTCTTTTCCTAGTTGGCCCACCCGTATCAGTTTCATGCGCTGTACAGAGAATCACCGACGCACGCGTGAGTCAAGATGAGCCGTTGAAAGTCCACGCGAGTAAGTTTTAAAGAGTGAAACGAACGCGCCAATCGCATAAAACACTGGACATTCCGTTGGCGACAAGCGTAAACAGATTTTTCCACTTAACTCCGGATCGGATGCATTTGAAAGCGACTCTGAAGATGCCCGAAGCCTTTCCCCATCTCGACTACAAACCCAAACTCCCTCGTCGCATGGATCACGGGATCGCCATCGTCGGCGCTGGCGGGATCGTGAACTACGCACATTTGCCCGCCTACAAGAAGGCTGGCTTCAATGTCGTTGGCATCACTGATAAGAATCTGGATCAGGCCCAACGGACGGCGCGCGAACATGGAATTGCAAAGGTATATGGCAGTCTCGATGAACTACTCAGCGACCAGAGTGTTGAAATTGCAGACGTCGCAGTGTATCCATCGGTCCAAGGGGAGATCGTCAGCCAAGCTGCGGCCGCAGGCAAGCATCTTCTCTGTCAGAA
The DNA here is from genome assembly GCA_963696025.1 of uncultured Acidobacteriota bacterium. Lineage (GTDB taxonomy): Bacteria > Acidobacteriota > Terriglobia > Terriglobales > Acidobacteriaceae > JABCYV01. Next base: position 148,065 of record CAVOII010000009.1, read on the forward strand.
ACCATTGGCGGATGACTACTCCAAAGCTGTGCGCAGTGTGGAACTTGCTGAGAGAGCGCATCTAAAGCTGGCGGTGAATCAGCAAATGCGCTGGGACGCCGGCATCCGCTGCGCGCGCTTGCTGATTGACGATAGCTGGCTGGGAACGCCGACCTATGCCACCATCCAGGTCCACTGCAAAACTGACTGGAGTCTCTGGCCCTGGATTTATGAAGGCAAACATCTGGAGATCATGTTTCACAGCATCCATTACATTGACTCGCTACGTTATCTGCTAGGAGAGCCGGATTACGTCTTCACCAGCGGCAGCCGCGGGCCTGGCGAAACAACCAAGGCCGAAACCAAGACCCTCAGCGTTTGGGAATACGGCTCTGGCCTGCAGGTTTTTATCGATGCTTGCCATTCGACCTGGCAAGATGATGCCTACGCGATCTTCAGGCTCGAAGGAACCGAGGGCGTGATCAAAGGCACAATCGGGTTGATGTACAACTATCCCAAAGGACGACCGGACACACTGGAATTCATGTCCAAACGCAATCCGGGTTACTGGTTCTCGGCCCGCCTCGATAGCATGTGGATTCCGGATGCTTTTGTCGGTCCGATGGCTTCTTTGATGTGCGCCATCGAAAACAACTCGGAACCAGAGACCAGTGGGCGCGACAACCTGCGAACGCTGCAGATCGTTTTCGCCGAATATCGCTCGATGGCGGAGAAGCGAGCGGTGCGGCCGCAAGAAATTGTCGACTAACGCTTCTCAGGACGCTGCCTTGCCGACGAAGGCTGACGGCACGACACCTTTGAAATCCGAGGATGAACCTGGAACTTGTGGAGTGAGGTAAACACCATCGACAATTCGGGCAGGATGAACGAAGTGGTCCTGCATATGAGGGATGCATTCCAGAAACAATGCCTCGTGCCCCATCGCAATGTGATTGAAGAGGACGAGGTGCTGATGAATCTGCCCCATGTCGCCTACGTGCGGGACAAGCCGCAGTCCAAACTTACGTGCGAGAAGACTAACGGTGAGAAATTCGGAGATTCCGCCCACCCGCGTGCAATCGACCTGCACGATCTGGACAGCGCCGGCCTGCATGAAATTCTTGAACATGATCCGGTTGGGGACATGCTCTCCCAGCGCGATTGGAATTGGCGCAATCGCCTCCGCCAAAGTGCGATGGGCTTGGATATCATCCGGGTGAGTTGGCTCCTCGATGAAGTACGGGGACATGGCGCGAAACTGCCGGCACATTTCGAGCGCTGTCGGAAGATTCCACTGCTGGTTGGCATCGAGCATGATTAGCGCTTCAGTTCCAGCTAGCTCGCGCAGCATGAAAGCGCGGCGCACGTCTCTCTGACCGTCGCGTGAACCCACCTTGAGCTTGAATGCACGAAAGCCCCGATCCATCGCTTGCTGCGCCAGTTCTTTTACCCGGCCATCTTCGTACTGAAACCAACCTACTGAAGTGTCGTATCCCGGATAGCCACGATCTAGAATGCGTTCTCTTTGCCCTCGCGAAGAAAGGTGCTCGCGTAGGACAGTCTCCGCTGCTTCTCGGGTCAGAACATCTTCGAGATAACTCAAGTCCAACAAACTCACAAATTGCCGCGGATCCAGATCAAGCAGCAAGCGCCACAACGGAACCCCGCGTGATTTCGCCCACAAATCAAAACAGGCGTTTGTCATCGAAGCCAGCGCAAGATGTATTACACCTTTGTGCGGACCCAGCCAGCGGAGTTGCGGATGCTCCGCCAGTGAGCGTGAAGTCGCACCGAAATCCCACATTAACTGTTCGATCTCCCATCCCACGAGCGTCTTTCCGAGCAATTCAATCGCTTCGCAGACCAGCTCGTTGCCCTGGCCGAGAGTCAATACAATTCCCGTCCCGTAAATCTTGTTGTCAGTGGAGAGCAGAGTCGTAGCAAATGAATATTCCGCTCCGGAATGCACGGCGTCACTGCCTGCGCCCTGGCTGAGAGGAAAATGCAGATCTCGTGTTTCGAGCGCGACAATGCGGGTTGCTTTCATCTGACTCGCAGACTGACAGGCTTGTGGCCAATGCACGCGGAGTTCGACTATAGTAAGTCCGCCTTAATCGCGCAACACATCATCGGTCTGGCAATGCCATTGTCTTGCCGCAAACGTTGAGCCGAAGGAAACGTTAAGCAAAGGACTGCGCCCATGAAACGCTACGGTTCTGTAATTGGAGTCAGGCCGGAATCCCTGGCAGCATACAAAAAATATCATGCTGCTGTATGGCCCGAAATCTTCGAGATGATACGGCGCTGCAACATTCGAAATTATTCGATCTTTCTCAAAGACAGTCTGCTTTTTGGCTACTACGAATACCACGGAACCGACTATGCCGCAGATATGGCGAGGATGGCAGCTGATCCCAAAACGCAAGAGTGGTGGGCCATCATGATGCCAATGCAGAAGCCGCTTGAAACCCGCGCCGAGGGCGAGTGGTGGGCCAATATGGAAGAAGTCTTTCACCTCGACTAGTGGTTTGCGCCGCAGGTGTACCAGGTATTTGTGGCTCAGCAAGACAACACCGTGAAGATCGTCGATACCCACCAACACCTCTGGGATTTGGATCTATTTCGCTATTCCTGGCTGCAGCGGCTCTCCACCTTGAATCGCTCCTTTCGCATGAGGGACTACCTTGACGCCACGAGCAGTCTCAACGTCGTGAAGTCGGTACACCTGGAGGCCGACGTGGACGAGGCCCTGATGTTGGACGAGACCAGATACATCCTCACACTCTCCGAGCAGCCCGACAATCCACTGGAAGGTGTAGTGGCCTGCGGCAGGCCGGAGAACAAGGGCTTTCACACTTACCTGGAAAAGATTGTCGGTCATCCCAAGCTGAAAGGGATCCGGCGGATTTTGCACACTCAACCTGACAATCTGGGCCGAGGACAAACTTTCCTCGAGAATGTTGCAAGCCTCCCAAGCTACGGTTTGTCCTTCGATATTTGCGTGCTCGCCCGTCAGCTGCCGATTGCGATTAACCTGGTTTCCCGTTGTCCCGATGTCACGTTCGTGCTGGACCATTGTGGCGTTCCGCAGGTCAAGGAAAAGATTCTCGACCCTTGGCGCGCGCACATCGCCGAGCTCGCTAAGTTCCCCAACATCTTCTGCAAAGTGTCTGGGCTCGTCGCCTACGCCGATCCGCCCACTTGGACCGCGGGCGACCTGCGCCCCTATGTCGAGCATGTGATTGCACGCTTCGGTTGGGACCGCGTGTTGTTTGGAAGCGACTGGCCAGTCTGCACCCTGTCCGCGAGTTACGCACAATGGGTGGAAGCGCTGCGATCAATCACTCGATCGGCGGGAGAAGTCAATCAAAAGAAGTTGTTTCACGACAACGCCATTCGTGTTTACCGCCTCGATTGAGAAGCTGGAATATGTGCGCCGTTATAGACTAAACTCTTGCCGAATTGCCGCGGTATGTTCACCTACTTTGGGAGCAAGTCGGCTACCGGTCAGTAGACCATGGTCGACGCGGACAGGGCAACGTGTGGTCAGAACCTCAATGCCGTTGCCGCCGGAGAGTGTCTGGACCATCTGCAGCTGACGAATTGCCTCGCTCGCCAATAATCTGGGCCAGTCCAATACTTCCGCGCACCAGATATCAGCGGCGTTCAAGATCTCCAGCCAGTGTTCGGTCGTGTGCTCGCGCAGGCGAGCGGCGATGAGACGTTTGATCTCGTCGCGGCGGCGAAAACCCTCGGCGCTATCCGTGATGTCTTTGAGCTCCTGCAAACCGAGCAAGGAACCCAGCGTGGGCAGAGGGGTCATCGCCAATGCCAGGTGGCCATTCGCGGTGTCGTAGACGCCATAAGGCGCGGCCAAATATGCGTGTGCATTGCGAAAGGCGCTGCGCTGCGGAGGCCGGTGGCCATCATTCAGATGCGTGGTGAGAACTTCGAACTGGAAGTCCAGTAATGCCTCAAGCAAGCTTGTCTCCACCAGACCTCCCCGGCCGGTCACGCCCCGACGCACGAGGCAAGCGAGAACGCCTTCACACAAGTTGTGCCCCCCCAGCATATCTGCGATGGCAAGCGCCATCGGGGTGGGCGGATCGCCTTCGTTTCCGCTCAGCCACATGATTCCTGAGCGAGCCTGGGCCAGCAGATCTTGGCCCGGGCGCTCCCGCCAGATTTCCGCGGTTCCGTATCCGGTCACAACGCCGTACACCAACCGAGGATTGATTTCGATCGCGTGGTCGTAGTCGAGTTGAAGACGCTCCATCACTCCGGGGCGGAAGTTCTGCACCATCACGTCGGCATGCCTGAGCAGCTTCCGTAGGTTATCCAAATCTCTCGGGTTTTTCAGATCAGCGGCGTAACTCTCCTTGTTCCGATTGATGGCGTGAAAGAGCGTATTTTCGCCGTGAACGTCAGTATCACTCAGATATAACGACCGACCGAGGTCTCCAGTTCCGGGACGCTCGATCTTGATGACGCGAGCGCCCATATCAGCCAGGCGAAGTGTAGCCAGGGAACCCGAAAGAAACTGGCTGAAGTCGAGCGCTAAGATATTTTCCAGCGGCTTTACCATGGCAGTCCTGTTCTGCGTCGTTGCGGCTACCAGACTCTTTTGTATTCACTACAAAGATTATTGCACAAATAAAACTAGATTTTCATTAGAGAATTACGTACTGTTATGTTGTCATGCGAAGTCTGCAGACCAAAGCATCTCGCTTGCGCATCCGGCCGATGATGCGTTACGCGGCTCCTGCGCTGGCCAAGGGCTTAGACATCCTTGAGCTTTTTGCTTCGGAAGCCGACGGGCTCACCACCAGCGAAATTGCTCGACGCCTGGGACGGACCGTAGGTGAGATTTTTCGTATGCTGGTTTGCCTGGAGGATCGCGGATACATTTGCCAGGCCCCGCCCAGTGAGCGCTATTTCCTTACTCTCAAGCTGTTCGAAGTCGCCCACCGCTATCATCCTCTACGTCGCCTCCTTTTCGAGGCGCGTCCGCTGATGCAACAGGTGGCTCATAGAACCGGCCAGTCGTGCCATCTGGCTATGCTCAGCAATGGCGAAGTGGTTGTGGTTGCGCAAGTGGACGCGCCGGGCAACATGGGCTTCTCCGTCCGCTTAGGCGCAAGAATCGATCTCCTCAATACCGCATCCGGACACGTAATCCTCGCGTTTCAGGAGAGCGAGACTCGCTCCCGACATTTGACCGCATGGCAACATCGCTCCAACGAGAAAATCCCTCGCGATCTCGAACATCATTTGGGCCGGATTCGGCAGCGCGGTTACGAGGAGTTATCGAGTTATCAGGTCCATGGAGTTGTTAACATCAGCTTCCCAGTTCTGAGTCAGCACGGAGAGGCGATCGCTGCTATCGCAGTTCCGTTTCTTGCGCGAATCGGAGATCGTATCGGCCCACGACAGGTGAAAGCAGCTCTGGAACTCGCGAGCTGCAGTCTGTCCTCGGCAATTGGTGGCAAAGCGCTCCCATCCGGAGAATAACAGTCGGACTATGATGGAATATTTCGAGGACTACAGAGTGGGCGCTCAGCGTGTGACTTCGGGGCGCACAATCACCGAGACCGATATCGTCATCCACGCCGGACATACAGGGGATTATTTCCCTCATCACATCGATGCCGAGTTTGCGCGCCAAACCCAGTTCGGCCAGCGAATTGCCCATGGCACCATGACTTTCTCGATTGGCATCGGACTCACAGCCAGCCAGATCAACCCGGTTGCGTTCACCTATGGTTACGACAAGTTACGCTTTCCCAAGCCCGTTTTCATTGGCGATACGCTGCGCACCCGAATCACCATCAAGGACAAGCAAGAAGATCCGAAACGCCCTGACCACGGCCGTGTGGTAGAAGCTTGCGAGGTGTTGAATCAGCGAGACGAGGTCGTCATGTACTGCGAGCACATTCTGCTCGCGGCCAGGCGATCTTCGATCACGCCGGGGCCTTGAGGCCTGTTGTCAGCTTTTCTTCGTACAGTGTGCCAAACGATTCTTGTGGAAGTCACACTAAAAGGCCTTACCTGGGACCATCCCCGCGGGTACGCACCGCTGGTCGGCGGAGTCCCCGAATACAAAAAGCATCACCCCGGAGTCAACATCGATTGGGACCGAAGAACTCTACGTGAATTCGGCGAAGCGCCCATCGAAGAGTACATCGATCGCTACGATCTCCTCATCGTCGACCATCCGTTTGTCGGATTTGCTGCAGCCCATCCGGTGCTCGTGGACCTTGCTCGCTTTCTCACCGCAGAAGAGAGATTGCAATTCGAGCGAGATTCAGTTGGTCCCTCCTGGAAGTCATACTGGTATGCGGGCGGACTCTGGGCTTTGCCGATCGACGCAGCTACTCAGGTTGCCTCTTACCGCGCAGATTTGCTCGATCGCTACGCGCTGGCCCCACCTGCAACTTTTGATGCGGTGCTGCGACTGGGAAGTCGGGCCCGCAGCATGGGCAAATTTATTATCGTGCCCGCTTGCCCTACCGACGCCATCAGTCTTTTTTTCACTCTGAGCGCGAATCTGGGCCATCCCATTGCGGAGGAGGCGGAAGTGTTTGTAGAAGCCTCGGTGGCGCGAGAAGTCCTGAATAGACTGCATGCGCTGATTTCGACCGCACATCCCGAATCTGTGAATTGGAATCCCATTCAGGTTTACGACTTCATGACTTCTACTTCCGATGCCGTTTATTGTCCATATGGTTTCGGTTATTCGAACTACTCTCGAATCACGAACCCGGTTCGGCTTCGTTTCACCAACGCACCCGCGGCAGGTAATCTCGGATGCGCTGGAACCATGCTCGGCGGCACTGGAATAGCCGTCAGCGCCAAAAGCTCCCATCGGGAGGAAGCCATCTGGTATGCGAAATGGCTGGTCAGCGAGGAGCACCAGCGGGGCGCCTACTTCAACCAGGGCGGCCAACCCGCAAGCCTGGCAGCCTGGACCGATCCTACCGTTGATCGGGACGCAGGTGAATTTTTCTCGGGCACGCTGCCGACTTTACAATCAGCTTACGTTCGCCCGCGCTTTGATGGATTCGTGCGCTTTTTTGAAGCGGCTGGAATTGAAATCAACCGCTGCCTGTGCGGTGATATCGACGACACGAAGCTGGTGCAATGGCTCAATACAAGCTATGCCCAGCGGCGAGCGGCCGTCGCGAAGAATTGAAGTCCCAGGACTGAACTGTGGAGGAACGTTTGTGATCAATCCCAACCCAGACCCTGCGAAGCACAAAGAAATCCGTATCTGGAATGCAGAAGACTGGCACTACGAAGATTTTGAGGTTGGTCAACGATCGCGCTCCATTCGCCGTACGATCTCTGAGGGTGAGAGCATGATGTTCAACGCCATCGTTCTCGACATGCATCCCTACGTGGCCGACGATGTGTTTGCGAAAGAGGAAGGCGCGTTCGGACGCAGGCTGGTCGCCGGAGCCATGGTTTTCAGCCTGGGGTTGGGCCTGATGGCGCACAACTGCATTCATACCTTCAGCTACGGATACGACAAGCTACGTTTCATCAAGCCGGTATTCATCGGAGATACCATCTACACAATTCGCACTAACCTTGAAAAGTGGCCCAAGTATCCGGATCTGGGCATGGTGAAGGTATCTTATGAAGTTTTCAAAATGCCAGGGGATCTGGTCCTATACTGCGAGCATTTGCAGACGGTGAAGTATCGCGATCCTTCCACGCACAACACGCAGGTAGGCAAGAGATAAAGAATCAAGTACTCAAGCGGGAAGACAAGATGGGCCGATCGGCTCAAACGACTTGTAGGTCAACACGAACTCCTGGTGCCCAAGATCTTCAGAACAGCTTGGAATTCCTGACACAATCTCAAGCACCTTGTCGTAGATCTCATGTCCGACATCATCCACTGTAGCTTCGAGGCGCAAGATCTTTCCCGCGTTGATGTCCATGTCGTCGCTCATACGCTCGTATGTTTCCGGATTAGCGCAGATCTTGATGACCGGAGAAATTGCCGATCCCACTACCGATCCCCGCCCTGTCGTGAACAATATCAAGTGGGAGCCACAAGCAATCAACTCGGCGATTTCGGCATTGTCGTTTATGTTGGGAAAGCCAAAACGCACTTCGCCATCGGGTACCACGTCGAGCAAATACAAGCCTCCGCGGCGCGGAACATCTCCCGGCTTAATCAGGCCAGAGATCGGTGAATCTCCGCTCTTGCAGTAAGCGCCGATGGATTTTTCTTCAATCGTAGTGAGTCCGCCCTCGGCGTTTCCGGGAGCGAAGCTGGCGTGTCCCATCACCTTGTAGTAACGTGCCGCTTTTTCCACCGACATCTTCAATTCGCGGCCCAGTTCTGGCGTGACCGCGCGAGCTGACATCACGTTTTCCAGCCCAATCATTTCACCGGTCTCTTCGAAAATCGTGGCGGCTCCATTTTGCACCAACAGATCAAAGGCCCGTCCTACGGCGGGATTCGCGGCGATCCCACTCGTTGCGTCCGAGCCGCCGCACACCGTTCCCACGATCAGTTCCTTTACATCCAAGGCCACCCTGGGGACATCAGCAATCTGTTTCAGAGCCTGCTCAACCCAGGCACGTCCCGTCTCAATCGATTTTCTGGTTCCATAATTTTGCTGGATTACGATTGTGTTCACCGGCCGCCCTGTGGCGGCTATTGCTTCCGCCAATCGCCGGCGGTTGAAGCTTTCGCATCCCAGGGAAAGCAGTAGCACTCCGCCCACGTTGGGGTGGGTACACAGACTGTGCATCATACGATCGGCATAGGCGTTTGGGTAGCAGCCACCAAAGCCGATCAGGTGCACAGGCTGGCCGCGAAATCCGTCTACAATCTCGCGCGCGACGTGATGCGCGCACTCCACCAGATAGGCCACGACAACGTAATTCCGGATGCCTTTTCTGTGATCGGAGCGAAGGTATCCTTCCAGACGCTGCGAGCTACTTGGCGAATGCATGGTCGCTATCCCTGGTGTAGGTCGAAATGTAATCGCTCTTCAAGTTATGTAGATGAATGTGAGCCCCCACCGGAATATCCTCTTTTGCGGATCCGATGGGCACACCACATTTGTACACCTTTTCTCCGCCTTTAATGTGTCTGGCCGCCACTTTGTGACCAATCCCAATCTCCTGCGCGAAAGCAACGTCCCGGCCATCAATCACTTCATGGTCGCCGGCATGAATGCATGTCACAACAATGACGACATTGTCATTCTTGTGTATCTGAAGCAGCTTCCTCGACTTTTGCCGGGCATCCATCAGAACTTTCAGTTCTCTTTCTCCAATACCTTTTCTGTCTCCGACACCACTTCCTCGCCAATCTCGCCTAGGATGACAACGATTGAGTCTCGGCGCCAGTACTTAGTCTTCTATACCATAACAGCAGCAATCTTAATCGGTTCTCCAAGTGTTGTTGCGCCCCTTGGGCCAGCCCCCATACTGTTACACACATTGGACCAAGTCGCGACTCTTTGGATACCAACACGTCAAAGATCAGATCGCCATTTCAATAGAGGGAACGAAATGAGTATCTCGGCACGAGCAAATGCATCTAACCCAGAAATCATGCAAAATCTTCGTGCTCTTCTTCCATTGATGGTCATTGCCATCTCAGCGGTGAGTTGTACACCTTCGCTGTTGGCACAGACTGCAAGCTGCCCCCGTTCCGGTGGCACTCCTGCCGAGGTCGCACTACCGGACGATCCATCAGTGACGCAGGCCACGACAAGTGCTGCCGTGGATCCATCCACCGCCGAAGGCCAGCAGACGAAACGCATTCTTTTCATTATTCCCAACTTCCGCTCGGTCTCGGTCGACGCAAAGCTGCCGCCGCTCTCCCCTGGAGACAAGTTCAAGTTGATGCTTCAGGACAGCTTCGATTACTCGTCATTTATCTACGTAGGCATTCTTGCGGGGGTTGCCCAAGCACAGAATTCGTATCCGGAATTTCACCAGGGTGCGGCTGGCTATGGCCGTCGTTATTGGCACAGCTTCGCCGACAATGTGGGTGGAAACCTGATGACCGAGGCTATTGTGCCAACGCTTACTCATGAGGACCCTCGCTACTACACGCTGGGCCGGGGCGGGTTTCTGCGCCGTACTACCTATTCTATCTCGCGTCTATTGGTCACTCGAACTGACAGTAATGGCCGTTCGCCCAACATCTCCGAAATCGTGGGAAACGGCGCAGCGGCTGGAATAGCAAACCTCTACTATCCCAGCCAGGACCGTACCTGGACGAAGACCGGACAGCGCTGGCTCACCCAGATCGGCCTCGACGGCGGCTCAAACTTGATCAAGGAATATTGGCCGTTCCTGAACTCCAAGCTCTTCCGTAGGAAGCGTTAGCTTCCAGGATGGGAAGCGTTTTCGGAGCGTGATTCGCGTACTTGAGGCCGAGAGCCAAACGTTGCCGGAATTGCCCGCTGCCCGTAGAATTAAAATCAGAACCGTTCACATGTAGGCCCGTAGCTCAGTCTGGTTAGAGCGCTTCCTTGACACGGAAGAGGTCGATGGTTCGAGTCCATTCGGGCCTACCAATATCGTCCTCAAGACGGATCTCTTGTCCCTCTCTAGCCCAATCTCCTCAGCGTGCGGATTGCTATATTCATTCTTGGGTCCGGCAGAGCGAGAATTGCACATTCCGTTGCGAAGAGTGTCGGAGATCAAGAAGGGTCAGGAGAAATCGATGGCCAAGAAAGGATATTGGGTGGTGTGCTACAAATCGGTGTCAAATCCGGGCACTATTTCCGAATATGCGAAGCTTGCGGCCGCCGCGCTGGAAGCCTTGGGAGGTCGCGTGATCGTTGGAGGCAAGCCTGCTAAGACCCACGAGGCGGGAGTAGATCAGTCGGTTGTCGTCGTAGAGTTCGAGAACGTAGAGAAAGCGATCGCCGCGTATGAAAGCGACGTGTACAGGCCAGCACTCAGAGTGTTCGACAATGCAGCGGAAAGGGATTTCCGTATCGTAGAAGGCCGATGACAATTGAAATGGCCGTGCCTCCCACGAACTGGGCCTTTTGCATTTTGCAAAAGACGAACGGGCCTACATTGCTTCAGAGCGCTTCCTCCTCCCCGAGATGGCGCTCTCGGGACTCTCAAAGCCATTCTCGTAGCGATGCCGTCCCTAAAAACTTGGGAGTATACTCTCCTGAAAATTGAACTAAGGCCTGAGGCCTGCCCGGTCCATAGATGATCGCGAGCTTACCAGCAGGCGAGGGGCACATGAGATTTCTATTGCTGGTGTTCCTGCTTTCCGTCACGAACGCCGTGACTTTTGCACAGGACTATCCAACCAAGCCCGTGCGCATCATCGAACCGTTCGGGGCTGGCGGTGGGCCTGACGAGGTGGCCCGTGCGATCAGCCCGAAGCTCTCAGAGCTGTGGGGCCAACCCGTGACAGTCGAGAACCATCCCGGCGCAGGAAGTACTGCGGCACCCGGTTTGGTCGCGAAGTCGCCGCCCGACGGTTACACGTTGCTCGTGAACACCAGCGCTCACGCCTACAGCGCCGCGGTCGTAAAGAACCTGCCGTATAACCCGTTGAAGGATTTCATCCCAGTTGCTCCGCTCACCGGCCAGCCCTACGTGCTGGTCGCAGGCAAGCCGTCGGGCATCACTACGGCGGGCGAGCTTATCGCTTTGGCGAAGGCAAGACCGGGTGAGCTCAAGTTTGGCCCCACAGGCACGGGTTACTGGCACGCATTTGGGGATCGAGAAATTCAATCTAGAGGCAGGGATTAAGGCGGTCCACGTGCCCGCCCGACAGGGCGACGCGATCGCTGACGTGATCGCCAACACGGTTGCAGGACGTGCTACTTACATGATGGCGCCCATGCCGCTCGCTCTGGCCGATATCCGTGCGGGCAAGCTCTGTGCGCTAGGCGTGACTACTAAGAAGCGCTCATCGTTGTTGCCGGAGGTTCCGACGATCGCGGAGGCTGGCGTCCCCGGCTTCGACTACCCGATTTGGTATGGAGTGTGGGTGCCCGCTGGCACTCCTGCTGGAGTCGTGGACAAGCTAGCGAAAGACATCGCACGCGTCTTGGCTGCGCCGGACTTGCGGGACCAACTTGCGAAGCACGGGGCCGATCCCATGAGCATGACGCAGCCGGAGTTCGCGCGTTTTGTTCTGAGCGAGAGCAAAAGTGCGACGCGTATCAGAAAAGCTGCTGGGATCAAACCTCAATAAGCCTGACGGTACATTTTCGAGCGGCCAATTACTGAGCGCGTTGAGCTACCTTCCGACCAGGTTCGCGAGATTGTGCGACGGAAGCCAATTCCTGTGCGATCAGATTCCAGGTTAGAAGTGCAGCACAATTCCCGTGGAGAACCTGAAATCATTCTGAGTATTACTAAAGAAGCGCGTCTGCAAAGCATCGCCTTGGAACCGCCATCCAATTCCATGAAAAAGTCGATAGTCGATGCCACCACCAAAAGCATCGGAGAAAGACGTATCCGAAGAGGAATTGGAGCTGAAGTGCCCAACGCCGACGAAGACATGCGCAAAGGGAGTGAACTTTCCTACCGAAACCGAAACTTGCGGACCGAAGATTACGTTATAGATGCTATCGCCCGAACCGTAGTGACCGCTGATGTCAGCCACCAGACCAACCCACGGCAGGAACTTGCCCTCCAGTGATCCCTCCCAACCATTCAGATTGGAATCACCCGCCGCATTGAAGTCCGCCCGGTTATAGGAATAACCGAAGAAGATGTTGCCCTTGGTTGGAATCTGGGCTGACGCCGCTGCTGAAAGAACCAAGAGAGTAAACGCAATCGAACTAAATCTGCGCACAGAAGGACCCTCCTCGTTACCGAAGTTCGCGAACCACCAGCTTAGGAACAACATTAGATGCGAGAATAGAGGAAGTGGTCGTGGAATTTCTCCCGTTCTAAGATGAAGGAAATTTTTCATCAGATTTTCACAGCTCTGAAGGGGCTGCGTAACCTTCCACTAGTAAACTAAATTGGCATAACAAATCTGAAATAGTGTGCCTTTTGAGCGCAAATGCAATTTTCCCGGAGCCTGACGAGGAGTCGAACGTGAAGTTGAAACTGAAAATTCGCGAAACCGAGGATGTGACCGTGATCCATTGCCAGGGGCGAATCGCTTATCGCGACGAGGCGCTGGCATTGTCTGAGAAAGTGTCCGAACTCTTGCCCGATACCCGCCAACTGGTGCTTGAACTCAGCGGAGTGGAAATGATCGACAGTGCGGGATTGGGCGAACTAGTCCTGGCGTTGATGTCGGCGCAGGCCCAAAACTGCACGATCAAGCTGGCCGCTCCACGCAAGAGTGTGCGTGAGTTGCTGCAATTGACCAACCTGACTTCTGTTTTCGAAATCCACGCTACGGTGGACGATGCCGTGCTCGCTTCGCACGGGCAAATGGTGTGAGCAAACCGCTGCAACCGTTCAACGCTCCCGTTGAAAGCGGTAACGGTCGCCGTGCTTCAAGGCGGCGGCCTCGGCTACTTTGAGAAAAGCTCGCGCTGCATGGGAGAGACTGGCTGACTTTCGATAGATCAGCCGCAATTTCCTGTGCAGACGCAACTCTCGCACCGGAATGCGTATGAGTTCGCCGCGCGCCAGTTCGGTTTCAACACTGATCTCCGGCACCAGCGCGACCCCATTCCCCATGGCAACGAAGCCCTTGATCGCTTGCAGGGTAGGCAGTTCGATGTCCATGTGAAGGGGTGTCTTGTGGCGCTTGAACGCGTGAATAACTTTCTCGCGATAAGGGGAAGAAACAATGTGGGCAACGAACGATTCCGCGCCCAGCTGGCGGATACTGACCTGGTGCTCGCCGGCCAGCGGATGCCGGGGAGGGACCACGAAGACTAACTCATCCAGGTAGACAACAATGGAGTGTAACTGGACCTCCTGGGGATCGTAAGTCAGCACCCCCAGCTCAGAGTTGTGCCGCAGCACATCATCCGGAATATGGCTGCCCAACGAGCGCTGCACGATGATCTTGATCATGGGATGCAAGCGCCGGAATTCGGCCAGCACGGGAAGCAGATAGAGCGCGGTGAATTCGTTGGCCGCAATCACCAGTTTGCCTTTCTGCAGCTCGTGCAGCTCCACCAGAGCTTCTGTGGCGTCGTTGCGCAGGTTGAGCAGGCGCTCAGCATATTCGAGCAGCACCCGGCCGGCGTCAGTCAGCAGCCCATCGCGCGATGAACGGTCAAAAAGCGGCTCTCCGACATCTTCTTCCAGCTTCCGGATCGACTGGCTCACCGCCGACTGCGTGCGGTATAGCTTGACCGCTGCGCGCGAGAATCGCCCTTCCCGCGCCACCGCCAGGAAGACTTCCAGTTGCCCTAAGTCCATATCTGTTCCTCTTAACTAATCTTCTATCATCATTAACATTTCTTATTATGTAAGTATAGCTAATAATAATAGAAGCATTATAAGCTTTGCTTTATGGCGCAGGTCTTCGTAGCATAGAGGTGTCGTTGAGGAGGCCTAGGTTTATGAAGCGAGCGCGCATCACCATCTTCGACACCACGCTGAGAGATGGCGAACAGTCACCCGGTTGCAGCATGAACGTCCAGGAAAAGATGCGCCTGGCACATCAGCTCGATCGCTTGGGCGTGGACGTCATCGAAGCTGGCTTCCCCATCGCTTCGGAGGGGGATTTCGCGGCTGTGCAAGGCATTGCCGCTGCCATCCGCCGGCCAACAATCGCCGGCCTTGCGCGCGCTTGCGCCCCCGACATCGACCGCGCGTGGCAGGCGCTAAAAGCAGCGAACCGGCCGCGTATCCATGTGTTCCTCGCCACCTCGGACATTCATCTGCAATACAAGCTTAAGATCTCGCGCCAGCAGTGCCTGGAGCAGGCCCGCGACGCCGTCCGCCAGGCAAAGTCATTGTGTGAAGACGTGGAATTCTCGCCCGAGGATGCCACTCGTACTGATCCCGAATTCCTCTATCAGCTCCTGGAAGCCGTGATCGAGGCCGGCGCCACCACGGTGAACATTCCGGACACGGTCGGCTATTGCACACCCGCCGACTTTGGGCAGGCCATCCAAAATATCCGCCAGCGAGTGCGAGGCGTCGAAAAGGCGACGATCTCGGCGCATTGCCACAACGATCTCGGCCTGGCCGTTGCCAACACGCTGGCGGCCATCGCAGCCGGGGCGCGTCAGGTCGAATGCGCAATCAATGGCATTGGCGAACGAGCCGGCAATGCGGCGCTGGAAGAGATTGTGGTTGCGCTGCGTGTACGCCCCGATCAATATCCGTACGAGACGGGCGTAGTCAGCGAGCACCTTTTCGCGACCAGTCAGCTATTGAGCGAAACCACCGGAGTGAGCGTCCAACCGAACAAAGCCATTATTGGGCGCAATGCTTTTGCCCATGCCGCCGGGATCCATCAGGATGGCATGATTAAAAATCCGTTGACCTACGAGATTATGACGCCGCAATCCGTTGGCGTGCCGGATTCCACTCTGGTGCTGGGCAAGCATTCCGGACGTCATGCCCTCAGCTTGCGCATCGAGCAACTCGGCCATCAATTCGACCGCCGCAAACTGGATGACATCTATCGCCGGTTTGTGGTCCTGGCCGACAAAATCAAGAACGTGACCGACCAACATTTGCATGAATTGATCCGCGAGACGCATGGCACCGCTCGCCGTATTCCACCGACTCACGTCGAAGCGCACCCCCTGGCCGCCACAGCCGCGGCGGCCGTTGGCCAGAACGCCGGATACTTCCCGAAACCGCTCCCGGCTCCTGCCTCCGAGATCCACGGTTCTACGATGCCCTTGACCACTGCCGAACACCACGGTGAGCAAGAAGACTATTTGTGGGGCGTGTGAGAAAACGGGGATTTCGGATGCGCCGGAGACTAATTCTGACTCCTTTGCGTCATCTGCGAAGATTTTCTTTGCGACCCTTGCGGTAAGAGGCTTTGTTTCCCTCGCAGCTGATCCACAGTAAAATAATCGCCCATGCTTCTGAAACTCACAATCCTACCGGGCGATGGCATCGGTCCGGAAGTCACCCACGAGGCCGTTCGTGTCCTTGAAAGTGTCGCCGAAGTCTTCGATCATCAGCTAAGCGTGACCCGCAAAGATGTCGGGGGCGCGGCTTTGCTGTCCGTTAACGATCCTCTGCCGGGCGATACCCTGCAAACCTGCCTTTCGTCGGATGCCGTTTTGCTGGGCGCCGTCGGTGGTCCATTATTCGATAGCTTTCCCAGTCATCTACGCCCGGAGAGTGGCTTGTTGCGGCTGCGCCGCGAGCTGGGAGTCTTTGCCAATCTGCGCCCCGCCGTCTGCTTCGCTTCGCTTGAAGATTGTTCTCCTCTCCGCCCCGAGGTGGTGCGGGGAATGAACGTGATGATCGTTCGTGAGCTGTTGGGTGGAATCTACTTCGGCGAGCGCCACACTCAGGGATCGGCCGGTAACCGCTCCGCCACGGACACGATGCGGTACAGTGAACCGGAAATCGAGCGCATCGCGCATGTTGCTTTTCAGTTGGCGCGGACCCGTCGTCGCAAAGTAACTTCGGTTGACAAAGCGAATGTGCTCGATTGTTCCCGGCTGTGGCGGGACGTGGTCAATCGAGTGGCGCAACAATACAGGGAGGTAACGCTGTCGCACATGTATGTGGACTCCGCCGCCATGGCGTTGGTCTCCAATCCAACTGACTTCGATGTCCTGCTTACCGAGAATATGTTCGGCGACATTCTCTCCGACCAGGCGGGGGGGACTGTCGGTTCATTAGGATTGCTGGCATCCGCGAGCATTGGTGGCCGCCTAGGCCTTTACGAACCAGTGCACGGGTCCGCGCCCGACATCGCCAGCAAAGGTATCGCCAATCCTTTGGGTGCGATACTTTCGGCCGCTATGTTGCTGCGCCATTCATTCCAATTGGAAAGCGAAGCCGCCTGCATAGAGTCCGCCGTCTCTGCGGTTCTCGCCGCCGGCGACCGCACGCGGGATTTGGCAAAACCAGGGCAATCCGCGCTCGCCACGGGGGAGATGGGACTCAAAGTTGCGGACGCAGTTCGAGAAAACGCCAGGCCCACCAGCCGGATGGCGGCGAGCTAGTAGGACTCCTATTTTGGTAAGCGCCACCATTTCCACAGGTTTCCCACACCGGCGACCTCTTCCTTATTTACCGTGAGAGTAGAATTCAATTTCCGCCCTAGATTTTCTCCCGCCCGACGGGAGGCAGAAATGGTTTCCAGGTGTGCCAACCCGAGCTGTCCTAACTCTTTTCTCTATCTCCATCAGGGCAAACTGTTTCGTATGGACACCGACATCACCGGCAGCCGAACAGCTGCCAGTCTGGACGTGGAAGATAAGAAATCTGGTCGCCACGTGGAATACTTCTGGCTCTGCAGAGATTGTGCCGCGGAGATGACTCTGGTCTTCAAACCGGGAGTTGGGGTCACGACGAGACCACTAGCCTCAAAGAGCGCGGCTTCCTGACAGGTTCGATAGCTCAACGACTTGCGCATTTATATTTGCCCGTCAGCGCGTTCCAGCGAATCTTGAGCACTTCTCCAAACATACGGATGCCATCGCGCAGCGGGTTGATGCGGGTGCCTTCACGATGCGCCCATGCCACGGGGACCTCCGCCACTGTGAATCCGAATTTTTTTGCCAGGTACAGCAACTCGGGATCGAAACCCCAGCGCTCGATCTGCTGCTGCGGAAAAATAGTCTGCGCGGATCGTCGGGTGAAGGCTTTGAAGCCGCATTGTGTGTCCTTAAACTTAAGCCCTAGAATGACGCGCAACAGCAGATTGAAAATCCGCCCGAAGAGCTGCCGATAGAGAGGCTGCTTTTGAGTCTGCAGCTCGCTTCGCAGCCAGCGCGAGCCAATCGCAACATCGGCGCCAGCCTCGATCGCGGCAAACAGTTTGCTCGCTTCCTCGATCGGAGAGGAAAGATCAGCATCTGTGAACAGCAAAATTTCGCCTCCGGCATGCAGCATGCCATTGCGTACGCTGTATCCTTTGCCGCGGTTGCCGGGATTTTCCAGCAATTGCAACCCAGGATGCTGGACCGTGCTCCCTCGGACAATCTCCGCCGTGTTGTCGTGGGAGCCGTCATTAACCACGATGATTTCGACGTCCCAACCATGTCGAGTGGAGTAAGCGAGAATCTTGTCAAGCGTGCCCCCGATGCGCTCGCTCTCGTTGTAAGCGGGGATGATGATGCTGTAGCTCGGTCGTCGGTCGTCAGTCGTCAGGCGTTGATCGAAGGACACGCGCGTTTTTTTGCCAAACTCTGGCTACGGAACAACAGTCTCGAGGAAATGTTCGGGTAAGTCAAAAAGGGACAAAATCAACCGACTGACGACTGGTTGCCGACGACTGCAGTTACGCCACTTGCTTCTGCTTCTCCAGCATGGCGAAGAAGTCGATCACCAGTTCTTCATCCCAGAAGCCGCTGCGGGCCTCCTCGCGCATGGTCACTGCGGCATGCTCATGACCCAAGGCGGGCTTGTACGGGCGTGCCGTGCGCAGCGCATCGTACACGTCAACCACCTGGAGCACACGAGAGAGCAATGGGATCTCCTCTTTGCGCAAACCATCAGGATAACCGCTGCCGTCAGAATGCTCATGATGATTGCGAATGATAGGAAGCACCAGCCGCAGCGACTTGAGCGGCCGGCAGATATTCTCCCCTGTAAGGGGATGTTGCTTCATCACGACCCACTCCTCAGGAGTGAGGTTCGTACCCTTTCGGAGGATCCGATCCGGGACCGCGATTTTTCCCAGGTCGTGCAAGTAACCTCCCCGCCGCAGGGCCACAATTGACTCTCCGTCCAGACCAAGATGGCGTCCGAGATTACTCGCATTCCGCGCCAGACGCTCGCAGTGACCTTCAGTGTAAGGATCGCGGCTTTCCACGCTCAGACCGAGAGTGCAAAGCACCGACTCTGCAGTCTCCAGTTCGTCTGTGAATTCCTTGAGCTTAAGCAAGGACTTGACCCGGGCAAACAACTCTTCGGGGAAAATTGGCTTGTTCAAAAAATCGTCCGCGCCGGCTTCAATCCCGCGCAGCTTGTCCTCGCGATCGGTAAGGCCGGTAATCAGCACGAACGGAATTAGACGAGTGGAGGGATTATTTTTAAGTTCGTGGCACAGCTCATAGCCCGACTTGCCGGGCATGATCACGTCGCAAAGGACCAGGTCCGGAGGTTGCCTGCGCATCTCGGCTTCGGCCTGGGCCGCATCTTGAGCAGCGACGACGTCGTAGCCGCGGCTGGAAAGCAAGTCCTGCATCAGCTTCAGGATGGTTGGATTATCGTCCACCACCAACACCCGCGGGGGTTGCCGGTGGGGCAAAACTTCGCCCATACGTTGGTAAGAATAGGGGCGAGACGAAATAGTTGTCCCGAACTTGTGGGGGAAGTCCGTCATCTGAACCCGGAGTCGTTAGATCCACATCACTAGCTCGGCTCATTGTAGCGGATTTCTCGTATGTCTTCTGCTGCGTTCCAATTTGGGAAATGCGCTGCCGGAATGTGCCGGCTGACCTTGCGCTCCTTGATGTCCGATGACTAGTCTCGGCTATGCGTATTTATCTGCACGTCTTATTTATTTTCGCTTTGTCAACCATGCCTGCGGCTGCAGCCACGAAGCCGGACGTCATCACCTTTGGCAAGTCGACAACCATCAAATGGTTCGTGGGCACCGCCGAAAGCAAGGTGCTGGATCTGAGAATGCACGCGCTATATGTGGATGGCTACTTGAAGGAATTTACACTCGACAGTCCTCATGATGTGACCGACCGACTGCTAGTGGTCCGCCGTGCTTTCCGCGTGAACGACATTTTGCCGGAGGAATCCAGCCCAGCACCGCGCTGGCGCTGGCAACGCGGCGGCTGGTTGCTCGTCGACCGCGTAACTGGCCGGGTTACGCAGATAAATCTTCCAGAATTCGATCCCTACTACTCGCTGGGGAAATGGTATCGCGACTATGTGGCTTACTGTGGCGTGTCGGATGACGGCAAGAAACTCTTTGCGATCGTTGCCCAGCTTGGCCGTCGCAAGCCTATTCTAAAGAAGCCGCTCGGCGAGGCCTCTGCCGCCGACCTGCCAGACTCCGAGTGTCCAGCACCCGGGTGGCAACGCCAGCCGACGAGGGTCACTTTTGAACCGAAAGAAGATCAGAGGTCGACCTATGCAATCCGCGGACGGGCGGTCGATCTGGTCAATGACGAAGAAGAGGAGGAAGAGGCCTCAAAGTAGCCGACTTCGCATGAGATAGCCGCTTCAAGGGACACAGGTAACTCCGTCAACCCAGTCTTCGTGAGTTATAGGCCTCCGTGTGACAACCCCTTCAGTCCGTTGGCGTGCTTCACAAAGGTAAACACACTAAATAGAGCAAGCGCGGTGGCAAGGAATATCCACATTCGCCACTGATTCCGAATTTCGGGAGGATCACCCAAGTGATGTGCCAGGAGTGCTCCCAAAGCTAATCCAGTGACTAGCCCTCCGATGTGTGCCGAATTGTCGATACCGGGTACGACCGCCCCGAAAAACAGGTTGTATCCCGCAAAGGCAACAAGGCTTCTCAGCGTGCCCTGCAAGGCTTGTTTAGGAATCGGAAGCCGGCCCAGATAGAGTGCTGCGATGGCTGCACCCGCCAGACCGAAGATTGCTCCCGAAGCTCCCACCCCGACAACTTGCGGATGCAGCCATAGACTGGCCAAGCTGCCGGCCAGTCCGCAAGCCGTGTAGGTGAGCAAGTAAGTCCAACGATCAAAAATCCGCTCCGCCAGGTAGCCTAGGTTCCACAAGCACCACATATTGAGCGCGATGTGGATGATTCCGCCATGGACATAGTTAGACGTCAGAATCCGCCATGGTTGAACCCCCAGCGACAAAGGTCCCCAATTCGCCCCCCAATTGAGCAACTGTTGCGTCGTGGGCCGAACGGCAGAGACGCCCATCAGCACCATGGCAGCGAAGACTGCGACATTGATTCCGACAAGAGCGGTTGTGACTGGCGGCTTAGGTCGAGCGACGACAGCCGGCCGCGAAGGCACCGGTGTTGGGGTCGAGAAACCTGGATCGTCTGCTCGATTAGAAATCATAGACGTGAATATTAACAGTCAACGCCGAAGTCTGGAGCCTGGGCATATGGAGCTTGCGGCTTGCCATCAATTTTCAATCACCCATGGTTTCCACCGCTGGCATTTCCTCCGTCACAGTTTTCTTCGTGACTTGGGCGCTGGTCACCAGTACAACCGACGCGACCACCACTGCGCTACCCGCCAGGATGTACCCATCTACCTTTTCATGCAGTACCAGCCAGCCCAGAAACACTGCCACTACGGGATTCACGTACGCGTAGGTGGAGACCTTCGACGTCGGTACATGTCCCAGCAGCCAGATGTAAGCGGTATAACCGATCCACGATCCGCATACCACCAGATACAGCACCGCCCCGACGCCGCGGCGAGTCCACACCACCCGCGCGGGATCACCCACGGCGAGCGCGAACAACAGATTCGCCAAGCCTGCCGCTACCATCTGCCAGGCGGTGGCTGAGAACGGATCGACGTCCGGGGATTTCCATTTTTTCGCCAGCACCGAACCGAGCGCCCAGCTCGACGAGCCAAAAAGCAGGCTCAGGGCAGACCAGAGTTGAACCCGTCCGAAAGCACTGGTGGCCGTTAGATCGGGCCACAACAAAACTGCCATTCCAACTACTCCCAGGGCCAGCCCGATCTTTCCACGAGCGGAGACATGATGATTGCCTAGCAACAATGTGTCCAGCACAAGGAAAAACAGCGGCGTGGACGCCAGCAATAGTGCCGCGAGACCCGTGCCGATGTGTTCCTCGGCGTAGGAAAGAGTCAGATTGCCGCCCATCAGCAACAGCACGCCTACCGCGGCCATCTGCGCCAATTGCCGGGGGTTGTAACGGATGTTTCTTCCCCGCCACCAGCAAAACGCCAGCATGAATACGCCGGCGATCAAAAACCGCACGCCACACATCAGGGCTGGAGGAATTTTCTCGACCGCAATATCAATCGCTAGGTAAGTCGATCCCCAGAAGAAATACACCAGCCCGAAGGCAAGGAGCACCGCAAACCGCTGCTGGCGCTGGGCTGGAGTCATGGAGAAGAGGAGCTACAGGTATCAGACGAATTCGGCAGGCTATTAGATTCTAAAGTTAGCGATCCTGAACTGTAGACCCTGGGGCATTTACGGCGGAGTCTTGAGGCGGGCAATTCTTCATCTTGCCAAAATCGAGCACGACATCCACCATACCGTTCCTCTCATCCAGTTTTCGGTAGGAGTCGGCGGAAACAGGAAGATCAAGACCTAGCGCCCAGACTTTCTGGATGAAAGCAACAATCTGGTCAGAACTAAAGATGTTGCCGGTTTTCCACTCCCAGGCTTGGACCAGCTTGGACGTAGTCTCGGGGTCCGAGCCTACTACTTCAAGTCGACCCATCCTAAATTGTTCGCCCTCATCGACGTCAATGTCCAAAGCAATGGCGGAGTCCTTTTCGTCGAACTCCGTGTTCGGGATAGCTGTGAAATTGATATACCCCTGCGAACCGTAGAGCTTGGTCACAGCTTCCAAGCCTTTTGCAACCTCTTCACGGCTGAAGATTTCACCTGGGTGGATCTGCATACCCTCCAGCAATTGCTGCTCCGAAAATACAGTCATGTTCTTGTAGTGGATGTCGCGAAGCCAGTACTGACGGCCCGCGTCTAAGATCTGCACCACGATGCTATATTGCGGCGTGGTATCGTGTGGAACTGGGATAGCTTTTGCAGCCACTTGGACCTTGAAGTAACCGTTGTTCTGATAGGCAGCGCGGCCCCTCTCAGCTGCTTCGTCCGCTACTCCCGAGATATCCTCATCCGTCGAGGCAGCTGCAATCCTTTCCCTGCCAGTTCTTTCGTGATCTGCTGCTGTTCTTGTACCGAAAGTAGCGACGCATTCTTGAATATCACGCTGCGGATCGCGAGGTTGATCGTGCGCGGAGACTCTCTCTCAGCCGGGCAGGTTTCCGCACACAAAGAACCGAAGAGGGCTAGAAAGCAAGCAGCGATAAAGGCGTTTCTGCACGCCATCACCTCTCAAATCCTTGCGTAATTATATGCCGATTTTGAGTGGCTTCTTGCCGGATACTCTTGCTCACAGACTATGCTGCAAAAGTCCTGTCCCGACACCTGCACAAATCCCCAGCAACACAACAGTTCCAAACAGAGTGACAGCCGTGCGCCAGGAGATGGTGCGGCCCAGAATGAGCATGGGGTAGATGCTGAACGCGCCCAGCGTACATAAGAGAATCACGACATAGGGCATGGGAACCCCTCGCGCCATGAGAATGAAAGCCGCGGCTACGTCGAACGCCATCGGCACAGGCAAGAATGTACCCACCAGAGCGACCAGAATAATCCCCAGGATACTGACTTTTAACGGGATATCGTGAGCAGGAACCAGTTCAGCGACGACGGCGCCTAAGATAGCCGCGAGGATCATGAGCGGAATGGTAGCGGCGGCCAGTCTTGCCAGATGCGCGAAGTAATTTTTCAATGTACTTCCCACGGGCTGCAGCCATCGCCCTGCGTTGGGGACAGGAGCATCGCGTTCCGAGGAAGGTATAGTGTGCCGAACGACCACGGGGACCAGTGCGAGCAGAACGAGCGGAACCATTAGCCGAACCAGTGCGATCTTCAACGGAAACAGGGTGAAGGCCATCGCCAGGACAACTACGTTCAGCATGGGAGAACTGATCATTGTGGCAAGAACCGTATTCGAGCTGGCGCCAGCGACAAACAACCCGCGACCGATTGGCGCAACACAGTTGGCACAGACACCAAGTGGCACACCGGCCACGGCTCCCAGCAGAGTGTTGCCTGCGGCGCTCTTAAAACGGATTTGCGGCAGGGTCGAAAGCAGCGTGAGCAAGGCCGCGCCGAAGCAGATACCAAACGTCATGCCGATGCGGTTGGTCCACATCCAATTCACCGAAGTGCGCTCGATGCGGGTCACCGCCGGCATCGCGGGAGTTACCGGCAGTAGCGCATCGAAACTAAGCACACCAGTCACGTGGATTGCCTGACCGGCATGCAGCTTCTTGAGCAACGCAGGATACCGAGATTCAGTCCAGAAGTAGAGACCGATCGCGAGGCTGAGCAGCAGTGCGACCGACGTCTGTACGAGTAGGATTTTTCGCGCAGAGGCTCGCGCAGCAAACGGCAGACTAGCGGCGGCAGAAGTCATGAGACCTCAAATCCTTATCGGCAATGCAACTTGGCCGCGAATTATCCGTGACCGGCCTGCAACCAGCAATAGTGGATTTCAATTAGACGTTGGCTACCTCCGGGCGAAAGCAAATGACCATCGACAGCCAACCAACGACTACGTAGGGGTTACGCCGCCATCCTTATCGGGTTATAATGAATCAGCGATGTGTACCGATGCGCCACCAGGAAGCCAATTCGAAAGCGCCCGTGTGCCAGCTCCATCTTCTGGTGCGCCGTCATTCGGCGGTATTGCCCTCCCAGGCGCGTCCCAATCTCTTCGGTAGCGACTAGCTTTCGATCCTCCCAGACCTGATACGTGCATTTGGGCCTAAATCCGCGCATCCCGCGGCAGAGCCCCAAGCTGATAACAGACGACCAAAGACTGACGACTGAAATTCAGGAGGATCCCATGCCGACCAACGCTCTAGCCGGTCCCAAGCTCAAGACTGCCCTGCCTGGCCCCAATGCCAAGCGCATCCTCGATGGCGACAACAAATACATTTCGCCGTCCTACACCCGTTCCTATCCGCTAGTGGCTAAGCAGGGCCGCGGCCTGGTCATCACCGACGTGGACGGCAACGAGTTCCTCGATTTCTCTGCCGGCATTGCCGTGGTTTCAACCGGTCACTGCCATCCTGACGTGGTCGCAGCGATCCAGAAGCAGGCGGGTGAGCTCATTCACATGTCGGGCACCGATTTCTATTACCAGAACATGGTGACGCTCGCGGAGCGGCTTTCGAAAATCGCTCCCATGCCCGGGCCGCACAAGATTTATTACGGCAACTCTGGCGCCGAGGCGATTGAGGCCGCACTCAAGCTGGCTCGCTATCACACCAAGCGGCAAAATGTGATCGCTTTCTTAGGCGCGTTCCACGGACGCACTATGGGCGCGCTATCGCTGACTGCCTCCAAGCCGCAACAAAAGCGACGTTTCGCTCCGTTGGTTCCCGGCGTCATCCACGTACGTTATCCCGATGTTTATCGCGGTTGCGAAGGCGGCCCGCAGGATGCCGAGAAGTTTGCCCTGGGTTGCGCCCGCTTCATCGAGGACAAGCTCTTCAAGACCACCCTGCCGGCGGAAGAAGTGGCAGCTATTTTTGTCGAACCTATCCAGGGAGAAGGCGGTTACGTCATCGCGCCGACAGTTTTCATGCAGGAATTGCGCCGCATCTGCGATAAGCATGGAATTCTGCTGGTAGCCGACGAAGTCCAAAGCGGCGCCGGCCGCACCGGCAAGTGGTGGGCGGTCGAACACACCGGCGTGCAGCCTGACATTGTCTGCATGGCCAAGGGAATCGCCTCGGGTATGCCGCTCGGCATCCTGATGAGCAAAGCCGAAATTATGGATTGGGTTCCGGGCTCGCATGCGTCGACGTTCGGCGGCAATCCCGTCTGCATTGCAGCCGCGCTGGCCACGCTTGATGTCATCGAGCGCGAGAACCTCTTGCGTAACTCAACGGACGTCGGCAACCATATGCTGAAGCGCATGGCCGACTGGCCAAGTAAGCACAAGCTGGTGGGCGATGTCCGCGGCCGCGGCCTGATGATTGGTGTCGAGATCGTGAAGGACAAGAAGACGAAAGAATACGCCGCCGCCGAACGTGATCGCATCATTGAGCTGGTCTTCGAGCGAGGGATTCTCTTTCTCGGTTGCGGACCCAGCACGATTCGCATCGCTCCGCCGCTCATAGTCACCAAAGACGAAGCTGACGTCGCCATCGATGCTCTCGAGGAGTGCGTCACCATCGTTGGTAAGAGCGCGTAAGCGCTCGCGCAGGGCCCGGTTTCTGACGTGCTGATTCGGACGAATCTGGGGAAGGGCACGACTTCCAATCGTGCCCTGAGGTTCCCGAAAACGGACCGGGTTTAGCCGCTTCGATTCGGCGTCTCATCCGCAGTGCATTTTTGCGTCAGTTGAACAAGGATCGCCATGAAGGGAACAGTTGAGTCCATTAACATCGCCGCCGCCGCTAAAGAACCCATGCAGTCCGTTGATCAGGTGCAGGCGACTCCGGGCCTCGGGTTGGAAGGAGATCGCTATGCTTTGGGGCTGGGAACATTCTTCAAGCGGCAACCGGACGTTGAGCTGACTCTAATTGAGGCAGAGGCAATCGAAGCGTTGAAGCGCGATTACCAAGTGGAAATCGCCCCCGGTGAGGCGCGGCGCAATGTTGTCACTCGCGGCGTGGCGCTCAATCATCTGGTTGGTCGTGAGTTTCGTATCGGCGATGTGAAGGTCCTAGGTATCCGTCTATGCGAGCCGTGCGGCCACTTGCAGGCGCTCACCGGACGTCCGGTAATCAAAGGGCTGATCCACCGTGGCGGCCTGCGTGCTCAGATTTTGACCCCAGGAACAATTCGGGTCGGCGCCCCGGTGAGCGACTAGTCGCCATGCAGCGCCTGTACTTTCTGTGACTTCGGGACTAGAACTTTCGTCCCGGGTTTCTCCTTGACACTCTATCTAGCCGGAGCGAAACTCCGCTCAGAGCATCTTGCAAATTTGCATGGATCATTACTCCATCCTGGACTCCAGTCCGTCCCGGGCAGGGCTGGAAACTGTCTTGACTGAGAGCGAGGCCAAGGAATCTGCTTCGCTGCGCGCAGTCTCGCCGGAGCCTCTGCGCTTTCCCGGCGACGACGGTGGCAGGTCGCTCAACCATATGGCTCAGCGCGACCTCGATGCCGCATTGCAATTGCTGGCTGAGCGGGCGCAGTACATCACCGGGGCCTCAGGCGCCGCCATCGCATTGCGCCGGGGCGAGCACATGATTTGTCGCGCCAGTTCGGGAGAATCTGCCCCGAAGCTGGGATCGCACCTGCAAGTCGATTCGGGCCTCTCAGGCGAGAGCGTGCGCACCCGGCAGATGCTCTGCTGTGACGATGCCCAAAACGATCCCCGTGTGAATTGGGAGAGTTGCCGGGCGCTGAGGATTGTGTCGGTGGTGGTGATGCCTCTGGTTCGCGAGCAACAAGTCAACGGAATATTCGAACTCTTATCGGAGAGGGCCCATGCATTCGAGGAACGAGACTTCGCCGCCCTGGAACGCCTGGCCGAGATGATCCAGACCGCACTAGATCACGCCGAAGCGACGAAGCTGGTAGAAAATGAATTGATTTCGGCGCCCAGCGCAGCGGCGCCAGGGTCGGGTCAGGCTGCATACAAAAGTAAACCCGAATCCGATCCGGAGCCGGAGCCTGCAGTTGAAAAGGAAGCGGTGGTCAAGCCCGCGGCAGAGGGCGTCGCTATGCCGCAATCAGCTTCGGCGGCTACCGAGCCGGACCATGCCGCCTCAGAAGAAGAGCCTGCCGTCGATTCCGTTGCCGTCTTGGTCAGCGAGCGGGGCAACATCGGAACCTGTCAGGCGTGCGGATTCCCGATCTCCGAAGGCCGGAAGCTTTGCCTCGATTGCGAAGCCGATCAGATTCCTGAGCTGGTTCCGGCCGCGGCCGCAGTGGTCAATGACATTCCGGAATTTCTCACTGTTCCGGAAAGCAAGAGCTGGTTGCAGTCTCACTTGTACGTGGTTGTCACCATACTCATGGTGGCCGCTACAGTAATTTTGATCCTCTGGCGCAGCCTGTAATCGCGCGCCGCGTGCTCCTCACCCTGAGTTACTAAGAATGCAAACAGATTTTATTCGGCAAGAGAAAAGTGCTTTTCGCAAGGTCTGAAGCCAGCGTGCCGTCGGAGTAGTATTTCTTCAAAACGTTGTCTTTCCAGTTCAATAGATCAGCATTCGCTGCGGCGAACTGCGCCCACGTTTGACCGCACCCGGCGCGGGCTATTCGTTCCCGAATCAAAAACATAAAAGCCCAGGTGATGGTCTCGTGATAGAGGCTGGGCTTTCCCTTGGCGGCGGCGAATCTCGCTAGCGAACTCGAAAAGCGCTGAAGAGCTTCCAGGGCCGGATACCGGCTCAGATACAGAAAGGCCATCTTGACGTGGTCGGGGTGGTGAAACGACTCAGTTGGCAGGCTGCAATCCTCGAACTTCGCGATGAACTCATCATCGGTCACCGATCACCTCCAAAACTTCAGCCCGGCTGCCTCCAACCAAGGCAATGCTTTCACACGCTGATTTATTCCGAATGGGTTGTGCCTGATTCGGTAAGGCGGTGGCTCGCCCGGGAGTCCAAATCGAGACCGTAGAACCTCTTCAACTCCTTGATACGCCGCAAACTGGCTTGGTTGAAGGGGCACTTTCCATCAAACGCATGGAGAACAATGCCTTCGAGCAGGTCACCGAGAGTCATATCGTGGTAGTCGGCAAAAGCCCTGAGCACCTTCAACAGCCGCTTCTCCACTCGAACCCCCGTCTGCACCCGTTCAACTACGTGTTTGCTGTCTAGAACCATCGTAAGTACCAATGTACCAATGTAATAATGTACCACAACGCCAGGCGCAGATCAGAATTACCTATTTTCCCCTGTCCGTTGGTGGGCGCCTGGCCGGCAAAGAAATGGGTTACTTGATTGAGTAGTGCCCTGATCCGCATCCATGGTGGGTTTCTTTGCGGACGGCGCTCTTTGCGCTTAGGAGGTTTGATTTTGCCGTCGGACGGTATCCTCGGCGGGGCCCGCGTTGACTTGGCTGCTTGCGCAGCCTACCATCGGAAAATCTCCTGGGAGCTGTCCGGTTGATGATCAGCGAGACCATTTCTCACTACCGCGTCCTGCACCAGCTCGGCGGCGGCGGCATGGGCGTGGTGTATGAGGCTGAAGACCTCAACCTTGGCCGTCACGTCGCCCTGAAGTTTCTGCCGGAGGAATTGGAAAAGGACCCAGCGTCTCTTGAACGCTTCCAGCGCGAGGCGCGGGCCGCCTCCGCTCTGAACCATCCCAACATCTGCACCATTTACGAAATTGGACAGGTCGGAGGCCGCTATTTTATTGCGATGGAGCTGCTGGAGGGCCAGACGCTCAGACAGCGTATCGGAAAACAGCCCCTGGAGATCGACGTCCTTTTAGAGCTGGCCATCCAGATTTCAGACGCTCTTGACGCAGCTCACGCCAAGGGCATCGTTCATCGCGACATCAAACCTGCGAACATCTTTGTTACGACTCGGAATCAAGCGAAGGTGTTGGACTTTGGCCTCGCCAAGCAGACTCTCAAGCCGGAAATTTTGCTGGGTGGCCCGACCCTCGGTTCGGCTGCAACGGCGGACACCGTGGGCGGCGACCTGCTGACCAGCCCCGGTTCCACAGTAGGCACGGTCGCTTACATGTCTCCGGAGCAGGCGCGGGGCAAGGAACTGGATACCCGCACCGATTTATTTTCTTTCGGCGCCGTACTCTATGAGGTGGCGACTGGCTCGCTGCCCTTCCGTGGTGACACAGCGCCCGTCATCTTCGACGCCATTCTCAACCGGCCAGCGGTCGCCCCTGTCCGGCTGAACCCGGACGTTCCGTTCCAACTCGAAGACATCATCAACAAACTTCTGGAGAAGGATCGCGACCTCCGCTACCAGGGTGCGGCTGAGGTGCGCGCCGACCTGAAACGCCTGAAACGTGATACCGAGTCCGGCGTGACCTCCGCGGCTACAACTTCGTCGGGTGTTCTGCGGGGGAGAACGGTGCCTCCGGCCGGCCGTCGCAATCTCTGGAACTACGTCGTGATGGCCGTGGTAGTCGTCTCGGTCGTCGGTCTGGCGATGACGTTTTTCGCTCGCCGTGGCCGCGCCGTGATGACTGAGAAAGACGCGATCCTGCTCACAGACTTCGTCAACACCACCGCCGATCCGGTGTTTGATGGCGCGCTCAAGAAAGCGCTGGCGGTCGATCTCGAGCAGTCACCCTATCTCAACGTCTTCCCCGAACAGAAGGTGAGGCAGACCTTGCAATTTATGGGTCGCCCACCCGATGAGCGCATCACCAGCGAGGTAGGACGCGAGGTGTGCCAACGCAATGGCATCAAGGCGATGTTGAATGGCTCGATCGCCAACATGGGAAGCCAATACGTGATCAGCCTGGACGCGGTGAACGCGGCCACCGGAGACTCCCTGGCCAGGGAAGAGGTCCAGGCAGGCAAAAAAGAAGATGTGCTGAACTCGCTGCACGAGGCTGGCTCCGACTTGCGTAGAAAGCTGGGAGAGTCTTTAGGCTCGGTACAGAAATACGACAAGCCTTTGTCCGAGGCCACTACCTCCTCGCTGGAGGCGCTCAAGGCCCTCAGCCTGGGAGACGCTAGGCACCAGGTCGGCGATGAACTGGCGGCCCTGCCACTTTATCAGCGGGCCGTGGAACTGGATCCGAACTTCGCCATGGCCTACGCGCGCTTGGGAGCGGTATACAACAACCTGGGTCAAACCGAACTTTCGGAACAGAATCGGCAAAAAGCCTTCGAGTTACGCGACCGCGCGAGCGAGCACGAAAAGCTTTACATCATGTCACACTACTTCGCCGATTCCGGACAGCTGGACAAGGGAATCACGGCCCTCGAGCTCTACAAGCAGACTTATCCGCGAGATTCGATTCCGTACACGAACCTTGCCGCCATTTATAACCAATTAGGCCAGTTTGAGAACGCGCTGGATAACGCCCGGCAGTCAGTCGAACTCGATCCTGGCGGTCTGAGCGGATATTCCAACGTGGCCAACGCTTACGTCGGGCTCAGCCGATTGGAAGAGGCCAAAGCTACCTTAAACCAGGCTTTGCAGCGCAAACTTGCCGGATATACCACCCACCTCCAGCTGGGCGGAATCTTATGGCTGCAGAATGACATCCCGGCCATGGATCACGAACTCGACCTGGCAGCAAAGAGCGGGCCTGCCGGCGAAGCCATCCTCTTTGGATTCGAGGCTGGCATGGCCGCCTTCAATGGACAACTGCGGCAGGCGCTCGATTTCGGACAGAAGAACCGAGAAGCTGCCCAGCGGCTCGGCCTGAAAGAGGTGATCGCTAACGAGTACACTCAGGAGGCCGGGGGCGAGGCAATGTTTCTCTACCCCTCCCGGGCACGCGACAGTGCGGCACAGGCTTTAAAGATCTCGCAGTCACCCAACGTAGTGCTGAATTCAGCCTTCGCCCTGGCCCTCACTGGCGACGATCAAAAAGCGGCAAAGTTGGCGGACGACGTTGCCAAAAACCGTCCTTACGACACCCTGGTGCAGTTTGTGAATGTGCCCCTGGTGAAAGCCCAGATTGAAATGAATCATGGAAATCCTGCGAAGGCGATTGATCTGCTGGACAACGCCATGGTCTATGCCCGCGTGAACTCGAGCGTGTTGTATGTTCGCGCGAATGCATACCTGAAAGCCGGAAGGGCCGCTGACGCTGTCCAGGCATATCAGCGCGTCCTGGATGTGAAGAGCTTTATTGGCGCCGATCCCGTTGTACCTTTATCCCATCTCGGCATGGCCCGCGCCTACGCGTTGCAAGGCGATAAGGCGAACAGCCGCGTCGCCTACCAGAACTTTTTCGGCATCTGGAAGAACGCCGACCCAGACATTCCTGTCCTGCATCAAGCCAAAGCAGAGTACGCGAAGGTACAGTAAAAGCTCTTTGGGGTGGCCCACTTCAAGCCGCAGCCATAGCGGTATGCTTTCTCATTGGTGTTCCTCTCTCTGTTCCTCTCTCTTGTTCTCTTATTTTGTTGATGAGACCGTACCCGAGCCCGGCAATATGGTATGCGTGAGGTAGGCCAAAGTAAAACAATGGGCAATTGTCTTGTTATGTGTGTCGCGCCTTGTCACCTCAGCATTGCGGGTCGTACACTCCGTTTCGCTTCTCGCGGACGCGCTCCGAACGTATGCCGGATGCACGCAATGTCGGCGCTAATGGGAATTTCCCCGCGACACGCTGGTCGCTCATTCTGGCGGCACGGAGCGGCCAGGTCGAGGAGCGTCAGCGCGCGCTCAATACGCTGATTGCCGCATACTGGAAGCCGGTGTACAAGTACATCCGCCTTCGTTGGCGGAAGGACAACGAAGAGGCTCAGGACCTGACGCAGGAGTTTTTCGCGCGCCTGCTGGAAAACGATTTCCTCGAAAGCTACGATCCGAGCCGGGCGCGACTACGCACATTTCTACGGGTATGCGTCGATCGGCTGGTCGCGAACCAGGAGAAAGCTGCCCATCGGTTGAAGCGCGGCGGCGAGCTCCAGATTCTTTCCCTTGATTTCGAATCGGCCGAGGGTGAATTGCAGCAAATCGAAATACCGTCGCCCGAAACGATGGACGACTTCTTCGCGAGAGAGTGGGTGCGCAGTGTTTTTAGCCTTGCACTGGAACGTTTGCGGCAGGACTGTGAGGAGCGGGGCAAACAGACGCGGTTTCGCTTGCTGGAACTCTACGACATCGAGGAGGGCGGCAAGAAGTTGACCTATGAACAGGTGGGTCGTCAGTTTGGATTGAAGGCGTCTGACGTCACTAACTATCTGGCCTACGCTCGCCGCGAATTTCGCCGCATCGTGCTGGAGCAACTCCGGGAGATGACCGCCAACGACGATGAATTCCGCCGCGAGGCGCGCACCCTGTTGGGTATTGATGTTCCGTGAAAACCGGCGTCCCCATGAAGTGGCTCTCAGATTCCGCGCTTGACCGCCTGCGTGCCGCCGCCGACGCGCCCGATCTCAGCGGCACTCGTTACCTGTTGCAGGATAAGCTTGGCCAGGGCGGTATGGGCGGTGTGTATCGCGTCGAAGACACTATACTCACGCGGCAAGTGGCGCTCAAGGTGATCGGATTCGCCGATTCCGGCGGTGAACTCGCAGCCCGACTGCTGCGCGAGGCCAAGGTGATCGCACAGCTGGAGCATCCCGGAATTGTCCCGGTGCACGACGTGGGGACTCTGCCCGACGGCCGCGTGTTCTACACCATGAAGTTGGTGCAGGGCCACCGACTGGATCAGCGCGCCGCGGAACTGGGAGGAGTGCCGGACCGACTGCGAATTTTCCGGAGAATCTGTGAAGCGGTGTCATTTGCTCATGCTCGCGGCGTGTTGCATCGCGACCTGAAGCCGCAGAATGTAATGATCGGACCTTTTGGTGAAGTGCTGGTGATGGACTGGGGGCTCTCGAAACTGCTGGGCTCAAAGAATCCGATCGGCGAAGAAAGGCCGCACCCAGACGCGCCTCGAGTAAAGCATGCGACCGGCACCTCCCATGGCGTGATTCTGGGTACGCCCGGCTATATGGCTCCAGAGCAAGCTCGCGGGGAGGTCGCCAGGGTCGATCAACGTGCAGACATTTATTCGTTGGCGGCAATATTGAAATTCCTCTTAGCCCATCCTTTCCCTAACCGGGTACCAAAAGCGCTATCCGCGATCTGCCGTCAGGCGTCAGCAGAAGAACCACAACAGCGGTATGGCTCGGTAGAGGAGCTGGCAACTGATGTGGCACATTACTTGGATGGACTGCCGGTCAGCGCGTATCCCGAGGGTCCTTTCGCGCCCTTGTGGCGATGGGCGGCCAAGAATAGCGCCTGGCTATTGCTGGTCCTCGCCTATATTGTGATGCGCGCTTTGTTAATCATGTGGCGAATTCGGTAGTGTTCCTGTAGCGCGAGAAGCCTAAAGAATTTCTCGGCGGCGTTGAATAGAACCTTTGGCGGACACAATTCCGCCAGGAGGTCACATGAACAAGATAGTGCTGGGATTGCTGCTGGGCGGACTTCTGGGCATTTTCGACGGCCTCACGGCATGGTTCACGCCCGAGGTGCGGTCACAACTGCTGGGCATCGTTATTGGATCCACTTTCAAAGGCCTGATCACCGGTGTGCTCATCGGCTATTTCGCTAAGAAAGTGAATTCCCTGCCACTAGGCATCATCTTCGGGCTCGCCGTCGGCTTGATTCTTGCTTTCGCCGTGGCCGCCATGCCGAATCCCGCTGGCAAACACTATTATTTCGAAATCATGTTGCCGGGCGGCATTCTGGGGATAATTGTGGGTTACGCCACCCAGCGTTTCGGTCAAGCTCAGGTGGCCAGCAGATGATTGCGGCGTCAGCCGAGGCCTGCAGGTCCTCGCTGCACTGAGGATGACAACCAGTTTGGTGCGTTGGCCGGGAACGCGGTAGAGTAAGCGGTCGCGAGCTTGCGAATCAATCAGCATGGCCAGCGAAAGTGAAAAAGAAGCAGCGGCGCGCGCCAGCCTGCGCTTTGTACACGACGGAGATATCGTTGGCCTGGGAACAGGCTCGACCGCGGTGCATGTTGTCAACCTTCTCGGCGAGCGGGTGCGAGCTGGACTGAAGATTCGGGGAATTCCTACTTCAGTTCCCACCAAGGAGTTGGCGGCTGGCTTAGGAATCCCACTGACCACCCTCGACGAGTTTCAGCAGATTGACGTCACCATTGATGGAGCCGATGAAGTTGACCCCAAGCTTCGGCTGATCAAAGGGGGTGGCGGCGCGCTGCTGCGGGAAAAAATCATCGGATCCGCATCGCGTAAATACGTGATCATCGTGGACTCCAGCAAACAAGTTCCCATGCTGGGGGAATTTCCGCTGCCCGTGGAGGTCATTCCTTTCGCACAGGCTCTGCTGGCAAAAAAAATTACCGCGTTGGGCGCGTCGGTCCGGTTACGGGTGAATTCTTCGGGGAAGCCTTTCATCACCGACGAAGGTCACCACATTTTGGACTGCCACTTCGGCCAAATCTCCGATCCCGACGGCCTGGCTCGCGAACTGGAGCGGATGCCCGGCATCGTGGAGCACGGCTTGTTTATTGGGATGGCGGACGTGGTTCTGGTTGGCAAGGGCGACAAGGTCTTAGAAATTGCGAGAGCGAACGAGTAACCGAATACCTCTCCTCGCTACTTTCTCATTCTGCACCCCAAGTTTCTCTCAATACCCGATAGAAGTTCTTGCCTAAAACTTTTTCGATCACCTCAAATGAGTATCCCAGCTTGCTCAAACCGGTAGCGATGATTTCCAGGCGATCGGTTCGATCCAAATCTGGCGAGTATGGCGGGCGGTCCTCTTCGGGAGCGGCTACCCCTGACTTTTTCCGGCTGGCGATGTGCTCCGCGAATGCTTTTCGTTGCTCAGGTGTGTTCGGATAGGTGTCCAGAATGCCGTCACTCCCAATTCCCACGTGGTCGGTCCCACAAATTTTCAGGGCGTGGTCCAGATGCTGGAGGGCGTGTTCGCGTGTCGGAGAAATTGGGCTGGCCACCAGGTACGGCATAAAGTAGATCCCGGCTACCCCGCCGTGATCCGCCAGCAACCGCAGTTCGCGGTCTTCCTTGTTGCGGGGATGCGGATGAACTGCATAGCACCCAACGTGAGTAAAGAGCACAGGTTTGCTGGAGGCCTCGATGGCCTCAGCGCTGGTGCGCTGGCCGCAGTGGCTCAGGTCAACGGCGATGCCCCGGTCATTCATTTTGCTGATAGCTGCGTGTCCCAGCTTGCTCAGTCCAGCATTGCCGGGCTCCAAGCAGCCATCGCCATAGAGTCCGCGATTGTTGTAAGTCAGCTGAATGATACGAACCCCGAGCCGCCGGAACACCTCGAGGCGATCCAAATTCGATCCCAGGCACTGGGTTTCCTGGAATCCCAGCATGATGCCGATTTTTTGCTCGCGTTTGGCCTGGTCGAGGTCGGAATGGCGGCGAACCACTGACCAGTGCGCAGGATCGCTCTCAGCAATCCCGTTGACGAACGCAATATACGAGACGGTGTCTTCGAATTCCGGCAGCGAGACTGTCCAGTTGATCGCACTCACTCCCGCTTCAAGCGCCTGTTTTGTGATCTCCGGCTTAATGGGCAGATCGAAGGAGTCCGCTCTGATGGCAGCGCACGCATCGATGACCAACGTCCTGTGATAAAGATCAGCGATCGCCGGAATAATGCCGGCCTCCTGCGCAAGAATGCGCGCCGGATCCAGTTTTAATAGACAGGCAATTTGCGCGGAGTTTGCCAGGAAAGCCCGGCGATCCATGAACTACTCTCCCTTTTTTCGTGTCTCCTCTTCAACCCATCGCGTTCGCGTGTTCAGGCTGGACCTTGTATATCACGCGCGTTTCTCCGGCTTGGCGGTACGGATATTTATCCACTCCGAGGTATTTCTTGGCCAGCTTGTCGATGTGGGCATCGGCCCCTTGCTCGGTGATTTCCACCACCCGGCCGCGGATTTCGAGGTAACGATAGGGATTGTCCGGATCGATAATGGTCAGCGCGACACGCGGATTGCGGCGCACATTGCGGTCCTTCTGCCGGCCCTTGGCGGAGTTGAAAACCACGTAGTCACCTTCCATGTCGCACCATACCGGCGTCACTTGAGGGCTGCCGTCCGGCATCAGCGTACCGAGACTTGCGAAAGCGCGCTTGCTGAACAGATCACGATACTTTTCCGGAATGGACTGAGACATGACACCTCCTGAAATAACGATCGAGAAGCTGCTGCCAAGGGATTATAGACGGGCTGCCGGACTCGCGTCACATCTCCCACCGGACGGGCCGGAAGAACGCTTCTGTTCCGCGAAGCCAGCGTTTACAATGTCAGACCTTACTCGAATTGCATAGAGTTCAATATCAGTTTTGAATTCGAGTACGGCGCAACTTGCATTTCTGTTAGATCGTACTAAACAGTTGATTTTTCTTGGAGCCGAGAACCTTGACCTTACGATTTCCCAATCAGCATCGAATCCTGCCATCGCTGATAGTTCTTTTTATCCTGCTTGGGAGCGGCAAGCCGGCCGCAGTCGCCCAATCAACCGCCGCGAATGCCCTGCCCACCATTGTTTTCATGACCGACTTTGGCGTGTTGGACGATTCTGTCGCCATCTGCAGGGGCGTCATGTATTCCGTCGCTCCTGAGGCGCGCATCGTGGATCTCACTCACCAAGTCACGCCCTTTTCGATTCTTGACGGGGCGCGGTTCCTCTATGGGGCAAGCCCGTACTATCCGGCGGGAACAGTTTTTGTGGTGGTCATCGATCCCGGCGTGGGCAGCACCCGCAAAGCGGTGGTGGTGAAATCGAAACATGGGCAATATTTTGTCCTTCCTGATAATGGCCTGATGACCCTGGTCCAGGATCGCGATGGAATTGAAGCCGCCAGAGAAATCACAAATCGTGATTGGATGATCGGAGCCGCCCTGTCCTCAACCTTCCACGGACGCGACATTTTTTCGCCAGCAGGCGCTCATCTTGCCCGCGGCGACAATTGGATTCAGGTTGGTCCGGAGCTCGATGTGAACAAACTGGTTCGGCTCGACCTCGCTCCATCGAAACTCGATCCACGCGGCTTGAGTGGTGAGGTCATCGCAACCGACGGCCCCTACGGCAATCTGGTCACTAACATCAGCGGCGAAGACTTTCTCAAGCTGGGCTATGATCGCGGACAGAATGTACGAGTCTCTATCGGAAACACGGAGACGGATCTGCCCTTCGTGCGTACCTTTAGCGACGTGCCGCTGAAGAAGCCGCTTCTATATATTGACTCACGTGGACACGTCGGCCTGGCGGTAAACCAGGGCAGCTTTACATCGACTTATGGGATCAAGCCGCCGGTGCCGATTTTTATCCCGCGCGCAAAAAACTGAAAACCGAATCACGAGGCAAAAGTCAAGCATCGGTAGTTCGTGGTGGTGCGGTTTGGTTGTCATCCTGAGCAAGCGTTCCTTGCGCAGTGAAAGCCTGCCCTGAGCGTAGTCGAACGGGATCTGGGCGAACCGCGCGAGGCGTCGCGCTAGTGGCGACGCAACAATCGCGAGTTCGGCTGGCTTCCTTCTCAACCTGCAGCACTACTTGAGTCTCTAATAGAGTTCAATGTATATCCTGGGAGAAAAGCATATGAGCAGCTCGTTATTCGCAGCCAATTCCAAGGCAGACGTTAAATGCTCAAAACTCAAAAGACGGATCGTTCTGGCTGTGGTGCTGCTTATCCCGTATCTTCTTCTGGCGCAGAGCTATCGCGGCTCCATCCGCGGCAAGGTTTCCGATCCCAGCGGAGCCGTGGTCGCTGGCGCCAAGGTGACGGCCAAGAGCGACGCGACTGGACTGGTCCGCGGAACCATCACCGGCGCGGATGGCGCCTACGTATTAGCAGAACTGCCCGCCGGTGAGTACGTGGTGCTAGTCGAATCCACGGGACTTTCGACCGCGGCCCAAAACGTCGTTGTGAATGTTGGCCTCGACACCACCGCCGACTTCGATTTGACCAAGTTCGAAAGAAAAGTCGAGCAAGTGTTGGTCACGGGCGAGGCGCCCGTCATTGAGACCTCGCGCGATGTACTGGGCGAGGTGGTGGACGAGAAGCTGGTTACCGAACTTCCGCTCAACGGCCGTGACTTTGGCAAGCTGGTGGCATTGGTACCAGGTGCGACTGTCGAGCCTTCTGGAGTCGCCGCCGTGCAGAGTGGATTTGGACAGTTCAGCATCAACGGTAACCGCGACCGGTCTAACAATTACACCCTTGACGGAACCGACAACAACGATCCTTTTTTCAACAATTCCGCGCTAAACCAGACGGGCATCGGTGGAGCGCCCGCGTCACTGCTGCCGATTGATGCCATTCAGGAATTCAATCTGCAGTCACAGTTCGCGGCTGAATATGGGCGGAACAGCGGGTCGGTGATCAACATTCTGACCAAGTCCGGGACGAATCAGCTCCATGGCTCCGCTTTCGAATTCCTGCGCAACAGCGCGCTCGATGCCCGAAACTATTTCAATCGCGACCCTGCCCTCAAGACCGGATTCAAGAACAATCAGTTTGGCGGCTCGTTAGGTGGACCCATCATCAAAAACAGGACCTTCTTCTTTGGCGCATACGAAGGGCAGCGCGAGCGCGTAGGTTCCGACTTCACTTTCCTGGTGCCGACTCAAACGCAGATTACGAACGCGCAGACTTTGGCCCTAGCCAATGGAATCACGCCTAGTAGCGCGTTGACCAATCTTTTGGGTTTCTTCCCCGCGCCCACCGGCTCCAACGGGAGTGTGGGAACGGTGCCCGGCACGGTGGCGGACAAGAACGATGGCAACAATCTTATCGCCAAGATCGATCACCAGCTCAGCTCCAACCAATCGCTCACCGGGCGCTATGCTTTCTCCCAGAGCACCCAGATTTTCCCCTTGGGTGGTCTGGGAACTGGAGCTGCCTCCCGCCTGGCCCGGTTTGCTCAGACGTCGCCGGCCCGGGTGCAGGTGGTCTCCGCCAGCCTGCTTTCCACCGTGAGCACTACTAAGATCAATGAGGTACGCTTCGGCTACAGCCGCTACCGTACATCGTTCGAGCCGAAGGACATCAACTTCAACCCAAATTCCATCGGCATTGATTTTGGTACCGGTCTGCTAAGCGTGCCGGAGGTCGACTTCGGCGGCACCTTTGAGAACCTGGGTGCCAGCGCTTTTCTTCCGCATGGCCGCACCAGCGGAAGCTTTCAGGTTCTCGACAATTTCACTTGGTTGAAGGGTCGGCACACGATCAGGTTCGGTGGAGAGGTTCGCCGAATCATCATCGAGAGCTTTAACGACAGTCTGTCGAGAGGGCAGGTTGAATTCGGCTCCTCAACCTTTGGCGCCGGAGGAAGCGGAATTTGCCCCGCGACTTTCACGGCGGCGCAATGCAGCGATCCCGCCATCACCACGCTGGCGAATTTCTACTTGGGATCACCTTTTTCCGTGTCCGCCAATGCAGGCAATACTCAGCGCACAACCTACAACAATGGCTTGAGTTTTTTTGCGCAGGACGATTTTCGAGCCAACTCCAAATTAACCATAAATTACGGCTTGAGATGGGAATACTTTGGCCCGTTGAGCGAGGCGCACAACCTGCTTTCAAACCTGGGACGCGATGGCAACCTTGCGCTGGTCGGTACAGACGGCGTCAATGGTGCTTATCGGCGTGACTTGGACAATTTTGGCCCCAGACTGGGATTTGCCTGGAACGCTTTGGCCAAAACCGTGCTGCGCGGCGGTTACGGGATCTACTACGACAATGTTCCCCAGGATTTGCTGATTGCGAACTTCACAACTTCGGCGGGACTGATCACAAACCCTATTGGGCCAGCCGCAGTTTTACCCTTCAACTTCAATGCAGGGGCCTTCAACGGCAGCACTCCTGGGCCGGTGTTTACGCCGACTGCCAGTCCATGCCCGGGATCATTTTGCAGCGTTTTTGTGACGCCGCGAAATTTTCCTACTCCCTATTCGCAGAACTGGAACCTGAATATTGAACGGGCTCTGTCACAAGATTTCGCCCTACAACTTGGCTACGTAGGGGGTAAAGGAACCCATCTGGTGCGCCTGCTGGACATTAACCAGCCGGACTATCTAGGCAATCGCCCCAACCCAAATTATGGCGCCATGGATTCGCTTTCGCCGCTCACTTCCTCGTCCTACCACGCATTGCAGGCGACGCTGCGTTCGCGCAACTGGCACGGTTTAACTGGGTTCGCGGGCTATACGTTCTCCAAGTCTCTGGACGACGCCTCGGACGGAATTGACTATAATTTTTCCACGGTCGCCTTCCCACAGAATGGTTTCGATCTGGCAGCGGACCGCGGGCCTTCGAATTTCGATGCGCGCCACCGCTTTACGGCCGCTTTCACTTACCAGCTTCCGCCCCTCCCCGGGCCGAGAAAACTCGGGGAAGGCTGGCTGTTCAACACTATTGTGACAGCGCAGAGCGGCCGCCCTGTGCCCATCGTAAGCGCCAACGATACAAGCGGCGCGTCGTTCGACCAATTTCCCAGCCCGTCGAATTTTCACCAACGGCCGGATCTGATACCGAGGGTGAACCCGATCAATTCCAATTGGGAGTCGGCGCCGGACGTGATTGGTTATCTTAACGGCAACGCCTTTGCGCAACCACTCGACGCGACCGCGGCCAACCCTCAGGGCAGCTTCGGGGACCTGGGACGCAACGCGATTTACGGACCACATTTCTGGAGCGCGGATTTTGCCATATCGAAGGACACTCGGCTCTTCGAGCGGCTGAACCTGCAGCTTCGGGCGGAGTTCTTCAACATCTTCAACCATCCCAATTTCGCGCTACCCAGCTTCTTCGTGAGCCCGGCATTCAACGCGGATGGGACGCCCACGGGAGCATCGGCCAGCCAAGGATTGATCACTCAAACGCCCGATCAAGCCCAGACCAATCCCGGCCTAGGCGGCGGCGGACCGCGGGTGATGCAGTTGGCGGCAAAGTTCACTTTCTGATCGGGATGGCATCTGTGGCGCGGACCTGACCTGAGCGAAGTCGAAGGGCCCTCGCCCGCGCATCCACGTCGCTCGCTATCCTTCCACATCCGGCGCAATTTCCGGCAGTACGGCGCGCAGCAGAGCCACGAAATCTCCCTGCACTCGCTTGGTGGTTTCAAGAACCTCTTCGTGATTGAGTACCTGGTCAAGGATTCCTGCCGCCATATTGGTTACACAGGAAATTGCCAGCACCTTCATTCCCATGTGACGGGCTGCGATGACTTCGGAGATCGTAGACATCCCTACCAGATCCGCGCCGATCGTACGCAGATAGCGAATCTCGGCCGGAGTCTCATAGCTTGGGCCGGCCAGCGCGGCATACACGCCCTGATAGACCGTCTTGCCTAGCCTGCTGGCGGCTTGCTGGGCGACTTCGCGATAGGGTTTCCAGTACGCCTGCGTCATGTCAGGAAAGCGAGGACCAAAGCGTTCGTCGTTCGGTCCGATCAGTGGATTCTGCGCCTGCAGGTTGATATGGTCCGTGATAATAACCAGCGCGCCCTGTTTGTACTCAAGACTGACCCCGCCCGCCGCGTTAGTAAGAATCACTGCCCGAATGCCCATTCGGCCGAACACCCGCATCGGGAAAGCGACTTCCTGGGCCGAGTAACCTTCGTAAAGATGAACACGTCCTTGCATCGCGGCGACGGGAATGTCGCCGGAATTGCCGATCACCATCTGCCCGGCGTGTCCCACCGTTGTCGATCGCGGAAAAAATGGAATGTTGGTGTACGGAATGCGCGTTGCATCCGAGAGCTCGTCAGCGAAGCCACCCAGCCCCGAGCCCAGAACAAGTCCGATCTTAGGGCACAGTCGGGACTGCGAGAGCAGGAACTTCGCAGCCGATTCGGCGTTTGTGAAATCATCAGACATGAGACAGCGGTTAACTCCCCGTCTTTAAGTTCCTACCTCGGAATCCGGCATTCTACCCGATGCTGGAGCGATGTAGGCACGTACACGTACAGGCCCGAACGGGCACAGCCGGGCTGGGACGCCCGCGCCTACATCAACAATAGATTTCAGGACAAACTCCGAAGCCACATCCAGCGCGGTTTTCGCTGAGATTTTCACAATTCCGTAACAATCCTCTCTCCAGGCATCCCAAGGACGCCTGCGCATGGATGCTCACAAAAACTCGCCGCCGAGGAGTCGTTGCCCACCTAGCATCCGCGACCTGCACAATATCTGCTGCACATGGCTGTGGAAGGCCTGCACTCCATTGCAAGCAAAGAAGATGCAATGTCGTGTTTTTTATTGACTCTAGAAATGAGAAGAGTAAAAACATACTCGTTCTTTGACAGCTTCTGAAGTTTACCCGGTTGGTGCGGCGTCCGGGGCTCAAGCGAAGTCACCCTCTGCATTGCAAAATGACCTGAGGGAAGGCAAGCGAGGGTCTATAGCAAAGCGCTGGTCGAGGCGAACAAGAAGATATGTTGAAGGCAAGATAGGATCCCGAGGCGTCAGACTGGTTTATCCGGTTGGCGGCAAGCCCGGAGCCCGAGTGATGATCGCGCGTAGCGGCCCGCAAGGGAAGCAACGAGAGCAGGTCAGCGAGGGTCTAAAAGCGAGCTACTGGCCGAGACGAATGAGTCTAACATCACCTCGGGATTCTTATTTTTGGCGACTCGTGGTTAGTGGCCAGTCGATTGCGGCTCGACCGCCCTTCCCCCATACTGGTTACTAAGAACCAGCGCTGACCACTAGCCTTTTTTATGGTCCTTGCAATATCTGCAGTTTGTCACCCGTCACCAATCGCGCGCGATAAATGGTGTTGATCGCCTCCACCTCCGCCACCGCATCTATGTTCAGGTCGTAGGCTCCACGCGGCAAGTTCTCTGCAAAAGTGATCTCGAAATCGATGGTATTTTTGCTCAACGTGAAGTGCTGATAGCCAATCGCGGTGGCTCGTCCAATCTCATTCACCGCCAGCGCGATTACCGTAAGGTCGAAGTCCTGCCCGGTCTGATTTGATAGCTTGATGGCGCACTCCACTCTTTGCCCCGTGATCCTGGGATATCGGCTCCACTGCAGCAACAGCGGCGCCACGATG
This sequence comes from uncultured Acidobacteriota bacterium, assembly GCA_963696025.1. Taxonomy (GTDB): domain Bacteria; phylum Acidobacteriota; class Terriglobia; order Terriglobales; family Acidobacteriaceae; genus JABCYV01. The sequence goes on from CAVOII010000009.1 coordinate 191,494, forward strand.
TCCAACTCCAACGCCTGGGTTCGCTGATGGGGCGGCTTGGCACTATCGGTGGCCGCCACTCCAAAGTGAAACTGGCCGCCTTCGGTTGGGATACCGCTCAGAATTCCGTCGTCGCTCAAGGTTATGCCGTGAGGCAGCGCACCGTTGCTCACTTCCCACTTGAATGGCGTGATCCCTCCCCTGGCCTCCAACTGGTAGCGGTACGGCTGCCGCAGAAAACCCTTCGGCAGAGAAGCGGTCTGGATCACAATTTTCTCGCCTTCGGACGCGCCGGATTGGCCCAGCGAAGTGCCTGCCAGTGCTAGCGCCACGACAACAGCTGCTGTCATCTTCATGAACATATACCTTCGCTAGGGCTTCAGATTGCTCAACTGTACGATGTCCGCCTCGCCTTTTCCCACTGCGGCGTAGATGGAGTGTCCATCGGACGACCAGGAAACTCTCCGACCAATAAATGTCGCTTGAGTCCCAAAATCCGTGATGCGCCGCATCTCGCCACCAGCGGTGGGCTGCGCCCATATATTCGTGGTCGGTCCATCGGTCAACAGGACGGCTAGCCACTTGCCATCCGGGGAGAGGATCGGCTGCATAAGCACCGACTTCGACAACCGCGATCCTGAAATTCGCGCCACCTTCTGTGCTGGGCCATTCTCCGGATTGGCTACCAGTATCTCCATATCCGACAGACCGTTCAGCGCCGGCAAACTCAGGACGAAGAAAAGTCTTCCTTCGGCATCAACCGCCGGCTTCTGTCCTTCTTCGCGAACTACCATCGGCGTGCCGCCCTCAGGCGAGATCTTCTCTATACGAAATGCATTCTGGGTGGGAGGCGAAAAATACAGCCATCGACTGTCTGGTGACCAGCAGGCCCAACCACCGCCGTCCGAAACTTTGTGAGCATTGCTTCCGTCTGGGTTCATCAACCAGAGATCGACGTTCCAGCCTTTGAGGCCGCGCTTCACATAGGCTATGTACTTCCCGTCCGGGGACCAGACGGGCACCCCGATCGTGACCTGCGGATCGTGTTCGAAGGTGACCTGGCGAGTCTGCTGAGTTTCGAGATTCAGCACCCACAGATTGCCATGGCCCCCGCTATCGCTCAGATAAACGAGTTCGTGATCCCCGGGGCCAGCGGATGGAGTCTGCACCGCCCCGGTCTGGTGCGTGATCTGGGTGCCATGGCGAACATTCTCTGCGGGGCTGCCATCAACCGGGTAACGCCAAACATCAAACTGGATTTGCCTGCGGGTGGCGACCAGGTTACCGCGCTGATCGAGATCGGGCGAAATGTAAGAGGTCTCCCCGAACGTGAGCTGCCGTAGATTCTTTCCTCCAGATTGGACGGACCAGAGATTCATGGTCCGCAGATAGAGGACGGTGTCGCCTCGGGAAGAGCTGTAGACCACCCCTGACCCGTCGGGCAACCAGGCAAAGCCCGCCAGAGGAGTCTGGTCCTGCGTGATTGCTTGCGGAGCGCCTCCTTCTACCGGCACATAGAAAATGTCATAGTCAAAGGTTCGGCCTCTCTCGAATCCCAACTTTCGGTCGTCCGGAGACCAGCGCAGGTCGGAATAGATGTACTCAGTCGGGAGCACCGTCAGCCGACGGGAGTTCGAGCCGTCCGCGTCTGCTATATCTAGCTCAAGTTCCCCTTGGTTGGAGTGAAAATAGGCAATGTGTTTGCCGTCATGGCTCAGGTCAGCGCCCGTCAGGCTGGTCAGCAGCGGCCGTCCCGTTCCTCCCAACGCGGGAATTTGCCAGATCTTCCCTTGCCCGTCCGGTTCGCTGGAAGGAGAGAAATAAATCAGCGACGACGAATCCGACGACCAGCGTGGGTATTGGTGGTCGGCATCGTCATGCGTCACCTGCAGCGGACTGCCTCCAGCCAGCAAACGCACCCAAACCTGCCTTCGTCCTCCCACGTCGGCGGTAAACGCTATCGACTTGCCGTCAGGCGACAATGCCGGAAATTCTTCCATGCCTACAAAGTCAGTCAACCGCTTTAACTCGATCGGCAGAGAATTATCCGACCGTGACCTGACTGCCCGTGCCGCCAGGAATCCAAGTCCGGCCGCCGCCAATAACGCAACCAAGACTGGCACCAGCCACCCTCGTCCCTTTTTTGCCGGAAGCGCCAGCGCTGCGCCGCTCCCACTTTCCTCACGGCTGAGCAACTCCAGATTGAAGGCCAGGTCGCGTGCTGACTGAAATCGCTCCGCCGGGTCCTTCTCTAGACAGCGATGCACGATGTGTCCTAGCGCCGGAGGAAGATTGCGGCGCGTCCCCGAAAGCTCTGCCGGTTCCTCCTTGAGGATTGCGCTCATGGTATCCGCCGCCGTGGCTCCCTGAAATGCCCGGTTTCCGGAGAGCATCTCGTAGAGGATCACGCCTAAACCGAAGATATCGGAACGATGGTCGACTACTTGTCCCCGCACCTGCTCTGGCGACATGTAACCCGCCGTCCCCAACACCACGCCCAGTTCCGTGACGCTCACCGTCGCCCCTGAATTGCTCAGGCCCGCGGCGTCGGGCCCTACCAGCTTGGCCAGCCCGAAATCCAGAATTTTGACTACGCCATCGCGGGTCAGAAAGATGTTTTCGGGCTTCAGATCGCGATGCACAATGCCACGTTCGTGGGCCGCCGCCAGCCCCCGTGCTATCTGCAGAGCGTATTCCACCGCCTTACGCCGCGGAATCTCGCCTTGTTCTAGGCGCTCTCGCAGAGTTTGCCCCTGAAGAAGTTCGGTGACGAGGTAGGCCGCGTTCTTGTCGGTAGTGCCGAAGCGATACACCGCTAGAATGTTGGGATGATTGAGCGCCGCCGCTGCCCGCGCTTCCTGCTCAAACCGCCGCAGCCGATCGCGGTCTGAAGCCAATTCTTCCGGCAGCACTTTGACGGCAACTTCGCGGCCCAGGCTTTGGTCGCGTGCGCGATACACCTCTCCCATGCCGCCCGCCCCTAGCGGTGCAATGATCTCGCAGTCGCCAAGCCTCGTCCCTGCCCTAATAGGCATAGGTCAGGGCATTATAGTGCGCTAAAGCACACCAACTGTACTCTGCGTTGCACTTTGCCCTCGCCATCGAAATAACTTCCCTTTCGGGTTAATCAGTCCTGTCTACTGCAAAAGATGATTGGCGGATTGGTCGCGCAGCGTCTAGGATTCCCGCTGCGATCAGGCCGGTTGCGTGCGTGATTTTTCAAGCAACCCGCCCCTCCCCTAAAAACCCGCTGATCCTCCCGCACGGGATCGGCGGGTTTTTTGTGGACGGTAGCATTGCGCTTCCCCCGCCCCTCGACGTCCCCTTGGCCCGCACGATAAGCTAGATGGTTTTCTGGAGGGGTTATCAGATCGTATGCGTGAGGCGGTCGCAAAACTCTGGCCGGAGATTCAGTGGATCGAAGACAAGATCCTGCGCCAGCAGGTAACTGAGACTTGGATCAAAGCCCTGGAGCGCAGTCCCCTGAAGCCCGCCGACCTGAACCATATTCCCTTCACGCTGCTGGTGCCTAACTGTCCCATTACTTTCATGGAGCACAAGCGCTGCGTGGTCCATATCGCACGACAAAGCGCCGAAGCCATGCAGGAGTTTATGGGACGCGCCCTTCCCATCGATATGGACACTGTCGTCGCAGGCGCGATTCTCGCCGATGTGGGCAAATTGCTTGAGTATGAGCTTGGCCCCGACGGCAAGAGCCGTCAAAGCGAACGTGGGGAGGCGCTGCGCCATCCTTTTACCGGAGTGGCGCTGGCGCTGGAGTGCGGCGTGCCCGATGCCGTGTGCCACATCATCGCAGCGCATGCCGCAGAGGGCGATCTCGTGAAGCGCACCACGGAAGCCTACATTGTCCACCACGCCGACTTCATGGCGTTTCTGCCGTTCAAAAATCCCAAGAACGTGAAAGTGAAATGAACGGAACTCAGCCTCAGAGAGGCGGCATAGTTTAGCCCCGGACGTAAGTCCGGGTTAGGCATGGGAAAAAGGACAGAGTCCCGTAGGGACGGCAGAAGAGTCACATCAGGAGACCAGCGTGTCCGCTAAAGAAGGCATCGCTACCAAAGAGACCGTCACCGCCAGGATGGCGCGCTGGGCGGCCGCGCTCGAATACCGACACCTGTCGCAGGACGCTGTCTATCAAGCCAAACGCTTCCTGCTCGATTCCCTAGGCTGCGCCTTGGGTGGCTACCAGCAGCACGACGTGAAGATTGCTCTCGAAGTACTCGACGAAATCGCTGGCAAAGGCCCAGCCACTCTGATCGGCACTGGCAAGCGCATCGATGCAGTATCGGCTTCCCTGGCAAACGCCTTGATGATCCGCTGCATGGATTACAACGACATTTATTGGAAGCAGGACCCGTCGCATCCGTCGGATATCTTTCCCGCGGCTCTGGCTAGCTGCGAACGTGCGAAGAGCGGCGGGAAAGAACTGATCGTCGGCCTCGTGCTCGGGCACGAATTCGAAATGCGTTTCTGCGAAGCTGCGTTCCCTGGAATTCGCGAGCGCGGCTGGCATCACGCTACTCTCACCGCGTTCGTTTCACCGATTGTCGCAGGACGCATGCTGCATCTTGATTGGGAGCAGATTCAGCACGCCATCGGCATCTCCGCCAGCCGCCACGCCACGCTAGGAGCGGTCACAGCTGGCAAGCTCACAATGATGAAAAATACCGTCGACCCCATGGCCACGCAGAGCGGCGTGCTGGCTGCTCTGTTCGCGGAAAAGGGCTACACCGGTCCGGAGCATGTCGTCGACGGCAAAGAAGGGCTCACGCATTGCTTCGGCCCAGAATGGAAGCTGAATTTCCTGACCGACGGCCTGGGCGAATCGTGGCGCATCACGCAATGCGGCATGAAGGCCTTCCCCACCGAGGCGCTGACCCATACGCCGATCTCTGCCGTGCTGGATATCGTGAAGTCGAGCGACCTGAAGCCCGATCACGTGGCCAGGGTCCAGATTCGCTCGCTGGCGCGTGCCGCCGACATCCTTTCCGATCCCAGCAAGTATGATCCGCGCACCAAAGAAACTGCAGATCATTCGCTGCCATACGTGATTGCCGCCGCAATCGCGGATCGTCAGGTCACGCCGGTGCAATTTGAAATGAAGAAGATCACGGATCCGACGATTCGCGCGCAGTTGAAGAAAGTGGAAGTAGTGGCAGACCCCGAGATCGAGAAAGTTTTCCCCGCACTGCAGCGGGTGATTGTGAACCTCACGACCACGGATGGTCGGACATTCACCAAGCAATTGGATTATCCCAAAGGCGATCCAAGGAATCCATTGAGCGACGCCGAGGTCGAAGAGAAGTTCGCGGCGCTGGCAGAAGGCATATTGTCCACGGGTGCGCAGAAGAAGCTGAAAGATGCGATCTGGAACTTGGATAAGCTGGCCTCCGTAACTAAGCTGATGGCACTGATGAAGGCTGATGTCAAAACGAAGAACACAGCGCATAAGGCCACAAAGAGCAACAAACCGGCCTAATTGATGTCGTTAAAGCGCCGTCGAAGGGCACGGCTTAAGTCCCTCTTAAGTATGTCAAGTACCGTGGAAGGGCACGGCTTAAGCCGTGCCAAGAGTTCTCAATTAGGATCGTTAGCCGAGCGAAGCGAGGACGCAGATCGAGTTCGACGGCGAATGCGGCCGTATTATAAAGAACCGCGCAAAGTAGCGACCCATAAATGTTGCCGACCCTAGCTCGGCCGGATTAATCATGCCCCAAACCATCGTTGAAAAAATCGCACAGACTCATCTCGCTGAAGGACCGAAACGCCCACTGCGCACGGGGGACTTCGTCTCGATCCGCCCGCGTCATGTGATGACTCACGACAACACCTCGGCCGTGATGAGCAAGTTCAAAGGTATCGGCGCCAAAAAGATTCATGATCCAAAGCAGCTGGTCTTCGCACTCGATCACGACATCCAGAACAAGGACGAAGCCAATCAGGAGAAATATCGCGCTATTGAGGCGTTTGCCAAGGAACACGGAATCGACTTCTATCCTGCGGGCTCAGGCATCGGCCATCAGATCATGGTCGAGCGCGGCTACGTCGTTCCGGGATCCTTCGTGGTCGCGTCCGATTCGCATTCCAATATGTACGGTGCCTTGGGTGCAATCGGCACCCCAATTGTCCGCACAGATGCTGCCGCCGCCTGGGCCACCGGCGAATTCTGGTGGCAGATTCCGCGCTCGATTGAAGTGGTGCTGGAAGGCGAGTTGCCGGCAGGCGCAACTGGAAAAGATGTCATCATCACGCTGTGCGGACTCTACAACCACGACGAAGTGCTGAATGCCGCAGTCGAATTCAGCGGTCTCGGCGTCACCAGCCTTTCCATGGACGCACGTCTCACGATTTCCAACATGACCACCGAGTGGGGACCGCTCGTAGGCTGGTTTCCGGTGGATAAGATCACAATCGATTACCTGAAAGGCGTTCATCAGCGTCTCAAGGCTACAGGAGTCGAGCGCTTTTCAGAAAACGATATCGAGAACTGGACCAGGAATCCACCCCGACCGGATGCCAGTGCCGAATACGCGGCCCGAATCGTGCTCGACCTCAGCCAAGTCACGCCGTATGTATCCGGACCCGATACAGTGCAGGTGATGGCGTCACTGGCCGAAATGCAAAGGAAAAAAGTCGCGATACAAAAAGCCTATCTGCTTTCCTGTGTCAACTCGCGACTGGAAGACCTCGAAGCTGCCGCAAGCGTTGTGAAGGGTAAGAAAGTCGCCGCGGGCGTTAAATTGTATCTCGGTGCCGCCAGCAAATGGGTACAGGAGGAAGCCGAGAAGCGCGGTACTTGGAAGACGCTACTCGATGCCGGCGCGCGTCCGCTGCCCGCAGGTTGCGGGCCCTGCATCGGCCTGGGCGTCGGACTGCTCGAGCCCGGCGAAGTCGGAATCTCTGCCACCAATCGCAATTTCAAAGGACGCATGGGATCGCGCGACGCCCAATGTTATCTCGCCAGCCCGGAAGTCGTCGCCGCGTCTGCCATCGCCGGCTACATTCGCGGGCCACACGAGATGGCAGATCGCACGCCCGCTCGCAACTACGCCGAATTCGCCAGCGGAGCAGTCGCGGAAACAGTTGATATCCTGCTCGGTTTTCCCCAACGGATGCGCGGGCGGCTGGTGCTGCTGCCGCAGGACAACGTCAACACCGATGCCATCTACGGAAAGGACTACACCTACCGCGATGATGTGACGCCGGAAATGATGGCAAAAGTCATCATGGAGAATTACGATCCGCAGTTTTCCGCACGCGTCCAATCGGGCGATGTCCTTGTCAGCGGCTTCAACTTCGGCACCGGATCGAGCCGGGAGCAGGCGGTTACCGCCCTGAAGGCCAAGGGCATACCGCTGGTGATCGCGGCCAGCTTTTCCCAGACCTATCTGCGCAACGCGTTTAACAATGGATTTCTTTGCCTGGAAGTCCCCGATCTAGTGAAGCGGTTGCGCGAGCAATTCGCGAAGGGAATTGCCGCAAAAGAAAGAACTATTATTCCCGGAGATGAAATTGACATCGATTTCACCTCAGGTGTGGTCCACTGGCGTGGCGAGAAGTTTGCGTTTCCACCGTTGGGCAGTGTGCCGCAATCACTGGTGATCGCCGAAGGCGTAGAGAATCTGGTGGCCAAGCGGCTGGGGCTGAGTTGAGGCCTCTGCGTTCTCGGCGTCCTCTGCGGTTCAAGATTTTGATTTATAGGAGAGTGAATGGCGAAACATACCGTAGTGTCGATGCCTGGCGATGGAATCGGCCATCAAGTTCTACCCGAAGCCGTTCGAGTGTTGAACGCAGTCGGATTTGACGCGGAATACCTTCACGCCGACATTGGCTGGGAATGCTGGAGCAACGAAGGCAACGCCCTTCCGCAACGCACCATCGACTTGCTCGCCAAGCATAAGTTGGGACTCTTCGGCGCCATCACCTCAAAGCCAAACAAAGAAGCGCAGGCCGAACTCAAACCGGAGTTGCGGGGCAAGGTTTACTACAGCCCGATCGTCACCATGCGGCAGAAGTTCAATCTGGATATCTGCATGCGCCCTTGCGTCGGCTTTATCGGCAATCCGTTGAATTACATTCGCAAGCGCGTGGATGGCGGCTTCGACGAGCCCCGCATTGACACCACGGTTTTTCGTCAGAATACCGAGGGCATGTATGCCGGAGTAGAGTGGACGAATCCTCCGGAGAACGTGCGCGCGGCTCTGAATACGCACCCGCGGTTCAAAGCTTTCGCCAACGTAGCTCCCGCAGATCTAGCCGTGAGCGTGCGAATCATTACACGGCCAGCCGCACGCCGCATCGTCACCGCCGCGTTCGAATATGCCAACAAGCGCGGCTTCAAAGGCGTAACTATCTGTGAAAAACCTAATGTGGTGCGCGAGACTTCCGGGATGATGGAAGAGACGGCCAAGGAAGTGGCGAAGAATTATCCCGGAATTGCCTTGTGGTCTACCAACATTGACGCGCAGTTGATGTGGCTGAACAAGAATCCGGAAGACTACAACGTGATCGTTGCGTCGAACTTGTTCGGCGACATTTTGTCAGACGCATTTGCGGGATTGGTCGGCGGCTTGGGCTTCGCCGCCTCTGGCAATATCGGAGACGAAGTCGCGGTGTTCGAGCCGACACACGGCTCGGCCCCGAAATATGCAGAATTGAATCCGCCGATTGTGAATCCGATTGCGATGATTCTGACAGCCGCCATGATGCTCGATCACATCGGAGAGGGCCCGAAGGCTGATCGGATCCGCAAAGCCATCGCCGATGTGGTCAAAGAGGGAAAAGTGCGCACCTACGACATGATGCGTATTTCGGGTGGCGCGAAGTCGATCAGCCAGGGGGCAGCCTCGACGATTCAGATGACGGACACGATATTGGCGAAGCTGAAGTAGTGGCTGATAAGAATGCTTGTCTTGCTGAAGATGAGAAGGTTCGTGCAATGGCTCCTTCCCACGAAATTACGATAGCGCATTCTGCCGAAGCGGGACACTGGGGCAAGGACGTGCGCTCGGATGTGCACGTCACCATCGAACCACGTGATCGTGGCGGCCTGGAGATCACGATGGAATCCCGGGTCAAGCCCTATTACGGCGATTCGATCCTCGCGCAGACTCGACAGGTTTTGGAGTCGCTGGGCGTCAAGCACGCGCGGGTTGCAGTGCACGACGAGGGTGCGTTGCCTTTCGTAATTTCGGCGCGAATCGAGACGGCGGTCAAGCGTGCCGGTCTCGGGAGCGGCCAAAAGGCGCTACCGGATGCCGTCCCTGTGCCTGCACCCTCACCGCGCGACCGGCTGCGACGCTCACGTTTGTATCTGCCAGGTTCGGAGCCGAAATATTTCATCAATGCCGGTCTTCACGGCCCAGATGCAATCATTCTCGATCTTGAGGATTCGGTTCATCTCGGTGAAAAAGACGCGGCCCGCATCCTGGCGCGGAACGCGTTGCGTGCGGTTGATTTTGGCGCTTGCGAGCGCATGGTCCGCATCAACCAGTTGCCCATGGCACTGGAAGACCTTGCCGAAATCATTCCCGAGGCGCCTGACTTGGTGCTGATCCCAAAGACTGAACACTCGCTGCAGGTGACGGAAGTGGAACGAATGATCAACGAACTCAGGGCTCGCCACAGCGTCAATCGCACTATCTGGCTGATGCCGATTCTGGAATCGGCGCTGGGAATTGAAAATGCTTTTGCTATCGCGACTGCCAGTCCCAACGTGGCCGCGCTGACCATTGGGCTTGAAGACTACACCGATGACCTGGGCGTGGCCAAGACGCTGGAAGGAAAAGAGTCTCTCTACGCGCGTACGCGCCTGGTCAATGCCGCTACGGCCGCGGGTATCCAGGCGATCGATTCAGTCTTCGGCGATGTGAGCGACTTGGATGGCCTCCGGCGCTGGGCAGAAAACTCGCGGGCGTTGGGATTCGAAGGCATGGGCTGCATTCATCCGTCGCAAATTCCTGTAGTTCATGCGGCATTCACACCGTCGCAGGCGGAGATCGATCGGGCATTGAAAATTGTCGCTGCATTCGAGGAAGCCCAGCAACGTGGCCTGGGTGTGGTTAGTTTGGGCTCGAAGATGATTGATCCGCCGGTTGTGGAGCGCGCCCAAAAGCTGGTGACACGGGCGCGACAAATGGGTCTCTCTGTCATGCTGAGCGGAGAGTGAGTCTCGCACTGCGAAACTCACTCGCAGTCGAAGCATCCCTACTTGGCAACGTACGAAGGCAGACGTAGGGATCCTTCGCCTGTCTGTCGTTTCTCGCGAAACGATCAACGAAAAGACAACAATATGAGCGATCGCATTGAGATGGTACAGAACGCCGCCAAGCGCATGGTTCCCGCCATGGTTAACGGCAGACCTCAGATTCCTTACCTGGGCGTTGCCAAGTACCAGGCTCGCGGACGCAAAGCTGCGCCGCCTGTGCGTTCGAGCAAAGATTATCCAGAGAATGGCGACCAGCGCGTCGCCGACCTCGACACTGCTCTGCGCAAGTGTGGCCTGCGCGACGGCATGGTGATCTCCAGTCATCATCATTTGCGCGATGGTGACCGCGTGGCCTTGCTCGCGCTCGAAGCCGCGGCAAAAATCGGCGTGAAGGACCTGATGTGGTTCCCCAGCGCCTCCTTCCCCTCCCAGAAGGCAGCGATTGATCTGATGCAGTCGGGAGTAATTCATCACATCGAAGGCTCGATGAATGGTCCGCTCGGCGATTACTGCACTCAGGGCAAAATGCGTGGCATGGGAGTTCTTCGGTCGCACGGCGGGCGCTGGCAGGCCATCCAGGACGGCGAAGTTCACATTGATATCGCGGTAATAGCCGCTCCCACGGCCGACGCGTTTGGCAATGCCGATGGGTCGCATGGCAAGTCTGCGTGCGGATCGCTCGGCTTTGCGCTGGCAGACTCCATCTATGCCGACTACGTCATCGTGGTCACCGACAACCTGGTTCCATTCCCTTGCATTCCCTGGCAGATCCAGGGCAACAACGTGGACTACGTTGTGGAAGTCGAATCGATTGGTGATCCGGCAAAGATCGTCTCTGGGACCACGCAGATTACGCGTTCACCCGACCGGCTGCGGATCGCAGAATTAGTTGCCAGGTTTTTGCGCGCGGCGGGAATCATGCGCAACGGATTCTCCTTCCAGGCGGGCGCGGGAGGGATAGCGCTTGCCTTCGTCGATTATCTGCGACGCATGATGAAAGAAGAGGGAGTGAAAGCACGCTTCGTCCGCGGCGGTTCTACGCGCTACTTAGTCGAAATGCTGCAGGAAGGATTGACCGACTACATTCTCGATGGACAGACTTTCGATCTCGATGCCGTGAAATCAATCGCCAGCGATCCCCGGCACGTGCCAACTTCGCCATTTACCTCATACAATTTTCACGGCAAGGGAAATTTCGCTTCCATGGTGGATGCCGTGGTGCTGGGCGCCACCGAAGTCGACGTGAACTTCAACGGCAACGTGGTGACCCACTCCGATGGACGGCTCCTGCACGGCATTGGAGGATGGCAGAACTGTCTGGCGGCGGGATGCACGGTTCTGGCAGTGCCGTCTTTCCGCGACCGCATTCCGGTGATCGTCGATGAAGTGACCACGCTCACCGGGCCCGGCGAATTGATTGATGTAGTCGTGACCGAGCGTGGGATCGCCGTCAATCCGCTCCGCCAGGACTTGCTGGACGCAGTGAAAGGATCGAAGCTACCGATCCGGCCGATTCAGGACATCAAAGCGGAAGTTGAACGAATCTGCGGTGGCAAGCCAGCGCGGCCGAAGCTCGGAAGCCATCCCGTCGCGGTGGTCAAATGGGTGGACGGTACAGTGCTCGACACAGTCTGGCAAATCGGCTAGTCAGAAATCGCCGAAGATTTGAAAGATTGGGGGCACGGCTCTCCCCATGCCCCTGAAATTTTTACTGAGTCTGTATGCTGATCATGCCGTTGATCTGCACTCCCGTATCATTCTGCAACAGGTACGCGCTGCTTCCGGAAATGACGTAGAACACCAGGTCATTGTTGCTAATGGAGAGATTATTGATTGTTCCGACCGCCCGCCCATTGCTCGCGACCGAATAACTTCCCGTCAGAACTCCCGGCGATATCGCTCCCTGGCCGGTGATGCTGCTATTGGCGACTTCGTTCAGAGTTAGCTTGCTGGTGCCATCCCACGTCAGCGTACCCAAACGGTCCAGAAGCTGAGGTGTACCGTCAAACCCATCCATCATGAATGCAAACTGGCCATTCATGGTGGCATTGGTAAATGTCCCCGACTGCAGATCAAGCGTCCCATCTTCCACCGCGTTCGTATCATTGGTGATTAGGAAGAAACCGCGCGCCGAACTCACCATCCAAAGAGTAGCCTGAAGCGACCCGCTGGAGGCGTTAAGCGTGATCGTTGCCCGGCCATTTGCGCCCGGAGTCGCGTAGCTGCCGCTAGTAATCGTGGTGGAGAGTGTGCCTCCGTCCTCCACAGCATCGATCGCGCCGCTCGTGATCGAGCCGCCGCTGGCAGTGAAAGCACCCACGGTGTCAACTGCATTGATACCGTTATTGACCGTGTCGCCCCGCCCGCCAAAGGCGTAGCTGCCGGAGAGAGCAGGCGCGCTTTGCGTCTCGGCCCGCCCAATACCTAGAAGGCCCGAGGAACTCGACAGGAAGCGCACATTATTGGCATCCACAATGTAATAAATGAAACTGGATGTGGTGTTGGAACTATCGGTAAACGCGCCTGTTCCTCGTCCCAAAGTTGCAGGCGCGTTGAACGAGCCCGAGGTTAGAGTGAGGGGAGTCGCCCCGCCGTTATTAAGCACTCCGCCCCGATCCACGTCCATCGTGCCGCTGCTGACGGTGCCACCGGAAACGGTGAACGCACCCACACTCGCAGAGGAGCTGGCAAAGGTTTGGGCGCTATCGACCGTATGCTGCCGGAAAGCAAATGTGCCACTGGGGGCGGAGGAGATCACAGTGGTATCCTGCGCCTCCGCGATACCGCTGGAATTGAGGCCTGCATCCGCTTCGATCAGGTAGACCTTCGACGGAGCTCCCGTCGAACTTCCCGATGGAGTCACCATCGTCACTGCCAAAGTCACCGGCGTCCCAATTGCGTTATTTAAGGTCAAACTTCCCGTGCCGTCGTTCTTGATGCTGTAAGCGCCAGTTCCGGTAGTGCTGGTAGGAGTGGCGCCCTCGGAAAAATCATCAGACACACTCGTAAGATTCCCATTGCCATCAGCCGCGAACACCCCGGCTTCATAGTAAGGCAGCCCGTTATGGATGGAATCGGTTCCCGACAGTTGGTAAACGTACTGCCCTTTCAGGCTTGCATTGGAAAAATTGCCCTTCGGGATGAAAGGGCCGCCGCTGTTTGATCCACAACCCGCACAGAATATGAGAGAAAATACGACAATCGTGAGCAATAGTGTCTTCATGACGAATGTGGCAGCCGGGGCTGCTGCCTGACTCCTACTGATGGGATAAGGACCATTTTACCTGCATCTCTGGAGAAAAACCGGGACTTCTCAGTGTGTAACACAGATGCTCCGGGAAAGTTGCTCGACGAATCTAGTAAGCACACAGTTTTCGCATTTTTTTAGGAGACTACGCTCGGTCGCCGCGAAGGACTTCTCGTACTTTGCGGGACAACATCTGCAACGTGAACGGTTTTTGCAGGAAGGCAGTACCGGCTTCCAACACCCCCTGGTGGACGACGGCGTCTTCCGTATAGCCGGATAGGAAAAGAACTTTAATGCCAGGATCGGAGGCCGAAAGTTGTTTGGCCAGTTCGCGCCCGCTCATTCCGGGCATAACGACGTCCGTGATGAGCATATCGATCGGACCGTGATAATCGGACGCGGTCCGCAGCGCGGCTTCGCCGTGCTCCGCTTCGAGGACCTTGTATCCCTTGCCTTCCAGAGTTTCCCGTACCAGCTGACGAACAGACTCTTCGTCTTCGACCAACAACACCGTCTCCGAACCGCCGGCGGCAGATTGCGACGCGCGCAACGCACCCAGAGGTTCGGCGGCGTCCTCCACTCGCGCCAAATAGATGCTGAAAGTGGTGCCGCGCCCGACTTCACTCTGGGCGAAAATATAACCTCCACTTTGTTTGATGATGCCGTAAGCGGTTGAAAGCCCCAGTCCTGTGCCTTTTCCTTTTTCTTTAGTGGTAAAAAAAGGTTCGAAGATGCGGGACTGTGTCTCTTTGTCCATGCCGTGTCCCGTATCTGTGATTGAAAGCATTACGTAGGGTCCAGGCTGAATGTAGCTGTATTCACGGCGCAGGTCGTCATCCAGCTTCACGTTGGCAGTTCGGATGGTAAGCTTGCCACCGTCAGGCATCGCATCCTTGGCATTCACCACCAGGTTCATGATGACCTGTTCGATCTGGCCGGCATCGGCCCGAGTCCGCCCCAGATCGTCCGCCAATTTGGTGAGCAATTCAATGTTTTCTCCAATCAAGGGACGCAGCAGCCGCTCCAGGTCCTTGACGATGGCGTTCACATCCACGACCTTGAGCTCCAGAAATTGTTTGCGGCTGAAGGCCAGCAACTGGCGGGTGAGAGTGGTGGCACGATCGGCGGCCTGCTGAACTGCTGCGATCTTTGGATAAAGAGGATTCTCTCGCGCTGTGTTTTCCAACAAAACTTCGGTGTAGCCGCTGATCACCATCAGAAGGTTATTGAAATCGTGGGCTACCCCGCCGGCTAAACGCCCCACGGCTTCCATTTTCTGAGCTTGACGGAATTGGTCTTCCAGCACGCGCCGCTCGGTTACATCCTCAGCAATCACCTCCAGGACGCGCTCGGTTTGCTCGGGAATCGTGACTGCGCGCCCGCTGAGTCGGACCGTGATGGCGTTGCCGTCTTTGCGTTTCCACCGTACTTCCATGTTCTCAAGGCGGGTGCCGTTGCGAAATTGACTCATTAGCCGTGCCTGCTCCGCAGGGTCGACGAATACATCCCGCTTAGGATCCAATGCCAGTACCTCTTCTGCCGAAAAGTAACCCAACATCGCGATCAGCGCCGGATTTACGTCCAGGAACTTTCCTTCCATGCTGGATCGATAAATTCCGTACACCGCGCTTTGGACCAGCGAGCGATAGCGCCCTTCGGAACGGCGCAGGGCCTCCTCGTTGCGCTTGTGCTCGATGGCGCTCGCCAGTTGCTGGGAAACGAAGGTCAGAATGTCTTTGTCTTTTTCTCGAAAGCGAACCCGGTCAGCATAAGTCTGCACCACCAACACTCCGAAAGTGTTCCCGGCGGCCTTCAGAGGAACGCCCAGCCAGTCCACCGAAGGAGCGCCAATCAGCTCGACCTCGCCACGCTGCACAAGTTGATCGAAAAGATCCGGGGTACACAGCAACGGCTCCGCGCTCCGGAGCACGTATTCGGTAAGTCCACGGCCCAGCTTTTTAGGCGCAGGTCGAGGATCTTCCTCGTCCACGAAATAAGGAAAGCTAAGTAATCGGCTTAGGGGGTCATACACAGCAATGTAGAAATTGCGGGCGTACATCAATTCAGCCACAATGCTATGAATCGTCCCGTAAAACTGCTGCAGATCTTCCGCCGAGCTTGTCTTCTCGGCGATGCGGTAGAGCGCCGAACTGAGTGCCTCCGCCCGCTTCTGCTCCGAGATATCACGATAAAGAACGCACGCCGCCACTTGGTTTCCGCCGACGATGACCGGAGCGCTGGAAAGGAATACATCCACCAGCGATCCGTCTTTCCTCTGCCGCTTGGTTTCCAGCGTCACCTTCTGCCCCTGCGAAAGGGAGTCCGCAATCCAGCGGGTCTCCGAATTCCGGTCCGGGGGAACGATCAAAGTATCAATCCGTCGGCCCAGCGCCTCTTGTGGAGAAAAGCCAAACATTCGCGTGAATTCCGCGTTAAGCCGCAGGATCTGGTGTTCTTGATTGAGAATAGTGATGGCCTCGGGCGCACACTCCACTAACTGCTCGAGGTAAGCCTTCTCTAATTCCGGGCTATGGGGATCGAAGGCGGGCGCTTTTTCATTCTGAGAGGCGGGCGCGTCCTTGGTGGCCGTTGAAGCGAGACCCTCGGGATGGGAAAGCGATGGAGTACCGCGTTCCAGAGCCTGCTGGAGAAATCTGGCTCGTGAAAGGTCAGCCGGCTTGGCTGGCCGGGTGATCTTGTCACCCATCGCACACCCCTCCCATTTTTGACTAGAGACTGATGTGGGATGTTAGATCGGCGGCTTATTGCTCGAAAGTTACGTAGGTAATTCAAAGAAACGCGGGAACTCGGCGGAGCGGGACTAGGTTCCGGTTGCCAGCATCTCACACACCCGTTGAATGGCCTCGTGCTGTTCCGTGCTCAACGCCAGAAATTCGAAGCCATGCCGCAGGCCATCTCGATAGCGCACCAGGGCGCGAATCTTCAAGGGATAAGGGGCCAGCGGAAGCGAGATTTCCATGGATACGACTTCGCCCGGTTGCAATTCTCCCGTCAGCGTGCCTCCAATTCCGTCCCGTCCCATTTCATTGGAGCGTCCCCAGAGGGAAACGGTTTTGCCGTCACGAAAAACGTGGATGGACAATCGAATGTCGAGGGGATAGCGCGGATAACGGCGCGATGCGCTGGCCGGTGGTTTGGAGTTGGGCAGGCTGCTACTCATTCTGTTGTCTCCAGTGAATGAATCCTCTCTTGATTCTGCAAACAAATTGCGGGAGACACCCAGTTCCCGTGCAACTGATATCCAGCCTCGAAGGACAACTTGCCGCTTACACGCACTACTGACGGAATCCCATGTGCCCTGATTGTCGTCCAAGCGGGTCACTGGCTCAATCGTGAGAAACGCCCTGTACCAGTAGAAGCAACATTATTCACTACGCTGCGATTGACCTACTAATTGTAGCAAGGCACTGCCGGCTGCCATTCACCGACGTCATCCCGAGCGCAGCCGTCCTTCAGGCGGAGCGATGGACCTCGCGACGTGCATCGTCACAGAAGCAGGTGCCTTCCACGGCTCGCGGAAACTTTTCGCCAGGCGTCCCCGTAATCTAAAATAGACTATCGTTGTTGCGGAGGTGTGAAGTGTTCTGCAATCAGTGTCGCACGGAACTGCAGCCTGACTACAACCTGTGTCCGAAGTGTGGTACTCCGGTAGGAAGGTTGGCGCAACCGCTCGCCGCCTCCGGCCAAGGTCGCTTGGAGCGACATTTGCGCACGCTCGGAATTCTGTGGATTGTGGTCGGAGCACTCTTCCTGATCCCCTCCGCCGTATTGCTCACCATGGGAAGCGTTGTGCACTTCGCAATTCCTGGCACTGAGGGAATAGGACGCATGCTCGGACCGCCGCTGTTGTCTCTGATCGGCACCGTGTTTCTCTTGCTCGCGGCCGGTCAAATCTGCGTCGGTTGGGGACTGATGCAGCGCCAGCCCTGGGCGCGCATTGCCGCTGTAATCCTGGGAATTCTGTCTTTGTTCCATCCGCCGATCGGGACCGCCCTCGGCATCTATACGCTCTGGGTGCTGCTCGCGAACAACGCCGGCCCCGAGTACGAGCAGTTGGCCAGGGCCAACAGCTAGCCAAACCGCCGCGTCTGCTGAATAATAGTATTCGTATGAATCCCTTAAACTGATCCTGACATCACAAACCTGTGGAGGAAACGTTATGGCGCATGAATTACCCCCCCTGCCGTATGACTATTCCGCACTCGAACCCATCATCGATACCCAAACCATGAAGCTGCATCACGACATGCATCATGGAACCTACGTAAAGAACCTGAACGCCGCGCTGGAGAAACATTCCAACCTGCAATCGAAAAGTGTTGAAGATCTGCTGCGTGATCTGAATGCGATCCCGGAGGACATCCGCGCCACCGTCCGCAATAACGGCGGCGGCCACATGAATCACAGCATGTACTGGAAAATTATGAAGCCCAAAGGCGGCGGTGACCCCAGCGGCCCCATCGCCGAGGCTATTAAGAAAACCTTTGGCAGCTTCAAGGATTTTCAGACGAAATTCAATGATGCCGGCGCCAAGCAGTTTGGCAGCGGCTGGGCTTGGCTGGCAGCCAAAGCCAATGGCGAATTGCAGGTCCTCAGCAGCGCCAATCAGGACAATCCCATCTCTCAGGGTCTTTTTCCAATCATGGGCAACGATGTCTGGGAGCACGCCTACTATCTTAAATACAACAACCGTCGCCCGGAATATTTGACGGCGTGGTGGAACGTGGTGAACTGGGAAGAGATCAACAAGCGCTTCGAGAGCCTGAAGTCAGGTCATCGCGAGCCCGCAATGGCCGGCCACTAACCACGCGCCAACAGGACGAGAACGTCGCCCGGGTGCCCCATCCTATTTCGCGTCCTTTGCGAAATAGGGTGGGGACTTTGATTTGCCCACAACCACCTCCTACCCCGTCACCACCGGAGTGACCTCCACCTTTTTCCTCACCTTCTTCTCTTTCCCTCGCAACAAATTCCACCCTTCCATGTATTAAACTTGTGACCCCTGCGCGGCGTCAGGTTCAACGACAGATTTCCTTCCACCACATCAAACGGAATGATGTACCAGACATCTATCGGCACCAGATACACCGCGAAAAAATCCACTTTGCCTCTCGCGTAGCTCTCATGCTTCGGCCCAACGATATTCGACGTGTACGATCCCTTGCGGCAAAAAGTCGTCGACTTCACCTGGATCCGCAGGAACCTCCCATTCTGCTCGCCCACTCGCCTCGTTCCTTGCGGGTCTTCTTCGAGCCTTCAGTTTGTCTCACGCTACTCCCTTCAATCGAAAATGCGCCCAGAATCTCGCGCCCAATAAAAAAGCGGCCACCATGGGCCGCGCCCTTTCTGACCTTTCTAATTCCATTATATCACTGAGATATATGCCAAATGGGACATTATAGCCCTAACTATATCTCTCTCCTTTGCACCACGATGCACCCTTTCGCGTAATTTCTCCCTATTGACAACCATTTCCAAACTGTCATCCCGAGCGCAGTCGAGGGACCTTGTGTTTGAGGGGTTTTGGGTGGCGCGGCGCTTTAGCGCTGCGATAAATGGTCTGAAATCGGGTTGTCATTCTGAGCGAGATGCTTTTGTTCTTGTCGAGCGAAGGACCCGGGCGCGACGCGTGATGCCTCGCGCTTTTGCGAGGCACTAATCACGCGCTTGGCGCGCTTCCAAATTGGCCCCGCGGTACAATCGTTCAGACCCCATGGAAATCGAGCACAGCTTCTTTAGCAAATTCCTGTATCGCATCGAGCCCAAGCCCGAAGGCGGATTCATCGCCCGCTGCAAAGATCCCAACATGCCCCCGATTGAGGGCGCCACCCGTGAGGAGGTTGAGCAGAAAATCCAGGCCAGCATCGGCGCCGGCCTCGCCGCCCAATTCCCAGGCCTCAAACTCCCTCTGGATAGCAAGGAAGTCAAGCTCTCCTACCACGTCGAGGCCAAGCCCGGCGGCGCTTACATCGTTCACCAAGGCGACCCGGCGCATGAGCCGATCGAGGGTTCTACGCGGGAAAAAGTCGAAAGCGCCATCGAGTCAAAGCTGCTCTCGCACCTAATGGCGAAGCTTCCGCCCGAACTGTCTCAGCAGCTCAACAGCCAGCTCAGCTCCGGAGGCATGAACGTAGTTGTGAACCGGAAAGTGAGTGTCGGCTTCACGCGAGCGAGCCTGCCGACTCCGGCGACTGGTGAAAAAACAGCCCTCCCACAATTCCTGCCACTCGACGCTTCGCCCATCACTCCAGAGCGCAACAGTAGCGGCGCCATCTTTCGCTTCCTGCTGGCATTGCTGATCGTCGCCGCGCTGGTCTACTTCTTTCTCCATCGCCACTGACCGTGTAATCGGGGATTTTCGGGTGGGGACTGTCAATCGTTCCAAACTTGTCATCTCGAGCGAAGCAGGATCATTTGCTCCGCGAATGATCCCGCGAAGTCGAGAGACCTGCTGTTCGACCGCGCCATCACAACCCCACCTCCTGAAGGAGGCTGCAGATGACAGCCCACGACGCAGGCCCGGGACTACGTTTCGCTGTGGAAGGGCACGACTTCAGAAGCCTGCCCTGAGCGAAGTCGAAGGGTGCTATAAACCTCCCCAAAATTTGTCATCCCGAGCGTAGCCAGATCATTCGCTGCGCGAATGATTGGGTTGTCATCCTGAGCGAGACGTTTTTGTTCTTGTCGAGCGAAGGACCCGGGCGCGCCGCGTGATGCCTCGTGTTTTTGCGAGGCATTAATCACGCGCCTTTGGCGCGCTTCCAAATTGGCCACAAAAGCACGAGCTTCGCGAGTGGGAAGGGCACGACTTCGGAAGCCTGCCCTGAGCGAAGTCGAAGGTGCCGTAAGCGACGGACGAACACTGCGGCCCGCATGGGCGGCACCGGCGCCGCCATCTGAAGCGGATTTCCCCCGGTCCCACCCTTGCCAAGTCATTACTCCTGCTCCAGATCGCAAGCCTCCGATAGTTCTTCAAGAAAATCAGGCTTCAGGAATCGAACGAAGTCTTTGACTTGCCCCAATCGCTCTCTCAACGTGTCGAACGAAATGTAACGACAGATCTCCGCGAGTCGAGGATCGAGCCGGGAGAATGTTGGCCGGTTGACCTCAGCAAGGACCTTCTCGCGGCGCTCTTCGGGTGCGACTAGGAAAAGCGGGATGTTCAGGTTTGGCTGCATTGCAACTAGGTCTGCCATCCTCAGGAGGCCCGAATAGATTGATGTTGTACTTTCGATCTCGAACGCCGCGACGATCGCGTTCCTGTCCAGCCAGAGCACGTCTATCAGTTCGATTGTTCGGTTGGTCGCGTCGTCGAACTGGAGGGGAAGACTCGACTTCAGCGCAGGCAGCTCCGAGAAGCGACGCCCATCGAACGAGCGACTCCGGTCGTTCCGTGCCACCCACACGCTGAAGCCCATGTCGGAGCTGAGTTCAAGCAGCAGCCACTGAACCTCGGTGTGTGCGGCGGGCTCCCTAACGACTTCTTGGTCTGGCCGCTCCGCTTCTTCAGATTCAGGGACTGTAACGAGGCCGATTTTTGCCTTGAGCGCTTTGGGACGGTACTTCAGCTTGCCGGGGTCAATCGGGCGTACCACTGGGGATTCCGCAGCTTGTAGAACCGCTTTGACGACAGCTTCGCCGTCGTTTGTTTTCCACTTCGTGGGCGAGCCCCGAAAATGCCCAGTCCATGCAAGTGCTCCGCCCGCGGTCTGCTGGAACACGGACAACTGATCTTTCATCTTCTTGACCGGAACTCCGGTCTCGGGAGTCAACTTTGCGACAAGCTTAACTTTTACACGGCAAGGGAAGCTCTCGTCCTTCCAGATCGTAGCCATGTCCCGGAATGGCTCCGAAGTGACCTCCAGCAGGCCGATCCATCTGAATATACCAGTCAGGTAGCAGAGGAAATAGTCTGCCTGTTTGATCTTCTGCAGTATGTTCCATCTCGACTCCCGAAAGCCTGACACCTTACCACCGGCATCGAGAAACTCCTGCCACGTCACCGGGGTGAAGAGATCAAGCCAATAGTTGCGTGTTGCCATCGAACCTCCGAGCCTCTAGCATCTGCCGCTGCGCAGGCCGACTGACCACCATCAATGGACGCCCTGATCACGTCAGTACTTGGAGTTACGCTACTGCGGAGCGCGGCCTAGGACCGTACTCCTCCCATACCTTCGCCATGTCCAGTTTGCCGATCGCCGCCTTGATTTTCTCCACTGCCTTCGGACTGTAACGGCAGAATTTCGATTTCCCAATCTGAATTTCCTTGTGGCATTCGGGATCCTCCTTTATGCGAAGAAACCTGATGAGTGCAGTCGTCTTCGGCTCCGAGAGTCGGAGGTGCCCGGCAACCTGGCGGTGGCCGAGCGAGTAAAAGCCAAGTTCGTCGACTCGTCGGACCGCGACGACGGTTGCGCCGGGGTCCCCTCGCGTACCAATTGCACGGGCACGCCCTCCTTCTTCGTAATCCGCAACCCCAACGGAATCCCCTCGCCTGTTGCGGAAAGACTCAGAGCCGCAACTCCCGGGAACACGCTACCCGTACCCGCTCCTCTCGCGATCTGCCTCAAGATACGACTAAGTTCGCCTTCGCTTGGCTGAACTCGTTCCCCTTTTGTCGCTGCCTCAAAGATCGCTAAAGCTCTAATTCTCGCTTTTGCCTCAAGACCCTGTCTTTTCCCTGGCCGGAGCAGTGCCCGCACTACCCTGAATTCGTCCTCCAACAACAAAGACAAATCTCTCGGCGGGGCAGTTGACAAAGGAAGGACCCGCCCGGGCAAGTGCTCCAGGAGCTTCTCGCTGAAAAGCACCTTGAGAAGGTCGGCGAACAGCGTCAAACCAGCCTGCGCATGAAGGTAAAGCTGCTGTTCCGGAACGCAAAGGATATGGTGCTGTGCCGCGTCTCTTAGTCCGTTAATGGCTTGCAGAGTTAAGGCCTGCTCATTGCCGAGGAATTTCACCTTTCCATCTGTTAGGGCCTTTCGGACACAAGCGTCAAAACCCAGAGTCTGCTTAGCTCGTCGCTCCCGAATCTTACCTCCTCTGTGCAGGATCCCGGCCTTAAGCAACATCTCGAAGCCATGGTCGAGGAATATTAATACAGCTTGCGTCCGTCCCCGATCGGAGGGCCGGTTGAAATGCTCAACGGCCAGCAGCAGCGCATCAATTCCTCCTTTGTCTCGTTTCACCCGCTGTCCTCCCGCTGTGGTCGTTCTCCTCGGCAAATAGCAAAAAAGGGACCACGGCGTGCCGTGACCCCCTCGCGGTACGTCTCTCGTATTCTGTTAGACCTCAGCGGCTAAAGCCGCGGAGGTTCGGTCATTGTACGGTACGGCTGAAGCCATGCCCTTCCCAATCTGCGCTACTAATGACGATTCAGGAGCGCAGCTTTCTTTTGCCGCGCCGTTCCGCTTTGTAGTTGTAGCCCGGATCAAACTCAAAGGCGCCAAATGCGTCCAGAATGCGCAGTTGCTTGCGCCGCTTGATGTACTCATCAAGCGCTGCAGTCACAGCATCTTTCTTGGTCTTGTGCTTGCCCGCCCGCCGCGCTTCCTCGATCAGCTTGTCATCTAAAGCCAGATTCGTCGCCATGTGTAGATTTTTACACATGGGACTGTGTTAGTCGGCGGAAAACCCTGCTCAACTCGGGGCCAATTTGGAAGCGCGCCAAACGCGTGATCATTGCCTCGCAAAAAGCGCGAGACATCACGCGGCGCGCCCAGGTCCTTCGCTCGACAAGAACAAAAGCGTCTCGCTCAGGATGACAACGATAAAATCGTGCATCCCAAAAACTACGAGCACCCGCTCGTGCTCCCACAGCTCATGCAGCGGTAACAACTCCCATTGCGCGTCATGATGCTGCCGCAGAAGCTGCAGGTCGGGGCATCGCCCAGGTCCACGATGCTGGCAAGGGCATCGGCAGCGTGAACAGAACCCGTCGTTGGTCTTGCGTCGTTGGTCGTTGGCCGAGAACCCGGAGAGCCATTCAGGTCACCGATCCCCTCAGAGTTCGGGACCGGGCCTGCCGGCCGCAGTCTGAGATTCTCGAACAGCATCTGCTGCTGGCCGGTCAGAAAGCGCACCTGCAGCCAGCGGAAGATGTAATCCATGATCGATTTGGCGAAGCCGATGTCCGGATTGTTGGTCCAGCCGCTGGGCTCGAAGCGGGTGTGGGCAAACTTCTCGCACAACAGCTTCAAGGGCACGCCGTGTTGCAGCGAGATGGAGACGGCGAGGGCGAAGCTGTCCATCAGGCCGCTGACCGTGGATCCCTCTTTCGCCATCTTGATAAAGAGTTCACCCGGACTCTGGTCGGGATAGAGGCCGACGGTGATGTAGCCTTCGTGACCGCCCACGTTGAATTTGTGGGTGATGGAGGCACGCTCTTCCTGCAGCCGGTGGCGCACGGCGCGTGGTGGCCCGTTGGGATTATCGTCTTCCACCACGACCTGTGTGGGGCGGGCGCCCTCGCCCGCCGGGTTCCCGGAAGTCGCCGTTTTCGTTCCAGCAGCACTCAGCGGTTGCGACTTCTTGCATCCGTCTCGATAAATGGCCACGGCCTTCAATCCCAGTTTCCATGCCTGGAGATACGCTTCCATGATGTCTTCCACGGTGGCGTTCTCGGGCAGGTTGACCGTCTTAGAGATGGCACCGGAGATGAAAGGTTGCGTCGCCGCCATCATCTTCAGATGTCCCATATAAGCGATGGACCGCGTGCCCTTCGCCGGCTTGAAGGAGCAATCAAATACCGCAAGATGCTCATCCTTGATGTGAGGCGCGCCCTCAATCGTTCCCGTCGCATCAATGTAGCTGACGATCTGGTCCGCCTGATCGTGGTCGTATCCCAGTTTGAAGAGTGCCGTAGGCACAGTCTGATTCACGATCTTGATCATCCCCCCACCCACCAGCTTCTTGTACTTCACCAGCGCCAGGTCCGGCTCAATCCCCGTAGTATCGCAATCCATAAAAAATCCTATAGTTCCTGTTGGGGCGAGAACGGTGACTTGGGAGTTGCGGAAGCCGAAGCGCTCGCCATGGGCGAGGGCTTCGTCCCAGACTTCTTTTGAGGCGCTGATGAGCTCGAGCAGCTGAGCTGCCGAGCTGCGCTCGGCCGGGACGGGCGAGACGCCCGTCCCCACACGAGCATTGCCGATGTTGTTCACCGATGCGCGGTGCATACGGATGACATCGAGGAAAGGTTCGCGGTTGATGTACCAGCCGGGGCAGGCACCGCCGGGCATAACGTTTTCGCCGAGGTTGGTTTCGGCCAGGCCTTTTTTCGTGGCTTCTGTGGCGGGCACGAGTGGGGGGCACGTTTCGGCAATTCGTGAGGATTGCAAGTAGGCCTCGCCGCACATGATGGCGGTGACGCAGGCTGCGTAATCGCGGCCGGCATCGGAGTCGTAGGGCAGACCGGCGGCCATCAGCAAGGCGCCAAGGTTGGCGTAGCCGAGTCCCAGAGGACGATAGTCATGCGAGTTCCTGCCGATAACCTCGGTGGGGTAGCCGGCGTTATCTACGATAATTTCCTGCGCGGTGATGAGCACATCCACGGCGTGGCGGTAGGCTTCCACGTCGAAGGTTCCGTTGGGAGCGAACTTCAGCAGATTGAGGCTGGCCAGGTTGCAGGCCGAGTCGTCGAGGAACATGTACTCGGAGCATGGATTCGACGCATTGATGCGGGCGGTGTTCTTCGAAGTGTGCCAGCGATTGACCGTGGTGTCGTACTGCATGCCGGGATCGCCGCAGCGCCAGGTGGCGTCGGAGATCTTGTAGAGCAAGTCTTTAGCTTTGAAAGTCTGCATGGGCCGTCCATCGCGGATGGCGCGTGTAGAGAAATCAGTGTCGCGAAGAACGGCATACATGAAGTCATCGGTCACGCGCACCGAGTTATTGGCGTTCTGAAAGAAGATAGACGAATAGGCTTCCGAGTCGGGCGAAGAGCCGTCGTATCCGGCTGCAACCAGAGAGTGGGCCTTGGCTTCTTCTTTGGACTTGCACTCGATGAAGTCAACGATATCCGGGTGGTCGATGTTCAGGATGACCATCTTGGCGGCGCGACGAGTCTTGCCGCCGGACTTGATGACACCGGCAAAAGCGTCGAATCCCTTCATGAAGCTGAGGGGGCCGCTGGCGGTGCCGCCGCCGCTCAAGCCTTCTGTCGAGGACCGCAGAGAAGACAAATTTGTGCCAGTGCCGGAACCCCACTTGAAGAGCATGCCTTCAGTTTTGGCCAGGGTCAGGATGGAATCGAGCGAGTCTTTCACCGAATTGATGAAGCATGCCGAACACTGCGGCTTGCTGTATCCGGTGACGCCGAACTCGACACGGGCGGCAACCGGATTCCAGTGCCAGTTCTGGGCGTCGGAGTTGGGCTCGATGCGATCGCATCCTACGTTGAACCAGACAGGCGAATTGAACGCCGCATATTGGCGGACAAGGATGTGCACCAGTTCGTCGTGGAAAGTAGCGCCATCTTCCGGCGTTTTGAAATAGCCCTGGGTCAATCCCCAGTCGCGGATGGTCTCAGCCACCCGAGTTACCAGGGCGCGCACGCCGCTTTCGCGCTCGGGCGTGCCCACCGTGCCGTGCAGATACTTACTGGCCACGATGTTGGTCGCGGTCATGGACCAGTCTTTGGGCGTCTCGACCTCTTTCTGCTCAAAGATCACGGTACCCTTGGCGTCGGTGATTTGCGCCGTGCGCCGTTCCCATTCGATCTCGTCGTAGGGCGAGACGCCGGGCTTGGTGAAAAACCGGCGGAAGGTCAGGCCGGGGGCCTTCTTGTTCGCTGTCGCGGCGAGCGGGGCAGTGCCAGCGGTAGTGGGGGCTTTTTGACTCAGTTCAGCCATTTTTGTCTCTTCTTTCTTTTGCGGATTCTGTGATCCGCTTAGATATTAGTGATTCTTCTTTTGGGCCCAAGGTCGCACGACTGGTTGTTTTAGTTGCGCCCTTCGGGCGCGTAATCGCATTGCGCTTTCCCACCCAGGACTTACGTCCTGGGCTGTATTATGCCGCCCCGTTGGGGCTGGTTCTTGCTAACTGGGTCGTCACGTTTCCTGCCCCGAAGTGCGCTTTAAGTTGCGCCCTTTGGGCGCGTGATCGCATTCCGTTCCCTACCCAGGGCTTACGTCCTGGACTAAACTATGTCGCCTCCTTCGGGGCTGGGTGATCTTCCTTCCTCCCCGAAGTTCGGTTTCAGTTGCGCCCTCTGGGCGCCTCACTTCATCCTGCTCCACACCCAGGACTTACGTCCTGGGCTGTATTATGTTGCCCCTTCGGGGCTGGTTCGTGCTGGCCAAGTCGTCACGTTTCTCATGAACCTCGATTCGATCCATCATAGGGCTCAAAATCCGGACGCAAGGGGGCCTAAGGAAAAAGCGACTTCCTCTAATTCTCGATGCTGGGCTTCTACCTCCAAAGCTAAGGAAGTAGAAGCCTTAGTTTCGCGGACGAGGGCGTCCGCGCCACACGGGTCAAAAGATTCGCGGGCGAGGGCGTCCGCGACTCTCGCTCGGGGCAGGTCCGCCCCACACAGGTCAAAGGATTCGCGGGGGGGGGCGCCCGCGCTACACTGCATCCAGTCTTGAAAAATCTTGTGAGCGGCGCCGCGCTGGGAGGCGTCTTCGATCACCGTGTAGCGAGCAAAACAGCGGCCGTTCGAAAGACGATCTCCTCTCGGACTACCTGGCCGGAACAAACGCCACAAGGCCATGCCCAGATCGTCGGCTTCCGAGATCTGAAACAAGGCCAGCATGCGTTTGCGAGGCTCAGACGCGTCGCCAAAAACCGCCACCTCTTCTGCCAATGCGAACACCCCGGGCTTACCCGGAACGGGGAGCGCACTGGAACTGGATTCGCAGCGGAACCACGGGGACCACTGCAGGCGGCGCGGATCCAAGAGTGTCTGCACGCCATGACGGGACAAGGACTCGCTGACTATCCGAGTTAAGCTTTCCATTGCCAACCCCTCAACTGCGGCCTCGGAAGAAAGGACTGCGTACCCTCCTGGCGAGGCCTTTTCCACAACTGCGTTTTCAAACGTTGTCGTTCCCCGAGGGGATGTTCCGCGAACAGAACCGGGGAACGGCCACCGCACGAACCCATTCGCCAGTCGTCGGTTGTCAGACAGAAGTTCCTGACTTGGCCGAGTTCTGTCGACTCCTAACCTTTGGCGGGGCGGCCCGGGCACCTCGACCACGGCATCCGCCCCTGTTCCTTACCCTTAATGCTTTGCATCGCCCCACCTCCGTTTCCGGAGGCGTTTTGACAGCTCTATGGGATGCAAACAGTACGCCCGTATGTTGGGCCTGTCAAGAGGGTAGCCCTATATATTGTATCTCAGTCTTAACGCTTGGGATGCCCGTTTGGAACCAATCATTTTCCACAAGCCTGTGATCGGGATTCACGCCTGCACTTCGGGACGCAAGGAAAGCCTGCGTTTCATTCGGGTTACGGGTACGCCGGATCGTGGAGGCCAGCTGGCAGGCTTCGGCCCCATGGGCACATAGATATCCTCGAAGATTTCGCGGGGGGCAACCCGACCTGTCCCGTCGGAAGACTCGACCAGGTAGTCGCCGACGTGGCCATTGTGTTCATGGCCGAGCGCGTCCACGAACATGAGCGGTTCGGTGAGTTGTTTGGCCCGGATCAAGAATCGAGTGCGGTAAGTCTGCCAGCCGCTATCCACTTTCCTCACTTGCGTCCACCTTGGGGGAGGGGAGTTTCTGGGACCTGAGTTGACGCCAGAGTTCTTTGCTGCCGCCGGCTGGATTTTGTTTCTCGCAGTGCCGTGAATCTACCCGCGAATCGGGGTGAGGTCAATTCCATAAGTTTGGTGCACTGGAGAAAAAGCTGTCAGAGAATTTTTGCGGATTGAAACCTATCAAGCAAGCCTTCAGGTGCAGGTGCAGAAGCAGTGCCATGATGCGGATTAGTTGTGTTGCGTTCGATGAGTGGGGAGTTCGATTGAAAGCGTGCCCAGGAATTTCCACAGCGGGGGCACAGGAAATGCAGAAAGGCGGTACGCCGGAAATTGCGAGTAGGCGCACAACCGGTCTAGCGGTCGCGAAAAAAAGTGATTCGCTTTTTCGACGACCTCAGGCGCTAAAGCGCGGACACATTTCAGGCGTTCGGCGGCACGATCGAGGTCGTGCCCTTCCCAAAATCGCGTAAGGCATTGCTTTCTCGCGTCCTAGGTAGACAACGCTTGTTCCCCCGCGATAGCCTACGCTTTCACGGAGGCAGCATGCGTTGGTTGATCGTTCTGCTTGCCATTGTTTTTGTCCTTTTTATAGTGGGCTGGCGCCTGGCTTTTGCGGGTACGCCGCCCGCGGTCGGAAGTGCGGCTCCGGAATTCACCTTGCCTTCGCAAGACGGCACGCCGATCAGCCTGAAAGATTTTCGGGGAAAGTGGGTGGTGCTTTACTTCTATCCCAAGGATTTCACCAGTGGCTGCACGGTTGAAGCGCACAACTTTCAGCGTGATCAACAGCAATATGCGCAGCGGAATACGGTCGTGCTCGGGGTCAGCGTGGACAGCGTCGATTCTCACAAACGGTTCTGCGCCAAGGAAGGTCTGAATTTCAAGCTGCTGGCGGATTCCGATCACAAAGTAGTGAGCGCGTACGGTTCGCTGATCAACCTCGGAGTGACCCAGATTGCTTCCCGTCACACTTTCATCATTGATCCGCAAGGTAGGATCGTGCGCTCGTACACCAGCGTGGATCCGAACAAGCACAGTCAGGAAGTGCTGGCGGCGCTCGACGAGTTGCAAAAGAACGCTTCTTCGACGACAGGCACTGAGCACACGCGCCATGATTAACGGAGTTCACGCCCTCGTCTACGCCAAAGACGCGGAAAAGGTCCGAGCTTTCTTTAGAGATGTGCTGGGCTTCCCTGCAGTCGATGCGGGGCATGGATGGCTCATTTTTGCTTTGCCTCCAGCCGAACTCGGGATCCATCCGGCGGATGGCGAAGTTCGTCACGAAATTTACCTGATGTGCGATGACGTGAAAGCTACAACCGCCGAACTCAAGAAAAAGGGCGTAAAGTGCGGCCCGATCAAAGACCAAGGTTTCGGACTGGTGACGTCGTTGACCATTCCCGGTGGCGGGACCATGGGACTCTATCAACCCAAACATCCCACTGCGCTGAAACGGTAAACCCAGCCTGGAGCAGGGTTTCCGGGCCGATGGATTCTTGTTCTGAAAACAGAACAAAATTCAAATTGTTGAAACTCTCTGCTGGCTTCCGGTGTAAAAGGGCCGGGTGTCAGCGGGGCTTTTCGATTCTGCCCTGACCCCCTCAGGCGGTTCGAAGGGTCCCGCGCTTTTCTCCCCAGCCTTCGTTTGTTCCCAGCCTTCGTTTGTTCTGACGCCGAGTTTGTTCCGAGGAAGTCTGCCGATACCATAAGTGCGGGCATCCGAGCATGCGGCGAGTGTTCGCAATTCTGGGATCGATATTCTTCCTGCTGATCGCACCGGGAACGGTAGCGGGCGTGATTCCCTGGGAGATCTCGCGCTGGCGGATGCAATCTCCATTGCTGGGTCTACCTTTGCTTCGGGTGGTTGGGGTGCTGTTCATTGCGGTGGGCATCCCCATGCTGCTTGATTCATTTGCCAGGTTCGCGTTGCAGGGGCTCGGAACTCCGGCGCCGGTGTTTCCCACCAAGCATCTCGTTGTGACCGGACTCTATCGCTACGTGCGCAATCCCATGTACGTCGGAGTGGTGGGAGTGGTCCTGGGACAGGGGTTGCGGTTTGGCGAGCCGCGGATCCTCGGCTACGGAGCTTTGCTCTGGTTGATCTCTCACCTCTTTGTGATTGGCTATGAAGAGCCCAAATTGCGCGGGAGTTTTGCCTCTAAATATGACGCGTACCGCGCCAGTGTTCCGCGTTGGATTCCGCGGTTGAGTGCGTGGCGCGGTGAGGTCGAAGGATGAGCGTTATAATTCGCGTGAAGTGGAGGGAACTGTATGCGGACTCCCTATCTCCTCGTGATTTTCCTCTTGAGCTTGAGTTTGATGGGCGTTGCGTCGGCCGGAGACCAGGCTGAACAAACCTCGTCCGCGCCCTCGGCCCAAGCTGATTCTTTGCAACCGCGGTTAAGCGAAACGATCCCCGACGTGGCCAGCCTCTCACACGATAGTGGATATGACCTGATTCATCCTGACGAGATCCATCCGAATTTCAGCGACCCGGATCGGGTTCGTCCTTATCGCTACTCACGACGTATGAGTGATGGAGACTCGCTCTGCTATGCCATGCGTAGCTACTTCATGGCACGGGAAGCGCGGGATTCTGATGTTACTGCGCCGGCAGGTTATTCGACTTGTCAGAAAGCCTCAAGGTTTGGGGTGAAGGATGCGATCGAGCCTCCAGCTTTCCGCTGATGCGAGATTCGAATCAGTCCGGACCACTCACAACTTGAGATTCCAGGTCTCGGCCACCAAGTCACGACTCCAACTGTGATGCGGTTTCTTTCCTACTAATCGGAAGCCGGCTTGCTGGTAGATGCGCCGGGCGGCGGGCAGATCGCTTTGTGTCCACAACGTCACCTTTTTGTATCCAGCGTGGCGAGCGAAGCGGATACACTCCGCTACCAGGCGCTTGCCGATGCCCAATCCGCGCGCGGCTGGCTCGACCAGCAGCAGGCGCAGCTTGGCGACGGTCTTCGATTTTTTGACCAGGAAGACTGAGCCGACGATCTCGCCGTCTTTCTCGGCGATCCAGCAGCGCTCACGTTTGGGATCGAAATGCAGAATGAACCCGCTAACGATGTCCGCGATCAGCGCCTCGAAGTGTTCGTCGTATCCGTACTCCTGCGAGTAAAGCACACCGTGACGATGCACGACCCAGCCCATATCGCCGGGTTGGTGCGGGCGGAGAAGATAAGGAGATTTTTCAGGTTCGGGCGCGGGGCCAAGCAGTGACTCGATGGAATGCATGGCGGCGACAAGGCGTTTTTGATCGCCCTCAGAGAGCCGGCGTAGCATGGTTGTAACTTCTTCATTGGAGCGCGCCTCCAGCGGGGTGAAGGTCTTCTGTCCCTGGCGGGTGAGGGAAAGAAGGCTTAGCCGGCCGTCAGTTTTCGATGGCGCCTTGCCAATCAGGCGACGCTTTTCGAAGTTGCTCAGGATACGGCTCAGATAGCCAGGATCAAGATCCAGTTCTTTGCAGAGGTGGGAGGCGGTGGCTTTCTCGCGATGGGCAACTTCGTAGAGGACACGTACTTCGGTCAGAGAAAAAGCACTCTTGAGCAGACCCTCGCGCAGCACTCCAATCTGTTTGGTGTAGAAACGGTTGAAGCGGCGGATGGCTTGGACGCGGGGGTTGAGATCGGGTGAGAGCATGAGCAAGCTCCGGCGCTTACGTTAATTGATTTTAGCAAATAATTAGTTGCTCAGGTCAACTATATGATCGACGAACAACTGGGCTGGGATAGTTCCCGCCTCAGAAGTTAGATTTAATGGAGTTCGACAAACTCAACTAACGAAAATCGCTATGACGTTTATTGCGGGAACTTACTCCTGGCCCGAGGTCGACATCCAAGTCGCACAAAGGAATGACACCAACGTAATGACGTTGCAATGTGATTTGCGCCCTAAAATTGTGATGGCATTCAGGAGATCCCATTGCCGACAGTCTGTTCTTGTCTTTTTCGCCGGCTCGCGCTTTTCGTCGTATTAGTCGGTTGCATATCATCTGCTGATTCTGAAGTTCCCGCAAGACCCCTGAGCGAGGGTGATGTGCTTGCGCTGCTAGCAGGGGGTGCGCTCAAGGAGAACATCATCAACGAGATCAAAGTACGGGGGTCGGCGTTTCACCCCAGTAACCAATACAGTATGCAATTGGAGACCGCGGGCGCCGATGCCGCGGTGCTCGCGACTCTGAAAAACGCAAAAATCACTACTTCTGCACAATCCGCCGAAGACAAACACCATATTGAGTTCCTAGAGCATCTCACGCAAGCAGCAGGCCTAATGCGAAACAAGCGGTATAACG
The DNA here is from genome assembly GCA_963696025.1 of uncultured Acidobacteriota bacterium. Classification (GTDB taxonomy): domain Bacteria; phylum Acidobacteriota; class Terriglobia; order Terriglobales; family Acidobacteriaceae; genus JABCYV01. The sequence continues at coordinate 223,973 of CAVOII010000009.1, forward strand.
ATGCAGTCCGAGAACTAAATGCGTCGCTCGCAGCCAGCCCAGAAAGTGCAGCAGTTGGTTTTGTCATGGGCAACCTTCTTCTCCAGCGAGAGCAATGGGCAGCCGCAGTTTCCGTGTACAACGAAGTGCTGAGCCGAGACCCCGATTTTCCTGAAGTGCATACCAAGCTGGCTTTCAGCCTCTATAAGCTTGGGGACGAGGAGCAGGCAATCAGTGAAGCCAAAGCCGCCTTGAGACGAACTCCTGAAAATGCCGAAGCCCATAAGAATATGGGCCTGGCGTGGGAGGTCGAGCGCAAGTACGACGCGGCCTTATCAGAGTATCGGGAAGCTTTGCGGATCAAACCAGACTACGCGTTTGTCCACTATGACATGGGGATTCTTTACGATGACAATCGAGACTTCGAAAATGCGGTCGGAGAGTACAAGAAGGCGATCGCTCTGGAGTCTGGAGATGCGAGGTTCCACAATAATCTAGGATTCGCATTCAGACACAAGGGCGATGTGGACGGCGCCATCCGCGAATATCGCGAAGCCAAACGGCTGGATCCAAGCTTCCTAAGCGCACGCAATAGCCTGGCCAGCGCCCTTGCGGACAGAGACGTCGCTGCAGCTATTCTGGAATTCCGGGAACTGGTGGCGTTCGCTCCAGATTTTGAAGTGTGCCACGTTTGCTTCGGAAGCGCACTATACAACAAAGGCGATCTGCCCGAAGCTGCTGAACAGTATCGACAAGCTTTGAAGCTCGACCCCTCCGATCCCGACGCCCATGGGGGCTTAGGATTGGTTTTCGAGAAACAGGAAAAATACGACGCTGCTATCGCCGAGTATCGGATTGCCCAGCAGTTGTATCCTGACTCAGTCTTAGGGCATAAAGGGTTGGGAAGAGTCCTTCTCACGAAGAAAGACTTCGCAAATGCAGCTCGCGAGCTGAAGCGGGCGGAGGATCTCCAACCCAGCCAGTGGCAGATCCACGATCTTCTCGCGCAGGCGCTGGTCGGAAAAGGCGACTATGACGGGGCGATTGCCGAATACAAGGACGCGCTGCAGATATGGCCGCAGAGCGCCGCCACCCGGTCGAAGCTGGCTGAGTTGCTGGAGAAGAAGGGAGATTTCATCGGCGCACTCGAGCAGTATCGCCAGGCAGCGGACATCCAGCGTGACGGCTCATTGCAAGCCCAATATCAGGCAGCAGAGCAGCGCACAAAGGCCCATATCCAATCGCTAAAAACCGCGGGACATTCCGGAGAAGCCACCGAACTGGAATCGCGGCTCGCGGACATGTCCACCGTCGGCAAGAACCCTGAAGCCGAGTGGCAGGCTGCAGTTACTGCCGGAATGAAGGCTATGAGTCCACCAGGTTTTGAGGAATCCCAAGCCTTGTTCAGAACAGCGGTATCGTTGGCGGAAAAGCTTCAGCCGCGGGATTGGCGGTTGATCCAAACCATTGGGCAACTCGGTCACATGTACCTGAATGGGCAAAAATTTCAGGAGGCAGCGGCCGAGTTTCAGCGCCAACTGGCCGTAAGCGAGGAAGTCTATGGACCGCAATCCCCGGAGAACGCGACTCCGTTGATATCTCTGGGAGACAACTCCCTATCACAGCATGACTACGTTTCCGCTGAGCGCTATTACTCGCGAGCGCTTGCACTCAACGAAGGAACTTTTGGTCTGACCAACGGGCGGGTTAAAAACAATCTGGATGAGCTCGCTGGTGTGTATATTCATCAACGAAACTTCGAAAAAGCAGAGCGCTGCTTGCAGCGGTCGCTGGCCATTGATGAAGCCTTGTACGGCCCTGACTCTGACTGGGTGCCAGGTGACGCCACTCGACTGGGTGACATGTACAGGGACTGGGGCAAGTTCGACAAAGCCGAGCCTTACTACCGGCGGTTGCTGGCTTTTCAAGAAAAGCAGATGGGTGCTAACAGCCGATTGCTTTGTCCGACGCTGCAAACTCTTGCCGACGTGCTTACGAACTTGGGCCGGATTGAGGAGGCGCAGCAGCTTCGCAAACGCAGCACTGCCATACTCGTTGTTGCTGAAAACCGGTAAAGTCCGTAGACAGCTCTACACGCACCCGAGCAGTTGTAGAATGCCCCGAAAGAATGGTTGGCGTAAAATCGCGGTTACACCCAAAACCCCTCAATGAGCGCTTCTATGAGAAGGTCGTAAAAGTCAAGGCCGACGTGGCGGCCATCCTTATTAGTTCTTTTCCGAGCTGCATAGACCTCCGCTTCGTTTCGGGCACAGAACATCGTTGATCCGCTTCCAACCAATCCCACGAGACGCCAGCCACCGTTGCCATGCTTCTATCCGCACTCTGAATGGGCCGCTTCTGGGCCCGGTGCACTTTGGGGTCCGATCTAAACCCAGGTCCATCACTACCGTGATAGACCTGGGATTGTTGGGGCTGCCATCTATCGCGCGATCTTAATAGACCAGCGCTCATTACGCAGTTACCCGAACAAGGCGGTGGATGTCGTAGTCTGCCAAACCTTCTGCAAAGCCTTTGGTTCCCCTCAACTCCGGTCTGCTCTCTGATCCTGTCCTTCCTAACAAAGCGCTTGGAATCGTCCTCTCGCTTTTCGGTGTCTTCTTCTTTCTCTTGGCCGGCCTACGCAGCTGCCGCTTGCACTGTCGTCGCTGACCTGCCGTGGAGCAGCGGCTCATACACCTCTCCCGTCACCCAGAGCCGGTGCAGTAACACCGCCAACTTACGTGCCACTGCTACCGCCGCTCTCTTCTTCGCATTCTTCCCCCCGCGTTCGCAGAGCCGCAACCCATACCGTCGTAAGTCCGTGTCCGGTCCGAATGGCCCCAGGATATACTGCGCGCTCCCCACCAGTAGCCGGCGCACCATCGTGTCCCCCGCCTTACTAATTCCTAATTGCGGCTGGCTCTCCCCCGAGTCTTCCTGCTTCGGCACTAATCCCAAATAGGGTCCCACATCCCGACTCTTCACGAATCGTTGCGGATTCTCCAAGGTCAAGACGTAGGCCAGCGATGTGATCGGCCCCACTCCTTTCACCTGCCGCAATAACGCCGTATGCCCATACTTCTCGCTGGCTAGCTTCTCTATCTTCTCGTCATACCCCACGATGCAATCACTCAGCGCCGCTGTCATACGCACCAAAGGCAGCAGGGCTTCGCGTATCTCGGCGGGAACGGTCTCCTCTACCTTTTGTGCGAAGCTCGGGCTGGAACACTTGGGGAGCCTTGTGCCCATACTCTTTACCAGTCCTCGCGTGGCGTTGATCAGCTCGGTCCGCGTCGCCACCAACGCATCGCGGGCTCGGAGCAGCACCAGGTCCTGCCGCACCTCTGGGCTTCGGTGCTGCATGGGGTGCAACGATTGCGGATCCACGCGTCCCAACCACGCCAATTTGTTTGCATCGATCCGATCATTTTTCCGCTTGCGACGTTTCGACCCCTCCATCAACCGGGGATTAGCTACCAGCACTTCGTGCCCGTAATGGCAGATGACTTCCCGCACCCAGGCCGAGTGGGTCCCCACTTCCACCACTACGCGCACCTCATTCAATGCTTGAAAGAATTCTGCAACGTTCTGCTTCGTCGTCCGCAATTGTCCTTCCGCCAGCGTTTCTCCCTCCAGACCCAAAATACAGTAATGGCTCCATTGGTCGCCCAGATCCACGCCCACCGTCAGACGGTCGAAATTAGGCCGAAGCGCACCTCGCGGATCTTCTCCTGCGCTGGCGGCTCCCATTTTTCGATCCAGCTTTTCCCTCAGTTTCCCCACCAGTTCCGCCAGTACTTCCTTCGCATCCCTCTGCACCGGGCCCCGTGACTTCACCCGTTTCGATGTCGATTCACTCTTCTTTCGAGAATTGTTATGCTTCTTCAAGGTCGATCTCCTTATCCACTGTGATTGCACCGTAGAGTGCGTTGATCACCGGTAGCTTAACGCCATCCGTGATCGGGGATCGACCTTCTCATCCTATCTATCGCCTGGTTTCAGCATTTGTGTTGTCGATGGCGGTATACTGCACCCGCGAATGGGCCGACCTCCCGGCCCACGGCTTATTCGAGAAGGGAGTTGGATCATGCCGGTCAACCAGGGCGACCTTAATCTTCTGCAGCATCCTACTTCCCGGGAACTTCTGAAATCGAAAATACCTGCTCGTCTGGCTTATGCCTGGACAGACGGCACGCCACGAGTTATTCCCATCTGGTTCCACTGGAATGGAAGCGAGTTCATCATGGGCACGCCGCCCAAGGCGCCGAAGCTCAAAGCTCTTGCCAAGAATCCAAAGATTGCGCTCACCATCGACGACAATACTTTTCCCCACAAGGTGCTTCTGGTCCGCGGCACAGCACGCATGGAAACAGTAAAAGGAGTCGTGCCGGAGTATGCCGTTGCGGCCGAGCGCTACTTCGGACGCGAACAAGGACAGGCGTGGGTCGCCCAGCTTGGCACTATGCTGTCAACTATGGTTCGCATCACTATCACGCCGGAGTGGGTGGGCCTGCTGGATTTTCAGACACGATTTCCCAGTGCTCTGCCTCTTTGATCCGAGCCCGCTGAGTTCCCTCGTAGGTGGCCTAACATCGCCGTTACACTCATCCTATGAGAGAGGATGTCAAGAAAAAATACTTCTCCACTCCCCTCCGTGGGATCCCGGAATGGTGACTTGCATCCAGGCCCCCTTCTTCTTGGAGAGGATTTTGGGTTTCGCACTTTGGATCGCCGTGTAGTCCAGCGGCGATTGCTAACTCCAGTCGATGATCTCGAAGAAATGGTTTCATGGAGCAGTGGTGCTTAACGCCGATCAGTTGCGATGCTGCGCAAGCCAACCGTTGGCTTAAGTGCCAACCATCATCCTATGGGAGGCTCGAGGCCTATGGCTTTTTTGGGTTATCCGAGGGGGCATAGGATTGACCCGGAGACTGGGTGCTGATTTGAGCACCCGGAACGCCTAATGAGTGCATGGATACTCTCCCTCGAACCCGAGCATCGCCAGAACCGATGGGTCACCACCGAAGCGTGAAACCTGGGAGACCACCTGAGTTCTGTGCAACGCTCAAGCTGCTTGCGGCTTCAGTTGTTCCGCGTCGAAACGTCCCTCCTTCTTCCAGAGTGTCAAAGCCATGGCCGCGATCTTTCGGGCTAAGGTCAGACGCGCCATCTCGGGCTTCATGCCCTTAGCCAGCAAAGCCATATAGAAGTCGCGCAACGGTCCTACACCACAGCTGGCTCGGGTCGCGGCTCCCTTGAAGATCTCTTTCATTTCGTGGTTGTGATTCTGATTGAGACCACGAATCTGTTGCGGTTTTTTCATACGTTGCAGTTGTCCGTGCACGTAGCGATATTGCGCACTGTCGCGGGTCTCAATGCCCAGCCCACTATAGGTCCAGAGCTGCCGTTTGCTCCGGAACCGGTGCGGCGTCTGCATCAACGCGATCAAGCGGGCGGCTCGGATCGGACCGATGCAGGGAATCTGACGTAGTAGTTTCGCAGCTTTGTGTTTCCGGCTCTCCGCCAATAACTCAGGGCGCAGGGTTCGTCGCAATCCCTGCAATCCATCCAACTGTTGATAGAGTAGCTCGGCACGCCGGCGCACGCCCGCGTGTTCAATCTTGTGTAACCATTCCTCGCGGTAACGCGGAGCATAGACCTGGGTACCCGCACAAGGAATGCTCCAGCCGCGATACAGAGCTTTGATTCGGTTCATCACTCGATTCAGATCTTGGCTGATGGTCTGATAACTGCGCCCCAGCTCGCGCAGCGTCCGCAGTCCATGTTCTCCGTGATAGACCGGTCGCAGCATTCCCGTACGCAACAAGTCGGCCAGCTTGCGCGCATCCACCTTGTCGCTCTTGTTGCCTTCCTTCATTAAGGCATTGCGCCGCGGATCGCAGGCCAGCACTCGCGCCACCTGGGGCTGCAACAGATCGTAGAGCCAAGCCGCCCAGGTCCCTTCTTCCCAGGTCCCATGCAACTCGCCCCGCAGACCGTGGATAAACTGCAGCATGCTACTGGCTTTGGTTTCGACGATCGATTCCATCACCAACTGGCCACTGCCATTGAGGACGGCAATCACAATGGCTTCCTTGTGCACGTCCATACCCATATACTTGATGTCGCGACTCATGCAGTTGCCTCCTTGAGGGAAAGATCATTCGCGCTCAACGGAGTCTTTCCCTCAAGGTAAAGTGTCATTCTTCAGCCCATTTGCCTATCTTCTCCTCTGATTCTTGCCCTACATCTCCGCCGTATACTCCACTCAACAGGGCCGCTCTCTCATAATGCATTGACGGATTATTGTGATAATCGCTGATTTAGGAGCACTGAGAAGCCGCTCGAAGAGATCAACGGCTTCTCATCGCCAGGGCCTTAACGCACCTTCTCCCACACAATCTTCCAGCGAAGAACTCCGGGCCTTTCGGTTTCCACGTCGCTCAGGACCAGCCGGCCATCCTCGAACTTGTACGGCCTGATTTCCCAAACAACCTATGTCCTGGTTTCGGCGCGCGCGATTTGGGAATAGCGGAAGCAATCGACGGCGTGATCGTTGACCATGCCGACTGCCTGCATGAAGGCATAACAGATGGTCGAGCCCACGAATTTGAATCCGCGCTTTTTCAGATCTTTGCTCATGGCGTCAGATTGGGGAGTGCTGGCGGGTAGCTGCTTGAGCGAGCGCCACGAATTTATCTTTGGCTTGCCGCCAACGAATTGCCAGATATATTGGTCGAAGGAGCCAAACTCCTTCTGAATCTGGAGAAAAGCTTTTGCATTTCCCACGGCAGAAGCAATTTTGAGCCGGTTACGGACGATGCCCGGATCGCGCAGCAGGCTTTGCTGCTTGCGCCGGTCATAACGGGCGATACGTTTGGGGTCGAAGCGGTCGAAAGCGGCGCGATAGTTCTCGCGTTTCGCGAGGATGGTGTCCCAGCTCAGGCCGGCCTGGGCGCCTTCGAGGATAAGAAATTCGAAGAGAGTGCGATCGTCGTGCGCGGGCACGCCCCATTCTTTGTCGTGGTAGCGGATCGAAAGTGGGTTGCTCGCCCAGAAGCAACGAACAAGAGCTGGAGACTCTATTTTCATTTCTAAATTCTAAACACTCTTCTAAGTTTAGGCCTCGGGTTTAACCCCAACGCCCCGAAAGGCACCCTCCAACAACGCGCAACTTTAGGGTTGCGCTTTATGCGAGGACTGCCATAATATGCAACCAGGAGGTTGCTTAAGATGAATGACCGCATTGAGAAGCGTATTGAACTCAAGGCCCCGATTTCGCGGGTGTGGCGTGCACTGACGGATTACCGTGAATTTGGCGAATGGTTTCGTGTGAAACTAGATGGCCCCTTTGTACCGGGGCAAGTCTCGCGCGGCCAGATTACTTATCCCGGCTATGAGCACGTCAAATGGGAGGCGGTTGTGCAGAAAATGGAGCACGAGCGGCTCTTTTCCTTCACCTGGCCCCATCCCAAGTCGCTTGAAAAAGCGGACTTCCCAGTGGACTACTCAAAGGAACTGACTACGCTCGTGGAGTTCAGACTGGAAAAGACCGCAAGTGGCACGTTACTGGTGGTCACCGAGTCCGGATTCGATAAGCTTCCCGGCGACCGCGGTCTCGAGGCATTCCGCAGAAACGATGGCGGTTGGACCGAACAAATGAAGAACATCGAGAACTATATCCATAAATATGTCGCACAGAAGCCATAGCAGGGTGGCTGCCAGACAGCGGACGCACGCCCTCGTCTTTGCAGCTTTGGGCGACAGAACCCGGCTATCACTGCTTGCAGAACTCTGCAGAGGCGAGCCACGTTCTATCTCTCAGTTAACTGAGGGTTCCAAGCTGACCCGGCAGGCGATCACCAAACATCTGCGAGTATTGGAGAACGCCGGAGTCGTGCACAGCGTCCATGCGGGTCGGGAGAGCCTATTCGAATTCGACTTGGAACCGATTGCAGAAGTTAGGGAATACCTCGATTTCGTCTCGGAGCAATGGGATCAGGCACTGGGCAGGCTGAAGTCGCTCGTCGAAGACTCTTGAAGGGGCAGCGATCTAAACAACTCGAAATCTCAGACCAGGACTGTTCGCCGTCGACTACTTTGCCAGAGTTTTGTCCGAACGACCCGGGGAGACGTCAGTAACTAAAGACGTGGCTGGCACGACGTATCTTTAGGCAGCCCAGTAGTCTAGAATGCCGCAACGCAAAATGGGCAACTGGGAGAACCGGATACGCCGTTGCGTTCGCGTGCCTATCGTCAGGAGGTTTTCATGAAATGCACTCTGAACTTTCTCGTCAGCCTGGCCGTGTCCGGTTCACTTTTTCTTTTCACTGCATCTTCCTCGCAGGCTTACGGACAGGCCGCCGGCAAAACCATCGCCTCGCGCACTGCAGAAATCGATGGCGTCAAGCTGCATTACATGACCGCTGGCCAAGGCACACCGCTCATCCTGTTGCACGGCTATGCGGAGACATCGCTGATGTGGAGGCCGATCATTCCGGTTCTGGCCGAGCGCTTCACCGTAATCGCACCGGATCTGCCCGGCATCGGAGACTCGGACATTCCCGCGGAAGGCTTGGATATGAAGAACGCCGCCATTCGCATGCATGACCTCGCCAAGTCGCTGGGCGTAGAGAAAGCGGAAGTCGTGGGACACGATATCGGTCTCATGGTGGCCTATGCCTATGCCGCGCAGTTCCCGACGGAAGTGACTAAACTCGTGCTGATGGACGCTTTTCTTCCGGGGGTGGAGGGTTGGGAGGCCGTCTACAACAATCCCAATATTTGGCATTTCCGCTTCAACGGACCGACCCCGGAGGCACTGGTCCAAGGCCGCGAACGTATCTACTTCGACTATTTCTGGAATGACTTTGCCGCTGACAAGACTCGCTCCATTCCGGAAGCGGACCGCAAAGCCTATGCGGCGGCTTACTCACGGCCGGGACGAATGCATGCGGGATGGGCCTATTTCGTTTCGTTCCTGCAAGCCGCGAAGGATTTCGCGCAACTCTCGCAGACCAAGCTGACCATGCCGGTACTCAGCATCGGGGGCGAGAAGTCGTTGGGAGACGCGCTCGGGCAACAAGCCAAGCTGGTCGGGACAAACGTTACCGTGATCGTCCTCAAGGACACCGGGCACTGGCTGCTCGAAGAGCGGTCCAGGGAAACCACTGAGGCCCTTAATAAGTTTCTGTGACCTTCAAGTTGAAACGGAAGGAGTGCTCATGTTCACTCGATCCCTGGTCGAAAACCTCCTCATCAGTGGCTTGTTTCTTGCGATTGCAACTTCTGGCACCGTCGCTCAGTCCCTTCCCGAGATGCGCATGACGCCGACTGAAATACGGGGCATTGCGCTGGACGACAACAACCAGATTGGGAGTTCCAAACTGCCGGGGGTTCATACGAAGGTAATCTTCGGGAACCCTTCAACAGCGGGCTTCTACACGATCTTATTGTTCGTCCCGGCTCACACCACAATCCAGGCCCACTCACACCGCGATAATCGGGTGGCAACGGTCGTCTCGGGCGAGTGGCATTTCGGCTACGGCAATCATTTCGATGCGAAGTTGCTGAAGACACTTCCCCCGGGTAGCGTGTACGCGGAACCGGGAGGCGACAATCATTTCGCTCAAACTGATAGCGATTCCGTAATCGTCGCAGTTTCAGGCTATGGCCCGACGGACACGCACTATTTCGAGGCAGCGAATGCTCCAGCGTCGCGAGAGAAGAAGTGATTTCGATCTCTGGGATTGGCCGGCCTGGTGAAGAAGATAAATTCTGTTGGACAGATAGGAACTTGGTCTTGACAGCCTGCGAATATCATTTGTTCAACTTCGCGGCCCAGTTCAGAACGACCGACATCGGCATAGTCTCGGTCTGCTTCATCTGCGTATTGATCAAGAATCTCTGGCCGTCATCACTGACGTCGTAAGCGAACTGCTCCGAGGTTGCCACCAACTCACGGGAATTTGCCTGAAAGAGTACGGTCGGGTTTCCGGCGTCAAAATTGCTCCCCGTGGTCACGGGTGCGACCATAATCTTGCCATCCGGAGAAAGGTAGAAGAGCTCTTTACCGTCACCTCGCCACCTGGGCTGCTCACCTCCGGCGTTCGAGACCTGCCATTTTCCGTGGGCCTGGGGAAAAGATGTCACATAAACTTCCCATCGTCCGCTTTCGTTGGATGCGTATGCCACCCATTTCCCATCGGGCGAAAACTGGCCATTCTTGAGGGTGGAAGGCGCTTTCAGAAACTGACTCTCCTGTAGATCGGGAATCGTCACACACCACAAGTCCGCGCCGCGCTCGTACAGCACATATTTCCCGTCGCGCGACCAGGCATTTGGAAATCTGTCAGGGCCGTCTTGCGCAATTTCTTTTTCTTCTTCTGCGCCATTAGCAGTTTTCAAATATAGGTCGAACTTGAGGTTCCGGTTGGAAGAAAACACCAACCGCGTTGAATCCGCACTCCAAACCGGCATGGAGTCGATCGATGGATCGAAAGTGAGGCGTTTGGCGCTTTCGTTTTCCAAACCGTAAGTCCAGATGTCTGTGTTCTGGCTTGCGGGGTCGGTCGTATCAGCCGCCACGAATTTTCCATTTCGAGCCAAGGATACGTTGCCGTAGACGCCGGGCTTGACTGCCACTCCAATTTCCATCCCCTTGCGGTCAAACCAGAGAGGCTGAGAAGCGCCCGTCCCGCCACTTTTCTGAGACACCAACAATCCGGCGTCCGTAGCGGCGAACGCCGCCTTCGCGATTCGCGGGGAGTACTGAATGTCTGTGAGGATAGGTGTGGGTTCCCCGGTCAGTTCAAATTTCTTATCATCGAAGCGTTGCGCAAAAAGAGTTTGATCCCGGTAGAAAAGCAAGTATCCGGGCGCGGCGTAGGCGACATTCGCCCTGGCTTTGGTAACAAGCCGTTTTTCATTCGAATTCAGCGAACCCACGAAGATCGTAGAAAGAACCTTTTGCCCAGAAAGATTCACCGCGAGATACAGGTAGTGGATTCCGTCCGGCAAAAACACAGGCCATCGATGGCTGTCTTCTGCCTGGCTCCTGTCCGGAGAGCGGACTGGCGTGGGCGTTCCACCCGAAGCTTGGATTCGATATAACCCAACCCCCAACATCCCGCTCGGTGTGAACAGGATCACGCCGTCTTTGTTCCAGGCGCCACCGCGTCCGCTCGGTGCATCGCACAGTGTCTGCACCGTGCCGCCCGATAGCTCCAGCTTCTTCAGTTTCCCGTCCGCAAAGAACCCGAGCGACCGCCCGTCAGGCGACCAGAATGGATAGGTTGCGCCCTCGGTATTGGCCAGGCTGGTTGCTTGCTGCGATCCTGGTTCGTAAATCCAGAGGATGTTCTTGCGTTCAGATTCTCGATAGCCAACCACTGCGACAGTGTGGCCGTTGGGAGATACGGCAATGTCTCGCGCCGCGAACGGGAGCGGAGCAGAAAAATAAGTTGTGTGTTCCGCAGGTCTGGAACTGCGCCACCAGACGGCACCTGCGATCAGAATCAAAGCTAGTGCGCCGGCGACTAGCCATGCCAGCCAGCTCCGACTCTTGTCTCCTTCCTCGGCCCGATCCGTCCCGCTCGGAGGTGCAGCGTTCGCCGCGATCCACTTCAGCTCCAGCCTCACGTCATGCGCTGTCTCGAAGCGGTCGTCCGGATTTTTCGCCAGGCAAGTGCTTACCACGTGCTCGAAGGCTGGCGGAGTGACCGGTTGGAGACTGGAGAGTGGTTCCGGATCTTTTTCCAGGATCGCACTGGCCACGCTGATCTGACTTTTGCCCTCAAACGGCTGCGTGCCGGTCGTCATCTCATAGAGAACTGCGCCCAGCGCAAACAGGTCCGATCGCGCGTCGGCTTCCTTACCTTCGATCTGTTCCGGCGACATGTACTGGATGGTTCCGATAACCGCTCCCACGGTCGTCAGCGGCGACATCGGACTGGCCCCGCTCATAGTCCTGGCAGCCGACAATAGCGGCGCGCCCGAGGCCGCTGCGCCCAAGCCGGTGCCAACCGCCTTTGCCAGTCCAAAGTCCATCAGCTTAGCGCCGTTCCTGGTCAGCATAATGTTCCCAGGCTTCAAATCGCGATGTACGATGCCCTGGCGGTGCGCGGCTTCGAGCGCTTCGGCCACCGCGATGCCAATTCTGTAGACCTCGTTCAGTGGCAAAGTACCTTTGCGCACTCTCTCCGCCAGAGTCTCACCCTCGAGAAACTCCATCACAAGGTAATCGGTACCGTCCTGTGAGCCGATGTCATAGAGATGACAGATATTGGGATGGTTCAGCGAAGAAATGGAACGCGCCTCGCGCTGCATGCGCTGTTTCAGTTCAGGCGAAGAAGAAAGATGAGAGGCTAGGATTTTGATCGCCACGTCGCGTCCCAGCCGCGAGTCGCGAGCGCGATACACTTCGCCCATCCCGCCCGCGCCCAGGGGCGACACAATCTCATATGGTCCGAGTTTTGCGCCAGAGGTGAGTGCCACAATCGCGCACATTATAGTTCAGAGCTTCATCCCCCCGTCCAGGATCGCAGTGAAGCGACGTCCGCCAACCGCCGAGTGCAAGACTTTTCATCGATCCTCGTAAGTGACAGAAGAAAAAGTGGTTGATGTATGACCAAACGTGTGCTCCTTCTGTAACTTGGCATTTGCTAAAGTGTTTCATACAGTACGTACAGTAAATGCGGCTCTCGGTGCGGATTTCGGCCCACTACGTGCATCTATATATAAAGGAAGCCGCTGGCCGTGTTTGGGCGTGAAAAATTTGGACTGGTTAGGCATGAAGTACACACGCTGGTGTTTTTGTCTAGTAGCGCTTGCGCTGGCAGCGACTAGGTTGCCGGCTCAGACGCCAAAGCCTTTTGTTGCGACGTCCGGTTTAGCCCTTCCCACAGTTTCGTCGAGCGCCGACTCCGATCAGGACGATTCTGTCCTCACCATTAAAAAGCGTGTGTCCGAGGTCAACGTGTTGTTCAGCGCGACCGACCGGCATGGCAAGTTTGTGCGCGACTTGAGGCAGAGCGACTTCACTATTCTTGACGACCATAAGCCTCCGCAAGCGATTGTAAATTTTCGCCGTGACGTCGATCTGCCGCTCGAACTGGGAGTGCTGGTTGATACCAGCGGTTCGGTGCGAGGGCGCTTTGACTTCGAGCAGGAGGCGACGGTCAGTTTCCTGCAGAGCACGGTGCGTCCGAAGTTCGACCGAGCTTTTGTGATGGGCTTCAGCAGTCACAGTCAGGTGACGCAGGACTTCACGGACAACGTCAGGCTGCTGGAAACTGGAGTCCGCAGTCTGCGCGACGGAGGAGGGACGGCGCTTTTCGATGCCATCTATCACGCTTGCCACGACAAGCTGATCAAGGACAAGTCGGACCATCCGGTGCGCCGCGCCATCATTGTGGTTAGCGATGGCGAGGACAATCAGAGCGAATACACCCGAGCGCAGGCGATTGAAATGGCGCAACGTGCTGAAGTAATCATTTATGCGATATCGACCGACGATAGTGGCTTGATTCTGCGCGGCGATAAGGCCCTGCAGCAGCTGGCTGACGCCACCGGCGGACGGGCATTCTTCCCCTACAAGATGAAGGACATCAAGAACTCGTTTGCCGCCATCCAAGACGAGCTGCGCAGCCAATATGTGGTCTCCTACCGGCCCGCGGACTTCGATGCCGACGGCCGCTACCGCTCCATCGAAATCACTGCCGTAAAGAAGGACCTGCAAGTTCGCGCCCGCCCCGGCTATTACGCCCCCAAGCAGTAGTCCAGATCAAGACCAAGATCCTTGAACCGCAAAGAGCGCAAAGGAATACTGGCAAAGTTCGCGAGGGAGAACGTCCGGTGTGAGACAAACATCGCTGCGTGAGGGCGACTGGCCGATGCTACAATTTCAATAGGCTGTTAGTCGGCATCTAACAACGCGGTGCGGCAGATACGGACGTAGGTTTTAATGTCAGGGTCGCTCCAAAAAATCGCGGCGATCGTCGTGCGAGGACTTCTTTACCTGGCGATGGCTGGGTCCGCTTACGCTGCCCCGCAGCATTCGGCGCAAAAGCGTTTGGTAAAGCAGGAACAGCCTGCGCCAACGCCCCAGCCGGCGGCAGACCCGCCGCCGCTTACTCTGGAACAGATGCCTGCGTCCGCACCGCAGGTTTCGTTTCACAACGGTCAACTGACCATCATCGCGCCGAACTCCACGCTGGGAGACATCCTTCGGGCAGTGCGAGCGCAGACCGGGGCTTCCGTGGAAATCCCGGGTAATGCCATAGAACGCGTGGTGGCCCAACTGGGGCCGGGTCCGGCGCGTGACGTGCTGGCATCGCTATTGAACGGATCGCATTTCAATTACGTAATGCTGGGTTCGGCGACCGACCCTGCCCAGGTGGAGAGGATCATCCTCACGTCGAAGGCGGGGAGTGCGCCTGGCGGCTCTGACGCCGGCAACCAGCCAGGAACTCCGCCCGCGGGGATCCTGCAACAAGCCACAGAAGCGTCGGAAGAGATGCAGAGTGAGGATGCCGCCGATGATGCAAACGACGCCGATAACCAGGCTGACAATCAGCCGAATCAAGACGCCGCGCAAGCGGGGCAGCCCAATGGTCAGGCCCCCATCAAGACTCCGGAACAGCTTTTGCAGGAGCTACAGCGGCAGCAACAAATCCAGCAGCAACAGCCACCGCAGGGTGCGCCGCAGAATGTCCCCCTCCCGAGGACGCAGTTCCCACCAGAACGGTAAAGGCAGACCGCGGACTACAGACCACAGGCGTCAGTACCCGGGCGAGAGAAGTCTCAAGTGGCTTTGCGATTTGCTAAAAAGGATCGAGGTCTGAGACCGGAAGTCTGACGTCCGAACTTTTCAATCTCCGCTGGCTTGGGTCTGGCTGGGAACGAGGACGGCAGGTCCTCGCATACGTTCGCGGGATTGGTACGCAAAAACGTTAAGAATGGCAGTGACCGCGCCGTAAGCGGTGACAATACCCAGAACCACGCTGGTGAGCGAAGTAAGAAAAACAACCAAAGCAATTAGTAAACCACCCAAGTTCGGCCCCTTGCCGGTAGATGCCGCAGCCGCACATCCGGTTTATTTTGGCGTGATCAGCCTTGATCACGCCGCGCGACCTTCACTTTACCCGCGTTGACGCTTGCTGCTGTTTGCAACTAAGATACGTGAGTAGAAGTGCGCACACACACTCTCCAACATTTCTGAGCACCCGTCCATATTACGGAAGGACAGGATTACTTTCGGCTTTTCATGGCGATTACCAAGATTTCGGTGCGCGGGGCGCGCCAACACAATCTCAAGAACATAGACGTTGAAATTCCGCGTAACACACTGACCGTGATTACCGGCCTGAGCGGGTCTGGGAAGTCCTCGCTGGCGTTCGACACCATCTACGCCGAGGGTCAGCGGCGCTATGTAGAGACGCTGTCGGCCTACGCCCGCCAATTTCTGGACCAGATGGAACGCCCCGATGTGGACGCGATCGACGGGCTGAGCCCTGCTATCTCCATCGAACAGAAGACCACGAGCCGCAGCCCACGATCGACCGTCGGGACCATCACCGAAATTTACGATTATCTTCGCCTGTTGTTCGCCTCGGTTGGCGTCCCTCATTGTCCCAAGTGCGGTCGGGCGATCACACGCCAGTCCGCCGAGCAGATCGTGCAACGGGTAATGGCGTTAACTCCGGAAGATCGCGTCATGGTGCTGGCGCCAATCGTGCGCGGGCGCAAAGGCGAATTCAAAAAAGAGATGGAGAAGCTGGTGCAGCACGGCTTCACCCGGGCGCGCATCGATGGCGAGTTGCTGAACCTGGACCAGGACATTCCGCTCGATAAGCGCAAGAACCACACGATTGAAGTCGTCGTCGATCGTCTTCTTGTGAAAGCGGGAATCGAGCATCGATTGGAACTGTCGGTCGGGCTGGCGATGAAGCTCGCTGGCGGACTGGTGCAGGTCGCCGTGGTAGGTGGCGAGGAGCAGCTTTATTCGGCTCGGCTGGCGTGTCCGGATTGCGGCATTAACGTGCCACAACTGGAGCCGCGGTCCTTTTCGTTTAACAGCTCGTACGGCGCTTGTCCGGAGTGCCATGGTCTGGGCAGCCGATACGATTTCGATCCCGCGAAAGTGATTGTGGATTGGTCGAAGCCCCTGCTGGATGGCGGACTGGGCCCAGGCTCAGCATCGCAGAATTTGATTCACATGCTCGAGATCACAGCCGCCGCCCACGGCTTCGATCTGCTGACTCCTTTCGAAAGATTTCCAGAGAAGATTCAGAATCTACTGCTTTATGGCGAAGCGGGCAAAGGTGGTAAGACGGGATTCGTGGGAATTCTCGGATATCTCACGCAGGCATTGCAGGAATCCACATCCGAAACTTACCGGGAATGGTTGCTGGACTATATGTCGGCCACGGATTGTCCGGCATGTCACGGCCAGCGGCTGCGTTCGGAGAGTTTGGCGGTGAAAGTGAATGGAATCTCCATCGCCGACTTCACGGCGTTGCCGGTAGCACGCTCCCTTGAGGTTGCCAAGAAAATCAAGCTGAGCGGCCGCGAGGAGATGATCGCCGGACGCATCGTGCACGAAATCGTGGAGCGGTTGCAGTTTTTGAATGCGGTCGGCCTGGGATACATCTCGCTGAATCGTTCGGCAGCGACCCTTTCGGGTGGGGAAGGCCAGCGCATCCGGCTGGCGACGCAGATCGGGTCCAAGCTGCGCGGCGTGCTCTATGTGCTCGACGAACCCTCGATCGGCCTGCATCACCGCGACAATGATCGCTTGCTGCGCGCGCTGGAGGAACTGCGGGACCTGGGAAACACAGTGTTGGTAGTTGAGCACGACGAAGAAACAATCCGGCGCGCGGACTACGTCATCGACCTTGGTCCGGGCGCGGGGCGGCATGGTGGCGAGTTGGTGGCCCAGGGTACGCCGGAGGAAATCGTACGGGCTCCCGAGTCGCTGACCGGCGCTTACATTTCGGGCAGGATGCAAATCGAAATGCGAGACGACCGGCGGCAACCCAACGGGGCCGGCATCAGCGTTTTAGGCGCGCGGGAAAATAATCTGAAGAATCTCGACGTCATTTTCCCTCTCGGAGTAATGACGGTGGTGACGGGAGTTTCGGGGTCGGGCAAGTCGACGCTGGTGAATGACATCCTTTACCGCGCGCTGGCAAAAAAACTTTATCGTTCGCGGGAAGAAGCCGGGTCCCACAAAGCGATTTCTGGCGCAGAAAACATTGATAAGGTCATTCGCATCGATCAGTCGCCAATCGGACGCACGCCGCGCTCGAATCCGGCGACTTACACCGGAGTATTCGCGCAGATTCGCGATCTCTATGCCATGTTGCCGGAGTCGCGGGAGAGAGGTTATAAGGCGGGAAGGTTTTCGTTCAATGTACCGGGCGGACGGTGCGAGGCTTGCCAGGGTGAAGGCCAGCGGCGGATCGAGATGAATTTTCTGCCCGATGTTTATGTGCTGTGCGAGGTCTGCGGTGGCAAGCGCTATAACCACGAGACTCTGGCAGTGAAATACAACGGCTACTCCATTGCCGACCTGCTGGAAATGCCCGTGTCTGATGCGCTGCAGATTTTGGAAAACATTCCACAGGTAAAGCAGAAGCTGCAAACCCTGGTGGATGTAGGCTTGGGTTACATTCATCTCGGGCAATCGGCGGTCACTCTTTCCGGAGGCGAAGCCCAACGCATCAAGCTGGCGCGCGAATTGAGCAAGCGGCAAACGGGAAAGACTTTATATCTGCTGGACGAACCTACAACCGGGCTGCACTTTGATGATGTCAAGAAGTTGCTGGATGTGCTGCATCGGCTGACAGACCTGGGGAATTCGGTGATCATCATCGAACACAATCTGGATGTGATCCGAAACGCTGACTGGATTATTGATCTGGGTCCGGAGGGCGGCGAAGAGGGCGGCCGGATCGTGGCCCAGGGGACGCCCGAGCAGGTGGTGCGAAATAAAAAGTCATACACCGGTCAGGCGCTGACCCATTATTTCAACGGTAATGGGAGAGTGCCGGTGGCGATCAAGTCTTCCACGGGGTAGCAATGTTCATACCGTGGCAGAGCTCATTGCGCTTTAGCAGGCTCGTCTTTCACCCGGGTGAATTTCTCAATCCAATTTGCTTCCCAGGTCTTGCCGCCATCATCTGAGAATGCCTGCTCAAACCGGGCCGAATCCGGAGTAATGTCCGACCAGACCTGTCGAAGATAAATGGTCCGGCCATTGAATGGTTCCCGATCGAAAAACTCGCCATGGCCATTCTTGAACTCACCGATCGTGGGTGGGCCCAGAGTTCCTTGGCTGCTATGGGCATAGTTGAGGCTCCACTGGCGGGATTGTGGATTATAGAGGCGCATGCACAGAACTTCGAGGTGACCCGCTGGGCCGTCAGCCTCGAGTTCGGCGAGATTAGCACGCCCATTCCAAACCTTTCGGTTGACGGAAATGCCGTCGTATTCGACCCAGGTACCAGAGCCTGTTAAGGGATGAAGGAGGCGCGACGTATGACTCTTCCAGGTACCAATCACGAAGTCAAAATCGTGTTGCCCATCCCGTTCTATGGGAGCGTGTTGACTGCTCGTACGCGATGCGACTGAATTCCGCTGCGCGAGTCCACCGAAGGGTTGCAAGAAGGTGACCAAGCCGAAGACCAGGAGATAGATTCGAATGTGTTGGATGATGTTCAGCACTGCATTTGAGTCCCAAAACGGCGTAATTTTACCCCATCTCGCGTGCTCGCGAAGTTGCATCCGTTGCCTTCCCCGCTGGCATCTGCGAAACTTGCCACTGATCGCCGATTGCCAGTTGCCGAAAAGCCATGGGTAGAATTCACGTCCTTTCTGAGGCCGTTGCCAATAAGATCGCTGCCGGAGAGGTAGTCGAGCGCCCGGCCTCGGTGGTCAAGGAACTCCTAGAGAACGCTCTGGACGCCGGTTCGACACGGATCCGCATCCAAGTCGAAGCTGGAGGCAAGAAGCTCATCCAGATCACCGACAACGGCTGCGGGATGGTGCGCGATGACGCCCTATTGGCCTTCGAGCGTCACGCGACCTCAAAGATTAAGAATGCTGAAGACCTGCTCAGCGTGGCCACGCTAGGATTTCGCGGAGAGGCGCTGCCTTCGATCGCTTCGGTTTGCCGTCTGCATCTCGAGACCTGCGCCCCACACGAACCCTCGGGGACGATCGTTGAAATCAACGGCGGAAAGATTTTCAAAGTGGAGGAGGCGGGTTTACCGGCGGGGACATCCATCACTATCCGCGATTTATTCTTCAATACGCCGGCGCGCAAGAAATTTCTGAAGGCGGAGTCCACCGAGCTTTCGCATATCGCTTCGCTGGTGACGCACTACGCGCTGGCGCATCCTGAGAAGCATTTCGAACTGCACTCCGCCACCAACGCTGTGCTGGTCGCGCCGCCGGTGGCTGGATACAGCGAGCGCGTGTACCAGGTTTTCGGCAAAGAAGTTCTGGATCAACTGATTGCGGTGGCTGCAGCGCAGCCGCTGGAGCGGATTGGATTGCCCCAGCCTCCACCATGGCGACGCGTAGAAGTAGAAGAAGACGAAGAGCAATCTGTGGCAGGGCCTGGCGAAATGCGGGTGCACGGTTTCGTCTCGAAGCCAGAAATCCAGAAGCTGAATCGCAACTCGATTTACGTCTTCGTGAATGGCCGCTTGATCCGCGATCGCCTCATTCAGCACGCGCTGACCGACGCTTATCGCAATATTCTGCCGCCGACGGTTTATCCAGTGGTGTTGCTGTTTCTGGAATTGCCCAGCGGCGAGGTGGATGTGAATGTCCATCCCTCGAAGACTGAAGTGCGTTTCCGGCAGCAAACCGTGATGCATGATTTTGTGCGCGACTCCGTCCGCGCGGCGCTGATGAAAGCCCGACCGGTGCCGCAGTTCACCACGGAAATTGACGCGCATCCTACGGCGAGTCCTTCGCTCACGCCTGGCGCTCGCGTATCGTCAAT
The DNA here is from genome assembly GCA_963696025.1 of uncultured Acidobacteriota bacterium. Taxonomy (GTDB): domain Bacteria; phylum Acidobacteriota; class Terriglobia; order Terriglobales; family Acidobacteriaceae; genus JABCYV01. The sequence continues at coordinate 243,966 of CAVOII010000009.1, forward strand.
CGGGGATTCCGCGGCGTGGCGCGCGGCTTACGCTCCAATCGGGCCGCAGGACTTCACTCTGCAGCCGCCTGTGCCTCCACCCATCAATGAGCGCTTTCAGTTTGGCGGAGGATTTGCGGTGGAGGGTAACGCCGCGCTAGGCCTGGCGCGCGCGCCGCAGGTGATTCCTGGGGTTCTTATTCCTGAAGTTGCCAAGTCCGAATTTACTCAACCTGAATTTATTAAGACCGACAGCTGCACTTCGCCGCTTCCCGAGGAGCCCGAGGCTGCTAGCGATCTGTCGTCATCGCTGGCATCGCTCCGGCCATTGGGACAGATTCGCGAATCGTTCATTCTAGCGGTGAATCACGAGGGGCTCTGGATCATCGACCAGCACGTGGCCCACGAGCGCGTGCTGTTCGAAAGAATTTTGAAGCAGCGCACCGCTCAAGAAGCGGAGAGCCAGCGTTTGCTCATGCCGCTGATGCTGGAACTTACGCCTGCACAGCAAGCCGTCTTCGCCGAAATTTCAGATGAGCTATCGCAGAACGGATTCGAGGCCGAGCCTTTTGGCGCTCGCAGCATTGCGGTGAAAGTCGCGCCTGCGGGTATTGAAGCTCCTCAGATTGAAAAGATGCTGCAGGAACTGCTCGACCAACTTTCCCGGGAAGAGCAGGCTTTGAATCTGGAGAAAGTCCGCACACGGATTGCGGCTTCCATCGCGTGCCACGCCGCCATCAAGGTCAACATGCCGCTGGAGCAAAATAAGATGGAATGGCTGCTGGCCGAGCTGGCCAAAACTGAGTGTCCGATGTCTTGCCCGCACGGAAGGCCTGTTGTTCTGCGATACTCGTTGAAGGACATTCAGAAGGCATTCAAAAGGATTTGAAAATCGGCTATTAGCTATTAGCTCCTGGCTTTTGGGCTAGGAACTTCGAGGTCAGCCTGGTTGACCGAGCTAAAAGCTATGAGCTGGGCTGAGAGCTGCTCTTATGACCGATCAGGAACTCGATCAACTTCGACGCGAAAAGTGGCGCTTGAACGGGCGCCAAGTGCGGACCCTCGAAGAGGGTCGCGCCTTCATCGAGTCGGTTGGGTTTTGTATGCTCTATCCCCTACGACAACCTGTGTTGGCGCCTACGTTCATCGGCGCCTGGGCCGGTTCCGATGAACGCTTGCCCACCTGGCAACATGCATTTTCCGATCCGCGTGCTCAAGAGGCTACTGATCTGATGGTCCGCCTGCTGCGCGAGCGCGACGCTTACGAGGCCAATCAGTTCGACGAGAACAATGCCTTTCTGGTGGCGGGCTCGATTTTTCCTTATTTTTATGCGCTGGTGGGCGAGCGCAATCCCAAGCAAGCCCCCAAGCCTGGGCCGCGCTCAGAATATTCCCAACTGGCTTGCGATGCGTTTGAACTCATCCGTCGCGCCGGGCCGATCTCGATGCAAAAGATGCGCGAAGACCTCGGCGGGAGTGTATCGCTCGCGGCGCTGGGTCACGCGCTGGGTGAGTTGTGGTCGAAGCTGCGCATCACACGAGTGGATTACAAGCCGGAAGAAGGCGCGTATTGGGACGTGCTCTACCGCTGGTCTGCGGATGCGGTCCGGGAGGGAATTGGCCTGTCGGTGGCAGAGGCTCTGTCGGCGCTGCTTTCAAAGTATCTGGATTGTGTGATTGCCGCCGACCAGCAGGAAATCGAAGCCTTCTTCGGCAACTTTGTTCCCCGCTCGCGGGTAAAAGAAGCGGTCAATGCGCTGCTCGCAGCGCGGGAACTGGACTTTATCCGAGTAGGGAAACGGTCTTTGATCCAAATTTCGCCGCCGAAAGCAGGCGCGGCGAGTGGCCCTTCTTCTGGCTTCAAAAGTCTCGATCGAAAATAACTGGGACTAGCAGACGAAGAGAACTAGATGCCATAATTCTCGCTACGAAGCGAATTTAACCTGAAATTCACGCCGCCTGTTAACACAACTGTAACAATTCCTCTGTTATAGTTCTCACCTTTCGTGGCCGCAGTTCCTTCAGCCACGCGGGGAGATCCTTATGGCTGCACCTGCTTCAACCCCTGCATCTTCGCCGAGGCCGATGGCAGTTCCCGCTCTTGAAGCAAAGCTCGGCAAGGGGCCGGGGAAGATCGGGGTCCTGGTGTTTGGAATCGTGATGATTATCGGGGTTATCTATGCCGCCTCGCATCTGATTTCTGACCTATCCGGAGTCCATAACCCTTCGGTTCTTCCATTTCTTCTGCTAGGTCTGGCATTGCTGACAGCGCTGGGGTTCGAGTTTGTGAACGGGTTTCATGACACAGCCAACGCGGTCGCCACCGTCATTTATACCCACTCGCTTGAGCCGCATGTTGCGGTGGTGTGGTCCGGCTTCTGGAATTTTCTTGGTGTGATGACCTCCAGTGGCCTGGTTGCGTTCGCGATCGTCTCGCTGCTGCCGGTGGAATTGATTCTCCAAGTTGGCAGCAAGGCTGGATTCGCCATGGTCTTCGCGCTCCTGCTCGCGGCCATCATCTGGAATCTGAGCACGTGGTATTTCGGATTGCCGGCTTCGAGTTCTCACACCCTGATTGGCTCGGTGATTGGTGTGGGAATCGCAAACCAACTAATGTCAGCTCGCACCGGTACTAGTGGAGTGGACTGGGCGCAGGCGACTAACATTGGCAAGTCGCTGCTGCTTTCTCCCATCGTCGGTTTCGTTTGTGCCGCCCTTTTGCTCAGCGTGCTGAAAGTGTTCGTTAAGAATCGAAAGCTTTATGAAGCCCCTGAAGGCACGGAACCACCCCCTTTCTGGATTCGCGCTCTTCTTGTGTTGACTTGCACGGGCGTGAGCTTTGCCCACGGGTCGAACGACGGACAGAAGGGCATGGGCCTGATCATGCTCATTCTCATCGGAACTGTTCCCACTGCTTACGCTTTGAACCATGCCGTTACCAGAAAGCAGTCCGATGATTTCATCGCTGTCTCCCAGCAGGCCGCCAATACTCGTGAACGCGAACGCTGTAATCGGGGACGCGCGGGAGGAAGTGACGGAGTACATCCGAAGCAAGGAATACACGCCTAACGTAACCTTGGCCCTTCGCCAGCTGGTAAGCGACATCGGCAACGAAACCGTAATGTTTGGCGAACTAGGAAAAATTCCCAATGACCGCGTTCGTAACTTCCGCAACGACATGTATCTGGTGAGCGAGGCATTACGCCTGATGCAAAAGACTCACCAGCCAGCCATAGCGGCTGGCGACTGGCAGGCGTTAGCGAACTACAAGAAACACATTGACAATGCCACGAAATTCATCCCCACGTGGGTCAAAGTGGCGGTCGCGATCGCATTAGGCTTGGGAACGATGATCGGGTGGAAGCGAATTGTAGTGACGGTGGGAGAAAAGATTGGCAAGAACCATCTCACCTACGGGCAGGGCGCCGCCGCGGAAATCACCGCCATGGTCACGATCGGGGCGGCCGACTGGTTCGGGCTTCCGGTCAGTACGACTCACGTGCTCTCATCCGGAATCGCAGGGACCATGGTGGCCAACCACTCTGGCCTGCAATGGGAAACCGTCAGAAATCTGCTGATGGCATGGGTGCTCACCTTACCAGCATCCATTGTTCTTGCGGGGTTTCTGTTCTGGGGATTCCGCACCGCGTTCTAGTGGCCCTTTACAGCGGAGAGAAGCAGCTAGGTCTTCGAGAACAGCTGCATCAGGTTAGTGATGCGCAGCAGTTCCAGCACGCGAGGAGTCATGTTGGCGAATTCCAGTATGCACATGCCCTGCCTGATTGCAGACACCTTGAGTCCCACCAGCGTCCCCAGACCCGAGCTATCGAGATAATTTACATCGCCGAGGTCGATAACAATGCGGCCACCGAGAGGGAACAGCGGACTGACCACTTCTTTCATCTCACCGCCCGTCTGGCTAACCAGCCTGCCGTGACACTTGACGGTCGTCACTTGATTCCCGTATTCGTCTTTATCTTTCGACTTCTCAACTTCACACTTGAACGAACCATCCGAGGTCATGGTTGTGCCGTCTCCATTTAGGCTGGGAAGTTTGCAATAGTAGCATCCGGCCTCAGGGGTGTCATGTTAATTTCAGCTCGGCGGGTGCGCATCCATCCGTTACGTTTTCACTTCAGACGCGATTGACGCCACCACTAGGCCGGTCCTAGACTGCGTTCTGGAAACAGAAATTTTTCTTCTCGAGGTTTCATCATGTTTCGACGTTCTTTAGCCCTCTGGGTTGCGGTCGCATTCGCTTTGCTTTTTCTGGCACCTGGTGCCCGCTCGCAGGCACAAGGCAAGCGCACAGTTAAAACTGCGAACGATCTGCCGCGCTTTACGTATCCCATCAAAGGTAAAGCGTCTGATTTGCTGCAATCGGACCCGGCCACTTTCAATCAGTTTGCGGTCAAGGTGCAGGCTGACCTCGAGACGATCCTGCGCGACTACGAGATCACAGACAAAGCCACATTGCGTTCGCTGCTCCAGGCCAAGCTTGACTTGCAACAGCTTGCAGGCCAGTACCAGGCCGCACTGCAAACCGTATCTTCGCTGCGCGCCTTAGAAGAGAAACCTGCTGCCAAACTGACCAGTGGACTATTCACCAACTCGGTGCTGCAAGCTGCCATTGAGACCAAGAGCACGGCTGGGCCAGCATTCGAGCAGGCGTTTACCAAACATTATCGCGAGGCCATTGATCCACTTCCCTGGCCGGTAGTGCAGGATTCGGTGAAGTTTTCATTTCGCGGCAGTCAGACCATCACCAGCGCGCTTTTAATTGGTGGCGTCCAGACTGAGCTTGATCCGGCCGCAAAGAAGTCGGGAGCCTTGGATAACTTGCAGGCGTGGGAATTGATCGATGCCAGGGTCGCTTTGCAATTTATGGTTCCGCTCAAGACCCAACGTGCGGCGGTACTCGGCCCCTACGTCAAGGCCCATAACGCGCCCAAGCCAGATATCTGGGAGGCACGCGAGATGACGCTCACCCCCGAGCAGAAATTGACGCCGGTTGTGGTTGGAGTCTGGGACTCCGGCGTGGATGTGTCATTGTTTCCCAATCAACTGTTCAACGATCCTCACCCTACCGCCAGCGGCACTCACGGGCTGGCCTTCGATGACCGGGGCAATCCGTCATCATCGTGGCTCTACCCGCTCACCGCGGAACAGCAGCAGCGATATCCGACGGCGCGCGACTTCTTCAAGGGCAGCGATGACGCTCTGAACGGAATTGATTCGTCCGAGGCCGCGGCATACAGGCAGAAGCTCAGTTCATCGTCCGCCGATCAAGCGCACGCTTTATTCGAACAGCTCAAGGTCACCGGCTTTTACATTCACGGCACGCACGTCGCCGGGATTCTGGTTCGGGGCAATCCTGCCGCTCGCATCGTAGTGGCGCGATTCAATGACCAGTTGCCGGATTTGCCATTCGCGCCCACGACAGAATGGGCGCAGCAGATGTCCTCCGCCTTCCAGCAGATGTCTGATTATTTCCGAACCCGGAACGTTCGGGTCGTAAACCTGAGCTGGGGCGATGATGTACAAGAGTTCGAAAGTTGGCTCTCGAAAACGGGCGGTGGCGGTGATCCGGCCGAGCGCAAGCGCAAAGCGGAGGAGCTATACGGCATCTGGCATGATGCCGTCGAGAATGCCATAAAGAACGCACCTGACACTTTGTTTGTCGCCGCCGCCGGTAACAGCGACAGTAATGCGGGCTTTCTCGGGGATGTGCCCGCTTCTTTTCATCTGCCAAATCTGATTGTGGTCGGCGCGGTGAATCAAGCTGGCGAGGAAACCTCCTTCACCAGCTACGGCGACACAGTGGCGGTGGACGCCGATGGTTACGAAGTTGAGAGTTATGTTCCAGGTGGGGCCAGGCTGAAATTGTCGGGCACGTCAATGGCATCGCCTAACGTAGCCAATTTGGCCGCCAAACTGTTTGCGCTGGATCCATCTTTGACGCCGGCCCAGGTCATCGAGCTGATCAAGAGTGGCGCCACCACAAGCGAGGACGGCCGCCGTCATCTAATTGATGAGAAGCGTTCGGTGGCCTTGGTTGAACGCAGCAGCACTGGGACCCCGGCCGCGAGCCCGCGCTAAGCCAATCTTTATTGCGAGTGGCCGATTATTTTGCAGGTTCAGCTGACGGCGGTGTTGACGATTTTTGCGCTCTTTGGGGGGCGTTGAGCCTGAAGGATGCAATCCTAGGAAATTCATTGGTCTACCGGCTTTGGATGGCGCCCTTTGCGGAGCCTAAACTACGCCCCGTTCTTAGCAACAACGACTTGACCACGGTGCGGCGAGTACTGGATATTGGTTGCGGTCCCGGCACCAACACGCGCCATTTTCTCAATTGTGACTACCTCGGGATCGATTCTAACGAGGAATACATCTCCTCCGCGCGCCGCCGTTTCGGTCAGCGGTTTATGGTTGCAGATGTCACAACCCTGGTTTTGCCCTTTGATCGGCGGTTCGATTTTGTGCTGATAAATAGTTTCCTGCATCATCTGGATGATACGCAGGTCCGACGCCTTCTAAGCTACGTTGCCGATCTTTTGTCGGAAGACGGATGCGTTCACATCACTGAATTGGTTCTTCCAGACCGTTCATCGATTCCGCGGCTCCTTGCTCGCCTCGACCGGGGCCACTACGCCCGTCGCTTGGAACGCTGGCAGGAGCTGTTTAACGAGGTTTTTAGGCCCGTATTCTTCTGGCCCTATTCTGTAACCGGCTTTGGAGTACCTTTGTGGAACATGGTGTATTTCAAAGGATGCGCTAGGAGCTAACCATTTCATTCCGTCTTTCCATTGCCATACCTGCGCACAATGAAGAGGCTGTGCTTCCGGAATTGCTCCGCCGTCTTGGGGTGGTGATCGACTCAATCGAGGGCGGGCCGCATGAAATCGTGCTGGTTGATGATGGCAGCACCGACCGAAGCTTGGCCCTCCTGGAAGAAGCGTCACGCGACGAACCCCGGCTTACCGTGGTTGCTTTGTCCCGGAACTTCGGACACCAGGCAGCGCTTGCGGCGGCACTGGACCACGTGTTGGGTGATGCCGTTGTGCTGATGGATGCCGATCTGCAAGACAATCCTGAAGTGATTCACCAGTTCCTAGAAAAATATCGGGAAGGGTTTGAAGTCGTCTATGCCAAGCGTATTCGCCGCAAGGAATCGTGGTGGCTTCGGACCTTGTATTACCTTTTTTATCGCCTGATTTCGCAGATCTCTGATATGCGGCTGCCGCTGGATGCCGGGGATTTCGGACTCATTTCCCGCCGGGTCGTAGAGCAGTTGCGGCGCATGCCGGAACACCATCGCTATCTTCGTGGCCTGCGCAGTTGGGTTGGTTTCCCGCAGATTGGGATCGAGGTAGAGCGCAATGAACGCTACGCGGGCAGAAGCCGATACAAGCTTGGACACCTCGCGATGTTGGCCGCAGATGGCATCTTCGCCTTTTCAATTGTGCCCATCAGGGGTGCTACCGTCCTGGGGGCGTTTGCCATGGTTCTGCCCCTTCTGTATGTGCTCTATTCGATCATCGCCAAATTATTCTTCAATCAGGCTCCGCGCGGTTTTACTGCTTTGGTTTCTCTGATTGTGTTCGCATTTGGGGTGCAGTTGATTTTTTTGGGAATCATCGGCGAATATGTCGGCAGAATCTACGAAGAGGTCAAAGCTCGGCCCCTGTACATAGCGTCCAAAATGATTCGTAACGGCACGGAAGTTCCGCTGGATAACGCGGGATCCGCGCATGCCGTGATGGGCAGCAGGTGAATCGAGAGTGGAACCAGAGTACATGCAGCAGTACCGTGCGCTTTATACAAAGCACTGGTGGTGGCGTGCGCGGGAAGAAGCCATCATCAGTACCTTGCGCCGCATCCATCCTGCGGGCGGCTTTGGTCACATCCTCGATGTTGGCTGCGGAGACGGTTTGTTGTTTAGGCGTTTATCGGAATTCGGCGAACCGGAGGGAGTCGAACCGAATGCAAACATGCTCAGTTCCGACAGTCCCCACCGCGCCCGGATACACGTTTGTCCATTTGATGAGAGCTTCCAGTCAAGTAAGCAGTACGGCCTGGTTCTTATGCTTGATGTCTTGGAGCACCTGAGCAATCCCCTCACTGCAGTTGAAAAGGTAAGAGCACTTCTCGGAGTGGGCGGAGTATTCTTGGCTACCGTTCCTGCTTTTCAGTTGCTATCGACGAACCATGATGTCATCAATCACCACGTGCGAAGGTATACGCGGAGGACGCTACAAGAGGTGATTAAGGCCGGTGGAATGCTCGTAAGCGAGGAACAGTATTGGTTTAACTGGCTCTTTGTGCCGAAGCTAACTGCTCGAGTGGTAGAATCGGTCTTTCGCACGCAGCCGAGAAATCCCAAAATCCCCCCGGATTGGCTCAACCGTAGCCTTTATTTACTGTCTCGAATTGAAAACCGGCTTCTCAGTCGCCTTCCAGTTCCGTTCGGCAGCTCGCTCATGGTTTTAGCACACAAAACGGCGGCCGACGCATTCCAATATCGTCGGGGGTGCGGGTGCGATAACGTCCATGCATGATGATTTCCAGGGCATAAGATTCTCTCTAGCGGTCGGAAGCGGGGCTCTGCGCCGGCACAGCGGGCACGAGAAAATCACGTTCTCCGAGTAGAGCGCTCCTTGGGAGGTCTCAGTAAAGCCTCACGCGCCGCGTGATGTTCCCGAACGCACCGATGTTAGCCAGGCTGAAAGTAAAAAAGTATGAGCTTTCGTCGCGGATGGTGGTGAGCGCGAAACGTTGATATTCCACGGTGATGCCGCAGCAATCCCAATTATAGGTAGCTTGCACGCTCGAAGATTGCAGCTGCCCTTGGTTGGCATCGAAGCCGAAGGCAGTCGAGCCGGTGAATCCGGGCTTGTTGGGGTGACCATATGTCACCTGCGCGCGGAACTGGTGAAAGCTGGTGGCGGTGTTGCCGGAGAACAAAATATCAGCGGGAATGTACGCGTAGAAATCGCCACCACCCACGCTAATCTGGCCAAAGTGGAGGCCCGCGAACACATTGCTGGCGTTGATTCGCCCACTCTTGAAGTCGTAGTCAAGGTCCCATTCCGCGTCAACGTTCGAGAAAGGCCCGAACTTTAGACGAGACACGAGCGGAGAAAGATGTCGCGGGCTGGTCAGAAACGCAATTGCCGTGAAGTCCGCCGTAGCAGCAAAGACGTTCCGAGTCCCGGTGACCAGCGCCCCGCCGAAAGTCGTGTCCAAGAAATACTTCTGCGCCAGCTCCCAGCTCACAAGTTCGTGGGCGGCTGGCGCTGCTGGACAGGCCACTTTTCTTGGCTGCGGAATGTCGGGCTCTTCGTCGAAGGGATCCCAGATTGGTTGCGACGGAGCCGTTTGATCAGACGAGGGCAACGCGGCTGCGTTGCAGGCGGCCGTGGTGGAGGAACTGCGTTTGGAAAACAAGCGGGTGACGACGCCGTATTCGACTTCGTTAGTATCAGTAAGAATGTCGCGCTCGTCGAAGCGCAGGATCTTGGAGAAGTTGTCAACCCCAATGACCCGACGGTAGACAACCCGCGGCTCGATCACATGCTTCAGCTTGCGGCCGAACAGCTCGCGATCGAAAACTCGCTGCAACGCCGGCGGCCGCAATTCAACCGAGGTTTCAAGTGACCTGCGGTTGATAGGGTCGCCAGAAGCGATTGCCAGATCCTTGGCTGGCACGAGTTGCTGGCTGTACAGGGTGTCACCCATCGTGATCTCCGGACGCAGGGACCACCCCTTAAAGAGTATGGGCAAAGAAAAGCTGGGATTGATATCGAATCGTCCCACGAGACGGGCGCTGCGAAACGTTGGCTGGCTGCGAGACACGCCCTCGGCTGCAGAATCGAAGCTCCAGTAAAAAGGCGAGTTACCGAGCTGCCGGTCTACGCTGGAAAGTTCGAAGCTGGGCGTATGCAGGATGGTAATGAGGTCGCCGCTAAGTGTGCTTTGGAAGTCCTGATACCGCTGAACAAAGGCGTTGAAGGAGACGCCATTAGTAGTGTTCGATACGAATGCTTGAGACCTGACTTCCGAGTTCACCGCCTGATTAAAAACTTCGTAAAACGCCAGTCTAAATATGAAGGCACTCAGGTAATCCACGTCAGTAACGGCGCGGAAGTTATGAGGTAAGCGATCGGCGCCGTCGAGTCGCACCTCTTCGCCTCCTTGACTGACTTTAGGTGTGCCAATTCCCCGGTCCATCACGCCGAAGTAGCTGAACCTGAGAAAGGAATTGTTGCTGGGGCGGGCGCGGAAAATGCCGGTCTGCGCCCATCCGCGGCGGGAGAAGTACTCGGCGCCAATCTCGGCATCCATGCTTCGGTTGATGGCCCAGTAAAATGAATCGCCCAAGATTGTCCCCTTGACGGTGGAGCGGCCAAAGTTGGGCGTGAGGAAACCGGATTGCCGCTGGCGCTCAAGTGGATGGGTTGCGAAAGGAAAATAGAGTATCGGGAGACCTCGAATCCGGAAGGTGCTCGAATATATCAGCGCGTTATCGCCAGGAGTAACCACCGCACGATGCGTATTGAACTGCCACTTCGGGTGCGGCAATTTGCAACTCGTCACCGTGCCGTTGTGTACGACATAATGGTCGGAATCGATTTTGTCGACGACCTTGCCGGTAAATGCAAACGGATTTGAGGTGGTCAGAAGCATCCGGGGTCTGTACTGGCGATTGCCGATGGTGCCGACTGCATCATAAAACCGGCCGCTGTCAGTGCGAACGTTGTAAGTTCCGTGGCTGGCCTCAATGTGTTCGTCGTTGGGGCCACCATCAACAACAACATGGCCCTCAGCAGTTACGTCGTCCGTATCTTCATTGTAGGTGGCTTCGTCCGCCCATATGGTGTAGTTGCGGTAATCAATTTTGCCTCGTACGTGCGTTTTGAAGATTGGGCCGACTTTCTCTTGCCGGATGGCGCAGATAGTCACATCGTCTTTAGACGTGTGCACCACGGTTGGACAGCGTAACTGACTGGTAGCTGAGAGGTGAGCGGAAAACAGATGACACACAAACGCCGCTGCAACGAGGAACCGCGTGCGGAAGATCATCAAACGCGCCGGAAACGTTTCACTGGTAAGAAACTATACAATCGTAGCACGACCACGACCACCCCTTTGAAACGGTTGACGAACGGCTCATGCAATGGCAAAAATCTGCACAACAGGCTCGGGTCTGCCTCCCAAGCAGCCCCTCCCTTCTGACGGCGCTCGAGCTTTTTCGAGTTCCCCGTATGATGCCTTGCCGCCCACCCATTGCAAGCATTTGTTGGTTCAACCTGAAATTCCACGAAAGGAATCGCGATGATCCGACCCTGTGCCGATGCCGATTTCCAGGCAATAGAAGCTGTGATTAACGAGGCGTCAGAAGCCTACCGAGGGATTCTTACGGCTGATTGCTGGCACGAACCGTACATGACAGGTTCGGCTCTCATGGCCGAGGTCGAGGCTGGAGTCAACTTCTGGGGCTGGGATGAGTCACGCACTCTCATCGGCGTAATGGGAATCCAGCATGTTCGCGATGTTACCCTGATCCGTCACGCATACGTGCGCACGGCACATCAAGGCCGCGGAATCGGTAGTGCGCTGCTGATGTTCCTTGCGGACCAGACCACTGGCCCGTTGCTGGTCGGTACGTGGGCTGCGGCGGAGTGGGCAATCCGTTTTTACGAGCGACACGGCTTTCGATTGGTCTCGCCCGACGAGAAGGACCGACTCATCAGCGCATACTGGAACATTCCCTCACAGCAGAAAGAAAAGTCGGTGGTACTCATGTACAGGCATAAAGCTCGGCCCGAGGCGGACCCGGGACCCGCATCGCAATTACAGAATTGACGATAGGCCTGAAGGCGAGAGAGGCCCCTATAGCTGAGAATAGAACAGGCCGGATCCATTTCCCCACTTTCGACCCGCTAGGCATGTTGTCGCGTACACACAGCGGACAACGACTTGACATACACTTACGCTGTCATGACCCTCTCCGGATTTACGATACGAGGGTGTCACCGAAATCGATCCGCAAGTCTTCGGCTGGGAGTCCTTTTCCTTCTCGCCGTGGGGCTCGCCAGTTCAGCTTTACGGTCCGCCGACGCTCAAGAGAACGTATCTCACCAGAGCGAATCCTCGCCGCTTGTCTGGGATACCCTCTCCACTCGCCCTATGCGATTCATCGGGGTCCACGGCCGACGTGCGGCAATCCTGGGCTACTCCGAGACTGGCCTGGAAATTTGGGCCTATCCCATACAGATTCTGAAGGCGTACCGTCCGAGTTTCCGGCTCGATGGGACAACTTCAGAGATCGATGGTCTCGCGATACTCCGCCGCATTACGTACTCTTCAGAGTCCGTCACACGCATCTATGTTGGTACCGACTTCATTGTCCGGGAAATACTATTCGTTCCACTCGATCAGGCAGGCGCGGTTGTCACCTACGATGTCGAAAGTAGCCGCCCGGTAGACATCGTCTTGCGCTTCACGCCCGTTCTTGACCTGATGTGGCCGGCTGCGCTCGGAGGACAAGAGGTGAATTGGGATAATGCCGCATCAGCGTACGTATTCTCCGAACCAACTTACCGATTTGCTGCAGCGATCGCTTCTCCAAACACTATCGCCCACGATGAAACTCCCAATGCCACGCAGCCACCATCCCGCGAGTCAGGCTTTGCATTTACCATCCGGGCAGGCGGAAAACAGAACTCCGGAACAGCGGAAGTGACCATCGCGGCGGGCACGATATCAAAAGATGCAATTTCCCAGGCAAGGAATCGATCCCGTTCTTACGCCGCACTGGAGCGAGAAGCGGCGGCCCACTATGCCGAGCTTCAAACGCACAGCTTGCAAATCCAAACCCCCGATCCCGATGTCAACCGAGCCGTCGCCTGGTCGGAGGTTGCACTCGATCAGGCGTGGGTTTGCAATGCCGACCTTGGGTGTGGCCTGGTAGGAGGCTATGGGCCTTCACGGAAAGCCCGCCGCCCACAATATGCCTGGTTTTTTGCCGGCGATGCCTTAGTTGCAATTCGAGCCCTGCTCAGCACGGGGCAGTTCTCCAGAGCGCGCGAAGTGCTCGAATTCATCATCAAGTACCAGGATCCGAAAAACGGGATGATCTGGCATGAACTCTCGCAAAGCGCCGGAGTGCTGGATTGGGCGGGGAAATATCCCTACATGTATGTGCACGTGGACATCACGTTCCAATATCTAAACGTAGTCCGTGATTACTTCACAGCCACGGGCGATGAAGACTTTCTCAAAGCTCATTGGGCCTCGGTCCAAGCCGCTTATGACTACTGCCGTTCTCTGCTCGACCCCAGCGATGGACTTCCCCGCATTCCCGCGACTAAAGAAGGAGAGAACGAACAGGACAGTCTGAGCGATGACCTGCGGCTCTCCGCCAGCTGGGTGGAGGCTGCGGGAAATTTCGCACACCTGGCAGCTTTCACTGGACACAGTTCGGAGGCCGCGGAAGCCGAACTGGCTGGGCGGAAGGCGGTCGATCACATTGCACAGAGATATTGGAGCCCGACCCAGCATTTCTGGATCAGCGGTTATTCGCGTTCAGGTGCGCCGGTGATCGACCGAGATATCGGCCCCAGTCGCGTTCTCGCGCAAAATCTTTTCAATCCAGCAGAACGGGACTCGATACTCGATCAACTCAGCTCTTCTCACTACCAGACTGATTGGGGTACGCGCAGCATTCCCGATAACGCGAGCGTGTATGATCCAAACTCTTATTCCAAAGGAAGCGTCTGGGGAATCTCCACGGCCGGAATAGCGTCGGCCCTTTGGACTGCCCACCGTCCTGCGACAGCTTTTCCTGTCTGGAACTCGCTGGTCCCCTGGACCTCGTTCGATTCTCTTGGGCACATTCATGAAACTTTGGCGGGCAACTATTATCACGAAGAAGAAGAATCTGTACCGGAGCAGACTTGGTCTTCCGCCGCTTTTTTGACCAGCACAGTGCACGGCTTGCTCGGGCTGGAGGTAGGTTCTGAGTCCCGCGAGATCGTCTTCTCCCCGCACTTGCCGGCAACGTGGGGCACGCTGACCATCCGCAATGTTGCCATGCGTGAATCGCGAATCAATTTGAGTTTGACGCGGTCTGACGGTGAGATCAGCCTTTATGTGCAGAATGATGGACCTTCGCTGAAAATGCGGTTCGCACCTGAAATCCCACTCGGAGCTCGATTGCTGGATGCGCGTTTGGAGAACAAACGGATTGCCGCTTCGGTGGACTCACATCGTCAAGACAACCACGCCAAAGTGGAATTTCAGTTGCCGCACGGCAACACGAAGGTGTCGCTGCGATATGTAGGCGGCGTCTCCCTTATCGTTCCTTCCCAGCAGCCGAAACTTGGCGATCCGAGCCGCGGCATCAAAGTCACCGGCGTCAAGCTCGATCGTGGCACGTACACCATCGACGCGGACTTTGTTCCGTACGCTCAATCTACCCTGGAACTTAAGACACCGTGGAGTATCCAGAGTGTCCAGGGCGCGACGCTAGAGCATCTTCCAGGTGGCCTTTATCAGCTCAAGATCAAGTTACCCGAAGCAAATTCTCCTGCGGCCACTTACCATCATGCGACCGTGGTCGTGAATTTCTCCGCAGCGCACTAGCTCTTAACTGCTCTCTGTCCCTCCCTTTTGTTGAAGAAACGTTGCCAGTTATTGGTTCGCTTCTAGAATTCCACCCGCGCTGCAAACTGCAGGCGCCGCATGGTGGTCCCATCTTGAGAAGCCATGATGTCCGTAATCTTTCCCGGGTTCTGGCCGGCCGGACAATCCACGCATGAATTCGGCTGCCCGAGCAGGGGATGATTGAAGACGTTGAAAGCGTCGACCCTGAATTTCAAGCGCACGGCTTCGGTGATTGCAAATGCCTTTTGCAGGGATAAATCCGTGTCGATGAATCCCGGGCCGATGAGCGAATTGCGAAAAATGTTGCCAAACGTGCCGCTTGCGGGCCGGGCATAGGGACCTTCTATCTGGCCATTGGCGGTCAACGCAGGTACCGCGTTGAAGTAGGTGACCGTGTGGGTAATGGGATCGAAGGATCCAGCACCCAACCCGTAATCCGCACCCCCGGGCGCGTGACTTACCCGGCAGGGGCCGGTGTCGCGATCAATCCCACATTCGTTGTAGGAGGGAGTAAACGGCAATCCGCTTTCCCAACTCAAGGTTCCATTCAGGTTGAAACCACCGATAATTTGATTGAGCCATCCCGGAGAATTCCGGCCAAAAACCTGTCCCTTGCCAAATGGCAGGTCCCAGTTTCCCGCCAGCACAAACGCGTTGCGGCGGTTGTAGTAGCTGGCTCCATAGCCGACGCGGGGATCGATGAAAAAGTAGTCTGACTCGTGCGTCATGGAACGAGACCAGGTATAGTGAGCCAGGAACTGAACTCCGTTGCTGAAGCGCTTCTCCAGTTTTGTCTGCAGGGCATTGTAGTTGCTAGTGGCCAGGTTGGCGTTGTAGCGAAGGCCCTGGGTCCAGCCGAAGGGATGGCCGAAACCGACCCCTAACAGCTGCGCATCGCCGTTGAAATACGGATGGCGATCATTGGTGCTGAACTGCCCGAATCCGACGATAGTGGGCTCGTTCGGATCAAATTGGTTGGAAGAATCGAACATGTTGTGGACAGCGTGGCTGCCTACATAGGCGACCTGGAGAGCCATGCTCCTGGTGAGTTGGTGCTGAATCGCCAAATTCCACGCATCCAGTGTGGGAATGCGCATGTACAGTGGCCGCGTGGGCACACTAACTCCGTTGGGCAGCGGAAAGTTGCCACTGGGCGGAATGGGCGCGAATGTAAAGCCCGGCGGTCCTTGCGTGAGGTTGAATAGCGAGCCGAAGGTCGTGGCTGAGTTCAAATTCTGCGATACCTGCGTTGGATAGGAGAAGGTGAGAACTTCTCCGAAAATGTCCCCTGACCATCCCATCCCATACACACGACCGTAACCCGCACGGACAACCAAGTTTTGCCTGGCTTGCCAACTTACGCCCACACGCGGTGCGAAGTTGGTAAAGCTCTTCTGCACGTTCAGGTTCGTGCCGTATGGTCCAAAGCCGGCGATGCGTATGTCGCCGGTGTTGAGGTCCAGTAGACCGCCTCGGCCACGACCGTTGACCGTCTCGGGGAAGTACATCTCCCAACGCAAGCCGTAATTGATGGTGACATTGCTGGCAATACGCCAGGTATCCTGAGCGTAGTAGAACATCCGCTTCTGCCGTTCCGCCGCATTCGTGTTTTGGGTCTGGGTGCGCTGAAACGCAGTTACATCGCCCAGCAGGAATGTAGCCAGGCCCACTCCAGACGAGGTAGGGCTCCCGGTATTGATCGCCGCGAAGTGGAAGTTGCCGGTGCGCACGTTGTTATTGTCAAGGCCAATGAGGTGCTGAAGCGCGTAGCGCACGTCCCCACCGAACTTCACATTGTGCCGTCCCATGGAGTGGCTCCAGTTGTTCACCAATTGGAACTGATCTTCGGTTTCCAGGAATTGGGCAGCAGTGGTTCCGTAGGCTGCCGAAGATCCCTGATTGGTGAGTTGGTCGATATTGAACTGCGGGAGTCCGCCGTTGAGCGAGAGGTCCCCTTGATTCACACCGGGAATTCCCAATTGTGTTCCCAGCGGCTGGTTAAAGCCCGGCTGCAGCTCGTTAATGTGATAGCGGAACCAACCGAAGCGGAAGTCGGTCAGCCAGGTCGCGGAAAGAGTATGGTCGCCACCAGCGGCCACGCTCTGATTCCGCCCCGTGTCCGTGCCCGCAAATCCATTGCTGCCGAAGCCATTGCCCCCGGCAGCACCGAAAACCGGAGCGCCGTCCAGCGTCGAGTCAAAGAAGGTATAGCGGCCGAAAAGGTGAGTGTTCTGCGAGAGCTGGTAGTCCACGCGCCCGTCTGCCTGATTGGTGTTGAATCTTCCGGAACCCGAGGCCACATAGTTATTAGCGGTGAGCGTCGAAGCCCCGTGATTAGGCGCGGGAAGCAGTTTCATCAGGTTGACGGCGGGCAGGGAAAGCCTGCTGTTCGGGATGATGTTCCCCGCGAAGGCCGCGCGGCCAGCGCCGGTATTTGGATCGCTGTTGGGGGTCGCCGGATCGAAGATCTGGCCCAGTGAAAGATAGTCGCTTAGGTTGCATCCGGGGCCTGTCTGAGAGCTGCAAGTGCTCTTGGCGAGCGCGCTCGGCACACTCTCTAGAATAGACTGGCCGGTTCTTTCGCGCAGGCCTTCATAGTCGCCGAAAAAGAACAGTTTGTCCTTTTTGATGGGGCCGCCGAATGAACCGCCAAATTGGTTGTGCATAGTGGAAGGGATGAGTCGGCCGGTGAGAGGATCGGGGGCGAACTGCGTGAAGGGGTCGCGCGCCTGGGTGGCATCGGAGCGACGGAACTCGAAAGCGGAGCCATGGAAAGTGTTGCTCCCCGATTTTGTCTGCGCTGTAACCAGCCCTGCGACGGCCTTGCCGAACTCCGCGTCGTAGTTCTGTGAAGTAACTTTCATCTCCGACACGGCGTCCAGGTTGGGGTTGATAACCGCGATTCCAATCACGGGGTCCTGATTGTCGGTGCCATCGAGTTCATAACCCGTAGCAAACGGCAGTTGGCCATTGACTTCGATCTGCTGGCTACGCTGCGGATTTTCCGCTTCGCTTACATTCCAGCCGATATAGGTGGTCCCGGGTGTGAGCAGCTCGAACGCAGTGAAATTCCGATTCAGGTTAGGGAGGTTTTCCACCGCGCGATCATTCAGAATCGTCGCCACATCGGTTCGCTCGGTTTGCAGAAGCGGCGCCGCCGATGTCACGGTCACGGTCTGGCTGAGAGCGCCCACCGTCAGCTGGACATCCACTTTGGGCGAAGTATCCGCATAGACAATGACGCTGTCTACGGTTGCTGTCTGGAATCCTGTCGCCTCCACCTGTACTTGGTAGGTGTCAGGAATGAGGTGTTGCATGGTGTACTGACCGACCTCGTTGGTCTGGGTCGTGACCGACGTTCCTTTAGCAACGTCGATTACCGTGATGGTCGCACTAGGGACGACAGCGCCGGTATTATCGGTAACCGTCCCGAAAATCGTTCCGTATACGGCTTGTGAGAAGGCGGGACGCAATGCTCCCGCGGTAAGAAAAGCCAACGCTACGATGAGCAGTGGATTCGGCCTATGGCGCAACCACCCACGGCCCTCGGGACATCCGGGAGCACTCGTGCCCTTATTCCGCATGGGAACACCCCTTCCTATTTCTGCGTGGAAATAACCCGAGAAGACGGTGTTGCTAGATGCTCCAAACTGGCGCGAGGTTGCCTCTTTTTTATGGCGGCGCCCTATTTGACCGGTTCTAATTTCAGCTCACTGGAAGCTTGGATTTTGGAAGCAGCGTCGATCTCTGCCTTTGCTTCCTGCACCTTGCCGAGACTTCGATACACCTGTCCAAGAAGGGTATGGGTAATGTAGTTGCCGGGATCCATCTTCTCCGCACGCTGGAGGTAGATGGCAGCGGTTTGTGGATCGTTCCTTTTCAACAGCACCTTGCCCATCAGAATGAACGGACCAGTGCTGGAGGTGTCCAGTGAGATCGCCTTGGTCAGCGATTCCTGCGCCTCCTGATATTTGCCGATTCGCAGATAGACATCTCCCAATCGGTCATAAGTGGCCGGGTGTCCGGGATTAGTCGTCCGCTCCAATTCAAATTCCTGTAGGGCACGGTCGGCATCGGACTTGTAAAGATAAACCTCGCCCAGCATGAAGTGAGCCAGGGGAAGCTTAGGATTCAGCTCGAGAGCTTTTTGTGCGGCCTCGGCGGCCAGCTCCGGAAGGTTGGCATGCATCAACATATTGCTGGTAAGAAGATAAGCGGCGGGCGAAGTGGGCGGAACATTGTATTGAGCGGCAAAGGCACTCCGGGCGTCGTCATAACGTCTAGAATTCAAATAACATAACCCCAGGACGTAGTTGGCGTCGGCGTTGGCATTTGGCATCCATTGACGAACTCGCTCCAAAAAAGGGATCGCGGCCGCTGGCCGGCCCAGCCGGTAAAGTATGAAACCGTGCATCTGCACCGACTCGATGTCATCCGGGTCCTCTTTCTCTGCCTGGGCGAAAGCCTCTTCGGCTGGCACCAACTTCCCGGTGCGATAGTAGGCGATTCCCAGTTCGTGGGCAGCGCCCCGCACAGGCGGTTGTGCCGTAACCATCGGCTTCAGCATCTCAATGGCTTCCTGGAGTTGGCCGTGTTCCACCTTCTGCCGCGCAGCGTCCACCGTCCCCGGCGGAGCAATGGCAGGAGTTGACTGAGCCACCGCGACACTCCCATGGAGAACGAGAACCAGGCTCAAGAGTCTCACGCGCATAATCTTCAGGATACTACCGGCCTCGATCCCCATTGCCGCGATGATAGGATGCCCGCATGTGGGTGGCGAGCTTGGCCTTAGTGTGCTTGTATCTTGCGACGGGTATAACCCCACTCACCCAAACGGCGGGCCGTCCGCAACTTGACGGCATGGTCACCTCTCCCTACCCGCCCAGCGCCTCTCACCCCGGCCCAGCCTGGTTTGTGGATGTTGCACAATCGGCGGGTTTGAATATGCAGAACATTAACGGCGGAGTAACCACCAAGAAATACATCATCGAGACCACCGGCAGCGGCGTTGCAATTCTCGACTACGATCATGACGGCTGGCCCGACATTTTCCTAGTCAACGGCAATACTCTCGATCCGGGATCTGCGCATGACTCGCATCCCACGAGCCATCTCTACCACAACAATCACGATGGAACCTTTACGGATGTGACTCAATCGGCCGGCTTGACTGCTTCTGGGTGGGGACAGGGCGCGTGCGTGGGAGATTATGACAACGACGGATTTGATGACCTGTACGTCACGTACTATGGCCACAATCGTCTGTATCATAACGAGCGAAATGGGACATTTAAGGAAGTGGCGGTGGAAGCCGGCGTCGCCGGAACCGGCAAAGAGTGGGGCGCGGGTTGTGCGTTCGTGGATTATGACCGGGACGGCCGGCTCGACTTGATCGTTTCAAACTATGTTCACTTTGATCTGGCAACAATACCCAAGCCCGGAGACGGCGTGATGTGCATCTGGAAGGGGACCCCGGTCATGTGCGGTCCGCGCGGGCTCCCATGGGCGCCCAATGTGCTCTATCACAATCTGGGAAACGGCAAGTTTGCCGACGTCAGCAAGGCCAGCGGAATAGAGAACACAAACGCACATTACTGCCTGGGCGTTTCAACTCTCGACTACAACGATGACGGCTGGCCTGACATCTATGTGGCGTGCGACAGCACTCCGAGCATCCTCTACCGCAATAATAAGGACGGAACCTTCACCGATGTAGCTCCCGAGGCAGGAGTGGCCTTTGATGAGGATGGCCGTGAGCAGGCAGGAATGGGAGCCACGATAGGCGACTATGATGGAGACGGCCGTCCCGACATTTTTAAGACCAATTTTTCTGATGACCGATCATCCCTGTATCGAAACGACGGTGATGGGACGTTTTCGTCGAAAATATTTGAGACCGGTCTAGGACTGAACACCCGGTATCTGGGCTGGGGAACCATGTTTCTTGACGTCGATAATGATGGATGGCTGGACATTCTCTCCGTCAATGGCCACGTCTACCCTGAGGTTGATACATTCCACCTTGGATCCTCATACAAAGAACCAAGGCTTCTGTACTGGAACACCGGCGATGGCAAATTCAAAGACATCAGTCAGCAGGCCGGGCCCGGTTGCACCGAACCGCAATCGAGCCGGGGGATGGCGATCGCTGATCTATGGAACGATGGACGACAGTCGGCGGTGGTTAACAACATGAGTGGAACTCCCATGCTTTTGGTGAACCTGGCGGCGAACAAGAGTCATTGGCTGGGCGTCACAATGGAAGGCACGAAGTCGAATCGCGACGGAATCGGTGCGCAAGTAACTGTATTCTCAGAAGGCCGAAAGTTTGTGCAGGAGGTGCGCAGCGGCTCGAGTTACATTTCCAGCAATGACCTGCGGCTCCATTTCGGCCTGGGCAAGAGCGCGAACGTCGATCACATCGATGTGCGCTGGCCGAGTGACCTAGAGGAGAGGTTTGCTGGGACTGGAGTTGATCGCTTTATTACCCTGAAGGAAGGTACTGGAAAAGCGCAAAACCGCGGTCACGGGACGAAGTGAGTGAAACACCTCTTTTTCTTTGCATTGATCAGCGCAGTTTCAGCCTTGGCGCAGATGCCAACTATTCCAGCGCAGGATTCCTTACCGCCACTGCCTCACTTCCCTTTTCAGGTTCGAAGTCCGATCTTGATCGTCCGCGAGGCCGAGTGTTCCAAACCATTTTCTGTGATTGGTCCGCGGGGCGCGATTCTAGGTCAGCAGGACGGAACGTACGAAGCTTGGATCTTCCCGTGGAAGATCTTCAGCAACCTGCGAATCACCGCCGAGATGAAGGACTACCCCGTACCGATCGAGCTGAATGAACACGCTGCAACCATCGAGGTCGAGCCCGATCATACGACCATCACCTTCTCCCACGCCAATTTCACGGTGCGGGAAATTCTCCTCGCTCCCCAGAAACCGCCCGAAGGCGCAGGGGTCCTGGCTTTCTACCAGATCAAATCTGTACGACCGATGACGCTTACCTTCCATTTCACTCCGGAGATGAAGCGCATGTGGCCGGCACCGTCGGATGATCGTCCCTCGCCGGAATGGGTGAAGTTGCAGAAGAGCGGCTTTTATGTGCTGCACCTCAACTTTCCGGAGCACGCAGCTGCTCTTGCCATGCCGGAGAGCGAGCCGGGAATTTTAGCGCCTTATCAGGAACGACCGAAGACGTATCCGCTGGAGTTCGTACTGCACTTCGACCCGGCATCGGACTCCGACAAGGTCTTCCCTCTTTTAGTAGTGACCGGTGACACCACAGCCGAGTCGGTTACGCCTGCTTTGGCGCAGAAACTGCGCCTTTTGGAAGACACGTTCACATCGCTTTTTCAAGACAGTCAAACCTATTACGTGAACTTTCTGCGCGACCACCTCAGCATCAAAACGCCCGAGGAACAATTCAATCAGGCCTTCGCATGGGCCGAGTTGGCGATCGAACAGCTGCAAGTCCAAACCACACCCTCGCACGACGAAAACGCTCTGGTTGCGGGTTTCTACTCTTCCGGAGCTTCAGCGCGTCCCGGCTTCGGATGGTATTTTGGGCGTGACGCGTTGTGGACCCTGTACGCGGTGGACAGCTTTGGGGATTTTCAGCTCAGCCGGGATGAACTCGAATTTCTGATTCGCCGGCAACGTGCCGATGGCAAGATTATGCATGAGTGGTCTCAAACCGCCGATCTGGTGGACTGGAAGAGTCTTCCATACGAATTTGCGTCGGCGGACGCCACACCTCTGTTCCTCATGGCTACGGATGACTACCTCAAGATCAGTGGCGATGAGGCGTTTGTTCGATCTCACTGGGAAGCCCTGGAGCGAGCATGGAACTTCGAGAGATCCCACGACTCTGACGGCGATGGGATTTACGAAAACACCGAAGGATCGGGCTGGGTGGAATCTTGGCCACCCGGAATGCCTCACCAGGAGATATATTTGGCAGCGTTGGACCAGCAGGCAAGTACGTCTTTCGCGGACCTGGCGCGCATCTCAGGACATGCTCAAGAAGCTTCAGATGCTGCCCAGCGCGCTGCTCACATCGAACAGCAGATCGAGAAAGAATACTACCTCCAAGACGTGGATTTTTATGCGTTTAGCCGAAATGCAAATGGCACGACCGACTCCAGTGCGACGATTTATCCGGCGGTTGCGGCCTGGGATGGGACATTGAGACTGCAGCACGCCGCCTCGATGCACAGCCGTTGGGCTTCCGGGGAATTCTCGACCGACTGGGGCACACGAGACCTAAGCTCCGCCGCAAGCTTTTACGATCCGATCAGCTATCACCAGGGCACAGTATGGCCGCTATTCACCGGATGGGTATCGCTCTCGGAATATCGCAACGGACGCAGCCTCTCCGGTTTTTCTCATCTAATGCAGAATGCCGATCTCACGTGGTCGCAGGACTTGGGGGCCATCACCGAGTTGCTTTCGGGTGAGTTCTTTCAGCCGTTGGGGCGCAGCACGTCTCATCAGCTCTGGTCTTCGGCAATGGTAATCTCGCCGACAGTGCGCGGACTCTTTGGCTTGGAGTGGAACGCCAGTCGAAACACGATCACCGTTACTCCAAATCTCCCAGCGAATTGGGATGAGGCGGAACTTGATCATGTGCCGCTCGGAGTTACCTCCATCGACCTTGTCATGAGGCGAGTGGGGGGAACACTGGCGATACACGCGACCGGAGCCGGAACGTCGACATTGCATCTAGAGTCGCACCTTCCCGGATCGAAGGTAGCGGGAGCCGTATTGCAGATTCCGTTGCCCGCCGTCGAAGTGGGCATCCCGCATGGCCTGCCAGAGCCGGGATCAACTACATCCCAAATGAAGGTGCTGGATCAGCAGACATCGGCTCACTCTCTAACGCTGAAACTTGCGGCTCCAGCGAACAGTCAGCAGAGCATTTTCCTTCGAATCAACGATGCGAAGGCGAAAGTGCACTCCAATGATCTCGAGATCCCGACCGATCACAAGCCGTTGTACAAAATCCAGATCAGCTTTCCTCAGGGCAGTGGATACGTGGAACGGACTGTGAGTATCCACTGGTAAACCCATTCGACACACAAGAAGTTGCCGGCGCGAAGGTGGCAGCACGATCCGCAGGATTACCTTCGAAAATCCTCTGCTATTGCCAACCGCCGCCTAGAGCCTGGTAGAGCTGGACCAGAGCAAGGAGCTCGTTGCCCTGCGCTTGCGCCAGTCCTAGCTCCGCCGAAAACGAGTTTGTCTCGTTGGTCAGCACCTCTAAGTAATCCGTCGTCCCCGCCTTAAAGCGCACTTCTGACAGGTGGGCAGCGTCCTGGGCTGATTCGAGCAGGTGTTCCTGCTGAATACGGAACTCACGATCTTTGCGATATGCGACTAGCGCGTTCGATACATCCCGGAATGCGCCTTGGATGGTCTGTTGGTAAGACAGGGCGAATTGCTCGCGCTGTGCCTCGGTAAGACGAACATTGTTCTTGAGCCTGCCACCCTCGAAGATTGGCTGAGTGAAAGAAGCGGCCAGGTTCCATGCGCCAGCCGGGCCAGTGAAGAGGTTTGTAAGCGCTGGACTCTCGTAGCCGGCCGTTCCTGTAAGCGAGATCTGAGGAAAGTAAGCTGCCCGGGCCACGCCGATCCCTGCGTTTGCGGAAATCAGGTTCTGCTCCGCTTCGCGGACATCTGGCCGCCGCTCCAGCAATGATGAGGGAAGTCCAGCGGGAACCTCCGGAGAATGCGGTTGTTCGGTCAGTTTTAGTCCTCGAGGGACATCGCCAGGATTGCTTCCTATCAGGATGCTAATGGCGTTTTCCTGCAGAGCAATCTGGCGCTCAAGGTCAGGGACTTCGGTAGCAGCCGTGTACACCAACTGCTCGGATTGCCGGACGTCCAACAACGAGTTGATTCCATGTTGCTCGAGAGTTTGTGTCAACTGCAAGGAATCGGTACGCGAAGCTAAGGTGCGCTTTGAAATCTCGAGTTCGAGATCCAGTTCGCGAAGCTCAAAATAGGAAGTTGCCAGATTGGCGACCAGAGTGGCGATGACTTCCTTTTGGGCCCACTGGTTAGCCAGCAGTGTGGCCCGCGCCGCCTGGGTCGCGCGGCGATACCTTCCCCAAAAGTCCAGATTCCAGGCGGCCGACGCCGTCAGCTCCCCCTGCGTTATCTCATAAGAAGGAATTGGTCCTATCTTCGGATTCTGTTGACTGATGATGTTGCCACCAGCACTCAAAGAGGGAAGCTGATCGGCGCGGGTGATCCCCAGCTGCGCCCGCGCTTCGAGAACTCGAGTCGCGGCGATACGCACATCGTAGTTATTCTTCAGGGCCGTACGAATCAGAGCCTGGAGTTCACGATCCTGGAAAACGTCCCACCACTTCTCGTCACTTAACGATTGCGCAGGCGATTCGGTTTTCGACGGCTCAGGCTTTGCTGGCTCGGACGGGGGATTTGCGCTGGCCTGTGAATCGGCGCTCGCACCCCGATAAGTGCCTGGAACATCGACGGCCGGTCGCTTATAGTTGGGGCCGACCGCGCAGCCGATCAGCCCAGTTACGGCGAGCAGAAGGCCAAGAAAAGAGAAATACCGACGCACTGCATTTTGACCCATGCAACTAATCTCCATTTCCTTCCTGTAGGGCAAAAGCCGGACTCTCCACGGGCGCGGGCTCGCGAGTGGAGCGCAGGAAAGGCACTCGATCCAGCACTTTCTCCTGGAATTCTTCCAGATAGAGATAGATCGCCGGGGTCACAAACAGCGTAATGAACTGCGAGACGACCAGTCCTCCGACTACTACCATGCCGAGCGGCCGGCGAGAGGATCCGTCGGCACCATAGCCCAGCGCAATCGGAAGAGCACCCAGCAGCGCCGCGGCCGTCGTCATCATGATCGGCCGAAAACGCTCCATGCTGGCGTCGTGAATTGCCTGCTCGTCTTCTATTCCCTGGCGAACGCGCTGCTCGGCGAAGTCGACGATCATGATTCCATTCTTTTTTACAATGCCCATCAGCATGAACATTCCGATGTAGGCATAGAGCGAAGCTTCTGCGCCAAACAGCCAGAGCGTCATCAGGCCTCCGAGCAGCGCCACGGGCAAGGACGAAAGCACGGTGATCGGGTGCAGGTAGCTCTCGTAGAGAATTGCAAGAATCACATACATGACGAATACAGCCACCAACATCAGGATGGCCAGATCAGAAACCGTGTTGCGGAACGTCAGAGCCTCGCCTTGCAGCGCTCCCTGCACGCCCGGCGGCAAAATTTCTTTTGCGGCTTGTTCCACGAACTCGGTTGCCGAGCCAATGGCGTAGCCGGGCTTTAAGTTGAAGAACATGGTTACGCTGGTGAATTGATTAATGTGGTTGACTGCCTGAGGGCCAATGACCGCATGCCAACTGGTAACGGCATTGAGAGGAACCATCCGCTGGCCATCGTCGCTCTTGATGTAGAGTTTGCTCAAATCCTCGGGCGCGGAACGTTGGTTATCGGCGACCTCGAGAATCACCTGGTACTGGTCCGTCGCCTTCTTGATGAGATAGCTGTAGTTCTGAGAGTAGGCGTCATGCAAAAGGGTCAGAATCCGGGTCTCCGACACACCGTAAAGTTTCGCCTGCTCGCGCAGAATGTCGACCTGCAGATTCGGTGTGTGATTGTAAAGATCGGAATTCACGAACAGGAATCCGGGATACTGGTGCATCTTCGCCATCATCTTGTCGGCGGTGGAGTACACCTCATTGGGATCGATGCCGGAAAGAGCATATGCGAATTGCCCTTGCGCATTGGCAGTGGCGCCGGTACTGATCTCCAGCGCCGGATTGGGCTGCAGAAAAGCCATCGCGCCGGGAATTGTGGCAGCGATCCCGCCCATTAGCTCTCCCGCCACTTGAGCTATCGGATGACGCTGCGACGGCTCCTTGAGAAAGGCAATCAGGAATGCCTGATTCGAGCCGAGAAACGACGCATTCCCGCTCATGGTGAAAGTGCTGCGCACCGCGGGATTCGCCTTCATAATCTTTTCCGCCTGGGTTTGGTAGGCTTTCATTTGGTCAGGGGATGACCCTTCCTGGGCCACCAGCACGCCACGGATAAACGAACTGTCCCCTACCGGCAGGAATGACTTCGGCACGGCATAAACGAAATATGCGGTTCCGGCAAGGCAGACCACCCAGGTCACGGCTGAAATCCAGCGATTGCGCAGGAAGAACCAAAGCCACCGCCCGTAAACATCCAGCACCCGGTGTTCGACGGCGCCGAAGGCGCGCTCCATCCAGGTTTTCTTAGCTCCCGCCCCGCGATCGGCGAGCAATCTCGAGGTCATCAAGGGCGTGAGGGTGAGAGAAACGATTCCACTAGCCAGAATGGAGATCACGATGGTGATCGAGAATTCGCGGAAGATGCGCCCCATCAGCCCGCTCATGAAGACGAGGGGAATGAAGACGGCGGCCAGTGAGAGCGTCATCGCTAAGATCGTGAAACTGATTTCTTTCGCCGACTCAATCGAGGCATCCAGTGCGCTCAGTCCTCCCTCCATCAGCCGCACCGTGTTTTCCAGAAACACGATGGCGTCATCGACCAGAAAGCCGATCGCCAGCGTGAGCGCCATCAACGATAGGTTGTCGAGGCTGTATCCAAGGATTTTCATCGAGACGAAAGTCAGCAACAGCGACAAGGGAAGAGCGACGGCAGGAA
Source organism: uncultured Acidobacteriota bacterium (assembly GCA_963696025.1). Taxonomy (GTDB): domain Bacteria; phylum Acidobacteriota; class Terriglobia; order Terriglobales; family Acidobacteriaceae; genus JABCYV01. The sequence goes on from CAVOII010000009.1 coordinate 271,294, forward strand.
TCAACGTGTCGGTTGCCCGTCCCAAGAAGACAAAAATCACCATGACCACCAGGATGAAGGCAATGTAGAGGGTTGTCTGAACGTCTTTTATGCCGCCCACGATGGTTTGCGAGCGGTCGTAAGCGGGCACAATCAAAACGGAGTTGGGTAGTTGAGACTGAATGTTGGGCAGAATGCTCCGCACCGACTGCGCCACTTCGACTGCATTTACGCCCGCACGCCGAAATACGGCGACCACCACGGTTGCGCCGGGTTGCGGATAGCCTCGCACCCAAAAGCGCATGTCGATGCGCTCGTCCTGCACGCTCTGTTTGGCCGCTGCAACGTCCTTCAGATAAACCGGCGCGCCGTTGCTTTGTCCGACGATGAGCCCGTTGTATTGGTCTGCGGTGGTGAGTTGCCCCTGTGGCTGCAGCAGGAAAGTGCGGTGCGGTCCGTCGAACTGTCCCGCGCCGGTGTATGCGGTACCGTTTTTGATGGCATTGGTAAGATCTTCAAGTGTGATGCTGCGGACCGCCATCGCCGAGGGATCGGCTTTGATCCGGACTGCCGATTGGGTGCCATACACAGCAACCTGGCTGACGCCGGGCAGAATGCTGATGCGTTCCCCTACCTGCGTATTAGCGAAGTCGTAGAGCTGACCTTCCGTGGCGGTGTCGCTAACCAGCGCAATGTACATGATCGGCTGGTCGTTGGGATTCGTTTTCGTGAAGGTGGGAGGGCTGGGCAGATCGACAGGGAGCTGGCCTTGCGCTCGAGTGATTGCGGCTTGAACGTCGGTCGCGGCTCCGTCGAGGCTCTTGTTAAGATCGAACTGCAACACGAAACTGGAGTGCCCCTGGCCGTTGTTCGACGTGACCAGTTCCAGGCCCGGAATCTGCATGAACTGGCGCTCCAGCGGGGTGGCCACGTTGTTCGCCATCGTCTCTGGGGTCGCGCCCGGATAATTTACCTGCACCTGGATGACGGGGTAGTCAATCGCAGGCAGGTCGCTTACCGGAAGCCCAAAGTAGGCCAGCACTCCAAACAGGACCACGGAAACCGTCAGCGCAACCGTCATCACTGGACGGCGAATGAAAACTTCGGAGAGATTCACGACTGGCCTCCCAGGGCCCGGTTAGTCTTGCCGTCAGCATTCGAAGCTGGCATAGCGGGAGAACCGGCATCGATCCGCACTTTGCCTCCTGGTCGAACCAGCATTTGGCCCGCGAGCACGATACGCTCATTCGCGGCAACCCCTTCCGTCACGACGACATCGTCGCCTTGGCGTTGTCCCAGCTTCACGGGGCGGAGTTCCGCGGTGTCATCCGGTTTCACTACGTAAACGAACGGCCCTTGCTGGCTGATCTGCGTGGCCTGACTGGGAATCAACACTGCGCCTTTTTCTGTACTCAAAACGAGTTTCACATCGACGAATTGACCGGGCCAGAAGTGGTGGTCCGGGTTACTCATCGTGGCCCGTAAGTTAACCGTGCCGCTACCGTTCTGAACGGCGTTGTCCAGAAATTCAACACGTCCAGGTCTGGCCGCGCTCTCCTGGTCTGAAGGAAGGCGAACCGCTGCTTTCAATGTCCCGCTCGACATCTGTTTCTGAACTGGCGGAAGGTCGCTCTCCGTGATGGTGAAATTCGCATAAATGGGATCTAACCGCTGGATCGAGAGCAGCGACGTAGCGTTTGGCTGGACTACGTTTCCCACGTCGACCAGACGGGCGCCCGCCCGGCCGTCGATGGGAGAATGAATGTAGCAGTACTCGAGATTCAGCTTCGCGGTTTCAAGCGCCGCTTCGGCAGCTTCCACCTGGGCCTGATCGACATCAACTGTGTTTTTCTTGGTGTCGTAATCTTGCTTGGAGATGGCCCGGGCACCGATAACCTCCTCGTCGCGGGCGAATTGGATCCTGGCAAGATCGAGTGCCGCCTTCGCCTGTGCGAGGTTTGCTTGAGCCGAGTCGAGCTGTGCTTTATAGGGACGAGGATCAACCACAAACAGAAGCTGTCCCTTCCTGAGGTTTTCGCCATCCTGAAAATGGCGCTCGACGATGCGACCGCCGACTTGCGGCGTCACTATGACCGACTCGAACGCAGCATTTCGACCGATTTCGTCCAGGTATCTAGGGACATCATGGGCCGTCGCCTTGACCACCGTGACTAGTGGTGCCGGCGTGGCGGGTGCTGCTTGAACGTGGTCTCTGTTGCACGCCACTGCCGTCAACAGAGTGAGCACCAAGGGAGCCAGTGTTAGATACCCGCTGCGAAACATAATGTGAGCTCCCAATATAGTTTTCATTGCCATCCTGATCATAAGAAGCCTCGGTTCTATGCCGAGACAGGCAGCGGCGAAGTGGCTGCCAGCTGGGTTGCGGATTTAGAGTTTTCCGGCAGCGCTTTATCCGAATTGATACGAATCAGCCTGCTGCGCGACTCCGCTGCATCGCCGATCTGCCGCAGCGCGCGAGTTCGTGCGGCAAACACATCGGCGGCAGAGCAGCCGAGCAGAAGTGAGCATTCCTGATCGGAGTAGTGTTCGAGCACCGAAACCACGAAAGCAAAGCGCTCGAATGCTGGGAGGTCAACAATTCCGGCGATTTCTGTGGGAGTCGCGGCATGACCGGCGCCGCGATCCGACGGAGAGCCTGCCACGCTATCGTCGGTTGGCTGCGGCTTGATCATGTGAATCGCGTTCAGAATGATCGTTCGCCGGGCCCAGGATTGTGCCCACTCCTTAAACACCGGATTGCCTTTCGCAGAGTCGTCCAAGCCGCGGACAAAACATTTCTCAGCCATTGACTGGTCCCCGGTCAGCAAAAACGACAGCAGGTACAAACGGTTCATGTCCTTCTCGAAGATCCGGCAGAAATCCGCCCTCGTTGCATATGCCATCAGTTGCTGGTTTGCGATCTTCTTTGTATTGAGCATGTGCCCTCCGTCCTTCACCAGATAGACGTTTGAACTTGTTGGAAATCGACAACCAAAGTGCACCAGTTGATGTTTTTCAGCGTTTTTTCGTTTTGTTGGCTCGAATCTGCTTCACGGCATGCATCGGCATATTCGTGCGAGCTTCCGCAGCACGTGCTTCGTAAGGACGTCCCCGCAGGAAAATTTCGCCCCATCTCTCATCAGCCCGAAAAGGGTGTTCTCTCCATCCGGGCTAATAAAAGTTATGTTGGTTAGATCGATCACTAACTTTCGCCCCTGAAGTTGTTGCCTGGCGCCCCTCCAGGCACTCTCCACTTCCGCGGTCCAGGGAGGAACCAACTTGCCTTCCAGAACCAACCTCCGCTGGTTGTTCGTCTCGACGATGGACATTTTGAACATTCCGCAACGTCTTCTGGGCAGATAAGCTCCATTCGGGGTATTGGCAATGCAGAGTCCAAACCGACTCGCTTGTGTCGTTCCTGTAAGTCGCTGAATTGGATAGAGAAGAGAAAATCGTCGTGGTGACTATGTCGTGGAGTGTCGAAGCTTATTTCGACAGGTGTCGAGCCTAGCGACAGAGGCAGAGCGGAATGAAAGCCAGTGTTCCCTAGCTGAACTGGAGACTCAGGAGAGCCTGCGCGGGTCGATTCCCAGCTTCTGCATGCGTGAGATCAGCGTGGTGCGTTTGAGGCCCATGCGGGCGGCGGCGCCCTGCGGGCCGGCAACACGGCCGTTGGTATCTTTGAGGATGCGCAGAATCGCGTCGCGCTCATCGGCTTCCCGCGTACCCGGCACAAGAGTCGCTTTGCCATTGCCGCCGAGTTCGCCAATCGGCACTTGGAGCGCAGAGCCATGGGTCAAAATCACCGAGCGCTCGATGAAGTTCTCCAGCTCGCGAATATTTCCGGGCCAGTGCCAGCCGGCAAGCTTCTTCATAGCAGTAGCTGGAATGGATTCGATCTTTCTCTCCATGCGGCGGCCGTATTTTTGGACGAAGTAGCGCACCAACAGTGGAATGTCCTCAGGGCGTTCGCGCAAGGGCGGGATGCGGATAGGAAAGACGTTCAGCCGATAATACAAATCGCTGCGAAACTCGCGGCTTTCGATCATTTTCTCAAGATCGCGGTTGGTGGCCGCGATCAATCGGACATCCACTCTTTTGGTGCGGTTGCTGCCTAGTCGTTCAAACTCTCGCTCCTGGAGGGCGCGTAGCAGTTTTGGCTGGACCTCGATCGGAATATCCCCTACCTCGTCCAGAAACAGCGAGCCCTGATCGGCAAGCTCAAGACGGCCTATCTTCTGCGCGATCGCACCGGTGAACGCTCCGCGCTCGTGCCCAAACAGCTCACTCTCGAGCAGCCCCGTCGGGATCGCGGCGCAGTTGAGCTTCACAAAAGTACGGTCTTTACGCCGGCTGCGGTCGTGGATGGCCCGCGCAATCAATTCTTTTCCCGTGCCGGTTTCGCCTAGCAGCAATACGGTCGAATCGCTGGGAGCTACGGTCTCTACCATATTAAGGACGTGGCGCAGAGCTGAACTCTGACCCACAATTCCCTCGAAGTCCATCTCACCCCGGATCTCTTCTTCCAGATACAACTTTTCCTGCGCCAGTCTGTCCTTTAGGTCCGCAATCTCGCTGTAGGCGAGGGAATTCTCCACACCGATTGCCACCTGATTTGCAACTTGAACAAGGAAAGCGACCTCGTCATCGTCGAACGCATTCTCCTCCCGTCTGGCGACCCCCAAAATACCAAGTATCCGGTTCTTCGTGATCAGCGGTATGTCGCAGAAGGAGTTCAGGCCTTCCGCAGCCGCATTGCTGTACATCTCCGGCGGCATCTCGGCCGGATCCAGCCGGTTCACGACTATCGGTTTTCCGCTCTTAAATGAATCCCCAGGCATGGTGCCCTCGATGGGGACCATGGTCCCTTCGGTGAAAATGCCGCGGCTCTCGGGATAATCAAGCGCATGTACGCGTAGCTGCGTGCCCTGAGCGTCGGGCAACATGACCGCCGCCGCATCACAGCGCATAACCTGACGGACACTTGCGGAGGCGGCATGGAGAAGGTCGTTAAATTCCAGATTGGACACCACTTGATTGTTCAGGTCGAGAATGAGCTTAAGTTGGTCCTGTACCCGCTGGGACACATAGAAGTTCACAGCAGCGTCGAGGGCCAGGCCAATCTGATCCGCAACCAGACCGAGGAAGCGAACTTCCTCTTTGTCGTACGCATTCGGATAAAACCTGCCCAGACTCAACACGCCCACATGGCGATTTCCCCGCGTCAACGCCAGCGTGCAAGTTGACTTGATGCCCAGTTCGGAAAGATAGAGTCCATATTTTTGGAATCGCGTCTCGCGGTCCCAATCGACAGTCACCAGAAACTGGCCGGATGCGTGTACCTGCGCGATCGGGGTGTCTTCGGAGTACAGACAGTCTACGCCCGAAGTCTCGATCTTCTTGCCATTTGCTTCCTGCAAGGACCAGCACGGCGAGTTCGTCTCTTTGCGAAATGCGACCAGATGCAAATAATCAAACGCCGTGACTTCGTGCAATTGCTTGATTAACGTATCGGCAACGGCGTCGCAATCGCTGGACGTGGCAATCGCATTAGCTGCGTGCAGTAAAGCCAGGTACCGTTCTTCCTCTACTCTGGGAAAGATTGTTGACGCTGCGGTAACCATAACAATGGGTCACCCCAAAAGTGTCATTACCCGGCCTCCAGCACCTTGATCCTGCAGACGTGCGACTGCTCCATGCTGAGGACGCGGCTGTATATGACTGATCTGATGCGAGGAGAACGGAGAAAGCTTCTCAAAGTGTCGAGGCTTTCGACATTTGTCGAAAAGACCGTCGAAGAGCCCGACAATGCTGCTCCACTCTATTTGGTCGATAGTCTTGAAGCGGCGGCGTGTGCACTGCGATCTCGAGGGCTACCCAAGGATTCGAACGAATCGATTTCTGATTTTCCTGTACACCAAAATCAACAGCGCCTGTTGTCAAGTGTCAAGATTGCATTTCGACACGTGTCGACAGACCATCCTCCGCTCAGTCTGCTCCTCCGTTTAAATTCAGCGATTTACGAAACTTCCTTAGGCAGACCCGTTTGGTCGGTCGGTTGCTTTAACCAAAGTGGTTGTTGGAGCGAGGAAGATTTCTGTCGTTCACAGGAGAATGCTGCCATGAAGTGGCGTGTGTTTGCACTGCTAGTCTGCCTTTACGGACCAACGACTTCCAGGGCTCAGGTGCAATCGGCTGGGTTGCCTGAGGCGCCCAAGCCGCAGACCGGAACTATTGCCGGCACTGTAACCGATCTGAATAACGACAGCGTTCCCGGTGCCACAGTCGCTCTCGAAGGCCCTTCTCTCAAAGATCCACGCACACTCGTATCAAACGACAATGGTTTCTTTCAATTCAACGCAGTCGAGCCCGGAACCTACTACGTCACCGTGAGCGCGCAGGGATTTGCAAACTGGACCTCCCCCGCCGTCAACCTCACACCAGGCCAGTATGCAATCGTGACGGGCAGCAAGCTCCGTATCGCTGAGGCACGTACCACAATAACTGTAACTCCGGCTTCCTCCGAGGAGATCGCCACGGAGCAGGTCAAGCTCGAGGAGCAACAACGCATTTTTGGCTTCATCCCTAATTTCTACGTCGCCTATAATCGAGACGCTGCTCCGCTCACGACCAAGCTGAAGTTCAAACTCGCCACCAAAGTTTTATTTGATCCTGTGACGATCGTCGGGGCAGCCGCGATTGCCGGCATCAACCAGGCAGGAGATGTCCCCGCCTACGGCCAGGGTGCGAAGGGTTATGCTGAGCGTTTCGGCGCTAGCTACACCGGCGGTGCGGCCGACATCATGATCGGCGGTGCCATCCTGCCATCGCTTCTGCACCAGGACCCGCGCTACTTCTATCAAGGCACAGGCAGCAACAAGTCTCGCGCGTGGCACGCAATCTCCAGGACATTCATCTGCACGGGGGACAACGGACGGCCACAGCCGAACTACTCAACCATTGGCGGCGATTTGGGTGCGGCGGCTATAGCGCAGGCCTACTATCCGCCGTCGGATCGCGGCCCCGGGAGGGTCTTCGGGACTGCCCTTATCAACACTGGCGAGCGCGCGCTCGCCAATCTGATGCAGGAGTTCGTCCTGCGCAAGCTTACGCCCAGCGCCAAAAACCAGCACTAACCATCGTGTCGGCTACTCCAAGAACCGACCCGTCAAACACTTCCGTGGTACGTTTGGCGCTGTTTCCAAAGACAACATGAAGGTGGCCGAACGTCACGAGCCACAACGACCTCCCGGGGTTAATGAAAGCATGAGCGCGATACACATCACGATTGCAAAGGATGGACCCAATTTAGGCTTGACATCATGAGATTACAGTCGTAATCTATAACCCGTGCGATATCCAGCAAAGCAAAAAGCCGAGACCCACGCGAAGATTCTCGCTGTCGCCGCGCGGTCTTTCCGGGAGCATGGATCGGAAAGCAACGGTATCGGCGGAGTCATGAAGGAGCTGGGACTCACCAAAGGCGGCTTCTACCGGCATTTCGACAGCAAGGACGATTTATACGCGGAGGCGGTTGCTAAGGCCTTTGAGGAAATGGGCTCACGCATGGCGGCAGTTGCAGAGGCTGCGCCGAAGGGGAAGGAACTCCGCGCCGTCATCGAAAGCTACTTAAGCCTGGAGCATGCGAACGCCCCGGGCAGGGGCTGCGCGCTTGCGACCCTGGGACCGGAGATTTCCCGCCAACCGCTCTCCGTGCGCAAGCGGATCAATCAAGCGATGCTCGCCTACCGCGAGCGCATGATCGCTTACATCCCCGGCGTCAACCTCGAGGAGAAGCGCGCCCGTTTCGTTATCTTATTCCCCGCGATGGCCGGAGTCTTGGCCACCGCCCGCGCCATTGCCGACGTTGCTGGAAGAGAGCGGATGCTAGCCGGTGCCAGAGCGTTCTTCACTAACGCGTTTGCGGGTGACGACTCCGCATAAAATTTTTTGCCACCATAGATGACGACAGTCATCTTATGAGGAAACAAGGTGTGCTGCAAATCATTTGAGGGGGAATTTTCCTATGGCCACAAGCGCTGTTACAAACACACTGAGTCATGAGCCCAAGACGACCGAAGTTCTGGTGGTCGTTACGGCCAAGCCGGGCGTAACGCGGGAACAGATCATGAAGATCATGCCTGCGGAAATCCGCGCGACCATGCGGCTATACCTGGATGGCACTATCCGGCAATGGTACTCGCGTGGCGACGGCAAGGGCGTCGTCTTTATCCTCGACTGCAAGGACGCGGCCCAGGCTCACGCCGTGATGGATGGATTGCCGCTCTCCAAGGAGAATCTGATGGATCACGAGTTCATTTCCATCGGTCCCCTAATGCCACTTGGCGCTTTGTTGGGGGGCACGCCGCAACAGAAGTAAGTAGCACGCCGAGCTCATACTTCGAGACAGCGGAAAGTCTATTGACTTTGGAAAACTTTGCCTTAGAAAGGACGCTGAAATGAATTCTGTTCCGTATCTCTGGGTCTATATCCTGTTCGCGACAGTCACGGTCCCGTCTCTCCTCTTGTTTGGCATTGCTGCATCCTTGAAATCTGCAGGAATACCGGACAAGCGCATTCGCCGAATCGTCCTATCGGCGGGAACGCTATTATTCAGCTGGATGGCGCTAGGCATGCTTCTCGGATGGTTGGGAGTGTTCCGATCCGGCGGGAAGGTACCATTTATCGCATTCGGGATGTGCATTCCGATCGTCATCGGAATCTGGTTGATTCGCCGGTCGGCGACCGTGCGCGAGATTCTTGGCGCGGTCTCGCAGAGTTCCATTGTTGGCGTCCAGGGCTATCGAGGTCTCGGCGCCATATTTCTTGTACTTTATGGCCAGAGGCTGCTGCCGGAAGTCTTTGCGTTGCCCGCCGGCTTTCTTGCCTTGAGGAGAGTTGCGATGCTTCGGATCGGATCTGGAGGCGGTCATGTGGAAGATCACAACTCCCTGTTTCACGCTGCAAGAAGTGTTACTCCTGGCTGCGATGAACCTTCTTGCGAGCCCTGAGCGGCTCCCCGATTTCTGACACACAATGAGGGTTAGTTTCCGGCAAAATCTACTACCTGAGAAGGGGAGGTTTGCCGTGAAGAGGAAGCGCTTTTCTGTGGAACAGATCGTGGCAGTGCTGAAGCAGGCGGAGGTGGGGGTGCCGGTGGCGGAGCTGATCCGGCAAGTGGGGATCTCGGAGCAGACGCTGTATCGGTGGAAGAAGCAGTACAAGGGACTAGAAACCGACCAGGTCCGCCAGTTCAAGCAACTGCAGGAAGAGAATGGGCGGCTGAAGCGGTTAGTGGCGGAGCTGACGTTGGACAAGGTGATGCTGCAGGATGTGCTGGCAAAAAAACTGTGACGCCCTCGCGGCGCCGCCCGGTGGTGAGCTATTGGCACGACGCCTATCGGGTGAGCGAGCGGCGTGCGTGCCGTGTGGCGCGGATGGCGATCTCGACTTTCCGATATAAGAGCGTGCAGGAACCGAGGACGGCACTGCGGCTGCGGATTCGGGAGATCGCTCAAACTCGGGTTCGCTACGGCTACCGGAAAATCCGGGTGCTGCTGAATCGCGAGGGTTGGAAGGGGGGAAAGAAGCTGGTGTATCGCCTCTATCGAGAAGAAGGCTTGGCACTGCGGCACAAGCCGCCGCGGAAGCGTCGGGCCGCGATGCATCGCCGTGAGCGCTTCCGGCCCACCGCACCCAACCAGGTTTGGAGTCTGGATTTTGTGGCCGATCAGTTAGCGGATGGACGGCGCTTTCGCGCTCTAACGGTGGTGGACATTTACACGCGAGAAAGCCTGGCCATCGAAGTCGGCCAGGGGCTGAAAGGCGAAGACGTGGTGGGTGCTCTAAATCAGATTCGGCAGAAGCGAGGAACTCCGAAGCTGTTGTTCTGCGACAACGGGTCGGAGTTCACCAGTCAAATCATGGATCTTTGGGCGTATCACAACCAGGTCCAGATCGACTTCTCGCGGCCCGGCAAGCCGACTGACAATGCGTACGTCGAGTCGTTCAACGGCACCTTGCGCGCGGAGTGTTTGGATGTGCACTGGTTCGCGACGCTGACCGAAGCCAAGCAGGTCATCGAGGACTGGCGACGGGAATACAATGAAAGTCGTCCTCACAGATCTCTGGGAGAACGGACACCGAGTGAGTTCGCTTGTCAGATCGCTTTGAATGGCGATCTGCCAAGCTCACAAGCTGTCGGAAACTCACCTTGAAAGTGTTACAGAAAAAGGGGACTGATCAGCCCCGCTACCGCTCTCAACCATGAGAAACGGACGTCGCAGAAATCAAAAGGAGACCAGGCATGCGAAGGGAGTACTCGATGAAACGAGCAGCAATCATTGTAGGCATTCTGGCCGTCGTATCCATCACCGCAGTCGCGCAGGAAAACTGATCAGAAATTAGCATCCAGGGCACAGGGTTCTTCACAAAAGACGCCGACGGAAACGGGATTCGGCAACACACGACGGACACCGGTGGATTTCTGGTTGGCTATCGCTACAACTTCAATCGTTGGCTTGCAGCAGAGGCGAACTACGGATATGACCGCAATACGCAGATTTATTTCGGCGGGACGGGAGTTCGCGTAGAGTCCAACATCCACCAGATCACTGGCTCAGCTGTAATGAAACTGCCGAGCTTTGCCAGGCTCCAGCCGTATGCGTCAGCTGGCGGCGGCGCTCTGGTGTTCGATCCGACCGGGAATGCCGGCGGCAACTTCGCAGGAGCTACGACCGAGACGAGGGGTGCATTCGTTTACGGCGCTGGTGCCGACTACGCTTTCACCAGGCACATCTCGTTACGGGCCGAGTACCGTGGCTATGTATACAAAGCACCAGATTTCAATCTCGCGGTCTTGACTGCCGACAGCTGGACGCATATTGCGCAACCGTCAGCCGGCATCGTCTTCCGCTTTTAATCAGCCGCCGGCCCAAGGCGTAGTACGGGTGTTCAACCAAACACCCGTGCCACTTCCGCCAAAGAGAAGACGATGCATCTCCAATCTCCCTGCAGAAGACCCGCTTGCCCTTTGTGAGGTAGACCGCGACAAGGCCTCTTTGGCCCTTCCCCGAAGGAGTGCGGGAGGCGTCGCGGTCACCTCGCCACAATTACACAGTCGACGTCTCCCGGCAAGCCGAACCGGGAGCGGGGCGCCAGGCCTTGGCTCCGGCTCCGTTCCACTCCTCGCTGAATCAATTGGCGAGTGCCTGTTCCTGGTGAGCGGGTTGCAGGTTGGCGAGTAGCAGCGCGCGGCCTAGACCGATTTTCTCCGCATAGAGCGCCTCGACCAGTTGCGGATTTATTGACATAACGTTCATAATAATGTACATTAAATCTGTTAGTGACCATTATTATGGACGTTAAATATGAGGACCAGCCGATCATCCATCATAATGCCACTCCCCGTAAGGCATGCCCTGCGCAAGCTCGGCCGCGACATCCGTGACGCTCGGCGGCGGCGGCGCATTCCGGCGGCCATCGTGGCGCAGCGCGCCTCGATCAGCCGCACGACCCTCGTCAAGATTGAAAAGGGCGATCCTGGCGTCGCGATCGGGATATATGCCACGGTCCTTTTTGTGTTCGGTATGGCGGACCGACTGGGCGATCTCGCCGCGCCAAAGAACGATCCCGTCGGCCTGCAGCTCGAAGAAGAACACCTGCCGCAGCGCATTCGCGTGGCGCGCCGCCCGAAACGCACGAAAGACAAGTGATGGACAGAGAGGCTCTCGTATACGTGGATCTCGACGGCGTCCCGCACCTGATGGGGCGTCTGTGGGCCCGTACGCGCAAGAACAAGGAAAGCGCCACGTTCGAATACGACAAGACATGGCTGGAAAATCCCGCGCGATTCTCTCTGGAGCCAGCCCTGCAGGTTGGTCCCGGCCCGTTTCACACGCCGGCAGACACGCCCATGTTCGGCGCCATCGGCGATTCCGCGCCCGACCGTTGGGGGCGGGCGCTCATGCGCCGCATGGAACGCAGGCGCGCGGAGCGCGAGGGTGGGGCGCCGCGCACGCTTCAGGAAATCGACTTCCTGCTCCTGGTGGACGACGAGGCCCGTCAGGGCGCGCTGCGCTTTGCGGATAAAGAAGGCGGACCCTTCCTTCGGGAGGAGGGCGTGAAGCGCATCCCCCCGCTGTTCGAGCTTCCGAAACTGCTCTCCGCGGCCGAACATGTGATGGAAGAGAAAGACACCGATGAGGAATTGCGCCTGCTGTTCGCGCCCGGCTCCTCTCTTGGCGGCGCGAGGCCCAAGGCTTCCGTCAGGGAAAAGGACGGCCATCTCGCGATCGCGAAATTCCCACGCAAGGACGATGAAATCAACACGGTGGTCTGGGAAGCGGTCGCACTGTCCCTTGCGCAGAAAGCTGGCATTCCCGTTCCCCAATCGCGTGTCGAAAATATCGCCGGGAAGCCTGTGCTCCTGCTGAGACGCTTCGACCGCGACGGCGAACGGCGTATCCCGTTTCTCTCCGCGATGAGCATGCTCGGATCGAGAGACAGAGAAACCAGAAGCTATCTGGAAATTGTTGACGCGCTGCGCCAGCATGGCGCCGCGCCGCAAGCCGACATGCATGCGCTGTGGCGGCGGCTGGTTTTCAACATACTGATCTCCAACACCGACGACCACCTGCGCAATCACGGTTTTCTGTACGAAGGCCAGGCGGGCTGGCGCCTGTCGCCCGCTTACGACCTCAACCCGGTCCCAACCGACATCAAGCCGCGCATCCTCAGCACGGCAATCAATGAGGATGACAACACGGCTTCACTCGCACTGGCGATGGAGGTGGCGGGATATTTCGAACTGGACGACGGCAAAGCGCGCGACATAACAAAACAGGTTGGCAAGGCCGTATCGAAGTGGCGCGACGAAGCCGCACGGTATGGTCTCGCCAAAGGCGAAATCGACCGCATGTCGTCGGCATTTGAGCATGATGATCTGAAAGCGGCTCTCGCACCACAGTAAGTAGAAAGAGCAGTAAGAATCTGACATCCCCCGGATAGCTGAATAATAAGCCGAGGCGCAAAGGCCAGTGTCAAGGCTCTTCGACCGCGAATGCGGCGCGCGAAGCGCGGCCTTGACACTGGCCGGGCCTCGGCTATGCTCTGGCTATCCGGGGCATGTCATTTGGGAATCCCGCATCACAGACCTAGACCGAAACTTTGAGTGATCTGATTCGTGTGCGTGGTTTGTGGTTCTATCTTGTGCGCTACTGGCTCTTGCTGAATAGCGTGCGCATGCGACACGTCGCGGCTGAGTTCTTGCCCGAGCCTCTGTGCATTATTGGTATAAACCTGCGCGTCATAGCGTCCACGCGATACAGAAACGTATGCCATGCGGCTGTTGAGCAGATCCTTAGCGCCTAACTCGGTGTCCACGTGAATGAGGACACGGTCGGCAGTCTGTCCCTGGCTGGAGTGGCTGGTCATGGCATACCCGTGGTCGAGATGCGGGTGCTTGCGCGGATCGAGTTCGACCGCGCGACCACCGTCCATCTTCAAGCGCAGCTGCTCGTGTCCGTCGATGCTCTCAATGATCCCTAACTCGCGGTTCGCAACTCTGAGCTCGTTGGCCGGCACGGTGAACTGGATGCGGTCGCCTACTGAAAAACTCCGTATCTCCTCCCGAAAGACTGAGACTCCCCGCTGCCTGCGCGGATCGTAAGTTCGCTGCGCGCCGTCCTGCAGTTCAACTGTCAGCCGGTTATTCGGTGCGTCGATGCTCTTCACCTGTGCGTACGCGCCTTTCCCAATGCAGGTCTCCTTCGACGAGCGGGAGCAGCGCAGCACATTGCCCACCTCATAGCGCTCGGCCCATGTGCGGTCCGCGGCGGTGAGGTCTTGGCGCGGTACTAGCGTCCTGATGCGCTGCTCCTCGTTGCTGACGTGGCCACTACGACGCAGTTCCGCATGGATGCGCTCGTTGATCTCCATGCGAGAGCGATTATCCGGAGAAATCACCAGCGTATTCTCCGGCGATTTTGCGTACTCCTTCGCGATAGCGGCAATACGCTCGTCGCGGCCTTGAATCTCATGGACTCGGCCCTGCCGGTCAAGATTCTCTATCGCCTCGCGCACTTCGCCCCGTGCAAGCTGCTCGACTACCTTTTTCAGTTCTGCGTCTTTTTGGCGCACGATCTCTTCGAGCCTCACCGTTTTCATACCGGCATCCTGGAGCTGCGCGAAGGGCCTCCCGGCCTCAACCGCCTCATGTTGCCGCCGGTCGCCGACGAGCAACACACGGTCATTCGGATGGAGCCGGTTCACAAACTTATGCACCTGCCGGGTCGATGCCAGCGAAGATTCATCGAGTACATAGAGCCGTTTCTCGCCGGCATCTGGCTTCTGTCCACATACCAGATGCTTCTGCAGCGTTGATGTCTCCATGCCTGCTTCGCCGAGCTTCTGCGCCGCGCGAGACGTTGGCGCGAAACCTTCCACCCTGTAGCCCTCGGCCTCCGCGCCTTCGCGGACGACGGACAGAGTTCTTGTCTTGCCCGCGCCTGCGATACCATCTAAACCGACAACCTTGTCCCGCGAGAGAAAGATTTCGTCTACTGCCTGGCGCTGCGACGCATTCAACTCCGGGTGGCGGTCTTCCGTGGAGATGCGCACTTGCGACGAGAGCAGCATCGGGTCGCCGTAATCGCGCCGATTGCCGTCTTGCATCCGGCCAATGATCTCACGCTCCATGCGTACCATCAGGGCGGTTGTGTACTGTCTGCCAGCACCAACGTGGGAGACTTCGCGGAACTCCCCGGCCTCAATCCGGCGCTCGAACTCCTGCCGGACCTGGGCATAGCTGGTTTCTCCCATACCGCGCACCAGCGCTGTTTCAAGGATCGCACGGCGGTCCTGCACAGCCGATCTCTCGAAGACATGATCGCGCGCCCATGTCACCGCCTGCTTCGCCTGAACCTCAGGCTCCGGTATCTGGTACTGCCCATGTTGGCGCGCTTGGGCGACGACACGGTCCGCCTGATGCCCATACTGGGCAGCCAACTCGCGGTGCCGCTGTAAGACTTCTCCATGCGACAGTAGATCCTTGCGGTCGCGAGTATGGTGGGCCGCGATCTGTGCCGCCGCGGCTCCGTCGATTCCTTGTTCCCGGAGATGGTCTTTGATCTGTTCACGCCTCGGACTGGACGCCTCCAGATACTCCTTCGTGTAGCCTTTTACTTCCGGTTGTCCATGCTTGCCGCGCTCCAGTTCGTAGCCCAGCTTTTCCAGACGCAGAGCCAGCTCGGATCGGTAGACCGCCGTGACGTAGCGCTGTGACACGAACATCTCGTGTGGCTGCAAAGGTCGCATCTGTTTTCCATTTTCGAGACCGTTCTCGCGCTGGGTCATGTTGAAAATCACGGCATGAGTATGCAACTGGGGCGCAGCATAGCCATCGACGGGCCGCGCGGTGTCGTGCTCGAAGGTGGCGGCGATAAATTTTCCGGTCGCCTCCGGGGCATGGACATTGCCGATCCGCGCCTGCGTGTATCGTTCAAGTTCCTGAAGTGCCGCGCGTACACTCTCCCGATGTGCTTCCCGCACACGATCATCGCCGCCCACGAGAGCGGTAAGCGATACCGACTTCGGCGCTGAGAATGTGGCGTCCCACCCGGCGCGATGCTCAACGCTGGTTACATCTCTGCCGAACTTGCCTTCATAGGTTCTCGAAACTTGATGCCGTATAAGCTGCTCTTCGGTGTGCGGATGTTGGCCTTCACTCAGTCGCGCAAAGTGTTCGGAACCAACGCCACCTTGCAACCCCCACTGCTCGGCGAGTCTGCCCTGCCACTCACTGTGACCCTGCTGATCGCGGCTCCAGTAGTTCTGTTCCAGCGAGGCAAACTCCCGCACATGGTAAGTACGAGCCTGGCTGGCTGACAGCGGTTTCGAGATCGTGAGCATACCGAGCCTTCCTCAAGCGTGGAGTGGTGTTCTTGGCAATTTGTCTCTCATTCGATTCCCTTGGTTTTCTCCCAGGCGAACGCCTCTTTGGGTTTGGTCTCGGGCGTGTCGATAGTCGAACCATTGATGGTCGAACCAAAGAGCGCGAGCATCGGCTGGGCAGGCTTCTTCAGCGGATCGGCGGGAGTATTCGCGGGCACAGATGGCGCTGGTTTCGGCGCGATCTCTGGCATCTGCCCCTGCGAAACTCTCGGCAGTCTGAATCGGATTCTGCCCTTCTTTATCCTCGATCTCTGGATCAAACTTGGCCGAGGTCGGCCCCATTCGGTCGTCTCCCTATCCCGCGATTTACGCGGGGACCGGCTCTGCAACACGCTCCGCACAGCCAGTAGCAAAAGGAACATCGCGGCTACCCAAAGCAACGGCGTCAAGAGCGAAAAGCTTCCGGGAAAAGGCATGGCACTCATGACATACGAGCTCTTTCCTTGCCCTCGCGTGCAAAGAATTCTTCGAGAAGCTTGCGCGCCTGCTGAAGCTTTCGTGCGTCTGCCTGGTCGCGAATTTTGAGGACGGAATCAGGCGACAATTGTCCGCCTTCCGATGCCGCTTGAGAAGCTGCATGGAAGAGATTCAAGAGCGTGTAACGCACCGCCCAGACTTCGGACAATACCAGTTCGGCGGGATCGGCAGGCCGCTGTCGCGCAGCGCACAGAGCGGTCTGACGCAACCACTCGGAGAGGGCTTGTCCCGCAGCTTCGGCGGCAGCTTCTATTTCTGCCAGTTCCTCGGGAGTCAGTCTCGTGGCCGCGGTCTTGGTGCGGAAGCCGGGCTTCGCCTCTTCTCCGAACGGCAAACTGCACTGTGGATCAGCTTGAACGCGGGGACCACTCATTGGACAAACCGCCTTGTTCAACTACTGCGCTTGATTCCGCTGCGATTAAACTGCGTAATTGTTAGTTGACAGCAAGATCTTGCCCTTCAACGCGTTTACGCGAGTCGATACTCTGGAGCCACCTTTCGCAAACAAACATCATTGTTCGATATCTCAGTCACTCAGCAGTTGACGAATTTTGTTGACGCAGCGAAAGTTAACCTGCGTAAACGCCGAAGTTTCATCTGGCGCTCCGCAGTTCCCAAATTGGGGGTGACGTGTCCCCACTTCTTCCGGTGCGAAGCACCGCGTTCTTACAACTCGCCATACTCAAGAGCCAGCGCGTCCCACAGGCGGCGAATTCCGAAATCTTTGGGTATCCCTCCACGGGATAGAGCGGCGCAAGTCTTCCGGGGAAGGACAACCAAACGGAAAAGCCTTCGCTCGGCGAGCGCACGAATTCGAGACGGTAGTCGCCTTCTTCAAATTTCGGTAATGGCGGATTCAACGGAGCGTCCATTCCCCCTGCCGAAGAGTTCTGATCTTGCAAGGGCTTACCATAGTGAAAATAGTGGCCGCGGGCGCACACGCGCCACAGGGTCGGCCAGAACGGCCGAAGCGCCTCGTTTAGCCTCTCGATATTGGGGAAGTCTAGCTCGTCGAGGAGAAAGTAGAGGTTCCGGGCGACAAAGATGGGTCTCTGCCGCTCTTCTGTCGGGTTTTTTAGCATCCGAATGGTGTGGGTGACGGCGCGCCGAACATCGTCGCTTCCGATCTCTTCCGGTTTCTTCGCTTCGGCTTGCCGATCGGGCGGGAGATGTGCGACGAAGAAAGAGTCCAAATGGGTCTTGTTTGGTTTGCGAAGCAAACCGTAAACCGCCTGGAATGCCTCAAGGATTCCGGCAAGAGATTCATATGAAATTTCCGTCTGTGCGGTGTTGGCAAATCTCTCCACTCCGTGCAGACAGAAATAGGCAACGGCGGTCCATTCTGCTTGCGAAAGCGGGAGCTTTGAGTCTGCCTTTCGGCGAATCATTAGCAGAGAATCGGTCGGCTCGGTAAGCAGACTTACCAGCTCAAGTCGTTCTTCTTTTGAGGACTCAAGAAGCTGCTTTGCCGCCTCCGATGTGGAAACGGGTTCGCCGCTCTTCATGGACATGAGCACCTTTAAGCCCTCAAGCTTTAAACGCAGAGCCTCGGAAATACGAATGGAGATCACTGGCTGCTGCGCTATCGCTGCCTTCTCCGTTGTGAGCTCTCTTTCGGTCAATTTCACCTCCTCTATGTAACGATACAGCTTGACTATATGTGTACACCTGCGCCCGTCAAGGGCAATGTCGTCCACGAGGGGCGGATGAATCTCCCCTCAGGAGTACATGAACCATGCCCCAGCCAATCGTGATGAAAAAACCAGCCATGCCTCAGCTCGTCAACACGCGCAACGCCGCTGAGATTCTCGGACGCTCAGCAGCAACATTGAAGCGATGGCGCGCCGAGGGAGTCGGGCCGAATTGGATAGAACTGCAAGGTCGGGTTAGTTATGATGTGAATGTTCTTTTGGAATACATCCAGAAGAACACACGAGTTGCTTCCGTGCGGGCTGCAATGGAGGAAGCTCGTGAAGCTGTTTAAGAAAGCGAAGTCCAAGTTTTACTGGTATGACTTCACGGTGCGCGGACAGCGCTACCGTGGGTCAACCAACGAAACAAAAGCGGCCAGGGCGGCAAAGGTTGCTGGTCTGAAACTCGGCCATGTGGTCGAGAATACAGATCCGCCTCCCCAAAAAGCTCCTGTGTTGCTGGAGTTTTCCCGGCGCTTCCTGGAATGGCTGGACAAGGTCAGACTGGAAAACAAAACCAAAACCTACTACCGCGATGGCTGGCGACTCCTCAAGACGACAACCGTCGTGAACATGCGATTGGATCAGATCACTAGGGACGTTATCGAAACATTGAGGTTCTCGGGCGCGTCCTCAAATGCCAATTGCGCGCTGAGAACGTTAAGAAGAATGCTGCACAAGGCGGAGGAGTGGACACTGATTCGTCACGCTCCGAAACTCAAACTGATGAAGGAATACGGACGTTCACTCAGGCTTGACGATGAAGCGGAAAAGAAATTGTTGGTGGGCGCCGCTGCCTGCAATTGGCGGAAAAGCAGCCTTCAACTTTTCCAGGACATCATCATCTTGATGCGCGATACCGGCATGCGTAACGAAAGAGAGCTTTACCGGATGCGCATCGAGAACCTGGATTGGAAAACCCGCGTGATCTTCGTGCCGGACAGCAAGACCGAAGAAGGAAGGAGACGCGTGCCGATGAGCAATCGCGTCTTTGACGTTCTTAAACAGCGGTGCGGAGAAAAACGCGAAGGATGGGTTTTCCCGTCGAGACGCGCCGAGTCTGCTCATCTCACCACAATGGCGAAGAGATTTCGCGAAGCCAGGGTCAAAGCTGGGCTTCCCGAAGATCTTGTCCTCTATTGTGGACGGCATGATTACGGCACCCGGATTCTGAAGAGAACCGGAAACCTGGCTGCCGTCATGAGAACCATGGGACACAGGGATGTGAAGACTGCGATGCAGTATCAACATCCCGAACTAGAGATCGTGCGCGCTGCGCTCGATCAAGACACAGCAGTAGAGAAACGGGCGTAGCCGGATTGAGTCACGGCACACTTTACGGCACACCCAAAACATCAACTCCGGTAAGTGCTTGAAAAGATGGTGAGCGCGGTAGGAATCGAACCTACAACCTACTGATTAAGAGTCAGTTGCTCTGCCAATTGAGCTACGCGCCCGGTTTGTGGAGTGAGCTCGGAACTGCCGCTTCCAGGTGCCGACTGGGGGCAATCAGCTCTTTAGCGCAGCCTTGGAACGTTGCGCCGGAACCCATTCGATCGGGTAATAGCGGGTGCCGAGATGAATATAGCACAGGGGTGGATCATCTCACCAACGCTTGCCGATCGTCTCCGCATTTGCAAAAGGAGGCTAGCGGTTTCGCACATTAACATTTCCAAACCGTTGGTTTGCACCAGCACGATCACCCAAATCTCAACGGATGAAAAGCAAAACTGGAGTAACCCACCTCAGGGAACCAACCTCCCAACCGGGACTTCGTTCAGCAAAAACTCCATTGGGCGGGGTAGCGACTTCTCTTCTAGAATGGGGTTTCAGAAAAAACCGGGAGGCTCCGCGCATGCTTAAGTTGGAAATGTTTAGGCTCAGAATGACCGTGACGATGACCAGATTAAGACTGCTCAACTGTGGCTTGGCATTGCTGTTCTGCGTTGGGGCATCATTGCTGTTGGCGCCAACACTGCATGCTCAAACCGCGGCACCCGGGAGGGTCCCGCCGCCCGTGCGCCCGCATCAACAACCCTGCTGGCAGCAGGCCGGCATTTCTCAGTCAGCGATACAGCAACGTAAGCAAATCGAAGAAAGTACTCGAGCCCAGATCCAGGCAGTATGCAACGACCCTTCTCTTACCTCCCAGCAGCGGCGCGAAAAAATTCACCAGATTCGCGAGCAGACTCGTCAGCAGCTCGAGGGATTGATTAGCCCCGCGCAGCAACAGGCCTTGCGAGCTTGTCAGCAAGAGCGTGCTGCGACGCACGGCGCGCATGTGGGTGGTGCGCCTCACGGAGGCGGCGCCCCCGGTCCGTGTGGCGAATTGGCCTCCGGCAAGGGAAACGGGCAACAACCAGAGCCCGGGCCAGAACCGGAACAGAAATAGAGTGCCAAGCCGCCTTGCTAGCGGCCAGGCTTCTGCCCAGGTTCCGCTGGAGTGTTTGCTAAGCGGGATTCATGAGCGTTGCTGCAGGTCGGCAATGAGCGGCGGCACCGCCTCAGAAACTCGACCGCTCGGTCGCTGCGACCGAAGCGTTTCTAGTTCAACCAGCGGCCGCCGTTCCAGAGTCCCAAGCACCGGAGCGTCCCATCCGTCCTGCTCTGCCAAGGACACAAACCTCTGCTGCGCGCAGAGATTCTCAATCAGCTTCTGCTGTCGAAAACTGAGGACCTGCACTGGCAAAGTTTGGAAGTGGCGAAAAATCCACAGCAGGTAAATACGCTGCAGCAACGAGGGCTCGAGGTAGCGCGGTCCGAGGGGAGTGATCACGCGCAACACTCCACTGCACAGTTTTTCCATCCACATGGCCGATATCACCTGAACATTTGCAATCTCTAATTCATGGAACCAGAGCACTTCAAGGGCCAGCATTATTGCATCAAACCTGATGCATGCGCATTAAAAATTCTAAATTGTGCAAATTTCTTCGCAGAGCTGAGGGTCGCTGCGAGAAATAGTCCAATCAGGATCGCCCGAATAGTGGACATCCTGGGGCTCTCTCAACCCGGAATCTCGGGTAGAACGTCCATGCTCCGGATGCTCGCGGCCACCCCGAAGTCGCTGCCATCCTCGCTGTCCTCGATGCGTACTACGGAGGCACGGCAGCACACCCATCGCTTCTCCCCGCTGGTAAGCTCCGGGGGCAGGATCAATACCATCTCGAGTTCGCTTCCGGCGGTGATCTGAGAGTCTGTATAGAGAAAGATCCCGTTTGTGCTCAAGTCGCGCGTATGGCCGGTAGTTTGAACCTTCCCCTGATATGACTTGATTGAAACGGGCAAGCGCACCGAAAGGCGCTCTCGGCCACGGCGTTCAGGCTTAGCATCTGGCATCGGCAGGGGAGAGTATCACAACCCCTCCCCGATGTGTGATTTTTGACCTATAAGTTATCCGGTTGCGGGCCGGCGAACCACGCCCCAGCCGCGAAAATGAGGTTCTGGGGCTTGGCAAATGGTAAGATTGGAGGCCAAGAACAGCGTCTGGGCGCGAGTTATCCATACTAACAGCGCCCCCGGGGTTTGCCATGATTCGCTGGATCGCTTTTGACGACGAAACCGCGGAAGCCGTCGTAAGCCGCTTCAAACGTGGCGCCGCAGAGATCCATCGCGGCCAGGCTCTCGACGCTGCCCTCAGTCTGGGTAGACCGAGCCTGCTGCTTTTGCCGTCCGACATCCCGGGTCGGCTGTTGCTGGCTCGACTGGAGCCCAAAGGGGACCACGCCTCGAAGAACTCTCCAGTTCTCGGGCCAGAGGGTATCGGGGGACAGCTCGAACCTCCTGACTTCACTCCGCGCCGCAAGCCTCCGCAGCCGGAACCCGGCAAGAGAAAGTGGTGGCAGCGTCGAAGCGCCTGACCCCTGGAGACACACCCTTGCCTAGATCGCGCTTCCGCCGTTAGGCGGGCTTGGGACAGCGTGCGTAGGCTTTGGACGACTAATTTCCCACGAGAGTGGGATGTGGCTCGAATCGAACTCTAGAACGTAACAGCTAGACCGCCGCGGACGGCGCGTGCAGATTGCACCAAGTAGACCGTGTGACCATCCTGCCCCAGCAATGGGACGTATCCTTGAGCCAGGAGGTTCCGAACGTCAACCACCGCATCGACGTGGTTATTGAGAAACCGGCTCCCAGGAATCGGCTGTCGAAAGAAAATATTGAGGTAAGGATCCGCTTGGCCCGCCGATGCATTGAACATGTCCACCGGATTGAGCGCGGGCCCATTGATCCAGCGATAAGACGCGATCCAGCGCGTTTTGGAGCGAGGTAGCGTCCCACTCATCTTGCCGGCTAAGCTGTGGCGATCCCGCGTCAGAGTCCACTGGCGCGCATCTTGCAGGCTCAGATCCTGCTTGCCCAGGTCGAGGACGCCCCCATATTCATAATCCAGCGTTGCCGTAAGGTCTGACGCCAGCTTGCGCTGCAGCACAACCCGCAATCCTCGGGTGGCGAGATCCTTTCCGCGGTAGGTAAATGTTCCGGAGTAAAGGTCGGGCAGCGCCTGTCCGCTAGCAGAAGAGTATCCGCCAATGCCGGTAAGCGCGGGATCCAACACACGGTCCGAGTACACCGCCACCTGAAGGTTGTTTTTGCCCGCACGGCGAGAGAGGGAAAGCTCGTGGTGATGGGCCCGCTCCACCGCAGGCGAGAAATTCGCGATGCTCACATGCGGTCCGGACTCGCTCAAGTCGGCTGGAGCTGAGTCGAACCCCTTTTCGATGCGGCTATCCGGTTCAGAGGTGGCGTAGCTGTACTCCAACACGGTATCAGGCGAGAGATGCAAATCCGCAGTGCCAAAGGGGCGAAAAGCAGTCACCCGGCCCATGAACTGAATCGTCTGCAGTTCGCTGCCGAAGCGGAGTTCCAGCACGTCTCCAAAAGTGAAATCGTCAGAGGTGGTGAGTGCGAGTGCTTGCAGGTTGGCATTGGGCAGATCCGCGGCCGGTGCAGGGAGGCTGCGGAAAGTAAGAGCTATCTGGGGTTGCGACCCGTTCCCCAGCCTGTGGCTATAGGAGGCGCGTACCACCGCTGCCGGCGAATCGCCATAGCCCACGTTCCCTCGAACTGCCACGATGCCCGAAGAGAAAACTGACTTCTCCAACGAGAAGCCGGTGCTCATGTCAGCGCTGCCAAAACCCTCCGACGGCGAACCGGCAAGAAAGGATACCGTCCCCTTGAGTTCGTGATCTTCCTTTTCTGCTTTCTCAGCACTCGAAACGAGGACCGGAGGACCATCCAATACCCGCAGGATGGGGCGGTTAGAGACTGAACGCAGCACCCACTTCCAATCGTCCTCGTCGGAGGGACCACGCACCGGCGCCAGCTCAACTGCATCGAACAGAGTGTTCAGAGTGACGTCTACCAACACGTTGCCGCCGGAATGGAGCCCGACGCGCTCGCGAAGCGCAGGGAGAAACGAAGGAGCGGAAACCTTTATGTTGTAAGTGCCGGGCAATAATCCGCTGGCGGAATAAAAGCCCACGTCATCAGTGAACACCTTGAGAGTCTGAGCTGCCGAACCAAGTACTTCGACCATCGCCCCCATCTGGGGGATACCGGTGGCACTCCGCACATAGCCGGAGATGGACCCTGGCCTTTCCGCAGCCAGCGCGGGAAGAGCTAAGCCAAGCACCGTCATCAACAACACGAGCTTACGAAGCATCACTCCAACCACCTCGTGGAAGACCAAGCCCAAATTCCTTCTCACCTACTCCACGGCAAAGGTCGCCGAGGGATCCAGCGTCTGCTTGGAAATCTTATCATTCACCTTAATCTCGATGCGATAAATCCCAGGATCGAGGTTGGCGGCCGAGAGCGTTTTCTGCAGCGTCACCTGCTCGCCAATATTACCCATCTGCTCCGTGGATTCCACAGTATGAATCACAGCCTTATTCGTGGTCGCGTTAACTACGTCATACTCCACCGTGGCCGACGGCTTGTGCGTCTTATCGTCCATGGTGAGGTTGTACACCTGCATCCAGAAATTCAGCTTCTGGTTGCGCTTGAAAACCACCGGCTTTCCATCCGAGGAAGGCACACGCGGCCTTACTTTGGTGGTGCCAATCACAAAACTGCCAGTACCTACGTTCTTGGCCGCCACCGGCTCCATTTGGTCCGCCAGGATCAGCGACGACGCAGAGAGCCGATCGTCGGCATACTCCGGCACCTGCACCCCTTTGCTCCAAGTGCCCACGCGGTCTCCGTTCACGTCTTTCACCACCACATCGAAGCGGTAGCGTCCCGGACGCAGAGGAAGAGCCTTCCAGTAAACCGAAGAATTCTCTGTGACCTTGGGCAAAAGCTCCGCTGGAACATCCACCTGCACAGTGTCCTCAAAGGTTTGTGCCGTGCGGCCGCCGATGGTGGTCACGCGCCCAAATATATTGACGGTTCCGCGCTGCACGCCATCCTTGTTCACGAAAGTGACGTCGCGGTTCTTAACCTGAATCGTGACTGGGACCAGCACAGTATCGCCAGTCACTCTCACGAAATCCGCCCGCACATCAAACGGCATCAGGTTGTAGCTGGTCTTATGCTTGACTACTTCTTCCAGGTCCTTAAACTTCACCGGCGGGGGCGCTTGCAACTTGGCGAACTGCTCCAGACGATCAAACTGTTTGCTCTGTGTGTCGTTGGTGAACGGACCGGTTCCGAGTCTTTCCAGGCCACCGTTGAAGCGGCTGGCCTTACTGGATGTCCCCATTTGCTCAGAAAGCGTCAGGCCGGCGCCGGGAACGTTCAATAGAGCATCTTTCTCTGACCGGTCTAGCGTCATGTGGTAATCACCACACATACAACTATCGACAAACTCGATGATGACTTCCTGGCCAACGCCCTCAAGATAACGATAGCGCCAATCCTCGAATGGAAAGGTGGACGTAGTTCCGCCGCCCTCGTCCATGGGACGGTCGTAGGTTCCACCGGAGGGGTGCGCTTCAACCTCATCGGCCGGCCCGTACATGATGTAGATTCGGCCGCGATCCGTCTTCCAACCGGGGATGCCAGCCGGGAAATGCTCGTTGGCATACGCTATCCGACGGTAATGCTCTTCCTTGAATTCGTTCTCTTCACTGTCGGGGTTGGGATTGCGGCGCTGCCAAAATGCTTCGATAAAATTGTCGCGCTCTTCATCGTTCGAGAGCTGCCTGAAGGCGGATCGCTCTTCGTCGCTTATGATCCACCGAACGTCTTCATCCAGCCACTTCCGATAGGACTGCCCAATCTCCTGCTTGAAACGTTTCTCGTTTTCTTTTTTTTGCTTTTCGGTCAGCGGACGGGTGAGCGGGTCCTGTTTTGTCTCAGTCGATCCGGGGGCTGCTTGATCTGAAGAGTCCGATTTTTTCTCTTTCTCTTGCGCGGCAGTCAATGACGCCAGACCAAAAACTGCGGCTAGCAGAAAATACCCGAACAGAGAGCGATAAGACAACCTCACCCGGAGCATAAGAGGGGTACTCCTCGCGAACACTCTTGCTACAGCATTCTATGTCTTTCGATGCGACAAGGCAAGGTTTAGTGACCTCAATGGAAGCGGTCATAGAATTTGCCAACAGGCTGCAAAGCCCCATTCTTGCAGCCCCAAAGCGATGAAATCACAGGCTCTGCCCTCATGCTCAAGCTATAATCATTGTGCTAAACGGCAATCTGCCGCCAGGTTTTGGAGCCGCGGGCTGCCGGGCTTTACCGGCGGGAACTTTCGCACTCACCATATCGTACCTGAAGGTGTGCACCCGTCACTGCACGAAACGCGTGAGGGGTGGCACCGAGCTGAAACGGATCCGTTCCAGGCCGGGTGTAGCCCTGAGCCGAACCCGATCGGTAGCCGTAAGGGTTATGACACCATGAGCACCTGGAAAAAAGTCGGGATCGGAGCCGGTGCGGCAATCTTGGTACTCGCCCTCATTGCTTTCAGCATTCATCAGAGCCGTAAGGATTTGGTCAGTGTTCAGAGTAGCAAGGCCCAGCGGATCGATCTGGCTTCTGTGGTCAGTGCCTCTGGCGAGATTAAGCCGAAGAACTACGTAAACATTGGCGCCAACGCCTTCGGCAAGATCACGAAGCTCTATGTCAGGGAAGGCGATCGCGTAAAGAAGGGACAATTGCTGGCTCAATTGGAAAACGTGCAGTCTTCAGCCGACGTGAGCGCCACAGAGGCGTCGCTGGAAGCGGCCAAGACTGACGCCATGGCAGCCGATGCCGCGCTGAATACGGCGCTGGCCGACTTGAATCGGGCCAGGTCCGATGCGGAGCGCGCCCAACTTGACTGGACTCGTGCTCAAGGCTTGTTCAAGGACGCGCTCATTGCTAAGTCGGAATACGATAGTCGGAAGGCCGCATGGCAGACCGCAGACGCCGGTGTGGCCCAGGCGGAAGCGCGGGTCGCGCAGGCGCGGGCGCAAAAAGATTCCGCGGAGCGCCACATCGTCCAGAATCGCGCCAATCTTACCCATGCCGCCGATGTTCTGCAGAAGACAACCTATGAGGCCCCTTTTGATGGCATGATCACAAATCTGCCGGTCCGTGAGGGTGAAACCGTGGTAATCGGAATTCAGAATTCCCCCGGCAGCACGCTGATGACACTGGCTGACATGTCCGTAATTACTGCCGAGGTCAAGGTGGACGAAACTGACATCGTCAACGTGAAGCTGGGGCAGCCGGCCGAGGTCAACATTGATGCGATTCCGAAGAAAACTTTTAAGGCGATTGTCACCGAAATCGGAAACAATGCGATCGTGCGTTCCACCGGCGTATCCACTTCACAGCAGACTTCGGCCAGTGAGGAAGCCAAAGACTTTAAAGTCGTGGTCACTTTGCATGACCCGCCGGAGAACTTGCGGCCCGGGCTCACGACCACGGCCAAGATTACGACGGCGACACGCAGTGGTGCGTTGAGCATTCCCATTCAGGCTCTGACCATCCGCAGCCAGGCTGAATTGACGCAGCGGGTCGACCAGAAAGGGTCGGTGCAGGCTGCCGCGCCCCAGAAGCCAGCGTTCAAGAGCGATAAAGAAGAAATCCAAGGAGTGCTCGTCATCCGAAACCACAAGGTCGAGTTCGTGACGGTGGAAACTGGAGTCACAGGTACGACGGATATTGAAATCCTAGGCGGACTACAGGAGGGCGACGAGGTTGTCACGGGTAGTTACAAGGTGTTGCGCACCCTGCGTCCCGGAGCCAGCGTAAAGGTCGACAATACCGTGCCTAAGAAGGAAGACGATGATTCGTAGGCCTTCATGGGTCGCCAGTCCTTGCAAACGTTTGATCGGGGATAACTAACTGGGGATAACTAACTACTGATGTCTTCGTCCAATACTGAGCCGGCCAGGTGGAAAAGAGAACGGAGCGGGCAGGTGTCCTCAGAGGACAAGGAGCAAAAGATGGCAACCGCAGAAGTTATCAGCATTGCGTCACCCACAGTGTCGGCGTCGCCCGAGTCTTGCATGATCTGCACAATTGATTTGTGGAAGACCTACGACATGGGATCGGAGCAGCAAGTCCATGCGCTACGCGGGGTCAATTTACAGATCCGGCGCAATGAGTATGTCGCCATCATGGGCCCTTCGGGCTCGGGTAAGTCAACGCTCATGAACCTGATTGGTTGTCTGGACACGCCCAGCAAGGGACAGTACTGGCTGAACAATCAACTAGTCAGTGAGCTGGATGATGACGAACTAGCGCACATTCGCAACCAGGAAATCGGATTTGTCTTTCAGACATTTAATCTGCTAGCCCGCGCTACTGCGTTGCACAACGTTGAACTCCCGCTGATCTACGCTGGAGTGCCTGCAGAAGAACGCATCGAGCGGGCCAAGGAAGCGCTTACCTCCGTAGGCATGGAATCGCGCATGATGCACAAACCCAATGAGCTCTCCGGAGGCCAGCGCCAGAGAGTCGCCATCGCCCGGGCACTGGTTAATAAGCCCTCCATCATTCTTGCGGACGAACCGACTGGTAATCTGGACTCGCAAACCGGAAACGAAATCATGGCGGTCCTAGATCGCCTTCAGGCGCAGGGAAATACCATCGTCCTGGTCACGCATGAACACGACATCGCCGAGTATGCGCATCGCGTGGTCCACATCAAAGATGGTGTAGTGGAGAGAGACGAAATAAAGAAGTAGCAACCTACCTGATGTGATCTAGCGCTTCATCGACGGCGCCGTCTTCTGGCTTGCACTCGTGCTTGTCGAAATCAGCCTGCAGTTGCTGCCTGGCTTTGTCGGGGTCATGCACAAACTCCGGGCGTGTCCTGAAGGCCAGTCTGCAGACATCGCAATACGCCAGGCCCGGCGTGCTCCCGATGAGTCTTGCTATCTTGAGATTGCGGTCTGGCACGACTCGATCATGGCAGGCTGTGACTCCTCAGTCAAATTCTTATTAGAGGGGCTCCGCGGGCGAGGACGGCGCAGCCTGCCAATCCAAGTGAAAAGACAGAAAATTTACATTCCAGTGACGAACTCAGCTAGCGCAATTTGGTAAGGTCTGTGCGCATTCCTTGACGCGGAACGAAAAACGCGTCGGCACAGCTTCGACGAGTCGGCGGAGAAATCATGAAAAACCTGAAAAAAACTGTCTGGACTCGCCCCCTCTGCAACCTGGCCCTTGCACTCTCGGCGTTTCTGGTTGCACTCTCGCCTGCGCAGACCAACCCGCAAGGTTGGCCGAGTCACGCCCACGACAGGCAGCATACCGGAATATCGGCGGTGGCGGCGCAGCCCTTGCACAAGATTCATTGGAGCACGCCGGTCGACTTAGACCCTCAAATCAGCTCTGGCGAGATTCTGATTCATTACGGCTCGCCTCTGGTAACGCCATCCAACACCGTGATTGTGCCGGTCAAGACTGGACTAAACCGTTTCCGGGTGGAGGCGCGGAATGGCGCCGACGGCTCTCTGTTGTGGAAGCTGGACACTACCTACAGCGTACCCAGTGCCGGTTTCACTCCCAGCTTCGGACCAGCTCTGGCGCCAGGGAAGGTCATCATCCCAAACGAGGGCGGCACGGTTCTGGTGCGAGATGATCCGACAAGATCCAGGGCAACCTAACCCACATGGTGTTCTATGGCCGCAGGAATTTTGTGGCGGATCCCCAGCCTTACATCAGCAATGTGAAAATCAACACCCCGATCACGGTCGACAGCAAAGGAAATATTTTCTTTGGTTTTGTGGTACTGGGACCAACTCCGATCGGGCTCCAGAGTGGGCTGGCTCGCATCGCATCAGACGGAACCGGGTCATGGACGTCGGCAGCGTTTGCCAGTAACGATCCCAACATCACGAAGGTTGATATGAATTGTGCCCCGGCTCTCTCCGCCGACGAACGGACGTTGTACGTGGGAGTAAACAGTTTCGATTTTGGATTCGGATACCTGCTTGCTCTCGACAGCCAGACGCTGCAGCCCATCAGCCAAGTGCGATTGATTGACCCATCCACCGGGCTGGATGCCGAAATCCCGGACGAAGGCAGCGCCACTCCCACCGTAGGTCCAGACGGGGATGTGTTTTTTGGCGTTCTCGAGAATCCATTTCCCGGACACAACGATCGCGGCTGGCTGTTGCATTTCAATGCTGATCTTTCTCAAGTGAAGATTCCGGGTAGCTTTGGTTGGGACGACACCGCCTCTGTCGTCGAGGCATCTCTGGTGGCTTCCTACCACGGGACTTCGCAATATCTACTCATGACCAAGTACAACAACTATGCTGGCCTGGGCGGCGATGGAGTGAACAAGATTGCCATTCTGGATCCCAATAATTCCATGTCTGATCCCATCCTTGGCAACTCAGTCATGAACGAAGTCTTGACCATCAAAGGTGTCACTCGGGATCGCGACTTCCCAAACTTTCCCGGCGCGGTCCGGGAGTGGTGCATCAACGCGGCGGCCGTGGATCCGGTTACAAAGTCTGTACTGGCCAACAGCGAAGATGGCAAGTTCTATAGGTGGGATCTCACTACCAACCGTTTTTCGCAAGTGATCAAACTCACCAGCGGAATCGGCGAAGCCTATACTCCGACCGTCATTGGCAGTGATGGCACTGCGTATGCGATCAATGACGCGGTTCTTTTCGCTGTGGGAAAGTAGCAGCCTGTCGGGGGCCTTTATCCTCTTTCGAGAGGCACTCTAGCGCGAGCTGATAGCTGAAAGCTTACGGACGACTGTTACTGCGTCGATCCCACCGTCTTGACATCCGCTGTGTTGGTCGGAACAGTCGGTCGGGCGGCGAAGAAGTTGTGATCGTAGAGATTGCGGTACATGTGGCCGGCAATTTCCGCGGCCTTGGGGCCAAAGGTCGGGCGTCCACCCTCCAAGAAAACTACCACGACGATGCGGCCCACATCAGTATTGGCGTAGGAAGCAAACCATCCGTAGCGTGTGCCGGCCTTGGAACAAGTGCCAGTCTTACCCAGAATTTCTTCCTCGTTAAAGTTCACCCGCAAGCTGCGGGCGGTTCCGTAGGTCACGGCCCCCGCCATTCCGTCAGAAAGCTCGGGAATCAGCGGAGCGATATCCAAGCGCCGCTTCACCACCGGTTGAAAACTAGCAATTTCCTCGGGTGTGGTGGGATGCTGCAAATAGTAAAGAGTGCCGCCGTTCGCAATTGCGGAGACCAGCGCGCCAAGTTGCAGCGGGGTCATGGAAATGCCTTCGCCAAAGGAGCACATCTTGCCTACGCCACCGAGCTTGGAAGGAATCTCCGCATCGGGATACGCCCCTAGCTGTTCGCCCGGAATGTTGTACCCCGCCATTTCGCCCAGGCCGAATTGGTGGGCATAGTAGCTAACCTTCTCGAAGCCAAGCTGGCGTCCCAAGGCCTCGAAGTAAGCATTGTTAGAATGGGCTAACGCATTGGTCAGATTCATTCGGCTGCGGCTGCCCAGCCTGATTTCCGTGTCTTTCGTAATCAGGTCCTCGCTCAACGCAGCCAGAGCCACTGACAGCTTGA
The DNA here is from genome assembly GCA_963696025.1 of uncultured Acidobacteriota bacterium. GTDB lineage: Bacteria > Acidobacteriota > Terriglobia > Terriglobales > Acidobacteriaceae > JABCYV01. Next base: position 302,333 of record CAVOII010000009.1, read on the forward strand.
TGGTGGAGCAGGGCTGTGCGCCGCTCGAAAGCGCCAATTTTTGGTTGACCATGGCCAAAACCCGGCCACTAGTCGGCTCGACGGCCACCACGGTGCCATTCATGTTACCAAGAGCATCGATCGCAGCTTCGCGGACGATCGGGTCATCTCCGGTGGTGATGTCTCCCTCGGTCACATCGTTCATGAACGAACTGGCGGTGAAGTGCTCGTAATAGCGATGACGGCGGCGATGCGCAGCGCTTACTACGCGGGTCGTGTGGGTGCGGCCGTGAGCCAGCCGGGACATGCGCTTGCGAGCGTGAGGAGTTTCGCTGACCGACTTGGATTTGCGGGCATTCAGCGAACGCGTTGCGACCGTAGCCGCAATTCCGCTGTGTGCAAGTATCAAGGAAAGAACAAAGACTAGGCCACCGAACGTAGACCTTTTGCGGGACATCATTCCCCTGTGTTTATCCCCAGAGTTCACACCAAATACTATGCACGGCACTTGCCAGTGACCGGTTGCCTCCGGCTGGAGTCCGCCAACTATTTGATATTAAGAACTTATCGAAAGGTGCGCAATAGAAAAGTTATTTTCTGTAAACTTGACGATCTGTCGCGTAATCGCAAGTAACAGCGGTAGTTAGAGCATATTTAGGCGGGTTCACCGACCTTAGGTAATGACCACGCGATTACCTGAAAGATACCTGCTTACAGGGAAAATGTTTTCCCTTCCCGGAGGAGCAATGCCGAATACAATTTCCTGCCCGGATCGAAAAATACAAAAACGACATCCGCGATATATTACAGAGCCTCGTTCCGTCGAAGGCTTGACACGCTTCGTCATTGTGCGGCCCCTGACCGCAGACTGGTAAGTGGAAGTGCTATGAAAGATTGTTTGTTCTGCCGCATCATTAGCGGTGAAATTCCTGCCAAGAAGATTTATGAAGACGAGCACACTTTCGCCTTTGAGGACATCAATCCGCAAGGCCCAACCCATGTGCTGGTGGTTCCCAAGAAGCACATTCGTGGTTTGAAGGAAGCTTCGCCTGATGATGCGATTGAAATCGGGCGCTGTCATCTAACCGCGGCACACATTGCACGCCAACGTGGCATCGAGGACAGCTATCGCACCGTGCTCAACGTGGGACCTGGGGCAGGGCAGTCCGTTTTCCACCTGCATGTGCACCTGATCGGCGGCCGTAATCTGCAGTGGCCACCTGGATAGAACACTCAGTATGTCTTGTTAGTTGTGCGCATCGGAAACATAGCTCTGGTGGGGAAAGAATGGGAGGGCGCGGCTTCAGCCGTGCCGTTAAACCGTCCTTAAGATTTCGAGCTTCAGCCCCTGAGGTTGGGAATCAATCTCGCTTCGGCCATGCCTTTGGACTGAGATGTCCAGCTTCAGCCCGATGGCGAAGCCTTACCCTGCGGTTTCCTCTTCCGGAGCGCCGTGGCGGCGCAGCAACTGCGGTAGATTCTGCGAAAAGGCCGAACGTGGCAGCACCATGTCGCAACCCACCTCGTGAGCCTTCTGTTTCAGATCGCCCTGCACGTGGGAAAGAAATCCGATGATCGATGTCCCCTTCTTCAGCTTACTTTTGAGCTTGGGAATCAGGGTGAGCGGCTTGGCGTTGGCGTTGTTCATGTCGAAGATGATAAGCGAGGGCTTTTCTTCGCCGTTCTGCTTCATGTGATCGAGAAGATCTTTCTCGTTCTTGCAGAATTCGACCTTCACGTTGAGCTTGCGCGCCGTCTCCTGAATCTTTGCCTGAAAGAATAGGTCATCGACGAAAGCAAAAATACGGGAATTTGCGTCCTCGCGCTGGGGCAGCGGCTCGGGTTCGGCAGGCGCGTAAGACGGCGCGAAACCGGGGCGGCCGCGTCCGGGCCTGCTTCCATTATTGCCGCCCTGCGCGGCGCGGTAGCTATGATCCATGGGAGCGGTATAAATGCCGCTCGGTTGCTGGCGATCGCGGCCGCCAGGCTGCCCGCCGCGGTTGGGCGGACGACGCCCCCGCCGTCGTCTGTTTCTCCCTCCGCTTCCGGAGGGACGTCCGGGTCCTACATTCATATTTTTCTCGTTTTTTGGTTCAGCATTGAGCCCGCCCGAAGGGGGACTCGATTTTTCTACCTTTGCTACCGCTCTCTGGGTGGTGCCTCGCGTTGCGCACCTGACATGCGTGGAAACCCAATGCGGCTGGAAATCACTCGTGAATTATCTTTTTTGTCCGTCAGGCGCCTGGAGCCAGTTGGGCGCGAAGGGCCAGCTAGGGAGCGTGGCCGTTGGGAACAATCTGAATGGTACCCCCGTGCGGCAGCGAACGCAAGTGCTAACTCGGAGAATTTTGCACAGAAGTAACGGGCGGAGTCACGGCGATGCCGCGGACTCTCACAGTTTGGCATCGCAGCGCCCAGCCAAACGTTTCAGATATTTCCATCGTGGTACCAGGCAGACCTCGACAGTAAAAAGCGTTCCTCCACGCGGCAGAACCTCCGTCTCGGCTATAAAGACGTGACGGCCGTATTGTAAGGTCTTTTCGGAATAGAAGTTGTCTAGCCATTTGGCATCTTGAGCGCGGCCGAGCATTTTGCAAGTGACCCTTCTCTGCAGATCGAGTTCACGGTCCTGGCGTCTCTTCTCGAGGGAATGTATCGTTTCTTCAGAAGGTTCTTCTGATGTAAATAGGCAATTCCCCGGCAATGGCGGAGCCAATTCGTCAGATTCCTGCAGGTCGTTCAGGATCGACGGTAAACAAGACCATGAGGGCACCACCAGGACCAAAAAGGCCATGAACGCGACCAAGCCCGCGCCGAGCATCAGCGGCCCCCGCTTCGGTCGTCGGCGAATGGCTTCGACCGGTTTGTCTTTGGGCACGGGCTCATGCTTGTCTTGGTCTTTCGGCACGGGCTCATCGATCAGACCACCCAAAAATTCCATCATGCCGAACGCATAGGTTTGAAGCAGCTTAAGGGCAACGGTAAGATCCGGGCTTTCAAGTTGAAACCGAGGATTGAGCTTCCCAGTTTTGTCTAATCCGTCGCTTGCGTGAAAATGCTCCTCGTCCTCTGTTGTTTTGGCCCTCCTGTATTCGGCGATCTGTTCCCGCAGACGATCAGCTGCTTGCTGAAGTGAACGCGGAACAATGCCCCTCGTTTGGAGCCTGTCGTTGGTATTCAGATCTTTGTCACCGAGAAGAAATCCGACACTTTCCGCAACGCGATCAAGGAATGCCTCGGAGAAATAGTAGAAAGAAGGGATATCTGCATTGAATTGTTTCTTCAGATCCTGAAGTCGTTCCATCTGTTGAGGGGAAATCACGTTTCCGGAGGATGTCTCCTGATAGACCTCAAGGACGGTTGCGCAATTGGCACGCCAGCGGCTCCAGATCACCGCCAGGGAATCCAGGTCTTTTCGCCATGCCTGGATGCGGCCACGCAATTCACAGGCTCTTTCGGCACGCGGGTCAGCTTTCGGGAACAAATTCTCGCGCGACCGCAACTTCTGTGCAAAATCTGAGAACTTGCCATCAAGGTCTGAAAGCGTCGTCGCGTCAAAATTCGAATCGGGCATGACCCTCCGCTGCGTTGCTGCAATGGATGCTCGCGCCGGACTGAGTTTCGCGAGAAGCCCGCCGTGAGGGCGGTCTCTTAATCGCGGGCGCAAGTATAACTGAAAAAGAAAAGAGGTCGGGCGCGAAGCTTTTCTTTGCAGAGACTAGTACGGGGTGAGGGTTGTCTTCGCGAGGGCCAACAGCTTTTTCTTATCCCGCACTCACCTGCCGCGCCCATTGCATGGCTGACCAATAGGCCTCTGCAACCTCGCTGTCGCTCAGGTGAAGGGCCTTAGCGAGCTCAGCGGCGTTCTGCCAGTCTCCAGATTCTCGCGCCAGCATGAGTTGGTAGAGCGGCCGCAGCGGCGTGACCCCGCCAAGCAATAGCGCCTTAGTCTGCTGGTCGATCGGGACTCGCTCCAGCACGTCGGCCATGGGGGAGATCAAGGATCGCGTCCATCATCGAGAGCAAGCCCAGGAGAAACAAGTCGGAGTCCCCGTGCTGGACTTTGGGTGAAAGCTGTTCGCAAAAGCGCGCACGCACCAGAGCTGACAGCACCAGCTCGGTCGACTTACCTTGTCCAGCCGCAAGCGTGACCACCAGCCGTACCCAGCGCCTGACTTCGCTCTCTCCCAGCATGGCCAGCGCGTGCCGCACCGAGTGGATCTCATTGGCAAAGCCGAAGACGGCGGAGTTCAGGTAACGCAGCAGGCGGTAACAAAGCGAAGCTTCGCTCTTGATGGCATCTTCAATCTCCCGCGAATCCACTTCCGGTTTGGAGACAGTTTGCAGCATGCGCACATAGTTAATCCGATTGGCGGGAACTTCGTGGGCGGCGAGCACTTCCGGCCGGCGGAAGAAGTAGCCCTGGAAATACACAAAGCCCGCCTTCGAAGCGGCGACAAACTCTTCCCGCGTTTCCACTTTTTCCGCCAACATGCGGCAGCGCCAGGGTCGTAGCGGTTGATAATCGCGGCGCGTTCCGCGGGCGTCGTGCATTTCAGGTCCACCTTGATGATGTCAGCCACATCGGTGAGCGGCTCGCGCGGATCGTCGATGGTGAAGTCATCGAGCGCGATCATGTATCCGGCTTCCTTCAAGCGCTGGCACGCGGCCATCACCAGATCGTCGGGCGGTACGGTCTCCAGAATTTCAACCACGGTTTGATTCGACGGAACCAGCGTGATGTAGTCCTTCAGCAGCATCTCGCGAGTGCAATTGATAAAGGCGCGGCGGCCATCACAATAGGACGTCGAGCCCCATGAGCATGGAAGTGTCCAGGGTGCTGCGCGATGCGGCCTCGGGATCAGGGCTGCGGAAAAGGTTCTCTACTCCATCGCGGAAGAGCAGTTCATAGCCAAAGACCTTTTCGTCTTTGGTGAGGATGGGTTGGCGGGCGACAAAGAGGGTCGCGGAATCAGGTTTGGCTTCTCCGGGCGCGGGTGCAGGGCTAGAGCGGTCACCCTTACGCTATCGGCAGAATGGGCGGAAGCGTTACTTGACGACCCGACGCCTTATTGCACCGTGACCACTACGTTGCTGGTGTGGGTCAGACTTCCGCTTGTAGCCGTCACCGCAATGGTGTAGGTGCCAGCCGGTGTGCCTGGGTTCGAGCTATGGGAACTGCCGCCTCCACCGCAACTGATTCCCGCGGCCACGAGGGTCAGGAACAAGATTCCCAACAGACCGCTCCAGCGTTTCCGGCGAGATGGCACACCCATTACGAAGAAACCAGCCAGCAAGGCTCCGCCGCTAGCTGCGAACCATCCGATCCCAGGACGGCCCTGCGGAGAAACCTTCGCAAGCGCGCTCGGAGCGCTCGTGGCAACACTTAGGCTGGCTGTGGCGCTGGAGCCGTTGACCGACACGGAAGACGCGCTGAGCGAGCAGGTAATCTCAGCCGTCGTCGAACAGGGAGCAAAGGAGAGATTAACCGTCCCACTAAAGCCGTTCATTGCGGTGACAGTAATAGTCGATGCGCCCGACTGTCCCGGAGAGGAAAGGTTGACCGCAGTGCTTCCGACTGCGAAGTCGTGGGAAGCTGAGAAGCTTGGCCAGGAGCGAACCAGATTGTTTCCATCCACCGAGCCCAATCCGGTTACCAGATCGTAGCCGACAGCGGCGGTGTAGCCGATGCAAGGTACTGAACATCCCGCAGGCGTTGTACTTGGGCAATTTGGACTACCGGCGGTGCAGGGGACTTGGTTGTTGCCCTTGGTGATGTCGTGGAACGCGCTCCCCAAGGTGGTATACAGCGTCGGATTAACGTTGCCTAATCCCTTGGATTGGGTCGCCTGGTTAAGAATCGCCAAGATACCGGCAAAGGTCGGAGCACCCGCGGAAGTCCCTCCCACGGCATCCAAATTAGAGTTGCTGTCCCGGAATCCGTTGGTACAGGGGTGCGGGTCGGTCGATACGGCGGGAGGCGAGCAGAATAAGTAAGAATCATGAAAGTTGGAGGCGTTCAGCGCAACATCGGGCACGTCACGCGCACCGTCACTCGGCGTCTTAGTTGTTTGCCAACTGGGCTTGGTAAAGATCGCGCTCTTGCCGCCGCCGGTAGCTGCTAATGTTCCAGACTCGGTAGTATCGTTCCAACCCATCTCCGGGATGTAGCTGAGGGCAGACCCCATGTCGGTGTTATTGCCGGCATTCCAATAGGGGGTAGTTACCGGGGGAATGCCACCCCCGAGATCGCCCATGAACTCGCTTCCACCCACGCCGGTAACCTCGGGGATGCTCGCGGGCGCGTCCACCGCTAGGCCCAGACTAGCGACTGCAGGAGTGGTCTGAAGGTCACCGTCGCAATCGGCTGCGCCAGCGTCGCCGGCCGGAGAAGTAATAGTTTGACCCTGGGAGTTCGCTTGCTGCACTGATACCCGTGTCGCCTGGGCATTCGCTGTTCCCATGTCGGCCTCACAAAGCCCGAAGCTGTTGCTGACGATTGGCGCGACCTTGTTGTCGATGGCAAATGTTAATGCATCAAACGCGCCGCCATTAGCGTTTGGGCCGACAAGGACAAAAACGATATTTGCGCCTTTTGCGACCGCGCCGGACCACTCGAGGTCAAGGTCTGCCTCCATTTCGTCGCCATTGTGTGTCGGAGTTCCGGTGCCGGCCACGGTGATGATTTGGGGTTCGTTCGCGGGCAAGCCCGAAAGACTACGAAAAGTATCGATGTCGCTCAGGGTGACCGCGCTGTCCCCCACCACGGCGATCGTCTGACCGGTACCATCGAATCCAGAGGCGTAGAGCGCCTTCAGGTCATAAATGGTGGCAAAGTCATCGGGCACGAGGAAGTGGTTTCCCGAAATGCTAGAAGTAAAGCGAGCATCGACTCTCCGTGCTCTTGGCTTAGGACGGAAGTCGTTCAGATTGCCGACGCTCGAAACGGTGTCAGCTATAGCCGCCGGAACAGAAAGTTCTGTGGCATTCGCGAAGTGGGACTCGCCATCGAGCTGATAGCGATGGATCTCGGTGCGGAAAGTTTCTTCGATCTGAGAGACGGTGCCGGAGAAGAAGACGCGATTACGGCCGCGCGCGGTCTCATTGACGGTCAGACCCTTCGACTGCAGCCAGGCGGAGACTTTGGCCAGGTCGTTCTGGGTCATGCCGAAGCGATCGGCGTACTGCTCCGCAGTCAGCCATTTGTGATAATTCGAGGATGTGCGGTCCTGTTGTTGCGCAAGCAGCGTTTCGAGAGCATTCTGCTGGGCAGGCGACGGTTTGAATACAACGGCGGCGCGATTGATTTTCATGCTGCCATCAGCCCGTCCCTGATCAAACTCGGGTCTGGCAAGACCATGCACGTTCCCTGGAAGAATGGACATCTGACCATCGTCAATGGGACCGCGCACGCGATCCTGGGCAATGGTTTGTGCAAAAGAAGCCGCCGCCGCGCTCAGCAACAAGAAGATCGCGACACACTTGGGGAAGAAGACCACTGAGGTCCTTGCCATCACCCTCTCCTGTATTTTGGCTACACCGTGCCCGCTGAATCCCGCCCGTTTGAAGTATGGATTCAGACTATGGGTTTTAGGATGCTCGCGCGGCATCCGCCTGTCGTAAAGAATATGTCTTAAAGAATGCCATCAGGCGATTTGTTTGGTCACCACACGAAAGGCCATCAACCGAGGGACTGCGGCGACGATCAAGCTGGAAATCGGAGCAAGAAGGTTTGTTGATCCGCGGAAGATTTTGACGCTGATACGAAACTTGACAAATCGGGGGTGCGAGTCGTTCGATTCCTTCGACACACAAGGTCGGTTACTTCCGTCACGCCGCGAGGCCAATCCGAAATCCCGGGCTCTGCGAGGGACCCTCGCCCACAACCAACTTGGGAATCTGAGTGGTGGGCGCTATAGGATTCGAACCTATGACTTCCACCGTGTGAAGATGGCACTCTACCGCTGAGTTAAGCGCCCACTCGTTTTATCACAGCAGCAGCCGCTATATTGTAGCAAACGAAAGCATTTTCACCTGCCCCGGAGCGTGATAGCCTAATCTTCCGCCGCGCTCCCTGAGCGTCCTCGCGCCGGCGGGCTGAGACCTCCGGATGGCGAACGACCCACGACCCAGCAAAACGCCCCTATTGCCCTCGGTCAAAGGGACTTCCGAACCTACTCCGGAGCCATCGGAGGCGCAACTTTCGCCCCCGGAGGGGGTTGAATCAGATGTGAGCAGTATAGCCATCGATCGCGGGTTGCTCGCGATAGGGGGTGCGCCCTCGCGGCAACAAGTTGGGGCGGAGGCCACTGTGCCCAGCGAGGGGCTGAGCGACGCTGATGTGATGCTCCGAGCCAAGGCTGGGGACGAAACTGCATTCGATTATCTGGTGCAAAAATATCGCCGACCCATGCTGAACTTTATGTACCGCATGGCGCACAATGCCGCGGTTGCGGAGGACCTGGCGCAGGAAGTTTTTCTGCGGGTCTATCGCTCGCGCGAAAGTTATGAAGCCAGTGCTAAGTTCACGACTTGGTTGTATCGCATCGCAACTAACCTGGCGGTGAACCATGCACGCGACACGCGCCACGAGCGTCCAGAAAAGATGGTCAGCCTGGACGAGCCGGACGAGGACAGCGGCCGCAGGTTGGATGTGGCAGATGCGGCTTTGAGCGCCGAGGATATGCTGGTGCGGAAGGAACGCCTGGCCGCCATCCGCCAGCGCGTGCAGGGATTACCAGAACGGCAAAGGATTGCTGTGGTGATGCACAAGTACCAGCAGATGGACTATCGGGAGATTGCTGAAGTTTTGAAGCTGAGCGAGTCAGCTACGAAGTCATTATTGTTTCGCGCGTACGAGACTCTGCGCGAGCAGTTAAGAGAGTTTATTTAACGGAGAGAACGGTTTGTCTACGAGGAAAGAAGTCATGAAGTGCAATGAAATTCGCGAACTGATGCCGGACCTGGCTTCCGGACTAAGCGCGGTCACGCCCGAAGTGAACGAACATGTGAGTGCTTGCGTGGAGTGCGCGGGGAAGCTGGAAGATTTTCGCCAGACCATGGCGTTGCTGGATGAGTGGCAGGCGCCAGAGCCCTCGCCATATTTTGACGTGCGCCTGAAGGCTCGTTTGCGCGAGGAAGCGGCGAAACCAGCCCGCGCCTGGCTGCACTGGCTGCCCCGGCCGGCGCTGGCCGTATCACTGGCGTTGGCGATGGTGGTAGGCGTCTCTCTTATCCAAAGAGGCGGCTTGCATCCGCCCGTGACTTCTAACGGTCCTATTGTCGATATTGTGCCGACGCCGGGCACTGCAGTAGGCGACTTGCAAGCTTTGGATAAGAACCACGATATCTATGCGGATTTCGATCTGCTGGATGATCTGGAAGTGCAGCAGGACGTGAACGCGAATCCGTAAGCAAGCAGTAGCGGGAAAATGGGGGACAGGGTGTTCGGCATGAAGACTATGACATTAGGGATGGCGATCGCCAGCCTCGCGCTGGTGTTCGCAATCTCGCCGTGCCTCGCCCAGAACCACCGCAACGACAGTCGGCCGCCGCAGCATCCGGTACAACACGCAGCCCCTGTACCGCGGCCGGTTCAGCACCCGGCGCCGGCACAGCACCCTGTGCCCCGGCCCCCCCAGCAAGGGCATCACGCAGGCCAGTGGCTTAACCAACAGCGGAACCTTCCGCTGGAGCAGCAGAGGAGAGCGCTGGAGAATGATCCTCAATTCCGCCGGCTTCCACCGGAGCGGCAGCAGGCTTTGCAGCAACGCCTGCAGCACTTCAACAGCCTACCTCCGCAGCGTCAGCAGCTGATCCTCAACCGCATGGAAACCTGGGAGCACCTGACTCCGCAGCAGAAGGAGCAGGCGCGACAGCTCCATTCTCAGTTCTCGCAGCTGCCACCGGATCGCCGCCAGGCGGTTCAGAATGCGGTCAAGGCGCTACGCGGCATGCCGCCTGAGGCACGTCAACGGCAAATCGACTCCGATCGCTACAAGAGCATGTTCTCGCCCCAGGAGCGCGAATTGCTCCGCGGAACTTCCACGCTGCCCCTCGCTCCGGCGCCTGGGGAACAGAACGTAACAGGTCCGCCACAGTAGCTTGTTCTTCTTCTCTGTAAAAATCTATCGGAACAAATTTCTGGCGATGAACAGAGCATTCGCCGGACGCTCTGCCAGACGGCGCATTAAGTAGGGATACCACTCGGTGCCGAACGGAATGTAGACGCGCATACGCCAACCCTGCTTTACCAGGCTGCGCTGCAGGTCGCGACGAATGCCGTAGAGCATCTGGAACTCAAAGGCATCACGGGAAATATTTTCCCGAGTGGCGAAGGCTTTGGCCTCCTTGATAATGTTCTCGTCGTGAGTGGCGAGGCCATGGTAGATGCCACTTTTCATCAGGACTTTCATTAACTTTACATAGTTGTCATCCACTTCGGATCTCTTCTGAAACGCGATTTCCTCAGGTTCCTTGTACGCGCCTTTGCATAAGCGAATGCGGATGCCTTCGGCCAACAACTTTGCGATGTCGCTCTCGGCCCGCCGCATATAGGACTGGATGACCGCGCCGACCGATCCCTGTTGCCCGGGCATGCGGTGAAGTTCGTGGACAAAGTCGAGGGTACGCTGAGTGTAAGCCGAGCCTTCCATGTCCACGCGAACGAAATTGCGCGGGTTCATACTGGCGGCTTTGGCCACGAGCCCAGTAACCAGATCGCGGGCGATCTTTTCGTCCACGTCGAGGCCCATGTGGGTAAGCTTCAGGCTGATATTGGCGTTTAGTTTGCGGGCGGCGATTTCGTCGAGCAGTTGATGGTAAAGCTGGGCGCTGGCGTGGGCTTCGTCGGCGTTGGTGACATTTTCGCCCAGGTTATCGATGGAGACCCTCGGGCCCGACTGGTTGACGGCCTGAGCCGCGCGCAGCGCGTCTTCAACTTGCGTCCCAGCCACAAATCTACTGGAGACTCTTTGACCAATAGCGGAGCGCTCGGCCACGGCGCGCAGAGAGCGACTCTCCGAAAGTTTGATGAAGAGCGCCCTCAGCACGCCATTCCTTCAAGACCTGGCAAGATGGAATTACGAACGCCTTGAACGTGGATGAAAATCACAGAAAGTTGTACCACAAGCGGAGGTCATCGGAGGATGGAGTATCGAGCCGAGATGCTGGGATCCCATTCTGATCTAATCGTGTCTGATCAAATTAAGCAGGTCATTTGGGATCGAACTTAAATTCAACGGGCTCGAGGGTTTCGTGGGCGGCGGGCTGCCACTTCCACTTGCGGATAGCGCTCTCCGCTGCTTGCGCCAGTACGGGATGGCCGCCTCTGATCTGGACAGTTTTTACAGTACCATTGGACGCAACCAGCGCGTCCAACCGAACGCTGCCTTTCAGATTCATGGTGCGCGCCATCTCTGGGTACTCGGGTACAACCCGGCTCACAACTTTGCGGACCGGAGTCTCTTCCTGCTGCTGCGCAAATATCGAGACGGGAGCGAGGACGGCTGCCCAAAACACTAGCCATAACGCGGCTGAGGCGATGCGCCTTGAGTAGGTCATCACAACCGCAGGTTATCCAAGTGCTCGGAAGGGGTGAAGATGACTATGGTAACTTCGAGTTCCGTGCCGGGAGGACCAGTACGGGGTTTGGCTTCCCTGGTGCTAGGTCAGAAACATCTCATCCACATAACACCAGCGCCAATTCTCGCCGGGCTCAAATGATTGCATGATGGGATGCTTAGTTTGGTGAAAATGCTTGGTGGCGTGCTTGTTCTTGGACGAGTCACAGCAGCCAACGTGGCCACAACTCAGGCATTCGCGCAAATGGACCCAAGTATCGCCGATCTCCAGACACTCCTTGCAGCCTTTACCACTGGGGGTCACGTCCCGAATTTCTTTTAGATGAGAACAAGTCGTTTGTGCTTTGGGCATCGAACACCTCCGGTATGATTTCTTATTGAGCGGCCATTGTAGAAAATAGTTAGACCTTTACCTCGGCCGGCTGCTTGACAGCCCAGTCCTAAGCGCGTCATTTGCAGTTACGTCCAACGTTCTCTCGTGGAACCAGTTGGGGTAGATCGGCGTAGGCGCCGTGGCCTGGTCGAGTTCGGCGAGTTCCTCCACGGGAAGCTTGAGATCGGCAGCGCCCAGGTTATCTTCCAGCTGCGTGGTTTTGCTCGCGCCCAAAAGGATGGTCGAGACGCAGGATTTTGTCAGGAGCCACCCCAGCGCCACTTGCGCCACCGTAGCGTGGTTGCGATCCGCCACAATTTTCATCTTCTCGATCAGGTCGTAGCCCTTCTTGCGATCTGTGGGAAGGAAATCAAAGCCGGTAAGACGACCTCTGCCGCCGGTGGGATCCTGCCGAGTGTAGCGGCCACTCAGGAAACCGCTAGCCAGCGGACTCCACACCACCAACCCGATACCCGCGTCCACGCAAAACGGAACGACTTCATGCTCTACGTCGCGGCCGATCAGGGAGTAGTACATTTGTGCAGCGACGAAGGGCGAATAGTTGTGGAGCTTCTGAATACCCAAGATCTTTGCGCTTTGCCAAGCCGCAAGATTCGAGTATCCGACGTATCGCACCAGTCCGCGCTGGACCAGGTTGTCCAGAGCATGCGCCGTCTCCTCGAAAGGTGTAAATGGATCGGGCTTGTGAATTGATAGAAGATCAATGTACTCGGTGCCGAGGCGGCGCAGTGAGGCCTCGGCTGCTGCGAGAATGTAAGCGTAGGAAGCTCCAGCGTGAATCACAGCGTCACCGGAGCGGAAGCCAACCTTGGTCGAGACGATCACGTCTTTGCGGCGTGGGCCCAGCGCTCTGCCCAACATGATTTCAGACTCTCCGCCGGCATAGGCGTCGGCGGTGTCAAAGAAGTTGATGCCTGAGTCCAGCGCACGGTGAACCAGGGCGCTAGCCTCGTCCTGGCCGGTTTTTGCCACCGCGGCCATGGTGCCCGAGCCTTTGCCAAAGGTCATGACGCCGAACGCGAGACGCGAAACGATGAGACCGCTGTTGCCGAGGCGAGCAAATTGCATGCGGGGAGGTCCTTACCCGATAGGTTACCTGCTGTTCGACGCGCGCCAGTCGCGTTCGGATTCAAAAAGTGCGGATCAAGGTTGACTGTAGATCCGAGTTAATTCAGGTGCGACTATCCATAAAATCAGTTCTCGGTTCTCAGTTGTTAGTTCTCAGCGGTGAAGGGGCGATCACCAGCAGAGACAGTGAAGGCATTGGCATTTCGAACTGGATCACGCATCGGCCTTGCTCATCCGCTTCTATTTCGCGCGAAGGCTCAAGCATTTCGAGGTCATCACGCCGGTGCAGTTCGGCGAGTTGTGAACTGGTTGGCCAATCGGGCTGACCCATTTCCTGCCACGCCTTGTATACGTTGCTGTGGCTGTCGTCGACACGAAAGTGTTGCAAACGGAATCGCTGCCCCGGCGGCAAATCGGAAATTGTCATCGAGACCATCCGGCCGAGCAGCAGATTCCCATTCGCTTGAGTTTGATCCGGCGTCACATTGCTGAGGAGCACCTTGACCCCGCCGTCATCATTACGCGTTGCCCAGCCCGTAATCAGACCGCCGAAACCATCGCCGTCTCCCTCCAAGGCAATGCGCCCGGTGCCCAACTGGTGAAGCAAGTAGTAGGCCCAGTAGCGGGGTTTGCGGATATTGTCGATGCCAATTAGGCCGAAGCCGCCGTAGAAGAACTTTTTCGGCGGACCCTGTTCTTCGAAGTAGTCGCTCGCCGTCCAGTAGCTGATGGCGGTCACTTGGTTGAGGCTGGCATGCAATCCATTAGCAATCCATGCCGCACCGTAGGCCGAGTCATTCACCGGATGGTTCCACCACGCCGAAACGCCCCACTCGGAGTAATAGATCGGTAGACCTTTCAAGCCATAGCGCTCGAGCAGAGGACGCCAATCCGCCGCCGGCATGCTGTAAACGTGCACGTCAAGAAAGTCAATCGGAGTGCTGGCGCCGCCAGTCGCGTAGTTGTGGCTGGTGACATGTTGCAGAAATGGCTCTTCGATCCGGCTGAGCGCCGCCACCGGCCCGCCTACTTGAAGTTTAGGATCCACTGATTTCAAAGCCTGGGCGCTGAAATCGTAGAGCCGGAAATAATCCTTATCGGAGCCTCTCCAAAAGCGGACCGGCAAGCGGGAACGCAAGTCCGGTTCGTTCCACACCTCGAAAGGCCAGGACTCCACTTCCTCTTTGCCATATCTTTCGATCAAATGTTTAGCAAGAGCGCTCACCAGCCCAGCCCACTTTGCATAGTCTTTAGGAGGTGAATTATTGGCTTTATAAAAAAAAATCTCAGCTGGGCCATGATCGGACGCCAGGTCCTTCGGCATAAAGCCAAGTTCGACGAACGGTTTCAACCCATCGGCCCGCACCATGTCGTAGACCCTATCAATGCCCGACCAGTCGTAAATGGAATTGCCGGCCGCGTCCTCCCGGTAGACCCCTAGCTTGTCCGAGAAGATGTCGTGGGCCCGGATGTATTTGATCCCCAAATCGTCATGCGCCAGCTTGTTTCCCCCACGCAGTCCTTCTCCGGCAGCTTTCAGATTCGGGCCGATGTCTCCGTTCAACATGTAACTCAAGTGCTCGGATCCCAGCACCAGTTCCCACTTGTGTTCGAGCGTGCCGGCATCGCGCCCCGCGTCGACGCGAATGTTAACGCCAGGATCAATGTCTTGTACGGGGACTGTTGCTTGTGCCGTGGCCCCAGGCCCGCTCCAGCCGGTGCCGTCATTACCACGCACTCGATAGTAATAAGTGTGTCCAGGATCGATGGAAGTATCGACAAAGGGCGAGTGCGGAAGCCGCCCAAACGGCTCCCCGGGAAAGACTCGGGCAAAGAAGTGATCAACAATGAACGGGGCCGCTCCGAATGGCGAACTGGCCACGTCGAAGTCGCGGTCGGGAAGATCGCTTCTCAACACCTGATAGCTCACGGCCCCAGGGACATCGCTCCAGGTTACCGTCACCTGCCCGCGGCCCGCGGTAGCCTTCACCTCGTTGACCGGAGTAAGTAGCTTGGATTGGGGCAATGGCGGAGGCGCGACTACTCTCAACCAGAGTACCGCGACGACAACACCGAAGACCGGAATGAACAAGAGTACGACCAGAACCCTTAGCAGGCGACGCAACCCAGTTCTCATTGTCTCCTTCCCGGGTCGTTCAGCCTCGGTTATGGTCACTGCCCTTCCTCTTCCAAGAATCTTTCTGCCTCCAGCGCCGCCATGCAGCCCGTGCCGGCGGCGGTGATGGCCTGCCGGTAGCGCCGATCCTGCACGTCACCGCAGGCGTACACGCCGGGGACACGAGTACGCACGTAGTTCTTGGTCACGAGATACCCATCCTGATCAGTATCTAACTGGCCTTCAAACATCCGTGCATTGGGGATGTGGCCAATGCCCAGGAACATGGCGCTGGTGGGCAAATCCCACACTTTTGCGGACTTCAAGTTGCGAAGCTTCAATGCAGTCACTTCTTGTTTAGCGGGATCGTAAACATCTTCTACTACGGTGTCGGCGAGAAACTCGATTTTGGGGTTGCGCTGTGCTCGCTCCAGCATGATTTTCGAGGCACGAAACTGATCGCGGCGATGAATGAGGGTAACTTTTGTAGCGAAGCGGGTGAGAAATATCGCTTCCTCCATAGCGGAATCGCCGCCACCGATGACGGCAATTTCTTTGTCAGAGAAAAAGAAGCCGTCGCAGGTGGCACAAGAAGAGACACCGTGCCCGATCAATGCCTGTTCACCGGGCAGTCCGAGCCAACGTGCTGAGGCGCCGCTGGCGATGATTAGCGTCCGTGCATGGATAGTCTCCTTGCCGAGATCAATGGCAAATGGACGCTTGCTGAGATCGGTGCCGACCACGTGACCGAGCTGATACTGCGCGCCAAAACGTCCGGCCTGCTTGCGCATGTTCTCGATCAGTTCGGGACCCCGGATGCCGTCCGGGAAGCCGGGGAAGTTTTCCACTAGAGTGGTAAGCGAGAGTTGACCTCCGGGCTCATGACCTTCGAGCACCAGAGGCTTGAGGTTCGCACGTGCCGTGTATAGCGCGGCCGTATGACCGGCGCAACCAGAACCGATGATGACCACGTTGCGAATGTTATCCATAAGACTCAGACGTTAGATTGCCAATTTCAAATTTAGTTGCAACTGCAGTCCGCGCAGCCTCAAGTAGAGCGCCTCGATCACTTTTGTTCATGCGGCGGTTTTCGTAACTTAGAGGCTGGCTTGTTCGAGGTTGGCTTGGCTTGGATCGTTCCCTCGGCGCCGATGCGCGCCAGTTCATCGGGCACAGTATGGCGCACGCCCAGCAACGCACGGTAATTCGCGACAATCGTCGACGCGCTCTGAAAGAGCGGTTCGTAGGCGCTCTGGTCTGGCTGCGGGCCATTTTCCGCTGCCGAACAGCGGGCCAGCACCACCGAAGACTTACCAAAGCGCTCCAACTTGATGCGGCTGGCAGGCGTATTTGAGCCCAGCATGGTTGCGGGTGAGGTCACTGCTGATGCGCTGTCTTCGATTGCCACCTGCATCAAATCCTTGGGATCGCGTACGCGGAAGACCAGCGTCTCCACCATATTCTTGGGGTCGGTGCTGAATGAGTATTGCACCGTAGAAAACAGGGCTTGTACGGAGAACTCGCGCCGCATGCGTACCCAGTTTGCCGTCGCCGCGTCGGAAGAAAACTGCGCGCTCTCGCCCGACTGGAGAAATCCCGGCCTCTCTTCGAGACTGGAGCGTCCACGATCCACCTCAAAATCCGGGCTGAAGAGCGGTTGCCTGGGAACCCGGGCCAGGGCAGACGCAATTTCCTGTTGCTCCTCCGGCGACGGCGAGCAGACATTGAGGACGTTCACCTTAACCTGCGGCTGGGACGGCTGTTGAGCTAAAGCCAGGGATACCCTTCCAAAAATGATTAAAAGAAACAGCTTGTTTCGGGGCACAGCGGCATTCTAAACGAAGATAGAGAAAACTCTTAGACACCCAACTGGGGAAACTTCCGCGCGCACATGACATGCAAACACCACGGTCGCGTAAAATCAGCCCATGGCGAACTTAACACTGGTTTATGGATTGCGGCTTTTGCCGTCTGACGAAGTCGCCGAGGTGGGCGATGCGACTCTCAAGTTGAAGAATGGACGCGAGGCGCACGTCACCATGCACGTTCTCGAGGGCAGCAAGGATGAAATCGAAAAGCAGTTGAAGTCGAGTCTCGATGCGTTCTTTGACTTTTATCCGGAGATTTGAGGAACGGGCTTCGGACCTCAGACCTTAGACCTCGGGCCTTAAGAGGCCGAAGCAGAACCGTAGCCAGAAAAATTTAGAGTCCGACGTCTGAGGTCCGATGTCCAAATTCCACATCTATAATCCTGTTAGCTCATGGAACCGTCTTTCCGCTACCTACGTTCATGGCTGATCCAGGTAGGTGTGCTGCCAGCAAGTCGCCTGGCGCGCGCCGCCTGGTATCTGTTGGGGCTGGATCTTTTTCTGTTTGTGCTGCAGAAGACGCTTGGGCTATTCCAGGTCGCCATCGCCGCAAGTTTAGGCGGTTGGGTTACGTTCCTGAGCCTGACCGTGATTGTGCTATTCACGATCATTGCATTTCGAAGGCTCAAGGCGAAACTGCTGTGGCGTCTGCGCAACCGTTTGATCGTTACTTATGTCTTTATCGGAGTTATCCCGGTCGTCCTGCTGGCGGCGATGGCATTCATCACCGCCTATCTGTTTGCCGGACAGTTCGCCAACTTTGTGGTGACTTCCGATCTCAAGTCACGGTTACAAAGCCTGGAAGCCGTTAATGCGGCCATCGCCAACGAACTGGCTGCACGAGTGGAGCATGGACAGCCGCCGACCGCAGAATCGCTGGAGGGGTTGAAACGGCACGATCCGGCATGGTCGCGCCGCAAAATATGCGCCTGGAGCGATGACAAGCCGTTGCCTTTATGCGGCGGCGTCACGCCCGAGACCCTTCCGTTTGCCCGTGCGCCTTCTGTAAGCCCGCAGTTCGGTGCGATCGTCAGTGACCACGGCAAACTCCATCTGAGGTCAGCGACCACGCTGAGTTTCGGTGCGCAAAAATTGACTGTGGTATCCAGCGAGCCGCTGGATCGCAATCTGCTGGAGGTAATCGCAGCCGACCTGGGGGAGATCACGCTGTACGTGGTGGGCATCCCATCGAAAACCGACGTCACGACCTCAAGAGAGCCGATCGCGAACGGGAAAGGCGAGGGTGCATCGGTAAACATCGCGTCGAACGGCGCGGTGAGCAGTAGTGAAAGGGAGGCGCTGCGACCCATTTTTACAGCTGGTTCCTTGCCGGCATCCCGCGGAACCTTCGATCGCGAGATCACATTTGGAACGCCGCTTCCGGTGGTGAACTGGGCGAATGGGCAGCAGCAGAGAGAGGCAGCGCTGCTCCGGGTGCAGAC
This sequence comes from uncultured Acidobacteriota bacterium, assembly GCA_963696025.1. Taxonomy (GTDB): domain Bacteria; phylum Acidobacteriota; class Terriglobia; order Terriglobales; family Acidobacteriaceae; genus JABCYV01. The sequence continues at coordinate 320,782 of CAVOII010000009.1, forward strand.
CCGGCCCTCAGTGCTGTACGCGCGCCTGTTCGCTGCCTTGGGTGATTTCGCCAAAGGCGTGGAACTGGTGCTGCTGTTCTCGGCCGTTGTTTTTGCCATCATCGAACTGCTCGCGCTCTGGATCGGTACACGATTGACGCGCACCGTCACGGGCGCCGTGGCCCAACTCTATAGGGCTACAGAGCACATCAATCGGGGCGACTTCAGCCATCGTATTCCGGTGAAGTCCAGTGATCAGTTGGCAGCCCTGGCGAACTCATTTAACTCGATGACGGCCTCAATCGAAAAGTTGATTGAAGAGCAGAAGCAAAAGCAACGGCTGGAGAACGAGTTGGCAATCGCTCAAGAAGTGCAGGCTCAACTCTTTCCACAGCATATTTCGCAACTGGCATCGCTGGAAGTATACGGATTCTGCCGTCCAGCCCGCACGGTCAGTGGTGACTATTACGACTTTTTGACTGTGGACTCCGACAAGTTGCTGCTGGCGGTGGGTGACATCAGTGGGAAGGGGATTTCAGCCGCACTGTTGATGGCTACCATTCACTCCGCGGTTCGGGCCTATAGCCTGGAGGGCACTCCCATTCTGCGAGAGCCGATGGTGGTAGGTAGGGGCGGAGGTTCGGACATAAGGCTGGCCTCGGGCTCGCACGGCGGTGAAGTGTCCCCTGCTACATTGCTTTCGCTGCTTAACCATCAGCTCTATCAAAGTACACCGCCCGAAAAATATGCGACATTGTTCCTCGGCACCTATGACGAAAAAGATCGCAAGCTGACCTACAGTAACGGCGGACATTTACCGCCGATCATCCTGGGCGAAGACGGGACGCTGAGACGGCTGGATTGCGGCGGTACCGTGGTGGGCCTCATTGAGCGGGTAAGTTATGACGAGACTTCGATCCAAATGCGTCGCGGCGAGATCTTTCTGGCTTATAGCGACGGCGTCACCGAGCCAGAAAACGACTTCGGCGAATTCGGAGAACGGCGCCTGATCGATCTAGTGCAAGACAATCGCCACCTGCCACTGACCCGAATCACCGAAATCGTGACCGCCGCCGTGGACGACTGGATCGGCGATCAGGAACAGCCAGACGACGTGACGCTGGTCCTGGCGCGGGCACGCTAGTCCGCAAGAGATAGAGATTGGAGCGGGAGGGACGGGTTCGAACCGCCGTCTCCGGGCTGGAAACCCGGCACATTGCCGAAGTTATGCTACTCCCGCCTGTTTTACAGGTGAGAGCTAAGTATACCCATGACCGATAGATCGATCCCAGAGTGCTTTTGTTACGAAAGCGGTGGAACGCCGGGAGCTTTCGTGCCCATCCGATGCCAGTTCTTGGCGCTAGATTTTTGCCTCCAGTGATAATCCCTGGACCAGTTCGTCAAGCGTCTTCTGGGATTGCGCTCGTTTCTGCTGCAATTCGGAGATCTGCCGGCGCAAGGATTCCATCTGATCCTCTTGTTGATTGAGTTGATGCGCGTAACGTTCTAGTAACGCCTTTTCCTCAGCGCTGCCCTTCAGGGCCTTCATGTTTTCCCGAACCCGCTGCTGGTCCTCGGAAATGCTCTTGATCTGCCCCTTGCGCGAATTGATTTCCGCATCCAGGCCTGCGACCTCGTTCTTCTGTGACAGCACCTTCCGTAGCGCTTCTTCCACTTCAGAGTTGATCATCTTCTGGCTGAGGAAAAAGCTGATCTGGTCATCGTCGAGGTTAGTGAGCTCGTAGCGCGTGAACAGCGGATGGTACTCCTTGATCGCGAGAGTCGCCGTCTTCCCGGGTTCAACCGTCACCCGAAAGCGACGGCAGGAGGCGGTGCTTTCTACGGGTTCGATGCCATCCGCCAGTTTCCAGCCTTCGCGTGCAGGATGCTCGATCACTACCGTACGCGGCGAAGTATCGCGATTGCGGACGGTATAGATCCGCTCCTGCCGTTCTTCGCTGCTGTGGGTCATGATGCCGCGTCGGATGGCCACCCTCGTGACCTGCTGTCTTTCTTCTTTCTGTTTAGCGTCGACCAGCAGACCTAGATCGGCGGCGTAGGAAAGAAGTCGCTTTTCACCCGGCCTGATGGCATCCACCAGGCCCTCGCCGGCAAACGCATCCTCTTCGAGGACGTTGAAGCTGCCGCCGTCGAGCGTGACGCCGCTGGTGTTGTTCACCCACAGAGCTCGCAGAACGTAGGTTTCGGCCGGGTTCCATACGGAGACTTTCTCCACATCGATGCGCGCCTGCAAGATGGGAACCAACGCCGATTGATTCTTGCGGATCGTCACGCGGTCCTTAAGTTGATATTCGAACAGATCGCCTAGTTCGCGGCTCTCGGCCACGGCCGGAGTCGTGCTTTGGAGAGCTGCGAAGTTCTGGAGTTGATTAAAGGCGCGCCCATTCATCGAAAAAGTTCCACCGCCGACTCCGGCGCCCCGGCCAGTGCCGACGCCACCTCCAGAACCAGAGCCGATACCGCCGATAACCCCACCGATCTGGCCGTTGTTAATGTCAATAGCTTGAGGCGCTGCTAGCGGTGGTGGCGCAGTTAATTTTGCGGACTCCTCCAGGGCAGCCTCATGCGTCTGCGGCGTGATCATGGCATTTTCGGGCAGGGGAACGACCGGCCGGCGCGAGTAGTAAGGCTGCGAAAGTTGCTGAACAAACGACTGCGGCGCTCCCGCCACCAGCGACAACTCGACATTGTTCCAATCCTCGCCTATTGTGTTATCGACGATTGCCCAACCTTGCAAGAGCGGCTTGCCTTCTTTGGGCACAACAATGCGATAGGTGCTCTTCCAGATAGGTACTTCGCTTATGTAGCTCACCAGTAGTTCGCGCTCACCGTTCCCCGCGGTCGAGATAGTTAGACGACGCACGTCCTGATCACGGGTGGACGCCAGCAGATGCATGTACCGGCCGACCTCCACATTCAGATCCTTTTCGGCGATGCGAACACTGGTGGCCGGAGTCAGATCAAATGTTCGCACCTCGCCCGTGTCGCTAACCAGGGATACCTCGTCCACCGTGATTTTCTGATCGCCTTTCATCGGCAAGTCCCGCTGCTCCACATTCAGCAGGCGGCCGGTTGCAGAAGTGGACCCACTGCGTACGTCGATTCGCGCTCCCCGTATGGCTTGTAGGAATTGGGCTGTGGTCGTGTCTTCACCGACCGGCAAACGCAGTGCGCCAAGCCTCTTGTTCAGCGGATCTATGGAGTTATAAGTCACGCCCGTGATCCGTCCTTTCCCAAGATCGAGCACGGTGAGCGACTTAAGTACGTCGTTCAGTTGAGCGGTCGTGAAATCGATGTTGACGTCTTCGCTGCCGTCAACGCGTCCGGCATGCTCAAAGTACCCAACGCCGTTCTTGTAAAGGATGACGCGCTTCACTGGAAGCCCTGTTGGGCTTGCCGAGGGCGGCGCTGAAGATTGAGCGAAGGCGATCGGCGTAACCACTAACCACGGCAGAAGTCGCATCCATAGGCGCATAAATCCTCCTCAAGGCCAAGGCAGACATAGATGGAACGCGGCAACGGGCACGGCTTGCACTTTGCCTTATAGGTTAGACACCGTGGCGAGGCAGGAATGGGTGTACCGTCGCAAAACTTTTAGCTAGCGTGACCGCCTGAGCTCTCCGCTTATTTCGCTCTCGATTGCTTCGGCAGAAGGATGACCCTCGGCGTTACTTGCTGTCCTTTTTCCATGCCGCCGATGATCACCAAGCCTTGAGGCGTCACCACCAATCCCCGATGATCCATGGTGGGATTGGGAGTATTTTCATTGATGATTTCCCACTTGCTGCTGCGCAGGTTGAAGGCGAAAGTCATGGGCGATGGTTCGGAGGGGTGGCGGTTGTAACCGATGCCGTTGTAGTTGTAAGGATTGTCTGTTCCGCCGGAGAAGTAAATCATCTGGTCTTTCTCTGAGCCCCCGGCTGCAATGCGATAGCGGGCTGCGCCAGGATGGTTAGGCAACTTGCTCCACTGAATCTTCGTCGGATCGTGATGATCGATCGTGCCCACCCAGCATTCCTCCGATGCCACATATTTGGGCTGATCGGCTGAAGGATTCTTTTGGGCGCCGTCGACATAAATGATGGTATTTCCCACCAGCGCCCCGGCGTGGCCGAAGACCGGCGTTCCGGGAATCGGCGTGGCACGCGACCACTTGTTCTTCTCCACATCGTACAGTTGAACGTCACGCACGGCGTCGCTCTTCGACCAGCCGCTGACCAGATAGATGAATCGGTCGCGATACACCCCGACGACCGAGTCGTCCACGGGCACGAGCATATCGGCGGCGCGGAACCAGCGTTCGTTTAGCGGCTCATAAACATTTACATCGGCTACAGTGATCTCTCCGCCCTGGCCATCCACGACATACCCGCCGAATAGGAACACCTGTCCGCGCGCACTGGCGGCCGAAGCGGCGATGCGGCCCGCTGTCCCAGGCACGGGATGTAATTCGGCCCACTTTCCCCCTTCGGCGTCAACCGCATAAGCCGCATTTGTGATTGCGTCCCAAGTTTTCTTCGGACCTATTCCCATGAAGCTGAAAATCAGAGCCTGGCGATGTACGCTGACGCTGGCTACCGCGTTGTTGGAAACGGGGATCGGGAGCGGTTCGATTTTCGCTGGGGAAGCGGCAAACGAGAGGCCGCACAGAACGAGCAAGGGAAGAAACACCAATAGCTTTTTCATCGAACCAGGATTCTACTAGCTATCGGCTGAATATTGAGGAAGAGTCCGCTAGAACCAGGTCTTTTTTCTGTATTCCCGATAGGCACCGCCAAACTTATCCCGCAGGACCCTGGCTTCCTGATGGGCGCGTAAAAGCTGGACCGCGATCAATACGGGAGCAAACATAAGTGCGCGAGGAATTTGAAGAGCGAGCAATAGGCCGATAACAAACAATGTGCTGAAGACATAAATTGGATTTCGAATCTTCGAGTAAATGCCATGAGTCACGAGTTCGCGGGCCTGGGGCGTAATTGAAAAAGATTTTCCCAATTGATACCGAGACACAAAAAGGGGGATCGCGGCCAGAATTGCGATGATCAGACCGGCCCAACGCACGGTATTCCATTCGCCGGGACGGAAACTGGCGAGAGCCAAAACCAGCAGCGCCACGCAAAATTGAAGAACAAGAAAAGGTGTGACTCTCGAGGCTCGCATCGTGGGAGCGATTATTCCACCAGTCCTTGCCGGACAGCATAAATAAAGTCAGTGTAGGCAGGCGTAAACCCGGCAGCACGCATGTCAGCGGCGATCTGACCGCGATGATAGACGGAGTGCATGATCATGTGCAGCAGAATGTCCTCCTCCCGGCTGCTCCAGTCTTCTCCTTTGCTGTTTTTATAGTTGACCGAGCGCCTCAGATTAGCCTCGTTTCTTTTGTCGAGGTATTGCTTCCAGCGGACGGACATTTCGGCGATTTCGGATTCGCACTGCTGCATAGTGAAATCAGGCCAAACCGGCAGGGTCTGTTTTTGCTGCTCGATGCGCTCCCACCACAGCCTTTCGGCGGAAAGGATGTGGCCAAGAAGCTTCAGTGAACGTTGTGGCGCGCCTTCAACCATTCGCAGCGAGGCGAGCACTTCGCGATTGGCCCAGTCGTCGTAAGCGAAGAGGCGACGGAAGTGTTCGATCATATTCATGACGGCGTTCTCCGGAGACAAGACAAGGTGCACTCTAACGGAACCGACTACTCTAACGGAGCTTCACTGAACGGCAAAGCCCAGCGATTAGTTATGCTAGTCTCGAATTCCATGAAGGTAGTTCGGCTCGCAGTCATCTGCTGCATTTTTTCTGTGGCCGGTTTCACGACGGGCCCGGCACAGCAAAAGGCATCGCAACCTGACGTTTTCCTCATCACTATTGATACTCTCCGCGCCGACCACGTTCACTGCTATGGGTATGAACCGATCCAGACACCGACGCTCGACGGCCTCGCGAAAGATGGCATTCGTTTTACGCAGGCATTTACACCCAGCCCGATCACTAACACATCGCACACCAGCATACTGACTGGACTTCTGCCAAGCACGCACGGAGTCACCGATTTCGCGCTTCCGTTGGCGGTAACTCATCCGACGTGGGCTGAACTCCTAAGAAAGAAGCAATATCACACCGCCGCATTCATCGGCGCAGTGATTCTCGACAGCAAGACACTCGCCCCCGGACTGGATCGCGGATTCGATTTCTATGACAACTTCCCCTCGCTTCCTCAAACGAAATCTCGTTGGGGACGGGTGGAGCGCCGCGGCATGGACGTTGTCCAACGGGCTGAAACCTGGCTGAGCGCACATCCCGCAAGCCCGCATTTTGTCTGGGTGCATCTGTACGATCCGCACGATCCTTACGAGCCGCCGCCGCCTTACTCCGTGAAGTACAAAGACCGCCTGTACGACGGCGAGATTGCGTACGCGGATTCGGCGTTAGGGAATTTCGTGGCTTATCTTAAAAAGGCCGGATGGTACGAAAATGCGCTGATCGTTGTAGTCGGCGATCACGGCGAGGGCCTGGGAGAACATCACGAAGATACGCACGGCATATTCCTCTACGACTCCACCACGCACGTCCCACTGATCTTAAAGTTGCCGGATCAGAACGATGCCGGGAAGGTAGTGGAGTCACAGGTGCGCACTACCGATATTTTGCCCACCGTCATCGATCTCTTGGGCGTGCCTGCGCCCGCGCGTTTGGATGGGGAATCGTTGCGGCCGTACTTCGGCGGCGAGCAGCCAGCCTCGCGAACCGCGTTCGGGGAAACAGATTATCCCTTGCGCTTCGGCTGGGCCCCACTGCGCTCGGTGCGCGCGGAAGGATTCAAGTTCATCGAAGCGCCTCGGCCAGAGCTTTACGACCTGCATGCGGATCCTAAGGAACTGAAGAACAATTACCAACCGTGGGATACGTCCGTGCAGAAGTTTCGCGTGATGTTGGCGGACCTGCGGGCCAAAATGCCTCCTCCTGCGCCTTCCGCGGGATCGGTCGGACAGGGCACGGTCGACGAACTAAAAGCCTTGGGCTACTTGGGTCGCGCCGATGTCGGCAGTTCCACTAATGTCCCCGAGCCTTCGCTATTGCCCGATCCCAAGGACAAGATTGAGGAGCAGAACCTGCTTCATACTGCGATGATCGCTTCCGAGGACAATCGTTCGGGCGAAGCCCGCGCCGCTCTGGAAAAAATGCTCCAGCTCGATCCCAAGTCTCCGACGGCATTGCGGCAGTTAGGAGAACTGGAGTTGCAGGCGGGCGACTATGCGAAGGCAGCCGAACATCTGAAGCGCGCGCGTGAAATTCGTCCCGAAGATGCGACTGCGGCGTTCGAGGAAGGCCAGGCGTTGCAGAAAACGGGCGATCTAGCCGGTGCTCGCGACGCGCTGGAAGCCAGCCTGAAGCTTACAGCAGGGCAATTTCCAGCTCGCCTGCTGCTGGGCCAGGTTTATCTGGACTTGAATGATCCAAAAGCGGCGGAAGACCAGTTTGAAGCCGCACTACTGATCGAGCCCAAGAGCGTGGAAGCGCAGGCGGGCTTGGCGAAGGCCCAGGACCAAGCTAAGCTCCCGCAAAAGAACGGGCCGCATTAATCTGAAGAAGCTCATGGCCGGGACTTACCGCGGGGACTTACCGCCGGCTCTTGCGACTCTGCTTCGCGATGTTTTCGACCTGTTGCAAATGATTCAAGTCGTGGCCGGCCATCATGCGCACGATGTGGTCTACACTTTCTTGCCCACGTTCCTGGTGCATGCCGTAGTTCTGCCACAAACTTCTTGGCACTGATTTCAAAAGCCGCAGATTGTTTTCTCGTAATACCCTGAACGTCTCGAGCGAGGTCTTGGGATCGCCCCGGCCGTACTTGAATGTCTCGGCCCAGACGTCCTGATCGAAGGCTTGGATAGGGGTCCCGTTGGCGCCCAGGATGAGTCGCATGCGAAACCCGACCACCAGCTCCGCGTCCGCCAGGTGAGCCAGGACTTCTGCGATCGACCATTTTCCGGGCGCAGGCCGGCGAGTAAGATGCTTTTTGCTAAGCCGCTTCGTCAGGGCCGCGAGTTTCTTCGGAGCCGCTTGTTGCAAGCGCACAGGGTCCTTGTCTGCACTGTGGCTGAGCATGCGTTGCGAGTACTGTTGCGGTGTTTCCTGCATGATCGTCTCCTGAACTCCGGTGGCATGATAAACGCAGAAGGCTGAATCACCAATCGCAAGATGTGGCACTGAAACAAGACATCCATTGTTTGTCAATCAGCCGACGAGAACGGAACGGAAACGCAGGCTCGGCCGACGTCATCCCGAGCATAGCCGTTTTCAGGCGGACCGAGACTGCCCTAAGCGACGCGGAAGGGGATCTCGCGTGCATCGCCCAAGGATTGCAGAGATGCGGTGCCTTACTTCTGCGCCACCTTGCTGTCCGGGTTTTGGAAAATCTCGGTCAGCACGTGCCCGCGCATCTGCTTTGGCTGCTCGATGCCGTAGATGTGCAGAATGGTGGGCGCGAGGTCGTACACAGATGCTTCGAATCCCATCAGGCGCAGATCGTGCTTGATCCCGGGCCCCATGGCGAAGAACGAGCCCGGTACGTCGTCGCCATCAGCGAAGTCGTGCTTGGCGATCACCGGCGTGGTCTTCTCGTGGTCCATGTGGGCGTGCGGGTCGGTCTCTTCGAACTCGCGCAGCGGCTTGATGCCATGATCCGACACGATGAACACATAGGTGTTGTCATCCACATGCTTCAGGATCGCCCCCAACACTTTGTCGAAGGCGATGTACTGGTCGGGGAACGCATCGGTGCGAACGGCATTGATCTTGGGGTTGTAGCCGACGTTGTAAGGAGCGATGGGATACAGCCAGTGCCCAGTGCGATCTTCACAGGATTGCGCCAGCCAGGTGAAGTCGGTGGGATGGTTCTTCAGCATATAATCGAACAGCTGGGTTTGCTGATCGCGAATCAATTGAACCTTCTTCAGCCAGCCGTCGATGAACCCTGCCTCGTTGCCACGCAATTGCTCGGCTGAAGGCATGCGCTCGCAATCGATGTAGAAGTCGCCCACATTCTTCAGCAACTCGGCCTTCATGGTAGCCGGATAAACCGCATCTCCGCCCTCTACTTCAGAGAGCTTGGGGGCGCAGAGGACGCCGTCTTCGCAGTTCTTGCCCCTGGTCAGCATGCCACTGATCATGTACCCGTTTACCGGCATGACCGGAAAAGTTGCGGGAACGTTGGCCATACCGACGGTCACGCCGCTTTTGGAGAGAATCGACCAGATGGGCTCTTCCTTCAACATATTGGTGTTGGCCGTGATCCCGCCAACGATGAAGCCGGTCACGCCATGTTCTTCTGGGCGGCTGCTAGTGAACATCGTGCTATAAACCCTCGGGCAATTCGGGGCGGAGACAGTCCGCAATTTCCCATAGGCGCCGTTCTTGATCACCCTGGCTAAATTCGGCATCTCGCCCTTCAACAGCAGCGGACGAATAACATCCAATTCCATCCCATTCACGCCCACCACTACCACGCGAGGCTTGGGCTTGGGAGTGCTTTGCGCTTGTCCGAAGAAAGGGACCGCCAGCAGACAAAACAGAATCAAGACCACATTGAACCTTGGGGAACCCATTTAAAAACCTCACCGGGTGCGAAAAATCAGCGCTTCAATGCCTTGTAATTATACTCCCCCAAAGCGGAGCCATCGGCGGTTGCCGACGGAGTTGCCGGCCGCATCCAACCAAAGGACTGGTGTTATTGTTGTTATCCGCGGCAAGGATTCCAAGTTCCAGCGCCAGGATTCATTGTTCGAGTTGTGGGACTCGGGAGGACTATGTCATGAAATGGCCCAACAGGATTTCTACTTTGCTACTAGCGGTCTGCACTCTGGTTTTGGCAGGATGTCCAGCCCGGACGAGCATCGCGACAATAAATCGCGATCCTGGGCGCTTTGCCAATCGGGAGGTAACCATAGCCGGTCAAGTCACGAATTCTTTTGGCGCGTTGGGATCAGGTGTTTATCAGGTGGACGATGGCTCCGGAACGATGTGGGTTTTCAGCCAGAATTATGGCGTGCCGGGTAACGGCGTAAAAGTAGGCGTGACGGGCGTAATCTCTCAAGGATTCAGCTTCGGAGGGCGCAGCTTCGCCGTCATCATGAAGCAGACCAAGAGCCGCTAAGATCGATCAGCTGTGGCGGGAAGGATTGGGGTTGGGAATTGGGTCGGGCTGGGCTTGGGACTCCCGAACCTCAAGCCGCGTCTGGCGGAGGTTGGTGGCTTCTTCCGGATTCATTCCCGGTCTTAGATCGGTTAGCTCTAGAAAATAGCGCCACCCTGCGTGGCGGTCTTCAGAACTCTGACCAGTCTCGAACTGCAGGACGCGAGTCTGAGCGTTTTCCTTACCCTTGACGACGCCCACGACTCCTCCCGACTGGTAAGTCCGGATATTGTGGCGGATGATAGCGAAAGAAAGTTTGGACTCGTCCTGCTTCAGATACACCCCACTCGGAGTCTGGTATCGGGGGATACGCGCGCGGTTTGAGTTTGCGTGTCCGCGCGTTGGTTGTCGCCGCGGACACGCGCCCCTATTGAGATGCTGCCGCTTTACAGCGGACGAACGTTCTCAGCCTGCCAGCCCTTCGGCCCTTTGGTGACATCGAACTCCACACTCTGACCCTCCTGCAAGCTGCGGAAGCCGCCCGCCTGGATAGCCGAGAAGTGCACAAAAACATCTTCGCCACTCTGACGGCTGATAAAGCCGTAGCCCTTGGCGTCGTTAAACCACTTTACTGTTCCTTGTTCTGCCATTTTGTTACTTGTATCCTTTTCTAGTTATTTACGCTGAAAACAGTCGGAGGTACTAAGGGCAGGACTAGCTGGTTTGCAAGAAGCTGCTCACAACCGATTCTGATCAAACGCACTTGTAGTGTAACAGAGCCCACGACCTAAGTGTTAGCTAAATCTGGTCAGCCGCGTTTCCCGTGAGTGACTTAAGGCATAGTCCAGCCGGATTGCACGAGCCTTTCTACAACTGGAGCGACCGGATCCGATCCCGCTTCAAACCAAACTTCGCGCTGGCTACGAAATGCTCAAGAGGTCATGCGGAATCCCAATTTTGTTCCTCTTTGAGGGCGACAAGGTATAATGAAGTAGCCCTTAACCACGAAGACACATCGCTAAAATCACTCTGCGCCTTCGCGATTGAGAACTGTTTCCCCAGGGAAGGCGCCTACGCAGCCAGGCAGAATATGCTTTTGTGGCTGGTGCAGTTAGCACCGCGCAAGCCTGAGTTCTATTGGTCGACGCCAGGAGCATAAGAGGCGCGATCTGGACACAGAGGAGGATTGGCGATGTCACAACGAAATGGCGACAAATCCAGGTTCCATCGGGAACGGAAGCAGAACATCCTTCGCAGGAAGCGAACTCGCGAACTGCTTCAGGCTGCAGCTGGCATCGTCCAGCCCACCGCCAGCAAAAAGCTCGAACCTTCCGCGGCTAGCGGCAAGGGGCAGGCATGAACGAGCCGATGTCTTCCGTAGGTATGCCGCTGCCCCCCAAAAAACGAGTGCTATTGGTGAACACTGATGCTACGCAGCGTGACTTGCGCGCAAAGGTCATGCGCAAGCTGGGAGTTGAAGTCGACTGCGCGGCTGATATCAGCGAAGCACGTTCACTTTGGCAAGCCGATTCTTACAGCCTAGTCCTGGTCGATGTGCGTAACGATTCGATCAACGTTCAAGAATTTTGCGACGAAGTCCGAAGCGCTAAGCCTCCGCAGACGGTCGCTTTCTTAGTGGGCAAGCCCCAGTATCTGGCGATCTCACCGGCCGTCGATGATGGCATCGTGGAAGCACCGCACAACATTCATGGCGCCTGGGGAGAGACAGTGATCGCGATGTACGCAAATGCCTGCGAGGGCTTGCCACGACGCTACGGCTTTCAAGAAGCCTCCTGGCGAATTGCCGCGACTCGGGCTCTGAAAGATCCACGGCCGGTACGCACTCACACCAACGAAAACCCTCCACGCTGGTCCTGGGCGGACGCCGTACATCGGCACTCTGACAAGCTCGCGTGATAAAAATAGTTTCACTGCCGTTTAAACGACACGAGGAAACACCATGAAGAAGCTTTTTGTTGGCAACATCCCGCACAGCACCACGGAAGTCGAATTGCGTGCGCTGTTCGAACCGCACGGAGCGATCGAGCAAGTCAGCATCGTCACCGACCGCGATACCGGCCGGTCGCGAGGATTTGCGTTCGTCGAAATGACGGACTCCGCCGAAGCCGAGAAAGCCATTGCGGCGCTGAATGGGAAAGAACTGGGCGGGCGCGCACTGAATATTAACGAAGCCCGGCCCAAGACCGACCGCGGCGGTCCGCCGCGTGGCGGACGCTCATCCAGCGGCAGCGGCGGTGGACGTGACGACTATCGCGGCCACGCCCGCCAGCCTCGCGAACCGCGCTGGTAGGAGCCGACAGCCCGATAGGTGCAGTTCGGCTTCTTCGTTAGCGGGCGCGTGCCAAAGAAATTCCCTGGAGGTTTCTATGTCAGGTCGAGGTCGTTCGAGCTTTACCAAACGTCAGAAGGAGCGCTCACGTCAGGAAAAGCAGCGCGAAAAAGCGGAACGTAAAGTCCAGCGTAAATTAGAGAAGCAGGCAGGAGGTCCCGAAGAAGCCAGTGATCCGGCGGAAGATTTCTCCGCCGTGGCCGAGCAACTGGCGCTTCCTGGTTCAGACCGGAACGGGTCAAACGCAGAGGAGTAGACGGCCGCATCTTCTGTCTTCTGCCCTGGGTTCGTTTCCCCCAGCTCAGGCGGGAATAGCTTCCTCCGCTGCAATGGATCGCAGGTATTCGGCTGCGGTTTCCGGCAAAACCGGATTCAGCAACAATCTGGCCACGTTTTCAATTTCTAATGCTGGCGGCAAATACGGAACAATACTCAAATGCCAGTGGTAGTAATTTGCTCCGGCATTCGCCACGGCCGCGGTGCGAATGGAATAACTGAAGTCGGGATCTTCCAGCCCGAAATAAATTTTTGCCAGCACGGCGTGCAGAATTCGCGCCAGGTCGGTGATTTCGTCAGCGCTGGTCTCGCCAAAATTTGCCATATGGCGCGAGGGTAGACACGAGTGCAAAACGCACTCGAAGAGGCGAATGGTTCCAGGGCGACGAAGTGTTCCGTCGTAATCACGATTCGTGTCTGCGCATCTAACTCTTCCTGCAACACTCTGCAAAAAAATACATTCCTGGCACTTGCCCTAATGCCGCCGGCCTTCCTGGAGCCAAGTCGACACCTGTGCCGGAATCATCTGAGTGGCGATTACTTGACTGTGCGGGTGTTCGAGTGAGGCACCCGCCCTCAGCCCATAGTTTTTCAAGATAGTGGCGTGCCCAATGCGCGAATCAAGACTCAGTTCAGGGTAGCGAATTCTCGACGCGCGCCACACCCGAGCCAGTTGTGCTTCCGGCAATAGAGCGGTGCTGAGAGAGTGGTCAGGAGTTTCAATCACTACTTCGTGGATACCAAATCCATCAGCGTCGCGAGGGGCATAGTTGGTCGGTGCCGGGCCTCCACAGGTGCGGACCACATCGAATTGGTCAGGCACCACGCGGACCGTCCAACCGCACTTAGCCGCAGACGGAACTCGCAACAGTTCCGGTGCGGTTCGGTGCTCATTGCCCGGGCAGATTGGGCAGTTAGGATCGAACGCCGGAAGATGTCTCTGCGGCCAGTTAGCCACGAGATCCTGCGGCTCCTGGACGGGCTCCGTGGCAACGAACACCCATTCCTTTGTAAACCGATCCTGCCGAAGTTGTGGCATAAAGTCTCGCTGCTTTCAAAGTTGTGATCACGCAGAAAGCATTTGGTCTGCCAAGATTTATCTGTACTCAATTCAGCAGCCTGCGAAAAAACCGGCCGGAATCATGTTCCATTCCGGAACGAAAAATGTAAGACAGAATCCCAATTTGGACTGGCGCAGCGCGATTGAGCATTGCGGCGAGTAATAGACCTACGAGATGCGGAACCTATGACCGCTCAGCTTCATCGCCGCTCACCCGAACTCAGGCCAACTGTGTCGCATTGACTCGCCAGAAGTGACGTCACCACTAGAAGGCACTTGCCTCAAACGCGCGATTTGACGAAGTTACGATTGACAAGGGAAGACGCATTTGCCATATTGTCAAAGCGGTTAGCAAACCAGTCACAAATACCATAGGCACAGCCCTGGAAACGCGTTGCGCTTAGCGGAGAACGACATGAGCGATGACGAATTCATCGTCCACTCGCAGAATTTGCCCGCGGAAAAGGCCGGCGAACTTCTTAATTTGCCTCGCCAGAAAGCGAGGTGGGAGTGGATGAGTTTTTTCGTCCGGCGTCTGCGTCCTGGAGATATTTACGAAACACGTACGAAAAAAGAGGAAGCGGCGTTTGTACTGCTAGGCGGGAGGTGTCTGTCAGACTGGGGGAAGGGTAAAGAGCAAATCGGAAAGCGACGGAACGTCTTTGACGGTTTTCCGTACGCGCTCTACTTGCCGAACGGGAACAGCGTCCGGTTCGAAGCGGAAACGGTTTGCGAGATCGGAGAGTGCCGAGTGCCCTCGGAAGCGCTGCTGGAGCCCAGGCTAATCACTCCTGGTGACGTGGTTACCAGCCTGCGCGGAGGGGGAAACGCGTCGCGCCAGATAGTCGATGTCATTACCCCAGCCTTCCCAGCGGACAAACTCATTGTCGTGGAGGTCTACACCCCGGGTGGAAACTGGTCCAGCTATCCTCCCCACAAACACGACGTCCACGACCCGCCCACCGAAGTCGATTTAGATGAGATCTATTATTATCGGATCAATCCGCCGGACGGATTTGCGTTCCAGCATCTCTACTCCCGTGAAAATGCAATCGAACGAACCCTCAAAACCAAGGACGGGGACGCGGTCCTGGTGCGCAGCGGCTACCACCCGGTGGTCGCCGGACCCGGATACGACGTGTACTATCTGAATTTTCTTGCCGGCTCGTCCCGCACCATGGCTGTCACCGAAGATCCGCAACATGTGTGGATCCGTTCTACGTGGAAGGAGCCAGATCCGCGCCTACCGCTGGTGAGAGGATGACCGACCCGCCGGATTTTGGGAATCGTGACGGAGACGTTTTCACAGAGCGTGGCCACATGACACGACGCCTGACCATGGCGCAAGCTCTTGTCACGTTCCTGAAGAACCAGTACAGCCAGCGTGATGGCAAGCAATACCGGTTTTTCGAGGGATGCGTGGGAATTTTCGGCCATGGCAACGTCGCCGGCATCGGACAAGCTCTCGAGCAGGATCCGGAACTGCCGTACTACTTGTTCCGTAACGAACAAGCTATGGTCCACACCGCAGCCGGCTTCGCCAGAGCGAGCAATCGGCTGCGAACCTTGGTCTGCACCACTTCGATCGGCCCCGGCGCTACTAATATGGTGACCGGTGCGGCGGGGGCCACGATCAACCGCCTGCCTGTACTCCTTCTTCCGGGTGACATCTTTGCGCGCCGCAATGTCGCGCCAGTACTGCAGCAATTAGAGTCCGCAGCCAGCCAGGATGTCTCAGTGAACGATTGTTTCAGGCCAGTCTCCTGCTACTGGGATCGAATTAATCGGCCGGAGCAAATCTTGACTGCGCTTCCCATCGCCATGCGAGTACTGACTTCGCCGTCGGAAACCGGTGCCGTCGTACTCTCATTGCCGCAAGATGTGCAAGCCGAAGCTTTTGATTACCCGGAACAGTTCTTCGAGAAGCGAGTTTGGGTAATCGCCCGGCCCCGGTGCGACCGCGAACTTCTGAACCGTGCCGCAGAATGGATTCTATCCTCGCGGCGGCCACTGATTATCGCTGGGGGAGGTGTGATCTATTCGGAAGCGAGCCAGGCGCTCGAGGAATTTGCCTCACAAACCGGAATTCCGGTAGTGGAGACTCAGGCTGGAAAGGGTTCCCTGCCCTACGATCATGCTCAGGCATTGGGGGCGATCGGTGTGACCGGCACGCCGGGAGCCAATGTGCTGGCACGAGAGGCGGATCTGATCATTGGAATCGGCACAAGATACTCCGATTTTACGACTGCTTCCCAGACTGGGTTCCAAAACCCCGCGGTGCGATTTGTAAATGTGAACGTCTGCGAGTTCGACGCTGGCAAACAGGCGGCACTGCCGCTGGCCGGTGATGCGCGAGTCACACTGGAGGAACTGAAAGAATCGCTAAGAGGATTTCGGGTTGAAGAATCCTACAGCGCTCGATTGAAATCGCTGCGTGAGGCTTGGGAAAAAGAAGTCGACCGCATCTTCCACCTTCAAATAGGCCCTCCCATCAGCCAGGGAGAAGTGATCGGGGCAGTGAACGAGATTTCTAGTGCTCGCGATGTTGTCGTGTGCGCTGCTGGCAGCCTCCCGGGGGACCTGCACAAACTATGGCCGACTCGCGATCCCAAGGGATATCACGTGGAGTACGGCTACTCCTGCATGGGGTATGAGATCGCTGGCGGCTTGGGGGTAAAAATGGCTGCGCCCGAGCGGGAAGTGTACGTGCTGGTGGGAGACGGATCGTACTTGATGATGGCGCAGGAAATCGTGACCTCCTTGCAAGAGAATCGCAAGCTCAATATCGTTTTGCTCGATAATCACGGATTTTCAAGCATCGGAGGTCTTAGCCGAGCTTGCGGCAATCGCGGCATGGGCACCGAATATCGATACCGCCGAAACGGAAAGCTGGAGGGAGATCCAATCCCGGTTGATTTTGTTGCCAACGCAAAGAGTTTGGGGGCGCACGCAGTTCGGGCGACAACACGCGATGAGCTCCGACGAGCGCTAGTTGAAGCGCGCGAGTATCCGCAGACTTCGGTGATTGTCGTGGAGACGTCATACGATCAGCGAGTTCCCGGCTACGAATCCTGGTGGGATGTTCCCATCGCCGAGGTCTCAGAAAACGAGTCGGTGCGAACAGCTCGGGCGAAGTACGTGCAAAAAAGGGAGAAGGAACGGACCTTCTAAGCTCCCCTCGAGGATGGGCACAGTCGGTAAGGCAGGAGAATCCACAGTGCAAGCGACCAGCGATGGGGTGGCGGGAGCAACGGTAGCGGCAACGCCGCATCTGAAGCGAGTTTTGGGGCTTTGGGACCTGATCTACTACGGGATCATATTGACTTCACCGATCGCTGTGGTACCCATGTTTGGCGAGGCCCAGGTCCTTTCTCGTGGTCATGCGGTCGTGACTCTTCTCGCTGCCATGGTTGCGATGGCAGCAACTGCGGTGAGCTTTGGCCGTATGGCTACGGTTTATCCGTCGGCGGGATCGGTTTACACCTACGTGAGTCGCGGGTTTAATTCTCACATTGGATTTGTGATTGGTTGGGCGATGTTCCTAGAGTACCTCTTCCAACCTTTACAAAACAGCCTCTACGCTGCACTCACCATACAGAGATTGGTTCCGCATGTTCCTTTCGCGCTGCTGTCGGCACTCGCGGTCGGTTTCATGACCCTGTTGTGCTGGTTTGGAATCCGCACCACGGCACGAGCCAATCAAATCCTACTGGCTTTCATGTCCGTAGTAATGGTGGCATTTATCGCCGAGGCGCTCTGGTACATCGTTGGGCACCATCACTTGCAAGGGCTGGTTTCAATGCAGCCGCTCTACGACCCCAAAACGTTCAGTGTCCGCGCGATTGCTGCGGGCACGGCGCTGGCGGCGACCACGTATATCGGATTCGACGGCGTTAGCATACTGGCGGAGGAAGTCGAAAATCCGAGGCGAAATGTCCTGCTGGCCTCCGTGCTGGTTTGCGTTTTCACCGGGCTTTTCGCCGCCTTCCAGGTTTATTTGGCGCAACGTGTTTGGCCCGACTACCGCACGCTCGTGAATCCCGAAACCGCTTTTATGGATGTGGCGAAAGTTGTCGGCGGTTATGGGTTGTTTGCCGCATTTGGTGTCGTGCTGCTGGTATCAAGCCTGGCCTGCGGATTGGCAGGCCTTTTGGGTGCTGTACGCTTGCTCTATGGCATGGGACGCGACAACCTGCTGCCGCGGAAGATCTTCGGGCACTTGAACGCAGAGCGAGGCAATCCCTCATACAACGTAGCCATTGCCGGCGCCCTCGCCTATCTCGGTACGCTCACCATGCAATGGGAAAGATCGGTAGAGATTCTTAATTTCGGGGCCCTGATGGCTTTCATGGCCGTAAACCTTGCCGCAGTTCGCTATTTCGGTTTTTCTCCTGAGTTTACCGGGAAGCGAAACCTCTTTCTGGATGTAATTGTTCCCAGCTTAGGTTTTCTCTTCTGCCTGGTAATCTTCCTGGGTCTACAAGGGTCGACGCTCGCCATCGGAGCAGCCTGGGTAGTGGGCGGCGGTCTCTATGTAGTCTTGAAGACAAGGGGCATGGGCACCCCAGTGGTTATCGACTTTAACGCATCCTGATTGCGCTAAGTTTCGCCAACTGCCACGGGCTCTTTCCTTGAGTGCAGCATAAAGCCACAAGATTCCCGCACGCGGAGTTGGGGCAACAAGGTTACAGTTACCGGATGAGTGCGCTTGCCTTGGATGCGCTCCAGAAGTAGTCGTACGGCCGTATCGCCGAGTTCATATTTCGGCAGTTCGATCGTAGTCAGGCGGGGTCGGAAACACCCCAGCCAGGGGTAGTCGTCAAAACTCACCAGGCCGAAGTCTTCGGGACATCGCATACCGATTTCATCGGCTGCGCTCATAAATCCTACGGTCATCAGATAATTCGTGACCAACACCGCGTCCGGACGGTGGGGTAGCAGAGCCAGACCGGCCCGGTGACCGGACTCGATGCGATAGTCGCCTTCGAAACTCAGCTCAGGATCATACTCAAGGCCACATGCTTCGAGCGCTTTGCGGTACCCTAGGCGGCGAGCGCGAGCATTACTGACGTTAAGAGGGCCGCTGACGAAGGCGATTCTCTTGTGGCCAATGCGCGCCAGATGGGCGATAGCATCGATCGCACCCTGCCGGTCGTCAGTCTGTACCACGTCGGTCTTCAGGCCCGGGCAGGTTCTCATGAGCAAGACGATCGGAGCTTTCGCCTCGTCCAGCATCCTCTGTTGGGCAACGGACAATGGAGAAGGTGTTTTGTTTAGAATTATTCCGTCGACCCGTTTTGAAAGCAGCAGTTCCAAGTACACGGCCTCTTTGTCTTGCTTATCGTCGCTGTTACAGAGCAGAACGCTGTAGCCCGCCTTTTGAGCTGCGTCCTCGGCGGCACGTACGATGGCCGGAAAGAAAGGATTGGCGATATCTGTCACTACCATGCCCAAGGTGTGGGTTTGTTGTTTAGCCAGGCTGCGAGCCAGCAGATTAGGCCGGTAGTTCAGTTTGTGGATGGCTGCTTCGACGCGACGGCCCAAAGTCGCGCTCACCCGTCCGGTTTTGTTGATAACCGCGGATACCGTAAATACGGAAACTCTCGCCTCGCGGGCAACGTCGTAAATGCTGGGCGCTTTTGCCACTCGGCCAGCCATCCGGGTTCGTCTTACTCTCTTAGGCATGAGAAACTACGGCTGCAGTGGGTGACGACAGCCATCGATCCGCGCCGCTTTGTCCGTCGATTGTAGAAATAACGGCGAGATAACCCCTTATCGTTTTATCGTTTCAGGCTTTAAAGTACGGCCAAGTAGTCGAAAAAGTCAAAAATCACAGTTTTGGAGCGTCCCAGGGCGCTACTTCCTTGCTGGCTGTTCAGCCGGGATGCCAACCATTCAACCGCCGGTGGGCGGCACCACACCGAGGGGTGGTTTGAAGCTGGGTCTTATCTTTTCCTAAGCGGTTTGGCGATTCTCTTTCACTGCTGGCGCTGTGAATCAAATTGCAGTATGCTTTTTCGCATGAAGTCGGGAAGGATGTTCCATAAATATCTTTACCTCGCTTTGTCAAAGCGCTAAGATTTTCGGAGTAAATGTGATATGCGCAAGTTGGGCATTGCTGTACTCGGCGTAGGAGAAATGGGCAAGCGTCACGCGGAGAACATCCGCCGTCTCGTCCCGCAGGCCCATCTGATTGCCGTAGCTGATGTGGCTGCGGCTCGGGCTGCGCAGGTGGCAGCTGACCTTGAGATCGAGCACTCGTTCGCCACTATCGAGGACATGCTGGAGCGCAACGATAAAGACATCGATTGCGTCCTGATCGCGTCTCCCGACAAATTTCATGCCCAGGCCATTCACACTGCCGCTGCCGCGGGAAAGGACATCCTTTGCGAAAAACCTCTGGCTCTGAATCTCGCGGATGCGCGCGCCGCGCTGGAGGCTGTGGCCAAGGCAGGCGTACGCCTACAGATTGGTTTCATGCGCCGCTATGACTCCGGTTATGCAGCGGCCAGGAAACGAATCGAAGCCGGTGAAATCGGGGAGCCGGTCATCTTCAAGTCTATTGGCCGCGACAAGGATGCTCCTCCGATTGCATCTTATCGGTCCAAACTGAATGGCATGCTGCTTTACAACAACACGATTCATGATTTCGATTTGTCCCGTTGGTTGATGGGAGATGAAGTCATCGAGGTGCAGGCTTATACGACGGTGGCCATTCGCCCAGAAGTGGCGACGTACGGCGACATAGTCGCGAGTGTCGTCAACCTGAAGTACCAGCGCGGCGCGATTGGCAACATCGAATCCTATGTACAAGCGGTCTATGGTTACGATATTCGCACCGAGATTGTTGGCTCCAAGGGCTCCATACTTGTGGGAAGCATCCAGCAGACGCTGGCTACTTTCCTGACCAGAGAGGGTGGCGTCCAACCACTTGCCGATCACTTCCTCACCAGATTCGCTGACGCCTATGTTGCCGAGGTCAGAGATTTTGTGCAGACCATGTTGGACGACCGGCCGCCTCGCGTTTCCGGCGAAGATGGCTTGCGTGCCCTTGAGATCGCAATGGCGGCTGAGAGCTCTCATCTGCAGTCCAAGCCATGTAGCGTCGCCCAAGCAGCCGCGCTGACGGTTTAGGGTGGGTTGGAGGAAAAAGGAATGATGACTCGAGTAACAGATGCAACCTACAAAAGTCCTTTACATGAAATGACGCAATCGACTCTCACGTGTCTGTGGAATGATTCGGCCTCCATCCAGGAACTCACCTACTCGATCGAACACGGCGCAGTGGGAGCGACGTGCAATCCGGTGATTGTGCTCGGAGTACTCAAGAAAGAGATGGCCTTATGGAAAGATCGTATTCGTAGGCTGATAGAAGAGTGCCCTCATGCTACCGAGGACGAGATCGCTTGGCGACTGGTGCGTGAAGTCTCGGTGAAGGCTGCCAGCCTGCTCAAACCGGTGTTCGATAGCCAGCACGGCCGCAACGGAAGACTCTCGATCCAGACGGATCCGCGGCTCTATCGCGATTCGCAAGCCATTGTGAGGCAAGCCGAGGAATTCTCCAGACTCGCGCCCAACATGATCGTCAAGATTCCCGTGACCCGGGCCGGGCTCCCTGCCATCGAAGAAGCGACTTATCGCGGGATCACCATCAATGCGACCGTTTGCTTCACCCTGCCGCAGTGCATTGCCGTGGCCGAAGCCGTGGAGCGGGGCCTCGCACGGCGCGAAAGTGCAGGCAAGGAAATCGCGACCATGGGACCCGTTTGTACCATCATGGTTGGCCGCCTGGATGACTGGCTGAAAGTTGTTGCGGAGAGAGACAACATCACCATCGACCCCGGTTACGTGGAATGGGCCGGTGTGGCTGTGTTCAAGAAAACGTACCAGATATTCCGTGAACGTGGCTACAGAATCCGGCTACTATCGGCAGCGTTCCGCAACCACATGCATTGGAGCGAGTTCATCGGTGGAGACGTGGTCATTTCGCCACCTTATTCCTGGCAGGTTCGTTTGAATGCGAGCGACGTCGAAGTCAGACCCCGGATCGACAAACCGGTGGACCCGGAAATTATTGAGGAGCTCTCCCGGAAGTTTGTCGATTTTCGTCGCGCCTACGATGACGGAGGGCTGTCAGTCGAAGAATTCGATTCATTCGCCCCTTCTCGCCGAACACTCCGCCAGTTCATCACCGCTTGTCACGACCTTGATGGCCTGGTGCGTGACTTTCTGCTGCCTAATCCCGACGTGTCCTGAAACAAACAAGATTGATCAACCGAGGTCGCTGGTGAGGGAGGTCGGAATGGCGCAAATCATCGGGGTCGGAGTCATCGGGATGGGCTGGATGGGAACGGTACACAGCCGTGCTTACCTTCAGGCCGCTGATCGTTTTCACGACAGTGGCATTCGAGCCAAATTGATTATTTGTGCCGACGAGGTTGAACAGCGTGTCAAAGAGTCTCACGAACGATTTGGGTTCGAGCGATACACCACCCGCTGGCAAGACGTAATTGCCGACCCTGAGGTTCGCATTGTAAATATTGCTACACCCAACCACTTGCATCTTGAAGTCGTGAGAGCGGCGGCCGCGGCGGGAAAGCATATCTTTTGCGAGAAACCGGTTGGAAAGGATTCGCAACAGACGGGTGAGATTGAGCGCCTGGCGCGCCAGGCTGGCGTGCTCACGTTCGTCGGATACAACTATCGCTGGTCGCCGGTGATCCAGTATGCACGGCAGCAGATTCGTGAGGGGCGTCTGGGCCGGTTCACTCACTTTCGCGGCCGTTTCTTCGCCGGTTATGCCTCAAATCCGCAAGGAGTTCTTTCCTGGCGCTTTCAACGGGAATTAGCGGGAATGGGTGTTCTGGGCGATTTAATGTCACACGTCGTGGACACAGGGCTGATGTTAGCCGGGCCCGTCAAGCGGGTGGTCGGTAATCGGGAGACCTTTTTTCGCCGCCGGCCTTTGGCCGCGCCCGGCGTCGGCACTCACTTCAGCGTGGGAAGTGGCGGACCACTGGGCGAGGTAACCAACGAAGACTACGCTAGCGCGCTGGTGCAATTCGCCAATGGAGTTCAAGGCAACATTGAAGTCTGTCGCGTGATCCAGGGACACAAGTGTCAGCTTGCCTTTGAAGTCGAGGGCACCGAGGGGGCGATTATTTGGGATTTCGAACGAATGAACGAACTGAAGATTTTCTCGCCTGACGGAAATGGCTCCCACGACGGATATACCCGCATCGTGAGCGCCCCGACGCATCCAGATCACGCGCGGTTCAATCCCGGCGCCGGCGTCGGTCTAGGCTATGAAGACCTGAAAACTATTGAAGCCCATCACTTTCTCAAGTCGGTCGCAGAGCAACGTCAGGCGCAGCCGGGCTTTACCGAGGCATTGCGCGTGGCTGAGGTTCTGGCAGCGATCGAGCGCACCTGGGAGACTGGGAGCTGGCAGGAAGTCGCAAGCATTGCCTCCTATGCAGCACAGTCGCAACAGTAGACACTCTTGAGGTCGACTCAACAATTCTGAGTGAAAGGACTGGTCGCGTGGCGATTGCGAAACGAATTGGATATGCGGTAGTAGGTCTGGGCAGCATCTCTGAGGTTGCGGTTTTACCCGCCTTCCGAAACAGCAAAAAGTCCAAGCTTGTGGCTTTGGTTAGCCATGATCGGGCGAGGGCCGAGCAACTGGGCAAAAAGTTTGGCGTCAAGAAGTGTTATTCCTACGATGACTACGACGAATGTCTGCGCCAACCTGATGTTGACGCGGTTTTTATCGCTTCGGTAAACGGGGCGCATGCCGAGCAGACGATTCGCGCCGCGGGAGCGGGCAAGCATGTGCTGTGCGAAAAGCCGATGGCTAATACCGTCGAAGATTGCCGCCGCATGGTGGACGCCTGCAAGCAAAACCGCGTCCGCTTGATGATTGCTTATCGTAAGTACTTTGAGCCCGGCAGTGTGGCGCTGAAAAAGCTGGTCACCAGCGGCAAGCTGGGTCGCCTCAAACACATATTCTCGACCTACACAGAAACCGTCGATCCTGCTAAAGCCCAGGCGTGGCAACTGAATCGCAAGCTGGCTGGTGGCGGCTCGCTGATGGACCTTGGCATTTACTGTGTCAACTCCATGCGCTGGCTGGCAGGCAGCAGTCCGATGGAGGCCACGGCCCACGCCTGGGCCGATGACCCGAAACGGTTCAGCGAGGTCGAAGATAACATCGCGTTTCGCCTCACGCACCCTGATGGCTTGGTTTGCCAAGGCACCTCAAGTTACAGCGCCGTGGCCGCTTCGTTCGTACAGATCCACGGTGAGAAGGGTTGGGCTGCACTCAATCCCGCGTTTGCTTTCGAGGAGGAGCGCCGTCTCTTTGGCAAGATTCAAGGCCGATGGTTCGAACAAAAGTTCAAGGTGATCGACGAATTCGTTTTGGAACTCGACGGGTTCGCGGATTGCATACGTCGCGGACGCGACCCAGAGCCGGACGGGAGGGAGGGATTACGCGACATTGCCACCGTTCAGGCGGTGTACCAATCGGCGCGTGAAAACCGTACCGTTGCCATCAAAACAGCCTCCGATTAACGGGTAACAGCCGGGCTCGGCGGCCCCTCGAAACATAGCCGGCATGCTAACCGCAATCGATTTTCCCGATTCGGCTTATCAGGCCATTTTCACGAGCAAAAAAAGCTTGACAGTGGTCCTCGATGAGACTAAGAATAAGCGCTTATTTCGCAACACTGTTTGTTTCGGCTGCGCGGGGGCCATCCCCTGCATGCTTCGAGGGGGAGCGAAAGTCATGGCGAGACATAGGTGTTTCTGGACGAGTCTGTTTCTCTGCGCGCTATCGCTGATCTGTTCGACCGAGAGTGCTCTGGCTCAAGTAACAAGTGGTCGGATTGCCGGCGTGGTTACGGACTCTTCTGGTTCGACGCTGCCTGACGTTGCGGTGACAGTTACCCAGGTTGACACGTCGACCTCGACCACCGTCAACACGGATGCTGCCGGAGAATACCTCGTCCCCAATTTGAAGATTGGCACGTACACGGTCAGCTTTCAGAAACAAGGGTTTCAGCGCTCGGTTCAATCCAACGTTGACGTTGGCATCGGGCAAGTCGTCAAGGTGGACGCTGCTCTAAAAGTTGGAGTTGTGACTCAGACCGTGGAAGTGACCGGTGCTCCTCCCTTGCTGCAGACCTCAACCTCGGCCTTGGGAACAATTGAAACCGAGAAACGCATCGTCGAGCTGCCTTTGAACGGGAGGAACTTCTTCAAGCTCGCCTACCTTGGTCCGGGGTCGAACGCGGGGGCCACGGGAACGAGCGCCGGCGCCGGCTCAACCGACAACAATCGTCCTGGTACTTCACTATCAGTCAACGGGCTCCGGATATTCGACAATAACTTCCTTCTTGATGGACTGGACAACAACGAATTCGGCAATGGCACGGTCGTGATCCAGCCGCCGCCTGATTCCATTCAGGAGTTTCGAGTAGAAGAAAACTCAATGAACGCCGAATTCGGCCGTGGCGGCGCGATGGTCAACATCGTTCTCCGCTCCGGCACCAACCAGATTCACGGTGCGGCGTGGGAGTTTCTGCGAAATGACAAACTGGACGCACGCAATTATTTCGCCACGAGTCAGTTGGGCTTCCAACGGAACCAATACGGTGGCCAGTTGGGCGGGCCCATCATAAAAGACAAAATCTTTATCTTTGGTTCGATCCAGCGCTCCGACATTCGCGAGGAGCAACCCTTCATCAGCACCGTTCCTACTCAGTTGATGCACAGTGGGAATTTCAGTGATTTGGGGAACGTAAACATTCCTAACCCTTTCGTCCCCGGCACCTTTTTCGGCAACACCATTCCCGCACACGACATCAACAGCGTAGGTCAGAATATCGTCAATCTATTTCCTCTTCCCAATATTGCCGGGGCAGGACTCACCAATAACTTCCTTTTCAATGGAAAGTACACGTTCGACGAAACCGCGTTCGAAACTCGGTTCGATTACAACATCACCCCGAATGATCGTTTTTTTGCCCATTACGCGATTGCTACCCCCAAGGCAACCAATCCCTCCAACTTCCCCAACGTCGACGGAGGCGCAGGCTCCGGCACGTCGAGCACTCTGGATAACAAGGTACAAAGTCTAGCCGGAGATTGGAGTCATATTTTCAATCCCGGTTTGCTCAACGACCTGCGCGCGGGATTTCTCCGGTTCAAGGATGCCACTCTGCCGTTAGATTTCGGATCGAATGCCGGAAATAACGCGGGTATTCCCAATGCCAACCATGGCGGCAATTCTACTGGTTTGACCAAGATCAACATCGGCGGTTACCAGCAGCTCGGGGATTCGCTGTGGGTGCCGGAAACTATCGCGGAGAACATATACCAGCTGGCCGACACTCTGATTTGGACACACGGAAAACATTCGCTGAAGTTCGGCGCTGACTTCCGGCGCCAGCAACGGAACTTCTTCCAGCAGACCGCGCCCTCCGGCGAGCTCAATTTTTCCGGCCAGTATACAGGTGTGCCATTGGGGGGTCTTGGGTTGGCCGATGCCTTACTTGGAATTCCGAGCTCCACTCTGCAGGATCACCTTTTCGGCATCGTCGACCCCACGCGTTACTGGGATCTCGCGGAGTTCGTGCAAGACGATATCCGCGTAACCCCCAACTTAACGCTGAATCTGGGCTTGAGGTACGAGGTCAGCTCGCCTGCCGGCGGACCCACCGTCGGCAACTTTAATCTGAACACCCTCACCGTCAACACTTCGTCTCATGGCGGAGTTGGATTCGACAAGAAAGACTGGGCGCCGCGCATTGGCTTTGCCTGGAATGTGCGTCCCAAAACCGTCATCCGTAGCGGAGCTGGGATCTTTTACGCTTCCGAAGGAAATATTTTCGATGACCTGGGTTTGAATCCGCCGAGCCTGGCGGTCCAGTCCTTCAACTACGCTGCTTCTAGCGTTCCAAGTACTAATCAGTTGCTGGGGGCTTTCCCGGCGACGTTCATCCCAGTAGATCCTAACAATCCAACAGGCACGGTTCGGACAACCGGAAAGATCGGGTCAACCTTCGATCCTGTTCGAAGGATTCCGCGGATCTACGAGTGGAACTTGACGGTTGAACAGCAATTCAGTCAAAACTGGGTGTTCCGGGCCGGGTACGTGGGCACTCGCAGTTCAAACCTGTTTGACCACGAATCGTCGAACCTTAATCAGCCTCTGCAGCCCTTGGACTCTAATTTCTCTGGGACAGGCACCTGTGGGTTCAACCAGGGACGGCCCTATTTCGCCACTCGGCCCTGCCTGAATATTGTCTTGCCGCTGGACGTTGCGCGGCTGAGTATGTTCTACAACGCCCTGCAAACTTCCCTCGAGCATCGTTTCGCGGGCGGCTTCAATGTTCTCGCTGCTTACACCTACGCGAAATCATTGGGAACCGCGGACGGCAACGTGAATCAGTGTGACATTCAGAACGCCCACGACGTAGCCGCGGAAAGAGGCCCCACTACTCCGGATTTCCGCCACCAGTTGACGGTGAGTTACGTTTACGAATTGCCTTACGGCAAAGGGAAACATTTTGGAAGCAACGCCAACGCCGTAGTTCAGTCCGTTCTTGGCGGTTGGCAGGTGGCAGGGGTAACGACAGTGCACAGCGGAGAAGCCTTCGATGTTCTCCTTAACTTCGACCCAACCAATACCGGCGCCTTCCCGCCACGGCCAGACATCATTCACAACCCTCAAGATTTTTCCTTCGGCATCGCCCAGCAAGCTGCTCTGGGTTGTAGCCGCCCTGGCCACCAGACTCGCGATTGCTGGTTTAACCAGGCGGCTTTCACGCTTCCCCCGCATGCTATCGACCCAACGACGGGAAAAGTGCAAAATGCGACCTTGTTCGGAGACGCCGGACGAGCTATCTTGCGCGGTCCGGACCTAGTGAACTTTGATTTTTCAGCCTACAAGACGTTCCGTCTAAGTGAGAGATTTGGACTGGTTTTTCGAGCTGAGTTCTTTAACATCTTCAACCATCCTAACTTTAACCTTCCGAACGTGGGATCGGGTGGCGGGAGTAGCGGCGCCGGGTTTTCGAACGCCGCCGGAGGTGCGGCCATCACCCAGACGATACCTGACGCCCAACGAGAGATTCAGTTCGGAGCCAAGCTTCAGTTCTAAAGAACCGGAGTAGCACAAAATCTATTTCTCCAAGGGGACGTGAGTGCCCTCTTTGGATAAGAGGGTCATAAAGGATGGCGATTCGCGCAGCTAGTGCGCCCATTAATTGGGGAATCATGGAGCATGTCGAATTCCCCGCTGACTATCCATATGGTCGGGTTCTGGACGAGATATCCGAAGCTGGATACTCGGGTACCGAGCTCGGTCCGTATGGATTCCTGCCAACCAATCCCGCCGTGCTTCAACAGGAACTTGGGAAGCGCTCTTTAACCCTTTGCTCGGCGTTTCTGGACATCGAATTAGGCAATGCGTCTGTGCGTGACGAGGCCCTGGCCGATGTCTCCCGCTCGGCAGCGCTCATTAGCAGGGCTGGTGCGCGACTTCTGGTGCTCTCTGACAAAATCACTCCAGCCCGGAACGCCGTATCAGGCCGCCGTAACGATGCCAATGCGATCTCCTGGAGTGAGCCGGAATGGCGCGCAGCTGCACAGGCAATTGGTGAGGTGATCGCGCGCTGCAAAGCAGTCGGTTTGAGAGTGGCGTTTCACCATCATGCCGGTAGCCACGTGGAAACTCCGGAAGAGATTGACCGCCTGTTCTCCCTGTTCCCGCCGGATGAGTTAGGTTTATGTCTCGACACCGGGCACTACGTGTATGGCGGCGGCGACGCCGTTGCCTTTCTAGAGAAGGAAGTCTCCCGGGTGTGGTGTGTGCATTTGAAAGATATGTACGATGCGAAGGCAGTCGAAGCTCGTCGCGAGCGGATGAATTTCCACCAGGCGGTACGGCATGGGGTTTTTGCGCCGCTTGGCAAGGGCAGTCTGGATTTTCCCCGTGTGATATCGCTTTTGCAGAACGGACACTACGAAGGCTGGGTTGTCGTCGAAGCCGACGTGCTGCACGGCGGCGTTGGGGCCGAAGCTCCCTTGGCTAACGCAATCGCCGGAAGAGAGTATCTTCGCAGGTTAGGAGTCTGAAGAAGAGAAGACGCCAACGTCAATCTTCCGCGCCAATAACTCCCGCACTAGAATTGTCATGATGAACCGAAGACGGTGGCTCCAGAGTTTAGCCACGGCAGCGGCAGGCTGTTTCCTGCGTCCGTTTCCGGCCGAGGGGTTGTGGTCCGGCGTCCCGCCCGTCTATTTCCCGCACTATGTTGATGTCGCCAAGGAGGCTGGACTCCTGTACAAAACGGTGCTGGTGGGTCACGAAAGCAAAGACTTCCTGCTCTCGACCACAGGCGGAGGCATCGCGCTGTTCGATTACGACAATGACGGCTGGCTCGATATTTTTGTGGTTAATGGATGGGGGTTGAAGGATTTCCCCAAGGGTGAAGAGCCCACAAACCATCTTTACCGGAACAACCGCAACGGGACTTTCACCGACGTCACCGAGAAGGCAGGACTGGTGCGGCACGGATGGGGACAGGGGGTCTGCGTTGGCGATTACGACAACGACGGCAACCTGGACCTCTTCGTCACTTACTACGGAAAGAATGTGCTCTATCACAACAATGGTAATGGCACTTTCACCGATGCTACGCATGAATGCGGTCTGATGCAGCCCAGCGATCACTGGAACACGGGAGCGGCATTTGTAGACTACAACCGCGACGGTCACCTCGATCTCTTTGTAAGCAATTACGTCGATTACGAATATGGCCTGAAATTCTATGAGAGCAATCCCGCTCTCGTGGGAGACAAGTCCCCGGTGCTCTATGGCGTCGCTGGACTCAAAGGGACGAAGAACTTTCTCTATCGCAACAATGGCGACGGCACCTTCACCGAGGTGTCCGATGTGTCAGGAATTAGCAAGCCCGGTCTCACCTATGGGTTCAGCCCGTGTGTCGGTGACTATGATAATGATGGTTGGCCCGACATCTATGTGGCGGACGACTCAACACCCAGCCTGCTTTTCATGAACAATCGCAACGGAACTTTTCGCGAGAGCGGCATGCTGGCCGGTGTGGCCTTCGATGCCAATGGCCATACCCAGGGTGGAATGGGGGCGGATTCTGTCGACTATGATGGCGACGGATTGCTCGACATTGTCAAAACGAATTTCTCCGACGAGATGCCGAGCCTCTATCACAACGAGGGCAACGGCTTTTTCACTGACGTAACCGTTCCCGCCGGTCTGGGAGGAGAAACCACATCGGTGAAATGGGGCACTGGCTTCATCGACTTCGATGATGACGGGCGGCCCGACATCTTTATCGGCAGCGGCTCAATCTATCCGCCGGGCGCCGGCACGCACCATCAGCTTCCAAAGACGGAAAGCAAGATTATCTTGCTGCGCAACGTCAACGGTAACCGTTTTGAGGATATATCTGATCGGGCTGGTCCAGCTTTTGCTGATTCGCGGTGCAGTCGCGGCGTGGCTTTTGGAGACATCTTTAACAATGGTCGCGCGGGTGTCGTAATCAATAATCTGAACGATTATCCTTCCTTGCTCCGCAATCAATCGCCGCCCCCGAACTCCTGGTTGCTGGTGAAGTTGCTCGGGACCACGACCAACCGTGCCGCAATCGGCACCCGTGTGGTGGTCGACGCGAACAACCGGCGCCAGGTACAAGAGGTTCGAAGCGGCGGCAGTTTTTGTTCGCAGAACGATCTTCGCTTGCACTTTGGCTTGGGACCAGCAAAAGAAGCACGTGTGCAGGTCCGTTGGCTGGGCGGAACAGAAGAAACACTGGACCATGTGCCCGCCAATCGACTGGTCGTGATCCAGGAAGGCAAGGGGATCGTCGCACAGGAAGCGTTTTGAACTTGTACTATCGTGCAATCGGCTTCCCACTCACCGTAATCGCTCTCGCTATCTTCTCCATCTCGCTCCCGAGTATTGCCCAGACCACTGCTGCTCAAGCGGCTTACGCGCAGGCTCTCGATCTTCTTCGAAACGGTAAGAATGCTGACGCGCTAGCAGTAGTCGACGCCGCTATTGACGCAGGGGCGCGTGACCCGTCTCTCTACAATCTCAAGGGTCTTGCCGCCAGCGAACTCGGCCGCAATCAGGAGGCGGAGGAAAGCTTTCGAACCCTGACCCGTCTCGCGCCAAAGTCGGCCATGGGATACAACAACCTTGGGGTGTTGTTTTCGAAGCTTGGCCGCAATCAAGATGCCGTGAATGCCTTTCGCGAAGCGCAGACACGAGAACCGCAAAACTTTACCGCGTTGCTGGGACTTGGTACCTCTTTCGCCGCACTCCACCAATATGCCGAAGCCGTCAGTTATCTCCAAAGGGCATGGAATGTCCGTCAAGGAGACTTTCAGGCGGGATATGAGTGGGCGCTCGCGCTGCAAAAAGCAAAACAAGCTGCAGCGGCAAAGAGCGTTCTGAATCGAATGTTGCCACCTGAGCAACCTGAATTGGGGGCGAAGTATTACTCATTAGCCGGAGTCGTCGCTGAAGACTTAAAGGATACAACTGCAGCTTCGCAGTTTTATCGGCGTGCCTACGCGAACAATCCCAACTCGTATGAAATCTATCTGGCGCTGGTACGCGTGACTCTTTCCGCAAAACCTGGTGGCTCCCAAGAAAACTTGCCGGCGGCGCCCGAGAATCTCTCTGCGGCCCAAGACCTCGAACTCGGACGTCTTCTTGCCTCGTCCGACGCGTACCAGGAAGCGATCCCGCGTTTTGAGGAGGCCCTACAGCGGGACCCATCCAGCGAGGCCGCGGCGCTGAATCTCGCCCTTGCATACAAGGACGTCGGTAAGTCTGGGGCAGCGATGGATCTGATCCGACGAACGCTGCAGCGACGACCTTCGGCCGAGCTCTATCACCTGCTAGCGACCGTGGACGAGGAATCGGGACAATATGTGGAAGCTGCTCAGAGCTATCAGCGCGCCGTGGAACTCGATCCCACCAACGAGCAGTATTACTTCGACCTTGGCATGGAGTATCTGGCGCACTTTACCTTTGGGCCGGCGGTCGAGGTCTTTCGGGTTGGCACCGAGAAATTCCCCACTTCGTCACGGCAATATCTAGGGTTGGCCTACAGTCACTACGCGGTACGGGACTATAAGGATGCAGCGGATGGCTTCACGAAGGCCCTCGAAATCGACCCGGACTCTCCGGCGGTCTTTCAGGCTTGGAATACCGTCCTGAGTTTTCTGGCGCCTCAGGACTGGGAAGCCTTACTTCCGCGTTTGAATCGTTTGGCTGCTGACCATCCGCAAAACCCGGAGCTTGCCTTCGGTTACGGTGCGGCTCTCTTACACTCGGAACTTGCCAAGGGAGATGAGGCCGCGTTTGATCGGCCGCAGACTCTTCTCGAGAAGGCAGCGCGATTGCGGCCGCAATTCGCGGCGGCGCACCTCGAATTGGGCGGTCTTTACGCGGCAAAAAAGCAGGATCAGAAGGCCGTCGACGAATATCTTGAGGTGATTCGCGATGATCCGAAGTCCGATATCGCGCACTATCGACTGGGCCAAGTCTATCGAAAGATGAATAAGATGGAGTTGGCGACCCAGGAACTCGCCCGCTACCAGGAGCTGTCTAGCCTACATCAGGAAGAACTTAAACGTAACCGCAGCGGTATCCAGCAGTTCGTCCTTTCACAACCTGTTAAGCCCGACCATTAGCACACCGCTGACTTGGTTCTGGCGTTACGCAGCGCGGGAAGCGCGGGTTCGGTTTTGTACCACCACTGCCCGCCCTTCGCGATAGGAACGCTCAGCGGCCGCTGCTACGGCAACTGCCTGGCGCCCGTCGAATCCGTCTACCTTCGGCTCGCGGTCAGCCCGAATCGTTTGCACAAAGTCACGCATTTCGTTGAGGTAACCATCCGCAAAGCGAACCAGGAAATGATCCACCACGTCGGTTTTCGCCCCCGCTGCCGTCAGTACTACTTCGGCGGTCTGCTGCAGATATCCCATAATAATGGTACCCTTCGAACCAACAATCTCCGTGCGAACGTCATAGCCGTAGCCGGATTGCATGTAGTTTTCGACAGCGCCAAGCGTTCCTCGCGAAAATTTCATGTTGAGCAGGGCCGTGTCAATGTCGTTGAACTGGGCGATCTCTGGAAAGACGAGGACCGCGCCATACGCGTGGATCTCGGCAATCTCGTCGTTCATAAGCCAGCGGCCCAGATCAAACTCGTGGACGGTGGAATCCTGAAAAAACATCCCGTTGACACCGCTCGCCATGTAACTGACCGGCGGGGGCGAGGGATCGCGAGCGAGCGACTTGAAGATCACAGGGTCGCCAATCTCGCCCGCCTCGATTCGTTTCTTGGCCTTTACATTGGGAGGGTCGTAGCGGCGCACATGCCCAACCTGGACCCGTACTCCCGCCTTCCTGGTGACATCCAGCAACTCGTCTGCTTCCTCGACCGTCAGCGTGAAGGGCTTCTCGCAGAAGATATCCTTGCTGGCCTGAGCACAGACGCGCACTGCGGCACCATGGAATTTCGCAGGAGTCACGATCACGATGGCATTGATATCCTTACGCTCGACGAGAGCCTCGATACTGTTGTAGAAGTGCTCGATTTCAAGTTCGGCGGCGACCTCCTGGGCGCGCTTCAAATCGGCGTCGGCTACTGCAATGAGTTGAGCCTCCGGAATCAAACGGCGGATATTCCGGGCATGTTGCTTACCCATTGTGCCAACCCCGACAACTCCCATGCCCAACTTCGCCATGATCGTCCTCTTCCGGTCAGTATTTGATTCTCACCGAACCATTTTTCCTCGCCGCTTGATAGATCGCATCAATGATGACGAGGTCTCGCAGACCCTGTTCGCCGTCGGGCTCTGATTTGCGGCCTTTCTTGATGCAAGTCGCAAAGTAATCCAGTTCCAGAGCGAATTCATCAATGGGCTTGAAGGTCTTCTGCAACCAGTGACCTGAAATTTTCCCAGTGAGTCTGCGCTCCTCCTCAAAAGCGAATACGGGAGACAAAGCAGCCCAGCCCTTTTCACCGTGAACGTGAACGAAAGAAGAAAAAGCTGCGCTGTAAGCCGCTGTTCCTTGCAGGATGAGGCCGCTGGGAAAGTCCAGACGGAATGCAACACCCTCTTCGACCTCTTTATACCGCCTTCCGTCACGGACCCAGGTCACAGCGCTGGCCGCAACTGGGTCTTCGTCCACCAACCAGCGGCTGGTATTCACACAGTAGACTCCAAGGTCTGTTAAGGGACCCCCGCCGCACGCCGGTTGAGATCATTTTCTTGAGCATCAGCGTGCTGGGTTCGAAGTACTTTCGATAGGCGGTCATGAACAGCACTTTGCCACGGCGACAGGCTCCGACCATGTTTCGAGCCTGTTGGACGCTGGCGGCCAAAGGCTTTTCGCTGATTACATGCTTGCCGGCTTTTGCCGCCTGGACCGCGTATTTCTCGTGCTCGCCCGGCGGGGTTGCGATATAGACTGCCTCGATCTGAGGGTTCTGCAGGCATTCAGAAAACTCATCGTAGGTGAACGCTTGACTAGCGTTGAACTGTAGTGCGAGCGTCCAGGCTTTTTCCTTGCGGCCACTAACAACCGCAACCAACGCAGCTTTCTTGCTATGGGCAAACGCCGGCAGCACCGCGACTTGAGAAATGCTTCCCAGACCGACCACCGCGAACCCGATTCGTTTTCCCGGTGACATTGAAAGATTCCCCTGGACTGCAGCGCTGCCGCCCTCCCCTCAGCTTTCCCGGTCGGCGCGGCTCATGCCCTGGGCCTTGATGGCGCGGTGTTCGAGTCCTCTAAGTTCTTCGATGTTCTCGAGTACCTTGAAAATCGCGCCCGCAATGCTATCGACGTTTTCCTTGCCGCCGAGAAAAAGATGATGCGAGAACCAGATCGCCTCGTGGTATGCGGCGCGCTCCGAAACAGGGCATTTGTACATCTTTCGCAGATCGAGCGGCGCGGTCCGACCCCAGCTCAAAGCCGGAAAGTCCGCAGGATTCAGTGGGAACAGCGAGCTCTTATAGACCGGCTCGTAGAAAAGACCATCGCACGGTATGCCTTCCAACTGGAGCGCTGCGACAAAGGCGGCGCGCGGAATTTCTTTCATCTGCTCAGCAAAATATTTCATCACGTAACCATAAGGGGCCAGGCGTGTGATACGAGGTTCAGCCTTCAGCAATCCCAGGCCACGGGTATTTCCAAGGCGCGATTCAAAGTACGACATATTGGTCTGGCGAACCTGCGTCTGCTCAGGAAGGCGCTCAAGCTGCGCACCCAACACCGCGGCTTGAAATTCGCCCAGCCGGTAATTAAATCCGATTATGCGGTGATGGAACTTGTCAGTTACGCTGGCTCGTCCGGCATTGATGTAAGTCTGGACCCGCTCAATGTACTCAAGATTGTTAGTGATGACGGCTCCGCCCTCGCCAGCCGTAATTAACTTACTTGATTGAAAACTGAAGGCACCCAGATCTCCAATCGAGCCCGCGCCCTGGTCACGCCACATGCCTCCATGGGCGTGCGCACAGTCTTCGATAACTTTGAGTTTGTGCTTTTGAGCGAGGGGCATGATCACATCGAGGTCGGCAAATCTCATGCCTAAGTGGACGGGAAGAATGGCACGGGTTTTAGGAGTGATCGCCTGCTCGATCAATTTGGCATCCAGGCAGTAGGTGTCGGGGTCGATGTCGACGAAAACTGGAACCGCGTTGACCAGCAACACAGGCCCTACCGTTCCCTCCCAGGTGTAGGCGGGGACGATTACCTCGTCGCCAGGGCGAATGTCGATTGCTTTAAGAGCCGCTTGGATCGCCACCGTGCCGGTATTCACGCATTGACCGTATTTGGCGGTGTGGAACTCGGCAAACTTCTTGGCAAACGCGTCTGCGTGCTTGCCGGGGAAGGGCTGGCCGCCCCAGTTGTGATTGGTCAGAACATCTTCGAGACCCTGCCGCTCTCGTTCGGTGTACATCGGCCAGGCGTCAAAGCGCTTTTTTCGACTCGGCTCGCCGCCAGTGATAGCCAGTTTCCCCATCGGAAATTCTCCTTGGAAATACGTAATTGTGAACCGCACTGAATTTGGTTGGAATTCGGCGTCAGGCCCAAGGTGCGATTGCAACCTTCATGGAATCCGGCGCAATTGATTTGTGCACCGCGGCTTCAACGTCACGCAGCGGATAGCGGTGTGAAACAAATTCTCGCAGTGGATACGTGCGCATATAACGGGCCATCTGGCGCATGCTGGGACCGTAACTCGCGGGTTCCTCACCGCCAACGCCCAGAATCCGCACACTCTTTGAACACAGGTGCCGATGAGGGCTTATGGGTACTTCGCCCAAGTCGGAAAAGTTACCGGCCTCAACCAGTAGTCCTCCCAGTCTGAGCATTTCGAGCCCTTCAGGCACGGCTTGCGGAACGCCCGCCGTTTCGATCACCAGGTCGGCGCCCCGGCCATGGGTCAGGTCGCGAACAAATTGCAGCCGGTCAGCCAAAGTGGTGTTGGCAACGTTGAGAACATGGTCAGCCCCCAGCCGCTTGGCAAACTGCAAGCGATAATCGGAGAGATCGACCGCAACAATGTTTCCTGCTCCCAGCATGCGAGCCTTCATCAAGAAGCACATACCGAGCGGTCCCACGCCAAGAATCACGACGGTATCGTCGAAGAGAAAAGCCTCGCTGGGAAAGGCAGACATCTGCTTGGCGCGGTCGAGACCCACGGTCACCGCCATGACCTCGGTAAGGACTGCGACCTCGGAAGGCAGCTCGTCCGGAACCCTGACTAGAAAGCTTCTGGGAACTATGTAGATGTACTGCGACCAGCCACCAAAGAGATAAGGCGGATCGGCGGCACACATGTTGTTGCCATAGTCTGTCATGTTCTGGCAGAAGTAGTAGGGAAAGTCGTGCCGGCAGTAATAACACTCTCCGCAAGAGACGTTCGCGCCCACGATGACCCGATCACCGACCTGGAGCGGGACGCCTTCGAAATCGGCATACTGTCCATTGCCGCCGATGGCCGCGACTGTGCCTACGTTTTCGTGGCCCTGAATAATGGGAAAGCGAATCTGTTTGCCATCTCCGCTGCCCGCGTATTGAGTGGTGTAGCCCTGGTAAGTGTGCTTGTCGGTGCCGCAGATCCCCGAGAGCTCCATCTTCACCAGAACACAGCCAGGCGCAGGCTCCGGCAGCGGGTACTCGCGGAGTTCGTACTGGCCAGGTTGGACCAGCGTAGCGGCGAGAACAGGTGCACTAGACATCGCTTCGGATACCTCGCGAAATGGCCTTGTCAGGCCTCAAACCAGCGCAAATTCATGTTTTGCAATAAGCGCTTAGAAAAGATATCGGCGGAGCTTTAGTTTGTCAAGCCGACATTCATCGGCGCGCCTGGAATTTCCTGGAAGGGGAAACGTTGATTCAATTGATGGAATCGAACCGCATGCGTTTCTGTTCCTGATCAGCCGCCTTGCGCTTCAACTCTTCGAAGGTTTGCAATTCTTTGCGCGCTTCCGTCATCTGACCGCGCTCTTTATATAGGCTGAAAAGAAGGTAGTGAGCTTCCTGCTCGTCGGGATTCGCTACCACGACCTGCTGCAGCAGTTTAACGGCCTCATCCACCTTGCCCTGGGTATGGTAAATCTTGGCCAGGTCGAGCCGGGCATCGGCGAGTCCGGGTTGGAGATCCAACGCCTGAGACAGGTATTGTTGCGCGCTATCCAATTTATTCTGCTGCCGGTAAACGTCGCCGATGAGAAAGTCCGTCATTGCATCATTCGGCGAAATCTTCAGCTCCTCATTAAACTCCGCAAGGGCCTCATCAAGCCGCCCAGCTTCCCGATAGAGTAATCCCAGAGCATAGTGGAGACCTGCTATGTCAGGCTTCTGGGCGATGGCTTTTTTGTACTCATTGATGGCCGCCGGCGTCATGCCCTGCTGGTGAAGCATCTCAGCCCTTAGCTGAAACATGCGGTATGAGTCCGGCGCAACTTTGGTCAACTGCACAAACGAATTCGAAGCTACGTAGACGGAAGCTTTCCCCTTAAAGTACAACGCGTCGGGACTGTTCGGTTCAAGTTCAGCCCAACGGCTGAGCAGCGCGAGAGCTTTGTCGTCCTTCTCCTGCCTCAGATAGGCCAGCCCCAGATGAGCCACCACTACCGGGTCGTCTTTCTTGGTTTGATAGGCTTTTTCGAGCAACGGAATCGCCCGCTCAAGCTCCCCAGCATTGAAGTAGCTCAAGGCCAACAGAACCTGAGCATGATCGAGGTGAGGATCAAGTTCCAGTGCCTTCCCGAACTCGCTGATCGCTCGCAGATAGCTGGCTTGCATATAGAGCGCCAAGCCAAGGTTGGAATGGGCTTCGGCCGACCGGGGATCCAGCTTGACGACCTGCTCATAGACTCTTTCTGCTCGATCGAATTGCTGTTCCCTGAGCGCGGCTCGCCCTTGCGAAGAAAGATCTGAAAGACTCGCCGATTGGGCTGCTCCCGGTTTCGCCAACATCGAAAAGCAAAGGAGTGAGACTCCAAAAACCAGTAAGGAGACGTGCTTCATTGATATCCTCGAACACTCTGCAAAGCGAACAGAACCCGACTGCTCACGACCGAACGGTGACACTGATTCGATGAGGAGTGTTGAGCTCGTACGCATCTTTCCGATCGGGGTCGCGGATGTCCGGTTGAGTGTGGCCAACATTATCGGTTGCGCGAACCTCCAGCGTGTGCTGTCCGGGACGCGCGATTTGCCAGTCATAGGTCCAAGGTGTCCACACCATGGCCACAGCTGGAGCCGAAAGGATTGCGGATTGCCAGGGTCCACTCGGATCGACTCGCAACTCAACTTTGGCGATGTTACCTTCTCCAGCCCAGGCCGCACCCTCCACTCGATATGTCTTGCCGCGAATCTCCTCACCTTCGGACGGGCGAAGGATTTTTGCGCTAACGAGCATTCGTGTGATCGGCCGCCGTTCGCCATTCGTCTTAACTGACACGTACTCTTCCTGCTGAAAGAATCCTTGAAAGGGCTGGTCCGAGATCTCAACGCGAGTCAACCATTTCACCGAGTCCATCCCGTACCAGCCCGGAACTACCGCGCGCAATGGGAACCCGTGATCAGCCGGTAATGGCTCACCGTTCATCTCATACGCCAGCAGCGTGGAGAGATCCATTGCCTTCTCCAGCGGAATGGCCCGAGCAAAGTGAGTACCCGCTGGCACGTTCTCTCCGTCGCCGAAATCAGCCCCATGAAAGACCGCTGTGGTTGCGCCCGGTCGTACTCCAGCCTGCTTGAGTAACTCCGCCAAAGGCACTCCGGACCACGCGGCTGTACCCACACCAGTGCCGCCTGAGCGGTTTCCTGCGCACTCCACAGTAAACACGCGGCGAACAGAGGAAGTCAGCAGTAGGTCTGAATATGACAGCTTGAGCGGCTTGGAAACGATGCCACTGATTTCGAGACTCCAAGCTTCACTGTTGATCTTCGGCGTAGCAAAATGATTGCGCACGAAAAAGTCGACGTTTGCAGTGATCAGTTCCTTGCTGGTTTCATTCGAAGCCGCCCGGCCTCCGAGACTGGGTGGGCGACTTAGGCGCGGCAGTCGCGCCATGGCGCTTACATAACCTGAGGCCAACCCACCGGCGACGACAGCTCCCCGCAAGAATTCGCGTCGGCTGATACTCTTCGCAAAACGGGCTTTGACAACGTCAACCAGGCGATTCATATAAGCGCTATGGATGACAAATTACTTTAGCGGAGTTTCATTTGTCCACAGAAGTTATTCTCGTCTTCGAATGTCTGGAGATAAGAGCATGTACAGGACCAGATTTAAGGAAGAAATAGTTGCGGAATTTCTGCCTCCTGTTCGATCCAGGAGGAACGAGAAAGTGATTATTCTGTGCGATGGAATGCCGTCAACACCGCGGAAACAACCCTTAATGACATTCTTGTCCGAAAAGGGTTATTGGGTATTCTATCCCCGGTATCGAGGAGCTTGGGAGAGCGATGGGCAGTTTCTCGAAAAGTCGCCCCACGAAGACATCCTCGACATCATTGAAGAGTTACCCAACGGAATTAGGGAAGTTGCGTTTGGCAAGCGCTTTCCACTGTCACCAGATGAGATTTTCGTGATTGGCGGAAGCTTCGGTGGTGCGGCTGCCATACTCTCGTCGTTGGATCCGCGCGTGAAAAAAGTGATTGCCAACTGTCCGGTGGTGGACTGGGCAATCCTTCCACATTCCGAAAGAGCGGAAACCTCGAACCGTAGCTACTCCGCGTATCTGCGCCAGGCGTTCGGCAACGGCTATCGCCTTTCGGATAAAAATTGGAACAAGTTGCGCAACGGCATCTTCTACAATCCGTCGTATCACATTCCGGAAATCACTGCATCCAAAATAATGATCTTCCACGCCAAAGATGATCCTTATATTCCTTACAAAGTAGTAAAACGCTTTGCCGCTCGCACCGGAGTGAGAGTTAACTCTCTGACGCACGGCGGACACGTGAGGACGGAGGACATCGTTCGAAGGTACTGGCCCCGGATAAAAAGGTTTATTGAATCCGATGTTTCGTGAGCCTCCACAAAATTCAGGACTACCCAGAAACACGCGCATGACAAAACCGACCGTGTAAACTAGACTGGAAACTCAAGCAGCTCCGATAAGCCGGGATGGCGGAACTGGCAGACGCAGCGGACTCAAAATCCGCCGGTACTTAGTACCTTGGGGGTTCGACTCCCCCTCCCGGCACCAATCCAACCCACAGGAAGTAAAGCTAGTTAGGAAGGTAAGAAGGAGAAGCCGCTAAGCGAGCAATCCCCGGTGTTGGTGCAACTCTGCCCGATTTCTGCCCGAAAATCAGCGCATCGGATCTTTTCTGAGCAGCCACGTCGCGCTTCTGGCTCACCTCCATTTTCAGCGCCGCATCCGCGATGTCGGACCGCGAGACGATGTGGTAGCGATCGAACATGCTGCGAGTCTTGTGCCCACTAATGGTCATGGCGACACGTTCGGACACTCCGGCTCGCACCATGTTGCGCACGGCCGTCCTCCGCAGATCGTGGAAGATCAGCCCGACATATTTCAGGTCGTTGCGTTTCCATTTGTGCGAACACGCATTACAGTGGCCCTCCTCCGTCACAGCTTGTTCGCATTGCGGGCAAACCAGTTCTCCGAGACCGGCCCCGCAACACACATTGGCCCAAGTCCGTCGGAAGTCGCCGACCGGTCCATTGTTGTCACGAGTGAATACGTACTCATCGGGATTTTTTCCTAGAACGCATTGCGCCAGGAGGACGCGGACCTGCTTGGTCATCATTACTTCTCTTCCATCATCGTTTTTCGTCGTGCCAGGATCCAGTCGAATCGTCCCGGCGGGCAGATTCACGTGCCGTACACGCAGCCCTGTGAGCTCAGAATGACGCCAGCCATACGTGAACCCAA
Source organism: uncultured Acidobacteriota bacterium (assembly GCA_963696025.1). GTDB lineage: Bacteria > Acidobacteriota > Terriglobia > Terriglobales > Acidobacteriaceae > JABCYV01. The sequence goes on from CAVOII010000009.1 coordinate 362,095, forward strand.
CCTCGAAAAGCGATCGCATCCAGAGGCCAACGTCCGTGCACTCGGCTGCGAGGTGGATGTACTGATCCGACTCTAGGAAGCCCCTACGAATGTTCGACTCCTTAAGCATAGGTATGTACGGCACGATTCGAACCTTGGGTGGCGTGCACTCCCGAGCCAGATTGAAGCTACGCTTGATTACTGCTAACTCACGGTTAATAGTGGCGTTTTCCGCGCCCTCCTGCTGTCTGTGGCAGATGTAGCGACGGACGTGGTCGGTTGTAACATCTGCCGCGCGCCTTCGGGTAAAGAAAGGCGACAGGTGTAAACGCCACCGGGCCTCAACGTCAGAAGTACTCTTGCGACCGTTGACTCTGTGCTCCTCAAGGAGATCACTGAACAAGTCATCCAGCCAGATGTTCTCGCGGGGAATGTAGGTTGCCGTTGTCACTTCGGCTAAGCGGCGCTGCAGCAACTTCTCCGCAATTCTCCAGTCGTTGGAGTGGCTATTTTCGCGACGTGGAATTCCGCGATCGCTGAATTTGATCCACCAGTTTGCGGATCCGTTCTGAAAAACGCTCCCTCTCGGGCGGTTTCGTCGCTGTCGTTCAGGTTGTTGTTCCATTGTTTGAAGCTCCTTATGTTATGTCGGTCCAAAGACCGGGATGAAGCCGAAGAGAATGAATCAGCGAGGTTGGCCTGAGAAGTCGCTAGCGACGAGGCTTGAGATTGAGTAACAGCGGCGGTATTTTGGAAAGCAGCCATCGTTGCCTCGCGTAAGGCGACGGTCGGTTACGCGCTGGTCGGTGTTCGACGCATCGGCCAGTGCGGCTCTAGTGTACTCCTCAACTCCGCGGATTTACTGGCGTTGTCGTTGCCACAGCTCCTCCATGCAGTTCTCCGAATGACCGTGTAAGCACAGTCTTTTCTTCAACGCAGGCGCTACCGGACTGGTTCTTCTTCACCAAATCGAAGTCTTGTTCCGTTCGATCCAGCGGTCGAGATCCCGCACGTCGATCAACCATGGCGCGCTCTCGCCGTACCTCACGATTGGAATCTCCTGCGCCTGGATGAGTGCACGCAGTTTCCCGGGTGACATCGACAGGTACTGCGCAGCCGGCTTCAACCGTAGCAAGCGCCGCGAGTGCGTTGTCGCCGTCGTGAGTTCGTGCGGCGTCGATTGCGGATTGATCAGACCTTTCGGCATAAATCGGATTCGTAAACCTCTGCGTATCGGTATTCCGAGTGCGGGGACGACCTCTGCGTCATGCGCACCTCGCAGCAATGCGGCTTAGGGCCTGATCCCAGGACAGTGCTGGCTCGTCATGCAATAGCTTGCGCAAGCGCCTACCTAAATCTGCAGGCATCGGCTGTGTGTTTGGCTCTGTTCTAATTTTCACAATTGCAGCTTTGACCTTGGCCAGCACCCGTGCTCGACGCCATGCGTCCTCAAGCGTCCTTTTGTCCGGAATGACTTTCGTTACACCGTGCTCGTCAAGCTTGCCCTCAAGCCAGCGGACAAACTGGTCCGATGTCAGAGCGTTCAATTCCACCCGCTTCCCGCGCCACTTTTTGTAGCCGACCTGCTCCTCGATTAAGAAATCGATCTCGTCGCGAGTCACGCTGCCGTAATCGAGAAGCTTTTGGCCGGGATGCTTTATTTGGTCAAACTCAACTGGCTCCGTTTGAAGGTGCATTTCCTCCACGTCCACCAGGCGTAACCCGAGATCTATCACGGTCGGCTCAACCTGAAACTTATAGCGTCGCGTGTCGTGACCGAGGTTATGCGCGATGCTGAGGCCCGAGACGTCGAAGTCGTGCATGACCAGAAGTGTCACCCCAACTTGCGACAGCTTGTCTACCAACTGCCTAGTTGCGGTGGTCGACATGCCTTTGGAGCTGAAGATGGCCAAGTCGTAACGGTCAGCTATCTGGCTGCGCTCCAGTAGTGCGTCGAAACCCTCCTTCTCGATAAATAGCGCAAACCTATAACGGTTGTTGGGTCCTTTGGTCGGGTACATCTCGTCAATATCAATCTCCAGGTCCTTTGCAGGATTGCCATCGCGCCAAGACGCAACGTACTTGCGGACATCGAGTGTTCCTAGTCCTAGGCGAATGCGAACGTGTGGTTCGACCAAATGGCCGCGAGCATCGTAGACGACGTCCCAGCCTGCAGTTTCATTCGGATGATCGAGCATGTAATCCGGCAGCAATGTTTGTGTGAAGTAATCAGAATCTTTCCAGCACTTCCCACCTGTCTCGGCGAGTACCAAGGAACGCGCTGGGTACATGATTTGCCTCGCGTTGGCAGGCCACCTTCCGTTGCCGGATGCCAGCTCATAAGCTTGCGGTATGACCTTATAGGCAGCGGGCTTTATGACGTCGTCTCGCTCATGCCGATGGCGCAAGCGTTCGATCTGCCGATCAGAGAGATAGTCGTTATCGGCAGTGGCAGCAGCGCGGCGCTTTGCGCGCGCAAATTCCTTCGTGGCGCTCGTAACTGCCTTGGCCAACATGTCTTTCAGTTCGCTGCTCACACGATCGCCCCTTTTCCGTGATCCGTGAACGTAAATCGTGGGCAGGCTTGGTGAATCAGCAAGACAACCGGGTCGTGCCGTTGCACGTGGCAATCGGCCAGCACGTCGCTGAGGTGCCCTGACGGGACTTTGAAGACGGGCGAGTGATTAAGACCCACGATTAGACGCCGCCGACAACGTAGCGTCGCGAGGCCAAATGCGACCTCAACGACGAAGGGCAGACCGTCCTTCCCAATATCGGCCGCTTTCCGGTACGTGAACCCTTCTGGCGCGACACCCTGCGCCACGAGCGCAGCCTGCAAATGCTCTTTACCGATGACACCGAGCCTTTGTGGTTTGACCGGGCGCGATGCTTGTTGCATGGCAACCAGCAAGCGTTCAACCGCGGCAATGTTAACGTCGCCATCGACGACCAGATCGTCCAAGCACCAAGTGGACATCCCGGCTCCGGCGAGCACGCGCTTGCGATACTGCGTTCCAGTTAGTCCGTCGAATTCGCCTACAAAATCGCGCAAGGTGGTGCATTTATCCCGTTTGATATAGGCAGCTATCAACGCCCGCAGATCCGCAGGTGTGTACCAGTGTGCCGAGGTTGGCTGCGATGTACGCCATTTGCGCCACCCGGGATCAGAAGCGGGGAACGTGGATACCTTGCCATTGGGGAGTTCGAGTTTGAAAGCCGTGTGGGGGTTCAATGCACTGAAGTCGGCCACCAAATTGCGCAGCGCCTCGGCAATGGTCTTGGCTTGGTAAAATTCCGCGTTCCGGTCCTGAGCCTCCACGCTTGCTATCCCGGTCCAATGCACCTTGACGCAGGTGCCCTTTTTTACCAAACGCGCCTTGTCGTGGGAAATGTTAGGCACTTGAGCGATGCGGTCCAGGCTCACTTCGATGCGGTGATACCAGCTGCGGCCTGTGACCTCAATCAGGCCGCGCTCACCATTAGCTACGAACGGTGCCACCCAAAGGCACTTGAGCGCGTTGCCAAGCTGCCCCCGCGTTGGTGACAAATAATATTTCTTGTCGGAGATCCGGACATGGTAGTCAAGCGAACGGTCGACGATCTCAGGCTTGAGGCCAGGCCCATTGTCGCTGACCGTGAACGCGTCCGGTTCGAGTGTGACTACAATCTCAGGTGCGACATCCGTGCTCTCGCAGGCGTCGAGGGCATTGTCGATCATTTCTTTAACAAGGACTACAGGCCAGCGCGGTTTACTGTAGCCAATCTGAGCAGTGAGTTCCGACTCGGTGAAGAACTCCATTGTGCGATCAGTTATGAATGGCGTACGAGATAAGTGATTTTCTCTCTTCATACCTTCTTGTTTGGCTCCACACGTTGACTTGCAGCGCGGTGCCGGTTTATCGGACTAGCCCTGGTAACAATCATCAGAGTCCAATGCTCAACTATTCTCTTGTTGCATCTGCGCAAAAAAATTGGCAAAGACGCGGCGGCATGAGTTCGGTATCTGCCGCGTTTGTGTCATCATGGCCTGAGCGGGGAGGGATTCGATCCAGCCCCGCCCTTTGGTTTTCGGGTTTGCGTTTGTGAAACCCCGCCCGGCGAAGGCGGAAACCTGCCCGGTTCTCTCCTATGGCCCCCTTGATTAGGTTGATTGGGTTGATTGCGTTGATTATTTGATTCTTGATTAAAGGATTCTCGATTGAGGGGGTCTGGGGGAGCGTCAGGGCCGATCCGTTTGACCAGCTCCGTGATTCGGGAGTAGACCTCGTCCTCGTTTTTCAGCCTTCCTTTGCTGTTGTGGGTACAGTCTTCAACTCGAGCAATGAAGCATTTGCCGACGAAGATGGCTGGGTTCATTCTTTCGCCCTTAAACGGTGGACCGTCATTTGCTAGCGACCAAGCATGAAAGAATTTTGATTCTCCGCTCTTGCCCGCGCTTGGAGATTCACCGCTTCCCATGTTGAGGAAGAAGCTGACCTCACCTGGCTCATCCATGAAATGTCCCTCTATGCGAAGCGACCACCGTTTAAATGAGTAGAGCCACTCAGGCCCCTGCACCTTGTGAAAACAGACCATGCGCAGGCCCCCGTCATGTTTCGGATATTCAGGCGGGTCCCACACAGGGTCTGTCGCTATTCTTGAGCTGCAATTGCTCCGCCCGCGCTTATGACGTCGAACGTCGTTTTGACTCATGCAACCTCCGATTGGCCTTCGGCTCGGGAATAGCGGCTTTTGCCCTTTCTTGGAAGGGTCGATCACTCATAAGCGCATCTGTCGCGGAATCCGAGGGTGTACCGCCTGGAACAGGCATTTCTTGCGAAGTTGTAGCCGATCGACATCTGTCGCAAACCCACTGCGAGCAGGACCGGAAGACCCCGGGCACGATCCGTAAGCATCGCTCACAGACATAGGCGCCAGTGAAACCGGATCTGAACTTGCTCGAGTACGCCGGATGCGAGTGATTAGAGCAATTCTCAGTAAAGTGCCTTAGCGGGCCGCCGAGCCACATTCGCACGATCGAGAGCGGTTTTCGTTGAGCCGCGGAATCAGACTTGATTCGGGAAGTGAGATGTGAGAAGTTCTGAGTGTTCGATAACATAGTTTCCTTTCAGATCTCGGCGCTTCCCTAGTTAGGGCGCCGAGATTTTTTATTGAAGATCAGAATTGGGTGATCCCTTCTGGACACTGTTCAGCACAACAGGCGTTCGTCTGCTTGTGGTGTCGCTCGAGCATCCGCTTGTATCGTTGCGGAACGCCGCAGCGAAAGCAGGGCCCGAGACTCAGTACGCCTGCCGGTCTTTAATCTAGCTGCCCGTTGATTTGCCTTCCGGCCAGCTTGGTCCCGCACTCTCGCGGCAACGTCCTCGGCTTTCACCAACCAACGCCCGTCTTTTTTTCGAGCCCGCAACCTGCCGATTCGCAGCAATGGATACAGCACATCCAATCGGATGCCAAGTCTTACAGCAGCTTCACGCGGCGAGATTTCTGGAGCGCTTTTCATTGGCGTTGTCCTCCACTAGAGGTGTGGTCCCGTACACGTACTTGTAATGCAGACACACTGAGCGATGTGGTGTCGGAACTGGGTATTTAAAGCGAGAGGTGCAACAACTGTGGAAATCTACCGCTAGAGGTTTATCCGCAAGCTACCGCGCCGCGCACCAGCGGCATGGATAATCAGTGTGCCCCAAAGTGTTCGGTTTGTACTCCTGAATGAGTCGCGCACACGGCTATGTGGCTGCCCTATTTCCTTCAAAAGCTCGCCTTGGTGTATGTCTGCCACGCCGATGAGATACTGCGTGTGGAGCTTCTTGATAATGATGGATTGATTCGAGGTAAGCTCGTAACTTTTTCCTCGCCACGACACGAACCTGTAGCCCTCAGAATGCATAAAGATTCCCGGACTAGGGTTCTTTATGGCTTCACTTTGAAATCCACATGCCTCGCAACCCCAAGAGGCGTAGTAACCGGAGAGGTCCTCACACAATTCATAACGCTGTTCGATTGCTAACCCGCAATGTGGGCACGGAGCAGAAGGAAGGAATCGGGAAACCGACGGGCCGCCGCTTGAAAGTGGCTTCTTGGAGGCACCCTCGATTGTGAGCCGCAGTCGGCCACGCACCCCCCGAAACAAAGCGACATCAGGACGGACAATCGTTGCGTCGATCTTGTATGCGGTCCCCCACTCGAATCGCAGTACTTGATAACGAGTGATCTCACTTTGCCAACGGCATTCGTCACAGTATTGCCATTCGTAAACTATGTTTCCATCGCGCAGCTCGCCTTTCTGCACTGGTCCCCATTCACAAACTGGGCAATAAAAATCGTCGATAGCTCTTGCCTTTGCTTCATTCATACAAACGATAGCCACACTGGGCGGCCACTTAATGATCTTATTTCTATTTACCTTGGATGAGACATGGCGGGGAGAAGAAAAGAAAAAACTCTACATTCGCGGCTCCGCGGTGAGCTCGTTTTACTAGCAAGAGCTTTGCTCAGCCTCTTGCTCTTGCTTTTTTTTCTCATCTGAACGCGTCGCGAAGTTTCGGTTGACTCGAGCGCAATGCGCTCTGCTGGTTGCACCGTAGGCGGACCTATTCGCTGTTGCTCGCGGTGTATGAAGCCGCGGTCGCATTCGTACCATTCGTTCAGATAGACAAGAGCGAAGGGCCTTTGAAGCTCTCGAACACAGCGGTTGTTCCCGCAAGGTAAATACTCGGCAGGCATTACCCGCTTGTGGCTCTGGTTCTGCAATGTTACAAACCGAGAACAGGGCGGTTGCCGAGGGCTTAGGGGAAGATGGGCGAGAAAAAACCAGTAAGCGTGGGCCGCCACCGGCGGAATTGTTCTGTGTGTGCCCATTCCGAGCGGATTGAGATCGAAGCTGAGTTTGTCGCTTGGCGCAGCCCCGCTGCACTCGTGCAGCAATTTGGGCTGGCGGACCGGAGTACGATCTATCGGCATGCCCATGTATTCGGCCTTTTCGCGAAGCGGCAGTGCAATGTCCGTGCCGCCCTGGAGCGCATTATCGAGAAAGCGGGCGACGTCGAAATAACCGCTTCTGCTGTGGTCGCCGCAATTCAGGCATATTGCAAAATCAATCGTGCAGGTCAATGGATTGAGCGGAACGAACAGGTCAGCCTGAGGGATCTCTTCGAACGCATGACACCCGTGGAACTGGACGCCTATGCCCGGGCTGGCACATTGCCTGGATGGTTTCCCCACTAGCTGTACAGGAGCAGGAGCGACATGCGACCTAAGAAGAAAACTGGGATCGAACAAGGCGCAACAGATTCCACCCCGAAACCGGGCGACTACGAGCTCGGGTCGTTGCAGTCACGAGCAGCCGCCCGGGCGGTGCTGAATGCAAATCTCCAAAGAATCCTTATGGTCTATTCCTGCAAAGATAGGCCACTAAACCTGCAGACGGCAACCTGCGAACGCATGTTGTGGCCGGATGGTCTCCTGGTCGAGATGGTGTTCCTCCACGGAAGAGCTTCAGACCTGACCGATCAGCAACTCGACGAGTTCATCAACCGCTTTCCGATTCGAGACGACCGTTAGCGCAACAACAGCCGACAGTCGAGAGGTTGAGAACGCTGACAGAACAAAGGAAAAAATGAATCTATTCGCAACAAATCCACAGATGGCTGCACAGGCTCCCTGATGGAAGGGTTCCGCCAAGCTATTGAGGTGCAATTGGTTATTGGCATCGCATCAATCCCCTCTCCGCCAGCAACTCCTTTGATTTGAATGAATTGCGGGCCATCGCAGAGAAGGTCTTTGTCTGAACCAATTTTTATGCGCCTGTCATGAGTCCATTTAATGGACTTTTGGAAGCGAGATGTGGCGGCCCCCATATAGATCGTGCCGTCCCCATTGTCGCAGGGATGCCGGATGTCGTTGCGACTGTCAGACGAACCGCCAGTATTGGCTGAGCACAGGCGGCGTTCGACAAACAGTTGTTTACTGAATGCACCTTTCCGCCTATCGTAGGTGCGCCAATTGTTGCACTTAGACCGTCACCTGCGAGGGGGTTAATTGAATGAGAGCCGTCCTGTACGCTCGCGTTAGCACGATAGACAAGCAAGATCCGGAGATGCAACTCGCGGAATTGCGCGAATATGCTTCCCGCCGCGGCTGGGAGCTCTGGGTGGCACGTTCGTGGACCGGACCAGCGGCACTCGCGAGTCCCGCCCAGCTTTGGACGAAGTGGTCAGTCTGTGCCAGCAGCGTAAAGCTGACGTCGTCGTCGTGTGGAAGCTCGACCGCCTGGGACGTAGCCTCAAACATTTAGTCAATATCTTGGCTGAGTGGGAAACGCTGGGCGTCGCGTTCATCAGCTTGCGGGATAATTTGGACCTCACAACGCCATCGGGAAAGCTGATGTTTCACGTCATCGGGGCGATGGCCGAATTTGAGCGTGCTCTGATTCAGGAACGGGTAAAGGCTGGCCTAGCTCAAGCCAAGCGAGAGGGGCGTTGCGGCGGCCGGCCGAAGCGTGTGTGGCGCCCTAAGACCGAGCGGCGAGTAAGGCAGCTTCGCACTGAAGGGAAAAGCTGGCAGGATATCTCACAGGAGATGCGAATCCCGGTGGGGACGCTGCACGCCAAGTTTCGGTAAGAGTCACCTACGACCGGCTGACGGCCGATCATCCATCCCTTGACCGACAAACCGATAAATACCAGCTTTTTGGGCCGCATAGGTGTGCGAGTAGTGTGCCTCTTTGCAGCCCTTGGAGGGAAATCTATCGCTCGCGCAGTTCCCAGAAGCCCGTTTCTGGACCACTTTCGCGTTGCGGGCAGGGTGTTCCCCAGTTTTAATCAGCCCACTTGCACTGCGAGCATCGAGACCGAACCGCCATCTACGCCCTCAACAGGAAATGTGAGCGGCTCGGATGGTGTGCGAGTGCCGGCAACGTAAAGCAGCGGCACATAATGGTCCGGCGTGGGCACTGCTAGTTCCGCTTCACTGCCGAGCTGATCCTCGTAATTCACGAGCGGCTTGTACTCTCCCGCGAGGAGCAGCTCGCGGACTCGAGTTTCAAACGAGATCGCCCAATCGTACGGCTCCGGTGCGTGCCGTCCCCAAGCATAGGCATGCAGGTTGTGCACGATGTTGCCGCTGCCGAGGATGAGAATGCCTTCTTCTCGTAAGAGCGCCAGGCGCTTGCCGACTTCGTAATGGAACGAGGGCGGTTGCGTTTCATCAATGCTGAGTTGAACCACTGGAATATCGGCTTGTGGATAGACGTGGCGCAGAACCGACCAAGTACCGTGGTCGAGACCCCAGCGGTCGTCGCGACGCACCGGCACATGAGCAAGCAATTTCTGGACGCGCGCAGCGAGGTCGGGATCACCGGGCGCGGGATATTGCACCTGATATAGCTCGCGCGGAAAGCCGCCGAAATCGTGGATCGTCCTCGGCGCGGTGCTCACGGTGACGGCTGCGTCTTCGATGTACCAGTGGGCCGACACCGAAAGTATTGCTTT
>CAVOII010000010.1:0-777495 GCA_963696025.1 uncultured Acidobacteriota bacterium
GAGCTACGCTATCAAGGTGCGGCTGAAATGCGGGCCGACCTAATGCGGCTGAAACGGGAGGCGGAATCGCGTCGCGGCGTACCGGCGAGCTCGGGATCAGCGGCTCATGAAGTTGGGCTACCGGCAACCGCGGCTACATCACCACCGCCTTTGGGGGTGACTTCTCCCGTTAGTGCGTCATCCGTTTCTGCGAAGGGCATCGAGCTCCCGGCCAGCGGCCGGAGCCTATGGAAAATTCTTGTTCCTGTTACCCTGCTCATTGCTGTTCTCGTGGGAGCAGGCTATTTTTATTATCAGTACCATGCTTCCAAGCTCACCGAAAAAGATACGATCGTTCTCAGCGATTTTGCCAACACCACGGGCGACCCCATCTTCAATGACACCCTGAAGCAGGCCTTGGGAGTGTCGTTGCGGCAATCGCCCTTCCTGAATGTCCTCTCCGATGATCGGGTTGCGGCCACGCTCAAAATGATGACCCGCCCGGCTGACACACAACTGAGCACCGATGTGGCGCGCGAACTATGCCAGCGCGCCGACAGCAAGGCGTATATCGCAGGTTCAATCGCAAGCCTGGGCGGGCAATACATCGTGGGGCTCAAGGCGGTGAATTGTCTAAACGGAGACGTATTGGCGCAGGAACAGGCCACGACAACAGGAAAAGAAAAAGTGCTGGATGCGCTAGGCGAGGCTGCCACGAAAATTCGCACGCAACTCGGCGAATCATTAGCGTCTGTGCAGAAGTTTGACACACCGCTGCCCCAAGAAACAACGTCGTCACTCGAGGCGCTCAAAGCTTACAGCCTGGGTCTAAAAGCAGGGGCGGAAAAAGGTCCCACCGCAGCGCTGCCCTTTTACCAGCACGCCATCGAACTTGACCCCAATTTCGCAAGCGCGATCGAGAGCGTCGGAATCATGTATTCCGGACTCGGCCAGAGTGACCGGGCCAATGAATATCTCACCAAGGCATTCAATCTGCGGGATCGTGCCAGTGAACGGGAAAAGCTGCACATCACTTCGCTGTACTACTGGCTCGTCTTTGGAGAACTGGATAAGGGGGTTGAAACTCTTCGAGAATGGGAGGAAAACTACCCCAGGGATGACGTTGCAGCCCTCGACTTGGGAGCTCTTTACGGCACAGAAGGGCGATACGAATCTGCGGTGGAGCAAACGCAGAAGTCGTTGCGACTCAACCCCGACAATGTGATTATTTACGATAACCTGGCACAGGACTTACTGGCGCTGAACCGGCTCGACGACGCACACAAGACCTATGATGACGCTATTACGCGGAAGCTGGATGACGACCTTCTCCATCTGGTGCGTTATGGAGTCGCCTTTCTTCAGTCAGACGTAAAGGTAATGTCCGAGCAGACCGCCTGGTTCACGGACCGGCCGGAGGTCGCGAATGAGATGCTGGCCCTGGAGGCGGAAACCGAAGCCTATGCGGGACATCTGAGTAAAGCGCGGGAGCTGACGCGCAGGGCGGTGGATTCGGCTGTGCGGGCAGACAACAAGGGAGGGGCCTCGATCTGGGAACTGGAAGGAGCTTTCCGTGAAGAGATTTTTGGTGAGCCCGATGCTCGGGAGCAGGCCATCGCCGCGATGAAGGTAGCGCCTGACAGTCCCGAAGCTCAGGAGTTCGGAGCGCTGGTGCTGGCAGGAAGTGGAGACGCTAAGCGGGCAGAATCGCTGGTACAGGATTTGCAGAAGCGCTTCCCGTATCACACCATGGTGCAGTCCTACTGGCTTCCCACCATCCGGGCGCAGATTGCGCTCGTCAACCAGCAACCTCAGCAAGCTATCGACATGCTGCAAGCGGCTCGTCCGGTCGAATTAGGGCAGCCGCTATCGACGCAGGGCCGTACTGTTTGTATCCGGTTTACGTGCGAGGCGAAGCCTATTTGGCAGCGGGCCAGGGCAGCGCTGCAGCAGTGGAGTTTCAGAAGCTAATTGACCATCGCGGAATCACCTGGAGCTGTACGACGGGAACATTAGCTCGCTTGGGACTCGGTCGGGCGGATGCGCTCGCTGGTGACCAGACCAAAGCGCGGGCTGCTTACCAGGATTTCTTGGCGCTTTGGACAAGACGCCGACCCCGACATCCCCATCCTGAAAGAGGCCAAGGCAGAGTACGCGAAGCTGCAATAGCGGCGTTGGCCATCACCTCCACTCGAAACGTGCAACCGGAGGCGGCTCTCGCCTTCGCCTGGGCCGGCGACGCCGCCCGCGCCCAGGCCGTCGTCGCCGATCTCACCAAGCGCTATCCGAAGAATATTCTCATCAGCTCCTATTTCGTGCCCACAATCCGTGCAGTCGTCGAACTGAATTGCGGCAATGCCTCCGCCGCCCTCGATCTCCTTAAGGAGACCATTCCCTACGAGGCCCAATACTGCATGGACGCTGCCTACGCGCGCGGCCAGGCTTATCTCGCGAGTCGTCAAGGCACAGCAGCCGCAGCCGAGTTTCAGAAAATGCTCGACCACCGCGGCCTGATGAACCTCTGTCCGCAGATGACATTGGCCCATCTCGGCCTGGCCGGCGCCCGCGCCTTGAGCGGCGACACTGCCGGCTCACGCACCGCGTATCAGGATTTCTTCGGCCTTTGGAAAGACGCCGACCCAGACATTCCCATCCTGAAAGTAGCAAAGGCGGAGTACGCGAAGCTGCAGTAGACGCAGCAACCTGTATCTGCGGCCTACATGAATAGCTAAGGGAGTAATCGCACCAGCGAAGCGGTCCGATCGGCTCCTGCATTAATCGTCGCGAACTGCTCAGTGACTCTGTTCGTTCCCGGCGGCTTTCCCCTGCTCTGCGTTGTAGGCCTTCCACGCACCGTCGATGACGTAGGCGTGAATCGCGTCCGCGTCCTGAGCCGTCATCTTTTCATTTGGGAACGCAAACTTCGGGGGATTAGCGAATCCCGGCATTCCCTTGTCCCAGTCCGTGCCGCCCAGCACAATGCCGTACCACTGGTGATGAATTTCAGGCGGCGCATAACGCAGGTCGGGAACGGCCCCATCTAACACCCAAGCTCCGCTTCCATCAAGGTCCGGTGAGTGACATCCGTCGCAAACGAATTTTCTGTAAAGCGCTTTCCCCCGCAGGACGGTTCCCTGGTCAGCAGTTTGTGTGGGAGGCTTCGGCACGGGCGGCACCACATCGGGTGGAGTCGGAAACGGCGTAGTCGCATTCAGTCTGAAGGCCAGCAGGCGCGTCGGCCCGCGCTTCGATCGCGGAGTCGCCATGGTCCAGGCCGGAGCGAACAATCGCGAACCCGAACCCCATCCCACCGGAACCAGCACGTACTGCTCGCCGCGCAGACTGTAAGTGACGGGAATCGACTCGATCGCCGAGCCGGTTTGAATCGACCAAACCTTATACCCTGTATCGGCCGCATAAGCCGCGAACTCACCTGTGCCCTGCCCCTGGAAAACCAGATTACCCGCGGTGGAGAGAACCCCGCCATTCGTCGGAATTTCTTCCTCCGCCGACCAGCGTACCGATTGGCCGACTGGATCCCAAGCAATGAGTCTTCCCTCGGTCTGCTTCATCCATTCGCCTGACACTACAGCGGCATTAGTTTTGGGCCGCCGATCTGTGGCAGGGACATAAACCAGCCCCGTGCCTGGGTTGTAACTCATCGGCCACCAGTTATGAACCGTCCACTGCTTTCCGCCGCCCGCCGATGCGGGCACCTCCACCGGCTGTCCGCGTTCCAGATCGTAGGAATTGGCCCACACTAACTTGACCAACGGTTTGGCCGATAGCAGTTTTCCGGTCTTGGCATCGAGCACGTAGAAGAAGCCGTTTTTAGGGACGGTCATTGCCACGTGGCGTTTCTCGCCACCCACGTCAATGTCAGCCATCAGGATGTGGTTGTTCTCTGTCTGCAAGCCCGGTGCGCTAGTCTGAAAATGCCAGACGTACTCCCCGGTATCCGCCTTCACTGCAACGATGCACCCGGCAAAAAGTCTGGCTCCGCTCGTCTTGATGGATTCCAGCTCACCGTAATCGACTCCAGCGCCAGCCGTCCCAAAAAGCACGTAATCTGTAACGGGATCATAGGTAATCGCATTCCACACATCGCCCCCGCCGATCCGCCACGAGTCCTTGCCCGACCAGGTTTTGGAGGCCATTTCGAGCGCCTTGCTTTCGAACGGCTTCGCCGGATCTCCTGGAACAGTCCAGAAGCGCCAGAGTTCTTTGCCAGTCTCGGCATCGAAGGCAGCAAGCGATCCGCGCACGCCATCGTCAGAACCGTTGTAACCCATAAACACTTTGCCCTTAGCTACGTGAGGAGCCCCAGTTATGCCCGTCTCGGTCGCGTCGCATACCTGCGTCTCCCATATCTTTCGTCCGAAAGCCGCGCTCATGGCCACTAGCCGACAATCGCCCGTGCCGATATACACCTTGCCATCCCACACCGCCACGCCGCCATTGGTGCGCGCCGAATAAGAGCCGTTGATTGCCATGTTCAGCCGAACCTCGGGATCGAACTTCCAAAGCAATTTCCCAGACTCCGCATCCACTGCATAGACTTTGGAAAGCGGAGCGCTCACATAAATCACACCGTCGACGACGAGAGGTTCTGCAACAATTCCTACCGTGCTATCGACATCCAGGAACCAGGCAAGTCCCAGGCCGGCGACATTCTTGTCGGTGACTTTCTTGAGCGGGCTGAAATGCTGCGACTCGAAGTCCCGACCATTTAAAAGCCAGTTGCTTCCGTCTGAGGTCTCTGATTGGACCCGATCCGTATACACGTTGCCGATTTTCACCGGACTATCGGCCAGAGAATGAAACGCGATTAGCATTCCAAGTGCCAGGCCCGCAACCGTCAAACCCAGAAGCCGCCATGTTTTCATAACGAAGCCCACCACTATAGAGAGCAAGAATCCTTATGTGTCCTAAAGTTTTAAGCCGCCTTTTTCTCTTGGTTGACTCTTGCCCATCTCGCACGTTGGGCAGCCGCCATTTTCCTTCTTGATGTTGTTGAGACGTGCCGCTTCGGTACACCCACTCGACCCGCCCGACCCGAATTGTATTTTGCCCATCGTGCCTTCTGCGCCAGACTTATTCTTCTCCGAGCAGAAGCCGACATCTTTCGACGTGTCTTGGTGGGTCTGATTGAGTTCGAGCCGATCCCCGACAGGGCAGAAACAGCCGCTTCCAATCGACCCAATTCGAATGCAGCTTTGTCACGTGCAGCCTTCAACTGCGCGAGAATGTCCATGTGTCCCCCTCGGGCTGGGATTGTAACAAATGACTGCTCGCTTTGCGGACAACAAAAGGGCGCAGCCGCCCGGCGACGGTCCTGAAACTTACGCAATCCAAACTAGAGAATGTCCTGATTGGCACTTGGGTACGCGCTGATTAGGTTTCATCCCAAGCACGCTAATCTTGTCGCGCCATTCGTGTTTGATCCACTTGTGGAGATCGCTTTCCCACACTAGCGGGAATCGACAAACGATTTTCCAGGCTTCGTCGTAAAGCATCGGCCTACGTTTATTGCGGCGTAGCGCGTCTTTCACGCGGGCGTGTGCTGTGTTGAGATATCTGTTACGAAGCATCATCAAATAGTTATCATTTCCCCCCGCGTATTGATCTGACGGGAACAGTTCCAAATTATTTGAAGTGTCAATGCGAACACGCTGCCGGGCGTCAGCCCTCGCCAGCTCCATGAACTCGGTCGCATTATGCTCTACCTGCTTGAAGACCTCAACGCCCTTGTGGTGCCGAGTTGCGTAGATGAGATGATAACGCGTCTGATCGTACTGCGGGTTCAGCACCAGCGTTGTACACACATATTGAAAATTGCCAGCGTGAGCTATCTGGTCTGCATAGGCGAACGCAGCAGCGTCATCACGTTCCTGGCCGACTTGACCACGAATGTCCTCCATCGCCTGCTCTCCGAGCAGGGCCTCGAAATCTTGTCCTTCGAGACCAAGGAAGCGCCGGATGTGCGAGGTCATGAAGTTAATTAGGACCTCGCCCGGCTCACACTGCAGCAACGGTTTGAGCGGACCGATTTTGAGCGGTGACCAGCCTGTAGGATCAATGAAAAAGAATGGGAAAGAGTTTTCGCGAGCGACCACAAGTCGCAGAATCTCCGGGATATGCTCGACGAAATCGCCGGGCAGCGTCTTCACCTGGATATCCGAAATCGAATCGCAATATTTTTCCAACTGAGCGTAAGCGACCGGGTTCTTTTCAACGAAGATGCAGCGGAATGTGACCGGTCGGCCTTCAGCCGTTAAAATCCGGCGTGCTTCTCGAAGCTGACGAAGCGCGATACCAATGGAACTGTCCGATAAATCGTTAGTTACGGTGTTCCACGGCCCCGAACAACAGTCCACATACAATATGTCCCGAACCCAACTGCGGCCCACTATCAGCGGGAGCGGCGTGAGGTAACGACCCAAAATGAAATGCTTGACTGCGGTCTGTTCGCGACCGTAGTAGGCGGGTTCAACGGCGTTCATTCGGACCTAAGGCCTATCCTTTTCAGCCTGTTGGACGCTGTAATCGTACTCTTTTTCCCGGAACTTGCGTAGCCTGCAGGGCTGTAGGCATTTGGTCATAGGTTCGCCCGTCCAATTCACGCCCGTTTTTCGATTTCTGCACACCGCCCCATTGCTTGAAGAAGAACGGCACTCCTGCTTTCCAGCACTGATTTTTCAGTGAGATGACCCATTGCCTTTGCATTGGTCTGGCACCGTGTCCACTCTCACCGCCCACTATCACCCAGTGAATACCGGACAAGTTCACCTGTCCGAGTTCCTCCAACAACGGTTCCACGGACAAAAAGCGCACGGCAACATCCGCTGCACGCAGATGCTCAATGCGGGGCAGACCATGTTTTCGATTCTCAACACTCACACCCCACCAGATGTGAGCAGAGTGCGCTGCGAATCTGAGCTTAGAGTTCAGTAGATTCCGCATACGGTCAGAGCGTTTAGTGAGAACCTGAAGTGTATGCCAGTTGGCCGCGTTCATGACTTCCGCAACCCTGACAATGTATTCATCTGGTACTCCCGGTTGAAAAAGGTCGCTCATTGAGTTCACAAAAATGAAGCGTGGCGCTCTCCACTTTAGCGGTTCTTCTAATTTCTCGGGCACAAGGCGCAAATCGAATCCCTGCTCATAGGGGTGACCGGGTACACCACGGAAACGCTCTGCGAATACCTCCGCATAGCAGTGCTTGCATCCGGGGCTGATTTTTGTGCAACCGCGCACGGGATTCCAAGTTGCATCAGTCCATTCAATTGTTGATTTTTGTGACATTTCGCTTTTTATTCGCTTAATGTAGAATATCTAAACGCAAGAGCATTGCACACAAATTTGTGCACGCTTTGTTGCTTCTTCAGGTGCGGCACGCATACTCGCCTGGGGCTAAGGTAAACGCTATGGACGAAAGCCGCAAACGAGTCCTCGGGATCATGGCTTCAATTCTCGTGTCTCGGCATCTGGATACGGCAGACGATTTATTCGGTGCACCGCAGGGAAGTCCGCGAACGGACAAGATGGTTGCCGCTGCGGTTCAGTGGGCTGAGCGGATCATGCGGAAGATTGACAACGTGTTCGGCAAGGCGACTTAGGAGTTAGAGAGGCTGTAATGGCGCTATTCGGTCGAAGGTGTCTCCAGAGCGTTCTAACTGAGAATGCCGTATTCCTAGGACCGAAGGAAGCGGAGAACAAGTGCAATTTGCTAAACACCTACGATGATCCTCATTACCTATCTACGGAGTGGGAGCTGGCTGTCCTAAATGCTGCGAGCAAGGTTGGTACAGTCGAATACGAGAAGAGAATGCGTACGCATCAACCTGATTTGCTATTCAAATCCAGCGACCCACCTCTTGAGTTCCTTGCGGATATAACAACCCTGTCGGACGGCGGGCTGCGTGAACGGAATCCTGTCCATGCCCTACAGAGTGAGTTCTGGCGGCACTTGAGTAAGCGACGATTGTTTGAAGGTGGAGGATTCGACGTTCAGATCGATCCGTACTCGCTCTCCTTTTATCGTGGATCAAAGGAAAAGCCTAGATTAAAGCTGCCAAGACAGAGTGAGTGGCCAACGAAAATCTTCAACTCTGGATTTAGAGCTTTCCTCGAAAAGGTATCGAATAACCCGGAACAGAACCAGAGATTTGACGTTATTGCCGCTGACACGGGAGTTCACTTTGAATACGACCCCACCAGGCGCGGAATGGCAACTCTTAATCATCTTTCGTTCGAGATTGCGAACGTCATTGACCAAAACACGATCTACAAGGCGCTGAAGACAAAAGCTGCACAACTGAAAGCTACCGGCTACAAAGGGGTGACCGGCGTGTTTCTGTGCGATGGCGACTGTAACGTGCTGCGCTCGACTACAGGAAGTTTTGCTGCCTACAGTGCGAATGAAATAGTCCGAGAGTTTTTGCGTAAGTCCCATTCGGTGACTTTTGTAGTCCGTCTGGTAGTGCGCGAGTCCAACTCGCAAGTGTTGATAGAAGTGAAGCTGGATTTCAATCCTAAGCGGCCGATTGACCCTGGTCCGTTGACTCAGGTCATTTCCAGAATCCATCAATTATTGCCCCGACCTGAGTTCACACCCGCCCGTGCCCCTCCACCATCTGAAATCAGGCGATGGTAAGTCGGGACGATACTCGCGGTTGGAAAGAGGAGGATATGTGAAGATGTCAGCACGAATGCTCTTGGAATTACTTGCTGGAGTGAGAACGGCTAGTGAGTTTGAAAAAGCGTATCGGCTGAAACCGAGCGAGAATCCGTTCAGGAGGATGTTTTCCGAAGGAAGGCCCATCTCGAAGGTCACCATCGAGCGGCAGCCTGAGGAAGATGACGACTTGGCAACAATTGAGTTTGGGGATGATCCTGACCCGGCGTTTTCTCAGTTTCACGTTTGACCGAGATGTAGTTTAGTTCCTAGTGGAAACCCACCCGGAGGTTCCAGCCCTGGGAGCTAGGTATTGCCCTTACTATCTTCTTTTAGCACTCGGTTAGTCAGAGAGATGGTGTGCAGATAGTCGGCACGCACTTTGAGTAGTGGCTCCGGTCCCTTGGCCTTGAGTTTGCGCCGAATGTTGGATTTCAGTTGACCACCTGGTAGCAAACGGAACTCCTCCCCAGAATCAGAACGCTTAGAACGATTGCTCTTGTCCATTTCAATTTCTCGCACGGCAGGAATCTGGGAGTTCCTTCGGTTAAAGCCTTGCCCATTTTGGCGAGGTAGTCTTGCACTCGTTTTATCTGGGCGTCTACACCTACACGGGATGTCGCTTGCTGGACAATCATGTCCTCAATGGCAGCCTCAGTCTTCAAGGGGCCATGATTGGAGATCATAGCTTCGATTACGTCGTAACGAGTTTCAGATCCGCCAGTACCTTCTTTCCAACGTTTAAGCAGACGGTCAATGGTGAATGAATCGCTTCCGTATACTGTCACGGGGTGTTCTCCTCTGGTTTGTCGTGAGTTGTTGGTTGAGATACTACTCCGTCCGGCCAAAACTGCGTCCGGGGATCTCGTGGCAATACGATCTTCGGGCCTGTCCTTGGTGAGTTTTCCCTGGGCAAAAAATCTTCAATTCGGACAGGTAGGGCTCCCCCTTTTTTCTAAGGGAAGGGGTAGGATTTTTTTCTCCTGAGGACTGCCGTGCGACCGTATCTCGTACGCCCTACCCCTAGGGGCTACTTTTGAGATCGGTCCCGGAGCCAGGCTCTCGCCGCATTCAATTTCTGTAACTGACTAGAATCTCCAAGGCAGCAGTCAGGATGGCGGTATTTCATCAGTTCTTTGTACCCAGCCTCGACAATTTCCGCGGCAACTCGCAGCAGGCCATAATCAGGTTTACTTGTTTGCCCGGTCCAATGCCCGCCATGCTTCGGCGGATTACGTTCCCATTCTTCAAGGAACGCTTTCAATGTCTCTTCCAATTCAGGATCAATGTCTGGTTCTGACCAGTTCATAGTTCCTCCTCAGCTTCCTCAGCGTACTCCCTCAGATCTCGATGCCGCCAAGTAGAAAGCTGCCCAAAAAACACGACACCCCGGCCCTACTTAGAAACACTGTCATGTGATAGTCACCAAGCACGTGTTACGAACAGGCTATTCACGCGGCTCTAAACGTATGTCACTCTTGTTATAGGCCAGATGAACGGCCAGAGATTCAAAACCGATGCGGAGAACAACCCCAGCCATCGGACTGGGGTTTCGTTTTGGACGATAGAGCAAGCGCTCGACCGGCGGGAATCGGGAATCGGCAACGAGAAAGAAGGTTGAAATGAAACTGAAGGACGAAACCGATGAATCCTACTACAGAAATCGACTAGCTGACCCATCCTTACTTAATCATGCAATTAGCGTACAGGTGAATGGATTCGCTGTCTTAGCAGTTCCTGTTGGCAGTACCCGAAGAGGCGGCTATTTGCCTTGCTGGACCTGGGAAGATGCTAAGAGAATATTTGATCAATTGTCCAAAGAGTCGGGATTTCCGAAATTACGTGTTGTGTATTGGGGCGATCACGACTTTGTCGTAACGTGGGGTCCGGTTATTTCGCTGAATAGCGACTTAGAAAAAGGGCGTTTCTTAGGATACCGAGAAGACGTGATTCAAGAGTTCATCAAAGGCGGACATGAAGATAATATGCCAACTCCTGCAGAGCGCCAATTCGCGGAGAGGAAGGGATAGTGACAGACGACCAAAAAGAACGAACTGAATCTCCTGATGAGTTCATCAAACGGCTCAAGGAGGAGAACCTAGGTCGAGGAGCGGTCGGTAATATCAGCCAGCAGATCGGCAAAGGTCTAATTTCTCAACCAGGAACACCACGCACAAAGCCCTCAGAAATAGAAGGCCCGTTTATAGGTACAAGGGAAGAAGCGACAGAGCGCTCAACGCCGCCGAAAGAGATTTGGCATTATCCTCCGATGACTCCTGAAGAGGAGAAACAGATTGGAGAGGCGGTCGAAAGAGATCGCGCCAAGCTGAAGAAGGAGCTCGACCGGCAAGAAGCTCAACGGCAACGAGAAAATTCTCCTGAATTCAAAGCGAAACGCGCGGCGATTGAAGCAGCAGCGAAGGAGAGAACTGAAGGCCGCCGGAAATCTGGGAAGATCGATCTTGCGAAGAGTCTGACGGATCCGATTCCATACAAAGTCAGACAGAGACTCGGGGCCCTGGCCGTCAAAAAAGGATTCAGTGACGTCTGGACATCCTACAACGACGAGACTCAGACATTTTCCGTCGAGACACTGTACGATGCGGTCTACTCTTCTGCCGTCAGACTTGCAGACAAATACGATCTCCCCAACAATGATACGTGGCGGTGGAAGTCAGACATTGCGGGTGAGGCTCGACAAAAGACCGTGGAGGAGATTTGTAAAATTGCGTTGCGAGACAAACGACGGACGATCAAAAACGACGGACGGCTAAGTCAGGACAAACCTATCTTTACGGACTGGGTCAAATACGTCGGTTGGGTACTTCGCGTCCTTGAAATAATCATGCTAGGCGAACGTATGGCGCAAGCCGTCGAAGCAGAACGAACAAGAGAACTCACAGAACGAGACTCGAACGATGCACTGCCAGCTCGACCAATCAGGCCAGCCGGGCCGGGGCCCGAATTTGGAAAAGGTGTAGATTTTGGCTAAATTCATCTCTCCAAATACACCCCGCCAGCCCATAGATAATAAAGGGCTTCGGCCAGAATACCATTATGTAGTGAAGGGTAGATAAAATGGACACTCTCGAACAGACCGAACTTGGCGGGTACATTGCGTACCCCAACGACGACGACACTACCTGGACGATCGTGCATCCAGACGGCTGGATCATCATGGATGATGTCGAGAACCGACTTGATGTCGAGGATTTGCTTCTCATCTTTACAACGCCGCCACCGACGATCTCATGTGCTGAGGCATTGGAAATTGGTCGAGTCATTGAAGGGAGCTGCGTGATGTCAGACGAAGAAGCTGCAACGATATTCCGCGAGATCCCATGCCTGCCAGCGTTCGGCTCGCCTAAATTCGGGACTTCTTGTCCTAATTTCAAGCCCATGACGTCGGAGGAGATCGCGGCGAAGAAAGAAGAATTCGCACGGCGCACAGAAGAGCTCGACAGAACTGCTGAACGGTTGTTCGGGCCTGGCAAAGTCGAGCTTCCGTAAATCCCTCCATCGTACCGCTCCATCCGCCAATAAGCCGTGCTAGTCGGAACCTTGTACTTTGCGATCCGGTTCATGGCCTTGAGTAAGCCGTGCCCGCACTTTAGAGTTTTACATAGGGTTCTACATTCCCTTACCTCGGTTGACTCCGAGCATGTAGTCGTTCTGGCGCGTAGCCAGTAGGGATGAGGAACATCGCCCTCTCTAATGCACACCTGCAATAAATTATTGTGCACGTCCAGGGATGTGGGGATCAGAGACCTCTCTCGGCTGGACGATAATATCCGTCCAAGCGTCCCTCAGCAGGGGAGTTTAACCGGTGTCCGGGAGCACTGATCTAGCCGGGGACATACGACATGTTCTTACTTTGTTTAGGCTACAGCGTTGGATGCTGTAACTACGCCGAAACACCGACATGGTTTTGACCCTATGGCCCTAGGGTGATAGGGCGAAGACTAATTTTAAGTAGTTATACCAAGAAAATGTGAGAGCAGTTGCTATACAAATTGTTCTTCCCGACTGAAGCGCCTAAGATCCTGCCAATGTGACAACCTGGCAGATCAGTCCCAACATAACTTAATGCTTATGTGTTTGACTTAGGAGACTATTAGGAGTGACTGATTTTAGCGAACTTAGCGAGAACCACGTAATAGGGGAGCCCTCAGAACACTTATGTCCTTGGACAATCTTGGCACGTTGTATAAATGTCCTTGCGAGCATTCTCCCGTGTAGCCTCCGTTATAAAGTTTGGAGACTAGAGAGGCGCTGTCTATATTTTGTGGGCACCATGCGTGAAATGACACGCGAGATTCACAATCTGGGACACCGCATCGAAACCCTATGGAAAAGAAGAGGCCGTCTGCCCATTGGGAATAGATACGGGCCAATTTTGGGGAGGATTCAAAAAGGCATCTTAAAGAAGAAATCGGCTGCATAAACAACCCGCCCTGTGTGATAAAAGACAAGGCGGGCCTCGGTAACTACAGCTTCGAGTTTTTTAGAACAAGAACAATATCCATTACGACTCGGAGTAAAGAATCCAAGCCATTAATGAACGCTACAAACGCCGCCAGACGGTGAACAGAGCTTCTCTGCTGGCTTTTGTTAATAGTCATTAGTTTTCCTATCAAAAGGTGCCTGGACGGGTAGCTGAGTCTCTGCCGTCCAGCCCTGATAGGATTTTATGGCTAAAAAATCTCTCTTGTTAGATGACGATAGGTGAGGGGCTTCTTCGTTGCCCAACGGAGTGCCCTTTGCTATTTGAGATTGCCAACTCGCGGGGATTGCCTGGGCGAAGCGGAGTCTGGTTGACTCCTTGGACGGGAAACCGCCCACCTGCACCTCTGTTCTCCGACAAGTGCAAGAATGGCGTCAACAAACCACAAACAAGAACTTCAACCGCCCTCTAAGGCCAGGAGAAAACTATGTCAACAACAGATTAGGTCGGAAACAAAGTAGCAGTCGGTCAGATGGCCACTGTAGCCGGGGCCGTCATCGCAAGCGTCAGCGGGTCCGGCGATACTGCGACAATTACTTTAACGCTCGCGAGTGGCCGGTCGATTAATGCCAAACGAACCGATCTCTGCGTCGCGCCCACTCTTTAGGGAGAATATAGCGCAGGCACAGAAGTGCCCTGCTCGGAAAGCACTCGATGGACGAAATCAAAGATTCAGAACAAGATGTTGAACGGGCAGTCAAAGAGGCACAGGAGAGATTGAGTCGTGCTCTTGAACAGAAGGCTCAGATCCAGAAAGCAGCGTTAGACAAAGCACTCGCGGCTCAAGAGGCACTCCGACTCAAACAGGAGTTGGAACTTGCGGCTCAGCGCGCAGCAATTCGGGCCAATGAAGAGAAGTGGGCGAAGATCAGAGCAGACAAAGAAGCAGCCGAGATCGCTGAGCAGGCAGCACGTCGCGCAGAATCGATCAGAGTCCAAACTGAGGTTATTCTCCAAGAGAGTCTTGATCGACAACGCAAGGCTGACGCAGCCAGAGTTAAAAAAGCGCAGGACGACGCCTTCCGCCAAGAACAAGAGAATGCCCAGCTCCTTACAGAGTTGGAACGACCTCTACTTGTGGAAGCTGTTCCAAATGCCAGCGAGAATACCGGGATCGAGGTACCAGCATCAGGCTTAGAAGGAACTTGGGGTTCGCCCGCAATCCGACGCATCCTTCAGCGTGACAATTCGCCGGACTACAACGCGACCCGGGAACCTGCGTCGGGTCAATACGCACCGCAACCGGATCCAGCGCCTGTCGCGCCTGTCCTCGGCACGCCTGGGAAACTTCATTTCGTGGATCCAAACGAGCTAGATCAGTTCTTGAAGATCGCCAAAGCAGATCTTGGTTTCCCTTTGAACTACAACCGGGTCGCAGCATTAGCCACGGAATTCATGGTCTCAGGAGTCGCTGAGGCTTACTTCAAGATGACCAAAACGCGCGGTTGCAGTCATGACAGCATACTGGGCGCGCTTGAGTACACCTTGCGCAACCGTGAACCAGAAATTCCGGTCGAGCCGGTGCAGACCATCGTACCCGGGTCCGAGACAGTCGAGACCGTAATCGAACCTATGACCGAAGACGAAGCGCTCTTCAGTACGCAACCTGAGGAGACCGAGTCCAATGTCCAGACGCAACCGCAAGAAAGCTAAGCCGCAGCCTACACCGCCGCGCGAGATTCCGACCAAAGCAATCAGTACTTCAATCGTCATCCCGGTTCAGCCAGGTCCGCGCACCATATATGGTCGCGGCGATTTTGCACTGACGCCGAGATATTAGGAGGACCGATGACCTTGACTTTGCAAGAGCGCGCCACATTGTTGGCAAACGAACTGTTCGACGCAGAATACACCGGAAGTCGAGAGATCGATGTTCGTCAAATTGTAGCGACGATCGCTGCCGCCTTTGAAATTCACAATTCCCAATATGCGATCCGCACGGATCCGAAACGCGCCGCGATGGAACGCATCGCCGAGCACCAAGCATTATCGCTGCTATACCGATCGATGGAAGATTCCGCGATCGGGGAAAGTCGCGACTGAAGTCGCGGTACTGTGTCACCCCTCGCCAAATCGGTGAGGCGCTAGCCAAGATTTGCAGATATGCGGGTTGTTCAAAATTCCAAAGTGTTCTACTCCATTCACTTTGCGTCGCCGATTTCCTGCAGCCGTCCTGCAAACTCTTCGGTTTGATCCACGACATGGGAGAACGGGAGTTGGGCGACATCAGCTCACAGCACAAAGTTGCGGAGAATCGCAAGACCGAAGAACACATCTACGCCGCGATGAGCAAGTCTCTCGGAATTCCACTTCCGACTCGAGCCGAGCGAATGAAGATTCACCATGCGGATAAACGCTCACGCCAAGGTGAAGTATGGTCGGGCTACGGAGACACATGTTTGCAGCATGAGTACCCGATCCGGGATCGCGAAAGCGAACGACTGACCAAGTTCTATGCACGGAAATATCCGCCCTCCGACCAAATCCGAACACGATCGAGAGCAGTCGCGGAATTCGTCAGGAGATTCCACGAATACAAAAAGTTAATC
Source organism: uncultured Acidobacteriota bacterium (assembly GCA_963696025.1). Classification (GTDB taxonomy): domain Bacteria; phylum Acidobacteriota; class Terriglobia; order Terriglobales; family Acidobacteriaceae; genus JABCYV01. The sequence goes on from CAVOII010000010.1 coordinate 15,710, forward strand.
ACGAAGGAGACTCATGTCAAGAACTCAAACTGAAGCACTACGTGCCGAAATTGCGCGATGTCAAGCCGCACGCGCCGCCCTAGATCCGAAAGACCGACCGGTTCTCGAACTCGTCGTCCCAGCCTATGTCAACATGACCGCCGAGGAGAAAGCCAACTGGGACCGCATCCAAACGAACAATTCGTTCGCTGACGATGAAGAGATCGGCAACGGAATATTCCTCCTGAATTCGGACCGCAATGCATTAGATCATGATCAGTGTGTCATCGACGCACTCGAACATTCCACCGTCTCAGATACGGTCGCTGAGACATGCCGGGCCGAATTGGCCGATGCGGCCAGAGACGGCTATTCGTGCGCCTAACCGCAATCGCAATATTAGCGTTGTATCTCGGAGGCATCGCAATCGCGCGATACGCAGGTCGAGGCCGCCGCCGATGATTCAGGAAAGGTCGTGGTGGGAGAAGAGAATCAGGAGCAACATGTAGAGACCAAGCGCGAGGCCGTCTCGAAGCAAGAACTCGAAGCGATCGGGATTACGCCGGAGGACTGATGTCATACGAACAGCGGATTGCCCAGCGGCTGCAGAACGATGTCTTCGCTATGAGCGATATCATCAAACCGGAGAAGGTCAACCAACCCTCTCGCCGCATCCTTGGAACGATGATTTTTTGTGAAGACTGCCAAGAGCAACGGCGGGTCACGAAGACTTTCAGCAAAGCAGCCTTCTTGGTTCTGGAATGCTGTCACATTATGGAAAGGCAAAATGGAACTACAAACTGAAGTACATTCAGTCACAAACTATGTTGACCCTGTGCGTATCCGTTGGGTAGCGCCCAGCGAACAGCACAGATTGGAATGCCAAGGTATCAGCATTAGTGGTCTGGGCAAGGATGATTGTTCCATTTGCCTCACGGCCCTAAGAGCAACCCGCAAATCTAACTAGAAGCAGTCTCATAAAACGACATATTTAGTCTTTTATCTTGACTTCCTGGCCTGTGGCCTTGCCGAGCGAGCGCAGATACGTATCTATGGTGCGGGTTTGGCCGATGACGAAGCGCGACATGAAGCGGAAAACGGGATTGTAGACCTCGGCGTCCTCGGTGATGCGGACCGTAGTGCCGCCGGCTGAGAGCGCCAGCGAGTACGTCCAGGAACCGGAGAACGGCAGGTTTTTGCCGACGACGCGGCGGCCGATCGAGGTCGGTGGATTCGCGGCGAAGGCCTCGTAGGTCATTGTGTTGCCGTCGCGAGTGGTTTCGCGCAGTAGCGCCTGGCCGCCAGGGCCGGCGATGGTTTCGCTGCTCAGCACGTCAGGACGCCAGCTCTGCGGACCGGAGATGAGCGCGAAGACCTGCTCCGGTGTGGCGCGATAGGTGGCGCTGCGCGAGGCGACGTGGTGCCTGGGCAGGAGGGCGCCGACGCCGGCGGCGATGCCGACCGCCGCGATCACGATGACAAGTATGGACGCGACGACAATGAGAAGGATCTTCATGGGTCGTGCTCTCTCTTTCTTTGCCGGAGCAGGATCCGCGCGTGTTTGGCCAGCGACTCGAGGCCGCGCAGCGAGGTTTCGAGCTCGGCAGCGGGTATGCGCTCCAGCATCCGGCGCAGCAGTTCGGGGTCGAGGACGCTGTGCTCGGCCTTCACCTGCACTCCGCCCGCGGTAAGGGTGAGGCCGACGCGGCGGCCGTCCTGGTGGTCGCGCGACTGGACGATGTAGCCGCCGCGCACGAGACGCGCGACGATGATGCTCATGGCGGAGCGGCTGACGCCCATGTGCTCGGCGAGCTTCGACAGGGTCGTTGGCCGCGCTGGGTCGAGATGATCGAGCACGCTGGCCTGGCGCTCGGTAACGCCTTTGCCAGACTGGTCGGCGCGAAGGTGGCGGCGATGGCAGGCGAGGAAGATGGCCGGGTAGGCATTGAGCATCCGTTGAATAGCCGAATCCAGCATAGGCAGCAGGGTGCAGGAATTGGTTAAGTTCGTCAAACAAAATCTGAGGTCGGAGCCAAGCCCGCTAAATACGTGAGAGGCGATTTCGTGCGATCCTGGGGCTGCTCTGGGATAACCGCGAAGCGCGTGACAGGACGCTGGGAACTAAACGATGAACAGTGGACAGTGGTGGAACCGGTGCTGCGGCCAGCTCGGCGAGCGGATAATCGCGGCCGCCCGTGGCGCGATACCCGGGCGGTGCTCAACGGGGTGCTCTGGATTCTGGGAACCGGAGCGCAGTGGCGCGAGATGCCGGAGAGGTATCCGCCGTACCAGACATGCCACCGTCGATTCCAGCAGTGGGTTCGCACCGGCAAGCTTGAAGAGGCGCTGAAGCGGCTGGCCCAGCGTCTGCACAAGCGGGGACGGCTGAATTTGGAAGAGGCGTTCGTGGATGCGACCTTCGCCAGCGCCAAAAAGGGGGCCTCGCCATCGGCCCGACCCGTCGCGGCAAAGGCACGAAGATCATTGCGGTCGCCGCCGGTAACAGTCTTCCTCTCGCCGTATCTGTTGACAGCGCTTCACCGGCCGAGTGCCAGCTTGTAGAGTACGTTCTGGCCGGAAGCTTCCTCGACCAACTTCCCGCCCGGCTCTTCGGCGACAAGGCCTACGACTCGGACCCGCTCGACCGCACGCTTCAGGAGGAATACGGCATCGAGATGATCGCGCCCAACCGGCGCAACCGGCGCAGGAGTCAGGATGGCCGTAAGCTGCGCAGCTACCGCAGGCGCTGGAAAGTGGAGAGGTTCTTCGCGTGGATGCATAACTTCCGCCGCCTCGTCACCCGATGGGAGTACCATATCGAGAATTTCCTCGGCTTCGTCCACCTCGCCTGCCTGCAGATGCTGCTCAGGCATTTATGAGACCGGTTCTAGTTACTCACCCACAACATAATCGCAACTCCACTAATCTCATCGGAGCTCAGGCCGATAGCCGTGCAAGGCGGCACGTTAGGAACTCAGAAATATGTCCGCAGCAGATACAGGTAGTCTGATTGATTTCGCGATGCCCTCCTCTGGAGACGCCGGAATCACTGCCCCAGTAAGCACACCCTCGGCAGACGTCGAGACACCAGACACAGGAGCTGATTACACTCCTCGATCAACCGAAAACAGCGATAGCTCTGAAGGCCAACAGGTCGAAGGCCAACGTCAACAATTGGCGGGCCAGGGCGAGCAGAAGGCTCCGACAGGAGATCTCAAGGATGGAGCAATCCGTAACCTCCTCAAAAACATAAAAGAGACCGATCCGTCGCCCGAAAATCAGGCCGCAGTGAAGCAACTCCATCAGGCATTCGAGCGGTCACGCGAATATCAGAAAGCCTTCCCGACTGTATCAGCAGCCAGAGATGCCGCGCGTATTTTGAGCACTCATGGCGGACCTGAAGGTGCAGCCGAGTTGTTGAGTTCAATTCAGGAATCGGACAATCTCCTTTACGCAGGCGATCCTAAGCTCCTAGACAACATCGTCGAAGATCTCAGGAGTTCAGGCAACCTGGAAGCGCTTGGCAAATTGGGTCCGGCGTTCCTGGATAAACTGCGCACAGTTGACCAGGCTGCCTACTTTAAAACCATGGCACCCCACTTCCTTCAGAGTCTTCAGGAAGTCAATCTTCTTGGTGGTAAGGATGGCGGCGCGATTGACGGCTTGATCAATGCCTTCAACGCTGGCGACAAGAAAGCCATGGCTGACATCCTCAACGGGATCGTCAATTGGTATCATGGCCTTCGGAAGACCACCGGTCAACTCGCCGGCAAACCTGGTTCAGAAGGTGAGGCCGCTTGGCAAACCGAGAAGCGTCAGTTCGAAGAGTCGAAGGTTCAAGCCGCTAAAGAGGAGATCGTCGGCGGTGCCCAGAAGTTCAACCGGCAAACACTCGGAACCTCCCTCAAGCCGTTTCTCGCGATGCCATTCTTCAAAGGAATGCCTCGGGAAACGCTGACGCACCTCGCGGATACCATTCAGAACAATCTTCGTGTTGATTTGTCGAAGGACAAGACGTACCAAGCCCAGGTCAGCGCACTCATGAAGATGAAAAATCCTGATAAGGCGAAGATCCTGGAATATCACTCAGCCAAGGTTCAGAGTATTTCCGATCGCATTGTGCGTGAGACGATCCAGAAGATTTACCCTGGATACAACCGCGGAGGTTCAGCAGCCGGCCGAGTCGCAGCGAAAGCCAATCAAGCGCGCACTCAGCAGACGGGTAAGTTGACGACTGTGACCGACGTTCCGTCCAAGCCAAAAGATCTCATCAGAGATGACCGCGTCAAACAATTGACGGGGACAGATTGGCAGACTCTTGAGGTGTCAGGACGGGGTGTTCTTCAAACAGCTAACGGCCCTCGCATCGTCCGCTGGAGAAAGAACTAGCTCGATAATAACTCAGGCGATCGTACTCAGGGCGGAATCGTAATTCAAGCAAGACTCAGGGAAACACAACCGCGTACACAGTACGCAGATAGGAATTCAATATGCAAGCAACACATACGACAAGTCAGCGCCCGGATCTCAGCGAAGGGATGGCGCGCGGGCACAACATGAATTTTGATTTCAACGCCCAGGCATTCGCATTTAACCGCGAGCCGCAGTACATGGTCTATCTATACACTGTCTCAGGCCAGAAATTTGAAGTCAGCCGTCCGCCAAGCATTAAATTGCTGAAGATTGCACCATGCCCGGCGGGCCAGGAGTACTCACTGATCTGCTCGCTTCCGCAACCTTTGCTGACACCAAAGGGCAACATTGACTCCAACGAAATCGATGTGCAAATGAACGACAGTCGTAGAATCATGGCTGACATCATCAACCCGGACAATCTTTCTGACCAAGTCGATGCTCAATGGAATGAAGTTCAAAACCCGACAGCGATTGGTAACAACCTAACCAAGCGCGGTGTGTTTTGGTCGCTTAACAATCCGCCGAAGCCCGAAGAAGTTGCCAAGGCGAAGACAGCAATGGTGCAGGAGCTGAATCGTCTCGTGACGCAAGCCAATACGTGGTCTGTCTCCGATCCAAAGGCTCTTGCTGAAGGATTGACGCCGGATCACCATTACGCGGCCGAGGCACTGAAACTCGATGTTCCTTGGCACAAAATATACGCCGAGGTAATTGATTGTGAGTTTTGTGGATCCCCGTTGAAAAATCCGAAGGCCAAACTGCATCGTACGGAGGATGGAATTCTCTGTCCACGCGGTGATTGGGCAAATGCGGTTCGTCAGGGCGCGGTCACGCGTGCGGTAGCGTACGAAGCATCTGGTGATAAGGAGTTCGCGCCACGTCAGGCCGAACGCGACTAACCATCAAACCAATAACTCTAGGGGGCCCTGGGATCAGATCTTCGGGCCATTTTCTAAGTGGAGGCTGAGGAACCGAGCGGGCATCCGTGCGTAACGTAGCCCATCAAGCCGTCGGCCTACGGTTTTCGCTGTTCATGAACTCGATGACCGCGGCTCTATTCTTTTCGTAGAACGCGGGATCCCAACTCGAATCGAGATACCACTTCCAGTAGTCGTCACGATCGCAAGACCCTAGCTGCTGGTTTTCGGAGAACGCCGTGCAGTATTCCCGGGCCGCGTCGATCAGGTCGAATGGGCTCGAACACACTGCGCAGGAGCAACCCGGACGCGATGTACACGATACGTCATCTGCTGGCATAGGCGACCATTTTAATCTCAGGGTCCGGCACACGTTCAATAGCCCGATCGTGCCGAACTTCGGTAATCACAGCACTGGCTCCGCAAGTTTTTCGAAGCCAAACGCTCAGTTGCACCCTCGCTCATAATAAGGTCTTCTTCCAAACAAAAACTGAAATAAACAGGGTGCGTGCCCTTAAGACACGAGCGCAGGGCCTGGCGTAAAGGCTCCTGCACAAATCCCCTACAAGAAAGGACGTGTGGAAGAAAAAATAACTTGGTTAACACCCGAAGAGTCTGCCAGCCATTTGAAGATTAAGACTCGAACATTGTTGTCGTGGATTCGGCAGGGAAAGGTGAAAGCTTTTGCACTGTCCGGCACGAAGCGCCGCATCTGGCGGCTACGAATGCAGGATCTAGACGCCGCTGTCATGGAACACTCCGTGCTACCATCCATGACGCCAGCCGTGCTCTCGGAGACTCGGAGGACTCAATGAGAGCAGCACGGCACAAAACGGGAAGTATTGTATTCGACAAACGAAGAAAAACTTGGAATTTTCTGCAATGGGTAGGTGACAAGAGACGATCTAAAGTCATCGGCACACTGAGAGAGTTCCCAACCAAAAGCGCAGCATGGCGGGCAGCCGAATCGCTCAGGCACCTGCCAGATAAGCCAGTAGTCAGAGCAACACCAACGGTGAGGACCTTGATTGAGCAGTACCGAGCAGAGAAAATGCCAGCAAGAGCTAGCACTCGCAGGGGCTATGAGGTTTGGCTTGAAAACCATGTCTTGCCGCGTTGGGGTGATAGCGAACTCACAGACCTACAGGCCCGTCCGGTAGAACTGTGGATGCAGTCCTTGAGTCTGGCACCTAAGAGCAAGCTGCATATTCGTGGGCTTCTCAGCATTCTGTGGGATTACGCAATGTGGCGCGGTGACGTGCCGACTCAGCGCAACCCTATGGAACTCGTCACGATCAAAAGCGCATCGCAGCGTGTGCATAAACCCCGCAGTCTGACTGCCGAGCAATTCCAATCTCTGTTGAAAACACTCGGCAACAATGCCTGTTGGCGCACGATACTCCTACTCGCTGTCAGTTTCGGGCTTCGCATCTCTGAAGTGCTCGGCCTGAAATGGAAAGACGTGAATTGGCTCGGGAAGACGATCCGCATAGAGCGTGGTGTGGTCAAGCAGATTGTGGATGACGTGAAGTCTTCATGCTCTGCCCGCACGATGGTCTGTGCAGATGAACTGCTGGAAGTCTTGAAAGTGTGGCGACAGACAACCCAGTTCTCTCAACTGGATGACTGGATGTTTGCTTCCCCAACGAAGCTAGGCCGTCAGCCGTTGAGCTACACTCACGTGTGGGAAAGACTCACCGATATGGCTGCGAAGGCGGGTATTGGGCACGTTAGCTCACACGTTTTCCGGCACACTCACCGCTCATGGTTGGATTCGGTTGGCACTCCTGTCGGCGTGCAGCAGAAACTTATGCGGCATGCGGACATCCGTACCACGATGAACATTTACGGTGATGCAGCCACAGCGGACATGCGGGAAGCACACGAAAAAGTGGTGCGTCTTGCTTTGCCCAGAGCCTAACGGATCGCAAACGGATCGCAGAGTTGTTAAGTCGTTTAGATATGGGGTGGGAGACGGGAATCGAACCCGCAACGTCCGGAGCCACAGTCCGGTGCTCTGCCAGTTGAGCTACTCCCACCGTATCCCGTCGATTATAGCAACTGGCGGGCAGGCTGGCGGAGGTTGGGAAAAGCCGCCTGATCAGATGCCATTTTTTCAGCTTTGCAAGGACAAGAAAATTCAGTTGTGAGTTTGCGGTTCTCAGTGCTGAGTTGTTATCCGCGGCCGACGCCGACGTAGTCGAATCCCATGGCACGCAAGCGGACGGAGTCGAGCAGGTTTTTGGTATCCACGATGACGGGACGTTTCAGCAGATGTTTGATGCGGTCGAAATCGAGGCCGCGAAATTCCGGCCAACCGGTGCCTACTACCAGCGCATCAACGCCTTCGGCTGCGGCGTATGCGGTTTCACAGTAGTGAACCGTGCCGTTCAATTCCATGCGCGCGTCCGGAATCGCCACTGGATCGTAGGCGCGGACACGAGCGCCCCTGGCGATCAGATTTTGTGCCAGCCGCACCGAAGAGGATCCGGCCACGGAATTGGTGTTGGGTTTGAACGCCAGTCCAAGAATTCCGACGTCTTTATTCTGGACCGATTTCACCATGGTCGAAATCTTGTCAACCAACCGGTCGGCCAGGCTGTGGTTCACTTCCCGCGCTGCGCTGAGCACCTTGAGCGAGACGCCTTTCTGACGCGCCAGTTCGGCCAGTGAGTCCATATCTGACTCGGCGAACAAACCGCCCATGCCCGCTCCGGGCTGCAGGCATCGAGGCGCGATTTTCTTGTCCAGCCCCAGGGCGAGCGAAAGGTTTACCGCATCCGCATTCACGCGCTCGCATAAACTGGATAGCTCATTGATGAATGAGATCTTCGTAGCCACGAAGGCGGTGGCGGACTCACGCACCAGTTCAGCGGTTTCGTGATTGGTCACGATCACCGGAACACCGCGCATGACCAGCGAGTGAAAGATTTGTTTCAAGGCCAACACGGCGTCGTTGGAGGATGTTCCCAGGATAATGCGATCGGGCCAATTGAAATCTTCCACCGCGCAACCTGGTGTAAAGAATACCGGCTGCGAGACGATCGTCGCGCGTAGAACGGCCTCTCGCAGGCCTTGCTCAACCCCAGTGGCAGTGCCGACTGCAACCGGTGTAACAATCGAGAGAACGGGGGGCTTCGGCGCCAGGCGTGCTATACGGTTGGCCAAGTCCGCCAGATGCTGCGGAGTATCCTCTGCCAGAAAAATCACCTGCGCCTTGCGGGCAAATGATTCCATGTCGGTCGAGTACTGGAGGCGGCCGGAGCGCACATTGCGCTTGATCACCTCGGCCAGATTCTTTTCGAAGAAGGGAATATTGCCCTGGGCCATCTCTACCATGCGCGAGCTGTCAGGGTGACAACAAGTTACTGGAGTTCCGAAGTCTGCCAGGCAGGCCGAAACCACCGTGCCCAGGTATCCCGATCCGTAAACTCCGATTTGCATGAGCCCCCGGTGAGAGCTAGAACCGCTAGGGAAGCGGCATTCGCCGAGCAATCCAACTTCTTATTTACGCTGCGATTGCGCTCTTTGGCAATGCACGAGAGGGACATGTACTTCCGGAAGTGGGAACCAGCCCGAGGCGAGGTTAGGCGGAACACCGGGTAGATGTAACAGATTAGAAAAACGGGGTTTAGCGGTGGGGAGAGACCAGGCTGCGACCCAGCTGGATGCCGGCAAGATCCACCCAGCAATTAGACTCTTCTTCGCGCACAAAAGTTAACTCTTTCACCGCGACGCGACGACTGCCAGCGAATTGAGCCCAACGGTCGCGGGCCACAGTATATGCCGCCTGTGCCTGGGCCGGGTCGCTCATTTTCACAATGGTGAGGTGGGGCATGTAGGGCCACTCTTCCTCCGCAGCCAGGACCAACGTATTCAGCTGGTCGTGCAACTCCTGCACGCGGTACGCCCCATGCCCCACTCGGATGAAAACCGTTGATGTCACCGGAAGGAAAGTTTCGACGTCCGCCAAAGTAACTTCGAAGGGTTCCACATGGCTGCAGACTTCCTCCAGGGTCTCCAGTGCTGACAGTTCGCTGCCTTGCAACAGGCGAGGTGGGAGCACGGTGAGATGGGCGGCCAAATGAGGCAGAGCTGGATGCAACTCCTGCCGAAGCCGCTCGACAAACTCCCCAGCCGGACTGCGGACGTAAGCCACCAGGGCATAGCGGGGGTTCTGAATCATCGCGCTTGGAATTATAACCCGCCTCTTTGACGGCGACGATACGCGCCCGACAAACCTAAGGCGTTAGATATAATGGAAAAAGATCAGCATGACAGTCGGGGCGTAGCGCAGCCTGGTAGCGCACCTGCCTTGGGCGCAGGGGGTCGTAGGTTCAAATCCTATCGCCCCGACCAACTAACCCTCTGCCAGTTCACGCGGATAACGAGACCTTCGACGTAGGTTCGCAATCTTCTAGTTCAACGCTGTGCCCAGTTTTGTGCCCACCCAACCTAGACATCGCGGATAGGACTGCATCCTCTGAAGGGTGAACGTACCGGCTTGAGATCGTGATCGAGCTGTGCCCTGCTATACGCGCCAACGTCCAAGCGTCACACCCGGATTCCCCGAGCCTAGTCAGGAACGTGTGGCGGAGGCTGTACAGCACAAACGGACGAACACCAGCCAGTCGCAGAGTCTTTCTGTGCTGTTTCTTAAGGCTGGACGGTTCGACGTGCCCACTCAAGGTCGGCGCAGGCCATATCCAGCCCTCTAGCGGCTTCCCCGAGTGCTCCCAGCGGGCTTCAAGAATTGCTCTGACCCGTGGTGTGATCGGGAGCATACGGCGGGCGGCAGCCGTCTTTCCGTGCGTAACAAGCAGCGTCCCATTCCGCCCGTTCACCCATGTAATCGACTCCCATCGCAGGCGGTAGCATTCTTCAGGGCGCATCCCTGTATCAATCAGGACCGTCGAAATCGAAGCTAGCAGCTCAGACCCAGCGCCAAGATAGCGGGCCTCTTCGTCATAACTGACAACATGTTCCCGATGACGCTCGCCGGGGAGCCGCTTTATTGTCGGCGCTGACTGCAACTCGCCCCACTCGACAGCTAGTCGCAGCATCCGACGTAAGACGCGAAGGGAACTGTTGACCGTACTCACCTGCAAGCCTTGAGACTGGCGGTACGCCGCAAACTCCGCAGCACGTTCGCTCGTTATCTCGTCCAGCCGAAGGCTTGCAAGGGATCTGTAGTTTCGGATCGCACGCAGACCAACTCGGTAGAAATCGAGCCAAGTCTTAGGTGACGATTTCCCGAACCTCGCCTTAGCCCATGGTTCGAAACGGTCGTCACAGAACTCGGCAAGCGTCATGACACGTTTCTTGTCGCGAATCCCCACTTCCCCCTTTGCCAGCGATGTACGATGCGCAGACTCCATATCTCGCGCCGTGTGCTGGTTTGTCTGGCGCGTAGATTCCCGAATGGCCTCGCCGTTGCAAGTGAACTTGTACCAGTAGATTCGCCCACGCTTAAAGATCGACACGATGCCCCCTCCGATTCATCTTGCTCGCCTTGCCCTGGGCCTTTTTGTTTAAACAGGGTGTGTATGACGTTTCTTCACCTTATGTTTTTGGTCTTGTGCAGCCGGTAATACTCTCGTGCCTTCTCCCGCCGGTGAGCACGATACGAATCCGTCTTTTCATACAGATTGCGCCGACATTTCGATGAATGTGACACTTGGTGTGCGAATCGAGCGAAAAACCACAGACCGCACGAGCACTTGCGAATTCGGCCAAGCAGCCCAGCTGCAGACAAATTCGTTACCTGTCGTATCAACCACGTTTCATCGGCTGGGCGGTGTCCGGCATTGTATTCATCCCACTTAAAACCTTCGCCCCTAACCCAACCGAGTGTGGGTGAGAACGAGTATTCGCCGAGCATCATGGTTAAGAGATGCTCTTCTTGTTCGACGTCTTTAGGGAGTTCTGTCCAGCTGGCAGCTGGCCCGTACTTTTCTGATAATGCCTCCAGTTCGCGGATTGTTTCGATCACCGAGAGCACGTTATTTCGGGATTCCTTGAAAGCTTCGGTAAACTCATCTGGGCTTTCACGGGCCTGCCAAATGAGAAAATCATCCATTTCCTCTTCGCCGTTCAACCACGCTGCCAATTTCCCGCCGTCGTACTCTCCCCTGTAATTGCGGGGCGCTCTCTTAGTGCGTCTTCGCTTCTGGGTCATTGCCGCTTGGATCGACTCGCGTCCGCTTTTATGACGTATGCCTACTTTGTGTATACGTACGTTAGAAAGTATAGCAGCTTATGGGCATGCTGACGGTAGCATTCTCACAGACGGACCTATTGGAGGTTGTATGAACCAGCTTTTGTCGATCGACGAGGCCGCACGCCGCCTCGGAGGGATCAGCAAGTGGACGATCCATGCGTGGCTCAGCCAGGGCAGGCTTCAGCGTACCAAGGTCGGCGGGCGAACAATGATTCGTGAGCAAGAACTGGAGAAGGTAATTCAGGATGGCGGGAAGTCGCCAGGGCCTGCTCCTGCCAGGATAGCCAGGCGGCACGCCGAGTAAGACCAGAACCAGCAAAAGCAGGACTAGTAAACACGGGCACCCGTGGAAGGTGCCCGTTTTAGATTCCCTCCTCAGAAGAGGGACAAAAAGTTTTACACGCTTAGCATGCATAGGCTCTCATATAGCCGTTGCGAAGGCAACCCGTCCGAAGCACTCTTTCCAATCATCGCCGAGGCCGGGAGCAATGTACGTCTCCGCAATTCGCTCCTGACAGTTGATCCACCTACAGAATTCCTCTGCAAGCACATGGTCGCTCTCGAACCGCTTGAGGCGCTTCTGTATTTGCACAGCGGCCCTGACGCGGTGGTCCATTTTCTGCGCAAGCGCACCGAACTTGATCCTTCGAGCTACACGGATCGTGGAGGCCGCCGCGTAAAACTAAGTACTCTCAAAACCCTCGGCGCTGTTCCGGCTTCGGAATTGCGAGACAGGTGGGCGGACATGGTTCCGCAACTTGGGGCCGACAGCTACTTTTCCATCAATTCAACGTCGCTTTACCCCTTCAGCCGCAAAAGCGAGGACATCAGGTGGCTCAACGCCATCAAGCTCGATTTCGATTGGCACGATCGCAATCTTACCTTCGACGGTATGTTAACTGCTTTCGTTCGGATGTTGGGCGAGGTTCAACTTCCCGAACCCAATCTCTTGGTCCGCTCCGGTCGTGGCCTCTGGGCGCGGTGGAAGATCACTGAAAATAGTGACCGGCGAAGTCTTTACCGCCGAGTCAACGACGCCGCTGTGCAGGCGTTCGATGCGCACAAACCGGACGGTTGCATTGTCGATCCGAGCGTAAGTGACGCGGCGCGGATCATGCGCGTGCCGGGCTCGATAAACACCAGCAGTGAGAACGTCGTGGTGGAATTCTATCGGTGCTCTACAGCGAATTACACGCTCGTCGAGCTTGCAAACCTTCTCGCCGTGAAGCCGGAGAAGACTCGTCTAATCCCCGGCGAATGCTCAGCAGCCAAACGGAAGGCTGGTCGTGCACGCTGGAGCAATCCTCTTCAATCCTTTTTCCAGCTCTGGCGAAAACGCGGGAATTTCTCAGTTGGCACCCGTCACGGCGCACTTTTCGTTTTTTGCTATCTGGCCCGGCGTAACGGATGGCGAGAAAGCCGTATTCGGGAATATGCCGAGAAGCTTGTCTCGAATTGTGACCCAGTCTTAACTGTGTTGGACATCGAAGAGTGCTTGGCATCCAGTCGGAAGGCATGCGCAAAACCTTGGAGCAAGTCGCTCAGGAATCAGACAATATGCAACATGCTGAACATCACGACAGAGGAGGAGAGGCGCGTGTTTATTAAGCCTCTCAGGAAGTCAAATGCAATGGTGCTCAGAGAACGTCGTGACGCAGTCGAACGACGTCGCAGAATGATCATTCAGGAACTCTTGTGGGCTGGTAGTAATGTTTCAGGCCGTGCGATGACTAAATTGCTGGTGGAGAAACATGGCCTGAGAGTCAGCCATGCTACCGTGGCGGCTGACTTGGCTTCGACAACCGTCCGTTCGGCGACTGTCCAATTTGGTTGTGCTAGTACTACCGTTTCACAGAACACACAGCAGAAGCTCACTGGACAGCCCAAACCTCCAGTCGGCAGCTCAGAGGCTAGCGGACAAAGCAACATTCCGAAGAACGGGATTACGGATGGCATCAAGCGAGTGAGGCAGGCTGTTCTGAAGCATTGTGAAAAGTCCGAACAATCGGACACTTTGACGGGCTAAGCTGTAGAAATGATTATGGCTTGAGCCGTTTTCTTTTTTGACTTACGCAACGTAAAGTAGGTTGAAGTAGGATCGCACGGAGCGATTGAAGACAGCCATGGAATCCACGCCAAATACAGACCAGGAACCGGCGAATTCATCGGGGGAGACACCCGCGAAGAAGGCAGCCGAGTCTTCAGTGGAATCATTGCCGACTACGAACAGCGGCACCCAGACCATGCCTTCAAAACTCGCCGCGCTGGGATTCCGACCGGAGCAAGACAAGACGGACGAAGGTTTCGGTGGGATTGGGATTATCGGCGGCGTCCGGCGTCCAAAGCTCTAAGCGTTGCGGCTCAACGCCATGGCCAAAGCTTGCCTTCGGAAGAGAAGTCGGTGGTCACGAGATAAAGTCCGATCATCGGACATCTTCAAACGGCTAAGCTATATAAAATACTGCAGCTTGAGCCGCTTCTATTTTTGTGCTCATCATCTCTAAAGTAGAATGAAATAGAAATCATGGCTGGAAACAGAGTTCGTCGCGGCGCACAGCGGCAAGCTCGGTGACATCTCCATCTACGGGTAGGAAACTACAAGGCTTGGCGTCCGGCAAAGATGAATCTGGCGATCCGGGGCATCGACGCCCAGATCGCGCACGACGCCACCTTTCACAACCGGCACCCCGGACCTCAAGGCGGTCTGGGCGATGGCGAATCCGCCACTTGGCTCCTGTTCAGAATGTACGGGATTACGGATGGCATCAAGCGAGTGAAGCTGGCCGTTCTGATCCAGAGAGAAAGAGTTCGATCATCGGAAAAATCCAAGGCTAAGTCGTAGAAGCGCTGCGGCTTAGGCCGTTATTTTTTGCGTTTCAGGATGCTAATTTAGCTTCAAATAGGATTTCATGGCTCCGCCAAAGGGTATGTGGTCGCAATGCCATTCTTGGTCTCCTTCGTCTTTATACTATCGAGTTGCGCCCTGAAGTGGCCATTCTGTGTCCCGCTTGCCCTTCAAGACTCGTGAGCAGCCCAGAGTATCGTCTCTGCGGGCGGTCATTGCGGACTGCAATGCCCAGCGCCTTCTTCTGCCCGATCAGCACGAGCAGCCGCTTGCTCCGCGTGATCCCCGTATAGATCAGGTTGCGTTGTAGGAGCATGTAGTGCTGGGTCGCCAACGGGATCACCACTGCCGGGAACTCCGATCCCTGCGACTTGTGGATCGTGATCGCGTAAGCCAGCGAAATCTGGTCCAATTCCCCGAAGTCGTACTTGACCCGCCGCTCGTCGAAGCGCACCGCGACCTGCTGCTCGACCATATCGACTCGGTCAACGATAGGCTCCGCTTCCGCTAGGCTCTTGATCCTTGTCGCGATTCCTTCTTCCGCCTTCCGGAGATGCGGCAAGAAGATCAGGGGCTCGCCATCGATCTCCTCCAGCAACAGAGAGCCGCCCGTTCCCGGCAGTCGTGATCCCGCTCGCCACGCAGCACTACATGCTGCTGCAACGTAACCTGATCTACACGGGCATCACGCGGGGCAAGCGGCTGCTCGTGCTGATCGGACAAAAGAAGGCTCTGGGCATAGCAGTCCGCAATGACCGACCGCAGAGGCGATATTCGGGGCTGCTCGCCAGCCTATCGCAATCGCGGCAGCCAAGTTAGTCTGCCGACTAGACTGGTACAATCCCCGCAGCGCTCGCAGCGCGAGTGAGTGCGATATTTTCAGGAGAGTTGATCCAAGAGCTTTTCTAAGCCGCCCGCCTTTTTCACGTTCATGCCAGCAGCTTTCGCCAACTGCTTAACATCATCGGGGCGGTTTTGAATCGGGGCAAGTGCAGCCCAAATAGATTTGAGTTCTTCGCCGAGTGCCCGTCTATAAACCAGTGCGTGGAACATGTTCAATTCCATCTCGGCTCTGATGAGGAGCTTATCGGACTGAAAGATTTTGTCCAAGCCAACTCCCAACATTCGAACTGAAATAGGATTGCCGTGCGTAAGGGCGTGTAAACAGTTTAAGAAGGGCTCGTTCACAAGAGGCACCTTCTTGAGAAGAAAGCAGACCTTGCCCAAACCAAGAGCTTCGTTAATCATTTCGTCCATGCGACTGAGTTTAGGGCTGCCAGCTTGGTCAAATGTCAGCTTCTCAGCCACGTTCAACTTTTCCTGCGATGCCCATGCCAGAAACCAGATTCCCCTCCGGTGATATTCGATAAAGCTGCGCAGAGTGACCAACAGATGGAAGTTGTTCACACCGAGCTGCTTCTTCATGCCCTCGAACAGGAGTCTGCTGGCGTTCAAGTAACGAATAGCCACAAGGAGTCTGTATTTCGAAAGAGTCAGCAAGTTCGTATCGGACATAAGTTAAATGCCTCTGGTTCGATTAGATTAAGTCGGCCTAAGAGACCGAGAACCAGCCGCCCGGTTGCGGAATTGGGCCCGTCAAGCCTTGATGGTCTTCTTCAGGACGTAATCGAAGTAACGCTCGGTCGTGTCGCCGGAAAGCTCGTCTTAACGTGATTCACTCAGTTTGCTTTTCCCTCTAGCGATGGCAGTTTTCGACACGCCTCTCTAAGGTCATCCTCGAAACTCTTCATCGTCTGTTCTCCGAACTCATCCTTGATAGCCTCGACCATGAAGAGCTTGAGCGTTAGGATTCTGAGACTGAACGGTTGGCGCTGAAGCCACTCCCTTACTAGTTGTACGCCGGGATCGGTCATAGGACCTTTCATGTCTAGCAGAAAGTCCTCGACTAAAGAAGTCATCATTTTCCCGAAAACCTAAGGGTCGCACCGCCTGACTTGTTCACCAGACCTCAAGAGGGCAGAGTGGCATTGAGAGTTTCACCTTGTCTCGGTAGTCTCGACGCGCCGACGGTCGGCAAATGGAGCCTCTTTCTTTGTGTCATCCGCGTCGGTCTTTTCTGCCTACAATGGTTCATCGCGTTTTCTTGCATGCTGTCGGTAAAACGGCTGAGCGCCGCACACAACTCATTTTTCTGAAACGGCTTGAGCAGGATTGGAATGTCGGCTAATTCGCTGGGGCGAACCACGTCCTCTTCACTGCTGTAAGTCGTCGTAATGATTATGTTTTGCGACCGATTCCTCTGGCGGATTACCGTTGCAAGCTCGACTCCGTTTTGATCGGGCGAATAGCTGATCATGACCACATCGAAGGGACCGCACTCCCTGTACAAACGCAGACCCTCGCTGGATGTGCTAGCTTTCAGAACGCCATAGTCCATCCCCTTCAGCAATCGAACCAAAAGCCCCGCCACTTGATCGTATTCTTCAATGATCAGAACGGATTTCCGGGAATGGATTCGCCTCTGTGCCGCCTCGTACCGTCGCTTCGTCAATTTCTGTACTTGGATGATTTCCTGCGCCGTGGTCACGCCTTCCAACCGCGCCTGAATCACGGCGAGAACCTCTTTGTCGTTCCCATGCCTTTTGACGAATCGCTCGACCTCTTCCCGTGCGATGAGGCGTTGGTCTGGAAGTGGCTGGCTTGATTCAGCATTTTTGAGCCGAGAAATCTCATCTCCCTCAGTGTCATACGTCACATTGTCAGCTTCCAAAGCAGATCCACAGCTATAGAATTTCTTCTGCCAATGGTAGGCAATGTTCTTCATAGCCCAAAGCAGGTGACCGAAGAAATCGACAGCAGCCACATTCCACTTCTTGCGACCATCCCATGTCCGAACCAACGCTTCCTGAAATAACTCATCGCCAGTTTTGCCCAAATTTGCGGGGAAACGCTCCGCTCGCCGATAGGCAAATTTAGTGAGGTGCCTCCACTTCTCCGTAGATGCCAACATTTCTACTGCTTGAAGGATTTCATCTTTTGTTGCCAGAACTCGCTTGCGTCCATGTTGCAAATCACACGAATCGCAACAATCGACACATTCCGACCGGACAATGGTTTGCTCAATGAACAGACCTATATCGGGCAACGGCGCGATGTGCTTGTACATGCTCACGCGAAATGTCTCAGGAACGCTCACTTGAACTCCGCAACAGTCGCAGGAACGTTGCGCTTCTAGTTTCTCAATCGCGAACTTGCGATCCTCGATCTCGCGTTCCAATAATTCTTTTTTCGCCGCCTGAGACTCGGATTGATGAGCGACTAGGCTCATCCACTGCTGCTGCAAACCCGTCATTTCGTTTTCCAAATGTTGTTTTGCGTCAAGGAAGGAGAAGGAGGAGTTAGTCATCGTTATTCTCCGTTGGGATGCAAAAGGAACCCGCAGCCTGCGGTCTCAAGACATGCGTCAGGCGGTTGAATCTGGAAGACTCGCACCGTCACAACAGTTCAATGAGACCGGTCTAATCTGAGAATGCCAGTTGCGGCTGTGTGTTATGCACAAAAGGTCTCCCCGAACGGTTACGGGAGTAACTTCAGAGCCGCCGATTGACTCTGCACCGCAAAACCCGGAGGCGCGTCCTTGAGAATTTCGTCTCGTAGCTAACTGTCATCCCCGGTTTTCCCTACCAGAACGTTCAAGAGAGGTTCCAACTTCTTGTGAACTGCGGCATTAGAGAGTAGGAACGGTGCTAAATCCAAAATTTGAGGATGGTCGCGTGAACGGAACAACCGCTCGTACTCAGCAAGCAGATGGCACCGAAAATCGGCTAAAAACGCCAGAGCGCATTCTCGTGGTGGACAATGCAAAGCCCGTGCAGAAATTCATCTCCATGGTTTTGACGGAGGCAGGTTACGAGTGCCGGACATGCAGTTCGGGTCGCGAGGCGCTGACTCTGCTGAAATCGGGCGAGCGGTTCGATCTGCTGCTGTGCGATCTATTGAACAATCCGCACGGGATAACCTTGCTGGAGCGCACCAAGGAGGATTACCCAAGTATGCCAGTGCTCATCGCCACTGCCCCGTGCTGCGTGTGTACGGCGCGATTTGCCGTCAACGGCATGGGTGCAAGCGGCTATCTTCTGAAACCCTTTCGTGCTAAAACACTATTGATCGCAATCTGGCAAGCGCTTGCGGGACAGCCAGTAGCTGATGCTCCGTTTGGCGAGGAATAGTTGCTCGAATGAAACGCTGGAGCATGCGCTTGAGTGACGCTTTCAAGTACGTCATAACTGATTACACGTCCTTCGTCAATTTCGGTTCGTCCCACGCTGCCGAATACATTTCGCCAATCTTGAGCAGCGCCTCGTATCCTTTCGGATCGGTGTCCTTCATTATGAGAAACGTGTACATGTGGTCAACTGCGGCTTTCATGATCTCGCGCATCTCCGATTGTGTAATGTGCGAGTATCCGCAGCAGAGTCATCCATCGTTTTGAGCTTTCCGTCAATGCCCAGACAACACAGACCATATACACCACCAGCACGAGTGCGTTGGGCTTCATACCGCCCAGTTTTTACTCCCCTTTCCCTGACAACACGGAATTAACTCACTTATCCGCTGAACGGGACGGGACGTGAGCCCACGTCCACACTCCAACGTAACTTGTCCCCGGCTATCATCCCCGCGTACCGTCGAACGCGGAGGGAACCGATGGCAGGGAAAAACGAAGTACCAGCTACGAGTGCTCAGCAAGCCGCAGTTCGCTGGACGGTTGAGGGTATTCTCCGCGATGTTTACCCGGTGCAACTCGCATATACCAAACCGACGAAGGACGAAGTGCAGTTCGCGGTCGATCATGCCGTGCATGAATTGCTCAACGGTCTCTACCTACAGGGTCTCATCTCGAGCCAGACGAACCTGTACCCGTCAATTCCTCTGGTGTTTGCCTCGGTGAAGGCCGCGAAAGCAGGAAGATGATGAAAAAAGTCACGGCTGCCTGCTTTCACATTATCGAAAATCTTTCAAACGTAGCCCAGAGTGGAAAGTTCGCTGTTAGCCGTTCGCTCGTGATTTGCGACAGTTGTCTTGCGTTGCTTCGGACGCGCCGCCCCCAAGTATGCCCATGGAGGAGCAGTTCTGGCATTGTGTGACCTGAAAGATTGTTGTTTCTGGAACTGCGAAACCTAAGCGTGCCACCGACAAGGGCGGAACTCAAATTACGGCGGTGTGTCTCAGCCTTCGAAAGCTCCATGTACTCGTCCGCACCCGCGATCCTCAACACGACCCGCACCGGAATGGGGAATGGCCGCCGCGTAGGATCACACACGACCTTCGGCGCGGAAAGCCGATATTTCTTGCCGCGAGTTTTGAGTTCGCACCCGCTTGCGGCGAGTACGTTCTTCACCCACTCAGATTGGCTGTAGGTGAGCGCGACGATGAAGCCGCTCGACGCTCGAAAGACGTTTATGGGTGTACGGTAGACCTTGCCGGACTTTCGTCCCACGTGGGTCAGGATGCCAAAGCCGGGAAGCCAGCCTGCGAATAGACTGGTGATCCGATTCGTGACGGCGATGTTGATCTTCGCCAGCCATCGCTTCCGAAACCGCATCATGAGAACACCTGAAGCAGCGACGGCGATAATTACGATGACGATGGCGCTCATGGTGTGCTTCTCATACCATCCTTGAGCAGTGTAACCTTTCCATCTCTGGAGTTCGGACGATGAGTATCGACCTTCGCGGAATCACTCCGCTGATCCAAGTCTTCGACATGGCGACATCGCTCAAGTTCTATTGCGATGTCCTCGGTTTCGACATTGTGCAAGCCGACTCGAACACTGTTGCTCCGAATCATAACTGGGTCTGGCTAAGGCGGGGCAACATCGACTTGATGTTGAATACTGCTTATGAATATGACAAGAGACCCCAATCACCCGACCCGCGCCGAATAGCCAGCCATGGCGACACAGGGTTGTTCATCGGAGCACCAGACGTGGATGCCGTCTTTGCTTACCTGCGTGCCAAGGGAGTTGACGTGAAAAAGCCGAAGATTGCGCCCTATGGAATGAAACAACTCTACGTCCGCGATCCCGATGGCTTTGGACTATGTTTTCAGTGGAAGGTGAACGGGTAGCGTTGGTTGGCAAGTTCTGGCTTCGTAGAATTCGCCTTTAGCATTAACTTACGGGAAAGTGGAGCGAGGCTCTACGCCACAACATCGGAGGCTCGCTCCACTGGCTGCTTCGCCGGAGCTAGAGCGATCAGCACTACGCCGATAACAGCGAATACAGCCGAAGCCACTAGCAAGTCTTGGCGTTCATTCGGAAGGTGTATTGACATGAACGTCATGACGCCAGCATGAGCAATGTTCAACCATGCCGCGAAGGTGATTACGCCGCGATTCGCCAACGGATCGCGACTTGCCAGCAGTAAGAAGACGCCTTGCGTGACGTAGAGACTAATGCCCATCGGCAACGAGTCTTCCTTGTTGGCTCGCCAACCGTCCCGCACACTTGTCACCAACGGATAAACCCCAGCTATAAAGATCAATCCCACCACCACAAGCACGACCCTCAGCACCCGTTTTCGCCACATTGTGTTCCTCCATCCTTGTTGCAATCACGACATCATAGCGCGATCCGCTATTGGAGCTTCGCTTACTCGGCTTTGGCTGGCTTCAGGGCACGGCGTATAGTTAGCAGGCTTTCACCGAAGCGAAGTCCGGTTGGACTTCAGCTTGCGTTTCGATTTGACACGAGCCGTGCTCGCCTTCGACGCCAACACATCGGACAGTTCGTAGGCTTCCCGAAGCCATTCAGTAATGGGTGCCTCCACTTCATCTCGGTGCTTGATGTGAATGATGTGATACACCTTGGACTTCGACGCCCGGTCGCTTCGTTGCACTTGAGGAGCCTTCAGCGCACGACCGAGAAAAACGCAGAGTTCCAGAAAGTTCTTCTTCGGACGCACGAAAAAGTAGCAGGACTTGCGCGAGAACATGATCGACTTGTGCGAAGCGTAAATCCGTTGATCGCCGAAGGAAACGGCTGTCTCGCGCAGCCGTTCCCAAGCATCCCGCAGATCGTCGGAGAGTTCCTGCGTCAGAGCCGCTTCGCTGGTAGTCCAACAGTCGTGCTCTTCTCCGTTTTCGATCCACTGCTTGCAGTGGTAGCACTCTCGACCGGACATACAAGAATTGTAACGGCGATTGTTGCGGAACTGGCACCGCCCGCGTGAACACTGCGACCAGACTCGTCAGACCACTTCAGGATGGCGATGTTGGGATCGGCGTCTTTCGTAAAGAGGGAAAGGCTGAGTGTCGCTAAGGCGCGGCGTCAAATTCTTTCTTGTATGCCTCCCAATGTTGCCGCACTCCCGCCATTATCGTCTGGTACTCCGGCCCGGCTCGTAGACTGTCGTAGTTCTTGTCTCGCTCAAAGTAAGGATAATTTACATTTCCCAGAGCGACGGTTCGCTTGAGCCAATCAATCGCGTGCTGCTTCTCGCCAAGCAATGCGTGGATTCCGCCCACCCAGTAAGCGCCGTCACCGTCGATCATCTGTTCGGGGCTGTATTGAAGCAGGCGTGCATCGATCTTGGCCTTTTTTCCACGTGATGCGTACACAAATCCCGCCAAGAGACTTACTGTAGCGTCCTCGGAATCGCGACCGAGCACAACCGCCCGATCCAACGTTGATTCAGCTTCATCGAGTTTGCCTTCGTAATAAAGCATCATTCCCAAGTACGCCAAGGCTTTGAATTGATCGGGATTCGCCGCGACCACCATGCGCATTTCTTGTTCCGCATCCCGAGCTTTGCCGCTGTACAGCAAACCGCGAGCGTGCATCCAGTGGGGCTGAGGAGTGGGGTTCAGTGTAACCACTCGGCTCCACGCTTGCTCCCCGAGATCATTGAGTCCGGCGTAATAATACGAATATCCCAGCGCCTCCCATGCGACTGCGCTGTTCGGTGCCACGGCGACCGCTTGCCTTCCGGTACGGATCGCCTGTTCTCCCTGACCTTCCTCGCCGTAAGCGAAAGCCAAGGCGGTTAATCCTTCCGCCGAGTGGGAATTAATTCGAAGCGCGTTCTGGGCTTCAACCTGCGCCCGTTTGATATTCGCCGCGCCGTTTTCGACAAAGTTTGCTGCCTGATAGTCATAAAACTGCGCCAGCAGCGCGTAAGCGTCTGCGAAATTCTTGTCCAACGAGATCGCGTGTGTTAGCAGACTCTTGCCTCGCTCGATACTTTCGAGACGGGAATGGACGAAGTATTCATTCTCGTAAAAGCGGGCTTGCAGGTAATCGTTGTAGGCATCGACGTTTGCGGTCGCGGGTTGCTGAATCGACTTCTGCTCTGTGGGGGATGTCTCTACCCGAAGCCCTTCCACCACCTTGGTAGCGACCTCATCTTCGAAGCTGAGGATCTCGGCACTGCGCAGGTCGTAGCGTTGCGACCATTTCGTGTTTCCGGTGTTTCCGTCGATCAGTTGGACAGTGACCCGGATCGTTCCCGCAGCGCGTTGGAACGTTCCTTCCAGCACACTTTCGACGCCTAATGTCTTGGCGACTTCTACAGGCTCCGGGGTTTCCTTCGCGTACTTCAGCACGGATGTTGTCGGTCGCACAGCTAGGTTTTGCAACGAAGTCAGACGACTGATGATCGCGTCGGTGATGCCTATCGCCCAACTATCGCTGGTCGCCGCCGAAATGTCATGGAAAGGAAGCACCGCGATGGTTTGCGGGGCAGGTGATGATGGAATGCTGGTTTGCTGCGACACACCAGCGCGTGATTCACGGTTGCGAAGACCGATCACGATCAGACCCGCCGCTATCACGAGAGCCGCCACAATAAAAATCCAGCGGTATCGTCGTACCTTGGAACTTTTCCGTGCCTCGGAAGCAGCGACCAGCCCCCGCTGTGATTCCGTGTCCCGCTTCAGACGTTTCAGGTCGGCTCGTAGCTCTCTGGCAGACTGATAGCGAACGTCGCGATCCTTTTCCAGCGACTTGTTGATGATGTCTTCAAACTTGGCGGGAACGTCAGGATTGAGTCGCAGTGGAGGCGCTGGTACTTTGTGGAGAATCGAGTCGAAGATCGCGCCCGAACTGTCGCCACGGAACGGAAGAGTGCCCGTCGCCATCTCATAAAGCACGACTCCAAAGGAAAAGAGGTCGGTGCGGGCGTCCAGTTCTTTGGCTAAGACCTGCTCTGGGGACATGTACGCAACGGTTCCAACGGTGCTGCCGGGACTAGTCAGGTGTTCTTCGTTGAGCGAAGCGGTTGCTTCTATGGCAATGGTCTGCGGCTTAGGGCTGACCACTTTCGCCAAACCGAAATCCATAACTTTTGCGTGTCCGCGCTTGGTCACGAAAATGTTCGCGGGCTTGATGTCGCGGTGAATGATGCCTTCCGTATGGGCGGCATCGAGCGCGTCGGCGACCTCGATCCCAATCTCCAGAACACGCTCAGAATCCATCGCTCGATTGCCGATCAGATGTTTCAGGGTCGCCCCGTCGAGAAATTCCATCGCGATGAAGGATTGGTCACCGTGCTTCCCGATTTCATAGATCGTGCAGATGTTGGGGTGGTTGAGGGCGGATGCAGCACGAGCTTCACGGCGGAACCGTTCGAGCGCCTGCGGATCGTGGGCAACATCTTCGGGTAGGAATTTGAGCGCGACGAAGCGACCAAGCTCGGTGTCTTGAGCCTTGTACACCACACCCATCCCGCCGCCGCCCAGTTTCTCGATGATGCGATAGTGTGAGATGGTTTGTCCGATCATGGATGCGGAATTCACGTGGAATGGTACGGATTACTGGAAAGCGAAGTCAACGACGGGGGAGGCGCAGGGAAAGCTGCCAAGAAGTGTCACGTTCGATTGTTTTCTGGGGCTTGCAAGCTGGTGGTCAAAAAGGGGTCGCCCGCAGCAGCCGCAAGCGAGTGATTCCATTGATGTGAAATTTTCGAACCTGCTAGTCCGCCCGGTATACCTTCTGAGGCGTTGACTACAGGACGCGGGAGGCGCGGATCAAGGCAGGGCGCACGCAGGACGGCAACAAGGAAGCGGTGATGACATTAGATAGTGCCTCAGTTTGGATTTCTCATTACCAGCACAGAGCACCGCGTCGACGGGCTAAACAATGCAGAACTGATCGATGACCCATAGCCATGTCCCATCGCCTTGTCGGCGGGCTACCTCAGCGGTCACGCTGCCATCGGGAAGATGAGTTGAAGTTAGTGCCAAGTCTCCAGTGATAATGGCTGGGCGTTGATCTCCGAAATCAAATTTTTGACCCATTCCCACCAGTCCAGCGTAGAACGCTCGGATTGCTTCCCTGCCTCTCGTCAACCGCCCACCACCGCAGTCAAGGACGGCATGGGGCTCATAGAGAGCCGCCATTCCGTCGACGTCTCCCGCCCTCTCTCGGAAAACCAGCAGCCGCTCCAAATCCTGAGGATCACGCGCTAGTTCGCGACTCACTTCATCGGACATAATGACACTCCTCTGACGGCAATCCAATCAAACTGAGACACCACTTGACATTAAGAAGTCGTGCGCTCAAGCAAGCGTTAAATGACACCGTTGCGTTCAGCCGCGATATCTCTCCGCCATAACTTCGCTTTCAATTCTTTTTCGTGCTTCCTGAGCGATAGCTACTGTCCCGTTCCATCGTCTTTCACCCGCGTCAGCGTCTCGACGAAGTTTACCTCCCACGTCTTGCCCCCATCGTCCGAGAAAGCTTGCTCAAAATGGTACGAAGTCGGCGTCATCTCCGAAATAATATTGCGCACGTGGATCGGCTTGCCGTTCAGTTGATCCTGCCCGTAAAACTCGCACCGCCCGTTCTTGAACTCGCCGACCACGGGCGGACTCAGTGTTCCATCTTTGCTGTTCGCATAGTTCAAGCTCCACTGGTGCGTGTCTGGATTGTAGAGACGAAGGCACAAGACCTCGATATGACCAGCCGTGCCGTCTGCCTCAAGCTCAACCAGATTTGCACGACCATTCCATACCGTTCGTATCACCGTTCTTCCCTCATATTTCAGCCACGTTGTGGAGCCGCTAAGGGGATGCTGGAGACGGGAGATATGCGGCGTCCACACTCCAATCTGGGAATCAAAATCATGCTGTCCGTCCCGTACTGGGCTTGAGGCTGGCGTGGTTTGCGCAAACGCTGGAATGAAACCGAAAAGGCAGCCGACAGCGCACAACAAGAGCCAAATCCGAGTAGTCTGCATTCTGACAGTCCTCCCTTGTCCAGATTTCCTGCCGATGACACTGATCGTGATCTCCCGGTAGCGGTGCAGGCGGTCTTTGAGGTCGTCCTTCTTCGGGGTTGGCATGACACACTCCTTTAGGGTACGGGGGCGAACCTAGCAACAGCCGCAGACCTTCCCGCGCATGGCTTCCCGACCCTCCCAAACGATGAGCGGCAGAACGGCTAGAGCCGCAATCGGGTCTGCCCATTTGACGTGCCAGATCGCGTTGACCGCCAGTCCCGCCAAGGCGATGAGCGATAGGTAAGCGCACAGCGCCGACTGTGCGCCGTCCGCACTCAACGCTGCGCTGCCTGTAGCTCTTGACAGCCGCCGTTTCTCTTTCGCAAGCCACGGCATGATGACGGCTGCTGCAACCAGAATGGCTATTCCCAGAAAAGTTGGCTTGGGCTCGCTATACCCCAGTAGACTCGTGATCGAAGTGACGGCAACAAAGACAGCCAGAGCGAACAACAAACCTCCCGCGACACGGGCAGCCCGCCTTTCCGCGTCCTCGTGAGCGTCACTCACACGAAATCTCCACAGCACTACCACCGCTGAGAGAAGTTCGATAGCGCTGTCTCCACCGAATGCGAGGAGCGCAGAGCTAGTCGCCCGCCACGCTGCGAAGAGAGATACCGCCGCTTCCACGCTCATCCAAGCGATTGTGACAGTCTGCACCCGGTGGATTTGTCGGATAGCGTCTGGAGAAGCTGTTTGCAGCACCGAAGCCATTCACGACATTATGGCACCGTACTGGCATGGTTCGTGGTCAAAGACCCCTTGCACCTTACCCGTGGGGTAAGCTTTACGGTATTCCGAGGCGAACCATGAGACAGGCACTTAGCATCTCAGCCCTCGCAAGAAGCACAGGCGTCACATCAAAGACGCTGCGACACTGGGAACGAGTCGGACTGCTGCCGAAAGCGGCTCGAACTCACACCGGGTATCGCATCTTTGCTCCCGAAGTCACGCGCTACATCGACTTCATCCTGAAAGCGAAGACTGTTGGGTTGACGCTTTCAGAGATGAGAAGGGTCATCGAAGTCGCGCACGATGGCGCGAATCCATGCCCCGAAGTGATGCAATGGCTTGATGACAAAGACAAAGCGCTTGAGCGGCAAATTCAGTCGCTCCGTGCCCTGCGACAAAGGCTGCGGCGGTTTCGCCACCTTTGCTCGGCAAACGATGTGTTGACCTGTGCGCGAGAAAAGGAACTGTGCTGCCTGATCGAGGACTTGCCAAACTCACGATTGATGAAAGGAAATGGTGATGAGAAAACTGTACTCGCTTGCGCTAGTGCTGTTGGTCGCACTCGGAGCTAAGGCAGCAACAGTCCTAGCAGCCACGTGCTGTGGTTGCCCGTCTTGTCCACTCTGCAAATGATTAGGAAGGGGGGTTGCAATGGATAGCAGCCCCCTCTTCCAGCCACCTTATGCTGCTTTTGGAACGCCTGCGGGTACCACGCCCAACTGCCGCATCATGCCCAAGGCGTCGTAGACCCAGTTGTCCTCGACCATCTTGCCGTTGGCGATCCGGGTCACAACGATGCCCGACACACCGCTCACGCGCTTCCCGCTCGGTGCCGTGCCGAACAGTTCGCCGCGATGGGTTCCGGTTCCGCTCGTCCGCGTGACGACCTTGTCGCCTTCGGCAATCTGCTCCTCAATCGTCAGCTTTATGTCGGGGAACGCATTACGGTACATGGTGACTATTTCTTGATAGCCATCCCTGCCCCGCTTTTCCCCTGCCGTAGGCTCCCGATAAACGTAGTCGGTTGAGAGAATCTCGTCCAAGACCTTGAAGTTGCCCTTGTTGACCGCCTCCTCGATCAGGCGACGCACCAGTGACTTGTTCGCTTCAGACATGGTAGTTCCTCCCTCCGGTCGGATTGATCCCCGAATTATGAACCTCGACTTTGTCGACGTCAAACCAACGGGGGATATGCGGCAGGAGCGCGAACGCGAGGCTGACTTACAGGTCTGGCATGCCTGCTCTTTGGCTTGTGTAATTGCCACAAGCATAGACGAAAAATAGCGAGAGCAGCCTCGCTCTCGCTTCCCGATCATCCGAGCTTAATGCTTCAACTCCACTTGGATGACTTCGAATGGCTTCTTGCTCGTGCTTTCCGGCAGGTGAGTAAAGGCGTCCATGTGTTGCACCGACCCAGCTTTCGCTTTGATGTCCTCACTCTTTCCGTCCGGGTAGGTGAACTTGGCGTGGGCGTCCGTCAGGAACACTGCAATTGATTCCGGGTGACTGTGCATCACCGATTTCTCACCCGGCTTGTACTTGATCCGAACCACGCGGACTCGATCATTCTCGAACTCGACCGTGTAATGTTTGGGATCAACTTTCACGGGGTCGTCAGCGGTTGGTTGAGGCATTCTTGCAGTTGCCATGTCCCCTCCTTGAGATTTAGTGGGATGCGGAGCAGTTTAGTACGCGGGTCAAGGAAAGTACACCACTTCACTTGTCTGGCATTCATAGGGTTGAAGTTCACGGAATCGCCCGAACGATGGCGTCCGCGAGGCGCTTCGCGATGTCGCCAGGCAATGAGACAAGCGTAGCTGGCTTATCCGACACTTGAACATCCATCAGAACCATCGCGTCATCCCTTCGGTAAACGCTCAAGCTAACTCCACAGCCCGTCGCGTCATCAACGAACTTGATGCAGTCGATCTGCTCCATGACCGCCTCCGAATGGGTTCAGACATGGGATGTCATCCGAATGGGCGTGACGCCGAAGTCGCCGTTTTCTTCTAGGCGGCTCCCGACGCCTTCGATACCAGGAACGCGAACAGGTCTTTGATGGTGATGCCGGAGTCGAGCAAAGAGATCATCTCCTCTGGGGTAACACCGACTTGCTGACCGAGCCGCACAAGCTTCTCCGCGACCTGTTCCAAGAAGATCGCATCCTTTTCGTCGAAAGCTTTGGAATGGCTGTCGTCTGTAGTCGATTGTGGGGATTGCGGCGTTGCCATCGGAAATCGCCGAACCGTTTGCGGCGGAAATTTCGGTCCGGTTGTCTGGGTACAGCGGAATATACCGCTAATCTCTGCCGCGTGCAACGGCTCACTGCACCGGTCAGTTTCGCGGACGTGGAGACTTCTCCGACCGCGCGAGGCTTTGCGATTGGCGAGACTTTTCAGCATGGCATGAGCACAACAGGCGCAGCGCTTACTCCGAGTAACCTTCGTCGTCCTCTTTGTCCTCGTCATCTTCTTCGTTGCCATCGTCCTCTTCGTCTTCTTCGTCTTCTGGCTCTTCTCGAACGAGGACATCGGCGGCACGTGAGCGACTAGAGGGGTCTGCGCCGAGGAATTCTGGCTGCATTCTGCTCATGTTCAATGGTACGCCTCGCGCCCGTGCCGTTTGACCCATCTCTGCTTCGTGCTAGATCATTAGTGCCAATGGACACCGAACAGACCATCGCTGAAATCGAGTGGCTGGAGCGCATCTTCGCCGCGCCAGACACGAGACCGCTGAGCGCGAGTGACCTCTCGGCTGCGAATCGAAGACACGATGAGAAGCTGGCAAATAGCCCGTGGTTTCGGCTCTGGCAGCGATATGGTATCTGCTGCCGCCCGGAACATCCCGAACACCGACTAGGCGATATTGAAAGGTAAGCTCCGCAAGAATTCGATACCTCCCATCCCAGTCTATCGATAGCATGTCGGCTTGTAAGCGACGAATCGCACACGCATGAGGGTCGCGGTGACTTTGGAGACCGTTTAGGTTAGATTTTGGTGGCGTCCAGTTCTTGGGAGGGGCAAATGATTTCCGGCGCTCACGTAGTGGTCTACAGTAAGAACGCTGAAGCGGATCGCGCCTTTTTCCGCGATATTCTCGGCTTCAGTCGGTGGATGCGGGTCATGGCTGGTTGATCTTCGCTCTGCCGCCGACAGAAGCCGCATTTCATCCTTCTGAGGACGATGTCCACGAACTCTTCTTCATGTGCGACGACCTAAAGACCGAGATGGCTTCGCTCGCGAAGAGGGGTGTTAAGTGCTCAAAGGTCGAGGAGGCTCGATGGGGTTCCATTACGAAGATGAGGGTCCCCAGCGGTGGCAATGTCGGTCTTTATCAGCCAAAGCACCCAACAGCCATAGTTTCGAAATAGATTGGTGAGGAGAGTCGAGGATGCCGAGAGAAGCAAGGCTGTTTACTTCGAGCGCAGGTTCCGTCGTTCGAGGTTACCTGAAATTCCGGGCGAATATTCCGCCACGCTGGATAAAAAATGCGCGGGGTTCGCGCAAGCGGATCGAGCCGGAGATTGCCGAAAGTTTCCGTTCTCTCAAACGTCTGCGGATCATGAGACCAAGGGCAAGAGTCGCGATTCGGAACGCTCAGAGAGATTTGCGCTCAGTCTTGGATCGTTGGGAGGTCGCCTACCGCAAGGAGAATTTCTATCGTGGGATACGAATCCTGTTGGAAGTGCAGCGCGATGGTTCCTCCACTTTGTAATCCTAAATTGCAAGAGTACGCTGAGGCGCTTCGGTTTGCTGCCGCCAGCATCTGTTGGGATAATTGGCACTCAGTGGTTCAGTGGGAGGGGTCAAATGGAAGGAGCACAGTTTAAATACGCGATCAAGTTTGTCGCCGACATGGACAAAGCCGTGAAGTTCTACCGTGATGTCCTCGGTCTAAGAGTGAAGTTCGAATCGCCCGGCTGGAGCGAGTTCGTGACGGGCGAAACCACTCTCGCGCTGCACCCGGCTTCCGACAAGAACCCGGCTGGAAAGGTCGAATTGGGGTTCGCTGTCGCCGATGTCGAGGGTTTCTACCGCGACATGAGCGCCAAGGGTGTGCTGTTCAGCATGCCGCCGAAGAAGCAGGATTTTGGTGGAGTGCTGGCACAGTTCGTCGATTCCGAAGGCGCACATTGCAGCGTGGGCGCTGAGGCGGCGTAGGCATTCCCATGCGATGCCGTCCTATTGAGAAGCCAGCATGCACACGCCGGACCATGGGCGCGAACCACTGTTGTTCGGGTTCTCCGGCAATAGTGCTAACAATCGCATGGCGAATGTAAGGCGCTTCAGCCCAGCAGCCGTTTTCAGCATGGAATGCACTTCGATGGGATTCCACCCGTATCGGGCAAAGAACGCGGGACCGTCCGCCGGGGCAAACTGTAGTGGAGGAACTTCCGAGCCGAACTGCTGGTGCGTGTTCTTCTGCAACATGCGCAACAGTCCCGGAGAAGCGATGTCCAGCACCCATCGTTTGAACGCGGGGAAACGCTTCAAGTCTTCTGCGAGAGCCGAAACTTCTTCCGCCCGCAGATAAATCAGAAGCCCTTCGGTTATGACCAGCACCTTCGTTGCCTCACTAGCAAGCCTACCCAACAGCGAGCGCCGAATCTCACCATCGGAAAAGTCTGCCCGCACACGCTCCAGCATGCATGCGGGCTTCTCTGCTTTGAGCAACTCTTCTTTGTAGGCGAGGATTTCCGGGAGGTCAACTTCGACCCACTTCAGCGATGGCGGCAACTGCATTCGGTAAGGTCTCGCATCCAAGCCCGCTGCGAGATTCACCACCATGTCTGCGCTCCGTGCTACCTGCTCGCGGATGATCGAGTCGAACAAATATGTGCGTGTCACCCATGACCACGAGTGCTTTTCATGGAAGGGCGTGGCGTTGGCGATCTGTTCGCCGCGCTCGCCTGCCAGCCGTCGTGAGAAGGGGTCGCGGAATAGGGGATTCTTCCGCTCGGTTTCTCGTGCCCGGTATACCGCCGCCCATCGCGCCGTGTCGGAGATGTGCCGGATGGTTGGACTGCTCATGATGTGCGACCACTTAGATATTTATAACGCGGTAAGGGGATAAAGATCACGGGTGCTCTGGCGACTGGATTAACAGCAAGGGCGTCAGCGGGATGTGTCCCGGTTTCGCTCAACATCTTGGTCAGGAGTTATCGTGGGCGTGTCCGTTACAAGAGTCATCGTTGCTACTGAATTCTCGCTTCTTCGGCAAATCTGCTCCTATTCTTCCCGATCACACGCACTTCTTTCCCACGGAGACCTGCGTATTTGATCGCCATGCCGAGGAGCTTGTATTCGTCCTCTTGGTAGTCGGCAGCAAAGGCGTCTTGGTGGAGCAATACCAGTTCCGTTTCATCCGCGAACGCTCTCGCGAAGTCAGGAAGCTCCCTTCTGATGGTGGCGATCAGGCTGGACTCTCGTTGCATGCGTTCGTCATCGGTCATCGTTTCCTCTTCCTCGTGGTTCAGTGGTTCTGCTGGATTTCCTTGCTCGTGTTGGGATCAGCCGGAGAGCAGTGCCTTTGTGAATTGCTACGTGTTCGGTTTTGTCACTCTTGATGAGATATTGTGGCTCTTCACGCGAGGCGTGATGCACGTACCCTTTGAATTTCATGTCCGAAGTGATCTTCTTGATGATGATTCCGCTAACCCTACCAGCCTCGGAATTCCATCGCACGTGATCACCGATCTTGAATGTTTTCGGCATTGCGGTCATCCTAATCCCATAGGTTCAGCCAAATGATTAAGTCGATCTCGACATCCGGCTGACTCGGCTTAGCATCGAACATACACCTGTGTGTTCCCGGCGAACAGAAGGAGGATTTCAATGACTCGACCCAAGATAAAAATACTTGTGGATGGCGGCGACCCGCAGGAGACCCGACAGGTTAAGGAACTGCTGGGATTTGTCGATGGACAGACCACCAACCCTTCGTTGATTGCCAAGAACCCCCACATCAAAGAGCTAATCGCGTCAGGTCACAAACTCTCCAACCGGGAGGAAATGGACGAATACAAGAAAATCGTGCAGACTATCTCCCCGTTGGTGGGCGATGCGGGGGTGTCTATCGAAGTTTTCTCGGATGAGAAGACGACGGCGCAAGTGATGTTCAGCCAAGGGCAGGAAATGTTTTCGTGGATTCCCAATGCGTATATCAAGTATCCCTGCACGGCTGAGGGGCTGCGAGCGGCACAGAATTCGGTGAAGCAGGGCATGAGGGTCAATATAACGCTTTGCTTTTCGCAGCAACAGGCAGCCGCAGTCTACGCAGCAACGAAAGGCACAAAGGAGCCTGCCTACGTCTCGCCTTTCGTCGGGCGCTTGGATGACATCGGTCAGAACGGAATGGATGTCGTGAAGAACATTAAGCGGATGTTCTCGAAGGGTGATGGTCACGTTCTTGTCTTAGCTGCCAGCATCCGCAGTCTCGAACACCTGCTCTACTGTTTCGTCCTCCAAACAGAGCTTGTAACCGTGCCCGCGAAAATCTTGGAACAGTGGGCGAGCAAGAATTTCCCAACGCCCGACAACCAGTTCCAATACAAGGCTCCCGGTAAACCGATTCCTTACGAGGAGCTTGACTTGGAGCAAGGGTGGGAAACGTTTGATATTCAACACGAGCTTACGCGCAAGGGCATCGAGAAATTCGCTGCTGACTATCGAGCCACGCTTTCGCGACCTGCATGATTAAGATTGAGCATTGAGGAGATCAAAATGGACAGCACAATTTCGACCAAAGACCTAAAGTCGAAACTCGACAAGAAGCAAGGAATCGCGGTAGTCGAGACCCTCGCGCCTGAACGCTACCGAGAAGCCCATCTCCCCGGAGCCTTGAACATCCCGCCCGAAAAGATCAAGGAACTCGCTCCACAGATGTTGCCTAACAAGGATGCTGAGATCATCACCTACTGCACGAACACGCATTGACACGCCAGTGAATATGCCGCCCGTGAACTGGCGGCAATGGGCTACACGAACGTGGCGCACTATCCGGAAGGCAAGCAAGGGTGGATGGAAGCGGGGCTTCCTGTTGAGAAGGCTGCATAGAGAAATTATCGAATCCGACGAGCTAAAGAATGGCGAAGAAGAAAGCTGCTGGTCTCCTGCCGAAACTCACCGAGGCTGAACAAGACCTGCTTTCGCACATCCAAGACGGATACCAGCTTGAAACTGATTCGCTCGGCGGCAACCCAGTTCTGCGGCGGTTGAAAGACAATGAAGAAATACGCCCTCTGTCTGCCAATCGCAATACCATCAAGGCGATGGAACGGCGCGGACTCATCAACCCCGGCAAAGGTCGCGACCCCCTCACTACCGTCTGGCGTCTGAAAAAGAAAATAGATTAGACCTGTGTTCCGTACTGGGTTCTAGCGAGGCCATCAAGAGTAGAAGTCCCTATCAGGCGAAAAGCCGATTCTGAGTCTCTGCGACCTCTACGGGACGCGAGCACTCCTCGTCATCATTGGCGACGTAGTTGATCCGCGTGCTCACTGCGTAGCTCCGCATCGACTTGGCATCGAACGGCACTAGCAGTTTTGATAACTCGCTTACCTTGTTCATGCCCGGATCGAGCCACAGATCGTAGCTGTCAGGATGAACGATGACTGGCATTCGGTCGTGGACGGTTGCGGTCACGGCATTCGGGGTCGTCGTCAGAATCGAGCAGGACTTAATCCAATTGCCGCTGGTGGCCGAACAGCCATTATGCATGAGGCCACGGTGGGATGCTGTCAGTAAGGGATAATGCCGGACATGTTCAGAACCCGATTCAAGGAAGAAATCGTCGCGGAGTTTCTGCCTCCGTCTCGGTCGCACAAGAAGCAGAGGCTAATCATTTTGTGCGACGGAATGCCTTCGATTCCTCACAAACAGCCGCTGGCGGAATTCCTTGCTGGAAAGGGCTTCTGGGTTATTTATCCGCGCTACCGTGGGGCGTGGGAAAGCGGCGGGGAGTTCTTGGACAAATCGCCCCACCAAGACATTCTCGACATTCTCAACGAGTTGCCGACCGAGCTTGAGGAAATTGCATTCGGTCGGCGCTTCCGGCTATCACCGGATCAGGTGTTTGTCATTGGTGGAAGCTTCGGCGGCACGGCGGCAATTCTGTTGTCGCTTGACCCCCGAGTGAGGCGGGTGGTCGCAAACTGTCCGGTTGTGGATTGGTCGATTCTGGATCGTGCTGAGAAGGCTGAGACCTCCAAAAAGAATTACGCGGAATATGTCCGTGGAGCATTTGGAAATGGTTACCGGCTTTCCGATGCGAACTGGCAGAAACTTCGGAATGGCACGTTCTACAGCCCGTGGCACCACAGACACGAAATCAATTCTTCCAAGGTTCTGATATTCCACCTAAGGATGACCCGAATGTGCCGTATGAACGCAGTCGGAAATTCGCGGAAGTCACAGGAGTCACACTCAAGTCGCTGAAGCGCGGTGGACACATCAGCACGGACTACGTCACCCGAAACTATTGGCCTCGAATCAAATTCGTCAAGTCGCGCTAACGCAATGACTTAGCCTCTCAGAATTTCCGATCATCGGAACTTTAACTTCGTCGTGGACGTGTCCGCACTCGGTCCATTCATCATGTAGTGGTCGCCTCAGGGCTAGCAACAACGGGAGAACAGCACAGTTTGGGCGAAAGTCCCATACTGAGAACAGCATCGAAAACAACACGCGCAGGCAAGGTGAATGGCTGAGACCGTATCAGTATTCCAAGGGCATTTGCACCTTGCTGAAGTGTCGGAAAATGCTAACGAATGCTAAGGTGCTCATCGACGGTCGCACTGTGCCCAAAATTGTGCCCAGTGGCCGCTTGGATGTGTTGAGTTCCAAGTTGGTGTGAAGTGCCGAAACCCGCATTTTTACTAGTCAATCTGAACGCATCCAAACTGAGCTAAAGCATTGATTCTTCGTGCGACCAGTACTTGGGCGCAGGGGGTCGTAGGTTCAAATCCTATCGCCCCGACCAATATCCCCAGTGCCCCTGGAGTGCGTATGGAGGTCTCAGCGCAACTCACGAACTGAAAATTCATCGACTTATCAGCTTTTGGAATGGCGCCAGGGCTTGCTTGGTTATCGAACGTGAAGTTGGACAGACGAGAGCAGCGCGCTGAGTCCATTCCACATAATTTGCACACCAATGCAAACCAGGAGAAAGGATGACAGTCGGATAATGACTGTCATTCCTGTTTCTCCAAGTATTTTCGCGAGCCTATCCGCGAATCCGTAGCAGAGGAAAACGCTTACCGCGATCAGACCCATGGCAATGATCGCGGCGAGGATGATTAACAGGTGGACGCCGTAGCGGTGCGTCGAATTCGCGCCCAATGTGACCGCTACCGAGATCGATCCCGGGCCGACCGTCAGCGGCAGCGTCAAAGGGTAGAACGCCTGGCGAAATACATCTTGATGTTGAATCCTTCCGCGCGGAGCATCGCGCGCTTCGTCTTTCTGCATCAGCAGCGTCCATCCCGTCGCAATGACGACCAGCCCTCCACCAACCTGCACCACGGGCAGCGACACACCAAAAAAACTAAGAACTTGCGCTCCAATAAAGTAGAACACAATCATCAGACAAAAGCTGTCGAATGCGACCCGCAGCGAAAGCTCCTTTCGTGTCTGCCGAGAATATTCGTGTGTAACCGCCAAAAAGATAGGACTCCCACTCAGCGGGTCGACAATAGGAAACAGTGCGCTAAGAATGAGGAAGAAAACTTTGATCGCATCGGCCACTAGTCCTCCTCAGGGATGCGAAACCAACCCTTCTGTGCGATTCAGCGTTTATCTCCGCACCTTCCCCAATACTTCACTTCGATTTTTGTTGCGCGATCCATTTGTCCGTGCGGTCATCGAGCAGGTCGAGGGGAAGGGTTCCGCCATTGATCATCTCGTCATGGAATTTGCGGATGTCAAAATTGGCACCCAATTCCTTTTGGGCGCGTTCGCGGAGTTCGCGGATCTTGAGCTGGCCGAGCTTGTAACTAAGGGCTTGCGCGGGCCACGCGATGTAGCGATCGGTCTCGGACTGTATGGTGGGTTCATCGACAGCACCGGATTTGCGCATAAAGTCCACGACCTGATCCCGAGTCCATCCTTTCGCATGGATTCCGGTGTCGACGACTAGCCGGACTGCGCGGAAGAGCTCCGAGCGCAGGCGGCCGTAGTCGGAGACTGGGTCTTGGTAGAAGCCGACCTCCTTCCCGAGTTGCTCAGCGTACAGCGCCCATCCTTCGACGTATGCGTTGAAGCCGAGACTGTGGAGGCGAAACTTGGGCAATCCCGTGAGCTGCTGCTGCACGGATAGCTGCATGTGATGTCCGGGGATGCCTTCGTGATAAGCGACCGCCTCGTCGTTGATCAGTGAGCGACTAGCAAAATTGGAGGTGGCGACGACAACGCGGCCGGGGCGCTTGCCGTCTGGAGTGCCAGTGACGTAGTGGGTTGCAGCGGCCGCCTGGAAAGGCGGAATGGCTTCGACCGTCACCGGTGACTTTGGAAGCAGCGTGAAGAGCTCCGGAAGTTTCGGCTCCATCTGGCCGATGTAGTGGCGGAAATCGTCGAGGATCTGTTCTGAGGAGGCCGGAATGTATTTGCGATTGGTTTCGAGCGAAGCCCTGAAAGAGGCAAGGTCGGCGAAGCCCTCTTTTTTGGCGATGACCGTCATCTCGGCCTGGACGCGCTCAACCTCGCGAAGACCCAGTTGGTGTATCTCTTCCGGTGTCATGTGCGTGGTGGTCCGGCCATAGATGTCGTTTTGGTAGCGCTTCTCGCCGTCTGGCAGAGAAGTCACAGCGAGCGTTGTCCGGCCTTCAGGGGCGTATTCCGTGCGGAGGAACGCGGCGAAAGTCTTGTAGCCGGGTATGACATCGACGTTAATGGCGTCGGTGATCTGCTGGGTCAGGCGCTTCTGATCCTCGGCAGAGATGCTTGCCGGATACTTCTTCGTCGGGAGGAGAAAGGGGTCAGCGTCGATAATGCCCTGGCACTGGACAGGAAGCTTCTCAACCAGGAATCGGACCGGCATGAGCTTGTCCTTCATGCCAGCGCGAAGGACTTCGGTCGTCTGGTTCAGGACGCGAGGGATCTGATGAAGACGGGCAATGTAGTCTTCGTAGTGCTTGACGGAGTCGAAGGGGACAGAAAGCGGTAGATCCGCGAGGCTGGTATGGATGCCATTCTGCTGATTGATTGGCATCTCGTACTCTTTGAGGTCAAAGTCGGCGATCCGCTGCTTGAGGACACGAACGAGGAGATCGTGGGAGAGCTGGTCCTGGTCAGAGAAGTCGGCGCTCGAGATAGCTTCAAGTCGGGCAAGGAAGGCTTCGTCGGTCCGATGGCGCTGGGTAATAGCGTCGAGTGAATAATCGGCGAGCTTGTCGTTGTAGCGGTAGTCGCCGAAGGCGGTTGCCCGCTCCGGAAAGTTGCGCAGATCAGATTCGTACTGTTCTTCGAAAAGGGTGTTCTGAGCTGCGAGGCGGTCAGCAACTGGTTTGACCTCTCGGTTTTGGGCGAAGACAGAAATGGCTGCGGCGACGAAAAGCAACAGGGTCTTTTGAAGGCGCATAGCCTAAGTAGCGTATCAGACGGAAGAGTGGTTGCGAAGGAAGGACCTCACGGTTTCGTGAGTGCGATTCACACCACTGCGGTGGGAGCTCCGCGCAGGCGGGTTATTTTGTCGCTTCTCCCGGAAACTTCCCAACGAATCGCGGCCTGTCCACTTTTCCACCAGGTATGCGATCGTTGACTAGCACCCTAGTTCCTTCTCGCCGAAAAACCTTGCCAATAAATGTCTTCAGCAGCTGACACTACACCAAACTTACTATACAAAACCCCCAAACTGCGGACGCCGCGATCACACCTTCATTCTTCTGAACACCGAACAGAATTCAAGTGCTTCTCTTAGCTGCCTCCCTTTGACCCTAGCCTTGCACTCGGAGGCTAACCATGAAAAGACTGCTACATGCTCTAGCGCTTCTCGCAACTCTCACCATCACTCTGTCAGCTCACAACCGCGTTTGGGCTGATGGAAGTGATCCCTGGCCTAAGTCCGCAACCTCCCAACCTCATATTAGCCACTGATTTTTTTGACTGACCGCCGAAAGCTGCGCTATGCTTCCGGCGGTCGGTCAATCATGACCATTCTGCAGTTTTCGCTGTGGCTCCTGCCCGCGCCTTTGTTGAGCGTCATTGTGTACAGGGTATGGACCCGACGACTCTATCTTGACTATCCTCTTTTCTCCGCGTATACCGTCACGCATCTGGCGCGGGTTCCAGTTCTCTTCTTCTGCTATCGATTGGGCATTCGTGAAATCTACAGTCACGCTTATCTCTATGCGGAGGTGATAGATGGGATCCTGAAATTCGGGGTGATTAGCGAGCTTTTCTCCAGCCTTTTCCAATCCTACGACCGGATTCGCTCATGGATGTCGGTCATATGGCGTTGGGCCAGCGTGCTCTTCCTATTGATCGCTGTTGTTGTGGCGGCCGCAAGCACAAGCTACGATTCTGACAAGTTCCTGGCAGGCCTGTTTGGCCTGGAACGTAGCGTCGAGATAGTGCAGGGAGGACTGTTATTTCTTCTGTTTGCCGTCTCGTCATCACTGAGTCTGAAATGGAAGCCACACGCGTTCGGAATTGCTTTGGGCTTTGGTGTAGTCACTAGTGTGAATCTTGCCGCTTTTACCCTCCGCGCCCGCTTAGGTATGAGCAGCGATGACGTTCTCTCATTGATTTCCAGCGCCGGATTCAACTGCGCCGTCTTGGTCTGGATCGTTACGCTGAACGCGCGTCAGCCCGTTCATCAACAAGTCCAGGCTGTTCCTCATTCGAGCGTGGAATCCTGGAACCAGGCACTTGTGGACTTCCTACGCCGATGATCAACCTGCTTCACTGGGACCATGAATATACCAAACCTTGTCGGCGCAGCTGGCTAGCTCTCCGCGAGAAGGCTGTGCACAATCCAGGACTCCGCAATCCGCTCCGAAGTTTTTCTTCTAGCCAACGACGCGCGACTTGGCCGTGAGCAATGTCTAGCGGCAATTGGGAAACTTGAAGGATGCTACTCTGGTGTGGAAGTCAACGACTCCATTTGACCGCATGTACTGGTTAACGTACCAGAAAGTGCAGTCGTCCGATGGATCAATGGACAAGCTACTATAATCGCCCCAGCGATCTACGCCTCGTTGAGATCCTAGGCCCTGCCAGATCAGCGCTGGCGATTCCATCGTGCTGAGAGGATCGCTGGGCACTCGCCCGGTGAAGGCGATCGCTGGGTTCGTGGTCTTGCTCGATTCGCTGAAGCCCACGGCTATGTCTCCGCTTTTGTCCATCGCAATGCTACCCATCCACAGCGACAGGTCGCCGTCCTTGATCGTGCCCTCCTGAAATATGGAGGGTGTCCCGTCAGGATCTCGAATCTCATACCATCGGACGCCGGAAGGAGCTGCGCCGGTGGCGACGGAATGGTTTACCAGAAGCACTTCATGCGTCAGCATATTGCGGTAGGCCAGGCGGAACATCAGACGGTCGGCCAAGGAATCAAGCGTCTGTTTGGTACCTGCCTGCGGAATGCAGACTCCGCCGTGACAGGCAGGGGTGAAGGGTCGGACCGGAATCTTCACTGGCCCGGTGAAGGTCGAGTTGCTGGGAGTGGTGAAGTCGACGTGGAACCGATAGAGGTGCAATGAGGTCCTGGTAGCCAGATCGACGTAGAAATTAGGTTCGCCGCTGGGCGGAAGGTTCGCCCCGTCCAAGTCGGATGGCAAGAAGGAGAACTCGTTGGGGCTGTCGAAGCAAACTACGCTAGTGTGTTTTCCAGCCATCATGGCAAAGCGATCATAGGCACAAGCCAGGGCCGACACACTGGCCGGAGTAAAGTAGTTGTACGACGCATAGTACGCATCGGGCCAAACAGCGAGCTTAGGATAGTCGTTGAATTTATTTTTTCCGAACTGGAAGGCGTATCGATGATAGGGGCCCGTGGCGTCAAACGTGGCGGACACTGCGATACATTCGTTTCCCGTCGAGAATGTTGGATCAGCGGCCACGATGCCAATGATCCAGCGGCCGGCAATTTTGTCATAGAGTACGATAGGATCCGTAAAGAAAAAAGTTACCCCTTGTCCACACAGCCCCGGCATGCCAGTAAAGAGGGTGCTGATCTGTTGCGCGGGAAAAAATGACTTTCCGGTCGCCTTGTCGTAAACCTCGTACGCGGTATTGATGGTTTCGACCACTTGCGTGTCACCCACAGACAAGTTGCTATCAGAAGGAATCCCGACTAAGGTGCCGTTTGCGGCATTCGGAATACCATCAAAATTGAGTCCAATGGAGGCCGAAACCGGAGGCAACGCGAACGTCTGTTCGGCAGCATCCGGACCTGCGAAATCGGGACCGGGAATGGCCCGTCGCAGCGGACGTGGACGATCAATGGGCTGAACTGCCGGCGCATGAAGAGTATCGGTCGTTGCCGGAAAGGATAACGCTCGAACCGGTGCGGAAGTGTCATGATAAAGTTCGTGAAATACCAGTGGGCGACTCTGCCCAGTGGCTCCAATTACCAGGCTGATGTTGCACGCGACGAGGGCGAAGAACTGAACTGTGAATCGATGTCTCATTTTTCCTCCTGGCGAGCTGGTTCGAGGGCGCAAGTTATGGCGCGGGAGAAAGCAACTGTGCGGCGCCCCTGAAGGGGACAGCGGCTGCGGATTTTCTCTGAAAATGTTCACGATGTCAAGCCAGCCAAGTGCTCAGTGCGGGCTTATCTATTTCGGCTTTGACCATCCGAACGACTTGCTGATCTTGAAAATGAAGCCGTTACGATCCTGGACCTGGTGCAAGTTGAGCATGTAGCGGTAACCCACATCGAGCGCCGCGCTTTTCCGCCAATACCAGCGCACGCCCCACACGCCGTCTACCGGCGTGCTTGGACCGACTGAAGTATTTTCGGTATCGATGCCAATCACGCCGAATGCGTGGCCTTCCTGAGTGAATACAGCAGTGTACTCCGTGAGTAACTGCAGCCGGTGCTGAGCGAAGAAAACAAAACCCTGGCCGAAGATCATCTCGTCACCGGGGGTCAGGAGAGTCTGACCATGAGATTGTGGATTACGAGTGACCACGTAGGTGACGTTGTTTGCCAGCACGATTCCGTGGCGAAAGCTCTTGCTCAATCCCAGACTGAAAGAATAATTGAGCGCCCCGCTTTGGGCTCCGGAATTGTCCAATTCTGCCTTAGCGCTGTTGGTGGGAACGACGAAACTTGTGCGCAAGGATACGCTCAGCGGGTCGCCACGGGTCTCCGACCAAAAGTTAACTTTGAATCCCAGCGTCACCGGGCCCCAATCGGAATTGTTGAAGGCAGCGAAGGGATAATCTTGCAGGTAACCGGCGGCCGGCCCTTTCCAAGAATTGTGCAGCGGTCCGGGATTGAGACCGCAGTAAATCGGCGCTTTAAAAACGTCGTGAGGACAGCCCGCCGGCTGCCGTAAGCTGAGCTGCGAGGGCTTGCCAATATTTAAGTACCGGTACGGCTCGAATTGCGCAAAAACAGTAATCTTTTTAGTAAGTCCGGCGGCCAAGCTGAATCCAGCACTTAGTATGGTCGCACTGCCCGGGGCACGTGAAAACTTGTTCAGATACGCGGAAGTTGTGAATACTCCTTTGGGCAGTGTTTCCGCCGTTTCTACAGTGAACAGCCCGGGGCTTCCTGTTGTCGCTGGCACCGGCGCCGCGCTGATGGAACTTTGTTCCGGAGCAACAGCTTGAGCCATCTGCGGCGGCGTCACGTTCGAGCTAGCATCCACGGCTGGGTTGCTAGTCGTCCCCTGCGCTACTTCAATGCCTTGCTGGACGGAGCTTTCTATAGGCAGTGCAGAGACGGCAGGCCCGGCTGTGTAATTTGTGGGCCACAGGAGAAGAACAAGGATCAACATTGAGCGATGCTAGCATTTTTCTCAAACGCGCAACCTACAGTGAAACCCCCATCACCCTGGTGGGGATCGCGACGTACAAACCGAGGTAAGAAGTGCCAGCCTAGTTCTGAGTTCGTACTGCGGGGCGCCCGCGACTTCACATCACTAATCGATGTGTTCACCTTCCTCGAAGGTTCCGTCAGCCAAAGGCAGCACATCTCTGTCGCCAGCGATCCATACATATAAAGTCGGCAACAGGAATATGCTCATCAAGAGGGCCGCAATGAGTCCTCCTACGATGACGATTGCGAAGGGGCGCTGAGAGTCGGAACCGATAGCGTGTGAGAGAGCTGCTGGTAGTAATCCCAAAGTTGCAACCAGCATGGTCATCATGATCGGCCGGAGCCGTAGCACGGCTCCCTCCACGGCGGCGTCCTCGATTGAATAGCGACGCACGCGAAGCTGATTGATATATTCCAGCATGATGACGCCAGTTTGCACACAGACCCCGAACAGTGCGAGGAAGCCTACGCCTGAAGAAACGCTGAAATTGGTACCGGTCATCAGAAGCGCGAGCAGCCCGCCGATGGGCGCGACCGCGATGTTCGCGAGAATCAATAGCGCCCACTTAAAGGATTTGAACATGGTGTAGAGGATGATGAAGATGATAAAGATCGTGATGGGGAGCACAATAAGCAGGCGTGCATTGGCTCGCTTTTGGCTTGCATATTCCCCTTCCCAATTGATGCGATAGCCTAGCGGCAATTTGACCTGCTCGTTGACCTTCTTCATTGCCTCTTCTACGGTGCTACCGAGGTCGCGGCCCCGGACGCTGTACTTAATCGCAATGTACCGCCGATTGCCTTCACGATAAACTTCTGACCCCCCGTCCGC
The DNA here is from genome assembly GCA_963696025.1 of uncultured Acidobacteriota bacterium. Taxonomy (GTDB): domain Bacteria; phylum Acidobacteriota; class Terriglobia; order Terriglobales; family Acidobacteriaceae; genus JABCYV01. Next base: position 58,872 of record CAVOII010000010.1, read on the forward strand.
CACCTTGAGGTTGCAAAGCTGGGCCAGCGATACGCGTTCGCCGGAGGGCGACAATAGGCGAATCTTCTCGATCGCCTCCTTGGTATCCCGGTATTGCGGCAGATAGCGCATGACAAGGTCATAACGCGCCTCACCCTTGAGGACCTGGGTGAGCGCGTTCCCTCCCACTGCGGTTTGAATCGCATCCTGTACGTCCGAGACGTTGATTTGGTAACGAGCCGCTTGGTCACGGTCCACAGTCACGTTCAAGTTGGGCTGGCCGAGCACCCGCAGTACGCCCAGATCCTCAATTCCCTTGACGCCACGCAGGATCGTTACGATCTGATCGGCCTTCTCTTCCAGAACTTTCAAGTCATCGCCGTAGACCTTGGTAGCGAGTTCGCCCTTTACGCCGCTGACTGCCTCTTCCATGTTGTCTTCAATGGGTTGCGAAAAACCCCACACCACGCCGGGGATCTTATCGAGCTCGCGGTTCATGGCGGCAATGAGTTCGTCCTTGTTTTCATGGAAAACGGAACGCCAATGTTCCTTGGGCTTCAGGTCAACGAAGTATTCCGTATTGAAGAAGCCGGTAGTGTCGGTTCCGTCATCTGGACGTCCCACCTGGCTGGTGCATTGCGGGACCTCGGGAAAGGAGCAAAGCACGACTCGAGCTTGGTTTGAAACCCGGATACCTTCGTCCGGCCCTGTGCTGGGCGCAAGCGTCCCCCGTACCCACAGCGCGCCTTCATCCAGGTGGGGAAGAAATTCGGAACCGATGACGCCACTGAGGGCTAGATAAAGAGCAACCAAAACGCCAAGCACCGCCGTACCCACTGTGAGTCCACGCCGGCGAATCGCCCAGCGAACCGCGGTGCGATACCGCTCCGTCAGAAAGTGCATGACCGGGTTGCGCCACTCGTGCGCTCCCTTCGCGAAAGCGAAGCTGGCTAGTACCGGGGTGATTACGATCGAGAAAAACAGCGCGCCCAGTAGGGCAAACGCTACCGTCCACGCCATGGGATGAAAAAGCCGACCTTCGACGCGCTGCAAAGTGAAGATCGGCAAGTAAGCGGTAATAATGATGGCGATCGCATAAAACACAGGTCGTTGGACCTCGTGCGACGCGTCGCTAATCTTCTCAGCCGGCGTTCTGCTGTTCCCGTTTTCCCGATGTAAATGACGTACGATGTTTTCGACCATCACCACGGCGCCGTCGACGACCATGCCAAAATCCAGGGCGCCCAGGGATAGCAGGTTCGCGGGAATGTGTCTTAAGTCCAAACAGATCGAGGCAAACAAGAGAGAAAACGGAATGGTGGCTGCGACAATGAGCGCGCCCCGGACGTTCCCCAGAAACAGAACCAGGATGAGGGATACCAGAATCATCCCTTCGGTGAGGTTGTGAAGCACGGTATGGGAAGTGAAGTGAACGAGATCACTGCGATCGATAAACGGAACGACCTTCACTCCCGGAGGTAGAATGTGATTGTTGAGTTCCTCAACTTTCTGGTGGATGCCCTCAAGAGCGGCCTCCGCTGTTGCACCTTTCCTCAACAATACGATTCCGGAGACCACATCGTCGTTATCGATGATCCTTCCGTCTTCGCGGTGAATGGCTCTAGCAAACTGGCCAAGACGGATCTTCGGACCCTGAGCGACGACGGCGATATCTTTTATGTGGAGGGGCGTACCATTCTTGGCCAGGATTACCGTCTCTTCGATATCGTGTACGCGGTCAACTAGTCCGACGGAACGCACATTAATCTGCTGCAGACCCGCCTGTATGAAGCTTCCGCCAGCATTGGCGTTGTTGTTGGTCATCTGTTGCTCGACCTGCGCCAGGCTCAGACCGTAGGCCACAAGTTTGTTGGGGTCGACACGAACCTGATATTCGCGCGTAGGGCCGCCAAAGCTGGCAACATCGACAATGTTCGGGACTGCTTTGAAATTCTTCTCAATGACCCAGTCTTCAATGGATTTCAGCTCCATCGGATCGTAGGCTGGATTGGTGCTGCGCAAGGTGAAGAAATAAATCTGTCCGACCGGGCTCCAGTCCGTGCCCATTTGCGGAACCACCCCCGGCGGCAGGGTAACCTGGCTCAGTCGCTCAAGGACCCGCTCGCGATTCCAGGCGTTATCCGACTCATCATCGAAAATCAGCTTTAGATCCGAGAGTCCGAAGAGGGAGAAGGAACGTAGATGAACGACCTGCGGGATGCCGTTCATCACGATCTCAAGCGGAATCGTAACTTGCTGCTCGATTTGCTCCGCCGAGATTCCCGGCCATTGGGTAATGATCTCAACGTAGTTGTCCGCCACGTCCGGATACGCCTCAATGGGCAGCCGCTCAAACGAAACGATCCCCACGCCGAAAAGAATCAGCGCCAGCGCCAGGACGAGCAAGCGGTTGTTGAGAGCGAAATCAACGACTCGGCGAATCATTCACTGCTCCACAGTGTTTTGCAGTGGCAGAGCGTTTGAGACCACTTGGTCGCCAGGCTTAATTCCGGAGACCACATCCTGCATGTTGTCCGGAAGAATGCTTCCGGTGACGACTTCAAGACGCTTGAAGTGTCCAGGACTCACTGGTGCGTAAACCCACTCGCGGTCGTGCAAGTGCAGAATCGCGCTTGCCGGGATTGCGGCGTGGGTTTCCGCCTGTTTGCCATAGAAGGTCGCGGTGACAAACATCCCCACGCGCATCAGTCCTGGGTTGGGGACTTCGATCCGAACTTTCGCAGTGCGGATGCTGGGATCCAGGATCGGCAGGACGTTATCAATGCGCCCCTTGAATACATTCTTGGGATAAGCATTCAGATGGATGTCGGCATACTCGCCGACGCGTACCGCATCGAGATCATTTTCGTAAACATCACATATGATCCAGACATAAGACAGATCCGAGATGGTGAAAGGATTCGGGCCAGACAGACCCTGAACGCCCGCCGCGTTGGTGACCTGCTGGTCGGTGATGACGCCTGAGATGGGCGCCGTCACATCGACAATTCCAGACGGATGATCCTTGTCCACGCCGAGCAGCCGCAACTGTTCGGCAAAAGTGTCCAGATCGACCTTAGCATCCTGCGCCGCGTCTTCGGCGGCTTCCAGACCGCTCTTGGCGATGGCGCCTTTGTCGTAGAGAATCTGTGCCCGCTGGAGCTGCGTGCGTGCCAGACGCTCATCGTTCACGGCCTTCAGGTATGCCTGGTAAGCTGCGGACACGTCGTTGCTCCGCACTCTTAGCAACAACTGGCCTTTTTTAACCACGTCACCTAGCTTGGCCTTAATCTCCACGACCCGTCCCGCAGCTAACGAGATCACTGGCACAGCACGCGCAATATCAGGCTGTACAACGCCAGTTACATTCAGGGTCGGTGCGGCTTTGTGCTCGACTGCAGTTGCGAGCGGGAATTGCTCAGGATGGTCGACCTTAAAGTTGTTGGCATCCAGATCCGGCTCGACGACGGCCTTGGGCGGCGCCTCCGCCTTTGGGTCGGTTTTGCCCTCATTGCAACCGGGGAGTAGCAAGCACAACACGAGGCAAAGAGTTGTAGCCAGGGCCAGGCCGATAAATTTGATTGTCATTTTCATGGGATTGCCTCCCGGCCCACGGCCATATTCAATTGAGCGGCAGCCGTCAGGTACGAGCCAACCAGGTTCAAGTAATTCAATTGCACACTACGGTAGTCACTCTCTGCGTTCAAAAAATCAAGAAGGGAGGCTCCCCCGTGCTGATAGGCAAAGTAAATGGTGTCGCGAACGCGCACCGACTGCTGCAGATATTTGGCTTTGTAGGGCCGCAGCAAGATTAGATTGCTGTCTACAGTGGCGTAGCCTGAATCCACGTCGCTGAGCACCGATGCTTCCGCCGCGTCGCGCAGCCTCTCATTGCGCGTGATATCAAGCTGCGTGCGCAGCTTCTCTCCCTGATTGCGATCGAAAACCCGCAGCGGAATGCCGACACTGACGCCAAGGGTGTTGATGCCAAATGGGTTGTTGTTGGATGAGTTATGCGTATACCAAGCGGCGAGGGTCGGATCGGTTGAGCCGTTCGCAACCGCCAGCTTGTGATCGGTTTTTGCCTTGTCCACGGCTTCGACGGCAGCCTTCAGATCCGGCCGGGAGTCCAGCGCGATTTTTCGGAATTCATCCCGCGCCGCGAGTTGGTCGTTAAAGTCGAAAGGCCCACTCACGTCGAATTGTTCAATGGGAGTGCGATCGTTCAACAGCGTCAGCAGCTGAATCTTGGCTGTGCGCAGATTTACTTCCGCGGTTTGCACGTCCGATTCATACTGCACCCGCTGGAGCTCCAGGCGGTCGAGATCGATTTGCGCAATGTCACCGGCATTGAATCGATCGCTGCTGATCTGAAGCACATGGTCGTAGTAGACCAGGTTGTCTTTTGCCAGCTGCAGGACGGCCTTGGCTTGCAGAGTCGAGACAAACGCGTTGCGCAAGTTGAAGAGCAGAGTTCGATCCAGATCGGCATGACTGAACTCTGCGATGATGGTCCCCTTTTTTGCGCTTTCCAGCCGCAGCTCCCGCTTGTGCCTTCGTTCGTGCAGATAGCTGATGCCGGGCGACTCAAAAGTGCCGGCGAAGGGCCGCCAGACCCCTTTATCAGGAGAGATTTGGGTTCCATCTATCGTTAGGCTGAAGTCCGGGTTCGGCCGCAGGTAGGCGGTGATTTCCTGTGCTTTCGACTCGTCGATGTTCAGCTTGTCCGCCAGCAACGTCGGATTGTTGGCTTCAAAGCGTTCGCGGACCTGCTGCCAAGTCAAGGATGTCTGCGCCCCAGCTTCTAAACTGAAACCGAGCAGAAGAAACAGTGCGGAACTCCGCCAAAGCGTCTTTTGCATCGGGAACTTCATAGTTAATTACGTGGCCGCTGTAAAGCGGCATCGCCGCGGGTATACCGGGACAGTTGACAGTTTCCAAAGAATTTGAGATTTCGCCGCAAAAAGCGGTGCTGCCGGTGTACTAACAGAATTGATGCGACGGGGGAGCGCGATCGGCGCTGTACGCAACGCGGACCGGTTGCGGCTGCCGGGACTGCTTGATGCTGACCTGTCCGAAGACCAGGCAGCTCGGACAGAACGAATAGAAGCTAACCAGGAGGGCAGGCGATGAGTGGAGACCCGTTAGTGACGATTGAGATTTTTCGCCACCCGGGGCCTTGAGCGTGCGCTTGGATAAGCTTGACTCTTCCAGCTCGGGACGCATCGGGTGCAGGTCATCCGTAGCGGAAACAACGGGGAACAAGAGAACCAGAACGCAGCTCAAGAGCAGTATCGGCCGCATGCCACCGAGGCGCCGTGAACTCTGGGCACAGGCTGGATCACGTAGCCACAGCCAGGCGGCGGGCACCGCGAGCATCAGCCAGAGAATATTAAGCAGCAGTTCCATTGTGCAACGAGGTTATCCCTCTGCTCAAGTCTGACAAGATATCGAAACTAAGTCAATGTGACGCTGGGACTCGTCCGGGTGCAGACAGTTCCTTCGGTATCGCGGTTGCGGTTCTCGAAAATACCCCACAGTCGTTTGTCCGGCAGACGTGGACTCCCCTCCTGGCATTGGTCGCATCAACCCTCCGCCGACCTCAGAACCCGGGCGCGAAAGTATACCCGATGGACATGCCGAAACGCGCCGCCTGCGAAGAGGGAAACTCAACGTTGTTATGAATCAGGTAGAGGTGTGCCTCGGGACGAACAAAAAGATGTCCCCAAATGTAATAACGAATGCCGGCGCCGAAGTGGCCCATGAAATGGTTGCTGCTGACGAAATCAGTGCAACCGAGGAAGTTACAATTAACAAACGGCTGATAAAATCGCAGACTCTCCCAGCCGATACCGGCCATTAGTTCGGCCTGGAGATGCTTTCCAAGCTTTGGAGCATAAATTCCGTTGAAGTCGTAGAACAGCGGACGGTAGGGCAATTGTCCGGCATAAAGATTTTGACTAGCCCTCCAGGCGAGTTCACCGCCGAATCCGAAGTTTTTCTTGATCAGGACGTCAGCGCTGAACGCTGGGTAAGCACCGCCCCTCTGGGAGACCGTGAAGCCGCTTGAATCGGGGACGGTACCTGAAGGCGCCGTCACCGTTCCTACACCAAAAGCGGCATCGAATTGTTGGGCAAAAGCACTAGTGTGCATCACACAGAACACGCCCAAAGCCACAACCATGCTTAACTTTCTCAAAATGAGCCTCCGAACGAAAACGTTATATTGCGATATATCAAACCCACTTTCTCGGAATTAGATGCGACCGATGGCCACCCGAATAGCGAATTTCATCGGCACAATCATAAAGTCTGTCTCGGGAGCGATTCAATCACCACCCGGGTACGCGCATGTAAAGAATGGTCAAAAAACCGTAAAGTCATTAAACTTGCTGTCCCCGGAGGCAATATGAGCTTAGGCGCAGCTCTCCTACCCGAATTCAATCAGGAGATGGCCAATACACGGCGGACGCTGGAGCGTGTGCCTGAAGATAAATTCGATTGGAAGCCACACCAGAGATCCATGACCATGGGACGTCTAGCCGCGCACCTGGCTGAACTGCCCGGTTGGGCAATTGCCACCGTCGAAAAAGATTCGCTTGATCTTGCGCCACCGGGTGGTACCGGATTGCAACCGGGCACGGCAAGAACGCGTAAGGAGCTTTTAGCCATGTTCGACGCGAACGTCGATGCGGCCCGGACTGCAATCTCCCGCGCCGGCGACGATCATCTCGCCCAAAATTGGACTCTGCTGGTTGCTGGCAATAGGATCTTCACGCGACCTCGACTCGCCGTCTTGCGTAATTCTGTCTTGAACCACAGCATTCATCACCGGGCGCAACTAGGGGTCTATCTGCGGCTGAATAACCTTCCGGTGCCGGCCATTTACGGGCCCTCCGCAGACGAGAAGTAGCAAGTCCGTGGCAGCTTCAAGGCAACGGTTTGCATCTGCAAAGCTGCAAACAGAATCAACATACTTGCCTAATTGCATGGTCAGCTTCGTTCGATTGGTTAAGACCTTGAGCGTGATGACACCAGCCTCGAAAAAGCGGCGTAAACGAACAGTTCCTGGCCTGATTGCCATGCTGATTCTCGCGAGCCTTGCTCTGATGGGGCAGACGGGGCAAACCCCGGGCGGATACTCCGAGAACACATCGCCAACTCCTGGCCTTCCTGGCGTAGTTGGCGGGTCGTCGACTCAGAGCCCGTTTACGGGTAGCGTGCCGCAGGGCAAAGCTACCTCGGAAGTCTTGCCTCTATCTATTAAGGACGCAATTGACCTCGGACTGAAAAACAATCTTGGGCTGCTGCTGCAGAGTGACAGTACGATCAACGCTCGGGGACAGAAATGGAAAGAACTGAGCGCCCTGCTTCCTAACTTGACGACAAGCACCAGCGAGAATGTCGCGCAAATTAATTTGGCAGCGGAGGGAATTCGGATTCCGATTCCTGGGTTTGCGACCATCATCGGCCCTTACAGTTTCTTCGATACCCGCAGCTATCTCACCCAATCTCTATTCGACCTGCACTTGCTCCAGCGCGAGCGCGGAGCAGCGGCGAACGAAAATGCCGCTCGCTACAGTTACAAGGACGCGCGTGACATCGTAGTACTCGCAACCGGGAATGCGTACCTGCAGTGTATCTCCGCGGCGGCGCGGGTGGACAGCTCGCAGGCGCAAGTGCAAACCGCGCAGGCTCTTTACGACAAGGCCGTGGACCAACAGAACGCTGGAGTCAGTCCAGCCATTGATACTCTGCGCGCTCATGTGGAATTGCAAACCCGGCAGCAACAGTTGATTGTCGCTCGGAACGACTATGCCAAACAGAAGCTGGCATTGGCGCGTGTGATTGGACTGCCTCCTGGACAAATGTTCACGCTCACCGAGCAGGCTCCGTACCAGCCGCTGACTGCTTTGAGCATCGAGGAGAGCCTGCAACGCGCCTATGCGTCGCGTTCGGATTACCAGGCAGCGTTGCAACAGGCGCGGGCGGCAGAATACTTCCGCAAGGCAGCGTCGGCTGAATACTTGCCCAGCCTCGACCTGGCGGCAAATTACGGCGCCATCGGATTGAGGCCGGATAGCCTGCACGGAACCTTTGAGGTAACTGGATCGCTAATGATTCCGATTTTCCAAGGCGGGAAAGTGCACGCCGATGTTTTGCAAGCTGAAGCCACGCAGCGGCAATACCGCTCTCAACTGGAAAATTTGCGCGGTCAGATTGACTACGAAGTACGCACCGCTCTGCTCGACCTGGCGGCTGCGGCCGATCAGGTCGAGGTCGCCCGCAGTTCGGTCGACCTTGCCGATCAAACGCTGATCCAGGCCCGCGATCGCTTTGCGGCCGGAGTCACCGATAATCTGGAGGTGGTCCAGGCGCAGGAATCGGTCGCCTCGGCCAACGAAAGTTATATTTCCAGCCTCTATGCTCACAACCTGGCCAAGATCTCCCTGGCGCGAGCCATCGGATACGCCGAGGAGGGTGTGAGGCAATACTTGATGATGAAATAACACTCTATGGAACCAGCCACCGAAACTAGAGCGCCCGATAGTCCGACTGCAGCTCGCTCGGCTCCCTTGCCAGCAACCGAAAGAGACCTCCGCTGGCGGAGAGCCTCCAGCAATCCGCGATTCCGAATGGCGTTGATCATTGGCGCGCTCGTGGTGCTGGTCGCAGGATTTTTTCTCTGGCGTTATTTCACCAGCTATGAGTCCACTGACGATGCTCAGGTCGACGGGCACTTGAATTCAGTGAGCGCGCGTGTATCGGGTCATGTGGAAAAACTGCTGGTGAACGATAACCAGTACGTTGCCGCCGGGACTCCGCTGGTGGAGATCGATCCCAGGGATTACCAGGTTGCAGTGGAAAGAGCCCGGGCAGACTATGCTGCCGCCATGGCCGCGGCCCAGGCCGATCAAGTGAACGTTCCCATTACTTCGATCAACACCGGCAGTCAACTGACCGGTGCCCAGGCCGATGTGGAGAACGCGCGCGCCGGAATTTCGGTGGCCCGCCAGCAATTTGATGCTGCCCGCGCCCAGTTGCAACAGGCTGAAGCCAACGACGTCAAGGCGCAGAACGATCTAGGCCGCTACAAACAATTGGTTGACAAGCAGGAGATTTCGTTGCAGCAGTACGATCAGGCCGTCGCCGCGGCGCGAGCCAATGCTGCGGGAGTTGCGGCCGCGCGTGCTTCCGCCGCAGCCGCTGAGCAACAGGTGACACAGGCCCAGAGTAAGCTCGCACAGGCGGAAGCGAGTCTACAGGCGGCCAGAACCGGTCCTCAGCAAGTTGCCACCACCCGGTCCCGGGCCCAATCAGCTGATGCCCAGGCGCAACTTAAGAAAGCCGAACTGGACCAGGCCGAACTGAATCTGCAATATACGCTGATCGTGGCGCCGGTCAGTGGAATCGTCACCAATCGCACCGTCGAAGTAGGACAGAACGTCTCGATTGGTCAGGAATTAATGAAGGTCATTAATCTCGACGATCTCTGGGTAACTTCAAACTTCAAGGAAACCCAGCTCAGATATATGCAGGTTGGCCAGGCCGCCACCATCTACGTCGACACCACCGGCAAAGACTATAAGGGACACGTGCAAAGCATAGCCGGGGCAAGCGGCGCTATCTCCAGTTTATTGCCACCGGAAAATGCTACCGGGAATTACGTCAAGGTTGTTCAGCGAATCCCGGTGAAAATTACGTTCGATCCGGGTGAAACCAAGGAGCACGTGCTGCGGCCCGGAATGTCGGTTGAGCCCAAGGTGTGGATCCGATGAGTTCGGCCGCACTCATCATGGATGGCGCTGCCGAGGGCCGTCCTGCAATTAATCCTTGGATTATCGCATTGGCGGTTACCCTAGCCACGTTCATGGAGGTACTGGATACCAGCATTGCCAACGTAGCGCTGCCCCACATCGCCGGCAGCCTTTCCGCAGGCACTGACGAGAGCACGTGGGTGCTCACGTCTTATTTGGTTTCCAACGCGATCGTGCTGCCGCTCAGCGGGTGGGTCTCTTCCATCATCGGACGGAAGCGCTTTTACATGACCTGCGTCGCCATCTTCACGGTTAGCTCTCTGTTATGCGGTCTGGCCCCGAACCTGAGCATGCTGATTTTTTTCCGCGTGCTCCAGGGCGCAGGCGGAGGAGGACTGCAACCTAGCGAGCAGGCTATCCTGGCTGACACCTTTCCTCCCGCTAAACGCGGTATGGCGTTCGCCGTCTATGGGATTGCGGTAGTCATGGCACCCGCGATCGGTCCTACGCTAGGCGGCTGGATTACCGACAATTACACCTGGCGATGGATCTTCTTCGTGAATATTCCCGTCGGCATAATTTCTCTGTTGCTGACCTCGCGGTTGATCCAGGATCCGCCCTATTTCAAGCGCAGGAAGTTCTCCGAACTCAAGATTGACTACGTCGGCCTCGGGTTTGTCGCTCTCGGCCTCGGAACTTTGCAGGTTGTTCTTGACAAGGGCCAACGCGATGATTGGTTCGAGTCTCACTTCATTTTGATCCTGTCGCTGATCTCAGCAGCTTCACTAATATTCGTCTTCTTCTGGGAGTGGACACACAAGGACCCAGTCATCGATCTGCACCTGTTCAAGGAGCGGACCTTCGCGTCCGCCAACCTCATGATGTTCATGCTCGGATTTGCGCTACTGGGTAGTACGCTTCTATTGCCGCTTTTCATGCAAACGCTTCTCGGATACACCGCCGAACGAGCCGGCATGGCACTCTCCCCTGGCGGATTTACCATCATGGTGCTCATGCCTGTGGTGGGGTTCATGCTCTCCCGTTACGATGCGCGCCGGCTCATGGTTTTCGGGCTCTGTGTGCTCTCCTTTTCTCTGTTCCACATGACCGGTTTCGATCTGGAAATAGATTTCCGCGCGCTAGTGCTTGCTCGCATGCTGCAGTCGGTAGGAATGGCATTCTTGTTCGTCCCCATCAACACTGCTGCCTATGCATACCTGCCTCGGGAGAAGAATAATGCGGCTTCGGGTCTGATGAACCTGGCCCGAAATATCGGGGGTAGCGTCGGGATTTCGGTCGTGACCACCATGCTGGATCGCCGGACGCAATACCATCAGGCGACGCTTTCCAGCCATCTTTCCGCGTCCAATCCGAATCTGCGGAAGTTGCTCTCGGGCCTCGCTGGCACCATCGGTGGAAGAGGGGGAGCTTCAGGCGCAGACGCCACGCACAAGGCCTACGGCATGTTGCAAGGTACACTCTTTCGCCAAGCCAGCATGTTGGCGTACATTGATTGCTTCTGGATACTGGCGGTGGCGATCCTGGCCATGATTCCGCTGGCATTCCTGATGAAGAGACCGCCAACCGGCGGCGAAACAGCTGTCCACTAGAGAGACAACAATGTACCGCGTCATTACTCTCGAGCGCGAATTCGGTAGCGGAGCCGCCCAGATCGGTTGCGAACTGGCGAAGCGGCTAGACTGGAGGTTGTGGGACCATGCCCTGACCGAAGAAATCGCCAAACTTGCCAAAGTGGACTGTTCCGCCGTCGAAGATTGCCAGGAGCGCGTGGACAGCACCTTTCACCGGCTGGCCAAAGTATTCTGGCGCGGCAGCTATGAGCGCAGCATGGCAACCACTGGCACTGAAATCTTCGATGCAGATTGCATGGTCGAAATCGGCCAGCAGGTGATGGAGAAAGCCGCCTCTGCCGGCAACTGCGTAATCGTCGGGCGGGGAGCGCCATATTTCCTGCGAGAACGCGCCGACACGTTTTCCGTCTTCCTCTATGCCCCGCGGGTGGAGAAGATCCGGCGCCTCAGGGAGCTGGGCAAAAGTCAGAAGGAAGCAGAAGAATTAGTTGACACTGTGGACCGTGAACGCATCGAATTCGTGAGCCACTATTTCGGCGCTGACTGGCCCACCCGCTGTCTGTATCACATGATGATTAACACGGTGATCGGCGATGAGAACGTCATCTCGACAATTCTCGAGACCATGCATAGGCTCGAAGCAAAACTCGCGAACGTTTAGCGGCTCCGGGTAAATCAAGCCACCCTGCCTTTGATTATCCTTTAGTAACTACCTACTTGCACCTTTTTCGTTGCACTTTAACACTGCTGAAATATCTCCGGACTATCATCTAGTGAAGGAAGCTGTGCGGAGGCTTGGAAATGGCGTCGCCTCGAATTCCACGATTCTCTCTGCCGTTACAGGTGGCAGCCGTCTGCTACCGACGGCAGCAGCAATCGGTGGAATTCCTGCTGGTAAACACGAACGGTGGAGGCAAGTGGACCTTCCCCAAGGGCGATCCGGAGCCGTCTCTTTCGCACAGCAAGGCGGCGGAACGCGAGGCCTGGGAAGAGGGCGGGGTTCGCGGCCAGGTTGAGCCGCGTCATTTTCATCTCTACATTCATTCCAAGGGCGTCTTCTGGAAGCCGCCTGGAGTGCGGGAGTTCGTGGTCAAGGCCTTCCTGCTGGAGGTCGAACAGAACGGGCCCGCGTCTGAGCCGATGCGCAATCCGACTTGGTTCACAGCCGACCAGGCCAAAAAGATTCTCGCCAAAGGGCGCGAGGTCAAGTACGCCAGGGAATTGCAAGCCGTGATTGACCGGGCGCTTGAACAGATCGGCGCCAACAGGACTTTGTCCGCGGGATAGCAGCACTTTGTCATACTCAGCGGAGTCTGGATGGTCGGCGACCGGCCAGACGGAGTCGAAGCATCCCTTCCTTCGCTACACTCGACAGGAAAGCCGACAGATTTCTAGTCCTCCAAATTCGGTTGCTCGGGAGGGATCCTTCGACTCAGCTTGCCCTGCGCAAGCGCAGGGCATAGGTCGCTCAGGACAACGAGATGGGGCTTCCTTCTCCAAACTCTCCTTCTCATGAGACGATTGAAGAGCTCTCATGATCCAGCTTTCTTCAGCCGGCAAGCGCTACGGCCACAAGCTCCTGTTTGAAGGGGCTGACTGGATGATCACGCCCCGCGATCGGGTGGGTTTGGTGGGCGCGAACGGTACGGGAAAATCTACTCTAATGAAGGTCCTGGCTGGGATCGAAAGCCTTGACTATGGCTCCATCAGCACGGCCAAGGGCATCAGCGCCGGCTACCTTCCCCAGGACGGTCTCACGCTATCCGGGCGCACCGTGTTCGCGGAGTGTATGTCCGTTTTCTCGCAACTGCGCGGCCTGGAGCAGGAGATGGAGGATTTGACCGGGCGCATGTCGGAACTGGATCATTCGTCCCCGGAGTATTTGCAGGTCGCCGAACGCTACCATCGCATTGAACACGAATTTCGCACCGGTGACGGATACGCCATCGAAGCGCAGGTTGGCACGGTGCTCACCGGCCTGGGTTTCCACAAGGAAGACTGGGGCCGTCAAACCGAAGAATTTTCCGGGGGTTGGCAGATGCGGCTGGCTCTGGCCAAGCTGCTGCTGCAACAACCGACACTCTTGTTGCTGGATGAGCCAACCAATCACCTCGATCTGGAAGCTCGCAACTGGCTGGAGGAATATCTCGGCAACTATCCTCATGCCGTGGTTCTGATCTCGCATGATCGCTACTTTCTGGACGTTACGATCAGCAAGATTGTCGAGATCTGGAACAAGCGGATTCATCTTTACAGCGGCAATTATGAGAAGTATCTCGGCCAGAAGACGCAGCGATTGGAGCAGCTCGAAGCGGCGTATCGCAATCAGCGCGAGCGTATCGAGCAACTGGAAGTTTTCATCAACCGCTTTCGCTATCAGGCGACCAAAGCGAAACAGGTACAGAGCCGCATCAAAGAGCTGGAAAAGATGGAGCGGATCGAGTTACCCGACGAGGAAAAGACGATTCACTTCTCCTTCCCGCAGCCCAAACCGAGCGGCCGTATCGTCGCCGAATTTGTCGGGGTTGCCAAAGCTTACGGTGCGAAGAAAGTGTTTCGTAATGTCAGCTTCATGATCGAGCGCGGCGACAGGATTGCCCTGGTCGGCGTAAATGGTGCCGGAAAATCAACGCTGATCAAGCTCTTGGCGGGGCAAGAGCCCCTGACAGCGGGCGAATATCGCCTCGGCCACAACGCTCAGCCTGACTACTTTGCCCAGGACCAATACAAGGAACTCAATCCCGATGCCCGCATTCTGGATGATCTCGGCGAGCTCGCTCCGCGCTCCACGCAGACCGAGCTGCGCAGTCTGCTCGGCTGCTTTCTGTTCTCGGCGGACGACGTATTCAAGCGCATCGGCGTACTCTCCGGCGGAGAGCGCAACCGTTATGCTCTGTTGCGTATGCTGCTGCATCCGGCAAATTTTCTGCTGTTAGACGAGCCGACTAATCACCTCGATATGCGTGCCAAGGACGTTCTGCTGAAAGCTTTGAGCGACTACAACGGTACGGTGGTCTTCGTCTCTCATGACCGCTACTTCATCGACAAGTTGGCCACGCGCGTCTTTGAAGTGGGTGATGGGCGCGTGGAAGTCTATCCCGGCAATTACGAAGACTATCGTTGGCGCAAGGAGGGTGGCGCTGCCCGGTTGCAGGAATCTGTTGCGATCTCAGCAAAAACCGCTCAGCCCGCAAACGGCAATGCTGGCGCCGTGGAATCTGAAGACTCAAAGTCCAAGCGCCTGAATCCCATCAAACGCAAACAGATGGAGGAACGCGTCCATGAGCTCGAGGAAGAGATCAATCGCCTGGAAGACGCCATCGCTGACTGCGAGGCTTCATTGCAGACATTCGTCAGCGCCGAAGAGACTCAGCGCCTGACACAGGAGTTGGCTGAGCACCAAGCCCAACTCCAGAGCCGGCTGACGGAATGGGAGGGGCTTGGGCAGGCGTTGCAGACTTAGCGACTCACGTTGGGGCAGGTGTCCTCCCCTACCCGACCGGTCCTGCATCCGCGAGCTGGCGCTCGCCGCCGTCTGGGCCTACGTAATTCTTTCAATCCGACCAGCGTTTGGGCTTGCGGTTCCAACGATGTCTCCTCAACTCCCGCAAAAGGGAAGCATCCAGTGGCCCCGCGTCGCTTACCACAATATTCTGCCGGACGTGGTCCGTCCTTCTCATGCCAATTATCGTCGTGCTGACGATAGGATTCGATAGCACAAAACCCAGCGCCATCTCCGGCAGTGTCATCGACGGAGGAAGCACACTCTTCAGCTTTTCCACCCGAGCCACAGTCTTGGCAAGGTTTGCGGGACCAAAGTATTTGGAGCGCCAGTCGTCCGCGGGAAAGGTCGTTTCCAGCGTCATTTTTCCGCCCAGGCTGCCTTCATCCAGTGGCACTCGGGCGATGACGCCGACGTTCAACTCGCGGCAGAGGGGAAAGAGTTTCTCCTCAGGGGCTTGATCAAAAATGTTGTAGATCACTTGCACCGCGTCGACCAGCCCGGTGCGCAGAGCCTTGAGGCCATTTTCCGGCTGCCAGCGATTCAGACTCAATCCGAAGAAGCGAATCATTCCATCCTTTTTGAGTTTTTCGACGGTCTGGCGGAACTCGGGATCGTCGGTCCAACTATCGTCCCAGACATGGAATTGCAGTACATCGATGGAATCCACGCCGAGCTTGCCGCGGATCAGGTCCGCATATTTGAAAACGTGAGTGGCTGGAAAGACGTCGCGATACTTGTCGCGCGGTGAAGCCGGCCACTTTTGATTCAGCGGCGGAATCTTGGAAGCGGCATACAATCGCTTGCCGGGGTTCCGGGACAAGATCCGGCCGAGCAGACCATCGCTCTTCCCGTCTCCGTACGCCCATGCGGTATCGAAGAAGTTGCAGCCAAGATCCACTGCCAATTGCAGAGCTTCCAAAGATTCGCGGTCTTCGGAACCGGTCCAGCCACTCATACCCCAGAGTCCGTGGGCAATCTCGCTAACCTCAAATCCAGTACGGCCAAGTTTCCGGTATTTCATTGATTTTCCTCAGCAGAGTCGGTGCGGTCCGCGTGCCATGATGAAAACGCCTTGGTTCAATGGTAGCAGCCAGATGGGCTCGTTCTTCCGTAACCTGCTCCATTCCTCAATCCCGTGCGATATTCAGCTTGGCCTATGGCCAAGGACTTTATAGAAGACCCGCCGCATGCGGCTAGGCCAGCACCATCGCCGCACGGAACCTAAGGAAGGCCGGAACCCGAATGTTGCAGCCAACAGACCATCACTCTCCGAAACCTCAATTTTCCTCGAATCCGAATTTCACTCCGAACAAAACGACAAGCGCTCCTGTGGAGCAGGCCACGATTGGCCGCTCGCTGGTGATCAAGGGTGAGATTAGCGGCGCGGAATCACTCTATGTTGATGGCCGCATCGAGGGCAGCATAAATCTTGCCGACAATCGCGTCACCATTGGACGTAACGGCAGCGTCGCCGCCAACATCAGCGCCCGCGAAGTTGTAATCATGGGCAAAGTGCATGGGAACATCGAGTGCACCGATCGTCTGGACATCCGCAGCGAAGGTTCGCTGACCGGAGATGTCATTACCCAGCGTATTAGCGTCGAGGACGGAGCAATACTGAAAGGCAGCGTTCAGGTTCGCGCCGTCGAACACAAGAACGAAAAAACGCAGCCGCAGGCGCACGCCAAACCAGCGCTTCCCGAGCCAGCGAAATCAACCACGACTGAGCAGCCCAGAGCAACAGCGGCGACTGCAGGCAACGCGTAACCAATTCGTAGCGAAGCCGACGGGCACGGCTCCAGCCGTGCCTTATTTTTTGTCATTATTTCTTTCTTCCGACTTAAGATCCAGTGCCGCCGAGTTCATACAGTAGCGCAGCCCAGTCGGGGCTGGCCCGTCTTCGAAGACGTGCCCCAGGTGAGCATTGCAGCGCGCGCACCGTGCTTCGGTTCGGACCATGCCATAGCTGCCGTCACTGTGCGTAGCCACGGCAGCTTCGTCCAGCGGCTGAAAGAAGCTCGGCCAACCCGTCCCGGAATCAAACTTGGTCTCTGAACGGAACAGCGGCTGGCCGCAACACACGCAGGCATAGGTGCCGCGTTCTTTCGTCTTCCAGTATTTGCCGGTAAATGCGGGTTCAGTTCCAGCCTTGCGGGTCACCTGATACTGCTCGGGCGACAACTGCTTGCGCCATTCTTGGTCAGTTTTTACGACGTCGGTCTTTTCGACTGCGGCAGTTGTGTTTTTCTCTTTCACATCATTCAATGTCATAGTAATCTCCTCTGATTGGATGCCGATCCCGCCACAAAGTCTCCAGTTTTGTCATCCCGAGCGAAGCGAGTGATCTAGGTTTTGTTTTCACACGCAAGAACCCAGATTCCTCGCTTTGCGAGGAATGACAAGCGATGGCTTCGTCACTCAAATCTCGATGATCATGTCTTCCAGCCGTGTAGGATAACTGTTGATGACCTCGCCTTTGTACTTGCGAACAATCACGGTGTCGGAGTGGCGGAAGCCGCCCCAGCCAGGATCGTAAACCCCCGGCTCGCAACTGAAGGTCATGCCCTCTATCAGGATGGTCTTGTCGCCCTCAGCAATCCAGGGCGCCTCATGGCCATCGAGTCCGATGCCGTGACCGGTACGATGCTTCAGGAACTTCTCGAATCCAGCTTTGCGGATCTGGTCCAGACTTTGCTTGTCAACC
Organism: uncultured Acidobacteriota bacterium; assembly: GCA_963696025.1. Lineage (GTDB taxonomy): Bacteria > Acidobacteriota > Terriglobia > Terriglobales > Acidobacteriaceae > JABCYV01. Next base: position 76,410 of record CAVOII010000010.1, read on the forward strand.
TCTTCCGCTACCGCGCCTTCCTTCATATTTTCCACCCCCGTGTCATGCGCCGCCAGCATAGCGTCATACAGACGCTTGGCGTGGTCGCTGGGCTTGCCGACGGAAAACGAGCGCTCGCACTCCACGTTGTATCCACCCACCTGAGCGCCAAAGCTCAGGATCAGCGCGTCTCCGGACTTCAGCCGGTCTTTGCTGGGGACGGCGTGGGGAAACGCAGACCGCTTGCCAAATGGAACCAATCCGCCGAAGGGAGGAGCGATGCCGACTCCTACGACGTCGTTAAGCTCCTTTGACATCTTGTCCGCAACAGCATCGGCCGTTGCTTTCAGGATTTGATCTTCAGTGACACTGCCATTGTGCTGAACAAAGTCCCGGCCCGCCTGCACCATAAAATCCGCAAAATACATCGAACGGCGCATTACGCGTATTTCGTCTTCGTCTTTGACCCAGCGTAGGTTTTCGACCAGGTCCCCGGCATCCACGATCGTAGCTTTCGGAGCGCCGAGCTTCATCTGCTGCATGCGGCCGGGGGTCGGCTCCTCAACACCGATCTGCCCGGCGCCGAAACCACGCTGCGCAACGCGTTCGAAAATCCAGCGCACGCGGTTCACAGGACCGGGAAAATCGAAATACGCTTCGTAATTCTTCACCCACCACAACTTCACCTGGTCGGATTCCAGTTGCGGGATAAACAGTGCCGGATCGCCGGATTCCGGAATCAGCGCAGCCAGCGGACGCTCCGTCGAGAGATGGAAATATCCGGTCGTGTAGATGACGTTGGTCGCGTTCAGCAGGACGAGCGCATTCAGCTTGCGCTTTTTCATATGCTCCTGCACTTCGCCGATCTTGCGCCGGTACCATTCCGGCGGAAGGCGGTCGTGCGCGTTCGAATCGGGTGTAGCCATTGACATCCGCAAGCGCCGTGTCTTTCCGAAGCTGCCGACCTCCGCCGTAACCCCTAGCGCCGCCGCGCCAGCTAGCGTGCGCAGAAACTGCCGCCGATCTGCCATGGAATCATCTCTCCAAACGTGGGATTCGAAGCGCACCATCTTAGCGTATCGGCGGGGTCAGTGGACAACTACGGCTGCCGGTTAATACACTTCTAGTGCTGTTTGCTGCAGCGATACCGTCCCTATGCGACTTGTTACCTTCGAAGATCCGGTGCGCCAGTCGCGCATCGGTGCGATGACTGCGGATGGCCGGGTTGTTGACCTCCACTCAGCTTGTGCCCTCTACTTGCGCGATGTAGAAAGCGAGAGCGCGTTCTACCGCCTGGCCGACGCGTTGGTTCCTCCCAACATGCGGGCGCTCTTCGAAGGAGGTGACACCAGTCTTGAAGCCGCCCACAAGGCTTTGGATTATGCCCTGCACCATGATGACGGCGTGAGCGGAGCGCGCGGCGAAGCGATATTTTATTCTCAGGGCGACGTTACTCTCAAGGCGCCAATCATCCCCAAGAAGTTCTTCCACACCGCCGGCAACTTCCGCGAGCACCACGAAGAAGCGACGAAGGCGGGTTTTTCGCATCCCGTGCTCCCGTGGATTGTATTTTTTCAGAATGTGGACGCGATCATCGGCCACGACGAGCCGGTCATTTATCCCGAGCACTTGACGCAGGAGCTTGACTACGAACTGGAGCTGGCGGTTGTCCTCAAGAAGAGCGGCAAGAACTTTACGCCAGAGGAAGCAACCGCTCACGTGGGTGGCTATGTCATTTTTAACGACATTACAGCGCGGGATATTCAGAGGCGGGAGATGAACTCCGGTGTGTTCAGCTTCTGCAAGGGGATTGACACCTTCTGTCCCTTGGGACCGTGGATTGTGACCGCCGACGAGATCCCTAATCCACACAACCTGGCGATGGAGTTGCGAGTGAACGGAGAGTCCCGTCAAACCTCGCATTCCAGCAAAATGTCGGTGAAAATCCCGGAGATTCTTTCGCACTATTCACCCATGGGCTACAGCGCAGGCGATGTGGTCTCTACTGGCACCGTTTCAGGCGTCGCTGCGTTCAGTGGTGATCCCAAAGCCTGGTACCTCAAGGTGGGCGACGTGATGGAGTGCGAGATCGAGAAGATTGGAATCCTGCGCAATCGCGTGATCTCGTGGGAAGAGGCGTATGGCCACAAACCAGCGGCGCTGGCTGCGCAGGAGACATCGAAGTAGGTCGAGACATGAACAATAATCCAGATTCCAAGGTCTGGGTGAGCGAACTCAACGCGCGCCCCGAAATACGCTCGGCCTTTCCCCGCACAACCGTACGCTTTTACGACACGACCCTGCGTGACGGCGAGCAAACCGTTGGGGTAGTTCTTTCGCCGCAGCAGAAGCTCGAAATTGCCCGAAAGTTGGACGAGTTGGGCGTGAGCCGGATTGAAGCGGGCTTTCCTCGAGTCTCTCCCGAAGACGCCGAGGCCATCCAACTGCTGCAGAAAGCAAATCTGAAGTCCGAACTGTGGGGCTTCTCGCGGGCAGTGAAGGGCGACGTCGAAGAGTTGGTGCGTCTTGGCCTGCGCGCGTCCGTGATCGAAGCTCCGGTCAGCGACCTTAAGTTGAAAGCCTATGGTATGACGCGTGACGAAGTGCTGCGGCGTGTCGTGGATGCAGTCGCTTTCGCCAAGCAGAATGCGATAACAGTCGCTTTCTTCCCCGTTGACGGTACGAGGGCGACGCTCGATTTCCTCAAGAAGATGTATCTCGCCGTGCTGGAAGCGGGCGCAAGCGAAGTTGTGGTGGTGGACACGATCGGCGCCTGTGGACCCGAGGCCGTCGAATTTCTGGTTCGTGAAGTGTGCGGCTGGGTTGGTCCAAAAGTACCCGTGCACTATCACGGTCACAACGACTTCGGTATGGCGACTGCCTGCGCTGTGGCAGCCGTACGGGCCGGAGCTTCGTGGATTCAGGGGACCATCAACGGCATGGGAGAACGCGCGGGCAATTCCGATATCGGCGAGATTGCCCTCGCGTTGCGTTGTCTCTACGACGTGCCGGTCGCTCTGGACCTGACAAAAGTGCGGGAAGTCTCTGCAGTTGTCTGCCGAGCTTCCGGCTACACGCTGGATGCCTGGAAGCCACTGGTCGGCGAGAATCTATTCGTGCGTGAGAGCGGCGCGGTGGCCAGCCAGTTCCATATTCCAGAAGCCATCGAGCCCTACTCTTCTGAGTTGGTCAACGCTCGCCGCAGCATCGTACTCGGAAAAAAGAGTGGCCTGGACAGTGTCGACCTAAAGGGCAGGGAGCTTGGACTTGCGATTGCTCCAGACCAACGCACGCCCATTCTCGCTGCAGTCAAAAAGCACGCCATCGCCAAACGTGGCCTACTGACTGACCAGGAATTTCGGCAGATCGTTGAAGAGGCTACCACGGTCGTGAGCCGAGAATAGCGTCAGAGGTCATGGTCGCAGCGTTAGTTCGCCCGCGCCCACGTGAGCATGGAGCCTGTACTGCCCACTTCCTTTTTCTTCGAAAGAACGAAATATCCCGCCCTTCTCTACACCAAACGGGCCCGTATCCAGGTCCCCAGAGAGTACCGATGTGTCCACGCGGAAGTAGTCCTCGGGGTTGCCCACCCCCATGGTCAATTCGCCGGCGTGCAATTCCACATCTTTATCGCCAGTAAGGCGGTCAATCACAACCTCCCCGAAGGGCATCCGCAGATAAAGATTGGAATTGCGTGGCACCCGAACCTCGATCTGGAAATCGTTGCGTGGACCACCGTCGACCCGCAATTCTGCCGCACTACCTGTGGTCTTGAGGCTCACCTTCACCTGACCGCTCTTGTAAACTTTCTTGCCCACATAGTGAACTCGGATTTTGCTTTCGTCGCTGCCGACGATTCTCAGTTCGCCCGAACGAATGTGCATCCGGATCAAGCCTCCAGAGGGAAAGTCGGCTTCAACGCTTTCTTTGACTGGTTCAGGAAGATCAACGGTTTTCTCCGCGACCGCGAAGCTGGCTACTAGAAAAGGAATGCACAGAGAGAAAGTGGAGAGTTTCATCGGTGACACCTCCCGCGGTTGCAGCCCAACGATACGCCTCGCCTAGCATACGCCAGAAGCTCGGAGAATTCAGCAGAACCTCAATTTCCACTTACTGCGGCCAAGTTTCCGCCTAGCGCTTGAAATGAGGCAATACCGCATCGCCAAAGAGCTTTGCCTGTCCAGTGCGATCGTCACCCCAGATTTCAAGCATGATATGGGTGCAGCCAGCGGCGCGATACTCCTCGATCCGCTGGATACATTCGTCGGGCGTGCCGGCGATGACGCACACCTTCTGCATGATTTCGTCGCTGACTGCTTTCGCTGCCGCCCTGCGCCCTCCCTTTTCCATGGCATCGGCGATTGGACGCAATTCATCGAACGTGAGCCCGGCTGATTGAAGCAGCACGTCCGCAGAACCTTGGATGTTTTGCACTTTATTGGCCAGATACATCGCCGCTTGTTCCCGCGCACCTTCTTTACCTTTTGCGGAATCACGCCCGATGCTTCCCACAATCACTGAACCGAGCACCAGCTTCGCGGGGTCTTTCCCGGCTTTGCGCGCACCCTGTTCCATGTTCTTGCGTGAGTAGCGGACAAAGGCGGGGGTACTGATGCTGGCGGTGAGCAATCCGTCGGCTATAGACCCGGACATTTTCTGCAGCACTGGGCCGGTTCCAGCAATATAAATCGGCGGAATGCCGCGCGGAGTATGTGCGTCAGGCTTCAATGGTGGCACGTCGGCTGAAAACACTTTCCCTTGATAACGGAAAGCGTCGCCTTGGAGTACCCCTCTGACGATCTCGATGCTCTCCCGCATCACCGTTGCAGGGCCCATCTTTTCGCCTGCACCTTCACCGATTTCTTTCATGAAAATCTTGGACGCGCCCAGACCAAGTAGAAAACGGTCGCCGGCCAGGTCCTGCATAACACGCGCCTCCATCGCGATCTGCACCGGATGCCGTGTGTATGGCGAGATAATCCCCCAGCCCAACTGAATCCGGCGGGTTTGCGCTGCGATCACGGCGAGAATTGCGGTGGATGAGCGAGCCTCGAACGAATGCTTGCGCCACCACGGGTACGCTTCGGCAATCCAGAACGTGTCAAAGCCAGCGTCCTCGCATGCTTTTGCCATGGCCATGGTTTCGTGTACAGGCTCCATGCTGAGTTGCAGAACGCCAAGGTTGAATGGGATCGTCATGATTTTGTGATGGCTCGGGACCCCAGCTAGTCCGGATCGCTCCACGAGTGTTCCAGGCCTTTGATCAACTCCCACATCACCTTGTTCAGTGGAGTTGCTACACCTATCTTCTCGCCCCACTGCACGATTGCTCCGTTCATGAAATCCACCTCGGTCTGCCGCTTGGCAAGGACATCCTGCAGCATGCTGGCGCGATGCTTGCCCGGAGCATCGGCGCCCTTCTGCACCAGTTTCCGCGCATCGCCGTGAAGTTGAATTCCGAGCTTCTGCGCAACCGCTTCGCCTTCGGCGATGAGGTCGTTGAAAAGTTGAGCGGTTGGCGCAAAACGGGCAGCCGCACCGTGATGGAGTAGGGTAAGCGCCCCCGTCGGGTTGGTGGACGCATTAAAAATCAGCTTGGTCCATTGCGCACCTCGCGCGTCCTTCAGAGCGATAGTATTCATGCAAGACCGTGTGATTAGTCCTGCTAGCTCTTCCACTTTGTGCATCGGAGTATTGGTCGGTTCGAACGGACCGATCCAGGTGTCTCCCTTGATGTCGTAGCCGATGTGTCCTGGCGCGATGGGATGGCCCGCAGGAAAGGTGGTGCCACGAATGACATACTTCACGTGCTCAGCGATGATCTCTTCATTGCCCACGCCATTTTGCACCGAACATACCGCACTGTTCTCGTCGAAGATGTGCGCAGTTTGCTCAATCGCGCTCCGAGTGTGGATCGCTTTGGTCGCGACGATACCGTAATCGCAGCGTGGCAATTCCCGGGCATTGCTCGTGGCATTCAGCCGGGCGGTAAAATCCGCCGCTCCCGAGAGGCGTAGTCCCTTCTCGCGGATGGCGTCGATGTGCTCTTTCCAGACGTCATACGCCCAGACTTCCGCCTCGCCGGCTTTGGTCAGATGCGCGGCAAACAAACTACCCACTGCGCCGCAGCCAATTACACAAATCTTCATCGGGACTTACACCCCTTCGTTGGCATAATTCGGCACGATGCGGATGCCGTCTTTACCAGTTGTCAGTTCTTGGTTCCCAGTTCTCAGTGCGCAGCTTTTCTCTCTTCCCCGGTGAAAAACTTCCACGGCACATCGGCCAGACATTCACCCTCAGTCTTGCCGATGCGATATGTATCCTGCGTATAGAGGCAGACTTTTCCGTCTTTATCCACGACCTGGGGATGAAGTGAGAAGATCATGTTTTCCTCGAGTTCCACGTCGCTTTTGGCGCCGATGGCGGGGTACTCAATCATCGTCGCTCCAATGCTGTGACCCGAAAGATGGCCGAGCGCGAAACCATGTTGTGCAAATGTATCGGCCACGACCCGATGAACGTTGCTGGCCAGCTCACCGGCACGCATCAGTTTTCGCGCTGCCTCGAGTGCATGGGGATAAGCCTCGGCCATCTCTTGTGTCCGCGGGCTCAGTTTGCCGCGGATCAGCGGACGGGAAAACTCCACCCAATAGCCCCCCGCGCCAGTAACTTCCAGCGAATACAACAAGAGATCGTCAGCCGCTACCACGCGATTGCCCGGAATCTTAAAAAACGCTTCGGCCTCACCGTGGACGCCGGACAGCAAGATATTCATCATGCGTGGACCTGCGCCCCGTGCGAAAAATCGCTCTACGGCGGGAGCCATGACTTCGGCTTCGGTCTTGCCCGGTTCATAGGCGGCTACCAGCGCCCAGAAGCCGTCGATAATGATATCCATCGCATCGCGTACTTCGGTGAGTTCTTCCTCACTCTTAACTGCACGTGCCATATCGAAGTGGAGGTCGAATGGAACTAACGCAAATGGAGCTTGGGTCAGCTCGCGGTAGTCGCGCACCGCCATAACGAAGTTCAAGCCGTAAACTCCTACACGCTTCCATCCGCGTTCCTGTCCTCGGTCGTGCAGCCATTGCCCTGGAACATCCGGCCAGACCTGGTCTTTGACCCAGGGCTTGGCTTTGTCGCCAATCCAGCGCGCCTCGCGTGGAAAAACCAGCGTGGGCGCTCCCACCAGTGGAAGCAATAGATAAACGTACCGGTGAACGATCTCGAACCCGGACATGTACAACACGGCGCCTTCAAAGCCCGCATACTGGTTGCCGCAGACTATCAGTGCGTCCAGACCTTCACTCTCCAGGCGGGAGCGGATGTTCTTGTAACGACGGTCAATTTCTTTTTGACTCGGCAAAAGTAGCCTCAGGACGTACGGCGTCCTTTCTTATTTCCTATTCCACGCCGCACAACTCAGCAGCAGTCAGTGCATAAATCTTGGTGATATCCACAAGGGTTTTGATTTTTACTTTTTCGCCTTCGGCATCGCGTGGCCCACTGGACGGCCCGTAATTTACGGTTTCGATGCCGTACCGGCTGAGCACGCTGGCATCTGAACACCAGACAACAACTTGCCGTTCTGGAGCCTTGCCCATAATGCGCGCGTGATTGTTGTCGATAGCCCTAATAATCTCGTGATCTTCGCTGATACGTGCGCCGGGAACGGAAACGTAGGTCTCGAACTCAAGTCCCCAATCGGGATGTTTCTTCTCCAAGTCGAGGAACAATCGTTGAATGTTGCGGCGAGCATCACTCATCGCGATGGTTGGAGGGACTCGCATGTCAAAGAACAAGTCGGTCTTCTCCGGCGTGCGGCTGGCGCGCCAGGCATGGCCACCGCGAATGCCGCCGAGATTGACAATCGCCTTTCGGCCTCCGTAAGAAGCTTTCTTTTCCCACGCAGCGATCCACTCTAAAATCCCATCCATCAACTCGTGCATGCGGCGGATGGAGTTCATCTCCTCCCGTCCCTCGCAGAAGGCCGTGTGCACATATATTCCAGTGCATGAGATACGCACCCACAGCGACCCAAAGTGTTCCAGTACAACCTGCATGTCGGTAGGTTCGCCCAGAATACACATGTCCGGAACGACCCCGTGATTCACCAGGTAATGCGTGCCGTAGCCGTAACCGCGGTATTCTTTGCCCTTGAATTCTCCCCACTGCGTTTTCTCGATTTCACCAGCGACTGCGGCGATGATCACGTCACCCTTCAATTTGACTCCAGCACGCTGTAGCGCCCGAAGCGCGTGGGTATAGCAAACCAGCGCGCCTTTCATGTTGTAGATGCCCAGGCCGTAGATCATTCCGTTCTTCACCACCGCGTTTGGTTTGTAGCCAATGCCAGTGAGAAAATCTTCACGGCCAGTGTTGGAAGTATCCATGTGGCCGTTGAACATCAGGTTCCTGCCACCTCCGCTTCCGTTCCAGCGGCCTACGACATTAGCGCGGCCTTCTTCTACTTCCTGCCAGGTCACGTCAAGGCCAAGCTCCCGCATCGCGTTCTGCATGTACTGCGCCATCTGGAGTTCTTCACCGGTGGGGCTCGAAATATTGATGACGTCACAACACATTGCCACAATGTCTTCCTCTTTGATCTCCGCGAGAATTCGCTCGACGATCTTAGGAGACAAGCTCGACGCCCGATTTTTGTTTAGCGTAGGCACAGTTGATTCTGATTTTTCCTTAATCACACCAGCCGGAAATCATCCGGATACGAACACATCTTCTCGCCGCCTTTTTCGCGGATCAGGAAATCATCTTCCAGGCGCAAGCCACCGCCGCCGGGCCAGTAAATTCCTGGTTCGATGGCCAACACCATGTCTTTCCTGATCGTGCCTCCAGCCGCCTGGTGCGCGTACGGAGGTTCGTGGGCGCGTGCTCCGACGCCATGGCATATGGGATGAGACGGCTGTCCCGGATAGCCGCCTTCCGCTATGCGGGCGCGAATCAGCCGGTCGAGGTCAGCGAAACTCGCACCGTCACGAGCATGGGCGACTCCTTCGTTAAAGACTTTCAGCAGTAGATCGAGCAACTTGTGATACTCCGGTGTGAGTTCACCCGGGCAGACGTTCTTGGTCAGGTCAGTCCAATAACCGTCCGTGCATACCCATATCTCGAAAAGCGTAGGCTCGTTTTTCTGAATAGGACGGTCGCCCGTTGCAGTGAACGTCGCAATTCCTTTTCCCGACCAAACCAGAGTGAAGGCCCGCGCCATTTCCACTTTCCCTTTGAAGCCGACACCCAAGCCGTGAACGAAACCTTCATACATACCGCCAACTTCGCTTTCTTTCATCCCCGGGCGCATGTGTTCGCGGGTATATTCCATAGCGAGCGCGGCCAGTTCATTGGCTAGACGCATGCGCTCGATTTCCTGACAAGTCTTGATGGCGCGAGCTTCGTTTAGCAGGGGCGTTGCGTCAACCACTTGCCTGGCAACTTTGCGGAAGGCGTCAAAATAAAACTGCGTGGGCGTTGTGGGTTCGCCCACCATGCGGTCGGCAGACTGCGTGCCCATGTTGAGCTCAATCGCGACCCGGTCCGTGAGATGCCGTTGTTTCAGAACATCCAGGGCGATATCAAGCGCGCGGTATTGTGGCGGACGAGGGTCGCGTTCGTCGTAGCCTTTGAAGAGCCGAATGTCTTGGGTCCAGGAGTTACGTTGTGCATCGGCCAGTTGCGGTTCGAGTGTAATCAGTGTGGGCTCGCCTTCGCAGGGAAAAACGACCGCATCATATCCCTTCATGCACCAATAATTGGTGAGATAAACGATGTTGTCAGGCGCGCGCGCCACCAGCGCAGTCAGATCCTGATCTTTCATCAGGGCGCGCACACGAGCCAGCTTTTCTTCGTCAATTGGCCATGACATCGTCTAGTGTCCCTCGCCACGCACCGCGATCGCCCGGTTCTCGTCCTTGAAATTCCACGATGCTTCCTGACCCTTCATGAGCCGGTAGACGGCGGTATGCAGAGGCGCTGCTATCCCGGCACGCTCCGCTTGCCGCGCAATGGCGCCACTCAGAAAGTCCACCTCCGTCGGCGAGTGGTGTCGGATATCGTTGAGCATCGAGGTCGGATGATTGGTCATCGCGCCGATCTTGTTCATCTCCCACGGATCCTCGTGGAGCCGCACTCCGGCTGCTGTCGCCACGCGCTTGCCTTCCTCGATTAACTCGTGCAACAAATGGCCGAGAGCGGAGAACTGGGATTCGTCCGCAAAATGCGGAGAATGCGGCAGGCCGGTAAGAGCCGAGACTCCATTGACCGATGCATTGAAGATCAACTTCGACCACTGCGCCGGACGGGCGTCCTGTAACGCTTCCGCCTTCAGTCCGGCCGCAATAATCAGATCAGCAGCTTCTTTAACTAACGCATACGGCGTGTGGCGCGGCTCAAACGGCCCCAGCCATGTGGCCGTCTCCAGTTCGTACTGCACGTGAGTATCGCTGTGGCGCGTACCGCTCATAAAAGTTGTTCCGCGGATAACTTGCCCCCGAGTGCAGTCGGCGACGATCTCCTCACTACCCAGCCCGTTCTGCGCTGAGATTACCGCGCCTTTATCAAAACGACAGCCAACTGGTCTTATCGACTGCGCCACCTGCGTCGATTTTGTGGCCACGATGGCCAGGTCGCAGTCAGGCAATTCGTCCGCGTCTGTAGTCGCTTTCAGCCGGACATGAAATTCGTGTCCGCCCGAGACCCGCAGTCCCTCAAGGTTCAGGGCCTCGGCATGCTCCTTGCGACGTACGAGAGCCCACACTTCCGTGACACGCGCCAGGTGCGCCGCATACAGACTCCCGATCGCTCCGCAACCGATGACACAAACTCGTTTCATAAGTAGCGCCGGCGTCCCGCCGGCTGTCCGGCGAATCCCTCCGCAAACACGGCACGCGGGCGAGGCGCCCGCGCCACACGCTCATACTCGGCTTTCCAGCTTTATCAGTTTTTCCGCCTCGCTGTTCTCTTTCGCAGTCAGCGCGCGAAAAATACTGTCCGCATTGTTGAACGAATCATCGATGATGATGCCACTCGCTAACAGTGCATCCTGCAGGGCGGCCGAAATCGTATGGACGGGCGCCGCTCCGCCTTCTCCCATTCCCTTCGCTCCGCTGTAGCTATGCGGCGACGGCGTCTCGATATGGCCGTACTTCACATTAGGCATGTTCATCGCAGTGATGGGAATGTAGTCGCTGAAGGTGCTGGTGAGCATGTTGCCAACAGCGTCGTATACACAATTCTCCATCAAGGCCGCACCGATGCCGTGTGCGGTGGCGCCGTACACCTGCCCTTCCACAATTGAAGGATTGATGACAGTGCCGCAGTCGTCAACGGCAACATAGTCAAGAATTCGGGGAATAAACGTATCGCGTTCCACCTCTACTACTGCGATGTGCAGCTGTGACGCGTAAGTCAAGGTCAAGCTGCCATACTTCTTCTTCGTATCCGGCACCTTAAATGGCGCACGCCAGATGTAGCGGCAGTTCAGGGTTAGTTCGTAAAGTTCAGGCGGCAACGCGGCGCTGTTGGCGTTCACCAGGTTGGCGAGTCCCCAGTAATTGATAGATTTCCCGGTGCTTTTTGCCCGAATCTCCGGACCTTCGGCTGCGCTGCCGAACTCAACGTCATCCTCTTTGGTAGCAAGCGCAAACGCGCCCAGGCGCTTCATTTCAGCCTTTAATTTTTGTGCTGCGCCGTAAACGGCAGACAACCCCGAGACTGCGAACTGGCTCGCGTAGGTACCTGAGAATCCGGTGTGGACATTGCGCTCGGTATCAAAGCCGGTGCGCACCGTGATCAGATCGGGGTGGACATTCAGCACGTCCGCGACGACTTGCGCGGCGGTGGTTTCATGCCCCTGGCCCTGTGGGCAAGAGCCGACGGAGACCACCACTTCTCCATAGATGTCGAGCTTGCAGTTAGCACCTTGCGAATTTCCTGAGTAGGGCAGAAAAGGATTCACAATTTGTGATTGACCAAAATTGTTTGTGCCTGAGTCGAGCGTCGTCCCGATGCCGATGCCGACCAGCCGCCCTTCTTTGCGGGCTGAAACTTGTTTCTTTTTCCAATCGTCCCAGCCGATGAGATCCTTTGCCACTTGCAACATCTTCGGGTAGTTGCCCGAGTCGTAGACGCAGCCATTCGGCGTCGTATAAGGAAATTCTTCCGGAAGGATGTAATTGCGCAGCCGCATCTCATCGGCCGGAATGCCCAATTCGTGAGCACAGATATCCACGACTCGCTCCAGAAACCATAGATGCTGCATGCGGGAGTAGCCGCGGTTTGGTCCTACTGGACACTTGTTCGTGACCGCCTGGCTGAAGTCGATTCGCGCATTCTTGAAGCGATAGACACCCGGGAATACCTGTGACCAGATGACGCAACCCAAAGGTTCATAGCGGGGATAGGCGCCGCAGTCGTCGATATGCCGCGAGGTGATCGCGGTGATCGTACCATTCTTATCGAGCGCAACCCTGGTGTCCCGGAACGTCCGCTCATTGCCGTGAGCACTCGATGTAATGTGCTCGGAACGGGTTTCCACCCACTTCACGGGACGCCCACCGGCCTTCTTCGACGCCAGCGCGCACACCGCCATCTGGGGATAACTCGTAATCTTGATTCCGAAGCTACCGCCAATGTCGGAAGTTTCGACGCGGATGCGATCGATATGAACCCCCAGGTGCGCAGCCAAAAACTGGATAGCAAATGACGGGAACGAGTTGTTGCACTGGTAGTAGATGCGTTCATCCTTGGGATTCCACTGAGCGATCACAACATTGTTCTCCAGCGGCGTACTGGAGAAGCGATGGAAATGGAGACGATCAATGCTGACGATGTAAGCGGCCTCTTTGAAGGCTTTCTCGACTTCACCGTACTCGAATACTCCATTCCATACCTGGTTCGTACCGGCCTCTTCGTGCAGAATACTTTTGTTGGTTAACGCCTGTTCCGCGTCCACGACCGGATCGAGCGGTTCATACTCAACCTGAACCAACTCCGCGGCGTCATCGCCCAAGGCCGGCGACTCGGCCACCACAGCGGCCAGCGGCTCACCTTGGTAACGGACCTTTGCCACCGCCAGCGGATAGTCTTTGATCTTGGCGAAGGGATCGGGACCAATTTCGATGAAAGGCTGAGTCTGCTGCGCAACTTGAGCTCCAGTTAGGGCGCAAACCACGCCGGGTAGCGCCTCGGCTGCGGCTACATCAACGCTGACGATCTTGGCATGAGCATATGGAGAACGGATAAACCGGAGGTAGAGCATCTCCCGCAGCTTGATGTCGTCGCTGAATTTACCTCGCCCGCGCAGAAGACGATTCTCCTCTTTGCGCGGTAGGGACTTGCCAACCCAGTTCTTCTTGTCAGATTCGGAATTCAAATAATTCTCCCAGGCCGAGCTTCTCTCGACTGGACAACTGGGGCGGCTGTCCCCACGTAGACTTCGCAGCTTCCGCGCGCCCTGGCTCGCCCAACCCACATCAGCTCAATGCAGCCCGCAATCCATCGATCAACTTCTGCAAGTTCTTCTTGCCCAGCGGCTCCAGCAGACCTCCAGCGACGGACGCCAAGCCGCCGAAAATCTGTGCCTCACCCTGCCACGCGACTTTCGTTCCACCATCAACAGACGAAAGATCAAAGCCGGCTGTGAGGGAAACATTCCCACCGGAAACGCTGCCTTTGCCCTTGTACTGCGCGCGTTTGGGACGATCCGCTTCCGCGAGTTCCATCTTCATGTCGGCTGCTCCCTTAATGTAGGAGATTCCGACGTTCACCTTCACAGTAAAGTGGGTAGCATCCTGTACTGTCATGCTCCGGAAATCCGGTAGCAGCGGAGCGAACTTATTGGGATCGGTGAGGAAGTCATACACCTGTTCCGGTGTGCGTTTCACCTCGAATTCGCCGCCAAACTTAATCGCCACGAATCAAGCTCCGTTCATGTTCTGTGCGGCCAGTTGAATCGCCTTGAGCACATTCCGGTATCCGGTGCATCGGCAGGTATTGCCGGCGATGGCTTTGCGCATCTCTTTTTCGCTGGGTTTAGTATTTTTCGAAAGCAACTGCAGCGTCGAGAGCATGAGGCCAGGCGTGCAGTATCCGCACTGCAAGCCGTAGGAGTCGCCGAAGGCCTTTTGAATTGGATGAAGCTGTCCTTCTTTCTCGAGACCCTCCACAGTGAGGATCTCCGCGCCGTCAGCCTGCGCCGCAAACATGGTGCAGGACTTCACCGCCGCGCCATTGAACAACACGGTGCACGCACCACAATAGGTGGTATCACAGCCCACGTGTGTTCCAGTCAGGTCCAAGGTTTCCCGCAGCATTTCCACCAACAACATCCGCGGCTCCAGCTGCAACGAGTGCAGCTTCCCGTTTACCGTCAGCTTGACCGATACTTTCTCAATCGCTTCAGGCATAGATGTGGCTGACCTCAACCCGCTCGCCGGCGGCGCGGCGCAGGGCAATTCCTATGGCGCGCTTTACTAGAGCCCCCACGAGTGTTCGCTTGTAGTCAGCCGATCCTCGCATGTCGGTTTGAGGATCGGCAGCCGCCTTGGCGGCTTCCATCGTGCCTGACGTTGCTTTGTCCGTGATTCGTTGGCCGCGAAGCATTGCCTCCGCATCCCTTGCTTTGATCGCGGTGAGAGCGACGCATCCCAGAGCGATTGCCGCTTCCTTGCATACATCTCCTTCCATGGTGAGCTGCACGGCTGCACTCGCGGTGGGATATACGGGGGCAGAACGCTTGAACGCAAGATACGCTCCGCCGCTGCCCTTTGGCGGTATTTTCACCAGGACCTCACTGACCAGTTCGTCACGCGTGAGCGCTGTGGTGTAAGCATCTTGGATGAAATCCGAGAGCGGAAGCGTGCGTTCGCCACCCGTACCCAAACAGCGAACTTGGGTCTGAAGAGTCATGAGCACGGTGGCCCAGTCGCCGCTAGGGTCGGCTTCGGCCAATGAGCCCCCGATAGTGCCACGATTTCGCACCTGCACGTCGGCGATGCCAGCCGCGCAATCATGAAGGATTGGAATTTTCGCGGTCGCAGGCGACGCCTCGATCTCCGCATGCCGGGTCAACGGACCGAAGCGGAGTGCATTGTTTTCCTCATTGATATATGAAGTCCGGGAGATAAAGTTCAAGTCCACCAGATGGGTCGGGTTAGCGAAACGCAACTTCATCAGTGGAATCAGGCTCTGGCCGCCGGCCAGCAGCTTAGCGTCGTCGCCGAGCTGCGAAAGCATAATCACCGCTTCCTGCAGCGAACCGGCACGGTGATAGTGAAACGCCCGAGGATACATTCTAGGTTGCGTCGCCTCTTATGAATCCGGCCGCAGTGGCTCCCAGTGCGGCAATGACCAGCGTCGAACCCACAATCGCCAGCCCCGACCCCAACTGCGCCATCCGCACCGTCTGCAGAATCACTCCCAGCGGAAACACAGTCGAACCGACCAGGAGAGCCAGGGCGATCCCGAAACGAGTTCGCTCTCCGAACGCCACATCGTCAAACACAACGCCGAGCACGATCATCAGCATCGCTAAGCCAATCCAATGAGAATGCAAGTCCACCTGCCGGGCATAGTCGTACTTGGTGGCAGCGTAGTCATCAATGGCGGTGTGCGCCTCCGGCATCCGGCGCTCCGCGGCATGTGTAAACGCTGTTGTCAACGATCCGCCTATGCGGTCGAGTGTTTGGTGCTCCACAAAAACGGCATAATGTAAACCGTAGAGCATGCCCACGGCCGCCAGTGCAATACCGCCAAAGATCAGAAGTTTGCGCGCGCCGTTCATGGAGCGCTCCCAGTTTCGGCGTCCAGCCGGCCGCTGTAGCGAAGCACTCCGACCAGCATTCCGATCAAGGAGACGATTACCATGAGCCCGCCGACATCCGCAATGCCGCCGGCAAGCAGGCCGATCTTCAGTTCCAGCAACACGGATATCGGCAGGATGAGCGATCCGGCGAGTAACAACTGGATCCAGCGTCGCTTCCACAATTCGCTCAGGAACACATAGGGCTGGATAAAGGAAAGCAGAATCGCCAGCAATCCGAACTCGATGATGTGCGAATGCGCCGCGATCTCGACTGCCTTCTCCGCCTGCAACACTCCGTAAGCATTCACTGAAGCGGCAGAAACGTCGTGGCCAGGAGCCTGATCCAGCATATCTTTAAGAATTACCATTTCCCGATTTTCATGTTCATACAGATTCGCGTCGGCGTACCAGGCACCATGCAAGAAACCGAGCAGCACCAGCACCGTTCCTCCCGCCAGCAACGTCCGCCGTTCCCATGTGCGTTCCTGTGGCAAGTCGGGTTCGGTTGTACCCGCGCGCCGGCTGCGGAAGTATTTCCACAGACCCCAACCTTCGCCGACCAATGCAATGATTAACAATCCTCCGGCTGAGTCGGCTAGGATGCTCGCCCAGCCGATCACTGAAAATGGACTGTAGGCAAGGCCGACATAGCGGATGAGAAAAATTCCCACCGGCAGCAGCACTCCACCGGTCAGCAAGATCTTCGCCAGCACTTTCTTGCGTGATGCAGAAAGAGCCACGTACGGCTGGATCAGCGCCAGCAGGAGGGCGAGGTAGCCGGCGTCAATCATGTGAACGTGCATGTCTACTTTCGTGCCGTGGTCCTCCAGCAATTTGCCAATGCGGCCAAAGGCTTCCTTCACGGCGGACGGATTCCCCACCTGCACCGCTTGCGCAGCGGCGAGCAGGGCCGCGCCCGTTCGTCCTGCGTTCTGGTGAAGAACAAACACGGCAAAGATGTCGCCAAACAGCATACCGCTCGCAATGAGCGCGAGGCCGCCGAAGACTAACAGCCGGCGCGCACTCTTAGCAGAAAACGTCGCCGAGACACTAACGGAGACCGCGCCCGCCGAACGGTTTTGGGCGTCCGCCGAACTAGGGACGGCTTGCCCGGTCGGAGTCGGTTCCCACACAGCCATAGCTAATCCGCCGCCTTTGCGTCCGCGAGCGCCGGGCGAAACGTCGGCATCACGTGCTTGGCAAACATGTGTTGTGTCTTGATGCTCTTCCAGTGTTCCAGCCCGCCAAAGTTCGAAACAATCGCCAACTCGCCGATGCCACCTTTCTGCTGGAGCGCGCGCACCTGGTGCATCACCTTTTCAGGCGTACCGATGAACCCGATTTCCTGCTCTACGATTTCGCCATAGGACAGTTTCGTGAGTGATTCGAGCGCGCCGCTGGCGTAGAAGCCATATCCTTTGGCGCGGAGCTCTGCTTTTTTCTCTTCGCTCTGCAGCGATGCCACCGGCGAAGCGTTGAACGCCAAAAAATTATGCAGTGCGCGCTCAACTTCTTTTTTGATTTGCTTTTCATCTTCGTCGATGTACACCGGGCGAATGTAGACGATGTCCGGCTGGTGGCCGTGTTCAGAGCAAGCCTTCTTGTAGATATTCAGCGGCGCCTCTAACACCTTCCACGGTAGCAGTGGAGGCACGAATATTCCCCAGCCTTTTTCACCCGCCATCTGATAGGTGATGTCGCTGGTGCCGCCGGTATAGAACTTGGGATGAGGCTTCTGTACCGGCCGCGGCACTACGCTGACATCTTTTACTTTGTAGTACTGGCCATCGTAAGAAAACTTATCTTTGCTAAACGCCAACTCCAGAATATCAATGGCCTCGTTATAACGGGGACGGCTTTCTTCCAGCGGCAGGGCGGAAGGTCCAAAAAGCCATGCGTGTCCGCGGCCAAAGCCGCATTCCAGGCGGCCGTTGGTGAGAATGTCGGTTTCGGCGATCATGCCCGCCAAGCGCATTGGATTCTCCAGCGGCAGGGTATGAAGGGCGGTACGAAAGCGGATACGGTTGGTGTGTTGCGCGGCCGCCGCGAACATGGCCAGCGGGTTCGCGGAAATCGAAAACTTCTGGAAGAAGTGATGATCAATCACAGAGTAGACGTCGAAGCCACATTCGTCCGCGTGCTCGATTTGGCGCATGATTTCCCAAATCATGTCGTAGTGCGACTTGCCGGGCGGCGTCTGAATTTCGCTATAGATCCCAAATCGCATTGCTTTTCGTCTCCTAGTGCTTGGAGGTTATCGAGTTGTCCTGTTCAGTGGCCGCACTGCTTGCCCGTGTTTTGGAGGAACCGTTCGCCGCGGTCCCGATGGCGCGATACTTTCCACGAAAAAATAGTAACGGATCACCTTCCCGTACCACTACATCCTCGACTTCAGCGATGAAGATAGTATGGTCGCCCGCGTCCTCGGCGGTTCGCAGACGGCACTCCAGATAGGCCAGAGCACCGTGAAGAACGGGCGTCCCGTGCGGGGTACGGTCGAACTGCGCCCCCGCCTCGCGCTCGGCATCTTGATGGGTCTGAGTGGCGAGCGCGTAATATTCCGAGATAGCGCGCTGGTTCTCCGCTAATACATTCACCCCGAATCGTTTCTTGGTATGCAGGTGAGCATGCGTGCGTGCCCGATGATCCACACAGACCAGGACCAGCATCGGGTCGAGCGACACGGATGTGAATGCGTTTGCCGTCATGCCATGTACTTCGCCTTCATAGTCCACAGTAATCACCGTGACTCCGGTGGCAAAACAGCCTAGCGCCTTGCGGAATTCTGCCGGAATGACGCTCATAGAAAAACCGGAGCCCCTGCTATTCTCGTGAACACTCAACCAACCGCTCTCACGGCTTGGCTTTGAGTTTCACCAGGTGAAGCGTGCCGCTAACTGTAACTGTCGTGGGTTGAACACTGCGCTCGGCGTTCCGTAGAGCGGATTGGGTGAACCCTCTCTGAAGAGCTGCGTTGCACCCGCGCAACCTGGAGCGCCCGGGTCTGATGGACAGAAGTCGGCCGCTCCATAGCTGGTATTGAAGTAGTGTACGTTTACTGTGTTCATGAGGTTGAACGCTTCAATCAGAAGTCCGAGCTTCAACTTCTCGCGAATAGAGAATGAGCGTTCCAGCCGCATGTCGACCGTCTGCAGTGAACCGCCCTTGAAAGTGTTACGGGGCTCCCCGCCCACTCGATCATTGTTTCCGAATACGTCACCGTTAACGTCAAAGCCAGCGTACTTGGTGAAGTATTGAGGAGATTGCAGGGTCACGATCGTACTAAACGTAAAGTCGCGCAGAAACATATTCCAGCTTGCTGGACTGGAAAATATGGCATTGCCAACAAAACGATTCCGGGCATCATCCGCCGAGCTTGCCCGCTCCGCTCGGAAGTTACCGTTGTTACTGTCTTGCGGAATCAGCACGAAGCTGGGATTGGGCCCGTCATCGATAGAGTGGGAGTAGGTATAGCTGATTGCGAAAGAGAAATTGTGCGTAAGTCGTTTGTTCATGTTTATCAGCAGCCCGTCATACACGGAGTCCCACTTCGAAGTCGCCTCGAAGAACACGCTATATTGCGGATCGCGGAAACCTGGGACGCCATTCACATGAGGTACGCCTGGAATGATCATTTGCGAAGGATAAGGCGTGCAATTCGGGGGCGTGATCGGCTTCCCTCCGGGATTGAGTAACGATGCGAAATCGAAATAAACGTTCTTACAGCTGGTACTTCCATTTGAATTGTGCACCAGGACGCTGCCACTCGGATCAGGCTGGTTCACATTGTAGAAGCTGCCCAGGTGAACGCCGCGCAAGTGGACGCCAGAAATGCTTAATACCGTATCTTTGAAAGGTTGGAATTCCAGAGAGGCGCTGGCCTGAATCCCATACGGATTTTGACTGTTTTGGTTGAAGCGCACGATAGTTGCATCTTGCAGGAAACCTGCCTTGTCCAGTGTGCACCCGGGGAAAAGTAGGGTACAAGGGGTCCCGTTCGGGTAAGTTCCATTCGTTAGCAGAGCGTTTAAAGCAAGGAAGTTAATACCTGGAGAGCTGGCGTAGCTGAAAAGACCAGTGTTGGCGTTCAGTCCGTTCTCGAATGGACGATTCGGGTACTTTGAGACACCCCCGCAAGAGGGCTGCTGGCACATCAGCAAGGGCGAGGGAATGATTCCGTGGAACAACCCAAAGCCCGCACGGAACACGGCGTTGTGCGACGTCCCCAAGTCGTAGGCCAATCCAACCCGCGGGTCGAAATTCTTCCACTGTGAGTTGAGCACGCCCGACGGCCAGGTCTCGAACTCCCAGCGCACACCTGCATTCAGAGTTAGTCGTTGGGAAGCGCGCCACTTGTCCTGAATGTAGAGGCCATTGTAGGTATGGTCTAGAGTCGCAGAAGCTTGATTGCGGATGGATTGCGATATGGCACCGCCGTGATAGACCGCGGTTCCCCCCTGCAGTGAGGTTTCTGTGAATGGCGGGTTCGTGGTTGTGCTGAAGCGCTCAAAGAAAACTACGAATGGGTCTGGGCAAGGTGCGGTGGGGCAAAAAAAAGGTCCCGCCGCACCGTCGGTACCGAGAAAAGCGGCAAGGTTTGAGAAGTCAGCCTCAAACGGATAGAACAGCGGAAAGGATTCGTAGGTAGATACACGATCGAAGTTGCCGCCAAAACTGAAGGTATGGTTCGACACATTGTGCGAAACATTGTCGACCAGTTCGTAACGTCCCTCGCGGTAGATATCGGGGTTTCCTCGATTTACGCCGACTGCAAAGGTGTTCGCTACCTCCAGGTGTGGCTGAGTAGAAACGACGGGAAAATCAAACGTGCGATGCGCATATTGCATTCGCAGGTCGTTGATCCAGGAGGGAGAAAACGTGGTGGTCAGACCGCCAGCCAGCGACTGGTCGCGAATATAGTTGTTCTTGAACGCCGAGGGAAGGTCGAATCCATTGTTGAGAGGCGACTGATTGGTCAAACGATCGTCGTTGACGAAATACCGCACATACAAGTAGTTTCGGCTATTTAAATTTTCGTCCAGCCGAATGAAACCGTTGTCGGTATTTCCATCTCGCAGGACAAATAGGTTTTCGGCGGGCAGCCCGTAGAACTGCGTCTTAACCTGATTAATGGCGGCGATATTGTTGAGGACTGCGGAATTGTAAGTCGGCGATTCGGCGCGCCTCTGGCCTTCGTAGTTGGCGAAAATAAATGTCTTATCTTTCTTGACTGGCCCGCCCAACGAGCCTCCAAATTGGTTTTGCCGAAGTATGTTAAAGCCCGGCGCCGAGAGGATGCTCTTGGCGTCCATAGCGTTATTCCGAAAATACTCGTAGACCGAACCATGCCAATTGTTGGTGCCACTCTTGGTGATAATGTTCACGATTCCTGCCGTGGCGCGGCCAAACTCCGTGGTGTAGTCGGTATTGATCACGCGAAATTCCTGAATCGCTTCTTGCGGCGGCGTTCCCCGCTGGATACCAGAGGCGGTCGAGATGTCGTCAGCGCCGTCTACCGCGATGAAATTGAAATGGATGTTCTGGCCCGCAAAAGAGAGCTTAGTCACTGGCTCTACGATGACATCCGTGCTGCCCGAGGTTGTGTCTCCGATGGTGACGCCCGGCGCCAAAAGCGCGAAGTCGATGAACTCCCGCCCATTCACCGGCAGGTTCTCAATCTTATTTTCGTCGATCACTGAGCTGATCATGGTCCGAGTTGGCTCCGCTACCTCGCCAACATCTTGCACTGTGACCTCTGCCAACACTTGCCCGGGTGAGAGGTTGAAGTCCAGATTCCCGGTCGCTCCAATGTCGAGATGGACCTTCTTGGCGGACTGCTGAAATCCGTTTTTTTGTGCCGTGACGGTGTAGTCTCCGACGGGAAGCGAAGGAAGTTGATAGTCGCCAGTCACGGTCGCCGTTGTGGATCGCGAGAAACCAGTGTCGGCGTTGAGCGCGCTAACCGTGGCTTGCGAGATTGCTGCCCCGGTCGTGTCGTAGACGCGCCCCTGAATCGTTACTGTTACTACCTGGCCGCACACCGGCCAAACCGCAAAAGCCGCGATCATCAGATACAGAGCGAAATTCAAGCTGCGAAAACCGCTGCTCACGACTCGGTTTGTAACTTTGGGCTCCATCGTCGCCTCCTTGGTGCCGGCTCCCGTCGCCAACACCGCGCTCTCTTACGTTTTTCGTTTTGAGATCTCCGTCATTACCTTGCTGAGCCGGAATTCGGAATCATCCAGATGCCGGGCCAGGACCGTGGCGCACTGTTTGAGTTTTCCAGCCGCCACCAACTGGCAAATTTTGCGATGCACCGGCACTAGCCCTCCTGGATCGTCGTGACGGCGGTCCACCAGTACCATCCCCATGCGCAGCTCTCCAATTACCCTCTGATAAAACAATTCCAGGCGCCGGTTATGGAGAAATCGGATGAGCAGGCTGTGAAACTGCAGGTCGAACTCTACGGCCCGCACCCAGTCCCGGCGGCGCACCGCCCCTTCGTAGCCCTCCAGGGCATTCTGCAGCTCCGGAAGGACGTCGGTGTGGTTCGACCTGGCCGCGAGTACAGCGGGGATTTCCAACATCCGCCGCAGTTGGTAGATTTCTTGAACGTCTTTCAGGGAGAGCTGCGAGACCGCCACCCCGCGGTGAATGCTGCGTTTAAGCAAGCCTTCGAGGGACAGAATGCGGGTTGCCTCGCGCATCGTATTCCGAGACACCCCCAACGATGCGCTAAGCGGCACCTCTTGCAGCGGAGTTCCGGGACGCAATTCGCCGTTAAGAATCCTCTGCCGCAGTATCGACGCCACCTGATCGGCGACGCTGACTCGGTGGATATGCGAGTGCTCCATAGCCACGCTTCAAAGGGACGGCCTGAGCGGAATGCGCGACATCTTGCGCTCACTGGTTCAATAAGTCAAGTGTTGAACAATTCAACCGCTGCGGAAAAATCCGGATCGTATCAGGCGGCGCAGGGGTCATGTGGGCGTAGTGCGATTCGCTGCCTACCATCGCCCGGAAGCTGCAGCTCAAATGCATTCTCATGTATGATTCCCGTGTTTGGTGTTGCTCTTGAAGTAAAGCGACTGAACACTAAACGTTTGTTGAGCCTTTGAAATCTATGCAGGAGACCGTGGCAATCGAATATCCCACTTGGATGGAGTCACGACAATCCGGTCCGTTATTGGACAAGCTACGCTCCCGCTTGCCTCTCACCCGCGCGCTGGCGTGCCAACTGATCCGCCTCAGCGATGACGAGCTCCCCGCGCTTCTAGCAGCTGCCGTCGAAGCAAAACAGCGCTTCAGGCCTGGCGTCGTCACCTATTCCCGCAAGGTCTTCATTCCTCTCACCAACCTCTGCCGCGACTATTGCGGTTATTGCATCTTTCGCCGGAATCCTGGTGACGCAGGCGCGCACACTATGACTCCCGACGCAGTGCTGGAGGTGGCCCGCGCCGCTGAAAAGATGGGTTGTACCGAAGCCCTTTTCAGCTTGGGCGACAAACCCGAGCTCGCGTTCCCCGAGATGCGCGAAACTCTCCGTCGCTTGGGATACCGCTCGACCCTGCATTATCTTGAGACGATGTGCGAATTGGTATTGCGGGAAACGACCCTACTCCCGCACCCCAATCCCGGCCTGATGAGTGCCGAATGGATCCGCCGCCTGGCTGCTGTTTCGCCGAGCATGGGGTTGATGCTCGAGACCACCAGCGACGCTTTGCTGGGGCCCGGGGCTGCCCATGACAACGCACCCGACAAGGTTCCCGGCAAGCGGCTGCGCACCATCGAAGAAGCAGGCAAACAGAATGTACCCTTCACTACTGGGTTGCTGTTCGGAATCGGCGAGACTCCCGAGGAGCGCGTGGACACGCTGCTCGCCGTTCGCGAGCTTCACCAGCGCTACGGACATATCCAGGAGGTCATCGTCCAGAATTTCCGCGCCAAGGCCGGCATTCCGATGCAAAACTGGCCCGAGCCCACCCAAGGAGAGATACTGCGGACCGTGGCGGTTGCGAGATTGCTGCTGCCTGACGTCAATATTCAAGCTCCGCCCAACCTCTCCGCCCCGCACTATGAAGACCTTCTCGACGCCGGAATTAACGACTGGGGAGGGATTTCACCCCTGACGCCCGATTTCATCAATCCCGAGAAACCGTGGCCGCATCTGGAGCAACTGCAATTACGAACCGAAGCCAAAGGATATAGCTTGCGGCCGCGGCTTCCGGTTTATCCTGAGTTCCTGCCTGGCGTAATCGCGCGCCCCGGCCTCCTGGCGAAGAAAGTCAGGGCTGCCGCGGATCGAGAAGGCTACGCTTGGAGGGCTACAGCGGCATGATTGTCGTGCTCACGGGCGGGACGGGAGGCGCCAAGTTCGTCGACGGACTTCGCCAGGTGGTCTCCGCCAAGGAACTCACCATCATCGTCAACACCGGAGATGATCTCGAATGGTGGGGTTTATACGTTTCTCCCGATCTTGATTCGATCACATACGTTCTGGCAGGTCTGCTCAGTAAAGAGCGCGGCTGGGGCGTGAAGGGCGATACCTTCTTTTGCCTGCAGGCCATGGGGGAACTGGGGGAGCCGATCTGGTTCCACACCGGCGACCGTGACCTCGCGGTCCACCTTCTTCGTTCGAAACTGCTGACGCAGGGTAAGACGCTCACGGACGTGACCGCGGAAATTGCGGCGAAAATGGGTGTGCAGGCTCGTATTCTCCCCATGAGCGATTCTCGAGTGGAAACCCGGGTGGGTACGCCGGTGGGCGAGCTCAGCTTCGAAGAATATTTTGTGCAACGCTGGTATCAGGATCCGGTGAATTCGGTGCGTTTTGCCGGGGCCGCAGATGCTGAGCCAGCTCCCGGCGTAATCGACGCCATCATGTCGGCAAGTGTTGTGTTGCTGGCGCCAAGCAACCCTGTTACCAGCATCGGTCCTATTCTCGCCGTGCCTGGTGTCACGGATGCGTTGAAACAAACTCGAGCGCCGGTGGCTGCGATTAGTCCAATCGTGGGCGGAGCGGCAGTTTCCGGACCAGCCGGCATCTTGATGGCTTCGCAGCGTCTGCCGGTTTCTGTCGCGGGTGTGGCACAGGCCTACCGGGAATTGCTAGATATCTTGATCGTCGACAGCCGTGATGCCCAGGCCGCGGAGGAGTTACGGCAGTCGGGGTTGCGTGTCCACTGCGCCAACACCATCATGAATACGCCAGACGAGAAGGCTGCGCTGGCTCGCCAGGTGCTCTCGTTGATTTCCACCGAAAACGCGGCTCGCGCGGGCTGGGACGCGTCATGATCCTCGTCCCGGTCAAGAATCTTGCCAATGCCAAGCAGCGCCTCGCCTCCGTTGCCGATCAGTTCGCTCGCGCCGAACTGGCGCAAGCTATGCTGTTCGACGTGCTTGACACTCTGGCGACATGCGTAGATCACGACGAGGTTAGCGTAGTCACGAGCGACTCCTTCGCCGTCCGACTGGCACAACATTTCCATTTTGCCGTCATTGCCGACGATGCCAACCGCAGTGAGACCGATGCCATTGAGATGGCGACTCAGATCTGTCAATCACGCGGGGTGGGGAGCACTCTTGTAATCCCTGGGGACATTCCGCTGATCCGGGCTTGGGAAGTGGAGAAGATTTTCGAGGCCGCGCCCCCGGAGGGAACCGTACTCGCGCCCGCCGCCGATGGACGGGGAACGAATGCCATCTGGCGCCGCCCCGCCGGACTCTTTCCGCTCCGGTTCGGCAACGACAGCTTTAAGCCGCATTTGGCCGCTGCCCGGGCGACGCAAAAACCCTGCGTCGTCCTCTCGCTGCCGGGTATCGCGCTGGACGTCGATAATCCGTCCCACCTCGCGCAACTCGCAGCAGCACCGGGCGAAACTCGCGCTCAACATTTGATCCGTCATTGGGACCTGGCCAGTCTTCCTCAAACTAGTCTTCCGCTGGCAGCGAATGAGTAAATGACCCAGGTGGAACACCCTCGGGAGCTGCGGATTATTCCTATTTCTCTCCCGGATGAGATACGCAGTGGTGACGTGTTGTCAGAAAAACTTCTTCGCGCTCTAAGGCATCAAAAACTTGCACCCAGAAAAGGAGACGTCCTGGTCGTGAAGCACAAGATCGTCTCGAAAGCTGAGGGGCAGCTGGTGGCTTTGGATAAGATCAAACCGTCCACCGCTTCGCGTGCGTGGGCGCGACGTTATGATCTCGATGCAGGGGTGACGGAAGTGGCTCTCTCGCAAAGCCGGCGTGTGGTTCGCCGCAAGCGCGGCGTGCTTATTACCGAGACCCGCCACGGACTGATCTGCGCTAACAGCGGAGTAGATGTTTCCAACGTAGATGGCGGACGCCACGCGCTCCTGCTGCCCGAAAATCCTGACCGCTCCGCGGCTAACCTCCATCGCGCGCTGAAAAAACGACTGAAACTTTCAGTTCCCGTCATCATCACTGATAGTTTCGGCCGGCCCTGGCGCGAAGGGCTGACAGAGGTAGCGATCGGCATCGCCGGTATGAAGCCGCTGGAGAACTACCGAATGCGCCGCGATCCCCACGGTTATCATTTGCGCGTTAGCATTGAGGCCGTTGCTGACGAGTTGGCTTGTGCTGCGGGCCTGGTCTGCGGCAAGCTAGCTCGCACGCCAGCGTGTATTATTCGAGGTTTCAAGTATCGGCCTGGACGAGGCACAGCTCACGAGTTGATTCGTCCCGCCGCCAATGACCTGTTTCGTTGAAAAATTGGTTGAGGAGCGTTTGTGATTCGTGCCTTGACAAATTCGGAACTGGAAAACTTTCCCTCTCTCGAGTGGTCTGAGATCGCGTCTCGCATGACCCCAGGGTTGCACGCGGCGCTCGATGCAGTATTAGAATCTCAGGACGGCGGCGTGCTTTCGCCCCAACAGCGCCAACTGCTGGCCAATGCGGAGGGCGGCGATCTTCTCGGCCTGCTGGTTGCCGCAGACACTCTGCGCCGTGATCTGGTGGGGAACCTGGTTACCTACGTGGTCAATCGCAATATCAACTTTACTAATATCTGTTTTGTTGGCTGCAAGTTTTGCGCCTTCAGCCGAGGCCCGCGCGAATCCGACACGTACTTCCATAGCCCCGAGCAAGTTGGACAGAAAGCCCTCGAAGCCTGGAAGCTTGGCGCGACCGAAGTCTGCATTCAGGGCGGGTTGCCTCACGATTTGCCCGCTTTCTATTACCGCGATATTTTGCGCGCCGTTAAAAGGGTCACTCCCCGGATGCACATTCACGCTTTTTCCCCCATGGAAATGGTTTACGGCGTCGAATTGACGGGGATGCCGCTGAAAGATTACTTGTGCATGTTGCGCGACAACGGCCTCGATACTCTTCCAGGAACCGCCGCTGAAATTCTCGACGACGACGTACGTGAGGTTCTTTCGCGCAATAAGCTCTCGACTGAACAATGGAAGCAGGTGATCCGCACGGCACACCGCTGTGGCATCCGCAGCACGTCGACGCTTATGTACGGACACGTGGAAACGCCTACCCACTGGGTCAATCAGTTAATGCTCCTCCGTGAAATCCAGCACGAAACCGGTGGATTCACTGAGTTCGTACCGCTTGGATTCGTGCATCAGAACACACTATTATTCCACCAGGGGATTTCGCGTCCCGGTCCCACTCTCGCCGAGCATCTTAAGATCCACGCTCTCGCGAGAGTACTGCTCGCGGGCTCAATTAACAACATCCAGGTTTCGTGGGTGAAGTTGAATCGACGCTTGTCTCAACTTTGTCTGCACGCAGGTGCAAACGATTACGGCGGAACGTTGATGGAAGAAAATATTTCGCGCGAAGCTGGCGCCACTGCTGGGCAATATACAAGTCCGGAGGAATTTCAGTCACTGATCTTCGAAATTGGCCGCATTCCCGCTGAACGCAACACCACGTACACCCGCATCAACCTCAAGCTGCAACCCGAGCAGTTGACCTTTGAGCAGGTCCACGAGCCGGAGTTCGCTTAAGTGGCCCGCCCGATCGCAGTTCTCGGGGGTACGGGTCCGGAGGGTTTTGGTCTGGCATTGCGGTGGGCACAGGCAGGTGAAACCGTCATCATTGGATCGCGCGACGCCAAGCGCGCGCAAGATGCAGCCGAAAAAATCAAAGTTATTGTCGGCGCCAACGCCCAAGTTTCGGGCAATGAAAACAACGCTGCTTGCGCCACCAGCGATCTGCTGGTGCTGACCATTCCATTTGAAGGCCACGCGGCCCTGCTAAAGCAAATCAGGCCAGTGATTCGCCCGGACAGCATTCTGATTGACACGACCGTGCCTTTGGCAGCCAGTGTAGGTGGGCGGGCCACACGCACCCTCGGCGTTTGGCAAGGCTCTGCCGCCCAGGAAGCGGCCGAACTCGCGCCCAAAGGTGTATCGGTGGTGGCTGCATTTCATAACGTGTCTGCTGAAGTACTGAATGCCGACGGCCCAGTGGAATGCGATGTGATCGTATGCACGGATGACCCAAATGCAAGCGAGGTAGTCCGCTCGCTGGCTGCAAAGATTCCGGGGGCGCGCGCCATCGATGGTGGCAAACTAGAGAACGCGCGCATTGTCGAGCAGATAACCGCTCTCCTAATCGGCCTGAATATTCGCCACAAAGGCCACTCCGGAATCCGAATCACCGGGCTGCCCACAACAGCATATCTATCCCAGTAGCGTCTGTTCGGAGATACTCGAGAACCGGGTCATCCGCTAT
The DNA here is from genome assembly GCA_963696025.1 of uncultured Acidobacteriota bacterium. Classification (GTDB taxonomy): domain Bacteria; phylum Acidobacteriota; class Terriglobia; order Terriglobales; family Acidobacteriaceae; genus JABCYV01. The sequence goes on from CAVOII010000010.1 coordinate 104,920, forward strand.
GAGCGACGCCTCTGACAACCGTCCGGCCGTGGAGTTTTGCGAAGTATCTTACCGGCTCGACGATGGCCACGCGCTAATCCATGGACTCAACCTTGAAGTGCGGCGCGGGGAGACTCTGGTGCTCCTCGGCCGCAGCGGCTCGGGAAAAACCACGACCCTCAAACTGGTCAATCATCTGCTACGACCAAGCGCTGGTGAAGTGCGCGTGGACGGCCGCTCCACTCGCGACTGGGACGTGATCCGCCTGCGCCGCATGATTGGTTACGTTATACAGGAAATAGGACTGTTTCCTCATTTCACGGTCGAGCGCAACATCGGCTTGGTGCCGCAGATTGAAGACTGGCCCGCCGAGCGCATTCGACAGCGCGTGCAGGAATTGTTGCAACTGGTTGGTCTCGACCAGCAACTAGCGTCGCGTTATCCACGCGAACTCTCCGGCGGGCAGCGCCAAAGGGTCGGCGTGGCGCGGGCACTGGCTGCCGATCCGCCGATTCTCCTGATGGACGAGCCTTTTGGCGCGCTCGATCCCATCACTCGCGCCGAATTGCAACGTGAATTTCTCGCTCTGCAGCGGCGTCTGCAGAAAACAGTGGTCTTCGTTACTCATGATCTGCGAGAAGCGCTTTTGTTCGGTTCCCGCATCGCATTGATGGAAGCGGGACACCTGGTCACGGTCGTTGCGCCTGATGAATTTGTAAATTCCACCGAACCTCTGGTCGCTGCCTATATCGATGCCTTCGGAACCAACTTCAAGTGCGACGAAAAGCGAGGCCACTCATGAACGTTTGGCAATTCATGGTGCAGAACCACACTGAAGTCTTGGAGCTCACGCTGGAGCACTTGTGGCTGGTGGGCGCCTCCACGGTCCTTGCCGTGCTGATTGGAATTCCGCTCGGCGTCGCAATCACACGCTGGCCGTCGCTGAACAAACCTGTTCTCGGAAGTGCTAACATCATTCAAACTATTCCCAGCCTGGCACTGTTCGGCTTCCTTCTGCCTGCGCCCTGGATCGGCGCGCGCGCCGATCGTCTAGCTATCCTCGCGCTCACGCTCTACGCGCTTTTGCCGCTCATCCGCAATACCTACACCGGCATCAAGGGAGTGGATCCCGCTGTGGTCGAAGCTGGACGCGGCATGGGCATGACCGGGCAGCAGCTTTTGTGGCAAGTGGAACTCCCGCTGGCTCTGGCCGTTATTGTTGCCGGCGTCCGTGTGGCCACAGTGTTGTCAGTTGGCCTTGCGACTATTGCCGCTGCTATCGGCGCCGGTGGTTTGGGAGAATATATTTTTCGCGGGCTGGCGATGGTCAACAACCAGCTCATTCTGGCTGGTGCCATTCCGGCAGCGGTGCTGGCTATCTCGGCAGACGTCGGCCTGGGATGGCTGGAGAAACGCCTCAGCCCACATTGACATAACTGGGGACCGAGAACTGAGAAATGGTAACTGACGCATTTCTTCGTCACTTTGTGGCGGAGATTGCGCACCGCGACCTGATAGCCCTCCGATGACTGGAAAGATAGCTCGATGGCTTTGCATCCTGCATCTCGCCGCCCTGCTTGTTTCTTGCGGTCCCGCGCGCGAGAACCGCATCGTTGTCGGTTCGAAGAATTTCACCGAGCAGCTCGTCCTCGGAGAAATCATTGCCCAGCAGATCGAAGCCAAAACTCATCTGCCGGTGGAGCGCCGTTTCTATCTTGCCGGCAGCTACATTTGCCATCAGGCGATTCTTGGCGGCCGCATCGACATTTATCCCGAATACACCGGCACCGCGCTTACGGCGATTTTGAAAGAAAAACCGCATGGCAGCAGTGAACAAGTCTATGAGCAGGTCAAGGACGAATATCCGAGACGCTTCGGCCTCACAATTGGCTCATCGTTTGGCTTCAACGACACATTTGCCATCGAAATTCGCGGCGATGATGCGCGACGTCTGGACCTCAAGACCATTTCGCAGGCTGCGACTTATACGCCGCAGTGGCGGGCCGGATTTGGTTACGAGTTCATGGAGCGCCCGGATGGGTACAAGGGATTGGCTGCAACCTACGGTCTACGCTTCGCCGAGCCGCCACGCATCATGGACCTGGGCCTCCTGGCCCGCGCTCTGAAGGACAAGCAAATCGATGTTGCCGCCGGCAATGCCACCGACGGCCTGATCGCTGCGCTGGACCTGTTTGTCCTGGAAGACGATCGCCACTATTTTCCGCCCTACGAAGCCGTCCCCGTGATTCGTCAGCAGACGCTTGCGCGTCATCCCGAGGTAAAACAGGTACTAGACGAACTTACCGGCAAGATCTCTGACGATGACATGCGCCAGATGAACTACGCCGTTGACGGTCAGCACCGCGACGCAAAGGAAGTTGTGCGCGAATTTCTGCGAAAGAAAGGTCTTTGAACCGTGGCGATGCGCCCTCGCCCGCGAAATCAGAGCGCATGGCAAACTCGGAAATCAGCCAACAGGGCCGCCCCGACCTACATTAACCACACTGCATCAACATCGACAATCACTTGCGTGCGTGGAATCTTCTGCTGTGCAGCGTAAGCCAGCATACAACGCAGGACGGCATTGAGCTTTTCCCGGCTGGCTGACTTCAAAACAAAATGATAACGGTAATCCCGCTTCAGGCGCAGGATCGGCGCTGCTGCCGGCCCCAGCACGCGGATCCCTTCATGCCGTGTCTTCTCGAACCATTTTCCCAGAAGTCCCGACCATTCGAGCGCCTCGTCCAGCTTGTCGCTGCGTATCAGGACGTTGGCCAGCGCGCTGTACGGCGGATAGTGCATCCAGCTGCGGAAGCGCAGTTCTTTTTCATAGAAACCCATAAAATCGTGATTCGCCGCATACTGCACCGCGTAGTGTTCCGGGAAATAAGTTTGCAGAACCACCTTCCCCGGAGTATGTCCGCGACCCGCTCGTCCGGCAACTTGAGTGAGTAGCTGAAAGGTGCGCTCCGCCGCGCGAAAATCAGGGAATCCCAGTGCCGCATCAGCTCCGACCACCCCCACTAGCGTGACTCCATGAATGTCGTGTCCCTTGGCGATCATCTGTGTGCCCACCAGCAGATCAAGTTCGCCTTCGTCAAGCGCATTGAGAGCTCGCTCGAAGTCCTCACGTCCGCGCACCGTGTCGCGATCCAGTCGCCCGATGCGCGCCTGCGGAAAGATGCTGTGCAGCAGTTCCTCAAGCTTCTCCGAACCAGTCCCGAGGAAATAAACATATTCGCTGCCACAGTGCGCGCATGTTTTTGGTACCGCCGCGGTGTATCCGCAATAGTGGCACTCCATGCGCCGCGAGCCCTTGTGGTGCGTCATGGCGATGGCACAGTTCCTGCATTCCAATGTCTTGCCACAGGTGCGACACAGTGCAAGGGGGGAATACCCGCGCCGGTTGAGCAGCACCATGACCTGCTCTTTGCGTTCAAGGCGCTCTTTGATTTCTTGCGCCAGCTTGCGTGAGATGACCTGCTCGCTCCCCGTTTCCTGAAACTCCTGACGCATATCGACAATTTCGACCTCGGGCAATGGGCGCTGCTCCACGCGATCCGGCAACTCGAGCAGGGTGTACTTGTTTTTTTTTGCATTGAAATATGATTCCAGCGATGGCGTAGCCGAACCGAGAACCACGACCGCGTTCGCCATCTTGGCCCGCATCACCCCCACATCACGCGCGTGGTACCGGGGAGTTTCTTCCTGCTTGTAAGAGGAATCCTGTTCCTCATCGACAATCAATAGCGCCAGGTCCGAGACCGGCGCGAACACCGCCGAGCGCGTGCCCACCACCATGCGGGATTCGCCGCGTTTGATACGGTGCCACTGCTCGGCCCGCTCCCGGTCAGAAAGCGCTGAGTGTAGAATGGCGACGCCATCCCCAAATACCTGATGCAAATCCGCCGCCGTGGCCGGCGTCAGACCGATCTCGGGAACCAGTAGAATCGCAGAGCGTCCTGCTTCGAGCGCTGCTCGCATGCCTGCAAGATAGATTGCTGTCTTTCCCGATCCAGTGACTCCGTGCAGTAACATGCCTGAAAACTTGCGTGCCTTCAGACTCTCCTCAATTCGCCGAAACGCCTCCTGCTGTGGGTCACTGAACTGGAAATTGAAGGGGGAGGGTCGAGCTTTGAGCCTGGACATCATGAAACCTGCCGGCTCTTCCACAATTTCGATGATCCGGCGCTTCACCAAAGTAGCCAGCGCAGTTTGGGGAAGGTCAAGCCCCTGCAGAGTTTCGATTGCGACTCTTCCTTCGGCAGCGGCGAGCGTATCGACCAGCGTTTGCTGATTACAATTGAGTTTGCCTTCCACTGTCTTCAAAAGTGCAATCTTTACAGTCCGAGTCGCATCCCTCGTATTCGACAAATCTTCCCTCACGATCCATTTCTTGCGCACCATGCTTTCCAGCGTAGACTTGGCGATGCGGGTGGCGGCACGCAGACTTCCTTCTCGTACTGTTTCCCGTTCGGCGAGGTAGTCGAGGACTCGAAACTCAGCCAATTGACCTTCGGGGGGTTTGCGGGAACGGGGAGAAGATCCCGACGTGCCCGCCAAGTACAGCGCCAGGTACCCCTGCTCCGTGATGCGATAGCTGATAGTCCGCTTGAACTCTGCGCTCAGCGGCAACATCGTGCGAAATACCTCTCCGATCGGCGCCAGGTAGTAATCGGCAATCCATTTGCCTAGACGAATGATTTGTTCGTCCAACACCGGCGCCGGATCAAGAACACTGATCAGACTCTTGGTCTGGACGTTCGTGTTTGGCTTGCGATCCTGCAGGCCGGTAACGACGCCCGACAAGCGCTGCTGGCGGAACGGCACCAGAACGCGCCCGCCGACAACCGGAAGCATGCCATCGGGAATTCGGTAGGTGAAGACGGTGTCCAGCGGCACTGGTAAGGCAACGTCGCAGAATTCTGGCATGCAGGTAGCGCCGGCTTCTCGCCGGCATCATGCATCCTAACATCCTCAATCGGATGTCCTGATTCGCACAGTTTTATATTGAAAAGTTAGGCCGGACTTGTTTTCGAAAGCGGCAATCCTAGAGTTTTCATGACCATCTGCAGATCTTTCCAGGCTTCTTTCTTCTGGCGTGGATCGCGCAATAAGAACGCCGGATGGTATGTCACCGCCAGTTTCGTTTCACGGAAGTCGTACCAGTGACCACGCAGGTTGGACATGGGTGCATTGATCGCCAACAGCGTCTTCGCCGCGACCGCGCCCAACGCGACGATGGCTTTGGGTTGGATCACGGCGATCTGCCGCATGAGGAAGGGCGAGCAGGTTTCGCACTCGTCGCGCTCCGGCGTGCGGTTTCCGGGTGGGCGGCACTTGATGATATTGGCGATATATACATCTTCGCGCTGCAGGCCCATCGCCTTGATCATGTTATTGAGCAACTGCCCGGCGCGTCCCACAAAGGGTTCGCCCTGCTGATCTTCGTCCGCGCCGGGAGCCTCGCCGACAAACATGAGATCTGCTCGCGGATTGCCCACCCCGAAGACGATCTGCTTGCGCCCTTGTTTGTGCAGCGGGCAGCGTGTGCAATCGCCGAGATCTTCGCGAATCAGACGCAAGGCTTTGATGGGATCCGCAATGCCCGTCTCGGGCCTTGGATTGGCGACTTCGAGCGTGGTTCCGCCAACAACAGATCTGGCTCTCGACGTCATTTCTTCTCGCTTGAGTTCGGAAGGTTCAGGTTCAGGATCGATGTCATGTGGCGCTGAGGTTTCGCGGCGGTAGAAATCGTAGATACCTAGTTCGTTGTAATAGCGGATTCGTTCGACAAGTGCGCGGCGGAGTTGGAGATCGAGCACGCGTTACTTTCCAGCTTTGGCTGGGACGTTTTGGAGCTTGCGTATCCGGACGATTTGGTCGAGTACCCGTTGCGCTACTTCCCACTTGGTGGTTTCCGGTACTTCCGCAACCTCGCTGTGGGTGATGATGGTCACCGCGTTGCGCTCGGAGTCGAAGCCGATGCGCGCTTGAGAGACATCGTTGACGACGATTGCGTCCAGCGACTTTGACGCTAGTTTCTTGCGGGCATTTTCCAGGACATTTTCAGTCTCGGCGGCAAAGCCGACGACGATCTGAGTTCGTTTGTGACGCGCTACTTCGGCCAGAATATCTGCCGTGGGCTCGAGTTGCAGCGACAACGGCCCCGTCCGTTTGATCTTTTGCGACGCGGGAGACTTCGGGCGATAGTCTGACACGGCCGCGGTTTTTATAACAATCGTGGCTTCCGGCAAAAGCCTTAATACTGCCTGATGCATGTCTTCGGCGGATTCGACCGGCGTGATCTCAGCCGCTCCCGGCGGCGTCAACGTAGTAGGGCCGCTCACCAGCAACACGCGTGCCCCACGGCGCAGCGCCGCTTCGGCTAGCGCGTAGCCCATCCGTCCACTCGAGCGGTTGGTCAGATAGCGTACCGGGTCAATTTTCTCTCTCGTGGGACCGGCGGTAATTAAGACCGTTTCCCCAGCGAAATCTTGGGATGCGCCCAGAGCCTCCATGACCGCGGCGACGATGGCTTCGTTCTCCGCCAATCGTCCGGGACCCGTCATGCCGCAAGCAAGATAACCCTCGCCCGGCTCCACAACCCGCACCCCGCGCTTCTTGATGATCTCCAAATTCGCCTGCGTGGCGGGATGGTTCCACATATTTACGTTCATGGCTGGCGCGAGTACAACGGGAGCTGTCGTTGCCAAATAGAGTGTGGTCAGAAAATCAGACGCGATGCCCTGGGCGAACTTGGCGAGAACGTCGGCGGTTGCGGGCGCCACCAGCAGAGCATCAATCGACTGCGCTACCGCGATGTGCTCGATAGCAGAATCGATATTCGGTTCGGCTCGATTGTTGCCATCTCCAGAGAACATCTCGGTGATAACTTTCTCGCCGGAAAGAGCTGCGAAGGTCAGCGGACGGACAAATTCCTGCGCGCCTTGGGTCATGATGACTTGCACCCGAATGCCGCGTTCCTGCAGCAGGCGCACAAGTTCCGCCGCCTTGTATGCTGCTATTCCGCCACTGACGCCGAGCGCCACTTTCATAGAATTCGGTTATTCCTTCGCCAAGGCCTTATCCAGCATTTCATTGGCGACCTCCGCCGGAGAGCGGGGGATTTCCGGAATTAGCCACTTCACCTTGCCCGCCTTGATCTCATCCTGCGCGATTCGGCAAGGCTTGCGCGAATGCGTTTCGATGACCGGCGGCGCTCCACCTTGCAACTGCCGCGCGCGCCGCGCTGCCACCAGGATATACCGATAGTTGCTGTCGAACCCTTCCATCAACTTCATGGTTTTCTCCCTGCCGTTAGCGTGCCGCCGTAGTTGCAAACGAGGCCAGAATGGGCTGCAGGCGTTCCCGCACGTTGTCCAAACGGCAACGTTCAGCCCTGGCGATCATTTTGTCATCTTCGGCGGATCTTTGTTCTCGAACTCCTGAGCGCTTCAGCCGCTCTGCCAGAAGGATCGACTGGAGCGCTTGGATGGATTCCTCCAGGCGGTCATTCACCAAAATATAGTCGTATTTCAGGTAATTCTCAATCTCCCGAGTGGCCGTGGCCAGGCGGCGATGGATTACAGCTTCTGAATCCTGCCCCCGGTCGCGCAAACGCGACTCCAGTTCGGTGCGGTTCGGCGGCAAAATGAAAATGCTGACCGCGTCCGGGATCTTCTGCTTGATCTGTGACGCACCTTGCACATCGATGTCGAGTAATAGATCGTGCCCGCTCTGTTCGGCTTTCTGCAGGTACTGCTTCGCCGTGCCGTAGTAGTTGCCAAATACATCGGCATATTCCAGAAAGTCACCATTTTTGATCATTTGCTCGAACTCGGATCGCGAGACAAAAAAATATTCTTGCCCATTCTGCTCATTTCCACGCGGGGCTCTGGTGGTGTAGGAAACGGAGAAATCCAGTTCCGGAACAATCTGCCGCGCATTATTTACCAGGGTCGATTTTCCCGAACCAGAAGGCGCCGAGATGATGTAGACCGTCGTCATTCCAGGTTCTGCACCTGCTCCCGGGCCTTTTCAATTTCTGTCTTGATGACCAGCCCCATCTCCGTGATTTTCAAAGCTTCGCCTGCCAGTCCGGAGGTCTTTGAAAGCAAGGTGTTAGCTTCGCGATTCATCTCTTGCAGCAGAAAATCCAGCTTCTTTCCTACTTCGCCACCCTCATCGAGCAAGCCTAGGAAATGTTTAACGTGCGTATCTAGACGCACCAGTTCCTCCTGGATGTCGCTACGATCCACCAGCAATGCAGCTTCCTGCAGAATGCGCTCTGGTTCCACCTGTGTACCGATCAACTCCTGCATGCGGCTCTTGAGCTTCTCCACATAGGTCTGCAACACCGCCCGGCGATGCTTTTCGACTGCTTCAAACGCCTTGGTCACGTGGGCCATGCGTTGCCGCAACTCGCGTTCAATGTCGCGGCCCTCCTCTTCCCGCATGAGGTTTAGCCGGTTGAGAACCTCCTCTACCTTGCCCAGGACCGACGCTTCAACCTGACCGTTTGCCGGCAGCGCGGCGGCTTCGAGCGAGCCTGGCATACGCAGGATCGCATTCAGGTCAAGGTCCGCGGCCAGACTGAACTCCGCTGCCGCCGCTCGAAATGCCTGAATATAACCGCCCACAATCTCACGGTTCAGCGAGATTCCATCACTGCCACCCCGTTCCAGATTCAGCGTGAGCTCGACGTGACCGCGTCCCAGTTTGTCTTTAAGCAGCCTTCGCAATTTCATTTCCAGCGAATCACTGTCGCTGGGCATGCGGAAATGCAGGTCGAGAAAACGATGATTCACCGACTTCAACGACAGAGTAAAACCAAGCTGACCCTTGCCATGCGCATCCGTGACCTGTCCTCTCACCTGTGCGAAACCCGTCATGGAGCGAATGGTCATATTTGTTTGGTCCTAACTTCCTACGCTGACTCTGGGCGGTTCGATCTCCACAAACTGCAGATCGTGCAAACGGCGATAAGTGCCGAGTTTCTGCATCAACTCTTCGTGTGGGCCAATATCCGTGATGGTACCGTTCTCCAAGACGACGATCCGGTCGGCGCGGCGCACGGTCGAAAGCCGGTGCGCAATCACGAAAACTGTGCGACCTGTCATCAGGTTCTGCAGCGCCGATTGCACCAAAGCCTCGGACTCGCTATCCAGCGCCGAAGTGGCTTCGTCAAGAATCAAAATTGGCGCATTCTTCAACAAAGCACGCGCAATGGCGATTCGCTGCCGCTCGCCACCCGAGAGCCGAACGCCGCGCTCCCCGATTACAGTATCGTAGCCTGCGGGCAGTTCCATAATAAAGTCGTGCGCCAACGCGGCTCGGGCCGCAGCCTCAACCTGGTTCTGCGAGACGCCTGGTTGCCCATAGGCAATATTGTTGCGCAGGCTGTCGTTAAAGAGCACAGTCTCCTGCGTCACCACGCCGATTTGTGAACGCAGTGATGCTAGCGTCGTGTCGCGTACGTCACGACCGTCAATCAATAGCCGCCCTGAAGTTACGTCAAAGAATCGCGGGATCAAATGCACCAGAGTGCTCTTGCCGGCTCCGCTGGATCCTACGACAGCCAGCACCTCGCCCGCAGTTACTTCCAGGTTGATATCGCGCAAAATCTCGCGCGAGCCACCGCCGTTACCTTCGTAGGAGAAACAAACACCCTCAAAGCAGACACTGCTGGAGAACGGCGTAAGCGGCTTAGCGCCCGGTTTCTCGCGGATCTCATCCTCCGCGTTCATAAATTCGAACAGGTTGGATGATGCGCCCAGCGCCTGTTGGAAGTTGTTGTTGAATTGGGTGAACTTTCGTACTGGGTCGTACAACTTGAACACTGCGATGATAAATGCGGCGAACGTTCCTGGAGTGAACTCCCGATGAGCAATCTTGTCGCGGCCCAGCAGCAACAGCAAGGCAACGCCGATTGCCCCGAAAATATCCATCAGCGGGGAACTGATTGCGGACGCGGCCACGGAGCGCAGATTTGCCCGAAAGAGCCGCTTTGCAGCCTTGCGGAAGCGTGCGATCTCCCAGTTCTCCATGCTGAACGCCTTCACGATGCGGTTGCCGATGATGGTCTCCTGAAGAATGTTCTGGATATCGGCGAGTTTGTCCTGTCCCCGGCGCGTAGTGTGGCGCACTCGTCGCCCGATCTTCCCCGCCGAGAAAATAATGAAGGGTATAAACAGCAGCAGCACCCAAGCCAGCTTCCGCCCCAGGACAACGACCGCGACTGCCATGAAAATAAAAGTGAAGAACTGCTGCAGGAATTCTGCCAGGACGCTCGACATGGCATACTGCACGCGCTCAACGTCATTGACGATAGTTGAAATCAGGGTACCCGTCGTGTGCTTTTGGAAGAACGCCGCCGAACGCCGCAGCACCGAGTTGTATAGATCGTTCCGCAGGTCGGTGATCATGCCGAACCCGGCATGGTTCACCAAATATGTTCCCGCATAATCGAAAATGCCCTTCAGGACTGTGGACGCCACCAGCGCATACGCCACAACTGTCCAGGCATTGTGGAAGTGCGTGGGAACAAACCTCTGCAGGTAGATAACATGGTCCGTGCCCGGAATGGTGAAGAGCCGGATGTTGTCCGAGCCGGATGAAGGGTTCAGGACGCGGTCGAAAATCGGACCGACCAGGAGAAATCGGAATGCCTCCAGCAACCCGACCGCAGCCAACAAAACCACGCCTGGCAGCAACTGCAACAGGAAGGGAAGTACATAACGGAGGAGGCGGCTCAGTTGCCGCATGGGGGGCTCCCAATGTGTGGCCGGACGCGGCCCGCTGCGGATGGAGTCAGCATACTTTGTAATGCCTTATTCTACTGTAGAGATGCGATTTTGGACGTCGGACCCCAGACCTCGGACTTCGACTGTCCGGTGTTGCGACGATCCCTGCTTTCGCAATCGACCAGTCGGAGTCAGACGTCCGAAGTCTGAGCTCCGTTTCACTACTTCGGACTGTCCCGATGCACCACCTTTACCCGGTATCCCGCCTTGCGCAGACCTTTGCTCACATCTTCGGCGATCATTACCGAACGGTGCTGGCCACCGGTGCAGCCGAAAGAAATCGTTAGATAGCTCTTACCCTCCCGGATGTAATGCGGCAAGAGATAGACCAGCAGTTCGGAAATCCTGGAGATAAATTCCCTGGTCTGCGGAAAGGAACGTATGTACTTCGCCACCTTGGGATCGCGTCCGGTGAGCGGACGAAACTCCGGCACAAAGTGGGGATTGGGCAAGAAGCGAACGTCGAACACCAGGTCCGCGTCCTCTGGCACGCCATGCTTGAAACCGAAACTAACACAGGAGACCAGGATGTCTTTACCTGACTTCTGCTTCCGAAAACGTTCCGTAATGTAGGAACGCAATTCATGAACATTGAATTTGGAAGTATCAATCACCAGGTCGGCGATGGCGCGAATCGGACGCAGGTGCTGACGCTCGGCGGCAAGAGAGGACTTCACCGGCGCATCGGTACCCAGCGGGTGCGGGCGGCGAGTCTCACTGTAGCGGCGCAGCAAGACTGACTCGTCGGCCTCCAGAAAGATCATCTTCGTTGGCAGCATGCGCTTGACCGACTTCACGATGGCGGGTAGTTCCTCCAGTTGCGAGCCTTCACGAACATCCACCACCAGCGCCGTGCGCTCGATTTCAGAAGACTGCCCTACTAGTTCAGCAAAACGCGGAATCAGACCTACGGGAAGGTTGTCCACACAGTAATAGCCGAGGTCCTCGAATGCCTTGAGCACCGAGGCTTTCCCGGATCCGCTCATCCCCGTGATAATGACCAAATCCGCCGGCGGGCGAGGGTCGGTGGGCGTGGCCTTGCGGACCACGGTCTTTACCCTTCGTTTTATTCTTTGGATGAGCCTGCGCGGGGCCATCTCCGGCGATGGTAGCAGGGACAGCTATGAGCCGCTAGTTGCTGGATGGTTGCAGGCCACGTCCCTATTGATGGCCAGCAGTCGCGGCGGCAGCTTTTTCAAGGCGAGTCACTTCGCCGGTCTCTAGGCTATACACCGCTTCGATGATCGTGAGCTTGCCCTCGTCCGCTGCGTGCTTGAGGACGGAGCTGTGAGTCAGGATGTCCTTGGCACTCTGGCGAACATTTTCCCGCACCGCCGCTTCAACCAGTTCGTCGCCCTGCGCATGCTGTTTTGCGCGAATCACGGCAGGATCGATCTGGTCCACGATGGCTTGCAGGTTGGTTGTAGGCATCTTTTCACCGGAGCAGGCGGCTTTTACCGCTCCACAGCTGGTGTGTCCCATCACCACGATCATGCTGCTCCCCAGGTGGTCGACGGCGTACTCGATGCTGCCAAGACCAATCGCATCGGCAATGTTGCCCGCCGAGCGCACCACGAATAAGTCTCCCAGACTTTGATCGAACACCACTTCGGGTCCAACCCGGCTATCGGAACAACTCAGCACGACCACGTTCGGGTGCTGCGTTTTCGCGAGCCCCTGGCGGAGTTTGACCAGATTCCGGGCCTCAGGTTTTCCCGCAACATATCTCTTGTTGCCGGCCATCAGGTCGGCCCAAATCTTTTCCGCAGAGGGATTCTGCTGACCGGATGGGGTGGCTTCTGGGGCCTTGGCTGGCGTCTGCCCTTGCACGATGCTCAAGTTGGCGAAAAGAATCAGTATGGTCAGGGACTGCAAGGCACGTTTCATGGAAATCCCTCTGCTGCTTCCTTGATGGATTTTTGCTGCCTCTACACTGGCAGACCTGCCCTTTTACCACAGGAATGGAAGGAATGAAACCCTGAGTGCCAGGTCAGACCCGAAATGGTGCACTCAACAACCGCGCGGGCAGCATCACCGCCGCCCACACCAAGGCCAATGCTCCGTGGACGGCAATCCCCACCAGCCGGAAAGGTAAGAGTAGCAACCACACAAAGGGATAGAGCACCAGAGCGAAAAGCGCCAGGGGCCAGCACAATACGAAAAGCAGACACCAGAGGAGGAAACTAAACATGACGTGACCTCGTTAAATCCTCACGCTGAGTATTACGTCGTTTCCCCGCTGAAAGTTCGAGAGAAAACAGGACGAACTAACGACCTACAACAGACATCTCCTCCGCCAACCGTCTCAATGACTCGTCATACGGAGCCCGCGCAATTCCGCGTTCGGTAATGATGGCGGTCACGTATTTCGCAGGCGTCACATCGAACGCCGGATTCTCCGCCTGGACGCCTTCCGGCACCATCTGCTTACCACCAATGTGTGTGACTTCCCTGGGATTCCGTTGTTCGATGGGAATTTTGCTGCCGTCGGCAGTGTCCGGGTCGATGGTGGAAAACGGCGCGGCCACGTAGAACGGGATACCGTGTTCGTTCGCCAACACCGCCACAGTGTAAGTTCCGATCTTGTTGGCCACGTCGCCGTTAGCCGCGATGCGATCGGCGCCCACCACGATGGCGGCAATCTTACCCTGGCTCATCAAGGCCCCGGCCGCATTGTCGGAGATCACCGTGGTCGGGATGCCGTCCTTCATCAGTTCCCATGCGGTCAGTCGCGATCCCTGAAGAAAGGGACGCGTCTCGTCCGCGTATACGTGGATTTTTTTGCCTTGCTCCACCGCCGCGCGGATCACGCCCAGCGCAGTGCCGTAACCACAGGTTGCCAGCGCACCGGCGTTGCAATGAGTGAGCACGCTTCCGCTCGCAGGCATTAGTGTTGCCCCGTGTCGGCCCATGGCCTGATTGGCGGCGATGTCTTCAGCGTGCATCCGCTGCGCCTCTTCGATGAGGGCCTGCTTGATCTGCGGCAACGGCCGTACGCGCAGCAATTCGAACTTGTCTTGCAGGCGGCGAATGGCCCAAAACAAATTCACCGCGGTGGGGCGAGTTTTGCCTATCACTTCACAAATATGGTCGAACTCTCGCTTCAGTTCTCCAACGCTCTCAGCCTTCGAGTTTTTTACCCCCAGCGCGATGCCCATAGCGGCAGCCACGCCAATCGCGGGCGCACCGCGCACGACCATGTTGCGGATCCCATCGGCGACCTGCTCATAAGTCTTGCAAGTAAGATAAGTCTCTTCCGTGGGCAGCTTCGTCTGATCAATGAAGCGTACGCCGGAGTCGGTCCATTGGAGGGTCTGGATCATAGGATTGATTCATTGAGTCATCAGATCATTGAATGATTGCAGAGCCATCTCGGAATGAATGATTCAATGATTCAATCACTCAATGATTCAATTACACCTTATGTTGCTCACATCGAACGCGCGGCGTATGCACCACTGCCTGGCGCCCACAAATCTCGCAGCCAGCGCCAACCGCAACAATTGATGGAGAGGTCTCGTCATTCTGCGCCCCGTGCTCCTTGCGCACGTCTTTCGCAGTAAAGATGGAAACAAACTCGGCCGGCGCAGCCGCTTTCTCCACGCCAGGTCTCCCGCCCGCCTCCTGGCGTTCCACCAGACACATCACTCCGGCAACCTCAAAGCCAAACTCCCGGGCTGTCTCAATCGCCTGGATAGTCGAAGCCCCGGTAGTGCAAACGTCATCCACAATCACCGCGCGCGCCCCTTTTTCCTGAAAACCCTCGATACGCTGGCCGGTGCCATACTGTTTTTCGGCTTTACGTACCAGAAATCCCTGCAGTTCTCCACTGGTGACGACGACCGCTACCACAATTGGATCAGCCCCCATGGTCATTCCGCCGATGGCCTTCGCCTTCCATCCTCGGGCCCGGATTTCATCAAGAAAGACTTGCCCGGTCAGGCGCGAACCCTTTGCACTGAGCGTCGTAGTCCGGCAGTCCACGTAGTAGTCACTGGTGGCCCCGGAAGAGAGCTTGAATTCGCCCAACCGGAAGGACTTAGATGCCAGCAGACGTAGCAGTTCTTGACGCGGAGACGACATGAGAAATTCTAAGATACCACGAAGCGGGCCGCGGACTTCGCACCTCGGGCCTTCGACGTCAGCCGTCGGACCCTCATTTCTGTTCCAAGGCTTTACGTGGAGGGTCTGAAGACGTCCGAGGTCTGCGGTCCAAGCTCTAAGGTCTAACGTCTGGGGTCCAAGGTCCGACGCGGTCCCTACTGATTCAGCTTTTCCAAATGGCGGAAACCATCAGTGGCGATGAAAATCAGTACCGAAATCGTGGCGTTGTAGGCAATGTGAATTAACACCCCGGAGGCCACGGATTTGGTTACGGCACGGGTGATGGTAAGCGTCAATCCAACCAGAAAGATGACCAGTACCGGACCCCAGGCCCAACCCAGTTGAGCAGCGTGAATCAATCCAAAGGGGACGGCGGTGAGAATCACGGCCGCGACGATCCCAAGCCGGCGCGCCAGCACCGGATAAAGAAATCCGCGGAAGAACAGTTCTTCCAGCAGCGGGGCCACCGTTATTCCGAACACAGACAAGACCCAGGCTTCGCTGGTGGTTTGAAAGAAGCGGTCGATGGGAAGTTCTTTGGGTATGGGCAGTAGGTGCGCCACTCCTTGCAGTCCGAACGCCAGTACGAAGCCCGCGAATAAGCATCTTGGCCAGTTCCGGGGCCAATTCCAACGAATCGCCTTCCAAAACGACTGTCCTCCCTTCCCCTTCACCATCGAAATCATGCCCACCAGCACCAGGAGCTCGGCCAACAGTTCCCCTAGCACAGCCACAATCGGATACTTAGCCACATCGCTAAACGCCATCCGCGGATATAGCAGTCGTTGCGCCGCATAGGTGACCAAAAACACGAAGACGACTACAGAGAAGAACGCGAAGATGGCAAGGAGCAGCACATCCCATCCCGTCCAGATGGGGTCCTCCGGGGGCGGAGTGGACGATAGCATCGACTGGAGCGTCTCCGGCGTCTCAGACGCCGGCCCAGTCTGCGATTCAAGCCACGGATTTTGCGGTGAGGACAAGGGATTTAGCGCCAGGTGCTCAGGCCCCTTCTGAATTTACACGAAACTGCACGCCGCTGCAGGCGCAGGTCTCTTGCGGATCTTAGCCTGGCTGCGATA
The DNA here is from genome assembly GCA_963696025.1 of uncultured Acidobacteriota bacterium. GTDB lineage: Bacteria > Acidobacteriota > Terriglobia > Terriglobales > Acidobacteriaceae > JABCYV01. Next base: position 120,890 of record CAVOII010000010.1, read on the forward strand.
TAGCATTTCTGGCGAATCTGAGGATGAAAATGAATGCTGTACAGCTACGGACGGGAGAACTGAAGGACGCGGATGCTATCGCTCGTCTGGTGAACGACGCGTTTCGTCCAGAACGCCTTTTCATTGATGGCGAACGCACTAATCCGGAGAACATTCGCGAGTTGATGAACAAAGGCAAGTTTCTGCTCGCTGAAGATGGCGAAACGCTGGTGGGCTGCGTCTATGTCGAGTCCCGCGGAGAACGCTGGTATCTGGGATTGTTGTCGGTCGATCCCTTGCGCCAGCGTTCTGGTCTGGGCTCGGTTCTGATGACGGCTGCCGAAGATCACGTGCGTTCGGCTGGAGCCACCGTGATGGATCTCCGGATTATAAATCTGCGCATAGAGCTGCCCGGATTCTATCGACGCCTGGGCTACGAGCAGAGTGGCACTGCGCCCTTGCCGGCTGACGCCCCGGTGAAACAGCCCTGCCATTTCATTCAGATGTCGAAGAAGTTGCGCTGAAGCTTGCGCATCGAGACTTCCGAGAACTTGGTGCAGGACAACGGCCAAAGTTCCCGTTCCGAATCGGGAATACCTCGCCACCGCTGATTTGCTTGGGGCCTTTTTGCCCACTAAGGCCAGCGCTTGGCCGTATCTTCCCACCCCGCCGCGCGAGCGGGTTGCGGAGACGCATTTACCGCCGGCTGCGGGATGCGGATGGGCTGTTGTGTCCCAGTCGTCGCAGCCAGGGTCGGTTTGTTGGAGATCTCAGAGCCAGCCTCTTTGTCCTCGGACAGCAGGGGCGCGGCCACTCGCAACGCCTCGACTTCTTTTTCCAGCCTCGCCAGTTCGAGTTCCTTCTGTCTAAGAACCTCGTAAACATTCTTCATACGTGGGCACCTTACGGAATGCTTAAAATTGGAACAATTGACGGAACTTTATCAGTTGTCTTGCTTTTGTCAAGAAGCAAGAATTTTGGGTAGTGGCGCAATTTGGTTGTCATCCTGAGCAAGCGTTCTTTGGGCAGTTGGGCAGTGAAGGATTCTGGGCGAGCCGCGCGAGGCATCGCGTTCTTTGCGAGGCATAATCACGCGTTTGGCTCGCCTCCTTCTCAAACTGCACCACTACCGAATTTTGAGCCATGGCGTCGCTCGGATCAGAGATTTGTTCGGATTGGGCCTTCGACCAAATTCGGCAGAAGTCAGGACCGGGACAACGTCAAGTCGACTGGAAAGGACGTTTAGTGGATGGTAATGCTTCCGCAAACGCCGAAATCAGCGGACCCATCGGGGTACACGCCGTGACACCGATTTTACAATCCTAGCCTCACCTTTCTTACATCTTATCGTCTAAGCCATCAGATAGTTCCCGCAAACGGGTAGCCATTTTTCGGGCCCGTAAGAAGGAAACACGGATCCAGATTCACGTTGGGGGAACGAGTGACCTGGGGTTTACGTATCTGATTGTATGCATTTGGGACCCAGGGTTGATGTATTCGGGTGTGACCCGCTAGACGTAAGCGGCGCGTCTGCGGAGTTGACGGCTCCGGAGGACAGTCATGGTAAACGGACAGGGTAGTATCGGGAACGGGAACAAGCATCTTCCAGGCAATGGCGACGCGCATGTCCAGGAAGTAGTCAAGGCCGCGCATGAAGAGCTTAGGCAGCTTATGCGTCAGCGTGCCGATGTGATGAAGCGCATTGGTACCGTAAAACAGACGATTGTGGGACTGGCCAACCTGTTCGGCGACGAGGTGCTGAGCGAAGAGTTGCTGGAGTTGGTGGACCGCAAGAGCGGCGGGCGGCAGCCGGGTTTTACCAAGGCTTGCCGCACGGTATTGATGGAAGCGGAGCGGCCTTTGGGTGCGCGCGAGGTGTGTGACAACATACGGCGGCGCCTGCCGCCGGTTCTGCTTCGACACAAGGATCCCCTGGCCTCAGTCACGACCGTGTTAAACCGGCTAGTGGAGTACGGCGAGGCGCGGACGGTGCTGGGCGAAAATGGACGTCGCGCCTGGCAGTGGGTTTCTGACCCGGCCAACAGCGGTTTCTCCCCAACCGGCGTACACGGCGTACCTCTCTCCGAATTGTGACTTTGGAGACTGGGGCGCAAGCTGGCTTCGGCCTTGCCTTCGAAGACTTCTTCTTTGTTATTCTGAGGCAGTGAGACCCGATTGCAAAACCGGTGGAACCGAATTATCGGGTCGATTGCGCGCCGCATCGTTGATCGTGGCGGCAACGTCTGTGATTCTCTTCGCCGGGTTGGCAGAGGAAGTAATCGAACGCCACTCTCTCGCCTTCGATTCTGCGGTGCGAGTGGCGGTTCACCAGGAAGCGACGCCGGCGCTGACATTTGTTATGCGCGGACTATCAGTGCTAGGTTCGGCCGAGGTCATGCTGCCCTTAGTGCTGGTAATCCTGGCTGTGATGGCTGGCACTGGCGTCCGCCGTCCGGCAATTTTACTGGTCATAACCTTGACCGGTGCTGCCATCTTGGACTCAACGCTTAAGCTGACGTTTCACCGTGCCCGTCCAGACCCGTTTTTTGGATACCCTGCACCCGACACATATGCATTTCCCAGCGGACACGCCATGGTTGCGTTGTGTTTTTATACCGCTCTTGCATGGATAGTAAGTGCGCGGTTGGGAGCGAAGTGGTTGCGGGTGTCGGTTTGGACTGCCGCTGCCCTGCTGATTGTACTCATCGGTCTCTCGCGAATCTATCTGGGCGTGCACTATCCGAGTGATGTGCTCGGCGGATACGCCGCCGGCGTGGTGTGGATGGCCTCGGTCGCCAAACTACGAAACTGGCGGCGCCAAGAAGTCAGCGCGAACCTGAGCGCGGAGGATGCCGCGCATAGCCCATCTGAGGACCCCACAAGCGCCCTTACGAGGGTGGCAACAGCATTCCCTTCTCCAGGTGCCGCGTTACGTGCGCATACGAAGCCGCATGAGGATCGTGTGTCACCATGACGATCGTCTTCTGAAAATCTTCATTCAGGCGCTTCAGAATCTCAAGCACCTCAGTCGCAGAGTGGCTGTCGAGGTCGCCCGTAGGCTCGTCGGCAAGCAGCAGTGTGGGATCGCTGACAATGGCGCGCGCAATCGCCACGCGCTGTTCCTGTCCGCCCGATAGCTGCTTGGGCAGATGGTTGACCCGTTCCTCCAGACCGACCAGTTTCAAGGCCGTCATGACGTGATCACGCCGCTGCTGCGTGCTGAGCTTAGTTAGCAACAACGGCAGCTCGACGTTCTCAAACGCAGTGAGCACGGGAATCAGGTTGAACGTCTGGAATACATAGCCGATGTGCTCGTTGCGCCAATGGGCTGATTGGGCATCGCCAAGGCGAAAAATGTTCTCGCCGAGAACCAGCAACTCTCCCGCGGTTGGCCGGTCGATGGCCGCGATCATATTCAGCAACGTGGTCTTGCCTGAGCCGGACGGACCCATCAAGGCGAGGAATTCGCCTCCGGCAATCTCGATGGACACGTCGTCCAGCGCCTTGACCTCAAAGGCGTCGCGCTTGAATACCTTGTTGACGTTGCGAGCCTGGACGACTTTGGTTTGAGTGGCGGTCTTAGGAAAAGTTGTAGCAGTGCTCATGATTGTCCCTTAATCTTGATTTTGTCTCCGTCTTTCAAATCTTGCGGCGCCGTTGTAATCACGTTCTCGCCGCCATTAAGACCTTGCACCAGCAGTCCGCCGCTGCGTTGCGCCAAGATTTGTACCTCACGCATTAGCGCCTTGCCGTTGAAGGCCAGGAAAACAACTTTCTTGCCGTCGTGCTCGCGGACTGCGGCGGTAGGCACCAAAACCCCCGAGGGCTGCGAGCTCGCAGTCTTATTTTCGCTAGCCAGGAACTTCACTGTGGCATTCATGTCCGGACGGAGGTGCTCGTCCGGGTTTAGAACCTGCACTTTCACTTGTACCGTGGCCTTGGCCCGATTGGCTTGGGGAGAGATTTCAGCGATCATGCCATCCCACGTACGGTCGGGGTACGCATCCACGGTTATGACTCCTTTTTGCTTGGGACCAAGCTTGGCGAAATCGTCTTGCGCGATATCGAGTTCTACCTGGAGATCGTTGAGATCGGCCTCGGAGACAACCAAGCCTTGCGGACCGCCCTCTGCCGTGCTGGCAAATCCCGAAGTTACGAGCTCCCCTTTTTCGGCGGCCCGCTCCAGAATTGTGCCCGTCACCGGCGCGCGGATCACCGTAGCGTCGAGCAAAGACTTAGCATAGTCCGCCTGGCCCTGAGCCTGCTCAAGAGCGCCGCGGGCGCGGGCGATCTCCTCTCTCCGCGGACCAATCTTGGCAAGCTGAAATCCTCTCTCCAGCGAGTTTACGCGCTGCTGATCGGCCTCAAACTTTGCGCTCGCGTCATCCAAGGCTTGCTTTGAAAGCACGCCCTGGGAGGTCAGCCCGCGAGTGCGATCCAAAACGATCTTGTCGTTGGCCAGCGTGGCTCGAGCCTCATTGAGATTATGCTCAGATTGCTGGACTTCCTCGGGCCGCGATCCGTTTTGCAACTCCTCGAGGTAAGCCCGCGCGTTGTCGGCAGCGCCCTTCGCCTGTTCGTATTGGGCGCGGAATTCATCATCTTCGAGGCGCACCAGGATCTGGCCTTCTTTGACCTTGTCGCCCTTTTCCACGCCGATCCACTTCACCCGGCCCGTCACTTTTGAATTCAGGTTGATCTTGTGATGAGCGACAATGTAGCCGCTGGCGGAGAGAACGATTCCACCCACATCGCTGTTCTGCGCCGACGCGCGAACCACTTCCACTTCCGCCGCATCCTTGCCGAACAGCCGGTAGGCAATCGCGACTACACCCAGCAGTACCAGCACTGCGATGCCAGTGGTAATGTATCGGCGAGCCCAGACCGGAGGCTCACCTTCGCCGCTCGAACGCGCGGTGCGATCAATCCGCAGGCTGCGCAGGTCTTCGTGTTTTGCGTCAATCGGCATTATGATTGCTTAATCTCGAAGCGCATTCAAAATATCCTGGCGTGAGGCGTGCCACGCAGGAGCGAACCCGCCAACCAATCCCATGATGATGGCAAACGCGACGGCGCTTGCCACTACCGCCGGCGTCATCTGCAGGCTGAACACGACCTCGCTGAAGGTCACCTGGTTCTGGGTTCCGGTAGTCATACCGTTGAAGGGCAACATCAAAATAATGCCGATCGTTGCTCCCAGCAGGGACAATAGCAGGGATTCGAGGACGAACGAAGTGAGAATGCTGGGACGCGAAAACCCGATCACACGCAAGGTGGCAATCTCGCGCCCACGATAGGCCACAGCAGCGTACATGGTGTTGGCAGCGGCGAAGCAGGAGCCCACGGCCATGATGAAAGCCACAATCCAACCTACGATCTTGATAGGAGCCCCAGACTTGGTTTGCGAGGCATAGTAGTCGGGTTCGAGCAGACCATTGAGTTCCAGCCGCTGGTCGTCATTGGCGCGGTTTTTCAGCGCCTGGGCCGCAGCCGGATCGGTTGCTCGCAGCAAAACCGAGGAGTACACGGTACGCTCGAAATCGGTAACCAACTGATTGATGTCGCCCCAGATTTCGGAATCATGCGCCGTGCCACTGCCGTCGAAGATACCTACGATCGGCCAATCGCCTTTGCCGATGTGCACCGAGTCGCCCAGGTTCGCGTGCTCAAAGCGTTTGTTGATGGAACTGCTGACCACCACTTCCCGCTGCCCGGGCGTGAACCAGCGCCCGGCGGTGAGGTGGATCTGCGGCCGCATCTCAATTCCAAGCGGAGTTAGGAAGCGCGTGGTGACGTTAGTTTCTCCCGTACCGCCCTTGCGCGGCATGACGACTACGAGAATGTCTTCGCCTGAAACCAGAGGCTCGCCTTTGCTGTTCTTGGCCACGCCTGGCAAATCTTTCAAGACCTGCATGGCATCTCGCGATACTCCACCGGCCGCCAGTTCCGAGTCCGACCCCTTGCGCAACATCAACACATTCAGGGGATCACCGGTAGTGGCGAAGGCGCGCCCCAAGCCCGCTAACAGCGCCATGATGAAAACCGCAGTGGCAACCGTCAGCGCGATGCCGAGGGCAGTCATAATGGTGAGACTCTTGCGCAGCCGCAGATTGCGCACGTTATAGCTAAGAGGAATTGCCATTTAGATTTCTTCCTTCAAAAACGCTAGCTTAGTAAGTCCTTTGCGTAACTTCGTGTCCCTGGTGGTTAATGCCCTTCAGCCGATATGACGCAAGCCGTCGACAATGTTGACCTTGGACGCGTGATAGGACGGTATGAACGAGCTGGCGAATCCCACCACGGCCGCGATCACCAGTGCCGCTGCAATGGTGATCGCCGTGACCTTCATGCCGGTGAACAATCCGCCTTGGCTTGCCATCGCAGTGACGACGAAGTAGCAGAGCAGCGATCCAATCAGTCCTCCCACCAGTGCCAGCGAAACCGCCTCGCCAACGAATAATCCCAGAATGCTGTTGCGGGTAAAGCCTAGCGTCTTCAGCACTGCAACTTCCCGTGTGCGCTCGCGAATCGACATCGCCATGGTGTTTGCCGATACCAACAGAATGGTAAATACCACCGCCAGGCAAATGCTCATGATAAAGGCTTTGATGTTACCCAGCATCCCAATGAAGCCCAACTGGAAAGCGTGTTCACTTTCGCTCTTGGTGGGGCGATCGGCGTTGCGAAATTCCTCGTCAATGGCCTGTGCCACTCGGGTAACAGAGTCGGGTGAGTCAGCCAGAACCGCAAAGAAGCCCTCCGATCCTTTGAGTCGCGGAAAGCCTTCGTCGATATAGTCTTTGTTGAAGTAAATTGCCTGCGTCGGATCCGGCGGCGTGAATATTCCCCGGACAGTCAATTCCAGGTTAACCGGGAAAATCTTCCCCGTAATATTCAGCCGGTCGCCGATCTTCCAGCCGAATTTCTTGGCCAATCCCACATCCACGATGGCGCCGGCGCGATCGTGCTGCCAGGCGTCGAGTTGGTCGGCGGATATCTTGAACTCCGGATACACCTTTAACAACTCTTGCGGATCGGTGCCAAACTGGGCGAAGTAGTGCTCCGGCTTGTCGTCCATGTATTGCCCGCCAAACCATTGCTGATTCACTACTTCCTTCACGCCAGGGATGGCTTGGATCTTTTGCCGGTAATAGCTGGGCAAATTGAACACCAGCGATACCTTGTGGCGAACGATCAGGCGCTGTGCCGACTGTTCACTTGGCTTGCTGTTATAAAAGCTGCGCCAAATAGTTATAAGGAAGGTGAGCAACAACAGCGAGCCGCCAATGCTCAGGACGGTCAAAATACTGCGGCGCTTGTTACGAAATGCATTCTTTCTGACAAAGCTGCTCAAAGTCATAATCGAACTCCGGGAGATACTTCTGGGTGACGCCGGCTGCGCACACCCCAAAACTTGCCTTCAGGATAGACGATGAATCCGAGCCTCGACAACCCCACACGCCAAGTGTCCATCCACATTTGTGATGTGTGTTGTTCAGCCCGACAAATGCCTCTTACAAGGGACGACTGTGACTGGAGATCGTTAGTAGCCTCCGGTCACAATTGCACCGCTAGATGGAATAACGGATCGGAGGGCCAGAAGGTTACGCCGACGGAAAGCTCCTTGGGAGGAGATAAAAATTCGACGCCTTTGGCTTTGAGCAATGGTTGACGATACTCCACCCAAACCTGACCGACTTCCTGGAGCTTCATGAGGACCGCTCCCTTGGCTGATTCTCGGGTACCTTCGTAACTCCCATCCATCGGTACGCCCGAGCTATTCTAAGCCTGCCTTTCCCCCAAGGATGGTGTCGGACGTCTTCGTGTTGGGAGACGGTCTGGTTCTTTGTCTGCCTGAGGCTAGGAGCAATGTCGAACAAAATCGGTCGCTACGAAATACTCAGCGAAATCACGCACTCGGATATGGCATCTGTCCTCAAATGCTCTGATCCTGAGAATGGACAGACGGTGGTGCTGAAGACGATTAAGTTGGAGCTCCTGGGGGAACAGGCCGCCGCCGTGATGCAGCATACCCTGGAAGAAGTAGAGCGCGGAAAGGTCCTCAACAGCCACAACGTTGCCCAGCTTTACGGAGCGGGAGAGATAGACGGTCAGTTCTGCGCCTCCATGGAGTACGTTCAAGGTAACAGCGTCGCCACCATGCTGGCTCGCAAAGAGGGATTTTCCATCTGGGACTTGCAGGACATTACGCGCCAGACCTGCCAGGGGTTGGACCATGCCCATGTCCGCAACGTGATGCACTACAGCCTGGAGCCCGCGAAAATTCTGGTGACCTGGGACGGCACGGTGAAAATCCTTGGTTTCGGCATCTCCACCATGGGCGCTTATGCCGCGCTGGTTCCGGGCAAGCCCACTGAAGTTCTACGCTACATGGCGCCCGAGCAGTTGCGCGGAGACTCAATCGATGCACGTTCCAACATCTTCAGCCTGGGTGCGATTCTCTACGAGATGGTTACGGAGCGGAAGGCTTTTGCCGGAGCAGACGGGGATGCCGTGCGGCAGCAAATCATGGAACAGACACCGCCCGCGCCTGAGAGCATCAATCGAAAGATTCATCCTGCGCTCAGCGAAGTGATCATGAAGGCGCTATCCAAGGCGTCCGACGAGCGATATCAGAGCGGACAGGAACTGGTAAATGAGCTGGAGAAGTGCAAGGAAAGCGCCACCAAAGCCGCCGCCAAGAAAGCAGCGCAGCCGGCTAAGGGATTGGCTACTCCGCAGAAGCGAAAGCCAGCGCCCGTGGCTGCTACTCCCGTTCCGGCGAAGTCAGCTGCAGTCAAACACGCTGTTTCCGCGTCTGCCAAAAGCATTGCTTCAGAAGTCGACGACGGGGCAGTGACTGAAGCCAAGTCTATTGAGTACAAGGGTGCTGAGACCAAGACCGTTGCCACCAAGACTGCAGAAAAAGGGGCTTCGGAGTTCGCGCCGTCATCCAAGCCGCAACCTTGGCCCGAGGAAATCCCGGCGACTCCACTCACTGATGCGCCGGCCCGTGAGACTCCAGCCGTGCATCAGAAAGCTGCCGCGGCAGCGGCGGGCCGGTCCGGCGGAAGTTCGTCTTCCACGGTTACATCTCCCAAAAAGCTGATCTTAGATTCAAGCACAGAATTCGCCGACTCCTCTTCACAGGCTTCCGGCGAGGGAGTGGCAGAGATGGATGCTGTCATGTCGGCAGCGGGAGTGGTGGAATCTGAGGCCATCGAGCCGACTATTAAAGTCGATCCGATGATGGACGAAAGCGGGCAAGACGCTGGCAAAGGCGGCCCGAGCTTTTCCGAAATCAACGAACTGCCGCCCATGAAAGAGATCTACATCGCGCCGCCTCCGCATCCTCCGGTAGCGGAGCCCGTTCCCATGGAGCCAGCGCGCGCCACCGTCTTTCGCAACGCTCCGCCGGACAAGCCCAAAATACAGCCACGCCAGGTGGCTCAGAAGGCTGTCAGAGAGATCAAGAAAACTCCGCCCAAACTCTTCCTGTATTCCATTGCGGGCGCGGTCGGCGTCATCCTTCTGGTCGTGGTTTACCTGGCTTTCCACATCCGTTCCGAAAATTCAGACGATGACAACGCGCCGGCACAATCTGCCGCCGCTACTGCGCCGGCACAGCCAGAACCCTCTCAATCCCGGATTGCGGTGCCGTCGACCACCCAGGCTCCCGCTTCAGCTCCGGCGCAAGTGCGGCCGGTACAGCCGGAACCAATTGCGGAGCCAGCGCGGTCCATCTCCGTCAAAGCGAAATACAACAACAAAAAGAAGGGGAAGACGCCACCCCCGGCGGCAATTGCGGTCATCCCCGGTCAGTTGAGTATCAGCTCCACTCCTGCAGGCGCGGCTGTACAGGTTGATGGCCGCAATGATCCGAGCTGGGTCACACCCTTCAACCTGGCCGGCATGGCGCCGGGCCAGCATAACGTGAGCATGAGCAAGCCAGGATATTCGACTGAGACTCGCACCATTGACGTAGCGTCCAATAGCAAGTCGTTTTTGGTAGTCCAGCTGGCACCCCTTACTGCCACGGTTGCTGTAAGCAGCGAGCCGGCGGGCGCCGCCATATTCCTCGATGGACACGACACCGGGCGAGTAACCCCGGCTCAGGTCTCAGTTGACAAACCTGGAAGCCACACCCTGCTGGTGAGAAAGCAAGGCTACCTGGAGGAAACCACCACGGCGAATCTGCAAGCGGGCCAAGCCCTTCATTTCGCACCCACTCTACGGGCACTTGGTGCTACGGATGACATCAAGATGGGGGGAAAGTTCAAAAAGCTCTTTGGCGGCGGGGACACGTCTGGCATGGGCGGTGTAAGTATCAAGACCCAGCCCAAGGGCGCCCAGATTGCGATCAACAACCGCATGCTCGATAAAGCCTCACCCGTAGAATTCTTCTTGAACCCCGGAACGTATGTGGTCGACATCACGTTATCAGGTTACAAAAACATTCATCGCGTGATCACCGTGGAAAAAGGCGGCAAGGTCGCCATCGACGAGACCATGCAACGCGAGTAAGCGTTGCTGATTTCTAAATGCTGCCCTGGCTCGCCAGGGACGATAGCTATTCCGTATCGTGTCCAGAATCATTTTTTGAGCGAGCCGATGTACAATGCCGCTCACTCAAGACACATGCCAGCCCACCATAACTTGATAATGGAAGGGATCGGGAGATGAGAAAGAAGTTACTGGTATTTCTATTATTGATGGGGGGAGTTGAGTTATCCGCTCAAACCATTGTGCAACAGTTCGTATCCCTCACGCGCGCCGAGGCTCTGCAGCCACATATCGATATTTTGCCCACTCATGCTGGAAGTCTCATCATCGTGATGCCAGGGCCCCTTAACTCTGGGATTACCGTAGTGAGCGTTGAGGACAATGCCACCACTGGTAGCAGTACCTATAAGCAAGTTCCTGGCGCTGCCAGTTCTTCTACTGGCAGGAATTCGGCCCTTGATATTTGGTACTGTGAAAATTGCAATGCTGGCGCAACCGAGATCAAAATCAACTTGTCGGCTCCGGCCAAAGGCAGCATGAACGCTTTTCTTGAAGTTTCAAACATGGCGTTGTCCTCCGCCCTGGATGGCGGTGGGGTGAATCTAAGCAACGGAACTGGAAGCAGCGCAGGTTTGGAAGTTGGCCCCAGTATTACCAGCACAGCGAAGGATTTTGTTATTGCGCGTTACGTTTCGACCTTTACCAGCCCAACTGGTGTAACTCCCGCGGCATGGACCTATAAGAGTACTTATGTTTACATGCTAAACGGACCAGCGGGAACCTATCAACCAACCCTGACCGGGGCAAGTCCGGGGGCTAGTTTTTGTATGAGCATGGCCGCTTTTAAAATTGGAACAACCGTCCCACGTTCAGGAGCAGGCGCAAGCAAACACTGAAGCCGATAGCCGTTGCAACCGCAAAACGAAGGGCTGCTAACTAATACCGCCAAGACGTCCTTGCTTAACCTGTTAGACTTTGAGTTTTTCTAGCCATTGTTTTCCGCCTGCAGGGAGTTGTGCATGGAAATCCAGCGCGTGGGTGTAGTGGGCGCCGGCACGATGGGGAACGGGATCGCTCATGTTTTTGCCCGCAGCGGCCACGCCGTTGTGCTATTCGACGTGGAGCAACATTTGCTCGATCGAGGAATGGCAACGATCGGCAAAAATCTCGACCGCGAGGTTGCCAAGAATAAAATCACCGCGGAGGATAAAAGGGCTGCGCTGGACAGTATTGAGCCAGTCTTGGACCGGGCAAAACTCGCGACCTGCGATTTCGTAGTGGAAGCAGCAACGGAAAAGTTTGCCATCAAAGCCGAAATATTCCGTGATCTCGACCGTATCTGCCGGCCGGAAATTATTTTGGCTTCTAACACTTCGTCGATCTCAATCACCAAACTGGCGGCACTGACCCAGCGGCCACAAAAAATCATCGGAATGCACTTCTTCAATCCCGTTCCCGTGATGAAGCTGGTAGAAGTGGTCCGGGGCTTGACCACCTCGAATGAAACTTTCCAGACGGTGCGCGATCTGGCGCTGAAGCTGGAGAAAACGCCAGTCGCAGTTAACGATGCCCCCGGATTCATCTCTAACCGCGTCCTCATGCCGCTGCTGAACGAAGCCATGTACGCAGTGATGGAAGGCGTGGCCACCCCTGAGGCGGTGGACGAAGTCTTCAAGCTGGGCATGGCGCATCCCATGGGCCCGCTGTCCCTTGCGGATTTCATCGGCCTCGATGTCTGTCTGGATATCATGCGCGTTCTGCAGGATGGCTTCGGCGATCCCAAGTACCGGCCATGTCCGCTTCTGATCAGAATGGTGGACGCCGGATGGTTGGGAAAGAAGAGCGGACGGGGATTCTACAAGTATTGACTCTTCGTTGCAGTCTTACGGAATATTGTATCCTGTGCTTGCTGATGAATAGGACAGACCTGCAAAATCTGGCCGAGGAAAGACTGGGTGATGCTCAGGCTCTGCTGGCACGCAATCGCTATGGAGGAGCATATTATATCGTCGGGTAAGCGGTCGAATGCGGCCTCAAAGCATGCGTTGCGAAGCTGACGAGGGCCGAAGATTTCTACGATAAGAATCTGGCTCGTAAGATTTTCCAACATAACCTTGCAGAGCTGGCGAATTATGAGCGTCTTTCGGCGGTCATTGAGCAATCAGGCAAAGTGGATCCAGTTTTTGAAGCGAATTGGGCGCAAGTGAGTCTTTGGAACGAAGAAAGCCGCTATGAGACTCACACGCAAACGGAAGCCGAGCAGATGAATAAAGCAGTACAGGACCCGACCCACGGAGTGATGCAATGTATAAGACGGTATTGGTAAAGCAGATGACCGAGGACGGGGCAAAGCTTCTTCAGCAGTTGGACAAGCTTGGCATTTCTGTGCTCGCGGCTGCATGGTTTGAAGATCCTGACCAAATGTCATGGAAGCTTGTAATTGTTACCTCCGTGGCGAGTAATCCGGGGCCCCTTGAGGCGTATATGCAGATTCAATATGTAATGAGTGGCCTCAATCTCAATATTTCGCTTGATGACATCGTTGTGATGAGTCCGAATTCGGGCAAATTTGAGGGGTTCAAACGAACGATGGAAGGTGTCGCCAAGGGCGCGTTGCTGCATCCGAAGGGCTCGGAAGGGGTGGCATTCGACGACGCCTACGTTTACCGCTGGTTGGAGAAATAGACTGACCCAGCCTTCACGGGTAAGGCTTTCAATGGAAGCTATCCTTCTGACCGCACTGTGAATGATCGTGTCTCCTACTCGCTTGGTACCCTTCTCGGAATCACTGCGGGATTTCTGGATGTAAAGTTCGGCGACCTGTTGCTCACCGCACTCTTCGTCCTTGCTGCCACCATGTTGTTGGGTGCGCTGCGCCCGGAACGACCCTGGCGATGGACTCTGCTGGTTGGATTTTTTGTTCCGCTCGTCCAATTGCTGGCTTTTTTCTTGTTAACCCAAAACCCTTATCGCGCGCAGATCTACGAATCATTCCTCGGATTTTTGACTGGGATTGCGGGTGCCTACGGCGGGGCAATCGCGCGCCGCGGATGGAATGAGCTGATTGGCAAGTGAGCTCTCAGCCATCAGTATCAGCTTTCAGTCGTCTTTAGTAAAGCTGAGCGCGAAAGCTGCGGCCGACGGCTGATGGCCGTAGTGCTCAAAGGTCTCTGGATAACCAAAAAGTTACTCCCGTTTCCACAGTGGCAGCGCGTATGCTCGGGCCATGGGAGTTTCGGTCTCGGTGCTGGCCAGCGGCAGCCGGGGAAACAGCGCCATTGTTTCCAGTTCGCGCACACACATTCTAGTGGACGCAGGCATTTCCTGTCGCGAGACTTTCAAACGCATGAAGGCTGCGGGCGGCCTTGCCGGGTATGATCCTGGCGCGCTTACCGCGATCCTGGTTACACACGAGCACTCCGATCACGTCTACGGGTTGCTGGTTTTGGCTCGAAAGCTCAACATTCCTGTCTTCATGACTGGCGCCACCCACCACGCCTGGGCCCGATCGATACGCGATGCGGTCGGCGAACGTCCTGAACTCCGCAAGCTCGAGGCATTTTCTTCCGGACACTGCTTCCACATTGGCGATATCGCGATTACACCCTTCACCATTCCGCACGATGCCGTCGATCCCGTGGGCTTCACTTTTCGCGCCGAAGGCATCAAAATCGGCATTGCCACTGATCTCGGGCGCATGTCGGGCAATGTGCGCGATGCGCTGCGTGGCTGCGATGTTTTAGTGATCGAGTCCAATCACGACATTGAGAAACTGCGTATTGGGCCTTATCCCTGGTCGGTGAAACAACGGGTCGGCAGCCCTACTGGACATCTGTCGAATGAACGGCTCGCGGAATTCTTTAGCACCGATTATGATGGGATTGCATCATACATAGTGCTGGCGCATCTCTCCGAGCAGAATAATGACCCCGAGTTGGCCCGCCAATCGGCAGAAAAGGCCCTGGGCCCGCAGCAGACGTTGCTGCACAATCGCCTGCTGCTGGCGACACAATCCGAGCCGATGGAAGCGATCCGGCTGTAGTGGACTATGAGTGAATGCGTTGATCCCATTGTCGGCAAGATCCTGGCGGGCTGGCGCTACGATATTTCCGGCATTGCGCTTGAAATGCGTGGCGACTACGAGGACCACTTCGTGGCTTGCGCTCGTTGCCGCTCGCGTCAACACCTGCATCGCACCATCGACGTTTCGTTGATTGCGTTGGCTTCGGTTTCGGCCGGGGTTTTTCTGCTTGCTTTTGGCGTGATTCGCCATTTTGGCCCGCGCCATGCTTTCTGGCTGGAACTCGCGGCCCTGGCCGGTTTTGCCCTTTCCCTCCTGATTTGGCTCGTCGTTGCGGTTGCCACTCCGGCGCCGATGGCGGTGGTAGATGCAGCCAAAATAGGGGCGCGCCACGTGCATGACCGCCTTCCCGCAGAGATTCGCGATCGGCTACCCGAAGAGCTGCGCCTGAAGATTACTGGCTCATAGGGGCTTCCGCAATTTGACCCGGATTGTTAAAATAGCAAAGCTTATTCCTCCCCCCCGCATCACGTTATTGACCAATGGCGACCGTCTCAAAGGTGCTTCCATTTCTGCTGCTAGCAGGGATGACTGCGAGTTCGCTGGCAGCTCAAATTCCGGCGCTAACAGCCACCGTGCACGAGCCGTCCCCAGGCTGTCACGAACACCGCGGTAAAGTTCCAGCTCCCGAGCCTGTGAGTCACCGCTGTTGTCAGATGGGCCATCAGTCAGCGATTCTGCCGCCATCTCTTTCTTCAGCCGATCGACCGGCGCTGATTTATATCTCCCTCACGGCAGAATTGACGCAGCCTTCGTCTTCGCTGGCCGTGCTCGACAGCTTCCGAAACCTGTTGAATTTGTCCACGACCCTCCCTAGCGCTGCCCCCCTGCGTCTGTAAAACCGGCGGATTTCTATCATCGGTTGCTTTCGCTGTTTTTGCGCAATTGACGGATTGGGGGATTCATTCGTGCGCCGCTTACTCTTTTTCGCAGTCGCAATTCTTGCCTTTTTTTCGTTCGAACCGGCTTTGGCCCAAATGACGGTTGAGACAACTTATCAGAGCATGGACATGCCTGTGCCTGACCATTCCGTTCAGGACCAATCGAGTTCTGCAATGGCGAACATGTCCGGTATACGTATGTCTGGTATGGACATGTCTGGCATGGATATGGACCAGCAATCATCTCTTCCGTCTCCACATGCTGGTTCTGGCACGGCCTGGCAGCCAGCTTCGGTTCCCGCTCACCTATGGATGACGTCTTGGAACAACTGGGACCTGATGGCTCACGGCGCGATCTTCATCACTCACAACCAGCAGGGAGGCCCACGCGGAGAGGGCAAGGCCGAATCGGTCAACTACGCGATGCTGATGGAGCAACACGCGCTTGGTAAGGGCACTATCCTTTTTCGCCAGATGTTTTCCGCCGAATCGCTGACCTCACCCCATCCTGGCTTTCCCTTGCTCTTCCAGACGGGAGAAACCTACCATGGACAGCCTCTAGTCGATCACCAGCATCCCCACAATGTTTTCGGCGAGCTTTCCGCGCTTTACACGCTGCGCGTCAGCGAAAAAGTTTCCTGGCTGGTCTATGGCGGGCCTTCCGCCGAACCGGCGCTGGGTCCGGTCACTTACATTCATCGTGAGTCGGCGTCAGAAAATCCTGCGGCGCCGCTTAGTCATCATCTGCAAGATTCCACCCACACCAGCTTCGGCGTGGTGACGACTGGATTCATCTTTGATTTGTTCAAGCACACTGGACTCAAGCTGGAGGCGTCGGCCTTCAATGGTCACGAGCCCAACGAGCAGCGCTGGAGCATCCAGCTTGCTGCACTCGATTCATGGTCGTTTCGGGCCAGCGTCGCGCCTACTCGCAACTGGGTTGCGACCTACAGCTACGGCCGCCTGCAGCGTCCCGAGGCTGCGGAGCCAGGGAACGAGATGCGGCAGATTGCATCGCTCGAATACAACCAGCCACTCTCAGGAAAGAATCTGGGGGAAGGGAACTGGGCTACCACGCTGGTGTGGGGACGCAAGCGCAAAGAACTGAATAACACAATTCTGAACAGCTATCTGCTGGAATCGACCTTAAATTTTCGGCGGCGTAACTACGCCTACACTCGCCTGGAGTTGGTAGACAAAGACGAACTGTTTCCACAGGCAGCCACGCATCCTGCTTACCGCATTTGCGCCTATACTTTTGGCGGTGTGCGTGATCTGGTGCAGAACCATCATTGGCAGCTGGGCTTGGGCGCGGACGTGACGTTCTATTCCAAGCCGCCAGTTCTGGATCCGTTTTATGGCAATAATCCGGTGTCTTTTCACGTTTTCCTGCGAGTGCGGCCGGGGCTGAGCCACCACGGGCACTGAAAAACTTGCAGATGTCGTGCTCTTTTTCGTCCCCCGCCGTCCCTCCAATGAGATAGCCTGAGAAAAGACTCAGCGGAGGCCCCGTGTCCATCAATACTCCCGAAGAGCTGGCCAGCATGCGTGCCGTGGGCGAGATCGTGCGTCTGATGCTTGACGCCATGAAGCAGGCAGTTCGTTCCGGAGTAACCACGGCTGAGCTGGACGAAATTGGCGCCCAGGTGATGCGCCAGCACGGAGCCCAATCCGGTCCTCAACTGGTGTACAAGTTTCCGGGTGTGAACTGCATCAGCGTGAATGACGAAGCGGTGCATGGCATTCCCGGCGAGAGGACGGTGCAGGAGGGCGATCTGGTGAAACTCGACGTGACGGTTGAAAAAGATGGTTTCATGGCAGACGCCGCGATCACGGTCGGGGTTGGCCAGGTTCCGGAAGAGAGCGAACGCCTGATTGCTTGCGCCGAGCGGGCTTTTGATAAGGCGATGCTGGTGGCGCGGGCCGGCTTTCGCGTATCAGAGATTGGCCGCGCGGTCGAGCGTGAAGTACGTCGCACCGGCTTCTCGGTGATTCGCGATCTGGGTGGACACGGCATCGGCCGCACCATCCACGAAGCGCCCCGCGTCCCCAATTTCGCCGACCCCGGCGCGACCGAGATTCTGACCGAAGGCTTGGTCATCACAGTCGAGCCCATTATCGCGGCCGGATCGGGTAGAGCCGTCGTGGCCAAAGACGGCTGGACGGTTTGCACGGCGGATCGCAGACCGTCGGCCCACTACGAACACACTTTGGTGATAACAAAGGGTGAACCCATTCTGCTGACTGCGGCCTAAGGCTGACGCTTCAGATTTATCGCCCGGGCTGCCGACGGTAAGACCAAAACCCTTCCGGTTGTTCGCCAACTTGCGTATGAGCAGCCGAGACCGAGTTCGCGTTGACACGCGCCACTACTTCTTCGATGAGCGCGTGTTTCGGCGCTAGGGAACAAGCCGGGTCGGTGGACGCCGCATCTCCGGCGACGAGGAAAGCCTGACAGCGGCAACCGCCGAAGTCCAGGGCGCGGCGGTCACAACTTCTGCACGGTTCGGGCATCCACTGATCACCGCGGAACCTCTGAAAAGCATCCGACTCGCCCCAGATCCATTCCAGAGAATGTTCGCGAACGCTCTCGAATCGCAGTCCGGGAATTACTCCAGCGGCGTGGCAGGGCAGAGCTTTCCCGGCGGGGTCGATGATTAACTGCTGCCGGCCCCAGCCTCCCATGCAGGCTTTCGGGTAGCGGGCATAGTAGTCGGGAACAACGGCCTCGAGATGAATGCGTCCGGCCAGGCGGTCTCGCGCCGCCGCGACAGTCCGCAGCGACGCATCAACTTGATCGTGCGTAGGAAGCAGCGCATCGCGATTCTCGAACGCCCAACCGTAGTACTGCACATGGGCGATTTCCATGCGGTCGGGATGGAGTGATTCGGCGAGCGCAATCATTTCCTCGAGATGATCGAGGTTCTGCCGATGCACCACCATGTTGATGGTGAAAGCCACGCCTGAGCGGCGGATCAGGGGCGCCAGTTCTACTTTGAGCGCATGGGCCCGCGCACCTGCGATCCAGTCGGCGCTGGATTCGCGCGAGTCCTGGAAGCTGAGCTGCACGTGATCGAGACCCGCCTTCACCAGTGCCTTAATGCGAGTTTCAGACAATCCGACGCCCGAAGTAATCAGGTTTGTGTACAGTCCGGTGGCGTGAGCGGCATCCACAAGTTCGGTCAAATCCAGACGCGCCAGCGGCTCTCCGCCGGTCAGATGAAGATGGAGAACTCCGAGCTTCGACGCTTGTTGGAGAATGCCAACCCACTCTTGTGTGGTCAGTTCCAAAGATGTGCCAGCCAGTTGCAGCGGGTTTGAGCAATACGCGCAGTGCAGAGGACAACGATGGGTTATTTCCGCGATCAGGGCAAGAGGATTAGGAACCATTAGAAATCCACAACGCGCTTCTGCTGCAAACGTTCAAGAAAGCTAGCCACGTCATTGCGAACCTTCTCCGGGTCTGCGCCGTTATACACAGCCTGCAATTCCTTCACGATCTCCTGAAAAGTACGTTGACCGTCGCAGCGTTCAAGAATCGCGTAACCCGTCCCTTCGAGGCGGAGAGCACCCTCGGGAAATAAAAGCGTGCGTTTCTCAGCGTCACCCCTCCAGCGGCAACCGGCAGCCAGACGAGGCTGACTGGAATCCTGGGGACGGGCCACGCTCAGTGCTCCTCGGGGCGAAACGCTCCCGGCGGAGGCCATCCTGGCTCGACATAAGCGTAGTAGAGCGCATCCAACTGGGCCCAGAGAATGTCGCATTTTTCGCGCAGGGCCTGAATGGCGGACTCCTGCTCAGCGCGTGTGTGTGCGTGGTCGGACACATATTGCGATGCAAAATCAGCATCAGCCGGGGCTTGATTCAGTCGGGCCTCGAAATAGTCTAGGCCCCCCGCCAGCCAGGGATAAAACTGGCGGAGCGCTCCCAAGCGTAAGGAAATGAGATCCTGAGAGAAGAGTTCCGTTAGCGACGAGGCGACGGCTTCGAGCAAAGAGCGATTTCTAACCAAATCAAGATAAGCATTCACCGCATAGCGCACGCCGGGCAGCACCTCGTCGCACTTGATCACTCGTTCCCGACTCAAACCTGCCGCTTCCGCCAGCCGCAGCCAGCGTTCGATGCCCCCTACCGGCGTTGCATCTCCGTCGTGATCGAGAACACGCTTGCGCCAGGCACGACGGAAGTGGGGATCATCACTGCGAGAAAGGATGATGGCATCTTTAATCGGGATGCGGCTCTGGTAGTAGTAGCGGTTCAGCGTCCAGGCCTGGAGCTGTGCCCGGGTCAAACGGCCTTCGTGCATCAACAGGTGGAAAGGATGACGGTGGTGGTAGCGCTCTTCGCCTACCTTGCGCAGCTGCGCACGCAACTCCTCCGCGGAAAGCAGGCGTGAATCGATCCGTGGGTCTACACTTCGAAGTGCCATCCGTCTTCCGCGACCTCCCAACCTGCGTCACGCACCTGCCGATATTCGGGCCCGGATTCATCCAGCATAGGGTTGGTGTTGTTGACATGCACGAAAATTTTTCTGGGAGAGCGCAATCCCGCCAACAGCTGCAGGCTCCCTTCGGTTGAAGATACAGGGATGTGTCCCATTTGACGCGCCGTTTGGCCCCCGCCTTGGATCGGGATAAGCTCGTCATCGCTCCAGAAAGTTCCGTCAAACAGCAACACATCCGTCGATTCAAGCGATTCCAGTTGTCGCAGCAGAGCATCGTCTACTCGTGGGACAGCTGGGAAGTAGGCGAGGCGTCCCCCAGGGTCCCCTCGAGTATTCACGATGACCCCTAGCAACGCTTCTTGCGGCTTGAGCGCGGCGGCGCGAGCCGATGAGACGTAAGCCGGATAGCGCGATGGTAATGGCACCGGCAAGCAGCGCAGCACCGCTTGCTCATCCAAGGAACCTTCGCAAACAGTGGGAGCAAGTGCAAAGGAACCACTTGGAACAATGTCGGTCCATTGCGCCTGGTTTGGTACGCGCTGGAGCATGGCGAACATGCTGTTGTCGTCGCGGACAACGCTGCGGACCGAGGCGGTGGCGAAAATTTGAAGAGGCTGCAGTTCGCGTAGCAGCAACAGTCCCAGAGCCTGGTCCAAATCCGCGCTGGTGAGTACAACTCCAGAAATCGGAGACTGGCGGAGTCCATCACGGGGATGCAAAAACGAATTCGCTTCGATCTGGCCGCGGAGATCGGGGGAGGCGTTGAGGAGAAACCAGGAATCAGTGTGGCAGCTGATGGCAACTTGTAACTGGCTACGCGCCTTACCAGAGAAAACACCGGCTCGCAGATGAGCGCAGTTGCGGCAAGCACAATTCCACTGCGGAAAACCACCCCCGGCAGCCGAGCCCAGGATTTCTACGCGCATCCGGAAGAATTACAGTTCGGCGCAGGCGTAGGAATTGATCTCACAACCTAACTGGATAACTTCAAATTGAGGTTCGACCCATTGCATGGCTTCAGTTTCCCTTACGAACAACGGCCTGTCAAGATGCAAGGATTTGCGACTTCCTAACCGCAGTCTTGCAACCGTTACCAAAGTCACTTAGCTGAAATGTGGCACGTCGCCAGGCCGCGTTTTTCCAAATATTGCTGGTGGTAGTCTTCGGCTTGATAAAACATCACAGCAGGGACGATCTGAGTGACGATCGGCTTGCTATAGCGGCGGGACTTTTCCAGCTTCTCTTTGGAAGCCTTGGCAGCGGCTTCCTGCTCCGAGTCATGAAAAAAGATGGCGGAGCGATATTGCGTTCCCCAGTCCGGTCCCTGCCGGTTAAGTTGGGTGGGGTCGTGGTTCTCCCAGAAGACGTCAAGCAATTTGTCGTATGAAAGCTTTGCCGGGTCGTATTCCACTTCCACGGCCTCAGCATGACCCGTGCGGTCGGTGCAGACGTCTTTGTAAGTGGGATCCGCGAGGCTCCCTCCTGTATATCCCACGCGGGTGGAAATCACTCCCGGAAGCTGGCGAAAGGTCGCTTCTACCCCCCAGAAACAGCCAGCGGCAAAGGTAGCTTTGGCCATGTCAAATCACTCCTGAGTTCAAGTCTATTTACCACTGGTTGGATGCGCCGGAGCTGCAAAAGTGACGCAAATTCCGCCATTTCCGTTGACTAGCGCCGCGTTCTCGCGATACAGTTTGCCCACGTAGTTCTCCCCCGTTCACGAGGCTCTGTGGCTTCCAGCTTTTACCGATTTTATCGCAGGTGGCGTTTTGTCTCGGTGTTGCTCACGGCCGTGTTGTTGGTTCCGGCCGCTTTCGCCGCCAGCGGATTCGCACCCCAGAAACGCATCGGATTCAACTTGGGAGATCAGTGGGAGCCAGCCATCGCCGCCGACGGCTACGGGCACGTGTACATTTTGTATCCGCAATATAGCGTGGTACCTGGTTGTCCGAATTGTCCCCTGCCCAGTATGGTTCTGGTAGTCAGCAATGATAACGGGGAAACCTGGCAATCGCCCCGCCAGATTACGCCTCCAGGCACTGGCCAGTTCGATGCGCAAATCGTCGTCGATCCGGCCGATCGCCGTACCGTCTACGCTGCCTGGCTTCAGAATCACAAGATCGACTCTGTGGTTGCCAAGTCAGTGGACTTCGGGCAGAGCTGGTCCGTGGTGGTCGCAGACCGCGGTATTAGTGAAGCCGACAAACCTGTTTTGGCGGTTCGGGGACAGGACGTCTACGTCGGATTCGAGCGTGCAAGAAAGATGCGAGTAGCGTCGTCGCATGATGGCGGAATTTCCTTCATCCCCACCGACATCTTCGCGGGCGTCCGGCTGGCTGGCGCGATGGCCGGTGGCGCGACCGTCGATCCCGCGGGTAACGTTTATTTTGCCTGGGCGGGGTATGCGCAAAATGCCGCGGTCAAAGGACGCGCCAATCTCTACACTACAAAGTCGTCGGATGGCGGAAAAACCTGGACATTCACGCCGCTCGATGTCTCCGGCGTGCCTCCGGATTGTGCGGCCCAACAATGTGGATGGGCTTATCTGGGTGCGCAGGTGACGATGGCCTCCGATGGCGCCGGCACACTGTATGCCCTGTGGAATGCGGGGGCAGCGCAGAATCAGCCGGAGCGAATCTACTTCGCCTCCTCGACCACGGCCGGAGCGACCTGGTCTCCGAAGCTGGATATCTCGCTAGCGCCCGCAGGCGTGGAGCATTGCTTTCCGGCTCTCACTACCGGATCAGCGGGTGATGTGCGCATCGGTTGGATGGATACTCGAAACGCTCCGCTCTGGAATACGTATTACCGCGGCTCCACCAACGGCGGCGCCACCTGGTCGCCGGAGATTCAGCTATCCAGCTACGTGCGCGGCTACCACTATATTCAGCCCAACGGTTTCAGTTTTCCCTTCGGCGACTACTTCGAGATGAGCATCGACAGCCGAGGCGAGACTCACGCCGTCTGGGGCGAAGGGCTTAATTACAACTCTCCGGGTTCGATCTGGTACACCAGCGGCCGCTAGCCGTTTCCGAGCTGTCATCTGTCATGCTGAACGGACTGTGGACTTCGCGGAGCGCCCAGTCCGAAGGGAGTCGAAGCATCCCTGCCGGCGGCAATGCAGACGCGAGGAATCCCTCGACCCCGCTCGCTCAGGGTGTCAGGTGGGGAGTGTTTGCAGTTTGCAATCGGCTCAATTGGGCATACCATGTCTGTCCACAGCTGAAACTCCCACGGTAGGCGACTCCATGATCTTCTAAGGACGTAAACCTATGGGCTGTCCTGGTGGCCGCAGTTTCAACCATGGTGGTGGGCTTTCTCTGGTATTCACCGATGCTTTTTGCCAAACCCTGGACCGTCCTGATGGGTTACGACCCGAACGACAAAGCCAAAATGGACGAAATGCGCAAGAGCGCCGGCAAGAGCTACGCGATTTCTTTCATCGCGAGCCTTGTTGCTGCTTTTGTTTTAGACAAGATTATCGAAGTGGCCACGGTCGAATCGCCGCTTTACGGTATGAAAATCGGCTTTGCGGTTTGGTCGGGATTCGTGACCACGGTGCAGTTGACGGCTAAGCTATTCGGCAACCAGACGACCAAGCTGCATTTGATCAATACCGGCTATCAGTTGGTGTGCTATCTGGTGATGGGAGCGATCCTGGCGGTGTGGCCGCGGTAAGCAGGTGGGGCCAGTAGCAATGTATGAGACTCAACCCTGAGAGATTGTTGGCACGCAAGATTTTCGGCCAAGCGAAAAGGTATTTCAACCCCACCTCGAGGAAGAAGGATTACAAAGCCGGGCTACGACTATTCAAGTTCGCAGCTTCCATGGGTCAGACAGAAGCTCATAGTTGGCTCGGGGCGGCTTACGATTACGGCCTTGGAACCAGACCCAATCAAGGCCATGCATTTCAACACTATCTACTCGCTGCCCAGGCAAGTGTCCCCGAAGCCGAGTACAAGGTCGCACTCTGTTATTACCTCGGGATCGGCACGCGCAAGAACTACAGGACTGCTATTCGATGGTTCCGAAGAGCGGCGAGGCGGGGCGATCCAGAAGCAATGGACAGGTTGGGGTACTGTCATAGATACGGTAAGGGCGTTCGAAGGAACCCCAGTAAAGGATTTGCTCTGCAGCTGAGGGCTGCGAAGCGCGGCGTAGCCGACGCACAATTTTCGGTCGGTGTCTGCTACAGCAGAGGTGAAGGTGTGGCCGCGGATCCGTCCAAAGCATCCAAGTGGTACTTGTCGGCCGCGAGGCATGGTCACGCTGACGCAGCATATAATCTGGGCTACTTTTATCAGAGGGGGCGCGGAACCAAACTCAGCAAGCGCAAATCGGCTCAATGGTATAGCCGTGCAAAACGTCTGAGGTCCTCCTAGATCAAGCTACTCAATCACCATCCCACCCGTTACCGCCGCCACCCGTTCCACGTTATGTTCGCGGCACCACTCTTCCAACTCGCCGACGATCTTTTCCGTTGCAACCGGGTCCCAGTAGCTGGCAGTTCCGATCTGCACCGCGGTCGCCCCGGCCAGCATGAACTCGACGATATCTGCGGCGGTCGAGATGCCACCCATGCCAATGACTGGAATCTTCACTGCTTTGGACGCGTCGTACACCATGCGCAGGGCGATCGGCTTGATAGCCGGGCCGGACAACCCAGCGGTCACGTTGGCAATGCGTGGCTTGCGGGTCTCGACGTCAATCGCCATGGCCACGAATGTGTTTACCAAAGAGATAGCGTCGGCGCCCGCTTCCTCAGCGACGTGCGCCATCTGCGCGATGCTGGTGACGTTGGGAGAAAGTTTCACAATCACCGGCCGCTGCGAAGCGCGTTTGGCAGCATTCACCACTTCGTCAAGCGTACGGGGATCGCTGCCAAACTGAATGCCGCCCTGCGCCGTGTTCGGGCAGGAAACATTTAATTCATAAGCAGCGATACCCTCACCTTCATTCAGAATCTGGACTGTGTGTTCGTAGTCTGCGCGGGTATAGCCAAACACATTGGCGAAGATAACGACGTTCTTCAACTGTTGAAGCTTGGGCAGCTTCTCCTCGAGGAAAGCGCGCGCACCGATGTTTTGCAATCCAATTGCGTTCAGCATTCCAGCCGGGGTTTCATAGAGACGCGGCGGCGGATTGCCAGCCATTGGTTCCTGGGAGAGTCCTTTAACCACGAAGCCGCCGAGTTTATCCAGGTGGACGACATCCGCGAATTCGATTCCATAGCCAAAAGTTCCGCTGGCCGCGATAACGGGATTCTTGAGGGAAATACCGGCGAAGCTCACGCTAAGGTCGAGATCACGCACGCCCGTCGCCGGGGACGCCGTCATTGCGTGTTTTCCTCGGCCACCAGCGCTACCGGCTGGATCCTTTCCCTCGGCTTGGCTGGGCGCGGTCCTTTTACGTCTGGATGAGAAGAATTATCCGCGCGATGGGTGGGAGCAAGGGCTTCGGTGAGAACCCGTCCGATGGCGTGAGTGGGAGAATTGATCCCCAGCAACGACGCTAGCGTCACCGCCAAATCGACAGGCTCGGCATGCGTACGGTAGGTTCCAGGCTGGAAAGGAATGCCATAAAATGCCAACGGCACGTGCGTATCGTAGGTGTAGGGTGAAGTATGATCGGTTCCGGTGCCGCCTACCTCGTAAGGAACTGGTACTCCCATCACGTACCATCCACCTAGCGGCGAATAGCTGTGCTCATATTTAAGTCCGATTTCGGTGTTGGGGACTTTGCCCTCCGCCAACTGAAAGCGAGTGTAGAAATCGCGCAAGCCGGCTTCTTTCAGCGCTTCCCCGGCTGCCCGTTCCGCATCTTCTTCCTTCATTTTGATAGCCGCGAATGCGTCCGCGTCCAACCACGCCAATGGATAGTCGAACTCTTTCACGTATTCAGCCGGATGCACCGAAGAAAACTTTGACGACAGCCACTGATTCGCTTGCGTGCGCATTTTTTCGGTTGAGATATTCATGGCCGGAATATGCAGGCTGGAAGCCACGCTAGGGAGCGGTGCGATGCCATGGTCGGCGGAGACCGCGATCCAAACATTAGCCAGCCCCATTTGATGTCCGAGGAAATTGAAGAAATCGGCAAGTTGATGATCCATGGCGAGTGCCAGGGAGCGCATCCGTGGAGAATCAGGTCCAACGTGGTGGCCGAGGATGTCATTGCCGGATAGGCCAATGACCAACAAATCCGTGGCCGGGCCGCTGCCCAATCTCTCATTGGTCACAAGTTCACGCGCAAATTCAAGTTCGTAGTCGTTGGCGTAAGGGGTAGCACCGACCAATTCATAGAAACTGGATTCTTTCCCCTTGGCCGCGTCGGTCGTAGTGCGCCAAGTATTCCCGTCGCTGTCGGTCCACTCTTTGTTCAGGTATTTCTCCGTTCGCTTGCTGTCATTGAAATCCTGCACCCACTTGGGGAGTTGATCGTGATAGTAAGTCGAAGTGATCCACCAGCCGGTTTGGTGGTCGGTCCAGTAAGCTCCGTCACTGGAGAACCCGGTGGAGAGAATTGAGGAGCGATCTTTCAGCGCAATTCCGAATACTCGGGATTTACCCTGAGTCGCGAGCTTTAGTTCGTCGCCGAGTGTGTCAGCTAGCAGATTGTGCGGCGAAGCTCCAGTGGCATTGCCGGGTATGCCGACTAGCTTGGTACCATCATCCTCGACGGATGTGACCGAGCGCTTCTTTTGCGGGTCCCACCACTTGTTGGCCACGATGCCGTGTCCGTTGGAGTAGGCCCCTGTGAGAAGCGTCGCGTGTCCAGGCGCAGTTCGGGTATTGGCGTAATCAAAGTTGCAATCGGTGAAGTTTGCGCCGTGGTCGAGCAGCAACCGGAATCCGCCCTCGCCGAATTGGTCGTGATAGCGTTCCAGGTAATCGCCGCGAAATTGGTCAATGATTATTATGACGACCAGCTTCGGACGCGCATTGTAAGCTGAGGCAAAGCTCCAGCCTGTGAGGCAGAAGCAGAGCAGCAGTGTGAGGGCGATCAAGCGGAGGGATGATTTCATCGCGGAGTAGTTTACAGCCTGTTAAGCGCAGGGCCAAAACGAGCACTAAAATTAATATCCGGGTAATGCTATCTTCCTAAGGCTTACTCTGAGCTGATTGAGCTCCTGGAGGAACAATCGTGAAAGTTGCCGGGTGCGTAGCCGGAATCACAGTCTTCTTGATTCTTGTGCTGTCATCGTTTGCGAGCCCAGCAGAATCGGGGAAAGTGGCCCGCGGGAAATACCTCGTCGAAGGAGTGGGTATGTGCGGGGACTGCCACACTCCGAGGAACGAAAAAGGCGAACCAATTCCAGGGAAGATGATGAAAGGCGCTACGCTCACGTTTAAGCCCACGATCCCCATCCCAGTCTGGGCCGACAAGACGCCAAACATCGCGGGCCTGCCGGGATGGACCGACGATCAGGCGGTCAAATTCCTGATGACCGGCACCGCCTACAACGACTTGCCCGGACGCCCTCCCATGCCGCAGTATCGCTTCAGCCAAGCGGATGCGGAAGCCGTTGTGGCCTATCTGAGATCGCTGGACTAAGCGGACAAATAGGCTTACGACACGATCACTAAGTAACCCCAGGTAAGTAAATTGCGACACTATCGGATCCAGGCCATACGTGCGCTGCTGCACTCTTTTTCGATACAGTAGTGGACTCCATGCTCGACCTGAACTTTGTGCGTGACAACTTGCCGCTTGTCGAGGCGAAGCTGCGCGAGCGCGGTATGGATCCCGCCGACATCCTGAAGGACTTCCGCGAAATCGATGCCCAGCGGCGCAAGGCGATCACCGATGCAGAGACCACCAAGGCACGCCGCAACCGCGCGTCTGAAGAGATTGCGAAACTGAAGAAGAGCAGCCAGGATGCGACCGCGCTCATGGCTGAGACGAAGGATTTGCGGGAACAGATTCAAGAGCGAGAGAAGAGCGCCGCCGAGCTCGAAACTCGCCTGCAGCAGATTCTGGCAGGAATCCCGAATCTGCCGAACGATAGTGTACCGATAGGAAAGACTGCTGAGGACAACGTCGAAATTCGCCGCTGGGGCGCTCCACCCCAGTTCGACTTCGCTCCGAAACCGCACTGGGAACTTGGTGAAAGACTCGGGGTGCTCGACCTGGAGCGCGCCGCCAAAATCTCGGGCGCGCGCTTTGCCGTCTACTGGGACCTGGGAGCACGGATGGAGCGCGCGCTAGCCAACTTCATGCTCGATCTGCACACCAGCGGACACGGTTATACCGAAGTGCTACCGCCGTACCTGGTGAACTCCGATTCGATGTACGGTACGGGCCAGCTCCCGAAGTTTGCCTCCGACAGCTTCCGCGTGCCTCACGGCGACAAGGAGCTGTGGCTGATCCCGACGGCGGAAGTCCCGGTCACAAATCTTTATCGCGATGAAGTTCTCGATGCTTCCCGCCTGCCCGTTTCTCTCACCGCCTATACGCCTTGCTTCCGCAGCGAGGCAGGATCGTACGGCAAGGATGTCCGCGGCATCATCAGGCAGCACCAGTTTCAAAAAGTTGAGTTGGTGAAGTTTTCACGTCCCGAGGATTCGTACGAGCAGCTCGAAAAGCTGACCCGAGATGCCGAGGAAGTGCTGCAAAAGCTTGGCCTGCACTACCGGGTGGTATCACTGTGTACCGCCGACATTGGCTTCTCTTCCGCCAAGACCTACGATATCGAAGTGTGGCTGCCCGGGCAGCAGTTGTTCAGAGAGATTTCTTCCTGCTCGAATTTTGAATCATTCCAGTCGCGGCGGGCAAATATACGCTATCGTCCAGAAGGAAAGAACAAGACCGAATTCGTGCACACACTAAACGGCAGCGGCCTGGCGGTCGGTCGCACTTGGGTGGCAATTGTCGAAAACTATCAGCAAGCCGATGGAAGCGTACTGATTCCCGACGCGCTGCGTCCGTACATGGGAGCGGATCGCATCATCGCGAAAAAGTTTTAGTCTGCGTGGATGTGACAAGCATTCGCCCGGTCGTAAGGCTTGCATTGCCAAGAGAGGGCAGGGTAACTAGACTTGGACGGGACAGAGGCAACCAGAATCGATGCGGGCGCAACCGCCGTGCCGATGACCGGAATTTGGCGCACAATTCGTGGCTACATTCTCTGGTCATACGAGCGCGGCACCATTCAATACGACGTCATGGTGACGCTGATTCTGCTCTTCGTTTTTCTCACGCCCTACTGGATTAATTTCAAAGACAAACCTATCGAACGCAATCCGCATCCAGGGGGAGTGATTGTGATTCCGGATGCTGGAGGTGGATTCATCTATCAGATTGAGGGCGCTGCGGTTTCCGGAAAGGACGAGGCCGCTATAAGGGAGCAGTTGCTAGGCATCATCGAACCCATCTCCGGCGGAGTGACCATCGTCAAATACGAAGCCGTGCGCGATCGATCAGGACACGTGCTGAACTATAAAGTCTGGGTCCAAAGATAAAGATATAAAGATAATGACCAAAGATGAGAACCGCGCTGCAGCTCTATCGGGAGGTCTGGAATCTGCTGCGTCATTTTGCTGTTGCTTCTCCGTCGCGATTCTCCTGACGGTGGCGACCTGGGCGCAACAGCCTCCCGATGCCCAATCCAACGCAGCGCTGGAGAGGGTTCTGGCTCAGATGGACAGCACGGCGGCGAACTTCCGCTCTACCGCAGCGTCCTTTGTCTGGGACCAGTACACCAAAGTAGTGAACGAAACTGATACCCAGAAGGGAAAAGTATATTTCCGCCGTGTTGGCAAAGAGACACAAATGGCGGCCGACATCACCGAGCCCGACAAAAAGTCAGTGTTATTTACCGACAGTAAGATCGAAGTCTACCAGCCGCGTATCGACCAGGTTACCGTCTACAACGCGGGCAAGAACCGGGAGGCATTTGAGAGCTTCCTGGTGCTGGGGTTCGGGGGCAGCGGGCACGATATGCTGAAATCCTTCGATGTGAAGTATCTGGGAACGGAGAGTGTCGATGGGACTAACGCTGCCAAGTTGGAGCTGGTACCCAAGTCTCCCAAAATTCGCAACAATTTCGACCACATTGTGCTGTGGATCGACCCAGCACGAGGAGTCTCGGTCCAGCAGCAGCTCTTTGAGCCCTCGGGTGACTACCGTCTGGCGAAATATTCCGGTATCGAATTGAATCAGAAGATCCCTGACAGCCAGTTCAAGCTGAAGACGACCAGCAAGACCAAAATCGTGTCGCCCGGAGGCTTATAAGTCGAACCCATCACCAAAGAAGATTAAAGCTGAAAAACTGTGCGCGGGGCGTTATACTGCGAGGGCGTTAGTTCCTCTGCGAATATAACCGAAGATTCGACTGCGCGAGCACTCTGTTTCATGGCCAAAGTCTTCACGATCCCGGTCCCACCCAAGATGGATCGAAAGCGACGCGAGCGCACTTCGGATCCGCGCTACGTCGATGGTCAGCGCCTGCTAGTTGAAGCCATGAAGTATCTGGCACAGTCGGATCCCGTCGCGAACCGCGGCGCCATCGAACTGCTTTCCGAACACGTGCGAACGCGCTTCCGCATGACCGATTCCCCGCTTGGTTAAGCTTCTTGTAGGTCTTTTTGCGTTCCTTGCGCCTCCAAAAATCCGATTCGACGAAACATAAAAACACGTAACAGCGCGATTTGTTAGGCAATCGCACGGTTTACGAGTGACTCCCAGTCAGCTTCCGTGCCACACATTTTTCTTGATAGTTCTCCCCCAGCCCCCTAAACTTCTGGCCCATCACGCATTTGCACGGTGATCACGCATCGGAGGGGACTATGGCAGGCAGCCGGGTTCTGCGATGTACGTCACTCCTTCTTCTCGTTGGCATGTTCGCTACTCTTCCACTGCTGGCCCAGAAGATCACTGGCGATATTACCGGAGACGTGACCGACAGCACTGGCGCGGTGGTGGCCAACGTCGCTGTCACTGCCGTGAACAACGACACGAGCTTTTCGCGCGCGGGAGTTACCAACTCCTCAGGTAACTACCGAGTTCCTGAGCTTCCCATCGGAACTTACAAAGTAACTGCCTCAGCAGAAGGCTTCAGGAGCGCAGTCCGAACCGTGGAAGTGATGGCGGGCGGGGTCATACCCGCAAACTTCAAACTGACAGTCGGGTCCCGCATTGAGACCGTCCAAGTCGAAGGCTCGGCACCGCTGGTGGAACTCTCATCAAACAACAACAACTATGTGGACAGCGAAAAGATCCAAAACGTACCGCTGAACGGGCGTGATTTCAATTCGTTGCTGGCTATCACGCCGGGAGTGCAGCGCGCGCCTGGCGGCGGCTTCTTGGCGGTTAGCATCAATGGAGCGCGCACCACTTCGAACAATTACTTCATTGACGGTCTGTACAACAATGACCGCTACTACGGCGATTCAGCCATCGGCGAAACCGGCATTGTCGGTATTCCCGCGGTTTTGTTTCCTCCTGAAGCTATCGAAGAATTGAGCATTCAGGAGACGCCGTCGTCGGAATTCGGCGTCAAAGGTGGGGCGCCCATTCTCCTGAACATGAAAAGTGGCACGAATGTCTGGCATGGCTCGGGGACCTGGGTCAACCACAACGGTTTTGGCGACGCGGACAATTATTTTGCCAACCACGTGACCGACAACTGTGCGGGAGCGGGCGAATGCAAGCCTACAACCATCCACAATAATCAATTCAATGGCACCATTGGCGGTCCCATCATCAAGGACAAGGCATTTTTATTCCTGTACTACGAGGGCCAGCGTTACAAGTCATTAGCCGTCAGCTCCAGAATTGTTCCTTCGACCGCAGAAGTGCAGGCGGCTGAAGCAGACATTGCGGCGAACGGTCTTACGGTGGATCCGGCGGGCCAAGCCTTACTCAATTTTTTCCCTATCACGGCGAATGGGCAGCTTATAGCGCAGACTCCGACTACAGCCAGCGCCAATGGCTTCGGCACAAAATTTGATTACAAGCTCAACTCCAGCAACTCGCTCGCTGTCCGCTATATTTTCGGCGACAGCTTTCAGAGCGCGCCGCCTTTTGCCGGTCTCCCTGCTGGGGGCAACAACCCATCCACCTTGTTTAACTCGGTGGCGCCCTCGCGTGCCCAGATGGCCGGCGTGAGCTGGACCATGAACATGGGCACGAACAAGATTCTTGAGAGTCGTCTGGGGTTTACCAGATTCGCTCAGATCCTCGGTATCAACAACAAAATCGATCCTAAGACTCTGGGTATTGACACTGGCCCGCTCTCGCAGGCCGATTTTGGTGTTCCCTACGTATACCTTCAGGGACTGGGATATGGAGGCTATATCGGGGGCGTGCAGGGATATCCTCTGACCACTCGTCCGGACCAGACCTGGGACTGGTCAGAACACTTTTCCTGGGTGAAGGGCAATCACAACATTAAGTTAGGCGGCAACTTCCAGCGCGCATATACCAACAGTCTTCGGAATAATGCGCGCACCGGTCTGTTTCTGGGCTATTTTACCGCTTACACCCCAATCTCTTCAGATGCCACCCAGGACGCAGTGGAGGAACTGCTGCTGGGTAAAGCGGACACCGCGGACCGTTCGTTTGGTGACACGCATCGCTATCTGGTTCAAAACTCAATAGGTGTTTACGCCCAGGATGATTGGAAGATCACGCCGCGGCTCAGCCTGAGCTTCGGTCTCCGTTATGATATCTTCGGAAATCTGCGCGACCTCAATAATCAAGCGGCAAATTTTTTACCGACAAGTGGCTTGGTTCAGGTAGGTCACGGAATCAATCGCCTGTATAACGTGGATTATGGCGATGTCGGGCCTCACGTCGGATTTGCTTGGGATATTTTCGGGAGCGGGAAGACCGCACTACGTGGAGGCTACTCGCTGACCTACGACGTGCCTAATTTTGCGACGCTGGCGTCTCCGTACAGTTTCGCTCATGCATCCGCTGGCGCATTCACCCAGCCGAACCTCGGTATCTTTTCGGTGACAAACAATGGGGACGTGGGCCTGGGCGGTGGGTCAGGCCTTCCCCCCAATAACCCAGCGGCTACTTGTTTTAACCCAGTGGCCAAGGCAGGCGACTACCTCTGCTTTGACTCGGCGACCAATGGACCCCTATTTGGACCCAATCCGGGAGGCACGCCTCCCTTTAACGCCTTCTCGGTAGTCAACAACTTCAAGACACCGCGCTATCACAACTTTAATCTTAGCGTGCAGCACCAACTCGCGCGAGATAACGTCCTAACCGTGGGTTACTCGGGGCAGCGGGGCCACGAACTGGCAATCCCAATAGATCTAAACGCGAGCCCAGTCGGGGGCGGCAGTCGTCCGTTCGCTACCCAGTTCCCCGACCTCGAACACATCATCCAAATCACGAATCTCGCCCGGTCGCAGTATGACAGCTTGCAGGCGTCCTACAATCAGCGCAATTGGCATGGTCTCGACACTCAATACAATCTCACTTGGAGCAAGTGCTACGACGACAACTCCGTCAACCGCGGCGGCGCCGCCGACGGCGACCATCCACAGATAAACAATGCGGGCAACGGGCGGCCGGACATTCAGAACAACTGGGGTCTTTGTGACCACGATGTGCGTTTGAATTTCAACGTTGGTGGCGTCTATGCCTTCCCGGCACTTAGATATGTGGGCCAGTACCTGGGCAACGGATGGAAAATGAGCACGATCTACACTGCCATCAGCGGCCGGCCATTTACGGCTCTGGTTGGCGGTGGAGCTGATCCTTCGGGCCAAGGCCTTGACGGAAGCACAATCCGTGCGGCCTGGGATGGCACCCCGGTTCACTACAACACTCGCAATCCGGATAACTACGTGGTGGAGACGTTCACCGCCCCGAACCAGGCTGATCCCTGCGGCAACGTAAGCACGACCGGCGGTCTACCCCTGTCTCCGTTCTACGTCCCGTGCTCCGGTACCGTAGGCAATTCCCGCCGAAACCAATTGATAGGTCCCGGATTAAGCCAGTGGGATGTTGCTCTCTTCAAGGACACGAAGCTTGCAGAGCGCCTGACGGTGCAGCTCCGGTGGGAGGTGTTCAACGTGTTGAACCGCGCCAATTTCTACTATTTCCCGAACAATCTTTTAAATGGCGGAGGATTCGGCACGGTGAAACAGACATCCGACGTGGCCTCGGGCAACCCCGTGATTGCTCAGGGCGGTCCGCGCAACATGAACTTCGTTTTGAAGTTCCTCTTCTAGCGTCCCTCTCGGGAAAAAATTCAGGGAGTCTGCCTATGGGTGGTAGACTGCCTTTTTCTATGGCTGTCCGGCGGTTGTGGGTCGGTCTTCTCCTCGGGTTCAGCAGCGTGCTCTGTTTGGCTGCCGCCGCGCCTCACCCCAACATAATTCTTATTACCCTGGATACGACTCGCGCCGATCGCATGGGGTTTCTCGGTTCGAAGCGCGGACTCACTCCCCATCTCGACGAAGTGGCGAAGCAGGGCGTCGTCTTCACCCGCGCGTATTCCCATGTTCCGCTGACTACGGCCTCGCACACGACCATCCTCACCGGAACCTATCCCCAGTTCAATCATGTTAATGATTTTGGCGTTCCCCTTTCGCCGCGGCTTCCATATTTGCCGGATCTTTTGCATAAGCATGGATATCACACTGCGGCCTTTGTCGGCTCTCTGGTTCTTGATCCGCTAGACGGCACCGCGCCCGGCTTCGATCGCGGATTCGACATCTACGACGCTGGCTTCCGTCTCCGGCCGCGTGGGGGAGATCGCTACAAGACCATTGAGCGTCGCGGTGGCGAGGTCGTGGATCGTGCCCTGGCTTGGCTCAGCAAGCAGCCACGTTCTCCTTTTTTTCTTTGGATTCACCTCTACGACGCACACGATCCTTACGATCCGCCTCCTCCTTTCAAAGACCGTTACGCCTCCGAGCCCTACGACGGCGAGATTGCTTATTCGGACTCTGCGGTGGGAAAACTGTTTGCCGCGCTCCGCGCCCGGGATCTCTACGATGGCGCGATGATCGCTGTTATGGCCGACCATGGCGAGTCGCTGGGCCA
The DNA here is from genome assembly GCA_963696025.1 of uncultured Acidobacteriota bacterium. GTDB lineage: Bacteria > Acidobacteriota > Terriglobia > Terriglobales > Acidobacteriaceae > JABCYV01. The sequence continues at coordinate 155,787 of CAVOII010000010.1, forward strand.
GCATGGGGAGGGGACGCATGGCATCTTTCTCTACGACGAGACGCTTCACGTGCCGCTGCTTTTCAAGCTCCCGGCCGAGCGGGCCGCAGCAAAGCGCATCGAGAACCGCGTGGGCTTAGTGGACGTTGCACCAACGGTGCTCCGGGAAGTCGGAATTCAGATTCCGGAAGCAATGCAGGGCGAGTCATTGTTGGGTATGATGAAGCCGGCTGCGACGACCTCGCCCGCCTTAGCAGCGACCCCAGAGGATCGTCCCGCCTATGCGGAGACCGACTATCCTCGCCGCGCTTTCGGGTGGAGTTCGTTGCGCGCTTTGCGCTCAGGAAAATATCTCTACATCCAGGCGCCGGAACGAGAACTCTACGATCAAAACAGTGATACCCAGGCTTCGCACAACCTGGTATCGAGCAGCAAGGCTGTCGCCGAGACGCTAGGCTCTCAGCTGGATGATTTCCGCGGCAAGACCGCCACCACCATAACCGAGCTGGCCGGTCTGACTCCGGAGCAAATACAGAAACTGCAGGCGCTGGGTTACGTTGCCTCGGAGGCCAGCAAATCTAGCGGAAGCGGCAAAGTCTCCGGCCCCGATCCTAAAGGTAAGATCGAAATCGCTAACTTGCTGCACGATGCCATGATCGATGTGGAAGAAGCGCGTTACGAAAACGCGGTTCCCCGGCTGGAGCGCGTGTTGGCGCAGCAGCCAGAAATGCCTATTGCAGAGATGCAACTCGGCATCGCCGAAGCGCGCTTAAAGAATTACGATAAAGCACTTGCCCCGCTTCAGAAAGCCGTGCAACTGCTTCCCGATTCCGGCATGGGCCACTACGAGCTGGGCCTGGCGCTGTTCGAGACGGGAAGCTGGAAAGATGCCGCGCCGCAATTTGAAGCCGCGGTGGCGCGTGCTCCGCGTTGGGCCGACGCGCACTTTTCGCTGGCTGCAGTCTATGCCCGCATTGATCGGGTTCCCGATGCCATGACCGAACTCGACACTACGCTTACGCTCAGTCCGGATCACTATCGCGCCAACCTGCTGCGCGGTCGAATTCTGTTTTTACAAGGCAATCCCACCCTGGCGCTCGGCAATCTTGAGGAGGCAGTCCACGTCCAACCGGATTCTCGCGAAGCCCACCTATTCCTGGCGGATGCCTACGCTCAGTTAGGACGGGCAGCTGACGCCGAGCGCGAACGTTCGATGGCCCGTAGCATCAGCAGCCCCATCGGACACTAAGAGCGCGATCGCTGAACTGTCAAACTTTCTTTCGCATTCTTTCCCAGCACGCTGAGGCCAGGACAATCACGACCGGATAGCATTCCAGGGTATAGCGTGGTTCTGGATTCTCCAGTGTGCCCAGAAACGCCGATCGCAGCACGATGAATATAAGAAAGAGACCAAGATGTTTTATTGGCGCTCCGCACAGCAGTCCGGCCAAGGCTGCTGCCACATAAGAAAGGCCGATAACGCCGAGTCCAACCGCAAGCGCGGACCATTGCGGGTCATCATTGAATTCCCACCAGCGCGTATCCGAAGGCAAGGTCTCGGTGCGCGGACGCAGCCACATGTCAACAATCCGCAGCAGGGGCAGCCAGACGTAGTAGCCCAGCGGAGCCTTGTGGACCCGCTCCGCGGCGAGTGCCGCGAATCTGGCATCCAGCTCGGGATCGAAATGCAGTTCTTGGTTGTAGTCTGCCAGTAGCTGCAGGGTTTCTTGCCCTTGCTCTCGCGAATCAAAGGCGCGAGCCGGAAGTTTTCCCGCGTTTATGGGATTGCCCGGCGCCGGCCAGTAAATCTCCTCTACGGATGCGTAGTCGACAATCCAGGTTTTGACCCAGCGATTGAATCCCATGGGAACGAATTCGTCTTCTTCGTTGGCGTAGCGGGGTGCTAGCGGTTCGAAGCGGCCCAGGGTGTGAAGATTGCGGAAAGTCCAGGGAACGAGCGGCGCGCACGCGACGCAACCAAGAACCAGAGCAGCTAGAAGTATGTGTGGTAAGGGCGCCCCCGCCCGCGTCTTGAAGGTTCGCACTAACAGAGTGAGGAGATAAGCAAGAATTGCCGCGAGCAGCAGCCCGCCATCCGGCCGCAGCAAGATTGCCGCACCTACCGCCAACCCACATGCCATCCAGGGACGCATCGCGCCCCCATCGAGTTTCTCGATGCCGATAACGGCGAAATCGAAAGCGAACGTCGTAAAGAAGACTTCCAGCGTTTCCGTTAATGCTGCAGCCACGTAACTGGCAAGAAATGGGCATAGCGCGGTCAAAAGAAACGCGACCTTCGCGGCGCGATCTGAGATAACCCGGCGGGACAAATCGGCAATCAGAAAGCATGTGCCGATGTCCACAAACATCTGGACGACCAAGGCGGCGCGGTAGTGTTCCATGCCGAAAATAGCAAACACCACCGCCAGAAACGCAGGGTAACCGGGCAATCGCACATAGGTGGGCGACAGCTCTTGACCACTTAGACCGAAGATGCCGTGCTGCAGCCAGTTCTTGGCAATGTCGCCGTAAACGAAAGAGTCGGTGGTAACGCCTGGAAAGCGGAGGATAAACAGGAGGCGCAGAGCCATCGCTGCCAGGGTCGCGAACAAAAAGAAGCGGAATTGTTGGCGCACGAGTTCGCGCACGCTGGGACTATAGCGCGTTTCGACTGGAATCTCCGCTGGTTTGGCAACACCTATCTGTGGTGGCTCCGAGTTTGACCCCTCTCGGTGTACCGCTTAGGATGAGACTGAATAAACAACATTCATGGCGCAACCGGTCTTTTACGATCCCCGTCAATCTCGCAGGAAGCGACTGCGCCGATTCTTCGACGTTCTCGGCATCACTGTCACCCTGCTAGTTATATTCTTTGTTTACAGCGCTTTGCGAAGTGAACCTCTGCCTGATCTGCTACTGCCAACGCTGAAGCGTCCCTTCCATGCGCTCTCCGAAAAAGAAAAAGCAAAAGCCAAAGAGCGACGCCGTCTGGCGGCGCTCCAGCGTGGTCATCGTAAGTCCAAGCGGGCGCCTTCGCAGGTAAAGCTCAACTCCGAGGAAGGTATTCGCGCCGCCTTCTATGTCTCCTGGGACGCTGCCAGCTTCTCATCCTTGCGCGAATACGCTCGCCAGATTGATTTGCTTTATCCCGAGTGGCTGCACGTGCTGACCCCCGACGGTCATTTGCAGAGCGTCGACGAACAAACCAACAAGTTCTTCGACGTGGTGCAAGGTTCGAAAGTTCGTGCCGTAGACGACAAAGTCATGCCGTTTCTTAAATCAGAAGAGACGGGCATGGAAGTCTTTCCCATGGTCAACAACTTTGATGGAGTCGACTGGATCGACATCAGCCCATTCCTCAATGATCCTGGCGCTCGCGCTCGCTTTCGCCAGCAGATCGAGGTTTTCCTGGCCACGGATAAGTTTCGCGGCCTGATGGTGGACTTCGAGGACTTTCCCCGGAAAGGGCAGCCAGGTTATCTGGCGCTGCTGAAAGAGCTTTCCGATGACTTACACGCTAAAGGCCTGAAGCTTTACGTCAGCGTTCAGTCCCGCAACGCGGACTTTAACTATCCGGCAGTGGCGGCTCGTGTGGATGGAGTGGTGGTCATGAACTACGACGAGCACTATCCCGGAGGTCCAGCTGGGCCGGTCGCTTCCCAGGACTGGTTTGTCGCCAATCTCCAAGCGGTGAAAAAAGTGGTTCCGCAAGACAAGCTCATCTGTGCCATCGGCAACTACGGCTACGATTGGCCTCACAGACTCAAGAATGGCAAATTGCCGCCGGGCGTAAAGGATACCAACGTATCTGTGCAGGACGCATGGCTCACAGCACGGGATTCCGAAGAAGACGTCGATTTCGACGGCGACAGCATGAATCCACACGTCAGCTACATGGACGAGCACAACCTACAGCACGATGTGTGGTTCCTTGACGCTGTGACTGCACTTAACGAGATGCGGGCCGCACAGCAACTGGGTATACAGACCTTTGCGCTGTGGCGCCTCGGCGCCGAGGACCGCTCTCTGTGGCGGGTGTGGGACGTCCCCGGCGATTCCGCCTCGCCTGACAAATTGAAGGACGTCCCACCCGGCCAGGATGTGGACATGGAGGGCGAAGGCGAAATCCTGCGCATCGAAGCCCGTCCGGCTGACGGCAAACGAACGATTACAGTGGAAGGAGCCTCCGGTCAGATCACTGACGAAACCCTGGATCCCCTGCCAGAACCTTACCGTGTCGCTCGCTACGGGGCCAGTCCGAACAAGGTCGCGATCACTTTTGATGATGGCCCTGATCCGGATTGGACGCCAAAAATCCTGGACGTGCTGAAACGGGAGCACGCGCCCGCTGTTTTCTTTCTGATTGGGATTCAGGCCGACAAGTTCGCGGCTGTCACTTCGCGCGTCTATCGCGAGGGACATGAAATCGGGAACCACACATTTACCCACCCCGACATCAGCAACATTTCGCGCAGCTACATGAAGTTGGAGTTGAATCTTACCGAACAGCTTTTTGCTAGTCGCCTGGGAATCCGCACCATTCTGTTCCGTCCACCCTATTCGGTTGACGCTGAACCGGACACCGAGGACCAGGTTCGTCCGCTTGAAACCACGCAAGACATGGGTTACACCACCGTGGGGGACAAGATTGATCCCAACGACTGGCAGGAAAATCCCCGTCACACTGCGGAACAGATTACTGCAGAGGTGCTAGCTCAGCTGCCGCCTTGCGCCGCCAATGACACGCGCTGTGGCAACATTATTCTCCTGCACGATGGTGGCGGAGACCGCGAGCAGACCCTCCTCGCCTTGCCCAAGATGATTGAAGGCATACGAGCCAAAGGCCTGCAGATCGTCCCTCTCTACCAGCTGTTGGGCAAGACCCAGGCGGATGTCATGCCTCCGATACCTGCCAATGAGCGCTGGGCGGCGCGACTGGAGTGGATGGGCTTCGCCCTCTTCGATTTCGGCAACAAGACAATCACGTGGATCTTTTTTCTCGGCGACTTGCTAATGACGGGCCGCTTGCTGTTCATCGGTGCCTTCGCCATCTTTGATCGCCTGCGCAATCGGCGCTACGGCGCTCCGGGCGAGGGCGAATCCTACCGGCCTCAGGTCGCTGTCCTCATTCCCGCCTATAACGAAGAGAAGGTCATCGAACGGACTGTTCGGTCGGTGCTGAACCTGAATTATCCCGGTCTGCGCGTGATCGTGATTGATGACGGATCGAGCGACAAGACACTGGAAGTCGCGCGCTCCGCTTTTGTCGAGGAAGAGGCTTCCGGCCGAGTTCTTATTCTGACCAAGCCGAACGCGGGCAAAGCTAGTGCCCTCAATTTCGGTCTGGAACATCTGCAAGGCGAGGAAATATTCGTAGGCATCGATGCCGACACGGTAATCGCTCGCAACGCAATTTCCAACCTGGTTCCTCATTTTCTGAATCCGAAAGTTGGCGCAGTGGCAGGAAATGCCAAGGTTGGCAACCGCATCAACCTATGGACGCGCTGGCAGGCGCTGGAGTACATCACCAGCCAGAACTTCGAGCGCCGCGCGCTCAATACGCTGGGCGCAGTCAGCGTGGTGCCAGGAGCGATTGGCGCATGGCGTACCTCCGCAGTACGCGAGGCTGGCGGATACCATACCGACACGGTGGCGGAAGATGCCGATCTCACTATGGCTCTTCTGGAACTCGGCTATCGCGTGGAGTACGAAGACCTGGCCCTTGCCTACACCGAGGCCCCAGTCAACGCGCGCGGCTTGATGCGCCAGCGTTTCCGCTGGTCGTTCGGCATTCTGCAGGCCGTTTGGAAACACCGCGCCGCGTTCGCACGTAAAGGCGCTCTGGGGTGGGTCGCACTGCCCAATATTGCAATCTTCCAGATTGTGCTGCCATTGGTCTCACCGTTCATCGATCTTATGTTCGGCGTGGGCGCCATTTGGTATTTGATACAGAAGTCCTACCATCCTGATTCGACCGATCCTGCCAGCTTCCAGCGCCTGGTGATATTCTTCGCCGCGTTCCTTATCATCGACTTCATTACTTCCGCCATTGCGTTTGCGCTGGAGCGCCGCCAGCCCGAGGCCCGTGAAGATGTGTGGCTGCTGAGCCAGGTCTGGCTGCAGCGTTTCGCCTATCGCCAATTGTTTTCCCTGGTCCTGCTAAAGACGCTCAAACGCGCCATCGAGGGCCAGCGCTTCGCCTGGGACAAGCTGGAACGTACCGCTGCCATGAGCTACAAGCCCATGGAGGAGCGCGATTCGGTGAAGGTGCCGTAGCGACGCCTGTCTTCGCCTGTCGGCATTCTGGTAGTGGCTCGATTCAGAATTTCTGCCGATTTCGAGTTCGATGGCGCCATCCTGAGCGCCGCCGTTTTTCAGCGCGTGCGGCGGTATAGCATGTGTGGTCACTCCATGCGAGATCCTTCGCCCGGCTGACCAGCGCCGGGCTTCGGGATGACGCATAAATTGACGCATAAATTAAAGACCACTGAAAATTCAAACTGGACCACTAGCGGCATTCTGAACGTCCGGCGAGACCAGTTTCCTGATGCTACAATGAGGATTCTAATATCTGCCGTAAAGGCATTGATCTCTCTGAGGTGCATCCCATGGCAACCGTTGAAACCCCTGTCCGTCCGCAGATTCGCGTGCATCAAGGCGCCTTCGTGAACGAGCCGCTGACTGATTTCACCAAGGACGAAAACGCGCGCAAGATGCGCGCCGCCATCGAGAAAGTGCGCGGCCAACTGGGTCGTGAGTATGAGCTGATCATCGGTGGCAAGCGTGTCAAAACGCAGGACAAGATCAAATCCATCAACCCGGCGAAGCCATCACAGACTGTGGGCCTGCACCAGAAGGCCGGCAAAGAGCACGTCGAGCCAGCCATACACGCAGCTCTGAGCGCCTTTGAATCCTGGCGCTACACATCGGTCGAAGAGCGTGCCAGCCTGCTTTTCCGGGTGGGCGACCTGCTGCGCGAGCGCAAATTTGAATTTAATGCCTGGCTAGTTTTCGAAGTCAGCAAGAACTGGGCCGAAGCCGATGCCGACATCGCCGAGACCATTGATTTTTGTGAATACTACAGTCGTGAGGCGCTGCGGCTGTCGAACGTCAAGCTTGAAGTGCAAATGCCCGGAGAACGCGACTCGCTCTTCTATATTCCGCTGGGCGTAGGTGCGGTCATTCCGCCCTGGAATTTTCCTTGTGCCATCATGGCGGGCATGACCTTGGCATCTATCGTCAGCGGCAATACAGTTATCCTGAAGCCCTCCAGCGATTCGCCCACGATCGCCGCGAAGTTCGTTGAACTACTCGAAGAATGCGGCATGCCCGATGGCGTGGTGAACTTCTGCCCTGGCGCCGGTGCCAGCTTCGGCAACGCCGTGGTCGCCCATCCCAAAACCCGCTACATCGCCTTCACCGGTTCGCGTGAAGTCGGCCTCGATATTAACAAGAGCGCTGCCACGCACGCTCCCGGCCAGCTCTGGATCAAACGGACGATCCTGGAGATGGGAGGTAAGGACGCAATTGTGGTGGACGCCGACGCCGATCTCGACTCGGCAGTCGAAGGCGTGGCTCAATCTGCTTTCGGCTTCCAGGGCCAGAAATGCTCAGCTTGCTCCCGCGCGATTATCGACGAGCGCATCCACGACAAATTTCTCGAAAAGCTGAAGACCCGTGTGGAGAAAATCACGGTCGGCGATCCCGCTGAAAATGCCAATATGGGCGCGGTGATCAATGAAGGCTCGATGAAGACCATTCTCGAATACATCGAACAAGGCAAGAAAGATGGACGGGTGATCACAGGTGGAGACCGAGCGAAGAACGCCGGTGAGGGCTACTTCCTACAGCCCACCGTCATTGCAGATATCCCGGCCAAATCAAAGCTTGAGCAGGAAGAGATCTTCGGTCCCGTGCTGGCCGTCATCAAGTCCAGGAATTACGATCACGCCCTGGAAATTGCCAACGACACCGAGTTCGGGCTTACCGGCGCGGTCTACACGAAATCGAAGGAGAAAATCTCCCGCGCAATACGCGAATTCCACGTAGGCAATCTCTATATCAACCGCAAGTGCACCGGTGCGACGGTTGCCGCCCATCCTTTTGGGGGATTTAATATGTCGGGCACCGATTCCAAATCCGGCGGCCCCGATTACCTGTATCTGTTTACACAGGGCAAAGCTGTCGGAGAGAAAATCGGGTAGTCGGTTTTCACCTATCCATCGCCGTCCAGCAGACGTGATGTCATGTTCACTTCTGCTGGAGTCTGAAAGTAGCTCTGCTCGCCGGCGTGGTCAGGCGGCCTTCGCCTTCCAAAGTCCGAGCATCGCTCCGGTCGGATCGACAATAATGCTGAACCAGCCTGCGCCCATTACCTCCGTCACATCTTTCATGACCGTTGCACCCAATGACTTTGCTTTCTTGGTCGCCGCACCTATGTCGTCCACTTCCACGTATGCCATCCACGCAGATGGTGCACCTGGGATGAGCTGCTTCATCATTCCGCCACCGGTGCCCTTCCCGGGTTTGATCATCGTATAGGCGCCGTCGGGCATGGGGACGTCTTCCAGAGTCCATTCGAATAGTTTTCCATAAAAGGTCTTCGCCTTGTTGACATCGGTTGTGCTGAGTTCAACGTGTACGAAAGCATTTGCCATGACTTTCTCCTCAATCGATATTTGCGAGCGTTAGGTTTAAAGCCAGCCTGATCTGCTTTATGTCCGGGCAGGAGCGACAGGCGGAGGATTCCGTTCGAATTGCCGCTGATGCCAATAAGGATAGACCGGCGTTACGTCGCTGGCCCGATCTAACCTGGCGATTTGCGCGGGTGAAAGATTCCATCCGGCGGCGCCCAAATTTTGACGCAACTGTTCCTCATTGCGGGCGCCCATAATCACAGTGGAGACGGAAGGGCGTTGCAAGAGCCAGTTCAGTGCAACCTGCGCGACAGTCTTCCCCGTTTCTCTGGCTACTTCATCCAGCGCGTCGACTACTTTGTATAGATACTCCTCGGAAACGGGCGGGCCCTGGTCGGATGTCTTGTGAAGCCGGCTCTCCGATGGCACGGGCTGGCCCCGCCGAATTTTGCCTGTGAGACGACCCCATCCCAGCGGACTCCAGATGATTGCGCCCACCCCCTGATCCAAGGCAAGTGGCATCAGTTCCCACTCGTACTCTCTTCCAATCAGGGAGTAATAAACTTGATGTCCCACGTAGCGCGCCCAGCCGTACCGGTCCGAAACATCAAGGGACTGCATCAGGTGCCAGCCAGAGAAATTCGAACACGCGATGTATCTCACTTTTCCACTTACCACCAGGTCGTCGAGCGTGCTCAGGACCTCCGCAACCGGAGTCTGGGCGTCAAATCCGTGTAAGTGGTAGATGTCGATGTAGTCCGTTCCCAGCCTGCGCAGGCTGGCTTCGCAGGAGCGAATAAGGTGATACCGCGACGACCCCACATCGTTGGGGCCAGGTCCCAGGCGAAAGGTTGCCTTGGTCGAGATCAAAACATCTGCACGACGTCCGGCAATCGCTTTTCCGAGGATTGTTTCGGAGAGACCGTTGGAGTAAACGTCCGCGGTATCGAAGAGGCTTACGCCCGCTTCAAGGCAAAGATCCACCAGACGAGTTGCCTCGTCAACATCGCTCGCGCCCCAGGCGCGAAAAAACTCGGTTCCACCACCAAAGGTAGCGGCGCCAAAACTTAACGCCGGCACTTCCAGACCAGAATTGCCAAGTCGTCGAAATTCCATGCCGCAGTAGATGCAAGTCGGGCCGGTAGCGATGCGATGCTCAGAGCGCGGGTCTGGGGCAAATAAAGAAGGCCGCCGTCACAGGCGGCCTTCTTTCGTACTGCAAAAACGAAAGCCTTACGACGCCACGCCAGCGCCTGGTCCCGGTTGAGGCGTAACCCCGGCCGCAGTCGCTGCTGCAGCTTCATTCAGAATGCGATGATGAATGGTAAACAGGGCTAGCTCCAGCCGGTCGGAGACGCCGATCTTGTCATACACGTTGCGCAGATAGTTCTTGATCACCTGTTCCGTGGTTCCGAGCTGAGAGGCGATCTCTTTGTTTTTATATCCCTGCACGATCAGCGCGACGATGCGGAGTTCCTTGGCGGTCAGGCGGTCACGCACCCGCAACCCAACCATATCATTTTCAGTCAGTTCGCTAGGCACGGCGATGTCCTGCACCCAGGTCTCACCGCGGGCGACCTTGCGCACGCAATCCACCAGCGCCGCGCTGGTTACGTTGCGGTACACCACGCCATGAGCTCCCGCGGACATGTAACGTTGGGCGCTTTCACCGGTATCGGCGAGCACCACGACTCGAGTTTTATTTTTGTTGGCGTTCTGCAGGACACCATTGAAATCAGAGTGGAATCCGCCGGCGACAATTAGCACCGCGGCGCGAAACTTGTCCAGGGCCATGAACATCTGCTCCTGGGTCTGGGCCTGGGCCACAATGCGCATTTCGTCTTCAACCGCCAGCACTTTGGCGATTCCCGCTCGGAAGATTGCCTGGTTATCGGCCAGAATCAATTTCAGCATTGCTTGAGCACCTCGATCACGACTGGCGAACGAAATCGTAGGAATCAATCACGCAGGCCACGCCACGCGCCTCATTGGGATTACCGCCGGCTGCAGGTTCGTCGGTACGCACCACCCGTCCGCGGCATTGCACCACCACATTCTCTTTGGCGCCCGTCACTTCTGGTGGCAGGGTGATTTCGAACTCCACGTTCGAACCAACCTCGAGAGAGGCATCCGCCCGGATGTACACTCCGGCAGCGCTCAGATTTCCCGTCACTCCGCTGTGCTGCCCGCCTTCTTCCGCCCGATGAATCTTGATGGGCAATTCCAAGGGGAACCGTTTCCCCGTCCGCGCGTCGGACACAAGACCTCCTCGCTCCTGGCCGTTCCTGCCTGCGAAAGCCAGCTCCATGCCTAAATCTCCTGCTAGGGTACAAACAAATATGCTTAGCGCAGGTTATATCATGGATGACACCCCTCGTAAAAGCCTGATAACTCTTATATTAACGGTAGGAACTAGGTTCCCCCGCACGGCCCGGAGGGCAGGGCAAACTCGGCCCGGCCGAGTTTGCCTTGGTGAACGCTACCTTCGGCTTTCTGGCACAATGTGTGAGCACGCGTTCAAGGAGCGGTTTTATGGTTGTTTCGATGGTGGCCCCTAGAGCTTTTTGGCGCACTTTCCTTCTCGGACTCTGCCTCTGCTTCGGCATATGGGCATCGGCCCAACAAACTGCGACAATACCCGCGCAAAAAGCGGTTCCACAGAAAAGCGCATCGGCCGCTGACCAGGCGAAAGTGCCGGACACTCGCCCGTCGGAGCCGCCCCCAGTTCTGCGGGAATTGAATTCCGCGTTGCAATCCCTGGTGGCCAAAGTTTCGCCGGCGGTAGTTCAAGTTCTGGTCACCGGGTACGGACCTGCCAGCGCCAACGGCCGCACCGAGACGGCGCTGATCGTTCGCCAGCACGCAGTCGGCTCGGGCGTGATCCTGGATCCCAATGGCTACATCATGACCAACGCTCACGTGGTCGAAGGCGCACAACGAATCCGGGTGGCATTGCCCATGCCGATGGAGACCTCTCAGTCCGCCTTCGCACCCGCGGGGAGGCGCCCAATCCTGGACGCCAAGCTCATCGGTATCCACAAAGAGTCCGATCTCGCACTGCTGAAAATCGACGAAACTAACTTACCGACGCTTTCGCTCGGTCCTGGGCGCTTCGCGCATGAAGGACAATTGGTGTTCGCTATTGGTAGTCCGGAGGGCCTGCAGAATTCGGTCACCATGGGTGTGGTCAGTGCCGTAGCCCGTCAGGCCGATCCTGATAAGCCGATGGTCTACATTCAGACCGACGCGCCTATCAATCCCGGCAACAGCGGCGGCCCGCTGGTAGATATGGAAGGCTATGTGGTCGGCATCAACACCTTCATCCTGACCCAGAGCGGGGGCAGCGAAGGGCTGGGCTTCGCTATCCCAGCCCGCGTGGTCCGATTTGTTTACGAGAGTCTGCGCAAAAATGGCCACGTACACCGCACCGAGATAGGAGCCGGAGCCCAGGCCATAAACCCTGATCTGGCCGAGGGTCTCCACCTGCCCCGCTCCTGGGGTGTGATCATTTCCGACGTCAAGCCTGACGGACCAGCAGCGGCCGCTGGGCTTAAGGTGCAGGACATCGTCTTGACCGCGGACGGCCGTTCTATCCAGACTTTGCCGGCGCTCACTGCAGCTTTATATCTGCATCCGTTGGATGAGGTTCTCAAGCTGGAAGTTTTGCGTGGGAAGGATAAGCTAACGCTCGAGATCCCAGCCATCGAACACCGCGACCAGATGGACCAGTTGCAGGACGCAACCGATCCAGAGAAAAGTCTGGTCCCGCGCTTGGGAATCCTTGCCATCGAGCTGAACGATCAACTGCGTTCCATGGTCGGAACTCTTCGCATTCCGTCGGGAGTCGTCGTCGTGGGGCGCGCGGCCGATCTCACCATCCCTGATACCGGAGTTCAAACCGGCGACATCATCCATAGTCTGAACACCACGCCGATCGACTCGGTGGAATCGCTTCGCGCGGCCGTGAGGCCGCTTAAAACTAACGATGCAGTGGTGCTGCAGGTGGAGCGGGACGGTGGGCTGCTGTACTTGGCATTCGAAATGGAATGAAAAGCAACCGTCGGTTCTTCATCATGTCAGTCCAATCGGTCCAGGATTTAGATTACCGTACGGTTCTGCTAAGTGGCATTCTTAACTGGTACGATTATAGGAAAGCAGTCTTCTCAGGTAAGAGAGCACGTTGTGATGAGTAGATTCTGCAAGACTAGCTGGTCGATCCTGTGCCTGGGCGTGTTGGTTTTAGCCCTCACGTTAGTGAGGTCAGCTTCCGCCCAGACTTGTTTGACGGCCAGTGATATGGACGAGGCTACCCGAAACGCGCTGGTGAACACGGCGAAGCGCCATTTCGATATGGCGGCCCGTGGCGATGCCGCGTCCATGCGACAAAATGCGATCCCCAGTCTCGCGGGAAACTTTTCTGGCATCGAGACGGCGGTCAAGGACAACAAGGAGAATTTGTCGGGAGCGCAAGCAGTTCCGCGCCCCCCGTTTCTACTCAAGGCGGAAGGAAAAGCTCCAATTGAACGTGCCGAATTCTTGTGTGGCGTTTTCAATAAGAGCGGACAGACGTCGGACAGCGCCGTATTTGTGATCCCCAACCTGCCGCCCGGAAACTACGCGGTTGTGATTCTGGACGTCGCCGGTTCAAAAGAGCCCTACACGGTTTCGTTCGTCCTCCAGCAGCAAGCAACAGACTGGAAACTTGGTGGCTTTTATGCCAAGCCTTCGCAGGTGGGGGCCCATGATGGCAACTGGTTCGCCGAACAGGCGCGGAGTTTCAAGTCCAAAGGAAAGCAGCACGACGCCTGGTTTTATTACCTGGAGGCGCGCGACCTGCTCGCCCCAGTGCCCTTCATGAGCACGCTCACCACTGACAAGCTCTATGACGAGATGCAAAACGTGAAGCCTCCCGATCTCCCTCCAGCAGATCTGTCGGCAGGCTCCAAGACGTTCAAGGTCACTGAGCTTTTCCCCACCGCGATGGGCAAGGAATTGGACCTGGTCGTGAAGTATCAGTGCTCCGATATTTCCAACACCGCGCAATCCTTTCAGGACAACACCGCGGTCATGAAGGCATTGGTCACGAAATATCCTGAGTTGCGTGACGCGTTTGATGGAATTGTGGCTCGCGCCGTCGAACCATCGGGCCGGGACTATGGATCGCTATTAGCGATGAAGAATATCAAGTAGCCGTCCGCCGGCGGCTTCTTGCCTCGACACGTTATCGTTTAAACGTGCACTCTTTCGGATCCTTGTCCTCACGCAAGCCTAGAAAAACTGGCGCGCGCAGCTTCTGCCCACCTTCCGGCGTTTCGTGAGTCCACTCTGAGAACTTGATCTCCGCTACGAGCTCAGGCTTTACCCAGTGCGCCTGTCGCAAAGCGTCGACTTCACCGTAGAAAGGATTCTGTTCGCTCTCGATTTTTCGCAGCGACTGCCAGATCGCAGCGAGGGTTTTGTGATCGAATCCGGTGCCGGCCTGGCCAACGTGGATGAGCCTGCCTTTTTGATCATAGAGTCCGAGCACAAGCGAACCGAAGTACTGACGGCTGCCTTCCGGATCGGTGTAGCCGCCGATAACGCAATCCAGGGTTTGGGTGATTTTGATCTTCAGCCACTCGCGACTGCGACGCTCTTCGTAGACGCTTTCCCGTTTTTTCGCAAGAATGCCCTCCAGGCCCTTTTGCTTCGCAGCTTCGAACAGTTGCATGCCTTCGGAGAAGTGATCGGAGTAGCGAATAATGTCACCGGTTGTAGTGATTTCAGCCAGAGCTTTCTTACGCCGTTCGAGAGCGACTCGGCGCAGGTCGTAACCGTCGAGGTAAAGCAAATCGAAAACGTAGTAAATCACGGGAACATCGGTGCGCGCGCCTACCCGCCGTCCTCCGGTGCGGATGCCAGTCCGCTGCTGCATCAAGCTGAACGATGCGCGACCTTCATCGTCAAGGGCAACGATTTCGCCGTCCACCACTGCCATCTCGGCTTTGATGAATTGCCGCAGACTGTGTAGTTCAGGATATTGAGCGGTGAGGTCGTTCTGATTGCGGGAAACCAGGCGGACTTTCCCATCCGCAATAAACGAGACTGCACGATAGCCGTCCCACTTGATCTCGAACAACCATTCGGGATCGTCAAACGGCTTTTCGACCGATGTGGCCAGCATGGGATAGACGGCCGTCGGCATTGGCTTTTTGACAGCACCTTCCAGGGACTTGACCGCTAGGATCGCTGAGGAAGCCTTTCGTTCTTTCCCGACGCTAGTTGGGGACGGGGAACGTTGAGTCGCGAGTTTTGCTGATTTTGCGCTTTTTTTCTCTTGGCGGTCGTAGGCGCGAGTGTCGTCGCTCGTGCCGGCGCCAGCACGGGCGAGGACGCCCGCGCCTACATTGGGGCTACTGCCCTCCGGGTTTAGTTTTTTTTTCTTGTCCGCCTTTGCGATTGCGTCAGCCAGCCATGGCGCCTTTAATTTGCCGCGGGAGGCTGGCCGGCTGCTCTCCCACTTTGCCGACTTTTCGTCTCCGCCTATCTGAGCCATAGTGCGGCCAGTGAGCGCCGAGGCGTCGTACTTCTCAATGTCGTAGCCTGGGACGGCCTCATCGTCTTGCTTCTTGATCAGCAGCCACTCCGTGCCCTTGGTGCCTGGGCGCCGCGACCGCATGTGGATTAGAGCGAAATCACCTTTCAGGCGCTTGCCATGAAGGCGGATCTTGAAATCTCCCTTTTTCAACATAGCCGCGGCTTCGGCGTCGGTTCCAGGGACGAATTTGCCTTTCACCGGTTCTGGCGAGAGCGGTTCCCAGGTTCCCACGTCCCAAACCATCACCGTGCCTGCGCCGTAGTTGCCTTCCGGAATTGTGCCTTCGAAGTCGAAGTACGAAACGGGATGATCTTCCACCTGCATCGCCAGGCGCTTGTCGGCGGGATCAAGCGACGGTCCTTTAGGGACAGCCCAGGATTTGAGCACTCCCTCCATCTCCAGGCGGAAATCGTAGTGGAGGCGAGTGGCACGATGCTTCTGCACCACAAAACGATGGCCGGATTTCTTCTCCAGCTTGGGCGGGGGCTCCGGGGTTGCCTCGAAGCGGCGTTTGCGTTTGTATTCGTCTAAAGACACCGGACTATTTAACCACAGCAGGCTTTGGGAGAACCGAGAACCCCGAACTAAGAACTGGTTTGCTATCCTACCGCGTGTCCGCTTGATCAGAATCGCCAGGATTAACGGATCAACCGCATGAAGCGAGAGTATCCAGAATCGCCTCTGGTCGGAGTCGGCGCGATCATCATTCACGACAGTCATGTCTTGCTGGTGAAACGCGGACATGCGCCTCTGATCGGCGAATGGTCGATCCCGGGAGGGTTGCTCGAACTCGGAGAAACGATGCGCCAGGCCGCGGAGCGTGAAGCCCACGAGGAAACTGGCCTAACCGTCGAAACGGGCGAGTTGTTGGGTGTATATGACCGCTTGCTGCCAGACGGGAACGGACGGACCCTCTACCACTACGTTCTGATCGACTTTCTTTGCCGTCTGCTGGACGGAGAAGCGAAGGCCGCTGCTGATGCGGAAGATGTCCGCTGGTTCACGCAGGAAGAAATTGAAAACCTTGCCCTGCCCGAGGATACGGCCGAGGTGATCCGATTAGGCTTCAAGAGAGTGGAGCGTCCCGAAAAATAGAACGGCCCACGTGCAAGCACGCGGGCCGCCCGGTGGACTGCTTGGGATTGACCAAGAGGTGGTCACTCTATGTGGCCCCTTCGGCGAACTCCGGGTCCCGGTGCAACTTGCGCCGGGCGGATCAACCCTAAATCACCGGTAGTCGTGCGATGGTTCTTAGAGCGACCGCTCTAAGTCTCAGCCACCTCACCTGGTCTACTACTCCCACTACATTCAGAACTTGTCATTCGACCACCTCCTTTCCGGTGTAATTGCACATTAGTACGAAACGCATCACGCCGTCAACTGCCACGAAAGCGGGCGTCTGTGGAAAGTTGACGTTCCTTGAGCGCCAAAGAAAACTTGTAACGTCCTATTGGGGAGGCACATCACATAAGTACAATATCGCACGCAAATGGGTTCTCTATTGTGGCTGAGCACCCCCAACAGAAAAGGGACGGCATATGTCAAACGTCAAAGTGGCGCTTCTGGTCCTACTGGAGGCAAAACCCGGCAAGGAAGAGGAAGTGGCCAAGTTCCTGCGGAGTGGTCTGGAAATTGTCCAACAGGAGCCAGCAACTACTGCCTGGTTCGCCATCCGTTTGGGGCCGGCCAAATTTGGCATCTTCGACGCCTTCGCCGACGACGCAGGACGCCAGGCACACCTCACCGGCAGGGTCGCCGCAGCCCTGATGGCAAAGGCCTCTGAGCTTTTGGCAAAGCCCCCCGCCATTGAGAAAGTGGACGTCCTCGCAGCCAAGCTTCCCGGGTAGCGGCGAGAGTAACGACCGTAGCTTGTCCTGTTAACTCTGGACGACTTCCCCGTTCTCCTCAACTCACTCAAGAACGTGCGCTTTGCCCCGCAGGTCATGTCCCACGGGAATCTACTGTCTCTACCTCTAGGTTTCTACACTTGAAGTCTCCCCGAAAGTAACCGATCTCCCCTAAGTGGATGGCGGTTCATCCCTTCCATCGGTAGGCGTCGGGATGAGACAGGCCGATATGAGCGAGTACGCGGTAAGCGAATTCGCGCGCAATGGCATCCAAGCTGGTCGGGCGGAAGTAGAAGGCAGGGATAAGTGGAAAGACGGTGGCGCCAGCGTCGGCGGCCCGGTACATGTTGCGGATGTGGATTTTATTGAGCGGACTTTCGCGGACGCAGAGCACGAGCGGCCGCTTCTCCTTGAGGCAGACATCGGCAGCCCGCTCGATCAGTTGCGAGGCGATTCCGTTGGCGATGCGGGCCAGAGTGCCCATGCTGCAGGGGATGAGCACCATAGCGTCGGTGGGATACGAACCGCTGGCGATATTTGCGCCGATATCGGCGTTGGCCTGCTGATGAATTTTGCGCGCCGCCTTTTCGGAACTGCGGCCGAGGATTTGTTTGACGAGATTGCTGCGGCCGCGTAGTCCGAGTTCTTCGGCCATGACGCGCAGCGCACCGTCAGAGGCGATGAAATTCACCGTCTCGACCCGCTGGTCGCGGTCGACGGCCTGCAGAAAATGGCGAAGGAATAAAGACCCGCTGGCGCCGGTTGTAGCAACCGTGAGATTCTGCGGCGGGTGATTGGGCAATTCGAGCTCCTCGGCCAGCGTCCTGAGGATAGGGATGCGGCAGAGACGAAGTCAAGAAGCAGTCGTTAGTCACTGGGCGTTGGTCGCTGGCTAACTGCGACCGCGTTTTTGACCAACGACCAACGACGAGGAACGAACGACAAGAAACCATGGCGACCACCACCAGCTTGCGGTCCCGGCGAAGTGAAGCGCAGCTCCATGCGTTGGCTGGTGTGGAGCGCGAGATTCGGGTCACCGATCCCAACGGTCGCCGCAAGTATTTGCAGGATTTTAGCCGGGCGTTCCGCTCTTACGATTCTGTCATCGATTTGCCCGAACTGAAGCTCATGGTCAGCACGGCTGACGTAGTTTTGGTGGCCGACTATCACGCGCTCCCAGCGGCACAGCATTTTGCCGCGACCTTATTTGAGGAACGAGCACAGCCTGGAGATCGACCTGTAGTCCTGGGAATAGAGACGATCTTTTCCCGGGACCAGCACATCCTCGACGAATGGTGGCGCCGGGAGATCGACGAAGAAGAGTTCCGCGAGCGCATTCGGTTTGACCTGGACTGGGGATATGACTGGGAGCCATTTTACGCACTGCTGGTTACCGCCCGCGAGCATGCAGAGGCCATCTATGGCCTGGACTGCATGCCGCGGGAAGATCTGCGGAAAATTGGAGCGCGTGATCGGCATGCCGCGCACAAGATAGCCGAGATTCGGCAACGTCATCCCAATGCCGTCATCATGGTCCTGTTTGGCGAATCGCATCTCGCTCCTGGGCATCTGCCGCGCGTGCTGCGAGAATCGTTGGATTCTGAGCGCGTCCTGACGGTGTTGCAAAATGTGGACGCGCTTTACTGGCACGCGGCCGGAGAAAAGCTGGAGCACGTGCAAGCTGTTCGTGTGACCGACGATGTGGTATGCGCCTTTAATTCCACTCCCCTCGAGAAATACGAGAACTATCGCCTACATCTTAGCCGCTGGGGCCGGAGCGAAGAAGAAGGCCCGGATCTCACGCCAACGATTTACAACCTGATTGATAGCTTGCTGCGCTTTTTGGATATCAATCGTTATTCATCTCACAACGGCACACAGCCGAAGTTCCTGATAGATCTGCTACCCGAGGTGTATTGCCGGGCATCGGACGCGCGCCTGCAGAGGCTGCTCTCTCGCTACAGCGCCACCGATGAACAGACCCAAGCCCTGGCACACTATGTGGAAGAACGAGGCAGCGTGTATCTGCCGCAGGTGAATGCGTTCTACGTGCGCGAGTTTCAAATGCTGTATGCGGCCGAGGAGGTGGCGCGCTTTTTGCATCATGCATGCCGCGGATTACCGAAGCGGGGAAACGGACACTTAACGGAGGAAGCTTCCGATCGGTTTTATGCTCGGACGGTCGAGCACTTGTTAGGCTATTTTGGTTCACGAGTCCTGTATCCCGCGCGCCCAGCAGCGCCGGACGGCGGCGCAATTTCCCGAGGAGCCTGCGAAGTTATCGCCGAAGCTGCAATGCGAGTTGACGCCAACGCATTCGAATCCAGCTCGCAACGCTTAGGCTATGCCTTAGGCAGCGAGCTATACGAGAACTACCTCGAGGGACAAGTGACGCGAGGTGTCCTGCGGCGCCTGTTTCTCACACACCTAGACGAACCGGGCACGGCGAAAGAAATTTGCCTGGGTCTCATTCGGCGGCTGCGATGCGGCCGCAAAAAGGCGCGGCCATCGGGAACCGGTGCGTAATCGGATCCGGCGCACTTTCATGCTAATTCGAGCTCCAATCACAATCCTCGATAAGTGCTAACCTACAGGTCTGGCCTGCAAGCCTAGTGCGGCTGCCGAGTACTTCTTTGAACGCCGAATCCATCCACAAACTCTTCGAGCTAGTGCGCAAGGGGAAGCTTTCGCCCGATGAGGCGGTGCAGCGCCTGCGGCATCTGCCATTCGAAGATTTGGAATTTGCCAAAGTCGATCATCACCGCGCTCTGCGCGTGGGCATGCCCGAAGTCGTATTCGGAGAAGGAAAGAAACCAGCGCAACTGGCCGAGATTTTCTGGCGTCTAGCGAAGCATGGCGGGAATATTCTGGCTACACGGGTAAGCAAGGAGCAATTTGGGGCGGTGAAAAAGAAAGTTCGCCAAGCGGAATATCAGCCCGTCGCCAGAACGGTTGTCTTACAACGCGACAAGGCCAAATATGGCAAGGGTACCGTTGCAGTGGTTTCGGCTGGAACCAGCGACATTCCCGTTGCTGAGGAAGCAGTCGTCACAGCTGAAATCATGGGCAACCATGTCGAGCGTCTTTACGACGTGGGTGTGGCGGGCATTCATCGGCTGCTGGCGAACCACGGTTCTTTGGCCCGGGCGCGAGTGGTAATCGTGTGCGCGGGAA
This sequence comes from uncultured Acidobacteriota bacterium, assembly GCA_963696025.1. Taxonomy (GTDB): domain Bacteria; phylum Acidobacteriota; class Terriglobia; order Terriglobales; family Acidobacteriaceae; genus JABCYV01. Next base: position 176,000 of record CAVOII010000010.1, read on the forward strand.
TGGAAGGCGCGCTGCCCAGCGTAGTTGGCGGGCTCATTGGGGTTCCCGTAATCGCAGTCCCCACGAGCGTGGGTTATGGGGCGGCTTTTAAGGGGCTAGCAGCGCTATTAGGAATGATGAACTCCTGCGCTTCAAACGTCAGCGTGGTAAACATCGATAACGGTTTCGGAGCAGGATATGTGGCGTCGTTGATCAATCGGCTTCCGTGAAATCAGGACTAGAGAGGAAAAAGCACATGCCAGTTTTATCGGCAGACATCAAGCGACTGCTTGATCACGCTAATTTCGTCCATCTTGCAACGCTAATGCCGGATGGGTCTCCGCAATCCGTGCCCGTTTGGGCTGGCCGTGAGGGAGAGCGAATCGTCATCTGCACAGGAGAAAACTCGCTCAAAGCTAAAAACACGCGACGCGATCCGCGAGTTGCCTTGTCCATTGTAGATTTCGACGATCCCTATGCCGAAGTTCAGATTCGCGGCCGCGTGGTTCAGCGCAGGCCCGACCCAGATCTGAAAATAATGGACCCCATCTCGCGGAAGTACACCGGCAAGCCCTTCCCATTCCGAAATCCAGAAGGACGAGTTGCGCTTTTCATCGATGTGGAGAAAGCACGCTACACCAAGCTGCCCTTCGAGCACACGCCGGAATAATATGGCGAAGAAAAAAGGCACGGCCGAAGCCGTGCCTTACCTCCGATCCAACTGCAACTTGCTTACGATCCCTTTACCACTTGCAGATTGTTCTGCACGCTGAATGCGCCAAACACCTGGTTGGCCCTTATGCCCGCGATGTTCTTATCCATGGTGCTGGCAACTGTTCCATAGAGGCTGAGATGGCCATTTTCCACCACAATCCGGATAGGCAGAGCCGGGTCAATGGCATAGCGGCTCAGCACTGGGTCGCGGTAGATGGCGCGCAAAGCGCTGATCCGAATCCGGTCATCGAAAATTGACACCGGCGCGACTTTGACCTCGTTCACCACATCTTTGACCCCGGGCGTGGTATACGCAATGGCCAGCGCCGAGTCTCGGTCGAACTCGGTTCTCGTTTCACCGTTCAGGGTGGTAACGCCATCTTTCACAGATGCGGTCACAAAATTGAACTCATTGTCGTAGCCGATCCGGTCGTAGTAAAGCTTTCGGTCCAATTTTGCAGTGAGGTCGGCGTCGGCCACGGTCGCGCCAGCAACCATAATCAGATTGCGTACGCCCTGTACATTTGGCAGCTTACGAACCTTCTTGGTTGCATCCAGCTTCTGCTGGTAGAGGTCGACCGTGCCGGTCAGGGTCACGATGCCGTCCTCGGTTGCTCGTTGGACATTACGAAATTCCTGCTTCTTGGCTAATTCTTGTGCCACCCGGGTCTGGATGGCGTCGTCGAAGCGACCAGCGCCGGCAGTCTCCGCCGCCAGTCCGATGCTAAGAACGCCTACTGCAAGAAATGAAGTCACCGCCTTCAAAAGAGTTTTCATATGTATTCTTTCTCACCTCGTTTGTTAACCGCTTGGTTAATAGATGCGGCAGCGTCGGCGATTGACGGTAAAGAAAAGTAAAGGATTGTCAGTTTTGTATCCCATTTTCCGAGCTGGCAATCTTGGGCTCACAAAGAAACCCGGAGGCTCACAAAGAACGGAACCTGGAAATTTGTCCGCTGGACAATAGTTGTTACAACGATTAAATTTTGAGTTGGTGAGCAAAGGTATCCAGGCCGAAATTAAGCAAACGAAGCCTTTCAAGAGTCTGGAGGAAGAAGCTTTCGTGGCTCTGGTGCGGACGGCCGACCAACTGGCCCGGCGTGGGGCAGAAATGTTGAAGCGGCACGGGCTCTCCCCCACCCAGTACAACGCTCTGCGCATTCTGCGAGGCGCTGGCGAAAAGGGACTGGCATGCAGCGAAATCGGCGAACGCATGATCAACCACGATCCTGATATCACCCGCCTGATCGACCGGCTGGAGCGCCGTGGTCTGGTGGTGCGCAGTCGGGAGCAGAAAGATCGCCGCGTAATCACGACCAGAATCACGACTGCAGGCCTGGAGCTGTTGAGAAGCCTCGATCGCCCGGTCGAGCAATTTAACCGGCAACTGCTTGGTCCGCTGGGCGAACGGCGATTGCGTACTCTAATAAGGCTGCTGGAAACCGCCCGGCATAGGGTGGAATAGTACGCATGTTCGCCGCGGATGGAAGAGAGATTGGGGAAGGGGCTTTGAGTTTTACACAAAACTTAGAGTAGGAGAGCACATGAGCAACACTTCGAGTTCGTCGTGGGGGACGACCGTACTGCGAGTGATCGTCGGAGTTGTGTTTTTGGTGCATGGGAGCCAGAAGTTATTCAGCTTTGGTTTTTCGGGAGTAACTGCATTTTTCACCCAGGCGGGGATTCCGCTTCCGGCGGTGGCTGCCCCGGTTGTCACCTTGGTTGAGTTTCTGGGAGGAATTGCGCTGATACTGTGAGTGGGCACTCGCGTGGCGACGCTGCTACTGGCCTGCGACATGCTCGGCGCCATTGTGTTTGTGCATTACCAGGGCGGATTCTTCATGCCGAAAGGCGCCGAATTCGCTTTGACCTTGCTGGCAGCCAACCTCAGCCTTGCTCTAACCGGACCAGGCGCGGCTTCGGTGGATGGAGTGATCGCGAAGAAATCGCGAGTATAGGCAGTGTTTGCCGATGCTTCGAGGCCGATGCCAAGCGGCGGGAATAATATTCGACTTAGCTGTGCGGCTGAGCTCTACGCTTATGCTGGCTTTTTGGTTTCGGCGTTGGCTTACCAAACACGCGCGCGAAAATCTTGTCGATGTTACGCAACTGCCGTTTCAGGTCGAAGGCACGCTCGATCTGTTGGCGCGGCACGCGGCTGGTGATGCTTTTGTCGTTCAACACCAGTTCACGAAAATTCAGTCCTTCTTTCCAGGCCTGCATGGCATGGTTTTGCACCATCCGGTAAGCGTCCTCACGCGACACTCCATGCTCGACCAAATCAAGCAACAGCTGTCCGCTGAAGATTAGGCCCCCAGTACTCTCGAGATTAATCTTCATACGCTCCGGATAGACGAACATAGTGTCGATAAGGTTCGTGGTCTTCTGGAGCATGTAATCCACGAGCGAGGTCGAGTCGGGAATAATGATGCGCTCGACTGACGAGTGCGAGATGTCGCGCTCGTGCCACAGAGCGACATTTTCAAAGCCTGCCTGCGCGTTGGAACGGACCACACGCGCGAGGCCGCTGATTTGCTCGAGGGTTACCGGGTTGCGCTTGTGCGGCATGGCAGAGGAACCTTTCTGCCTATCGCTGAAAAATTCCTCCGCCTCGCGCACTTCAGTCCGCTGCAAGTGACGAAGCTCGGTGGCAATCTTGTCCAGGGTGCAGGCGATGACCGCCAGGGTCGCCAGATATGCGGCGTGACGATCACGCTGGATTACCTGAGACGAAACGGCGGCAGCCCGCAATCCCAGGCGCTTACAGATCTCTTCCTCCAGTTCCGGACTGAGATGCGCCAAGGTTCCCACTGCGCCGGAGAACTTGCCAACCCGCATGTCTTCGGCAGCCTGATTGAAGCGGGCGATGTCCCGTTCCACCTCTGAGTACCAATTGGCCAGCTTGAAGCCGAAAGTAATAGGCTCAGCGTGAATGCCATGGGTGCGGCCGACCATGGGCGTGTCCTTGAACTCCCAGGCACGCCGCTCCAGGACTTCGGAAAGCCGCCGCAGATCGTCGGAAATGATGGTGGATGCCTGACCGATCAGCAAAGCCTGGGCGGTGTCCACCACATCATTCGAGGTCAGGCCGTAGTGGAACCAGCGCGCATGGGGTCCGACAATCTCGGCCACCGCCGTAGTGAAAGCGATCACATCGTGGCGAACTTCAGCCTCGATCTCGAAGATGCGTTCCAGACTAAAGTCAGCGCGCTCGCGGATGGCCCGAGCCGCATCTTTGGGGACGATGCCCGCTCGAGCTAACGTCTCCGTAGTTGCGACTTCAACGGCTAGCCAGGTCCGGAAGCGGTTCTCGTCGTTCCAGATGCGGCCCATGTCGGGGCGGGTATAACGTGGAATCAAGGCGCCACTCCCTCACTCTTACCCAGCGAAATAGGGGACTAAAGATTCTAAATGCAGGAGTAGCCAGTGACTAGTGCGGAAGCAGGCGACGCCGTGGCGAGCATTTTAGTTGCTAAGCCGCCGCTCTTGGTGATCTGTATAGTATCGTGATACGATGTATTCTTGATGCGTCTTAACACGATATAATCCGTCGCGTGGAAAAATTACTTACTGTCGCCGACTATCAGTCTTTGGCCGAATTGCGCTACCAGATTCGGCGATTTCTCCACTTTAGCGAACGGGCTGCGCGGAATGCCGGCCTGGAGCCGCGTCAACACCAGTTGATGCTGGCCCTAAAAGGCCTGCCGAAGGGCGTCCGGCCGCGTGTCCGAGACTTGGCGGAGCGGCTGCAGATTCAACATCACAGCACGGTGGAACTGGTAAATCGGTTGTCGGCAAGAGGGCGGATCCGGCGGCGCGAAGCCGGTCAGGACCGGCGCGAGGTACTGCTGGAGCTCACTCCCAAGGGTGAAAAAGTACTGCGAGAACTGTCCTTGCATCATAAGGCCGAGCTGCGGATCCAAGGACCGGCACTGGTTGCCGCCTTGAAGAATGCGATGCAAGCGGGAAACAGTTCGACCGGGAACGCATCCCATGCGGGCACAGGAAAACCGAAACCAGCAAGAGGGAAGCGAAGAGATTAATTGTGACCAAAGGTCGTAATGAAGAACATCCGATAGCGCCGGTGGAGGGAGGATACAATGACGGAGCTTCCCGACGACTCAGTGCGACTGGCACCACGGCGACGCAGGATTCCGTGGCGACTGAGCCGGCTCAGTTTCGGATGGTGCTGGTGGCATTGCTCGCGAGTGGGATTGGGCTGGTCGCCGGCGCGGTCGCATTTCTCCTGTACAAACTGATTGGCCTGTTCACCAATATTGCTTTTTATGGCCGTTTTGCGGCCGATTTCGTCAGCGCCCGCCACAATCATCTGGGCCTCTGGGTAATTCCGATTCCGGTGATTGGCGGCCTCATCGTCGGGTTCATGGCGAAGTATGGCTCGTCGAAGATCAAGGGACACGGCATTCCCGAGGCTATGGAAGCCGTTTTATTCAACCGCAGCCGCATCCAGCCGCGAGTTGCGATCCTGAAGCCGATTTCGGCGGCAATCGCCATCGGCACGGGCGGGCCATTCGGCGCTGAAGGGCCAATCATTCAGACGGGCGGCGCGGTGGGCTCGCTTGTCGGGCAGGTCTTTCATACCACGGCTTCCGAGCGTAAAGTGCTGCTGGCCTGTGGAGCCGCGGCCGGGATGTCCGCGACATTCAACACCCCGATCGCAGGCGTGATTCTGGCCATCGAACTTCTGCTGTTCGAGTTCAAGTCGCGATCGTTCATTCCTTTGGTTATTGCCAGCACGCTCGCCGCCGCGGTCCATATGGAACTGTTGGGCGCGGGTCCGATGTTCACCGTGACGGCGATGGATTTTGGCATCCCGCGAGCCCTGCCGTTTTATCTGGTGCTGGGAATAATCTGCGGCCTGGCGGCAGTGGGGTTCAGCAAGGCCCTCTACTGGGTGGAGGACCAATTCGAAAAGTTGCCAGTGGATGAGCTCTGGTGGCCAGCGATCGGCGCGCTGGGCCTTGGTGTCATTGGCTACTTTGTACCCCGCGTTCTGGGCGTGGGCTACGACACGATCAGCGACATTCTGAATGCGAATCTGGCGCTGAAGCTGCTGCTCGTGGTTATGGTTGCGAAGGCGGCAGCGCTGGTCATTTCATTGGGGTCGGGGACATCGGGCGGACTGCTGGCCCCGATGTTCATGTCGAGCGCGGCCCTGGGTGGATTGTTCGCCACGGGGATCGACAGGATATTTCCCGGAGCGAATCTGTCGGCTGGAGCTTTCGCGCTGGTGGCCATGGGTGCGGTGTTCGGGGCAGCTTCGCGTGCGACCTTCTCTTTCATTATTTTTGCCTTCGAAATTACTCGCGATTACAACTCGGTGCTGCCGCTGATGCTGGTTTGCGTGATCGCGGACGGCATCGCCATGCTGCTCATGCCGGGTTCTTCGATCATGACCGAGAAGCTGGCGCGCCGCGGCCTACGCATTCACCATGATTACGAAACCGACGTGCTGCAGCTGGTGACGGTTTCCGAGACCATGGACAAAGATGTGCCCTCGCTGCCGGCGGACATGCGCATAGGAGAACTGGCGGAGCGCATCGCAGCTCGCGATCCGGAGGTCAGCCGCCATCAAGGCATGGTTGTCGTGGATAAGGACGGCAAGCTGACCGGCATTATTACGCGCGGCGACGTGCTGCGGGCGCTCGACCAGGATCCTTCAGGGTCGATGAGCGTGCTGGAAGCGGGCAGCCGCAGGCTGGTGGTGACCTATCCGGACGAAGTGCTGCACGAAGCCTCATCCAAGATGCTGCGCAACAACATCGGGCGGCTGCCGGTGGTGGACCGCAAAGAACCAACTCGCGTGGTGGGATATCTGGGAAGGCCCGGAGTAATGGCCGCACGCCTGCGCCGATTGGAAGAGGAACACGTCCGGGAGCCGGGTTGGGTGAAACGGTTCCGCTGATCCGCAGGCGTCGCCAGTGCCTTCGGGCTGGGTCCCACCCTTCGCAAAAAGCGCGAAGGGTGGTGCACCCAAAATGGAAGTTGTCTGCGCGTTTCGGGAGCCGTACACTCACCCGCGGGCCACCCGGCAATTCGTCTAAAGTGATTCAAACAGAATGCTTGTGCACGAAGTAATATCTTTTCTCTTTGCCCCAGCTTAGGACTCTTGCCTGATGCAGCAATCTACGCTCTTGGGCTTCTGCTTGGTAGATTTTCTCCCACTCTGGGATAGCGTGCTGTCTGGTGCGATCGGTCTGCCCGCGGCGCACAAGTCGATCTTGCAACGCTCTTGCCGAATGCTTGAATAACCGCTCACATTCTTCGCGTTCTGCGCCGATATCAAAGCGTATTCGGGGCTGTAAAATTGCCCAGTCCATCAGTAGCCTATGATCGGAAAAGCATACCGTACTTGGGATTGCTCGGGAATGGCCCCACAGCCTGGTGCTGGTGCCCCAGGTTCGCGCCCGTTCTTTGGACGCTAAACCTGGGCACCACGCCGCTGCCCGTCGCGTGCCACTGCCGTCTGATCGCAGACTGTGAGCGCTTGGTCGCAAATCTGTTGCGGGTGCGTACAGAGTTTCGTATGGTCGCCGCATGCAAAAGCCTTATTGCTGTCGCTTGTTGTTCATTCTCAGTTGGATCGTGATTTCACAGTTCACTCCCGCACGTGCGGAGAACCCTGCATCCGATTACGCCAAAATCCGCGAAGGGATGAGTAAACTCGCACCATTGGTAGGGAAGTGGCGCGCTGTCGCCCTGTTCCACGATGGCGACAAGGTAACGGAAAACGATGGGACGTGGGAGATCCATTGGGCGTTGGAGGATACTTATTTGGAGTATCGGGTTGCGATGCATCGTAAGGGTGACCCTAGTCACCACAATGGTTTCATCACATACATCACTTACAATCCTCGTACCCAACAGTACGACGTCACGTACTTTTTTACTCGTTGGGCATTAAGGGTGACGGAGACAGGCGTCTACGATGAAAAGACTAAGCAGTTTCGAACCCAGGCGCTCATCCCGCTGGAAGACGGGGTTCATGACGAAAATGTCCGCTCCATTAACGACCTCAGCGACCCCAATAAGATCGTCCATACGCACTACAGCCGTTACAGTAATGAGGCCGTGGAGCGCATGCAGGTGCAGTTCACGCTAACGCGTGAGCAATAACAGACGGTATCGAGCGCATGTAGCTAGTCCCCGGAGTTGAAGGTATAGTTGTGCCCATGCCCCGGGCTACGCGCGTGTGAGGCCCCCACCCTTCGCAAAGAGCGCGAAAGGGTGGGCCACCCGCCCCGAGGCCTGGGCCACCCGTCCAATGATTTACAGTGTTAGGCAATCATCCCCGATACCACGGACAGGGGACACTATGGCTCTGAAACTGGGCGCCAGGCCCGAAGATGTTAGTTTGCTCAGTAGCGTGCCAGTCAGGAGGAATTAACAGCAATGCTGGATTACAAGATTCGTCAAGCAGGGGATGTCACGATCCTTGATCTGGCGGGACGCATCAGTGTGGGCGAAGCGCTTGCCTTCGGCCCGGGAAGCGGCACGGTGCTAGGTGATGTAATTCGCGAGTTGGCCAACAAGGGTCACAGGAAGATTCTGCTCAACCTGAGAGATGTCAAGTATATCGACAGCTCCGGAATGGGAGATGTGGTGCGCAGCTTCACCAGCCTGCGGCGGCAGGGTGGCGACCTCAAACTGTTTGGCCCGACCCCACCAGTGCTGGAAGTACTGCGGATCACTAAGCTCCACAAGGTCCTCGAGATCAAGGACGATGAGGCATCCGCCGTGCAGTCCTTCTCAAAGCAGACAGCCGCGGATTAGGCTTGGTGCCTCAGCCTAACCTCTTGGATTCTTACTCTCGAGGGTGCCCCGTCCAAGCTATGCTTGGGTGGGTGGCCCACCTTTCGCGGTTTTCGAAAGGTGGGGACCACAGTGCTCGACCTCATGGGACTTTGACCTTGCGTTCAAGTTCCAGAATTCTGCGGTACGAGCTAATCACCGTCCAGGCGTGACTTTTGCGGCGGACGAGTCCCTTTCACCCCACCTTTGCAAGAAACGCAAAGGTGGGCCACCCGCCTGGATGAAGAGATTCCGCTGAAAGTTACTGCCGCCTACTAATCGAAAGGAGGGGCACGGCGCCGAGCTCGCACTCCGGGTAGCGCGACCGCATAGAAGGCGCCTTGGGATTCGGTCTGTAAGTTGTGACCAACGGGCCCCGGCTCTAGGCGCGCTAACGATCCTTGACACGCATCCGCCCATTTCCTGTCTTGGGTAGGTCTGACGAGCGATCCTTTTTGGCAAGCATGCGCTGTCGACGCAGTTGCACAAACTCTCGATACACTGGTCTGTCGAGATACACCAGCAGCCGCTTAATGTAGAGCAAATTGCGATTCAGAGCCGCCCTCGTCGGTTCTTCGTAACTCAGGTCTTGTAGTAGCTTTCCCAGATGTTCATTGCCCGTGTATCGAAGCTGGCCAATGATCTCGGGTCGAGACAATGGAAAAATCCCATTCTTCAAGAGAATTGCCCGAGCAGTGTGGGAGACCGCATACAACATTTCTTCCGCTGCCGCCACGATGTCGCCAGTTTCCAGGAGAGTGGCAGCAAGGGTTAGACGCCGTGCGGCATGACGAATTTTTTTATGCCAATCGGGCCAGATAGCGGCATCCGAAGACCTGACAATCTCAAGCCACCCGCTGGAAGTCACAAGCGGAACACCATACCGAACGCACCACCCGGCGAAATCGTCACCTGCGCGAAGCCGCTCGGTGAACTCCTTCGTCGTCATTGCCTGCACATGAAGGCGATCGGGATGGCGCTCAACCACCGGCGGCTGCTCGCCTACGACCAGCAGATCCAGATCGCTCTGCGAAGCGTGCGTGAATCGCGCTACTGAACCAATCAGAATGACAGAAATCTGCATTCTGTCGTTCGCGGAGCAAACCGATCGAACAAAATCTTGTGTCAGCGATGTGTAGCTGGGTTCGGTCAACATCTGATCAGTCTTCATTCAAGGCTCGCCACGAGTTCGTCCACTTCATCTAGAAAAAGTCCGAGTTCAGAAACGAGACCTTCGAGGTCAACTCCAGACAGTTCTTCACCGGGATCACCGTATGAAACATCTTTCCGGAGCTCATTCAGTTTAACAAGTCGGTCGCTGACATCCGTCTTAAGCTTGTTCTGTTCAAATAGCTTCTTCGCAAGAGCCGCCTTTTCGTAGTGCTTTTTCGTCCAGGATGTCCCGAGTGCAGTGGCTGCCGCTACGAGAGCGTTCTCATATGAGTAAAAGCACTTCGTGACGCACTCTGCAGGATCTGCGGGTTCCCAAGAATCGACCGAAGCGCGATCAAATTGATCTTTGGCTCGGGCCAAATGCGCCTGCACCTCCTTCAGTCGGTCCTTCCTAGATTTTGCCATTTCGTTCCAAGCGGTTGAGTATACATCTCGGGTATATTGGCGCGTTGCCCAGAGTGCCCCACTTTCGTGCTCTTTGCGAGGATAGGACGCAACCAACGTCTCCTGGCCAGGGGCTGGGTACTGACAGTGTGCTTGCCACCCTGCGCAAAAAGCGCGGAGGATGGGGCACGCCGGGCAACGCGGGGTCGGGTAGTTCGATCGAAGCCTGGGAAGACCACTCGCCGGGTAAGAGTCTAGTTCGAAGCTGACTTCTGGGATGCGGCTGGGTGCACGTTCTTCTTCCGGGCGGCGTCAATCAGCGGCCGTAGTGCCTGCACGGAGACGCCCAGGGTGCCTCCGGAGAAGCCGTCGATGAAGGCGGCGTTAATTCCTATCACCTGACCCTGAGAATTGAATACCGGACCACCGCTGGCGCCGTGCGCGGTGGGGGCGTCGTAGATAAGCTTATCCCCAACTACGTCGCCGAGGTGACCGCAGGTGGCGGAGGGACGGATTAGCGAGAGTGCCGCCAGTTCGTTGGCGGCACGAATGTCATCCCGCCGATATGCCAGGCGGTCGTACACAGCGGTCGGCGATTTCGCCACCATCCCCAGCACGCCCATGGGATAACCGATTACAGCGACTAGCTCTCCGGGATTCGAAACGGCATCGGCCAGAGGCAAAGGCCGGAGTTGGTTAACCGCCAGCGAATTTTCGACGTGAAGCACGGCTAGGTCCCCATGCGCCGATAGCGCCTCCGGAGTAATGTCTACCGGAGTAGGAAACCCAGGGAAGAAAGCAATCAGTTTTTCCAGGCGCGGGCTGGCGCCGTTCTTGATTAGGGCTGTGGCCTCGGGGTCTCCGTACCAGGGCTCGGCAACGTGGCGATTGGTAGCCAGGAGCCCTTCCGCCACGACAAAGCCGGTGCCGGAGATGCGGGCGCGAAGGGCGGGCCGCTGCTGAGGCAATCCAACCTGGTAAACCCCGTAGATGTAGCAGATTGAGTTGCGATAGCGGTTCAGAACCATCGTGGGCATGGCCTGCTCCTGCTTGAGCTGATCCACTTGAAGCGTAAGCTGCTGGACCTCCTCCGCCAAGTCATTGCTGGGCGGGGGCGCGTAGTGGTATGCCAGGAAACCTGCTCCGATTAGCAACAAAATGCCTAGCACTACCTCGACGGTGTGTGTCCAGGTGCTGCAGACTGGCTCTTCTTCCGATCCCTTGTAGTTTTCGGCCATGAGGGCGGACATTCGACTGCACCGGGGTTGACTCGAAAGGGGAATTCGTGCCCGCAGAGCAGACTGATGAGCCTCTATCTTGCTGTGCCGGAGCGGGATCTCCTAGGGTACGGAAGGAGATGTACGGGTGGGCCAGCGCTGCTGAGCACGCGGGGCCCGGGTGACTTTCTTGGCGCTCTTTGCGGTCAAAAGCTCAACCGCAAAAGGACGCAAAGAACAACCGCAAAGATCGCAAAGAAAAACAAAAGCCGTCAGATTCTGGCTGACGGCTGATTGCTGATTATCTAGCTATTCTCGTACAGCAATACGCCTTCGGTTTCCTTCGAGTCCACCGGGCGATAGTACAACTTGCCGCTCTCGAGGAAGACCTCGATGAACGCCGGACGGGTGGTAATCGTGCCCTGGATGAGGGCTTCTGAGAGCGGGTCTTCGATGTACTTCTGCAAAGCCCGTCGCAGCGGGCGCGCTCCGTAGCTGCGATCGCCCAGAGTCTGATTCAGTATCCACTTCTTAGCCTCGTCAGTCACGGTAACGGTGATCGACTTCTGCGCCAGATTCTGATTCAACAGGCTGACCATCAACTCGAGGATCTGAATGAGGTCCTGTTCGCTCAGCGCGCTGAACAGAATAATTTCGTCCAAACGGTTCAGGAACTCAGGATTGAACGTACGCTTGACTTCGTTTCGCACCAGATCTTCGACTTTTTCCGAGACCATGTCTTCCTTGCTTGACTGGAAGCCCAGGCCCTCGCGTTTCTGCAGGTAACGCGCGCCGATGTTCGAGGTCATGATGATGATCGTGTTCTTAAAGTCCACGGTGTTTCCGAGGCCGTCGGTGAGTTGGCCGTCTTCAAACACCTGCAGCAGAATGTTGAACACGTCAGGATGCGCCTTCTCGATTTCATCCAGTAGGACGACCGAGTAGGGAGCCCGTTTCACGCGCTCGGTGAGCTGACCGCCTTCTTCGTAGCCCACGTATCCCGGAGGCGAGCCGATCAGCTTTGAGACCGAGTGTTTCTCCATGAATTCGGACATGTCGAAGCGGACCAGCGACTTTTCGCTGCCGAACATGAACTGTGCCAGGGTGCGTGCGACTTCAGTCTTGCCAACGCCCGTGGGTCCGAGGAACAGGAACGAACCGATGGGCCGGTTCGGACTCTTCAGTCCGGCGCGGCTACGCCGGATCGCGCGGGCCAGAGCAATGATGGCTTTGTCTTGCGAGATGATCCGCTTGTGCAGCTCTTCCTCAATGCGCAGCAGCTTCGCCGACTCTTCTTCCTTGATGGACGTGATCGGCACGCCGGTCCAGCGCGAAACTACGTCCTCGATGTCCTCGCGGCCCACCACACCGGTCGAGGACTCATCCAGATGATATTTTTCGCGAAGAGCGCGCAAGTTCTCGCGCTCTTTGCGTTCTTCATCTGAATAGAAACGCGCCTTCTCGAACTCATGGTTCGCTATGGCGTTCTCCATGCGATGAACGATGAACTTGATGCGCTTCTGCACCTCGGTGAGCTCCTCAGGCAACGAAGTCTGGCGCAGCTTTACGCGCGCTCCGGCTTCATCAATGAGGTCGATCGCCTTGTCGGGCAGGAAGCGGTCCGGTATGTACCGGTTCGAATGCGATACGGCAAAGTTAATGGAGTCGTCGGTGTAGGTGACGGCATGAAACTTCTCGTAGCGATCCTTAATGCCGAAAAGAATCTTGGTTGCATCAACCTCATTTGGAGGCGGCACCTTTACCGCCTGGAAACGCCGCTCCAGCGAACGATCTTTCTCAATCGATTTGCGATACTCACCTGGAGTGGTGGCGCCAATGCACTGAATTTCCCCGCGGGACAGCGCCGGCTTCAGGATGTTGGCGGCATCGAGCGAACCTTCCGCCGACCCCGCTCCTACCAGCGTATGCAACTCATCGATGAAGATGATGGAATTCTGTGATTCCATCAATTCTTTCATGATGGTTTTCAAACGCTCTTCAAATTGGCCGCGATACTTGGTGCCGGCAACGATGAGCGAAAGATCCAGGCCAAGAATGCGCTTGTCGGCAAGGAACGACGGAACTTCGCCGTCGGCAATCCGCTGCGCCAGTCCCTCGACGATCGCGGTTTTGCCCACTCCCGGTTCGCCGATTAGAACCGGATTATTCTTGGTGCGGCGGCAGAGGATCTGAACCACACGCTCCAACTCGCCTTCGCGTCCCACCAGGGGGTCAAGCTGGTTGTCCATGGCAGCCTGGGTCAGGTCGCGCGAAAATTCGCTCAGAAGGGAAGATTCACGCTGTCGCTGCGGCTGGGCCTTTTCTTGGCTGCTTCGCGCCAGCTCCTCGCGAATGCTGGAAAGCCGCAAGCCACGCTCGTGCAGAATTTCGGCGGCGAAGCACTTTTCTTCTCTCAGCAAACCCAACAGCAGGTGTTCAGTCCCAATATGTTTATGCGAGAGGCGCTCAGCCTCTTCGGCGGCGTAGGCCAGAACCCTTTTGCATTCATTACTTAACGGGAGATCGACGGAAGTCGACACCTTCTCGCGAATGGTCGTGTGGCCTTCGATCTGCTTGCGGATGGATTCGACCGAAGCATGAGAGCGCAGAAATCGATTGGTCAGGGCCTTGTCTTCGCGCAAAAGTCCCAGCAGCAGGTGCTCTGTCTCAATGTAAGGAGACCCGAACTGACTAGCTTCATAACGCGCAAAAAAGATGACGCGCCGTGCTTTCTCCGTATAACGTTCGAACATATAACCCTACCCTCTTGGCCCTCTGGGGGACTCGTGAGTCGGTCTTTTGGTGGCCCTCAGTCCTCGGAAATCTTCGGCCCTGAGTTCATTATGCAATCCCACTGCCAACAAGTCCATGGCCCATTCGAGTCGTTTACAAACCGTAGTCCCGTTACCAAAGACACCGAAGTGTTCTTTGTCCGCAAACGGTTGCAATCTTCTGCGAACCGATTGCGGCATCTTCCATTCGAGCAACACTGCCGGATTGTTTGTCAATTCCCGCAACCGACCTAGCCCGAAAGCGTCTCTTGTGCGATCTCCTCAATGCGTCCCTGTTGCAACCGCAGCACGCGATCACAGCGGCGCGCAAACGCGAAGTTGTGAGTAGCTATAAGGGAGGTGAGGCCATAATCTCGATGCAACCGGGAGATCAATTCAAAAACCGAGCCCGCTGTCCGGCTATCGAGGTCTCCGGTCGGCTCATCCGCCAGCAAAAGCTTGGGCTGGGTAATGAGCGCACGAGCCAGGGCAACACGCTGCTGCTCACCTCCAGAGAGCTCCCCGGAACGGTGATGCGAACGCTGCTCCAAGCCGACCTCGCGCAACCAACGCGAAGCTTCTCCTTGCGCTTCCTGCCGGGGCACGCCCCGAAGCAGAAGAGGCATTGCCACATTCTCCAGCGCGGTAAATTCCGGCAGCAGGTAGTGGAATTGCCAGACGAAGCCGAGTTGGCGATTGCGAAACTCAGCCGCGTCATTTTCCGTAAGCGAACTTACGCGCAAGTGGGCGCAGTATACGTCACCTGCGGAGGCGCTATCAAGAGCGCCCAGGATGTGTAACAAGGTACTCTTTCCCGCGCCTGATTCGCCCACGATTGCCAGCATCTCACCTTTGGCTACCTGGAATGACAAGTTTTCAAAGAGCACAAGGTCTGACTCGCCAGAGCGAAAGACTTTCTTCAGACCTTCGATGCGCAGAACCAATTCTCGTTCGTTTAGATGCAAAATATTGACCTCTCGGCTCAGATCCAGGCGCGCCGCCGTGACCCCTTGACCATTAGAACATGGACACTGTAGCGATGTTCTACTGCCGTCTCGGGGAGCTTCTATGCGGAAAACTGTACGCCGGTTGGTCCGAGTCTATTCGTAGCGCAGAGCCTCCGCCGGCAGAATGCGCGCCGCCGACCACGACGGATAAACCGTCGCAATCAGTGATATTCCAATCGCCACCACGGCCACCAGCACTCCATCCATGGCTCGTGGAGCGAAAGGGACGTAGTCAATGGAATAAACTTCGGGAGCAAGTGACAGCAAATGGTAGTGTCCACCGACCCAGGACAGGGCATACCCCAGGACCATACCTATGGCGGTGCCGATCACACCGATCAGCACGCCTTGCGCGATGAAGATGCGGCGCACTTGGGATTTACGCGTCCCCATGGACATCAGCACCGCGATGTCGCGGGTTTTCTCCATGACCATCATGGTCAGCGAGATCAGAATGTTGAGGGCGGCGACGAATACGATCAGGCCGATGGTGATGAACGTGACCAGACGCTCTAAGCGCAGGGCGCGGAAGAGGGCGCGGTTCTGTTCCATCCAGTTGGTGGCCATGAAACCTTTGCCGGCGGCCTGTTCCAGCTTCTGGGCGATTTCGCCGGCTTGATAGATATCATCCACTTTGAACTCGATCACGGAAACCAGGTCGCCAAGGCCGAACAGCTGCTGTGCGTCGGACAGACGAGTGAAGGCCCACGAGCTGTCATAGTCGTAGAACCCGGAGTTGAAAATTCCCGCAACGCGAAAGCGGTTGTATTTGGGGACCATGCCAAACGGCGTCAGTTCGCCTTGTGGACTGGTGACGAGTACGACCGACCCCACCGTGGCGCCCAGTTCATCGGCCATGTCTTTGCCGAGAATGATGGAAGGCATAGCTGTAACCCGCTCCCGCGCCGAGGTCAGATCGTCAGGAGCTCCCGTGCTTGTGTATGGGCGGGTCTCTGGCCCGCCTTGCCCGGGTCGAAGGCCCCGCGCCGCACGGCCTGTGCCCTCCACACCGCCCGTGCTTTCCTCCAGCGCTTCCGCCGAACCGATCTTCACCGTGTTTAGCAGGTCGCTCACTTTTCGTTCATAGGCTGGAATCAAGCCCTTCAGCACAGCCCCGCGAGCCCGCGGCCCGCGCGAAATCAATACCTGCTCATAGATAGCTGGAGCAGTCGCGACCACATGCGGCTCTTTCGACAGCCGATCCATGAGCGGACGCCAGTCCTTGATGCCGTCGCTTTGGATACGCAGCAGATTGACATGGGAAGTTGACCCCAGGAGACGATCCTGCAAATCCTGGCGGAATCCGTTGTTGATGGCGAGGGCGACGATCAGCGATGCGACTCCCGCAGCGACTCCCGCAGTGGAAATGCCGGTAATGACGCCGATGAAAGCCTGACGGCGCTTGGCGCGAAGGTACCGCGAGGCAACAAAGAGTTCAAAGCGCATGAGCGAAGTATCAGTCGCCAGTGGAAGCGATGGAATTGCTGATCGACAAGCTGAGCAAAGCCAAGTCGAACGGCGAGTTCCTCGCTAATATGAGTTCGCTGTAGCTGATTATGTGGGGCCTCGCCGGCCATCCGGCTACGACGCCTTACTACCCGCCCCCTGATCCATCACATACATTCGTCCTGGCGTACCGGCTTGAATGTTGTTCTTCTGGAACACTTCCTTAATCCGCCCCCGCAACTCCCGGCTCACTCCATATTGTTGATTGGGACGCGTCTTCACTAGCATGAGATACTCTGCTTCGCCGTTGCCTACGCGGTCGATGCCCGGCACCTGAATGTCGGCGACGATATCATTCGCGAAGGCGGGATCGTTTCGCACATCGTTACCCACTTGCTGCAGCAGGGAAATGATGCGGTCACTGGGTTCGCTGTAAGCCACCGTAACCCGTAGAGTGATTTGAGACCAGTCCCGGGTAGAGTTAGAAACAATCGTAATTTGGTTGTTCGGAACTGTGTGCAGCGTGCCGTCGTCATCCCGCAGGACGGTGCGGCGCAGGCTCATATCCTCGACTGTGCCCTTTACGCCCGCAATACGGACGGTGTCGCCAATATCATATTGATCTTCGAGCAGAATGAAAAAGCCATTGATGAAGTCGTGCACCAAAGTCTGCGCACCAAAACCAATGGCCAAACCGGCCACCCCCGCGCTTGCCAGCAGTGGCTCGGGACGAAATCCCATGAGTTGCAACACCTCGAGCGCAGCCACGAACAAGATTATGAACACACCTATGCTGGTGATGACGCTGGCTAAGGTTCTTACCTGCTGGAGGCGCAGGCCGGAGGGCAACCGACTGGTCTGTAGTGCCGTGACCTTATTTGTGACGGTATGCAGCACCCGAATCAGAGCGAACGATCCGAGCACCACCAGCAAGATTTTCGGCGCGTCATGGCGCAAGAAGTTGATCGTGTCCTCTCGCCAGTCGCGCAGCAAAGCCGGGAGCTTCCCGGTTTCCGCAGTGAGCAGGTTCAGCAGAAGTCGATTCATGTCACCGGGCGCGATTATAGCAAGAGGCAGGGATGATTTATGTCAGGTCACGACCGCACGTATAATCGATTTAATTCCCAATCTCCTGAGGTCATCGTGCGATTGAAAATTCTTGCGCTGATCATTTTGGTATTTGTGCTTGCAGTTCAAGCGATGCCATGCTGGGCGCAGCAGCAGCCTCCGCGCCCACCGGAGTACCCAGGCAATCGGATTCCTACTGTGGAAGAAGAAGCACGCGCCAAGATGGAAAAAGATATGGCCAAGAAAGCGAACCAGCAGCGCCAAGCCGAGCTCAAGCGCGACACCGACAAATTGGTCCGGCTGGCCACTGAGCTAAAGCAGTATGTAGATAAGACCAATGAAAACGTACTTTCCCTTGAAGTGCTCAAGAAGGCGGAGGAAATTGAGAAGCTCGCCCACAGCGTGAAGGACAAGATGAAAGGCGCTTACTGAGTGTTCTCCTCTATGCCTCCTCAGTTCCTTTAAGTTTCCCGTTAATGGTGCGGTTTGGTTGTCATCCTGTCTCTAATCGACGCTGCAATAATTCGCGTGTTCGGCTCGCTTCCTTTTCCAAAGGATCGGTTCTAAAGAATTCCTGATTCGCCCAGGATATGCGTCTATAATGTTGCAACTGAGTATCAACAAGAATTTCGCCGAACACATCACCATGCCTCTACCCGAAACCGAAGCTCCCGGACGCCTGCAAGCCGAATTGATGTCGCGAGGCTTGCGCATGACTCACCAGCGCCGCACCATCCTGAGCGTAGTGGAGACTGCCAAGCAACACCTCGACGCCAGCCAGCTCCTTCGCCGTGCCCGCCGGCTCGATCCCCGAATTGACCGGGTCACCGTCTACCGCACTCTGGCTTTGTTAAAACGTTACGGCCTGGTGGACGAACTCGATCTGATGCATATGCAAGGCGAAAAACATTATTACGAACGGCGCCCTCAAAGGGACCACATTCACATGGCTTGTCTGCGCTGCGGCAAGATCGCAGAATTTGAAAGCGACCTCTTTGATCGGCTGAAAGGGCAGATCCAGCGCGACTGCCAGTTCCACATTGTCGTCACTCGTCTCGAAGTCGGCGGCTACTGTGCGCAGTGCCGGGCCTCCTCATCTTCCTGACCCGCTTGGCGTTGCAACTGGTTGCAACAATCATGAAACAATAACTGATGCACGATCTTGACCAGAGTCAGTCTGATCTCTAAGATGAATTTCGTTTGTAGATGCAACTCAGTTGCAACAAATAAATACTATGAGCCGATTTGGCGGCATTATTCTACTTGTGCTCTGCCCGGCGTTCTGGTCCGCCGCACAAGAGAGTCCTTATTTTGTTACCTATAACCATCACATGGAGGAACCCGGCAACCTGGAGATTGAGGCATCGAGCACGACCGACGTGCCACGCTCTGGTCAGAAGGTTTATTTTGCTCCGTACACGGAGTTTGAGTACGGAATGACCGCACGGTGGACAACAGAACTTTACCTGGAAGGCCAGTCGACCTATGGCGACAGCACCATTTTTACTGGTTGGAGAATCGAAAACCGTTTTCGCCCCCTGATACGCGAACACTGGATCAATCCGGTTCTCTATCTCGAGTATGAAAATCTCAACGAGGGCAGTCGCATCCAGAAGGAGATCGAAGGCGGTGCCCCGGACGTGAGTTCGCCCAACGGCGAACTGCGCAAGATCAAAGTACACGAATTGGAAACTAAGCTGATCCTTTCACGCGACGTCCACGATTGGAATGTGGCTGGAAACTTCATTGTGGCAAAGAACTTTTCACAGAGTGAAGGCTTTGAGTTCGGGTATGCATGCGGCTTCTCGCGGCCGCTGGGCACGCTGGCTTCGGGAACAAACTGCCGTTTCTGCCGGGAGAACTTCTCTGCCGGGATGGAGTTCTACGGCGGCCTGGGCAGCACGCTTGGCTTTGGCCTCGCCGACACGGCGCACTATGCAGCCCCGGTTGTCGCCTGGCTCGTCACCGATAAAACCACGATTCGCTTTTCGCTAGGCGTCGGTCTGACTCACGAGAGCAGTCCTGTACTCTTTCGGTTTGGTTACAGTTATGAGATTTCGGGCATTGGCGCCAAACTGTCGCGATTGTTCGGAGGCAAGCGATGACCTATCCGGCGATGGCACGGTCAGTACTTTTTGCTTGGGGCCGCCTCCTCGTGTTACCGCCGGCGATTCTGGCACAGAACCCGGGGTACCAGCCTGATTCGGACTGGCGTGCGCCAGATGAAGCTGTCTCCAAGGCCAACCCACTGGCAAATCGGCCGGCCGCTGCCGCGGGAGGCAAGAAATTATTTCTACGCAACTGCGCTGAATGTCATGGAGAAGATGGCAGTGGCATTCTCAAAAAGCACTCAGCGGATTTGCAGCTTCCCGTGGTTCAGGAGCAAAAAGATGGTGTGCTCTATTGGAAGATTACCAACGGAAATCCAGATCGCGGTATGCCCTCGTTCAGCAAGCTGCCAGAACTGGAACGCTGGCAGTTAGTACTTTTTCTGCGCGCCTTGAAGCCCGCGGAAAAGAAGCCCTAGCCGCTAAGATTCTTGTCCCCGTGTCATCCTGAGCGTGGCGGCTGGTTCGTGAAGCAAACCTGCCGCGAGTCGAAGGACCCTATAAGCGTCAGATCGCCAGCGCGACTAAGAATCTGAGGGCCGATGAACAATGACAGTTCATGTGAGCAAGTCAGTCAGCGGCCACAGTTCCTTCTTTCACGATACGCATGCCATAGAACGAGCGGTATACGAAGAAGAACGATACCAGGAAGAAGCCTAGCGCCAGCACATTAGTGAGAGTCGAGCCCTGCGCTGCAGTCAGAGTCACCGCCAGCTCAACCGCCAGCAATCCAAAAAGGGTAGTGAACTTGATGACCGGATTCAGGGCCACGGAAGACGTATCTTTAAACGGGTCGCCGACGGTATCGCCTACAACGGTGGCGTCGTGCAGCGCAGTGCCTTTCTGCTTCATTACGACTTCGACAATCTTCTTGGCATTGTCCCAGGCGGCCCCGGCATTGGCCATGAAGATCGCCTGGTAGAGGCCAAAAACAGCGATGGAGATCAGATAGCCGATAAAGAAAAACGGATCGACGAAGGCGAAGCACAGGGTGGCGAAGAAAACCGCCAGAAAGATGTTCAACATCCCTTTCTGAGCGTACCTGGTGCAGATTTCCACCACCTTCTTGCTATCGGCGACGGAGGCCCTCTCCACTCCTTCGAGCTTTATATTGGCCTTGATGAACTCGACCGCGCGATAAGCGCCGGTGGTCACTGCCTGGGTGGAGGCGCCCGTGAACCAGTAAATCATGGCGCCACCGGTGATCAGGCCCAGGAAAAAAGGGGCATGCAACAAGGATAATTTTTCAACATTCTGCGTAAGCCCGCTGGTAAGCGCCATGATGATGGAGAAGATCATGGTAGTGGCGCCGACCACCGCCGTCCCAATCAGTACTGGTTTAGCCGTCGCCTTGAAAGTGTTGCCCGCGCCGTCGTTGGCTTCGAGCAAGTCTTTGGCGCGGTCGAAGTTGACGTCGAACTTGTACTCTCCCTTAATCTGCTGTCGAACGTTGGGGACCTGCTCGATCAGCGATAGTTCATACACGGATTGTGCATTGTCCGTGACCGGACCATAGGAGTCGACCGCAATCGTCACCGGGCCCATGCCCAGAAATCCAAAGGCGACTAAGCCGAAGGCGAATACCGGCGCCGCGATCATCAGCGCGCCCAGGCCCATGGTGCTGAAGTAGTAAGCGACGGACATGAGAATGACCATCGAGAGTCCGAGGTAGTACGCGGAAAAATTTCCCGCTACGAATCCCGAGAGAATGTCCAGCGAGGCCCCGCCTTCTTGGGCTGACGTTACCACTTCCTTGACGTGCCGTGATTCTGTCGAAGTGAAGACCTTGACTAACTCAGGAATGACAGCTCCCGCCAGCGTGCCACAGGAAATGATGGTAGCCAACTTCCACCATTGGGAGCTGTCACCGCCAAGTTCGGGCACGATGATAGAAGAAATGATGTACGTCATCACAATCGAAACCACAGACGTGATCCACACCAGCGAGGTCAGCGGCGCCTCGAAGTTCATCTCGTCTTTACCGGCGTATCGGGCCTTAGCGATGGCGCTGTTCAGGAAGTAAGAAACGGCGCTGGCCACGAGCATCATTACGCGCATTACAAAAATCCAGACCAGGAGTTGCACCTGCACCGTCGGACTCTTCACCCCAAGCAATATAAAAGTAATTAACGCCACGCCCGTCACGCCGTAAGTCTCGAAACCGTCCGCCGACGGCCCGACCGAATCGCCCGCATTGTCACCGGTGCAATCCGCGATCACGCCCGGGTTGCGAGCATCGTCTTCCTTGATTTTGAAAACGATTTTCATCAGGTCGGACCCGATGTCTGCAATTTTTGTGAATATGCCGCCCGCAATCCGCAGCGCCGCCGCTCCCAGCGACTCGCCAATAGCAAACCCAATAAAGCACGGCCCTGCGTAATCTCTAGGTATAAACAGAAGAATGAAAAGCATGATCAGCAACTCGACGCTGATCAGCATCATGCCAATGCTCATACCGGCTTCGAGCGGAATCTGGTAGATGGAATACGGTTTGCCTCGCAAGCTGGCGAACGCCGTCCGCGAGTTGGCAAACGTGTTGACGCGAATGCCGAACCACGCTACGCCATAGCTGCCGGCGATGCCGACCACGCTGAACAGCAGGATGATGGCGACGCGCATCACCTCAAACTTCAGCAGCACGCCAAAATAGAGCAGGATAATGACCGCAATGAACACCCACAGCAGCATCAGGAACTTGCCCTGCGTAATCAGGTAAGTTTTGCACGTCTCCCAGATCAGCTCGGAAATCTCGAGCATGGCGCGATGCACTGGCAGATTCTTCAACCGGGTGTAGATCACCATCCCGAATCCCAGACCGAACAAGCAGAAAAGAATTCCAATCATCAGCAGGCGGTGACCATCGATACCGAGAAAGGTCACCTGCGACAAGTCTGGAAGTTTCAGGCTGGCCTCGCCGCCGGTTTCCTGAGTTTGTTGGGCGAGGGCGGCGGACGCGCCAACCGTCAGGGCAGCGAGCACGACTGCCGCAGTCTTTATTCTTACCTTTGCCGCAGTTTGGGCAAAAGTCTGGGTGAATCGGCATCCGTGGGACGCAATACCAGCGAGCCAGATGCGCATCGGGATCCTCCGGAATCAACGAGTAAGGATGACCTGCTTTTTAAGCCTCACCGCCCGGCACACAACACCCGCCGGACGCTCTTCTCAGAGCGTCGGGGAGCGTTTGCCGGAGTTCCGAACACGCTTCCACCGCAGACTTGAACAGGAGGTGCTAAGCTTGGCCGCGTCGGATGTTCTGCGCCAAAAAGCCCGCGTTCTGGGAGTGCAGCTTCCCCGGCGGGCTCGACACAAAACCAGTTTTTATAACATGTTAGCGAAGGAAGGTCAAACTTGAGGCGCTTGCGCGGTCCACTCGGCAACTTCGTTCTGCTCAGTCGCTCAGGGCAGCCTGAAACCCAAGCCCTCAGTGGCTAAAGCCACCCTCTAACTGGGACGCTAATGCAGCGCTGAAGCGCTGGTCCGCCAAAATCAGGGTCTTACTTACTGTTGGAACCGACGCCCCAGACCCCAAACGCCTTACGGCTTCACTCCCAACTGCCAGAACAGAAATGAATAAATGTCAGTGCCATCCTCAATCTGCTTGGTGATGGGCTTGCCTTGGCCGTGGCCGGCCTTGGTGTCAATGCGCAGCAGAATGGGACGCTCGCGGCTCTGACCATTGGCGGCCTGGGCCTGCATCAGCGCGGCCATCTTTTTGGCGTGCATGGGATCGACGCGGCTGTCGCTCTCCGCCGTCATGAACAGGACCGCGGGATACTCCGTGCCCGGCTTCACGTGATGGTAGGGAGAGTAGGCGTACAGCCAGTCAAACTGTTTTGCGTCTTCCGCCGAGCCGTACTCCGGAACCCAGAACTTGGCAATCAGAAAATTCTGATAGCGGAGCATGTCGAGCAGGGGAACCTGGCAGACCACGGCGCGATACAGGTCAGGACGCTGGGTCAACGCAGCGCCCACCAGCAAGCCGCCATTGGAGCCGCCCTGAATGGCAAGATGATCTTTGTCGGTGATTTTGTCGGAGATCAGGAATTCTGCGGCAGCGATGAAGTCGTCGAATACATTTTGCTTTTTGTCGAGCATGCCGGCGCGGTGCCAGTCTTCTCCAAATTCTGAGCCGCCGCGCAGGTTGGCCACGGCGAAAACGCCGCCATGCTCCAGCCAGAGATAACGCCCACCCACAAAGCCGGGCGTAAGGCTTACGTTGAATCCGCCGTAGCCGGTGAGCAGCGTAGGATTCTTGCCATTCAGCTCCAGACCTTTTTTGTGAAAGACGAACATGGGAACCTTGGTGCCGTCCTTCGATGTGTACCAGAGCTGGGCGACTTCATAAGCCGAGGGATCGATGCCGGGCGTGTCAACCTTGTCCCACAGCAAGGTCTTACGTGACGCAAGCTCGACCTGATAGACCGACGGCGGCACGGTGAAGGACTGGAAATCGAAGAAAGTCTCTTTCCGATCCCATCTGCCACCCAGTCCGGTAATGGAGCCGATGCCGGGCAGTTCGATATCGCCAAGCGGCTTACCATCGAGGTCAAACAGTTTTAGCTGCGAGCTGGCATTTTTCTCGTATTGGGCCAGGATTTTCCCGTCGACAATTGCCGTGCCCTGCAAGATTCCATCGGTCGCGGCAATGATTTCTTTCCAATTGGCGCGGGTGGGATTGGCCGCGTCGACGGCATACAAGTGGAAGTGCGGCGCACCTTCATTGGTGGTGATGTAAATCTTTCCGCGGAAAATTTCGGCGCTGTAATGGAAATCCTTGCCACTGGTCAGTTCCAAGGGAGGGGTTTTAGCTTTCAGATCCTGAAGAAAAAGATCGTTCTTGCCGGCAGAGCCTTCATAAGCGGTGAGCAGCAGCCAACGGTCATCGTCGTCGGGAAGCTGGGAGACTAGAATCTCTTCTTTCTTGCGGCCTTCACCCCAGATCAGCGGATCTTTCGGCGGGTCAGTGCCAAGAGCGTGATAGAAAATGTGCAGATAGTAGACCTCGTCGCCCGCGGGTACGTCGCCCTTCTTGGGATTGCGTCCGTAGTAGAAACCGGAATTATCTTTTTTCCACGCGACCTGGGCAATGCGGGTTTCCTCTATCGTGTCCGGCAGCAGCTTGCCGGAG
Organism: uncultured Acidobacteriota bacterium; assembly: GCA_963696025.1. Classification (GTDB taxonomy): domain Bacteria; phylum Acidobacteriota; class Terriglobia; order Terriglobales; family Acidobacteriaceae; genus JABCYV01. The sequence goes on from CAVOII010000010.1 coordinate 200,807, forward strand.
GAAGTCTCAATCAGGTGCAGGGTGCTGTTTTCCGAACCGCTGGGTGAGGTTCCATAAGCGACATATTTGCCGTCATCGGAAGGGAACCACCAGTCGAGCGCAACCGTACCATCGGCGGACATCTGATTGACGTCCACGAGAGGCCGATCCTTTCCGTGAAGACCTTCGCGCACCAGGAGCACAGGCTGGTTCTGCGTGCCCTCGCGACGCGTATAAAAGAAGTAGGGGCCGCCAATCTGCGGCGTCCCGATAGTGCCAATGGAGAGGAGCTGCGTGAGCCGCTGATGGATTTGCTCGCGCCCGGGTAGCGGATCGAGAAGGCTGCGCGTGTAAGCAAGCTCTGCGCGCACATAATCCTGGGAGTCGGCGCTGCTGGCATCCTCCAACCAGCGGTAGGGGTCGGAAATCTTGTGCCCGTGAATATTGTCTTCGACGGAATCCACTTTGGCCTTGGGCGGCGCAGTAGGAGGAGTGGCGCTAGGTGCCGAACTATCGACGGCCCAAGCCATCGCCGCCGCAAGAGATAGGCATACAAGAATCGCGAGCAAACGGAAACCTCCCGGCATAACCACCTCGTAAGGTACCTGGAAGAATCAGGGTATCAAATCTGAGAGCCAGACTTCCCAGCTTGGACGCCAAACCTGAGTAACGGTTATCAAATGTTTTCAGCAGGCCAACCCGAATGCTAATATGAATATCGACAATGCAAAAAGACGTGTCTCCGGGCGCGTCCCACGACACTCCTCAGTAGCTCAATGGCAGAGCATCCGGCTGTTAACCGGAGGGTTGTAGGTTCGAGTCCTACCTGAGGAGCCATTCTTTTCCGCGACTTACTGAATGGTGCCGGGTTTTTCCTCCTCGAATTGTGCCGACTTTTGTGCCGACCCTGAGGAGATTTGTGTGGCCATGAACTGCTCCAGCTTCTCCATCGCACGCTGCCGAGTGGCGAGGTTGATGTGGCCGTAGACTTCCTTGATCATCCGAATCGCCGTGCTGGCGCTCCAACCCATTAGTTCTGCAAGGACAGGATGGCTCACGCCGGCGTCGAGCAAGCGAGTGCACGCAGTGTGCCTCAGATCGTGGAAACGGCACTCCACCCCCGCCCGCAGCTTCGCTGCTTCCCACGCTTCTTTCCAGGTGCCGATGGGCTGCGTCGGATCTGTGCCGTAGATAACTGCTCCGTGGCCGTACTGCTCTGAGGGAAACACGTACTGACGTGGCTTCCTGCCAGGGAAGAAGGCTGCCCAGCTCAGCAAGGTCTGGTAGGCAAACCGCGTGAGCGGGACGGGGCGCCCTTCGCCGGCGTCCGTCTTACTCTGACCAACGGTGATGACGCGGCGGACGAGGTCAACCTGGCGCCACTGCAGCAGGCGGATTTCCGAGTACCGCATGCAGGTTTGGAGTGCCAGTATGACCGCAATGTACAGCGAACGCGAGCGGCTCGCACGGCATCCCTGAAGTAGGGCGACTTCCTCATCCGTGGAGATCACACGGCCGATCTTGCGGGCCTTCTTCAGCTTGATCTTCTTCCGGATGCTACGCCAATTCGCGTCGAGGTCGTAGAACAGCATCACCGATCTTAGTGTGCCAATTTCGAGGCTCACGGTTTTCTGCGCGGCGCCATCGCGGAGCCGTTGCTCGCGATACAGGCCGACCGCGTCGGGGCCAATATCGCTGAGCAGTTTGTTGCCGAAGAATGGCTTCAAATGCCCGAGGTTCGTGCGTTCGATCACCGCCGTCTTGGGCGCCCACTCCGCCCTTTTGGCTTTCAGCCAAACGTCAGCCGCGGAGGAGACCATTGGCACTCTAAACTGCGGGGTAATGCCGGCACGTGATTTCCGCAGGTCGTTGTGCCGCTCGCCTTCTTTTTCTCTGGCGGCTTCCTTGTTTGTGAGCCCGCTGGATTCGCGGATGGTCACACCCTGGAAAACGAATTTGTACCACCACGTTTGCCCCCTGCGGTAGATCATGACACCCTCCGCTTCCTATCGCTGCGCATTCTGGCCCGACGTTCCCGCGTAGTCGAACGATTGACGCACGCAGACGAGCAGTAAATGTTGTCAATTCGGGTGGCTAGAAAAACTCTGCCGCATCCGTGTTTTTTGGGCGGGCATGTGCGAATCAGATGGGCGAAGTCTTCCATCAGTCGCATTAGCTTTATTATGCAATCGGCGGCATAGTCCTCTACTCGAATACTGAAAACAGATTTGCCCTCCTGAACATGGCTCAACGCGAAATCGACTGTGTGTTTGCCCGCCGGCAGGCGGTACTCGAATATCGTTTGCCCCGCCGAGACGTACTCGTCAAACAATCTATTGAAACCAGCATGAATCTGGCCGATCTGCTCACGGGAAGGGAAGAAGACGCCCGCGCCGACGGGAAGGTTCTCTCCACTCACTGCCATGCCGAATAGTCGGAACGGATTCACTCGAAATGCGGCGAGCTTCAGCGTGACATCGAGCCAGTTAGCGCTAGAGAAACTGTCCAGCTCCTGATTGACGAACGTCAATGCCCACCGTAGGCGATCTTCCGGTCGTCGCCCAATCTCTTCCGCTGCTTTTCTAATCTGGGCGATCGTAGTTGTTTGGGCTGCCGGCCCCTCCATGATTCGGAAAAGGGTGAGTATCTGTTCGTCGATTGTCTGCTGCCGCTTCATCTCGTAATCCTCTTGTGCAACGTGTTTCATATAAAACCGTCGTTTTTAGATTAACTTTGTGTTTAGTCGTTGACCATATGTCTGACGTAATGCATGTTAGTTTATGACAACCCCGGATAGCAACCACAAACTATGGAGAGGACAAGAAAAAATGCTCAAAATACCGGAATTTGCGAACAGACTGAGGCTGAGCGATGGCTCTGTAAAGAAGATGGTGGCACGGCGCCAGATAACGATTGTAAAAATCGGACGGAGTGTTCGGATTCCGGAAACCGAGCTTGATCGCCTGATCAAAGCTGGCACTCGTCCAGCCCGAGAAGGCAGAGCAGGCGACTGATGCGCACGTTTCCAGTTTCGGCGGGATTGCTTGAGCACAAGCAGCGCATGGGTCCTGCTATCTGGGAGTTTCTCTTCTTGGTCGATGGCGTTACCTCGGACCAACCGGACGGGCACGGCGAGTTTTCGGGCATCGTGCAGTATGGCAACCCACTGAGCGCTGACGCCGTGGCTCGGGCCTTACAGGAATCTATTGACACGGCGAAAGTGAATTTGCGAAAACTCTCCGCCGAAGGCTACGTTACCCGTCAGCGCGTTGTTGGGGCGGGGTATCGATACACCGTTGTGAACTCCAAGAAGTGGTTGTGGAAGAGAACCAACGGTCAACGAGTAGAAAACCCATCGACGGATAAACCCATCGATCTAGGGAACAAACCCGCCGCTGATCAGGTAGAAAACCCGCCGAGCAATAAGGAAAGTAAGACATTATTAAGACAGCTTAAGAGAATTCCTTCGCCTCGTGGCGAATTTGACCATCCCCCCAGCGTCGATCCGCGGCATAGTCCAGTCAGACACCTCATCCAGGAGTTTTACCTGAAGAAGTTTCGCGTTGTCTGCACATGGAACGGCCGGGAAGGCAAGGCCCTGAGTGACCTCCTAGCTGCCAATCCAAGATGGACCGAAACACAACTGGGGGGGATGGTGCGAAATCGGTTCGATAGCGAAGGAGTGAAGAGCGACAGACCAGCGTGCTGGATTTCTTCGCTAGGTAGTTTTGCAGGCGGGCCCCTTGATAGGTACGGCCGCGTAAAAGCTGAAGGGAGTGGAAATGGACATGGAAAACTCAGTCTCGATCAAATCTACGAGCGCGAATGTTCCATCCTCAGAGCACGGGCGTAGGGAGGCGCTCGTAGCCAAGTTGATGCGCTTTTACAGCGTCATGGGGCATCGTCCTGAAGAGCCCGGGGCCTTGGCACTGATGGCAGAAATCTTGACAGAGAACGCGTCAGACGACCAGATCAACCGTGCTCTCACGAAATGCGGGCATGAGTGTCGCTACCCAGTTCGCTTGCCAGATATCTTGCAGCGCATTCCTGGCCAGGAAATACCTCGGCTAGAAGCAGAGTGCAGAAAAGCGTGGGATGTCGTGACTCAGTTTGTCGCGAAGTACGTTAGCAATGACGTGCATGGAAATTACGGTCCGCAGCACGGATGGTACGCGAAGACGTTTCCGAAACTGAGCGATCGCATTCTACACACGGTGCGTCGCACTGGCGGATGGCGTGCATACAAAGTTATGGGCGACGATGACTTTCCGTTCCAACAGAAGCGATTCTTCGAGGAATACGCGGCCTGGACTGCAGTCGAGCGTGTCGGATCGGAGCATTTGCTCACAGCTTCGCCTCAACTTAAACAGCTTTTCGGAACGCACGCCATAGAGTCAAGTGTGGAGACTAAACGTGTGCAGGTTCCCACTTTGCCTGCGAAGAAGATTCCTGTGCCTCTAACTGACGCCGAGATCCGCGATCGGCGAGAGATGCTACGCCAGCAAGCGGCAAGGTGCCGCAGAGAAGACACTTCCAGCCAATCAACGCGATCTTGCAGCGTTGCTCAGCAAGAATCGGAACAAGTGCATGCGAGCACATAACTCATGATGTCACAAGGACAGAAAATCGAGTTGTAAAGCAGGGACTCAGCCAGGCACAGATCACTGAGTGGCAGAAGCTCGCGGCACTTCGGGCAGCGGCACCGGAGTGCGTCAAGACCTGTGAGGCCGCAGCCGTTGGAGGCAGATGGGTGCGAGGCAAGGCTTGAGGCATGGGCGAGGCAATGTTCTGTGACCAGGCCGCGGACCAAGTTGTGAGGGGAGCGGGGGTTACTTCGGGAAATGCATTCGGGAGAAAGCCGCCGACCGCCTTTCTGCACGTGAAATGGAGTAATTCCTATGAGAAAAAATCCACCAAGAGCTTTGAGCCGGGAAGCGAAGGGCCTCTGGGCAAGTATCCACGCGGGTTGGCAGCTGGACGAGGCCGCAACGTTCCTGCTCGAACAGGGGCTTGAATGCTTAGATACGATGCGAAAAGCCCAGGAAATACTGAAGAAAGACGGCCTAATCTCCCTGGACAGGTATGGGAAGGCTACGGCCCACCCATGCGTCGCGATCGAAAGAGACGCCAAGGCCTCGCTCCTGCGCTTCATCCGAGCGCTGAACCTCGACCTGGAGCCCATTTTGGCGCTAGGCCGGCCGGGCGGGTCGCCTGGTTGGGGAAGGAACAAAATCGAATACCACGGAGGGTGAGTGACGTGCCGACGAAACGCCGTTACCGGCTGCAACCCCTGATCACTCCCGCTTCCACCGAGGAATTGGCATTCTTGGCCGACCGGTTCGATGCCGTCGATTCGCTTACCAGCTTTTTCTGCGAATACTGTGAGGACAGAGTGTGCAACTTCCCTGGGATTCGTCAGCTCTGGCGTTCGCATGGCGCTTTGGTGCTGGCTGAATGGATCGCGACAAGGCCTGGGAGCCGCCCGCGGACCTGGTGGCGTTTTGACGCGCCGCGCATGGCGGCTGGCATGTTTCCAGGCTGCTTTTACGATGGCCAGCTGCCATCGCCTCGCTTGTTCTTAGGTGGTGCCGGCTGCCCGGACTTTGAACCTCTCAACATAGTCCCGCACTTCGAGCTTGGCCGTCCGGATGGTTGGTTGGCCTTCGATTCTGACAACCCTCCCATTTTTGAGTCACAAGCACAGTACCTCGACCGCCACGGATTGTTGTGTCCTCGTGAGCGGCGCCAGCTCGGTTTCGATGCGTTCGAGCCAGAGACAATTCAGTATGAACCCCACCCGCTGGACGACTTGTACAGGGAAGACACAGACATGCAAGCCAGAATCAAAGCTTACTCGGCGCGTGCCAACCTCAACCGACAAGGTACTCATGAAACTCATGTCCATGAGAGAGCAGACCAATGACGGATAAAACTCCTCGACCATCCGTGAGTGGAATTGAGCACTGGACCTCTTTGGAAATGAGTGCTCTGTCTCTCTTAGACCTAAACTCGAAAACTTTGATCAGGAGGTCTAGCGTGAAAGCAATAGATCTGGAGTTCGTTAAGGCAACACTGTTAGAACTCGATCCCAGTTTGGAAGGGAGCGAAGAAGAAGGTGAATCTTACAACACCGCGCTGGTCTTGGTCTCAGCCCTGGTTTGGGGGCCGTGCACGACGCGTCTGGCAGAGTTTACCAAACTGCCTCCCGAGTTCGTGGCGACGATTCGTCAGCGGATGATTCAGGCAGAGCTTTGGACAGAACTAGCTGCATGTTGCGATCACTGGTATGTTGCGGCTGGTCTAGTTCATACCACCGCCTTCTGCCTAGACGTGCTTATCGCGCAGGGCCTCGCGGTTCGGCAGTGGAGTGAAGAAGAGGGCCAATACCGATATTGGCATGTGGCGTCTGCCCCGGAGAGAGAACAGCGAGAGGACAGGGTGAATTGAGGGCGTTGCCGGTACTCGTCTGGAGTGGCACGGGTGAACTTGCCAAGCATGTCACGCAAGTCACGATGCACCGGGCCGAACAAAACGGTCATCGAAACTACGCCGCTCAGGGAGACGGGAATTTGCTGGGGAACCTCACACGGTCAGGGGACGTTCGGATGGTTGCGGGGGGAGTGGATTTGAACCACCGACCTTTGGGTTATGAGTGCAACCATCAACAGAATCTAACGACAATGCGCGGCGCAAAGAGTAACGCATTGTTCTTAAGAAGAGCTAGCTGGAATCCTGGTTGCCCCTGTTTTGCCCTGTGATTCGCCCAAGTCTTGGACGTGTGTCAATGCCGCCGCTGATCGGGTTGTAGAAGAATACGAGTGCCCGAAGGGAGAAGGCCGCTCACTCATCACCCTTTATCCAGATATTCGCTGGGAACATCATTCTCCGCACTTCAGGTGTGTGAGCTTCCCTCTCGTTCGCGTCCCGGCGTCTTCTACACCCGCCACGACGTCAGCCTCGAACGCGTTTCCCTCCTCGAAAGCTCATAACGACGCCGGGCGTATTACTAGAACCGCCGGCGTCCGTTGATCATCGGCCAAGCCGACCGACAACCTGCACGTCGAATCGTTCAATGATACTCAGCGAGCCGAGTGCTTGGATGTTGCACTGGTTCGCGGCGCTAACAGAGTCCGAGCAAGTTATCAGCTCACTGCTGGCGAACGCGGCGAGACCGGTGTAGTTGCCATGGTCAATCTCCTCCTAGAGTCACAGCTTCAACCCGCGGCATTGGGATCAAAGGGTCAGAAAAATGACCCCACGGATGAGGACGCACTCAGCCTTTCTTGAAGAATGGGCGCGGAGAGCCCTTTTGTTCCCGAAAGGCTCCGCGGCTGCTTACCGTTGAAGTCCCTGAATCCATACTCTAAAGCTGCTTCGGCTGCGATAACGACATTTCCCGACTTTGACATCAATTTCGGATCTGCATAGAGCGAAGCAATAGCGAGCCCGGAAAATTTCGGTGTCTCGGAGTTTTCCAGGATCTTGTCACTGCCGGGGATCTTTGAGATGAAGAAATGTAGCTCTCTCTGTGGCTGTCGGACCAGTCCAGAGTGAAACAGCCGCAACCCTTGCGCGCGGGCGAAGGTGCTCTGGAGGGAACCTCAGCGAGCAAATATTTCGGCCTGGACTTGGGGTCTGGGAGGCGAAGAGAACGCGCCAGGTCCTCCGTTTCAGTTCGTAATAATCATATATGCATGATGTGGCGTACCTCTCGGCGCTATCGGCGCTTGCGGGATCCTCGGTCGGCGGTCTGACATCGGGCATTACGACTGGGCTGAGCGTACGTAACCAAGCGCGGGCCGGCCGGCTCGTCCCACGAACACTCGCAGCGAGACGACCTCTACAAGGATTTCATCGTGGCGGCGTCGAAAGCCTATGGCGATGCCATGCTGACCAACGAGCCACAGATGCGGGACCTCTTTGGGAATGTGCGTCGCAACGCCTGAGTGAGATTAGCAACTTTTTCCTACGGATGTTTTCCGCAGAAGAGTTTAGGCTGTAAGGGAGGAGCATCGGTCGACCGATGCCATCATCCGAGCGCAGTTTCAATCCCGGGAGACATCTGTGGCTGCCACAACTGAAGTCCTGACGCCCCTTTTGCCCGAGGAACTGAGTAAGATGGATGCTTATTGGCGAGCTTGCAATTATTTGTCGGCGGGCATGATTTATCTTCGCGCGAACCCTCTTCTTCGCGAACCACTGAAGCCTGAGCACATTAAGAATAGGCTGCTTGGTCATTGGGGCTCCGATCCCGGCCAATCCTTGATTTGGGTTCATCTGAACCGGCTCATCAAAAAGTACGACTTGAATGTCATCTACATCTCCGGCCCGGGTCATGGTGCGCCAGCCACGCTCGCCAACTGCTATCTCGAAGGTCACTACTCCGAGATTTATCCGGACAAGAGCCGCAATGAAGCGGGCATGCTCAAGTTCTTCCGACAGTTCTCGTTTCCTGGAGGAATTGGCTCGCATTGCACCCCGGAGACGCCCGGTTCGATCCACGAAGGCGGTGAACTTGGGTACTCCATCTCGCATGCGTATGGAGCCGTGTTCGACAATCCTGATCTGATCGTCACCGTCGTAGTCGGTGACGGCGAGGCGGAAACCGGTCCACTTGCGACGTCGTGGCATTCGAACAAATTCTTGAATCCCATTCGCGATGGCGCCGTCCTGCCCGTGCTGCACCTCAACGGCTACAAGATCGCAAATCCCACCATCCTGGCGCGCATCCCGCATGAAGAATTGGAGGCGCTGCTAACCGGGTACGGTTACAAGCCTTACCTCGTCGAAGGTAACGACCCGTTCGCGATGCATCAGAAAATGGCTTCCACTCTGGAGCAATGCATCATCGAGATTCGTTCTCTCCAGCGACACGCCCGCTCAATGGGCGACACCACGCGTCCGCGCTGGCCCATGATCGTGCTTCGTTCCCCAAAAGGATGGACTGGACCGAAAGAGGTAGACGGCCACAAGGTGGAAGACTTTTGGCGCGCGCACCAAGTCCCAGTGCTTGACCCAGTTACGAATAAGCACAGTCTAAAAATCGTCGAAGCCTGGATGCGCAGCTACAAGCCCGAAGAACTCTTCGACGCCGAAGGAGCTCTCATACCAGACCTTCAGGAACTTGCGCCGTCAGGCGCACGTCGCATCTCGGCCAACCCGCATGCGAATGGCGGTCTGCTGCGCAAAGAGCTCGATCTGCCAGACTTTCGCAGTTATGCCGTAAAACTGAAGGCACCGGGTGCGATTTATGCTCCACCGACCGACGTGCTCGCGCACTTTCTTGCGGATGTGATGCGCCGCAACATGAATTCTTTCCGTGTCTTCGGACCGGATGAGACAGCCTCGAACAGACTCTCGGCTATCTACGCCGCTTCGAAGAAGACATGGCTTGCCGAATACAAGCCGGAAGATGCCGACGGCGGCGAGCTCGACGTCTCCGGGCGTGTCATGGAGATGCTCAGCGAGCACACGCTCGAAGGCTGGTTCGAAGGCTACGTTCTCACCGGCCGCCACGGCTTTTTCTCCACCTACGAGGCCTTCGTGCACGTGATCGATTCGATGTTCAACCAGCACGCTAAATGGCTTGAGAAGTCGAAGAAAGAACTCGACTGGCGTGCACCCGTGCCGTCAATCAACATCCTCATAACCTCTCTTGTCTGGCGGCAAGACCACAACGGCTTTACCCATCAAGATCCAGGATTCCTTGACGTAGTTACCAACAAGAGCGCTGATGTGGTCCGCATCTATTTGCCACCCGACGCGAACAGCCTGCTGAGCGTGGCGGACCATTGTCTCCGCTCACGCGACTACGTTAACGTCATTGTGGCGGACAAACAGGACCACCTTCAGTACCTCAGCATGGAAGATGCCGTAACCCACTGTACGAAGGGCATTGGTATCTGGGACTGGGCTTCCACAGACGATGGCGCGGAGCCCGATGTGGTTCTGACTTGTGCGGGCGACATCGCAACCATGGAGTCACTCGCTGCCGTTGCGATTCTGAAGGAGCACTTTCCCGATTTGAAGATCCGCTTCGTCAACGTCGTCGACCTCTTCCGCCTCATGCCGGAGACCGAGCACCCGCATGGCTTGTCCGATCGCGACTTCGATTCTCTTTTTACCACCGATAAGCCTGTGATCTTTAATTTCCATTCTTATGCCGCCCTCATCCACAAACTCAGCTACCGCCGCAAGAATCATGACAACATTCATGTTCGTGGATACAAGGAAAAGGGCAACATCAACACACCACTCGAACTCGCCATTCTCAACCAGGTCGATCGTTTTAACCTAGCTATCGATGTGATCGACCGCGTTCCGCGCCTCCGACCCACCGGAGCACATGTCAAAGAATGGCTGAAGGACCAGATTATCGAGAGCATCAATTACGCTCACGCCGAAGGCATCGATAAAGAGGAGATTCGCAACTGGAAATGGCCGGGGTAGGCATCGTGGAAACACAGGCCGGAAAAGACGAGTTAATCCTCGTACTTAACAGCGGTTCATCTTCGCTCAAGTTCGGCATCTACAGCCGTGGTGCGAGCGACGAAGAGCCGCTCTTGAGCGGAAGCGCCGATGGCATTGGACGCAGCAACGGCGAATTACACATTCGGCTCTTCCAACGGAAAATCGCTTGTGCAGCGCGAGAGTATCCTCGCGTCGCAAAGCGATGCTCTCGCTGCTCTCGCTGCAGCAATCCGTGAGCACCTCAACGCAACGCCTATTGCTGTAGGCCATCGCGTCGTGCATCGTGGCCCAAGCCTCCGCACACACCAACTCATCACACCACAGGTCCTCGACCAACTACGCTCCGCCACACATTTCGCCCCGCTCCATATCCCTCAGGCGCTGGCGCTCATCGCGTCTGCACAGTCGATCTTTCCTTCGGCGGTACACTACGCCTGCTTCGACGACGCTTTTCACCGTACCATGCCGGAGGTAGCGTCTCATCTCCCCCTTCCGCAACGCAACTTCGACGCAGGGATTCGACGCTATGGTTTCCACGGTCTCTCCTACGAGTCGCTCGTGCATCACTTCGGCGACCAGCTTCCAAAGCGAGCCATCTTCGCACATCTCGGTAATGGAGCAAGCCTCTGTGCTCTTCGCAACGGAGTATCGGTCGATACCACTACGGGCCTTACTCCTACCGGCGGCATCCCTATGAGTACGCGTTCCGGCGATCTTGACCCTGGTGTCTTCGTCTATCTTCTGCGGAATGAGAAGCTCAGTGCCGACGAGCTCGAAGATCTGCTCAACCATCAGAGCGGCCTCTTCGCTCTTTCTTCCGGTGAGAGTGATGTGAAGGGCGCTGGAAGAGCGCGTCCGCTCCAACGACCCACACGCCACTCTAGCGCTGAATGTGTTTGCTGTCTCCCTGCGGAAGGCAATCGGTGCATACATTGCTCTCCTCGGCGGTGTGGACCTTCTCGTGTTTACCGGCGGCATCGGAGAGCACAGCGATTACGTTCGGTCCGCAGCTACCGCCGGCCTCGAATTTCTCCTTCCAGCAGACAAGATTAGGATTGTCCCCACACAGGAAGAACAACAGATCGCGCGCCACTGTCGAACAATGATGATGCAACAACGATAACAAGCCTTCATGGGGTTGCCATTTTCTGCAACTAGATCAAGTTATCGAAAGAGGGACTGACACAGAGGCTGAGAGCGTGCAGATCGATGTGTGTGCCATAACCCGGAAATTAATTTTGGTGTTCGTCATCGCAACCACTCTTCGCACCACCGCCCCAGTTACCTATGCGTGCGCACGGACAGCAAGAGTAATCTAATGAGGCCTGAATGAGTTGTCAGTTGGTGATCGAGTATCAACAACACAAGAATGAAGCCAACAAAAGCACACTGGCTGATTCCTTTAGATGAATCATTGCGATGAGCAGCGAGCGCACGACGCTAGCACATGCGCAACCTGAGAACAAACAAATCCCACTAGCCGTCCAGAATCGCCGGAAGCCATTTGCCGTGGGGCGGTTCACCAGTGCCATCAAAGCAGAGCGTGTCGGCGATAAAACCAGGACTTAACGGCTTGCACGAGAAAGAGATAGGTCACCGCAAGAAACGCGATCGCGACTAGCAGTGATAGGGGAGGCGGGGTAAACCGCAGTAAGCTTCCGATGGCCGTGTACGGCAGCACAGTCGCGACAGCAACAACAGCCAACACGCTTATCAACAACGGCCTACTGGGCCTGCTCCTGAGAGGGTTGGCTGCCGTCCGGATCACAAATACCACGAGCGTCTGCGTCGCCAGGGACTCCACGAACCATCCGGTATGGAAAAGCGACTCGTTTGTGGAAGCACGGAACACCCAGAGCAGCCCCCCAAAAGTGATGAAATCATAGATTGAGCTGATCGGACCGATGATCATCATGAACTGCCGGATGAATCCAATCTGCCATCGCTTGGGCCGTTGTACCATGGCAGGATCAACGTTGTCGCTGGGGATGCTGACCTGCGAAACATCGTAAAGAAAATTGTTCAGCAGTATTTGGCTAGGGAGCATCGGCAGGAAGGGCAGGAAGAGTGATGCCGCGGCCATGCTGAACATATTGCCGAAATTCGAGCTGGTGCCCATGATGATGTACTTCATGATGTTGGCAAAGGACCGCCGACCCTCGAGTATTCCATCGTTCACAACCGCAAGATCCTTTTCCAGGAGGATGATCTTGGCAGCGTCCTTGGCCACGTTCACGCCTCGGGCGTCCGCTGGCACAAGGTCTCCTGCCTTGAGCCGGAGGATATCTCCCGGGACCAGCTGGGCTATCGGCAGTTCCTGTTCTCGTCCATCCCGCATCACGGTACCCGTTATGGCAATCTGCTTCCGAATCTCCTCCACCGCGTGTCGAGCCTGGAACTCCATCAAGAAATTCAGGAGCACGCTGAACAGTACGATCGCGATGATGATCAGCCCGCCGACGTGCTCTCCGAGTGCAAGAGATACGCTGCTGGCAACGACGAGGATGAGGACGAGGGGATTGGCGAAGAAACCGAACAAACTGAGCAGTGCCGCGAAGCGAGACTCTTGGACTAGGCTGTTTGGGCCATAAAGACGCAATCGCCGGCTGGCCTCTTCGGTCGTCAGCCCTGCCGGAGTTGCCTGTAGTAGTTGGAACAGTTCCTGCAGCGGCCGATCCCAGAAGCCCTCAAGACTTGTCCGTCTTCCCATCCTAGCCCCTCCAGTAACTGCCCATTATCCTATGAGAGCGCTGCTCACCAACTCACTCCTGAAAGTATCTGCGAGGTTGGCGCAGCTATTTTGGCTTCTGCGAAACGCCCGATGAGCTGATGTACTTGACCCGCTAGGTCCGATTGACGACTGCGGGCAGCGATGTGGCGGCAATGGAAAACACCACGCCGTCGCCGCGCCGATCTGTTGTCGCTGGGGGTCCGTCCGCGACTCGCCAATAGCACGGCTGGCAGTGGACGTGGCCCTTGGTACCTGGCTCGGGCCAAGGCCGTCTCTGTTGGGCTTTCCAATGCTTACTTCAAATCGCTTGGACTTCCGACGTTGATGGATGGCTGTTTAGCGCAACCAACTCGAACCGCCGTGTACGGACCCGTACGCACGGTGGTGTGGCAGGGGGTCGGCGGGCGGCCGCCGCCCCTATGCCAATCAAAGGGGCTAACCGAGATTCCGCGCGAGCGACAGGAGCTCGCGTCGGTCACTTGTTCACCCCGTAGTAGGCTACTTTCATTTTGAGACGGCGGCCAAAGATCCCGGAGTAGTCTAGACTGTCTGGTTGTCAAAAGCGGCGTGTCTGCCCGCGCGGCGCAGGTGTCTTAGGAGAAGCCGTCATGCGAATCATCGCAATATCCCAACAAGAATGCAGTGACCTGTTGAAACGCCTATATATCGGAAGGCTGGCATGTTCCCTGGAGAACCAACCGTAAATCGTACCTGTTTGCTTTTCGTATGAGCCTGACTGCATCTACATCTTTTCAACTCGCGGCAAGAAGATTAAGTGGATGCGGCATAAACCCCAAGGTTCTGTCTGCAAGCCGACGAAATAGGAAATCGGTCGAACTGGTTCAGCGTAATAGTGACTGGAACCTACTTGGAACTGCGTGAGCCGTGAATAGCCTACTTTTTCCTTTGATCCGTTAGATTCTGAGCTGCGGGAATGCTATTGTCCTTCTTCCGTTTGTGATGCCAGCACCCTGCGATAGCACATCTGCCAACGGAGCGCTTCTTCCCATCCAGAAATTGCCTATCTAAACCAAAAACAGGCAGATTTTCTTAAAACGCATACGATTCCCTCACCTAGGGCAACTTCTTCTTAGCGAAGGGAACCGCATACGCGGCGGGAGGATTGTGCGAAATTGCTGTCGAAGCTTTGCGGAAGTACTCCAAAGCTCCGTCCTTGTTGCCTAGCGTTTCCCGTAATCTGGCCAATCACGCACCGGATGAATGCTTCCAACCCTACCAGTCAAGGCTAGATTCGAGGGTAAATCCATCCGACCGCCCAAAGCCATCCTTCGTCAGCTGGACAATGCCGTAGAACGTCCGAACAAAAGCTGGTTCACGCTGGAAAACCTCCTCCGAGATGGGATGAACTCGAAGAGATGGCTACGCGCAGTAAACGACTTTCTATGGATCTGCGACGTCTATCAGGGTCACGTTTGGGCTGCCAAGCACATCTCGACTTCGATACTAAATACATGACGACATCTACCGGATGATCGTTCGAGTGCGGCCTCAGAAGTCCTGCAAATCGTCGGTCGGCAGCGCCACCCGCACGGCGTTTAGCACTGCGAATAAGTCGATGAACTCCTGCGCGATCGCTCCGCCAATCGGCGGCAAGTAGCCCGTCGCGGCCGCAATCATCCCCACAGTGCTCGCCAGCATGCCTCCCAGCGCGCTTTGCAGCGCGATTCGTCGCATTCGTCGGCCGATGTGCATCAGTTCGTCGACCTTTCCGAGAGACGGTTCCAGGATCACTGCATCCGCCGCCTTTGTAATAATGTCGTTCTGTGATCCAAATGCCACGCCCACCGTCGCCGCCGCCAATGCGGGCGCATCGTTAATGCCGTCTCCGACGAAAAGTGTTTTCGCCTTGGCGGTCTCCTGTTTCACGATCGTCACTTTCTCTTCCGGACTCTTTCCCGCACAGACTTCACTGATTCCGACACTATTCGCCAAATACTGCACCTCGGACTCTCGATCGCCTGAAACCAGCATCACTTTGCGAACTCCGTGCCGTGGCTTCAAATGCTGAATGAACAAGCGGCTGTCGCTTCGCGGCGCATCGTGGAATCGCATCGTCGCCGCGTAGCGTTCGTCGATAAACACCACGCACTCCAAACCACTGCTCATCACGGGCAAAACTGCGCGCACCTCTTCCGCTTGCTTCCTTCCTGTTATGCGCATGGTGTGCCCCTCGACGGTCCCGCGCAGCCCTTCTCCCGGCGCCTCGCTCAATTCGGTTACCCCCAAGATCTTCGTCTCCTGCTTTTCCGCTTCGCCGACAATCGCTCCAGCCAACGGATGCTTCGAATAGTGCTCCAGACTGGCTGCCAATCGCAGCACATCTTGCCTCTCAAATCCTTCGGCGCAAATGATTTCTGTGAGCGTCGGCCGTCCGTACGTCAGCGTGCCCGTCTTGTCGAAGATCAGTGTCTGACACGAATCGATCTGCTCCAGTACCATCGGATTCTTGATGATGATCGCGCGCCGTGCCGCTACGGAAATCGCCCCGATGATCGCTGTGGGAATCGCCAGCAGCAAAGGGCACGGCGTCGCCACCACCACCACAGCCAGGAAGCGATACATATCTCCGCTTATGAGCCCGGCGATCCCAGCCAGAATCAGCGCGACTGGTGTGTACCATGCGCCCAGTTGATCGCCCAGCCGCCGCAAACGTGGGCGCTGCTGCTCGGTTGATTGCATCACCTCCATGATCCGCGCGTATCGCGAATCGACGGCCAGCTTTTCGGCGCGGATGACCAGCGCCGCGTCGCCGTTGATTGCTCCGGAAATCACCTGCGATCCAGCCATTTTCGAGATTTCGTAAGGCTCGCCGGTCAAATACGCCTCGTCCATTTTTCCGCGGCCTTCGATCACTACACCGTCCACCGGGCAAATTTCGTGCGGTAGCATTATCAACACGTCGCCGATTCGAATCTCTTCCAACTTCACGTCCGTCGCGCCATTCGCTCCTCGACGGTGCGCGACGCCTGGCATTCGCCGCGCCAGCGCGTCCAGCACCGACGATGCCCGAGCCGTTGCAAATTCTTCCAGCGCCGTGCCGCCTGAAAGCATCAGCACCACGATGGCCGCTACCAAGTACTGCCCCAGCGTCACAGCTGTGAGAATCGACACTCCCGCGAGCAGGTCCGATCCGAATTCCCGTTTGACCAGCTTTTTCAGCAGATCGAAAACCAGCGGCGTTCCACCAATCAGCAGCGCGACAACCAGGGGAGCCAATGCAACTCGAAGCGGCGCATGTGTCCCATAGCGCAGCACCAGATGCGACACTATTGCCATGATCGTGATCCCCGCGATATAGGTCTCTATGGGAAGCCTGGAATGGGACTTACGAGCCGCAGTGTTATCAACAGTTACGCCTTTCCGGCTAGCAGGCTCGATTCCCGGACGAGGGCCAGGACTACTGGTGTAGACGTTTGTCAATGGCTCAGAAGTCGCTCCTATGCGGTGTGCGCTCATCAGCAACCACGTGGCGATACCCATCGATTGGCGGTTGGTAGGGACACAGTGGATCACTTTCCAAGGCATCGCCCGTGCGCGCGAAGGCCCGTGCGCGGGATCCACCGCAAACGAAGCTGAATTCACATTTTCCACACTTTCCCTGGAACTGCGCCGGTGAATGCAGCGCTTGAAAGAGTGGTGCCTGCCGGTACGTGTCCATGAGAGAACCGGTTCGTACGTTGCCGCAGCGCAGGGGTAAGAAACCCGAAGGATAAATCTCGCCTTGATGGGAAACGAAGACGATCCCGTGGCCGTCACGAACTTGGAGACCCTGGTAAACCGAACTTCTCTTAATTTCGGCGGCTGTCCTACCGGAAGCGTGCATTCGGTTCAAGGCGAGGCGCCGGTAAAATGGCGCTTCTGTTGTCTTAACCGCGAACGGTGCTTCCGGCCCGAGGTCGAGCACCCAGTTCATGATCTCTTCACTGCATTCAGGCGAGACTTCATGCAAGGCCCTGCCGCGTCCGACCGAGATCAGAAAGAACAGGCTCCAGCGCATTACAGGAAAGGTCTTCAGGAGTTCGTAAATTGCTGGCAAATCATCAGCAGTTTCCTGTGCCACCAGGGTATTGACTTGAACTGGAAGGTTGAGCCGTCCCGCTTCGCTCGCCACCTCCAACGTCCGGTCGAAGCATCCCGGGATTGCACGTATAGTATCGTGCCGAGCGGCATTGGAGCCGTCGAGGCTCAAGCCAAGGCTCTGGATGCCGTGCGCCCACAGCAGGCCAAGTGCCTTCTCGGTAAGGGCCTGGGTGACACTCGGTGTTATGGAAACCTGCAGGCCCAATGCGCGGGCATCATCGATCACTCGGAACAGATCTTTGCGACTGAGTGGGTCCCCGCCGGTAAGAATCAAGTGTGGCAAGGGTTCGCCAAATGCAGCTATCTGGGACAGCAGGCCCAGGCCTTCTATGGGGGTAAGTTCCAGCGGATCTGGACTAGGCATAGCTTTGGCGCGACAGTGCCGGCATGCCAGCATGCATGCCTGGGTCATTTCCCAGTACACCAGCATCGGATTCTGGGTGAAGTCGTAACGTTCGGGATTCATTGTGGGCAAAAGTGACTGAGGAATGACCATCTCGTTGCTCCGACTAGACGCGTATGGCAAACAACCGTGAGGTTAATTCTCCGGCTTGGTCTCTGCTGTGATCTCGATCACACGAATCAGTGATTCCCTCCTCGAGAACTGGACGTTTGGGTCCGCAAACTTAACGTCATTGCTTTTCCAGCATCGCTGGCTGCGAGATCCGCAACCAAGAACCGGAGCAGCTACGTGCTGCTCCGGTCGGCCTGTGTGTTGCTCGTGACCGTTTAGGCAGCCAGGGCATGCACGAAGTGCTCACACAGGGTGGTCTCGACGTTGTACGGCTTGTACGTAATCGGAGTGGTCAGATAGGGCTTCAGGATTTCCTCGACCTTTGGGAACACTTCGCGCTCATATCGCTCCGCGTTCCTTTTCTCCGTCCAGAGGGAGATGACCATCACCTTTTCAGTCTTGGTCTCGGGGAAGAACGGCAGGAACTCCATGAATCCGCTCTGCTTGTTCAGAGTGGGAAGAACCTCGTTGCGAATTACTTTTACCAACTCCTCTTTCTTTTCCAGCTTCGGGATAAATTCAACAATACGGGCAAACATGGGAATTCTCCTTTCCGGTTCAGATTGGTAGAGGCCCGGAGGCTGCTCTGTTTTGGCAGCGGAGTATTTGACGAGCCAGTATCATGGCTACGACATTAGGCTCACAAGAATGGAAAAGCAGTGACGCCGGGCACTCTCCGCTGTGATTGCAGTCACGGGGCTGCCGCATTCATGGGTTTGAGACTGCTGATGGACTCGGCTCGCTATCTCGCTTGAAGGGTCAGTGCTTTCAGTGGCCAGGGCCACCTTCAGCGATCTGCAGGTCCAGCGCTACGCGCTCTCCGTTGATCAGCACGGTTCCTGCGTCGAGGAGTTGCTGCCCGGTGCAGTCGTATTTCTCATAGCAGCGCAGCGCTGCGAAAGGAAAGAAAAACTCCACGGCCTGGGATTTGCCGGCGGCAGGCAATTTGCCCGCCAGGTGTACGGTGGTACTGAAACTGATCCCGTCGAACTTCGGCTCTTCCTTGAAATAGGCCAGCGTCGGACGGATGAGGGGCGCCACGTGGTCGTCAAACGCCATCGCGGCGAGTTTGTAGCGCGATCCCGCGGCGGACTCGGGCAGAGCCGTATTCAGAGAAAGCTCAAGATAAATGCCCTGGCGGAAAACCACGAAGCTCGGAGACGCATAGGAGACAAAGTGCGCCTTCGAGTCCAACTCTTTCACAAGTTTGGCGAGCAGTTCCTGATTGGAGGATTGCAGCGCCGCCAGCGCCTGCGGTGACGTGTCCCGCACCGGTATCGGTACGACATCGTTCCGTTTTGCTACTGGAGCGGGGGTACTCACCGGTGCTTGTCCGTCGCTACCCTCGCTGGCCTGGGTGATTTCAGTTCCGGCAGGCGGCACCCGACGTTCCGTGGAGCCGGTATCCGGGTCAGTGCCAAGCACGGACTGCGGTCCTGCTCCAGTGAGCCAAATGGTGACGGGCTGGGCGTTGAGAAAAATCTGACCCTGCATCAGCCCCGCCTGCTGGACATTTTCATCCCTGGAACCCAGAAGCCGGAGAGCGCCGCTTTGCGGCAAAAACACCATGAGGTTTTCCGGTCTTTCCATCGTTACCCCCATGACCTTCGCGAGGACGTGATGGGAAATCTCCACGGCATATCCTTGTACCTGATGGTTTGCCTGGAAGCGCGGAACTTCCGACTTCAAAATCGGCATGACTACATTCAGAAAAGTGCTGCGCGCCCGCTGGTCAGCCCCAATCTTTTCAGGATAGGCAGCATAGTAGTTGCCAGTCACTGCCAGTACGGTCTGGCCGTTGTAGCGGTCAAATCGAATCGAGCGCTGATCAGCTTGCTGTTGCTGGGATTCATCGAGATCCAACTTGCGGCTCAAATAGAAGTGATACTCAAGCGGAAGCGCCAGAATGTCCTGGCCCACGAGCTTCAAATCGTTCATGTATTGTTGCTGCAGCGAGCGCAAATCTGGATCTTTGATCTCAGCCGGGGTAAGAACCTGTGCCGAGGCAGCGCTGGCAGCCACAACAAGGATCAGCGTGAGACACCTAATCTTGCACATACATCATTCCTGACACGTGAAACACCGTGGCCATAGTCGCAGTCAGAGCGTAGGACATATTGTTCATTCAGCTCTCCTATTCCTGCGGAGGGTAAAGAGTAAGGTACAAGTACGCATTCGCCACTTCGTCTTCGCTCAAGTAGTCAAACACTGGCATCCTTCCTCGATATGGCAGCGGCGCCGCGCCCATGCTGATGGGGGCGCCGGCGGTGACTTTTCGAACAAACTCAGGCAGGCTCGTCCGCGTGGTGAGAGTACTAAGCGGTGGTATCGTCCCTTCCAGAATTTGCTGGGGATTGGGGTTCGGCCCCACTGCGTTGTGGCAGATGTGGCAGGTAGATTTTACGATTTGTTCGCCTACATGGGAGGGCGACTCGTTGATCGCTACTTGTTCCTTTTCTGCCCCGGGGACGCCAGCAAGCTGTCTCAGGTAAGCGAGCAGAGACCGGATCTCCGGTTCGCTTAGTTGAGGGAACGGAGGCATGTCCTGGCCACCTTTGTGGAAGCGGTCTAGCAACGCCGTATTGGACTGCTTCGCCAGCAGCGTCGCGTTTGCCCGACTCATATTCATACCGACTTTTTTCATTCTCGCCATGATGACTTCGACAGACGTCGCCCGGACCGGATCGATGACGGAATTAATTTCCGGAGGCGCACCGTGACCGGACTCTTCGTGGCATCCCCGGCAATTTAGGCGGTACACATCGGAACCGTGGAAAGTCATGGTTCGTGCCGCAAAATCGGGCGAGAGTCTCTGTTGCCCGCCAGTGGGTTTCTCTCCTGGCATGGGCGCAACTGGCCCGGAATGCCAAGTCTTTCCCATGCTGGTGTCGCTAAATCTCTTATGCAGATGGCTGATCCAGCTCTCGCCTTTTACCGCCGTTACTGGAGTGTCCTTATGCCCAGCCGTTTGACCAAATAACTGTGAGAGTATCGCGAAAATCGCCACAAGGTTTTTCATCAATATGATTGACGAGCGTTTCATTCTGCCTCTTTGGGGAGCGAAAGCTCTGTTGCTTGCGCTCCCGCACTCAGTAGCTTTCCTTACTTACTCAGCGTGAAATCCGCCTTGGCGTCGCCAGACACCGACACCGGCTTGGACTGGTTCTTGGCCCCTTCGTGCCAAGCCGTCACCGTGTAGCTTCCGTCAGGAACGTTCTCAATCTTGTAGCTCCCGGCCTGGTCCGAAGTCGCAAAGTAGGGAGTGGGAACGACCACGATGTAAGCCGACATCTCAGGGTGAACATTGCAAAACACTGGCACCACCCCGGATGTGTCGAACTTGAACGACTTCTGTTCGCCTTTCGGCCAGGTGCCCAAGTTGTGGCCGAGTTTCTTGTTGCCACCCACCGAAATCCAAAACACGTTGTGGGCAACACTGTCGCTGTTGAGGAATTCCACGGTCGTGCCTTGCTGCACCACGACAATATGCGGCTGAAACATCAAGCCCTTCTGGTCTATCACGGGCTTCTGCGTCGGCGCGGGGAAAGTCTTGCCCTGAATCGCATCGACATAAACTACCGACTCACCCGCGATGCCTGAGACTTTCCCGCTGATCGTGCCGGCTTCCGAAGTCACAAATGCTGTCATCACCAGTACTGCCAAGACAAGACTGCGTTTCATTATCTTTCTCCTCGTTTCAAAGAAATAGTGGGGGAGGCGCTCCTCCGCAAGTCAGTACACAAATTCCAGTGCTGCTGTAGCCGTGTTCGTACGGAACGGGCTTACTAGTTGTACCGTGGTGCCGGGATTGTAGACCACCTGCTTGGGCCGCACCTGGTATTCAAACGACGCTTTGATATTGGCGTGAATAAGGAATTGCACGCCCGGGCTAAACCGGTTCCGCGTTGAACTGAAGGGTGAAAAGAAAGGCACGGGCGGAGGAGATGAGGCGCTTGCTCCAATCCCGTTCAGGAAGTCGGCTGTCGAGCTCACCCGATCCCAGCGCATGATGGTCATCATCCATGGGTACACTAGGTAGTCCGCCTGGATGAAACCACCGGAAAATGTGGCTGGACTCCCCGAGATGAATCCGTTGGGAAACGTAAAACCAGCGGGGATGAATGGGACGATGTCCTTGTCGTGCCCGTACATGTAGAGTCCGTAGATGTCTAACTTGCGATAGTTGAAATCGAAGTCGCCGCCCAGACGATAGAAAGGCTCGCGGGCCGTTAGAACAATAGTGGGAGTGGTGGTATTCGACAAGGAGCCCTGGGCGCGCTGCACCGAACGCCCGTAAAAATAGTACGAACCTAGGGTTAGGTAGGTGTGATCGCGCGGACCAGTAGCTCCTGCGGCTTGCACCTCATGACGGCTGGCTGGGTCACGTTCAAGGTTGAAGCGATAGGCCAGGCGTCCATACAAATCCTTGAAGTTCGAGTCCGAGAAGAAACCGACACCTCCACTGTTGCCTCCTGTTCCCGATGGAACGTTTGGGTAGTTGGTGGGCGGTGTCCCACTCGTGTTCTGGTCCACGATCGCGATCGCATAGCGGTAGCCCCCATAGTGGTGGCCGCCGCTCAGTTCCACTCCCCGTCCCGGACCGGCCAGAGTAAAACTGTTGTTGACAAACTGCTGCGGATACAGTGGGTTCACGGCTCCGATGTTGGCCTGAGAGTAGATGTCATAAGGGCTGATGTCATAGGAGCGAGCCTGGGTGAAGGGTAGCTCGAGTTCGAACTGCCCGACTTTCAGCGTCAGCGAGTCAGTCGGCAACTTAAGAAAGCGGCCCAGGTTTACGAACCTCAGGTAGGCGTCGCCCAAGCCTCCATTGGCATTTGCGCCTGAGACGCTGATATCATCGTCCACCCAGAAAGCGATACCGCTTCCGAAATTACCCGCAGTGAAGATGCTAAAGAAACCTGGCTGAAAGTCCGTACGCGGGATGAAGGGTCCTACCGTGCCGGGCGCAAGCTGAGCATTGAAGTTGTTCCGATTATTGCTCGTTACCTGGAAGAACGTATTGAAGCGCAGGCCGATCGGTGGCAATCCGGGAATGGATCCCGGCCATATGGTGTGGGGCCACAGTTCTTTCTGGGCCGGAGATCCCAACATCACCGGCGGAATCTTGATGAAAGTCTCGTCATCTTTAGGAAACTTGAATCCGGCATCCTTGAAGGCCTTGCCAAAATCGTTGAGCTTGGGGAAATCCACATGGCAGGTGCTGCAGGAAGTGCCGTACTGGCGTGAGAAGGCAGGAATGGCATAACTATCACTGCTGACAAATAGTGCCAACAGCAGCTGGCAGAAAACCATTACTCTTGTCTGATGGCGCTTGAGCATCTGACGTCCTCCTAAAAAGCGTTGATCTTGGTGCCTTCGGTCCTAAGTACAGTGATTTCAGTACGGGGGCGATTCTCACCGAGATGGGCACCTCGTCGCAGCGGCGACGCTCACTCAGCTGTGTGATCAGAATCACAAAATAGTGGAAACAGCATGAGACAGCCATGCCATTTGTGAGTAGGATCCCAAATTGGGCACCGAGTTTGGTGCTACGATTAATTGTCGGATTCCGGCAACGATTGTCACTCTCAGTGCCAGTTAATTCCTAGGTAGAACTGCGCCACAATGATCTGTGACTAAGGTCCCCGTGCTTGGGTAAATCGGTCGGTTTGTAGCTCGTCCTGCGGGAAGGAACAGGGAATTAGGGAACCCTCGTTTGACCAGTCTGGGGTTCCCCGGATTCCTAACTAGGGCCTGATTGCAACTTTTATCACACCGTTGCGCCTTTCAGCGAAGACCTGATACGCCTCGTTGATCTGATCGAGCGCGAACGTGTGCGTCAGGAGCGGGGTCAGATCCAGCCGCCCATGCCGAACCAGTTCCATCAGCCGGCGCATCCGTTCCTTGCCGCCCGGGCAGAGCGTTGTGACGATTTTATGATCTCCGAGGCCGGCTGCAAATGGTTCAATCGGCACAGAGAGTTTTCCTGAGTACACACCCAAGCTCGAGAGAGTGCCACCTGGTCTTAGAACGCGGAGTGCGCTCTCGAAAGTGGTCTGGGTTCCCAGCGCCTCGATAGCTACATCGACGCCCCTTCCGCGAGTGAGGTGCTTGATACACTCGACCGCGTTTTCTTTGGTGAAGTCGAGTACAACGTCCGCACCCATGCGTTTTGACATCTCAGTACGCACCGGGTCAGACTCGACTGCGATGATGAGGCTCGCGCCTTTCAGTTTCGCTCCAGCCGTAGCGCAGAGCCCGATGGGCCCTTGGGCGAAGACGGCTACCGAATCGCCGATTTGAAGATCAGCGCTCTCGGCTGCCGAGATGCCCGTGGAGGCAATGTCGGCCAGTAGTACTACCTGCTCATCGGCCAGTTCATCGGGAATCTTCGCCAGGTTTGCTTGGGCGTGCGGCACCAGCAAGTATTCCGCCTGAGCACCATTGATCGTGTTGCCGAACTTCCAGCCGCCCAGGGGTCCGCCACACTGCGACCAGTTTCCGCCCAAACAGAAATTGCATTGCCCGCAAGGTGTGATTGCGCCCACCAGGACGCGGTCTCCAACTTCGTATCCGGTTACACCCTCTCCAAGTTCGTGGATAACACCTACGGGCTCATGACCGATAATCAAGCCCGGGTTGACGGGGTATTCGCCCCTTAGAATGTGAAGGTCAGTGCCACAAATGGTGGTAAGAGTTACTCGTATTACGGCTTCGCCCGCCCGGGGCTTCGGCATGGGAACGGTTTCCAGGCCGATCTGGCCCGGGCCATAAAAAACCAGCGCTTTCATCGTCGAGACTGTTTCCTCACGTTCTGTCGGTAATGCGTAGGTTTGTGGCATGGCTCCCTCCTTTTTCATCCTATTTATATTCTTCTTGCCTCAGGGAAGGTATGAGCGTGGTTACAGTGGATTGTGACCGGCGTCACAGGTTTCAGAGCTCAAGCACCGCCGATATGGATGAGGGGTCACCCAGCAGTCGCAGACGAAATCCAACTTTCTTGAAAATGCTTTGGACGGCAACATTGTCCCGTAACATTTCAGCGAAGAGGCTGCCAAGCTTTTCGTCGCGCGCGATCTGGACCGTGCGTCGCAGCAATTCGGTCCCCAGACCTTGCTTCTGGCACTGATCCGATACCAGGATGGCAACTTCGCCTTCAGGTTTGGTGTGAAGTTTGACCAGCCTGCCAACGCCCAGAATACGGTGCTGTCCAGTGATCTTGTCTTTGTGGTCCACCACGAGAGCCATCACGCGATCGTAATCCACAAAGCAAATGCGAACCAGGCGCTCGTGCGCCACACGTGAGCTCAGGCTCAATGAGGAAAAGTAACGCATATAAACACTACGGTCAGTGAGTGTTTCATGGAATTTGGCCATCAGCGGTTCGTCTTCAGGGCGGATCGGCCGGAGCGTGACTTCCGTGCCATCCTTCATGGTGAATTGTGAAACGTGCTGCGACGGATAGGGACGGATGGCCGGTTTTGGGAGTTCATCTGCATGCGAACTCGGGTCGTGCAGGAGCACGCGCGCATCCAGAGCCAACAGACCCTCCGACGAGGCGAGCAGAGGATTCAGATCAATTTCCGTGATCCAAGGCTGCTCCACCACCAACTGGCTGAAACGGACTATGAGGTTTTCCAGAGCGATCAAATCGACCGGTAGGCGTCCGCGAACGCCCCTGAGCGCTTTGAAAATTTGGGTTTGCTCCATCAATCTCTGGGCGAGCGTGCTATTGAGCGGTGGAAGGGCAATGGCATGGTCTCGAAAGACCTCGACCAATTGCCCCCCAGAACCAAACAGGATCACTGGCCCGAACTGGGGATCCACGCTGCTCCCGAGGATCAACTCGTAGCCTTCGATCTGCACCATGGGTTGCACGGCAACGCCCAGGAACTGGTCACGGCCGGCCTTCTCTGTGACGGAAGACTCTATTGCGCGAAAAGCGGATCGCACTGCTTGCTCATCCTGCAACCGCAACTTGACGCCGCCGACATCGGTTTTGTGCGTGATCGTCTCGGACAAAACCTTCAGCACGACGGGATAGCCAATCTCTGACGCATGTTTTACCGCTTCGTCTTCGGTCGTAGCGGCTCGGGTTTCGACCGTGGGAATCCCGTAATACGCCAAAATTTGCTTCGATTCGAGCTCTGTGAGCAGCACCCGCCCCCGGCTCCGGACCTGATCGACCACCTCTGCCGCCCGCGTCCGGCAGGCCTCAGGATCCAGAGATTCCACCAACGTGGGAGTTTCATAGAGGCCGCGCAGGTTGTAGCTGTAGCGCCACATGTAGGTGAATACGCGCGCGGCGGTGTCAGGATAAGGAAAGGTCGGAATGCCTGCGGTATTGAGGGCTTTCACACCTTGGGCGACGCTGGCCCCTCCCATCCAACTTGCGAGCAGCGGTTTTCCCGTGGCTTGGGTAAAGGGTTGCAAACGTTCAGCGACTTCAGACGGGTCTGTCATTCCTTGCGGCGCGAGGATCACTAGCAAACCGTCGCTGTTGGGATCTTTCGACGCGATTTCCAGCGCTTTCGCGTAACGCTTGGCATCGGCGTCGCCCAAAATGTCAATCGGATTGTTGTGGCTCCAATGCCGTGGCAGAAATTGATTCAAACTCCGCAAGCTCTCTTCGGAAGGTGTGGCCAGCTGACCGCCATTGGCAACAAGCGCGTCCGTCGCGAGAACGGCGGGTCCGCCAGCATTGGTTACGATTGTGAGCCGCGGCCCTGTGGGTCGAGGTTGCTTGCTGAGAGTTTCTGCCATGTAGAAAAGGTCGGCGATGTTGTGCACTCGCAAGATACCGCAGCGTCGGAAGGCGGCGTCTAGGACTGCGTCACTTCCTGTGAGGGCACCGGTGTGCGAGGCTGCGGCGCGGGAAGCCGCCTCGGAGCGTCCCGCCTTGATCACGATAATGGGTTTGCTCAGGGATACTTCGCGCGCGGCGGAGAGAAACGAGTGCGCATCGCCCACCGACTCCATGTAAACCAGGATGCTATGAGTGTGCGGATCATTGCCAAAATAATCGATCAAGTCGCCCCAGCCTACATTCAACATTGAGCCGGTCGAGACGATCGCGCCGAAGCCCACTTCTTCGCGCTGACTCCAGTCTAGGATTGCGGTCAGCAGCGCACCGCTCTGGCTCAGGAAGGCGACGTTGCCAGCCTTGGGCGTGCCTTTGGCGAACGTGGCATTCAGGCCAATCGCCGGATTCATGATGCCTAGGCAGTTGGGACCGATCAGGCGCATTGCGCCGCGGCGCAATTGCTGTTGGATTTGTTGCTCGCGCGCTACGCCTTCCGGCCCTTGCTCTCGAAAGCCCGCCGAGATCACAACAGCGGCTTTTACTCGCGCATCAACACACTCACCTATCACCTGCGGAACCGTGAGTGCCGGGGTGACCACTACGGCTAGGTCAACTTGCTCGGGAATGTCGCCAATGCTCTTGTAAGCCTTAAGGCCGAGAACCTCCGAATGGCTGGGATTAACGGCATACACCTTCGAGCGAAAAGAGCCTTCGATCAGATTCGATAGAACGGTTCTGCCCACAGTACTGGGCCGCTCGGTTGCGCCGATTACTGCCACAGAGTCAGGAACGAACAAGGCGTCCAAACCGGATCTCGTTCCAGCTTTCGCCGACTTCTCCGCCGCAGTCTGCGTTTGCTCAGCCAGACTTCCCTCCCGCTGATTTTCGAAAGTCTTCTGGCCAAGGATATCAGTGGACATGGAGCTTGCGATCATCCGACTGGTCTGAGGGTCTGCTGATCTCGACGCGGGCTTCGAACTCTTGAGGTGTTGCCAATGCACGCGAGACTAGACACAGGGCCTTGGCTTTATGCAAGAGACTGATCGCCCGCTCCCGTTGCTCTTCATGAGGAATCGTCAGGCTGGGGCGGATGGCAATCTCGCTGAAGCAATAGCCAGAGTCCGTTTTACCGACGGTTCCCTCCGCTTCGACTGCCAGGTCCGTGTATTCGAATTTCGAGTACTCCGCGATTGCGTGGAACGTCGTCGTAAAGCAACTAGCGAGCGCAGTCATCAGCAGGTCTTCGGGTGTCCATCTGCCTTCCAGACCCCCAAACTGCGGTGGCGCGGTGAAATGAATTGCGTTAGGGGCCGACTCAGACTTGGCGATACCCGTCTGTCCAGAAGCCCACCAAGCTACAACGCGGTATTTATGTTTATTTTCCATTCGGCAACTCCGGCTCCAGCCTGCATTTTCCCAAGGGCCGCGATTACTACTTCGCCAACCGATTCCGAGGATGAAAGGTCACTGTTACCACGGCCGTTGTTCCCAATGATTGTGTGTCAGGAGACGCATCAAAGCGGTGGCCCAGATCACGGCTGTTCGTGATGCTAATCACACAGAGGGTGCTACAATACGCCCAATTGGATGGTGCCGGATGCGTGCCCCTTACGGCTTAAATATCATCGATAATTGTCTAAGTTGTCCTGTGCGCGAGGAGCATCTGTTCTGCAATCTGCCTCTGCCGGCAATACAAAAACTTAATGAGATCAAGTCCACCGCGGTGTATCCGAAATCGACGATGCTGTTTATCGAGGGCCAGCAGCCGCGTGGGGTGTTTGTGCTCTGCGCGGGAAAAGCCAAACTGTTCACGTCATCGAGCGATGGCAAAACCATCATCACCAAGATCTCGGAGGCTGGGGACGTCTTGGGTCTGAACGCTACGATCTCCAATCGGCCTTATGAAGTGACCGCCGAGATGATGGAGCCCGGCCAGGCTAACTTCATCTCTCGAGACGCGCTACTGAATTTCCTGCGCCTGCACGGAGAGGTGGCACTGCGAGTTGCAGAGCAACTCAGCCGCAACTACTACTCCGCATATGAGGAAATCCGCACTCTCGGACTTGACGAGTTCACCCGCGGAGAAGTTGGCCAAGCTGCTGCTCTCCTGGTCGCCCGCCGGAGGAAACGCGAACGAGCCTGCACATCTGAAATTGACGGTGACGCATGAAGAAATCGCAGAGATGATTGGCACCACGCGCGAGACGGTCAGCCGCCTGTTCTCTGATTTCAAGAAAAAGCAGTTGTTACAATTGAAGGGCTCAACCCTGATCATTCGCAATAAACCTGCCTTGGAGAAAATGCTGAACTCCTAAACGAGACCTCGTTGCTCCCGGACTCTGCGTGGAGCGGCAGCTCCTTGTCCTTACGGGCCAGCCGCAGATAACGGGCAATGCCCCCGGGGAGCGACATCACAGTCTTCCGGTTCGGCCTTTAATTATTAGAAGTGAGCGCACGTAACGACCGAGTACGCGAGAAATAGTTGTGCACGAGTTCTACGATTGCTTCCGGATCGCACCGGTTGATGAAGGAACACGCACCCAGACGTGCGTATCGCACAGCTAGGTCGTCAGAAGGCGGCACGCTCTGCATCAATACGACCGGCGTCCCCGTCCTTCCCGCTCCTGACCTGCCGCACAACCTCTTCGCCACTCATGTCGAGCAAGTTGTCAGCCAGCAACACCAGATCAAAGGTGCGCTGCCTCAACAGCTGCAATGCCTTCAACCCGCCCCGGGCGGTGGTGGTGTCGTAACCGGCCTCTCCCAGCAGCTGCTTCAGAGCGATGAGCACATTCTCATCGTGATCCACGACGAGGACGCGCCTGCCAGCTTGCTCCTCATCTGGCAGCTGTTCCGTACTCGGATTTTGAACAACCGCCCGCCCCATCTTCAGAACATCCAGGATGCCGCGCTCATCTTGCCCCATGTGCCACCTCTTTGGAGAATTCGCTGTGTTCTTCTTGCAACAAGCCCTTCGGCGTCGCGAGTGGCTGTTCGATCTGAGCGATCTGGTTCCGCAACCAGCCGGCGAGAGCTTCTTCTAACTCGAGCTGCGTGCCGCAGCGATAGAAAGAATCAATCGTTTCGTGCTTTTCGTTAAGCGGTATAAAGCGGCACGGGAAGTTCTCATTCTGCAACTCCTTGGGAACGAACTTCATCAATAGACACTCGCTGCACGGATGCGGCCGAGCGGGATCGCCCAGGTTGGGACAGCTGGGCGAATCTTCGAAGATGTAGGGAGGACGCCACGGTGTGCGGGGAGACCGCCCGTAGCCTCCATCTTCCACGAATTTCAGTTCAAACTTGAGGAGTTCCAGCATTTCGTGCTCATCTTGTGTCATTACGTCACCTCTCGAGATGAGGTAGCCTCGCACAGCGCCGATCGGGCTGCGATGATCGTCGTCACGTTGTGACGTGACCTAGATCACAACCGTGGGTTGTATGGGCTGGCCTGACGAACCGCATCGACAGGAATTGTGTAACGGTCCAACCGGCGCCGCCTTAGGGGATATTTGGCCTTGCAGTGCCGGGGCAGAAAACCCAAGAAGGAGTAGCAGAGAAACAATCAGAAACGTCTTCGACGCGTAGCCTCCTGCCTTCGACGGCATCCTGGTCCTGAAACCCCATGTTGTTGAAAAATGATCCCACATCGAGCGCAATCTCAGTGGCCGCGATTTCGCTTCTGTTGCGTCATGAAGCTATCGACCCATCATCCGCAGTTCTTCTGACGGGGCTTGCTCGAGGCCCCTCTCCGCGTCGTGCACTATCTCGGACGCCGCTCGCTGGTTTTTTCGGATTCGTTCGACAAGAGAGCGCCCGTCATCCCCAGGCGCCACGACGTGCTCTGCCGCTGCGAGCGCACGGCTGTATAGTGCGTGCGCCGCCACGTAATTCTGATTCTCGCGATGGCGATTGGCAAGAAAGTACAAATTTCCCGCGAATGCCAGCCACTGTCGCTGACGAAGGCGATCTACTTCATTCGAATTGCTCCTCGAATGCTCAGCCTCGTGCTGTTCTTCGATCTGGCTAATTTGCTTGCGCAACCAGCCAGCGACGGCTTCTTCGAGTTCCAGTTGCGTGCCACAACGGTAGAAATAATCGATCGTCTCGCCTTTATCCGTCAGTGGAATGAGCCGGCAGGGTGAAACCTGGTCTCTAAGCTCGCTGGGAACAAACCTCATCAACGGACACTCGGTGCAGGGCTGTGGGCGGGCAGGATCGGCGAAGTTGGGACAGGTAGGCGAGTCCTCGAAGATATAGGGAGCACGCCACGGTGTGCGGGGAGATCGTCTATAGCCCCCGTCCTCCAGAAATTTTAGCTCGAATTTAAGAAGGTCCAGCAGGTCATGCTCGTCTTGCGCCATATGCCACCTCACCTTACGAGAGTTAGGGTCGCACAGACGGCTGTGGGATGCCGTAGTCATCATCACGGCCCCGCGTGATCAGGATCACACGTCGCTGTTCCGTTGTGATGTGAATCACAGCGAGAAGTGATCCGAATTGCGGACGGCCACTTCGCCACTTGCTAAGCTTTCCCAGGTTTGGCGAAAGGTCCAATGGTCGACCCCGTCGAAATTGGACTGATGTAAATTCGACCACGAGAGCTTCCATCAGAGAAAGGGGTAGAGAGATGCCAGTATTGAGCGCTCCCGCAGAAGTCAGTCTAAAGAACATCCTGGTTGCCACCGATTTGGCGCCGGGTGCGCTCTCGGCACTTAACTATGTTCTCCCGCTCGCGCGACAGTTCCATGCCACAGTTCATATTCTGCATGTAGTCCCGCGCGAGCTATCCGATGTTGTGTCCCCAGCCAAAAGCTCTCTTTTGTTTGAGCAGCTTCCGACGGTGGCTCAGCAGCGACTCAATTCTTTAACCATCATGCTCGGAGATGTTCCGCACCACATGTGGCTAAGGCAGGGCCAGGTGTGGGAGGAAGTCAGGGACCTGGTTCAACGCAATCACATCGATCTTGTTGTTGTCGGAGCGAGTGGGAAGACTCACGTCAACAAAATCCTTCTGGGTTCGGTTGCGGAAGAGGTTTTTCGCGAGACCACGTGTCCCGTGCTGACGGTAGGACCCCAGGTTGGTCCTTCCAGTTCTAGCCTGAACCTAAGACAAATTCTCTATTCCACAAACTTAAGAGAAGAATCGCACGGAGGACTGGATTATGCGATCTCTCTGACCCGGCAATACCGCGCCCAACTGACGCTCCTGCACATCGTCGAGCAGGACGAGCCGAAGTCATCGAATGATCAATGGCTGAAGCCCGATTACCAGTTGCTGCGCCAACTCGTGTCAGACGAGGATCTTTCCATAGAGCCAAGGTTTCGAATCGAGGTCACGAAGAACACATCAGTGCGCATTCTCCGGGTCGCAGAGGAAATCGCCGCCGACTTGATCGTCATGGACGTTCGTCCCGAGGAGCCCTGGGCCACACATCTGCTCGACCGGGCGTACGAGATCATTTCGTTTTCAAGCTGTCCGGTACTGACGGTCCGCACCAGAGCTGGCATGGGCCTTCAGGAGCGGTGAGCTGCCCACCCAATGGTCAGAGCGTCCCTTGCAATTCGGCGCTTTTGAGGCTCTTCTCCAGAGCGCATCCGGCGTTCAGCTTCAGTTTTCACCAGCCCGAGTGATATCCAGCGAATCAATACGATACCCGGCGAAAAGAAAGACCAGTAGCGCCGGAATGCCGCGCGAGCAGCCTGGTCGGTGGTCGTGACGCGGGTCTCGGTGCGGGCCACCGATTCGGTAGCGGTGATCGGATCGGCACGCAGCGTCCACACGATCTTTGCGTAGCCGGGCTCATGAAAGCTGGCGAACTCATGGGCCGGCAGCGGGCGGAAGACCGGGTTGGCGACCCACGGACGCGTGACTGCGCCCAGGACAATCTCGCGACCAGGGATCTCGGCCAGTACAGCCCACCCCAACTCCCTTGCCTGGGCCAGCAACGTCCGTGGACGGCAAACATTGTCCGGGCGGCTGCCCACGATCAACTCCCGGCCTTTGAAAATGCCACGGATGACCGCCGATTGCCAGAGATCCATGTCACATGCCGCCGCTAGCGTAATCTCGGCCGGCGCGGCGACGCGCACATGATGACGTTCCACCGCCTCATATGCGGGGATGAACTGATCGAGCAAACCGGTCTGTCTCGTCGCTAGTCGGACTTGCCGGGTGTCCATAGCGCAACCAGATGAAACCGGTGTGTATGGCATACAGAGCGGTGGCAAGGCCGGCGCCAGCCGCCAACCACCGGAGGGCTGGCCGACTGCTGTTTGTCGCGTTCATAACAGCCTTCCTTTCGACGAAGTGGGATTCCGCTGTGCTTCGCCATCCGCTCCATCCTAGCCGCGCACCGTGAGTACCGGGCACCGCGCTTGAGCAACCACTCGAGAAGCGATTGGCCACGGCAGGTGCTCCTGCATGGCGGTCTCACCCGATTTCCTCACTCCAATAACGATCAGATTCACGTCACGTTCCTCGGCGAGGCGCAGGATGCCCTCAATGGGAAACTCAAAGCGCGCTACAAACTCAGGTTTGCACCAGGCTTCTGCTTCTGCAGGCAACAGAGCCCGCAGCGCCTCCCGAGTGCTGGCTTCTTCAGATTCTTGATACTGATAAGGAGCCAGAGGCATCAGCTGTAAGAAAATCAGATTGGCCTCATTCTCTTCGGCCAGAGACAAGGCATACGGAAGAGCTTGCAGCGACGTGTCCGAGCCATCGGTCGGGAAGAGGATGGTTTTGAGCTTCCAGTTCATGCCCCTCAGTGGAGGGACTTGAGGGCCTACTGTCAGTACGGGACAAGTCGCCCTCCGATAAATTTTCTCCGCCTCCGATCCCATCACTAGCTTTTTCAGTCCCTGTCGGCCGTGCGTACCCGCAACCACGAGGTCGATCTTATTCTTCTGAATGATGTCGGAAATCACACTCCAGAAGTCCCCGCGCTCTAACAGCACCTTGGCGGGTCTCACCCCTAGAGAGTTGCAGAGAACAAATGCCGCAAGTTTCGACTCCGCTTCCAGCCACGCCGGGTCGGCTTCAACGGGCAGGGGATCCATGGCCACACTGCGGTGCGGCTCAGGGCTGAGGGCGTGCGCCACAACGATCTTTGCCTCATATTGGCCAGCTAAAGCTATCGCATACCTTAGGGCAGTCTTCGAGACCTGGGAGAAATCGGTTGTAATCAGGATATTGCTGAGCGAGATGCGTTTGTTAGTCCGAAGGGCTTCCACTGGTGGCCTCCTCTCAAGATAGCAGTGCTATTGCACAACAAACGTTTATAGGCATTTCAGGAGAATCCGGCAGTGATTGCAGTCACTCCCCGCGGTGACGCCAACCACTGTTCTTCTGAGCCGCACCCGATAAAAAGGATTGTTGATGCAGCCGGGGAAGAACATGACCCGTAACACTGCCATTCTGGATGGGAACGAAGCTGCCGCCTCAGTGGCCTACCGGCTCAATGAGGTGATTACCATTTACCCCATTACCCCCGCTTCGCCCATGGGGGAGTGGGCGGACCAGTGGAAAGAGGAAGGACGCAAAAACATCTGGGGGTCGGTCCCCACCGTCATCGAAATGCAAAGTGAGGGAGGCGCCGCCGGAACTCTGCATGGTGCGCTCCAAGGCGGGGCGCTGGCGACTACGTTTACCGCGTCGCAAGGTCTGCTTCTCATGATTCCCAATATGTACAAGATCGCGGGTGAGCTGACGCCGACCGTGATTCATGTAGCCGCACGCTCGGTGGCTACCCATGCTCTCTCGATCTTCGGCGACCACAGTGACGTCATGGCCGCGCGCGCGACAGGTTTTGCACTTCTCTGTTCAAATTCTGTGCAGGAAGCCAGCGATTTTGCGCTGATTGCCCAGGCGGCCGCGCTTGAGTCGCGCATTCCCTTCCTACATTTTTTTGACGGCTTCCGCACCTCCCACGAAGTAAACACGATCGTACTGCTTGATGATGACGACCTGCGCGCACTGATCGACGACACCTTGGTCCGCCAGCATCGGCAGCGGGCTCTATCGCCCGATCACCCGTTGCTGCGCGGCACGACGCAAAATCCCGATGTCTTTTTCCAGGCGCGCGAGGCCATCAATCCTTTCTACCGAGCGTGTCCGACGATCGTACAGGACGTGATGGATCGCTTTGCACAACGCACAGGCAGGAACTACCACTTGTTCGATTACGTCGGCGCTCCCGACGCCGAACGGGCGATTGTAGTGATGGGCTCGGGGACTGGGGCAGTTGAGGAGACCATAGAACACCTACAGCAGCAGGGCGAAAAGGTCGGGCTCCTGAAAGTCCGGCTTTTCCGGCCTTTCGGGAAAGAAGCGTTTCTTTCGGCACTTCCGAAGACAGTGCGGACCATTGCCGTCCTGGATCGTACCAAAGAACCTGGCAGCCTGGGCGAACCGCTCTACCAGGATGTGGTGACCGCGTCGAGTGAATCGAGGCTGGCGGATCGCACGGCTTCACAGATTCTTCCGCGGGTGATCGGCGGCCGCTACGGTCTATCGTCGAAGGAATTCACCCCAGCTATGGCGAAAGCCATTTTTGATCAACTCAAGAAATCTACGCCGAAGAATCATTTTACGGTCGGGATTCACGACGATGTGACGCACACCAGCTTGGACTGCGACCCTGAGTTTTCCACTGAGGATCCCGACACGGTCCGCGCGCTGTTCCTTGGACTGGGATCTGACGGAACCGTGGGCGCGAACAAGAATTCGATCAAGATTATCGGAAAGAATACGGACAACTATGCCCAGGGGTACTTTGTCTATGACTCGAAGAAGGCGGGGTCGGTCACGGTTTCACACCTCCGCTTCGGTCCTCGTCCGATCCGGTCGTCCTATCTGATTACCAAAGCTAGCTTCGTCGCGTGCCACCAGTTCCAATTTATCGAGCGCATGAATATTTTGGACTGTGCCGAACCCGGTAGCACGTTCTTGCTGAATGCACCCTTTGGGGCGGACGAAATATGGGACCACCTGCCGCGGTCCGCGCAGGAAAGCATGATCCAGAAAAACCTCAAGTTCTATCTGATTGACGCCTACAGGGTTGCACGCGAGACAGGGATGGGCAGCCGGATCAACACCATCATGCAGACTTGCTTCTTTGCCATAAGCGGAGTTCTGCCTCGCGAGCAGGCGATTGAAGCCATCAAGAATGCTATTCACGAGACTTACGGAAAACGAGGTGAGGCCGTTGTAGCCAAGAACTTTGCTGCCGTGGATCATACCCTAAGTCATCTCTACCAGGTCACCGTTCCCTCTGCAGCGACCAGTGGGCTGAGAGTTCTGCCTTCCGTCCCTGACCGTGCACCGGCGTTCGTGCGGGATGTGATTGGTTCTATGATCGCTGGTCGCGGTGACCTTCTGCCCGTGAGCGCTATGCCCGTGGACGGTACTTTCCTGACGGGTACGGCAATGTGGGAAAAGCGAAATATCGCGCAACAGATTCCGGTCTGGGACGAACAGCTGTGCATTCAGTGCGGCAAATGTGTCCTGGTTTGTCCCCATGCAGTCATCCGGGCGAAGCTCTATGACGCCTCGCTCCTGGGGAATGCCCCGGCTGGGTTCAAGTCGGAAAAGCCGCGCTGGCGTGATTTCGAAAGTCTCCGTTACACGCTGCAGGTTTCTCCGGAAGACTGCACCGGATGCGAGCTTTGCGTTGAGGTCTGCCCCGCCAAGAGCAAGAGCGAGGCAAAACATAAAGCCATCAATATGCAAACGCAGGCACCGCTTCGCGAAGTCGAGAGCGCGAATTGGGAGTTCTTCATCAAACTGCCTGATGCGGACAGAAACAAGCTCTCGCACAGTCAGGTCAAAGACGTCCAGCTGTTGGAACCACTCTTCGAGTTTTCCGGGGCCTGCGCCGGCTGTGGTGAGACGCCCTACATCAAGTTGCTCACCCAGCTCTTTGGCGACCGTTTGATGATTGCGAATGCAACAGGCTGTTCGTCGATCTACGGCGGCAATCTGCCTACGACTCCATACACCCTTAATTCCCAAGGACGGGGCCCTGCATGGTCCAATTCGCTTTTCGAAGATAACGCAGAGTTTGGTCTGGGCATGCGGCTGGCGTTGGACAAACAGGCAGACTACGCGCACGAACTGGTGACTCGACTTGCCTCACACGTCGGTGACTCTCTCGTGAACGGGCTTCTGAATGCGCACCAATCGAGCGAGGCAGGAATCGAAGCTCAGAGGGTACGTGTAGCCGAGTTAAAGAAGAGGCTCAGTGCAGTAGATTCGCCCACATCGCGCGATCTGCTCGTGATCGCCGACACGCTCGTTCGCAAGAGCGTTTGGCTGGTGGGCGGCGATGGCTGGGCCTACGACATCGGCGCGGGTGGACTCGACCACGTCCTGGGTTCTGGGGTGAACATCAATGTCCTGGTACTTGATACGGAGGTTTATTCGAATACCGGCGGGCAGATGTCCAAAGCGACGCCGCGCGGCGCAGTGGCAAAATTTGCCGCCGGAGGCAAACGTGGCGGCAAGAAGGACCTCGCAATGGAGGCCATCAGCTATGGATCGGTCTACGTTGCTCGCGTGGCTATGGGAGGCAACGATACGCACGCTGTGAAGACATTCCTCGAAGCGGAGGCCTATAACGGTCCGTCACTGATCATCGCTTATAGCCACTGCATTGCCCATGGCTATGACATGAGCCAGGGCATGGCGCAGCAAAAGGCTGCGATGCTCTCAGGTTACTGGCCCCTCATGCATTACAACCCCGAGCTGCGTCTGGAGGAAAAAAATCCATTTCAGCTCGATTCCAGAGCGCCCAGTATTCCATTCAAGCAATACGCATATCATGAAGCCCGCTACACGATGCTGGCGCGAAGCAATCCTCAGGCCGCCCGTGAACTACTCCACCTCGCTCAGGAGGATGTCCATCGGCAATGGCGAGTCTACGCCAACCGCGCTGCTATGTCCGGAAGTGGAAACGCAGAAACCCCCGGCGGCGCTCCCTCGGAGCTCTGCCTTGTCCACGCAGCAACCGGCAACTGCAGGAGAATAAATAATGATCGATATCACCACCACCTATCTCGGTTTGCCGATGAAATCTCCGATTGTTGCCTCGGCCTCTCCGCTCTGCGAGTCGTTGGAGAACATTCGGCATCTCGAAGATGTTGGCGCCGGCGCTGTCGTGCTGCCCTCCCTTTTTGAAGAACAGCTCGACCTGGAGAGCCACTCTGTTGATTCCGATCTTTCACGGGGCAGCGAAAGCTTTGCGGAGTCGGTTAACTACTTGCCCGACCTGCATACTTATAACCTCGGAGCCGATGGTTATCTCGAACTCATTCGACGGGCGAGGGAACGAGTCTCAATTCCGGTAATCGCCAGCCTGAACGGTGTCTCTCCCGGCGGCTGGGCGCGGTACGCTGGCCTGATGGACCAAGCCGGGGCCGATGCGATCGAGTTGAACATCTACGCGATTATTACCGACCCCAATATCATCGGCGCCGACGTCGAGCGGAACTACTGCGATCTGATACGACAGGTCAAAGCGAACGTCAGTATTCCTGTCGCGGTGAAGTTTTCGTACTTTTTCAGCGCGGTCGCGAACATGGGCAAACAGTTGGACGCGGCGGGTGCCAACGGGCTGGTACTTTTCAATCGCTTTTACCAGCCGGATTTCGATATTGAATCTCTCGAGGTCGTGCCCAGCCTAACATTGAGCCATCCGCAAGAATTACTATTGCGGCTGCACTGGGTCGCCATTCTCTATGGATGGGTTCGCGCCAACCTCGCCGTTACGGGCGGTGTGCACAGCGCTCAGGACGTCCTGAAATCCATGATGGCGGGCGCGCACGTCGCGATGATGACTTCCGCGCTGCTACAGAACGGGATTGACCACGTGGCGTATGTCCTCAAGGATCTGGTTCGTTGGATGGAAGACCACGAATACGAATCAATCCGACAAATGCGTGGAAGTATGAGCCATCGTTCCGTATCCGATCCGGCCGCCTTCGAGCGCGGCAACTACATGCGGGTCCTAAGCTCCTACGTGGCACGAAAGGTAGGTTAGACATGTCTAGTTTGAGAGCGGCGAGTCACGCAGTAACTTCATTTCCACTTCAGCTCTTGCTTATAGCGGAGCCACAAACGTGGCGAGGGACCGGGCCTTAGGGCGCGTCGTGAGAAACCAGCGAGTACAGATAGAGCAGCATTCCGGCGCCTACCAACGGGCAGCCAACGAGAAGAAAGCATACAAACGCAAACGGATGCGTCCAGAGCAACGTCAACATCTGTACGGTCAGCCCGACAACAACGAGTATCCCGGACCAGCGGATACGCCGCTCGATCGATGTAGTTATCATTTCCCCTTCGCCTTTGGCGTCCAGAAGGTCGCGTCTTTCAATGTGCCCACGTCGTGAACTATGTCGTGGCAATTGCTGGACATGCAGGAGAGTTGATTCGACGCGGCAAGCGCCAGCATATCCGGAGCCTTATTATGCGATGAAGCTTCCTCGTAGGAGCGCGCCCCCGCATGGCAATGCAAACATTCGCGGTTGTTGTAGTGTGTGTAAAGCTTGATGTCCTCCGGTTTCGGGACTTTCCCGAAATACTGCACCAGAACGTGGTGCACGCCCCTCCATTTCGCCTTGTAATTCCCAAACATCGTGTAGTCGGTGTGGCACGTAAAGCAGGCATGAGCGCGGGGCACAAAGTTGTTTTGGAAATGCCTGGCCGGCAGATAACTCCTATCGTCGACGTAGAGGCTTCTTCCGAAATCCGTCATGACGTGGCAAGAAAGACAGAATTGCGTTGAAGTCGACCGCTCCAGGTGTTCGTTGACACCCGCCCACATTGCCAACACCGGCAAAGTGCACAGCGCCACAAAAGCAAGAATCTTGCCACCGCGCACTCTTGTTAGTTCCGGGCGCAAAGCCGTCAATAGTCCGAGAACGGCTGCCATCGCCGTGAAAAGTGTCAGGATCAGCGCTGTGCTACTCGTGGGAATGGAGTGGCTCCGTGTCCGTCAGCGGCCCATCCCAAGCTAGGCGCCCCCCTTGCCGCTGGTTGATACGATCTGCTTATTGCACGTTACTGCTTTGCGAGCGACAGGTAGTAGGTGACAACTTGCTTTACCATGTCGCTTCCCAGTTCCTTTCCGAAACCGTCCATGTCCTTGCCTTTGCCCTTGGCCACAATCTCGATCAGCTCCGCTTCGCTTAGTTTCTGCACCTCAGGCGATCGCACATTCCTTACCTTAAGCTTTCTCCCCTTTGCCGTGTTGCCCGAGCCGTCCTGAGCGTGGCACACGGAGCATTTGTCCAAATAAACGTCCTGCGCGCTTGCAGGTGCCGCAGAGACAAGCGAAGAATCCCTGGTCCCTGAAGCGAGAATCAAGATGAAGCCCGTGCTAGCCAGCAATACCGCAATGACCACCACCCTCTTGGATCGATCCACTTGTTCCTCCAAACTATACATTTCTCGAGTTTGCCAGCTCCGCTTGACGCTCAGGCTACCAGATCAGAACTCGTATTTCAGCGAGAAACTGGTCAGGTTCGAGTGGAAGTAGCGCGGGAGGGTCGGCCCGACAAACGAGTCTTCATTGTAT
Source organism: uncultured Acidobacteriota bacterium (assembly GCA_963696025.1). Classification (GTDB taxonomy): domain Bacteria; phylum Acidobacteriota; class Terriglobia; order Terriglobales; family Acidobacteriaceae; genus JABCYV01. Next base: position 240,979 of record CAVOII010000010.1, read on the forward strand.
TGGTAGTAGTTCCAGCCCAGGTTCCAGCTCCATCCTTTGGCAAGATCGACGGCTACGGAGGCCATCGGCAACTGGTACGTCGACGCGAGAGGTCCCAGCGGCTGCAGGGGATTCAGAATCAGCGTGCTTCCATCGACCTTCGTAATTCCGTAACCCAGTTTGGTCGTGAGCCGGTGCACCGGTTTAAGTATCAGATTCGCAGACCCAAAGTGGGTATGGCTCTTGTAATAGCCCAGAACCTCAAACACCGTTGGATCATTGATGCAGGTGAAAGAGCCCGGCTCAGGGTTCCCGGCGTAGCAGATATTGGCGTTTTGCTGGTAGTCGAGGTAATTGTAGGCCAGATCAACGCCCACTCGGTCACTGCGCGAGATCATCGTATTGAAACCGTAAGTGCGACTGTGGCCAGTAAAGTCGATGTCACCAGTGTGGTTGCTGCGCTCCAGGATGTTGAAATTAGCCGAGAGATTCACCCACGGCCACGGCGTATAAGAGGCGTTTGCACGGTATTGCTGCTCATGCCGCGGGCTGATGCGAGTTACGAATTGATCAGCCGACATGAACTCCACGTTCGCATTCACACGTATACCGCGCGTCGGTCGTGCCCAGAGACCCAATAATCCCGTGTGCTCATGGATGTTGTAGAGGTTGTTTTCGGAGTCGGTGACGGTTGTGCTACAGGGCACATTCGGATTTGCTTGCACCCCGGCGCAGTCCCCGCGTGTCGACAGAATCGGAAAGAAGGTCTCGAACGACGTATTGAGAAACCGATTCGTAGGCTCACGATGACGATACCGGTAACCGAAGCGAGCACCGATCTTAGTCGAGAAGTCGTATTCAATTTGGGTCTCGTTGGTCTTCGAGTTCTCCCCTAGGAACCAATTGAAGGTTTCATTAATAAGGTCCGGGGGGGAGGAGGCGAACGTAGACGTGTGCAGCGGAAGCGTGCCCGGATACGTTACCGGCGGATTCATCAATGAGCCCGGTGGGGGAATTGTGGACGCGTTGAACAAATTGGTTTGCGAAAGGGCAGCCAAAGCTGGGATGCGGTAATTGTTGAAACGGAAGGTATCGATGATTCGAAGGCTTTCGGTCACATAATACGTGACGCCCAGCTCGGTGGTGACCGAGACCCAAGTTCCGTGGTCGGCTTGGTTGTTTGTAACCTGGCGAACGTTGAATAAGTTGTCCAGTCCGTTGAAGAAATCTGCAGTCGGATCTCGCATATCCGCGTTGCTGTACTCAACTCTAGCGACCAGGTCTAGCCTCTTGATGGAACTTGACTGCAAGGTAAGTTGTTCGGTGGGGATCGAAGTACGCACGCGCTGGGTTCGGGAATAGTTGAAGTAGCCGTTGCATGTGTCGTTGGCAATACCCGCGGTGACTGCCGGAGGGCTCGGACCGCACGGACTGCTATTTACCGTGTCCCAAGTCACGCCTAGGTTCACTGGCTGGCCATTCGGCAGCGGAAACACCGCGAAGGGGGCAAGGCTGTAGTCGGTGTCCCCTTTGAAGTATTCGAAAGCCTGCGTGTAGCTTAGTGTTGTTCTCGGTAGCAGCTTCACATCCGCGCCAAAGCGGTATTGATTGACCGTCGTATTGGTGGGCTGAAAAAGCAGGGCCTCTGTGCCCACGTGCAGGCTGCTGAACGACGGACCCTCGTTTCGGACACGCGAATAGTCCAGCCGAAAACTCACCCGGTTCTGCGGCAAAAGGACGAGATTGAAGTCGTACATCCGCCGCCGGTTGTAGTAAGCATGAGGCGAAACATCAATCGGAATACTGGGAGTGCTAGTCGATGGATTGAGAGGGTTGGCCAGCAAATTGTAGTCGAAATAGTTCTGATCTCGGCGGAAACTGGCATTGAACTTGTACCACTTGAGCTTGGAGATACGTAGACGCGCTGCATTACTGGGGTCGCCGGCCCAACCAAAGCTGTTCAGATTAAGTCGGTCAAACGGCTCGCTGTGGTTCAACGAATCCATCGACAGGGTCTGATCGAACAGACGAAAACCACTCTGCAGATTCACCAGCGTGTCGTACATCGGTGTACTGCCGTTGACATCGGTGACCCGGCCGCCAAACTCTATGGACTGATGGATTTTGTACTCCCCAGTTTCAATGCCCGCCGGTGAGTTCGCGGAAGACGCCGTGCCAGACGAGGCGCTTGCGTCTTGGGATGAACTTTGGGCCGACGAAACGCTCGGCCTAAGAAACGCTCCCAGAAGAACAAGCGTAATTAGCGGAACCTTGATGGTCATCTGGACTCTCTCCTCTTGATGACTTAACCGTTGCCTGCATTGACTGTCGCTCATCCGGTCCGCCATTTACTTAAAGAAAAAACGATCGAGGTTAGAACCGTGAGTCTGCGTGTGGCATAGGGTGCATGCCTGAAACTGGGTCGTCTGATTATGAAAACTGGGAGCTTCCGGCACTGGATTGTGCGCCGTCGGGCTATGGCACTGCAGGCACAGCAGGTTTACCTGGCTGACTCGCAGCAGCCGCGGATTGGTTGAACCGTGCGGGGTGTGGCAGCTTCCGCAGCCTTCGATTTTCACCGGCACATGTTCGTAGACAAATGGGCCCATCTTCTCGGTGTGGCAGTCGTTGCAAACTGCGAAACCTCCTGCGGATTTGCGCAGTTGCCTCTGGGTTGTGCTGCCGTGGGGATTATGACAATCGCTGCAGGAGATCAAACCAACGTCCACGCGATGACGATATGGCCGAGCAAATTCAGCTTTCTGTGCCGTGTGGCATCCATAGCAGAGAAGCGGCTGTTTGTTGACTAGTAGATTATTCGGCTCGGTTGCATAGTGGGCCGAATGGCAATCCAGGCAGCCAACTCCGTTGCTGAGGTGAATAGAGCGGCTGTAATTGCTGTTCTCCAGACTGTTTTGATGACAGCCTAAACATTGTTCACTTACTTGCTTAGCATTTAGTCCTTTAAAGGAGAATATCGGATGTTCCTTTAGAGCCTTTGCTATCGCGGCATCGTCGCCATGTGCAGCTTGAATCGAATCCGCGTGCGCCTTCGCCGGGCCGTGGCAGGCCTCGCACCCATGAATGTAGTCCTTGCCGTGGACCACAACCTTGAAGTGACTGGTCTTCTCATACTGCACTGCTTCGTCTTTGTGGCAGGCGCGGCACTGCTCCGAGCCGGCAAACTCACTGGCGGGCGCGTCAAACTCCGGAGTTCGGCTCGCGACAGAAGGGCCATGCGTGGCCTCTGGCGGTTTCTGAGCCAAGCTCGCGGCGGCGGCGAAAGCAAAGGTAAAGGTGAGGTAAGCCACTGGCACCCAACAGCCCCTGCGACCTGACCTTCCAAGGAACGGTTGCTGCACCATTTTCGGGAGCCATCCTTTCAAGAAGAGGCACCGGAAACGCATGGCGTCTACATTATTTGTAATGGCGCCGCATCCTATAACAGTTGTCACTGCCAGTGCCAGATAATTCTTGGCATAAATGGTGGCATTCGTCGGCGCTGCTCCGGGCCGGCAAATGACTCTCGAGTCCGGCTCGCGACAGAAGGGCCCTGCATTGCCTCGGGCGCTCTGCCCGTGTGAGCCGACGGATCACGAGATCCGCCCCATTGCTCCGCAAGTGGCGTAGAGAATTTCACGCAATCTTCACTGCCTTCTCGGGCTGCAGCGTGACGTGCGGCCCGACGGTCAGCACCGGGCACGGCGCATGCCGCAGGATTTGCTCGGCAACCGAACCGAGTAGCGCCTTTCCAAGCCCCGTCCGCCCGCGCGTCCCAAGGACAATCAGGTCAATTTCGTGCTGTTTGATCAGGTTCGAAATCGCTTCCCAAATGTTACCCTCACCGATCACGACTTCGTGTTCGACGCCCTTGAGCTGTTCTTTCAGGCGCCGTGCATGTTCCTTTGTTTCTTCTTTCAGCCGCCTCAGCCATCGCCGCCCAGGCGTCCGGCGCCGCAGCGGTGTAATTGTCGAATGGATTTACGTGCACGCCGTACATTTTCGCTCCATAGCTCCGGGCGATCTGGATCGCGAACGGCGCGGCCGCGTCTGCGGCTGGAGAAAAGTCAGTGGCAAAAAGAATATTTTTCAGTGAGATTCTCGTTCTTGCTTGAACTGCTTTCATGGGCCACTTCCCTGCGTACCACGAATACGCCGAGATAAGTCCGTCTGGCTGTGACGCCCATCACTTTCAATCGTGACTCAGGTCACAGCGTCGTACGGGCTCCCTTGTTAGGTTTGAATTGCGAACGCGGGGCCAGCATTGGATGCTGCTCCCGCCCACAAGATGAAGGGAGAACAAAATGGAAGCTCACCATGAATATCGAGTCAACGCATTCGGCGCGGGTGGACGCAATGGCGTCGTCCACGCGGAAGGAGTCCTGTCTTGTATATCGTTCAGCGCCCCACCGGAGTTCTTGGGGGAGCCAGGGCGCTGGACCCCGGAACACTTCCTCGTCGCCGCTGTGGCAAGCTGCTTTGTCAGCACCTTCTCCGGTATTGCGGAGAAGTCCCGCCTGGGATTTGCCTCCTTCAACCTGGACGCCGAAGGCGTGCTCGGCAACGAGGATGATATCTGGCGCTTTACGGAAATCAAACTGCGGCCGGTGGTCACCGTCCTGAAAGAAGGAGATCGTGACCGGGCCATCCGCCTTCTTGAGAAGGCCGAAAAATCGTGCCTCATCGCAAGGTCCCTGCAGTTCAAAATCGTCCTCTTCCCTGCTGTGAAGATCGAAGAGGAATTGCCTGTCCCTGCGAGACCTTTGAGGGACTTGCAGCGCCAAGATGATCAGCGATCGTTGACTACACCAGCGGGGAGGCTACAATAACCGCCACAAGCGAACCTCAGTTCGCGGCCAGGATCGACCTCGTTCTCTTACTTCCGGAGGATCAAGTGATCGATGAACTGTACGACCTCATCGGCGGAAAGCGAACGGTTTGGGCTGCTACCGAAGCCTTTTATAGAAGAGTCTTCGCGGATGAGACACTCCGCCCCTTTTTTAAGAGTACCGATATGGCTCAACTACGTGCTCGGCAGAGCATGTTTATCTCCATGCTTCTCGGTGGAAAAGACGTGTATACAGACAAAGATATTCATGCCGCTCATGCGCCTGCGCGGGGGCAAGGATGCCGGACAGAATGCTGCGGGGATTCTTACTGCGGTCAGTGCTACGACTACCACAAAACACATACCTGCGTTCGGAAACCCGTTCAGAGTGAGTACCGATCTCAGGAGCGAACTACTTACTAAAAATTAGGGAGTCTTCGCAGCGCTTCGGTGCGAAACAGACCCGTCGCGGCCCGCAAGCAGGGCAGGCGAGCCGGCTATGGCCGCTGGCGTCACAGATCGGCTCCGGAGCGTAGAAGACTTGGTGACCCTCTGAGAATCATACGATCAGCGGAGGGCGGAAAGAGCGGCGTAAATGAACGTGCCTCCACCAAAACTCGGCCAAGGACTCTACTTCGGATCGCCGGAGCGACGTGTCCATGTCACGAGAGTTGATGTCGGTGCATACGTCCTTACTGACGAAAAAGGGGAAGAGGAAGTGGTGGCGCGACAAGTGGCTCGCCACAATTCAATGCGCACAGGCGAACCTGCAATGTTGACGAGAGTGTCTCGCCTCGATGGAAACTAAGATTGCTCCTTTTCCCGATCTTCGCGGTTTGGGGAACGAATTTGCTCGCGCCGGGTCGTGGTGGTATCGTCGCTGTCACTGGACGGGAGGTGCATATGCACCCGCAAGAACCATGGTCAATGCTGCTTCTGTACCTGGTTCTCTTACCGGCTATTCTGTTGCCGGCAGCTCAGAGGCAGGATAAGACGACTTGGCCTGCGCGTAACCCCGTCGAGGCAGCAAAAATTCTTCGGTACTACTGCGCCGCGTGTCATGGAGCTGATGGACGAGGGCATGGACCAGCATCCGTTGCCCTAAAGCATGCGGTTCCTGACTTGACCGATCAGGTACTGGCCATCGCGCAAGTATCGGCGGCGGCAGCTTCGGCAACCGCACGCTCGTAGCCGACGGCAGCATAGTAAACCGCCCGATCGAAGAAATGATTCAGCATTTGCAGCATTTCCAGTTCACCGAATACTTCGATTGGACGTTCCAGCACCGACTCCCTTTTCAGGAATTCCCACAGATTGTCTTTCGTCAACATGATCGCCCATGCGACCTCGCTGAACGGCACGTTTTGCTGGGCTCGGCGCGCCCCGATTTTCAAATATCGCTGCTCCAGATCGAATTCGTCCTTGGTGATAAGCCAATCGCCCAGATGGCGATAGATCTCGTACACCCGCTCTTTCAACTCCTCCGGCGGTACATTCTGATAGTTTGGAGTCGCTTCTGAGCTCTGCACCCGATCAAGAAGACAAGCGGCAAGAGCCGGCGAATGGGTTTCGATCAGACGGACAAGGCGATATAGCATCATCATGGGGCTTCCTCCTGTTCTTAACTACCCACGGTTACTTGCTGCCATTCTGGCATTACATTTCCGCGGGGGAATGACGGGCGGCACAGCCCAATGTGACCGCAATCACAAATAGGGCGCACGTTGCCAGGATTTCCAGCGTCCTTCAAGCGTGCCGTCTTTTGAACCACAACGGGGTACCGGACGCAATCCCCGCAATCGTGAGAACGATGAGCGGAGCAACTCCTATGGCATTAAGAACAACTGAGATCACTCCAATGGCTGCGAGGAGTTTGGTTTTTGTCGCTGTCCGAGCAAGACTCCACAACGTTTGCAGAATGATCGCGATCACGGCAGGCTTAATCGTGTATAAGACACCCGCGACTTGGGGCAGAGACCCGAACCGAACGTAAGCGGCAGGGATCATCGCAACCATCACGGCAGCGGGAATGATGAAGCAGCAACCCGCGACAAGTAACCCGGCCCAGCCGCCCTTCGAGCGCCCGATGAAGATTGCCACTTCGGTCGAACTGGGGCCGGGGATCAGGGTTGCCGCAGCAAGACGATCAAGAAAATCTGCCTCGGTGATCCATTGCCGTTTTCGAACGAATTCGGCTTCCATCATCGCGATGTGGGCGGCAGGGCCTTCAAACGCAAAGGTTCCCAGCTTTAGAAGACGAGTGCCAATTCCGACAGTCGAGTTTGGTCGAGTTCAATACCCGTTCGATGTTCAGACATTGCTAGGAACTTTTTGATTTTCTGTCAATAGAGAAAGGCCCGCTTCCGACTATGAGGAGAAATACCAGCCCGAGAAGCATGCAGTAGTCTGTCCGCGCTTCATGCGCCATGCTCCAAAAGCCAGCCGTGGCTAACATGGGAATCTTGGTCGTGATTATGGCAACGCTGATATCGATGATCAGCGGAATTGTAGCCAGTCGCGTGAGCCAACCAATGATCAAGAGCGTTCCGCAGAGTATTTCAACAATACCTACAAAGGGTGCGAAGAACTGCGGGGCCGGAATGCCGATTTTTATGAAGCGTCCCACGCCCAGGGTCGCAGGGAAGAGAAACTTTTGAATGCCCTCTGACAAGAAAACGGCACCCACCAGCAGTCGGATGAGAATGGTGGCGCGTGGAGCAGTAGTGCTGAACAAAAGGTTTGGCATGACTACTTCAGACATACTTCATCAGAGCCATAAAACCAAAATCCATGTGTAGCTGCTGATGGCAGTGAAAAAGCGTGTTCCCTGGATTATCCGCCGTGAAGTCTACCTCGATGACCTTATTGGCGTTGACGACCACTGTATCCTTCAAAATGCCGGAAGTTGCCTTGCCGTATACCTTCGTCAATTCAAAACTGTGCCGATGCAGGTGCAATGGGTGAGCGTCGTCGCTTTCATTCCGAAAGACCATGCGGTATCGTTTTCTGCCTTGAACCATCAATGGATCGGTATTCGGATAAGACTTCCCGTTGATAGTCCAATGGTTGAAGCCCCCGTGACCACCCGGAATCTTCTTAAAGACTAGATGGAACTGGCCATCGGGTACGACAACACGGCTGGTCTCTTGCCCAAAGAGGGTGTAGTCCCAATTCGCCTTTTCTAGTTTCGCCCAGTGCGGAGCACCCTTTTGATTGGCATATTCGACGACCACACCGAAGCCATGCTTCCGATCATCGTTATCCGTTGTACCCAGAATCCACACACCCGGCGCGTTCATGGTCACGATGGCATCCACGCGCTCAGCCGCGCCGATCTGAAGCATTTTCACCTTCTGCGACTTCGGTACTGGGTTGCCATCGAGTGCGACAACTTCAAATTCGTGGAACGGGAGAGCCACGTTCACTGTTTCCGTTGCGCTTGAGTTTAGGAAATGAAACAGGATTCGCTCGCCCTGCCGGGCTTTGATCGGCTCTCCGTGTCCAAGGGCTTTGTCGTTAAACGAGAAAGCATGGTAGCCGACTTCAAGGCCGTTGTTCGGTGGCGGTGGTGCGCTACCCTCGTCCGATTCCTGCATTGATGAGCTGTAGTACGGTTCCCATTGGTGCATCGCCAGAAAGACCTCGCGGTCGTACCTTCCGAGATCATTCTTTGGTTCGACATAAACGAAGCCGAACTGGCCGCTATAGAGACTTCGGTGAAGGTTTTTCCCGGCAAACGCGTGGCTGTGATACCAGCGCGTTCCCGTGGGCTTTGGAGTGAAGTTGTATCGCCGATGCCCGTGTTGAGGAACTGCTGGACTACCCTCCTCTGTTGAGCCGTCCGCTTCGACTGAAATCATCTGGCCATGCCAATGGACAATCTCTTCGTGATCGGTGTCGTTGAACACGTCAACCGTGACTGGAACCCCTTCCTTCATCCGTAGGAGGGGGCCGGGTACTTGGCCGTTATAGCCGAAAGTGTGAATGGTCTTGCCGGGCGCGATGTCAACGGACACAGGAGCGATACGGAGGTTGAAATCAGCGTTTGATTGGCGAGGCTGGTACTTCGCATTATCCAAAAGGTTGCGCGAAGCGAGGCCCGCAACGACTAGCGCCGCATTCTTCAGAAAATCTCGGCGTTGCATGTCTCATTCCGGGAGAGCGCATCCCGCTAGAACGTGTTCAAGCCTAGAGCCACGCGCAATTTGAAGAAGTGGCTTCATCTTAGTCTTTTTCTTCTTCGCCCTTGTGGAGCTGTTGCGCAAGATAATTCTCGATACCGATTTCGCCGATGGCGTGTAGCTGGCCTTCCAGATAATCGACGTGCTCTTCTTCGTCGCCGAGGATCTCTTCGAAGAGCGCGCGGGATGCGTTGTCTCCGACCTCGGTGGCGACCTTGATCGCGTCATTCAGTTGCTTCACGGCGTGCATCTCCAGCGCGAGGTCGCTTTCGAATTGCGCCTTGACGTTGGTCCCCACCTTGATGGGCCCGATGTCGGTCATGTTCGGGGATCCGTCGAGGAACAGAATTCGGTCCATCAGCTTTTCCGCATGAACCATTTCTTCGATGGACTCCTTGCGGTAGAAAGCTCCGAGCCGGGAGTAGCTCCAGTTCTCGCACATCTTCGCATGGAGGAAGTACTGGTTAATCGCAGTGAGCTCCGCCTTAAGTGACTCGCTCAAATCCTTGAGAACTTTATCGTTTCCGCGCATCCGAGGATTCTAGCGGCGGGAGTTTGGACTTTCAACAGTGGTTCGTGCGGGGCGTTCTTACCCATGATCCTAGCTGAACCGCAGCGCCTGAAGGCGCATTGATTTTGCGGCGTTTACGGCACCGCTGAAGCGATGCCCGGACATGAGGTGGGTGTTTTTCAGCAGTCGCTAGAGGTAACTGTTAAAAATCGCCATTTCAGTGCGCCGGGCTAAACCGGCTTGAAGTAGAGGATGAAAGAGCCTTACGAGAAAGGATTAGCGATCCGCTCGGCCTCGAGTCTTGCGCTGCTACCGCGAGGGACACAGCGAAGCGTAGACAGAGGATAGGCGGGGTGGGTATTCAGCTCCGAAAAGATGCAATCCGGACGCCGACGTCCTTGAAATGCGCGGAAGGCAACATGAGCAGGCGCGTTAGCGCGAGCTCTTGCTCAGTCCGGCGTAGTCGAAGACCCCAGACACGCCTAGAAACTTCAAGCACGAGAACCGGGAGACCTCGGAGACACCTGCGGCTCAACCAGGTCGGAGGTCGGCGGGTGAAGGCCAGAGCCACGAGGCCCGCGTGTACGTCTCCGAGGAGTCACACAACGGCATAGTACCTATGAACCATTCGAACAAAGGCGGGAATTCGTCGGCGGAGAGTGGGGAGGGAAGGCCGTCGATCAAGGAGAACGTTCGTCAACCTAACACGTCCCCGACACAGAGCGGGGAGCGCGTGTCCCAGGGGCTGGCGGGCGTGCGGAAAGCAGCAGGGAACAAGGAGATGAAGTTCACCGCCTTGCTCCACCACCTGACCGTCGAACTGCTGCGGGAAAGCTTTTACTCGCTCAAGAGAAAGGCCGCACCTGGAGTGGACGGTGTCACCTGGCAGGAGTATGAAGACCGACTAGAGGATCGGCTGACCGATCTTCATGGCCGAGTTCATCGCGGAGCCTATCGAGCGACGCCCTCGAGAAGAGTGTACATAGAGAAAGCAGATGGACGACAACGTCCACTGGCGGTCCCGGCTATCGAAGACAAACTTGTCCAACATGCCGTGGTCACCATCCTCAACCAGATCTATGAGGAAGACTTTCTCAGCTTCTCGTACGGTTTTCGCCCGGGGCGCAGCCAGCATCAGGCGCTGGATGCGTTGTCGTACGCGCTCCTGAAGAAGAAGGTGAACTACGTCCTTGATGCCGACATTCGAGGATTTTTCGATAACCTCGACAAGAGTTGGCTGATCAAGTTCGTGGAGCATCGCGTCGCTGACCCCCGCATCCTACGGCTGACCCAGAAATGGCTCAAGGCTGGGGTGATGGAGGAAGGCAAATGGTCGGACACGAAGGCAGGCAGTCCGCAAGGTTCGGTGATTTCACCGCTTCTCGCGAATATCTACCTGCACTACGCGTTCGATCTCTGGGTGAACGTGTGGCGCAAGAAGTGGGCACACGGCGAGGTGGTGGTCATCCGCTACGCGGACGATATCATCTTGGGATTCCAACACCAAGCGGACGCGGATCGATTCTTGGAGAACTTACAGGAACGACTGGGAATGTTTGGACTGGAATTGCATCCAGATAAGACGCGCCGGATCGAGTTCGGCAGGTTTGCCGAAGAGAACCGGAGACGTAGAGGAGAAGGCAAGCCCGAGACGTTCGACTTTCTAGGCTTCACGCACATCAGCGGGAAGAATAGGCTAGGGCGGTTTACGGTAAGGCGCAAGACGATCCAGAAACGCATGCGGGCGAAGCTGCGGGAGATTAAGCAGCAGCTCCGTGAGCGTATGCACGATCCCGTGCGCCAAACCGGTCAATGGCTCAAGTCGATCATGCAGGGCCACTCCAACTACTATGCGGTACCGGGGAACCTCGATAGTCTCGGCGTATTCCGGGAGCGGTTAATTGGGCACTGGTGGCGTACACTTCGCCGCCGTAGCCAGCACCACCCGATCTCGTGGACGCGTATTCTCGCCCTGGCTGACCGATGGATCCCACCCCCGCGAGTACTCCATCCTTATCCCGCGCTTCGCTTTGCCGCCAGTCATCCGCGATAAGAACCGGATGCGCTAATAAGCGCCCGTCCGGGACCGTGCGGGGGGTACCACGCAAAGTGGTATCCCTACCGCGATCTCCTTGACCCGGACCTAGCAGGTCTCGATGAGTGCTATCGCCTGTTCTATAAGAGGGGATGTCAAGAACATTCTTCTTCCTCCGCCGGAAGCGCGGTTATGGTTCGCGGCATCCAGTCCCTTGTCAGATAGGAGTGACGCTCGAGTCTTGTGTCTTGCCCTGTGGTTTCGGATTTTGCTTTGCTCCATCTCAACAGCTGCATGTTCATTAGTAGCGACAACGCCGATCGGTTTCTGAAACTGGCAAGCACTGGTGGTTGTACGGTGTCAACCATGGTTCTATCTGCGACTCGAGGCCTAGTGCTTTTTCGGGTTATCCGAGAGGGCATAGGGTTAACACAGAGGCTCAGTGCCACAGGCACTGTGCGCCTACAGGCGATAAGGATGCTCACCCTCGAACCCGAGCGTCTCAAGAACCAACTGGCCACCACCAGAAAAAGATCACCGGAGGTGGAGGGCTCTTCCCGTGAGACGCTCAAGCGGCTTGCGATTTCAGTTTGTCAGCGTCGAAGTTTTCTCCCTTCTTCCATAGAGTTAGCGTGATGGCTGCAATCTTGCGCGCCAGCGTGAGACGCGCCATCGTGGGCTTGATACCTTTGACCAGTGATCTCTGGTAGAAATCCTGGAACGGGCCAGGCAGTACACTGGCCCTGGTGGCCGCACCTTTGAACAAGCCTTTCAGATCATGATTGTGGTCCTTGTTCAGACCGCGAATGGAGATCTGTTTCTTAGAACGTCGCAGTCCGCCTTTGACATAGCAATATTCCGCACTGGTGCGGGTTTCCAAAGCCAGTCCGCTGTAAGCCCAAAGCTGTCGCTTAGTGCGGAAACGATGCGGGGTCTGGATCAGCGCCACCGCCAAGGCGGAGCGAATCGGTCCCAGTGAGGGAATCTGCCGTAGTTTGACGGTGATGGCATGCTTGCGACTCTCCGCCAACAGCTCGCGGCGCGCTTGCTGGCGCAAGTACTGCAGCATGTCCAGTTGCTGGTAGAGTCGTTCGGCTCGGCGACGGACGCCGGCTTCCTTGATCTTGCCCAGCCACTCGGCTCGATGACGGGTATAGTAGACGTCCCGGCCGGCACAGGGGATCGCCCAGCTGCGATAGACCGCTTTCAACCGACACATGACTCGGGTCAGATCTTTGACCAGGGTCAGGTAGCTCCGGGCTAACTCGCGCAGCATGCGCACGCCCGTCTCGCCATGGTAGACCGAGCTGAGCTTGTTCAGGTACAACAGTTCGGCCAACTTGTGGGCGTCGATACGATCATTTTTGTTTCCGTCTTTGAGCAGAGCATTTTTTCGCGGATTGCACACCACCAGCTTGGCCACATGCGGCTTCAGTAAATCGTACAGCCACGCGGCCCAAGTTCCTTCTTCGAAGGTGACCGACAAAGTTCCGCGCAACCCCGCAAAGAACTCCAGAATGGTCGCGGCTTTTGTTTCCAGGATGGATTCCATGACTAACTTGCCAGTGGAATCCAATACTGCCACCGAGATGGTTGCTTGATGAACGTCGAGCCCAATATACTTTTCGCTATTCATGGAGGGTGTTCCTTTCGTTAGGGAATGATGCTTGCGCTCATAACCTACTCCTAAAGGGACGCCCTCTTATAATGCGTTTTCGCCAATTAGGAACCTTCAACGCTTCGATTAAGCGATAATCGCACCCATGCGTGGAAAGCGATTGAAGGTGCTGATGATCGTTGCAGCGATAGCTCTGATCGGATTTAGCATATGGTTGGTGCAACATGTGCGAGAGCGGCATAAAGCGGCGGAACGCGAAGCCAGCTACCAGACCGTCCTAGCCAAATACACGGGCGAATTGAAACCCGGAACGAGTCGTGAGCAGGTCGAGCGATATCTTCGAACTAATGGGAAAGGTTTCAAGCAGATGTGCTGTGTTGCGAATTTCAAAGGCGAATATGTGAGCCTTCATGGGTCGGGATATGACGATCTCGTCCGGATCGCCGAAGAGAGCGCCCCATTTTTCTGCAGTGAAAACAACGTGTACATAGCCTTTGAGTTCAACCCGAAGTCAAAAGACGAGCTATCCGACACGAATGGTTCGGACATCCTGAAGAGGATTTCGGTTTTCCATCAACTCGAAAGATGTATGTGACAACTGGCGTAAAATCGCCATAGCACTCTTTGACCCTTGCAGCCAAATCTCAATGAGTGTAAACGCCTGTGGGTGTTGAAAAAGGATTGCTCGGAAGTACTGTTGTGCTGTGTAAGTTAGCGCAGCGAGGAACAGTTTCCTGCGAGCGGACGACTAGATCGTTGCAGGCAGCGGCGGCTGCGGCCTTTGGCTGAGGAAGCGGACCAAGCGCTTGAGGTTTTGCGCAGCCGCAGCCAGGAAGAACTGCTCGCGAACAAACTTTAATCTCCGCAGGCGTAGGCGACGAAGTCCGATCTGATTCTTAAGTTCCGCGAACAGCGCTTCCACCTTCTTCCTTTCCCGTTGTGCGCTCGTGAAACCTGGCGTGCAGGCCAAGTCGCGAGCGCGTTGCCGGGCGGGTTCGTGGATGTGGATGGCGAGATATTTGTACTGGCCCGTGGTGCATTGCGCCTTTTGCGAACACGCACCGCAACGTTTGCGGCTTCCGATGTAGGCATGGGTTCGATTTCTGACATTCAAACCGACGAAGTTGAGTGGCTGACCTGCGGGGCAGCGATAGCTGTTGCTTTCTGGAACAAAGGTGAAACGCTCAGGACCGTAGAGTGGGTTGTTCTTGCGGAGAGCGCTGTCCCGAGTGCGCATATAGGGTTTGATCCCCCGCTCCGTTAACCACTGCAAGAACTCGCCGTTGCCGTAAGTCGCATCAGCAACCACCGACTCGGGATCGCGTCCTTGCCATCGGGCGAAGCGAGCCAGCATGTCTTGTGCGGCCACCGTCTCCTGACTCATCCGGGCGGCAGTGGCTTGCACTCCCACGATCACGCAACTGTGGTTATCCACCAGATAGTTGTCGTAATACCCCAGCCGGGCCGGAGTCCCACCCTTGGTCGCGTAAGTCGCATCGGGATCGGTTGTGGACACCAGTTTCTGTTCATGCACTGGCTCGTCGGTCGAATTCTGCTGCTCTAATTCCACCAAGTACTGGCGCACAGTTTGGCTCACCTGCGCCGCTTCCGCTAGCTGCTCGCGTGGAATGCGGCTCTCCTTGCTGGCATTGGCCTCGACGAAGCTGCCGTCCACCGACAAGTCATCTCCTCGCACCAGTCCCGCTTCCAGACAGCGCGCCACGATTTCTTCAAACAGTTGCTCGAACAGCTTCGACTCCTGGAATCGTCCGTGCCGATTCTTGGAAAATGTAGAGTGGTGCGGAATCTCCTGATCGAAGCCCAGCCCTGTAAACCAGCGCCACGCCAGATGCATGCGCAGTTCCTCGACCAGTTTCCGCTCGCTGGTAATGCCGTATAGATAGCCGATCAGAAGGATGCGCAGCAGAAGTTCGGGATCAATCGACGGCCGACCGGTCTCGCTGTAACTATCTTTCAGCCTTTCACGCACGAAGGCAAAGCTGATGTGTTTTTCGATCAGCCGCAGCAGGTGGGTCTCAGGAACTTGATCGTCCAAGCGGAAGTAGTAGAACAACGCTTCCGAGCGAGAATGTTGCCCCATCATGATGAGCAGGCCTCCGAGAATGGTGATCCAACAGAGCATGCAAGGATTACTTCCTTGTAACACGCTTCTGCCGCCACTCCGCGTCCTAATCACGGTGACTTTTTCAACACCCACGCCTGTTTACGACAATTGAGAATTGCCGCGAGCCGCGCGGATGGCGCAAGCAACGGAGCACGGTTCATGATGGCTTCGCAGATTAAACGCCGAGCTTTCTCCGTGAAATGCCTAGCACTTTTACCAGTTGTCGATGCTTGCGGCCTCCAAGAGGATTGTTGGTACCGGCGGTTCTCCGTCCATGTTCGAGCGACCTGTGTCTGAAATCCGAACCAAGCCCGAGCCTCCTAAAGTATGGCCGCGCAACGCGCTGTCGTACTTCCACTACTCGCGAAACCAATTTGAGCAGTCAAAACTTTGAGGAGGAACCAACCCAAATGTCAGACCCCAAAAAGACCGATTTGCATTCTCGTGCCGTCCTTCCCATCTCATCCCAGCCGCACACCGCCCTCACCACCTATGACGCCAAAGACCCCAATACAAAGTTTCCGCCGATCGAGCCTCTGCGCCCACCCAAAGGCGCACCCAACGTACTGATTGTCCTGCTCGACGACGTGGGTTTCGGGGCGACCAGCGCCTTCGGCGGACCGTGTGCGACACCTAACTTTGAGAAGCTCGCCTCCGGCGGATTGAAATACAATCGTTTCCACACAACGGCTCTGTGCTCGCCGACGCGGCAAGCGCTGCTTACGGGTCGCAACCATCATTCGGTTGGGATGGGTGGCATTACCGAGATCGCCACCTCTGCGCCCGGCTACTGCTCCGTATTGCCCAAGAACAAAGCGCCGCTGGCGATGACCCTCAAGTTGAACGGCTACTCGACGGCACAGTTCGGGAAGTGCCACGAAGTGCCGGTATGGCAGACCAGTCCGATGGGTCCATTCGACCAATGGCCGACGGGCGGCGGGGGATTCGAGTATTTCTATGGATTCCTCGGTGGCGAGACTAACCAATATGACCCCTCGATCTACGAGGGCACTACACCAATCGAGCCGCCGAAGACGGCCGAGGAGGGATACCACTTTACGGAAGACATGACGGATAAGGCTATCGCCTGGGTGAGGCAGCAGAAAGCTCTGATGGCGGACAAACCGTTCTTCATGTATTTCGCACCCGGCGCTTGCCATGCGCCGCTCCAGGTTCCGAGAGAGTGGGCGGATAAATACAAGGGCAAGTTCGACCAGGGGTGGGACAAACTGCGCGAGGAAAGTTTGGCGCGGCAGAAGAAGCTGGGCGTGGTTCCACAAAATGCCGAGTTGACGAAGCGACCCAAGGAGATTCAAGCCTGGGATGAAGTCGAAGCGAAAATGAAACCGGTGCTGGCACGCCAGATGGAGGTGTATGCGGGGTTCCTGGAACATGCCGACCATCATGTGGGGCGGCTGATCGACACGCTCAAGGACCTCCAGATTCTCGACGACACCCTGGTCTACGTGATCATTGGGGACAACGGCGCTTCGGCCGAAGGTACTCCGAATGGCACGTTTAACGAAATGCTTACGCTCAATGGGTTGGCTAGCATCGAGACCCCAGAGTTCTTGGCGGAACGGATCGGGAAGATGGGCGGGCCGGAGTCATACAACCACTACTCAGTGGCCTGGGCGCACGCCATGGACACACCCTATCAATGGACTAAGCAGGTGGCGTCGCACTGGGGCGGTACGCGCAATGGGACGATTGTGCACTGGCCAAAGGGGGTCAAGGCGAAAGGCGAGATTCGTTCGCAGTTCTGCCACGTAATCGACGTCGCCCCGACCGTTCTGGAAGTTGCCGGCCTGCCCGAGCCGACCATCGTCAACGGCGTGCAGCAGGCGCCCATGGAAGGGGTCAGCATGGCATACTCGTTCGACGACGCCAAAGCCCCAGAGCGGCACGATCTGCAGTATTTTGAGCTGGCCGGCAACCGGGGAATCTACTACAAGGGATGGAGCGCCGTGACCCGGCATTCGACGCCTTGGATGATGACGGCAAAGCTGCCCGCCTTCGACGACGATGTGTGGGAACTCTACGATGGCAGCAAGGACTGGACCCAGGCGCGCGATCTGGCGAAAGAGATGCCGGAGAAGCTGCGCGAACTGCAGCGGCTGTGGCTGATCGAGGCAACCAAGTACAACGTGTTACCGATCGACGATCGCAGAATCGAGCGTTTCAATAGTGACCTGGCTGGCCGGCCACTGCTTGTCAAGGGCAACACGCAACTGCTATTTGGCGGGATGGGAAGGTTGAACGAGAATACCGTGTTAAACATGAAGAACAAGTCGTTTTCGATCACCGCTGAGGTGGATGTGCCATCGAAAGGAGCGGAAGGCGTCATCATTCACCAAGGCGGCGCGTTCGGTGGCATGAGTCTTTACGCCAAGACCGGAAAAGCGAAGTTCGCCTATAACTTCTTCGGTATCCAAACTTTTACCACCGAGGCGAGCCAGCCAATTCCAGCCGGTAAGCACCAGGTGAGAATGGAGTTTGCCTACGATGGCGGCGGCTTGGCCCAGGGGGGCAACGTCAGCCTTTATTACGACGGCAAGAAGGTCGGTCAAGGCCGGGTTGAACGCACCCATCCGATGGCGTTTTCTGCAGATGAGACGACCGATGTTGGGCGGGATACCGCTACGCCGGTTAGCTCAGACTACACCCGCCTTACCAGCGTATTTAATGGGAAAGTCAATTGGGTGCAGATCGACCTGGGCAAGGACGTCCACGATCACTTCATCACTCCGGAGGAACGGCTGAACTTGGCAATGGCACGGCAGTAGGCCGCCGCTGGCCTGAAGCAACGATACCGTCCGTAGGCCTGGATTGCCTACGGACGGCATCAATCATGACCTGCATTGCGACTTGTTGTCGCATGCTGCTCGCAAACCGCCACGGATAGTCCTAATTCTTTTACGCAACCCAGCACATGTGCTGCGATATTGGTGCAGCCCGGCCAGTCGCACAGATATTCGGACAGCTCCTCTTCGCGGCCGTCGGGACCCACAATTCCCGTCTTGATCGTCACCTGAGGCATATGTGCGCCCTGCGCTCCGGTATGCCTAAATTCTTGCCGACGAACACCGCTTGCGCAAGTAACTCCCGGTCGACATCGAGACAAAAGTAACCTTGCGATGTCCCAAAACTATACCCGTCAATGAAATCCGTGGAGTTGGCGGTATCTCAAGAGAGTCGTTGGCGTAACATCGCCATTTCAGTGCGCCGGGCTAAACCGGCTTGAAGTAGAGGATGAAAGAGCCTTACGAGAAAGGATTAGCGATCCGCTCGGCCTCGAGTCTTGCGCTGCTACCGCGAGGGACACAGCGAAGCGTAGACAGAGGATAGGCGGGGTGGGTATTCAGCTCCGAAAAGATGCAATCCGGACGCCGACGTCCTTGAAATGCGCGGAAGGCAACATGAGCAGGCGCGTTAGCGCGAGCTCTTGCTCAGTCCGGCGTAGTCGAAGACCCCAGACACGCCTAGAAACTTCAAGCACGAGAACCGGGAGACCTCGGAGACACCTGCGGCTCAACCAGGTCGGAGGTCGGCGGGTGAAGGCCAGAGCCACGAGGCCCGCGTGTACGTCTCCGAGGAGTCACACAACGGCATAGTACCTATGAACCATTCGAACAAAGGCGGGAATTCGTCGGCGGAGAGTGGGGAGGGAAGGCCGTCGATCAAGGAGAACGTTCGTCAACCTAACACGTCCCCGACACAGAGCGGGGAGCGCGTGTCCCAGGGGCTGGCGGGCGTGCGGAAAGCAGCAGGGAACAAGGAGATGAAGTTCACCGCCTTGCTCCACCACCTGACCGTCGAACTGCTGCGGGAAAGCTTTTACTCGCTCAAGAGAAAGGCCGCACCTGGAGTGGACGGTGTCACCTGGCAGGAGTATGAAGACCGACTAGAGGATCGGCTGACCGATCTTCATGGCCGAGTTCATCGCGGAGCCTATCGAGCGACGCCCTCGAGAAGAGTGTACATAGAGAAAGCAGATGGACGACAACGTCCACTGGCGGTCCCGGCTATCGAAGACAAACTTGTCCAACATGCCGTGGTCACCATCCTCAACCAGATCTATGAGGAAGACTTTCTCAGCTTCTCGTACGGTTTTCGCCCGGGGCGCAGCCAGCATCAGGCGCTGGATGCGTTGTCGTACGCGCTCCTGAAGAAGAAGGTGAACTACGTCCTTGATGCCGACATTCGAGGATTTTTCGATAACCTCGACAAGAGTTGGCTGATCAAGTTCGTGGAGCATCGCGTCGCTGACCCCCGCATCCTACGGCTGACCCAGAAATGGCTCAAGGCTGGGGTGATGGAGGAAGGCAAATGGTCGGACACGAAGGCAGGCAGTCCGCAAGGTTCGGTGATTTCACCGCTTCTCGCGAATATCTACCTGCACTACGCGTTCGATCTCTGGGTGAACGTGTGGCGCAAGAAGTGGGCACACGGCGAGGTGGTGGTCATCCGCTACGCGGACGATATCATCTTGGGATTCCAACACCAAGCGGACGCGGATCGATTCTTGGAGAACTTACAGGAACGACTGGGAATGTTTGGACTGGAATTGCATCCAGATAAGACGCGCCGGATCGAGTTCGGCAGGTTTGCCGAAGAGAACCGGAGACGTAGAGGAGAAGGCAAGCCCGAGACGTTCGACTTTCTAGGCTTCACGCACATCAGCGGGAAGAATAGGCTAGGGCGGTTTACGGTAAGGCGCAAGACGATCCAGAAACGCATGCGGGCGAAGCTGCGGGAGATTAAGCAGCAGCTCCGTGAGCGTATGCACGATCCCGTGCGCCAAACCGGTCAATGGCTCAAGTCGATCATGCAGGGCCACTCCAACTACTATGCGGTACCGGGGAACCTCGATAGTCTCGGCGTATTCCGGGAGCGGTTAATTGGGCACTGGTGGCGTACACTTCGCCGCCGTAGCCAGCACCACCCGATCTCGTGGACGCGTATTCTCGCCCTGGCTGACCGATGGATCCCACCCCCGCGAGTACTCCATCCTTATCCCGCGCTTCGCTTTGCCGCCAGTCATCCGCGATAAGAACCGGATGCGCTAATAAGCGCCCGTCCGGGACCGTGCGGGGGGTACCACGCAAAGTGGTATCCCTACCGCGATCTCATCGACCCGGATTGTTGGTCTAATCCCTGTTTTCATCAACCATCGTATAAAATCGCGGGATTGATGACGCAGCGCGGTAGGCAGCAGGTCTCTAGTTGTCTAGGTCGGTCAGGCGGTGAGTACTCTCGCTAAAGGAGACGGCGGAGCTATGGCACGAGACGGTTCGTTCCACTGTGAACTTGAGAAGTCGAAAGATGAAGACGAAAACGGGAATCAAGTGACAACAATCAAGTGTCATGGCGAGCTGGTTAGTAACACCGCGGGTGAGATAAAAGAAGTGGTGAGGCCCCTCATCCTTCTTGGCGGTCGCATCATTATCGACCTTGGCGATGTAAAACATCTGGATAGCGCGGGCCTCGGAGCACTGGTTGGCCTCAAGACGTCCGCAATCAACCAAAGGCAATGCATCCTTGAACTCGCCAACCTGACCCCTGGCGTGGTGGAATTGCTGCGCATCACTCATCTGACCCAGATGTTCTCGTCGTAAGGCCGACCTTGATGTAACATCGCCATTACGCTCATTAACCGTTTGTCGCGGCCCGTAAGCAGAGCCAGTAGAAAAATCCGCGCGGTGCTGTGACAGAATGTAGACTGCTCAGCAGGTACTCGGAAACCGAATGACGGATGACTGTCGTCCCGCCGGTCGCATCAAAATCCAACTACCCGCCAAGGCCCTCCAGAGAGGAATCCACTCGGAGGCACAACTCTAGTGGAACTCTATCAGCGGCTGCCCCCTGAGGCTCTAAAGATTGTTCTGGTCTTGTTTTTGTCTTTCCTGATAGGACTAGAGCGGGAAGAGCACAAGGTAGCAGTGGGCTCGTACTCCTTCGGAGGAGTGCGGACATTCCCGCTCATTGGCCTGATCGGTTATTCCATTGCTCTTATCGCGGGCGCACAACTGCTGCCACTGATGGTCGGCTTTCTGGTAATCGCCGGATTCTTGCTTCTGTCTTACTGGCACAAGCTTTGCTCTGCGGCAGCCGCCGGTGTCACCTCAGAAATGTCCGGTCTCACGACATTCCTGGTGGGGGCTCTCGTCTTTTACGGACACTTTTGGATTGCTACCACGCTGAGCGTTGCCAGCCTGCTGTTACTCGATCTCAAAGAAGTTCTTGAGAAGCTTGCCGTTCGTATCGCTCCGCACGAGATTCTTACCTTCGCCAAGTTTCTGCTTTTGAGCGGTGTCATCCTACCCGTGCTGCCGAATCAGGAATTTGGGCGATTCCACATCAACCCTTTCAAGACCTGGCTCGTCGTGGTTGCGGTCAGCACGATCTCGTACGGCAGTTACGTTCTCCAGAAGTTGACGAAGGAACACGGCGGGGTCGTGCTGGCAGCGTTGCTGGGCGGAGCGTATTCATCGACCGTCACTACGGTCGTGATGGCGCGCCGAGCCGCTCGTGAACGGCATCCCCACCTCTTTGCCGGGGGCATCTTGATGGCCTCCGGCGTGATGTACTTTCGCTTAGTCGCTCTTTTGGCCCTTTTCAACCGACAACTGATGTCTTTGCTGGCGCTCCCTTTTCTCTTACTGGCCGGTTTGGCGGTCGGCGTTGGTTGGCTCTGGACGCGCCGGGCGGATTCAAGTGCTCAGGCTGTACAGCGGGAATTCGAACCCAAGAATCCACTCGAGCTGCTCGCAGCGTTTCTTTTCGCCGCGTTGTTTTTGGCAATGCTGGTAGCTACCCAATTGGCTGTCACTTATCTTGGAAGGGCGGGAGTGAATACTCTGGCCGCCATCATGGGTGTTACCGACGTAGATCCGTTCATCATGGGGATGACCCAAGCCGCGGGGACACTCACACCTCTGAAAGTTGCGGCAGCCGCAGTTCTAATCGCCGCCGCCAGCAACAACCTCGTGAAAGGGATTTACGCCTACGGCCTGGCCGATCGGAAGACCGGCATGCAGAGCCTGGTGCTTCTGACGGTTCTTGCCACGCTGGGTCTCGCCCCCTTACTTTGGGTCGGGTCGTGAACATCATCCTGAACCGTTAATTAAACAGAACACGTGCGAGAGAGTTTGCACATTCGCTAGCTCTTCGCGCCAACGTCATGCGAGGTAGTCTAGACTGTCTGGTTGTGAAAAGCGGCGTGTCTGCCCGCGGGGCGCAGGTGTTGTCTTAGGAGAAGCCGTCATGCGAATCATCCCAATGTCCCAACAAGAATGCAGTGAGCTGTTGAATCGCGTAAATATCGGGAGGCTGGCATGTTCGCTGGACAACCAACCGTATATAGTGCCGGTTGGCTTTTCGTATGAGCCTGACTTCATCTACGTCTTTTCCACTCTCGGCAAGAAGATTGAGTGGATGAGGCAAAATCCCAAGGTTTGTCTGCAAGCCGACGAAATAGCAAGTCTGTCGAACTGGCTCAGCGTAATAGTGACAGGAACGTACTTGGAACTGCGTGAGCCGCAACACACGGCTCAGCTGGAACATGCGCTGGAACAACTCGAGCAGTATTCTGAATGGTGGCGAAACCCTCTGGCGCAAAGACGCGAACGAACCAGCGATGTGTCGATTGAGTCCGTGTTCTTTCGCATCGATATTAAGTCGATGAGCGGCCTCCGTGCTATTCCTGAAGCCGAGTAAAGAAGTAGAGCCGCGTCAAGTGGCCGTTCTCGAGTCACTCTTTATGCCCAACTTTAACGCTTTCGGTCTAGGCCGAGGGAGGTCACATCGGTAACTTTCAGGGAAGTGTGAATTATTACTGCGGAGGATGGCCAACTGACGTCCTTTTAGGCGAGCTCTGCAGAACAAGGCGAGGACCGTATCGTCGCGCAACTAGGGGCTATGGAGGATTCTAGAGCTTGAGTTGACAGCCGCACATTCTTAGAGCAGACTTCCCGCGTCTACCTCTGCTCTGTTCGCCAGATCACCTGACTGCTTTGGCCGGGCAGGGCATTGTGGAACATCTTTCCAAAAAAGAAAAAGAAGAAAAAGAATCTGATTCCCTTTTTGATCGGAATTAACATCCTGAGCGGGCAGTTGCTAGGTTGCTTTCGGGAAGAATGCCATTCGATGAAGAGACTACAAAAATTTGAGGAGGAGAACCAACCAAATGAAGCGTATTTTGGCAGTTGCTGTACTCGTTACAGTAGCCACATCGCTTGCCCTCGGCCAGATGGCCGACAAGCAAGAAAAAACAAAAAGCGGAGCCGGCATTGAACAAGCGTTGATGCAAATGGAGCGCGACTGGACTGAGGCCGCTCTCAAGAAGGACGCTGTAGCCCTAGACAAAAGCCTCGCTGACGACTGGGTAGCCCAAGGCCCAACTGGTGTCTCAACGAAGGCTGAAACTCTCGCAGATCTTAAATCGGGGGACTACAAGCTTGAATCGCAAACCCTTGCTGACATGAAGGTGCGCGTCTTCGGAGATACTGCCGTAGTGACCGGTAGTGACGACGAAAAGAGCTCGTACAAAGGCCACGACACCAGCGGGCATTACACCTGGACGGATGTCTATGTGAAGCGCCAGGGGCGCTGGCAGGCGGCGGCTTCGCAAGGCACTCGCATAACGCAACAATAACTCGACTTGGGCCCCCTCAAAACTCAGCGGCTACGCAGTCAGCTGAGAGTTTCGGTGGCCCAGTTGCTTCTCACCATTCCAACTTTACGCGGCCCCATCAGCGCGCGCCGTCTCATGGGGTACTTTGGTAGATTCCCCGCTGGCCTTTCGGGTTAGCACCCCATGGTTTTTTGTTGTTTAGGGCTTCGGAGGTGGGGTCTGGTCCTGGTTCGAACGAAGCTCTCGCAAGTAGCAGTCTTCGTGAACGGCGTTCCCGTCCGCATCGGTCTTGCTGTTTTCAAGCTCTACGGGTTCATTGCAAATTCTGCAGATTGGTAGTCGTGACCCACGGATAGACTGCGCGATGGGCATCGGCGTTCTTCGGGCAAATCCTCAGATTGCACAATACCATCTTCCGGTCAGTTGTGGCACACTTGCCGAGTCGAACCTCATTTCCCTTTCTGGAGGGCGTCTCTGTGTCGCCAGAGAAAGCTAACATCCTCAGACAGGTTGCTGACGGCCGCTCTTACAAAGAACTTGCCGCAGACGTTGGTACAACGGAGCAGGTGATCAAAAACATCATCCACATACTGTGCCGTAGGAACGGGGCGCCGAATCGCGTGAACTTGATCGCCATGGCATTGCGAAAGGGTACGATCTCTTGGCGTGCTCCAAGCCGAGAATCGCGTGACCGCTGTCGCGACCGCTATCCGCCGGGGATTGATTGACTAAAGCTGGGAACCTTTCGATGATGTCGTGCCAGTGGCCCCGGCATGCTTTTGAAACGGCCGCATCATTGGGGAAATTCCGCTACGCTGCGTCGCGCAAGCAGGGCTGGGGAGCTAGTACTAGCCAACGCTGGTCATCGCTACGGCGTGAAGTCTTCCAATTTCTCTTCAATAAGATCGAATGGCTTCGCTACCTGATCCGATACGGTACGCCCAGCGCAAAGGGCTAGACTGCACTTGCCGTTCTTCTCCGCAAGTTTCGCCACCACTGCACGCATATGAGCACCGCTAGTCAGTACGTCATCGACAACCACAATATCGGCATGGGGCAATGTCTTGGTAATGACGAGATGTTTGTAAAAGTAAGCTGTATCACGAGCACCACCTTTATGGCTCGGGGTCATGGTCTTAGACCATCTGAGTCCATCCCAAACCACAGCCCCTTGCAATCGAGAAGCTATTGCATCTGCCAACCGATACGTGGGTGAAACAATTCCACCATTCGCCACGCATTTGCTCGAAGGAAGAGGTGCAAACACAAGAGGACGCACTTTGTGCTTGCGCTTGATGTAGGCAGATGCCATCTCTCCAAACCAATCAACGGCTGAGTCGCGATTACTTTCTTCCAAGCGGTGCCACGTGCTACCGACAAGAATGTTGGCAAAGCCCTTGATCGGCTCTCGCTTGAAAGCCTTTATGAACTTGTTTGCGTTGTGATCGCCACGACGCCAAGGCAAGCTTATATCGGTCAGGTACGCACAAAAGCAGACTGCCGTGACAGCCATTCTTAGTCAAACTCCCCGTTTAGACTTCCAGGGCCTGAAGAACATCATCTGTCACCGACAACGTGCGCGTCTTTGGATAGCTGCTAAATCTTTGCGGCCAACTCAGAGAGGGGTTTTCAATCACGCTTTTTGAAATGAATAGCCACCTGTCAAGGCGAACGCATTCGGCGGCCTGATGCAGACTTCCAGATGTGTCGCCCGCCTCCGTTATCGCTGTTGCATCGGAAATGGCGGCCATCAACTTGTTACGCTCAGGGAAGTTGCTCGGATAAACCCGTTCACCGGGAGCAAATTGTGAGATCAAGAGATGATCCCGATAGATTCGTTCCTGAAGGTGCTTATTCTCAGCTGGGTAAGAACGATCAATCGGCGTACCAATCACTGCGACAACTTTGCCGCCTACATCTATCGCGGCAGTCAGTGCCTCAGTGTCTACGCCCTTAGCGAGTCCCGACACAATGACAACTCCGGCCCGCACGAGTTCACGAGCCAAACGACGTGATCGCGCTGCACCGTCAGCGGACACGTCGCGCGTCCCAACAATAGCTACACATTTTTTGCCCAATAAAGAAACGTCGCCCACGCACCATAATTGTTCAACCGCTTGCAGTCGAGCCTGCTGCTCTGGAACGATATTTCTCATTCCAGCGATCAATTTGCTCAGAGTGGAGATGTGAATCAGGTGTTGCGAAGGGACAACATAACGCGCTCCGCGTCGCCGACTCATCTCACTTCTCCGGGGGCTCTGATCCGTTTGCTGAAGCTGCATAATCTCCATTTCTTACAAGTTCAAATGAGCATAGATGCAGTGCCCGCAGCAAGAGTTTAATAACGGCGAAAACCTAACCGTTGTGTGGAATATTCTGGTAACTCCCATTTTCGCAATAAGATGCACATGCCTCAATAGAGATGCATCAGACTGGTAACAATTTTTGGTTTTCTAACCTATCTTTCTGTGCTCCTCAGTGACGAGATTGTTAAATGGCATCGGTTTCGCTTCCCAGCAGTTGAACCTGTACCCAAATCGTCAAGAAGCGGGTCGGCATTTCTTGGGTGGCTCGAACCAATTCTTAGGCGCACCTTAGAATTTCCTATCGGGAAGGCAAAGCGTTGCCCAAAACTGTGCCCATCTGTTCCAGGCAGGCTCCCCCTAAAAGCTTGTCTCCGGGTTAGGCGAACTGGTTAGCGTCGTGTCGGCATTCACGCGTGGGCACGGCGCGCTCAGATTACTCAAATCGGCGAGCGTTCAACGCTCTTTTCGATGTGCCCACTTTTGTGCCTACCCTGTGGGTACTTCCCTACTAGTTGGTATCCCTCGCCGACTCCGCACCTGCTTCCTATCTGGCTGATATTATAGCTACCAAGGGATATGGACAGCTACTGGCGAGATGATGCTATTCCGGCTGTTAACCGGAGGGTTGTAGGTTCGAGTCCTACCTGAGGAGCCATTCTTTTCCCGCATGAAACCTGCCTGCTTTTGATTTCTTGTCTGAATTGTACTAGCCTCCCCGGCTGGGTGAGGACTAATGGACATCACCATTTACCGGCGTCATTCGGCGGATTGTCCTGAGAAGGACAACCGCTACGCACCCCCGGTGCGGCTGCCCACTTTCGTTCCAATTCAACTGGAAACAGGCTTCTACCACTCTGGAACGGCAAGAAGTTAAAACGGGGCCAGAACAAGTGGACTGCCAACACCCGGTCGTGGTCGGAAGCCCAGACCAATGCCAAGAAGTTGGAAAAGGACTTGGAAAACCTGCTCCAAGGCAAAACCGTCCGCCACGGAGTCACGGTCGAAGCCGCTATCAAAGAGTGGCTGGAATTCCGTGAGAAGAACAGACTCACCAACACGAAGCCGAATCTCATGGGACGGAAGCTCATCGAATGGTGCGAGAATAACGAGATTTTGATCCTGACGGCGATCACTACAGATCGAGTGATGAAGTTTCGCGTGGCACTGCCGTTCCGCACGGGAGACAGCAGCAGCCTCAAGGTGCATTGGGCCGTCATCAACGGATTCTTCAATTGGGCACAAGGGATGGGATACATCGACACGAATCCCATCCCCACATCCAGGCAGAATCCGCAGTTCGCCATTCGGTACGCCAAGAAGGAAGTGAAGCCGCCGACCAAGAAGCAGATTGAAAAAGTCCTAGCCACGGCTACTGGGCGAGTCAAGCTGCTTGCGCAACTCATGCGTGAGACGGCGATGGCTCTGGTGGACGCTCAAAAGTTCGATCCGGCGAATCTGGAAGACGGCACGTTGATCCGCAACAATCGCCACAAGACGCACGAGCGGTTCCGTGTTCGCATCTCGTCCTCGTTGGCGAAGCAGCTAGAGGCTCTAGGTTCCCCGGCTTTCCCCGGCACGTATCGGGAATGGCGCGAACGACTCTACAAAGTCTTCCGTCAAGCTGGTGTGAAGATGACACCGCACGGCTTCCGTCACTTCCGCATCAGCGAGTGGTTGGCGCAAGGGCTGTCAGTGGCCGCCGTGAGCAAGTGGGTCGGCACGTCAGAGAAGGAAATCCGCAAGACATACGAGCACTGGATTAAGGAAGCAGAAGACCGTTTGGACGAAGTGCAGAAGCAAGCGTGGCTGGCGCAAGGGCTAGACGAGAACGGGAACCAGAAGAAACAACACTTTCAGTAACACTTAGTTAGAAAGTGCTGGTGCCGGGAGGGGGAATTTATTTTTGGCACCCCAATTTTCCCTTAATACTGGCAAAATGGACGCCCATCAATGACTTGGAGATCAGGCCAACGGCCCGGTTTTGGCCCTTCTGAGCGTCAATTCCCCCACTCGCGACGATTGGCCTGCAATCCGCAAAACGCTATCCTCAATTACGTCTGCGCAATCGCGCTGCGGGCGCCCAGCAAAACGAAGCAGCAGTCCGTCCGCTGCCGTGAGCAGCTATTATGGAGGCGGGAGGCGACACTTGATTTCTGCTGGCTCGCGTAGCTTGCCTGGGCGCAATTTATCCGTTGCCTTTTGGTTGTGGTTGACATTCGTCACAGCCGTTCCAATCGGAGCGGCGCAGACAAAAGGCGGTCTTGGGGGCGCAGGGGCAGTACAGAAACTGCCCGAGACAGAAAGGGCGCTACGAGCGAACGTTCAGTCGGGTCGCCTGGACGACCTGCGCTGGCCAAACTTCTCTGACTATCGCGCCCATGTTGACAATTTCTATCGTCCTTCGGGATATGCGTTGACCTGGATTAAGGGGAACGCTCCGACAAAGCGCGCACGAGAGATGGTTGAAATACTCCGGAGGAGCGACGCAGAAGGTCTCAATCCGGAAGACTATGACGGGCACCGGTGGGTGGAGCGGTTCGCTCACCTGGAAAGCTCGCACAGTCCCGAGGGTGAAGCGCGATTCGACGTTGCCCTGACTGTGTGCGCGATGCGCTACATCTCCGATGTGCGTATCGGCAGGATCAACCCGAAGCACTTCCAATTCGGCCTGGACGTCGAACACAAGAAGCTCGACCTGCCGAGCTTCCTGCGGGAACTCGTTTCCGAGCAGACTGGCCTCGAAGCACGGCTGGCCGAAATCGAGCCTCCGTTCGCAGAATACAAGGCGACTCGCCAAGCCTTGCTCAAGTATATGGAGTTGGCGAAAGAAGACGATGGCGAGAAGTTGCCACAGCCACCTGGCATTCTGTTCGCGGGAGGTCTCTACGAAGGCATTTCGCGACTTGCAAGCCGGCTGCGCCTGATCGGTGATTTGCCGCAGGATGCGATCATCCCGGCCGACTCAAAAGTGTATGAGGGGCCGCTGGTGGACGCGGTCAAGCGATTTCAAAAACGCCACGGCCTGACCCCCAACGGATACCTGACGGTAGATACAGTCGAGCAGCTTAACGTTCCCTTGCACTCCCGCGTGGAGCAGTTGCAGCTGACCCTTGAACGATATCGCTGGCTGCGCTACAGCTTCACGCAGCCTCCTGTGGTGGTCAACCTTCCCGAGTACCGCTTGAGAGCCTTCGATCGGGACGGCCGGGTGGGGCTCGCCATGAATGTCAATGTAGGGGACGCCTACGATTTCCAGACACCGGTCTTCGAGAGCAGCATCCGCTACTTGGTCTTTCGCCCGTATTGGAATGTACCGCCCAGGATTCTCCGCAACGAAGTCATTCCGGATACTGCGGAGGATCGGAGCTATATCGTTGATAACGACATGGAGGTAACCACGCTCGCTGGCCAGGTGGTCGCTTCCGGCCCCATTAGCGACAGCGTGCTCCAACAACTCCTTACCGGCAAGCTGACGGTGCGGCAGAAACCCGGGCCAGAAAACGCTCTGGGGCTGGTCAAGATCATCTTTCCCAACGAGCATCACGTTTACCTGCACGATACGCCGGAGAGCGTCGACATGTTTTCCCAGGAACATCGAGCACTCAGTCACGGTTGCATTCACCTGCAAGAACCGGCGGAACTTGCTGCCTGGCTGCTCAAGGACAAGCCGGAATGGAACCTTGAACGGGTGGAACACGCGATGCACGAGGGACGGGATAACATCACGGTGTATCTTACAAAGCCGGTTCCCATCTTGATTGTGTACGGAACTGCGATTGTCGAAGAAAATGGTGAAGTGCGCTTCTATCGAGATATCTATGGCCACGATGCGGCGCTGGAAACCGCACTGGCGAAAGGCTACCCCTATCCAAAATGAGTAGAGGACTCACGGCTTGATTTCAATGGGAGTCCCATCCGGCACCGCGCGAAAGATCTCATCAATCTCTGGATCGGTTACCGCAATGCAACCATCGGTCCAGTCCTCGAATGCTTGGTTGCGTGATGGCTCGTATCCATTCGGCAATCCGTGCAGGAAAATATCACCCCCAGGCGAAACTCCAAGTCTCCGGGCCCGCGCCCGGTCATCTGCGTTCGGATAGGAGACGTGAATCGAGCGGTGAAACTTGCTCCGCTGATTATGCCGATCAAGCAGGTAGCTGCCTTCCGGAGTCTTGTGATCTCCCTGGAGGGTTTTTGGGCCCAGGGGATCTGTGCCCAGAGCAATGCGATAGGTTTTCAGCACCTTGTCGCTCTTCATCAGCATGAGCTTGCGCTCACTTTTCAGCACGACTACTTTGTCAGCAACGTCGGAGGAGCGAAGGGGGGCATCGGCCGCTAGTACCAGGCCAGTTCCGGCCAACCCGCAGAATAGAACCAGCACCATCCCCTTCGGCATCATCCTCGATATTTGAAAGCCATGCACGAGCGAGCGCGGGAGGGTGGCGAGGGATATCAGGACCGCAACTTTGTTTGGGTCGAGGCGGAACGAATCGCGACTACCGGCACGCGTCGCTGGAAAAGTTTTCATGGCCTCTGCCCGTGCGACAAGCGTGCTCTGTCAACAGGACTCGCCCCACTTCCCAAGCTTCGTTCTTGTAATAAGCCTCCGCAGCCTTTCTTTGGGCCCGTACGGCATCGTTCGTGATGCCCTCGTAGATCGCCTCCACGTACCAGACTCCGCCCCTTCCATCCAAAACGTTCACGGTTAGTTTGCTACAAGTCTCCGGTTTGCAATCTCCCCATTTGCTTACTACAAGCTTTCTGGCCACCTCTTCATCTAGCACAGCGAATGGCTTCTCTTTAAGTTCGTTGGTTTCCACCACAAAGTATCGCGACCGGCTGACCGAAGCTGGAACTGCAAAGCTTTCCCACGGATAGCGCTCTCCATAGTTCACGACGATCGTTCCGTCGCGGATCTCCATCGCCCGAGGCGCAATACGGTCGCCGATGAGAATTGCGTTCGTGCCGCGATATCCGTCTTTGGTCCTTAGGGCTGCGGCGACATAATAAAAGGATCCGCTACCGTCGGCATTCTGAACCAGTAGCACAAGAACGTCGTCCCGCCCATCTCCATTCAAGTCACCTGTTGCAGTTGCATCGAAAATCCTGGTGGTTGCAATGGTGGCCGACCCCGGTGCCGCTTGCTTTTCGGATTGACCCTCTTTCAGTACGACGGATTTGCCATCTATTTGATACTCGCTGTTCGCAGCGTCTTTACCGGTCATCTGCGTTGCAAACTTGCAGACCGGGACGCACTGCATCGTGCAGGGTCCCGGATTCAGTTCATGACGGCAAGCCGACCCGCACTCGTCGAAGTGCCCGCCGGTTGTGCCGCACCACTCCCTGCTCGCGTATTCACATTCGTTGTATTTCTCAAGCCACGTGCCATCGTTCTGGGCGCACGATTCAGGTAGTTGTTGAGCTCGGGTGGGCGAGGGCACTACTGCACACACACACGCTAAAAAAATTGCGAACGACACAGCAGATGAAAGTGCACTCCGGGGTCCTGACATTCTGTCACTCGACATGTTTGGGGTTCTCGTCAGTTGTGATTACAGGGAGACGGATCCTTTTTACGGTGGTCAACTGAATCTCGACTACTGGCAGAATTCCCAGGTGGCAATTCTCTGGTAGACGGAGAGATGGTGGCCCTCGACAGCGCGAGCCATTTCACCTAGCGAAACTGTGACATACAGCAAACACCGGATTGACTCTTGACACAATCCGTGGCGCCGGATACGATTCGGGGCCTGTGAATCCCACTCGTCTTGCTAGGGCAGCCAAATATTCCTTTATTGTTCAGGGGCCCGCTATGCTGACGAAAACTACCCCTACGTAGGTCCCTGCAGTGTTCGTGGCTGGGCGATCGTCAGCCGACAGGTCGACCGCGCTAACGATCGCAATTGGCATCATCGAGTGAAGGCACGACAACGGGTTGGAACGGATTACCGTCATGACGAACGTAGGTTTTTGGTTTCTCGTCGGTTCTGCCTTCATCAGCGCTGCCGTGATCGGATGGGTATGTTTCCTCGAGCTCACCTATCAGCTTGAACGGCGGCGTTCTCGCCAACGTGCCGCCACAATTAGTCTTGCTGGACTTCAAACCGCCGAAGCCGCACGCGAGATTTCATTGCAGCCTCGGCAATCTGCACATGGCTTTCGTGAACAATCACGCAGCCCGTGCGCGGAACCTGAAGCTAAGATTGCCCATGTGTCGGCGCAAGTGGCCTCCTAAAAGCACACTAAGTCCTAAACATGTTCTCTTCACCTCGAGGAGCCTCGGTTGAAAGATGCCGCGCCGCGATCATCCGGACCACCACGGAGACCGGCTATGATTGATGCAATTCGTCCAGACGCTTGCGAAAGTTTTTCGCCCAGGTGCGAAATGCAGCCTCAATGTCTCCCCATTTCTTGTAGGCGTTAAATCCGCTGAACCACCTGCGGCCGCCCTTGCCGGTTACGAAGGCTACCATTCGCTCCCCCGATACGGAGTCGGTCATCATCTCCCCTTCCACTGGTCTGGAAATTACCAGCAAGCCCACGGAGAATTTTTTGTTTGCCGCTGACAACGCGAACAACAAGGTGGATATCTACAACGATAGCTTCACACTCGTGAATTCGTTTAGAGACACAACGCTTCCCGCAGGGTTTGCGCCTTTTGGGATCCGGGACATCAACGGTCAGGTCTATGTTGCATTTGCCAGTACCTCCGGCGCTGCGGGCGGTTTCGTCGACGCCTTCGACGAAGACGGGACCCACATGAGGCGTGTTGTGCCTGAACCAAGCCTTGGGGTCTCGCCATCTCGCCAAAGAACTTTGGGGCCCACTCAGCAACGTACTGCTAGTCTTGAACAATACCAATAGCGGCACGATTAACGCGTTCAATGTCGCCACCTTCACAAAATCTTCAAACGATGAATTTCCCCGTTCTGCGCCCTCCTCTTTCTCCCTGCGAACAGGGAAAAATACAGGGAAATGCCTTTTCGCTAGCAACTCATCTTGTTGCTAGGACCAAAACATTTGTGTGATGCTGACCAACGAACAGGGAATTATCAGGGAGCTGCACTCCCTGCTTGGTGTCTGAAATTTACCTGCTTCCGAATCGGCAACTATTGACAACAAGCGGTCCAGGAGATCGGCCGCCGACGATAGATTAGTGGACGGAACCTGAAGTTGTTTGACGGTTCGTTCGGGGCCTAAAGGTGGCATTCGCCGAAGGGAGTCGCTGAAACCGGACTGCGCATCTGCCCTGCAGAGAAAAAGGGCGCGAAAGCCCGATGCAGAGTCCAAAGCGACACTTTCTCTGGTCCAGTTTGAGAGCAAAAGTTGAGGAATTGCGGCTATTTCCGGCGATCTTCGGGAAAGAGCAGCCGGATTTCTCTGCAACCCAGACTGTGTGGCGGAGCGCGGTAGATTCGAACCGTCGGTACCAGTTCCAAATGTGCCTCTAAGGCCCGATGCAGAGGTTGTGCCCGTGGATCTTCCAAGCGCTGCATGATTCGCCTACGTCGGAAGACCTCCTCGGAGTGGCAAGTGCGCTAAACCTCCCGGGTCTGATGAACTCGCACTTCTGGAGGCCCATTCTCGCCTCTTCTCCGCATCTGAAGCGTCTCCAGCTCCACCACGGCGCGGTTCAAGGTGACGCTCGAGGTGAGCCTCATGGCGATCCAGCTTCTCCGTTGCGTCCAACGGGACGCTACTTCGAAGGCACTTCGGCTAAATCGATGGCTTTGGCGCCTTATAGAGCCCCTCCAGCTTCAAGCCACCGAAGCTACGGAATTCGCGGCTTTTTCTCGGCCGCCAAGTGCTATGCCTTCCCTGCTTCGCCCGATTCATCGCTTCCGCTCTCAGGTGGATCTCCGCGGTGCGTACAAGTAGGCGTCTGAGCATCGGTCGGACACAGGGTCTGCTGCTCTGCCGCCAGCTGCGCATCGGTTCCGGCGGCGGCCTCCGTTCCGTTCGTGTGTGACCGGGTCGGATCACCGTCCGGCGGAGTTCTACTTTCCTCCTGTGCGACTTGCTCTTCCAGCGTTGCCACGCGGGCTTCGAGATCGGCGGTCGGAATGACGCGGTACAGCGAATTGCACAGCTGGGCCAGGGCGCTCGCCTCACGTGCCTGCAGTTCACCCGAAAGCAGCAAACGGATCGCCTGCCCGGTAACCTTGCAGACGTCGGCAGCAGTCATGTTGTCGGGCACCTGCAGGTCGACCCCCGTCGATCTGCGATTTTTTCGTCCTCCGATCTGGCCGAGCGCCCTAGCACTATCCGGATTGGCGTGGAAAAAGCAAAGCCCTCCGGAACCTGCGGGCGCCCGGCATGTGGCGCCGGTTCTTGTTTTACCTTGGCACGTTTTCATGAATACTCCTTTTGTCGATAAGCCGCTTCTTGCACAGCTTTCCGCCGGGCGGTGCGTGACGTAAGAAGAAGTCGCGTGTATCGCTTAAACGGAATGTGACCATGACTCTGTTCATGTGGATAAGTTGCCCCCAAGGTAGTCACCTGTGAATGCGTTGAAGAACGCAACAGTATGCTCCTGCTGATGGCGAAGATAATTTAAAGCCTGGGTTGTGCTATCCACAGCATCATCGTGAGCACCGGCCGGGAATGCAGCCAACTCATCCAAATAGAGATCAAGCCACGGGGCGGACTCCGGCAGGAAGACCTTCCCGGCTTCGATCAATGGTGTTATCGACTGTGCTCGTGCCATCTTGTCTCGGTCTACTGATACGGGAATGATGGGTAACGCACTTTGATACCGCAGTTCCTGAATCAGACTCTGACCGCTGGCCTTGTCTTCAACCAAGATCGCATTGGGTTTCCATTCTTTACCCAGCGACCCTACAAGGCGCTTAAGCTCGGGAAAGTCGACTCTGCCTCGCCAGAGCGAGAGTAGGTAGTAACCATTTCGCAACACACCCCAAGTGCTGCAAACCGAGTAATCGTTCTCCGAGCCGGTTTTGAACGCAGTATCCCAACTTTGCACGATACGTTTGCACGCAGGCAACTCGCGGTAGAACCTCCACCATCCTCGATTGAAGACCGTCCCTTCCGCCGCAGCAGGGTGTTGCTGGTAGAGCGAAGCCCAGGTGGCACCCCCAACTTCTCTTCGAATCTGTTCCAGAACCTCGAGCGGAAATTTCTCTGGCCACAGCGCTTCACCGGCACGACGAAAACTCTCGTCAACCTCGGCAATGGCGGGCAGGCTGAGGACGTCCCAATCCCCGCCACTGGCCTCTCGGAGGAGGCGCCCAGCAAGATCGTCCTCATGCCAGCGGGTCGAGATCAAAACTATGCCACCGCCAGGCTGCAGGCGAGTACGGGCTACGGTGGAATACCACTGATGCAGTCCCCCGCGGATCAATTCGCTGCGCGCCTCTTCGAAATTCTTAAGCGGGTCATCGATCAGAAATATGTCCGCACCACGGCCGGTGATAGCACCGTCACGACCAACGGCAAAGTACGAGCCCCCAGCGGTCGTGCCGAACCTTCGCATGCTAGCCGAATCATCAGCCAAGCGAAATTCTGGAAAGGTGGCGCGATGTATAGGATCGCTGACCATGTTGCGGACCTTGCGTCCGAAGTCGTCGGCCAGCTCCTGGCCGTAACTTGCGCAAATGATCTGTCGGTCAGGGTGGCGCCCCAGGTAGTACGCAGGAAATATTTGAGATGCGAGCAAACTTTTCCCGTGCTGTGGCGGCATAGAGATCATCAAGCGGGGGATGTCTCCTCGCTCCACAGCTTCGAGCTTGTCCACTATGAGGCGATGATGCGCAGCTAGCTCAAAGTTGGGCGACAACGCCATCGCGTAGCACGCCAGGTCTCGCTGGGCCAGTTTCAACACTTCTATAGTCATTCTGACTCCACCTTCGGAGGTCTATGTCTTTCGAGATAAGTCTCGGCGATTCGTCTGGCGGTCTCGGAATCAAGACTTACGTTTAGGATATTCGTAGGGCTGCGCTCGTCTAAATCGCCGCGCAGCTTAGCTGCAAGTTCTATGATGTAACAACACACGCGGATGCAGGCGAGAGCCGTGCGCAGGTCCCCGGCGGTCTTTGCTTGCTCCGTGATCCGCTTGGCCTCTTGTGTCATTTTTTCCAGCTCCTCGACCCAAGAGGGTGTACCACGATTCGTTCGCTCTACCGATTCAGGGCTCTGCTTCTCCTGACGCTTTAGAAGGTTCAGTCTTTCGAGCGTTCCTATGCGTTTCTCGAGTGTTGCCACCGCCCTGCCTTCCTTACCTGCTTTCGACATGACTTCAGCTCCTGCTGCAAATTACCCTTTGGAACTTGGTTCGGTGGAAGTCGCGGTTGCGCGGGCTCGGATTAAGAATTCTCGTGACAGCACCGTCGATCTTGCTCGTTGTTCTCAATGACCAATCGCCATGATTCACAATCTCCGTGCGCGGGCACACGAAGGCGATACCATGTGACCACAGGAACACGTCTGCACTGCTACCGATTGCACAAGGGTAGCCTGGGTCGTCTGGGTTTTCTGAAGGTTTTAAAACGAGACTAGCTGGGAAGATCTGGCCGTCACCATCGTTGCACCACGAAAAAGACCTCCTCCAGGGAGCACGAAAGCGCTTGCGTACGTTGCCAGTTATTACGCAAGCAGCATCATCTAGGTCCGGATGGCAAGCTTCAGATTTGTAGGATACGGGTGCCGGACAGGGTGGCCGCTTTTCACATGGACGTGTGACAGGATTCGGAACCGAATCACAGCCGGAGCACACAACCAGGGGCGATATCAAACAACGGAAGCTGT
The DNA here is from genome assembly GCA_963696025.1 of uncultured Acidobacteriota bacterium. Classification (GTDB taxonomy): domain Bacteria; phylum Acidobacteriota; class Terriglobia; order Terriglobales; family Acidobacteriaceae; genus JABCYV01. The sequence goes on from CAVOII010000010.1 coordinate 277,961, forward strand.
CCAAGCAGCTCATCTTCATCGAAGGCGATCCCGAGGGTAAGAAGGGCCCGGTCTTGCCTCGCCTCAGAATCCCTCTACGATCTAAGAAGGTGCTGTTTTTGGCGGGATCTGTGGAATTGACAATGCGCACGCGACCTTGGGCGGGCGAGGATGGGGCGAACTCATCGCAATGGGGCTCCGCGGCCTTGACGATTGAGCCCAAGCTCATCGAGGAGGCTGCTGGTAAAACGGCAACACTGACTAACGGTGTGGACGAGAATTGTAGGGAGTGTACGCTGTGAGGTTGGCTTCGGCGCTCGATGGACAACGCGAGAGAACTGAGCATGAGGTCTTCGTCGCACCAATCGTGCTACTCGTAGTCCTCGGCTCAAGCGTCCCGCCTGAGTCGGGTTGTTACCAGAACTTCTTGCTCCCTCCCGGTGCTACACGGAAGTTCTGGAAGCATCCCGCTTCAAAGAAATCCTATCAAGGTTCTCGATTCGCTACCAGACCAAGCCGGTTATCAAGATGGTTCATCCGACAAGCGGACATGATAGCGAGAAGCGTCGGGCCTGGAGAGACCACAGATCACACAAGAAAACGATCAATCGCTTTGCATTCAGTCGAGCAGCATTCATTCCCTCTGCAATTTGCGTAGGGGTCAAAGGTCCGCTGTCAGGGTCCAAAGTATTTTTGGTAGACATTTGTTAAGTTTGACTATCTTATATGAACGTTTTCAAGACGTGGATTTCTAGAAATTCGGGCTGTCCCGCCGCGCGCGTAGGTTCCGCAGCAGCCTTATTTAATAACTTTGTGTTCCCGCGCCCACTTTTCAGCTTCTGCCAACTCTGTCAAAGCTGCGTCGATATGCTTCATCGCCGTGTACCTGTGCCCACCCCAGTCACCGCCAGCATGCGCAACAGCCGAGAGAGCGACGCGCAGCCGATTAAGCCGCCGTGCTATTGACCGAATGCTCGCTCAAGTGACCCGATAACCTGACCCACTCATCCAGCGTCTTCTCCTGGGCGTCACTCAACCCGATCATTACCTCCCGCGTCTCACCGCCGAGTCGCAAAGCCCAATGCCGCGCCATCGCGTGCTGAAGTTGACGCGTTACAGCCTCAACATGGGCTGTCGATAACGATTCGCACGTCTCGCATTTCTTGTTCATGCCCGGCCACCTCCGGTGCGATTGTAACCCCGAGATGATTGGAACGGCGTATGATCGTCCCGATTCCGTTGTCCGCAAGAAGAGGTTCGCTCCATACTCGCCGCATAGTGAGGATGCCTTATGGTCGCGCAAACACTCTCTTTTCGGGACGATCGCAGACTTGAAAGTTTCTCCTATCCTGATCGCAATCGCTCTCATACAGGTCAGTCATCAGAGCCCGAATGGGAGCCAAATCCAGCACTGTTGTGAAATCATCGTCCCGAGCAGCAGTGCAACTTGATGGAAGTCTTAGATTTGGTCCGAACAGTTGCCTCCACAGACTCAACCGTTTTGATAGAAGGGGAGACGGGGACAGGCAAGGAGCTCGTCGCCGGGGCCATTCACACCCATAGCAGGCGCGCGGCCCGCCCCCTCGTCAAGGCATCGAGCGAGCGACCACTCTATGTTTTCCCCGGTCCCCCGCTTTCGCCAGTCACGATCCAGTCGATGCTCCTTCCCGAGTGAGCTCTTAGTCTCAGAAGCAGCTCAAGCGTCGGCACGCTTTGACCCATTTCGTACTTCGACAGCTGCGTCTGGCCGACATCCAGGATTCTGCCGAATTCGGCCTGCGTAAGGTCGAAGCCGCGAATCTCCCGAATCCGACGTCCAATGGCCTTGAGATCGGGTCGGAGTTGAATATGCTTCTTGATATTATTCCTTGTAGTGGTATATTATTCCCAATGCGGGTACCAGCTGCGGCACATAGCACTGACGTTCTTTTATGGCACGGAGCAGATCGGCGTGCAATTGGCAGGAAAGGCACCGGTGCCAGGTGCGGTCGAACTCCGACGTTGTCAATGATCTGCCGGATGCGCGGACTGACGGGCTAGAGTCATTTGAGAAGAGAGGCAGGGGAACAGATGCGATTGAAGACTGTCAAAAACAATGTCGACATTGCGCGCAATTTATGGGAAGCGCTTTCACCGATTGCCGTCCGGTGTCTAGAAGATTTAAGCCGGAGATATCTCCTGTCAATTATGTCGGGCGACCTCCTGTATCTAGAGGGAAAGTGGTATGTCACGCATTCGGGACTCCTCGGAATAGCCCAAAGGAAACGTTGCTTGGGAATTCAGGTTCGGCCCGCCGTTGGATTCTGCGATCCGGCAGCCTCCCGATGGGCATTCAAAGCAACGGTCTACAAATCGAAAACCTGCAAGGGCTTCGTTGGCTATGGCGACGCCGATCCCTCTAATGTCTCCCCCTTGGTCCACGGCGCCGAGATGCGAGTGGCAGAAACGCGCGCTGTTAACCGTGCCCTCCGCAAGGCGTACGGGATCGGAATCTGCTCGGTCGAGGAGATCGGATCATTCGCCGAAACAGCTTCTTCCTCTCGGGAGTCGAAGAAGCTCCCGCCCCAGCCCGTCAACGGAAACTACGGCGGCCCCAAGGTGCGGGACCGTCTGTGCCAGCTCATCCGCCAACACAAACTCGATGCCACTTTGGTCAAGTCCTACGCCGTCGATTTCTGCGGCATCAAAACCCTCCGCGAAGCCTCCCGTGAACAGGTAGAAAACTTCGTCACCCACCTGGCCGACTGGGCCGAGAAAGACCGGAACGCCCTGCTGTGTCAGCTCAACAGCTATCTTGCCAGCAAGGAAGGTGCAGCATGAGGCGCCATTTCGAGTCTCTCCGCGCAGCCGATGTGTCGGCCATTCACTCGGTTCCGGACGGCCTATTCCTGGTCCGGGTGGATCGAGCGCACTATCGCTGGCACAAGCAGAAGCCTTATTACCAGATCCGCTTCGTGGTCCTCAAGCCCCGGCATCTGACGGGGTGTTTCCTGACCGGCCGCCTGTACTGCACACCCAGGGCCTTGTGGAAGCTGAGTTGGTTTCTGCGCGACTTCGGCTACGACCCCGAGCTGCTAGACAAGAATGAGATCGATGACCAGGCCCTGGTCGACTTGTGGGGTGTAGTAAAGGTCAGCGAAGTCACGGTGCACGGCATCTCAGTCCTCAACTTCGATGGCTTCGCACCGGCTGCCCGGTGGGAACAGCTCTCCGTCTCTACGGACAGTGATCATCGCGGGTCTGAGGTGTCCCCATGACTTACAGCTACACCCAGATCAGCCACTACCTCACCTGCCCGCGACGCTACAAGCATCGCTACCTGGACGGCTGGCGGGAGAAAGATACCCGGGCCGCCATGCTCTTCGGACGAGCCTTCGAACAGGCCCTGGCGGCCTACTTCCTCCGCCAAGATTCGACTGCCGTCCTGTTTCGCGAATGGACGGCCTGCCAGAACCAAGGTCTGCAGTTTTCGAAAGGCGATACCTGGGACCGCATGCTGCAGCAAGGGATTCAACTGCTGGAGCGCTTCTGCCAGGACGACCGCATCCGGATTCGCCAGCCCCGGCGCAACCTGCAGATCAAGTTCACCCGTGCAGTCCCCGAGAAGAACGATTTCGTGGCCTACATCGATGCTATCGGACACCTGGACGGCACGCGCTCTCTGCTCGAGTGGAAGACCACTTCCAGCCGCTACTCAGAAGAACCGGAGGGACTGCTGGCCCTCGACCCACAGCTGGTTTGCTATTCCTGGATGACAGGCATGGCCGAAGTCGCTCAAATCGTGTTCGTCCGCAAGCGGCTGGTTGAAGTTCAGTACCTCCACACCACCATCACCGACGAGCAGCGCCAGGAGTTCGGTCACCTGGTCGAAGACACGATCAGGCGGATCGAGTCGGCCGAATTCCTGCCCCACAGCGGCATTCGATTTCCGCAGAACCCCTGCAGCAGTTGCCCCTATCTGGGACTCTGTCTGGGACGGCAGGATTTGGTCGAGTCCGCCCTGATACGGCGGCCAGGAGCAGAAGACCTTGGCTGGCTTGACGAGCTTACGTACTAGGAATCCACCGATGCCACCCAAACTCAACCGTCGACGGGCCCGGTTCGTGCTAACCAAGATCGACGAGATCTTATCCTGGGAACGGCGGACGGAAACCGAGCGCGACACCCGTTTCGTCGAACTGGGACGGTATCTCTGTGAGGTCCGGGCGGGTCAATACTGGCGGCTGGAGAACCTGAGGTCCTTCGACGAATTTCTAGAGAGACGATTCCCGGAATCGAGGCGAAAAGCCTACTACCTGATGTCGATCCACGAGCACTTGCCGCCGCAGGTGCGGCGAGAGCTGAAGACGGTGGGATGGACGAAAGGGTTGGAACTGGCGAAGCTGGCGCGGCGGGACCGGCAGGAATTCGACTGTGCAACCTGGTTGCACAAGGCTCGCTCCCTACCTAAGGAAGAGTTCAAACGCGAGGTCGAGAAGGAGCTGACTGGGCGGGAAACCGAACCCTGGGAAATCATCTACTTCAAGCTGTACAAGAGCCAGATCCCGGTGATCGAGCAAGCGATTGAGACCGCAGCTCTCATGCTAGGGAGCGATAAATCCCGCGGTTATTGCCTGGAGATGATCTGCGCGGATTTCCTGGCGGGGGCCAACCTGGACAATCCGGACGTGCTTTTGCACTCAATCTCACGCTCTTTCAAATTCCTACCGGCGGAACAACAACAGGCGTTTGTGGCTCATGCCCTTGAGAAGGCATCGTGAACCAAATTCGAGCAAAGAATCCTCGGCTGCGACTCTCGCCTGGAGTTGTACGAAGACGTCCGTCATCAAGTATTACGTCGAGACGGCTGGCGATGCCAGAGTTGTGGCACGATGTCCAATCTTGAAGTTCACCACAAGGACTTTCGCAGCCAGGCCGGCGACGACTCGGAGGAGAATCTGATCACTCTTTGCGCAGAATGCCATGCCGCTATTCACAAGGGCGCGAAGCTTTGTGATTAATGCGCGGTGGACTGATTGTTGGCGAACGGAAGATCCAGAAGTCCGGGACGTCCAGTTAGCGAATTCTTTGTTGTGGTGCGGCCCTATAGTGTTTTGACCCGAACATTTGTGCTATCTAGTGTCCGCCGCCGTCCCAGTCTTAATCCGGCGCCTGCCCGCCAAACCAGCCAGGCGCTCAATCATCTTTCTCTGAACCTGAACATAATGCGACCGCGATCGTCCGGACCACCACAGAGACTTGCTACGATTCGTGCAATTGGTCCAGACGCTTGCGAAAGTTCTTCGCCCAGGTGCGAAATGCAGCTTCAATGTCCCCCCACTTCTTATAGGCGTTAAGTCCGCTGAACCACCTGCGGCCACCCTTGCCGGTCACGAAGGCTACCATTCGCTCCCCCGAGACGGAGTCATTCATCTCCCCTTCAATTCCAACCTTGCCAATGCTGAGCCTGGGCACTAGCAAGCCGACGCCCGGGGCTACTGTGACAGAAGCCACCGCAGTACCCGCCTGCAAGGCTGCATTCTTTTTGCCGCCCGTAGGCTCCACGTTGGTAATTGCGATCCGCAACTCCAGAACGCCCGGTCCAGGCTCAGTCACGACTTCGTAGCCACCCCCAATCAGTTCGTCCGTGATAGCATCCGAGAAATACCGAGCCAAGCGATCCAAGTCGTCGGCGTCGATACCTCGGTCTTGAGCCCCAGGAAGCAGGAAAACGGTCACTGGGTCAACGATGAACTTCCGGTAATTCTTCAAGGCATCCTTGCTCTTCTCGTAGATGAGCAAGTCGCCGTTCTTGGGATCAGGATAGAGTCCGGAATAATCTCCTAAGAACCCAGAGACTTCCTTTGATTCGGCTTCCTGCGGCTTCGACGAGTCTTGCGCCTGGGCAGTGAAACCGATGAGCAGCAACGAACCGGCGGTCAGACTCATACACAAGAACTGTGAAAGTGATGTTCGTCGAGTCACGTCGCAATCCCGCGGTTGAGCAGCGACATTTTCTGCAATACGCGACATTGTCCGGAAATGGCGTCGATCGTTCATAGTGCCTCCGGGTGTAAGTATGCGTCTTAATGAGCCATTTGTCAGCTGGAAGAACTCCTAGGTGCTCCAGTTTGGGCTCGCCGTATAGAATCTCCAGGTTTCCGAGGCGCGGTGGCTCAAGCGAGCAGCCTACATGGTCCATGGGCACAAGCGAATAGGAATCTACAATTCTGGACTACAAGAGACTGGCTGTAGATCTAGGCCGATTTCGGCATTGGTCCATATCATCTTGCTCTTTGGCGGATTGTGGATTCTTTTGAACGCGCCGGCAATCGCCCAGGAACAGCAAGAGGCACCGCGCCCCGGAACCAGCTCCCGTCAACCGGTCACAGCTTCTCCAACGGAGGCGGCTGACCAGTCCGAGCAGACAACCGCGTCTCCCCGTCCCGAGACCCAGCCGCAAGATGATGAGAAGGAGAAAGAGAAGAAGAAACGCCCCCGGCGAGGGGCCTTGGTGGTCGCGCCTCTTCCGACTTCGAGTCCCGCCGTCGGTTCGGGAATTGTGCCAGTACTTGGCTATATTTTCCCCCTCAGCATGAAAGACAGGGTTTCTCCCCCTTCGGTTGTTGGGGTCGCCGGTCTCATTACGAACAATGGCAGCCGGGGATTCGCTGTCGGAGGACAACTCTACCTGAAGGAGAATACGTATCGGATCACGTCTGGTTTCGCGCATGGTAATGTCAACTACGACATATATGGCAACGGAATTGCTGCAGGTCTTAAGTTACCCCTGAAACAGACTGGCGAGGGCTTCTTCGCGGAATTCCTGCGGCGGATTGGCTGGAAGTTTTTTGCTGGCCCTCGATTTGAGACCGGACATTCCTTTATTACGGTTAGGCCGAACAGTGCTAGCAAATTTCCGATCCCCCCGGAGGTCGGGCTCCACTCGACCCTAACGGCCATCGGCGCAGAGCTGACACGGGATACAAGCCGCAACCGGTTCTATCCGACCGACGGAACCTATTTCACTTTCACTGCAGACTTCTTTTCCCAAGCACTAAATAGCAAATACTCCTTCCAATCGTACAAAGCTACGTTCTCTAAATATTGGAGTTTGAGCACAAAACAGGTCTTGGCCTATAACGCCTTCTCCTGTGCGACTGGGGGGAGCCCCCCTTTCTACGGGAACTGCATCTATGCCACCAACAATCAATTGCGAGGATACACAGCCGGTCAATATTTCACTCGCAACATGCTCGCAACACAATTGGAATATCGACTTGAATTGCCGAAAAGGTTCGGTCTGGTCGCATTCGGCGGCGTAGGCGGAGCTATCCCGGGAGGGAGTCAATTGTTTCAGCGTGTGCAGAGTAGCCACTTCCTTCCCGCTGGCGGCGGCGGGCTTAGGTTCCAACTGGACAAGAAGCATCATGTAAATCTTCGTGCCGACATCGCCCAAGGCAGGAACGAACACACCTTCGGCTTAGGGATTGGAGAAGCATTTTAACGACGAATCCAAGTCCGGCAATTGTTACTCAGACTGGGCTATCGCTACATTCCATCCACCGACGCAATAATTTGATAGAGTTCTGTGGAAGTTCTTCTTCCTGGAATGGCGCCTGGGCGCATTGCTGGATAGCTACTGCCGGCACGCAAGGGGGATCATGGGAACAACTGACTCAGTCGTCCGACTCTCCGACCCTGTCTTTAGATTGATCAGGTTATTCCTTGCAATTCCCATCCTGATCGCCGTGTTTGTGACGGTCCGGTGGGCGGTTATGAAGTTCCTTGGCGTTCGCGGGCGGGACCTCGGGCGCCGAAAGTATTTGTATGCATTGGTGACCGTTTTGATCCTTGGCTTGCTTGAGTGGCTGCGCCATCCGAGCGAAGCTGCGACCCAGTGACAAAAGCCTACGCGGCTTGCGGCTTCTCCTCTACAATGCTTGCGACCGTGCCGAGCTGCAGGTACTGTTCTGCCGAGCTAGTAGCAAACACATGCATGGCGCGTGCGACGAGTCCTGTCCACCCTGTCTGATGGCTGGCGCCGAGCCCTGCTCCACTATCGCCGTGAAAGTATTCATAGAACAGGATTAGATCACGCCAATATTTGTCCTCCTGGAACTTGATGGTTCCACCATAAACGGGACGACGACCGTCCTTGCCTCGTAGAAAGATATTTGTGAGGCGCCTCAGGAGGTCTTCCGCAACCTGGTAAAGATTTATGTGACGCCCGGAGCCCGTCGGATATTCGACCGTGAAATCTGAGCCGTAGTAGGTGTGGTAGTTCAGCAAGGCGCGCACGATGAGCGCGTTGATCGGCATCCAGATTGGGCCGCGCCAGTTGGAATTGCCCCCGAACATACCGCTGTCGGATTCCGCGGGAAGATATTCGACTCGATATTCTTGGGTGCCGACGTGAAACAAGAATGGATGCTCTACGTGGTATCGCGAAACCGACCTCAGGCCGTAAGGGCTCAAGAATTCCTTCTCATCCATCATTTTTTCCAACACACGGCGAAGCCGAGCCTCATTCATAACAGAGAAGAGTCGACGTCCGGCAACGCCAATTTTCGTGGGATCATGGCATGTGTCGCGGAGCTCCGGACGTTGATTGAGGAATCGCGTGAATCGACGGTCCAATTCTGGGTACCTTTCAAAAACCTTAGGTTCAAACACCGTCGCGGCGCAAAGCGGTAAGAGTCCAACCATCGAGCGAAACCTTCAGCCTTTGGGCTCGGTCGCCGGTGCGGAGCACATCATAAAAGAAGCCGTCTTCTTCGTCCCACATGCCGACTCCCTCGCCCAGACGTGCTAGCGAGGAGGTGATCAACGCGTCGTGTTCAAGGAATTTGAGCACCATATCTACATAGCCATCGTCGTTCATGGCGAGTTCAATGACAGCTTCGAGCATTTGATCGGCGTAGAGGGCCATCCAGGCGGTGCCATCGGCTTGTTCAATATATCCGCCCGTCGGAAGCTGCGCGCTTCGATCGAAAACGCCGATGTTATCGAGGCCGAGAAAGCCGCCTTCGAAAACGTTGTGGCCGAAGCGGTCCTTGCGGTTCACCCACCAGGTGAAATTCAATAGCAGCTTGTGGAAGCAGCTCTTCAGCCATCCAATATCGCCGCGGCCTTTACGGATTTTGTCCAACTGGTAGACGTACATCACAGCCCACATGTGTACGGGTGGATTGACGTCACTGAAGTTCCATTCGTACGCGGGTATCTGTCCGTTCGGATGCAAGTATCGCTCGCGCAACACCAACTCCAATTGCTGCTTGGCAAAATCTACATCAATCAGAGCGAGAACGACGACTTGAAAGGCGAGGTCCCATGCCGCATACCAGGGATATTCCCACTTATCCGGCATGGAGATAATGTCGCCATTGTACATATGGTGCCACTGATAATTGCGCGGAGATGAATCTGACTTGCTGACAAACGGGTCACTGCCGCGCTCCCTCAGCCATTGATCAACGTCGTACAAATAGAATTGCTTCGACCACAACATACCCGCCAAAGCTTGACGCATCACGTTGCTTTGATCAGTATTGAGAGTCGAGGGTATGACATCAGCGTAGAACTCATCGGCCTCTTTCAGGCGCGTATCAAAGACACCATCGAAATTGTGAAAGGGCTTTGCCAGCGATCGAGGATCCCCTGACGAGAGGCGCAGCCGCAGGCTCATCGCATCTCCTGGCGCAATTCTCCATCGATGATGCGACGCCATTTTCGTGCCCACCTGCGCTGGGTTCACGGCTTCCGCTCGACCGTGGACGAGATAATCATTGATGGCGTCCTTCACATAGGGAGTGGTGTTCGGGGTGCCGAATATTCGTGCATTGTTGGTCTCGTTATCCGTGAACAGCAGCGGCGGGTCACCCTCAACGTACAACCAATATGTTCCTAATTCAGCGTGATCAGCGGACGTCGCCTGTACGGAATGAGGACCGCTCACTCGGCGTATCGAAGGTCTTGTCGAGTTGTCGCGCCCGGCCCACATGTTGCGGAACCAGAGAGTTGGCAGTACATGAACATCAGCGGCCTCGGGTCCCCGGTTGAAAATGGAGATTCTAATGAGTACGTCCTCTGGGGATTCCTTGGCGTATTCGACGAAGACGTCGAAATAACGGTTTTCGTTGAAAATCCCCGTATCTAGAAGTTCGTACTCGAAATCCTTTCGTGAACGCTGCCCATTGGTATGGACAAGATCCGTGTACGGGTAAGCCATCTGTGGATACTTGTAGAGATACTTCATGTAGGAATGAGTCGGCGTCGAGTCGAGATAAAAGTAGTACTCTTTTACGTCCTCGCCATGATTGCCCTCGCTGTTGCTGAGTCCGAACAGCCGTTCTTTGATGATGGGATCTCTGCCATTCCACAGGGCCGGTGCGAAACACAGCATTTGGCGATCATCTGAGATGCCTGCAATTCCGTCTTCGCCCCAACGATATGCACGGGAGCGGGCCTGATCGTGCGTAAAGTAGTTCCAAGCGTTGCCATCGGTGCTGTAGTCCTCGCGAACAGTACCCCACTGACGCTCCGATAGGTATGGCCCCCACTTCCGCCAGGAAGCCGTTCCTTCGCGGGCTTCATTCAGTCTCTTTGTCTCCTGATTGTCGTGAGCCTCCATAGTACCTCCTCAATCCATGAAACAGGGTCATCACCGCCAACGGATCGGTCATGTGTCGCGTGACCGCAACAGAAGAGACCACCTTTTTCGACCGAAGTTCCAACCACGTACCTAGGAAAAGCAGTTGGTGTCGAGCCAACCCATCCTCTGATCAAATTCCAAAGAACTCTAGTCCGAAAGCTGTTTTCTTGCAACTCGCGCGGGTGCATATTCCATCGCGTTTCTCACCCCCAGCTCGGCGGAAAACAACTGAGAAGCCAAGATCGAGAACAATTAACTTGACTCCGACCGGCCTTCTCCGAACGGCGATTACACTCACAATCTGGTCAATGAGTGTAGCCGCGATTTATCTCCAATTACGATTCTCCGCTCCGGTATACTCCTTTGCATAAGAGCAACTGAGCCGATGGAAAATCTCCTTAACTATCCTTGGGCCTTCGCTTTTCTACTTGCGTGCATCTTGGGTCTCTCTCTTGAACTCGGACGCCGGGTCGGAGTGTCTTCACAAGTCTTGCAACATTCCGAACGCAAAGAGCAAATGGTGGCGATCCGGGATGGGCTTTTCGTGCTGGTCAGCCTGCTATTGGGTTTCACTCTAACCTTAGCTGCCGCGCGTTTCGTCGAGCGGCGTTCGCTGTTGATCGAGGAATCTGTTTCCATCGGCACCGCGTATTTGCGGGCCGGTACACTTCCTCAACCTTATCGGGATCATTCCCGGAAGTTATTTCAACAATACGTGGACGCCCGCCTTGATCTCGACAACGCGGGATTGAATACCGCTCGGATCGTCGAAGCATCAAATCGCTCCAGAAGTATTCATGACGAATTATGGACCGACGCTGCCGCCGTCGCGGAACTGAAGCCGACCTCGGTCACCACTGCATACATCAACTCGCTCAATGAAACGATCGATCTTCATGAGAAGCGAATGGCAGCTTATGAAAATCGTGTTCCTCTCGTTATCTGGAGCTTGATTACCTGTGTCTCGGTGATCGCCGCGTTTACCCGCGGCTTGACGTTGGCCTCTCGCTTTTGGCTGAACCTTGTGATCGCGCCACTCACGATCGCGATTGTCGTCGCTCTGATCGCCGATCTAGATTCTCCAAGCCAAGGTTTTATCCGACTTGACCAACGGGCCATGCAGCGTCTCAAAGCTGATCTCACGATCCAGTCCGCACACTAGCTTCGGGCAAAGCCCCAGAAAATATCCATAGCGCCGATCGTTGCGCTGTTTGGGCATGAAGAAGGTCAGATCATCGGTCGTGAAATCACAGACAGGTCGTACGGTATACGACCTGTTGATACGCACGGCCTCCGTCCTCTGGCTAAACTTTCAACCAATTGGACACCTAGGAGTTTTGCCAGTTTTGTGCTGCATGCGGGGAGCGCTATTGTTAGCGCCTCGGGAGAACTTCCGGCTCAACTGCCCTGGAGCTCAGCTCCCGGAAGCGCTCTTACAAGCAAAAAATAAGGAGTTACCAAGGAGGGAAAGTCAATGATAAGAATTTCGCAGAAGGTATTGCTGGTCGTGACGTTGTTGTCTTTGGCGATGAGCCTAGGGCTTCCTGTCAGAGCCGCAGCAGATAAGCAAGGATCATCTCAGCAGGACAGAATGAAAGCCTGCAACAACTTGGCCGACAATAAGAACCTGAAGGGAGACGATCGCAAGAACTTTATGCAGGACTGCCTCAGCAAAGGTGGTGATCAGAAACTTAACGACATGAGTCAGAAGGACAAGCTGAATGCCTGCAAGAATCTCGCCGACCGGAAGAATCTCACGGGAAGCGACCGCAAGTCGTTCATCAAGGACTGCATGAATAAAGCTAACCCCAAATAAGCTGACATGTATCAACATTATGTTGCATCGGCAGAATTGAGGACCCCGCCGCGCTTCTGCTAGGCTGGCTTTTGGTTCTAGCCCTGCGGAGGGCCGCTGACTTGCTTCTCCTTGAGGTGGAACTGTACGTCAACATGGTCGGCGATGCTGATGAACGGAATGCCTTTGTTCATCCCGTAGTCCTTACGGTTGAATACCATTGCTCCTTTAATCTCGTCTAACCCTTGCCCCTTCCTGGAAACCGTTAGGGTCAGCTTCTCGGGGTTTGGTACTCCGCGTATCGTAAAGTCGCCATCCACCTCAAAGGTGTGGGGGCTGGTCTGCACGAACTTCGTTGACTTAAACGTGATCATCGGATTCCGCTCGACGTCGAAGAAGTCTTTGCTCTTCAGCTTGCTGTTCTTCATGCCGCTTCCGGTATCCACGCTATCTGCCTGAATCTTGATGTCCAAAACGCCTGTTGTTTCGTCAGGAGAGGTAAATGTTAGAGAGGCATCCCACTTGTCGAATTTACCGGCAATAGTCACGGACGCCTTCACGTGGAACTTGATCGAGCTGTGTTCCGGCGCAATCACGAAAACCGGAGCTTGCGCTTGACTCAGCGACGGAAAAAGGGCACACGCTAAGAGGCAGAGGAAAGCTAATCGCGTGGGAATAGCGTAAAGCAAGCAGAGGACTTCTGGACGTTCAAGATTACATGCACCCGTAAACCACAAACCAATTCTTTTCATTCTTTCACTTCCTTCACTCGCTCTTGCCTAACAGCTCTGACAATGCACCGCGAATTCCGAGTGCGCCGGTTTCGGAATCCGGAACGTCCGCGGACGGAGTCGCTTATCATCAGCGCGGTTCAGTGTCCTCACGCGTCTTTATTACGTGGGTTGCCGGTTTCGGAATCCGCAACGTCCACGAACCGCCGAAGACGATCGTGCGCCCCTGCACTCTAGCCTTAGCCGAATACTCGTCGTAGTACTTAAAGAACAAGGCCAGATTCCTCGCCGGAAGAATGAAATTAGACTGAAAACCAATTCCATGAACCGAATAGTACGGAACCCTGCTGGCGGCGACGGGAATCCCCGCTACCAAGTAATTGCCGCCGTTACTCGTAACTTGCCACTGGTCATACCCTACCAGCCCGAGTTGGGCCAGCATGCTCATATCTTTCTTCAAGGGAAGGGCCTGGCCAATTCCCCACTCCATGGTGAAAGCCTGGCCGGGCGTTATTTTGCTGCGTTGACCCGTCAGCGCGCTGGCGACCGTTTCTTGACCGTGGATTTCCCAGTTGGTGGCCAGGTTTGCGCTCGTCCCTTTGTTCTTGGTGATGTAGAACGTGGTGCCCGACGTTATATTGTTGCCCCAATAACCGGAACCCACGTTGTCCTTCGCTCCCGCAGTGTATCGGCCGGTAGGGGCGGTGAAAGCGTATCCTGCGTTGAAGTCGACTCGGTCCCCCAAATGCCAGCCCATGTTCACTGGCTGCACGTAAGTATCGGCGAAACCTGATCCACCGGGGTTGAGACTGATCCCGGATGTACTCCCGGGTAAAAGAGGAGGTAGGTCGGCGACTAGTTCACCGGTCGCGTAGTTTATAGCAATAAAGGGCATGAAATACCCGCCGAGGAACTTGTGCGCCGGAACGTAGTAGAAAATGTTCTCATCTACCCAGAACGAGTAAGTCCCCGTAACATTCTGAAGAATGCGGTCTCCGTTGGAGTTATTCAATCGGTCAGCCGAATAATTTACGGCCAGATTGGCATAGGTGATCCCGGGATCGGGGATCACACCGGCGTTGAGACCGTACCCTCCCGGAACCCATTGTCCTTTTTGTTGGGCCAGCGAGGGCAAGGCGCATGTTAGGACAAAACATGCAGAAATTAAGATCGCTCTCTTGATGTTCATTGCTTTCTCCTTGGAGGCTCTTGAACTGGCATGCCGCTAGCACAGAAGTCTTTCGTGATCTTTTCCATTGGCACAATCTCTAGGTGCGCGAGTGCAGCGGATCTAATCAACGGGGACCTCGATCGTTTCAGGAGCGGGCTCCTTTTTACCCGAGGGAACGTACGGGTCGGGTGCCCCCGGACGGATGGGCGGCTCCTTCTTGAGCGAGGCCACGTGCTCGAGTAAGACCTGAACCATTGGGTAACGAACCCAGAAGTTTTCGGGAAGCCGTGGGTCATTAAGGTGCTCCTCTTTCGGGTCAACGTACAGGTCGTAGAAGCGGGGGATGCCGTAACTCTTCACTTCGCTAGTCGCGTTCTCGAGTCCCTTGAGCATCATCTTCCAGTTACGCCATTTCACGCCGCAGAGCTCGTTGCCCACGTAGATAATGACGGATTCGCGACTGGATTTATCCTGCTTCCCGAGGAAGAAGTCGGTCTGGTCGACACCGTCGATGATGCGGTCCTTTGGGACCTTGCCGCCAGCGATGTGCGCGAACGTTGGGAGCAGATCCATCTCATGCACGATCTCATTGTTTACCGCACCAGCAGGCACTTTGCCCGACCAGCGGATAATGAAAGACACGCGCAATGAGGCTTCCCAGCCCGTGAAGTAGGTGCCGTGCCAAGGCCCACTGAAACCCTCGTATCCTGTCGAAAACTCGGGCCCGTTATCGGACGTGAAGATGAAGATCGTGTTGTCTCGGATTCCAAGCTTGTCCACTGCGTCGAGCAATCGACCGACGTGCGCGTCCATCTCGGCGAGAACGTCGGCGAAATCGCCGTTGTGGGTCTTGTTCTGGAACTCCGGGGACGGGATCGTTGGCATGTGTACCTGCGTATAGGGTATGTAGGCGAAGAACGGTTTCTTCGCCTTCGTCTGCCGGTCCATGAAATCGATCGCACGTTTGGTTAGCTCGGTGTCTATCAGTCGTCGTTCCTCAAGGTTGTAGATGCGGATGTTCTTAGGAACTTCGCCCTTATGGCCCTCCATAATGTACTCGGGCCGGGCGTAGGCATTCGAGTTAGGGCGGAAACGCGGATTGTCCGGCCAAAACGCCTCGTCGGTGGAGTTGGGAATTCCATACCACTCACCGAATCCCTGATCTGTCGGAAACCGTCCTTCGGTATGACCCAGGTGCCACTTGCCAAACATTCCGGTCGCGTAACCGGCGTCTGAGAGCATTTCGGCCATTGTGATCTCCCACTGCACGAGGCCGTAGACAGGGGTATCGATCGGCACCGAGCCATTACCCGTGCGGACGGCGTATCGCCCTGTCATCAGAGCGGCGCGGCTCGGAGTGCACTGCGCCTCGACGTTGTAGTTGAGCAGGCGCATCCCTTCTGCCGCAAGCTGGTCAATTCGCGGAGTCGGCGCGCCGCGCAGGATCCCACCCCCGTAAACGCCAGGCTCTCCCCAGCCAAGGTTGTCCATCAGCACCAGGACGATATTGGGTTGCTTCTGCTGCGATGCTGCGATTTGCGGAAGGAGGAGTATCGCAACCGTAAGAACAATTACGCGCAGAAGAATAGCTTGACGACCGCACCAACTGTGTCGACGACGTGCTTCGCTAGGCAGGGCCATTCGTTCATCCCTTCCTTTATTCTTAACTATTGACTTGTGACCAGCCTGTTTCCACCGCCCCGAGCATCACGTACGCAGCGAAAGCCAAGATGATTGGTGCCGGCGCTGACTTCACCCTTGCCCCGTGTCCCGACGATATAACGCGAGCAATACTGATCCGTACACAGAAAGGAACCACCGCGCTGAACCTTCTTCGGTTGTCCCGGTTCGGATGGATCGTACGATGATTCCGGCCCCAGGGGGTTGTGGGCGACGACGCCGGTACTGGCCAGTTGCAGATAGTAATCTGACCGATACCAGTCGCTCGTCCACTGCCAGACATTGCCTGCCATGTCATACAACCCATACGGATTCGCAGGGAATTGCGCGACGGGCGCGATTCCCACGTAGCCATCGTCGCCGCTGTCCGTGTCTGGAAAATGCCCTTGAAAGGTATTGGCCATCCACTTCCCCTTGGGCCGAAACTCATCACCCCAGACGAAAATCTTGCCTGCTTGACCGCCCCGCGCAGCAAATTCCCACTCTGCCTCGGTGGGCAGGCGCTTGCCCGCCCATTTGGCGTAAGTCATGGCGTCTTCATATGCAACTTGCACGACGGGATAGTTTTCTTTTCCTTTGAGGTCACTCTGTGGGCCCAGAGGATGCCGCCAATCTGCACCCTTTTTGTAAGTCCACCACTGGAAATCATCGTTCAGCGGAACCGGATGGCCGGGCGACGCAAAGACAACCGAACCGGCAACCAGGTTCTCTGGCGGAACTGCGGGAAAATCTTCTACACGCGGTTTTAGCTCCGCGACGGTGACATAACCTGTGGCTCGAACGAACTTTGCGAACTGTTCGTTTGTGACATCCGTTTGGTCCATCCAGAAGCCATCGACATAGACTCGATGAATTGGCCGCGAATCCTTCGTCGGGTTCATTCCGACGGGGTCCATGTCCGGGGGATCGCCTGCGCCCATGGAAAACTCTCCGCCGGGAATCCACACCATCCCTTCTGGAGCAGGTCCCGGAGCAGGGTCATGGTTTTCGTTCGTGGCCTGAAAGCCTCCCATTAAGCCGGTGCTTTTCATTTCCGTCCGTCCGGCTGGCCGGCTATTGCTTTCAGTCGAAAAACTAGTGGAAACCCTTTCCTGGCGGCAGCCCCAGACCAGCAAAATCGAAGCGAGTGCCAACTTGAGAGTCAGCGAGCCGAGACGGAATTCCATTCGGTTCATCAACACCTCTCCGCTTGGTCGTGGGCTTGGATGCTCTGGTCGAAGTTATAGGTGACCTCTTGCGCCAACGCGCATGCGGCCAGGGCGGGGGATGCAACATGCGAAGAATCTTCATGCCGACAACCTCGAGTAGGACTGTCTGCAAACAGGACTCCGATCTGGATGCTAAGGAAGAGGCCACTTTACCTGTAACTGGGAAAATTGCTAGGGATGGACCCAATTCGTCTTCAGGAAAGACCTTCTTAAATTGGTTGATGATGACAAAAGCCGAATGGGAGGACCTCATCGTGAGACTGGAGGGGAAATAAACCGACGGCCGGAAAGCGCCTCCCGCATAGCTTGGACCAAATCGACTGCCAGGCGAGACTTCACAACGTACCCCAGCGCACCTTCGGCTAAGCAGGCATGAACGAACTCAACCCGCTCATGCACGGTCAGGAAGACAAACCGCGCAGTAGAGCCTGCTTCGCGAAGCTGCCGTGCGGCCTCGATTCCCGTGAGACCAGGCATGGATATGTCCAATACGATCAGGTCCGGCTGGAGTCGCAGGGCCTCTGAAATAAGATCTGTGCCATTAGCGACAGCACCCACAATCTCAAAGCTCGACTGCAAAAGTACGGTTACACGTTCGATGATGGGATGATGATCGTCGCCAAGTAGTACACGAGGCTGACTCAAGATTCGCCTCATTTTCGGAGCATCTGGAATATCGAGTTGCGGCTCCCACACGAAATGCTCCTGCTCTAAGATCATCAATTCCTGTCGAACCTTGCCTGCCTATACAGAATCACTTCCAACAACATTGTCAGATTCGACAGTCGTGTCGTGGAGCTCCTAGGGTTTCTCAGAGCGACATGCTAGGGGGCGAGCCTTATCCACGCTACTAGGAAAAGTTATAGGCGTATGGTTAGTGGAATTAGGCGGAGATCAGGCCATTCTTCAGCGCGAACAGCACCAGTTCGGCATTGCTCTTAAGATTGAATGACTCCATTATGTGGTATTTGTGGAACATAATCGTCTTTTCGCTGACCTTCAAGATGCCTGCTATCTCTTTCATAGGGCGCCCTTCCGCGAGCAATTGGAGCACCTCACGTTGGCGGGGGGTCAGGCCCCTCGAAAATTGCTGAGCCCGGGCCTCCCTGACTGCCCAATTCTCGGGCTTAAGCTTAGGTGTGACGTACGAGTGCCCGCGTAGCACCTCGGAGATAGCCTTTAGCAGCTCGGATGCCGCGGAATGCTTGAGGACATATCCCACGGTTCCCAGATTCAGCGCCGCTGCCGCCAGGTTGGGGTCGTCCTTCATGGTTAAGAAAACCAGCCTGACATTCGGTATTAGTTGTTTCAATCGTTCGCCTGCGTCCAGACCATTCAGCAGTGGCATGCCAACATCCAGAACGATGACGTCTGGTCTGAGCCTGGTCGCTTCGGCTAACAATGCGCGGCCATCGGGAACCACCCCGACTACGTCGTAGCTCTCGCTCAGCAGTGAACGAAGAGCTTCGACTACGATTGCATGGTCATCCGCTAGAAGAATTCGGTGGCGTGTCGGGGATCGCTTGAGATCCTGCATATCTGCTACTTTTTGTACCCAGTGCGACTAACTGGCGCGTACCATGGCCGGCTTCAAAGGAACCCAAGCGTCAATACGTGTTCCTTGCATGGGATCTGATTGAAGCTCAAAGCGGCCGCCGATAAGCCGTAAACGTTCTTCCATGCTGCGAACGCCAAGACCAACATGTGTCGAAGGGTTATGTCGGTCAAATCCCGCGCCGCGATCGAATAGTGACAGGTGAATGGCATCATCGATTCCTTCCAACCGAACTTCAGCTCTGGACGAACCGCTGTGCTTCTTCACATTGCGAAGCCCTTCTTGGACGATGCGGAAAAGGCACAGGGCGATCTGTGGAGCAACCGAACGCGGAATATTCTCGTAGGCAAAATCGACTTGGATGCCTTGTTGTTCGGCAAATTCGGCGCAAAATGCGCTCACCCCAAGAACCAGCCCAAGACTCTCCAGGGTGGAGGAGTGCAACTGGTGCGAGAGGGTATGGAGATCGGCGCCGATCTCGCTAGCACGATTCCATAGTTCAAGCATCGTTTCGCTGGCCTCAGCCGGAGAATGCTTAATCATTTCCCCACACCTCTCCAGATCAACTGCCAAGACGGCAAGCCTTTGATTGAAGTCGTCATGGAGTTCCCGTGCCAGCCGGCTGCGCTCCTGCTCCTGCGCGTTAATCAATCGGCCGGCCAGTTCTTCGCGCTCCTGCTCAGCCAGTTTGCGCTCTGTGATGTCGTTGAAACTAATGACAGCACCACCGTCTACCGCCTGCAAAGGGGTGACTCCCGTCGAGAACCATCGCTGACCGTCGGGGGTGGGATGGGGGTACTCCGTCTCAAAATACTGGCTCTCCCCCTGAAGCACTGCCTTGACTCCAGCCAGGGCCTGCGCGGCTCCAGCTGTACCGCTCACCAGCGCCCGCTGGCAGACTTCTAGATAGTTCGTGCCAACCTCGAGTTCCATGTCTCTAGAGGTCCCATAAACACGTGAAAACTCCTTCCAGCGAGAATTGACGGCGACGATTTCACCCCGCTGATTCAGCACAGCCAGGCCACTAGTGATGGAGGTCAGAATCGCTCCCTTCAACATTTCGCTCCTGACCAGAGCCTCGTCAGAGCGCTTTCGCATCAGCGCGTTTGCAAAGACCTGTCCCACAATTTTTAGCTGATCAACCAGACGGCTTGACCATGCCCTGCTTTCATAAACCGTCGCAAAGGAGAGACAGCCCAGAACGGAGCCTTCCGCCTCGAGCGGGATAGTAACGTTTGACTGGATTCCCTGACGCTGTAGAAACGCCCTGTCCTCCCCTATATTGTCAGGAAGCTGATCCGGATTCGTGAAGACAATCGGCTCATTGTTCAGTAACTTCTTGGTGTACCAAGGTAATTCATTGGTACTGTAGCGGTGAGGAGTTGCAGCCGACGTGTCGCGAGTGACTGCGCTGGAATGGGTGAGCACGAGCTCGGTCTTGTCAACCGTAAACTCGAAAATGTTGACTCGATCGACGCCAAGGTAGTTCACTAGCCGCCTAAGCGCCTGCTCAATTTCGGCGTCGATTTTGTCTGCGGGAAGATCAATGAAATAACTGGATAATTCAGAGATCAATCTCTCGAACCGGGCTTCCACTTCCAATTCGCGCTCCGCCAGTGCGAGTCTCCTGCGTTCGATCAAGAGATACCCAGTCAGGACAACGAGCGCAACGAAGATAAGCAGTGTGCCAATCAGCTCCCCCTTGTAGCGCTCCGTGAGCGTCGGTTCGCGGTAGAGCACAGAGCTTCCGGGTGGAAGCATGTTTTCGTTCAGTCCCCACCGTCGCAGGGCACGCGCGTCAAACATGTAGACATTAGTGCCCCTGACAACAGGAATCTCTCGTGGCTTCATCCCCTCGAGAATCTTCACAGCGATATCTGCGGCAACCTGGCCCTGCGCGGCGTAACTACTCACATAGCCGCCCACAAATCCTTGACCAACGAGAGTGTCCGCCAGTGTATAGACGGGGACATTGGCGGCCTTTGCAACCATTGGCGCTGACTGGCGGGCGTTAATGAAATGCTTTCCCGCAGAGTCCTCGGAAATCGTGGTGTACAGGATGATTGCATCTTCTGGGAGGTGCTTAAGACGATCGCAGAGGGTTTGGATATCCAGCTCGGTGAGATAGGTGAATTCCATCTTGGCTTCGTAGCTTCGCAGGTTCTCCCTGACAATGTCCTCCGCGTGCCTGTCGAACGGCGCCACCCCACCCACCACAACGACGCGCCGGGTGGAGGGTTGCAGGCGCAGTGCCGCTTCGAGCGTTTTTGCGGCCTCAATCGTCATCCACACGCCGGTGAACTGGGAGTCAAGCTGGGGACGGCCCGCTTGGTCCTCGCTGCTGCCGCAAAAAACAATCGGGACACCTGGAAAGAATCTTTCGTGCACTTTGACCATGAACTGAATGGGGGATGGTCCGGCCGCAATGATCAAATCTGGCTTGCGAGTCGCATACTTGCGAATGTAAAGGTTGCGTAGCTTGTTTTGGGAGGTCTCATCGGGGAAAAAGGTAGTTTCCAGAGATTCGCTGTAGAACTCGACATCATAGGGAGACTTCTCATCCAGGGCAGCGTGGATCTCCTGCTCGAGGAGAGCGACCGCGGGAGACGAGCGACCTATCTCGCTAAAGACAAGGACCCGCCGCGTTTGCTTCAGTTGCGCGGCGGAGGCAGGGGGCCAGAGCAACGAGCATACAGCAACGACGAGGAAGAGATTCGGCATTCGCTGCATTGTTGTCACGCTTTGTCGCGTGCCACCACATTATAAGCAGCGGTTTCAAGCTAGTTATGGGAGCAGTGCCAGGCCACTGGGAAAAGTGCTAGTTCCCGTTGGTCTTAGGTTTGGTTGTATGGTTTCGGCATCCTTCTCAATCGCCGAACAATGGATTAGTGGGGTGGGTAGGAGTTAAAGATCTTGGTTAGAGCCTTGTCCAGTTGATCTAGCGCCTCGTTCTTCTTTTCTTTGAGCTTCAGATTCGCCGTTGCCATCCACACCAGTTGGTGATGTTCGCGCTCGAAAAGTTCAATGGCCAACGATCCTTTGTGAATGTGACGTGCAGTGCCCATGGATGGATTGTTCGTTGACCATACCTTTGAATCGACGGAAAGTCCCATCGTAACGGCATAGGATGCATCGTCAATGCCGCTGGCATTCACTTCGGTGTCCCTCGCTGCATGATATGTGACGAGAAGGTCGGCGTGTTTGGCTTCGGTCTTGGTCAGCCCCTTCAGCCCGAGGTCATGGTCCACAGCTCCCATAATATAAAGGTCCAGATTCGGATTGGCTGCTGGGGTCCCTTTGATCCATGCGTATGTCTTGAATTTCGCAAAATCAGCGCCCTTGTCGTAGTCAAACTTAACTTTCTGAGCTAGACCATAAACGGAGAGAATAAAGACAGCGATCATCACTGCTCGACTTGGCAGACCGTTGCTCAAGAACTTGCCTCCCCAGCGACTTGTCATTTCGCCCGCGCCTCGTTTGCCATTCCACCGACTGCGATAACCGCCACCTATCACTTTTCCCAGTTGTCGATGCTTGCAGCCTCCAAGAGGATTGCTCGGTACTGGCGGTTCTCCGTCCATGGTAGAGCGACCCGTGCGTGAAATCCGAACCATGCCCGAGCCTCCTAAAGTATGGCCGCGCAATGCGCCATCATACTTCCACGTACTCGCCAAACCGACGGGTGCAATCTGCAATCTCGACTGTAAGTACTGCTTCTTTCTGTCGAAGGACGCACTCTACCCGGGAAGCAAGTTCCGCATGTCGGACGATGTTCTCGAAGCATACATCAAGCAGGTGGTCGAATCGCAGCGTTCCGATCAGATCACCATCGCGTGGCAGGGAGGCGAGCCCACTCTGATGGGCCTCGATTTTTTCAAGCATGCGGTTGCCTTGGCACGTAAATATATTTCTCCCGGGGTAGCGCTTGAACACACGGTTCAGACCAACGGCATTTTGCTGGACGAGGAATGGTGCGAGTTCCTGCGGGAAAACAACTTCCTCGTGGGGTTATCGATCGATGGCCCTCAGGCGATGCACGATGCCTACCGAGTGGACAAGGCGGGTGCTCCCACCTTTGCCAAAGTGATGCGCGCAGCCCGACTGATGCAAGAGCGTCGGGTCGAATTCAACGTGCTGTGCACGGTACATGATGCCAACGTTGGCCATCCTTTGGAGGTGTACCGGTTTTTCCGTGATGAGCTGAAGACGCACTTTGTGCAGTTCATCCCGATCGTAGAGCGGGCCACGCCGCAGCTTCTGGAAATTGCGAACGAAGGCTGGGGAGATAGCAACCACAAACGCCCGCTCTATACCCAATCTGGCGAACTGGTGACCGAGCGCACCGTGAAACCGGAGCACTGGGGTGAATTTCTAATTGCGATTTTCGACGAGTGGGTGAGGCACGACGTAGGCGAGGTTTACATCCAGTTGTTCGAGTCATCCCTGGCGTCCTGGTTGGGGTTGCCGGCATCTTTGTGCATCTTTGCCGAAACCTGCGGCAACGCGTTGGCCCTGGAGCATAACGGCGATCTTTATTCCTGCGATCACTTTGTGGAGCCCAACTTCCGGCTGGGGAACATCAAGCAGCAGCACATGGTGCAACTCGTCGCCTCCGATCAGCAGCGGGCATTCGGCAACGCCAAACGCGATACCCTGCCTCGTTACTGCCGGGAATGCGAAGTTCGATTCGCCTGCAACGGAGAGTGCCCGCGCAATCGCTTTATCAGTACCCCTGAAGGCGAGCCCGGTCTCAACTATCTTTGCGCCGGGTACAAAGCATTTTTTAAACACATCGACCGTCCCATGAAGATCATGGCTGGCTTGCTGCGCCAGGGGAAAGAAGCTGCCGAGGTAATGCCGGCTCTGGCAGCCGAGCGTCAGGAAAGTTCGGACCGGGCCGCCGCCCCGGTGCGGACAGTTTCTGAATACCGAATTTGAGCAATCAAAACTTTAGGAGGAGCAAACCCAAATGTCAGACCCCAAGAGAACCGATTCGCATTCGCGTGCCATCCTTCCCATCCCACCCCAGGCGCACACCGGCCTGACAACCTATGACGCCAAAGATCCCAATACAAAGTTTCCGCCGATCGAGCCGCTGCGCCCACCTAAAGGCGCACCCAACGTACTGATTGTCCTGCTCGATGACGTGGGTTTCGGGGCGACCAGCGCCTTCGGCGGACCGTGTGCGACACCCAACTTTGAGAAGCTCGCCTCCGGCGGATTGAAATACAATCGTTTCCACACTACCGCGCTCTGCTCGCCAACGCGGCAAGCGCTGCTTACGGGGCGCAACCATCACTCGGTTGGGATGGGTGGCATTACCGAGATCGCCACTTCTGCGCCCGGCTACTGCTCCGTATTGCCCAAGAACAAGGCCCCGCTGGCGATGACCCTCAAGCTGAACGGCTACTCGACGGCGCAGTTCGGGAAGTGCCACGAAGTGCCGGTCTGGCAGACCAGCCCGATGGGTCCATTCGACCAATGGCCGACAGGCGGAGGAGGATTCGAGTATTTCTATGGATTCCTCGGTGGCGAGACTAACCAGTATGACCCCTCGATTTACGAAGGCACCACACCGGTGGAACCGCCGAAGACGGCAGAGGAAGGATACCACTTCACCGAAGACGTTACAGACAAGGCTATTGCCTGGGTGCGGCAGCAGAAAGCGCTGATGGCCGACAAGCCGTTCTTCGTCTATTTCGCACCCGGCGCTTGCCATGCGCCGCTCCAGGTTCCGAGAGAGTGGGCGGACAAATACAAGGGCAAGTTCGACCAGGGGTGGGACAAACTGCGCGAGGAGAGTTTGGCGCGGCAGAAGAAGCTGGGCGTGGTTCCACAAAATGCCGAGTTGACGAAGCGACCCGAGGAGATTCAAGCCTGGGATGAAGTCGAAGCGAAAATGAAACCGGTGCTGGCACGCCAGATGGAGGTTTATGCGGGGTTCCTGGAACATGCCGACCATCATGTGGGGCGGCTGATCGACACGCTCAAGGACCTCCAGATTCTCGACGACACCCTGGTCTACGTGATCATTGGGGACAACGGTGCTTCGGCCGAAGGTACTCCGAATGGCACGTTTAACGAGATGATTGTGCTCAATGGGATGGCTAGCATCGAGACCCCAGAGTTCATGGCGGAACGGATCGGGAAGATGGGCGGGCCGGAGTCATACAACCATTACTCCGTGGCCTGGGCGCACGCCATGGACACGCCCTATCAATGGACTAAGCAGGTGGCGTCGCACTGGGGCGGTACGCGCAATGGGACGATTGTGCACTGGCCCAAGGGCATTAAGGCGAAAGGCGAGATTCGCTCGCAGTTCTGCCACGTGATCGACGTCGCTCCAACCGTCCTGGAAGTTGCCGGCCTGCCCGAGCCGACGATCGTGAACAGCGTGCAGCAAGCGCCCGTGGAAGGCGTCAGCATGGCCTACTCGTTCGACGACGGCAAAGCTGCAGAGCGACACGATCTGCAGTATTTTGAGATGTTCTGCAACCGGGGAATCTACCATAATGGATGGAGCGCCGTGACCCGGCACTCGACGCCTTGGGTGATGACCGCGAAGCTGCCCGCCTTCGACGACGATGTGTGGGAACTCTACGATGGCAGCAAGGACTGGACCCAGGCGCGCGATCTGGCGAAAGAGATGCCGGAGAAGCTGCGCGAACTGCAGCGGTTGTGGCTGATCGAGGCAACCAAGTACAACGTGCTACCGATCGACGACCGCAGATCCGAACGTTTAAATAGCGACTTGGCTGGGCGGCCACTTCTCGTCAAGGGCAACTCGCAACTGCTGTTTAGCGGCATGGGAAGGCTGACCGAGAACTCCGTGCTAAACACCAAGAACAAGTCGTTTTCGCTCACCGCCGAGGTAGAGGTGCCATCGAAAGGAGCTGAAGGCGTCATCATTCACCAGGGCGGCGCGTTCGGTGGCATGAGTCTTTACGCCAAGGGTGGAAAAGCGAAGTTCGCCTACAACTTCTTCGGTCTCCAGACTTTTACCACGGAGGCGAGCCAGGCCATTCCAGCCGGCAAGCACCAGGTGAGAATGGAGTTTGCCTACGATGGCGGCGGCCTCGCCAAGGGCGGCAAGGTTAGCCTTTACTACGACGGCAAGAAGGTCGGTGAAGGCCGGGTTGAACGCACTCAGCCGATGGCGTTTTCTGCAGACGAGACGACTGACGTCGGCCGCGATACCGCTACACCGGTCAGCTCAGACTACACCCGCAATACCAGCGAATTTAACGGGAAGGTCAACTGGGTGCAGATCGACCTGGGCAAGGACACCCACGATCACTTCATCACGCCGGAGGAACGTCTGAACCTGGCCATGGCCAGACAGTAGACCGTCGCTGGTCTTAAGCAACGGACCGTCCGTAGGCCGGAAACGCCGCGCTTACGGACGGTCTTTATCAATGACTTGAATTGCGACTTGTTGTCGCATGCTGCTCGCAAACAACCACGGAAAGACCTAATTCTTTCACGCAACCCAGTACGTGCGCCGCGATATTCGGACAGCCCGGCCAGTCACACAAATATTCGGTCAGCTCCTCTTCGCGGCCGTCTGGACCCGCAATTCCGGTCTTGATCGTCACCTGAGGCATATGTCCCGCCTTAACTCTCCCGTATGCCTAAATTCTTGCCGACAGTAACCGCTTGTGCAAGTATCTCCCCGTCGACGTTTACACAAAAGTAACCTTAGGATGTTCAAGAACCATATGAGGTTGGCCAGCTTCCAATACGCGGAAGTTACGAAGCGAGACAACGCCAGTCCGCTTGGCACGCGCCTCTACGCGGATTTCGCCAAACCTAGTAGTTCTACCAGTTTCGTTCTGCGAGCCGCGATTGCTAGCCTTCTGGACGGCGTCGTCCTTCGTTCCTGGCGGAATCGCATAACCGTTCGTGGGACTGCGGCCTCATAAGCGCGTCTTCTTCGCGGCGAGTTTCGGCGAAGGATAAGGAAAAGGCAGATAAGGAGACTCAAGAATGGCAACGATGGTTGGTTACTCCGGCAGGCAACCTGGCTGCGTGCTACTCGTTTCCGATCTGAAGTGCATCGTCTTGAAACTGCAGCGAGTGTGGCAGAGGCTCGCAATCCGCGGCACTCAAAATCTGACAACAAGATAAGACGCGGACCAAGGCAGATCGCGGCATCTTTGCACTTGCGCCAGGCACTGCTCGCACACCTGAAATCCGCACTTTGAGTGACGAAAACTGGCGCATCTACTGGCGCAAACGGGATGACGCGCCATGGGATCATGCTGGATCGTTTGAGAGTAAGCCACGCGAACGTGCTCCCGGACTTGATGGCCGGAGTCACGAGTGCTTTCTCCTATATTCCCCAAGGGATGGCGTATGCGCTCGTAGCAGGTGTGAGCCCGATATACGGACTGTATACCGGCGTTTTTGCGCCAGTGATTGGCGGGCTCCTCGCAGGTTCCTCATTCATCGTCATAACGGTGACCAATGAGCTGGCCATGCCAACCGGCGGCATCCTAGCCGCATTCGAGCCTGAATCTGCCGCGCGGGCTCTGTTCACGTTGACTTTCTTGATCGGCGTGATTCAGCTGGCGTTTGGACTGCTGAAATTTGGCAGAGTAACTCGCTTTATTTCCCATTGCGTGACCACCGGATTTATCGCTGGCGTGGGAGTTCTGCTGGTTCTTGGACAGCTGCAAAAGCTGACTGGGTACAAGGGACAAGTGTCAGGAAATATTTTCGTGAGAACTTGGAACTGGCTGCTTCATCTAAATCAGGTGGACTTCCACACAACTCTTGTCGGACTCTTCACACTGGGCCTTATTGTTGTCCTGCAACATACTCGCTTGAAAGCCGTCGCGCTCGTGGTCGCTCTTCTGGCCGCCACATTGGGTGTCTTCGTTCTGCACTGGAATTCTGTGGAGCTTGTTGGAGCGCTTTCACGGATCCCCAGGGGTCTGCCATCCCCGGTACTACCTGACTTGCGAATGATTCCGCAGTTGTTGATACCTGCTCTGTCGTTAGCGGTGTTGGGACTGAGTGTGGCAGCCGGCGTATCACAAAATTATCCGGAACCAGATGGAACCATGGCGGACGCATCAAGCGATTTTGTTGCCCAGGGAGCAGCGAATTTGATAGGCGGTTTCTTCCAGGGAATGCCAGCCGGCGGTTCGATCTCGCGAACTGCCACAAGCATCAGCGCGGGTGCCAGAAGCAGATGGGCAAACATTTTCGCCGGCGTTGTTCTCGGAATTGTTCTGCTGACATTTGCTGGTTTTGCAGAACTTGTCCCGATGGCAGGCTTGGCTGGGTTGCTTATTTCTATCGGTATAGGTGTTCTGAATCCTGACCGGATCGCCAAAGTTTGGAATACGCATATTGCGGAGCGAGCCGCAATGGTGGCCACTTTTGTTTTTACCCTGCTAATTCCACTGCACTGGGCGATCCTCGCGGGCGTAGGGCTAACCCTCCTGGTCTACATCTATTCATCCTCGACCAAGGTCCGCCTTGTCCAAATCGTGCGGTCGGGAGATGGTGATTTTCAGGAAGTCGCAGCACCCGCTCAGTTGCCGAGTGATTCAGTAGTAGCGCTGCACGCCTATGGGAACGCCTTCTTTGCCGCGGTCTACACGCTCGAAGCCGCTCTACCTGCCCCGGAAAATGCCGAGAATTCCATTGTCATCTTCGGTCTGCGCGGACGCGAATCTATAACGAGCAGCGCAGTTGCAATGCTGGAACGGTACCTCCGCCGCCTTCAAGCAAGAGGAAACAAGCTCATGCTATTTGGAGTCGAACCATCAGTGAGGCGCGCACTTGAGCGTACGGGGCTGATGCAGGTAATTGGTGAAGAGAGCGTATTTGGGGCCAGCGCAAGCATCGGAGGCTCGTTCCAACAAGCTTGGGTGGCGGCTCATGAGATTGTGAGAAGGAAGACTCAACGCGCCTAAAGCAGCTTAGTCATTCGATGGTGTGTGTTCGCCCGACGCTGGAGCGAACTTTATTCAGGACACGACGGTTAGCGCTTCTCTCCGCTTCTTTCTATAGTTTTCGTAGAACAGCAAAAATGAATTTGGAGTAACCATCAGAGCACTGAATGCCACAATAGCAATATCAACTTTCGTACCGGGAAAGCTCTCGATGGCGATCACGGCACACAATCCGACATTGCGCATACTGGTACCGGTTGCGAGGATCCTGCGGTTCTCCCGCTGCGGCCCACCCAAGAGCCAGCCAATAATCATCGATCCAATGATCAGTGACACCATAGCAGCTAGTGTAGGGACTCCGAGCTGTCTGACCGCCCGCGACTGTTCCGCAGTCACAAGGATCACCCAGGCCAGGAAAAACACCCTCGCCGATATGAAGGTCACATTTCGAATCATGACGGTCTCTTCGCCAGCCCAACGCTGAATGACGATACCAATTAATCCAGGAAAGACCATATACAGTAATGCAACCGTTGCCACTCGATAGTAAGGCACACTAAGTAGGGTCTGTGCCGGAAGAATCATTTCTGCTATTAAGGGTGTAAAACAAATCGCGGCAAGGATAAGAATAAACAGCAGAGCTGCGGCAAACGGAGCGTCGTCATCTCGGTTTCTCGTATACCTTAATGACATTGGGGCTCCCGGTGCCGCAGCCAGAAGTAGGAAGGCGATTGCGGAGTCCAGCGGCATGGGAAAAATCATATCCAATGCGAGCCCGAGCAAAGGTACGAGAATGAGATTGGCGGTGAGAGCACGACATAGCAGTCCCTTATCGCGGAGCAAGATCAGGAGCTGTCGCCAGGTAACTTCCAATCCTAACGACATGGTCATGCACACCAGAAACGCGATCGCCAAAGACTTCGACAACGGTCCAACGATTGAGTGCATATCACGTGCTCATTCCATTGCGAGATCGTACGAAGTTCTACGGCATCCGCGTGCGTGTAGTAGGCAACAGTGGTCGATGAAAGTCGACCTCAACTCACTTGGCCGTCGCGGATTGAGTATGGGCAACGACCTTTTTCATTTTTCGGCTCTGGTAAATCGTGAACAGCACATTCGGCGGCAACATCAACGCACTAAATGCCAGAACCCCGACGTCAACGTCCGCTCCAGGAAAGCTACGTGACGCGATCGCGAGGGCTAGCGCGACATTGCGCATGCTCGTATTCACTGTCAGGACACGCCGTGTACCCCTGTCCGGTCCGCCTAGCATCCAACCAATTACCATGCTTGCTGCGATCAGGAGCAGCATTGCCAGTAGCCCATTCATTCCGATCTGTTTTGTCGCCGCCGATTTCAGGCCCATGGTAAGAACCGTCACCAGCACGAAAGAAACGCCGGCGCAGGCGCTTAAAGGTTTGCGTAACCGCAGCGCCATCGGACTAGCCCACCGATTCAAGGCAAGACCCGCCAGAAGAGGCACGAGGACATAAAGAAACAAGACCTGCACAGCCCTGTCGTAGTGCAGCGTTACCGGCTGATCGACATTCAGCAATAACTGGGCGAGAAAGGGCGTGACAACAATAGACAGCACTGTCAGTGAAAATAGTAAAGCAGCAGCAAACGGTACGCTGTCTTGGGTTCTGCGCGTGAAGTTGATGGCAAAAAGCGCGCCCGGAGCCGCCGCGAGCAGCAGGAACCCGATCTCGATGTTCATCGGCATCGGCAGGATCCGCGCGATGCCCAGGCCCAGCAGCGGTACCAGGATGAAGTTCGCAAACAATGCCATGATGAACAGGCGTTTGTTACTCGCAGCTGACATGATTTCCTGGAGCGTGACCTCGATCCCGATCGAGATCATTGTGCTCAGAAGGAACACGATTATGAGTGCCTTCGATGCAACACCTAGTAACGACTCCATTTAATCCTCCTCGCCCACATACCATGTAGGGTTTGGTATCGATTTAAATCAGCACCAGCAGCAGCGAATAACCCATTGCACCGGCGAAGAAGGCCCAGAATCGGCCGCCTTTCCCCTTGGCTAATTCCATCATGGTATTGTTCTCAATAACGGCGCCGGCAACGAACCCCAATAAAGTCAAAATTGTGTGCTCCGGGAGTAGGGCAAATTTTCCGGTGAACCCTCCTGCTAACACAGCAAAAGCCAAGAACCACCTTCCGCCGCGATCGTATTTGTCCCCGTATTCCTCGCTGAATGAGTGATTCACCACGATAAAATGCAGGCCCATCGCGATGAGGTAGGTCAGCAATGAGAGCAAACCCCGCTCGGAATCACGCACCATTAAGTAGCTAACCAGTCCGCCATAAGCGACAAACCCGCCGAGTCGCAGCTTATATATGAGGTCCTCCCGGCCGGTTGGCTCGCTGCCCTTCCCGACAAGTTCAACCCGGGACCAACTCATGTGCTCCAAGCCATAAAAGAGCACGAATCCCAGCAAGCCGGAAAGATAGATACGGAACTCGGGCAGCGGTAGTCTCATGTCCCGGGTCATGCTGGTGAAGTTGCCCTGAGCCTCACTTAGTTCTGGGATGATGTGCAGCCAGACGTACGCTACTGATGCGCCAGCGCTGGCTGTAATCCAGTTCCTTGATCTGCTCTCACTTCTGAGCCTCAGCCATTTCCCGAACAGGAAAACAGAAGCAAGGATAACGACAGCGAGCTGGGTCTGAAGCTGAGTGGCGGACAAGCAGCTCTCCTAGAAAGGACCCACTCTGATCAGAATGCCCAAGAATGCCAGCCCACCCAGAACAGAAATCGCAATTGCAATCACGAGCGCGAGTGAAGTCTTAGGTGGACTGGTGGCATGCTTGCGCAAGTCTTTCATCAGGCTCACATGCTGAATCGAGGCCACGATCAGCCCAACCGTACCCAAGCCAATCAGGGCCAGTCCGAAGTTCCGTGGGCCATTGTCCTGAATAGTGAGCTTCTCGGCTTTACCCAATTCCTGCAGAAATTTATAGATGGTAAATCCAAAGCTGATCAGTGACAGCGAGGTCCGGATCCAAGCCATCAGTGTGCGCTCGGCAGCTAGTCGAGTGCGTTCAAATGCCATGTCTGTGCGTTGCCCGGCCAGGTCGGTAGCAGTAGGACTTTGTTGCGATTGGATCGCAGCTTCGCTCATAGGCACCTCATCCCTGGCCGCACACATACTTGCTGTGAGCGCACGAAACTTCGGTCCCCAAGTATCACATTTCGGTGCGAGGTTGCGGCTACTGGCAGAAGTCCTAGGTGACTCTGAAAGCACGAGTTGCGAATATCTTTGACGAAACAAATCCAGGAAAGCAGGGAAACGTAGCCGCTCCGAAACAAGAAAATCAGCAATACGGAAGGTCTTATGAAAGCGCAGCAGCTTGCGAAACTTGTATTTCTCTCCTTGCTCCTGTTTTCAGTAGGAATTGTAGCGTACGCCCAAGAGCCCAATCCGAACTTTAACCAGGAACTGGACCAGGAAACTCCGGCGCAGGCGAAGGCCGAAGCGCAAAAGCCGGATACGAAAGCCTCTGCCGGAGATCTAGCGAAAGCTGTCCAGAACCCTGTCGCAAGCTTAATCAGCGTGCCAATACAAAACAGCAGCAATTTTGGCATTGGTCCGAATGACCGCACGCAGAATGTGCTGAATATCCAGCCGGTCGTTCCGATCCGCGCCAGCGAAAACTGGAACCTGATCATTCGTGGGATTGTGCCTGTCATCTGGCAGCCTGCCCCCGGAACGGCAAATTTGGAGGTATTCGGCATTGAAGAGAACACACCGGCCTACTTAGCTGCTCAAGCTGTGCAGAAAAGCGCAGGCGTGTTTGGCTTTGGAGATATAACACCCTCCTTTTTCTTCTCGCCGGCCAAACCGGGCAAGCTGATTTGGGGTGCAGGACCCGTATTCGTTTTGCCGACCGCCACCAGTAAGGTCTTGGGACAGGCGAAGCTCAGTATGGGCCCCTCGATTGTTGCATTGATCCAGCCGGGGAAATGGACGGTCGGAGCTCTGGTCAATAACGTCTGGTCTGTAGCAGGCCCGTCAGACCGCAGCGATGTGAACCAGATGAGCTGGCAGTATTTTGTCAACTACAACCTGAAGAAAGGCTGGTATCTATCGTCTTCGCCGCTCATCTCGGCGAACTGGAAGGCATCCACGGGAAATGTGTGGACAGTGCCTGTAGGCGGAGGAGTGGGCCGAATTTTCCGTTTGGGATTCCAACCCGTCAATGTCGCTGCACAGTTTTACGGTAATGCTGCGCACCCGTCGAATGGTTCCCCTTGGGGCATGCGGGTGCAGATTGCGTTCCTGTTCCCCAAGTTAACCAAGGAGCAGCAGAAGATGATGATGCAGCAAAGACTGAAGCAGATGGAACAGCAGCAACCCCAGAAGTAAATGAGGTATTGGCGTAATCAGGATTTACCAGAGGCCGCGAAGAGCGCGATTCTTATAAGTACCAGTTCGCTAAGTCTAAGGAGACACTCCATGAAAACAAGCGCGCAAACTGAGCCACTTGGCGGTCAACCTGCACCTGGGGCAAAATCTTCGGTCAAAGACTTCGACGAACAGATTACGTATCAGCGAGCATTCGAGGCCGTGGTTTGGTCTCAGCCAGCCGTAGGCGTGTACGGCATTCGCCGAGGTATGTTTGCAATCGGCATGAAGGACAACGAAATCTTGGCAATGTCCCGTCCTCTCGCCACGAGGCACGAGCTTCTGACTGCAAACAACACGACACCCTATATTGCTGGCAATGCAGACCTACGAAATGGTCCGGTGGTGCTCGAAATTCCTTCGGCATCTGACAAAGGCGTGCTGTACGGTCAGGTTGTTGATGCTTGGCAAGAAACAATTGCCGATGTTGGCCCGTCCGGGATCGATGAAGGTAAGGGTGCAAAACTTCTTTTTCTCCCACCGGGCTATAAAGACACTCCACCTTCCGGTTATATTGCCATTCCTTCGCAGAACTATCGCATTCAGTTCGGATTCCGCTCTATCAAGCTACCCGGAATGACCGATGAACAAGCCAACGCTTACGCAAAAACTCTGAAACTATATCCGTTGGCGGAGGCCGCGAACCCGAAACCAACCCGCTTCATGGACGCCTTCCCGGCCCGGCTTTCCACTCTGCCCTTTTATGATTTCCGCTATTTTCAGGACCTAGGCGACATCATTAGCGTCGAACCCGTACGCCCCCGCGACAAGGTGATGATGGGAATGCTTGCCTCCATTGGTATGGAACCCGGAAAGCCGTTCAACCCATCGCCAAAAGCCAAAGCGGCTATGGAGCGAGCGGTGATCGATGCTTATTTTTATATGCAAGACCGATTCTTCAAGGTGCAAGGGAACAATCTGTTCTGGCCAGATCGGCACTACAGCTATTTCTTTCTTCCGGACCCGCAGGGTGACTTCACTTTTGAGACCCTGACAGCTCTGCTATATGACAATCGCGCTGACATGTATCATGTCGGCACATACTATCCAAAAAGACTTCCCAAGACACCTGCTACCGCTTACTTAATAGCGTTGGCTGATAGCGACGGGCGTCCCCTCGACCCCGATAAGACCTACAAACTGCATGTAGTGAAAGATTTTCCCGTGAAGCAATTTTGGGCGCTGATTATCTACGATTTCGCGACTTCGGCTTTCATCTACAACCCACTGGACCGTGTGGGCCTTAGCACCTATGACAAGCCCAACATGAAGGTGAATGCCGACGGCAGTGTGGACCTTTACTTTGGCCCAAAAGCGCCCAAAGGGCTGGAATCCAATTGGATTCCAACTCAGGGCAAACGACCGATTCCCGTCATGCGATTCTATGGTGGCACCGAAGAATTTTGGAACAAATCCTTCAAGCTGCCTGACGTCGAACTCGTGCAGTAGCAATTCTCGTGTCTTGAGGTCACACGATGAGTTGGTGTTGATAAATCGCCATATCATTCATTGACCCAGCCAGCTCCGGGCAAACCGGCGATCCGGAAACGAGCTTGGAGGACGTTGGCCGGATTGGAACCGAGAAGTCTTCATGGTTCTCGGTAAACGCAAAACGATAGCAATGCGCGGTTCAGCTCTTGATGGCGATTGGGAGAGTTTGATCGAGAGAATCTAATGACACGAAAGACCGTCCTCGTTGTCAACGCCGATCCCAAGGTTGAGGAGATGCTCTCGAACGTCCTTGAACATTGGACTATTCAGCATGCCAGCGACAATCGCGCGGTCCTCGCGCTGGCGGAAAAGAAACTGTTCGATCTCATCCTCACCGGAGAAAGTACGTCTGGCAAAGAGGATGTCGAATTACTTCGCAGGATCAGACGCTTGCATCCGCACACACGCCTGATCATTCTCACCGACAAGAGCACACCGGCCGACGTGATTGCCTCGATGCGGGAGAGCGCTTTCAGTTATTTCTCCAAGCCGTTTTCGTTAGCTTCGCTTGCCGAAATGGTGCGGATGGCCACGGAAGGACCGTGTTGGGACGATGGCATCGAGATCGTCTCGGCCACACCGTCTTGGCTTTGCCTGCTCGTGCGCTGCGATTCGAACAGCGCCGACCGTTTGCTACAGTTCCTGCACGAGGTTGGCGACCTGCCGGAGCCTGAAAGAACCGAAGTGGCCACTGCGTTTCGTGAAATGTTACTGAACGCGATTGAACACGGCGGGCGTTTCAATCCTGAACAGTACGTCGAAATCTCTTATCTTCGCACTCGACGCATGGTGATGTGCCGTGTCAAAGATCCTGGGGAAGGATTCGCGCTTGACGAAATCCGTCACGCTGCCTTCGCGAACCCACCCGGCGAACCGTTGCGCCATCTCGCCTACCGAGATATCAAAGGGTTGCGGCCTGGCGGCTTCGGAGTCATGGTCGCCCGGCACCTGGTGGACGAACTCATCTACGGCGAACAGGGCAATGACGTCCTGCTAGTCAAGTATCTCGATCAAGGACGGCAGCAGACGGCGTGAGTGCCCTGCTCAGCTTCTGGCTGAGGGCGCGCCATCTCCGTGCCCTAGCAAACTTGTTCCAGTGTCCACTTCCGCGCGGCACAGATCGATTCACATCCAAGTCAGCGATCAGGGAACCATGCCGCATTCGAACATTTTGTTGGCAATTGGCGCCGCCACCTTGTTCAGAAACTGCTCGCGCATTTTCGGATCGTTCTTCAGTGCTCCCACAACCTTTTGCTTCATCGCCGCCTGCTGAGGGTCTGGCGGTTGCTCCTTCTGGGCTTTCAATTCCTCGCAGCTGGACTTTTGGTATTTCTCGATCACCTTTTGAGCGACCTTCTCCATCATCGGATACTCGCTTTCCTGGGCGCTCCCGGAAGGGAATGCCGCTATCAACATCAGCAATGCAATCAATGAATACTTCATGTTTCTATCCTCCAAATACTTCGAGCAAAATTCTCAATTGCCGATTTTCTTGTAATCAAGATTCTGAATTTTCACGACGATTTGTTTGGCGTCGGCACGCAGGAGCGTGTCGGCGACATAGTTGGTGCGGTCGGGTAAAGACTGGAATCCTACGTCAAGCGTAACTTTGTCCTTCTCTTCGTCGAGGAAACTATTCACACTGAGTTTGCGCAGTTTCTTGGTAGCCGGGTCGAACTCAAGTGTCATGGCATCGCCGGGCTTGTAGTAGTCCTTGAATTGAAGTTGAACCGCCTGGGCTTCGTTCCTACTCAGGTCAGCCTTGCCCGCCTTCAATGCTGCAGTCAGGTTTTCCGGTGAAGGGGGAACGTAATGTTGAATCAGCTCTGCAGCACGTTCCATGTACTCTTTCATCTCGCCGACCTTTTTCTCGACGATTCTCTTCTTGGCACGGCCCATTTGCTTTTCTGGAGGGGGTTCGCTGGTCAGCGTCTTCACGACCTTGCCGTCCGGTCCGTATTTGCAGGACTCGTCTTTCTGGTTCTTCACTTCACCCTTCACGCTGATCTCAGTGTGCGCTGTCCAGGTGTACTGACGGAGAGAAGCCTGATTCTGCGCTATGGATTCCTTGATGGCCGCGACTTTTTGCTGAAGCAATTCCTTCTTGTCGGGAGAGGTATCGTCCTGCGCCAGGGCGATACCTCCAGCCAATGCGAGAACAGTGAACGCGCCGAGAATCTGTCGTAAAGAACTTGTCATAAGGCCTCATTTCCTTGGGAGATGCCGAGCGCGGCTTGCATGATCACTTCACCGAATACGCGCGGGCATCCATGCAGGCTGAGAACGCCCGTTTGAACGTACTCATGCCCTGGTCGTAACTCGCTTTGGCTTGCGCGTAGTCTTGCTGAACTTGGGAGCCTCCCTGTTGCGCAGCCTGCTGCTTCGTCGCAGCGTTAGTCTGCCGCTGTTGCATGCCTCCGCGCATGGTGCCAGCTACGGCTCCGATGCCCGCTCCCTTCCCAGCGTCGCCGGCAATCGCCCCGATCATGGCCCCTCCGGCAGCGCCTCTCGCAGCACCGCGGACGCGACCGCCCTGCGCTTGCTGTGCCCCGCTAGCCGCTTCTTTTTGGGCAGCGGCAATATCGGCTGAGGTGGGAGCTGCGGGCGCCGGTGCTTCGGGGTTCACTCCGCTTTGCTGCTGGGACAAGTTGTAGCAGTCGAGCTCATCCCTGAGTTGCTGATCGCGGTTCTGATTGTTCTTGGGATAAGCAAACATATTGATCTTTTGCGCCGCAGAAAATGTGGGCGGAGGCGGGAGAGGGGCCTGAGCTGCAGCCGGTACGACTGTGGTTTCATCGTCTACCGCAGAAACGCCGGGCTCCGCTTTCGCGATCTTCTCCACTTGCTCGCGAGCCGCCGGGGTTTTCACCTTGCCAGTCAATTTGACGTTGCCTTGCTTTGATTCGACCGCGATCTGCGAATCTTGGGTTTGAGGATCAGCCGAGACTTTGGTTTCAATGTCTCTCCCAATAACGTCATCGTTCGGTTTGCGAGAACAAGCGAACAACAGGCTGATGAGAAATAGACAGCAGAAAACGAACACTACCCTCAGCATGGTGTCCTCCGGGATGACACAGCCCATACCATGTTGCCTTCAACAAATCCCCGCGACGTTCACCTGTAGTGCCGAAAGGAATCCGGTACGCGGAGACTTGCGAAATTTACATGCTGGGCTTAGACAAGTGTAGAAACCATCGAAAGCTTGTGGCACTAGCAATTCTCCTAGTTAGTCGCGGAGAGCTTGTGGTTGGACATTCACGAGCGAAGATACCGGGCATGAGAAACGCTTCGACCTGGATGGCAGAGGTTGTCCCTAGCATTTTTGCCGGCCCGCTCCAGTCGTGGTTCGAGAGGACCCGGCGACGAGGGACACCGAGCGTTCCGACCTACCAGGTTAAATGGCGACAAACTCTTGTTCAGAAATACAGTGAAAGAGTTAGGCCAGCTCCGTTCACGTGATTCGTTCTTGAGCCGCTGATATTCTGCCGTTCAAAGCTGGGCGCGATCTCTGCCCGCTTGCGGATTGGAACCACCACGCCCCCGGTATAAGAAAGGCGATTCCAACGAGAAACGGTGCTGTCATAGAAGATCTCACTTCGCACGTATGGAGTGAAGCCGAAGGAGCGAATCTTGAAATTCTTTTCCACGCCGAGCCGGTTTCTATAGCGCCAGGAGAATCCGTTACGCCAGCGTAAATCCGTCCGGCTTCGATCTGTTAACAAGAATGATTTCGGCAGAGGGAAACGCGGAGTTAGCTCGAGAATCATACGATTCTCGTCAGGCCCGGTCTGCGAGATCAAACGGCGATAGCCGATCCGCATTGTCAGATACTTCCGCTTCTCCGGATCCAGTGTTTGGAACTTCATTCGCAAGATGGGTTTTAATGTGATGTCGAGGTTCGGGCCAAACTGCCAGCGCTCCTGCCCAGAATCCTGATCGACGGACTTTGAGGCCATAAAGAATAGTCGATATTTTGGCGATAACGTCACATAGGTATCGAGCTCGGGCCAAAATTCATTGACGGTATCTTGCGAACGCGCCGGAATCACTGTGGAACCCAGTAGCACAAGGAGTATTCCCGCGAATCGAACAGCTAGTCGCGCACCCGATTTATCATGCTGTTCCACTGTTTGATAAGCAACAAGACCGCGATTCGAGGTTACGTAAAGAATCGCTCTGCGGCGCTGCTATTCGGTTGGAACGCAGCTGAGAGGATTATTTTGCTGCACTCCCTTAGCTTTTCGTTCAACGTCACTTTCTCCGGATCTCGAGGTCAACGGCCGGAGTGCCTTCGTGACCGCAAGGTGCTCCCCGAAAGAAACGCAGCGTGCCTTCATTATCCTTGAAGACGATACCGTACTGGCCTGAGCCTGCGTATTCACCCCAGTCGGCAGGAACATAAGCTCGGCACTTAGCTGTGCCAGAAATGGAATTCGTTCCGCCATGTAGACGTCGGCAAAGAACGCCAACAGGATTAGCGCAATCACACCCACGTAGTGTGGGCGTCCTATGGCCCCCAACTTGTGGCTCACAACCACCTCCAGCAGCTGTCCTAATTCGCCCGCCTCTACTTCACAGAATAGCCGCGAGCATCCATGCAGGCGGAAAATGCGCGTTGGAAAGTGTCTAGTCCTTCCTTGTGTGCCAGGATGTCCTGTTCGTGTTCTTTCTCCAGCTTCGCCTTGGCCTGTGCGGCAGCTTTTTGCTGTGATTGAGCATTTGCTGAACGTTGCGCCGCCCCACCTCTCATCGTCCCTGCGACGGCGCCAGCACCAGCGCCTTTGCCGGCACTGCCCCCAATAGCGCCAATTGCCGCTCCTCCAGCAGCGCCCCGGGCTGCGCCTGCGGCCCTCGCTCCCTTCACCTGATCCGCGTTCTCAGCAGCCTGCTTTTGGGCCGCCTGTACCTGCTCTGCGCTTGGACCGGTAGGAGCAGGTTTCTGGGGGTCAAGTCCGGTGCGCTGCTTGGCCATCCCGTAGCACTCACTCTCATCCTTCAGCTGTTGATCCGCATTTTGACCATTCTTGGCAAATGCAAACATGCCAATGCTCTGCGCTGGTGACCAGGCAGGTGCAGCTTGTGCGGATGACGATGCGTCTTGCTGGGCTGAAGCCTGCGATCCGAGGCAGACTGCAAGGATTAATGCGGCGACAGCACCATTCCAGTGGAATGACGTCATATTTCCTCCGAGTTGAGATAGTTCACGACTGCTCCGGGCCGAATTCTCACAGTGGGCGTTCCGCCGACCTGGGGGCAGAACTCTGCCACGCCCGTCGGAGTCAGGGCTAGTGCATCATGAGTTGACTCTTTGAACTCTAGCCTCGAATCCATGCAATGGCCAACCGCCTTTGAGCAGCGTGTGAATTGCCTGCGCCGAAGCCAGTAGTTAGAAGCTAAGCCAGTTAGGAACACTAATGCCAAACAGTTCGGCTTCCGTACTATGAGCTCGGACGGACGTTCACGGCTTTGATGTACTGATTCCCGTAGCTCTCGATCTCATAGTGCCCCTTCTTCTTATTGAACCGAATCTTCGCCGCAGCCATAATTTGGCCGGCTCCCTCACCCTTGTCGTTCAACTTCAATTGCAGCAATCCAAAGGGATAGTCCCTCGTTCGCCCGCCACGATACAGCTCGACAAACGGCATAGTGCGAGCCGTCACAACTGTTATGATCGTGTCGGAACCGGCTTGCCGCTTCCGTGCGACGGCGATCGCGTTTCCGACGCTGCCTGTTGGGTTGATTCGTCCTACGTCAAGCTTTTCCATGGCCCCGCGTAGCGCGTCAGGACCTTTCTCTTTCAACAGGGTAGCTAGCTGGTCGACTTCTTCATCAGTAGTGTAGCGGTTAACCCGGACGGTAAAGCCAATCGACTTGCCTCCGACCGTACCACCTGTGCCTATTGCTGTACCGCTATATGCCTCCTGTTTCATCTGCTCCTCTTGGCACAAGAGGGGCGAGATGATGAAAGCCGCTCCTAAGATCAGCATAGCGATCGTTTTCACGTGTTTGCCTCCTGGCATTCCTTTAACGCGCTTAGCCTAGACGTGCGACGAATGCCGGTTATGTGCGAGAGCGGGCCCCGACCAGGCGATGGCCAGACGGGCCGCTCCCGTCATAGCTGGCCAGGATGTCTAAATCCAGCGGAACATCCTGATGCCAAATGAAAGACCACAAGAGAGTATTCCCAGTAGCCCCACCAATGGCAGTAGGCTGCCGGTTTTGGGCAATTCTGCTGCTGGCGCTGGCTCCGCGGGATTTGGGGGATGCATGACCAATACGACCAAGATCGGCATGTCCGCTGGCGGAGGCGGTGGAGGTGGCGGCATTTTGCCGGTTAGTTTCTTCTCCTGCTCGATCACCGTCTCAGGCTCCTCGACGACCTTAGTCGCGGAAACCTTCATTCCTTTCTTCAGACCCCATGCATCGACCATCTGGCCGTTCACGTTAAACTTCTGCCCCTTAGGGATGGTGAACTTCTGATTGGTGCCATCCTCCAAACTCAGGATGACCGATGTCGGCGGAGTCACGTGCCAGACCTTTCCGGTGACACTCTGTACCGTCGTAATCATTCTTTCAGTGCTTGTTGTCGCGACCGTGTGTTCCAGCTTCATCCCCGGTTTCAAATCGTGAATCCCCAATTGCTGGCCACCCACGTCGACCTTGGCGCTTTCCGGAACGTTGGGGATATGCCGAATCGAACCGTCCTCCATCTTTACCACAAGGTCGTTGCCATCAACTAAGACCACCTCGCCGCGCTCTACGTGGACTTGGGTGGTCTTGCCGGTTGTTGTGGTGCTGGTTTCGGTCTGCACTTGTGCATTCATACTCAGAGCAGGGAACAAGCAGAACGCTATCACCCCGAGCAATTGGTATGCGAGTTTTGATGTACTCCGTTTCATTTTGTGATCTCCTGGTTGTTTTTCTTAGTAACCGTCGAATTTAGAAGCTTCAGTGCGTTGTTACTTGGTTGGTCCGAATCGGTGATCGATGCGTGAACGACGTAACGTTGCGGAGCACTGCCAATAAAGTAAAACGGATAACAAGTGACCAAAGTCAGCGAAGGCACTTTCGCGGGTCGCAGCACGCTGACGTCCTTTGGATCGACAATCTGTATGCTATCTACCACGTAAGTTTCAGTGCGGCTCGGCATCACCAGATCCATCGTGTCGCCAACTCTCAAATCCTTCAACCCTCGGAAAAAGCCATCCCGGTGTCCCGCTATGCCTACGTTGTCGCCCGCTCCCACGCGCGCCGTACCCGCAATCCGCCCCACCCCGCGATTCAGGATAAGATCGTCGGTGCCATCCAGAACCGGCACTTCCAAGTTGATTTTTGCCACTCGCAAGATTGCCAGCGGAGGGGCAACATTCTTAACAAGACTCTCCTTGTAGCCCTCGATCCGCTTTTCTGACCAGAGCTTGAAGTTTACTGGTGACAACTCCAAATGTTGTCTGGAATCCTCGGTAACCGACGATTCCGCGTGAGACGACGAGATCATCGAGATCGCTGCTCGCGACAGTAGTGCACCATGGATACGGGCCGCCACGTAGATTGACCCCAAAGCGAGCCCAAGTAGCAGCAGGAGGTGCTCGATTCTGTGCAGAGACCTCATTAGTTGTTACCGCGCCCATCGAATACAGTCCGACCGCGTCAGCTCAAGGTGATGCTCGAAGCACGGATACATGCGCAGCCGAGGGCTAACAATAGCGCTCCCCGCATGCAGCACAAAACTGGAAAAACTCCTAGGTGTTCAATTGGTTGAAATTTTAGCTAGAGGAGGGAGGCCGAGCGTATCACTAGGTCGCATATCGTACGCCTGTCTGTGATTTCACGACCGATGATCTGAGCTTCTTCATGCGCAAGGAGCGCAACAATCGTCGCTATGGATATTTTCTGGGCGAACAGATTCATAACCATCTCAATTGCGCTACGCCGTTAAGAGTTCCACTTCCCTTCTCCTTTCAGCTGCACCCAAATCACCAGAAGCAAAGAACATGGTGCAATGCTTTTCATCCTGTTCTTTGGCACGGATTCCTTTGGCACGGAGTGCGATGGCGATTTTGCGATACTTACCTTTGAGAAACGGCTTACGAGACTTCTACTTGTGATTCAAACCGTGACAGGGGCGAACACTGGGAGGATAGCGGCGCTTCGGGATGGGACCGTAGCTAGTGTCTAGATTCTGCGCCCGGCAAGCGAATGAGCGATGACATTTCCCACCATTGTCCGGAATGGCTATTTGAGCCCCCAACATGAGCATAACCTCACCGCCCCGGCGGGGTGGCCTTTTGCCAAGATGTAGCAAATTGTTCGTATTTTCATCGAATTAGACTCCGCTAGGCGTATACTTCGCGCACTCTTACTTGGCGCTCTTTGGGGCATTCTTTGCAGTCCCAGTCCATTTCGAACGTTGGCGTCTCCTCAACGAGCAGACGGACGAGTTACTGGTCCGGACTTCAGACCGCAATCCTGGTTTGTGTTATAGCGAGTGTGTCCTATCTGTCGGCTCAACTGGGAGGAGCACTAGCAGTGCATCCGCCCATCGCCTGGCCACTCTGGCCCGGGTGCGCCATTCTGGTAGGCGTGTTATTGCTGGTGCC
Organism: uncultured Acidobacteriota bacterium; assembly: GCA_963696025.1. Classification (GTDB taxonomy): domain Bacteria; phylum Acidobacteriota; class Terriglobia; order Terriglobales; family Acidobacteriaceae; genus JABCYV01. The sequence continues at coordinate 321,139 of CAVOII010000010.1, forward strand.
GCGCAAGATCTGGCCATTACTCATCCTAGCGGCATTTACTGGATTTGTTCTCTACGACCTGCAAGCGGGTGTAAAGATTAGCTCGATCACTGGTCTCATTCTTGCTGACACGATTGAAGTTCTGACTGCCGCATTGGGGATCAGCTATTCGTTCCACGGCTTGCCTCGTCTGAATAGCCTGAAAGCACTGGCGCGATACTCACTCTTTGCGGTGATCATCGCCCCAGTTTCGGCAGCGTCAATCGGCGCGCTCGCGCTCCACGGAAACTATTGGAATAACTGGAGGATCAGCTATTTTTCGGAGGCCCTAGCTCTTCTTACCCTGACCCCGGCAATTTTGGGCTGGGCTGGCGAAGGGCGTGCATGGGCAAAGAAACCGCGCGATTACTATCTCGAAGCTGCGATGCTATTGATCGCTTTGTCATTGTTGGGATATATCACCTTAAACACTTCGAACACGAACAACTGGCCAGCGACACTCTACTCCATAGTGCCCCTTCTGCTGTGGTCCGCTTTGCGTTTTGGATCCGTCGGAGTCAGCGTTTCGATCATTGTGGTGGCCTTCTTTTCGATTTGGGGCGCGGTGCATGGACGCGGACCATTCATAGCAGCTGATCCTCTCCAGCACGTTTTGTCACTGCAAGTCTTCTTGTTGCTCGCCGCCGCCCCTTTCATGGTTCTTGCAGCCGTGGTGGAAGAGCGGAAGCAGACCGAGGAAGCACTACGCGATCTCAGTGGAGCGTGCGAGATCGGTGCCGATCTTCACTCCCTCTCGCACCAGTTACACTCGTCCACGCTCGAGAGTCTTGGCCTGGTTCCTGGAATCAGTTCTTTTTGTAAGGAGTTCTCCGAGCATCAAGGGATTGAGGTCTCTTTCGCGCACGACGATATCCCGCGTTCTATCGCTCCGGACGTTGCGCTGTGCCTCTTTCGCATCGTTCAGGAAGCACTTCGCAATGTGAAGAGGCACAGCAGTTGCTCTAGTGCTCAAGTAAGGCTGGAAAGCGTGAACAGCGCGGTCCACTTACGGGTATCGGATGAGGGAGTTGGTTTTGACGAAAACGGACCGGCCTTCTCATGGAAGGCGATTCCACGCAGAATCCCGACTTAGGCGTAGTTTTCATTTGGATGCGAGCAACTCGCGGCCGTTAAGCGCTTGTATCGGACGGGCATTCAGCGGATAGACTCTTGCAAACGCCGCCACTTGTTCTGAGGAGAGTTGCACAGGTGTCTTGAGGACATACCAGGTCACCCCCTCTGAACATGGAGGTGTGGTCAGGGAGCCGAGGAAGGTGTAGTACGCGTGGTCGCTCGGAACAAGATCCGCGGCGTTCACTGACACAGACGCATTCTCAATGGACTTTTCTTTTTCCGCAGGGAAATTCTTCCAGATGGAAGCGAGGAACGCATTGCTGGCACCGCTCTTCAGCAGCACAGCCACCACCGCGAGATGCCCATCGTCATCGGTATGCACCAGGTGCGCCACCATATCGTAGCCTTGGCCGTTGATCTGCTCTTCGCTGGGATGATGGAAATGAAACTGTTTCAGGGTATACGTCTTGCCCCCCACTTCCAGCGTGCTGCCACCCGTGTAGTTCACTTGAATGGTGTGTCCGTTGTCGATGATGTTGAGGGAAACTGCGCTGTAGTGAAAGTGGAGCGCGGGCAAGTCAGCCGTCTTCGGCTTTGTGATATTAATGGGAGACTGCCTTTTGCCGACGGAGCATGTGGTGTACGCTGCGTCCAGTTCGCCCCATTTCGCGGGGCTATTTTCTCCTGTGTAGGACCACTCTGCTTTAGGCTGTTGCGCGTTAGAAACGGTTGCGAGCAGTGACAGAACCGTCGCGCAGAGAACGAAGCGCACGAGCGACATCTTGCGATGTGAATAGAACAACATGAACAACATGAGGCTCTCCTCCGGCTTGAGAAGCTGAATGCGATCGACCGGCGACCAGTAACGGTAATGAAGCTTCATCCCGAAATCAGTCGTCGTTCCAGTGCGAAAATTGTAGGGTTGAGCCTAAAGTTGGGAAAAACTCGCCTCAACTAGGAAATCTGCTAGGACGGCGATGGCTGGGTTCGCTCTGAGTTCCAGCTACCGCATCGTTGAGAAACTGTGCCAGGGTGGCATAGGCTTGGCGTACACCGCCGAGGTCACGCACCTGCATCGGTCTCGACCACAACTAGCATTATTGCCAGTATGCGCTGAACGGTTACCTTCTTACCATCGAGTATGGCTCAAGCCCATCCGACCGCCGGGCCAAAGCATTCTCGCACTATCGCATTGTTGAGAAGCTGCACTCATTTCATTCATATCAACCGTTTCACGTTGTCGCAGATCTAACTTGAAATGAGTCGATTCAACCGAGGAGGCAATATGCGCGTACACAAGTCATCTATTTCAATCACTCTCTTGACCGTATTGATGGGATTGTTAATCGCGTGCTCCAAGAGCTCAAGTGACGACATAATCGCGAAAGACATTCAGGACAAGGTTGCTGCCGATCCCGACACAAAGGACTCCCAGGTCAACGTGGCTGCTAAGGACGGCAAAGTTACGCTGACTGGTAAGGTTAAGACCCCAGCAGCACAGCAGAAGGTGGAGCAGATTGCCAAGGCAGAGCCGGGACAGACTGGGGTTGATGACCAGACCTCGGTCCAGTCTGACGCCAGCCAAACGATGGCGCCGGCGGTGGAGAAGGCCAAACCTGAACCCATCGTTGTGCCTGCGGGAACCGCTCTTACCGTCAGACTGGGCCAGGCGTTAAGCTCCAAAACCAGCCAGTCGGGTCAAACTTTTCTGGCCACGCTGGCGCAACCGGTGACTGTTAACGACAGGAAAGCGATTCCTGCCGGAGCAACGGTCAGTGGCACCGTGGTGACGGCCAAATCGAAAGGCAAGATAAAGGGTGAGGGTCAACTCGCCATTGCACTCACCAGCGTCACGGTAAAGGGGCACACCTATACCATCCAGACCAGTGTGCTGGATAGCACTTCCAAAGGAAAGGGCAAGAGAACAGCTGCCACGACGGGCGGGGGAGCCGCAGGGGGTGCGTTGATTGGGGGGTTGGCAGGCGGAGGTAAAGGAGCAGGAATTGGCGCTCTAGTGGGAGCAGGTGCCGGATTGGTGGGAGGCGCGATGACGGGAAACCAGCAGATTGAAATCCCTGCTGAGTCCGCGCTTACCTTCCGATTGTCAGCGCCTTTGACACTCCCGCCGTCGGTCGAATAATTGGCGGGGGACTCTTCATTTAGGAATCATGCGGTTCAATTCAGGTAGCGGATGAATGCCGTTCCTGGCAGTGGAACCAAGCGGAGCTCGTAACAATCGCGAGACCACATGCGTATACTTTCAACCACCAAAGAGGTAAAATCCTCGACCGAGGCTCGCCTCCTTTTCGTCAAAAGTTCTATCAACACAGCAAACCTCCGACAGAGTCAACCAACTTTCTTACCGCATTCCCATCGACCGGGAGGGAGAACGATATGAACCCACGCACTGTCCAAGTTTCCCCGGGACTGAAACGTCCAGCCGAAACCGATATTGACAGATTTCGAGCAGCCTCATCGAATACTGCAGAAGGACGCCGACTCCTAGAAACGCAAGGAAAACCACTCCTGTGGCGCCGCTGGGGTCCTTACGTTAGCGAACGTTCCTGGGGAACGGTTCGGGAGGACTACAGCCCGAACGGATCAGCCTGGGATTTTCTTTCCCACGACATGGCTCGGTGCAAGGCTTATCGTTGGGGAGAAGACGGCTTGGCCGCGGTCTGCGACCGCTATCAATTACTGGTGTTCAGCCCGGCCTTCTGGAACGGTAAGGATCCAATTCTGAAAGAGCGGGCCTTTGGCGTGACGCCTGGCGAAGGCAATCATGGCGAAGATGTTAAGGAGTATTACTTCTATCTTGACAGCACGCCGACGCATTCCTACACGAAGTATCTGTACAAGTACCCGCAAGCCAGGTACCCCTACGAATGGCTTTTGGACGAGAACCGAAAGCGCGGCGGCCATGGCTTCGAGTTCGAACTTCTGGACACCGGCATCTTCGATGACAACCGCTATTTTGACGTCTTTGTCGAATATGGCAAAGCGTCCAGCGAAGATCTGTGCATCCGCATCGAAGCAGTCAACCGGGGACCTGAACCTGCCCCGCTGCACATTATTCCGCATCTCTGGTTCCGGAACACGTGGGCGTGGACTGATCCTCCTGGCCCGGCGCCTGCGATCCATGCGGGACCTGCGACCGAAGGAACTGTATGCCTGATCGCTGATGATGCCGGCGCGGAGCCTCTCAAGAACCTGCAATTCGACTACCGACTAGGCAAACGGTACCTTTACGCGCAATCCGGTGCGCGGACGCTCTTCACGGACAACGAAACGAACGCACAGCGGCTCTACGGGATTCCAAACACGCGCCGCCATTGTAAGGACGCATTTCATCGTGCAATCGTCAACGGTGAACAGGAGGCTGTCAATCCTGACCGGACCGGAACCAAGGCCTGTCTTGACTACGAGTACGTGATTCCCGCCGGTGGCTCGGTCGTCGTGCGGCTGCGGCTCGCGCCTGAGCCCCTGAGTGCCCCGTTGCGCGAGGTTGACCAGATCATCGCCCAGCGCCGTGCGGAAGCTGATGAGTTTTATGCTGCCATTCAGCCACCCAAGGCCACAGAGGATGAAAAGCGCGTTCAGCGGCAGGCGCTTGCGGGTTTGCTATGGACGAAACAGATCTATCTGTTCGACGTGAATGGATGGCTGGAAGGCGACAACCCCAAGATTCCGCCGCCCGCCTCACGGCAACGAATTCGAAACATGCACTGGCGGCACCTCAACTCGATGCGTGTGCTGTCCATGCCCGACAAATGGGAGTACCCGTGGTTTGCGGCTTGGGATCTCGCGTTCCACACAGTGGCTTTTGCGTTGATCGATCCGGAGTTTGCCAAGGAACAGCTCTTTCTCATGCTGTTCGAACAGTTCCAGCATCCCAGCGGCCAGATCCCTGCCTATGAATGGGAGTTCTCCGACCTGAATCCGCCGGTGCATGCCTGGGCTGTCTGGCGCGTGTACAACATGGATAAGTCACGGAACGGAATAGCAGACCGGGACTTCCTTGAAAAGTGCTTCCACAAGCTGCTGATAAACTTCGCCTGGTGGGTCAATAAGGTTGACAGTGCCGGAAACAACGTTTTCGAGGGTGGTTTCCTCGGCCTCGACAACATCACCGTCATAGACCGCAGCGAGAAGCTCCCCGGCGGCGCTGTCTTGGAACAATCGGATGCCACCGGCTGGATGGGCATGTTCTGCCTCAACTTGATGCGCATCGCTTTGGAACTGGCCAAAGAGAACAAAGCGTACGAGAGCCTCGCCCTGAAATTCTTCGAGCACTACATCTACATCGGAGCTGCCATGAAGAATATGGGCGGCCGGAAATACTCTCTCTGGGACGAAGATGACGGCTTCTTCTACGATGTGCTTCGCTTTCCGGACGGGAACTTTCAGAAATTCCGCGTGCGCTCTCTGGTCGGCATCATTCCGCTTTACGCCGTCGAGACACTCAGACTTGACGATATTGAGCCCTTCGAAGACTTTCGGGATAACTTTCTATGGTTCGTCAAGAATCGCCGGCAGCTCACCGAAAGCTGCTGCCATTACCTTGAACAAAAGAGGCAATACGAACTCACGATTGTGGATGAACGACAATTGCGGCGTATGCTGGAGCGGCTTCTCAGCCCGCATGAATTCCTCTCTGACTACGGAATCCGGAGCATGTCCAAATTCCACCAGCAACACCCCTTCGTCTTCGGTCATAGCGAGGTGCGCTACGATCCTGCCGAGTCCGACAACAAGATTAAAGGGGGCAATTCCAACTGGCGCGGGCCCATCTGGTTCCCTACGACCTTTCTCATCATCGACTCACTGCGGACACTCGGCGCAGGCTACGGCGACGACTTCAAGGTCAGCCTTCCAGAGGAATCCAACGGTGGCAGAAATCTCTGGGAACTTGGGGGCGAGATCGCCAATCGTATGATTCGCATCTTCACGCGCAATGAGCAGGGACAGCGGCCCGTTTACGGAGGGACCCGACTGTTCCAAGAAGACCCCTACTGGAAAGACCTAATACTGTTTTATGAGTTCTATCACGGGGACAACGGTGCCGGTCTGGGCGCCTCACACCAGACCGGTTGGAGCGCACTTGTAGCCGCTTTGATCGAGGACTGGAGACGATAGCAGAAAGCTGGTGGTTATGCAGTCGTTTGCTAATTGGAGCGTTCGCTATAAGCTGCTCTCTCTTCTTCTGGTGCTGGGCATAGGGACTTTCCTCTTTACAGGGACGGTCGCCTATGTCAAGTTCCGTGGCAGTTTGAAGCAAGACGCAATGAGGCAGCTCACTGGTGTCACCCGCTCGAAACAGTTTCAAATCGAGTCCTACTACGAAACTATCCAACATCACGCTGAGACCCTCAGTGCAGACCGCATGTTCATCGATGCCGTAAGGGAATTCCGCGTGGCTTATCGCAAGCTGGACGCAGCTTCCATTCCGGCGAATACCCAGGCCGCAGTGCGCGCAGATTATCAGGAGAACTTCTATCCCGAAATGCAGAAACTCAACCTGGCCCGTCCACGCGTCGAGGATTACTTGCCGACTTCACCGGCGGCGTTTCAGCTTCAGTATCTCTATGTCGTGAAAAACCCGCATCCTCCGCAGCGCCGAGATGAGTTGGCAGATGCCGGAGACGGCAGCGACTATAGTAGCGTCCACGAAAAGTACCACAGCGGATTCAGGCATCTCATTAAAAGTTTCGGCTATTACGATCTTTATCTCATCGACTATGAGACTGGAAGGGTTCTTTACGACGTGTCCAAGGACCGGGACTTTGGCACTGACCTCCTGAATGGTCCCTATCGGAATAGCAATCTTGCAAAAGTCTTGAAGCGATGTCTGGCTACTAATAATCCGGACGCTGTCTTTTTCTCTGACTTTGAACCCTATGAGGCTTCGAAGGGAGAGCCGACTCAATTCGTCGCAAGCCCTATCTACGACGGGCAGGAACGGATTGGCGTATTCGCGCTCCAGCTCTCGACAGATGCCATCAACAATGTCTCGACGGGCAAGCGTGGATGGGAAAAGTACGGCTTGGGGCAAACCGGCGACTCGGCCATTGTCGGAGAGGATCGTCTGGTGCGCACGAATGACCGCCAATATCTGGAGCAGTCGGACGATTTTATTGCCGGGCTGAGCGCCAGCGGCATGCCTGATGAGAAACTGCAACGGATCCGTCTTTACGAGACAACCATTCTTCAGGTCCCGACCAGGTCTCCCACAGCAGTGGCCGCGGCCCTTGAAGGCAAGGAAGGAACTCTCATCGAGAAAGATGCGTTGGGATCAGGAAAGCTCCTGGTGTCATATATGCCCTTGCATGTCAAAGATCTCCACTGGGTGGTCGTGTCGCGGACGGCGCTGGATGATGCGCTCAAACCGGTAGGCGACATGGGGCGGATGTTCGGCTGGTGGGGCGCGGGCCTTTTGCTGATGACGGCGATAGGTGCATGGCTCATGACGCGTCAGATCCTGCGTCCGGTCAATGCTCTCGTGAATGCCGCGGCGAAGGTGGCATCCGGTGACCTTACTGCGCAGGTCGAGTGGAGATGGAAGGACGAACTCGGAGTCCTCTCCGACACTTTCAATTCCATGACAAAGAGTATTCGTGAGAAGACGGAGGTGATCGAGCAGAAGAACCGCGAGAATGAAGCTCTGCTGCTCAATATCCTTCCGGCAGAGATTGGAGTCCGCCTGAAAGGAGGCGAGCATGAGATTGCGGACAAGTTTGCGGACGTTACCGTATTGTTTGGCGATATCGTTGGATTTACGGTGCTGTCCAGCCACACACCCGCGAAACGAATCGTGGACATACTAAATGGCATTTTCTCCCTGTTCGATCGGGAAGCTCATGAACTAGGCATAGAGAAAATCAAAACCATTGGGGACTGTTACATGGCTGTCTGCGGTTTGCCCCACCCGTACTCCGATCACGCTGACAGAATGGCTCGAATGGCGCTCCGCATGATGGAGGCGATCAGGCGATACAACAAGGAGAAAGGAACGAATCTTCAGCTGCGCATCGGGATCAACTCCGGTCCGGTAGTGGCTGGCGTCATCGGCGCGAGCAAGTTCATTTACGATCTCTGGGGCGACACGGTGAACATCGCCAGTCGTATGGAATCGACAGGCGTGCCAAGTCAGATTCAAGTCACGCGAAGCGTGTACGAGCGCTTGAAAGGTAAGTTCGAGCTCGAGAGCCGGGGTGTAATCCAGGTGAAAGGAAAAGGGGAGATCGAAACCTGGCTCTTGAATTCTCAGTTGGAGGCAGATGAGGCGGTCGCATGAGGGTGCAAATGTTGGGGACGGCGACGCTGGACAACACGCGGCGCCAATATGTCAGCAGCTATCTTATCAACGGGACCCTAGCCGTCGACGCGGGTTGTCTGGGATTGCACGGTACTCCTCAAGAGCAGGAAACGATCCGGCACGTATTCCTTACGCATTCACACCTCGACCATATTGCGAGCCTGCCCATTTTCCTCGAGAATGCGTGGACGCCGGTGGGGGAATGCCCTCGGATTTATGGTAGTTCGGAGACTCTGGATGCTTTGCAGCGCTACATCTTCAACGATGTGATGTGGCCGGACTTCGTCTTTCTCTCCAAGAAGATGCACCCGTTCCTGCGCCTGTGCCCCCTAGACGCTGAACTGCCGGTTGAAGCCGATGGTCTCCGCATTACACCGGTTCGCGTCAACCATCAGGTCCCGACCTTCGGTTATGTTATCAGCGACGACCAGACTGCAGTCATCGTTGCTGGCGATACTGGCCCAACGGAACGGTTGTGGGAAGTCGCGCAGAAGACCCGCGGCCTCAGAGCAGTGTTCTTGGAGGCGAGTTTCCCGAATTCGATGAAGCGCCTAGCGGAGACATCCTTTCATCTCACCCCCGAGATGCTCGCCGGGGAAGTAGGCAAGATGCCGCCCGGCATCAAGGTTGTTGTCACACACATCAAGGTGCGTTACCGCGATGAGATCGTCCGAGAGTTACACGCCCTGGGACTTCCCCGGGTGGTAATCGGTGACTGCGAGAAGGAATATGACTTCTCGGAGGTGGTCGCCGACCGCTCATTAACTGCCGCCTCAGCGGGGCCGCGTGTGGCATGAATACGACTGCGGGAAGACAGAAGAAGAGCGACCATGTTGCAAGCCGCGGTGACACTTATCTACTGTGTCGTTCGCCATTGTTTTTAGTGGTAGGTCTGAGGTGAAACGTTGATGAATCCGCATTCTTTTTGCAAGATTGTTCGGCTCGCTTCCATGTGGGGCCTCCTAATCATCACGCCCAGCTTCAGCACCGCGCAGGAGACCCATCCGCCACACTGGAGCTATTCCGGGTCGGAAGATCCGACGCACTGGGGGAAGCTCGACCCCAGTTATTCATCATGCTCGCTGGGACGCAGGCAGTCCCCGATTGACGTGAAGCATGCCAAGCCCTCTGATCTCGCCGTCTTGAAAATCGACTATCAAGCCGTGCCGCTGAATATCATCGACAACGGCCATACGATTCAGGTGAACTATGCCCCCGGGAGCACCCTCACCGTAGGCGACAAGACTTACACGTTGAAACAGTTTCACTTTCACCATCCAGCAGAAGAACACATCAATGGCAAGAGCTTCCCGTTCGTCGCCCACCTCGTGCACGCGGACGCCGACGGGCAGCTCGCGGTCATCGCCATCCTCTTTGAACTCGGCGCCGCCAACCCGCTGATCGATAAGCTGTGGAATAACATTCCCATCGAGAAAGAGAAGCCGCAGGATGTTCCCTCCGTCTCCGTTCGGGTGCAGGATCTTCTCCCCAGCGAGCGCGGTTACTTCACCTTCGCTGGCTCGTTGACTACTCCTCCATGCGGTGAAGGGGTTACCTGGTACGTGTTGAAAAACCAGACCTCCATCTCCCCTGAACAACTGGCCGCCTTCGCCAAGATTTACCCCATGAACGCGCGCCCTATTCAACCGACCAATGGCCGCGAGATTCTGCAGTCGAAATAGGGCCAGTTGCCAGCTCGGAAATGATCCCACAGGTATTCCCGGAACCTCCTTTCACAACTGGACGAAGGATTACTGATGTCATAACGACGTCGGCCTCACAACGGACCGAGTAGACTTTGCGGTATCCAACCAAAAAGGCTCGGGACGAAGGAGGCCGAGATGAAAATTGTAGGCTGTGATCTGCACGCAAGACAACAAACCATAGCCATGGTGGACACTGAAACCGGGGAGTTCGTGGAGAGGGCACTTTCCCACGAAGGCAACGCCCTGCGAGAGTTTTACGGGGCCTTGGAGGGTCCGGTGGTGGTGGGCATCGAAGCCACGGGAGCGATGCAGTGGTTCTTGGAACTGCTGCAAGAGTTGGGAATCCAATGCCGTGTGGGAAATCCGGCGAAGATCCGCGCGAAAGAAACGCGGAAGCAGAAGCATGATCGGCGAGATGCACGGTTGATATTGGAACTGCTCATCGAAGATCGCTTTCCGGAGATTTGGATGCCCTCGATCGAAGAGCGGGACTTGCGAACCTTGCTGCGGGACCGACATCAGTGGGTAAAGATGCGAGCACGATTGCAGCACACCTTGCAGGCGATCGCCCTCAATCACGCCCTGCGCCGAGGCCACGCGCTCTGGAGTCAGGCAGGGCAGAACACACTGCAGGCACTGCCCTTGCCACCCTACACCAGTCAGAGACGGACAGAACTGCTGAGCTTGTATGAACAGTTGCAGCAACGAATCCAAGAACTAGATAAAGAAGTGGAAGCCCAGGCCCGACAAAGGCTACAGGCGCGCCGGCTGCTAACCCATCCGGGCGTAGGTGCGGTGACGGCTTTGGCGACCGATGTTTTTCTCGGTGACCCGAGTCGCTTCGACACCGCCAACCAGGTGGCCAGCTACATCGGGATGATTCCGTGTGAGCACACCAGCGGGAAGCGACAACGACTGGGAAAACTGACCAAGCAAGGCAACTCCCTGCTGCGCTATCTGTGGACCGAAGCAGGGATGCATGCGGTACGGAAAGACCCGGAGTTGCAACGCTTCTATCGGCGCAAGCTCATCCAGAAAGGAATGGGCAAGGCAAGGATCGCAGCGGCACGCAAACTGGGTATCCGGCTGTGGATCATGATGCGTGACCAGATTGATTACGAACAGTTCTGTCGCCGCGGAAGGTTGCGGCAGAAGGGGAAAGCCCATGCGGGGATGCCTGATTTCAACAGTGGTCCTGCAATGCAGTGACCGGGTCAACTGAATAGGCTGCCCGCCTCCCCATGGGAGGGGAGTTTGCACAACACATCATGATCGAGCGTGACCGAAGAGATGTCTGGTGGGCTACGCCACCACAATGATGAAGAAAACGGGCCGAGCCATGCGGTTGGAATCGAGAAGTAAAGACCGTTGCTCTCTCGAAGGAACCAGTGCGTCTGCGCTGAGGGGAAAGTATGCACCGACTTACTAAAATGAAACCCCAAGTCCCTTGACACGACCGACGTCGTTAGAGATGTTGAAATATCGCCATTGCGCCGATGGCGTCGCAGTAGTTGGTGTAATCGCAACGAAAAACCTAAGGTCCAGCCGCGCCTGACCGGGTTGCGATTTATGGCTGGGTGTTGCCGCCGATCTGTGTTCCGATCACTTCTCCGGAAACGACGATTTCGACCCGGCGGTTCTTCTGCCGACCTGCCGACGTGCTGTTGTCTGCCACGGGGTTGTCCATACCGAGACCTTGCGCCGATAACTTGTTGGTGTCCAGTCCTTGCGTGACGAGGTAGTCGCGCACCGCGTCGGCGCGCTTCTCTGAGAGAGTCTGGTTAAACTCGGCGCTACCGGTGCTGTCCGTGTGGCCTTCAATAGCCAGGCGGAGCGAGGGATAGTTGAGTACGATGCCGGAAAGCCTGGCCAGAGCCTCACGCGCCGGAGACCGAAGATCAGACTTGCCCGTGTCGAATAAAACGTCGCCCATATTGACTACCAAGCCGCGCGCCGTGTCGGTGGTGGGCAGGACACGATTGAACTGGTCCAGCAGGCGGGCGCGAAGTTGCTGCCTCTCGCGCTCCGCAGCCTTGGTCTGGGCCTGTGCGGCCCGCGTAGCCTCTTCGCGGGCAGCGATTTCGGCATCCGTTTTTCGCTTGGCTTCAGCGGCGTCAGCATCCGCTTTACGCTTGGCTTCAGCGGCTTCGGCTGCTGCTTTAGCTTCAGCTTCAGCCTGGGCTTTCGCAGCGGCGTCCTCACGCTCCTTCGCGATACGCTCTTCTTCCTGGCGCTGCGCCGCCAGCGCCCTTGCATCCTCTGAGAATTGCGCAGTCTGTCGAGCGGTCGAGATGACTGTGTTTTTGTCTGCTTTGCTCGCGAGAGAGCTCTCGGCCATTTTCAGGCTAGCCTCTGCCTTGGAAAAGATCTCTGGTGCGTATTTGTCAGCCCCACGGGACTTGGCGATGTCCACCGCATTGCGCGCTTCATATATCTCCAGTGGAACATTCGGATCGAGCGTCAGCGCCAAAGGGTTTCCCATCTTTTCGTACTGGCTCCGCTTTATCAGTTTGTATTCACTGACCCGGAAAATCTTCCCCTTTGTATCTTTCCGGGTCTGGCTTTGCAGAACCACCATTTCGCTGGGTACGCGGACGGCGAAATACGGTTCTGCTGTGACAACCAATGAGAAGGTCTGTGCCGGCGTAGTTGCGCTCAGTTTGCCGTCGCCGTTCTTGTTGAGGAGAATCTCGCCGGTATTACCGGTACGTCCCTCGGGCGTCACCACCCAAAGCACGTACGTGAGAAATTCCGAGCCAAGTGACGACGGTGGCTTGAGGCCTTTCACTTCGACATCGACGTTGGTCCTTCCCGCCTTGGACTTGATCTCGACTTTTGCCTGACCACTCGCATCGGGCATCAAGTCGGTGGCCTTCAGATCCACTTTCGTGCTGCCACCGCCAACTTCGTAGCCGACGGCCGTAACCGATTTTGTAGTTATGTCGGCTGGAGGGATTGCCTGATCGGCTTGCGCACTTTGATCTGCTTCAGGTGCCACGCTGCCTAGCGAGAATCCGAGAGTTGAGCAACACAGCAATACTGCAAGCATCCATCTAGCGTGTGGCTTCATGGCTCTACTCCTTCCGGTTCGAGACGGTCGCTGCTTCGAGGCTCGGTCCTTGGCGCGTCACTGCGGTGCCCCCATTGCTGGAAATCAGACTAAAGCACTCGCATCGGCTACGGGATCAAGGGGATATTGGCTGCCAGTTGGAGATTGACGATCAACGTGATCCGGTTATCTACCTGGTAGAACTTTGCGGCTCGCTTTGCTCCCAGGGCCTTCATGAACTTTGGCCAGTAGTCCTCGCGCAGGTTCAACGTCCTGTCCTCTATGTTGATCATCCGCTGCACCATGTCCTTGGCCTTGTTGTCGTCCAGGCTGTCATAGTTCTGAGCGTAATCTTTGATCACCTGCACACGATCGTCACCGATTACCTGCAGGTCTCGCGCGTAATCTCGATAGACAGGCCAGAATGCAGTGGATTCTGCATCTGTGAACTGCATCGTGTCAGCGATGATTTTGTTCTTGTCCGCCTGGACGTCCGAGCGCAGCAATTGAAGGTCGGTGTCGCTAAGGGGCTTCGCAGCAACGCCTGCAGTCTGAGCGGAAGCGCTTACACATAGCAGGACAAGAGAAGCACAGATGGCCATGAACATTCGCATAAACATTCTCCAGTCGATTTTGAAATCCGGTACAAAGTCTTTACTTCTGATCGAAATAGCCCTCGTCAGATCCGCGCGGTGGTGAAGATTGCAAGCTCTCGGCCCGAGCAAAGATCTCTACCTATAAGTTGCTACTCTTCGACACACTCTCGGTGGGCGTGGACGAAAAGCAGCGCGTAATACGCATTACTGAACCGAATACCCACGGGCATCCATGCAGGCAGAAAATGCTCTCTTGAACGTATCCGTTGCGCCTTTCTGCTGCGCCTGCGCCTGAGATTGGGCCTGTTGCTGCGTCTGGGCTGTTTGCTGAGCAGCTTGCTCCTTAGCTTTCTCTTCTTTCATCCGCTGCTTGCGCCTGCCGGAGACCGCGCCTACGGTGGCGCCGATGGCTGCTCCCTTTCCCGCATCGCCCGCAATCGCGCCAATTGCAGCGCCCCCTGCAGCACCTCCTGCGGCACCCTTCACTGTTCCACCCTTGCTCACGTCCTTCCCGGCTTGTTGGGCAGCTTGTTGTTGCGTAGCCTGCTGTTGCTGCGCGCTCGGACCGGTAGGCGCCGGAGCCTGAGGATCAACTCCTGTGTTCTGCCTGGCAGAGCCATAGCAATCGCTCTCGTCCTTTAGTTGCTGGTCAGCGGTCTGCTTGTTTTTGGGGTAAGCGAACATCCCGATACTCTTTGACGGGGACCAGGCGGGAGGTTGGGCAGCCTGTGCCATGGCAGAAGGAATCACCCCCACGATCAGCAGGGCCGTGAAAACGTACTTCATGTCAGTTCTCCTCTTGATCTCCTGAATACGGCGATCGCATTTCGTTAACTGACGTGGTCACCGGCCGTTACCGGAGCACAGCGGCAGGCTTCGCCACAGTGCATCGGCAATGCATCAAGGATCGCGTCCATGTTCACTGGGCGAAGGTATTTGGGCTACTGGGAAAAGTACCAGCATGGGCAGAGGTCACGGCTCGAAATCAGATACCACCGTCCACTCCTTGTAACTTTCTAAATTCCCTGAAAATAGAGGCCGACAGTCAGACCAACGCCCTGCGTCTGACGGTTGGGCGATCGCCATCAGAAGGTGCACGCGGGTGAAGCTCGCTCTGGCGAAGGCGATCTGGAATTTCTCAAGCGGTCTTTTGCGAAACTGATGTTGAACTTCAGCTGGTGGGTGAATCGCAAAGACCGTTTCGGTAAGAACCTGTTCGAAGGCGGTTTCCTGGGGCTGGATAACATTGGGGTCTTCGATCGCAGTGCCGCGCTGCCTACGGGTGGCCATCTTGAACAGGCAGACGGTACGGCATGGGTGTCCTTGTTCTGCCAAAACATGCTTGAGATCAGCGTCGAGCTCGCCGCCCACGATTCGTTTTTCGAAGACATGGCCATCAAGTTTGCTGACCACTTCCTCTTCATTGCGAACGCCATGAATCAAACTGGGCCGGACGGCATGTGGGATGAGCAGGATGGCTTCTACTATGATGTGCTTCGCCTTCCTGACGGCAGTGCAACGCGGCTAAAAGTACGCTCCATGGTGGGTCTGCTGCCGCTCTGCGCCACCACTGTCATCGAGCCCTGGCAGCGCGAACGAGTACCGCGGTTGACGCAAGTTTTAGGTGAGCGTCTACGACGCAGGCCCGAACTCTTTAACAGTGTTCATCCCATGGGACCCAAACATCTCGGGTATGGTGAACGCGGCATCGCTGCTTTGGTGAACCCGGAGCGGTTACGCCGTATTTTGTCGCGCATGCTAGATGAGAAAGAATTCCTCAGTCCTTACGGGATTCGCGCATTGTCCCGGTACCATGCCGAGCATCCTTACGTCTTCAATGTAAACGGGCAAGAGTATCGGGTGAATTACCTTCCAGCAGAATCCGACACGGGCATGTTCGGTGGAAACTCCAATTGGCGGGGTCCGATCTGGATGCCAGTCAATGCGCTCCTGATCCGGGCTCTTCTGTCTTTTTATGGCTACTACGGCAACAACTTCAAGATAGAATGTCCCACCGGGTCAGGCAAACTGATGAATCTGTTTGAGGTAGCCCGGGAAATCGCCACTCGATTGACAGGGATCTTTCTGCGCGATAAATCCGGCCGGCGACCGGTCTATGGAGGCACACAGAAATTCCAGACCGATCCTCACTGGAAAGATTACATTCTGTTTTACGAATACTTCCACGGAGATAATGGCGCAGGATTGGGGGCTAGCCACCAGACGGGCTGGACCGGTCTCGTCGCCAAACTGATCGAACTCTTCGGCCGGCTCGAAGGAGAACAGTTACTGATGTCCGGTAGAGCTGGTGCATTTGGTAAGAAAGAGCCGGCGCGAGACAAGCAGGTGGCTTGATGTTTTAGAGTAGCATCAAGATCGACTCCAAGATGCTCAGCTCGCGCCAATCGTATTGGCAGAAATTTGAAACAGCGCTGGGAGCAAAGCGAGCAGCGAAGTTTTTATCAGGTGGACGCTCGGCTCACGATGATGATCAACCTGCAGCTGGCTTCCGCAATCCCACTGTTGCGGCTGCGGTGAGTCCTTACCTCTGTATCAATACAACCAGCCTCAGCCAACTGTCCTACCAGCCGGTACGATCCTCACGGTTAGAATGGTGCAGGCATTGCATTTTCGCCATCTGGCCACTGATTCGACTCACGGATGCATTTCCGCAATTCTAAACACGGCTTCCATCAACGAGTGGGCGAATGGGACCGGGCACGCGGAAGTGGGATGCGCCCCACGGACGTTCGTCGCCTGTGGCTCAAATTTCCGTTCTGGGTTCTGATTGGCGCCTTCTTCACGCCGATGCTACGTGCCCAGGACCTTGCCCCTCGCGCTTACGTCATCACCCCCGTGCACTCCAACGCGGTGATCCTCACTTACGCCTTTTATAAGGGCAGCGTGCTGTTTGATGGCGTCGTTCCGATCACGGGAGCAACTGCAAGTGTCAGCGTGCCCGTAATCAGTCTTTATCACTCCATACGTTTTTTCGGGCGCTCGGCCAACCTCACCGCGTCCGTTCCTTACGGTGTTGGACATTTTCGCGGCACAGTTGCCGGAACCGAAGGTAATGCGTACCGCTCAGGACTACTGGACTCAGAGTTTCGATTCTCAGTGAACGTGAAGGGTGGCCCGGCGATGGAACCCCATGAATTCGCGAACTGGCGACAAAAGACTCTTCTCGGCGTGAGCCTCAAGGTACTAGCACCTACCGGCCAGTATGACCCCACGAAACTTATCAACTATGGCGGTAACCGGTGGGCTTTCAAACCTGAAGTCGGCTTGTCTCAGCGCTGGGGGCACTGGCTTCTCGACACGTATGGAGCAGCGTGGTTCTTCACCACGAATCCCGAATTCTTTTCGCGCAACCAATACAACCCTGGCGTCACGGCTCAAACGGAAAAACTCGTTGGCGCGTTTGAAGGACACTTGAGCTACGATGTCAAGCCCCGGTTTTGGGCTTCGCTCGACGGGAATTTCTGGTTCGGAGGTCAGACCAGTTTGAATGGCGTCGAGAACTCCAGCACCGAGCAGAAAAACTCCCGGATCGGAGGAACCGTCTCCATACCGATCAGCAGGCATCAGTCGTTGAAGTTCAGCTACAGCAACGGTGCCTACATCCGGTACGGTGGGAATTACCAGAATGTTGCCATGGCTTGGCAGTACTCCTGGCTCGGGAGACCCCGGTAATCTCGTCCCCAACTTCAAACTCTAACTCGCAGACGCTGCACTCGGGCCACGAGCGCAAAACGAACTGCGCTCCGGACGGAGTTGGTCTGACTCTTAGCCTTTATTTTTAGAGAATTTAGAAAGTTATAAGGACTGGACGGGGGTATCTGACTGGAGCCATTAGTAGCCCAAATACCTTCCTCCAGTGAACATGGACGCGATCCTTGATGCACTGCTGATGCACTGTGGCGAAGCCTGGCGCCGTGCTCCGGTACGGCCCGGTGATCGCGTCAGTTAACGAAATGCGATCGCCGTATTCAGCGGATCAAGAGGAGAACTGACATGAAGTGCGTTTTCACGGCCCTGCTGATCGTGGGGGTGATTCCTTTTGCCATGGCACAGGCTGCCCAACCGGCTACCTGGTCCCCGGCAAAGAGTATCCATCAAACACCGCGTTCCATTGATCGATCAGAAATGCACGACTTATCCCTGGGCTAAAGATGGGGGGCAGGTCACAAAGCTACGTTTCCCGTGTTTCGTTGCACTTAGTTGTACGGTTTGGTACGGCGTGGCGAGCAGAATAAGGCTGTTAACCGGAGGGTTGTAGGTTCGAGTCCTACCTGAGGAGCCATTTTCTTTCTATTCTAGTCTCCGTCGATTCTGACGCCACCTTGCAGGTGTAACCCCCGGCATCTCAGCGCTCAGTTGGTGTAGTCGGCTGGTTTCTAACGTCCGCCGAAATGAGTTGAAACTGACGTATCGTATAACGTCCGCTGGAGAGAGCTGGCATGGAACATGCAGTTTTGGGAGCAGGAGCCATCGGAGGTCTGGTTGGCACCGCGGTAGCATCGCTTGGCGAAAGCGTCACTGTAATAGTTCGACCAGAGAGGCTCCCGGGATATCCCGCAAACTTGTCAGTGGAACGTCCGTCGGGCGTCATCACGGCACCGGCGAAAGCCGCAGTCACGCTGACAAATCCGGTTGACGTGCTGTGGATCGCAACCAAAACCTACCAGCTACAAACGGCGTTGCAGGCAGTGCAGTCATCGCCACGCTGCATAGTTCCGTTGCTGAACGGTGTGGACCACATCGAGATCCTACGCGCACGTTTTGACCGCGATCGCGTGCTGCCGGCAACGATCGCGGTTGAAGCCGAGAAGATTTCCCCGGGACGGTTCATGCTGCTCACCCCGTTCGTGAATCTCAACCTTGCCGCCAGTGGAGAGCCGCTTCTGGGAGCGCTCGTCGCACGATTGCGTGATCTTGGATTCACCTGCAGGTTCATCCAGAACGAACAGACTTTGCTGTGGAAAAAGCTCTGCTTCCTGGGACCGTTCGCGCTGGCGACGTCAGCATCGGGTATGAACAAAGGCGAGATCTATGCGGACGCGGAGTGGAAACGAAAATTGATTTCCTGCATTGTTGAGGCCTGTGCCGTAGCCAACGCAAGCGGCGCGGAAGTTGACGCGGCCCAGATCCAGAAGATCCTCGACAGCTCGCCTTCCGGCATGCGCAGCTCCATGCAGAAAGACCTCACCTCCGGACGGCGGCTCGAGTTGGATGCGATTGGCGGTCCGATTGTGCGCGGCTGGGAACGTTATGGCATCGACGTTTCCACTACGGTGGCTCTGATTGCTGTCATTCGCGCGAAGACGACCGAATAGATTTCGCGAGTCAAGGAACCGGGTCAAGAAACAATGCGAGCGCCTAATGGATGCCTGGGGCTCCTCAAGAAGCAATCAACTTCTGCCAAATTTCACTGAGCTCGCCTTTATCCTGGAGTTCGCTCCGCCGGTTAACTTGCAGCTTTGAGAATATGTTTGAGAGATGGAACTTTACTGTGCTCTCCTGGATGTTCAAGATTGTCCCAATTTCCTTGTTTGAAAGCCGACGCTTCACCAATTCGATGATTTGACTCTCACGCTGGGTAATTCCTCGGCCGATTGGAGACTCGTCGACAGTCTTCAGCGATGCGATGGAGTGACGCACATAGGTCTCCAATACGCTGGACGAGATCCAAAGTTTGCCTTGGGCCACGCAATGGGCGGCTTGCGCAAGCTGCTCGCTCACCTGAGGGTGGGCGACAAACCCATGAATTCCGAGTGAGAGTAATCGCACAATTTCCCCCGGGGACTGCTCTTTGTCGAGGACCAGAAACCTTGCCTTTGGGTGTCGCTCCCTCAAAACGCGGAGACACTCGCTCAGGGGCAGGTCGATTCCTCCGCGATCGATGATGAAGACAGGAGGTGTTTGCTCGGTAGGCTTGTGCACAATCAGATTTTCGAAGGTAACGGCATGGAGAGCCCGATTTCTCGCAAGTATTCCCAGCAGATAACGGGCAGCCAGGCTGTTCTGGTCGACGACGTAAACGCGAAGGGGAGCGTTGCCTGTTGTCACGGTCCTGGCTTGACCGGCGGATTGGTTTTGTTCGGGAGAAAACTTCGATCGCACAACCCTAAGAGCCATCTTGCACCTTTCGACGCGAACCGTGGTTGGCAGCTAAAGAAGCTTTACTGACTACCGGGCAAATAGGTTATTTTCTACAGGACTGAGCGGAGAGCGGCTCCTGCCTGGCTTCCTCGAGCAAGCCGCAGCTCGCAGAGTCAGACTACCGCACAGTCTCTGGACCTTCAGGGTTACCAAAGTTCACTCGGCGGTAGGAAATGGGACATGCTTCGCCGAGGACGAAGAGTATGCACGATACAGCCATTAGCTCTCTGGTTTAGCTGTCAGTTAGAACGGAAACGCGGGCTGATCTAGCAGGAGTTGCTCAACGCTGACATCGCCCTACTGCATGAACTCCGCCGGCCGTCCGGTCAACCGTTCGATGCGCTTGGCGATAGGCGGATGGGTGGAAAACAAGCTGCCGAAATTCATTCCCAACAACGGTTGGACAATGAATAGATGCGCTGTCGAGGGCGTACCAACCATGGGCACGCGACGTGAGTAGGAATCAAGTTTCGCCAACGCGCTGGCCAAAGCGTAGGGATTGCCGGTAAAGTGCGCGCCGGTAGCGTCGGCCTGGTATTCACGAGAGCGCGATACGGCGAGTTGGATGAGCATAGCGGCAAAGGGAGCTAGAATTAGCATCAGAATCGAGCCCAGGCCTCCGCCCCGGCGATCGTCCCGATCGCCCATTCCACCGAAAAAGAAGCCGAAGCGAGCTAAGTACGTGATCGCACCTGCGATCGTAGCGGCGATCGAGCTGATGAGAATGTCACGGTTATTCACGTGTCCGAGCTCGTGTGCCAGCACGCCTTCCAGTTCCTCATCGTTCAGGAGATTGAGAATCCCCTGCGTCACCGCAACCGAGGCGTGAGCGGGATTGCGTCCGGTCGCGAAGGCATTGGGAGAGTCAGTAGGAATCACATAAATCTTCGGCATCGGTAGCCCAATCTTCTGGGTCATTCGTTCCACGACGCTATAAACGCGTGGCAATTGTTCCCGAGTAACCGGTTGAGCGCGGTAAGTGGCGAGCGCAATCTTGTCGGAGAAAAAGTAAGCGATAAAATTAGTCACTGCGGCGATGCCCAAGGCCAGCAGCATTCCGTTGTCACCGCCAAAATATCGGCCGATCGTCATCAGCAGCAGTGTCATTGCCGTCAGCAAGAGGGCAGTCTTAAACATGTTTCCCATACAAACATTCCTCGTTCATCTACTCTGATTAGATGGTACGCCGGAGGGACGGATTCACCCTACGATTTGCCGACCGATTTGACCGCTTACTTTGGCGCAGTTCGGGCCAGGGCGCGCTCTAGAGTCTGATCCAGCGCTGCCTTAGCTTTCTCATATTCTGGCTGTGAGATGCGGCCCTGCTTATGGTCTACCTCGAGCTGAAAGAGCTCTTCTTTCAGGGCCTCGAGCAGTAGTCCAGAACGCCCAGCAGCCGAGGGCTTTGCGCTTGCTGAAGCAACGGGCGCGAGTGAATCGGCTGCAAGATCAGTGACGGAAGAAGTCTTGGAACGGCCGGCAATATAAACCGCGCCAGCCGCCAGCACGATGGCGAATCCGCCTAGAATGTACCAGCGATACTTTTCCAGCGGATCCGGAGCATCAATGGGGGGACCCAGCCCTCCGCCTGGACGTGAGTCGCGAGCGCGAGCCTGCGGGGCGGCAACGGTGCCCGAACCATCGCCGTTATTTGCCGTGTTTTCTTCCTGAAGCGCGCCAGTCCCAGAAATTGCGAACGCCAACGGCTGGCCAGGTTGGACCTTGGCCGCGACCTCCGCAATCGCGCCGGGCGGGGTCGGGGGCTGTTTCTCTTCGTAAACGCCCGCGTGAGCTGAAGAAAATTGGATCGATTGGGGCAGGATTACAACGAAGTGCTCCAGCGGATAGAGTGGTTTAGGATCGATGTTGGCTTTCCCGTCGTAAGCAAGATGGTACGTGACTTGAAACTCCGTCGTGCCAGGACGCAAGGGAAAAACAAACGCATAACGTCCTTTTTCTGCTTCCGGAACCGGTGCGCTATTGAGGGCTTGCCCTCCTGACGTCTGGGCTTGGGCTGAATCGATCTGAGCGCCGTTCGGAAGATAGAACTCGAAGTTCCGCTCATTCATCTGCGTCCGCGGCGGCTTGGAAGCGTTGTCCACGGCAAACAGCCGCATGATGGCGAGCTCCCCTTTTCCAGCCTGGACGTACATCAAGTCGGCGGTGACGCCGATGCCATCAACTTTTTTCGCTACGTCGTAGACTTGCAGCTCGACCGAAGGAGTTCCCGGAGGCGCCATGCGATGGTAGGTGACGCCTTGGTGAATCGCACGAATCAAGTGCGGCCCGTCGGCGTCGTCCAACCTGAAGCTGAAGTTTCCCTTGGCGTCGGTTTTGGTGCGGGCCGCTTCCTCCATGCCTTGGGCAAGCTTGATGAGAACAACGTCGTCGTCGGCGGCGGGTGTGTTGTTGGTGCCATTCTTGACCGTGCCGGTGAGGGTTTCGGCGGAGACAAAGGCGGCGAGAAGGAGAGGAAGGAGAGAAAGGAACGCGAGGAGAGCGCCAAACCGGGGCCCGAATTTGCCGAGTTTCCGCTCGGCCCGGACGGGCGAGGGCGCCCGTCCCCACACGAGCTGTGGCGACATTCTCAAATTCTCGCTCCGCTACTACTGCGGAGCGGGGAAGCGCCGGATTCTTCCAGATGTGCAATTTCGGCCAGTATGGCAGCGGCCTCTTCTTCCAAAGATGTTTTCATCGCCTGATAGTCCGAATCCGGGAACTTGCCGGCCTTATACTCGAAGTTCAAGTCACGCAGATTCTCGTACACCACTTCCTTGCGCTCGCGCAGATAGACCAGCCTGGTCTTCTCGGGGCCGAGATGCAGCTTGCCGGGCAGATAGAAGACATAGAACAATACGATGACGGTTACGAGGACGCAGACGAGGATAGTCATGCCTCCGTATCCCTTCTAGCTTGTTCGCGGAACTGGTCAAGGTCTGGACCGTTGCGGAGGGGTGCGACGCCAGCGGCAGGGATCGCCAGCGGACGGGATCGCCAGGCGCGGACAACCAGTACGACGGTCGTCAATCCAAGCCCCAAGGCCAGATATGGCATTACCCAGGCAACGCGATTGAAGCCAGTCGAAGTAGGGGCGATGAGCACAGTGGGCCCATACTTCTGGACGAAAGACTGCAGCACCAAGTCGTCACTGTCAGGGCGGTTCATCGCCGCGACCAATTCTCCACGCATGCCATCTGATAACGGGCAACCGACGTGGTTGCACTCCAGCAGCACTTGATTGCATCCGCACACGCACATTAGTTTGTGGCCCAACTGGTTGAAGCGCGCGTCTTCATCGCCAGCCCCCATCAAAGTCGCGATCGCGAGCGAGAGCATCACGATTTGGGTCGTGCGCTTCGACGGCAGTTTTCGTGAAATCATCGGCGTTGTGGGCAACCTCAAAAGCTAACTTTCCGCCGCTACCGGCTCGGCTTCTATCCGCGCTGGAGCAGGCACACGCGCCGGGGCTGCATTTGGCACTAACGCCGTGATGGTGCCGAAGATCATGACCAGCGCTCCGATCCAGATCCACATCACCAACGGGTTGAGATGGGCTTTGATGATCGGTCGGCCCGTCTCCGTATTAATTCCCTCATAGACTAAGTAGAGATCTCTGACCAAGAAGAGATCTTCGCGGAACGAGGGATGAATCTGCGGGATGGTCTGCGTCTGCTGGCTTGCCTTGTAGAACCGCCGCTCGGGATACATGGTCGTGATCTGCTTGCCGCCCCTAAAAACGTTGATGATGGCCCATTCATTGCCGTAATTCGGATTATCTTCCTGCGTATAAGACTGGCAGACCAGCGTGTAGGGGCCGATCGTCATGCGGTCGCCGTAGCCCATCTCCTTCTCTGCCTCCCGGTTGAAGGGCGTGCCAAGAATGCCGATTACCACTACCGCCACGCCGAAGTGCACGATGTAGCCGCCATATCGGCGAGTGTTGCGGCGCCATAGCTGAACCATGGAGGCCAGCAGGTTCTGACCTGTGTGCCGGGAGATGACGCGGCCTCCGCGGACAAATTCGGAGACTACCGTGAGTGTGACCAGAGTGGCCAGCATGGCTGCCATCAGCGCATACAAGTACGAGATGTCTTTCCATGGGCGAACGCCGAAGACGATCATCAAAATCCCGACAACAACCGCGCCAAGCGTGGGCCACAGGAAGTTGCGTTTCAGACTCTCCAGCGAGGTCCTACGCCAGGCAAGCAGAGGCCCTACGGCGGTGAGCAAGAGCAATAGCAGGACAACCGGGATGGTTACATGATTATAAAAAGGTGGTCCGACAGTGATCTTATGGCCTTGTACCCACTCCGAGAGGATAGGAAATAGCGTTCCCCACAAAACCGTGAAGCAGAACAGAACAAACAGCAGGTTGTTAAACAGGAAACTGGATTCGCGCGACACCAGCGATTCCAGCCTGTGTTCACTTTGCAAATGAGAGCGGTTCTTTACGTAAAAGAAAATGCAGGTCAAAAGTATGATGGCGAGGAAGGCTACGAACCAGTCGCCGATCGAAGATTGCGCAAAGGCGTGTACCGAGCTGACCACGCCGCTTCGGGTCAGAAAGGTGCCGAAAATCGAAAGCATGAAAGTAATGAAGATGAGCCACATGTTCCAGACCTTCAGCATGCCTCGCTTTTCCTGCATCATTACAGAGTGCAGGAATGCGGTGCCGGTCAGCCACGGCATAAACGATGCGTTCTCCACCGGATCCCATCCCCAGTAACCTCCCCAGCCCAGCACCGAGTAAGCCCAGTGGGCACCGAGAAACACGCCACAGGTCAGGAAGCCCCAGGTCACCATGGTCCAGCGGCGGGTGATGTGGATCCATTTCTCGCCCGGATAGCGCATGGCCAGGGCTCCGAGCGCAAAAGCAAAGGGCACGGTGAATCCAACGTATCCCAAATACAGCATGGGAGGATGGATCACCATCTCGGGGTACTGCAGCAGCGGATTGAGGCCATTGCCATCTGGAGGCAATGTCCCCTGCATGACGGCGAAGGGGTGAGCGGCAAAATTCAGCAGCAACAAGAAAAATACTTGAACCGCAGCGATAATGACCGAGGCATAAGCAAAGAGCCGGCTGTCCGTCTTATGCCGGAACCTCAGAACCAATCCGTAGGCGGATAAAAGTAGCGACCAGAACAGAAGCGAACCTTCCTGTCCGGACCATAGGACGGCAAACTTATAAGGAGCGGGCAGATCGCGATTGCTGTGATGAAAGATGTAGGCGATGGAGAAGTCGTCCTGGAAGGCGGAAATGACCAGAATCATCGCGGCGAGGAAGACTACGGCAAAGACCGCGATCCCGGCCCGGCGCGCAGTTTCTCCCAGGCGGTCCGATCCCGGGCCTGGACGTACCAAGGCAAGCAGTCCAGCCAGGAACGAGTATGCGCTCAGGGCCAGTCCAAGCAGGAGCGCAAAACTGCCGATTTGCGACATGGGGATCCTAAAGTATTTTTTCAGAAACGCCAGCAGGAGGCAACATCAAAACTCAAGGCAAAGTTATTGATATGCGAAGCTTTGCCTCGTTATCGAAACGTTTCCCAGGATCCCGAACTTAGGCGCTCTGATGGCTGTGACGGGCCAGAATTTCGCGCTCGGCTACGAACCAATCGTCATTTTCGTGGCCAGGGGTGTATCCCCGTTGCGCATATAACTCATAGGCGCGGCGGCGGATTTCAGCCTCCAACTCTGGCTGAGACCCATTCTGTTTTACTTCGGAAGTGGTGATCGCGGGCGCGGTCTCTAGTTTCGTGTTGCGAGTGTCGCCATTGCGGGGGGCCTTTGCTCTAGGCATAATCAAATACTCCTTACCGATACCAAGGTTCAACAAGAACCGAATGGATGAATTAGCCACATATGTGTTGGCCGACGACGGTTAACGGGCCCTCAGAGATTGTGGCGGATGATGAGCTAATAGTAAACCAAATGGGCTGTGGATTTGTTAAAGAATGAACAAAAAAAATACATGGTTAAAGCGCGCCAGTTAGTAGAAATCGTGGGAGGTAGTTTCGGCGTGGGTGATGGAGAGCGGTAGCACGCGCTGGGCTTTCACTGAAATAACGTTATCCTGGTTTTGCAGAATCCCTGCCACCATCAGAAACTGCTCGGAAGATACCAGCATGCGGTTTTTTTGAAATAAATCGGGATTGATGATGGCGTTGGCCACGCCGGTTTCGTCTTCCAGGCTGAGAAAGACAAACCCTTTGGCGGTTCCAGGACGCTGGCGGGCGATGACGCATCCCCCAACTCGCACTGACTTCCCGTTTGGAATGTGACCCAGCTCAATGGCTTTGCGGATTCCCAGCGACTGCATTCGAGGACGGTGATACGCCATGGGATGCGGGCCGACGGTCAAGCCAGTGCCTCGGAAATCGGCGACCAGGCGTTCTTCCGCATTCATGGGGGGGAGAGGGGACTTGACGTCCGGCTCGGGGAGTTCATCTACCAGAGGGCCAGAGTGGCGGACGGCGCGTTCCACTTGCCAGAGGGCGTCGCGGCGGTGAAAAGTGATATCAGATTTCTGATTGCAGATTTCAGATTGACTTGCTTGGGCAGTTTCAATCTGCAATCTAAAATCTCCAATCTGAAATTCGTTTCTGTCTCTGTGTCTCTGGGGTGAATTTAACACTGAATTCAGCGCCCCGATTTCTGCCAGCGTATTCAGTTCGTCTTTGCGCAGTTCAGGAACACGATGGACGAGATCATGAATGGAAACAAATGGCGCGATACTTCGCTGACGGACCAGCGCTTGGCCAGCTTCCTCACGCAGCCCGCGCGCACAGCGCAAGCCAAGGCGTAGCGCCGGCGCCTCGCCGGTTGTCCCAGGGCTTGCGCCCTGGGCTGCATTCTTTCGCCGCGAAGCGGCTGGATCGTCGTGCTCTTCTTGGCCTTTCTGGCCGACTTGGTCTTTCTGGCCAACGACCAACGACGAACGACCAACCACGGTGCAGTTCCACTCCGACTTCATCACATCAATCGGCAGCACTTTTAATCCGTGGCGTTGCGCATCTTTCACAATGGTTGCAGGACGATAGAAGCCCATGGGCTGATTATTGAGCAGGGCAGCGGTGAAAGCGGCCAGATAATGGCACTTCAAATAAGCGCTCGCATAGGCAAGCAGAGCGAAGCTGGCGGCGTGAGATTCGGGAAATCCGTAAAGAGCGAAGGAAGTAATCGAGAGAATAATCTGCTCCTGCGCTTCGCGTGAGAAGCCATTGTGTTCCATGCCGCTGCGGAGCCTGGCCTCGATTTCTTTCATGCGAGTCTGGGAGCGTTTGAAGCCCATGGCGCGGCGCAGTTCCTCGGCTTCACCGCCGCTGAACCCGGCAGCGATCATGGCCATACGCAACAACTGTTCCTGAAAGAGTGGAACGCCCAAGGTCCGGGCCAGAATCGGTTCGAGTGAAGGATGGGCATAGATAACGTCCTCACGTCCCATACGGCGCTGCAAATAAGGATTGACCATCTGACCGACGATGGGGCCAGGGCGAATGATTGCCACCTGCACCACGATGTCATAAAAGCGTTTTGGCCGCAGGCGCGGCAGGCATGACATCTGTGCCCGGCTCTCGATTTGAAACATGCCGATGGTGTCGGCTTTTTGCAGCGTGGAATACACCGTGGGATCATCAGGGGGAAGATGGGCGAGGTCCACGTCCTCGCCATAATTATCTCGAATGAGTTCGAGGGAATCTTCCACCACCGCCATCATGCCCAGGCCGAGCAGGTCAACTTTGATAATGCCCAGGTCATTGCAGTCTTCTTTGTCCCACTGCACCACGACGCGGCCCGGCATGGAAGCAGGCTCAAGCGGCACTACGGAATCAAGCTGTCCCTGACAGATGACCATGCCGCCGGAATGCTGACCGAGATGGCGTGGCAAATCCTGCACTGCCTCGCAGAGTTCGAAATATTTGCGCAGGCGAGGATGGCTCAAGTCCAAGCCAGCGTCACGGAAACGATGATCGAGAGTGTCGTTGGCATCCTTGAATTCCCAGGTGGAGACGGCCGCCGAGACTTTATCCAGCGTCTCCGGATCGAAGCCCAGCGCCTTGCCTATTTCGCGTGAAGCCATGCGGCTGCGATAGGTGATGACATTGGCGGTCATAGCGGCGCCGCGTTCGCCATAGCGTTTGTATAAATATTGAATTACGCGCTCCCGCTGATCGCCGCTAGGGAGATCGAGATCAATGTCGGGCCACTCGCCGCGTTCCTCAGAGAGAAAGCGTTCGAAGAGTAGTTCCATGCCTACCGCATCTACGGACGTAATGCCGAGTGAGTAACATACGGCACTGTTGGCCGCGGAGCCGCGTCCCTGCGCCAGAATATTTTGTTCACGGCAGTAGCGGACCAGGTCCCAGACGATGAGAAAGTAGCCGGCAAGATTCAGCTTTTGGATCAGCGTCAGCTCACGCTCGATCTGATGGCGGGCGCGATTCTTGAGTTCAGTTGTGGCCTGGCCATAGCGCTGCTGAAAGCCTTCCCAGCTGCGCTCTCGCAGAAACGACATCATGGTCTCGCCTTCGGGCACTGGGAATTTGGGGAATTGGTATCCCAGGTCGTTCAGGGCAAATTCGATGCGAGACGACAGCTCCACTGTGTTAGCGATAGCTTCCGGCAGGTCGGCGAACAGTTGTTGCATTTCGTGCGGCGATTTCAGATGACGCTCGGAATTGCGCGCCAGCAGGCGTCCAGCGGTGGCCAACGTGCGGTGGTGTCGAATGGCGGTAAACACATCACAGAGTTCGCACTCGCGGGCGGAGGCATAGCAGACGCCATTTGTGGCCAGTAATGGAAGCTGGAGCGAACGCGCGATTTCGATGGCAGCGCGGTTGCGGGCTTCCTGCTCGCGGTGAAAGTGGCGTTGCAATTCCACATAAACATTTTCACGGCCGAAAATGTCCGTCAGGCGCTCAGCCGAGCGTCGAGCTTCTTTCTTTCCGCCACGAGAAAGTGCGGTCGCCAGCGGACCATCGTCCCCGCCTGTCAGGCAGATGAGTCCGGCTGCGTGTTCCCGCAATTCTTCTTCGTGGACAGCGCCTTCGCCTTTCTTTGCGCGGAGTTTCATCTTGGTGATCAGGCGGCAAAGATTTTGGTAGCCAGAACGGCATTGCACTAAAAGAGAAAGTCGAAAGGAACTGTCATTCCGAGCGAAGCGAGGAATCCCTTTGCCCGCTAAGTTTCGCTGGAAATAGGGATCCTTCGACTTCACCTCGCCACGCAATCGTGGCTCAGTTTCGCTCAGGATGACATTACTTTGTGATATGCACCTGATCTCCGCTCCGATGTGCGCCTTGATCCCGGCCCTGTTGGCTGCCATGTGAAAACGAGGAGCGCCATACACGCCGTCCCGATCAAGCAGAGCCATGGCCGGCATGTTCAGGTTGGCGCAGGTTGCGATCAGGTCTTCGGGCAGGGAAGCGCCTTCGAGAAAGCTGAAAGCAGAGCGGGAATGTAACTCGATAAACATCGTCAACCTTTTTCACCAAAGAGACACAGAGTCACCGAGAAAATCGATAGATATGCGACTCGATGCTCACATTTTCCTAAGTGTGACTCGGTGTCTCTGTGGTGAAAAATCTTAGTCGTAAGTTCCCTCTACGTACCATCCGCCGCTAAGCAGATCGCGGACCAACCGATACAGCGTGATCCCGGTTTCTGCCTGCAAAGCGATGTCCCACTCATCGCGCGTCCAACCCTCCTGGTCCCACCAGTCGCCGGACGAGCGCCAGGGGCCAGCTGCCCAGACGATGTCTCCCCGGATCGACTTGTGCCTGGAACCCACCTGATCGGAACAAACCAGGCGCGATGGCCTACCATCGCGTAGCGTCACCGCAGCACGCAAAGGCGGACGAAAAATACGCAATGCAGTAACGGCATTCGTTTTTTCTATTTTTTCTTGCGATACATCTTCTCGCGGCATACCGGGCGTGAAGCGTTTCATGCGAAAACCTTCTGGGCGGTGTGTATCCAGCAACTCCAGCGATCCAACCTGGTTTTCACCCACGATGCCCGCAATTCTGGCCAGTGTGAGCTCGAGTTTTTCCGGCTCCGGCGAGGGGGGAAGAAAAAGGCCGCCCTGTGCCGCGCGGGGGCGCACCGACTCCGCTGACAAATGAACTTTTACAATGGGCGCGCCGGGAGGATGTGCTTTCAAATCAAGCTGCAGAAGCTTGAGAAAAGTTTTCACATCCAGCATTGGGGCGGGAAGACGAAGCGTGCGCTGGAAAATCCGCTGGTCACTTTCAGAGGAAATCTGCCGAGTTTGCTCTAATTCCAATTGCAGTCGCAGTTCCTGGGTTGCCAGGGCGCGCGCACTCAGCCGGGCGCACAATTGTTCCAGAAGCCTGCCCAACAGAAATGCCAGGGGTTCAAGCAATACCAGCGGATACTCCAATTCGATCGCTTCTTCAAAAACCAGCGGCGGCTCTACCGGAGCCAAGGTGCGGGAAGTCTCACCCCGTGCCAGTTGCTGCAGGTACACGCCTTTCTTTCCTAGACGCTCGCTAATCGCCACATCCGGGAGGGCGGCTAATGCCCGCAGATTACGCACCCCCCAACGGCTGAGGGTTTCTGAAAATTGCTCAACTTCCTGGACGCAGTTGGACGTGCAAAAGCTCTCCAACAGGACTTCTACCGGCAGAGAGCCCAACTGCTCCGCTTCCTTTCCCGCGGGAATCACGGTCACGCCGTGAAAGCCGCGAGCGGCAAGTGCAGCCGTATCAGGATTGGCCGCTGCAGCGAAATTGGCTTCCAATCCGAGAGCGGAAGCGCGACGAGCCACAGCGCGCGCAATCTTGGACAGAGAACCAAAAAGTGATTCCAGGCCTCCGAGATCAAGAAGAATCGTGTCGCAGCCCGCATCTTCAACTCGCGGCGAAAACGACTGTGCACAGTCCAGCAGCGCGGCGTGAGCCGCGGCTTCCTGCAACGAAGAACGGGCACGCAGCGCCAGACCCGCACAGGCTTCCACTTGCAGCTTTGTCATTCCTGGCTCTATCCCAGCACGACGAGCTGATTCGTTCACCGCGAAAACTTTTTGCAGCGGCGCTTTACCTTCGAGCACGCACACTGGCTGCGAACGCAGATCCGGTTCGGTGCGGAGAAGCGCTTCCACGGGAAAATCAGGAACGAAGATGCAGGCAAAAGGCATTGGACATCAGTCGTCAGTCGTTAGTCGTCAAGCTTTCAGCTATTGGCAATTAGCCCGGGCGTCCCGCCGGCTTACGGAAGCCTCCGCTCCCGGCATACCTCCCGACAGCCCGAGACGTGTCGCTACGAAATTCGTTGGGTTTTGGTCAGAAATGCTGCCGTCACCGATCCCGGTGGTTTGCGTTCCATGCGCGAACGCAGCAGTTCTCCTTCTACCTGGATCCCCTCCAGGAGTTGCGTATGAGTTAAATTCTTTTCTGAAAGCTGAGGGCTGAAAGCTGAGGGCTCTTTTGAAGCCTGCAGTCTGACTAGTAGAGAAGCGCAAGTTTGTCCACACGGCGCTTGGGCCACGACGAACAGCACCGTGGGTGTGTACTCGACGGCGCGTTGAAAACGAAACCAGGTGGTCAGCGGGATGTGCTGTGCTGTCTGAATGGGAACATCGCCAAGATCAATGGCCACCAGACCGAAGCCACCGCTTTGCAGAAGCAGGTCCGTAGCCCGCAGCGCTCTCTCGAGTGATCGGACTTCGGGCGTCGGACCTCGAACGTTAGATTTTTGATTTGAGGTCTGGAGTCTGAAATCCGACGCCCGAGGTCTGCGATCTCCGCATCGCACCCAAAGCAGTCTTTCAAAATCCACTCCTGCGGCAGCCGCCGAGACCGGATCAAATGCATCTGTGGTATCCACCAGAGCGCAAACTTCTTCGCGCTCTGTGGCTGAAGCCAGAGAAGCCAGTAGCACGCTGGTGCGTCCCGAAGAGGTTGGTCCACAGATCTCACTCAGGCGTCCGCGTGGCCACCCGCCAGTAAGCTTGTCAATCTCGAATATCCCGCACGAAATCATTTCCGGCGCAGGCCGCACCTCGATCCGCGATGCCGGAGCTACTCCGCAAAGCTTGGGCAAGGCGGAGAGCCGTTTTAGAAGGAGCGCAGGCCCGTCTTTCACAGCAAAAGCAATAGGGCAGCGGTCCAGTGCTTGGGCAAAACCCAGCGGGGAACCCATAGGACCCTCAGAAGTTCAGGGGAACGTCGAAGCAGGTATCTTCGTAAGCGAAACCTTTGTATATTCGCCTTTTGTTCGCCTAAAAGATTTTGCTGCTGCGGGGGGGTGTTTGTCAAGAGGACCTAGAGAATTTTCACAACCTTAAATCCATTTCGGATGGTCTCCGGCGGCGCTATCGTCTAGGGTTACGACGGAAGATTCTCAATCGATTTAATATCAGCCAATTACCATATTTTTCAATGCTTCGACGAGTTAAGCGGATGATTCAGTTCACGCAAGAGGAATGCCGCAACATCGACTTTGGTCGTTCCCGCGAATGGCTTCTTACAAATGGGATCGGCGGATATGCTTCCTCCTCAATTCTGGGGATGAATACTCGCCGTTACCATGGCCTGCTGGTGGCGGCTACCAAACCGCCGTTAGGCAGGATGGTTTTGTTGTCGCATGCCGACGAGACACTGATTATTGACGGTGTGGCGCACGAACTGTCGACGAATCGTTATGACGGCGGCGTGATTCATCCCCGCGGACATTCGTATATGACTCGTTTCGAGTTTGATGTTTATGCAGTGTTCACGTGGGGAAACGGTCAATGGGAACTCAAGAAAAGCATTTTTATGGTGCCAGGTCAGAACACTGTCATTATTGATTATCTTCTGTCTTCCGCGCCGGCCAGGAGCGCCTGCTCTTTGGAAGTCAGACCGCTGATCGCGTTTCGCGATTTTCACGGAACAACTCACGAAAACGAAAGTCTGGACCAGGCGGTCGAAGTTCAGGATGGCGTGGTTTCCATCGCGCCATACTCGGGGCTGCCTCGCTTGTTCTTCGCCCATTCTCCTGCGGTTCTCTCGGAAGACCAATATTGGTACCGTCACTTCGATTACGAGCTGGAACGAGAACGCGGATTCGATAGCGCAGAAGATCTATTCAGTCCTTTCACCTTTCGACTGGAGCTGGAGCCGGCGCGAAGATTTACGTTGATCGTTTCCGCGGAGGCTAAATCGAGTTCTCTCGTTGCAAAAAGGGATCATGCGCGGCCGGCAGGAAAACCTCAAATACATGCTCGCAGTTGGACGAATAGTTCACCATCGTTGTTGCTGCCGGCTCTTTACGAAGCTGCCGAACAATTCATCGTGGCGCGGCCACCCTTCAAGACGATCATCGCCGGATACCATTGGTTCGGTGACTGGGGACGAGACACCATGATTGCGCTGCCGGGGCTGCTGCTGGCCACCAATCAATCAGAGGTAGCTCGGGAAATTCTGCAGCAGTTTGTTCGTCTTGCCGATGAAGGCATGCTGCCGAATCGTTTTCCCGACACCGGCGAACAGCCCGAGTACAACACCGTCGATGCTACGCTCTGGTTCTTCGATGCGATTCGTCAATACGTTTCCTACCGCGACAATAAGGCCTGGAAGGCGGAGGCGTTAGCGTTTCTAAAACGCGAGCTGTATGAACCTCTGAAGGAAATGATCCGCTTCCATTTGCAAGGCACGCGCTATGGAATCCATGCCGATGATCACGGTTTTCTCTGGGCTGGAGATTCCAGAACGCAGCTGACCTGGATGGATGCAAAAGTCGGTGATATAGCGATCACACCGCGCCATGGACGTCCGGTTGAAATTCAGGCGCTCTGGCACAATGCCTTGCAAATCATGAAATGCTTCGCAACGAAACTGGGCGACCGGCCCACAGCGGAGACCTATTCCATCATCGCGAATTCCTTGCGCGAGAGGTTCGAGGACGTGTTTTGGAATGAAGAAAAGGGCTGCCTGTACGACGTCGCGGGAAACGGAGGGAACGACGCCTCGGTTCGGCCCAATCAAATCTTTGCAATCAGCCTGCACCACCCGCTCTTATCCGGCCAACGCGCGCGTCGGGTCCTCCAGAAAGTCGAGAGCGAACTATTGACCCCATTCGGCCTGCGTACGCTCAGTCCTCAGGACCGGAACTACAAAGGTCGATATGAAGGCGGGGTCTGGAGTCGTGACAGCGCGTATCACCAGGGCTCCGTTTGGCCGTGGCTTGCCGGGCCTTTCTTCGCTGCGAAGCTGGCTGTGAGCGAATCGAAAGACAAGACGCTGACACAACTAGCCAGCTGGCTTTCAGCATTTGAAAGTCACCTGCGCGAGGCTGGTATTGGACAAATCTCAGAGATTTTCGATGGCGACCCGCCGCATGCGCCGCGCGGCTGCATCGCGCAGGCCTGGAGCGTCGCGGAAATTCTACGGCTGGCAAAGCTGACTACCGGTGATCGAGATTTGCAAACTGTCCTGCCTGGGAAGTAAAGCAATAGCGCAACAGTGATGAGTCCACTTGGATGTCACAAAAGCCAAAAAATACGCGTCTTCGGCGGCGTTTTTGCCGGGTACAGACCGTTCGTAAGCTTGAGAAACTCTTGCGACCGGAGGAGGCGGACATCAAGACGGTAACCCGCCGTGCTTCTTTGCATTCGATTTGTTGACGTTTGACGGCAAGGATTTGCGAAATGAGCGATTGATAGACCGCGAACAGGAGCTTCGGCGGCTATTGGCAAAGATCTCTCCTCCGTTTCCATTACGGTACGCGGAGCATGTCGAAGGTTCTGGGACTGCTTTGTTTCGCCGTGTCTGCAAAATGGATTTAGAGGGCATCGTGGCGAAGCACATTTCCGGAGCCTACGTCACGGAGCAGGAGCGGACGACCTGGTTCAAAATCAAGAACCGGCATTATTCGCAGATGGAGGGGCGGGAGGAACTATTTGAGAGGGAACGGCACAAGGAGCCTGCCCCTGGCTGGCATTGCTGTGATGTCGCTTGTGCGGAGATGGAGAATGCCTAGCTGCCAAGTTGAGTACGTCGCGAGCGATAACGTTGGAATCGTATGCGGCAAGTCTGCGGTCGCTAACTGCTTTGACTGCGGGCTCGCAATCTGCTTAGGTTGTCGGCTGGAATGTTGCGGGGATTCATTTTGTGAACTCTGTTACGACTACCATGTCACGCACGATTGCGTGAAAAAGCCTGTTAAGGGCGAGCGCGGTACGTTCCCAAGCGGCGGTTCTTGGTTCTCCAGACGACCGAGCTAAAACCTCCATTGTCCTCAGAATTTTCTCAGTCTAATGCACCAATCTTGGCTGGGCTGTTCTCTGTTCTCCTGCGGTCTTGGTAGCCGCGAACGGCAAGGCAGTTCATGAGGACTGCTACACGCTTCAAGAGCATGCTGAATGAATCAACGCACTGTCAGGAGCTACCGACAAACGGCGGCCCGATCAGCCGCGTGGCACGCCGTATGCATCCAGCACATCCCGCAGCGTCACAATACCTTCCAACTTGTGCACATCCGCACGGTTCACGACGGGCAGGATTTCGATCTGATTTGCGCCCATGCGCTCAAGCGCCAAGTCTAGCCCTTGGTCGGAGTGGACGTGTGGAAAAGTCATCGCGTCTAGGAGCTCACCGAGCTTCTTATCCGCACCTTCCGCGAGCTCTCGCTCCAGCCTCGAAAGGTTGATAACGCCAACTACCCCTCGTCGATCAGTCACCAGCCACGTTCTGAATTCAGTCAGGCGAACCCGTTCGACGGCTTCCCGAACCGTGATCTCGGCTGGCAGCAACTCGGTCGCAGTGTGCATAACTCCGACTACCTGACGCTGACTATCTCGTTGGCGCGTCTTCGCCGTCGGCAGGTGAATGCCATCCTGCACGGCCAGCGCTTCGTAGATGGGCTCGTGGTGCAATCGGGAAGCGATGAAAAGACTCACCAGATTAGCAATCATCAGCGGGACGATCACCGCATAGTCCTGCGTCATCTCGAAGATCATCACCACCGAGGTCATAGGAGCCCGGACGATCCCCGCGAAGACCGCGCCCATCCCGACCAGCGCGTAGGCGCCTGGCGTCGCGGTGTAAGCGGGGAACAAATGATGGGCCACCGTCCCCACCGTTCCTCCCAACATGGCACCGATAAACAGGGCGGGGCCGAAGATACCGCCTGCGTTGCCCGAAGCATAACTGGTGGTAACAGCGAGAAGTTTCAGAACCACCAGCAGCAACATCAGATTGAACGTCATGTTTCCGTTCAACGCGTCGCCGACAAACCCATAACCGACGCCCATAACCTGTGGCACAAACCAGCCTATCAGGCCGACCAGCACCCCACCCGCCACCGGTTGGAACCAAACCGTCTTCTGTGGGAACCGCAGGAAGCGCTCCCGCATGCCCAGCAAGAGCTTCGCGAAGACTGCCGAAACGACCCCGCCCGCCACGCCGAGCACCACATAGACCGCAAACTCCGCCGGATGGGCCAGTTTATATTGCGGAACTTTGAAGAGGGGATGATCGCCGAGGAATAATCGTAAAACCATCCACGCAGTCGCCGAGGCCAGCACAACCGCGCCCATCACCGGCGCATTGAGATCGCCCATGATCTCCTCAAGTGAAAACAGCACTGCTGCAAGAGGCGTGTTAAACGCAGCTGCAATCGCCGCCGACGCTCCCACCGGGATCAACTTCTTGACTTGCTCGGTGCGCAGTCCGAGGAGGCGTCCGAGCACGGAACCAATGCCCGCACCCACTTGAACCGAAGGCCCTTCGCGTCCTAGCGGGATTCCACTGGCGAGCGTTGCCGACGTGCAAAAAAACTTGCCGAGCACAGTGCGCAGCGTGATGCGCCCTTCCCGCGCGAACAACGCAGCCTTGGTCTGCGGTACGCCGCTGCCTCGCGCATTAGGAAAATAGCGATACAGCAGGTAACCGATGCCCAACGAGCCCACGACCGGAAACAGCAGACGCCGCCACGGTGCGCCCCCCATCGGGTACAGCCGCATCCCCATTCGTTCCGTCAGCAAGATGAAGGCGACGACCACCAGCCCGGTCAATGCGCCGATCACCAGCGCCAAAACGAGAAATACTTGCTCCTCACGTTGCCGCAGTTCGGCCACGCGATCTAACAGCCAGGTTTTCCACCAACTCTCGCTTATTGTCTGGATGTTTTCGCTCATCTCTGGGGACTGTCCCACCAAGAGGATACCTCACCGGATGCCTTTGGAAATCGGAAGCGAGAGTTGGGTCCGATTCGCATTCCGTAGGAGAGTGGCGCGGGACTCGACGTTTCGATTCGAGCCAACCACATCCTTCCGATACGATAATCCAATGAAACTCCTGAAAATCCTGAGCAAGCCTGCTGCGTGGGCAAGTGGATGGTCGAGTGCAGTCCTGTGCTTCAGTGCAGCTACTGGCTATTGGTTAGCTGCGGAGCGCGGGAGAGCGATATGCTGGGTTGTACTCGGTGCGGTCGAAGTGGCGGCTATTGTCTGGTAGATCCAACTCCGATAAGGGTAAGCCGCTTCGGGTTGGCTTCTCCGCTGGGGCCTGCATCGCTTCCCGTACGATTCCTGAGTCGGGCCATCTCGACCGGCTGTGGGTGCTAAGCTAACAGGTAGCGAGTCTTTGAGGAGGGAGCCATGACTCTTCATGTAGCCACAGTTCATACGCCAATGACCTATCACGTCTCCTTGATCTACGACTCTCACCTAGTCTGGCTGACCCATGAAAAGCCAGTTGCCGACGCGAACGGTGTTCTGGTGTTTACCGACAGCTGTGGCAATGAAATCACTGTGCCTCAGTCGGCTGTTTGGATCGAGGGAAAAAAGTCCAAGCAGTAGGCGGTCAGGCGAGACGCGAGTGCAGCTTCTCAGCTATGACGCAGAACGCTTCGCATACCGCCATTCCAGCAGAAACGCGATGCCGACACCGATCAGAACGAATGGCCAGACCCAAGAGGTGTTGACGTGGATTATGCACACGCCAGAGAGCAGGAACACGACGCCACCGATGAGAAATAGAGGACCTGTGATAGCGCAGTGAAAAGAGCGATTTCTAAGCCAGTTGGCGACACAGCCGATAGCCATCGCGAAAAGGCACGTAGCCTCTGACGAATGGAGGGGACGCCAGTAGATTCCTATAACGCTCAGCGCTCCCCACGCCATCAGCGAAACTACAAACCAGTAGCACAGCGCTGCTGGTGAGCTACAACAAGCCTCTATTTGCTTTGTCATAGGACGTACCGGCGAGACATTCCTGTTCGGTTTCCGGAACAAACAAGGAATCCTGCATCGAAACTCGGGTGAGGCCAGTTTGATTTCCACAGCCGTCAATGCAGGTCTTCTAGGAAACTTAAGGCGACCCGAATTGCGGCTTCTTCATTCTTTTCACCCACCCACGGGAAGTCGGGGATGCATTTCCACCCATCGCGCTTTTCGGAATACGCTTGAGCGGTCCACGGAGATTTAGGATTGGAGTAGCAGTATAGAACTTCTACCCGGTAGGTAGCTCTACCAATAACAAATTCCAACGTTCGACGAAGCTCACATTGCACGGTGATCTTTTTGAACTCAGAAAAGACCTTTGATATTTTCATGCTGCTTTCTCCGAGCGCCTTTAGGATAAGCCCTTGTCAATGCTGCTTCGCGGCAGATAGCGATTCCGGCATCAGGGCCACATTTCTTCGGTGCTCCCGCCGTCACCCGCTGCGTGTGCCTTGGCTAGACGAATAAAAGGCGAAGGCATATTATCTCCCGATGGACCAAGGTCGCAAGCGAGTGATTGGAATCATGGCGGCGATTCTAGCGAGCGTGCACATGCAGACAGCAGACGACCTGTTCGGAACGCCGGAAGGAAGCCCCAGGACCGATAAGTTAATCACGGCAAGCGTTCAGTGGGCTGAGCGTATCATGCGGAAGATTGATAATGTGTTCGGGAGGGAGGAAGCATGAAGCATTGGCCGGTGAAGTGAAAACTCGCATACGAAGTCTCAAGACCGCAAAGCGAGTAGTGAATCTCGTTTTGATCGTGCTGCCCTTCTTGTATTTGGCCTTCATAGTCGCGGACCGCGCTGGAGTTTGGGACCGGTTGTGCGGCTTGGATGACGTGGAGCGCATCGCGGCACGCTTTGAATTATCCTATGGGCCCAATGCCAGTCATCCAGTGAGAGTTGGGGATAAAGAATGGAAGCCGCTGCTGAAACTTGTGCGTAGATATTCCAATGCTCAATTACCTTCTAACAAGGAGCCGCGTGTGATTGGGCGTTCGGTCGCTGTTAGTTCTGCCAGAACTCCCGCAGAAGGTCCAATCATCGCCGAGTGGACTGCACCTTCAACACCTCTCTTGCTCCTGTATAGAGATTGGCCCGGCAATGAAGTTCCACCTGAAGACTACAGAGTGATTGGAACCCTTGGAGACCTCAGAGATTGGATAAGCAAAGCAAGAGACTACCGAAGGTTTTTGGTGCAGGATGTGTTCTTGGGGACGTTCGCGCCACTTCTAGGACTGTTTGTGTTTTGGATTGAAGGCAAGGTTGAATCGTAGCTTAGGGCTTTGGGACAGGAGAACGGCGGTGCGCCCGCATATAGTTCCAGCCCACTACCGCAGAAATGAGCGGTGCCAGAACCACCGCAAGGTCACTGAACGCCGGAGCTAAGCTGGGCCGCATCCACGCAAGTAGCCCAGCCAAAGAGACGACAACTGCAAAGCTCAACACAATCCACAAAAGAGTTGTCCATCGCTTTTTGCTTTCCACAATGGCCCAAATTACGGCCACTAAGTATAGGACTAGCGGAAAAGGGTTGGGATTCATGTGCCAAGTGTACTCCCCACTGTCGTGATTTGCTCACTTCGATAACTTTTTCAGCGCTGCCATCGTGACGGCGGATGGATCTTTCCGGCGACCTGACTTGTTACGGCGTCTAGGTTTGGTCTTTGAGTGACTCTTCGACATATGTCTCCTACGCGAACGAGAATCCCGAGTTCGTTTCGTCTCCCGTGCCTAGTGCGGTCTCCGCGCCTTGTCTTTCGCTCTGACCTTTGCCCAACGTGCTCTCTGTGCGGCTGCCATCTTCGCTCGGGACTTT
Source organism: uncultured Acidobacteriota bacterium (assembly GCA_963696025.1). Lineage (GTDB taxonomy): Bacteria > Acidobacteriota > Terriglobia > Terriglobales > Acidobacteriaceae > JABCYV01. The sequence continues at coordinate 361,106 of CAVOII010000010.1, forward strand.
GCCGACACATGTCGTTTGCGTCTAGCTTTATCTGTCGGTCTACCTGTCCGCTTTGTACCACGATAAACACCGGCAAAAGCTTTGAGTGCCGCATTCAATCCTGACAACTGTTTTTCGAGTCGGTCGCGCTCTTTGGTTATTTGCTTCACAATCTTCAACAGGTTCGCCATTGAGTCCCCCTCGGGTCGGCATTGTAAACTGTCTTCGGACAGACGTGTAATCATTCCGAAGAACTCAGCTTTTCAAAGGTCGGCGCTGCATTGGGCAACAGGACAATCTAGACAACACGCTGAGGTATGCGTTAGAGGGGTGAGTCGGGCGGAATCGTTAGGAGAGTTATGGATTCGACGACAGCAACGACAGTGATTGCCGGTGCAACTTTGATTTACGGGCTGGCGACTTTTCTTCTCTGGTGGGAAAACCGGGCTGACCGGATTCAGCGGAATGAACATCGCCGCGAGGAAATCGGTGACCGCAAACTGCGTGACCTGCACAGTGCGTTCTACGCTGCGTGGGGTAATTGGGCTGCCAAGAAAATTGCAGACCGCCCATCTGAGCATGTTTTGCAGGCAGCAACAATGTTCGAGGCTTTCATGCGATTGGAAGGCGAGTTAAGATTGAACGGACACAAAACCGAAGCCGACAACTTTGGATACGCCGTCCGAAAACAGAAAGACAGGATTGATGAACAACTCGCCGATGTCGGAATTCTGCTCGGCTTGGTCATCCCGGCGTATTAGAAAGTGACGATGAAATCGCAGTTGTGAGTTTTTTATTTCCAAGCGTTGCCCTTCCAAACTGAATCGTGTCATCTAGGCCAGCAACGCACGAAGACGGGCGACTTCTGCAAGGGCGGCATCAAGTCGATCTTGAAGTTCCTGTCGACTGACTTCGGTCACGTCGGCGGAATTCGCAGGAGCCTGTTCGCGCATATCTCTTTCCGCCTTCTCCCGCGCAAGGCGAGCGTTCATTTCGCTGACGGCCTGCTTCTCGACATCCGAGACCTGGAGCACTGGCAACTTCACAGCGGGAGTGAACTGCGGTGCGGCAAAGGGATCATTGCTCATACTTCCCCCGTTGTCCTTTCTCACCACGCTCATCCGTCCATCTTCTGTCGTTTCGATAGTGTGCTTATCGGGCATAGTCCACAGTGCGAATGCATCTACCATCGCGAAGTTAGCTTCCCCGTTGATTGCTTTCACCCCAGATTCTTTCATTCTCGCGGCGTAAAAAGCGAGCACGTCTTCAGCGCGTCGGGTTTCGCTGACGGATAGGCTGTTGGCAATTGCCTCTTCCAAGGTCTCAACGATGGTTGAAATTTTCATGATTCCTCCTTAGATCGATCTCGTGTGGTTCCAAGAATTCACTCTGTCGATAATGTCTGCGGACTCAGGTCTGGCAGGGGGTGTCAGGGGTACTTTCGGTACGACCTTTGACTCAGGTTCTGATCTCCCGAATTTCGCTCTGCGAACCGCTTTGACGACGGCTCTCGCGGTCAGGTCGTGGACGTCTTCGAACCTTATGAGGGAAACCTCGTCGCAGCGTAACAGCGTGGTAATCCAGTTGAAGTCAATCTCTTTCACGTCTTTCGCGTCTGCCAAAAACGCGAGAGCACCCTTGACAACGATTAAGAGGTCATCTCTTTCTGCGCGAACACGAGCTGCTTCGGGGTCAGCGATATGTTCGACGCGGGCTGGTGTTGACGCGAGACGACGATTCTGTTGTTCGAGGTCCGCGATTTTCGCCGCGTCCAATTTCTGTGATGATTCAAGTTCAGCGATGCGAGCGGTCTGCTCGGAGTCTTCTTCCTCGGCTTCAGCAGCGATTAGACTACGAACTAGGACGGCTTTCTCCAGATTGAACAAACCCGCGTTCTTTGGGTCTGGTGAAGGCATGAAACCCGAGTAACGGTGGTTACGTCACCCTGGGCAACAAGTCGCTCAAAGAGCGGGCTGACGGAACCGACAACATCGCGGGGCTGGCGGCTCTCGATGAGTTCTGTGGATTCAAGCAGGAAGCGAACGGTGATGGCAAGATCACTGTCATCGACCGTGGCGTCTCAGTCACACAGTTGACAACCGATTTCGCCAGCCGATTCATCCGCGAACGGAAGAAGCAAGATGTCGGCAATGCTGCTATCAATCGTTCACTTGCTGCACTGCGAAGGATGCTCAAACTTGCGAAACGTGCGAGGAAGATTCATGATGTCCCATTCATCGAGTTTCTGAAGGAACCTCCCGCACGTAAAGGCTTCTTGACCGTCGAGAAGTTCGATGAGTTGATTGCTCTGCTGCCCACACATCTTCGCCCACTGGTCACGTTGTTGTACTTCTGCGGAACCCGCATCGGTGAAGCATTGCAAATCGAATGGGAACAGGTCGATCTCAATGCAAGGACGATTCGACTGGAGCCTGAACAGACCAAGACGGATGAAGCACGCGTCCTGCCGCTGCCGCCTGCACTCGTGATGATGCTCGACGATGTCGAATCGACGAGACGCACAGGGCGGGTCTTTGATGGCGCGAATCTGAGGAAGGAATGGACGAAAGCGTGTGCTGCCGCTGGTGTCGGCACCTTGACCGAGGTTGAAGGCCGACCGTATGACCCGATATACTCAGGGCTGACGTTGCACGACCTGCGACGTTCGGCGGTGAGGAACCTCGTCAACGCAGGCGTCCCAGAGCGAGTTGCAATGAGCATCAGCGGGCACAAAACTCGGAGCGTGTTCGACAGATATCACATCGTCAGCACCGATGATGTCTTGTCCGCGATGCAGAAGGTTGTCACTGCATCACTCAGCTCCGCGAAGCAAGGCAACAGCACGAAGCGAAGGCAAGTGGCGCTGTCATCTAACGGTTAGGATACCGCCCTCTCAAGGCGGGTATACGGGTTCGATTCCCGTCAGCGCTACCAAAGTTCTCATGTCAGCATATTCGACTCTAGACGGAGTACAACCCGCTGGAGTCTTTGCTTTTGGTCGTGAGTGAAATCGCCTGTGGGTGTTGAAAAAGGATTGCTCGGAAGTACTGTTGTGCTGTGTAAGTTAGCGCAGCGAGGGACAGTTTCCTGCGAGCGGACGACTAGATCGTTGCAGGCAGCGGCGGCTGCGGCCTTTGGCTGAGGAAGCGGACCAAGCGCTTGAGGTTTTGCGCAGCCGCAGCCAGGAAGAACTGCTCGCGAACAAACTCTCCGCAGGCGTAGGCGACGAAGTCCGATCTGATTCTTAAGTTCCGCGAACAGCGCTTCCACCTTCTTCCTTTCCCGTTGTGCGCTCGTGAAACCTGGCGTGCAGGCCAAGTCGCGAGCGCGTTGCCGGGCGGGTTCGTGGATGTGGATGGCGAGATATTTGTACTGGCCCGTGGTGCATTTCGCCTTTTGCGAACACGCACCGCAACGTTTGCGGCTTCCGATGTAGGCATGGGTTCGATTTCTGACATTCAAACCGACGAAGTTGAGTGGCTGACCTGCGGGACAGCGATAGCTGTTGCTTTCGGGAAGAAAGGTGAAACGCTCAGGACCGTCTGTGAGACATCCCCACAGATCGCTTCTTGACGGGCTGTCGGAAGTCGCAGTGTTCACAGCCATAGCGACCTCTTGCCTTCTTGCGTCGATTGCCTACGATCAACTCAAGCGCAGGAAATGAAAGGTCGCCAGTTGGTGTAATCGCCTGTTCTATAAGAGGGGATGTCAAGAACATTCTTCTTCCTCCGCCGGAAGCGCGGTTATGGTTCGCGGCATCCAGTCCCTTGTCAGATAGGAGTGACGCTCGAGTCTTGTGTCTTGCCCTGTGGTTTCGGATTTTGCTTTGCTCCATCTCAACAGCTGCATGTTCATTAGTAGCGACAACGCCGATCGGTTTCTGAAACTGGCAAGCACTGGTGGTTGTACGGTGTCAACCATGGTTCTATCTGCGACTCGAGGCCTAGTGCTTTTTCGGGTTATCCGAGAGGGCATAGGGTTAACACAGAGGCTCAGTGCCACAGGCACTGTGCGCCTACAGGCGATAAGGATGCTCACCCTCGAACCCGAGCGTCTCAAGAACCAACTGGCCACCACCAGAAAAAGATCACCGGAGGTGGAGGGCTCTTCCCGTGAGACGCTCAAGCGGCTTGCGATTTCAGTTTGTCAGCGTCGAAGTTTTCTCCCTTCTTCCATAGAGTTAGCGTGATGGCTGCAATCTTGCGCGCCAGCGTGAGACGCGCCATCGTGGGCTTGATACCTTTGACCAGTGATCTCTGGTAGAAATCCTGGAACGGGCCAGGCAGTACACTGGCCCTGGTGGCCGCACCTTTGAACAAGCCTTTCAGATCATGATTGTGGTCCTTGTTCAGACCGCGAATGGAGATCTGTTTCTTAGAACGTCGCAGTCCGCCTTTGACATAGCAATATTCCGCACTGGTGCGGGTTTCCAAAGCAAGTCCGCTGTAAGCCCAAAGCTGTCGCTTAGTGCGGAAACGATGCGGGGTCTGGATCAGCGCCACCGCCAAGGCGGAGCGAATCGGTCCCAGTGAGGGAATCTGCCGTAGTTTGACGGTGATGGCATGCTTGCGACTCTCCGCCAACAGCTCGCGGCGCGCTTGCTGGCGCAAGTACTGCAGCATGTCCAGTTGCTGGTAGAGTCGTTCGGCTCGGCGACGGACGCCGGCTTCCTTGATCTTGCCCAGCCACTCGGCTCGATGACGGGTATAGTAGACGTCCCGGCCGGCACAGGGGATCGCCCAGCTGCGATAGACCGCTTTCAACCGACACATGACTCGGGTCAGATCTTTGACCAGGGTCAGGTAGCTCCGGGCTAACTCGCGCAGCATGCGCACGCCCGTCTCGCCATGGTAGACCGAGCTGAGCTTGTTCAGGTACAACAGTTCGGCCAACTTGTGGGCGTCGATACGATCATTTTTGTTTCCGTCTTTGAGCAGAGCATTTTTTCGCGGATTGCACACCACCAGCTTGGCCACATGCGGCTTCAGTAAATCGTACAGCCACGCGGCCCAAGTTCCTTCTTCGAAGGTGACCGACAAAGTTCCGCGCAACCCCGCAAAGAACTCCAGAATGGTCGCGGCTTTTGTTTCCAGGATGGATTCCATGACTAACTTGCCAGTGGAATCCAATACTGCCACCGAGATGGTTGCTTGATGAACGTCGAGCCCAATATACTTTTCGCTATTCATGGAGGGTGTTCCTTTCGTAGGGAATGATGCTTGCGCTCATAACCTACTCCTAAAGGGACGCCCTCTTATAATGCGTTAGCGACAGTTACGTGCGTAACGGTGCGAGGACTCAGTCAACGGTGTCCAATTGTGGTATGCGCTCTTGCTTGATGATCGCTGCAATGATGGCACTGCTTGTTGGCGAGTGTGTATCTAAAGTCGCGCCGACCACGCTTCAAGAACTTGCAGATCACGCTGACCTGATCGTGATTGGCAAAGTGACGAGGGTGATAGAGGTGAAAGGCATTCAGGTCGCGGAGGTACAGGTTAGCGATACTGTCAAGGGCGTGCCTCATCCCACAATTTACTACCTCGCCCAGCCAACGTGGATTTGCGATATTACGAGCGCGACTGTGGCAGAGGAGACGCTGTTTTTCTTCAACCAATATGAATTCGATCCTCAGCCTGCCTCGATCGCCTTCGCCCGACCCGCAGGTCAGGCGGGCACATACACCGTTCAGAACGGCCCCGCCCCTGTGGGGTTATTTAAAGAGCCGCTAGGCTTTCGGGAGCAAGTCAACGCGCTAGTGGGATCATCGCACTTTTGGCAGGTGTCATGGTCAGGTCGCGGAAAAATGCCAATCAGAAATGTGCAAGGGAAGCGGTACGTCACGCTGTGGACCGGAGATGTACGCTTGCCTGCTAGCATCCCTACCATCGGTGGCCCCGAACGAAAATACAGCGCGTTCATTCGGTCTGCGCCCGTTTCACCAGTACTCGATTTCGTGCGGCGCTCTTTGGAGCGGTAGCTGGAGCGACCGAAGCTGTTGAAACATCTCTATTACGCTCATTTGACGCGTCACGCCTCTCTTCATGGTCCATAGGGCACCTACAGAATCAAATTCAGATGATGAACCTTCCATTGGAGAAACGGCCTTGACTAGAGACGAAGCTTGGAATCTGGCCAACGATTGGGTCGCGGCATGGAACACTCATGACTTGGATCGGATCATGACCCACTATGACGACGCGGTCGAGTTGACTTCGCCGGTTGCCGCCCAACTATTGGGCACGGCGGATGGCAAGGTGGTCGGAAAGGCGAGTTTGAGAGCCTATTTTCAACGAGGGCTGGCAGCCTACCCCGAACTCCACTTTCGCCTTGCCGACGTGCTGTGGGGCATAAACAGCGTCGTGCTCTACTACACAACCAAAAGGGAACTCACACGGCAGAGTTCATGGAGTTGTCGGCGAGCGGGAAGTTGGCAAGAGTCGTGGCGAACTACGGCTTGTAGAAAAACCAGCAAAACCCAATCGTCGGCCTAATCCTTGCCATCACCAATCCAATCCGTTGACGCCTTCATCTCTGAAATGTCGTAACATCGCCATAGCACTCACTGACATGCTGACTGGGTTTTGAGCCCGAATCGCAGGTCGCATGGTGACAATTTGGTGACAGTAGTCGCACGTCCAGAAGCTATCTAATTGATTCAATATACCTATTAACACTGAGACGGAAGATTCTCAATCTTCAAACCCGGGTTCGATTCCCGGTAGCGCTACCAGCTATCATCCCCTAATCCGCTAAGCCGCTTAATTTCAGCGGTTCTTGTTTTTGCTCACAAACCCCGGCTGGCATCCGTAGGAGTAATTGACGTCAATTGCTGTACACAAAATCTTACACAGATCGCTGACTCTCGTTCCGCCCGGGCACCGTGAGCGGTGCGTCCTAGAAATGGTGCGGCGAGGGCAGCAATTCGGCGCTCGCGGCGTCCGGGAGGGTGAGCGGAAGTCCAAAGGCGTGAAACAGGCGTGGGCCGGTGGGTGGTACAAACAGGGTCAGCGTGGAAATCATGTCATGCTCGAGCGCGAGCACGTGGACGGAGTGCGCGGCCAATGGCTCGTCGGCGCCAGTGCGGGCATAGACGGCGAAAGCGGGCTGCCCGTTAGCTGTCGTTGGTACCAGTCGAAGGCCGCTACAGGTCTTCCAAGCCCACTCAAAGAAAGTGCGGATCGCCTCGCGCCCCGCATACCATTGTCGCCACGGAGGCATGGTGTAGGTCGCGTCCTCTTTGAGGAGGGCCACGAAACCGTCCAGGTCATGCCCTTCCCAGGCCCGTAAATAGCGGCTGAGGAGGTTCTGCTGCGCAGGATTTGGACGCGGTGGCGCCGGCGGTCGGCCATCGGGATAGCGTTTGGCAAGCGTTGCGCGCGCCCGCTGCAGAGCGCTGTTGATCGAGGCAGTCGATCCGCCCAGCAGTGTCGCGGCTTCGGCGGCAGCCCAACCGAGCACATCACACAGCAAGAGCGCGGCGCGCTGGCGCGGCGGCAGTTGCTGGATAGCGGCGACAAAAGCTAGTTGCACGGCCTCGCCGGACGTATAGCGCGCCTGCGGATTCGGCGCCTCATCAGCGATCCCTTCCAGGTTTGAATCCGGGTAGGGTTCAAGCCACGCCACGTCGGGTGCCGGGCCGCTCTCCGGCAACTGCGCGGCGGCAGGTGCCTGCTGGTCAGGCAGCAAGCGTGGCACGTTCTTGCGGCTGGCGAGGGCATCGAGGCAGGCGTTGGTGGCGATCCGGTAGAGCCATGCGCGAAACGATCCGCGTCCCTCGAAACTGCCGAAGTTGCGCCAGGCGCGCAAATAGGTCTCTTGCACGAGGTCCTCGGCTTCGTGTACGGAGCCTAGCATACGGTAACAATGCAATTTGATTTCGTGGCGGAATGGTTCGGCGAGCTGTTCAAACGCCTCGTTTGCACGCTCCAAGGCTTGTTCCTGACGTGATGGTTCCGCCGCTGTCATTGCAATCAATGTTAAAACCTCCGGTGACCTTCTTCAATGGTTTTGCCATCAGGGCACGGCTTCCAGGCCCTTCCCGGAGACGATGAACACATGTCCCTTTGAACTTTCGGGATCCGTAAGGAGCTCAACGAGCGCAGTCGCGACATCGGACGCGGTCGGCGGCGAAGCCATGCTCTTAATAAAATCAGCTGCCAATATACCAAGATAGCGGGAATAGCCCGCGACCGCATGCTTTCCGAGTTCGGTGTCCGGCATGATGCGCGGCGCCAGCGCCATGAATCGCAAGCCGAGCCCAAGACGATCGGATTCCTTCTGACTGTAGTTTGCCATGAATATCTGCGTACGTTTGGCTCCGGCATACCCTCCTGAATTCGGCGACCCTGCGAGAGCGGCGCCGCTGGAGATCACAATGACCGAGGCGCCTGCGGATAGGGGCCGCGACAGTGCTGCCTTGCAGAAGTGAAATCCGATTTTGACGTCAGTCTCCCAGTTGACGGCGAACTGCTACCAGCTCTGCCTGTATAGCGGCGCGGCGGGCGGAAACGCGCCCGCGCACAAAACCAGGACATCGGCTTGGAGGACGTGAATACTTTGGTGGGTGCTCCTTCATCCCTTGCATCGAGCGACAGAACTTCCGTGCCGGAAACCTCCTGGGCCAATTGCCGGAGCGAAGCCTCCTGTCGTGCCACCGCGAGCACGTGCGCGCCATTGCGGACAGCGACTTCCACAATCCGCCGTCCTACCCCCTGGCTCCCACCGATCACGACCATGTTCTTGCCTGTCAATGGAAGCATTCTGCTCTCCTAATGTGTAAGACTGGCGTGGAATGTCTTTAACAGAGTGACTCTGTCTCTCCTATGCGAATGCGTCTGGCTGAGCTTTACCCGTGGTGATCAGCTTTCGCAAATTGCCGTTAATGAGCGTGCCCCATGCATTGGAACAGCTACCGTAGCATTCATATCGGGGTACCAGGCCTACGTGTGTAAAACGCACCTCGGTTTTGCCAGCTTTTTCAGAGATATCAAAAACAATGTCCGTACCACTCCACTCGCTCTTGTCTTTCACGAAGTTAAGTTCGCTGTCTAAGACGTGCCAAACCACTCTCTTGGGAGGAATAAATTCTGTGACCCTTTGTTTGGTACGGTGCACATCTTTGTAACGGTACGTGAACTCAGCGTCGAGTTTGTCGGTGTGGCCCTCGATTTCGCCTGACCACCATCCACGAACGTTGTTAATCGCAGCGAAGACTTCTTTGCGAGATTGATCCACCGAAATGGTAGTAGTGAAGTTTTGGTTTTTCATGACTCACTCTTCTGTCCTTTCCGTTGCTGCATGGGCATACCGGCGCGACCAAATCCTTGCCGTATTCACTTTTTAGTGTGGCAAACACCACACTTCTTTGATCTTGCAAAGCCGTGCAAGCATCGCTTCGTATTCCTTGGTAATAGCATCCCGTTCCGTTACGCCGCGAAACTGGACCATGTATCCATGGGGGCCATGAAGTATGAGAAACGGATACGGGGTGTCCGGCCAGCGCCCATGCCGGCTGAAGTAACGCAGTTGTTCGGGCTTTGGGGTCGCTGCCCCGATCTCGTCAGTGGATACATTCGGAGCGTAGTACATCACGTGAGGGATGTTAGCGGTAGCTAGATCTTCATTTTCATCCGGATTCACGTAAGTCCTGAGGATTGGAGACAGCATATATGACACTCCGGCTCGTTCCGGCGCTTTGTAATATTCTGTCTTGTAACGTTCCTGGATGATCTTCTTTAGTTCTTCAAGCGGAGTTCCCTTCGCCTGCATCTCTGCGATATCAAAGAAGACTCGCATCTGTGCCTTGGCGCCCGCGCTGTCAAAGGAAATCGGGTAGAGAATGTCATCTCTATATTCCGTTAAGGGCCAAGACCCTCTCATCGCATCATCGCCGGTTCGAGCAACAAGGGCGTGGAATCCATTCGTACCCTTGCTGACCACCTCAAAGCCTTTGTCAGGGTTCAAGACATATATGGTTGCATTGTCTCTGAGGTGCGGCGGGAGTGCGCTGAGCGCCAGTTGAATCTCCAAATCTCGCGGCAACGGCTCGATTTTATTCATCCCCCTGGGAGTCTGTTTATTTTGCGCGCTCGCTGTGAGCGAGAACAATAAACCTACAATTACTGCAATTGTATGGACCTTTCTCATCGTGGTGATCCGCGCCAGGACCAATTTGATTTTCATAGATCTCCCTCTGGTGGTCATCTGTCCTTCTAATGTGTAAGACCGGCGTGGCAGCTGAAAGTCATCGGTGCTTGGCGGTTTTTTTGCAGTCCGTCGGATTGCTTGGGCGTTGTCAAGTCGTGCAGAGCCGTATCGCAGCGTGGCGAATTTCAACCTCGGAGCAAGAAGGGAAAAGCCGAGACCGGAGCTCGCGCCACGTTCAGAGAATGACGAGGTGTCACTCACCTTGCGACTCGCTGCGATGTGTGCAAGCCGATCAGCCTTGCTACCAGCACAGCGAGATACATAACGCCCACGATCGTTTCCAGCATGGTCAGAGATCGTGCAGCAGCCGTGGCCGGACTTATGCCGGCGCAGCCCAACGAAGTCAAAGTCGTGAAGCTGTAGAAAATGAGATCTGGCCTCAGTGCAACTTTGTGGGTGTTCAGAAGCGGATCCAGGTAAAGGGCACTCGGTTGCAAATGAACTAGCAGTACATACATATTCGCGAAAGCGTATCCCAACGTAATATAGGCACAAACTGCGCCGTAGATAGTCTCGCTCCGAATGCGTTCATCACGGCCAACCGCGACCAGGATGAAGAAGGTGATAAACAAATCAAACAGAATGGAACAGATGAGACCAGCCAGTCCGATCGGGGATGGCGGACCATTCGATGCCGTGATTCTGTGGAGGAACGCAGGAATTGCCAATATCAAGCCAAACCGCAGCACCCTGCGCTGGTCACTTATGGAGTATAGAGCGGCCAATACTGCAAGCCCGGCCAAAAGCGAAAGTAGTTTGCCTCGAAGGCCCCCACTCGCAGCGGCAAAAGGAGACAACATCAGGAGTGCCAGGAGAAATACAAGAAGATAGGAAAACCGGCCCGCCAGCTCCTTACCTCGGGCCAGCGCCGAAGCCCCCACACTACTCATGGGGGCGCATTTTCTTTCATTTAATGAGGCCTGTCAAACCAGCAGAAATTTCCATGCCCCAACTAGCGCGCAAACCTTATTCTGGCACCAGTCGCCCGTCTGGCGAGAGTCTTAGTTCCGACCGTTTTCCGTTTCTTTCAAACTCGACGCGATAGGCCGCGATCACGCCTGACGGCAATTTTATAGCTTCTAACTTCTTGATCCTGCCGTTGGCTACTGAACTCTCAATCGCCTTTCGCGCTTCAGGGGGCACTTGCGGCAAGGGGATCGCTTCGTCGATTTCGAGAACTGCGCCGCCCTCGTCCACGAGAACGGTCTTACTCGAAGTCGAGCTCTTGATCTGAGCCTGATAGAGTTCGTGCCCATCTCGCAATGTCTTTTTTAGGTGGCGAATAATTGCGTGTTGGGATTGCTCAAGGATGGTTGTGCGTACTGCATCTGGAAGATCCGCCAGTTGGAGTTCCGAAGCGGTGGTGACTGGGTGAACCCACAGCAAAATCGCCCCAAAGCACAAGACTTGAGCTGCTTTCATTCGTGGGCTCCGACCGGACCACTGAAAACAAAGGCCGCTGAGGAGCGGCCTTATGAAAAAACATGACACTCGCAAAGTATACGGTTTACATTTTCTCTACGGCTTGGTCTCCCAAACGCCGCGACCATAAGTTGCAACTCGCAGCAAGGAGCCATCGGGAGGCATGTACAGGTCACGGACTTCTACCTGTGGCAGTCCCGTACCGAAGCGGGACCAAGTCGCCCCCGCGTCGGTCGAACGGTAAACTCCGAGGAATGTAGCCGCATAGAGCGTGCTTGAATCCACGGGGCTCACCAGCACACGGTTCACCGGCACATCAGGGAGTCCGTTGCTGGAATCCGTGAAAGTGAAACCTCCGTCGGTTGACTTGGCAACGCGGGCTCCCGGAATCGGGCTTTCTGAGGCGACGTACAGAGTCTTATTGTCGGCCCACTCGACATTTGCGTTGAACCCTTGCCACTTCGGAACGGTTCCAATCAAAGGCGTCTGGCGCCAATGACGCCCACCATTGTGGGTTATAACCACCCAACCAGCGTTGCAAACTACCGCTACGTTGCTTAATCCATTCGCTTCCGGGCTAACCCCGATCCCATGAACGGTGTCACGGAATACCCGTGCTGCGCCAATGCCGGACGATGGCTGGCCGGGTTCAAGCCCATTCTGACCGATGTTCACCCAAGTGTGGGCGCCATCGGTAGTCTGATAAATTGCTCCTCCGGTATAGGTAAAGAAGGCGTGACCGGTGGGATCGGCGGTCGCTCTAGGTGTGGCCAACGCAGTGTTGAACGTGGCGAAATTGCGATCTATGCCGCTGAACGCGTTAAAAAACTCGCTCTGGAAGAGAGGGTCATCTACGTTGCTGCGAAAGATCAGAGAGAATTCCACCGTCGCTAAAACAACATCGTCATTGGCTTGGCTCCATGCCACGCCGAAACCATCTCCGCCGATGGGCTGCTCCCAAATATCACTGTTTCCCTTGCGAACGAAGGTGCCATTGTCTTGCAGTCCCATAATGGAAGTCTCGGGACGACCGGGAGTTGAGTTGATCGAATAACCTAGCAGCGAAACTATACCGTCGTTGTGATTATTGTCCCAGGTTGCGCCACCATCCTGGCTGGTAAAGAGACCTCCGTCGGTCCCGAAAAAGAGCATAGATTTTCCCCCCGGCAGCAAGGTGAAGGCGGCGGCATGATAATCGGCGTGAACGTATGGCAATCCGAACTGCGCCAGCCAGTTTGCAATCACGGTCCAGGTATTGCCGCCGTCGCTGCTCTTTACGGAACTGAGTTCTCCTCCCAGGTAAACCGTGTTTCGGCTGCTGTCTGTGGGATCAACCAGAACCATCTGGTTGTAGAAAGCTTGTATTTGCATTAAATCCAGATTGGGCTGGTCCGGATTGGGATTGGTGGGTTTTCTTTTTGTGATGTGCCGCGCGCTCCAGTTTTGTCCACCGTCTTCGGAACGGAAAAGATCCAGTTGTTTCACGTCGTTGGTGTCTGCTGCGAAGGCGTAAACTCTCTTGTCTCCGGGGACTCCGACTCCCAAAGTTGTGCGGCCAGCTCCGCTGAAGATGTTGTTGTTGTTCGTTATAGGCTGCCAGGTAGTGCCATGGTCGGTCGATATCGCGATAGCGCCCACACCGTCGGTTTTGGGATCACCCACTGCGGGATTTTCGGTTGTCGCCAGCCAGCCGGCACTTGTCCTGGCAAGGCTCCAAACTGTGGTGCTGAAGAGCCCGAAAGCTGAGTTATCCAGGAAGACGTTGTCAGAAGCACGGTTATACGTTAGCCCGCTGTCGGTGGAGACATACAGACCGAAATCTGTGGCGACGAATATGATGTCCTGGGCTCCGCTGGTATCGACTTTGACGTCCCTGATCGTAGTTACGTTGGGTAGAACTATCGGCGAGCTGAAGGTCGTGGCGCCATCCGTCGTTTTAATCATGTAGCCAGCGGTGGAATGAAAGTTCTGGAACGGGTCGCCTAACCCGACATAAATCGTACTAAAGTTTCTGCCGAAGGCAGCGGCGCCTCCCGAGGTGGTAATCGTGGCGTCAGTCCTTGGCGCCCAGGTCGGATGCGCAGCTGTGAAGTTCGTCGTCTTCCACAATCCACCGGAGGAGGTCAGTAAATAAACTACGTCGGGGTTAGTTGGATCCGGCAGGATCGAACGCATGCGTCCGCTGTCAGTTACGTGCAAGCTCACACCATTCTGGATGTAATTGTTCTCGGTGGGCCCGATATTTACCCATTGGGGCACACTTGACGGAGAGGCCGCGGTCCCTGGCAGCAGATGTGCGAACTGTATACGCTCTTTCGCCGCTTCTTTGAGCACTTGAAATTGGAAGCGTGGATTGCCGCCTCGATTCTCGCGTTGCGCCTCCTGCCGCGCCCGCGGATCGTCAGTCTCCTTTGTGACCGCTGCGCGATTGATGCTTGAAAGATAGGGGCTGGTATATCCCGAATCGTTGGGATCACTCTTGAGGTTAGGCTTATCTTTCGCGAATACCGACGAAAGCAACAAGTACACGCACAATGCCCGGAAAGTGGCGCTGGTGGCTGAATTCATAGGAACGCTCCAGAGTGGGCGAGAGACGCCCGGAAAGTGTGGGACATCATGACCGGAGGCGACTGCAACTGTCAACCGTAAGTTGCTCTAAAATGCGCGGGAAAAGAAATTTCTTTTACTAGACTTTGCATTGGTGTTTTGTTATTGACACTCGCGCTCGATAGATAGAGGCAAGACTTTGCATAGGTATCGCGCCGTACGATGCTGCAGGGGTAATCTCCAGGTAGTTCGTCCGCTATGAAAAACCGCTTGAGCTTTTAGCTACCATGCCCATGGTCTGATTGCGTAGATTCGGGTCTAACTAGGCTCCCTTTTTGAAAGTCATCGATCGAACTCTAGTAGCTCGCCAACTTCAGATAGCAGTTATTTGAGTCAGACCGAGCCCCTCGCTGGGGTTTGAGGCGTATAATGTTTTGCCGCAAGACGGGAAGATAGATTGTGTATGGTCTGCGGGCTAGAGGTGGAGGCGACGCAACGGTCATGTGCCGGACATCCGCACGACCACCGCCCGGGATGATTTCCAACGACTTATACTGAGGACGGGGAGTAACTATGGGTAACTTTGCTCGCGTGCTGAAGGAACTCCGGAAAGAGCAGAAACAATTGAAGCGCCTTCGAGACGCCATTGCCAGTCTCGCCAAAATCGTGGAACCTGGCGCCAACGGGAACAAGAGAACCGGCAAACGGCCGCGCTTGTCAGTGGCTGCGCGCAAGAAGATCGCCGCGGCACAGCGGGCCCGGTGGGCGAGAGTGAGACGCGAAAAGAAGGCCGCTTAGTTCTGGTCCCGTCGTGGAGATCGTCTCGCGCTGCAGGCGGGATTTCGCTCGCCTCGGCGTTCGAGGATCCGAATTCCAACCGCCCGTTTCTCACTGCGGACCTCCGGGATTGGGGTTCGGTCCGACTCGGTTCCCAATTACGTCGCCGGAAACGATCATCTCCACGCGGCGGTTCAGTTTTCGGCCCGCTGCGGTGGAGTTATCGGCTATTGGATCATTCTTACCCAGGCCGCGCGCAATTACACTGTTGATCGGCACGCCTGCGTTGACCAGGTAATCGCGCACCGTAGCGGCGCGCTTCTCCGATAGTGATTGGTTGTATTCGTCGCTGCCGATGCTGTCTGTATGGCCTTCGATTTCCAGTCTGAGGTCCGGATACGCAAGCACAATCCCCGAAATTCTTGCCAGCCGCTCCCGGGCCGCAGGTTTTAGCGTGTACTGGCCGCTGTCAAAGAGCACATCCGGCATGCTGACCACCAGGCCGCGCGCTGTGTCTTTGGTTTCCAAAACCTGGTTGAGCTGTTTAAGAAGACGCTCTCGCATTTCTTCTTTTTGACGAATCGCCTCGGCTGCGGCGGCTTGGGCTTTCTGCTGCTCTGCCAAAGCTGCTGCCCGGGCTGCGTCGGCTTGGGCCTTGGCCGTTTCCGCACTGGCCTGGTCAGCTTCGGCTTGCGCACGCCTGTGCGCGTCTTCTTCGGCCTGAGCCCTGGCTTGGGCCTCTGCTTCAGCCGACGCTTTGGCTTCCGCCTCAGCTTTCTCCTGCGCCTCCTGCATGGCCCGCTTTTCAGCCGCGATCCTCTCCTGCTCTTTCTTTTGCAGAGTCAGTACCCTCGCGTCCTCGGCGGTCTGCGTCGCTCCGCGGGCTACCGTCCCAATGGGAGTTCTACCCTGCTTTCGGCGGAGGTAGTCCTCGGCCTGAGCCAGAAGGTCTTTGGCTTTTTGCAGCGTATCGGGCGCGTATTGAGCCGCTCCGGCAGCTTGCGCGATGGCCACGGCGTTGCGCGCTTCAAGCAAATCAAGCGGAGTCTTGGGATCAGCCGTGGTTGCGGGAAGCTTGGTCGCCGGCAAATCCACGGTATATTGTCCGGATTCCAACATCTCGAATCTCGCGTGTATCGGTTGTTCGAGACCTTTGGTTTCCTGGCGGATGATGTTTTCCGCGACTACTTTATCGCTGGGCCGGATCACGGAGAAATAAGGCTCGGCGGTTACGATCAAGCCGAAGGCCTGAAGTTGGGTGGTGACGTACAAGCTAACTTTTCCCCCACTGTTGGGCACAACCTCGCCCAGGTTGACCGAGCGGCCCTCAGGTGTGATGGCCCAAAGCACATAGGTCAAGTATTCGGGACCAAATTTGGTTGCCGGCTGGAAGCGGGAGAACTCAGCGCTAATCTCCAGGCGTCCTGCCTTGCTGTCGACCTTGGCGCGGCCACTAGCCTCTGGCAGGAGGTCAGTTCCCTTGAAATCCACCGTGGTCGAGCCGCCACGATGGCGATAGTTCACCGCGTTGGTGCTGCGCGAAATCACCCTGACGTGGAACAGCGGAGTTTGATCCGTCGGCTCGGCGGGAGCGACATCCTGTTGCGCGAGCGCGCACACGGTCAGCAGAAGCGCCCAAAGTAAAGTTAGAAATCGGTGCATGGTGGAATTATTCCTCATGGTGGGCCGTTTGATGCTCAGAATTAGCATACCGGTTTGATTTCTTAAACACCCATAGACTTGTTGCTAAGCGAGGTACGGGGTGAACTATTCCATCGCCCAAATGCGGGATTGAACCGCCGCTGCAGCCGAAGAGATAACAAACTATTCCCGAAAGGCCTTTGAATAGCATTGGGTGAGAAGGGTTGGCTTGTCACCGGCCTGAGAATCAAATAGAGTAGGCAGTCCCAAATAGCGGGTTTGTTTGCCGAAGCTAATGTTTCACGCGTGATGGATCGAACTTCCTTAAAATCCGATTCTGTTTTCACTGTTTTTCCTGACAACTTGGTTACAAATCCCAGTCAAGTACGTCGAAGGGACGTGAAGGACTGTTTTGTCCCCTCGCAATCTTTCACAGGAGCTCTTGGCATGCGCCGTAACTTTCTAATTTTGCTGACGGTACTTTACTGCAGCCTTTTGGCTTCATCCCAAACCGCGGAAGAGTTGGTGGACAAAAATATTCAGGCCAAAGGTGGAATGGAGAAGATCAAAGCGATCAAGACGGTTCGCATGACCGGCAAAATGGACGGTCCCAATATTCCTCCCGCCGAGGTGAGCCAGGAGAACATGCGTCCGAATTTGGTGCGAGAGACTTTTTCTATCCAGGGTATGACTGCAGTGCAAGCCTATGACGGGTCTACGGGTTGGCAAATCCAGCCCTTTGGCGGAAAGAAGGATCCCATGCTCATGGGAGACGACGATATGCGGGACATTCTCATTGACGCCGACTTCGATGGGCCGATGGTCGATTACCGGGAAAAAGGGAACCGAGTTGAATACCTGGGCCACGACGTCGTTGATGGCGATGACGCTCTTCGGCTGAAGGTCACGCTCAAGAATGGTGACATCGTCTACTACTACCTTGATCCGGATACGTACCTTGAAATCCGTAAGGAGACGCAGGAATTTATTCGCGGATCGATCCGCGAAAACCTCATCGACCTCGGCTCTTATAAGCAGGCTGGGGGCGTGATGTTCCCATTCTCGGTCGCTTCCGGCCCCAAGAATGATCCCAGTTCCTGGCAGTACGTTACATACGAAAAGGTCGAAGTAAATGTGCCACTCGAAACTCCCGAGTTCGCGGTGCCGGCGTCTCTCAAGAAAGAAAAACAGGAAACCGCGAAAAATTGAACGGCCCATCGTTTGGCAATAACTTGAATTCGCGAAGAGGGATTCTTACAGATGACTGCTCGCTCAGGTTGTGCTCGTAATCTGGGATTGGCCCTGGGAACTTTGTTCCTATCGATCGCCGTTTCCGCTCAGCAGCCCGTTAAATTTGACGCCGCCACGATTTCAGGGCTGCCCGCCCGCAACATCGGCTCCGCGACTATGAGCGGACGCATTGCGGCGGTTACGGGCGTCAACGAAAATGGCCGGGTTACCGTGTTTGCGGGTTCAGCCAGCGGAGGCGTATGGAAGTCGGTGAACGGAGGCACCACGTTCAAGCCAGTGTTCGACCGGCAGAGTGTTCAGTCGATTGGCGCGGTCGCCATCGATCCATCTAACTCCCAGATCGTTTGGGTTGGCACCGGCGAGTCGTGGGTGCGGAATAGCGTTTCGGTTGGAGATGGAATCTACAAGTCCACCGATGGCGGCGAAAACTGGACAAACGTGGGACTGAAGGATTCCGAACACATCGCGAAGATCTTAGTTAATCCCAAGGATGGCAACACGGTTTACGCCTGCGCGACCGGCCATTTGTGGGATGACAACGACGAACGTGGTGTTTACAAAACCTCCGATGGCGGCAAGACCTGGAGAAAAGTGCTCGCTGGTGCCAACGCATCCACCGGTTGCGGTCTTATGGCTATGAGCCCGCAGGAACCCAACACGATCTTTGCTTCCTTATGGGATTTCCGGCGCAAGGGCTGGACGTTTCGCTCGGGTGGTGCCGGCAGCGGATTGTACAAATCCACTGACGCCGGCGAGCATTGGGCAGAACTCAACGAAAGCAATAGTAAAGGGCTGCCGGAAAAGCCATGGGGTCGAGTAGCGATGGCCGTAGCACCCGCCAAGCCGCAAGTTGTTTACGCCAACATCGAGTCGAAGAGTAGTGCGCTGTTTCGTTCCGACGATGGCGGCAAGACCTGGAACCGCTTGGATTCCAGCCGGTTTATGATCTGGCGTCCCTTCTATTTCGGCAACCTTATCGTCGATCCCAAAGATGAAAATAAGGTTTTCAAACCGGATGGGCCGCTTTTGCTCAGCGTCAACGGTGGGCAGAGTTTCAGCATAGTTTCTAGCGGAGCTCACGGCGACTTTCACGATATCTGGATCGATCCCGCAAATCCCAATGTGGTTTATACCGGCGATGACGGCGGCCTGTGGCGCAGTGAAGACGGCGGAACGCGTTGGAAACATCAGTTCAACTTGCCGGTTTCGCAGTTCTATCACGTGAGTCTCGATAACGCGAATCCCTACCATGTTTACGGTGGGTTGCAAGACAATTCCTCCTGGGTCGGCGACTCATCCTACCCGGGCGGAGTTACTAATTCGCGTTGGGAAAATATGTACGGCGGCGATGGTTTCTGGATGTTTGAGGATCCATCCGATCCGGCCTACATCTACGCGGAATCACAGGGCGGCGACATTGGCCGGGTCAATCGGTACACTCACGAAAATCGTGACATTCAGCCTCTTCCCGAGTATGGCGAGAAGAAGCTGCGTTTCAACTGGAACACGCCCATCCACATGAGCCCCAATGAGAAGGGAACCGTTTATATCGGGGCGGAGTTCCTGTTCCGTTCCCGCGACCACGGCCAATCTTGGGAGCGCATCTCTCCTGATCTCACTACCAACGATCCTGAAAAACAGAAGCAGGAAGAGTCAGGTGGAGTCACCATCGACAATTCCGCAGCAGAAATGCATACCTCCATCTATTCGATTTCGGAGTCACCGAAGAATGGGCAGATCATCTGGGTTGGAACTGACGACGGAAACCTTCAGATCACGCGCGATGGCGCCAAGACCTGGACTAACGTTGTAGGCAATGTTCCCAACCTCGCCAAGAACTCATGGGTTTCGACGGTTGAGGCCAGCCGTTTCGACGAAGCCACCGCGTATGCCACTTTCGATCGGCACACCTTTGGTGACCTGAAGCCGTACGCTTATAAAACCACCGACTACGGAAAGACCTGGACCGCGCTGCCCGTGCAGCAGAATGGGGTCAGTGGGTACGCGCACGTCATCAAGGAAGACAAGGTAGATCCCAGTCTTCTTTTTCTTGGAACCGAAGTTGGTCTCTGGATCTCGGTGGATGGCGGCCAGCGCTGGGCGCAGTACAAAGGGAGCAATTTTCCTGCTGTAGCGGTGCGCGATTTAGCGGTGCATCCTCGTGAGTCGGACCTGGTCATGGCTACCCATGGACGTGGCATGTGGATCATCGACGACATTTCTTCATTGCGCGCTCTCACGCCCGCTTTGATGGAGAAGGACGCGACGCTCATTGAGGGACCACCTGCTATTCAATACTTCAATGCTAACGGCGGCTGGCCCGAGGGCGACGAAACCTACGTCGGACCCAGTCGTCCCACTGAGGCCTTCATTACTTATTACCAACGGCGCCGGCATATTTTCGGAGACTTAAAGATCGAAATTTTCGATCAGGATGGCAAGTTGCTGGACACAGTCGGCGGCAGCAAACATCGCGGCGTGAATCGCGCCAGCTGGTCGATGCGGCTCAAGCCTCCGGTAGTCACACCCGCCGCCAGCGCCCTTTTTGGCGCCACTCAGGGTCCGCGCGTGCTGCCCGGCACGTACACCGTTAAGATGACGAAGGGCGACCAGGTTTACAGCGCGCCGCTGAAAGTGGTTCTCGATCCGCGGGCCAAGTTTACGGTTGAAGACCGCAAAGCGCAGTTCGATCTGGCCATGAAACTCTACAACCTGCTGGGCCACATGAGCTATGCCGCGCGCGCGATCGGATCTGTCCGCGACTCCGCCGCCGCCCGCACTGCCAAACTCACTGAGAAAGATCCGCTACGCGCCCGTCTGCAACAGCTCAGCGACGAGTGTGAAAAACTTCGCTCGAGAATTGTGGCCACCAAAGAAGGCGGCATGATCACAGGAGAAGAGCGCATCCGGGAACATCTCGGCGAACTGTATGGCAATGTCAACAGCTATGAGGGACGACCCGGAGATTATCAGGTGGCTCGAGCTGCGTCACTCGGACGCGAACTGGAAGACGTTATCGTCGACTTCCGCAAGCTCACGGACCGGCAACTCCCTGCAATCAATACTGCGTTAAAAAGGAAAAAGCTCGAGGCTATAACCGTGCCGACCGAAACCGAGTGGCAGAAACGCCAACAAGAGGGACCTTCAGGAGAGGCAGCAACCGCTGAGTTGCGCGAGACGGATTTGAGCAGCACACTGCCGCGTAATCAGCAGTGATTGTCGCAGCGGTCGTCAGGCGTTGACGGGTTTGGAGTATTCATCCGTCATTTCGCAGTCAGTAAGTTCCAATCCCCAGGTCTCGCCGCTACCGCCCGTAGATTCCAGACCGACTTGATACTCCTTTGTTCCTTCGAGCTGCGTGACCCAAACTACACGGAACTGAATCTTGCGCTGGTGGTATTGGAGCGTGAGTTGGTCGCCGGCTTTCAGGGCTTGGCGGATGGCCCCCAGTCGGGCTCCGTTGGGAGTTATGTCTAATGTATGGGCGAGTTCATTTACCGGTTTGTTAGAGGCGTCCCGGCCGGATATTCGCACCGGCAGAACCATCTTGATCCGTCTGTGACGGCGTTTTTCCTTACCACTTTGCAAGCAGGCCTCTCAGACGTGGCGCTCTTGAAACCTCGTTCGAATGTCAGGTCGTCCGTTCCTGCAGAAGCATTTGAATTGCCATAGCGATCTGCACTGCAAAGCCTGGATTTTGATGGAAAATCAAGTGCTTACGCGAAAAGGTACGTTTGAAGCAGGGGCTTGCACAGGATCGCTGACGTTACCAATCAACGCAATGACAGATTTTGTCAAACTCATTGCAGCGGTTTTTCCGGATCGATCGCCTGGTCGAGGTAGATCCACAGCACGCGCGAAAAGAGGGTAAGAGGAGGAGCAAGCGGCAAAAAAAGCAAGAGCGCCCCGACGATCGTCTTCTGGAGAGACCATCGAGTATAGCTCCAGAGCAGTATGGCAAGCCCCATGATGCTAAACAGAGCGAGCCCGTAGCTGATATACATAGCGCCCAGGAAATAACCTGCTTCCCGCTCAAACTTCAGACCGCAAAGCGCGCAGCGTTCATGCATTTTGGGAAAGCCAGCAAAAATCGACGAACGGAATATCTTGCCGGCGCGGCATCTCGGGCACATCTGATGAAGGATTGCTGAAATCGTAGAGACTCTTGAATCTTGCATGAAATTGGATGTTCTATTTGGTTCCTTATCGCACGAGTCTATATCGCAGGTTCTCTCTGCAGAGGATATCTCTACTTCATTCCCGAAATCCGACAGACGGCTCGGAAGCCGGCTTCGCATTTGTTTCGGGTGTGATAGGCTCGAAATCCCTCTTGGGGAGCTGACATTGCGACATAAGAGTTCTCAGCTATACGATCGCCAGGAAGAGGCTCTCGGCATGAGTCAGCGCATCACGCGCCGGGATTTTCTGAATTCCACATTGCTGGCCTCAGGCTCTCTGCTCTTGACTTCCGCGACGCCCGCTCGTCTCCTCGGTGAAGAAGACTGGACTGGCTACGGCGGTGTTGGCGACTATCGTTACTCAAATGGGAATACTCAGGAAGTTCTAGACGTTGGCCATCGCATCCGCGATCGCGAATTTGACCTGCTGCCCTCGGGCCTTATCGACACCGGAGAAATCTACGATTGTGTACTCGTCGGCGGTGGTATCAGCGGGCTGGCTGCTGCACTCTTCTTTCAGAGGGAGGCGGGAAAGAACCACAAGTGTTTGGTTCTCGACAATCATCCAATTTTTGGCGGGGAAGCCAAGCGCAACGAATTCATGGTGGACGGACAGCGCTTGATCGCGCACCAGGGATCAGCAGTTTTCTTCGTTCAATATCCGCGCAGTTTTATTGCGCGATTCTACGAGTCCATTGGCATGAACTCACCCCAGCTCGAGTATCAGCGCTGGGCAGGCGGGCGACCGGAGATGCCGCTGGGGCATACGCCATACCAGATGCTGGGCAGCGAGCCGTCAACCTATGGATTCTATTTCGGGGCCAAATTCGGCCAGAATCCCGGCACTTGGGTTATCGATCCGTGGGGCCGAAAGCTGGATGGCGCGCCCATTTCCGCGAATGCATGCGCGGAATTGCTCAGGTGGCGACAGGGACCGCTGCAAGAGGAGAATCGGCCCCAGTATCATGGGGACGCAATTTCCCGTCACCTCGATACCATCACTATCGAAGAAAACTTAATGCAACGTTACGGCATTAGCCGGGAGACGATTCGCACGTTTCTCTCTCCGGTCGAAGGCGGTGGTTCCGGCCTCGGACCTGACGCGCTCTCCGCCTACGCCGACTATGCTGCCGATATGCTGCATCCACTCAGTGATGGGGATGACAGCGACCAGATGTTTCCCGGTGGAAATACAGGATTTGCTCGGTTGATCACCAAGACTCTCATTCCTGCATCGATTGCCGGTCCGCACACCGTGGAAGCGGTCTGCCGCAATCGGGTGAACTTCGATGCGCTCGATCAACCGGCTTCGGCGGCGCGCATTCGTTTGAATTCAACCGCGGTCTGGGTCAAACATGACGGCGATCCCGCGAAAGCGCAATTTGTCTGGGTCGCATACGTGCGCGGCGGAAAAGTTTATAGAGTTAAGGCGCGCACCGTGGTGATGGCAGGCGGCGGCTGGACCACCAAAAACATAGTTCGCGATTTGCCTCAGACCCACCGCGATGCTTACGCGCAGTTCTATCGCTCTCCATGCCTGATGGCGAATGTTGCGTTGCGCGACTGGCGTTTTCTTTACAAGCTGGGAATTACCGGCTGCCGCTGGTTCGAGGGGATTGGCAACTACACTGAAGTCCGCAAAGTTGCGACCATAGGGGCGGATTCCCCGACCATCGGGCCAGACTCGCCTGTAGTTCTGACTCTAAAGCATCTCTATTCTTATCCCGGCGTCCCAGTGGTCGAGCAGGGACATCGAGGGCGCGGCGAGATGTTGTCGACGCCCTTTCGTGACTATGAGCGCCAGATTCGGCAACAATTCACTGATATGTTCGCGCGTGCCGGCTTCGATGCACGCCGCGACATTGCTGGCATCATTCTGAACCGGTGGGGTCACGCGTACTTGAATCCGCAACCTGGATTCTTTTTCGGCAAAGACGGCAACCCTGCTCCCGCCGATGTTCTGCGCGCCGCTCCTTTTGGAAGGATTGCCTTCGCCAATACTGATCTCGCCGGCATCATGGACCATCGCAGCTCTATCCTGGAGGCACAGCGTGCAGTCGGGCAGTTAGTAGATAAGGTACTGGAGGATTAGGCGAGATTACAGCTTGGGCAAGGCGGACTTCTCCTTGATGCCCTCGCCTTCAACTAGGGTATAAATGAAGTCTGTAGGGATGTTGTGCAACACTTCGACTTTCTCGCTCGGCCACTTGATCTCGACTTCGTTCATGAGAGCTTCGCCGCCCAGGCCAAAATGCAAGCGCGGGTCGTTTTGTGAAATGTAGCTGCCGCCGGCCCTCACTTCGCTGAACTGCACCAGCTTTCCTGCCTTGACTGTGACCCGGGCGCCTATGGCCATCTTGTTGCTGATCGTGCCCACCAATTTGAACAGCACTCGATGATTTGCGTTTCCGCCCTGGTTGAGCAGCAACGTAGGTGGCTCGCCGACGTTGACTAGAACCACGTCAATGTTTCCGTCATTGTTAATGTCGCCAAAGGCCGCGCCGCGCCGGCTGTGCGGCGGAATTCCAGAGAGAACGCTGGAGACATCCTCGAAAGTGCCGTCGCGCATATTGCGGAACAGCTGCAGAGGCTCGCGATAAGAGGCTCCGCCGGGAATGGAATCCACCTGCGGATACACGTGTCCATTGGCGACGAAAATATCCAGCCAGCCATCATTATCCATATCGAAAAAAGCGGTTCCCCAGCCTACATACGGATAGGTTGGCTTCGCTAGCTTCGCGGGATAGCTCACGTCAGAGAATCCATCCTTGCCCAGATTGCGGTAGAGAGTGTCGGGCTGCTCGGTAAAGTTGGTCACGAACATCGAGAGCCGGCCTTCATGCAGATAATCGCCCCAATCAACGCCCATGGAGCCCTGCACTTGCCCATCGCCGCCGAGCGCCACTCCAGAAAGCATGCCCACTTCTTCAAACGTGCCGTCGTGCTTGTTGTGGTAGAGGTAGTTCGGGCCGGCATCGTTGGCCACATAGAGGTCCGGCCAACCATCGTTGTCATAGTCGCCCCAGACGGCTCCCAATCCGTAGTAGCGATTTGGATCATCCACACCGGCCTTTTTAGAGACCTCTTCAAAAGTTCCATCCCCTCGATTATGAAACAGAAGATCGGATTCCCCGATCATGCCCCACGGTCCACACTGCACCAGGATCCCTTTGAAGCGGCAATTCTTTTCGTCGCTGCCAAAGTCCGGAAGCTTGTCGATGTCGAAGTGAACATAGCGCGAAACGAACAGGTCGACGCGTCCGTCTTTATCGTAGTCCGCCCATGCGGCGCCCGTGCTGAATCCACCTGCCGCCACTCCGGCTTTGTCGGTGACATCCTCAAATTTGCAATTGCCCAGGTTGTGATAGAGCGCATTGCCGCCAAAACCAGTGACGTAGATGTCAGGCAGCCCGTCATTGTCGTAGTCGGCGACGGCCAAGCCCATACCCCAACCCTTGCGCGTGAGTCCGGCAGACTTCGTAATGTCAGTGAATTTGAAATCCGCGTCCTGGTGATACAGAGTTATCATGGGATCGCCTCCTTGGCGGAAGCGATCGATCGTCGATCCATTCACCGCGATGATGTCGAGCTTGCCGTCGTTATCGCAGTCGATCAACCCGGCGCCGCCGCTCATCGACTCCACGATGTATTTCTTTTCGGGTGTAGAAATATGAGAAATGGTCAGCCCCGCTTGTTGGGCTGCATCCTGGAAGCGGGGGACTGGCGTTTTCGGGGCAACTTTCTGTGCAGATGCAAATAGCGGAAGAAGCAGTCCAAGAGATAGGAATTTGCGCATGAGGATACGAATTCTCGTGATTATAGTCCAGAATGAAATCGCTCACTTTCGATCAGGAACTCGTCGCAGCTTGTAACTTTTCTTATGGTCCGCACATCCAGTGTAGCTACGCGGTCATCAAAAAGGATGTCGAATGACTAAATTGACGAGTCTGTTATTGGTTGGCTTCGTTGCGATCTGGACGCTCTCAGGCGCCGCTCACGCGGCACAGTCATCCCCGGTCCTGGTTGAACTGTTTACCTCTGAGGGCTGTTCCAGTTGCCCTCCGGCAGATGCTCTGCTGGAAGAACTTGACCGAACCCAGGAAATCTCTGGAACCCAGTTGATCGTACTCAGCGAACACGTCGATTACTGGGACCACATCGGTTGGAAGGACCCCTACTCTTCTCACTTCTTCACCGATCGCCAAGGTTCTTATGCCGACCACTTCGGCTTGCACACCGTTTACACACCAGAGATGGTTGTTGATGGCACGACCCAGTTCCTCGGTAGCAACGGTCCTTCGGCGAAGCAGGCAATCGAGAAGGCTCGTGATTTGCAGAAGATTCCAGTCCGCATTTCTGCCGTATCTCTGGGAAATCCGGGCGCGCTCTCTGCCCATGTTGAAGCCGATGCCTCGTCCGACTCTTCCTCCGCCCACAAAGCGGATATCTATGTGGCGGTTGCTCTGAACCACGTAGAATCGCAGGTCTCAGGCGGCGAAAACCACGGACGGCGCCTGACTCACGTCGCTGTCGTTCAGAGCCTCACAAAAGTTGGCAGTGTAGACAAAGGCAAGAACTTTGCCCAGGACGTCCATATCAAACTCGACCCCAAAACCGATCATACGAATTTGCGGCTGATTGCTTTCGTGCAGGAACGCGGACAAGGCAAGGTGCTCGGAGCAGCGCTCCAACGAGTCGAGCAGTAACCGTGGTAGTGCCCCCAGGTCACAATTCTTCGATGGTCGCTGATTTACACCACTTCCTTCCTCTGCTAGATTTGCCGTCTTGGGCTTCGATACCCGACTGGAGGAAACCGTGCGCATCGATCTCTTCCGCATGGAAAGAACGCAGTGCTTATACGAAAACGAAGTTGAATACAACCTGTCCGAAAGCGGAGTTCTCCCCCTAAAAGTAGAAGAGATTCTGGAGGGCTCTGATCCTGCTGCGTTTTTCTCTCTGGGATTGAAATATCCCGAATCCAACGGCTCGCAGGAGCTTCGTGAGCACATTGCCCAATGGTACGGTGCGACGCCCGATCATGTGCTGGTCACCAATGGGGGTTCCGAAGCCAACTTCACCTCTCTTTGGGGACTGCTCGAGAAGGGTGATCACGCCGCCGTCATGCTGCCCAATTATCTCCAGTCCTGGGGGCTGTCTCGTGCCTTTGCCACAAAAACCACCGCGTTTCATCTGGTGGAGAAGCAGGAAAACGGCGAACCGCGATGGGCGCTGGATATTGGAGGGCTTCGCCGTGCCGTGAGCAGGAAAACTCGCCTGATCGTTGTCACCAACCCCAACAATCCCACCGGCGCAGTGTTAAACCAGGAAGAAATGGACGAATTACTCCGGGTCGCGCGTAAAGCGAATGCCTGGCTGCTGGTGGATGAGATCTATCGCGGCGCGGAAGTCAAAGGGCCCTTGACGCCAACGTTTTGGGGCCAGTATGACAAGTTGCTGATAACTTCGGGACTCTCCAAAGCTTTCGGGCTACCGGGGCTGCGTCTGGGTTGGATTGTCGGCCCGCCAAAGACTATTGCTAAGCTCTGTTCCTATCACGACTACACTACGCTGACTCCGACAATGTTGTCCGATCGCCTGGCACGGATCGTAATGGAACCAGCACGGCGGGAGAAGAATCTCGAACGCACGCGCGCCATCATCCGTCGCAATCTGCCGCGATTGGAGTCCTGGATCCACTCTCACGACGATATTTTTACTTATATTCCGCCGGTTGCTGGCGCCATCACCTTCTTCCGCTATAAACTTCCGATTTCTTCTACTGCATTATTCGACAAGCTGCGCCAAGAACATTCCGTGCTGATCACCCCCGGAGATCACTTCGGTCTCGGCCGCTATATCCGCGTGGGTTACGGATATGACGTGGATTACACGCTGCGAGGTCTGGCGCGTGTGGATATAAGTCTGGAAGAATTGAAGAAGAAGGGGAGCGCCTCGAAGTCTGTGTATGCCATCGCGGCCCGTCGCGGCGCCGCCTAGGAGTTCCCTCGGTAGTGACTCTGCCTTCGCGAGAGTTGTTGCGAAAAGCGATCAACGACAGAGGACACAAAGTTTCACGAAGGTCTCGCTGCAAGAGTTTTCCTTCGTGCACCCTGGTGTCTTTTGTGGTTGATTATCATTCGGCCCGCCTCAAATCGAAACTTTCTCACCTACGCCCGCCGCGTTGGCCCGCTCCAGCACGAGCGCTGCGGCCGCCACATCCTGGACGCCTACGCCGGTTAGGTCACAAACAATGATCTCATCGTCTGACATTCGTCCGGGTTTGCTTCCCGCAATGACTTCACCCAGTTCGGCGTGAACTTTCTCTTTCATGATTGCACCGCGTGCGACGGCATGATGAATTTCACCCAGGCGCAAACATTGCGGCAGACTGTCTGCCACGATCTTGTCTGCCCGCATCAGCACGTCCACATCGAGTTCCTGTTTGTCGGGACTATCAGAACCAACAGCGATCACGGTCACTCCTGGCTTCAACCATTGTGCCCACAACAAGGGCTGGTGGCTGGCAGTCACAGTAATAACGACGTCGGCGCCCGCGACGCTCTCCGGAACCGAATCCGCGACCGCGAAATGGCAAGCTGGAATTGCGCGCCGTCTCCCCAGGTCGTCTGCACAGCCGCGGGCTTTGTCGGGATCGCGTCCCCAGATTCGCACTTCGGCAAAGTTCCTGACCAAAGCCAGCATTTCGACCTGATATCGTGCCTGCCCGCCGGTCCCGATCACCGCGACTCCGTTCACTCTCTTCCGAGCCAGAAACTTCGCGGCGACGGCTCCAGCCGCGCCTGTCCGAAGATCGGTAATGAATCCATTGTCCAGGAGAAACGCGGCCGGGGCGCCTGTCTGAGCATCGAACACCACGACCACGCCGTCATTTGCGGCAAGATCTAGCTTTGCATTGTCCAGAAATCCCGAGACGATTTTAACGGCGTAGTAAGGCCATCCCCGCACGTGACCAGCCTTGACGTGAACCTCACCACGTTTTTCCGGCACGTCAAGCTGGATCACGGATGGTAGCTGCGCTTGTCCGGTGGAATAAGCGGCGAATGCCCGTTCCATCGCTTCGATGCAAGTATGAGGATCGAGCAAAGAACGGATTTCTGGCTCGCGCAGAATCAGGACGTCGCGGCTCATGCCGTAGAGCCTATCAGTCGGCGGGCATCTCGGCTGGCTCGCCCATAGTGCTCTCGAGGTCCCCTTCCTCGATAGACTCGCGTGAGTGTGTACGCGCTACCAACACGTAAATCGAGGGCACAACAAATAGCGTAAACAGCGTTCCAATGATCATGCCACTGACCAGCATGATACCTATGCTGTTTCGAGCGCCCGCTCCAGGACCTTTAGCCAGCACAAGAGGGAAGTGGCCCATCACCGTGGCCGCAGTCGTCATGAGAATGGGCCGCAGCCGTGTCGACGCGGCCTCGATGACAGCGCGCAGTTTGTCGCTCCCACTCTCCTGCAGCTTATTGGCGAATTCAACGATTAGAATCCCATTCTTCGATACCAGACCGACCAGTGTGATCAGCCCAACTTCGCTATAGATGTTGAGTGTGGTCAGTCCCAGGAAGGAAAACATCAGCGCCCCAGAAAGGGCGAGTGGTACCGACCCCATCAGGATGATGAATGGGTCGCGGAAACTTTCGAACTGCGCCGCCAGTACAAGGTAGATCAGTACTGCCGACAATAAGAAGGTCCCGAGGAATTTACTGCCCTCCACCCGCAGTTGGCGCGATTCCCCTGAGTAATCAACCGTAAAGCCCTGTGGCAGGATCAGCTTGGCCTGGTCCTCCAGGAAACGCAGTGCCTTATCCAGCGGGACATTCGGCGGGATCACTCCCTGAATCGTCACCGCGTTGAGCTGCTGGAATTTCTTCAGCTCTCGCGGCTCGGTCGTGTTCTTCAGAGTGACGAACGTTGACAGCGGAACGAGCTTATTGCCGGCGGCGGTGACGTAGATCTGTTGCAGCTGATCCGGGGTCAAACGGTCGACGCGTTTGATCTGCGGGATGACCTTGTAGCTGCGACCTTGAATGCTGAAGCGGTTGATATAGTCCCCGCCCAGCATCGTCGCGAGATCCTGGCCGGCTTGGGTCAGATCCACGCCTTGAGAACGGAGCTTGTCACGGTCGAAGACGACCTCGGACTGCGGCTGGTCGAACTTCAGGTCAGTGTCGGCGAAGATGAAGAGGCCACTCTCGAACGCCTTCCGCACCAACTGGTTTGCGAAGTCGATGAGCTGCCTGGGCTCCGCTGCGGAGGTGATGACGAACTCAACCGGAAAATTTCCGCCCCCCGGCAGCGGCGGTGGCGTCAATGGGATCACGCGGATGCCCGGAATTTTCGACAATGGTCCGACAGACTCGACCAGGAGTTGCTGAGCGGTCTTTTTCCTCTGGCTCCAGGGTTTGGTGACCATTCCTCCAAAGCCACCACTCGGTGAGGTGATCTGAAAAATACTGTCACTCTCCGGGAATGCGTGGTAGACGTCGTAGACCTGGTCCGTGAACAGGTTGGTCTGATCGATCGTGGAGTTCGCGGAGGCTTGGATAACGCCGAAAACCACTCCCTGGTCCTCCGCCGGCGCCAGCTCGCGCTGCGAGAACATATAAAAGGGCACGATCAACAGGACAACCAGTGCCCAGAGAACAAGAACCACCGGCCTGTACTGGAGCGTCCCCGACAGCGTCCGTGAATACGCGCGACGCACCCCCTCGAAGCGGCGGTTGACCCAGCCAGCGAAGCCACGCTCGCTGGCACCGCTACGCAACAGCTTCGAGCCCATCATTGGCGACAATGTCAGCGCAACCACTCCGGAAACGATCACGGCCCCGGAAAGAGTAAATGCGAACTCGCGGAAAAGCGCGCCGGTCAAGCCGCCTTGGATACCTACTGGCGCGTACACCGCAGCCAGCGTGATCGTCATAGCGATGATCGGGCCGACCAATTCGTGGGCGGCATCAAGAGCAGCTCGCACTGGCGGCTTGCCCATGTGAATGTGCCGCTCGACGTTCTCTACCATCACGATCGCATCGTCTACCACCAATCCGACCGAGAGAACGATCGCCAACAAAGTCAGGAGGTTGATTGTGAATCCAAACGCCAGCATCAGGAATACGGCGCCAATCAACGAAATCGGAATAGCGACCACCGGGATCAGCACCGATCGGAATGAGCCGAGGAACAAGAAGATGACGACGATGACGATCAGCAGCGTCTCGGTAAGCGTGTGGAGCACTTCATTGATAGCGTCCTGGATGTAAGCCGTCGAATCGTAGGGGACGCCCGCCTTCATGCCTGGAGGCAATTGTGACTGGATATCCGGCAGGGCTGCGCGGACGTTCTTTATGACCTCGAGGGAGTTGGCGGTAGGGAGCACCCAAATCCCCATGAACGTCGCCGTCTCGCCGTTGAAGCGCACATCCTGGTCGTAATTCTGGGCGCCCAGCACGACGTCAGCTATCTCACCTAAGCGAACGACGACTCCCTTATCCTCCTTGACCACCATCTGTTTGAAGTCGTCCGCCGTCCGCAGATCGGTGTTGGCGATCAGGTTTACTGACACCATGGAGCCCTTGGTCTGGCCCAGTGCCGAAAGGTGATTGTTCTTTGCCAACGCATCTCGTACTGAGGAAGCTGAGATACCGAGCGCCGCCATCTTGTCCGGCTTAAGCCAGATTCGCATGGCGAAGGTGCGGTCGCCCAGAATGTCAGCGCGCTGTACTCCGCTGATGGAGCTTAACTTCGGTTGGACTACCCGCGTCAGATAGTCAGTTATCTGGTTTTCATCGAGATTCGCCGAAGAAAAACCCAGGTACAGCGCGGCAAACTCGTTGTCTGCGGTTTGCAGGTCGATGACCGGAGCTTGCGATTCCGGAGGCAGGTCATTGCGGACTTGTGCTAGCTTTGCCTGGATCTGCGTGAGCGCCGCATTGGTGTCGTAATTCAGCTTCAGGTGCACGGTGATCGTGCTCAGGCCCTGGGCGCTCGACGACTCCATGTAGTCGATGCCATCGGCGCTGGCAATCACGCGCTCCAGCGGTGTAGTGATAAAGCCGCGAACCAGGTCGGCGTTGGCGCCCACGTAAACCGTGGTAACCTGCACGATCGCGATATCGCTGCGCGGATACTGCCGCACGCTCAGCGAACGGATGGACTGCAGGCCGGCGATCAGGATCACCAGATTGACAACGATGGCGAGGACCGGACGCTTAATGAAGAGATCAGTAAATCTCATTTAGCTGTCCTCAGGCTTGGGAGCCGGACTGTTCTCTGGCTGTACCTTATTGTTAACTTGCACGGCCGCGCCATTGCGCAGTTTGAAGACCCCCGAGCTTACGACCTCGTCACCGGGCTTGACACCCGAAACCACCGCAACCTGATCACCGCGTGAGCCTTCAAGCTTGACGGCCTGCTGGCGCACCCCGCGGTAGGTCTTGCCGGCCGGGTCCTTGAGGTCGGAAACGACGTAGACCGAATCGCCATACGGCGCGTAGTTGATGGCAGTCGTCGGAAGCGCAATAACCGAACGATCCGCCCCGAACACCATCTCTACCTGCACAAACATGCCGGGACGCAATTTGCCTCCAGGATTGGCAAGCGTGGCCTGTACCTGAAGGTTTCGCGTTGACTCGTTCACCACCGAGTCGATGGCCGTAACCCGCCCGGTAAACGCGGTTCCAGCGGCGTCGTTGCTCGTAACCTGAACCGTGCGACCGACGTGCACTTTAACCCCTTCCTGCTGGGGCACGTTGAAGTTCACATAAATCGGATTTAGCGATTGCAGGGGAACTATGGCCTCACCCGCCGCCAGGTACTGGCCCAGGTTGATCTGGCGGATGCCCAGGCTCCCCGAAAATGGGGCACGAATGGTTTTTCTCGCAATCGTAGCGCGGATCTCTCCCACCTGCGCGTCCGTGGCCTTTTGCTGCGCCACCACGTTGTCATACTCCATCTGGGCGATGACGCCTTGTTTTACGAGCTCTTGTGTGCGATTGAAATTAATGTGAGCCAGGTCGCGCTGTGCCTCCACGTTGGCTAGTTGAGCTCGCTCCTGTCGCGTGTCGAGCTCCACCAGCACGTCTCCCTCTTTGACCGATTGGCCCGACTCAAAAGCAATCCGAGCTACCGTGCCCGGAAGGTCTGCGCTCACCGTCACGCCCTGCACCGCTACAGCACTGCCGATAGCGCTGAGAGTCGCCGACCACTTTTCCTCTTTCGCCACAACCGTTGTTACAGCCTCCGGGGGCGGTTGCATAACAGTCTGCGTGGCCGCCTGTATCTGACGGTATTTCACAAAGCCGAGGCCCGCGACAACCACGGCCACCAGGGCCAACATCAGGATCATCCGTTTTGCCATGAGTCCCCTTAAATCGCGAACAAACGTGTCGCCTTTTCCAGCCAATCCAAAGGGTTAGGTGTTAACTGCCCGTCAGCACTTAGCGCAAGAGGGTAACTGACAGGAGGGCTGATCTACTAAAGGGCGAGACTGTCGCGGCGTTCGCTGATGACTTGCTAAGCATAACTAACTCGCGATCATCACGTCCAGCGCCGGTGAAAAAACGGTCACCCGCCGCGGCAAACCCTTCGGGTTCCATTCTCAGATTGACATGGAGGTCACAAGGATTCAGACAATTTGTGTACCGTTAGTCATCAATCGCTCTCGATCGCGGCGCTTTTGGCACCTATCCCTCTTTGAGATGCGAGTCCGAAATCAGCCAAATTACATTGGACAGTCCGAGTGGCTTCCGGGTTAGCTTCATGATAGGCGAAAATTTCACACCTCAGGCGTCAGACCTTGGACCTCTGACCTGGAGGATCGTGCCTAGCTGAGGTCTGAGGGCCGGGGTCCGACGGCCGAGGTCCGAAGTTCCCTCTCTGCTAAATTACAGCCAGCATGAAACCTGCTCGTAGTTTCGCCAGTGACAATAATGCCAGCGTTCATCCGGATATTCTAAAAGCCATCTCCAACGCCAACCAAGGCCACGTGGTCGGATACGGGGACGATCCATATACGGAGTCGGCCGTGCGCAGGTTCGAGCAGCACTTCGGTCCTGACATCGACGTGTTCATCGTTTTCAACGGGACGGCCGCTAACAGCTTAAGCCTCAAGGCCCTGACCGAGTCCTACCATGCTGTGATTTGCGCCGAAGATGCGCACGTTTATACCGACGAATGCGGCGCGCCGGAGAAGTTCACCGGCTGCAAGCTCATCCCGGTTCCAACCACTGACGGAAAGCTCCGCGTTGAAGCCGTCAGGCGTGCCTACCACGGCATTGGCGATGAACATCATGTCCAACCGCGCGTGATTTCCATCACCCAGGCGACGGAAAAGGGCACGGTCTACAAGCCAAATGAAATCCAGGCCCTCGCCAGGTTCGCGCACGAACACGAAATGTTCCTGCATATGGACGGTGCTCGTATCGCAAATGCGGCCGCCAGCCTGCGACAAAACTTGCGGCAAGCCACCCGCGATTTGGGCGTGGACGTGCTCTCTTTCGGGGGCACAAAAAATGGAGCCATGGGCGCCGAAGCTGTCGTCTTCTTTAACAGGAAACTCAGCGAAGATTTCAAATATCTGCGCAAGCAGGGCATGCAACTCGCCTCTAAGATGCGATTCATCTCCGCCCAACTCGACGCCTTGCTGTCAAATGACCTTTGGCTGGCCAACGCGCAGCATTCCAACCGCATGGCGAAGCTATTGCAGAAAGAGGTCGGCAAAATCTCGAGTATTAAAATTGTCTATAAAGTGGAGGCCAACGGAGTCTTTGCCAAAATTCCGCGTTCGGCCATTGCCAAATTGCGAAAAGGCTACTTCTTTTACGTGTGGAACGAAGAGCAATCAGTGGTGCGCTGGATGTGCTCTTTCGATACCACTGAAAAAGATGTGAGGGAGTTCAGTAAGTTCGTAGCGGAAACGGTTGGAACGTAAGAACAGAATCAATGAGTCGCACCGTCGTGGAACCTGTTGGGCGAAGCTGGTGCACTCGGAGGTGCATCCGGCTTGCTTTTGCAGAAATCTTGCACTAGATTTGGCGCACACCCTGCAATATCGACACGGGTTGACCTTGGAGTTGGGATGAATCGAAATTGGCCGAGTTTTGTCCTGATATGCGCTGCCGCCCTCTTCCTGCCCAGTTGTGGTCATGATCAGGAGTTGGTGGGGATATCGATCGAACCTACGACTGAAACCTTTGGTTCTGCAACCACTCCGGTGAACGAAGACGCAGGCGCGAGCGTTCAGTTGAGAGCACTCGGTTCCTATATCCATCCTCCGGTGACCAAGGACATCACCAACCAGGTTATTTGGGCCTCAAATACTCCACAGATGGTGACGGTAAACACTACCGGTCTGATTACCGCTACTGGCCTAGCTTGTGGAGGTACTCTGATTTCCGCAACCGTAAAGACAAATACCAGTAGTGGGGGTTTATCCTCATCAGGCGCTATCGTTACTGGCACCATGACCGCAAACGTCACGTGTTTTAACGGTTCGCCGATTCTCGCGGTGAATTTCGCGGGTCTCGGCAGTGGAACTGTGACTAGTTCGCCTGCGGGGCTTATTTGCATGAGTAGCTGCAGCGCCGGGTTTGCGAGCGGCACCATGGTTACGTTGACGGCGGTACCCAGTGGAACATTTGGAGGTTGGACCGGCTGTGACTCTACCTCCGGTTCCGGGTCGACGGTCTGTACCATCAACAGTTTGACCGCGAATCGCGTTGTTACCGTAACCTTCAACTAGACTTCATCCAGCAATTTTCCTAAGGTCGGCTTGTGTTTCTCCCCCTTCTTGCGCTTCTTCTTCCGGTCCGGCACAATTCGTGAGGCCGGAGGCGTTCCGATCTGCTCCCGCGCCATCGCTTTTACCATCTCGACTGCGCTGAACCGCTTCTTTTTTCTTTTCTTCATCACACCCATCTTGTCATAGCTCACCAGCCATGAAAGATGCAATAATCGATAGACTAAGGATTGACACTCGCGACAGGCTCGAATATGGACGAACGCGAATTTTTTGACGAGCGGCCGGAAAAGAAAATGGCTACGCTGAATTGTCCGCATTGCCAGCAGTCGGCCGAGTACGAAATCACCTGGCTGGTCCGCACCAAGAAAAGGCAGATTGCTGGGCGCGCCGATGAGCGCGATCGCGCCCGTTTCGCCAAAGCCCGCTCCTACATGCTGCGCAAAGATGACATGATGGCCTGCAAGAACCTGCGCTGCCGCAAGCGCTTCGAGATTTCCAGCGTGCAGTCAGTGGTTTTCACGGAATAAGCAGTTCGCACTTGGCGTTTCGCCCTTCCGAGCCAGCGCTCCTGATCCGCAAGGGTTTCGGCTGGCTTGTACGGCCAGGTTTGAGCACTCTTTGCGTCCTTTGCGGGGCTTTTCTTGGCGCGCTTTGCGGTTAAAGAGATTAAGCCGACTTACCGCGAGATCGAACCTCGTAACCGCAAAGAGCGCCAAGACCGCGCAAAGTTCGCAAAGAAATCCAGCAATTGCGAATTGAAACGCCGCACGCTGGCTATGTGCCAAGTGCTAATTGCTGAGTGCTCATTTATACTGGCAAGTTTTCTGACGAAGGAGTCATCTATTGAAAATTTTGGCCTGTATGAAGCAGGTGCCGCAGAAGGATGCGCCGCTCAAGCTTAACGAAGCCGGCACCTGGATCCGCGAAGATGTCTCCTACGAAGTCAACGAGCCCGACGCCTACGCCCTGGAAGAAGCACTGCGCCAGAAGGAAAAGCACGGTGGCGAGGTGGTGGTGATCACCGCCGGTCCGGCGCGCGCCCAACAGGTTTTGCGTGAAGCTCTGGCCAAGGGCGCCGACCGCGCCATCCATCTCGAGGACAATGCCTTCGTTGGACTTGATGCTACAAACACCGCCAAGGCCTTCGCGGCCGCGATTAAAGAAGAGAAGTTTGACATGATTTTCACCGGCTTGCAGTCCGACGACTACGGTTACGCCCAAACCGGCGTGGTGCTTGCAGAACTGCTGGGCTGGCCGCATGCCACCATCATCATGCAGATCGAAAAAACGGACGGAGGAATCAAAGTTAAACGCGAGCTCGAAGCCGGATACTTTCAGTTCGTGGACATGCCGCTGCCCGCTGTCCTCACCATCCAATCGGGGATCAACAAGTTGCGCTATGCCACCTTGATCGGCATCAAGCAGGCCAAGAACAAGCCTATGCGCAAGGTGCCGTTGAGCGAGGTGCAATCCGCTATCGGCGCCAATATGCAAAAGATCGAACGCCTCTACGTTCCGCAGAAAACCAAGAAGACCGAGCACATCGAGGGATCTCCGGTTGAAATTGCCAAAAAGATGGTGGACAAACTGCGTAATGAAGTACGCGTGCTGTAGATCATTAGTGGGAAACTGGGAACCGAGAACTGAAGTCTGTGAACTGGGTTTTCTGATATCAGCATCCGGAAATGTAAAACTAGAAAAATCAAATCATGGCCGACTCCATCCTCGTTATCGTCGAACAGCGCGAAGGTAAGCTGAACCGCGTTTCCTGGGAGACTCTCACCGCCGGTCAAGCTGTTGCCGCCGAGACCGGCTGGAGGCTAGAAGCCGCCGTCGTGGGAAGCGGCGTCGCAAGCTTCGCCAATGAAATCGCGGCGAAGAAAGTCGCGAAGGTCTATGCCATCGAGTCGCCGAAACTCGAACCCTACACGCCCGACGCCTTCGCTGCCGGATTGAAGCAATTCATCAGCTCCAAACAGGCCAAACTGGTGCTGATGCCGCACACCTATCAGGTGCGCGACTTCGTCCCCAAACTGGCTACGGCGATGGGACGCACCGTGATCAGCGACTGCGTTGGCTATAAGAAGGACGGCGACAGGCTTCTCTTTACCCGGCAAATGTTTCAGGGCAAGCTGGCAGCTGACGTCAGCTTCAGTTGCGATCCTCCGTGGTTCGTCACTTTCCAGAATGGGGCTTTTCGTGGCGACAAAGTCGAGGCCGGGGCCGCTCCAGCTCCGGTCGAGACCGTGAACGTCGAAATTGCGGACAACGTTATCCGCAACAAGCCACAGGAGGTATTCAAAGAGGCCAAGCAGGCCGTCGATCTTACACAGGCGGAGATTATTGTGTCAGTCGGCCGCGGCATCAAAGAGCAGAAAAATATCGAACTCGCCAAACAACTTGCCGAAGCTCTCGGCGGAGAACTTGCTGCGTCGCGTCCGATCTGCGATTCAGGCTGGCTGCCCATGGATCGCCAGATCGGATCATCAGGGCAAACAGTCGCGCCTAAACTCTATCTCGCGCTGGGCATCAGTGGCGCCATTCAGCATATTGTCGGGATGAAAGGCGCGCGCACCATCATCGCGGTAAACAAAGATTCGGAAGCGCCGATTTTCGAAATCGCGGATTATGCCGTGGTGGGAAACTTGTTCGACATCGTTCCGCCACTGATTGAGGAAGTGAAGAAAGCCAAAGCGGGCAACTAAAAATAAAATTGACTATTTTATTGACCATAGATAGAATAGTGGTCATGGGTGATATTTCTATTTCCGAATTTAAGGCCAAGTGCTTAGGGCTGATTGAACAGGTTCACAAGACACGCCAGCCGCTGCGCATCACTCGCCACGGTCGTCCCGTCGCGGAGGTCATACCAGCTGGCCCCGATCGCACCCGCAAATTTGTTGGAGATATGGTGGGGACCGCCAAGATTGTAGGCGACATCGTCTCACCCGTAATCGATTTGGAAGACTTCGAGGCCTACCGGGATTGAAGCTCCTTTTGGATACTCACATCTGGCTTTGGAGCAAACTGGAGCCGCGACGCCTTGGCCGGAGGGTAATGGCTGAGTTGTCTGACGTGAACAACGAACTTTGGCTGTCGCCAGTCAGCGCCTGGGAAGCGTTGATTCTTATGCAGAAGGGCCGTATTCGCGTGCAGGACCCTTTTGCATGGGTGGACCGTGCCGCCGAGCAGTTGCGCGAAGCGCCCCTGACTCGAGAGATTGTGGGCGTCGGTCTCGCGCTGCCATTGAGGCATGCCGATCCGGCAGATCGATTTTTGGCGGCAACGGCTAGAGTGCTTAAATTGACATTGGTCACTGCTGACCAAAGATTGCTCGGCCTCGGCGAAATAGCTAGTCTCGCCAACCGCTAGGCATCCTATTGCTAACGCTACTCATACCTACCGTCGTTGCGATTGTCTCGTGCTTTGTCGGCAGCTGGCTCTCCGTAAGACGTGATCGAGCGAATAAGCGGAGAGACTTACGCGTTCAATACCTCATCGAGGCTTATCGGCGCCTCGTAACAGCATCTAACCGCGATCCTTCCCGGAGTCAGTTCGTAGACCTGGAGTCGGCGGTTGATGACATTCAACTGTTCGGTACTCCTAGACAGGTCGCTGCACCACAAGAATTTGCGCGCAATATGGCGGAGCATCGCGAGGCTTCATTGGACGAGTTGCTTGCGGACCTAAGATCAGACTTGAGAAAAGAGTTGGAGCTGGACCCAATAGAAGGTAATCGAGTCTTCTTGCGATTTGGGAACGATGACGTTCGGAGCGGCCACGGAGCACAGGCAAGATAAATACGATCGCAGGTTGGGACAAATACTAAAATTGACCGCTAAATGCTGATCTTCCGCAAACCTCTCGAGGGTGTCGAGCGCCCACAAATGCCTGCCGACGTGGTTATTGTCGGCGGCGGTCCTGCGGGCATGGCTTGCGCTCTTCGCCTGTCGCAGCTCATCGACGCACACAACGCGCAGCATCCGGACTCACAACTCAGCAAAGAGAATATTTACGTGCTCGAGAAGGCCCGCGAGATCGGTCAACATTGCCTCTCGGGCGCACTGCTGGACCCTCGCTCCATGCGCGAACTTCTCCCCGGCTTTGAAAAAGAAGCGCCGCTCGACGCCGAAGTCAGCAAAGAAGCGGTCTACTTCTTGACTGAAAGAAGCAAATTCAAGTTGCCCATCACGCCGCCGCCGTTGCGCGACCTCGGCAACTACGTCATCTCGCTCAATCGCTTTGTGAAGTGGCTGGGCAGCAAAGTCGAAGAAACTGGGATCACCGTCTTTACCGGCTTCGCCGGGTCTGAGTTGTTATTCAACGAAAATACGAAAGAAGCCCGCGTCGCCGGCGTCCGCACTGACGACAAGGGCGTCGACAAGGAGAACCGGCGCAAATCGAACTTCGAGCCCGGCTATGATCTCAACGCCAAAATCGTCATCCTCGCCGAAGGCACGCGCGGTTCTTTAACAAAACAGCTAATCCAAAAATTCGATCTTGCGCGAAATTCCAACCCGCAGACCTATGGCCAGGGAATAAAGGAATTGTGGGAAGTTCCTTCGGGCCGCATCGCGCCCGGCGAAGTTATCTATACCCTGGGTTGGCCGCTCACCGCGAAGGAATATGGTGGCGCCTGGATTTACGGTGGCAAGGCCAACATCGTTTCTCTCGGATATGTGATCGGCCTCGACTATCCTGACCCGCGGCTCGACCCCCAGCGTGTGCTGCAGGATTTCAAACAGCATCCCTTTGTCGCGAAGTTGCTGGAAGGCGGCAAGATGATCCGTTACGGCGCCAAGTCTCTGCCTTACGGCGGCTGGTGGGCGATTCCTCCACTCGCAGGCAACGGCTGGATGATCCTCGGCGATTCCGCCGGCTTCCTCAACTCGCAGCGTC
Source organism: uncultured Acidobacteriota bacterium (assembly GCA_963696025.1). Lineage (GTDB taxonomy): Bacteria > Acidobacteriota > Terriglobia > Terriglobales > Acidobacteriaceae > JABCYV01. The sequence continues at coordinate 401,759 of CAVOII010000010.1, forward strand.
TGAAAGGAATCCATCTGGCCATCAAGAGCGGAATGCTTGCCGCTGAAACGGCATTTGAAGCGATGAAGAAGGGGGACTTTACCGCCGCCACGCTGGGCGGATTCCAGAGAAAAGTCGAATCCAGTTGGATCAAAGACGAGCTCTGGAAAGTTCGCAATTTCCATCAGGGTTTCGAACACGGATTCTGGGCGGGAATGTTCCACGCCGGCCTGCAGGAGATCACCGGCGGACGCGGTCTCCACAACCGCTATCCGTCAACGCCCGGTTATCAGCACATGAAGAAGCTTGCCGAACTGCCGGCGGACGGCGGCGACGAAGCTCATCTTCTTGGACCCGCCAAAGGCGACGGGAAGCTTACGTTCGATAAGCTCACCGATCTTTACCACTCCGGCACCAAGCATGAAGAAGATCAGCCCGCGCATTTGGTCATTCACGACACCAATATCTGCAACAGCCGTTGCGTGAAAGAATTTGGTAACCCCTGCCAGAATTTCTGCCCCGCCAACGTTTATGAGATGGTCGAGGATGCGACCGAGCCCAACGGCAGGCGCATTAGTCTGAACCCGTCAAACTGTGTCCACTGCAAAGCCTGCGACATCGCAGATCCGTATCAGATCATTACCTGGGTTCCGCCCGAAGGTGGCGGCGGGCCGAACTACGATGGGATGTGAGCCCGTTTAGCGAGGCGTCGGAGCCTCGCTGGGCTCATCCCGAGCGCAGCGAGTGATCTCGCGTGTGGCGCAGGCACCCCTTCGGCTTCGCTCAGGGCAGGCTCCGCCCGCGAAGATTTTTTGCCACGGATTCACGGGGCTTCACACCATAACTGTGCATCCCGTCGCCGAGTACTCTATACTCGTGCCCGCTCCGAAAGCGTTGCATTTCTTTCGGGTTTCCCGAACTCACGCCATTTTCTCTTCATTGGAGGGGAACATGCATCCTCGCCCATCGCGCAGTCTCGCGCAATTTATGCTTGTGCTTTTCTTCTCCCTCTCAGCCCTTGGGCAGCAACCCGCCATTCCCTCCACTGGCCACCCCGGGCTGGACGAGTACCGAGCGTCGCGGATTGCCATCTACACCGACGACTTCGGTCAGCTGGCGCGCTATCGCGAGGCCAACGCCACGCTGAAGCCGCCAGCAACTGGCGAAAATCGTGTCGTATTCCTTGGCGACTCCATCACCGACTACTGGAAGCTGCCCGATTATTTCGTCGGCAAGCCCTACATCAACCGCGGCGTCGACGGACAGACCACGCCCCAGATGCTGGTACGCTTCCGTCAGGATGTGATTAACCTTCATCCTAAGGTGGTGGTCGTGCTGGCTGGGACCAACGACATCGCCGGCGTCACTGGCCCTGCGCGCAACGAGGACATCGAGGCCAACTACGCTTCCATGGCCGAGTTGGCGCAGGCACACGGCATGCGGGTGGTGTTTGCGTCTATCCTTCCGGTGCACAACTACACGCCGGATGCAAAGGAGTCTTTTGCTCTGCGTCCACGCGAGAGAATTCTGGCGCTGAACATCTGGCTCAAGGATTATTGCGCCAGCAACGGGCTCGTCTATCTCGACTATTTCTCGGCGCTCGTTGATAACAAGGGAATGCTGAAGAAAGAACTTGCCGATGACGGCCTGCACCCAAATGACGCGGGCTACAAGGTCATGGCGCCGCTGGCACAGGCGGCGATCGAGAAGGTGCTGGCGTTCAATGGCAAACGTTAATTGTCACTGTTCGGTTCCTTTCCGCATCTATAATTGAGTTGAGTTTCCGACCGCCGCAGCCTTTGGGTACTGGCTACGTCGGCGAGGGAGAGACCACGCGGGCGAGGCCCGCGCCACACTTTCCCGAGGGCGCGAGTGGAAACGCCCGCGCCTCCCGGTCCGTACAGGGACCATTGGAAAGGAAACGCCTGCCGGGAATGCCCCGCCTGCGTCTCCTTTTCCAGTCGTTAGTCGATGGTCGTTAGTCCTTGGCAAAATCACGACGCAGCGCCAGGAACAGGCCAGCGACGACCGACCAACGACATGCCTCTGACCGACAAATTCGGCCGCCCGATTACTGATCTCCGGATCTCGATCACGGATCACTGCAACTACAAGTGCGTCTACTGCCGCACCGGGAACGAAGGTGCCCTTTACGGCGACCTGCCATTCGCCGACTACCTCCGCATGGCCCGAGTTCTCGCCGGATTAGGGATCAGGAAGATTCGCCTTACCGGAGGCGAGCCGCTGCTGCGCAAAGGGGTAGTGGAGTTCGTCAGAGAGTTATCCAAGTTACGCGACAGCGACGGCGAACCGCTCGACCTCGCTATCACCACGAATGGTCATCTTCTGCCAGAGATGGCGCAGCCGCTGAAGGACGCCGGTCTCCGCCGAATTACCGTCAGCATGGACGCGGTCGACCCCGATCGCTTTGCCCGCATCACGCGCGTGCCCAACGGATTCGACAACGTGCTGGCGGGCATTCGCGCGTCACGTCGCGCTGGTCTGTGGCCAGTAAAGGTCAACTGCGTGCTGATGCGGGGCTTCAACGAAGACCAGATCATTCCCTTCGGGATGTTCGCACGCGAAGAAGGCGTCGTCGTGCGCTTCATCGAGTTTATGCCGCTGGAAGAAGACCGCACCTGGTCGACCGCAGTCGTGGTCACGCTCGACGAAATTCTGGCGCGTATGTCCGAATATCGTACGCTGGTCGAGATTCCACACACCCGCTCGGAGACTGCCCGCCGGTACCGCTTCGATGACGGCCTCGGCGAAATCGGCATCATCGCCCCGGTTTCGCATCCTTTCTGCGGACACTGCAGTCGCATCCGCATCACCTCCGATGGCAAGATTCGCACCTGCCTATTCTCGGTGTGGGACCATGACCTGCACCGACAAATGCGGCGTGGCGCTTCGGACGAAGAATTAGAAGAGTTCATCCGCGGCGTGATCCAGAAGAAAGAGGAGCGCCACCACATCGGCGAGCCGGATTTCGTTCCGGCGTCGCGCACCATGGTCCACATCGGCGGATAGCCGTCAGGTCTCAGCCCTCAGCTTTTAGCCTTCAGCCAAATGATCAAACGTGCCGGTAAGTCAGTTGCTTGGGTTGTTCTTGACTGCATTATACTATGTAATACATAGTATATGGCATGGCACGACCTGAGGCCGGTGATCCAGTGGCATCGGAAAAATGGGAAGTGCAACTGCGCAAGGGGAGCTTGGAGCTGGCCATCCTGGCTTCGTTGTGGGGTGGAAAACTCTACGGCCTCGAGATTCTGCGTCGGTTGGAAAACGGTTCGGATCTGATTGTGTCCGAGGGAACTGTCTACCCGCTGCTCAGCCGGCTGAAGGCGCTGGGTCTGCTGCGGTCGGAGTGGGTCGAATCTGATGCCGGTCATCCGCGGAAATACTATTCGCTCACGCCACTGGGAAGGCAACGTGCCAGCGACATGGCCCGCTTCTGGGCAAAGTTCTCGGCGAGTCTCGACAAGCTTTTGTCACCGTTGGGCAAGGAGAAGTGAGATGAACATCGCAAGTGATTCGCAGCAGAAGATCGACAACTATCTGGGCCGACTGAGGAAGGGGCTGCGCGGCTTGCGGGAAGAAGACGCACGCGACATCGTGGAAGAGCTACGCACCCACATCGTTGAGAAGGCCGCCGATGGCGGACAGATGACAATGGCAAGAGTCGAGTCAGTGCTGGCAGAGTTGGGCAGCCCTGAACAACTGGCCAGCCAGTACGTGACCGATGATTTGCTGGCGCATGCGGAGAGCAGCCGCGCGCCTTGGGCGATCCTTCGCGGTGTTTTCCATTGGGCCACGCTGAGCGTGAGAGGTCTTCTGGTTTTCATGGTCTGTGCCGTGGGATACATGTTTGGTGGCTCATTCCTGATAGCGGCACTAGTGAAACCATTCAACCCCAAGGTCGGCCTTTGGAAGATGGGCACCGACACGTATTCGCTGGCGCTGGGAATGACTGACACGAGGATGCAGGGTCACGAACTGCTGGGCTGGATCTTGATCCCCGTGGGCTTATGCGTGGGAGGAGGGACGATCCTGCTGACAACCCATTTCGCGCTCTGGAGCATTCGCAGGTTTCGCGAGGCGCGGCGGCTCCGGTTAAACCAGAGGTCTTGAATGGATTCATCAACAAAAGCTGACTCAGCGGCAAGTCAACCCGCAGCCGCAAGTTGCGCATCCCGCTCCGAGCTGGCGCGAGGGCAGATTGCTGGCAGCAGTTGAATTTGCCGTCGTCGGCCTCATCTTTTTTCTGGACTGGCGACATCTCATTCCGTTCAGCAAGACTCCGTTTCTATTGCTGCTCGCGGGGGTCTCAATGCGAGTGCGTGGAGTGAAGTGGCGTGACATCGGTTTCGTGCGTTATCGGAATTGGCAGGTGACTCTGATTTTCGGCATTGTGGCCGGCGCCGTTGCGGAAACTTTCCAGCTCTTGATCACTCAGCCGCTACTGGCGCGGCTCACGGGCAAACAGCCGGGCTTGGCCGATTTTCGAGTTCTGACCGGAAATGTCAAATGGACCCTGATCGCGTTGGCGCTTACCTGGACGCTGGCCGCCTTCGGAGAGGAGTTAGTCTGGCGCGGTTATCTGATGAACCGCGTCGCCGGCCTAGGAAAGCGCACCCGGCTCGCCTGGATTTGCAGCCTACTGGTGGTCAACGCAGTGTTTGGATTGTCTCACTCAAATCAGGGAGTGACCGGCATCATCGAAGAAGGCATCGCCGGAGTGCTTCTCGGATTCATGTATCTAGGCACGGGACGCAACTTGGCTGTGCCCATAGTCGCCCACGGCGTCCAGGACACGATCGACATGATACTGATCTTCTTCGGCAAATTTCCGGGAATGTGACCGCCCTCGGGATAATGGTGCAAATGATCGGACGAGGTAACATCTTGACGTGAAGCGAGTCCATCAGATCCTTACGATATTCGCGGTACTTGGGACGGTTATGGCTTATCCGCAGACTCGCACTTCTGATGCCACCACCTATCTCGGCTTTGATCGCAATCACTATCCTGGCGACGATAATCTGAAGGCGCTTCACCAGACTTTCTCGTACTCGGGATATTGGCTCAACAATCCTCCCGGTGAGAAGACGAATACTTGGGTAGGCAAACGCGCAATTGTCGAATCCGCCGGCTTCGGATTCCTGGTCCTATTCAACGGCCGCCTCTATGCCGAATTGAGCACTGTTGCCAACGCCACGCGTCTCGGCCACGCTGACGCACAAGCTGCAGTAGCCTCCGCGCGGCGGGAAGGTTTTCCCGCGAAGACGGTCATCTTCCTCGATCAGGAGCAAGGTGGACGAATGCTGCCTGAACAGAAAGCTTACATTTATGCCTGGGTCGACGGCATAAGCACCACCGGTTTTCGCGCTGGAATTTACTGCTCCGGCATCGCCGCAAAAGAAGATGGCGGAGGGAGCGTGGTTACTGCCGAAGACATCCGCCAGAATGCGGGCGGCAGAGACATCGCGTACTGGCTCGTGAACGACGCGTGCCCGCCCTCGCCAGGATGCGTCTTTCGCAAGCGACTGCCAGCTCCGGCTGACAGCGGCATATCGTTCGCTGACGTATGGCAGTTCGCCCAGTCTCCCAAGAGACGCGACGTGGCGGCAAGCTGTGGGGGCTATAACCCCGACGGAAGCTGCTATCCGCCCGGAATCGATCCCACACTGCATTCGTACGTGGATGTCGACGTGGCAACGTCTGTCGATCCTTCGCACGGCCGACGATGACCGGACGTATCGGCGGCCTTTCTGGAGGTCATGGCCCCTGGGTCATACACAATCCCAGAAACGTCCCGCGCCACGGCCCGGGAATGAATTAGAATGAGGACACACCCGTTATGGCCGATCGTACTTTCACTCTCGAAGAAGCCCATTCCTTGCTGCCCGTGTTGGAATCGCTGTTGCGCACCGCGATCGATGGCAAGAAGCTCATCGAATCCGTGGACGCGGAATTCCAGGCGCTGGCTCATCGTATCTATCTTAGTGGCGGCCTGTTGCTGAACGTCGTGCACATGGCGCGTCGCAAGGCCGAACGGGAGAAAACCATCCAGCGCGTGAAGGATGCCCTCGCGGAAATTGACGCTACGGGCGTGCAGGTGAAGGATCTGGACACCGGACTGCTGGACTTCCCTTGCAAAGTGGAAGGCCGCACCGTGCTGCTCTGCTGGAAATTGGGCGAGCAGGGAATCACGCATTGGCACGGTACCAGCGAAGGCTTTGCCGGCCGCAAGCCGATTGACGAGCGCATTGCCAAGGCGAAGAGGGCAAATTAGTAGTCGGTCTTCAGTCGTGAGTCTTCAGGGACACGCGCAGATCGTGCTTTCTAGCCTGAAGACCGGCGACTGACGACCGATGACTTTCTCACGGCCGTCCGCCTTCCCTCCACTGTGGTTTGAATCCCGAATTTGCCAGCCACTCGACCGGCCCCAGCAGCGACCGGATTGCGGCGTTTAAATGTTTGAAGTCGATGTGCGCCAGGTCGTCGCTCGGTTCGTGATAGTCGGAGTGCAGCCCGAAACTTGAAATTGTGTGCGCCACCACGCCCTTTTTTGCCAACCCGAAATTATCGGAGCGGGCAAAAAAATTCTGCTCCGGTCGCGGATCAGGCACCAGATGCGCTCCGTGCGCTGCCAGCGCCGGGCCCAGATTGGAACGATCCCACCCTGTGAGCCAAAGATTATCGTCGCTAACCACAGAGTCGGGGCGACCAATCATTTCGATTTCCAGGTCGGCCGCAATTTTCTCCAATGGCAGCGGAGGATGCTCGCCGAAGTACGCTGAACCGAGTGCACCCGTCTCTTCGCTGCCAAACAACGCAAAAATCACCGTCCGCCGCGGACGAGGCTCCGCGCTCAGCACGCGCGCGAATTCCAGAACGGCGGCGACGCCTGAGGCGTCATCGTCGGCGCCGTTGTAAATGTTGTCACCGTTCACCGGCTGACCGATTCCCAGATGGTCGAGATGCGCCGATAGAATCACGGCGGAGTTACGCAGTTTCGGATCACTGCCGCGCAACTTGCCGACTACATTCCAGGTATGGCCCTTCTCAGTCGTGGCCGAACCCTCGAAATGCAACCCTGTGCCTTGCGGCACATCTTGAAGAACCTTGAGAGCGTCCGCACTTAACTCCAGCACATTGACATTGCCTGGTTCGGCGCCAGCCTGGTCCTCCAATTGAGGCTTCAAGCGCGGCAAATCGCGGACGGCAGTTTCGAATTGTTCGGGTTCGTTCGGACCGGCAAGAATTACTCCGGTCGCACCTTGAGCCGCGGCCACGAAAGCCGCCTGCCGCGCCTCATGCTTATCCTTACCGGTGATAAGCACCACCGAGCCTTCCTTAATCGGTAAATCTTTTTTATCGATATCTATTTTCTGCAGTGGTCCAGAGAACTGCTCCCTGGTCAACTCGCTGACCACAAAGTCTTTCCCGTTGGTGAAGACGATTTGCTTAGCATCGCCAGGCGCGATGAAAGTGAGTGTCGGGCCTTCCGCGAATTTCCGTATGAGCAGGCTTGCGCGTTGTAGAAAGCCACCGTTATCACCGGCCGGCTCGATGCCGTAAGCCCGCAGTTCAGAAGCGATATAGGTTGCTGCCACCAGTTCGTCCGCCGTCCCGCTGCCGCGTCCGCGCAAGGCATCTGAAGCCAGAAATTCCATTTGTGCGCGAATGCAAGCGGAACAAATGGTCGGTGTTTCACGCCTTGATGGTTGGGCACTCGGTCCTTGGGCAACGGCCGCGTACGCCAGCACCGGGAGGAAAAGAAGCGAAGAAAGCCGACGAGCGACGTTTCGTTTCATTGGTGGTCGGAGATAAGGTTACTAGATCGTGTAGAGACTGAGCTCTTGCAGGCCGAGGGAAGCGTTCAGGCGGTCGCCCTTAAAGGATTCTGACTAACGACCAGCGACGAACGACCAACAGAAAATATGTGCAAGTCGAGTCGCGGGGCACGTTCCGACCTTAAGCGCAACACTGGGAGCGGTTCGTGCTGCACAACGTGGTACACCTGCGCACCGCCCGAATCTTCTCTGCTACAATGTGTTGCGCCGCTTGTAGATGCTGCCCGAACGGGCGCCTCTCTCGGGGCTTTCTAGATCATGCGAAGTGTCAAGCGCGAACTCCAACTCCTGTCTGCACTTGCGACCCTTTTTCTGTTGGCCTTGGCGGTGGGCTGCACCGGCTTTTTCGTCAACCCCACGCTGACCAGCATCACTGTCGGCCCCACGGCTACGATCCAGCAATCTAAGACTGTCCAGATGACTGCAACCGGCACTTATAACGACGGCAGCACTAAGACCATTACCTCGGGTGTGTTCTGGAACAGCGGTACGACTACCGTAGCTACAGTCGGCAGCACAAGCGGCTTGGTGACCGGCGTGTCGCCGGGAACGTCTAGCATCACAGGTTCGTCGGGCACCTTTAGCGGCAGCGCTACCATCACGGTCACGTTAAGCGGCATCACCAAGATTACGGTTACGTCCCCTGCGACCAATATCATGTACGGTAGCAGTGAGCAATTTACGGCAACGGCCACAGCACCCGGCGGAACGTTTGATGTTACCGATTCGGTGACGTGGACGACGAACCCTAGCTCGATTCCGAATGTAAGTATCGACTCGAGTACCGGATCTCTCACGACGACGTCAGGTCCGACAGGGTCGACGACGTTCCAGGTGATCGCGACCGATCCGTCGACTGGGATCTTCGGCTCGGAAAGCTTTACCGTCCACCAGTAAGGCCACTAAGCCTTCATGTGCGAAGTCGGCTGCATCTACAGCGGAGGTGGCGATGCTCCGGGTTAACGCGGTTATTTTACGCTGCCCTCAAAGACCCTCTCCCCCATCGCGGTCCTTGATGCTTGACGAATCTCCCTGAGACCCAAGACCTGACACCTGCGAGCTGACCACTCGGGCTGCTATATTCCTTGTGATTCCCGTGAGACTTGGTTTCAGACTAGCTTTGCCACTGCTCGGACTGTCGGCAGCGCTGCCGTTCTCTGCCTGCAGTCGTGGCCGCCAGATTCACGAGACTGCCTACGTTTCCGCTCCGCAAGCCACCCTTCGCGACCAAGTCGCGGCGGTCTACAAAAAGACCGGCACGTTGAAGAATGGCGAGGCAGTCCAGGTACTGGAGCGCGAGCGGCGCTTCGTCCGGGTGCGCGCCGCCGACGGCTCCGAAGGGTGGGTGGAGCAGCGCGCCCTGGTTCCCAAGCAGGTTTATGACGAATTCCAAAAACTTGCGCAGCAGGAACAGAATTCCCCGGCGCAAGCGACCGGCGTCACGCGTAACGATACCAACATCCACCTGGAATCAAATCGGGATGCAGAGCACCTCTACCAACTCGATCAGGGATCCAAAGTTTCTATTTTGAAGCGGGCTACCACCGAGAAGAAGTTGCCGGCAGGCGCCAGGCCGGCTGCTTCCGAGAAGAAAGCGCAACCGGCAGCTCCGCCCATGGAGGACTGGTGGCTCATTCGCGATGCGCAGGGACACGTCGGTTGGATCCTGGGACGCATGCTGGACATCGACATCCCCATCGAGGTTGCGCAGTACGCTGAGGGACAACGCATCGTGGCTTTCTTTGTGCTGAACCAGGTCACGGATGGTGACAAGAAAGTCGCACAATACCTTGTGATCCTAACCGAACCCAAAGATGGCATGCCTTTCGACTATAACCAGATTCGCGTTTTCACCTGGAACGTAAGGCGGCACCGCTACGAAACTGCCTATCGCGAACGCAATCTGAATGGCGTGCTGCCTGTGTCCGTTTCTCAGGAAGACTTCGATAAAGAAGGCACCTTGCCGGTGTTCGTACTGCAGGTGAAAGATGACGGCGGAAGTCTGGTGCAGCGGAAGTACAAGCTGAACACGCCTATCGTGCGGCGGGTCCTGGCTCCGGGAGAACAACCGCCGAAGGCCGTTGCCCGCAAAAAGCGCCGTTAGCGGCGGTCAGCCGTCGGCTAGATTTTGAACCCGCAGTTCCCTAGGCCATCTTGGAGGAGGCAGAGAAGTGCCCCCCGTTTGCGGGGGTGAACATGAACCACCGATTATGGATTAATGAGCCCAAAGTATCATCTCAACGGTAAGAATTCTCTGTCAGCGCAACAGACTATTCCCAAGATGGACTGACTTGTGGCAGTGACCGCATAGCGTAATCAGATTATGTTCAATGTCGCTGCCGGAATGACTACGGAGTTGCTGGTGGTGAACCTCAAGCTTCGACATCGCGCCGCAACTCTGGCATCGCCAACCGTCTCGACGTAATACTTGCTGACGCACGTCTTCGTACAACTCGGGAGAGAGTCGCAGCCGAGGATTCTTGGGCCGAATTTGTTTCACGACGCCTTCTCAAGGGCATGAGCTACAAATGCCTGTCGTTGTTCCGCCGGCAGGAACCCGAAGCAGCGTGAGAGCGAGTACAAAAGCAGGTCCGGATTGTCCAGGTTGGCCCCCGCCAGGAAATCTGCGCAGATCATCTCCAGACAATAACCACGGGATTTGTCGCTCCCGAGCATCAGAGCCGCGGTCTCAATCGCTTGCTCAACGACCGGGATCTGGCTCTTGTACAGCTTGAAGTAGATGATTTCCCAGGGTTCGGTTTCCCGCCCGGTCAGTTCCTTTTCGACCTCCCGTTTGAACTGTTCCTTCGGCATCTCGCGGGCTTTGTGCAACCAGGTTGCACAATCGAATTCCTGCCTGTCCCTTCTGGCCAGCTTTGCCAGTTCCAGCCCCTTCGTCCATCCCACCGTCTTCAGCTCTCGCCGCACCTGCGGCGGCAAGTGCTCGTGGATCGACATCAGGTAGTAGGCTTTCCGCCTCGATTCCGGAAACCGCCTCTCTAGAAACTCGTCGAAGGACTTGAGGTTCTCCAGCCGCCAGTACTGACCGGCCCGGACTTCGCACAGATACCGTCCCAGTTCAACGAAGCGGGTGTCCCGCTCGGTTTCCGTCCGCCGTTCCCAGGCCAGGATCTCGTCGATCTTGGTCAGTACGAACCGGGCCCGTCGACGGTTGAGTTTGGGCGGCATAGGTGTGTTCCTAGTACGTAAGCTCGTCAAGCCAGCCAAGGTCTTCTGCTCCGGGCCGCTTAATCAGGTTGGCCGCGACCAAATCCTGCCGTCCCAGACACAGTCCCAGGTATGGGCAACTGCTGCAGGGGTTCTGGGGAAATCGAATGCCGCTGTGAGGCAGGAATTCGGCAGACTCGATCCGTCCGATCGTGTCTTCGACCAGATGGCCGAATTCCTGGCGCTGCTCGTCGGTGATCGTGGTGTGGAGGTACTGAACTTCAACCAGCCGCTTGCGGACGAATACGACCTGGGCGACCTCGGTCATGCCGGTCATCCAGGAATAGCAGACGAGCTGTGGGTCGAGGGCCAGCAGACCCTCCGGTTCCTCCGGGTAGCGGCTGGAAGTGGTCTTCCACTCGAGAAGAGAACGTGTGCCGTCCAGGTGCCCGATAGCATCGACGTAGGCCACGAAGTCATTCTTCTCGGAGACCGCTCGGGTGAACTTGATTTGCAGATTGCGGCGAGGTTGGCGAATCTGGATGCGGTCGTCCTGGCAGAAGCGCTCCAGCAGCTGAATCCCTTGCTGCAACATCCGGTCCCAGGTATCGCCTTTGGAATACTGCAGGCCTTGGTTCTGACAGGCCGCCCACTCACGAAACAGGACGGCAGTCGAATCTTCACGGAGGAAGTAGGCCGCCAGAGCCTGTTCGAAGGCTCGGCCGAAGAGCATGGCGGCCCGGGTATCCTTCTCCCGCCAGCCGTCGAGGTAGCGATGGCGATAGCGTCGCGGGCAGGTGAGGTAGTGGCTGATCTGGGTGTAGCTGTAGGTCATGACGCCACCCTAGAACCGCTAACACTTGCCGGCGGGGCCGCGAAGAGTTCTTCCCACTGGCCGGCTGGGGCGAAGCCGTCGAAGTTCACGAGAAATGTGCCGTTGATGGTCGTGTGGCTGATCTTGACTACACCTCTGAGCCCGATCAGGGCCTTCTCGTCGATCTCATCTCGTCCGAGCAGTTCGCAATCGTAGCCAAAGTCACGGAGCAACCAAGTCAGCTTCCACAATGCCTTCGGAGTGCAATAAACCCGACCGGTGATCAAGCGGCCGGCCACGTGCTTGGGCTCAATGACGGCGAAACGGAGGAGGTAGTAAGGTCTCTGGCCTTGCCAACGATACTGGGCTCGGTCGACTTGGACCAGGAATAGGCCATCCGAAATCGAATCAGCTGCTGATCGATCGGCGTCATGCAGACCTGTGATGCGGCGCCTCAGGCTGCACCTTCCTTGGTCCGGAAATAGCTGTTGAGCTGGCAGAGCAGGGCGTTTCGGTCCTTCTCGGCCCAATCGGCGAGGTGTGCAACGAAGTTCTCGACCTGCTCCCGGGTCGCCTCGCGCAGGGTCTTGGTCCCGCAGAAGTCGGTGGCGTAGGCCTTGACCAAAGTGGGATCCAGTTGGTGCTGGCGGATGATCTGACAGAGGCGGTCGCGGATCTTTGGGCCCCCGTAGTTTCCGTTGGCAGGTTGCAAAGGGATCCTCTTCGACTGCGGTAGGGATTGCAGCGATTCGGCGGAGGATCCCAATTCCTCGACAGAACAGATACCAATGCCGTAAGCCTTACGCAGGGCGCGGTTCACGGCCCGCGTTTCCGCCACCCTCATTTCGGCGCCATGGACCAAGGGAGAAACATTCGAGGGATCGGCGTCGCCGTAGCCGACGAAGCCACGACAGTTTTGTGACCTGTAGACCGTAGCCTTGAATGCCCATCGGGACGTAGAGGGGGTCGATAACTCGGCTACGGGTTTTACGTCGATGCCTGCACAATGCGTTCGGCGAGCTAGGCGTATCAGGCCCGTGTGAGTTACATACCAGCCGCTATTCAAAAGGAGGAGATCACCAGCAATGATTGAAAAACCGAATTCCTGAGTGTAACTTTTGAGGTTTTGGAGAGACTGGGGCGTAAGGGCTCCCCACCTCATTCTTGCCAGCCTCAGATTCTTACTTGCCAGTTTGTCCAAGCATCCGTTGTCTGGAGGGCTTGCTGATCTGTACTTATTAGGTGCTCTGGTGTACGGGTTCATTTTATGCATTCCTTTATTGCTAAGCATTGTTAAACAAAGGGTAACATTTCCGAACCAAAGTTGTCAACGGTTGTTAAACACAGTGAAGCTTGTTTTCGGATATATTTTTGAGCTGTGGCTAAGAGCGCATTTCTCGGGTTTCGCTTGAATCCAGAGTTAAGGAAACAGCTCGAAAAGATCGCGCTGCGAGAGGAACGTAGCATCTCGCAGATTTGCGAAGTGTTACTGAGAGGGGGCGTTGTAGCTTATCAGAAAGAAGGTTCAAAATACGTTCAGCGATTTCTTTACCGACAAAGTAAAACCGAGCAATAGCAACAGTGAGTCACGATCGTTGTTGGCACGCGCATCGATGGCCCAAGGAGCAGCGCGTGCTCCTTCGTGCCCCGTTCGTATTTCCCTCCTCCAGCACTTCGTGTGCCTCGAAGTAGGCTGCGCTGTTAACAGTCGGATTCCCCGGCGGTAAGTCTTCGAGTCCATCGCCATTGAATTGTGCACGATAAAGTGATGCCAAGGAATGCGGAACTTCCACCCGTCTCTATACAGGATGCAATATCACACAGAGACAGTCTTTCCGCTTCCTCTACCCGCTCGGGCCGCGGGAGATCACAAAGAACAGAATTCCCCAAGTGACGGTTTGCTGCAAGGTAAAACGATGGCGTGACGGCGATCACATCGAGCGCTGTGTCCGCTCTGGTTTGCTGGTGGCCGGGCGCCAGTTCGCAACATCCCCTTGAACGTCGCCCACATAGATTACCCAGGTAACGACAATTCAGTCCTTTTTTTTCTTCCAGTTCGCTTTCCCCATACAATAGTGGATGGAGATCCGCCGCTCGTGAGCCCAAGAGAGTTCTGAGCTAACGAACAGCAGCGCTGGTACCGCGGACCCTGTAAACATTTTTTGCCTTGTTCAGACATTTGGGAAAGCTGCTGCATGTCTCTACCGGAATCGTCAAGAAATTCGTCGACCCAACCGTCACCGGAAGATTTACCCCGCAAGCGGCCGGGATCAGAACGCAGAATCCAGGCCAACCGCAGCAATGCACTTCGGTCCACCGGACCGAAAACAGCACGGGGGAAACGCACCGTGGCTCGCAACGCCATTAAACACGGTTTGCTTGCGCGAGAGGTCGTGATCACGGCGGGGGATGGTAAAGAGAATCTGGAAGAGTTTCATACCTTAGTGACAAGACTGTGGGAATATTACGAACCCGTTGATGTGATCGAGGAATCGCTCATAGAAACTATTGCCATCTGTTGGTGGAGGAAAGCCCGCGTAATTCGTGCCGAAAACGGAGAAACACGCAAGCGGCTTGACACTCTGCGAGTGGACCGAGCATTGCGAGATTCAGACAAAGCTAATCTTGTCCTGGCCGTCGCCAAAATGGAATTAGGTTTCTTCGGTCGTGAAAACCGTGCCGACAAGATTCCCTTAATGGAGCAGTGGGCTGCTATGCAACGGGGTCAAACTACTCTGCGGGCACATCACTCCGGCCTGGCATACCTGCATGCACTTCTGGAGAAAGCGAAGGCCGAGATGGCCAGCGATGGCTATATATCAGAAGACACTCGTGGAACCATTCTTTGCGAATTCGGTTTTTGGGACTGCTTGTTCGCACTTCAATGTATCTACGCCGGTCGGCCGGCAGCCAAAGCGGAAGACCGACCCTCTGAAGCCATGGACGAGAAGGAAGCTGAGAAGAAACGCGTCGCTGTTGTCGCATTGATCGACTATCAGCTGGAAAAAATTAGGACATTCAAGGATTACGCCTTGGAGCGCGAGAAGCTCACAGGAGATGCTGAAGCGCTGAGCTTTAGCCTGCCTCCCGCGGAGGCAACCCACAAACTTCTGCGCTACGAGGCTCACTTAGACAGACAACTTTATCGTGCCATGGACCAACTTGAGCGTCTGCAACGGCAGCGCAGAGGCGAAAACGTGCCGCCGCCTCTTAACATTAATTTGGGCAAGGGGAGGTAGGGTTTTTTTACGAAACAAAGCCAATAAGTTTCCTGTTTTCAATAACGATTCGAGATCAGTACCCATCACGTGAGCGCTTCAGCTTGCGGAAATAGTGGGAGCCAGAATTTGTGGCCTCGTAACTCGTGGTGGTTTGCCTTGGTGGGTTGACCGCGGCACGAGGCTCACACGGAAATCTGCGACAAGGATTCGTATCGAGGTCTCTCTGGATCCTCGTCATGTTGAGCGGACTCCCGCAGACTCAACGACTCGGCGCCAGGATGCCGAGCGTATATTTCGCCTAAGAGGCTAAGGACGGATTGACTAGAAATTGACGACGAACCGCGGCAGCGGAGGAAGCGACTTGTTTTCCGCTAACGCATGCTGCCACTGCGCCAGCGAATACAGTAATTCCGGCAACTGGATTCCAGCAAAGTCGTCTGGATAGCCGGACAAGTTCTTCTCGGCGCGAGCCAGCAACGAGCGCGCACCTACGACATTTCCTTTGCTGTGGTGATGGAGCGCTACTGCGACCTGGATCAGCCCCTGCAGGAACTTCTTTTCGCGCCCCAGAGCGGCGCGCCAAACGTCTTCGAGCACTTCATGGGCCTCGAAGTACGCGTGGCTGTTGAACAGTTTGATTCCCCGAAGATAGAGCTCCATGTCCACGCCTCATTTTGCCGAGGAACTACCGGATTGTCCTGCGCGACATACAGGATTTCATATCACACCTAGACAGTCCATCCGATTTTCTATATCGACAACAGAGCTAGTCACAGCAACTGTAACAAAACACTTGTTGTTATTACTGTCTGTTTTGGAATGGCAGTTGCATTGTGCTTAGACGCTTGGGTTGCGTCTCGGAGACCCGTTAGCTTATCTCCTACGCCTATTTTGAATTTTTGAGGAGAAATCTCATGAATCGAACCGCCTCCACCTTGAAGGTTTTCGCGCTAACTATGGCGTTGTTGAGTCTGCTGGCGCTGAGCATCGGTCTGGCCTACGGCCAAGCCATCAGCGGCAACATGGTGGGCACCGTTGTGGATTCTACGGGTGCGGCAGTCGCAAACGCCGAGGTTGCTGCCACGAATGTGGCGACGGGACTAACGGTCAATAGTAAGACGAACAACACCGGCCAGTATCGGTTTGATAACCTGCCGGTTGGTGACTACAGGTTCGCCGTCAAGGCCAGTGGCTTTCGCACGACCACCGAGCTCGCACCAGTAGTATTGAACGTCACCGGTACAGTCAACGTGACCCTCACGCCCGGGGCGGCTACTGAAACGGTCGAAGTCTCGGGAGAGGCGCCCACTATTGACACCACGTCGGCCCAACTGCAATCGACCTTTGAGGCTAGATACTCAGAAGACTTGGGGGTTACGTCCACGGGCGGCGCCTCCGGCGGGGTTTTGAACCTTTCTTTGTTGAGCCCCGGCGTTGCGAATGCGAGTGGCTTGGGATTAGGAGCAGGACCGGCGGTTGGCGGGCAGCGCCCTCGCGACAATAATTTCACCGTGGAGGGCGTTGACAACAACAACAAGTCGGTGACCGGCAATCTGATCACGATTCCTAACGACGCGGTCGAAAGCTTTTCGGTGCTGGAAAACCAGTTCGACGCCGAGTTCGGTCACTCCTCCGGCGGGCAATTCAACACCACCGTCAAGAGCGGAACCAATAGTTTTCACGGATCGCTCTACGAGTACTTCAGAAACCGCAACCTGAACGCCACGGACAACTACTGGGTCATTCAGGGGCTCAAGTCGAATCCGCGCTATGACAACAACCGCTACGGCGGAACCTTCGGCGGGCCGATTATCAAGAACAAGCTGTTTTTCTTTACCAATTATGAGCGTAACCCGTTGGGACTCTTTGCTTCCAGCGGAGGTAGCGTGTCCACTCCCACCGCCGCCGGCTTGAATGCTATTAAGGCCGATCCCAATCTCAGCGCCACCAACTTTGCCAACTTCACGAAATACGTACCGGTCGCTGCCGCGGGTTCGGCGGTGACTTGCATCCAATACAATGGTCTGCTCCCCGCTGCTCAAGGCGAGTCAGGCGGCTTTCCCGGACAGGCACATCCGTACAGTGCGCCTGCCAACGGCAGCTGTCCCGCCGGCAGCGCGGAGACCGGTACGGTTCCAATCGTTGGGGCGGCATTCGCGAACTACGAGAACTTTGTGCAAAGCGCCGACTACAACATCTCTGAAAAAGATCAGATTCGCGGTCGCTTCATCTTCAACCGTGACTCAATCATCGACACGAATGCGGCTTTGCCGGAATTCTATCTGCTCACGCCGTACAAGTATTATCTCTTCACCCTGGGTGAATACCATACGTTTACACCGGCGCTGGTGAATGAATTGCGGGTTGGCTACAACCGGTTCTATAACATCACCCCCGCAGGTAATTTTCCATGGCAAGGGCTGAGCCAATTTCCCAGTACCGTATTCTTTGATCTGGGCGCAGGCCTGCAGGTGGGACCCGACCCCAACGCACCTCAGAATCTCATCCAGAACCTCTACCAGGTTGTGGATAATTTGAGCTGGACCAAAAGTAAGCACACCCTTAAGTTTGGCGGTGAGTACCGCTTTTATATTACGCCGCAGAACTTCACCCAGCGCCAGAGGGGCGATTACGAATACGGCAGTACGCAACTCTTCATGGAAGACTTTGCGCCTGACCTCTTTGGCGAACGCAGCACGGGCGCGCACGAGTACTATGGGAATCAATATGGGGTTTATTGGTACGTGAACGATACCTTTCGCATGAATCAGCACCTCACGCTGAATCTTGGCGTCCGCTACGAATACAACAGCACCCCGCTGAGCGAAAACCAGCAAACTCTAAACACGATATCGAACACTCCCAGCATTATTGTCGCTGGCAAGAACGAGCCACTTTTATTCGGCAAGCCGCAGGCCCCCAAGCATGACTTTGCACCTCGCATTGGTTTTGCCTACTCTCCGGGAAGTAACGGTACCACATCGATACGCGGCGGGTTCGGCATGGCGTATGACTTGCTTTACGACAACATCGGGATTCTGGCTGTTCCTCCGCAAATCGGTGCAACGAATGACGTTGCGGCGATCACTCCAGGCTTCTATGCCGGTGGAGGTTTGCCGAGCACCAGCGCATCACTTGATGAAGCCACGGCGCGTGCGCATACCTCGAACTGGATTCCGAACAAAACCCAGTATCCTTATTCGATCAATTGGAACCTGGGAGTTCAACACTCTTTCAACAAGGCTTACACGGCCGAAGTTCGCTATGTGGGAACGCGAGGCGTACACCTGGACACTCAGACAAGAATCAATAAGCAAAGCGGAGTGACCCCTCAGGCTTTTCTGCCGACCTACCTGCAAGCGCCATCCCAGGCTACGCTTAATTCACTGACCAACACGGTGGCCAGCTTATCGGCGGCGAGACCTGCGTTTATCCCCCAATATACCGCCCAAGGTTTTATGAGCAATATAGTCTGTGATTGCCCATTCGGATCCTCGAACTATCACGGCTTGGAGACCTCGCTCTCGCGGCGTTTCAGTAATGGGCTGCAGTTCACGGCAGCTTACACTTACAGCCGCACCATCGACAATTCCACGGCGGATTTCTTTACCTCCTATCTCACTCCTCGCCGTGGCCAGGATTTTCAAAACATTGCCGCAGATAGAAGCGTCTCGGCTTTGTCTCGAACCCACCGCTTCACCCTGGCGGCGGTGTATGACCTGCCATATTTCAAGGGTGGCAATTGGATGATGAAGAATCTGGTCGGCAATTGGACGTTCGCGCCAGCTTACACCTACGAGTCTCCGGAGTGGGTGACCGCGCAGTCCGCCGTCGACTCCAACCTGAATGGTGACTTTGCGGGCGACCGTACGGTGATCAATCGCAGCGGCAATCGCGGGCTCGGCAGCGACATCACAGGTCTGACGGCTACTGCTGGGCCGAACGCCGGACAGGTTGTAGCGTATCTCGCTACTAACCCGAGTGCCTACTACATAGTAGCTGGAAAAGGGGCATTGGCCACTGACGGCCGCAATACGCTGGCAACGCAGCCGACGAACAACCTGGATCTTGGCGTCTACAAGAACCTGAACATCACAGAGCGATTCAAGTTCCGGCTGGGGGGGCAGTTCGCCAACATTTTGAACCATTCCCAGCTCATTCCCAGCGGTAACCCGGGTAATAACTACGGAGTGAACGACGTGGAGTCGTTCACTACGACTACCCAGCAGTACTTGAGCTACGTCAGTGCAGGGAACGCGAACTTCAACCAACCGAAGACAGTGTTCCCCAGCAATGCACGAACGATATCGATCGTTGCGAAGTTCGTGTTTTAATCTTGCCGCTCCGGAAGGCATGAGACTGGTAAGGAGGCTCGAAAGAGCCTCCTTTTATTTTTCGCTAAAGACTGGCGGGGAAATCCTGAAGGCAGCCTCGGGCCAATGTGCGGCGGTCCACCTCATTCTTGCTTTATCTTCCCTGGATCGTGTAGTGCGAACTGGCAGCCATAAAGAACAGCAAGGGCACCGACAGGAAGAGATTCGTCCGTGACGCCAGGAATGCCTGCCGGGCCAAGGCCGCCGCGTTTGCCGGAGGAGTGCCGGCGAGCGTCCCTCGAATGATCTTCTTGTTGTTGGGCCAGATGATTCCCCAGACGTTGAACAGCATAATGAAGCCGAATCCTCCTCCAACGCCGATGGAGAGGACGTGGTTATCATCCTGTCCCACGGGGGTAAAGTTCACAAACAGCCATGCGGCAATGATGACTACGACGGCGGTCACGGCGCCGAGCACATACCCGCTAGGCACACGCGAAATCACAAAAAATAGAATTCCCCAACTCCCGATCCAGATCAGCAGAAAAAGACCGATTGTGCTCCAGCCGCTGACGCCCATGCGGTGGGCGTCGGGTCCGACATAGATTTGCGCCCAGTACCAGAAACCGACAAAGACCGTCAGCAGCGCGCTCCAGCGGAATAGTTGCAACGTTGGCATGGTCATGAACTGGAAAACTTTCGGTTTCATTGCGGCGTCAACCTGTTTCATGAACGGGACGTTGACCAGATTGAAAAAGTAGAGCAATCCCACCCAGGTGATGCCGGCCAAGAAATGGATCCAGCGCAGCAGGAAGGCAAGGGCTTCAGTGCCGGTGTGAGTAGGCGTCACCCATGAAACTGCTAAGGCAACCAGATGGTGCATGGTTTTTTCTCCGCTAATTGCAAAACTAAAATGCGAGACCGGTACCCGAGGACAGTGAGCGTCCGAAACGAATGGGAAAGATTAGGCCTGTGACATTGACTTTCGAGATGGCGTACGCGCCCGCATCCCAATATTTGGCTGGTGTAAATGTGATGCGCTGGCATGTTTACATTTCAAAAGCAGCATGTCAACCGGTGGAAAAGGCTGGCTTGAAAAGTGGAAGACAAGGCCGTATTGTTAAGGATAAAGTCACTGGCCGAGTGGGGGAGACTCAGCCCGAAGATGCATTTGCCGACGGGAGCTATATCACCTCAAGGCGTCCCCTGAGTTCCCACGACTATGCGGTCGCGGATGTGAGAGCTGGTTGATGGTTTGTAGTCGAGAGACTAGGAGATCGGCCATGGAGAACAAGCCGGCAGCGCAGAACATTCAGGATTCGTTCCTCAATACAGCCCGCAAAGAGAAGAGCAATATCACCATATATTTATTGAGTGGAGTGAAGTTGACGGGCCGCATCCGTTCCTTCGACAAATATTCTGTAGTGCTGGAGACCAATAATCAGGAGCAGTTGATCTTCAAGCACGCCATTTCTACGGTGGCGATGGGGAGAGCGGTACACAGCCACGGCGACCGACCAACTGTGGTCGCCACTGCAACCGCAACCCCGGAGCCAATTGCGGGTCCCAGGGCGTCAGGCACGGAAGGATAAGGCGTTCTCTCTTTGCGTGGTCCAGAATCTAAAGTTTCCCGCAAGACCCGCGGCGAGCGCTCGAAAGCCACCGGTGGTAATGGAGCGTCCAAAGAACGCGCGTTTCTGGTGGGGCTTGACTATCGTATTCGCTCCAGGCCGGTTCCCGGATCCAAGGGAGCGAGAGCCTCTTTGACGAAGAGCGCTCAGGTAGCGCGCGACGGCACCTCAAGTGCGGTCCTGTCTTCCAACGTGCGGGGCATTCCGGAATTCAGCGCGCAGGAATCGCTTGACGAACTGCGTTCTCTGGCCACGAGCGCGGGCGCCGAAATTGCCGGAGAATTCCTCCAGCACCGTGACCGGCCCGATCCAGCCACCCTGATTGGGAAAGGTAAGTTGGAAGAAATTGCGGGCGCGGCAGCCTCAGTCTCCGCCGACCTTTTGCTGTTCGATCACGACCTCACCGCCTCCCAACAGCGGAATATTGAAAACGTTGTCCATGCGCGGGTGATTGACCGCACTCAGTTGATCCTCGACATATTTGCCAAACACGCCCGCACCCGTGAAGGCCAGTTGCAGGTTGAGCTGGCCCAACTCGAGTACATGTTGCCGCGGCTCGGGGGACGGGGCGTAGAGATGTCGCAGCTGGGTGGCGGCATCGGCACCCGCGGTCCGGGCGAGACTCAGCTCGAGACCGACAAGCGGAAAATCTATCGCCGCATCCGCCACGTCAAAGAGCAAATCGAGAACGTGCGCCGCATTCGGACGCAGCAGCGACAGCGGCGTGAGTCGGTGCCGGTAGCGACGGTAGCGTTAGTGGGCTACACCAACGCCGGCAAGTCAACGCTCTTCAATGCTCTGACCCAGGCTGCGGTACTGGAATCGCCTAGAATGTTTGCCACTCTGGATCCAACGATCCGCGCCGTAGAATTGCCCTCCCGGCGGAAAGTGTTGTTATCAGACACGGTGGGCTTCATTCGCAATTTGCCTCACACGTTGGTCTCAGCTTTCCGTGCGACGCTGGAGGAAGTGCAGCGCGCCGCTTTGGTTCTGCACGTTTCTGACGCTAGTAGTCCCCTGTCGGCGGAACAGGACGCGCAAGTGGAAAAAGTGCTGAAAGAACTGGAAGCCGACGGGAAGCCGCGTCTGCGAGTGATGAATAAGATTGACCTGCTGCCTCCACGACAGCGTGAGTTGCTGCGGGACGATGCGACCACGGTGCAGGTTTCGGCGGCCAAAGGCATCGGGATGACCACGCTGCTGGATCGAATCGACCAGATGCTCGAGCAAGATCCTCTTAGCAGAATTCGGCTACGCGTGCCCCAGAAAGAAGGCAAGATGCTCGCGCTGCTCGAAGCGCGCTCGCGGATTTATTCCCGTCATTACAAAGATGGCCTGGTGGAAATGGAAGCCGAGGCGCCAGAGTCCGTGGTGAGAAGGGTGAGGGAGTGGGTGGTGGGGTAAGTTCCGAGGAGAATCGTCCTGAACCGGAAGACGTCGATCATTGCGGCGGTCGCAGTTCTGACTTTGATTGCCATCGGCCGCATTCTGCTGACGTATGCGGCAAATTCCCAGGGATTCGACGAGCCGTGCCACGTTGCCGCCGCGATAGAGCTTCTCGATAAGCATACCTACCTGCTGGATCCGGTGCATCCTCCGTTGAGCCGCATTGCCATTGGACTGCCTCTCTATCTGGCCGGGGAACGGTTTCCTAAGTGGTCGGCGGGCGATCCGCGAAGTCGTAACTACAACGACGTCGGAAACAGCATTCTTTACGACGACGGACAATACCTGAGGAATCTGTCGCTGGCGCGTTCCGCGATTCTTCCTTTCTTTGCGATCGCAACCGTGCTCGTTTTTCTTTGGACGCGCCGTGAATTCGGAGACCTTGCTGCCTTGGTGGCAGTTTTTCTGTTCACGACATTGCCCCTGGTGCTGGCGTTCTCCGGGATGGCGTATACCGATGTGCCTGCCGCGTGCATGCAATTTGCCGCGTTGTTTTCCTTCGCGAATTGGCTGGAGAAGCCCAGCCCACGATCGAACCTTCTGCTCGGAGTTGTGCTCGGTCTTGCGTTGTTATCGAAGATGACGACTTTATTGTTTTTTCGGGCGGGTGCTGCAGGGATCTTTGTATGTAAGTGGATGGTTGCCGGTCGCGGTGAAACAGCCTCAAAGGGCGCCGGAGTCAAGTCCGCGACCAGGCTGGGGGCGGCTTTGGTTGTGGCCGCTGTAGTCGTTTGGGCCGGATACGGGTTTTCGGTTGGGCATGTGCGCGAGAGTATGCACCTCTCTCCTGAAGCCATGCCGTCGTTTCAACATTTTCCCGGGCCCGTTCGCAGCGTCGCTCGGAACATGGTCCTCAGGGATTTCTTGCTGCCAGCTCCGCGCTGCTCAAGGGTTTTGCAACCACCTGGGCGCTGAACGCTGAACAAGGACGCGCCTCAAGCCTATCTTCTCGGAAACATCAAGAATGGAGGATGGTGGTACTTCTTGACGGGTATCGCCGTGAAGACGCCGCTGCCCTTTCTGACTTTGTGTATCGTGGGTGTGGTTCCGCTAGTCGGACTCGCCCGCCAGGGAAAATGGACAGCGTTGGCTCCGGCGGTATGCGCTCTTGCCATCCTGATCGTGACAATGCCAGTTAAGTACGACGCCGGCGTTCGCCACGTGCTCGGTGTCTTTCCTTTGCTTGCAGTGGTGGGAGGCTGCGGCGCGTCGTACCTTGGGCAGCGTCCAGGGGAAAGCCCGACTTTGCGGACGATTTATATTGGTGGTCCTGTTGTTATGGCAATCGGTTTCGAGCCTCAACGCTGGCACCGATTTTATTTCCTATTTCAATGAGCTTGCTGGACATGATCCCAGCCGGGTACTGGTAAGCGGATGTGACCTCGACTGTGGGCAGGACCTTTTCCGCTTGTCCCAGGCGCTGCGCAACCGAGGGATCTCCCGCTTCAGCATAGCGGTTTGGAGCAGCGCTGATGCAATGCGCATGAAGTTGCCCGCGTTCAACATCCTCCCACCCTTCCAGCCGACTACCGGTTGGATCGCGATCAGCATGCGATCGTTACGCTTTGGCGACGTTTTTCATAGTACTGATCCTCCTGGGGCGTTCGCTTGGATCGAACGCTACCAGCCGGTGATACAGGTCGGGAAAACGATTCGGCTTTATTACATTCCGGAGAGGTAGAGGTATGCGAGTCCGGATCGCGAGCTGCATTGCGAACTGCCTCGCAGAAATTAAATGGGCCGGCAACCAAGAAGCGGTGACAGTACTTGGCTATCGGCCCATTCGATCCTGAATTGGATCGGAGGTGATATCTACATCCTAGACTCCTGCGCTCAGAAGTCAAGGACTCTTTCCTTTATTTTATGAGTGGCTTGGCAGGAAGCATCCCCGGCTCTAAAATCTGCGAGGAGCAGGGCTCCGGCTCCGCGTTGACAGCATATCTGTAAAATGTTAACTTCATGGGTTTTAAGCCCTCTTTCGATCTAGACTAATATCAGCACCCAAATGGACGAGATACTGCGACAGCTAGGCGGATTACTGCTCGGTTCA
The DNA here is from genome assembly GCA_963696025.1 of uncultured Acidobacteriota bacterium. GTDB lineage: Bacteria > Acidobacteriota > Terriglobia > Terriglobales > Acidobacteriaceae > JABCYV01. The sequence goes on from CAVOII010000010.1 coordinate 426,243, forward strand.
ATACCGACAATCATCTTCGTGGTGCTGCTGTATGCAATTTATGCCGTGCTCCTTCACAAGCCTTTAGTCAAAATCCTGGCAGAGCGGCGCGCGAAGACCGAAGGCGCAATGCAGAAAGCGCGCGCGGATATTGCGGCGGCCGAAGCACGAACTGCCGAGTACGAGCAGCGCCTGCGGGAAGCTCGCTTAGCGCTGTTCGAAAACCAGGAGGCGCGACGGCAGGCAGCGTTACAGGCTCGGGCGGCGGCGGTAGCGCGGGCGCGAGCCAAAGCGCAGGACCAGGTGGAGCAGGCGCAAGCGGCCATCGAGCAAGAAAAACAGTCAGCGCAGGCAGGCCTGCAGGCGGAAATTGGAAGGCTCGCTTCCGAGATCATTCGCACCGTCTTGCGACCGGCGATGGCGCCAGGACGAGCGGGTGGTCAATAATGCAGACTCGACATAGCATTCACAATGCAGGCGGAACATCAGTTGCCGCGGTTTTTGTTTGCGTGCTGTCGGCGGTTGCAGCCTGCGCCCAAGCACAGCCCGCTAACCCGCCCAGCCCAAACTCACCGCCGCGTCAGGAAAAACATCATTCGGGTGGGGGCATAGGTTCTCAACTGGCACGCGAAACGCGGGAGGCGGCCGGCGAGGACGATCAGGACCAGTTTAAGAAGTCACCGTCAGTGGGCTGGCTGGCGAGAAAAACCGGCCTGAGCCTGGAGCACGCTTACTGGCTGAGCATTCTGCTCAATTTCGCGGTGGTGGCCGCTTTTATCATCTGGTTGTCCAAGAAGAACCTGCCGGGATTTTTTCGCAACCGAACGATTTCCATCCAGAAGGCGATGCAAGAGGCGCAACGGGCCAGCGCAGAAGCCAACCGCCGGTTGGCAGATATCGAGACGCGGCTTTCCCAGCTCGGAGTCGAGATCGGCAAAATGCGGGCGTCCGCCGAAACAGATGCTGCCGCCGAAGAAGCGCGGGTCAAAGCTGCAGCAGAAGAAGACGCGCGCAAGATTGTCGAGTCGGCGGAACAGGAGATTGCGGCTGCGGCCAAGTCCGCACGGCGCGAACTCAAGGCCTACGCGGCTGATCTAGCCGTCTCCCTCGCGATCAAGCAGATTAAGGTGGATTCGGTTACCGACCAGAGTTTGATTCGCAATTTTGCCGACGAGCTCTCGCGAACCGAGCCCGACGGGGCTGGCCCGAATGGCGGGAAGGGTGGCCATTAGGTTATGGCCTCCGTGACCAGTGTCTATGCCCGGGCCTTCGCCGACGTGGTATTTGACCAACGCCTCGATCCAGTTAAGACACTGCAAGAGGCACAATCGTTAGTCGAGTTGGTGGCTGGCAGCCGCGAATTGAGGGAAGTCTGGGAAACACCTTCGATTCAGGCGGAGCAGAAACGAGCAGTGCTGAACGCCATCGCGGAACGAGCAGGGATCTCGCGTCCCGTCCGGAACTTTATGGCGGTGCTGATTGATCACCGACGAGTACCCTTCCTGGGGCCGATCGTGAAGGAATTCCAACATGAACTGGACCGGCGGCTGGGATTTGCCGAGGCGGAAATCACCAGTGCCCGTGAGCTGAGCGACGCAGAGCGACGTGCGCTGGAAGCTGAAGTCGGCAAGCTCACTGGCAAGAAAGTGCGCGCCCGCTACTCCCGCGATGGGTCGGTTCTGGGTGGGGCAACGGTGAGAGTAGGCAGCACAATCTACGACGGCTCGGTCAAGGGGCAGCTGGAGCGGATCAGGGAGGCTATTAGCTCCTAGCTATTCGATCTTGGCTTGAACCTGTTGAATTCGGGTTGCGCCAAAGGTTTCAGGAGCCTGATCGCAGAGTTCGCGGAGGTAGGGATCCTTCGACGCGCATTGAGCGTCACTTCGTGACGCTCAAAACTTGCTCAGGATGACAAAGTTTGAGAATGCGTTATAGCTAGGAGCCAAGAGCTAAGAACTGAACTTATGGCACAAATCAAAGCAGACGAGATTACGGAGTTGATCCGGCAACAGATCGAGAACTACGAGTTGAAGATTGCCGTGGACGAGGTGGGTACAGTCCTCACTTTGGGCGATGGCATTGCCCGGGTCTACGGCTTGGACAAAGTCATGGCCGGCGAACTGCTCTCTTTCCCACACGACGTCGCCGGGATCGCCATGAACCTGGAAGAAGACCAGGTCGGTGTTGTGCTGCTCGGGGATTATACCGAGATCAAAGAAGGGGATGAAGTAAAGCGCACCGGCCGCATCATGAGCGTACCCGTGGGAGAGGCTCTGGTTGGGCGAGTGGTGAATTCGCTCGGGCAGCCGATTGATGACAAGGGACCGATTGCAAGCGACAAGTTTATTGCTCTTGAGCGCATAGCCCCCGGTGTGATCGACCGGCAGCCAGTGCGGGAACCGATGGCGACCGGATTGAAGGCCATCGACAGTATGATCCCGATCGGCCGCGGGCAACGCGAACTGATCATTGGCGATCGCCAAACCGGCAAGACCGCTGTCGCCCTGGATACGATCATTAATAACAAGGGCAACGACCTGATTTGTATTTACAACGCGGTGGGGCAGAAGCGGTCGTCCATTGCTCAGGTGGTGAAGATTCTGCAAGACGCCGGCGCCATGGACTATACGATCGTGGTAGCAGCGTCGGCGTCGGAGCCGGCGCCGATGCAGTACATTTCGCCCTATGCTGCGTGTGCTATGGGCGAGTTTTTTCGCGACTCCAAGCGGCATGCGCTGGTGATTTACGACGATCTCTCGAAGCATGCGGCGTCGTATCGTGAGATTTCGCTTTTGCTCCGACGGCCACCAGGGCGCGAGGCTTATCCCGGAGACGTTTTCTATCTCCACTCCCGACTGCTCGAGCGTGCGGCCAAGCTGAGTGACAAGAACGGCGGGGGGTCACTTACTGCGCTGCCGATCATTGAGACGCAGGCAGGGGACGTTTCGGCGTACATTCCGACTAACGTTATTTCCATCACCGACGGCCAGATCTTTCTCGAAACCGACTTGTTCAACAGCGGGGTTCGACCGGCAGTCAACGTTGGCATCTCGGTGAGCCGCGTAGGAGGCAGCGCGCAAATCAAAGCTATGCGGCAGGTCGCCGGAAGTATGAAGTTGGAACTGGCGCAGTACCGCGAACTGGCGGCATTTGCGCAGTTCGGCAGCGATCTCGATAAGGCGACGCAAGCGCAGCTCAATCGCGGGCAGAGATTGGTCGAAGTACTGAAGCAGAAACAGTTCTCGCCCTTGCCGTTCTCAAAGCAAATTCTGATCATCTTTGCTGGAACGAGTGGGGCCTTTGATGATTTGCCCGTGGACCAGGTGCGCGACTTTGAAGCTGAGCTTTATAAGTTCGTGGACGCGACCAATCCCGGCTTGCTGCGCACCATCATGGAGAAGAAGGTTCTGGACGACAATTTGAAAGCCGAGATGAGCAAAGTCATCAAACAATGCAAGGAAACATTTGTGGCCGAGCGGCAGGCGGCGGCAGCGAAATAGCTGAGAAGTCAAAAGCTTTCAACCGCAAAGAACGCAGAGAAAAAGGCGCGAAGCCCGCAAAGAAAAAGCGAAGGTAGGAGGAGCTGAAGCTAGCAGCTAATTGCTAGTTGCATAGGTCCTTCGCTGCACTCAGGATGACATAATTTTGGCTAACGACTAACGACCATCGACTGACTACCCACGACTGATTCATGGCAAACATTCTCGACATCCGGCGCCGCATTCGCAGCGTGACCAACACGCGGCAGATCACCAAGGCCATGAAGATGGTCTCGGCGGCGAAGTTGCGCAGGGCCCAGGAGCGGGCCTTGGCGGCGCGTCCCTACGCCCAGATGTTGACCAATGTTTTGAAGTCGCTGGTTTCGCGGGCGGAGATCTACGATCCGGAGACCGGTAAACCGCGGCATCCTTTGCTGGCGCAGCGGCCGGAAAAGAATGTACTGCTCATCGTGGTGACTGGCGACAAAGGGCTAGCCGGCGCGTTCAACGCGAATATCTTGAAGGCTGCCGCCCGCTTCATGGAGTCGAAAGCCGACAGGAACATCGAGATCGAAGCCATCGGACGCAAAGGCCGTGATTTCCTGCGGCGGCGCTATCCATCGGCCGCGCCCAGAACTGCCGAATCACAGGAATCCCCGCGGATCACGCTCGTGGGTGAGCAGGTGGGCGTCCTGGGCAAGGTCGAGTACTCAATGGCCTCCGAACTGGCTGAGAGAGTCATCGAGCGCTACGCGAAGGAAGAGATTGATTCGGTCTATCTGGTGTACAACGAATTCAAGTCAGTGATCGCGCAGCGCTTGGTTGTCGAACAGGTTCTGCCCATCGAGCAAATCGGTGCGCCAGAAGTCCGCCAAGCCGAAGGAATGACGCAGAAGGAGAAAGAGCGGGCGTTGGAGGCCGCGAAAGGCGTCGGCGTGGGTATTCGCCCCGCTGATACTCGGGAAATCGACGAGCAGGCGGCAAAATTTGCTACAGCTCCAGTGGATTACATCTACGAGCAGCCCGCGGATGAACTATTCCGTTCAGTGCTTCCGAAATATGTGAGCATCCAGATTTTCCGTGCAATGCAGGAATCGGTGGCGGCGGAACACGCAGCGCGCATGACCGCTATGGACGCTGCCACCAACAACGCGACCGACATGATCGATTCCCTGACCCTGGCCATGAACCGTGCTCGTCAGGCGAAAATCACGAAAGAGATTATTGAGATTGTAAGTGGAGCAGCAGCGCAATAGTTTCGGTTTTTAGTTTGTCACGTGAGCGCGGAACGAGATTCGCGGCGGGAATTCGTTCCCTGTCGAACCATCCTATAGCTGTGGTGCACAATTTATGGCAGAAAACATTGGACACGTAGTTCAAATTGCCGGCCCCGCGGTGGATGTGCAATTTGTCGAAGTTTCTATGCCGCCAATCTACCAGGCGCTGAAAGTCGTCAGCGACGGTTTTACTGTGCCCTCTCCGATCAATGTCATTCTCGAAGTGCAACAGCACCTCGGCGAAGGTCGCGTGCGTTGCATTGCGATGGAGGCTACGGACGGCATGGTTCGCGGCATGAAAGCCATTGACCAGGGTGGCCCGATTTCCGTGCCGGTGGGTCGGGGAACGTTGGGACGTGTGATGAACGTCATCGGCCAGCCTGTAGATCAACTCGGGCCGATTCAGCATACCCAAACCATGCCCATCCATCGCCCGGCACCGCTGTTCGATGAGCAGGCTACGACGGCCGAGATGTTTGAAACCGGAGTGAAGGTCGTCGACCTCATCCAGCCGTTTTTAAAGGGCGGCAAGATCGGCTTGTTCGGTGGCGCGGGCGTAGGCAAGACGGTTTTCATTCAGGAACTGATCAACAACGTCGCCAAGCAGCATGGCGGCTTTTCTGTGTTTGCAGGCGTGGGTGAACGCACCCGCGAAGGCAACGACCTGTGGCTGGAAATGACCGAGTCGGGCGTGATTAAGCCTGGCGATCCTGAGAAATCCAAAGCGGCGCTTATCTATGGGCAGATGACCGAGCCGCCCGGCGCGCGCCTGCGCGTAGCCCTGACGGGATTGACGGTGGCGGAATATTTCCGTGACGTCGAGGGCGCGGACACGCTGCTGTTTATCGACAACATTTTTCGTTTTACGCAAGCCGGCTCGGAAGTCTCCGCGTTGCTGGGACGAATGCCCAGTGCCGTCGGTTACCAGCCAAACCTTGCGACTGAAATGGGCGAACTGCAGGAGCGAATCACTTCCACCAAGAAAGGATCGGTAACCTCGGTGCAGGCGATTTATGTCCCCGCTGACGACTTGACCGATCCCGCACCGGCAACGACTTTCGCCCACCTGGACGCCACCACGGTGCTTTCCCGCGCACTCACTGAGATCGGAATTTATCCGGCGGTCGATCCGCTGGCTTCCACCTCGCGTATTCTTGATCCGCGTATTGTGGGCCAGGAACATTACGACGTTGCCCAGTTAGTGAAGAAGATCCTGCAGACCTACAAAGATTTGCAGGACATCATCGCCATTCTCGGGATCGATGAGTTGAGCGAAGACCAGAAGATTAGTGTGGCCCGGGCCCGCAAGATACAGAAATTCCTTTCGCAGCCCTTCCACGTGGCCGAGCAGTTTACCGGGGCTCCAGGGCGGTACGTAAAGGTCGCGGACACGGTGAAAGGCTTCAAAGGGATTGCGGAGGGAAAATACGACGACATCCCGGAGCAGGCCTTTTATATGAAAGGCACGATCGAGGAAGCGCTTGAGGCGGCGGAGAAGATGAAAACGGCAGCATGAGAACGGTCGCAGGTCCCGGTCACAGGTGCCGAGTCTGTGCTGAGACCTGATACCTGATACCCGAGACCACGATACATGCCAGACACTTTCCAACTCGAAATCGTGACGCCAGAAAAGATGGTGGTGCGCGATACTGCCGAGGAGATGCAGATTCCAGGCAAGAATGGATATCTTGGCATCCTGCCGGGGCACGCGCCTCTAGTCACCGAATTGGCGGTGGGTAAGATCAGCTACCGTAGCGGAGGCAACACGCACTACCTGGCCGTGGCCTGGGGTTTTGCCGAGGTCCTTCCAGACAAAGTCACGATCCTGGCGGAAACCGCAGAGCGGGCCGACCAGATTGATGTGCGGCGAGCCCAGGAAGCCAAGCAGCGCGCGGAAGAAGAGTTGGGTAGGGGCAAGACGGAAAATGATTTCACCCACGCCGAAGACGATCTGAAGCGAGCGGAAACGAGGATCGAAGTCGCAGAGAAAAAAGGCTAGGTTTCTAAACCTCTTGTCATCCTGACCGCGTCGAAGGATCTCTATAAGCAGATCGCACTGCAAAAGGGCAGCGGCGATGTTTCACGGTAGGACGCTTCGACTCACGCGCTATTCTGGCTTGCTCAACATGACCGAGCATAGACTTACGACTAATGCGGGGTAACCTCGCCCAGCGGAACAACCTTCGTACCAGTGCGAAATCTCTTGTAGTCGCGGTAAGTCACATCCTCTTCCACATTGAAGTTCTTCAATAGAGCCAGTCGCACGTCGACTTTAATGGCCACGTGCTTCGGCAGCCAGGCTTCTTCGTTGACCCGGGTCTGTTCGACCACCACGCGCGAGCCTTTGTGGATTCGCGCCAGAAACCAGCCCAGCGAAACCGTGTCGATGCACTCCGCGTCCAGCTTTACCCATTGTGATTCGGCCTGATCGATCCACACCCGAAAACGGAACTTGGGCAGAATCTTGGCTTCTTTGCTCTTAGGTTCGAAGCCGGGACGAGGCTCGGCGTCGATCGCATAGGTTTTGCGGCCTTCAAGATCATCAATACCAGCGAGGTGGAAGTTGTAAGCGTCGGTGACCTCGCGTACAAATTGCCGATCCTTTTCTCGATCTTTCGCTTCCGATTCGAGTCGTTTCCTGCGCTGGTCTTCGCTTTCGTTCTTGCGCTTGTCGATGATCTTCTGGATTTTTGCTTCTTCCTTGGCTGCGTCTTTTTCCGACAAGGGCCTATCATCTTTTGCGATGAGGCGCTGGACCTGTTCCTCATAGAGCATCATGACGTCGTAAGTTTTGGACTCGGTAGACCGCAATTCGCCTTTGCCGTTCAGCTTATGCTCTTCCTCACGCTGAATGTAGGTGTAGTTGCGTTGCTTCTTATCGTTCTCGATGTCGTTTCCCGCTGCCTGGCGAATGAGCGCACGAATCTGATCGTTCGTGAGAGTGGGAGGGTTTTCGTCTGGAGTCTGAGTCCAGACCGTGCAGGGGAATAAAGCAAGGAGCAAGAAAATAGCGGTCCACTTGAGCGGCACATGCATATCTACGTGATTGGAACCCGACCAGTTCCCATAAGTCTCTTTTCTTCTGTGGCCGGAACTCACGACTTTGTGGACTTATACGCCTTTCCGTGAGTTTCCGCTTCGAATAGTCTTTGATCGATCCGGTGCAGCCGTTTTGCCATGCCCGGCTTCAGTATTTTGTAATGAAAGATCTCAAACAGATAGTCGACGATGAACCAGATGGGTTTTTCCGTAGTCATCCACTCCAGATGATCGAATCGGGCCAGGTTTACGGGACGCGAAAAGGTACGCAACGTGCGCTCACGCCGCAAGTTGAAATAGAGATTGAAGTAACTCATGGCCAGCTCGCGCAAAGAGCGGTAGACCGGTTCGCGGTAGCGGCAGCCAGCATAATTCGATTTCGCGATCGCGCCCCAATGTCCATCAATGCGATAGATCGCTAGCACATGGTCGGTATCGTGCTCGGCTTCCAAATCCCAAATTAACGGGGGGAAACCATTCGCACGTAATGCGGCAGCGGCGAAGATGGCTCCTTCGAGGCAATGGGAAGTCTGCTCGCGCAGCACGAGACGCGGCGACCACGCGGCGTCCTCGAGGTGGTAGGGCGTCTCGTCGAGGAAACGTTGAATACCGTATGGATCTTTGAGGCTGCGGAGCTTGCGGAGTTCGGCGGGGGTGAAGCGGTTTTTGGCGTCGGCCATCGTCAAGTCGAGTTTAGACGATGGAAAGGGCAAGAGCGTTAACCACGGAGGACACAGAGGATCATGAAAGCCTCTCCGCCCATCCTCTGTGGGTTGGAATGGGGCTTGGGGCTGCGGGCGTTCGCAAATTTATCCTGCAGTATCCGCAACTTTCTGCCGCCTGCCGGGTTCATTGATTTCGGTTGCCCGTCACAAGTCAGACCAAGGGAAACTTTTGTCGCGGGCGTGCTGCGTTTTGGGCGTCATTCCTAATTCTGCGGGCCGGCATCCTCGCCTACACAATGCATGCACGGGCGGGGACGCCCGCGCCTACACGAACTATATAGAGGTAAGTCTATGAGGCTCTTCCGCGTTGCCTATATATTCTTGATCGCCATCTTCACAGTCCAGTTAGCCGACGCACAGCGACAGCACGACCGAATTCCTCAGGGCATTGAAGCCTTGAGGCAAAGTGCGTCCTCGAAAACCGAGTTCACGCTGGACCACTCCATGCTGGTATTTGCGTCCAAGCTGGACCAGGACAACGAAGATCTGCGCCGCGTGATCGCTGGTGTGAGTGGGGTCTCAGTCCACAGATACCACTTCGCCGAACCTTGGATGTACAACCTGGGAGCTCTAAGCGACGTGAAACAGGAGTACCGGGCGGAAGGCTGGAAACAGGTGGTCAGCAACCATGATAAGAGCGGAGGGCCGGGCGTGACCGATCTCTGGATACGCTTCGAAAATAAAGCGATCAGCGACATTGCGATTCTTCTTGCCAGGCCAAATGAGGTCAACTTCATCGTGGTTTCAGGATCTATCAGTCCGCTCGACCTCTCCCATCTCGGCGGCCACTTCGGTATTCCGAAGATCGAAGGCGGAGTGCTGGTGCCAAATACTGAGCAGCGCAATTAGCTGAGCGATGACTTGCCAGCGACTGCGCAACTCCAGCCCAACTTGGGGTCAGACGAAATCTACGTCCTGGAGCTGGAGTTGCCGTAGCATCTGTTGCCACAGCTGGCACGAGCGCGGACGCTCGCGCCTGATTTGAAAATGTCATTGAAATAATTCTGCGAGTTCTTTCGGAGTGTCCACCGCCACATCGGGCGGGGCTTCACACAGCGTGTGCGGAGCGAATCCGTAAGTCACCCCGCAGGTCCAGAGGCCGGCGTTTCGGCCGGTGATGACATCCACGGAGGAGTCTCCGACAATCAGAGCTTCATCCGCATGGGTGTGGGTCTGATGCAGCAGAGTCCGCGCTCCTAGCGGGTCCGGCTTCTTAGTAGGGAAGCTATTGCCGCCGTACACGTGGACGAAATATTCAGCCAGCCCGAGCGCCTCGACGATGGCACGCGACGGATGCACTGGCTTGTTGGAGAGAACCGCCATCCGGCGGCGGATGCCGTTCGAGCTGCCAATGGCCACAAGAGTTTGCGGAATCCCGTGGTACAGGCGTGTGTGATCGAGTTTGTGAACGCGATAGTACGCCAGAAAGTACTCCAGCGCCGTCTTCACCGAGGCTTCATCCTTGGGATCGCCGAGAGCTCGCCGGATCAACATAGGGGCACCATCGCCGACATACGATGCGACCACGTCGGCGGGCAATTCGGGGCGTTTAAAGTGCCGGAGTGTGGCGTTGACGGAATGGACCAGATCCAGACGGGAATCGATCAAGGTGCCATCGAGATCAAAAATGATCAGCTTGATCTTGAGGGGATCGAATTGGCGATGGAATTTGATCACGGGGAAAGACGTTCTACTGCGGATTCCGGCGAAGGCGCCAAGAGAGCGTAAACGTGAGTTTTCTCCGGCGACTTCTGGTCAACCCTCGATGGCTATTTTGTTCTACCGTCATTCCAGTATATTCGCGACCCCCTCTAAGGATTTACAATGCATCTGCAAGTTTCAAACTTGCCAGCAGGGAAACGGATGGCGACGACAAAGACAGAGCCCAAACCGGCCAGCCTCGCCGACAGTGACATCAAGAGATCCGGCAAGACTTACGAGGGTCTCTCCCGCCACCAACTGATTGAAGCTTACCGCATCATGTTCACCTCCCGGCGTATCGACGATCGGGAGATCATGCTCAAGCGTCAGCAAAAGATCTTCTTCCAGATTTCGGGCGCCGGGCACGAAGCGGTGGGCGTGGCTGCGGCTTTCGCTTTGCAGGCGGGATTCGACTGGTTCTATCCTTACTATCGTGATCGCGCTCTCTGTCTCGCGCTGGGGTCCACGCCCTACGAGATGTTTTTGCAGGCCGTAGGCGCGGCGGACGATCCCAGCTCCGGCGGCAGGCAGATGCCATCGCACTGGAGTTATCCGCGACTTCATATTGTGACCGGATCGTCCCCTACAGGAACACAGATTCTGCAGGCAGTGGGCTGCGCCGAGGTAGGGCGCTATTTAACCGCCCATCCTGAAGCCACAAAGAAAGCCAGCGGTGATTACCGCCAGTTTAAAGACGTGGTTTTCCATCCTGACGAAGTCACCTACGTTTCGCTCGGCGATGGCACTACCAGCGAAGGCGAGTTCTGGGAGGCCCTGAACACTGCCTCCAACCGCCGCCTACCACTTATGTTTGTGGTGCAGGACAACGAATACGCCATCTCCGTGCCGGTCGAAGTGCAGACCGCAGGCGGAAACATTTCACGACTGGTGGCCGGCTATCCCAACTTCCATTTCGAAGAGGTCGATGGGACGGATCCAGTAGCAAGCTACGCCGCGTTTACCCGGTCAGTGGCGCACTGTCGCGCTGGACACGGTCCGGCTTTTATTCACGCACACGTAATCCGGCCGTATTCGCACTCCCTTTCGGACGACGAGCGTCTTTACCGCCCGGATGCTGAACGCCAGCGTGATGCCGCCCGGGATCCCATCTCGCGCATGCAAATGTTCCTGATCCGCGAAGGCATTCTGGACGAAAAGAGCATCAACCGTCTGGAGAAGCAGGTCGACGATAGTCTGCAGGAAGCCGTAGACCAGGCGCTCAAAGCGGCTCCGCCGACGCCGGAGACGGTCACGCGCTTTGTCTATTCCCCGAATGTTGATCCCACGTCCTCTGCTTTCGAAACTCAACCTGTGGCGGCCAAGGCGGAAACGCCCTCTGCAGACGGCAAGAAGGCCGCGCCCAAGACCATGGCCGATCTGATCAACACGACACTACGCGACGAGATGCGACGCGATGAGCGAATCGTCATCTTCGGGGAAGACGTAGCCGACTGTAGCCGGGAAGAATACCTGCAGCAGAAGCTGGTCAAGGGCAAAGGCGGCGTTTTTAAGCTGACGGCGGGCCTGCAGTCTGAGTTCGGGTCCGACAGAGTGTTTAATTCGCCGCTGGCGGAGGCCAACATCGTAGGCCGGGCCACAGGAATGGCGACGCGCGGACTGAAGCCAGTGGTCGAAATTCAGTTCTTCGATTACATTTGGCCCGCCATGATGCAACTGCGCAACGAGCTGCCCCTGATCCGCTGGCGTTCTAACAACGGATTCTCCGCTCCCTGCGTGATTCGAGTGGCCATCGGCGGATATCTGACCGGCGGCGCAATCTATCATTCTCAGTGTGGCGAAAGTGTGTTTACTCACATACCTGGATTGCGGGTGGTGTTTCCGTCAAACGCACTGGATGCGGCGGGATTGCTGCGCACTGCTATTCGCTGCGACGATCCGGTTCTTTTCCTCGAACACAAGCGTCTCTATCGTGAATCGTATGGTCGCGCAGCCTACCCTGGGCCGGATTACATGGTGCCATTCGGAAAGGCGAAAATTGTTCAGCCGGGGACGGATCTCTCCATGATCACTTACGGCGCTGTTGTGCCCCGCGCTTTGCAGGCGGCGCAGAAGCTGGAACGCGAACATGGCGTGAAGGTAGAGTTGATTGACCTGCGCTGTTTGAATCCTTTTGATTGGGAGACGATTGCCACTTCGGTCCGCAAAACCAATCGCGCGGTAGTTGCCTACGAAGACACATTAAGCTGGGGCTACGGCGCGGAGATCGCGGCGCGCATCGCCGATCAGCTGTTCGAGCACCTGGATGCGCCCGTGCGGCGCGTAGCCGCCCTGGACACCTTCGTTGCCTATCAGCCAATTCTGGAGAATGCCATCCTGCCCCAGGTCGCCGACCTGTTCCGGGTGATGAAGGAACTGGCGGAGTACTGAGGGGTCTCGCCCGTAGCCCCATTCTTCGCGCTTTTTGCGAAGGGTGGGAGGAACACGATCAAACGCCCTAATTGGCCAAAGGAGTTGGTTTCCACAACTGAGTTCCGACAGATACTCTCTCGGATTCGCTGTCCGCAGCATTGCCTCCCACCTTTGCAAAGAACGCAAGAGTGGGGCACCCTCAGTTAGACGGTACAGACAAAAACCGGCGATCCTACTTCTTGAGGGCGCTCGTGTGGGTGGCGACGCACAGCCATTTGCCATTCTGATAGACCCAAGTGTCCGTGAATCGTCCGTAGTGATCAAAGGGCTTACCTTTGTTAAGCCCCTTGGCGTGATAGATTCCGGCTACCACGGCCGCATTTTGATACATGAAGACCCGCTCATCCTTGTTTACCATCAGGCTGGGAGCATAGGACAGATCCATATTGTCGGCCAGGAACTGGGCCTTCGTCATGAAAGTGCCGTCGTTGTCGGTGCTGATGAAGCTATCAGCCACCAATCCTCCCAGCGCCTTCGAATCATGATCCAACTGAGCCTGGTTCCAGGCATTCTCCAGCGCAATCAGTAGACCCTCGTTCCCGTGTGGGGACTCAGTGGAGTCCTGGGCGAACAGGGAACTAGCGAGCCAAAGGAAACACACGACAAGGTTTGTCTTCATCCGAACGGTCCCTTCATCGGCGGTCCAAGCCTCTAGATCAGGATACGTCTCCGGTTACTTCTTCTCCTGATTGTTGTCCTGGTTCTTACCCTGGATCGAAAGCAGTTCCACCTCAAAAATCAGGGTGGCACCCGGGCCAATGTCTGCGCCCGCTCCGCGATCACCGTAGGCGAGGTCCGCTGGAATGAAGAGTTGCCACTTGGATCCGACCGGCATCAACTGAAGCGCTTCTGTCCATCCCTTAATGACTCCACCTACGGGAAACGTCGCTGGCTGGCCGCGCTTGTAGGAGCTATCGAACTCTGTACCGTTGATCAGAGTTCCCCTGTAGTTGCAGACGACAGTATCGCTCGCCGTGGGTTTCGGTCCAGTGCCTGCTGTCAAAGTCTTGTATTGCAGACCGCTGGGCAATGTAACCACGCCGTCTTTCGTCTTGTTGGCCGCCAGAAATGTTTCTCCTTCTTTCTTGTTCGTGGCCCCGGCCGCCTGCATCCTTTCCTGTTGTTTCGCGCGGACCTCCGCTTGCGCCGCCGTGAGCGTGGCCCTGGCCTCATCGTCGCTGAGCAGGGTCTTGCTGCCCGTGAGGGCGTCTTTCAAACCTCGGGCGAGGATGTTCGGATCTACCTCCACTGACTGCTGATGGAGATTCTTCCCGAGATTCATTCCCAGGGCGTAGCTGAATTTGTCTTTTTGCGTTTTAAGGCTCAGGGCGGCGGTTGGCTTCTTTGCCGCTGTTGCTGGCCGAGCCTTTGCCGGAGGAGTTGCCGGATTGGTTGCGGGCGGGGTTTGCTGCGCTCGAGAATAGAAACCCAAAAACAGCAGCATTCCAAGTGATATTGTTACAGACAAAATGAAAGATTTTTGCATGAACCTATTGTCACATTGCCCAAAGCTCTCGGCAAATTGGAAGCGCCCTCAGCGGAGACCGGAGTCTTCAATTCACTCCAGACTTCGCCTTCGACCTTCCACCGCTGCGGCGAATGCCATCCAGTGAGATCTGGCCTGCGCCGAAGAAAATGAGGGCAAATGCAATCGCCGCTAGAGCAAGCGGAAACTGGTAACCTCCGTTCCCCAGCAAACCGTTTTTCCAATGCACTTTCACAATGGCCACGCTCAGATCGATCAATATAGCGAGCGAAGCACAGCTGGTGAACAGTCCGGCGATGACCAGCATGCCTCCGAAAAACTCTGCCACAGCCGAAACGTAAGCCAGCCAACTAGGCAGCCCAAGACTGGCGACGTACTGAGCATGGTGAGTGAGCCCGCCAAAAACCTTGGGATATCCGTGGCCAACCATGATGACGCCTAGCACTGCGCGTAGAACCAATAATGCCAGGGGTTCAAGGCGATCGAGATAGCGCAAAGGTTCCTCCACAGAAGAGCCAAACAGATTACAGGGAGCAAGTGATGTCCACCAGGGATTTCCTGGTTTCATTCAGGTCACTAGCCACACTCGCCGAAGATTCTTGGGGGTTGCCGCCTAGATTGGAGATTTCTTAAGTTGGAAGCGGACGAACTAGTGTTAAACCAGCATAGGATTTGCGCTGCGACCAGTTTCGTTTGGCTTTTCCGCCTGTCCAACAACCCTCGTAACGTCTCTAGTACTTTGGTTACGTTTCACGGGTAAACTTTGAACCGAGTGTATAAACACCACACCAGGCGGTACCTTATGGGTCCTTGAACACAATCTGTAGCATCAATCCGCATCTGGTCTGAGGTTACTTTCCAGAAAACCGGCATAAAACCCGGTAAAACTCGGAGATACGCCTTGACCTCATGTCTTTCAGGGTTGATATATGCTCAGCACACCAAAATTCACTCGAACGCAAATTTGGTGCGAGGAATTTTCTCCCAAGTTTGCCCTGCGGGCTGGAGATACCGGCCGCGGCAGGGCCTGATTCTGTGGAAGGAACACGAACTATGGCCGACTCGCGAGAAGTCATGAACATTCGCCAGGCGTCGCAGTACCTGGGAGTGAGTCCGGACACGCTTTACAAGTACGTAGGGGAGCAGAAAATCCCCGCTTTCAAGCTGGGCAACCGCTGGCGCTTCAAGAAGTCGAAGCTGGACCAGTGGATGGAAGAAAAGTCCAGCCAGATGGAAGCCAAAGGCAGGAAGAAACCAAAGGCGGCTGCCAAAGCTGCCGGGCAACAGTAAAGGCGGGCACATGTTTGGATTCGGATCGAAGACGATTGTTGGTCTGGATGTGGGCTCCTCCAGCATTAAAGCAGTGGAGCTGAAAAAGGGGCGGAACGGGATCGAAGTGGCGCACCTGGGCCTGGAGCCGCTGGCGCCAGATATCGTCGTGGATTCCATGATTGTGGATTCTGGCACGGTATCGAGCGCGATCTCGAAGCTCTTTACCGAGAACCAGATCAAGTCCAAGAGCGTGGCCACGGCGGTAAGCGGACACTCGGTGATCGTGAAGAAGATCTCGCTGCCTTCCATGAGCGATCAGGAGTTGGCTGAAACCATTCAGAAGGAAGCGGCCCAGCACATTCCCTTCGATCTGGCGGATGTGAATCTCGATTACCAGATTCTTTCCGAAGACGCCGGCAACCCGCAGATGGATGTTTTACTGGTCGCCGTCAAGAAGGACAAGATTCTCAACTACACCAACGTACTCTCGATGGCGGGAAAGACTCCCGCTATTGTGGACATCGATGCCCTCGCGCTGCAGAACTGCTACGAGTACAACTATGAGCCTGCGCCGGGCCAGGTGGTAGCACTGTTGAACCTGGGTGCGAGCGTGATGAACATCAACATTGTCAAGGGCACCACGCCGCTGTTCCCGCGCGACGTCAGCGTGGGCGGGCATCAGTACACGGACTCACTGCAGAAGGAGCTGGACCTCAGCTTTGACGACGCCGAGTCACTCAAGTTGGGCCGCAAGGTGGGCACGGTGAGCGAAGACGCCAAGACGCCCATCCTGCAGCAAGTGACCGAGATCATCGTGCTCGAAATTCAAAAGACATTCGACTTCTTCCGTGCCAGCGCGGCGGGCGAGCACATCGAGAAGATTTATCTGGCAGGTGGATCCTCGAAGGTCCCAGGCCTGGTCGAAGCTCTACGGCAGGAATTCTCGCTGCCGGTCGAGATATTCAATCCGTTTCAGAAGATCGCGCCGCCGGTGGAAGGACCCGGAGTGGAGCTGATCGAGCAGAATGCCGGCCAGATGGCAGTTGCAGTGGGTTTGGCCTTAAGGAGTTTTGAAGACTTATGATCCGAATCAACCTGCTGGGAACGTCGAAATCAAAGGGCAAGCGCGGCGGGGCCGCTGCCTCCGCACCGGTCATGGAAGTGGGTGATGTTGGCTCACCGAAAATGAAAGTCCTGGTAGTGCTGGCTCTGGCAGCATCACTTAATCTCGTCTACTGGTACCGGCTGGACAAGCAAAAGCAAGAGATTGCCTCGCAAATGAAAGTCGCGGAGCAGAAGAACCGGGAACTGGCGGACGTTAAGGCGCGTTACCTGGAGCGGCAACGTCAGGCCGATAGCTATAAGCGTCGGGTGGACGTAATTGACCAGCTCCGTGCCAATCAGGCTGGCCCAGTGAACCTGCTCAACACCATCGGCACTACCGTTAACGGCACCGAAGCGGTGTGGTTGAATTCGATGAAGGACCTCGGTGGCAATGTCGATATCGAAGGTATGGCATTGAGCAACGATGCAGTGGCTAACCTGATCGCCAATCTGCAAAAAACCGGATACTTCAGCAATATCGAAATTAAAGAGACTTTCCAGGACGACACCTACAAAGAATTGCAGGCCTTTCAATTCACGCTGACCTGCGAAAAGGCGAAGTCCTAGGACGAAAAATTATGGCGAACTTCAACGAATTGTCGGGCCTCAAACAATGGGCAGCCCTGCTAGCAGGGGCGGCACTGCTTACCGGCGCTCTGTACTTTACAGTCTTCAAGTCGCAACGGGAAGCGAACGCGCTAGCCCAGCAAAATCTCGATACCAAGCGCCGCGAAAACGCGGAACTTGAGGCGTACCGTCCGAAGCTGGCAGAAATCGAACGCCAGTTGGCCAGCCTCAAGCAGCAACTGGAAATCGAACGGCACATTGTGCCCGACGAGAAGGAAGTGGATGGTTTCATCAAGATGCTGGATGCGGAAGCCATGAAGGCCGGCATCGAGCTCCGCCGCTACACCGCCAAGCCACTCGCGGCCAAAGATTTCTATACCGAATTGCCTTTCGAGATGGAGCTGGATGGCCCGTATTACTCCATGCTGAATTTCTTCGACCGGGTGGGCAAACTGGAGCGCATCGTGAACGTTTCCGGATTGCTCGTGGCCACTACCAAAAAGCCCTCGGATGCGAAGGCGAAGCATACCTATCAGTACGCGCCGAACGAGAGCGTAGTAGCCACCTGCATGGCGACCACCTACTTCAGTCATGACATGGCACCGCCTGCAGCGGCCGCACCGGTCAAAAGGTAGAGGAGCTTATGAAGCTGACGACTGGAATTTTGGTATTGGGGATGGCGGCGGGAACTGCCTGGGGGCAGAATCCGGACGTCATCGAAAACTCGAAGAACACGGTCCGCAATGTCGAGCAGAAAAAGGCGATGGATGAGAACGCTGCCATGGCGAAGCCATCAGCCGCCACACCAGCCGCGCCAGCTAGCATGGGGCAAACTGCCAGCAAGCCTAGGGTCGTGCCGGCACCGCACGCGACTGCCGCACCCCGCATAGTGGCGAAGTCGACTGCCTCCCAGTCCAAGACCAAAGTGACGGCGAAGAAGCCATCGCAGCCCAAGCAAAAGGTTGCCGTCGCTGACCAGAAGAAACCTGCCGAGCCGAAAAAGGAAGACACCAAGAAGATCAACTTAACCGGGCAGCGGGATCCTTTTGTCAGCCCAGTGGTGAACCGCAGCATGTTGGGCTCCGGCTGCAGCACCGGCGGCAAGCGCTGCCTGGCGATCGACCAGATTAACCTCAAGGGTGTGGTGAAGTCGGATACGGGCATGATCGCGGTCGTAGTCAATGCCTTGGACAAGGCATATTTCCTGCATGAGAACGACCCTGTCTTCAATGGATACGTAGTCAGGATCACAGGCGACTCCATCATTTTCAAGGAGACGTTCCAGGACAAGATGGGCAAGTCGTTTACGCGGGAAGTGACCAAAAAGATTACGACGCCAGCAGTTTAGGCGTTGGCAAAACAGATTGGTGCGATTCCGGTCTGAGCAACGAATTCTGAAAGAAAGATCACGGGGCGAGCCGAAGCGCAACCCGTGGGGAGAAGCGAAATGCGAAAGCAACTGCTGGGTGTTTTTCTGCCGCTGCTGATTATGGTAGTGATCGCAGCTGCGGCTGAGACGCAGAGCACGGGCACCGAAGCAACCAAGAGCTCCGCACTACAGAGAGTAAACGTGGTCCGCGGAGTTGATGGGATCAGCGTGGAGATCACTTCCCGTGGGCAAGTCACGCCCCAACTGAGCACGCTGGACCGTCCCGCTCGCCTGATAGTCGACCTGCCCAACACCGTGGCCGCCACTTCCAGAAGCCAGATCCATGTGGACAGCAATGGCGTGAAGGACGTGCGCGTTGGCATGAACGGCCGGACGCCTCCCACCACGCGGCTGGTGATTGATCTGGAACACGCATGCCGGTACGAACTTGTGCCCGGCGCCGGTAACACGCTGGTTGTGAAGTTGCACTCTGGCTCTAGCGCCGCCAACGCCAGCCCGAAGACTAATGCTCCCAAAACTACAGCGGCGGTCGTTGTAAGCCCTGCCGTCGCCCCCAAGGAGGTTGCGGCCAATCGGACGGCTCCGGTCGCGGTCTCGGAAAATAAGTCGGTTCAGTCCTCCTCTTCTGCTACTGACTTTGTGTTTGTTGAACCCTCCTATCAAGCCAAGGACACGTCCGCTGCAGAGACCGCGAAGGCGGCCGGGATCGAACCCTCGGTTCGTGCCCAGGCCGCAGCCGGAAGATTCTCTGAGAAGCCAGATGGCAACTTGCTGCCTCAACCAAGTGCCGCCATGCAACCACAGGTCGCATCCGGCAATGCCGCCCAACCCGCGGTGAACATGGCTGCGGAGCAGAAGGCGCAGGCCCAACAGCAGCCCGCCGCCAGCGGCCCGAAGTATACGGGCGAGCCGATTTCGGTAAACCTCAAAGATGTGGACCTGAAGGATTTCTTCCGCCTGATCCACGAGATCAGCGGATTGAACGTGGTGCTCGATCCCAACGTCAAAGGCACGCTGACCATCGTGTTGGATGACGTGCCGTGGGACCAGGCCCTCGATATCGTATTAAAGAACAACGACCTCGGGCGGCAGCTGGATGGTAATGTGCTGCGCGTCGCCACAGTGGAGACCATGCGCAAGGAAGCTGAGTCAAGGCGGGCGCAGGAAGAAGCTGAGGCCATGGCCGTGCAGAAGCAGACGATTACGCGTTTCCTCAGCTATGCGCACTCTAAGGACGTGGTGCCGACGGTCAAGAAATTTCTCACGCAGCGCGGCGATGTTATCGCCGACGATCGGACCAATGCTCTCATTATTTCAGACATTCCGATGGTGTTGCCGGCGATCGACCGGCTTCTCACGCAACTCGACCGCAAGACCCAGGAAGTGGAAATTGAAGCTCGCGTGGTGGCTGCAACCCGCAGCTTCGCGCGCGATTTGGGTACTCAGCTAGGTTTCGGCTGGGGCAATGGCCACACCGCGGTAGGCGGCGCTGGCAGCGTGGGTACCTCGCCGCTGTTCACCAACGGTCTGACTCCGGGCTATATAACCATCGGGAGTGGGGCCACCAATCAGCAGATTCCATTGTTCTCGAACCTGGGAAGTGCTTCGCCCACCAGCGGCCTGAGCTTCATCAATGCCAGCAACAACGTGCGCATTGACGCCATTCTGACTGCGGCCGAATCGCGCGGACTGCTGAAGATTCTGTCCCGTCCGCGGGTGGTGACCCAGAACAATATTCAAGCACTGGTTCGCCAAGGCGTCCGAGTGCCAATCGTGACCCAGGCGCAGCTAGGAGGACCACCGACAGTGACTTATGTCGATGCCTTCCTACGGCTGACTGTGATCCCACAGATCACATCCGAAAATACGATCTTCCTGAATGTGGATGTCGAGAACACGACCCCAGACTTCGGGCGCGAAGTGCAAGGCAACCCGACTTTGATAACTCAGCAGGCTACGACGCAGGTCCTGGTTACGGATGGCGGCACAGTGGTAATCGGCGGCGTGATCCAAACCCAGAACTCAGTGAATATCGCCCAAGTGCCGCTGCTGGGCAACATTCCGTACCTGGGCAACTTGTTCAAACACACCCAGGTAAGCACCTCAAACCAGGAGCTGATCTTCTTCATCACCCCACGGATCATTCAGACTTAGAACTAAAGGCCTCGGGGAAAGTTAGCACGAAGACAGCCGCCGGATTCCTGAAGAACCTGTCAGGGCCGGCGGTTTGGTTTTCTGCCAAATTCCCCCTTGTCGGGTAGCAGATCAAAGCGAAGAAACAGTGGCGTTGAGCTTATCAGGACCCTTGATCAAGCCTAATGCCAGATCCCTCGCGGAGCTCGGGATGACGCCGAGGGGAGAGACGAAGTGGACAAGACTGATTCACTATCTTCGTCCACCGTTCTCCGAAATTTCTCAGCGGGCTGCTAGACTTCCAGCGATGGACTATCAAGGACGCCAGCAGCGTCTCCAAGAATCCTTGTCCGCCCACCGGCTGGATCTTCTGTTGATTACGCACTTGCCCAACATCCGCTATCTCTGCGGATTTTCAGGTAGCACTGCCGCACTCGTGGTCACTGAATCGAAGTGCGCATTTTTCACCGACGGACGCTACAGCGCGCAAACCCACGACGAAGTGAAAGGAGCGCCGACAATCATTGGCCGCAAAACCCCCTTAATCGCAGCGGCGGAGTGGTTAACCGCAAATCGGAAGAGCTTGGGCCGCAAGGCGCGTTACAGGATGGGAATTGAAGGAGAGCACTTAACCGTTGGTCAGCGCAACAGGCTGGCTGAGATACTGCCACCTGAGTTCAGACCGCAGGAAGTCCCGCTCCTTGTCGAACAGGCTCGCATGGTGAAGGACGCGGACGAAATTAAGCGAATTCGATCCGCTGTGCTTTTAGGCGCCCAGCTCTTTGATGTGGCGCTAAGAGTAATCCGTCCTGGCATCCGAGAGAACGAAGTGGCCGCGGAAATGGAGTATGCGGCGCGTAAAGCCGGTGCAGCGGAGATGTCGTTCCAGACGATTGTTGCTTCCGGGAAGCGCTCCGCATTGCCGCACGGCCGGGCCTCCGAAGCCGCTGTTCCGGCTCGCGGATTCGTCGTCTGCGACTTCGGTGTTATACTCTCTGGCTATTGTTCGGACATGACCCGGACCGTGCACGTAGGGCATCCCTCGTTAGAGGGACGCCAGATATATGAGGCGGTGCGGGACGCGCAGCAGGCCGCCATCGGAACAGTGAAGCCCGGGGTTAGCGTAAGCGAGGTCGACACAGCGGCTCGTAAGTTGTTGCGCAGGAAAAACTTAGCTAAATATTTTACGCATTCGACCGGGCACGGCGTGGGGTTAGAAATTCATGAGGCGCCGCGTTTGGCGCCTGGCCAATCCGACCGTCTTCGGCCGGGGATGGTCATTACGGTCGAACCAGGCGTGTACATTCCTAAGAAGTGGGGCATACGGATCGAAGATATGGTTGTGGTCACCGATGCAGGGTGCGAAGTCTTAACGCCTTCCAGCAAAGAACTGATTGCGATTTGAGTTTGTCCTGACTGGGCATGACAAAATAACGCCCGGCAGTTTGCCGTGCCTTCCAGGCCGGCGCGAGAAGCAAAAACCGGTCCCACCGCACGATGAACCAAAAAGAACTAAAGGAACTCATCGAGTTCCTAATTGAGAAGGACATCGCAGAGTTCGAGTTGGAACGCGGCGATGTCAAGGTGCGCATCAAGCGGGCCTCGGAGCCGACTACGCCCGGGCATGACACCCGTTTTATTGCCGTGCACGCCGCGCCTCCGCCAACTCCGGAGCTCGGCGCCGTTCCTGTGGTGACCAGCCCACCCCAAACGCCCACCGCTTCGAAGGAGGCTGTGCCTGCATCGGATGAGGGCTTGCACCTGGTGCGGTCGCCTATCGTAGGGACCTACTATGAGTCGCCCTCGCCAGGATCGCCGCCATTTGTGAAGCCTGGAGACACTGTAGAAGTCGGGCAGGTGCTGTGCATTGTCGAAGCGATGAAGTTGATGAACGAGATTGAATCGGATGTTGCCGGCGAGCTGGTGAAGAAGCTCGTCACCAATGGCCAGCCGATTGAGTATGGCCAGGAGCTGTTTGCCATCCGGCCAAAGAAATAATCCCCATTTTGTTTGCCTCATCAATTTAGCGCATGTTCAAGAAAATCCTGATCGCCAATCGCGGAGAGATTGCCCTCCGAGTCATCTGCGCTTGCAAAGAGCTGGGGATCCGCACCGTGGCCATCTACAGCGAGGCGGATCGTAACTCGCTGCCCGTCCGCTTTGCCGACGAGGCCATCTGCATTGGTCCACCGCAACTGGCGCTCAGCTATCTCAATATTCCTGCCGTCATTAGCGCGGCGGAAATCGCCAACGTCGACGCCATCCATCCGGGTTACGGACTGCTGGCTGAGAATGCCAACTTCGCCGAGGTGTCGGAGGCCTGCAATATCAAATTCATCGGTCCGCCGCCGGAGATTACGCGCCTAATGGGCGAAAAAGAGAAGGCGCGGGCCGCCATGAAGAAAGCGGGCGTGCCCATTCTGCCGGGATCGGAAGGCATCCTCGCCAGTGACGGCGAAGCGCTGGAGTGGGCGCGCCAGGTCGGTTTTCCGGTGATTATCAAGGCATCAGCCGGTGGGGGCGGACGCGGCATGCGCATCGTACGTAGTGAAGAGGAGCTTCCCGCCCTGTTCAAGGCTGCCCAATCAGAGGCCGCCGCGGCCTTCGGAAATGGCGATCTCTACATGGAGAAGTTCATCGAGCGCCCGCGCCACATCGAGTTTCAGATCCTCGCTGATCAATACGGCAACGTGGTAAGCCTGGGCGAGCGCGAGTGTTCTATTCAACGACGGCACCAGAAGTTGCTGGAGGAATCTCCTTCCACGGAAATGACGCCCGAACTTCGCGAGCAGATCGGGCAGGTACTGTGCCAAACCCTTTCCGATATCGGTTACGTGAACGCCGGCACGATTGAATTCCTGATGGACGAAGACCGGCAGATGTATTTCATCGAGATGAACACGCGCATCCAGGTGGAGCACCCGGTCACGGAGATGGTTACCGACGTGGATCTGGTAAAGAGCCAGATCCTGCTGGCCGCCGGCGATCGCATGGAGAACGTCCTGCAAGGCCCGATCGTGCCTCGCGGACATGCCATCGAATGCCGCATCAACGCCGAGCACCCGGAGAAGTTCACGCCGTCGGCGGGAAAGATCACGTCCTTTCATCCCCCAGGGGGGACCGGAGTTCGTATTGACACGGCCGCTTATGCAGAAGGCGTGATCCCACCCTACTATGATTCACTCATTGCCAAGCTCATCGTTCGCGGCAAGGACCGGGCAGAAGCGATTTCCCGCATGGCTCGCGCCCTAGAGATGTTTATCGTGGAAGGTGTTTATACTACGATTCCCCTGCACCGACGAATTCTTGCCGATCCCGATTTCCGTGCCGGAAAAGTAGATACAACGTTCATTGAGCGCTTCCTGGCGAAGAAAGACAAGGCAAGTCCGGCGGCGTAGACGCTCTCGCTCTAGGCTTGGTGTTGAGACAGAGTGTTATTCTTGCAGGAAGCCACGTAGCTACGCATTGACCTCCGTGTGCTGGTGGGGTTGCGGATATTGCAGGCGTTTCCCGGCTGCCTACGTGGCGTGACTCGCAGGGGACCTTCTTGTTTTTTAGATTTCCCCTGGGTCCGAAGTGCGGTGTGAAAGATCCGCCGGGCAAGTTGTACTCCCGAATCTCCGCAGAAGGAGAAATCTATATGGCTTTAATGCGTCCGGACCCAACCTTCTACGCTTCACCGGCCATGGCGATGCAGGCTCCGCCCGAGCGCCTTGCCTACGTTGCGCTGCTTAACGTTGGTGAGAATGGACGGCGCGACGCCATGGGAGTCATTGATCTCGATCCAGATTCCTCCGAGTATGGCCGGCTGGTCGATCAGGTGGATTTTCCCCGCGGCGATAACGAGTTGCACCATTTCGGCTGGAACGCTTGCAGCGCCTGCCTCTGCCCGCAGGCGCCGCATCCTCACATGGAGCGTCGCTACTTGATCGTGCCGGGCATCGGATCCTCGCGCATTTACATTCTGGATACGAAGCCGAATCCCAGACAGCCGAAGATCGTAAAAGTGATCGAGCCGGAAGAGTTCATCAAGAAGACCGGCTACACGTCGCCCCATACAATCCATTGCGGCCCGGACGGTGTCTATGGCAGCGCACTGGGATCGGCCGGCGGAGACGGGCCCGGCGGCATTTTCCTGATGGATGCGAACACATTTGAGTTAAAGGGCCAGTGGGAAAAGGAACGCGGCCCACAACAACTGGCTTACGACTTTTGGTGGCACCTGGGGCACGACACCATGGTGACCTCCGAATGGGGAACGCCGAACATGGTGAAAGATGGTCTCAACCCGGAGTTGCTGCTCGGCGGCAAGTATGGCCATAAGCTGCATATATGGGACCTCGACAAGCGCCGCCACCTGCAGGAAATCGACCTGGGTGCGGAGCAACAAATGGTGCTCGAACTACGGCCCTCCCACGATCCCAACAAGACTTACGGGTTCGTCGGTGTGGTCATTTCGCTCAAAGACCTTTCATCCTCAATCTGGATGTGGTATCGGGAAGACAGCGGCAAAAATGCCAAAAACGGCAAGTGGGCGGTCCGGAAGGTGATTGAAATCCCTCCCGAGGCTGCCGACCCGGACAAACTTCCGCCGCTGCTCAAGGGATTCAAGGCGGTGCCACCACTGGTTTCGGACATCAGCCTATCACTCGACGACCGCTTCCTCTATGTATCGTGCTGGGGGACAGGTGAGTTCATCCAGTACAACGTGTCCGACCCCGCCAATCCCAAGAAGACGGGTTCGGTCCACGTCGGCGGTATTGTGCGCCGCGCGGCTCACCCGAACAAGCCCAAGCAGACGCTGAACGGTGGCCCGCAGATGGTCGAGGTCAGTCGCGACGGCAAACGCATTTATTTCACCAACTCGCTCTATTCGCCGTGGGACGAGCAGTTCTATCCCGACGGGGTGAAGAGTTGGATGGTAAAGCTCGATGCGGATCCGAAGGGCGGAATGAAGCTGGATGAAAAGTTCTTCGTCGAGTTCGACGGTCTGCGTGCTCACCAGGTGCGGCTGGAAGGTGGCGACGCGTCATCTGATTCCTACTGCTACTCAGAGGCGCAGGCAAAATGACGCATCCAGAGATGGGCTCGACGACGTTGTTGCTGATGCTGCTGCTCGGGGCTTACCACGGAATCAACCCGGGGATGGGCTGGCTCTTTGCTGTGGCGCTGGGAATGCAGGAGCGGAAGGGGAGCGCAGTGGCGAGAGCGCTCGTCCCAATTGCGCTCGGCCATGCCTTGGCTATCGGCAGCGTGGTGTTGGCTGCCGCCTTTCTGGGCATGGCGCTGCCGCGGGATGCCATACGCTATCCTGTAGCCGCAATCCTGTTTGGTCTTGGAATCTACTCCCTGGCGCAGCATCACCACCCGCGCTGGGTTCGCATGCAGGTGGGTTTTCGGGATCTGACGCTCTGGTCGTTTCTGATGGCCTCGGCGCACGGCGCGGGTTTGATGCTATTGCCGGTGCTGCTGGGCAGCAACACAGTCGAAGCGGCCGACCAAATGGCAGGTCATCATCACACCGCGGCCGCCAGCCCTCTCGCGGCACTGCTGGCCACCGGGGTTCATACGGCGGCCTATCTTGCCATTACAGGGCTCATCGCGTGGGTGGTTTATGGCAAGCTCGGTCTCGCGATTCTCCGCAAATCCTGGCTCAACCTCAACCTGGTATGGGCCGTTGCTCTCGTGGTCACGGGTGTGGTCACCCTGCTGATGTAGGCGGGTGTCTCACACATTTTCGCGTAAAGAGCAGGAAGGATCCCACGTCTCGCAAAGACAGCGAGACATGGGGCACCCGGTTTTTGAAATCTATGTCGCCGACGTCATGATCACGCTTCGCCCTCTCTACGCCATCCTGGACGCTTCTCTGTTTACCGATGCGGAGGCTTTCTACAAAAACTCAGCCGAACTGGTTGCCGGCGGCTGCACTCTCCTGCAATACCGGAACAAGACTGGCAACGCCCGGCAGATGCTGGAGCAAGCGCGAGAGCTGAAAAGTCGCATCGGGTCGACTGTCAAGCTGATCATGAACGATCGCGCCGATTTGTGTCTGGCGGCTGGATTTGACGGGGTCCATGTGGGACAGGACGATCTCTCCCCGGAAGGAGTCAGAAAAGTCATTGGTGAGCTGTGGCTCGGCGTCTCCACTCATAAGCCTGAACAAGTCACAGAAGGTGACAAGAGTTCCGCCGACTACATCGCCATTGGGCCGGTATTCGCCACTTCCAGCAAAGACAAGCCCGACCCAGTCATAGGCCTTGAAGGAGTGCGATGGGCTCGGGATTTAACCCGCAAGCCGCTGGTGGCAATTGGAGGCATTACTCGTGCGAACTGCCGCTCGGTAATCGAGGCCGGGGCCGACGCGGTCGCGGTGATATCCGACTTGTTACGGGATCCCCGCAAATCAGCAGAGGAATTCTTGCGTATCTTGGGATAAAGTAGGGGCGCTGGACGCGGGCGAGGGCGCCCGCGCCACATGAGCTCAGGATACTCGTGAGTATCGAAACCAAACCACCCATCACGACCGCGGTTGCCAGCGACTGGGAAGTCCACAGCCATCAAGATAAAGAACTGATCAAGGCACTGGGATTGACCAGCGCCACCATGCTGGTCATGGGATCCATGATCGGCTCCGGCATCTTTATTGTTTCCGCCGAGATTGCCCGGGAGGTGAATTCGCCGGCGTTGCTGATCGGGGCCTGGCTGGTCACCGGCTTCTTAACAATTGTCGGGGCCCTGAGCTACGGCGAGCTGGCGGCGATGATGCCGCGGGCGGGCGGTCAGTACGTTTATCTGCGTGAGGCGCTTGGGCCGCTCTGGGGATTTCTTTACGGTTGGACGCTTTTCCTCGTGATCCAAACCGGCACGATTGCCGCTGTGGGCGTGGCTTTCGGCAAGTTCCTAGGCATCTTTATTCCGTCAGTTTCTTCCTCGAACTGGGTTCTCCATTTCTGGAAAGTGCCACCCATTCAGATCGGACCCATGCTTCTGGGCAACATGGACGTAGGGCTGAACACGCAGAATCTAGTGGCAATCCTAGTTGTGGTTGCATTGTCGGTGATCAATATCTTCGGGGTGAAGACCGGGGCGCTGATTCAGAACATCTTCACTACGGCCAAGGTCTCAGCCCTGCTAGGCCTGGCTTTGCTGGGCCTGTTCATCGGACGGAACGCTCAGGCCGTGGCGGCCAATTTCCATGGAAACTTCTGGCAGAACGCCGGCCTCGGCGCTCAGCATGCAGTGCAGGTGGGAGTCGGAGGCCCGATGGTGCTAGTGGGCACGCTCACCATTCTGGCTGTGGCCCAGGTGGGATCGCTGTTTTCCGCCGATGCCTGGAATAACGTGACTTTCACCGCCGGCGAGGTGAAGAATCCCAGCCGAAATCTGCCGCTATCGCTGGCTTTGGGCACGGGCGTGGTGATCGCTCTCTACATCGCCTGCAACTTTGTTTATCTCAGCGTGCTGCCGCTTGACGGGAGTCCCACGGGAGCCGGCATCCTGGAGCGTGGCATCAAGTATGCCGCTGAAGACCGCGTGGGGACCGCTGTAATGACCCAGATGTTGGGCTCTGCCGGGGGTCTCCTGATGGCTTTTGCCATCCTAATTTCCAGTTTTGGATGCGCCAATGGGTTAATTCTGTCGGGGGCTCGCGTCTACTACGCCATGGCCAAAGATCGCCTGTTTTTTCGCAACGTGGCCAGATTGCATCCTACTTATAAGACGCCTGGCGTTTCGCTGATGGTGCAGATGATCTGGACCTGCATCCTCTGCGTCTCCGGAAGTTACGGGCAGCTACTCGACTAC
Source organism: uncultured Acidobacteriota bacterium (assembly GCA_963696025.1). Classification (GTDB taxonomy): domain Bacteria; phylum Acidobacteriota; class Terriglobia; order Terriglobales; family Acidobacteriaceae; genus JABCYV01. Next base: position 454,628 of record CAVOII010000010.1, read on the forward strand.
ATTATTTTCGCCGTGCTGGTCTTCTATATCCTGACGATCTTTGGATTGTTCGTTTTGCGGCGCACTCGTCCCACGGTGGACAGGCCCTATCGGGCAATCGGCTACCCTGTACTTCCGGCGATTTATATTGTGATAGCTTTGTTTATTGATGTCGTACTATTGCGCTATAAACCGCAATATACCTGGCCAGGACTGATGATCGTGTTGCTGGGGATTCCGGTCTACTACTTGTGGTCGCGGCATTCCCGTGAGATGGCGGGAGGCACGTCAGCTTAGCCGCGAAGGAGTTATCGAACGGATGACAAATCTGCTGGCCACCAAGCCGCTAAACCTGCTGATGGAGGAATCGCGGGAAATAGGCGAACACAGCCTTCATCGCACCCTGGGACCTTTTCAACTTACGGCCCTGGGTGTGGGGGCGATTATCGGCGCGGGCATTTTTGTCATGGTGGGCCTCGGAGCCCAATATGCTGGTCCGGGACTCACGCTGTCATTTGTTTTATCCGGACTGGGCTGTGCTTTTGCCGGACTGTGTTATGCCGAATTCGCGGCCATGATTCCGTTGGCGGGCAGCGCGTACACTTACGCTTACGCTACGCTTGGCGAGTTACTCGCCTGGATCATCGGCTGGGACTTGACGCTCGAATATGCCATGGGCGCAAGCACGGTGTCTTCGGGATGGTCGAACCACTTCATCGAGCTGCTGAATATCTTTCACATAAAGATGCCGCTCTGGCTGGCTTACGATCACTGGACGGCTCTGAAGACTGCCGAGAATATCATTGCTCGGCAGATGGCCCAGGCCTCGGATCCATCCCTGGTGCCCGGCTCGCAATCTTTCCTTGATCATGTTACCGCCATCGTAAGCGCGCAGTCTCCCGCGATGTTGCAGCGAGCGCACGATCTGCTGGGCGCACCACATTTATTCGGAATGGAAATCGGCCTGAACCTACCGGCGTTCCTGATAGCCATGGTGATCACGGCGATTCTAGTCATAGGGATCAAGGAGAGCGCGAGATTCAATACCGGGATCGTGGTGATTAAGGTGTCAGTCGTGCTTTTTGTGATCGCGCTGGGCTCCCGTTACATCAATAGCAGCAACTGGGGTATGGACTGGAGTTCGTTTGCGCCCCATGGCTTCGCGGGGATCGGAGCGGGTGCGGCGTATATATTCTTCGCTTACATTGGGTTCGATGCGGTCTCGACCACGGCACAGGAAGCCAAGAATCCACAGCGGGATTTGCCAATCGGCATGATCGCTTCGCTGGCGATCTGCACTGTCTTGTATATAGCCGTGGCTGGTGTGCTCACAGGGATGGTGCGTTGGCAGCAGATCAACATTGAGGCCCCGGTGGCCCGTGCGTTTCTGGATCGCGGCCTAAGCGGCGCATCGCATATCATCACTCTGGGTGCACTGGCTGGGCTTACCAGCGTGATGCTGGTGATGTTGCTCGGGCAAACGCGCGTGCTCTACGCGATGGCCAATGACGGCCTGTTGCCGAAGAAATTCTTCGCCGCGGTCCATCCCAAATTTCGCACTCCGTGGAAGAATACGATTCTTGTGGGACTCCTGGCGGCCGTTGTTGGCAGTCTGACTCCCATCGAGGATATCGGCAAAATGGTGAACATAGGAACACTTTTGGCATTTGTAATCGTCTCGATTTCGGTGATGGTTTTGCGCTATACCAACCCGGGTCAGCCCAGACCGTTCCGCACGCCTTGGGTGCCGGTAATTCCGATACTTGGCGTTGTCTCGAATGGATACATGATGTACAAGCTGGGCTGGGTCAACTGGGCTCGGTTGATTATCTGGCTGGTCATCGGCCTGGCAATTTATTTCACCTACAGCCGGCATCACAGCAGAGTACAGGCGGCCCTACTCCGGAATGAACCCGAGCCCAAACCTGCGCCGTCGATGGCGGACTGAGTTTCGAGGCTCACTTCTGGGGCCATCCGCGATGCGCGGATGGCCTTTTTGCTTTATAGTCAATCGTCATTGGTCGTTGGTCTCTAGTCGTTGGTCGTTGGCAGAGACGTAGACATCCAGCGCGAGTATTCAACTCCGGCCTGCGCGTTGCAGTTTGAAAACCGCCGACTAAAGGCCAACGGCTAACGACTAAACGACCACCATGAAAATCGTCACTGCGGCCGAGATGCGCGAGATTGATCGAGCTACCAGCGAGCGCTTCGGTGTCCCCTCTCTGACTCTGATGGAAAATGCCGGCACTGCCGTGGCGGAATTTGCCGTATCTCAATTCCCTGCGGCCAAGCGCATCACAGTCCTTTGCGGCAAAGGAAACAACGGCGGGGACGGCTTTGTGGCCGCGCGGAAGCTGCACGAGTCGGGGAAAGACGTGCGAGTCGTTCTGCTGGCAGATCGCTCAGAGCTTCGGGGCGACGCGGCGGAGATGTTCACGAAGCTGCCGGTTGAGCCCGTATCCGCGCGTTCCTCGGAAGAGCTGGCGAATGAAGTGGCGCGGGCGGCACTGCGGGCCGATCTACTGATTGATGCCATCCTGGGAACCGGCTTTCGACCGCCGGTAACGGGATTGTATGCCGAGGCTATCGCGGCACTGAACGCCAGCGATGCTCCGATGGTCGCCGTGGATATCCCGTCGGGCGCAGATGCCGATGTGATGGGCGAACAGACCGGAGCGGTAGCGCGCGCCGATGCAATTGTTACTTTCACTGCGCCGCGACCAGTGCACATTTTCGGACGGCTTGCCCATGGCCCGACCGTCGTTGCACCGATCGGCTCGCCTGACGAGGCGGTTGTTTCTTCTCTGCAACTCAACGTGACCACGGCGCGAGAAGTGGCGCCGCTAATCGGACCTCGTCCAGCCGACTCAAACAAAGGAAACTTCGGACACGTACTGGTTTTGGGCGGGTCGCTGGGGAAGGCGGGCGCAGCGGGGATGGCTGGCATGGCCGCCCTGCGCGTGGGCGCAGGACTCTCAACGATTGCGACCGCGAAGGCTGTGCTGCCGACGGTGGCGGGTTTTCATCCTGAGCTCATGACCGAGCCGTTGGAAGAAACGGAAGCCGGCACGATTTCGCTGCGCGCTCTGGAATATGGGCGAGTGGATGGATTGATCTTAGGCAAGACCGTGCTCGCGATTGGCCCGGGAATTTCGCGGAACCAGGAGACTGCGGAGTTCGTGCGAAGCATTGTGAAGAACCAGCACACTCCTATTGTTCTGGATGCAGACGGCCTGAATGCATTCGAGGATCGTGCAGCGGAACTAAACGGCAAGGGTCGCACTCTCGTGATCACGCCACATCCTGGAGAGATGGCCCGGCTTATCGGATCGACCACCGGAGCGGTGCAGCAAGATCGCATCAACATTGCGCGAAACTTCGCTCGAGAGCACGAATTGATCGTAGTGCTGAAAGGCCATCGGACTCTAATTGCCCACCCTGACGGAACAGTGTGGGTGAATACCACAGGCAATCCTGGAATGGCGACCGGAGGCACGGGCGACATCTTGACCGGGATAACTGCCGGGCTCGTCGCGCAAAATCCGGATCGAGTCATAGAGGCTGTAATCGTAGCGGTCCATCTCCACGGATTCGCCGGTGACGTTGCGCGCGAGAGCATGGGTGAGCACTCTCTGGTCGCGACTGACCTGCTGACAGCTTTGCCGGAAGCCTTCAGCCGGGTGCGGGAATCGGCGCGGCAAAAGCTAACCTACATTTCAAGATAGCCATGTCGCAGGACATTACCCCACGCCATTGCGTGCGGGTGAGAACTTGACGGCATCTGAGGACCAGGCTACGAGAAGTTTATTGTGCAAGTAATCCAATGGGGGAATGCTCACGGTCTCCGAACCACAATGTTGCTTTCTCCTTATCCTTGGCCTACCAATTCGGCTGGCCAGCTAGACACTTTCCGTCAATTTACCGGCAATACTTTTGCTCGCGACACTCTGGATTTTGTGCACCGTCTAAAAGAAGGGCGGGCAATTCCTACCGAATGGGTGGTGGACAATTATGAAGACACATACCCTCACGATGCGCCCGCCATGGTGCCCGAAACCGTCCTAAATACTGCGACTGAAGTTGGCCTTTGGTTGGTCGAGAATGCACCTGTATATGCGCATGGGGATAATGCTGAGGGCCCGGCTCCCCGAACGCAGAGCCGCAAGCGAAACAGCCATAAGGGCACAGACGGTGAGGATCCATCAAAACAGACGCAACAAACGCACCGTTGGCGAAACCAGACGATTTCATCATTTGATCGCCCGCTCTGACGGAGGCGCATCTCCCTTACCGCTCTAAGGGCTTGTGAGCCAACCAGTTAGCCACCTTCCGCCTCGAGACTCCGGCTAGAATCCGGGCACGTTCTTCCGTAACCTGTTTCGTGATCTGCGGGGATGAAATAGTCGAGTTGTCATGACTCACTTTCCCCAACCGCACCCGCAACGTCGCGCTCCGCGAATTCACCTGGGCGGTTCGATAGCAGCCCTGGTCATGTTGGAAGATGGACAGCGCGCTAAAGCCAAACTCCAAACTGTTTCTGTGACCGGCGGTTTGCTGCGTTTAGGCAGGTCTTTGGGACAAGGCGATTTTGTTGAGATCGCCTTTCAGACCCAGTCGGGCCCGGTCCATGGCATGGCCGAGATGCTGACTCCCATGCGGGCGCCTAGCGAGGGTATCATGCAACCGTTCCGCTTTGTCGCTTTGGGCGATGACGATCACCGCACGCTGCGCATGGTCGTCGATTCCGTTGCGGACCGGAGCTTTCAAGGAATCCGATCCAGCCAGTGGGCCGTTCCCAAGTCCACACACTAGTATTTTTAGCTTTTACTCCTCCGGGTGGTTAGCGCGGTCCTGCGTTTACTCTCGCTATACTGGTCCTGTTCGGGTTGAATTCAGCTAGCTCTCCTAAGCTGGTTCAACTCCGCGGCCAGGATGAGCACGCAGAAATTCATCACACAATCAGCCGAAGAGACCATTGCCCTGGGGCGCAAGCTGGCCCCGATGCTGGCTCCGCCTAAGCTGGTGCTGCTGCGCGGCGAATTGGGGGCGGGCAAGACTACACTGGTCAAGGGAATCGCGGAGGCTTTTCAGGCCGCCTCCGAAGATGACGTCACAAGCCCCACCTTCACGCTGGTGCATGAATACCATGGGCCTGCCGTGAACATCTACCACATCGACCTTTATCGGGTAGACACCGCGCGCGAACTGGAGACTTTGGCGCTGGATGACCTCATGGCCGAAAACAGCGTTCTCCTGATAGAGTGGGGAGAGAAGTTCCCACACTTGGAGCGCGAGCGGGATGTGGAAATCGCTCTGGAGCGGGTGGGAGAGAGTGGGCGCAGGATCCAACTTACCATCCGTTGAATTCCTCGACCGGGGCGTATTTTTTCTGTCTACACTTGGAGCCTGGACCAAATTGAGAATCAAGGGACTTGTTATTGCCAGCTTCTTACTAACCAGCGGTTTTTGCTCGGCTCAATCCGCGCCACAATCCCCAACACCGGGTGTTAACGATAACAAGTCGGCGGGGCAGCCGCCGTCGAATGCGCCAGCGGCGCCGTCTCAGTCCGGGGACAAAGGCAAAGGCGACAAAGACGACAAACCCCAGGAGCAAAATGGCACCTCCAAGGACCGGCTTTTCTACGCCCTGCCAAATTTTTTGACCCTGGAAAATGCCGGCCAGGTCCCGCCCCTCACCACCGGACAAAAGTTCAAGGTAGTGGCCCGCGGCTCATTCGACTATATTCAGATCCCCTGGTACGGTTTTCTGGCGGGCATAAGCCAGGCGGAAGACAGTGAGGAAGGCTATGGTCAGGGAGCCGAGGGTTACGGAAAACGTTACGGGGCGTACTTTGTCGATGGAACGATCGAGAACTTTTTTACCGGGGCCATCCTTCCGTCGATCCTCCGTCAGGATCCGCGCTACTTTCAATCGGGTGAAGGAGGGTTCTGGCGCCGTACTGGATATTCGGTAAGCCGCATCTTTGTGACCCGCACCGATTCTGGAGGTCAGCAATTCAACTACTCTGAGGTCTTCGGGAGCGCGCTCTCGGCCGGTATTTCCACCTATAGCTACCATCCCAGAAGCGATCGAAATATTGGGAACACGCTCAGCGTATGGGGCTCGCAGGTGGGGTACGACACCATCACGATTGTAGTGAAAGAATTCTGGCCCGACATCCGCCGCAAGATCAGTAAGAAGAGGGAGAGGAAAGCAGACTAGCGCAACTTCGCAGACACGCCGGTTTGACGGAGCCGCCAGCAAGCCACGGGCGCATTCCACTCCCGAACCATCGCGAACAGGAGTGCAATGGCGAAGAGAGCAAAAATCATTCCTCGCTTCGTAGTAGATGTGTTTCGCATACTCAGCCCAATCTAATTCTACGCCGCCCCCCAAGATCTTCCTAACGACCTCGAATGAAGGGATGCAGTAACAACCGGTCAATGAATGACAATCCCCTCGCGATGGGAGTCGTTGGACTTTAGAATCCGAACAGCTCTTCCATGAATCTCGGTAGTAGGGATTGTTCCAAATTTCGGATCGCGGCTGTCATCACTAAAATCGCGGTTGTCCCCCATCACGAAAACGCTTCCCTTAATGATTTTCATCGGCCCGAACGTTCTCAAGAATGAAAAGAATGGTGAAATCGAACCTTTTCCTGTGTGTTGAATATAACCCTCGTGAATCGGTGCGCCGTTCAACAGGATCTGGAAGTCTTTCCCTTCGATGGTGTCGCCGCCGATTGCGATCACCCGTTTCAAAATCAATATATCGTCGTGGCGAAAGACGGCGACATCGCCGCGTCCAGGACCTTGGTTCTGGTACGCGTTCATGTCAGCGGCAAAGCCTTCGCCGTTAAGCAAGGTCGGCTCCATTGCACTGTTCGGCTGCGTGAACCGTTTTTCCTGCGCACAGGCAAACGAGAGGCACAGCAGGATCGTAGTTTACAAAAACAAAACGTGCGGGCATGCTTGGGCTCCATTTGGAATTGGGGCAGAGTTACAAATTGAGCTCTACGGCCCGCAATCTTAAGCCGTGGCTTCTCAAAAGCCCATGATGTTGTATCCGCAGTCCACGTAGATAACCTCGCCAGTGATGCCGGAGCTAGCATCGGAAGCCAGGAAAACACCGGTGGATCCGACTTCGCTTACCTCCACGTTGCGGCCGAGAGGAGCGCGTTCTGCGTGGGATTTGAGCATATCGCCAAATCCTGAAATGCCACGAGCTGCAAGGGTTTTGACCGGCCCCGCAGAGATGGCATTTACCCGAATCTTCTTCTTCCCCAGATCGTACGCCAAGTAGCGGACCGAGCATTCCAGCGCGGCTTTGGCCACAGCCATGACGTTGTACCGCGGCACTACTCTCTCGGAAGCGTAATAAGTCATGGTGATGATGGAGCCGCCATCTTCCATAAGCGGAGCGGCCGCGCGGGCGAGCGCGATCAGCGAATACACGCTGACGTCGTGAGCGATGCGGAAGCCTTCGCGGGTCGTGTTGATGAACTCTCCCTTTAACTCATCGGCCGGCGCGAAGGCCACGCTGTGCACCAGAACGTACAGCTTGCCGTAGCGCTCTTTCAGTTGGCCGAAGACCCGATCGATTTCTTGGTCATTCGAGACATCGCACATGAATGCTTCGGCGCCGGGCAAGGAGAGAATCAGGTCTTTGGCTTCTAATTCCATCCGTTCGTTTTGATAGCTGATAGCGAGCTTCGCGCCGGCATTGTGCAATCCCTGCGCAATCGACCACGCAATCGAGCGCTTGTTCGCCACTCCGAAGACCACAGCCACGCGACCTTCAAGGCTGGATGACATGCGCCTCTCCTGACGAAATTTGGAACAGAAAGGATAACAAAAGTCAGAGTGCAGAAGTCAGAATGTAGGAGTGAACGCGCATCTCAGGTCTTTTTACTTCTGCACTCTGAGTTCTACTCTCTGCATTCATTCAGCCGCGCTGATTTCGGCCACCGGAGTGGCCGCTCTCACCGGCCAACTGGCGCTGAGGAATGCTACCCCATACACCATGCCGATGATGGCAAATCCAGCGACCAAATTGAGCTGCGCGACCGCACCCACCAGAAATCCCAGAACAATTTGCAGACACGTTCCGGCAAAATAAAACGTGTTCTGCACCCGTCCCATGAAATGCGGCGGCACCTGCTCCATGATGCTGGTATTCATCGCGACACCGCTAATGCCGCGTCCCGAGCCCATAAGCCCGTAAATGCCCACAGCGACCGCCAGCCAAGGAGACAGTGGAGCCACGATCATGCAGATCGCCAGCACACCCATGGAGATAGCGATCGATCGTCGCGCACCCAGCCAGGCAATGACCTGCGGCGCATATAGAGCGCTCAGAAACGCTCCGGTGCCCCATCCGGCATTCAGCCAGCCATAGCCGACAGCGCCAGCGTGGAAAACATTATCACTCAGCGGAGCCGTGACCACGACCGCGGTCAGCATGGCGCCCAGGAACAGCGCCCAACTCGTTCCCAGCAGAATCACGCTGGGATGGCCGCGGAGGAAGTGGAAACCTTCTCGCATCTCACGCACGAAGCACTGAAAGGCCGTCTCGGCGGCCTCGATGTCAGCGCGCAGTTCCGCTGGCCGGGGCACGACGTGGCGTCCTTTGCGCACTGCGAAGTAGCACAGAAAGGAGACGACGTAGGTCGAGAAATCAATGAGCAGGACGCCGCCCAGGCCGATGTGATTGTAGACGAATCCTACGATGGATCCGGCAATCAGCCAGCCTCCCTGGATTCCCGCCAGCAGAAAAGTATTGGCGTGAACGAACTCTTCGCCCGGAGTCAATTCCTGAATCAGTGCGGTGATGGTCGGCCAGAACATCCAAAAGCCAGCCGCCACCAGCGTGTTCATCAAATACAGCTCCCAAACTCTGGTTTTCCCGAGAAAGGCAAGAATGGAAACCGTGAGGATGACGACGGCGCGTGCCGCATCCAGCATCATGACTAACCGACGACGGTCTTCACGATCGATGATGACCCCGGTGAAGGGTAGCATCAGCATGGCTGGGATAGTCTGCAACACTGCAAACATGCCCAGAGCCATTTCGGAATGCGTGGCCTGCAGAATGTACCAGGCGACTGCGGCGGAGTTCATGCCGCTGCCCAGCATGGAGATCAGGTTGGCGCTGAAGACGAAGCGCAACGCCCGCTTCTGCAGGATGGCGCGCATACTCCAATTTAAACGATAAAAGCGACAACGCCAACCGACCCAACATTCAAGGGTAGTGTCATAAAATTCATCAACCACAAAGGACACGAAGTTACACGAAGGAATAAATCTCAGAGGGTTATTCGCTCCCAATTTGATGGGAAACTACGTTGCCCTTCGCCACCGAATCTGAACGCGGCGTGCCTCCCAGAACAGGTACACGATCAGCAACAGCATTTCAGGTTCAATCGGATGTTTGTAGCGCGGGAACGGATTTACCAGGTAATAAGGAAGGGGATAGAAGACCAATAGGCAGAACAGAAGAAACGCCCCGCACTTGCGATTGCGAATTGTCAGCCAGAGTCCAGCGAACGCAAGCGCGCTCCCCAACAAAAAAGTAACGTGGCGCGCCACGATCAGATCGTATCCGTGGACGATTGTCGCTTGCGGAGTCCCAATCCAGAAATAGACTGCACGCTCCACGCAGAACCAAACAAACTTGCCAGGATGCTCGCGGATAAACTGCCGGACTTCCTGCTGCTTCTCGTCCATGAAGCCGAGTTCACCCAATTGCTGAAATCGGTGCATGGCTTCGGGATCGTTGCCCGGGTGCTCGTTGCGTGTCCAAAGGCCGGTCAAGCGATCGTTATTGGCCATGTGCATTTCGAGCGGAAGGTTATCGCGAACGAAGACGAATCTGCCGAAGACGGCATGATTGCGCGCCAGCCAGGGGCTAACGACGAAGGCTGCGGTCAATAGGCAGAGAAGCACTCCCGCGAGCTGACGGGAGCGATTTGGCAGCCAATACAACAACCAGATCAAACAGAATGGCAGCATGATCAGGAGTGTGGTGTTGGTCAAGGTGATGATGCCCCAGAGCATTCCAAAGATGATCCACGCCCGAGGACAGGGCGGCTCGCGCTCCATGCGCAACGTGACTAACAGGACCAGGCTCAGCAGAAATGCGCTCAAGCTGGTTTCCCAGACCACGCGTACCGGCCAATAAATTGCGTATGGAAACACGGCCCAAGTCCACGCGGCAGCACGGGCGACTCCAACACCGTAAATTCTCTCCGCGATGCGATAAAGCGTCACGCAGGTGAGCGCTCCAAGGATACTGTTGAATGCCAGAATCGCCCACGCGGCAGCGTTGCTGTAAACGCCAAACAATCTGAAAACGCCCGCGAGAATATAGGGATAAAGTGGCGGCGCCCAGGCGCTCGGGCCTGTTGGCAGATCGGTGGGAGAACTGAAGCCTTGTCCGGTGGCAATGGAGCGGGCGATGCGTCCCATCTCCCAGCCAAATTGAAAGTGATCGCGACGCGGCGTGATCCGGTAGGTATGGCCGATGGTAATGACCGCCAATCGCAGCAATAGCGCGACCGTCATGATAAAGAGCAGAGAATGCCGCCAGGTTTGTGGCTGAAGAGTTTCGTCCTCCGCTGCCTGTTCTTGGGATCGAGAGGAACTTTCGGCTACTGCACGGAGGTTCTTCTCGCCGGCGTCATGCATGCGGCCAGAGTACAGCATGCCGAGCTTCCCATGCCACAAACGCGGCCAAACGGGAGCGCCGTGTTCGGCATCCAGCAAATTTGAAGCAGTGTTTGCGGCTTCGCCGGGCCGGCGAACTTAGCGCGAACTTGCGCACGCGTTCATTTGGAGCTACGATGCCCCGCACAAAGTGAGGAGGTGACTTATGAGGCACAGTCGCTGGCCCGTCGTCCTTTCGGTCGTTCTCTTCACGGCGTTCTTTTCTCTTCCGCTGAATGCGCAAGTGGACAGGATCACAATTGCCGCGGGCACGCCGGAAGATCAGGCGCTGCAAGCTATCTCGAACGAGCCGGATGCGCAGAAGAAGTTGGCCATGTACCAGGATTTCGTCCAGAAGTTTGCCTCAAATCCGGCGGCCGTGGCTTATGGTAACTGGCAGATTTCCCAGTCTTATCAGGCTACGGGTGATCTCCAGAAGGCCCTCGACTACGGAGATAAAGCGCTCGTCGGCTCTCCGCGTAATCTGGAAATTCTGGTCTCGCAGGCCAGCATTGCACAGCAGATGAAGAATAACGCCAAGCTAATGGATTACTCGGTACGCGGAGGTGAGGTCTGCAATTCGTTCGCTAAAGAGTCCAAGCCGGCTGGAATGAGTGATCAGGAATTTGCGTCACGGGTGGCGGAAGAAAAGAGCTCGACGAAAAACTCGTGCGAATTTTTTGAAGCCACAGCTTTCAACGCGATTGCCAGTGAGAATGACGCCAAGACTCGCATGAGCTACATCGAGCGCTTTACTCCGGCCTTTCCGAATTCGCGCTTCGAAGATCAATTGACTTCTTATGCGATGGTTTCACTCTCGGAACTGAAGGACACCTCTCGATTGGTTGCCTACGGAGAAAAAACTCTGCAGGCGAACCCCAGCAGCTTGGCGGCTTTGCTGCTGCTGGCAAATACTTATGTTGAGGATCCAAAGCCGGGTAGTCTGAGCAAGGCCATCACTTACGCGGAAAAAGCGATTGTCGTAGCCAAAGCTGATGCGCCTGACGCGGACCGCTCCCACAAAGTCTCGGCTGGAGTGGCGCACTACACTTTAGGCTACGCGTACCTGAAACAGGACAAAACTGCGGCTGGCATTCCGGAATTAAGAACTGCGGGAACATTGCTGAAGGGGCAGGACGATCAATCTTATGCCTTGACGATGTTCCGGCTAGGCTTTGCCTATGCCAAGCTCAATCGTGTGACGGAAGCCCGAGACGCACTTAACGAGTCGGTGAAAATTTCAGGACCGGCGCAGCAGCCCGCGCAAGATCTCTTGGCGAAGGTGAATGCCGCCCGGGCGAAAGGCAAATAGCCCAGTCCTGCTTCTCTTAGTGTTTCGACAAGTCATCAGAGAGCAAATGAGCCTTGACGGCGAGATTGTGGGCACTCTGCAGGTCGCCCGCAGCGTCCGCCGCTTTGGCTTGTTCCATGTAGGCTTGAATCTGCTTCATCGTGTCTTGCTGGCCGGGGGTGAGCTGGCGGCCAGAAAGCTGCTTAAGGTTTGCGTCGGTCGAGGCCAGCAGCTGGGTTGTGTTCTGGCGCTGACGAGAAGCCTGTGCCGTAGTAACGCTGGGAGCAATCTGCGCCTTCGGGTCCGTTGTGCTTCCATTGTGGACCACTGTTTTGCCAGGCTCCAAGCCCGCCGGTATCGTGGGTTTTGGCTTTCGACGCCGCTTCCTGGTGGCTGGGGCGGTGGGCGGCTTCTTCGCCGTTGAATCAGGCTGCGCCTTCTCCGATTGCGTGCCAGACGCCGAGGTTTGTGGCGGTGCCGATGGTGGCTCCGGATTGCCCTGTCCCGAGGGTGTCGACGTGTCCGGTGGCGGAACGGTTTGATTGGAATCCTGCGCCGGTTGGGTGTCTTGTGCTGCCACCTGAAGCGCAGAACTTTTCGTGGCGCTCATCACGGGCGAAGCGACGAGCAGACACACCGCGAAAATAGTGGCCAGAGACATATTCGAATTTTTGCCCGGGGCGCTCCGGGCGATTGGGAAGATTCTACGCTCGGGACGGAGGCATCGCCACTCTTACGCTGCCTAGGTGCGAGTTACCGCTTCCTTTAAGGAGTCTGACCGGGATTCGGCCAACGGAAGACGAAGGCGAAATGTAGTGCCCTCGCCCTGCACGGACTGGAAATCCACCGATCCGTAATGCCATTGCAGAATCTGGAAAGTTTGGGCCAGTCCGATGCCGGAGCCAGCTTTCTTGGTGGTGAAGTACAGCTCGAAAACTTTCTCTTGAAGTTCGTGAGGAATGCCGCTTCCCTGGTCCCGAATTTCGGTGATCACAACCTCGTCCTCCCGCCGAGCCGAAACCACCAGCGGTCCTCCCTGTGGCATGGCTTGCACGCCATTAAGGACCACATTCAGGATCGCCTGCTTCATCAAGTCAGCGTCAACTTTCACCGATAGCGGTTCGTGGGGGAGTTCGCAAGTCAAGGTGACACCATGCTGCTCCGCATCGGGTGTGGCCAGGGAAGCAACATCCTCCAACAACCGGCGCAGGTCGATCTCCTCCAGACGGAGATCGCGCGGCCGAGTGAAATCGACCAGGATCTGAACCACGCGATCCAAACGATAGATCTCGCTACCGATGATATCCATGTGCCGGCGGGTGTCAGGATCGATCTGCTGCAGCTTGTTTTGCAGCAACTGCAGGTGCAGGACGATGGCGTTGATGGGATTTTTTACTTCGTGGGCGACCCCGCGAGTGAGCCGGCCGCTGGCGGAAAGCCGGCGCGACATCTCGATTTCATCCTCGATGCGCCGCACCGACTCGGCATCGCGCATGGTGAGCAGGGCGCCGATTTGCGCACCCTTTTCCTGGATAAAGTCGAGCGAGATTTGCACCCGCTTTCCACTGGGCGACTCTACCTCGCGCTGCAGAATTCCGCCCCGGCGTTGAAAGGCCTCCAGCACAACGACACCCAGCGGCGAATCAGGAGAGAAAATGTCCTTGACCGTGCGACCCAGCAATTCCCGTCGGGGACGGCCAACAAAGCGTTCTACGGAAGCGCTCACCAGCACGACATGCGCGTCCCGGGTGAATAGCATCAGACCGTCCTGCAGGTTGCCCATGATCTGATCTACGTTGTCCTTCAGGGCGGAAAAAATCTCTTTGGCGTCACGCATCTGGCGGCCGAGATGAGCGATTTTGAGCGTGACCAAGCCGTATTCATCTTGCCCGGCGTCCTCGGAAACGGTGTCGGGGTCTCCCCCGGTTACGCTATCCAGGCTGCGGCTGAGGAGCTCGAGAGGCCCCAAGGCGAGGCGCGAGAGTCCCGCCGCCAAAAACATTGAAAGCAAAATGGCGAGGGCAGACAGGGTAGCGGCGCGGCGCAAGTGCGGCGTGAGCTCGTTTTTCAGAAAGACAGTGGAAACACCGACGTGGACTATGCCGAAGGGCGCGCCATCCAATGCGAGTGGGAGCCGGACGTCATAGACGGTGGGTGGGTTGTACAACAGACGAAACTGTGTACGCAAGTCGGCGTTTTTTACCAACTGGAAATCGGGTCGATTGGGAATGCGCTTACCTACCAAGTCCGGATTAGTGTGGAGGATCGCAGTGCCGTCGGCATCCACGATGGCCGCGTCATAAATCATCGGCCACGTACTCACCACCGACTGCAGAGCATCGTTCAAATTGCGATCGGTGCTGAGGTAATAAGCGATCGCCCGCCGCACCGCTTTTGGGTCAGCGGTATTGACCTTGGTGCTGCTCAAGTCCGGGGCCGCATTTGCCGCCAGGTAAGCAAGATTGGAAGTCAACTGAGAGGCAGATTCGCTAGCCGTCGTGACTCGCTGGCGCAGCAACTCCGAAATATAGATATAAGAGAACGCCGACACGAGCGCCACCACCATCAAAGTGATGGCGAGCACGAGTTTGGTTCTTCGGCGCATGGCCCGATGTTATTGAGGTTTTGCCCGCGGCTGGGACGCCGAAATCGGACTGACCGGCAATCCGCACCACCGATCGAAACCGAATCCAGCTCATCCTTCCCTGGCCGATGCCGCTTCGGCCGCCGCACTGCCGTACTCCTTGAGTTTATTATGCAGGGTTTTCAGACTGATGCCCAGAATCTCGGCCGCCCGGGTTTTATTGTTGCTGGTGGCCTCAAGGGTTTTCAGAATCAGAAGTTTCTCTGCCTCTCCCACGGTAGTGCCCACTCCCAGACGTATGGCGTCCGGATCATCGACGGGAGGGCGGACCGTCGACAGCCCAAACCCTGGCGGCAAATGTTTGGTTTCGACCACCGCGCCGTCGCAGACGATCACGGCCCTTTCCAAAGTATTGCGCAACTCGCGCACGTTGCCGGGCCAGGAGTAGTTGCGAAATAGATTGAGCACAGCCTCGCTCACCGCCGCAACTTTTCGTCCGTGCTTGGCGCTCATTTCGCTGAGCAGAGTCTGCACCAGGTCGGGAACATCTTCTTTGTGCTCCCGTAGTGGTGGCATGTGGATGTTAAATACGTTGAGGCGGTAGTAAAGGTCGTTGCGTAGCTCGCCCCGGGCCACGGCATCTTCCGGTACCTTGTTTGTTGCGGCTAGCACGCGAACGTCCACCGTGGTCTCCACTTTGCTTCCCAACCGCCGCAGCTTGCGGTCTTCGAGAACGCGTAAAAGCTTGGCCTGAGTGGCGACCGGCATCTCGCCAATTTCATCCAGCAGCAACGTTCCGCCTTCCGCCAGTTCAAAGCAGCCGGTACGCCGCTCCAGTGCCCCCGTGAAGGCGCCCTTTTCGTGACCGAAGATTTCGCTCTCGATCAAAGTTTCCGGAATGGCAGCGCAGTTGATGGGAACGAAAGGTTTGCCCCTGCGAGGGCTGAGTTCGTGGACGGTACGCGCCACTAGTTCTTTGCCGGTGCCGCTAGCCCCGGTGATTAACACGGATGCGGTGCTGGGGGCGACCATTTCAATCAGGCGGAAAATCTCCTGCATTTTCTTGGATGGACCGACAAGGCTGCCGAGAGAGCCTGCATCGCGAAGCTTCCGACGCGTGACCTCGAGTTCGACGCGCGTGCCCAGCAAGGTTGAAGCATTCTGCAGGATGCTACGCAGTCGGGCTGTGTCAATCGGTTTGGTAATGTAATCGTAGGCGCCCATGCGCATCGCTTGCACCGCGGTATCAATTGTGCCCTGAGCGGTGACCACGACGACGGCCCTGGTCTGGTCATCGGTCGCCAACTTTTCGAGAAGTTCCAGACCTCCCATATGCGGCATTTTCATGTCAGTGACGATGATCGAAGGAGACCAACTAGTTACTTTCTCTAATCCCTCCGCGCCATCTTTTGCGGTTTCGGCGCGGTAGCCCCATGCGGACACTAGCTCAGCCAGACCTGTCCGCTCATTCTCTTCGTCTTCGACGATCAGTACTTTTTCCTGGCTCATAGGTTTCAGGCAGCCCTGCAGTCATTATTAAGGCGCAAGTCATTCCCTGCAAGCCTAACAAGCCTGTTACGGTTTTGACGCGCAGAGCCGCATGGGGCGTTAGTGAAGGTATCAATGTGAGATTCCAGGCGTATTAGCGTCGTTCAATTCGGCGTAGTTTCATGTTCTCTGTTCGTCCTAGTTGACTCTGCAGGAACCCTGCGAATAATATGCCGGGTGCCAACCGTTGGGTTAAAGTTTGTTGTTCTAAGGCTCGTTGGTT
The DNA here is from genome assembly GCA_963696025.1 of uncultured Acidobacteriota bacterium. Lineage (GTDB taxonomy): Bacteria > Acidobacteriota > Terriglobia > Terriglobales > Acidobacteriaceae > JABCYV01. The sequence goes on from CAVOII010000010.1 coordinate 470,957, forward strand.
CGGTGGCCTACATCTCGAGAGTGTCCACGCGGGAAACAGGTCTACGTCATTGCGATGTTAACGTCGCGTGTGAAAACCAGGTTGAGCCGCCAGTTTCCGGAGGATTGCATGTCACGTAGCGAGAAAAGCAGTTGGCGTGTGCTCTGTTTGTGTTCATCCATGATGATGGCTGCGCTGCTGTTGTCAGTGGCCGCGCTGGCGCAGGAAATCACGCCTAAAGCAGATGTCTTTGTGGGCTATCAATGGCTAGATCCGCGTGGAAGTGTCCCAGTCGCGGGCACCAATCCTCTTCAGTTCCAAAACGTAGGGTCGATGCCGCGGGGCGCGGGCTTTGCCTTCGCTTACAACTTTACCAGGAACCTTGCTCTCGAAGGGGACGCAGGCGTGAACTTCAGCAAAGTGGTCCACAACATCGAGACATTGTCCGCCGGCCCCCGCTTGACCTGGAGGGGCGAGGGCATCAATTACTTTGCCCACACACTTCTGGGCTGGAACCGTCTGAACGATCCCTTCAGTGGTCCTCACAATAGGATCGGAGCCATTCTCGGAGGCGGAATCGATATTCCCGTGAACCGCAGCATCGGCATCCGCCTATTCGAAGCTGACTACCAATGGGTTCCTGAGAACTTCTCTAACGTGGTTCCTCCCAGCCAACCTGACCAGAGGCGTCCAAACTGGGGCGGGATTCGCCTACGGACCGGCATTCTCTTTTATGTCGGCGGGGCGCCCGAGGTTCCTCCAAGCGCCAGCTGCTCAGTGCAACCTAGCGAAGTTATGGTTGGAGAAGCGATCACCGCGACGGCAACCGGCAGCAACTTCAATCCCAAGCACGATCTGACCTATACTTGGAGCAGTAGCGGCGGAAAGGTCACGAGCAAGGACAACACCGCCAACATCGATACGAATGGTCTAGCTGGCGGCAGTTACACGGTGACCGCACATATCGCCGATCCGAAGATGAAAAAAGGCGGAGAGGCCAGCTGCACGGCAAATTTCACCGTGAAGGAACCGCCAAAGAATCCACCCACGATGTCGTGCTCTGCCAGTCCGGCTTCAGTCCAGGCGGGCACGTCTTCCACCCTGACCTGCACCTGCACCAGTCCTGACGGCGTGCCAGTCACGGTCAGCGGTTGGACCGCCACGGGGGGCAGCGTCTCCGGTAGCGGAGGAACGGCCACCCTGGACACGACTGGAGCTTCCGCCGGCCCGATCACGGTGAGCGCGACTTGTACCGACTCTCGCGGTTTGACGACTTCGGCTTCGAGCCAGGTGAACGTGGAGGTTCCGCCTCCACCCCCGCCGCAGGCCAGCAAGCTGAGCCAGTGCGACTTCCCCAACGCGAGAAAGCCTTGGCGTGTCGACAACACCTGCAAAGCCATTCTCGACGACGTCGCGAAGAACTTGCAGCAAAACGCTGACAATAAACTTGTTATCGTCGGCAACGCGGAGCCGTCCGAGAAGCGCAAGAATCTGGCGGCGGAACGCGCTGTTAATTCCAAAGCTTATCTGAGCGGCGGGGAGTCCAAACTGGGAATCGACCCCAGCCGTATCGAGGTACGAACGGGCAGCGCGGGGACGAAAACCGCTGAGTACTGGGTGGTTCCGGCAGGCGCTACGTTCTCGGGCGAGGGTACGCAACCAGTGAACGAAGCGGTGGTGAAGGCGATCCCCGATCACCCAGCGGCGCCCAAGAGAAAGGCGGGCAAACCCAAAGCCCAATAGCGCAACCAAGGCAACCACTAACGATAAGGCCGGTCGAGCGGAAAACTCGACCGGTCCGTTTGTCTCCCTCCCTTACGTAACTTGATCGCAATGGGTTACGCTGTCACTCTGGCCCGGTTACGCAGATTTTTGCCGGGAGCAATACACCTATGAATTCGTCGCCAATTCGGACTACCTCTCGTAAGTATCTGATTACAGTGATCGTTGGACTGTTCTTCACCACCACCCTGTGGGCTGCGCAGTGGGCAGTTCTGGGGCCGGATGGAGGGGACGTCCGCAGCCTGAGTTACGATCCGCGAAATCCTGACCACATCTTTCTCGGCACCAGCACGGGAAGCATTTTTTCCTCTGAGGACGGTGGGCACAACTGGTCGCGCTTCGCGCATCTGGGAAGCGGCGACGATTACGTTTTGGACCACATCGCCATCGATCCGCAGAACCCCAAACACATTTTTGTCTCCGCCTGGAGCGTGGAGAACCAGCAGGCTGGCGACCTGTTCCGATCCCGCGATGGCGGCAAGAACTGGGACGCACTTCCCGCCATGCATGGAAAATCCATTCGTGCCATGGTGATGTCGGCTTCTGATTCCAATGTATTGGTCGCAGGCGCGCTGGATGGCGTATTCCGCAGTCTGGATGGCGGCGATAGATGGGAACGAATTTCTGCCTCAAACGCTGAAATCAAGAACATCGAATCGGCTGCTGTTGATCCCAAAAATCCCAACGTGGTCTACGCAGGAACTTGGCATCTGGCCTGGAAAACGGCCGATGGCGGCGCTACCTGGCACCACATCAACAAAGGTATGATCGATGATTCGGATGTGTTCTCGATCATCGTCGATGCCACGAATTCTTCGGTAGTATTCGCCAGCGCCTGTTCGGGAATTTATAAGAGCGATAGCGCCGGTGATCTGTTCCAAAAACTTCAGGGAATTCCATTTTCAGCGCGGCGCACTCGTGTCCTGAAGCAGGATCCGGTCAATCCTGCTACGGTCTATGCCGGCACCACGGAAGGGCTGTGGAAGACCATGGATGCGGGCAAGACCTGGAAACGAGTTAGCAATCCTGAAGTCGTGGTCAACGACGTATTGGTTGATCCGCGTAACTCGAGCCGGGTGCTGTTAGCAACCGATCGCAGCGGCGTGCTGGCCAGTGACGACGGCGCGCAGACATTCCTGGCCTCAAACCACGGTTATACGCACCGCTACGTTACCGCAATCTTGGCGGAGGAGAATGATCCTAATAGCATGCTGGTCGGAGTGGTGAACGACCGTGAGTTCGGCGGAGTTTTTTTCACCCATGACGGGGGCCAACATTGGCAACAGAAGAGCTCTGGCCTGGGTGGCCGCGATGTTTTCGCGCTTAAGCAAACCAGCAATGGCGCGCTGATTGCCGGCACCAACCGCGGCATCTTTATGCTCGATCACAATGCCTCGGAGTGGCGTCCGATCAACGCCATTATCAACGAAAAGGTCTCGGTCAGCACGGTTAAGAAGGGCGCCCGGAAAACTTCAGTGGCCACGAAGACCGCAGTCCGCTCGGTGCTGGACGCGAAAGTAAACGAGATTGAAATCACGCCGAAACGCTGGCTGGCTGCCACCTCGATGGGTTTGTTCACCAGTACGAATCAGGGCAAGAGCTGGAGCGGTGGCCCGGTGGCGGGCAAGAGTGAATTTGTCTCAGTGCAGGCGAAGGGCGGCCTGGTGGTTGCCGCAACTCGCACCAACGTGCTTTTCTCTTTAGATGATGGAGTAGCCTGGCAGCAGGCCGGATTGTCTTCCTACATCACTAGTCTCTACGGCCTGGCGATAGCGCCCGATGGAGAGATACTGGTCGCATCCCGTGAAGGCGCCTTCCGCAGTTCGGACTCCGGAGCTACCTGGGAGCACATGGTGAATGGGCTGCCGGATAAGAACATCAGCTCCATCACCTACGACTCGACGGGCAAGCGCCTGCTGGCTACTAGTACGGCCACGGGTGTGGTCTTCGCCAGTCAGGATGGCGGCCGGAGCTGGCACCGCGGGCCGGATTCGGGATACCCGCTGCGTCGCATTAGTGTGGTGCATGGACGCTTTGTGGCGGCAACCCCGTTTGACGGAGTAGTCGTTCAGCCAGAAAACGAACCGCGGAGTGCGGCGGCGGACATGGGTGGCTCGTCAAACTAACTGATCGCCTGTCTTAGATAGATTGGGTTTAGACCGTTTGACAAATCATCGGAGGAGCGCACAAGCCGGCTCCTCCGTTTTATTTTGCTCAATTAAGGCCGATTCGACACTACAGAGGGCCCCGATAGTAACGCGCGACGGCTGCCTAAGACCACGCTCAGCTCCCGCCCCTCCACAAGACGGTGTCCTCCGAGTGTTCTTCCATCACAGCCATATGTGACGTGTGCCCTTAGCACTCACAGGCTGAATGCCTACACTTCCCGAATGGGGAGAACCCACCAGAGGCCCGTGTGGCGCTGGTTCCCGATTCGGGAGGGGATTCCGACCTTTGACACGCTGTCCAACGCTAACTTCTTGTTTCTCCGGCGGCGCTTTTGGCGGTTGTTGTTTGATTCGGCGGTGTCTTTGGCAAGAAAGGGTTCATAAATCATGAGTACCGTAGCACAATTTCGAGCTGAGGGTGACGCAGCTACGGACGACAGATTGGCCGCCGCTATGGAAGCCTGCCCGGCGAGCTTGGCCGTCGTTGAACGCGGCGAAGGCGGCCGTGTGGTCCACGCTAATCCGGCCTTTGCCCAGCTCTTTGGATATTCGCACGGCTCTTAGGTCCGCGGTCGAAGCTGGGCGGAGTTTGTTGCGATGGGCTGTCCCGACGCCGCAACTCCAAGCGATATCAATCTAAACTCGCCCGCCGCAGGGTTCAGTGGCACGCGCCGCGACGGTAGTCGTATTCCTGTGCAAGACTTTGCGCACCATGCGAGAAATCTCGCCAAAAATCCTTCGGTGACCGCCCGTTCTCCCACTACAATAGGCGGGCATAGAATCAGATGATCCGTGTGCCAGGTTCAGCGAGAGACGGGAGAGCTGAGTGCACGTTCTAGTGACTGCCGATACGCTAGGTGGGGTCTGGACTTACGCTCGCGAACTTGTCACTGGGTTGGTGAGCCGCGGCGTCCGCGTCACCTTGGTTAGCCTCGGTGAGATTCCTCTACCCGATCAAACCTCCTGGATGGACAACCTGCACGGTCTGGAATACCGTCCCACCGGGTTTCGTTTGGACTGGATGCAGGAAGGCGAACTGGACCTGGAATCTTCATCCGCCTATCTCACAGCACTGGTAAGAGAGTTGAAGCCCGACCTGTTGCACCTGAACCAGTTGTGCTATGGCAACCTTCCCGTCGAGATTCCGCGAGTCGTCGTGGCCCATGGCGACATGATTAGTTGGTGGACAGCGATTCATGGAAACGAACCGAAACAGACCCGTTGGTTGAACTGGTACAGGGAAGCAGTCATTCGTGGCCTGGAGCAGGCCAGCGCAGTAGTCGCGCCTACAGTCTGGATGTTGGATACGGTCCGAGCATGCTATACGCGTCCTCGCCGTGATGCCGTGATTTACAATGGCCGCAACCCAATCTTCTTTAATCCGTATGTGAGCAAGGATGATTCCGTCCTGGCGGTGGGTCGGCTGTGGGACGCCGGCAAGCAGGTTTCTTTACTGACCCAGCATCAGCACCCGCTTCCGGTCTGCATTGTCGGATCAGATGCGCCGGTAACAGCTCCCAAGATACCCATTCGTGCCGATGTCAAAGTCGCCGTCGATCGGATCTCGGTGGCGTTAAAGGGCCCGCAAACCGAGGCGCAGTTGCGTACTCTCTACAGCCGCGCATCGATTTTCGCGGCCACCTCACGCTATGAGCCCTTTGGCATGACGGCGTTGGAAGCCGCGTTTTCCCGCTGCGCCATCGTCGCCAACGACATCGCTTCACATCGCGAACTTTGGGGCGATGCCGCTCTATACTTCCACGCCAACGACGCCAACAGCTTGGCCGCCGTGATCCAGCGACTGAGCGATGAGCGGGATTTGTGCCGCGGCTATGCGAATCGAGCCTATCAGCGGGCGCGCGAATGCTTTACTGCCAAGCGCATGATCGATGAATATCTGGATCTTTACCAGAGCCTGCTTGGAGCTGAATCCTTGGCAGCGTGAAGAAAGATTCTAGCTCCTGGTGGCAAGCTCCTCACCCTTCCGGAAGTAAGAAACACACTGTGTGTCACAATCGGTCGATGTCCTCCGACTGTGGTGCTGTTTATCCCAGCTGAAGAGAGGCTGTATTGAGCGCCCGCGGATACCTCACCTGGATGGCTGTCCTATCCACATTGGGGATCGCACTTTGGCTAACCGCGGGATGGCAGCGGCAAGCGGTAGTCAACGATTTCGTGGAATACTGGGCAGCCAGTCGCCAACTGCTGGTGGGGGAGAACCCCTACGCGACGCGGCCCATCCTGGCAGTCGAGCGAGGGGTCGGTTTCCACGGACAAACCGCATTGATGATGCGAAACCCACCGTGGACTTTACCTTTTGTTTTGCCGCTTGGATTATTTCCTTACGATACTGCGCGGCGCCTCTGGCTTTGTCTAAGCGTTGCGTCGGTTCTGCTTTCCACCCACTGGCTATGGCGGTGGTACTCTCCACCCGGCCAGCCGGGCTGGCTTGGATGGCTAGGCGCCGCAACTTTCTCGCCGGTGGCCACTGTGCTCGCGATCGGACAGATAGGTCCTTTGATTCTGCTTGGAATCAGCGGATTTCTGGATTGCCAGGAGAAGAGGCGCGACGTCTTGGCGGGAGCATTTGCTTTGCTCGTAGCGACAAAACCTCACCTGCCATTTTTATTTTGGCCGGCGCTCCTATTGTGGGTGGTATCGCAGAGGCGGTGGCGAATACTTCTTGGCCTGACTAGCGCCATTCTAATTGCCAGCGCGATTCCGCTTATGTTCGATCCTGCGGTGTTTCCCCACTACGTTGAATTGTGGAAGTACAGCGGTATTCTGGGCGAGTTGGTCCCCACTCTCGGTGGCCTGGTGCGGTTGTCTTTCGGTCTTCATAGAAATTGGCTGGCGTTCATGCCAGCAATCGTGGCTGCGGCTTGGTTGCTGTTTCACTGGCGGAGCAATGGTCAGCATTGGGACTGGTATGGACAAATGCCATTGTTGCTCCTTGTCTCGCTTACCTCAACTCCTTTTGGCTGGTTCTTCGATCAGGTGGTGCTACTGCCCTGCGTGTTACAAGCGGCGGCCTGGGTGATCAAGGGCGGGACAGGACGATGGCCGGTGATGGCCTACCTGGGCATTAACGGCCTGATGCTGGCTCTCATCCTGGGGCAACGAACAACATTCTGGTATGTGTGGACCGCCCCTGCCTGGCTCATCCTATACTTGTGGGTGCGAGCTAGCCACTCGAAATCGCCTCCGGACGTATCCTTCCCCGCGGGCCTTAGCGTTTCCCAACCGAGGGCCCTGGGCTAGAAGCGCCAGCCATAAGCTGCTATCTTCTATCCGTATTCAGACTCGGGCGGAGGTCTCCATGTCTACAGTGAAGATTACAATCAGGAAGAACGGCCCGTATCGCGTGGAAGCTCCAGAGGGCTCAATCGAACTGGTCGACGCGGACGGCAACAAGTATGACCTTACCGGTAAACCCGCCTTCTCTTTGTGCCGTTGCGGCGGGTCAGTGACCAAACCTTTTTGTGATGGAACCCATAGCCGCGTAGGTTTCCAAGCCGCGGAGTCAGCGGTGAAGAAAGTTGATGGCACGAACTGAACGGCCGCGGCGCTGCTCCTGCACTTCTTACCAAACGGTACAGCCTCAAAGCACATCCGCCTGCGAGGTGTTCGGTTCACGATCTGGGAGGTCGAGATGCGGGGACCTTTCTTCCAATGCGGTCGCGAACTAAGTTGGTGATTTTCTATGGCACCTTTTACCCCGCCTTCTGTAAAAAATCTGATGGCGGCATTCTCCGTTTCCCGTTAAACTCTTCTCCGTTCCATTTGGGTGGGGGCGGCGCAGGTTTTTGTCGTTTCCCTGTCTTGGACTCGACCGAAGCGGAACGACGTCAGGCGGGTCACGCCTCCCACCTAATTGCTCCGACCAACCTTACGCGATGTTACGAAGAACTGACGTATTCGGGACCGAAGCTACCGGGATCACTGGAGGAGCCATCCCGTCGCGAGTAGTTTGCTCCCAATCATCAAGTGACTTTTTCACCTCTGCAAGGAGCAGTTGCTTTATGTCGGCGTTGGTTTCAGCATATGCAGCCCGATACAGGTCGCTGAAACTGGGGAAAGATTTGGCTTTCATCTGTACTCCTCTGTGAGCCTGTTCGGTCTATGCAGCATGGCCGAAGGGTTCGGCGGGCAGGCACCGTCGTGAACCATTGGCTTTAGATACTCTTTGGAATTCATTGATCGTGTTCAGGGCAGCCAGCAACAATCGGCTCTCCGAATGGGAAGCCGTATCGAAGGAATCTTCGATGCGATTCATCATGGAATCTTTTGCACTTTGCAGGCGGCGCTCTTGGACGGCAGGATCATCCTCCGTCAACGCAGCCTCGAAGACCTTCTCCCAATTGTCCGATGACATCGCCGGCGCCGCCGGACTTTTCCTTCCGCTCATGGCCTCCCTTGATACGAACCGGCGCCCGCCATGGATCCTTCCGCAGTGAACCTTAAAACCTGTGCGCCAAACATGCTTGCGGGCGGAAATGACGGCACGGCTTACCAATAGCGTTATAGCCTACTGGTATATCCGACGAGCAATCGGGTTTTTACTGTATTAACCATCCGGTTAACGGAGAGATCAGCATTCCGGTGACGCATCGAGCCTCTACTCGTCCGCGATGCCGGCCCTCCGAAGGACTGTCGAGGCGGTCAGCCGCGGCCATCCATCTTCCACGCTTTCCAGTGCAACTAATAGACCGCCGAGAACTTGATTTGCGGAGCCGGTGGGCGAAGATAGATCGCCAAGGGTTGGGTGCGGCTGAGGCACGCGATTCTTAGCCCACTGACATCTTTTTTTTGACGACCCACTGCCCGGCCAAGTGGACGAGACCGTCCTAATCCTTTCGTTATGGTAACTACCAGCGAATATCCGCCCAGCGCAGGTCCTCCCAGGGATGTAACAGAAGCAACTGTCACTCTTGAACATCGCGGGCCCGCTGATTGGCCAGCAAACCTTCGATCTGCTCTTCGGAAATTGGGTCCAGGGCTTGTGACGGGAGCATCCGACGACGACCCGAGCGGTATCGCCACCTATTCTCAGGTCGGAGCACAGTTCGGATATGGAATGCTCTGGACCATGCTGGTTTCTTACCCCTTGATGGGAGCGATTCAGGAGATATGTGCCCGCGTTGGCCGCGTGACCGGCTGTGGCATCGCGGCAAACCTCAGAAAAAGTTATCCGGTTTGGCTGCTCTATCTTGTGGTGGCTCTCATGCTGGTGGCCAACATCTTCAATCTCGGAGCGGATATCGGAGCAATGGGCGCCGCCGCACAACTTCTGGTTCCGGGCAGAACGTGGATTTACATTCTTCTGTTTGGCCTCGTGTCGTTGATCTTGCAGATGTTCGTTCCATATTCTAGGTATGTTAAGTACTTAAAATGGCTGACTCTTTCGCTTTTCGCATACGTAGCTGCCGCTTTCTACGTGCAACTATCGTGGCGACAGGTGCTTCACGCCACTCTCTTCCCACACCTGGCATGGAATAAAGAGTACTTTACCGGTCTGATCGCAGTGCTTGGAACTACTATTAGTCCGTATCTTTTCTTTTGGCAGGCCTCGCAGGAAGTTGAAGAAGTTAAAAACCACCGCGGAGAGAAGGCGCTGAGAAGAGCACCGCGACAGGCCACCAACCAACTCGACCGCATTCGCTGGGACACTTATCTCGGGATGGCACTATCGAACCTCGTGGCCTTTTTCATAATTCTGACCACGGCAGCTACGCTCCATGCGCACGGAGAGAGACAGGTAGCTACTTCGGCGCAGGCGGCGCTGGCGCTAGCCCCGCTTGCCGGCCGCTGGGCTGCCGGATTGTTTGCATGCGGAATTGTTGGGACGGGCATGCTGGCGATCCCTGTCTTAGCGGGGTCTGCGGCGTACGCCGTGGCGGAAGCATGCAAATGGCGGACCAGCCTGGAAAACAAGCCTAAACAAGCGCCCAAATTTTATCTGACGATTGCAATCGCAACGCTGGTCGGAGTTTTCTTCAACTTTTGGCACGTGGACCCGATACGCGCTTTGTTCTGGGCGGCGGTGTTAAACGGCGTTATCGCTGCCCCTATGATGGCGCTCATTGTGCATTTGGCCACGAGTCGAAAAGTGATGGGAAAGTTTGCCATTCCCTTATATTTGAGAGTCGTGGGATGGATCGCGACCGTGGCCATGTTCGGCGTGTCAGTTGGAGTCTTTGTCGCCTGGAAATAGCCTGTACCTGAGTTCCTCTTTGCGGTGAACGATCTGGGGCAAACAGCGTCAGCCGCGCTTGAAAAATTGAACCGCACGCTCTTGCGCCTCTGCAGCTTTTCTTGTCTTGAACGTACCGAGATTACGCCGCCGTCCGGTTTTGGGATTTTTTTTGCGAGAGTACAGCCGATATTCACCTGAATTTAGTTTTCGAATCATTGAACACCTCCCCGCCTTCGATGCGGCAGGGTGAAGCAGGGATTGATGGAAAGGCTACATATTCAGCTACAGCGAACAGCCCAGCAGAATACACAATAAAGTTGATTTCCTGCCATCAGTATCCAAACGTAAACTAGAAGATGCGCAATCTCATTCCAGGCTTGCCAACTCACGTCGCGATCATTACCGCCCCTTTAGTCTTATATTCTCCGGCTCGGTCGGAGGACAGATGGGACGATGATAGATTGCTGGCGGGAGAGCTCCTCCGTAAAGTCGTCGATAGTGGATTGAAGGCTGAAGCCAACGATCACAGCCACTGGATGTATGAGGTCAAAGAGGGCCGACCCGGGAACGAACGGGTGCGACGGGTTGTCCAAACCAGTCAAGGGGAAATTGATCGGTTGCGGTCGGTGGATGGGCGCCCAATCACCCCCGAACAAGAAAAGGGCGAAGACAAACGCATTAACCGTCTCCTACACGATCGGGATGAGCAACAAAAACTGCGGCACGCCCAGGAAGAAGACGCCCATCGGACGGAACGTTTGTTCAAGCTTTTGCCGGACGCCGTGACTGGGAAATACGGAGAACAACGGGGCGAACTCGTGGAAATTCTCTTTGCGCCGAATCCCAGTTTCCATCCCTCGTCGCATGAAGCAGCGGTCTTTCGCGGTATGGAAGGCCGGATCTGGATCGACAAGCGAGAAGACAGGCTGGTGGAGATCGAGGGCCACCTTACGAAGACGGTGAAGTCCGGCGGCGGTTTGTTGGGCTATTTAGATAAAGGTGGGGAATTTCAAGTCAAACGGTCTGAAGTGGCGCCAGGGCATTGGGAACTTACGCTCATGCATATCAACATGCGGGGCAAGGCTCTGTTCTTCAAAACCATCGGAGTGGAAGAGAACGAGCTTCGAACCAATTTTCAGCGCGTGCCAGACAATTTGACATTGGCCGAAGCCGCGGCAAAGTTGCGAACGGAAGGCAAGGCAGCGTCACGCGCATCTCAGTTGTGGAAACAGCGAATACCGTGTCGCTGGCGTCGCCTCCAGCTCTATTCAGCGTCACTTTCGCCTGAGAAATGCTTTCCAAAAGCGCGCTAAATGTGGGACCTGTGCCACCGGGGACTCAGTCGCCAGGCCTTTCCCAATTTGCTAACCACCGCCAACCCGGATTCCAACTCCAGAGGGGTAACTTGCGCCGGGGTGTACGTTCGTAATTTGCCTGTGGGTCAGGACGCCGTTAGCATAACCGTCAACCACCGCTAATTTAATGGCCGAATGGAACCAGCTCAATCATGCCTCGTCAGAAAGCGACCATCCTCTGCATTGACGACCACTGGAACGGACTCATCGGCCGCAAAATGCTGCTGGAAGAAAACGGCTATGAAGTCATAGAAGCTACCGGCGGCCCCGAAGGGCTCAAATTGTTCCTTTCCCACGCGGTCGATGCGGTAGTTCTTGACTACCAAATGCCGGGCATGAACGGTGACGTTGTGGCCGCCGAAATGAAGCGCATCAATTCGCAGGTACCGATCATGCTGCTCTCGGCGTGGGGACCGCTGCCAGACAGCAAGCTCAGATCGGTAGACTCTTTCTTATCGAAGTCGCAGGGTTCGACGACTCTCCTGTCTACTCTCCACAATTTGCTGGACAGCCGACCCAAGCCATTCTTTTATCGCTGGCTGGACGGCTGGAAGGCCCGTAATCTCGGACAGCGCAGAGACTGAATTCTGTCGCAGATCAACGGCAGACTGCCGTATTTCCCGCTCGCCTTGCAGGATTTGACGCTGGCCACTGACATGCGGGCTCCCCTCCGTCTACAATGGCAGGGCAGAATGCAATTCACCAAATTGAGGAGAGACGAATGCAACGCAAGGCAAGCGCGGTGTGGAAGGGTGGTCTCAAGGACGGCAAGGGCGTGGTTTCAGCCGCCAGCGGTGTGCTGTCCAATACTCCGTATTCATTTAGCACGCGTTTCGAAAACACTCCCGGTACTAATCCTGAAGAGCTGATCGCAGCAGCGCATGCGGCCTGTTTTTCGATGGCACTCTCCGCGCAATTAGGCGAGGCGAAGCTGACGGCTTCGAGTATCGAGACAGCGGCTAGTCTCACAATGGAAAAGCTCGATTCTGGTTGGACAATCACCGCCGTCCACCTCGATGTTGTGGGCCGGGTGCCAGGCGCCGACCAGGCGGCTTTCCAGAAGGCAGCAGACAACGCCAAGAGTGGCTGTCCGGTCTCCAAAGTGCTTAAAGCTAATATCACGATGAGCGCCAAGCTCGAAGGCTAGGGCATATGCGGCGGACATCGACCGTGAGACCTTGGGGACTTCGACAATCCACATCCGTGGTCTATTCACGCTAACGCAAGGTTTCCCGGATCTCGCGGTTGATGCGTGCGGCATCGTCCGCCGCCTTCTCTATCAATTCTGTCCATTTCTTGCTGTCAACGTCCAGGTTTGCCTCTCGCAACAGGTAAGCAGCCTGCAAGATGACTTCAACGGCATTGCTCAGATCGTGGGTGAGGGCTCGCAGACGCCCCCTGACGTCTTCGGGCAGCTTGGGAGAATCTGTCATCGCGTGCGACCTATCATCTTCACCACAGCGACACTGACGCCCAGAGAGGACCAAGCTTTGAGGAACAATGCAATCTCTTAAGCCCGCTAAGTTTGACAGCCAGCGGGCCCCTGTAGAATATTACTCGTTGTTCTTTCCTGACAGGCTGGCCCGAAAAGGCCGCCCCGCAACACTTTTTGCCATCGTGGCGGAATTGGCAGACGCGCATGGTTCAGGTCCATGTACCCGCAAGGGTGTGGGGGTTCGAGTCCCTTCGATGGCACCAATAATCTTAAACTTATTTCCGTTGGGAGCTCTTTGCTCGAGAGTGAGGGCGTGGCTGGAGCTCACTGAATTTCTGCAGTCGGCGAGGCACCGGTCCCTGACCTACCGCGTCTGTCTCAAATCCCTCACTGAGACACTGGTCTGCGCGGAAATCACTGCGTAACGAACTATCTCGGCCACATCTTCGTTCTTCAAGACTTCGCGCGTCGCCAGCAGTACGACAGCTTCGGCGAAATGCGTCGGGTTCCAGTTCTTTAGATGGATCTCAGACACGACGCCATCACGAACCATTTCATTGTCTTGTGAGCCCAAAACCAGGACGAAATTGGGATGCAGGTGGGGCGGTCGTTCGGGCCTGATGGTCCGGGCCACCAGTTCGCATGCCGATGTGTAGATCCTGCTCGCCTCATCTCCTGGCCACTTTTTGTGCTTAGGGTTGGACACCCTAAAGGGGAGCGAACTTTGCGCTACACCGTCAGGGCACAGGCCAGCCACCAGGAGGACCACGAAAACGCAAATTGACGCTCGCTGCAAATATCTCTTGGCAGCCAGGCTTGAGCCGAGAATCACTCTCGCATTCGGAGCGAGCTTGCGCGCGTGGGAATTGCTGGTCGCAGGATAAAGACTGCTTGCCCGTCTCATGTGGGGCCCTTCTGTCGCTGCCTCAAGCGTAATCCGCACTCGCGATAAGACAAGATATCTAAGGTAATGGGTGGGGGTGTTCAATTTGTAGAAATTACAAATTCGTGACCTAAGCATTCACGGAGCTCGAGCACCGTTCCCGTATAATCCTCGCAGTTGAAAATGCCGGCTAGCCTTGAACAGATTGTGGCTGCAACCCGCCGCCGAGTGACTGAATCCCGGCGTCGGGTCGACCTGCGCGATCTTGAGCGGCAAGCGCAAAAGCATCGCCCGCGCGGCTTCCGGCAAGCTCTTGAAACGAAAAGCCGTATTGGACTGACCGTCATCGCAGAGCTCAAGAAAGCCTCGCCTTCACGCGGTCTGATTCGGGCGCATTTCGATCCCGAGAATCTGGCCCGCGAACTGGAAACGGCAGGTGCGGCCGCTTTGTCGGTCTTAACTGATGAGGAATTCTTCCAGGGATCGCTCGAAAATTTGAGCCGGGTCTCCGCGATCACAAAGTTGCCTAGCCTGCGCAAGGATTTCATTGTGGATGAGTTCCAAGTGCTGGAAGCGCGAGCTTACGGTGCGGACGCGATATTGCTGATTGTGGCCGCGTTGTCGCCATTAGAACTGCCTCGGCTGGCGACGCAGAGCCGCGACTGCGGCCTAGACGTTCTTTGTGAGGTCCACAATGAAGAAGAGTTGCGGCATGCGCTCGACGCGGGCTGCAAACTGATTGGGGTAAACAGCCGCGATTTGCGGACCTTCACAGTTGATTTAGAAACGGCCATTCGGTTATCTGAGCTCATCCCGAAAGACGTGCTGCGCGTTGCCGAGAGTGGCATCAACACGGCAACAGACATCGCACGTTTGCGTGCGGTGGGCTACCAGGCATTTCTGATCGGGGAGTCGTTGATGAAGGCGGAGTCACCCGGTGAAGCGTTGCGTGGATTACTGACGGAAGCACTGCTTCCCAGCACGCGCTAGGCATCGCCGTCTGAGAATTAAGATCTGAGAACCGAAATCTGAGAACTGACTTTTTTCTTCTTCTTTCCGATGACTTGGATCAAGATTTGCGGAATTACGAATCTCGAAGACGCTCAAGTGGCAGTCGACGCGGGCGCCGATGCATTGGGGTTTGTGTTCTATGAAAAGAGCCCACGAAAGATTGAGCCAGAGACGGCGCGGGCGATTGCGAGTAAGTTGCCACCGAAAATCGAAAAGATAGGCGTTTTCGTTGATGACCCGGTGGAACGGATCCGCAATACTGCTCAGCAAGTAGGGCTCTCTGCCGTCCAGGTTTATCTGGCTCATTCAGAACCCCAGCGTGTGCAGGACTTGCTCCTGCTGAATGAGCGCGACACCGATCCGAAGCTGATTGCAGCCTTTCCCGCCGGTGAGCTAGACGGAGAGGGCCTGCTTCTTGTGGGGAGGGAGAAGAGGAAGTTGTACGCTTTGATGCTTGACTCCGGTTCGAACTCTATGCCCGGGGGTACGGGCAAAACATTCGATTGGAGTAAAGCGCGGGTAAAGATTCAGTTTCTCAGCGTAACCGTTCCTATGATTGTGGCCGGCGGGCTCACGCCACTTAATGTTGGCGAAGCAATTCGGTTCTTCCAGCCTTGGGGCGTCGACGTTGCTTCAGGCGTCGAAGCCAGGCCCGGGAAGAAAGATCCGGAGAAAGTACGGGCGTTTGTAGACGCAGTCCGGAAAGCGGACAAGAAGAACTGACATGGCAACAGCCAAAATCCGGGCGCGCGAGGGAAACGCAAGGTCCCTCGACTCCGAAGCTCGCTTGCTTCGCAAGCCGATTTCTCCGCTCAGCGTGACAGGAAATGGAAGCGGTAAAAGCACCCCCGGCCGCTTTGGCGTGTACGGAGGCCGCTACGTCCCCGAGACGCTCATGGCTGCGCTTGAAGAGCTTGAGCGCGAATACAAAAAGGCGAAGCGCGACCGCAGTTTTCAGCGCCGGTTGGACGAACTCCTGCGGACTTACGCTGGGCGGCCCACTCCACTCTTCTTTGCTCGGCGGCTTACCGACAGACTTGGCGGAGCCAAGATCTACCTCAAGCGGGAAGATCTCCTCCATACGGGAGCGCACAAGATCAACAACTGTCTGGGACAAGCGCTGCTAGTCGAGCGTATGGGGAAGCATCGAGTGATCGCTGAAACCGGCGCGGGCCAGCATGGTGTTGCGACAGCCACCGTGTGCGCGCTGTTGGGCTTCGAGTGCGTCGTCTACATGGGCACTGAGGATATGCGTCGCCAGGAACTCAATGTCTTCCGCATGCGGATGCTGGGGGCCGAGGTTCAGGGCGTCGACTCCGGCTCGCGAACTTTGAAAGATGCCATCAATGAAGCTATGCGCGACTGGGTGACCAACGTGCGCACCACGCATTATTTGCTAGGCAGCGTCTTGGGTGCGCATCCATATCCCACCATGGTCCGTGACTTCCACCGGGTAATCGGACGCGAAACGCGGGCCCAGATTCTAAAAGCGGAAGGCAAGCTGCCCACGGCCATCATCGCTTGCGTTGGCGGCGGGTCGAATTCCATTGGAATCTTTTACGACTTCATTAAAGACAAGAAAGTTAAATTCATCGGCGTCGAAGCCGGCGGACGAGGCGAGCAACTGGGTGAACATGCGGCACGCTTCCGCGGCGGTTCGCCGGGTGTGTTGCACGGCAGCTATTCCTATGTGCTGCAGGATGCGGCCGGACAGATTGCCGCAACGCACTCGGTATCCGCCGGACTGGATTATCCCTCGATCGGCCCCGAGCACGCGTGGCTGAAAGATATAGGACGTGCGGAATATGTTTCCGCCTCAGATGCAGAGGCCCTCGAAGCCTGCACTTTGCTGGCGAGAACAGAAGGCATTATCCCGGCGCTCGAATCCGCGCACGCCGTGGCTGAAGTGGCCAAGAGAGCGCCGAGAATGAAGAAATCGGATGTAGTGATCGTCAACGTGTCCGGAAGAGGGGACAAAGACATAGGGATTCTCCGGGAGAATCTCAAGCTGGACTAATGACTCTCGTTCGCCCGAAGGAGTAGAGTCAGTGGTGCTTTTGACGACTGTCGAAGCGAGTTGGGAGATTACTGGGCGGGGCTGCTGGATCACGCCGGTTGAGTTGGAATCTGATTTGCGCATTCGCGAGAAGGACAGGATCCAACTCCGAACACCAAACGGACACATTCTGGATACGTACATCGCGACGATAAGTACAGGATCCAGAGCCGCTGGTGGTCGTTTTCTGGGGATTGGCCTACCAGGCAACATTACGCCACCGCAGGTGCCTCCGGGAACGGAAATTTGGCTCGTTGACCAGCAGGCGACTTGATTCGCCATGCCCTTGTCATTCAACCACAAACCCTCTCTCGTCGCCTACATTACTTGCGGCGATCCCGATCTTGCCACCACGCGTGACATCGCGCTGGCAGCGATTGACGCTGGTGCGGACGTCATTGAGCTCGGGGTTCCGTTCAGCGATCCGCTGGCCGACGGCCCAGTTATCCAGCGCGCCAGTGAGCGCGCCTTGCGCCACGGGACAACGCTCGAGCACGTGTTGGAGCTGGGAGCAGAGGTGCGGAAGGAGTCTCAAGCGGGTTTGATCATCTTTTCTTATTTGAATCCGATCATCCGCATGGGATTGGCAAAGTTTGGAGCCGCCGCAGAGCAAGCAGGCATTGATGGCGCCTTGATCACCGATTTGCCTGTGGAAGAAGCGGGAGATTATCTTGACCAAATGCGGAAGGGGGACTTGGCGACGGTATTTCTGGCGGCGCCAACCAGCACAGACGCACGACTTAAGCAGGTAGCCAAAGCTTCCAGCGGATTCGTTTATGCCGTTTCACGCACTGGCGTCACCGGCGCCCGCAAGCAACTGCCGGAGGACACCCATATACTGGTTCAGCGTCTGCGCAAGTACACGACTCTTCCTATCGCAGTCGGCTTTGGCATCTCTAACGCTGAGCAATTCGCGGTGGTGGGCGAATTCGCGGAGGCAGCGGTCGTTGGCAGCGCAATCGTCGAGACCATTGAGTGCAATCCGGGCAAAGAAGCGGAGAGTGTGGCACAATTTGTGAGGTCGTTAGTCGCAGGTCGCTAGTCGTTGGTCAATACCAACCGACCGATGACATTCCTTTCGCGCTTCAGCAATAGAAGTTTGTGTCCGAGGAAAGAAGCCAACGACCAAGGGCTGGCGACTGTTCTAATGGACATTTTGGATTGGCGCAAGAAGATCGACGAACTGGATCGTAAGCTGGTGGAGCTGTTGAGCCAGCGCGCTCAGGCTGCGCACGAAATCGGCAAGTTGAAGCGCAGTGCCGGCATGCCGATTTATGAACCCGACCGCGAGCAAATCGTGTTCGACAATGTGCGAAGCGTAAACCCAGGCCCATTGCCTGATCGTGACTTGCTTCGAATCTATGAGCGCGTTATGGACATCATGCGCCAGATTCAGCAGGAAGAGATTGCGCCGCACCGCGTGGGAGATGGCACCAGCGATACAGAATTGGATACGGATGTAAATGACTGAAGCAGTCTGCGGTCGTCAGTCTTCAGCCAGACCCGGATCGGGGAACGCTCGTAACGAGTTCCTAACGACCGACGACTGAAGACCCAGGCCTAAATCCTATGATCGTTGCCATGCAGGACACGGCGACCGAGCAGCAAATCCAGCAGGTGGTGGAACACCTGATCCGGATGGGCTTCTCCGTGCACCGCACCACCGGGGAGCGGCAGACTGTGCTTGCCGCAGTAGGCGCCCGGGTGGATTTCGATACCCGCAATCTCGAAGTCCTGTCCGGGGTCGAGCACGTCCACCGGATCAGCGCTCCCTACAAGTTGGCGGGACGAAGTTTCCGCCCTCAGGGGACCATCATCGAATTCGCCAACGGGGTGCGGATCGGCGGCGATCAGGTGGTTGTAATGGCTGGCCCTTGTTCCGTGGAATCCCGCGAGCAGCTTTTCACGGTGGCCGAACAAGTATCAAAGGCAGGTGCGCGCGTGCTGCGTGGCGGCGCCTTCAAACCGCGGAGTTCACCCTATTCGTTTCAGGGAATGGGTGTGGAGGGTCTCAAACTGTTGCGCGAGGTCGGCGACCACTTCAACCTGCTGGTGATCAGCGAGGTCATGGAAATTGCCCAGATCGAGATCATGCTGCCCTACGTCGATATCTTCCAGGTCGGCGCCCGGAACATGCAGAACTTTAATCTTCTCCGGGACCTGGGCAAGGTTAAGAAACCGGTGCTACTGAAGCGCGGTATTGCTGCTACCTTGGAGGAGCTTCTGCTATCCGCGGAGTACATCATGGCGGGCGGAAACTACGCGGTCATTCTGTGCGAGCGCGGCATTCGTACTTTCGAGACTTATACTCGCAACACGCTGGACGTTTCTGCGATTCCGATCATCAAGAAGCTCTCCCACCTGCCCATGACATCTGATCCGTCGCATGGCACCGGGCTCCGTGACAAGGTCCCGCCGATGGCGCGGGCCTCGTTGGCAGCGGGCGCTGACGCGCTTTTGATTGAAGTCCATCACGATCCCGACAGGGCGCTGTCAGATGGGGCACAGTCGCTCTATCCCGAGCAATTTTCCAAGCTCATGGACGAGCTGCGAATGATTGCGCCGGCAATAGGCCGCAAGCTACCTTGATGCTCTTCACCACGGAGACACAGTATCTTCGGGCGAGCAAGCTGGGCGATGGTTGCAATGGTCAGGGGATTTAGGTTCCGATTTTCTCTGTGTCTCTGTGGTGAAGTAAATGGCCATTCGCCAGATCACGATTGTCGGCACCGGACTGATTGGCGGATCATTTGGATTGGCTCTCAAGAAGCATGGCTACGCGGGCCGGATCGTGGGCTGCGACCGCGCGCCGGTGCTGGAGCGCGCTCGCAGCAAAGGTGCCATCGATGCAGGTCACACCAATCCTGCCGATGGAGTCCGCGGCAGCCAGATAGTTTTGCTGGCCACGCCTGTCGGCGCGATTGTGGAGTTGATTGGCCGCCTCGGTCCCGCACTCCCGCCAAAGACCTTGCTTACTGATGTGGGTAGCACTAAGTCCGAGATTCTCACCCGCGCCACGGCAATATTTGGGAAAGAGACGGGGCGTCGCTTTCTCGCCGGTCATCCCATGGCCGGCAAAGAACAGGCAGGCGTGGAATTCGCTGATCCTGATCTCTTCCAGGGCGCCGCCTGGTTCGTGACCCCAGTTTCGGCGCAGAAGGCCTTCGAGGGTTTAAGCGGCGAGTTCGTCCAGTGGGTAGAGAGCATAGGTGCGCGCGTTGCCGGCATGAATGCGGACGCCCACGATCAGCTCTGCGCCTGGATCAGCCATTTGCCGCAGATGATTTCCACGGCGTTGGCTGCCACGCTGGTCGACGAATATGGCGAAGACGCTCCGCTGCTCGAAGTCGGGGGCCGGGCTTTACGTGAGATGACACGCGTTTCCGCTAGTCCGTACTCGATGTGGCGCGATGTCGCCTTGACCAATAAGAAAAATCTTAAGCGTGCATTGCTAATCATGGAACAGCGTCTGGCTCACATCCGCGAAAATCTGGACACGAAAGAGTTGGCCATGGAGTTCGAACGAGCCCATCACTTGAGGAAGATCACAGCACAGAGACACAGAGGCACAGAGAAGGCGAACAATTGAAAAACGGCCTTTTGCGAGGAAACGTTAGTACAATCGCTTTCTCTGTGGTGAATTTGTTCTAGAATCGCAATCTCATGCACAAAGTTGTAGCCAACGCCGACGAAGCGATTCGCGATGTCTTTGATGGCGCCACGATCATGGTTGGCGGCTTCGGGCTGTGCGGTATTCCGGAGAACTTGATTCGCGCGCTAGTCCGCAAAGGCGTCAAAAATCTCGCAACCATCAGCAACAACGTCGGCGTCGATGGCTTTGGGATGGGTTTGCTGCTGGCAGCCGGACAAATACGCAAACATATCGGGACCTATGTAGGCGAGAACAAATTGCTGGAACAGATGGTCCTGCAAGGCAAAGTTGAGCTGGACTTGCTACCCCAGGGTACGTTTTCGGAGCGTATTCGAGCCGGCGGTGCCGGTATTCCCGCGTTCTTCACCCACACAGGGGTCGGTACCTTAGTCGGCGAGAACAAAGAGACGCGCGAGTTTGATGGACGCACGTACCTAATGGAACACGCCCTGAAAGCCGACTTCGCATTCGTGAAGGCGTGGAAGGGTGATAACTGGGGTAATCTGGTGTATCGCAAGACCGCGCGAAATTTCAATCCAATAATGGCGACCGCGGCGAAAGTAACGATTGCGGAAGTCGAGCATCTGGTCGAAGTCGGCGAACTGGAACCTGATTCGATCCACACACCCAGTGTTTACGTTCACCGCATTTTTCAGGGAGAACTGTTCGAGAAGCGGATCGAGAAAAGAACGGTGAGACTCATCGCTGGTCATTAGTTACGCCCGCGCTGAGAACTGCGAACTGAGATCTGAGAGCTGAATATCCATGCCAGCTAAACCCGGCAAAGATGTCGACAAGCGTGACCGCATTGTAAAGCGCATTGCTCGTGAGTTGCGTGATGGTTTCTATGTGAACCTGGGCATCGGCATGCCTACGTTGGTAGCCAATCACGTACTGCCGGGCATAGACGTAATTCTGCAGAGCGAGAACGGCATGCTGGGCATCGGCCCCTACCCGGTCGAGGGTCATGAAGACGCTGACCTGATCAACGCTGGTAAGGAGACGATCAGCGAGATGGCGGGTACTGCGTATTTTTCTAGTGCCGATTCATTTGCCATGATCCGAGGTGGCCACATTGACCTGAGCGTGCTCGGCGCCATGCAGGTGGATGAAGAAGGGAATCTCGCGAACTGGATGATTCCCGGGAAAATGGTCAAAGGCATGGGCGGAGCTATGGATCTAGTGGCGGGTGCGCGTCGTGTGATTGTAGCGATGGAGCACACCACCAAAGACGGTCAGCCCAAGATTCTGAAAAAATGCGCGTTGCCGCTCACTGGACTGAAAGTAGTGAACACCATCGTGACTGAGATGGCCGTCATCCAAGTCACGCCCGCCGGCCTGATGCTGGACGAGGTTGAACCGGGATTGTCCGTCGATGACGTGCAGAGAGTTACGGAACCCACGCTCATTCGGAGCTCAAATCTGAGAGCGATGGAAAGTTGAACTACCCGTTCAAGTCTGTCATCCTGAGCGAAGAGGTTCCTTGCGCTTGCGCAGGAAACCTCGAGTCGAAGGATCCCTATAAATCAGAACACTGACGGAAAATGATACAAGAACGCCTCGCGAAAAGCAGGACGACGGAGATAAGGAGCAAAAATAATCTTGTTTTTTCTCGCGCCCACTTGCGTTTCGCAGGGATCCTTCGACTCAGCTTGTCCATTGGTAAGACGAATGAACAGGCTTCGCTCAGGATGACAACAACTGTGGGCTGCTAATTCCCGGCCTCACTTTTCTTTCTAGCCGCTTCGAACTCGTCGCCTTTTTGCCAACCTACTACTTTTGGCAGACTTGCAGCTTCCCATCCTAGAGCAAAGCCGAACCGTGCCATGGCAGCGTCACCGGTGAAATCCATATCAGGATGGTACTCATCGCTCGGCTGATGGTAATGTTTCGTCGTGAACTCATCCGCCTGCTGGATGCCCCAAGCGGCATCATGTCCCTTGTACTTCACGCCTTCATTAATGGAGAAGGCGGGAATGCCGACACGCGCCAGGCTGAAATGATCGGAGCGATAGAAGTGTCCGGCTTCGGGGCGGGCGTCGGGACGGATCGCAAGCCGGAAATCCTTCGCGAGTGCCTCCACCATTGCATAAAACGTGGTCCGCTCTGAGCCCGACACTTCTACTTCTTGTGGAGATCCGAGCGGAGGGACATCGTCGTAATTCAAGTCCAGCGCGATTTTTCCCGTCGGAATCGGCGGATGCTTACCCAGGTACTCAGAACCCAACAGTCCTTGCTCCTCCGCGGTGACCGAAGCGAAGAGAAGAGATCGTTTCGGCCGCTGGGTAGCAAGCGCATAAGTGCGAGCCAGCTCCAGGAGAATGCCGCAGCCGGTAGCGTTATCGTTCGCGCCGTTGTAGATGTTATCTCCCGGCATATCTGGACGAATGCCGAGGTGATCGTAGTGCGCGGTGTAAATGACGGCTTCGTTCTTCAATCGGGCGTCTGAGCCTGGCAGCATGGCAATTACATTGTTCGATTCGAAGGGGCGGACCTTGCTCACCATGTGCGCTAACAGCTTCGTGCGGAGCGGCATCGGATGAAAGTCCCGGGAGCGCGCGTCGGACATCATCTTGTCCAGATCGAGTCCCTCCGCAGCCGCCAACTTTGTTGCAACGTCAAGGTGTACCCAGCTCGCTACTTTCAACTTGGGCGTACCATCGAGCTTCAGATATGCCTTTTCGCCCGAATTTGAATTGCGGACTACCTCCCAGGGATAACTCGCCATTTCTGTTTTGTGGATGAGGATTGCACCCACGGCACCCTTGCGTGCAGCTTCTTCGAACTTGTAAGTCCAGCGCCCATAGTAAGTCAGGGTCCTTCCCTTGAAGAATTTTGGATCGTCGGAAGGCGGCTCATTTACTAGCATAAGCAGCACCTTTCCTTTGACGTCCACGCCCTTGTAGTCATCCCAGTTATATTCCGGGGCCTCGATACCATAGCCTACGTACACGATGTCGGCATCTACGTCAGATTGCGGCTGCTGGGTTTCGTCATAAGCGACATATTCATCCCGGGGAACAAGAATCATCGCGCGATTGCGCGGCAAAACCAGTGAAAGATTGGTCTCTGGCAACGTTGTAACTCCCACCAAGGGAACCTTCTGCATGTAGGTGCCGTTATCGCCGGCGGGTTTCAGACCGTCAAGCGCGAACTGCGTACCGATATATTCGGCTGCGATATCGCCTCCACGCTGCCCGGTTCCGCGGCCTTCAAGAAGATCATGGGACAGGAAGCGCACGTGGGCTCGAATACGCTCGGAGTCAATCTTCTGCAGGGCAGCAATCGCCGGGCCGGGAAGCCGTGCCGAAGTTGAGGCCGGGCGATATTTTTTCGGCGAATCCTGCGCCCAGGTGCCGGAAACCAGAAAGAGTGCGAACAATACAGTGAGGCTCTTTTGCATGCAAAGGGTTCTCCTGAAAAAGGAAATGTTGACTGAGAATCGTCTATTGTACGGGAAGAGGCAATAGGCGTCGGCGTCAGACTTCGGACATCGGGTGCGGCTCGGAGAATGGGACTTATGCCGAGCTTTCAAGGGTCCCCCAAGCAAGGTCCTGGGTCCGATGTCTGTTTTTAGCCCGCGACCGCGGGCTAGTTTTTCGAGCTTCAACCAGCACGGAAGTCGGGCACCGATTCATTTGGAAGGAAAACAGGCTGGGTTGAGCCGCCTTCGGCTTCGCCAACTCGCTGGTTGATATCTTCGATTTCTTCTCGCACCCAGCCGACACTAGAGATCTCGATTTCGCCATCCTGAGCGATCCAGAAAATCGTGGGTACGTTGGTAAGCCCATACGCATTCGATACCGGATAGGCATTGGTATCATCAAGCAACACCGGAAAAGTCAGACCATATTCGCTTATGAACGCAGCCGTATCTCGCTTCTGATTCTGCGAAATTCCCACAATGGTTACCTGCTTGTTCCCGTGTGCCTTGTAAATCCGCTCCAAAAAAGGGAAGGCGTATTGGCAAACCGGGCAGGATACTTTGAAAACCGCTACTATTACTGGCCCGCGCGCGAGCGCATCCCGCAATGAGAATTGACTTCCGTCCATCGTGGACAGCGTGAAATCCGGAGCCGAAGTTCCAGCAGTCAGAGCAGCCATCGTGCGTCCTCCGAACATTCTATCCAGCCACTTCATGATGCTTCTTACCGTATCTTAGATGAGTTTCGCAACTCGCAGGATTTTCCGGGCTAACCCGG
Organism: uncultured Acidobacteriota bacterium; assembly: GCA_963696025.1. Taxonomy (GTDB): domain Bacteria; phylum Acidobacteriota; class Terriglobia; order Terriglobales; family Acidobacteriaceae; genus JABCYV01. The sequence goes on from CAVOII010000010.1 coordinate 495,676, forward strand.
TCAGCGGCAGCCGCGTAAGGTGAGCCTTGGATATCCATTTTCCGCTAGCATTGCGCCCGGATGGGACCTGACTTACAGCTACCTGGTAATCGGTGAGCGTGATCGAATGCCGCAAAGTCAGCCATATTGGCGCGCCGTTCGCAGTCTCGATCTGCGGCAGTTCCCACATACCCGGCATGAGCGATGCATCATTTGATCGTTTGATGAGGAAGACCGAACCGTCGTGGCAATCGAGCGTATAGTGGATCGTCCGCTTCTTCTGCCGAGACATTGTTTTCGGCGTCGGCAGATTTCCACGCGTTCCGCACACATCGAATACTGGACAGATCAGGCATCGGGGCTGGCGGGGCAGGCAAAGGGTTGCTCCCAGTTCCATGATGGCCTGGTTGAAGTCGCCCGGCCTTTCCTGGACAAGCAATTGCTGAGCAGTTCGCCACAAATCTTTGCCGGTAAGATTGTCCGCCACCAGCCGGCCGAGAACACGCTTTACATTTCCATCTACCACGGCCATCGGCTCGTCGAATGCAATGCTGGCAACAGCCGCTGCCGTATAGCGTCCAATGCCCGGAAGGGCGCACAACTCCTCCGCACTAACCGGAAACCGTCCGGCGTGCTGCTTGACGATTGCTTTGGCGGCAGCATGCATCATGCGCGCGCGCCGATAATATCCCAGGCCGCTCCACGCCGCCAACACGGAAGACTCTCGAGCTGCTGCCAATTTCTGCACGGTAGGAAAGCGTCGCAGGAATCTTCGATAGTGTTCCAGCACCGCTCTAACACGGGTCTGTTGCAACATGATTTCCGACAGCCAGATGTAATACGGATTCCGATCTTTGCGCCAGGGCAAATCGCGCCGGTTGCGGTCATACCAAATCAGCAAGCATTGTCGAAAATGTTGTTTCTCGACGGCGTTATCGATGAGGGAAGTCAACTTTTCGCCACTGGCCCCGTCACTGAATGCGCGATAGCCATCCAGCCCGCGTTCTGCTGCTCCCAGACCGTCATCATCCGGATCGGGACGGATGGCAGAGGCTGCCCGCCGTAGCTGCCACGCATGGTGATGGTGTATGTCACCACCAGGGTTTGGCCATTCAGCTCAACCTGAAAATCACCGAGCGAGTAATCATCCAATTGCAACGGCTTGAAATGTTCAAGGGCCGCGGCGCGGTCCATTCGACCTTCCTCTGCCGTCACGGAAATGTAGTTGCCCGCCAAATGGCGACTCAGTTCATTCCAGTTTTTGGCTTTTACCTCTTTCCAGAAGTTGCGTTCCAAACTCTCACCGCCGGTTACATCTGTCCAGTTGCTGACAGCATGCTCGCGCCATACCGAGCAACCTTCAAGCACCATCGCCCCACAAACCAAGACTGCGATCAGCAGGCTATTCCGCATCACGCGATTCTAACCCGAAATGTAGGCGCGGGTGTCCGCGCCTACAAAACAACGATCAGTATTCCGTCGTCAGCCGCTGGTCGTCAAACTCACGAGGGGTGTAGACTGCGATGCCCCTGGTTGACCATTTTCCAGAAGTTGCGTTCCAAACTCTCACCGCCGGTTACATCTGTCCAGTTGCTGACAGCATGCTCGCGCCATACCGAGCAACCTTCAAGCACCATCGCCCCACAAACCAAGACTGCGATCAGCAGGCTATTCCGCATCACGCGATTCTAACCCGAAATGTAGGCGCGGGTGTCCGCGCCTACAAAACAACGATCAGTATTCCGTCGTCAGCCGCTGGTCGTCAAACTCACGAGGGGTGTAGACTGCGATGCCCCTGGTTGACCATAGCCGGTGGGGCAGGGAATAATGTTCGGGCTCGACAACCGCAACCGACGGTTGGCTGTTTTCAAGGATTCGAGGGAAGACGATGAATGACTTCAACCGCAAGGTGGAAGAGGCTTCGGCGCGCGTGAGCAAGTCCGTGGGAGAGGCTGCCGAGCGACTGGAAAAGGAGAGCACCGAACTCATCGACTATCTCAACCACGAGGTAGTACCAGCCGTCCGCCAGCACTCCACTAAAGCATTGCGAGTTGCGGCTGAAAAGCTTGCCCGATTGGCCGACTACATGGAAGAAACTCAACATCCCAAGTGAAGCTGCGACCTGCTGTTCATGCGGTCTTCGTTCTATTTTTTGTCCTGTTGCTGGCTGATTGCACTGGACACAAGCAGACCAGCGCGAATGTGCCCCCGCCGCCAGCGATCACACCAGCAACAGTCCCAGATACTTCTGCGCCATCCCAACCAGTGCCCAGAAAAGCGGGACCTTCGGCGGGCAAACAAGAGCAGAACAGCGACCCACTCTGGGTTCCCGCTGATGCTAAACCGATTTTTGTCGAGACCGGATTAGCCAGCTGGTACGGCGCGCCGTATCACAATCGCCATGGTTCGAATGGCGAAGTTTACGATATGAACGCCATGACGGCCGCCCACCGCACCCTTCCCCTCGGTTCAATCGTACGAGTGACGAACCTAAAGACTGGGCACTCCGCGATCGTCCGGATTACCGACCGCGGACCATTTGTTAAAGGACGAATCCTCGATCTGTCACTCGCGGCGGCGAAGAAAGTAGACGTCTGGCAGGCTGGCGTTGCCACAGTCCGGGTGGAAGCACTGCGGACCACGCTCCCACTGGACGAAGGCGGGCGCTGGGCGGTGCAGATCGGAGCCTTCGGCGAGGAGAAGATGGCGAACTCTGTTGCTGACCGCCTCTCCCGCCGTTATCACACCGCCAAAGTTTTGTGTTTTAGCAGTCCGGTCGGCGACTGGTGGGTACGCGTCAGAGTGTGGAATGACGATCGGAGGCGCGCCGAAGAAGTTGCCCGCGAAGCGCAAACGACACAAGGGGCAATTTTCCTGGTCAGACTGGATTAGCTGGACTTGATCAACCGTGATTAGGTCCGACCTCGTAGCGGTCGCAGACATCATTTGCGATTTCCCACACCTGCTGAAATTCATACAAACGCGCCACTACAATCCGGAAAGTAAGCTCCCGAATGATGTCGTCTAACGCCCCATCCAACCGTGCCAACGGAGACATAGTTTAGCAACCTCGATTTCGTTTCCCTCGTAACATGCCGGGCTTGCAACCGGCTGGCCGCATTTCATGGGAGCAGGTTCGCTCCCATGTGCTCTGCGTTACTTTCGCTACTGTTCACCGTCTTACTAAAGTTTGATTCGGCCGTTGGACTTGCGGATAGAGCCTGGATGTCAATAGTGTGTAAAGAAATTGTTTTGATATCTCCAGATTCCACGCGCAACTGCGCAACTACCACGAGTGGGCCAGTCACTCGCACGAGCGGGCCATTCCGCAGTTGCTCGGGGACATTTATTTATTGATAAGCAATGGCGAAGTGACATCTGCTGGTCACCGCCACTCGGAGGACAAAGCCTTGGCAGCAACTGATGCGCAGGAACAGGAAGATGATCTGGCAGTGCGATGGGCCTTGGAAGATTTAGAGAGTCTCGCCGAAAAAGGTGGGTTCGCGACGGACGAGGTTGTCGCTTTGCTCAAGGTGATGAATGTCTACGATGTACTGGATTACCTTGACGCCAAGATGTCGAACCGCCTGCAGTGATAGTCTCCGCGGATTCCGCTGACCTTGGGCCCCTGGTTCTAGGCCACAGCGCAACAACTCCACCTTTCCTCAGCGCGCCACCTGAGCATCCAGACTTAGGTTCAGCTCCAGCACATTGATACGCGGTTCGCCCAGCAGTCCAAATTGGCGCGGTTGAAAGTGCTGCCGGACCAGACTTCTCACTTGGTTTTCTGATATTCCCCGTTCACGAGCCACTCGCGAAATCTGAAACTCTACAGCTGCAGGCGAAAGGTCAGGATCGAGGCCTGAGCCGGACGTGGTCACCAGATCAACCGGCACCGGAGCGCTTGGATTTTCTTTTTGCAGGCGAGCGACGTCAGCCTGCACGCGATCGATCAGCTTCTGGTTCGTCGGTCCAAGGTTCGAACCGCCCGAGGCGGTGGGGTCATAACCAGCGTCTCCGGCGGCTGATGGCCGCGAGTGAAAATAGCCTGGACCAGAAAACGGCTGCCCTATCAACCGCGATCCCACCGTCAGACCGTTGCGGGTGATCAACTGGCCGTTCGCCTGACGTGGAAACAAAAGATGCGCTAAGCCAGTGACCACCAGTGGATAGAAGATCCCGAGCAACACAGTGGTCGCAACGGTCATAAGCACCGAAATCATCAGATTCTTCTTCATGACAATCCTCTACGCCATCCCCACACGGGTGATGACCATGTCGATCAGCTTGATTCCGACGAAGGGAACGATGATTCCGCCCACACCATAGATCCAGAGATTCCTTCGCAACAGAGCCGCAGCCCCCATCGGCCGGTATCTCACCCCCCGCAGTGCCAGCGGAATCAATGCAACGATGATTAACGCGTTAAAGATGACAGCGGACAACACTGCTGATTGAGGAGTCTTGAGGTGCATGACGTTTAACGCATTCAGCACCGGGAAAGTCCCCGCAAACATCGCGGGGATGATGGCGAAATACTTGGCAACGTCGTTGGCAATGGAAAATGTGGTCAATGCCCCGCGCGTCATCAGCAACTGCTTCCCAATCTCAACGATTTCGATAAGCTTCGTCGGATTCGAATCGAGGTCCACCATATTGCCGGCTTCCTTCGCGGCCTGCGTGCCGGTGTTCATGGCGACGCCGACGTCCGCCTGAGCCAGTGCGGGCGCGTCATTCGTGCCATCACCGGTCATGGCCACCAGCTTGCCCTGACCTTGTTCGCGGCGGATCAGATCCATCTTGTCTTTGGGGGTGGCCTCTGCCAGAAAGTCATCGACTCCGGCTTCGCGGGCAATGGCAGCAGCGGTCAGCGGATTGTCACCCGTGATCATCACTGTCTTGATTCCCATGGCGCGGAGTTGATCGAAGCGTTCGTGCATTCCGCCTTTCACGATGTCTTTGAGGTTGATCACGCCCAGCGCGCGCCGGTTCTCCGCGACCACCAACGGCGTCCCGCCTGAGCGGGCAATTGTCTCTACCGTGCTCTGGATCTCCTTAGGCAACACAGTGTCATATTGGATGAGGTACTTGCTCATGGCGTCCACCGCCCCTTTGCGAATCTCGCGGCCGTCAAGATCCACGCCAGACATGCGAGTCTGCGCCGTGAAGGGTATGAATACGGCCTCTTGCGACGCCAACTCCCGGCCGCGCAGCGCGTAGCGCTCCTTGGCCAGGACTACGATGGAGCGCCCTTCGGGGGTTTCGTCGGCAAGTGAAGAGAGTTGCGCAGCATCGGCCATCTGGGCTTCAGTTATTCCCGGTGCAGCGATAAATTCCGACGCTTGACGGTTGCCCAGTGTGATGGTCCCCGTCTTGTCGAGCAGCAGCGTATTCACGTCTCCGGCTGCTTCCACGGCGCGTCCGGACATGGCCAGAACATTATGCTGGACCAATCGGTCCATGCCGGCGATTCCGATTGCCGAGAGAAGTCCGCCAATCGTAGTGGGGATCAGACAGACGAGCAGTGAGACCAGCACGAACACCGTTTGCGGCGAACCTGAGTAGATGGCGAACGGCTGCAGAGTCACGACCGCAAGCAAGAAGATGATGGTGAGGCCGGCCAGCAGAATGTTGAGCGCGATCTCGTTTGGAGTTTTCTGGCGCTCGGCGCCCTCTACTAAGGCAATCATGCGATCGAGGAAGGTCTCGCCCGGGTTCGACGTGATCCGAACCTTGATCTGATCGGACAGCACACGTGTTCCGCCTGTGACTGCTGACCGGTCGCCGCCCGACTCGCGAATGACAGGCGCGGATTCACCCGTAATCGCGGATTCGTCCACCGAGGCAATGCCTTCGATTACCTCGCCATCGCTTGGGATGAACTCGCCGGCTTCGACCAGTACCAGATCGCCAGATCTTAGCTTTCCGCATGGGGTCACCTCGTTACCGCCATCGGGCAATAGGCGCCGGGCCATTGTGTCCAACCTGGCCTTACGCAGCGTCTCTGCCTGGGCTTTGCCGCGTCCCTCGGCCATGGCTTCGGCGAAGTTGGCGAACAGGACCGTAAACCACAACCATAGCGTGATCTGCAGATTAAAACCGAACGCTCCCTGATGCTGCGTTACATCGCGCACCAACAGAATGCTGGTGGCCACGCTCCCGACTTCCACGACAAACATGACGGGATTGCCCATCATGGTCCGAGGATTCAGCTTGAGGAAGGAATCCAGCAGCGCGCCCCGCACAATCTTCAAATCCCAGATCGCTTTCGTTTTCTTCGGTGCCATATCCCCTCAGAAGGTCTTGCCAGCCGACATCAGCAGGTGCTCCAGTATGGGGCCCAGGCTCAGCGCCGGGAAAAAGGTTAACGCGCCTACGATCAGAATCACGCCCACCAGCAGCACACTGAATAGTGGAGTGGTCACAGGAAACGTACCTAGCGAAGGCGGAACGTATTTCTTTTTCGCCAGATTCCCGGCGATGGCCAGCATGGGAATGATCATGAAAAAGCGTCCCACCAACATGGTCATTGCGCCCGAGGTGTTGTACCAGAGCGTGTTCCCGTTGATTCCTCCAAAAGCCGAGCCGTTGTTGCCCGCCGACGACACAAACAGGTAGAGGATCTGCGTGAAACCGTGAGGTCCAGGATTACTGATGCTGGAAGTGCCGAATCCTCGAACCGATGAAATGGCCGTGAGCACGAGAATCACGAGCGGAAAGACCAGCGTCACTAGCATCGCCATCTTTACATCGTAGGCCTCGATCTTTTTCCCTAAGTACTCCGGCGTTCGACCAACCATCAGCCCGGCGATGAACACCGCCAGCACGACATAGATCAGAACTCCGTACAACCCGGCCCCTACGCCTCCGAAAACCACCTCGCTCAACATGATGTTGACAAGAGGAACCATTCCGCCCAGCGGAGTAAAGGAGTCGTGCTGGCCATTTATCGCGCCGCAACTGGCATCTGTGGTCACTGTGGCAAACAACGCAGAGTCGACGATGCCGAAGCGAACCTCCTTGCCCTCCATGTTGCCACCGGATTGCGATACACTCACGCGCTGGTTTGCCCCTTTGAGCAGAGGGTTGCCTCTGGCTTCCGTCCAGTAAGCGGTAGTTACTCCAGCCAGGAACAGGGCGGCCATCGCAGCCCACACCGCCCATCCATGGCGTGGGGACTTCGTCATGCGTCCCAAGGTGTAAGTCAGGCCAGCGGGAATCAGAAAGATAGAAAACACTTGCAGAAAATTGCTTAGCGGCGTGGGGTTCTCAAAGGGATGGGCACTGTTGGCACCGAAGAAACCGCCACCGTTGGTACCCAGCATCTTGATGGCCTCTTGCGACGCCACCGGTCCCTGCGCGATCACCTGCTCGCTCACTGTCTGAGCAGTGGTTTTTCCGTCAGACCCAGTTTTCTGCACCTGCTGCGGCTCAATCAGTTTCACCGTGTCGTAGGGTTTTAGATTCTGCACGACTCCTTGGGAAACCAAAGCGAGAGAGTAGACGACGCACATTGGCAGCAGGACCCATAGAGTGGCGCGCGTCATGTCGACCCAGAAATTACCGATGGTCTCTTTCTCCCGTCTCGCGATACCCCGGATGAAGGCGATGGCAAGGGCGATACCCACAGCAGCGGAAGTGAAGTTGTGATACGCCAGACCAGCCATCTGGGTGAGATAGCTCATCGTGCTCTCGCCCGAGTAGTTCTGCCAGTTGGTATTGGTGGTGAAGGAGGCAGCGGTGTTAAATGCCAACGCCTGAGCCACCGGCCCAAATTTCTGCGGATTCCACGGAAGGAACTGCTGGACGCGTTCGATCATATACAGTAGTAACATGGAAACGCCGCTGAACAGGAGCATGGAAAAGGCGTATTCGCTCCAGCGCATATCGTGGTTCTCGTCCACTCCAGTGACGCGGTACAGCATGCGCTCGACGGGCGTAGCAACCGGATCAAGGAACGTGCGCTCGCGGTTGAAAACCCTCGCCATAAATACACCGAGCGGCTTGGTCACCGCGAAGATCAGCCCCAAGAACAAGAGAATCTGTACCCAGCCATTTACTGTCATCAGAACTTCTCCGGCCGCAACAGCGCATACAGCAGGTAGATCATCAAAAGAACACAGACGGCCAGCATGATGATCGATTCAAGATTCATGACGTTTCCCCTCACCGAATCCGATCGCAAAATCGTACATAAGCAAACGCAATCAGAAAGAATGCGATGGTGACAGCGATCCAAATAAGGTCTTGCATACTTTCTCTCCCCTGCTTAGAACTTCACCAGGATCGCCATAGTGGCCCGGTCTTCGGTATGGCGCAGATCCGGTGTGAAGCCAGTCACCATCGAGCCCGCCGGACCTTGATTGCCACCCGCAGGCGTAATTCCGCCGGGGCCGCTGAAGTAGGGCACGCTAGCATGGCGGTGATTGAACTCCCAGCGGAAGGTAATGTACTGGCTCGGCATGTAATCGTACGTCCCCGAAATGTCCCAGGCTTTGAACGGATCGCCGGGGTTCTCGGTGAAGTAGGGCGTTCCCGAAGTTGCGGTCGCGCCGTTAATCGGTGGCAGCAACACGAGGTAGCGGCCCGGATTGTTGATCTGGCCGCCGCCCACCGTCACACCGTACCGGTCATGGTGAAACCACCAGCGGTTATAAATCATGTAGCCGAGGAAGCTCTGCTTGAACGCCACAATCTGCCCTTGCGCATTCTTACGATTGCCGGTGCAATTCACCCCTCCGCCGCTTTCGCAGCCGGCATCGGCGGTGAGAGTAAATGCCATCTTGTCCAGAAACCGCTCCGGATGGTCGTAATATTTCACTTCAAGGCTGTTGTCGGTGTGGTAGCGGGTGCGGTTGGGAAGCCCCAGTGCGTCGGCGCCAGCCCCGTAGTTGTTGGAGAGCATCGAGATCCAACCCCTCGGGCGATAAAGAACCTGTCCCCCGAAACCCAGCCGGCCGTTGTAACGTGCATACGATTGCCAGCCATTGATGATCCAGGGCTCGATCTTCAACTTCTCGGTGGGAAACACCTGGATCCGCATGCCGGTGAAAAACCAAGGCGTGTTCGATGACACATAAGATGGTTGGTAAGCCCAGTTGTCGAATTGGTAGAAGCTGAACAGACCGATGTACGACAGGAAGATGCCGGCATCGACGTTAACTCCGTGCAGCGCGTCCCAGTGGTAACCACCGTAAGCCTCGGTAACATAGCGGTAGGCGTTGGCCAAGTCCCATTGCCCGCGCGAGTAGCTGGCGTCGTTGCGCGGCGTGGCCGTCGAATATTGTCCAATCTGACTCAGCACCCGCGCCCGCACGTGGTCATAGTGAAAATCTCCGCCTATGCCAAGATGCGTGAGGGCAATTTCATTCGAACGAAATACTTCGCTCGACCCGCCAATGCTATCGTCCTTGGGATGATTGAAATCGTAATGGTAGGCGACGTCCGCACGAATTTCGGGAGTGAAAAACTTTGAGTCAAAAGCGGGTTCCTTGGTTCGCGGGTTGCCATTCAGCCAGGTCCAGTCAGCGAAAGCGAACGGCTCTGCTTTGGCCGGCTTTGTCTCCGAAGTGGCGGGCGGCGCTGCCACTGCTACGGCTTCCGCGGGAGCAGCGGTCGCGGCAAAAGTACCCGGAGGGGCGGCCATCGGTGTGCCCGCCTTGGCCGTGTGGACGACCGTGGTGGGTTGTCCTTCTGCTTCATGCTTCTTGAGTTCTGCTTCTAACTGTTCGATGCGCTTCTTCATCGCCGCCAGTTCGTTCATGATCTCTTGCTGCGACTGCTGATCTGTGGCGGTCGCTTGCGGGGCGGCTGAACTCGCCCCATTGCCAGAAGCGGCGTTGGTTGCTTCTTGACCGTGAAGTGGCAGCATTAGGCAAGTCGCAACCAGCGCAACGAGAGCCACTCGCTTGCCAGCCTTTATTGGAAAGTTGCGTTTATGGACCTCGGGATTCATGATTATGAGTCCTCCTCGTTGCTGGGATGGAGTGAACTTCGCGAAATAGAGCTTCACAGATTGCGGCGGCAAACTCCTGCATTCTTTCAGAAGAGCTACAAGAAAGCGCAGCAGAAACGTTACCGCGCCGACACATAGTATTACCACCGCAAGCCTTATGGCTACCATCGCCGCACACCCATTCCTGAAGGGATACGAATTAAGATTTGACAACTCCGCGCGTAAAAGCGGGATTAACAATTCATAAAGAATTCGTAAAGATCAGCTGTGGAGGCGCTAAGGGGATTTTCAGCAACCCCAATCTGCTTCGCCGGGTTTGGCAAAGTAGCTGCGGCCTGGTAGTTCCTCGCCGCACCCAGCCGCCAAATCTATGAGGGCGAGCCGCGCCGCCGCGATCAGCAACTTGCGCTCGTCCTGCGGTGTTTTCTCCCACGAGAGACTGTGCTCGCCACTCCTATGATCATCCAACCCATGAACAAGCGCCTGATGATATAGATGGAAAAGCTTGGCCAGTTCTTCCGCTGATATTTCCTGAATTGACATAAACTCCTAGCCTTTCTGTGATCCCTTGATTGGTCCAACATCAACACAGCAGAAGCTGTGTACCGTGGTGCATGCTGACCGTTCACGCTGCTTCCGCCTTCCTATCGATTGGATAGCTAAAGCCGTAAAGATTGAATAAAGGCTTCGTAGAATGTTCGTTAAGAGGATCAGCGCAGGAAATAGAACAACTTGCCGTTGTTACGAATGGCTACCTTAGGCCAATATTACTTCCCTGATAATTTCACAAATACCCACAAATCAAAGAGCGCCACCGCCGCGACCGATAGCATGACCGTCAGAAAGTGTCTATCGAAAGTAGGGTGTCGCTTCATCTTACAAAAAGCTCTTGCGAATCAATTTGCGCCTCATAGGTGTTCGGACAATAGAGCTTTGCGCATAAGGAAAGCGTAAATGTCTCCATCAAAAGTTTGATTCGCGCCTATAAGGTTTTCGCGTGCGGACTCGATTTATATCTTGGAGATTCCTACCGAAGCGCTCCATTCATCTTACGTCGAAGCTGCCCCTGGCTCGAAGCGGTATCCGACCCATGGTTCTGTGATGATGTAGCATGGCGAAGTGGCATTCGGTTCCACCTTCTTACGCAGCTGGCCCACGAACACACGAAGATATTCCACCTGTTCTGTGCTGTTTCCGCCCCACACCGCGCCCAGCAGCGCGCGATGGGTGATGACTTTTCCCGCGTGCCGCGCGAAGTACACAAGCAGATCGAACTCCTTGGGTGTCAGATGTACCTCGCGGCCGTGGACGACGACTTTGCGCGCCTCCATGTCGATGTGGAAATCGCCTGATTCGATCACGGGGAGAGCGCCGCTTTGATTGTCGCGAGCTCTACGGAGGCTGACACGCACCCGTGCCAGTAATTCTTCAATTCCAAACGGCTTAGTAACGTAGTCATCGGCCCCGGCGTCCAGCGCCTGGACTTTTGTCCGTTCCTCTCCTCGGACCGATAGAACCAGAATCGGAACCTGCGTGGTCTGTCGCAACCGTCGGCAAAGCTCCAATCCGTCCATGTTCGGCATGGAAAGGTCGGTAATGACCAGATCCGGAGTCCAGTCCTTCATGATCTCCAGTGCGGTTTCGCCGTCGTTCGCCACGCGAATGTCATATCGCTGGCTGGAAAGAGTAGTGCGGAGGACGCGAGTGATCTGGGGCTCGTCGTCAACCACTAGAATGCGCTGGTGTTCAGTCATGTGAAGAATCAATCCGGTTCTTGAGTGACAATGTGGACGTCCACAGCCGGAGCATCACGTAAGAACCGGTGAATTGCGGAGAGGTAAAAATATCTCTTCCATCCGCTGGTTGCGGTGCGCCCAAAGACAACTTGAGTAATGTGCTTCTCATGGACAAATTCAGCTACCGCCTCGGCCACGCTTTTGCCCTTCAGTCGCACCACTGTGGCGCCTACATTCTCGGCAAATCGGATATTGGCTTTCAACGTCTTCTGGTTGGCTTCGCTGTCGTCCTGTCCCATATCTACATAACAAACGTAAAGTTCGGCATCAATTGCCTGTGCCATGCGTGCTCCCCGTGCGATCAGATATTGAGCCGCAGGGTTTGAGCTGATGCCAACGGCAATGCGCTCTCGGACCGCAACTGTCCGGCCTGTCTCCTCCTTTTCCAGGTAGGATTCCAGATTCCGGTCCACGGCGTGGGCGACCTGACGCAGCGCCAGTTCCCGCAACGCAATGAGGTTACCCTGGCGAAAGAAGTTGTCCAGGGCGCGGCCCACTCGTTCCACGGGATAAATATCTCCGCGACGCATGCGGTTCTGCAGCGCCTCTGGAGTCAAGTCTGACATCACCACTTCATCGACCCGCTTCAGCACCCAATCGGGCACCGTTTCCCGCACCCGGATTCCAGTGATGTTCTGCACCGTGGGAGTGACACTCTCCAAATGCTGAATGTTCATGGTGGAAAGCACATCCATGCCGGCATCGAGAAGCTCATAAATGTCCTCATATCGCTTTCGGTGTTTGCTGCCCTCCACGTTGGTGTGGGCCAGTTCGTCCACCAGGACGACCTGCGGTTTGCGCGCCAGGATTGCGTCAACATCCATCTCTTCAAAAATCGCACCCTTGTAGTCCAACTTCTTTCTGGGGATGGTCTCCAGCTGCGCGGCCAGGTCAGCAGTCACCTTGCGTCCGTGAGTTTCAATCACGCCGATGACGACATCCTCACCGCGGCTGTGGCGGCGGATGGCCTCGCTCAGCATGCTGTAGGTCTTACCCACACCCGGCGCGTATCCCAGAAAAAGTTTTAGGACGCCGCCCTTCTTTGCCGGGGCAGCAGATTCGAGCCATTGCTCGGGAGTTTTAGCCATCGCGCATATTGTCGTTGAGCAACGCGGAATTGTCGATGTCAGCTACAATCGGCTCGTGCCAGAGAAGGTGATTAAGTCGGTTCTGCGCTACGCGGCATCGGTGGCCCTGGTCTTCGTAATTGCTTTTGTGTATCACGCCGTAGTCAAGGTAAATCCCACCACGGTCGCTTTGACCTTTCTTCTGGGCGTGCTGATGGTTTCCGCGACCTGGGGATTGCGGCCCGCTGTATTTACCGCCGTCGTTGCTGCCGCGGCATTCAATTACTACTTTCTTCCCCCGTTTGGAACATTCGCCATCGCGGACCCCCAGAATTGGGTAGCATTATTTGCCTTCCTGGTGACCGCGGTAATCGCCAGCCACTTGTCGGATCGCGCCCGCCGCGAAGCTCGCAACGCCAACGAGCGCCGCCGCGAGGTTGAACGCCTTTATGGATTCAGTCAGCACTTGCTCTCCAGCGATAACGTGGCCGAACTCCTGAACGCGATCCCGGGCTATATTCTGGATTCTTTCGGAGGGAAGGCAGCTGCCGTCTCGCTCCCCAATCGCCCTGATGTCTATCGCTCTGGCCCCGGAACCGATGGCCTCGAACTCCACGATCTGCAAATGGTGTGCGTACGAGGTGAACCCAGGGTTGACGTGCAGAACCATGTGGCTTTCATGCCTCTACGGATGGGTGCGCGCGTCGTGGGAAGCATGGGCATCTCCGGCGTGATTCTCTCTCGCGAGACGCTCGAAGCTCTGGGTAGCCTGATCGCAATCGCTATCGAAAGAGCGGGAGCGATTGAGAAACTGGGACGCGCAGAGGCTGCGCGCGAAAGTGAGCAACTCAGATCCATCTTGCTGGACTCGGTGACGCACGAGTTTCGCACTCCTCTAACCGCCATCAAAGCATCGGTGACTTCGCTGCTCGCCAGCCCCAACCTCGACTCGGCGCCACGCCAGGAACTATTGACGGTCATCAACGAAGAGAGTGACCGGCTCAATCGTCTGGTGGGCGAAGCTGCCGAGATGGCCCAACTCGACGCGAACCAGGTTGAGCTGGAGCGCGAACCGCACCAGATTGGAAAAGTCATCGACCAGGCGCTGCATGAGTCCAAGCAGATCTTGAGCAGCCATCGGCTAGAGGTGCATGTTCCCCCCGATTTGTCACCGGTACGCATCGACTCGGGACGAATCAAAGAGGTCCTGATGCAATTGCTGGAAAATGCCGCTAAATATTCGCCTCCCGGATCTCCTATTCATGTAACCGCAGAAATAAAGAACGGGCTGCTCACCGTGAGCGTGGCGGATCGCGGTCCTGGCATTGACGATTTTGAGCAGTCACTTATCTTTGAGAAGTTCTATCGTGGACGGAATCAGCGGCTGCGGGTGCAGGGGACCGGGATGGGTTTGGCCATTGCCAAAGCAATTGTTGAGGCGCACGGCGGTCGAATTGGTGTCACCAGCCAACTGGGGCATGGCTCAGTGTTTTATTTCAGTGTGCCATCCGGGTAGTTGCTAGCCGTGCTGTGCCCGAGCCGGCCGCGGTCTTACCTTGGTAATTTGAAAGTAGTGATCGATCATTTCTATCATTACCTGGAAGACACTCGATTCGGTGCGGTTTGTGATGTCTCATCCTCTAAATAGCCGTCGCTGGCCACGATACGATGCTGACTTACCAGTCTGCATCACGCCCTCACGCCGGAGTTCCAAGGCCATTGTGCAAGGGCGCGTTACTACAATTAGCGAGGGTGGAATGGCCCTGCAAGCGAATATTTATTTCGAACCCGGTGATTTGATGGAAATCGAGTTTCAGATGCCGCAATACGTGCGCCTTGTGAGCCTGGTCCGAAGTCGTGCGGGATACTGCTTCGGCTTGGAATTCCTCAACGCGCTGTTGCCGGAGTATGGCGAAATGGTCGAACCGTGGCCCGTCGGAAGAGAACCAGTAACGGAACCCCGCAAAACCAAAACGTCCGAAATCGCCAACCTGCCCTCTCCGAGACGCGTATTCACCGTCCTTCAGCAAACCGATCTGCAGATCAAGCAGGTCTTGAAGGAGATTCAGGCGCTCCGCACTGTGGCTACCTTATTGGCTGATAGCGAAACGCAAGAACCAGGCAACCAATCTCTAAACACAAAATATTTTCTCTAGACTTGGTGGAATCATTAGAAAAGCTGATGCGAACTCAGAGCTTTTATCTGCAATGTTATGCCTTGGGCTCGAATCTGTCCGCTGGCTGCAAAACTGACGAAGGACGGAGATATTGCTCTCGCGAGTTCCAGAGCCTGGGACCTCCAGCATCCAGACGGTAGCCGACTCCGCGAATGGTTTTCAGATAGGTCGGTCGCGCGCAATCCGGTTCGATCTTCCGCCGAACACGGCGTACACACGCGTCCACCGTACGGGGAGTAACGAACTGCATGTCACCCCACACGGCATCGAGAAGCTCGTCGCGTTTGAACACTCGCGCCTGATTCCGGGCAAGGTAATCCATTAGGCGGAATTCCAACGTGGTAGTCGTTACTTCATTCCCGCGGACAGAAATCTTCATTGCCGAGCTATCAATCTTAATGTCCCCGATTGTTGTGACCGGTCCGACAAACTCAGTGAGCTGTGGTCGTTCAAAGCGGCGCAACACGGCTTGCACACGCGCCACCAACTCGCGAGAACTGAACGGCATCGCTATGTAGTCGTTCGCACCCGACTCAAGTCCGAGAACGCAATCTTCTTCCGATGTGCCTGTGGCCAGCAAAACCACGGCTGTTTTTGCCAAGGAACGAGTCTGGCGAATGCGACGGCACAAATCCAGTCCGGCGCCATTCTCGATTACTAAACTGATCAATATTAGCGACGGACGTAGCGCCTCCGCCTGTCTCACTGCGTCACTGGAGTTCAAGCACCGGCGCACCTTGTAACCCGACCTCTCCAAGCACTGCTCAAGCAAACCGCAGTCTTCGCCTGGGCTGCTCACCACTAATATGAGTTGCCTCATGGAACCTGCCCCACCTTTCGCCAGTCATGGCTTCAATGTCAGCTACTAGATCTAGATAATGATTGGAACTCGAACTTGCTTTGTATGGCGGCTGCTGTCTGTGGTGTAACCGCATGTTCTGCTGACAATGCGACGATGTCAAGCGAAAGAATTCCACAGCCTGAAGAAAAACTCTTTAGTTGTGACTCGATTGTTAAAGGCGCGTGACAACAATTCGGCTGTCGCACACATTTCATTCTGCGGTCATCAAGGCGTAACACACCACGGGGTAAACTCCGCCATCAAGTTTTATGTATTCGGGCTGAAGCTGTCTTGGTTAGGAGCAAAAGTCGCACCCGGGTGATGAAGCGAGCGCTTATTCGACTCCAACTCGGAAGAAGATTCGTATGGGTTTGTGGGACTTTAGAAAAAATGATTTGAGTTTTGAACTATTTGAAGGAGGAGAGGGGATGAAACTGCTTAAGATTTTCGCGTTGGCTGCTTTAATGTCTTGTTGGCCTCTGTCGGCGTTCGCCGATAGCGTGTTCACGAATGCTGGCGGACTTGTTTCCGCGAGCGGCGGCGGTCTCAAACTGACGGGCTCAGCGCTGACCTCGGTTTCTGGACTGACCGGTTTCAATGACTCCTCTCCCGCTGGGTTCGTGGTCCTCACTACCGGAACGCTAGCAACCGGTTCGATGTCGTCAAATGCCACTTTTGGCGCTGGTACTTTCAAGATCACCGACACGCACACTGGTTTGGTCTTCACCGGAGCCTTCAGTAACGCTACCTGGTCAGCCGCTACAGGTTTGCCACCAGGAGAATTTGGCTCGACCTTGAGCGGCACCGTCAGCGGTACCTTGAGTGGCTCAACTGTCGTTGGAGGGACGCTTCAGGTAACGACCATTGCGACCAAAATCAACCCGTTTGGCACAGGCGGCAGGATGAAAATCAACCTTTCCAGTGGAACTACTACCATCCCCGGCCAGGCGATCACGCCCGAGCTGGGAACGTTGAGTCTTCTGGGGACGGGGATGGTCGGCATTGCGGTAATTGCCAGACGCAAAAGGGCGGCTCGCAGGAAATCCTAAGACAGCGTTGCGACTCAAAAGGCGAAGATATCGGCCCCGCTCATATTTGGGCGGGGCTTTTTCTGCTGCCAACCGGCCGCTTTCTTCCACCTAAGCCGTGGCCAGCGCCGACTTCGCTTTTAACTGAAAATTCACAAAAGTGCAGCGTCATAAGCGGACACGCAAGGTAAGATTTCTGACTCAATCAGGTAAAGGTCTGGAGGACACCGCGCGATTTGCGCCGTCCCGGCCGGAACGAATTATCAGATTTTACTTTTCATGCTGTTTGCCGGGAGAAGGAGCAAGGAATTATGAGAATCATAGTTATCGCGACGGTCCTGGCCTGCCTGGCCGTATTAGCTGCTTGTGGGGGCGGAAGCACCAGTACAATAAACGCCAACGGCCAAGTTTCCGGAAACTGGCAAATTACGCTGACGACGTCTCCTTGCCCAACTAAATCAGGAATTCCCTGTATCACCAAATCGCTATCCGGTTTCTTCCTCCAACTGAACGACTCCGTTACTGGTGGACTGATGCTGTCCGGTACCTGTGGCGGCGTGGGCTCAGCCACGGGGAGCATGAGCGCGCAAAACATCTCGCTGGCGACCGGCGTGACCGGCCAGGCGCTGAACCTTAGCGGAACAGTTGCATCCGATGCCTCGTCCATGGGGGGCAATTACGTTATCCTGGCGTCCGGCTGCGGATTCTCTGAGAATGGGACTTGGTCGGCCGCTCGGATCCAGCCGCTCTCTGGCAGTTTTCACGGAACTTTGACTTCCACCAGATCCGGCACAATCTCCAATGTATCCGGAATGGTTGCTCAGGGTCCCAATGGCGGGCTGAGCGATGCGACCCTTTCGGGAACTATCACCTCCACCAACTCCCCTTGTTTCACTAACGCGTCTCTCAATGGCGCGATCAGCGGTACGGCAGTGGTATTGGGCATCGTCGGCAGTAACGGTACATCACTAGGTCAGCTCAGCCTCACTAGCAGCAACGCCGCGACTTCACTCACTGGAACCTATAGGTTTGCGACCCAGCCCCAGCTACCGCGAGGAGCGCCTTGCAAGCCGGGCGACCTCGGTACGGTAAGCATAACTCTGCCATAATTTCCGCAACACGACCCGGAATTGGCTAGCTCGTCCAGAGAATGCGATAGATCGGCAGACGGCAAAAGATCCTATTGTGTGGGCAGGTAAGGTACCGGGAAATTCACAAAATCCAGGACTATCGCGCTACCAGGGCCCGAGTTGGTGTTTTGGCTGGCATAATTGTTCAAGTTAAGCTTGGCAATCCAGTTTTGGTTTGCGTCAACCAGCAGACCGTAGCTTTTCTTGTCGAACACACTCGTGAAGGTAGTTATCGCATTGGGGTCGTTGCCATTGATGAAAGCGAGCCCATCTGGAGTGGGTGGCAGAGCGCCATATCCGTAAACAATGAGCGCTGGGTCCGGTGGCCCCAGAGTAGTGCTGGAGGGCAAAGCCTCGACCATTATGCAGCTCCCGGATGCCTGACTGAACAACGCTATGTGGTCTTGGGATTGGGCACCAACTCCAACTCCGATTGCAACCATCGTCAGAGGGGCCGGAGGAGCGCTACACCCAAATATGATCGGCTGGGCAATGCTGTTCTGGGAGTTCCACGCGGTTACGGGAAAGGGATTTCCGCTTAGATTCACCAGAAACTGTGTCGTGCTGCTTTCATCCACGACGACTCCGATGTTAGTCACCAAGTCCATCGCTGTCGCGACTGGCGCGGAGATGCCTAAATTCGTGTTTGTGGCCACGGTGTTGTTCGCAAGATTAAGGACCTGGACTTCGCCGGAGAAGTTCGCATCCTGACCAAAAGTCGGACTAATGATAAATGGGCTGGCCGCATTGAGCGGGTTGAGGGAAAAGTTCAAGGCCGGAAAAGCGGGCGGCGCCAGAGGCAACGCGGTGAACTGACCGCTATTGATATCCATAGTGTAATAACCCTGAGCCGTACTGAGCAAAACCTGGCCGCTCGGGCCGATCACGACCGCGCAAATCATGCATGAAACGCCATTGAAAATCGCAGTTTTAGTTATTGGCGAATGGAAAGTATTGATGATCGTATTATTTGCCGTATCCTTTGGATCGTTGCTTGCGTCGATGATTTGCACATCGGCCGAACTATGACTAATTACTAGTATCTCCAAGTTACTCTGGCTGGCGGCGGTGGCGCTGGGCACATACCCCGCCGGCATCGGGATGGAAGCGATAAGCGCCGAGGCAACTGGCAGAGGGCCAAACTGATCAGAATCCAAATTCACTTCCTGAACGGTAAAGACGCCCTGCGAATTCCGAGTTCGCGATTGGGGTAGATATCCCGCATCGACTTCCGAGCCTTGAAATGGAACGAAGAGAATGCCGATTGTACTCGACTCATAGCCATTGGTGTTGACGATAAGTGAGGTGGCTCCTAGCACGGGGCCTAAGTTCGCGGTAACTATGCTTGTGCCGAGAGCCAGTCCCGTGGCCAGGCCAGTCGGATCTACGGAGACAAAGTTTGTGGTACTCGGGGCGGAAGAAGCGCTCCACGTCACACTCGAGGTGAGGTTCTGCGTGCTCCCATCTCCATATACGCCGGTCGCCTTGAGCTTGCGGGTACCTCCGAGGGCGACCAATGAACTGGTGGGTGAGATCGTGATGGACTCCAGAACCAGCGGTGACTTGGTCGAGGAAGTTCCCCCTCCGCAGGCTTGCGAGAGCAAAAGTCCAGTGGCGCCCGCCGCAAACAACAAGATGTTCACCGACTTTCCGAACATGGACTGACCGCGTGCTCTTCCGAGCATCAGCATTTAGCTACTCCTCCTGAAGTGCGATACTGGCTGTGGACTGCAAACCGCATCTCGGTGCGTCTATTACACGATGGACGGCAGCTGCTTAGAGAACGGCAATCTGGCTTTGGCAGCAACGAATGTCAAGGCCGATTCCAGACGCATTAAGGCCATCGCGTAGCCTCATATGAGGTCGTGAATTACGACGTAAGCACCCGCCCCGAGCAAAAACAGAGTTACGATAACTCCGAGAAGCCCGAGAATGTCGTCCTGCCACGATCCTGGCGCTTCTGGGACAGACGATTCGGCCACATGTTTGCTGCTTCGATCTTCCTGGGAGAGTCTGGGGACTTCAAACGTTGCGGACATGCATTTACCTTTCGGTCCAGACTGGATTATCGGGATACTTACTCTGCAGGATGCTCGAACCGTCATCGCTGCGGTCCTTTCACCTGGGCGGCGGTTTCTTGCGTTTGCGAATCGTCCATGGCGCGATATTGCTGACTCGACCCCGGCTGAAGCTGTTCCTTGATCCAATCCAGCGCCGCGCCGCCCGAGTTTGCTTTCAAGAGCGCTTTTCCGTCGTCGTATCGAATCACCTTCGCGTTCGGGGGTGCGGCTGCTTCGATGTGCTGCTTGGCAACATTCGGCGTAACGGTTACGGTCATCACACTTTGCAGTCGTATTTTTTGCGTCTTCAATTGAGGAAGCCACTTAACCGGATCAAAAGCCGCGACGCGCGCCAAAAACTCGGGTTTCAAATAATCCGGACGCTCCTTCTCCGGAATACGGGTAGACAGTGCCATCCAGTTTGGCCAGTCTCCCCAGGGATCGAGAAGATCGATTGTCTTGATCCGGGGATCCACAGCTGCAGCCAGAATGGCAATAGTCGCGCAGGAACCATCTCCAAACATGCCGACGCGGCTCATATCAAAGTCGCCGCGCTCGACGAGGTAATTCAAAATCATCTGCACGTCATGTGCTGACATCACCAGCACGTCCGGCAGCTCACTCACAAACCACTTCTTCATCGGAACGTCGTGATAACGGTGGCCATCCAGACTGGCTACAAACCCGACTGCGGCGAAACCATTCTTAGTCAGGAATTTGCAGAGATTATCGTCTGCAAACCGTTCTGCGTCCGAGGGGTAGCTGTAAAGGTAGAGGATCACAGGAGGCTTCTGCACTCCTTTGGGTTTCATCACATACATGTAAATCGGATCGCCCGGTCGCCACTGGACTCGTATCAGCTCGCGCGTAAACGCCGGATTATAGTCGTCTATCTCTCCGAGGATAGGTTCCTGGGGGATCAGTTTGCTGCCGGTGAGCGAAGGCGTACTCCAATCCTCGGTAAAGCTGACCGACCGATCGCTCCCCCTTCCTTGGTGATCATTCTTCTGGGTATTGGGGCTTGCAGCTGTCACCGAATCAGCCGTCGTGGCTGCGGCGGCGTTCGCTGGCGGAGTCTTGGATACATCAATTGCAGCCGCCGGTTTGGCCGGCTCTGGCACCGGAGTTCCCTGTGCCCAGACATTTTGTGATTCCACACATGACAGGCAAAGTAATAAGACTGGAAACGCAAACAAAGCTATTTTTCTGGCCACCCACTGCTGTTGCATTGAAACCCTCTCGGTTCAGTAATCGATATCGAAACCCTGATGAATTGAAATTTTAAAATGAGAAGCTGGAAAATTGAGGCAGACTGCTCAGGTAGCCAGCCTGCCTCGTTTTTGTTCTCTACTGCTTAGGTTTTGCTTACTCTTTTACAGGGCAAGCGCCGCCGTCGTCGTTGAACTGTTTGCAGTTGAGAATGTTCGGTGGGGCGCCGGCGTTGGGACCGATAATTTCGCCTCCCATATCGCCACCGGCTTCTGCACCGCCGCCCAGAGTCTGACCAAATGGGCCGGTCACCACGGCTCCGTTGTTACCCACAATGGTTGACTGGGTGAAGTGCGAACGGTAAACGTCCATGGCGTCCGTGGCTGTGCCATTGCATGGCGCAGCCAGGGTCGGGCAGGCCTGGAACGGAACGAAGTCAGGACTGATATGGTTGATATCGTTCTGCTCAGCCTGCACTACTTGTTGGACATCAGCGAAGTGGGCGTCGGTGGGATCTGCAACTATGCGCAGCAGCGACCACGAAGTATAGGTGCCGTTACGCAGTGAGGTGAACGATGCGCCCGGGGCGACTGAGCAAGGAACTGTGCAAGTTGGCAGTTCCTGGTTCGCGACCGGCCCACCATTGAGAAGGTCTGGATCCACGCCATCAAGGGTGAGATAGGCATAGTTGGGGCTGGCGGCAATCTTAGAGACGTTGCCAAAGCTGAAGAAGGTATAACCGATCGTGTCAGCGTTGGGGAAGACGGCATTCTTGACCATATCGCCTGTGCCCACTGTGCCCCGACGCCTGCCCACGCCGCAGGCGATATTGAGCGGGTTGTCGCCCGCCACTTGCGGATCGACGCCCGTTTCCTGCGAAATGGTGGCGAAGTCTTCAGTTCGGATTAGGGTGAACTCGAAGGTGTTGTAAGTTCCGGAAAGGGGTTCACGCTTGGCAACGGTGATCGGAAATGCGACGTTGGCGCTGGGTGTGAGAGCCGTTGTTTTACCATCGCAGAACGCACCATTATCGCCCACGCCGTCCCAGAGCGAGCCGATAGGGCTGTCTTCGTCAGGAAGGGGGGTGTGCGAAACGACGTTGAGGTATTTCCCCGGCGTGCCCAGGCCAGCGGCATTCGTCCGGTTCTCAATGATAATGATCGGCGCGGCGCCAACGGCGAGAGTCGTATACTTCCGCACCTGTACGACGGGTACTGCGAGCGGGTCGTTGCCGTGGATGCTGAAGGCAACAGGGTGAGCCACAGCACCGCTGTAAGAGCTCTGGATCGCGCACCCAACTTTGAGCGCGACGGGAGCACTGCAGGGAGCGGCAGGGTTACCGTAGCCTAACTTAGAGCGGGTTGTGTTGACAGGGTAGCCGAGAACGCGCGCAGAGCCGAACGCCGCATCTTCCGGACGAATGTCCGTCAGACCAGCGTTGACGTTGGCACCGACGCCGCCCGGCGTAAGCGCCGTGTAAACGGCTGCCGGCAGAACCACATCATTGCCCCACAGAGTGGCTGAGATCAGCTGATCTCCAGCCGTGGTGCCGGCCGCGGTGGCTGGATCGAGAGTCAACTCAACGCCATTCTTGCAAGCGTCATCTCCGCCGACAACGTCGCAGTCGCCGCCGTAAGCTGCGAAAAAAGCACGGTTGCCGACAATGGAATCAACCGACGCGTCGGTCCAGACATCGGTTATGACACCTGCAGCGGTTTGGACCCACACGACCCAGACAGTGCCAGGCTCTGGGACAATGGCAGCATTTCGAGGGTCAACTAGAGTAACGCCCGGGGCGGCGTTCTTGTCCGGGTTCGCACCCGTCCAGTGACCCGCGCAGGGGTTGTTGCCGGATGTGCACGCGGTGCCTCCCGCCTTCGGGAGCGCTATGTCATTGTAAACAGCGTATCCGGTTGCCTGAAATTGCGCCGAAGAACCAGCGCCAACGAAGTGCACAACCGCTGCAGCGTTGGCAGCCGGTACGAAGGCTACGGTCGCGGCCAAAACCAGCGTCGCGAAGAGATACTTAGCTTGAGTCATTTGCAACTCTCCTTATTTTGAAATTCTTGATAACGGTTGTGGGGGGACACCCCGTTGAGGCCTCTACAGTTACTTCACTCTGCAAGCCAGTACGTGCGTAATTGTCCGGCCGATCCCGTCTCTAATTCGCTTGAATTGGTTTTTAATGTCAGGGTTTCTGATCCGGCGATCCGGCAATGACAATGACGAAGAAATCCCGTCGTCAACAGAACTATGCAGGAACACTATTACGAAAGAATGACGCCATCGTTAAAGGCCCGTGAATTTTCGACGGCAGATTGTTGAAATCGCATCCTTCAATTTGTAATCGGAAATTAACCTTACTGTCATCGCCCCGTAACGTTTGCCATGTAACTATTCCGCTTTCTTTAACTTTCATTAACTCTCGCCGCAGAGCCATTAGCTGATCGCGACTGGAAATCTGGCATCACCCCTTCTGCCTTACCCGGGATGGTGATGTCTCCGGATGCTAATTCTGCCTCCGAGGAGGAAGGTTTTTTGTGAGATTGATGCGGAGCTGGTGTTGCATTTTGTCCGTACTGGTGTGTGGAGCGGGAAGCGGTTTAGGGCAAGATGCGGGCGCCCCCGCGGCGCCACCAGCCACGGCTGCCGCGCAAGATGCAGCTTCGGCGCAAGCCAAGGGAGCCATTACCGGCACGATCAATGATCAGGCTGGCGCCGGGGTGGCTGGAGCCACGGTCACGGTCACTAATAGCAATGGTGTGAGTCAGACTGTGAATGCCGATGACCAAGGCCAGTACGCCGCAACAGACTTGCCTGCGGGTTCGTACAAAGTTTCGATTGTGGCGCGGGGAGCGAAAATCTTTGAGGCAACCCTCGCCTTGAGCCCAGGGCAAGTACTTACCCTGAGCGTTGCGGGTGCGCCAGTAGCGCAAACGGGCGCCGCCCCAACTCCTCCGCCCGCGCCGAACGGTACGGCTCCGCCGCCTTCGCCTGCACCTGCGCCCTCCGGGGCGCCTGCCGCTCAACCAGCTCCTGCTGCCCCATCAACAGTCACCGCGTCGGGAACTGGACAAGGATCCATCGGCGGATCCGTAAACGACCAAACCGGCGCGGTAGTTGTGGGCGTCGAGGTAAAGGTCAGCAACGCGACCGGACTTTCTCAGACTGCGGTAACAGGTCCGCAGGGCACCTATTCGATCAAGGGGTTACCTGCGGGCACTTATAACCTGACGGCGACGGCGCCAGGGTTTAAGGTTTACAGGGCCGACAATATCTCGCTCGCCGCCGGGCAGGATCTACCCCTCGATGTTGGCTTAGAACCGGCAGGATTAACCACCGAAGTGAACGTGGAAGGCTCCAAGGTGGCCAATGTAGAATCAGAAAACGCCGAGGTCTCCGGCACTATCACGCAAAAAGAAGTCGTAAAACTTCAGTTGAACGGCCGCAATTTTACGCAGCTCATCACTTTGACCCCAGGCGTAAGCAATCAAACCGGACAGGATGAAGCCAAGGTTGGTGTAACTGGCAGCGTGAAGTACAGCGTCAATGGCGGACGCGTGGAGTACAACACCTTCGAGGTGGATGGCAGCGATGTTCTGAACGCGGGTTTGAATGCCGCCGAGAGCACGCTGGTGGTTTATCCCAGCCTGGATGCCATTCAAGAGGTCAAGGTGTTGACTTCCAACTACGGGGCGCAATATGGACGAACTGCCTCGGGCACCGTCCTGGTGAACACCAAGAGCGGCACCAATCAGTGGCATGGCGACGTCTATGAATTCTTACGCAACGAGGACTTCAACGCGCGCAACTATTTCGACCAGACAAAGAGTGCCCCGCTTTACCGGAGGAACGATTTTGGTTTTACCCTAGGCGGACCGGTCTCCATCCCCGGCGTCTTCAATGTCAAGAAGGACAAAACGTTCGTGTTTTGGTCGGAAGAGTTCCGCATCGAAAATTCTCCCAGCGATCTGGAACCAAACTTCAACCACGCTGTACCTACACTAGCGGAGCGGCAGGGAAACTTCAGTGACGTATGTCCCAATCCTTTTGATCCGCTCGACGCGAAGCATCTGATTCAAACGGGAAGCGGCCCCGCCTTTCCCGTGTCCCTATGGCCTGACTGTCCAGGAAACAGTAATGGCGCTCCAGCTGGCGCCCGATTCATGCTGAACGCTAGCGGCGCGAACAATAGTGGCGCGAAGAATACGCTCATCAATGGCAGGGCTAACGGCATTCTAACGAATCTCGATCCCGCTTCCTTAGCGATCTTGAATCAGAATCTCATCCCTTTACCGAACTCGTATACGGGCTGTAACTCCAGCCTGGTGGGGCAAGTCGACCACACCACTGGCCAACTCATCATGCCGTGCTACGATGCCGTCATTTCCGAACCCACCTACTGGCGGGAGGAGTTGTTCCGGGTCGATCAAAATTTCACTTCCAAGCTGCGTGCCAGTTTTCGCTATATTCATGACTCCTGGGACACGACCACGCCCACGCCCGAGTGGGGCACAGTGAAAAACACATTTCCTACGGTGCAGAATCGTTTTGTGGGGCCCGGAATCAGCCTGGTGGCCCACCTCACACACACCATTTCGCCCTCGCTGCTGAACGAGTTCGTGGCCAGCTACAGTGACTCTCACATCACTCTGGCCAATAAGAATGGCCCCGGCGGAGCAAATTTCCAGCGTCCTGCTGCCTTGCAGTGTTCGCCCACCGATCTTGTTAACTGCAATTTTGGATACATCTTCAATAACGGTTTCGGCGGCAAAGCACCTGGGGTTTCGGTCCTGGGTGACAACCAGGCGTACGGAGGAGCGGGATTCACGGTCGATCCTTCTTATATGCCCTGGGAGCACACCAGTCCCATTTACAGCTTTCGCGATGACATAACCAAAGTTGTGGGAAAACACACGCTCCAGTTCGGCGTGCAATACGTAATCGCCCAGAAGAATGAAATCAACGGGGCCGTGGGAGCGGCTAGCGGCGATACCCAGGGATTATTGACTTTCAGCAACACCAATGCGGGTCTGTTTAATTTGGGGAATGCCTTCGCTAATTTTCTCGCGAAGATAACCAACGTCACCGGGGCCACGGTAAATAACATCGAGAGCTATACTCAAGACAGCACCCAGCTCAAATACTACAACCACTACCAGATTGGCGAGCCCTATTTTCAGGATGACTGGCGGGTAAATTCGCGTTTGACGCTGAATCTCGGTTTGCGGGTAAGTTTCTTTGGCACCTACCACGAAAAGTACTTGCGAGCATATAACTGGGATCCCTCGCAATACAGCCTTACACTGGCGAGCCAGCTGCGGGTTGACCCGATCACCGGTCAACTCGATGACGGCAGCAGATCATCGCGGCCCATTCCGCTGAATTTGACCAGCCTTGATCCGCGCATTACCAACGGTTTGGTGCTTTGTGGTGTGAACGGTGTGCCCGCTGGCTGCATGAAGAATCATCTGTTCAATCCCGCGCCCAGAATCGGCTTTGCCTGGGATCCGCAGGGCAACGGAAAAACTTCGATTCGCGCTGGCTACGGAATTTTCTTCGAACATGGAACTGGGCAAGAGGCAAATACCGGATCTTTAGAAGGGAGCGCCCCAAATGTACTCAGCATCACCCAACCTTTTCCGCCCAGCTTCCCCTGTATTGGCTTCGCCGCTGCGGCGGACGCGGGCAGTGAGTGCGGGACTACGCCTTTGGGCCTGAGCCTGATGCCGGGCGCTTTCCCGATCAACGTTACCGCCATTCCCACGAAGGCCCAATGGCCCTACTCCCAGCAGTGGAGCTTCAGCGTGCAACGCGACCTGCCCAGCAATTTTGTCACGAGCTTTGCCTATGTGGGCAGCAAAGGGACCCATCTGACAGTCGACCGTCAACTCAATCAGTTGCACCCAGTGACCGCGGGGAAAAATCCTTTTGCGCTGAACGAGCCGCTTATTCCGGGAACGGACTGTAGCACCGGCGGCGCTTTCGGCTTATCCAACGGCACAATCGTAAGTGCCCAGAATCCTGCCTTTATCAATCTGCAGACGGCTTGCGCTGGGGTGAGGCCCACCACCGGCACGCCTTTCAATGTGAATACAGTTCGGCCTTTCATCGGTTTAGCTCAGATTTTTTCGCTGCAAAACGGCGCTGATTCCTCCTATCATGCCTTCCAGACCACGCTTCGCCGGACCGCCGGACCACTGACCGCCGGCGTGGCCTATTCCTACAGTCATTCCATTGACGACTCCTCCGATCGCTCCGACACAACTTTTGTGAACTCTTACGACCTGCGCTCGAACCGGGCCAGCTCCAATTTTGACCAGAGACATCTGCTGAACATCAGCTACGTCTATCAGCTTCAGGGGCTGACCAAGTACATAAGGAACTTTTGGGCTCACGTCGACGACAAACCCGATGAGAACGGGAGCTACCCGCCTGTCACTCCGTTGCCGAACGAGAAACTCACTTACGCCAGCCGTGCGCTCTGGGAGGGATGGGAAATATCGGGAATCACTACCTTCCAATCGGGAACGCCGTTCAGCGTGGTCAACAATGGTGGAAGTTCCGGAATAGGCGTTCCGGATAACGCTGGCGTCGCCAATAACGTGGGTCTCGGTTCTTATCCGGACTTGGCGAGCAATCCCGCTCCTGCAGCGCTGAAAAAAAACCCTGGTAGCTTCGGTCCGCTTCTTTTGAATCCCAACCTTTTTGTCGCGCCCCGGGGGCTCACCTTTGGAAACGCCGGGCGCAATTTCCTCAACAATCCGCATCGCATAAACTTCGACATGGCGCTGGCAAAACATTTCCCGGTTCACGGCGAGCGAAGTCAGCTTGAGTTCCGGGCAGAAGCCTTCAACATCTTCAATCATACCCAGTTCCGCATCTACAACCCCGATTTAGGTAACACCGGCAGCAATACGATCAGTTGCTACGGCGGACCGAATTATTCCGCCGGCTTCTTCCAGCCAGGCGGTATCGATTGCCTTACCGGCAACTCCTTTTTGCATCCCGTCGACGCGCATCGTCCACGCACCCTGCAGTTGGCTCTGAAGCTCAGCTTCTAGACTCGCGATACGACTTATCATCGCGCATGTTCTGATCGGATCTCCGGGGATGCGCAGAACTGTCGAGCAACCCACCGAGGAAAATCACGTTCAGCGAAGATGACGGAATGATTAAACTTGCATGCAGGCTGCCTGTTTCTCAACGGGGCGGAATTGGAGCTCGATTACTGGGAGCCGTTAGTGGAGTCGAACCGCGACCTGGCGACGGGTCTTGGCTCACTGAAAGGTCAAAGCCACTTCCGCAGCGTCATTCTCAGTGGTTTGCCCGCTGGTGGAGCCGGCAACCGGGATCTGCGGGCAGGGCCCAGGTCCAGCCAGATTCCCCTGGAAGTTCTGGTTCCCAAGAATCAGGCCGCTATTGTCCGCTGTCGGCCCAGTCCCGCCGCCGGTCAGCGAGAGTCCGCTGCTCCCAGTTATGATTGTTGCGGGGAAGCCCGGCTGACCGATAGAGCCGATCTGGGCGCCGTCAGTCCCAAAAACTGTCAGGATGACGTTCTCGCCGCTCACCGTTCCGGTCAGCGACGCCGTGCGGAAACACGGATACCCGACGGCGGTGATGGTTCCTGTAAGCGTTGCGTTAGCAGCTCCGATATTTGGGCTCTGCGTCATGGTCCCTGACACCATGATCGGCGCAACAGTTCCGCCTGAAGGTAGACCCATCAGAGACTGCATATACGTAGAATTTGACAGTGTTCCAGTAAAGTTGCCGGTCAACGGAGGAATCAGACTGGCACTCCATGTGCCAGTTGTGGGCTTCACACAAGCTCCCCCCAAAGTCGCATAGCTGCCAGTTATGGTGGTGTTGTCAGCCGACATGCTTCCCATCAAGCTCAGAGTCGATCCCCCCTCATTGATCGAGAGGCTCACCGTCTGTCCGTTCAAGGTTCCACTTACCGGGCCTGTGCCGGAGCAGTGGAAATTTATGGTGTTAGCGGGAGGAAGTACGACACTACCCGTCACTGTGCCGTTCGATTGCACCAGGAAGCCAGAAACAAATTGGGTGATGCGGCCACCCTCCTGATTGAGAGTGAGTTGCCAGTTGCCGGAAAGGGCGCCACCCTGGGGAGCAGGAGCACTTCCACCGCCGCAGCCTGCCAGTAACAACAAGGTTGAAACCAGCAAGGCCGTAGCCAGAACTCTCACAGTTCCTCCAGAAAGAAAGTTAAGCGTGGAATCACCCATGCACAAACGTAGCTGCGGGTTTGGAGACGGAGCTTTTCGGGTGACTAGACTAACCTCCGGCGTATTACTTCATTGTTACTGCCAGGTTAAAAAATGATGAATTCGCGAAGGAGTAGAGAGGACAAACCGCCTGGCGGAGGACTGCCCTCGTCCTGCGATCGTTGTCGAAGCTTTTACCACGGCTAAGCCTTAGGCGCCGACCAATGCCCAGGCCAGCATAATCGTTAAAGAGCGCTACACTGCCGCAGCTGCCAGGTCGCCCAAACTCGCAATATATCGCTTCAGCGTATCTGCCGAAGTTCTTAGCGCTTCACTTTCGACCTGATTCAAGGGGATGCAAAGCACACGAGCGACGCCAGTGCGATCGATGATTGCCGGGAGAGACAAAAATACCTCTCCGAGATCCATCGATGCTGGAGCCAGACTGGACACCGTCAAGACTGCGTGCTCGTCACGTAGTATGGCGCCGGCAATGCGCACCAGGGCCGCACCAATTCCGTAATAGGTCGCTCCCTTGGCTTGAAGAATGTCGAAACCTGCCTTGCGAGTCTCACTTTCAATTTTTGTCAGCGCGTCAGCTTCATAAGGCAAACCAAACTGATGGCAGAAATCTCCCACCGGCACCCCCGCGACGCGAGCAGAAGACACCACCGGCACCTGGCTATCCCCATGCTCACCGACAATATAAGCATGCACGTTCTCCGGGGCCACGCCGTAGCGCTCACCCAGCCGTCGTCGAAACCGGGCTGTATCAAGGCTGGTGCCCGATCCGATCACTCGTCCGGCGGGAAGACCGGACCACTTCCAGGCCGCATAAGTGAGCACATCGACCGGATTGGACGCTAACAACAGAACGCCGCGCGGATTGTGGCGAGCAAGCTCTTGCACGATGCCCTTGAGAATGGGGGCGCGCTCTCTTTCAGGTTATCGAGCCGCGACTTCATACTCGCTGCCTGACTAACACCAGCCGTGATGATGATCACGTCCGCATCGCAACAATCCGCGTAGTCGCCCGCGAACACTCTCGTGTGATGCGAAAACAGCGCGGCGTCTCTCAAATCATTGACGTGCCCTTGTGCGCGCGCTTTGTCCCTGTCAGTTAAAACAATTTCAGCGACGCTGCCGGAGATGAGCAGTGCGTATGCAGTGGTCGCACCGACGAAACCGGTTCCGACAACAGCAACACGAGCTACCCGGTTTCCCCTGCTACCTCTCCCGCACGTAGAGTTTTCGCGAGCGTCATCCATGTGGGAAGCTTGCATTTTCGCCTCCGCCGGCCGCGATTCGCGCGGCACACCATCATAAATTCACGTCCGGAACAACAGTACTCTCAGGTCAACCCATGGTACGCTCGCGCATCTAAGAGAGACCAGAGCGGTTTGCGCTATTATGGCTTCGAGCTCTGCGGCGCGGAATCCTGCCGCCCCGCCACCATAGCATCGTTCGTATGAATAACGTGGTCCAGACTCGCTGCTGTTTTGCTGGAAGTGGCCCTGCCGGCATGATGTTGGCTTGGTTGCTGGCGCGCATGGGCGTAGACGTATTCGTGCTTGAAAAGCATGCCGACTTCCTCCGTGATTTCCGCGGAGACACGATCCATCCCTCGACTCTCGAGCTCATGTATGAACTGGGTACTCTGGACGAGTTTCTGAGACGTCCGCACCAGGAACTAAGAGAGCTGGCCGGGCAGGTCGGCCCGGAGACAGTCACAATCGCCGATTTCACTCATCTGCCAACCCACTGCCGCTTCCTCGCGCTGATGCCGCAATGGGATTTCCTCAACTTTGTAACCGAGCAGGCCAGGCGCTATCCCACGTTTCACTTGAAAATGCAGGCGGAGGTGACCGATCTCATCATCGAGAAAGGCATGGTGGCGGGAGTGCGTGCAAAGACGCCGGACAGCGGGCTGGAAATTCGTGCCCCGTTAACGATTGGGGCTGATGGACGCCATTCGGTGGTCCGCCAGAGAGCAGGCCTTGAAGTGAAAAATCTCGGTGCTCCGATGGATGTGATGTGGATGCGCATAAGCCGCCATCCCGATGATCCAGGACAGACATTCGGACGATTCGATAGGGGTAGGATTCTGGTTCTGATCAATCGTGAAGATTACTGGCAATGCGCATTTGTCATCGCTAAGGGCACGGTCGATGAAATCCGGCACAGAGGGTTGTCCTCCTTCCGCGAACAGATAGCCGGTCTCGCACCGTTCTTACGGGATCGCGTGGAAGAGTTGTGCGATTGGAACGACATCAGTCTCTTGACCGTTACCGTCGACCACTTGGTGCGATGGTCGCGCGCAGGGCTTCTATGTATCGGTGATGCGGCTCATGCCATGTCGCCTATCGGAGGCGTAGGAATCAATCTCGCGATTCAGGACGCAGTGGCAACGGCAAACCTGCTCGGCAAAAAACTTCTACGAGGATCCCTCAGCGAAGGCGAACTTCACGCAGTCCAACAGCGCAGGCTTTTTCCAACCTGGGCCACGCAGCGAGTTCAAGTCGCAGTCCAAAATAACGTGATCGGTCGCGTTCTTGGCCTCCTTAAGCCTCTTACCCTTCCATGGCCGCTGAAGCTCTTGCGCCGATGGCCAATTCTGCGGCGAATCCCTGCTCGGTTAGTTGGGCTCGGCATCCGTCCCGAGCACGTGAAAACTCCAGAAGCAGCTGCGATTAGAGGATCAGCGAGCGCAGCCTGAGACTATGAGATTAAGAGAGCGGCGGAAACCGCCGCTCTCGTCGATCAGACTACGCGGCCTGCCTTGCCTTTTTTGCCCGTTCTTCCAATTCTTGCGGCGCCACATCTTCAACGTGGGTGGCGATGCCCCAGAGATGTCCGAATGGGTCCTGGATGAAACCGGAGCGGTCTCCGTAGAACTGGTCCTGCACCGGCTTCAGGATTTTTGCGCCAGCGCCGACCGCCCGCTCGACTACGCGATCGACATCGGGGATATATAAATACAGGCTCACAGGGCTCGCGCCGATGCTGGCAGCACTGGTGTGCCCCTGGCCCATGCTAGGATTTTCGTCGGCCAGCATAATGCGTGAGTCGCGGATCTGCAGCTCCGCATGACCGACTTTGCCATCGGGCTGATCCATCCGCAAGACTTCGGTAGCGCCAAACACTTTCTTGTAGTAGTCGATGGCCTGGGATGCGCCCTTGACGATGAGGTAAGGTGTGACGGAGTTATAGCCTTGGGGAATATGCGAAACCTTGCTCATGATTTTTTCTCCTTCCGAGTGCTGGTTGAGGGTTGAGGTGATGGAGGCAGAGTGCCCCCGACATTCAAACTATGAGAACACAACTTGTGAAGCTGCTCAAGGCCGCAGTTGGCCGCAGCACCGGCAACTCATTACTTAGTGGTAAAACGAAGGGCTCATACTGTTGTCATTCGTTCTGTCAGTTGTTCATTAACATCCGGCCAGTGCACCACTAGCCATGTCTGGCCGTTGTCACCGGCAAGGCGCAGAAGGAACCGGCTGTAAAACCCTCTGATTCCACACCCAGCGCATGGTCAAACCTCGCCCGGTAGTTTTCCCAGGCAAGCGTAGCCGTGAGCTCTACCAATTGTGCGTCGCTGAAGTTCGCGCGCAGCTTAGCAAAAAGTCCGTCGGTGACCTCGACCGGAGTTTGCGTCATCGCGTCAGCGTATTCAAAGACCACCTTCTCGATTTCAGAGAACAGCGAACTGGATTGGTAGTTGTTCAAGGCTTCGACCTTCTCGCGTGAAACGCCGTTTTGTCTGCTGACCGCAGAGCCGATGTCAATTCAAAAAGGGCATCCGACGAGGGTGGCCACGCGCAGCTGCGCAAGATCCTTTGTAGCAGCGTCCACCAGATGGCTGGAGGCAAGGGACTGTTCCATCTGCCCGTATCCCCAAAGCAGCTTGGAATGATGAGCGGTAACCTTGACCGGCGTGACTACGCGGCCTACTTTACGTTTGGTCAGAGAATAAACGATTCGTGTAAGCAGTCCATTTAATAAGCCTTGCCGGCTTGGGTCAGCCCCGGGGATCCGCGCCATGGTGATTCACCTCGTGATGTTCAGTAAGTGTAATCTGAGGTGGGCAGCGATCTCCAATCGAGGGGTACGCTGCTTCACAGCTTTGTCAGACTCTGCTCGTTAGCAGCCGTGCTGCTGCTCGAACTCGCCGGCTTCTCGTCCTCATCTTTCATCGCTGATTTGAACCCACGGATGCCCTCTCCGATTCCTTTGCCCAGCTCCGGAAGTTTCTTTGGCCCAAACACGAGCAGAGCAATTCCGAAAATGACCAGCAGATGCATCGGTTGAAACAGTCCTTCAAACATATGTTCTCCTTAACTTCGGTAAGAGCTCAAGTGAGCTGAAAGGCCTCTACCAAAAAATGCAGGCGCTGTGACCAGTAACCGACTACAGCGCCTGCCAGTGGGAGAGAGCAAACAACAATCAAAAACCGCGCCGAACCGAATCCGCTGCGACGGCCAGCTGCATCGACAGCTTAAAGAACGCATCGGATTGGCCCTTGAAGAGTCCGTCGGCTGTGAACGCTTTGACAGTGGCCACGGCGCCTCCGTTTTGCGCCAAGGTCGGCCGGATCACGGAACACAATGGCAGACTCTTGTTTAAGAACCTGCAGGGCTCAGGCAGAATCTTGTTGGTCTGAGTGAGCCTCCGTGGGTGGGTTATTGAGATTGGGGAATGTCAGTCCGGTCTCGGGATCGGTCACGCCGGACAACGGCAAAGAGACGGCGTTACCAGCCTTATCGTGCCAGAGTGAAAAATGGTCGATCTCGACTCCGCCAGTACTTATCAGGATCCGTAGCACTTCCTCCACCGTGGCCTTGAGAGCCAAAGTCGGATAAAGACTCGAACCGCCCTGCTCGATAAACGCGAAGTGGAAGCCCGCGGTGTTGGCGATGGCCTGCATGCGAGCCTGTTGTGGGGTCGCAGGGGGAATCGGTTGAAGCTGGGTAGGAGGCGTGTCGGTATCGTTCAAGGGAATAGCTGGCTGGTTCTTAATGAGAAGCGGTCCCTTGAAGTGCGCGCCCAAATCGGGGTTCTGACCACTGCGATAACGGGTGTACCAACTGAGATCCACATTCAGATCCAGCAGATTAGTGATCCGTCCGATGTTTTTGGCCCCGGTGGCCTGGCTGCCCTGCAAGTTTCGGAACGCATCAAGATCAACCGGTGATTCGCCCTTGGAGATCAAATAGGCGTTAATGAAGGCGGCATGGCTCAATTCATCATCAGTATTGTCTCTGATGTATTGCGGCATATCGCCATCAAGATTTTGCAAGGCAAGAATGTAGGCCTGATTTCCGCCATCGACTGCTCCGAGTTCGGCATATTGGTCCACAGATCGGCCTCGACGACTTCGGTCCACGCTGCGAACCTCAAGAGTGCCACATCCCCTTGCGTGAGCTTGGCCGTGCTCGATAACGTCTGGGCCTCGCCTTCGGCCGTAAGTAGTGCGCCTGCGGACAGCGCTGCGCCGGCTATGCCCAGTCCCTTCAGAAATGACCGTCGCTGAACTACTCCTTTCCAATGACGTTGAAACCTCTTCATTTTTCGAGAGAGCAGTTGATTCGGACGAGGGTGTCTCAGACGCCACAGTAGATGGAAGATTTTCTTCTTTTGTCATGCATTCCACTCCAAATCTTGGTAGAGATTTTTGCCGGATCGTCCAGCTACAGTGTGAAACTCCCTCGGGCGTGGAAAATTCCCAAAAACAAATAAGTCTTTTTCAGGGACATCAACAATTGTTGTCATCTGAATTCAAGTTGCGCGAACTCCGGCAAGGACGCTGCAGTGCGCCCCGCCGGAGTCGTTGTTAGTTGATGGTGATAGCTACAGGAGTGGAGTGGCTTAGCAAGCCGGATGTGCCGGTCACCGTCACGTTAACCTGAGATACAGGCGGCTTGTTGTTTGAACTGCCACCGCACCCGAAAGCAAACAGTGAGATGAGAAGAATCAAACCCAGTGCGCTCATCGGCAGAATGCTCTTGCGGGTAAGCATTTTTCTTTTGCGACTTGTCACAAGGGTTCCAATCACGCCCAGACCAGGTAGCAACGCCGCCATGCCTCCGCCATAACCGCCGGGCGGCGGGGTGGATGCGGCCGAGATGGTCAGAGTGGAAGACGAAGCGCTCGACCCGGGAGAAATCATTGCGGGGTTGAGAGCGCAGCTCAAACCAGCAGGCGCCGAACAGGTAAGCGAAATCTGCCCGTTGAATCCTCCCACCGCGCTGGCACTTATCATGACGTTGGTCGAACCGCCCTGCGCGACAGTCGCGCTTGGGGCTGAGAGACTCAAAGAGAAGTTCGGGCCGGCGACCGCGGCCACAGGGACAAGGCTGGCGAACACGCTGGTTATGCTGCCTCCAGCCGGGAAATTGGGTTGGTTGCCGCCTCCAGCGGTCAAATAAAGTGCGCCGGCATCACCAGAACTAGCGCCTCCGCCAAACACCAAATCCCACAAGCCAGGATTCATTAACACCTTGTTCGAGGAGTCGGTAAGCTGGCCGAGAAATTTCCCGGTGGTGTCGAATGCGTTGATGGTTCCATCACCAAAATTTCCCACCAGGATCGCATTTGGGAAGGCTCCGAAGGTAGCCGGAGTCTGCACCACTCCCCAAGGCGCGTTGAGTTTTCCCCCGGCCGCGACGAAGGTGCTCATGAAATTTCCATTGGCATCGAAAATATCCACCTGCCCCAGGCCGGCGCCGGGCTGGGCATCATGCTTGGCAACATCCTGCATGGCATACGCGACATAGATCTGGTTGCCGATGACGTGGATACCGTGAGGTGCGAAACCTGCAGCAAGCTTTGGATCGGTAAACGAGCCGCCCAACGAAGTGGGGTTGAAGTTGCGATCGAGAACGTCGACCTTGCCACTGTTGAAGTTCGCCACCAAAAGAAAGGTGCCATTGAGCATCGCGAGGCCTTTGTAAACCGCACCGCTTGCCGAGTTATCGACAACCACTGATGCCGTGTTGCTGGCACCGGTCCAGCTGGCGACGATGCCATCCTCGGTGTCGAAAATAAACTGCCCGCCACCGAAGTTGCTGCCGTTGGCGTTTGATACGTTTCCCGTCGGGCAGCCCGGGCTGCAATTACCATTCGGATTGTGCGCGGCCCCGGGTATGGTCACGACCAGTCCCGTATCTTTGTGGCCCTGTGCGTCATAAAGCGTGGAGGTGCCACTGTTGTTGTTCGCGATCCAGAAATCTGATCCTGGGAGAAAAGAGATTCCCCAGGGGTTCAATAGTTGAGGGTCGGTAGTATTGGCTACGCCGGCAGTATTGGAGACCAGGTTAGTCTGCGAATAGCCGGCCTGCTGGGCCCATGAACCTGAAGGAATTGCTAACATCATGAGCAGTCCGAATAAAAAGAGTGATTGTTTCAAGTTGTTCTCCATGTTCTTACTCAAGATTCAGACGACGCTGACCAAACTCATTTCCCTATTCACTGCTGATAACCCCGCTCGCGCTGAGTTATTCCAGCGAGTACGTGCGTCCAGCTATCGAATGTTTTTTCACAACGTATTGGATTAGACGCGATGACTAACTGCGAGATGCGGAAGGAATGTCAACTGATTGTCACTTCTTTGTCGAGATTGCTCGTGAAAGGGTCGCGACACTATCGAAGAGGCGCCACATACCACGCGTAGTAAGTCCCCACGCCACTCACTAGAACAATTAACCAGAGCAGTAGCTCTGCTCGCATCCACCGTTTCCAATTTGTGAAACGCAGCCAGGGCGGAAGAACGTTGGTCCCGGCCACGGTGACGATATAGAGTCCCAGAAGTTCAGCTGTTATCCCTAAAACTGCATGACCTGCCGCGGCCGTGTAATACCAGGTATGAACAACCTTGCAAAGAGATGGTTTCACTTGTTGCCGAAAGGACGGCCACATCACTAGTCCAATCATCAACAAGTTCAAAAGCAACACCGTCGTCTGGCAAATGCCGTGAGCTCGGTATCGCTTTTGTTTCGCTAAAACCAATCCTGTGATCAGTGTAGCTCCCATGATGAGCTGCACGACGAGGTTGATGTCTGCCGCGAACGTGGCGCCGGTTCCGAGAAATCCTTTGATTGGAACAGAGACAGCACAATTAATCAGCTCCATCCCGCCTCTATGATTCATTCGGGCCTCGCGTGCCGGGCACCTATTCATCAGGACTGCACCACCACGCTCCCGGTCATCTTCGGATGCAGTCGGCAGAAGTAC
Organism: uncultured Acidobacteriota bacterium; assembly: GCA_963696025.1. Taxonomy (GTDB): domain Bacteria; phylum Acidobacteriota; class Terriglobia; order Terriglobales; family Acidobacteriaceae; genus JABCYV01. The sequence continues at coordinate 533,372 of CAVOII010000010.1, forward strand.
GGGTATTCGCCCGGGTCCGTGAAGCGGAACTGGAACTTATCGTCTGTGTCGAGCGCTTTGGATTTGAACTTGCCTTGGGTGCTGTCGACAGTGTGGGGGATATCGTCGTGGTTGACCCAAGTCACTTGCGTTCCGGCTTTCACCTTGACCGCTCCGGGAGTGAAAGCGAAATTATCGATCTTTACTTCAGAGGCTGGACCAGCAGCGGCTATGTCGGAGCCGCCGCCATTCCCCGAAGCCGGCGAAGGCGAGCTATTCAGTGGAGAGTCGACGATGGCCAAGCTTTGCCCGCTAACTACGTAATTCACATCGGTGATCCCCAACACGCGCTGCAGCTGATCAGCCGGAACCTTCATCGGACCAGCCGAAGCCGCCGTTCCCGGCGCAGGCTGAGGGAAAGCAGTTGACATGGCCGTGTGGAACGAAAGCTTACCTTCGACCTTCTGCATCACCTGATGGATGTGGCCGTTCAACACAGTCACAGAACCGAAACGCTTGACGTAAGACAGAGCTTGCTCGCTGTCGTCGGTCCCCCAGCCCCAATCTGGATAGATGGTCCAAAGGGGAATGTGAGCAAACAGCACGATCGGCGTGCTTGCAGAACGTCCCTTGAGATCATCCTCCAGCCACTCCAATTGCTCGTGGCCAAGCGATCCCAGGCCTCCAGCTTTCAAATTGACGACATTCACGAGACCGATGAAATGGACACCCTTCTGATCGACGCTGTACCAGCCAGCGCCCTTTGTGTCTTTCCCATAGCGCTGGAGATATTGTTCACCGTTGTCGGCGAGCATGTCGTGTTCACCGGGTACAAAGTAAATCTGTTTCGGAGCCGCTCCTTTTAGCACCTGGTCGAGAGTATCGAATTCACTGGGTTTGGAAAGCTGACTTAGATCGCCAGTATGAATGATGAAATCCGGTCTATGAGGCATGGCGTTGATCTTGTTGATGGCGACTTGCAGCGTGGCCGTCACATCCGGGTTCGCCGGTTTGCTAAAACCGATGTGGCTGTCGCTGATCTGGACAAAGCTGAAATCCGTCCCTTTGTCGGCAGTTTTGCTGCCAGCTTTGGCGTATGCTCTTGATACCGGGATGCCGCCGCTCAAGGTCCAAACCAGTCCAGTGCCTGCCCATGCCATGCACTTTAGAAACCCGCGACGGTCGACGCCGTCGTTGTTGAGATCTTGTAACTTCTGATCGATAAGGTCTTGCTTCTTGTCAGCCATTTTGTCCTCTCTGTTTTGTGGCGTTCGAATTTGATAACTGAGATCAGCAGCTCGTATTCCCGGTCGTCTGAGAAATTTGTTCTTGGCTTATGGGGAGAGCTTGCCGGCCCATCAAACCTCTAACGCAGTCCGTTCACACCGCTGAGGAACCCACCGAGATGGCCTGTCAGAGCGACCGTGACGACAGCCAAGACCTCGATCGAAAAGCGGTAACGAGGCAGGAATTCCCCCCCGCCGACGCGCGCGGAAAGTTATCCACCAGATCAGCCAAATCAAGAGGCTTGAGGCACCGGCAAATATCAAATGGAGCAGCAGGATGCCTTTCAGTTTCTGTCCCTCGAGTTGGAACTGCCACGCGAGAATACCGGTGACGAGAACCGGCACGGTCGAAAGCGCTGCCACCAGGAGGTTGTAGAAGGCTGCCTCCGCCAAACTGCGTCGCTTCGTCCAGTGCGCGATCAGGTCGAAACCCGTTCCGATAATAAATAGCGTGATCGGAAAATGGATCAGCACGACGTGTTGTGCGTGCCTCGCCAAAAGTACCGTTTTCAGATCGAAGGGATTTACCATCGCGTCTTACCGTTCGGACATATCTATTCCGCGTCTCAGAAGCTGATAACTGGGGAGGCGTCTCTTTTATTCCTTAAGAGTGGATAGGCGTGGATGTGTGGATGCTTTGCCCGCCGGAGCCGAAACTGGGCCACATCCATGAGCAAAGGCTCGGTAGGATAGAAATTAGGATAGAAAACAGGCGGGTCGAACGAATCTAGAAGATCAGCTTAGCCACCGAACCGGAGAACCGCCACAGGATGCCATTGACGGACCCCGGCTACCATTGACCGTGGTGTCGGGTTGCTGCCTGTGTTTTGGCCACAACCGCGGTATTCTGGAATTCCACAATCTCCGTCGTCAACGTGTGATTGCCGAAAATTCGGACGTCGGCCGTGGCTTCTGTTGAAGTTTGCAGCCACGTCCCCCCAACGTCGTCGAACATAATCTTCACGTGCACCTTCCTCAACCACCAGGAAGGCGTTTTCACTAAGTCGCCGTTGATCTCACGCACCAAGAAAGTGCGCTTGTCGACCCACGCTTTGCCCGCGATCAAATTCTTGTCCTTTCGTTTTGGACTCAGGTCAAGCAAGTAGCACGGATGACCTTCAACAACATCCTCGCCCAAATAGGTCACGTCGTAGTTGCCCTGCATTGCGGCTGCTGACGGAATCTCCCGGCCGTTAGCCGACGCCTGCACTTCGTGGTCCAGAATGCTTCGTACAGCTTGCTCTGCGCCGCGGCTACCCGACGTTTTCCGAATGGCATAACGCTTAGTGCGAGGACGTTGGAAGTCCACCTCCGCGACAATCTCAGACACAGAGTTCAAGTTGTTGGAAGGGAAGATGCGGTACTTCAGAACTTCCCGATAGGAAGCCTGCGGCCGATTCTCCGCTTGCGCTCTGGCCATTTGTTCGACAATCGGTACCGCGGACTTCGATGCCCAATCGCGGTCGACCGCGGAAGTGGCCTGACCTAAGCCCAACGAACACGCCAGTCCGCAAAACAAACTTATATTCGTCAGCGATGCCCCAGTTCCCACAGGTGCCTGCCCCACTCTTTAGTGCCGGGTCGCTGGCGGGGGTTGCCTTGGAGTTTCCACAGCTACAACTCCTGCGCATTCAATCGCATCCCACATCCTCCTTCATATGAATCGGTCAGCATTACTTTTCTTCCTGTTCGCGACTGTCGTCACTGGGGCTCAAGTTGCTCTCGTGGGTCCGCAGGCCCTTTATGAAGGTCAGCAGGTGACCGCGATGGACTTGATTGCGAATCCCCATCATGACGTCGAACCACTTCTCCCCCTGGTTTCTCAGAAGGCGGGAGAACCTTATTCCCAGGCGAAGGTGGAGGCAAGCATCGCTTCGCTCGAAAAGACCGGAGGCTTCGAGAAAGTTACGGTTAACGTGATTTCAGATCCGGAGGGTTTACGGCTCAATTTCATTCTCGAGCCCGCCTATTACCTTGGCATGATCGATTTCCCGGGCGCCTCAAAGCACTTTGCCTACAGCCGGCTGTTGCAAGTGGTAAATCTTCTCGAGGAAGATCCGTATGACCGGGCTCGCATCCCGCTTGCCGAGGAGGCGTTGTGCCAGTTTCTTAACAAAAGTGGATACTTCCAAGCTCAAGTGCAATCGGAGGCCAGGATCGACGACGCCCATGACTTGGTGGATATCAGCTTCTCCGTAGAACTTGGCAAACAGGCGCGAATCCGAGGCGTTGAGATGCAGGGTCCTCCCGCTATGGAAGACGCCCGCTTGATTCACACGCTCCGTTCACTGCGTGCCAGATTCACCGGGGCATTGCTTAAGCCTGGGAAACCCTACACATCGGAGCGGATGAAGGCCGCCACCGCGCTGCTCAAGAAAGCTCTTGCACAACAGCACCGCCTGGCCAGCACGGTTCAGGAGAATCCGCCGCAATACCATGCGGAGACGAACCGCGTGGATGTTTCTTTCAAAATCGAATTAGGGCCGGTGGTAACGATTCGGACGACTGGCGCGCGGATTTCTTCAATTCCGTTCGTGGCTGGTCGTGAGATGAAAAAACTCATTCCTATCTACTCTGAAGGCACAATTGATCGCGATTTGGTAGAAGAAGGGCGCCGCAATCTGGTGGATTATTTCCAAAGAAAGGGTTTTTTCGATGCTGATGTAAAAACTAATTTCCAGCGCCAGGCGAACCAAATTGTGCTCGTGTATGAAATTGATCGTGGGAAAAAACACAAAGTCGATCGCATTTCGTTCAATGGGAACTACCAAATATCTGAAAAGGACCTGCTCGCCCAGATCACAATAAAAAAGTCTCATCTGTGGACACGCGGTAGTATCAGCCAGAAACTTCTGAAGCAGAGCGCGGATAATCTGGAAGCGCTGTACAGAGACCGGGGATACGAAAGCGTCAAGATCACTCCCCGGGTCACCGATCACGAACCTAAACTCGATGTCGCATTTGAAGTCCAGGAAGGTCCACAGACCCTCGTCGACAATGTTCAAGTAACGGGGAACCGCAGCGTTCCCTACGAACAATTGACAGCGCTCAAGGGGTTTCAGCTGCTACCTGGCGTGCCATTTTCCCCCCGACGCCTTACCGAAGATCGCAACCGCATCTCAGCTACCTACCTGAACCGGGGATTCCTAAACGCTGAGGTAAAGGCGACAGTGACCAGGCACGATCCGAATCGCGTGGACATTACCTATGCGGTTAATGAATACCAAATGGTGCGAGTCGGCGACGTAGTGTATCTGGGCCAAAAACAAACGCGCCTTTCTCTGATCAAAAAGACCGCAGCAATTCCTGCTGAATCCCCCATGAGCCGGGGTGAGTTGCTGGAAGCGGAGGCGCGTCTCTATGACCTGAATGTTTTCGACTGGGCCAGCGTCGGGCCGAGAAAGCCGATTACTGACCAGACCGAAGAAGAAGCGCTCGTCAAAGTGCATGAGTCTAAGCGGAATGAAATTACCTACGGGGTCGGGTTCGAGGTATCTCACCGTGGCGGAAATGTGCCTGGAGGGACCGTAGCAGTGCCCGGGCTGCCAACCATTGGCTTGGGTAACAATAAAATTGCTCCGAGCCAGTCGACCTTTGCCAGCCCGCGCGGGTCGATTGAGTTCACGCGGCGAAACATGCGGGGCATGGCCGAGACTGCGAGCGCTTCCATCCTCCTGTCCCGTCTCGACCAACGGGCGATCACTGCATACACGCAGCCACATTTTCTGGGTTCGCAGTGGGGGTCGCTCACCAGCTTTTCGGTTGAACGCACGACCGAGAATCCACTTTTTGCGGCAGGTCTGGGCGATCTGTCGTTTCAAGTCGAACGACGCTTGAGCCGCAAGAGCAATACGCGCCTCCAACTTCGCTATGACTTCAATAAGACGGTCCTTTCACACTTGCTCGTATCCGAACTTGTGCTGCCACGGGACCGCAACGTGCACCTGTCCACGTTCTCCAGCACGCTGATTCGGGACAGTCGTGACAAGCCGTTGGATGCGCACCGCGGAAGTTTTTCAACCGCGAATCTAGGAATTACACCCGCCCCGTTAGGCTCTAGCGCCAGTTTTGCGAAACTCTTCGCGCAATACGCGTTCTACAAACCAGTTCGGTCGATGGTTTTCGCCAATAGCGTGCGCCTGGGCCTGGCCAAAGCGTTCTCCGGAAGCTTTGTCCCGACCAGTCAACTTTACTTCTCCGGCGGCGGCACCTCGCTGCGTGGCTTCCCCATCAATGAAGCCGGACCACAACGGCTGGTGCCTTTCTGCAATGTCCTGGAAGGTCAGTCGGGATGCGTCAATGTCACAGTGCCCGTCGGCGGAAGACAGCTCTTCATTTTGAACTCCGAGCTTCGATTTCCCCTACGAATTGCCCAAGCGCTGGGGGGAGTCGTGTTCTATGACGGCGGCAACGTTTATAGCGCGATCAACTTCAATAATTTCGTAAATAACTACACAAATACGGTAGGCATCGGGCTTCGCTACTCCACTCCGATCGGCCCTATTCGCATCGATCTGGGGCGCAACCTCAATCCTGTACCCGGCATCAAGCCAACCCAGTACTACATCACGCTAGGGCAGGCCTTTTAGGAGATGTTATGCAGTGGCGGCGAAATATCAAATGGTTGGTGGCTATTCTTGGAACGCTGATTATCGCCGCGGCAGTTGGCGGATATCTTTATCTGGAAAGCCGTGCGTTCCAGGAATACGCGCTTCGCACAATTGTGCAGCGAGCGAATGATGCCACTGGTGGACGAACTGAAATCGGAGGTCTCGACTTCGAGCTCTCCACGCTCACGGCGTATCTTTATAACATCACGCTGCATGGGAACGGGGGTTCAGAGCGCTCTCCTTTATTGCATGTAGATAAGATCACCGTGGGCCTGAAAGTGCAGTCAGGATGGCATCACAAAGTAATTCTGAGCGAACTTCTTATTGATCACCCTGTGATCAATGTTGAAGTCAATCGCGATGGCAAGAACAATATTCCGTCATCTCCACGCCCGAGCGACACCAGCAACACGAGCGTCTTTGATTCGGCTGTAAGGCACCTGCTTTTAACCAACGGCCAGGTCAACTATCAGGACAAAAAGACCCCGATCGATGCGGACCTTTACGATCTCGGCACCGATATCCATTTTGATTTACTGGCCAACCGCTACCGTGGATCAATTTCCTACGGCAATGGTCATCTGAGGTATGCGGAATATTCTCCTCTTCCTCACAGTTTGAATGCGAAGTTCAGCGCAACTCCGTCCCGCTTCTCGCTCGAGTCGTCGGTGCTAAATATAGGCTCATCGGCAATTTCCCTTCGCGCGGATGTGGACGACTACAACAATCCCCATGCCGAGGGTGCCTATGAAGTTTGGATTCACACGCAGGATTTTGCCTCGATGTCCCCGGGCGTGAATCCGGCCGGCGACCTGTCGTTGTCAGGCAAGATTCATTACCAAAACGTGCCGAATCAACCACTGCTTCGTTGCCTGTCAATCAATGGCCAACTGGCTAGTGAAGCGCTCGCGGCTTCGTCGGCGCAAGGCCGCCTCGATCTCCGAAAACTGCAGGGACGATACGAGATGGCCAACGGCAGTTTGCAAGCGCACAACGTTGGTGCAGATGTGCTGGGCGGGAAAGTGACTGTCAATATCGACATCAAGAACTTGGACACTATGCCGGTGTCACATATCCGAACTGATTTGCGTAGCATCTCGCTACTGGCAGCCCAGCAAGCCATCCGCCAGGCGGAACTGCAGCGAGTGAGTCTAGCTGGCGCGCTCGATGGAACGGCAGATGCCGTGTGGACGGGCAGCATCAGCAATGTGCGCGCTCACACCGACTTAACCATCAGGTCTACCCGAGCCGGAATCACCAAGCTCCCGTCGAACGCGATCCCGATCGATGGATCCATCCACCTTACCTACGACGGAGCTCAAAATATCATCGCATTTCGCGAGACTAATCTCCGTATGCCTTCGACAACACTCACCGTACAAGGCCAGATCAGCAACCGTTCGAACCTTCAAGTTCAGGCCAGTGCCAATGATCTGCATCAGCTCGAGGCTCTGACATCTGCCCTGCGCCCCGGCCAATCCACCACCGCAATCTCTGGCTCGGCCGCGCTGAATGGTGTAGTCCAGGGGTCGATCCACCAACCACAAATTGGCGGTCAATTGAACGCGCAGAATCTCCACATACAAGGCAGCCAATGGAGCAGCGCGAAAACGGAATTTCGAGCCAACCCATCGCAGATGAGCTTGCAGAATGGTTTACTAGTCAACGCTCACCAAGGCAAGGCCTCATTCAGCGCCAATGTGCAGCTAAGCAACTGGTCCTATATTCCCTCAAACCCGATCGCGGCTCGCCTTTTAGTGCAACAAATGTCAGTCGCTGACTTGCAGCGACTCGCGAACCTGCAATATCCCGTTTCCGGAGATTTGTCCGCGGACATCACACTTCACGGATCGGAACTCGATCCTATCGGAACTGGATCAGCGAAGATCGTAAATGCTCGCGCTTACGATGAGCCTGTTCAAAACCTGGCAGTAAGGTTCAGCGCCGACAAAGGCACCGTCACTTCTACATTAGACGTCAACTTACCGGCTGGTTCAGCCAATACGACTCTCTCTTACACGCCGAAGACAAAAGAGTACAGAGTCCGCCTTAATGCGCCGTCCGTGGTTTTGCAAAAGCTCCACGCCGTTCAGGCCAAAAATCTTCCATTGACCGGGACCTTAACTGCATCCGCCGATGGCGAGGGGACCCTGGACAATCCGCGCCTGACTGCTGTTCTCCAATTGCCCGTGGTTCAACTTGGGCAGAATTCGATTTCTAACCTGAAAGCTGAACTCCGCGTGGCCGATCAGTATGCGGATGTGACGCTCACTTCGCAGGTCGCCCAATCCTCAATTCAGGCGCACGGCCGCGTGAATATCACGGGAGGGTATTACACCGAAGCGGCCATTGACACAACCAGCGTGCCCCTCGACGTACTCCTTGCCACCTACATGCCCAGCCTGCCTCAGGATCTGAAGGGCCAAATCGAATTTCACGCAACCATTAAGGGCCCTTTAAAAGACAAATCCCAACTGGAAGCTCATCTCACCATTCCAACGCTCCACGCCAGCTACCAGTCACTGGAAATCGGTGCGGCCAGTCCCATTCGCGCAGATTATCTGCATTCCGTGGTCAATATTCAGCCAGCAGAGATTCGCGGAACCGATACATCTCTTCGGGTGCAGGGCAGCATTCCGCTGGGTGGAACAACCAAGCCCAACCTCACTGCACAAGGCTCCGTCAACGTTGGGGTGCTGCGCATTTTGCAGCCTGACATACACAGCTCGGGGATTCTCTCGCTCGACGTCCACGCATCCGGATCCGCTCAAAGTCCTGTCGTGCAGGGCCAAATGCGGCTGCAGGACATCGCTCTATCGACCCCAACCGCGCCTCTCGGAGTGGAGAAGTTAAACGGAACGCTCGATATCGTCAATGACAGGCTGCAGATATCGAGTCTCACCGGCCAAGTCGGAGGAGGTCAGATATCGATGGCGGGCTCAGTCACCTATCAGCCCGCTGTGCAATTCAACCTGGCATTGCATAGCCAATCCGTGCGCTTACGTTATCCCAACGGGTTGAGGACGGTGCTCGACGCCAGCGTTGTCCTGGCAGGAACCAAAGAGGCATCCACGCTGAACGGGCGCGTGCTGATCGACAGCCTCTCCTTTACTCCAGATTTCGATCTCGCAAATTTCGGCGAACAGTTTAGCGGCAACACCGCCCCTGCTCAACCCGGTTTCGCTGACACCATCAAACTCGCGGTCCAGGTGCAATCGAGCGACAACCTCAGCGCCACAAATTCGGAAGTGAGCCTGGAAGGGCGGGCGAATCTGCAAATCTCTGGCACAGCCGCAAACCCGGTGGTCACCGGCCGTACCGACCTTACTGCCGGCGAGCTTTTCTATCGCAACGTTCGCTATCAACTTCAGCGCGGCATCATAACTTTCCAGGACCCAAACGAAACGAAACCCGTGATGAACGTATCGGTCACGACGACTGTTGAACAGTACAACCTGACCCTTACGCTGCGCGGGCCATTGGACAGGCTGACAACATCTTACGTGTCGGACCCACCCCTTGCGACCGCCGACATTATTAACCTGATAGCGCGCGGTAAAACCACGCAGGAGTCTAGTGCGGCCGGTGAGAGCACGGATTCGATCATCGCCTCCCAGGCCGCCAGCCAATTCAGCGGCAGCGTTCAAAAACTTGCCGGAATCTCCAGCCTGCAGATCGATCCGCTGCTCGGAGGCAACAATCAAAACCCCTCAGCTCGCGTTGCAATTCAGCAACGGGTCACAAACAACTTCCTTTTCACTTTTTCGACGGATGTTTCCCAGCCGGGCAGTGAGATGGTTCAGGGGGATTACAAGATTAACAAGCGGTGGTCCGTCAGTGTGGCTCGCGACCAGGTTGGAGGCGTTTCTGTCGATGGCAAATTTCACACCAAATTTTGAATTGTGTTTTACGCAGCTCGGTCGATGCTCCCAGCAGAAGAAGCCTCGCTTTTCGGTTTTAGCGGACCTGCTTCTGTTCCCTTGGCCAATTCCGCATTCAGTTCCGCGCCTGCGATAAAAAAGAATGAGGTCCAATAAAACCACGTCATAAAGGCAATGAAGCCACCCAACGTTCCGTAGGTCCGGTTATAGTCGGCGAAATGCCGAAAATACAACCCCAGCAAATAGGACAGGCCGATCCAGAATGTTACCGAGAGGATTGCTCCGGGAAGAGTCGCCCGAAACCGTTGTTTCACATTTGGCGCAAGAAAATAGAGAACTTCGACTGCAAACACGGTAGCGCCAATCGCGATTGTCCAGTGAATCAGAGGCCAGAGCCGGACAAAAAGACCCGATAGATAGAATCTTTCCGCCAGCCATTCCCCAAACCTTGGACCGACAATCATCACCGCCAGCGCGCACAGCAGAAGGAGCCCGGTTATAGCTGCCAGGCCAAGCGCAAGCAGCCGCGTCTTCCAGAACGGGCGGTCATCAGTGACATCATAAGCCGTATTCAATGCGTCAATCATCGCGTCGAACGCCGTAGACATCACCCAGAGCGTGCCCAGCATGCCGACTGAAAGCCATGTACCGCGACTCGCTGAGAGTACGTCGGAAAGAACCGAGTAAATCGTTTGCATGGTATTGGACGGCAGAAGATGTTGCATTAAAGTCAGTACTGCTCCAAAAAGATTAGGGAGGGGCATGTAGCCAAGCACCGCGGAGAGAAAGATTAAACCCGGAAAAACCGCCAGGATGCAGTAGTAAGAGAGTGCCGCTGCGGCCTGCAGGGTCTCGTTTCGAACTACGTCTTGGCACGCACGCGCGAGGGCGCGGTTGGCGGCGTAAAATTTCACGCTGCTTGGATGCGCAATCGGTTAGCGTCGATATCAGCATACCGGCTCCTTCTGTCGTCGTACTACCTTTCGGGGCCAAGTCGCATCCAAGCCGCGGTGATGCAACCCTTCTGAATCGAGGATCATATGCCCAGCCAGGAGGATCGATTCCCCTTCGTCCCTTTGGCCGCGCTGACGCCAAATTTTCGGCCTTAGGCTTTGGCGGCTATCACTGGAGCGGGAACTCGCTGCCGAAATCCTGAGTGAACCGAAGGGCCTCAGAAGCTGGCGGAGAGAGCGGATCGAATCCGCTGCGAAGGTATATTCAAGTACATACGAAGCACAGGTTCATCTTAGGTGGAATAGGAGTACATCCGTGCGGCAGCCATTTGTGCCCCTTCTGGCTGCTTGCAGCGTGTGCTCGCAGCGGTCCTGATTCAGGCCGTTGCCGAAACCCTTGTCGAGGTTGTACATCTGGTAGTCCGAGGCGCAGAGAGCGTAGTTGCCGTGCCGTGAAATCGAACAACGGGCGCTGCCCCAGAAGCCGCCGTAACCGCTGTTCCAGTTCTTGTTGAAACGAATCGTGCGTTCTGATCCGTCCCAATTCACGCCGATGATTTCGTCTCCCCACACCTGTGATACGGTCGAATTGCCGAACCCCGGCTGCCAACCGACCAGGTAGATGGTCTTTACCCCGGGCTCAGCGTTTGCATGGGAAGCGTGTTCATCTTCGCCCCACTCGCCCTTGGCTGCCTCGCTCGCCATGTCCGGAATGGGGGTCAAGCTGCCAATTGCTTGATGATGCATGTTGTAACCGGTGCCGGGTCCCACGTCCCAGAAGCAGACTCCGTAGTCACAGGCCCAGTGTGAGGTGCAGGAGGTGCAGGTGGCGTCCAGTATGTTGCTACCAACTTGCCAAAAGATCTTGTATTCCAAACTGTTGTGAAATGCTAACACTCCGAAGGCACCACTACGATCCAGTTGAGCGTTGTGAATCCCACCGGCGCGGGTAGGCGTGACGCCGTCTTTCCATGAGACCGCGACCGGCTTCTGCAAACCGCTGTTCCAGCCCGCGCTCACTTGCCAGGTTCGCACGTCCAGCCATTGGCAGCCTTTGTCAGCATTCCAGACTACAACATACGGATCAGCATTCTGTCGTGGTCCGATGGAGGCAATCACGGTTTTGTCGTCGGAACTTAGTGCGTGGTCGTGAACGTACCAGTGGTGGGCTGCGATCTGGCCGTTCAAACAATTGGGACTGTCGGGATCAAAGAGAAGCTGCGAGGAAATGTTCCAAGTGTTGGTGTCGACGGTAAATCGGTACAGTTTTTGGAGGTAGAAGTTGAAAATCGTGTGATTGTCGGCCGAGGTGTATCCGAAGTCCGCACCGCCTCCCGCTCCCAAATTCCAATAACAGCCATGGAACGTGCTTTGAAAAGCCGACGCATCAAACTGAAAAAGACAGAGCTGGCTACCCTCGTCGTGGATAGAAAACAGCGTCTCGTCAAAAGACCAGGGATTCTTTTCGGCGGAGGCGCCCAGATTGAAGCTCTCGCCGTCATTTAGATTCCCATCCGTGACCCGCAGAATCGGATTGCCATAAGCGGGATCGATTCCGATTACGCCTGCGCCGCTATGACCGCCGTAGTAGAGGGGATCACTGCCTAACTGCGGCGGATGCTCGGAAACGATCACGGACGTGTCCGATCGCGAGCAAGAGTATCTTGGCGGGCCACAAGAAGTGCTTGATTCCTGCGCATCGAGGGGGACCAGCCCATAAAGAACGGCGGCAACCACGAAACAGGCAAGTCTGAATGAAGGAGAAGAGAACACCGCAGACTTCTGCGGACAGGCGCGAAAACCGCCACCTATCGTAACAACGACAAAAGGACAACTGCAGCCCACTTGAGTTGCAAACCCTATAGACCAAGGTACTTTTCAAAAGTTCCGTGGCTAATCGGACCGAATATGTCTTTGCAAACCGCATCGTCATCTGGAGCAGGTCGTTTACTCGCTTGTTCAGGTTTACGAGCCTAAGCTGCCCACCCTGATTCCGAACCGAGACGCCGCAGACCACGTGGCAAAGCCGGGTTGCGGATGACATTGGCAACGTCCATACTCCGACAATGACACTCAAAAATGCGGCATTGCTAGCACTGATCGGAACGATTCTGATAACGGCTCTTTTGGTGTGGACGTTCGTCTTCAACGTTCTCAATGTCCTGCGGGGTCTGGTTCCTGCAACAACGCTGCTCTCGTCGTTTGTCTATGCGTTTGCTGGCTTCAGCGTGGCTGTGTTCTTTTACGTGTTCCGTAGAATGCAGTCGTGATTTTAGCGAGAGCACGGGCCTGCTGGTAAAGTTCTTGTGCATGGGGACAACCAAGTCGAATACATTGGAGACGATGTGACAGTGCACTATTTCACGCCAAAGCACGCGGTTGCACCGCCGCAGGCGGTTGGAAGCGCAGGGCAACCGGCGGACCGTTAGTTGGGAGTGCGACGCCCCAGGCCTCTGGTTCCAGCTCCCCGGCCCTGCTTGCGTGCCACGAAGATCGCGCGTGGCCGAGTGCGCCGATTGCGGAAAAGCCATCTGTGCAGGATGCCGGATGGAATGCTGCGGGGATTCTTACTGCGGTCAGTGCTACGACTACCACGAAACACATACCTGCGTTCGGAAACCCCGTTCAGAGTGAGCGCCGGTCTCAGGAGCGAACCACTGCTTAAAAAGGGTTAGGAAGTCTTCGCAGCGGTTCGGTGCGAGACATGCTTAAACGCAACTGGGGCCGTATCCTTTTCATCCCTGCGACATAGTGTCGCGAGAGCCGCACTCCGCTCATTACATTTATCTCAAAAAAAGCGGGTACCAGTCCGCATCGGGGATCTCCTCAAACGGCTTGGGCTCGAAAATGCCCACATTGTTCACCAGCACATCCACTGGGGGCGGCTTCTGCGCCGGTTGCACACCTTCGCAATCGCGTTCACACGGTCTCTTTGCGAGAAGCGTGGAATCAAAGTCGAGCGTGACAAGCCCCTGCACAGCGTCTTCGGCGAGTACGTAAAGAAGCTCAAGGAACTGAAGCTGATCGAGTCGCAGATGACGGAGAGAATTCTGAAGTCGTCCATCTCAGTACTCGATGCCTTCAACGACGTGAGAAACAACCAGAGCCTTGCCCATGACAATCCGGTACTGAACCGCAACGAGAGCCTCCTGATTTTCAACCACGTGACCAGCGCGACACGCTTCGTGTGGGCGTTGGAGCAGTCAATCGCTGACGAGGCGGGCGAGGAGGACATTCCACTCTGATCTCTCCAGTGGTTGCGGTGCTAAACTTCGAGCCAGAATGTTGCTTCTTTACTACGGCACCGGATCAAGAGAAGTACAGCTTGTCCGGCAGAAGAATTCGAACCGTTTGGGGACTCGTAAAGAGCCACGCTGTTCGCTATCTCCAGATGGATGGGTCGCCGGAACCCGCAGCAATCTTGCAGAACACGCCGTTTGAGTTGTGGGACGGAACCAACGGGTTCGGGGATGAGTTCGAGTTGCTGTTCAAGCCGAGCTTGGAGACTTTTCTTCAACTTCGGTTGGATGCCGACACCGTAGCGAGCAGACAACACTACCGCAGGACTCGCGGAAGCGTTGAAAGAGATGAACAACCCGATCCGGTTCATTGCGGTTGATGTGAGTACAGACGAAATGGAGGGTGTTCCAACCCCGGAGTTGCAGATTACATCCGCAGTCGTCGAACGCGCACTGATCGACTTCGAGACGCTGTCTCGGTCGCCAAGCGGTGCGGTGAGCGGCGTCGACCGCGTGCATACGGCTCTGCACGGCTACCTCATTGAGGTCTGCAAGGAGGCGGGCATTTTGCACTCCGACGATGCTGACATCACAACGCTGTTCAGCCTGATCCGCCAGCAGCATCCAAAGCTCCAGAGCCATCCGCCCGGAGTCGAAGCTCAAAAGATGCTGCGAGGAATAGCGCAGATCGTAGACGCCCTGAATCCAGTCCGAAACCGCAAGAGCATGGCGCATCCGAACGAAGAACTGCTGGAGGAGCCTGAAGCGATGCTCGCCGCCAACGCAATCAGGAGTCTTTTGCATTACCTGAACACGAAGCTGCGATAACTGCTCAGATGGTGCTAAAACCGCAATCTGTTTCTGGTGGGCACAGGTCGGTTAATAATAGCTTGCATGACTCCGGTTGCCGACAATCCGGTCATCGTTCCAGACCGCGAGCAGAAGCCCGGCGCTTCGGAACCGCCGCGCATTCGCTGCCCCCTCTGCGGCTGGTCGCCCCGCAAAGAAGACCGATGGTCTTGCACATGCAATGAGTGGAACACGTTCGATACCGGAGGCGTTTGCCCAATGTGCCTCCATCATTGGACTGAGACCCAATGCCTCTCTTGCGCCCGCTGGTCACCGCATTCGGATTGGTACGCGCATTCGTGAGAAATAGGAGACGGTCAAGTGAAAGTGGTTCTCTTCGGAGCGACGGGGATGGTCGGGCAGGGCGTCCTACGCGAGTGTCTGCTCGACCCTGACGTCGTGAGCGTCCTCGCGGTTGTCCGCAACGCCAGCCTGCCGCAGCATGACAAACTGCGCGAAATCGTACACCAAGATGCTTCTGATCTCGCGGCGATTGAGGACAGGCTCTCAGGCTACGACGCATGTTTCTTCTGCCTCGGCGTCTCGTCAGTAGGGATGAACGAGGAGACGTATCGGCGTGTGACATACGATCTGACCGTCTCAGTGGCTAAAACCTTAGCCAAGCTCAACCCGACAATGACCTTCATCTACGTGTCTGGGGCAGGAACCGACAGCACAGAGCGCGGGCGAAGCATGTGGGCGCGGGTAAAGGGCAGAACGGAAAACAAGCTATTGCAGATGCCGTTCAAGGCTGTGTTCCTGTTTCGCCCTGCCTACATTCAGCCGCTTCATGGAATTCGCACAAAGACGAGATTGTATGGGGCGACTTACGCTTTGATGAGACCCCTCTATCCGTTGTGGAAGATGCTTTTCCCGAACTACGTGACAACGACTGAATGCGTAGGTCGCGCCATGCTGAGCGTAACGAAGCGAGGTTTTCCCAAACCTGTGCTTGAGAATCGCGACATCGACCGGATGTGTGGATGAATTGGTGCAGAGGCTTAGCCTTCAATTCCGTCCAGTCGCAGCACCGGGGATTCGGTTCGGCAACAAACGCCAAAATGCTGCCACAACCGGAACCAAGGGCTCTGCGCGAGCATCTCGTCGTGCCTTCGATTGGCAGCAGAGATGTCGCTTGCGCTGAGTGGCCTAATGTCCGGCGCTTCGAACATTTCCTGTAGCTGCTCGATGTCGTCAATGATGCGTTCAACGTCCATGGGTCTCAATCATCTAGTAGAAAGCTGGAATCGGTCAAACGGGGAGCCACATTTTGCTTTCTGAGAGCTTCATTCTTAGTCAGTCAACGTGCCGGCGCCTGCAACTAGCACCCGCTGCTCTTGCCAACGGGCACAGAGTACCATGTGGACATGAGCAGAATATGCCCACAATGCCTCGACGCGAAGCCTTCGGATCGCTCGGCGCAAGCCGATGTCCTTCTTCGGGAAGAGCCCGACGAGGAGGAAGACGAACAGGAAGATGAAGGCGACCGCAAAGAAGATGACGAGGATGAAGACACAGACGGCGGCTACTCGCAGTGAGCGTGCCCTTTTTTGTGTCAGTGGGTGAAGAATGACACGCGAAGAGTTCCTCAATGTTGCTGAGGAAACCTTGGACTCCCTCCCGGAGGAATTTCGTAGCCGTATCCAGAATGTTGCCATTCTGGTTGAGGATTATCCGCCGAAGCAGTCACGATCCCAGCCGGGTCAGCAAAGGCAATTGCTACTAGGCATCTTTCACGGGGTGCCAGCCACGAAGAAGAGCGTCTTTGATTTATCAGCGGGTCCTGCCCACATCGTGCTTTATCAGAAGAACATTGAGGCGGTCTGCGCAAGCGAGGCAGAAGTTCGTCATCAAATTCGCCAGACTCTCATACATGAACTCGGTCATTACTTCGGCATGACCGAAGAGCAGCTGAAGGATGTGTAGCCAGAGTCAGTGGAAGGCCTCTTAGACTCTTAGACCCTGAACGGCATTGGTCGATTCACTAAGAAAGCTTCTTTCTGGCAAACGGAACAGCGTAGGCAGTTGCGGGATTGTGTGAGCTTGCAGTGAACGCCTTATGGTAGTGTTCGACTGCCTTGTCCTTCTCGCCAAGCTTTTCGTAGGTCTGCCCGATCAAGCACTGGATGAATGGATCGTTCTGGTTCGCTTTACTTAGCTCATCGAGTGCGGTTTTGTACTCCCCCGCACAGAAAGCGACGTAACCCTTTAGGTAGGGAAAGAACTGTGTCTGTTCGGAAATTGTCCCCTTGTCGAGGATCACCTTAGCCGCAGCCACGTGCTTCTGCGCTTCTGGCGGCTCGCCTCTCCGGGCGGCAATACGCGCCTGTGCGTGCTCCCACCGGAAATTCCAGAGGTCTTGGCGGGCAGGTTCGATGTCGGGTTCATTCAAACCCGCGTCGTGCCCAATCTTGTACCACTTCTCAGCGGCATCCAGATCGCCGGAATCGATGCACACACGAGCCGCCTCGTCCGCGATCTCTCCCTGCTGAAAGAAGTTTTTCACACTGCGGTAGTAATCGAAGACCTGTTGCTCGTAATCGACCGTCTTCTTGCAGTTACCCTCGAAAGCGTATGACATCGCCATCGCCCTTCGCGCTCCGGATTTGTGCTCCGGCGTGTCGGCGACCTCAATTGCCTTCGAGAAGTATTTCCGCGCCTCCTCGCCTTTCCCCATTAGGTCGAGCACGCTCCCAGCCGCGATGTTGGCAGGAACTGAGTCGGGCGTGGTCTGGAGCGTCTTGCGATAGAGCGTCAAGGCTTCGTCGGGCTTTTCTTCACGAATTAACTGCTGCCCCTGCTTGACGAAGTCTGGCTGTTGCTGCTGTCCGGACGCTTGCGCAGACGACGAAACCTGCAAACTGAAAATGGTCAACAACACCGGAGCAATCGCACCGAGGGTTTTCATGCAGGCAATCGTACCACTGCACTTAAGCTATCGGTTCCAAGAACCAGTGGTACGATGAGCGGCTATGAGAGCCAGAGCGTCAGTCAGCACGGCTGTTCTGCTGTTGGTTTTCATCCTGTGCAGCGATTGGGGAAAAAGCACGGACACCGTCCTAAAAGGAATCGGTGAAGGTCAATCCCAAACCGGATCACCTACGCAGTCGATATATGCCTCCGATCCCGACCACATCTGGAACCGATTGTTTCGGCTGTTCTATGTGAGGCACGCCCGCGACGGGCGTCAGTATGGAGGAGATGAACTCGACCCCTACTTGTGGTTGCAAACAAAATATCTACTCAGCGGCTCCTCCAACGATGAAGCCTTGAAGCTGCTCGATGAGTTTCTGCAACAGCATTCCGAGAGGTTGGTCACGAACCCACTGAAACGTGCCTTGTTTCAGCGCGACCTTCTCGCTGTTTACGACTGGCTATCGTCGCCTTTCGATGAGCCGACGCCCGGTCGTACAGAATTGCAAAAGCGGGTCGCCGAGATCATTCGCAGACTGGCTCTCAGTGAAGATGAGATTCGAAAGCTGCCCGACAACTACAGTGATGCAATTCGGGCGCATTTGTTTCCGACAGCCTACGATCCTGCCGATCCCCAACGCCCGTTCCTTCCCGCTGACTTTTTCGATCCCAAGGGACTGTGGGTATGTCTTAGCGAAGCTCACGGACGCCCTGTTGCCTCTGATCACCTAGAATTCTTCCGTGGAAGATCAATATTCCTAGTCTTCTTCCCAGTGCCCGAAGGAAGAGCGAACACACTGGAGTACCTCGCAAAACTCCGTGATATTCCGAAGATGTGGGCGGCGAACCCAGACCTGCTCCCGTTCCTCCGCAAGGGGCAGGCTGATCTCGCCGGGTTGGTTCCCTATCCTGAGCCTCCGCAGTTTCCGATCGGAACGAGGGTGGCGTTGGTGCGCCAGATGGTTCTGATCGACAGCAACGGCAATCCAATTCGGACGCAGTTGACGGAAAGCGTACAGATGCGAGTGTATCGAGCCATACACTTCGATCTGGGCGGGACAGGAACGCATTCTCAGGACTTCTTTGAGCTCAGGATGAGCCGCGAGCGGCTGTTGTCCGAACAGGCGGGCGGACTGCGAGTGGTTGCGCCGGGGGAAAGAGAATTTACGTTTTTCAGGGCGCATGGAAACGACGTGTTCGAGGACGATACAGAGAAACCGGAGAGTGAGGAGGGTATTGTTTTGTTCACTTGTTCAAGCTGTCATGAATTCGCGGGAATCCACTCCTTCATCAGCTATTCGCGGCATCGGTTCGGCGCAGGAATGGGGACACCACCTAAGTTAATTGAGTCAAGTCCAAGCCGAGAGGCTGCTGTCCAGACTGGGTGGATCGTGCAGCACCACGAACTTGCACTCGCCACTCCGTAGGCTCATTGGCGGAAAATGTCTTTTGTCCAGCCGCTGGTCGCCGCACTCGCTGTGGTATACAAACTGATTTCAGGAAAGAAGATGGCTAGACGCCGCGAAGCACGGTACTCAACCGAGAGGGCATCGCCTTGCAAGACGACTGCCACCCGCTGAGCGCATACGAAGCAGAAGCGTCTGCCAAACACGCGAATACGCGCTCTCCGCTGACAAGGCAGGTATTTGCTACGCCTTCAGGAATGAAGTGTTCTAGCTGGAACTTGATCTGACAAAGACCCATGTTAGGCGGCAGTTCCTTGCGCTCCGCCTCCGCTTGGCTGCGCAGGGCTCCGCTCCGGCTCCGCGCGCTGTTCCTCGACGTCGGGGGAAATTGTAGCTGTCAGAGAGTCGAGCATTTTCGCCTGCGCTAAGTGTTTGGAATCCAGGAAAGTCTGCCAGGGTGTTTTCCCGTAGCCGTACTTGCCGGAGTGTTCGCGTTTTTCATTGTACTCACCCAGCCAAACATCCAGATCAGACTGCAGCTCGTCCAAGCTGCGATAGAGCTTTTTGCGAAACGCGACGCTATAGAACTCTTCTTGCAAGGTGCGATTGAAGCGCTCGCAGATGCCATTGGTTTGCGGCGACTTGGCTTTGGTGCGGGAGTGGTCGATGTTCTCCCCCGCCAAGTAGAGCTGATACTCTTGGCATTCCCGGTTGCCGCAGTACTCCGTGCCGCGGTCGGTCAGCACCCGCAACAGCGGATGGAGAGGGCACTTAGACCCCGACTTACAAAAGGCACTGTCAGCAACACGGGCCCCCGGCCAGACGACGTGGGTTACCAGATATGAACTAATTGACACAACGAACGGCACCTCTTGTTCCTCCAAGAACGGCAGCACCCGATCATGATGAAGTCCGCTCCCCGGCCGGTCAGCACGCCTCCGGCGGAAGCAACTGCAGGTCCGACATTTTTATGCGAGCACCGACATCGCCGCCATCGAGGACACCCTGCCGAGCGAAGGGGCAGGCATTCCGGCTTCCCACGAGGATAGAGAGGTCATTCAGCGGGGCCTTCAGGCCCTCAGTCCGATCCAAAAGCGTGTGTTGCACTTGGCTTATTTCGAGGGACTCACGATGAAGGAGATCGCCGAGGAGACCGGCGAATCTCTCGGTAACATCAGGCACTACTACTACCGTGGTCTGGATAAGTTGCGCGATCAGTTGTCCGAAGCCGACCAGGGAAGTGAGGTGAGGGTTGCACGTAAGGAGATGGGCGATGCGAAAGCATGAAGATTTCGAAGAGCTCACCGCATTAGCTGCTATCGGTCAATTGTCGGTTGAAGAGCACGCCGAATTGTTGGACACCTGCGAGGCTGCGCTCAGTGCAGGCGCACTAGCGATCAGTTTAACTTCATCCTTGATGAACTCCCGCTACCCGAGCCCTCCGCTAGCGACAGAGACCTCCAGCAATTGCAGGCCGCGAGCTATCGGCAGAGATTCTTGGAGAGAGCCTGCGCCGAAGGCATACGTTTTACACCCGAAGCGCTGGGTGAGAAGAGAGGGCGAGTTGCAACTTCTTTCTTCAGAAACTGGCGTCCGTATACCTTGGGTATAGCGTCTGCCGTTACAGTCATGATCGTGGCTTCGGCAGTTGTGCTTCCCAAGGTGCTCTCTCGCTTGACTGTCCGTCAGGTCACTGGTTCAAATCCCAAACCCGCCGTTGCCCCTCCGGTTTTGGCGGGCAAATCTTCTGATTCCAGTGCTCGCGATTCAGATCTGGCAGCAACTGTTGTTCAGTTCCAGCAAGCGAAGCAGGACGCTGAAAAACGACTAGATTCCCTGCGGCGCGAGCTTGCGCGAGCACAGGCGAATTACCAGCAACTTCTGCAAGAATCAGAACAATGGAAGGATCAGGCTGCACAGCTTCAGAGCAAGGACCAACGGGATGAACAACGGCTCATTATTATGCAACGCCTGCACGAGGACGACTTGGTTGGCCATGTTTTGGAGCAGGAGAACTGGGAGCACGTACGGCTCCCCGCCATCGCCGAGGAAGAGGAGACTCACGTCATCGAATCTTTTATCGGTACGCGCACGGTTCGTCGGCACGTTGGGGAACCGCTTCACCCCGAGCGTGAGCCCTTGGCGGTCCTCGAACATCAGCGCCACATCATGGGAGAATACAACTTCGCCGGACAGTATCAGCAGCAACCGGCACCACTCGGCGGTGGCATGGTGAAAGCTGAGTGGTTTAAGTTCTATGTCCCTGGGGAGGAGCCTTCCGCCTTTAATATGGTGTTTCAGAGTTGAGACACAGCCAACAAGAGCACAGAACTGAGCGACTTCAGCGTGTGCACCACTTGGGGCCGAAAGAATAAGAAGCTCTACCTGCTGCACGTGTTGGGCAAACGGATGGATTACCCGGATTTGAAACGAGCCGTGCGAGATCAAGCGGAGCGCTTTCGAGCTTCGAACATACTGATCCGAGGACAAAGCCTCAGGAACCCAGCTGATTCAGGAGTTGATTCGCGACGGTGTCCGGGGCGTGACGCGGTACGAGCCCACCATGGAAAAGGTCATGCGACTGCATTCTATCACCACCTGATACTTGTCAAAACCCACGATTTTACAACTCGAGGCTGTGAGAGTGGGCGATGATGTAGTCCGCCCTGTGGGAAGCCAAGTTGGTGGTGGTGGAGCGTTCACAACCATCTACGTGATGAGCAAGAATCGGCCATTGTTCTCAACCATTGAGCCGTCCGAGGCCTCTGCTGCCGATTCAAAGGACGGAGTGACGTTCCGAATTCTGGGAAGCGGGCTTACCGCCGAGTCGCAGGTGCTAACAAGCTTCCAGGTTTATTTTGGCGACGATCGCAACGCTCTGAGACCATTTTCGATTGCTCCGCACGAGCTGCAGGTTACTATCCCGTCATACCTGCTGCTTGATGCAGCTTCCACACTCGACAGCCATGTTCAGCTCTGGGTGCGGAACGGCGACGACCAGCATGTCTCCGATCCACAGAGCCTCCGTTTGCTGCGCACGGCAGAGTTTCCCTTGCCTAGGGCACAACAACCTTCAATTATATCCACTTCACCCTATCCAGTTCCCTTGATGGACGACCGGGACAAAAAGTGTGCCGTGAACCCAGATTTTTCAACAGACACAGGCGTTAGCACAAGTTTGCGCCGTCTGTTCGCCCATTTTGCCTGTTCGCGATTCGTGTTGCGCGCGTGTGCTCGACCCTCGTAGCGCACGGAGCCATCACTCATTGACCCAGCCAACCGACTGCTTTCGGGGGTGGTCGGATTTTCCCACCCCATGTATCTATCCCCGGCATGGCGTTGACTTCTCTCCACAGCGTCCCTAACATGGCAGCCCTGAGCAAGGTCCACTCTTGATCGACCAAACCATTTCGCACTATCGCATTGTCGAGAAGCTGGGTGGCGGCGGGATGGGTGTTGTGTACAAGGCTGAGGACACCCGCCTGGACCGTTTCGTCGCCCTTAAATTCTTGCCTGAAGACGTGGCCCAAGACCGGCAAGCTCTTGAGCGTTTTCGGCGTGAGGCGAAGGCGGCCTCCGCACTCAATCACCCGAATATCTGCACGATTTACGACATTGGTGAAGAGAATGGCCAGGCATTCATCGCCATGGAATTTCTGGATGGTCAGACGCTCAAGCACATGATAGGCAATCGTGCGATGGAGCTGGAGACACTGCTCTCACTGGCCATCGAGATAGCCGACGCACTCGACGCGGCTCACTCCCAGAACATCGTCCACCGCGACATCAAGCCTGCCAACATTTTCGTCACCAAGCGAGGGCATGGCAAGATTCTGGACTTTGGGCTGGCGAAGGTGACCGCAACTGGGGCGAAGACAGGGTCCGACGCGACGCAAACCGGGACAGCGGGGCCACACCTGACGAGTCCGGGTACGGCGCTGGGTACCGTGGTTTACATGTCGCCCGAGCAAGTGCGGGCCAAGGAATTGGACGTCCGAACTGACCTGTTTTCATTCGGAGCGGTGCTCTATGAGATGGCGACTGGGGCTTTACCGTTCCGGGGAGAAAGCTCGGGAGTCATCTTCCATGAAATTCTGGATCGTGATCCCGTTCCCGCAATCCGCCTGAACCCTGACCTTCCGCCAAAGCTGGGAGACATCATCAATAAGGCGTTGGAAAAGGATCGCGAATTACGCTATCAGGTTGCATCAGAGATGCGGGCCGACCTAAAGCGGCTGAAACGGGAAACGGAATCGCGGCACAGCGTACGAGCTAGTTCGGGGTCAGTGGCGGTCGCACAGGAAACCGGCTCGTTGCCCGTTGCTCAGCCGCCAGTTCCGGTGTCTGGTTCGCTTCCTGCAGCTGCGCCATCGGCGTCGTCGAGTGCAACGAGGGTCGTAGAAGTTCCGTCAGCCGGTAGCAGGAAACTCTGGAAGGTGCTGGTTCCGATTGCGTTGGTCGCCATCGCCGCCGTGATTGGTGGTCTCTACTTTCGATCGCGTTCGGCAACGCCACTGACGGAGAAGGATACTGTCGTCCTCTCTGATTTCACCAACACCACTGGCGATCCCGTCTTTGACGATGCCCTCAAGCAAGCGCTCGCAGTCGATTTGGGACAGTCTCCGTTCCTTAACATTCTTTCCGACCGCCGAGTGGGCGCGACCTTGCAGTTGATGGGCCGCCCTGCCACGGAACGGGTAACGCCCGAGATAGCGCGAGAGATCTGCGTGCGCACAGGCAGCAAGGCAACGCTCTCAGGTTCAATCTCCAAGCTGGGGAGCCAATATCTCGTCGGCCTGGAGGCTGTAAGCTGCAACAACGGAGATAACCTAGCCAAGGAACAGACGGCGGCTACTTCCAAGGAAGAAGTGGTGAAGGCCGTGGACAAGGCGGCCGTGAACCTGCGCACTAAGCTGGGGGAATCGCTTGCCTCAGTGCAAAAGTTTGACGTACCGGTGGAAGCCACGACACCTTCGCTGGAAGCGTTGAAAGCTTTCAGCATGGGTATGACGGCCCGGCAGGAAAAAGGAGAAGCCAAAGCAATCCCATTCTTTCGGCGCGCCATCGAGTTGGATCCCAATTTCGCCGTGGCCTATGCCGCCCTGGGGGCCGCTTACAGCAATCTCGGGCAAGCCAGCCTGGCGGCGCAAAACGTCACCAAGGCTTACGGACTGCGCGATCGCGTGAGCGAGCGGGAAAGGTACCGCATCTCTAGTTTGTATTACCAAAACGTCACCGGGGAGTTAGAGAAAGCCAGCCAGGTTTACGAATTGTGGGAACAGGGTTATCCCCGGGAGATGATCACCCACACCAACCTGGGATTCATCTACAGCGTTCTCGGGCAACATGAGAAATCCGTGGCGGAGACCGAAGAAGCCCTCCGCCTGGAACCTAACAACATCAATGGCTATGGCAACCTGGCAGGGTCCGACCTCGCTCTCGGCCGCCTGGATGCCGCCCAGCAAGTTTTAGCGCGGGCCCAGGCGCGCCAACTCGATGGTGGATGGCTGCGCCAGGTCACGTACTTCGTGGCTTTCCTCAAGAACGATGCGGGGCAAATGGCGCAGCAGGTGGAGTGGGCGGCCGGCAAGCCCGGCGACGAAGACGTTCTACTCTCAGCGCAGTCGGATACGGAGGCGTATTTTGGCCGGCTAACAAAGGCTCGCGACTACACGCGCCGTGCCTCCGACTCGGCAATACGGGCTGACTCCAAGGAGACCGCTGCGGTTTGGCAGGTGAATGCGGCGTTGCGGGAAGCCGAATTCGGAAACTTCGCCGCCGCGAAAGAAGCGATGAGCGCCGCTTTGGCACTTGCTCCGGGTCGGGATGTGAAGATGCTGGGTGCGTTGGCGTTAGCGCGTTGCGGGGAAACAGCGAGAGCCAAGGCGATGGTCGATGAGGTGGAAAAAGCTGATCCGTCGAACACTGCCCTCAAGCTCTATTGGCTGCCTACCCTCAAGGCGGTCATCGAACTCAATGGCAACAACTCACGTCAGGCTCTGGAGTCGCTGGAGGCCGCGGCTCCTTACGAACTGGGCACGCCACAGCAATTCGCGCTTGGAACCATGTACCCGGTTTATGTTCGGGGACAAGCCCACATGCAGACGCGCAATGGCGCTGCTGCAGCCGCCGAATTCAAGAAAATCGCTGACCATCGCGGCCTCGTCATTAACTTCCCGTTGGGTGCGCTCACCCAGTTGCAACTCGGCAGAGCTTACGCTTTGTCGGGAGACGCTGCGAAAGCCCGCGCCACCTACCAGGATTTCTTCGGCCTCTGGAAAGACGCCGACCCCGAGATCCCTATCTTGAAAGAAGCCAAGGCGGAGTACGCGAACCTGCAATAGCCTCTCCTCACTGTTAGGCGTTGCGGTTGACCTTTCCTTGCTGTCCGACCTAACATTCCCGCAGTGTCCACGCCCTCCCAACCCGTGGGTGAGACGGTTTCCCATTACCGCATACTCAGCAAGATCGGCGGCGGGGCCATGGGCGTTGTCTACCAGCGCGGTAGGCAGCAGGTCTCGAGTTGTCTAGGTCGGTCAGGCGGTCAGTACTCTCGCTAAAGGAGACGGCGGAGCTATGGCACGAGATGGTTCGTTCCACTGTGAACTTGAGAAGTCGAAAGATGAAGACGAAAACGGGAATCAAGTGACAACAATCAGATGTCATGGCGAGCTGGTCAGTAATACCGCGGGTGAGATAAAAGAAGTGGTGAGGCCCTTCATCCTTCTGGGCGGTCGCATCATTATCGACCTTGGCGATGTAAAACATCTGGATAGCGCGGGCCTCGGAGCACTGGTTGGCCTCAAGACGTCCGCAATCAACCAAGGGCAATGCATCCTTGAACTCGCCAACATGACCCCTGGCGTGGTGGAATTGCTGCGCATCACTCATCTGACCCAGATGTTCTCGTCGTAAGGCCGACCTTGACGTAACATCGGCGATTACACGCATCCTATGAGAGAGGATGTCAAGCGAAAACACTTCTGCACTCCTCTCCGTGAGACCTAGATCGGTGCTTGCATCCAGGTCCCTTCTTCTTCGTGGAGAGGGTTTTGGTTCTAAGGCCTGGAGCGCCACAGAGTACGACAGGGATACGGATCGCAGTTGCTGGTCTCCCTTGAGTGGTTTCATGCAGCGGTCCCGACACTATTTGTTGCGAAGCTGCGCAAGCCAACCGTTGGCTTAAGTGCCAACCATCATCCTATGTGTCGAGTAGGGCCTGCGGCCCGCGAAAGCTCATGAAAATTACTCCGAGTCGAATGCAGAATAGGAGAGGCTCGGAGCGGCGAGATTGAAGTCTCAGTGGAGAAGTTGAGGCTGTCTATGTGTCTGATCCGGAGCGTGCGTGGTTGAGCGAATAATTGGGCGTTGTCTCTCCCCTGTGAGAGCGGCGATAGCCTGTGACCCTGCTTAAGGAACTCGCAGCACGCTCTCCGCTCCCGCCAGGAGGAGATGTTATGTCGTACAGGATAGCGGGAATCGACGTACATAAAAAGATGCTGGCTGTGGTCGTGGCCGACGTTGAAGTTCAGGGGGAGTACCAGTTTGAACGGATCCGATACGGTAGCAATCCTGAGCCTCTGCGATTGCTGGCCGCATGGCTGATCGAACACGAGGTCGAGGAAGTCGTGATGGAATCGACTGCCCAATATTGGAAACCCGTCTGGGGAGCAATGGAACGGTACTGGAAACCGAGCTGCCAAAAGCGAGAAGGTGCAGGCCCAATGTCGGGAACGCTCCATCTGGCGCAAGCACGATCGAATCGTGGACGGCGCGGACGCAAGAAGGATTTTCCCGACGCCGAACGTTTGGTAAAGCGGCTGGTGGCAGACGAGCTGATCCTAAGTTTTGTGCCCGATGCCGAACAGCGGCTATGGCGGACGGTCACACGCCGAAAGTACCAGCTGACACGCAACAAAGTGCGATTGCAAAACCAACTGGAGGCTCTACTGGAAGAGGCCCACATTAAGTTGTCCAGTTTGGTCTCGGATCTTCTGGGCGTCAGTGCACGACGCATGCTGAAGGCGATCGCCGATGGAGGAACCGATCCGGGCGCCCTGGCCGCTTTGGCCGATAAGAAGTTGCGTGCCACACAGGCACAGTTGTGCGACGCGCTCGGCGCCTGCACAGAGCTGCAACCAGTCTACCGCCGACTACTCAAGATGTTCCTAGAGGAGTTGCACCTGATCGAGCAGCAGATCGGCCAACTGGACCAAGAGATGGCGGCTCTGCTCAGTCAGCATCCGGAGTCCGTCCAGCGGCTGGCAGAAATTCCCGGCCTGGGTGTGGATTCGGCGCAGCAGATCATTGCCGAGGTGGGGGCGACAGCAGCGACATTTCCTTCAGGCAAGCACCTCTCATCCTGGGTGGGAGCATGCCCCGGAGACGAAGAGAGCGCGGAAGTGTCCCAGAGCCACCGCTCCCCGAAAGGTAACCGCCATATGCGGCGCATTCTCAATCAAGCTGCCAACGCCGCGGTCAAGGCGAAAGGAACCATTTTCGAGATCGTCTATCGCCGACTGGTGTCGCGCCGAGGACACAATCAGACCATCGGTGCCATCGCCCATCGGCTCTGTCGCTTGATCTGGATCATTCTGCACCAGGGAGTCCGTTACGAAGAAAGAGGACCATCCGTGAATACAAAGTCAAGACGACAGCGCACTAGTAGGATGATCCGGGAACTCCGAAACCTCGGCTATCGGGTCGAACCGCTGGGAACTCCAGCATGACTGCGGGCGAATTTTCGACCCTGAGGCTCGAGGCCTATGGCTTTTTTGGGTTATCCGAGGGGGCATAGGATTGACCCGGAGACTGGGTGCTGATGGCAGCACCCGGAACGCCTAATGAGCGCATGGATACTCTCCCTCGAACCCGAGCATCGCCAGAACCGATGGGTCACCACCGAGGCATGAAACCTGGGAGACCACCTGAGTCCTGTGCAACGCTCAAGCTGCGCTCCAGAGTCGCTGAAACCGGACTGCGCGTCTGCCCTGCAGAGAAAAAGGCGAGAAAGCACGCCTGCGGAGCTGAGAGCGACACTTTCTCCGGTCCAGTTTGAGAGCAAAAGGTTAAAGAATTGCGGCGATTTCCTGCGATTTTCGTGACAGAGCAGCCGGATTTCTCTGCAACCTAGACTGCATGGCGGAGAGAGTGGGATTCGAACCCACGTTACCCTTTCGAGTAAACACGCTTTCCAAGCGTGCGCCTTCAGCCACTCGGCCATCTCTCCGGCGACCGGTCGGTCGTTTAGGGAAGCGAGTCAGGAAGTTAATGCGGGTAGCGAGATCCTTTTTGTGATCGCGCTCGACTACTTCCGCCTCGATTTTATGGCCTGGAGTGTCGAACCGCAACCCTGATCAATCTCAGAGACTGACTTTCTTTCGGACACCACCGCAACAAATCTGTAATGAGGGGACTGGGAGATCGGTGAGCTTGAAGAGGTAGCTAGGAGAATTTCTCGGGACTCAGAGTGTCGGCTGGCGTCGTCGCAGGCACGTTACCGTTCCCGGGCGAAGGCTGCGGCGCAGCGGGAACTTTGATGGCTCCATCTAAGACGCGATTGTGCAAGCAAAACAGTGCCAGCTCGAGCCGGTCAGCGACGCCCAGTTTGTCATAGACTTTTCGCAAATAGTTCTTTACGACTTGCTCGGTGGTGCCAACCCTTAGTGCAATTTCCTTGTTCTTCATGCCCTGGGTAACGCAGGAGACGATCACCGACTCTTTCGGCGTTAACTGTACTTTGGGCCGCGACGAGGAAGGCCGTCCGCCCGTAGAGCGGTAGGCTTCGAGCACCCACTGTACGCCTTTGGCATCGAGCCAGGGTTCGCCCTGCGACACCTTGCGCAGGCAATCCACCAGTAACTCCGGTTCAACTTCCCGAGAGACAATTCCGTGCGCGCCGCGACGAAAAAGATCGAGCGTTAGTTCCTGGTCGGGTTCCTGGGTAACAACTACCAGGCGCAGCGTGGGAGATTGCCGCAGAAGTTCAGAAACTACATCGGCTGGATTCGGCGCCAGTGCAGCTTCAAAAATCAGAATATCGGCCGTGAACTTCTTGGCGGCGGAGACCGTTTGGTCCAGCGTTTCAGACTGGCCGACCACCCGGATGTCATCTTCCAGCGCAAAGATTTTGCGCAACCCGGCGCGAAAAATGGCTTGCGTGTCAGCCACAATCACACGAATGAATGCTGCTTCGCCGTTGCTTTTAGGCGGCTGCCCGACCTGATCTTGGTCCTGCACGCTGACCGGAATGCTTGCCATCAGTTTCCTTCGAACGCCTCAGCGGCGCTCAAACCGATACTCATCAATCACTACACCCACTCCGCGACGGCCATCTTCCTCATAATTCCGTACCACGCGGCCGCGGCAGTCGAGTTGCACGTCGGCCTCAGCTCCGACCACATCCGCGGGCAAGGAGATGGTGAAATCCACCAGCGAGCCCACGGGCATTTCTGACTCCACCTGAAATAGAACGCCGTTGGCGGAAATGTTCTGGGTCTCGGCCGCGCTGTCGCCGGATTTAAATTTCACAGAAACCGGCAGCTTGATCGGAAAGCGCACCGCGCTCTGCATGTCGGGATAGCGCCGGCCGGTTCTCTTTCCTGTTTCTGCTTTTACTTGATCCTGTGACACCGGCGAGGAGCCTTCTTTCCGAACCTCAAGGTACGCACCCGGCCTCGCGTTCTCTTCGGATCGCCCATGGTTCGACATTACGCCGCAGCTTACACCCCGGAATCGGCCTGTAAAAGTTACGGAAGTCATGCGACTAGTAGGCTTAAACTCTTTCGCCCCATATAGTTGCGAGGCTACGCCGGGTCGTGTTCGTTAGTCACAGACGCGCACCTGGCAACTGCCTTCAGAGATTTGCAGGTACGGGAGAAGGCTCACCGACTAACGCTTGGCTATTACAAAGCGACCGCCGGATTTCCTCGAGAAGAGACCTACGGCCTAACCAGTCAGATCCGTAGGTGTGCCGTGTCAATTGCCGCCCACATTGCTGGCTCATGATCTCAACTATCTGAGTGATCCAGACCACAAAGAGCTGGAGACAAACGTGATTGAAATCAAACGGATGCTAGCGTCCCTAGTCCGAAAAGTGGAAGCAGAACGCTTCGCCGGCTAAATGCTGAATGCCGAGTACTGAATGCTCCTAAAACTTCGTCACTTCTGTAAAATTAAATTCTTTCACCTTCATGGCGGGAACCACCATGTCGAAGGACTCTTCGCCGCTGGCGCGGACCGGAGTTCCCATCTCTTCCACATTTGACAGCATGTGAATCAGGTTTTGGTTGAAGCGGAAGTTAAGAAGCCCATGAGAGAGTTTTCCATTTTCAACCAGGAAAGTACCGTCGCGGGTCATACCCGTCAGAATCTTTTCATAGGGATCAACCTCTCGGATGTACCACAAGCGCGTGACCAGGACTCCGCGTTCGGTTCCGGCAATCATTTGGTCTATGGTTTTCGGCTCGCCGGGTCCGGCGAACACAATGTTCATGGGCGCCTCTCCCATTTCGTTGGGAATGGGAAAACCGTGGCCGGTAGGTCCGATCGAACCGACTTTATCTTTGAATCCCGATCGTTTCATCTTTTCCGCCGTGGCACGGGCGTAGACCAGACGCTTCACGACTCCGTTCTCAACTAACTGCACGCGTTGGCGACATATGCCTTCGCCATCGAACGGCGCGCCCGACTGTTGCGGATGATAGACATCGTCCCAGATATTGATGTTCTCGCCGAAGAGTTTTGCTCCAGCGCGGTTATTTAAGAAAGACCGCTGATCCAGAACAGACAACCCTCCGAAATCAAAGAACATGAAGCCCACCATGTCGAGCACTGCAGTCGGTTCCAGGATGACGGTGTACTTTCCGGCTGGAATCTCGCGAGGTCCGGCGGATTCCGATGCCTTGCTGGCTGCGGTCTCGGCTAACCTGATCGGATCGAGTTGCACGACATTTGGGAAGTTGGCCTTCTGCCATCCGGACGAATCACTCGCCAGCATGGTGATGGAGATTTCCGACGATGTCTGGGTGTGCCATTGTGTGAGCCCCCGCGAATTGAAAATTCCCTCTACCGATTCCGCCGTTAAGAATATTCCAGCGGTCGTAAGTTTGTGCTTGGTCGCTACGGCGACGATCTTCTGCACTGCTTCGGCCCGTTGCACGGGAGTTGTCGCTGCAGTCTGCTCAAAGTGCCGGCTGGGAATTCCTTGGGTGGCGCGGGTGCCCTCGTCCGCGGAATTTTCTGGCAACGGCAGCAGATCAGCATCCGGATGCTGAACCTTTGCCAGATTCTCTGATGCTTGGACTACTCGCTTCAGACTTTCATCGTCGAATTTGTTGGTGGTCGCTCGCGCCGTCCTCTGACCGAATGCCGTCCGCACCGAGACGCCGTAGTTTTCTTCGGCAACATTCTGATGAATTGTGTTATTGGCAAAGCGAGTGAGCGCGTTCCTGCCGCCAAAGAACAGTACCTCGACTTCATCAGCAATCGAGTACTTCGTGATGCGTTCGAAGATGTCCGAAGCTTTTTCTTTCATCAGCATTCAGCGCTCACCGCTCAACGTACAAATTTGTCATCCCGAGCGAGCTTTCCGGTTCGGTTGCGAACAGGCGACGAGTCGAAGGACCTTGTGCTGCGGAATATCGGCACGTAGAGGGCGTCAATTTCCCTTATACGCACTGCCCACCTTAATGGCTCTAAACCTCGCCGGTGCCGCTCCGTGCCCTGTTCCCATCACTTGCTGCGGTTGCCCTTTTCCGCAATGCGGCGTTCCCCACAACACCCACTCGTCGCGCGAGCAGATCGCATCCATGGAATTCCAGAATTCAGTCGTGATACCTGAATACGATGGGTTCTTTAACATCCGGACGCGCTTGCCGTTCTTGATCTCCCAACCTGCCTCGCATCCAAATTGAAAGTTGTAGCGCTTGTCGTCGATGGACCAAGAACGGTTCGTCTCCATGTAGATGCCATCATCGGTGGATGTAACAAGTTGCTCGCGGGTCAGCGGCTTTTCTCCGGGGAGAATACTGATGTTGGTCATGCGAATAATTGGCAGCCGGTTCCAGCTCTCGGCGCGCAGCGTTCCTCCGGAGCGATTGGCGCCGATGGTATGGGCCGTCTCCCGCGAACTCAAATATCCGGTGAACAAGCCGTTGCTGATAATCGGAGTGCATTGTGCGGGCACGCCTTCGTCGTCGAATCCAAATGTTCCGAGTCCTGGCCCGTGTTCCTGGCGGGCGTCGGCCACAATGTTGACCAGATCGCTTCCATAACGCAGCTTGCGCAGCTTGTCGAGGGTGAGAAACGACGTGCCGGCGAAATTGGCTTCCATGCCAAGCACGCGGTCGAGCTCAATGGGATGGCCGACCGACTCGTGAATCTGCAGGCCAAGCTGGGAGCCGTCAAGAATAATATTGAACATGCCTTCTGGACATCGGTCTGCCTTGAGCAACGCGACTGCTTCTTCGCCCACGCGGCGGGCATTTTCTACTAACTTCAACTCTTCAACTAGCTCGTAACCCTCGTTCTGCCACTGTCCGCCAAAAGAGTTGGGATACGACCGCTTCTGGATTTCGCTGCCCGCAAAAGCGTAAGCCGCGTAGCCCACGCCAGTGGTGTGTTTGGTCTGATGAATGTTGGCGCCCTCCGAGGAGACGAACCACTGCTCCTCGCGGTGAAAATTCATGTTGGCCTCGGCCAGCGTGACGCCTGCGACCGAGCGCAACTCGGAATCGATCTTTAACAGTAGCTCGATGTTTTGCTCAACCGAAGTAGTGAAGGGATCAATCTGAATGGGAGTGGCCCATTCGGCGGTGACTGGCTTCTCCGGCGCCAATTGAATATCGTGCAGCTTCACCCGTGACGACGCCTTGGCAATTTCTACCGCGCGCGCCGCCGTGGCCTCGACTGCCGGCCGGCTGAGATCGTCGGAGGCCGCGTATCCCCAGGCGCCGTCGGCGATGACTCGCACTCCGATGCCGCGCGACTCTGAATCCGAAGCGTTGCCGACTTTACCGTTCTTGGTGGAGAGGGCCCGGCTCCGGTCGTCGCCAAGGCGCGCGTCCGCATAGGAAGCCCCGCGAATTGTTGCCATGTTCAGAGCCCAATCAGCAATGTGTTTCATGGCGAGGTTCAAATCTACCATTCCTTTCGACTAGCTGAACATCATAAGTGTCGCCCGTCACAACCCCCGCTAAATCAAACGATAACTTCTCGCCTAGCAACATATTCCTCGCATCCGCGTTTATATGCATGACGGAGATTTCGAAGGCGGCACCGAGAGTGCTACGCCGGAAATTGAGCCTTTCTCCAGCGCAACCCGAAGCGGCAAAGCAGCATCGGGCAAGCGAAGGGCGGAAAGGCAAGAGGAAGATAAATGCGTATCAGCCGCTCAGTTCGTTTCCTGTTGATCGCGCTCGTCATGCTGGCTGTGCCAGCCGCATCTTTCGCGGGCGTTTTTGTGTCCATCGCGATCGCTCCGCCGGCGCTACCGGTCTACGTGCAGCCGGCTTGCCCCGCGCCAGGTTATATATGGACGCCTGGTTACTGGGCTTACGGTCCGGATGGTTATTATTGGGTGCCAGGGACGTGGGTAGTGGCTCCCGCGGTGGGCCTGCTGTGGACTCCGGGTTATTGGGGATGGGGTGGCGGTTTCTACGCCTGGCACGCCGGCTATTGGGGCCCGCACGTCGGTTTTTACGGAGGCATTAACTACGGCTTCGGCTATGGCGGCGTCGGCTACCAGGGCGGATATTGGAATCACGGAGTGTTCAATTACAACCGCAGCGTGACCAACGTGAACGTCACCAACATTCATAATGTTTACAACACCACGGTCATCAACAACATGACTGTGAACCGCGTTAGCTTCAACGGCGGTAGGGGCGGAGTCGCCGCGCAGCCGACTTCGGCTGAGCGGATGGCCGAGCAGGAGAGACATGTCGAGCCCACCTCGATGCAAACTCAGCATGAAGAAGCCGCCCGCAGCAACCGAGCGTTGTTGGCCTCGGTGAATCACGGGAAGCCGGCAATCGCGGCGACCTCGAAGCCTGCAGAATTCAGCCACGGAGTAGTGGCGGCCAAACAGGCAGGCGCGCCGTATCACCCTGCCGCCGAACGCGCTGCGGGTACACCGGCTAACAACTCAGTTCCTCGGCCAGGAAATAACACGGAGAAGAGTGCTCCTCGCCCGGAAACTACGGCGCGGAACAATTCCGTAGCTCGCCCCGGCACTCCTCGCCCGAGCGCCTCTCAAAAAGCGAGTGCGCCTCGTCAGGAAAGTGCGGCTCGTGCCCAGAATGTGCCGCGTCCGTCGAGTAGCTCGCATGCGCAGACGGCGCCTCGCGCTCAGGTGGCGTCTCATTCAGGCAGTCCTCGTCCGGAGAGTAAACCTCACGCGAGCGCGCCGCACAGGGAGAGTGTGCCTCATCCACAGAGCGCTCCGCACCCGGAGAAAGAGTCGCATTCTTCCGGCGGCGGCCAAGGAGGACGTCACTAGTTGAGTGAATGTAGCTGCGGGCCGGTGAGTTTCCGGAGACGCAAAAAGGGGCGGCTGATGCCGCCCCAGAATTTTTTTCGAGAATTTCGCAGCGCTAAAGCCACGCTGCGGTCTGGGTCACTGCCTGAAACTCGGCGGCGCACGCTTCGATGCACGCAACCGTTCCGCCTCGCGGCCTTTCCCGCAGTAGATGCCAGGCTTCCTCGTACCGTCCATACTTTGACTTCTTCAGCTTGGGATACAGTCCAATGCTCTCCTGCCCCTGAAACTTCTCCGCCGGGTTGATGTACCAGATATCCTCCGGGATCAAATATGCCGCCACAAAATCAAACGGATCGCCCTCATAAGGACCACGGCAGCCGCGCACCGTGCACGAGTAGCCTTCGTTGTCTCGGAACATGGTGGACTTCACCTGCACCCGTACAAATCGCCCCTCACACTCCACAGCGAAGTCGTACCGCGCTGTCTCTCCCCAGGGCTTCGTCACTTGCAAGACCTGCTCCGCCGCCCGCGCCATAAACCGCAACTCCGCCCACTTACCCCGCAACTTGGGATGCTTGATATTCATTCCTTTATTTTTCATTTGGCCCGCTTTTCATTGGAATGACGCGCAATAAAAAACACGGCCACCTGCGGCCGTGACGCTACTCACACAATCATAGTTCAGTTTCGCAGAGGGTTAGGGGATAAGGGAAGGTGCCGGAAGTACACGCGGGGAATCGGAGTTCTAACCGGTGTCATCCCGCAAAGCGACGCCGAACGATGAAGAGCATTGGAGAAAGTGGTTGATTACCTAAAGCTGGAAAGAAAGAAGGTCCTCACTGTCGGAGATCCGGAATTGAAGGCTGCTTTTGACGCACGGAATCTGATCATCCACGAGTTGGAAGTCGACTTCTCCAAATCACCAAAGCGAGGAAAACGAACGCGCACACAAAGACAGCGTAAGGACATGGTCGCTTACACAAACGTGGTCTTCAAAATAGCAGCAGGCTTCCTAACAGAAGTGGAGAAGAAACTACCTCTACCCGATTAGTTCACCCAGCGGCAGCCCCATCGCGCCAAACGCCGGCCGGCCTAGCCGCTAAAAGCCGCTCTTACAACACGGTTTTCTAACGCGGCGCTAAAGCGCTGCTCCACCCAAAAACAAATGGGGCGGCTCACGCCGCCCCATTAATGTTATCCCGGCGAACTCGCGGGCGAGGCGCCCGCGCCACACGAGCTACGTTCCTTCCGACCAGCCCGCCAGATACTCTTCCTGCTCCGCCGTCAGCTTGTCGATCTTGATACCGACGGACTCCAGCTTGAGCCGCGCCACTCGCTTATCCAGATCATCCGGCACGCGGTGAACTTTCTTCTCCAGCGTTTTGTAATTCTTCACCATGTACTCGACCGAAAGCGCCTGATCGGCGAAGCTCATGTCCATTACGGACGCGGGATGGCCCTCGGCCGAAGCCAGATTAATCAGACGGCCTTCGCCCAGCAGATTGATCTTGCGGCCGTCTTTCAAGGAATACTCTTCGACGGAATTGCGCGTGGTGCGCTTGGAGGAGGACATCTTTTCCAGAGCCGGAATATCGATCTCGACGTTGAAGTGGCCCGAGTTCGAGATAATTGCCCCGTCCTTCATAATCTCGAAGTGGTCCTTGGTGAGGACGCTCTTGTTACCAGTCACGGTGCAGAAGACATCTCCGATCCTGGCCGCCTCGGTCATGGACATCACGCGGAAGCCGTCCATCACCGCTTCCAGCGCCTTGGTTGGATCTATCTCAGTGACGATGACTTCCGCGCCAGCGCCACGTGCGCGGCTGGCAAGCCCGCGTCCGCACCAGCCATATCCGGCGATAACGAATTTCGACCCTGCCAGCAAATAGTTCGTGGCCCGAATAATGCCGTCAATCGTCGACTGGCCCGTCCCGTAGCGATTGTCGAACAGATGCTTGGTGTCGGCGTCGTTCACGGCGACGATCGGAAAACGCAGCACGCCTTCCTTCGCCATGGCGCGGAGACGAATCACGCCGGTAGTGGTCTCCTCGGTTCCGCCAATCACGCCGTTAAGCGCGTCTTGCCGCTTGGTGTGAAGAATGGTCACGAGATCAGCGCCATCGTCCATGGTGATGTGGGGCTTGTGGTCGATGGCTGCCAGGATGTGGCTGTAATAAGTGTCGTTGTCCTCGCCCTTGATGGCGAAGACGGGAATGCCGTGGTCGCGCACCAGACTGGCGGCGACATCGTCCTGGGTGGAAAGCGGATTGGAAGCGCAGAGCACCACATCGGCGCCGCCGTCACGCAGACAGATCGCGAGATTCGCGGTCTCAGCGGTTACATGCAGGCACGCGGATACGCGGATGCCGGTCAGTGGCTGGTTCTTGATGAATTCTTTGCGGATGATTTGCAGAACTTTCATCGACTGGTTGGCCCAGTCGATGCGCCTTTTGCCAAGATCTGCGAAGTCCGGATTCTTGATATCACAATTCAATTGCGTCGCTGTCGTAGACATACTTCTCCTGTGACGCTTAAGAAATGATGAAGATTCTGCTTTGATTACGGATGAACATCTACAGCCATTCAGAATACACGAACCTGGGGAAATTGAAGGGGCACGAATGGCACCACTCGTACCCCTGTCCGAAAATCTCAAATGCCATTCCCGAACGATTCTTACTTGCTCACAGCATGAGCTACTGGCTCGTGCAAACCAGCATCGGTGGCCAGTTTAGCTGCCTTATCGGTTGCTTCCCAGGTGAAGTCCGGATCAGTGCGGCCAAAGTGACCATAGGCCGCGGTTTTGCAATAAATAGGCCGGCGAAGATTCAACGAGTTAATGATGCCCTTGGGCGTCAGCTTGAAATGGGAGCGAACGAGAGCAGGCAGACTTGCTGGATCCACCTTTGCCGTGCCAAAGGCTTCGACCAGTATGCTGACGGGTTCGGCGACGCCGATGGCGTAGGCGAGTTGCACCTCGCAACGATCGGCGAGGCCAGCGGCAACGATGTTCTTGGCGATGTGACGTGCCATATAAGCGGCCGAGCGGTCGACCTTGGTTGGGTCTTTGCCGCTGAAGGCGCCGCCGCCATGACGTCCCATGCCCCCGTAGGTGTCCACGATAATCTTGCGCCCGGTGAGGCCAGTGTCGCCCATGGGCCCGCCGATCACAAAACGTCCGGTGGGATTGATGTGATATTTCGTGTCCTGATCGAGCAGGTGGGCCGGGATGGTGGCTTGAATTACGTGCTTCAGGATGTCACTGCGTAGTTCATCATTGCCGACAGTTTCGGCATGCTGCGTTGAGATTACGACCGCATCCACACGCAGGGGCTTGTGATGTTCGTCGTATTCCACCGTGACCTGAGACTTACCATCGGGCCGCAAGTAGGGCAACTTCCCATGTTTCCGGACGTCGGAAAGGCGCATGGTCAGCTTGTGCGCCAACGAGATAGGCATGGGCATCAGTTCCTGCGTCTCATTGCAGGCAAATCCAAACATCATTCCCTGGTCGCCGGCGCCGCCGGTGTCCACGCCCATGGCGATGTCGCCGGATTGTTTATTGATACTGGAGATCACAGCGCACGTGTTGGAGTCGAAGCCGTAGAGGGCGTTGTTGTAGCCGATGGAGGAAATCGTCCCTCGCACCAGCGCCTGAAAATCCACATAAGCCTTGGTAGTGATTTCCCCTGCGATCACCACCAGCCCGGTAGCGGTCAGGGTTTCGCAGGCCACTCGGCTAGTCGGGTCTTCGCTGAGGCAGGCATCCAGAACGGCGTCGGAAATCTGGTCGGCAATCTTATCGGGGTGGCCCTCAGTTACGGATTCGGAGGTAAAAAGATAACGGGTTTTTGATGACAAGCATTTTCTCCTTCAAGCAATGGGGCGTCTCGTCCGGCGGGGCTATGAGAATACAAACGACCGCAAAATGAACACCTTACGGTGTATATAAACTACCAGAGACGGGCCGAGCACGCAACGATTTTTGGCCGGCGGTTTTCGCGCGCGCAGTGGCCTGCATAGGCAAGGCAAATCTTTGATCGGAACGAAGTTATCGAAACGTGATTGAGGCAAGCACGAATTACGGTGGAGGAGTCTGGGCTGCTTCCGGCGCTTGGTTCGTCGGCGTCGATCGCAACCCATTCCGGTCAAAGACAAGCGTCTTTACCTGCTCGTAGTCTCCCTGGACTGGAAGCTTCTTGCCGTTGAAGGAGAAGTCCAGAGCGCCCACGTCGCCGGCGCGGACCACGACCTCTTTTTGACCCTGCACTGACTTCTCCCCAGGGGCGATCAGGGTGTCGTTCATGATCTGTTTGCCGTCTACCGTAATGGTAAGCCATGAATTTTCTCGGGCCGAAATCAACACCACAAAGGCGTCAGACGCAGGGCCCGAGCTGGGTGTCGCTGCCGAAGATTCTGCCGTGCTCACGCTGGCGGTGCTAGGAGCGGCCAAAGATTCAGACGCCGCAGGCTTTTTTGTGTCAGTATTCGCAGGCGCTGGCGGTGAAGTCTGGTTATCGGCCGGTGCTGTTTCTACACTCGGACTGGCGGATCTTTCCCGCGAGTGGAAGCCCCAAAGCGCAAAACCCAAAGCCACGAGTAAAAGGATAACGGCAAGCACGCCCCACGGGATCCGAGCGGCTGCCTGGGTGTCTTCCTCGGTTCTCAGCTCCAATTCGCGGACGGCCTCCGGTTGCTTCTCGGGTTGCGCCGTCCCAGAGGCCAGCAGGTATTCGGAGATGGTTTGTTCTTCGTCCATACCGAGATGGCGGGCGTAAGCGCGAACGAAGCCCTTATTAAAGATGCCGCCGGGAAGTTGCTCGAAGTGTTCTTCCTCCAAAGCTCGGAGGAAGCGCGTGCCGATTTTGGTGGACAGGGAGATTTCGTCCAGCGTGACTTTCCGCTGCTCGCGTTCCCGTTTCAATCGCGCGCCAAATGATTCCACGCGCTCTCCTCCCCCGGACGGCTACAGCCTAAGTCCGGTTTGCCCATAAATATATGTTAAATCGAGGGCTGCGGAACGGATGAAAATGCGGGTAGTGGTGCAGTTTGGTTGTCATCCTGAGCAAGCGTTCTTTGCGCAGTGAAAGCCTGCCCTGAGCGTAGTCGAAGGGGATTCGGGCGAGCCACGCGAGGCCTCGGGTTCTTTGCGAGGCAATAATCGCGTGTTTGGCTCGCTTCCTTCTCAAATGGCACCACTACTAAAATGCCGCTGGGGCCGGAACCGCAGTATTAACGGTTACAAATAAATCGGACTTACTGTGCGGAACGGCTCCCGGCGTCCTTTTGACACGTGGCTTCAAGGGTACGCGTTACTTTGGTTGGTTGCCCGTCCTTTCCGGCGCCGCTTATAATTTCAGCACTTCCCGCTCGCATTGAGGACCGCTGTTCATGACCAAGGCCGCCGGTGCTGATCGCAAAGTCCAGGAATTGGGCATCTTTCATGATGTGGCCAAGGCCCTCACCTCCTCGCTTGACCTTGATTCCATTCTGCAAACCATCATGGAAAAGATGGCGGAATACTTCCGTCCCGACACCTGGTCGCTGCTCATGGTGGACGAAGAACGCGATGAGCTCTACTTCGCGATTGCGGTCGGAAGCGCCGCCGAGGCCTTGAAAAATGTACGCCTCAAAGTGGGGGAGGGAATCGCCGGATGGGTCGCCAAGCACGGTGAGCGCCTGATTGTCCCCGACGTGATGACCGATCCACGCTTTGCCAAGCGCATCGACGAGATGACCAAGTGGGAGACGCGTTCCATCATCTGTGTGCCGCTGCGCTCGAAACTCCGCGTCCTGGGCGTCATTCAACTGGTCAACGTCGATATGGACCACTTCACCGACCAGGAGTCTTTCTTTCTGCAGTCGCTCAGCGACTATGCCGCCATCGCGATTGAAAATGCCCGCTCGGTGGAAAAGATCCAGGAACTTACTATCACCGACGATTGCACTGGCCTCTATAACGCGCGCCATCTTTACAAGACGCTCGAAACTGAGGTCTACCGCTCGGCGCGCTTCGGCTATGAGTTCACCGTTTTGTTCATCGACCTCGACCACTTCAAGCAGGTCAACGATACTCACGGGCATCTGATTGGAAGCAAGTTGCTGGCTGAGATCGGGTATCTTGTTAAGGCCCAGCTTCGCTTAATTGACTACGCCTTCCGCTATGGCGGCGACGAATTTGTGATCCTTTTGCCGCAGACCGGGAAAGATTCCGCGCTAGTGGTGGCGCGCCGCTTGCGCGATAGCCTGCGCACCAGCACATTCTGTGAGGAAGAAGGACTAAATCTGAACGTCCGCGCCTCCATCGGCGTGGCTACCTACCCACACGACGCCAAGACCCCGCACGACGTAATCCGCCAAGCCGACGAAATGATGTACCTGGTGAAGAACACGACCCGCGACAACATCGGCATCGCCCAGCGCGGGGTGATGAAGTAGGCAGCTTCTGGCTGCTGGCTTCGAGCGTCTAGCCTCTAGCGCCTAGCTCGACCCCCTTACTGCTCACGTAGGGGCAGGTGTCAGCTGGCCGCTCAGCCGAGCGAAGCTGTAGTGTGGTGCGGGCGCCCCGCCCGCAGGCCCCAAAACGGCCCTTCGTCCTACTCAGCGGCTTGAAACGCGGCGCGATTCGGCGTTACGTCATTGCTTGCTGCGGACATCTTTGCGACAATGCGGTGCATTCCTGCAAGGTATTGAGGCGCACTGATGAGCCTTTTTTCACCTCCGCTGACTGGCGATCCTCAAGGATCGTAGTCGGAATAGCCGGAACTTTGATTGCTCTACCGTTCTTCGAGTTCTTCTCACGCCTTGGGGCTTGGGGACGCCTTGTGGGATTCCGCCTTGCTGTTCCATATTTTGTCCTTTTGAACAGCCGAATTGGGAAGGGGCAAACACTAGGGAAACGTGCGATGCATCTCCAAGTGGTCACAATGCCAATGGCGAGCCGATTTCGGTGTCGAAGTCGTTGATAAGATACCTCGTGCTCAGTGCGCCATTCTTCCTCAATCGGCTCACGCTGCCGATCACCCGTACACCTCAGATTGTGATGTACCTTCTGACCGGCGTTATTTTTGGACTGGGGGCAACTACCATCTACCTCGTCCTGTTCAACCGCAGAACCAGACAAGGTGTTCATGATCTGGCGGCGGGGAGCTACGTTGCGGATGCAGACAAATCGGGGGCTTTGGTCGTCCACCCGATTTGGAGGGGGCCCTGGGCGGTTCTTGGCGCATTGGTTGTGGTGGCAGTCATCGGCGGCAAGGTTTTGGAATCAAAGCTCATGAAGCTTGCCGATTTTCCAGCTATGTTGTCGGACGCACGGGTCGTTGAAGATATGGATCACGTCCAATCCGCAGGCGTAAGCGATTTGACGTGGACACCTTGGTCAGGTGCCGAGAAGAAGACAATTTACGTTGTAAATGTGTCCGTCGGGGCGGCAAAATCAGGAAGAAGGGTTCGCACGCCAAGTCGCATCACGAATTCTGGAGAACGATCCGCACGCGGCGGATCGAGATCGACTGCGGATCGTAATCATCCGGGGCTACGATCTCGGTATCGCTCACGCTCAACGAAGCGATCCATTTGAAGACTCACCTACAGGTTGGAAGGCGAAGCTTCAGCCTGTTGCTGAGTAGCAGGTGCCGCTTCGGATTTTGTTTCTCCCGCACGAATCAGAATGATGATGCTTCCGAGTGAACGCTAACTCGGCGTGAGTTTTCAACGCACTGTTAGGACACTACCCACTGCGCCGAGCGATTGCGCTTTGCGAATCGCTGGCTCCGCTCGGGATGATGGAACTTAGGCGGGTGAGTTCCCCACTCAAGCCCGTTTTTGGCTTGAGTGGGGAACTTGAGCGATGCCACGACTTCTAGCAGCGTGCGACCAATTGAACGAATTGCGGATTTGTGATACTTGAATGAGCCCAAGATTCGTTGAGCTTGTCGAGAGATTAGAGTGCAGGAAGGTCGAGAAATGTGCTTTTCAGCGGCGGCGAATTTTGTTGGCAGCGGAGCTCTGGGAACAGTCGGTGTCCTGACTTTGACCAGAGTGAAACACAGGCGCGAACTTCTGTTTGCATCTCTCCCTGCGCTGTTTGCAATTCACCAGTGCATCGAAGGCTTCGTTTGGCTCGGGCTTGACGGAATGCTGTCATCCCAGGTTACGCACAACATGGGTGCGGCGTTCATGCTGTATGCGCAGGGGCTGCTTCCATTTGTACTACCACTCAGCGTGCTTCTATTTGAACCCGACGCGACGCCGCAGACGCATGCTCCCATTCCTCGTCATTGGCGGCTTGACGGCTCTCTATATCCTTTGGGCTCTGACCGCGTACCCAACGCAGATTTTCGTCAAGGGCAACAGCATCGTGTACATCAATCAGGCCACGAATAATACTGTGGTTGCGGTTTTCTATGTCATAGCGACATGCGGCTCGCTTTTGTTCTCGAAGGTGAAAGACATGATGATCTTCGGAGTGGCGAATCTGGCGATACTGCTAGCGGTGATGGCGGTGAAGCGATACGTATTCACCTCCCTTTGGTGCGCCTATGCAGCGGGCAAGTGTGATTATCCTGACCTACTTCTGGAAGAGCAGTGGAATTAGGCCGTTTAAGTATGTTGTGTAGAAGCGTTCTCTGCAGGTGTGGGATTGCAGCAAGGGGGGTGCCCCGTCCAAGCAGAGCTTGGACGGGGTTTTCGATGTTCATTTATCACAGACACACGCAAAAATCCCCGCCCAAGCAGAACTTGGACGGGGCACCTCGAAAGTAGATATGGAATCGATCGCGTGGGCCACCCGTCAAGCTGAGAATCACTTACCTGCCCGGGCTGGGCCTAGGAGAAAAATCACTTTGCCGGCGCGGTTGCTGGCAGTACCACAGACGGTTTCTTCAGTTGCGCACGGCTAGGTTCCACTTGCAGCCACTTGCGTAATTCCGGTAGGGCCGCCCGCGTCACTGCTTCTCCGGCGCGGATCAGCTCTGCGCTGTGCTCGAAGTCATCGTATTTGTAGCCTTTGACATCGGGCTCGATTACTAAATCAGCCGCCTGTTTCCAGCGCTCGCAATTCATTTCCTGCGCAATCGCGAAACACTGGCCGATCACATCGAACAAATGCCGCGGTCCATCTCCGTTGGTCCACGTTCCCTTTAAGTGCACCGCCAGGACGTGTTCGGCTCCCATTTCGCGCAAGGGAACCGTCGGGACGGTGTGCGCCAGCATGCCATCCACCAGCAGATGTCCGCGAACTTTTACTGGCTGGAACATCCCGGGATAGGCGCAACTTGCCCGCACCGGGTCAACCAGCGGTCCGGAGTGAAATACCACCCCCGCACCAGTGGAGAAATCCGTGGCCGTCACCGCCAGCGGGATGCGCAATTCTTCAAATGTTTTGACCTTGAGAACGCTGCTGAGAAAACCGATCATGCGCTGGTTGCTGGCAAAGCCGTAGCGCGAAAGAGTCCAGCGGGCAAAGTGCTTGAAGCGTACGCGCGTGGCAATCAGCTCAAGTTCCGCCACGGAAACTCCGCTGCAATAGGCCGCGCCGATCAGTGCGCCGACGCTGGTGCCAGCGATAAAGGTAATAGGGATGTTTTCTGCTTCGAGAACTTTGAGGACGCCGATGTGCGCGATGCCGCGGGCAAAACCTCCACCGAGCGCCACTCCGATACTCGTGGTGGCTGGTGCTGGCTCAGGCAGCCCAGAAAGGCCCCGCCCGATTGCCCGCACCGAACGAACAATTTTGTCCAGACCCTTCACGGGAAAACCTCACATCCTCCCGGTCTTGCCCAGTACGTACTTATCAAATACCTAGCAAATAAGATGCCAGCGGAGACCATGGCGTTTCAGCACTTCCGTTCGCTCCTTAGGTTACCTTCGGAGACACGCCGCCCAGGGCTCTCCGGCGGTGACTAACTCCCGTGATCCTGATAACTTGTGGCTCATGGCACGGGAGATCTCCGCCGGAGGGGTGGTGGTGCGCCACACGGCGGAGGGCTGGA
Organism: uncultured Acidobacteriota bacterium; assembly: GCA_963696025.1. GTDB lineage: Bacteria > Acidobacteriota > Terriglobia > Terriglobales > Acidobacteriaceae > JABCYV01. The sequence continues at coordinate 577,964 of CAVOII010000010.1, forward strand.
CCGTGGCCGCCATAGAGCCACAAAGGGAGGTCGCCGCCTCCAAGACTGCGAAGAAAAGGTCACATAAACTGTTACTCGCTTTGCCCAAAGGACTGGTCGATCCGGGCGAAAAGCCCGAGCAGACGGCCATTCGCGAGGTTCGAGAGGAGACCGGACTAGTCGCATCCCCGGTCACGAAACTGGGCGACATCAAGTACGTTTATGTGCGCTCGTGGGGAGACCAGGAGCGCGTGTTCAAGATAGTTAGCTTTTATCTGTTGCGATACCAGGCGGGCCGCATCGACGATATTTCTCCAGAGATGCGAGTCGAGGTCAAACGAGCCATCTGGATCGCGCTCGACGAGGCTATGCGGAAGCTTGCCTACAAAGGGGAACGCGACATGGTTCAGCGAGCCAAGCAATACTTAGAATCACACCCCAGAGGCTTAACCGAATGACTCGGACCACACACATCGAGCAACACTTCACCGCCGGCAACTTTGTTCGAGACGTGGTGATTGGCATGTCCGACGGACTTACCGTGCCCTTTGCCCTAGCCGCCGGATTATCGGGAGCAGTCCAAAACACACGCTTAATCGTGGTTGGCGGATTGGCCGAGATTGCCGCCGGCTCGATTGCCATGGGCCTGGGAGGTTATCTGGCCGCACGGGGCGACGCGGAGCACTACGAGCAAGAGCGCGCCAGAGAAGAGCGCGAGGTGAGAGAAATTCCAGAAGAAGAGAAAGCTGAAGTCAGCCTAGTCTTTCAGGCTTATGGAATGACCAAAGAAGAAAGCACGCCCGTGGTCGAAGCGCTCAGCCGCCGCCCCGACGCCTGGGTGGATTTCATGATGCGCTTCGAACTCGGTCTGGAAGAACCGGATCCGCGGCGCGCGGTGACCAGCGCAGCGACTATTGCCGGGGCATATGTTGCTGGTGGCATGATTCCGCTTTCGCCTTATGTCGTGCTTTCCAGCGCTTCGCGAGGGTTGGTGCTTTCCGCCGTGGTCACGCTGGCGGCGCTCGGAATCTTCGGATATATGAAAGGACGCTTCACCGGCACACGTCCGCTTCGCAGTGCGTCCCAGACCGTGGTGATCGGCGGCCTCGCGGCTGCTGCCGCCTTCGTGCTGGCTAAGCTCATTGCTTAACTCGTGGGCGTCGCGGCAGACAGCTTGAGGTCCTCGAAAGTGGATTCGAATCCGTTGCCTTCCGGCGACGCGCACATGATACCAACCTCGGCCGGGCGCCCGGGAACCAGATAGCCTTGCCGGACTGACGCGTATTTCTTTCCATCCAGTGAGCAAAGAACCTCGACTGCATCTTTGGTTCGTACCGCCCTCCACCAGACCGGCCCGTCGTTTGACAAATCATTCATCGTGGACCAGTCAGAAAACTCACGGGTAAACACCACGCTCGCGTGACGCACACCGTCTACGAGCTCTGTGCCGCACTTCATCCAGTTCTCGGCATCCACTCGGACCATCAGGCCGGCCTGATCATAGAGATCGTGGTAGTTTCCGCCGATGCGAGCCTCGAAGGTGAAGTCGCCCGTCACTGCCAGATGGAGGAAGTGACCGTTGTCGGTTGTGTATCCGTAAAAGGTCTTTCGCCAGAAATCGGTTTTCGGCTTGCTGTGAGCAATAATCAGGCCCTGTGAAACGTTCCATGATGCTGGCTCATTCATCCACTTCATGCGTGCAACGAGAGCATCGGTCGAGGGCCGCTCTTGTGCAGCCACAAGATTCAAACCTGAAGCTCGCATAATAGCTAACCCGCTGAGCCCTGATAGCTGAGCAATGAACTCACGTCGGCTAGCGCCGCCCATCGTCACTCTCCCTTCAAGCGGCAAATGGTAGCTCAACTTATTTTCGGACGCCAAATTGAAGAGAACCTGCCAGTGTCTCAGTTTGCTTGTCATCCCGAGGGAGCATTCCTTGGGAAGCGAGAGTCTGCCCTGAGCGCAGTCGGATCCGGGGGCCCCGATTCGTGCCGACACACGAACCTTCGTCGTACCTTGGATGAAGTTTCTCCATCCTCCATAATGGAGCTCGTGAAAGTCTCATTTTCTGCGGGTGCTGTCTTAATGACTCTCTTCCTCTCTATATTGTGCCCCCCGCAACTCCCCGCCCGGACCAGCTCGCCCACCGCAGACCCCGACTACGTCGCCGCCCTCGCCGCCTCCAACCGCTTCCTCCACGCCTGGCAGACGCAGGATCACGAAACTGGCCTGGTCATGCTCACTGACGCTGCAAAAGCCCATACTTCTGAAGACCGCCTGGAGACATTCTTCTCGTGGGTGCCCGCTGCGCAGCCAGCCTTCGAGATCAATCGCGGAAAGAAACTGAAGGCTGGACGCTACTCCTTCCCAGTGGTGCTGTTCGACGTCAGCTCGGGTGCGCGAAAATCGCGTCACGCGCGCTATTCCCGAATCATTGTCGTCAGGGCTGGCAAAGATGACTGGGCGATAGATAAACTGCCCTAGCCATGAAAAGCATTCATAGAGTTGCTGTCCTCGGCGCCGGAACCATGGGCGCTCGCATCGCCGCGCACTTTGCCAACGCCGGCATTCCCAGCCATCTGCTGGACATCGTTCCACCCGATGCCGATGCCATCAACCGCAACAAATTCGCCGCTGCGGGTCTCGAGGCCGCCAAAAAATCCAAGCCCGCCGCTTTCATGGAGCCTTCGCTCGCACGCCTGGTCACAATCGGAAACTTCGACGATGACCTAACGCGTCTTACCGAGGTGGACTGGATCATCGAGGCTGTAGTCGAGGACCTCGATATCAAACGGGCGCTGCTAAAGAAGGTGGAAGCCGTTCGCAAGCCGGGCACCATCATCACCACGAATACCAGCGGGCTTCCCGTAGGCAAGATCGCTGAAGGATTTTCCGACGATTTCCGCCGTTCCTGGTTTGGTACGCACTTCTTTAATCCGCCGCGCTACATGCGCCTGCTGGAGTTGATTCCGACGCCGGAAGCTGACCGCGCCGCGATCGACGCCGTTAGCCATTTCTGCGACGTCCATCTGGGCAAGGGAATTGTTCACGCCAAGGACACGCCTAACTTCATCGCCAATCGGATCGGTACGTTTTCCGTTCTCAACGTCATGCAACTCATGCAGGAAATGGACCTTTCCATCGAAGAAGTAGACGCGCTCACCGGTCAAGCCGTTGGCTGGCCGAGGTCTGCAACCTTCCGCACCATTGATCTCGTTGGTCTCGATGTTCTCGGCCATGTCGTCAGCAACATGACTGGGGAACGTGTGGGGCGGGCACCCTCGCCCGCTGTTCCTGATGAACGCAGCGACCTCAAACTTCCCGATTTTTTTCGTCAAATGCTCGATCGCAAATGGCTGGGTGATAAAACCAAAGGTGGCTTCTACAAGAAAAATGTGGGGCGGGCGCCCTCGCCCGCCGAAAGCGCAAAAGACGAACGCTTCGTTCTCGATTGGAAAACGCTCGAATACCGTCCTCTTCAGAAAACCAAATTTCCGTCCATCGACATGGCGAAGAACGTCGAGGAAACCGCTGTGCGTCTGCGCATGCTGTTGGGCCTCGATGGCGGCCAACCCCAGAAAGGCGACAAGGCAGGCGCATTTCTATGGTCAGCTCTTTCGGATCTTTGGGCCTACTCCGCCAACCGTATTCCTGAGATTTCCGATTCCATCGTCGAGATCGATCGTGCCATGCGGCTTGGATTCAACTGGGAACTTGGCCCTTTCGAGCTCTGGGACGCTGCCGGCGTGGAAGCCACCGTCGCCCGCATGAAAAAAGAAGCTCATCCAATCGCAGGGAACGTGGAACAGTTGCTCGCCGCCGGAAAAAAGTCGTGGTACCTGGATGATCCCAAGACTGCCTCCGGCCGCGTCTACTGGGACCTGAGAACCGCGAACTACGAACCGGTCAAAGTACCCAACGGTGTGTGGTCGGTGGAAGTTGCGAAAAAGTCTAAGGGCGTGATCAAAAAGAATTCCGGCGCGTCGCTCGTAGACCTCGGTGACGGTGTTGCCTGCATCGAGTTCCACTCTAAGATGAATTCCATTGGAGGGGATATCGTCCAGCTTATCCTGCAAACCCTCAAACCGGGAGGGCTGGGCGACAACTTCGACGCCTTCGTGATCACCAATGATGCAGCCAACTTCTCCGTCGGCGCTAACGTGATGCTGCTGCTCATGTCCATCCAGGAAGAAGAGTGGGATGACGTCGATCTTGCCATCCGCCAATTCCAGGGCATGACCCAGGCCATCAAGTTCTCTCCCAAGCCCGTGGTGGTAGCGCCCTTCGGTATGACTCTCGGTGGAGGCTGCGAGATTTCTCTGCACTCCGCCGTTTGCCAGCCTCACGCTGAACTTTATATGGGACTGGTCGAAGTTGGCGTTGGGCTTCTGCCTGGCGGAGGCGGCTGCAAGGAGATGCTGCTGCGGGCTGTTGATAGCGCGGCGGCAATCCGTCCGGGTGGGCGCGGCGAATCGGTCGAGCTGATGGAGGCCATGAAGAGAGCTTTTGAGATTGTCGCCACTGCGAAAGTTTCAACCTCTGCCCAGGAAGCTCGTGGCCTCGGTTTCTTAAGCAATTCCGACAGCATCACCATGAACCGCGAGCGTGTTCTATCGGAAGCCAAGGCCCGCGCGTTCGAACTTGTGCGCGCCGGACACGAGCCCCCACAGTCCCGCACCGACATCCCCGCCCCTGGTGAGAATGTCCTGGCCGCTCTCAAGATGGGCGTCCATCTTATGCGTCAGGCCGATTACATCACGGATCACGAAGTGAAAATTGCCACCAAAGTTGCAGAAGTCCTCTGCGGCGGAAATGTAACCTCAGGCACGCCGGTGAGCGAGCAGTACATTTTGGACTTGGAACGCGAGGCGTTTAAGTCGTTGTGTGGCGAGCGCAAGACGCAAGAGCGAATTCAGTACACGCTGAAGACGGGGAAGACATTGCGGAACTAAGGACTTGCCAGTCCCAAATTGGAAGCTCAACTCCCTTGATGTGACGAGCAAACTTGTTGACTCGTGGCGGCCTCATTAGGCTGGGTTGGGGCCCGTGGTGTAATGGGAGCACATCAGCCTGTCCAGCTGGAGGGTGCGGGTTCGAGTCCCGCCGGGTCCGCAGGCTCCCTGTGTTGGTAGGGAAGCTGGCGGGGAGCCTCTGGACAGGCAGGCTCCTCAAGTAATATTGACTTTCCGAGTGGCAGCTACTCATAATTGCTTTGCTAGCTGGACAGGTTGAGGCGCCGGGCCGATAACGGCCCGGTTTGCTTTTGGTGCAGATGTTATCGAGTCATTTGGCCATATCGTGAAGCTGGCAGGTATGAAATGAAGTATCTCGTTGTTTACGAAAAGTCGCCTACCAGTTGGGCGAGAGCGGAGGCATCCTTAGATTATTGTCTGGTATATATTTTTGATATATACTATTGGACAGGAGTCGAAGGTGCCGAAAACCGACATTGCCAAGCTCTTCCAGAATGGCCGCAGCCAGGCAGTACGGCTGCCCCGAGAGTTCCGTTTTGAGGGAGACCGCGTGCGCATCCGGCGGGTCGATAAAGGAGTGCTGCTCGAGCCGCTCATTCCTGATACCACCCGATGGTTTGAAGAGCTGGACCGGTTTAGCTCCGAGCCGTTTATGCCCAGCAGACGCGGCCAGCCCATCACGCCCAAACGAAAAATCTTCTAGTGGATTACCTGCTGGATACGAACGCTTGCATCGCCCTGATCAATGGAAGTCCGGTGTCAGTCCGCAAGCGGCTTCAGAAAGCCGCCACGGCGGGCGTGCAAGTATTTGTCTCGTCGGTGGCGCTTTTCGAATTGTGGTACGGCGTCGCCAAGAGTTCACGCCAGGAGTTCAACACTAAACGCGTGGAAACCTTCATGGCGGGTCCAATTCTCTTGCTTCCCTTCGACAAGGAGGATGCTCGAATCGCAGGTTCGGTTCGAGCGGCGCTCGAAACCTCCGGCAAACCTATCGGAGCGTATGATGTCCTGATTGCCGGACAGGCACTCAAGCGCCCACTGACACTGGTGACGGCAAACGTATCCGAGTTCTCGCGAGTGAAGGGCTTGGTTTGGCAAGACTGGGCGAAAGCATGATCGAAAGCGCCTTTCTCAGCCCTGAAGCCGGCTCGGAATGACAAACATCTAATGCATTGGTGACCGAAACCTAACACGGTTCGGCTAAGTGGTAATCGCCGATTGCTAATGGCTGGAGTTCCCATGCGTGAAGTAATTATTGCATCCTCCGTCCGTACCCCTGTTGGGCGCGCCTCGAAAGGCACGCTCCGGAACACGCGCCCCGATGAATTGGCCGCGGTCGCGATTGAGGGCGCGCTCGAACGCGTGCCCGCGGTCGATCCGAAACAGATCGAAGACGTCATCCTGGGCTGCGCCACGCCCGAGGCTGAGCAAGGCATGAACGTGGCTCGCATCGCGGCGCTCAGGGCGGGGCTGCCGGTGGAGGTTTCAGCGCTCACCATCAATCGCTTCTGCTCTTCCGGCCTGCAGGCGATTGCCATGGCGGCCGAGCGGATCATGAGCGGCGGCGCGGAGATCATCGTGGCCGGCGGCACCGAATCCATGTCCATGATTCCGATGGGCGGGCACAAAATTTCGCCCAATCCCTGGCTAGTGGATCATTATCCCGACGCCTACCTCACCATGGGCCTCACCGCCGAACGCGTCGCCGAGCGCTTCGGCATCACGCGCCAGGCCGCGGACGAGTTCTCTCTGCGCAGCCATCAGAAGGCGCTGGCGGCGATTCAGGCTGGGAAATTCGCGGATGAAACTGTGCCCGTGCCGGTGAGCTTTACCACGCCCAATGGCTCAAAGCCAAAACGCCAGGAAATTATCTTCAAAATAGACGAAGGCCCGCGCGCAGATACTTCGCTCGAAGCCCTGCTCTCCCTCAAGCCCGCCTTCCACGCCAAGGGCACCGTGACTGCAGGAAACTCGTCACAAACTTCCGATGGCGCCGCTGCGGCCGTGGTCATGTCCGCTGATCGCGCCAACGCCCTCGGCATTAAGCCGCTGGTGCGCTATGTTTCTTTCGCGACTGCCGGGTACAAGCCCGAAGAAATGGGTATTGGCCCCGTGTTCGCGATCCCCAAAGCGCTGAAGTTAGCTGGACTCAAGCTGTCCGACATCGATGTGATCGAGCTGAACGAAGCCTTCGCGGCGCAGTCGCTGGCGGTAATGCAAGAAGCCGGCCTTGATCCCGAGAAAGTCAATCCTAACGGCGGTGCCATAGCCCTCGGTCATCCGTTGGGATGTACTGGAGCGAAGCTGACTGCGACGATCATCCGCGAGATGAAGCGTCGCAATGCACGGTACGGCTTGGTGACGATGTGTGTAGGCGGTGGCATGGGAGCAGCAGGGATCTTCGAGAATCTTTCGTAACTGCAGATGATACCGCCATTGCCGCAAGTCGGCACGAAAGGCCAATACCTCAATTAACCATAGAGACATAGAGGCACTGAGATTTCGTCGCCCTCTAGCTGTAGAATTAGGGCGTTCTCTCTGGCCTCTGTGGTGAATTCTCTTTTGAGGAATAATTCATGGCTACGCTGTCATTAGTTCCGAGCACCAAAATCTCCGGCGGCAGCTTTCTTCTCGAAGATTGTAAGCCTGACGAAGTCTTTACCCCTGAAGACTTCACCGAGCAGCATCAACTCATCGGCCAGACAGCGGAAGGGTTTGCTATCAAGGAAATCCTTCCCAACGTCGAGAAGATGGAGCACAAAGACTTCTCCATCACTCGCAATCTGTTAAAGAAAGCCGGCGAACTCGGCCTGAGCTCGGCGGAGATTCCCGAAGCTTACGGCGGCCTCGAAATGGACAAAGTCACCGCTGCCGTGATCGCGGACCACATTGCCAAGTACGCGGGCTTTGCCACGACTTGGGGCGGACACACCGGCATCGGCACGCTGCCCATCGTTTATTTCGGTACCGAAGAACAGAAGAAGAAATATCTGCCGCGGCTGGCAACGGGAGAGATTGTCGGTGCCTATGCGCTCTCGGAGGCTTCTTCCGGCTCGGACGCCCTGAACTGTCGTGCCCGCGCTGTCCTTTCGCCTGATGGCAGGCATTACATCCTCAACGGCGAAAAGATGTGGATCACCAACGCCGGCTTCGCTGACCTGTACACCGTGTTTGCCAAAGTTGACGGCGAAAAGTTCACCGCGTTTCTTGTCGAGAGGACTCTTCCAGGATTTTCCGTCGGCGCGGAAGAGCACAAAATGGGGATTCGCGGATCTTCCACTTGCCCAATTATTCTGAATGACTGCAAAGTCCCGATCGAAAACGTGCTCGGCGAAATCGGTAAAGGGCACGTCATCGCCTTCAACATCCTGAATGTCGGGCGCTTTAAGCTGGGCGCCATGTGCGTGGGCGGCGCGCGTCTCTCACTGGAAAACGCCATCGGCTACGCCAAACAACGCAAGGCTTTCGGAAAAGTTATCGCTGATTTCGGTCTGGTGCGCGAAAAGCTGGCCAATATGGCCGTCGGTGTCTACACCGGTGAAGCTCTGGTCTATCGTACTGTGGGCATGATGGACGTTGCGCTGGCAGAAGTCGACAAGGCCGGGGCCGACGCTGCGAAAGAAACTCGTAAAGCCATCGAGGAATACGCCGTCGAGTGCTCGATCATCAAGGTGTGGGGCTCGGAGATGGTCGACTACGTTGTCGACGAAACCGTGCAGATTTACGGTGGCTACGGCTTTGTCGAGGAGTATCCCGCCGAGCGCGCCTACCGCGATGCTCGCATCAACCGCATCTTCGAAGGCACCAACGAAATCAACCGCCTGATTATTACCGGCTTTTTGCTTAAACGAGCAATGTCTGGGCAGTTGCCGCTCATGCCTGCCATCAAGAAGCTGATGGATGAAGTTCTCGCCGGACCTGCGCGAGGCGAAGACTTCGATGGGCCGCTCGCCGAAGAACGCAAGCTAATGGCGCAAGCCAAGAAGCTTGCCCTCTTTGTTTCTGGGTCGGCCACCCAGAAATACATGCAGGCGATTCAGGACCAGCAGGAAATCATGGGCGCAATCGCCGACATGACAATTGAGATCTACGCCATGGAGTCAGCCGTTCTGCGCGCACAAAAGATCGCGGAGAGTAAAGGCGAGTCAGCGGCTGCTCTGCCAATTGCCATGACCCGCGTCTATCTCTCGCAAGCCACAGAGAAGATCGAAGCTGCGGCAAAGAAGGTGATCGCAGCCGTCGCTGAGGGCGACATGTTGCGGACGCAGCTCGCTATTTTCCGCCGTCTAGCTAAACATGAGCCCTTCAATACGATTGAGTTGCGCCAGCAGATCGCTCAGAAACTGATTGAACGAGGAAAGTACACGCTAGGCTAGAGGTTGTGTCCCCTCTCTTTCTTCAACTCTTCCATCACGCTCTGAATCAATTCTTTCGCGTCCGTCAGGCTCTTCATTATCATCTGGATGTCCATCACCGGCTTGCCCGGCCAGCGCTGGCTCTGGCAGTAGACACCGTGTTGGCCTACCAGCCCCATGGCATCGGTGATGATGTCCATGGTGACAGCAAGACGCCCGCGGGGCATACCCATCATGGTCTCGTAGTGTTCCAGTTCCTCTTGCTTCTCGTTGAATACCGGCATGAAGCGATTGTACCGTCCGCCATGCCTGGGGCATAATTGCCGTGGCCTGCTGTCCGGCTCTTGATTTTTACGTCCAAGCAGTTAGCTACGTGCTGCCAAAGGAGAGATTCATGAAGAAATGCTTTGCACTGGTCGCTCTATCGCTGCTCACATTCACGCTTTTTGCTGCTGCCCAGCAGGACAAGAGTAAGAGGCCCAGCCCGCCTGCCACGGCCAGTTGCAAGTTCGCCGACGGTAAGACTATTCAAACCAACTACTCCAGCCCGCGCGCGAAGGGACGCAAAATCTTCGGCGGAGTCGTGCCGTACGGTGAAGTATGGCGAACCGGCGCAAACGAATCGACCACATTTGTCACCACTGCTAACCTGAGCGTTGGCGGCCAGGATGTCCCCGCCGGCAGCTATACGATTTTCACGGTTCCCGGGACCGACAAGTGGACGCTTGTGATCAGCAAGAAGACCGGCGAGTGGGGCACGGACTATCCAGGTGCTTCCAACGACCTGGCGCGTGTCGACATGAATGTCTCGAAAACACCGTCTCCAGTGGAGAATTTCACCATCGCATACGACCAGAAGGCCGACTCCTCTGTTCTCCGAATCAGCTGGGAAAACACGCAGGCTTCGATCGAGATCAAAGAGAAAATGTAGGCACAGCGAGCAAGCGGTTAAAACTAGCTGGGTTTCCAACGTAAAACCGGTTTCCGGGCCGCCGCGGTTTCATCGAGCCTTGACACTCGCGTCGTGTGCGGCGCATCCAGCACCATCTGCGGATCTTCTTGCACTTCGTCCGCTATGAACTTCATCGCTTCAATAAATAGATCAAGCTCCTCCTTCGACTCGCTTTCGGTAGGCTCGATCATCAAGGCTCCGGATACGATCAGCGGAAATGCCGTCGTATAAGGATGGAAGCCGTAATCAATCAGCCGCTTGGCGATGTCCATAGTCTTCACGCCCTTCTTAGCCTGCACTTTGTCGCTGAAGACGACTTCATGCATGGTTGGGGTTGAGTAAGGAAGATCGTAGATACTTTCCAATCCTTTGCGGATGTAATTCGCGTTGAGCACGGCGTCTTCCGTGGTTTGGCGTAACCCATCAGGGCCGTTCGCCAAGGTGTACGCCAGGGCCCTCACGAACATTCCGAAGTTGCCGTAAAACGCGCGCACCCGGCCGACGGACTGCGGCCGGTTGTAGTCGAAGCCGAGCATGCCGCCTGTTTTCGTAGTGACGACTGGCGTGGGAAGAAACGGTTCCAGGATGCGCTTCACCGCTACTGGACCTGACCCAGGTCCGCCTCCGCCGTGAGGCGTGGAGAAAGTCTTGTGCAGGTTAAGGTGCATCAGATCCACGCCGAAATCGCCGGGCCGCACTTTCCCTACCAGCGCGTTCATGTTGGCGCCGTCCATGTAGAGCAGGCCGCCTTTGGCGTGCATGATGTCGGCAATCTTGTGGATTTCCTGCTCAAAAACGCCCAGCGTGTTGGGATTGGTCAGCATCAGTGCAGCGACGTCCTCGTTCATCTGTGTCTGGAGCGCTGCGACATCCACCATGCCTCGCGAGTTCGACTTAAGATTCTCCACGGCGTAGTTGACCATCGCGGCAGTCGCTGGGTTAGTGCCGTGAGCGGAGTCGGGAATCAGAATCTTTTTTCGCGGAGCACCCTTCGACTGGTGATAGGCGCGCACCATAAGCAAGCCCGTCAGTTCGCCGTGCGCGCCAGCAGCGGGTTGTAGCGTGATGGCGTCCATGCCAGTGATTTCGGTCAGGCAGTCACTGAGCGTCTTCATGATGCGCAAAGCGCCTTGCGAAATTCGCTCCGGCTGGTAAGGATGCGCGTTGGCCAGACCATCAAGGCGTGCGACCACTTCGTTCACGCGCGGGTTGTACTTCATGGTGCAGGAGCCCAGCGGGTACATTCCGAGATCGATGGCGTAGTTCCAGGTGGAAAGCCGGGTGAAGTGGCGGATGATTTCGATCTCACTCAGCTCGGGCATATTGCCCAGATCTCTTCTTTCGCTCGACCCCAGAAGCTTTGACGTGTCCACTTCGGGGACATCCAGCGGCGGCAGCTTCCACGCAGCTTTCCCGGGCGATGACTTCTCGAAGATCAAGCCTTCATTCTGGTTGACGTGACAGGTGGCTTTGCGAGTGGCGTGCTTCATCGCGCCACTTCCTGGACATCGCTTTCGGTGTCGGTTCCGACCGAGCCATGGCTCTCACCAACCACCCCCGCCGCCCTGTCGATGACTGTGCGCGCGGTCAACTCGGTGCAGCACCACAGCGCGGCATTGCCGAGTTCCGGATAGAACTTCCGCAGCGGAAGCCCGCCGACAATCTTGTGTCCCAGAAGGCGACTGTTGATGGCGTAAGGATCTTCCTGGGTCTCGACCACGAATTCGTTGAAGCGGGGCGCTCCAGAGAACAGCAATTTCGCATGTTTCCCGAACCGTTCCACGGCGTAAGCCGTCTTGGCCAGATTCTGCTTCGCTAATTCACGCAGTCCGACTTTGCCGTAGATCGTCATGAAAATATTGACCATTAGCGCGACGAGAGCCTGATTCGTACAAATATTCGACGTGGCCTTTTCGCGCCGGATGTGCTGCTCGCGAGTGGCCAGTGTCAGGACGAATCCGCGCTTGCCGTCTCTGTCGGTGGTCTGGCCGACGAGACGACCCGGCATCTGCCGAACGAACTGTTCGCGCGTCGCGATCACGCCGCAGTACGGCCCTCCGAAACCGAGTGGCACACCGAACGATTGCGCTTCCATCGCGATCACATCCGCCTGGCGGGGAGGCTCGACGATGCCGAGCGAAACTGCTTCCGCGATCGAGACCACCACCATGGCTCCTTTCTTATGCGCGATGTCGGCGACGGCTGCTACGTCTTCGATGGTTCCGAAAAAGTTTGGTGATTGAACAAGGACGCAAGCCGTTTCCTGGGTGATGGATTTCTCCAGAGCTTTCAGGTCGAGCCGGCCGCTGTCGGTGAATGGCACGGTGTTCAGCGGTAGACCTTGATGGTGCGCATAAGTCTCCAGCACTTCGCGATATTCCGGATGCAGACTGCGCGCGATTACGACGGAACGCCGGCCAGTGAGGCGGACCGCCATCATTACCGCTTCGGCAGCTGCCGTGGAGCCGTCATACATGGACGCGTTAGCCACTTCCATGCCGGTGAGTTCGCAGATCATGGTCTGAAATTCAAAAATGGACTGCAGCGTCCCCTGTGAGATCTCAGCTTGGTAAGGGGTGTAAGCAGTGAGAAACTCGCCGCGGGAGATGAGCGCGTCAATGATAACCGGACGATAGTGATAGTATGCGCCGGCCCCCAAAAACGTGGCATAGCCGTCTCCATTTTCGTGGGAGCGTTCGCGGAACCAATCCACAATTTCGGATTCCGCCATCTGACGCGGCACATTGAGATCGCGCTCCAACCGGTATTCGGCGGGGATCGACGCGAAGAGGTCATTGATCGAGCGCGCGCCAATGGCTTTCAACATGGCTTCGCGGTCAGCAGGTGATTTCGGCAAATAGCGCATAAGGACTTTACTTAGATGTAACTCGCGGTCAGTTTGATTGCGGGACTCGCGGCGGAGCTCAATGTCCCGCCTCCTCCGCGACGAACTTCTCATAGTCAGCGGCGGAGAGCAGTGAATTCAGTTCGCTCGGATCTTTCATTGCGACCTTAATCAGCCACGCGGCATGGGCATCTTTGTTGATCTCTTCAGGCGCAGTAGCGAGCTCGCCGTTGACCTCGGTCACTGTGCCCGAGGCGGGAGCGTAAAGATCAGACACAGCTTTGACCGATTCGATCGTGCCGAACGTTTTGCCCGCTGTGGTCTGCGAGCCAACTTTAGGCAATTCGGCGAATACGATGTCCCCCAGGGACTGCTGCGCATAGTCCGTGATGCCGATAGTCGCATTCTTGCCGTCGGCTTTGATCCACTCGTGCTCTTTGGTGTACTTGAAGTCGCTCGGATAAGGCATGATCTTCCTTTGTGTACCTTTGTGTTCTTAGTGGTTCAAGCCTTTTTTGGCCGCTTGTAGAACGGTGTCGGCACCACCTGAGCCTTGACTCCCTGGCCGCGAATCTCCACCTTCACCGTCGATCCGACATTCGCAAGCCTCGGCGGGACATACACCAGCGCAATGTTCTTCTTCAAAAATGGCGCAGGAGAACCGCTGGTAACGTAGCCAATTTCACGTCCATCGTCGTCCAGGACTTTGTATCCATCGCGGGCGATGCCGCGCTCGACCATTTCCAGACCCACCAGGGTGCGTTGTAAAGCGCTGGCCTTCGCTTTCTCCAACGCGTCCCGGCCAATAAACTCCGGCTTCTGCATCTTGCAAAAGCGGTCCAGAGCCGCTTCCCACACATTGATTGTGTCAGAAATCTCGTGCCCATAGAGCGGCAGCTTGGCCTCCAGGCGGAGGGTGTTGCGCGCTCCCAAACCGCAAGGCAGGGCACCAAATTCCTTGCCGGCCCGCAGAATTTCGTTCCACACCCGAGCACTCGTAGCCTCGTCCGCTGGAATGTAGATTTCGAATCCGTCTTCGCCGGTATATCCGGTGCGCGCGATGAGGATATTCTTGAGCCCGCACACTGTGCCTCGCGTGAGCCAGTAAAACTTGACCGCACCGAGATCGGCGTCGGTGAGCTTCTGCAACAGATTGACGCCTTTGGGACCCTGAATGGCAATCTGCGTGAAGTTATCCGACAGATTCTCAACCTTGCAGTCGAACTCGCGAGTGTTGTCGCGCACCCAATTGAAGTCTTTCTCCCTCGTTCCGGCATTGATCACCAGCAAATAATCGTCCTCGCCGAGGCGATGCACAATTACGTCGTCCACAAACGTGCCCTGCGGATAGAGAAGCGCCGAATATTGCGCCTGTCCCACAGCCAACCGAGAGGCGTCGTTCATGGAGATATGCTGGACGGCGGCGAGTGCCTCGCGCCCGGCCAGGCGAATATCACCCATGTGACTGACGTCGAAGATGCCCACGCCGGTGCGCACCGCATTGTGCTCAGCGATAATGCCGCCCGCCGAAGAATATTCGACGGGCATATCCCAGCCATTGAAATCCACCATCTTCGCGCCCATCTGGCGATGGACGGCGTTAAGCGCAGTCTTGCGAACGGTTGGCGTGGTCGCCGCAACAGCGGGCAATGACAAAGAAGACCTCGATCAAAGGCAGCGCATGCCGGGATGGTGAGACCAATTACCGTAACACGCGAGCGGCGGCGGCTTCAACCGGAGCGGACGCTGGCGGGCCAGTGGCGCTGTTTGAGCACTAACAGCCTGCAACCTCTGCAGGCATCATCCCGAGCGCAGCCGCTTTTCCGGCGGAGCGAGGGATCTCGCGTGCATCGCCATGGTAATTCAGAAGCATAATGCACCACCACGCCGGCCTTCGGGCCAGTTACCAACGGAACTTTCACTCTCACGAGACCCGCGCTACAGTTCGCCCATGGCTATCACTACCAAGAACAAGTGCCGTTGCATGCAGTGCGAGATGCCCGAGGACAAGTGCGACTGCGAGAAGTACTGCTGTCTGTGCCAGGGTCAAGTGGGTGTACGCCTATGCGAGGACTCCTTTTACTACTGTCCACCGTGCCGCGAAGCTTGCAACTACAAAGTGTCCGACTAGCCGTATTTGTGAACCTCTGATCCAACGATTCGAGCAAGCAGTTGATGGAATTATGATTCAAGGTGTGCTGGGCGGCCTGCCGAGGATATCCCCCTTACACTCACTATTTCAGTCGGGGATTGGGTACGGCGGAATGCGCCACAATCTTCCACTCTCCTTCTATTCTTTTTATTACTATGAGGTAATTGCCTTCGGCAACATGATTGCGAAAATCTTCGTTGTACGCCCCGGTGTCGTAGCCAAGGTCTCCGGAGCCTTCCGCGTGCAGGCTGTAGACAACGTAGTTATGCGCCTGCGCAGTAATAGAGCGCTGCAAGTCGGCCAGAATGGTGTCGCGGTTGTGCAGGGAGCCATTCCCTCGCATCAGCACCGCTTCCGGTGCGTACAAGGCCGCGACTTTGTCGGCGTGCCCCGCGTTGAACTCCTGCACCCAGGTGTCACGGATTCTCTTGATTGCGGTGGCGAAGCCTTCGGTCTTGCTGGCCTCTCCGCTGGTGGCACGCTTGGCGGAAACTTGGCCCCATACAACGGTGCTAGCAAGCAGGCTAACTAGCATTACGCGAGGTAAAGCTGAGGTGCGGTGCATTTCTGCCTCCTTACGTAAGCATGGCAAAGTTGGGTTCGTGCTGCAACGCTGTTGATAAATCGGCACATTACACCGACCAACGACGCTACTCAAACCACCACCGCTTCTTTGTATTCCCCAAACACCTTGCGCATGGTGTCCGAAATTTCGCCGACGGTGGCGTAGGCCTCGACTGCACCCAAGATGCGGGGCATAAGATTTGCTCCGGAGCGGGCAGCTTCTTCGATTTGGCGCAGGGAATCTTTCCAGGGGCGAGGATCGCGGCGGGCGCGGAGAGCTTTCAGGCGTTCGACCTGCTTGCGTTCGAGGGATTCGTCGATACGCTGAATTGGAATCGTCTTTTCTTCGTCCACGGTAAAGCGGTTCACGCCTACTACGACAGCTTCTTCGCGGTCCACCTGTTGCTGGAATTCGTAGGCGGCGTTTTGGATTTCCTGTTGTACGTAGCCGCGTTCGATGGCTTTCAGCATGCCGCCGAGCGCGTCAATTTTCTCCAGATAAGCGGTCGCGCGCTTCTCAATTTCGTTGGTGAGGGTTTCGATGTAATACGACCCGGCCAGGGGATCGACGGTTTGCGGAACACCCGATTCGTAAGCCACGATCTGCTGGGTGCGCAGAGCGATTCGAGCCGCTTGCTCGGTGGGAAGCGCCAATGCTTCGTCGTATCCATTGGTATGCAACGACTGAGTCCCGCCAAGAACCGCGGCCAGCGCCTGAATTGCGGTACGGACAATGTTGTTTTCCGGTTGCTGCGCGGTCAGCGTGGATCCTGCGGTTTGGGCGTGGAAGCGCAGCATCCAGGAGCGTCGATTCTTGGCCTTGAAATGCTCCTTCATAATACGGGCCCACATGCGGCGCGCAGCACGGAACTTGGCCACTTCTTCCAGAAAATTATTGTGCGCGTTGAAGAAGAATGAAATGCGGGGAGCGAAGTTGTCGACGTCGAGCCCAGCATTGATCGCAGCCTGCACGTAGGCAATGCCGTTGCCCAGAGTGAACGCCACTTCCTGCACGGCCGTGGATCCGGCTTCGCGCATATGATAGCCGGAGATGGAAATCGTATTCCACTCGGGAACGTGTTCGTTGGTCCAGGCAAACATGTCGGTGATGATGCGCATGGCCTCGCGAATGGGATAAATATACGTCCCTCTCGAAATGTATTCTTTTAGAACATCGTTTTGCACGGTGCCGGAGAGCTGGCGAATATCCGCGCCCTGGCGGCGAGCGACCGCGACGTAAAGCGCCAGCAGAATCGAGCCGGTGGCATTGATAGTCATCGAAGTCGAAATCCCGGTCAGATCAATCCCTTCGAATAGACGCTGCATGTCTTCGATGGAATCAATGGCTACGCCGACTTTGCCAACTTCGCCCACGGCCAGCACATTGTCCGAATCCAGCCCGATTTGCGTGGGCAAGTCGAATGCGACGGACAAGCCAGTGGTGCCGTGGGCCAGCAAATATTTGTAGCGTTTGTTGGATTCTTCCGCGTCGCCCATGCCGGCATACTGGCGCATGGTCCAGAGGCGGCCGCGATACATCGTGGCCTGCACACCGCGAGTGTAGGGAAACTGCCCGGGATAACCGACGGTGCCCTCCAGGTTCGAACCTTCGAGGTCAGCCGGCGTGTATAGGGAGCGAATGGGAATGTGGGAAGAAGTCTGTGCGTCGACAGGCTTGGGGTTGGCGATTTTGAGCTTGTCGATCATCGGTCGTCGCGAAAAGCTTCAACCACTAAGACCACGCGGGTACACAAAGAAAGTCTCACGGCTCACCGGCACGGCTGGACGGTCGAGATTTTCCTTCGTGACTTTGTGCCCTTTGTGGTTCGAGGCTAACTTTTCTTCCGCACCCTCCAAAACGAACTCACGCCAAACCAGCCGAACGTCAATGTGAAAATAATTGCGAGCAGGACTCGGCCTGAAGTGGTCTGGCCAATTTGATATCTGTGATACTCGCGGACGAACGCCCCCGCGCCGATGGCCGCTAAGAATAGGAAAACAAAGCCTGTGACTTCCAGCCAGAGCTGGCTCAGCACGCGTCCCCAGGTGCTGGCCGTGGCGCGAGCAGCTCTCAGGACGGCACCCACCGTCCGATTGCGTCCGGCTTGTTGAAGCGCAACGCGCGCGAATATGCTAATTTTGCGGGCCGTCGAGACATTTGCCATTCATCGTCGATTTTAGCAGTGTTCAGAGGTACAATAACGCGCTGGAATAACAGCGAGCGTCACAAAACGCTGACCCTGCATCTAAAGGGCAGGGAATTGATGGGATTCAGGAGAGGACGCCTCAGGGCGCCGGCGAAAGGTCGCCGCTAATTTCGGCAAGGGGGCCACGTGGACCAGCAACTGAAGCAGTTAATGAAGGAACTGGGCGAAGCGATTAATGAGTCTTTGGCGGACTCCGAGCAAATTGCCGAAGTCGTTACCAAAATCAAAGACGGCGGATACGACATTTTCCTGGTGCTGGAGGCCACGATCGGGGTGAGCAAGCCGGGTGAAAAATCCAGCGACAAGACATCCATGGTGACCACGCTGACCAGTAATCCTGAATTTAAGATCAGCGATCAGGACCTCAAATTCCTGAAATCATTGCGCATTAAGATTGAAAACGACGCGGCTTAGAAAACCCCCCGGCCACCCGCACAACCTGCACTATTTCTAGGCACTTCATCGGGAGCTTCTCGTTCTCTGGCTATTTGCCAGGTTGTAGTTCGCCCCGGGCAGGGATCATCAGCCAAGCTACCGCCGCGCTCGCTGCGGAGAGTCCAACACAAATCAACATTATCAAGCGGAATGCAAAGAGGAATGCCTCGGAAATCGCGACTCGAGTCATTGCGGAGGTGCTGGCATCGAGACTGGAGGGCGGCTCAAGGGCACCGAGCCTGATCGAGTTCGACTGAATCTGATGGAGAACATCAGCCGACAGGCCAACCCCCGTCAGCGCTTGCTGCAACCTGAAACTAAACGCACTCACCATGACTATTCCCAGTACGGCGATGGCCAGCACGGCCGCGACCCGGGCCACCGCATTATTGATGCCGGAGGCGACGCCGGCGTGATCCTGATCTACTGAATTCATCACGACCGTGGTCAGAGGAGCGACGGTGACTGCCATACCCAAACCGAGAACTACAAACGCAGGAAAAAATGTCGTCCAGTAGCTGCCTCCGATTCCGGGTACGGCGAAGAGAGCGAAGCCGGTAGCCGCTATGAGAGAACCAACTATTAACGGACGCTTCGGGCCGTAGCGCGTCACCAGCCGGCCGGACCAGCGTGAGAGCAGGAACAAGAGCAGAATGGCCGGCAACGCTGCGGCGCCGGTTGCGCTGGTCGAGTACTTTTGCACCTGAATTAGATTCATTGGAAACAGGAAGAAAAAAATCCCCAGCGCGGAATAGAGAAGCAGGGTCAACAGATTCGCGCCGCTGAAAGCGTGCGATTTGAAGAGTGTCAGCGGAACCATGGGTGCAGTTATCCGCGCCTCGACGAATACAAAGAGAACGAGACCGGCGGCGCCGACGACTAAGCTTCCAAAGACCAACGGATGGCTGCGACCCAGGCTGGCAGACTCGATAAATCCCGTCACGAGGCCTCCCAGCCCGACGGTGGCGAGCAAGGCTCCGGTCCAATCCAGGCGCCCGGAGGCGGGGTTGCGAGTCTCTGGAATTCGCCACACTGAGATTGCCATGACCACCGCAGCCAGCGGCAGGTTGAGGAAGAACGCCCAGTGCCAAGACGCATGCTGGATGAGCCATCCGCCCAGAACGGGACCCAGCGCCGTCGTAATCGCGGTAAAACCGGACCAGGTCCCGATTGCTTGACCTCGAGATTTCTCATCGAAGCTGGCGCTGATAATCGCGAGGCTGCCCGGAACCAAAAGTGCCGCCCCTATACCTTGAATACAACGCGCGATAATTAACTGCTCGATGTTTGACGAGAAGCCGCAAGCCGCAGACGCTACGGCGAAAATCCCAACGCCCATCAGAAAGATCAATCGCCGGCCGTAGCGGTCGCCCAGCGCGCCACCGACTAGAATCAGAGCAGCAAGAAGTAGTCCATAAGATTCGACGACCCACTGTACCCCGACGACTGTGGCATCGAAGCTAGATTGCAGGGCAGGCAGAGCTACATTGACAACCGTCCCATCAATGAAGGCCATGCTGGAACCGACGATGGTGGCTGCCAGGATCCAAGGCCCAGCCTTCGCACCGCACGGACTTTCAGCGCTGCTCGACTGCATCGCGGCTTCGTCGCATGGCGTTTTCATGGAGACTTTGGATGTGATTGTATGTCGGTCGGCTCCAAAGTGGTTTTTTGCCACGCGAAGCCCGTTTTTACGATGCGCAATCCAATGACGCGACCAAACTGCGATTTTTGCATCCAATGAGTCTATTCAAGCCGCTACAAGTCTAGAATTACTTGATTAACGCTGTATCTATCTGGAACCGAATCATGGCGAAACCCATTTTGCTGAGCGTCGATGACGACACTGATGTTTTGCGGTCGATTGAGCGTGACTTGCGATCGCGGTACGGGGCTGACTATCGGGTCTTGGGAAGCGATTCTCCCGAGGCAGCGCTGAATCTTCTAAAGCAATTGAAGGTACGGAATGACAGCGTTGCCCTGTTGCTGGCTGACCAGCGCATGCCGCGCATGGATGGCGTGGGATTTTTGCAGGAAGGGATGCAGATCTTTCCTGACGCCAAGCGAGCATTGCTCACTGCCTACGCCGACATGAACGCCGCTATCAGCGCCATCAATCAGGTTAATATCAACTACTTTTTCTTAAAGCCCTGGGATCCTCCCGCCGAGCACCTGTACCCGCAATTAGATGACTTGCTCGATGATTGGCGGGCTTCGTATCGTCCAACCTTCGAGGGAATCCGAGTGCTGGGCACACGCTGGTCGCCCCGGTCGTATGAGTTGCGCGACTTCCTGGCACGCAACCATGTTCCCTATCAGTGGATTGATGTCGAGCTTTCCGCCAATGACCCGGAGACAAAGCGTCTTGTTGAGGCCCTGGGTCCCGAGGGCACGGAGCTCCCGGTAGTACTCTTCCCAGATGGGACAAAGCTTCTGGAGAGTGTTCCGGCCGAAGTGGCGAAGAAAGTAGGCTTACGAACACGGGCGCAAACCGACTTTTACGATCTTGCAATTGTGGGAGGTGGGCCGGCGGGTCTGGCGGCTGCGGTCTATGGTGCGTCAGAAGGACTGCACACCGTTATGGTTGAGCGCGAAGCGCCCGGAGGGCAGGCGGGAATGAGTTCGCGCATCGAGAACTATCTTGGATTTCCTGCCGGACTCAGCGGCAATGATCTGGCCCGCCGTGCGGTGGTGCAGGCCCAGCGCTTTGGAGTGGAAATTCTGTCGCCGCTCGAGGCTTGTGGAGTCCGCACGGAGGGTTCCTATCGCATCATTAAACTGGGGGACGGCAATGAGATTTCATGCCATGCCTTGATGGTTGCCACCGGAGTGCAGTGGCGGCGCCTGGAGGCTCCCGGAATCGATCGCTTACAGGGAGCCGGCATCTACTATGGCGGTGGCGCCACCGAGGCCCTGTCCTGCCAAGGCGAAGTGGTCTACGTCGTAGGTGGCGCGAATTCAGCCGGCCAGGCAGCGATGAATTTCGCCAGGTATGCGGAGCGAGTGGTCATACTGGTGCGCGGAGCTTCTCTGGCCAGTACCATGTCGCAATATTTGATCGACCAGATCAAAGAAACGCCCAACATTCAATTGTGGGCACATGCCAGCGTAGCCGAAGCGCATGGGACGACGCATCTGGAGGAGATTTCGGTACTTTGCTCGGATACTAACAAGCTGGAGCGGGTGCCGGCGAGCGCGATGTTCATCTTTATCGGAGCCCTGCCACGCACCGATTGGCTGGCGAACGTCGTTGAGCGAGACGACCGCGGATTCATACTGACCGGACCTGATCTCATCCGCGAGGGGCAACATCCTAAGGGTTGGACTCTGGATCGGGATCCGTTTCTGCTCGAGACCAACGTGCCCGGTATTTTCGCCGTGGGCGATGTGCGGCATGGTTCCGTGAAGCGGGTCGCGTCCGGAGTAGGTGAAGGATCGGTGGCGGTGCAGTTCATCCATCAGTACTTGAGCAAGGTGTAAATGATCGAAAAGTCAGAATTGCTGCGCGTGCCGGCATTCGCCGGTCTTCCTGACGATCAGATCGAGTGGTTTCTCAGCCAGTCGCACGAGATCCATCTCAGCGCGGGCGAAACCTTCTTGCGTCAGGGCGATCCAGCGGACGCAATGGCTGTGGTTCTGGAAGGGCAGCTCCAGCTGCGCGGCGAGCTGGGTGGCGAAACCATCGTAATTGCGATAAAAGCGGGCGACGTCACCGGAGTGCTTCCGTTCTCGCGGATGAAACAGGTCGTGGTGAATGGGAGAGCAGTCACAGCTGGCCGCATTCTGAAATTTCCAGCCGCGATGTTTCCAGAACTTATCCAGAAGATGCCGGAGTTGGCTCAGCGTCTGGTAAACCTGATGTCCGACAGGATCCGCGAAACCACTCGCATGGAACAACAGCGAGATCGGTTGGCGGGCCTCGGAAAGCTCTCCGCCGGCCTGGCGCACGAACTCAATAATCCAGCCTCTGCCGCCAAACGCGCCACCAGCCTGCTACGTGACGCGCTCAAACGGATCAAGGACGCGAGTCACGAACTGGGACGACGTGCCCTTAACGCTGCCCAGAAATCAGAAATTGAAAAGCTGGAGGCTTCGTTCATGCAGCAGGACGGGCCTCCTCTCGATACGCTGGCGGTCAGCGACCTGGAAGACCAGATTGATTCCTTGTTGCGCAGTCACGGACAAAACGACTTGTGGCAATTGGCGGCGGATCTTGCGCGTAAGAATGTCAAACCGGAAGTGCTCGAGTCGCTGTTTGCCAACCTCGGTCCAGATGCTGCCCGAGCCGCGCTGGTAAGAATCGCGGCTTCGGTGGAAGTTGCGAATCTATTAAACGAAATCGAGAGCAGTACGGCGCGAATCTCGGACCTGGTAGGTGCCATCAAGGAATACACCTACATGGACCAGGCGCCAGTGCAAAACGTCGATATCGCAAAGGGCCTGGAAACGACTCTCACCATTTTGCATCACAAGCTTAAACGCGGAGTTACTGTGCAACGCGATTACGAGCGGGTTCCGTTGCTGGTGAATTCTTTCGGGAGTGAACTCAATCAAGTCTGGACCAATATCATCGACAATGCGATCGACGCGATGGGAGGAAAAGGCGAGCTTCGGGTTCGAACTTATCGTGAAGACAATTGCGTTGTCGTTGAAATCGGGGATAACGGTCCCGGAATTTCACCCGAAGTAAAGCCGCACATTTTTGAGCCTTTTTTCACCACCAAGGGAGTGGGTCAGGGAACCGGACTTGGCTTGGATACAGTTCAGCGAATTGTGAGGAAGCACCGCGGCAGCATTCAGGTGAATTCGAAGCCGGGGGATACGCGTTTTCAGATTTGGCTCCCGCTGGCGGAAGCCCTACCCTAGTGCTAGTATCAACTGTTTTTTGTCTGCCGCAGACCCGGCTCAACGATTATTCACGAATGAAGCGCGGCGGAGTTTCCCCGGGCCCGTTATTAGCATCAAACCGGACGCGAAATGAAAGACACGCTGGGAGTCCTGTTAGCGGGAGGGGCCGGCGAACGGCTTTATCCTCTCACTCGCGACCGCGCTAAGCCGGCGGTCACCTTCGGTGGCATTTACCGCATCATTGACGTTACACTTTCCAACTGCGTCAACTCCGATCTGCGTAAGGTCTACATCCTCACTCAATACAAAGCCCTTTCCCTGAACCGTCACATCCGCGAAGGTTGGAACATAATGGGCAGCGAGATGGGAGAGTTCATCGAAGTGTTGCCACCCATGAAGCGAGTGAGCGAACAGTGGTATCAGGGGACGGCCGACGCGGTCTATCAAAACATTTATTCCATCGGCTCTGAGCAGCCCAAGCACGTCTTGATTCTCTCCGGCGACCACATCTACAAGATGAACTACCGCCTGATGCTGCGACAGCATAACGAATCCGGCGCCGACGTAACGTTGGCGACTATCCAGATCGATCCAGCGGAGGTTTACCGCTTTGGCGTCGTAGATGTGGACCGCGACAGCCGCGTAATCGGCTTTCAGGAGAAGCCCTCGAGCACGGACCTGCGCTCACCCTACAATCCGGAGAAGGTCTGCGCCTCCATGGGGATTTATTTGTTTAACACTGACGTACTCATACCCGTGCTGTTAAAAAACGCGGAAGACCCAAATTCCAGCCACGATTTCGGCAAGGACGTTCTGCCGAAGATGATCGACGACTACCGCGTCTACGCCTACGACTTCGTGGACGAGAACAAGAAGGAAGCGCTCTACTGGCGCGATGTGGGTACGCTGGAAGCCTACTACGAAGCCAATATGGACATCGTCTCGGTTTCGCCGGTTTTCAATCTGTACGACTCGGAGTGGCCGATCCGTACGCACCAGCGACAGTATCCGCCGGCGAAGTTCGTGTTCGCCGAAAGTGGGCGCACCGGCACCGCGCTGGATTCAATCGTTTCTGCGGGGTGCATCGTCTCCGGTGGCCTGGTCAAAAATAGCGTGGTCTCTCCCGACGTGCGCGTGAACTCCTACAGTGAAGTGGATACCAGCATCCTTTTTTCGCACGTCAATGTCGGGCGCCACTGCCGCATCCGCAAGGCCATCATCGACCGCGACGTACACATCCCCGAGGGCACCAGCATTGGCTATGACGCCGAGGCTGACCGCCAGCGTTATTTTGTCACTGAGAGCGGGATTACGGTGGTCACGCGGGATTACTCTTTGTTTGAGAATCCAGTGACGGTGGATTACTTCACCAGCGAGTAGGGCTGGATCCAACCCGGGGTGGTGGCATCCGAGGCTACGTTGATATCCATCAGGAAGGCAGATGCCATGCCGGCCGCTAACTGCCCGTCGTATCCCAATCACATCTCGTCGCAAGGCGGGCGTTTAGTCGCAACAGCGTTGCGGACCGATGCAAGTTGTTCGTATTGTTCCGCGATGCAAACCTTCTCCCGATATTTGCTTCGCTTCATTCTGGCCACGGTCATGATTGCACCACTGACAGCGGCGCGCCGATGACCCGGCCGCCGATTACGCCAAGATCCGTGAGGGTATGAGTAAACTCGCGCCGCTTGCGGGCAAATGGCGCGCGGTGGCCATGTTCCACGACGGCGATAAGGTGACAGAGAACGACGGCACCTACGACATTGGATGGACATTGGAAGATACTTACCTCGAATTTCGCGTGGAATTGCACCGCAAGGGCGATTCCCCGCACCACCATGGGTTCATCATGTACGTGGCACACAATCCCGCGACCCACCAATATGACTCGACCTACTTCTACACACGCTCGGCAATTCGGGTGACAGAGATCGGAGAGTACGAGCCGAGCAACCGCCAGTTCCGAACCAAGGCATTCATCCCGCTAGAGGACGGCGTTCATGACGAGAACGTGCGCACCGTCACTGACCTGAGAGATCCGAACAAGATTGTGTACGCCCACTTCAGCCGCTACAGACATCAGGCCACCGAGCGCATGAATGTGGAGATCACGCTGACCCGCCAGTAGTGGTTCCCAACTTGTTATTCGCCCTTTATTCGCCCGGGAGTTATCTCTCCTGTTAGAATGCCTTGCTTCGTAGAAGTACAGAACTTTTGGGGCCACAAGAACGTATAACAATTGTGGAGCTAAGCCTGGGTGTGCTTGGGCTAAAGCACCAGGAGTTCCGGGGAGTGTGGGTTGGAAGACGCCCAGGTCGTGGCAATGCTTGTCCGTCGCTGCGTCGCCGGCGACGCGGTGGCCTGGGAGGAGATCGTGCAACGCTACAATCGGCGAATCTACAACATCTGCTATCGCTTCGCGGGGTCGGCCGATGACGCTCAGGACCTTACCCAGGAGGTCTTCATCAAGATGTACCGCACTCTAACTTCCTATGATGTGGAGCGGGGCGCCTTCATGACCTGGGTAACCACCATCACCCGCAATCTGCTGGTGGACCACTTCCGCAAAAGCAAGCAGGATCGTTTGACCGATTCGATTGATGTGGCGCCGTCCGAACACGAGGACGCCATGCCGATGAGCGATAGGATTCAAGACAAAACGCCAACCCCGGATGCTAGAGCGCAGAGCCGAGAGACGCGGGAAACCGTGCATCGGGCGCTACAGAAGCTCTCGCCGGAGCTGCGCGAAGCCGTGATTCTGCGTGATCTGCAAGACATGGATTATCGGGAAATTGCGACCGTATTGCGCGTCCCGGAAGGAACTGTGAAGTCCAGAATAAACCGCGGGCGAGCGGAACTTGCACGCCTACTACAACGTACATATAGGCAGGTAATGTGATGGCTGGTGAAAGCAAAAACGGTATGCAGTGCGCGGAGTTTGAAGTTCTCCTCAATGAGGCACTGGATGAGACTTTGACGGGGCGGAAGTTGGAGAGCTTCCAGGCCCACGCCCGCAGCTGCGCGGTCTGTGGCCCGCTATTGGCGGAGGCCGATGCTGGCCGGCGCTGGCTGAAGTCGCTGGCTGAGGTCGAGCCTCCGATTACCCTGGTAGACAATATTCTGGTTGCCACATCCGGGCTGGATACTTCCCGCCGTCATGCGACTGCGCCGGCTCGCGCACCTGTGTCTTGGTGGGAACGGATGCGGGAGTGGGCAGGTGGGTTCATCACCCCGGTGTGGATCGTGGCGCGCCAGCCGCGCTTTGCCATGTCATTCGGGATGGTGTTTTTCTCTTTGTCGA
This sequence comes from uncultured Acidobacteriota bacterium, assembly GCA_963696025.1. Classification (GTDB taxonomy): domain Bacteria; phylum Acidobacteriota; class Terriglobia; order Terriglobales; family Acidobacteriaceae; genus JABCYV01. The sequence goes on from CAVOII010000010.1 coordinate 604,575, forward strand.
TCGGGCTGAGCATGACCGGGGTTAAGGCGAGTGACCTGCGGCACGCTGACCTCCGGCCCAGCGCCATCAAGCGCGTCTACTACGAGACCTCCGGCCGAGTGGTGAAGTACTACGAAAATATTCGCTTCGTTTATCAGATTGAATCGCGGATGCGCGAGTTCAAACGAGCAACGACTCCGGCTGAACCTGCTCCTCAGCAGGACGAGCAGCAAAACCAAAACAAGGAACGCAAAAACAACGATACTAGTGGACAGCCTGAACAACAACCACAGGAACGCAACTACAGCCAGGGTGAGAACCAGCCAGTGCTGGCCGCTGCCCCAGACATTCCACCTGTAGTGACGATGGCCACTCACAGGAGGTTTGTATGAACTGTGCCAATCATCCCGACATTCCGTCGGTGGCGTATTGCCGCACTTGTGGGAAGCCGCTGTGCGCGAACTGCACGCGCGACGTGAAGGGTGTGGTGTACTGCGAGAATTGTCTGGCGGCAAGACTCGAGGGCGCGCCGCCAGCGGCTGCTCCGGCGGCGGGGTTCGTGCCGCCAGCGGCAGTGCCAGCCGGCTCAGGCGGCGGCCCAAACCCGGCCCTGGCAGGCATTCTCGCTGGATTCTTCCCCTTCGGTGTGGGCGCCGTATACACCGGGCAATACGCCAAGGGTCTGGCGCATCTGCTAATTTTCACCGGCATCATCTGGGGGCTGTCTTCCGGCCATATCGGCGCCCTGGAACCGATCCTGGGGATCGCGATGGGATTCTTTTACGTGTATCAGATCATTGATGCGGTGCGTTCCGCCAGAGCGGTGCAGACGGGCCAACCCGTGCCCGATCCGTTTGGCCTGGCGCGAACCTTTAGCGCAGGCGAACGGAGTGACTTCTCGAAGACTCCGGTAGGCGCGGTGGTCCTGATCGGGCTCGGCGCACTTTTCATGCTACACAACCTGGGGGTTTGGTTTTTCAGCCTAGATCGCTTCTGGCCCGTCATCCTGATTGCAATCGGGGCATGGCTGTTTGCGCGGCGCTGGGGTCTGATCGGACAGGTGAGCTATGACTGTGAACGGTGCCGTTGCCGCTGTGTGATGGGGCCGGCCGTGCTGGTCACCCTCGGCTTGCTTTTTCTGCTGGAGGTACAAGGTGTCGTCTCATTCGGTCGCACCTGGCCATTGCTGCTGGTGGTGATCGGATTAGTCAAAGTCTGGCAAGGCAGTGCCTCGACTGCGGGCCACATCGGTGAGCCAGGGCCGGGCAAGCCAGGGTCGAGCGGGCCGGGCGGACCTGGGCCGACCGCAGTCGCAACCGGCGAAGTACAACTGCCTTCCGCTGAGGTGAAAAATGGCTAGCCCTGTGCAAGGTCCGCTGATCAGGCCCCGCCGCTCGTTGGCTGGTGCAGTTGTGTTGATCGCGCTCGGAATCGTGTTTCTGCTCGGGACCATGGGCGTCTTGCACATGAACACGCTCGGGCACTTGTTCGCTCGTTACTGGCCGCTTCTGATCATTCTGTGGGGAGTGATCAAGCTGCTCGAATATCAGCAGGCGCAGCGCGAGGGTGTGCGCCCACGCGGGATCGGCGCCGGCGGAGTTTTCTTATTGATCGTTCTGATTGTGGCTGGACTCTCTGCCACTCAGGCTTCCCGCCTCAACTGGGGAGAAATTCGCAACCAGATAAATATTGACGACGGCGATTTTCAGCTGTTTGGGCACAATTACAGTTATGACGATCAACTGCGGCAGACTTTTCCTGCAGGAGCCAGCCTACGCGTCAATAACACTCGCGGGGCGGTAAATGTGAAGCCCTCCGATGATGGCCAGATTCACGTGACCGTCCACAAGAAAGTCAACGCGGAAAGCCAGTCAGACGCCGACAAGTTCAATGCGGGCGCCAAAACCCAGATCACGCTCAACGATGGCGTTGTCACACTGAATGCAAACAATGAAGGCTCGAGCGATCATTCGATTACGGTTGATATGGATGTTTCCGTTCCACGCAAGGCCTCTGTTGTGGTCTCTACTCGCCACGGCGATGTGAACGTCGCTGGGCGGGATGGGGACGCGGAAATCGCCGGCCAGCATGGCGACGTCTCGGTGACCGACATCAGTGGCAAAGTCAACCTGAACCTTGGACACAGCTCCGCCCGGGTTTCGCAGATTGCTGGAGACGTTTCCGTGCAAGGGACCGGGGATGATGTTTCGGTGCAGGATATTAAAGGCGCGTTGCGCTTGAGCGGTGAGTTCGACAGCATCAAGTTCGCCAAGATTGGTGGCCAGGTCACCTTCAAGTCAGCGCGGACTGACATGGAGTTCTCCAGCCTCAACGGCGACCTCGATATGGACTCAGGTGACATGCGGGCCACTGGCGTGGTCGGGCCGTTTCGGTTGATCACTCGCTCGAAAGATATCCGGATGGACGGTATCTCGGGAGACGTTCGGCTGCAGGACCAGAACGGCGCAATCGAGCTGCGCATGAGCAAACTAGGCAGCATGCAAGTGGACAATCGTAACGGCGACATTCAGGTTTACGTGCCTGAAAAGGCCAACTTCCAACTGGAGGCACGGGCCCGCGGCGGCGAGGTAGAGTCCGACTTCAGCGAGCTGAAAGTCAGCAACGCAGACGACCAGGGCAGCGCCACGGGCACGATTGGTGCAGGAGGACCGCGCCTGGTGCTCAACAATGAGCACGGGACGATTGGCATTCGCAAAGGATCACCACTGGCGGAAGTCTCAGCGCCACCTCGATCTCCGAAAATCCCTAAAGCTCCGGTGCCACCTAAGGTGCCTGAGCCAACCGAAAACTAGAAAGCGGAGAATGCAGGCGCGAGTCACTCGTACCGCGTTTCGTGGCTGGGCCGCACGAGCGAGCTCGCTCGCGCCTACGCGAGTTACAGGCTAGCGGGTGGACGAAGAAGTGGACGAAGTGCTCGATTTCAGGGCGATGAGCCCGACTCCCAACCCTCCAATGGCTCCGGCCAGCATCCCCATTAAAACCAGAACTATTGTGCTCTCGACTAGCGTGTCTCTGCCGGTTCTCCACATAGAATCCCTCTCATTAAGTCACCAAAGAATTCTATCGCTTAAGCCTGTTTCGTCAAGACCACTAAAGCGCTAATGGAAGTTGAATGAACCGCCGAACACGCCGGACGCCGGGTCAAGTCTGAGAAGGAAGCGAGCCAAACGCGCGATTATTGCGTCGCAAGGAACGCGATGCCTCGCGCTCGTCCATCCTTCACTGCGCAAAGAACGCTTGCTCAGGATGACAACCAAACTGCACCACTACCGGACGCTGCCCTCCACTTAACCTCTAACCCGCGTCCGTGTTATGTTCAGTGGCTTCTTCATTCACACACCAGAGCATCCGTAGAAGGGCAGGCTGAGAGATGATCCGCGCGTATAAGGGCATGACACCGGCCATCCCGGCTTCGTGCTACATCGACGAGTCGGCGCAGATCATCGGCGATGTGGTTCTCGGCGAGCACGCCAGCATCTGGATGAACGCTGTTCTGCGCGGGGACGTGAATTCTATCCGCGTGGGTGCGCACTCGAATGTGCAGGACTGCAGCGTGCTGCACGGCATGAAGGGGGAATACGCTGTGTCGATCGGTGAATACGTGACCGTGGGACACTCGGTCACGCTGCACGGTTGCGTCGTCGAAGACAGCTGTCTGATCGGCATGGGATCGATCATCCTGAATGGCGCGCGAATTGGCGCGGGATCGATCATCGCGGCGGGGACACTGATTCCAGAGAGGGCGGTGGTCGAGCCGGGTTCGCTGTGGATGGGCTCGCCCGGGACATTCCGCCGCAAGCTGGAGGAGAAAGATCAGGAAAGCGTCATGCGCTATGCGCAGAATTATCTGGAGTACAAGGAATCGTATTTGCGGGAGCGGGCAAGTTCAGAGCGCATCGTACCGAAATGAATTGTCATCCTGAGCGCAGAACGAAGTTCGCGAAGCGAACTTCCTGCGGAGTCGAAGGATCCCTAATCCCGGCAGATGGCTCTAGGGATTCTTCGCTTCGCTCAGAATGGGTCGTTTGAGCCAGAGCTAGAAGCTAGCAGCTAGAACTTATGATTAAAGCTGTCCGAGGAACGCGCGATCTTCTCCCGCCGGAAACGGCGCTGTGGAACTCTGTTGAGGCGGCGGTGCGCGACGTCTTCCGCGCCTACAACTTCCAGGAGATTCGCACCCCGATTTTTGAAGAAACGCAGTTGTTTGCGCGTGCTGTCGGCGAGGAGACCGACGTAGTTTCGAAAGAGATGTACACGTGGGAAGATCGAGCGCGTGCCGAGAGCGAGAAAGGTCAGTCTCTTACACTTCGTCCCGAGAATACCGCCGGCGTGGTCCGTGCTTACATCGAGCACAAGCTTTGGGATCGAGGTCTCAACAAGCTCTACTACATCGGCCCGCAATTCCGCAGAGAACGTCCGCAAAAGGGACGCTACCGGCAGTTTTATCAGATAGGGGCGGAGGTAATCGGACCGGCGAGCGCCGGCAGCGAATCTCCAGCGCGCGATGCTGAAGTGTTGGAGCTCCTTGCGACATTGCTTGACCGCCTCGGCATAACCGGCTGGAACCTGGAACTCAATTCGGTAGGCTGCCCCAATGATCGCGCCGTCTACAACGAAGCTCTGCGGAAGGCGCTGGAGCCGGTAGTGGGACAGATGGACGCCGATTGCCAGCGCCGGGCGGTCACGAATCCGTTGCGTGTGTTTGACTGCAAGGTTCCGGCAGACCAGCCGATCATTGAGAAGCTGCCGCGCATCAGTGAATACCTCGACGAGCCTTGCCGCCAGCATTTCCAACAGGTACAGGAAATCTTGCGTTCGGTCGGTGTGCGATTTTCACTAAACGATCGCCTGGTGCGCGGCCTGGACTATTACACGCGCACCGCTTTCGAGTTCACGAACGGCGCGCTGGGCGCGCAGAATGCCATTCTCGGCGGAGGCCGCTACGACGGTCTTTCTGAATCGCTAGGTGGTCCTCCGGCTCCGGGCATCGGTTTTGCCATCGGCGAAGACCGTCTGGTGCTGGCTCTGAAAGAATCAGCCGAGGCGGTGCGACGCAAGCCAGATGTTTACATCGCGCCTTTGGGGGCAGGCATGGATCGGGAAGCGGCTCGCCTGGCGCGGGAATTGCGTCGTCATGACGTGGTAGTGGAGTTGGGTGACGAGAGCTTCCGTCTGAAGAAGTCGCTGGAGACTGGCAGCAAAATCGGCGCGCGCTTTGCTTTGATCGTGGGCGAGAATGAAGTCAAATCCGGTTCGTTTGCGTTGAAGGACCTGGAAACTGGAGAGCAACTTTCCGTTCCCCGCGCCGCATTGGCACAAAAAATTCAGCCCAGCCACTAAGTTGAGAGGAGATCCCTTGAAATGCCGGCAATTGGGACTACCTCGTTGACATGTAAGCTGGCAGACCCTATTATCTGCACGGCTGGGGCGTGAAGGCCGCTGTCTTCCCAAGCAATCTCTAACAAAACGACGAAGGAGAAACGCTCGATGAAGCGGACATCAACCACAATCACTTTCCTTACTTTACTTCTGCTGACGGCAATTTCTGCTCAGGCTCAAATGCCAATGCCGAAGCCGGGGCCGGAACTCAAGAAGCTCGATTATTTCGCCGGCACCTGGACCATGGATGGCGACACGAAGCAGGGACCAATGGGGCCGGGTGGAAAATTCTCCGGCACTGACCACAACCAATGGATGGACGGCGGCTATTTCCTGGTTTTGCATTCGGATTTCAAGAGCTCGATGGGCAGCGGCACCTCGACGGCGTACATGGGCTACAACGCCGACGAGAAGCACTATACCTACGACGAGTTCAATACTATGGGCGAAGCTGTACATTCCAAGGGCACGGTGGATGGCGACACCTGGACTTGGAACAGCGACGATAAGATGGGCGGCATGACCATGAAGGGCCGCTTCACCGCGAAGGTAGTGTCGCCGACTTCATACAATTTCAAGTTTGAGATGTCGCAAGACGGCACCAACTGGACCAGCGTGATGGACGGAAAAGCCACGAAGATGAAGTAAAACAAGTAGGGACGGAGGGCTTCTCTGTCCCTGTTCTTTTCTCCTAATGTACGCCGCCGCTGCTTTCTCATCCCACCATTTATAATCCTGAGTCTTATAATCCTGGATCGGCTTTGAGCCGTATTCTCCGCTGAAGGTACCCTTTGCTCGATTTCCTTGGCGATCTGCGACGTACTCACATGTGCGGTGCCCTGCGCGCCGCGGATTCCGGTAAGAAGGCGGTGCTTATGGGCTGGGTCAATCGGCGCCGCGACCTTGGCAACCTGATTTTTGTGGACGTGCGCGATCGCACCGGCGTTACTCAAGTCGTCTTTAACAAAGAACGCGATCCCGCAACTCATGGAAAGGCCAGTACCTTGCGGAACGAGTACGTCATCGCCGTGATCGGAAAAGCCAAGCAACGAGTTCCTGACACTATCAACAGGAATATTCCGACCGGTGAAGTTGAATTGATCGCGGAAGAACTGCGGATTCTGAACGAGTCCAAACAGCCGCCGTTTCTGCCCGGTGAAACGGTGCTGCCCAATGAAGAAATGCGCCTGAAGTATCGTTACATCGATTTGCGCCGTGATGCCATGCAGCAGAATATCGAGTTGCGGCATAGAGTCTCAATCGCGATTCGTGATTATCTCTCGGCAGAAGGATTCTTTGAGATCGAGACTCCGTTCATGACGCGCTCCACGCCCGAAGGCGCGCGCGACTATCTCGTCCCCAGCCGGGTGCAGCCGGGGAGTTTTTATGCGCTGCCGCAGTCGCCGCAACTGTTCAAACAGATCCTGATGATCTCTGGCTTTGACCGCTACTTCCAGATAGTGCGCTGCTTCCGCGACGAAGACTTGCGCGCCGACCGCCAACCGGAGTTCACACAGGTCGATCTGGAGATGTCGTACCCGCAGCCCGAGCGCGTGTGGGAAGTCGTGGAAGGCTTCCTGACTGCCGCTTTCAAAGCGGCCGGCGATGACGTCAAGACGCCGTTCCCGCGCATGAGCTACGACGAAGCCATTCGTCTCTATGGCAGCGACAAGCCGGATATGCGCCTGCCGGCAATGACAGATGTGCGCGAAGCGTTCACCGCTGCCGACCTCACGACCCTTGCGGTGAACCCCAGCCTGCCGATTGTGGCTATCCGAATTCCGCAGGTCGGCGAGCTCTCCCGCAAGGATCGTGACGAAATCAAGTCGCTATTCATTGCTAAGGGAAGCGCGAAACTATTTGAAGACTTCAAGCGGCTGGAGAAAAATTCTCCTCAGGCAGCCGCCGGCATTCGCCAAAAGAGCGCTGCCGAAGCGAACGATCTTGTCGTCGTCGTCGCCGGCGACGGCAAGCCGGGAGAGCACAAGTCCGAAGGCGGCGTTAAGCCGGAGGTCAAGCAGCATGACCACGCGGTCTATACTGCCGCAGGACTGCTACGGATCGCCCTGGCACAGAAGTACGCGGAGAGGCACGGTGCCTTCAAAAAGAGTGGCGATCCGGCGAAAGATTTTCGCTTTCTTTGGGTTACCGATTTTCCCATGTTCGAATGGGACGAGGACGGCAAGCGCTGGGCGGCAGCTCACCATCCGTTCACTTCGCCGCACGAACACGATCTGGACAAGCTCGAGTCGGACCCGGTTGCCGTGCGAGCCTTGGCTTACGATGTCGTCTTGAACGGCACCGAGCTGGGCTCCGGGTCGATTCGTATTCACCGTCAGGACATCCAACGCAAAATCTTCCATGCCCTCGGCATGACTGAAGAAGAAGCCCGCTCCCGCTTCGGCTTCTTCCTGGAAGCGTTAGAGTACGGCACTCCTCCACATGGCGGTATCGCGCTGGGACTCGACCGCATTGTAATGATTCTGGCTGGCGCCGACAGTCTGCGTGAAGTAATCCCGTTTCCCAAAACCGCCCGGGCTGTGGATTTGATGGTCGACGCTCCAACCCCGGTGAGTGAAGCTCAGTTGAAGGAGCTGGGAATTAGCGTAAGGCCTCCGGCCCAAAAGTGAGACCTGTAAGAATCTTCGTGGTCGGCGTTGCTGTTCTGGTCGCGGTCCTGCAGGCGAGAATCAAGGCTAGGTTATATTCGCGGCGATGAATCGGTCCCCCCCCTCTCACTTGGAAGCAGCCCTCTGCTTGCGGAAGGCGTGGAGAATCACGGCGCTGCTGATGGCAAAGCTGCCGATGGCTGCCAGCGCCAGGCTCTCCGTAATCTGAGGACTTAAATGCAGCAGATCGCCAAAGAGCGCGGCGACAGCGAGAACAATCCCCAAGATATTCAGCCAGACGGGTGGACGTACGGCATCGATTTTCTGACGATTGTGAAGCCGCAGTTGGAGCAGCACGGCGACCAGTCCGATGGCGCCAACTACCACCACGGCAAGAGGACTGAAGAATGCGCCCTTGTTGGTGAAAAGGACGACCAGGCCGAGGACACCACAGAGCAGGGCAGAGGCAATCACCGTCCAACGGCGAGGCAGGGATGAAGAGTTGGTCAATTCGTCCTCAGGCACGAATGACCCCATTGTAGACAGACTGAGGTGCAGTTGCGAGTGTCGAATGAAACACCAATGAACCGAGGCTCCTCGCGACCAGCCGATTACTTGGCAACGTAGTTGGCTTTCAATTCTCCGACAATCCTCTGGAACTCGGGATCTGAGCGTAAGGATTGCAAATTCCCATCTTTCTCGAGTACTTCAGGGTTTTTGAGGCCACGCTTGATCGACTCCCGGACGGCCTTGATCGCGATCTTCCGGTCGCCCATGGCGGCGTGAGTCTCGGCCAGCAGCAGGCTGGGCCAAGGTTCTTGCGGTGTGATGTCGGCCATGAGTTGAAAGTAAACTTCCGCCCTCCCAAAATGCTTTTGTTCCAACTCAGCTTGTCCGGCCTCGATGCCCTGGGCCCAAAGAGTGTTGAATGCCCGCAACATTACCAGACCCTTCGGTTCGGACTTCGAGTGCTCACCCTGAGATTTAAGCCGGGTCATGGCGCCGGAAATGTCCGTTGCCAGCGTCAGTCTGGCCTCGGAGTCGGCATCGGCCAATTCGGCGATTTTTGATGCGACTTCCCCGGTCAGGACGTCTTGATCGGTAATTTCGGTGTGCTCCTTCTTCAGCGCCTGTTTCAATGCCGCGGACTTCTTTAGGGACGTCAATTTTTCTTCATATTCCTTTACATCCTTAAAGCCGCCAAAGTCGGAAACTAAGGATCGATATGCATTCAGTTGGGCGATGGCGTGTCCACGTTTCTCGGCGTCAACCGCTTCGCCTTGCATGCGCTTGTAGGCGCGCTCGATGAAAGCCGGGTCCTGCGGCTGTGCGCCCGCTTGCATGGCCTTCAGATGAATCCATTCGACTGCGTCTTCCAGCACTTCAGGCGGCGCCCATTGATGGGGTCCGGGAAATTCTCGCACCCGGTAAGCTTCGCCGTTCTCCTCCCGTTCACGCCGCGCGGTCATGACTTCCGGCCAGTTAAAGTCCTGATTGCCGATGGAGAAAAAATATAGAAACGAGTCTTTTTGATGAGGTCCGCCAGTGTTGGGATAGCCGGCGCCATTCGCGATCACGCTCGCAATCTTGCACTGCGGACAGCGCAGCGCCACCAGCCCGGCGACGCGCGCGCCACCTGAAAAACCTGAGGTGTAAGTTTGTCGTTCATCCAAAGAGAGCCGCAGATGGGTGTCTCGCCACACCGCATTCGCGGCCTTCGAGGCTTCTGCCATGGCGAAATTCTGCGAGTTGTTGGAGCCCGCGACGATGTAGCCATATCTCTCGGCGGCGTCTTTATAAAGCTTAACTGGAATTTTGCCTCTTGCCCCAGGATCGAATGCATAAATGATGGGCCAGCGTTTCGAGGGAGTATAGGCGGAAGGTAGGTAGAGAGCGTAGGTTTCTGACGCATCGTCGGCACACGCGACGCTGTCGATGACCTGGCCGAGGGGGAGCGCAGCCAGCGGCTGGTTTCCGGCGGTTTGCGCGCGCAGGGGCAACATCACCAGACCGAAAACAAGCCCAATCAAGCTTGTGGTCCGCAATTTCATGCCGTCTCCTTACCTCCCGGGCCATGACGCGCAAAAGGGGAAGCCGAAGCTTCCCCTGATTGAAGCCGTGCCGCACGAGGCCAATCTACAGCGCCGCACAAACCGCTTTTACTTCGGTGTACATCTCGAGCGCATCATGGCCCATCTCGCGGCCCCAACCAGACTGCTTGTACCCGCCGAAGGGCAGAGCTGCGTCGAAAATGTTGTAGCAGTTAATCCACACTGTGCCGGCGCGAAGTTGAGAGGCGAGACGATGGGCTTTTTGGATGTCGCGCGTCCAAATTCCGGCAGCCAGACCATAAACCGAATCGTTGGCCCGAGCGACCAGGTCTTCGGTGTCCTTGAACGGAATTACCGTAACCACCGGCCCGAAGATTTCTTCTTGCACTACTTTCATCTTCTCGTTAGTGTTCACCAGCACTGTAGGTTTGACGAAGTAGCCCTTGTCCCCTTGTCTCGCGCCTCCGGTAACCGCTTTTGCTCCTTCCGAAAATCCCGATTCAAGGTAGCTGCAAACGCGATTCAGCTGTTCCTCTGAAACCAGTGGACCCATGTCCGTGGAGGACTCCATGCCTGGGCCCACCCTGATTTTATCGGCACGCTTGGCAACGCCTTCGACGACCTGGTCGAAGATTCCGTTCTCCACGTAGAGGCGCGAACCGGCGCAACAGCATTGCCCGTGATTGAAGAAGATGGCACTGGCGGAGCCGGCGATCGCGCGATCGAGATCAACGTCGGCGAGAACAACGTTAGGAGACTTCCCGCCTAATTCCAAAGATACTTTCTTCAGATTTCCGGCGGCCGCTTGCACGATGATCTTGCCGACTTCGGTTGAGCCGGTGAAAGCAATCTTATCGACTCCGGGATGGGCAGCCAGCGCTGCTCCCGCGGTCTCGCCATATCCGGGGACAATGTTGACCACGCCATCGGCAATTCCAGCTTCCTGGATCAGTTCACCCAGGCGCAAGCATGAGAGCGGAGTCTGCTCCGCAGGCTTGAGGACGACCGTACATCCAGTGGCCAGTGCCGGGCCAAGTTTCCACGCCGCCATCAGCAGTGGAAAATTCCATGGGATAATCTGACCGACAACGCCAACCGGCTCGCGCAGCGTGTAGGCCAGATATTTCGCACCAGGCGTGTAAGGCACGGAAAGCGGAATGGTGTTCCCTTCGATTTTGGTAGTCCAGCCCGCCATATAACGGAAGAGCTCAGCCGCCAGGGGCACGTCGGCCGCCCGTGCTACCTTGAGCGGCTTGCCATTGTCCAGGGTTTCGAGTTCAGCGAGTTCTTCCAGGTTCTTATCGATCAAATCTCCGACCCTCCAGATGAGCCGACCGCGCTCTGAGGCAGTTAGTTTGGACCACGGACCAGTCTCGAAAGCTACTCGCGCAGCTTTGACGGCCTGATCGATGTCTTGCTTGTCACCTGCGGCGACTTGAGCGAGGACTTCGCCAGTTGCCGGATTGTAGGTTGGGAAAGTTTTGCCAGACGCCGCTTCCACCCATTTGCCATTGATGAACATCTTGTGGGTACGAGAAACAAAGCTGTTAACTTTTTCTTCGGGTTGCACGAACTTCAGAGCAGTCGCCATATATGCCTCCTCATTCCTTTAGAAGACGGTCGAAATTGTAGCTCATTCTGACGTTCTTGGAATGCCGAACGGCGGGTTCGTGTGAAGCCTTCGGCTCGAGAAAAGGCTCTGGTCGACAAAACAGGCGACTCGTGTGACTTAAAGGCACTATGCAACTGGACACTTGAGGTGCAAGGGACAAATCATACCCAGCTCGAAGTTTCGTCTTCGCGAGACGTCGCAAGAGGCCTATCTACGGGGATTTCCATATGAAAATTGTCAACAATGACGACAGATTTCAACAGATAAGCCTCGATTTCGGGTCGACACCAGATCGTTCTTTTTTAAACTGGAAGCGAATCCCAACCAGGGATCGAGAGAGAAACAATGCCAGTCCAGCCTCAAGAGCAAGAAACTCTCAACGTAAAACTGGTCCACTTTACTAAACAGAATTCCCCTGATGAGCCCGTGCAACTTGCCTTTTCCGTGGTTGATGACCAGGGAAAAGAAGAAATCATCACGGATGAGATCCCGTACTCTTATGACCTGTTCCGCCTCTGTCAAGAAAACGGATGGCTGAATATTCGGAGAGGGGTTGCGTCAATTCGCGAAATTCGAACACAACGCCGGGCCATGTCGGCCTGATCGATAAACCTTAATCACAGCTGCTAACAAAAGTGCGCTGGGGTCCATTCATATTATTTTCTCGGGCTTCAGCGCACCTGCCCGTTTCCCCAAAATCTGATCACACCATTGGCCGCCATCCATTGTGATTCTCGAGGTTACCGCGACAACGTTACCGCGACAACGCAGGCCCAGCAGATGGCGACGGCCTTACCGATAAATCTGCCTTATCCTCGCCATAAATTTTAGTTTTCAAAGGTATTTCTGATAAGCGCGAGAAGAATTATGCATTGGACTGTCGCGATTACGCACGTTAGTGTGACGGTGCGAGCGGGCAAAATGCCGCTCTTACGCGGGCCACCGGCTTGGGATAAACCAACTACTTTGGGGCCAGCCTGAGCCGCGCCCGCACCAGTCTCACGATTTGTGCGGATGCGTTTGACAGAAGGAGCGACATTGTATGTCTGAGATTGCCCGACCAGGTAGGAGATTATCTCTATCAGGGAAGGTTTCCCGGCTAGGATTCCGACTGCGTGATCCGGAATGGCGTCGGTATGGCAAGCTTCTGTTTGTAGGCAAAGCAGCGGGAGTTGGGCTGGTCCTGCTTATCATCACCGTCAGTTCGGATGCGTTTTTCAGCTATGTTTACGCCGCCGACGCGGAGGTCAAAGGCGCCGATGTGGTTAATCCGATCAACACCGTCTGGACGCTGCTGGCTGCGTTCCTGGTGTTTGGCATGCAAGTCGGCTTCACCATGCTGGAAGCTGGGTTCTGCCGCTCGCGCGAGACCGTGAACGTCCTGATGGAGTGCATCGTTGACACCTGTCTGTGCGGCCTTCTTTTCTACGCTTTCGGTTTTTCGTTCATGTTCAGCCATGGTAGTGGCTTCATCGGCTATCATTGGTTCTTCCTGCAGGGCGTTCCCGCGACTTACGAAACCACTGGAGTGGCGTTCTTGGCTTTCTGGCTCTTCCAGTTCGCCTTTGCTGATACCTGCTCTACCATCACTTCGGGAGCAATGATCGGACGCACTGGCTTCGTGGGCGATTTGCTGTATAGCGTTGCGGTTTCCGGCTTTATCTATCCCATCCTCGGTCACTGGGCTTGGGGCCCGGACGGGTTCCTCGCGACCATGGGCAGCGATGGTCACTTTCTTGCTTCACTGGGAATGAGCTTCCATGATTTTGCCGGATCGACGGTCGTGCATACCATCGGTGGATTCGTGGCGCTCGCTGGCGCCATTGTGCTTGGTCCACGTCTGGGGCGCACCTTCAAGCGCGACGGCGGCGGACCAATGATGCCGCACGACTTGACCATAGCTGCCACCGGTGGGCTGATTCTCTGGTTCGGCTGGTATGGCTTCAACCCCGGTAGCACGCTCTCCGCGATGGATTTTGAGGGCATCGGCCGGGTAGCTACGAACACCACCCTGGCAGCCTGCGCCGCGGGTTTGACGGCGATGGCTTATGCCTACGCTCTGACTAAGAAGTGGGACATGAGCTTCACGGTGAATGGATTCCTGGCGGGACTGGTCGCCATTACGTGTCCCTGTTACTGGGTCAGTCCGACGGGGGCGATTCTGGTGGGAGGGATCGCCGGAGTGGTGGTTGTGGCCGGCGTCGAATTGCTGGAATGGTTGCGCATTGACGATCCTATCGGCGCGGTTCCAGTGCACGGTATCGCCGGCATCTGGGGAACGCTGTCACTCGGTCTGTTCGCTTGTGGCAAATATGGATCGACGGGACCGATTTCTCCTGACAACTCTGCCACACTGAAAGGGCTGTTCTATGGTGGTGGCACTCAGTTGCTGGCAGCCCAGGCGATCGGAAGCCTGATCATTACATGCTCTACATTCACTGTAGCCATGGCGGTCATGTACCTGGTCAATGCCGCGGGGCTGCTGCGTGTGTCGGAAGAAGGTGAGATTTACGGCCTTGATTTGCACGAGCACGGAATGTCTGCATATCCGGAGTATGTGATCTCAGGCTTGGGCTCGCCTGTCGGCATAGCCGCATCAGCCACTCAGACTGAGAACGAGCCTGTCCGTGTTCTGCGGCCAGTTAGAGCTAGCGCCGCGGCAAGATCTGAACCTCAAGGTGGGACTGTTCGCCGAACTAACTCTGCTCAAGATACGGCAATGGGGGAGTCGATCGCCTGATGGCACAAAACTTTTCTTCTTTCTGACGCTGCCTGTCTGGCTTCCAAGGGCCGCTCCTCCCTCTGAAGTATTGTGGCTTCCGACTTACTCTGAAGTTTCCACCGGTCACCCTCCGCGGTTGAGTAGCGCGCGTCTCGTCGGCTGTCCTCGAGGCGTTGTGGCTTCGACAGTGCCGGGAGGCCCGCACGATAGCCGCCGGGACGGCGGCGCTGCAACCACGGGTAGTGGCTGAATTTGGAATCTCTGCCGATTCCGATTTCGGTGGCGTCATCCTGAGCGCAGCCGTTTTTAACCGCCCTCCGCATCTTTCAAACCCTTTGTCGCGGTTTTGATTTATCCTTGCCTGCTTCAAGGAGAAGGCGGTGACTTCTATCCGTCGCATTGCGGCAGGGACTTTGTTGCTCGTACTGTGCGTGACCATCCTCGCTTCCGCACAGCAGTTCGACCCGCAGTTATTCCAGGAGATGCGCTGGCGTTTGATTGGGCCATTTCGTGGCGGGCGCAGTGTTGCCATTACAGGCGTCCCCGGTCAGCCCAATGTTTTCTTCATGGCTGCAAATAACGGCGGGGTGTGGAAGAGCACTGACTACGGGCGTACCTGGAATCCTATCTTCGATGATCAACCCACGGGCTCGGTAGGCGCTCTTGCCATCGCACCCTCCAATCCAGACATCATTTATGTGGGCAGCGGCGAGGGTTTGCGTCGCCCGGACCTCTCCACCGGGGACGGAATCTACAAGTCAACTGACGCAGGCCGTAGCTGGCAGCATCTCGGCTTGCGCGATGGACAACAGATCGCCGCCATTCTGGTCGATCCCCACGATCCCAACCGCCTCTTCGTTGCCGTTCTGGGGCATCCCTATGGCCCGAATTCAGAACGAGGAGTATTTCGCTCGCTCGATGGTGGAGTGACCTGGCAAAAGGTTCTCTACAAAGATGAAAACACCGGCGCGATTGATTTGGCGTTCGACCCCTCGAATCCTCAAATTATTTACGCCGACATGTGGGCCTCGCGCCGCCCACCATGGACCACCGGCAATTCCTACGATGGGCCAGGAAGCGGATTGTACAAATCAGTTGACGGTGGCACGAGCTGGAGGCAACTGACGAAGGGCCTTCCCTCCTGGTCTGACCATTTGGGCCGCATTGGATTGGGTCTCGCGCCCAACGATTCTAGGCGTATCTATGCACTGGTGGACTCACCCACCGCCGGCGGACTCTACCGCTCCGACGATTCTGGCGAGAATTGGGAGCGGGTGAATTCTGACAAGCGCCTTTGGGGACGGGGCAGCGATTTCGGATGTGTTCGTGCGGATCCAAGGAAGAAGGACACGATCTACATCGCCAACATTTCTACCTACCGCTCTTCTGATGGTGGCCGTAGCTTTACAGCGATCAAGGGCGCACCGGGGGGCGATGACTACCACACCGTCTGGATCAATCCGGAAAATCCGCAGATCATCGCGCTGGCGGTCGACCAGGGAGTCACGATCAGCGTGAATGGCGGGCAGACCTGGAGCTCCTGGTACAACCAGCCGACGGCGCAGTTCTATCACGTGATCACCGACAATCAGTTTCCTTATTGGGTGTATGGCGGCCAACAGGAGAGTGGAAGCGTCGGCACGGACAGCCGCAGCGACGAAGGTGAAATCACGTTTCGTGACTGGTATCCCGTCGGTGTCGAGGAATACGGCTATGTGGCGCCTGATCCACTTGATCCCCACATCATTTTCGGAGGAAAGGTTACGCGGTTCGACCGAGTTACTGGACAAACCCAGGATGTCTCACCGGTTGTTCTCCGTACCGGGCAATATCGCTTCAACCGCACCGCACCACTGATATTTTCACCAGTCGATCCGCACGTCTTGTATCTCGGATCGAACGTACTGTTCAGGACGACCGACGGCGGGAACAGTTGGCAGATCATCAGTCCCGACCTGACGCGCGAGGACCCCGGCGTACCACCTAACCTTGGCGTATTTGTTGAGTCTGATGAAGCGAGGGGGAAACATCGCGGCGTGATCTATTCCATCGCGCCTTCGACCAAAGACGGCAACATTATTTGGGCTGGCACCGACGATGGTTTAATTCATGTTACACGTGACGGTGGCAAGACCTGGCAGAACGTTACGCCGCCTCAATTGACTTCCTGGAGCAAGCTGGCCCAGATCGACGCTTCCCACTTCGACAGCCAGACGGCATATGCAGCGGTGAATCGCTTTCGTTTGGACGATCTGCATCCTTACATCTACCGCACGCACGATGGCGGAAAGACTTGGCGCACGATCGCCAACGGCATCCCTGACAATGAGCCGGTGAACACAGTTCGTGAAGATCCTGAACGCCAAGGACTGCTTTTCGCGGGCACTGAGAGGACGGTCTATGTCTCGTTCGATGACGGCGATCACTGGCAATCGCTGCGGCTGAATCTTCCTGCTACTTCGATACGAGATTTGGTTATTCATCAGGACGACATCGTCGTGGGCACGCATGGCCGTTCGTTCTGGATTCTCGACGACATCGCTCCGCTGCGAGAGATTGACTCGAAGGTGTCTGCCTCCGACGCTTATCTTTTTATTCCCCAGTTGACGTATCGCGTTCGTCGCAATAACAACACTGATACGCCACTGCCACCCGAAGAGCCGGCCGGTCAGAATCCTCCCGATGGCGCGGTGATTGATTACTTCTTAAAGTCGGCCGCAGCTGGTGTCACGATCGAAATTTCGGATGAGTCAGGAAAACCAATACGTCGATTTTCTAGCACCGACACGCCGGAGCCAGTAAATGAAAACGAGCTGAATATTCCAACTTATTGGATTCGCCCGCCGCAAGTTGTCTCGTCCACCGCCGGGATGCATCGATTCGTTTGGGATTTGCGTTACCCTCCACCGGACGTGGTCGAGCATGAGTATCCGATCTCAGCGATCTACCGTGACACGCCGCGTTACCCTCTTGGCCCCGCAGTCGTGCCCGGGAGGCTTACGGTCAAACTTACAGTCGACGGCATGAGCTATTTGCAGCCGCTGACCATAAACATGGATCCACGGGTGAAGACACCGATCGATGGCTTGCGCCGGCAGTTCGAGCTGGAATCGAAGATAGTCCAGGCGATGCACCTCGACTACGAGGCGCTGCAGCAGGTCCGCAGTTTGCGACAGAAATTGAAAACCTCAAAAGATCAGGTAGGAAAGTCAGCGGAAGCCATAACGGCACTTGAACAGAAGCTGGCGGAACTGGAAGGCAAGACGGAAGGCTCGACTTTCCTGAGCACGAGGGAGGGGAGAAGCCTGACCCGTCTGAATGTTGCGCTGAGCAAGCTGCTGGCTGCAGTAGACAGCGCTGACGCGGCCCCGACCAGTTCGCAGATGGCAATTTTCGATGATGTGAGCCGCGTGCTCAATCAGCAATTGGAGCGCTGGACGGAGATCAAAACCAACGAAGTGCCGAAGCTGGACTCAGAGCTTCTACGGACAGGAATTGAACCGTTTAACCTGAAATCGATTGCGGCGATCGATGATAAGTGAGGAGCAGAGACAAACGTGGCAGAGGACGACTAGCGAGGTACGCACAGCCACCGGCAATTACCTGGCAGGGTTTCTCTCCGCCAGGTATCGTTCAAGGGCATCCTGCCACGCCGGCATCTCAATTCCGTATTTTTCCAGGCTGGCGGGCGACAACACAGAATACTTCGGTCGTTCCGCTGGGCGGACAAACTTATCGCTGGTAGTCGGACCAACGATGCTGTCCAGGCCAGCGCGGGAGACGATCTGCTGCGCAAACTCAAACCAAGAGCACGCACCGCGGTTAGTTACGTTCACGATACCCTTGGCGTCGGAGTGGCAGAGTTGAAAGATGGTCTTCGCCAAGTCAACTGTGTAAGTGGGCGATCCTCGCTGATCGTCAACGACGTCGAGTTTGGGACGGGTGGCCGCCAATTTGAGAATCGTGTCGGGAAAACATTTGCCGCCGGAACCAAACAGCCAAGACGTCCGCACGATGCAGCATTCCGGAAGAATCCGGCCGAGTTCTACTTCTGCTTCCGCCTTCGAGCGGCCGTAGACACTCCGGGGCGCAAGCGAGTCGTCGATTTCGTAAGGACTAGTCTTCGTGCCGTCGAAGACGTAGTCAGTGCTCAGAAAAAGCAGTTGCGAACCATGCTGTCGCGCCGCTTGTGCTACGTTTGCCGCGCCTCGGGTGTTCACTGCGAATGCGAGGTCGCGGTTGGTTTCGCAGCCATCCACATCGGTGTAGGCCGCCGCAAGTACGATCCAGTCCGGCCTCGTACGCCGGAGGGTGTCGGAAACCAGTTGTGCATCACGAATATCGGCGTCTTCGGAGCCGAACCCGCTCAGTTCATCGTCTTTGTTTTTCGCCTCGCGGACCAGCGCTTTGCCTAGCAGGCCGGTCGCCCCGAAAATCGTGATTCGCATTCAGATAAAATCCTCGAATCTAATCGTAGACTTCGGCTTGGCGAAGTGCGACGCCGAGGCGATCCTTCGCGGAAATGATCGGCTGATCGTGAAGTTGCCAATCAATCTTTAGATCAGGATCGTTCCACACAATAGTGCGCTCTAGTTGGGGAGCGTAAAACTCAGTCGCCTTATAGAGCACATGTGCGCTGTCCGAAAGCACGCGAAACCCATGGGCGAATCCAGCGGGGATCCAAAGCATGCGCTGATTCTGCCCAGACAGCCGGACCGCCTCCCAGCGCCCGAAACTGGGCGAATTGCGGCGCAGGTCCAGAGCGACATCCAGAATTTCTCCCGCCACCACGCGAACCAATTTTCCCTGCGGACGCTGTAGCTGATAATGCAAACCTCGCAACACGTTTCGCGCTGAAAAAGAATGATTATCCTGCACGAAATGTTCCTGGATTCCGGCCTCAGCCATGGTTTTCTGGTTGTAGCTTTCGAGAAAGAAGCCGCGCTCGTCGCCAAAGACGCGAGGCTCCAGAATCAACAGCCCTGCCAATGAGGCCTTCATTGCCTTCATCAATCTGCCGCCCGGTTCTCGTGCTGCAAATTCAGAATACCTTTTCGCGGAGGAGTTGCAGTAAGTATGCTCCGTAGGCATTGTTCTTCATCGAATTCCCAAACTCTTCCACTTGCGCGGCGCTGATGTAGCCGCACCGGTATGCGATTTCTTCGGGGCATGCGACCATCAAACCCTGGCGCCGCTCAATGGTCTGGATAAATGTCGCTGCTTCCATCATGGCTTCGTGAGTACCAGTGTCGAGCCAGGCCAGACCGCGGCCCATTACCACTACATCCAATTCTCCGCGTTCCAGGTAAACCTTGTTTACGTCCGTGATCTCCAATTCGCCACGCGCTGAAGGCTTCAGCGTTCGGGCAGCCTCGATCACATGGTTATCGTAGAAATAAAGTCCGGTCACAGCGTAGCGTGACTTAGGACGTTTCGGTTTTTCTTCCAGGCTTATAGCTTTTCCGGATGCATCGAACTCGACGACACCATAGCGTTCCGGATCGTGCACCGGATAAGCAAAGATCTGTGCTCCACTGGTTTTGCGCGCGGCGCGTTGCAGATCCATTGCAAATTCGTGACCGTAAAAAATATTGTCACCCAAAACTAAAGCGCAGCAACTCGATCCGATAAAATCCTTTCCGATCAGGAAAGCTTGCGCAATTCCCTGGGGTTTCTCCTGAATCGCGTATTGAAAGGTGAGCCCGAGCCGTGAGCCGTCTCCCAACAACTGCTGGAAGCGCGGAGCGTCCTCCGGCGTGGAGATCACGAGAATTTCCCGAATGCCTGCCAGCATCAGCGTAGAAAGCGGGTAGTACACCATAGGTTTGTCATAGACCGGCAGCAGGCTTTTGCCCACCGCGTGCGTGGCCGGATAGAGCCGAGTTCCCGATCCGCCCGCCAGGATGATGCCCTTGTAATGCATGTCCGGACCAACTGTTTTACTCGTCATTCGGCGTCTCTGAAGAAAGATCTCGGTATCAAGCGGGTTCCTGCGAGTAGTGCGTGGCGATCCATTGACGATAGGTCCCACTGGTAACCTCTTTCAGCCACTTGTCATTCTGGAGGTACCAGGCGACAGTCTTGCGGATACCACTCTCGAAAGTTTCGCGCGGCGTCCAACCCAACTCCTGCTCGATCTTGCGTGCATCGATCGCGTAGCGGCGATCATGGCCGGGACGGTCTTTCACGAAAGTGATCAATTTCCGGTGGGGCAGCACCGGGTCGTCCTTGCGCATTTCGTCCAGAATTGTACAGATGGTTTCCACAATGTCGATATTTCGTTTTTCGTTCCAACCGCCGATATTGTAAGTTTCGCCAATTCGTCCTCGGGCCAAAACTGTGCGCAACGCCTCGCAGTGGTCCTCAACGTAAAGCCAGTCCCGCACATTCAGTCCATCCCCATAGACTGGCAGCGGCTTGCAGAGGCGAGCGTTGGAGATAATGAGCGGAATCAACTTCTCCGGAAACTGATAGGGGCCGTAATTATTGGAACAATTGGTAGTCAGCGTGGGCAGGCCGTAAGTGTGATGGTAGGCGCGGACAAGGTGATCAGCGGCAGCCTTGGAGGCGGAATACGGACTATTGGGCGCGTAAGCCGTAGTCTCGCAAAACGGCGAATCATCTGTGCCCAACGAACCATACACCTCGTCCGTGGAGATATGAAGAAAGCGGAATTGTTCACGCTCGGGTCCGGTCAATCCAGCAAAATATGCTCGGGCCTCCTCGAGCAGACAGAACGTTCCACTCACGTTGGTATGGATAAAATCATCCGGTCCACGAATGGAACGGTCAACATGACTTTCTGCTGCAAAATGGACGACGGCTCGCGGCTGGTGGTCTTGCAGCAGAGTTCTGACTGTGTCCCGGTCGCAGATATCGCCGTGCGCAAAGTGGTATCGGGAATCGGAAGAAATTTGCAGTAGGTTGTGCGGATTGCCCGCATAGGTGAGCTTGTCGAGATTGATGACCGTGGATTTTTCCTGCGCCATCCATTGCAGGATGAAGTTGGAGCCGATGAACCCACATCCTCCGGTAACCAAAATTGTCTTTTCCATGCGGACAAACTGCGGGTTGAGCGTGCCAGAAATCAGCCGGTCACCCGCCGCCTCTGATTGTAACGGCTGGGAGGAAGCTTCTTCCAATCCGCGGCTAAGGTTTGTGTTTGGCGCTGTTGCCCAGGGCCACCAGGAAAATAGCGCTCTTGCCCTCAGCATGAGGTGAGAAGAAGCGGGTCACGTCGTCGTCATAAAACGTGAGGCCGGTAGCGCCCAGGTGTTGTGCGTAGGCCCCGAGGTAGAGCTTCCCACCAAGAATACCGGCTTCCAATTGAACCGCTCGATAGCCACGATTGCCAAAGCGCTGCAAAATCGCTTGCAAATCCGCCAGAAAAAAGACATCTACGGCGGCATCGGCCGGTAACGCTTGCTCCAATCCCAGGTAACCGGCCTCAGAACGAAAATCTCCCTGTTTCAGACACTCGAGTGCTCCTCGATCTCGATGGAAGACATAGGCGCCAGAATCCAAACCTTCCACGGCATGGACAATCAGGTAGAGGTGGCTCAGTTGAGATTCCGGTTCGAGGAAATCCGCAGGCACGCCACGGGTTGCCCGGTCGAGCGTGGTGGAGAGCTGTGTCATGGTAATCGGGGTTTGTGCAAACTTGCGGGTGGAACCACGTCGCAAAATAACCTGTTCGATGGGATCGCGGGGCATTTCTGCGTCAGATAGTGGATGGAGCGGAACAACTGGTCTGGATGGTGACCTGTGCGCAGTGATTGGTGTTTGTTGAGGGCCACGCCACGCTGCAACCTCCTTGGGTGAATGCAACGAAGACGAAGCATGCATTTCTCGCATGAGCGGATAGTCAACTTCATGCCGGGAGAGTGGGAGAGTTTCGAGTCCCAGAGCGGCGACTTTTGTGAGGGGTTCGGGTGATACGGCCGGGGTATGGCCAAGTGCCACGATGGAAAAAGTCACCTCGCGCCGCGGGTCTACATCGAGCAAAGCATTTACGGCATCGTCCACAAAGCCGCATACCACTTTGGCGGGCAAACCCAACGCGGTGGCGACAGCCAATAAATTGGCGAGCAGCGTGCCATTGTCCCAGCCAAAATGGCGGTAAGTGCGCGCCTGATACTTCCAGGCATTGCGCCAGTAAGTGCCAGTGCAGATGATTGTCAGCGGCGCATGCGCCACGGCGGGCTCAGAGGCGGTAGCTTCGACCAGGATGCTACGATAGTCTCCAGCACGAAGCGTGCGCAGGCCGAACTCGGCGGCGGCGAAATGATAGACGCCAGCCGGAAGGTTGACGAGATCGCCGCAGACGAGGTACAGCTCGACCTCGTAGAGGGCTCCGGTACAAGCGGCGGCGCGAAAGTAGATTTCTCCGCCTGGATATTTTCTGTGTCGGGTGATACCCGCGGAAAGGTAGAGCAGTTGGGCTATTGCTTCTAGATTTGGCGCAGCGTTGGTTTGTGCCGGGACGATTTCGGAAATGGCAGAAAGCGCAGCCACCCCGGTCTGACGCGCCTCACCGGGCAAGGGCAGGGCTTCCAGCGTGGGGTAGACCTTGAATGGCAAGGGCTGGTTGGCAAAGTCCAGAGCATGAGGGTTGCTGCGTATGCTGGCGTAAGAATGCTTGGTCGAGTTGTGATAACTCCTAGCGGCTTCAGTATCGCGGTTGCCGGGCATAGAGGCGATGCGTGGATGGGTACGAGCATACCAATATACGTCAGGTCCCAAGCCCGAAAGCTGCCGCGATCTGGCGGTTGTCTTCTGAATTGACGTGGCGATGCGCGCGAGATCCCGCACTCCGCCTGAAAAACGGCTGCGCTCGGGATGACGCCGGCAAAACTTCAAGGGCCCGATCCCAAGCGGCACCAAGAATCAGCGATCTATGTTAAGTCTGGGCGGCCTCCTCAAGCCGCGCGGTCACTCTCTTTACCGGCGTTTGCTACGGCATCAGGAAGGCTCGACTGTTCCCGTAACTCGATTACGTCCCGCTAATCCTGAATATAGCTTCTCAACTTCGCGAGCCCGGCCAATGCAACCAACCGACGCTGCGAGGCGCGAAACTCGATTCGCGGAAAAACTCGCAGGGGACGATTGTTTACCACTAGGCTAGGCGGTGTCTCATGCCGTGCCGGTTTCGGCGTCGCTTTCGCAGATGCTGGCCGTCCCCGGCCGGGCATTCGCCGAAGGGAGTCGCTGAAACCGGACTGCGCATCTGCCCTGCAGAGAAAAAGGGCGCGAAAGCACGATGCAGAGTCGAAAGCGACACTCTCTCTGGTCCAGTTTGAGAGCAATAGTTGAGGAATTGCGGCGATTTCTTGCGATTTTCCCGACAGAGCAGCGGCCACACAGTCTGGGTTGCAGAGAAATGTCGCGGAGGGCGCAGTCTCGCGCTAACTTCTCTCCAAAGAATTCCCTGCTAACAGGGAAAAATACAGGGATTTCGCCAGTTCTAAGGCAATAAGATGCGCTCGTCATTGCGGCATCTTCTTCGTACTCATAGGTATAGAGGGATCTTTATTGCAAATCGGAACAGGGAGCGAGCAGGGAATTATCAGGGAGAATTAGGGATCATGTGCGGGGAACAGGGAATTGCGGAGATCAAGAAGGCTGGAGTGGGAACCTGAGCTGCTTTCGTTGCTCAACCCAACTTAGCGGCAGGTGGCGGGTCAGTTTTTCAAATGTCAGATTCGAAGGCTGCCGTCCGTTAAGGATGGCTTTCACGATGTCTGGAGCGAGAAAGGCGCACTGCAGAACTCGGCCCACGTACCCTTCGTTAAGACCGAGCTTTTGGGCAAGGGCTCTCTGACCGGAGACTTCTCCGGCCAGTATCCATGCGTGCCAGGTGCGCCCGCGTGCCAGGGTTCTCAATAGTGACGGAACCGGATGCGACGATTCCCCGCCGAGACGATCGGGCGGCAGCACGAGCCGCATCTCACCGCCGCAACGTTTGACCCGAGCCTCGATTGCAAGGCGGATCACATTACCCGAACTCGGTTCCAGCTGCTGACAACCGTCGTTGCGGCGCGGGGGGCAAGATTATCAAGGGAATTCAGGATGTTTTTCCCAACAATGAAGTTATCGATCGAAGATTCATTAATACATGGCAAGACGAGAGGGTCGTGACCGCGGTCAAGGCTACCAAGCGCAAGAAGTTGGTACTTGCCTCGTCGTGGACCGAGATGTGTCTTGCCATGCCGGCGATCCAGGCCCAGGGAGAGGGATTTGAGGTCTACGTTGTGACTGACGCTTCGGGGGGAGTCTCGCCTCTGCCAGGAGCCCGTTTTCAGAATTTCTAGCCGAAGTGCTCAAGCCCAGAGACGCCCCATTGGCACATTCGTCCCGCTCTTTTGGCAGCGAGTCGGTCGACTCGCAAGCCGCTGCTCGATGCAGTTAATCTGGTTACGCAACCAGCCGGCGAGAGCTTCTTCTAACTCGAGCTGCGTGCCGCAGCGATAGAGAGAATCAATCGTTTCGTGCTTTTCGTTAAGCGGTATAAAGCGGCACGGGAAGTTCTCATTCTGCCACTCGTCGGGAACGAACTTCATCAAGAGACACTCGCTGCACGGATGTGTCCGAGCGGGATCGCCCATGTTCGGACAACTAGGTGAGTCTTCGAAGATGTAAAAAGGACGCCACGGCGTACGGGGAGAGCGCCCGTAGCCTCCATCTTCGAGGAATTTCAGTTCAAACTTGAGTAGTTCCAGGATTTCGTGGTCATCGTGCGCCATAGGTCACCTCTCGAGATGAGGTATCGCACGGTGCCGCTTGGGTTGCTATGATCGTGGTCACGGGGCTCGGTGACCGAAATCACGAGCGCTGGGGGCTCGCACGGGAGCGAGCTTGGGTGCCGTAATCCCGAGGAGTCTGCGGCGTCAGCCTGCGTCGCCGGTCACGAGGATCGCCTCTAGCATGCGTAAAGCCTTAAATCGTTCAGGGCGATCCGTGGCTCCAGTCACGACCTCCACCAATTCCGCAAGCGCCACCCAATGCCGGCGGTGAGGAACCCGCTTGCCTGCCCGGATGTCTGAAGCCTAGGGTTCGCTCACCCCAAGTGCTGAACATATGCGCGCCTTCGCAACGCTCGCCAGGGCGGGCTAAACTCGTTTTACGTACACATCACGGGTGAGCCAACCGGGTAGGTCGGAAGGTTTCCAATTTTGAATGGCCCACTTGTGCTGCCGTTGTGTGGCTGACCGCTTCGCAAGGGATTCCGGTTGCTGTGCGCTCTTGCGACCTACACGAAAGTTCTTACGCGTCGTCTGCTTCGCACAATTCGAGCAGACCTTTGTTCCCCACGAAATCTTGACTCCGCAATCGGAGCAGACATGTTCCGGTTTCGGCTGATTGACTGCAGGTACGGCGCTTCCTTTAACTGCCCGCCGATGGGTTTGGGTAAGCCTACTGGCTAACAGCAAACGAGGAAGCCTCGATGTAGGTTTGGAAATCGAGGACCAAAGTTCCTGAGCGACGTACTCCGCGACCGGAGCTACCAGCTTGCGCCACGTGTCTGCTGTTTCGGACAAACGGATGGCCAGGGCTGAAGCGAGACGACAATTGCCGTTGCGGTCCTCCCAGAATGATTGTCGGGTAAGTGGCTGGTAATGCGAGATTATCTGGTCGATCATTCGACAGACGCCTGGCACTCAGGTCGCTTCATCTTAAGGACGAGGCAAACCCTAGTCAATAAAGGAGAGTTCTCGAACGAGCATGTCGGAACGCGTGTCCTTGAAAGCGGAGTTGTGGAGCTGGCTGCTGCGATTTCGATAACTCGCGGGTGGTCAGCCAACCGGAAGCTATCCATAAACGCCCCTAACCCAGCGAGCGCCCGCTGACAGCCGGGTGACGACACAACAGCAGGTCCCTCCACTCCACAGATTAACGTTTTGCGTGATCTGCTCTGGTCGGGATGACATAATTGATCTGAACATTCCCACTCAAGCCAAAAGCAACCTTGAGCGGGCCATCCGCCAATAGCATGGTCTTTACAAGGAATCTTAGATTATATATAATCTAAAGTATTGATGGACACTGGGGCGATTAAACGGTCTTTGGAGGGCAGCGGGCTGCGGTGCACTGCGCAGCGCTACGCCGTGATGGCATTCTTGATGGACCACAAGGGGCATCCTACGGCGGCGGAAATCTTCAAAGCCGTGAATCGCACGGATCCCCGCTCTTCCAGGGCCACAACTTATAACAATCTGCGGGACCTGGTGAAGGCGGGTTTGGTGCGGGAAGTGGCCGTCGAGGGCCGCGCCGGGCGGTTCGATCTGGAAGGCCTGCGGCACCACCACTTCATATGCGACCGCTGCGCCAATGTGGAGGACGTGGAGTGGTACGACGTGCCCAAACCTGCCTCACGTTCTCTCGGCAAGCGAGTTGTTCGTGAATGCCAACTCATTTTCCGTGGGCTTTGCGCGAAGTGCGCTCAGCGTGCTTCCCGTTAGGTCAGGAGATGTGTGGATACTTTTGAACAGCCGACCAAGAAAGCGCGTCGGCACCTAATTGTGCGAACCGCAGTCTGATGGGTTCGTAGATCATCACAGTTGTGAACTAATTCATAAGGGAAAGCATATGGAAAATCCAAAACATATGGAAAACACACTTGCCTCTTCATCGGGGACTGTTTCCCCCGAAGATCAGGGCAAAAACACGTCAACCGAATCCAAGTGCCCGTTCAACCACGGAGCCTCTGCTCCCACGAACCGCGAGTGGTGGCCGAATCAGGTGAACCTGAAGGTCCTGCACCAGCACTCAGAGCTGTCGGATCCGATGGGAAAAGAGTTCGACTACGCCAAGGAATTCAAGAGTCTCGATCTGAATGCTGTGATCAAAGACCTTCATGCGCTCATGACCGACTCGCAGGATTGGTGGCCAGCCGACTTCGGGCACTACGGAGGGCTGTTCATCCGCATGGCGTGGCACAGTGCAGGCACGTACCGCGTCGGCGATGGCCGCGGCGGCGCTGGTGCTGGGCAGCAACGCTTCGCACCGCTCAATAGCTGGCCGGACAACGTGAACCTGGACAAGGCGCGCCGGCTGCTGTGGCCGATCAAGCAAAAATACGGCCGCAAAATCTCGTGGGCTGACTTGATGATTCTCGCCGGCAACGTCGCCCTCGAATCGATGGGCTTCAAGACATTTGGTTTCGGTGGTGGACGCGCGGATGTATGGGAGCCCGAAGAGGTGAATTGGGGGCCGGAAGGCACGTGGCTGGCGGACGAGCGCTACAGCGGCGATCGTGATCTGCAGAATCCGCTTGGCGCGGTTCAGATGGGCCTGATTTACGTGAACCCGGAAGGGCCCAATGGAAAGCCGGATCCTGTCGCAGCGGCCAGGGACATTCGCGAAACGTTCAAGCGTATGGCCATGAACGACGAAGAAACAGTCGCACTGATTGCCGGCGGACATACATTCGGCAAAACCCACGGCGCTGCCGTTCCCGCTGACTACGTAGGGGCTGAACCAGAAGGTGCCGACATTCAGGACCAGGGCTTCGGGTGGAAGAATAAGTTTGGAAAAGGTTTTGGTGCTGACACCATCGGCAGCGGTCTGGAAGTCATTTGGACGCAGACACCGACTAAGTGGAGTAACAACTTCCTCAACAACCTGTTTGGCTTCGAATGGGAACTGACCACGAGCCCAGCGGGCGCGCACCAGTGGGCGCCGAAAAATGGTGCAGGCAACGGCACGGCGCCGGATGCACACGATCCGTCGAAGCGTCATGCGCCATCCATGCTGACCACTGACCTCGCGTTACGCTTCGATCCTGCCTATGAAAAGATTTCACGGCGCTTCCATCGGCATCCGGATCAGTTCGCCGATGCATTCGCGCGGGCGTGGTACAAGCTGACCCACCGCGACATGGGTCCGATCGTGCGGTATCTCGGGCCGCTGGTTCCGAAGGAGCAGCTGCCGTGGCAAGACCCGATTCCCGCTGTGAATCATCCGCTGGTCAACGAGCAGGACGTTGCTGCTCTGAAGGCGAAAATCCTCGCGTCTGGCCTGTCTATTTCCCAGTTGGTCTCGACGGCCTGGGCGTCGGCATCGACGTTCCGCGGCTCTGACAAGCGCGGTGGAGCGAACGGCGCGCGCATTCGCCTCGTGCCGCAAAGGTTCTGGGAAGTCAACCAGCCAACGGAATTGGAGAAGGTGCTGCAGAAGCTGGAAGCAATCCAGAACGAGTTCAATGCTTCTGCGTCTGATGGGAAGAAAGTCTCGCTAGCGGATCTGATCGTTCTTGGCGGCGATGCGGCGATCGAGAAAGCCGCGAAAGACGCCGGAACCGACGTGAAGATCCCCTTCAAGCCGGGACGCATGGACGCGTCGCAGGAGCAAACTGATATTGAATCCTTCGAGCCGCTCGAACCAAAAGCAGATGGATTCCGCAACTATTTGCGCGGCAAGCAGTGCTTGTCGGCTGAGGAGCTGCTGGTCGATAAGGCGCAATTGCTGAAGCTGACCGCGCCTGAGATGACGGTCCTCGTCGGTGGTCTGCGCGTTCTCGGGGCAAACACCGGTAATTCCAAGCACGGCGTCTTCACCAGCAAGCCCGGCACGCTGACCAACGACTTCTTCGTCAACCTTCTCGACATGAGCACGCAATGGCAGCCGTCCAATCACTCCAATGGCTCTGGCGAGGTGTACGAGGGATGTGACCGCAAGACGAATCAGGTCAAGTGGACCGGGACCCGCGTAGACCTGATCTTCGGTTCGCACTCGCAGCTGCGTGCCCTCGCGGAAGTTTATGCGTGCGCGGACTCCAAGAAAAAGTTCGTGAAAGACTTCGTGGCGGCATGGAGCAAGGTCATGGACCACGATCGGTTTGATGTGGCCTGAGCTCGACGAAAAAAGAGAGAAGATAGTCTGGGCCGACGTAATTGAAGTACACCAGGATAGTACACGGGACACCTCAAGGGGTTGCCACCCTCCAAGTGCGCACGGGTATTGCGACGTAACGAATAGCAGTGGTGCTTCGCGCGCAACCGCGAGCGGATCTCTCCGCTGACAGCGCGAGTTTAGCCCACAAGACTTGGGGCATTCGGATAAAGAGCAGCAGCGCCTGACCGGCGCAATGCGCTCCGTTCATAAGACGACCGTCGATCTAGGAAAGGAGAGGGCTATCCCTATCCGGTTCACTCCCAGGCATTTGGTAAAATCGAGCGAGGAAAGATCGCCCCTAGCCTAGAGATCTTAATTCTACTGTCTGAGAAGTTTCGGAAGAGTGTGGATTGGATATTGCTAGGGGGTGGGAACTAGAGCACCTTCAAGACGTAGCCCTCGCCGTTCCAAGTTCCGAATCTTCTTTGCAGATCAGTGAACTGGAGGGCACGCGTCGATACGATGCGAGAGTGTTGCTTTTCTCTGACCCTTCAGCGAACGTCCATCCTCCTTGCCCTTAGCTTTGGAAGATACACGTCTTCAGGGTTAAGAACGAATCGTTCAAGGGCTTGGTGATTCGGAATACAGCACTAGCGGAACCACGCGAGTTAACACCGGTAACGGCTAGCTTTAAGTAAACTGAAGAAGCCTGTGAACCTTCCCGCACCGGCGAGAGGTATTTTATGTATCCACAGGCAAATTCAGACGGTTCCCCCCCAAATTACAAGTATCTCAGCGCAAAATAGAAGCCAACCGCCAAAATTCCCACGCCTCAACCGGCCCGAAAACATTAGAAGGGAAGAGGAACTCCTCGCGTAATGCGCTCAAGCATGGCCTCTTCGCAGCCGAACTCGTAAGCATCGCCCAGGGGGAAAGTCCGGAACGTTTCGGTCGCTTACTTCAAGACCTCTGGAATGAGTACGAACCGGTGGGCCGTATTGAGGGAATACTGGTCGAAAAAAATCGCAGCCTACTTGTGGAGGCAGTCGCGGATACTTCGTGCGGAGAACAGCGCGTCGTCCAAGGGCCTGGTCGCAGCGCAGAGAGAGGATATCAAGAATTTCAATCAATTCACGATTGACCTCTTCGAGTGGAAGCGAATGCGGGCTGCACGCGAGCTCGGAAAATGGGGCACCACCACTCCTCCCGTGGAGGCGACAATAAATCTTGGACGGACAGTTCGCGGAATTGAATTTGTTGTTCGTGCAGTCAAGTGGATCAAACAAGACATAGAAGGGACGGGACTATTGCCGGAGATACAAAGGGGGTTGCTGGTCGACTTTTTGGGCCCCGACTCGATTCTTCCCCAGCCTGAGAAAACTGCCGACGGCACAATCCCTGATGGGTTTGACATGAAAGCATTCTTAATATTCTTGGATTTTAAGATTTCATGGATGGAACACATCAAAAACTGCATGGACGAGACGGACCACATCGATTTCGAAGCCGAAGTGCATCGTAGTAGCGTCCCGTTGGACTCAACGGAGAAGCTGGATCGTCGTGAGGCTCACTTCGAGCGTCAACTATATCGCGCCATGGCGGAACTGGACAGGCTTCAGACGCAGAGGAGAGGTGAGAATGGGCCTCCACAAGCTACGAGTTCATCTCGCCCAGGAGCTCTAGCCGCGAGGGACTATTACGAAACGAAGCCAACAAGTACGTTTTCATCGCCGTGCCTCACGGTTCCAGAAATGTAATCCCCGATTCCCGTCGCGTCTGTTAGGGCTACCTGAATCGAAGCGAACTTGCGAAACGAGGTTAATAAATAAACGTACGTCATCGACCTACAATGTTTGCAGTGCCGAACTCCGAGTAATCACGCGGTTGCTCAGGAACTCAGACTCAGCGAACACACCATTAAGAAATATCACTTCCGCATCTTTGACAAACTGGGAATTTCCAGCGACGTGGAACTGGTGTTGTATGCTGTCAGCCACGGTGGCGCTCGCCAAGCCGAATGGATCGCCGGCGCCGGAGCCTGATGGAACGTTGGTTTCCAAAAAGTAACGAGTGAGACGCTCCCCAGCGCCCCACCCGTTTTTCGGACAAACTGCCTTCCGAACATTTTCTACTTGAATCTAATCGCCCCAAACGTCCCCGCCAGGTTGTTGCTGGGACCGGCGGTGAAGAACAACTCGTTCTTGGCGCCATCGGTTGCGTTCCCACCGCCAAACAGAATTCCCCAGAGTTGGTCGATCCGCATCGCCTTGCCGTTGGTGTCTTTAATCGTGCCCACAAAATTGCCGTTGGCTATATTGAACGCGTTAATGGTGCCGCTGTTCGTGTTGTTGGAGACCAGCAGCGCGTTGCTGAGCGGACCGAAGTTCTTCGGCGCCACCGCAAGACCCCAGGGCTGGTTCAGCGGTGCGCCTTGCGCTACACGCTTCATGTGGGTTCCGTCTTCGTCAAAGACGTCAACGAAACCGCCCGCAGCACCTGTCGCACTGGCAAATGTGACGTAAACCTGACCGTTGATGTCCTGGATGCCAAAAGGCGCAAATCCTGCAGGAACTGTAGTGTCGGTAAACGAAGTCACGAGAGTGAACTTATCGTCGTAAATATCGACCTTGTTGTTCGCTTGATCGGCCACGAACAGAAAATTCGCCGTAGGCTTGCTGGTGATTGCCAGGCCGGTGAAAACAGAGCCCGGACTGTTCACCGCGATGATCGCATTGTTGCGATCGGACTGTGGGGCCCATCCGCTGATGGTCCCGTCCAGAGTGGCAAAGAGGAAGATCGACGCCCATCCTTTCACCTGAAACTCCTTGGCATCCGGTGAGCCGTTGAAGACGATGCCGGTGGGAGAACCTGTGCCGGCGTCCTTGGCGGAAGGAATTTCCACTTCCAAGCCCTGTTTGACGCCGTTGGCCGTGTAGAGCGTGGACCAGCCCGAGTTGTTGTCACTGATCCAGAATGGGCCACCGGGAGGATAGACCAGGCCCCAGGCATTCACCAGCAGGGGATCGTCGTGGTGTGCCTGTCCTACCTGATTGGAAACGAGATTCGTGAGTTGATATTGTGCCAGGGCCACGCTGGAAGCAGACAGCAATGCGAGCCCGAGGCAAACCGCGAAAACGATTGTACGACGCATAGGGATTCTCCTTTTTATAGGGCGAGTTCGAGGCAGTCAGCGCTCGATGTTATCTGCAGGTGAGAAGCATATTCTCGTTCACCTGCGAAACCCATGCTAGGCGGGGCGCAATCGTGCGGTTGTCAAGGAAGTGTCACGTGTTTGTTAAATGGTGTCACCGCGAGCTGTGGGTGACTAATCATTTTCAGAAAGGCTCGGGAAGGACAACTTCAAAGCTCAATCTCGAACCTGCAGGAATCTTTCTACTCACTTGCGCTGCGCGTGAGATGGAGACAATATTTTGTTCTTGCGTGTCAGCACGGGCGGGACGCCCGCGCCTACATTGAGCTCAAGAGGGAGCCTTTGGAGAATTTATTTTGTCTGCGCTGTAATCGCGAAATAGAGGCAGGACACAAGTCGGTCGCTGTATACATGTTCGCGCAGACTGTGGGAGTGAGACCGCGGCAAAAATCCGCAGCCAAGCGGATTTGCTTTTGCCCGCAGTGCTCGGTTTCCCTCGCGATGGGGCCTCCACCGGAGGGCGCGCTCAACATTGCCGCCTGGAAGATGATTCGCGAGTTAGTCAGCGCCGACCCCGCCTTGAACCAGGCAGCCTGGGAGAATCTGCGAGGAGTTATCGGTTTGCTTCCTCCCAGTGAAAACGACGGCCGCACTCGCGCGACTGGGACGGATGGCTACTTCGAGTTCTGAAATAAAAATCAGAAATAAAAAGGACGGATGCGCCTAAAGCGCATCCGCCATAAGAGAAGACGCGGCAGCTAGAAGATAATCTTGGCTGCGAGCTGCATGTTGAATGGCTCTCCGGGACCAATCCCGGGGGCGCCTTGCGAATCGCCCTCAGTGTCTCGGATCGTGCCATGGCTGTCCACTGATCCAGCTCCCGTGAATAGGTTGATACGGTTGAACACGTTGAACATATCAGCGCGCAGCTGCACTCTGAACCTTTCCGTCACAGGAATGTTCTTGATGACCGACAGGTCGACATCAGAGAAGCCAGGACCATAAAACTCGTTACGCCTGACATCTCCCGGACCGGTGACCGCCACAAATGCATTTGGATTAACCCATTGGGCGCCCGGTCTACCGCCAGGCCCGCCAACCGACTTTGTGAAGCTCTGGTCCACACCTGCGAACGGATCTGCAACGAGGTCCAATCCCGGGCGTTGTGTGCCAGAGGGGTTGGGACCAGGGAAGTTAAAGGGCTGCCCGCCGTGGAACGTCAAGACGCTGCTGAGCTGCCAGCCGTGAGTGAGTAGCTTGGGGCCATGTGATGAGCCTGGGATATCGTAGGTCAAATAGGCATTAAGGTTTTGACGGGTATCGAAATCGCTGTTTCCGTACTCATTCCGAAGGTTAAAGCTGTCCAGCGGGATTGCACCTCGGTACTGGGTCATGTCGTCCAAGGCATGGGCCCAGGTATAGGCGAACTGCCCCGTCAAGCCGTGAAACGTCCGCAGCCTGAGGGTGCTCTGCAGCGAGTGGTAGTTGGAGTTACCGATGCTATTCTCCTGCAGGATCGAGCCCACAGCCGGAAACTGTGCGTTGAAGCCGTTGTTCTGATTGATGTTCAACATCACCGCCTGCTTGTGCCCGGCGCTGCCCACATAGCCTATCTGCAAGACTGCTGCGCTACCCAGGCTGTGCTCCATTTGCAGGTTAAAGTTGTAGAAGTACGGCGTGCGGAAATTCTGGTTAACGGAGTACACGTTGTAGTGATTGGTGCCGCAGCTCGGACTCGTAGCTACGTTAAGAGTAGGACAAGTCGTAAGCCCTGGGAAAACAGCTACGCCGGGTTGCCAGGTGTAAACATTGCGGCTGTAACTGTCGACGGGCGATGGACCGATCGGATTGTCCTGCAGCCCATCGGCCTGACCGCTGCCCGGCGGGCGAAAATCCAGGAACGGGTTCATATTAATTTGGTCGTAGTAGACGCCGAAGCCTCCGCGTATAACCAGTTGCCCATTCTCCCTGGGTTGATAAGCAAAACCAATTCGCGGAGCGAAGTTTTTCCTGTCAGACGGGAAGATGGAATCGATGCCATTTCCTTGAATCACGAGCCCTCGACCCGGAACAAAGACCGCCAAATCCTTCGATGTGCTGTGGAGCGGCCCGTAGTAATCCCAGCGCAAGCCGAGATTGAGGTTCAGTTTGCGGGTGACCTGCCAGGCATCTTGACCGAAGAAATCCAGCCCGTTCGCCCTTACTTTCCGTTCCGCATTTCCTACGGCAACTGAAGAGGAAACCACGTCACCAGCAAGAAAGTCGGCTAGGGCGCACGTTTGGGGGCTACTGATACATGTAGGCGAACCCGCCCATGGCCCCTGCGATCCGTCGAAGTTAAAGGCGCCCAGCGAGCGGCGGAAATAGAACTCGTCCACGCGACCCTGCCGTACTTCGCCACCGAAACGGATCTGGTGTCTTCCCACGGTGTAGGAAACGATGTCAGTGAGGTGACCGGTGATGTCGTTGCGTCCTTCCGGTGCCGTAATTCCAACCTGGTCAAATCCGGAAATTGCGATGTTTGAGGCCCCGTGGATTGGTTTGCCATTGATGAGCGCGTCTGGACTGAGATCCAAGCCCAGAGCTCTCATGTCGAAGCTGTTGTTCGCGTCGGAGAAGGTTTGATTGAAATAGCTGACGCCAAATAGCACCTGGTTGGTCAACTTGGCTGTGAAGACCGAGTTCAAAATCAAAGAATAATTTTGAACGTGGATGGGAGCTTTTTCGAAATAGTCTCCCAAGTTGGAGCTGGCAGTCGCCAGGGCCAGACTGGCACCAGGTGGCTGGGTTTGACTGCCTTGTCCCACGAAATAGTGGAACGACAAATGTTCATTCTCAGTGAAGTTATGATCCAGCTTGACCACACCGTTATAGCTGTAGCCGGTAGCGGGCACAGTGGCGAAATAGTTGTTGGCTATTGCCGGGAGAGGGCGGATCACGCTCGGCCACAAGTTCGCCAACAGATTTGTGGAGAGTGGGCTGGTCGCGACGTGATTCGCTGTTAGCAGGGCCTGAGCTTGTGCCACCCATGCCTGAGACGGTTCGGTGGCCAAGCCGGTCAGACCAAAGATGTAGTCTTGCTTCTCGAAGCCAAGAAAAAAGAAGGTCTTATCTTTGATG
This sequence comes from uncultured Acidobacteriota bacterium, assembly GCA_963696025.1. Classification (GTDB taxonomy): domain Bacteria; phylum Acidobacteriota; class Terriglobia; order Terriglobales; family Acidobacteriaceae; genus JABCYV01. The sequence continues at coordinate 640,051 of CAVOII010000010.1, forward strand.
ATCGGTCCGCCGAAGGTGAAGCCGGTATTGTAGTTGCGCAGCCTCGGTGACTTCGGAAAGTCCGTGGTTGGTACAAAAAACGGCGAGGCGGCAGCGTAGAACTCATTCCGGTTGTAGTAGTAGCCGCTTCCATGAAACGAGTTGGTACCTGACTTGATAGCGAGATTCACCGTGCCGCCTGCATTGCGCCCGGTCTCGGCCTGCGACTGAGTCTGAGCGGAAAACTCGTCGATCGCGTCGATCGGCATGACCACGCCAGCGATTCCCGATACGCCGCCTTGGTTTACCGCAGGAATGTTATGCCAGAAATCGTTGTTGTCAGTGCCGTCAATCTGCCAGTTCACCTGGTTGGCCCGGGTTCCGTTGACCGAGCCGAAGCCGTTCACCGAATATCCGCCGTAGCCGGTTTTCGCGGCGATCAATTGCGACCAGTCGCGTCCGTTCAGGGGAATGTTCTGCAGGGCGGTATCTGTGATGGTGTCGGTCTGGGTCGTCGTAGTCGTATCGATCGCCAAAGCTGCCGCGGAGACCTCGATCGCGGTGGTCTGTTGTCCCATTTTTAGTTGGACCGGCAGAGTGTAAATGGATCCCGCCGTAACCGCGACCTGGTCGATTGTCACCTGCGAAAAACCGCCGGCAGAAACTGTCACTTTGTAGGTGCCCAGAGGTAAGTCCTGAAAAGAGTATTCGCCATTGCTTGTCGTAACCGTGTTCAACACGACGCTGGTTCCAACGTTCGTGGCTGTGACCTTGGCATTGGCCACCATTGCGCCCGATGGGTCAGTGACGGTGCCGTTGATCGCGCCCCGGAAGGTCTGGGCGTATCCCGTGACCGCAAGCAGAGTCGAAAGAATGGCGGCTGCCAATAGACGTCGCATGTGCGTCCTCCAAAAGGGAAAGGTTAGTGCGCTTTTAATGGTCGAGTGGTAAGTTACTTAAGTCACGTACGGAGCCAAAGTTGGCCTGGCCTTAATAGTCATTGTTTCAATCGCTTAGAGAGATTTCCACAGAACAAAATACATTACATGGGAGATAGTTAAGGAGGAAATATGAGAATCCATAGTTCATAGGTTGATTCGTCGGTTAGCGAGGCCGAGTGATTGCTCCCTCGGCCGCTGACGAGACCAAAGCCGCATATTTCCCAAACACTCCGCTCGGATAACGTGGGTGGGGAGGCTTCCACTCTGCGAGGCGCTGGCGCAAGGCAGCGTCACTGAGCTCGACCTCTAGCACGCGCTGACCTATATCGATGTGGATGGTATCCCCTTCATGCACAGCGGCGATTGGGCCTCCCAGAGCGGCTTCGGGTGAGACGTGTCCCATCATCAGGCCGCGGGTGGCGCCGCTGAAACGGCCGTCCGTCAGCAAAGCAACCGATCCGCCCAAGCCCTCGCCCACAATGGCCGCGGTCACACCCAGCATTTCGCGCATACCGGGGCCGCCTTTGGGGCCCTCGTTGCGGATCACGACCACATCGCCAGCCTTGACTTGCTTCGAAGTGACGGCAGTCATGGCGTCCTCCTCGGACTCGAATACCCGCGCCGGTCCGCGATGACTGAGCCGTTCGTGTCCGCTGATCTTGGCCACGCACCCCTCCGGAGCAAGATTGCCGTGCAGGATCACCAGACCGCCGGTTTTCTTAAGCGGTTTTTCGAGGGAGGCGATGACTTCCTGACCCGGAGTCTCAACCGCGCTTTCACTCTCAGAAGACAAGGTGAGGCCGGTCACGGTGAGCGTCTTTTGGTGGAGATGTCCACCGCGGAGCAGTCGGCGCGCCAGCAGGCGCACACCTCCGGCGCGGTGCATGTCTGCTGCCACGAACCGGCCCGAGGGTTTCAAATCCGCCAGCAAAGGCGTGCGCTCACTGACCTTCTGGAAGTCGTCAATGTGCAAGGGCACATTGGCCTCGCGCGCGATCGCCAACAAGTGCAGCACGGCATTGGTCGAGCCGCCGGTCGCCGCCACACCGGCGATGGCGTTCTCAAACGCTGGGCGAGTGAGGATGTCTCGGGGGCTTATGCCTTCACGTAGGAGGTTCAAGACGAGTTTGCCGCAATCGAAAGCAACCTGGTCCTTTTGAGGATCCATGGCCGGGACACTGTTGAAGCCCATGGGGGACAGGCCGATCAGCTCCATCACAGTGGACATCGTATTGGCGGTGTATTGGCCTCCACAGGCACCGGCGCCGGGGCAGGCGACATTTTCAAGTTCGTGCAGCTCGGCGTCGGTCATTTCTCCCGCAGCATTGGCGCCAACGGCTTCGAATACATCCTGAATAGTCACATCCTTTCCGCGATAAGAGCCGGCCGCGATTGTTCCTCCATAGAGGACGAGGCCCGGGATGTTCAGCCGCGCGAGCGCCATGGCCGCCGCAGGAATGGTTTTGTCGCAGCCCACCACGCAGACGACCGCGTCAAACATCTGGCCACGACAAACCAATTCGATCGAATCCGCGATTATTTCCCGGCTAACCAAGGAAGCTCGCATGCCTTCGGTGCCCATGGTCTCGCCGTCGCTGATCGCAATGGTGTTGAACTCCATTGGTGTGCCACCAGCGGCGCGAATGCCCTCCTTCACCTTGGCGGAGAGGCGGCGCAGGTGGAAGTTGCAGGGCATGGTTTCGATCCAGGTGTTGGCGACGCCAATTATGGGCTGGCTCAGATCACTATCAGAAAATCCGATGGCCTTGAACATGGCGCGGGCGGGGGCCCGGTCGCGTCCGTCGGTAATGCCGTGGCTGCGGTGCTTGGGATCCATGGGGAGAAAGATTATGACAGAACGTAGAGAGTAGAGCGAAGTGCCGGGATTTTCTTTGGCGTACTTTGCGGTAAAAGGTTTTAAGCGCAAAGGACGCAAATTTGAAGAAGTAGCGCCGGCGTCACGCCGGCATCGGGGGCCGCAGGACGGCGGCGCGACAAAATCTTGGCAATATGCGTACGACCTGTATATCCTTTCGCCGATGACAACCGGATAAAGCATGGACAAACCGAAGGAATTTTTTCAGATTGATGAGTTAGAGAGACTCCGCGCCAAGGCCGGGAAGTCGTATCTGGAATTTCTGCGTATCCCGGCCATGAGTGCTGGTGTCTACGCGCTCCCCGCGGGCGGGACCGACCCGCAGTCGCCGCATCAAGAAGACGAAATGTACTACGTGGTTCGCGGCCGGGCACGAATGCGGGTAGGCGCGGAGGACCAAGCCGTCAGTGACGGTAGCGTGATTTTCGTGGCCGCCAATGTGGAGCATCGCTTCCACGAAATTACGGAAGAATTAGTGGTCTTGGTTTTCTTCGCTCCCGCCGAGAGGTCGTGACTAGTTTCGATCCCGAAGAAGAAATCACACATGGACTTCCGTATCGAAACCATGAAGGACGAGGACTGGCCGCAGATGCGCGAAATCTACCGTCAGGGGATCATAACCGGAAATGCTACGTTCGAAACTCAGGTTCCATCGTGGGAGAAATGGAACGAAGGGCATCTTCGTGACTGCAGATTGGTGGCGCGAAACGGGCAGCAGGTTCTCGGCTGGGCAGCGCTAAGTCCCGTCTCAACCAGACCCGTCTATTCTGGCGTGACCGAGGTGTCGGTTTATGTTGCAGCGGCCGAACGCCGTCGAGGCGTGGGCAAGGTGTTGTTGCAGGCATTGGTTAAAAAATCAGAGGATTGCGGCATATGGATGCTGCAGGCAGGCGTCTTTCCGGAGAACCTGGCCAGCATTGCTCTTCACAAGTCTTGCAAGTTTCGAGAAGTTGGAGTTCGGCGCCAGCTAGGCAAACTTGGAGACATCTGGCGGGATGTGCTCCTGTTAGAACGCCGCAGCCGTAGCATTGGCGTTTGAGGCGCTTACGTTCCCGTGGCTTGCTTGGCCGGGATCCAGTAGACCTCTTCCTTCAGCGCTGTTTTGGGGAATCCGCGCCGCTGCAGGATTCCCTTGCCGTGCTCAATCATTTCGGGATGGCCGCACAAATAGGCCACCGCATTCGTCCCATCCAGACCCCACATGTCACTGTATTTGCGGATCAGTTCGTCCACGCGGCCGACTTCGCCCGTCCATTTTTGGTCGTCCCAGGGGCGACTAATGGTGGGCATGTACGTCAGCCACGGCGCTTCCTGGGCGACCCTCTGAAGTTCATCGAGATAACCGAATTCCCAGGAGCGGCTTGCACCGTTCAGCAAAAACAATTTCTGTTCACCAGCAAACTTACCGTCCTTCCAGTCTTTGTAAAGGGTGCGGACATAGCTCACAAAAGGCGCGATGCCGGTGACGGTACAGACCAGCAAATGATTGCTTCGTCCACTCTTGGTGTCGAGCGTGAACAGTCCCTTGGAGACCTTACGCATGAGTAACTCATCGCCGACCTGGAGATGGTAGAGCTTTGGGGTGAGCTCGCCTTCAGGGACGAGCTCGAAGAAGAACTCAACTTCATCCTCATAGGGTGAAGAGACGATGGAGTACGCGCGCTGCGAAATTCTCTCCGGGCCTTGTGTTCCCAGGGTTGCGTACTGGCCAGGAGCGAATTTGAAGTCGCCTCCCGCCTTGATGCGGATCATCCACAGGTCGGAAGCGAAGTCCTGACGCCTGGTGATCCTGGCTCGATAAAATTTGTCCTCGGCAGCGCTCATGAGGCGACCCTTGCGGTCCGTGGGCATCTAGGGTGCCCTAATTCATAGGGGTTGCGCAAGTTATTCCCTTTTTGGCCGGAAAGGTTTATTGGATTGAATCCGGATGGCCTTCGCGATTTGGCCCGGGCTCGGCACTTTTCAACTTGGCCAAGTCGTCCTGCAATTTCTTCCACGCTTTCTTGTCTTTCTTGGTAGCAATGGGAGCATTAGGATCGGAATAGAACTGCAGGACATCTGCCCGAAGGGCCGGTGATAAAGGAGCTGACGCTTTGTTTGTGAGTTCGTCCACCAAGTGAGCGTACGTCTTGTCCGCTAACACATATTCAGCAGCGCGTGTGTCACGGCCCGTATCAAAGTCGCGGTTGGACAGTGCAAGTTTACCAGCGCCTTGGTCACGGAGCAGGCTTGAGTAGTCCTGCACGGTCTGGTCCACGCTTTTGATATACATGTCTTCTGTCTGCTTGGTCGGAATTTTGAAGTTCACCGCTTTGAAGGGTCCAACTTTCGGTACTATCTTAAGAAAGAAGGCGAGAATCCGTGCCCCGACTCCGGGCCTGCGATACACCGTGCCCCACTCCTTGTTGTAATTGGCGCGGGATAGGTAGTAGAGAAACTGCTTCTCGTTGAAATTCGGCGTGTCTTTCACGATCTCCTGGCGCCGAGATAGTAAAGCCACGCGGGTCATCTGTGGAATCATCCTGCTGACGCCCCGCCGGTAGCTGCCGATGGCTAAATCTACATCTCCAAACACATCTTCGAGTTTAAGGTTGTAGGTTTCGAGAAATGCGCGTGCCAAAAGTGGTTTAGAGACTTCGAAGCCAATGAAATCGTGATAGCGGTCGGAGGTGTAACGATTCTTAGCGACTTGAACCATGTCGAAACCAAACTCGGTGCGGATGTGGGCCTTGGGATCGTCGGCGTAGGTCACCGAATTCCCATATTTCCTCCTGAGTTTGGGAAACTCGATGGCAGCCACGCGATTGATCGTTGGATGACCGATGACGTCGGATGAGTAGTGGGCCAGAGCACCCAGGGCGAATGCGTATTCATTACGGTCTGACGAATCATTGATGAGCGCCATCACGAAATCGCCGCTGCGCACGTAATGCACCAGATCGCTGAAGTAATGATTGCCGAACGGATAGTAGCCCATGTCCTGTATGACGCATCCTCCGTAAGCGTAGGCGTGCGCCTTGCGCAAGTCATCTTCGCTGGCACCGGGGAAGCGTTTCAGCAACAGCGGCTGAATTTGATCTTTCCACAATAGATCAACGATTTCTTCATGCGTCAGCACTGAGTAACTGTTGGCCAAGGAAGAACACAGCAGCGCGAACCACAGCAGCTTTGTCACTCGCTTCGGGATTGTTGCCATCGATGGCATGACCACGCCTTAGATGCGTTACGAGGATAGGCGAGCAAGATTATTTAATGCAACGGGTTAGAAGTGAGCGGCTCAAGCTCCGGCAGCTTGGCTGCGAGCATGCGAGAGGGCTCTGACCACCAGGTCCGATCGGTCGCGCAGCTTCTCTAGCGAAATACTCACGGCCTCAGCTTCGGAGGAGCTGCCTTGCTGATTGGCCAGGGCGGTTACACGGCTGGCATTCTCCGATAGAGTACGAGATATCTCCAACAGGGCGAGCAGCGAATCCGCGTGCAACTTCCAAAGTGACGGCGAGTTCTCGGCCCGCTTCAGTTCCTCAAGTTCTGTAGACATACGTGCGACCACAGCGACCGTGCGCAACAGAACCCGAGCCACGCCCGCGCGCAGGCTCTTCTCCTCAAGGTAATCGGCGCAGTAGGCGGCTGCCTCGGCGGGAGTCAGCGTCAGGTTGAAGAATCGCATGGGCACAACTTGGCGGAACTTAGGGTCCGCCACGCGCACAAAAACTCGTACAGATTCTTCCACTTTGAGCAACTTGGTCTCTTCCGTGGAAATCTGCTGCGGGGTCACCGCCGAACGCATTGCCTGGACGTCGAGCCCGACCGGCCGGGGACGCGGAGCCGGCGGTTTCGCAGCCGGAGCCCGGCCGACAGTGGGGTATCCCGTCGTGCGCCGTGTAGTTCCGCGAATGGGTGGCCGGCGTTCCAGGGTCTTCTTGAGCTTGGAAACCCGGCTGAATTTTTCCAGCGCCGCACCGTAATCGATCTTCAGCAGTTCGCTTTCCTCCATGGCTGCCACATGGTCCACGGTAACGTCCACGCCGTCCACATTCCCAAGAATGCTTCCACCCTGCTCCTGTAGCTCTTCGGCGAATGTTTTGATCTCCGCCGTGGCAGCGTGAAAAAGCTCGTCGAACATCTTTCCGAAGGCGGCGTTATAAGGAGCGATTGTGGCCAGCACGCCCGGATGATAAAAAGAAACATCGAGCGACTGTTTCAGTTCTCGAACTCGCGGAATGATTCCCGATTCGAGCAGCAGGTCAAGGTCGCGAAACCCCTCGGCTTCTTCCTGCAGCGAATCGAAGCGGCGCAGGATTTGCACATGTTCTTCGGGCAGAGATGGCACATCGGTGTCGGCAAGGATTTCAATCAGCGCAATTTCGAAGGGAGAGAGTGGCAGCGAGCCGTCCAGTCCGTAACCCCGGCGCTCCCACTGACCGGCAACGCGAGGATGCCGATATAAGAAAGTCGCGACCAGGTCGGTTTTGTCCCGCTTTACGTCGCTGTTATCTCTCTTGCGGGCAAAGTAGCGAAGCACTGCCTCGGCGATCTCCGGGTCGGTATCGTCGCTGAACCCGCGGCGCAGCATGGCGGGAGTGATGGCCAGGTCAAGCAGGCGCAGCCAGCGCCGCATCTTGTCCAAGGTCTGCTGTACGCTTCCCTCGGTTTCCTGAAGGGAGATGGCTTCCAGGCCGGGCGGGACGGGGACCTCGCCTCCCACGGAGTCCTGCAGAAGCTTCTCATAGAAGCCCTGCACAGTCGCCAGAATGGCAAGCTCCCACTTCGGATCCTCGACCACGCTATGCTCCTGTGCGCATACCCTTAGAGATGTGGGGACAGAATAGTACTCCTAAGTAAAAACTAACTTTCGCTTAGCGCACAAGCAAGTTTTGAAAGACGGGTCACCAAAGTAACTCGGGAATGCATGTAATTTGCTCAGGCTGAAAATGGCCGCTGCGGATGGAGCTTGCGTGGGAAGTGTCTCCGACCGCAGCGGCGAGGCGTAGGTTGTGACTTACGCAGAGTAGTAGAGTATGTCTACTATGTAGATAGACATTATTCCATAAATTTTTGGGGCAATACCGCAATTCAAAGGTCCGGTGTTTCCAGTTCACGAGAAGCACAGACTTTCGGGGTTAGCTAAATCATTCCTTCTAGCCGAACGTAGCTGGCTTCCATTCCACGCTCCATGCCCGTCGCAAGCATCGCTGCGCGAGTTTGGGCGTCCGGCAATGTCATTCGGATGGTCATCAGCGTGCCCGTACCGTCCGCCTCAAATTTCGTTTCAACGTGGTTGTCCGGCGTGGGATCTGGCAGGTACATCCGTTCGACGTGCACGATTTTGCTGTAGGGATGGAGTTCCAAATATTCCCCGGTTATGTGGAACCTGCCCCCTTTGGCATTCGCCCACTCGTAATGGAAGTTGCCGCCGGGTTTCGCCTCGTTAATGCAGACGGGCATTGTCCACCCTTCCGGACCTAGCAGCCACTTCTGAATCAGTTTTGGGTCGGTATGCGCGCGGTACACGGCCTCGGGAGGCGCGGCGAAGCGCCTCGTCACAATAATGTGTGTATCACCTTCAGTCTTGAGTGTCATCTTGCTCATCGCGTTTCTCCTTTCTTGTGTCGTTCTATCGTGGCCAGAACTTCGTCGAGCCGGTCGTAGTTTTTCTCGAGGGCGCTTCGCAACATGGCAAGCCATTGGTCCAGCGCTTCAATACCGGCCTTTGCGAGACGACGGGGACGCTTGGTGCCCTCGACTCGAGCAACAATGAGGCCTGCATCTTCGAGCACTTTCAAATGCTGGGAGATTGCCGGCTGCGTCATGTCGAACGGTTTCGCCAGTTCCAACACAGTGGTTTCTCCTTTGGCGAGACGCGCAAGAATCGCGCGACGGGTCGGGTCGGCCAAAGCAGAGAAGGCTGCGTCGAGGTTTAGCCGTGAGTACATAAGAATTAACTTATATAAGTAACTATTTATTGTAAAGCAGAAAATTAAGCTCCGTGGGCTGGCGGATTGCGATGTGTCGGAAGACTGGCCGACGCCGCTGTCGTCGGACCACGGGCTGCTGGGAAGTAATCGCAGTAAACGGACGCAGACTACATTTAGAGGGACATCCGCGTTAGTCGAAAACCACGGTTTTGTTTCCGTAGAGCAGGATGCGATTTTCGATATGCCAGCGAACCGCACGTGAGAGCACGACTTTTTCCAGGTCCCGGCCCTTTTGCAGCAAATCGTCGAGCGAGTCGCGGTGGGAAATGCGGATCACATCTTGTTCAATGATCGGGCCGTCGTCGAGTACCTCGGTCACATAGTGACTGGTGGCGCCGATCAGCTTGACGCCGCGGGTGAATGCCTGGTGATAGGGTTTGGCCCCAACGAAGGCAGGCAGGAACGAATGGTGGATATTGATGATGCGCTGTGGATAAGCGTTTACGAACTCGGCGGAGAGAATCTGCATGTAACGCGCCAGCACGATAAAATCCACACTCTCTTGTTTGAGTAGCGCGAGTATGTGGCGCTCGGCGACTTGCTTGTTGTCCTTTTCGACAGGCACCAGAAAAAACGGGACACGGTAGAAATCTGCAATAGACTGGCCGTCCGGGTGATTGGAAATTATGCAGGGGATGTCACAAGCCAGTTCGCCGCTCTGATGACGATAAAGCAGGTCCACGAGGCAGTGATCGTACTTAGACACGAGAATCGCCATGCGCAGACGGACGTCCGAAAGCGCGAGTCTCAATTGCATATCGAATTCACGCGCGATCGGAGTCAGTTGCCAGACAAAATCACTGAGCGGAAGGTCAAGCTCGGCAGGATCGAATTCCACCCGCATTAAGAACGTGTGCGAATCGAGGTCTCCGTGCTCATCGGCGTGCAGGATGTTGCCGCGGTGCTGGTAAATAAATCCCGAGATAGTGGCGACCACGCCTTTGCGGTCGGGACAGGAGATGAGGAGGACAGCGGAATTTTTCATATTGTAGCGCCGCCGTCCGGCGGGCCCCAGTGCCGGCGAGACGCCGGCGCTACTTTTTCAAGTCTTTCAATATTTCCCTGGCCGCATTCGAGCCCGAACCACCGGTTAAGCCTGCGCCTGGATGCGTGCCGCTTCCACACAAATATAAGTTCAGAATGGGGGTGCGGTAACGTGCCCAATCCAACATCGGGCGCATGGTGAAGAACTGATCCAGCGCCAGTTCACCGTGGAAAATGTGCCCCCCGGTCAAGCCGTAGGTGTCTTCGAGATCCCGCGGAGTAATGATCTGATGGGTCAGGATCAGTTCGGGCAGATTCGGCGCGTACTGTGCAAGCGTCTTTACCACGGTATCTCCCAAGGCCACGCGCTGACTCTCCCAGTCGGTGTTTTTCAGCTTGTAAGGAGCATATTGCATGTAGATCGACATCACGTGCTGGCCTGCGGGCGCAAGCGAAGGGTCGGTGAGGGAAGGGATTGCGACTTCCAGATACGGCTGACGCGAAAAGTTTCCGTATTTTGACTCGTCGAAAGCGCGCTCCAGGTAATCAATTTCGGGTCCGATGTGAATGCGCCCGCTCAAAGCGCTGTTGCCCTCAGCTCCGTTGATGGCGGTGAACCTGGGCAATCCCGAAAGCGCGAGATTCACCTTCGCTACCGTACCTGGCATGCGATAGTGCTGCAGCTTCATCACAAAGTCGGGAGAAAGATGGGAAGGATCCACCAGCTTCAAAAGAGTTCGTTTGGGATCGGCATTGGAGATGATTGCCCGCGCGCTGATTTCTTCGCCAGTCGCGAGCACCACACTGACGGCGACGCCGTCTTTTACTCCGACTTCGATTACTTCGGCGTTGGCGCGAATTTCGGCTCCCGCCTGCGTGGCTGCAGCAGCCATGGCTTGCGTCACTGATCCGATTCCTCCCATCGCGAAACTGGCGGAGCCCGCAGGGTGGGCATCCGCCGCGGCGCGAATCAGAAGAATCAGGCTGCTCCCGGCCGACCAGGGTCCGAGGAAAGTTCCAAAGATTCCGCGCGCTGCAATGGTTGCGCGCAGAAGTCCGGTTTCAAAGTACTCCGCTACCAAGTCAGCGACCGCCATGGGGCCCCAGCGCAGCAGGCGGTACATATCTCTTTTCCCGAGATTGCGAACGGCGCGTCCGGTCTTGAGCATGCCCCACAAATCTCCGGAACTCGGGTTGTCGATATTGGGAGCCGTGAGCGCCAGCGCTTCGCCAATCACCCGGCCCATTTTGTCGAGCGATCCCTGAAACTCGGCGTACTTACCCGAATCTTTTTGTGATAAGTTGCTGATCTCCCGCGCCGACTTTTCTAGATCGTTGTAGAGAACTAGAGCACGTCCGTCGGGTGAAAGCGCGGTCACGGCGACATCGGGATTGATCAGCTGCAGCCCGTGCTTCTCAAGCTGCATGTCGCGAACAATGTCCGGTCGCAGCGGCCCGGCCGCGTGGGTGAGGGTCGAGCAGCGGAATCCGGGATGGAATTCGTCCGTGATAGCCGCGCCACCGGGCTGCGCGCGGCGCTCGAGAACCAGAGGCTTATAGCCAGCTTTGGCGAGATAGAACGCCGTGACCAGCCCGTTATGGCCGCCGCCAATGATGACTACCTCGCGCCCGTCGGCGGTGTTCCTTTCGGCCATCAAGCCGCTCCCCTGTAGTCTTTCAGGATTTCAAGCGCGGCCAGGCGTCCATTCGCGCCCATGATGCCTCCACCGGGATGAGTTGCGGAACCACACATGTAGAGATTCTTAATCGGCGTGCGGTACTGCGCCCAGCCCGGCACGGGACGCAGAAAAAAGAGCTGCTCGAGCGAGAGTTCGCCCTGAAAGATGTTGCCTTCCGTCAAGCCGAAGTCTCGTTCCAGGTCAAGCGGCGTCAATACTTGCCGGTGCAGGATGATGTCTTTGATATTGGGCGCGTACTCCGCGATGGTGTTGATTACGTTGTCGCCGAAAGCTTGTTTCTGATCGTCCCAGTTGAGGCCGGGGCGCAGCTTGTAGGGCGCGTACTGCACGAAGCACGACATGATGTGCTTTCCCGCGGGCGCAACCGAAGGATCGGTCAAGGTCGGAATCACCATGTCAATGTACGGATGGCGAGAGTAGTTACCGTACTTGGCGTCATCGTAGGCTCGCTCCATGTATTCGACGCTGGGCGAAATTGATATTGCGCCGCGCAGGTGCGCTCCAGGCCCGGGCATGCACTTAAAATTCGGCAGCGCATCCAGCGCAAGATTAACCTTGCCGGAAGATCCGCGGAATTTATAGCGGCGAACTTCCTCGAGAAATTCATCAGGCAGATTGCCGCTCTCGATAAGGCCGATGAAAGTGCGCCGGGGATCGACGCTCGAGGAGACAACGTTGGCGTAGACTTCGTCGCCATTCGCCAGCACCACGCCTCGAGCTTTGCCGTCTTTCACAATAATGGTTGCAATGCCCGCCTCGGTGCGGATCTCTGCTCCGGCTTCGCGCGCCGCATCAGCGATGGCGTTCGAAATCGCGCCCGTGCCGCCTCGAGCAAATCCCCAGGAGCGGAAGGCGCCGTCAATCTCTCCCATGTAATGATGGAGAAGCACGTAAGCTGTGCCCGGCGAACGCACGCCGAGAAAAGTTCCGATGATGCCCGACGCCGACATTGTCGCTTTGAGCACATCGGTCTCGAACCATTGGTCGAGGAAGTCGATCGCGCTCATGGTCATCAACTGCACCTGGTTGTATTTATCCTCGCTGGTCATGCCCTGAAAGCGGCGGCCAATGAATAGCAACTTCATCAGTTCTTTGGGATTCAGCGTTGCAGGATCGGGCGGCACCATGCTGAGGATCGGCTTCACGAATCGGCACATGGCCTGCATGGCCCTGCCAAATTCGTCGTAGGCTTCGGCGTCGAGCTTGGAGTGGCGGGCAATCTCGCGATGGGTTTTGCCGTGGTCGTTGACGCGCCACAAATAATCGCCGCTTGGCATGGGGGTGAAGGTGCCGTCGAGAGGCAGGATTTCCAGTCCGTGGCGAGGAAGATCGAGATCGCGGATAATTTCCGGCCGTAAGAGAGAGACCACGTAGGAGCAAACCGAGAACCTGAAACCGGGAAAGACTTCTTCGGTGACCGCTGCGCCTCCGAGCACATGACGGCGCTCGAGCACCAGAACTTTCTTGCCGGCACGGGCGAGGTAGGCGGCGTTTACGAGGCCGTTGTGGCCTCCGCCAATCACGATCACATCGTATTTCGAATTAGACGTCATGGTGCTTTCCGCTGTCGGCCATAAAGACCGCACTTGTACTGCAAAAGATCGCCAGAATTCTAACAGTTACCTCTCGAACGCTGGGGAGAGACTCGATGAGTCGCACTAGAGTCCGCGGGGAAGGACGGTCCAGCGGCGGAGGGTACTCAATAACCTTGGCATCATGAATGTACGGCAATTCCGAAATCGAGGGGGAAGGCCAAAATGAGTTCCAGTATGACTGTTAGATGGACCGAGAGTCCAGATAAACGTTAATCTCTTTGCTAGTGTGAATCCTCGTCGTGTTTCCTTTCTTCTGTCCAAGTTCTACCGCTTGCTTGGTTAATGGGAAGTGATCACTTCCGCACCCAAAGGATCCAAAGGCGCATCCGCGAGGTGTCTAGAACTGCGCGGCGGTGCATCTGGCCCCAATTTCAGCATAGCAAGGGCGACGGGGGGAAATGGGACATGGGTGGAGAAAATATATCGTCTGAGAACTGAATAGGTTGCGAAGATTTGAGCGATTTTGGGGGCTTGACAAAGTTAAGAAGCAACACAAAGCATGACAGCAAGCCCGGTTCAAGATGAGACTGGGCGCGCGAGTTTCTGATATTCTCATTCGTTTTACCCAGAGGTGCGGCGGTGGAGCGGCGCGGGCAGAAATATCATCGGGAGCGGATGGGTGAGGCCCTGCGGGAGGAAATTGAAACCATCGTCGAAGGCGAACTGGGCGATCCGCGCATCGGACTGGTCAGCGTGAGCAGCGTGCTGCTGGCCGAAGATTCCCGTTCGGCTCGGGTTTTCGTGACTGTCCAGGGTGATAAAGACGAAGCTGAGGACTCCCTCGAGGGATTGACGGCGGCGGTTGGATTCATTCGCCGCGAAGTGGCCGAGCGATTGCATTTGAGACGTCCCCCGGAACTCTACTTCCAGTTGGACAGGTCGCAGCAATACGGCGCTCGGATTGATGAGCTTTTGGGTCGCGCGAAAAAGAGGAAGAGGTAGCTGGGCACGTTGAGGCGTGCGAAAACGTCGAGATTGAAGCTTATTTTAAGGCGTCATCCTGAGCTTGCGAAGGATCTTGCGCATAGCGAATTGGTAGTGGACTACTGCGATTGAGATGGTGCGCGCAAGATGCCTCGCTCCGCCTGAAGAACGGCTCCGCTCGGGACTCCGAGAAGAATATCAGACGTGTTCGAACAAGTATGTTGAGAGAAGTTCTCAAACACATCGAGCAGCGCAGCCTGTTTGTGCTGACTTCGCATGCCCGCCCCGACGGCGATGCCATTGGTTCGGCGTTGGCTTGCGGCCAGATCCTGCGTGCTATGGGCAAGCAGGCTGAAGTCGTCCTGCACGACGGCGTCCCGCGCATCTACCGGCCGCTGCCGTTTGCGGACAAGGTGGTCCAGGCAGATTGCGTTAATGGAAACTACGACGCAGCCATCATCCTGGAGTGTGACAGCATTCAGCGCACGCGCTTGCTGGGTCTCGAAGAGCGGTTTTTGATCAGCATCGATCATCACGTGAGCGGGAGACCGTTTGCCCACGTGAACTGGATTGATCCCAAGGCGGTGGCGACCGCGGAAATGGTTTACCGTCTGGCGCGCGAAGCCGGTGTGAAAATTTCTCCCGAGATCGCAACTTGCCTGTATACCGCCGTGCTCACCGATACCGGATCGTTCATGTTTGAAGGCACCAACGAACACACCTTCGCGCTGGCCCGGGAGCTGGTGCTGGCTGGGGCTGACCCGGCGCGGTGCGCGCGCAGTGTTTATTTCGGACACTCCACAGCCAAGATGCGCCTGCTAGGCGCGGCGCTTTCCAACTTGCATCGCGAGGGACAGCTGGCCTGGATTTCCGTAAGCCAGGAGCAAATGGAAAGCTGTCACGCCAGGGAAGAAGACTGCGAAGGGCTGGTGAACTACGCGCTCGCCATTCAAGATGTCGAAGTGGCGGTGTTTTTCCGCGAGCTTCCTGGCGGCCGCTTTCGGGTGAGTCTGCGCAGCAAAGGCGCGCTGAACGTAGCGGCTGTCGCTGAGCGTTTTGGTGGGGGTGGCCATGAATGCGCCAGCGGATGTTCGCTCGAGGGCCCATTGTCCGCGGCGACAGCGCGAGTGCTGGCGGAGCTACGGCTTGGCCCCTCGGTGCAATAGTTTCCTTGTGATTGTTTGCCGATTCTTGGTTGCCGATTCTTGATTACTCAATTACACGCCGAACTTTGATCAGCAATCAAAATTCAGCATGAGGGCGCCGAATCCCCGATCTCTTCAAATCTGTACCCATGATTGAGCGCCGACACTACCCGATCGACTGGTTGCTGCTGGCCGGTTTCTGCGGATTCCTGTTTTTCTTTGGCCTGGCCTATTTCGGCCTGGTAGGGGCGGATGAGCCTCGCTATGCGCAAGTAGCCCGCGAGATGCTTGCCCGGCACGACTGGATCACGCCTACGCTCGGAGGCCAACCGTGGCTGGAGAAGCCCGCGCTTTATTACTGGCAAGCGATGATAGCGTATCGGGTTTTTGGGGTGAGTGATTGGGCGGCGCGGTTGCCCTCAGCGCTGGACGCCACGCTGATGGTGGTTGCGGTTTATGTTTTTTTGCGCCGCTTCCGTCCGGGATTTCATCTCGATGGCGCTCTGATGACGGCGTCGGCGGCGGGGGTAATCGGTTTTGCCCGCGCCGCATCCACAGACATGCCACTCGTTGCCACGTTCACCATCGCATTGCTGGCGTGGTACGCATGGCACGAGAGCGGCAGCAAAGGCTACCTGACGTGGTTTTACATTTTTCTGGGATTCGGGATGCTGGCCAAAGGACCAGTCGCGCCGGCTCTGGCCGCGGTCATCATTGTGATTTTTGCAGTTGCGAAGGGCGAGCATCAGCTCATCTGGCGAACGCTCTGGCTTCCGGGCATCCTGATATTTTGTGCGGTCGGGCTGCCCTGGTACATTGCCGTGCAAATGCGGAACCCGGATTTCTTTCGGGTTTTTATTCTGCAGCACAATCTGGCGCGCTTCAGGACCGATCTCTATCACCACAGCGAGCCGTTCTGGTTCTACTTGCCGGTTGCCCTGCTCGGGCTGGTGCCTTGGACCATGTTCGTGGTCGAGGCGCTGCTTGAAAGCATCCGCAGATGGCGGGCAGAAGGACGCGAGATGGTTCGGTCCGAGGATGGGTTCAGCGCCTTCCTGGTGATCTGGCTGATCGTACCTGTACTGTTCTTTTCCGTCTCTGCATCCAAGCTCCCAGGCTACATCGTGCCAGCGCTTCCCGCAGGCACGCTGTTGCTCGCGGAATACGTGAGACGGCACGCGAGCGACAACGTGCGTCCGCGAATTCTCCCCATTGTTCTGCATTCTACTGTGGCGGCAAGTTTGGTCGTTCCGGCGCTCATGCTCCAATACATCGTGTTTCAACATCGGTTGCCCTGGGGGCGGGCGGCCGCGATCTCGTGCGGATTCGCTGCGGCCCTGGCAATTGGAATGGTGGTCACGCTGCACAGGCAGTTCGGTTTGCGAGTTGTGCGTTTCGTCACGCTGGTTCCGGTCGTGCTCGCCCTGTCCGCCGCACTGCGGATTGGCGCTCCCGCGCTGGACGCAACACTCTCGGCGCGTCCTCTGACCGAAGAGCTCAGTAAGATGGAGAACCGGACCCTGCCTCTGGCGGTCTTAGGAGTTTCGCGAGAGACCCAATCCGGCCTGCAGTTTTATCGCAATCAAGCCATCGCACGCTATGAACTAAGTCAGGCGCCCGTTGGAGAACATCTCGTGATCGCTCCGGAAGGATCGCAGATCAAAGTTGCCAAATGGACGGTTGGACGGCGAGTTACCTACCTGGGAAGCTTTGCGCCGCAGGGTTTGGACTATTACTGGGTAGCAGGGAAAAGCAGTAATTAGCAATCAGCATTTGGCATTTAGCCCTTCCAGGATTCAGAAGTTTTACCAGAAACGACGGAGGGCTATGCTAACTGCCAAGTGCTGTTCCCTATTGCCTCAGCGTGTCCCTCGGTTTGCCTCCGGTCCGTCGAAGCAACTACACTCGGATTTCGTGGCTGCCATGAGCGCTTTAGTCAAGCCCGAACTCTTCAGGAGCCCACGGTTGGAGATTCTCGACCTCAGGCATTTTTCGTCCGCTGATCTGCGCCCGTTACTGGAGGACGAAACCGAAGTCTGGTCGCGCCTGCTGTCCTGGGACTATAGCGGCTCGGCAGATATGATTCTGCGTTATGTCGAGGCCAAGATCCTGCCCGGCTATGCCGCCATCGATCGCGGACGCATTTTCGGTTACGCCTTTTTCGTCTACGAAGGCAGCAAGGGCGTGATCGGGGACCTTTTTGTTGGCGATGACAGCCGGCTTTCGAATACCTACGAGGTGGAAACGCGCCTGCTGACTCACGTGATTGAAACCTTGCAGCAGTCGCCGGGCATTCATCGCGTAGAGGCGCAATTACTGGTGCACGAAACCAGAGCAGTCTCCCAGCCGTTTGTCGACCAGGGATTTCAGCGGCACGCCCGGCTATTCATGGTCCTGCCCTTGGGAAATATGACGAGCTCGGCTGCAGCGCTTGATCCTGAGATCGAGATCAGGCGTTGGACCGAGCCGGACTATCAGGCAGCCGCCGCGGTGATCACGACCGCGTATCGCGGACACGTGGATTCCGAGATCAATGATCAGTACCGCAGCTTGAGCGGATCGCTGCGCTTCCTGAATAACATCGTGCGTTTTCCAGGCTGCGGAGTGTTCGACGCCGAATCGTCCTTCGTAGCAGTGCACAAGCGGACGCGCAACATGATCGGATTGATCCTGTGTTCTCGTGTGCGTCACGATGTTGGCCACGTGACCCAGGTCTGCGTGCTGCCCGAGTATCGCTCGCGCGGAATCGGCGAGGCGCTGCTGGCGGTTACGTGCAACAGTCTTCGCCAACGCAGCTTCTCAACGCTTTCCCTGACGGTGACGGAAGCCAATGCGCGCGCTGTGGATCTGTATCGGCGTCTGGGATTCGATATCAAGCGCGTGTTTGATGCGTTCGTGTGGGAAGGGTGAGGGTTCTGGCTTCCGGCTGCTAACTGAACATTACTCCGGCTTTGTCATGGGGAAGTGGCCCTTTCTCATGGGACCACTTCCCGCTGAGGAGATGCGTTTCATGGCTGAGAGCTTGTTCCCAGTAAGGCCATGTATGTTCCCCGGCGTTTCGCCGCGGCGTGGGCTTCCATCCGGGATCGGAGCAATTGACGCCCACCATCCTGACCAGGCGTCCAAATCTGAGATAGGAAGCATTGATCAACGTAGCACTCAAAGACCACTTGCCCGTTCCTCCCTGCCGAGCGGCCAGTCACGTGATTAGCCATGCGCATGGCAATGCGATTGCCTTCTGAGTTCTGGACGAGAACGTTCTCTTTCGTCGCCGAGAATGCATATTCGCCCGCCACGTAAGTTTTGTCCCCCAAGATGAAATTGAATGGGACCTTGACCTTCACACTGCCGGTTTGGCCGTAGGCTGGGATGACCACGCTTGCAATCGCCAGGCTGAGAGCTGCGAAGAGTTGCGTCTGTTTTTTCATAACCATCTCCCTTAGTTCGTTTTGTTGGACGGCCTGGGATCCGCCCAGCTGAGCCGCGTTCGTCTGCGGCATGTGGCGCACTCTCGCAGCAGCCGATGGGTATAACAATGGGTTGGCCATGATTCCGCCGAGAAGCAAATGTGACCTGCTAACTAATTGAAAATGTGGGAGTCACACTGGAATGTGATCCAGCGAGCGGGAACGCTAGTGGCTCGGACTAGTGTTAAACTTCGGAATCATAAGGCGAGCTCCATGGCAGAATCGGCTGCAAAATCGAACATCATCCAGTTTGGTCTCTTCGAACTTGACCTGCAAGCTCGTGAACTGCGGAAATCCGGAATCCGAATCAAACTGCAGGACCAGCCCTTCCAAATCCTCTCCATGTTGTTGAAGCGCCCGGGTGAGATTGTTACTCGTGAAGAACTGCAGAAACGTCTTTGGCCTGGGGACACTTTCGTTGACTTCGATCTGAGCCTGAACAGCGCGGTGAAAAAACTTCGTCAGGCTTTGAACGACGACTCGGAGAATCCCAGGTTTGTCGAGACGCTTTATCGTCGAGGGTACCGGTTTATTGGATCGGCTAATGGAGGGGCCAGGCTTGAGGCAGTTCCGCCTACTGCAATGCTCTTGCAACCGACGCCTCTCCAGCCGAAGTCGGAGGAGAAGATCTCGACCCTGTCGAGTTCCCAATCCCGCCACAGCAGGCTCTTCCTTCTCTTAGGTACTCTTTTGCTCTTGGGGCTGGCCGCATTGATCTCGCGTGGGAAACCCCAGCCACCGCGGGTTTTGGGGTACACGCAGATTACCCACGACGGGCGGTTTAAGGGCGGAATTGTCACGGATGGTGAGAGGCTGTACTTCTCGGAGATGGACGGAAACCACTTTGTCGCTGCCCAAGTTTCGGCGAGTGGAGGCGAGACTGCAGTCCTGCCGACTCCATTTGTGAATGTTTTCGTGGCTGATATCTCGCCCGATGGTTCAGCTCTTCTGGTTGCCAATTTCAAAGGCACTGGATCATCCGCCGGACTTTGGAGTTTGCCACTCCCGGCGGGCACGCCACGCCGCATGGGCGATTTGGCGCCGGCTTCAGCAGCCTGGACGCCGGACGGGAGTCAGCTGGTCTTCTCCAACGATTCGGAGATTTACGTCGCGAAGAGCGATGGCACTGGACCGCATAAGCTGGCGACCGCTCAGGCCACTGTTTTCAATCTGCGCTTTTCCCCTGACGGCGACCGTCTTCGATTTGACGTCTATGAGACGAAAACTGCCTCCAGCGAAATATGGGAGGTGAAGCGGGATGGAACCGGTCTGCGCCCTGTCCTTCCAGGCTGGAATCCAACTCCGCAAGAATGTTGCGGGCGCTGGACTCGCGACGGAAAATACTACGTCTTCCAAAGTTTCCAAAAGGGGGCGAACAATATCTGGGCGCTAGCTGAAAACACCCATTGGTTCGGCAGACATGCCGGGCCAGTACAACTGACGAACGGCCCTCTAGATTTCAGTTTTCCCGCTCCAAGCAAAGACGGCGAGAGGATCTTCTCCTTTGGATCCCAGCCGCGTGCCGAACTGGTGCGTTTGGACCCGAAGGCGGGCCTGGTTCCCTACTTCGCAGGCATCTCCGCCACAGACCTGGCGTTTTCCACCGACGGCCGGTGGGTGGCCTACGTTTCCGTTCCTGAGCACATTCTCTGGCGAAGCCGAATCGATGGCAGTGAGCCTTTGCAGCTTACTTCCACGTGGATGCATGCTGCCCTGCCGCGTTGGTCGCCTGACGGAAAACAGATCGTCTTCATGGGGCGAAGCGACAACACCAATTATCGCGCGTATCTCATCTCTGCCAGCGCCGGAGAGCCAAGAGAACTGATTCCCGGGGCGGAAGTCGGTTTCGATCCTAGCTGGTCGCCAGACGGAAGGTCTATCGTTCTCGCCTTGAACTATGCTGATTCGCCGGGAGGATCAGGAATCTCGATCCTGGACCTGGCATCGAAAAAGTTGTCACAAATGCCGGAAAGTCAAAATTTGTTCTCGCCACGCTGGTCTCCAGACGGAAAGTACATTGCGGCAATCACCAGGGATTCGCAGAAGCTGATGTTGTTTCAGCTTTCCGCTCAGAAGTGGACCGAACTGGCGGCACTTCCAGTAATTGGCTATCCTAGTTGGTCTCGCGACGGGCAATACTTGTACTTCGATAGGGCGTTCACGGAAGATCCCGCATTCTTCCGCGTCCGCATCTCTGATCGCAAGCTGGAAAAGCTGACAAGTCTGAAAGGCGTCCGGCGTTTCCTGGGCGAGCTTGGTTCTTGGACCGGGCTCGCACCCGATGACTCTCCTCTGCTGGCACGCGATATGAGCAGCCAGGAAATCTACGCCCTTGATTGGCAGGCCCCATAAAACGGTTGGTGGCTATCTTCGCAGCAGCCACATTATCCAGCCGGCTACGAAGACTCCGCCCACGAACATGGCAAAGCAATACAAGCCGTAGCGGATTTGTTCGCGTGGGAGGCTGCGCTGTGTGATGCCAAAGACGATCGAGGCAAACACAGCGAACAACAGGGCAGCGCTGAAGTGAGAAACGCTCATCTCTTCCGTTTTTCCTTAATTACGGCTTCTTCCCAATAGCGATGTGGTACGCGTCGGCGACGCTGATGAAATTCAGCAAGCCAGCGACGATCAGAAACTTGGTGCCGTAATCGGCGGTCGCATGTGCGATGGCGCCATGCCCCCAGTCCATGGCTCGTGCCATGATATATAAGCCGCCGGCGCCGACGTCGCCCACGAATCCGAGAATGTCCAGGATGTCGCCTCCGTTGGGGGGATAGATGCGCCCTTGCATCAGCAAGCCGAGTACGAACATGCTGACGATCGATCCCATCAGGAGCAATCCACGAATCCATTTCTTCTGGATGAGATGACCAGCGCCCGGAATCAGCCAGGCCACCGCTGGCACCACCACCGACATCGCGGTGATCGGTTGTGCAGCGGGGAGTTTTTGAGCTTCGGCGACTTTCGTTTTACCAAGGGAAGAATTTGCCATTCAGATAATTACAATCTCACTTTGAATTTTACCGGTTACTTCTGCCGCCTTGGGCCGCACCAGCACGTTGACCTCACTGCGCACGCCGAACTCAGGAAAGTAAATGCCGGGCTCAATGGAAAAACAGGAATTCGGCAGGATGCGTCGCTCATCGTGAATTTCCAGGTCGTCCATGTTGGCGCCGTTGGCGTGGACCTCGGTGCCGATGGAGTGCCCGGTGCGATGAATGAAGTATTGTCCGAAACCCTTGCTGTTGATGTGACCTCGCACGGCACGATCTACTTCCCACCCGGCAATTGGACGCCCGGCTGCAACGGCGTCCTGCACGGTTTTCACGCCTAGATCACGTGCCTGCTGGACGGTGCTGAAAAGTTCACGCATGCGCGCGGAAGGCGCTTTGCCCACAAAGCCGGTCCACGTAATGTCGTAGTAGACGGCGCCTGGAGTATTTTTCTTGGCCCACACATCGAGCAGAACAAAATCGCCTTCGCGGATTGGTTTGGAACTTTCCCGACGTGGACCGTAGTGCGGGTTGCCGCTGTTGGCATTCACGGCCACCACCGGATCATCGTCGGTCACCAGGTTC
Organism: uncultured Acidobacteriota bacterium; assembly: GCA_963696025.1. Taxonomy (GTDB): domain Bacteria; phylum Acidobacteriota; class Terriglobia; order Terriglobales; family Acidobacteriaceae; genus JABCYV01. Next base: position 662,218 of record CAVOII010000010.1, read on the forward strand.
TCGCGGCAAAAAGCTTCCATGAACCACTGTTGAATGGCGTGCTCGTTGGTTCCGCCATTGCGCACGCGCCGTCCGATTTCCTGGAAGGCTGCAGTCGTAATAGCATCAATCGCATCACGCGCCGCAAAATGCGTCTTGATCTGTTCGTCCGTCAAGGTCGATTCGAACTGAGCAACTAGATCTCCAGAGCTGACCACGTTCTTGCCCAGGCCACGGATCAAGTCGATAGTACCGGCGTCGACCAACGAGATTGTGAACACCAAATTGTTGGGCGAATACTGCATGGCGATGTCGCGATGACCCGAAAGCATCGCCTTGACTTGATCAAACAATTCCTGCCAAGCGGCATATTGGAGCCTGCCTCCAGGCAGCGCGTCGAGGTGGCCGGGTTCAATCTTGTGAACTAACTTCACCGGCTCGCCTTGAGCTGGGATCAGGTAAAACCAGCGCCGGGTGACCATCAGGTCCTCGGGAAGTCCCAGCACGCGATAGGCGATGGGGTCGCGATGATGATGGTCGTAAAACAGCCAAGCGTCGATATTGCGCTCGCGCAGAGCCGCTTGAATGGCAGGAAGATCCATGGGCAAACTTCTATTTTAAACAAGGGCGGCGGTTTAGGCGAATCGGAGGCGGCGTCGGTAGTGTCTCAGCTTGCTTGTCATCCCGAGCGAGCGTTCTTTGAGAAGCGAGGGATCTGAGCGCACCGATTCGTGCCGGCGCACGAAAGGCGCGCATCCGCTGGCAAACTGAGACACTACCGAAGCGTCTTAAAAATAGAAACGGCCCCGATTGTCCGGAGCAATTGGAAAGGCTCGCGGTCAAGTCCTTGCCAGAATTTTATTCCTAGTCGCCGCCGGCAGTGTTTCACAAGCCGTGCGCAGAACCAATCTTGGCGCGTGCACGCGGATGCGCATGAGGTAAGGTACGGTCTGTTTCGCGTCGGCTTTGGCGGTTTCCCGCAGCAGCCAGCCCAGACCCTTCTGCACCATGTCGTCTTCATCGGACAAAAGCAGATCGGACAAGCGGGCGATTTCAGGCAAGAACATTTTCTGGCGCGTGCCCTGGATCAGCGCCACGCAAGCGGCCCGGCGATGCCAACGGTCTAGCGATTTTGCCCAGCGGAATGTCATTTTTACGCGAACCGGCTTCGCTGCGACCATCGGTGCGATCAAATCGTGAACGAGCGCGTCGTGGTCGGCCCAACTACTGATTCGAGACAGCCAAGATTCGAATAGCTTGAATTCGGTGTCGCCCAATTCCGCAGTCAGCTTTTCCAGCAAAAATACCGCGAAGATTTTCTCTTCCAGGACTTGACCCGAGAACAGACAATCGGCGATGCGCACCAGGAAGTGGAGGCCAAACTTTGTCCGAATCTCGCGCCGACATCGAAGCGCCGCTTTGCGCAAGGCCGCCGTGTACCATCCATGCGATTTGATTTCTTTTTTGAAGAACCATTGCACACCTTTGGCGTGCTCGGCAGAGCCGCCGGTTTTAAGCATGCTCTTTATCTGCGCGGCGATCTTTGGAGGCGGGCCTTTGAGTTGCACTGCCGAAGAGACTATCTTCCGATGTGTCTCTCTTATGGACTTGGGACTTAGGGAGACAAAATGAATTACTCCGTCAGCGTCAGTAAATTCAAGCTCAGCCCTTCCACCCTCATCGTACCCAAGCAAGCTGACGGATTTCCCAACCATCTCGGATATAGCTTTTTTGTCTTGTTTTGGCAGTCGGTTCAGTAGCCCGTGCGATGCGCTTGTCAGCACCACTGTGCTTCCGAGTTTCGGTTTGATGTTGTGTGAACTTGTCATCTATTTCACGGAAGTGCACTCGCCGGTCGCAGGGTCTTGTCATAGATCCAAAGAAGCGCCGCTGTCGCCACACCCACCGCAGTCACCGCCCACCAGATGCGTCCCGGCTGATGTGTCACCTCACCGAAATGATGAATGAGCTTTCCACCAAACCATCCGCCGATCAGCGAACCGATTCCGATGGGCAGAAATGCAAACCCCATGTACGTACCCTGCTGTCCGGAAGGCGCGAGCCGGGAAATATATTCGTAGTAGCGTGGAGACTGTGTGATCTCACCCAACGCCACCAAAACCAGCGTAAGAATGGCCGTCGGAAAGCTGGGGTGCGCGATCAGAATCAGCCAGGCCAGCGCAGAGATCAGAGTTCCCAGCGTGATGGCGCGAAATGCAGGGATCCGTTGTGTAAGAAAGCTGACCAGCATCTGCAGCGAAATTACCGTCAGCGGCCCGGCCATCAGCATCAACTCAGTGTTGGCGCTCGGGTCGACATAGTTGTGAATGTAGAGCGGCAGGATGATGAATTCCTGCCAGAAGACGACCCAGTATCCGGAGAAGATCAACAGAAACAGCATGAAGCGGGGGTTGGACACCACGGTCACGAAATTCTTTGTGGCCTGGCCGAAGCTGATGGTCTGCACCTCACCCGAGCGCCGCGGTTCTTTGTAGAGCAGCAGCACGGCGAAGAACATGGCAAGCACGCTGACCGCCGACGCGCGGAAAACATTCTCCACGCTCAGGTGCCGATGCACCCACGACGCAACTAGGGGTCCGGCAGCGCCGCCGATGTTTACCAGCGTGTAATAAATTGAGTAGCCAATAGAGCGGACATTCTCCTTTGAGGCGCGTGCAGTAGTGCCGACAATAGAGGGCTTGACCAGGGCGATTCCCAGTGCAGGAAGCATCAACACAAAAGTTACGAGCACGATCAGCGGGATGGTGTTGCGCACCGGAGCCAGCCAGGAAGCGCCGAGGGATCCAAGCAAGAAGTATGAGCAACTGAGGATCAGGTACGCCAAAGAAAGCGAGCGGCGGAAGCCCAGGCGGTCAGCGACTGTTCCGCCGAATACCGCCAGGAACCAGACCAGCCCTCCGAAAAGCCCAGTCAGGCTGCTCGCCTGCTCCACCCGAAAGTTCAGAGTTTCGTGGAGATAGCGCGCGAGCGATGCGAAGGCGGCATAGTAGGAAAGCCGCTCGAAAAGTTCGCTGATGTTCGCGACCCAGAACGGGCGCTCAAAGCCGGTGCGAACTTCGTGCAGTCGTTCAGAAAAGGTCAGAAGTAGCTCCTGGTAGCCCCGGTTGTGTTCGATTTGCATCAATCTGTCATCTTGAGCGCCGGCTGCACGTTAAGGACATCACCACAGAGGCACCCTTCAACTGCGCTCAGGGCAGGCTCCGTTACAGAGGAACCGCACGAGTTTGTTTTTCAGATTTTCTCTGTTGTCTCTGTTGTCTCTGTTGTCTCTGTGCCTCTGTGGTTAATTCGTGTTTCTTTCCCCAAAAATTGCCGTGCCCAAACGCACGCAGGTCGAACTCTCTTCGATCGCGACTTCGAAATCGTGCGACATGCCCATCGAGAGGACGTCCGTGCGAATCGCGGGCAATTGCCTCGCCACAATCTGATCGCGCAGCTCACGCACTCTGCGGAAATATAGTCGCGCGTCTTGCGGGTCGTCGGTAAATGGCGGAACGGTCATCAACCCTCGAAATACAAGATATTCGAGTTCGGGTGCGGCAAGAAGAAGTTCCTCCAGTTCGGGCGACTCCGGCGCCACCCCGGTTTTGGCGTCCTCACTGCCGACCTTGATTTCAATCAGCACGCTGGGTTTTTTCCCCAGTTGCTGAGCGCAGGCATTCAGCTTCTGGGCCAGATGCAGGGAGTCGACCGAGTCCACGGCAGCGAACAACTCCGCCGCCTTCGCAGCTTTGTTCGATTGCAGATGACCGATCATGTGCCAGTCGGCATCGCGTAAGTCGACCAAGGCGCCCGCCTTTCCTGCGAATTCCTGAACACGGTTCTCACCGAACAGCCGAAGCCCGGCGTCGTAAGCCTCGCGGATACGCTCCGGCGGCAATGTTTTGGTCACCGCCATCAAAGAGATTTCGTGCGGATCACGACCAGTACGTTTTGCGGCACCGCCGATTCGTTCTCGTATCTGCGCGATGTTTTCTGCGATAGACATGGAAAACCATAGACCACGAAGGACACTAAGTATCACGAAGGAAATCGAACCCTACAAAGCATTGGGTTCCCTTTGTGTTACTTCGTGTCCTTTGTGGTTCAAGCCTTTGCAAACTCAGACAATTGCAAGATCCGTCGCTGCACTCGGGACGACGGCGCGCGACTCGCTTCGCCAACGCCGCGCAAACGCCGTCACATCATTGCCGTCGGCGGGGCTGGTTCATTGGGGTCGCCTGCGCTCGTCAACGGCAGGAAGATCATCAACGCGGCCAAGCCAACCAATACGGCCATTCCTCCGACAAGGTACGATGGATTATTGAAAATCTGCGGTCGGGCCCAGGCCGGAGCAAACTGCAATCCGGCCCAAACCAGTCCCAGGACGGCTTCACCGGCGATCAATCCAGAAGCAGTGAGGACTCCGGTGTTCTCTACTCGCACCCGCTGCGCATCATTGAATCCGCGTCGTTTCGCGACCGAGTCTGCTATGGAACGGAAGACCCCGCCCAGGAAAATGGCGAACGTGGTCTCAAAGGGCAAGTACATGCCCACCGCCACTAACATAGGACTGCGCACCTGCATCATGATCATCGCAATGCCAAAAAAGATGCCAACTACGACCAGGGGCCACGGCATATCGCCACCGACAATTCCCATGGCCAGTGTAGCCATGAGCCCGGCTTGCGGCGCGGAAAGCTGACGGTCGCCGAATCCAATCCCGCCCGCCTTGATGTTAGCTTCATGCAGCAGCATCAGCGGAAAGTACATTACGAGGCTGGCCACCACCACCGCGATCAGTTCTGCAATCTGAATGGTGCGCGGCGTGCCTCCGAGGATGTAGCCGACCTTGAAGTCCTGCAGCAGCTCACCTGCGACCGAGGCTGAAACGCAAACCACGGCGGCAACGCCCAACACTGCCGCTACTCCAGAAGTGCCTGAAACCCCTAGCGAAACCATCAGCAGCGCCGCAATGATTAAGGTGGAAAGCGTCAACCCGGAGACAGGATTATTGGAAGAACCAATGAAGCCGACCAGACTGCCCGACACGGTGGCGAAGAAAAAACCGACGATCAGCATTACCACTGCGGCGAACACAGCCGGCCAAATCAACCCCGAGATATTGATGTAGAGGAAGCACATGAGCACGAACATCACAGCAATCAGGCCGAACACGGTTTTCGAACTCATGTACCGCTCGGTGCGGGAGAGCTTGGCTTGCTCGGCGGCGGTCTGCCGCAGATCGGAGAATGCTTTGCCCAGGCCCGCTGTGAGGCTCTTGCGCATGCCGAACAAAGTATAGGCCGCGCCCACCAACATGCCGCCAACGGCGATGGGCCGCACGATAAATCTCCAGACGGCGATCGACATGGTCGCCCAACTATCAGGCGTATCGGCTGGAAGGTATGGTTTGAGTTGCGGCCCTAGAAAGAATATGAGCAGGGGTACCATGAGTCCCCAGGCCAGAACGCCACCGGCAAACTGAATCGACGCCAGCCGAAGCCCGATAATATAACCCACTCCCAAATACGCGGGGCTTACGCTAGGCGCCGCAAATGTGCTCGCTCCACCGGCTGCGAGGATGTTTGTATTTCCTGCGGCACCCAGCCGGACCTGACTGTGGCCCAGATTGCCGATGGCAAAGTGTATGTCCCGATCGGAGGCGAACAGGCCAAATCTTCCGAGCATGTACACCACGCCGCCGACCCCAATGTTCCAGAAGAGATACTTCGCCGCCTCTGCGCCGCGCCGTCCCGCTTTGTGAATTTCAGATGCCGCCACCGATTCAGGGAAGGGCAAGTCCGGGTCTTCCACCATCACCCTTCGCACTAGAGAAATGAACAGCACTCCGAGGACGCTGCCTACCAGAATCAATGCTGTGGACTTCCAGTACGCATCGGCGGGGCGGAAGGAGGGCCAGGCTTTGGCAATCAGGAATGCGGGGATAGTGAAAATCGCGCCCGCCGCTATGCCTTCTCCAATAGAACCAGCGGTGCGGGCGATGTTCTCCTCAAGCAGCGATCCCTTCCACGCCCGCATTGCGGCCATCGCAATTACTGCCGCCGGATACGTTGCCGCGATGGTGATACCGGCACGCAAGCCAAGATAGGCGTTAGCCGCACCCAAGACCACAGTCAGACACAGACCCAGCAGCACAGCGCGCAGGGTAAATTCCCTCATTTCCATGTGCTCTGGGACGTAAGGTTGAAATTTCTTCGGGCTTTCGGGCGCGTTCACCGGGGTCATGAAAGAAGGTCCTCGTAACTGTGAGCTTGGCTTGATTGAGGCAAGACCGCGCACGTTAGCATGCGTGCCGCCTGCTTTACAAGTGCGGAAGACCACCGTTGCCCCGCGGCCAGCTTCCCTACGGCATAATCGGCATGTTAGTAATGAGAGGGGCACTCCCGCAGCCATTCGAGTTTGCTACAATGGCCGCTCTGAAGGTTTCCCGGTAAGAGTTTGAGGGGTACCAACAATGGTTCGCAAGTCGTTCCAATTCCAATGTCGGGATTGTGGCGGTGTTGAGGGATATCGCTCGCGTCCACGCAATTTCGTGGAAAGATACGTTCTGCCTGGGTTGTTTTTGCGCCCGGTACGCTGCGCGGACTGTTTCCGGCGCTCTTACCAATCTTGCCTGGTGCCGGTGCGGGAGCGTGAAACTGAGCTAACCCACCGCGCCGCCGCCTGACCGGCCCGCGCATTGCACCGAGCCCACCCGCCCGCTATACTGAAGCAGATTCGTCCGCTTGGAGCCCCCCGAGCACGGGCGCGACGAGGGAGGTTCGTCTTCAGCAGTAGCGGGGACCCAATCCGGGCAGCCGGGACCAAGGCCGTATCGCGCGACAGTTCGCTGCTATCCTCCCTGGCCTCCTCTGCGAGCAGCGTTGCCGAAAGTTTGTTCGCCACGCTTTTCCCCTCCGATTGCCGTCTTTGCGGCGCCCCGCTGGTTAATATTTCCCGGTTGCCAGTCTGTGTGGAGTGCTTGTCTGATATGCGGCCGATCGCAGGCGGGGTCTGTTCCACTTGCGGGGAGCGTCTGTTGAGTCCCTTCGCGTTCACCGGCCAGCAGGATGGGCCGCGATGCGGTCTCTGTCGACGGCTGGAGCCACCTTTCGCCAAGGCCTCGGCTTACGGAAGCTATGAGGGTGGACTGCGCGAACTCATTCATCTGTTGAAATACGAGCAGGTGCGGCCGGCGGCTAATGTGCTGGGTCGCATGCTGACGGAAGCGGTAGCCGCCCTGGAGCCGTTTTTTGGGGTTGCTAAAGTTGTGGTCGTACCCGTACCTCTCTACTCCCGGAAGCTGTGGCAGCGCGGATTCAATCAGTCGGAGGTGATCGCTCGGGCGGCTTTAAAGCACGGCGTCATCCAGGATCGGTTGACATTGGATGCAGCCGTGCTGGAGCGTCGCCGCGAGACTCAATCCCAGACCGGGCTGACCCGGCATCAGCGGCGGGAGAACATTCGTGGAGCTTTTGCCGTGGCTAAACCAGAGAGGATCGCAGGACGAGAGCTTCTGTTGCTGGACGACGTGTTTACCACAGGCACAACGGTGTCAGAATGCGCGCGGATTCTTCGCCGGGCTGGAGCATCCAAAGTATATGTGGCTACTGTGGCCCGAACCCTGAAGGCGGATGCGAACCGCGCCGAGCCAGACTCCGAAGCAGAGGCGCGAATGACCATGGCGGCCGCGGGATGAAGAAACTCACGTAGGGACAGGCGCCCCCGGCTGTCCGAGCCGCGCGCAGCTCGGCAGTTTGTGGGGAAGTAAGGAATTTTGAGCAGAGCATATGTCAGGCAGGTGGAACAATTCGGTGGGGGGCCGGGCTCACCTGGTATCCGCGGCGATTGTCGGGACGCATCAGGAGAGCAATGGCCATGCTTTGCACGCTCCCGTGCTGGTGCTGAACGCATCCTACGAGCCGATCAATGTGTGCGCGGCGCGCCGGGCTATTGTGCTGGTGCTGAAGGGCGTTGCTATGACCGAGGAAGAGAACGGTCACTTTCTGCACGCCGCCCGCCTCGCCATGCGTGTGCCTTCGGTTATCCGACTGCTGGAGTATCGTCGCATTCCGCATCAGAGTCGGGCGCTCTCTCGCAAGAACATCCTGCTGCGCGATCGCAACACCTGCCAATATTGCGGGGAGGTTTTGCCTTCCGGTGAGTTGACCCTCGATCACGTGGCACCCCGCTCTCGTGGCGGAGCTTCGACCTGGGAAAACCTGGTGGCCTGCTGCCATCCGTGCAACCGGCAGAAGGGAAATCAGCTTCCTGCGGAAGCCGGCATGACGCTGCTGCGCGAGCCGCGCGCATTCAATCTGCATACCAGCCGCCACATCATGCGATTGATGGGACGATCTGATGATAAGTGGCGAAAGTATTTGTTCTACTGAGCGCATTCATCACTTAATCAGATTTCTGCGGGGTGAGTAGTGCTATTTCTGCGACTGGGCCTGCGCCGTCGATCCCACCTTCTGGTAGTTGGTAAACTTCAACACTTCCTTGATGCGCACGTCGTTGGTCTGGAAGTGCAGCGTGTCATCGGCTGAGGAAAAGGTTGGAAACCAATACTTCCCATCGATCTGCTCCCGATAGTTGGTGAATAGCGGGAATAGATTCTCCTCGACTTTCTTCTTCTTGACAATCTTGACATCGGGCACCGACTTGCCCCGGTTTTTGACGATCTGAAAATCCTGATCGTCTACCCAGATCCGGCCCTCGAAATATCGCTTATCTTTTTCTATCCGTTTGGGCTTGACGTCAAAAACGTAGCAATGGAGCTCGTCGACCTTTTGCTGACCGCTGTAAACCACATCGTACTCAGGCAGCTCATCGCTGCTGATGGTGAGGGATGCCCGCGTTTCCAGGTCTTCGAAATCCTCTTTCGAGAGGTTGGTACTGGGTTGTGGCGCGAGCACTACATTCTTGACGCGCTGGCCCTGCTTGTAACTGATGTCCGCGACCTGACGGTATTCACCCACTACGCTTTCGCCAGCCATTGCTTTCACGTCAATTGATTGCCGGAAGCTATACTGCTCTCGCGCCCGCTTCCATTCCGCTTCTTTGGTAGTGAAGCGGCGGATCACGTCCTCCGCCGCTATCCCCTTAGGCGGAGACTTGTCGAGATCATCTTCCTCCGCCCGCGACGGCGAATAGACGCAAAGCAGCATCCCGCAAACAATCGCGGCGACGAGCAACAATGGCTTACGCCCATGGAGGTCCATGCGCGCACCAGTCTACAGTGGACCAGAGTGCCCGCCAACTGTTACTGACGTCCGCTTACTTCGCAGCCTACGTACATGCTTTCGCGCTGGCGAGAGGCCAATTCCACTTGAGCGATGTCAGGGATGCGACTCTCCATGAAGTGAGATAGCAGCTCACCTCACGCTGCCCGGTAGATGCCGAGCACCTTGACCATATCGGCGACCTCCATCAGATGGCGGAGGGCATGTCGTGCCGCCTCATCGTCGCCACTCAGAAAGTCAACATAGAAGACGTATTCCCAAGGCCGGCCCCGCATGGGACGAGATTCAATCTTGCTGAGGCTGATGTCGCGCAAAGCGAAAACGCTCAGTGCCTTGAACAGCGCTCCCGGAATATTTTTCAAAACGAATGCAATGGAGGTCTTGTTGGCGCCCGGCAAGACTCGGCGCGACTTGCGAATCAGGAAGAAGCGGGTAAAGTTCCGCTTGTCGTCCTCGATACCGGCTGTGAGAATCCGTCCTTTGTAAACTTTGGCTGCTTGCCGTCCGGCAATCCCTGCGGCGTCTCTCAGACCGTCCTTGATAACATGCTTCACGCTGCCTGCGGTGTCATAGAAGGGAACAGCTTCGATCTTGGGATTCCGACGGAAAAAGTCGCGGCACTGTTCCAAGGCAACGGGATGCGAAAAAGCACGGCGCAGGTCTTTTTTCGTGACTCCGGGAGCCGCGATCAGATTGTGCACGATCCGGAGACGGAATTCCCGCTGGACAAAAACCTTGTGCTCCAGCAGGAGATCGAAGTGCTCCGTGACTGAACCCGCTAGTGAATTCTCGATGGGAATTACCGCAACCGCGACTGAACCCCGCTCGAGGTGCCGAAAGACCTCGGCCGAGCGAGCGCAAGGCACAATGCTCGAACCTGGCAGCATGCGCCGTGCTGCTTCATCGCTGAACGAGCCGGCTTCGCCCTGGATGGCGACTTTCATCTGGGCAAGTTAGCTGGCTCCGCGGGCGAAAGCAAATCTTTCTGCAATACCAGGGCGTCCACTCCATTGGAGTAATAGCGGGGAACCGTCTTCACCACTTCATATTCATGGCGTTTGTAGAAGGACAAGGCGATCTTGTTGTCCACCGCAGTCTCCAGGATAACGGTGTGGCAATTGGCGGCACGCAAACGGTCTTCGGCGGCACCGAGCAACCGAGAGCCAGCTCTCGAGCGCCGAGCGGCAGGCAAGACGTCGATGGTGATGATGTGCCCCACGCCGTGCCGGCTAGCTTCTGCCACCACGAACCCGTTAATGCTGGCCGGTTCGGTTCGGCTGCTTCGATTGCCACCGCCACCGGGGGCTTCCGCAACCAGGGTGAATGATCCTCGCTTTCGGATATAGTCGGCGAGTTCGCGCCGCGAGTATGCGATGCCCGGCGGAAAGCATTTCTGATCAATGCTCCACAAGATGTCGAAATCATCACGGCGGAATTCTCGCAAGGCAAGATCCACGAAGACATTGTAGCCAAGGACGATCAGAACTTTTTGCACCCTGAAGCAGACTAGTATTGAGCGCAAGACGTGCGCCGAACTGCATAACGCTTGATTTCCGGTGCTTAGGCCTCCGTACTTAATGTTGAGCATGTCATCGGGCCGCCTCCCGCATGTGCCTTTTCTCAGGGCAAAAAATTCTCGGGCGAAAGAGTTGCCGGAATTGCACCCTAAGACGTACTATTCGCATCTGAGGGGATTGTGCTGCGTCTCGTTCTCATCGACACACTGAGCGCCGTCGTGCTGCTCGGCCTGTGGTACTTCTATTTTGCCCGCTTCAATCGCAGGCGCGGAGCTCTGGCGTTGCGCTGGGTGGAATCCGCCTGCTCCAGCCGAGGCCGCATCATGGGGAGCAAGTGGTTTGGAGCGTCGCGCTTGCAGGTACGCCTCGGGCTTGGAGTCCACTGGTTTGAGAACGCCTGCGTGACTGTTCGACTACGACCTCGACCCATTCCCTTAAAGTGGTTGTTTAGCCTTTGGCGTAAGCAAAAAGAAACTCTTACCTTTGAAGCCGACCTTGATTACTCTCCCAGCTTTCATCTCGAAGTCTTCCGCCATCGCTGGTTCTCTCAAAAGCACAGCCGGGTCGAGGCCAGATCGGGTGACTGGGCGGTTTCTCGTCCCGGTCCTGTTGTGCTTACCACCCGTACTCATTGGACCCAGGAACTCACGCCCGTGGTCAATTCCCTTATGACTTCCCGCGGACACAATCTACTCACCGTCCGGTTCCGTCCGGATTCTCCACATCTGGCCGCCACGATTCCCCTCGAAGCTCTCTCTGATGAACAAGCCGCGGCGAGCTTCCTGAACCTCCTGCAGGAACTGGCTGCGGGCGCGTCGACCCATCGGCAATAGGTCGTACGGGACCAGCCCAATTTCTGCTTCCGATGTCTTATACTCTTGTGCGAACTCCGCTGCTCTCCACGAAGGAAACTTTAATCAAAGGAGGCGAACGATGGCATCGTCTCATCGTTGTATGCTCACAGTAAGTACCGTTGTGATAATCATTCTGACTGCAAGCCTCTCTCTTTCGGCGCAAACGCGAATGAATGACAAAGATATTCAACACTTGATGAACAATCTGGTTCAGGACGCAAAGAGATTCCGATCGACTCGGTGATCAGTGAGAGTACCATTCGAAAGACCACGCAAGAGAAAGATGCAAAGGCGCTGGTCACGCAATTTCAAAAACAGACGGAAGGGATGTTGAATGAATTCAAGAGCACCAAGAAAGTTGATTCAGCGCTGCCGCTGGTCCTCGACAGTGCGGCGAAAATCGAGAAGTTGAAATCCACTGTACCCTTTGGGCCGACGGCTGATTCGCAATAGTCAACGGTCCGCACTGAGCTCAATACCATTTCCCAAGCTTTCGGTATCTCACAAGTCGGAAACTAACTAAAGACTCGCCGATGGCCTACGGCAACAGTCCGAACACTCCGACCCCGTTAGTCGTTCCTACGTAGACTTTGCCATTGATGATGGTGGGAGTAATGAACTTGTTGCCAGCCCCGAACTGGTCGCGCGATCCAGCCTGGTTGCTGTTGTAAAGTTCGTTTGACAGGTTGGTTGCGTCGTAGGCATGCAGGACCGCAATGCCGCCATTCTCCGCTGCCCACAAGATCGCATCACCGGTTCCATTCGCGGAGACGCCGGGCGTGGCGCCCGGATAGCCAAAGCTATTGTTCGTGCGTCCTGTCGCGCCGCTGGACAGCTTGGCGTTAGTGATTTTGAAAGCCTGAATCGGACTTCCTACCGAGCCGTAGTAGATGGTGCCATTGAAATATGCCGGCATGGCAAAGACGCCGCCGGGCAAGGCTCCCGGAAGCTCCTGGTAGATATTGTTGCTGTTAGGAGTGAATTTACCCATGGAGTCGCGGTTCACCAGATAGAGATTCGAATCTTTGCCCGCACCGACCGCAAGGTGCGACACGTGTCCGGAGCCGTCGCTAATATCAGGCAACACCATTGCGCCTCCGGAGCCCAGATCGACGTCCGAGTCGTTTTCCTGCTGCTGATTGTCCATTTCGAAATAATCCGCTACCGCTAGTCCACTTGAGGTTGAAAGCTTGAGGAACGCATTGCCATAGTCGCCGTTGCTCGGGAATCCACTGGTGTTCAAGTTGGTGTCAAAGTCGCCATTGCCGTCCAGAAAATAAATGTTTCCAGTCCTGTCCGCAGCTAGCCCCGCTCCTGACATCCAAATTGCGCCTTGTCTGCCGTTAGGAACCACGTTCAGCACGCTGGTCTGGGCCAGCGTGGACGCGTCGTATCCAATGATCCAGCCGGTGTACAGGCCGATGTCACAATGCGATGCCCACGCAGTGTATACGACCCCATTCAGCAATAGCAGTCCGGCGCGTTCTTTGTATTGTGCAGGATCGAAGATCACATTGCCGTTAGAGCTGTTGTCTCCCGTTCCTGGGAAGGACGCCTGGACGAGCTTGGGCCCCGCAAATAACTCCGCACCTGTGGTGACATCGAGGGCATGGATGCGCTGAAAGTAATTTCCGGAGCCATTCTTGGACATCGCTACCAGATAGATCGCCCCATTGGGTCCGTGAGCGCGGTCAATGACGGGCGTGCTCGTGATCCCAATCTCAGGAGTTACTTGACTGCAGCCACGATCGTCGCTGGGAGTTTCGCCCGCCGCCAGGGTCGAGACTTTCCAGAGTTGCGTTCCGTTATCAGCATCGAAAGCGTAGACACTGTCGTGCTCGGTGACAACATAAAGAACATTGTGAGTTCCCTGGCCGGGAATATTGATTTTAGACAAATAGAGCGGCTGAGCGTCGACCTTGCTGTCAACTGAGTAGAAACCAAGTTTGCCAAAGGTGGTTGAGTTGACGTTCGCTGGGGTCAGAATCGTTTCGTTCAGATTCTGTCCGGTGCGGGCGATATCGTTGTGGTAGGTCACTACGTCAGTTGTGCTGACGCTATTCACCGTTAGCGTGACTTGGTTACTGGTTGCAGTTCCCGCCGAATTGCTGACCACCACGCGGAATTGGGAACCGTTGTCGGCAGAAGTGGTCAGCGAAGTGGTGTAGTTCGCCGAAGTCGCACCGGTGATAGCCGCGCTATTTTTTTGCCATTGATAGCTTAAGGGAGTCGTTCCGCTTGCAACCACCGTGAAAGTCGCGGCCTGCCCCGAAGTTACAGACTGATTCGAAGGTTGGGTTGTAATCGACGGGGCGAGGGCATTGGTCATGGAGTTCATGCCGCCACCGCAACCCGTCAGACTGACTCCAAGAACGCCCGATACGACAAGTGCAGCCGACAGTCGCAGACGCATGAGAAAACCTCCAACAACGGCTGGAAACAAACAATGATGCCAACCTTTTCTGGCTTTGGCGAGGCCTGTGTGATTACGTAAGGGAGTGAGGTCGCGTGGCCAAAAAAGGTCGCAGGGCGGCTTACGTGAGGAACCACAAACTCGGCGCGTGTCATCCATTTTACGGCTCGGACAAAAACCGGTAGCCAACTCCGCGCACCGTCAATAGATGGTGGGGCTTCGAGGGGTCGTCTTCGATGTAGCGACGCAAGCGGACGACGAAGTTATCGATCGCCCGTGTGTCGGTGTCTTCATGCAGGCCCCAAACTTCTTCGAGAATCGATTTTCGCGAGACAACCCTACCGTTGTTGCGGATAAGATGGCGCAACAACTCTGCTTCCATCAGAGTGAGCCGGATGACGGTTCCCTTCACCCGCAGCTCCAGTTTTCCGAAGTCGATGGTTCGACCCCGGAAGGAGAAAACTTCGTATTCGGTAATTCCGTTATCGGCAACGCGAGGCTTTGGCAGAGCCGGACTTCGCGCTCCCTGGCTCTCGCGCATCCACGCGCCTCGCCGCAACAGACCCTGCAAACGGGCCAGCAGAATGGCAAGCTCGAAGGGTTTTGGCAGGTAGTCATCTGCACCCGACGCAAAACCCTTGAGTACATCTTCCGGCCGTCCACGAGCGGTAAGCATGAGGACCGGGATGAAGTGTTTGGCGGCACGAAGTTCCGAGGCGACGGCAAAGCCGTCCTTGCCGGGAAGCATCACATCGAGCACCACAGCATCGAAATCCTCCTGCCGGCGGTTTTCTCGTTGTTTATCCGCGGTTTCTTCCGTAGCCTCTCCTCGCTGGCCGAGGAGAATGGCCAGCGCCTGTTCGCCATCACCCACGACTTCAACGGAGTGTCCCTCAGCCTCCAGATTGAACCGCAACCCTTTTGCCAGATGGGTTTCATCTTCCACTATCAGCACCCGGCTCATGCGGCGTCCTCAGGCAAAACATGGAGAGGCAGCTCCAGAACCACGGTGGCGCCACGGCCTTCCCCCTCACTTTCGGCAAAGACGCGGCCACCATGCTTTTTTGCGATTGCCCGCACGATGAACAATCCCAGGCCGGTGCCCTTCACGTTGTTTAACGGCCGGTTCGGAATCCGATAAAAGCGCTTAAAAATTCGTTTCAGCTCACCGGAGGGAATGCCAACCCCGTGGTCGCGCACCCACAACCTGACATGTTTCTCGTCGGGAGTCTCCACTTGCACTGAAATATCCACACGCCCGTCGGAATACTTCACCGCATTGTCGAGCACGTTAGAAACTGCTGTTCGCAGATCTTCGGGGTCTCCTAAGACGTTCGGGCCGGATCCGTTCTGGAAAACCTGCTCGTACCGCAGGGTTCCTGTTGGCAGATGGTAGCTGCTGCGCGCCACTTCTACGCACTCCCCAACCAGTTCGCCGAAATTTACCGGAACGCGTTCGCGCTGTCGCTTCAGACCCGCTTCCCCAGCCTTCAGAACTTGCTCGACCGTGCCCAACAGGCGGGCGGTGTCATCAAGCATGAGACGGTAGAACTCGTGCCTTTGGCGCTCGTCTACGTCGCGGCGTTCTAGCGTCTGCAGGTAAAGCCGGATCGAAGCGATTGGTGTTTTCAGCTCGTGAGTGACCGCGTTGATGAAGCTGTCATGCTGCTCATTGCGGCGGATTTCACGGATGAGAAAAATAGTATTGAGGATAAAACCAGCAGCGATCGCGCCAAAGAAAATGACACCGAGAAAAACTTTGATTCCTTCGCGCCAATTGAGAATGATCCAGCCAAAACCGACGGCCACCGCCACGCCGGACAAGCCAACTCCCAGGACGAGGAAGGTGATAATTGCTTTGCGGCGGCTGGTGATGCGCATAGCAGGATTCTACCGCGAGGAAGCGTATCCAGGCTTCGATGTTGATCCGCCACCGCAACGGCTAAAGCCGAGGCATTTTCTGTGACTTAGGGCACGCCTGAAGGCGAGCCCTGATACGAACCCGCAACAGGCGCTATGCCGAGACCAGCTCGCTGGGGGCGGCGGTCGGAAGTCCTTCTTCCCCGCGGTTGCGCAGCTCGGAAAGCTTGACGCGGTACACGTGGCGGGCAAGTCCCAATTTTTTGAGCGCCCAGATGCCGTACCAGTTCATGTCAACTTCATACCATTTCAAACCGTGCCTGGCGGAGACCGGATGCGCATGATGGTTGTTATGCCAGCCCTCGCCAAAGGTCAGAATTGCCACCCACCAGTTGTTGGTTGAAAGATCTTTCGTCCGGAAACGGCGTGAGCCCCAGGTGTGAGTCGCTGAATTCACTAACCAGGTGGCATGCAGACCAACTGTGGTTCGGACAAAGATACCCCACATCAGAAAGGGAAGGCCGCCCAGGGCGAGCAGGATCGCGCCCAGCGCAATGATTGGAACGTAGTGATACTTGGTGATCCAAACGTGAAATTTGTCTTTGGCCAAGTCGGGCACATAACGTGCCAGCGTGGTGGTGTCATGATGCATCGACTTGCCAGTCAGGATCCAACCCATGTGCGACCACCACTTGCCATCGAGCGGCGAGTGTGGGTCACCTTCGTGGTCAGAAAACTTGTGGTGAATGCGGTGCGTGGCCACCCAGAAGATCGGTCCGCCTTCAAGGGCCAGGGTGGCGCAAGTGGTCAGGAAATATTCAACCCACTTGGGAGTCTTGTATCCGCGATGAGTAAGCAGGCGATGATAGCCCATCCCGATGCCCAAGCTGCCCGAAACCCACCACAGGAAAAGCGCTACGAACAGGGCCTTCCAGGTAAAGAAGAACAGCGCCGCGACGGCTCCGAGATGAAACATGCCCATGAAGCCTGCGGTTACCCAGTTAACTTCGTGGTCGGCTGATGCTTTGCGGTCGAGGGCTTCAAGTTCCATGAGGGTGTCTTTCGTACGCGCTTTTAACTCCTGCGTAAAGGTAGCAGGCCTGAGTAAAGCCGCGTGTAAAACTTCTGTAATAGAGGATGCGGAGCGGATTACGAAAGTGCCGGCGGGATGGCCCCGCGGCCAAGGTACAACCGCGCGTATCCGCTCAGAAAATGCCGGCAATTCTTAGGCCGAGGCTCCCTTCACTTCAACCCCTGCCCATTTTTCGAGTAGCGCGATGGTAGCGGCGTAGTCTTGGTCACGATGCCCGTCCTCAGTGGCCATTTCATAGACCTCTTCTACGGTCTCCAGGGCGGGAAGCTTGACTCGAACTTCCTTGGCCGCCTCTAGGGTCAGGCGGATGTCCTTGTGCATGAGCCGAAGCGGAAAATTAGGAGAGAAGTCACGTTTCATGACAAAAGGCGCTTTGTAATCAACAACTCCCGAACGTACCATGGAGGCCTGAATCACTGGTAACAGAGTGGCGGCATCGACTCCGAGTTTGGTGGCCAGCGTGAGGGCTTCGGCAAAACCTTCGTAGATGAGCGCAATCTGCAAATTCATGGCCAGCTTGGCAGCTTCCCCCTTGCCGGTTTCGCCCATGCGGAAGAACTGTTTTCCCATCGCGGCAAATAGTGGCTTGAGAGCTTCGACCGTGGCTTCGTCTCCGCCTACAATAAAGATAAGGGTGCCGTTCTCCGCGGCAATCTTCGATCCGGTCATCGGGGCGTCTACGTACTGGGCCCCATGACCTCGGACGCGTTCTGCAAACTTGCGGGTCGCAGAAGGTGAGATCGTGCTGGAATCGACGAGAGTCATGCCCGCGGCCAGTGATTCTTCCACCCCTTGCGGCCCAAACAAAACGGTTTCCACCGCCTTGGTGTCAGATACGCACATCCAAACCACCCCGGCACCGCGCGCTGCCTCCGCTGGAGAGACCGCGATGCGCGCTCCCTCCACTTCTTTACCAGGCGTGCGGTTCCAAACGGTGACTTCATGCCCGGCCTTCACCAAATTGGACGCCATTGCACGTCCCATGATTCCCAACCCTAAGAAACCAATACGCATCCCAATATTCTCCTGAAGGTCAAATGATGACCAGAAGCGATTAGAACTGACCCCGGTTACTATGGTCAAGCAATCCTTGTTGGATTTGTTTTAAAATCAGGTACAAGCTGTCAGCAGATGAAATCTCTTCCGTTCCAGGCCTCGCGGCCAGGAGGCAAAATCTGATCGGATGGTGAACTCCGTCCGGTTTGGGGCCCGATGTTAAAAAGCACGCTTAACAATTCCGCGCTTCGCAACCGCGCCCGGCAATTCAGCCGTCTGGTGCGCCACTCCGCGGTCACACCTCGCACCGGTAAAACCTACAAGCCGAAGCTGGTTTCCAATGGGGAGCTGGGAGTCACTTTCATCGGCCATTCCAGTTTCTTTCTGCAGATTGGCGGGCAGAACGTAATCATTGATCCTAATTTTGCCCGCTGGTTATTCGTGTTGAAGCGCTTGCGCCAACCCGGGCTGCAGATTCAGGATCTCCCGCCGATTGACTTGGTTCTGGTGACCCACGCCCACTTTGATCACTTGCACCGGCCGTCATTGCGGGCCATCGCGCACCAAACTCGGCGCCGGCGTGGGGGACCCACTACGATTGTAGTGCCGCATCACGTCTTCGACCTGGTTTCCGATCTAGGTTTTGACAATGTCGTCGAACTAGACTGGTGGAATAGCTATCGTCATCGCGGTTTGACTGTCACGCATGTTCCCTCGCGACATTGGGGCGCGCGCGTCATCAAGGATTCTCATCGTGGCTATGGCGGCTACGTGCTGCGGGACCACAAGCATTCCCTCTATCACGCCGGCGACACAGCCTACTTTTCCGGCTTCCGCGAGATTGGCCGGCGGTTGGCGCCGGAGCTGGCCTTGCTGCCCATCGGCGCCTACAATCCCGCGTCTTTCCGCAATGTGCATGCCAGTCCTGCCGACGCTACCCGTGCCTTTCTTGATTTGAATGCCCGCTGGATGGTTCCGATGCATTACGGGACTTTCCGTCTCTCGCATGAACCCTTGGAGGAGCCACTACAGCTCCTGGAAGAAGAGACGAAGGCGGCGGGGATTCAGGACCGCGTTCTGGTTCTGAAGGAAGGCGTCACGCAGTTCTTCGGGTAAGCCGCCGGCGCTCAATAACCCAGTAGAATTCGTAAATCCCGCAGATTATTGCCCGTGGGGCCGGTCACGACGGTGTCTCCCAGCGCGTCGAATAAGGGATACGCGTTGAAGATCGCCAGGTGAACATCGATGTCCAAACCGCGGGTTTTGGCGCGTTCGAGGGTTGTGCCATCGACGACCGCCCCGGCGGCAGGGCTGTTGCCATCAATTCCGTCAGTGCCTGCGCTAAAGACAGTGATATTTTCGCCTGCGATCTTGCTAGCGCAGGCCAGGGCAAACTGCTGGTTGCGTCCGCCGATTCCGCCATTGGTGACTTTGACCACTACTTCGCCGCCGGAGATCAAGCAAACGCGCTCGGATTTCTTCCGCAATTCGCGCAGGCGGGCGAGAAGATAGCTCGCCGCGCGGATGTAATCCCAATCATCACAACTGTTATCCACTTCCACGCGAAATCCCTGGCGTTGAGCATCAAGCTGGGCCGCCTCCAGCAGCGAGCTATTCGACAGGATCGTCCACCAGCGCGAACGGTGGAATGCCGGATCGTCGGACTTCGGGGTCTCCTCCAAAGCGTGACGTTGGAACAATTCGCGCACCGACGCAGGAAACTGTTCCAGCATTGCGTACTTGGTGGCGATGGCGTGGCAGTCGTTGACGGTAGTTGAGTCAGGCATAGTGGGGCCGGACGCGAGCGCATCCGGCATATTGTCGGGCACATCGGAGACCAGCAGCGAAACCTGCTGCGCCGGAGCGGCAGCCAGCGCCAGCCTTCCTCCCTTGATCGCGGAGAGGTGCTTGCGGATGGCATTGATCTCCGCAATGGACGCTCCGGAGTGGACCAGCACGCGATACATAGCAATCAGATCTGGCAGGGAGATCTCGGCGTCAATCGGCTTTTCCGCGATGGACGATCCGCCACCGCTGAGCATGAAGATCACCAGGGACGATGCGGTTTGGGCATTCAGCGACTTCAGCATGGCGTCCGCAGCTCGAAGGGAATCCTCATTCGGAGTGGGATGGCCGCCGCGGGAGTAGCGAAAGCCGCGGACCTGTGAAAGCGGCTCGACAGAGCTGGCCACAATGCCTTCAAAGCGATTGCCCGCCTGCATCTCGAGCGAATTAACCATGGCGTGCGCCGCCTTGCCGATGGAGATCACCAGCACACGGCTATACGAATCGAGATCATAAAGGTCTTCGCGGATGCGCAGAACACCTCGTTCACAATCAACGTGCCTTTGAAACGCTCGATCAATGCCGGCTTCCTCGAGGGCGTGTTCGAAAAGATGCCGGGCCGTTACGCGCATGTCGAGAGTGAGGCGCTGGCGGTCGGCAGGTGAAGACATTGGTGGGATTATACGAGGATGCTTTTGGCTGCCAGTTCACTAGCAAGCCTTCCTTTGCGTTCTTCGCGGAATTTCTTTGCGATCTTTGCGCTGAGGCTTTTTAGCCGCAAAGGACACAAAGAACCGCGCAAAGGGCGCAAAGAAGATCGCTCACACACCGATCACATCTCTTACCCAGGTTTCAATCGTCTCTCTTAACTCGGGCAAGCGGCCTTCAAAGAAATGATCTGCGTCCTCGATGAACACAAGTTTCTTCGGCTCGGGAAGCGATTGCACCAACCGCTCCAATTGCGTGCGAGGGCCGAACTGGTCGCGGCCGCCGCTGACGAATAATTTGGGCTTGGAGCAAGACTGCAGGAATTCGTATTCGTAACTACGGCCGCCAATCGGCGCCACCGGTAGGCCCAGGGCGATAGCGGCTTTGACCCGCCGATCCGGGCACGCGGCTCGCAGTCCTACGGCTGCTCCGAAAGAGAAACCCGCAAAGATCAGTGGCAGATGAAACTCGCGATCGAGCCACTCGAGAGCTGTACGGGCGTCGTCCACTTCGCCATCGCCGTTGTCGTGCGCTCCCTGGCTCAATCCAGCCCCTCTAAAATTGAAGCGGAGTACGGGGAATCCGAAGCTGTTGAGCGCCTTCATAGCATGGAAGACAACTTTATTGTGCAGAGTTCCGCCGAACAGCGGATGGGGGTGAGATACCAGCGCAGCGTGGGTAGCATTCCCAGCGCCGGCATTGAGCACTGCTTCCAGACGTCCGGCGGGACCGGTGAGAAGGAAAGAGCGAATGGAAGGAGTGTGCGTAGTCATTTGATGCACATAGAGGAGCATAGCAGCACGGGCGGCGACGCCCGCGCCTACATACTGTATTCTGTCGCGCATGAATGTTGTCGCCCTCACCCGTCAACTCGTCGATATCGAATCGATCACCGGCAATGAAGGTCCAGTCGGAGACTTTATTCGGCGCGAGCTCAGCCGGATGGGCTATCAGGCCAAGAAGCTTCCGGTTGAGGGCGAACGTGGCAATGTGTATGCGACCGCGCCGGAGCAGCCTCAGCCGGAGATTGTTTTTTCCACTCACGTGGATACCGTGCCTCCTTTCATTCCCTCCCGCGAGGATGCTGATCGCGTTTACGGCCGGGGGGCGTGCGATGCCAAAGGAATCATTGCCGCCCAGGTCGCGGCGGCGGAACGGTTGCGCCAGGACGGGGTCCATGCCGGTTTGCTTTTCCTTGTGGGTGAGGAAAAAGACAGTCAGGGCGCGAAGATCGCGAATCAACAATCGCCGGGATGCAAGTTTTTGATCAATGGCGAGCCCACGGAGAACCAGATCGCGGTCGCGTCAAAAGGTTCGTTACGTGTCGAGGTCACCGCAGAAGGACGCATGGCGCACTCGGCGTATCCCGAGCTCGGAGAATCAGCGATCGACAAGTTGCTGGAAGCTCTGAACCGTTTGCGCATCCTGAAGCTGCCAACTGAGGAAGGGATCGGCCCGTGCACGGTGAACATCGGAGTAATCGAAGGCGGACGCGCCCCTAATGTCATCCCTGACAAAGCCCGGGCGCAGTTGCTTTATCGGCTGGTCGGATCCGCGGAACAATTGAAGCGGGACATTGTTGCGGCCGTCGGCACTCTGGCGAAAGTCGAGTTCGTGCTGGAGATTCCGTTTATCCGCCTGCGCACGCTGGACGGCTTGCCAACTTTCGTCGCTGCCTTCACCACCGACATTCCCGCGCTCAGCAATTGGGGGCAGCCGCTTCTGGTAGGTCCCGGATCGATTCACGTGGCGCACACTGACGGCGAGTACGTGGAGAAGAAGCAATTGAGTGATGCGGTGGATTTATATTGCGCGATTGCCAAGCGGCTGCTGGAGTGATTCTTGTTTCACTGCAGACTCCACGTCATCTCTATGCGCACCGGGATTTCGTTTTTCACCGGCATTGCCAGGAGCGACGGCGGGTCGATCTTGAAATCGGGGAGCATCGCTGGAATGGTTCCGGAAATTCGCGTCTCGTTTCCCTGGGTCACGGATTGAAACGCGACCTGCTTGTACTGCGCGGTCTGTCCCGCAAACTGGATTTCCAGGTCGGCCTTGATCGTCGTCAATGACGACGCCGCTTCCGGCAGCCGGGTGCGCACCGTGACCATAGGAAACTCTGCGCCGCGCGTGGTCTGTATCATGTGCAGGTCACGATTGCTGTCCCCTGAGTCAAACGATTTTACTGGCACTGCAACCAGGAAATCGCACTGCCCATCGTGGCAGACTCCCTTGCCTCGCGCCGCATGGCTCACGCCCTCAGTCTGATGCAGGGGGTGCGAGACGTGATAGGTAAGCGTACTTTGCTTCAGAACCCACTGGGTGTCCGCTGCGAAAAGTTGAGGCAGCGCCAGCAGCAGAAACGCTGTTAGCGATTTCTTGTTCATAGAGTTGGCTCAAAATTTAAATGATACCGACGCAAGCGCAGCTCCAAACGCTCCAGCCGTCACGATCGCCACTGGCATATGCGCCGACGCAATCCCATGAACCTTTTCTCCCTTGTTTTTTTGATCATAAGCGATCGCTCCCAGGATGGGCGTCAGGATCATTCCCGGACCATGAATCCAGGCCAGGGCCTTGTGCACGCGAATGGGTCCGTGGGTTTCGGTTCCGGGCACGCGCGGAGCGCGGATGGCGTAGTAAGCAGTGATGAAATACAAGTCTCCCGCTACCGCGCCCAGAGCAAGGTGCACGTCGCGTCCGGTCGCGCTGTTACCCTTGCCAGCGGCGCTGGGAGAAGAAAAAATCGCAGCCATCAAAGGGATGGTCGTAATCAATCCCATTCGCTGATGAATCTTCAGCATGTGCGTCCGCTTATCGAGCAGCGCCTGCTGCTTGGCATTAGCCTGGGTCTGTTCTGGAGAAAACCCTAAATCCTCCAGCGATGGTCCTGTCGGAGTGCTGGAAGGTGCATTCGGCAGGTTGCCCTGATTAGCCTGCGCAGGACTCAAGGCAAAGTCCACGGTTTGGGGCGTCTGTGCGGCCAGGGTGATTTTGATTGTCTTGGCACCGAAGCCTTCCGCTGAAACCGAAACCTCGTAATCCCCTGCGATGAGGTTGGGAGCGGTGTAAACACCAGATGGGTCGGTTTGAGTATCCATTGACTTCCCCGTGGCCACATTCTTAACGGAGATCTTGGCACTCGGCAAAGCCTTTCCCGAAGAGTCCGTGACCGTGCCAGACAGGGTAGCTGGAGCGTCCTGGGCCCACAACGGTTCTGAGATCAGCGCCAAGACCAGTACAATCCCCACTCCAAGGACAAATTTCGCCGCTTTCGAGTTCATTGGAGGTTTCCTCTCACCAGGACAAAACAGCAGGGTATTGTATTTCGAAAGATGCCGGGACCGACGTGGAAGATGTCCCTGGCATTACTTTCTTGTGTGGCATTGTGGAAGCAGATTGGGGAGGGAACAGCAAGAAGCTGAAACTGTGATGCAATCAACTTCCGAGTCCCTCCAGGTTTTCGTCAACAGCGTATAGACTGAAGCAGTCATGACTACCCAGACCCTCAACTCACTCTCCCGTGCATCTTCCGCCTACCTGCGCTCTGCTATGCACCAGCCAATCCAGTGGCATGAGTGGGGCGAGGAAGCCTTCGCGGCGGCGCAGAAGGAGAACAAGCCGATCCTGCTCGACATTGGCGCGGTGTGGTGCCACTGGTGTCATGTGATGGATCGGGAATCGTACGACGACCCCGAAGTCGCGCAAATCGTGAACGAGCGCTTCATTGCGGTGAAAGTGGACCGCGATGAGCGTCCGGACATAGACAGCCGCTATCAGGTCGCGGTGAGTGCGATCAGCGGGCAGGGAGGCTGGCCACTCACCGCTTTCCTCACGCCGGAGGGTAAGCCGTTTTACGGCGGAACATATTTTCCTCCCAATGACGGGTACGGACGGCCCAGCTTCAAGCGGGTGCTGGCGTCTATTGCCGATACGTATGGCGACAAGAATGGGGATGTGACGGAGCAAGCCAAGCTGGTGGAGAGCGCCATCTCTCAGGCGGAGTCCTTCGCCGGACACGGCGGCGACTTTTCACCGGCGGTGATTGATTCCATCGTGAAATCAGCTATTCGGATGTTTGATCCGCGAAACGGCGGTTTCGGGAACGCCCCCAAATTTCCGCATCCCGCGGCGCTTGATCTATTGATAGATCAATACGCGCGGTCGGGCGATCAACAGCTGCGCGAAATCTTTATCACCACCCTGGAGAAGATGGCCCACGGCGGCGTGTATGACCAGCTTGCCGGCGGATTCCATCGCTACTCAGTCGACGAGCGCTGGGTGGTGCCACACTTCGAGAAGATGTGCTACGACAACTCCGAATTGCTGAAGAATTACGTACACGCCTATCAGGCAACGGGATCGGAGTTCCTCGCCTCCGTGGCGCGCGACATTATCCGCTGGATGGATGAGTGGCTCAGCGATCGCGAGCATGGCGGTTTCTACGCATCGCAGGATGCCGACTATTCGATGGATGACGACGGAGACTATTTCACTTGGACTCTCGCCGAGACTCAAGCCGTTCTAAATGAACAAGAAGCCAGCGTGGCGAGCTTCTATTACGACATCAATGAAATCGGGGAGATGCATCACAATCCTGCGAAGAACGTTCTATACATCCGAGCGTCCGTGGAAGAGATTGCCAAGCGGTTGAGCCTGCCAGTGGAGCGAGTGCACTCTTTACTTCAAACCGCCAAAGAAAAAATGTACGCGGCGCGCCTCGAACGGCCCACTCCGTATGTAGACAAAACCGTGTACGTGGGATGGAACGCGCTTTGTGTCTCAGCATATCTGGAAGCGGCTAAAGCGCTCAGTCTCGTAGCGGCCCGGCGCTTTGCCTTGCGTTCGCTGGATCGCATTCTGGCGGAAGGCTGGAATGTGGAAGGCGGATTAGCGCACGTCATCGCGTATTCCGATCCCGGTGCAGAGCGCCGGCACATCCCTGGGTTGCTCGACGATTACGCCTTCACTGCCATCGCCTGTCTCGATGCTTATGAGGCTACAGCGGACCTCAGCTACTTCAACTTCGCGCGGCGCATCGGCGATAGGATGATCGAGCTTTTCTTCGATCCTGTGTCTGGGGGCTTCTTTGACACGGAAAAAGCTGCGAGTGCCGATGCGAAAGTCTTGGGCGTGCTGGGCACGCGCCGAAAGCCTTTCCAGGACTCTCCTACGCCCGCGGGCAATTCTGCTGCCGCCATCGTGCTGCTGCGATTGCATGCTTACGCGGGTGACCACAGCTATCATGACAAGGCGCAGCAGACGATGGAAGTGCTTGCTGCCTCAGCCGGGCAATACGGGATATTTGCGGCTACATACGGGATTGCCGCCGTCCATCTTTCCCAGCCGCACACTCAGGTGGTAGTAGTGGGAAGCGGCGAAATTGCGGATCGTCTCGCTGGCATGGCGCTGGCCCCCTTTGCTTTCGGCAAGTCCGTTTTGAAGTTAACGGAAAACGACGCCGTGCCTAACAATCTCCCTCCGGCACTAGCGAAGACTGTTCCCCATCTGCCTGAAATCAAGACTGGGAAAACTGTGGCGGTGATCTGCTCGGGCTTTACTTGCCAGCCTGCGGTCTCGGATCCCGAGGAGCTGGCGAACAAGCTTCGTGGTGCGCTGGCAACCAACCGCTAACTCGAGTATTCCTGAAGAAGGAAAAAAGGCTGACTGCTTAGGTGGCAGTCAGCCCGAGAAAGCTTGAGCCGCGTGAGCGGCCTTCAACTACACAGCAGTCACTGTTCAGTGACCCCTGCCGGAATTTACTTCCGGGTTGGACCACGTTGGGTTGTGGGCTTGCGCAGCGGCATTATCCCACCTTCAGCGTGCAGGAATGTGGGGGCAATTGCAGCGTACGTGCAAGCCAAACCTACCATCAGGATTACCATCCTGACTGCACGTTTCATGGATTGTTCTCCTTGCGTGCAGGTTCCCTGGGAGCGGAAACCCTCACGGGCAGGAATTATACAGCTCACTGGCAAGTAGTCCAGTGCATCCTTGTTGTCTGCCCCCATCCAGCCATGGTGTCGCGTCTGAGTTTAACCCAACCTTAACCGTGATGAAGGCGGATCCGCCCTGATTTTTCAGTGAGATGCAGAGCGGCTAGAAAATCGATTTAGCTCGAACTTTTCGGGAGATGGTAGCGAAATATTAATTTACAAGAACCAGATCGGCTAAGGCTTCGAAGCGAAACGGCGGGCAACCAGCGTGGGAACGCGTTCTGGTCTTTTCTGTTGCGAAGCCAGTGGTTCGACGACTGTCTCGTCACGGTCGTGTCCGTTCGTACGCGAGAAGGCGCGATCCACCATACCTTCGAACATCGGTATCAGCGAGTCACTGGGCACCGGATGTTGCAAGTCGGTGAGGCTCTGCTCCCAACGTTGTGACAACGGAAGGTTCGCGGCATTCTCCCGCGCGGCGCTCTTCAGCAAGGCGTAGGTGAGCCAGGTTGCGATAGCGAGGTTGTAGCCCGCCAGGTTGACCAGATTCACCGCCGCTTCCGAGGCGTGGCTGCTGGCGTGCAACGCGAGCATGGCCAACTCCACTCCGGCGAAGCCGCCGAATCCGAGGGCGATACCGAAACTGTGTTGCCGCCAGGAGACTCCAAGATACTTTGAGAAAACCAATAAAAACAAAATCAAACCGCACTGAATCACGCGCACACAGCGCTGCACGGTTATGATGGCCTCAACCAGCGGCCCCTGTGCGCCGGCAGGACTGGAAGCCGCCACTACGCCCGCCACCAGCAACATCACGAGGGCCGCCCATCGGAACAGAACTGAGCCGAGATCTTTTAAAGTGTGGTAGGGATGAAAGACATCCAAAAAAATCTCATGAATGATCATGAATCCCAAAACCAGGCTCACCCCCGAGGTGATCCAAAACGCGTAGAAATATTCCCGATAGTTGCCCCATTTGTAAATCGGGAAAAGAACCGAAAACATCAGAACTTGAAAAACAATATAGGCAAAGAAAATCGGGAACTTACGGTGCAACTTGCGTTTGAACATCACCGCGGCAACGGAGAGTTGCAGCACCGGGTGGGCGCTCCACAGCACATTGCAAGCAAGCTGGATTTTGGGGTTCATCGGGCTGCTTTCCTGCCGGCTGCGGATGGCAGACTACACCACTACACTCCTCTCTCTAAGAGAAACCTTATCAGTTTCAGCCCAATGGTCAATGTACCAAGGTAACCTGGAGGTAATAGTTACCTGGTTAAATGTTTATGTCCCAGGGGGCGCTTGGACGTAGGCGCGCATCATCCGGACTTCATGATCCTTCTCATTGATGTCATGGAGCATCAGGTCCCGGACGGAGACAATACCCACCAGGTTCTTGCCGTCACAAACCGGCAAATGCCGAAAGCCATGATGCCGCATCAGAAGCATACAGGCTTCCGGTTCCTCCTTCGGACCCACCGTCAGCGGGGCCATGGTCATGACGTCCTCGACGCGGGTGATCCGAGGGTCAAGCCCTTCGACAACTACGCGCTTCATCAGGTCGCGCTCTGAAAAAATGCCCACCAAAACGCCGTCGCGCAGCACCGGCACAGCCCCAATATTGTGGGTCACCATCGCGCGGGCAACGTGCAGCACGGTTTCATTGGAGTCGACATGATAAGTACGTTGATTCTTGATCAGGTCGCAGACATGCATTTGTTACCTCCCGACGTCGTCTCAGCGATCCACCCTAGGCTAATTCAGCCAAGGTGGGCGAGTATATGACGAAACGAATCTGAACGAAAACATTTGTTTGCGCCCTACCTCAAGAAAATCGGTTAAGTTACTGATTTTCATTTAGGTAGAACGCATCGACGATGTGACTCTTTCCGTCCAACAGGAGCACTCGTCCCTGGTAAATCACGCGCTCCAGATCACTCGGCAGTTTAGGAAGCTGCTCTTCACACACCAGCGGAAGAGGCGCAGCTCGGCGCTGAGCGTCGGCCGACAGGGCATCATCATCGCTGATCACCGGCTCACCGGCAGATGATTCCGGGCGCTTGATCGCGTCTGGGGGCAAGTCGTCAAGGTTCGCACTCACGCAGTTTCGGATGATCCGGCGATCGCGCAGGGTGAAGCGGTCTGTCGTGTCCTGCGCCTGTGCCGACGGCGCAGGAAGAGCGGACGGCCCCGAAGGAGCGGAAGCCGGAGAGTTGGTCGTCGAAGCGGGAGTATCTGCAGGCTGGTTTTGAGCACCAGGGGACGAAGCGTCTGCTGGCGCCGCCGTTGTAACGAACGTGAGCACCGCTTCGGATTCCACTCTGACAGCCTTTTTACCTGTGGCGGCCGCGGCACCTGTCCCCGCCGCAGCGCCCGCGGCTGTGCCGATTGCCGCCCCTTTTCCACCGCCCGCAATCGCGCCAATCACTGCTCCCAATGCCGCTCCACCGCCAATTTTTGTGGCATTGCTCTTAGTATGTGATTCGCCTTTGACTACCAGAGGCTGAACATTGAGAGAGGTCGCCTGCCTTCCGGAACTCACCGTAGCCAGAACCAGATCCAACTCTCCCGGTTCACTCAGCCGGCCCGATGCATGCACATTGGCAACTCGTCCGATGACGTCTGCGCCCTTGGGATATAGGTTCTTCCCGTTCACCTGAATCGGTTCTTCGAGGGTCGCTCGGAAGGTGTCTCCAACCTGGTTCTCCTCGCTGCTCAGCTTGTCAATCATTCGAATTTTGATGGTGGTGCCGGGAGGCAGCACGGGCGCGTCATCCGCAAAAGCGGGAAGGAACGCAGCAACCGCCACCAGCAATGCCAGAGGCGTAACATGGTGGACGTTTTTGCGACTCATAGGCCTTTTCCCGGCATTCCCTGCGGGCCAGTGGCTCCGTTGGGATGCGAAATTCGATCTTACTGGCTGCATGGACTCGACGTACCAATTTAGTCTTTTCCACCAATGAAAACGAAATGCGAGCATCTCCACAAGGCTGCGGGAATCCGGTCCCTGGGCTGCGCCGTCAAAATGACGTTGTAGTCGGAAGAGACTTCCAGGTCCTGCATCACCGATGGCGACGTTTGCGGTTCGATGATCGCCAAATAGGCGAGGAACTGATAGACGTCGGTCGCGCCGCTATAGCCCTGGGCAACGAAGGAAGTTTGTGCGTTCTGTCCAGTAAAATGCCATCCCAGGGAAGCGGCCAACGCAATGGCATTCTCGTAAGCCTGGTTCGAAACTGCGCCGAGGCTAGGATTATCGAAGACGATCCGAAGCTTGCGTTCGTCTTCTCGGCTGAACTCGCGCACTTTGAGTGAGCCTGACTTCGCCGTCGCTTTCCAGTCCACGTGGCGGGCCGAATCCTCAGGCATATATTCCCGAATGCGGTATAAGTCGTGTCCGCGGCCCCTCGCGAACGTCTTAAATTCGCCCGTCACGAGCGGGAGCACTTCAAAAAATTCATCTCGCGGTTCGACTGGCGGATAGACGATGATTTCGCGCGCCAGGCGGACGCGTCGGGTCTTGGTGAGAAACGCGAAAGGAAAGCGAGTAGCCAACCCGAAGCACTCCTGTTGATATCGTCCGCGGTGCTCAAACCGAAGTTCGAGCTCGGCGATGAGTTTGCGGCCGGCGGGCAGGTAAGGGAAATAGGCCGATCCCTGAAAGATGTCAGGCGCCTCCATCCTCTCGGCCACGCGGAGCAGGCGGCGGTCGGGTAGCCTGATCCACTGCTTCTCTGGAGAACGTCCTGGAGGGAAGGCAAACGTGGCCGGCCTCCATTGCCACTGCTTGCCCGGCTTGACCTTCTCGAGCGAAACCACATTCACCGAGAACGCGGGCAACCAGCGCCGCCGATTTCGTAGGATGATTTTTCCGGCGATGGGCTGGCCGGCAAAGACGTGCTGAGGCAAGCGGACGTCGAGCTCCAGACCCCGCAACACCAGGGCGGAGCTTAATCCCGATACCACAATTGCAGCCAGCATCGCCGCCACGATGATGTACAGCAGATTGTTGCCCGTGTTCAGTGCCGCGATTCCGATGAATACTACGGTGACCACGTAAATGACTCCCACGCGGGTCACGTCGTAGTCGAAAGCGTCACGAATGCGACCGGTGGCGACGCGGTGCGCCAGGTAGGGCACCGTCGTCAAGCCGACGATCGTGGCCAATAGGAGGGCGGCTGAAGCCAGGATAAGTGTTGCCCAGACATTTCCAGACTCCCGAGACACCGTGGAGAAGAGCGCCGCCCCGAAGGCCAGCGCCAGGCCCACCATGGCCAGCAGGAAACGCACCCACACTTGAGGAATCTCGAGACGCAAGATTCCGAGCGATCGTCGAATGCTGGCTTCGGCCGGCTGTTGGCTCAAGGCGTCGCGCATATTCATCGAGTCCCTGCCTTGAGGTTAGCACTCGACCGCTGGAGCATCAATCGTGCGTGGTTGGCAAGAAAGGCGCTAATTTTGATTAGATAAACCGATTTTTCCACGACGTTTCCGCCACACTAGGAGTAGAAGCAACGCAGCCGCGAGAAGGAGGACGATATTCACGTCCTTTACGATCCTGAGCAGCTTCTCCCAATGCTTGCCGAAGACGTACCCGGCAGCCGAGACGACGGCCACCCAGAGCGCGGCACCAAGAAAATTGGCCAGGACAAATTTGCGCCAAGGCATCTGTAGCACGCCAGCCAGGGGGCCGGCAATCACGCGCAGCCCGGCGATGAAGCGAGCCGTGAAGATCGTGACGGCGCCATTACGCCTGAACATTTCTTCCCCGCGTGCGATTGTCGCGGGCTGGATGTGAAGCGTCTTCCGATATCGTTCGAGCAGCGGGCGTCCGCCGTAAAATCCGATCAGAAAGCCGATATTGTCGCCCACGGTGGCGGCACAGATTCCGACCAGAATTATGGAAGGCAGGTGCAGCTTGTGTTCCGAGTAAGCGAGGAAACTGGCCAACAGCAGGATGGTTTCTCCGGGCACCGGCAATCCCGCATTTTCGAGCAATAATGCCGCCGCAACTGTCCAGTAGCCATACTCAGCCAGGTATCCACGGAGGAGGCCAAAGATGTGTGGCGGCATATCAGAAGATCCCGGTCCGGTTTCGGGACAGAAACTCGATCACGGCCTGGTTGAATTCTTGAGGAACTTCCTCGTAAGGCAAGTGCCCAACGCCGTCGAACACGACTAACCTGCAGTCGGCAAACTGCTGGCGCAGCTTATCCGCGGATACTGGCCTTACGGCAGCGTCCAGACCGCCCCAGACGAGAAGCGTGGGCACGCCTCGGATCTGCGGCAGCACCGATTCCAACTCATGCAAGTCTTGCTTCCACGAACGTAAGAGGCTCATCGCATATTCAAGCGAACCTGGGATAGCGAACGGAGCAGAGTAGCCCTCGAGCGTGCCCGGCCGAATCCGGCGGGCATCACCAAACAAACGCCGCAGAACGATACTGTGGGCAACTTCAACCCGAGGCCCTAACCGCACGATCAGAGGCGCGACTATACGGTTGGTCAAGATCGGTGTGAGCCAATTGCCGCGCCCCGACCATGGATTTACCGGCGCTGCCAGGATCAGGCGACGAATGCGATCCGGAGCCCGGGCTGCGGCCATCATGACCACGGCACCGCCGTACGAACTGCCCATCAAGTCGCAAGTAGTGACGCCTACCGCATCCAGGAATCGCAGCAAACGTCCGGCGCTGGCCCGCAGGCTGCAGTCGAGACCCACCGGATGGTCGGAAAAACCGGTGCCCAACATATCGATTGCGTAGACCGTAGCCAGCGGCGAAAGGGCGGGCATGGCAAATCGCCACGAGAAAGAGTATCCAAGTAAGCCATGCACCAGAACCAGAGCTGGTCCAGAGCCACTTCGAAAATAGCGCATGCGCGCCCCATCCACAACCGCCCAGGATTCCCGGTTCGCGTTCAACGGCGACTTGACTTCCAGTTCCGATGGGTTTTCCACGTTGGTAAGTTGGAGGGACAACTTTGCAGACTGCGTGCGATTCTAATTAAGTGGTATCACCTCTTTCGCTTCTTAAGCGGAGGGGAGCCCCTTGGCTGCCCTATTTTTGTTTCTTGCGTTGGTTTCGATCAAGGCGGCCTGGCAACCAGTTCGTTTCGCATCGGGAAGGCTAGGATGATTCTATCGGACAGCAATCCTGCCGCGTTTTGCCGCGTTTTCCCGCTTTTCAGCCCTGGCTGTCTTCGATCAGATCAGCGGGTGGCCAAGTCACTTGCTTGAGTCCTTCTCAAATCTCCGTAGCTCTTTAATGCTATGACATTTATGGAGTTACCAAATACAAGAGATGAATTCCAAAAAATGTAGCGGGGCTTCTGCAAGCCTTCTATAATCCTAGAAGTTGCTTTTTTTAGGCCACTTAGGCGATTCCCGATGTTCATATCCGTGGCCCCGAACGTGCACACGCTGAGACCAGGCAGTGTCCCCCTACCGCCTCGTCCGAACCAGCGGACCATGAATCGGGAATTTCAAATCCGCCCCGCTGTTCTTCTTTTCCTGCTAACTGCGGCTGCAATTACTTTCGCCGTCATCAACTTTCAGAAGGAGCGAGAGTTTCAGATTCCCTACGACGGGGTCTGGTGGATGGAGCACAACGGCAGCCTTATCGCGGACCAGGTCGAACCCAATGGGCCGGCAGCCAAAGCCGGCGTCAAAGAAGGCGACCGCCTCACAGCTATCAATCAACGCGAAATAAACGGTACCTCGGCCTTGGTTCGGCAACTCTATCGAGTGGGTCCATGGTCGAAAGCCACTTACTCGCTGGTTCGCGACTCGGTTGCTGTCGACACGCAGGTGATCCCGGTCCCGGCCGAGCGATCGCTCAACGACTGGCTGCGTCTGATTGCACTGATCTACCTGGGTATTGGAGTTTACGTTTTGCTGCGGCGCTGGACCGCGCCGGGCTCGACCCACTTCTACATCTTCTGCCTGGTCTCGTTCGTTTTCTACGCCTTCAAATACACCGGCAAGTTCAACCAGTTTGATTGGATCATCTACTGGGGAAACGTCGCTGCCTGGCTGCTGCAGCCGGCTTTGTTCCTGCATTTTGTGCTGACTTTCCCAGAGAGGCGGTATTTCGTCCGCAAGCATCGCTGGGCGATCCCGCTGATTTATGTGCCGGGACTGCTGCTCTTGGGAATTCACATCCTGGCCTTGACCGTGATGAAGGCCAGCGAGAGGCTGCGCTGGAATCTCGACCGGCTGCAAATGGCCTATCTTGCTGTGTTCTTCGTTGCGGCAGCTGCGGTACTCGTGTATGCCTACCGCCGGGCGAGTACGCCGATCCTTCGGCAGCAACTGAAGTGGGTCACGCGTGGCACCATTCTGGCCATCACGCCGTTCACGCTCTTGTATGTCATCCCCTACCTTACTGGAGCGCTGCCGACCACGCTGATGAAGGTGTCGGTTCTGTCGCTGGGCCTGCTGCCCTTGACCTTCGGTTACGCCATCTTCCGGTATCGCTTGATGGATGTGGACCTGATCTTCAAGCGAGGCATGGTGTACACGCTGGCGGCCGCGGCGATTATCGGCGCTTATTTTGCAGTAGTCGCAGGCGTTGCTGAACTCGTACATACCCAGGTACCGAGTTCCGGCCCGAAGGGCCTGATTCTGGCCATCGTAGTTACAGCGTTACTGTTCGACCCGGTGCGCAAGTGGATCCAGCAACGCATTGACCAGTTCTTCTATCGGACGCGTTACGACTACCGTAAGACTCTTATCGAATTTGGGCGGGAGCTGAGCGCGGAAACGGACCTGGACGAAATGCTGAGTTCAGTTGTCGACCGCTTGTGCCGCACGCTACTGGTCGATCGCATGGCAATTTTCCTGTCTGCGGGCGAGACATCGGAACGCTTCTTGGTTGCGAAGTCTTTCGGCCTAACCCAGACCAGCAGCCTGGATCTGAGTTTTCTCGGCAGACCGCGACCCGAGATGGAAGCCGGGCACATTTTCTTCGACAACACACACCAAGTTCCCCGCGAGATGCCCATCGGCCAGGAAACAATCGCCAGGCTTGACCTGAATTATTACATTCCGTGCCGCGCCCAGCAGCGCACCATTGCTTTCCTCGGCTTGGGCAAGACGGCGGAGGGAGACTTCCTCTCCAGTGAAGATATTGAACTGCTGGAAACTCTGGCGGGTTACATCGGCATCGCCATTCAAAATGCGCGTCTGTACGCCTCACTAGAGCAGAAGGTCGCCGAATATGAGCGGTTGAAAGACTTCAACGAAAATATCGTCGAGTCCATCAACGTGGGTGTGCTGGCGGTGGATCTGGCCGACCGAGTAGAGTCGTGGAACTCGCAGATGGAAGTCATGTACGCGCTGCCTCGTTGGCAGGCACTGACCCGGCCGCTCAGCGAGGTCTTCCCTGTCGCATTCGTTGAAGAGTTCTATCGGGTGCGGAAGAACCCTGGCATCCATAATCTTTACAAGTTCCGCTTGGCCACTCCCACCGGAGAGAGTCGTGTGGTGAACGTTGCCATCGCGCCGTTAGTCACCAAGAAATTCAATGTCATTGGGCGATTGATCATCATGGATGACATCACCGAGCGGGTGCAGCTCGAATCGCAACTGTCGCAGGCTGACAAGCTTTCCTCGATTGGTTTGCTGGCTGCGGGAGTTGCGCATGAGGTCAACACCCCGTTGGCCGTGATCTCTTCTTATGCCCAGATGCTGTCGAAACAACTACAAGGGGATTCTCAGAAGGGTGCGCTGCTGGAGAAGATCACACGGCAGACGTTCCGGGCTTCAGAAATTGTCAACAACCTGCTGAATTTCTCCCGCACCAGCGGCACCGAGTTCAGCGAGGTCGACGTCAACAAGATCATCGCCGACACGCTGGCTTTGCTGGAGCATCAGTTTAAGACGGTGAAGATCCGAGTGCAGGACGAATTGGCCGAGCATCTGCCTCTGATCAGCGGAAACGCTGGGCGCTTGCAGCAGGTGTTCCTGAATCTATTCCTGAACGCCCGGGATGCAATGCCCAATGGTGGGACTCTGCGCATCGTCAGCTCCAATGGCGAAGGCGTCAGCGTGGTTGTCTCCGACACGGGAATCGGCATTGCCCAGGAGCATATCCAACGCATCTATGACCCGTTCTTTACCACTAAGACGGCTCCGCGAGAAGGTCAAGGCCAGGGCAAGGGCACGGGATTGGGGCTGTCTGTTACTTACGGCATCATTCAGGAACATGCGGGAAAGATTCGGGTAGAGAGCCAGCCAGGCCAGGGCACCACGTTTTACGTCGATTTCCCAATGACCAGAAAGGCCGTCAGTGTCTGAAGCCGCGGTCATCTCGCGTCGTCCGAGCGAAGGCAACTCTTCACCCTCGGGCTACGTGTTGATCATTGATGACGAGGCCGCGATCCGCGAGTCGCTCGAAACCTTACTGCAGATGGAGGGTTACGAAGTCGAATCAGCGGAGAGCGGCGAAGAAGGGCTGGCGCGCCTGGGTGAACGCTCGTTCGATCTGGTGCTACTCGACCTGGCGCTACCGGATCGCAACGGCATCGACTTGCTGGCTGAAATCGCGGCCCATGATCCGCAGCTGTCTGTGATCATGATTACCGCCTACGGCACAGTTGAAAATGCCGTCAAGGCTATGCAGGCGGGAGCGGCGAATTTTGTTCAGAAGCCCTGGGACAATGAGAAGCTTCTGGCCGACGTTCGCGCTGCTGTAGCCCGTCATCGTGCCGAGGAAGAAAATATTCAGCTCAAGCGCGCGCTCAAGCGGCGCTACAACTTTGAAAATATCGTGGGCAAGAGCGAGCCCATGCTGAAGATCTTCGACCTGGTGGCGCAAGTAGCGCCCAGCCGGTCGACCGTGCTGCTGCAGGGGGAAAGTGGCACCGGCAAGGAGCTGATCGCCAAAGCCATCCATCTGAATTCGCAGCGGCGCGAGCGGTCGTTTGTCCCGGTCAACACTGGTTCCATGCCCCCCGATCTCTTGGAGTCGACTCTGTTTGGTCACGTCAAGGGCGCGTTCACCAGCGCTATCGCTTCCAAGAAAGGCCTTTTTGAAATCGCCGACCGGGGCACTCTGTTCCTGGACGAAATCGGCACCATGGGCATGGACACGCAGAGCAAGATTCTGCGCGTGCTACAGGACCGGAAATTCATGCACCTCGGCGGCGTCCACGAACTGCAGGTAGATGTGCGCATTATTGCGGCTACCAATGTCGATCTCAAGCAGCATGTGCGCGAAGGCAAGTTCCGCGAAGATCTCTTCTACCGCCTGAACGTGATAACCATCGACCTTCCGCCTCTGCGCCAGCGCAAAGAGGACATTCCGCTGCTGGTGGAGTTTTTCCTCAACAAATATTCGGAAGAAAATGAACGTCCGATGCGGCGCATCACTCCCGAAGCGCTTCGTCCGCTACTGGCCTATTCCTGGCCGGGCAACGTGCGCGAGCTGGAGAACGTAATCGAACGCGCAGTCGTGCTCTCCTCAGGATTAGAGATTGGCCCGGAACTGCTTCCTGACCAGATCGCAGGTCGCGGCACTGCTTTCCCTCTTCTGGAACATGGGGTAGACGCTTCGCTCTTTGACATCATGGAAGATTGCGAGCGACATATCATCGTCGACATGCTGGAGAAGTGCAACTGGAACCAAACTGAGGCAGCGGAACGCTTCCATGTGCCTCTTTCCACTCTGAATCAGAAAATCAAGCGCCTGAACATCGAGATCAAGAAGAAAGGCCGGGAGTTAGCAAGTTGACTCATCCGGCGCGCCCTTCAGCGCCGCCTGCTCTGTTATAGTCTCCGGTAATGGAGCTGACGTCGCCCGCGGATCTCGCCAAAGATCTAATCGAAGCAGTACAGGACTATTCCGTGCTGGCGGGACGGTCCATGTCCAATCTGTTCCGTACCCCGCGTTATTTCGCCGACATGACGCAACAGGCGGATTTGATCGGCTTTGGCTCGCTGCCCATCGTCGTGCTGACGGGATTTTTTACCGGCGCCGTCCTGGCTTTGAATAGCGCCAATACGCTGGAAAGATTTGGTTCGCTCTCGCTCATCGGGCAACTTGTGTCGGTTGGAATGGTGACTGAGCTCGGTCCGGTTCTAACGGGACTGATGGTAGCCGGCCGAAACGCCTCCGGCATGGCCAGCGAACTGGGTTCCATGGTGGTGACCGAGCAGATCGATGCCATGCGCGCCCTCGGCACCGATCCAACCAAAAAGCTGGTGACTCCGCGAGTAGTTTCCACCGTGTTCATGCTGTTTTTTTTGACGATCATCTCCGATCTTTTGGGGTTGATCGGCGGTGGCATCGTCGCCCAATTCATATTCGGGATGGACTCGCATCAATATTGGAGCTCGGCCTGGCAAACACTGATGTTCCGGGACGTTTTTACCGGCCTGTTAAAGCCACTATTTTTCGGATTCATTATCGCTACCGTGGGCTGCTATTACGGGATGTCAGCGCGAGGCGGGACGCAAGGCGTGGGCCGGGCTACGACTCAAGCTGTGGTGGCGTCCTCAGTTCTTATTTTGCTGGTTGATTTCTTCGCTACTAAGTTCCTGATGGCAATTTTTGGCTACCGCTGAATTATGGCCGCGCCTCCGGATGCTATCGCAAGTCCTTTCAAATCTACGGAGAGTTCTACCTCACCGGTCATTGTCTTTGAGGGCGTGTCCATTGCGTTCGAGGAGAAAACGGTACTCGATGGAATTTCCTTCCGACTGGCTCGCGGCGAAACCAAGGCCATCTTTGGCGTCGCCGGATCGGGCAAGAGCACCCTCCTGAAACTCACGTTGGGCCTGCTGAAGCCAGACGCGGGGGATATCCACGTACTCGGTAAAGATGTCACCCAGATGAGTGAAGAGTCTCTGTTCGAGCTGCGACGCAAGATCGGCATGGTGTTTCAGGAAAGCGCGCTTTTCGATTCGCTTACTGTGCGGGAGAATGTCGCCTTCCGGTTGATGGAAGAACACGACCTATCCGACGGCGAGATCGAGCGCCGGGTGCGGGAGTCGCTGAGTTTCGTGGAACTCGAACGGACCGTGGACATGTTTCCGTCCGAACTGTCGGGTGGAATGCGGCGCCGGGTGGCCATTGCACGCGCCATCGTGACCCAGCCCGAAATTTTGCTTTACGATTCACCGACGGGGGGCCTGGATCCAGTCACTTCCACTACAATCATCGAACTGATCGTCAAGCAGCGTGACGTCTCCAAAACCAGCTCCCTTCTGGTTACCCATCGGCTGCAGGATGCGTTCGTCATGGCAACCCACTACTTCGATCGCAAAACGAATAAGATGCTGCCGCTACCGCCGGGCGCTCGCGGAGAAGTGCCGATGGGCTTCCTGATTCTTCGAGAGAGCAAGATAATCTTCGACGGAGATGTGCACGAGTTGGCACTCTCGAAAGACGAATACATCCGGGAATTTATTTCGTAAACTTAACCTAGCCGGCCTTAGCTGCTTCCGCCATGGCCTTGCGCCGTGCCGCCACGCGTGCTGAGACCGTTTTCAGGCGCTCTCGACCAGCCACGGACTGCATAATCACCTTCTCGACGTTACTGAAGAGCCCTGGGCTCTGCATTTTCTCCCGCACGTCCTTCAGGATGGGCTGCATTTTTGCATAGAGAAAAAACATCTCTCCGCTGACGCCACCTTCCAGAAACAGCTCGGGATGAATCGTGCCGTGCAATACCATCGCCGCCGCCATATCCCAGTAGCCGCCAACCTGACGAAGCCAGTTGTTTTCCTGGGTTCCGAGCGCGTTCGCCACTTTGAGGAAATCGTCAGCAGTCTGTGGCCAGAACTTCACCAGCCACCAGTCGCGGGCCTTGCGCATCTCAGTTTCACGGCGCAGATCATAAAGTTTGAGGATGAGTTCGGCATCGGTGGCGGTCGGGTCCTTTGACATAGCGGTTCTCCTTGGGATTAAAGTGTCGAACTCGATCAAGTGAACGGCCGCACGCGGCTTGTCTTGCGTGAATCGCGATTATCCTACGGGCGCGGGTTCCGCCGCCCGCTCGAAGTCGCACTCTTTATTTGGACAGGCGATGACCGGGCCAGCTTTCAAGAACTTCTCGACCAAGTATTCGCTGCCGCAACTCGGGCACTTTTCCGCTATCGGCTTACCGGCGGAGGTGAACTTGCATTTAGGGTAATTTCCGCAGCCGTAAAACGTGTTTCCCTTGCGCGCCTTCTTTTCGACAATTTCGCCGTCTTCGCATAGCGGACACTTTACGCCGATGAAGTTCTGCTTCACATATTTGCATTCCGGATACCCGCTGCAGGCGGTGAACTCGCCAAAGCGTCCATGGCGGATCATCATGTTGCGACCACACTTAGGGCAGAGTTCGTCGAGGGGGATGTCGGGAACTTTCTTGCCCTGATCGAGCCGGCGAGTGGTCTTGCAGTCGGGGTAACCGGTGCATGCCATGAACTGGCCGAAGCGGCCTCGCTTCAGGACCATTACCCGGCCGCAATTTTCGCAATACTCTTCTTGAGTAGTTTCCTGAATGTCGGCCGAATCCAGGTCCGGCAGGTTGATTGGATTTTCCTTGGTGAAGGTGCAGCTCTCAGGGTTCTCTTTGTCGTAGGAGCTGCAGGCGTAGAACGAACCATGCTTGCCCCACTTGATCACCAGCGGAGAGCCACAGCGCTCGCATTTCTCGTCGGTCGGCTTCTCCATCCGCTTGATGTTTTCCATGTGCTTCTCGGCGTAGCGGAGGTCTTTGGCAAAGCGCTTGTAGAAATCGGCGAGCGCATTGGTCCACGTTTCCTTACCTTCTTCGATCTCGTCTAATTCTTCCTCCAGACGGGCGGTGTACTGCACATCGAAGATGTCGCGGAAATTTTCGACCAACAAGTCCGTCACGACCAGTCCAATCTCCGTGGGCGTGAACTTTCCACCTAACTTCTGCACGTACTGCCGCTCCTGGATGGTGCTGAGAATCGCTGAGTACGTGGATGGGCGCCCAATCCCGCGCTCCTCGAGTTCTTTGACCAGGGAAGCTTCGTTATACCGAGGCGGAGGTTCGGTGAAATGCTGCTCCGGCTTCAGCTCCTTAAGCGTGAGCTTCTGTCCTGGTTCAAGCGGCGGCAGCTTGTGCTTGAGTTCTTCTTCTTCCTCGTCCTTTACGTCCTTCGATTCTTCATAAACTTTGAGGAAGCCGTCGAACTTGAGCACCGATCCAGTTACGCGGAACCAGAAGGTTTCTGCGCCAGACTTGGCGTCGATGTCGACTGTGGTTTGATCGAACACGGCCGGTGTGATCTGCGAGGCCACAAAGCGCTGCCAGATCAGTTTGTAGACTTTGTATTCATCTTCTTTCAGGTACTGTTTGATCTGATCGGGATGGCGCATCGCCGAGGTGGGGCGAATAGCTTCGTGCGCCGCCTGCGCCTCCTTCTTCTCTTTGTAGGCGTTTGGCGACTCCGGCAAATATTCATTGCCATATTGCGACTTAATATACTCGCGCACCTCGGTCAACGCTTCATTCGAAACCCGGGTGGAATCAGTACGCATGTAGGTGATGAGGCCTACCGAGCCTTCCTCGCCCAGCTCCACGCCTTCATAAAGGCGCTGGGCGATCATCATGGTGCGTTTGACGCTGAAGCGGAGCTTGCGTGAGGAATCCTGCTGCAGCTTGCTGGTGGTGAACGGCGGAGTGGCGTTGCGCCGCCGCTCCTTGCGCTCGACAGTGCGGACCAGCCAGTCAGCTTTCTCCAAAGCCGCGCGGATTTTCTCTGCGTCTTCGGCATTGTTGACTTCAACCTTATCTTCGCCCGTGCCGACAAAGCGGGCATCGAATGCCGGAGGCTTCGGTCCTGCCAGGTGAGCATCAATCGTCCAGTATTCCTTCTTTTCGAACGCCTTTATCTCGCGCTCGCGTTCGACAATGAGCCGCAGAGCGACGGTCTGGACCCGGCCGGCGGACAGGCCGCGGCGCACTTTGTCCCACAACAGCGGGGAGACCTGATAGCCGACGAGGCGATCCAGCACACGCCGCGCCTGCTGCGCATCAACCAGGTGCTGATCGATCGCTCGCGGATGCTCGAAGGCTTCCTGCACCGCCCGCTTTGTGATCTCGTTAAAAGTCACGCGGCGGATGCGCTCCGGTTGATCGTCCTTCTTCTTTTTCTTTTTGGTTTTGGCTCCGTTGCCCAGTTCTTCTGCCAAATGTGCGGCAATGGCTTCGCCCTCGCGGTCAGGATCAGGCGCGAGATAAATGTTGTCCGCAGATAAAGCCAGCTTCTTCAGCTTGGCGACAACCTTCTCTTTACCGGGAATGACGACGTATTCCGTTTCGAATTCGTTGTCGATGTCGACGCCCAGCGTGCTCTTGGGCAAGTCCTTAACATGCCCGAGCGAAGCTTCGACGGTGAAGCCCTTACCCAGATATTTCTGGATGGTCTTCGCCTTGGCGGGCGATTCGACGATGACTAAACCTTTCGGCAATGTGTCCTCAATTGGGTGGTTTCGTTTCCGAAGCTAGCACGAATGGCGAGCTGGCAACAAGTTTCGTTGGTAAGCCTCTGGCTGCGGGCGGCTAGCATCTAGCCAAACGGTGCTCGTCAGCCGCTGGACGAATGAGGCCAGCACGCGCTGGATTTCGTGCACCATTACGTCTTCCTCACGAGTCAGTAGCCTGTAGTCGATAGCGAGAAGCTGATAGCTAGAAGCTCTTCACAAAATTCTTTCCCGGCAGCTGCTTTACCTTGCCTGCGAGCTCCAGTTCAAAAAGCGCCGCGAAAATTTCAGACGATGATAAGTCCGTCTCCAGGCGCTCTACGATCTCGTCGAGGTGAGTGACTTCATCGGCCTTCAGCAGAGCGAAAATCTTTTTTTCGTGAGGAGACAGCTCGCTTTCCCCGAATAAAGATGCGGTTTGTCCGGCTTGCGATTCATTGCCGGGAGCGGGTTCGAGCGCAAGTCGTACTGCTGCGGGGAGTTCTTCCCACACATCTTCCCAGGTGGCCACCAGCTTGGCACCCTGCTTAATCAGCGTATTCGGGCCCCAGGAATTCTTGTTGGTGACATTACCTGGTACGGCGAAGACCTCGCGATTCTGCTCCAGCGCGCAGCGTGAAGTGATGCGGGGGCCGCTGTATTCGGCGGCCTCCTCCACCAGCACGCCCAGCGAGATTCCGCTGATGATCCGGTTGCGAATGGAAAAATTCTGTGGCGCGGGAAATG
This sequence comes from uncultured Acidobacteriota bacterium, assembly GCA_963696025.1. GTDB lineage: Bacteria > Acidobacteriota > Terriglobia > Terriglobales > Acidobacteriaceae > JABCYV01. The sequence continues at coordinate 704,779 of CAVOII010000010.1, forward strand.
TGCTAATGGGGAACTCCGATATGAGTGCTCCTCCGAGAACTAAAATTTGTTCCACCAGCCGCGTGTTCTCCTGGGGATAAATCACGTCGATGCCGGTACCTAGAACGGCGACGGTCTTGCCCTTCCCCGCGATTGCGCCGCGATGGCTGGCGGTGTCCACGCCGCGCGCCAGCCCACTGAAAATGACGAGTCTGCGCGCCGCCAGATCGCAGGCCAAGCGCTCCGCCATGCCCGTGCCGTAGGGTGTAGGATGCCGCGTGCCAACAACAGCGATTCCGGGCCGCGAAATTACCTCGGGGTCGCCACGTTCGTAGAGAACCGGCGGCGGATCGTAAATTTGCTTTAACTGTGCCGGGTAAGCCGGACTCTCGAGGGCAACGAGACTCACGCCAGCCGCGGTCACACGTCCGAGTTCCTCCTGCGCCAGTTCCTGGGAACGGCCCGTGCCCAGTGATTGTGCGGAAACCGACTGAATTCCGGCTGCTTCGAGTTCGGTCAGCGACGCTCGAAATACAGCGTCGACGCTTCCCAACAGGTCGACCAGGCGGCGTGCCCTGGTAGGCCCCAGGCCCGGGGTCAGCGCGAGAGCCAACCACGAGAGCATGAGTGTATCGCTTGTCTTAGTAGCGGAAACAAGTGCTCCGGGCATTGCGACACCTTGCATGGCGAGCATGAGCGGACTCTATACACGCCGCAAAATCGGCGTCGAGGTTAGCCGGCACACTGGTTTGTTAGAATCAAACATCAGCAGCATGAAACGACTTCGCATTTCCGCTATTTCATATCTCAATACTGCGCCGCTGATGTGGGACTTCGAACACGGAGATGCAGGGCCGGCTTTCGACGTTTCTTACACACTTCCTTCCGCGTGCGCTGCGGCTCTGGAGAAAGGGTCGGCCGATATCGGCATTGTCCCGGCCGTGGCTTATGCCAGCGTCCCTGGCCTGACGATACTTCCCGGGGTGGCTATCGCTTCGAAGCGTGCGGTTCGTTCCATCCTACTGGTCAGCAAGGTTCCGCTGGAGAAGATGCGGTCCGTGGCACTGGATACCTCGTCCCTGACCTCTGTTGCGCTGACCAAAGTTCTGTTTGCGAAGTGGTGGGGCGGAGAGCGAAGATTCGCGCCGATGGCGCCGGACGTCGATAAGATGCTGGAACATCATGACGCAGGTCTGCTGATTGGCGACCCGGCACTGCAGGTGGATCGCTCCCGCTATCTCGCTTACGACTTGGCCGAAGAATGGATTCGCCTGACCGGAAAACCTTTTGTGTTTGCTTTCTGGGCAGTCCGCCAGTCCGTCTTGAAGGATGCGTCCTCCGCTTTCGATCTGGCTACTATCTTTCAGGACTCGCGTGACCATGGCTTGCAGCCCGCGAATCTTGATCAGATCGCTCGCCACTGGGGACCACGCCTGCGTATGAGCGAAGCTGGGGTTATCTCTTATTTGACTGAGAATATCCACTATTATCTCGACGAGGCCTGCCTGGATGGTATGCGCCTGTTCTATCACTATGCGCAAGAATGCGGGGCGCTGCCGCCAGCTCCTCATCTGCGCTTTCTGGACGTAGCGAAACCTGCGGTAATTTAGCCGTATCCTCCCGCGGAATCACCACACACCTGTAAACTGCTGCTAGGCCATTCGTATGCAGCCCCACATTCCATTGTTGCTCGCCGTTTCCATATGGACTCGATTGCGCCGGTTAGGCGGCCTGGGGCTAGTCTTGCTGGGAATCGCGGACAACTCTGTGGTTCCGCTGACGGGCAGCATGGACGTGCTGACCATTTACCTGGCCGCTCGCCATCGCGATCTTTGGGTCTACTACGGGCTCATGGCGACCATCGGAGCCGTCATTGGTGGCTACATTACGTATAGCCTCGCCCGAAAGGGAGGTAAGGAAGCGCTGGAGCACAAGCTCTCCAAACGGAGCGCCGCCAAAGTTTACTCGAAATTCGAGCGCTGGGGATTCAGCGCGATCGCGGTCCCTGCGCTCATGCCTCCTCCATTTCCTTTTGTTCCGTTCCTGGTGGCGGCTGGAGCTTTGCAGTATTCGCAGAAAAAGTTTTTAGGGGCGCTGACCCTGGGGCGCGGAATTCGCTACACAATCGTTGCTGGATTGGGTGCTCTCTACGGAAGGCACATCGTCCTATTCTTTTCGCATTATTACAAACCAGCGCTGACCATACTCATTGGATTGGCAATTGTGGGCAGCGCTCTATCACTCGTCCAGTACATGCGCTACCAGAAGAATGTGGCCAGCCGTATGCGCCGCCGCACCGCATAAAAGCGTGCCCGATTTGGAGCCGACGGCTCCTGTTCGCTAGAATCGTTGATGGTAGTGGGTAAACCGCATGTCGCTGACCAAACAGCACGCTCTCGACCTGTTTCGTTCCGATGACCTGATTGGCATTGGGATAGAGGCCGACGCCGTGCGCCGAAAACTGCATCCGGAAGGCGTGGTCAGCTACATCATCGACCGCAATATCAATTACACGAACTTCTGCACGGAATACTGTACCTTCTGTGCTTTTTACCGTCCGCTGAAAGGGCCCAAAGCCAAAGAGGGTTATATCCTCGAATTCGATACCATTTACGACAAGATTAGAGAAACGGTGGAACTCGGAGGTACGGGCGTCCTGATGCAGGGCGGGTTGCATCCCGATCTGAAAATCGATTGGCACGAGAAAATGCTGCGCGGCATCAAGCAGCGTTTTCCGAGAGTCCATCTACACTGCTACTCAGCCTCTGAAATCATCGCCATTGCCGAATACAGCGAACTGAGCATTGGTGACACCATCGCGCGTCTGCGGGACTCTGGTTTGGATTCGATTCCTGGCGGGGGGGCGGAAATCCTCGACGACGAAGTGCGTTACAAGATTGCCCGTCTGAAGTGCCTCACTGATGACTGGCTCAACGTGCACCGCACAGCGCACCAGCTGGGGATGAGAACCACCGCGACCATGATGTTTGGCGTTGGAGAAACCTACGAAAATCGCATCAATCACTTCCAGCGGCTGTTCGAGTTACAGGAAGAAACCGGCGGCTTCACGGCGTTTATCCCCTGGAGCTTCCAGCCGCAGAATACGGCGCTGGGCGGTCGTCACTGGGACGAGGCAACGGCGGTCGAATACTTAAAGGTTCTGGCCATTTCCCGGTTGTATCTTTCGAATTTCCTCAATGTTCAATCGAGCTGGGTCACTCAGGGGTTGAAAGTCTGTCAGATGGGTTTGCGCTTTGGCGGTAATGACGTTGGATCGGTGATGCTGGAAGAGAACGTGGTCCGCGCCGCCGGTGTGACCAATTGCACTACTGAAGAAGAGTTACGAAGGATCATACGAGACGCAGGATTTAAACCAGTGCAAAGAGATACGCTGTACCGGACATACTTTCTGAATTAGACCAAATGAGAACGGCCTCGAACAGCCGAGGCCGTTCTCGGATACCCGGTATCCCCTTCGGGTACAATGTACGTTTCAGAGTGGCTGGTTTCTAGTCATTGAGGACTTCTCCGCTGACCAGCATGCCTATGTCGTTCCTACCATTCGCGGCATTCATCGTGTCACGCGGTTTCGGACAGTATTTTCGCCAGCATTTTCTCGACACCACCTTCAAGGGTCTCTATCACGCCAACGCTTTTGACATGGCGTTGCTGATCCCTTATTTCATCGTTCTGATCTGGTTGGCGTCATACGGGATGCACCGCTACGTGCTTGTCTATCTTTATTACAAGAACCAGAAAAACCGTACTTCCGAGCCACCCAATCATTTTTCGGAGTTGCCGCGAGTGACGGTTCAGCTTCCCATCTTCAATGAACAGTTTGTAGTGGAGCGGCTGCTGGAAGCTGTTTGCCGCCTAAGTTATCCGTTGGAGATGCTCGACATTCAGGTGCTCGACGATTCGACTGACGAAACCGAGGCGGTCGCTCGCGGTTTGGTCGAGCACTACGCGGCCAGGGGATGTCCGATTGCTTATCACCATCGCACCAACCGCGAGGGTTTCAAGGCAGGCGCTTTAGCAGAAGGGATGAAGACTGCCAAGGGCGAGTTCATCACCATCTTTGACGCGGACTTTGTTCCACCGGAAGATTTTCTGTTGCGCACGATCCATCATTTCACGGATCTCAAAATCGGCATGGTGCAGACGCGCTGGAGCCACATCAATCGCAATTATTCACTTCTCACCGAAGTCGAGGCCATTCTGTTGGACGGGCATTTCGTCCTGGAACACTCCGGCCGGGCCCGCAGCAACGTGTTTTTCAACTTCAATGGAACAGCGGGCGTGTGGCGCCGCACAGCGATCGAGGAAGCCGGAGGATGGCAGCACGATACGCTCACCGAAGACACGGATCTGTCCTACCGGGCGCAACTTAAGGGCTGGAAGTTCGTTTATCTGCAGGATGTGGAGTGCCCGGCCGAACTGCCGGTAGAGATGACTGCGCTCAAGACCCAGCAGGCGCGCTGGGCCAAAGGCTTGATCCAGACCAGTAAGAAAATTCTGCCGCTCGTGCTGAGAAGCGACCAGCCCCTTCGTGTAAAACTGGAGGCCTGGTATCACCTGACGGCAAATCTCAGCTATCCCCTGATGGTCGTGCTTTCGGTGTTGCTCCTGCCCGCCATGATCATTCGCTTCTACCAGGGATGGTTTCAGATGCTTTACATCGATCTGCCCTTGTTCTTGGCATCGACTTTCTCCATCTCCAGTTTCTACCTGGTCTCGCAGCGGGAGCTGTATCCCAAGACCTGGCCGCGCGCGTTGCTGTATCTCCCGTTCCTGATGGCGCTGGGCATTGGTCTGACCATCACCAATACGCGCGCCGTGCTGGAAGCGCTGATCGGGAAGCAGACCGAGTTTACGCGCACCCCGAAGTATCGTATGGAATCGAAAACGGACCGCGTACGGGTCAGCACGTACCGCCGACGGCTGGGCTGGGTGCCGTGGGTTGAGCTTCTGATTGGCGCTTACTTTGCGCTGACCGTTTACTACGCCTTGGATAATGAGAATTACATCACCGTGCCCTTCCTCATTCTTTTCGTGCTGGGGTACTGGTACACCGGGCTGATGTCACTGCTGCAGGGGCGGTTCTCCGGTTTGTCCCTTGGCACGGAAACCCACAGCAAGCCCTTCCCAGTCGGAGTTTGATTTTCTGAAGATTATCCTGCACAGGCTCTTATTCTCGGCGCTGTTAGTGGCCCAGCTTGCTTCGGCCCTCGATCGCCAGCCCAATGCGGATTATCGGGCCCGCCGCCAGTCTCTGGCCACTAAAACCCCCGGCGGTGTAGTGCTCTTATTCGCACCCTATGAAGTGGAGGGTCCGAATGACATTTATGGTTATCGTCCGGATGACATTTTTTTTTACTTAACAGGGTGGTCGGAGCCTGGCGCGGCGCTGCTGATTGCACCCACTATCCAAGCCGAAAACAGTTCCCCGGCGAGTTCTTACACTGAGATCCTTTTCCTCCCTGGCCGCAATCAATCGCAGGAACAATGGACCGGACCAAAACTCGGCCCGGAGGATCCGGACGCAGGCAGAATTACGGGATTCGATCATGTGGAAATTCTCGATAATTTGCGTTCGGAGCTCGTCCGCATGCTATCCCCACAAACTCGGGTGATCTACACGGACATTCCTCAAGGCGAGCAATCCTCGAACTCAACGGTGCCATTGGATTGGTTGAAGCGCGCTAACGCGTTTCCTACATACGTTTCTTTTCAGGATGTGCGGCCGATGCTGACCTCCCTCCGCACTTATAAGGATGCAGGGGAGATCGAGCGCATTCGTAAGGCGACCGATGCCTCGATCGCTGCGCATCTGGCAGCCATGCACGCCATGAAGGCGGGTATCACCGAGCGTGAGACCTCCGCCCTGATGCAATATGAGTGGGGCAAACGAGGATGTGAACGGCCAGCGTACGCTCCAATTGTTGGGACAGGCCTAAATTCCACCGTGCTGCATTATTCCGATGATTCGCAAACCATCGCGGACGGAGATCTCGTGGTCATCGACGCGGCTGGAGAATATTCCATGTATGCGTCTGACATTACCCGCACCTTGCCGGCGTCGGGAAAATTCACGGCGCGGCAGCGGGAGATTTACGACATCGTGCTGGGGGCCCAGCGCGCCGCAATTGCTGCATTTCGGTCCGGGAAATCCACTCTCCATCGCGACCAGAGAAATTCTCTCTATCAAGTTGCGTACGACTACATCAATTCTCACGGTAAGGACTCGCACGGCGAAGCGCTGGGCAAATACTTTATCCACGGGCTGAGTCACTATGTCGGCCTGAATGTCCACGATGAGGGCGACTACGACGTGTCCGCCGGGCCGGGGATGGTGTTTACCATCGAACCCGGTATCTACATTCCGGAGGAGAAGCTGGGCGTCCGGATCGAAGACATCTTTTATGTGGATACAGCCGGCAAGCTCGTCAACCTGACGGAATCGCTTCCGCATACCGCGGATGAGATTGAGCGCGCGATGGCAGATAAATGACAGGTTGATTCTGTTAGGGCGGTCCCGACTTCGTTTTGTTATCCTAGGGCATCGTGCGGATGCTGTGGTGGTTCCTGATTCTAGCCTTCAGCACTGGAGCTTTGCTGTGGGTGGGCATCGCGCTCCATCTTCGTGTGCGCCGTCACACGAAGGGTTCCGGAGAGACATCGGCGAAAGATTAGGATCGGCTTGAAAAACGCAAGGCATTGTCATCCCGAGCAGAGCGAGGGTTCTGTATTTCTTCCGGATCTCTGAGAAACTGCAGATTCCTCGTCGCTCTTGCTCCTCGGAATGACAAGTTTTCTTCTTAAATTGGAGAACGCGCAAACATGGCAAACTCCGCGACTCGAACTCTCAGCACCAGTGATCGGGCGCTTTACTGGGCACAGCAGGCAGTGATCGTAGTCGGCGGCAGTCTTTTTGTAGCACTATGCGCCCGCGTGTCCCTGCCGCTGCGGTTTACGCCTGTGCCTCTGACCATCCAAAACTTTGCCGTGCTGCTGACGGGATTAACGCTAGGAAGTCGACGCGGATTCGCTGCACTGCTGCTGTATCTCGCGGAAGGCGTGGCGGGGATGCCAGTTTTCAGTCCGACCGGACCCGGCGGTCTGGCGCAACTGCTCGGTCCTACGGGGGGATTTCTGCTCGCGTATCCCCTGGTCGCAGCCATCGCGGGCTGGATCATGCAACGCGGCAAGATGAGTTTCTCCCGCGCGGCCATGGCCGGTCTGGCGGCAGAGATCGTCTTGTTTGCGAGCGGAATCTCCTGGCTGATGGTCTTGACTCATTCTTTCGCTCAGGCTATCAAGTTTGGGCTGTACTTCTTTGTCTTTGCGGAAGTCATAAAAGTGATGATGGCTGCTGCGATTGCCACCGGCTGGCGACGCGCTTATGGAGTCCAGCCATGAGCTTGATCACCGAAGAGAAGGATTCCATGTCCAGCAGTAACAGTAGTACGGCCGTCCCGACCCGCGAAATCACGATCGCTCACAGTCCGGATTCTGACGACGCTTTCATGTTCTACGGCTTGGCCACGAATAAGGTCCGCGTCCCTGGATTGCGTTTTAGCCATACGCTGTGTGACATCGAGACTTTGAATCGGAAGGCAATGGAAGGCGAGGGACTGTATGACGTGACCGCCATTTCGTTTCACGCCTACCCGTACATTCAGCAGCACTATGCGCTGCTGCCAAGCGGGGGCAGCGTCGGCGACGGCTACGGTCCCATGATTGTCGCCACGCGGGCGTTTTCACAAAGCGATATCAAACGAAAGCGTATTGCGATTCCAGGCACGCTGACTACGGCTTACCTCGCCTTAAGGCTGTTCGCGCCGGGGATCGAGACCGAAGTGGTGCCCTTCGATCAGATTATTCCCCAAGTGCTAGAAGGTAAGTATGAGGCGGGTCTCATCATTCATGAGGGCCAGTTGACTTACGGGAAAGCTGGGTTGCAGCGCGTTGTGGACCTCGGCAAGTGGTGGATGAAGATGACAGGATTGCCACTGCCGCTGGGAGGAAACGCCATCCGCCGTAGCCTGGGGCCGGAGCTGATGTCCAGCGTGTCGACCGCCCTGCGGGAGAGCATTCAGTACGCGCTCGATCATCGCGAGGAGGCACTGGCTTATGCCATGCAGTTCGCCCGCGATCTGGATCCGCAACTGGCGGACAAGTTTGTTGGCATGTACGTGAACGAGCGCACTCTGGACTACGGGCCAGATGGCCGGGAAGCGGTCCGCCGCTTGCTCGATATGGGGCACAAGGCGGGCATTATTTCGCAAGCCGCTAACGTGGAGTTTGTAGCGTAGGTAGCTCGCGTAGGCCCCAGACATCCTCGTCTGGGCATGCGAGCAAACTTCGCCTGTCCGGGGCAGGTGAGGAACCTGCCTACGCAAGCTACCTGACGTTTTCCTTGAACGAGAAAACAGGATCAATATCCACTGGCACGCTGGAGGCGGACTTCAACTGTGCCTGCAGGTCAGCGGGCATCGCGTCATATTTTCTAAACCAGTTTTCAGCTCGCTGACGATCTCCCGTGGCTTCAATTTCCAGAAGTTCCTTGGCCACATCGTTCAGCGCGGCAGGCATCGCCGAGTAGTCGATCGTATAGCGTCCCGAAGCTTCGCGCTTGATCGCGCCGCGTTCGCAGAGATAATTGAATTCCATCATCTCGGCCTTGCCATGGGCCTCCGCGATTCCAAACCGGACAGTACGGAAAATTCCCGCTACATAAGAAGCGTAGTACTCTTCGGCCTTATCCTTAGGCAAAGCTCCATGATCTATGAGCCACTTCAGCCCGAACATGCCCACCACATCAGCCTTCGCTTCCTCGAGGCCGCTGAAGGTCGGCCCAATCGCCTCCCGAATACTCACTTTGCCGGAAGATGTGCGAGCGAACGCTGGACCCAGCCCATGCGCCGTCTCGTGCATGATCGTGCCCAGCATGTAGCCTTCACCGGAGGCCTTCACTACCTGCTCCGGACGCATCATGTACTTGGCCAATGGCAGGATCACGTAATTGACACGTGCATCCATGAAATTTTTAAAAAAAATTTTCTTGCTGCCTTTCAATTCATGGACTCGTGGATCGTTGGGCAAATTGTCAGCGACAGCCTGGTAACCATGGCGGAGGTCGCCCGCGCGGTAGGGGGCGTCCATGACCTCCATGGGGGTTTCCAGGCCATGCTTTGAGGGACGATCCTCCGCGGCCAAGGGCAGAGCATCCTGGATGTCGGCCACGTACTTCTGAAACATCGCCAGCTTCTGACTTTCGTCCGCATTGCGAATCAGCACCGCGGCGCCATAGGTAGCTTTCAATCCCATGAGGGTGTCGTCGTAAGTTTCATATGGGGCAAAGATCACGTCGAACTTTGGGTCTTTCAAATCGAGCCAGGCAAGATCGCTTTGATAGTAGTCGTCGGTGAGCAAGGCATCGGCGCGAAGGCGCAGATAGTTAGCGAACGCCGGATCGTCGCTCAGAGTGGCCGCATCCCGCAGATCATTGGCCGCCGGCTCCAGGAATGAACGATAAGCCACATGGTACGGGACCGCTTCAAGCTGGTCGCCATGCCAGCGCACGATCGTGGTCGTGCGGTAAAGTTCTGCTTTCTTTTCCGGGTGCTCTTTGACGTACTGCTCGATCTGCTCGCGCGTCAGTCCTTTGGGATAAAAGCCTCGTCCGGGCGGCATAGGGTCGGTTCCCACGAATCGCTTGTTGTTGTCGATGAGGTCGAACCGTGAGGCATTGATCCAGAGATAGCGCCGCAGCGTTTCATCTTTTGGATCCTTGCTTCCGGCGAGAGATTGGTAGAGGGTCAAACCATCGGGGTCAATCTGCCGCCAGAAAATTTCTTCGAGATAACGGGATGCGTCCACAAGTTTCTCGACCAGCTTTTGCTCGCGAGCAGTCAAACCGGTGAAGGGCATTTCCACCCGGCGGAATCTGGCTAGACGCTGGTCCAAATCGGAAACCACTTGCAGGCTGGCAGACGCCGCGTCTTTGGCGGCGGAGCCGCTGGTGGGAGAATGATTTGTCTGCGCTGAAGTTGAAGGAGCCATAAAAAGAACGGAAACGAGAAAGACCAAACCGGCCCATGTTGTCATAAAGAATAAATGTTAACAGAGCGACCCACATCTTCCTCGGTTGTGAATCTCGCCAGTCAACGCTGTTTCCCCGTTATGATGTTTGCATGAGGAACGGCGGAGAAAATTCCCTTCGCGAGCAGACGCTGCTTATCGACGCGGACGACACACTTTGGGAGAACAACATTTATTTCGAGCGTGCCATCGCCGGGTTCATCTCATTTCTGAATCATCACGAATACTCTCCCGCGCAGGTGCGTGAAGTTCTTAATGAAGTCGAGCGTGAATGCATCGTCAGTCACGGTTACGGTTTGCACAGTTTCTCTGATGCGTTGATCCGAACCTTCGAGCGGTTGGCGGTTGAGCCTCTCACTCCCTTCCTGCACGAAACCATCAGCGGCTTCGCTCATGCCATCGCCGACCACCCAGTCGAAATCCTGCCCCAGGTGCCCGAAACGCTGGAGTATCTTTCTCAGCGGCATCACTTGATACTCCTCACCAAAGGCGCGCTCGCGGAACAATCCGGGAAGGTCGAACGTTCCGGACTGAAGAACTATTTCAGGGAGGTAGAAATCGTTCCGGAAAAAGACGTGACCACCTATTCCACTGTGGTTTCGAAGCATGGACTGTCTGGCGAATCAACCTGGATGATTGGAAACAGTCCCAAGTCCGACATTAATCCGGCGCTCGCGGCCGGGTTGAATGCGGTATTCGTGCCGCATGGCGCCACTTGGATTTTGGAGCACGAGGAAGTAATGCCGGCGCAGGCCCCCAGCCGGCTCTTGGTGGTGGAAAGGTTTGCGCAACTACGAGAGCATTTCTAGAGCCGTTAAGTATCCGGCCTTCGCATCGGTCACATCGCGTGCGAGCAGAGGTTCCCACTTGACGCCTGCGGCACTGGGATCGAGAATGTGCGACGGGTTCTTTCCAGATCAATCGCAAATGAGGAGCGCTGTACCCAAGGACTCCAGTATGAAGCGATTCACGCTACTGTCAATCGTTTTGACGTCTTTCGTCTGGATGACCGCGGTGGCTCCCGCCCATGCCCAACATGAGCATCCCGCCGGCGAACCGGAAAAACTCGGCAAGGTAAATTTTCGGGTTTCGTGCGATGTAACGGTGCAGCCGCAATTCAGCAGCGCCGTAGCGATGCTTCATTCGTTCTGGTACGAGAAGGCGGCGGAGGCATTTACCGCCGTGGCCGAAAAAGACGCTACTTGTGGCATGGCCTACTGGGGAGTGGCCATGACGCACTACCATCCGATCTGGGAGGCGCCCGGCCCAAACGACTTGAAAGCAGGTTGGGCGGCGGTCGAAAAAGCGAAGTCCGCGGGGGCCAACTCGCAGCGAGAACAGGATTACGTCGCGGCTATCGAGATCTTCTATAAAGATTCCGACAAGCTTGACCATCGCACCCGCGCGTTGGCGTATGAAAAAGCAATGGAGCGACTTCAAGCGCGCTTTCCAGACGATCAAGAAGCATCGATTTTCCACGCCCTTGCCCTGCTGGCGACTGCGCCTCCCTCCGACAAGACATATGCAAACCAGAGGAAAGCGGGCGGCATTCTGGAAAAGATTTCTCTGCAGCAGCCCGATCATCCAGGAGTAGCACATTACATCATCCACGCGTATGACTATCCGCCGCTTGCCGAACAGGCCTTGGATGCGGCGCGGCGCTATGCGAAGATTGCCCCGGACTCGCCGCACGCGCTGCACATGCCTTCGCACATTTTCACGCGGCTTGGCCTCTGGCAAGAGTCCGTCGCTTCCAACCTCGCCTCGGCCGCCGCGGCTCAGAAATACAACGCGCCTGGGAACGAGTTGCACGCGAAAGATTACTTAATGTATGCGTATCTCCAAATGGGCAAGGACAGCGAGGCGAAAAAGGTGCTTGAGACGGCGCCGCAACCCAGACAGGGTGACCCGCAGTATTTCAACGGGCTCTATGCCGCCGGAACTATGCCGGCGCGTTACGCTGTGGAGCGACATCGCTGGGCGGAGGCTGCGGCCCTCACCGTCCCACCGAACACCTTTCCGGGCGGGCGTTATGCCTGGACCGAGGCGAATATACATTTCGCGCGGGCTCTGGGTGCCGCGAATACGGGTGACACCGAAGCCGCGCGGAAGAGTTTGCAGGAACTCGGTTCGCTTCGCGATACGCTCACTCAGTCGAGTGACAAATACTGGGCGGAGCAGGTGGAAATCCAACAGGAGATCGCGGCTGCGTGGTTAGCCCTGGCTGAGGGTAGGCAAGAGGAAGCTCTGCGGCAGATGCGTGCTGCCGCTGACCATGAAGATGCGACCGACAAGCATCCCGTTACTCCGGGAATCATCCTGCCGGCTCGTGAGCTTCTTGGGGAAATGTTGCTGGAATTGAAGCAGCCGGCCCCGGCGGTTGTGGAATTCGAAGCTACCCTGCGCACCGCACCAAACCGTTTTAACGCGCTCGCCGGTGCCGCGCGCGCAGCCAAACTCTCCGGTGACCGCGAAAAAGCTAAAACCTATTATGCCAAGCTGATGTCCGTCTGCGACCATGGCGACGGAGAGCGGCCTGAGCTGGGAGAGGCGCGGTCCCTCTTGAGCCAGAAGTGAACCTAGGGCAGCGCGCAACACTACGTTCGAATACGAGTGCTGTTCCTCAGCACCAAACTAACCAACAAGTCGCGCGAGCTTGCGGTTTGACCCGTGATACTCTTTTTATGCTCTGGATTTTCTGCGTCCACCAAGCGTGGCAGTGCAGAAAAACAATTTTCGGCGGCTGTTGCGGACGGTTGAGGCTGTGTCCGACCTCGGACCCGAGATAACGGCCGAGCGTGAGTTTCCGCAGACCGCGCGCGCCATGGTCTCCGCCCTGATGCAGGCGGCGGACGCTCGCGAAGCGGTTCTCTTTGGCTTCAGCGACAAGCCCTCCATGCTGGTTTCTATCGCCTCGGAAGGCTTTGCCCTAATGCCCGAGCCGGCCGTTGTTCCGCTGCTCCCAAAACATGTTCACGCCCTGACCACAGCCCGAGGACCGGTGGTTCTGACCTCCAGCTCTTACTCGGTCTTCCTCAGTTCGAATGGCAATGTGGCTCCTGAACTCTTCCAGTGCATTGCTTCCTTGAAGGTGGGTGGAAAGCTGGTGGGGATGGTAGCGCTGGGACGCCGGGAGGCCGACGCTCTCTACGTCGAGGATGAACTCGATGCGCTCGATCTATTGTGCAACTACGTAGCCCTGGCGATCCAAAATCACACCCTCGCGCAGACCCTGGCTCAACGTGTGGGAGAGAATCTGCGTCTGATGGCGTCATTGCACGGTTTCTATGACACTGCCCTAGAGGCTTTCGCTGCTGCCATCGACGTCAAGCACATCAATATTCATGGGCACTCGCTGCGAGTGGGACGTTACGCTGCAGGCATTGGAGAAGCTATGGGGATGGAACCGGGCGATGTGGCGGCGCTCCGCTCGGCTGGTTACTTGCACGACATCGGCAAAGTCGCAGTGGACAAGCGGTTGTTTGGAAAGCCGTCGGCCCTTGATCCGGAAGAGTTCCGCGAGATGGCCGACCACACCGTCGTGGGACATCAGATCGTAAGTGGGGTGCAGTTTCCCTGGCCGCGCATTCCAGAGATTGTGCGCTCCCATCACGAGCGCGGCGACGGTTCGGGTTATCCCGATGGGCTAGTCATGGACGATGTGGCTATGCCAGTGCGCATTATTGGGCTGGCCGACACTTTCGACGCCATGACCAGTGAGCGGCCTTACCGGGAACCGCTTTCGGTGGGTAGCACGTTGAGTGAGATTGTACGGCTGTCGCCGCAGAAATTTGATCCTAACGCGGTGCAAGGACTGCTTTTACAAGTCCGGCGCGATGCCGTGGGCAGTAACCGCGCGCCTTTCCTTGAGGACCGGACGGCGCTGAACATCGCCCCCGGTGACATCGACCAGTTGGCCGCCAGCCTGCAACATAAGCTGAGCCACGGACGCTTGTACTTAACGTAAGTTTTGTGTGGCGCGGCGCCCCGCCCGCGTTTTGAGTCGTTTACTTCTGTTAATCCGAGCTGATTTAAGCCCTCATGAGGGGATCTTACCTCATGACGCGGGTGAGAGCCTGCCCTGAGCGAAAGTCGAAGGGGCGCTCGCGCCACACAAGTAGAGCCACACAAGTAGAGAGGACGCGAAACCAACGTAACTATCCGGCCAACAACTTTTTCCCCGGTTTGGGTTGATAATTCTCGAGGGTCCTTTCTTACCATCCGGTGACAATCATGGGCTTCGCCGGCCGACAACTCGCGCTACTCGTCGCTCTGGGTTTGTTGGGCTTCATTGTGTCGGGGCAACTCGCCCTGGGTAATAGGGAAAAACAAGACTTCGCCATCTCACAAATGGAAGAGCAGAGGCGTGCGATACACGCACTGAATCGACTTACGTTTGGACCGCGTCCCGGCGACGTTGATCGAGTCATCGCGATCAGCGTTGACAAATGGATCGACCAGCAACTTCATCCTGAAAAGATCGACGATCAGGCGCTGGATGCCCGGTTAGCCCAGCTTCGCACGCTGCGCATGAGTACGCGAGAGATTGTGGAGAATTTTCCGCCCGAGCCGGTGATCAGAGCAATCGCGGAAGGCAAACAGTCTCTGCCTTCCGATCCCACGAAGCGTGCTGTATATCAAGCTCAGTTGGAGCGCTTCCAGGAAAGGCAAGAGCGTAAGCAGGCAGTCGCCACTGGCGAAGCTGCGACTGTGATGGACGCAACCGGGAAACAAAACATGATGAGCGACGATGATCGTGCCCGCCGTCGCGACGACCGCTTATCCGCCGACCAGACGATTCAGGAACTCCTGGACTTGCCGCCTGATCAACGCATGAAGGCAATCCTGAAGATGTTTCCCGAAGATGAGCGTGCGCTCAACGCCTCGCTTAAAGGCGATAAGCGCGACCAGTTCATGGCGGATATGAATCCGCAGCAGCGCGAGACTTTGATGGCACTCAACAATCCGCAACAGGTCGTCGTCGACGAACTGGTCCAAAGCAAGCTATTGCGCGCAACCTACAGCGAACGGCAGTTGCAGGAAGTGATGTCCGATTTCTGGTTCAACCATTTCAATATATTTATCGGCAAGGATGCCGATCGTTATCTCATCACCAGCTACGAGCGCGATGTGATTCGTCCTCATGCCCTGGGTAAGTTCGAGGATTTGCTGGTGGCCACGGCGCAAAGCCCGGCCATGATGTTCTATCTGGATAACTGGATGAGCGTGGGGCCGAATTCTGATGTGGCCAACGGCATTCGCAATCGGAACGACTGGAGAAAGCGCGCGAGAAGCAATGGTCCGGTAAGACAAGCCAAGGGCAAGCGCAGCGGGCTGAATGAAAATTACGGCCGCGAGCTGATGGAACTGCACACCCTGGGCGTCAACGGAGGCTACACGCAGAGAGATGTAACCGAAGTGGCACGGGTTCTTACCGGCTGGACGCTAAAGCAGCCCAAAGAAGGCGGGGGCTTTACTTTTGACGAACGCATGCATGAGCCCGGAGACAAAATGGTGCTCGGTCATCGCATCAAGCCCAAGGGTGAGAAGGAAGGCCTCGAGGTGCTGCACATTCTGGCGCATCAACCATCGACTGCTAAGTTTGTCTGCACCAAACTGGGCATGCGCTTCGTCTCCGACAATCCACCGCCAGCACTGGTGAACCGCATGACGCAAACCTTCCTGAAGAAGGACGGCGACATCCGCGAAGTGCTGAAGACCATGCTGCATTCCCCGGAATTCTGGTCCCCTGACACATATCGGGCGAAAGTAAAAACGCCGCTGGAGTTTGTAGTCTCGGCCGTGCGTGTCAGCGGCGCGGATATTACTGATCCCATGCCACTGGCGCGGCAGCTTCAGAATTTGGGAATGCCGCTATACGGGATGCAGCCCCCGACCGGCTATTCCATGAAGTCGGACGCCTGGGTGAACTCGTCCGCCCTCCTGGGACGCATGAACTTCGCTTTGGCGTTGACGGCTGGGAAGATGAAAGGTGTTCAGGTGGACTCAGCGCGTGTGCTGGGTGGCGGCATCCCCGGCGACTCGCTGCAGACCTTGGCGTTGCTGGAAAATAATCTGCTCGCCGGTGATGTTTCCAAGCAGACACACGATACGATCGCTGCGCGATTGGAAGATCCGAAGATCAGCCAGCGCCGCTTGGATGACCCGGCGCGTCCGCCAAACGTGGGGGGCATCGCAGGACTGTTGTTGGGTTCGCCCGAATTTCAGAGGAGATAGCTTCTGGCTGCTAGGAGTCATCTCATAGATTTCTTGGTAGGGGACGGCTTTTAGCCGCGCCGCCCGAAGTCGGCGAAAAATGAGGGCTTTAGCCGCGGGAGCTGTTTTATGTCAATTACACGGCGCGTTTTTTTAAGAAACAGCGGCATGGCCATCGTGGGCACGGCGGCGATTCCGTCGTTTCTGACTCGTGCTGCCTACGGTGCGGAGTCGCCGGGCGGCAAGAACAAACGACTGGTTGTTATCTTCCAGCGCGGCGCGGCCGACGGTCTCAATGTCGTAGTCCCGCACGGCGAGCAGGCCTATTACGCGATGCGGCCGTCAATCAACATCCCGCGCAACGCGGTGCTTGACCTGGACGGCTTCTTCGGTCTACATCCTTCGCTATCTCCCTTCCAGCCGCTATGGAAGCAACGCCATCTCGCAATTGTGCATGCCGCAGGCTCGCCCGACCCCAGCCGGTCACACTTCGACGCGCAAGACTTTATGGAATCTGGCACGCCGGGCATCAAAGCCACCGAAGACGGATGGTTGAACCGCACTCTGCATTCCTTGCCTGATCCGGGGCACAAATCAGCCTTCCGGGCGATCGCGCTGGGACCGTCGTTGCCACGCATCCTTTCGGGCAGTGAACCCGCCGTAGCCGTGAACAATATTGATGACTTTGGCGTGGGAGGACGCAATCCCAATGCGGCCCCGATCTCTAAGACATTCGAAGCGATGTACGACCAGTCCGTGGATTCCGTACTACAGGGGACGGGTCAGGAGACGTTCGAAGCGGTAAAGATGCTGAAGTCGGCCGATCCCTCGAAATACACACCGTCCGCGAACGCCGACTATCCCAAGGGACGCTTCGGCGACAGCATCAAACAGCTCGCTCAGCTGGTAAAGGCGAATTTGGGCGTGCAGGTGGCGTTTGCTGATATCGGCGGTTGGGATCATCATGTGAACGAAGGCAGCACCCAGGGCCAGATTGCAAACGTATTGCGCGAATTTTCGCAGTCCCTGACTGCATTCTGGACGGACCTCGGCGATCTCGCAGAAGATACTGTGGTGGTCACTATGTCCGAGTTTGGACGCACCGCACGCGAGAACGGCAATCGCGGCACTGACCACGGCCACGCCAACGTGATGTTCGTCATGGGCGGTCCTGTGAGAGGCGGTAAGGTATACGGGTGCTGGCCAGGCCTCGATCAGACACAGCTCTATGAGGGCCGCGATTTGGCCTTGACCACCGACTTCCGCCGTGTGATCGGCGAGGCTGTCTATCATCACCTCGGAAATAAAGCACTGGATCAGGTGTTCCCGGGATTCGACAATCAAACAGGGAAATTCTTGAAGTATCTGGGATAAAATCTGCAAAGCTTTGAGCCTCGGCAAATGAGCTTTAGCTCCCTCACCCACACTTCGGAACTATCTCACCCCTGTACCTCTGATTAATGACAAGGCGCTTCTGAGGTTTAGAATCCGTTCACTTACGTGGTATGAACGGGGGGTGCATCTTTCTGCTAGTCAGCCTCATCAAAGTTGAGTACAACTGACTCAAGGAGAACCATGACAGAGAAGTCGCGCCCGGAGCGCTCCCCCAAGCCTAAAGAAGAACCGAGGCCGGAACCGCCCGCGCAATCGCAGGCCCTGCCCATCCTGCCGGTGCGGGACACGGTTTTGTTTCCGCATGCCGTGCTGCCGTTAACGGTAGGTCGGGAGAGTTCCGTCCAGTTGATCAATTCGCTAGGCGAGGACAAGACGATCGTTGTGGTGGCGCAGCGGGAGGCCCGCGTCGACGCTCCCCAAGCGACCGACCTCTACACTGTAGGCACTTTGGCCATCGTGCACAAAGTGGTCAAGATGCCCAATCAGAGCCTTTTCGTCTTCGCGGAAGGCCTGGAGCGGGTGCGGTTGACGGAGTTCGTCCAGCTGACGCCATTCATGCGAGGCAGGGTTGAACCGGTACCGGAATCGATTCCGCCCAAGAGTTCCGAGGTGGAGGCTCTGCAACGTAACGTTCTTACCCTGTTCCAACAAATTGTCGCCGGGTCTCCGACCCTGTCGGACGAGCTCTCCACCGTGGCCATGAATATTGAGGAGCCCGGTCGCCTGGTGGATTTTATTGCTTCCTCGCTGCCTTCACTGTCCACGTCCGACAAGCAGGACACGCTCGAAACCACAGACGTGCGGGTTCGACTGGAAAAGATTAATCAGCATCTGGCCAAAGAGCTGGAAGTCCAGCAATTGCGCAATAAGATCCAGTCCGAGGTGCAGGACCGGGTGCAGCAGACACAGCGCGAATACTATCTGCGCGAGCAGATGAAGGCCATCCAGAAAGAGCTGGGTGAGCAGGACGAGGGTGCGCGCGATACCGAAGAACTTCGGCAGAAAATTGAAGCCGCCGGAATGCCCGACGAGGTTAAGAAAGAGGCTTTGAAGGAGCTGGGCCGGCTCTCTCGCATGTCACCCATGGCAGCGGATTATTCGGTAACGCGCAATTACATTGAGTGGCTCGCAGTTCTGCCCTGGGCGAAAACTTCAGGGGGCGAGGTAGACATTCTCAAAGCCAAGGAGATCCTCGATACCGACCACTACGATCTGCAGAAAGTGAAGGATCGAATTCTGGACTACCTCTCGGTGCGACGGTTGAAGCCGGGAATGAAGGGGCCGATCCTTTGCTTCGTTGGCCCGCCGGGGGTGGGCAAGACATCGCTGGGGAAATCCATCGCGCGCGCCCTGGGCCGTAAATTCGTGCGGATCTCGCTCGGTGGGGTTCACGATGAGGCCGAGATCCGTGGTCACCGGCGCACTTACATCGGTGCCTTGCCCGGACAAATTATCCAGGGCATCCGACGCGCTGAGACTAAAGACCCAGTATTCATGCTCGACGAAATCGATAAAGTCGGGCGCGATTTCCGCGGCGATCCGGCGTCGGCGCTACTCGAAGCTCTCGATCCGGAGCAGAACTCAACTTTTCGGGATAACTACCTCGACGTGACATTCGATCTGTCGAAAGTCCTGTTCATTACGACGGCCAACATGCTGGACCCGGTTGCGGAGCCATTGCGCGATCGCATGGAGATCATCGAACTGCAGGGCTACACCGAGGAGGAGAAGGTCCATATCGCTTTCCAATACCTCATTCCGCGACAGATCGAAGAGAACGGTGTAACCAAGGAACAGATTGAGTTCCCTGAGGGGGGCATCAGCTATCTGATCCGGCACTACACGCGTGAAGCTGGCGTCCGAAACCTGGAGCGCAACATTGGCACCATTTGCCGCAAGCAGGCGCGCCGGCTGGCAGAGGGCAAGACGCAAAAGCTGGTAGTGACCAAGGAAGTGGTCCAGGAATTTCTGGGTGGCATCAAGGTGCGCAGTGAAGGCGAGATTGCGGAACGCACTCGCCGTGCGGGTGTTGTAGTGGGTCTGGCTTGGACGCCTTCAGGTGGTGACATTCTGTTCGTTGAAGCCAACACCATGAAGGGTAAGGGCGGTTTCACCATGACCGGGCAGATTGGCCAGGTCATGCAGGAGTCAATGCAGGCAGCCCTGACCTGGGTGCGCTCCAATGCGACCCAACTCGGGATTGAAGAAAATTTCTTCGCCGAGCATGACATCCACATTCACGTTCCGGCAGGTGCGATCCCGAAAGATGGCCCATCTGCAGGCGTGACCATGGCAACGGCGCTCGTTTCCTTGCTCACCGGCCGGCCGGTGCGCCCGCTGACTGCCATGACCGGAGAGATCACACTGAGTGGCAACGTCCTGCCGATAGGCGGCGTCAAGGAAAAGGTCCTGGCAGCCAAGCGAGCGGGAGTGCGAGACGTGATTCTGCCGGCAGAAAACAAGATGAATGTGGATGAGGACCTCACGCCCGAGCAACTCGAGCATCTGAACATTCACTATGTCAAGACGATTGCCGAAGTCTTGGATCTGGCTCTGCCTTCCACAGCGGGAGAAGAAAGGCACGATGAAGTGGAGCGAGAAAAAGTTCTCGCTGAGCAAGCCGTGACATAAAGCTCGGGTGCCGCCTCCGCCGTTAACATGCCAGTTTCCCCTTGGGGGAGCTGGCAATTTCTTTTGAGCTAAAGCCTTACACTACAGAGTTTACGGTATGGAACTTATGAGCTGGAGTGGTGTTTAAACACTATGCGTGATTGTCGATGTGCGGCAGAGCTAACGGGAAGCGAAAGGAAACCTAATGAAGATAAATAAGATCCTGGCGGTTGCCATTGTCCTGGCGGGACTGTTAGCAGTGTTGCGATCGCCACTGACACTTCTTGCGCAAGATCAGGATCAAGGTCCGGGGCCGGATCAGAGTCAAGAGCAGGCTCCGAGTCAGGATCCTCCCAGCCGGGTGGCACGGCTGAATTTCTCAGACGGCTCGGTTTCGTTTCAGCCCGGAGGGGAAGGCGACTGGGTGCAGGCCGTTCCCAACCGCCCGCTCACCACGGGGGACAACCTATGGGCAGACAAGGATTCACGAGCAGAGCTGCATGTTGGTTCGACTGCCATTCGGATCGATTCCGAAACCAGTGTCACGTTCCTCGATCTGGACGACCACACGCTGCAGCTAAAGTTATCGCAAGGTTCGGTCATTGTGCGGCTGCGCCATCTTGATGATGGTGACACGGTTGAAGTGGACACGCCAAACCTGGCATTTTCTCTGCTAACACCGGGTGAATACCGCGTCGACGTGAATGCCGACGGCAGCGAGACCGACACTCGTGTCTGGCACGGTCGAGGCGAGGCCACGGGTGGGGGCGCGAGTTACGCCGTGGTCGCCGGTCAGAACGCGCGTTTCACCGGGAACGACCAGCTGGATCATCAAATCGAGCAGCTTCCCCGCACTGATGATTTCGACAACTTCGCTTTCGCCCGCGATCAGCGTGAAGACCACTCTGAATCCGCCAACTACATTTCACCTGAGGTAACCGGCTACGAGGACCTCGACGAACATGGCCACTGGCACTACGTGGCGGACTACGGTCCGGTGTGGACCCCGTCGGCGGTGGCCGTGGGATGGGCTCCCTATCGCTATGGGCATTGGGTCTGGGTTGAACCTTGGGGCTGGACCTGGGTGGAAGATGAGCCCTGGGGCTTCGCTCCATTCCACTATGGGCGCTGGGCCTACGTCCAAAGTTCATGGTGCTGGGTTCCTGGCCCGGTCGTCGTGCGGCCGGTCTATGCCCCGGCTCTTGTGGCGTTCATTGGCGGTGGCGGAGCAGGATTCGCGATTGGGGTCGGTAGCGGTGTTGGCGTGGGTTGGTTCCCACTGGGTCCGCGCGAAGTCTTCGTTCCCTGGTATCGCGGCAGTCGCGAGTACGTGAACAATGTGAACATCACTAACACTCGCGTGAACGTTACGCAGGTCACTAGTGTCTACAATAACGTGACTGTTAATAAAGTTACGAACATCACCTACGTTAACCAGCACGTGTCGAACAGCGTAACAGTGGTTTCGCGCGATACTTTCGTGAATGCTCGCCCAGTGGCGGCGAACGTCGCCCATGTGGATGAAAGGCAACTGGCGGCGGCCCCAGTGACTCATCAAGTTCAGGTGCAGCCAGTCAGGGCCAGCGTGTTAGGCCCCGGCGCGCCCGCGCGCTTCAAGCCTGCCGCAGGCGTCGTAAATCGGCAAGTAGTGGCCACCAGAATGCCGACGCCGCCCAAAGAGCCATTTGAGCAGCGTCAGGCAAAAGCGAATGTACGAACGGTGACTCCAGGCCAGCCACAGCCGGCGGCTCGCGGACAGAACGAAGCGGCTCGGCCACAGGCACAGGCACAGGCGCCTGCACCTCGGGGTCAGAACGAAGCGCCGCGGCCGCAAGCGCAAGCACCAGCCGCACGACCTGAAGCGGGAGCTCCAACGGCTCGGATGGAAGAGTCGCGGCCGGTTCCACGTCCGCCGACTGCTGGGCGCCCCGAGGAAGCGCCGCAACCGTCGCGTGCGCAGGAGCAGGCGCCTCGGCCTCAGGAGCAGGCACGTCCACAGGAACAAGGACGGACGCTAGAGCAGGCGCCGCGCCCGCAAGAGCAAGCGCGGCCGCAGCAAGCGCAGCCCACTACAGAGCGTGTGGTACCGCGTCCGCAAAATACACAACCCGCCCATCCGCTGGTTAGACAGGCTCCGCCGGTCCAGGAGAGACCTCAACATGAGCAAAACGAAGCCCAGAAGTTCAATCAGTGGCAGCAACAGCGTCCTCAGCCAGCGTCCGCTCCCCGCCCGCCTCAGAGGTCGACGCCGCCACCACCAAAAGACGAGAAGAAAAAATAATCACCTGAATCCGCGATGTACGCCCAACGCCAGTTCTCGCAAGGGAACTGGTTTTTTTCTGAGGGCTCGAAAGTTGCCGATTCTGTGAATTTGCCCAGGCCACGGTAGACTACCGGGAACTGGGAGCTGATGTACCAACTGACTTTCATGCAGGTACACGTTCTATTTTTCGGCATGCTGAAAGACCTGACCGGCCGGGCGGGCGAGTCTCTAGACCTGCCAGAGCATGCGACCCTCGCTGACGTTGTGACTCACTACGAGAGGACTAATCCGCGCTGGAAGGATTTGATGGCTTCGATCGCGATGTCGGTTAATCGCGAATATGCCGGCCCGCAAGCCCTGCTGAAAGAAGGGGACGAGGTGGCACTGCTGCCCCCTGTGAGCGGTGGATCAGGAGAAGCGCCAGGACTACATGCTTTCAAGCATACTGCTATCGTTCGCGAGAGAATTGACACTGAGTCACTTCTTAAGGGCATCAAGCGAGCTGAGGACGGAGCGGCTGTGGTGTTCGAAGGCATCGTGCGCGACAATACCCGCGGACGGCGCACCCTCTACCTCGACTATGAGGCCTACGAAGAGATGGCTCTGAAGCAGATGGAGGAGCTTGCCGAGCGTGCGCTTTCTCAGTTCAAAATTCGTGATGTCGCCATCATCCACCGCCTGGGAAGGCTCGAAATCGGTGAGACCAGCGTGCTGATTGTGGTGGTCTCGGCGCATCGCGCGGCGGCCTTTGACGCCTGCCGCTGGCTCATCGACACTCTCAAGCGCAGCGTACCTATCTGGAAGAAGGAATATTTTGAAGACGGCGCCGTCTGGGCAGACGGCGAACCTTTCCCAGCCGAGGTCCCTCGTGCCGAAGGCAGCCATTCGGGAGGGCCTGCATCTAATTGAACGGCTCTTCCATGAAATCCCTGCTTGTTCTCCTTGCAGTGGCTGGGGCGATTGCGTCTGCTCAGACGCCAAAGCCGCCGTGGGCGAGCTCTTCTGGCACCACAAAACCGACATCCCGAGATGCCGACGCCCAGGAACCTGACACTACCTTCAAAGTGGACGTCAAGCTGGTGAACGTTTTCGTTACTGTCACCGACGACCGCGGCGCTCCCATTGCCAGCTTAAAAAAAGAGAATTTTGCGCTTCAGGAAGATGGCAAGGAGCAGAAAATCGCGGTGTTCGACAAGGAATCGGCTCTGCCGCTCTCGATTGTCCTCGCGATCGATACCAGCCTGAGTACTCGTAAGGATCTGCCACTCGAATTGGGCTCGGCGCGCCGCTTTGCCCATGCCATCCTGCGGCCCGTTGACGCCCTATCGCTTTACGAGTTCAGCGAAGTAGTAAGCGAATTGACTCCCTTTACACCAGATCTCAACCGCATCGACCGCGCCATTGGCCGTCTGCACCCCGGCTCCGCGACGGCGCTGTATGACGCGCTGTTCCTGGGTTCCGAGGCACTCGAGCTGCGGCAGGGCAGAAAGGTATTCGTGGTGATCACCGATGGGGGAGACACCATGAGCAAGGTGGACTACAAGGATGCCGTGCGCGCAGCTCAGCAAGCTGAGGCCATCGTCTATAGCGTTATCGTTGTGCCTATTGAGGCTAGCGCCGGCCGCGATACCGGAGGGGAGCACGCGCTGATCCAGCTCTCCATGGACACTGGCGGCAAGTATTTCTACGCCACTTCCGTGCCGCAGTTGGACGATGCTTTCCGCCAGATCAGCGACGAACTGCGTACGCAATATTTGCTGGCGTACTATCCCTCGCAGCGATTTTCTGATTCTGATTTCCGTCGCATCCAGATTACGGTCAGCGGCCTCCCGCAGGCTGCAGACTTCAAGGTGCGCCATCGCACCGGGTATTACACTTCCAAATCTCATTAATCAGAAATCGTAAGAGAGCATCCTTGGGCCGGTAATTGGTGCGGTTTCGAGTCTTAAGCAAAGTTTTGAAGCTGTACGTGGTTGACGAGACAAATTCCCTTGTGAAAGTCTATGAGATTGCTAATCGCAGACTCTTTGTTGCAGGGCGATGTTTCACCTCTCGGGAATAGTTCAGCCCCGAGGGAATTTTTCTGCGCTGCCGGCATTAGTCCTTGGCCGGCGGAATCCTCAAAACTGCAGTCTTCTGCCTTCCTCAGGCCGGATAGTGGCTAGCTGGGCAATTTTCGGGAGGGTCCTCGCGGGAAAGTCGAATCTTCGTAGGGAAGGTAAAAGGTCAACGATCTTGCGTAATCCTGGTTTCGCTTGCTCGGCCCTAACTCGGTTGAGCTTGGTAGTCGCGGCGACTGGCGTTCTTATGGTGCCTTCGTTGACGCTCCGCGCCCAGACCGGTTCCACCGGCAATATCGCCGGGACCGTGACCGGGCCGAGAGGCAACTCCGTGAATGGAGCAGCCGTAACGCTCACTAACAAGCTGACGGGAGAAGCGTTTCATACCACCAGCAGTCCAGCGGGAACCTACACCTTTCGCGACCTGATTCCCGCGGATTACGTGCTGCACGTGGAAGCCAAGGGGTTCAGCAGCGCGGAGCTTCTGCTGAGGATCCAGGCCGGGGCCACCGCGACCGGCGATGTGAAACTGCAGCGTCTGCCGCCGCCAGGAGTCGCACTGGTAAACACGCAGAGCGCGGCAATTGAGAGCGCTGTGACTCCCACTCAACTTGAGCAGCTTCCCACCGGCCGCAGCTTTCTCGAGCTGGCGAATCTGGAAGCGGGCGTCCAGGTACTCGATGGGCTGGTGCTGGCACCCTCGAAGAGTGGTTTCTCTTCGGCCTCGATTGGCGGCCGCACCGGACGCACCACGCGCATGAGAGTGGATGGAGTGGACGTTACTGACGACACCGTCGGCGCGACCACCCAAAATGTCGTGGTGGGTTCGATCCAGGAATTGCAAATTGGACAATCCAACCTGGGAGGAGCTGCCGCGCTCACATCTGCGGGTGCGGTGAATGTGCTGACAAAATCTGGCGCGAATGATCTTCACGGGGAGGTTTTCGGCAACTTTCGCAACAAAACTTTAGGCACAGCAAACTTTCCCGGCGGACAGGACAACTCTTACTCGCGCGAGGTCTTCGGCGGCGCAGTCGGAGGCGCCTTGGAAAAAGACAAGCTCTTCTTTTTTGTGGCGGGCGAGTATTTCAAACAGGATTGGATGGCGCCGGCCGTATTCAACGCGCCCTTTAATGTCGTCGATGGAAAATACAGCTCTCCTTTTCGGGAAACCGAAGTCGATGGCCGCCTGGATTACCAGTTGTCGCCGGCAGCCCGACTGTTCTACCGCTTCCTCTTCGATAACAACAACGGGATCAATTCCACTGACGGAAGCAACTTTCAACTGTTCAAGAACCATGACAATACCCCGAGCCACGCGGTCGGCTTGGACTTCAATCGTGGCGCTTATACACACAGCGTCCGCTTCGCATACAACCGTTTTTCCAACGACATCGCGAACGCCGTTAGCGCTTTCGATCTGGCACCGAGGGTTAGTTTGAAGTTCGGCGGCGGATCCGGATTCGCCAGCGGCTCCAGCCCACTGGCGCCGCAGCATACGATCCAATCCAGCAAGGAGATCGGGTACGGTGGCGGCAGAACCCTGGGGCCGCATACGTTTCACTTTGGCTTTGAGGTGAACTGGATTGACAGTCTGGTTTTCGCCAATTTGTTTGGCCTTGAGCCGCAAGTGAGCGCGGATACTGGTGCAGCTTCAACTGCTTTCGCGGCGACCGGACCATTCCCAGGCGGCGCGAATAATCCGCTGAATTATCCGGTTGACAGCGTCGCATTGGGGAACGGCTTTGGATGTTTCAGCGCAAAGTCCGCCTTTGGTTCTCGGTGCGGTGGTTGGGGCGACACGCGAATTCAGGCGTACGCAGCTGATCAGTGGAAACTCCTTCCGAATCTGACCATCAGTTACGGCGTGAGCTATGTGCGTGATACTGGACGTACGGATTCCGATTTGCCCGCGATTCCTTGTTCGGCGGTGGCCAGCTCTTTCGGTCCGCTTGCTCCCTGCAGTGGCAATAGCAGTCTGTTGAATGAGTTCGGCTTTCTGCCGGGCATTGGAAATCGCGTGCGCCAGCCGAACTTGAACATCGCTCCGGGTTTCGGAGTTGCCTGGGACCCTGGCAAGAGTGGAAGAACCGTCATCCGAGCGGGAATTGGAATGTATTATGACAATTCGGAGCTGCAGAACGTCCTGTCGGACCGTGTGGTTCGTTCTGCCACCGGTCAGTTCAACGCGCAGGCGAACGACCCGTGTGCCAGCCATGGAGTGGTGATTTTCCCTGGCAACGTGCCGCAACCCGCGACGGGCATCTGCGGACAACCGGTAGGGAACGTGGAGAACGCGATCGCAAATCTGCAGACACAATTCCAGGCGGCAAGCGCAGCACTCACGTCGAGTTCCCCGAATCCTAATTTCCTAGGCCAAGTGTTAAGCAGCCAGCAAGGCATACTGGCCCCCAACTTTCAGACTCCGCGCACAGTGCAAATGAACATCGGCCTGGAGCACCAGGTGCGCCAAGGGTCGGTGCTTAGCCTGGACTATGTGCGCAACGTGAGCACGCATTATCTGCTTGGTCAAGATACCAATCACGTTGGCGATGCAGCCTTCCTGAACACCAATGCAGCTTTGAGCGCCATAACAGCCACGGTAACTCCGCTCGGTTGTCCAGCTGCAACCAGCGCCGGCGCCAGCTCGCAGGTGGCCGTCACTTGCTACTTGGCGAAAGTTCCGAGCGCCAGCATTGCGGATTTTGCCGGCCACGGCCTGGACTCTGGTGGCCAATATCTTGCCGGTTTTCCGGCGGCGTTATTCGGTCTGAATCCAAACAATGCCGGCGCGGCTTTCGCCGGAGTCAATCCCCTGGTGGGACGCAACGTCATGTTCTTCCCGCAGGGACGTTCGCTCTACAGCGGTGTGCAAGTGGCGCTGCGAAGCCAAATCAGCAATCCGCTGCGTAAAGTCCAAAGCATGAATCTGCTGCTGTCCTACAACCATTCGGTTTTCAAGAGCAACGTTGCCGGTGGGATCGGAGACCAGGACCTAACACCACTCGCAGCCGACTTCAACAGCCCCACCAAGTTTTTCGGACAGGCATCGCAGGACCGGAAACATCAGGTTTCCTTCGGAACGATCATGGAACTCCCATTCAGTGCCCGGTTGAGCTTTATCGGACACTTCGCTTCGCCCTTGCCGCAAACTCTTTTCTTGCCAGCCAGTGGTGGGGTGCCCGGTGAAATCTTTCGCACGGATGTTACGGGTGACGGATCGTTTGGGGGGCAAAGCCTAACCGGGAACAGTTCTTATGGTGATATTGTGCCCGGCACCAGCATAGGCTCGTTCGGTCGAACCATCACTGCCAGCAATCTCAACAACTTCATCCAAACCTACAACTCTAACTCTGGTGGCCGGCTGACGCCTGCGGGTCAGGCTTTGGTGACCGCAAATTTGCTTCGAGGCGATCAGTTGCAAAGGCTGGGCGCGGTTACTCCGATCCTCCAATCCGCTCCGCTCGGTAATGAGGGCTTGTCGTGGCTGCGAACTGTCGATACCGCATTGGCATGGCAGTTCAAGATCAGAGAAGGATTAACAGTCGAGCCCAGGGTGTCTGTGTTCAACGTTTTCAACTTCGCCAACTTCGACGGCCCTAACAATTTGCTGCTAGGAATTTTGGGTGGTCAACCGGGAGAGGTTAACGGCACAACTGCGCAACGGACCATACTAAACGGCGTCCAAACGGGAAGGGCCGCCAACCGCACCGGTATTGGATCCGGCATCTTCACGTTGGGCGCCCCTCGTCAGATGGAATTCGGTTTAAAAGTCACTTTCTAGTGTGCTCGAAAAGCCGTCCGCACTTACTAAAGTGTAAGCGCGAGCGTCCCGCTCGCGCCCACATTCGGGGCCGATGTGAGCACCGTGTAAAATGCCATCTATGCCCTTTCATGGACAAGGATTGCCCGGCCCACCGCGAAAAGGAAGACCAGCCCCTCCCGAGGAGACGTCAGAGGAAGCGGCCTATTTGAAGTCGCTAGGTGAAAAGCAGAAGCCCGTCAGCATCAAGCTGGCTGACGGTGAAGTAGTGCGCGGCTGGATTGAATATTACGACAAGAACATGGTGCGACTGACGCGCGAAGATCAGCCCAATCTGTTCATCTTCAAACACGAGATCATGTACATCGCCGAGGACGGTGGGAAACGAAGATAGGCCGAGGATTGAAGATTTCAGATTTTAGATTTCCTCGGGACAGCTGCTCCGATCTTCAAATCCTCAAATCTTCATCTGAAATCTGATCAACATCTTGAACGCATCGAACCATAACGAGTTCGTTCCTGCTATCACGGAGATTGCGCGCGAAGCAGGCGGCTTGCTAATAAGTTATTTCCAGCAACACGTCAAGGTCGAATACAAAGGCGAAGCCGACCTGGTGACGGTCGCCGATCGTAAATCGGAGGCATTGATCCGCGAGCGTATCCGCAAACAATGGCCCACGCACGATGTTTTGGGCGAAGAACAAGGGTTGGTAGACACCGGCAGTGATTATCGCTGGTACGTGGATCCGCTGGATGGCACGACCAACTTCGCCCATGGTTTCCCGGTGTTCTGCGTTTCAATGGCGGTGGAATATAAAGGGCGCCGGATCGCAGGGGTAATTTACGATCCGACCCGGGACGAGCTATTCGCGGCGGAGCAGGGAAGCGGCGCGTACCTGAATCAGGAGCGCATAGCGGTCTCGAAAATCTCGAACCTGGCGGAGTGCCTGGTGGGAACGGGGTTTCCCAGTCACAAGCGGCACAAGAATCCGAATATATTTTTTTATCATCAGATCACGCTGCGTACCCACGGCGTGCGGCGCGCCGGCTCGGCAGCTCTTGACCTGTGCAACGTGGCTTGCGGAAGATTCGACGGATTCTGGGAGTTCAATCTCAACCCCTGGGATACTGCCGCGGGAGTTCTGATCGTCGAGGAATCCGGAGGTAAGGTCACGGATTTTAGTGGCGGCCCATTTCAACTCAATAGCCGCGAAACTCTGGCCTCGAACGGATTGGTGCACTCCGCGTTACTGACCGAATTTGAGCAGATTTTCGCCGGACGCGGATTGGAACCTTTACCTGACGTAGCGGAATATAAAAGATGATGGAGCGATGCTGAGGACTAAAACATGAGATTCGCGATGATGTTCATGACCATAGCTGCCCTGTTGTTTGCGAGCGCGGTTAGGGCAGCGGACCAGCCGGCGCGACTATCCGTCGATTCCGCTTATCAGCAATTGTTTGAGAAATGGAAAACCGAATTAATCGACGACCGGAAGCAAAACTGGCTGCCTCTGGCGGGTTTATTCTGGCTCAAACCTGGTGAGAATAGCTTCGGTACTGATCCGGCGAGTGCCATCGTCTTTCCCAAGGGGCAAACTCACGCTGGCGTTTTCGAACTGCAGGGAAAAGATGTGACCCTCAAGCTTGCTTCCGGAGTTGAGGCGACTGTAGACGCTAAGCCGGTCACCACTATCAAACTCGACCCGGATCCTTCTGGTCATCCGACGGTGGTCGAGCTTGGCAGCCTGCGCTTCAAGGTGATCGTGCGCGGCGATCGCGTCGGTATTCGGCTTAAAGACGTCGATAGCGAAGCGGCAAAGAATTATCACAGCCCGATGTTTTTTCCGCTCGACTTGTCGTATCGTGTGACCGCAAACTGGCTGCCGGCTGAGGGCAAGAAAACCGTCGACGTTCCCAACGTGCTCGGCGACGTAACTCCCACGCCGGTCGCCGGAACGGCCGTGTTCAAAATCAATGGCCAGGAATATCGGCTGAATGACCTGGGTGGCGATCCCGCGAAGGGACTCTTCTTTGTCTTCAATGATCTGAGCAGCAAGACCGACACCTATCCCGGAGGCCGTTTCCTGGACACCGAACCGGTGGCGAACGGCACCGTCGTACTCGACTTCAATCGAGCTTACAATCCGCCTTGTTCTGTGACCCCTTACGCTACTTGCCCACTGGCGCCGAAAGACAATCGATTAGCAGTGGCAATCCCCGCTGGCGAGAAGTATGACCGGGACCACGGGCATCACTCAACTCTGAACAACAGAGGACACTAAGTCACACGAAGGAATTCGCAGGCTAGGAGTTCCTTTGTGTACCTTTGTGTCCTCTGTGGTTAAAGCCCTTTGATCCGTGCTGCAACCGAGGCTCGCGTTACAATAGGTTGTGATCAGTTCACTTCTGGAACGCAAGGTCGAAAAACGTCCTGACAGAGTGCGTCTGAAGGGACGCATACTGTTTCTCACCGA
The DNA here is from genome assembly GCA_963696025.1 of uncultured Acidobacteriota bacterium. Classification (GTDB taxonomy): domain Bacteria; phylum Acidobacteriota; class Terriglobia; order Terriglobales; family Acidobacteriaceae; genus JABCYV01. The sequence continues at coordinate 735,646 of CAVOII010000010.1, forward strand.
AGATCCAGAGCTCATTAGACGGCAGCTCGCAGGTGAAGACCTGCCTTGGGATACGAAAAATCCCGCCAGCAATCCCAAGCTGCGCGACGATATTTCGACGGACGAGATCACTCCCGCGCACATCTGTTTTTTCTTCGATGAGACCCTGGGAGAATTTCCCTACACCGGCCTGAAGTGCGGCAACGAAACGCCTATCCAGCGCGGGGATGTTAAAAAGGGCGGGTTCGTGGCAGCCGTGAGTGGGAAGCGACGGGGCAAGGGATCAAGCCGCGAACAGTCTCCGTATGCGGAACTTTGTGCCGGGATAAAGATCGTGATCGCTGAGAACATCGAGCGTATCTACAAGCAGAACTGCCAGAATCTGGGTGTACTGACTTCGACCAATTTTTCTTTGATCGATAAGATTCGCGCAGGACAGGAGAGTCCCCTTTCCGAGTTCACTCAAGGTGAAGACGAAATCACGCGGCAAATCATCGAGCACGGCGGGCTGTTCAATTTCAATGTCGCCCGGATGCAAGGCAAGGTCTTTTTGCCGCCGCTTGATACCAAACCTCGTCCCATGACTCTGGCGGAGAAAATTTTCGCACGTCACATGGTTGGGCCAGGTGTAGGGGCGGGTGTCCCCATCCGCCAGGGCGAGCGCAGCTCGACTTCCGAGCAAGTTGGCGTTGACGCCGTTAAACCGGGCGATGCCGGCTTTGCCCGTACCGACCTGCGCTTCAGCCACGAATACGTCACCCCGATGGCGGCGATTTTCTTTGATCACTTGGTGGGGCGCGATGCGCCCGTGAACGATGCTTCGTCTGTCGTGTTCTTCCGCGACCATCTGACCTTTCTCGACGAAGTCCTCTCCGAGCAGAAGAGGAAGATGGGCCTGCTTGATTTAGCTACTCAGCTGAAACTGAAACAGGGGGACTTCGCCAAACAACGCGGCATCCGGTTGCACGGGGAGTTAACCGACCGCAAAGGCTCGGAAGGTATCTGCCATTCTGTAGTTCTTGAAAGCTATGCCCTGCCGGGACAGTTAATTGTGGGATCCGATTCTCATACACCGCATTCCGGGGCAATTGGATGCATCGCGTTCGGAATCGGCACGACGGATGTATTCAATTCCTGGATTACGAAAGACGTGCGCGTGCGCGTGCCGGAATCAGTGAAAGTAATCGTCCGAGGACGCAAGCATCCCAATGTGACCGCCAAAGATTTCATCCTGAAAATTCTGGCACTCGACTACGTGAGGACCGGCAAAGCGCTGGCTAAGGTTATCGAGTACGCCGGGGAGGCAATTGAAGAGCTGAGCGTCGACGAACGCGCCACCATGACCAACATGGCAGCGGAGATTGGTGGATTCACGGGCATTGTTGCGCCTGACAAGAAAGCGGTGGAGTTCCTCATGGAACGCCGCGGCATGGATCGTAAGAAAGCCGAAACAATGATCGAAGGTCTCACCAGCGATTGTAACGCGCGGTACGCGCATGTGATTGAGCTGGATGCGTTCGAAATCACACCCATGGTCGCCACGCCTGGGGATCCCGGAAATGGCAAATATATCCGTGAGCTGAACACCCCCGTGCCGGTGGAGCTCGCGTACGGCGGCACTTGCACCGCGGGAAAAAACGAAGACATGGACATGTACGCGCAAGTGCTGGCGGATGCACTCAGGCATGGAAGGCGCGTGGCGGATTCGGTGCAGTTTTACATTCAATTCGGATCACAGGAGACTCGCGAATACTGCGTAGGCAAGGGCTATCTCGATATTTTCCAGAAAGCCGGAGCGCACGTGATCGAACCCAGTTGCGGGGCATGCATCAACGCTGGGCCGGGCGTGACCACGCGGCCTGAGCAGGTGGTGATCAGCGCGCAAAACCGCAATTTCCCCGGACGTAGCGGCCCCGGACAGATGTATCTAGCTAGTCCTTTGACTGTTGCTGCCAGCGCGGTGGCAGGATACATCGTTGAGTATGAACCCAGCCAGGAGCGGGAGTTGGTGCAAACACGCTAGTGTGATGCAAAAGCTCGGCTGATATCCAAGCGACTCATCCATACGTCCATTAGATAGGTATTGACCCCTGCAATGCTTCGCTAAGGTGGGCCCGATGAAGCGCAGAGAATTCCTTACACGTACAGCTTATGGCCTTGGAGCGGCATGGATCACTGCCAAGGCGCCAAACCAACCTTCCTTGGCACTGACCAGTCTGCCGCGGAAGTTTAGCGCCTCAGATACGGTGGTAATCGGAAAGACCGGCATTAAGACCAGTCGGCTCGCCATGGGAACGGGCACGGTGGGCTCTGGACATCACTCTAACCAGACAGCGCTTGGGGTCAAAGGTCTTTCTGAATTGCTGCTCAACGGGTATGACCACGGTTTGCGATTTTTCGACGCCGCGGATGCCTACGGAAGTCATCCCCACGTAGCGGAGGCTCTGAAGCATCTGCCTCGCGACCAAGTCACCGTCCTCACCAAGACCTGGGCCCGCGATGCCGCCTCAACTCGTACCGACCTTGACCGCTTTCGCCGAGAACTCGGAACCGACTACCTCGACATTTGCCTGACGCATTGTCTGACTGAAGGCGACTGGACCGAACGCTTCAAGGGGACGAAGGATGTTCTTTCGGAGGCGAAGGAAAAGGGTATCATCCGCACGCATGGATGTTCGTGCCACAGCATTGAGGCTTTGCGAGCGGCGGCCAAGTCTCCCTGGGTCGAAGTCGACTTGGCGCGGATCAACCCCATTGGGTCGCACATGGATGCCGGCCCAGAGACTGTTGTTGGCGTGCTCCGTGAAATGAAAGCGGCGGGAAAAGGTGTCATCGGAATGAAGATCCTGGGTCAGGGGGATATGCGGACGCGGCCGGACGAAGCTTTGAAGTACGCCTTGTCACTGGGAGTGCTCGATGCCCTTACCATTGGCGCGGAGAGCAGAACCGAGCAGGAAGACCTGATCCGTCGAATCTCCGTGGCCGCTTGAGCAGTTATCTTTGCGCAGTCTGCGAGGCCTTGGCGCTCTTTGCGCTTGAGTTCTTTTGACCGCAATGTTCGCAAAGAGAACCGCTAAGGTCGCAAAGCAAAGCCGGACTTAGGACATCACCACCGGGGCATCGTCCTGTACGTCAGCGGCCCATTCTTGCTAGAATTACCGGTTCTGGTAAGCTGGGAATATCAGGAGATACGGACCTTATGACCTATGTGATCGCAGAACCCTGCATCGGGACGAAAGACACCGCTTGCGTCGACGCATGCCCGGTGGATTGCATTCATCCCAAAAAGGATGAGCCCGCGCACGGTGAAGAAGAGATGCTCTACATCGATCCGGTGGAGTGCATCGACTGTGGCGCCTGCGTGCCAGTGTGCCCAGTGTCGGCCATCTTCGCGCTTGACGATCTGCCGGAGAAGTGGGCATCTTTCACCGAGCGCAACGCCAAGTATTATGGGCGGTAGACCGGCTTTCAGCCTTCAGTTGTCAGCTATCAGCAGCCTTTTCTGAGCTTGTGGGAGACTCCAAGGCGCATGTCCGTGTTGGGGTGTGCGCCTTTTACATTCGGCTAAAAAGTCGCTGAAGGTTGAGAGTTGAAATCTGAGGGCTGATAGCTTGAGTCGACGCCTTTCCATCCTCCCACCGCTCCGTTACAATCAAAGATTATCTGCTGGCTTCCATGGCACTGAAGGAGTCGGAAGCGATCGTCCTGCGCACGTATCCCTTGCGCGAGGCGGATTTGCTGGTCACGCTTTTCACGCGCCTTGAGGGAAAAGTTCGCGGAGTGGCGCGTTCGGCTAAGAAGTCCAAACGCCGGTTTGGCGGGGCGCTGGAGCCGCTGACTTACGTCCGCGCATTTTACGAAGACCGCGAGTGGCAGGAGTTGGCACGGTTGGATTCCTGCGAAGTGCTGGAATCGCCGCTGGCCACGGAAGTGGGTTATCCGCGCGCGGTGGCGCTGAGCCATGTGGTGGAATTGCTGGACGAGTTGTTGCCGGACCGCGAGGCCAACGACGCGGTATTTCGGCTGGTGCTTTCGGTGTTGGTTGGGTTGCGCGGATCCAATGTCTGGATGCCGATCACGTACTTTGATCTCTGGATGACTCGGCTCATGGGCTACTTGCCGGAGCTTTCGGAGTGCACCGTGTGTGGCCGAACGCTGAATGGAAGCCGGGCATTTTTCCACGCTTTGGCGGACGGGTTGATGTGCGCGGAAGACAAGCGGTTGGCGTCGTCGGAGATGTCGAGCGACTCGCGGAAACTGGCCGCGTGCATGTTCCTCGCTCCAGTCGATAGTTTCGCTGGGACGCCTTGGCCAAAGATCCAGGGAGCCGATTTGCGAAAATTCTTGATCCAAGCGCTGCAGCGTCACATTGAAAAGAAACTGGTGACGGCCGCAATGCTGGAGAAAATTGACAGTTAGCATTTAGCACTTGGCATTTGGTCATGAGAGGTTCTCGGCGTCTATTGCGAAGGTCGGCTCGGACGGGTAAGAGCTAAATGCTGATTGCCAAATGCTAATGCGCAGGTCGGACACGTAATCCAACCGTGAATCCACCCAAAACCAATCCGCCAACCTTCCAGGAGCTCATCCTCCGGCTGCAGACCTTCTGGGCGGAGCGCGGTTGCGTTGTGCAGCAGCCTTACGACGTCGAGGTCGGCGCGGGGACTATGGCGCCTGAAACCTTCCTGCGCGTGCTCGGACCGAATCCGTACAAAGTGGCGTATGTGCAGCCGTCTCGCCGGCCAGCCGATGGGCGCTATGGGGAGAATCCCAATCGGCTCTACAAGCACATGCAGCTGCAGGTCGTCCTGAAGCCGCCGCCGGATAATGTGCAGGAACTTTATCTCGAGTCGCTGGGTGCCATCGGCATTGATCTACGCCAGCACGACCTCAAGTTCGAAGAGGACAACTGGGAGTCGCCGACACTGGGTGCATGGGGCATCGGCTGGCAGGTGATGCTCGATAGTCTGGAGGTTACGCAGTTTACGTATTTCCAGCAGTGCGGCGGAGTCGATCTGGATCCCATCTCGGCCGAGCTGACCTACGGCCTCGAGCGTATCGCAGCGTTCTTGCAGGATGTAGATTCAATCTATGACATCATCTGGGCGCGTGATCCTGAGACTGGCCGGGCGACGACCTACGGCGACGTGCGGCTGGCGGAAGAACTGCAGTTTTCGGTGTACAACTTTGAGGCCGCTGACGTCGAAAAAGCGTGGAGGCACTTCGAGCTGTGCGAGGCGGAATGCAAGAACCTGCTCGATGGATACGCCGCGCTGAGCAAAGAGAAGAGCGAAGCCGATGGTCATGCTCGAAACAAGAAGCGTTTTCCCTTGCTTGCTGCCTATGATCTTTGCCTGAAGTGCTCGCACCTGTTCAACATCCTCGATGCCCGGGGCGCAATTTCGGTGACCGAGCGCGTGGGAGTCATCGCGCGCGTGCGAGCGCTAGCGGTGGGAATTGCGAAGGCCTACGTGGATCAGCAGTCTGACAGGCCGTTGTGCGAGGAGAAAGAACAAAAAGAAAAAGAGGAGAAGTCCAGGCCGAAGAAGAAAATGGAAGTTGCACCCACAGCCTCATGATTTGTCATCCTGAACGAAGTGGGAACTTCGCGAAGCGAATTTCCCGCGCAGTCGTAAGGATCCTACAGCCGGCACATTCGCACGGAATAGGTTCCCTCGGCTCCGTTGCTCCGTTCGCAAGCGAACCGAGTAACTACGCTCGGGATGACAACAGAATATAGATGACAACAGAATATAGAGGATGACAACAAATATAGAGACTATTGAATGCCAGATTTCTTACTAGAGATCGGTTGCGAAGAGATTCCGGCGCGGATGATTGATGCCGCATCGCTGGAACTGCGGGAACGCGTTCACAAATTGCTGAACCGCGAACGTCTCTCGCCGACTGACACAATTTCGGGACTCGATACGCCGCGCCGCCTCGCGGTTCTCGCTTCCGGAATTCCAGCCGTGCAGCGGGACGTCACTGATCAAGTCACCGGGCCCTCCGTGAATGCGGCCTACAAGGATGGTCAGCCCACTGCGGCCGTGCAAGCTTTTGCCAGAAAAGCCGGCGTGGATGTCGCGCATCTGGAGCGGGTGATAACTGCGAAGGGCGAGTACCTGGCAGCCAAAGTAACCCGGAAAGGCCGAGCGGCACGCGAAGTCTTGAGCGAGATGCTTGCTAAAGAGATGGCATCGATTTATTGGCCGAAGAATATGTACTGGCGTAACCCTGCTGAGAAATTCGTGCGTCCGGTGCGTTGGTTAGTGGCCATGCTCGACGATGAAGTAGTTCCTCTCGAATTCGATGGAGTACGCGCTGGCAACCAGTCGCGCGGACATCGAATACTCGCCGATAACAAGGTGCAAGTTCCTCGTGCGGGTTCACGCTATGTGGAGGCCTTGCGACAAGCCAAGGTTCTGGGCCGTGGGGAGCGCGAGCAGCAAATCCGCAGGCAACTCGACGCGGCCACTCGGACCATCCCCGAGGCGCATTGGCGAGAAGACAAGAATCTTTTGGATACGGTCGTCAATCTTACTGAGTTTCCGTCCATCATTCTTGGAAACTTCGATCCAGAATTCCTTGAGCTGCCGCAGGAAGTTCTGGTCACGGTGATGCGTGATCATCAAAAATATTTTGCGATCGAGGATGGCCAACATAGGCTGCTGCCGCATTTTCTCGCTGTGCTGAACACCGACGGTGATCCGCAAGGCGTCATCCGTCATGGACATGAGCGGGTACTCCGCGCCCGTTTCAACGACGCACGTTTTTTCTGGCGGACCGACCAGAAGCACCCACTGCGCGAACGCGTGCGGTGGCTCAGGCAGGTTACTTTCCAGAAGGATCTGGGCAGTTACTATGACAAAGCGGTCCGGGTGCAGCGGCTCTGCAGTTGGTTGTCCGAAATCATCCGGCAGAGTGGGATGCCAATTCGTCCCGGCGTTATTCACAAAGCCGCATGTTTAGCGAAGACCGACCTGACTACCGAACTGGTGAAAGAGTTTACCGAACTGCAGGGAATTGTGGGCGGATTGTACGCTCGCGTGCAGGAACTCGATCCTGACCTCCCGGAAAACGCGCGGTTTGCAATTGCGGACGCCATTTACGATCATTACAAGCCGGAATCCATGGAAGACTCCGTGCCCCGGACAGTCGAGGCTGCGGTCCTCTCAATCGGCGATAAAGCTGACACTATAGCCGGAATGTTCGCGCTCGGACTGCAGCCCACGGGATCGAAAGATCCATTCGCTTTGCGGCGGCAGGCCAATGGGATTGTTAAGACGATTGCGGAACACAAGCTGCCGATCGGCCTGGCCCAGCTTTTTGTGGACGCGCGCGAAGCCTACCGCGACTCAACGGCAGAGCAAAAATTCTCCTCGACGGTTCACTACACGAACGCCTTACGCAACTTCTTCCGCGAGCGTTTGGAGTTTTGTCTGAAGGACGCGCTCGGGTTCAGATATGACGTGGTGAATGCAGTATTAGCTGCCGATTCGGACGACGTGTTGGATGCGATCGCAAGGGCCAAGGCTGTTACAGCCCTTCTTCACATGCCTGACTTTCTAGCGATTGCTGCGGCATGCAAACGTATGCGGAATATCCTGAGGCAGGCGGAGGAGAAGGGCATCAAGCCGGCATTGACGTTCGAGCATCTGCCTGAATCCTCGCATGAAGAAAAGAATCTTGCAGCCTTTATGGAGGTCAATGCTGGGAGGATTGAAGCGCATCGGCTGAATAAAGAGTATGGTGATGCGTTGCTCCTGCTTTCGACGGTGAGAGAGCAAGTCGACGGTTTCTTCGACAAAGTGATGGTCATGGTTGAGGATGAACGCATCCGAGCGAATCGGCTCGCGCTTTTGAGAACGCTGCTGAAGGAGTTCTCGACGATCGCGGACTTCTCCGAGATCGTGACGGAAGGCAAGGAATCCAAGGAATCTAAGGAATCTTGCAGACAATAAAGGACTGATTATGGCGACGCAGACATTCCCCGAAACAGAAATCACAACCGATGTAAAGAAACCGGCCCCGCAATACGTCTACTTCTTCGGCGGCGGGAAGGCCGACGGTAACGGCAAGATGAAAGATGAACTGGGCGGCAAGGGTGCCGGCTTGGCTGAGATGACCAATGCAGGGTTGCCCGTCCCTCCGGGGTTCACCATCCAGACGGAAGCATGCCGGGAATATATGCGGCACGGAGGTGTATCGACCGAGGTTGACCACCAGATGGAAGACGCACTCGCGCGCCTCGAACAATTGCAGGCGCAGAAGCTGGGCAAAGGCGAGAGCCCTCTGCTCGTGAGCGTGCGTTCCGGTGCAAAGTTCTCTATGCCGGGCATGATGGACACGATTTTGAATCTTGGCCTGAACGATGAGAGCGTCGAGGCACTGGCGAAACGCAGCCACAATCCTCGCTTTGCGGCTGACTCTTATCGACGTCTGATCCAGATGTTCGGTAACGTGGTGCTGGACATTCCCAAGGCGGAGTTTGACGAAGTCTTCGACGCCAAGAAGAAGCAAAAGAAAGTGAATCTTGATACCGGCCTCGACGCTAAAGCCTTGAAAGAGGTCATTGCGGAATACAAGAAGGTCGTCAAAAAGCACACCAAGAGCGACTTCCCCCAGGATCCGCACGATCAACTGGTCATGGCGCGTGATGCTGTATTCCGCTCCTGGCAGAACGACCGCGCCAAGCATTATCGCCGGATCAACAATATTTCCGACGATCTAGGGACAGCGGTCAACGTGCAGGCCATGGTGTTCGGCAACCTTGGCGAGACCAGTGGCACGGGCGTGGGCTTCACTAGAAATCCTGCTACCGGCGCGAAGGAATTTTACGGCGAGTTCCTGATGAACGCTCAAGGCGAGGACGTGGTTTCGGGTGTGCGCACACCGGTTCCAATCCTCGAACTGCAAAAGGTCATGCCGGCCGTCTATGATCAACTGCGCGACATCACCACCCGTCTGGAAAAGCACTATCGCGACATGCAGGATTTCGAGTTCACCATCCAGGATGGCAAGCTCTACATGTTGCAGACCCGCAACGGCAAACGTACGGGTCGTGCTGCCGTACGGGTTGCCCTCCAAATGGTGGAAGAGGGATTAATCACAAAGGACGAAGCTATTTTCCGTGTGGAACCCAACCAGCTTTACGACTTCCTGGTTCCGCGGCTGGATGAAAAGAGCACCAAGGTTGAGGTGCTGGCTACGGGTCTGCCCGCGTCGCCGGGAGCAGCCGTCGGGCAAATCGTATTCACTGCCGATGAAGCAGTAGCCAAAGCTGGCCACGACAGAAAAAATCCCGTCATTCTGGTACGGGCGGAAACCACACCCGAGGACATTCATGGCATGGAGGTCGCGGTCGGCATTTTGACTTCACGTGGTGGTATGACCAGCCACGCGGCCGTGGTCACGCGCGGCATGGGCAAATGCTGCGTGGCAGGCGCAGGCGATATTCAAGTCGACGAGCGGGCTGGGGAGATGCGCGTCAAAGGTCAGATATTCAAGGCAGGAGACTGGATCTCTCTCGATGGCACGACCGGACGCGTGATCAAGGGCAAGCTCAAGACCGTCGAAGCAAAGTCGGACGATCAGGAACTGCTGACTCTGATGAGTTGGGCCGAACCCTTCCGCAAAATCGGCGTGCGTGCCAATGCCGACATACCGCGAGATGCCATTCAGGCGCGGGCGTTTGGCGCCGAAGGGATCGGACTGTGCCGGACCGAGCACATGTTCTTTGCAGAAGATCGCATCCCGCATATGCGGGCGATGATTCTCACTGATAACGAGGAAGACCGTCGGGCCGCGCTGAAAAAGCTGTTGCCCATGCAGCGGGCGGACTTCGCAGGTCTTTTCCGCGCGATGGATGGCCTTCCGGTCACCATTCGCCTGCTCGACCCTCCATTGCACGAATTTCTTCCCAAGCGCGAAAAGTTAATGGTGGACATCGCAGCTCTCCCCTATGCAAAGGCCCAGCAGAAAAAGGCACTCACCGACGAATATCACGAGTACGGTGCGAAACAGTTCACCGATTTGAAGAAGCTCATTCCGACACTGCTGCGGCGGGTGGAAGAGTTGCACGAGTTCAATCCCATGCTCGGCCATCGCGGCTGCCGTTTGGGAATCACCTATCCCGAGATCACGGAAATGCAGGCTCGCGCCATTTTCGAGGCTGCGGTTGAGGTCGAGAAGAAGGGCGTGAAAACACACGCGGAAGTCATGATCCCCTTGATTGCCACTGTCAAAGAGATGGCTCATCAGGGCGGCATCGTGCGCCGGGTAGCGGAAGAAGTCTTCAAAGAGAAGAAAGCGAAGGTGCACTATCTGGTTGGGACCATGATCGAGTTGCCGCGCGCCTGTCTGGTCGCGGATGAGATTGCCAAGGAAGCGGAATTTTTCTCCTTCGGTACCAATGATCTCACGCAGACCACGTTCGGCTTCTCGCGGGACGACATCAATAAATTCTTGCCCACATATTTGGCCGAAGGCATGCTCAAACAGGATCCGTTTGCCGTCATTGATCGCGAGGGCGTTGGGGAACTGGTTCGCATCGGCATTGAGCGCGGACGCAAGACCCGCCCCAACCTCGAAGTCGGAATTTGCGGGGAGCATGGAGGCGATCCCTCGTCAGTCGAGTTCTGCCATCAGGTCGGGATGGACTACGTGGCCTGTTCTCCGTTCCGCGTACTGACGGCGAGACTGGCAGCGGCGCAGGCGGGGGCAGCCGATAGGCTGAAGGTGGAGGGCGGCAGAACCAAATAAATTCTCGCCAATGGGGCCAGAGTGTCCGCTTTGTTCGTTCTGCGCTTCAACTCACCCAATCGAGGAACTTGTACCAGCCGCCCGCGAACGGCAAGAACCAGGGGTTCCCGTTGTACAAGCCAAGCGGCGCGCCTGGGAATGGAATCCCAACGAAGGGATTTTCCGGCTTGTCGCCAGCGATCATCTCCGCCATCTTCTGTCCCTGCCAGGTCGCCATGGCTACGCCGTGGCCCGCATATCCGAGGGCGAAATAAATTCCATCCCTCTGTCCAGCATGCGGCATGATGTCGAAAGCAAAATCCAGGGTTCCGCCCCAAACATATTCGATTTTCACGTCGCGCAACTGCGGATACACATCGATCATCCCTCGTCGCAGAATTTTCGCGCTTAGGCGGATCGAGTCTTGTGTTTCAGGAAAAAAAGCAGCGCGACCGCCAAACAGCAAACGGTTGTCGGGAGTAAGGCGGTAGTAATAGAGATAGTTTTTGGAATCGTAGATCATGCGATTGCGTGGGCTCAGCCGCCGCGCCAGGGCTTCGGGCAAAACCTCTGTGGTGATGATGTATGACCCGATGGGAATGATCTTTTTCCGCAGTGCCGGCGTTGCTGATCCGGTATAGCCGCTGGTACCGATGAAAACATCGCCCGCCCAGAGAGTACCGCGAGAGGTCGTGACTCGCCAGCCCTGCGTGCCCTGCCGCGCCTCACGGTCGATTTTTTCTACGCGTGCGTTCTCGAAGATTTCCGCACCCGCGTGTTCAGCCGCACGCGCCAGGCCCGCTGTGTACTTTGCTGGATTCAGGCCCGCGCTGTCCTCGTCCACCAGGCCGCCGTAGTAGATGGATGAGCCGATTTCCGAGTTTAAATCTTCCCTCGGCACAATCCGCAATTGGTGATTAAAGTCACGCGCGATGACTTCAACTTGGCGGGTGTAGTCATCAGAATGCCTCTGCTTACATGCAACTTCGAGATGTCCGCAACGTGAGAAATTGCAGTCAATACCTTCCTCGCATACGATCTGCTCCACGCAAGCAATCGAGGCCAGTGACGCTGCGTACATTCGTTGCGTCCGCTCCCGCCCGTACCTGGAGATCAGTTTCTTGACGCCCAGTTTCATCCCTGTGAGCACCATCCCGCCGTTACGCGAACTGGCTCCCCATCCGATGGTCTGTGTCTCCAAGACTGCAACCTTAGCGCCGCGTTTGGCCAGCGTCCGCGCCGCCGACAGACCCGTGAAGCCAGCTCCTAGCACGGCCACATCGACTCTCTGCGCCAGCGGTCGCGCCGCGTCGCTTCGCGGCATTTCGACCGTGGTCAGCCAGTAGTTTCTCTCGTGCACAGTCATGGAATGATCGGCTTCGGCCTATCTAAGTCATGCTAATCTACTAGACCACTAAGCCGCGCAACAAGCAGGGCTGAATCGCGAAAGGTTTGACTTGGCAGCGTTCGCAGCCTAGCATTCTCGTTCGACATCAAGGGCGGGAGCGCTGGGATGATTGGCAAAACCATCGGCCACTATCGCGTTCTGGAGAAGCTCGGCGGTGGTGGCATGGGTGTGGTGTACGAGGCTGAAGATCTCAGGCTCGGCCGCCACGTGGCGCTAAAATTCCTCCCCGATGACCTTGCCCACGACCCGCAGGCTCTCGAACGTTTCCGGCGAGAAGCACGTTCTGCTTCGGCGCTGAACCATCCCAACATCTGCACCATCCACGATATCGCGCAGGAAGAAGGCCTCCAGTTCATCGCCATGGAATTCATGGCGGGACAGACGCTGAAACAGCGCCTGGCTGCAGGTCCCATTCCAGCGGATGAATTGCCGGACCTGGCCGTCCAGATTGCCGATGCCCTCGATGCCGCGCACAGCGAAGGGATTGTGCACCGCGACATCAAGCCCGCAAATATTTTCATCACCAAGCGCGGGCAAGCCAAGATTCTGGACTTTGGACTGGCCAAGCTGACTGGGGCGCAGATCTCGGCGTCGGCAGTTTCGCCGGAACAAGCCACCTTGGAGGCACACCTCACCAGCCCGGGAACCGCAGTGGGCACGGTGGCCTACATGTCACCCGAGCAGGCGCGGGGCGAGGACCTCGACCGGCGCACAGACCTGTTTTCCTTTGGCGCTGTGCTTTACGAGATGGCCACCGGCCGCATGGCTTTTTCCGGGAATACTTCGGCCCTGATCTTTGACTCTTTGCTGCACAAGACACCAACTTCTGCGGCACGCGTCAATCCGGAGCTGCCTCCCGAACTCGAATACATCATCAACAAGGCGCTCGAAAAGGATCGTGCCCTGCGCTACCAGAGCGCCGCCGAGATGCTGGCCGACCTGAAGCGCCTTCGTCGGAATTCCAGTTCCACGCGGGTCGAGGTGGCGGCAGATAGTGAAATGCCCGCGAAAGGGCCGAAGCGAAAAGTGCTGTGGGCGTCAGTCGCAGGCATCGTCGTGCTGGGGATCGTTGTAGCGTCAGCCTTTCTATGGCGTGGCAGAAGTGGCGGCCAGGAAATTTCGTCGGTGGCGGTGATGCCGTTCGTCAATGCCGGCAACGATCCCAATACTGAGTACCTCAGCGACGGCCTCACCGAGAGCCTGATCAACAGCCTCTCTCAAATTCCAAATCTCACGGTGATGTCCCGCTCGTCCGTCTTCCATTACAAGGGGCATGACGTAGACCCGCAAGCCGTGGCGCACGACCTGAAAGTGCAAGGTGTGATCACCGGCCGAATCGTGCAGCGTGGAGATCAACTCGTTATCAGTGTTGAACTCATCGACGCCCGCACCAATCGCAACCTGTGGGGTGATCAGTACGACCGCAAGCTCTCTGATGTTCTGGCAGTGCAGCAGGACATCACCGGCGCAATCTCTGCCCGGCTGCGGGAGCGGTTGTCGGGCGAAACTAAGAAGCAGGTAGCCAAGGGCGGCACGAGTGATCCAGAGGCCTACCAGCTGTATCTCAAAGGCCGCTTCTACTGGGAGAAACGAACACAGGACTCGCTGGAGAAGGCCAAAGACTACTTCACTCAGGCCATTGAGAAAGATCCGAACTACGCGCTGGCATACGTGGGCTTGGCCGATTACTACTATGTTCTTTCCGACTATGCTCCAGTGTCAGCCGTCGAAGCGGCCCCCAAAGCACGGGCGGCGGCGCAAAGGGCGCTGGCCATCGATGACTCTCTGGCGGAGGCCCACGCGGTCCTGGCCGGCGCCGACGTGACCCTCTGGGACTGGGATGCGGCAGAGCGAGAATTCCGTCATGCTCTGGAACTTGACCCCAACAATGGCAGCGCCCACCAGTGGTATGGGTTGTTTTTGTCTTCTCTGGGACGCCATGAAGAGGCGCATGCTCAATTCAGGCGTGCGCTGGAATTGGATCCCTTGAATCTGACTTTCAACAACAATCTCGCAATGAGTTATTCGACCGCGCGTCAGTACGATCAGGCCTTGGATCAGTTCAGAAAGACAATCGATATGGATCCGAATTATGCCAGTGCACACGACAACCTGGCTCAGGCATATTTTGACATGGCCAAATATGACCTGTGGCTGGCGGAATGGAAGAAAGCAGCGACCTTGAACAACGATCATGAACTGGTCGCGATCTCGGAGGATGCTGCCCGTGTCTATGCCAAGTCCGGGAGTCAGGCTTCCATAGGCCGAGTCGTCGAGCTCTTCAAGCAGTTGGCTCAACGCCGGTATGTCGATCCCGGCTCCATTGCCTATGATTACGCGGCGCTTGGCGACAAAGATCAGGTTTTCTATTGGCTGGAGAAAGGCTATTCGGCGAAGGCGGAGAGCCTGCAGTTCATCAAGGTTGTTAGACCGATGGATCCGTTCCGCTCTGATCCGCGCTATCTCGACCTGCTGAAACGCATGGGCCTCCCGCAATAGGGTAGCTACAGCACCGCCGTTTCCTCGATCATCCGGCCTCCTGCAAAACGCGACAGCCCCAGCAACGACGCGTCAACCACATCGGTTTGTCCGGTAAGAATCAAATCCGACAAGATTCTCCCCGTCGCCGGAGCATGCATTACGCCGTGCCCGCTGAAGCCGTTAGCCAAAAAGAACCCCGGTACGCCCGGCGCTGGTCCTAAGATCGGATGATGGTCCGGCGTCATCTCGTATAAGCCAGCCCATGCCCGCTTGGGATTCACCGCAAGGTTTTCAAATATTGGCACGCGGTCCGCCGCCCGGGTCAAGATTTTCTCGATGAATGATGGATCGAAGCCCGTCTTGTATCCGGTCGTTTCTTCCGGATCATTCCATGCCAGCAGGAATCCCAAACCTTCCGGGCGAAAGTGAAATCCGTTCGACATGTCGATAATCATGGGCGCGCTGTGGGGAAATTGGTCGAACGGCTCGGTTGGGACGAGCATTCGGCGCAACGGCTCGACCGGCAGGTCCACACCGACCATTTTCGCGACTCCCGCCGCCCAGGCTCCAGCGCAGTTCACCACCTTGCGCGTAGCCACCGTCCCTTTGGTGGTTTCCACTCCGGCAATACCTTGAGCATCGCATTGAATACCAGTGACCTCCGCGTTCTTCCACAACTTGGTTCCGTGGTCGAGCGCCCAGGTCATCAATCCGATCATCGCGCTGTAAGGATCGACAAAGCCATCCGTCGCACAGAAACTTCCGCCCACAATGTCATCCCCGCGAAGCTGCGGAAACATGCCGCGGATGTCGTCCCCGGAGATCAGTCGCACCTCCTTGAGTCCCATGGCCGCCTGTTTGACATAATTGGCCCGCAGATAAGCCATATGCTTTTCCGCGGTGGCGCAAAATAAGTATCCCTGGGGGCGATAGCCGCAGGGATGTCCCAGCCTGTCCTCGAAGCTGGCGTAGAAGGGAATCGAATACAGCGACATTTGAATGTTTACCGGGGTGGAGAATTGTGCCCGCACCCCGCCCATGCTCTTGCCTGTCGAACCCTTTCCCTGAGCGGTTTCCCGCTCGATGACCAGAACATCTCTGCATCCGGCCGCCGTCAGATGATACGCAACGCTCGAGCCGACAATCCCTCCGCCAATAATGACGACTTCGGCTGTCTGCATAGATCCGTGGCCTCTCGCGAAACAGAACGAAGCATTGTATTCGATTGTCACCTGGCACGGACTCTTGCTTTCCGCGTTACGGCCGTGCCCTTGAAGCCGCGTGAGCATCCCCGTAAACTTGAAGTAGTGCACATGCATGCCAGCCACGGTGCGGGGGAAAGGACTTCCCGAGTCCTGCGAACCTCACTGGCCGTAACTCTGGTTTACATTGTGCTGCTGGTGATTGCCGGCATCCGGGCGCATTCCCTGGCGCTGCTATCCGAGGCTGGGCACAATCTGTCGGACTTCCTCGCCTTGCTGCTTTCGCTCGGGGCGGTCTACCTGCAATCGCGCCCGCCCAGCGCCACTAAAACTTATGGCTACCACCGCGCCGGAGTCCTGGCGGCGCTGGTGAATGCGGTGTCGCTAGTGGCGGTGTCTTTCTTCATCTTCTACGAAGCCTTTCGGCGCCTGCAGAATCCTGCGCCCGTAAGGGCCGGCCTCATGATGGCCGTGGCCGCCATTGGCGTGGTCATGAACGGCGTCATCGCCCTGCTGCTCTATCGCTCTGACCGCGATGTGAATATCCGCAGCGCTCTGTTACATGAAATTGGCGACACTCTTTCCACGGCGGCTGTAATTGCGGGCGGCTGGGTCATCTTGGCGACCGGACAATACTGGATCGATTCCGCGCTCTCGTTTGGAATTGGCGCATTGATTCTCTGGTCAGGCTTTGGCATTGTGCGCGAAACTTTGAACATCTTGCTCGAAGGCACTCCGCGCGGGATAAAACTGGAAGTCGTAGATGCCGCCATGCGGCGGGTTGATGGCGTCAATGGTGTTCACGACTTGCACGTGTGGTGCATCGGGTCGGAGACGCGCGCACTCTCCTGCCATATATCGATCGCCGACATTCCACCGTCAGCCAGCGAGCGCATCCTGCGTGACGTTAAAGAAAGACTGCACCGTGAATTCCGTATTGACCACACCACCATCCAGTTCGAGCATGAGGTCTGCGAAGTAGCGCATGGCTGCGTGATGCCAGTGGCCGCGGCCGCAGAGAAGCATACGCATTGAACTGATCCTCTTACTTCGCGGCATCCTTTTTCTTCACAAATTGCAACATCTTTTGACAAACAATTGACAGCGTTCGCGCACCCATTCCTTCTGAGCGTAATCCAATTCTCAAAGCGCACTGAAGACAGTCTTCACGTATAGGCCGCGGCTTGAAGTTCACGAAGCGGGTCCGATCGGGCGGCCCGAATCGCCTAATTGGAGGGCTGATTTCCGTCTGGCTGCTCATAGCAGCTGGCGGAAGCGCTCGCATTCAACCGAAAGCAGTAACCACAGAGCACATAAGGAGAATTACTATGAAGAAGTTTGTGTTGGGCGCACTTATCATGATCGCTGGCCTGTCTACGCTGGCTGTAGAAGCCCGCGCGGAGACAATAGGAGTCGTGGTCGATATCAACCAGGATTTCGTGGCTGGCGGGAAGGCGTTTCCCGCGGGGACGTACAAGGTGTATCGAGCTTCGCCGGAAACGAGTCAAACGCTGATTCTGCAAGGCGAGGAACCGGGTACCTCGGTCTTCCTCAGTCCCAGCACGCACGATGGGAGTTTCTCCGGGCAACTCAAGGTGAAGCTGACGCGAGTAGGTGATGTGTACTACCTGAGCGAAGTCGTGACAGACCTCGGAGTCTACACCTTTGCTGCGCCTCACAGGCTGACGCGTACGGCCGATGCAAAGCACAACGCCACGGTGAACCCCTCGGGAAGCAATTGACTTGAAAGTAAAGCGGTGACGAGTAGCGGTGACGGCAAGAGCCAGGCGCCTGGCTCTTGTCATTTTCTTAAAGCGGCGGTGAGCGCCACTGGCGACTCGGAGGCGTCAAGCTCTATCATTTTCCTTGTTTTTCATAAATTTCCTTCGCCCTCTTGATGGTATCCGCCTCTTCCGGCAACTTGTCGGGCCTTAGCCGCACAATTCTCGGAAAGCGTAGTGCATATCCACTTTCGTGCCGGTCCGATCGCATCATGTTGTTGAAAGCGACTTCCAGCACGATCTTTGGTTCCACCAGCATTCGAGAGCCCTGATCTTCGACCTTGTGTTCGAGAAACCACTTAGTCATCTCGGCAATTTCGACGTCGGTCAGGCCGGAATAGGCTTTGCCGATATTCACCAGGCGCTCACCGTCGCGCACCGCAAAGGTGTAGTCGCTCAACACTCCGATACGTTTGCCGTGTCCGTATTCGACGGCCGTGACCACCACGTCGAGCGTGGCCAGTTCGCGCTTCAGCTTTAACCAGGATTTGCCGCGCCGTCCCGGAGTGTAGACTGATTCAGGATCTTTAATCATTAACCCCTCGTTTCCGCGAGCTTGCGCGGCTTCAAACAATTGATCGAGCCCTTGCGGGCTAGAGGCTCGAAAAACTGGCGCACGAATGATCTGTGTGCTAGCGGGTTGCTCCGCCGGCTCAAATGTCAATCGTCCCTGGGCGTGATGGGAAGTAGGTTGCGCTGTCTTACGTGTTGCGGCCAGCAGTTCATCGATAATCTTTGCTCGCTCTCCTAGCGGACGGTCGATCAGCAACTCGCCTCCCGCATACAGCACATCGAAAGCCAGATACACGACTGGCACACGCCGCATCATTTCCACGCTCACCTTTTTGCGCCCCAGCCGCTGCTGCAGCGCGCTGAAGGGCAGTGCGCGTCCTGCTTCATTGCTTTCGGGGACCAAGTAACTCCAGGCCACGATCTCCCCATCGAGGACGACATCTTGTGGCAGTCCAGCTAACACGTCAAGCAGTTCGGGGAATGACTCCGTGATGTCGTCCCGAGTCCGCGAGAAGATGCGTACTTCACTACCGGCGCAGTGTGCCTGTGCCCGGATGCCGTCGTATTTGTCCTCCACCAAAGCATTCTGGAAGAAGCTGAGTGCGTCTTCTGCTGATCCGGCGGGGCTCGCCAGCATGAATCCCAAAGGGTGAAACAAACGCATTTTTGCCTCGGCCAGCCTGCCTGCAATTGCGAGTTGGAGGGTCTCGCCGATATCTCCCAGCAACATGTTGGCGCGCTGCACTTGGCCCAGTGTGCCGCCGTATGCCTTTGCGATGGCCTCTTCAACCAGACTTTCTTTCAGGCCAATTCGTAAGTCGCCGGTCATGATTTTCACAATGTACTTCACTTCCAGCGGCGTGACGTGCGAAAGCAGTTCCCGGACCAGCGCTCCCTTCGCCGCAGGACCTCGAGTACCAGCAATCCGCCGAAAGCGTCGCTGCACTTCGAGCGCGTTGATATCACTTCCGTGCGGCGAAGGCAGCACCTCGCCTGCCACTGCTCCCAAGTCGCCCAGCTTGCGATAGGAGGCAGTCATCTGCTCTTCACTTCTTCCGGAAATCTCTTGCACGATTCGCCACAGCAGCGATCCTCCCACTTGCAGCGTGGTTTCTTCCCATGCCGGAAAAGGCCTTCCTGAAAGAAACACTGCCGAGACAGACGCTTCGTCGGTGGTTCGCGACTTCAAATAGTCGGAGACAATCGAAGTCTTTTCCAGTTTCTTGGTAGTGGCCGCAATCCGCTCGCAGGCTTCGGCTAGTTTTCGCATGTCTCTGTCTTGCGTACCTGTGATAATCTTACGGATTGAGCCTTGGGGCCCGGAAGGATCATCTAACAGTCATGCAGTTTCTGCGAACATTATGGCGTTTTTTAGTGGCCGTCCAGCTTTTGCCTGCGCTGGAGGGCGGCGAGGAGACGCTAGTCGGTGGCCAAGCCGTGCTGGAGGGCGTTATGATGCGCTCACCGCATGCCTGGGCAATTGCCTGTCGCAAACCCTCGGGTGAGGTTTCCACCCACAGCGAGCCGTTAGAGCGCCTGTCCGAAAAGCATAAATGGATGGGTTGGCCCGTGGTGCGCGGCGTCATTACGCTGGGGCACGCAATGTCGCTGGGTTTCCGTGCTCTGAAGTTTTCCGCCAACGTGGCCCTCGGCGAAATGCCGGCGAACGAGAAAGGCAAAAAGCTCGAAATCGGCGGCTGGATGGCGGCCGTAAACATCATTCTCTCTGTGGGATTTTTCATTTTCATGTATAAGTTTCTGCCGCTGCTTGCAGCCACCGAACTGAAGCGCGTGAACCCGGTCTTCGGTCAGCAAATCGTCTTTAATCTGGTCGATGGCGTCATCCGCATCGCGTTATTCCTGTTCTTCATCTGGGGTGTTTCGCTTTTGCCGGACATTCATCGCGTCTACGAGTATCACGGGGCTGAGCACAAGACC
Organism: uncultured Acidobacteriota bacterium; assembly: GCA_963696025.1. Classification (GTDB taxonomy): domain Bacteria; phylum Acidobacteriota; class Terriglobia; order Terriglobales; family Acidobacteriaceae; genus JABCYV01. The sequence goes on from CAVOII010000010.1 coordinate 755,691, forward strand.
GTCTACGCCTTCGAGAGCGGCGACCCTCTTGAGACGGAAGCGGTTCAGAAGTATTCGACCTATCATCCACGCTGTGGCACGAGTTTTCTGATGACGGTGATGCTGATCTCGATTCTGGTGTACACGGTGATCCCGGTCACAACTTTCTGGGCGCGGTTTGCGGTGCGCATCGCCCTGTTGCCACTAATTGCGGGACTCTCCTACGAGATCATTCGTTTCGCTGCCAAGCATCGTGGATCACTCTTTGCCCTGATGACTGCTCCCGGTCTCTGGCTGCAGCGCATTACCACTCAGCCTCCGACGGACGATCAGGCGGAGTGCGCCATTGTGGCGCTGGAGCAGGCCATGGCCGTCGAAAAGCAGCGCGGCGGCGAATTGGTGATTGCCTAGCGGCCCCGCCGCGAAATTCTTCTCTTCCATTCCTTCTGCAATTTAAGTGAGCAGGTATAGTGATGCAGTTTCCTGCATCTCCAAAGTGAAATAAATGTTTGAAAGATTAGATCAAATCGAAGCCCGTTACGAGGAACTGAATCAGGCCCTCGCGTCGCCGGAGATTACCAGCGACTCGGCGCGATACCAGAAGACCGCCAAGGCGCATGCGGAAATCGCCCCGACGGTCGAAAAATACCGGGAATTCAAAGATTTGACCAAGGGCATCGCGGAGAGCGAGGCCATGCTGGCTGACGAAAAAGATCCCGAGATGCGTGCCTATGCGCAGGAAGAACTCGACAAGCTCGAAGGTCGCGTTGCCGCCGTCGAGGAAGAACTAAAAGTCCTGCTCCTGCCGAAAGACCCTAACGACGAGAAAGACGTTATCCTGGAAATTCGCGCGGGCACGGGTGGCGACGAGGCCACGCTCTTTGCTGCGGAAATGTTTCGCATGTATACCCGCTATGCTGAGACCCAGGGCTGGAAGGTCGAGGTGCTTTCGACTTCTGAGTCCTCGGTTGGTGGTCTGAAAGAAGTCATCGCCATCATCGAAGGTCAGCGTGTTTTTTCCCGGCTGAAATACGAAAGCGGAGTCCATCGGGTGCAGCGCGTTCCCGCGACCGAGCAGCAGGGACGAGTCCATACCTCTGCGGTAACCGTCGCCGTTCTGCCCGAGGCTGAAGATGTGGATATCAAGATCGAAGCCAAAGATCTTCGCATTGATACCTTCTGCTCATCCGGACCTGGTGGCCAGTCCGTCAATACGACCTATTCGGCCGTTCGCATCACGCATATTCCGACCAATACCGTTGTCAGCTGTCAGGACGAGAAATCGCAGATCAAGAACCGCGAGAAGGGAATGCGTGTGCTGCGCTCTCGGCTCTACGAAATCGAAATGCAGAAACAGCAGGACGCGCTGGCCAAAGAACGAAAGGCCATGGTGGGATCGGGCGACCGCAGCGAGAAGATCCGCACCTACAACTTCCCACAGAACCGCGTAACCGACCACCGCATCGGGCTGACTATCCACCAACTGCAGGAAGTGATGGACGGCAAGCTTCAGCCCTTGATCGACGCCTTGGTCACTCACTACCAGGCTGAAAAAATGAAAGCTGAAACTGCCGGAGTGGCGTAAGTTTATCTGCCTGCCCACCAATTTCCAATTGGGTGATTACTGTTGGTTTTCTCGGTGCTTCTGTGTCTCTGTGGTGAAATAAGGTTGTGCAATTGAAAGACGCTCTCACTTCCGCTGTCGACCGCCTCGCCGCCGCTGAGGTTCCCTCGCCGCGCTTGAACGCCGAACTTCTGCTGATGTTCACGATCGGATGTGATCGGTCGTATCTCTACGCGCATCCCGAACGAGAACTAAGCGATGACGAGCAACGTCGCTATGAACAAGCGCTGAGCCAACGCGCTCGCGGTATTCCGGCGCAATACATCACAGGTCACCAGGAGTTCTGGGGCATGGACTTCATCGTTTCACCGGCTGTTCTAATCCCACGCCCCGAAACCGAGCATGTGATCGAAACTGTGCTCGAACTTCAGAAATCGGACCTCGGGCTTCGGACCGCGGCCTTAAAGACCAATCCAGTAGGGTCAGAGGTCCAAGGTCCGAGGTCTGATGTCCGCAGTCTCCGCATAGTGGATATTGGCACCGGCTCTGGTTGCATTGCGCTCGCCGTCGCCAAAGAACTGCCTTCCGCCGAGATTCACGCCACCGACACTTCTCCCGAAGCCCTCGAAGTCGCCCGTGCCAACACAGCTCGTTACCAGATGGAGGCACGCATCCAATTTCACCAGACAGACTTGCTCACTGGCCTGGAGCCTAGCACCTTCGATTTTGTCGTCTCTAATCCGCCGTACGTTGGCGAGTGCGAAGCGGACCTGGTGCAACTCGAAGTCCGCAAGTTCGAGCCGCGCCGCGCCGTTTTTGCCGGACCCACGGGGCTTGAAGTCATCGAGCGTCTCATCCCGGCCGCCCGGGACGTTCTCAAACCCGGAGGCTGGCTGGTAATGGAAATCAGCGGAACGATTGCAGACGGAGTGAAACTTCTCCTGGAAAGCTGGGATTGCATCGAAATCAAGAACGATCTGCAGGGCATTCCGCGCGTCGCTTTGGCGAAGAAGAGAGCTTAGGGCCCTCAGAAAATACCAACCGTCTTGTTTCAACAAAACATGCTTCTTCTGTTGCCTTCGAAACGCAACACACTCCTACGATAGCTGGTAGTAGTTCCGCGTTGCAGGCTAGTCTTTGCCATAACGCCGCGGTCTTCGCGGCTATCGACCGTGAGCGAACGAGCGCCATTTCGTGAATGAAACCTGCGCCTCTATCCAGGACAGCCAGCGGTTTAATTCTGTCCGTCACGCTGTTGTCCTGTCTCCTGTGGCCACAGAATCCTAGAGGAACGCTGCGAGGTACCGTCCAGGATACAACCGGCGCGTTGATTCCCTCCGCCAGCGTTGTGATTCAGGCGCGTGGATCTTCGTTGCACCGCGAAGCCACAACCAACAGCCAGGGACAATTTCGCCTTGATGATTTGTTACCCGGAACCTATCGAGTAAGAGTGTCGGCCAAAGGGTTTGCCGAGGCGCAATCAAATGTGGCGGTGATAGTAAGTTCGGCGCGCGACATAACAGTGACGATGAGTCCCGCGCCGGTTCAGCAGACAGTGAAAGTGAAGGCGCAGCCTTCTTCCATCACCACCCAGCCGCTTGACCTTGCCAGCGCCGTACACCAGGCGACAGTCTCGACCCATGACTTGGAGACTATCCCGCTCGCCGCCCGCAGCTTTGCCAACATGGCGTACCTGGCTCCGGGCACGGAGCCAGTCGAGCCCTCTGACCCGACCAAAGCCCGCATCACCGCGGTTTCCACGGGGGGCAGTTCAGGGCTGAATAATGAGCTTTCCGTGGATGGCGGCGACAACTCGGATGATTACATTGGGGGTTTCCTGCAGAACTTCTCGCCCGATGCGATCCAGGAATTCGCCGTCCGCACCGCGCAGGAAGACGCGGACACCGGGCGCACCACCGCAGGCTCGGTGGTAATTACCACCAAACGGGGAACCAACCAGTGGCACGGTAGCGGCGCTTTCTACGAGCGCGCGGCGTCACTCAACGCGCGTTTCCCGATTGATAATCCAGCTCCCAATCCTAAACAGCCGTTCTCACGCCAGAATTATGTAGCTACCATCGGCGGTCCCATCAAAAAGGACAAGCTCTGGTTTTTCTCATCGTTCGAATACGTACATGAGAATGCGAGCGTCGCGTATAGCCCGGCGAGCCAGACTCAGTTCAACGCGTTGGCCGCTTTGGCCTCGCAGGGACGGATTCCCGGCATAAAGTCGATTTCCGTTCCCAACAGTGTCCCGGTCCCGTTTCGTGATTACCTGGGTACGGCTCGCTTCGACTGGGCGGAATCGTCGAAGTCGCAGTGGTTTCTGCGTGCGGCGATCGACAATTACGTCACCCACAATGCGCTGGTACAGCAAGGGGCGCTACCGTCGACCGGTCTCACGCAGCATAACAATTACATGAACCTCGCAATCGGCAACCAGTACCTGTTCAGTCCGACGTGGTTGGGGAATTTCGTATTCGATGCCGGCGGATTGCACCTGACAGAAGCGCGTAACTCGAATCTGGGATTCGCCATAGGTTTTCCGTTTACCTCGACATCCAGCACGATTTCGGGCTTGGAGACTTTTGGCGACAATCAATTCATCACTCCCATCACCGCCTTCCCGATACTGCGCAACCAGGAGAAATATCAATTTCGTTACGACATAACTCACTCTTCGGGCAGGCACGCGCCGAAATTCGGAATTAACTTTATCCACGAGCCGGTATTAAGTGGTGCTCTTCCCGCCACTGCTGAAAGGTTGACCACCTTCGCGCTGAACCCAACGGATTACCTCGGCAATCCTCAACAGTTTACAGTCGACCTGACGTGCAACCCGTCTGGGACCTTGACGATTACGCCGGGGACGACCTGCGCGTCTACGGCGGCGGGCAATGGCAGCTTTTCGCAGAACGTGCAACGGTTGGGACTCTATGCTCAGGATTCATGGCGTGTCACCTCGCATCTAACGGTCAACTATGGTTTGCGCTACGACACTACGTTCGGACTCTTCACCGCATCGACGCGTAGCCAGCTTGAGAATCCAGCAGTGCTCACCCTCAGAGCGCTGCAAATAGCGTTTACCAGCGGCGCGCCACATGACTACCGCAAAGCCTTCGGGCCGCGGGTGGGCATCGCTTACTCCCCAGGGCAACGTGGGAACACGGTGATCCGCGCCGGCTTCGGTCTCTTCGATGATGACCTGGCCCAGAACGGCTGGGTGACTGCATTTCAAGCCGTGAATCAGCCGGTGGGAACTTGCAACTTCGTTGGCGGCACCCTGATTGGCTCCGGGTGCCTTCCGCCCGCCGCCTCGACGGGTCCCGTGGGCACGGTGCCTGGGTCAGGATCGATTATTGATCCCCGCTACAAAACTCCATATGCCATCCACGCTACGGCTGGCGTCCAGCATGCGTTGAATGCCAACTGGACCGTGAGCGCGGACTACACTCACGAGCAAGGCAACCACGGCTATCGGCGCTATCAGTATCAGGCCGGCTTCACTCTGTTCTCTCCCCTATTCCCGGCGGATGTCACCGATCAGCGAAACAACGTTCCCAACATAACCGCGTTCCGCACGGACAATCGCTCCAGCTACGACGCTTTATCCATTCATCTGCAGGGGAACGTCTCGCGCCGGTTCAATCTGGTAGCGAATTACACGTTGTCGAGGGCAAAGACTTGGGGCTGTGTTCTCGGCGAGCTCTTTGATTACGTGAATGGGGTGTGCAATCCGCTGAACCCCTTTGGACCGGGGGATTACGGTCCATCGGGCGAAGATGTGACGCACCGCTTCGTTCTAGCGGGGACTCTGCGGGTGCCGGGTGGCTTTGAACTGACGACTCTTACGCAAGCCGAGAGCGCTCGGCCCTTTACTCTCACGACAACTGTTCCCGTGACCGGGCTGGGAGATGGCTTTAATGATCGAGCGGTGGTGAACGGCATTTCGACCGGCCTCGATGTTTTGCGCGGAACCGCCTACATCCAGGCGGACCTGCGCGTCAGCCGGCCGATCAATTTTAGTGAGAGCTGGTCGTTGATTCCTTTCATCGAATTCTTTAATTTGTTCAACCGCAACAATCCTGGCGCCAACTATGTCACCAATGTGGGAGCTCTCCCCGTCCCGCCCGCAGAGGTGCAGGCTGGCAACGTCACGGTTGTCTGCCGCAACGCGGCTTGCACGATGACCCAGCCGATCACTAGCCTGAACCAATTGCGCGTACCTGGCGGCGCTCTCGGAGATTTTTTCGGTCCCGGCACAACGGTTGGCATTCCGTTCGCCGCTCAGCTGGGCGTGCGCGTGACTTTTTGAGTATGTCTGGCTTAAGGAATTTTGTGGAATCAAGGGAAGCGAAATATGACCTACCGCACCAGCCACTCGGTAGCAAGATGTAGTTGGTTGAGCATCGCGTTGTAAGTCACGGCCGCGCAGACGACTATTCCAAATGCTGGCAGCAGGGCATACCACAGCGAGAATTGATCAGTTGAAGCGCTTGCATCATCCCATGCGATAAGGCGTTCAATGCGGGCATTCATCGCTGTGGCGGAGGCATGCAGCAAGGCGGTCGTGAGTGCTGGCGATTGAGAGACTTGAGGCAAGCGCGACAACTTGATTAGAGCTGATGCCAAGTCAAGCGCTTCCCAGGCGCTATCGACTGCCGCGTCATCAGCCGCCATCTCTGCGGCTTCCGACCATGCCTTCTCCAACTGCGCCATTCGGGGGAAGGCGCAAAAGCGGAAGAGAAGCTTCTTTAAATTGTCCCGTCGTCGTACATGGGCAACCTCATGCCTCAGCGCTGTTCGCAGCTCAGACTCGCTCAATACCGCTGTGGCGGCTTCCGATATCAGTACTTTCGGCCCCAGAATTCCTGCAGCAGTCAGCGCCGGTATTCCTCTGCCGGTGCGGAAGAACGGGACCGCCGCTCCAGCTGCAATAGCAGTAGCGTCACTCAACCATGAAGTCACGATTTGCGACGTCCTGACTTGCGCGGCGGTTGCCTTGAGCGCGCCAACCACCAGCAGAATCACGCCGCAGAAGCCCAACGTCAGCGGAACCGCGCCGATTGGTTCATCGATCGAGTACGGCTCCAGGAGCAGGAATGAGGGCACCATGAACACCAGCGTCGCGAGGGCTGACAGACCCACCGGCAGGACTCGCAAAGCAAACAGCAGATCGGCCGTAACGCCAGGCGAAAACCGGGAGCTGATTCGAGCTACTATTCCCCATCCCCAGCTAACGAGAACGGAGAGACAAACGTACAGCAGTACGAAAACCGTGAAGGATAGCGCGATGCCGCGAATTATGAACATCACGGTTTCTCCTTACCCGTAATGGAGGGACCTCTCGAATCGCGGTTGCGCAGTTCGCGCCGTTTCTGTTCGACCAATTTCTGTAGATCATCCAGCAATTGCGCATCACGCTCGGAAAGAATTTCCACAAGATAAGAAAGTGGCAACTGCGTGGCCGAACCGGAGTCGAACAGTTGCAGGATCGCTTCTCCAGCCGCTACCCTTTGCAACTCTTCCAAAGTGTAACGGGGCGAGTAGCGAAACGCTTTTCCTTCAGCCACACGGCTCAGCACGCGCTTCTTGTATAACCGGTCGAGCGTCGTCATCACGGTTGTGTATGCGAGGTTATGATCGCCATCCTCGACTAACTCGCGAACCGTGGCGCTTCCCCGAGACCAGAGCTCTTGAAGCAGTCGTTGCTCCAGTGGCCCAAGTGGCTTACCCGGAGAAGGCCGAAATGAGGTGAGAACCTTGTCCATCCCTGTTCGACTGCAGATTCTATCGTAAGCAGGGGAAAAAGCGAATAGAGATGGGATTAGCCCTTGTTAGCTGCAGCAGGCTGGATTTCTTCCACGTCGACCCAGTTGGTGGGATACACGCCGGTGTAGCAAGCGGTGCAGTAAGTGGTTTTTTCACCGTCGGCGCAGGCCCTTTTCATTCCATCGAGCGAGAGGTAAGCCAGGGAATCGGCGCCGATGAACTCGCGAATCTCCGCTACGGACTTGTTGGCGGCGATCAGTTCGTTCTTCGACGGCGTATCTACCCCATAAAAGCATGGCGAGACGGTCGGCGGACAGGAGATGCGCATGTGCACTTCCCGTACGCCCGCGCTCCGGATCATGCGAACGATCTTGCGGCTGGTGGTCCCGCGCACGATAGAGTCGTCTATCAGCACCACGCGTTTGCCTTCGAGCAAAGTTCGAACCGGGTTCAGCTTCAGCTTTACTCCAAAGTCGCGCACGGTCTGTCGCGGCTCGATGAAGGTGCGTCCCACGTAATGGTTGCGGATCAGTCCGAAACGGAAGGGAATACCGCTCTCGGCAGCATAGCCAACGGCAGCGGTCACGCCGGAATCCGGCACCGGAACCACAACGTCGGCTTCGGCTGGCGCTTCCCGTGCCAATTGACGTCCCAACTCTTCGCGGCTGGTTTGCACCGGACGCCCGAATACCATGCTGTCAGGACGGGAGAAGTAGACATGCTCGAAAATGCAACTCGATTGCGCGGCTGGCGGAGCAAAAAACCGCGAGGTAATTCCTTCCGGACCCACGGCAATCAGTTCGCCCGGCTTTATATCGCGCTCGAAGGTTGCGCCGATCAGGTCAAACGCACAGGTTTCCGAACCCAACACAATCGTGTCCTGGGTTTCGCCTGGTAGTTTGGGGATTCTTCCCATGGCCAGCGGACGGAAACCGCGTGGGTCGCGCGCCCCAAAAATCCGGTCATGGCTGATCATGACCAAAGAGAAAGCGCCTTCCACCCGCCGCAGCGCGTCGGCCATCGCCTCCGGCAAGGTCTGTTCTTTGGACAACGCGATGAGGTGAACAATCACCTCAGTATCGCTGTTGGTCTGGAAGATTGATCCCTGACCTTCCAAGCGCTGGCGAATTTCTTGCGCGTTCACCAGGTTTCCGTTGTGCGCCAGGGCCATGATGCCCTTGTTGGATTGCACCATGATCGGCTGCGCGTTCAGCAACGACGAATCTCCAGCCGTCGAATAGCGGGTGTGCCCGATAGCCAGCCTTCCGCGCAACTTGGACAACACTTCTTCAGTAAAGATGTCGGCTACTAAACCCATGTCGCGATGAGGCCGGAGCGCCAAGCCATTCGAGGTAACAATCCCCGCCGATTCTTGTCCGCGATGCTGCAGCGCGTGCAGCCCAAGGTAGGCAAGCTTCTCCGCCTCAGGGTGAGCGTAGATCGCCACCACCCCGCACTCATCCCGAAATTTGTCAGAACGAAGCATGCAGCCTTTTTCCTCTGCTCATGTGGGGACGGGCGTCCCGCCGGTCTGTGCCGAGCAGCGCTCGGCACTTTTCCCGCACCTCTGGACTTCGTATCACTCCGCCACCCTCACTTCCCCCTCGGCCCGCAACGCCTTCTCCAGTGCATTCTCATATTCGTCCCGCAATTCCGAAACTGCCGCCGACACCACAACCCGGCCATCCAACTTAATTTCCATTCGTTCGGGGACTGTCTCTCCGATCACTTCTGCAGACACGCCGTGCTTTGCCGCTACTTGTTGGATTCCCGCCAGGTTATCGCGGTCGCAAGAGATCACCACTCGGCTGGCATCCTCACCAAAGAGGACAAACTCCGGTGGCAGACCCTGCGAAACCAGGTTCACGCTCAGCCCAACGCCTTTACCGAAGGCCGATTCCGCCAGCGTCACTGCGATCCCACCGTCGGAACAGTCATGCGCCGATTCCAGCAGCTCGGCCTGCGCCATTTCGAGCAGCGCTTTCTGTAGCGCAGCTTCTTTCTGCAACTCCAGCTCAGGCGGATACCCCCACAAAGCTCCCAGAATCTTTTTAGCGTATTCCGACGAGCCAAACTCCGATTCCGCGTCCGTAGCGTCGCCCGGCTCGCATGCGCGCAGCAGAACAATCATTCGCCCCGGTCCGCGGAAATCCGGACACAAAGTTTTGTGAACATCCTCGAGAATGCCGACGATCCCTAATACCGGTGTGGGATAAATTCCCTCGCCCAGAGTCTCGTTATAAAAACTGACATTGCCGCCGGTGATGGGCACCTCCAGTTCCTCGCAAGCTTTGGTGATGCCGTCGATCACTTGCGAGAACTGCCACATGATCTGCGGCTTCTCCGGATTACCGAAATTCAAACAGTTGGTTGCTCCCACCGGCGTCGCTCCTGTGCACGCCACATTGCGCGTAGCTTCAGCCACCGCGTGCATCGCTCCCAGCCGCGGATCGAGATAAGACCAGCGACCGTTGCCATCAAGCGCCATGGCCAGCCCACGCTGCGAGCCTTTAATTCGAATTACTCCGGCGTCGCCCGCACCGGGCCCCTCGACGGTATTGGTCTGCACCATGTGGTCATACTGTTGCCAAATCCAGCGCTTTCCGCATATATTCGGACTTGCCAAAAGCCGCTTCAAATTGTCCGTAAAATCTCCCGTTGCGGCCAGCTTGATTTCCTCCGGCATTTCCCGAGGGACCGGCGGTTCCCAGCGCTCCAGCGGACGTTTGTAGACCGGGGCATCATCGGTGAGAGCCTGGTTGGGAATCTCGGCGACCACTTGCCCGTGCTCGAGAACGCGCAGCTTGCCATCGTTAGTGACGCGTCCCACTTCCACTGCATCGAGACCCCACTTCTGAAATACGCGGAAAACTTCCTCTTCGCGTCCGTTTTGCACCACCAGCAACATGCGCTCCTGCGACTCGCTGAGCATGATCTCGTAGGGAGTCATGCTGGTCTCGCGCTGCGGCACCCGGTCGAGTTCGATTTCGATTCCCACGTGTCCGCGCGCCCCCATCTCGCAGGTGGAGCAAGTCAGGCCGGCAGCGCCCATGTCCTGAATGCCGACGATAGCGCCGGTTTGCATGGCCTCGAGGCAAGCTTCCAGCAGAAGCTTTTCAAGAAACGGATCGCCAACTTGCACGTTGGGCCGCTTCGCCTCCGAAGCTTCGCTGAATTCTTCACTCGCCATGGTCGCGCCGTGGATGCCGTCACGACCGGTTTTTGCCCCAACGTAAATCACAGGATTGCCCTCGCCTGAGGCTTTCGCGTAAAAAATCTGGTCGGTCCGCACCAGACCGAGAGCAAAGGCATTCACCAGCGGATTGCCCGAGTAGCAAGCTTCAAATTTGGTTTCTCCGCCCAGGGTCGGTACACCGAAGCAGTTTCCGTATGACGCAATTCCGCTGACGACTCCTTCCAAAAGAGAATGATTCTTCCGAATCTCTGTAATCGATGTAGGCGCGAGCGTCCCGCCCGTGCTCTCCTGTGTGGGGACGGGTCTCTGACCCATCCGGTCGCCGCTAGGCGACTTGACAATCGGCCCGAAACGCAGCGAATCCATCACCGCGACTGGCCTCGCGCCCATGGTGAAAATGTCACGCAGAATCCCGCCTACACCTGTGGCCGCGCCCTGAAAGGGCTCGATGAACGACGGATGATTGTGCGACTCAATCTTGAACGCGCATGCCCACCCCTCTCCGATGTCTATGATGCCGGCGTTTTCGCCCGGGCCCTGCACCACAAGGCGGCTGCGCGTCGGCAGGCGCTTAAGATGAACCCGCGAGGACTTGTAGGAGCAATGTTCGCTCCACATCACGCTGAAAATGCCGAGTTCGGTGAGGCTGGGTTCGCGTCCACCGAGTAGACGCTGGATCTTTTCATATTCCTCGGGCCTGAGTCCGTGCTCCCGGATGAGCTCCGGAGTAATGGCTAGCGTCGGGGACAGGTTCATGGCGGTACGACTATTGTCGCATTTCGTAGCGAGGCTGGATAGACAAAGCTTGTGGAGCGAGCGCGCGCGAAGGTGCGGGCGCCCGTCAAGCGTTTACCGCCTTATACTGTTCTTCCCATGAAATCCGTCATCGTCGGCACGGCCGGACACATTGATCACGGAAAAACTGCGCTGGTGAAGGCGTTAACCCGCATCGACGCCGACCGCTTGGAGGAGGAAAAGCGGCGTGGCATCACCATTGATATCGGTTTCGCGCATCTGGAGTTGCCTGCGCCCGACGGTGACATCCTGCGCCTGGGCTTTGTGGATGTCCCGGGCCACGAGCGTTTCGTGCGCAACATGCTGGCCGGTATCGGCGGAATTGATCTGGTATTGCTGGTGATTGCCGCCGACGAGTCTATCAAGCCACAAACCCGGGAACACTTCGACATCTGCCGATTGCTCTCGGTGCGACGTGGAATCACCGTGCTCACGAAATCCGACATGGTGGATCCCGAAACCCTCGAAGTAGTGCGACTCGAAGTCGATGAATTTCTGCGGGGATCGTTTCTCGGTCCCCCCAGTCCGATTGTCGCGGTTAGTTCGCTGTCTGGCGCCGGCGTTGAGCGGCTCAAACAGGAACTGGCAAAGGCTGCCGCCGAGGTTCCGAACAGGGACTCGAACGCTCTGGCTCGCCTCCCCATCGACCGTGTCTTCACCATGAAAGGCTTCGGAACAGTGGTGACCGGTACGCTGATTTCGGGAACGATCCGCAAAGAAGAAGAGTTAGAAGTTTTTCCCGACAGTCAGCGCGTGCGTGTGCGTGGTCTGCAGGTGCATGGGCAAACGGCTGAGCAGGCGCGGGCTGGAGAACGGACCGCGTTGAATCTGGCGGGGGTGACCAAGAGCGACCTCGCGCGTGGAATGATGCTGGCCCCGCCGCAGACATTTCGTCCCACTTCTCGCGTGGAGGTGAAACTCTCTCTGCTGTCTTCGGTCAAGCTGCTGAAGGATCGGGCGCGGGTGCATCTTCACGCCTACACGTCCGAGACTATCGCCACCGTCGTGTTGTACGACAAGAAGCAGATTGCACCTGGTGAAGAAGCATTCGCGCAATTGCGCTTGGCGGACGCAACTCTGCTGCTGCCGGGAGATCGTTTCATCATCCGCCAGTTTTCGCCCTTGGTGACGATCGGCGGCGGAGTCGTGCTGGATGCCACTCCGCTCCCCCGGCAGCCCGCGCAGGAAACTTTCTTGAAGGTTATGTCTTCGGGCGACGCGCAGATGATTCTCAGGACTAGAATCGCGCGGCGAAATCATGACGGACTGAGTATGCCGCAGCTGATCAGCGAAACCGGCTGGACCAAACAGACAATCGAAACGCACTTGGCTCAACCAGTGCAAGAGGGCCGAGTTCTAAGAATTGGCGACTTCTTAGTCCATGCGCCTGCGATCGAAGGGCTTAAGCTATTCGTCATGAGCGCTGTTGCTGATTTCCACCAAGCCAATCCGCTGGTCAGTGGGATCGGCAAAGAAGAACTCCGTGAATACGTGCGAGGCTCCACTGCGGTATTCGCCGCAGTAATCGGGATCCTGATCCGCGAAAAGAAGCTTGAGCTCGCTCGCGATTTGGTTCACCTGCCCGGCCGTGGGGTGTTGATGAAAGACGAAGAGGCCGAGTCGAAGAAAACTATCGAGACCGCCTTCGCCTCCGCTGGCCTAAAGGTACCAGCTCTCAAAGACGTGCTGGCTGGACTGAAGGTCGACAAGACGCGATCACAAAAGATCGTCACCCTGCTCTTGCGCGACAAAGTCTTGATCAAGATTTCCGAGGACTTGGTATTTCACCATAGCGCGTTGGACGATTTACGGCGGAGTATGGCGGCGGAGAAAGCGAAGTCCCCCAAGATCGATGTTGCCCGATTCAAAGACCTGACTGGAGTCAGTCGCAAGTATGCGATCCCATTGCTGGAGTATCTTGACCGAGAGCACGTAACCAAGCGAGTCGGCGATGAAAGAGTAATTCTCTAACTTCTCTGACCCGTAGACTTACTGTACTTTTTGAACGCGGGCGATTAGCTTCTGGGCAAAATTCTCGTCCGAATCCGACCACAGCAACCGTCCGGTGGCGCCGGAATTTTGCTGCGCCTTGGTGGCGAAGTCCACCAGTTTCTGAACGTTCGCGCGCACTCGTGCTTCAGCCTCGCTGTTGAGTCGCACGCCTTCGTGAAGGAACGGGGTGTCAAGACCTAAGTCCAACTGAATGTGCCCGTCCTGCTGATAAACTCCATCGTCAAACTCCAGGCCGTGAACCAGAAAGTTCACGCGTGACGGCTGCAGCGCCCAAGTTTTTCCATCTTCGGCCAGAATCCAAAGGTCCCAGAACGCCTCGAACAGGTAGGCGTAATCCTCATGCAGAAGATCGGAGGCGATCTGGACCGCCTCTGCGGGAGCAATTCCCGGGTGGAACCGCTGCTCCAGAATCGTGGCCTCGTCCCAGGATACGGGATGAAGCGCCACATAGCTGATGCCCGGCTGCTCGAGTGAGAACGGAAATTGCTGCATCACCGCCAGGACGCGGGGAAGCATCTCCTCCAGGTCGAAGCTGGGGAACCACAGACTGAGATATAGAGGATCAGGCATGCAAGAACTCACGATGCGGGTGAACCGGCGATTTTCATTGTAAATGCTCGCGAGCGGTAAGCGCGTCGCCTACACGAATGGCGGCAGCTTCATATCACTCGGGAATCGTGAGAAGCTGAGATCTCGGTTAAAAAATGGATAGTGAATCATTGTGAATCAACCGCTGAGAGATTCCCGACACTTCCTTACACTGCGCGAACAACTCCATGAATTAATCTGTGTTTGCCAGAGCTCTAGTAGCACAAACGAACGGCCATCGCTCTTGAAAAGGAACACCATGAATGTGGAAGGCGACGCCGAAAGATGTAGGGATCGGCATTGCTACGACGTTCGCATGGAATGCGCCATGCTGGCGGCAGAGCCGTAGTCATCATCAGCTCATAACGAAGACCGTTCCAGTCATTCGGCCCGTAACCCGTACCGGGGCCGAGGATGGTAGAATTGTAAGTTCTTGATTCCTCAGTGTCCCCGTCGTCTAGCCTGGCCTAGGACATCGCCCTTTCACGGCGGTAACACGGGTTCAAATCCCGTCGGGGACGCCAAATCTAATCAACAACTTGGATGAGATTTGGCGCGCTTCTTCATGTAACGGTATGTAACGTTAAGACAGGTGGTGCGCATTTCCTACCTCCGGCCTGGGTCTGGGAGCGATCAACTCTACCACCCTTGACTGTGCCTTCCGTTTCTCAGAAGTCACTGCCTGCGTGTAAACGTCCATCGTGACCTTGATGGAAGCGTGACGCAGCAGCTCTTGCACAACCTTGGGGTCCTCCCTATTGGCGTGCAAGAGGTTTGAGTAGGTATGTCGAAACGTGTGCCAGCCGATATTGCCTATGCCCAGCCGTTTCGCCACCGGTTTGATGAACATCCTCATGATCGTCATCGGCCAATACGGCTGTTTGCCGCGTTTCGCCCCGGCACGGGGTGAATCGCTGGCAAACACCCAATCTTCTGGCTTTTGATATGGCGTGATTCTGTACCACGCCAATAGTTCTTCGATCATGAAGTCATCCAGGGGCACCGTTTTCTGCGATGCCTCTGTTTTCACCTTCCCGCTGACCATGTCAACAACCGACCGAGTGACACTCATCTGTTTGCAGGCGAAATCGAAGTCCCGCCACTGTAGCCCGATCAGTTCGCCGCAACGCAAGCCGCTGCCGCAATCCAGTAACACCATGGTGCGTTCTCTTTGCTGGAGAGCTGCGAACAAGCTTTGAAATTGTTCGACCTCCAGCGCCAGGGGAATGCTTTGCCTCTTTCCGCTCTGCCGCACGTACCTCATCGGGTTGGCAGCTTCGACTCGGGGAAGAAGTTCATGTCGCATACCGTGGCGAAAAATCGCACTCATGATATTGCGGATCTTGACTTTGGTGCCCCCAGCCAGTGGTTTTCCTTTCTTGTTGCCGGTATCACGGACTAAGCTGTCCAGCCACTCCTCCGTTGCTACCGACTTGATATCGCTCGGGCGGTAATTACCCCAGCGAGGAACTATCCACTTGCGCAAGTAGCTTTCGTTCCGATTCTTGGTTGAGTACGCCTTCTTATCGTGGTTGTCCATCCGCATCTCTCGCTCGCGGTAGTGTTCAATCAGCGACTTGAAGGTCGTAATCGTGGGACTGCCCGTCTCAATGACCTCCCTGTTCACATTAGCTCGAAGGACCTCGATGTGCTGAAGTGCTGTTGCCCTAGTTTTAATTGCGGCAACGGTACCGACAACAATGCATCGCATCCTCTTGCTGCCGTCCGGCTGCCTTTCTCTGTAGCGATACTCCCAAACTGCACCGGATTTTCGCTTGGATCGTGTTAAACAACCTTCTTGATAACGCGCTCTCCTCATGGATTCCTCCTTGTGAGAGCGCAGGTGGTGGGTTGAATCTACCCGACTGTGCGTCCCAATGTCCACTGTCGCCACGAAGAAACCAACAATCAACTTCGCGATTCAGTGACAAATCGACCTGCGGAAGCAAAACGTCGCGCCCACCGCTATTTGACTAGATAAAACCGCACCTCTGTCGGCGCCGTACGGTACTGCTCAGACGAACTGAGACCGGAGCCAGTCGTCTAGTTCTGACACATAAAAGTGCCAGCGCTTCCGTTCTGTCCCGACCGGGTGAGCGGGCAGTGTCCCCTCACGGGCCATGCGCAGCACGGTTTTCGGGTGCATGTTGAGAAAACGAGCTGCATATTGTTGACTCACGGGCGCCTCTCGAACCGAATGTGAGGGCTCGTGTGAAGCAATTCGATTAGGCTGGGTCGACATAGAATCCTCGTTCCATCTCTGCGGTCCCTTTTGGCTGTTGGAGTCCGCACGGAACCGGCGATGTCAGCCAATTTGCTTCATTAATGCAGCCGTGTCCAACAACTTCTCGTCACTCTGTTATTCCTGCCAGGAATATCAGACAGCGGCAAGCCGGTTTGTCACATCGCTTTTTGCCGGGGAAATCGTCCTGCGGATGCGGAACAGCCCCTTTAGAAAAACTGAGTCAAGTAGACACCGACAGACTCATTTGCCTAAGCGATAAGCACTTGGACACAAGCTCGTGGGAAAATGATTTCGCGTTCCCAGACAACGCAAGGGTATCCCCGAGACGCCCAACCCAATCCCTTACGTTTGCTATTTTCACCGCAACCTTCGCCAACCGATCGCTTTCCTGTGGACGCCTCCACGCAAACTCTCCGGCCAAAAAGTCCATTCTGCTTGGTCGCGAGACCATGGTCCGCTGTTAGTCCCCCTAGGAATAACAGAGTGACGAGAAGTTGTTGGACATCCTGATTGAGTCGGATTAGGTTTGCGCCACGAGCTGCCGATTTGAGGCGCGGGAGGTCCAAATGCCACGTTGGTTCCGAGTCCATTCCATCCACCAAATCCGGCGTCTTCATCGGTCGAAATGCGTCGGTCCAACCGTCGTTATTCTTGCCCTACTTTTCCTCGTGCCTACGGCCGCGATGGCTCAGGGTTCACCGTTCGACACCGGCTTCAACGCAATCCAAAGCCTTTTCACCGGCACTATCGCAAAGGTTGCAAGTCTGGTTGCAATCGTGATCGGTGGCTACGGCTTCGCGCACGGGGAACCAGGTGCGAAAAAGGCGCTCGCGGGCGTTGCCGCCGGAACGGGCATCGCCGTTCTCGCGGTGAATGTCCTGAGTTGGCTCTGGGGAGTGTAGCGGCTGTTTGTCGCTCTGCCCGCGATCCCGTTGCGTGCCACGCTGAAACGAGAATGATATGCCCGACAAAGCACAGCAGAAACGCCGCACAAATCGAGTCTTCAAGAGCCTGCACAAGCCGCTCACCTACTTGGGCGTGGAACGCACACTCTTCTACTTCGTCTGCGTCGGCGCAGTGGGGGCCTTCAATCTCTTCAATTCCATCCTCGCAGGTATCGCCGTCTTCATTGGCGGCTTTGCCTTCGGCCATTGGGTAACGAACAGCGATCCGGCATTCCTCCGCATCCTCGCAAAGTCCGAACGCTACAAGCTGCGCTATGACGCCGCGAAGCAGCAAGTTCCCCGCGTGGAGGTAGTGTGATGCTGCGTCTCGACAAGGTCATCAAGCCGTGGAAAGAGAGTGCGGCTCTCAACGACCACATCAACCTCTACGGCTTCTGGAATGAGACGGCCTTCCTTACCAAGAGCGGCGATCTAGGCATGGTTCTCAGCGTTCCCGGCGTGGACTACGAAAGTCTCGACCGCTCGCAGCAGGAGTATGCAGTGAAGCGGTTGGAGGCGGCGCTGAAAGCCTTTGGCCCAGGCTTCCATGTTTACCAATACCTCTTCAAATCGAACCGCCCCGACATACCGTTCGCAACATATGATGACCCCATTGTCGAAGCGGCTATTGACCAGCGACGGAAGTTCTTTGAAGCGAAGCGCGACCATCTCTATCAGGTTGAAATCTTCTACTGCATCCTGCTCGAAGGCGCCCGGTCGAAGACCGGCGTCGGCACGGCGCTAGCTCGCCTGTTACGCGATCCAGAGGGCGCGATTGCCGAACTCAAATCGCAGTTCACCAACGACAGCATGAAGAAGTTGTTGCGGACGCATATCGAGCGCGATCTTCAACGGCTCGACCAGCACGTGCAGGCATTCGCTCGGCAGCTTGCGGATTTCATGCAAATCGAGATCTTGAATCGGCAGGGACAATTCAGCGTTTTTCCGCCGCTTGCTGAATTATGACGACTGGCGTGTTGCCGGCAGGCCGCAGTCCACGCAGTTTCTCGACTATCAGGTGGTCAACTCCGACATCGAAGCCGAACGCGATCATCTGCGGGTAGGCGATCACATCGTCCGTGTGCTGACGATGAAAGAAGCCATCACCGAAACGCGGCCCCTGGTACTAGACGCGCTGTTGAAGATCCCCGGCCAACTTCTATGTGGTCACGCGAGTGGACGCCGCTCCCCGCGGACAAGGCCCGCAAGGAAGTGAACAAGCGCCGCCGCCACTTCAATATGTCAAAGACGGGATTCGTCTCGCAGATGGGCAACGACGCCACGAAGACGAACCCACGCGACGTGCTGGTGGACGAGTCCAAACAGGCCGACATCGAAAATCTTGGCGATTGCCTTCGCGCCCTGGGTGACGGTCAATCGCTTGGCGATTTCTCGCTCACGATTGTGCTGTATGGCCGGTCACGAACGGAACTCGATCAGCTCGTGGCCGAGTTTACTGGCGTCTTCACCAACGCGGACGGCAATCTGTTTGCCGAAACCTACAACCAGCTGAACGCTTATTTCGCCACTGTGCCGGGCAACTATGCGCTCAACCTCCGCCGGTTGTATGTGCTGAACACGAACTACGCCGACCTGTCTTTTCTGTTTACGATCCTTCCCGGCGAAAAGACGAACGCGCATCTCGGCACGGAGTACCTGGCAGTCGTCGAAACCGACAACAGCACGCCCTACTTCCTCAACCTGCACACCCGCGACGTTGCCCATACGCTGATTCTCGGAATGACAGGCAGTGGCAAGTCGTATCTTTGCGTTTTTCTGCTGCAGAACGCGCAGAAGTACAAGCCGCTGACTTTCATCTTCGATATCGGCGGCAGCTTCCAGTCGCTTACGACGATATTCAAGGGCTCGTATCTCAATGTGGGTCAGGAAGCGCGGGACTTCACCATCAATCCCTTCTCACTGCCTCAGACCAAAGAGAACCTGCAGTTTCTCTTCAGCTTCTTCCGCGTGCTCATTGAGGGTAACGAGCAACGTTACCGGATGGACTTCAAGGAGGAACGCCGACTGTGGGACGCGATCGAGCGCATCTACGTACTGGAACCGAACCAGCGCACGATTTCGAATTTTGGGAACATCATCGGCGAGTTGAAAGAACGCCTGCACCGCTGGACGCGCGGTGGACAGTACGGCTTCCTCTTCGACAACACCGAGGACACGCTTTCGTTCAAGAGCTTTCAGACGTTCAATTTCCACGGCTGGAACGATGCGCCGGAAGTCTTGGAACCACTGCTATTTTATGTTTTGCATCGAGCATCGAATGAGATCACTGACCCCAAGAACCTCGGCACCTCCAAGTTCTTCCTGCTCGATGAGGCGTGGCTCTTCATCAAGAACGAGACGATTCGCAATTATGTAGTGCAGGCGCAGAAGACCTGGCGCAAGCACTTAGCCGCGATGATCCTGGCGACGCAATCCATCAAAGAACTTGAGGAATCGGGGATGCTGGCGATAGTGGCGGAGAGTTGCCCGACAAAGATCTTCCTCGCCAACCCGGACATGAACCGGGAAGTTTACCGTGAGGCATTTCATCTGAACGATACCGAACTGGACCTTATCGACGGCCTTGTTCCGCCAGGCCAAATGCTGATTCGGAAGGCGCAGACCTCCAAGAAAATACATTTGAACGTGGATTCGGTCTCGCACTGGATGGCGACCAACAACTGCCCGTGACAACCTCAAGAAGCAAAAGTATTTCGACCGCCACGGTTTTGCGGATGGCCTCCGTCATCTCGCGGAAGAGTGGCCATTCCAGCCGCGCACGCTGGCCGTGTCAACTTCGAACAACAACCGCTAAGGAGAGCTCTATGCGGCATCTGAAATTCGTCGTCAATTGCGCTTTGGTTTTTTCTTCCATCGGTGCTTTCGCCCAAGACTCTGCGCGCACTGTGCAGTATCACTCGCAGGACATCATCCCGATCCGCGCAAAGTTGAAATATACGACCCTTATCGAACTGCCCACGACTGAGAAAATCATGGAAGCCGCCACTGGCGACAAGGAGTTCTGGATCGTGGATGTGGTCGGCAACTTTTGCTTTGTACATCCGGCGAAGCAGGGCATCAACTCCAACCTGAATCTCATTACGGACAAGGGGAACATCTACAGTTTCACCCTCCAAGACATATCTGGGCCCAACTCTACCGCGCCTGATCTGAAGGTGATCGTCGAGCCCGCCGACCGCTCAGCGATTGTGGCCGCCAGCGGCCCTCCGCAGTTCGTGCCCGCCGCCCAACTCGAACAATCGCGGCAGCAGCTTGCCGCTCTGCAATCGCACGTCGAGCAAGCGGTGGATGAGTACAAAAGCGCCTATCCAACACAGCTCAAGTTCGACTATGCCTACAAGGCGAACGAAGCCCCCTTCGACATCCAGTCGATCTATCACGACGACAGGTTCACCTACATCAAGACCAATGCGCGTGAAAAGTTCAGCGTGTACGAAATGAAGGACGGCAAGCCCAACCTCGTCACCTACGACCTCCGGGAAGGGACGTACATCATCCCGAAGATCATGGACAACGGATATGTAGAACTCGGCAAAAAGAAAATGGAATTCACGCGCAAGGGATCACCGTCATGACCGAGAACGTCTTTACTCCGCACACAGAGCCGCAGGCCGAACCGACGTTGCGGCGCAACCTGGAACTGCCGAAAGGTGTCTTGCAGAAGAACCTCAAGACCTTCGTTTATCTGGGGGCGGTATTGCTCGTGATTGTGGCGGCGCTCTTCAGTTCCTCCGGCAAGAAGACCCCCGCGCAACAGGCCAGCGCGAAAGGCCAACCACCGCAACCAGCCTTGCAGGACAACACCGACAGCAACGTGCAGGAGTTGAAGAACCAGCTTCAGGCTGAACGTCAGAAAGAACAGCAGGCGACAATGGCCGCCGCTGCGATGGGAGATTCAGCGCTCGCGTCTGCGACTCCCCAGCAGCGGGCTGCAGCCGCGGCCTATGGACCGACCGGCGTTGCCGTGCCCTGTATTCCGGGCCAGCCCTGCCCGCAAGCGCAGCAGGGCAACATGCAGATGCAACTCACGCCTGTGCAACAGCAGGCACAGTTGATCGCTGCGAAAGAACGCGAACGGGCTGACAACTCCCGTTTCGCTTCCAATCTTGTGTACTCCCGCTCTGCCGATCCGCCGCAACAACAACAGCAAGGCCAGACGATGCCGACCCAATATGGCCCCGCCGAACGGCAGACAAACAGCAGTCTCGTCTCCCCACCAGTCGAACGAAAACAGGAGGACACACCCGCAGGCTATAAACGCCCACTAGAGGCCAATGTTGATTCAGCCGTCGGTCAGCCCTATCTGGTCTACGAGGGTTCGGTTCTGGACACTGTTCTCATGAATCGTCTCGATGGCGATGCCGTAGGCCCGGTTAAAGTCCTGGTCTCAAATCCGCTGTATTCGCACGATCATCAACACGTCATCATTCCCGAGGGAACGGTTGTTTTGGGGGAGGCAAAGAAGATTGGAGCGGTCGGCTTCGGCCAACAGCGCCGCATGGCAGTGGTCTTCCACCGCCTGATAATGCCGGATGGTTATTCCGTCGATCTCGATCAGTTCCAAGGTCTTGATCAGATCGGAGAGGAAGGACTGAAAGACAAGGTCAACAACCACTACCTCCAGATCTTCGGAACCTCAATAGCTTTGGGTGTGATTGCTGGAGCAAGCCAGATCACCCAGGGTGGCG
>CAVOII010000011.1:0-178339 GCA_963696025.1 uncultured Acidobacteriota bacterium
ACCCGATAACACTCGAAATGCACCCTAGCAAATAACTATGGAGTTCCTGAGTCGGGGCGGCCCTGATGTTAAGTGCTGTCGATCTAGGGCTTGACGTGTTTTCGTTGGATGTCTCCGAAGCCGACTTCGGGCCAGCGTCGAAGTCCGCAATCAAGTGTCGCATCCGCTCCGCCTTGACTCAGGCAGAAGCAGCAATCGCCACATCTCTCCATCGGTAAACACTAGCCTACTTTTTGGGGAGTAATCTCCCAGAAGCCCGTTTCCTGGATAACTTCCGGCTAGCGACAATCCAGGAGTCGGTCCTCGGTTAGTCCCGGGGGCTTGACTCCGAACTGAAGGCAAATGCCATCATCCGGCGGAATGCGGAGCGTTATGACACTCGGCTCTCCTAAGAAGACTGATTCGCTCTTGCATGGTTCGAGCGGCTCGACCAGTCGCCCGTCAGTGATCAGGCCTCTGCCCGTGCGTTTGCAAGAGCGGACTTGTTGGCAAGCCCTTTACCAAGCAAGTCCGCTTCCACCTTCCGCGCAAGAAAAGCGGGCACGAGGGCGTTCAATATGCGGTTCAGCCGGCCTGGAACGATTCTGGAGCGGTTTTTGAGCAGACCGCTGAGGCCCTCAGATACGCACTGCTCGACGCTCATTGGTTTCATCGGCATGGTCTTCGGATCGAGGCCGAACTTTTCGAGCACCGCTGTGTTCGTAAACCCGGCTGCCAGCACAGTGACGTGGACACCTAGAGGTTTGAACTCATAGTGAAGCGCCTCGCCAAGGCTGTGTACATACGCCTTAGCGGCTCCGTCATTCGCCATACAGGGAACGCCGTTTTCCGCACCCATTGCCCCCGCCAGGATCAAGCCGCCCCGCCTCCGCTTGGCGAGTTTCGCGCCGAAATGGTGGGTGATGTCCAGATGCGCCATCGTACTGAGCCGCAAAGTCGCCTGAAGCAACTGCCGATCAAGCTTCAAGAACTCGCCGGGATTTCCGGTACCGGCGTTGGAGACGACAAGGCCGATATCGAGATCCTCAGTGGCGGAGACGAGTTGCCCGATGAAATCCTCCCGAGAGACATCAAGCACGACGACTCGATGCTCCACACCGTAACGCTTGCTAAATTCAACGCCTACTTCCTTAAGCAAGTCCTCCCGCCGCGCAACGAGGACAATGTTGATTCCTGAAGCTGCGATTTGCCGCGCAAACTCCTTGCCTATTCCGGACGAGGCACCCGTGACGAGTGCCCAGGGGCCGAACCTTTTTTTATCGAGTGCGACTCTCATCTTTTTGCTCCATTCTGCCTGCTTAGGGCTTGTGGTGTTTGTTGTGTCATAAATTATTCGCCAGCCTATGGCCGTGGATTGAGTCAGTGAACTGACTGAATGGCTAATCGCAACAGGTCGATTCTTTTGTCAACCCGGATTCTTGTGATGTTGCCGGGCGGTCTTCGAATAAACGCTGGGTAAGCTCAATCTACTTTGTAAACGCGGCCGGATTGCGCCCCCAAGATAGCGCGTTTGTAGGCTTGTCCAACTTTCCACCCCTCGACCGGAATCACGCCGTGAAAGAACGAACCCATACTAGGTACGGATTCTTCTAGGATCGTGGGATTCACCAAATTGATACGCAATCCCTTGGGAAGTTCGATTGCGGTAGCCCGAACAAAACCTTCCAATGCGCCCGAGACGGTTGAAGCCGCGACACCGGCGAAGATCGGTTCGTCATTAAGAACGCCCGAAACCAAAGTGAATGATCCATTTTCTTTGATGAACGGGATCGCCTCCTGAACCAGGCTGATCTGACCCATGAGCTTGCTTCCCAACGAGAACTGCCACTTTTCAGCGTTGAGTTCCGAAAGCGGAGCAAATGCGACTTCACCTGCTGCAATGGCCACGGCATCAAACGAGCCGACGGCTTGATAAAGCTTCCTGACACTTTCGCGGTTCTCGATCTCGACTCGGAAATCGCCCGATTTGCGTCCGACCTTGACTATCTCATGGCCAGCACCCGCCAATGCCTTTTGAACCTGTTCGCCGATCTTTCCGTTTGCACCAACCAAAATAATTTTCATAAAAACTCCATTCTCGTTTCTGATCTCAGGATTTATTCACTTGAATTTAGGGGACCAATCCGCCAGTAGTGTCGAGCACTTGTCCAGTAACCCAGCGAGCATCACGTGAAGCTAAAAACGCCACTACATCGGCAATGTCTGATGGAGTTCCAATTCGACCCAAGGGGGTACGCGAGATCATGAAGTTCTTTGCGTTCTCATCGTAGCCCGCCGAACGAAACATTTCCGTATCTACGGGGCCGGGCGAAACGGCGTTCACGGTGATCCCTTTAGGACCGAGTTCCGCTGCCCAAACGCGAGTCAACGCATCGAGGGCCGCCTTGGTAGCGGAATAGACCGAGAGGCCGGGGAGAGAGTGTGTCGCCGCGATTGAGCTGACGTTGATGACCCGTCCACCCTCCGTGGAGAAGTGGGACGCGGCGGCCTGCGTCGCAAAGATTGGCCCGTCGACGTTTACAGCGAACTGCGACCGTACATCCGCTTCTTCGACCGTCCCAATCGGGCCGATGTGGAACGTCCCGGCATTATTGACCAGGATGTCGAGCCGGCCGAATTCTTTGACGGCCGCATCCACGAAAGCTTTCGCCTGGGAAGGATTGCCGATATCCGCGTGGATCGCCTTTGCCTTCCCGCCGTTGCCGCGGATGCGCTCGGCCAAAGCTTCCGCGTCTTTCTTTGACTTTGCATAATTAATAGCGACCGATGCTCCATCTGCCGCAAGCCGCTCTGCGATCGCCGCGCCGATTCCCCGCGCCGCTCCTGTAACGAGCGCGACCTTTCCCTCAAGTTTCTTCATGGCGCCGTCCTCCCTGGTAGCTCGATGACTGCGTGTCACAAGGTCCCGATCCAGTTCTTAAGCCTCTTTGCCTCCGTCACCACCACCTCGGGGTCGTTGGTGCCGAGCGCAACAGCCGCCATACCCTGAAAGGCGGAGAACAAATGGACCGCGAGTTCTCGCGAATCCTTTTCATGGCCAACGGCCCGGAACTGCTCCTCTAGCCAACGCATGGGCTCATTGAAGAGCGCCGCGGATTTCTTCGCGAGAGCGCCGCCCTCTTTGTGCAACTCCGTGCACAGCCCGCCAAGAGCGCATCCTCCGCGCGCAAGTTGCTCCCGGTTCGCTTGGACGCTACCCACGAAAGCTAACAGCCGCTCCCTCGGAGAACTCAAGCGGTTCCACTGCGCCCGGTCTGCGCGAAACTCCTCGAGACGCCTCTCCACCACGGCTTCGGCGAGTTCTTCCTTGGTTTTGAAGTAGTAGTAGACATTGCCTACCGGCACGCGAGCCGCCTCGGCGATGTCCGCCAGACTCGTCTCTCGGAACCCGCGTCCATACGCCAGCTTCGTCGCAGTCTCAACCAGCCGCGTTCGCTTGTCCGGTTGTGTCGTTCGCATATTCTCCGACTCGGAGGAGTTAGTTATTTAACTAACTAACACCATAAACCCGACACACCCGTGTTGTCAACCCCCTTGACAGCGAACGATCCACTGTTTACCGATTCGCCAGAAACGGCTTCGAGGACCACAACCGGACTTCAGGGACCAATCGTTCGATTAGAGACCGCGAAGGGCTGTCATAAAATTTTCGATCTTGCGGGTCGAGGAGGTTTTGCCGGCTTTGAGGTTGCTCTCAATGCATAGTCCGGAGAAGAAAGACAGCACCATCTCTGCAATTGCGGAGGGAGCCATCTTGGGCTTTTCCGCCTCGATGTTCATGGCGAGAAGGTGCTGCAATAGCGCTCGATTCTCCGTCACGACCCCGTAAGCCTCGTTCGGAAGGATAGCGAACTCGCGCATCGAGTTGACGGAAAGACATCCCTGCTGCTCCCCCTTGTTAAGAGGTCCATTCTTGAGAAAAGTCTCGACGTTCTTCCAGCCGAGAGGCTCCTTGGTGAGAAGCCCTCTTTTCTCTTGGCTCTTAAGATAGTGCCGAAGGCACGCTACAAAAAGATCCTCCTTGTCTCGGAACTCCGTATACAGCCCTGACTTGTTCACTCCTGTGGCTCGTTCCAGGTCCTGAAGACTCGTGTCCGAAAACCCATGGCTCCAGAAGACAGGCATCGCCTTTTCCAGCACTTCCTCTCGACTGAAGTTCTTCGGGCGCCCCATGCACTTATTATCCAATAACAAACCAAATAGTTCAAAATCTCTGCATCCTCGCGATGCCTCGCCATTCCAGCAAGAACGCGATGCCGATGCTGACGAGAAGGACTGGCCAGACCCAACGCGTGTTGAGGTGGATCATGCGCACGCCTGAGAGAAGAAACACGACGCCACCGATCAGGAATAGTGGGCCGGTGATTGCACAATGAAAAGAGCGATTTCTAAACCAGTTGGCGAGGCAGCCGATGGCCATGGCGAAAAGGCACGCAGCCGCTGACGACGCATTAAGAGGCCGCCAATAGATTCCTATGAGGCTCAGCACTCCCCACGCCATCAGCGAAACGATGAACCAGTAGCAGATCGCTGCTGGCGAGCTACAACAAGCTCCCACTTGCTTTGTCATGGCGTTGGAATTCCCCTTCTCACCTCGACTTCATGTGTCCACGATTCTGAGAGAAACATCGTAGGCCATCTTCGTGCCAAACAGCTAGTTCTTGGTTAATCGCCGATCCAGAAGTGATCCAGACAGAAGTGATCCAGGTGCACTGAACCCGTTTCTGGACCGCGGGACGAAGAGTTGAGGGGCTACGGATGACTTCCGCATTGCCGACGATCCGGACAGAATCGTTGCACTTGGCTGTGGATAGAGGCATCCTTACGCATCCTTGGGGCAACAAGAGCGGACTTCAGAGTTCCGACAAGTCTTTCGATGCGGGAGCGTAGCGACGCAGAAGTGTAATGGAAACTACCAGTACAAGGATCAGCAGACCCAACAAACCAAGTTCAATCATCGAAGAGTGGAAAATGGCGCTTGAGCCTTCGGTCGCCCATGCACCTTCTTTCGTGAGCGTGGCTGCTTCCAGGGTAATCACCAAAACGCGGCGAATTGAGGCAATCAGTCCGACGATCAGAAAGGGTTCTGTAACCAGAACATGGGAGCGAATGGAGATACGTACTGTATGCAGAATCTCCACCAGCATCAGTACAATGAGGAGTTGGTTCAATACCCTCAGAGTCTGGGCTGCAACCGTCCAATGACTGAGACCGATCCACAGTATTTGGCCCGCGGTTGCGATGGTCACAAAGGCCGTGACCGCCAGCAACAGTGGGAGAACGGAGTAGATGACTATCTCGGTCTTGCCCAGATAGTAGTCAAAGCGGCGGCGTAATCTGTCCTCGACCATGTCAGACTCAAGTTTAAATCGAAATACGAATTGGTATCGCTGTGAAGGGGAGCGCAGACATAAGTGTCCGCGCTCCAAACCCCTTCTTTTCCCTTCTTTGCCGTCTCGGTAGCCTGTTTCAGAGCGTCCTCCAGCACTCTCTGCCCTGAAAGCAAGTTAGCGCGAGCGGTGATCGCGGTGTTCTTCCACGCGCGGGCGACCTTCCCGCGCCGCCGTGCGCTCACGCTCAGTGCGCTCGTGTAGCACGTGCCGTTCGGGAAGCCGCTCTCCCACCCCGTATCGCCGGACCCCGTAGGGATGAACATACTCGTGCCGGTTGATCCAGGTCCGCCGCCAGGGTGCGTTGTTGATGATCACCACGTGCGAGCCCCAATCAAAGCGGCAATATCCCCAGCCCCACGGGCGAAAGAAATCCCCGATGGTCACGAAGAATCCAAAGCGGATCACACCGCCGACCACGATTCCGGGCGCCGGCGGAAAGAAAACAATCGCCGGGTCATAGTACGGCACCGGGATGTAGGCCGGATGCACGGGCACAATCGTGATGTACGGCCCATCGCTGACGATGATCTGGGCGTTGCTGCGCAGATATCCGTAATCCCTGGCCTTCCTGCGCTCTCTCTGCACCGCATCCATCACGTCCTGCTGCTGCGACAGGAACGCGTTTCCAAGATCGGTGGTCCAGCTCATGTCGTTGGCCATCATCTCGAGCACGGAAGGGAATGGCAGGAGCGCCTGCACGCTGGGATCCCAGGGAAGATGATCCGCCTGGATCGCGTCGGCGAGGGCTTGTCCGGTAAGGTAGTGGTGCTGATCGGCCCAGCGCGCCGCATCCGGAATCTGGTCGGCATAGGTCGCGGCCGCAAGCACCTGCGCCAGGAGCGAATCCGGATACAGCGCAATGCGCGCTACCAGCTTGTCGAGTTGCCCCGGCGTGAACGACGGCGCAGCCGTGTCCTGCGCAAAACTAAGAACGGGGACCACTGCTAAAACCACCAGAACTGCTAGCATCAGAATTGCTTTTTTGGTCTTCATACAATCCTCCTAAATTAGGTCGTCAATTAGGCGACGAAAATTAGGTACACGAACCTCGATTCATTGATTGGCTACCCGCAGGTGATTCTCGACAGAGAACACCCCGGCTACCTCGCGCGTCCGCATCTCCGCAATCTGCTTGTCCATCGCGCTATCCACAACCCCGTACAGCTTTACGTTTCCGTTTTCAACGACAATGCGGATAGGAGCCTGTGGATCCAGCGAATATTTCTGGAGCGCGGGATCACGGTAGATCGCCATAGCGGTACGTACGCGCAACTCGTCGTCAAATTCAGAGAGCGGCAGGACTTTAATTTCGTCCCTCACGTCACGCACGCCAGGAGTGTCCTCGACAATGCCGAGGGCGGAAGCCTTGTCTGGATAGCTTCTAGCCTCGCCAGCGATGGTTACGACGCCATCTCTCACAGATACTTCGAAATTGTTGAATGTGATCCCGTAGCCAATGCGGTCATAGCGGAGCCGATTGGCAATGGTTTCACGTAGTTCCTGATCGGAAACCGGGACAACCGGTTGCACCGCGATGAAATCGCGCACTCCCTCAATTCCGTGGTGCTTGCGCGCTAGGTGCTCGGCATCCATCTTCTCGCGATACGTCTCAACCGAGCCTTGCAGCAGTGCGACTCGATCGTCAACCGCGACGGTGACGTTGCGGAACTCCAGGCGGTTGCTGAAGTCTTGCTGTAGTTGCTGAGTAAGAACGGCGTCCCTACTCACCGCAGTTGTAGTTCCTACATCGCTCCCCAGCGCAGAGATAGAAATCCCCAGCAAGAGCGCGAGTAGGAAGAACCAGAGAAATCGGTTCAGGGTCTTCATATTCAAACCTCCAGGCTAAGAAATTCCTCTTCTTGAGTTTTCCAGGCAGGGGACCCTACCTGTTTTTTTCGATTTGAATAGACGCACGGGCAGCGGAAAAGGTTGCGCAATATCTTAGTCGTCCGATAGCAGATTTTCTTAGTGTCTTTGCATCTATGTATAGCAAGGGCATTTTACAACTTATTGATAATACGACAGATAGTAATATTCGCTCTGCAACTGCACCCTCGATGTTTACTGCAACTTCAAGTTGATTTCCACAGCGCATCGGAGCAAGCTGAACACATGCCGCCAACTCGGCCAAGCGGTTGAACCTTGGCGTTGCCTGGGCTAATCCATTGAAGCGGTTTGAGATCAGCGCTACTGTCTCTGTAAGCCCAATACAACACTTCCAACCCAAGCTCGATTCACATCTCATAGCGTCACGCGCCCCCCCGCAAACGCCAGCGGCTTCCTCCTAACCTCCTTATCGAAAACGCCTCGGATCGAGATCACCCTCCGCGCAAAAGTCTGCACCGCGGCGCTTCCGATCGAGGCTAGCGGCCATTCGGAAGTCATATTGCCGCTCTTGCGATGGGGTCTGACTCGGGATGGATTTTTGTGATTTAATTGTCAGCATGGAACAGGCTGAAATCAGTCCGCGCCCGGTGGTTGGAGCGATCATCGTGGTGAGCGGCCTCGCTGTGTCATTCCTGCTGTGGCTGCTGTACCTGCATCATGCTTCGGCTGATTTCGCCGGGCGCTGGATGTTCTTGCCGGCCCTCAACGCGCTTCTGAACGGATTGTGCGCGATTGCGCTCTGCGTGGGATTGTATTTCATCAAACATCACAACCGGGAAGCGCATCGCACGAGCATGCTGCTGGCCTTCGCGTTCTCTTCCGTTTTTCTCATCAGCTACATCGTGAACCACACGCTGCACGGCGACACGATTTTCCCCGGCCACGGCCCGGTGCGCACGCTGTACCTTTCCATTTTAGCCAGCCACGTAATCCTTTCCGTCGTCGCGCTGCCGATGGTGCTCACGACGTTCTTTTTCTCGCTGACGGGCCGGTTCGCGATGCACCGCCGAATCGCACGCTTGACGTTCCCTATTTGGCTGTACGTTTCGATCACCGGCGTGGTGGTTTTCGCCTTCCTCAAGGTGTATGCGTACTAGACCTGCGTATTGACCCCGCCTGATCTGACAGAAGGAAGCCCAAGAACCGCCGTTTCGGGCCCTAGATGACGGGCCACGCTTCTACAAGCGTGGTTAAGGAAGGTTTGCCGACCAACCGGACGGCGCCCGGAAACAACCCGTCATGAAGCGTCGTGTGCCGCGGAAATTGCGTCGAGGCGCCAGTGGTCAAGCTGGTCAGATCTGGGTCATGCCGCCATCGACGTATAGCTACTTTCGTCAGAAGCGAGAAACGACACCACTTTGGCAATCTCGTCCAAGGTTCCGGTGCGACCGAGGGGTATATTGCCCACGACGCTGTCTGCGTGCTGCTTGACTTGTTCTTCCGTCATCCCCAGCGAATTGCGATAGCCCGGCGAGGGAATTACGCCAGGACTAACAGCGTTCACGCGGATTTTGCGGTCTTTAAGATCCGTGGTAAAGGTACGCGCGAAAGAACGCACGGCGGCTTTGGATGCACTATAGACACTCATCGCGGGCGCTCCAGTACTGGCAACGATCGACGCATTCAGAATAACGGAGCTTCCATCCTTAAGAAGCGGAAGCGCCTTTTGCACGGTGAACAGTAGACCCTTGACGTTCGCGTTGAAAGTGTTGTCGAAATGCTCTTCGGTGATTGCGGCAAGCGGGGCGAATTGTCCGGTGCCGGCGTTGGCGAATAGAATGTCGATGTGCCCCTTCTGCTGCTTCACAGTGGCGTACAAACGATCGAGATCCGCAAGGTTTGAGACGTCGCCCTGCACTGCGGTAATACTCTTACCGATCTGCTTCACCGCCGCGTCGAGTTCGCCCTGACGGCGGCCCGTGATAAAGACGTACGCGCCCTCCGCAACGAAGCGTTGTGCCGTAGCAAGACCGATTCCGCTATTGCCTCCGGTGATGACTGCTACTTTTCCTTCTAGCTTACTCATGAGCTTTCTCCTGTTTGATTTCCTGTTTCTCATTGCATATTTCCGTACTGCTTGGTACAGATGTCACGCGCGACTGAACGGTTGCAATATTTGTACCGATAGGTATGGAAGAGGCATCATAAATAGGTATGGAACGGAACAAATCGCCAAAACGAATGGGACGTCCCCGCTGCTTCGATATCGACCGAGCGTTGAACCGTGCGCTGGTGGTGTTCTGGCGAAAGGGATATGAGGGCGCGTCTCTGTCGGACCTGACCAAAGCTGTGGGCGTCAATCGTCCGAGTCTGTATGCCGCCTTTGGCGACAAAGAAGCGCTGTTCCGCAAGGTGCTCGACCGTTACTTGAAGGGCCCGGCGGCCTACACCCAAGAGGCATTGAGGGAGCCGACCGCCCGCGCAGTAGTGGAACGATTGTTCCTGGGTGCGGTCGATTTGAACACAGCCCGGCGCAATCCCGGTGGGTGCCTCATGGTGCAAGGTGCGCTTGCGTGTGGCGAGGCGGCCGATTCCATCCGGCAGGAACTGACCGCCTGCCGCGCGGCGGGTGAAGCTGCGATGCGCCGGCGTTTCGAGCGTGCGAAATCAGAAGGTGACCTACCGACTAATGTGAACCCTGCTGATCTTGCTCACTACATCGCGACGGTCCTCTACGGAATGGCAGTTCAGGCAGCGGGCGGCGCAAGCCGAAGTAAATTACAGCGCGTAGTCGAGATGGCGCTGCGAACGTTGCCGATGTGAGACAGCCCGTGGTCCACCTTTGTCGGAAGCGACACCCGCCGACGCTTGTCTGAATCGAGACCGGGCCCGAGCCGAGAAGGCGCAGGATTGTTCCTGAAATGTCCCCATATATTTGCCCTGGAATGGCCGGGTCAAATCCGCGATTGCGGGCGGATGACAGGCAAACCGGAGGTAAGCGCGGATTTGCGTTCTGATGGGCCACCGGTCCACTCCTGGGCTGGCGGAGATCAACGGGTTGCCGGCAAGCAGCACGGCTGAGATTGGGGCCGACGCTTAGGCGAACATCGGCGCTGGTCACAGAGTGGTCACAAAACTGGGGCTACTCTGCAAAGTTAAGTTGTTGAAGGACAAGGGGGATACGCTGGTAGTACGCAGCCCTGAAAAGGCTGGCGTCGGCGGTTCAACTCCGTCCCTGGCCACCATGTTTTCAATCACTTACTTCTGCTCTCAACCCTCATTTTGTTCCAATTTGTTCCAAAAAACTTAAAGCTGGCCCTACCGGGTTCGCCTGCTCAGTAGTGGCTTGCCGTAAAGCAACGGGCAAGCTCCAGCGCCGATCTCTGTCTTTGGAGGACTTTCTATCACCACATTTACCCTACGTGCTTCGGAGGCGTTCGCAGAACGG
Source organism: uncultured Acidobacteriota bacterium (assembly GCA_963696025.1). Taxonomy (GTDB): domain Bacteria; phylum Acidobacteriota; class Terriglobia; order Terriglobales; family Acidobacteriaceae; genus JABCYV01. Next base: position 10,669 of record CAVOII010000011.1, read on the forward strand.
CTCGCCTCGGCTGAGATGCGTTCCTGGCTGGATGAGTTCCTCCGCCAGCCCCACACTCTGCCACCTGATCCAGGCTCAGGATATGGGCGTGTCTCTCTGACCCTGCCAGAAAGTGCCGTGAGCGCTGCCTATTGTCAGTGCAGTGTCAGCTCAGCTCTGGGGAGGATCGCTCTTGAGCGTCTGGGAGTCCCAAGACCGACCGTGCCACAGCTTCCCCGCGTGCCTGCTCCTACAACGCGAATCATCGGAAGACAAGCTGTGTGAAATTGCGCTGCTACTCCGCAAGAAAACCCTTCTCAAGCGGGAGCAATTGCAGCAGCGCTGATACACGCTTTCTTGTGGATGTTGATTATTAGGGCATGGCTTTTCCTTAATTCTCGCAAGAACAAGATGCCGAAAGCGGCAGGACAAAAATGACGCCCAAAGTGCTTGTTTCTTGGAATTTTCTTTTTTCGGTCTTTCGGGGTAGCTAATCGGCTAGTTTTTGCTAACTGCTACTGCATGATTTATGGGAGTGCAACATGACAATTCCGCCACGTATCCGTTCGCCTCGATATAACAAACTAAAGAAACACACCTTAGAGACATTCGAACGTCGTGCTGGATGGATCAGTCCGCCTGAATGGGCGGTCTTGGTTGGCTTTTATCCGGTGCGTGCGGCATATTCCTATCTGCTGCGATTGCATCGGTTCGGCCTTCTCGAACGGCAGGAGAGTCCAAGAGGCGTTCTCTATAGCCTCTCCGAGAAGGGGAGGCAGCGCATTGCTTGGCTCGGTCAACGAGATCGGAGTAGGGATCGCGATTAGTAGGGTCGAGGACTGGCGCGATGCCCAAGAGATCTTGTGGGCTCGTTTCCAGTCCCCCGCCTCATCAAACCCATCGTGCCGATTTCCAGCAATGGGCTTACCTGCGAGCTTCGTAGCAAGGGTTATGAGACCGATCCGGTCGGTTGGGCTTTCGACAGGGGTTCGAGGCGACGAAGCTGATACTGGTTGAAGAGCCCCAGCTTCTCGTAGAGCCACTGTCTACTCCACCGGTTCCATCCGAATCCTGAGCGCTGCCGGGCACGCATCAAGTGTCGTCGAATCTTCTTATCTACCCAGTCTTGGATAAACGAAAAGCACCGGCTCGAGTGTCCTACTGCAAAGTAGTTCACCCAGCCTCGCAGAATCGGGTTGATCAGCTCGATCACTCGTTCTGCGGGTTGGCTGACATATCGTCGGAAGATCTCCCGGAGCTTTGCCAGTAGCGCCGTTCGCTTCTTCAATCTCGGCACATACTGGGGTCGCCACACCTTGTTACGGCTTAGGATGCGTCGATATTCAAATCCCAGGAAGCAGAAACTCTCTCCCTTCGTTAAGTCCACCATCCGGCTTTTCTCTTCGTTGATCTCCACTCCGAGTTTGGCAAACTCTTCCCGCAACCGTTTTTCCACCGCCTTCACGAGCCAGTCCTGTCGCGGATGGGAGTCAATCAATATCACCAGATCATCCGCAAAACGTGCGTATTGAACGTGGGTGTATTTTCCGCGACGCGTGGTGGTTATCGCCTTCTCCAGCATCCGGTCTACCTCCGTGAGATAGACGTTACTGAGCAGGGGTGATACCACACCGCCTTGCGGAACTCCCTTTTTCCCAGTCGCCTTCAGGATCATCTTGAGGAGGTGCATCACCGCCGCGTCTTGCACCCTCCGCCCCACCTTTTTGAGCAGCCAAGCATGCTGCACATTGTCAAAGTAGGAGCGCAGGTCCACGTCGATGACACGAGTCTTTTCCTCGACAATCGCTTGTGCCACTCGGTTCACCGCTTGATGAGCTGTTCGTTTCGGTCGGTATCCGTACGATCCCGATTGGAAGTCGGCTTCGAAGATCGGCTCCAGGATGAGCTTGAGCGCCCCCTGGACCACGCGGTCACGAATCGCAGGAATCGAAAGGACTCGTATCTTGTTACCTCCGTCCTTCGCGATTTCTTTCTTCCGTGCCTGCATGGGCCGATACGTGTTTGTGACCAGTTCACCTTGGATCTGTTTCAGAAAACCCTCTACTCCGCTTTCTTCAATAGCCTCAAACGTGACCCCATCGATTCCGGGAGCCCCGTCGTTTCTCTTGGCCATTTGGTAGGCTTCGTACAGCGTTTCCGTTTTGCAGACGTGAACATACAGTCCCCAAAAGCGCCAGGCTGGTTCAGCCTTCGCCTTGATGTATAGGCTCCTCCTCAGGTCTTGCAAACTGATGGGTGCTTTTATCATTCACCCTTGCCTCCCTTTTCTTGGAGTCATTACCCACAGCAGGGCCTCTTCGCTCCACGGCCATTACGCCGCTTCTCCGCTACTACTGGCCCCTCCGCCACCCTCTCGCCTTTCCACCGATTTCCTGGTTTCGCCAGTTATACGGCTTCCCTGCTTCCGGCGATTTCTCGTCCGGGACGAGTAGGGCTTCTCCAGTTGCTTAGCGCATCCTTGTCCTCGTGCTGCCGCTATAACCCCGCCAGAGTGTCCCGCCACTTCAGCCAGTTTGCGACGGTCCATGCTGCCTTCGCCTCATGAAGGAAGGCTCGGCCTCTGGAGCTCCCGTTTCGAGGCCATTTGTGCGTTTACTTTCGTTGCGGCCCGATGACTCGCTCACCATCCTTAAGAGATGGCTTTGTCGATAGGCTTTCAGGATTTAGTTTCCTTCCTCCTTACTATCCAAGCTACAGGGCTCTGGCTTCTACCCTGGCGAGATTATCCTCACTGTATGCACCAGCTTTCCGCTGGACACACCTTCATGCCGGTTTACCCCGGCGCTCTCCGAGTCGCCGACTGTCCGGGAGTTAGGCGCCCTTCATTCTGTTTCGGCCTCCGGCTGCGCTTGCCATCAGGATACTACCCTATGTATTATTGAGTATGTACTCGATAATAAGGGAGTTCGGTGGCGCGTCCTAAAAGCGAAGACAAACGAAATGCGATCCTCGATGCCGCGACCCGCCTATTTGCTGAGCGAGGTCTTACCGCTGCCCCAACGTCAGAGATATCAAAACAAGCTGGCGTCGCCGAGGGAACTCTGTTTACGTACTTCAAGACCAAGGATGATCTGATCAATGCCCTTTACCGGGAGATCAAGCTGGAACTCGCAGACGCCATGATGTCGGATTTCCCTCGGAAGAAGAATGTTCGTACCAGGCTGCGACATGTATGGGATCGTTATGTGAAGTGGGGCATTGCAAACCCTAAGCAGCGCAAGGTGCTCGCGCAACTACAGGTTTCGGAGGTACTCACCAAAGAGTCCAGAGACGCCGGCAGCGCGCCGTTCGTCGAATTCCAAACCATGATTCGTGACGCGATTGAGCAGCGCCTCTTTCGGAGCGAGCTGCCGGTGGAACTTATCTCGAAGGCGTTAGCAGCTTTGGTGGAGGCGACGATAGACCTTACGGCATCGAACCCGTCCAGGGCGAAACACTACCGGGATAGCGGCTTTCAAATGTTTTGGTCCGGCGTAACCAAGTAACGGGTCATTGCATCTAATAAATGAGTGAGTAATCACACTAGACTCTGTTCGCGAAGCCAGCTGGCCGCGTCTAAGCGCCCATAGTCTATCTAAGAAGGAGAACGGAGGATTTTCATGTCTAAGGTCTGGTTGATTACGGGAAGCGGAAACGGGTTGGGGAGGGACATCGCCGAGGCAGCGCTGGCCGCGGGGGACAGCGTGGTAGCTGGGGCGCGCCGGACGGAAGAACTGGCACCTCTGGTGGCGCAATACGGCGAGCGGGTGATGCCCGTGAAACTGGAAGTGCGCGACGAAGCCGCCGCAAAAGCGGCCGTGCGGTTGGCAGTGGATACATTCGGGCGGCTGGACGTTCTGGTCAACAATGCCGGTTATGGGCAGTTTGCGCCGTTCGAGCAGATGAGCGCGGAGGATTTCCAGGCGATCGTGGACACATGCTTTTACGGCGTGGTGTACACAACACGCGCCGCGGTGCCGGTGATGCGTAAGCAGAAAAGCGGTCACATCTTTCAGGTGTCTTCGGTCGGTGGCCGCCACGCGGTTCCGGGCAATACGCCGTATCACGCGGCGAAGTGGGCGGTGGGCGGTTTCAGCAACTCTCTGGCGATGGAAGTCGCGCCTTTCGGAGTCAAGGTCTGCACGCTAGAGCCGGGAGGTATTCGGACCAACTGGGCACGGCGGGCCGTTCAGAATGCGCCGGACTTGCTGCCGGAGTATGAGGCCACGGTCGGTTCGTTCCTGAAGATATTGCGAGGACTCGAAGGGCGTTCGGAAAGCGATCCGCGAAAGATCGCGGACGTGATTCTGCAACTGGCAAATAGCGACGAGGTGCCGGTGCGGCTGATCCTCGGTGTGGATGCGGAAAAGCGGGTGCAGCAAGCAGAAGCTGCGCGCGCGAGCGAGGCTGAGAAATGGCGATATCTCACTGTTTCAACGGTTTTTGAAGATGGGCGCTTCGACAGCCGATTGAATACGGCCAATAGCGGAATCAATTCCTGAGTTGCATGAAAGGAGGACGAATATGAAATACAGATTACTCGGCAAGAGCGGACTGCGGGTCTCCGAAGCGGCGCTAGGCACAATGACTTTCGGAGACGAGTGGGGATGGGGATCACCGAAGGCTGAAGCGCAGAGAGTCTATGAGACCTACCGCGAGGCAGGCGGAAACTTCCTTGACACGGCGAATTTCTACACCAGCGGCACAAGCGAAAAATTCGTGGGTGAGTTCATCAAGGGCCATCGTGAGAGTGTCGTTCTAGCGACGAAATACTCCAATGCCGCGCCAGGGAACGATCCCAATGCGGCGGGGAATCACCGCAAGAGCATGATGCAAGCACTCGAAGCCAGTCTGAAACGATTGCAAACCGACTACATCGATCTGTACTGGGTGCACATCTGGGATGGGATTACGCCAGTGGAAGAAGTCATGCGCGGACTGGACGATCTCGTTCGCCAGGGCAAGGTTCTCTACGTCGGCATCTCGGACGCTCCCGCATGGTGGGTCGCCCAGGCAAATACTTTGGCGGAGCTTCGATGCTGGACACAGTTTATTGGGTTGCAGATCGAATACAGTCTCATTGAGCGCACGGTTGAGCGCGAACTGATTCCCATGGCGAAAGCTTTGAACTTGGGGGTTCTGGCCTGGTCTCCCTTGGCGAAAGGCGTTTTGTCCGGGAAGTATCACGGGGCGGGTGAGGCCGACGGAGGGCGGATGAGCAATGAGGGAATGAAGGAATTCCTTCCCGAGGAACAACGGGCGACGCGGATCATCTCGGCGGTGAAGGCGGTCTCCGAACAAGTTGGTCGCAGCATGGCGCAGGTCGCGCTTGCGTGGCTACGCCACCAAACGGTGCCAGTAATCCCGATCATGGGAGCGCGGAAGGTATCGCAACTCCAGGACAATCTCGCCAGTTTGGATCTGGAACTCTCCGCCGAACAATTGAAATCCCTCGATGAAGCAAGCCGAATCGAGCTCGGATTCCCCCAGAGTATTTACGAGAGAGAAATGGTTCGTTCAATTAGGTATGGCGGCACGTGGGATCGCTTGCTGCTCTAAGTGCGGCACTTCAGTCAGAATGGTGATGCAGGTGCCGGCGTTTAAGCTTTCCCCTTGCTCCAAGTGACGGAGACAAGCAGCCTCCAGCGTTCTGATCGGTCGTCATCCATGGTTCGGGGCCCGACGGGAGGAAAAACAAGAGAAGAGATTGGAGGGCCTCGCCGTCAAAACAAGCGGGTCTCAAGACATTCTCGAATTCTTGATGCTTAGCTTCCGAGCCGACGCTAGGCGAACATCGGCGCTGGTCACAGAATGGTCACAAAACTGGGCCACTCTGCGAAGTTAAGTTATTCAAGAATGATGGGGATAAGTTGGTAGTACGCAGCCCTGAAAAGGCTGGCGGCGGCGGTTCAACTCCGTCCCTGGCCACCATCATTCGCGCATTCGCTACAACTTCAGTGCGGCCAAGATCGTCCGGGACCGCTTAACCGCGCGATGTACCTGATATGATCTTGAGCAAATTCGCTGAGTTGACGTCCCAGACCGTATACCCTTCGTGTGGCAGATAGCAATGATTCTTGCCGGAGATGTCGGCGGTACAAAATGCAGTCTGGGATTGTTTGTGGAGGAGGGGCCAACTCTGCGTTCGGTCTTCCAGCGCCGGGTTGCGACTAGAGGCTACGGAGGATTCGAGGATCTGGTCGGCGATTTCCTCGAACAGGCGTCAAGACCAGTTGGGAATACGTTCCAGCCGGTAATTGAGGCGGCGGGGTTCGGGCTAGCCGGCGTGGTCGTCGACGGGTCTCTTCATGCTGGCAATCTGCCGTGGGTCCTGGATGTGTCGGCACTGGCGCGGAAGCTGAACCTGAGAAAAATAGTCTTACTCAATGACCTCATCGCAACCGCGTTCAGTCTGGACAAGCTTTCATCAAGTGACCTGGCAATCTTGAATCAAGGAACCTCTGAAGGCGGGGCGACGAAGATAGTGATTGCCGCTGGAACCGGCTTGGGCGAGGCCATTCTTTTTTGGGATGGCCAGCAATATCAGGTTGCTCCATCGGAGGGCGGGCAAGCGGATTTCACGCCACGGACTGAACGCGAAATTAACCTGCTCGGTTACTTGAACAAACGGTTGCCTCAGGTTTCGTCCGAGGAGATTCTTTCCGGGCGAGGCTTTCGCAGGATCCACGAATTTCTCGACCCGGCTACGCACCATGTTTCCTTCGACGGTCTTGAGAGCGACGCGGCTAGTGAAATCACACGATTGGCGCTGGCAGAGTCTTGCTCAGTTTGCATCGAAACGTTGCAGATGTGGACGCAGATATATGGCGCGGAGGCGGGAAATCTGGCGTTGCGAACGATGGCAACTGGCGGTGTTTACCTGGCGGGCGGTATTGCCCCAAAGATCTTGCCTAAGCTGAAGGATGGCACTTTTTTTCGCGCTTTCTGCGGCAATAGCAAGCTCGCCTCGGTTCTGGCCCGCATTCCGGTCTTCGTTGTCGTAAATGAGGATGCTCCTGTTTGGGGAGCTGCCTATCAGGCTCTCCTCAGCGGTCATGCCAGCGACGGGCTACGAGAGAGGGAGAAGGACTGACGCTATCAGCCGGAAACTTCTATCGGAATCGTCGTATCAGAAGTTTGTGGCGATCGGAGCGGTAGAGGCCCACAACGTAGATCGTTGGTTTGCCCTTCGTCGAATAGACTACCTGGCGAATTCTGAGTAGCGGCAGACCGTGTGGAATGCCCAGCAGGCGGGCGGTGTGCGGGTCAGCGGGGGTGGCATCAATCTCTTCGTCGGCGTGGGCAATTTCCAGTCCGTAATCGTGTTCCAGGATTGAAAATAGCGAGCCGCGCTCGACCGGCGCCTCGGTAAGGCCAGCAAATTCGTCGGCCGACAGGTAGCAAGTCTCCAAAGCGAATGGTTCGTCGGCGCCTGATCGAAGTCTCTCCAGCTTTATCAATCTGCTGGTCGCAGGCAGGGAGAGCCGCGCTGCGATTTCGGGCTCGGTCTCAAGCACGTTGAAGGACAACACCCTAGAGACGGCTGACAAGCCCCGGCCTGCCATCTGCTCGGTATAGCTCATCAACTTATTGAAGTGGATTTTGGGAGGCGCCACAAAAGTCCCGGCGCCACGCCGACGCTCAACCATCCCTTCCTTTTCCAGAGCCACCAAAGCATGACGCGCCGTCATGAGACTTACACGGTGGATTCTCGCCAGCTCACGCTCGGAGTCGACGACATCTCCGGGTCTCAATTGCCCCGCCTCAATGCGTTTGAGAATTCCGTTCTGAATTCTTCGGTAAGCTGGAGTACCGTTTCGGCGGTTCTGTGCTTGTGGCATGGATCTCGCGTTCTCCCACATCACACCCTACTATAAGGTGGCCATATTGTGCTATAGAGCTTGGATAAAAGTCTCGCATTCCTCCTGCTGGAGCTGAAACTCTACCGATTGCCAGGCGCCGCTATAGAGCTTATGTGCCACGAACCCAAAGGCTGACAGCATATTTGCCATGATTCCCAATCGTTTTAGACGGTCGCTGTTCCAGTAGAAATGCAGTAAGAGTCGTTTTCATAATCATTTACCCAAAGAATCGAATACTAGTCGCACCTCAATACTGTTTTTCATAGAGGCGTCAGTTTGGACTCTCCCGCCGGATGCTCCACGCTGCTATAGAGTTGTTGTCAGGATCGAGCTTGAACTATTTCGCAACTTTTCCTAATTTTTTGCTTGACGGTTATCGCACATCTGCTATATAGCATAAATCCACTAGTTTTGCGATTGAATTCTGTGCCCTAAGTTTTTGCGTGAGCGTCTCCCGGAGGTTTTGCGATGCGACAACTGATGAGGATGGGGCTTGTCGTTCTGCTACTCGTTGGAATTCTCAGCATTCTTCAATCCGCGTTTGCCCAGGAAGTAACTGCGGGAATCACTGGCACCGTGACTGACCCCAGCGGAGCCGCGGTCAAGGGCGCTAACATCACCGCGACGGATACGGATCGAGGCACCATCTTTACGGCGCAGACCGATGCCAGCGGTATTTTCACCATCACGCGACTTCCCATCGGAACTTATTCCGTAAGGGCTGCGGCCCAGGGTTTCGACACCGCCGTCTATCCGTCATTCACACTCGTGCTCAATCAGACGGCGAAAATTACCTTCCAGATGAAAATGGGGCAGGTGTCGCAGACGGTGGACGTACTCGCGGAAGCGCCACTGTTACAGTCGCAGAGCACCGAGGTGAGCACGCTCATCGACGCTAACACCAACGTGAGTTTGCCGCTGGCTTCGCGAAACTATCTGCAATTAACGCTGCTTGCCCCGGGAGTGACTAACGTCAACCCGGACGGAATGCGAAAGCCGCAGAGCATGCTCGACTCTGGCCGGCCGTACATCAATGGCAATCGCGAGCAGGCGAATGAGTTCCTGCTTGATGGACAACTTAACAGCGAAGACAAGAACAACGAAACCGCATTCCAACCCGGAGTGGACGCGATCCAGGAATTCAACCTCATCACCCAGAACGCGTCCGCTGAGTTCGGCAACTACGAGGGTGGCGTTGTCAGCGCCAGCATCAAATCAGGCACAAATAGCTTTCATGGAAACCTGTTCGAGTTCCTGCGCAACGACAAGTTTGACGCCAACAACGCGTCTGCAGGATGGTCGCGGGGAGTAGTCGCCGACGAAGGTCTTCTGGGCCATGCCGCGAACGGCGTTGTCAATAAACCGGAACTTCGCTACAACCAGTTCGGTGGAACGTTCGGCGGGCCGATTGTTAAGAACAAGCTGTTCTTTTTCGCGGACTACCAGGGTCAACGCTTCGTAACCGGCGGTCCCACGGGGGCGCAGTTGTTGACCGCAGACGCGCGCGCGGGTAACTTCGGCCAGCTTTGCACAGAGGTCGGCGGAGCATTCAATGGTGCGGGTGTGTGCACAGGCGGAACTGGAGCCGTCCAACTTGTTTTCCCAAGCGGATCCAATGCAGGGAAACCTATCCCGTTCAACAATCTGGCCGCGGCCGGGATCGCCATCAGCCCGGTGGCTCAGAACTTGTTCATGAATTCAGGGTATCCTCTTCCGCAGATTGACAGCCTTAACGGTAACAACTTCTTCTTTAATAGCGGCCATGCGCTCAACAACGACCAGGGCGACCTTAAGATTGACTATAACGCTTCCAGCAAAGATCATCTCTTTGGCCGCTGGTCGCAGATGAACCTGCGGTTGATCCCCACGACCGGTTTGCCGTTCGCCGCCACGGGGGATGGCGGTCTGATTAAGGGTGGGTCTGTTGAACCGGTGAAAAACGTAGTCCTGGACTGGACTCACACCTTGAGCGCCAATCTGCTCAATGAAGCGCGGATCGGGTTCAACGCAGTCAAGTTCACGCAGAATACGACGCCGACGACCGGACTTGGCAATATCAGTGATCAGTTGGGCATTACTGGCGCCAACAGCCAATCACCCGGATTGATCTACATAAATATCCAAGGCAACGGCGTAGGAGCTAACGCGGGTATCGGACAACAAAACATTATCCAGATCTTTCATGACACGCAGGGCCAGATCGAAGACAATTTGATTCTTACCCGTGGCCGCCACTCCATCAAGACTGGCTTCCAATACGTCCGGGAACGGCAGAATTACATTTATCCGGGCAATAACGGCGCGCTCGGCTTGCTGAACATAAGCACGCTGACAGGTTCGGCACTGGCAGATTTTTGGATGGGAAATGTGGGTTCCCAGTCCAATCGAGACACGGGAGGAGCCAGCACGCTGGATGAACTTCGCGGCAATGTCTATGCTGCCTACGTGCAGGATAATTGGCGGGTCTCGAGTACACTCACCCTGAACCTTGGCTTGCGCTTTGAGGATCACACGCCGCTTTCGGAGGTGCATAATCGGCTGGTCAACTTCGGCCTCTTCACGGGCACGATCTTTACCCCGAATGGCATTGACGGAACTGCGAAGTTCAGTAATCCAGCGCTCTACAATAATTACCTGGGCATTGGGGACTGGCAGCCCCGGGTTGGCTTCGCCTGGTCACCGGCATCGCTGGGGGGCAAGACGGTGATCCGCGGCGGCTTCGGAATCTCCTCCTTTTTTGAGGGAGGAGGCGGCAACGAGGAACTCACTCAGAACCTGCCTTACGGGATTGTGCAGCAGGCCGCGCCCACTGGAGTAGGAGCCATTACCCAAGGGTTCGGGCCGGCGCCCAATTGCGCCACCATTAACTTTGGCTGCTACGCAGGACAGCGGATCAGAATCTATGATCAGAATTTCAAGCCCGCAATGAATAACCAGTGGAACGTGACATTTCAACAACAGCTCAGCAACTCGCTGACCTTCCAAATTGGATATGTCGGGCAGCGCGGTTCGCACCTGCTGAACTTTCAGAATGAAGCCCAGTCCATACCTTTGAACGCTCAAGGGCAGATTGCTGGCGCTGGGCAACTGATCACCACGCGGCTCCCGGGGCCGGCACTCGGTGGTGGAACTCCCGGCTCGTTATATCTGGCGGACAATCCGCAATTCAATCCCCCCGGGTGTGGCACGAAAATACCAACACTCACCACCAATCCTCCCTGCGGCAAGGAAGCGCTTGCCGGGACCAACATGTCCAATGCTGACCAGAAGTACGACGCATTGCAGGCAGTACTGCAAAAGCGTATGGACAATGGTTTGCAAGGTCAGGTGGCGTATACCTGGTCCAAATGCATGAGCAACTCGCCGGGTTACTTCGGAACTGGATTCGGCAGCACGAATGCCACCAGTTCAGGAGGGCAGCCTGGATTCGAGAATATCTACAATCCCCGTCTGAATTGGGGACCCTGCTACTTTGACCAGACCCATATTCTCAGCACCTATGTGACCTACCAACTTCCAGTGGGGCGTGGAAAGCAGTTTGGACACGACCTCAACCCTGTGGTGAACGGAATCGTGGGCAACTGGGAGATCGGAACGATTATAAGTGTGCATAGCGGAAATGCTCTGACCCTGAACGAGTTTGGAGGCTGGGGTCTGGGCGGCAATGCGGACAATACCAACGGAGTCGGTCCCTACACTCTGGCCTCATTGCCAAGTTGCAACGGTCCAGTGAAGGTAATCAATCAAAAAGTGAATGGCACGGCTACAGCGCCGGGGTTCATCCAGTGGTTTGATACCAGCAATATCAGTAATCCGGCTCCAAACACATTTGGGACCTGTTCGGTCGGCAACGTGCGCGGGCCAGGGTATGCGGCCGTGGACCTGAGCCTGCACAAAGGCTTCCTCTTCAGCGAAACAAAGAGGCTGGAGTTCCGCTTCGAAGCGTTGAACGCGTTCAACCGTCCGGTATGGACCTTCAGCGGTGGGCCGGCCGGTGGTTCATTTGACCCGGGTGCCCCGGGAGGGCCTTCAGGTGGTCCGAACTCGAGCAACCAGAACTTTGGCAACATCACCGGATCGCAAGGGGCGCGGCAGTTGCAGTTCGCTCTGAAGTTTTACTTCTGAGCGAGAATCGACTCACTTCTGGATGGCAGGTGCTTGTCGAGCCTGCCATCTGTCTTTTTCACGGGAGCTGATTTCTTGGGATTGGGCTGGCGCTTCCAAGACGGATTCAAAACGTATTACAAGGTTGTTTAGGTTTAAAATCGCTTCATGGTGAGAGTCGTTGGTCCCGCTAGTTCTTCTCTTTCCCTGCTGGCCTTCCTGTTGGCGACTGTCCTTGCTTCTCCCGCCCAAGTAGCAAGGACGGGTTCGGCTCCAACTGGGCAAGCCTTAGTGCAGCGGGCGACGAGTCTCGCCGAGAGCGGCCACTGCACTGAAGCGTTGCCTCTCTTAAAGAAAGCCATTCACCAGAACTTGGAGCGCGAACTGAAGAAGCGAGTGGGACTCGATGGCATCCATTGCGCCATGACTCACGACGTCCCCTTGGAGTCTTTGGATTTCCTTGAGGTGTTGGGCCGCGACTTTCCCAATGATCCTGAGGTTCTCTACGCCGCCACGCACGCTTATTCCGATTTATCTGTCCATGCTTCTCACGAACTGATGCGCGAAGCGCCATTTTCCTACCAGGTTCACGAACTCAACGCCGAAGCGATGGAATCGCAAGGGAAATGGGACGAGGCGGCCGCAGAATATCGGAAGATTCTGGAGATCAATCCGCTGATTCCGGGCATCCATGCGCGTTTAGGGCGGGCTCTGCTGGCGAAAACACCCCTGACCGCCGAGATCGTTGCAGAAGTGAAGAGGAATTTCGAGCAGGAACTCGAGATCGATCCCCGCAACGCCAGCGCTGAGTATGTCCTGGGAGAACTGGCGAAGGATGACAATGACTTGCCCACAGCTATTCGTCATTATTCTCAGGCCACGAAGCTGGACGCGGACTTCGCGGACGCGTATCTGGGTCTCGGTTCCGCGCTGGTCTCGGCCAAGCGCTTCAGCGAGGCGATTCCGCCGCTCGAGACCTACGAGAAGCTTGCCCCCGACAGTCCTACCGGGCATTTTCAACTGGCTGTCGCCTATGCTGGGGTTGGACGCAAAGACGACGCCAACCGCGAAGCGGCGCTGCAACGGCAAAGCGCCGAGAGCCTGGAACAGGCAAAGCGGAAAGCGCAGTTGGGCATGCAGCAGCAATCCAGTCAACGTTGAATGCAGCGGCTGGAGCAGCCCGAATCATCCTTCCGACGTCAATGAAAATAGGATCACGCAACTGTCGGCGGAATTCTCTGTGCCGCAGGGATTTTCTTAGAACACTAGCCGGTGCTGCGGCTTTCGCTGGATTTCCCCGTTTTATCCGGGCTGCTGACAAGTCCATTTATCCGTTCTCAGAGGTACCGTCTTCGACCAGTGGTATCACCTGGATGCACACAGCCGGCAAGTCCTCCGATAAATATCTGCCTGAAATCAGCGGCGCAGGTTGTGCTTTCCTCGACTACGACAACGACGGCTGGATGGACATTTACCTGGTGAACAGCGGCCGAGCCGACTTCTACACACCCACGCGCCCCTTGCGGAATGCGCTCTACCGCAACAATCGCGACGGCACCTTTACCGATGTGACCGAAAAGGCCGGGGTTGGCGCAGGCGGCTATGGAATGGGCGTGGCCGTCGGCGATTACAACGGAGACGGTTTCCCCGACATTTACCTAACTCAATACGGCCGCAGCATTTTGTATCGCAATAATGGAGATGGTAGCTTTACGGACGTGAGCGAGAAAGCCGGAGTGGCTGCTCCTGGCTGGGCGTCAAGCGCGGTTTGGTTCGACTATGACAATGACGGCCGGCTGGATCTTTTTGTCTGTCAGTTCGCCGATTATGACAAGTTGAGAAACCAGCACTGCGGCGATCCTAACTATCCGCAGATCGTTGGTATGAACGAATATTGTTTTCCCAAAGTCTACGATCCCCTGCCCAGTTGGCTGTTTCACAACAATGGGGACGGCACCTTCACCGATGTCAGCCAGAAGACGGGCATCGCGGAAAATCGTGGCAAAGCCTGGGGCGTGGTGGCGACGGACATCAATAATGACGGGTGGATGGATCTTTTCGTCTCCAATGATACAGTCCCTAACTTTCTTTTGCTGAATCGCGAAGGCAAACGGTTCGAAGAGATCGGTTTCACCTCTGGCGTCGGGTACGGGGAAGGCGGAAAAGTCAGATCTGGCATGGGCGTAGATTCCGCTGACTTCAATCAGGATGGCTGGATGGACCTGTTCGTGACCAACATCGACCACGAGATGTATTCGCTGTACCAGAACAAACATGATGAGACGTTTGACGACAAAGCCATAGCGTCAGGCATCGGAAAAGTTACGGAATTCATGAGTGGTTGGGGTGTGAAGTTTGTTGACTACGATAACGATGGCGAACTTGATTTGTTCATTGTCAATGGCCATCCCAACGACCTCATCGACAAGATCAAACCACAAGTGACTTTTCGCGAGCCACTCCTGCTCTTTCATAACACAGGCGCGGAACTGAAGAACGTCAGCCAGGAAAGTGGCCCGATTTTCGCAAAATCGATGGCCAGCCGAGGTCTGGCGCTTGGCGACTTCAACAATGACGGCGCAGTCGATGTGCTGATTTCGAATAATGACGAGGCTCCGGTTTTGCTTCGCAATGAAATTGGGGCGCAGAACAATTGGCTCGGCCTGCGTCTGGTAGGAAAGAAGGCGAACATCGATGCGATTGGCGCTTGCATCACCTATCAGGCTGGCGACCTGAAAAGAAACCGGATGAAAGTAGGCGGAGGTGGATTCTTGTCATCCCACGATCCGCGTGTCGTGCTAGGCATCGGGAAGCGAACCAAAATCGACTGGGTCGAAGTGAAATGGCCACAACCCAGCGGTGTGACCGAGCGTTTAACGGACCTCCCCCTCAATCGCTATATCACGATCGTGGAAGGTGAAGGCAAGTGGAAGTAAGCGCCACGAGAGTTGACTACCCGCATGTTGTTATTTCGTTCGCACGGACTGGTTATCGAGTACCTTACTTAGCCTCGGTAATTCGGAGCACCCGGTTCTGCTGCAGGCCACTAGTTACGACCTGCTTGCGCCCCGAAGGCCAATCAACCTCAACGCACTCAATTTTGTCCGCATCGCCCAGACCGAAGTAAAGCGGCAGCACGCTCTGCGAGAGGTAGCCTGATTTTCCATCGTTATATTTGGTATAGGTTTGTCCGGCCGCATGCACGCGTACCGTGGCTCCCAGGCCGTTACGATTTGAGCGGGTCCCGACCAGAACGACTTTCAGCCAGTTAATTGCTTTTTGTTGTGCCAGGTCACTGATGAGCACCTGGGGCGCTGAATTGAAATCATTGGTCACAATGTCGAGATCGCCGTCATTGTCGAGGTCGAACATCACCGAAGACCGGCTGGAGCGCGGGGACATTACAGTAATCTTCCCTGATCGTCCGCTACAAACTTTCTGATTAATATCATTCAGTCCCTTTTGTGAACAGTCCAGTTCAAACCACGGGGTGTAGATATCTTTGCGCGGTTCAATCCCCAGCAGGAATTCGGAGTCCAGAAACTTCTCCCCGCGATTGTTTAAAAGCATGGAGTTAATTCCGTAGCGAAAGGGGAAGCTCATACCGGACGAAATAAAAATGTCGTCCCACCCGTCGGCGTTGAGGTCTCCGACGCTCACTCCCCACGGCCAGTAGTTTTCGACACCCAAATGATCTGAGATTTCCTCAAACTTGCCATTCCCCAGGTTGTGATAGACGGCATTGCCCCAAATGTAGTCCGAGTGCGATGCCTGCAGGAACGAATCTGGCCAGCGCATAGTGGATTTGAGCTTCTCGCGGTCGGGATCAACGGACTCGCTCATATCAGAGTGCATGTCGGTAACAACGAGATCCATGCGGCCGTCGTTATCAAAATCAAAAAACTTCACTCCCATAGCGCCCCACGGAGTTTTGGGAAAATATTGTTCAGTCTTGTCAACGAACCTCTTCCCGCGGTCGTTTTCAAAATAGTGGTCGTGCCCCTGCATATTCAGAACGAACAGGCCGGGGAATCCGCTGCCATTCAGATCGGCAAATGTTGCGTCTCCACACCAGCCGGTTGGCCGCAAGCCAACTTCCGCAGTCACGTCCTTGAAGTGATCGTGGCCCAAATTCTTGTAAAGAACGGGGTATTCATACCGCTGGGGATGGAGGTGGCCAGAGAAGGCATCGGGTAATCCCAGGTACTGACCCTGCGCGCCTTTCTTGTCGCTGGTGTACTTACCCACATTGCAAACCAGCAGATCGACCAGGCCATCGTTGTCATAGTCGAAGAAAACGGCGCCGGAAGAATGGCTGACCAGATCGAGGCCGGCCTCTTTAGTGATATTCGTAAAGTGCCCATGCCCATCATTCTTGAATAGTGCATTTCCGCCGAGGACAGTCGTGACAAATAAATCTTGCGTGCCATCATTATCGATGTCGGCGAACGACGCGCCCACGCTGATACGCCCGGGCAATCCAACTCCCGCTTCCGTTGTGACATTCTTGAATTTGCCGCCACCCAGGTTCCTCCACAGCTCGTTGCCGCCTACCTGATTGACGAAGTAGATATCGTATAAGCCGTCGCTATCGACATCTGCCACCGCAATGCCGTTGCCGTGATCGTAGTGGACCAGCTTGTAATCGATCCCAGCATCATCCACGATGTGGTGGACAAAGGTGATGCCGCTCTCTTTAACTTTGTCGATAAGATGGAAGCCATAGAAAACCTTGAACTGGCCCACAGTGTCCAATTGCGCTTGTTTCCGGGCGGTCAGCGTATCTACTCCAATGTCCGGATCAGGATAGCGGACCTGGGGCGCGGGGTCGCTCGAAGCGCCGCCGAACATGAGAAGCGCTGTGGCAAGCAGAAGCAACGCGGCTCCGGCCTGCCGATTTCCGTGATGCACCATTCGTGTCTCCTTCGACAGGCTGGCCTCTCCAGCCCATGCCTCCCGGAAAACCCACAGTGAGACCATGGTTGAGCGCTTGTATATTCGCGCCACTGCGCGAAAGGCTGCTGTCATTGATCGGTTGATTATAAGTGACGCCGCAGAGACAAACTGCAGCAGATTGCCTCGAGATCCGATGGCCTCGACGGAGTAGAGAATTACCCAACGGGTGTGCGCAGGATTCTACTATCCGGTATTGTGCAGACCAGCGGCAATGCCGTTCATCGTGGCGCCGATGGCGTAGTCGAGAAATGGATTGGCGGCGCCAGCCCGCTTGCGGCGCAGCAGATCGACTTGAATCAGACTCAGAGGATCGACGTACGGATTGCGGAGACGCACGGACCGGGAGAGCACAGGATTCTGCTCCAGTAGTTCTTGTTGACCGGTGACGACGAGGATGAACCGGCGAGTGCGCTCGAATTCCTCGCGCAGCATCCCCAAGACACGATCGCGCATGGCTGAGTCGGCTACCAGATCCGCATAGAGGCGAGCGATGACGAAGTCAGCCTTGGCCATGGAGATTTCCACGTTGCGAATTAAACTCGTGAAGAGCGGGAAGCAGCGCATCATTTCGCACAGCAGTTGCGAGTGTTGAGCGTTGCGGCTGGCGAAACTCTCAAAAGCGTGACCGACTCCGAACCACGCGGGGACGGCGTGACGGCTTTGCATCCAGCCAAACACCCAGGGGATAGCACGTAAATCTTCGAGGCTGCGACTCTGGGTACGGCGGACGGGGCGGGAGCCGATGCGAGCGTGCTCCATTTCCTCGACCGGCGTGGCCTGCTCGAAGTATTGCCTGACGTCAGGATCTTCGGCGATGTGCTTCCGGTAGAACGCATAAGCGTCTTCGGACATCGATTCCATCGCTTCGCCCCAACGCTGCTGGGTTTGGGGCAAAGCTTGGGCCTGCCTCAACGCCGATTCCAGACAAGCTGCGATCATGATTTCCAGGTTCCACTCGGCGAGCACCGGATCCGCATATTTCCAGCTGAGGACCTCGCCTTGTTCGGTAATACGGATCTCGCCGGAGAAATCGCCAGCGGGCTGGGCCAGGATAGCAGCGTGGGTCGGGCCGCCACCGCGGCCTACAGTTCCTCCGCGGCCGTGAAACAGTCGCAGGTTCACGTCGCATTCGCGCGCGACCTGATGCAGCTTTTGCTGCGCTTTGTGCAACTCCCAGGTGCTGGTTAGCATGCCACCATCTTTGTTGGAGTCGGAATACCCAAGCATGACTTCGTGCGTACGGCTCCACGAGTCGAGCAGCGGTTTGAACTCGGGAGCGCTCCACACACGGCGCATGACTTCGGCCGAGGAGCGCAGGGCGTCGATCGATTCGAACAGAGGCACGGGCATCAGGCCGGGATCGTCTTCACTCGCGGCCGGTAAAACGCCGCCAAGGGCAGCCAGTCGGATCACCGCGAAGATGTCGTGTTCGGATCGCGTGTCGCTGATGACGAAGCTTTGGATCGCCTTCGGGGAGTGCGTCGCCTTTAGCTCAGCGATTGTCCGGAAGGTTTCGAGAAGTTCGACCGACTGCGGGGAGAGTTGTGGCGGAAACTGAGTAACCCCCGCAGATGGAGAGACCGCAGAGGCCAATTCTTTTAGTGCTTCGGATTGGATGCGAGCGTGCTGGCGAATGTCGAGCGAGTGCAGGTGGAAGCCGAAGGTTCTGACCTTGCGCAAGAGCGGTGAGATCAGTTCCGCCAGCCGGTGACCTTGGTTCATCCACAGGCTATCGCGCACAAGTGCGAGATCCTCTTCAAACTGCCGCGCCGACTTGTATGCGTGACGATGTCCAGACGACTCGTAACTGAAGCGCAAACGGGCAATCAGAAACTCGAGAAAGTGCCGATAGAGTTCCACTTCGGTGATCTGTTTCCAGCGAGAAGCTTCTTCGCCGAGTCTCTCTGCATATTCGGAGACACGCTGGGCAAGGCCGTCTGACACGCCGATGCGGCGGGTCGACATGCTCAATTCGGTGATCAGGCGCCCGGTTTCAACAATGTAATGGTCGATGATGACCCGGCGCGCCATGACAACCGCCTCGCGGGTCGAGGCCGCGGTAACGAACGGATTCCCGTCGCGATCGCCGCCGATCCAGGAACCAAAGGAGAGCAGCTCGGGAACCTCGGCGTTAGTGTCGTAAACATCTCGCAGGGATTCTTCGAGTTCCGAGAAGAGTCGAGGCAGAGTCTCGAACAGCACCATGGGAAAGTAATCGAGACCCATATGAATTTCATCGCGCACGGTGGTCTTGTTCAGCCGGACCTCATCGGTTTGCCAGAGTGCCGTGATCTCGGCGAGGATCAATGATTCGTACTCGCGGGCCTCTGAATCGGAAAGGGGCAACTGGTCGAGACGTTCGAGGTATCCTGCTATGCGACGACGCTTAAGGCGAATCGTGCGCCGTGTGATTTCGGTCGGGTGAGCGGTAAAAACCGGCGTAACTCTGGTGTTGCGCAGGGATTCCAAGATTGCCTGAGCGGGAACTCCGGCGGAACGCAGCCGGACCAGAGTGCCGCGAAACGAGCCCTCAACCGGAGATCTGTTGGCCCGCATGCGGGCGGCACGGCGCCGTCGTTTGCGATGGTTAGTTTCCGCAAGGTTGGTAAGCTCGAAGTAAATTGCAAAAGCCTTGGTGACGCGATAGGCGTCTTCCACGGAAAGCGCGCTTATTATCTCCCGGGCGCGCGTCATCAGGTCCGAATCAAGTTTCTCGCTAGATGCGGATGGCTGCTCGCGGTGCTGGATCAGAAGCCGCCGCAATTGCTCAACGACATCGAAAAATGCCTGCCCTTCCTGTTCTACGAGAACCCGACCCAGCAAAATGCCCAGCGAGCGGACGTCACGACGCAGCGGGACTTCTTTCCTGGAGTCAGCAGTGTCGGCCGTCAGTTCAGCAAGCCGCGTGGAGGGACTGTCATCGCTCCATAAAGGAGTTTCGGACATGGACTATTTTAGCCGAGGGAGTAAGTTACTCAAATGGCGCGAACGCGCCGCACAGTGATTCATTGGCGATGGCCCTGGTGACGGAATGAGAATGTGATCCGGTCCTCCCCCGGAAGAAAAAAAACACAGTGGATTTTCAGACATCCAGCGAGCCTTCAACTGGCACTTCTCGTTCATCACTTGCCACTGGACATTTGCGGCGTCCGTTCCCCGATCTTGGCCGAGTACAGAATGAATTTGAATGGGTCAGTGTTTTGGTTCTTCTCCATCAGCTTGAGATAGATGAGCCGTTTGGCCCTGGCCACAGACTCGCTATGCTCGAACCTGCCTTCGGATGACTCAAGCAACGAGGCTGCAAGTTCGTATTTGCCGTCGGCGGCTAGCCGTTCTACTGCCTTTGTAAGCTGTCTTTCCGACAAACCTAGGTAGTCAACCAGGAGTTCTGCACGGTCGGCACGGCTGAGATGATCGAGGCCTTGGAGATCCGCTTGCCAATAACCCACGTTCTGGTGATAAAGACGATCGATGACATGTTCGCGCATAATAAAGTATGGCAGATACACGTCAGGATTGCCGCCGAGCAGATCGGGGGGAATCAAATTCGCCTGTTGAATTACGGCTCGGTCATCGCCGCGGCGGATAGCACTCAACACCTGCTCCCGCAGCCATCTGAGATCCAATTTGAGTTGCGCCAACATGGGCGCGGACCTTAAATTCCGCGTGAGCGGCTCGTGGCCGTGCAGTAGATGCTGCGGATTCTTCTGTACTACGATGTCGATCGCATCTAACAGTCCCTGCAGATTGCCTTCTTCTACAAATGGTGCTCCAAGATAAGGCATGATGAAATCTCCGACGAACATGACGCCCTGATCCGGGAGATTAATCAACATCGCATCGTGAGTTTCCCCGCCCTGCACAGGGATCAACTCGATGCGCGTCCCCCCGATCTTCATTTCAGTCCGACGGTCGATTGTCTTGTCCGGCTTGAAGTTGCGTACGTCCTCGAGGTTAAAGCGTTTGCCAAAAAAGCGGCCGCCAAAAATTCCTGGTGCGTTCAGCTCGCCCGCGATCTCCTGTTGATAGTTGCTCCTGGCATAGAACTGCGGCCGGGGATGTAGAGCACGGAAATAGTTGTGGCCGCCCACATGGTCCCAGTGGGAGTGGGTTATGAAGATGGTCGTCAGTTCCGGCAAGTTAGGCGCATACGCTCGCAATGCTTCGTAGGCTTCCTTCGCGGAGTCCGGCCGGGTCCCTGCGTCGATCCCAATCAGCTCCCGACCATCGTCTGTGACTACGAAATAGTATTCCGTGAACTCGTAACCGGAGAGCGCATACACCCGCCCCGGCACGATCTCGGCGATGCGCCGAGGCGCGAAAGCGTGTCCAGACATTACATCCTCGGAAAAAGGAGTGGTAAGCGTAATCGGGCTGCTAAAGTCCTTGTAGCCGCTTCGGCGCAAATAGTCTTGCGCCCTGGCTTGTTCTCCTTGCGCGAGAGCGAGCTTTCCAAGGTGGTAGTAAACTTCCCGCAACCACCCCGCGTTCGGTGTCTTGTCGACGTTTGCCAAGCACCAGATTAGCTCGTCCTGCGCTGCCTTCTCCTGCCGGAAGTAGCCGGGAAGCTCGGCATACACAACGCCTGCGATCCAATTCACAACGAAGATCTGCCCTCCGGAGAGCTGCCTGGCTTGCTCCAGTATTGCGATGGTGTCTTTCACGTAACCGAGTCGGTGCAGCAATGAGACCAAAGGCGCATTCTGAGCGCGCAACAATCCAATCGCGCTGAGATACAGAGACTTTTGAGCGTCCGTAAGATGGGGTCCGAATTCCTTCAGTCGCGCAGCGAAAAACTCCACGCCGTCGTTCTGCATGTTGGCATTCGAATACTGCGCCATCAACAGAAACAGCAGCTGCGGATCGTGTGGTGGCGCGGCGCTGTTTATGACTTTGAAATACTCGAGTTCCGGACGACGAGTGCCAGGCCCGGAGGGATTGCCGGGAACAGCACCCGCAGGCACTTCTCGCAGGCCGGCAAGAAAAACTCCTAAGACTAGGAGCACAGCCGACAAATGGAAGACGAAAATCTTCATAAGAGCTCCTTTGAAAGAGTTTCGGTTCCCATCAGGGTAGATGTATATACATCTATAGGAGACACAAAAAATTATGCGGCCAGCGCTGCTTCCGTTGTTCGCAATACCGTCTCTTTCATGCGTTTCCAGCCTCTATCTCCAAGCTCTTGCCGCAGTCTTTGTTCCGCCGCCTCCCAGTGCGGTTGAGCCTCAGCTATTTGCCGCTTCCCTGCCCGCGTCAGGTTAAACAAACGTTCCCGCCTGTCTTTTCCGCGCCTGACCTGAACCCAACGTTTCTTCCGCAGCAGGGCCAGCGTCCGTGTCAACGTCGTGCTGTCCATCGCAAAGCCCGCACTCAGCCGTTTTTGATTAGCCTCTCCAGTCGCAGCCAGCGCGGTGAGCAGGCCGAATTGCGTGATCTCCAGTCCCGCCTTTCTCAGCTCCTCGTCATAAAGCCGGGTCGCGACACGCGTGAGGCGGCGTAGGTTCTGACACGCGCAGGGCAGCTCAAAGAGTGCGTCGGCGGGCCGGTTTTCAAAAGCCTCTACTCCCATACCATATGTATATACATCTAATAGACCTTATCCGTCCAGCTTCTGACCACATAAAAGCGACAGAGTTCAAACCGAAGATCGTGAGAGATTTCGCTGCAGCGTCGGGCCGTCGAGTTCCCTTTCCCAACGCGCCACTACGAGGGTGGCGACGCCGTTGCCGATCATATTTACCATGGCGCGGAACATACTCATGAAACGGTCGATTCCCAGGATCAAAGCCATGCCAGCCACTGGAATTGTGGGAATAACGGACAATGTTCCTACCAGGGCGATGAAGGCGGCACCCTGGACCCCGCTCGCTCCCTTTGACGTCAAGATTGCCACGGAGAAGATTGTCAACTGTTGCATTAGTGTCAAGTGGGTATTGGTAGCCTGTGCCACAAACAGCGCTGCCATGGTCATGTAGATACTGGTGCCGTCGGTGTTGAAGGTGTAGCCCGTTGGCACCACCAGCCCGACTAGCGACTTTGAACAACCGAGTTTTTCCAGCTTCCCCATGAGGGTCGGTAATGCGGGCTCGGACGAACTCGTGGCCAGCACGAGCACGATCTCTTCCTTGATGTAAATCAGGAACTTGAGGATGTTGAAGCCGGCCGCGCCAGCGATTGCCCCTAGTACCAGTAGAACGAACAGAATAGAAGTGATGTAGAAGGTCGCAATCAACTTGGCTAGTGGGCCCAGCGAAACCAGACCATACTTTCCCACGGTGAACGCCATGGCTCCGAAAGCGCCGATGGGAGCAAAGCGCATCAGGATGTTGACCACACCGAAGACTGCATGAGTGAGCGCGTCGAACAGATCGACCAGTGGTTTGCAACGCGGGCCCACGGCCGATAAGGCGAAGCCGAACAATATGGCAACCAGCAGAACTTCAAGGATGTCGCCCTTGGCGAAAGCGTCGACTACCGTGGTCGGAATAATGTGAAGGAGAAAGTCCGTCACACTCTGCGCCTTGGCTTGGCCGGCATAGTCAGAGACGCCTTTGGCGTCAAGGGTCTGTGGGTCTACATGGAAGCCGCTGCCGGGCCTCGCTAGGTTGCCAACCAAAAGGCCGATGAACAGCGCCATTGTGGATACGATCTCAAAATAGAGCAGCGCCTTCCCGCCGACCCGGCCAACCTTCTTCATGTCCTGCATCCCGGCAATGCCGGTTACGACTGTGCAAAAGATGATCAAGGTGATGATCATTGTGATCAGCTTAATAAAGGCATCGCCCAGCGGTTTCATCGCGATGGCCCGAGCCGGACTGAAATAGCCGAGCGCCATTGCCAGTGCCATAGCCAGGAGTACTTGCACCCACAAAGTTGCGTAGAAAGGCTTCTTGCGCGTACTTTGAGGCGGCGCCGCGGGGATAGGAAGCGGCGTGGCGGAAATTCCCATCGTCAGGTTCTCACTTTTTCCGGAGTACCGTCAGCGGCTTGCGCGGATCGAAGTTTGTTCAAGTCTTAGTGGCTATCTTTGACGGTCTGAACTTCCAGCGTGCGCACCAGCCATGGAATGATGACCTGCTTAAAAATAACCGGATCGGGCCACACTTTCACCTGTCGCCCCAAATGACCGCCCTGGGGATTGATCCAAGCGTACTTTGGAACGTCGCCGCTGCTGAGGAGTAAGTAGATATCCGAGATTGGAACCTGGGTATCCAAAACTCCGGCCAGGATCAACATGGTCGTGCTGGGTTTACCGAGTAGCTTTTCATTCACCAGAGACATCTTGGAGAGCGCCGCAGCGAGCTCATCTGGCGTCGAGACGCCGTCAAAGATATTCATCAATGCGGGCACCTGATCGAACAAATACTCCCGATTTCCCTGCAGAGAATTCATCAGGAAATCTTTCTGAAAGAACTTATCGACGGGCGGTGATTGAGCGCTCGTTCCTTTCAGACGTGAGCGTTCTACGATCGACATTTTGGTCGCCCAATAAGCTCCCCAACTGACGCCGTGCATCGCGATTCTTGTTTTGTCTACTTCCGGCCTAGTCTGAAGATAGTCGAGGACGCGCGAGAGCATGCGGTCGGCGGTTTCACTCACCTTGATCGGCGCCTGACCGGTGCCGGGCCCATCGACCGCGAGAAAGCCGACACCATAAGGCAGAATCGCGGCAAAGCTTTCGGAGAGATCTTCTTTGCGGCTATCCAGACCGTTAACTGCGATCACCAGCGGTACGGGAGTCCCGGTGTTTTTTGGAAGACGCAAATAGCCAATGATCTCCGAGCCTTCGAAGGGGATGTGAACAACTTCCAGCGGCGGATCCCAGAAACGGGCATGAGCCAGAAATGCTTGGATTGCCTTTTGATACGACTGCTGTTTTTTTGGAGAGGCCGGAATTGGCCAACGGCCGAAAGAGTAAAGCCGCCACGCTCGGATGTAGTCGGCATTGGCTTTCATGGGGTCGGTTGCTTCGAGTGCTTTTCCCTCCGCCATGTAACGATCGGCAACCGACATGAAGGCCGCGGCCCATTCATCCTTATCACGCGTCTTGACGGAATTGAGGGCTTCGCGAACGTCTTCCGGATCCAGCCCGATGAGCGGGTACATTCCATTTTCGGCACGACGGATCGCTTCAGTCTTTATCTCCTCAAGCGTTCGCTCACTTGGTTCCGGGGCAAACGCGCTCGCCACGGTCACGGCGGCGAGAACAAGCGTCAGGCCACGGCAAAATTCTCCTGTCACGTTTCTTGACTCCTTTCAAGCTGTCCCGAAATTACTAGAAGATGAACTTCAAGCCGAACTGGGTCGCACGCGGACCGCCCGTACCTATCACCGGGTTTGATGCCGCCTTGTCGGGGGTGGCACAACCGCAGCCAAATATGCCGGCTGAGCCGGTAGAAGGATCGTTGAAGCCTCCCGTCCCGTAACCATTCTGTCCACCGAAGGGATTGGCGAAGTTGGGGTGGTTGAGAATGTTGAAGAACTCTGCACGGAACTGCATACTCACTCGCTCCCCAAACTTCCACAATTTGGCCACAGAGAAATCCCAGTTGCGAAAGCCGGAATCGCGGAAGAAGTTGCGACCCATAGTGCCGAAGGTTCCCAGGGCTGGAGGAATCATGACGGAGTTGCCCTTCGCGAAGCAACCGAATAATCCCAGCGACTGCAACATCGCCGGACTGGTTGCCTTGGCAACGCATGCCGGATTGCTGGTGCTCTTGAAAAAAGGAATCCCAACCGGACCCGATGTGAAATCACTGGGATTGCCAAAGAAGTCCCAGCGTTCGATCCCTGTGGCGGCAACCCGTGATGCACCGGTGCCGCTGACGTCGGTACTCGAATCCGTCGGACCCCACGGTTGCGCGCTGTTCAGAGTCACGATGGAATTGAGCTGCCAGCCGTCCAGCAGCTGTGCAAAAGACTTTTTTCCGGGAACGGTATAGGTCGTCGAAAGCGTGAAGCGATGGCGTATGTCGAAGTCGCTGCTTGCATATTCGCGTTGCGGATGCGCGCTGTCCTGAGGAAGGCCCAATCCCTGTCCGAAATCCCAGTTGGCGCCGACGTCGTCCAGAGCGTGCGCGTAGGTGTAGCCGATAACCGCAAGTAGGCCATGGTAATTGCGCGCCGTCAGAGTGGCTTGCAGGCCGTTGTAATTCGATCGGTAAATGTTCCCCATCTGATAGACGGCATTTAGGAACGGGAACGTGCCATTGAATGGGCGTGCTGCCTGTTCTGCTGCCGGATCGGCTGCACCCGCCGCGATCGCAGCGGGCGTCCACCCGGCACCGACAGTCGGTTGGTTGATGTCGTGGATGCCCACCAGGTTTGAACCATGATTGCCGACATAGCCGACTTCCAAGGAGAGATTGTTGGCTAGCGCGTGCTGGACGTTCACAGACCAACTGGCGACGTAGGGAGTAGTGATGTTGGGGTCGATCGCAAGGATGGTGCATGGATTCGCAGTGCAATTGACCGGCGCACTGCCGGTCGGAAAGATTGGCCCCGTATTGTATTGAGCGACGCTTGGAAACACATTAATGTTGCCGACGGCGATCGAGCCGCCTCCGGGCAGTGCGCCCGTGCTCGTTGCAGTGGGAATGCTGCTTAGACCAAGCGTGTTGTTGAATGCGAGAAACGATTCCCAGTTGACCGTCTCATACATGAGGCCGGCGCCCGCTCGGATCACGGTACTCCCCTTGCCCGTGGGGTCCCATGCCAGGCCGACACGTGGCGCGAAATTCTTGTGGTCGCCGTGATACGGCGAACTAATTTGCTGGCCGACTTGCACGTCTCCTAACTTCGGATCGAAGTTGCCCAGGAGATTGTGGTCGTCCTTGATGACCCCGCTGTATTCGTAGCGCAAGCCCAGATTCAACGTGAGATTACTCTTGATACGCCAGTCGTCCTGTACAAACCCTCCCTCGGACCAATTGTGTATGTGCCGTGTGGGGTCTCCGATGAGTACGCTGCCCACAGCTACGTCACCGGCGAAGAAGTCCTCCAAAGCCGTCGACATCACCGTCGGACTCAATGTGAAAGCCCCGCCCCCGAGAAACTTGAGCCGGCCCCTGCCGCCGGCATAGGCGCCCCCTGTGAAGCTGTCGCGATGGAGTTCGCCACCAAACTTGAAAACATGGTTGCCGAGCGTATATGAAATGTGATCGACGAATTGCACTCTGGTGTCCGGCCCCTGCACCTTGGGCCACACGAACCCTCCCAGTGTATTCGGTACGTTAAAGGGCAGAATGGTGATGATCGGCAGTCCGCCATATAGAGGATTCGTTACTCCCGTATTGATGCCGTAGCTCGACGCGGGAATGTTGTGGTCGGCGGTAAACGTGGGCTGGTAGAGACGGTTATAACCGATTCGCGCCTCATTGGCCCAGCGCGAGCTTGGTGTCCAAACCCAGGAGCCTCCGACGACTTGCGCGCGTGTGTGAATCTGCGTTAGCCATTGGGGTTGTACTTCAAATGCGTCGTTGACCGTTCCTGAATTGTTTCCGTAAAAGTACATTCCGCTGATGGCGTTGCGATCCGAGAGGTGGTAGTCAATTTTTCCCACGGCGTTGTCGGCGTTAACGGTATTTGGCAGGCTGAGGTTAATCAGGCCTGGGCCAGCAGGATTGGTTCCGTTGTTAAGCGGAAAGCCTTTGCCGTTGCACGTGACTGGAGGTCCCAGTTGGCAACCGGCTAAGCTGAGACTTACGGGGCTTATGGCAAATCCGCCTTTTTGCAAATCTGCGATCGCATCCTGCACGCTGTTAGTGCAATCGCCGACGTTGGTGAAGAGGCAATTTGAAGTTGCCGGCGTCAGCGGAGATGTGGCTGGGCTGGCCTCCACTCCCGAATTGCCGACACGGTAACGCTGACCCTCGTAACCCCCAAAGAAGAAAAGTTTGTCCTTAATGATTGGTCCACCGAGGGTCGCGCCGAATTGCTTCAAACTGCGCGGAGTCTTCGACTGCGTCGCGGCTGGGTTGAAGAAATTGCGCGCGTCGAAAATGGTGTCGCGATAGAAGCCGTAAGCGGTGCCGTGAAGACTATTGGTGCCCGACTTCAGCGCCACGTTAACAATCGCGCCCGGCTTCCAGCCGTACTCTGCCGGCGGATTTTCCTGGACGTTGAATTCCTGGATAGCGTCGACCGGCAAAATCGTCGCGGAATCACCCGCAATCCCGGCTCCATTGATGATGCTCTGACCAGAGAACGGTTCGCTGTTGAATAGACCGTCGATGAGATAGGCATTGTCTTCGGCGCGAAGACCGTTGGTACTGGTAGTCGAAAATCCACCACCGGGATAGCGAACTACTCCGGGACGTAGTTGCAGGAGGTTTTCGTAGTTACGGCCGTTTAACGGTAGATCGTTAATTTCTTTGTTGCTCAGGGTGCCGCCTAACGTCGCAGAGGTCGTATTCAGTAACGGAACTTCTCCGCTGACCACAACGGTTTCCGAGGTCTGACCAGGCTGGAGGGTCAGGTCGATGCGTACATCCTGAGCCACCTGCAACTCGATATTCGTACGCTCGCTGGTCTTGAATCCCTTGGCTTCGGCCCGGATCGTATAAATGCCTGGCGACAGATCGGGGGCGGCGTAGGCGCCGGCTTCATCCGTGGTGACCGTGCGGGTCACGCCTCGTTGCACGTCCGTAACGACCACCGTCGCCCCGCCCAGAGCCGCGCCGGTTTGGTCAGTCAAAGTTCCCAGGAAACGGCCAGTGTTGGTTTGTGAAAGCAATGAGATGCAAAGCAAGAGAATGGGGGCAGCTAACTTCACAGGGACACAGGCCGACGCTCTCACCCTCGACGCCAGGGAACGCATACAGACCTCCGTTTATGTGGTCCGACAGCTCTACCACCATATGAGAATATGTGTCAAGAAGAATTGCTCAGAACTGTATAGGCTTGACACTATGTGGTTATATTGTGGTAGGGTTGTCGGACCACAATACCGGATGTCGAAAGCTTGAATGATGGCAATCGCGACAATAAATCCCGCGACAGGTGAGCTCCTCAAGACTTTTGAGCCGCTCTCGGACTCCGAGATTGACCACAAGATTCAGCGGGCCGCGAGTGCCTTCCGTTCCTACCGAAAGCTTCTATTCGCTGACCGGGCACGGATGATGATCAAGGCCGGGGACGTGCTCGAGCGCGATAAGGAAACGTTCGCGCGAATGATGACCACCGAGATGGGTAAGCCGTATCGGGCTGGAGTCGATGAGGCCGTCAAGTGCGCCTGGGCGTGCCGATATTACGCGGAAAACGCGGAACGCTTTCTTGCCGACGAAGTAGTGGAGACGACAGCCACGCGTAGTTATGTCCGTTACCAGCCGCTGGGACCCATACTGGCAGTAATGCCCTGGAATTTTCCTTTCTGGCAGGTGGTGCGATTCGCGGCTCCGGCGCTGATGGCGGGCAATGTGGGACTCCTGAAGCACGCATCGAACGTTCCCCAATGCGCCCTCGCCATTGAAGAAATCTTTCGTAAGGCGGAGTTTCCGGAAGGTGTGTTTCAAACACTTCTCATTGGTTCTCAACAGGTGGATGGAATTCTGAACGATCCGCGTGTGGTTGCCGCAACTCTCACCGGCAGTGAAGAAGCTGGAGTACAGGTGGGAACTGGCGCCGCCAAGCGCATTAAGAAGGTCGTCCTCGAACTGGGCGGCAGCGATCCTTTTATTGTTATGCCGAGCGCCAATCTCGACGACGCGATTGCCACCGCTGTTAAAGCCCGAATCGTGAACAACGGACAATCCTGCATTGCCGCCAAGCGCTTTATCGTGGCCGATGCGATCGCCAACGAGTTCGAGCGCAAGTTCGTGACCAAGATGGAGGCGCTCAAGGTCGGCGATCCATTCGACGAAAGCACGGAACTCGGCCCTCTGGCGACGCGGGATGGCGTGACCAGCCTGGATGCGGACGTTCAGAAAACAGTCGCGGCGGGAGCTCGGGTCTTAACTGGGGGCAAACCGTTGCAACGGACTGGCAATTTCTACGCGCCCACGGTCTTGACGGATATTCCCGAAGAGTCTCCGGCATATCGCGAAGAGCTATTTGGTCCGGTAGCCTGCATTTTCCGCGCAAAGGATGTAGATGATGCAATCCGGATCGCGAACGACAGTCGATTTGGCCTGGGAGCAAGCGCGTGGACCAATGATCAGAGCGAACGCGAGCGCTTTATCAGCGAACTCGAAGCCGGAATGGTATTCATCAACAAGATGGTGGCATCCGATCCGAGGCTTCCCTTTGGCGGAGTGAAGCACTCCGGCCACGGCCGCGAGCTTGGGCCCTATGGCATTCGCGAGTTTACCAACACCAAGACAGTTTGGATTCAAGCTGCTTGAAGAGTTCAGAGTCGCGTGAAAGTGTGCCTGGTTGTACTCGGCGGGATTCAGCGAGGGGATATGGCGTACAAGGTAGTCCGGACATCTCGACTCTACGAGCAAATCGTCCAGCAGATCGAGGAATCGATCCTGAAGGGCGCACTCAAGCCGGGAAACCAGCTGCCCGCCGAGCGTGAGCTAGCTCAGCAGTTCGGGGTTAGCCGGACGGCGGTACGTGAAGCTGTGAAAGCGCTCCGCGAAAAAGGTCTGGTAGAGGCTTATTCCGGACGCGGGACGTTCGTGACTGATGGTACGTCACAGGCTATCCGGCAGTCGCTGGATCTGATGGTCAAAATAGGTCAACCGGATGGATCCACAAGCTTGGCTGAACTCCGCGCCATCCTCGAACCGGAAATCGCGGCGCTGGCGGCAACTCGCGTCGAGGAACAACACCTCAGCACCATGCGGGAGGCGGTCGACGTTATGGACCGTTCACGGCGAGACCCCGACGCCTTCATTGAAGCCGATCTCGATTTCCATCTCGCTTTAGCGGAAGCGGCGGCAAATCCTCTCATATTGTCCTTGATTGATTCAATCGTCGGTCTGCTTCGCGAACAGCGGATGAGGATATTTAGAGTGGATGGTGGGCCGGAGCGCGGGCAGTTTCACCATAAACGCATCCTGCAAGCCATCGAACTTCGGGATCCCGAAAAAGCGCGTACCACGATGCGGGATCACCTACAACAGGTTTGTGAGGATTCTCGCGATGATTTAAGAGTCGCCCAACCCGCGCTCTCGAAGAAACTTCGCAATTTGGAGATGCATGGCTAATCTGGGATTTGTCGGTCTCGGCGTCATGGGCAGCCAAATGGTGAACCGGCTGCTGAGTAAAGGACACACCTTGACCGGTTATAACCGCACTCGATCGAAGGCAGAGTGGCTGATTGCCAAAGGCATGAAGTGGGCGAATTCACCACGCGAGGTCAGTGCATCCGCCGACCTGACTTTTGCCATGGTCACGAATGCAACGGCGCTTGCCGCTATCGCTGAAGGACCAGATGGGCTGCTAGGCGGCTTCAGCAAGGGCAAAATCTTTAGCGATATGAGTACGGTCAGTCCTGCGGCCAGCCGAGCCTTGGCTGCCAAAGTCCGCGAGAAAGGCGCCGACATGGTTGACTCGCCGGTGTCGGGAAGTGTGATCACGCTGCAGGAGGGGAAGCTGGCGGTAATGGTTGGGGGACGCCGCGAGACGTTCGATCGGCTGAAGCCGATATTGCTTGATATCGGACCAAAAGTCACCTACGTCGGCGACAACGGACTGGCGTTGTCCATGAAAATTGCTATAAACCTTAGCCTTGCGGTGCAGATGATGGCGTTCTCGGAAGGAGTCTTGCTGGCAGAGAAGAGCGGAATCGCCCGGGAAGTTGCGGTTGACGTTCTCACCCACAGCGCCGTGGCGTCGCCGATGATTCAGTATCGTGGGCCGTTCGTGCTCCAGCAACCAGAAGAAGCCTGGTTCGATGTAAACATGATGCAGAAGGATATGCTGCTGGCGCTGGAGATGGGCCGTCAGCTCAACGTTCCATTGCCGACCACCGCGGTCAGCAATGAGTTCTTGACTGCGGCTCGTGGCATGGGAGTCGAAAAGAAGGATTTCGCGGTGGTGTTTGATGTTCTAGCGCGGATGGC
This sequence comes from uncultured Acidobacteriota bacterium, assembly GCA_963696025.1. GTDB lineage: Bacteria > Acidobacteriota > Terriglobia > Terriglobales > Acidobacteriaceae > JABCYV01. The sequence goes on from CAVOII010000011.1 coordinate 42,578, forward strand.
AGGAGTGGCGAAATGACGACTATCGCGGTGAACGCGACCGTCGACTCGGGAGTCAAGGTCGAACAGTGGATCCAAGTGTACCGACGAATGGTGAGCATTCGCCGGTTCGAAGAGCAGGTCAATGAACTCTACACCCGCGCCCTAATGCCCGGACTGGCTCATCTTTACGTGGGCGAGGAAGCCGTGGCAGTCGGAATCTGCGAGGCGCTCCGGCTTGATGACTACATCACCAGTACGCATCGCGGACATGGACACTGTCTGGCCAAAGGGGCATCGCCGGACCGCATGTTCGCCGAACTGCTCGGAAAAGAAGCGGGATACTGTCGCGGCAAAGGTGGATCTATGCACATTGCGGACCCCGCGACCGGCAACCTGGGAGCGAACGCTATTGTAGCCGGGAGCGTAGGGATCGCGACCGGCGCGGCATTTTCCGCCAGGCATCTCAAGAACGGTCGGGTTGCGGTCTGCTTCTTCGGAGAAGGCGCGCTTGGACAAGGGGTCCTCTACGAAGTTATGAACCTCGCACAGCTCTGGAAGTTACCTGTGATTTACGCATGCGAGAACAATCTTTACACCGAATATACGCACTACTCCGAGACCACAGCGGGCGACATCCTGGCTCGCGCCACCGCTTTTGGCTTGCAGGCCGAGAGCGTGGATGGTCAGGACGTGAGGGCTGTTTATGCGGCAGCGAAGAGGCTGGTCGATCGCGCCCGTCAGGGAGGCGGACCCGTGTTTCTTTTGTGCAATACGTACCGGTACACCGGTCATCACGTCGGCGATATCAATCGCGAATACTACCGCTCGAAGCAGGAGGAGCAAACCTGGAAAACCGAGCATGATCCGATAAAACGCCTGGCCAATTGGCTGATTGAACAAAAGCTTGCCGATTCTGTCTTGCTCAATGGCGTTGAGGCGGAGGTTCGAGTCAAGATGGAAAAAGCGGTTGAGTTCGCAATCGCGGCTCCTTATCCCCGCGTGGAAGAAGCGGAGCAGAACGTCTATGCATGAGGCTGGCCCACGCGAGTTAACTTTTGCCCAGGCCGTCCGGGAGGCGCTGGCAGAAGAGATGCGCCGCGATTCGCGGGTCTGCATTCTCGGAGAAGATGTGGCCGAGGCGGGCACGCCGTTCAAAGTTCTTTCTGGACTGGTAGAAGAATTTGGCACTGATCGCGTAGTCGATACTCCGATATCAGAAGCCGGCTTCACTGGCGTCGCAGTGGGAGCGGCGATGACCGGCCTGCGTCCCGTCGTCGACATCATGTTCGGAGACTTCATCACGCTCACCATGGATCAAATGGTGAATCAGGCAGCCAAAGTCCACTACATGTCCGGAGGAGCGTGGAAAGTTCCGATGGTGATGCGGACGACGCTGGGCGCAACTAGACGATCCGGGGCGCAGCATTCACAGTCGCTGCATGCGTGGTTCAGCCATGTCCCCGGACTGAAAGTTGTTTTGCCCTCGACGCCGTATGACGCGAAGGGATTGCTGAAGACTGCCATCCGGGATGAGAATCCGGTGGTCTTTTTCGAAGACAAAATGATGTACAAGCTGAAAGGTCCTGTGCCGGAGGAGGAGTACACCATTCCGTTCGGAGTAGCGGATGTTAAGCGTGAGGGCCGCGACATCACTCTCGTGGGTACCAGCAGTATGGTGCAGGTAGCACTTGGTGCAGCAAACTTGCTCGAGGCAGTCGGAATTAGCGCCGAGGTGGTCGATCCACGGACCACCTGGCCGCTAGACGAGCAAGCGTTGATTGCATCAGCGAAGAAGACGTCGCGAGTTATTGTCATGGACGAGGGCTATGGCCGCTATGGCGTAGCCGCCGAGATTGCGGCGGTGATCGCTGAAGGGGCCTTTTACGACTTGGACGCGCCGGTCAAACGTATGGGTGCCATGCACGTCCCGATTCCGTTCTCTCCTCCGCTGGAAGATGTGACCGTTCCCACGGAGCAGAGTGTATTTGAAGCAGCGCGGGCGCTCTGTGACCGAAGTTAGGCTTGAGCGGAGCCAATATTAGAAGCAGGAGGTCATCGTGGCACTGCCGACTCATGGAACCATGGCAGTTGATTGGGAACAGCGGGTGGACTTCGATCGGCTGCGCCGCGAACGCTTGGACAAGGCGAAGAAGCTGCTCGCAAAATCCGAGATGGGCGCGCTCCTGTGCTTCGACATGAACAATGTGCGTTACCTCACCGCGACGCACATCGGCAGTTGGGCACAGGACAAATGCAATCGCTTTACCCTGCTGCCCCAAAACGATGAACCGATTCTGTGGGACTTCGGTTCTGCCGCCAAGCATCATCAACTGCATTGCCCATGGCTCGGAGAACGTTCACGCCCAGGCATTTCGATGTTACGCGGCGCAATGTCACCAGAGATGGGCCGGGCTGAAGACGTGGCCAGGAAAATCCGCATTGAGCTTGAAATGCGGGGGCTGCACAAGGAGCCGCTCGGAATCGACATCATCGAACCACCGGTGCTTTTTGCACTCCAACACGAAGGAATCACCGTCGTTGACGGACAGCAGCTCATGTCGGATGCTCGCGTCATCAAGACGCAGGATGAGATCACGCTGCTCAACATGTCCGCCATGATGGTGGACGCGGCTTATGACGAACTGTACCGGGCAATGAAGCCGGGCATGCGCGAGAACGAAGCGGTTGGATTGGTGAGCAAAGTTCTTTATGATCTCGGTTCCGAGTACGTCGAAGCGGTCAACGCTATTTCCGGGGAGCGTTGCAATCCGCATCCGCACGTTTTCTCCGACCGCGTGCTCCGTCCCGGCGATCCTGTCTACTACGACATTCTTCACTCCTACATGGGATACCGCACATGCTATTACCGGTGTTTCACCATTGGCTACGGTTCACATGCGATGGTGGATGCCTACAAACGTTGCCGCGAATATCTTGATGCCGCGATCGAGCTAGTACGACCAGGCCGTACGACGGCTGAGATCGCGGCTGTCTGGCCCAAAGCAGAAGAGTTCGGCTTCCCCAATGAAGAGGCGTGTTTCGCGCTGCAATATGGGCATGGAGTCGGTCTCGCCATTTGGGAAAAGCCGGTCATCAGCCGCCTGGTTTCCTTCGAACATTCGCACGAAATCAAACCAGGGATGGTATTTGCGTTGGAAACCTTCTGGCCTTCGACGGACGGCTGGAGCGCGGCACGCATTGAGGAAGAAATTGTCGTCACCCCAACCGGCCACGAAGTCATCACGCGTTTTCCTGCTGAACAACTATTGGTAGCAGGAGCGCATTATTTCACCGTCAATGGACCGTTGCCGACCACGCGGGAAAGCGAAGCTGCGCCAAACGAGCGCGTAGTCGAAATGATTGAGGCTAGCGCCAAGGCAGAAAGAGTTGGAGTATCCGACTAAACGCACAAGATCCTATATTTCATGCTGCACTCAGTTTTTCTGCTTGCGCGTTTAACGGCGGGCTCGGTCAAACAATATGCCTTTCAGCGTCGTGATGCCCGCACTCGAGATGGCGCAGGAAACCGGCAAGCTGGTCTCCTGGCGGAAGAAGGAAGGCGAGAGTGTAAGCAAGGGCGAGCCACTGCTCGAAGTGGAAACAGATAAGGCTGTACTGGAAATCGAATGTCCGGCGGACGGCATTCTGGCCGGAATCAGAGCGCACGAGGGTGCTGTTATCCCAGTAGGACAGACGATTGCCTGGATTGTCCGTCCCGGCGAAATCCCTCCCCCAGAGGTCGCGCCGGGGATTGCATCGGTGCCAGCCTCGATCGCTCGCACAGCATCGGCCGCTCCCAACGCTCGCGTGCCGACCAACGCTGCGGGCGCAAGGATTTCTCCCAAAGCCCGTCGTCTCGCTAAAGAGCGCGGCGCTGACCTGGGGCGTTTGCGAGGATCAGGTCCGGACGGCGAGATTCTTGCTTCAGACGTTTTGGCCGCGGCCGAGTCTCCAGGCACGGCCGCCCCGCCTCCCTTGGAAACGCTGAGTTCAATCGGGCGCCTCATGGCTGAGCGAACCACGCACAGCTGGACCAGCGTGCCGCACTTTTTTGTGGTCCGTGAAGTTGACGCTGGTGTGCTGATCGCAGTGCGCGCGCAACTAGGGCCAGCAATTGAGAAAGCACGCGGAGCACGAGTCACGCACACCGATTTGCTGGTGGCGCTGGTCTCACGGGCTCTCGTAAAGCACCCTCGCTTGAACGCGAGTTGGAGCGAAGGGGGAATCCGTCTCAATCCGGATATAAATGTCAGCATCGCAATAGGCGTGAACGATGGGGTCGTGGCGGCGGTGATTCACAGTGCCAACACTAAGGATCTCGGCGAAATTGCCAGCGAACTTCGGGAGCTGAGTGAGCGCGCCCAGGCAGGCCGATTGCGTCCTCCTGATATTGCGGGTGCGACTTTCACCATCAGCAATCTCGGTATGTACCGGGTTGACGCCTTCAGCGCGATCATTAGCCCACCCCAGTCCGCGATTCTTGCGGTAGGACGCATTGCAGACCGCGTGGTTCCGGTCGACGGCCGGCCCGCAATTCGGCCGATAATGACCATGACACTGTCCTGCGACCACCGTGTTATTGATGGGGTGCGGGCTGCTGCCTTTCTGAACGACCTCGCCGAAGCCATTCGCCAGCCCGAAGAATGGCTGCACCGATAAATTTAGGTACACTGAGTCTTCTTCATCTTCCCAACCTGTTTGCATAATCACCGCAAGAAACGCCGGATCAGTGATTGTCCGAGGTACTAACCATTTTGGTCCGATTGCCCTCCGATTCTTGACAGATTTTTGCATCGAGGAGTAGCGTTGCGCCAGTTCTACGCGTATACGTCCCTCAAGCCGGTGTCAGGAGGAGATCATGTTTTCTTGGCTTCGTTGGGCTATCCTGTTCGGTCTTGCGATCAATACTGCGATGGCGCAAGACCCTACAAAGGTCGAGCCGAAGCACTACCAGTTGGCCTTCGAGAATGAGTGGGTACAAGTGGTGAACGTCCATTACGGCCCGCATGACAAGTCGGTTATGCACGACCATCCAGGGGGTGTAGTGGTTGTTCTCACCGAGGGACATCTCAAGTTCACCGATCAGAACGGGCGTACACGAGAGGTCTACGCTAAGCCCGGTGAGTCCAGGTGGTACCCGCCGTTCAAGCACAAGGTAGAAAACCTGGGCGATACGACCTACAACGCCGTCTATATTGGGATTAAGGCGAAAGCACTAGCAGCCAGAACTGACGGGCAACCAGCCATGGATGCCCAGACGGAAAGCATACTGATCGAATATGCTTTGGCTATGGCGAAGCGATGAGCGCCTTTCTCGCTCCTAGCGAATTCAGGATAGGCGAGACCCTATTAGCGAGATCAAAAAATAGAACGAGGCTGAGATGAAACTATTTCTAACGTTTGCTTGCACCATCTTAGTAGCAACATTGGCGTATTCCCAAACTTCCGTGCAGACATTTTCGACGTCGGCGGGAGTCGTCAAAATTACTCCTCTCTACCACGCAAGCACGTTGATAGAGGCTGGGGGAAAAACGATCTATCTCGATCCAGCGAAGCCTGCGAAACTTGCCGGGCATCCGAAGGCTGACCTCATTTTGATTACGCACATTCATCCCGATCACATGGATCTGGCTTCGATTGCGGAAGTCAGCAAAGCGGGTACGGAGATCCTGGCGCCGCCGGCGGTGGTCAAAACGGTCACTGCTGCCAAGCCGATTGCCAACGGTGAAAGCAAGACCTGGCAAGGCTGGACCATCGAGGCAGTGCCGGCCTACAACCTCACTCGCGGGCCCGCTCCCGGCAAGCTGTATCACGACAAGGGACGCGACAACGGCTATGTGCTCACCTATGGCGGCGTGCGCTTCTACTTCTCAGGCGACACTGAGGGAGTACCAGAGATGCGCGCACTCAAGAACATCGATGTAGCCTTTGTGTGCATGAATTTGCCTTACACCATGACTCCGGAGGAAGCCGCCGACGCGGTAAAAGCATTCCACCCTAGGGTAGTGATTCCCTATCACTATCGCGGCTCGGATCTCTCGGTATTTCAGAAGCGGCTTGAGGGCACAGGCATCGAGGTGCGGCTACTGGATTGGTATCCGCAATACGAATCTGAGTGACTTCGCCGCGGGTGTGGGTTACCCCCTAAACTGAGCCGCAGACATGGGTTCAATGCGATGAAAGAACCGAGAAAAGTGTTGCCCGCCAGCAGCAAGAGGCCCAGCTTACTTTTCGATGCACTGCTCAGTAGGGAATCTTGTTAGGCTTCTCATCCCACTCGCGAAAGGCTGCGAGTGCTTCCTCTCGCATCATCTGAATCATGGGAATCCGGCGTTGCGCATACGGCTGGACGATTTCACGATAGATGAATGAGTCGTCAAACCCGACCTTGGATGCGTCCTCGGCGAGATTGCCGAAATAGACACGCGTAAGACGCACCCAATAGATTGCTCCCAGGCACATGGGGCAGGGCTCGCAGGATGTGTAAAGCTCACAGCCTTTTAGTTCGAAGACGCCGAGTTTTTGGCAGGCTTGGCGGATAGCCAGAACTTCGGCGTGCGCCGTTGGATCATGGCTCGAGGTCACCTGATTCACGCCTTCGGCAATGATGCTGCCTTCTTTCGCGACGACAGCGCCAAAGGGCCCTCCTTTTCCCGAACGTACATTTTCAACTGATAGCTGAATGGCGCGTGCCATCAAAGGATGGTTCATGTTGTCAGCTCTGCCTGCAAACTCGATCCGGCGTGTTCTATCTTGAGGGCCTCAGTGCTTGATTCGCCAAAGTCCCCTCACTTGTAAATGATACGAACCAAGCCTAGAACAAAAGCCAACAGCCCGAAGGAAAATAAAATCACTCGCTCTGTGTCGGTTATCGGTCGAAGTGGCCCACCGCCAAGCGTCGCCCTTGATTGTGAGAATCGGGAAGCAAGCATGAGAAGCACTCCAATGCCAACCATGACAGGATTTTCTGGTAGCACCCTGGGCTCCTATGAGGCGAGATGTGGCGTGACGCCAAACCGCTTCAGCAGCAAGCAAAGTATAAGCGGAGCTCCGAACGGCGTAAGATTTTTTCGACTTGGATCTTGATGGTGATGAGTTGAAAATCTGACTCTGCCACGATAGGCTTTGGCCCCTTAGTCCAAAGTCCGTTGGGAGGGACGATCGACGACATGAGTTTGCGGGCCTTCCTGTCCAGCCAGGTGGTCACTCCGGAAGGAATTCGGCCGGCAGCGGTGCTCGTGGAAGAGGAAAAGATCCGGGCTGTCATTCCTCCAAATCAGTTGCCGGTCGACGTCGAGGTCCAAGACTTAGGCAACGATGCAATTCTTCCCGGGCTCGTGGATTCTCACGTACATATCAACGATCCCGGACGAACGGATTGGGAAGGGTTCCTTACAGCAACGCGCGCTGCTGCGGCCGGAGGTTACACCTTCCTGGTGGACATGCCGCTGAACTGCGAGCCGGCAACAACGACCGTGACCGCGCTCGCGGCGAAACGTCAAGCGGCGCAAGGCAAGTGCCGCGTGGACTGGGCGGCTTGGGGGGGAGTGGTCAGACATAACCGGGAAGATATCGAAGCACTTGCCGCTGCCGGCGTGCTCGGGTTCAAGTGCTTTCTGGTTCATCCTGGGATCGATAGCTTTACGATGGTCGACGAGGCGGACTTGCGGGCAGCGCTGCCCCACGTGGCGCACACCGGCCTGCCACTGCTGGTGCATGCAGAGCTTGCGGGCCCGATCGACGCCGCCACGGAACGCTTGGCCGGTGCGGATTGGAGACTTTACCCAACTTATCTGCAATCGCGACCGGATGAAGCGGAGCTGTCGGCGATTCGCATGATGTTGTCGCTATGCCGCGAATTCGACTTCCAACTTCACATTGTCCATCTCTCGACCAGCAAGGCTCTCGAGGATTTGCGGCTTGCGCGATCTGAGGGGCTTGCCGTCAGCGTGGAAACCTGCCCGCACTATCTGCACCTGGCCGCCGAGGATATCGCTAATGGAGCCACGCTGTGCAAATGCGCGCCGCCAATCCGTTCCCGCGAAAACCGTGAAGCTCTGTGGCAGGGCCTGCGAGATGGAGTTATTGATCTGGTAGCTAGTGACCACTCACCCTGTCTGCCCGCCATGAAGCGGCTCGATGACGGAAATTTCAGAACAGCATGGGGCGGCATCTCGAGCCTTTCGGTGGCGCTCCCAGTGATGTGGACCGAGGCCAGCCGGCGAGGGTTTACGCTGCTGGATATTGCCCGTTGGATGGCAGAAGGCCCGGCCAATCTGGCGGGAATCCACACGCGCAAAGGTCAAATTGCGGCAGGATGCGATGCTGATCTAGTTATTTTTGACGCAAGCAGCGAGTTCGTGGTCAAGGAAGATCTGTTGCACTATCGTCACAGTGTGTCTCCGTATCTGGGAGAAACGTTGCGTGGCATAGTCATGGCTACTTATCTCCGAGGGGAACTTGTATTTGCCGACGGCGGATTTCCTGCAGAACCCATTGGCCGGGAGTGCCGCCCATAGTGGAGAACTCCTGGTGCGATAATCAATCTCATGAAGAGTGATCGGATCGTCGGCGTGTCGGTTCCGCGCAAGGAAGGACCCGACAAGGTCACCGGCCGAGCCCAATACGTCGATGACATGGCCCTGCCAAACATGCTTTACGGTGCCACCGTTCGCAGTCGCATTCCCCGCGGGAAGATCAAGAAGATAACTCTTGGCCCGGGAATCGCGTGGAACGAGTTCGTGGTGGTGTCCGCGAAGGATATCCCTGGGAGGAACTGCGTCGCGCTAATCGTCGACGATCAGCCATGCTTGGCAGATGGGATGGTGAACCATCCTGAGGAGCCGATTCTCCTCCTGGCTCACCCAGACCGGCATGCTCTTCCCAAGGCAGTTGATGCAGTCTCGATCGAATATGATCCGCTTCCCGCCGTGTTCACGGTCGAAGAGAGCGAGAAGCACTCAGAAATTATTTGGGGAAAAGACAACACGTTCAAGACTTATCTGGTTGAGAAGGGCGACGTTAATGGTGTGTGGAGAAAGGCCGACTACATCGTCGAAGGCGAATATTCAACCGGCGCGCAGGAGCAGCTTTATATCGAAAATAACGGGATGATCGCAGCCTTCGACGCCGCGCACGGCATCACAGCGTGGGGATCACTGCAGTGCCCCTACTATATCCACAAGGCTTTGATCACCCTGTGCAAATTACCCGCGGACAAAGTCCGAGTCGTGCAAATGGAGACGGGAGGTGCTTTCGGTGGTAAAGAAGAATATCCATCGATGATTGCAGGACACGCGGCCCTGCTGGCAATCAAGTCGGGACGCCCGGTGAAAATCGTTTACGACCGCATGGAAGACATGGCAGCTACCACCAAGCGCCATCCATCACGAACGCGCCACCGCACTGCCGTGACCAAGGATGGAAAGATTCTGGGCGGCGAAATTGAATTTACGATTGACGGTGGTGCGTACACAACGCTTTCTCCGGTGGTACTTTCGCGCGGCACCATTCATGCCGGCGGTCCGTACTATTGGCCGAATGTTCGCATTCGGGCTAAGGCCATGGCCACCAACGCGCCGCCGCACGGCGCGTTTCGCGGCTTCGGGGCGCCGCAGAGCCTGTTTGCAATGGAACGCCACATGGATCGCATCGCACAGGTGGTGGGGCTTTCGCCCATCGAGATTCGGCGACGGAATTTCCTGAAACCGGGAGAAACGACAACGACCGAGCAAACCATCCGCGAAGACATCGATCTAGGGAAGCTTCTCGACCGCGCGCTGGAACTTTCGGACTACCACGCTAAGAAGGAACGCTTCGCGAAAGAGAAAGAGAATGACGGAACGACGAGCAAGAAGGGAATCGGCATTGCAGCGTTCTTGCACGGCGCGGGCTTCACGGGAGCGGGAGAGCGCAATTTGAATTCTGTGGTTAGCGTGGAGGCTTGCGCCGATGGCAGCGTACGGGTGCTGGTTTCGAGCACGGAATTTGGCCAGGGAACCAAGACCGTTCTTTGCCAGATCGCAGCCGAAACTCTGGGGCTCGGATACGGCGACATAACTATTGCGCAAGCGGATACTGGGGAGGTTCCCAACAGCGGTCCCACGGTCGCTTCACGTACCGTCATGGTCGTAGGAAAACTGGTGCAGTCCGCTGCCTTGGGAATAAGACAGACACTAACGGCGAGTGGTGCGCTCGGGAACTCATACTCTCCCAAGGAATTTCGAACCGCTTGTCAAAACTACATTGCAGCGCATGGCACATTCCGCTCGTCCGCCCGTTTCGAAGCACCCCGCGATGTATTCTGGGACGATGAAAGGTACCGCGGCGAGGCATATGCGGCATTTGCCTGGGCGGTTTACGTCGCAGAAGTGACGGTTGATCTAACTACGTACAGCGTATCGGTAGACGATTTCGTAGCGCTGCAAGAGGTGGGCAAGGTCTTGCACCCGACTTTGGCCCGAGGTCAAATCGCAGGGGGTATCGCTCAGGGGATCGGCTACACCCTGTACGAGAAAGTGATCTGGCAGGATGGACGCATGCAAAATGGCCAGATGACAAATTACATCATGCCGACTTCGGCTGACCTGCCTCCCATCCGCGTGTTTTTCGAGGAAATGGGTAACATTCACGGCGCGTTTGGAGCCAAGGGAATCGGCGAGCTTCCCATGGATGGTCCGGCTCCCGCAATTGTTAATGCCATCGAAGACGCCCTCCAACTTGGTTTCAATTCGATTCCGTTACTCCCGGAGGGTATTTTCGAAAAGCTCAGCGGAGAGAACGTCGATGACAGCGTACCTCGCCCCGTCGGTGGAGTGCATTTGCGATGACAATGATCGCTCCTTCGGGGAGCCGGGACAAATGTGAGCTCTCATTCACGGTCAACGGCGAGCTGAAGACTGTGCGCGTTCATCCGATGGAACGATTGCTAGACGTGTTGCGCGAGAAGCTCGCATTGACCGGCACGAAAGAAGGATGCGGAGAAGGCGAGTGCGGTTCTTGCTCCGTGTTGCTGGATGGCGCCTTGGTGAATAGCTGCCTGCTGCCAGTCCTGCAGGCCGAGGATGCAACTATTGTAACCATCGAGGGGTTGGCCGCAGGCTCGGAACTGCATTGCTTGCAGGAAGCGTTCCTGGAATGCGGCGGCGCTCAGTGCGGCATCTGTACTCCGGGAATGATTCTCGCGGCTTCTCATCTGTTACATAGGAAGCCCCAGCCTACAATCGAAGACATCCGCGAAGGACTCTCAGGAAATCTGTGCCGCTGTACCGGCTATGTACAGATCTTCGAAGCCGTGGTAAAGGCGGCGCAATGCAGGGCGAGAACGTGAGATCTGATCCCTCCGATTTCGAGCTGGTTGCACCCGCTAATTTGCAGGAAATTGTTGCGCTGCTGGCTGATGAGCCTGGCACGTGGCTTCCCATCGCTGGAGGCACGGATGTGATGGTGCTATACGCGGCGGGAAAGCTTCCCACGCGAAAGCTGGTCAGCATATGGAATCTTCCTGAGCTGCGGCGCGTCGAAGTCTTTGCGGACGAGATTCGCGTTGGCGCTGGATGCACCTATACCGACTTGCGTGAACATGAGATCGTGGGACGCGAATTCCCACTGTTGGCAAGTGCAGCGAGCTGGACCGGCGGAATTGCCAACCAGAATCGAGGTACGCTTGGAGGCAATATCGCGAACGCCTCACCTGCTGCCGACTCCTTGCCGGCGTTGCTGGTGTACGAGGCTGACCTTCTTCTGGTGTCAGTTCGCGGCGAACGCCGCGTCCCCTATCTCGACTTCCACACCAATTACAAGAAAACGAAACTGGCATCCGATGAACTGATTAGGGCAGTGTGTCTTCGCCGGCAATTTTCAGAATACTTTTCGTACACCCGCAAAGTGGGAGCGCGCCGGGCGCAAGCGATCTCCAAAGTGTGCGTTGCAGCACTGGGCCGGCTTCGGACTGGAGAAGTCGAAGATGTACGCATCGCTCTGGGCAGTGTTGCTCCCGTTCCAATTCGTTTGCCGGAGACAGAGCGCATCTTGAGAGGAAAGGAAATCGAACCGTCACTGCTGCTTCTCGCAAAAAAAATCGCAGCTGCAGAAATTCAGCCGATCGATGATATTCGATCTACCGTGAGATATCGATCGGCGGTGGCGGGCAATCTAGTCGCAGAATTTCTGGAAAAGCTGGCTGCCAGCGAGCGGAAGACATGACCGATGCGCTGGCTCACTGGAATTGCCTCTCGGTCGACCAAGCGCGGGAGGAAATACTTCCCTGTTGCGGCTCGAGGTCTTGGGCGCAAGAGATGACCACCCGGCGACCGTTCCCGGATAGAACAGAGTTGCTGGCTGCGTCGGACGAGATTTGGCGCAGTCTCACGGAAACCGATTGGATGGAGGCATTTTTGAGCCATCCGCGGATTGGAGAAGGGCGCGCTGCCCAAGAAATAGCGGTTCAGTCTTCGGCCTGGTCGACACAAGAACAGCAGACGGTCACCGCCGCTGGTGATGCTGTTAAGATCGCGCTGGCGGAAGCCAACCGTGCATACGAACATCGCTTCGGCCATATCTTTATTGTGTCCGCATCGGGCAAGTCTGGGGCGGAAATTCTGGAAATTCTCCAGCGTCGGCTTCAGAATGACAAAAAGACCGAACTGCGCGAGGCGGCAGAGCAGCAGCGCCAGATTACGCACATTCGCCTGAGAAAATGGCTTTCGGAATGAAACGCATTTCCACCCACGTTTTGGACACCGCGCTGGGCAAACCCGCCAAAGACGTTCCAGTACGCCTGGAGCGACAGGATACAACCGGCCACTGGTCGCTGCTGGGTTCGGCGCACACCGACCGGGATGGGCGGTGCGGCCAGTTGCTGCCGGACGACAAAGTTCTTCCTGCCGGGATCTACCGCTTGACGTTTGAGACGGCAGACTATTTGGCGGCGCAGAGCGTCGAAGCTTTGTATCCCCTTGTGGAGGTCACGTTTAAGGTGCGAGACGGCGAGTCGCATTTTCACATTCCGCTGCTCCTGAGCCCAAATGGCTACACTACCTACCGTGGAACATGAATTCACGATGACCCTCGGGCAAATAAAAGTGAGGAGCCAATGAGGTGACGTCCTCAATCCGGGAGTGGCTTCACCTTATCGTGCGCTGGTTCCACGTTTTTGCCGGGATCATGTGGGTCGGTCAAACCTACTACTTCACTTGGCTGGACGGGCAATTCAGCAAACTTGAGAAGAAGACTGCCCCAGACCAAAGCGCGTCGGCGCTGTGGATGGTCCACAGCGGAGGCTTTTACACCGTCGAAAAACACAGATTGCTGAAGGTCGCTCCTGAGCAGGTGCACTGGTTCCGTTGGGAAGCCATGATGACCTGGCTGAGCGGAATCCTGTTGCTATTTCTTCTCTATTATTTTGGCGGCGGACTGATTGACACCGACGTGGCGGACATCTCACTGGCGCCGGGCATCACTATCGGAGTGGGAGTGATTGTCTTCGGATGGTTCATCTATGATCTGGCCGTAAGATCACCGCTGGGCAAGTCGGCGGCCGGGTTCGCGATATTTTCACTGGTCATAACTGCTGTCGTATCGTGGGGATTGGCGCACGTCTTCAGCGGTCGCGCCGCCTACATTCACCTAGGGGCGATGTTCGGAACCATCATGGCGCTTAACGTCTGGGAGCGGATTCTTCCAGCGCAGCGCAAGATGATCGCTGCGGCCGCGACTGGCGCCAACTTCGATGCGTCCTTAGGGGCACAGGCGAAGCTACGATCCAAACACAATACTTTCATGGCAGTTCCAGTCGTATTTATGATGCTCAGCAATCATTTCCCCGTGGCTACGTACGGGAACAAATATAGTTGGGAAATCCTGGTCGGGCTCATCGTAGTCGGCTGGGCGGCAGCAATGGTTATACGCCGAGCCTGAGGGCAGGCATTCGTCACCAAAGTGAGAATTCATTCCGGACAATGAGAGGCATTACAGATCGCGCGGCAGAAGTCATCGCTCGCTGTCAGAAACTGGCGGGTTTCAGCGAAGACGTGGGCAGCACGCGCCGCACGTTTCTTTCTCCGCCTATGCGTGATTGCCATCGGGAAATTGCAGGGTGGTTGGAACCGCTCGGAATCGAAGTCAGCATTGACGCCGCTGGAAATTTGCGCGGAATCTATCCGGCTGTGGAACCTAACGCACCAAAACTGCTCATCGGATCGCACTTGGATACAGTCCCAAACGCGGGAGCCTACGACGGCATTCTGGGCGTGGTCATCGCGGTCGCACTACTGGAGGTTTTGGAGGGACGCCGTCTTCCTTTTGGAATTGAAGTTATCGGCTTTTCTGAGGAAGAGGGAGTTCGCTTCGCCATACCTTTCATCGGCAGTCTTGCACTGATCGGACGACTCGATGAAGAACTCCTAACACGCCGTGATGTGCAAGGAATTTCCGTCCGCAACGTCATTGAGGATTTTGGCTTGAATCCCGGAGAGATTCCTCAAGCTGCCTTGACAGCCGATACTCTTGCCTACGTGGAGTTTCACATTGAGCAGGGCCCAGTCTTGGAGCAACTGGGAAGGCCGCTGGGAGTGGTCGACGTCATCGCTGGCCAGACCCGGCTGGAGTTCACATTCGTTGGCAGGGCCAACCACGCAGGCACAACGCCGATGAATCTTCGCCACGATGCTGTTGCCGCCGCTGCAGAGTGGATCACCGCGGTAGAACGGCAAGCACAAGATGTTTCGGGACTGGTTGCCACCGTCGGCAAGATAGATGCGAAGCCCGGCGCAAGCAACGTAATTGCTGGAGAAACTCGAATGACTCTCGACGTGCGTCATCGCTCGGACGAAATCCGAACCGGTGCTGTTGGAGATCTCATTCTTTTGGCGGAACAAATTGCTGACCGACGCGGGCTAGCCGTAACTTACACGACCTTTTTGAGTCAGGGGGCGGTGGCGATGGATTCACTTCTTGTAAACGAAATCGAACAGGCGATCCGGAAAACTGCCTGCGAGCCGCACCGGATGGTGAGTGGCGCTGGGCATGATGCCATGATTCTGGCGGAGAAAGTTCCCGCCGCCATAATCTTTCTGCGCACCCCAGGTGGGATTAGTCATGACCCGGCGGAGGCAGTTCAGATTGAAGATGTGGCAAAGGCTATCGAGTGTGGATTGCATCTGCTCGATCAGCTCGCTTCCTCGAACATACTTCAAAAAAAGGTGTGCCGTGCATAACCTTGGTCAGACGCGAAGTTCCCAACAACAGAATCACTTGCTGTTGACGACAGACACTTTCGTCCGCACGACACTGCCGGGGATGAAAGCTTGTTCGGCCGTTGTTCACACGGGCCCGGCGTTAGGTGCCAGATTCACGGAGTACACGGCCGAGTTCGAACCTGGAGGTGAACTGGGCTGCACCGCCGCGCAACGTTTTATCTTTGTTCTGAAGGGCGAAATCAAATTGGATGTTGAAGGCAATCAAAGCGAATTGGATGTGCGCAGCTACGCGTATTTGCCCGAAGGATTGCCGCATCGCATCGCAGCCTCGAAGACAAGCCGTGTCGTGGTAATCGAAAAGCCATACCAGGCGCTAGCCTCGGTCGAGCCGCCGCGCGCAATTCTGTCGAACGAAGATGTGGTTCGCTCGCATCCGCTTGACGACGATCCCAGCCTGCAGGTGAAATGTCTGCTTCCGGACACGATGAGCTTCGACTTCGCTGTGAACACGATGGCGTACCAGCCTGGTGCGGCGCTCAGCAGGGTGGAAATGCACGTCATGGAACATGGTCTCATCATGCTTGAAGGCGGCGGGGTCTACCGGCTCGGCGATGCGTGGTACCCGGTCACGGCTGGTGATTTTATCTGGATGGGCCCTTGGTGTCCGCAGTGGTTCGGAGCTCTGGGCAAAATACCGGCGAAATACCTTATCTACAAAGATTGGAACCGCCATCCGCTCACCGGCACTCAGCCATGAGGCTCGAAATTGATCGGGATGCTCTGATCGCGGAGATCGACGCGTTGGGATCGATTTCTGACTCCGAAGCTCCGGCCGTCACCAGAATCGTTTTCACTCCCACCGACCTCAAAGCCCGCGACTGGCTGAAGGCGCGATGCGAGGCAGCCGAACTCTTCGTGCGCCAGGACGCGATTGGAAATACCTTCGCGCGCTGGACTGGTTCTGATCCTGAAGCGCCGGCGGTCGGTACCGGCTCGCATATTGATGCCATCCCGAATGCGGGAAAATACGACGGCGTGGTCGGGGTGCTGGGAGGTCTCGAGGCGATACGAGCACTAAAGCGGAGCGGATTCCATCCGACAAGCTCGATTGAGCTGCTAGTGTTCGCCACAGAGGAACCGACACGTTTTGGGATCGGATGTCTTGGTAGCCGTTTGCTCTCTGGAAGCCTCTCTCCCGATGCGGCCAAAAAGCTCACAGACAGCGAGGGCGCCTCAATCGACGAAGTCCGCGTTAAGGCGGGACTACGCGGAGAAATCGAGAAAATCAAGTTGCCGAGCGGCTATTACAAAGCGTTTGTCGAATTGCACATCGAACAGGGGCCGCTGCTGGAATGCGAGCACATTGCGCTTGGAGTCGTTACGAAAATTGCTGCTCCCGCGAGTCTGCACATTACTGTCGACGGCGCAGGTGGACACGCAGGCGGCGTTCTCATGCCTGATCGCCGCGACGCTCTTTGCGCGGCGGCCGAAATGATCCTGGCAGTCGAAAATGCGGCGCGGGCTAGCGGGGCGATCGATACTGTAGCCACGGTAGGCATTTGCAAAGTTTTTCCGGGCGCCGTGAATAGCATTCCAAGCCGGGTTCGCCTCAGCCTTGACATTCGCGATACGGACTTGGCTCGTCGCGATGCCGCGATGAAGAAAATAGAGAATGCGGCTGAAGCTATCTCGGCGAAAAGGCAGGTGGTGATTCGTACGGAGGTATTAAACGCGGATGCGCCCGCCGACTGCGCGCCCGCAGTAGTCGAGGCTCTTTCTCAGGCTTGTCGAAAGCATAAATTGAATTTTCTTCCCATAATCAGCCGGGCATACCACGATTCGCTCTTCATGTCCCGCATCGCTCCCACTGCAATGTTGTTCATCCCTTGTCGCAACGGATACAGTCATCGACCTGACGAATACGCATCCCCCGAAGACATCGCTCGAGGAGCTCTCGTGCTTGCGGAAACCTTGGCCGCGCTGTCTTCCTGAACCCGCCCCGACAAATCTCCGAGTTGATATAGTCAGACTGAAGTATGCCTGTGGAATCAAAATCCGGCTCTCTGGCGGTTCTGCGTGCCGACTTTCTGCTGACGCTTCGCCTCGCTCTGCCGCTCGTCATTGCCGAGGTTGGTTGGATGAGTATGGGCGTCGTGGACACTATTATGGTGGGACGGTTGCCCAATAGTGCGGTCGCCATCGGGGCCACAGGCCTGGGCCAGAGCCTCTATCACAGCGGGGCAATCTTTGCTGGGGGCTTGCTGTTAGGACTGGATACGTTCGTCGCGCACGCCTACGGTCGCGAAGACTTGCACGACGCGAGAGTCTCTCTCGTGAACGGGGTATTTCTGGCCCTCGCTTTCACCCCAGCCTTGATGCTTGCAGTATCATTCTGGCCGGCTGTGATGCAGCTCTTCGGCATCAGCGCGGAACTCATCGGACCGATGCGCCCGTACTTGCGGGCGCTCAACTGGGGATCGTTACCACTGCTGCTCTACTTCGCACTCCGCCGGTATCTACAGGCAGTGAGCGTGGCGACTCCAATCATGTTTGCGTTGATCTCCGCGAACATAGTGAATGTTGTCGGCAATTGGATTCTGATTTACGGGCATCTCGGCTTTCGGGCCATGGGCATCACCGGCTCGGGCTGGTCCACCTGCATTGCTCGTGTCTACATGGCCGGTGTCCTTGTCGCTACGCTTCTCTGGGTGGAATCAAAACGTTCGTTGCCGAGATGGGTGGGAGGAATCCGGATTGATGTGCGCAGGATGTCGGCCTTGCTAAAGTTGGGAGCTCCAGCAGCACTACAAATACTCTGCGAAATTGGAGCTTTCTCGGCGGCGACAGCATTGTGCGCGAGACTCGGCCCAGTGCCTCTGTCCGGTCACGAGATCGCCTTGAACTGTGCCGCTCTCACCTACATGGTGCCGTTGGGAATCAGTTCTGCCGCGGCCGTTCGAGTCGGACAACAATTGGGAAGAAGAGACGGCGCGGGAGCGCGGCGAGCGGGATGGTCCGCCATCATGCTCGGAGCCGGATTCATGACCTGCGCCGGATTAGTGTTTGTATCTGTTCCCAAATTGATAGCGCGCTTGTTCTCTCCCGATCCGGTTGTGATAGGCGTGGGTGCGACTCTCCTCCTGGTTGCTGCCGCGTTCCAACTATTCGATGGTTTGCAAACGGTAGCAACTGGGGCGTTACGCGGAGCCGGTGACACGCAGACACCCATGCTCGCCAACTTTGTTGCCTACTGGCTGATCGGGCTCCCTTTGGGGTATCTGCTGTGCTTTCGCCTGGGCTGGGGTGCATTGGGGATTTGGATCGGGCTGTGTGTCGGCCTGATGATGATCGGATCTGCTCTCCTGATCACATGGCACAGGAGAATCCTCTTCTAAATCGGGAGTGCCGCAACTTGGAGGGAAGCAAGCCAAACGCGCGATCATTGCGTCGCAAACAACGCGACACATCGCGACGGCTCGCCCAGATCCCCTTCGACGACGCTCAGGGCAGGCTTTCGCTGCGCAAAAAACGCTCGATCAGGATGACAACCAAAACGAACGGCTTGCCAGCCGTCCCTGCTCTGACTATCATGCAATGCTTATGACTGGTGAGAACGCAGTTCGAAAAACGGGCCTTCGCGAGAAAGCACAACTGATGTCGGCGTCCGAAATTGAACGCACGCTCGTCCGCCTGGCCCACGAGATACTGGAAAAGAACGATGGTGCGGACAGTTTAGGGCTGGTTGGCGTTCGGCGGAGGGGCGTGCCGCTGGCGCAACGATTGGGGAAGTTGATCGGGCGCATAGAAGAGGTTACGGTTCCTGTGGGTACGCTGGATATCACTTTTTATCGCGATGATCTTTCCACCCTCGGACCAAAGCCGGTGGTCCAGGAATCGGAGATCGGATTCTCCATCCAGGACCAAAACATAATTCTGATAGATGATGTCCTTTTCACCGGCCGTACGGTCCGAGCGGCCCTGGACGCTCTTTTTTCGCACGGCCGCCCCCGCCAGGTTCAGCTTTGTGTCCTGATCGACCGGGGCCACCGCGAGTTGCCGATCGAGGCCGCTTTCGTTGGTCGTACCGTGCAAACCACGATGAACGAAGTCATCGAGGTCAAGTTGACCGAGGTCGACAACGCAGAAAAAGTTCTTCTCATGGAGAAATAAAGGAAAGATGTAGGCGCGGGCGTCCCGTCCGTGCGCTTCTCTTCGTGGTCCTCAACTCCTTTGACCGATTTCCTCCGTAGCTTGCTGAATTTCGGGTAGTGTCTCAGTTTGCTTGTCATCCCGGTCGAGCGTTCTTTGAGAAGCGAGGGATCTGAGCGCACCGATTCGTGCTGGCGCACGAAAGGCGCGCATCCGCTGGCAAACTGAGACACTACCGAATTTCGAAAACCATAGCGCAAATGTAAGTCGAGAGTTAAAATCAAGCGCTATTCTTACGTCCGGACGGACCTTGATGAAATCGGCAGAGAAAAAACTCTCGAGCGAGCAAAGTCAGAGTCTGGTTCGGGCAGCGCGGAAAGCCATGAGGCATGCTTACGCACCCTATTCACACTTCAGGGTCGGAGCCGCTTTCCTCACCTCGAAAGGCGAGCTTTTTTCTGGATGTAATGTGGAAAATGCATCCTACGGTTTGTCGAATTGTGCGGAGCGCACCGCGATCTTTGCGGCAATCGCCCAATCGGGCTCGAAACTGAATATTCGCGCCGTCGCGGTGGTGAATGACCAAGGCGTACCTTGTTCGCCCTGCGGTGCATGCCGCCAGGTGATTTATGAGTTCGGTCCAGATGCGACGGTTTTCTTTCAGACCGCCAAGGGATGGAAGGAAAGTCACATCACAGAACTCTTGCCGGAAGGATTCCGCCTCAAGTGAGAGAGTCGCACGGAAGCTCTGCTCCAGCTCCAATCCGTGCTGTCGATGTAATTCGCAAGAAGCGCGATGGGCAGGAACTTTCACGCGCCGAAATCGAATATCTGGTTCAGGCCTACACTCGGGATGAGATTCCTGATTACCAGGTTTCCGCATGGCTCATGGCTGTCATCCTTCGCGGCATGACGCGGGCTGAGACCTCCGCATTGACTGACGCGATGCTGCACTCGGGCGAAGTGCTCGACCTTTCTGAATTTCCAGCGAAAAAAGTAGACAAACACTCTACCGGTGGAGTGGGCGACAAGACCTCTCTGGTGTTAGCGCCGCTTGTGGCGGCGGGCGGCCTGGTAGTGCCAATGATTAGCGGGCGAGGGCTGGGACACACTGGCGGCACGCTGGATAAACTGGAATCGATTCCTGGATTCAACGTCAACCTCTCAGTGCCACAGTTCCGCAAGGTCCTGGATAAGTGTGGCTGCGCCATGATCGGACAGACTTCCGAAATCGCTCCTGCCGACCGCAAACTCTACGCCCTGCGCGATGTCACGGCAACGGTGGAGAGTCCGCATTTAATTTGTGCTTCCATCATGAGCAAGAAGCTTGCTGAGGGCATCGATGCTTTGGTGCTGGACGTGAAGACTGGCGCCGGGGCTTTTATGAAGGAGGAGAAAGACGCAGTTTTTCTCGCCGAGTTGATGGTGGAAACCGGCGAGGCCATGGGTAAGGCGATGGTCGCCTTGATCACGAACATGGATGAGCCTCTTGGGATGTATGTGGGCAATTCACTCGAAGTCGCGGAAGTGCTGGACGTGCTACGTGGAAAGGGACCTGAGGACCTCAGAGAATTATGTCTTGAACTGGCGGGCTGGATGTTTCACCTGGGCGGTGCCGCAGATACGGTGGCGCAGGGTAGAAGTATCTCTCAGCAACTCATCACGTCAGGTAAGGCGCTGGAGAAATTTCTCCACATGGTGACCTTGCAAGGCGGAGACGCCCGAGTAATTGATAATCCTGACCGGCTGCCCCACGCCAAACATACGCTGGAGGTGAACAGCCCAAGCAGTGGCCGCATTATTGCCATCGACTGCGAAGCGGTTGGCACCGCCTGCGTAGTTCTGGGCGGAGGACGCGAGAAGAAAGAAGATGCCGTCGACCCGGCGGTGGGGATTGTGTTGCATCGCAAAGTTGGTGATTCCGTGAAAGCCGGAGCGTCACTTGCCACGCTTCACTACAATTCCGCAAGTCGTGGTGGTCAACATGCCAAAGAGATGCTCCTGCGCAGCTATCAAATCTCTGACACACAAAGCATACTGAAGAAGAAACTTGTGCATCGAGTCATTCGAGGGTCGAGAGGAAAATAAATAATGGGGCGATTCACCGGCATTCTCGGTCTGCTGACCATGTTAAGCTTGGCTTTTATTTTCTCCACGAACCGGCGCGCGATTCGCGGGAAGACTGTCGCCTGGGGGTTGGGCCTGCAGTTCGCCTTCGCTGTTTTTGTTTTGCGAATTGATATCGGCCGCCAGATTTTCCAAAAAGCCGGGGATGCGGTGAATCGACTGCTTAGTTATGCGTTCGTAGGTTCGGAATTTGTTTTCGGAGAGTTAGGCAAGCAAGGCTCCCATTTCGGCTTTTCTTTCGCCTTCCAGGTACTGCCGACGGTCATTTTCATCTGCGCATTATTCGCCATTCTTTACCACTACGGCATCATGCAGTTCATCATCCGAATCGCGGCATGGCTCATGACAAAGGTCATGGGTGCCAGCGGCGCCGAGTCGCTGAATGTGGCTGCCAGCATCTTTATGGGACAAACCGAAGCGCCTGTCAGCATCCGGCCTTTTCTCCCTGATCTCACCCGCTCCGAGCTCATGACCGTGATGACCAGCGGGATGGCCCACGTCTCGGGCGGAATCATGGCCGCCTATATCGCGTTCGGTATCGAGCCCAGGCATTTGCTTAGCGCCGTTATCATGACCGCTCCGGGCACCATTCTGGTTTCGAAGATGCTGGTGCCCGAGACCGAACAACCTAAGACCGCTGGACGCGTGGTGATGAGCGAAGAAGAAGTGGAAGCCGAAGCGAAGGAAAACCTGCTGGGCGCGGTGGCCCGCGGTACCAGCGACGGCCTGCGCATGGCGCTCAACGTCGGCGCCATGCTGATTGCGTTTCTGGCACTGATCGCATTGTTTGATGGAATCATGCACGGAATTCACAATGGGCTCGCGAACCTGGGCTTCCGCTGGTTCCCCTGGAGCCTGGAGAATATTTTTGGTGCGCTGTTCGCCCCCGTGGCCTGGGTGATCGGAATTCCATGGAAAGACTGCGCTACCATCGGTAATTTGCTGGGAACACGAATGGTGCTGAATGAATTGGTCGCGTTTTCGATGCTGGGGCCGCAGAGAGCCGTTCTTGATCCACGTTCCTTTACCATCGCTACTTTCGCATTGTGCGGCTTCGCCAACTTGAGTTCGATCGGGATTCAGATCGGCGGCATTGGCGCTTTGGCGCCCAACAAGAGAGGCGAATTGGCGCGCTTAGGGTTCCGCGCGATGTTGGCGGGCACAATGGCGAATCTGATGTCGGCTTCCATCGCGGGAATGCTGATCTAGTGACTCTTGTAGCGCCGCCGTCCTCGGCGGCCCCAGTGCCGGCGAGACGCCGGCGCTACTCGCAGAACTCAGGTGCGGCTCCGCACTAGATTTTGCCATCCCGAGCCAAGCGAGGGATCTGTAGTCTCGCAGCACGATGCAGATCCCTCACTTCGCTCGGGATGACAATTCATGAGCGGCAATGGCCATCATTGTTGCGAATAGAGTGATCGCTTGAGAAATTCTCCGGCACCTGGACGCCCGACGAATTTGTCAGCTTCTATGAGGACCCGGCCACGCGAGAGTACCGCGTCGGGCATGCCGGTCACTTGGATTCCTTCAAACATAGAATAGTCGACTCGCATGTGATGGGTCTTTGCGCTGATAGTGTGCTTTCGCTGGGGATCAAAAATCACCAAGTCAGCGTCGCTGCCCACTGCGATTGTTCCCTTCCGCGGATAGAGGCCGAAGAGCTTTGCCGGCGTTGTCGAAACCAGCTCCACAAAGCGGTTCACGCTGAATCGGCCCTGGGCAACGCCGCCGGAATAAATCAGGCTCATGCGATGCTCGATCCCCGGACCTCCATTGGGAATTTTCGTGAAATCATCGCGCCCCAGTTCCTTCTGCTCCTTGAAACAGAACGGGCAGTGGTCGGTCGAGACCACTTGCAGGTGGTCGCGCTTCAATCCGTTCCAGAGTTTTTCCTGGTGCCACTTCTCGCGCAACGGAGGCGTGAAAACGTACTTTGCTCCCTCGAATCCCGGCACATCAAAATTCTCAATGGAAAGATATAGATATTGCGGACAGGTTTCAGCGTAAACGGGCAGGCCGCGATCGCGGGCCTCGCGGACTTTCTCGAGCGCGTCATTGCAGCTCAAATGCACGATGTAGACTGGCGCTCCAGCCATTTCCGCCAGCGCGATGGCGCGTGCCGTGGCCTCTGCTTCCGCCGTGGTCGGCCGAGTCAGAGCGTGATACTTCGGTGCTTTTTTCCCTTCCGCCAGAGCCTGTTGCACGATCACGTCAATGGCGCTACCGTTTTCGGCATGCATGCAGACCAAGCCGCCATTTTTCGCCGTCGCCCGCAGCGCTTTGAAGATGCTGCCATCGTCCAGCATGAACACTCCAGGATAAGCCATGAACAGTTTGAAGCTGGTGACGCCTTCACGCACCAAAGCATTCATTTCGTCGAGTTGGGCGTCTGGCAGGTCGGTGATGATGCAGTGAAATGAATAGTCAGCAACCGCCTTACCGGATGCCTTTTGCATCCAGGTGTCGAAGGCCGTGCGCAAAGATTGTCCCTTGTACTGGATCGCGAAATCGATGAGGGTTGTCGTCCCCCCGAAAGCTGCCGCCCGAGTACCGGTCTCAAAATCATCTGCGCTTTTAGTGCCGCCGAAGGGCATGTCAAGATGAGTGTGCACATCGATTCCGCCGGGCAAGACGTACTTTCCGGCGGCATCGATGATTTTTGCGGCATTATCGCGAGGAAGGCTCTGTCCGATCGCGGTGATCTTGCCGCCGCTGATGGCGAGGTCGCTGGCGTAGGTGTCCGTTGCGGTGACCACGCGTCCGTTTACGATGACCGTGTCAAAGCCCATACCGGTGTCTCCTCGTCCGATAGCGGAGGACGCATTTTATGCTAAACTGCGAGACTTTCGGACGTCGATTTCCCCCAAGTGATGGTTGGGTGCACTTTGTGTACCTTTGTGTCCTTAGTGGTTGAATGTTTTTGACGTTGAGTCAAGAGCAATAACCACAGCGGACACAATGGATCACAAAGGAGCCCGGGGCACGCCGTAGCGATTTGGCAAAGGAGAATGCCACGATGCAGTTTGGTATCACCATCAAGCCCGATATGACCGTCGATCGCATCGTCGCGCTCACGCGCCAGGCGGAAGCTGCCGGTTTTCAATATGGCTGGATTTTCGATTCCCACGTCTTGTGGCTCGAGCCTTACCCTCTCCTCACTCTGATGGCCACCAACACCAGGATGATGCTTCTCGGCCCCTGCGTGACCAATCCCGCGGTTCGCGACCTGACTGTAACGGCAAGCTTGTTCGCGACTCTGAATCTGATTTCGGGAGGGCGCATGCAGCTTGGCATGGGCCGTGGAGATAGTTCCCGGCGCGTGCTGGGCAAAAAACCGGTTGGGGCGGGCGATCTGGAGCGAGCGGTCAAGACTTTTCGCGAACTGACGGCGGGACGTGAGGTCGAATACGACGGCCAACGCACACGGATTTCATGGGCTAAGGGCTCTCCTCCGGTGTGGATCGCAGGATATGGACCCAAGGTGTTGGATTTGGCGGGAAGGGTTGCTGACGGCGTCATCTTGCAATTCGCCGACCCACACCTGATTGCTTGGTGCCTCAGTTTCGTGAAGAAGGGCGCCGAGGAAGCGGGGCGCGATCCGAAAAAGATCGAAGTCATGGCAGCGGCGCCGGTGTGGGTTTCCAGTGATCTGAAGGTGGCTCGGAGCCGGGTAAAGTGGTTTCCCGCGCTGGTTTCAAACCACGTGATAGATCTTATTTCGCGCTACAAGCCTGAGGATCTTCCGGCCGAACTCACCTCGTTTGTGAGCAATCGCGGCAGCTACGATTATCAACAGCATTGCGAAGTCGACAGCGACAATTCGAAATTCGTTTCAGATGAAGTTGTAGACCGCTTTTGCTTGATCGGTCCGGCGGAGGCGCATCGAAAGAAGCTGCGGGCGCTGGCTGATGTCGGAGTCACGCAGTTCAATATTTATCTGATGTGCGGGGATGAAGAGGACACGCTGGAAACGTATAAGAAGGAAATATTGCCGGCGTTCCAAACCTTAGTTCGTTGAACGGGATTTCACTGTGGCAGCGTGGGTAGTGTCGCAATATTGGCCGTCGACGGGTCATCCCGCAGTCTGAGATACACGGGAGTTCCGTTGACACGTGGCACGCTCACGCTGGTTTCCGCAAAGCCTAGCGGAATCGAAACCGCCTGTTTGAATTCCGGGTCGGCGGCGACGGAGTCGATCAGGAAAAGCTTCGTACCTATAAGCTTACATTGCTCATCGGGCTTGGCTGGGCAATCGATTTCCTTCAATGAAGGGGTTCGAACTAGAGTTACCAGCGATTGCCAATCTCCTTTCGCTCCGTTCGCGTCGACCGGGCGGAATCGAAGCGGACCGAAAGCGGATGGTCCAAAGCTCTTGAGAGGATCAAGCGTTGCCAGAACGTTGTGCGCGTCCTCCAGCACAACGTCTCCATCGTTCACACTCAAAAAAGCTTCAAAGGAGTTGTCTGCCGCTGCAACCTCGATCTTTTCAGTCCTCGAGAATACCTCAGGTATTTCACTGCGTAAGAAAAAAATCAGGTGTCCGTCCTGTGGGAGATCATCCGGATTCTCAAGTCGAACCGTCGAAGGCGCTGAGCCTGGCTGTATGCTCTTATTTACCAGAGCTACTTTGGGACGAGCGGGCAGAACTGTTGCTGGTACCTCGAAGGTCCTTCCATCTTTGAGACCGACGTGCGCAATCAGGGTGTGTTCGGGCAGGATGGCGGCGGAACTCGAAGTCGACAATCGCAGCTCGTCTTTTTGTTCGACACGCGACAAATTCACCGGAATAAAACGAATTCCGTCTAAATCGAGACTCGCAACCTCATCCAGTCGCGTGCCGCTCAAAACGCCTTGTTGATCGCCGGCGTTGATGACGAAACGTTCCATGTGTCCTGGTTCCGCATAGGCGTTCAGCTGCACTTCATCGGGTTGAGCGAATCCGAATTCGTTTAGTAGGATCGTTGCCGACCCCGGTAGAGTGTTCTGAAGAGGGACCTGGACCTCGAGTTCGTTAGATTTTGACAGTTTCCAGTTTGCTTTAGTTATCGTTCCTGCTGCGTCTCTAACTCTAACGTCCTCGACGCAGGTGGCATCGTTGGATTGTAAGTGCAAGGTGTCCTCACGACCAACCACCAGTGCGCTCCGATCCGCGGTCGGCACCGTCCATTGCGATGAATGCGAGCTTTGAAAATTGAAGGCCGGTCCGGCAAAAGATTGGAATCCCCAGAATCCATGGAGCTGTCCTCGGATTGATGCCGCTTGAATCGGTTGAAGCGCATGAGCATCGATCAGGAAGCCACCACGTGTGGCATCGGCTATCGCAGGCAATTCGATAGGACCGGCAGCGCTTGGTACCCGCAAAGTAAAATCGTGCGCCAGGGATGTGGAGAAGACCAGAGGAGCGCCTTCCACCGGGAGGACTAACGACGGCTTTTGCAGACAAGAGACCTGGTTCGAATCTACCGCCCGAAGCGGAGGGAACTGCGCTGCCTCCACTGCTGGCAGTCCGACCACCAGCACTGACTTGGGCTTAAGAAAAGAGGGAGGATTATTGAGCTTAAGATTCAACCGATCATCTTTTGCCACCGCCAGAGCGGGAATGTACTGGTAAGTGGCAGTGTGAAGACTCCCCATAATCCGCGCGAGGTCGACCACAGCACCGACGTACGGACTGTAATATCCGCCACCAGCCAATCTGGTATTGCTAAGCTGTCCAATCAAGTCAGAAGATGGTCCGGAAGTAAGAGCGGCAACCATGGATTGACTATGACCGTCATCGAGCACCAGTTGATCGGTATGCTGAGTCAAGCAAGAGGTCTGCTGTTCGACAGGCTTGTCGAAGCATTGCTGATCCAGTTTGATGGTTAAGCTTCGCGCCAGCACAACCGAGCGATCGTGCAGTGCCTTGGGATCATTGTCTGAAGTTTCCCTGATGGCGTTAATGTATCGATCCAATCGTGAACGGTCCAGATTGGCTTGGTTCAAGTCCTGCGATGCCCTCACGAAGGCTCCGGGCTTACCCTTTACCGTTGACCGTAGGGTGCTGAAGTCTCCTCCAGTCTCTGGAGCCAGGAACAGCAGGGCCTGTTGTGCATCCTGGGGCACGACAATGACGACACCCTCTTCGCGTACCTTCTTGTTCCAGGTTTCTGCCTTGGTGAACCAAGCATCTGGCGGAGGATTCGTGGGGCCCCGAAGAAATGCAGCAATCAGCAAGTAACGAGCAGATTGGTCCTCGGGAAGGTCCGCATGCACCCAAATCCGGTCTCCTGGCTGCAAGTTGGGGACCTGTGAAATTGGCAGCGTCTTGCCCGCACGGGTCACGCTTACCTGTAATTGCGGTCCTGATAAATCGAACGCCGCGGTGTCCCCGCGAAGGAAACCTGTGAGGACGAACAGAGAGAGAAGAAAGCCTAGGTGCCGGAATTGCGAAATCATTCTCTTCAAGATGTACGCGAAAACTAGTTGTTTCTAATTTTACATCGCTACGAAGTTTGGTTTTCGCACACTAGTTCATGGGCGGTGGCGTTTGTCCTCCTCCCGGCGTCGTCCCTCGCCACTCACGACGCCTCTTCCATCGCCGGTAGCCCGGGCTCTCTCTGAAACTTCATCAATGCGTAATAAGTGACGAAAGAAACGGCGAAGCCCACAAACCAGGAATAGTCATAGAGCGGACGCAACGCCGGAACTACGAGTCCCACCAGAGCGGTCCCTGCGCCTGCCGCCAAGGCCGTGATCGCCAGCCAGTTGAATCCGTGCGAGTATTCATACGCGCCTCCTCGCAGATAGAGGTCATCGAGCGACAACACCCGCCGGCGGATTATGAAGTAGTCGCAGATCATGATGCCCGCTACTGGTCCGAGGAACGCGGCATAGCCGCCCAGCCAGCCGAATATCATAGTCTTGTAGCTGGACAGCAGCTTCCATGGCATCAGCGCGATTCCCATGAAACAAGTAATTACACCACCGACGCGGAAGCTGATCTTTCGCGGCCACAAATTGGAAAAGTCGTTGGCGGGCGAAACGACGTTCGCCCCGATATTTACATTCAGCGTCGCCAGCAGAATCGCCACCAACGAAATCACTACAGCAACTGGTGAATGAAACCGGCTGAGTAGCTGTACCGGGTCCCAGATTGCTGTGCCGTAAATAACGACAGTGGCAGAAGTCACCAGAATTCCGATCAGTGAATAGAGTGTCATGGTGGTGGGCAACGCCAGGGCCTGTCCAATCACCTGTTGCCGCTGGCTGCGGGCGAAACGAGTAAAGTCTGGAATATTCAAGGAAACCGTCGCCCAGAAACCGACGGTGGCATTCAGCGCGGGCACGAGAAACTTCAGGAAATCCGAAAAGGTGCTGAACCGCGAAGGCGCAGACAGGATCGGACCGAACCCGCCCGCGGTGCCATACGCCCATGCCAGCAGCAGAAGTCCGACCGCGAGCAAAATCGGCGCGCTTACCCCCTGCAGGAATCGGATGTATTCGACGCCTTTCAGAATCACAGCCAGATTGATGAGCCAGAAAGCCAAAAAGCAAATTGCGGTGCGGTGCGCAACTTGTCCCCAGCCAGGAGCTAATACGGCGACTAAACTACTGATCGCCTCACCCCCAATCCAAGTCTGGATCCCAAACCATCCACATGCCACTAGAGCCCGCAAAACGGCGGCGACGTTCGCGCCCAGAACTCCGAACGATGCTCGAGCCAGCACTGGGAAGGGTATGCCGTAACGTGCTCCCGGATGCGAGTTCAGGAGCATCGGAGCCAGGACGATGGTATTGCCGAGGAACACAGTCCCCACTGCCTGCTTCCAGTTCATTCCTCCCTGGATAAGGCCTGCGGCCAACATGTAGGTAAGGATGTTGACCGACATCGACACCCATAAAGCCGCGTAATTATACGTGCCCCATGTGCGTCGTTCGCTGGTGGCAGGCGCAAGATCTCGATTGTAGAGAGGACTGGATTCAATTCGCCGACGCGCGATCTGGTCGTCTGTGGTCGCCATGTTTTTCTGGATAGGCGAGCAGTTATCTACAATTTGTCATCCTGAGCGGAGCAGCAACTTCGCGGAGCGAAATTGCTACGTAGTCGAAGGATGAAAGTGCATATAAAATTGTCACCTGGCGTCTTTCAGTCGGCGGCCGCTGCCTGCCCGGTTTGCGCCGTAATCGGCTGGTACGTCTCGGGACGCCGGTCGCGGTAAAACTGCCAGACTTTTCTTACTTCAGCAATCATCTCAAGGTCGAGATCAGCGACCAGAACTTCGTCTTTGTCACGGCTAGCTTGGGCGACGATTTTACCTCGCGGATTACAAAAGTAGCTCTTGCCATAAAACTCGCCGATGTTCCACGGCTTTTCTGTGCCAACACGGTTGATGGCGCCCACAAAATAACCATTCGCCGCGGCGTGCGCCGGTTGCTCCAGTTCCCACAAATATTCCGAGAGACCTGCAACGGTGGCGGAAGGGTTGAACACAATTTCCGCCCCGTTCAATCCGAGGATGCGTGCTCCCTCGGGAAAATGGCGGTCGTAGCAGATATAAACTCCGACCCGAGCATATTTAGTCTTGAAAACGGTGTAGCCCATGTCACCGGGAGTAAAGTAGAACTTTTCCCAGAACCCGGGATGCACATGCGGGATGTGGTGCTTACGGTATTTGCCGAGATAGCTGCCATCCGCATCGATGACCGCTGCGGTGTTGAAATAAAGCCCCGGCATCTGCTCCTCGTAAACTGGGACGATTATGACCATGCGGTGCTTAGCCGCAATTTTCTGCATCAGCATGGTCGTGGGTCCGTCCGGCACTCGCTCGGTAAGCTCGTACCAGCGAATGTTCTGCTCCGCACAGAAATACGGACCGTAAAACAGCTCCTGGAGGGAGAGAATTTGAACTTTTTTCCGCGCCGCCTGCTCGATCAGCTTGAGGTGCTTTTCGATCATGGCTTTCTTGATTTGTGGGAGTGGGCGGTCGCTGCTCAGCACATTACTTGCCTGGATGAGGCCACAGCGCACAGTGCGAGACATGGGTAGCACCTCCGCGAGAGGCCAATATAGCAGACTGAGAAGTTCTTTTTTCTACGGAGAAGCGTGGCATTGGTAACGCAGGAAAGCGTGATGGGACGGGTTAGTCCTCGCCAATGTCCTCGTTCCAAACCTGAGGATTTAGGCGGATGTATTCGGCCAACAGTGAGACGCACTCCTGGGAATCAAGGTCGATGACTTTCACACCCAGAGAGCGCAACCACTCCACGCCACCCTGGAAGTTGCGGCTTTCGCCGACCAGGACCGTACCAAAGCCAAATTGCCGGACCAGACCACTGCAATACCAGCACGGTGCGAGTGTAGTGACCATGATGAGCTTCCGATAGCTGCGCTGGCGTCCCGCGTTGCGGAAAGCGTCCGTCTCACCGTGCATGGAAGGGTCATTGTGCTGCACGCGGCGATTGTGACCCGCACCAACGAGGCTGCCATTGGAATCAAAGATCGCCGCCCCGATGGGAATGCCGCCTTCCGCCAGTCCTTTGCGCGCCTCCGCCACGGCCACAGCAAGCATTCCGGCATAGTCATCTGGTTTCGTCTTCAAGAACTATATTTACCCGTTCGCTTTTGCTACCAGCAGAATTGCCAGGCCATAGAAGATAAACATGAGCACCAAATATAGCTTGGACCGGTTCCCCGCGCCGTCGAACTCCTTCCACGCCAGCACTCCCCACAAGGCCGCGACCATGGGCGCAGACTGGCCAATCGCATAAGAAATCGCCACACCCGTAAAATTTGCAGCCACCAGATTAAAGACCATGCCGGTGCCCCAGATCACGCCACCCAGCAGTCCGAGCACGTGACCAGAAGCCGGACCGCTGAAGAAGCCGGTGAAATCCACTGGTTCTCCCACCAGCGGCTTCTTCATAAAATAAACATTCCAGATGGAGCACGAGAGTAAAGCGCCGAGCGTCAAAAACACCGCAACGCTGTAGGGCCCAAGAGCGTTTCCTTGGGTCATGGCATGGGTCACGAAAGGCGCCCACAGTCCCATCAAAACTCCGGAAACGATGCAGGTGACAATGCTCTTCTTTGATACGGATCGGCCCGCGCTGGCCAGACTTCCGTAGGCTTTTCCATCCATAATCACAGCGATTACCGCGCAAAGCACTCCGGCGGCGAGTAATCCGCCATTGCCCTTCGGCTGCTGGATGTAGCTCAAGACGACACCGACTACTAAAGCGATTCCAATCGAAACGGGGAAGGCAACCGCCAGGCCTGCCGTATCAATGGCGGCAACCAGCAGGAGGTTTGCTAGATTGAATATCGCTCCGCCCACCATGGTAGAAACGATGTTCGAAGTGTCTGCCGAGCGAACATTGTTCAGGAAGCGGTTGGCATCATTCGAAGTGCTACCCATGGTGAAGGCGAGAATCACGGAAATCAGAAAGATACCGACGGCGTAGTCCCAATAGAACAGTTCGAAGCGGTAGTTCTTGACACCTTTGTAAGTGTTGGCCCACGAGCCCCAGCAGATGGCGCTCGAAATCATCATCACCAGCGCAATGCCGAGACTATGTGGTATGAACATCGTTTCTCGTCGAGTCTACTTGCCCTGAATTCTGGAAACAAAAAGCTGCAATAAGCGGTCAGCGTCAACATCCAGGCAGACTTTTGCATTGGGTGTGACTTTGTCCACGCCCTCGATCACATAACGATCGCCGTGAAGAATGTTGCGCTCCACTTCGTCATGGCGGTTCCCTACCGTCTCGCCGCGCGTGAATTCTCCTCTGGTCTCGACGTCGACGTGCATCTCCTGTACTTTCACTAGGGTTGGATCGATCGCAACCGCTACGGCGGATGGATCGTACATCGGGAATCCCGGAGAGCCAAACTTTGCCGAAAGATCCACCACAAATTTGGCGACCGAGTAAACAAAGTCATTCACTGGGCCGTGAGTTTGACCGAGTTGGTCGAGATATTTGTGTGTGAAGAGAGCTTTGTCCCCTACTTCAAGGCCGACCATGGTCAACGGCCATCCCGCCTGGAACACAATTTGCGCGGCTTCGGGATCGTTATAGATGTTGGCCTCGGCTGCGGCATTCACGTTCCCGCCACTGATCGAACCTCCCATCAAGATGACTTCTTTGACTAGCCCGACAATAGAAGGATCTTTCTCCACCGCGAGCGCGATATTAGTAAGTGGGCCGACGGGAACTAGGGTGATCTCATGGGGCGAGGCGTGCACCAGTTGAATGATAAGGTCGGGTCCAAAGCGCGCATCGAATTTGCATTTGCTCGGAGGCAATTCAATATTGGCTAGTCCATTCTTGCCATGCCAGAACTCAGCCGTAATCAGTTTCTGGAACAGAGGATGCTGCGCACCCGCGGCCACTGGAATATCACATCGGTTGGCCAGCGAAACCATGCGCAGCGCGTTCTCCAGGCCGATGGTCGCGGTAACGTTTCCCGGCACTACGGTGATGGCGCGCACGTCCAGTTCCGGCGAGTTGAGAGCCAGCATCAGCGCCAGCGCGTCATCAGTGCCGGGATCGGTATCAATGATGATTTTCTTGGCCGCGGAGCAGGGCACAGTGAGCGCGGCTAGTAGCAAGACTACGAGAAGGGCATAGACAGAAAAGACAAATTGCCGAGAGCCTGAGAGTCCAACAAGTCGAGAAATTGTCATTTTGCGGATTGATTAGCGCAGAAGCGTAGCGTCGAGGTTTGGCAGTGTCAAGGCCAAAGTACTGTGCTATCAGATCATAGGCAAGTGCAGTCAATATGAGAGAGGAAAGAATATTGTCGCTGGTCCGCAGTTCCTTTTTCTATGTTCTGCCGTACAATTGCTTCCGAAGACGGACGAGGCTTGATTCCCGCAAGGAATCGCAGCTCCGGGCGAGGACATCCAATTGTCGTGGAGAACAGCAAACATTACCGCATGACCGGTGGCGCATCCGCTGAAAGCTTGTTGCGAGATACCAGTGCTCCCTTGGCAGTCTTGAGCGGGCGCCCGCTTCTGTCGAACCATGGGACACCGCTTGATCTAGATCGTGTAGGACAGGTTCGAGTAAACACCAGCGCGGTGGAACGCCGGGCGCAAAGTCATGTAGCACGTCGCACCGTGAAAAAAGATTGGCAAGCGGCGTGGTTGCTTCGGGCAATTACCTGCATGGACCTCACAACGCTCTCGGGGGACGACACCGACGAGCGCGTCCGCCGGTTGTGTGCTAAGGCCATGCAGCCGATTGAACACGAACTGGTAAAACGGCTGGGAATTGAAGATCTTAAAATCCAGGTGGCGGCAGTTTGCGTGTATCACCGGTTCGTGGAAACGGCACGCAGGGCGCTGGAAGGCAGCGGGGTGCGGGTTGCAGCCGTTTCCACTGGATTTCCCGCTGGACTCTCTCCCTTGCCCGAACGAGTAGCCGAAATCCGGCGCTCCGTGGAGGCCGGAGCGCAAGACATTGACGTTGTTATCACACGCGCCCATGTTTTCGGCGGCAGGTGGCAGGAACTCTACGACGAGATTGCAGCCTTCAAGCAGGCAAGCGCTCCTGCGCATATGAAGGTCATCCTGGGGACCGGCGATCTGCTCACGCTTCGCAACGTCGCCCGCGCGAGCTTGGTTGCGATGATGGCGGGCACCGACTTCATCAAGACTTCGACCGGCAAAGAGCCGATCAATGCCACGCTACCGGTCGGCTTCGTGATGACCCGCGCTATCCGCGAATACGCGCAGGAAACCGGCATGGCTGTGGGGTTCAAAGCTGCGGGCGGAATTCGCACCGCCAAACAATCCACGGAATGGTTGGCGTTGATGAAAGAGGAACTCGGCCTCTCCTGGATGAAGTCAGAACTCTTCCGCTTCGGGGCCAGCGGGCTGTTGAATGATATTGAGCGCCAGCTTGAGCATCATGCGACTGGACGGTATTCGGCAGACTACCGCCATCCCATCGCGTAAACGTGACGCACGAGCGAGCGCCTGCCCTGAGCGAAGTCGAAGGGACGCTCGCGCCTACATATGAGCATCGCTGAAAAATTCGTTGCCATGGAGTACGGTCCGGCGCCGGAAGATCCAAAAGAGGCGCTCACCTGGCTCGACCGTCACCAGCGCCGCTTCGGCCACTTCATTAATGGAACGTGGCTCGCGCCTGCCGCCGGAGAATATTTCGACACAACTGACCCTTCAACTGGGGAGAAGCTTGCCACTGTGGCGCAAGCGTCAGTCGCCGACGTCGACACGGCCGTCAAGGCCGCTCGCGCCGCTTTTCCCAAGTGGCAGTCTTTGACTCCTCACGCCCGGGCTCGTTATCTCTATGCTCTGGCAAGACATGTGCAAAAACACCCGCGTCTCCTGGCTGTGCTTGAAACCATGGATAACGGGAAACCGATCCGTGAGAGCCGGGACATCGATATACCTCTGGTCGCCCGGCATTTTTACTATCACGCGGGCTGGGCGCAGCTTCTGCGACAGGAATTTCCCGATTACACGGCCTGCGGTGTCGTGGGGCAAATCATTCCGTGGAATTTTCCGTTGCTCATGTTGGCGTGGAAGATTGCACCTGCTCTGGCAACGGGAAACACGGTCGTACTCAAACCGGCCGAGTTCACACCGCTGACTGCGCTTGCATTTGCCGAAATCTGTCATGAAATTGGACTACCCGCTGGCGTGGTCAACATCGTGACCGGGGATGGTTCTACCGGAGAGGCGTTAGTCAAACATCCTGATGTAGACAAAATCGCATTCACCGGTTCGACCGAAGTGGGCCGCGCCATCCGAAGCGCGACCGCGCAAAGTCACAAGCGGCTTTCCCTCGAACTGGGCGGCAAGTCTCCTTTCATCATTTTTGAAGACGCCGATCTCGACAGCGCCGTCGAAGGTCTGGTGGATGGCATCTGGTTCAATCAAGGGCAGGTTTGTTGTGCCGGTTCGCGCCTGCTCATGCAGGAAAGTATTGCGGAGCCGTTGGTCGCAAAAATACGCGATCGCATGAGCACGCTCCGTGCCGGACCACCGCTCGACAAAGCTATCGACATTGGCGCGATTGTCGACCGCGTCCAACTGGATCGCATCCAGCGACTCGTGGATCAGGGCGTGGCGGAAGGTGCCACCTGCTGGCAACCGCAAATCGAAATGCCGTCCCGCGGACTCTATTTCCCGCCGACTTTGTTGAGCAACGTCCACCCTACTTCGATTGTCGCTCAGCAGGAGATTTTCGGCCCCGTACTGGCGGCCATGACTTTCCGTACTCCCAGCGAAGCCGTTGAGCTCGCCAACAACACGGTGTACGGCCTGGCAGCATGCGTGTGGAGCGAGAGCATCAACGTTGCGCTTCACGTTGCCGCCCAGATCAAAGCCGGCGTGGTGTGGGTGAACTGCACAAATTTGTTCGATGCGTCCTGTGGTTTTGGCGGTTACCGCGAAAGCGGATACGGCCGCGAGGGCGGCAGAGAAGGTTTGCTGGAATATCTGGAACCGGCGTGGTTCAAGAACGCGCCTGTCCTGCCCGGCGCGAAACCGGCTCCCGTCGAAAATTCAGAAGACGAAACCGAGTCCGCGACTCCAGCCATTGACCGTACCGTGAAGCTCTACATTGGCGGCAAGCAGGCAAGGCCGGATTCCGGTTACAGCATGGAAGTTCGCGGTGCCAATGGACAACTGCTCGGCGAAGCTGCAGTCGGCAATCGCAAGGACATTCGCAATGCCGTCGAAGCCGCGCGCAAAGCTGCTGGCTGGGCCCGGAGCACAGCACACAATCGCGCGCAGGTTCTTTACTACATGGCGGAGAACCTTTCACAACGCCGCGACGAGATTGCGCATCGGCTGGCAGCCGCGGTGGGGGAGGCACAAGCTGTCGCCGAAGTGAACGCGGGGATTGAGCGTATCTTCTCCTATGCTGCGTGGGCAGATAAATTCGAAGGCGCCGTGCACAATCCGCCATTCCGCAATATAACGATCGCGATGAATGAGCCGATTGGAACCGTTGGAATCATCTGCCCCAACGAAGTGCCACTTCTAGGTTTCTTGTCTCTGGTCATGCCTGTGCTCGCGGTTGGCAATACGGTCATCGTTATTCCTTCGGAGACTTACCCGCTAATCACCGGCGACTTGTACCAACTCTTCGACACCAGCGATCTGCCGGGCGGCGCCGTGAACATAGTTACCGGATACACTTCGCAACTGCTCAAAGTTATCGCCGAGCACGATGATGTGGACGCGATCTGGTGCTTCGCTGACGAAGCCAGCGCGGCGGCGGCAAAATCATATTCAACTGGAAACTTGAAGCAGGTCTTCACCAATGAAGGTCGAGCGATCGATTGGTTCGACGTGAAGCAGGGCGAAGGCCGATGGTTTCTGCAGCATGCCACTCAGGTGAAAAACATCTGGGTCCCCTACGGCGAGTGATTAGGATCGTTTCTCTACCATAGAGACACAGAGGGAACATTTTTTCTTTCTTTCTTCTTCTTCTCTGTGGCTCTGTGACTCTATGGTTGGATCAGTCTCAGGTTCATTGACAAAAATCAGAAGCGCTGACTAGACTCGGCAGTCCTATGAGCGAACGTCCCCGGATTGCCGTAGTTGGGAGCGCAAATATTGATCTGGTTACCTTCGCCGATCGTTTTCCTCAAGCCGGGGAGACGATTTTCGGCCAGAGCTTCGATCTCGGCTTTGGAGGCAAGGGCGCAAATCAGGCGGCAGCGGCACGGCTTTGCGGTGCTGATGTTTTCATGGTTGCCCGGGTGGGTAGCGATCTTTTCGGTCCCGCGACCA
The DNA here is from genome assembly GCA_963696025.1 of uncultured Acidobacteriota bacterium. Taxonomy (GTDB): domain Bacteria; phylum Acidobacteriota; class Terriglobia; order Terriglobales; family Acidobacteriaceae; genus JABCYV01. The sequence continues at coordinate 79,782 of CAVOII010000011.1, forward strand.
TTCAGAACTTCAAGAAGCTTGGAATCGACGCCACCCACGTAAAGCAGATCGAGGGCGTCTCCAGCGGCGTAGCGCCGATTTTCGTTGAGCCCAACGGCCAGAATCGCATCTTCGTGGTCAAAGGCGCGAATGATCTACTCAAGCCTGCGGACGTTGATGCCGCAGCCGACCTGCTCAAGACCGTCGATTGCATCGTCTTGCAGTTCGAGATTCCGCTTGAGACCGTATATTACAGCGTCAGTTTTGCGCGCAAGAACGGCATTCGCTGCATCGTCAATCCTGCTCCGGCACAGCCGATCGAGATGAATGCTCTGGCAGGACTCGACTACTTCGTTCCCAACGAAAGTGAAGCCGAGACCATCACCGGAATGCCGGTACGAAATGTGGATGACGCCAAGAAGTGCGCGGAGAAGCTGCTCTCCAGCGGTATCAAGCGGGTCATCGTTACGCTCGGAGCCAACGGTTCTTTGCTGGCAGGACGGGACGGGATGGAGCACATTCCTACCTTTAACGTGAAGAGCATCGACAGTACGGGGGCCGGTGACGCCTTCATCGGCAGCTTTGCCGTGTTCCTCGCAGAAGGCCTGCCGGAACGCGAAGCCGTCCGTCGCGCCAATCTCTACGCCGCACTCTCGACGACGGGCGTGGGAACGCAAAAGTCATTCTATGCTCGCGCCCGCTACGAAGTGGAGTGGGCGGAACGAAGCCGGTCCTAATGAGATTGACCCTTTTTTCCGTAGCCGGCGTTTTGAACCACGACGAGAAAAACATGACCTTTCGCCACTCTTTGATTCTGGCTCTTACCTTCCAGTTCCTTCTTCCCCCCGTACTTTCGGCTCAGACTTCAAAAAAGAAAGCCGATCTGATCATCACCGGTGGAACCGTGGTTACCATGGACGGAAAGCGAACCGTCTATGACGACGGAGCGATCGTTGTGAAAGCTGACACGATTGTCGCTGTCGGTCCACGCGCCGACCTCGAAGCCAAGTACCAGGCTTCGCAGACGATCGAAGCCAAAGGGAAGCTGGTTCTGCCCGGATTTATCAACGGACACACCCACGTTCCCATGACTCTTTTTCGTGGTCTTCATGATGATGTGACCCTCAACGATTGGCTCTACAAATACATCTTTCCGGCTGAAGCGAAGAACGTGAACGAGGAATTTGTCCGCTGGGGAACGCGGCTGGCGGCGGCAGAGCAAATCCGTTCCGGCGTAACCACGTTCGCCGACATGTATTACTTCGAGGACGCCGTAGCCGAAGAGACCAAAGCGGCGGGTATGCGTGGCGTTCTGGGAGAAACGTTCATCGATTTCCCCGCACCCGATAACAAAAACGAAGCCCAGACGCTGGCTTACACTGAGAAGTTCTTGAAAAAGTGGCAAGGTGATCCGCTGATTCAGGCAGCGGTAGCGCCTCACTCGATTTATACCTGTTCCCAGAAGACGCTGCAGAATTCTGCGGCACTGGCGCGGAAGTATCATGCGCCGATTCTGATCCACGTCGCCGAAATGAAAAAGGAATGGGAAGATAGTCAGAAACAAAACGGAATGTCGCCGGTGCAATATCTCGACAAGATCGGTGTGCTCGGTCCTGACTTAGTGGCTGCGCACTGTATTTACGTGGACCAGGCTGACCAGAGGACTCTCGCGCAACGCCAGGTAGGCTGCGTGCACAATCCCTCAAGCAACATGATGCTGGCCAGCGGCGTTTCCCCCGTGGCCGAATTGCGTTCTTCCGGAGTGGCTGTCGGGCTGGGAACCGACGGTCCCGCAGGCAGCAACAATGATCTGGACCTCATGGAGGAGATGGACCTGGCGGCGAAGCTCGCGAAGATCGCCAAGATGGATCCGCTGGCGCTCAATGCCAAGGCGGTCGTAGAAATGGCGACTATCGACGGCGCGAAAGCTCTTCATATGGAGAAGGAAATCGGATCACTCGAGCCGGGGAAAAAAGCCGACTTGATCTTAATCAACCTGGACGAACCGAATGCTGTTCCTATGTATGACATCTACGCTCAGCTAGCCTATGCATTGAAGGCCAGCGATGTGGAGACCGTAATCGTTGGCGGGCGCGCAGTCATGCGCAATCGGAAAGTGCTCACCGTCAAGGAAGAAGAAGTGATGGCAAAGGCGCGCGAGTATAAGAAGGCAATAGCCGCATCATTGGGTTTGCAGTGAGTGAAGCGCACTCATCCTTAACTGTTTTGATACGAAAATCATGCGATCCTCAAATACCATCCTGTGGTGCGTAGACTCACAAAAAGACTTCATGCTGCCTGGCGGCAAGCTTTACGGACCGGGCGCCGAGAGGTTGCTCCCAAATATCGATCGGCTCGTCGATGTAGCGCGAAACGGTCGCGTGTTTCTCGTCTCTCACGGTTGCTTTCATAGCATTGATGATCCCGAATTCAGGATGTTCCCTCCGCACTGCGTAAAAGGCACCCCTGGCTCCGATTTCGTTCCGGAAGCGTTAACTAAGCAATACGTGCGCGTCCCCAATGAGCCCGAATCATCCTTGCCCCAAGACTTCCTTCAAAAGCAGCAGATCATCCTCGAAAAACAGACGCTCGATGTCTTCGAAAGCCGGCATGCCGATGCCTTGCTCGATCGTCTCGATCACCACGCCGAATTCGTTGTCTTCGGCGTGTTCACAGAATATTGCGTCGGGCTGGCCGCGAAGGGGCTGCTGAAACGAGGAAGAAGGGTCGCCCTGGTCCGTGATGCCATTGAAACTCTCAGTCCAGAAGCAGGAGAACGAATCAGTTCAGAACTGGAAACGTTGGGTGCGAATCTTGTCACTACTGAGCAGGCGCTCGCTCGATTCGGCATCACCAGCGAGAAGGCGCCGTAACATTCACAGAAACGATGTAGCGAAACGGGATACTGCGAACCAAGATTGGTGCGATTTGCGGTTGACAACCTATGGCAGATGGCATTATGTTTTGGCACCCAGCCCTACGCTGAAATCGCAGATGTCGACTCATCGAGCCGGGCGCCAACCGCATTGAGAATGAAGAGGCATGTCGATGTGATGACTGCCCTGTGATCTATTGAAATTTCATTGGCGAAAGGGCGAGCTTCATTCGTGGGGAGCCGCCAAAGGGGGTATAGATGCTGACCAAACGGACGCTGTTCGTTGTGGTTTTCTCCTTGCTTGCACTTCCTATTTGTCCCCTCCTTAATGGCCAGGCGACTGCAAGTTTTTTGGGTACTGTCACCGACAAAACTGGATCGGTAATTTCGGGCGCGCAGGTGACCGTCACCTCGCAAGGTACTGGTGTTTCTCGTCAGATAAAGACCGATGACTCTGGACGTTATCTTATTCCTCTGCTGCCGGTCGCCAATTACACCATTCGAGTGGAATCGACGGGCTTCCAGCCTGCCGAGCAGAAGGACCTGCGGCTGCAAGTGGATGAGCGTCGCGAAGTGGATTTCACTCTCGCCCCCGGTACTGTCACCCAGGCGGTAGAAGTGAGCGCGACCGAAGTGGCTGTGGAGACGTCGACACCGGCTTTGGGACAGGTGATCACCTCCCAGCAGGTCGCCGATCTTCCCCTGAACGGCCGCGATTTTGTTCAGTTGGCCACACTGACTCCCGGTGTAACTCAGGAAACCAACCCCAACAGCTTTTTTGCCGGCGGCGCCACCAGCGAAGCCTCGGCTCGCGGCTCGTTTTCTCTTTCCGTGGGTGGATCGCGCCCGCAGAGTACCGACTGGCTGCTTGATGGCAACGACAACAACGAACTGACTTCCGGCGCGATTGCGATTTTGCCTTCGATCGATGCCATCCAGGAATTCAAGGTCTTGACCTACAACTATTCTGCCGAGTACGGTACTCGCGCGGGTCCGACCGTGCTCGTAACCACGAAATCCGGCACAAATGGCTTCCACGGGTCGCTGTTTGAATTCTTCCGCAACACAAAGCTTGATGCGCGCAGTTATTTTGCCGCCGCCAGGGAGCAGTTCAATCTGAACCAATTCGGAGGGGCGCTCGGCGGTCCAATCAAGAAGGACAAAACGTACTTCTTTCTTGACTATCAGGCCAAGAGGCAGCGTCACGGAATAGAATCCACGGGCTTGGTTCCCACGAGTGCGATGATGGGTGGCGACTTTACCCTCGACCCTCTCGGTTTCACCCGAGGGAGTGCTCAGTCAAGGTTCCCCGATCTTGTCAATCCTTATTCAGGCGGGTCTTTTAAGTGTGACGGCACCGGTACCCCTATCGTGCCCGCTAATAATGGAACGCAGTCTGGCGGCGGCCCCTGCAACAAGATTCCATCCGCTTTTTTCGACCCAGCTGGCGCGAAACTGATTCAGCTTTATCCGGGGAACAATGTTCCCAACCCCTCTGAGTCTGCGGGCTTCAACTTCACGAACGCGCCTGTGAGGAGCCTCAACGAAGGCGAGTTTGATGTTCGCGTGGACCACAATTTCTCCAGCAAGGACACAGTCTTTGCGCGCTTCAGCTACGACCAGGCAAACTCGCTCGTCCCGGGAGGCTCGTCGCCAACCGGTCCCACCGGGTTCGCGGAAGCCACGCCCTTTGGCAGCACGCAGAACATCTCCAACCACGGACGTAACGTTGCCATATCGGAAACCCACATTTTTTCCAGCAACTCGATTAATCAGATCAGTGGTGGCTTCAACCGGATCTTCAACTTCATTAAGTCGTACGGCTATGGCACGTGCGAAGCGAACAAGGTCATCGGCATTCCGAATGCGAACCTGGACGCCGCGTGCAACCCCGGTGGGCAGATTCCGGGGATCGTAAACCAGTCGTCGCAATTCTGTATAAGCTGCGGTTTGACCTCAATCCAGCCGCCGGGCGGCGGCTACTGGTCGCTGGGAGATCGCGGATTCGCACCCTTTCAGGGCGGCACCAACGTATTCTCCATTGCCGACTCGTTCGATATGATTCGCGGCAAGCACGATATTCGAGTCGGCGGATCCATTCGCGCCATGCAAATGAACGTGCTTACCAACGGCTACCAGGACGGGTTTTTCGCTATTGGCGCGCAGCAGACCTTCGACCCAATGGCCAACTTGCTGATGGGCTTGTATACCTTTGGGGAACATGATCAGACGTTCCAGGGCGCCACGACTGGTCGCCGCTGGAAATTATTCCGTCCCTACGTGCAGGATGATTGGCGGATTACGCCGAACCTGACCGTGAATTTAGGCCTGGCGTGGGCCTTGCAAACGCCCATCGTCGAGAACGCAAATCGGCAAGCGAATTTTGTCTTCAACAGTAATTGCACGCCGCAACCGACGTGCAACCTGCTCGTCCCGGGTGTGAACTCCGACGGACGCGTGGGTATCGAATTCAACAAAAGCGCATTGGAACCGCGCATCGGGCTGAGCTGGAAGGTGCTTGGCAGCCAGACTACCGTGCTCCGGGCCGGGTATGCCATCTACCACGACTCCTCATGGAACATAGGTGGGCAGGGACTGCAGCAAAATCCGCCGTTCCAGGCCTCATCGGGGATTGGCCCCTTCGGCTTCCCGGGCTCGTGTCCGGCCCCGGTATTCCCTACTACTACGCCTGGTTCGTTTTGCGCTATCTCAGGAGGGTGGCCTGTTGGCTCGGGCGTATTTAATACTCCTCCGACCATTAGCACTTTCTCTGGCGTCATTCAGTCTCAGAATACGAACTTCAAGCAGGGCATGATTCAGCAGTTTACCTTGAACGTCGAGCATCAATTGCCGGGCAACGTCGTGCTGACCGCCGGGTATGCGGGATCGCGCAGTTCTCGCATCCTGACGAACGGCTTGAATTTGAACGTGCACTCTCCCACGGCGTGCGGCACTGTCCCGGGCTACACTCTTGGCTGCGGCCAGTTCGTGAATCCCAACTTCCCGGCAACTAGCTATATCTCCAACTTCACTGACACTGGTGCGGCACGCTACGATTCGCTTCAGGTCAAAGCCGAGACCAAGAGCGCCAGACACGGGCTTTACATGCTCTTGGGCTATACCTATTCCCGGACGTTCGATTCCGGGCTTCCCGACGGTCTTGGCAGCTCCAGCGGAGCTACGTACTGGCCTCTGCCGGGCTCCAACAGAGCCGATTGGGGTCTGTCTGCCCTCAACCTGAACAACCAGTTCACAGCGAGCGTGCTCTATGACTTGCCGCTGGGCAGAGGCAAGCAGTTCGGTGGCGACTGGAGCGCACCAGTCAACACCGTCCTGGGAGGCTGGTCGGTTAACGTGATTGAAAGGATCCTGTCAGGATTTCCTATCTTTGTGACCGACAGTGCCAATAATTCCGGGGTGCCCTTCATGGACAACTTCGCCAACCTGAACCGCCCGGACCAAGTTTGTGATCCCACGAGCGGCCATCCGACCGTGATGAAGTGGTTCAATACCCAGTGTTTTGTCCCTGCGCCGCCTGGACAACTTGGAACCGCCGCCCGTGCTCCGGTTTACGGGCCTGACTTCGTTAATACAGATTTCTCAGCCATCAAGCGCTTCCGGCTGACCGAAGCTGCGAATCTGGATTTCCGGGCTGAGTTCTTCAATCTCTTCAACCATGCACAGTTCAATGCGCCCGGGGCTTCCGGTGGGGTTACCGGTGCAGACCGTAATTCCCCGGGCACCTTCGGGGTAATCACTCAAACCGTGAACAACCCGCGCGTGATTCAGTTTGCGCTTAAGCTGGCATTCTAGGGCTAGCCGGATTGGACGACTTTAACTTCGGGCAGATTGAGCAAGCTTGAAATAAGTTTCGCTTAGTCTGCCCTCAAATTTGTGACCGAGATTTACCGACGAGTGATGGTTCGAGGGATATATAAACTCGCGCTGCTATCTCAGCTGATTGTTTCCTTCACATCCCTGGCCCCGGCGCAGAAAATTAAAGTTATCGTCGATCAGGACGCGCGCGGACCGGCCACCACCGACATGCAGTCCATCCTGATTTTCTTGCAGTCCGACAAGTTTGAAGTGCTGGGAATCACGACCGTCAGCGGCGACCAGTGGGTAAAAGAGGAAACGCAACACACATTGCGGCTGCTGGAAATCGCCGGTCGAACCGATGTTCCCGTCATCCAAGGCGCAGAATTCCCGCTCCTTAACTCTAAACAAGAAACCGAGCGCTGGGAGGCGCTCTACGGCAAGTTGGGCTACAAAGGATGCTGGAGTGATTTCTCCAAGCGGCCAGGAAATACTCCTGCCGCTTTCCGGGCGGGATATCACGATCCCGAGGTAGTTCCTCCACTGCCTGAAGGGAGCCCGCATATCAAAACCCTCGAGGAAACCGCTGCGCACTTCATTGTTCGCGTGGTGCATCAGCATCCGGGAGAAGTGGTGATTTGGGCCGGCGGCCCGCTGACCAATATCGCGCTCGCCCTGCGCCTTGATCCGGAAGTTGCGACGCTGGCGAAAGAGTTGGTCCTGATGGGCAGCGGGATGTACGCCAACAACGGTGGCATTAGCGGCATCGACGGCCGCCGCGAATTCAATTGGTGGTTTGATCCCGAAGCCGTGCGCATCGTCATGCGCTCTCCGTGGAAAAAAATCACAATTACGCCCATAGACATTTCGGTCAAGACAAATCTGAATTCCGAAATGAGAGCTGCTATCGCCAAAGCAGATACGCCCGTGGCCCATTACCTAACTGAATATTCGACCGATGGCTTCATGTGGGATGAACTCTCTGCCGCCGCCATGGTCGACCCTTCCATCATTACGGAGCAAAAACAGCTTTACGTCGATGTTGACATCGACCATGGCGAGAGTTACGGTCAAACTCTGTTCTGGGCGCCGGAAACGGACGTACCTCCCTACGAACGGCGGGCGACAGTCCAGTACGATGTCGACACCAAGAAGCTGTACGACCTGTACATCAAACTGATGACTCAGCCGCGCAAAGCGGAGTAGCTGTCTCAGGCATGGCGAATTGCCTCCCGCCATTCTCATAACGCGAGCCATCCCCGTGCGTTTCCACATTCGACTTGTGGCAATCGTCCGTATTCCATATGATGGTGCCGTTTCTGTCCGCTCACAACTCGTAGGAGGATAGAGCCATGAGTACGTCCCCTGTTGGACTTCTGAAGAGAGCAAGCGGTTGGGCCATCGCGGTGTCAGTAATCCTGATCATATTGGGATTTCTCGCGATCACCCTTCCCCTGGTAGCGGCTGTTGCGGTAACCGCGATCGTCGGTTGGCTATTGATGTTTGGGGGAATAACCCATCTGGCTGCGGCATTCCACGCGCACCGAGCGGGTATGGTTGCTTGGGAGCTTCTGATAGGGCTGATCTATGTAGTCGGTGGTGGCTACATGATCTTCCATCCGCTGCTGGGCGTGGCCACGCTGACTCTTTTTCTGGCGAGCCTATTTCTGGCGGAAGGCGTGCTGGAAATTATCTCTTACTTTGGAATTCGCGGCCAAACCGGCGCTGGGTGGATGTTGCTGGATGGGCTGGTCACGATTTTGCTAGCAGGACTCATCTGGGTGCACTGGCCGTCGAGTTCCGCCTGGGCCATCGGCACAATCGTCGGTATCAGTTTGCTATTCAGCGGCGCCAAGTGGTTGATGATTTCGCTGGCTTCCCGCAAACTGTTCACGATCGACGGCAAAGCTCCCCAAGATAAGCTGGGGTCCGCCGCCTGAATACGCGCTTCCACCGGGGACTACACGCGACTCGACAGCTGACGAGCTGCGCCCGACTTTGTTAGACATGGGCCCCTTCACATTTGCTGCATGGAACCCATCAGGGGTCAGTTCGGCAGCAAGGAAAGTGCATGCGGTCCCGGATCGCCCGGTCTTCAAAGATGTCGAAAGCGTTGCCCAGTAAGGGTTTTTTAGCCGACTTAGCTCGCCGCGAAACTGTCCCTTGCTCACAGTTGATCAGGCAGTACAGATTGCGATAGCGATGTTGAGGGTGCGAACCTTTCCTGTGAGCAATGACCGACGCATGGTTCCACAGAAGGGACAGTTCCCCTATTTAGTCTTGGGCGGGTATTTTTTGAACATCTTTTCGACCGCCTTCTCGATCTTCTTCGTATTCTTTTCGGATTGATCGGAGAGTGTATCAGTGGCCAACCCGCGCCAGATCAGGTTTTTGCTCTTGCCATCAGGTATATCAACCACCAGGGTTCCGATATTCTCCGTGACCGGATCAATCCGGCCCATGCCGCCACCCCTGCGCCATCCCCCCATGCCGGAAGCGATCGCTGACCTTTCCTGCCGTAAGCCCGCATTATAGGTAACTAGTACGTCAGCGCCGGCCTCAACTTTCCGCAAGCCTTTTTCGGCCAACTGCGCGTCCACTGCAGCCACGATCCTTTGATCCATTAGGGGATTTGAAGTTGTACGCAGCGGTTTTACCCAGGCATAAGTCCTATACTTTGAGAAGTCGGTGATGTTGTGGTCCCAGTCGACATTCGTCTTCTGCGCAGCGGAATGCAGCGTAGCAAGAAGGACCAACGCGACCAGCAAACTCAAAGAAGGTTTTCTCATGAAAGCTTTTCTCATGATTCATACCTCTGGTTTAGAAGCGGCGCTGACGTGTTCAGCTTTTCTGCGAGAGCTATTTGACTACCTTGCCGCTGCTGTCAACCTGCACCCAGTGCAGCTCAGCCATCGCCCCTGCGATTTGCCTTGCAGCAGCATCCGCAGTTTTCGACGCGTACGCACCCACCGGTCTTTTTGCGGTCGGAGACCGTCGACCTTCCCGCAGCCACGGCTGGATTCAATCCTGCAGCAACCGGCACACCCGCACCCAGGTTCTTCGCGAGCGTGGTGTGAGTTTCAAACTCAGAAACCAGGACCGTTTCTTGTGGAGCCTGGAATTGCACCTGCACGTGGGTGTTGATCTCGGCGGAGCCCGTTCCCATGCCGACGACTACTCGTTCGGTCTTCACACCTTGTTTGATGAACAAGAAGTTGCCTTTCACGATCAAAGTGTTGTCCGGGGGAGCGGTGTCCGCCGAGGCCCGCTCCACTGGCACTCCCGTGTGCGCGAGTTCTTTGATCAATTCCTGCGATAATTTCTTTGCCGCATCCTCGCCGATGTGGGTCGGGTTCTCATCTCCACTAATAACGTGCCGGGGCCGGAACTCCTGCGTCTTATCAACCTGGACTTCCTTCGGATCAAACGTGAAGTCATAGACCAAAATCTTCTCTGGCTTAGGCAGAGCTTTTCCGCCGCCGTAGGTCTTCAGCGAAGTGACTTCCACTTGCGCCGCCAGCGGGCCTTCTATCTCTGCCTTCGCCGCTGCCAGCCACACGATTGTGAGCAAAATAGCTAGAACTGCTGGCTGCCGACGGCTGTGGGGACCATTAGCAGAAACCAGGCCTCGATGAGCGGGCATAGCACCTCTCTTCCGCCAACGGCAAGGGGTTTCTTAGGCAGAGCACCGTATCACGAACTACGACACGTGGCAAGATTCATGCCCGCGCCTCAGTCTACATCGAAACCAACATATTGCAGGTGTCCGCCGCGTTCGATCTGCAATGCCGGGGATCTCCGTCCTGCAAGGCAGCGGCTGCGTCGTGAAGCGTTCTAAAGGAATCAACCTGCACCTGATTGATCGAACGGATGATGTCTCCAACGTGCAGTCCGATCTGAAGATCGCGGAGGTCGGGAGTCCGCGCGACCACAACCACTCCAGAGCTGGAGCGCAGGTCGGGCATCATTCTTTTCAATTTGTCATTGAGTTCGATTGCCAGAATTCCCAGCTTTGGCACCACATTGCTGCTTTTCGGCTCAGCGAGTTCGGCCAGTTGCTGAATGGGTCGACGGTGCTCGATCACTGGAACAGTGAGGGTTTGAGTCTGCTCCCTCGAAGAATTTTCATCTTCAAGACTTGGTCGATTGGGTGAATGTAGAGCGCATTGTAATACCCGGGAACGGTATCGACATCCTGATCGTCCATTGTTTGAACGATGTCGCCTTCCCGTAGTCCAGCGGCGTCAGCCGGCCCGCCCGGCGTAACGTCAGAAACAATCACACCCCAGGGTTGAGATAACCCAAGTCCAGCCGCAATGGTGGGGGTAACAGTTTGAGTCCGGGCCTGTATCGCCGCGCGACGAACATATCCGTACTTCCTGAGATTATCATATACGAACCTTACGATAGCGGCAGGAATTGCGAAGCCCAGTCCTGAACTGCTACCGCTCTCCGAAATGATGAATGTGTTAATTCCAATCAAGTAGCCGTCTCGATCCACCAGCGCGCCACCACTATTCCCAGGATTAATGGAACTGTCGGTCTGAATGTAGACCATGTGATCTTTGGGATCCACCTGCCGTGAGACCGCGCCGACAATCCCCATCGTAACCGTGCTGGGCAGTCCCTCGGGACTGCCGATTGCGAACACCAATTGACCTTGACGCAGCTTGCGAGAGGCGTCTAGCGGAAGCACCGGAAGCGAGTGCGCGTTGATCTTAATTAGCGCCAGGTCAGTTTCAGGATCAGTCCCAACGATATCCGCATCGAAAATTCGATTCTTTCCGCTTGGCGTCGGACCGGCCGATGAGTCGGCTGGAGGAGCAGGCAAGACCACGCGCACATGCTGAGCTCCATCTACCACATGGTTGTTGGTAATGATATAGCCGTCAGCATCGACGATGATGCCTGACCCGATCGCGTGCTGATGAACGAACACCTGCGACTCGAAATCGTCCTCTTCTCTGGGGCCGTACGCACTCACTAGGATGTGGACAACGCTAGGCCTGTCATTTCGGATAAGCTCTCCATGGAACTGTCAAGTTCGCGGAGGATGCCCAGCTTGCCCTCAGGCGCAACGTTGCCGGGACGGCTTCGCTGTTGTGCACTGCCCACTGCCAGCAGTACACCAACAATAAGTAGCCCCCGCCCGATTGCGACGGCCGATCTGCGCGTGAGGTTGTTGAACGAAGTAATTGCCGGTTCTCCAGTAATGAGCGAGGAGTTAAAGCCTTTCATTCGTGCTGCCTTTCTCAGAATCCAGATCGGGTTCGCTGTCACCGGGAGTGCCTTGTGAGCTATGAAGCCGACGATGCCGGCAAACGGCGAGACAACAGACCTCTCTTTTTTCCAGAACGGTTAGAGATCGCGCCACAGACTGTAACCGGCTTATGCTGACCGAGCGCAGCGAAGTTAGAGACTGGCGAGGATTATATCCGGCCTTTGCGCTGAGCGCTTCCGAGATTTTCAATCCAGTAGCAGAGTAAGCAAGCGTTTCAGCGGCTTCAGTTGATAAGATCGCGATAAGCAACATCGGAGGACGACATGAACGGCAACAAGCCCTTCCAATCCCAGGACGTTGTACCAGCGATGCTGTTTGACCTTGATGGAACTCTAATCGATAGCGTTTACCAGCACGTGTTGGCTTGGAGGGGAGCTTTGGAACGGGCAGGCACGCGGCTTTCCGTCTGGCGTATCCACCGGCGCATTGGAATGAGTGGAGGACTCCTCATAAACGCATTACTGCGCGAGACCGGGCGCGAAATCACCAGCGCGGATGCGAAGAGTCTGCAAAAGTGGCATGCAGAGGAGTATGCAAAACTGGTGTCGCAAGTGCATCCCCTGCCGGGAGCTGTTGAATTGCTATCCCATCTGGCAAAAGCCAAGGTACCGTATGCGATCGCAACGAGCGGAGCGCTGGAAACTGCTCGCCCGTCACTGGAAGCACTCCAGATCGAGCATGCAGTACCGGTGATAACCCGAGACCAAGTGCGCCATGCGAAACCAGATCCGGACCTCTTCTTGGCGGCGGCAGAGAAACTGGGCGTCTCAATTCATGATTCCATTGTGGTAGGTGACAGTGTTTGGGATCTGCTAGCCGCGCGACGCGCAAGAGCACTCGGCGTCGGATTTCTTTCCGGTGGCTACGGAGCAGAGGAACTTGAAAAAGCTGGGGCTTATCGTGTTTACGAGGATCCTTTTGATTTGATGCAACACTTGGATGAAGTCGGTATTCGCATCAAGCTTGACAATGCATGGTTAAAGGGTTGAATTCCAAATCGAAGATTATCTTGGGTCTTACCCTCTCACATCGTTCACGACACTGCGTTAGCGGCGGGGCCGGAAGAATAATAGCCCACAGACGTGCCGCTGTGAGCGCTTCACGTTTGCGGCCTTCGTCCATTAACACATAGCAATAGATTCGTCTTTTATTCGCTGTCTAATTGCTGGCGATTTGAGGCCTCGTCCCTTGGGTCAGGCGCGTTAGTAATTTGCCTACGGCTATTTGGCTCACTACTCTGAGTAAGGGGAACCGATGCGATTAAAACGATGGCTTTCCGTCTGTACGATAGTGATGTTCGCGATGTCCGGCATGGCGATGGGTGACGAGCACGGTCAGGGCAAACATCACGACCGCAACGATGACGATGAACAAGGAAGGCATTACTACAGCGAGCATGACCGCGACGAAATGCGAGGCTGGTATCACGAACACGATGATCATCTCCCGCCGGGCCTTGCGAAGAAGGATCAGCTTCCACCGGGACTGGAAAAGCAGTTACGGGTTCGCGGGACGCTTCCTCCTGGATTGCAGAAGAAGATGATGCCATGCCCTGAAGAACTGGAACGGCGTCTGCCCCCGCCTCCGGTGGGCGACGCCCATGTGGTAATCGGCGGGCACATCGTGCTGGTGAATCGCGGCACGAATATGGTGCTGGATATTTTCCACTTTGAACGGTAGAACATTCGGGAGAAGGGGACGGTACATGAAAACGCTTGTGGCATTACTCCTCGCGTGGGCCTTTCAACTTCCAGCCTTTGCCGACAACCAGAGGGAACAAGAGCGTGTGAAAGAGTCAGGGGAAGTCCTGAAAGAAATCCTCGATATCCCGGACGACATTCCTCAGGATCTGCTTGATAAAGCCGAGTGCCTGATCATTCTCCCCTCAGTGAAGAAGGGAGCATTCGGAATCGGCGGCAGCTTCGGTCGCGGGGTTATGATCTGCCGTAGCGGAGAACACTATACGGGTCTCTGGGGACCGCCCGCCATGTTTGCGCTGGAGGGCGTCAACATAGGCTTCCAGTTGGGTGGCGAAGCCACTGATTTCGTCCTGCTGGTGATGAATCCCAAAGGAGCGCGCTCGCTGCTGAGCAGTAAAGTCAAACTTGGCGCCGATGCCTCTGCCGCCGCCGGCCCCAAGGGACGCTCCGGCGAAGCCGCCACCGATGTCGTCATGAACGCCGAGATTCTCTCCTATTCCCGCGCCAAAGGATTGTTCGCCGGCATCTCGCTGGAGGGATCTACCCTGCGCTCCGACGGCGGCGCTAATGAAAAGCTGTACGGCCGGAAGCTAAATGCGAAAGACATCATTCGACCGGGCAAGGTGAGGACTCCGGCTTGCGCTCAGGAGTTGGTAACTCTTCTCGACAAGAAAAGCCCCAAAAACCACTCCGATCCGAAATCACTGAAGTAATTTTGTATGAGTGGGGCGCACGCCTCGAGCGCCTTACGCGGAACTCAACTCCTCGGAACGCCGAGTAGGGCAACGGCAATGCACCGGCTTCCAGTTGCGGAGATGGCGGTTTGAGGCCTTCCTCTACTCCGCGCAACCGATGAAGGTATTTGTTTGCACGAGGCGGCGACACCACGACCACTTTTACAAACATTTACGCGAAACAAGAGAACGAAGGTGCTTACTATTGTTACAATCCCAGCCCGAGGGGAATACATGGCCAATCTGAAGGGACTGGAGTCTATAGTGTCGCAGCTGAGGGCACAGAGAACCAATCTGGGAAGGGAGCTCGGGCACGTTGATGCGGCTCTGGCAGTTCTTGGAAAGCTAGAGGGAGGACGTTCCTACACTGAACCAAGGCGGCACGGCAGACGAAAGATGACAACTGGAGTGCGGAAACGGATAGCAGTAGCTCAAAAGGCACGATGGGCTGCATGGAGAGCCGAGCAGGGTAAGAAGGCTGTTCCAATTACCGGCAAACGAAGGGTATCAGCTTCAGCTCGTCGTCGAATGGCGGCAGCTCAAAGGGCGAGATGGGCAAAGGTCAGGGCAACGCAACAGAAGAAAGCGGCTTAGTTATTCGCTAAAGTCAAAGTCGGAAACCCGATCAATCAGGGAGTCGGCGTTGGCTGCATCCTTTTGCTTTCTTAGCGGCGAAGTGTGTTTGGCGGTGAGGTGAGTTTTCTAAGCCGGTCCAGGAAATATTCACTACCCGACTCGCAACGCAAAGCTCATCAAGGATTGAGGCAGCATCCTGTCCCCCTCCGGCCGCATCTTCCTAAGTGTGGGTTAAGGAGAACGGCGAATGTTAGGGTTGAAATTAGTACACCTCATCGAAAGGCACTCCGAGGAATTGGCGCATGGTTTGATTCGACAGCTCCGAGAATCGGAACGTACTTGTGATTTCCGGAAAGTCCCGCCCGAGGAGTTGCACCAGGCAGCGGTTGAGGTTTACCGCAACTTGGGTGAATGGCTACTGCAAAAGAGAGAATCTGATGTCGGAAACCGGTTCAGAGCGATTGCCGCACGCCGGGCTATCCAGGGCGTCGGCCTGCACCAATTCGTATGGGCCCTGGTAATCAGCCGTAATCATTTGTGGCAATTCCTGCAACGTGAGGCCTTTGCCGACAATATTGTAGAGCTCTATGGCGAGCTGGAATTGCAGCGGATGCTGAACCAATTCTTCGATCGCGCGACGTACTACGCGATAGTGGGCTACGACAACGGAGTTGGGGGCACGAAAGAACGGGTTGCCACGCAACTGGCGTGAATTTGTGTGATGCCGCTGGATGAATTAGGCCCCGATTACCCTTCTGCCGTGCTGGACCCGAACTACATCTCGGAGCGCCTTGCCAGTCTGAAGCGGGAACTGAGCGATCTAAGGGTCAGCAATGCCTGGTATTGCAACCGGAGCCAGTACGCGGCATCGGAAAAAACATCTCGCGCCTTAAATCAGGAACGCTTGGTGCAGATCAAACGGGAATTGTCGGGCCTGATGAAACGCCTCGCTTAATGCGAGATGAAAAAACGGCATCTGATCCACCTTCCCCCGAACGTGCTCAGATGCCGGTTGCGTTGCGCTGTACCACTGACGAAAGGAGATAAGGAGTCTATAGAGGAGGGCAGCTCCCTGTCTGTCTGATATCGCACGAATTCAAAGCTTTTGGCGCTTACCTAGCGTCGTCTGCTTCTTCTTGGGAGGGATCGGAATAACTTCGACCGGCACTATGCGCACGCGTATGATAAGTTCTTGCTTTTCTTGGGTGGCTTCTTTTTTGGCATAAAGCCATTTCCTGCCCGAATTGACGTCGTCTGGCAAGGGTGTTGGCCTGTTTCCGACTGACGTGCTGGTTATATCATAAACGGTAGTCAAAGTAAGGAACGGTATCGAACAGTCGTCCCAGCGCTGTGAAAACCAAGCTCGCCCTGCTCCGTCACCCTCGCCAGTCTGGAGCAGAGGCAATGGGCAGTAGCTTCTTCTGATCGCTGAGCAATTCTTGTCGCCATCGTAACCCGTCTAATTCACATTACCTCTTCTGTGTTCTCCGTCGGGAGCACCGTCCCCTCCCTGGCCAATGCCAACTGGGACATCCAGTCCTCGTAGTGACTCTCCGTGGTGTGATCAAGCAGCACAATCGGGAATCGGTACTCATGCTCGAACAAGTCTTCGACACTGAGCGTTGCTTGCAGTTTTGTGCCGATGCCGGTTGGAGGAAGCGCATCAGGGAAAGTCCCGAACAGGAAGCCGCTAATGAATCCGAGGCGTCTCAGTACTCCGCTATTGAGCGTCCGATGATTAGTGGTCGGTGAAGGCGACGATCACGACCGGGCCGGGTCACGCTGAACAAGATCTCCTGTCTTAGACGCTCAGCATCCCAGGCAACCGTTTTGGTTTCGCTTAGCAGATCACGAGATTCAACCGTTCGACTGTCTTTTGACTTTGGCCCGGATCAGATACTTGGTCCGAGGTCTTCAGCCAGACTCTAGGTAATGTATCTAAGAGCTTTCTGAATTCTCAGAGCTCCATTTCGGTTTGTACATCTTGTGTTTGCCGGTCGCCAGATGTATCAAGAAAAGTACACCCATGATTGAGAGGATGCCCCAACCAGCCCGTGTGTTGGGCGGCATTACGATGACCGTGCAAATGATAACCGTCCAAAGCACCGCCAGCACATTGACGATATGGCTCGCGCCTCCTAGATGCCAAGGTCCACGTTTTCCAAGCCAACTACTCTTGGTTCGCCAGCCAAGGTAGACCGGCGCGATGTAAGCAAGATAGAAGCCTATGACGCTGATGGAAGTGACTATGGAATAGGCTCCGCCGTAGATCATGGCGGCAAACGCCAGGGCTGCTGATAGCCAAATGGCTGGCACTGGCGTCTTCAGCCTGGCATTTACTCGACTCCAAATCGATGCCAGCGGCATGCCGTTATCACGCGCCAGAGCAAAGAAAGATCGCGAGACCGAGGTAATGGCAGCCAGTCCGGAAAACCACATGGCAAGCACAGTCAGCGCCAGCACGGCGCCGGCTGCTCGATGCCCCAGTGCGAGCCTTACAATCGTCAACACCGCCGGAACCTGATGGCCGCTCCCATCGGTGGTTTGCAACACCTGGGCAATATTCGGAATCGCCAGCGCCAACGACAGGATCAGGAGGTAGCCGAACACTCCAGATACCACCACGGACATGACCATCCCCCAAGGTGCAAGGCGGCGAGCATCCAGCGTCTCTTCCGCCACATGCGCAGAGGCGTCAAATCCAGTGTAGGTCCACTGCGCTTGCAGCAAACCCAGCATGAACAGCCAGGCGTAGGGGGCCCGAACCGGACTCATATTGCTGGTGTTCCAGAGGAAGGCTGGGGGTTGCTTGGGCGCAAAAATCAGAAGCGACCCAATCAGTACGATCACGCCAAGGATGTGTACCACCACACTCACATCGCTGAACCACGCCACCAAGGCTGCCGAGTAGTGATTGATCACAGTTTGGGAGAGCAGCAGCAGGGCGTACACGGCCAATAATGTATGGTGGCCGGATCGCAGACCCAGCATTGGCACCAGAAACTCGGCGCAGCCATAGTCAATTCCCGCGATGGCGGTGATCAGGCCCACAATGTTGAGCCAGGCCGTGAACCAGGCCCAGGTAGATCCGCCCAGTTCCGCCGACCAGTGGTACATTCCTCCCGAGGTCGGCAGAGCGGAGCACAGCTCAGCCATACTGAGCGCCACCATCAGAGTGCCAAATGTCACCAATGGCCAGCCTAGGAGCATTTCTCGCGGGCCACCCATGCTCAGGCCGTAATCGAAGAGAGTGACGGCGCCGGTCAATATGGAAATGATCGAGAATGAGAGGGCGAAATTGGAAAATCCCCCGAAGCCCCGAAGGAACTGAGGAGTATATCCGAGCCGCTGCAAGTCCTGCTCGTCCGTGGATAAGCTTCCCTGCTTACGCGCCTTCTCAGCCACGTTGTTGGGATCTGCTGATTTCACGAAGTCTTGTGCTGTGCGTCGGCCGCCACCCAAGGCCGAATACGATCCTGAGCCGGGGGGAGAGGAGAAAAGGTCTTGTGTGGTTCGGATTGACACCAGTAGCCACGTTGTAAGTAGTCAAATGCGAAAGAGAATCGTGCCGAATTCGAATACTGGATTCCAGTCTACGATGAAATGATGGCGGGCCTTCCAGAAAACATCTGTATCGGCTGGACCGGCCAACAAAATTATCACCAACATGACGTAAGTCCGCCCGGCTAGAGTGTAGCTGTGCGGATTGAGATACTCCGGCCCCTGGGCTACTCGAGCGCCATCGTCCAGAACAAGCTCCGTGTTCCCATCTAGGTCAAGCTTAAGCACCCTGTAGAGGGATTTCCAACGTCCAACTTCTGCTCCCATCAGGGAGAACGTAAAACCGGCGAAATGGCCGCGCCCCTCGGCTTGGACGAGGGTGTGTTGAAAGGAGCCGTCTTCATGTTTCACCATGGAATGGTTCCAATCGCCACTCTGCAGGTATTGGGCGTGGAAATGTCCCGCTCCACGCAGGGGGTCAGTTAAGGCCAGATAATCGACGTGAAAATAAAGTCTTTCGAGGGGCTGGTCATGGTCGTAGCAGACGGTAATGAAAGCTGACTTCTCGAATGGCATGGGAAAATAACAATTGAAGCCGCCTACTGGGACGACGTTGCTCATTGAGGACTGATAGCTGAAGGTTTCACCCAAACCCAATCCGACCATAGTGGCACAGGACTTCGTTGGATTTATCATGGATATGTCCGCGATATGTCTGCGCGTGATTCTCGATTGGTGGAGGAAGATCATGGTATTCATGCCGTAACGCTTAGGGTGACTCCTTGTTTGCGGATCGAGTGCAAATTCTGGCTCGCTGACGACGGCTGGAACGGCACTAGCGAGCGACCTTCAATAAACATTCACGCAGGAGGCTTCGAGCAGGCTAAGTCCGAAATGGAATCGCGCCCGGAAAGCACATCGAGTCACTGTTGAAAGAAGGCCGAGAAGCGGGTGCGGAACGTGCCGCGCCGGCTGGCTCCGCTGGCATCGACGTACTTGCGGTACCAGCAAAAATGATTGTGATCGATTTTTGACTGCTTAGGGTAGCGATGGCGTTTTGGACCGCACGATTCCCCTTGCTACCAAGAGTCCTTTTACGAGAAAGACGTAAGACCACCCAACTATTTGGGTTCATCTTTGTTGAAGCTGGGGGAACTTTGGAATTGTCTTGGTGGAGGTATCGGATTTGTGTATCTGAGCGGTCGTGTGATTCAGTTCTCGCCCTTCTTCAGCTTTGCCCATCTGACCTCTGCGGCGTTGCGGGCCGCGGCTGCGCGTTGTTCGGGTGTCATCTTCATACGCGCCTGCTTTAGTGCCCTGCGCACTTTTGGATCCGCCATCGCCTCTTTTATGCGTTTTCGCGTTTCAGCGGAATGATGGGAGCCCGTTTTCATTTCTCTGCCTTCGTAAAGAGTTGTTTGCAGCCTTCGTCGTCTTTGTCTATCATCCCGGCGCGCCTCCACGCAACGGCTGAGAGCGAGGGCAGCCGAGAGCCTTGTTCCTCCCACCAAGTTACCATCAAAACGATGCAAGACTAACTAGCGTTCGAATACCTGCTTCGCACGAGTTTTTTCACCCCCTGAGGTCATGAGGCGTCGGAATCGGGCGATGTCATTGAATTTTATGGCGCTTCTTGGATGCCTTCCTTTTGGGCCTGAGCTCCTTCACAAGAACAAACCACCGCGCTTGCCGCTCTTTTCGTCGAAAGTCGTCTTGAGTTCAACCCTCTTTCGTTTCAAGGACGTGGTTAATCTCCTCGAGTGCGGTAAGTTTCTTGGGTCTTGTCGACGGAATGACCATTAATATTTTGGTAACATCGGTAGCTCTTGATTGTAAAACTACGGAAGCGCATGCGGTCCGGTGATCGTCCCGGTCTTCAAAACCGGCGGTCGTCGTCTTCGGCGGCGACGGTGGGTTCGACTCCCACTCGCTTCCGCCATTTTTCCACGGGTTACAGACGCGCAAATCACTCGCAAATCAGTTTGGCCTCGGGAGTGCCATCCTCACGACCTTGGAGTGAGCCTCTGACATCTCATCGGTGACCAAATCGCCGTAGGTGTTCATCGTGGTGCGGATATCACCGTGTCGCATGAGCTTCTGTTGCACAGCAACCGGAGTTCCGGCCGCGTCCAACCACGATCTTGGCAAAAAAAGATCTCAGTTGGCGTGGATGCCATCGCCGGAAGTATCAAATTCCCGGAAATACCGGGTACGGCCCCATGCTTGCCCGCTTAAAAATTAGGTGAGGTCTTTCGCGGCAAAGGACTTCCTTTACGTGCTGCCAAAGTCTGCGGAATCCCTTGGCGCAGATGTTAAGCCCTTGACACGCTGTATCGGTAAGTATAATTTTTGCGCTATGGAAAATGATGTTGCAAAGCTCAGGTCTGAACTTGCTGCAATCACTCTGTGGAATTGGCTTTTTGCTGAGGGAGATTATCCCGACGAGATCGAAAATGATGCCTGTGTCGCCCGATTCTGCCGACGACAGGTGATCGTGGAGAGACTTCGAGAACTCTCCGCAGATAATTAACTGTGCGATCACGGACAATTGGGGTCCGCCCGTCCAACTAGTTGTTCCCTACTACTCCCGGTTGTCCAAATGGCTTTCACGCCTAAGATTGGTGTCCGGATCGATCCAACGCCTTGCGGAAATCAGATACACTCTCTAATAGCTCTCCGCACTAAAAGCATTCGAGCCATCTTTCACTTTTAATTGTCAGCCATGAGAAACGAAGGGGCTGAAAATCCGCAGGATTGGATCGCGGTGTTCGTGTCGTTAAGGGGATCCTACAGGACCAGCCCGGTTTCGCTCGGCTTTCGGCGCTTGCATCCCGCCACGACTTTCGCAGGCCGAGTGCGCTGATAGGCTATCACGACTGCAATCGAGAGCCCTATTCAAGAATGAGAGGCCTCTGTCAACGTAGAAGTGGGTTACTAATCGAAGCCGGAGCTAGGGCCACGCCAAAGTGATTTCGGAAATAGTTCATGGCCGAGCATAAATTTAGAAAGACTGAGAACGGCCTCGGTCACAACCGCCGAGGATCGACCGGCTCCTGCGTCCAACTCTCTAGGCTTTTTGGTCTCATGCGTTCGAGCGCAGCTAATCTGCTGCCATTTCCTGCGCCTCTGGTTCGAACTGCACACCTGGCTGCGGGACTTGACGACGAAGCTGGGCTTCCAAGACAGCCAGTTGCCCCTCGATGTCCTCCGTCGCTTTGCGCTTGCGGATGACTTCTTCGCGGTAACGCCGCAGGAAGTAATCGATTGTTTCCACGCGAATCCTGATCGATCCGGAAGGCTTGTTCTCGTCCAGATCCTTGAAGCAGAAGTAAGGCGTTCCCGACTGCTCGATGATGCCCTCAACCACTCCGTAGATAGGGGCGTCGTGTCCGCACTTGAAACTGGAAATTTCAAGCGCAACCAGATTGGGGTGGCGGGCAGTGAATTTCGCCGCCCACACTTTGTGGTTCGTGCTACAGGAGTAGGAGTTTTTCCATGCATCGGTGATATCCAGTGGATGACTGATTACTCCGGCGCGAACTTCGTCTCCAAACAGGCGCTCCAGCATGTCTTCGTCGAGCGGCAAAGTGTTCTGCGAGAACATGGGGTATCCGAGCTTCTGGAACTCTTCCATGATTTCGTGATTGAGACCGGGATCGTGGTGATACGGCCGGCCGAGCATCACGATGCCGATGCGATCTTCGCGCTCCAGTTGGTCGAGGACCTGGCGGGCCCGCTTGCGGATGCTGGCTTCGTAATCCGCGAGAGCGTTGTAGCCTACCTCCACTGCCCGGTCATTCTCTTCCAGGCTGAGGCCCAGGATCGGTTGCCAGGCCTGCAGCATCTGGTGTGCGAACAACTTGCGGTCGGCGAAGTTCAGAACCGGATCGACGTACTTGACATTGTTCTCGGCGAAGACGTCATTTTCCTTGGTGAAGGCTGCCTTCACCGTCTCAGGCGTCGCGGTTACGGTCGGGCAAGCATTGGCGCCAACAATTTTCACCAGCGGAGAAGTCAGCACGTCATACATGGGGAAGAAGATGACGTTCAATGGCTTTTTGCGCTGCTTTTCCTGGATCAGGTTGTAGACGTGCGAAATGCCGATTTTCGCAGGGAAGCAGGGATCGATAGCCCCACGACTCGCGCCCGCGCGATAGAGTTCGGAACTGGTGTAATCCGAATAGATGATGTTTTCCGGCTGCACGCCAAGACTTTCGAGGTAACCGTTGAAGAGCGGTGCGTAAGTATAAATATTCAACACGCGCGGAATGCCAACTCTCAGCTTCTTGCGGTTTTCCATCAGCGGGATGCGTTCTTTGGCCGCCTTGTTCCACAAGCGGGCCGCCGGAATGGGATCGGCCACACTCGCCGGATTGACCGGGCGGAAAACTTCACGCGCAGCCATGTCCACGAAATTTGGATGTTTTTCCTTGATCTGGTCCAGACCGGCCTTGATGTCCTTCATGTCGTTGACATCTTCGACCAGACCTTTTTCGCAGGTGGCGATGATGAGCCGCTGCTCTCCGTGCATCAGCGGAACCTTGGTGACCTTCTGAACGGCCACGAAACTCTGGTCGTCTTTGGGAGCGGTGCGGATGTCGATAAAAGTGCGCAAGCAATTGTTCTTGCAGAAATTGCAGCGCGTTGACTCGTTGCGCGTAGTGCGGTACTCGATCTTGCGGACGGCCTCCAGACCAACGAATGTGGTTCGCTGGCCATTGCGCCATAAACGCACCGACTCGGCCGCGGCGCCTATTGCGCCGGACTCGCCGCAGAATTCGTGAACGATAATTTCCGGCTTCTTCCCCGCTGCACGGAAGCTGTTGTTGATGAAATCCACCTCGGCCTTTACTACGGCCAGGTTGTTCTGAGTCCCACCTTGCAGAACGAAGCGGGAGCCGAGTGCCGCAAGATTCGGAATGCTAGCCACGTACAGGAAAACATTTTTAGGGAGGACGGCAGCCAGCCCGGCGAGAATTTCCTCCGCCCGCCAGCCCTGACGCTGGAAGTTCACAATGTCAGATTGCATGAACACGGCGCAACCATAGCCGAAGACGGGCATGGATTGGGCAGCGAACGCCAGGTCGGCATATTGGTCAACCCCCATCCCGAAGCCTTCGGCGGTGGACTGCAGGAAGTATCCGTTGCCTGCCGAGCATTGGGTGTTGAGCTTGAAGTCTTTCACCCGTCCGTTGTGCAGAATGATGATCTTAATGTCCTGCCCGCCGACATCGACGATCACGTGAGGATCTTCGTAGAACTTGAGTGCTGATTCGGTGTGAGCAACCGTCTCAACCAACGCGACATCGGCGTGAAGAACATCTTTCAGAATGTCTTTTGCGTATCCGGTTGTGGCCACGCCGAGCACTTCGAGCTTTGCTTTTTGCGCTTCCACTTGGCCGCGCAGGTTCTCGAACATCTCAATTGTGTCCTGGATGGGATTGCCGTTCGAAAGCTGATACGACTTGCAGAGGATGTCGCCGTTCTCGTCGAGCAGTACAGCCTTCGTGGATGTTGAGCCGCCGTCGATGCCGATAAATCCGCCAACCACCTGGTTAGTATTGAAGGTCGCCGGAATGAATTTCTTGCGCCGGTAAGCGAATTTGAAATCCTCAAGCTCCTTTTCGCCAGCGGTCAGCCCTTTGGCACCCGACTTGGCCTTTTCCTCCTGGCGCCCGAATTCGATGTAATGCACCAGTTTTTCGTATCCCTGGTAGCAGCCAACAGTGTCATCCTCGCTCTTGCCGAATTCAATCGCGCCCAGAGCAGCAAAGTATTGGGCGTTCTGTGGAACTTTGATCAGATCTTCCGGCTTGGCACCATCTGGGACCACAACTTTGCGTTCTTGCCACATGCGCGGAATATTCGCCTGCCACGCCTCCCGCATGCCGCGAATAAAGCCGTTGGGACCTCCCAGTAGCAGAACGTGAGGACGAAGCGTATGACCCCGCGTCAACACACTGAGATTCTGCAGAACGATGGCCTCGAACAGCGAGGCCATCAGTTCATCTGGCGGAGTGCCTACTTTCTGGAGGCTGTTGATGTCGGTCTCGGCAAAAACGCCGCACTTGCCGGCAACTTTGTGCAGCTTGATGCCCTTGTATCCCTGCTCGCAGAGCTCTACCGGAGGAATCTTCAGCTTGGCATTGATCTTGTCGATGACTGCGCCCGTACCGCCGGCGCACTTGTCGTTCATCGATGGGATTTTCTTCTTGCGTCCGGTTTCATCGTCATCTTTGAAGACGATGATCTTGGCGTCCTGGCCGCCAAGTTCGATAACTGAATAAACCTCGGGATGAAGTTTTTCGACGGCCAGCGAAACTGCCGTCACTTCCTGAACGAACTTAGCACCGATCTGGTCGGCAATAGTCCCGCCGCCGGAGCCGGTCATAAACATGCGGGTGTTGTGCCCATTGACGCCAACCTCCGCTTCCATGCGGCGCAGGAATTCCAGAGTCTTCTCCGGCTGCTTCGTTTCATGGCGTTGGTAGTCCTGCCAAAGCACCTTGTCGGTTGCCGCTTCCACCACCGTGGCTTTCACCGTGGTCGATCCCACGTCGAGCCCCACCAGGAATTGGGTGTGGTGGTCGTCCGGCTTTCGCATCGGAGCAGGAGCTATCTGGAGTAGCTGTGGAGGCTTCTGTTCGTGTCCCGAATGGTCGTGCATTGCGTCCTCTTTCCAACCTTCCAAAGCAATTCTGATCCCGCGAATCCGAACGGCTGACCAGGGGTCGCCCGGAGCTGCGAGAACAACGGTTCGCAGTTCCCGGTTCTTCGCTCTCAGTCGCCACTCGCGGCTGCCGGCGTCGCGATTGCAGGAACGCGCGAGCGCTTCCACAGCCGCGTGCTCTTGTCCATCCGATCACTCACGTGCAAGATGAATTGAGCCGCGGTGCCGGCAACGCCATCGCGATGCGGTACCTGATAGAAAGGCCGCCGCAGTTCCGGATGGTCGGCAATGTACTCCCGAATTTCGTTCATGTTCTTGCCGGTTTGCTTCAGGCACTGCTCGAATTCAGTTTTGGCTTTGACCTTGGCCTCGCCCAGCGCCATCTGCACCCGGCTATGGGCATTGACTTCGCCTTCGCCCGAGGTCTCGATTGGCAGGAAGATCATGTCTTTGAACTTGTTGACGACCGCCGACTGAACTCCATCGGACTGCGATGAAGGCATGCACCCGAACGGCTTCAAAGCAAGCACCATGTGGCAGAGGTGATGCACGGTGTAATAAACGTTCTTGCCCACTTCGAGGTGGCCTTCTCCGCCCCGGGCGAACTGGTTGTAGAACGGATGCGCCAATTCGGCGAGTTCGGTCTGAGGAATCAGGTGGTGCGTGATTCCTCCCAGGTGCTTGATGGTGCGGTGATAGAAGAAATTCCACGCTTTTTCGCCGAAGCCGATGCCCCAAAGCTTCTTGTGCAGCCCCAGATAGTTGGCCAGATGTTTTTTCACTTCATACCACTCAGGAGTACGGTGCGGGCGGTTCACCGGCCACTTCGCAATCGCGTGCGCCTTGGCCTGGTACATGAGGTAAGCAACCCAAGTGGCAATGGGTTCCACCACCACTTGCGCGCCTTCACGTTCCAGAAACTCGAACATGTGGAAGTTGCCGTCGCCTTCGGTGATCTGCGCCCAGAATTCGCCCGTGATCTTTACTACCGGCTTGACTTTGGTGCGGTCCACCTCGATGCTGTCCATCTTCTTGCGGGCGGTATCAAGTGCGCTCAGATAGTCCTTGCCCCACATGTGCTCATGCCATTTGCCCAGCACATTCGCGGTATTGCGCAGGATTTTGTTGTTCTTGAACTTGGGTTTCAGCCAATTCGGGGCGCGCTCTTCGATCTCGAAGCTCTTACGATTGCGAAGGTCGTTGCACAAGCCGTCAACCGCCTCGCGGAACACGCGGTCCGTGTCGCCCTTATTTACTTCAAAAGGACGAACCTGGTAGATCAGGTCGTTGAAGACATCGCCGAGGTGCATCGCGTTCAACATGCCGAAGCCAAAGTCGATAGTAAATTTGAGCCCGGGCTCGCCTGACGCGGCTTTGATTCCATCGCTGTCTTTGAATAGGAGCACGCGGAAGCCGTCGAAGCCCGCATTCTTCAGCGCGAAACGATACTCAGCTTCGTACATGCCGAAGCGGCAGGGACCGCAGGAGCCGGCAGTGAAGAAGACGTAATTGTCCAGAATCTGCTGCCGCGGAATCCCTTCTTTCTCCAGGAACTGGAGGTACTGCACCAGGTTGCCGACGGTAAAATAGGTCGGATTGCACTGACCGTTGTTGCCGAATTCTTTCCCCGTCTGGAAGCCGGCCACGTTTGGCACCGGCAACTTTTCGCAGCGATAGCCGCAGCCTTGGAAGACGGCGCGGATCAGGTCTTCGTGCTTCCAGGTAAAGCCGCCAAAGAGAATCGTGACTTTGCTGCGCTCCTCGGCGGTGAAAGCGCGTTCCACGGGCCGATGAAAATGGTCGGGCGTATCCAGGCCAGCGATCTTGCGCAAGCGCGCGCGTTCCGCAGCTAGCCGCTGCTTGATTTCTACGTCGTCTTCAATTTGAACAAGATTGGTCGCCATCATCTTCCTCCGGCGGACGGAATATTTTGATTTTTCGGTGTGAGAGAGCGGACGACAACTGAGGCATCCGCGGGGAACGGCATGCGGAGCGATCCGCAATTACAGGGCTTGATCTCAGCGAGTGCTTGGAACTCGCTATGACAACGCATCTAAAACTCCTTACAGCTTGCGAAAAGGAGGTTCGATGTTTACGCCACAGGGAATCGTTTCCCGACGAAAACCCGGGGGCGCCGGATATTGCAACAAATCATAGCAGGCTCCCCAGAACGCTCGTTGGGAGCCACCCCAACTGCTAAAGAACTTCACCACAGGATCAATCTAGGTGAAGCTGCCGGTCACGCCCTGGAATCCATGAGTAGCCTGTTCCAGGACCCATTTGATGACCCTTGTGTCGTTGTAACAGAAACCGAGGTTATGATTCAAGGTCGAGAAGCAATGAGTTTGACAAGTTTTTTTCATCTCGTCTAATTGTGAGACGTCGAACCTGTGATTTTCGATGACACCCCAATCATGGGTAGCCGAGTACATCGGAAAACACGGGGCTAGACTGCCGTCGACCCGAATGATGATCGAGTTCTGGCCGGCACGGCAATTCCAGGGTTCCACCTTCCCGCGCAGGAACTCCTTCATGTCTTGCAGGCGCTTCACCGAGTTCACCATCTTGTAGCCCGATTTGTTCTTCTCGATCAGCCAGTCTACCAGCTCATCCACTTGCGGCCAGTCTTCCGGGTGGATAAATGTGTCGTTGGCATCGTAGTGCTTGAAGTGGCTCTGCTCGATCATGGGGGATTCATTGATGTGGTAGTCAGTCGCAATGCCATGTTCACGAGCGATCTCCGTCAACTGCTTTACATCTTCATGGTTATTGCGGCAGATGTTGATATTGAAGAACACCGCGTATCCGTACTTGTATTGCTTGCGCACGAGGTAGTCGAAATACTTGCGCACCGGGGTCAAGGCCTTGGCCAGTCCTGGCTTCTCGTCCACCACGTCGACGGCAAAATTGAAGATAGCCACCCCTGCGTCCGCCAGTCGATCGATTACTTCTGGTCGCAACAAGCGAGCGTTGGTGGGCATGTAGATCCAAAAACCCTTTTTGGCCGCGTAATAGCTCGCCTTATGTACCAACTGCGGGCGCAGCAACGGCTCGCCGCCCATGAACGCCAGCACCCGGCAGGTGGTGGAGTGCAGCCAGTCAATCGAACGCTTCGCGGTCTCTTCCGTCATGCCTTTTACGCTGTTGTCAAAAGCCCAGCAATAATGGCAATCGAGATTGCACTTCCACTCCGTAAAGAGATAGGCAATGATGGGATGAAATGGCCCAGGCAAAACTCGGGACTTCATATACGGGAAGAGCCATCCGTTCATCGCCCTCAGCACGAGGGGTGCAGTCCAGCGCCGCTTGCCGGCGCGTGCCATTGCGAGGTTCTGTTCGTAGTTGTCATCCTGGGCCAGCAGTTTCGGGTGCTGAGGAAAAACCGGTTCAGGAAATTTGGCATTACCGTAGCCATTGCCCGGTAACAACACGGGCTTCGGAGCTGGCGACTTCGTCAGCAGATCGTGAAGTTGGACATCCAGTCGAAAAGCAGGAGGGGCCTCTCTACCATCGTGCTGCTGTTCCTGAAGGGCGGGCATACTTTCTCCCTTTCTCCGGGCTTAACGTGCGAGTTTTAACTTGGATGATTGACTCTTGGTTTGGTTGCACAAAAAATTTCATTGGGGGATTCGGTAGGAACCCATGTGTTTGTATAGAGTTGAGAGTCAAAGAGGGCTTTTCGCTGGATTTATCAGGTTTTTTAGGCCAACTCCGGCGCATCGAGTCTTGCCTGACTAAACGCGTCTACCCTTATCTTCCGAATGACATCTAACCGTTATGGCACGCCTGCGAAATCATCAATAATCAAATTGGAAGGAGAGGATTTCTATGAGAATGCTCTCAACTGGAATTTGCGCAGCGGCCGTGTTATGGGGGATCTCCCTGGCACAGCAAGCGACGCCAGCAACGCCTACCAACAGCACAGCACCCCAGGGTCAACAGAGTTCTTCGACGACTAAGAGTACGGCGGCGTCTCAACCAGCCTCGGTCCCCGCGAGTGGGGCGACGCGGATTGCGCCGGGGAGCGTCATCCCGGTTCAGCTGACCAAAAGCGTTGACGCAAAGAAAGTGAAAACCGGTGATGAAGTCGATGCTAAGGTCACACAGGACCTGAAGGCTGACAATGGCGAGGTGATTGTGCCTAAGGATACGAAAGTGATCGGGCACGTCACTGAAGCTCAGGCGCGAACTAAAGATCAGAAGGAATCACAAGTCGGCATCGCCTTCGACCACGCTGTCATGAAGAACGGCGGCGACGTGCCACTACCGATGTCGATTCAGGCCATCATAGCGCCCTCGAACTTAAACAACGACAACAACAATAACCGAGGTGGCGATCAACCAGTCTCAGAGCCGAATGTCGGCCGGGGAACGCCGAGCTACGGCGCCGGACGGTCGAGCGGACCGGGCGCCGGATCGTCGCCACAAACGCCCAGCTACCCCACATCCAGCGACGACCGGCCAAGCAGTGGCCAAAGCGGAACGAACGCTCACCAGCCCATCACGGCAAACACCCAAGGCGTAGTCGGAATGCCCGATCTGAAGCTGTCGACGGGAGCTGGTGCCTCGCAGGGGTCAGTGGTGAGCTCCGAAAAGAGCAACGTGAAGCTGGAAAGCGGCACATTGATGCTTTTGCGGGTAAATCCATAGACTATTCCCGCGAGACTGAGAAAAAAAGAAAGCCCAGCCGCGAGGCTGGGCTTTCGGTGCCCGCACTAACGAGATGCGCCCGCCTTCTGACAAGTCTTAGCGATGTGCTTAACCGAGCTTACCTCAATCGCTCGTTGGGACGAGCCGTTGCTTTGTCCCATCGCGCTGCTGCTGCCGCCGGATGATGTGGCTGCCGTCGTCGCCGTGCCAGAGACCTTGACCTCGTGGCCGACATGCTCACTAAGTTTCGCGGTGTCGCCCGTCAGTTGATACGATGTTCCGTTTTTGTCGGTCAATGTGTAGTTGCCGTCTGAGCCACTCAAACAGCCCTGAACCATCATTTGACCGCTCGTGTTTGCGGACTTTTCTTGACTCGTCGGAGTCGAATTGGTTTGGGTTTGATCATTTTGCTCGCTCTGCGCCGTCGCCCAGGACATGCTTAAAAGCAGGACCGAAAGCAGTAGGAATAAATGTCGCATACGAACCTCCTAGTTCATTTTGATTTAGGGTGTACATACAACCCGAAGTTGAGCGCGCACCGATGCACCGATGCAACCCTAGCAGGCGGAAAAACCTTGCTCTGGTAAATTCATGGTGGAAAATATTGGCACGCCGGTTTTTTCCAGCCGATACATCACTCCTAAAGGACACAGCCTGCAGCCCGGAAACCGCTGTCCCTCGAGGCAGATTGTGTGTTCAATGAGTGCGTGCGGTGTCGAGTGCCAAGTGGCGTAGACCCCGGAAGTTGGAACCACGTCACCGGGTTTAAACATGCTGAAAAGTCCCATCGACCAGTTGAATAGTCCCATCGGCCAATTAATCCCCGCGAAAATTGTCCTTCTTCTCCTCGGGCGCATCAATACAGGGTTTCCCGGATATCGGGGTATCTTTTCCCGGCTAACGCCAGCAGCTCCAAGTAACCGGGCCCGCGATTGACCGCATCTGTCGGTGGGTGGGGCGAAGACGACGAGTCTGATAAGAAAGTGGAGAGTGTGCGATGCACAAGAATGCACATAGGGTTTGGGTAGTCGTGCCGGTGGCCTTATGCATGTGGTCTATGTCCGGCGAGGCACAAGAGATCAAGGATCGGTTGAACGGAGGCCCGAAGTTACAGGGAATTCTTGAGTACATCTCCTCCAGTTGGGCTGCTCTGACCCGTTCGACTACGACTTGTGAAGGTATCGCAGACCCGAAACTAGTCCAGACTGTGATGCTCTATGTACCTGCCGATTTGCCGATTCCCCCCGGAATCGGGGAACTTTCAAGGGATTGCGGCGTCCGCGTGGAACATCTTCCCGTGACCATCCATGGACCAGGACAGGTAAGGGGGAATCGGATCATGCCTCCCGGACTGCTTTTCCTGCAGAATCCATACGTTGTTCCCGGGGGAAGATTTAACGAGATGTATGGGTGGGACAGCTATTTCATTATTCGTGGGTTGCTGCGGGCCGGCAAGATCGACTTGGCTCGGGGCATGGTGGAAAACTTTTTCTTCGAAATCGAGCACTATGGCGCGGTCCTAAACGCCAATCGCACCTACTACCTTACCCGCTCGCAGCCGCCGTTCCTGAGTTCCATGATCATGGCGGTGTACGAGGCGGACAAGGCGCGCGGCAAAGCGAGCCGCTCATGGTTGGCCAAGGCATATCACTACGCCGATCAGGATTACAAGATGTGGGTCCGCGAACCGCATTTGGCAGGGACAACCGGTCTGTCGCGCTACTACGACTTTGGCGAGGGGCCAGTCCCCGAGGGCTTGCATGACGAGGTCGACTACTATCACGACGTGCTGGCATATTTCCTGAAGCAAAACCATCAGAGTCCCTACCTGGCTGAATCAAATGCCGCGGATTCGTTGCCGCACCCCGAATATGCGCTACGGCTTTGTGACGACAATGGTTCGCCCACAACTGATTCGAAATGTGACTTGGTGAAGTACGTCGCATTGAGTCCCGAATATTACAAGGGCGATCGCAGCATGCGTGAATCGGGGTTTGACATCACCTTCCGTTTTGGACCTTTCGGCGCAGAAACCCACCATTACGCGCCGGTATGTCTGAACAGCTTGCTCTATAAGACCGAGAGGGATATGGAGAAGATGAGCACCTGGCTGGGAGACAAACCCGCGGCCATTCTATGGCAGCAGCGCGCGCAGAAGAGGCGCAAGATTATCCAGACTCTCCTATGGGACCAGCGGCGTGGAATGTTCTTCGACTATAACTTTCAAAAGAGAAAGCTTTCTTCGTATGAATACGTGACCACGTTTTATCCGCTGTGGGTCGGAATTGCGACGGTCAAAGAAGCCCGTGCGGCGGTCAACAACCTGCGCCAGTTCGAACAAGAGGGTGGCTTGGCGATGGGGACAAAAGAAACCGGCGTGCAATGGGACTATCCCTATGGCTGGGCTCCCATCCAATTGATTGCGGTCGAGGGCCTCCGACGTTATGGGTACAACGCGGAAGCCGATCGCGTCTCCTATAAATTTCTCTCCATGGTGCTGGCTAACTTCAAGCGGGACACCAACATCCGTGAAAAATACAACGTAGTAACCGACTCTTCAAACATAGAACTGGCGGAAGGCTACCGCGGCAACATCATAGGATTTGGATGGACAAATGCTGTCTTCCTGGAGTTGCTAAACGGACTATCTCAGCAGTGGGTTGACCGCTTGGGCGACCCCCCGGCGCCCGTTCCCCAGAATTGATTTGGCAGTGGGCGTTTCCTATCCTGTGGCGTTTCTGCGTCTTGCATCCACTACAACCACAGGTGCTGGGCGGACATCCAAGCACCACATGCACGAACATCTGCGGCAGAATTCGCCCGTAATTCCCGAAACGTCATCGGATCCGGTGCGAATTCCCGAGGAACAGCAGAGTCTCTTCCGCGAAATTCTTACTTTATTTGAGACAAAGGGCGTTTCCTACGCCGTGGCCGGAGCATTTGCGCTTCAAGAACACACTGGCATTTGCCGTGACACAAAAGATCTGGACGTATTTCTGACTCCCGAGAGCGCTGCTTTGGCTCTTAAGTACCTGCGAGCGGAAAGATTCGAATGCGAAATTTGTGATCCGGTGTGGCTTTACAAAGCTCGTCGGAATGACTTCTACGTTGATCTCATCACCGGCATGAGCAATGCTGCAATCGTGGTGGAGGACTCCTGGATCTACCGGGCAAGACCCGCGGTGGTTCACGGGGTCCGGACCTGGGTGTTGGGTGCGGAAGAATTGCTGGTTTCCAAGCTGTTTGTTACCCGCCGTGAGCGCTTCGACGGCGCGGACATTGCTCATGTGGTTTATCGAACACAGGGGAAACTGGACTGGCAGCGGATATTGGCGCTGGTAGGCGAACACTGGGAAATTCTGTTTTGGGCACTGGTGTTGTTTCGCTATGTTTATCCGGCCCAAACGCATTACGTGCCTAAGAATGTCTGGCAGGATCTGTTGACCCGCTTCCAGGATGTTGTCTTACATCCCTCTCCGTCCGCTAAGTTTCGAGGCAGCCTGATCGATGACAAGATGTTCGCCATCGACGTGAAAGAATGGGGACTCGAAAATCTAGTTCAGGAATATTGCGAGCGGCGGCTGCAACGCATTTGGACGGTTCGTTAGGCTATCCAGCAGATCACACGCGCTTTGGGCGAATCGAGTTCACGACATGAGAATCGCAGCCACTGCGGACTTGCATTTTACGGCGGCGCAGCACAGCGCACTGCATGATCAGTTGAATCGTGTGCGGGATGTGGCCGACGTTCTGGTGCTGGCGGGGGACCTCACGAATGGAGGTCAGCCTGACGAGATGGAGCCGCTATTGAACGTCGTCGTTCGCTCCCGGGTCCCGACCATTGTGGTCCTGGGAAATCATGATTATGAAAGCGGCAAACAGGGTGAGCTGACGCGCATGATGACTGCCGCTGGCATTAAGGTGCTGGATGGGACTGCCTATGAGCGCGATGGAATAGGATTCGCCGGCACCAAGGGTTTCGTAGGGGGCTTCGGGCGCAGCGTACTGACTGCGTTCGGTGAACCTGAGATCAAGCAATTTGTGCAGGCTTCCATTGATGAAGCTTTGAAATTGGAACGCGCCATGGCACAGTTGCGGGCCCAGAAGCGCGTCGTCGTGCTCCACTATTCGCCCGTCGCCGCCACCGTTCAGGGTGAGCCGCCAGAAATCTTCGCCTTTCTTGGTACATCACGTTTGGCAGAAGTCGTAGATCGGCATGGTGCAGACCTGGTGTTACACGGCCACGCCCATCACGGACAGATGGAAGGTCGAACGACCGCCGGAATCCCCGTGCACAACGTGGCGATCACATTGTTGCAGGCGCAACAACCATCATCTGCGTATCGCGTGTTTGACATATAAACGGCTCACCGATGGGCCTAGGCGCACCTCGGCGGTGAAGCACCTGGTGCGTTTTGTGCAAATTTCAAGCGAAATGCAGTTCCCTCTACGATTTCTTCGCGCCGCCCTAAAATGTTCGACTCCTATGCGGGACCAGTCATACGCAGTCAAGTTTAACGCCACGACGCATTCTCGTTCCAAAAATGGAACAGATCTATCAGACCGTCGGAGATTACGGTCGAAGGAATATCATATGACGAGCGATCGGCCGGTCAGGGCGGTCGAAAGTTGCCTATCGGAGCGATGTTATCTTTGCGACAACATGAACCGAAGTCTATGAAGACCCACAGAATGACTCTGAAGTCGGCGATGGATGATCTGGTAGGGACTACGCTGGCGGCGGTTTCGGGAGTTCTCGGGAAGTTGGTATACGTTTCTCGCCTACGAGATGCCGGGGGAGAGCGCTATTCACATTGGGGTCTTAGCAGGGTCCACGGAGAAGTGGCGGCACAAAAAGCACTTGCGGAAGCGCACCGCTTATTGTTACTGAGAGTACTGCGGACTCCCCTCAGGGAACTGCGGAACGATTTCCTCATTTCAAGCGAAGCGTCGCAAATGGACCCGGAAGAGTTTCTGGGGAATCTGCGTAGTCATCTGCCCGTTTTGGTGCCGGCAAACCTTAGTGGCGGATCGGTGCGGCAACTCAATTCAATGCTGCAGGCTCTTTCGAGTCTGGGTTCGAGTCGGACACAGTCTGTAAGGGACGCCACTCCCCTAACTTGAGTGCGATGCCGACTACCTGACCGATCACCTCCGCATCAGTGGGATGCTTCAGGATCCGTACCGGCGTTGGTGACAACGAATGTGGTTGTAGGACGATGTTCTCGCCTTTCATCGAGCACCAGCAACATGTATAGCCTTGCCGCGTTTCCA
Organism: uncultured Acidobacteriota bacterium; assembly: GCA_963696025.1. GTDB lineage: Bacteria > Acidobacteriota > Terriglobia > Terriglobales > Acidobacteriaceae > JABCYV01. The sequence goes on from CAVOII010000011.1 coordinate 114,838, forward strand.
CGAAATAAATCGGACGCTCGTATTCTGACTGCCACATCCCATGGACAATCTCGTCCCGAGACTCATCCACTTGCAGAAAAGTACCGGGCGGGAGAATCGGATACATGGTGAAATCTTCACTGCCGATGTAGCCATACGTGTACTTATCATTGCCGAATTCGGCTAAATAGGATAGGGGGACTAGCCCCCACTGCTCCACCATCCGTCCCAAGTTGGAGGTACGGCGCGGGTCAAACGCAGGATCCAGCCGAGTCGGCATCTGTACTGCTGAAACACTTTGCAGAGCCCCACAGCGGTGAGATCTGGGCGGAAGGTTGAGGTTCACGTCCGCCATAACGGTATTGAGCTCAACTCCGTACGACGCCAACACTTCGCGGAGGTCGCGACGGTAAATCACGGCGATAGAGTAAAGGCGAAAAATGCTGGGGATCATGCCCTTGGTTTCAATGTCGGACAGACGGCTGGGGCTAATAGCGAATTCATCGTTCCCGTGCCGCTCCGCAATGCGTACGCTGGCGGTTTCGACGTCGCGCATTGTAAGGCCGAGTTGCTCGCGCAACAAACGTAGATTCAGCCCTGCTTCGAGCATGACAGTTCTCTTGCGAGAGACGGAGCTTATATCAGAGTGATCGCGAATGTGCAAAGGGTCCTCTCTTTCCCGAACCACGAAATTGCTCGCGGATATCTGTCTCGTGCAAGGCCCTTGGGTAAGACCGTAAGTCTAATCGAAAACGTCGAATGTTTGTTCCATTTTCGGAACAAGATTCAGAAATGTTCATCCATGCAAGACCGGCAGTATAGAAGAAACGCGGTTCGTGAGGATACTATGCTTGGGAGTTCATCTGAAACATGAGTTTTTTCTCGCACGCGACTTTCGATCGAATTGTGGGAGGAAGTGTCGTGCTGGGGCTGAATTATTATTGACCTCAGTTGCATAAGCGACCCCTGCTCAACGGGCGCCTAAGACAACGCTTGCCACTCGGAAGGACAAATCGGACACGGATGGCGCCATGAGGTTGCTTGTTGTGTTTTCGGAACAATGACATTACAGTTCAGATTTCCAGGTCACCGATACCTATATTGTCAGCGGAATGGTCATATGAACCAACACGAAAGCAAGAAGAAGGTTTATTCCGCACCCAAGTTTGTTCAGCTTGACGCAAAAGCAGCTAAAACCGTACTCGAGACCACAGCAGTTCCGGGCGATGTGAATGCCAAGGCGATGTTGAAGTTGCTCAGCACCCCGAAGGCAGAGCACCCACGCCAGATTAACATTGAGATCCAACTGCCCTCTGGGGGCGACAGTGGCGAGATGAACCTATCTGCGCAGGCGCTTCAGGTCAAGGACCTGGAAGTCCTGCGCAAAATGCTAGGGCTAGCCGAGGAGGTTCTGCGCCTGGAAAAGACGGCTTAACTGGGTAGGATCTTCTTGCGTTCTGTGCGGAAACACAGAGGAGTCAACACTATCGAGACTTTTCAAAGGGCCTCTCAGATCAGAGACCGCAGATCGCCCGTAATCAAGTGGAAGTCGCCTTGAATGGAAAAACTTGACCGCCTAGGCTGGGCGGAGGCAGTCTCTTTCACGGCATTCGGCGTGCGTATAGGCCTTCGAGTGAGTGCAGCAGAATTACTCGACCCACTTGTGTCTCATCTTCCGGCGGCACGGAAACGCGCGAGTTCTCGCATCGTCGATCGCCTCTATTCACTGATCGCAGGCGGTCCCGCGTCACGACTTTATGTGCGGCGTTTCAATCTCTTGTACGGAGACACTCAACAGCTTGCTCGAAGCCTGAATCTAGAACCATTGTACTGGGCGCTAGAATCTGATGTGGATTCTTACATCGCGCGGGCTGCGCGCCGACGACTATTCGTTCATGCCGGCGTGGTAGGTTGGAACGGACGCGCCATCGTCATTCCCGGCCGAAGCCGCAGCGGGAAGAGCACACTTGTGAAGGCATTCGTGCATGCCGGGGCCACCTTCTATTCCGACGAATTCGCGGTACTGGATCGGCATGGCGCCGTGTATCCGTTTCCAAGGCCTATGTCTCTTAGAGAGGACGCCGATCAAACCATAACCAAGATCGCCCCAGAACAGCTAGGAGGACGGATTGGTGCCAGACCCCTCCCAGTCGGGCTCGTGGTCATAACCCACTACAAGCCCGGCGAGCAGTGGCAGCCAAAGGAATTGTCTTCAGGAAGAGGCATTCTCGCCATGCTTGCGGATGCTTTGGCCGCGCGCGAACAACCGGAGCGAGCCTTCGCCACCTTGAAAAAGGCAGTATGCAAAGCCCCGGTGCTAAAAGGTGTTCGTGGCGAGGCAAATCAAACGGCGGAATCCATTTTGGAACGCTTGGGAAGCACTGGATAGTGGTCCACGAGGCTTGTAGAGTCGCTTGAGATCGCGAGAAAGCTAGAAACGGAAAACGAAGGGATGCGATGCGGTTGCCATTGCTTTCGGCACCAGCATGGAAACGGCAGGCGCCAACAGCGCCGCTGCCACACGACGACGGTATTCTCCGCAGACTCCCCTCGAAGCAGTGTAGCTCCTGATCTATCATCGCATGAGACTTGCAGAACCAATGTCAAGGACTGAGTCACCAGGTCAGCTGGTTGCAGCTGCACTCGCTGGAAGCTGGCGCAAGTCATTCCCGAAATCAACGATGACCGCATCGGATGCGGCCACAATAGTGCCATTGCTTTTGAGATCAGGCGCAGGAGCATTGGGTTGGTGGCGATTTCGGAATTCTGACGGGCAACTTCTATCCGCCGTACGGGCTTTGCGCAAGACGTATTTGCAATACGCGATTCACGCGGCTGAGCACGAGTGTAAGCTGACGGAAGTCTTCCAGGTACTTCGCTCGGCTGGAGTGGAGCCCATTCTCCTTAAGGGATGGGCCGTCGCTCGAGCCTACCCTGAGATCGGCCTGCGTCCCTCGGGGGATATCGACCTGTCTGTCTCACCGGATCAGCACGGCAAAGCTCTGGCTGTATTGAATACTCCTGAGTACCAGCGGTACTGGGTGGATTTGGACCATGACGAGATCACCCGATTTAATGAGCTGAGCTTTGAAGATTTGTACCGTGGTTCGGAATTGGTGAATCTAGACGGGACGGAGGTGCGGGTCCTCGGTGCTGAGGATCATCTTCGCATCCTTTGCCTGCATCTGCTCAAGCATGGCGCCTGGCGCCCGCTCTGGCTGTGTGACGTTGCCGCTGCACTGGAGGCTAGGTCGGCGAACTTTGACTGGCATCGTTGCTTGGGAGAAAACAAGCGACACGCGAATTGGGTGCTTTGCACTCTTGGGCTGGCAAGCTCCATTCTTGGAGCCGCGATAGGAGATACGCCGGCAATGCAGAGGGTCAGCAGCTTGCCCGGCTGGCTCACGCAGACTGTTCTGAAGCAGTGGAGCACCTCCTGTGCGCCAAACCTGCCTTTGTTCGTCGATCAACTGCGAGAAAGTTGGTGGAAACCGAGCATTCTTGAAGCAGTCCGCAAGCGTTGGCCAAATTCCATCCAAGCCACTATAGACGTTGATGGAGAGTTTAATGACATGATCCGGCTGCCATTTCAGCTTAGGAACTGCATCGCGCGGTCAGCCAAGTTGTGTCGGCAACTGGTCTCGGCTTGGTGAATCGAATTGCGTTCGACTATCCGCTGACGCTCCAAATGTACGTTTTGCGGTCGGTGCGCAACCACCCTCATCGAATGTCTCACCCGGACCATTCGGCCACGAATCGTGCGAGCAAAACCATTCAGCCAGGCAATCGCCTAAGAATTGGCAAATTAGAAGCCACCAAAGAGGGGTCGTCCTCGTACCCGAAACTAAAAAAGTTTACACGGCTGATCGTTTGGGTTTTAATCTTGGGGCCGGAGAAAGTGACTCTCAGAAGAGCCTCATCCTGAGGAGCCAAAAAAGTGAACGATGGCGCATCGAATTTTGCCCCCGTACATAAACACGGCCTCGTTGTAAAAGTGGCGGATGAGACGCTCGTATACCAGAAGGAAAACCACAAGGCGCATTGTTTGAATAGCACCGCCGCAGAAGTGTGGAAGCTGTGTGATGGCACCAAGACCGCTGCGGAGATCGCCCTGATTATATCGAAAGAATCGCAATCTCCGGTTGCTGAGGAGTTGGTCTGGCTGACTTTGCGGAGGCTGTGGAAATCGGGGCTGCTGGTGAAGAAGAATAAATACGAGCCGATTTTTGCATCGCGCAGGGCCGCCATGCGAAAGATAGGAGCGGCGGCTTTGGTATTACCGGTGGTAACATCCTGGTGCCGACGGCTGCGGCGGCCATTTCGCCCTGCTCGGGGCTCGGCGGGCAATGTTCGACGCTTCCATGTTGCAATACCTTAAGTCGCCTTTGTCTCTAATAGTGCGTCGAGGTCGATTCGGAGCGAAGCAGCTCCGACTCAACGGCTATGAGCCCCGGGCTTACCCTCCTGACAATTAGGCCGCTTGGTTTCTGTAAAGCCGGATACATAAACAACCTGGGCAGCACCACAACTTAGCTTCTCGAAATTGAATTCGTCGATCAACTGAGAGGAAATTGGTTGGACCCGAGCGTTATAGAAGCAGTCCGCAAGCGTTGGCCGAATTCCATCCGAGCGGCCACAAACGTTGATGGAGAGTGGCGACCGGCGATGGCGGCCTGCTGACGACCGATCGCCCGGATTTTGCCGAATCGCTGCACAGGTTCCGGAACCACGGCATTTCGACTGAGGCGCGCCAGCGGAATGCCTCGGGACGGTGGAAGTATGAGATGGTGCTCTTGGGTTTCAACTATCGCCTGACTGATATTGCCTGCGCGCTCGGGACTTTCGCAACTGCAGAATTTGGAGGCCAATCTCGCTCACCGCCGCGAGACTGCTTCACGGTGCACGGTGGCGTTCCGGGATCTTCCCGGTATTGTCCCTCCGAGTGTCCGCGACGATGTGAAACCCGCCTGGCATCTGTATCCGATCCGGGTGGATGCCGCCAAGCTAAACGTGGACCGCGGCCAATTTCTTAGCGCCCTACGATCCGAAAACATTGGCGTCAACATCCACTACATCCCAGTGCATCTGCATCGCTACTACCGCGAACAATTTGGATACAAGGGTGGGGAATATCCCGTGGCACAGCGCTCGTACGAACGGCTCAGCAGCTTGCCGATCTTTCATGGGATGGCGAGCAGGGTGTCGAAGATGTTCCCGGCGTGAGGAAAGTGGCGAGTCATTATTTGCGTTAGATGTGCAGGAGATGGAACCGGAGCCAGCTGAGATGGACCGGAGGCGCTGTGGCGTGTCCATCGGTTCGCGCAGGGTAATCCGGTTTCGGGCAAGAACGGTCTGGCGTGAAGATGGTCTTCCCGTTCGATTCCCCGCCCAACCTTGGCCTAAGACCCTAAACTGAATCGCAATGGCGGAGCTTCAAATTCTCGGCGGAATTTGAACTCCGTATCTGGCTACCTTTCCGATCCGGTCTTGGCGCTGACAGTCATCGCGCGGTACTCATTTGTTCCGCGCGGTTTCAGCGCACGCTGCCGCCAAGAGTTGGGCGGTTGCGGGCTCGCCAGGCAAGGCTCTCTCCGTTAACTGCAGCTTGGCCTGATCTGGCGTCAGAACCGCAAACCTTGGAGGGTTGTACGGCTTTTTCTGTTTTGCTTCTTTGGGCTCGATCGATTCGTTTCGGCGACTTCTCGTCTTCTTCACTCTTGATTGCATAGGCTTGCACTTCCTTAGCAGCCCTTTCGAGAACAGTTTCTACACGCACCCTACACCGGTTTGATGCCGGCTCTAAACATCGGGATCGGTTTTGTTCTGATTTCGTAACAAGATCAAGAAAAGCTAGAGAGACACCGCCATGTTGCATACTATGATGTTCCTGATGGAAACTGCGTTCGAAGCTCTAGCTCCGCTAGCGGTATGGCGATGCCCAAACTGGACGAGGGCAGGAGGTTCGGAGCGTGGATTTCGACTTGCGGAGGACCTCTGAGGTAATCCTGTCAGGCAAAGAACCGATTGACGGAGTAGAGTTTTCGGATTACCATCGCGCAATATCATCTAAAGGGTAGAGGGATTTGCAATGATAAGGGCTCTGTACTTAAAGATCCTGAGCTGCCTGATGATCGTGATTTTTCCCGCCGCTTTGTTGGCTGCCGACCAACCTGATGCAATGCTGTACAGCCACGGGATCGCTTTGCTCAACGGCAGCAGCATTGCGAAGACGTCGGCTATCTTTTCCGGCGACTTGGTGCAGACGAACAAGGATTCAGTCGCTAACATTAACGCGACAGGTTCAACCGTCCTGGTTTTGAATGACTCGCTGGTTCAGTATCAGGGCACCGCTGTCAAGTTGGAACACGGCGGCGTAAGCATATCGACCTCGAAATTGCTGGCGACTCGTGCCGGCGATGTCACCGTGTCACCGGCCGCAAATGTTTGGACCGAATTTGAAGTCAGAGACGTGGATGGTAGGGTCCAGATCGATGCGCGCAAGGGCGACCTAACGATCAACGATGAAGCCGGCACCACCATGCTGGCGCAAGGTCAGCAGACCACTCGAGACGACTCGACGCAGGCTCAGGAGACTCCGGAAAAGAAAGAGAGCAAGAAGAGAGGTGGTGGAGCGGCTCCTGCTGCTGGCGGAGGCGGGGTGCTGAGCTCCAAGGTGGCGGTGGGGGTTGGCGTCGCCGCGATCGCGGGCGTGACGGCCTGGGTGTTGGTCCAGGGCGACGAACCCGTAAGCCCTGCAAAGTGAGACGGAGCGACGGCGGCTCAATCCGCTGGCCTCTTCCCCGGATCAATCCAAAAATCAACTCTTAAAAATCCAGCTTAGAAATGCCGGACTATCGCGGGGTTCGAAAGCTGGGACGGCCGCGCCGTAAAGTCGACTCCTGCCTTACCCACATTCCTCATCTTCCCGGAACTCAGCTCTGCCCAACACTTCGAATCGATAGGTCAGGTCAAATGCCCTTCGGTGTTGTCCATCCCAAAACACAAAATTGGGGGCCTCACGTGTCGGGCGGCAAAAGTTACCTGACTGAAAACAATGGGTTTGTTGTGTTCGTTTCGTCAAAAATGATGCTCGCATAGGCCCAGCAGGATTATGGTTTAACCGGGCATACGGGGCACACGAATGCGTATCGGCCTCGCGTTCCTGATCAGCCCGGGCCAGGATCGACGATAAATTCAGCAACTCTCATCGCTGCCACAACCGTTTCCCTCTCAACTCGCCAGATTTTTGGTTTCATATATATCGTAATACGATATGTTATGGAGGGCGAGTGTTACATCATTAACCTTGGGATTCCATTTTGTGAGTTCTGGGTTGTTCATTTGTGTGACCCAGAGGATGGGCTACCTTCACCGCCTCCGCGTGCGGCTTCGGGTGATCGTAGATCCCAACCTGTGAAGATGGTTGCTTCTATCGCCATAGCCCGCGGTTGAGGAAGCGTCTTCACCCAAGCGTCTAGCTCCCAGCGGGTTGCCCCAACTTTGCCCTGCTGATAAACTTGGCCGCTTGCGTCCTTCACGCAATAGCTGATCGTCTTCTTGTGCACATCCAGTCCGATGTAATACATATGTCGTCGAGGAGCCTCCGTGGTTGTTCTCTGAATCAGCGTCGCCGCTGAGTTCTTCAGCACTTTGTACACCACGTGCTCCTCACTCGACTTAGCATCCAAACAAACCGGAAATAATTCCACAACGGAAAAGCCAGGCTGGGAGAAACAGCTGGATAGTTTACGTAACCAGGCGTTTAGACTCATTGAAACCGCACTTCTCCCGTGTCAAGGTAGTGTGGTCCGCCACATACTTTCAGATCATGTGACCCGACAAAACATGGCGACTGGTTGAGAAAATCCGTCGCTTTTGTAACACATCCACTTCCGAACCGGGTGCCGCATGTGCTTGGTGGCAAAGCCAATTTGCCCAAGCTTCGTTTTGGCGGGAAAACTGCTTAAAGATTAAAGCTGGACGGATTTCCTCCCCTCCACCCTGACGGAGAAGAAACATGATGCTCACCGTGATTCTCTGGCTGCTGTGGAAAGCCCATCCAAATGTCGCGATCTGTGCTGCATTCTGGCTCAGTGCAATCTGGATGATTCGTTCGAAGAACCTCATTCGCCACTCTACCGGCTTCATCGTTCTGCTAGGTCTGGTTTTGAACGCAACGGTTACCGAGTTGAATGGGGGCGTGATGCCCGTGGTTGGTATGCCGATGCACTTCCGAGCTGCATCACCTATCTGGCAGGCGGCGGAGACGAGTAACCACTGGCTGTTTCTAGCGGACCACGCATCCCTCCATTTCTTCAGCATCGGCGATTTCATGTTGATTGGCGGCACTTCCATGTTCGTACTCACGAAGCTGTACCAGAAGCTGGCAAAGCAGTTCACGAGGACTGCTACATCAAACGGTTAGTCTCAGCCCAGCACGATCCTCCTGCTCCAGAGCATTCTGAGTGAATGAACGCAGGACGAGGACACCATCGACCCTACGGGTAGCAGGGTCTTGGCGCGAAAATACAGTGTGTATGGTATCGAACAATCATGCGGGAATGTGGGAGAATGACGGCACTCTGGCCCATTTGCTCCATGCACCGGAGATTGGAAGATCGCATCCGCGAACTCTGCTTTAGAGTTCTGAGGGCAGAAGAATCGGAATTGCGTGCGATCCTTTCCGCCCTCCGATCCTCCCTCCGTGAACATACCGAGCGTCTCAGGAGACTCGCCGCCGCGAAGCTTGTCAGGATTGAGGGGAATGAGAAATGGAAGGACAGGCGCTCTGCCTAAATTTAAAAGTAGCTATTATCCACGCAATCGAGTTGGGATAGGGCCCTGACGCGGGCGGAGCGACAACAAACAGAACAGCGCTAGGCAGCATGGATTGCCAGAGAGTGGAGTGTCGACGACACGTTAACGAAGGGGAAGGGCCTGACTAGCTAAAGGAAAAAGCTGTTGCTTATACAACAAACACCGTATTTAAATCATTAGAAATTCGTACTAGGTTTCCACGGCACTCGACGCATGGGCGCACTCGACGCATGGCGGCCGTGACCTAGCGTTCGCACATTCCAGCCTGCGACGCTCGACGCGCTTCACGACCGCCTCTGCCTTCTTTGCGGAGATGCGACTCGGGCACGGGCGAATCCCTTCGCCGTTTGCTTCACACCTGAAATCCATGCGACAGCAATTCATCCTGGGGGACATTCATCGGCGGGAATCTCAACTGCTCGTTCGCGCCCATCTGCGAAAGCGATTTCAGGCCGACGATCGGATCAAAGAGCTTTGCGGCAAAGCAGTGGGGGCCCCACAGTCCCCCCAGTTGAACGAAATTCTTCAAGGAAATGCTGCGGATCCTGCTGGAGCGAAGGTCTTTCGTGAGTTCCGGCTTTACCTCAGGAAGGCTTGGCGACCCTGCTACAGGGGCCGCCCAATCTGAGGCTTAGTATCGGCGGGGGCCACGCTGCTTCCGATCGCCCTCAGGGACTTCGTCCCCGAAGCGCCTGAAAACTTTGTCATTTCGGTTCGTGTTTCTTCTCCGCTGGCGGATGCGATTAGCCAGCCGATTCCTACGCCGATGCCAATCCGATCAGCAAAGCACCGACTTTGCCGCGTATTTGTGAATTTTTCTCGCCGTTAAGCGCGTCGGATCGGTTCACTCGGTCGGAAACAATGTGAAATGTTGGCACAAAGATTTCCAAAGCATTGCCGCCGGTGTTCGGGTACTAGGTCTAGAACTTTAGTAATCGGGTATATAGCCGATTGTGTACAGTCCGTCGGGGTGCAATAAACATCTACAGTTTTAGAAATAAAATTTTCAGGAGCCCTCCCCTATGTTCCGCATAGACCGTGAAGATCCTTATCTCGCAAAGCAATTGCATCATCTTGAGCACATCAACCAGTTCCTTTGCCAGATTACAACCGCCATCCTGCTGAACAACCAAACCTTTGAAAGCGTCTGCAGCACAGCGAACGAGATCTACGATCGCTATCATTCGACCCAGGTGAGATTCATGAGTCACCCCGACTTTGATGCATCGGGCACCCCTGCCTTAAGCGCTTAGCAGGGCGAACGAACTTCGGGCCGCCAGTCTCTGGATGCAGCACTGGAGACGAGTAAAGTTGGAACGTGCCGGATATCTCTAGCTTACAAAAAAGCCAAAGGCCGGCTAAAAACAACTAACGGGAGGGTTCGTGCCCTAAATACGACAACCAGACACACAATTAACTCGGGAGGAATGATGCCAAGCGTCCATATTGACAACATAGGTGAGATGGCAATCGTTGAATGCGCGGGTAGATTTGTCCGCAATGAGGCGGCTTTCCAGTTACGGGACGCCGTCACGTCGCAGACAGACGCCCGCGTCGTAGTTTTGGACCTCACGGAAATGCACGCAATAGGCGGTGGCGGTTTAGGCGTGCTAGTGCTTCTGCAGAGATGGGCTCAGGACCACGATATTCGATTCAAGCTGTTCAACCCCACCGCGCCCGTGCGGGACAAGCTGAAGCACGTTGACTTTGAGATTGCCACACTGGAGCAGATGATGAGTCTCCTGAGCCGCGTCGATAGTCAATACGCACGCGCCTTGATCGAGTCGCAATTTCCGTTGCATCAGCTTTCGAAATACGCTTGAAAACAAGAAGCCTTGCGAAAGACACGGTGACCGAGCCGCTTCTTAGACTGCTTTGATCTGCTCTGATCTCCACATGCTGAGACAGGGGATGGTCGGGGGGTCACACAAATGAACAACCCAGAACTCACAAAATGGCTTCGGAGGGTGCGGGACGCCTTGGCTGAGTCAGATGAAGTCAGGCGGAATAGCATGTTGCGTGCAGCAGAGACTTAGCTCTAAACCCTCGCAAAAGAAATCCGTCACACGACAACACTTGCACCAGAGGCCAAGTCACTGAGAGGGTTTTCCTTGCCGTCGCTAAAACCCAGGCTCTCCATTTGCTTGGCGGCGGCACTGAATCGTTCTTGACTTACGTTGTCCATCCTAACGAAGCGGAACGCCTGGGCCAAAGATATGCCATCCGCTCCCATGCGTAAGAATTCGATCTCCGCGGTCACTTTTCCAAATACGGTGCCCAGAATCGTCTTCCCCAAGGTTCCTGGAGGAATCGAACTCTTGGCAAGGAGAGCTCAACACAGGCAGAATGTACTCTTCGATGACGTTGCGGGGACGTGAGCGGTACCCCTCAATGCCCCGCTATTGGAGCCGGAGCGAGCATAGCGCGTTGGAGAAATCAGGTCGTGCTTTAAATCAGGAATGTCTTCGGTGCATTCTACCTGTATGACCGCCGTGAACGGGTCTGGTAGCAAGTCAGTCTTGTGTCGTGTCGGCCCGGCGAGCGCTTTTCTGGTTCGCTTTCAAAAGCGCGTCGAGTCCGGCTAGGTCTCCCAGCACCCATAGCTCAGCGATAGCGTTTTCCGTGTAAGCCAATAAGCGCAGCACCTAGCCAATGCACCGGCAGCCCGGTCGGCAAAATAACCTCGGAAATCCCTTGTATGCACTCCCGAAAAACGCATTTTGGCAAACGCTCGATTGTCCTGAGTGACGCACTCAAGAACTCGCACCGGTAATTGGGCGTTGCGTACGGATCGAACGTAATCCGCAAAACCGTCGCGCCCTCTGTGCTCGGAACCGAGAGACCCGCGAAACAGAAAATCCTCAGTCAGCAAGTGGACAACCGCGTCGAGGTCGCCGGCGTTCCAGATACGCTCGTAAATAGTTGGCGCCCGTACGTCAACTCCGCTTCGGCCAATCGCGTCGAAAGCAGCAGGAAAAAACCCCACACTAGGCCAGTAGTCGCCGTGGCCAGAGACCAGAGCAGAAATTCGGCTGCGAGGATCCGGTTAGCGTCGTAATGGTCCACCAGCCAGCCTATGACGAACTGAATTGCGGTGTAAGTGGTGAAGAATGCTGCGAACAGAATGCCCAGTTCGAGTAAGACAGGTGCAACTCGATTGTCAGCAGAGGTGCCGCAATCGAGAGATTGCCGCGATCAACATAGTTGATGAGAAGGCAGATGACCAGCAGAAGCAACGCCGGCGCGAATGCACCTAAACACGAGAATCATTCGCTGGCTGAGGCATAGTCTATTTCAGTTTCACGAAGAGCAAAACGAAGATCGCCCACACCCCAACCGTGACCGGAAACTGCACTAACGCGGCGTCGCGTAACGCTCCTCCTCTTGGAAGCGCATAGGTAAGCAACATCATAGCCACAGCAGTGAGTATTCCCAGGACGAGTTTGCTTTTCCAGTTCATGCGTGACCTCGCTTTCTCGTCTGCTCAGCTAGCTTTCCCACAGGCCCAATTCTTTAGGCGGGGAAGTATACCCCTCAAGAGTCGGCAACACGTCAGAATCGCGATTGCGGAGGGGTTCATTGGATTTTAGTTCCGCTGTGCTTCGAGATGCCAGGCAAGTTGGCTAGTGCGTTTTGGTGCGTCGTACACGCTTTTCTATGCAGCTCTCAATGAGGAATTCCCTGCTACATTTCGGACAGATGCGGCGTGCTACGAAGATAGTTCCCATCAGAGAATTGAAGACGAGACCAGTCCGACAGTAAAGGCAAGTGAAGCGGTGTCATGAAATTTAGGCTGAGTTTTCCGCCTCATGTCGAACAGTATAAAGTGTGCGGCGATAATACTGGCGTCAAGCGGGTCGCTTCGGGGGCATGGGGGTTCGCGACGTCTTTGGCGGCAGCGGCCTGAATTCGTGCAACGTGCAGGATCGAGAAACCGCCCGAACTCGTAGCGCAATCGTCGTCAGGCTTTGCTTCACAGAAAGGGCAGACTAGAGTAAGCGGCTTGTGGGCAGCATTGTTGCAAATTCTGCTCCTCTTCACGTCGAAGGTCGTATCTTCGACGGGCCGGCGTGATATGTATATCGCTGAGCTCGACGTTTCGCCGAAAGCCTTGCCCGAAGTCTTCGGCGCTACGGCTGTCGGGTATTCGGCAGCTAACAAAACGTTAAGGTAACTCGCGCTTTCACCTCGCAGCAATAGTAGTGACCCGTATGCGATTGAAACTCCCCCTTCTTCGCACACGCTATATCCCTCCGGCTCGGGCTCCGATCCTGCGCTACGGGGTTGCCGTCCTCAGCATCATTCTTGCCCTGATTCCGGCGTTGCTGCTGTCTGATGTAGTTGAAAGCCGACTCGTGGTCTTTGCCGTCGCCATTATGGTCAGCGCCTGGTATGGCGGTTGGAGGCCTGGTCTTGTGGCCACTTCGTTCGCTTTGACGGTGAGCGCGTATTTCTCACTCGCAGCCGCACGCGTACCGACCGATTATCAAAAGGCCATCATACATCTGACGCTGTTTGTGTTGGTGGCCCTGCTGATCTGCTAGTTCAATGCTGCGTTGCGCTCGGCCCAGGAAGGTTTCGCCATTCGGAGAGCAACTTCCGCTCGCTGGTCACCAATGCTCCTTACGGCATTTGCCGCTGCGACGCAGCGGGGCATTCTGTTGGACGCCAACCCTGCGCTGGTCACGATTCTGGGCTGTCGATCGAGTTCCGAACTGGTGGGCCGCCATCTGGGGAATCAGTACGCCGATACCCAACAGTGGTTCAATCTGGCTGATTACTTTCGCTCTTTGAAGCGATTCAACGGGCTGGCCGCGGAGTGGGTTCGCAAGGATGGGAGTTCCGTCATCGTCCGCCTTTGCGGACGCGCCATCCGCGGCGAAGGCAAAACCATTTTCTTTGAACTCTTCACCGAAGACGTGACGGAGCAGCGCGCGCTGGAGCAGCAACTACAGCAGGCGCAGAAGATGGAAGCCGTGGGCCGCCTCGCGGGAGGCATCGCGCACGACTTTAACAACCTGCTGACGGTGATCTCCGGCTATTGCGAATTCCTGCTAGAGCGGATCGGTCCCGACGTAGCCCTTCGCGGATCCGTCCAGGAGATTGCCAATGCCGCCGAGCGTGCCACTTCCCTTACACGACAGCTGCTTGCCTTCAGTCGCAAGCAGATATTGGCCCCGAAGGTACTGGATTTGAATGCCATCGTGGCTGAAAACCTCAAGATGCTCACACGCATGATCGGGGAGGACATTGACCTCGTCATGGTAGCGGGCGCGGAGATTGGGGCAGTGAGAGCCGATCCGGGCCAGATCGAGCAAGTCATCATGAATCTCGCGGTGAATGCGCGAGACGCGATGCCGCATGACGGCAAGCTCACCATTGAGACCGCCAACGTCACGCGCGACGAGGAACATGCCCGCTTGCATGCCCCCGTAACACCCGGGGAATACGTGATGCTGGCCATCAGTGATACCGGTATGGGCATGGATCGAGAGACCCAGTCGCACATCTTCGAGCCCTTCTTCACTACCAAAGGATCGAAGGGAACCGGACTAGGGCTTTCCACGGTCTACGGCATCATCACGCAGAGCGGAGGCTACATCTGGGTCTATAGCGAACCGGGCAAGGGTACGTCGTTCAAGGTTTATCTGCCGCGCGTCAGCGCGACCGGAGAAGCAATTGTCGCCGAACCCACCGTTACAAACGCCAAACTCGAGCCGGCTCAGGAGACGATTCTGCTGGTCGAAGATGAAAGCAACGTCCGCCAACTGGCCCGCCAATACCTAGAGAACCGGGGCTACACGGTGCTCGAAGCCGCTGACGGGGCTGCGGCCATAGAAATTTCCAATGCCCATCCCGGCCCGATCCACCTGCTGTTGACCGACGTCATCATGCCGGGAATGAACGGACGCGAACTGGCTCGTCGCGTCTCCGCCTTGCGGCCGGAGACCAAAGTTCTCTACATGTCCGGTTATCCCGAGAATGCCATCGCCCACAACGGCATCCTGGACGAGGGAATTGCCCTGCTCCAGAAGCCCTTTACCCTCGCCACTCTGAGAACCAAGGTGAGGGAGAAGCTTTCCTCCCGGTTCCGCGCGCCACGTTTCAATCTTCAGGTGCCGCTGAAATACCGGCCGGTGGGCGAAAGTGCCTGGCGCAAGGGCACCACCGAAAACATTAGCCGTTCGGGAATGTTGTTCCGGGGAGAGGAAATGATTCAACCGAAAGCCCAGCTCGAGATCAACCTGGTGCTGCCCGCAGAAATTACAGGACTGTCGGCAGCCGAAGTCGTCTGCCGTGGCGAGGTTGTTCGCACCATGAAGCCCGAGCAACCCACCATGAGCCCGGCTCTGGCCGCGAAGATTCTGCAGTATCAGTTCCAGCACGGGTCGCAGCGGCCTCCAGGATAACCCGAAGCATGGCAAGCAACTGCATCTAGCGAACTACATCTAGCGAACTATCGGGGCGGACGGCGGCTTGTCTTCCCGCGTCAAGACCAAAGCCCAACAAAAAGTTCGGCAGCGTATGCGCCAGCGCGCATCGAACATCCATTTTTTAGGCCGGCCGTGTAGGTCTTGCCTGATTTCTTGCGGCAATTCGAAAATTTGTAGTTATCCACAGCTCCTAGCCGCATATATGGATCCACTCGGGGCATATACTTCGCCGGGCGTGAAATTGGCGTCTCGGAGAACTCCCCTATGAATAAGACAATCGAGGTCGTGCTAACCGCTATAGCCCTGGCCGGGATGTATTGTGCAATTCCAAAGAGCTCTGCACCGGTCGGCAGTCCTCTTGATCGAGCAGAACAAACGGTGTTAGTTGCTGATGGCAGCGACCCTATGCCCGTACGCCGGAGCGTTCGCAAATAGAGTGAATCGATAAGTCGACGAATCGGGCGGCCACGATAAAAACGGTTGCGGGGTCGCCGAGGGAGAGGTATGCTTCTGGGCTTCAGGTGCAGAAGGAATGAACTGGCTAATGTATGTGAGCTGGCTCGTGGGTCCGGCGCTGCAGATCACCCTTCTCACCTTCATGATCCAGCGCAAGCTGCACCTGGTTTTTCCACGATTCTCCACCTATATCCTCTTTCAGATTGTTAAGTCCGGAATTCTGTTCGTCATATATCACTATTATGAGGGAAGCTACTTCGACGCATACTGGACTGGAAACGCCATCAGCGTGCTGCTGGCCGTCACGGTGATGGACGAAATATTGCACCATCTCTTTCAACAATATGGAGGCATTCAGAATTTAGGATCCATCATATTCCGATGGGCTTGCGCACTGCTGCTCCTGCTTTCAATTGTGAGTGCCTTCTCCAGCCAGCAGGCAAGTGCCGACAGGGTGGTGTCGGCGGTGCTGGCCTTTGACCGCAGCGTACGCGTTATGCAGTGTGGGCTCTTCTTTCTTTTGATGATTCTTTGTCGTTTTCTCAGGAATTGCTGGCGGCAACACGTATTCGGAATCGCGTTGGGATTCGGAATTTTTGCCAGCATTGAACTAATACTGGTCTCCATCGTGATGCACTACGGCGACGGTCCAGCTGCGATCATCAGCCTAGTGAAGAGTGCGGCATACAACGCAGTTACTCTTCTCTGGATTACCTACCTAAGGCGTGATAGCGAATCGATAGTGAAGGTTGACCTGGCTCCACAACTTGACGCACTGAATGTCGCATTAGTCGGGTCGATCCACGCAGGGGATAACGGCTTTCTTTCCACGGTGGAGCAAGCCGTGGAGCGGGTCTTGTCGCGTGGCTCCTGGCCGAAACCAGCTGTAAGGGGGTCTCAAATCGTCGGCCGGAAGCCTGAACCAGAAGAACACAATTGAACCTAAGTCCCGCCAGGTGTTAGCAAATGAAACTCACGGCGAATGAAGTAGGCACCGCTGCGAGCTGGCCTCCAGAAGAAGGGCAAATCATCAGATTCAAGTCCCTTGGCAGTTTGAAAACGGGCACTCTCAAAGAGGTGAGGTGGGGACTTGTGTGGCGAGATTTCATTCTTGAAGACGGGCGAGTGATACCGGAGCACAAGATCTTGGGGTGCCCCGAGCCGCCAGTTTGGCGCAAGGCCGATTCGGTCACCCAGGACGAGCGAGAGGCCTGGGAGAGACGGCTCGTTTCCATGGCGGAGGCTGGGTTGGATCCTCGGGATCGGGAGCAGTCCTTCTGGGCCGACCTGAACCAGTATCTGGCGTACACATATCTCAGGTTCAAGCAAGCCGGGCATAAACCGCCTGATGCTTAGTGACCTGTGGAGCTTAGGTTGGAGCAACAGTCAGGCCGCGATAAGAACGGAGTGTAGAGCCGTGAGCCGACCATATGAGGAATCCGAGAAAGAACGGGTTTGGAAATTGCTTTTGGAAGCTGGTTTCACAGACATAGCACTCGATGAGTTTCCGGAACGGATCAAAGAGGCTAAGCAGGTTGTCATGGGACGGCTGAGTGAATTGCTGGAACTGACAACTGACATTCAGGAGCGCCAATCCGCAGCATACTCGCTGGCCATGTTAAAGAAATTAGAGACGACAGTGTGGCGAACCGGAAAACGGCGCAGTTCCGATTGAGCCGGTCCCCAAACTGCCCCGCCCGGACGTTGTCATCCCGGACTTGGCGATGCCTGTCGTAAATGGGCTTGACGCCGCCCGCCAGCGCCCTAAGATAGTTATCATCATGCTTATGATGTTCGGCAGTGAACAGCTTCGGAAGGATTGAAGCCGAAAGATTAGCCTTAGCATTCTTTTTGGTAGGAATCCTGCGGATTTTCCTTAGGTTTTCCCGCACCATCGTCGATGTGGCCGTTGCCGATGGCTGGGCAATTGTTCCCGAGTGACGGACAATGAAGCTTATCCTCTGGCCGAATTTATATCGCGCGAGAAGAATTGCGCCACAACGAGGTATGGCTGAATCGGAGCGAATGGGTATCTGAAGGCTGGCGGTATGCAATCAACTGGGCGTGTGCATGAAACCCTTTGCGATAGTTCACCCAAGGTGTCCCAGCATAACGAATAACAAGTCTGTTATCTGCTAGTTACAATCCGACTCTGTGGCACCCAAGCTGCATATCTAAGGGTTTGGTCCTAGGCGTACCCGTGTTTCTGGACAGACTCCAATCCGGCTTCTTGCTGTTCGAAACACAGCAGGGATTGGTTCGCGTTGAACTTTCTCTCGTGCAACGCATTTATCTGCTCTGGACGTTTCGCAACTTTCGTCGACTCTCCATCCCACTCCTGAACTCGCGCCAGCGCGCACTGGTCAACTCCCTGTATCGCACTAATGCCGACGTCGTATTGCATTTGCACAAGCCATTGCATGTGATCGGGGTGGTTGAAAATTTCGTGTCGCCGACAGTGCGAATGGGTGCTTCGCTGGCCCAGAAAAAGGAACGGCGAGACAGGGGGGTAGCGCACCCCGCGGAAAGGGCGCCCAAGCCTGACCCGGTTCCCTCCTCTTCGCCTAGAGTTGCCTGGTCCAGGCTTGCAACGACAGTCGGCGCGCTTTCCCTCGGCATCATTTCCGTGGTCGCATGGCATCGAACCCAGGGAATACCAGGCTCTCGAGCCGACAATCAGGCTCGGCTGCAGCAGATCCACTCGATCGCGCTGCCGAATTTTCCACACTCCGCAAAGCCAGCGGCGGCCATTGCCGAAAACCCCACCGCCATCGCCCCGTCGGCAGACACCGCCCACCCCCTCGCTCCCACGGAAGCTGCCGTCAAGCCAGCATCGATCGTCGCAGTAATCCAAACTCCGAAGAACGGGATTCGCGCTCACGATGCGGCTTCCACTCCGAACCTCCGACTCCCCGACGACAGCGGTATCCAGGCCTCCAGACCGCCGTTGCGTTTCGTATATCCGGTCTATCCAGATGTCCGCGCTCGAGGTGTGGTCGCTCTGACCGCGCGGCTGGATTCTGATGGCACCGTGCGCACCGTGAGAATCGTCTCTGGCAACCGTGCGCTTGCCGCGGCCGCGGTCCGCGCCATTCGCCAATGGCGGTACCGCCCCTACCTCAAAGATGGCCAGCCCGTCGCGACGGAAACTAACATCGTCATTTCATTTCTCTCAAAGGACGCGATTTCCATGAGCTTTCCTCCCAGCATCCCCGCCCGCTAGCCTGCATTACTCATGTGGGAGCAAAAATTGACGGGTTTCTTCTTCTGCCTATCGACCGGCCGCCCCAAGGCGGAGTACGCGAAGCTGCAGTAGCTGGCAGTATGCGCTTCGCCGCTCCAATGGCTAATACGGTGCAACGCCTTACGCGTGACAAGTTGAAAGCTGCATGAAATCGTTCGCACCAATTATCCCGAGGATCGTACGCACGAAACGCGGGAATCGTCGCCGGGTGGGGTCATGAACGATGGTTGGTTCAGAAAGTTGATACAGCACGCGGCGAGTCTCTAGCTGGCAGCCCGCGGCGGCTAGTACATTCCTGACCCACTCGCATTCTCAACCATAGGTAAGCGGACAATCCGGACATAACTGACGAACCTAAGGCGGCACGCGGCTTGCGATCAGATTGGTTGGCTACCGAGCATGTTTTGCAGACGTACCGCGGTTCGAAGTACTCGGGCTTCGTCGCCACGCTCTGCAGTCAGTTGCAGACCTAGCGGTAAGGCAGTTCCCACGGGCATGGGAATGGAGACAGCCGGCGTACCTAGAGCGGTCCACGGCGCGTTCATTCTCGGATCCCCAGTGGACGCCAGACCGGTCGGCGCCGGGCCCATGGCGGCCGGCGTCAGTATCACCGGCGTGCGTTTGAACTGTTCCGCGAATTGCACTCTGCATGAATCGATATACCGTAGGGTCTCCTCATAGAAGTCCACTGAGATCTGCAGCCCCTGCCGAATCAGGTCCGCGAGGTCCGCCAGCCGGTTGCCGTATTGGTCGTAGCGCTGCTTGTGAAATCGCGCACCCTCGTAGAGCATCACCGTCAGGTTTGCCTCGGCAAGCTTAGCGAGCGTTCCGGCGATATCAATCGGTCGGATCGATGCGCCAGCGTTCCGCAAACGTGAAAGAGCATTCTTATAGGCCGCCGCCATCGTTGGTTCGACATCGGGAATGGGCTCTGGTGCTCCGAGATCAAAATCCTCGGAGCGGCCGATGGAATGACCCAATGAATCCCAAAGCGCCGACATATCGGCGGGCGTGTGTGTGAAAAACCCGAGCGTGTCCAGGCTCTTCGACAGCGGTAACACGCCCTCCATTGAGAGAAGACCATAGGTGGGTTTGAACCCAGTAACGCCGCAAAAAGAGGCGGGCCGCAACACGGACCCCCGGGTTTGCTCTCCGATAGTGAACGGAACCATGCCCGCCGCAACTGCGGCCGCCGAGCCGCTTGAACTTCCACCCGGCGTGTGCTCCAAGTCGCGCGGGTTGCGTGTGGGCGCGGGCCTCTGGTATGCGAAAGCCGTCGTTTGTGTCTTGCCCAACAAAATCGCTCCGTGCTTCCGCATCTCTCGAATGATTGCGGCATCGGTTGTTCCCATTCGCCCTTTGTAAATCGGCGAACCGTATTCGGTGGCCAAGCCTCTCGTCTCGACGATGTCTTTCACGCCGTAAGGTATCCCGGACAAGCGTCCCCGAGTGGTGTTCCTCTGCGGCGAGACCTGGACCCAGGCATGGATCGACGGCTCCATTGTTTGAATGCGGTCTAGGCAGCGCTGTAACGCAAGCTTGCGCATTTTTGCCGACGCACCCAGCCACTGAGTCAGTGTTTCAGGAATCGGTGCTTGCTGCTGGGCGTGGGTTGTGGCACGACCCACAGCTGCCGCGAAACCCGCAAAAAGAAACGTGCGGCGACTCAAGCGACTGACGATTCGATATTCCACCGGATTCTCCGTCCAGACTCAATAACGCCAAGTCTACTGCCGAAATGGTCAAGGTCACTGGATGTGTTTACGGGCAAACAGGAAGAAATCCCAAGGTAAGAGTTGCCGACCATCCATCCAGAGCTTGGCCTCATGCTTCCCATAAATCCGGTCTTGGAGTTGCCCAGCGCTGGGGAATTACTTAGGGCGCCACACCGACCGCGGAGTAAAGCTCCTCAGGTCTATATAGGACGCCGTCCTTCATCACCAAAGCCGTCTTTCTGATGTCGCTGATGTTTGCCACCGGATCGCCATTCACGAGGGTGACGTCAGCGAGTTTCCCGGCAGCGATAGAACCAAGATCACCGTCCAGCTTCATAATGCGGGCGGCGTTAAGCGTGGCATTCTGCAGAACTTTGTTTGTGGGTATGCCGGCCTGCACATCGAGCTCGAGTTCGCGATGCAGGGCGAATCCAGCCATGGAGTCCGTGCCGTCTTCGATTGAAATTCCGGAGCGATAGAGCAGGCCAGTCAGTTCCATCATTTTCGCGAACGACCTCCGGTACGTCTGGTCCATTCCTTCGGGCGGTGTCAGGCCAGTGGAGAGCAGGCTGCGGCGGACCTGCGTAGGCAAGCGGCTTGCTATGGGTTGGAAACCACGAGGAATTTGACCAGCCCGATTGAGGTACTGGTCTTCGAAGATGCTCAAGGTAAGATCGAGCTTGGTGTGGTAATCCTGAAGCAACTTGATGAAGGACTGAACCTGGGGAGAGCTGAGGTCGAGATCGGCGCCGCGTTTTGCGGGTTCGATGAGGCGAGCAATGGTATTGGTGTTTTTGATTTCGGGCATGAAATTCAGAATCAGGAAGTTGACGTGCTGGATTTCGTCGTACCCGAGTTCGACACATTGCGCGGCAGTCATTTCTGCGGGGATGTGCCCGCTGACGCGAAGTCCGTTTTTGTGAGCTTCGTCAATGATCGCGGGCACTAGCTCGGGCTTAACCGAGCTGTAGATTTTGATCTGCACGAATCCAAGCCGTTTGTAGTTATCGACCGCGGCGCGAGCTTCGGCTTGAGTGGACACGAGGACTTTGGTTGGACCCTGGAAAGGGCCGCGACCGTCCATGATTCCAGCCAGCACGATGCGCGTTCCCAACTCCTTGCCTTCCTCAATGCGCTTGCGGCGGGCCAGCAGCGAATCGGCGTCATTCCCCAGGTCGCGGACCGTTGTGACCCCTGCGGCCAGATTCAGCAAGCCATCGTTTTCTCCGACATGGGCGTGCATATCCCAAAGACCGGGCAGCAACGTCTTGCCGGCAGCATTGATTACTTCGGCTCCGGCGGGCGGGTTGACTTGATCGGAAGGGCCCACCTTTACGATGCGGTTGCCGGCAACCACTATGCTTCGGTCCTTCAGAATCTCCCCTGACTGGGAATCGAAAAGGTTCACATGCTCGAACAAGACTCCGTTCGGAAAGCGATGGGCCAGCTTACCGGCGAGCTCTGCGGCGCGCTCCTGTTTGGCCTTATCCTGTGCGGCTTTCAACGGCTTTGCCGTTATTTCCCAATTCTCCGGGATGGTGGTAAACCAATCATCCACTGAGGCGAAGAATGCGCGATCTTCATCGAGCCAGACGTAGGTTGGAGAGAAGTCTAATCCGGTGATGGCATACATCGTGACCCGCTTTTTCCGGCCAGCAGCTTCGACATCGATTTGAGCAAGGCGTTCTGTCGTTGCTTCACCTTCCGGCAATAAAGCGACCTTGCCGCCATTGCTAAGTGCCACTTGCGCGATAACACCCAGTTCCGCGGGCGCGCCGTTGATCGACACATACACCGCTGGCGTACTCAGATTTTTCTCGCCCTCTTCCACGTTGCTTTTCCATCCAGCTTTGCCGCCCTCGAGCGCGTAGCTTTCGTGAACCGGGGATTTCAGATAGTCGTTGCCCTCGACGCTTTCAGCCACCGGAACACCTTTCGCATCCAGCTTCAATATGCTGGTGGTTTTTGGTCCGCGGCCGCGGTCGTTGAATTGATAAAAAATGTGCAGACTCCCGTCCGGCACCTTCCATACTGCCTGCTGGCCTGCGAGATTCCCCACAATCAACACGGAATAGCGCTCGGCATCGCCAGGAACGTCTGCCGGCAACGGAGGCACGGCACTTTGAACACGTTCGGGCTTCTGCGCCCAGCAGCTGATAATCAGCAACAGGTTCACGATTGCCGCGTGCATCAGATTTTGAGCGCTGGACTTGCCTCCGCACATGACAGCCTCCGCCTTTAGGCCGTTCTCGAGAGTATCGGTCGCTGGATTGTATAACGCTGACGCGGTAATTCGTAGAGTTCGGTCGTGCGAGGTTGGCGCTTCCTCTAGATATCGCCGCCGATTGTTGGCGGTTGACGGGCTTAACCGGAAGCAATTTTGCTGGCTAGAAGTTGACCCTCCCAGGCCGCTTTCTGGGTGGTAACATCCGACAATCCATCCGGAATCGCGTCGGCACACGTTGAGGCAAGCGCGACACGCCTTCCCGGATGAACAGTATCGTGGTTTCCGAAAGACACCACCTCAGCCGCGCGCATTAGGATGGTGGCACTCCGGCGATCAGAAACGGCCCCGGTCAAAAGTGGAAAATCAGATCGCTCGCCACGGTAAGCTGATTATGCCGTCCCCCGTTGTCGTACGCCTTGTGATCCCAGGCACGTTCGAAACGCAATTCCGGACGTAACTGGACCGTTGTTCCGACCCAATGACACCACGTGATCGTATTCTCTGAGTATCGGGTCG
The DNA here is from genome assembly GCA_963696025.1 of uncultured Acidobacteriota bacterium. Lineage (GTDB taxonomy): Bacteria > Acidobacteriota > Terriglobia > Terriglobales > Acidobacteriaceae > JABCYV01. Next base: position 138,226 of record CAVOII010000011.1, read on the forward strand.
CGTAGCCCGTACGCTGGCCTTTTTTGTCGTCGAGAAAGTCACTGCGAAACGACAGGAAGTCATGCGGTGAGAGTTCCTTCTGCAGGAAATTGACCACCGCATATTCGGGAGCGGTGCAACGCTGTTCCCCCGTCAGGCAGTGTGCGGCATTCGCGCCAAGTTCGGGCTGAATCTTGCCTCCCAGAGCAGGCACGTCGCGCTCATACATATACCAAGACTCGGTTGCCATGTGCACAGTTTTCGAGAACTTGTGATACCAGGTGGCGTCATACTGCTGCAGATTGTTGTACGCGTACTTGCCATCATTGATTCCATTGGCGCAGATGTAAAAATTGTCATTCACGGAGTTCGTGGTATAGCTCAAGCAGCTCGTGCCGGAAGGCTTCGCATCCGGCGTCCACAAGGCAACATCGTGGCCGCCGGTAATTCCGAGTTGCACCAGCCACTGGTCGTTGAGCTTAACCGTCGCGATCAATCCTGTGTCGGTAAACGGGTCAATCGCATACAGCAGGGAGTGGCTGAAGATGTAGTTGTTCGGCGCCAGTTGGGCCTCGATGCCAGGCACGGAGATGAAGCGACCGATCCTCAGATTCATTCCCTGCGCAACTTGCGGAACGTAAACATCGACATATTCAAGGGTAGGATCGAAGCCATATTGACGATGATCGTTCAGCAACTGACCGCTCAGGTAGCCCTTGGCGATCGTGAAGCGATAGTCAGTCCCGTAGAGGGCCGTGAGGTGATAGCCCCAGTCGATATGATCGCGTTGCACTGAATCTGGCAGCCGCTCGGCGTATAGAACAAATTGGTTCATCTCAAAACGATTGGAATAGACATCGTTCGCCTCTGGCCCATTACTGTGCGCGGAGGTGCTGAAATTTAGCGTCGGATCGACCCATCCGTATATCTTCGTCCGGCTGCGGGCCTGATTAATGGCGGTCATCAGCGGGTAGCTGTTCGTGTCCGGCTCGCCAATCATCGGCGAACCACCATAGGACCAATCCGCATTGGGAAATGGAGGCGAATCCAGCGGCGACGGAAGCCCCCGCCGCTCTGGGGCCGGCGAGGAAGCAGTCGTCCCCGACCAATCCTGGCGGTAAAGCTCCGCCCATCGGGCGAAGAAGCCCTTCGTCTCGGAGATGCGCGGCTTCGGAGCGTCAGGTAGCGGATAGGTCTCTCTATCCTGTTGTCCCTGAGAAAGATTGCACGATAAGAACGCGACCCATATGGATAGGAGGAAGGAGTACTGGTGGCGGCTGGAGTTATTGTTTGGGCGCATGAAATTTGGAGCCACCTAGTCTACAAGGTCTCTCTCCAATCCTTGCTCGTTGGTGCCGAAGTAGACCCGCGTGAGCTGTGGGGTATTTCTGGCATGTTTCCTCCGACGATCATGGTCGACAGGCAGATCGCCGCCATTTCGCGACGCACGTTTCATTCACCGCGCGGCCAGCTCTGACTGATTGTCGCAGCCGCCAAAACGACGCATGCTAGGTGCGGGTGGAATCAGATGACGACGCCTCGATGCAGTGCAAGGCCCGGACTCTGAGCAATGAATTGATCGATTGCGAAGAAATAAACCCAGCGTGATCCGGGCAAACTTAGGCCGGCGCCGATGTGGTCGGGTCCACCAAGAAGTGCCTGTTAGTCCCGAGTCACGGACAACCCGGAAGTTATCCGCAGGGCTGCAGTTTATGTGTGGGCGACGCCACATCCAGTGTGAGTATTTTCAGCAGTCCTTTCATCACATCGGCGGCTTCCTTCCGATTAGCGATTCGGCCCAGTCGTAAGATGTAGAATTCCTTCGGGTGTTTCCCGGCATTTGCAAGCAATGAGAAAGGAGGCACTCAAGTGGAACGAACGAGAGCGGCCGATTTCCCCCAGGAACTGCTGAATCTATTCGACCATTACGTTCACGGGGAGATCAGCCGTGGACAATTCCTGGATGGCGCGACGAAGTATGCGGTAGGCGGTTTAACAGCCATGGCAATTTGGGATAGCCTCAGACCGAATTATGCTTTGGCAGAAAAGGTCCCTAGAGACGACAAGCGTCTCAAAACTGAATATGCGACTGTGTCCTCGCCGCAAGGCAATGGCAGCGTCCGTGGGTATTTAGTTCGCCCGGCGAGCGCTAAGGAAAGATTGCCTGGCGTGCTTGTGATACATGAGAACCGTGGCCTTAATCCTTATATAGAAGATGTGGCACGACGTTTGGGAACCGCGAATTTCCTGGCGTTTGCACCGGATGGTCTCACATCTGTGGGGGGATACCCTGGCGATGACGAGAAAGGCGCGGAACTTTTTCGCAAAGTGGATGAAGACAAAATGTTCGAAGACTTTGTGGCATCAGCCGCTTGGCTGAAAGCGCGGCCGGAATGCACTGGCAAAATCGGCGTCGTGGGTTTCTGCTTTGGTGGAGCCGTGGCCAATAAGCTAGCTGTGCGGCTCCCTGATCTGGCGGCTGCGGTTTCATTCTACGGCCGGCAACCGTCTGCTGCAGATGCTGCCAAGATCAAGGCGCCTCTTTTGCTTCACTACGCATCCCTGGACACGCGTATCACCGAGGGATGGTCGGCCTATGAAGAAGCGCTAAAAGCAAATCACGTGACCTACGCCGCGTACATTTATGAGGGCGCCAATCATGGTTTCCACAATGACACAACGCCTCGTTACGACGATGCTGCGGCCAAGTTGGCCTGGCAACGTACCCTCGATTTTTTCAATAAATACCTCAGGGTCTGACTGATCCCCTTATGAGATCTAGCCAGCGCTCGCTGAAGGAGGTCGGTCACCAAGAAGGCATCGACTTCCGGTGATGGAGTATCTGGAGAGAAGGGACGGCGCTTGCCGCGAGACTCCGGGCGCCCGCCAACCATGAACGACAGTTCTGCCGGGCCAGACAACACCATTCCGACTGATGCTTTGCGCCGCGAAGTGACGGGCCGCAAGATGGGCGCAGCAATAAAACGCATTCTGCTACGCAGACCAAGAGCCCAGCGCAAGACTGGATAACGATTGTTGATGCCCTTTTCCCTTTCCAGCCTGATAATGCTCCAAAGACTCTTGCCATTTCATTCGTCCGTGCTGGACACTTATTTCACCTTGGAGGTAATCCCCATGAACCTCCGCCAAATCTTTACGAACCTTCGCCTAGTGATATGGCCTCTGTGCATGGCGTATGTCGCTTTCTTACTTCCAACTACCAAGAGTGCGGCCTCGCTCAGTGTGATGATCATTGCGGCCTTTCTCGGCGCGATGATTGGATTTGCCCTGGGAATCATGTTCGCGAATAGAGCACACCGCAAAGCACAGCCCAAAAGAAGTGGAGTTATTCGCCATTAATGAGGACTGCACGCTCGACTCGAACCGCCGCGCCCATGCGCTCGGCATCCTTACCCCTTGGGTTCAGCATCAACAGAGATTCCCCATTGCTGCAGCAACCATTCCGGGATATAGCAGTGGTTCTTGTTGTGTTCACACCACCGCTGCAGCGCCTCCGAGGTCGCACAAGTCTGCGCATTCAGTCCGAGCTTCTGGACCTGTTGTTCGAACGCGGTTGGCAGCCGTGACATTTGGGTGATCATTTGTAGCTCCGAGAGAGTCTTCCGCCGCAAGCGGATCTTGCAACACTCCGAAAATCGATCAAATGGTTTCGGGAACTCGAGGAGAACGGATTGTAAACGGTGGGCTACCTGCGAGGACGAGTCTCCAACCAATAGAGTCTCAGTACGTTTTCACCGGGGTTCCGCAACCAGGCCGCAATTTCACTCGCCTGAAAAGGCCGGTCTCCTAGACTGAGATCGCGATTGACCAACTCCGTAATTTCTTCTGCCGTGCTCGGCCTCCTGATCTTGTTCAACGCGCGAAGGAGATACTCGTCGTGGCGCCGGTCCGCCTCTGGAACCTGACTCACTTCGGGCTCTAGGACTTTAAGGTTCACAATTTGTGTTGAAATTGGGGGCCGTGATCAAGGCAATGTCAGAACGAGCCACTCACAGTTGCATCCCTCGCAAATGGCAAATGTGCCGAGTGCGAAGGCTACCGCCAATAGGAAAGGCCGCGACTTTGGTTATGCTCCAGCCATCAGCTCCTGCGAGGGAGCCAACAGCGTGGATACATGCACCGTCGCAGCCCTTGATGCAATCACTGCTTTCGCAGTTCCAAACCCCAACTGTTCCTCGCAGAGTCAGTCGGTTTTTTCGGGTCCGGTTGCCCTTCAGGTTGCCCTGCCGAGCAGATCACTCAGCCTACTTTGGATGGACAAGTTTTATTTCGCCAATCCTTTCAGCCGTCGACGTGAGTCAGGCTAAACAGTTGCTTGATTGCTGTCAACGTAATTCTCAGCGTAATCGAAAAATATCTGTGAATGTAATTGTGGAAAACGCAGCTCTAACTCGCTCCAGGCTCAGAAACGAAACTCGTCTCAACTCCTACCTTCCGCGGTGGACCATACGCCAGGTCTATTCCAGTTCAATCTCGTCCGGTGCCAATGTTTTCTGAGGTGCAGCGAGATCGGACAATTCCAGGCGCAGATTGCCTGCATTGGTTGCGTAGGCCAGCCCGGTTTCCAGATCGATGATGCCCTCCCGAACCAGTCTGTCGATCTCGCCATCAAAGTGCTGCATTCCTTCCGAACCGCCAACGCGCATAGCATCGAGGAGAGTTTTGCCCTCGTTTTCTCCCCTCTCAACGTATTCGCGAGTTCGCAGAGTTGATTTCAGGATCTCAATCGCGGCTACTCGGGTGGTACCGTCTTTGCGCGGGATGAGCCGCTGCGAAATCATGTAGCGGAAACTTTTTGCCAGCCGATTGCGAACGGTCTGCTGCTCGGCTAGCGGAAACACGCCGACAATTCGCTCCACGGTTTTTGAAGCATCGATCGTATGCAGAGTCGACATGACGAGGTGGCCGGTTTCCGCCGCCTCAAGGGCAATCTCGATGGTCTCCTTGTCTCGCATCTCACCGACCAGAATGACCTTCGGCGCCTGCCGTAGTGCGGCGCGCAGAGCCAGCGCAAAGCTCGGCGTATCACTGTGCAATTCGCGCTGATGAACAATACAGTTCTTGTGGCTGTGCAGAAACTCGATCGGATCCTCGATGGTGAGAATGTGATAACACTGCTGTTGATTAATGAGGTCGATGATAGCTGCCAGGGTGGAAGACTTACCCGAACCCGTTGGCCCGGTAACCAGAACAATCCCACTGCGCAGGTTGACGATTTGCTCGAGTTCCACCGGCAGAGTAAGTGCTGCGAAATCTGGTACGGCCCCCGGGATTACGCGCATGACAATTGCGCAGCTGCCTCGTTGCATGAAGACATTCACGCGAAAACGCGACGCGCCGGGCAAACTGTAAGAGACATCGCAGGAACCCTGTTCTCGGAGCGTAGCGAGGGCGTGCTTGTTATCGCCGATAAGATCGGTGGCAATCTTCCGCGTATCGTCGCAGTGAGAGCGCGCGGTCCGGTGGCATTGAGGCGTCCGTTGACTTCAATCATCGGTGGCTTTCCGGGCGAGAAGAATAAGTCGCTGATCTTAGTGGAGGCTCGTAGCATAGCCATCAGAAGCGCCGGAGTCGAAAACGCGGATGGTGCTGCCGCTACAGCCGCGGCGGTGGCCGTGCCTGGACCGACAGTTGGTGAAGAAGACATTGAGCAGGACTCCGAGATATGCCCTTAAAAAATAATCGGTGTGCAGGGCAGCCGCAAGGTAACCGGAGACCAATGGCGGATCGGACCGACGGAATGCCTTGCAGCACGGTATTCTGGCTTGTGAGATCGGATTTGCCTCGGCACAAGAGCGTGGAAGCGATACAGAGTACGTAAAGATGTTGGCGGCGCTGCGAAAGTACTTTGAGCCGGCAGACATCATGGAGGATTTGATCGTCCGAGGTGCGATGCAAAAAGGCGGCTGTTCGCTTCCTTGGGCGCTGTAGGTATGCCGCGGCGGTTATTTCGGCTTCCTCATCGTGCAGCATGGAGCGGATCTCTTCGCCAGTTCAGGTGTGTCCTGGCGAGCATTGACGTGCAGAACCGCGAGGTCCAGAACATTGTCGTGGATTCGACTTCCGCTGCGTGCGGTCAACGCCAACCTGTACAATAGCTTCTCTTGGAACTCTTAATAACGGAAGCGTTGCTGACAACCGGGTGGGGGAATGCGCGAGTCCATTGACTGGCCGCAGCCGCATCTGCAGCCGCCGCGTCGGCGCCGCCGTTTCCTTTTCCTGATTCTCGTTGTTCTTGCCGTCGTCTTCTTCGGCGGTCGGACGGCGCTGTCGTATTACGTAGATGTGTTGTGGTTCGGGTCGCTTGGCTACGGCGGCGTGTTCTGGAAAGCCCTGAGCCTTCAGTGGGCAATCTTCACGGCGTTTGCAGCGGCCTCATCCGTAATTCTGTACGGATCGTTTCTGGCTCTGAAGCGGGCGCATCTTCCCGATTTGCCGGGCGGTCACACGATTTTCATCGGAGGACAGCCGGTGAGGCTGCCGGTTGACTCTGTCCTGCGCCTCGTCGCGCTCGGTGTTTCCCTCGCCATTGCCGCTGCAACCGGCGCTGCCATGATGGTGGCGTGGCCGACGTTCGCCCTCTTTTGGTACGCGCCCCCCACGGTCGGTGGCGTCGTGGACCCGATTTTTGGCAAGCCGCTGAACTTCTTTCTGTTCGCCCTTCCTGCGTGGGAGCTCCTCATCGGCTGGCTGCTTACACTTGCCGTGATTACCTGTGTACTTGCAGTTTTCTTCATCCTCATTACGGGCGGAGCTCGTGTGCTCAATGGGCGTCTCAGCCGCTCTGTCACATTGCCTTGGCGCGGACTCTCCATCGCGCTCGCGTTTCTATTGCTGATCCTCGCGACGCGTGTGTATCTCGATCGGTTCGAGCGATTGTTCGATGATCACACGATCTTCGGAGGTGTGACCTACACTGACGCGCACGTTACGCTCACAGGCATGCTCGTCGTCTGTGTGGCGCTCGTCCTGGGTGCGCTGATCGCAGCCGTCAACGCCGTGGCGGTGCGACGCGGGCGCTGGCTGGTCGCGGCGATCCTTCCGGCCGCGGTCTGTTACGTCGCGCTTCAAGCAGTCGCCTGGTACGTCAGCAGCTTTATCGTCAAACCGAACGAGCTGGTTCGCGAGCAGCCCTATATTGCCCACAACATCGACCTGACCCGGCAGGCCTACGGATTGAACCGAGTTTCGCTGCGTGAGTTTCCCGCTGAGACAACCGTCGAGGCGGCCGACCCAGCGAACAATCAGGCTACGCTTCAAAACATCCGGCTCTGGGACTGGCATGCACTACAGGACACGCTGCGTCAGATTCAGGAAATCCGCACCTACTACGACTTCCCCGACATCGACATTGATCGCTACGAAATCGACGGCACGATTCGCCAGGTGATGCTCGCCACGCGCGAGCTGAACGTCGACAAGCTCCCGGAGAGCAGCCGCAACTGGATTAACGAGAAGCTGATCTACACCCACGGCTACGGTATCACGATGAACCCGGTCAATGGGTTCACGCCGGAAGGCCTACCCACGCTGATTCTGAGCAATATGCCCGTCCAGAGCACCGTGGTTGGTCTAACCGTGACGCGGCCAGAGATCTATTTTGGCGAGTTGACCAATACTGACGTCTACGTGAAGACACGGCAAAAGGAATTCAACTACCCGCAAGGCCAGACCAACAGCCTAACGTCTTACGAAGGCAACGGCGGCATCGTCCTCGGTGGTTTCCTACGTCGCATCCTCATCGCGCTCGACCGTGGCGACCTCGCGAAGCTACCATTCAGCGATGACGTGAACAAGGATAGCCGATTGCTGATGCGGCGCAACGTGCGCGATCGCTTATCGGCATTGGCGCCGTTCCTCACCTACGATCAGGATCCGTACATCGTGCTCGGTGACAATGGCCGGCTATCGTGGATTATGGATGCGTTCACGGTTTCAGACAGCTATCCGTACTCGAGCCATTACCATCTCGACAGCAATCTCATTAACTACATGCGGAACAGCGTTAAGGTGGTCATCGACGCCTACGACGGTACGACAACGTTTTACGTGTTTGATACTGAGGATCCGATCATCGCAGCCTACCGCCGCGTCTTTCCCACTCTGTTCAAAGATGCAGCCATGATGCCGCCCGGGCTGCGCAATCACATGCGCTACCCCGAGTTGTTGCTCAAATTGCAGGCGGAAGTATACGGTCTGTATCACATGACGGATCCGGAAGTGTTCTACAACCGAGAGGATCTGTGGACGGTGGCTACTGAAGTCGGCATGAGCGAGGCGGGTGAACAAAAGACACAGACAATGCAGCCGAATTTCGTGCTGATGAAACTGCCGGGTGAAGCGGGCGTGGAGTTCGTAGAGATTCTGCCATTCACACCGGCTAACCGGAATAATCTGGTTGGCTGGATTGCCGGGCGCAGTGACGGCGCACAATACGGTACGTCGGTGGTCTACAACTTTCCCAAGACGAAGCTCGTCGACGGCCCCCTGCAAATCGAGGCACGAATCGATCAAAACGCCCAGCTCTCCGGACAATTGACGCTGTGGAATCAGCAAGGTTCACACGTGCGGCGCGGGGCCCTGCTGGTGATTCCGTCGGGGCGCGCGCTGTTGTATGCGGAGCCGATCTACCTGCAGGCTGAGCGGAGCCCGATGCCGGAGTTGCGTCTCGTTGTGCTCGCGTTGCAAGATCGCCTTGCGTACGGACCAACCTTCGAGTCGGCGATGGGGGCCCTTTTTGGCGGAGCCGTCTCGTCGATGAACGCCGCGGCAGTCCCGGTGGAGGCAGTTCGAGCTGCACCAGCATCCGCCGCATCTCCCCAGCCCGCAGCGGATCTCAACGCGCTGATCGCGGAAGCCGCCAAAGACCTTGCCGACTACCAGCGTCTAACAGCGGATGGCAAGCTCGGCGAGGCTGGACAGAAGCTTGAAGAATTGAAACGCGTACTCGACAAGCTGAACACGCGTCAAAGATAATCCTCGTGGTGGTGCTACGCTCTTTGCTACCCAAGTTTTTCAACGACGATAGCTCGCCCAGAAAAGGTTTCGGGGGGACCTCTCAGCAATCCCCCGCGGAAGAAGCGAACAAATGATTCCAGCTATGATCCTTCCGACGTAACGGGCCACGAATAGGGCGGTCTGTTGCCAGTCAAAGCGCGACCCCGGAGGTACCTCTCCAAAGGCAAAGCTTCTCCGAGAATTTTCTTCCATCGGTCTGCCGGATTAACTAGCCCGTCGCTTCAGATTAGGCCCTTGCGGACTTTCAAAAGGAAATCTTCGGCATCCGCACGCGCCTTCACCATGGTCCTCGGATTGTTGCCCTGTTCGATTTCCATTTCTTGAAGTACAAGTTCTACGGCATCCTTCGGCTTATATCCTCGTCTTACAAGCATCCGAGCACGCTCTGCGAAACTGGTGTCAGCATCCCGTTTTATTTCCTGCTTCGCAGCAGAAAGGCTGGTTTCAGGCCCGCACTCATGCTCGCGAAACTTCACACCGGCTAGACGGTGGTAAGCACCCATAGCCTCTTGGCCGCTAAGAAGCGTGGGCACGAGGAATCTCCATTGACAATTCGAGCAGGCCCAGCCGTACGCATCGCCCTCAATCCAGATCAACGAGCGTTCCATGTCGGCCACCCGAATCTATCACCACAATGAATGCTGACATGATACCGCGCAGTCGTTCTCGGGAACCATTGGGACGGCTGGAGAGACGGATGGAGTGGAGGGTTGAAGAGCAAATGTCTTCGAGTGCCGCGTAAAGCACAAGGAAGATAACCGCGCAGCGAAGTCTCTACCAGATCAACTTGGCACCCAACTGAATATCCGCGATCCGCCTGAGCCGATCACCGGACTCGACTGCGCGACATCGGGCGTGAAGACTACGGGCCCCACCGTCGAGGGTGCAGACGAATCCGAGGTGGTTGCATGTTTGACGAAAAAACCATGCTTTCTTAATTCCAAATTTACGGATTTAGCGCTCAATAATCTGGATTCCAGGCGACCGTCTTCGGCACTAAGATTCGATTGCGTTGGCGTGCCTGCGTCCTACTACTTCCGTGCCAGTTGGCCATACCAGCAGGCCCATCTATACTAATGACATGAACCTCGTGATGTTCAGTGATTCGCACGGGGCACGTCCTACGATCCCTGAGGGTGACGTTTTATGCGTCGCTGGTGATGTCTTTTGCGGAGATGATCTGCAGTCTTTTCGGAGTGATTTACGCTGGCTTGGTTCGCTCCCTCATCAGAGAAAGCTGTTCGTCCAAGGCAATCATGATTTAATTCTGAAGATGCAATCGAACGCGGAGGAGCTGCTGGCTGAGCAGGGCATCACTCTCCTGAATAACAACTCAATTGACGTCGACGGGGTTCGCTTCTATGGCGTTCCGTATGGCGGATCAGACATACAATCCTGCGACGTCCTCGTGTCCCATGTCCCGCCTGCAGGGGTGCTCGACAAAGGGCTCTATGGAAAGGCGCTTGGTTGTCCACGACTCTTGACCGCCGTTCGCACGCTCAAGCCGCGCGTCCACATCTTCGGACACGCGCATGAATCCGCCGGTCACATTAAGATCGACGCGACGGATTTCTACAATTGCGCGGAGAACCCGACTGTCACTGTCGTCAAGAGGGCACAATGATCTTTCTAACTATTTTCCTTCTGTGTTCTTCGCCTTAGCTCTCTCCACATTGTTTTCAGTTAGATCAATTTTGGCACCCGACACTTTAGGACACTCATTTTTGTGTTTTGCGATGGCCAACACCGAAGGGCATTTGACCTGGCCTATCAATCCGAAGTGTTGGGCAAAGTTGGGTTCCGGGAAGATGAAGAAGGTGGGGAACGCAGGAGCCGACTGGCATTTCTGAACTGGATTTTTAAGAGCCGATTTTTGGATTGTTCCGTGGGGTGGACGCTGGTATTGAGCCGCGATCGCTTCACTGCGTGACTCCGCTGGTGCTTTCATCGGTTGTCGGCTACATGTATCCTTTCACTCATGTCCCCCCCGGCGACATTTCGTGAGTCCCGAAGAAGTACTCGTGTCCCTCTAAAGGTGGTAATGACGATTGAGGGTGCCGCTGAGAGTCGGACGTGCGATGGCGAGACCATCGTCGTCAACCTTCATGGAGCATTGATCGCAACGGCAGTTGGGTTGAGTAGTGGAATGAGAATCTCGATTTGCGTCTATTTGACGGATAAACGTGCCATGGCTCGCGTTGTCTACGTCGATCCTAGAAACCCGCTGCGGTGCGGGATCGAACTTGATGAGCCGCGCAACATTTGGGGAGTGCCTTTGCCGCCCGATGACTGGGAAGAGACAGCGGCCTTGGAGATCGGGCATTAGACGGGCATTAGAGAGGAGCCGGGTGCTTTCGTAATGTTCAGTACTGCGACTCACACGAGACTGTCCACACTCCTCGAAGTAATTGGCGTAGTTGTCCTAGAGTCTAACTGATGTCCGGGCTGCCCACTCAGGTCCCGTGGAGACGTTTCGTCTGCGTGCTCCGAAAACTGGGTTATACCGCCCAAAAGGGCAAGGCCGGCTCAGCACGATCGTTTGTTAGCCCGAGCCGCAGTCCAGAAGTTGTTTCATTTCGCGAGCCCCATCCCGGAGGCAACCTCCGCCCACCGATGTTGCGAATGTATCTTCGCAAACTTCTTCTCGACCCGGATGAATTCCTAAAGCTTTTAGAAGACTGCTAGATGGGGGTGCGCAAGCGACAGCTGGTCGGAGTATGCGTTGGTTTAAGTTGTGCCGTCTACCTCTTCAGCATCCATCTCAAATAACCACCACGAACCAGTCTGGAGGTCAGGTTCTAGGAGTGCACACCAGTGATCCATCCCGCCCTTGCACGAACGTGGAGCCGGGAGCGAAGCGGTCAGCCACGCAACGGCGGCACGAGCAGGCCATTCAAAATTGGAAACCTTCGGACCTCCCCGGTTGGCTCACCCGCGAAGTGTATGTGAAACAAGTTCAGCCAGCGCTGGGTAGAGTCGCGAAACCCCGCATATGTTCGGCTCTTGGAGTGAGTGAACCGTACTTATCGGATATCCGGGCAGGCAAGCGCATTCCGCACGCACGACATTGGCAGGCTTTGGCAGGGCTGGTGGGTGTTTCGCTGGATGTGTAACGCAAGCCAGCCGCGCGGCCGCGGGAACTGCTGCTTGCAGAAGTCAATTCATGGCTCCAAAGAGAAAATCTATGACGGTCGTTTCGGCAGTAATAAATTCTTTAATTTATTGAAGCTGCAAATCCAAGGCGTAGATCTCTTGTGTGCTTATGTCACGCTGCAGCAATGGAGAGTCATCTGGGGTTAATCCCGTCCAGGAACCAAAGGGCCATTCAAGCACAACTTGCCGGATGTCTTTGAGGCTGGCCACGCGCTGCAGATTGTGGTTAGAAATCTTTACCCGGTAAAACGCCGGATCCTGAGTGAACTGTGTGTCGTCAAAAAAAACGTACTGGCTGTCTTTTGACCAGCTGGGGTAACCTATTGCTTTGTCTGCTAGGGTAGACCATTGCTGCGTGGCGAAGTCGAACAGCCTGAGCTTTTGCGAGTCATCTGCGAGGGCGGCTAGAAAGCGCCCGTCGGGTGACCAGCGCGGACTAAACATTCCCACGGAGCCAGGCATGGCTGAGATCTGGTGGGTCCGCAAATCCAGCAATAGAATCGCAGTCTGCGGAGAATTGGCGTCTACCCCTACCGATCCGAAAGCCAGCGAGTTTCCGTCCGCCGACCAGCTCGGGTCACCCATATTGCTCCGCCCGGGCAGCAGATCCTGCAGGCTATCGGAGGCGACCGACATCAGAAAAACTCTCCAAGGGTTCCCCGATTCAGAAGCCATGAAAGCGATTCGCTTGCCATCAGGCGACCATCGAGGCAAGGCGGCTCGCAGGGGAGAATGGGTTAGCTGCTGTCGTTCGCTCCCGTCCGGTCTGCACAGCCACAGCGTTTCTTCCGGATAAGCAACGTAGGCGACCCACTTCCCGTCCCGTGAAAAATCCAGCTGGCCGCCCGAGATTCCCGAAATGTACGGCACAAACTGGCTCGATTTTGCATCATAGCGCACAACTTCGGCGCGACGTTGTTGCCCGACAACGAAGAGTTTTTTTCCATCAGTGCTCGGTACCGAATACATCAGAGCCAGAGGCCCAAACGTCAGTTGCTCCGGCTTCTTGTTGGCTTTCTGCAGGAATCCGACCCTTTCCTGGAGCGCCCAAATATTCCCCGCCGACTGAAAAAGATAATACTCCCCTCCCGGGGTCCAGTTACCACAACACTCGTGCGGTGAATCATGCCATCCGGAGAGTAAGCGGTGAAGGCGGGTTCCATCAGGGGCTACTTCCCAAAGTGAAGTCGCGTTGCTTTGCAGGTCGTACTCGGTGAATCGCACTAGATCCCCTTTGGGAGACCATCGTGCCCGCGCCGGGTAGTTTGGAATCGTGGCCAGCTTACGGGACTGGCTGCCATCATTATTCCTTACGTATAAGGCGTGTCCGAGTGTGTAGACAATCTGCCTTCCATCGTGGGACCAAGTTGCGTCGTTCGTCAAGACATCTCCGACGCGAAGCGGAGCACCCGTGGGCAGCGGCAGCTTCCAGAGGGGCGACTCGAGACCGAAATCATTATGGAAAGAGGGGATAAGCAGAAGTTCGGATCGGTCCGGCGAAATGTCACCGAGGCGGAAGTTTATGAAAGGTGTACCAATCTCAGCGGTTTCTCCACCCATTGTCGAAACCTGGCTCAGGATCGTATGCCCGGCTGCGACTTCTGTGAAATAAAGACGCGAGCCATCGGTTACAAGCTCCGATTTGGGGAGGCCGTCATGGGTTATCTGTGAAGACCCGACCACCTTCGGCCCCGGTATCGGGCGAAACCAAAACACCACCGCAGCCACCATCACGACGCTGGCAACCAGCACGAGCATCCAGTTGCGTGATCGTGGCAGCGGACGCGGCCCTCGTTCGGCAACCTCAAGCGAGTAACCCGGATCTGACTCGAAAACCGACTTCCTCGCAGAGCCGACAAGATCAGGAGTGGAATTCGCAGCCGCATTTCCTTCGAGAGATACTTTCCCCTGTCGGGAATCTTCGTCTCGCTTCAGCCGCTGCAGGTCCGCCCTCATCTCCGAAGCGTGCTGATACCGCAGTTCACGGTTCTTTTCCAACGCCTTGTTGAGGATGTGTTCCAGTTGTGGTGGTAGATCTGGATTGAGGCGTACTGGCGCGACCTGCGCGCGATTGAGAATGGCTTCGAAAATGATGCCGGAGCTCTCACCGCGAAAGGGCAACACGCCCGTCGCCATCTCGTAAAGCACTACTCCTGCGGAAAACAGGTCAGTTCGAGCGTCCAGTTCCCTGGCTCGAACTTGTTCGGGCGACATGTACGCCACCGTACCCTGCGCTATCCCTGAATCGGTCAAGTCTTGACGGGCAACTGTGCTCACTGTGCTGGCGGCCAGGGCCTCGTCTTTGGATCTTGAAGCCAACATGCCGGTTGTGACCTTGGCCAGCCCGAAGTCCATGATTTTTGCGTGCCCGCGCTTGGTGACGAAGATGTTCGCAGGCTTAATGTCGCGATGCACGATGCCTTCGGTGTGGGCGGCATCGAGCGCATCTGCAATTTCGATTCCCAGCGACAGCACTGTTTCGGTCTCCAGCGGCCGCCCCGCGATCCGATACTTCAGCGTCATGCCATCCAGAAATTCCATTGCGAGGAACGGATGGCCGTCTTGCTGCCCGATTTCATAAATTGTGCAGATATTGGGATGGTTGAGAGCCGAGGCCGCCTGCGCCTCCCGCTGGAAGCGGGCCAAGGCTTGGGAGTCTTTGGCGACGTCATCGGGTAGAAACTTCATGGCGACAAACCGGTGAAGCGTCAGGTCCTCGGCTTTGTACACGACGCCCATCCCACCGCCGCCGAGCTTTTCGATGATGCGGTAGTGCGAGATTTTCTTGCCGATCAGGTCCGCAACCGAACAGAGCTCATGACCAGCAACGAGAGGTTTGCTTGAATCCTCTTCTTTTTCGACGAGCGCAGCAGCGGCAACCGTTGCGGCATGGGCGTTTGCCCCGCTGACGACCGGGCCAATGAACCGGTATCCCCGGCGAGGAACAGTTTCGATATAGCGAGGTTTTTCGGCACCGTCACCGAGAGCGCCACGAATCTGGTTGATCGAAAAGTTGATCCCATGCTCAAAATCGACAAAAGTCGAATCGCCCCACACGCATTGCTGGATTTCTTCTCGGGTGACCACCTGACCGGCGCGTTCGATCAATAGCAGCAAAACGCGAAATGGTTGCGGCTGCAGCTTGATGGGGGTTCCGGATTTCAGAAGCCTACCTGCGGCTGCGTCTAGCTCGAAGGGCCCGAAGCGAAGAATGGGCGAGGACGGCTTCGATGAGGCCATGCAGCACCTGGTGAAGTGCAACCGGCGGATTCTAACACGCAGCATCTATACGCGATGGAAGATATAAGTATCCTAAGTTCAATGTGATAGACCCTTATGCAAAACTAACCAACAACAAACCTCGCGGCCATTGCGCGTTTGGGGAAAGAAACGTTAGTTTGCGCGGCTAAGCGTGGCGTTGTACCTGTCGAGTACAGCCAAGCGCCGGGCCAGTCTCACGTCATGCTCGCAAACTTTCTTAGCCGGGCTGCCGTCGGGCGTTGAGAAAGGCCACCGTTGAGGAGGACAGTCATGACCGCCAAGGGAAGAAGTTCACTGCTCGTGGGGACCGTCGTGGCGCTGCTGGCCGTCTTGGCCACACCAGCGCAAGCCACATTTCCGGGAAAGAACGGCCGTATCGCCTTCATCCAGAACACGGGAACAAACGGCAGCGATGCCTTCACCATGAATCCCGATGGGAGTGATGTGAAGCAGCTCACCACATTTGGCGCGAAGGGAGGCCAGACATGTTGCGCATCTTGGTCGACTGATGGTAAACAATTGGTATTCGCGGCTGATCTTTCCGCCATCACTAATTTTCAGCTGTGGGCGATGAATGCCGACGGAAGCAACCAGCATCTTCTATTGAAGGACCCGTCTTTCGCGGATTCAGACCCCAGCTTTTCGCCAGACGGCAGTCAGATCGTCTTCACCCGCTGCGGGTTTCATTGCGCTATCTACCGGGTGCAAGCCGACGGCACAGAGCTCAGCGCTATCACAAACTTTAACTCTAATACCGCAGTATTCGACTTCTCTCCTGCCTACTCGCCCGACGGCAAGACGATCGCATTCACCAGCCGCAATCGAAACGACGGTTTCCTGTGCGCGATCTATCTGGTCAATGCCGACGGTTCCAACCTCCGCCTCCTCACCTCACCAGATCTCACCGCTTTCAATCCTGACTGGTCACCGGACGGGACGAAAATAGCACTCTCGACCAATAACAATTTGTCGACAATCTTGGACGAAGAGCTTTGGCTGATCAATGCCGACGGAAGCCATCCGGTCCCGCTTACCAACACCAACCGTCATTGGAATGGCTATCATTCGGGCCGGCATGACTATTCCGGCTCCTGGTCCCCGCAGGGTGACAAGATCGTCTTTGAGTGTGACGCCCCGGACTTCAGCAGCTTTGCGGTCTGCGTCATCAATCCCGACGGGAGTGCCCAGCAATTGGTACAGCAGAGGTCGCAGACCAGAGCCATGGAGCCGTCTCTGGCAAGTGGAATGCGGGGGGAGCGGCTGATGACCAGCCGCGGCTTCAAGCGAATCGAGCGAGGCGGCTATACCCCGCGCTGGGGGCCAGCGTCGAATTAGTGCACCGGACGTGACGACACATGCGGAAGCATCCGTAACCGCGAAGAAGGAGGCATCATGCGCATGGCCAGAGGCAATATCAGCTCATTCATCCCAACCATCCGGTTTGTCGCCCTAGTTCTGTTGCTCGCAGCTGCCCCCGCCTGGGCCACCTTCCCGGGTAACAACGGCCGGATTGCCTTCGTCGCCAACCGCGGCGCCGGCAGCTGGCAGCTATACACAATGAACCCCGATGGCAGCGACATCGTCCAGATCACGAACCTGCCACCCACCTTTTTTGAGCCATTGTTTCCGTCATTCTCGCCGGACGGACAGAAGATTGTCTTCTGCGACGACAGCCTCGAATCTTTCGGCTCTCCCGACCTCTATGTGGTCAACGCAGACGGCACCGGCTTGACGCGACTAACGTTCGACGGCGCGGATTGCGGGGCACACTGGTCACCGGACGGGACCCAACTCGTGTTTGCTCACACGCTCCAGAACGGGAAGACTGTGATCGCCACCATGAATGCAGATGGAACGGGAAAGAAGACCGTCCTCACGCACGATGTCTGGGACAAGTTCTGGCCCATCTACACGCCCGACGGGAAACAGATAGTCTTCTTTAGCACTACCGGAGGTCTGATCTCTGCCGTTTGGATCATGGACATCAACGGCTCACACAGGCGGCAATTGACGGCTCCAGCGTTTGAAGGATTCGCCTTCGATGTCTCGCCTGACGGCCGGCACATCGCGGTGATCGACCATCACAACACGCCCCGATCGAACGCCATTTTCCTGATGGACCCGGAAGGGCAGAACTTGAAGCGGTTAACCGGACCGGGCACCGGTCACAACGAGGATCCAGCGTACTCGCCGGACGGAACGAAGATCGTCTTCGCGAGCGACCGGGGAGGCGCAGCCGGCGCGATGGACATCTACACCATGAACCTGGATGGCTCCGACATTCAGCGCATCACGACCGGATTAACTGTCGCGTGTCCCGACCTGAACTGCGTTACGCCGACCTGGGGCGCGAAGCCGTGACGGTGCTTCTTAGGTGGTCAGATCGAACGGGAGGACAGCATGAAATCTGGAGCGCTCGCGTGGGTGATCATGGCGCAGAGCAGAATGGTCCGAAGGGACCGCGTGCTCGGAGACGTTTTTGGAAAGGGTGGCCCCACGGTCCAGGACACACAGGGAATCTCACATATTGCGAGCAATCGCATAGTGGTAACGTCGTACCACCAGGGCGAGAAGGAGATCAAGAGCCTCTGTGCATTGATTATCACAGAGCCAGACCGGGAAAAATTGGAAGAGTTGATCCGGCAACGAAACATAGTTCTGGCACGCAGAGAAACACGTCGAGGCATTCCCCATCCCAAAGGAAAACCCGCCTAGATCGGCGGGGTGCGCGCTGTACCAGTGAAGGGTATGCAGTCTATTGATGCGGTATGAGCCAGAGAACCGCCGCCCTCCACTGTCCCCGTCGCAGGAATACAATCCTTACCCGATGGTATGGTCGCACGACCGATGGCAACCTAGGTCGTGTCGACTAGGGGGTACATGTTCGGATTGATCTCTCGATTATGGTTCGAGGACAACGGTCAGGATATTGCCGAGTACGCCGTGATGTTGGCCGTGATCCTAGTCCTCGTAGTCGCCACTATTCGTCTAGTCGGTTCGAACGCGAATAATGCCTTCTCCTCAGTTGCCAGTTCGCTCCAGTAAACTCGCTTGGAAAGTACCAAGTTGATCGTCGGGAAGCAATGTAACGGGGTTATCATATTCATCGCGTGCGCCGTCATTGTGCTTTCGTTGGTCTTCTTGGTATTCAAGCGTGGAAGAACCACTATCCCCGAGCATGCTCCCATGCACCAGCAGAACTGAGTCCCTCGGGACATCCCAGTCGTTACCTCCCGCCGTCTAAGCGCCGAGCTGCTCCTTATGCTTGTAGTGATAAGCGTCAGCCGTCAAAATGGCAGCATTGGGATTAGCGTAGCCAAGCCTCAGCACAATTCCACCTCTTCGCAGACCTACGCTTCGGAAAAAGAAGCCCGAGCAGTGCTATCGGCTCTCGGAATAGACGAAGCGACCATAGATTCTTACCGGAAATTGCTTTTCCAGATGGGCGCAAACGCGATGTACATCGCGTACAGTGCACCGACAAAATACGGTGTGTAGCGCGCCAGTTTCTTGCCATTGGTCAGGAACAGGATCGTGATCATCAAGCCGAAAAAGATTGTCAATTCGCCAATGAATGCACCAGCATTGCCATACACCCCGGGCACTGTCACGGCGTACCGTACCGCACTATTCTCCGGTGCTCCTCGCAGTACATATGTGGCGATCGCAACGGCACAAATCGCGCCGAAAAATTGTGCTGCAGCGTAGAACAACGCATCCCACAGCGCCACTTTCCCCAGCCTGTAAAAGGTGAAGGTTATCGCCGGATTGAAGTGACCTCCAGACTGCTTCCCTCACGGGGTCGTGACGACCCCAATCACCGTGCTTCCCATCGCTAATCCATAAAGCGCCCGGCGAGCCAGGCTGCTGCTGATAATGTGTCGGACCGGCGAAACAGGGTGCTGTAATAAGGCTGTGAATGCGCAAGCAAAGAACATGTACAGGCCCAACTCGCTCGCTTCCATCAGATACTCCGGCCAGTGGAGGCGCAACGCGCCGAGTGCACTCAATGCGCGAAACTGCGAGAGCGTGTCTGACGGCTGGAGGCACCCATCCCTGATCGATCCGCTCTCAATCAGATTCGACATCTTTCGATAACAGGTCTTCGCGGCTATAGGAGGACGAGTACTTTCACGGGTCAACCTTTGTTCTTAAACCAATTCGTTGACTTAAATAGACAGCCAACATAAGTCTTGGGAGCGGTTGCGGCTCTTGGGGCCGCTGATCGCGGTCGGTTGCGCGGTTTGTTTGCTGCGGATTTGACTCCTATGTTTCGCTGCCGTCGCGCTGCTGTTTTTTAAATCCGGATATTGTTGGCACGACCCTTCTGGCGGTGGACGAGTGTCCCCCGGATTACGGACAAACCGGACACTATGTGTGGCAGCGTACAGGCCGGGCGAGTACATTTATGAGATAGGTTCTAGTCTTGTGGAGCGCCAATTGTGCGTCAGCCCAAATCTTGCCCGAGAAGCTGAGGCTGGCGGCATGACGCCACCAGCCCTCTTCGCGGGGTTTGCAAAACACTGGATGCCAGGTCAATCGCGATCAGCTTCCTCCGGTTCGCGATTCGCCTGCTGACCTCCATGGCCAGGGTAGGGTTTGTCATCTCCCATAATTCCCTTCCACAGAATCCGATTGAACAAATCGGCATTGATGAGGTCCGGGTGATTGAAGTTAAAGCCCTTGGTCTCTCGCGCCCACCATGCACCGTCGTGTAACGATTTGACCGCGACCGTTATCGGCCGATTTCCTGGGTTGTGGCATTCGGGCACTAGGTTCGGGTCCACCGGAGGTTGGCACAATATACCGGGAATAGGCGCGATATAGGGTTGCAGGTTGGGTTGTTGGATGAATACGTCGGACATGGGTTTGGCGTTGGCATCGTTAAGACCGAGGTAATTGACACCAAGAATATCTTCGATGGTCCGGACCACATTGGTGGAGTTGTAATTCGTGTGGATGACCGCGCCGCTATTCGTATAGGGAGACGCCACGAAAACCGTCGAGCGATGTGCATCCACATGATCGGGTCCGTTCTGGGCATCATCTTCTACTACGAATATCGCCGTATCTTTCCAATAAGGCGATTTAGACACAGACTCGACCAGACGGCCCAAGGCGTAGTCGTTGCTCGCCATCTGCGCGAGTGGGTTTTCCAGATTCGCGGCATTCGACGAGAAATTGCCGAAATGGTCCTCCATGAAATCGACCATCTCGAAGTCGGGTAGATTGCCATTTTTCACGTATTCAGTGAACTCACGATTCCACTCCTCAAAGCGGTACTGATCGGGCGTGTTCAGGTCCCAGCCACGATAGTAAAGATCCGTGCGACCGCGGAGAGATGGGCGCCCCGGGACGGCCTGCACTGCCTTCTTTGCGAACGCGTCGCGGACGATGGGCAAATAGAAGGGAAAGCCCGCCGAAGGGACGACATAATAATTCTCGTCGGCATACAGGCCGTAGTGGCGAACCGTCTTTCCAGCCCGAAGTACAGTGTCCCAGATGTAGCCACCGAGAGCATCGGGGTCAAGGTCGTCGGCGCCTTGCGAAGCGGTGATGTCCTTGGGCCCGGGTTCAATGGATGAGTTGCCGGTGGGATCGAACAGCGTGGTAATGCGGACAGTGCTCGGCCCCGGCGTGCCGCTGGTCTGGTCTGGGACCGCAATGCCGATATTGCGCGGATTGCCATTCCAGTCGAATGGGATGTTGAAGTTCGCGTTGCCATAGCCGACCAGCACGTTCTTGACCGTGGCATCGTTGGCATGGCCCTGCGTGTCCCAATTCCAGCCGTCACCGCTCACATCGCCTGCGTCGTAGAAATTGTCGAGCAGAGCGAATCGTTCTGCGAGAAGGTGATGGTTCGGAGAAATTGGGCGTGGAAACTGCACGCGTTTCGGATCGCCATTGCCCTGTGGCAGATCGCCCAGCACCTGATCATAAGTACGGTTTTCCTTCTGGATGTAAATCACGTGTTTGATGTGGTCGTGCAGGAACGCCATCATGGGATCGTGTCGCGGGTTGAGGAAGCCATTGTTGGCGTCAACGAGATCTGACAGATAGCCGAGGGTGTTGGCGTCCGGCACGGGAATGGTGAGAAGTCCCGCCTTCAGCAGGGCCAGGATGTATTCGTTACGGGAGGTCGGATTCGGTGGCGGGCACAGAAGCGTCGAAAACTCCGGTGGTATGCCCATGCCGGGGCAGTCGGTGCGGTATTCCAGGTTGGGGCCGGCATTCGATTTCATGTTTACCACGAACAACGTCTTGCCGTCGGCGCTGACCGTCACCGAACTGGGGTACCAGCCGGTGGGGATGCGGCCGAGTAACTGCTCAGATGCAACATCGATGACCGCCACGGCGTTCTCGCCGCCCAGCGTGGCGTAGAGCTGGCGGCCGTTTGGGCTGAGGGCCAGGGAGTTGGGGCTGGAGCCCTTGTACTTGTAGCCCGGACGAGCTATGGAGATTCGACTCTTGACAACATCCTTCGTGGTATCAATCACCTCGATCTCATCAAGATCGCCGTTGGCGACGTAGAGTCGAAGCTGATCGGCGGACAGCACCATACGATTCGGCTCGCCACCGACCTTGATCAACTTGAACGATCCTGTAGGGCCCACCGATAGGACTTGGCCGTCGCGTTGGCTGCTCACATACGTCTTAGCCGGCGCGCCCGTAGAATCCGATACCACTACCGGCCAGTAAGGCATTTCTCCGATCGCTGTCTTCTGTCCAGGCGAAAAGAAAACCACCTCGTTTGAGACTGTGCGAGTTGCCGTATCCACTATCGACAGAGAATCGTTTTGATAGTTGGCCACGTACAAGGTCGAGCCATCCGGGCTGATCGCCAACCCAGCGGCAAGTGCGCTGAAAGGCATAAACATACCCAGTGCAACGGGGTTATCGTTGATAGGAGTGTTCTTGAACAAGCCGCCAGTGGGGAACTCCTGTATCGGCACGTCAGCTGGGGTATTGTGGTTCAAGAGCACGAACGGAGCATCCGGTGCGAACGTCGCGTCGGCACTAGGTCCGGTCGTACTCGCCTTGAACACGAAGATGCGGTCGTCGATACCTCCGGCAACGTAGAATCGGCTGCCTGACGGATCCCACAGCAAGCCGTGATAGGTATTGGGAATGTTTATCAGTTGCTTCTGCACTGGCCGTTTGCCGCGGACGTCGAAAACGAACACCCATTCCGCATTCGGGGTCGTGGTTGACGTCGGTTTCCCCGTGAGGGGGTCGAGCGCAGGGTGCACGATCGGGATACCGCTCGGTCCCTGCGTGTTGAACCCAGTGTTGTAACCCGTAGTTAAGATCAGTAAGGCGGTGCCGTCTGGGCTGAGTGCAGTGTTCACCGCACCATTCGCGTTCGCAGACCCGTCGGGGCGTAGCCCGGTGGGAAGGTCCTGGAAAATCGAGCCGGGTGCGGCGGTAGGAGTAATGTAGAAACCGTCCGGCAGAAGGTTGCCTCCAACTGATGCTGCTGCCTTCCGCGTCCGACCACCCGCCAACTGGGGCACCATCAGGCCGAGAAGGAATGCCAGCAAAGTGCAAAAGCAAAAACGGATCTTTCCTCGCATGTGATCTCCTTTCCAGGTTGGTTTTTTGGCCATGCTTGGCCAAGCAAAAGGGGCCTACTAGCGCGGCTTTCAGGGGTTTTTGACGAAGGGCGTCGGTCATTCTACCAGACTTCGGAGTTCTGACGAATGTTTCTTTCTGGTGGAGGTTGCTGGAGCAGAATCGAATTGATCGTCTCTGCAGAAATTTCTGAGGGCGAAATACGGCATCTGGCTTGTATCGGGTGACGTCATCCGCCGGGCGGAATCCTGGGAGCCAAGGTAATCTGTGCGAAGTCCGGGCGGGTCAGTACTGGCGGCTGGAGAACCTCAAGTCGTTCGATGAGTTTCTGGAGAGGCGCTTCCCGGCCCACCGAAAAGGATGCCAACCCGAAGCTTTTTCATAATCGTCCGCCGCTGTCAATTGCCGAGAAACTCCAGCAGCGCACGGTTGAATTCGGCCGACTTTTCGATCTGCGGGACGTGGCCGCACTGTTCAAACACCACCAGCTTGGCCCCCCTGATGCCGTCGCGAAGCTTCTCGCCTCTGGCCAACGGGATCAACTCATCCTGCCGTCCCCACATCACCAACGTTGGTACATGAATGGAGGCCAGCTTCGCATCTTCAAACTGGGGCGTGGCGAATCCCGCCACTGTACGCTGGATCGTATATCCATCGTTGTTGCGCATGCGGTCGGTAAAGACCTGCAGCACATCACCGTCAGAAATCATTTTCTTGTCATAGAAAACAGACTCTAAAAGCGTGCGCATTGCTGCCATGGAGGAAGGATTCAACTCCGCTAGAGGTCGCTGCCAGGCCAGTCCCGCGGAATCCACCAGCACCAGTTTTTCCACCATGCTTGGGTGCTGCATGGCAAAGTCCAGCGCGATCCAGCCTCCAAAAGAGTTCCCGACCAGCGTGGCCTTTCCAATGTTTTGCGTCTGCATGAATGCGTAGAGAAAATCCACAAAAGTGGCGATTTTGTAATCCAAGAGTGGCTTGTCGGAATGGCCAAAGCCAATCTGGTCGATCGCATAGACGTGATACCCGGCGGCAAGTGCGTCGAAATTTCTCATCCACGCTTCCTTGACGCCACCGAGTCCGTGCAACAGGATTACCGCCGGTCCCTGACCGGCTTCGAAGTAGCGGATATTTTGATCGAAAACCATCGCGGTTTTTTCCTGCGGAAGGGACCGGTCTTGCGACAATGCAAAAGACGCGGCCAGCAATGCAAGGATTAGCAGCCCACAACGAAAGCGGAGGTTCATCCCGCACCTCACCTTTCTCTGGAATTTCTACAGAATCTTCTCCCCAAACGCTCTGGCCATCGTCGTCACGAGGCGTACCGTTCAATGAGTTGAGCCACGGCCTCGGGTTGCTCGTCTGCAACGTAATGCACGCTGTTTTTGATGACTTCAATCTTGACGTTTGCCCACCCATGATCCCGTAACGCTTCGGCAAAGCCCGGCATAAGCTTCTCGAAAGGCGAGTTTTCTCCGGGAGCCAGCACCAGAGGCAGGCTGATCGCGCTGCGCTGCGCTGCATTGAATTTCTCATTCGCGGGAAAGGCCCGGTATATCTCCAACAACGCGCGCAGATGTTCAGGAGCGGCATAAGCCCGGGCATAGCGGGCGACATCCGCGTCACTAAAGGTGTCGCTGTCGAGAAAATGGCGGAAGTAAATAGCTTCCCGCCCGGCAATCAGTTGTTCAGGCAGGTCCGGCGTCTGCTGAAAATGGATATGCCAAATAATGGGACTAGTTTTAACTGCATCCCACGGCCCAAGACCCGGCACCGGTGTGTCGAGCAACATCACGCCGCGGCAGGCTTCCGGATACCGGCGTGCGAAAGCATAGGCCACCATTCCACCAATATCGTGCCCGACGACGTAAACGTGTCCCAAATGCAGGTGTTCGACCAGTTGATGAACGTCTTCCGCCATATTTGCGGCGTCATAACCGCCTGCCGTTTCCACCGAACCGCCTATGCCGCGCAGATCAACTGCCACCAGCGTAAACTGCTTCGCCAACAGCGGCATGACGCGGTGATACTCGTACCAGTCTTCGGGGAAGCCGTGCAGCAGAATGACAGCGGAACCAGTCCCTCCCCGAACATAGTGGAGGGTTGTTCCGTTCGCCTGCGCAGTGCCGGAGACGAACCCGCCTCCTAGCGTCGCCAGCCCTGGATCGATCCGCTGCCTTGGCGGTGACTGGCCTTGGATGACGGCGCATGCCACCACCATAAAAACCGCCAAAAGTTTCAAAATCCAACGATCATACATCCGCATGTTTTGCCGTTTCGCTGGGATAGGGTGCCCCCACCCTGGGTTCCTGAACCTCGACTTGAGTTGCCGCACTGCTTGACCGGGCGTCGGCAAGAGTCGTCTTCATCCATGTCGTAAGATTCATGTTCGTTTCCTTTTCTGGCAAGAAACGGCGAGGAATTCCATCGCTCTTGATGGACGACGTGGATGGTCTCGGGTTTATGGGCGTGCACGTCATCACGAATCGCAAGTCAGCGGCATGGTGGAAGTGGTTAGCGATTCATCCAGTTTTCTCGGTCAGTCGCGACACTCAATCTCTTGGTCGGGGGGAGACAATGTACATCCGCAGCTTGAAGTTGCTTCTGGTTCTGTTTTTGGTGGTGCCGCACAAATGATCACCAATGTCAAGAAAGCTGAACCAACTCGTCGCAACATAGGCACCGCCTGAGAACACTACTAAGAGCAACTACCAGTCGTGTCGCAGCCAAGAAAAAGATAGCGATGAGAACCTCGGGAGTGTGTTCAATGCTCTAAATTCCATTTCCCTATTGATGTTTATCGACGTGCACACGCCGCCGACAAAATGCTGTTCCGGCTAGTGACTTCCGCTATGCTTCTTCGGACACATTCCCTTGACTGAACGAATCCGGCGGATGCTCACCGTTGTCTCTTACCCATTGCCAAGTGCGCTGGCCGCTATCGTTGGCTAGGGGACGGGCCTCTCCATAGCTAGCCAACCGGTGGAGCACGGTTGAGACCGAAGCCAGAGGAGCTTTCTGGCGGGCTAGCCAGGCCGGATTCCTCCTTTTGATTTCCTGGCACACCTCTTGCGTCAGCAACGGCCGGCCAGATTCCATCAGTATCATGCGGCAGGTCTTGGTGAATCCCGGCTGTCGAGCGTCCGAACAGTGATCAATGAGTTCCAGCAGTTCATTGCCAATCACGTCATCACCGAACAGGTTTGCCAACCCCAAAATTGTCTGCTTGATGGTGCCAATTCTTTTAATGATCGCTGCGCGCTGCTTTAAAAGCGACTCGAGTTCTTGGTGTGCTCGCCCAATCACCTGTTCAACATGTTCCGCGCCCGAGGTTTGCGTCGACATAGGTTTTTGCACCACGCCTTTTCGGCCTCGCGACAAAATCAAACACCACAATTAAGGAGGCTCTTTCGAGCCTCCCTATGACTGCTGTTTTTGCACGACAGAACTAGAAGGTAAATTTGGCAATGATCGCCATCGTACGCGCGTTGCTGGCGAACACCGACTTTGGATTGTTGAAGTTTGCATTCCCAGGCGTCAGATAGTTCAGGTAACCACCGGTAATGGTATTGAAACCAGCCACGTCGTTTACGCCAAGTCCCGTGCCGGGGTTGCTGCCCGGAATGTACTGAGCATGGTTGAGGATATTGCCGAACTGCGCACCCAGACGAAACTTGAACCTCTCGGTAATGTTTATGTCCTTATAGGTGCCAAGGTCCAAATCGTTGGTTGGCCTGGTGGCCAGAGTATTGCGGCCGCTGGTGGCCAGCGCACCCGCTCCGGCTACGATGTACTGGGCGCTGGGGTTGTTCGCCAGGTAAGCTACAACATTGCCAGCCGTGTTCGTCAAAGCGGTGACGTCGCTTCCCGTACCCGGGACTCCACTCGGGTTGAAGACAGCCCGATCACCGGCGCTATCGTGGTTCAAGTTCGCATCCGAGGCGGATTGCACGTCGGCCCATTGCGGAGACTCGTAAGTGTAGATTGGGCTAAACGCCCAGTTCCCTACGATGTTCTTCATGAACCAATTACCACCCTTGAAGAACGGCAGATCGTAAACAGCCGCCAAGGTAAAGCGGTGCGTGCGGGAAAGAGGAGAGACGGATCTGTCGGCGCCGATGTCCTGGAAGTCTTGCGGACGACGGGGAGTAAGGCTGGTGGTGAAGAAATCCGCCGTACTGTTGTCGATCGTGCGGCTGTAGGTGTAGGCCGCCTGGAACGTCAAGCCATTGCTGAAACGTCGCTGGAGCGAACTCTCCAACCCGTGGTAGTTGGAACTGCCGAGCGGCAAATCGGCAGTGATGTTGCTGGCGAAACCCGCGGCGGCATACTGAGGAAGGAAGCTGCTCCTGGATTGTAAGCCGCTTGAGCAGCCACCGCTGCCATCCGGAACGCATAACGCCAGCGGTAGAGCATCGAGTGTGGCCTGCGACGGTGCTTGCAAATACGTCGGCAGAAAGCCAGTGGTTGCGGTCTCGGGCGTGTTGCTTACCAGCGACTGTCTATTAATTCTGGACTGAACATCCAAGTGCACGCCGCGTGTGCCAACGTAGCGGACCTCAGCGGTGTAACTCTTGCCGAACGAATGCTGGATGCCGAAATTCCAATTGATCGAATACGGCCATTTGGTTTGTGGTGGGATCCAGGCAGACGTAGCGGCAATCGCATCAGCCTTAGGGAGGATCGTTATGCCAGTACCACCACCGCCTGGCAAGCCACCCGTCGCGAGGAAGGGTCTTGTGCCGTTATTGAGATCGACGTCAGCAGTTGATCCGATCTGAGGAGGGGGAGCGACAATGCCGATGTTGTCATAAAGCACGTCATACGCCATGCCAAAGCCGGCACGGATTGAGGTATTGCCGCTGGTCCCTGGCGAGTACGCCACTCCGACGCGAGGCGCCCAGTTGTTCTTCGGTGTGGTAGGCGCATTGAATACCAGGGGCTCATTAACTCCCGCGACAGTGATTTGAGGCTGATTGGAGATGCTGTTAAGAGACTGGCGATTCTCGCCCGTAGAGTTAGTGGTGTACTCGTAGCGCACCCCAAGATTCAGCGTGAGGTGCTGGTTGAAGCGCCAGGTGTCATTGGCGTACCAGTAGACCGCTTTCTGGTTGCCATAGTACGTGCTGGAGCCAGTGCTGCGCTCACCAATGATGTCAGGCGTGAAATCTTCCAGAAACATTTGCGCGCTGTTGTACTCGTAGTCGCCGCGCTGGCGCTGAGTAAAGCCCTGCGGAGAAATATACTGTCGGTATTCGCCGCCGAACTTGAAGCTGTGAGCACCCCTAGTCCAAGTGACGTTGTCAACCACACCGTAGAAATTTTGAATGGTAAATTGCGGTGCCTGGGAGTCTGGCCCGATATTGACGCCGCCCAGATTGTTTAGAAGAATGTTAGGAAAGGCATCCAGACCGGGATACGGGAAGTTCCCGGCAGGAACCGTATTCGCAAAACGATTGAACCCTACCCGGAACTCGTTCAATACCGCGGGCGAGAAGGTGTGATACTCACCGAGGGTGAACAAGTGAAACCTAGAAGGCTCAACCAGATAAAAAGCTGGCAGGCTGGCATTAATATCGAGCGCGCCCACGTTGTTGTAGACATAGCGCCCACGAATCTGGTCTTTCTCGGATAGGTTTAAGTCGACGCTTTGAACGAAATTCGTATAGTTTTGGAATGCGCCTGCCGCGAGAGTAATGGTCCCGACCTCAGCCATGCCAGCAGGGCAACTTCCGTTCGCCGGGGTAGTAAATAACCCTACCTGCCCAGGTTCGTTGCCGTTAACAGGGCTCTGATTGTACTGAATGCACCCGTTCCCCGTTGGGGCGACCGCTAGATACTGCTTAAAAATTGAAAAGTTGGTTGCATTAATCGTGGGATCTGCGGAGATAGCGGCCAAACCTGCAGCCGTGGGCGTGACTACCGGAAGACCGCTGCTCCCGGTAAGGCCGATCTCCTGACGCTCGTAATTAGTAAAGAAAAACAGCTTGTTCTTGATGATTGGGCCGCCAATGGTGCCCCCGTAGCGATTATTGTCGAGACGCGGGTTCTCCTTGAGACCTTGGAGTATCCAAAAGTTGTCCACTGCGTTCAGGTTGCGATTTCTGAAATATTCATAAAGCGAACCATGGAAGCTGTTGGTTCCGCTCTTGATATTGGTGTTGAACTGGCCCCCCGAAGAGTGCCCGAACTCAGTGTTGAACTGATTCGACAGAAGAGTAAAGTTTTCCACCGCCTCATTCGGAACGGTGATCAGAGCTCCGGTCACAGTCTTGTTGTTATTGTCCACGCCTTCAACCGTAAAGTTATTGTCGCGCGGGCGTTGACCGCCGACCGACGGACCAAAGCCCAAGTTCAACGCGCTCGAATTCGTAACCCCCGGGCTCAACAGCGACAGGTTCAAGACTCCGGCTCCCGCTCCGCCTGCGGAGGTAATCCCCAAATCCTGCGACAGGCGCGCGTCGAAACTGGATTGCAATTGCGCGGTCGTCGTGTCGACCAGCGGAGCCTCTCCCGAGACTTCCACCGTCTCAGTCGCGGCTCCCGGCGAGAGGCTCACGTTGACTGTGCCAGTGCGATTCAACACTACTTCGGCCAGTTCAGTAGTGGTTCGAAAGCCGGTGGCTTTTACGGTGAACTTGTAGTTGCCAATCGGAAGGTTGTCAAACCGGTACTCGCCGGTGTTATTTGTTCTATTGGTGATAGCTAATCCCGTGGCCACATTCGTGGCAGTAACCTCCGCATTAGCCAGCGCCGCGCCGGAAGAATCTACGACCGTACCCACCATGTTGCCGCTGATGGCTTGGCCAAGGGATAGATTGACACCAAGAGTTGCTAGGCTCAACAATGCAATTCCTAACACAAGCGTTCTAACGGTGAAGACGGCTCGATTCATTGGCTTTCTCCTCAACTCAATAGATAGGCAATTCCCAATCAATTTCAACTTCCAAGACCCTGAGAACTTTGACACCGGCCCAGAGCCACGACCCCTCTAGTGTTTGCAAGAGGCTAACCAAATCGCACTCATCGATTCTTCAATCGGTTAGCTCAATTATCAGATCTGCAGTTATGAAATGCGGGATGTCAACTAGACAGTCTTCACAGCGTATATCGTGCGCTTGAAGGTGCGTCTCTGTTAAGACTGTCACTGCGTCCTGTCGGACTACATCAAACAGGAAAGGAATTTCCAAAAGTCCAGATTTCCGGAGGTTGCTTCCGAGCTTGAATCTGGTGATTCGAGGATACATACTGGTTGGTATGTCGGCAGCACGCAAGAATCCGAAACGTAGAGCGACTAGGTTGCGCGATCCTGAGCGCACGCGGGAGCGCTTGCTGCAGGCGGCATCCCGCGAGATCTACAAGTCGGGTTTCCAGAGCGCCAGCCTAGACACAATTCTGGCCTCAGCTGGCGTCACCAAGGGAGCGCTGTACTACCACTTCAAAAGCAAGGAAGCCTTGGGATACGCCGTCGTCGAAGAGGTCATCGCAGAAAATCACCACGACCAGTGGTTGCGTCCTCTGCAGAGAGGCAAGGACCCTATCGACGCTTTGATTGGCATTGTTCAAGGTTTATCCGTTCGGCCCGCGGATGTACGGGGTGGCTGTCCCCTGATCAATCTGGCGCAGGAAATGTCTCCTCTTGACGCGGGATTCCGGAAGCGACTGGCGATAGTCTTGGATGCCCGGCGCGAGGCCATTGCCTCCGTTTTGCGACAGGGCCAGACCAACGGAAGCGTTCGCCGCGACGTGGAACCCGCTGACGCGGCTGGCTTACTGAGCGCGATGGTCGAAGGCTATGGCTCGCTGGCAAAGAATGCTCAGGATCCGAAAGTGATGAAAGCGGGGATCAGAAACATCGTGGACTGGCTGCGGTCCCTGCGCCCGCCGGGCAACCGCAAGCGGGTCTGATCGCATCGGTTCTAACTGACAGTTTGACACTGTTACATACCAACCGGTTCGTAGGCTCGGCGAGTTCGCATCGACTGCAGGCACACCGAGCGAGAGCGGACGAGGGAGGATGGAAGGAGAAAAACGATCGGATCTGTCCCTCTGAAAAACAACTGCGGTGAGATTCAGCCAACACAGGAGGAAGTGATGAACCGAAAGAGACTCCAGGCGATTGCCTCTCTAAGCTTCGCACTGATTATTTTTCTGGACGCGGGCTGGCAGGCGCGGGCGCAGGATCGTCAAATGTCGTATCCAAGCATGGCTCCGCTTGATCAATACTTAATGGATCGCAACGCCGAGATTGCCATGGCGCGGAGCGCGGCCCCGGAGGCCATTTCGCGCGATGCCGATGTCCTCGTCCTTGGACGGCATGGCTATGAAACGGCAGCCAAAGGCAAGAATGGTTTCGTATGTGTTGTGGATCGAGCGTGGATGGGCCAATTCGAGGGCGATGGTGCTGACAACTTTTGGGACCCTAAAAGTCGAGGGCCGGTCTGCTTCAATCCACCAGCTGCCCGCTCCATCCTGCCAATTACGATTAAAAGAACGGAGATGGTATTGGCCGGTCAATCCAAAGCTCAGATCTTTGAAGGCATGAAGGCATTCGTAAAGCAAGGGCTGCCACCCCTGGAGCCTGGAGCCATGTCCTACATGATGTCGAAAGAACAGCACCTTAACGATGGCAGTCACCCCAACTGGATGGCTCACCTGATGTTTTACACTCCGCTCATGGACGGTTCCGTTTGGGGTGTAGATCTGCCCCTTTCTCCCGTGATGCTGCATCCACACTTCAGGGGCAATCCGGAACCGATCGATGAATTCATGGTTCCCGCGGGCTGGTGGTCGGATGGAACGCCGGACCCAGTCAAGCCGGAATAAGAGTCATTTCGTTTGCCGGCAAACAGTTGCGTTCTTTATTTGAAAAATCGGAAAGGACGTTGTGATCTATGAAGAGCGTGTTGTGTTCTGGCCTTGTTGTGGTTACTTGCCTTGCGCTGCTAGCCGCCGCGTCTGAAGAAAAAGCGCCCAAGCCGCAATATGACCAGAAGGGCCAGCTTATCCGGCCTGCCGACTACCGCGAATGGATGTTTCTCTCCGCCGGCTATGGCATGAACTACAGCCCAGGCCCCGACAGCCACGAAATGTTTACCAATGTTTTTGTGCAGCGCTGGGCCTACGACGAATTCGCGAAGTCGGGCAAGTGGCCGGAGCAGAGCATGTTCGTGATTGACGAACGGGATGCAGCGAGCCGAAGTTCCATCAACCAGAGGGGCCACTATCAGACCGATCTGACGGGGCTTGTCGCCGAGGTAAAAGATTCGGCGCGCAATCCGGATAAGTGGGCCTACTACTTTTTCAACGTCGACGGCAAAACCGCTGAGGCCATGCCCAAGGGCAACGTCTGCTGGTCGTGCCATGACGCTCATGCCGCCGTCGAGCACACGTTTGTGCAGTTCTATCCCACGCTGAAGGTAGTGGCGAAGAAGTTCGGGACATACAACGAAGCGCGGGAGCAAGTGACGGAGGTGAAGTGAAAGAAAGGGGATCGTATTGGCTGGACTGTGCAAAGCTCAGATCCTCGACGGCATCAAAACATTCGAGAAGAAAGGGTTGCCGCCGCTGGAACCTGGCGGGATGACCTACATGATGTCGAAGCAAGGATACTTTGCGGATGACAAGGGCCGCAGCGAGGGAGCGGGATGAACTGGAACGGGATGAACTGGAAGTAGACGCCGATTGACGGCGTGCAGGGCCACTATGGACTTCGGGCACAGGAGCAGTGACGAAACGGGCAATGGAGGTCTTTTGGATAACGGTGATCCGCATATTCGTGAAGTCGTACCCCAGACACGGACGCTCGCGATGGGGAAGTCTGCGCGGATTGCGATCAAAGCTAAGGGGAGAATTCTCTTCATCGATGCAGCGGACGTTATCGCGGTGGAAGCCAAGGGAAACCATGTCTTGTTATTGCATACTTCAAGTTCGCACATGCTGCGAGAGTCGATCTCGACCATCGAGGAAAAGCTCAATCCGCACGGGTTTGTGCGAATTCATCGATCTGTGCTGGTGAACGCGGCATTGGTTGAAGAGATTCATCTATCGTCTCCGGGCGAGTATGTGCTCCGCCTGCGGGGAGGAAGGGAGTTCACAGCCACTCGTACTTACAAGAAGAATCTGCAACTCCTGGCGCAGTTGTGGATCGGTATCGGAGGTTTTGCTGTCGAGTAGGAGCTGTCTCACCGTCGGGGCGGCATTTCGGTAGTGGGAAAAGTTGAAAGGATGAGCCTGAGTTTTGTTGCGAAGTGCACATCGTAAGGACAGGCCGAAGCTTTTTGCCATTGGTCTGATCGTGATTAGTTGCCTACAGTTTTTCTTTCAAATTTCTAAATGGCTGCTTCCTTTGTTAACCCTGTGCTCGTGTTGGATTTAAGCGCATCAAGTGCCGAAGAAGGTTTCTTTAAGCCTGACCAGATCGTCAGGCCGTTTGATAAGAGCCGCGTCCTTCGATCAATTGTCCGAATCCATACCCATGTTTACTGGGACGGCATCGTGTTCGCATCCGGCGCGCTCACACCGATGGAGAGCCGCTGCCGCAACTTTCTCCTCAAGGTCGAGCACCATCGTGGCCCGTTTCTCGTGATCCCTGATGGCGGAGCGGAGCGGTTCATCGGTAAAGGTCTCCAGGCTCCGTAGGATTGGATGGTAAGCGCCACCGCCGAAGCGTGGGAAACGTTCATAGCAGACGCCAAGAGTGACCAGGGCAGCTTGGTCGAGGTAGAACGCGAACTGGGACTCAGATCGTGTGGCGTCTTCCTCCACCAGGCCACGATAGATGCGGATGACCTCCAGCGATATGAGTGCCTGCGCGGACATGGCGCACAGCGCAGGTTGCGAAACATGTCACGTTTCGTCTCGCGAACGGGCTGGGGAGCAGCAAGCCTCGCACGAAGACCAGTGGGGCCGCACGGACTGTTGTACGATAACCGTCCAACGGGTGCGTTGATGGGCTCTAGCGAACGACTGCGGTCTTGGTGGAACGCCCTCCTTATCATGACGGTGGCGGGCCTCGCTGCGCCTGTTTTCGGGGCCGAGCCGGAGTGGGTAGAAGTGCGGTCGCCTCACTTTTCCGTCGTCACGAACGCCGGCGAAAAGCGAGGACGGGAAGCGGCTCTGCGCTTCGAGCAGATGCGGGCCGTATACGGGGTACTCATGACCAAGGCCACGGTCACGATGCCGGTGCCGCTCCAGATCGTGGCTTTTCGCGATGGCGGAGAGATGCGTCGATTCGTGCCGCTGTGGCATGGAAAGCCGGTGGAGGTTGCAGGGCTGTTCGAGGGCAGTAACGACTGCAACTTTATCATCCTGGATATGACGGTGGACGATCCCTGGCAGGTGGTGTTTCACGAATACGCGCACGAGTTGCTGAACGGCAACACCCAGGCTCAATCCCAGCCCTGGTTCGATGAAGGGTTTGCCGAGTTCTTTTCAACCATTAAGGTCAAGGGCGAGCGAGCAGACATCGGTTTGCCTTCGGAGAATGATTTGCGGATCTTGCAGAAGGCCGATCTCATGAGCATTGCGGATCTTTTCCGGATAAAACGGACTTCCAGCGTCTACAGCGAAAATGGGAGCCACCGATCGTTGTTCTATGCCGAGTCCTGGCTTGTGGTGCACTATTTTTACGACAAGCAATGGCTCTTGAAGATAGCGCCGTATTTCGCGCTCGCAGAGCGCGGAGTGCCGGTTGAGGAAGCCATCCGGCAAACGTTCGGCATGAGCGCCACGGATTTAGACATTGCGGTGCGGCAATATCTGAGCCGAAATCAGCTCCGGAGTTACCGCATTCCGGTGCCGAGTGGAAGCGAGAGCGCGGAATACGCGGTCAGGCGGTTGACGATGGCGGACGCGCGGGCCGTGCTGGCGGATGTTCACGTACATTCTCAAGACTATCAGGACAAGGCGGTGACCGAGTTCGAAGAGGTGCTCAAGCTTGAGCCGGGGAATACGGCAGCGCTGCGAGGAATGGGCTATGCGTATCTGATAAAGCATGAGTATCACCGTGCCGCGGAATACTTCACAAAGGCGATCGAGCACCATGCGGACGATCCGCGTCTGCTTTATTACTCGGCGCTTTTGGCCCAAGGCGAGGGCGGGCCGGGGTTGAGCGGAGATCGAGAACAGCTGGGAGTGGCGCAAAAGCAGTTAGAAAAGTCGATTGCGCTCAATCCGGAATTCGCCGATGCCTACCGCTTGCTGGCTTTAACCTACGTGTCCCTGGGCAAGAAAGATCAAGCACTCCGGACGATCCGGAAGGCTGTAGAGCTGAGTCCGCGTAATGAGAGGTATTTGTTTAATCTGGCGCAAATATACATGGTGAACGGTAGGTACGATGAGTCTATCGTCACGCTGCGACAACTAACGAACGCACGCGATCCTGAAATTGGTGGACGAGCCGAGAAGGAACTGCTGACGGTGAAGGAGATCAAGCGGGCGTCGTTGGCGGGAGTCCCAGTTGTGACTCGCTCCGGTATGCCGGTCGCGGATGAAGGATCGATCGCGAGTGAACTCTCGGTTTCCACGGCCCCTGGAGCGATTGCGCCTGCAATGGCGGAGACCGCGCAGACGTCGGCCCCAGCCGGGTTTCTCAGGGGGAAGCTGGAGGCGGTGGATTGTTCAGTGCCTCCGGAGGCTGTCCTGACCATTACATCCGGCGACCAGACCTGGAAGTTGCACGCCCGAGACACCGCTCTGGTGATTCTGATCGGCCCGGATAAATTCTCCTGCGAGTGGGCGAACAAGAAGGTTGCGGTGAATTACTGGCAGACGGACGACGCTAAGGGGGAAATTGTTTCGGTCGAGGTGCAGTAACGGGTTCTTACTTCCCAGCCCTGCTTGCGTGCCGCTACGGGCCTGTTTCGCAGAATCGCGGCCAAGACTCAGTACTTCGCTCCTGAGACCGGCGCTCACTCTGAACGGGTTTCCGAACGCAGGTATGTGTTTCGTGGTAGTCGCAGCACTGACCGCAGTAAGAATCCCCGCAGCATTCCATCCTGCATTCATCACAGACGGCTTTCCCGCAATCGGCGCACTCGGCCACGCTTTGGTGTACCGCGCGGCTGAGAGCGGGAAGACACCCTTGCGGGGACTGGCAAGACCAAAGCAACCTCACTCCTGGATTGATTACCACGGTGAGTTTGGCCTCCACCACCAGCAGTTATGTTCTTATTCATCAGTTCTTCCCTGAGATTCGTTCGAGCATAACGACCACTCCCACTTGACGTATAGGAAAAACAAAAATCCATTTCAAATGGACCGCTGGGCTCCGCCTGCGCTGGCGGGGTGGTCTCACTGACAGTCGGAATGGCCGTTAGTCCAACTGACGGGAAAATGCTTGTGTTTGAGGAGAACTGAATTAACTCGAATCCAGGGCTGATTCTCCCTGATAAGTCCCTGTTCGCTCCCTGTTCCGATTTGCAATAAAGATCCCTGTATACCCCATGAGTACGAAGAAGATGGCGCAATGATGCGCGCATTTATTGCCTTAGAACTGGTAAAATCCCTGTATTTTTCCCTGTTAGCAGGGGAATTCTTTGGAGAGAAGTTAGCGCGAGACTGCGCCCTCCGCCACACAGTCTAGGTTGCAGAGAAATCCGACTGCTCTGTCAGGAAAATCGCAAGAAATCGCCGCAATTCCTCAACTTTTGCTCTCAAACTGGACCAGAGAAAGTGTCGCTTTCGACTCTGCATCGTGCTTTCGCGCCCTTTTTCTCTGCAGGGCAGATGCGCAGTCCGGTTTCAATGACTCCATTGGGCGAATCCCATGCGATCACAAACCGATGATGCGGCGAAGGCGCCTGCAATTTTGTCAGCCGTCGAAGCACCTTTATCTTTCAGTCCATTCAACCACCCCGGGACTGTGAAATAGCCCACTTTGTGACCTCAAATTTGGGCCAGGCGTGCCATTCTTGGTCTCACGTTGTTTCCCGTAGGATATTGTCTGCACGCGCTTTCAAAGAGCCACCCCTAACCGTTGCCAGATGCGCGTGCATTCCGTGATCTTACGTTGAGAAATGCGTTAGGAGATGAGGCTATTATGCGAAAAACAAGCATCGCGATTTTGCTGGCATGCTCTCTGGTGATTGCCCCGGCACAGACGCGGAAAGAGTCTGCACCACCTGCGGCGAACGTCAAGGTCGGCGACCTCGCGCCTGATTTCACCTTGGAAGACCAGAACGGCCAGCCGCACTCGCTGCACGATTACAGAGGTAAAAAGAATGTGGTTTTGGCCTTCTACCTCTGGGCCTTCTCGCCCACTTGAACGCAGGAGGTGCGCAACTTCCAGCAGAACCTAGCCAAGCTGGAAGCGACAGACACCCAGGTCCTGGGTGTGAGCATGGACAACCCCTATGTCAACAAAGCCTTTGGCGACCAGAATGGCGTGACCTTTCCATTGCTCAGTGACTTCGAAGGAACGGTCACCCGGCAGTATGGCATCTACAAGGAATACGATAAATTTAATCGCAAGATCCCCGCCGCACGCCGCACCACATACCTGATTGACAAGAACGGGAAAATCGTCGAGATGCAGGAGGAGGCAGACGCAGTTGACCCGACGAAAACCGTCAACGCATGTGAACGCCGGAAGCTCAAGGGGTAAAGCTCCTCGGGCACGAATCGATCAAGACGACAGAGAAAAGCTACGCCACGTGGGTACAGGCTCGTACAGCTGGACACGCTCGTCGTGGACCGCCCCGAGACCTTGGTAACTGGAGGCAAACGGCTCCTCCATACCAAAATAAAGGATACATGTCGGAGCAGATAGCACATCTTCGTGCCAACGCGGCGTTGCTCTACCAACATGCCCGCCAGAGCGCTGCGCGTGTGCCTGTCAAGGCTCGTGTTGTGCTCGGCTTATTCCTAGCCGCCGCCGTGCTCATGGCGATGTACACCGCATTTACGGCAAAGGATGCCAGCCTGCATTTGAAGTTGCAGCACGCCTTCCACAACGCGCAGGTCTCGGTCTGGGTGGACAGTGACCTCGCCTTCGCCGGTAAGATCACCGGCGCTACGAAAAAGAGATTCGGCCTGATTCCCACCGCCTCGGTGGAAGGCAACCTGTCGCAAATCATTCCGGTGCGCTCGGGCCAGCATGATATCCGCGTACGGATCGAGCCCGATGATGCCGTGAGACACAAGACAAAATCAGCGCAAACTTTGCCCGTAACACCGAGCAAACCCTCTCTGTCTCCGCTCGGCGGAGCGGGCTGTCGCTATCTTGGCAGGGTGGAGGTACTTCCTCCGGCAGAAACGTCCTCCAGCTTTGCATGGCTCTGGCGCTATGCCAGCACGCTGTTCCTGACTGGTGCAGGTTCCATCATCTCTGCGCTCACCGGATTCGCCCTCCGAGAGCTGCCTGCGCACATTCGGGCACGCCAAACCTCCGAGCCAAAAGCGCAGTCAACCACCGCCGGTCAGTAGAGCCGTTGCTTCCCCTCATGTTCCAATTTCAGAACAATTCTGCGAAAGCTGCGCCGGTCTCGACTGAGGAAGCTTAAATACTCATCGTGATGAACCCTGCGGAAGAACACGCTCGCCCGACAAACACGCGGCGATTTCAGAGATATGAACTGGAAGCTGAACTGAGGGCGGCGACCGTTGGAGTCGAACCGAAAAGAATGCTGCAAGGCCGTGCTCTTAATATCAGCGAGATCGGGATGGCGGGAGTCTTTGTTAGTGGTTGGGATGTCGGCACACCCTGTCCATCTGGAATTTGCAGTGCCCGTCAGTAGTAGCCGGGTAAGAGTCGGCGCGGTTGTGCGCAATCAATCAGATCATCGCTACGGATTTGAGTTTGTAGGTTTGATTGCTGACCAACGCGAGGTCATATGCAAAACATGTCGAACACTTGCTTTGCTCCAATAGTCGCTATCTCTCGACTGGGGGCTGACGGGCAGAGGTCTCCCAGGCTGAAGCAATCGCCCCGTGCAGTAAAAGAAGCGATTGTCTCGCTGCTAACCTCACTCGCCAGCCCGCCCGAGGGTAGGCCTGCAGAATAAGAGAGGGGAATAGCCCGGTCGTGCCGCGTCGAATAGCACGCGAGTGCTGACAAGCCTGAGGCCCCACGTCTCCCACTTCTTTCACGCGAGGCCTCGACCTGGAGGCCAGAGCGCAATCGACACGGAAATCGGCCTGCTGTAAACGAGATTCTCTAATTGTCCTGATTCTGGAACAGGTGTCCGCTCGAAGCAAAACGCCCCAGATCGGGAGAATCTGAGGCCTGTCCACAGCGCGTTTAAGCAGCCCTCCCAAGAGCAGCTTCTCAGCGAAAAGAACTCTAGGCCGTTTCATTGGGACAGGTAAACAGCCTACTTGAATAGGGTCACGCCAGACGAATAGTCGGGCCGAGAACGGTGCCATCACCCCTAAAGCAGGCTCTCAATTTCAGCGCTGGAGTTAAGCCGCTGTGCTATTCGAGCGAATGTTCGCTCAAGTGATCAGACAGACTTACTGTTTCGGTCGCTTGAAGATACGACAGAAAGCCGAAGCGGGGATGATGACGGAATTTCCATTCTGCTCACGGTGGGATTCGTGGTAGAAGCCGCCAAGAATTATGCTCACGGATTGGAGTCGAAAGGCTGCACCCCAACCGTGCCCCGTATCTACAACGAGCGGGCCATTTACCCGCCCAGAGAGCCGAGCCTGGTCTTCCTCTCACCGACTTCCCATCCCGAACACGGAACTTAAGCCCCGCAGGGCCGATTGTACTGCACGCGAAAGTGTGTGGGAGAGTAGAGTCGTACCAGCATAAATAAAGGCCAATCAGGGAAACGTCGTCGGCCTTTTCCTTTTGGTGACGGATGACGGCCAGCATTTCATCGAAAAATGAGGTTTTCGCTGCTCACCAATTTTTAAGCGAGAGCTGTATGAGCGGCTTCTAGCTCTGATTTCCCGAACCTTCCAACAGGGGAGGACAAGGGGTGGCGCAACCCTCACATGATTTTTCACTCTACGGATTCGGAGCAGGGCTCAATAGCTCACAATGCTCGACGCACTTTACCGTGTCGACCTCGACGTTAGCTTTCTTGTGGCCGGAAAAATCGATGTCGGGAAGGATCAGCAGCGTTTGTGCCATTGGCGACGTTAAAAGTGCAGTTGAAGCTCA
>CAVOII010000012.1:0-542409 GCA_963696025.1 uncultured Acidobacteriota bacterium
GAGAGTTGCGGATCGCCAACCCGACGTCTATGTCGATTCCTGCCGGGAAGCGGACAAGAATGACAAGGAAGCTGTGGTTACCATATCGAGAAGAACGCGCTGGTACCACCCCCATCCCGCTGTACTAACCCAGACGATGTACTGTAGAGCGCGATTGAGGGCATAAGCCGAGCGCACCTTCGCCCTGTATCCTCTCCTACGGAATCAGCGACGTAACCTGGTTAGGTCTCTGGAATCTCCGCCCTGTGATCGGCAAGCACTCGCAAGGACGGAACGCGCATTTTGCCCGTCGCACGATCCGCTCGGCGCGCATTCTTCAGGCGCAGGTGAAAGCACCGGAATTATCCCAAAGATTGATATCGGCGGTGAAAAGGTATGGAGCGTTGCCGACAAGACAAAACTGCGGACTCCAACATCAGCAACCTACACCTAGCCTCGCTCCTCGGTT
This sequence comes from uncultured Acidobacteriota bacterium, assembly GCA_963696025.1. GTDB lineage: Bacteria > Acidobacteriota > Terriglobia > Terriglobales > Acidobacteriaceae > JABCYV01. The sequence goes on from CAVOII010000012.1 coordinate 449, forward strand.
CCCAAGAAGAAGCAAAGGCTACTATCTAGGTAGGCTCAAAACAGAGCCGGGATTGGAAAACAAGGATATTCAAGTCACGTTGACCCATTTTCCCGTTTTCGCCGCTTCAGGCGCACTTGATTTTCTTGATACTTGCCACCAAATCCTCACTAAGACGACTCTTGTCTACGCAACCATCCGCGCCAGCCGCTATGACGCTCGGCAGCAGGTGAAGTGAATCATGCTGGCTAATCACCAATACTTTGGCTTGCCGCACCTCTTCTCGAAGACGTCGCGCCGCTTCCAGCCCATTCATCCCTGGCATACTTATGTCAAGCAGGATCAGGTCGGGCAAGAGTTCCCGGGCTTTTTGCAGCGCCTCCAATCCATCCCTGGCTTCCCCGCAGACCTCGAACTCCTTCTCTGAAGACAAGATTCCACACACACCACGACGAACAACGTCGCTATCATCGGCGATGAGAATACGCATACCGCTACGCTCCGCAAGAGCTCATCCGGCAGCCCTGGTTGGTAGAACACTGCTGTCACGTTGGGGAACAGCCGCGATGGGAACAGGAACCGTGACCGAGATCATAGTACCTGCGGAGCTCGATTGAACGTTCACAGTTCCTCTCAAATGGTGGGCGCGCTCGCGTATTCCCGCCATTCCCACGCCAGAGTTCTGTCCCTGAATACTAACCAATTTGTCCGCCGGTATTCCTTTGCCTTCGTCCTGAACATCCAGGAAAACAGTCCCCGCTTTCCGCGCAATCCGGATGGTCGCTTTCTTGCTGCCGGAATGGCGATGAATATTGGTGAGACATTCCTGCAGAATGCGAAACAGCGCCATCTCTACCTCGCAGGGAAGTCTGCCAAAGTCTTCGGAGATGCACAGCTCAATCTTCAGATCGCTGCGCCCCTCCAAACCGTGTACGTACCAGCGAATCGCCTCGGGCAAACCATTCTCATCTAGAAGAGGAGGATGCAGCAGATAGGATGTTGTCCGTATCTCTTTGCTCAGCTGCTGAACAAGTTCCCGGCTGTCTTTTACCCCTTCGGCAAGCTGCGGATCGTGCTTTACACACTTATCGATGTTACCAAGACTCATGCCTAGGGCCGTTAGAATTTGGCCTGCACTGTCATGCAGCTCACGCGCTATCCGTCTGCGTTCGTCGTCCTGGGATCGCAAGAGCCGGTTTGAAAGGTCTCTCAGCTGCTCCGACTGGTCCAGAACTTCCGCGTTTCTTCTTTCCAGTTCCCGGGTCCGGAGGCGCACTTTGGCTTCTAGCCCATCGGCAAGCGAACGGAGTCGCTCCTTACTCTCTCGTAGTGCGTGTTCAGCCCGTTTTTGCTCAGTGATGTCCCGCGCCACTTTCGAGGCTCCGATTACTCGGCCTGCCCCATCTCTCACCGGTGAAATAGTCAGCGAAATATCGAGCAACGTGCCATCTTTTCGCACGCGTACAGTTTCGAAATGGTCGATCCGCTCACCCCGCTTGAGCCGCTCAAGGATATTTGCTTCTTCCTGTCGGCGCTCCTGGGGAATGATTAGCGTGATGTGTTGTCCAATGGCTTCGTCGGCTGTGTAGCCAAACATCCGCTTCGCACCCTTGTTCCAGCTGCTGATCACGCCGTCAAGACTCTTACTGATGATGGCGTCGTCAGAGCTGTCTACAATCGCTGCCAGCAAGCCGGTGGTGCGCTCCGCCTCCTTTCGTTGAGTGATGTCCCGTGGCATTCTGGATGCCCCGCTGATATGCCCTGCAGTGTCCTTCACAGGCGAAATTGTGAGCGATACGTCGAACGTCGAGCCGTCTTTGCGAACGCGGACGGTTTCAAAGTGCTCGATTTGTTCGCCCCGTTTGAGGCGATCAAGAATCGTCTCTTCCTCCTCCAGACGGTCCGGCGGGATGATTAGAGCTATGTTCCGTCCGACGGCTTCTTCCGCTTTGAGGCCGAACAACCGCTCTGCACTTCGATTCCAAGTGGTGATAATGCTATCTAGATTCATACTGATGATCGCCTCATCGGATGAATCTACGATCGCAGCCAGCAGACCGCTGGCCCGCTCGGCTGCCTTTCGCTCGGTGATGTCCAACAGCATGTTCACGCCGCCGACAATCCGGCCTTCCGCATCATATAAGGCCCTTGGATAGGGAGTGAACCAGACACGCTTCCCGTCGGGTCTTTCGGCAATGCATTCCGCATCGTCAATGATACGGCCCTCTTTGAGCGCGACCGCCATCGGGCACTGGTCGTGCGGCAAAGGCGTCCCATCGGGCAGGAACATCTTCCAACTAACACACCAATGGTCGGTACCTATCTCCGGCACACGCCCGGAAAATTCGACAGCCGCCGGGTTGAAGTGCGTGAGGCGGCCTTCGGCATCAGTCGTATAGATAGCCGCAGGGAGGGTGTCAATCATCTCGCGAAAGCGCCGCTCGCTCTCACGCCATTGGAACTCCACCTGTTTGCGATCGCTGATATCACGGGTGAAGCAGCGCGTATGAACGAACTTACCGTCCTCAAACAGCGCGCTCGAATCAATAAGCACGTAGCGAACTGAGCCATTTTTGCATCGCAGCCGTGCTTCGCGCTCGCGCAAAACCTCCCCTCCGCCCAAGCGCTGGAGAATGTCCTCAATCACCGGTTCGTCAAGATGAAATTCCGAGATATGATGGCCGACGTACTCCTCGGTCGTGTAGCCGAGAAGATCCAGTTCAGCCTGGTTGGCCCAAAGGATTCGGCCATCGTGCCCCACCCAGTGCATGCCAATGGTTGCATTCTCAAGAAAATTGCGAAGGTGCGACTCGCTCTTTCTGAGGGCCTCTTCCGCTTCTTGGCGCTCTGCAACTTCTATCTTCAGGGCCTCAACCCGCTTCAACGTCTGATATGCCGCGGAGGCGAATTTGCCCAGGGAAAGCATAATGCGCTCATCCTCACCGTCAAACTGGAGGCTCTCATCATGGGCAATGGCCCAAATCGTTCCTACCGGTTTGTCAGCGACATGGAATGGAATGAGCAACACTTCGACGATCGGGGGTATGAGGGTAGACGGAATCGGATAATACTGTTCAGGGTGTGACAGCAGTAGACCTACGTTTTGATCCAAAACTGTGCCGCAAGGGCTCGATTCTCGCGGCATGGTGCCGCCAACGTAGCTAGCCCATTGCCCGGCCACCGCGTGCCATTTGAAGATTTTTCGACCTTTTTCCTCTTCAAGAATGCTGACGCCTGCCGACTGAGCCCGAGAAAGTTCTAGCGCGACATCGACAAGCTTTTGCAACACATTCTGCGGTGCGTTAGCCATCTCCTGCCCGAGTGCCGATAGCGCTCGGCTCTCTGCTTGGTAGTCCGGCGATCGTGATGGACGTTTGTTCAGTTCGTGCGTGCTGATCACCGACTCCAGCGGCACGCGGGGTTCGTGGCGCAACGGCAATTCCTCGGTGACACCTGAAGTGATCTGACTCTCGGAGCTTTGGCTTTCAACTACTCTGTTCATAAAGGTCAGGCAATCAAGCTAGATCGGTATTGACCACATGTGTCGACACTGCTCCCGACGGCTTGTACGTCTTTGGTGCAATTGAGGTTTTCCTTTCCCGCCATGTTGTTGCCTGTTGCCGTGCCAGATGAGCGTCAATTCCTTCCCAGGAACTCCGACACGCGTAATCACATCCAAATGGAGGCGGCGCGAAGTTCCTTCGAAGTCGCTGCCAACCTCGGGGCCTCGGTCAGGATTGCAACGGCGGGGTGATACTGTTGTTGCTTCGCAAAACCACGCACTATGCATCATTTAAACAACGTCAATGATCAGGTTTTGGATTTATGTTTGGCAAACAATTGTCTCGGGCACCGGGGTAACGATCATATTTATTGTTTGTCTTCAGCAAACCGGCCGCAGAGTTTTGGCGTTCTTCCCAAATAGATGAGTCGCGACACGGTCAATGGGAGGAATAGACGTCCGGGGTCGGTCCCGCTCTTGACTGGCAAGTTTGCGCCGGGCACAATGCCCGTGTGGACCCGCCAGCAGAAAAGAGGCTCGGGGATATTCTCTATGCCGATAAGGGGAGATTTCGTGTATCGGAGGATGAGTGGCTAAAGCTCCTCCGAGCCATCGCCGGCGGTGACCAGGGTGCACTGCATTCTCTATACGAGCGAACGCATGCAATCGTCTTTACATTGATCGTGCGAATCACCATGAATCGAGAAACTGCCGAGGAAGTTACTCTTGACGTGTTTTATGACGTATGGCGAAAAGCCTCGACCTATGACCCTGCGAATGGATCGGTCGTCGGATGGATCATGAACCAGGCGCGCTGCAGGGCGATTGATCGCTTGCGGTTCGATCAGAGAAAAAAAAGAGTGAACACATATCCGCACAGCTTGGGGCCGACAACGGATGTTGTTGATCCTCAACAAGCCTGCTTGTTTGAGGAGCAGAGCCGCCTGTTGCGGGTTGCGCTCGAGGCCCTGACTATAGAAGAACGAAAGGCTATCGAAACCGCATTTTTCTCTGAATTGACTTATGAACAAACGGCAAGAAGATTGAATCAGCCTCTTGGAACCGTGAAGACCCGAATCCGCTCCGGACTGGAAAAACTTCGGGAGAGACTGGGAATGAAACTGAAGGCGACGGGATGAACTCAAAAGGCGGCACACACAGTCAGAAACATCTGGATCTTGTGTTTCTGTTTGCATTGCAGGCGCTTTCTCCGCACGAGATGGCCGTAGTTGAAGCTCAAATCTCGTCATGCGAGGATTGCCGGCAGGAAATCGAGACGCTTCGGCCTATTGTTAGCTCGTTTGTCGGCTGGCCCACCGATGTGTTGCGCCCAGCGGCATCGCTATGGGGTCGGCTCGCGAACCGAATCGCCGACGACGCGGCTACACGGCCGTTCGCTCCTCCTTTGGAAGCGGCGGTTAAACCAGAGTGGGAGGAAGCGGCGCCCGGTATCCACGTCAAAATACTCGCGAGGAATATGGAAATCGAAAGCGTAAGCATGCTGGTCCGACTTGATCCGGGAACTGACTATCCCGCGCATCGGCATGCCGGCACCGAAGAACTGCATCTTCTCCACGGCATATTGAAGGTGGATGACAGAACGCTGTATCCCGGCGATTTCATCCACAGCGAGGCGGGAAGCGTCGATCATCGTGTGTGGAGTGAAACCGGCTGTACCTGCTTTCTGATGACCTCGACCGCAGATGCTCTTTTCTGATTGATCAGCTCCTTCAGCGGAGCGAAGTTGCTAGCGCGAGTTTTTTCGCAAGAATGGCGACTGACGAAAAATCTTCCGTTCGTCAACCCCTGCGATACTGGATTACAAAAAGAAAAGCGTGTGCAGCGCTCATCTTGGCGCGCCTAAGATTTACCCGATTGATTTACACGCATAGATATCCGAGCTAGCGTGACGTCGCTTGAGCGCTAACAAGTGTTTCGACGGTCTCCGCTACCTTCAACCCGGACACGTCTCCCAAACAGGTGTGTTGGTCGGACGCTTACGACATAGCAATATTCCGCACTGGTGCGGGTTTCCAAAGCCAGTCCGCTGTAAGCCCAAAGCTGTCGCTTAGTGCGGAAACGATGCGGGGTCTGGATCAGCGCCACCGCCAAGGCGGAGCGAATCGGTCCCAGTGAGGGAATCTGCCGTAGTTTGACGGTGATGGCATGCTTGCGACTCTCCGCCAACAGCTCGCGGCGCGCTTGCTGGCGCAAGTACTGCAGCATGTCCAGTTGCTGGTAGAGTCGTTCGGCTCGGCGACGGACGCCGGCTTCCTTGATCTTGCCCAGCCACTCGGCTCGATGACGGGTATAGTAGACGTCCCGGCCGGCACAGGGGATCGCCCAGCTGCGATAGACCGCTTTCAACCGACACATGACTCGGGTCAGATCTTTGACCAGGGTCAGGTAGCTCCGGGCTAACTCGCGCAGCATGCGCACGCCCGTCTCGCCATGGTAGACCGAGCTGAGCTTGTTCAGGTACAACAGTTCGGCCAACTTGTGGGCGTCGATACGATCATTTTTGTTTCCGTCTTTGAGCAGAGCATTTTTTCGCGGATTGCACACCACCAGCTTGGCCACATGCGGCTTCAGTAAATCGTACAGCCACGCGGCCCAAGTTCCTTCTTCGAAGGTGACCGACAAAGTTCCGCGCAACCCCGCAAAGAACTCCAGAATGGTCGCGGCTTTTGTTTCCAGGATGGATTCCATGACTAACTTGCCAGTGGAATCCAATACTGCCACCGAGATGGTTGCTTGATGAACGTCGAGCCCAATATACTTTTCGCTATTCATGGAGGGTGTTCCTTTCGTAGGGAATGATGCTTGCGCTCATAACCTACTCCTAAAGGGACGCCCTCTTATAATGCGTTTACAGCAACAATGTTCCCCGTCGGCAGTTTGGTCTGATAGGCCACGAGCGTAAAATGTTCGCGAGGCACCCTATCCTCAGGAGGAGTCATGTCCTCTCTCGCTCGAATAACATTGGTAGCTGCCGATGCCCTCCTTCGACAAGAGCCCGAGGAAGACGAAGAGGAAGAGGAAGGCGACGGCAGCGAGGATGACGATGATGACGATAAAGATGATGGCTACTCGGAGTGATGGGTGCTCACATTTGCTCCGTCAGGACTCGTTTGGGGGTGATGAGATTGGCAGAGGTTAGATTGCAAGAAGGTGAGTCGTTGGAGAATGCCTTGCGTCGGTTCAAGCGCAAAGTTCAGACGGAGGACATAATTAAGGAAGTGAAGCGTCACTCCTACTACCTAAAGCCGGGGGAGAAGAAGCGCCTTAAGCAAGCTTTGGCGCGAAAGCGTGCCCGAAAAAAGAGTCGCAGGGAGCAAGATTAGGTTTCTACGATTGGGATCGCCGCTGCAAAGCTGCCAGCTTCCACTCCGAATCTCCCTCACGTGTGGCGCCGCCATTCCAACCACTCGACAGTAACGAGACACCTCACTCCGGACCAACGACGAACATGCGGGCAGAGTACTCGGGAGAAACTTGCGACCGAAATGTCGGCATTTCACCATCCTTCCACTCATTGACCGGTTGTGAGTGTAAACGCCTGGTTAGAACAACTATTCACTGCCGCTCATGCGGTATGCCCTTTTTTCGTCCAGAGGGATCGTTTCCGACATCGCCTGAGAAGGCCGGCTCCCATTGGAATGCTATAGGCTCTCAAGGCATACGCACTCGAAGTGCAAAAGGAGACCGACCATGAAAAAGGGTAGCAGTTCTCAGCAGAGTCCGAAGCGGGCGGGGAAGGCCTAACCGGTGGCGGGTGGTGACGCAGGCTTCTCCGGATAGAGGCGGTCAAACTCCGGGTCGTCATGAAGAGGGATGAGGTCCGGGTCGCGGCGAGCCCACACCGAGTCCCTGAACCCCGCTTCCCAGGCTTTGCGCAGGGCATCCATGGCCTCCGGCTTTCGTTTCAGGACGCAGTACAGACAAGCCGCGTTGTAAAGAATCGAGGCTTCGTTGGCGCGCAAGGTAACAGCCAAGTTGAGTTCGCGCAAGGCGTCGTCCGGCCGTCCCAAAGCGGCGTAGTCATCGCCCAGCAGGATGCGTGCCCGCGCGTCTTCAGGCACTTGTTTCAAGTGATTTTCGAACGCAGCTATCCTTCGCAGTCTCATGTTGCGCTGGACTTCTTCTTTGCCCATAGCGCCGAGACAGTTCACGATGGGCACATAAACGTTGTAGTCCTCACCGCTCGCTTCGATGGCGGCTTCCGCAACGTCCAGAACTTCCTGGTAGCGTCCCGCGGCGAACAGAGCACGGCAGAGCAGGTAATAGGCGCCCTCGCAGTCGCGCTTGCGTTCGATTGCCTTTTTGACCATGCGCACGGCTTCGCCATGCAGTTCGGCTGCATAGAGGACCCAGGCCTGACTGACCTGCACCTCCGGCAGGTCCCAGCGGAGAGCCACGGCCTTGCCGGAGGCCTCCCGCGCGCGTTCTACCCACACCTGATCGCGGCTGTAGTTGCAGTAGAACATGGCGCAGGCGTTGGCGCACGCGGCGTAGGCAAGGGCGAAGCTGCCATCAATAGCCACCGCGTTTTCGAACATCTGGAGGGCGAACTCGAGGTCTTGGCGGGTCTGGCGTCGCGCGTAGCGCTTGCCGCGCAGGTAGAGGTCGTAGGCCTGCAGGCTTTCTGTGGGCTTGATGGCCAAGGCCTCGAGTTCCTCGGGAGAAAGCGTCACACGCAGGGCTTCGGCGATCTTGCGCGCCATTTCGTCCTGAACTTCGAAAACGTCCTTCATCTCGCGGTCGAAGCGCTCCGACCAGAGTGGAAAATCGGTGTGCGTGTCCACGAGTTGTGCGTTGATGCGAAGGCGGGCGCCTGCGCGGCGCAAGGTGCCAGTGAGGACATAGGCCGCGCCGAGCTGCTGGCCGACCTGCGCCGGGGTCACCGTCTTGTCCCGGAATGTCAGAACGGTCGGGCGTGAAAAGATGTTCAGTCCCCGAATCTTGGAGAGCTCGGTGATGACATCCTCGGTGATTCCGTCGCGCAGGTATTCGTCTTCTTTGGCGCCGCTTAGGTTTTCAAAGTAGAGAACGGCCACGGATTTTCCCGTTTGCTTCTGGACGCCGGGATCCGAATCGGTCTTTTCCTTGGCGCGCCGTTTGCTGGATTCAAGGTCGCGCTTAAGCCGACTGAGGTCGGTTTTCAGCTCGGTGGCCGTCTGGCAGCGCAGATTGCGGTCCTTCTCAAGGGTCTTCTCCAAGATGCGCACAAAATCGGTCGGCAGCATAGGATTCAGCTCGGCAGCCGGCCTGGGGTCGCGGTTCAGGATGGCGTCGAAGATGACGGCCGAGGTGTCTCCCTGAAAGGGGAGCGTTCCCGTGGCCATCTGGTAGAGCACCGTGCCGGTGGAAAAGAGGTCGGTCCGGGCGTCTACGAGCTGACCGCGGGCCTGCTCCGGCGACATGTAGCAGACTGTGCCGACGGTCGCACCCGGTGAAGTGAGTTCGTTGCTGGAGACCCGGGTCTCCCCCTGTTCGACCGAAGCTCCCTGCCCGATCCCGCCCTGGCTCATCTTTGCCAGGCCGAAGTCCAGAATCTTCACCTGTCCGCGCTCGGTAAGAAAGAGATTCGCCGGCTTGATGTCTCGATGCACGATCCCCTTGGAGTGGGCCGATTCGAGGGCGTCGGCGATTTGGATGGCCAGCGCCAACAGCTTGTCCATTTCCATCGGCTGCCGGCTCATCTTCTGCCCCAGGGTCTCCCCCTCTAGCAGCTCCATGACGATGAAGTGCCGACGTTCGTGCTGCTCAATCGCGTGGATGGTGCAGATGTTGGGGTGATTGAGAGAGGAAGCGGCGCGCGCCTCGCGCTGGAAGCGCTCAAGCAACTGGCTGTCTCCGGCCATTTCAGGAGGAAGAAACTTCAGGGCCACGCGGCGGCCGAGCTGCGAGTCCTGGGCTTCGTACACCACACCCATGCCCCCCGAGCCCAGTTTGCGGAGAATCTTGTAGTGCAAGAGGGACTGGCTGATGAGGGGATCCTGGTTCATCTTAGCCGGTTGATAGTATGCGGCGGAGCCGGTGCCGTCAAGGAGACCGGTGGGGCCTCTTTTAATCCATCTGCGGGCACGTCATAGCACTCATCAAGGGGTCAATGAGTGCTAACGCCTGGTTACGTCAATCATCACAAAAGTACCGTTAGAAGGGAAGTCTCGAGCAGTGATGCTTCCTAGTAGGCTGAGGGGATAGATAGAGCACTGGCCGTTCTTCTTCGGACACGCTATGATATCGCCCTCGATTATGGAGACGAGACCAGTAGCTCTACTGTTTGCAGTCTCGGTGATCTTGGGGTTGGCTCCGCGACTGGCAGTCGCATCCGGCGGCGAGAATAATGGCTCCGGTGCGGTTGTGGTAACAGATTTTTCCGCCGAGGACTTCGACTGGCGGTACATCGTTCCTTCTCTCTTCACTGCCGCTTCCCTGCCGGGAGAGCAAGCAATTAAGACAATTCTGGAGAACTCGCGGGTGCTTCGCACCTATGTCGCTAAGCAACTTCGAGGCGAGTGCACCACGCATAGAAGACTCTTTGCAACCACGGACGACACCTCCGTGCGCGGTGAGGAAGTGAGCAAACGGATGACGAGATCGTACAGGAAGGAATCTTTCATCGGCACAAAACGGCAATTGTTGACTACTCACTCGAACAACCTTTCGCTTTTTCCGAAATTGCCGCTGTGAAAACGGAGAACCGTCAAGACGCCTACCTCATGCTGCGATTTCCCGACCACAGCTATAGGGCATGGCAACTGCAGGCCAAGCATGGCGCGCCGTATGACACTAACATTGTTCAGTGGTACAGCATCTTCGAATATCGACTGGAGAATCCGCGATACGTCGGCAAAGCCGTATTCGAGATTGATCCTACCGACGGCGCAGTGCTAAAAGTCGCCATCAGCGTCAAGCCCAAGAAAGTGAAGAAGGTTCGCTAAAGGTGGGACGAACACGGAAGTACGGGGCTTATCTGTCGCAAAATCCCGATAGCACAAGTTTGCGCTTTCCTTTCGCCTCGATATCCCGGCCCGCGTCTTTTCCTCAGAACTGCAATCGGCTGCACATAGGTAACGCACGCAATGCCATCCCATCCGCCTAGGTCGCTGTGTCCCTAATGATTTCTGAGTGCTTGAGAAGTTGGATGGAATGGCAACTCGATTGCAATCGCCTGTAGTTGAATAATGTCTATTAATTAAATAGACTTTATGGTGTAAGGGGGTAGCTAATGAAATCCAACAATGCATTGCTCGTCGTAGCTGTAATCGCCGCGCTCTCGGTGGGAGCCTGGTCACAGACGGACCCGGGATTGTCCAATGCCGCAAGCAACGCGGTCTCTTCGGCGCATGCTACTGGCCCCGACCTAGCCGTATCTGATGACTCTTCCGCTGAGGTTGAATCTGTCTACACGCAGGCCGAGAGACACTCCGCCGTTTTTGCCCGAAGGGATGGTCTGTGGCTTTCGACTGCCGACGAGGCAACCCAGCTTCACGTCCATGGGTACATCCAGGCGGACGATCGCATGTTTACTTCCAGCACCCACGGAGAGGAACTGGACGCCTTTCTTTTTCGCCGCATTCGCCCATTGTTCGAGGGAACGCTGTTCAATGCGGTGGATTTCCGCTTCATGCCGGATTTCGGACAGGGCACTCAGCAGATCCAAGAGGCGTTTCTGGAAGAAAAGACGTTCAGCTTTGCCAAGCTGCGCGTGGGCAAATTCAAGGAGCCGATCGGGCTGGAAGTGCTCCGCTCCGATCGCGAGCTTATCTTTGCGGAGCGTTCCTTGGCCTCGGACCTGGTTCCGCTCCGCTACCTCGGGACACAGTTGTCAGGCTCGGTGCTGTCGGACTCGATCGCCTACCAAGGCGGATTCTTTCAAGGGTCGACCGATGGTTCCAACGGTGTCTTCTCGCAATGGACGAGTTCCCATGAAGCGGTCGCTCGGCTGTTCCTGCGTCCGTTCGCCGCGACTCCCGTCGATCTGTTGCATCAGCTTGGATTCGGTATTGCCGGTTCTGCGGGGGATCAGGAGGGCGCGATCGCTGGTCTGAAGACCGTGGGGCAAACGACCTTCTTCAAATATTCTTCGACCACGGTTGCGAATGGCCAGCACAATCGCCTCTCCCCTCAGGCCTATTACTACGTAGGTCCATTCGGCGTCCTGGGCGAGTATGTGATCTCTTCGCAGGAAGTGCTGAACAAAAAATACACCGGGCGAGTGAACAATCAAGCCTGGGAAACGACAGGAACCGTCATGCTCACCGGCGAGAAGAACTCCTATGCCGGCGTTCGTCCACGGAATGCGAGCGAGCATGTAACCGGCTGGCGCCGCTTTGGCGGAGTGGAATTGGCGGTACGCTACAGCCACCTGGCCATCGACGGCGATGCATTTCCCCACTTCGCCAGCGTTTCCACTTCCGCACGGCTGGCGAAAGAGCAAGGCATTGGCTTGAACTGGTATCTGAATCGCTATGTGAAGCTCGTCACCGATTTCGAGCACACCAACTTCACCATGGCACCTGGCAACACGACGCGGCTGCACGCGGAAAACGTGCTGATGAACCGCATTCAGCTTGCCTTCTAACAGAGTGGTAGGAGAACCATATGCCTTTGGGCGCAGCTGCTCTAGGATTGATCGTCGGTTTCTTGATTGGCCTCACCGGAATGGGTGGCGGCGCCATGATGACACCATTGTTGTTGTGGACTGGCTGGGTGACACCGACCGTTGCCGTCGGCACCGATCTGCTCTGGAATGCATTGACAAAAACCGTCGGGGCAACGGTTCATTACCGTCACGAAAATGTCAACCTGAGGCTCGTGTGGAAACTCGCATCTGGCAGCATCCCCGGCGCGTTGCTTGGCCTCTACCTGCTTGGCCTTCTGAAAAAGACCGCAGGAGTGGCGTATATCGACCATTTGATCGTCCACCTGCTAGGAGGAGCGTTGATACTGGTTGCCATTGCTATCATCTTCAAGGGATACATTCGTAGCTGGTTCCCTGCGGTCGCCGCACGCCCTGCTACCGAAGAGAATCTGAAGGGCTGGCAAGTACCGCTGCTGGGATTCGTGGTTGGCGTGTTGGTTTCCTTCACTTCCGTCGGTAGCGGGAGCCTGATTCTCACCACCCTTTTGCTAATGTTCCCCGGTGAGCGTTTGAACCAGCTCGTGGGCAGCGACGTATTCCATGGAGTGCTGATTGTCGGAGTTGCGGCGCTGGGACATTGGCATCTGGGAGACGTAAATCTGATGCTGGTGTCCGGGCTTCTTTTAGGATCGGTTCCGGGAGTGTGGCTCGGCAGCTCTATCGCGAGCCGAATTCCGGAGGGCGCTTTGCGTCCGGCAGTAGCGACTCTTCTCTTTGTCACTGGGGTGAAATTGCTCTAACTTCCGAATAATCAATTGACGTAACATCTCTATTACACTCAAAACCCTTCCGCATTCCAAAATCAAGTCTTTCTGGAAAACCTGAAATTGGGCTGGAAGGATGTTAAGAGATCAAGCGTTTGAATGGGACATTTGGCGAGGGTTTTTGGAGTACGCAGGGGTAATTCAGCGGAGCCCTTCCACCACATGGAGGTCTGAGAGCCGGCGCGTGAAGCCGTAGACATATGTCTGCCCGTCCGGTGTAATGTGGATGGGGTTTAGTGACAGCATTCCGGAGCGGTCCGCCGGTTCTATCTCCTTGAACAATTCCCGCTTCCCCGTATTCAAATCGACTCTGACCACGCGCATGGTCCAGAGCTGCTGCGCGGCTTCACGCACGAACAGTGTGTGACCATCGGCAGCCCACCCTATTGCGTTATCATCCGTATTGAGCTGTGGGACTGGCGAGGGTGCTCCATTGCCGCGCAGAGGGTAACGGAAATACTTCCCTTCCGGATCGCGCACGAGTACTTGTTCCCCGTCCGGCGTAACTCGATCGCCGACGATTCCTTCAGGAGTGATGGGCTTGGGCGTGCCACCTTCCGCGGGCATGATCCAGGTACGCGCTTTCTTGCCCGGTTCGAAGCCGATGAACACGATCCATTTCCCGTCCGGAGTCCACTCTCCAACATCATGCATGATGTTGTCGTGAGTGAGCTGCCTCTGCTCCCCTGCTCCGGTGGGATAAAGCACGTATTGCCGCGTTTTGAAGTCCACCGCCATTGCCCATTTGGCGTCCGGAGAAAGAGCCATTGCCCTTCCTGAACCCAGGCGGATGGCCGGTGAGCCGTCCGTCTTCCGGATATAGACCGTGTAGTCGTGCCCCCCGCCCTCGCCTTCTTCGTCGAAGAGCATCCATTGCCCATCCGAGGACAGTGCCTGGGTACGGGACCAGTCGAACCAGGAGACGTCGTGCTCGCCTTTTTCTCCTTCGCGATGTGCCAGCGTCCCGCGACGATATGAGTCGCTGTTCAACAGCGCCCTGCCGTCTCGCGCGAAAGCGTGGATTGTGAGGCTGCCCGGTACCCGAAGCACCGTTCTCACTTTGCCCGAAGTGGTTACGGCAAACAACGCCCGGCTGATGCCGCTATCGCTCGCCGTGAACCAAACTTGTTCACCGTCAGGCGACCACGCCAACCCGACCACATCTGACCAGTCTGGAGAAAGCACTGTGGGCTTTTTGTTGCTTTCGATCATGAGTACCGAACCACGTGAATCACCCAGCACAGGGTGCTCGATGAAGGCAACCTGTTTCCCGTTAGGCGATACTCGTACATAATCCAACCAGCCGGGCGTTTCGTAGAGGACATTGCCGATGGGATATTCCAACCGGTAGCTGGTGCCCGTATGACGGGCAAGTGCCAGGCTGCTTCCATCGGGAGACCAACCTGCGCTCTGTACGTCATCCAAGATTTCGCGCGGCGCGCCGCCGGAGATTGCCATTCGCGCCAGCATCGCCCGGCCAGTCCAGCCCGTTACAGAACGCCAGTGTTCCAGGATGGCCATCTCGCCAGAGGAGGAAATATCTACGACTTGGCTGTCGTCCAGTTGCAGCGGCCGGGAGAGTAAATCTCCAATACGCGTGGAAAACATTTCGGGCGTTGGCTTTCCATTCCACATTGCGGAGTAGATCACCGTTTGTCCATCGGGCGCGAAGGCCGCTGATTGGACGGATCCGCGTTGGAAGGTGAGCTGTCGGAATTTGGGTGGCATTCCCGCCGAACGAGCTCCCGCAAAATAGCCAACCAGCAATGCTGCTAAAATTGCCGCCGTCACTGCAATGCGCAGCGACCACCTCCTGAGATTACCTGTCGAGATCGCCGCGGTACGGGCCGCAGAGGGGGTCTGCCCTGAGAGGAGTTGCAGGTCGAAGGCAATATCGTGAGCCGACTGGAATCGCTCAGCAGGATTCTTTTCGAGGCAATGGTGGACGATACGTTCGAGCCCGGGAGGAACACTGCGTGCCCTCTCAGAGAGCTCGGGTGGGTCTTCTTTCAGGATGGCGCTCATGGTGTCCGCTGGCGTGTCTCCAAGAAAGGCCCGCTTGCCGGAGAGCATCTCGTAGAGGATTGCGCCGAAGCTAAAAAGATCAGAGCGAGGATCGGCCGCTTTTCCCCGCACCTGCTCCGGAGACATGTAACCGACGGTACCCATCACCAAGCCCGCATCCGTTGCCACCTGCACTGTGGGTGCCTCGCCCGAGGGTTGTCCCTCTTCCGGGCGCGTCAGCTTGGCCAAGCCAAAATCCAGGATCTTTACGCGGCTGTCAGCGGTGATGAACAGGTTTTCCGGCTTTAGGTCGCGGTGAACGATGCCCTTTTCGTGAGCCGCGGCGAGTCCGCGCGCAATCTGCAAACCGTAGTCAATCGCCTTTCGGCTCGACAACGCACCGGAGCGCAGACGATCGCGCAGGGTCTCTCCTTCCAACATCTCCGAAACGACGTAGGGCGCACCGTTCGCTTCACCAACGTCATAGATAGCGAGGATGTTGGGGTGGTTCAGCGCTGCCACAGCACGCGCTTCCTGCTCAAAACGCCTCAGCCGATCAGTGTCAAGGGTGAACGACACGGGAAGAACTTTGATAGCGACATCGCGTCCCAGGCGCGGGTCACGCGCGCGATACACTTCTCCCATTCCGCCCGCGCCTACAGGCGACTGAATTTCATAGGGGCCGAGTTTGGTACCGGACATGAGGGCCATCAGTGCGCGCTATTATAGTCCCGAGAAGACACGGTGGACCGGGGTTCGACGATTGTGGACGGATGGTCGGCAATCCGCAAACTTTGCGTTTTTCGATAGTGAACCCCTCACACTGGGGACTTGGCTGGTGTCAGTTCTGGTGTCAGTTCGTTTTGGGATTCCGTGCGGTTTGCTGCAGCTTGATGCAACGGGCCCTACAGTAAAGTCGTTGGCGTTACAGGACAATGCATCTTGCTGCGCTTAGGTGCGCCCCAAGCAGATGAGATTAAGAGTCAGTTGCTCCAAGCGCGCCGAACGTTATCTGCGCTCATTGAGTCTACCGGGGTGGTGTGCCGAACATGGTATTTGAACGGGCGTGCTAAGCCTTTTGTTTGGCGGTGCAATTCCCAGTCTTCGGCGTGGTTAAAAACCACATGATTTTGGAAGGCGGAGGGGTTTTGAGTGTAAACGCCTGGTTACGACACTTGATTACGACACTTGAGAATTAACTCAGGCAGACGGACTGGACAATGGTCAGTGGAGAGTGCCTTACTCCCTACTGCAGCTTCGCGGTCACCAGAGAGGGCGTAGGAACGGGCCAGGCCCAAGTGCGCCAGCGCACCGATTGGGCCGTTCCTGACGACGCCGGGGCGGTCGAGAATTTTCTGGAACTCGGCTGCGGCTGCGCTGGCTTGATGCGCCGCCACCTAAGCTTCGCCCCGCAGGTAAACGGGGTAAAGAACGAAAGTCAAGCTTTGAGCAGGAGAACCGAGTTCGTACGGAGCAGCCGGGGCAAGCGCTTCGATTGCCTTGGTGGCGCTGCCGGCTAGGAGAGCAACGGCGGCGTGGATTGTGGGCAGATAGTTAAACCACACAATGGTGTCCTCCGAGAAGTTTTTGGTTGGTGATATCTTAAAAGGATTATTGTCGCTAGTTTTTGCATCTTGACACCCCCGCGGGCCTTGAAGCACAATCCGTTCGCTCCAAGCCCGAAATGCTTTCCCAGAACTTCCTCAATCTCTGTTGTCACCTCGTCCTCGGATGTTGAGTGTCCAAAACTTGGACGGAACTGGGAAGCGCAAAAGCTATTGCGAGCTAACGCGACACACGCATGAGCAATGTGATTCTAAAGGAGATTATGCCATGAAGAATTCCGACGGAAAGGGACGCGGGCGACAAACACCTCTGCTTCGATCGATCCTGATCACGACGCTGATATTTTTGCCCATGATTACGACCACCAAGATACAGGCCCAGGAGGAATCGATCAGCATGGACATTAGCGCTGCAGATCGCGTCGCAGCTGCGTACTCCAGCTCAAACTTTCGATATCATGTTCTCCCAGCGAATAACCAAGCGGGAAAGGCGGCGCTTGGTGCTGGCAGCTTGGGCACGTCCGCTACAAAACCCCCAAGGACCGCTGCTGTGCCGGCAGCAACCATTCCTTCGGTGCCCGCTCCTGGCTTCTACCCTGAAGACTTGGTTTACTTCGGCGGCAAGGTCTTAACGAGTGTGACGTCACACCCGGTTTACGTCAACCTGGCCAGCTGTGGTGGCACGGTCGCAAAGTGCTGGGGCGATCCGGTCCGTTTTCTCTCCGACCTGAGCAACAGCACCTTTATCCACCTCACCGATCAATACGTCGGTGTGACAGACAACAATCGTTACCCGCCGGGCACGGCGGTGTCGACCACTGTGCCGCTCTTCGCTGACAACGTGGTGGGCCAAGATGAAATTCTCGCCATCGTGCATGCGGCAGCAACAAAATTGGGTGCGGGCTACGCGCACACCTATCACGTATTCCTGCCAAAGGGCGTTGACACCTGTTTCGACTTGAGCTCGGTTTGTTATTCGCCGGACTTCCCCCCCTCGTTTGTCTTCTGCGCCTACCACGGAAGCGTGGTCTTCAATGATATCGGCCACGTGCTTCTCTCCGTTGAGCCATACCAAAATGTCCCCGGTTGCCAAAGCGCACCGCCGGATCCGAATGGCATCCTAGCGGACTCGACGAACTCGGTACTTTCCCATGAAATGGTTGAGAGCATCACCGACCCCGATCCGGCTGGCCCCGGCGCGCAAGGCATAACGGCATGGGTCAACGCCAGCAGCTTGCTTGCGTTTGGAGCAGAGATCGGAGATGAGTGCGAACCAGTGGGCGGTAATGGACAGTTCTTCGATTCTCGGGTGATACTAAACGGGCACCCGTACAAGATGCAGTTGGAGTACTCAAATAAGTATCACGCCTGCGCGGGCGCACCGTAGTGGGTTTTGAAATGCGGATCGCCGCGGTTTGTGGCTTTGTCCTGAGGCCCTGCCGAAAATGGCAGGGCTTTTTCTTTGTGCGCCGAGCGTGGATCAGGAACTTATCCTATCGGACCGAGGGCCTCGTCAGAGTACTGTTGTAATATCGCCATAACGCTCATCGATGGGGTTTTGAGTGCTAACGCCTGTAGCGTCAACCATCGGCGAGAGCCGCTGGCCTGTTCGGATGCCTAGCCGAGAAATCGCCTTTTCACAAGTAACCCAGTTCTGAACGAAAACGCTCCAAGTGGGATAATGTTTCCCCTCAAGGAGTTCTCTTATGGGGAGTGTGGCTCTTCTGCAAAATCTGAAAGAAGGTATTCTCGGCCAAGCGAACGTGAAGACCATCTACGGCGAACCGATCCCGGCACACGGAAAGACGATCATTCCAGTTGCAAAAATAATGTATGGCTACGGTGCCGGTGCGGGCACCGGAGGCGTGGGCGATACCAGCGCCCGAGGCGAAGGCGGCGGTGGTGGCGGAGCAGTACGAGCGGTTCCCGTGGGCGTGATAGAAGTGAGTAATCAGCAGACCCGTTTCGTTCCGATTACCGACCGAAGGAAGCTGACCGGTGCTTTGTTAACGGGAGTTGGTCTCGGTATGTGGTTGGGTTGGCGCAGACGTCGCTGACACCAAATCTGTGCCAGGAGCGGTTGGTCATCCTCTCCTAATGGTGTAATCGCCTGGTTTACAATAGTTACGTCCCAGCCGCGCGAACCCACCGTAGATGGCGTGCCGTTTCAATTGCTGTGTTTGACTTCAAGAGTCGCCCGGGCCGGCTGTGCTCCGGCAGACGCAGGAGGACTCAAAAAGAAATTGGGTACCTAAATCTATCATGGCTTAGGTTGATTCTTTCCCTCCAGTCTCAGGTCTCACGAAAAAGCCGAGACCAAATCATTCAGAATTCGTGGAGTCGTTCTATATTTGCGTCGAATAGGCACCAGAGACTAAGATTCCTCGGACGAATAATACAGAGGAGATCAACATGGCAAAAACAGTCAGCTGTAGAGACGTGGGTATGGATTGCGACTTTGTGGCGAAGGGCGAAACCAACGAGGACATTATGCGGCAGGCCGCAGAACATGCGCGCACAGCCCACAACATGAACGAAATTCCACCAGAGGTCGCAGATAAAGTTCGTAGTGCCATCCGCGACGAAGCTGCGTAGCGTCTGCCTGGCAAGCAACCCGTTCCCCAGCTATCTAGGTAAAACCAAGAGCCGCATTCTCATGCGGCTTTTTTGACCTCAGCGCACCACAGAATCCGCGACACTCATTAACCGGATTGTTGGTGTAATCGCCTGATTGCGTCAACTATCGGCCTTTACACCTGGGAATTCGTAGTGCGGTTCGAGCGTACGTTCCTGAATCGGAGCACCTGCCGAACAATGGGGCACAACGCAGCCACCACCAAGCCCACCGGAACAGGGTCCAAAGGGGCGAGCCGCGAAACAAGATTCGTCACGAAGAACACCAGAAAACCCAACAGGCCAAGCACAGCATCCTTCCAGACACCTCGTATCGGAAGTCTAAGAAAGAAGGACGCCAGCACTCCGGCGAGTGCACCTGCAGCCATCGCAAGCAGCCCACAAACGAGCAAAAAGAAAATCATGAAGCCGGGAGGCACCGCCTAATACTAGCACTTTGAAACGAAGCCTTGGTTCCTCCAAACGGGCCGTTGAGTCGTTCGTTGGCGTAACATCTCTATTACGCTCATCATGGGGGTCAATAAGTGTAATCGCCCCTCCGGTCGGGTTTATCACGGTAAAGGGCTATAATCATTTCCGTTAGGGCGGGAAAGCCGCCTGCACTTGGGTTGGAATCGGGCCGAGGTGGCTTTTATGACGCTGACTGTCGTGGCAGTGATCTTCGGAATCTTCGCAATTGGTCTGATCCTCCTCCTGATCTACAAGGGCACACTCACCATGCGCAGGGATGACCAGTTGTTTCTGGATGACGCCAGTTCGCACATGCACGCTGAGCAGACAGCACTGTTAGCAAAGGTCAACCGGCTTACCATCCCGGTGCGCGTGTTCAGCATCGGGTCTGGGGTATTTCTGCTGGTGCTCCTGGGGATGTTGCTCTACCAGAAGCTGGACGCGGTACAGTAGCGTCGAAAGCGTGGGAGTTGCGAGTGGGACTTGCGCCATCAGGCAGCATCCTCGCGCAGTGCAAGGCGAGGCTAACCCAGCTCGTAGTTGGCGAAAAATCCCCACTACACTCACCACGACCTGAATGACAATGCGAAAGGAAACCATCGAAGCGGCAGGCTGGATTTCATTCCTGGTTGCGTGTATAGCCGCGATCTTTTTCGACCGTTCACGCATTGCTGGAATCATCGCCCTTACGACTTGGGCAGCGGTGATTATCATGCGTAGTGGCTCTCTTCGCCGAAGGACGAAGCATCAGCGAAGCAAGCGTTTGAACTGATGTACTCCTGTTGATTGGCGTAATATCGCCATTACACTCATCCTATGAGAGAGGATGTCAAGAAAAAATACTTCTCCACTCCCCTCCGTGGGATCCCGGAATGGTGACTTGCATCCAGGCCCCCTTCTTCTTGGAGAGGATTTTGGGTTTCGCACTTTGGATCGCCGTGTAGTTCAGCGGCGATTGCTAACTCCAGTCGATGATCTCGAAGAAATGGTTTCATGGAGCAGTGGTGCTTAACGCCGATCAGTTGCGATGCTGCGCAAGCCAAGCGTTGGCTTAAGTGCCAACCATCATCCTATGGGAGGCTCGAGGCCTATGGCTTTTTTGGGTTATCCGAGGGGGCATAGGATTGACCCGGAGACTGGGTGCTGATTTGAGCACCCGGAACGCCTAATGAGTGCATGGATACTCTCCCTCGAACCCGAGCATCGCCAGAACCGATGGGTCACCACCGAAGCGTGAAACCTGGAAGACCATCTGAGTTCTGTGCAACGCTCAAGCTGCTTGCGGCTTCAGTTGTTCCGCGTCGAAACGTCCCTCCTTCTTCCAGAGTGTCAAAGCCATGGCCGCGATCTTTCGGGCTAAGGTCAGACGCGCCATCTCGGGCTTCATGCCCTTAGCCAGCAAAGCCATATAGAAGTCGCGCAACGGTCCTACACCACAGCTGGCTCGAGTCGCGGCGCCCTTGAAGATCTCTTTCATTTCGTGGTTGTGATTCTGATTGAGACCACGAATCTGTTGCGGTTTTTTCGTACGTTGCAGTTGTCCGTGCACGTAGCGATATTGCGCACTGTCGCGGGTCTCAATGCCCAGCCCACTATAGGTCCAGAGCTGCCGTTTGCTGCGGAACCGATGCGGTGTCTGCATCAACGCGATCAAGCGGGCGGCTCGGATCGGACCGATGCAGGGAATCTGACGTAGTAGTTTCGCAGCTTTGTGTTTCCGGCTCTCCGCCAATAACTCAGGGCGCAGGGTTCGTCGCAATCCCTGCAATCCATCCAACTGTTGATAGAGTAGCTCGGCACGCCGGCGCACGCCCGCGTGTTCAATCTTGTGTAACCATTCCTCGCGGTAACGCGGAGCATAGACCTGGGTACCCGCACAAGGAATGCTCCAGCCGCGATACAGAGCTTTGATTCGGTTCATCACTCGATTCAGATCTTGGCTGAGGGTCTGATAACTGCGCCCCAGCTCGCGCAGCGTCCGCAGTCCATGTTCTCCGTGATAGACCGGTCGCAGCATTCCCGTACGCAACAAGTCGGCCAGCTTGCGCGCATCCACCTTGTCGCTCTTGTTGCCTTCCTTCATTAAGGCATTGCGCCGCGGATCGCAGACCAGCACTCGCGCCACCTGGGGCTGCAACAGATCGTAGAGCCAAGCCGCCCAGGTCCCTTCTTCCCAGGTCCCATGCAACTCGCCCCGCAGACCGTGGATAAACTGCAGCATGCTACTGGCTTTGGTTTCGACGATCGATTCCATCACCAACTGGCCACTGCCATTGAGGACGGCAATCACAATGGCTTCCTTGTGCACGTCCATACCCATATACTTGATGTCGCGACTCATGCAGTTGCCTCCTTGAGGGAAAGATCATTCGCGCTCAACGGAGTCTTTCCCTCAAGGTAAAGTGTCATTCTTCAGCCCATTTGCCTATCTTCTCCTCTGATTCTTGCCTACATCTCTGCCGTATACTCCACTC
Organism: uncultured Acidobacteriota bacterium; assembly: GCA_963696025.1. GTDB lineage: Bacteria > Acidobacteriota > Terriglobia > Terriglobales > Acidobacteriaceae > JABCYV01. The sequence continues at coordinate 22,471 of CAVOII010000012.1, forward strand.
AACAGGGCCGCTCTCTCATAATGCATTGACCACGGATTGTGATAATCGCCTTCCATGAGAAGGCCGGTCGGTGACAAGTTGGTTTCGTCGTGGTTCTAACGGACGCACCGTACAGGTGCTTCCGTAACCTGCTCTATTGCGCACTCACATGCGATAGTTGGTTTGGCCAAATTCGGCCATCGTCAAGCAGACCCGCCGCACGGAAGACTTAAGGAGTGCCAGAACCGATGTCGCAGCCATCAGACTCTCAAAAATCGCTGTTAAACCCGAACTCTCCGGAGCGGTCTACGATCGGGCGCTCCCTGGTCATCAAAGGCGAAGTCAGCGGCACCGAATCGCTGTACATCGATGGCCGGATCGAGGGCAGTGTTGATTTTTCCGGTAACGTCGTCACCATTGGAAGTAAAGGAAGCGTAGCCGCCAACATCAGTGCCAGCGAAGTTGTGATCTTGGGCGATGTGCAGGGCAACATCCAGTGCACGGACCGCCTGGACCTCCGCAGCGAAGGCTCGCTGACCGGGGATGTGGTCACTCAGCGCCTCAGTGTTGGGGACGGATCCATTTTGAAAGGCGGCGTGCAGGTCCGGGCTGTCGAGCAAAAGACTGGTAAGTCTCAACAGGTTAAGGCCAAGCAGGCTTCGGCAGCTTCAACGCCATAGTCAGAATCAGGTCTGTCAGACCGGGCTGTGTCAACGGTTGCTAGGTCATGGAAGTTTCCGATACCCCAAGTGTGCTGAAGCAGTTTCGCAGGACTCCATGGAAATTCCAGCACACCTTCAAGACTCCTCTCAAGAACCTCCAGCCATTCGTAGCAACGATAGTTTCAGCTGGTCAATCATTCAAAACCGCCCGCATCACGATCGACCAAGCCGTATTCGAGCCCAAACATTGGATCGACCAGCTGACTCGCTATTCGCTCCCACCTCGGTACGAAAAGGGAACTTCTGTGACGGCTGTGGGACAGCGGGAAATTGAAGAACTTCTTAACGCAGCTTTGAGCGATTGGGTGGACTTCCTATTTGTTCCCGCTCCGAAACCATTCGTGATATATGCCGATCACGACGAGTACACCACGTTCTACGCCAATACCGGCTCTAATCTCAACCGAGTCGCCGAGCCGTTGTTAACACAGGAGTTTGAAGAGGTCTCAGGGTATCAAAGACGGCTTTGACAGGGTTATCCTGCGATGGCTGGCGTAAAATCTCGTGGCTGTTGAAAAAGTCCGTGATCGGAATGCCTTTTTGGCTGCGATCATCGCTGCCGTCGAGTTTTTCCTCTCACCTCAGCTAAGTGGCAGCTTCCACAGTAGGTGTTGTCGGTTGGCTGAGGAACCGTACCAGTCGCTTGATGTTCTGGGCCGCGGCCGCCAGGAAGAATTGCTCCCGCACGAACTTCAGTCTCCGCAGGCGCAAGCGACGCAGTCCGATCTGATTCTTGAGTTCCGCGAACAAGGCTTCCACTTTCTTTCTCTGCCGTTGTGCCTTCGCGAACTCTGGCGTGTTCGCTAACTCCCGTGCTCGTTCCCGAGCCGATTCGTAGCGGTGGATGATAAGAGACCGGAAAGCTGCCGTGGTGCATTGCCCTCTTTGTGAGCACGCCCCACAACGCTTGCGGGTTCCGATGTAGTTGTAGGCGCGATTCCGATGAACTCGACCACCATAGTTGAGGGGCTGGCCGGCGGGACAGATATAGCGATTGTGCTCCGGCTGATAAGTAAACCGCTCGGGACCGTAGAACGGGCTGTTCTTTCTGTGGATACTGTCGCGGGTTCGCATATAGGGCGTGATGCTCCAATCCGCCAACCATTGCAAGAACTCTCCGTTCCCGTAGGTCGTGTCGGCCACCACCGATTCTGGCTCTCGTCCTTGCCATTGAGTGAAACGGGTGAGCATGTCCTGCGCGGCCACCGTTTCCTGACTCATCCGTGCTGCCGTCGCTTGTACTCCCACGATTACGCAACTGTGGTTGTCGACCAGATAGTTGTCGTAGTACCCCAGCCGAGCCGGCGTGCCGCCCTTGGTGGCGTAAGTCGAGTCCGGGTCGGTGGTCGACACCTGTTCTTGCGCATGCACTGGTTCTTCCGCCGGGTTCTGCTGTTCCAGTTCCTGTAGATACTGACGCACAGTGTGATGGACCTGTGCCGCTTCCCCCAACTGTTCCCGTGGAATCCGACTTTCTTTGGCAGCGTTCGCCGCCACGAAGCTGCCATCCACCGCCAGATCTTTCCCCTGCACCAGTCCTACTTCCACACACTGGCGCACGATCTGTTCAAACAACTGCTCGAACAACTTCGATTCCTGAAACCGTCCATGGCGGTTTTTCGAGAACGTGGAGTGATGCGGGATCTCCTGATCGAAGCCCAGACCGGTGAACCAGCGCCACGCCAGGTGCATGCGCAGTTCCTCCACCAGTTTCCGTTCGCTGGTGATGCCGTATAGGTAGCCGATCAACAGGATGCGCAGCAAAAGTTCGGGATCAATCGACGGCCGACCAGTCTCGCTGTAACTCTCTTTCAGCTTCTCGCGCACGAAAGCAAAGCTGATGTGCTTCTCAATCAGCCGCAGCAGATGATTCTCAGGAACTTGATCTTCTAAGCGGAAGTAGTAAAACAACGCTTCGGAACGATCCTGTTGCCCCATCATGATCAGCAAGCCTCCGAGAATGGCGATCCACAGCATGGCAAGCATTCCTCCTTACTTATTACCATGCTTCTGCCGCCATTCCGATCGCTAATCATCGTGACTTTTTCAACACCCACTCTCGATTACGCTCAATGACAAAAATCTGGCCGTTGAGATCTCGAAAGAATAGGGTTCGTCTTTCGACGCGTTCCCGCTGTCGAAAACACACTCCCGCCTTGATCGCTAGTGGACTGTGCCACAAACGTGGCCCTCGCTTCGACGTCATATGGGCACGACCCCTATTCTCGCTAGCCTCCAAAGTGCCTCCGTGCGGGCTTAGTTTTTCGGGTAAGTGGTTGATGTCACAGTGGGTTGAGAAGAAATCGTGCCCTGAAGCTTGCTGATCGGCCGTCAGTCGTGGGTTGTTACTTTATTTTCTGACGGATGGATTGCGCACGAATCTGGCGCAGAAATGTTTCGAGACAAGCACCTCCTTGCCAGAACTGGAACGTTTTGGAACGTAAATCACTGTGCTGGGGGCTCGGGAGTGATTGTGAGCGGCCTGAGACATAGGTAACAGAAGGTACCGGACACATTGGTTACACTTTCTCCCCTTTTGGGGAGGGAGTGATGCCCTGGAAGGAGTGTTCGGTGATGGATGAAAGGCTGCAGTTTGTGGCTCGCCGGCAAGCCGGCGAACCGATGACGGAACTTTGTCGGGAGTTCGGGAGCTCGCGCAAGACCGGCTATAAAATCTTGGACCGCTATCAGGACTGCGGCGTTCAAGGCCTGACCGACCGCAGTCGCCGCCCCTATCGCTACGCCAATCAGCTTCCCTTTCAGGTAGAGAACTTCATTCTGAACGTCAAGCGCGAACCCCCCAGTTGGGGCGCCCGGAAAATCCGCGAGCGCCTCATCCGCAGGTTCTGCGGAATTCCGATTCCAGCCAAGAGCACCATCCCTGCCGTGCTCGATCGCCATGGTCTAGTCGAGCGCCGGGGCCGTATCCGTCGTCGAGCGCAAGGGACACCGTTATCTCTGGGACAGCAGCCCAATGAGCTCGGGGGCACTGACTACAAAGGCGAGTTCTTGCTCGGCAACCAGCACTACTGCTACCCCCTGACGGTCACCGACCACGCCAGCCGTTTTCTGCTGACTGGCGAAGCTCTTTCTTCCACTCGAGAAGGCTACGCTTTCGCGGTATTTGAGCGGCTTTTTCGAGAGCGCGGCCTGCCCGCCAACATCGGCAGCGATAACGGTGTGCCTTTCGCTTCCGCACACGCCTTATTCCACCTCCGCAAGCTGGCGGTCTGGTGGCTCCGCCTCGGCCTCGGCATCGAGCCCATCCCACCTGGCCATCCTCAGCAAAACGGTGGTCACCAACGTATGCCCCTCACTTTGAAGAAAGAAGCCACCAAACCCGCGGCCGCCAATTTTCTTCAGCAGCAGGCGCGCTTTGACAAGTTCATTGACATCTTCCACCACGAACGTCCGCATGAGGCTTTGGATATGAAATGTCCGGCAGAAGTCTACCAACCTTCCCCTCGTCTTTACACCGGATTGCCCGACATCGATTATCCCTTCCACGACAAAACCATCGTGGTCACCCGCTGCGGCCGCATCTGTCTGGGGAACAAAAAGATCAACTTCAGCCAGGTCTTTGCTGGTCAGGCCGTCAGCATCAAAGAAGTGCACGATGACATCTGGCTGGTGAGCTTTATGGATTATGATTTGGGATATTTTGATCTGGAGACACGGATGCTCGAACCGCTCGAAAACCCCTTCGGCCCAAAACTGTTACCTATGTCTTAGGTACGATCTGTCACCCAAGTGTCCGGGCCGGACCTTGAAAAGATGGTGGCCAGGGACGGAGTTGAACCGCCGACGCCAGCCTTTTCAGTGCGCTCTACCGTTGCTCACTTGTAATCGACCCAAAAGCGGCCATCCCAGCGGATCCTCTCGCCGGTGATGAAGTGCGCTGCGATAATTTCTTCTCCTTCATCGCATTGCTTGAAAATGTATTCGTCGGGAAGATTCAACTTCCATCTCAACAGTTGCCGCTCATGAAATTCTTCCAATGGTAGGCGGGCGGGATATTGCTTGGCCCAATCGAGGGCCTGCGACGTCGAGTCAGCCTGATCGTCGTGCTTGCCATTTGGAAATGACGCCAGTTCATGCAGATAGACAGCCAGCCAATCCGCTTCCGTAGGCAGTAGTACAAATCCATTCTCAATGGTGCTGGTGACGGAATGCAGCCGCATCACCTTGTCCATGGTGGGCTCATATCGCGTCACTTCGGGGACCCCGTCGCGAATCAACTCCTGAATCAGCTGCGTTCCTGAGGCTTTGTCCTCGATCAGTATGTTCGAAGCTCGAAAGCGCTCCGCTTGATCTCGTACGGCTCGTTTCAAATCCGGGTAATCCATCCGTTTGCGCAGGACGTGGAGCAGGTAGAGCTTCTTATTTCTGCCCCAAGTGGTGCACACGCTGAAGTCGCTCAGTTCCGTGCTCTTGTTGGCCGTGTCCCAACTCTGGAACACCATGTTAAAGCTGGAAGGCTCTTCGCCCGGGACATAGGTCTTAAACCAGGTCGCTTTTACCATGCCACCACCGAGTGGTGCCGGTTGTTGCTGATACTGTCCGGCGAAGTTGTATTCTCCGATGGTGCGGCGCACATGTTCCAGCACGGGCAAGGGCTCGCGCTCGGGGTGAAGCGCTTCCCCAACGTGCCGACGAATCGTACGCGTACCGAAAAAAGATTCGATGACGTGAGTCTCCTCTTCCTCGGCGATGGCAGGCAGCCGTACGTGCTCCCAGTTCTCCTGCTCCAAAACATGGCCCACCAGGTCGTCCTTGTGCAGGCGTTGCATAATAATAATGATGCACCCGGTTTGCTTGTCGTTCAGCCGGCTGTAGACAGTATGGTCATACCACTCGTTGACCGCTTTGCGTTGGGTTTCAGAGAGTGCCTCGTCCGGTTTCAAGGGATCATCAATGATGATGAAGTCCGCTCCACGGCCGGTCAGCACGCCTCCGACGGAAGTGGCGAGCCGGCAGCCGTTTTGGGTGGTCAGAAACTCCTGTACGGATTGTTTCTGAGGTGCGAGCCGGGGTCGGAAATAGGCCGCGATACCATTCACTCGTCATCAGGGTCCGGCAATCCAGGGAATGCTTGTTGGCTAGATCCTGCCGGTAGCTGGCACAGATGATCTGCGCGCTAGGGTTATGGCCAAGGATGAAAGCCGGGAAGGACACGGCGGCGGCATGGGACTTAAGCGACCGGGGCTGTACATTGATGATGAGTCGAGTGATCTCCCCACGCCGGCATGCTTCCAGTTTTGATGCGATGAACTCATTGTGCCAGTTATGCAAGAACGAGCTTCTCGGATTGAGTTCGCCAAAAGCGCGATGCATGAACGTGTATGGATCGTTACGGGTGAAGATCTGATATTCAGCCGCGCTCATTGTCGCCATTGATGTCCTCCGGTATTTCTAGTTGTTGTTCCAGTTGTTCCTCTTCCTTGGTTTTCACGAAGCGTTCCAGAATGCCGGCCATGACCTCCTGATCAAGATCAGAAGTAACTGGTTTTTGCGTTCCCAGAGTGCTCTGTTTGGCTTCAGCGTCTTGCGCTAAAGCAACCAACTGAGCGAGCGTTCGTAGGTCGCCGGAGGCTGCCTTATTGACGAGTTGCTTCAGCGCGGCTTCAAGTTTCGTGACGGTTTTCCGTTGGCCGCGTTCGTTGATCACAACCCGCTCGCGCAATGTCTTGATGAAGGCGCTGGTCACGTTCAATCTGCCCTTTGGCCTCCCTCCGGGATTCCCGGAGACACCCTTTTTGAAACGAGTGGCTTCGGGCGGTACGCAGTAGCCGACGGCTTTCGCAGGTTCGGGGAGGTCATCTGTTTTGTCATCTTTTGTGCTCATTCTCCGCCTCCGTTTCTAGTTCGGCAAAAGTGCGGCCAGAATGTGCCTGCCTGGCGGATTGCCCCGTAAATACCTGCCAGCGCCGAACAATCACATCGACATATTGAGGATCCAACTCGATGCCATAGCACACGCGGTCCGTACGCTCCGCTGCGATGACGGTCGTACCACTGCCCAAAAATGGATCCAGGACGACATCCCGCCGCGACGTGCAATCCATGATGGCGTCTGCCAGCAGCGCGACCGGCTTCACCGTCGGATGCAACTCGAGTAAGTTGCCTTCATCGGTTGAACGAGAGAAAGAATTCACGCCCGGATAGTTCCAGACATTCGTTCGGTATCTCCCGAACTGGCCTAGCTGAATATTGTTGTGATGACCCTCCTTGCCGCTCTTGAATACGAAGATGAGCTCGTGCTGGCTCCGATAGAGTGAGCCCATACCGCCATTGTCCTTCACCCAAACGCAAACGTTTTTTAGTTCCGCATAAACCTGCTTCCCTGCCGCGAGTAGCTCTGGCATGTGCCGGCAATCCATGAAAACATAATGGAGTGATCCATCGAGGCTGTGAAAAGCCGGTCAGAGAGCCCTTGCCCAAAAGCTCGGTCTGAACGAGCGCTACGTGGGCCGAGTTCTGCAGTGCGCCTTTCTCGCTCCCGACATCGTTGAAGCCCTCCTCAACGGACGACAGCCTTCCGATCTAACATTTGCAAAATTGACCAACCGCTTGCCGCTCAGTTGGGTCGAGCAACGAAAGCAGCTCGGGTTCCCACTCCAGCCTTCTTGATCTTCGCAATTCCCTGTTCCCCGCGCATGATCCCTGATTCTCCCTGATAATTCCCTGTTCGCTCCCTGTTCCGATTTGCCAAAAGATCTCTGTAATACCCATGAGCACGAAGAAGATGCCGCCACGACGAGCCCATTTATTGCCGTAGAACTGGCGAATTCCCTGTATTTTTCGCTGTTAGCAGGGAAATCTCTCGGAGAGAAGTTAGCGCGAGACTGCGCCCTCCGCCATGCAGTCTGGGTTGCAGAGAAATCAGCCTGCATTCCTCTGAAAATCGCTGGAAATCGCCGTAATTCCTTAACTTTTGCACCCAAACCGGACCGGAGAAGGTGTCGCTCTTAGCTGTGCGGGCGACCTTTAGTGACTTTTTCTCTACATGGCTCACCCCCAGTCCGGTTTCAATGACTCCATTGGGCGAACACCTTGCGATCACAAACCGATGATGCCGATCTCATCTTGTCGTCTCCTCAGGGTTCTTGGTGAAAGCGGATACCGGGGAGTACGTCTGGCACTTTCAGACTAGTGCACCCGGCTTGCAGACTGAGAACAACCACATCCTGATGGCTGACATTGACGTGGGTGGCGAGAAACGCCACGTGGCAACGACCGTCCCTAAAAACGGCTTCTTCTACGTGCTCGATGCTAAGAGCGGAAAACTGCTGTCAGCAAAACCGCTGGCCAAGTTAGCGTGGGCCAATTCCTACAATCTGGAGCGCGGACAGCCGGTGGAGGTGCCCGCATCGGTGGGCGGCGGAAAGCAGTGGACGGTTCACAACTGGTGGCCGATGAGTTACAACCCAGACACCGGGCTGGTTTATGTCCCTGCCACAGATCGCCGGCCCAAGGCTAATGTCGCTGTAGAGTCAGGCGAATGGATGAAGCAGACTGAGGGAAGACTCATCGCTTGGGATCCAGTCAGCCAGTCGGTGCGCTGGTCGGTGGAGGAGAAATTCCCACCAACGGGGGCGTTCTCTCGACCCGGGTAATCTGGTTTTCCAAGGGCAGGGCACGGACGAGTTCGCGGCTTATGCCGCCGATACGGGCAATAAGGTTTGGTCGATTCAAACTGGCTCGGCGATTGAGTCGATTCCCGTCACTTACAGCCTGCGCGGCGAGCAGTACGTGCTGGTTCCGGTGGGATGGGGATCGGATTCGCGATTGTTCGCTCCGGCCTGGACCGAGATTCGGAGATCACTGACGACGCAAAATTGCTACGCATACTAGCTTTCAAGTCTGAGAACCTAAGGTATCGCATCGACCAGAGCTGTTTCATAAAGTTGGGCGAACCTTCACCTCGTGCTTGCATGAATTCCAAATCCGCACTCCCGGTCATGTCGCTACCTGGTGTTTGCGAACCAGCGCGACAGAGGTTTGACAATCAATTGACATCCGGTCCGCATCTCGTCATTGATCGCTGCGTCCAACCCTACATACCTTGTGATCAGCATTTGATAACCGAGGCTCCTGAGAGACTTTGGAATAAATGCTCACTAGCACAGTTATCAATTATGAAAGTCACATCATTTTCAAAAAAAGGAAAATCATGAAAAAGCAATATGTAGCAGTTCTATTCACACTGATCTGCGTTCTTGGCTTGGAGCTGGGTGCTCGTGCCCAGGACGAAGGCACAGTTGCTGCAAAGGTGCCGTACGACTTTGTAGTCGGAGGTCGGATACTTCCTGCGGGCACCTATAGGGTAACTCGTGTGCACCCCTACACTGGATCGCGCCAGTTGGAGATCAGTAGCTACGAAACGGGTGCAGGCGCGTTTCTGATCCCAACTGTCTTCGATAGCGCTCAAACCGAGCACACACAGCTTAACTTCGAGCATGTCGGGGATAAGTATTTTCTCAGCGCTGTTGAGACACCGATCGGGACATACGCCGTAGCTATACCCCCTTCGGCTATCAAACTTGCCCTGAAGGACCAGCAAAGCGCCTCTTCCTCTGGAAGCAACTGAATCAGCCAAATTACCACTGACTCGGCGGGGAGTTCACGCGAAAGGAATTGCACAACAGAGCGCGAACTCCGGCCGGATTGCAGTCCAGCCGTCTGCCGGTCGCCCTGTCCTTGGGCGGCCTCCTGAGCCTCGTAAACGGACCCGGCTAAACTCTGCGATGAGCTCTCAGATTGCGGCACTTAAACCGAGAGGAAATCTCCCGGTGAATGGACAATTCAGAGACGTTAACCATCACAGACCCTTCCCGAGCTGTCTTCAACTTGACTGGGAATAAAAGCGGCTCCCGCCAGTTATCAACCCCGACCACAGACCCAGGAGGGCAAATGGCAGACAAGAAGCAAGACTTCATCGATCAGAAATTGCAAGACCTCAATAATGACGGCGTTGATCGTCGCGGGTTCTTAAAGTGCATGGCATGGGCAGGCACTGGCTTGGTCTGGACTTTGAGCGGCGGCATCCCGGCATCTCGGGCATTTGCCAAAAGCAGCATGGACACTGCGAAAGGCGGGGACTTCAGCTTTGTCCAGATCAGCGACAGCCACATCGGTTTCAACAAGCCGGCAAATCCGGACGTCACCGCTACTCTGCAAGTAGCGATCAACAAGATCAACGCCATGCCCCAGAAGCCGGATTTCATCATTCACACCGGCGATCTGAGTCAGCTTTCGAAGCCGGGTGAATTCGACACGCTCGACCAGGCACTGAAAGGAGTGTCCGCCAAACACATCTACTTTGTGCCGGGTGAGCATGACATGCTGAGCGATAACGGCGAGCAATATCTCCAGCGTTACGGGAAAGGGACGAAGGGGAACGGATGGTACAGCTTTGACCACAAAGGCGTGCATTTCGTCGGTCTGGTGAATGTCGCCAACCTGAAAGCTGGAGGCATGGGGTCGCTCGGTCACGAACAACTGGAGTGGCTTGAGGACGATCTCAAGGACCGCTCTGCCAGCACTCCGATCGTGCTCTTCGCGCACATTCCACTGTGGACCATCTATCCAGATTGGGGTTGGGGAACCGACGACAGTGAGCAGGCCTTGTCTTACGTCAAGCGCTTCGGTTCGGTGACCGTGTTGAACGGCCACATTCACCAGATCATGCAGAAGATCGAAGGCAAAGTTTCGTTCCATACGGCGATGTCGACTGCATTCCCGCAACCTGCGCCGGGGACAGCTCCTTCGGCCGGGCCCATGAAAGTGCCAGCCGACCAGTTGCAGCGGGTGTTGGGGATCACCGATGTGAACTATCTGGTCAGCGGTGGCAGCCTCGCAATCGTCGATTCGCCGCTCGGGGACTCGGGCTCTTCGGCTTCGGGGAACGGCGGCGGCTCGAACGGTGGTTAGCTCGCCCTTGAGCAGAGAGCCAAGGATGGGGTCCGAACAGATTGGTTCAAAGGAAATCGATCAAACAAGAACAATTAAAACTAGAAGGGGAACAGAACAATGACGAAAAAGCATGTGTGGGTTGCGGGTTTTGTTGCACCGGTACTGATTGCAGTGCTGCTGTTGTCAGCGGGATCACCGAACGTCACGGCGAATGACCAGGCATCAGCGGCCAACGCCGAGGTAAAAATCGATAATTTCGTTTTTGGGCCGCAGACGCTCACGGTACCTCTCGGAACGACAGTTACTTGGACAAATAAAGATGACATTCCGCATACGACGGTTAGCACGGACGGCGTGTTCAAGTCGAAGGTGATGGATACGGATGAAAAGTTCTCCTACACGTTCACCAAGGCGGGAACGTATTCCTACTTCTGTTCGGTCCACCCGAAGATGACCGGCAAGGTCGTGGTGCAGTGAGACTTGGACTTCCAGATGGCATTGTAGCGGAAACGGTTTTCCGTTCCTGGCAGCGCGAATTGTTTTCCGGGAGTCAGTTGTTCTCCAAAGCGTCTTGAACGAATATGACTGCACCTTCGGCACAATTCGCAGTGAGCATAGCGGCAAGCGATGACTTGGAGCTTGTTCATGCCAGCAAGAGTGGGGATGTATCTGCATTCGAGCAACTCGTAAGGCGATACGATCGCAAACTCCTCCGAATCGCTCAACACGTCACGCATAACCGGGAAGATTCCCAAGATGCGGTTCAGGAAGCCTTTTTAAAGGCCTTCCAACATTTGGGCGAATTTCGAGGGGATTCGCAATTATCAACCTGGTTAATTCGCATCACTGTGAACCAGTCGCTTATGAAGCTCCGAAAGCAGCGCGCAGTAAGAGAGGTATCCCTGGATGAGGATTTTCAGGGAGATGAACACATACTGCCCATGGAGGTCGTCGATTGGGCTCCGAATCCTGAACAACTCTACAGGGCATCCCAACTACGAGACATCCTAATCAAGACCATAAAAGAGCTGGGGCCACTCTTGCGAGTGGTCTTCGTGCTGCGAGACATCGAAGGCCTCTCGACGGATCAGACAGCAGAAGTGCTGAACCTGAGTTGCTCCGCGGTGAAGGCACGGCTATGGCGAGCGCGGTTGCAGCTTCGCGAGCACCTGAACAAGTACTTCGGCAAGCCAACGAACTCTGCACGAGGAGAGTTAGTTCCAGGAAGAGATAGTGCTGAGGACCCTGCGTTGCGAGGACGTTCGTGGAATAGAGAGCGGCCCTGCTCGTTATCAATGTCGCCGAGAAGGGTAACTCGCTTGCCTTCGGACAAGGTCAACAAACAAAAGGATGATTGCCATGATTGGCTACCAAAGCACGCTGTTAGGTCGGACGGAAGTTGCCGAAGGCACAATGGCATTTCAGTTTGAAAAGCCACATGACTTTGTGTTCAAGGCCGGGCAGTATATTGACTTGAGTTTATCGGGTTCCCAGCCTGGTGCATCAAATGGTCTGACTCACACCTTCTCCATTGCTAGCTCTCCGTCCGACCAAGAGCTTGTAGTTACGACCCGAATGCGAAATACAGCCTTCAAGCAGGCTCTATCCACCCTGCCGATTGGGAGCGAAGTGACAATTGAGGGGCCAATGGGCTCTTTCAGCCTCCATAACAACACAGCTAGGCCGGCTGTCTTCCTCGCTGGCGGGATCGGGATCGCGCCATTCCTCAGCATGCTCTCTTGCGCATCACAGGAGAAGCTTCGCCATCCCATCGTTCTGTTTTACGCAAACCGTTACATTGAGGACGCCGCGTTCATCGATGAGCTCTGGGAGCTAGAGCGTGCAAATCCAAGGTTCCGTTTTGTTCCGATCCTCACCCGCACGGATAAGAATTACCGAGGTTGGAAGGGGGAGACTGGACACATCAGTTCGAAAATGCTTGTCACAAAAGTAGGAATCTTGCGAGGTCCGATCTATTACATAGCTGGGCCGCCAACGATGGTTGCGGCGATGCGCCGAACGCTCAGCGGAGTGGGTGTCGATGAAGACGATATTCGGACGGAAGAGTTTGCCGGCTACTGAGAATCACGAATCTGTGGGTGGAGCGGGTGATTACTGTGATGTCTTTCTTTCCAGCGAATGGCTTTCTCGGCACCGGCGCCAGCTTCGGGGCAGATCACAACCTCGTGGCGCAGCTGATCATGGGAGGGGCCTTGATCGCAGGAACCCTTCTCGCGAAACAAAAGCGCTACAGAGCTCACGGTATTTGCCAGACGACGGTGCTTCTCCTGAATTTGTTGATGATCGGACTGGTAATGTGGCCGTCGTTCCAGCAGCAAGTGAAGCCAGCGCTGTCTAAGGTTCTTCATAAGTGGTATTACGAGGCGGCGACAATACATGCCATCTTGGGGTTAACGGCGGAGCTTCTGGGACTCTATATCGTCATTGTGGCCGGCGCGAACGTTCTTCCACCATGGCTGCGGTTCAAACATTGGAAGTGGTGGATGCGCACGGAGCTGGTGCTTTGGGCGATTGTTCTGCTGAGTGGCATCGGAGCGTACTGCGCATGGTATGTGGCGCCATTTCGGTAGAGGAGGTAGGAATGCTGGAACTAACTATTTACGGGCTCACGGGGCTGGCTGCAATGCTGGTTGTAGCGTTCTATTTTGCCTGCGCTGACGACTTTGCACCAGATCGAGAGAAGCCCTCCCGCGGTCCCCGCAAGAACACATACTTGAACGATTCTCAGATCATCGAAACTGCGACGGGGAATTTGGGGTTCCGGAGGACAGCTGGTAACCAAGAGCAAACTGTCCTGATGTTTTTGCTGCAAACGCTGTCCCTTGCTGAAACAGGCCCCGCCGCCATTTGTAGCATTAGTTGTCAAAGCAATCGCGGGCAAGGTGAGGCTTTCCATGGCTGACGCAGCTTCTCTTGTGTTGGCACGAGACACGCGGTCGATGCCACTCCTGGCCCACCTCGAAGAATTGAGGAAGCGAATCATCTTTTCTATTCTTGGGGTAATCGTCGGTTTTCTCTCATGCTGGTCTTATGCTGACCGTATTTTCGGTCTAATGCAGCAGCCTATTATTCAGGCATTGCGTCACCACGGACTCGGCGGCGGGTTAGTGTATTTAAATCCAACTGAGCCCTTCAATCTCTATTTGGAGGTTGGGTTTGTCGCTGGGCTATTCGCAGCTTCGCCATTCGTGTTCTATCAACTTTGGTTGTTCATCGCACCCGGACTGTATCGCGAGGAAGCGCGTTACATCCTACCGTTCTTACTCAGCACGGTTGGCTTGTTCATAGCTGGTGGGTTGTTTGGTTACAAGATGGTCTACCCGGCGTCCCTGGACTTCTTAGTCGGTTACGGCCTTCGCTTCCAGCCCATGATTACTGTTGGCGAATATACAAAGTTGTTTCTGACCATCATCGTCGGTCTCGGACTGATCTTCGAGATGCCCATTCTCGTCTTCTTTCTCACCATGATGCGCGTAATTACCGCTCGCTGGATGTGGCGGAATCTGCGATATGCCATACTCGCCATTTTTGTTGTCGCGGCAATTGTCACCCCTACCGCCGACATCCTGAACATGTGTCTTTTCGCCGCCCCGATGGTCGCGCTCTACGCCATCAGTATCGGAGTGGCTTGGCTGGTGAATTCATCGCGCCGGCGAGGAGAGCCGTCTAATCTGCGTTAGCAAGTTCGTGAAGTCGTGACAATCATCTGACACTGAGATTACGAGTGTCCCACCATTGAAGCCCGATTGCCAAATCCAACCCCGTGTTGGCCGTCTCAGGCGCGCCTAAGCGCCCTTGCAATTAAATCAGTAGGGCAACCGTTTCCGGGTGCAAGAACCTCGAAAATGCTTTGGTAAGAGAAAAAATGTTTGAAAGTTCGGGAATATTGCTCAGGTAGCAAAGTTTTCAGATATAGCGGCAACAAAATCATAAGCAAAGGAATGGAACGCAAGCCATGAATGAGAAGAATTCTCCATCTGCGGCGGTATTCGAGACATCCTCACCTGACGCAAGCGGCTCTTCGACGGAAGAAAGTGTTCAACATCACTGGGAGGGTGTGGTCAAGAGACGTTCATTTCTCAAGGGCCTGGGGATTGCCAGTGCGGCACTGTCCGCCGGCACTCTCTTGGCGTCTGAGGGTTCGCCACAGAACTTATCGGGCACGGGTAAGCTGTCCAAAGGCGATGTTGCACTCCTGCAGTTCGCGCTGTGGGCTGAACTTGTCGAAAGTGATCTGTGGACCCAATACGCGGAACTCGGCGGAGTCGGGCCTTCCGGTGGTGGGGCGGCACAAGCAGGCGAAGAATTCCAGGGATTCATTGGAGGGAATCCAGCCTATACCCTGGCGCTTCAGAATCTGGATGGCGACATGCCGCAATACATCACCGACAACACCGATGATGAACTGAGCCACGCAGCCTTTCTTAGCGCTTTTTTGAAGTCCAAAGGTGAGGTACCACTCGACCTCAAACCATTTCGAACTCTGCCGGGTAGTCAGGCCACTGGGGCAAGGCAAATCAAACGGATTACGAACCTCATGAACCTCAACGTGGACCTAAGTTGGTATACCCGCTATCGCAGTGGAAAGAACCCGGATTTAGGGGCAGCATTCAAGGGTCCGTTCGTCATCACGAACCAACCCGCGATTCCGTTAAACGACACGGATACCCCCCCTTCAACCACTCCCACAATTCCCATCACAGGCCGCGATGCCGAGCGCATACAAGCGATTGCCAACACGGCGGGGTTTCACTTTGCATTTATTGAGCAGGGTGGTGCCAGCCTCTATCCGACACTGGCCTTTAAGGCAACCGACCCGACAGTTCTGCGAATACTGGTAAGTATTGGAGGAGTGGAAATTGACCACTTTGGACTGTGGCACGATAAGGGGGGGAACGCCGTGTCTCAACCTTTGGCCGGTGTGGTCGATCCTGTGACCGGACTAACCTTTCCGGATCTCAACAACCCTGCGACAGAGCTCACCCAGACCAACAAGATTCTGCCTGAGCCATGCAATTTCATCAGCAAGAGTCTGCCTCGGTGTTCGGTGATCCGACCGACTTCGACGCAGAATGGAGGCGCAGTGGCTACCGTGAATGCTTTCACGGAAGACGGGCTCTTCATCGGCCAGCCGACTTCGTTTTTTGAGCTGTCAATGCAGCTGGCCGTCGCAGCCGATTCGGTCCGACGCGCCTTTTAATTGTTGCACGCTCTCCTCCTGTCTGGGCAGGCGCTGTGTCTGGTTAACGGTTGCAGCGCCTGTATTTTCACTGACACGGTGATGAACTTTTCTCACTCGACTTAAGGAGCACGTATGTTTGAAGGACTGTTTCAACCCATGCATCTGCTGTTGATTTTTGGAATCGCGCTGCTCGTGTTCGGGCCCAAGAAACTCCCGGAGCTGGGCAAAGGAATCGGAGAGGGCATCCGCGGCTTCAAGTCGGCGATGAAGACTGACGAAGAAAAGCCGGCCAGCACAACAACAACCGTTACCAACGACCAAGGCATAACTAAGGGGTGAATCGTGGGTTTTGGCACGGAGATCCTGTTCATACTTATGCTCGGATTACTGGTGTTGGGTCCAAAGCATCTGCACACATTGTTGGGACACGTGGCACGGGCCAAAGCTCAGTTAGAAGAGGCAAGCCGTGGTTTCAAGTCTCAACTCGCAGCAGAATTCGATGCTGCACATAAGGAGGGTACGTCTAATACCTCACATGAATTGGCTGGGGACCGGTGAACCATCCTCGGATTCTCGGTATTGGAACAGCGAACCCGCCGGTCAGGCTCACCCAGGAGCAAAGCTTTCATGCTGCGGGTTACCAGAGCGAGGGCATTCGGAAGATATTCCTGAATAGCGATATTGAGTATCGCCATTTTTATCTGGAAGGTGAGCTGAATCGCGAGGAAAGCTCTGACCAACTGAATCAACGCTATCTGCGTGGCGCCATGAAAACAGGATGCCGCGCGATTCTGAACTGTGTAAAGGCCGCCGGAACTACCGTGCAGGATGTGGACTTCCTTGCAGTCTGCACCTGCACTGGGTACGTGTGTCCGGATGTAAGTAGTCGTCTCATCGCACATATGGGGTTCAGTTACAGAGTACAAAGGGCGTCGATCGTCGGCCACGGATGTGCGGGTGCCTTTCCTACCTTGCAGCGGGCAGTCGATTTCGTTCGCGCAAATCCACGCCGCCAAGCATTTGATGCTAGCCGTTGAGATCTGCTCCGCTTGCTATTACGTCGATAACACCCTTGAAACGGTCGTCGCTAACGCGATTTGCGCTGATGGCGCCGCTGCCTTCCTGCTGGGCGACGGGCAGCATGTCAATCTCAAATATCCACGAATTATCGACTTTGAGACGTTCATCGATACCGAGCAGATCGAGGAGGTTGGACTTCAACATCGCGACGGGAAGCTCCGAATTGTGTTGGGGGCCTCGATTCAACAGCTGGCTGGTCCAATGATCGAAACAGCGCTCCAGCAGTTGCTGCAGCGGCATGGACTTGCCAGGTCTCGTGTTCGCTCTTGGATTGTTCATCCCGGTGGACGCAAGGTGATCGACAACGTTCAAAAACATTTCAGTATGACGGATGCCCAGTTGCGTTTCTCCAGAACTGTAATGCGGAATTACGGAAATGTGTCCTCCCCCACAGTCATGTTTGTGCTGGACGAAGTCGTGCATAGCGGTGATCCGCGGCCGGGAGACTGGGGAGTAATGATCGCATTAGGACCAGGAATGGCGGCGGAGGTCGCACTACTGAGATGGTAGCTCGCCGACGGGCTTTCTGGCTGTTCCTCCAGTCTCTCCATCGGGCAAGGAGGATGGGCTTGTGGGCGGAGATGAAGCCGCTTCTGAAAGATCGGCTGTTCCCGCTGAGAATTGCACGAACGAAAGAAGAGAACCCGTCGCCTCTTGTTCTGTTTCAGATGGCAACCGGTTATTGGGTTTCTCAGGCAATCTACGTCGCCGCAAAGCTAGGCATCGCCGACTTACTGAAAGACGGCCCCCAGTCGTGTGTCGCATTAGCCACAGCGACTGGATCAGACGCCCCGTCGCTCTTCCGCTTAATGCGCGCCTTGGCAAGTGTGGGTGTCTTTTCGCACGTCCGTAGAGATTGTTTCGCTCTTTCCCGCCTCGCCGAGAGCCTTCAGACTAACGCCCCTGCATCTCTTAGGGCGATGGTCATCACGGTCGGTGAGATTCACTATCAGGCGTGCGGGAACCTTCTTCATAGCATTCAAACCGGATCTCCAGCCTTCAACAACGCGTTCGGAACCAACTTATTCGACTACCTGGGACAAAACGTCGACGCCGCGGATGCGTTTAATCAGGGTATGACGAATGCGTCGTCAATGTTGGCCTACGCAGTTTTGATGGCCTACGACTTCGCGGGAATCTCTTCCATCGTCGACATCGGAGGAGGCCAAGGTAAGCTCCTGGAGAAGATTCTGCAGTTCAATCCAGATATAAGTGGCACGGTATTCGACACGACTTCGACAATCGAAAGGGCAAAGGAACAGCCTGGCAATAATGCCCGGGGCAGGCGATGCTCATACGTTGCCGGGGATTTCTTCAGCTCGGTTCCACAAGGAGCAGACGCTTACCTTCTGTCTAATGTTATCCATGATTGGGACGATAATCGTGCCATTACAATCCTTGGAAATTGCCGTAGAGCAATGACTAAGAACAGCAAAATATTGCTGGTTGAGATGATTGTGCCAGACGCGGCTTCGGCTTCCTTCAGTAAGCTTATCGACTTAAACATGTTAGTGATGAATGGAGGGCGGGAACGCACCAAAGCGGAGTTTGGCGCTCTGCTCGAGGCCGCCGATTACAAGGTCACCAGAATCGTTCCAACCATGTCTCTGCAGAGCGTTATTGAAGCTGTGCCAAAGTATGTCGACCTGTCTAATCACCAATCTCATGTGACGTCCTGACGAAGTTTTGTAATTCACAACCTGGTCGGGAATATATCGCTTCGTGTCAAGTTCTAGAGGGTATCGTGCCCGACCGCAGTGATTCAGGTCTACCTGGTCGGGCACTAAATCCGAACAAAGGAATAAGAATATGTCTAAGACCCTAGTTACCCTTGCTCTCATGTGCGCCAGTCTTCAGGCCCAAGTCACGAAAGCTTCGATTGCGGCAAATGCTCAGCCTTCCGTAGTAAGCTCCGCCCCATCCGTCAATCCAGTCATCGAGTGGAATAGGACTCTCCTGGTGATCGTACGGACTGCCGGCGCCCAGCCTTCCACCATTCATTCGACTCGCAACTTCGCAATTCTGCATGCGTCTATCTTTGACGCGGTCAACAACATTGACGGAACCTACAGTCCGTACATGGTTCGTCTCTCGAACGTCTCGCGGCTGGCTTCACAACCAGCTGCGGCAGATCAAGCGGGGCATGACGTCCTGGTTTCACTGTATCCAGCGTTTCAGACAACGCTCGACGCTGAACTTCAGCAGGATCTTGCACAGATTCCGGAGGGACAGGAAAAGACGGACGGCGTCACCGTCGGGCAAACCGTAGCCGCCCAGATTCTAGCGTTCCGCAGCACCGACGGAGCGAACGTCACTCTGCCTCCGTTTGTCCCGGGAAACCAGCCGGGAGACTACCAATTCACCCCTCCCAATTTCGCACCAGCGGACTTCATACAATGGCCTCAGGTCACGCCATTTGCCCTGGTACGCGCTGATGAATTTCGTCCCGGACCGCCGCCGCAGTTGACCAGCGACGAGTACTCAAGGGCCTTCGATGAAGTCAAGAGCCTGGGTCTCATCACCAGCAAAACTCGTAGCCAGGAGCAGACCCTGATAGGAAATTTCTGGAACGGCAACATTCAGGACTTCTGGAACGAAATAGCGCAGACTGCGGCGTTGGGACATCACCTAGGTCTGGCCCGTAGCGCACGGCTGTTTGCTCTACTGAACATCAGCCTCGCAGATACTACGATCGCCTTCTTCGAGGCTAAGTATACTTACCAGTTCTGGCGGCCAGTGACCGCCATTCAGTTGGCCGGCGCTGACGGCAATCCCAACACGCAGCCCGACCCGAACTGGGTTCCGCTAACGACAAAAACCGCTCCGGACCCTTCGTACCCCGGTGCTCACAGTGCCATCAGTTTTGCCGGAGCCGAAGTCCTGAAGTCGGAGCTTGGTGATCGGTTCACTTTTGATGTGACCTCCGAGTCGCTGCAGGGTGTGAAGCGTCACTTCACCAGCTTTTCGGCGGCGGCACGTGAGGCGGGACTGAGCCGAATCTATGCCGGCCAGCACTTCCGGAGCGACCACAACGCTGGCAAAGGGCTCGGCGCGAAAGTAGCAGAGTCGATCGGGGACACCATTCTGCTTCCCAGGTAAAGGACGATTCCCCATTCGAGCAAATGTGCTTCGTTTGGAACTCTACTTCGAAGCTAGATCATAACGACGCCGGCGCGTTACTAGGACCGCCGGCGTCCGTCGATCATCGGTGAAGCCAACCGAAATTGACATCAAGAGAACCAAAATACAAAACAATCTGAACTTGTCCAGCCTCTCCGTCTTTCGGAAAGGCCCGCTATGGAAGATCACCTTCGGCACCGTCCCGGGAATCGATCGGTCGTTTTGAGAATCCGGTCTCTTTGCACATTGACAAAAGCGGATAGTTCTTTCGCATTATTGACCTGCTGCTAAGCGTCCCTATAATCGGCGCACTTCTATCTGTGGGCAAATTCTCGCGCGCGTTCTCCAAAACGCTCGATGAGACATTGTTTTGCGAAATCAATCGCGATGCGTGAGGACAAATGGGGAGAACCATGCCTAGCGTGAAAACGCTGACGCTGTTCCTGATGGCCCTTCTTACAAGTTTGAATGTCGCCGGACAGCAAATCACAGGGAGCATTCGCGGAACTGTGAGCGATCCGAGCGGCGCGATTGTGCGGGGCGCTACTGTTACTGCAATGCAGATCGAAACCGGCTTAAAGCGAGTTTCGATCACCGACCGTCAGGGAGAGTACGTGCTGGTCGAACTACCGATCGGGCATTACCAGTTAGAGCTTCAGGCGAAAGGTTTCCAGAAGTACCTGCAGCAAGGGATTTCGTTGGATGTCGACGAGACCGCGACGGTCAATATTCACCTCAAGCTCGGGTCGGAGACTCAGCAGGTTGAAGTGAGCGCGGATGCTGCGTTGGTGCAGAGCACCGTCAGTAGTCTCGGGCAAACCGTGATGGAGCGCGAGATTCTCGACCTTCCGCTCGACGGGCGTAACTTTTCGCAGCTCGGACTGCTTCAGCCTGGCGTGGTGCCGTTAACTCCCGGACTGCTCGAAGCGGGAGGTCCGGCGCGACAAAATCAGGCTTACGCCGTCGATGGTCAGCGTCCAGAATCGAATAATTTCTTGATCGACGGTGCCGACAATGTGAGCTCCGTGGACGGCGGATTTGTTCTCAAGCCACCGATCGATGCGATTGCCGAGTTCAAGATTCTGAGCCACAACGCTAATGCGGAGTTCGGACGGAACACGGGCTCCACGACCAACATAGTTACGCGGTCAGGGTCCAACGCATTTCATGGGGCCGCATGGGAATTTCTGCGCAACGACGCGATGGATTCGTCCGACTACTTCACTCACAGCGTTCAGCCTTTGAAACAGAACCAGTTCGGCGCCACCTTCGGAGGACCGATCGTCAAAGACAAGACTTTTTTCTTCGGATATTACGAAGGTTTCCGCAACCGGCAGGGCGAAAGCGTGCCTGCGACTGTGCCTTCTGTGGCGGAAAGGCAAGGTAACTTTGCGGAGCTTTGCACGAATATTTCCCGAGCTTCCATCGACCAGACCAGCGGTCTGTGCAGTAATCCGCAAGGTCAGCTTACTTTTTTTGGAATGCCGGTGCCCTTTAACCAGATGACGCTGTTTACGCCCATCGATCCGATTGCGACGAATGTCCTGCCGTTTTTTCCACTGCCGCAACCTGGGACGAATGGATTCATCGCGACTCAGACCCTGAGCGAGAATAACAACCAGTTCGGACTGCGGCTGGACCATTACCTTTCCCGGATCGACAGCCTGAATTTCCGCTACATGTATAGCAGCGGCCCGACGACGGACCCTCTTTCGCCGGTGGGCGCCAATGTCCCCGGTTTCCCGGTGGGCGAATACGACCGCGCGCAGAACTTCGTCGCGCAGGAGACGCACATCTTTTCGCCAAGCACCATCGGAGTAGCGCGCTTTTCCTTCCTGCGCAATGTATTCTTGCTTGACGAGCATCTAAATCATCAGTCGCCGTCGGCGTTGGGCTTTCAGTACGCGCCCACGCTGCCGTCGGCCTCAGGGCCACCGTTTATCCAGGTCGGGGGATACGCGTCGGTGGGCGATCCTATCACTGGGCCGCGCAACACGTTTCAGAATACGTTTGACCTCTCCGGCTCTCTGAGCTGGATCCATGGCCGCCACGAATTTAAATTTGGCGGAGGCTACGGGCGAGACCAGATCAATGCGTTGCAGGGCATCGCCACCAACGGGTTCTTTGTATTCGCCGGCATCCCGTCGCAGGCGAACTTTCTCTACAACGACGGTTTTGCTAACTTTCTTTCGGGCAATCCGGTAGTGTTCCTGCAAGGCGGAGGAAATTTTAACCGCGAAATCCGCGACCGAGCCTTGGATGCTTACGGCCAAGATACTTACAAAGTCACATCGAACCTGACGCTGAACATCGGGCTGCGTTGGGAACTCCCCTTCCCCGCCACCGAGAACCACAACCAAGTGAATCTCTTTGTTCCCGGAGCGCAGTCGAAGGTCGTTCCCAACGCTCCCGCGGGACTTCTCTATCCCGGCGATCCGGGCGTTCCGGCGGGATTGATCGCAACGCAGAAAACGGCTTTTGCTCCGCGGGTTGGCCTTGCTTGGGATCCCCGCGGAGACGCCAAAACCGTGGTCAGCGCGGCCTACGGAATTTTCTACGAACCGTACTACACCGGAGAGGGCGGTCCGCTGCAGGATCCGGTAAGCGCGCCTCCGTACTTAAAGACACTGCAGTTAGGCTTTCCTGTGAACTCATTTGCCAATCCGTTTTATGCCCCGGATCCTTTCGGAGCGCCTTTCCCCGAGCCCATGACGTTGCTCGTGGTGTCGCGCAATCTGCACCTGCCCTACGCGCAGGATTGGAATCTAAATATTCAACGTTCGTTTGGCGCGGACTGGCTGCTTCAGGTCGGGTACGTCGGCACCACCGGCGTAAGACTGCCGCGATTCATTGAAGGGGATCCGGCTGTCTATATTCCCGGCGTCGACGGAAGCGGCAACCCCATATCGACCGAAAATAACGTGAACCAGCGGCGTCTGTATTCGGGATGCACGCTGGCCCAGCCGAATAATTGCGTTTACGGCTCGGTCGGTGAGATCGCGAGTATCTCGAACTCCGGTTACAATGCCCTAGAAGCCAGCCTGCGCAAGCGCTTCAGTCACGGCCTATCGTTCCTCGGGTCTTATACGTGGTCGCATTCCATCGATGACGTCTCTTCTTTCAACATCACGGGATCGGCTTCGCAGCCCGTAGCGGGCGAGAACGATCTGGCGCAGAATCCCTTTGACCTCGCGGCGGAGCGCGGCAATTCCATGTTCGATGCTCGCCATCGCCTCGTGCTGAGTTACCAATGGAGCCTTCCTTTCTTAGAACACTCGACGAATTGGTACGGCAAGGTTCTCGGCAACTGGCAGATGAACGGGATTTTCACGGCCATGAGTGGCACGCCCTTTACGGTATTCGACTCCAATGACGTTTCACTACAAGGGCAGGCACCGGAGATTTCAGGATTCTCCAGCAATCGACCCAACGTAGTAGGCAATCCGAATTCCGGACCACGTACTGCGGCTCAGTGGTTCAATGTGAGCGCCTTTCAAAGAATTATCCAAGACCCGAATTCTTCAGTCGAGCAGTTTGCGAACGAGGGCCGCAACGCTGTGGAAGGCCCCGGATATGTGAACTGGGACTTCTCGGCCTTCAAGAACATTCGGCTGACGGAATCAAAGCAGATTCAATTCCGTGGCGAGTTATTCAATGTCTTGAACCATACCAATTTCCGTTTGCCGGTGAGCGACATTGAATCGCAGACCTTCGGGCAAATCCAATCAGACGTAAGCCCGCTCGTGATCCAAGTCGCGCTGAAGTTTCTTTTTTAATGCTGAAACTGAGTCCATTCGCTCGAAGGCTTCTGCTCAGGGTTCTTGTTGGCCTGATGATCGGGTACGTCTGTTTCGGGGCCTACGTCTGGTGGGCGATGCATGAGCCTCCTGAAACCTTCGCTCGGGTCATGTCCAGGATGCCCGGTCCCGTCCCCTTCCTGATTTTTCCGTTTGAAACAGCCTGGATCCACGCTCGCGCGGGCACGCTTCACGTCGGGGACTGCGCGCCAGACTTCTCGCTGCTCAAGGTGGACAAAAGCGAGCGCGTTCAGCTCTCCGTGCTAAACCAACAGCAACCCGTGGTTTTGGTATTTGGCAGCTACACTTGACCACCTTTCCGGCGGGAGGTTCCTGCCCTCAACAAGCTTTACGAGCAGTATCGCGGGCGCGTTGCCTTCCTGGTTGTGTACATTACCGAGGCCCATCCCAGCGACGTTTGGCAGATGGAGAGCAACATTAAAGACAAGGTTGTTTTTGCCAGCCCGAAGACTGAAGAAGAAAGAGCATTCGTCGCCGGGGCTTGCGTACGGAAGCTTGGGATAGAGTTTCCTGCCGTACTCGACGAGTTTGGCAATTCGACGGAACAAGCCTATACGGGCTGGCCCGACCGCATCTATTTGATCGACTCGCAAGGCCGCATTGCTTACAAGAGCAAGCCTGGCCCCTTTGGATTTAAACCTGAACAGTTGGAAACCGCACTCTCTCGGGGCCTGCCGATGGGAGCAAGTAAGCGAGAAAGCCACCCATAGCGGTGTTTGGCTCAATTCCTCTCTGTCGATTCAGGCAATCATGACAAGTTCAAGCAGTCGCGCCTCCCTCAGCCTGACAGCAGAAAGAGAATGCCACTCCCGAATGGTCGGCTGACCAAAAGGTACCCGGCTTCCACTCGGGATTTAGTCCTGTGAAGTCTTAGTGCTGTATCTGAAGCGCCCATGAGTGAAAAGGCGTCTTCTGAGTTGCTGTATACGGGCGCTTCAGATACAGCGACTTGAAGGAAGCCTCATTTGAGAGCTATGGGTTTTGAATGGGGTTTGGTGGGATGACAGCGCTAGCGCCGCGTCGGGAGAGCGAATCAACGGTGAGGTTACTGCTGCTGTGTGTTGGGGCTTCACGCGGCACCTCTGCAGAGAGCCGGAGGAGCGCGGAGTTGGATCTGGGCGGCGGTAACCTTTCGACGAGTTTCATCTCTCCGCCGCAGTACGGACACTTCCAGAAGGTTGGGTCTGGGGGTTGGTTCGGGGCAGGCTCTGCCCTGGTCGCTCGCACCTGTGGTTTCAGCAACTGGGCGCAGAGTGGCAGGAGGTGGGCACGGCGGCGGTTGGCGAGGAAGCCGAAGTTGCGGATGC
Source organism: uncultured Acidobacteriota bacterium (assembly GCA_963696025.1). Lineage (GTDB taxonomy): Bacteria > Acidobacteriota > Terriglobia > Terriglobales > Acidobacteriaceae > JABCYV01. Next base: position 47,615 of record CAVOII010000012.1, read on the forward strand.
GCAGGAAGCCGGGCGGAAGCAGGTGTAGGAGGAAGCGGCGCAGGAACTCATCGACGGGCAGAGTCATCCGCCGCTTCTTGTTGCCGTGAGCGGAGTCTCGCCAACGGAAGGTGAGGTTGCCCTCGGAGAGAGCAACCAACCTGCTGTTGGAAATGGCGACACGATGGGTGTAGGCGCCGAGATAGCGCAACCCATGTTCTGGCCCGCCGAAAGGCCGTTTGCAGTAGACGACCCAGTCGTGACGGAACAGTACAGGCAGCCAGGAGGCGAAGGCGCGCGCTTCCGCAAGCGGTAAGAGATGTCCGTGGAACTGGAGTGCGATAAAGTTCGTCGGACCAAGTCACGCGATTCGCGATGAGGTCCCAATAGTAGTGGCCCATGCGGGCGACCCGTTGGGCCTCTTCAAGTCTGGCCTTACTTTCTTGCAAGTTGCGAGACAGTGCCTGGCGTTCTTCCTCGGCGCGTTTGCGTTCGGTGATATCAGTAACTACGCCCATGTGCTCGAGGTTGCCGGAGCTATCTCTTCCGGCATGCGCAACCGCGTGCAGGTACTTGATGACACCATCGGGTAGGACAATTCGATGCTCGACATCCAAGTCCATGCCGTTCTCCGTGGCACGATCCCTGATCTGTTGCAGGCGCTGCCGATCCTCGGGGTGAATTCTGTCGAATACGAGGTCGAGCGTAGGATTCGTTTCTCGTGTGAAGCCCAGAATTCTGTAAGTTTCGTCCGACCAAACGAGTTCGCCACTGCGGACCTTCCATCCGAAAGTTCCCGAATGACTTAGCCGCTGAGCCTCCGCCAAGTACTGCCATCGTCGTTGCAACTCTGCCTGTGCAGTTCTTAAGTCCTCATTGGCCTTTTCCAGTTCGTTTGTTCGCTCACGGTCCCGAATTTGCGTGGCGCTACGCGCGTCGATTAGAAGTTTTCGGCCCCAGCTACTCAGCAGGCCAACTAACAAGCCTAAAATCACGAGGAAGATCAGAAATGGCACCATTGGGAACGAAGGCTCCGAATTGGAAGAATCTTATCTTACCCTCTGTAGCCGGTGCCTCTACAGAATTTTCCTGGCCGTTTTCAATCGCTCCACTTCCGACTACGACGGCTCTCATTCGTTAAGGTATCGTCTCGAAATCGGCAATCCAAGCTCTTTGGGACAAAGTTCGCACATTGTTCAGCGTGTATCGCGACAACTGGTCATTGGACGACGTAGGTGCTCGCCTTGCTGCTGCGGCTGCTCTCCGGCCCAAGTGCCCTCCTGCCGGATGGATGGCCACCACGCTTCAGCAGGACACGCCAACGATTGGTCCGAAAGAGCTGCTTGCCAAGTGGCCGCAGTAGCTGGCCACCCGTCGTCTGCCTTTACTTGCGCCGGGGTAAGAAGAGGTTGGGGCGGGAGATAATGGTCAATCTAACCTTGATCGGCTGTACGCTTACGTAATGCGACCCCTTCGGTATTACATCAACGTCACATTGGACGGGTGCTGCGATCATCGTGAAATGTTCGCGGACGAAGACTTACATCGTCGCGCGGCGGAAAACCTCGACCAGGCCGATGCCCTCCTCTTTGGCCGGGTGACTTACGAAATGATGGAGGTAGCGTGGCGGCCGCCGGCGCGGTCAGGAGCGAGGCCTGATTGGATGGAACCCTTCGCCCGGACGATCGACGCGGCAAAGAAGTACGTCGTGTCGAGCTCCCTGGACCGGGTCGATTGGAACGCGGAGCTCGTGCGCGGGGATCTGGGGAAGGCCGTTCAGCAGCTGAAGCGGGAGTCGGGTAAGGGACTGCTCGTGGGAGGCGTGAAGCTCCCGCTGGCGTTGGCGGAGCTGGGATTGATCGACGAGTATGAGTTCGTGGTGCAGCCCAGGCTGGTGGGCCACGGGCCGACGTTGTTCGCGGGGCTATCGAAGCGTGTCGACTTGAGGCTCGTGAGCCGGCTGGAGTTCGGCTCGGGGGCGGTGGCGATGCGGTATGGGCCTAGAAGGTAGCCATCGGGCTGTTAGCCCGAGTCGGCCGCATTAGGAGCAACTCGAGCCAGGCCTTCCAAAGGCTCGACCAACCCCAACCGCCTGCCTCAATGGCCCGCAGGATCTGCGACGCCGCGTGCTGGATGCGATCGAGCGATGACGTGAGTGCTTCCATGCCCGTCCGGTACGACGGGTCGACCGTGACCGTTTATGAGATAACTAGATAACTTCTAATCTCTCGCCTTTTCAAATTCCAAATCACTTTCCGCGGGCCATCCGTTCTGCGCCGCAACACGCAAGAAACCTGAGGCACAGCGGTAGTATCGCTCTGGTTTCCCCTGCTTGAATCGCGTCGTTTGCAGGTAAACACGTTCTGGAGCAATGTCCAGAGCCATCGCGACTTTCGTGATTCCGGAAAGCACTCCTGCCAATGCCTGGTTGCCAGATACTCCGAGAAGACTTCTGAGCTTCTCGCTGGAGAGCCAAGTCGTCGGCCCGTACTCCAGCAGCTTGGCCAGCAGCTTTCTTTGCTGCAACCTAATACGTTCGGTGAAATTAACAAAATCCCGCGAACTCCACGGCAAGGTGTCCTTGGCGACATCCTCCTGCTCTAGCATCTGCAACAATCGAGTGGCGGCTTCAGCGGTCTTGCAGCGTATGATCCGGCCCTTATGCTCGATTTCGTATGTTTGCTCCATTGGGTATTTTACTGTTTTTACTAGACCATGCGAATTCGTGCGCGGCCAACCGCTACCAGATGCTACTGAGCGCTACCCAGCGAGACGCAGCGAGATTGGCGTATTTGTTGGCTAGAATGGCGTTTTTACTAATACAGTTGGGAGAACGAAAAGTGGGCGGGTTAAAATCCCTCCCTCTCCGCCACGCAGTCTGTTTGGAACAGAAAAGCCCGTGAATCTCCGCCATACTCCTTGGAAATAGCCGCTATTTCTGCTAGGCTGCACGCGCGCTATTGGAGCGGAACCCCGGTGAGGGTACAAATCACACAGGACCGGACTGCGAATTTTCACACACCGATGACGCCAGCAGATTCCGTTGCTGTCCGAAGCGGCACACGCTTTAACTGCTTTCTGGACGCTCAACCTACTTCTTTGGTTCCGCGCCATTGGTTGGCGAAACGCCGCAAAAAAGCGCTGGATCAGCAACTCATCCTAAACCGGCGCTGCTACTTCTCCCGTGACAACGCCATCCGCATGCCGTTCTTGGACGCCTCCTCTCCAAGCGAAGGAACAGTCTGGGTGTTGGACGCGCCGACCGACAGCGTCTCGCCTTTTTGGCTGGGATTCCGTCTATTCGATCTCCTTTCGTGCGTCCAGCCAGGCGAGCCAGAGCCGGCCGGACTCAGCCCGGACGTGCGTTCAGTCCTGCTGGCCGCCCAGGTTCTCGTTGAACCGGATTATGCAGAACGGCGTCAGCGCGAGTATGCCCGGATGGTCGGCCGGAGTGCCGCGCAATTCCGAAAACAGGGATATGTTCCGTTGCAGGGGCTGATTCATCCTTTTCATCTCGGAGCACTGCGCACTTACTATCGGGAGCTGGTCCGCTCAGGAAGCCTGCGCTTAGGCGACGCTCAAAGTTCACGCCGATACTGCGCTCACAATGAACGGGTCGCTTGTTTCTTTCAACATCAACTCTCGGCAGTGGTGCGCGACATCGTCAGTGTGCCAATCAAACCTTCCTACGTTTATGTGGCCTCATACCGGCCCGGAGCTCGTCTACCCAAGCACGCTGATCGCCCTCAGTGCGAATACAGCATCTCCATATGCATCGACTTCACTCCCGAGCCTGCGGCGCGGACTCCCTGGCCGCTGTGTCTTGAAACCAAGCATGGGACCGTAAAAATCTTCCAAGGCATTGGGGATGGGTTGCTCTACCGTGGACCGGAGCTACCCCACTATCGCACCCCGCTGGCGAAGGGCTGCACCTCGACCTCCATCTTCTTTCACTATGTGCATCGGGATTTCGCCGGACCGCTCGTCTAGCATGGCTGCCAGGCATCGCATCGTCGTATCCCTGGAAAACATTCCCTTTTTTGGCTGGCAGGCCAAACTTTTCTATTACTCCTGCATTACGCGCCTGGGCCTACAACCACTCTTCATCGTGCACGCGACAGGAAGACCTTGGGAGCCTGAGTTTTACGAACTGGTTCGGGCAGGAGCGAATGTGAAGATGGTGCCCAGCTACGTGATCGACGAGCGTCTTCCCAGAAACACTGCAGGAACATTGCTGCATGCCTCGGAAATGTGCGCGGACGATGATTTCATCGTGTTGTGCGATCCCGATTTACTATTCGTCCGCAACATCACCTTCCCGGCATTTCTGGCGGGAAACGTTTATTCTTATCTGCAATACCGCCAGCCCTCAGTCGAGACGGCCGTCAAGAAGCTTGGATTACAACCTGAGATTCGGCGCCGCAAGGACCCCCAACTATGCTGCGGAGTGCCTTACGTTATCCCTGTGCGGGATGCCCGCCGCTTGGCTGAGGCGTGGCTGGAAGCCTTGGACGCGTTCCCCCAGCGCGGATTCACAGAGATGTGGACGGACATTATGTACGCCTTCGGGCTGGCTTTGTTAAAACTACGTTGGAAGCTGCGCTTGACCGACCAGGTGGCCACTAACTTTCTGCCTTATGCCCGACTGCGGCGCGATATCGTCCACTACAGCAATGGCGATAAAGCCTGGGACAAACGCCAGTTTCTCCACCGGCAAGACATCCACAAAGTGTGGCATCCGCCCTTTCAGGCCAGGAAGGGCACAGTCGTGCATGAGATCTTTCAACAAATAGACCAGGCTCGGGTTTTCTACGGCGATAATGCGTCGCTGGGAACAAACTGAAATCTAGAAGTGTATGGGTTGAACTGGTTTCGGGAAGGGCGTCGCTTACGACGAACGCACTGCGCTCAAGGACGAGCAAAATTCACAGCTCAGATCCAGCGGGTCGGGATGGGGCCACTCACCCAGCTCAGCAGGATGAGCTTTTCTCCACTCATTACGGGTTCGGCGCAATGCAGATACGATGCGGGAAAAATAATGGCTTTGCCGGCCTCTGGAGTGGCTGCGTAATCAAGTGAAGGAAAACAGGTCTTGCCGCCTTTGAAATTGTGGTTCAAATAACACAACACGGTGAAGTAGCGGTTCTCAAATTCGCCCGCGCCAGCGTCGGTATGGGGCACGTAATGTCCCCCGGATTTGTAGCGCACTAGCTGCGTTCCCTGGCATTCAGCCAAATCCACATCCCAAATCTTTTTGATAAGCGGCGCAACCACGCCATGGATCTTTCTTTCAAAGTTACGCTCAATTTCAGCTGCTAGAACTCCTTGCAGGATTCCAGCCGCGCGGGCCTCCGGATCCGGTAAGGACTGTACGCCTCCTGGTTCGTGTCTCAGGACCTCCGCGTCGCTCCATTGCCGGGCCCTCCGCACACGCGCCGCCACAGCAGAGCAGCGGCTCGAAGGATAGAGTGGCATGGCGAAGACGCCATGGGCTTCGCGGGTATAACGAGATGTCACCATGGCGTTCCACCGCGAGCTCTCCACCGAATTGCCGAGCCCGTAGAAAGACTTGGAATCACTGCGATATCTCTACCGTCCTCCCTTTGGCCGAGCGGGAGGATTGCCGCCTGGAGTGGCGGGAGCTCCGCCAGCCGGTGGCTTGCCGCCGCCCGGAGTCGCCGGAGCGCCACTCGGCCTTGCGGGAGGATTCCCGCCCGGAGTCGCTGGAGCGTTGCTCGGCCGCACTGGAGGATGGCCGCCGCCCGGGGTCGCTGGAGCCAACGGAGGCTTGTTCCCTGGAGTGGCCGGAGTGGGATAGGCCGGAGCATTGGCCAACCTGGCGGTGTCCCACAACTGGGCGTGCACATTGGGATCGGCTGGTCCCAGCAACTCCTCCGGAACGGCAAATACGATCGACCCCAAAAGTTCCTCTCGAATTGGCTCGCCGTATTCCCGAAAAACCTTGGAGAGGGCCGCCAGCGATTCCAGACGCAAACGACCATTCATTTGAAACCTCAGCCGAAGCTTCGCCGCCTCCATCGCTCTCTCTTGTGTGGTCATACAGCGGTCCTTTCTCTTTGCGAATCTCGCCCCAGCTCAAGCCGGGAACGCTACTGCTTATTTGAAAGCGCGAAGTTTATAGCGAACCGCCTGAGGATGCAAGCGCTACCCCGCCCAGCGCTGCGCAGATAGTCGCGTTAGTCCGCGGACTACGTCAATCCCGTTACCAGATAGAGCTGAGAAAGGTAGCGCCCAAAGCTGTATACGCACCACTTCCCGTCGCCTGAGAGCAGAACGGTGGGGCTACCCAATATGCCGGCCACATCAGAAGGCATGAACTCCCGTAAGAGTCTGGCGTGTCCGCTTACCGGGTCGAGCTCATAAATCCTGATGTTTTCTTCCCTCCGGTAGTAGTACAGCGTGTGCCCGTCAGCCGCCCAGCCAATGACATGATCGTCGGGGCCCAGCCCCTGGATCGGGCGTGCTTCGCCGCCATCCAGGGGAAAAAGCAGACGCTGGCCGGCGGCATTGGCGGCAAGGAAGGTCTTACCGTCTGGAGAGACCACTATGCGCACTCCACTCCCCGTGATCCCCTCCGGCGTGACTGCACGTGCCGCGCCTCCGTCAACACTCTGCAAATAGCAACGCGGAGACTTCCCCGCCTCGCGCCCGGTGAAGATTACTTGCTTGTTGTCAGGCATCCAGCCTCCGTCGCCAAGGTCCTCAATTCCGGGGTGCTCAAGATAGCGCAGCTGCCCAGGCCCGGTTGGCAACAGGACACTCTCCCGGTGGGGGAAATTAAGTGCAGCCAACACCCATTTGCCGTCCGGCGACAATGCTATGGCTGCTCCTTCGCCAAGTCGAACCGGAGATGAGCCGTCCGTCCTGCCGAGATAAGAAATATAGTTGGGTCCGCTGCCTTCGCCGTAGAACTGCATGACAAACGTCTGGCCGTCGCTGGACAAATCGTACAGGTGTACCCCATCCAAAGAGGTCAGGTCGCGCTCTCCGCTTCGACCTGGAATCAGCGCGACAACCGGCGTCGAATAGGCGTAGCTCGACATGAGGACGGAGCCGTCGCGGGCGATGTCATGGACCATTAAGTCGGTCGGGGCTCGGGCCACCGCTCTTTCCTTACCACTGAGCGTGACTGCACGCGGGGCATAAGGCTCCCCTGACTTGCTGGCCGTGAACCATACCTCGGCCCCATCGCGGGACCAGGCCAGTCCTTGCTCGCTGGTCCATTCCCCAGTCAGCCGGGTCTTCTTTCCCGCCAGGTCGACTAGCGAAATCCATCCTCGATCGTCGTCCAGCACATCGTGTTCCATGAACGCAATGCGATCCCCCTCAGGGGAGATGCGGGGATAGCCAATCCATCCCGAGGTCTCATAGAGCGTTTTTCCGATCGGATATTCCAACCGGGACCGATCCCCGACAACGTGAACAACCGCCAGACTTAAGCCGTCCGGAGACCAGTCGGCCTGCTGAACGTCGGTCAGGACTTCCCGCGGCGACCCGCCCCCCAATGGCACTCTCGCCAGGGTACCTTGGTTGATGAAATGGGTTTGCTTGACGGCGCGGAGCAACACTGCCATTTCCCCACTGCGAGATACCGCCAGCAGATCGGCATCGGCTAGTCCTAGCGGACGCGACTCCGGGCTCTCTGGGAGGGTAGAAAAAACGCTCAACGGACCACCGTTCCAAGTGGCACTGTACACGATCGTGTGTCCATCGGGAGCAAACCTCGCCGACCAGATTGTGCCCCGGCGAAAAGTAAGCTGATGGTAGCTCGGCAAAGTTTCATTCTTGCTGCGCAATCCAACCCATACGCCTAAGCTCAGGACGGTTGCCGCCGCCAATGCCCCAACGACCCAGCGCAGGACTCTACGGTTGCGCGATGCCATCGGCCGGGATGGCTGGGCGATTGCAACTCCGGAAACACTTGTCCCGGGATTCACCGCTTCCAGGGCGAAACCCAGATCGTGGGCCGACTGAAATCGTGCCGCCGGATCTTTTTCCAGACAATGGCGCACGATGCCTTCCATCGCCGGGGGAATTACCGGAGCTGTTCCCGAGATGTGCAGCGGGTCGTCCTTCAAGATTGCGATCATCGTGTCAGCGTTAGAATCGCCCGTGAAGGCATGCCGTCCGCACAGCATTTCGTAGAAGACCGCGCCAAAACTGAAGATGTCGCTGCGGTGGTCCACAGCCTGGGAGCGCAATTGCTCTGGCGACATGTATCCCACCGTGCCCACTATCGCGTTTGTATTTGTTGCCAGGGTCACGGCATCTGAGCCCGACCGTATCTGCTCCGGTTGGGTAAGTTTCGCCAGCCCAAAGTCAAGGATCTTCACCCGCCCGTCCCGAGTCACAAAGAGGTTTTCTGGTTTCAGGTCGCGGTGGACAATGCCTTTTTCGTGGGCCGCCGCCAGACCGCGCACAATTTGTAAGGCATACTCGACGGCCAGCCGTGGCGACAGGGGACCGCCCAGCAGGCGGTTTCTCAGGCTGGCACCCTCTAGAAGCTCGGAAACAATGTACGGCGAACCCTGCTCCGTTCCGATATCGAAGATGGCGAGAATGTTGGGATGGTTGAGGGCGGCGGCGGCGCGTGCCTCCAATGTGAAACGGCGCAAACGCTCTTCATCTTGGCAGAAGGCCGTAGGCAGAATTTTAAGGGCGACGTCCCGTTCCAGGCGCGCGTCCCGCGCCCGATACACTTCGCCCATTCCTCCGGCGCCAATCAGCTCCAAGACGCGGTAATGTCCCAGCATCTTGCCGAGGATTGACGAAGCGTGCGACATTCGTGGCGATGTTAGGCTACACCGTTAGCCGAGTCAATTCGGCTTCGGGGTGGCACTGTACAGCCCTTCTTGGTGCGCGGTGCTGGTGGTAGACTTCGCCTAATGGCTGCCAAAAAGAAAGCTAAGACTAAGCAGACGAAGTCGAAGACAACCGGCCGCAAGAAAGTAACGCGAGTGAAGAGCGCGGCGATGAAGAGGAAAACGCCCAAGAACCTAGCGAAGAAGAAGTACGCGCCTAAAAAGGCGCTTCTGAATAGAAAAGCCATCGGTAAGAAGAAAACCAGCGCAAAGACGGTGAGCGCCACCAGGAAACAGACACAAGAGAGAGGCCGGAGCGTGGAAACAGAAGTATTCTCGCAGCCGAGACCGGGACCATCGCTTTCCGGCGGACAGTCGGGAGATTTGCAGGGATTATCCAGGATCGAAAGCGCGGACTCGGAGAGCGTTGATGAGTTGATCGAGGAAGGAAACGCGTTCGAGGCTGACGTGGTGAGCGGAGTGGAAGGCGCCGACAACGCAGATGAGCAAGAAGTTCGCACTCACGAGGTGCCGGAGGATGATGTTCCCGACGAATATCTAGACAAAGACTAGCGCAAACCAGGGACGACATGACGGTTACCAGTCGGCTACGTGCTGCATCGACCTGCGCTAGAATTCGTCCGGGGTGAGGTTTCATGCAAACTCAAGGAGAATCCAAACCGGAGTCCGGCCCGCGACAAGCAGCCGAACAGGTGGCGGGAGCTCATCGTTTGCTGAAGACTCTTCAGGATAAACTTGGTGAACATCCAGAAATTGGACAGGCCATCTACAAGCTAGAGATGGCACTCGCTATCCTCGAAGTGCAGACAGGCGGAATGCTCTAAGAGATGCTCGGCCCGAAACCGGTCAATTGCCAGCGGTAGTTTTCGAGAGGACAATTGAGGGTATGAAACCGCGACCTGGTTGGCGTTTGGTGAAATCTGATCCACGTAATTTGCTCTGCGAATTAACCATATTCCTGGTCGTCTGCCTCCCCCCTGCGCTCGTGTTGGCACAAGCATCGGATTCCCAGACAAGCGATGCCAGCAAATCTTGGAGCGCAACGAGCGAACTGCACGGAGCCGGGAACGTGAATCCGACACGAACCGCCGAAAGCCACACGGAAGTCGGCGGCCGCACCGTGGATAAACAGGCCATCGAGCGGATCGGGCCAGACGGCCGATATGAGCCCTACCTTGATATTGAGAAGGAATCGGTCAAAGTAGATGCAAACACGGTTCGCGTCCTCGAACGCACCTTCGGCAGGGATTCCAATGGGCAGAGAGTATTGACTCAGGTGACCGAAGAAGAAAGGCGAACTTCGCGGGATGGTGATATGAAGAGCGTGCGCACCACATCGAACCCCGATGCGAATGGCAGCCTGCAAGTCGTTCAACGAGAGATTCAAGAAACCAGGAAGACGGGTCCCGGTGCAGAGGACACGAAAACTACGGTCTTTACTCCCAACATCAATGGTGGGTTAGCAGCGACTATGCAGATTCAGGAACATCAGAAGCGAAGCGACGACCACACCATTGAAGTTCGAAAATCAACCTTTTTGCCCGACGGCAATGGGAGCTGGCAGATCGGCGAAGTTAAGGAAGGCGTGATCAACGACAACGGCAAACAGCGCAGCCAGGAAGAGCAGGTTCTGAGGCCTGACAGCGAGGGTAAATTATCGGCTATTGCGTGGACGTTGAGCAAGGAATCAGAGAGCGGTCGCGGAGAGAAGCGCACTACTGTCGACACATATTCAATCGACATACCAGGCTCAACCCGAGATGGCAACTTGCACCTGGAGCAGAGAGTTACAACGCTTCAGCGAGCAAATGCCGACGGCGGACAAAGCACTGAAAAGCAAGTCGAACGACGCAATCCTGGGGACCCAGCCGCTGGTTTGCGTGTGACCACTGAAGCCATCGACATTGTGCGTCCAGGCACGGACGGCGCGACCACCACACAGACAATTCGATCCCTGGATGCGAATGGCGATCTCGGAATAGTGTCGGTCGATATGGGAAGAACAGACAAAACTCCCACGGTCCAGGTTGATATAGCAGCGCCAGACAAACTCAAGCCGGGTCAACCGAAATAGCCCGCCTCTTTCTGATTTATCGCGCAAGTCACGACGAGAATATGCATCATGCTGCAAAGCGAAGGTTTTACTCAACCCTCCACGGAGAGCGCTCAGGCCAATGACGCAATACCTCCGTTGCCCACGCTGTGGATTTATCGGTATGACATAAGGTGCAGGGGTTGGGAATTTTGTATTTGTCTGACATGGCTGGCGTTATGAACCTGAAGGTGTGAGCGTGCACTTTCACGTCTGCCAGAGTGGTCTCAATCTGTGGCATGTGGCAGGCGACGCATTGGCTTCCGGGGGTGCCATCTTTGTGATGAGTGTGTTCTTCGAGCGTGGCAGTACGAGGTCCGTTGAGCGACAGAGGACCGTGGCAGTCCAAACATATCTTTCCGGCTGGCTTCCTTAGTTCGGCATAGTTGTCCGTGCCATGCGCATCGTGGCAACTGAAACACGTGATCCCACGGCTGTACATGACACTCTGCACGAAGTCGTTGCCTTGCATCCGATTCTTGTGCGCCGTGCCCTCAGGAAAATGCGTGAAACTCCCCTGGCCCAGCATATGTTCTTCCAGGGCCCAGAAATCCTGCAGCCTGAGCCCCAGCTGATAACCGACCGGCCAGTCGTAGTATTTCCCCTCGATGGGATTCGTGCGAGGGCGTCCCTGGGAGTGGCACTGGATACAGCTGTCGTTGGCGGCGACGTAATCCATGTGTGCAGGATTCAGAATGTTGCCGCGTTCCGGATGTTCAACATGCTCGCTCCCCGGCCCGTGGCAGCGCTCGCAGCCCACGTTCCATTCCACGACTTGTTTGGTGTGAATGTTGTAGTCCACGGAATGGCAACCATCGCATGTGGGTCCGGTCGGCCGCTTCATATTGTCCGGAGGGTAAAAGGGTTCCCACCAGTCGGTTCCCTTGGCAACGAAATACGGGCGCCAGACGCGATGGACGATGTCCCATTGAGCCGGCTCGGGGAAATAGTCATCGCCAATTTTCGTGAAGTAGCGCTGCTTCCAGATGCTGCCGTAGACGAAGGCGACTTGATCCTTCGTAAACTTGGCCAAAGGGTCGGTGGCCAGGTCTGGAATGATGGCGTCGGGATGTTCCCGGGGATCACGCACCACGTTGGCCATCGGCGTCTTCTTCCAGTGCGCATAGATCTGGGTGTGGCATTTCTCGCAGGCCTGCGAGCCTACGTAGTGCGCGAAATGCAAGGTTTGATTCTGTTGCGACTCTTCCTGGGGGGGCAGCGGTCGTAGATCCCGGATGAACAGAACGAGTTTCCAGCTATCGTCTTCTGTCTCCTCGTGCGGATTGTTCCAGCCAGGCATTCCGGTGAGCTGAACTCCGTTTTCAATGATGTAGTGAATCTCGCCATCCCTTAGCCTTTGCGTTTCTGGCGACAGTAAGTCAGGGACCCTCGGATACAGGCTCCGCCCAAGTTGCGTCATGCCCCTGCCATCGGTGCCATGACAGATTGCGCAGCGGGCGGTGAAGTGTTCGCGGCCTTCCTTCAATGTCTCCGGCGTGGCTTTCCAGGGGTTGGTTTGATGACGAGGGCCGCTCGGGATCGCCAGATTCCTTACTGTTCTAGCCAACACCTTTTCGAAGGAAGACGGCTCGGATCTAGCGCTAAAGCCTCGGAGTAATATGCCGGCGCAGATGGCTGCAAGTATTGCGACCGAGAGAAGTGGGAAAAACAGTATTCTCCTGCCTTTCATTAGGTATTTCCGTCACCCATGCGCGGCTATTGCTAACACGAAAGCTCCGACAGCTTCGTTGCCTCCGCTGCCGCTTCGATTGCTACCGGGTGGAGCAAACCAGTTCCCGGGCGGGAGTTGCACCCGCTGAAGTCCAGCGCCTTTCACGGCGCACTGTTACGTTAACTACTCCTAATATCCCAGCCGTGCTGCTAACTTGCAGTCCTATGCTTTCGTCGAAAGGGACAGGAGTCGATTCGAGCTCCGGAGAATTCTCCTTTTGCTTCTCGTATAGATGCTTACGATGACGCGGTTGCGCGACGATTAGCCAGAGATGACTATACTTGACCTTTCCGCAGATGTTGGCCTCCTGGCTGTCGTTCTCGCCACAGCGAATATCTGCGTCGGACTGTTGATTGCGGTCCGCTACAGCCCATGGCGGCTGTGGCCACACCGGCGAATCAATATTTTTGCAATCCACAAGTGGACCGCCTGCCTGCTGCTCGCGTCGGTACTAATTCACCCGGTTATCCTGCTGTTTTGGAGGATCGCCCGCTGGCGCCTGGTGGACATCGTGCTTCCTGTCCGCTCTCCGGTTCAACCTCTCGAAAACACAATAGGCGCGATCGGCCTGTACCTGATCGTGGTAGTCCTGCTCACATCATATTTTCGGCTTCGGATCGGACGCCGCCGGTGGAAGCTGTTTCACTATCTGGTTTACGCAGCGGCTGTTTGCATCTTTATTCACGGTTTCTTGGCGGATCCCCAGTTAAAGGGGATGGCAATCGACCCGCTGGACGGTGAGAAGGTCTTGGTTGAATCTTGTCTGCTGATCGTCGCGCTAGCGACGGCGTGGTCGCGGCGCTACCGGCTGGGGAGGGACCGCAGAGAACGAACTTTCGGCGTCGGACGCTAGTCGTCCAAGTCAGTGGCTTGCCTTTGTCGTCTCAGTCCATGTGGTCGTGGCCATGGCCCTGGCGCTCGACCGACCAGATGTCTTCCGGCTTCTGCTCGAAGGGGTAAACATGGACCATCCATCCGAAAATCTGCGGGACGAACTTTCCTCCAGCCGCATCACAGTCTTCCTTAGTGACGATGGAACCACCCAGTCCGAACTTTGGATTCGGCATCCCCGCTTGCCCCCTTTGATCTTGAGGAGGCATACACAGGTTAACGTGAGCGTGCCATTGAGCTATGCTGAGTGGAACCCGCGAGTCGAGTAAGTCCTCACTGGAATTTTTGGGGGCGGTGTACATCACGCCGATCAGTTTGTAGTCGTCGCCGTGTTTCTCATAAAGCAACGACGTGGGATGGTCAGGATTGAAATGCTGGCTGGCTTCAAACGCGTACATGTAATTGGTGAAGTGATATTGCTTCTGCGGCCGGTTAGGCATGAAAATCTTAAAGCCGTCAGCCAGAGCGATTTTGTAGTCAACATATTTGGCAGCGACTTTGCGCGCGGCGCCCACTACCTGCTCCGCTTTTTCCTGGTCTCCAGGCTTCAGGTCGCGAAGCGAGGTCATCTTCATGTGCGGACCCATGTCCATGTGATGACCTTCCATGGAGTGCATGGCGTGAGCGCTGCCATCGCCCATGCCGGGCATTTCGTGCATATCGGTCCCGTTTTCGTTCGACGTATCCGGACCGGGCATATTCATATTCGACATGTCGTGCGCGGCAGCCTGCGGTTTCTGTTCTTGCGCCCACACCAACGAAAGCGCGAATACCATCGAAGCGAGGGCTAAAATTCGTTTAGACATGGCTGTATCTCCAAAGAATTCTTTGCATTGTACTAACCCTGAATCAATTGAGTTGTTTCTGCAATGGCAGAGTAGTCATGGAGAGTTACGGCGGTAACAAAATAAAGAAGATGCTAGACGATCTCTCATTCAGATCGATCGAGAGGCTTCATCATCGCAAAAAGGGGCGTGCCGAACAGATCGTGTGGACCATCATTGACGTGCTCGAAGCCAAAACCCTCATACAGGCGTATGGCGGGAGTTAAGAATGGCGTAGTAGTGAGAAGCAATCGTTTGTAGCCATTCGCCAGGGCGAATTCCTCTATTGTCCGCAGCAGCAATTTACCGATGCCAGAACCCCGAGCTACGGGGTGAACAGCCATACCGCGAATGTATAGCAATTCTTGCTTGGGAATGGCAGACCCGGTCGCCACTATCGCGGCAGTGTCCAAGGCAATCCAGACTGGCCCTTCTCGCATGCGATTCTCGATTTGTTCGCAGCTAATCGCGGTTGCTGCAAATCCTCCATCCGTGTAGAGCGGCCTATATTCCAGGAACGCCTGCTGCAGCAGGGCAGATATTGCAGCCGCATCGCTGGGTTCGCCCCTGCGAATCTGGATTTGAGATTGCGATGGTCTCATCCCTAACTCACAATCGCCTGCTGACGATCACCCAGCAGCCCGCCTTCCGCCAACGCCCGCTCGGCCGCTTCTTTCCCCGAACGCACGCAGTCAGGCACGCCGATTCCGCGATAAGCGTTGCCCGCAAGCGCCAATCCAGGGAGTGGCCGACGCAAACGTTCGATCCGTTCCAATCGTTCCAAGTGGCCGACGTTGTATTGCGCCATTGCCGCTCTCCATTTATAGACGCGGGCAAAAAGAGGTTCAGCGCCGATGCCGAGAATCTGCCGCAGTTCTTCACCCACGATGCGGAGAATTTCATCGTCTGCCAATTCGAGAATCGGTTCATCTCGCGATCCGCCCAGAAAACACCGGAGGAGGGCGCGGCCTTCAGGCGCACGATGCGAAAACTTGTTGTGCACGAAAGTGGCGGCAAGCACACGTTTGCCTGCGCTGCGAGGCACAAGGAAACCGAAGCCGGGAGGCAATGACTTCCGCACCCCGCGGTCATAACCCAGCGCTACGGTCACTGAGGAACTGTATTGGATCTCGCAGAGTTCAGAGGCAAGATCTGCATGGCGGATGCGGAGCAGCTTCGCAGCCGCCATCGCAGGTACAGCAAGGATGACTGCATCGTAAACGTCGGATTGCGCACCAGCGGAGACCAACCACCCCTCATTTTCAAACTCGGTACTTTGCACGGGAGTATTAAGGCGTAGCCATGACGGGTCTAAGCGAGCCACCAGGGCGTCCACCATCTCCTGCATTCCACTCTTAAGCGAAGTGAAAAGAGCTGGCGCGGAAGACGACTGCGAAATCTTCCTGTGTGTTGACCGCATCGCGCGGGCAAGACTGCCGTGGGTCCGCTCCATTTCTACGAAACGAGGGAGCACAGCGCCCACACTAAGAGATGAGGCATCCCCGCCGTAGACGCCGGTGAGCAATGGATCAGCGAGGCGATCCACCATTTCCGCGCCATAATGTCGCTCGACAAACGAGGCAACGCTCTCATCACCAGACGAGTTTCGTGGATGGAACCATTCGCGTGCTATGCGCAGCTTCGTGGCAATAGAAAATAACGGCGACAAAGCTGATGACAAAATACTGGTCGGAACCATGAACATCAAACCGTCGGGAATGGTTATCAGCCGGCCGTTCACCAGGATGTATGTCTTGCGTGCCGCGTCGTTGGAGCCGATTAGTTGATCGCTTAATCCAATCTGGCGGCAGAGATCCGCGGCCCACGGTTTCTCTGTGAGGAAAGAGTCAGGACCAGCCTCGACCACGCAACCGTCTACGTGTTCGGTGACCAGAACGCCGCCGAAACGGGGACCGGCCTCGTAAAGTACATATTGCAACGGAGCACCGGCACGACGTTGTTGTTCGAGAACGAAGGCAGCGGAGAGTCCGGAGATGCCGCCACCGATGATGGCGATGCGTTTCATGGTTTGAGAATAATGCCGTCTCGCATTGTCGCGCAGCATTACCTTCGCGACCGAAGTCTAAAGCTTTGTCGCGATTGCCGATATCCGCGTCAGAGCTAAATCGGCGAGGGCCGCAATCAACAGTGGCGAGTCGTTCAGTGACTCGGCGCGCCACAGCCGCATCCCTACCTTCTCCGCGAACTGTTTGAAGCCGATATCAATGTCGTAGAGAACTTCAACGTGGTCACAGAGAAATCCGACAGGCTGAACGAAAACTCCCCTATGGCCTCTTTCCTTTAATGCTGTGATGATGTTTTCCACCGTGGGTCCGAGCCAGGCTCCGCCCGACATCCCCTGGCTTTGAAATGCAAATGTCCAGTCTTCGGTTGCAAGGGCAGTCTCCCCTGCTACCAACATCGCGGTCCCTTTGCTCTGGTTCTCGTAAGGATCGCCTTCCGTGATACTGCGCTGGGGAACGCTGTGCGCCGTAAAGATGATCGGGACTTTGGTTTGCATCTCTCGACAGGCGCGCTCCCAGCCCGTCCGCAACTTTTCCGAAAAGGCTTTGATCAACAGGGGATGGTCGTGCCACGATTCGACGAAGTCAATGGCAAAGGGAGTTCCACCCGCCAGCTTCAGCGCGGCACGATAGAGGCCAACGCTGGTGCGCGAATTCTGGGGCGCGAGACAGATTACGACAGCTCGTTGAATGCCATCCGCCTCCATCGTGCCAAGCGTATCTGCGATGAAAGGCTTCCAATTCCGCATGCCTACATACACCGGCAATTCCAATGCTCGCGCCAGAAGCTCTCCTTGTCTCAGGGTCAACCTGGTAAGCGGAGATTGTCCGATCAGCCCATAGCGGTGCTTTACCTCTTCCACCACCTCTGGCGAAAGAGATCGGCCACCCGTGATTTGGGTCAAGAATTCCGGGATCTCGGACACGGAGTCGGGGCTGCCGTGAGCAAGAAGCAGAACTCCAGTCTTCTCGGGGTTGGATTGCCGCTTCACGCCACTTCTTTCTCGATCAAGAAAATCCACGCCTGTGCGCCACTTAAAGGCTAATTCCTACATGTCGCTTTTACTCGACCAAGCCTGTATTTGGGGAAAACCCCAGTTTCCAGTTCTCGGTTGTCAGTTCTCAGCTTTAGCTTCGAGCGGAATGCTCCTGCACAAACTTGGCCAGCGCTCTTACATTTTCTACCGGCGTTTCGGGCAAAATGCCGTGGCCCAAATTAAAGATGTGGCCGGGGCGGCCACCGGCACGCCGCAGTATGTCTTCCGTCCGGCACTTTAACTCCTTCCAATCGGCGAACAACAGCACGGGATCGAGATTCCCCTGTACCGCTCCCCGAGGGCCAATGCTATTCCAGCCTTCATCGAGCGGAATGCGCCAATCGAGACCGATCACGTCCGCGCCAGTTTGCTTCATCAAAGGCAGCAGCGTAGCACTGTCGGTGCCGAAGTAAATGACAGGCGCGCCCGTCTTGCGCAGCGCCCGTACCAGTTCAGTAGTGGGTGGCAGCACATAATGGCAATAGTCTTCTACGCTCAAGCAACCGACCCAACTATCGAAAATCTGAATAACGTCTGCACCGGCGTGCACCTGTTCGGCCGCATACTCCGAGACCACCGCCACCAGCTTAAGCATCAGGTCCGCCCAAACGGCGGGCGAACGATACATCATCTTCTTAGTATGGAGATAATTTCGAGAGCCGCCGCCTTCGATCATGTAGCTGGCCAGAGTAAAGGGTGCGCCGCAGAAGCCAATCACAGGCAAGCGGCTTCCAAAATGTTTGCCGACCAGGCGCACGCCGTCGGAAACGTATCCCAGATCGCCGGCGCGATCGGTTCGCAGACGGGCAACATCCGCCGCTTCGCGCAACGGCTGCTCGATCACCGGACCTTCCCCGATAGAAAAGTGAAAAGGCAAACCCATTACCTCGAGAGGCAGCAAAAGATCTGCGAAGATGATGGCCGCATCCACGCCCAGGGCTTCGGCAGCGGTAACCGTGACCTCGGCCGCAAGTTCCGGTTTCTTGCAAATCTCAATTAAAGAATATTGCTTGCGGACGGCGCGGTACTCGGGCATATACCGCCCGGCCTGGCGCATGAACCAGACCGGCGTCCGGTCAACCGGCAGCGCCTTGCAGGCTTTCACGAAACGGGATTCGGGGGAGGCCATGAACCTCCCAATGTAGCATTTTCATAACTGTCACAAGGCAACCCGGCCCGATCACAGTGAAGTCCCCGAACCTTGCCCACCGGTCTGCCCTTTCGTGTAGCGAGGCATCAAGAGAGTACCTTCAGAGGTCGCCGAAACCGTCCTATCATTACTCTGCTAGATGACAAGGGGAGGTACTCACATGGCGGCGAGTCAGGTGGTTCTTTACTTCGACAAGCAGGAAGATGCCCTGCTTTTCACCTTGGCTGCCAGTTCGGTGATCTCGCCGGATGGGCCGGGTCGCGCCGACGAGGCCCTGGTGAAGATTGCGACCGAGATCTGCAAAGCCAGCCGGATTACCACCGAGGGGGTTCTAAATCCCACGAGCCCGCCTCGAAAAGTTGAGCTTAATCAGCCAAAGAAACCTGTCTAGGAATGGCGGAGTGCATTTCATTCAGCTGAGCGCCAGCCTCCTGAGATTATCGCAAGTCTTTCATCCTGCCGAAGGGGCTGTATTTAACGCCCGGAGGCTTCCAAGCCCGGGTTAGCAGCAGCGTTGACAAATCGCGGGACGAACGGCGAGCCTTCCGGTACCGATTCACCTAAAAAAAGTACTATTCGATTCCGTCAGCGCTCGCGACGTGATTGAATACTTTACCGGCATTACGGTAGAGCCCGGGTCTCGCGGGTAGGCAGTCACCATCCATGCACCTTGAAATGAAAGCGCAGTGTGAAAACTGCAGGAGTGCGCTCCCGCCGGACGGAGAAGCCTATATCTGTTCGTATGAATGCACGTTGTGTCCGGCGTGCGCGGCAAATGTGCATGGGATTTGTCCCAAGTGCGGAGGCGAACTCACGAACCGGCCGCGCCGAAAAGCATTTTCCAACGTAGGCCCCGATCATAGCGCTCCGAGACTGCCGGTCCATGAGCGTCCCTGGCTGATCTGGGCCGTGAGCTTTGCCGTGTGGATTTTCATCGCCCTAGCCGCAAGTGTGGCGTTGTACCGCTATGATCTCGCGGCGGGCAGAAAGATGACCTTTCTCAGCGAGATACCCCTTGAGCTCAGCCAAGTGCTTACCTACGCTCCCCTAACCCCTTTTGCTTTTGCGCTGGCGCTCCGCTATCCGGTGCAGCGTAGTAATTGGATGCGTCGGTCGTTGATACTTCTTGCCGGCGGCATCGCTTTTACAGTGGCCCACGTAGCGCTAAGGGCTTTAACGTCTCCCGTCTGGGATTCGAGCACTCGTGGTTTTGTTTGGGCAGTTTGGGATTCGGTCGCCCACCGTCCGCACATCCGATGGGACTTGGTTGCCACGCTGTTCTATATCAATGGGATCGATGACATCACTGGCACTTATTTGCCGATCGTGCTCATAGCACACGCTCTGTCGTATTACCGAAGATTCCAGGATCGTGAGCTACGAGCTTCTCAACTTGAGGGCCAACTCGCGAAGGCGCACTTGCAAGCATTGAAGAACCAGCTACAGCCGCACTTTCTTTTTAATACGCTGCATTCTATTTCCGCGCTCATGCTTACCAATGTACGGGCCGCCGACCGCATGATGAGCCGCCTCAGCGACCTGTTGCGCATCAGCCTGGAGAGCGGCGGAATCCAGATCATCCCCCTGAGTCAGGAACTTGAATTCGTTAACGGCTACCTTGAAATCGAGAAGGTCAGGTTTGAGGACCGGCTAAACGTGGTTTTCGATGTCGCGCCCGACACCCTCGATGCCTTGGTACCTCATTTGTTGCTGCAGCCGCTGGTAGAGAATGCGGTTCGGCACGGTATTTCCCGGCGATCGAGCAATGGCGAGATTCGGATTAAGGTTAGCCAAGACGGCGGGAGTCTTTGTCTGCAAGTAGCCGACAACGGCCCCGGCATGGAGGATTCCGACAGCCCTCAGACCAAAACCGGTCTGGGCCTGCGAGCGACGCGGGAACGACTCCAGACTTTGTACGCCAACGAACAGAGTATAACAATTCGTAGGGCGCCCGAAAGCGGTGTCGAAGTCGAGGTGCGGATACCGTTTCGAACTGAGCCACGTCAGTTAGTGCATGAAGTGGCGCAGGCAGACGTCGGGACGTGACCATCCCATGACCACCACTGGCATACGCGCCGTCATCGCTGACGATGAGCCTCTGGCGCGAGAGAAGTTACGAATTCTGCTGGCTTCGGAGTCAGATGTCCAGATCGTCGCCGAATGCCGCGACGGCAAACAGACCATTGATGCGCTCGAAAGCTTCAAACCTGACCTGCTGTTGCTGGACATCCAGATGCCCGAAATGGATGGGTTCGAGGTGTTGAGTGCCATTCCCGCGAACGAGCTGCCGATTGTTATTTTCACTACCGCCTACGATCAATATGCCGTCCGCGCCTTTGAAGCGCATGCTCTGGATTACCTGCTGAAACCATTTGATCAGGACCGGCTTCACAGCGCCGTCGAAAGGACGCGTGCTGAACTGCTCAAAACCACCGACCGGGATCTGACAAATCGCCTGCTCGACTTGCTGGCGCAAGCGCGAACGGAATCTAGAGGCGACCGGCGTCTGGTAATCAAAGCCGGCGGGCGCGTGGTCTTCCTGGACACAGATGACATCGACTGGGTCGAAGCGGCGGCCAACTACGTCAAGTTGCACGTTGGAAAAGACTCCTACGTTTTACGCGAGGGCATAGGACGCATTTCCGAGCGACTCGATCCCAAACAGTTCGTTCGCATCCATCGCTCTGCCATCGCCAATGTTCGAAAAATCAAAGAACTGCAGCCCTGCAACAGCGGCGAATACATCGTGGTTTTGAAAGATGGCAAAGAACTCTCCTGCAGCCGCGGTTATCGTTCCGGCCTGCAACAGCTCATCGACAAGAACAGCTAGGCAGCCTGCAGCCGTAGGCAGGCAAAATACAAGGAGGCTCTTGCGAGCCTCCTTGCGTGTATGCCCTAGTTAAAAACCGGGCGCGACCTAGTTAGAAAGTGAACTTCGCCACCAGCGCAATGCTGCGCGCATTGCTGGCGAACACCGACTTCGGAACGTTAAAGTTTGCGTTGCCGGGAGTAACGAAGCTCTGATAGCTGCTCCCGGTCGAAGCAAAGCTAGCTACGTCATTGACCCCCAGTCCGTAACCCGGATTGCTACCAGGAATGTATTGGGGATGGTTGATGATGTTCGCAAACTGTGCTCCGAAGCGGAACTTCATTCCTTCGGTCAAGTTCAGATCTTTGTAGATACTGAGGTCGATATTGTTGGTCCCCGGTGTTTGGAGCGTATTACGCGAGCCGTTGGCGAGGGCACCAAGACCAGGGCGGATGTATTGCGCATTCGGATTGTTGACCAGGTAAGCGACGACAGGGCCGGCGTTGGGCGCGGTACAAGCGGCGACCCTGCATAATGCTGTGACGTCGGTACCGGTTCGCGGGACACCGGACGGATTAACGATTGCGCGATCGCCCGCGTCGTCGATGTTTAGGTTAGCGTCTCGCTGCGCCTGGACGGTCACCCATTCACCAGTTTCGTAGGTGTAGACGGGAGCGAACGACCAGTTGCCCACAACGTTCTTCCTCAGCCAGTTGCCGCCTTTGAAATAGGGCAGGTCATAGACCATTGCCAGGGTGAACCGTTGGGCGCGATCCAGAGCTGAGTTTGCTTTATCTACTTGGTTGAAACTGAAGAAGTCCTGGGGCCGGCGCGGGGTTAGGTCCGTACTGTGGAAATCTGCCGTACTGTTGTCGATCGTGTGGCTCAAGGTGTAGGCGGCCTGCAAGGTCAAACCATTGCTGAACCTGCGCGTAAGTCCAGTCTGCAGTGCATGGTAGGTTGACCAGCCGGATGGGATAAACGCAGTGATGAACGGAAAGCACGGGGGGCCAAGGGTTTCAGGCGGCCCTGGTGTGACCGTACAGCCGAAGCCAGCGTTGCTGTAAGCCGGGACGATGGGGTCCCGCGTTCCCACTATATTGAGCCCCAAGGAGTCTGAGTTCAGCTGCAGCGGAAGTGCGTTCAGCGTGGCTTGGCTGGGCGCGTTGAAGTAAGTAGGCAAGAAATTCGTCGGCGTAACCGACGCCTGCCAGGTAAGGATGTCCTGGAAGCTCAGGTGATTCCCGCGCGTGCCGACATAATTAACTTCTACGGTGTAGTTCTTGCCAAACGAGTGCTGGACGCCTAAGTTCCAGTTGACCGAGTACGGATCTTTGACATTCGGTGGAATCCAAGCCGCAGTTTGGGCAAGGGCATTATTCCTATCCAAGATGGTGATGCCAGTGCCGCCGCCGGACAAACCCCCTTTGCCCAGGAAACCAGCGGAAAGTGGGACGGCTTGTACTGTGGAGCCAATTTGTGGCGGCACCGACGTAATACCAATGTTGTCGTAAAGGGTGTCATACGCTAAGCCGAAACCTCCGCGAATGGAGGTGTTACCGCTGCTTCCCGGCGAGTAGGCGAAGCCAACGCGGGGCGCCCAGTTGTTCTTGGGAGCCCGGGGATTACTAAACACCAACGGCTGATTGCCGGCTTGCGGGACGAGAAGGCTGGGTGTGTTCGCGATAGCGTTGAGACTCTGCCGGTTTTCGCCGGTCGGCGTGGTGGTGTACTCGTAACGAATACCCAGGTTTAAACTCAGGTGCTGATTCACGCGCCAAGTGTCATTCGCGAACCAGTAAATCGCGCTCTGATTGCCGTAATAGGTGCTCGAGCCGGTGCTGCGCTGTCCGAAAGCGTCAGGCCCAAAGTCCTCGAGATAAACCTGTGTAGAGTTATATTGGTAGTCACCTCGCGAACGTTGAGTAAACCCTTGCGGCGAAATGTACCAACGGTATTCCGCTCCGAACTTTAAGCTGTGCTTGCCCTTTACGACGCTGATGTTGTCGACAAATTGGTAGAAGTTCTGGATGGTGAACTGGGGAGCAAGTTGATTCGGCCCAATGTTTAGACCGGCGCCGAGGTCCTTAAGCGTAATGTTTGGAAATGCGTCGAGTCCGGGATACTTGAAGTTGCCGGCCCCAATATTTTGGTTAAACCGATTGAAACCCACTCTGAATTCATTGGTCACGCTGGGTGAAAACGTGTGGTATTCGCTCAGGTTGAAGAGGTCGAATATGTTCGCGTACGGAGTGAAGAATGCACCGAGCTGGGCTGCGTTATCCAGCAAATTCTCCTTGTTATAAATGAACCTTCCGCGGATCTGATCTTTCTCCGAAAGGTTGTAATCGACGCTCTGGACGAAATTCGTCCAGCTCTGCCATGCCGCAGGAATGACCGGCACTAGCCCAGCCTCGATACTGCCTGCTGCGCATGTGCCGTTTGCAGGCGCTTTGAAGCCGTTACCAAACGGGACCTTGTTAGATAGTCCGTCGTATTCAATGCACCCGGAGGGCGTTGAAGCCGTTGGCACGTATTGCTTGAGAATCGCAAAGTTCGTTGCGCTAAGACCTGGATCAGTGGCAATGGCCGCAAGGCCTGCCGCGGTCGGTGCATCCACGGCGCCGCCACCGACCGAGATGAATCCGATGGGCTGGCGCTCAAAATTGCTGAAGAAGAACAGCTTGTTCTTGATGATTGGCCCACCGAAAGTAGCGCCATATCGATTGTTGTCCAGTCGAGGATTCGAGGTAAGTCCCTGCTGCACCCAAGTCTGGTCTACACCGTTAAGGTTCTTATTTCGGAAGTACTCGTAAAGCGATCCGTGAAAGCTGTTGGTGCCGCTCTTGACGGTCGTGTTGAATTGACCACCGGAAGAGTGACCGAACTCGGAATTAAACTGGTTTGACAGGAGTGTGAAGTTCTCGACTGCGTCTGGTGGAACTGCGATCAGGTTGCCGGTTACCGTCTTGAGGTTGTTGTCAACACCTTCGACGGTGAAGTTGTTGTCGCGGGGACGCTGACCTCCGACTGACGGACCGGCACCAAGCCCCATGGCGCTCGCATTGGTCACGCCTGGGCTCAACATTGAGAGGTTCAAAACACCACCACCGATACCCCCCGCTCCGGTGAGACCCAGATCCTGCGACAAGCGATCCGAGTAAGTGGTCGCGAGCTGTGCGGTGGTGGTGTCAATCGTCGGCGCCTCTCCCGACACTTCAACTGTCTCAGTGGCCGCGCCTGGTGTTAGAGTCACGTTAACGGTACCAGTCTTGTTCAACTGCACTTCGGCCAGATGGGTAATCGCGCGAAACCCGGCCGCTTTCACCGCGATCTGATAGTTACCAATTGGGAGATTGTCAAAGCGGTATTCACCTGTGGCGCTGGTTTTGCGGACCACGACTACCCCCGTGTCGACGTTAGTCGCGGTGACATCTGCGTTCATAACGGCGGCGGCAGAAGAATCCACAACAGTACCAACGACATTGCCGCTGACAGCTTGGCCAAAACCATGGGTAGGCATCAAAACCATATTGAGGACCAACCCGAGCGATAGGATAAACAAGAATAAACCGCGAATGTGTTGGCTCATGTCTAATTCTCCTGAAGGTGAGACCGTTCCGCGCCCCCAGCAACGGGGTCGGCGGCGATGCTTGTGGTGCACGCGATGCGCCGCGAAATCAGCCCGGCTGACACCTGGGATGCATAGTTTGTTTTCTGGGATGAAGCTTCTTTTTCTTGTGACCAATGCGAATTATCTACACCGCTGGCGCAGACAGCTTATTGAAACAGCCCAGTGAAGGTACGCAGATGTGGAGAGACTGTTAGTTGCCATATGAGAAATTGGAAAGATGACAAGCACACTAACACGTACACAACTGTATTCCAGACAGGTGTTGACTGTGATTACATTGGGCAAATGCACTTCCCCTGTGTTAGGCATGCTGTTGGGTTCATCTCAGCCTCTTCCGGCTCACTAAGACCGCAATAACAACCAAACATCGATTCGTACCAGCGCGGACTGTATCTGTCCCCAGGTATCTATTCAGTGCAGTCGATTGATAGACAATGATCCCGTAAACAGTTGCGGAAGGCTTCGATTGGCGAACATACACGGAGCGATCGGGGTCCTTTGTTGTCGTTTTACTTCCTTCGCAGACGAGGTCTAAGGGGGATTATGTCAACGCAGGCTTCAGGCGGAGAACATGTTGAACAGGTGGTCGAGCGGGTGCATCAGGAGCTCGATTCGCTACTAAAGCAGCGCGCCGCGATCATCAAGAGAATTGGCACCATCAAGCAGACGATTTTGGGCCTGGCTAATCTCTTTGGTGACGACGTAATCGGCGAAGAACTCCTGGAACTGGTTGATCACCGGCCGACCTCTCGACAGGCTGGTTTCACCAAGACGTGTCGCATGGTGCTGATGGAATCCGGCCGTCCGCTGTTGACGCAAGAGGTCTGCCAGGAGATCAAGCGAAGGAATCCGGCCCTACTGGCACGCCAGAAAGATCCTCTGGCATCGGTCTCGACCGTGCTCAACCGCTTGGCCAGCTATGGAGAAGCGCGCTTCCTGGCTAATGACAGAGGCCGGCGCGCGTGGCAATGGGTAACCGAAGATTCTGACCAACATCCGCACTCCGCAAGTTGGGTTCGCGGCGCTTCTGAAGACGAGTAGGATCGTGCACCCGTACAAGGGAAGCTGCGGACGACGCGTTGCCAGAACCTGACGTTTCCACAAGTGCTTGGTCGCATTGGTCTCCACCTGCTGAACGCCCGTCCGGCATACTTACCACTGCCCACTCGGACAGTCGTCCTCAATGGCTTTAGTTCGTTGCTTTGATTGCAGGGGAGGACTAGAATTTATTGATCCGAAAGTGGAAGCCGCGCCCTTCGCCATCCCCCAAATATGGAGCGAAGCATGACTCGTTTCTTAGCAGCAGTCGGGACTCTACTCTCCCTTATCACCCTGGTCTCGATCTCCTCTCCATCAGTTGATAAGTCGGCACTGGATAAGTCGATGCGATGGGCTGGAGTCGCGAAGACGCATCACCAATTCGACTGTTGGACTTAATCCATCCCGGCGATGTGGTACAACGGTTCGTTATCCGCAAACGCAGTCGCAGGCATGCGCTAGGCCGCATACTGGCGAGACGACTTAGAGGAGCGAAATGAAGGAGGACTGGAAACGGTGGGAGGGCCAAACCGTTGATGCGAAATTCCATCTACGGCGATACCTTGGTGGCTCTGACCGCAGCGCTGTGTTCCTGACCGAACGCGATGCGGGACGTCAAAAGGTCGCGATCAAACTGGTCCCCGCCAATCCCGAGAATGCGGAGCTACAACTTTCGCGGTGGGACCGGGCTGGGAAACTGTCACACCCACACTTGCTTCGGCTCTTTCAGGCGGGGCGCTGCCAGCTCGAAGGCGTCGCACTGCTCTATTTGGTAACTGAATACGCTGAAGAGAATCTATCAGAAATTCTTCCTCAGCGGCCGCTTACCGAGACGGAAGCACGCGATATGCTCCAGCCCCTTCTGGATTCACTAGCGTATCTTCATAGCAATGGTCTGGTGCACGGCCACATCAAACCGACAAACATCATGGCAGTCAATGATGAATTGAAACTGTCGACTGATGGCATCCGCGAATTTGGCGCGCCGAGTGGCAGCCAGCCGGGCAAATATGACCCTCCCGAAGCCGTGAGCGGAACAACCTCGGCAGCCGGGGATGTTTGGTCTCTTGGCATGACGCTGGTCCAAACTCTGACTCAGCGCCTGCCGGTCTGGAAAGAAACGAAGCAGGAGGATCCGGATCTGCCAGCGAATCTGCAAGAGCCGTTTCGTGGTATTGCGAGCAACTGTTTGCGCCGGAATCCTGACGATCGATGGACCGTTGCCGAAATCGCATTTGAGTTACAGCCAGCGTCCATTGCGCCGCCTGTTCTGACTGATGGAAACGCTGGGACCTTTGCGAAGTGGGGGTACCTAGTTCCGCTGATCGCAGCCTGCCTGGCGTTAGCAGCGTTGGCAGGACCGCGCCTGCTTAATCGGAGCCCGGAAGCTCAACCTGTTGCGGCTGTTGCGGTCGAAACATCGAAGACTCAGCCCTCACCCAAGCCGAGTCCAGTAACGTCTGATCCTCGACCGTCTAACCGGGGATCGAGCGATTCGAAGCCGAGTCCGAAAGCGAATACGCCCTCAACCGCCGCGCTCCGGTCAGTAGCGGCAGCGAACGTCCCGGGCAGCCGCGTTGTTCGCGGCAAAGCTCTTCAGCAAGTCTCGCCCGAGGTCTCGCATGCGGCACTGCGGACTATTCAAGGCACCGTGAGAGTCAAAGTGAGAGTAGATGTTGACTCGTCAGGCAGCGTAGTGGGAGCAAAATTTGACTCTGCCGGGCCCAGCAAATATTTTGCCAGTCGCGCTCTGGAAGCTGCCCGCCGTTGGGAATTTTCCCCCGCCGAAGTCGATGGCCGGAAGGTTGCGAGTGAATGGGTGCTGCGCTTCGAGTTTGCCAGAAACTCCGCCAAGGCTTTTCCGACACCAGCAGCACCTTAAGCGCTCGATGGTAAAAAGCGGTTCCGGCAAGATTTCACGACCCAGGAAGGCGCTGGCCCACCGCTACGTTCTTGTAAACTTTGCCGCCCTTCATCACGAAAACTACACGGCGCACGGCGGTAATGTCTTTCAGCGGATCGCCATCCAGGGCAATGATGTCAGCCTGCATGCCGGGTGCAATCGATCCGATTTCATTTTGCAGGTTGAGTGATTCCGCCGCGCGCGAGTTAGCTGCTAGCATGGCGTCCACCGGGTCCTGACCATCTTGCACGCGATAGATAAATTCCTCTGCGTTGCGGCCGTGGGCCCCCGCGACTGCATCCGTACCGAAGACAATTTTCAAACCCTTAATAGCCAGCGCTCGCTTGAACATCGCCTGATTCAGCGGCAAAACCTCCTGCATTTTGGCGAAACCTTCTTCGGTGTAGTTGCCAATTCCGAGAAACCTCGCCTTATTGTCGAGATAGTTGTGGATGACAAGTCCCACCTGCGGATCAAAGAATGTGCCGTGTTCCGCCATAAGTCTCAGGTCATCATCAGTGGCGTAGGTGCCATGTTCGACCTCGGTGCATCCAGCTAGAGTTGCGGCCCGAATGGCGGTCCGATAGGCGTGGACGACAGCGCGCAAAGCTTGCGTTTTGGCCTCTCCGCAGGCTGCTTCCAGTTGCTCGTCGCTCAGAGTCTGGCCGCCTCCGTCACGAATGCTCTTTGAGGCAAAAATCTTGACTACATCCGCTCCATCAGCTTTGAGTTTTCTGACCGCCTCACGAATCTGGTCGGGCGTGAGATGAGGATCGTCGATAGGGTTCAGCGCTGTTATGATCCGCGGCCCAGGAATGTCTCCGCGAGCGATCGCATCACGAAGTTCTTTGTCTTCGGGCGCGCCTAAGCTCTGGATTGTAGTAACGCCCGCCATCAATGTACTCCAGGCATTGCCAGCTGCGGCCAGCGTTGCTCCCGCCGGACTTTCATTCTTGTCTTCCGCCTTGCCGTTGGGTCCGAAATGCCAGGTGATGTGGACATGGACATCCATCCAACCCGGCAATAGTGTCAAACCCTCAAGGTTGTAGGTGGGAGTTCCAGTCGAGTTGGCGTGAGCTTCCTCAACACCCAGAATCTTGCCGTTCTGGATCACAATCCGGACGTTGTGAAGAACGTTTCCTCGGCCATCCAGCACCGTGCCTGCCTGAATGGTGATTGGTTTTTCCTGGGGAATGGCCGCGATAGACAGAAGAATGAGGCACAGAACCAGCTTTGCTATTTTCATATCATGAGTGAATCGCGCAGAGGGTGTAGGAGCTGTCAGTTTACCGGGAAACCGATTCCGAGTGAGACTCTGGTACATTTCCCGCAGCGAATCGGGTCGGTTGCAGACGGTATCCATCACGCGTCCGAATGTGGTATTTCTTCAAGCGATCGCCCACTAGCTTCACTGTGATTGCCCGCCAGCCCCGGTTGGGGTTTGGCTGCGGATAGTAGCTGAGGGAATAGAGATGCGCCAAATCATCCCGGATTGAGGCAAAGGCGCGTTTTTCGTCCCTCCAGTTCTTGGCAAAATAGGCTTTGCCGCCCGTGGCCGTGGTCATTCGCTCAAACACTGCAGTGGAGACCGGTTCCAACTTGGCTTCCTGGGTACTTATCATGTAGATGGCCGTTCCCGTGGATTGCGCCAATTCAGCGACGTCCTCGGGAGGCACCATGCTGGCGTTGTCGGGACCATTGGAGAAAACTACCACCACTTTTCTTCCGGTGTATTGCGCCGCGTCTTTCACAGTAAGCAAAAGGCAGTTATAGAGGGCGGCATCGTCTCCGGCGACGGTGGTACGAACTCCGCGCAAAACCTGCGATCGGTCCGAGGTCAGCGGAGCGCCTCGCGAAAGGTCGCGGCTATACGAATAGAAAGCCACTCTGTCCGCGCTTTCCAGGGAGCGCACGAAATCGGCAATGGCGTCCTGCGCGAACACAAATCCACGATACATATAGTTGCTGGTGTCGAAGAGTATGAAAACGTTAGCCCCCGCCACCAGCGAGCCTAGCGTAGCCGGCGCGTCTCCGGCAGATCCACTTTGATTAGAATCACGCGCTTGATTCCCAGCTTGGGCCGCGATCTTGTCATCAGCCGGCGGTATATCCACTAATCGACGAACCGGTTCGTTACCTTCCCCAAAAGTGGCAAGAGTCTGCGGAATGCGGTCCTCGCTAATGGCGAAGTCTTGTGGACGAAGGCCAGTAACGTAATTCCCTTTATTATCGGTGACCGCCACATTCAACTGTACTAAGTCGACTGTGACCCGGATGTGGGGTTCGCCCTCCTGAGCCAGCAGCGCGGCCTCTGGCAACAAGAGGAAGCTCAACAATAGCCATAAAGAGAGAAGAGAGCTTTTTGCCATAAGTTTCTGGTCGTGCCTTCCAACAGAGTCTTGTACCGCAAACCAAGCCCGCTTACGTTAAACCTTTTCCGAAAACAACTAGGGCCGCGACGCGGTGCCGGTGGCCGATACCAAAGCAATCTTGCCCTGCCGAAATTCTTCCCCGGTTTCCTGCATGGCGCGAAGTATTGCCGGCCAATCTTCGAAATCAGTAGCAAATATCTTCTCGATCATGCGGCGAGTCAGTTGCGGGACGAGACGATTCAACATCACGGGCGAATAGCCCATTTCGTCCGCCAACCGGGCCCAGTACAAATTGCTGGAATCCCAAGACTCGGCCAGCAGCCGGCTGGAATATCCTTCGAAAGCGGGGAAAGGTTTCAAGTTCAGCAGCTCGCGGGCATAACTTTGGGTCAAAATCGGATGAGGCACGCCGAAGTCCTGCGACAGCCGCTCCCACTTGATTTCTGCCGGATACTTGCGGCAGAGAGTGTCCAACTCGCGACCCGCTGGTCCGAAGAAATCAGTCTCTTCAGGAAACTTTCGACGATACTCCGCAGCCAGGTAGAACGTATCCGCTGGCATCATCCGAGGAATCAATTCGTCCAAGCGTCCTGCGCGTAGCGCATGCTGTACTCGCTCCGACCTCTGGGGCACCATGCGATCGGAAAGGATATTGATTACCTCCGCCCGCAATTTTTCATTACCGATGGAAGCCGTCAAGAGTTCCTCGCCAGATTTCTGATAGAGCCCGACGGCGTGGAGTTCATTTCGGCTCACGCCCCACCAGCGCGGCAAGGTCGCACTACTCAAAAGACCAGGAACTAATTCTCTCCAGATCAGGGCCTGAACATTTTCCGGCGCAATAAAGTCCTGCTCGACTTGGGCCAGAACATACGGCAAGTCGGCCAGTGAACCAACCAGATGGGCCCCACCGCCTGCCGGCGATCCCTCACCGAACATCTGGGGAGCTTGCCAGAGCTGTTCCACGCCTGAAACGGTTTCTCCCGCGAAGTCATGGGAGCGGACGAAAAGCGGATTGTGATGGAGCGCCTGAGCGCCGGGTGGCTCGTAGTAGGCATAGTTCAGTCCTACCAGAGTATCCCGCAGGAAAGGAGCGAGCTGGCCGCGAGCCTCCTGCAACTGTTCAGGAGAGCCGGGCAACTTGATGATCTTTATCAAATCGGTCCGCATCTGCAATTCGGTATGGCGATTGTTATAAATTCCCGCCGCCCATTGAGTTCGTTCACTTCCACTGAAGATCGGACGGGGCATCTCGAACTCCCGAAGCTCGGCAGCCAGTGGAACCAACCTGTCACCCACTGGCGCCCCCCGCGCCATTTCATTTAAGCCGTCTCCCAGGGCCAGCAGCGTATCCAAAGAGACCAAACGCTGACCGTCCAACACGGATCGGATACCACTGGCCAGTTCCTGATGGACGCGCTGACCTTCCGCAGTCACTTGATTGGGACCGGCAAGCAAATCTATGATTTCATCCTGGGAACCGTGGGGTTTTCCGGTTGTAGCCAGCAGCAGTTCTTTCAACGAGTCGCGACCAGCGTCGAAGAGCTGGTTGGAGGAGCCGACCTTGCCGAACGGCTTAATGACTCCCTGCCAGGAATCGTTCAGCCCAGCAATGGAGATCTCCCCCTGACGAGCCAGGATTTGCCACAGGCCGGTTGTCGCCTGAAAGGTCCCCATGGCGTTGCCGCGCAACGTATGGTTGGGAATCTTGTCAATGGCCTCGGCCACATTCAGAAAGCGACTGATGGAAGCATCGCTCAACTCCGGAAACTCGGAAAAAACCAGGTACTGATTGCTGAACTGAGCGAACTTGGTGGCCATCAATAATACGGTTTGCGGACTCAAGCGCTTGTCCGGCAATCGTTTGTTATCGAGTTCACTCAACATCAGATAGGCTTGTAGAGGGCCCAGCTCCGTCTCCGCTCGGGAGATGCCGAACATCGCTTCCACCAGTTGCTCGGGGCGGGTTATGTGGCTAGCCCGCCTTCCCCCCTCGCGGATAATTTTGGAATCGGTTTTCTGGCGGAGGATTTCCTTCCAGACCTCCAGATTTCCCGGGACGTAAGGCTCGCCCGAAGCGTCCCACTGCATGCGGGTCACGAGCAGCAAAAGTCCGGGAGACGGCCGGAACACTGGCCTGGCGGCGTCGGCGGAGGTATCCGGGGCGCGAAAGGCTTCGTAGAAACGTTTCAGCCGATGGGCCTCGGTAAAATGTGCCTGCCGGGTCTGATTAACTCGGGCCAGGGCATCGAAATATGCGGCCAGCCAGCCCTTGTCCTTCGCCAGCAATCGCGGAACAAACTCTGCCGGTGCATCGGGACTCGCGCCCACCAGGTCCTTCCAAGCCGCTTCCGCGCCTGGCCCTCCGGGTGCGACAACCCGCCCCGAGCGGATACAGATATGACTCCCGTAGAAATCGAGAACGGCGGCGAAGGGAAGTAGTTTTCCCAGGCCAATCGACTGCTTTAAGCCGTCTCTGGTTTCGGCGTCGGTTCGTGACAGAGCCCAGTACAGACGAGCTAGAGCGGGGTCGCGTAAGAGCGCGTCTACCAGATCATGCGTGCCCTTGCTTTCTTCTTTACTCGCCCCCACCCACTCCGCCTGCGAAAACAACAGCGGAACCTGAGTCGCGGGGAAGGGATAAACGAACGGCTTGCCCGCCTGCATCGCCTCCTCAAGCGCAGGCAGAGGGAAACCCGAGTCGATGGTGACGAAGGCCCTTTCTGGATCGGCCGTGACTAAGAAAGCGCCGCTCTGCCCGCACTCGCGGCCGAAGCGGTAACCGAGGATCGGAAGTAGGGTTCTGGCCTCGTCGCAGTTAGAAACGCGAATCGTGGCGCTCGCACCCGCCAGTGTCGTCAATTCCCGCGCCTGGTTGACATACCGGCTTAGGAGAATCAGGTACTCGGTCGGTTTGCCGCTCCGATAGCCTTCCGAGAAGACTTGCCGAGCGAGCAGCGGCAGTACTTCTTCCGACGAGCTTTTTTGGCTGATTGCCGCCATGCGCTGGAAAGATCGCAGCGGGCCGGGAATCACCAGTACGCCCGCGGACGAGGACGCCGGCTTCGCCTGCTTCGAGACCGTCGCCCCGGAGGTTTCGCCGGGAGACGAAACGGCCACCTGCCCCAGGGCGTGAGCTGAAAGGCACGAAGATATAACCATGGAGATCGCCAGGAGGAACGTGGGCAAATAAAGAGGAGATTTCATGGCTGGGAGCCCTCTAGGAACCTTCAAGACAGCTGCCACTAATCATGGCGACCTCAACGAACAGATCGATTCATCGCCTCACCTGAGCAGTTCGGCTGACCCTGCGCCTAGCGCCAAAAACCGCGAATTCCCTTGCATCTTCGCTGAAATCGGAGCGTAGCCCCTGAATCATCTGTTCATCGTCTTCGGTCCCGCTTCCGTGTCGGCCAAGATAAACCATCTTTCACCTTAATCCAAGACCTTTTCGGGCTTTCGTCAATATTTAGCGGGTGTTTGGCCCATTCCTGATCCTTGAGACGGAGCCCTATCGGCGTAAGTTGTGGAAATTCGGGCATAAAAGGTCCGAGCAGGGCTCGCGTCGTTCTTGCCAATAGAGTTTCGACTGATTTCAATTGGGTCGCAGCCGGCAACTATCCTGCTGAATCCGCGCAACACCAAAGGACTTGTGGTTTGGTTTCGATCATGTTCTTGTCTCAGGTTTCAACTGGCCCTGAAATACAAACCTGTCGCTTACCGCGAAATTGACGAGCGAGCACGCTGCGATTGTGATCACGTTTGCCAGCAGATATTGCATATGGAAGATGCCGACACACCACTTCATGAGCGCCAGGTTGCCGACTATTGAAAATAAGCCAGTTGTCAGATTGAATTTCATAAAGCGCGAGACCCGCGACTCCGCCGCCCGGTCAGTCCAGGTTAATCTTTCGTGCCAAAAGAAGTTGTGGACCACAGCTGCCTCAACTGCCAGAGCCGTGGCCATCAGATAGTCGAAGTGAAAGCCCGTCCGCAACGTGGCCAGAATCGCCAGCTGCACGAAAATGCCAACACCTCCGACGGTGTTGAATTTCAGCCAACGCGCGCCCATACTCCGCCAGCTCGCGGTCGTCATGAGATTTGTTCTTCCGCGTAGAGCCGGCGGGTATTACGCGCCGTGAAGAAGAGCAGCATCGCAGACATACCTATCAACCCGATCGCCCCGCCGATATCAAACAGCCGATAGTGTCCCCGGAGAACGACAGGCCAGCGCAATAGCGCTATGTTGCCCGCTGCCAGCAGGATGCGAAGTTCGGTCGGACCGAAATTCCAGAACGAGAGTTGAAACTCGCCCAGCGTGTAAGTCGCGAGATATGACTGAATCGACAGCAGCAAGAATGCCAGCAGCAAACCAATCGCGATATAAGGATGCATATATCCCGACATCGCCATTCCGCCAATCAGCACCAGAGCCCCAAAACTATCGACAATGTGGTCGACATAGAATCCATACCGCGGACGCTGCTGCTGACGCACGCGAGCCAGCGTGCCATCCAGGCTGTCCCCAAGCCAATTCAGCGCGAGAAAGGCGATCCCAGCCAGCAACCAATAACGGTTCCAGCGCGCTAACGCGTAACTGACTCCCGCCATTAACTGGGCGGTGAATCCCAGTGCGGTCAGATGGTCGGAGTTAATCCAGGCCGGAGTGCGTTCCGCGATCCAGACCAGCACGCTCTTCTCGGCTGCCGCCACAAAGCTCCGCTGCATCCGGTTCGCGCTGCGAAACTTCGCCCGACATCCTTGGTTGAGAATCTTGGGTTTTGCCTGCCCGCAGAAATCAATGAGTAAACTCGCCATTGCCGCCTCCTCAGGTGCTGGGAGACAATTTGCGCCCCAAGCCGGTGGCCAGCAATGCACAATGAGTCACTTGAGAGTCAACCTGAGATCAACTTATAGGTGATTGATAATGAAATAGATGGAGTGGCAGGTGTCCTGACCTGCCAAAGGCAGCAGCCTCTCAATCACCCGAGCGAGCTTCGCGCTCACCTGCCGCCCCGACGAGGACGTCTGGGCCTACGTGACCGATGACCTATCAACCTCATCAATGGCGTCCCGCAACTGCTCGACTGACCACGAAATTTGATCGGCGGTAATCACCACCGGAGGCGCGATTAGTAAATGGTCGCCTGATATCCCATCGGCACACCCTTGCATGTCGTAAACGAAAAGCCCTCTTTTGGCCGCCGCCTCGCCGACCCGTCCGGCAAAGTTGAGCTCCTGAGGGAACGGTTTCTTAGTCTGCTTGTCGGAGACGAATTCCACGCCCCACAGCAAACCGACGCCGCGCACATCGCCGACAGCTTTCAAATCTAGCAGAGTTTCCAGTGCCTTTCCCAGCTTGGCTGCGGCGGTTTCGTCCCGACCAGAATCTGCGGCCTCAACCAGGCTCAGCTTCTTCAGGCAACGGAGCGCAGCCCGCCCCGCCGCCAGCGAAATAGGATGGGCGTTGTAAGTGAATCCGTGCAGAAAAGCGCCTGAGCCGCTCGCAATCGCATCCACGACTTTCTTGCAGGCGATCGCCGCGCCCAGTGGGGCATAACCGCTGGACAATCCCTTGGCGGCAATCAGGATGTCTGGCGCGACACTCCAATGTTCAATCGCAAAGTTGCGGCCGGTGCGGCCCATGCCGGTCATTACTTCATCGGCGATTAATAGAACACCGTGCCGATGGCAGACGGCCGCGACAGATTGCAGATACCCTGGCGGCGGCAACACCGCACCTAGCGTAGCCCCGCTCACCGGCTCAAAGATAAAAGCAGCCGCCTGGCCGTTCGTGGCCTCGATCGCATGCTCTAACTCGGATGCATATTCCAGTCCACAATTCCGGCAGCCGTCCGTACAGTCGTAGGAGCAGCGATAGCAATAGGGCATTCCGACGTGAGCAAACTCGCGCACCATCGGAAGATACATTTCGCGCCGGCGCTTGTTGCCTGAAACCGCGAGCGCGCCAAGGGATGATCCGTGATAGCTCTGCGTCCGGCTCAGCACTTGATGACGCCTGGTCTGGCCAATCTCCACCTGATATTGCCGCGCCAGCTTCAATGCTGTTTCGATCGATTCCGAGCCGCCGGAGGTGAAGTAGACCGCGCCACCGCGAAAATTATTCCTGGCAAACTCCAGTAGTTCCTGCGCATACTCTTCCGCCACAGGAGTTGTGAATTGGCTGCTATGAACAAACTCCAGTTGTTCAGCTTGTGCTGCCATGGCGGCGGTAATTTCATGCGCGCCGTGTCCGATGAAATTCACCGCTGCTGAGCCGGAAAAGTCGAGATAGCGTCTACCTTCAGAGTCCCAAAGGTAAACGCCTTCCCCACGAACAGCAACTGGGAAAGCCTTTCGGAAAGACCGTCTAAAAACCGCGGAGCGAAGCGACTTCTGCACTGCGACGGAATCAGGCACAGCTCGGATTATCCGGCCCGCCGAGAGTGGTGTCAAAAAAACGCACGCGTCCCACCCTGGGGCGTCTGACGGTAGCGGCATTGAGCGTTCCCAAGCGGAGGCACGTCGTGGTTCTTATGCCGTTACAAACTGGGTGTCGACCGGGTAGTTAGTCAGTTTCCGACTAGCTGACGATCCGCCAGTCTCAGATGATCTATCTCAGGCGATGGCAGGTTTAGCCTGACCCGCCTGTCGGCATAAAACAGTACGGCAAGTTCTGGGATATGCTAGAAGCGAATGTAAGCACATGGGTTGTCGGCCCAGCTGGCGGCGACGACTTCGTTGTATCCAGGTCGGTCTAAACAAGAATTAGAAC
This sequence comes from uncultured Acidobacteriota bacterium, assembly GCA_963696025.1. Classification (GTDB taxonomy): domain Bacteria; phylum Acidobacteriota; class Terriglobia; order Terriglobales; family Acidobacteriaceae; genus JABCYV01. The sequence continues at coordinate 84,718 of CAVOII010000012.1, forward strand.
GCAGAAGGGGATGCGATGAAGCGCACGTGGACGATCATCGGGGTAGGCGACGTGCCGGACAGCTTGAAATGGTACCAGGCGCTGTTCGGTCAGCCGGCTACCCTTCCTGCCCATGATTACTTTGGGCAGATCCTCGATTCAGATGGAACTGTCTTGCTCTGCCTCCACGAGTGGGGCGCCCACGAGCATCCCTCATTGATGAGCCCAGATCACGGGACACCCGGCAACGGGCTCCTGTTGTTCTTTCGTGTCGATGATTTCGACCTAGCGCTTCAAAGGGCACGCTCTCTCGTCACTCGGCTCGAACAGGAGCCACACGTGAATCCGAACACTCAAACCAAGGAGTTCTCGCTCCGAGATTCGGACGGATATTACGTAACGATCAGTGCGCTCTCTGCGGCCTGACAAGGCGCTGCAGCTGCCGAGCGCCTAGCCTGGGCTTCATGGGGCAGCGCCGCCCGACTTCGCTCCCCTCGCTGGGCGGCTCTGCCGTCAGAGTGCCCATTCCGTTAGGGAGCGTATCGCGGAGTTTCGATTATTCTGATCGAGTCACGGGAAACCCGGAAACTGACCCACTACCGTCGGCCGTAGTGGTCAAAAGATGTCTCTGTTAGGCTTGCAAGGGAGCCACGCAACTTAAACGAACTAACAAAAGTCCGTGTGGATTCGCGCAATCTACGGCTGAAATGAATAAACTGCTGCGCTTCCTTCGCCCGTCGCACCAGCACAGCGCTTTCTCGGCGACTCTTATGCTGATGACCGCGGTAATGCTGTCGCGAGTCATTGGCTACGTTCGCGAAGCCTACATTGCCTGGGCTTTTGGCGCGGGGCCTGCGACCGACGCCTACGTTGCAGGGTTCACCATTCCCGACTGGCTTAACTACCTGGTCGCTGGGGGAACGGCTTCCATCACATTCGTCTCCATCTATACTCGTTTTCTCGCAGAAAAAAGAGAACAGGACGCACAGAAGACTTTTTCCGTCATCATTACCGTGATGACCGCAGTGTTGGGAGTCGGCGTTCTGCTGGCAGAAATCTTCACTCCCCAGATTTCGCGGCATCTGTTTAGCGGTTTTAGCCAAGAGCAACTAGAACTCTGCGTCCATCTCACGCGAATTCTTCTTCCCGCGCAGATTTTCTTCTACGTCGGCGGGGTCGTTTCGGCGGTGCTGCTCTCCCGCCGGCTCTTTCTGTTCCCCGCCTTCGGGCCGCTTCTCTATAACGCCGCTATTATCGTGGGAGGGATACTACTTTCGCGGCGGCTCGGAATTGCCTCGCTGGCTTACGGAGCACTGATAGGTAGCTTTCTCGGCCCATTCCTTGTGAATGCCATCGGGGCGGCGCGCATCGGGACTGGCTACCGCATCTCGTTTGATGTGCGCAATCCGGCGTTTCGCGAATGGGTTCGGCTCTCCATTCCCCTCATGCTCGGGGTTTCGTTAGTCAGCGCCGACGATTGGATTCTGCGCTACTTCGCCTCGAGCGGGGTTGGCGACATTACTCGTCTCAACTATGCCAAGCGACTGTTCGCCGTGCCCATTGCTGTGCTGGGCCAAGCTACCAGCCAGGCATCCCTGCCATTTTTCGCGAAACTTTTCGGAGAACGGCGTATGCGTGAGTTTGGCGAAACCGTGAACGGATCCGTGTACCGTATTGTTGCCAGTTCGCTGTTGGCCACGAGTTTCATGATGGCCGCCGCCCTACCCCTGATTGACCTGGTCTACCGGCGCGGACGCTTTCTCTTTTTCGACTCGCAGCAAACCGCAACGTACTTCTTCGTGTTTTCTTTATCGCTGGCTTTGTGGTCGGCGCAAGGACTGTACTCACGGGCCTTTTACGCTGCCGGCAACACGCTCACGCCCATGGTGGCCAGCAGCATCATAACTGTGGCCTCGATTCCCATGTACTCCGCCTTGTACCGCGCATTTTCTACGGTGGGCTTGGCAATCGCTTCCGATCTCGGGATCCTCGCCAATACTGTGGCTATCGTTATCCTCCTGCGCCAGCGCAAACTGGTTCCAACCTACGAATTACCTTGGGGAGAATTGGGAAAAGCCGGGATCACCGCTGCGGTAGCGGGTTTTCTAAGCCATCAAGTCGCTCGCTCGCTGATGGTCAGTAACAGCCGGACGGCAGATGTCGAAGCCCTCGGCTTAATTGCGATCACCTGGGCCGGAGCCGTGGCGGCGGGACTGTGGCTTATGGGCTCGCAATTGCCCGGCGACCTGCGTCGGCGCAAACCAACCGCTTATCCGCGGGTAGCGGAACGACAGGTAGAAGAGTTAAGCGCTGGAATTGACCCGTAGAAGGCTTTCTTACGGAACTGGAAACAGCCACGTTTGTTGTAGGCACGCGCCTACATCTGGAGATTCCAAGAAAAAACGGCGGAACACTCTCAAACCAACTGAAAGCGTCCGCCGTGATCCTTTTGAAAAAAACTTTAGGCCCTTGCTGCTGCGACCGCTTCCGCCGTCGCAGGGGTCTTCACTTCTTCACCATTCGGTTTCTGGCCGGCTTTGCGAATATCAATGCCACCCTTGAAGAATGCGCCGTCCTCAATCGAAATACGTGCGGCTACGACATCGCCGGTGAGTGATCCGTCGCTGCGGATATCCACCCGGTCACTTGCAGTCAGATTGCCGCGGACCTTGCCCAAGACTACGATCTCTCTGGCGTTGATGTTGGCCGAGACTACGCCGTTTCGTCCCACGGTGACCCGGTTGCCTGACAAGTTGATGGAACCTTCGACACGTCCGTCAATATAGAGCGACTCGGAGCCGGTCACTTCTCCCTTAATCACCAGAGATTTTCCGATGGTTGCCTGGTCGGCGGTGGTGGTAGCTGCAGCCGGACGCGGCGCGGTGGCGGGTTCGCTCATCGCAGAAGTCGGAGGCGGAGGCATCAAAGGGCGCTCCGGCTCACTTGGCCGGGTTGGAGTCATAGGCTGATTCGTGGGCTTCCACATGTCGGAAAAATCCTTTCCTTGGGTTGGATTCAGGGTCAAACTCGCATTTCGGTAACCAAACGGTATTGTACTCCGACGATTTGAATTTCAGACTGTGGAAATCCAGTTTTTCATTGATCTTAAGACACAGCACGAGCGTGTCTACACGACCCAATCTGCCGGCAGCAAACCGCCTGAGCATGTAATTTTCTGCTTGCTCGGGCATTTCTTATACCAACCATCCGTCGCTTTGACGTTACCAAAGTGATGCCACCAGCCGCTTATGGACGCGAAAATAGCATTAACTTCCTTTAATCTTAAGCATCCCCCCGAAATGCATTATTGGTCGCTGCCTGCAGGGAGGGCGGATGAATTGTCTGTAATATTTTGCTTCCGATGTTTTTGGCTTGCCTCGGTTTGGCTAGACAGGCCCAGGATGAGCCCCGTCAACCACACGTGGGCCGCGTGCTGGACTGGAGTTACCACCACGTCACGGTAAGCGGTGGACTGACTGATGACAATTTGGACGCCGCCAGGAGCGAGCCCCGCATTCTGTTTCACCTAGCAGAGCGCAACCTTGTCCGCACAGGCGATGATGCGGTCCCCGTTTCAAGTGGTTCCGCGCGACCCCGAGAAAGAGCCTGTGGACCGGCCCCGCGCCCGCCGCCGCAGAAGGGTTGACGGCACCGACGTTATTTCGAGTAGGCGAGGTGCGAAAATCGACTGGAGCGTTCCGCTGGGCGCGGGAATCGTCGCGCCGAACATGTTCCCGGCCCAATATAGTTTTGACATTAATGCTACTCCCGACTGCGTCAATGACTACGTCCTGTTTGCCTTGAACGTTGCTGGCGTGACCGGTGGACAAGCCAACCTGGTGGAATGAATAAGCTTTACAGTGGTACGGGCGGACTCTGCGGTGCCAACCCCAACGTTAACTGGGCGTACAACGGCAGCACGGGCGGTGGATCGGTCCTGACCTCTCCAGCGCTTTCCCTTGACGGCACAAAGATCGCGTACGTGGAGAGTGCGGGTGGAAAAGCCATCTTTCATGTGCTGACCTGGAAGGCAGGTGAAGGCAGCTCAGCCACAGCCGCGTTCACGCCGACGTTGAATGGCTCTTGCACCACTGCTCCTAACCCCGTTCGGTTTTGCCTCAAGTCTGTCACTTTTTCACCCACGGCCACGGCTACGTTTGCTTCCCCATGGATTGACTACGAAACCGATAAGGCTTTTGTCGGCAGCGACGACGGCAAGATTTATCGCATCAGTTGTGTGTTTACTTGTGCTCTTAACAGCAATCCCGCACTGGATTGGACCTTTGCTTTGCAGGCAGCCGGCACTGGCGGTGCCCAATGGGCCGGTTTACGATTCTTCCACTGGCCACCTTTTCGTAGGTGATCAGCTCGGCGAAGTGTGGGTCATCAACGCCGGCGGCTCCAGTCCCACCCTCGCGTATGGTCCAGTCATGATCGGAGGTGGCGGATGCACCATCGCCCATCCCCCTGGTCGTACCGGAACCGGCACTAACTGCACCGCTAACGGAGGTTCCTTCGGCATCCCCGATTCCGTCATTTTGGACAGCGCCAACGGTAGGATATTTGCTTTCTCCGGCAACGACGGGACTGCAGGCTCCAGCGCAGTAGTGGAGCAACTCAAGACCGACCTCAACGGTGTGGTGCGCGTCCACGTGGGCCTGGGCAGCGTAGGAGCTACGATAGCCAACTGGAATATTCACACCGGCATGTTTGAAGATGCCTACTTCGGCGCCACGCCCAAAAATGGTCACCTCTTCTCTATGCGGTACGGGCGCTGCCGATACAGTTCCAACTCACTATTGGATCGGATTCGCTGCGCATCCGATCATGGATGCTGCTCCGGCTGGAAGCCTGGTTCGTTTCGCAGGTCACGCGAATCTCCCCTGCACTCCTTACACCGAGCTCTTCAACCCCAGCATTACGCTGAAAGGCGGCGGCCATGATCTGCTGGTCAGCGGGCTCGTCGGCGCTGGCGGCAATGGGTTCATCATCACGAATGACATCAGCAACGGAAACATCGTCACCAATCAGGCAAGCAGCGTGAATTACCCCGGCGGGGTTAGTGGCATCATTGTGGACAACGAAAGTAATGCTGCGCAGGCTTCGAGCGTTTACTTCACCACGCAGGGTCCAGTCACCGTGGGTACGTGCGGTCCGCCCAGCACCATCTGTGCGGTTAAGCTGACCCAGCTCAATTTGAATTAGTCGCCGTACATTGCGCGCGTGTGTCTCGTTTGGTCCCCAGGCGACCGATTCGTCCACGTTCGCTCCCCTCGCCCAACTCAGGTATCCTGACGACATACCGAATTCAGGAGCTGAATATGAATTCAAATGCCATCTTGAGTGCCCGGCCGGAGCCGGACGAGTACTTGCCCTACTATGAGCGCTACATCTCTCTGGTCGGGCAGGAAGAGATTCTGACTACGCTGGAAAAGCAACTTCCAGAGACGGCAGCGCTACTCTCTTCTCGCACCGAGGCGGATGGGGACTTCCGTTATGCCCCAGGAAAGTGGAGTGTCAAAGAAGTGGTCGGGCACCTCAGTGACTCGGAACGGGTTTTCGCTTATCGCGTCTTGCGCATCTCCCGCAACGATCAGACTCCCATTGAGGGTTTCGAGCAAGATGACTATGTGCGCTTCGGTTCCTTCGAGCGGCGCCGGTTAACAGATCTGGTCGATGAATTCACCCACGTTCGCAAAGCAACTTTGTCTCTCTTACGCAACTTGGATGGACCGGCGTGGACTCGCCGTGGCCTGGCCAACAAGAGTGAAGTCAGTGTGCGAGCGCTTGCCTATATCATGGCCGGCCATGAATTGCATCATCGGACCATTCTGCGGAACAGGTATTTTTCATCTCTGGCAGGCTGAGGGTCTTACTGAGAGGTCCCACGTCCGTTCATGCTTTCCGATTCATCCATCCTGAAAAAAATCGAGCATCAACCAAAGCGCAGTGCCGGCTTCAAGCAACTGGTGCGGGAGCTGGGAGTGCACGGCGGCGACGCTCGCCACGAACTCTCCGACCGGCTCGAACGTCTGGTGAGCAGTGGCCAGCTTCTTCGAGTCGACTCCGACCGATACGCCATTCCGCAGGCGGTTGCGGGCAAGAACATGGTAGTGGGAAGACTGAGCATGCATCGCGATGGTTTCGGTTTCGTTACTCCCGATCCCACTTCTCTGGATGAGCGTCTGAAGGCTCGTCTCGCGGGAGATATTTTCATTCCTCCGCCCGCGGTGGGATCAGCGATGCATGGCGATCGCGTGCTGGTCGAGTTGGGCAGCATTCGTCCGGATGGCCGGGCCGAAGGCCGCATCGTTCGCCCAATCGACCGCGCTCATGCCACCGTGGTTGGAATTTTTCACTACGGCACTCGACGCAATTACGTTACGCCCACTGATCAGAAAATTTCGCAGGAAATCATCATCCCACCGGGCATGGAAAAGCCGGAGGATATGAAAGCGCCTAGCATTTCCGAACCACGAGGGACCCAGGGTAAACGGAAGAGATCCGTTGATCGGGTTCTCGGCGACGAAGCGGCACGGCGAACAACTTGGAACGATCTGGAAAACGTTGTGGTTGACGTGGAGATCACCGACTGGCCTACCGCGACCCAGAATCCGCGAGGCCGGGTGGTCGAAATCCTAGGTTATCAGGATAATTTCGGCGTCGACGTTGAAATCATGATCCGCAAGTTTCATCTGCCACACCATTTCCCCCCGGATGTACTCGAAGAAGCCGAGGCAGCAGAGTCGCTGATTCCCGCCACAGAAGCACACAAACGCCGTGACTTTCGCACTTTCCCCATTGTCACTATTGACGGCGAGACCGCCCGTGACTTCGATGATGCGGTCACAGTCCGTCTCCTCAAAAACGGGAACTTCGAACTGCAAGTACACATCGCGGACGTGGCCCACTATGTCACCCCCGATTCCGCTCTCGATCACGAAGCTCGCCTCCGCGGTACCAGCGTCTATTTTCCCGACCGCGCCGTGCCCATGCTGCCGCTCGAGCTGTCAACCGACATCTGCAGCCTGCGCCCTCATGTGGATCGCCTGGTGTTGTCCTGCGTGATGGAGATCGATCATCGCGGGGAGATCGCCGGTTACGAGTTGTGCGAGGGCATTATTCGCTCTGCCGAACGCATGACCTACACCGACGTCACCGCGGTGCTTGAGGGAGACGACGCCGTGCGAGAACGCTACGCCGACCTGGTCCCGGTCTACCTACTGATGCGGGATCTAGCCCTGATCCTGAACCGCAAACGCGAGCGCCGCGGTTCCATCGATTTCGATCTGCCTGAGCCGGTGATTGAGTTTGATGAATTTGGATTGATGAAGAGCATCACTCGCTCGGAACGCAAGATTGCGAACCGTCTGATTGAGGAATTCATGCTCTCGGCCAACGAGAGTGTCGCGCAATACCTGGAAAGCAAGCGCGTAGCGTCGCTTTATCGCATCCATGAAAAGCCCGACGCCAAACGCGTTTACGACTTTGAAATCATCGCTGCAACTTTTGGTTACTCGCTGGGTCTAGGCCCGCTGCCCATTCATCGCGTCCAACTCAAGACCGACCGCCGCGCCAACTACGGTACCGGCAAGCGCACGCGAGAGATTGAGATTCCCAAAGAGGTGCACATCACGCCCCGCATGTATCAGAAGCTCACAGAAAAGATTGCGGACAAGCCGGAAGAACGAATTCTCTCGTTCCTGATGCTGCGCTCGCTGAAACAGGCCCGTTATTCGGAGGAAAATCTGGGCCACTTCGCCTTGGCTGCGACGACCTACACGCATTTCACTTCGCCCATACGACGCTATCCAGATCTGATAGTCCACCGCATCCTTAAAGAAGTCTTGAACAGCTCGGCGGAGAAGCGAGACGGAAATGTGCCGGTGGGAGTATTCCCCTCAAGAGGTAGCACCGGCGTCTCGCCGGCTGTCACGCTGGGGTCCGGCCCGCAACGAGGCCGGCAGGATGCCGGCGCTACTCCATGGTCCAAACGCCGCGAACACGCAACACCCGAGCCGTTAGGCGGACCCATCTCGCTGGAAGAGCTTCACGACATCGCCGACGAATCCAGCCGAGCCGAACGCCGCGCTGACGAAGCCGAGCGCGAATTGATGGAATGGAAAAAGGTCAAGTTTATGCAGGAGCGTGTCGGCGAGGACTTCGACGGCTTGATCATTAGCGTGACCAAGTTCGGATTCTTCGTCGAGCTGACCGATCTTTTCGTCGAGGGTCTGGTCCCGCTCGATTCACTCACTGGCGATCGCTATACCTACCACGAGAATACCCGCGAGATTATCGGCCAGCGCAGCCACAGGATCTACGGTTTGGGACAGAAGATTCGTGTGCTCGTGGATCGCATCGATCCCGTGGAAAAGAAAATCCAGTTCGCCGTATTCGAGGAAAAGCCAGCCCCGAAGCGCAACAAACGCTGAGGCTGGTGTAAAATCCTGTAGTTAACCCCGCTAGCCGCCTTTGACACTGCGGCTGGTTCCTTCCCGTCGGGACGTGGCTCAGCCTGGTAGAGCACTCGCTTGGGGTGCGAGGGGTCGGCAGTTCAAATCTGCCCGTCCCGACCAATTTTCATTTTTTCACCCGCTCGAAGATGATGTCGAAGGGTTTTCTGAAAGTTGGGTAGACACTTAGCGCAACGATGGAACAGTTCAAAAGCACCAAGCGGAGCCACTTGGCTTGTTCTGCCGGATTCTGCGTAAGGTACAGAGAATGGCCTTGGTCGCGAGTTCTAAGCTTCATTGGCCGATAGTAGGCGGTCCACTTTGGACTCCGAAAGATCACAAACCGAACAGGAGCGCCTCTCGGGCTTGGCGCGAACCTAGTGCCGGTCCCTGTCGTCATCCGGATGTTCGTGCCGCCACTTCCAATATTCTGACTGTTCTTTAGCCTTCAGCTTGCAGAATTCCCGATGAGTTTTGTGTTCAGCCTTCTCCCAGGTTTGGTAGGCACGGTCTTCGTGATCGTCCCAGGTATGGCAATCCTTATGATCGCGGTCGTAGCATCCGTTGTCGGGACAATTGTGATTTTTATCTTCGGCCCGGAGTCCAGCCGGTGCAATCAGGGCCGCACCGAGTAGAAATGAACCTACATATCAGTTTATAGGCTGCATTGTACTTTTTCCTCCTTCAATCTGTTGGGTTTGAAGAAAATTGAATTGTGCCTTCTATTCTCCGGTAGTCGCGGTTGCACCCTCCGGCTTTTTCCGAATGGTTTTTGAACGTCGTCTGTCATTTGAAATTCTCCTTATACCGCGCTTGCGCGGCGTGGCGGTCGCATGATGGTGCATACCCTGGGTGCACAAAAGGCCCGCGCGGTTGTGCCGCTTTGTTTAATGGCGTGTTTTTAGACAATGTAAGGGGTTCGTGACGGCAGGTAATACGCTGTGGACCCGATGGCGTAGCCTTTGGCTGTTGAGAAGTAGGTAGCGGTTCTGCCCGCACCCACGCACGTGCCTACCGTTATACTGAGTGAATGCGGAAACGACTCATTACTCCAACTGCGCACACAATCCGTTCACACGGTGAGGGCTGGCTGGATGTCGAGCGTGCAGCCATGGTCGAGGTCACCTCGGAAGACGAGAATTCTCCGGTAGAGTCTGCCTTCGTGTCAGCAGAAACGAGCGGCTGGCGTGCGGCGGTGTCGGGAAGTCAAACGATTCGGCTGGTCTTCGATGAACCGCAAAGGCTGAGAAGCATATCCCTTGTTTTTGAAGAAAACGAAACTGCCCGTACACAAGAGTTTGTTTTGCGCTGGTCTCCGGACGGCAGCACCTCGTTTCGAGAAATTGTGCGCCAGCAGTGGAACTTCAGCCCGCCTGAGACGATTCGAGAGATCGAGGAATATCAAGTCCAGCTTCCAAACGTCGCTGTACTTGAATTGATCATTGTGCCGAATATCAGTGGCGGGACGGCTCGCGCCTCACTCAAGAGCTTGCGGCTGGCTTGAGCCGCGCTGAACTTCGGGAAGCCTCAGCAATCCAATTTTAGGTTTCAAAACTGTTGCTTTTCGGCCCGGGAGGCAAATCCAGAAGCCCAGGTGAAGGCACACCCGCGACTCGTGTGCAAGAATCTGCGCTCGAGACTTCCTAAATCGGAGCCATTCGAAAAGGGGTCAGGTTCTGGCAAGTTGGAGGTCAGAACGAGAGTTCTAAAATCGTCTGCCCGTCTCGACCAAATTATCCCCCTCTCTGGAATATCGGATGCGGGATGTTTCATGGAAGTCAGAGGGCTTGCCCCAGAAATCACTGCTTCACAGGCAGGGGTTATAATTGCCGACCGCGCGGGCCAGATTCGTTCCGGCGCAACTCCCCCGGGGAAGCAGATTCGACGACAGGGAGCACAATCATGAAAAAAACAGCATTGCAACTCCTGAACTTCGTCCTATTAGCAATCTCCGTCGCGCCGCTGGTGCACGCGCAGCAGACCTTGACGTGCGAATCCCACGGCAACCACAGAACGTATTGCGCAGCCGATACCCGGGCGGGCGCCATTCTAGTGAGACAAACCAGCCAAGCCCCTTGCATTCAAGGCCGGACTTGGGGTTTTGATGCCCGCGGCATATGGGTGCAAAACGGGTGCCGAGCGCAGTTTCAACTCGGGCAGTACGGGACACCAGCGTGGGGGAACCCTGGACCCGGTCATCGGCCACCCAGGCCCCAGGGAGCCGGAGCCTGTTTCTACAAAGACGCCAACTATCGCGGAGACTACTTCTGCATGCGGAGAGGCGACCAATACAACAATCTTCCTCCTGGGTTCAACGACACGATTTCGTCAATCAAGGTTTTTGGCGGCGCGCAAGTCGGCTTCTGGTCCGATAGCAATTTCCGCAATCGGCATGAAAGCACGCGGCGCGATGTCCCAAATCTGAGAAACATGCCTATCCGTGAAACCCCCAACGCGCACTGGAATGACCGCATGTCTTCGATTCAAGTGCGATAGAACAACCGCTACGAGCTTTGCTTACAAATCTGGAAGACGCTCTTGGTGGGTGGCCTTTAGTTATCGCGGAGGCTGATCTAATTGCAGGTTGCCAGGTTGTGGCTCATTCCCTGGATACTGAAGCCTGCATTGATGGCCATGGGCAGACTCCACAACCGAGAACGATGTTTTCTCAGGTAGTAGGCTGCGACTGTAGTGGCAATGCTCTTGTCCGCCGCCACCGCGTAGACGCGACCGACGGTGGGATGCGTCCCGTACAACCAGGGAGACTCGGATTCGACATTGCAAGCTCTCAACTGCCCTGGCGGTGTGTTTTTCCAGTTCTGAATTGCCCACGTAGTGGTGTAGGAATCGGCAAATGTGCTGCCTGCAGATAGCGCGGTCAAGAACATGAATTTCTCGTCCACGATCTTCGTTGGGCCCTCAGCAAAGTCCTGTGCTACTGAGGCTGCAACCAGAGTCAACCAGCAGAATGCAAGACGGAGAACCTGATTTTTCATGAGTGGGCGCTCATGCTCGGTCATGCAGTCTCACGGCCAAGCTAACCCGCTATAACTGCACGAAGTCTCTGGGGCTTACGCGGCCGGAAAATGAAAAGTCTTGCGCATCGCGGAGCGAAGGAAGAGAGTGCTCGCCCTTGCCAGTAACCGCGGTAATCGCGTCTCCAGATTACTTTCGAGCATATCAACGGAAAGGTCCGCCCGATTCTCACTTGCCCTCATCCACCTGCAGGTTGTTGGTTACAGAGAAGACACCGGAAACGCTCTTGGTTTGCATTTCCGCGATCTGCTTGTCCATTTGCCTGGCGACAGCTCCTTCCAGGGTGACATTGCCGTTTTTCACAAGAATGTGGATTGGAGGGACGGCCCGCAAAGAGTACTGACTGAGTACATCATTCCCATAAATAGCCCGATAAACCGCTCGTCGGATGCGGTCATCGTTGGGAGATACAGGTAGCACTTCGATCTGATTGACCACCCGTTCCACGCCTTCAATGCGCTTTACTGCGTTCTCGGCGTCAGACTTCAAAGTCGGCCTCACCGTCTGTCCAAGAAGAGTTACCGTGCCGTCCGGATCGACCTTATATGCCAGGTTGTCGAAAACCCCATAGAAGGGCAGCAGCACCAACTCGTGGCGCACTTCTTTTATGATTCGTTGTACCGCCTTCTCGCTCAATTGCGCGGGGGCTGCTGAATTCTGTGCAGCGGCCGCCTGCCTGGTAGCGGGCGCGAGTACTAAAACTAGGGCCAAAGCGACGCTTCTCACGCATTCCTCCTTCAACCGATCCAAAGCAAATTAAGCTCTGGGCGGGGGGTTGTCAACTCCGCCCCGGCGCACCAGAAAAGTGTAGGGAATCGCCGAGAGAAAGGACGGGAAACACAACCGCGACTCAGTGCCGGGGGGAAAGCATGGTCAGAATCTCACGCAACCCCTGGCGGATGTGCTTCAGGTCAGAGGCGGATCGTGCTGGGAAGGGCAGCGGCGGCTGCTTCTTGTCATTTTTCACATCCGCTCGCAGGTGCTGACGCGCGCCTGGGATTGTAAATCCTTCTTCATAGAGCAGCTGCTTGATGCGAAGAATGCTTTCGACGTCCTTGCGGCGATACATGCGCTGGCCGGTACTGCTTTTTACTGGCTTGAGCTGCGGAAATTCAGTTTCCCAGAATCGCAGCACGTATGCAGGCAGGCGGCAGAGGCCCGCCACCTCACCGATGCGAAAATAAAGTTTTTCCGGGATCAATACGTCGGTCGCCTTGTCAGACTTGGCAGGGGCTCGATTGCGCGCGCTCATCAAGGTTTCCAGAACGTCGGGGTTTGCGAGAAAAACATTTGGCTCACGAGATTCTACTCTCCTCCCGCGTTTCTAGCACGACTCAGCTTCCAGAACAAGCGTGGCCGGGGCCGTTGGCGGCAATGCCAACGAAAAAGCCCCTCAAGAGGTGCTTCTCTCGAGAGGCTTGTAGAGACTTTCTGGCCGATGCGAGGTATCGTCTCGCGGACGGTTAGTGTTTCTTTTTCTTCTTTGCCTTTTTCTTTGCGGGCATGAAGTTTCCTCCGTGAACAATTTTCCCTTGCAAGGTCGTAAACTCAGGGCCCAGTTTCCACTCGTTACAGCCCAAGTTGTAGCATGGGCGTAATTGCTACTACCAGATATTGCGGAGTATTACTTGGGTTGTCAATATAATTCTGCGCGAGTACGTTGGCTTCCTGGCAACCGTGAAATGGTGTCGTACACTTTCAACTAGTCGGAAAGTCTTCCACACATCGTCATGTCCCGCGATCCTATCGAGCTGGAGATTTTCAAAAACATCTATCACTCGATTGCCGAAGAGATGGGGGCGGCCCTGCGCCGCACCGCATTTTCGCCGAACATCAAAGAGCGTCGCGACTACTCCTGTGCGGTGTTTGATTCCTCTGGCGATGTCATCGCAATGGGCGACCATATGCCAGTGCATCTGGGATCCATGCCGAAGTCGGTGCAGGCCGCCATCAATCATTGCAATCAAGACGGAAGCGGACTCCTGCCTGGTGACGTAGCCATGCTCAACGACCCCTTCCGCGGCGGAACTCATCTGCCTGACATCACCCTGGTGGCTCCGGTTTATGTGGACATGCGCGAGCGAATCGCCGGTGCCAACCCGAGTTCAGCGGCTCGAACCCGCCGCACAAAACCCAACTTTTATGTAGCTTCTCGCGCGCACCACGCTGATGTGGGTGGGGCGTACCCCGGCTCGATGGGTTTATGCCGCGAGATTTGTCAGGAAGGAGTCCGCATTCCGCCGGTAAGAATCATGCGCGCCGGCAAAATGCAACGCGACCTTCTCGCCCTGCTGCTGAATAACGTGCGCACCCCCGATGAGCGAGAAGGCGACTTGGGTGCGCAGATCGCCGCGTGCCACACCGGGGCGGAACGGCTGCAGGAAATCTGCCTACGTTACGGACTGGACAGAGTGCAGAGATCGGCCGCTGATTTGCTGCAGTATTCCGAAGAGCTGATGCGGGCTTTCCTGCAGCAAGTGCCGCAAGGGACTTACCGAGCCGAGGATTTTCTGGACAACGACGGGATCAGCGACAAACCGGTCAAGATCATAGCGACTGTGACATTTGCAGGGAACGTGGGGCGCCGGGTCTCTGACCCGGCCGGGACGGATCGAAGACCCGTCCCTACACGCCTGCGCCACATAGTTACCGTGGATTTCAGCGGCAGTGATCCGCAAGTCGAGGGCAGCATCAATGCGGTTGAGGCGATCACCTACTCGGCCTGTTTCTACGTGTTCCGATGTCTGCTGGCCGAAGATGTGCCGGCGACTGCGGGACTCATGCGTCCGATCCGGGTGATTGCGCCGGAGGGAACGATCGTCAACGCGCGTCCACCGGCGGCCGTGGCTGGCGGCAATGTAGAAACATCGCAACGCATTGTGGATGTGCTGTTGCGAGCGCTCGCCGAAGCCATTCCGCAACGCATACCGGCGGCGGCATCAGGGACGATGAACAATTTGACTATCGGAGGGATCGATCCGCGGACTGGCGAACCTTTCGCTTATTACGAGACCAGCGCGGGTGGAATGGGAGCGCGTCCGACAAAGGCAGGAATCTCTGGCGTTCAGACCCACATGACGAATTCTCTGAACACGCCGGCCGAAGCGCTGGAACATGCTTATCCCCTACGTGTGCGTCGTTATTCGTTGCGAGCAGGCAGTGGAGGAGAGGGCCGGCATCGCGGCGGAGACGGCATCGTACGCGAGATCGAGGTGCTGACCGACACAGAAGTGACTCTGCTGGCTGATCGGCGCGCCCATGGCCCTTATGGACTGAGCGGAGGAAAAGATGGCGCGCCAGGAAAAGCAGAGGTCATCCGGCAGGATGGCTCCGTCGAGAAGTTGCCTGGGAAGTTCAACGTGCGCTTGCGTAAGGGAGAGCGGATTAGAATTGAGACGCCAGGGGGCGGCGGCTGGGGAAGACCTTGAGTTCGGTCGGGGTAGCGTTTCATGCATCCGATCAAGGCTGTCGGCGTGCTTTCTGTGGCTAAAAATCCACGTGCCAGTGCAGCCGGCAGCACCAACAATTTGAATGAATAGGCAAAATCTCTATCTTGGGTGACCGAAGTCTCCTTTACAGCAATTCGCGCGGGCCGTTACACTACTCGTTCCGTTTCAACGTGTCAGAACACACCGGAGGTGGGAATTCACATGACTGGCGATGAAAAAAAAGAGAGCGTAGAAAAGGTCAAGCAGATTATTGCGGAGCAGTTGGGAGTGGATGAGGGCGAAGTTACACCCAGCGCTTCGTTCGTCGATGATTTGGGAGCTGACTCGCTGGACCAGGTCGAGCTGGTAATGGCGTTGGAAGAGGCTTTCGACGTCGAGATCCCCGATGAAGATGCGGAGAAGATCCGGACCGTGCAAGATGCCATCGACTACATCGATAAGCATGCGAAAGTAAGTAAGTCATAACAGGTTGCCCTGAGGGCCCATGCCCTTGCAAAGGACAGCCGGCGGGTACACCAGGAGCAGAGTTGAACCAGTTTGGCGCTACGAACGGAGCTAACCATGGCAGCCGTTGACGACAAAGTAAAGCAGATCATAGTGGAACAACTGGGAGTGGACGAGGGCGAAGTAACGCCCACCGCGTCCTTCGTGGACGACCTGGGCGCCGACTCGCTCGATACCGTGGAACTAGTGATGGCCTTCGAGGAGGCCTTCGAAATTGAGATTCCCGATGAAGACGCGGAAAAGATCCGCACCGTCAAGGACGCGGTTGATTACATCGGGAAGCATGCGAAAGGCGGGAAGTAGTTGGGACGTAGGGTCGTAGTTACTGGAATTGGCCTGATCTGTGGCGTGGGCAACACGACAGAGGAAGTGTGGCGCAACCTGCTCGCGGCTAAGAGTGGCGTGGCTTCCATCACGCAGTTTGATGCATCCCAGTTTGCCTGCCGCATCGCCGCTGAAGTCAAGAATTTCGATCCTCTAAAATTTGTCGAGAAAAAAGAGCTGAAGAAGATGGGCCGCTTCATCCACCTGGCCATGGCAGCCGCGGACGAAGCCATGAGGACTTCCGGCCTCGAAGTCACGCCGGAAATGTCGGACCGGATCGGCGTGCATATCGGGTCCGGAATCGGCGGATTCGATGTCATCGAGCGCGAGCACATCAATCTGCTGAATGGCGGGCCGCGCAAGATTTCACCTTTTTTTATTCCTGCTTCCATCGTGAATCTTGCCGCGGGACACGTCAGCATCCGCTACAACGCTAAGGGACCCAATGAGGCTACCTGCACCGCCTGCACCTCGAGCGCGCATTCAGTAGGCGATGCCTACAAGATCATCGGGCGTTGCGACGCGGATGTAATGATCGCGGGCGGCACGGAAGCCGCCATCACTCCCATGGGCGTGGGCGGATTCGCCGCCATGCGAGCGCTTTCTACGCGCAATGATGCTCCCGAAAAGGCCAGTCGTCCTTGGGATATTGCGCGTGATGGATTCGTAATCGGCGAAGGCGCGGGTATTTTGATCCTCGAAGATCTTGAGTTTGCCCGGCGACGCGGAGCCAGGATTTTGGCCGAGATTGTGGGCTATGGCATGAGCGGAGACGCCTACCACATCACGCAACCCGCCGAGAACGGCGACGGCGCCTACCGGGTTATGTTGAACACGTTGAACGATGCCAAGATTCAGCCGCAGCAGGTGAACTACATCAACGCCCACGGCACCTCGACCGACATTGGCGACAAACTGGAAACCATCGCCATTAAGCGCGCCTTCGGCGACCACGCCTACAAGCTGGCCGTAAGCTCGACCAAGTCCATGACCGGACACCTGCTCGGCGGCGCTGGAGGTCTCGAGGCCGGCATCACGGTGTTGGCCCTGCGTGACCAGATACTGCCTCCCACCATCAATCTGGAGAATCCTGAGCCCGATTGCGACTTGGATTACGTCCCCAACCACGCCAGAAAAGCGGAAGTGGAATACGCCATGTCAAATTCCTTCGGCTTCGGAGGAACCAACGGAGCTCTTCTTTTCCGGCGCTGGGCGGACTAAGAAACCATCCGCATCGCGCCGCCTTTTTGCGGTTCTGGTCTGAACCCTCTCCGATAGGAAGCTGGAGGCTGTTTTTCATGCGCGCGGTTGTGCAACGAGTGAAGCATGCCCAGGTCACAGTGAACCGTGAGGTCACAGGGAAGATTGACCGCGGCCTTCTGGTATTCATCGGTGTTGCCGAAGGAGACGCGGAAGCCCAGGCTGAATATCTGGCAGACAAGATCGTTGGGCTTCGCGTCTTCGAAGATGAGAATGGAAAGATGAACCTGGCCGTCACCGATGTCGGAGGAGCAGTCCTGGCGGTCTCGCAGTTCACACTCTACGGAGATGTCCGTCGTGGCAAACGCCCCTCTTTCGATGCGGCAGCCCCACCGGAAAAAGCCCGCTCACTTTACGAATATTTTGTGAGGCGCATTCGCGCTACGGGACTGCGGTGCGAAACCGGACGCTTTCAGGAAACGATGCAAGTGGAACTGGTGAATGACGGCCCGGTGACTATTCTTATCGATTCAGAGAAGACGTTTTAGAATCCTGGACGCACGACCTGGCCGCACCTTTGCGGTCGCGTGACACGGCAACGCCAATGAGAATCAGCAAGAGCACGTCAGTTCAGTGGAGTTTGTTCACGTCAGCCCTCATGATGAGCGACGGTGTCAATTTCGAGCCGGATTTGACATTTCCGTGGTCATCGAGCTCGCTCCAGCCCGAATTTGCAATGTAATAAAAGCTTCCTGAAATCAGCACGCCGTGGGTAGGATCTCCGATTGTTGGTGTTGCGCGCTCGATCGTTCTTTCAGAAAGAATTCGCGTCAGCCCTGGATTGAGACGAAAGAGCACCACTCGCTCAGGGTTAGCGCCGTTCTGCACAGCAATTAGTCCACCGTCGTGATAATACAGACCGTCAATACCCTGCAAAGCATGCTGATGTTCAGAGTCGATCCATCTAACCTTTTTAGTCGCCAAATCAAGCACTCCAATGCCCCGGGCGTAGTCCGGAATGAATACATGCTTCCCATCAGGATGCATCGCTGGAGTTTGCGGAGAAATGAACTCGCCGCCATCGATACGCTCCAGAGAATGAGTGCTTGACGGCTCAAGCCTCACACGATAAACCCCGCCGCCCGCACCGTCGGAAACGATCGCGTCTCCGTCACTTGTCAGTGCCATATCGCCAAGCGCGCTCTTAGCCGGACCCAGAAGCCGCTTGAGCAGCACCCCATCTGACGATCTGAAGCAGACAATGGCGGACTTGCCCCAATCCTTCGCCGGAGCCGCAGAGAATTGATCCATGGCAGCCTCCGTTGCCCACACAATTCCTCGCTGTGCATCGAGCGTGATAGCTAACATCGGCCATCCATCAGGAGCGGCTGCAAACTCCTCTACACTTCCGTCTGCCCGGACGCGAACAATCTTCTTCTTCAGGACGCTGGTCACATAAAAGATCTTCGCGATTGGGTCATAGGCGAGGTCTTCGGCTACCAGTCCTGAGTCAGCTATGGTTGTAACGGCGACGCTGTTTTGTATGGCAGTTTCATTCAGTTTCATTTGCTGCCTTAGCCGTTGAAACTCCGCATTATCTTTCAAAGCGGCGAGTTCCGGTGCGGCGATGAGATCCTCATCCGCTTGCTGCATGTTGACGAATTCGCGCACCGCCTGGAGTGAATTCGATTTGTCGCCAACCGCTGCGTAAGCACGGGCGAGCCGTTCCTCAGACGGACCGGAGTAGTGCAGCAATCGCGCCATCTCAATCATGGTCGCAAGCAGAGCCTGGTTATCGTGATTGTTTTGTGCATCGCTCGCCCGTTTGCGAAGTCGGGCGAGTTGTGTCGCTGGATCGGTCGAAGTCTGCGCGGATACGGCGATCGCCAGCAAAGTCCAAAGCATCACTCGTTTGACATTCAACGTCATGGGGATGCCATCTCTTCTAGAAATAGTGTGTCTCAAACTACAGCAAGCGATAAAATCGTTAACCGCAAAGTACGCAAAGGAAAACGCGAAGAACGCAAATACTTTAGTTCACCACCAAGTCTGCGATCCGCACCGCGTCGGCACAAGCTCGAACATCGTGAGTACGAATGATATGAGCCCCTTTTAAGATGGCCGCCGTTTCTGCCGCCAAGGTCCCGTAAAGGCGGTCAGCAACCGCCGCATCTTTGCCGTCGCGCGCCGAGGCCCGACCAATGAACGACTTTCGGGAGACACCCACCAGCAAGGGATAGCGGAGCTGATGGAATTCTTCAAAGCGTTTCAGCAAGGGATAATTCTCTTCGTGATTCTTACCAAATCCGAATCCAGGATCGAGCACGATGCGCTCACGTTTTACCCTGGCGATCGTGGCGGCATCTGACCATTCTCTAAGCTCGCGCTTCACTAATGTGACGATATCTCCAGCCGCCGGCAAATTGCGCCAGTCTTCCGGACGGCCACGCGTATGCATCAGCACCGCGCCGCAATTGAGTTCGGCCAGCGTCTTAGGCATTCGCGGGTCCCAACGAAAGCCGCTCACGTCGTTCACAATCTCGGCCCCGGCTTCTATTGCTGCACGGGCTACAGCGGCTTTGTAGGTATCAATCGAGACGACGGCATCGCTCCGCTTTTGCTTTAGAGAAGCAATCACGCGGATCACCCGCTCCAATTCTTCTTGCTCGGTGACTGCGGGGTTAGCTTCGGTTCCGGAGAGTACGCTGGCTCCCGGACGAGTAGATTCGCCACCCACATCAATAATGTCAGCGCCGTCGTGAAGAAGAGTGAGCGCGTGCTCCACTGCGCTGTCGGGATCGAAGTGTATTCCGCCGTCGGAAAAAGAGTCGGGAGTCACGTTAACCACGCCCATGATCAGGGTGCGTCTTCCCAACTGCAGAGCGCGCGAACGCAGGTGCCATTCAAACACTGGCCGCATGGGGCCGATTCTAAATCAACACGCTGAAGCCGATACTCTCCTGCACTGTTTGCAGTGCTACAATCAGGCAGTCACATGAGTCGCAAACGCGTGCATCTTGCGCTGGTTCTGTGCCTGTTGCTGGCGACGCAACTGTACGCCGCCGCGCGCAAGCCCCTCGCGAACCGCATTGACACAATCCTTGCTGCGCCCGATCTCATTCGCGGTTTCTGGGGAATCGACGTCATCTCGCTTTCCAGCGGCAAGGTTCTTTACGCGCAGAACTCCGAAAAGTTGTTCACTCCTGCCTCCAATACCAAGCTATTCACCACGGCGGCTGCCCTTGCTCTGATCGGACCCGACTACAACTTTCGCACCACCGTCGAAACCAACGGAACCCTCGACAAACATGGACGCCTTACCGGCGATCTGGTGCTGGTGGGGCGCGGCGACCCCAATCTCTCTGGCCGTGAGTTGCCCTACGCACTGCGCACCGAGCGTAGCAATCATCCCATTCAAGTGCTGGAGCAGCTCGCGGATGAGCTGGTGCAGAAGGGTGTGAAATTCGTGGATGGTGACATCATCGCTGACGACTCATACTTCGCCTTTGAACGCTATGGCGAAGGCTGGAGCCAGGATGATCTGGTCTGGGCCGATGGAGCTCCGGTTTCCGCCCTCACCATCAATGACAATGTGGTTTTCGTCAGCATCCTGCCCGCTGACCGTGCCGGGGACCGCGCCTTTGTGAGCCTTTCCCCATTCGGTGATTACTATCGCATCGACAATCGCCTTATCACGACGCCCGCCGGCACCGTGCGCAAGATCTTTATCAACCGCGAGCCCGGTTCGACTGTCCTCACTCTGTGGGGCAACATGCCGATGGATGACGCCGGCGCCAACGAAGCGGTTGCCATTGAAGATCCAGCGGAATTCGCCGCCAACCTTTTTCGTCAGTTGCTGGAAGCCCGCGGCGTCGCCGTCTATGGCAAGGAGCGTACCCGTCACACCGAGCTGGCCAGCCTTTCCACGTTCACGGTTACGACCCTCGCGCCCGCTCGCGGTGGCGATGAGCCCGCGCGCGCCCTGCAGAACCAGCCCCTGGTGCTGGCCAGTTACCAGTCGAAGCCTCTGATCGAAGACGTGCGAGTCATTAACAAAGTCAGCCAGAACTTGCATGCTGAGATCCTATTGCGTCTGTTGGGACGGGAAAGAGGTACGGCGGGAACCGTGGAAGGTGGCCTCGAAGTGCTGCGTGGTTTTTTGAATCAGGTGGGCATTCCCGGCGACCAATACATTTTCTACGATGGCTCAGGACTCTCGCGGCAGAATCTGGTGACGCCCCACGCCATCGTGCAGTTGCTTAGCTATGCGGCGTCGCAGCCGTGGGGCGCGAGCTTCCGCGATACGCTTCCAGTTGCGGGAGTGGACGGCTCGCTTTCTGACCGTCTCAAAAGCATCAGTGCCTGGGCTCGGATTTATGGTAAGACCGGATCGCTAGGGGGTGTGAAAACGCTCTCCGGATATGCCACCACCGATCGTGGCGAACAGGTCGCATTTGCCATCCTCTCCAACAATTTCAACCTGCCCCTGAAGCGGGTACTCGATGCGATTGACAACATCGTGGGTGAGATCGTGAACGATGGGCCGGCAAAGAAGAAAATCGGTAAATAAGCTTTGGGAAACTCTACCGTTGATCTTTATCGTTGCATCCGCTTCGCCTGCCGCCCTCGGGTTGCGCGTACGGCTCCGGGACCGGTGCCGCTCGGGGGCTTTCGCATCCCCTCCAGCAGGTCTTTTAGCACCACCGCATTGTTATAGCGTTCGTTCTTCGATGCAAACAAAAGAGTCAGCTTCTTTCGTTTGCCAGCCAGCCGATAGAGTTCGTCAAGCTCCTTCCCTGACTCAGCACGAGCCAACTCTTTCAGGTAGCGTTTTCGAAAGGCCAGCCAGGCCTCGGGGTGCGCATGGTACCACTGCCGCAGGGAGTCCGACGGCGCCAGGTCACGAAGCCAGGAGTGCAACGCGGCCCGGTCCTTGTTCACCCCGCGAGGCCATAGTCGATCGACCAGCACTCGTGTACCATCGCCGCGCAGGGCCTTCTCGTAAATTCGCTTTACCGAGATGCGCCTCGCGACGACTGCCTTCGTCACAGCCCGTTTGCCCGCGATTGCCATTGCCGCTCTGTTATTGTACGTCGGATGAGGTTGTGGTGGTTTGGGAATCAAATGAAATCGGGGACCGGCGCTGCCAATCTGAAATCTGAAATCTTAAATCTGAAACTCGCTTTTTTCTGCGTCCTGGCCGCGGCATCGTTCTTGGCCGCCTGCGACGCTGAGCTGCGCAAGAGTGACGCACAACTCGGATTAAACCCACAGCAAGCGGCCGGACGGCATATTTACGACGAGCATTGCGACCGCTGCCATGCGCCTTATTCTTCGCGAGGTAAGAAAGGCCCGAGCATGAAAGGCGTCTTTAAGAAGCAATTTCTCGCGCAAAGTGGCCTGCCAGCCAACGATGATCGCGTCGCAGAGATCATCCGTTATGGCCGGAACACGATGCCCGGTTTTGGACAAGTCTTGACTCAGCGGCAGATCGAGGATCTTCTCGCGTACCTGCACACGTTGTGAAGTAGATGATCGCGGTGGCGTTGCGGGATGGTGGAATCATTCCCAGGACCTGTTTGTGTCGCCCAACGGTACAATAAATCGCGTGAGCGTTGTCCCCACGCCGAGGGTGTCGTCAGAAACCCAGGTTCCCCATGTCTCCTTCACGCTTTGGCAGAAATTCTTACTGTGGATGATCACCTGGGCCGGCTTTCTGATCATACGTGCCCTGGGCCCTACTCTGCGATTCGCTGTTTCCTGGGAAGATGGTTCGCCCGGCAGTCTGGAGAAACGTCCCCTGGTCTATTCGTTTTGGCATAGCTGCATGTTGCCGGCCATGTACTTATGGAGAAACCTGCAAATCAGGGTGTTGAGCAGCGATAGCTTTGATGGCGAATACACGGGCCGCATCATGCGCAAGTTTGGCTTCGTAAAAGTTCGCGGATCGAGCAGCCGGGGCGCGGTTCGCGCCGTCCTGGGCATGCGCCGCGAATTAGAGGCAGGTTGGGTGGTGGCATTCACCATTGATGGCCCGCGCGGACCCCGTCACCTCGTCAAGCCCGGTCCGGTTCTTTTAGCCCGAGCTACTGGAGTGCCGATGGTCGGCTTCCATATCGCCGTTGATAAGGCCTGGGTTCTGAACACCTGGGACAAGCTGATCATCCCCAAGCCGTTCTCTCGCGCGTTGATGCGGGTCGCTCGAGAGATGCCGGTTCCATCCGATGCGGACGAATCTCAGCAAGAGCGTTACCAGGCGGAGCTACAGGCCGCGCTCGATCGTACCCATAAGTTTGCCGAAGAAAATGTGAGGAAGGTTGGGAGTGAAGAGTTTCCGCTTTTCAAGCGACGGCGGAGTTCGTAGCCCGGAGGGGGACTGCTGGCGGGCTGACTGATTGACTTCCACGAGACGGGCGAGTAGATTTTTCCAACGATTCAGTTCAGCTCTTTCACAACTTCTTTGGTTTGCGCATCCTCGTCAGCTTTGATGAGGAGGGAAGCGGGTGAGAATCCCGCGCTGCCGCGCAACTGTAAGCGAGGAAATTTGCAGTTGGCCACTGGGGCAACCTGGGAAGGCCAGTTGCGGAAGTTCGGACAGTTAACCTGTCCTGACTCGCGAAGCCAGGAGACCGGCGCGAACCGTCCACACTAACCCCTTGCGCGTGACAAAGGAGAAGTGCATGCGGTTCTTTCAGATTTTCGCTTGCCTGGTTGTTCTATTAGCGACAGCTTCAGCCGCCGAACTAAAAATCAAAGTCGTAGATCCGAAATCTGCCTCCGTCGCTGGAGCGCAGGTTGAAGTGTTTGCAAAAGGCAGCGCCACCCCGAGCGCCGTCAGTTTCACCTCCGCCGAAGGATTCGGAGTATTTCATGTGAGTAGCCAAGGGACATACCGCGTCCAGGTTCTTTCCCCGGGATTTGCAATCCTGAATACCACGGTTACCTCTTCCCCCTCGGAAGCGATTACCTTGCAGTTGCAACTGGCGGCGGCGGCGGAAACCGTCGTAGTCACCGCCACCCGCAGCCCGGTTCCGAGCGAGGATTCGGGCGCGAGCATCGCCGCCCTCAATAATTCACAACTCGACGTTATGCGACCGGTAGCTGCCAACGATGCGTTGCGTTTTCTTCCCGGCGCGGTCATAAGCACTTCCGGACAGCGCGGTGGCGTGTCGTCGCTTTTTGTGCGCGGAGGCTCCTCTACTTACAACAAAGTGATCGTCGATGGCGTCACCATCAACGTACCCAACCGGACCTTCGACTTTGGCAACCTTCCCCTCACTGAAGCGGACCGCCTGGAATTCATGCGTGGTGCACAGAGCACGCTGTACGGGTCAGACGCCATGACCAGCGTAGTACAAGTCTGGACCCGCACCGGAAGCACTCGCGTGCCCGAACTGCGTTTCGGCGCCGACGGAGGGAACCTGGAAACCGCCAACGGCTACGCTTCATTGGCCGGTGCCCGCGGTCTTTTCGATTACAACGTTTTCGCCGACCAATTCAACACCAACGGCCAGGGCGTGAACGACGCTTACTCAGACTCTTTGCAAGGCGCCAATGTTGGAGCTGCTGTAGGCGATAACGTGTCATTGCGCTTTCGCATTCGCCATTCCAATAGCCATACCGGCGTGCCCGGGGAGTGGAACTTTAACGGAGATCCGCACCCAGACCTCATCAACCCAAATGAGTGGTCTCAACTCAACGATCTGCTCAGCAGCCTGGAGCTTACGGTCGTCGGGCCGTCTGGCTGGCAACATCGCCTCACCGGCTTCGACTACAACTACCAATACACGGAGATGAATCTCACTAACTCTCACGAGGTTGACCACATTAATCGCGCCGGATTCGAATACCAGGGCGATTATGTGGAGCGTACCTGGGCGCACACCACCGTAGGTTATCGTTTCGAGGACGAAAACGGCTTCATCGGAGACGTGGATTTTCCCCCGGTTACTCACGGCCAACGCCTGAATCAAGACGCTTACGTGCAGCAACAAGCCACACTTGGACGTTTGTCCGCAATCGCTGGCGTGCGCTTCGTACACAACAGCGAGTTCGGCAACACCGCTGTGCCCCGCGTGGCCTTGACTCTTCGAGCGCTACGCGGCGGACAGACACTCTCCGGAACCCGCTTACGTTTCTCCTACGCCACTGGGTTTTTGGAACCGGGGTTGGAGCAAACTTTCGCCAGTCCTCCGTTCTTTGTGGCGAATCCTGGCCTGAAGCCTGAACGAAACCGTGCTTTTGAGGCGGGAATTCAACAAAACTTTCTGGAAGGCAAATATGTTCTGACTGCGACATATTTCAACAATCTGTTCCGCGACCAGATCGAATTTGGCGCTGCCCCACAAAACCCACAGGAAGGCCAATATTTCAACGTCGATAAGTCTTTTGCCCATGGTGCGGAACTGGAAATTCAGGGCAAGGTATTGCGGCGGCTATTGCTGAACGCAGCCTACACCTACACGTCAACCAAGATTCTCGAGGCCCCTCTATGCACCCCGGCGAATTTCTGCGACACCGTCTTCGACGCTGGGAATCCATTTCTGCGCCGGCCCAAACATCTGGGCAGCCTGTTGCTTACATACCTTGGCAGCCGCTGGGGCGCAAATCTGGGCGGGAGTTTCGTGGGTCGCCGTTTCGACTCCGACTTTCTCGGCCTTGGTATCAATCATGCCGCCGGCTACGCGCGGGTGGACCTGGGCGGTTGGTACGCCCTGAATTCACGGATCACTGCTTACGCAAATATCGAGAATGCGCTGGACAAACAGTACAACGAAGTGGTGGGCTATCCGGCGTTGGGAGTGAATTTCCGCGCCGGCGTGCGATTCAGAATCGGAGGTGGATGAAAAGCCTTATCCGTTGGCAACTCGGCGCGAGCGGGAAGCCACGCGCCGCGCCTTGGAGGCAGCGTCAGTCGATGCTGAAACAGGCTGCGGACGATCACGGTGGTTCCCGCTCGCCATGCTGTAAGGTACCGCTAAGGGCAAGGGAGCCGCAGATTTCGATCCCTGATACTTGCTTCGGGCCAGCATTAACTTTTCCAGTTCCTCGCTGCCAAGCGGCTGTTGCCGTCCTAAAAGATGCGTGACCAGCGCGATCTGTGCGAAATGTTCAACTGTTTCCATCTTCATGTAGGCTTGATGCAGATCGCTTCCGTAGGTGACCACGCCATGGTTCGACATGAGAATAGCGTCATATTGAGGAATCAGCGGCTCGAGCGCGTGCGTAAGTTCTGGAGTTCCAGGGGTGCCGTACTTGGCCAGCGGAATCGAACCTAGTCCGATGACCACTTCGCACACCAGCGGCTGGTTGAGCGCCATGCCGGCGGCGGCAAAGCCGGTGGCGGTTGGCGGATGCGCATGCACGACGCCTCGTACATCAGGGCGCCGCTTGTAAATCAAAAGATGCATGGCGATCTCGCTGGAAACGTCGCGACGCCCAGCCAGTCGGCGGCCCTCAAGGTCCACAATGACCAAGTCCGAAGGTTGCATCATGCCCTTGCACATGGAGGTCGGCGTAGCCAGGATGCGCCGCTCGTCGAGCCGCACGGAAAGGTTGCCGTCTGTGGCCGCCACTTGGCCGCATTCATGCAGCTTCCGGCCGAAGAGGACAATTTCGCGGCGATATTGGCTCTCACTAGACATGTTTGGGTGTCGTGAAGCCGCCCCATTCCGTTGCGCGTATGGTATCGCAGTGTTTGCACGGAAACAATCCCATTTACAAAGGTTTACATGATATTCAAGACCGGATTGTGCCTCCCGAAAACTATAATTAGCTGAAGTGCTCGTCTTCGATTTCAACTATGAGCTCCCGCCAGAGCTTGTTGCCCAGCAGCCGCTAGCGGGGCGGGCGGATTCCCGACTGCTGAACCTTCATCGTGCTGCAGGCAAAGTGCAAGACTGTTGCTTTCGTGACTTTCCCGATCTTCTCTGCGCTGATGACCTGGTAATTTTCAATGACACTAAGGTGTTTCCGGCGCGTCTCCATGGCAGGCGAAGGGGGGCTAGAGCAGAGCCAATCGGCACGCGCAATCCAGTTTCGCGTGACTTCTTAAAGGGCCGGGTCGAAATCCTGCTCACCCGCCAGTTGTCGCAGGAACCGAACCAGTGGGAGTGCCTGGTGCGTCCGGGACGGAAGATCGGGGTGGGCGAGCATTTGTTCTTCGGAGATAACGACGAACTAGAGGCCGAGGTGACGGCCCGGAGCAGCTTTGGCGAACGCCAGATTCAGTTTCACCCAGTGCCGGATTTCTTTGCACTGATCGAGCGGCTCGGGCGCGTACCCCTGCCTCCATACATCAACCGGACGGACCGACCGGAAGACCGGGATCGCTACCAGACGATTTATGCGCGCGAGCGCGGTTCGGTGGCCGCGCCCACTGCTGGACTGCACTTCACCCCTTCGATTATCGACCGCATGAGAGAGCGCGGAATTGAGATGGCGGAGATTACTCTGCACGTGGGCCTCGGTACATTTCAACCGGTGCGGGACGAGCGAGTTGAAGATCATCAGCTTCACCGGGAGTGGTACCGAATCGCTCCCGAAACCGCGGCGAAGATTAATGACGCCATCGATGCAGGCCGACGCGTGGTAGCTGTGGGGACAACCACTGTCCGCGCACTCGAGCATTCCGCAAGGCAAAACCTCAACCGCAGGGTGCGAGCCAGCAGTGATGACACTGACCTCTTTATTTTTCCCGGCTTTGATTTCCGTGTGGTTGGCGCATTGCTCACAAATTTTCATCTGCCCCAGTCAACTCTGCTTATGCTTGTCTCCGCGTTCGGAGGGAAAGATCAAGTACTTAATGCTTATCGACACGCGGTGAATGAGAAATACCGGTTCTATTCCTACGGTGACTGCATGTTTGTGGAATAAGATTGAGAAGCGAGAACCACCAACTTGTAACGCTTCAATCCCAATCTTTCATCGCTATTTCCGACCGCCCCTGCAGCCGCTGCCCGAGCGTTCCGCGAACCTCTATGGTCTGGCCCTGGCAAGCGATATACTGTCGATCGATAGGAGTGAAATATGAGTACACAAGCCATGTCCCGGCAGATCTCGATCAACGACTTTGTGGCCGAGCTGAGGAGATTTCCCGAGGCCGCGTTTGACCGCACCGATCAAATTTTAAATTTTCTTCAGAATACGCCGGTCGCGCCCGACACGCTGTCACCGTACTTGACCTGGGATGGCCAGCATTACACCCGCAACCTGATCGACAAGACTCCGCTCTATGAACTGGTCGCCATCTGCTGGGAGGTTGGACAGATCAGTTCAGTGCACAATCATCGCGATCAGAACTGCTGGATGGCAGTGCCTAGCGGAAGACTGCGGGTGGAGAATTATCGTGTACTCTCGCAAAATCTCGAGGAGGGTACCTGTCAGTTGGAGTCTGTAGAAACGCTTGAAATGAATCTAGCGCAACCATGCGCCGTGGATCCGCAGGAACCAGTGCATCGGGTCCTGAACCCGCGCGAATTCAACCAGCGTGCTGTTAGCCTGCATGTCTACTCCCGGCCATTCGATACCTGCGTGGTCTATTCGCCCGAACAAGGCACATGCGGCGAGATCAAGCTGCACTACAACACGGAGTATGGGAAGAAAAGCAATTAGCTCATGCAGAATCGGTTCTTCTTGGTGGCGGGAGTCCTGTTGTTGAACGGCTTGGCCTGCTCGAAAAAAGAAGCTCCAGAGACAATGCCGCCGCTGGATCGTGTGATGACGACTCCAGCACCGGCGCCGCCCAAGCGTTTCCTACATAAGACATTCACGTTGCGAAAGTACCAGGTGTTTGAGTTTGAAGTGCCTAAGCACTGCATTCATTCCCAAGTACACGGCAGCTTCACCTCTTATACGCAGGGGGACGAAGGTCGCCGAGTTAGCAATGAAGCCGCAAACATAGACCTCCTACTTCTGGATGAACAGCAGCTCCACGATTTCGAGCATGGCCCCGGAGGAAGCGTCACGCGTTCGGCGGAGTCGTCATACGTACAGACAATCGATTGGGCGCTCAATTCCACGTTGGACCAGCCGCGAAAGTATTACCTCGTCTTTAACAACTCTTCAGGCAAACCGCCGATCAAGTTTGTGGAAACGGATTTTACGGTCAGCTTCGAGTGAGTCAGTACTTCTTGCCGCCAACCAACTGCTAAACTAGCTGTATTGTCACCCAGAAAACAATCGTCGACGAAAACCGCGCATGCGCCTTCTCACGCAGCGACTGGCGGGTCCGCGTCCACAGCCTTGTTGATGCCAACTGCTAAGGACGGCGAGCAGGGGCGCATTTTTCTCATGGACGCTATGTCGTTCATCTTTCGCGCCTATCATGCCATGGCGCGGCAGCGCGGCATGTCTACCAAGACCGGCCTGCCGACAGCCGCGACATACGTTTTCGTTAACATGCTGCGCAAGTTGCGCGAAGATTTTTCGCCGGAATATCTGGCTGCTGTCTTCGACGTGGCTGCGCCCACCTTCCGCGATCAACAGGCCGAAGCCATTACCAGCGTGCGTCGCTTCGACCTGAAGACTCAGACTTTTCAGGAAATCAAATACCACGGTTACAAAGCAAACCGTGTGGAAATGCCCGGCGAACTGGCTCAGCAACTGCCGTATATCAGGAGAGCACTGCAGGCCTATCGTATTCCCATTCTCGAACTTGCTGGTTATGAGGCGGACGACGTAATTGGTACTCTAGCGCGCCAGGCGGTTTCGAAATCCTACGGTGTGTATGTCGTTTCCAGCGACAAGGACATGTTGCAGTTGGTGAACGATCGCGTGCTGGTGCTGAATCCACCCAAGGACAACCTGATTTGCGATGCTCAGAAAGTCGAAGAGATTCTGGGTGTGCCTCCGGAGCGCGTGATTGACGTAATGGCCTTGCGTGGCGACAGCATCGACAATATTCCCGGCGCTCCCGGCATCGGCGACAAGGGATCAGTCGAACTGATCAAACGTTTCGGCACTGTGGAACAGGCACTCGATCATGCCGCGGAAGTCGAGAGGAAAACCTATCGTGAATCGCTGCAAAACAACCGCGAGAACGTCCTGCTGAGTAAAAAGCTGGTTACCATCGATGCTAACGTCCCCATTGAGTTGAACGTCGACGCTATGAGGACGGGCGAACCGGACATCGAAGCTTTACGCGAGCTGTTTACCGAACTGGAATTTACTTCTCTGCTGAGAGAACTTCTGCCCGTCGTCGAGGTGAGCGAAACTGACTACACGGAGGCGAAGTCGGCAGCAGACGTGGAAGCCGTGCTAAAGAGCATCCCGCCGAACGGAACTCTAGCGGTCGCTCTAGAAGCAGAGCCTAGCACGGTCGCCGATCAGGAAGAGACGCAAGAAGAGGAAGAAGTCCAAGCTGAAAATAGTCTCTTGCTGTTGACCTCAGAGCCCGCTCCCGCCCAACCTCCGCGGAACATTGCAATCTCTGCCGCCCCGGGCACCGCCGTTACGGTTTCCTTCGAGATGCAAGACGCGATCGCGTGTCTTGTCGCTGCACTTGCCGCCGAGGGATTCCCCAAGGCCATCCACGATTACAAAGCAGCCATTCATATTTTGGAGCGGCAAGGAATCACCGTTCGCGGAGTGCGGCATGATCCTGTGCTCTATTCCTACCTGCTCGATCCGACGTATTCATCTCATCGGCTGGCTGATGTGGCGTTGCGCCGCTTCAATCTTAAGCTGAGTGGGACGCTGGCTGAGTCAGCCGACATCGGGGGCCGATTCGCGACCGCGCTTCGCCGCGAAGTCGAAGAATCCGGACTACTCAATCTCTACGATGATATTGACCTGCCACTGGTGCCAGTGCTGGCGCGCATGGAACAGGCTGGAGTGAAAATCAACCGCAATACTTTGGCCGAGATGTCCTCGCGCCTGGAACGCGAGATTGAAGCCAAAGGCAGAGAAATCTGCGAGCTTGCTGGATGCGAATTCAACATCAATTCGCCCAAGCAACTCGGCGATGTGCTCTTCAACAAACTCAACTTGCCCAAGCCTGTGAAATACGGCAAAGGGAAGATGATCTCAACCGCAGTGGATGTTCTCGAAGGACTAGCTCTAACTCACGAGGTGCCACGGCTGGTGCTTGAGTATCGCCAACTTTGGAAACTCAAGTCCACTTACGTGGATGCTTTGCCTGCATTGTTGAATCCAACAAGTGGCCGCCTACACACGACTTTTAGTCAGACGGGGACCGCGACTGGCAGGCTGTCATCGGCCAACCCCAATCTGCAGAATATCCCCATCCGCACCGAACTGGGGCGGGAGATTCGGGCGGCATTCACCGCCGAGCCGGGCCACGTACTGATCGCGGCGGATTACTCCCAGATCGAACTTCGGCTGCTGGCCCACTTTTCGAAAGACCCGTTGCTGGTGGAAGCGTACCGTCGTGGCGACGACATCCACACTCTGACCGCTTCCCAGGTGTTCGGCGTTCCCCCTCTGATGGTCACTCCCGATCATCGGCGCCAGGCCAAGGTCGTAAACTTCGGCATCGTCTACGGGTTGTCCGCGTTTGGACTGTCACAGAATTTGGGGATTGAGCCAGGCGAGGCCAAGCAATTTATCAACGCTTACTTCGAAAAGTACAGCGGGGTGCGGGCGTTCATCAACCGGACGTTGGAGGAGGCTCGCCGCGAACAAAAAGTCAAGACGATGTTCGGGCGGATAAGGCCGATTCCTGACATCAATAGCAAGAATGCGAATTTGCGCGGCTTCGCCGAGCGCACCGCGGTGAACACGCCCTTACAGGGAACAGCAGCGGATTTGATCAAGATGGCCATGATTCGCATCGATACTGCGTTACGCGAGCGAGGCCTGAAGTCGCGAATGACCTTGCAGGTGCATGACGAATTGGTGTTCGAAGTTCCGGAAGACGAGATTGCTGCGATGCGGACGCTGGTTCGGGAGCACATGGAAAACGTTCATCCGCTCACGGTGCCGTTATTGGTTGAGATTGGTGTGGGCAAGAACTGGCGCGATTTGGAATCGTGACTGTGCCAGGGCGGTCAGGTCGCTGCTGCGGCGGCGTGGGCTTGCCCGAACGGTCGGTCGCTGTCACTGGTGTCTCCATAGGGTGGTTGATATGTGCGATCCGCTTGCCATCGGAGAGACTGCGACATTAAGTTCAGCCTCTCAGAAAAGGCCGCGTCAGGCAGGTTGGGCCGCCGCTGCCGTTAATGCACAGCTCGGAGCCGAGGAAAGTACGCACGTCGAATCCCGCCTGACGGAGTTTCTGGTTGGTCTTCTGATTTTCTTCCAGCGCGAGCAGTCGTCTGTTTCCCAAAGAAAGAACGTTGCAAGCCAGCGTATCGCGCTCCGAATAGTCAATTTCAACCAAGCGATATCCGCGACACTTCAACAGCTCCACTGTTTCTACGGCCAGCCACGGTAAATCGACCACCGCAGTTTGTTCATCGAGCAGACTGATCAGCGACATTAAGTGCAAACAGGCCGTAGGACCGGGACCGTGCGGCAGCGGGGCCGAGATGCCGTCAATTCCCTTGGCAGTGAGCAGTGCGCGCATCTGAGCAATTCCCAGGGCATTGGTGCGATATCCCAGACCGATGAGCAGAGTCTTCGCATCCAGCCACAGCATGTCCCCTGCCTCTGTGGCGCCGGGCGGCTTGATTGCGCCGAGCAGTGAAATGCCAAGACCCTTGAAAAACTCGCGATGGTGCGCGGCCTCCGCCACACGATTGGGCTTGCCGGGATTCATTGTAATCACGCCGTAATCGGTTGCGAGTGAGGGATCGTGAGTGTAGATGGCATCCAGCGACAAGCTGGACGACGTCGGCAGATGCGCCACTTCGGCACCTGCCGCTTGCAGTTGCCGGCACAATTCATCATGCTGCGTCTGAGCCGTAACGAAATCCGGTGAATGTAAGAACCCCAGATCACGCCAATGCGTGGATTCTGAAGCGGCGGCCCATCCCGCTGAACGTGGCGAGCACACGAGCACTCGTTGCAACCCCCCGACCATGGAATGACCGTTAAAGCCATTCGCACTCGTCAAAATATGCCACCGCCTTTCTCTGGCAATCTAAACTGACGATTATTGCAGAGGCGATCCGGGAAGGCTCAGGTCTTGCCGAGTTGACGATTTAGAACTCGAGGTGCACCCTGAAGCTGGGTACGATCACTGGACCGCGATCGCGGTTGTAGCCCGGATTGTTGATGTGCTGCACGCCCGGACCGACGTAAAGTCCCCGCCACACATGGGCTGTGTAGTAGGTCTCCAGAATATTTTCCCGGCCGTAGGTCAGGGCTCCGTCACCCAGGAGGAAGCCAAGTCCTCCGTGGGTCAAATAGTTTTGGTGGTCCTTCGCAATTCCATTCGAGACGAAGGCGATTCCCGCGCGATCGTTTTGGCGATGCCATCTCGCACCGTAGACCCCCAGGCCCTCCAGCCAGGTGGAGTCAACCTCAGTGTAGGCAAATGACTCGGTTTTCCCATTATCCCAGCCCCAACGTGCGAAGGCGACAAAGTTGCGGCTTAAAGACTGCTCCACGTTGACCCCAAAACCATACTTGCGGGTGGTGTGCCAGGGATGATGCGTGATATCAGGCGTGGAGACCAGACCCTCTTCAAACTGGGTGACGGCATCGCGGTAAATACCCATGTTGGCGTAGTTGGTAAACGCCAGCAGTCGAATGACTCCTGGCTTCTTGGGAATAATTCCGAGCTGCCAGTCAAATTCAAAATTCTCCGCGTGCGCCTTCCAAGGTTGCCAGACCAGATCGATTCCATTCGCCACCTTGGGCATCAGGGCCTCAGCAAAACGGAAGGCCCAGTTTCTGTCTTCGTAGTCAGCTACCACCCCCACGGTGTAGCCACGGGTGTCGGCCGCATAGTCGTAGGCGCCATCATTGTCGACTGCCCAGTTGGTGAATTGCAGATGGGTGTCTGTGCCGGCCGAATTCTGATCGAAGAAGTCGACCATGCTGAATTTACCGAAGCGGATTTCTAACCTGCGGCGCGGCAGTTCGTCGAATAATGAAAGTGGATTGCGTGCATTTTCAATTTTGTCCTGGCTGAGCGCGAACACCTTGTGAATCATCCCCCGCGCCAGGTATGGGGCCTTGGACAAGAGTGGGTTTCGCACGATATCCAAATTGGGGAAGCCGGCCAGCCCCAAACCCGTACTCAACGCCGCCCCGCCGGCCTCCTCGATGTCAACCAGAATCTCAGTGGAATCGTTCAGACGCACGCCGGTGTAAAGTGTGAGCACTCGCGACGTAGCCTTTTCGTAGTTTGGGTCGAGACTGTTCTTGCTGCTATACTTCGCATCGAATGTAGGATGGGTTTGGAAAATGAAGTTTGCCTGTCCCGAAAGCCAAAAGCGGGTGTCTTTGAAATGGGGGAACATGCTCTCCCGGTCTGGCGGATCTGTGTCGCCGGGAGCGCCCGATGCGGCAGGTTCCTGAAGAGGACTATCGAGTTGTTGGCATTGGGCGGAGCTGGCCCAGGCGGCGCCAATCGTCCAGAAGACGATTACAAGCCAGCGTTCGGTCTGCTTTTTCATCACTTCCCGTTTCAACAGCTTCTCGAAGCTACTCCAACTGGGTTAACGGAAGATTAAAAACTGAGCGGGGTTGCGGAGGCCTTGTGTCTTGCCCAGCCGCAATTACCCCCCGCTCGTCAACGTTAACACAGGTATACTAATCGCAGTAAACCATCGTTAATAAGAAATAGGCCATACACCCCTTCAGCTCTAGTCTGTCTCGGCCAGGGTCCAGCGCATGCGGAGCTGCCGCTTGCCACTTTCGTCGGTGACCACGGTCCAGCTCATGTTTAAGGGCGGCTTCCGCTCTGTTCTCGGCTCCATCTGCCAAGAATCGTAGCAAGTCTCGCGCACGAGCTGTATCGTCGTCATCGTTATCGGTTGTGCGAACAGAGTCATGCAGGACATTGTCGTTTGCCTCCTTTCTTTGAATGTGCGCCTCCCCAGATGGGATGCGCCCGGTCATAACAACTGAATAAACGCGTGATGAAACTTTCATAACGATCCTTTCAGAGACTCTGCTGACCGAAAGCACCTCCCAGGTCCATCACCTGATAAAACACTAACAGCATCATCAAAATCAGATACCCACGCAAAGCCATCAAGGAAAGCCGTACGCTGGTAGTCATCGGCATTCGTCCCAGCGTCGATGTGTCCACTTGTTGTTCCGCTATGTCATCTAGCGGATGGACTACGAAAAAATGATCCTCAGGGATCCGCCTGATTGTCATCGGCCTCAGAAAACTCAGTACGCTCATGTCGCACCTCTCAAGTTCGTTCCTTACGAATGAGGGAACAGATTAGGGGCGACCACTTGGGCCGCCAGGATAAGTGAGAGGGTGAAAAGGGTGATGATGATTGTCCAGTTCACCCAGTTATTCCAGCGTCGGTTGATATACTTTTCCCCGAGCACGGCTTTGTCATTCAGCAGCAACTGCAGAAAGATGATGGCCGACGGAAGCATAATGCCCGCTAGCACCTGTACCCCGATGATGATCAACTGCAAAGGTGCGCCGGGAATCAGCACGATCGCCGCCGCGAGCCCTACACACACAACATAGGTCGCGTAAAAACCTTTGGCCTTGCTCACCGGCATTTCCAGACTATGAGGCCAACCCCTCACTTCCCCATAGGCCCAGGCGCTGGATAACGAAATTGCGGTTGTGCCCAGCACCGCCGCATTGATCATCAACAGCAAAATCCCGCTACGAATCGCCTGGCCGGAAAACGGGCGAAGATCATTGGCCATTTGTGCGGGATCAGAAAACGAAAGTCCATGGGCGTTGGCTGCATTTCCCGCGAGCATCATGCAGCCGGCTACAACGATCGTGAAGAGCGCTCCCAAAAAAGTATCCAGACGAGACCACTTCAAATCCGCGAAACGCAGACGCTTATCCGCGACGCAACTCTGCTGGAAGAACAGTTGCCAAGGAGCGATCGTAGTCCCGACAATCGCGATCACCAGGAATACCAGGCTGGCCGTTAGTCCGCCTCTGGGAACTCCGGGCACAAATGCGTCGTGAAGAATATCGCCGAACGCAGGCCGCAGTTTGAAACCAATCACCAGCCATGAGATATCAAGCAGGCACAGAAAGACCGTGATCCGCTCCCAACGCCGATAACTTCCAGTCAACACCATGAACACCAAACCAATCACCGCTACCGGCACTCCGACTTTGGGCGCAATATTCATGTGGCTCAATGCCAGTGCAATTGCGGCAAATTCCGTTACCAGCGTCAGAAAGTTCACCAACTGCAGATCGACCAGCGAAAACAGACCCCACCACTTTCCGAAGCGTTGGTAGATCATGGCCGCGTGTCCCTTGCCAGTCGCGATCCCTAGCCTGACGACCATTTCTTGAATGAAGTAGGTTACCGGCAATAAGAGAAGCAAAATCCAGAGCAACTTAGTACCGTACTGGGCGCCGGCCTGGACGTAGGTCGACACCGCGCCGGCATCATTGTCAGCTTCCATGACGATCAAGCCGGGGCCAAAGACCACGAGAAAGGTCAACATGCTGTAAAGCCATTTGCTGCGGACCACGCGGCCTCGAACCGGAGGCAGTGTGGTCTCAACGGCTGCGGTCGAAATCGAAAGCTGTTTTTCCTGGACCATTGCGACCTCCTCTCTGCGCTTTTTGCCGGCGTATTCCGCTTTCAGAATTCCGGAGCACGGCGACTACCGCGCTGATGGCAACTAAGTCCGCGCCTCCGATAAGCACCACTTCGATCAACAAATACATGCAGCCTCCGCTGGCCGATTCAGGCCTTGCGGACGAATGGGCAGCACCGCCATTAGGGCAGCGACCTGCGTCGGCCAACAAAGAGAAGCGCTGAGGACGGAGAGGCAACGAGCGTCCTCAACCTCCGGTTCTTTGATTAATTTTTTGGGGATAGAAGAAGCAGAGGTGAGACGATAGGCGGGAAGGCTAGAACTCTATCGGGTCACATCCACTGCTTCTATACCGGACAGCCGCCGATGCTCGGAGGCCTGTCGTCCTGATTTCTCATATACCTTTCTTGCCGCTAATGAGCGTCGATAATGCCGATAATTAACGCTCTTGACCCTTTCTAGCATACCCCCCTATAGTATTGTCAAGGAAAAAGGAATAAAGATGGCTCACACCATAAGAGAGAAGGAAAAGCTTGTCCTGCGCGTGCGGCGCATTCGTGGGCAGATTGAGGCCATTGAGCGGGCCCTTGCTGAAGAAGAGAAAGATTGCGGCGACGTGCTGCAAATGATTACCGCCGCCCGCGGAGCCATGAATG
Source organism: uncultured Acidobacteriota bacterium (assembly GCA_963696025.1). Lineage (GTDB taxonomy): Bacteria > Acidobacteriota > Terriglobia > Terriglobales > Acidobacteriaceae > JABCYV01. The sequence goes on from CAVOII010000012.1 coordinate 121,939, forward strand.
GGCTCATGGCCGAGCTGGTCGAAGACCACGTGCGCTTTCACGTTCTGGATCCGGCGCGCAAGCCGACCGCCGAACAGGCCGTAGCGGCCGACGAACTAGTAGACATTATCCGCGCCTATTTGAAGTGAAGCGAGTTACTTAGGCCCGGCTCGAACCCGCAAACATAGAATACCGCGATCAAGCCGACACAAATAAAAACGGGACAGCCCGGAGCCCCCCGAGGCTGTCCTGAACCCTCCCGGTTAGAAGGGCATGTCACTGCGGCTACCATAGCGGACGCGTGTTTCAGCCAGGTTGCGGGAAAATGAAAATCGGATGAATTTCCCGACACTCCCAGCCTCGGTACCAAGCTTCCCCGCTGTTATATTTAGTAGTCATTTCATATTAATCAGTTAAAGGAGGACCCATGGCGCGCAAAGTCGAGCTATCGCGCAAGCTGCAAGAGCGCGCGGAGCAGCTGATGCCGGGCGGCGTGAATTCGCCGGTGCGCGCTTTTGCCGCCGTAGGCGGCGATCCGCCGTTCATCGTTCGAGGCCTAGGCTCGCACCTCTGGGACGCGGATGGCAACGAATACATCGATTACATCGGCTCCTGGGGACCTTTGATTCTAGGCCATGCCACGCCCGCCGTGGTCGAAGCCATCTTCAACGCGGCCTGTAACGGGACCAGCTTTGGGGCTTCTACGCCCGCGGAAGCCGACCTTGCGGAAATTATCTTGTCGGCATTTCCGGGGATGCAGAAAGTGCGTTTCGTCAATTCCGGTACTGAGGCTACCATGTCCGCCATCCGCTTGGCTCGAGCTTCCACCAAGCGCAAGTACATCGTGAAATTTGAGGGCTGCTATCACGGGCACGCTGATGCGTTGCTGGTAAAAGCCGGCTCGGGAGTAGCTACGCTCGGGATCCCAGGATCGGCAGGCGTTCCGGAAGAATTCACCCAGTTCACTCTGGCATTGCCCTTCAATGATATCGACGCAGTCGAGCTGGCTTTTTCCAAGTACAAACATCAGATCGCCTGCGTGATCGTCGAGCCGGTCGTTGGCAACATGGGATGTGCGCCTGGCTCTGGCGGATATTTGGCGGCCCTGCGTCTGATCACCCAGCGCGAAAATGCGGTCCTCATCTTCGATGAAGTCATGACCGGATTCCGCCTGGCTTTCGGTGGAGCGCAGGAGCTCTACGGCATTCGTCCCGATCTGACCACGATGGGCAAGATTATCGGCGGTGGCCTGCCAGTCGGTGCCTACGGAGGCACAAGCGAGATCATGGATTTGGTTGCGCCGCTCGGCCCTATGTATCAGGCCGGGACCTTATCGGGCAATCCCTTGGCCATGGCCGCAGGGCTGGCCACGTTGCGCCATTTACAAGAGCACAAGGAGGAAATATATCCTCGGCTGGAGAAGCTGGCTGCAGAATTGGTGGAGGGAGTCGCCGCCGCTGCCAAGGAAGCCGGCATACCTGTCTGCCCCAATCGTGTGGGCTCAATGTTCACTTGGTTCTTCACCACGGGCCCGGTGACGGATTGGACATCGGCTTCGAAGTCTGACACCGAAGCCTTCGGCCGCTTCTTCCGAGCCATGCTGGACAACGGAGTCTATCTGCCACCGTCGCAGTATGAAGCGGCATTCCTTAGTACGGCGCACACAGAAGACGACATTCACAAAACCATTGCCGCAGCGAAGCGCGCGTTTGCTCTCGCTGGTGTGGGCTCAGCTGGTAGATGACAGCTGATGGCTGACAGCTTCTTTCTCCATCATCTCTGGAATTGTCACAAACTCGTAGCCTTCTGCTTTGTAGCACGCGATCAGCCGATCAGTCGCGGTTGTCGTATACGAACGGTCGGTGCCGAAAACTTTGTGTCCCCCATCATGCAAGAGAATCACATCCCCACCCCGGATTTTACTCATCACTTTTCGTTCGATGTACTCCGCCGAAGTCGCTCTCCAGTCATAGCCAGTCACGTTCCACATCACCGGCTCAAGTCCCAGCTTCCGAACCACTCGCAGGGTGATCGGTCTGCGCCCGCCAAAGGGTGGGCGGAACAAATTCGAATAATTACCCACGGCATTGGTGATCGCTTGATGGCACTGCGAGATTTCGTCCTGCACCTGGCTGGCCGACTTGAAAATCAATCGCGGATGAATGAATGTGTGATTTCCGACCACATGCCTAGCCCGCACCAACTCCCGAACGATGTCCGGTCTCTGTTTTACATAGCGGCCGATCAGAAAGAATGTAGCGCGTACTCCATGCTTGGCAAGCACCTCAAGCAGACGGAGCGTGTGAGGATCGTTCGGGCCGTCGTCGTAGGTGAGCGCCAATTGCTTCGTTCCAGGCTTTACTCCCGTAAACGTTCTCCCGTACCACTGCCCTGTCGCTGATTTCGTCTGATATCCGGCAGCGCTCATCGCCGTGGCGACAGCTGCCGCGCTTAAAATAGCACCCAGCATGGGAGAAGATTGTAAACGGAAGTCAGAAGGTAGAAATCAAAATGGAGAAGTATTCCACCAATGCAGTTCTTTACTTCTCCACCCTGACTTCTGCACCCTGACTTCTGCATTCTGACTTCTGCACTCTGACTTCTCCACTCTTCCTTCACATTCCGCTGTTAACTCATTCCTCAATTGCGTGCCAGACTCTGCCGGGATATCCTGCCATGCGAACCCTTCGAGCCCATGGCCAATCTTTTTGAGCTGCCCCGCTACATTGCAGTGGAAGGTCCCATACGAGTCGGCAAGAGCACGCTGGCACGGGTGCTGGCCGAGCGCCTGAATGCCCAGCGCGTCATGGAGACCGAGGACAATCCCTTTCTGCGCGGCTTTTATGACGGCGAGGCCGGAGCCGGTTTTCAGGCCCAGTTCGCGTTCCTTATTCGGCGCTTCGAGCAGCTCTACGCGCTCGACCTCGGCCCACGCTCGCAGAAGACTATCGTCACCGACTTCATCTTCGAAAAAGACAAACTTTTCGCCTGCCTGAACCTCACCGACCAGGAACTCGATACCTACAACCGCTATTACAATCACTTTCGCGGGCAACTCCCCACGCCCGACCTGGTGATTTACCTGCAAGCCACCCCTGAGGTGCTGAAGAAGCGTCTGAAGAAGAAAAATGCACCCGGGGAAAAAGCCATCAACGAAGATTATCTCGAGGAAGTGATCAAGGCCTACGAACACTTCTTCTTCCACTACACATCGTCGGACCTGCTGATCGTAAACACTTCGGAGATCGACTTCGTCGAGCGCAACGAAGACCTGCAGGAGTTGCTGCGGAAGGTCTCCGCGCCGATCAAAGGGACACAGTATTTCCTGCCCCTGGGCAGCCAGGAGGCCGCCAGCGCCTAGATTCCCGTGGGGACAGCCGTCCTCGGCTGTCCGGTCGAGCGCAGCTCGGCAGGTCCACCCATGGACCGCAAAAATCGCTCTTGAGCCGAAAGATCTCAGCATCTAAATCACTGTGTGCGAACCAATCAGTGCCACAACCACTTTGCAAACCTGCCAAGCTCATACACAAAGCAGGCACAAATGAGAGTTCGGAGCAGGATCTTTTCACAGACGGCGTAAAATCCGTCAATGCAGCGTTCCCAATCGCGGCTGCTCTTTCCGGTCATCTTTACTGATTCGATTTGTTTCCTTGCGGCCCAACGAACCGCGAAGGCAGCGTTACTTCCAGCGCTGCTCACTGACGGCTCATTTTCCAGTTGTAGACTGACAAGTCGAGTTATTACAATTGTAATAACATGGAGGTAGTCCATGGTCGAGCTCAAGGTGCGCAGGTTCGGCAATTCGCTGGGCGTGGTATTGCCCAAAGAGGTCATCAGCCGTCTGCGAACCGATGACGGTGAACGGCTGTTTCTGATTGAGGCGGCGGAGGGCGGTTACCGCCTTACGCCCTACGATCCGGCATTTGAGAAGAAAATGAAAAAGGCCGAGGAAATTATGGGCCGTTATCGTAACACACTGCGCGCTCTGGCAAAGTGAAACGAAACGAACCGGTCTGGCTCGAAGAGCGCGACGCCCTCGCGATTCACGACCGGCTTTTAGCCGATCATGGCGGCCTCCAGGGATTGCGCGACGAAGGGCTTCTGCAATCTGCTCTTGCGCGCGCCCGCCAACACCACGCTTATGCCGACTCTCCAGATGTGGTCGAGATGGCTGCCCTATATACTGCCGGCCTTGTCCGCAACCATCCTTTTGTCGACGGCAACAAGCGAGCTGGATTTGTAGTCGGTATCCTGTTCCTGGAACTCAACGGCTCCAGATTCCTCGCAAGCGAGGAGGACGCTACTCAGGCGGTTTTGAGCCTTGCGTCCGGTACGCTCGATGAGGTCGCATATACGGCCTGGCTGCGGGCTAACAGCAAACGGACGAGGCGGTAGAACAGGGGAGCGGGAAATTCGAAGCCCTTGCCAATCAATATCTTCGTCCGCGCCGGCTTCTCCGCAGCATGCGCGGATCGTAACGCAGCGGCTCGGGCGGGTTCAGCACGATCTGCGTAAACTCCGGATGGCGCGGATTGATCAGCCAGTTATTTTCATTCACCGCTAGCGCCGACGGCACCAGCAGAACACAGTGCTCAGCTTTTTTTACGAACTCATCGCCAATCTCGGCGAGCCCGGGCGCAGGGGGGACGTCTCGCCAATGGACCGGCATCTTGCGGGCCTCCAGTCTTTTGCGAGACACGCTTTCAGGGACATCCGCCGTGCCTAGAACCAGGTCGTCCGGCGCATCTTCAGGATCAAGATGAACAAAATATTCTAACATGGCCAGCGACTGGTGTTCGGACGCATAGGCCAAGCGTATTCCCGGGCTTGACCACCGCCCGCCGTAGCGGTACGAGCCTTCTCCGTCGAATGGCGTGCGTGCATAGGCAGCGCGCAACACGCGAAAGACTCGTGTCAACTAATCCCGCCGTAGGCGATGCGGCCCAGAAGATTCTCCACTTGTCGCGCCCCAAGTTCGGTATCAATGGCGGCTATCGGTGCCAGCCCACCTAATGCCCGGTTTCGGTGCCTAAACCAGCGGGTTGCGCGGGCTGCGTCTCCCAGGCTTTCCCGTGCCAAAGCCAGCAACCGGGCCATTCGATACAACCGATCGGATTCAAAGCGGGCAAGCCGACCTCGTCTTCGTCGCTGCAAACTGCGAGCGGAAAGGTCCAATGCCCCAGCCAGTTCTTTCAGCGTCAGACCGGAGGCCCGCATCAGTTCCGACAGCACGGCGTGCGGAAAGCCTTCGCGGATCGCATCCCGCAAATCGCGGTCGCTCGCGAGAGCGCGTCCCAAGGCACGTGTCCCACCCAGCTCACGCAGCACAGCGCGAAATTCGTTCGCCATATGTCGCCTATTATAGCGACAAATGGCACGAAAAAGCAAGGACTGACCCCCAGCAAACTCCTGCATCTTTACTGTTCTTATCGCTCTTTCTGCCTAAAAGATAGCTACGAAGGACACGAGTTGCACAAAGAAAGCGTGATATGGCCAAAATCGCAAATGCTATCGACCAGCGGCCTCTTTGCGTCTAAAATACCCGGAGCATCATCAAAGGATGCATACAGGCTCTATCCGCCGAAAGGCGGAGGGGCACTGGAGGACATCGTGAGTCACACACCCATTGGCGAACCTCGCCAAAAGATTACCGTTGCTTCACTTCGAGAAAAGAAACTTCACCACGAGCCCATCACCTGTCTGACTGCATACGACCATTCCAGCGCGCGCTTGGTGGATGAAGCCGCAATCGATATCGTCCTGGTCGGTGACTCACTGGCCCAAACCATGCTTGGCTACGAGAACACTCTCTCCATCACCATGGAAGAAATGCTGCACCATGCACGGGCGGTGCGGCGAGGGGTAAAAAATGCGCTGCTGGTCGTGGACATGCCTTATGGCTCCTTTCATGTGGGCGCGGACGACGCAGTGCGCAATGCCGCAAAGTTCGTGAAAGAGGGCGGCATCGAAGTGGTGAAGATTGAAGGCGGTGAAAAACGGGCTGATCTGATCCGCCGCATCATCGACGCAGAAATTCCCGTGGCTGGCCACATCGGGCTGACGCCGCAGTCAGTGAACGTAATGAGCGGTTACAAAGTCCAGGGGAAATCGCTGACGGCGATCGAACAACTCATGCGCGATGCTGTGGCGCTCGACCGGGCGGGCGTTGCTTTCATTGTTCTTGAAGGCATCCCGCGCGAAGTAGCCGCCATGATCACGGCGGAAGTGGAGACTCCCACAATCGGCATCGGCGCCGGACCTGACTGCAATGGGCAAGTGCTCGTGTTTCACGACATTCTGAATTTAGCCTTTGCTCCACCCGCCAAGTTCGTGCGTCGCTACGGCGATGCCGCCGCGCTCATCACCCATGCAGCGCAGCGGTTTCGCGCGGACGTAGTCTCGCACCAGTATCCGTCGGATAATGAGTCTTACCATCTTCCCAAAGAGACGAAAGCGGCGCTGGACACCGTGCTGGAGCGCAAACGTGGGATGCGGCGCTGATCGCATATGCGGCTGTCTCTGCGCTTTAGATCTCTTTAATGAACATTATCCGCACTATCCATGAGATGAGGTCTGCTTCTCGCGTCGCGCGCGATGCGGGCAAAGGATTGGGCCTCGTCCCCACCATGGGTGCCCTTCATGAGGGCCATCTCTCGCTAGTGCGCGCAGCCAAGGCGCAATGCGACGCGGTGGCCGCCTCGATCTTTGTAAATCCTCTTCAGTTTGGACCGAAGGAGGATTTTGCTAAATATCCGCGTACCTTCGAGCGCGATTGTGAACTGCTGGAAAAAGAAGGCGTGGATTTTCTCTTCGCGCCTGCCGCGGAAGAAATGTTTCCCCAGAGAGCAATCACTTACGTCACGGTGGGGGGTGTTAGCGACAAGCTCTGCGGCCGCTCTCGCCCGGGACACTTTCGCGGAGTAACTACAGTGGTTTCGAAACTTTTCCACATTGTGGAACCGGATGTAGCCTTCTTTGGACAAAAAGACGCAGCCCAGGCCGCCGTCATCCGCCGTATGGTGCGTGATCTGGACTTTCCAATTGAAATCGTTGTCGGCCCTATCGTGCGCGAGCCCGATGGCCTAGCCATGAGTTCACGTAACGCATACCTCGACCCACAACAACGCAAGGCGGCGCTAGTGTTGTTCCGGGCCCTTACCGAAGTACGGAACCGGTTCGACCAAGGGGAGCGCAACGCAGGCAAGTTGATAGCGGCAGGAAAGCAGGAGTTTGCAAAAGAGCCCGCCGTCCGCCTGGACTATTTGGAAATTGTCGACCCGGAGACACTGGAACCGCGGCTGAGTGTTTCGGATAGGTCGCTCGTAGCCGTGGCAGGGGTCGTTGGCGCGACCCGCCTGATCGACAATATTATGCTTCCACCGTAACTCTCTCCGCACCCCTCAAGCACGAGAAATGAACTCGTTCCCCGCAATCAGGAATCGCAGCGGACGCTTAGCGGCCTTGGTGATTCCGATTCGAGCTGTTATCCGCACGCGAGGCCGCCGGTAGCCATCCTCGGCAATAAAGAGATCCGACTCGGAGCTAGTCAGGTCTTTGCCGTTATCTCGTACTCTCGTGATGCCGAAGGCTTCAGCCAGCCGTCCCGGTCCACTGGTCAGTTTTCGCAGCTCGCGAGGGTTGCCGAGCCTTCCGTTGAGAGAGGTTCCCCTCGCCCGCGCCATCTCCTCCATCCCCAGCAGCGGCTCCAGGGCGCGGAACAGCACGCCACCAGCCTCTCCGTCGGGCAAACACGAGACGTTAAAGCAATAATGGTTGCCGTAAATGAAGTAGACGTAGGAGTGTCCGGGAGGTCCGAACAGCACTGCGTTCCGCAGGGTCCGTCCGGCAGCAGAGTGGGCCGCGGGATCATTCAATCCCAGGTAGGCTTCGACCTCTACGATCCTGGCGGCCAGGAGCTTTGTTCCTTCACGTCGCACCAGCACTTTGCCTAACAGCTCGCGGCTCACAACTCGTGGATCGCGAGAATAAAACTTGCGCGGCAGCGGCATACGGAGTTTTTCTTCCACTTTCATGAGCGATGGTCACTGTACTTTCGGAACGGGTCAGCTCCGAGAGTCCCTGCTATTCTGAGCGCAAAACACCACCTGTCAACGCTCTATCCTAACGGAGGATTTATGCTCGGGAAATCACTCAAGATCGTTCCAATTTTGTTGGTGGCTACGGTTGTGGGGGCGCAAACCATCCCTGCCGGTACTCATCTGACCGTCCGCACAGATTCGCAAATCAGTTCAGCCGCTGCGAATGCGGGCGATAGGTTTAACGCAAACCTGGCGAATGACTTGGTTGTCGACGGCAAGGTTTTGGCAAAGACTGGTGCGCCAGCTAAGGGCAAAGTAACATACGCCAAATCCAGTGGGCGTTTGCATGATCCGGGAGAGCTGACGCTGCGGCTTACTTCGGTGGAAATCAACGGCAAGAGCGTGCCAATTTCAACCAGCGGCTTCCACGCTAAGGGCAAGAGCCACACGAAAAGTAATGTGACCAAGATCGGCGGCGGCGCGGCAGCCGGTGCGCTGATTGGAGCTCTGGCTGGAGGCGGCAAGGGCGCCGCGATCGGAGCCGGCGTGGGTGCGGGCGCCGGAACGGGTGTAGCGGCAGCCACAGGCAAAGAAGAGGCCGTAGTTCACGCCGAGACTACTGTGACGTTTACGACGACGACGGCAGCCAAGGTAAAGTAAAAGTCCCTGGTGGCGGCGGGTTCACCACCCGCCCTGCCCCGGGTCTCGGACGCGAGGCCCGCCGGCTTTCTACGCCGCGCCCTTCTGAGCTTCTTTCAAATAACCCAGCACCTCTTCCGCATGGCCCTGCGGCTTCACTTTATGGAAGATGTGCTTGATCTTGCCATCCGGCCCGATGATGAAAGTTGTGCGCGCTACCCCCATCACTTTCTTGCCGTACATGTTCTTTTCCTGGATCACACCAAAGGCATTGCACACCTTCTTATCTGCATCGCCCAGCAGGGTGAAGGGCAGACTGTACTTTTCCTCGAACTTCTTCTGCGCTTTCGGCTGGTCGGGCGAGATGCCCAGGATTACCGCGCCTGTATTCTGAATCTTCCGGTAGGAATCGCGGAATTCGCAGGCTTCGACAGTACAACCCGGAGTGTCCGCCCGAGGATAGAAATATAGAACAACATACTTGCCGCGAAAGTCTTTCAGTGACACTTCTTTACCATTCTGATCCGGCAAAGTGAACTCTGGAGCTTTATCATTGATATTGACATTAAGGGAATCCATGGTTGTGTCTCCCGTCCGCTCAACGTTATATCGCACTGCCCGGTGGATAGTCATCCTGGCCGGCTTGTATTTGATTCCCGCTCAAATTCTGACCGCTCAGGTGGCGCGCCGCGAGAGTCCGCCGAAAGGACCCCGCGCCCTTGGATTACTCGAATTGGCCGCGAACGGCAAGGCGCACCTGATCCCAGTCGTGATCATGGACGAGGGTAAGTTCTACGATGCCAGCGCGTACAAAGCTTCGCCCGTGCCAATGGCACTGGAGTGGGGTACGGTCTATGAGGCGGTGCGCACTGGTGTCTCCCAGGGATTATTTACCGTAACTGCAGTCTTCCGCGGGAAAAATACTTGGATCGGTGATGGCAAATGGCAATCGGCCGCAGATATTGCCGCCGCGGCAGCCAAGAAGCCGACAGCAGCGTCAAAGCCCGTCGTGGAAAAGGACGCGCCTCCGGTCCTGCGGCGCTCAACCTCCGAACCGCCCAAATCTCCAGGGCCACCGTCAGCTCCGACGCCGCCGCAGTCCACATCCGCTGGAACCCCTCCGGCTGCTTCGGCTCCCCCTCCGCCAGCGCCCCCGGCTCCAGCCACTGATCCCTTCGAAAACGATCCCAACCGCCCCATGCTTCGACGTGGAAAACCGGCTCCCCGGGCCAGCGACCAGGACTTTGGCACTTCTCCAACCACGCCAGCCAAGTCGCCGCCACCCGCCCTCACCGGCTCGGTCCAACTCATGCCCGCAATCTCGGATGCCGGCGGTCCCGAGCCGCGTCCCTATGCCTACAGCCTGAAACCGGAAGAGGAGCAGAAGTTCCGTACGCGGATGCTGGCGTTAGCGGCTGACGAGGTCCGCGCCCGATCCCGACAGTTGGCCGCTGAAACCCTCGCCGCCCCAGCGTCAACCCGCAGACAGAGTATGACTTCCGCCGGCAAACCTCCTCAACCCACCTTTGAAGATGTGCAACTGAGAGTGTTTGATCTCTCCAACAGCAACGAACCAATTCTGGTGCTGATGGCAAAAGCCCGCTTGCCAGAACTCGCCAAATCAGCCAAGTCAGATCTCCAGTATTACCTCACCTTAGTCGCTCGGAACGACCTCTACGGCGAGCTTCACAGAGCGTTCTCCAACGTGACCGACAGCCAGCATTTGGACGTCTCGCCGCGACTTGATCTGATCGATGCCGTCGATGCTGACGGGGACGGACGTGGAGAGTTGCTCTTCCGCCAACGCTCCGACGCAGGTACTGCTTTCGTTCTCTATCGCGTAATCGGAGATCGGTTGTGGGCCTTATTTCAGGGAACCCCTGGACCAGGAATAATCGACTGATGGTTTCCTTGTTGGGGTCGGCTGGCTGGCTGGCGTATCAAGCACAACTGAGTTAGGCGGTCTCAGGTGCCGGGTGTCAGTAACGAATTATTCTGAGACCTGAGTCCTGACACCCAGTTTCTATTTCTGCGTCAATACCACCTCGCCGTTCTCTACCTTAATGCCGCCCACATTGTCCGGCAGTTTCATGCGATCGCGCTGTTCGGCCAGCTTCTTCTGCAAGGTGTCATTGACCAGGGAAACCGGAACATTCAGATCACCAACCTTGAATTCAGTAGGATCGAAGGTCGCATAGCCATCTTTGGACCCTAAATGTCCCGCCAGCGTCACCCACACATCCTTGCCGGCGATCTGGGTGAGAAACTGACCACGGGCTACGTCTCCATCAAAGTTAACTTGATAGTCCTTAATGTCAGGATCTCCGGGCGCAATCACCGAGTTGGGAGAAGTGGGCGTGCCACTCGGAACGCCCGGCGTGGGCGGAACTGCGGAAGCGGGAATTGTCCCCACAGCCTGCGCGATAGCGGCGCTGACCTCGTCGGCGTTGAGACGAACTTCAGCGGGAGGCTGCCCCGGATCCTTAGGCCTTTCCAACTGCTCTATTTTGGACTCGAACGATTGCGCATTGGCTACTGCCGTTGCGCGCGGTTGCGGCTGCGCCACCGGCGCCGGTTTCTTCAGTACCAGGAACAGCGCAAGCAGCGACGTGACCAGCGTGGCCACGCTGATGATGCGATCAAGTTTCCATTTCATTGCATAGCTCCGCCTTGGACAGTTTCCTCCCGAATATTTTATTGATTGCGGAGCGCATTCTCAGGTGACGGAAGGCGCTGACCATGGGGTGTCCAATGCCGGTGTGGGACCTGGTCTCTGACCCGGTCGGGCCACCTGAAAGGGCCGCGGCTTATCGCAACGGCTCCGCTCCCTTCCATATCCCCTCATGCACGCAGCAATCCAGGACAAGCTGGCGCACTGACTCGGGGAGAGTCCATGTGGGGCAGGGTTCGCCAGTACGCGTACTTCCTCATACGTAAGAAACCGACGGCTCGCCCCTGGGGGCACAGCCCCATAAGCGCTAACTTAAGAATTACTTCCCGCTTGCCCGTGATTCGGGCGCAACCGAGATTCCTCAGTCTCGCCCGTAGGTCCTTGCTTCTTTGCGTTAACTGTGATTAACTTCATAGAATAATCTCTAGTTAACAGATGCTATTGGGGACATATTCCCGCCTTAAGGCAAATGAGTGGGGTATTCATGGCACGGGCAACGCACTTTGCTTTTCTTGTGTTGACGGTGGCATCTCTTGCTCCAGTAAAGGCGCTAGCACAAGGCGAAACCACCAGTGCCATTGTTGGCCAGGTTCGGGACGCAACCAACGCCATCGTGCCCGGCGCCATTGTGACGATCACAAACTCAGAGACCGGACTGAGGCGCAGCGCCAAGACCGATGACTCGGGCCGATTCAACTTCCCCCAACTGAAGCCGGGGATCTATTCAGTCAAGGTTGAAGCGTCGGGTTTCGAGCCACGACAAAACAACAATGTCGTTTCGGCCCTCGGTCAAAAGCAAACCGTGGACTTCACCTTGGGTGTGGCCCCATCCCGTGAGACGGTGGAGGTCAGCAGCGAGGCTCCTATCCTCAACCCTGAGAACGCCAACGCAGCCACCACCTTGAATGCGCCCGCCCTGGAGGATCTGCCCAATCCAGGCGGCGATCTCACCTACCCATTGCAGTTTGCTCCAGGCGCCTTGATCAACACGGCAGGCAGCGGCAATGATTTCGTGGGCGGTACAAACGGCTACGGCAATGTGGAATTCAACGGCCTGCCTGCCCTCTCAAATGGCTATATCGTTGACGGACTGGAGACCAATGACCCGCTCACCAACCTCAACAGTGGCCTCTCCACCAATCTCGTGCTGGGGCTGAATTCGATCTCAGAGGTGACGGTCAACACTCTTTCCTATGCCGTGGATCAAGGACGGTATGGAGCATCCCATGTCAACTATGTCACCAAGTCGGGCTCGAATCAGTTTCATGGGAATCTCTATGAGCTGTGGAACGGTGCTCGGTTGAACGCAGCGGACTACTTTACCAACGCGACGCCGGGGAATCACAAGCCCGGAGCGACGGTAAATCATTTTGGGGGCAGTCTGGGCGGGCCGATGGTGCACGACAAGCTGTTCTTTTTCTTCGACAGCGAATGGGTTCGGATCGCCCTGCCTATCGTGAGGCCCGCGACGGTTCCCAGCGCGGCGTTTCAGCAATATGTGCTGCAGCAGCTTCCATTGGGTGGAACGGACTCCGTAACGGGATCAACCTATTCGCCGTCGCCGCCATCAGTCTCGTTCTATCAAAAGATGTTTGCCTTGTACGGAAACACCAATGGTACGCATCTTGCGGTGCTCGGGTGTCCCTTGAACGCGGACGGCACGACCCCGTCGGGCAGTCCACCGAATGGGAACGGTTGCGCGAACCGGCAGAGCGTGTCGCACTCCAGCGATGACCACGAACAGGTGCAGACGGTCCGCGTCGACTACAACATCAACCAGAAAGACACGACCTGGTTTCGTTTTCAGGCGGATACGGGCGTACAAGCTGCTTACACAGATCCCATCAACTCTCGGTTTGATGCGGTCTCTCCTCAGCCTCTCTACTCGTTCGCAGCGGGCTACACCCACGTCTTCTCACAAAACTTGGTGAACTATTTCAATCCAGCGTTTTCGTGGTACGAAAGCTTGTTTGGGCCTGCCAACTTGCAGAAGACGCTCGCGGCATTTCCGATTGTGTTGCAGGGCAGTGGTGCCAATGCACCCTTCACCACAATTGGAGGGCTCGACAATACCTGGGTGCAAGGCAGGCGAGCTTCTCGCTTCTTCATCAATGACAACCTCGCTTGGAGCCATGGCGCTCACGAACTCCGGTTTGGCACGAACACCCGTATCTTTCGCTTGAATGACTATGACTTCGGGCAAGGCAGTGTTCCAACGGTGGCCTACACGACGTTGCCACAATTCGTTTATGGGGTGGCATCCAGCGCAACCCAGACTTTTCCCCTGTCGGCGAACGAACCATTCCGCTTCCTCAATCTCGATTTATATGCCCAGGACACCTGGAAAGTGACGCGGAAGCTTACGTGGACATTCGGCGTGCGCGACACCTTCAACTCAAACCCGCTCAACCCCCACGATCAAATCGCTCGGCTTGGCGGTTCGTTCAGTTCGATCTCGCATGATGTGAATCAGCCGCTGAACGGGGCCATCCAGACTCATCTCAGCAATTTGTTTTCATCCACACCGCTGGCCATTCTGCAGCCGCGGACCGCGATCGCATGGCAGTTCGAGCCAAAATCTGTGCTGCGAGCCGGTTTCGGGATCTTCAGCGATATTTTGCCGGGCAGTGTGGCCGACCTGATTGGCACCAATCCTCCTTACGACAAAACCTTCCAGGGAGGTCTGCTAGGTACAGTGGGCGGGACCGCCATCGCTCCGGGAGTGCCGAGGAGTGCAGTGGATGCAACTGTCGCCGCAAATCAAAGATTTAGTTTGGGATTCCCTCAAGGACAGCTTTCGTGCGCATCCCCGCAGGCAGGTCCCGGAACCTGTCTCCCACCCGTGGCAATCACAGCGGTGCCCACTGGCACTCTGCATGCTCCGTACTTCATGGAGTGGAGCTTGGGAATTGAACATCAATTCGGAACCACGGCGAGTTTGCTTGCGCGATATGTGGGAACACGCGCTGTGAACCAACCCTATCTAACCGAAGTGAACGGATACCAGACGGTGTGCCAGGGGTGCTTTGCGCCATTCCCCTACATACAGCCAACCGATCCACGGTTCAGCGCGGTGACCCAGCTCGCCACCGGAGAGAACAGTCACTACAACGGCCTTCAACTCACGGCGATGAAGCGCCTGGGGCACGGTCTGCAAGGACAATTCAACTACACTTGGAGCCGCTGTATGGATACGGTTTCTAACGGAGGATTGCTTCAGTTTTCTGCGGGAGGGATTCTTTCTCCGCTGCCGGGAGAGCTGGCCCGCGATTACGGTCCGTGCGACTATGACATCCGGCACAACCTCACCGCGCAATATGTGTATCAGTTGCCCATCCACGTTCAGAATCACCAGTTGGCGCACGTGCTCAACGGCTGGCAGATTTCCGGGAACATGTTCTGGCACAGTGGGGTGCCGTTCTCCGTTCTGAGCACACCCTACTCGGCCAATGGAAACGGTATTGTGCAGGGCAGCGGACCGCAGTTCGCTAGCGTCGTTAGGGGCGTCCCGCTCTATGAGCATCATCCGGTCGCTAGTGTAACGCAACCGGGCACCCTCCAGTGGCTCAATCCGGCCGCGTTTGTTTCCGCCGTTGATCCGAGTACTGGCCAATGCGTCGGTGGAGACGACCCACAGCATTGCCAATTTGGAAACCTAGGCCGCAATGCCCTGCGCGGTCCCGATTTCGTCTGGAATGACTTCTATCTCACAAAATGGTTTCCTCTGACCGAGCGGGTGAAGCTCAGGGTAGAAGCTCAGTTCTTCAATGTATTCAACCATCCGAACTTTGGTCTTCCCAGCATGACGCTGGCGGGCATTCCAGGAAAGCCTTCCACACAGACTGGCTTTGGAGCGCTTACATACACTACCTCTCCACCGACGGGACTGCTGGGCGTTGGCTTGGGTGGCGACAGTAGTCCACGCATGATCGCGTTTCAGGCACGCTTGGAATTCTGAGCGTGCCCTTGACGATTCTGTGCAGTTTGTCGGCTACCCGGAAGTGTGCGCTGAGCAGCGCGTTGGTCAGGAGGGTTGAAGTCCCTCTGGCGCTCAAATGAGGGGCGCCATATCCAAGAAGCGGGGTTCGCAGCCTCGCTGGCCGGAGAAAGCGGAAGGTATGGAGACGTCTAAACGGGCACGAAGGCGAAAGCTGGACACAGCCAAGGCCGACCTGAAGCCACCGCTTGCGTTACTCCGGAGGGCAGGGTGTCCACCGTGAGGTGGTATCCGAAGGGCCTGCGGAGAAGTACCGGGCCGTAATCGATGGGGAAACCCAAGATGAACCGGTCGGCCCAAGGTGGGGCAAGGTTCGAGTCTGCACTTCTAAGACGAAGGCGTTCTCATTCACCCCCCCCACCAAGGTGATTGCGGGCGGCACGGTACGGAAGAACAACGCGTGACCTCAGGAGAACTGGCAGAGTCTCTGGGTGGCACCGGAGTAAGTGAGCCTATAAGCAAGCGAAATGGCGAGCAACGCTCTGTCAGTAGTCGGACGGCTGAACAGTACCTGAAGCGTGGTGAAAGTCACGTGACCGGGCGACCGGCGACCGAGTGGGTCGGGGAAGGCAGCCGGCGAAGATGGTCAGGAAGAGAGAGAAAGCCAGATGAGTAAAGGCGAGAAGGAGGAACAGTTCCATGAGTGAAAAACCCGTACATTCTCGTCTGAGGAGACTGGTGGACTGGATCAACCTGACGGGTGCGAAGAAGGTCCATTCATTAATCGACAAGGTGTACAAGCGGAAGAACCTGGAGATGGCCTGGGAGAAGGGGAAGGCAAACCGGGGAAGTGGAGGTGTAGACGGGCAAACTCTGGAGGCTTTTGAGGCGCAGCTGAACCAGCAGTTGGAGCGGCTGCAGCGAGAGCTGAAAGAGGATACCTATCTGAAGTAGCTTGATTGATTCCCATGAGGTCGCATTGTCGGAAGCTGGAATCTCCATTAGCGTCTATTGCTGGCGTGTGACGGCAAACCGGAAGGAATTCTTAAGTTAGCGCTTATGGGGCACAGCCCTGCCCCCACACGACCATAGCTACCCAGCCAGCTTCTTAGCCAACAACTCATTTACCAACTGTGGATTCGCCTGACCCTTAGACGCCCTCATCACGTGGCCGACGAAAAAGCCCATGACGGTCGTCTTGCCCGCGCGGTATTGCTCGACCTGTTTGGCATTGGCTGCAATGATCTCGTCGATGATCTTCTCCAGCGCTGAGGTATCGCGCGACTGTTCCGGCCTGCCTTCTTCCTCGTAGACGGCCGCAAAGTCTTTTCCGCGCTCGAAAGAAAGATCGTAGAGGTTCTTCAGCATCTTTCCGGAGATTGCTCCACTCTCGACCAGGTCCGCTGACAGCGCTACACCTTTCATCGAAATCGGCGACTGCTCAATCTCGAGGCCCTTGGCTTTCAGGCGTCCCATCAGTTCGCTCTGGACGAGGTTGGCCACACGCTTGGGGTTCGTTGCCGCCTCGGCTGCCGATTCAAATTGGTCAGCCAGTGCCTTGGAGAGCGTAAGGACCTGGGCGTCATATTCCGTAACGCCGTAGTCCGCCACCAGGCGCTTGCGTCGTGCCTGGGGCAACTCCGGCAGGGAAGCGCGTATTTCGGCCTGGTGTTTCTCGTCCACTATCAACGGCAGCAGGTCGGGCTCAGGAAAATACCGGTAGTCGTGCGCCTGCTCTTTCGAGCGCATGCTGTAGGTCTTGCCTTCATTCGAATTGTAGAGCCGAGTCTCCTGTGTAATCTTTCCGCCAGACTCAATGACTTCAATTTGCCGGCCAATCTCATACTCCAGCGCCTCACGGATAAAGCGGAACGAGTTGACATTCTTGACTTCAGCTTTTGTGCCGAATTCCTTCTGTCCTCGCGGACGCACACTGACATTGGCATCGCAACGCAGCGATCCTTCCTCCATGTTGCAATCGCTGACCCCGGTGTAGAGGATGATTTCCTTGAGCCGCGTGAGGTAGTCGTAGGCTTCTTCGGGCGAGACAATGTCGGGTTCGCTGACGATTTCAACCAACGGAACACCGCTGCGGTTGAGATCGATGGCAGTCGTTTCGGCTGAATTGGCGAAGCCTTCGTGCAGACTCTTGCCTGCGTCCTCTTCCAGATGAAGCCGGGTAATACCAATCTTCTTCCTCCTGCCGTGAACCGCAATGTCGATTGATCCATGCTCGGCCAGGGGCTTGTCGTATTGCGAAATCTGATAGCCCTTGGGCAGGTCAGGGTAAAAATAATTCTTGCGGGCAAAGATGGAAGTCCTGTTCACCCGGCAATTCAGCGCCATCGCGGCCCGCACGGCAAACTCCACCGCCTTGCGATTCAGCACCGGCAATGCTCCCGGCAAACCCAGGCAAACCGGGCAGACGTTGGTATTAGGCGGATCGCCAAAGCGGGTCGAGCAGGAACAGAATATCTTGCTCACCGTCAGGAGCTGGACGTGCACCTCCAGGCCAATAATCGGCTCGTACTTGGCGCGGGCCGCCACCGAGATTTCCGGCGTCGTGACCATATCGAAGGATTATAAAGCTCCCATGGATTGGGTCTGGCGGGAGAACTGAAATCAATTCGGTTTTGCCGGCGCGCTCAGGTATTTCTCCAGCGGAATCTCGAAATACATCAATTCATTTCCCTTGCCGTCCCGCACGCCCGTCAAGTACAAATGCGCTCCGGCCAGCGGGGTGGAGATGCCGGAGACGTCGAAAAACAGAAATCCTGCCTGCGTACTGCGGGGCTCGACAGCTTTGGCGGCAAACTGTGCGTTCTGGATTTCCTCTCGCGCCTGCTTGCTCACGCCGCCCTTGACCTTGGTGGGAAAGGGCAACGGGTATCGCTTCGTACTGGCCGAGGGGTGAGCGATACGCCGGTCAATATCGTCCTCGGTCGCTGGAGCAATCTTGCTTCTGTCCACGGTCACTAGTTGAGCCTGCATTCCGGCTAACTGCAGGGGATGATCGCCATCATTCGTCACCACCAGAAAAATTGGCAGGAAGCCGAGCTCGCTGTAATGGACGGTGAAAATGCTGGCCTTGTCCGCCATGTCATACGGATCCGCCGCAATCGCCACCATTTCGGTAGGATGCTCATCGTGCGCGGGATACGTCCTGGCGGGCCGCGGCGTGGGCATGACAAATTCTTTCCCAGCCAGACAAATCAGTGGGACCAGAGCAAGGACAGCGAGGATCGCTGCCTCAGCGGAACCAAGCATCACCCGACGTGACATGGTAGTTGATTATAGGATGCGTGCAGTCTTCGCCGTGGTGCCTGCGGCGATGTTGATGCGGTTAGAATGTGTCTTCCCTTTGTAACTAGCCCATGTATCTGCTTTACAGCGCGCTTCTGGCAATCGGTTTGCTGGTTAGTCTTCCCTATTGGCTGCTGCAGATGCTGCGTCACGGTAAATACCAAGAGGGGTTGAATGAGCGTCTGGGCAAACTGCCGTTGCGATTTGAACAGCAATCTGCTACGCAGACCATCTGGGTCCATGCCGTATCCGTCGGTGAGGTGCTCGCGGTTAGTAGGTTGATTGGGGAATTACGGCGGCGCTTTCCTCAGCATCGGGTTGTACTCTCGACCACTACATCCACCGGCCAGAAACTTGCTCGTAAACGTTTCGGCGAAGAATGCGTCTTCTACTTTCCCCTCGATTTTGCTTTTGCCATACGACCTTATCTACGGACGCTTCACCCACAGATGATTGTCATCGCCGAGACCGAGTTTTGGCCCAATTTCCTGCGCCTGGCGCACGCCAGTGGAGCACGAATTGCCGTGGTGAACGCTCGAATTTCCGATCGCTCCTGGCCAGGATATCGCCGTTTCGGATTTTTGCTACCCAAAGTTCTGCGTCCCATCGATCTCTTCCTCACTCAGACTGAGGAAGACGCCCGCCGCCTGCGGAACATTGGCGCCTCGGCCGACCGCATCAAGGTTACAGGGAATCTGAAGTTCGACGTAGCTGCGCCTTCTCCGCCACCAATCGTCGCCAGCCTGCGTGCGGCCTTCCACCAGGCGGAAGCCGGCCCCGTTCTCGTCTGTGGCAGCACGGTGGAAGGTGAAGAACCGTTGCTGCTGCGGGCCTTTGAGAATGTGCTCGCCAGCCATCCCCGCGCACTGATGATTCTCGCGCCCCGCCGGCCGGAACGCTTTGCTCAAGTCGCGAAGTTACTGGAACAGCTAGGTATCCGTTTTTGGCGCCGTTCTCTGTGGAACGGCGATCCGGTTTCGGGCGGAGTCTTTCTGATCGACTCAATCGGCGAGCTGGCTTCACTCTATAGTTTGGGAGACGTCGCCTTCGTGGGCGGCAGTCTGGTACCGCGTGGTGGACACAATATCATCGAACCGGCCCAATACGAAGTGCCCATCATTTTGGGTAATCACACGGAAAATTTTCGCGACGTTGTAAGACTGTTTCAAAGCCGGGACGCTGTGCGCGTTGTTGGTCCGGCTGAGTTTCCACTCGTGCTTATGGATCTGCTATCTAATGAAGCTGAGCGAGTCGCGCTCGGTCGCCGTGCGGCTGAGACTTTGCAGTCACAAATGGGCGCCACAGAAAAAACACTGCAGCAGCTGGAACAATTGTTGGAACCCACGTCAAACCGGGTGGTAATGCGGACAAGTCAGTAAACGTGAATCCACTGGTTTCGATTTTCGGCGCGGCCGTGCGGGGGCGCAACGCGCTCTACGACCGTGGCATATTTCGCGTCCGCAGGTTGCGCGGCCCCGTGGTCAGCATCGGCAACCTCTCCGTCGGCGGCTCGGGCAAGACTCCGTTTGTCTTGTTGCTGGGCGAGCTATTGAAGACCCGCCATGTAAAATTCGACATTCTATCGCGCGGGTACGGACGGCAGTCGCGAGGAGTGGCGCTAGTGGATCCCGGCGGCGCTGCCCATAACTTCGGAGATGAGCCGCTGCTCATGGCACGACGTCTCAATGTGCCCGTCATCGTTGGAGAGGATCGATACGAGGCTGGCATTCTTGCGGAAGCAAAATTCGGCCCTCAACTTCACCTCCTGGACGATGGCTTCCAGCATCGCGCTCTGGCCCGCGACTTCGATATCGTCCTTGTCACTCCTGAAGACACGCGCGATGGCCTCCTGCCCGCCGGTCGCCTGCGAGAACCGCTGAGTTCGCTGCGTCGTGCCGATGCCGTTGTGCTCACCAGCGGCTCTTCTCCTGACTCGTTTCCTCTGGATGGAAAGCTGGTTTGGCGGGCTCGCCGTGGCATTTCGCCGAAAAATGTTCCCAGCCGGCCCGTTGTATTTTGTGGTATTGCGCGACCAAAGAATTTTCTGTTGCAGCTGCGAACCGCAGCGATCGAACCAGCGGCGGAGGCTTTCTTTCGTGACCACCACTCCTACACCGCACAGGACGTCCGTGATTTGCAACAACTGCGTCGGCAAAGCGAAGCCGACGGCTTCGTCACCACCGAGAAGGACGCCATCAACCTCGGCGGACATCTTGCCGCGCTAGAGCCCGTGGCGGTTGTGCCTGTGCAGATGGAATTGGCAGACGCAGATAACGCAGTGGATACCATGTTGCGCATGATCGCAGAACGATAAGGACCAGCCATGAGAAAATCTCCTTTGCTTAATGACTAAGCATCCCAAAGAGTCTGATCGGCTGCGGAAGATCGTCGAATCGTTCCCCAAGGTAACGATCACGGTTGTCGGCGACCTGGTAGCCGATGAATTCGTTTTCGGCGAGATTTCGCGCGTCTCACGCGAGGCCCCGGTCTTGATCCTCAAACATCGCGAGCGCAGCGTTTCACCGGGTGGCGGAGCCAACGCGATCAGCAACCTTGCCGACCTGGGCGTGAATGTACTGCCCGTGGGCGTGGTTGGCGACGATGAGCCCGGGCGCTTGCTCCTCAAAAGCTTCCGCCACAAGCACATTCCGGTGGTTGGTGTGCTGAAAGACAAAAGTTACAGTACCGTAACTAAGACCCGCATTCTTGCCGGCATGGCGCACACGGCAAGGCAACAAGTGGTGCGAGTGGATCGCGAGCCCGACGCCGAGCCGAATCAACATCTCAAGCGCGAACTGGTATTGGCGGCACGCGAGTATGCCCGGGCTTCGGATGCGCTGCTCATTTCAGATTACGGCTACGGCGCCGCCACGCCAGCGATTCTGAATGCCATCCGATATCGCAGCGGACTGGATGGAGTACCCGTAGTCTTGGATTCTCGTTACCGCATGCTGCAATATTCCGGCGTCACCGCGGCCACACCGAATGAGCCGGAGGTCGAGGACGCGCTCGCGGTCCGTATCGGCCATGATTGGACCCAGTTATGCTCGGCCGCCGACCAGATTATCTCGCGCATGAAGCTGCAGTCGCTTGTGATCACGCGTGGACGGGACGGAATGGTGGCCTTCACGCGCCGCCACAAACCGATTGATATTCCGATTTTTGGTTCGGACCAGGTGACCGACGTGACTGGCGCCGGTGATACGGTTATCGCCACCTTCACAGCGGCCCTGGCAGCCGGTGCCAGCACTGAAGAGGCCGCCCACCTGGCCAACTATGCGGGCGGCATCGTGGTCATGAAGCGCGGCACTGCTACCGTATCTCAGCAAGAGTTGTTACATGCCATCGCTCAGGTTCCGCCCGTGACTCGATCTCATTAGAGAACGTGAGTGTATTTTACGAAGAACGTGCAGACATACCCCACGACGCGAAAAATTATCAATCGGAAGGAACTTCGTCAGTGCGTTGCCGAATGGCGCCAGGCCGGCGAATCAATCACTCTGGCCAACGGCACTTTCGATTTGCTTCACGTCGGCCATGTTCGTTATTTACATGCGGCGAAGCAACTAGGTGGACGGTTAGTCGTTGCAGTCAACGGTGATGAGTCGGTGCGCGCGCTCAAAGGCGCGGGCCGTCCACTGATGCCTGAGGGCGAGCGCGCCGAAATCCTGGCAGCGCTGGCTGACGTCGACGCGGTTGTGGTCTTTTCCGAGCGCGATGTGCGCGCGCTGATCCGTGAGATTCGCCCTGAGATTCACGCCAAGGGCATGGACTATAGCGCTGCCACTGTCCCAGAACGCGACGTGGTACTCGAATGCGGCGGCCGGGTGGAAATCGTTGGCGATCCGAAGGACCACTCGACGAGCGAGATCATTCGTTCACGGCTGGGGCCGCCTCGCTCGTGAGCCTGAACCCGCCGGTCACGAACTCTGAGGAAAGGACCGTCGCTCCAGTCAACATCGAGCGCTTGCTGATCGTGCGGCTCGGCGCCATGGGCGACATCATCCACACCCTTCCTGCCGCAACCGCGCTGCGCCAAGCGCTCCCCGAGGCGGTCTTCGGCTGGTTGATCGAGGAGCGCTGGGCCGAGTTACTCTGCACGTTGCCCACGCCACGCTCAGGCCCACGCTCACCGCAGCGGCCGTTGGTGGATAAAGTTCACAGCGTGAATACGAAACAGTGGCGCTCTGCGCCTTTTTCCGGCCAAACCTGGGAACAGATGGCGGCGGGCTTCAGCGACCTACGGGCTGGGCATTACCAAATCGCAGTGGATTTCCAGGGAGCGGCGCGGTCGGCGCTTTTGGCGCGATGGTCGGGAACGCCTATCAGATATGGGTTCGCTCAGCCTCGCGAAAACGTGGCCAGCATGTTTTACACCCGCCAAGTGATCGCTCGAGGTGATCACATCGTCGAACAGAATCATTCTCTTGCAGAAGCGGTCGCGCGCCGACCCTTGCAAAGGCCCGGCGTGGATTTCCCGCATGACCACGCCGCGGAACAGGAATGCGACCGCCGGCTCAAAGAGAGCACTGTCGAAAAGTTTGTGCTGTTCAACCCGGGGGCGGGGTGGGGAGCTAAGCAGTGGCCAGCCGAGCGTTATGGGTCTGTCGCCCGGCAACTGGCAGACGACGGACTGAAGTCGATAATCAACTGTGGCCCCGGTGAGGAGAATGTAGTCCAATCGGTCGAAGCGGCCAGCGGAGGAGTTGCTGAGCGATTTTCGGGCTCGCTCACCCAACTGATTGCGCTCACCCGCCGGGCTTCTCTATTTATTGGCGGCGACACCGGCCCCCTGCATCTGGCCGCCGCTCTGCGCATTCCGGTAGTTGGGATCTACGGTCCCACCGATCCCGCCCGCAATGGCCCGTTCGGAACATCCAGTATTGTGTTTCGGAGTCCGTTCAGCCTCACCACACACACTCGGCGTGCGCAACCGGAGAAGGGCTTGCTCGAAATCAGTGCCGATCAGGTTGCCGACGCGGCCCGGCAGTTGATATCAACATGGAGTTGCCGTGACTAGCTGGTCAATCATCGCGCGCCGCATTCGGGTTCCGCTTGGATTCGCTTTTGCCGTAATCTTTCTCTGGTTGGCTAAGCCAACACAGATATCAATGCTCATCGGCACTACTCTCGTAGTTCCCGGCTTGGTGATTCGAGCCTTGGCTTCCGGACACCTCCAGAAAAATGAGCTGCTCGCTACCGGCGGCCCGTACGCCTATACTCGCAATCCGCTCTATGTTGGCTCCTTGATTCTGGCGGGAGGATTCGCTCTGGCCGCCCGAAGTTGGTGGCTCGCGGGAGGAATTATTGCCTTCTTGTTTGCCATTTACTTACCAGTGATCCGCGCAGAAGAAGTGTTGCTCCGCGGACGCTTTCCTCAGTTCGAAGAATACGCCCAACACGTACCTCGCCTATTACCTCGCCTGACTGCCTTTGGAAATTCCGGCAGATTTTCATGGGACTTGTATTGGAAGCACCGCGAATACAATGCGGCCTTAGGATCTATCGCGATGATGGCAGCATTAGCGGCCAAGCGGTTTTGGATTTCCCGCTGGCCGCTTATTTAATCTCTATTTTCCCGCCACCACCATTTTCCGGCTGAGCTTGAGTTCGGGACGCACCGAATTGGATCCGTCACACAGCTTCAATACCTGCGAGTAGTAAGTATTACCTTTCTCAGTGTTTCCCGACATTTCCGCCGCCTGAGCAGCCCCATACACTCCATTGAAGCGGTTGGGATTGAACTTCAGGTCTGCCTCATATTCGGTAAGCGCCTGCTCCGGGCGCTTGATTTCGAGTAGCAGGTCAGCCAGCATTTCCCGCGCGGGAACGCCTATAGGCTCATCGCCAATGGCTTCTTCTCTCTCCGCCAGGGCCCGCAGACTGGCGATGGCTTCCTCGTCTTTGCCTTCGCCGTGAGCAATCCAGGCGCCAGCTTCCCGCCGGGCGTCATCTACCATGCCGGCATAAAGAGTTTTCTTTTTTTCCAACATTTCTTTGTGGATGCTTTCCATCTCCGCAACGGCCTTGCGGGCATCGGCCGCGTTTCCGCTGCGGGCTGCCCCGATGGCCCGCGCCCAATAGGTAATGGCCCTGTCTCCCGAATCTGCAGCTGGCGCCGGCGTCAAAGCGGCAGCCTCCGCCCAATGATGCAGCTCAAGCGCATAAATCGCGGGAAACTTCGAAAGCGCGTAAGCCCGCAGATCATAACCATATTCGTGGATGTCTTTTGTGGGCGGCATCGCTTGCACTTCTTCAATCACGCGCTGGGCCTCGACTTCGCGTCCGCTTTGCAGGTATGCGTAGACCAGAAAATCCATGGCGTGAAACTGATGCGATTCGCCTCCCATATGCATCGCCACCGTCTTTCTCGTTGCCGCAATCGAAGCCAGGTTGGAATCGATGTCGTCCTGCCAAAGTCCCAACCGGGCAAAAATGTGAGACGGCATATGCAGCGCGTGCGGCGACGAGGGGGCAATCTGCGCATAGCGTCGCGCCGCCGGCAACCCTAGTTCGGCCAATCGCGGCTTGTCGTAACTGTGAATCAGGTAGTGAGCCACGCCGGGTTGGTCCGGCTCCGTTGCGAATAACTTTTCGAGGACCGCAGCGGCTTTTTTCCGATTGGCAAATGTGGTGTCGTTATCCGGCTCGGATGCGAGCAGCGACAATGCATAAAACGCAGCTGCCTCGCGGTCATCCCGATAGCGCTGATGCACGTGTTCCATCGCCTTGGCGTAGGCGTTGGCCCGGACATCATATTTCTGCTCGCCGGCATAGAAGCTTCCCATTGCCGCGATGTAGTCCCGTTCGCGATCAGTCTTGGGATGCAGCGACTTCGCCTGCTTCACTTCTGCTGCGCCGCGCTGGATAGTGGCCGCATCCGGCCGGTTCCACAACTGATGCCAGATGCTCATGGCCACTCCCCAATGCGCCATGGCACAGGAACGATCGCCTTTCCCAATCTGCGTAAATTGCTTCTCCGCTTCCTCGTACCAGAACGAATGCAGCAGCGCCACGCCGCGCTCAAACGGCTTCTGCAGGGAAGGCGCGCAGGAGACGGGAAAGTGAACCGTCCCGAGCTGTTGCGGACTTAAGTCCTCATGATGCTGACCTTCATCAGCCGCCAACACTGGGCTAGCGAGCAGCAACAAACTTGCAAGCAACAACTCACGGCGCTTCATGGAAGTTCTCTCCGTGGAGAAAAGTCTAGCCTGCAGAGGTGGAGCGGTCAACGCGAGACGGGAGGAGCGTTTGTAATCCCACCCCTGCGCAATAACCGCGCAAGAGTGGGATATTCACATCGTTTTTGCTTCTGACCACTCAGCCACGCACGTTATTCCTCGTGATCGAGAGGCCGGCCATCAGGACCGACTTGGACTTCGGACTTCTTACCATTGGTCATTACTTTCGCTTCGTAAGCCACGAGTCTATTGTTCTTGGTGATGGATTCGACTTTGATCACTTTGCCGCTCCCCGCTTTGGCTTGCAGTCCATCTCGAACCACAGAGGGAAGTGATTCCATTGCGACTTGTTCTTCCACTTCCACGATAGTTCCATTAGCGTCCATCAAGATGTTCTTCTTGTGACCGTCGACCATGAGCTTGACTTCATAGAGTTTCTGGCCGTTTTCAATTTCTTCAGAAAAGCCTCGAATGGTTGCTCTCTGACTCTGAGCCGCAACCATTTTTTCGACCGCGGGGGGCAGACTCGACCGTTCGATCTTCTTTTCCTGTTCCTCTGCGAGGGACTGCAATGCACAGGACAGAACGACGGTGAGAGCGATAGCAGTAATTCGGCGAGAGGTCATTGCTTTCTCCTTTTTGGGACCATCAGATGCAGGGACGATCTTTCGCGCATCAGTCCAGCAAAGGAAGCATAGTCAAGGAAAACTTAACGGAACCTGAAGGGAACGTAAGAAGTGAAGACGGAGAAAAGCTTCCGTTTTTCAGTCGAGAACTGCAGCTCTCTCTTACTTGAAGAATGGCGACCCCGGAGGGAGTCGAACCCCCAACCCTCAGATCCGAAGTCTGATGCTCTATCCAGTTGAGCTACGGGGCCGCGCTCTTCGAACTCTAGCACGCTTTAACGGGCAGAAACAAAATCTCGATTGGAAGTGGAGAGAAATTGGAAATCGATGTTTCCCTTACTGTATCCGGAAACGTTCGTTCATCAGCCGCTGCAGGCGCGGCCGATAGAGGATATCGTAGGCAAATTCCTTGTCAGGAAACATAGCCAGCGCTGCCCGTTTGGCGCCTGCCACCAGCTCTGAGGCTTCTTCCACCGTGAGGTTCGGGTCTTGGCCAATAACTGACATCACCATGCTGATCATGACCTGCAGGCGGCGAATCTTTTTTCCCTCCTGCTCCCCTTCACTCGGCTCAACCCGATCCCGATTTCCCATTCAGCCCCCAAATAAAGTCTAGTACGTTCCATCCCTTAAGACGCCACGTCAATCGTTTAGATGAGCCACTGTCAGCCAGCGTTGCGCCTAATCCGTGGCCTCATTCTGCCCGGAGCACGCCTGCGACACAAATGCCTGCCGGTGCGGGACTTCGGTTACCGGCAAGCTCGGAGTTAGAATAGCTAGCGCGGCATGCCTCCCGCTCGTTGCCGCAGGCCTGATCGGAGAAGTTATGGAAAACCGTCCTGGTCGTTTCACCGATGCCCCTGCTTCCGCAGCCAAGAACACCCCGAACCCAAACGAAAAGCTGGTGCGAGTGTTCGATGCCGAACAGGAATCCGAGGCCCTGATTGTCCGCGGCTTGCTCGAATCCGCTGGTATCGACGCGGACCTGACCTCGCTCGACGCACAGCAAGACATCCTGCCGGGGGTTGGCGGGAACGTCATCCTGGTCCGCGAGGAAGATGCCAAGGAAGCCCGCCGCGTGATCAAGGAATACCGCCGGGCGCCGGCCGACGAAACGGCGGAGTTGGACATCAGCGGCGTGGATCGTGATGATGATCCAACTGTGGCCTGACGTTCCTCCCGTCAAGATAGAACGTGACTGCACCGTTTAGGTCAGTGCGATACGTAGCCACGCCAGACTTTTCCAGCCGGCCCAGCACCTCCCACCTTGGATGACCGTAAGTATTCGGGTCCCCACCGAGATTACCGCGAACCTGGGATGCACTTTGGCTAGCAGTTCTGGGATGGTTGAAGTGTTACTACCGTGGTGCCCGACTTTCAGTAAATCGGCTTGCGGCTCCTCCTCCGCGACCCGCTCCTCGGTTGAGCGTTCAGCATCGCGCTCTAGCAACGCCGACGTCCCCCTATAAGTGATCTTCATCACAAGAGATTCGTCGTTTGGCCGAGATGTGCTGCCCACAAAACCAATCGGCGGCGCCAAGATGCGAACGGCTGCGCCGCCAAGATCAAGTCTGTTACCTTCCCGGTGCTGCACTACGCGGATTCCCAGCGCTTTTGCTTCGTGCACCAGTTCTTGTAACTCGGGTGAGGGTGAATCCACTCCCAGCCACAACTCCCGCGGTCGAAAGTTAGCTAAGACCGCTCCCATTTCCCCCATGTGATCGGCGTGCGCATGGGTGAGCGCCACCACATCCAGCCGGGAAATCCCACGCCACCACAAGTAGGGAGACACCGCATCTTCCCCAATATCCAATTCCGACTGCACCCAATGCGGCAGCCCGCCCCCATCCACCAACAGAGTGCGGCCCTCGGGCGAGACCAGAAGAATGGAATCGCCCTGACCCACATCAATCGCAGTGAGCTCCAGCACGCCAGCCGCCGTGCGCGGATGGGTCGGGATAACGCAGATCCAGAAAGCACTCGCAGTTAGCGTGGCTAATCCGAGTCCTGCGAGTAGCGGCCCGCGGCGCGCGAGTACCATTGCCAGCGCTAGCGCAACCGCCGTTGCCAAAATCAGTGCCAATCCCGGTGTAGGCCGCGGGAATCGGCGATCCGCAGACCACCCAGCCAACGAACGCTACCGGCAATGCCCTCGAGCGCCGCAGCAGCAATGAGGGCGGGTATTTTCGCCAGAACCGGCGACACATAACCTAGCGTCATCGCTAGTATTGCTGTCGGCATCAGTATTTCCGTCAGAGGTACCACCATCATGTTGGCGGGCATTCCGACAACTGTCGCGCGGTGAAAGTAATAAGCCATGGGAAGGGCCAATCCCACCTGCATTACCGCCGAGATCATAATCAACTGACAAGCACCCAGTAGCATGCGCGTGCTGCCTGCCAGCGCTGGCAAGGGAATGCGGTGGCCGAAAAAGCGTTCCAGCCGCCGCGCAATCATCCGCAGATCAAGCCTGAACTGCGCAACTTCCGGCGAAAGCGACACCTCATAGCCTGCGGAATCCAGATTCCGCAAGCCGCGCGAATACGGCTGGATTGTCCGCTCCACTAGCGGCAGACCCACTGCTGCCACTAACCATACGCACAAAAATGTAAGCTGAAAGCTGGCGCCAAACAGCACTTTTGGATCGAACACCATCAGCCCCAGAGCTGCTGCCCCGATGGCGTTGAGCATGGACTTCTCCCGATAAAGCAGACGCGCTCCCAGATAAAGTGCCAGCATGAGCGTCGCCCGCCAGACCGGGGAACCGAGCGCCGTCAGCAAGGCGTACGCCACCATCAACAAAAGGGTGATCGCCCGGCGACAAGATCACCGACACGCAGCCATCGCAGCACCCAAAATGTCACCAGTGCCAGAATGCTGACGTTCATCCCCTAAACCACGAGCACATGGTAAGTACCTGACCGCTGGAAATTCACCCGCGTCGGCCGGTTGATGAAGGCTTCGTCCCCAATCACCATGGCATCCATGAGTGCGGCCTCCCGCGCCGGCCACAATGCATGGACTTTCTCAATGATGCTGCGATGAATGCGGCTGCGCCAGAGTTCCGCACGATTGCCGGAAAAACCTGGGAGCCCTTCCACACTCAAAGCCTTTGTGGAAGGCAGCGCCGCAATCCCCTTTTCCGCCAGGTATCCTTGATAGTCAAAGGCTCCGGGATTCCGGAAATTCCGCGGCGGATTTAATTTGGACAAGAACAGCAGCCGCTCTCCATAGCGGAACAGGTGAATAGGAGTAACGCCGGACGCTCCTTCATTCTTGACTTGCTTGCCGTAAAGGCTGACGCGCAGCCCGGAGCGAATGCGAACTGTCTCACCGCTCGCAGCGATCTCTTCGGTTTCCACGTCGAGACTTTGACGGACATCAGCCGATCCTTCCTCCCGCAGGTTTCCCTCTGCCGTCACGTGGGCCGTGACCAGAACTTCTCGCCCGTCCGCAAACTGGAGCACGCTGGCATTGTTGAGATTGTTCGGAATGCGCACCTGGATAATTAGTGCGCCCGCCACCAAGATCGTTCCCAAGCCGAGGGCAAACCCAGCCCTATGTCTCGGGTGAGCGAAATAGACTCCCGAGGCTGCGAAGGCGCCGCCAGCCACTATCCACCAAAGCGGCCGCCACATATACAACCCCGCCCAAAGCCCAGCCGAACGCCAAAGCAGCCCACAGTAGCGGCTTCGCCCACCCGAGCGCAGCAGCGCAGAGGGACGTGCACTATTCGGTTGATTCATGGAAATAAAAAATTCGGAAGGCTATCGAACCAGATGAAACACGCTTTCCAAGTGGTAGGTCTGGGGGAACAGATCCACCAAGTGCGCCTGCTCCACTCGATATCCGGATTTGAGCAGGCCGCCCAGGTCGCGGGAGAGGGTCGCCGGATCGCATGACACATACGTCAAGCGCGGCGCTCCCAACGTCACCAGGCTTTGGACAACGCTTGCACCCAATCCACTTCGCGGCGGATCCACCACCACGAAATCAGGATGCAACTTTCCGGCCACGTTTTCCAAATACTGCTCCGTCGCGGCGCGAACTGCCTTCACGTTCGTGGGCGAATTGTATAGCAGATCGGCGTAAGAACTCGGTGACGACTCAACCGCAATCACTCGTTCAAATTCCCGATTTAGAACTGAAGAGAAAAGCCCAACCCCTGCATAAAGGTCGAGAGCTGTCCCCTTAGGGTCGGCGGGCATAACGATGCTCACCATTTCTTCTGTCAAATGCCGATTCACTTGAAAAAATGAGCCCGCGCTTACGCGATACGAAGCATATCCGGTCTTATAGGTGAGCTCGGCAGCTCCGCTTGCAGCAAGGCGGTCTGGCTCGCTGTACGTGGAAGATTGTCGACCGGCCCCGCGATTCTTAAACACAACCACGCCCACGATGCTCGGAATCCCCTCCTGCAGTGCCTGCGCAAATTTCTTTGCTAAGGCTGAAGGCAAGTCAGGCGCGCCGTAGACCTCCATCAGAAGTTGCGAGTCCTCCGGGTTAGCGAAGAACTCAATCTCCTGAACCCCATCCATCACGTTACCCCTCCGCCCCACTTGCCGGAACGCCGCAATGGCGTGGTTAATCAACGGCGAGCTGATGGGACACTCCTCGACCGCCAGCAGCTCATGTGAATTGAATCTGTAATATCCCAGCGCCAACTCCGGAGCGGTTTGGACCCTTAATCGGGAACGGTTGCGGTAATTCCACGGCGGCGAGGGATGGATTTTGAGTTCGCTGGAGAGTTCGAGCTTGGCAATGCGGCGGAGATTTTCTCTTAAGATGGCAGCCTTGATCTCAAGCTGATGTTCATAGCTGGCATGCTGGTACTGGCAGCCGCCACAGTGTTGGAAGTACCGGCAACCTGGCGCAACGCGCTGAGAAGACGCTTCCAGGATCTGCTCTGCACGAGCGCGCGCAAATCCTGGTTTTTGCTCAAGCAGCTCCGCGTCAACCTTTTCGCCCTCGAGGACGAAAGGCACAAAGACAGCCTTGCCCCGCCCATGCTCATCAGCGGGCAACCGCGCCAGACCGTCCCCACCATAAACTAGCTTTTCAATTGTGATTTGCAAGAATCTCCAGGATGTAGGCGTGAGCATCCCACTTATGCACCGCCTAGCACGGGCGAGACGCCCGCGCCTACATATAGAACAAGCTCAACCTCGGTAAACCGTACTTTTGCAGTAGCCGCTTATGGACATACTGTTTTTGCAGCTGCTCAATCTGGACTGCCGACATCTTTTGACGGTACGGCGCCAACTCGCGATCAGCGTCCGCTCGCACCTCCACGATTTCCTCGTCTCGAGTTGCCGCAAGCAGAACAGCAAATAATTTTTCTTCCAGCACGGTGAGTCGGCGCTCCAGATCTTCCAGCCGCGGCACAATTTTCTTGCCTTCGATATCCGCCGAGAGTTCCCGAAGTGTGTAGGCAGTCGCCTGCGCTAAGGCTTGGCCTGAAACCCCGCTTCCCTGCGGCAGTCTCGCGTTTTCCAGCTGGTCCGCATTCCGGCGCAGAAACGCGATGATCTCAGGATTCTGAAATCCTTTTGTCGTTTCACTGTGTCCTTCGGCCGGCGCCGCTCCCACCGCAGCCTCCTTCATCTCTTCCGCCGCGGTTAGAACTTCCTGCGCGCAATAGGCCAGGCTGTTCACCTTGCGCTTCGTGGGACGCTTCTCGTAGCGCTCAAATGCCCCATCAATGCCGCGCAGCACTGCTTCCAGCGGGACACCTGCGTTTTTCCAAATCTCGATCAGGGCCCAATCCAGCGTAGACAACAGCAGCATGCCACCACGTCGACGTTGAAAGTGTTCCTCGATTTCAGTGAAATAGTTGAAGTAATTTTCCACGGACAGTCAGCGGGAACGAGGTTTGCCGCCCGGCCAGGGTTTGGAGGGCAGCGGTGGCGTCCGTTCGGCGGCGCTGGAAGCGACACTGGGTACTTTTGTGGTCGGGACGTCGCGTCCCTTGCCCGCCGCATTGCGCTCCCAGATAATGCGCAAGCCTTCCAGAGTGAGGAAATCATCCACGTGCTTGATGTACTTCGATCCGGTCCCGATCAGCGTCGCCAAGCCTCCCGTCGCGATAACTTTAGTCTCTTCACCCAGTTCGTCGAGCAACCGCTCCAAAATCCCGTCCACCAGTCCGAGGTAGCCGTAGTAAAGGCCCGACTGCAAGCTCCCGACGGTGGTCGTGCCGATCACTCGCGTAGGTTTACGAATATCCACTCGCGGAAGCCGGGCAGTCTTTTCGAACAGCGCGTCGGCGGAGATCCCAATCCCCGGGCAGATCACGCCACCCTGATACTCACCTTTGATCGACACGCAATCGAAGGTCGTCGCTGTGCCAAAATCCACCACCACACAGGGACCGCCGTATTTTTCGAAAGCCGCCACGGCGTTCACGATACGATCGGCGCCAACTTCAGCAGGGTTCTCGTACAGAACCGGCACCCCAGTCTTAACTCCCGGCTCAATAAATAGAGGTTTGATATTGAAGTAACGTTCACAGACTTGGCGCAGCGTGGAATCGAGTGGCGGCACCACCGAAGAAATCACAATGCCATGAATACCTTTCACGTCAATTTTATCCATCGCAAACAGGTTGCGAAATAACACGCCGTACTCGTCCACGGTCTGGGTTGCGATGGTAGCGACCCGCCAATTCGCCAGCAGCAGGCCATAGTGGTGCGAATCGTCTCCCGCTTCCTCGGAGTGGTCTTTCGCCACTCTTGCGAAGACCCCCAGCACCGTGTTCGTGTTGCCGACGTCGAGAACTAGGAGCATGGGTGATACTCGTTTGGAACCTAGCACCAGCCACGTGGGGACGGGTGTCCCACCCGT
Organism: uncultured Acidobacteriota bacterium; assembly: GCA_963696025.1. Lineage (GTDB taxonomy): Bacteria > Acidobacteriota > Terriglobia > Terriglobales > Acidobacteriaceae > JABCYV01. Next base: position 155,157 of record CAVOII010000012.1, read on the forward strand.
CCAGGCCGCCGCGGTTCATGCGGCGGCTTGCGCACGAGCGCGGACGCTCGCGCCTACATGCTATTACTTCACTCTCACCGTTCCACTCAACACCGTACGCACTCCTTGCGCCGTACGAACCAGCAGGAATCCACGCGGGTCAAGCCCTTCAGTTACACCCTCAAAACCGCCATTCTCCGAAACCGAGACTTGCCATCCTCGCACCGAGGAGGATCCCTCCTCAAAACGCCGCAAGATCGTTTTGCGGGCGTCCGGTTGCTCCATTAAATCCCGATATTCGCGGTCCAGCGATTTTAGCAAAGCCGCGCACAGTTCTAACCTCGACCACTCCGTACCGGTCGCCAATCTCAACGAAGTTGCAGACTGCTGCAGTCCTCCGGGAAAACTCGGCTGGTTGACGTTGATTCCGACGCCCACCACGATATATCGAACTCGAGTGGCTTCGGCATTCATCTCGGTTAGGATGCCGCAGAATTTCTTTCCATTAATGAGCAGATCATTGGGCCACTTCAAATCCGCAGAGACTCGCGCGTCGATCTGTCGCACAGCCGCCTGCACCGCCAATCCCGCAGCTAGCGAGAGTATCAGCGCCTCAGATGGCGGCAGCGCTGGCCTGAGCACAACCGAGCAATAGATGCCCGCCGATTGCGCCGAATGCCACTGGTTCGCGCCCCGCCCACGTCCTGAGGTTTGCTGTTCTGCCAGGAAAACGCTGCCTTGCGGCACACCGGCGCTCGCGGCTTCCATGGCCTCACTATTGGTCGAGCCAATTTTGTAGTAGTGATGAATGTGCTGACTGAAAATGGTCCCCTTCAGCAGCGGTGCCAGTATGTCAGGCAGCAGCAAATCGGGCACAGACTTCAGTGCATAGCCCGTCGCCGGATGTCCCGCAATCTCCACGCCCAGCCTGCGCAATTGCTGCACTAACCGCCAAACCTCAGAACGGCTGGTGCCAATTTCCTCCGCGATCTTGGTTCCGCTCACTACGACGGTGGCATTGTCCATTAGCAGCCGGACAATTCGTCCCAGACGAAGATCGGTCTTCTGCGGTGCTGGCCCGGGCGCTCCCGCCCGCCAGGGCCTCCGCTTTGGAGATGCTTTCGCGATGCGGGAATTATGCGGGAGAGCGACGGAAAGAACAAATGCTGCCAGGAGCAGGTGTGCCAGCCCGCCGATGCGATTGATCTTGGCGAAAGCTGAGAGCTGAAAGCTGAGAGCGTCCTCACACCAGCGCCGCGCGCAGGCTCATATCCACCGCTGGAGCGGAGTGGGTGAGTGCACCCACGGAAATAAAATCCACGCCCGTTTCGGCGTAGGCACGGATATTCTCCAGGCTGATGCCTCCAGAACACTCCACGGGAATCCGCCGCTCCAAATTCGCGCAGCGCTCCACCGCCCGCTTCACATCCTCGACTGGCATGTTGTCCAGCAGGACAACCTCGGCCCCGTTTGCCACTGCTTCTTCGAACTCCGCCAGCGATCGGACTTCGATTTCGATCGGCTGCGAACCGCGTCGGTTCTGGTGAGCGCGCGCGAGCGTGGGGACGATTCCTCCCGCTAGCACGACGTGGTTGTTCTTGATCAGGATCCCGTCAGAAAGATCCAGCCGATGGTTTTGGCCGCCGCCGCAGCGCACCGCGTATTTGTCCAGGACACGTAAGCCAGGTATGGTTTTCCGCGTATCCAAAATGCGCGCCTTCGTGCCTGCAACCGCATCGACAAACTTCCGCGTGAGCGTGGCGATTCCGCTCAGCCGCTGCAGGAAATTCAGGATGACACGCTCGCAGGAAAGAATCACGCGGGCATTGTGCCGGATTACGGCGATTGCTTGCCCTCGATGAAGCCGCACGCCATCGAATACCTCGGGATGACTGGTGACTTCGTAGTGCGAAACCACGGCCGTATCCAGCATGGCATACACATCCAGGATGCGCGACACACATCCCACCCCTGCCAGAATGCAGTCTTGTTTGGCAATAATCGTCCCTGCCGCGCGCTGAGAGGCCTCAATGCAGGCAGAGCTGGTCGCGTCGCCAGTGGCACGATCTTCCAGCAGCGCGTTTTCAAGGATTGCAGTAATGCGCCGGCTGTTCCAGTCCATATTTTGCGCAGTGCTATTTCGTCCCTACTGGCAACTCACCACTGAGAACCCATTCAATTTAACTCATCCAACTTACTCTGTGTTTTCTCCAGCAACACGGCCAATTCTTGCGCCCGTGCGCGCATACCCTCAACCACTTTGGCCGGCGCCTTGGCTAGAAACTGCTTATTGCTGAGCTGACGTTGACCGTTTCCAATCTCTTTTTCGATCCGATCTAGCTCTTTTCGCAAGCGATCGCGCTCGGCGGCGATATCGATCTTCTTTTCGTAGACGACATGCACATCGAATCGCGCCGTGCTGCGGGCAGGAGCCTGTGTCGCCCGCGATTGCGACGCCTGTGTGATGCTCGACACATTGGCCAACCGCTCCACCGCGCGGCGATTCTGTTCAATCAGACTCCAGGTTTCGGGATCGTGGGAGAACACAAGAATCGGAACCTTCTCCTTGTTCTCCACTTTCAGATCGACGCGAAGCTGCCGCACGCTGACGATCAGGTCCTGCAGGATTGCCATGTTGGTCTCGGCTGCCAAATCGAACTGCTTCTCATCCGCCTGCGGATAGGTGCTGAGCGCAATGGATTTCATTGGCGGCTTGCCATCGTAAATCGCCTGCCAGATTTCTTCTGTGATAAATGGCATCACCGGATGCAAAAGCCGCAGCGCTACTTCAAACAAGCCGACCAGGTTGCCGCAGGCGATGCCTGCAGTCGCCTTCTCCACTTCGTTCTCAAAAGCGAGCCGCGATTTGATTAGCTCGATATACCAATCGCAGAAATCTCCCCAAAAAAAATCGTAGATCCGGTTCGCCGCCTCGTGAAAACGATAAGTTTGCCAGGCTTCGTTAACGTCTTTGGCTACCCGATGGAACCGCGAAAGAATCCAACGGTCTTCGAGAGTACTCTGGAACGTGGCAGGGTCAATCGATGCCTTACGCTCACGCCCGTCGGCAGGCCGTAGCCCCGGCTGCACCCTGTCGACATTCAAAAACATGAACCGCGCGGCGTTCCAGATCTTGTTGGCAAATGCGCGATAGCCATCGGTGCGGCTCTCGCTGAATGCGATGTCCGTCCCCGGGGCTGCCATGGCAGCTAGCGTGAAACGAGTCGCATCGGTGCCGAAGCGCTGAATAATATCCAGCGGATCAACCACGTTCCCCTTGGTCTTCGACATCTTCTGCCGCTCCGCGTCTCGCACCAGCGCGTGAATATAAACCTGGCGGAAGGGAACGCTATCATTTTTCTTGTCGAGCCATCCGCTCGCCTGCTTGATCTTTGGATCCTGTTGGTGGCCCTCCATGAAATGGCAGCCGAACATGATCATGCGGGCAACCCAGAAGAACAGAATCTCGTACGCCGTGATCAATAGCGTGGTCGGATAGAAAACTTCCTGATCGCGCGTCTTTTCCGGCCATCCCAGCGTGGTGAACGGCAGCAGTCCGGAGGAAAACCATGTGTCCAGCACATCCGTGTCCTGTTTCAGCGCCGAATCTCCACACTGGGGACATTTCGCCGGCGTCTCGCGGGCAACAATGATCTCTCCACACTGGCAATGCCATGCCGGAATGCGATGTCCCCACCAGAGCTGGCGTGAAATGCACCAGTCGTGGATGTTATGCATCCAGTTCAGATAAATCTGCTTGTAGTTTTCCGGGACGATAGTGATCTCGCTGTTCTCCACGACCTCAGTCGCCCGGTCGGCCAGCGGTTTGATCTTGATGAACCACTGCGTCGAGAGCCGCGGTTCCACCACCGTTCCGCAGCGATCACACTTGCCGAGCGTGATGGTGTAGTCCTTTTCGCCAACCAGAAATCCTTGTTTGCGCAAGTCTTCGAGCACCCGCTCGCGCGCCGCGTATCGGCTCAACCCGGCGTAAGGCCCGGCATTCTTGTTCATGTGAGCGTGATCGTCCATGACATCGATCTGTGGCAGGTTGTGCCGCAACCCCGCCTGGAAGTCATTAGGATCATGCGCAGGCGTCACTTTCACCGCGCCCGTGCCAAACTCTGGATTCGCCAGCTCGTCAGTGATGATCGGGATCTCCCGATTCATCAACGGCAGCGAGACTTTCCTTCCCCACAGATGCTTGTAGCGTTCATCTTTCTCATTCACCGCAACCGCGGTATCGCCCAGCATTGTTTCCGGCCGAGTCGTGGCCACGGTGATGAACTCGTCGGTTCCAATCACCAGATAGCGAATCTCGTATAGCTTGCCCTGAACCTCCTCATGCTTGACCTCGAGATCGGAAATCGCCGTCTCGCACCGCGGACACCAGTTCACGATGTACTTGCCGCGATAGATCAAACCTTCCTCATACAGCCGGACAAAAACCTCGCGCACCGCGCGCGATAGATTCTCGTCCATAGTGAAGTATTCACGGTCCCAGTCCACCGAGTCCCCGAGCCGCTTCATCTGCTCGAGAATGGCGCCACCGTAATGCCTCTTCCACTCCCACGCCCGCTCGATGAATGCCTCGCGTCCCAGGTCCTGACGCTTCTTACCTTCGCTGGCCAGTTGACGCTCGACCATCATCTGTGTGGCAATGCCGGCATGGTCCGTCCCCGGAAGCCACAGCGTGATGAAACCGCGCATGCGGTGCCAGCGCACAATGATGTCCATCTGCGTATGGTTGAGCATGTGGCCCATATGCAGGCGGCCAGTCACATTGGGCGGCGGCAGCAGCAGCGTGAACACCGGACGCGTCTCTTCCTCTGGCGAGCTCGGCGGTGGCGTGACGGAGAAGAGTTTCTCTTTGACCCAGTACTCCGCCCAACGCGTCTCGATCGCGCCCGGCTCATACGATTTGGATAACTCGTGGGGCATGATTTTCGATTGGCAGCCAGCATTCAGCCGTCAGCATTCAGCCCGCAACGGGAAGTCGTACTGCCCGTTTGCCTGATCCCATCGTTTGGTTCAGGAGCTGAAGACTGAGGGCTGAAGGCTGAGAGCTGATTACTTCGATAGTACAGGCCGGAGAAAAGAAGGGTCAAACCTTGCGTGGGGTGAGAACATGACGGGATGGAGATGCACCCCCGGGGGGCGTTGGGATGAACGGCAGGCGTGGGGTGCGATCCTACTTGACCGAAAATCTCACGTCGTCGCTAGATCGGAGTCGATAGTCAGACAAACTCAGCCCATTGATCTCAAATTCCGTGCCGATTTGCCGCAGAGCTTCCGGGTTGCTCAGAACCAAGGGTGTCCCAGGACAAATCCCATCGGTCATCCGCATCGACGATCCCCCCGAGACCCGAGAGTAAAAAGTAACTTCCTTAACTGGACTGATTCCAAACCCCGCCGGTGCCGAATCGGAATTTCGCTGCCAGTCACGTGCAATCTCGCCAGGCTTGGCCGGAGATTCTCCCTCCAGAGGAGGGCAAGTAGTCTCCGATAGGTCCGAAGTAATCAACAGGGAAGAGGGCGTGCGCAAGGGCGCGCGACAATGAATCCCCCTTGAGTATCCCTTCTGCGCAACACAAAGTCCCACATCCGGCATTAGGAACTCGCCACGTGGCGTGACGAACTGGCGCTTGTTCCCATCGCGATAGACGGTAAGCGCCAATGAGATTCGAGCTTTTACGGGAGACGACTTCACTCGCTCGAAGAAACTCTTACTCAGATCGAAGGTAATCTGAGTACGCTTCTGCTCCTGAAACAAGGTAATGCCGTGAGACTTCCACCCGGAGTTCCAGTATGCGCCGTCAGGGGCCTCAACAGCTACCATTACGCCGCTCACCACGACAATCGAGTCGTCGGCCATTCCAGAAACACCCAGGGGAATCTGGACCTCTACGTTTTTCTCACTGATTCCCCAACCCACAGCGTCTTGTTTTGCAGGAGGTAATAGCGTTAAGTGCACCGGCGGTTGTTGGCCCTCTCCGAGGTGCGGGTAACGATGAGCAACTACGGTTTGATACGGTGTGGCCACTAGAATCAGAAACAAGACGGTCGCGAAACCAATAAGTAGCCATCGCGATGCAGCTGTCTTCCTCCTTGCATATTGCAACAGAACAACCCCAACGCACGTCGCAACTAGGAGTACGGTTTGAGCAGAATCAGCAACGGAAGACGAGAAGCTGGAGCTCGGTATTTGTTCCGAAAGAGCGACCCTACCGATCAGATACAACACGACCAGGAGCAAAGCCACCCCCACCTGCCAGATACGTGCAGTGATTGTTGCCAAAACCATTGTCGGCAAGAGGGAGAACAGCGTGATCAGGAGTTGCAGCCAAAGCAATCCAGGGAGGTAGTGGGAGGGTGTGAACCCAGCCTTCGCCAGTAGAAATATGTCTAGGATCAGGAGCGGAAGGTTGACACAAACCAAGGTGAACAGCACTTTTGCTGCCAGGAGGTGTTTCCACTCGTATGGTCGAGTGATCCAAAACTGGCGATCTCCCAGCAATGCCTCACCTTGAACTACTCGCACAGTTACTAACGCCCATGCAACCGGCACCAATACCACAATCAAGCCAGATAAGAACCTGTAGCTGAATAAGCCACCGATATCGTTTCCTTCCGCCAGACCGTTCCCATACCTCCACCCCCGTACTTCATTCCATGCAAATGCCCCCACTAGCGCGATTGAGACTGCGCTCTCGCGCCAATAGTGACGAACATCTTTCCGGAAAATATGTAGAACCTGTTTCATGCCGGATCTCTTCTATCCTGCCCTTCTTTGGCCATGGCCAAAAAGATTGACCGCAAGGACATCGGCGTAAACGTCACATTCCGCGCTTCGCCCAGCACGCTCCGAACCTCAGAAACTGTTCGCTCTGGGTCGAAGCCGCTCTCGATGAAGCGCACCACTGCGGCTGAACTGCTGAGATGCATCCATGTGTCCGGTGCCTTGCCTGCCAAACGCGGCGGCTCGTCGAACGTCAGCTCCACTTCCCGAAAGCGTTCCACCAAAGTCGTCAATTCCTCAGAAAAGCGCAACCGGCCGTGCTCCAGGTAGCCCACGTGACTAGCAAAACTCTCGATCTCCGCAAGATCATGCGACGAAATCAGAATAGTTGATTCCTCGGCCCGCTCCAGGAGTCCTTGAATCAGTTCATCGCGGACCAGCGGGTCGAGTCCTGTGAATGGCTCATCCAGCACAATCAATTTTGGGTGATAGGCAAGGGCGCTCGCCAATGCGGCCTTCATTCGCATCCCGCGCGACAGATGGCGAAGCTTACGGTTCAATGGCAGATCAAATAGATTGATGAGTTCATTTTCTAAGGTCCGATCCCACGACGGATAAAAGGGTCTGAGATACGCAAGAAACCCACCTACTTGCATCCACTCTGGCAGCTCCTGATTTTCCGATACGTAGCCGATCGTGGCAAACTCCCGACCTCGCAGCCGTGTCGACTGGATTCCCAGCACTTCTGCGCGACCGCTCGTCGCTGTGAAAATGTTCATCAGGATCTTGAGAGCAGTCGTCTTGCCCGCACCATTCGGGCCTACGAGCGCATAGATGGCGCCCTCTGGCACAGCCAAGTTGAGGCCGTTTAGGGCATCGACGCGGCGGAACTTCTTGACAAGCTCCTCGGTGCTGATAGCGTTACTCATCGCCTGTCGCGTCCTCCTCGATCCGATTCGCCTATGCGTCTGCTCCCACCCAACCGTTTCCAGTGAGACGATATGGACGAGAACAGGTCCTCCAACCCGATTCCAAGCTTCTTTGCTTCTACGACGAGTTGTTCGACCTCGCGTCCGAGTAGCTGTGTCCGCTCGGTGTTCCTTGCTTCAGGGAGAGCGGCAACAACCGTTCCGATACCGGGCCGGGTCTCCAGCAGACCGGCTGCAACCAGATGCGTCACAACCTTGTGTGCTGTATTCGGATTGATCTTGAGCTCTTTGCTCAGAGTTCGCACAGAGGGGAACAAATCCCCGGGACGCATCTGTCTAGCAATCATTGCTTTCTTAGCAGCATAGACAATCTGTTCGTAGAGGGACACACCGGGTCGGAAATCTACACGAAATGGAATCACTGAAGCGTACTATAACACACAGTACGGCTCGATGGCGGAACTCGGTGCGGAGCGGGTACGCAGATTACGTTACCTGAACGGGAGCGGTACCGGCTGTACTCCGCAGACGCTGGAGCGATCTCGGACGCAGTTTCTCACCCCGTCGCGCACGCAGGATGGTGTGCCTGCTCAAACCGGTCTGTCTCTGCAAAGAACTCAGCGACGCTTGCGTCAGGCATTGCCGCAACATTGGTCCTGCCTTGGTCCTCTTGTCCTGGTAGCGGAGTAGCGATGGCATCAACGTGCTGATGTCCTCAGCCTGTTCCCACCCGCGCTCGGTCTCTTTGCCGATCAAATGAAAGGCGGAAGCCGTGACTGGATAGCGTTGGAGCAATCCGTGGCTGTCTGGTTTGCAGGCTCTACCATCGGGCGCGAGGCTCTTGTATTCGGGAAGTCGGGCCGCGAGCCGAGATTCAGATTCGAGGCACGGCGCACGTCTCGGGCGGGCTGCTGGGTTGCTCTTCTATGCAGGTCCGTGCCCCCGCATAGTAACCCTCTTACAACCTGCTGTGAAGTTGAATACCGATGAGCACATATGTTCCTACTCGTCAAACCTAGAGCGGGAACAAGGCGTGCCTGCGCGCTTACTTCTTCTTCTTTTTCTCTTTTTCTTTCTTCTCGGTATTCATCTTTTTCGCGATCTCTTCCATTAGCTTCGGCTTCAACTCCGCCAGGACGCTTTCCACAATGCTGGCAATCGCCGTGGATTCGCCTGCCGCATTTGCGGCGTCGTCGCTTTCCGGCTCGGCGGTCGCGTCCTCTTTCTCCGTCTCGGCAGGCGAGGGTTCTTGAGCCCGGACGTCTTTCAGTTCAGTTGCCGCCGCCTCCGCGATCTGAGCCGTCAGTTGCGATCCCACGATCGATTCTCTAATCTGCTTCCAGTTCTGCCAGGCGGCAGCCAGTTCGGCTTCGCGATGTTTGTCGCGTTCCTCAGCAGGCGGCGCAGCAATTTCCGAAGGCGGAGCCGCAGGTGCGTGCGAGGTCACCTCGGCAGTGGACTCAGCAGCCGCATAAGCAACATCTTCCTTGGTGCCTGAAGTCACGCTGCCGGCCTCGGACTGCGCCGTCGGGCTGATTTCTGCGGCGGGGGCGAATTCGCTGACACCGGCACCTGCCATCGCAGATTCCACTGTTTCGATCCCGACATTCTGGCTGGCATTTGCGACCGGATGGACGGCTGCCGCCTCGTAACTTGCTCTGCCAGCATCGGCCGCGGCGAAAGCCGCATAGGCTTTTTCCATTTCTTGTTGCAGGATGAAGGTACTCTCGTCTTCCGGGACTGGAATGGCTTCGGCGATCCATCGGGGGCCGCTGGCTAATTCTCCGACGGCCATCGCCGTGCTTGCGACCGCTGCCGCCACGGTAACCGGAACTTCATCAGCTTGTCGGTCGGGGCCCCCTGGCTGAGCCATTCCATCTGTGTGCCCGTTGCTCGGAGACAGGGAAGCGATGGCAGCCATGACTTCGAGGTCTGACGTCCAGGGTTTTGCGGGGTCCGGAGTCGGGAGCTCCGGCAGACGTTCTTCTTTGTCACTTGATTCCGGCTTCTCAGCAGCTTCGGTTATTGTCGGCGTTTCCGCCGCCGCAACTCCGTCGGTACTCGCGACTTCGCTCGCCACCGTCGTTTCCGTCGCAGGTACAGCTTCCGCTTCCGCCGGTTTGGCTTCGGCGGTTGCTGCTGCCGCTTCTGGCACAGACGCGAGGGTCACCGCCGGCGCCTCGATTGGGATCTCGTCGAGCGTCGCGGATTTAGATTCTTCCCCTACCGCCTTCGCCACCGCCTCCGACTGCGGTGTAGCTTCCTGCGCTTTGCCGTCGAATGCAGCCGCGGCCGCCGTGATGGCAGCAATCTCCTCCGGCGTGATGTCGGGTGGAAGCCCAGCTGGTATGGGGCGTTCAAATGCCTGCTTGGGCTCGACCGGTTTGGACTCCTGGTCGCGCCATAACGCCCGAACTGCCGTGCTCGCCGGTGGTATTTGCGCTTCGGATTCGGTCGCCTTAGGTGCGGGCGGGGGTATGGTCAGGCGGTTTTTCCATCCTGTCTCGGTATCGCCGAATGATTCTCCCTGCTCCGACGCTGACCGCTCCATCGCAGCCAGAGCTTTGGCAAAACGTCCAGGCTTCTGCGGTCCTTGGGGAACGATTTTGTCTTCGAGCTTGGTGAGCGAGGTAAGAAGTTCGCTGGCTTCGAATGGTTTGACGATGAAAGCATCGGCCCGCACCCGCCGCGCCTCTTCTGGCTTGAAGGGCTCCAGTTTGCCGACGGTCAACAGCACCGGAATGCGGGCCGTCTCTCGATTTTCCTTTACCCGCTGACAAACTTCCAAGCCGCCGTAGCCCGGCATATACACGTCGAGTACGATCAAATCCGGCCTCTGTTCCGCAATTTTCTTGAGCGCTGCCGACCCATTGTTGACCGTGACCACCTCATAGCCGGCATCGCTGAGGATTTTGCGGCCCATATTCTGAGCAGTCACACTGTCGTCGGCGAGCAATATCCTTCGCGCCAAGGCATGTCCTTTGGTGAGGGGGAGATAGCGTGAAGTTAACCGCTGCCCAATGGTAAGTCAATGACAATAAGCGAGTAATACGTTACCAGTGGACAGACACGAGTGGGTGAACTTGGTTTTCCGTCCTCTAATCAGTTTCGCTTCGTTTAAAAGGGAACAATCTTTCGGAGTCCCTTCTTTTTCTTATGTTTGCTGGAAGAAGAAGCTGTGTCGTCGTCTTGGGTTTGGCTGGAAGAGGTTTGGCTGGAAGACGAAGCCGCACCTGTCCCGTCGCCGGTCGCGTTTTGTCCGCTTCCCCCGGCTTGAATCTCATTGACTTGTTGCGGAGGCGGCATAGCCTGACTGCCGTCACTTGCAACGTTGGGCTTTAGCTCGTTGGGGTCGGCCGCAACGTTCGGCTTCAACTCATTGGCATTGGATGACGCTGCCGGAGCTGGGGCGGGCGCATCAGTCGCCGTTGTAGTACTGGTACTTGGAGTCACATCGGATCGTGGCGCGGGCTGGTCGGGAGGCGGCCCTCCCTTGCCCACCGCTTCCACCGCCACTGAATTGTTGCCTATAGACCCAGCATTGCCGATCATGGCCCGATTCGCCTGCTGCGCCACTTCGGTGGCGCTGCTCATCGGCGGATCCACCAGTGTAGGGTCACCAACCTTCGTGGCAGGTGCTGTGTCCGGATGCTTGTTGAACGTCCTCATCACCTGCTTATACATCGGGGTTGTGCGGCGGCTTTCTTCCTCCGCCTTATTTTGGGCGACTGCGGCTTTTGTAGGCCGCGGGACTGGCTGATGCAAGGCTTGGAGACGTAGCTTGGCGTCGTCCGCCCGCTCCATCATGGGGTATCTGCTAAGAATGCGAGAGTAGGCATCGGCCGCCCGTTTAGTGAAGTCTTCAATCATGCGCGACTTGGCCGCTTCATCCATTTTTCCGCGAGCCCGCAGCATGGTAATCTCGCCCTCATAAGACTGCCCCAGGAGGTACAAGGACTGGTCTGCCTTGCTGTAGAGCGGGTACTTGTCCACCACGGAACGCAGTCGCGCGATTGCGGCCGGATAAGACTGACGCAGATAGTAGAAACGTCCTACAAGAAACTCACGTTCCGCAATGACTTCCTGCACTTCCCTTAGACGCTGCTTGGCCTCTGGAACCAGCTTGCTCTCTGGGAACTGCTGGATCAAGCTTCGGTACTCCTCCTCCGCTCGCATCGCATGGGTATAGTCGCGGTCCGGCTTCTCCATCTCCTGATAGTGGATGTCCGCGATCTTCAGTTGGGCTTCCGCCGCCTCCGGCATGTTAGGAAAGAAAGTAATGAAGTCCTTGTACTCGACCTCCGCCTGGGCCAGTGAAGTCGAGCCACCCTCGGCGTACCACGAATCAGCAACCGCCAGCTTGGCTCGGGCAATGAACTCAGAGTCGGGATAGGTATTGATCAGCGTCTGCAACGTGATGCGCGCCACATCGAAGCGGTTGTGCTTCATGGCGTCCATGGCACGATCAAACAGCACCTTGTCCGGCTGTTTCGAGTCGACATTGGCGATTGGGTTGTGGACCTTTTTATTGGTACACGCAACGGTGGCAATCAATAAGCCCGCGAGAAGAGTTATCGGAAAACGACGCAACATGAGCCCTCGAAAATGCTTCCGTAGGGACAGCCGCCTCCGCTGTCCAGTCGAGCGCAGCTCGACACTCTTAGTAGCGCCGGCGTCGCGCCGGCAGTAGCGCCTTCTGGCCACCGCCTTATACCTTCTGCAGGCTGGCCTCCGTGGCCATCTTCAATAGTTGCTGCGCGTTACTCTTTGGATCGCCATAACCGAACACGGCGTTGCCCGCCACCAAAATTTCAGCTCCGGCTCGTACTACATCCCCCACCGTCGTAACGTCAATACCACCATCAACTTCGATGCGATAAGCCAGATCGCGCTGACTCCGCAAATCTGCCAACCGCCGGATTTTATGCACCGCGCCGGGAATAAACTTCTGCCCTCCGAACCCCGGGTTCACCGACATAACCAGAACGTAATCCACAATGTCGAGCACTTCGCTGAGAGTTTCCACCGGAGTAGCAGGATTAATGACCACGCCCGCCAAGGCGCCGTGACTACGGACCAAGTGCAACGTGCGATTCAGGTGCCGGCAGGCTTCCTGATGGACCGAAATCCAATCCGCCCCAGCGTCTGCAAACTCAGGAATGTACTGGTCGGGATTCTCAATCATCAAATGGCAGTCGAGCGGCAGATCGGTCGCCCGGCGCAGGGACTTGACCACGGGTGGTCCGAGCGTGATGTTGGGGACGAAGTGCCCATCCATGACATCAACATGAATGACGGTTGCGCCGCCCTCAGTCGCACTGCGGATCTGGTCCGCCAAATGGGCGAAGTCGGCCGATAAAATCGAGGGTGCGAGTTCAATCAAACCTGGGCTCTCGGGCAAGAAAGTCTTAGCAAATTCTATCACGTGGAAAGGTACTGTCTGACGCTATCCCCAGCTGCCCGTCGTCATTTTTTTTGCGTAAAATCATCGTCCCGTAACCTTTGACGGGCTCGGCAGTTTATACACATAGAGGCACGATGGTCGTCCGCAGACCGGCATCGAAGGTTGCCCGCAGGGAGGCGCCGGCTTGAGCCCGGGTGACGACCGCCTTCTGGTCGAAGCTGCGCAAAAAGATCCGTCCCGGTTTGCCGACCTTTACGAGATTTATTTTGCACGCGTGTACGCCTTCATCGCACGCCGGGTAGGCGACCGTGACGTGGCTGAGGATCTGACCTCTGATGTATTTCATAAAGCGCTGACCAACCTCCGGCGATTCGAATGGCGAGGCGCCCCCTTCGCCGCTTGGCTCTTCCGTATCGCAGCCAACGCAATCACGGATCGCTCGCGCCATGCGGGGAAAGAAGTGGTCGAAGATCCTCCCGAGGCCATTACCGAGATGAATGTGGAGGCAATCGATCATCGGTCAAGGCTCTTCCAGTTGGTGGACCAGCTCCCCTCCGACCAGCGGCGTGTTCTGGCTATGCGCTTCGCCGAAGAAAAGAGTATCCGTGAAATCGCGCAGGAACTTGGACGCACCGAGGGTGCCGTGAAGCAGCTTCAGTTTCGCGCCCTGCAGAATCTGCGGACGGGCATGGAGGGTGCCAATGCCTAAGCGCTCTCTACCGAATCGCTCGATGATCGATCAACTCGACCAGGCGGTCACGGCGCTTCTGGCTAAACCAGGGGCGACGCCGCAGTCCGATAATCCCGAGCTGTTGTCACTATTGCGCATCGCCGCCGAGCTGCGCGATCTTCCACGGGAGAATTTCAAGGAACGCCTAAAAACTAATCTGCAAAGGAGTATTTCGATGGCAACCACGACCGAACCAATCGCAGCAGTTCGCACGACCGCCGCCCCAACGCTGACCTTCAAGGATGCGGCCAAAGCGATCGAATTTTACACGCAGGCATTCGGAGCGAAAGAAACATTTCGATTTGAAAATGAGATGGGAATTGGGCATGCGGAGATCATGATCGGAGACTCGGTCATTATGCTCGCAGAGGAGTGGCCGGAAGGTGACCGGTTCAGCGCCGAGACCCTGGGACAATCGCCAATTACTCTTCGACTGATCGTGCCGGACGTTGATGCCTTCGTGAAACACGCCGTTTCTGCCGGAGCAAAATTGGTAGGCCGGATCAGCGACCAATTCTATGGACGCCGGGACGCTAGCTTACACGATCCCTTTGGATACACGTGGAGAGTGCAGACCATAAAGGAAGAGATGTCCGTCGAGGAGATGCACCGCCGCTTCCGGGAAATGCTGAAGTCGGCTGAGACAGAGACTAAGAGACCCGCAGTTGAGCCAGTTCCCAGAGGCTTTCGCACGGTCACCCCATACATAATTGCAGCCGACGGAGACGCCATGATTGCATTCGCCAAAAAGGCGTTTGGAGCCGAAGAGACTTTCCGCGCCATCGGCGCTGCTGGCGGTATCCACGGGGAGATCCGCATCGGCGACTCGATGGTGATGATGGGCGGGGGCATCCCGGGACGGGAGTTCAAGGCTACGCCCAACGTCACTGCGATCCACCTGTACGTCGAAGATGCCGACGCAGTCTATCAACAGGCTCTAGAGGCGGGCGCAAGTTCTATTGACGGTCCCAGGGATCAGGAATACGGAGAGCGTTCCGCAAGCGTAAAAGATCCGGCGGGCAACTACTGGTATATCGCGACCCACAAGGGTCCCACCTACACTCCGAAGGGTCTGAACAGCGTCAATGTTTATATGCATCCGTTGCGCGCCGAGCCCGTAATCAGCTTCCTGAAGCGGGCATTCGGCGCCGGGGAACTTGCCAAATACGCCTCGCCCGACGGCGTGGTTCATCACGCAGAGATTCGCGTGGGTACCTCGGTTGTAGAGATGGGTGAGGCGCAGGGGCGGTATCAACCCTTGAAGTCAATGTTCTATGTTTACCTTCCGGACTGCGACACGGTTTATCGTCGCGCCTTGGCGGCGGGCGCTACTTCGATTGCGGAGCCTACGGACCATCCCTACGGTGATCGCAGCGGCGGCGTGCAGGACGCATTCGGCAATACGTGGTACATCGCCACTCACATCAAAGACGTGAGCATGTAAGACTACGCGGGGGCAGCCGCCCCCCGGCTGTCCGGCGAGCGAGGCTCGACACCTTTCGTCGGCGTGAGAGCTGCGGAGTTTCTCCGCTGGACAGCCGAGGGAGGCTGTCCCCACGTGGCCATCGGCAATGGCTCCCGTCCACGACTACTGCAGCTTGGCGTATTCCGCCTTGGCATCTTTCAGGACAGGAATATCCGGGTCGGCATCTTTCCACAGCGCGAAGAAATCCTGATACGCCCCGCGCGCCCCGGGATTGTCCCCGGCTAACGCGCGCGCCCTCCCCAGCTGTAGATGTGACAACGCGCAAGCCGGCAAGGTTTGGCAGATTCCGCGATGATCCAGGATTTTCTGAAACTCAGCTGCCGCTTCCTTCCCTTGCCGTGCCTTGAGATGGGCCAGTCCGCGAACATAATTCGGGGCAACACGTGCCGCCCACCCAAACTCGTAAGGCGACGACGCCTGCAGCAATTCGATCGCCTTGGCGGGATTTCCACGATCAATCTCAATCTGCGCACGGATTGAGGGCAACCAGATATTGTTGACCAGGGTGTCAGTCGGAAAGCGCTTGCTCAACTCATCCGCCGTGGCAGTTGCCTGACTGATATCGCCCGCCATGGACTGCGCGAGACCGGCGGACTGCAGGGTTAGGAGGCTTCGGTCCATGGCCAGCGCTGAGTGGGCACCGTCGCGTGCTTGCGCCAAATTCCCGACCGCTGCTTCCACCACGGCATGCCAGGCAGCAATTTCGCCCGCCGGCTCTTCGAATTTTCCTCTTTGCGCTATCTCGACCGCTTGCCCGTAAGCTTCGCGGGCTTTCTGCAGCTTGCCCCAGGAGGCCGCTGCTTGCGCGACATTCTGCAAGATGACAAATTCATCTGGCTTGCCTTTTGCCCACTCCGCCTCACGCTGCATTCCAGTTGGATCGCCTTCAAGAAAGGCCAAAATGTACAAGTCGGCGTGGGTATTCATCCCGTCGAGCTTAAGTACTACTTCCTTTTGACGAATCGCCTTGGCCTCGGCCAAGCGGTTGAGCCCCAAGTATGCGCCTCCCAGAACCCCGTGACTGAAAGCGCTATTGGGATCCAGACGCATAGTTTCCTGCGCTTCCACCAGGCCCTGATCAAACTTGCCGATGTCGTTATAGTCAACCCCGAGATTATTGGTGGGAATGGAGTCTCGCGGATAGGTCCGGTTCCATAGCCGATAGGCCTCGATTGACTTGTCCAGTTCTCCGGTGACGTTGTCGTAATAATGAGTGGTGATATAGAGCTTCTCCCGTTCACTCGCCCGTTCTTTCCGCTCGAATGCTAACTTGGTATTTTCGATAGCCAGCCGACTCTGACCGGTGTTGCGATATGACTGGCCCAGCCGCGCGTAAGCCACTGCGAAATTTGGATCCAGTTCGATTGCGTGTTTGTAGAACGGGATCGCAGTCAACTCCGATCCTTTGTCGCGCTCCGCCTCGCCCAGGCTGAAGGCCTTGAGCGCCTCTAGTGACGAAGTCGTAGCTTCTTCGACGGGCGCGTCGAATTTCTGCACCGAAGCCAGCGACTCGCCCAGCTTGCCCCGCAGGCTCGAAGCTGCTTTGCCTACTGCCCCCAACACCTGCTCTTTTTGAGCTACCTGAACTTGCTCGCGGGCCAGGCTGTCGCCAGTCTGGCAATTCACCGCGTCCACTCCCACCACGTATTGGCTTCCGATAGTGGCAATGGAGCTGTCCAGCACCGCCTTAATCCCCTCGCGCTTGCAGACATCCCGCGCGAGGTCAGGCGTGATCCGTTCGTCAGGCGAGCGTCCCATGTAGCGCAGCGTGTCCCGAACCCGTTCCTGGGGAAACACGTTCAGATAGGGCGACTGCTCCAGTTGCACTGCCAAAGCTTGCTTCAAAGTTCCATCGAAGACCGCATCTCCGGTGGTGTTCACAAAGTCGGTCAGCAGAATCGAATCTCTCTCCGTTAGCGCATGCGCACGCCGCGTGTACAAAACTCCGCCAATGGCCGCAGCCGTGACCACCACTGCAGCGGCAGCAATGTACCAGAGCCTTCGGCTCTTAGGCGCGGCCGCCACAGGCAACGAGGCTGGACCAGATATCGCCGAGGCCGGGCGCACTGCATGAGATGAGGATGCCATTCCAGACGTCCCGGATGACGCCGGTGTGATCGCTGGCTCGGCGGCCGCGCTTGCTGACGAACTCTTGCTAGAATCAATCTCCCGCTTCAAGCGTTTCAAGTCCGCGCGCATCTCCGACGCCACCTGGTAACGCAAGTCGCGGTCTTTCTCCAGAGCTTTGTTAATGATCCGCTCCAGTTCCGCCGGCAAATTCGGATTCAGTCGCACCGGCGCTGTGGGGGCTCGGTTCAGAATCGCATCGAAGATGACCGCCGAGGTGTTGCCGGTAAAAGGTTGCCGGCCCGTTGCCATTTCGTAGAGCACCGAGCCGAAAGAAAAAAGATCGGTGCGCATGTCTAGATCTTCCCCGCGCGCCTGCTCGGGTGACATGTAGGCCACCGTGCCTACCGTGCTTCCTGGGCTGGTCAGGTGTGCGGCATCATTCACCGCTATTGTGGGCGAAGAAGACGCCACCGGCTGCAGTTGTGGTACCGGCCCCGACACTACCTTGGCTAGTCCGAAATCCAGAATCTTCGCTTGTCCTCGTTTGGTCAGAAACAGGTTCGCAGGCTTGAGGTCACGATGAATGATTCCCGCCGTGTGGGCCACATCCAGGGCATCAGCCACTTGCGCTCCGAAGTCCAGCAATTGATCAATGGACATTGGCCTGCCTTCGATGCGGTACTTCAGCGTCGTACCCTCGAGATACTCCATCACAATGTAGTGACGGCCCTCATCCTCCCCGATGTCGTAAATCGTACAAATATTGGGATGGTTCAATGCCGATGCGGCGCGCGCCTCGCGCTGAAAACGATCCCGGGCCTGCGGATCCTGCGCCAGCTCATCGGGCAAGAATTTGAGCGCGACTCGCCGGCCCAGGCGGAGGTCTTCGGCCTCATAGACCACGCCCATGCCACCGCCGCCCAACTTCTGCGTGATGCGGTAATGAGAGATGGTCTGGCCGATCATGGATGCAGAGTTTGCTATGAGCTGCTGGGCTGCCATGTTAGGGACGCTCTAGAGAGAAGTCAACGCGATGCCCGGTAGATATTATGGCGACGGCAAAAGTGACCCCCTGGGGCGGGGGCGTTGCGTGGCGGGCGGTCGCGGGGGTGGTGCACGTTTTTGTGACATACGAACGGGTGGCCACCTTTGCGAACGCGCATCAACGATGGTGAAATCTTTGTGATCAGAACTGGCCCCCCTAACATAAATCGGATAAGTTTCGTTCCCAGATCGCGCAAGACAGGCAGACCTGGAGCACCCGCAATAGGAATCATTGACTGTTCATCGCGGTCTTTCTGTGACGAGTGAACTACCCCGGCCTTCGCAAAGAGACGCGAAAGGCCGGGCCACCCGCCCACCGCCCCATCTTCGCCCGCGACATAGTGCCGAAAGCTGCTCCATATCCAATCCTCCGGCGACACCACTAATCCCCGTTTCACCGGGTTGCGATGCAGGTAACGCAAATGCCGCGAGGCTGCCAGAACGGTATGCTGGAGGAGCAGGCCCGCGACACGTTTGTCGATGCGCTGGAAAGAGAACGCCAGTGGTATTGCTTCTACGATGGGTGATGCCCGAGCATGTGCTGTGACGCCTGAACGACCCCAGCCTTCGCAAAGAACGCGAAAGGCTGGGCCACCCGCCCGCCCGTCGCCATAATACCTACCCGTCAATTGCGGCTGGCGGGGATTGGCAGTAAAAGAAAGGCCGCCCCGAGGGGCGGCGGCATGCAAAAGTCAGCTGTCACTTCGCAAGGGTGTATTCGCCCGCACAGTCGTATACAGAGGAACCGTCTTGGTTACCCTTTCCCTTACAGGTGCCTTTCCCTTTTGCTCCCTTGAGCTTCCCGGTTCCATTAGTGATGGACCACGCATTGCTGGCTGATTGGAGTTGCCCCTTCTCCATCGTCGCCGTGCCTTCGTAGCTGACATGAAGCTTGTCCCCATTCGCCAGCGTTTCGACGAAAACACCATGAAATCGCGAACCGTTCCCCTTCACGTCATCGAATTGAGTAGCTGTGCCCTCTTTCTCTTTCTGGCCTTCAATCTCGCCTTTCTTGGCGGTGCAGGTAAACTGGGCAATCGAATAGGCATGAGCAGGCTGATCTCCCACGTCGATGTTGTGTGCAACCGTGGCTTTAGCGCAATTCCATTGAGAATCCACCTTGCCTTGGGCCATGGCTATCGGGGCGCACAGGCACATTGAACAGACCACCAAAAACAGTTTATGCATACGGCCTCCTTGTGTGATGTGACGTCGGGGCCGAACTATACTCCTTCGCTCTAGGAAAATCCTCGGTGGCTGCGGGAGTTTTTAGCGGTCGAGTCCCGTGCGCCCCGATGTTACTATCCGCCTGTGGCTCTGCTTGAAGTCCGAAACCTGACCAAGGTCTTTCCGCTCGGCGAATC
Organism: uncultured Acidobacteriota bacterium; assembly: GCA_963696025.1. Taxonomy (GTDB): domain Bacteria; phylum Acidobacteriota; class Terriglobia; order Terriglobales; family Acidobacteriaceae; genus JABCYV01. The sequence goes on from CAVOII010000012.1 coordinate 174,902, forward strand.
CATCTTCGGCGGGGGTACGAAAGGTCATGTCCGGGCCGTGGATGAGGTCTCACTCGACATCAATGCCGGCGAGACTTTGGGCCTGGTCGGCGAGTCCGGATCGGGCAAGAGCACGCTCGGCCGCCTGGTGCTGCGCTTGATCGAACCGACTTCGGGTGGTATTCGTTTCCATCGCCGCGATCTGCTGGCCGCCAGCCACGCTGAAATGCGCGGTCTGCGTCGCGACATGCAGATCATCTTTCAGGACCCCTTCGGATCACTCGATCCCCGCATGCGAGTGGAAGACATCATCAGTGAGCCCCTTATCATCCACGGCGAATCAGGTAACGACGGCCCTAGGGGCTCCCCCTGGTCAGGTTCTTTGGGAAAGGCCGTGATTCGCGCTCGCGTCGTCGAACTGCTCCGCACCGTCGGCCTTGACCCCTCAGTCGGGCAGCGTTTCCCGCACGAATTCAGCGGCGGCCAGCGACAGCGCATCGGTATAGCGCGAGCTCTGGCTCTGCGGCCGCGATTCATCGTCGCCGATGAGCCAGTCTCAGCGCTCGATGTAAGCGTAGGAGCGCAAATCATAAATCTGCTCGCCCAACTCCAACGCGAATTCGGACTGACTTACCTGTTCATCTCACATTCCATGCCGATGGTGCGGTATCTGGCTACTCGCATCGCCGTGATGTACCGCGGGAAACTTGTTGAGGTAGGACCCACCGAACAGATCACGACTCAGCCCAGCCATCCCTATACCCGAACCTTGCTCGAAGCCACTCCCGAAGTGCGTGTGTAGGGGCAGGTGTCCTCACCCGCCCGGCCGAGCGAAGCTCGGCGAGCTTAGTGCAACCTTGAGTGGCGTAACTCCCCGGCTGGGGTTTATCCTTGCACCGCACTCTGCATCGCACTCTCTGGAGGTGTGTTCATGCGACGATTTTTTGCTGTCCTTTTGCTCGCTTCATCTGCCGTTGCCTTCGCCCAACAGACCAAGAATCCGGTTTCAACCGTGCTGCGCGACGGTCTGCCAGGTCGCCAGAAAAACACAGTCGCTGCTATTGAAGAAATGCCGGCCGACAAGTTCAGCTATAAGCCAACTCCGGAACAAATGTCCTTTGGCGAAATGGCCGCTCACATCGTTGAGGGAAATGATTTCTTTTGCGCCAACGTTGGCGACGTCCCCCAGCCGAAAGTCGATGAGTTGAAGGGAACCGAAGGCAAGGAGAAGTTGGTGGCCGCGGTGAAAGCGTCGTTTGATTTCTGCGCTGACGCTCTCTCCAAAGCCGACGACTCCAAGCTGGGCGATTCTATCAAGGGATTTGACGGTAAGCCTCGCCCTCGCGCTTGGGCCTTCCTAGCGTTGGCCAGCACTTGGGCCGATCACTATGCCATTGTCGCGATGTATCTGCGCCTGAATGGGTTGCTGCCGCCGTCGGCCAAACCGAAGAAGTAATAGCCTCCGCAAGGCATGTTGATATTGTGCCACATAATGTGTCACAATACTAGTATGCCTTCTGTGAATTTACGCCAGCTCCGCGATACCCGTCGCCTGAAAGCCTGGCTCAGGGCGGGGAATACCGTTGAACTCCGGGAGCGTGACCGCGTCATTGCCCGCATTGTTCCCGAAAAGCAGCACGAAAAGCATCCGGTCAAGTACCCCGACTTCGCCGCCCGACGCAAAAATATTTTTGGCGATCGGGTTCTACCGATAGTCGATGATTTGATAAGGGATCGCGGCCGCTATTGACTATTTACGCAGACACCAGCTTCTTCGTATCAGTGTACGTGCAGGATGTTCATTCTGCAGCCGCGCAAGAGTTGATGAATTTGAATCCGCGTCTCTGGTTTAGCCCCCTTCATTTAGCGGAGTGCATTCATGCCATTGCCCAGCAAGTCTTTTACCGCAGGATTTCCGCGGTGGACGCGCAGGATATCTATCGTCACTTAAGAAACGATCAAACCGCAGGACTATGGACCGAAACCCCTCTGCCCGAAAACGCTTTCGACCTCTGCGCCGATCTCGCCCGTCTCCACGGGCCGAAACTCGGCATAAGGACGCTGGACAGCTTACATGTCGCCTGCGCATTGGAGCTAAGAGCAGAACAATTCTGGACTTTCGACAAACGCCAGGCCAAGCTGGCCAAAGCGGAAGGATTGAAGACTTCTTAGAACCCGCAGATATTATCTATCACCAGTTCAGGACTAAATCTGGTCTATTCTTCCTCCTCCTTCACTTCTCCCCGTTCTGCCTTCGCTTTCTCAATAATCTTTTCCTGCAATTGCCCCGGGACCACATCGTAGTGATGCATTTCCATGTTGAAGCTGCCGCGGCCCTGGGTCATCGAGGTTAAATCGGCGCCGTAGGTCAGCATCTCAGCCATCGGCACTTCAGCCTTCACCACGGTGTTGCCAGCTTTGTTGTCCATGCCCTGGATGCGTCCGCGCCGGCTGTTGAGATCGCCCATGATTGTGCCGGCGAATTCGTCCGGAACTGTGATTTCCACTGCCATAACCGGCTCCAGTAGCGTCGGTTTGGCAACTTCCATGGCTTTCTTGAATGCAATTCGGCCGGCCATTTGAAACGACAAGTCGTTCGAATCCACATCGTGATACGACCCATCGTACAAAGTCACTCTGAAATCCACGACCGGATAGCCTGCCAGATAACCGCGCGCCGCTGCGTCTTTGATCCCTTTTTCCACTGGCGGAATGAAGTTTTTGGGGATCGCGCCGCCAAAAATATCGTTCACAAATTCAAAGTTTCCTCCCCGAGGCAGCGGCTCCATTTTGATTTTGCAGTCGCCATACTGCCCGTGGCCGCCGGTTTGCTTCTTATGCCGTCCTTGCACGTCAGCCTTGCCGCGAATCGTCTCGCGGTAGGGAACCTTCGGCGCTTTCAGATTCACTTCGGTGTGGTAGCGCTTCCTCATCTTCGAGACGACTACTTCGATGTGCTGCTGTCCTGTACCTGCAATCAGGAATTCCTTGGTTTGCGGATCGCGGAAGAAGCGCAGCATCGCATCTTCCTCCATCAGCTTGTGGATGCCGGGTCCGAGTTTGTCTTCGTCCGCCCGGCTCTTGGGCTCAATGGCGAACGTGATCGCCGGCTCCGGCAGCTTGACCCTGGGATATTGAATGGGCGCGTTCTTGTCCCCCAACGTGTCGCCGGTGAGGGTGTCTTTCAGTTTCGCCACGGCTCCAATGTCGCCCGCATGCAGTTCAGTCACTGGCACAGCGGTTTTGCCTTGCATGATCGAGATATGTGACAACTTCTCTGCCGAACCCCGAGAGAAGTTTTGTAGCGTGGCATCATTCTTCAGTACGCCGGAGAAAACTTTGAAGTAGGAAATCCGTCCGGCAAAAGCATCAGAAACCGTTTTGAAAACGTAGACTGAAACCGGTTCCGAGTCCGCCTCCTTGCGGCGCGGCGGCTCGCCGTTGCCCGAGGCTGCAACTTCTCCCTGCACCCATTCGTGCTCCGCGGGTGCTGGTGTGTAGTCCACAATGAAGTCCATTACCCGGTCAGCCCCGACGTTGCCTAACCCAGAACCAAAAATCACGGGGAAGAGTTTGTCTTCTCGAATGGCGTTGTGCAGCGCCGGAATCAGGTCTTCTTCTGGAATCGTTCCCTTCTCGAAAAATTCCTCCATCAGCGCATCGTTGCCCTCGGCCACCAACTCCACCAGCTTCTCGTGTGCCGCTTGTGCCTTATCTTTCATGTCAGCGGGAATCTCGGTTTCTTTTCCCTTGCCATTCCCGCCAAGCTCGTAGGTATAGGCTTTCATGGTGACCAGATCAACTACGCCTCTAAAATTCTTCTCTTTCCCAATCGGCAGCTCGAGTGGAATGACCGAACGCCCGAATGCGTTAGTCAGCGACTCCAGCACGCGCTCCGCATCCGCGCGTTCTCGATCCATGCGGCTCGCCACGATGAGCCGGGGCGTCTTGAATTCCTCGCAGTAGTTCCACACCCGCTGAGTGACAACTTCGACACCGGCGACGCCATCCACCACAACGATGGCGGCATCCACGACTGGCAGTACCAGTTTGGCTTCGTGGACGAACATGTTGAACCCGGGGGTGTCCACGATGTTGATCTTGGTCTTTCCCCACTCCACGTATACCAGACTGGCAGCGATCGACATCTTGCGCGCAATCTCTTCGTCGTCGTAATCGGTGGTCGCGGATCCGTCGTCCACCCGCCCCATCCGCTGGGTTGCGCCAGCGCTGTAAAGCATGGCCGACACCAGCGAGGTCTTCCCCGCATGCCCGTGTCCCACCACCCCCACATTACGGATATTCGCGCCTTCGTAAACTTTCACCAGTTCACTCCTTGTCCGATAGTGTAGGCGCGGGCGTTCTCGCCCGTGTGAGAACAAAACTCCGAAATCCTGGAATCTGCGGAACCTCCGCAATGACGCCCAGAAGAACGACTTAGAGAAAAGCACGGCCTATCGGCCAACATCGCCTCACACGCCAAAGCCTAGGATGCTAACACAGCGGAATTTGGCCGCTCAACTCCCCAAACTATCGTTACGACCTGAAGCGAATCACGCGTACGGCACATCCTAAAGACATGAAGCCGGGGAAGGTGTTTCTGACTGCGCAGTGGCGTGATCTGGTCATGCTGAACTACGACGCAGATCCAGCCGTGCTCCGCAAATTCGTCCCCGCTGGAACGGAACTAGACTGTTGGAACGGGCGGGCATTCCTCAGCTTGATCGGATTCCGCTTCCTGAATACCAGGGTGTGCGGAATCTCCTTCCCCTTCCATTCCAACTTTGAGGAAGTAAACCTGCGTCTCTACGTACAGCGTCGAGATGGCGTCATCATGAAGAGAGGCGTTGTGTTTATCCGCGAAATCGTCCCCCGTTGGGCGATCGCCAAGCTCGCTCACATTTTTTATAACGAAAACTATGTGCGCTTTAACATGTCACATAACATCACCTCTGGCGGCGGTGGAGCACGAAGCGTAACTTATAGTTGGTGGTCCAAACCGGGCTCGAACAGAATAAGCCTGACCGTAAGCGGCGATCCGGTTGTTCCCGAAGCCGGCTCCGAGGAGCAATTCATAACCGAGCACTACTGGGGATATGCCGCTCAGAGAGATGGCGGTTGCATGGAATATGAAGTCGCCCACCCGCGGTGGGGAATCTGGAAGGCGAAGGATCCTAATTTTGAGGGTGACACCGAACAGTTCTACGGCAAGGAGCTAGCTGCCGTATTGAGCACGCGGCCCTCCTCGGCATTTCTCGCCGAGGGATCCGAAGTTACGGTATACGGAGGCCGAAGAATCTAGATGCCAGACCCCGACAAAGGCTGGGTACTGTACGACGGCGAGTGCAGTTTCTGTTCTCGGTGGCTGAAGTTCTGGCAGCCGACCCTGGTCAAACATGGGTTTGGCGTTGCCGCGCTTCAAGAGGCTTGGATGATGAAGCGACTGCAACTCCCACCTGAACAACTCCTGTATGACATCCGCTTGCTCACTCCTCACGGGGAATCAGTTTCAGGAGCCGACGTCTACCTGCATGTTACCCGGCGAATTTGGTGGGCATGGCCTTTCTACGCCGTGTTCAGCCTCCCTGGATTCAACCGGTTGATCCACATCGGATATCGCTGGTTTGCGCGCAACCGCTATTGCATTTCTCACGCTTGCCGACTAGACCGGGCTGCCAAGCCTGAAGAGCGCCACGTCGCTCGATCGTGATAATTGTGGGCGCCGTTGCGTCTCCGCCTCTTTCACCATTTCTTGAAAATCACGAAGACCGCGGTCACGATCAATCCAAATCCCACCATATAGTTCCACCTGATCTGCTCATCCAGGTAAAGGACGGAGAAGACAGAGAAAACAGTAAGCGTAATAACTTCCTGGATGGTCTTAAGCTGAGCAGCACTGAATTCGTAAGACCCAATGCGATTTGCCGGCACTTGAAAACAATATTCGAAAAAGGCGATGCCCCAGCTAATCACGATCACTTTAAATAAGGGCGCCTGCCGGTATTTCAAGTGGCCATACCAGGCAAAAGTCATAAAAATGTTGGAGATGGTGAGAAGGATAATGGTGGTCATGTCGCCTATCATGCCTCATTAGGTCAATGATTTTCAGAGTAATGTTTTCCACTTGTAGAATGAAAACGCGAGTTCAAGATTCTCATTGACGCTCAGAAAGTCTGGCGCGTGAGATCCGTAAACGCGTTGTTTGCCCTGCGACAAGAAGGAATCGTGTTCCCTCAACTCAGCCAGTTTGCAGATTTCGGATTCCTGCTTCTCCGTCTTATGGTCGGCTTGATTTTTATCACCAGCGGCTGGAACCATCTTAAAGATCCAGAGGCCCGAGCTAAAGACATCGGCATGAGCAAAGGCTTTACCATATTCCTTGGCGCAGCCGAAGTGTCAGGTAGCTTGGGCGTGATTTTCGGCGTTTTGATCCAGTTGGCCGCTTTGGGACTGATTCTCATCATGCTGGGTGCTATCCAGAAAAAGATCTTCGTCTGGCACACTGGCTTCTGGGGTAAGAAAACCTACGGCTGGCATTACGATTTAATGATCGTGGTGATGAATTTGGTCATAGTCTTCACCAACGGCGGGCACTGGGTGTTGTGGAAATAATCGGAGTTGCTGATTCCTAGGAATATTCTGCGCCTTCAACGGTTATCATTGTTGGCTGGTTGCGTCCCGCGGGGTACTAACGTATGCTCGGACGATCGTTCTCTTGGGAAAGTACTTAAACTGGGTTCTTATGCGTCATCTGACCGCTAGATTGCTGCTCATTCTGCTGCTGGTGAGCACTCTTGCTCCAGTGGCTCTGGCGATCTCCACACCGACGCCGCATAGCTGCTGTATGCGCAAGCCCATGCGCGACGCACAGCGGGTTTCTGAGATTCAATCCACTCCCGATTGCTGCCGCCACGATTGTTGTCGTCTCTTTACAGTTTCGCTCTGGGCCCATCTGCGGCCATCAGCAAACACTTCGGTCATCCCGGCCTCAGTACCGCTGCCATCCGAACTCTCCCCGATGCATCGGACGGCGGCTGGCAAGCGCTCTGGTTCCGTCCGCGCCCCTCCCCAGTTCTCCATCGCTTAGCTGAAGAGAAGAACCACGTGGGGACGGGCAGCGGGGCCTGTCCCGAGCGAAGTCAAAGGAACCCATCCCAGCCGAGCGCAATTCGGCACTGCTCTTGGGTGGAGCAGCGCTTCAGCGTTGCCATACGCACTCTCGAGTGATTGCGGGCTTTAAGCCCCTGGGGTCAAGGACATTTGCCCGGGCTCAAAGCGTTAGGAGAACTGATGCACTTCATCCGGATCCAACTTCTCGCCATCCCACTGCTGTTGGCCGCGGCCGCGTTCGCGACCATCTTCGGCTCCGTGCGCGGAATCATTCACGACCCCCAGCATCGTCCCGTTCAGGGAGCCATGGTGATGCTTCGGGCCAAATCATCGGAATGGGCCGCACAAGCCTCCACCAATGCCGACGGCTCGTTTGAGTTCAACGCGGTTCCCATTGGTGAGTATTCTGTGACCGTCGCCGACCTCGGTTTTACTCAGGCTGCGCAGAACGTCGTGGTGAACTCCGGTACCGAACCCGTAATGCATTTTCAACTCCGCCTGGCCGGTGCTAAGGAAACAGTAAACGTATCGGCTGCGCCGGTGCTAGCCCCGACCGATTCCGCCACTCCCATCACGCTGGTGAGCCGCACCGAGATCGAGCGTACTCCCGGCGCCGATCGCAGCAATAGTCTGGCTATGATTACCAACTACGTTCCTGGTGCATATTTCACCCACGACCAGCTCCACATCCGCGGCGGACATCAGACCAGCTGGCTGATCGATGGCATTCCCGTGCCCAACACCAATATCGCGTCGAATCTCGGCCCGCAAATTGACCCCAAAGACATTGACTATCTGGAAGTCAATCGTGGAAGTTATGGCGCGGAATTTGGGGACAGGACTTACGGCGTGTTCAACATCGTGCCTCGCACTGGTTTCGAGCGCAACAACGAAGCCGAGGTCATCTTGAGCGCAGGAAACTTCTATCAGACAAATGTTCAGCTAAGTTTTGGCAGTCACACTGAGCGTTTCGCTTATTATGCCAGTGTGAACGGGAACCGTAGCAATTTGGGCTTGCAGACGCCCGTTCCGGAGGTGGTTCACGATGCTGCCAACGGCTATGGCGGCTTCGGTTCCCTCATTTTCAACGTCGATCCTTCCAACCAGCTGCGCTTCGTGACCTCGCTGCGCAAGGACTACTACCAGATTCCTTACGATCCCAACCCCAACGACGTCGAGAACGCGCCGATTCCGGAGAACGGTTTTGTGGCGCAATACCCCAGCATCGGCCTGCGTGATGGTCAGCATGAAGGCGATGCCTTTGTGAACTTCTCTTGGGTTCACACCTTTAACTCGAAAACATTGCTGACGATCTCGCCTTTCTACCACCACAACCGCGCGAACTACGACAGCATGTCCAACGACACGCCCATCGCATCCACAGACCATCGCACCTCTAACTATGCCGGAGGCCAGGTCAGCTTTAATGCCAATGTGGCGAGAAACAATCTTCAGATGGGCCTGTACAGCTTCTACCAGAAGGACAACGAACTCTTCGGCGCAATCTTCAACGACGGCAGTGGCAATCCGCCGTTTACCGACCGTGAGCATCCCTCCGGCAGTCTTGCAGCTTTCTTTCTCGACGACAAATTTAAGCCTTTCCCCTGGCTGACACTTTCTGCCGGCCTGCGACCGACTCATTTTTCTGGCGGAGTCACCGAGAACGCGATTAGTCCGCGCTTTGGTGCCGCCCTCAACGTTCCACGACTCAAGTGGACATTCCGCGCTTTCTACGGCCATTACTATCAAGCGCCCCCGCTGATTACCGTTTCCGGTCCCGTAGTTGATTTCTGCAACGCTAATAATTGCGGTTTCCTGACGCTTCACGGCGAGCGCGACGAAGAGCACCAGTTCGGCGTAACCATTCCCTACCGTGGATGGACGCTGGATGCTGACAACTTCAAAACCAACGCTCGGAACTTCTTCGATCACAGCTGCATCGGATCTGGAGCCTGCTTTCCCATAACGATTGCGCAAGCCGTCATCCGGGGCTGGGAGCTCACCCTCCGCACGCCGCGGATCGCCCATCGTGGACAGGCGCACCTGGCCTACTCCAATCAAATTGCCGAGGGCGCTTTACCTATCACGGGCGGCCTGACGAACTTCTCCCCGCCAACTCCGCTCTTCCCGCTCGATCACGACCAGCGCAACACGCTCAACGTGGGCGGTGACGCGTCACTCCCATGGCGGTCTTTTGCCTCAACCAATGTTTACTACGGCTCGGGCTTCAGTAACGCCTTTCCGGGAGAGCCTTATCCCGGAGATCATTTGCCGCCACACACAACCTTCGATCTTTCCCTCGGAAAGGATTTCGGTGAGCGATTCTCCGCATCGCTGCACGCCCTGAACGTGGCTAACCGCCGCGTGGATCTCGACAACAGCCAGACTTTCGGCGGGTTTCACTGGAACAACCCGCGGGAGATTTACGTAGAAATGCGCTACCGCTTCCACTACTAGGCTGCAGGGCGCGGAATCTTACCGTGGCCGGCTGAGTAAGATTAGGAGAACGACTATGAGGTTCGTAGCTCAAAATATGACATCGGTCACGCTGGCATTGGTGGCAACGATCTTACTATCCGCTTGCACGCCATCCAAAAAAGGTAGCGATAGCAACGAGAAGCGCTATTCGTTAAAAGGCAAGGTCATGTCGATCGATAAGCAATCCCAAACCGTCAACGTGGAGGCCGAGGCGATCCCCGGATTCATGGAAGCTATGACGATGCCATACAAAGTTGAGCCCGGAAACACGTTGGACCAGCTATCGCCAGGCGACTCGATTAGCGCTGACCTCATTGTCCATGCCCATGAATACTGGCTGGAAAATGTAAAAGTCGCCCTGCACCCAAGCCCACCCGCTCCCAAAGTTACGAAGGTTACGTTTTCGCCTGGTCTATCGCGCACAATGTGGCATGTGTTGCGACAAAATAGTCGATATGAAAACTGAGGTGCTCTCGCTCGTGTTGCGACTTGACTACTTGTCCTGCATGCTTACCATCTTCTCAACTCTTCTTGTGGGAAGAAGATGTTGGCAGGGCTGGGTGCTGGCGGCAGTAAATAGCGCAATCATTTGTGTCATCGGCGTGAAAACGTCGCAATTGGGCTTCGTTCCCGCTAATCTTTTTTGTATTGTGCTCTACGGCGTAAACCTGCGTACATGGCGCAAAACCGAAAGCGCGTAGTCAGAGGCAAAGTGGAGAGCTTTTCTTTGTGTTCTTTGCGAGCTTAGCGGTTAAAGGTTGCCGTTGGCCCAATCACTTATTACTGATCTTTCGCAGTGCCTCCAGCAATTCCTGGTTATTGGGTGTGTGGTCCAGCGGATACACTTTGGCGAACCTAATCATTCCGCTCTTATCGACAATGAACACCGCCCGTTCGCTGATGCCGGGAACAGGCGGCCCCTCCCGCAAGACGCCGAATGCCTCAGTTACGTTGCCATGAGGGTAGAAATCCGAGCATAGCGGCAAGTGCATTGTCCCGATATCTTTTTTCTGCCACGCGATATGACTGAGGATCGAATCTGTGCTTATGTCCAGGACCTGGGCATCAAGCGCGGCGAACTTCTCGCGGTCCGAGTCGAACGCCGGCACCTGTGCCGCTCAAGTTGGGGTCCAATCTAAGGGATGAAAGGTCACTACAACGTGCTTCTTGAACCGAAAATCACTGAGCCTGACCTTAAATTGTCGTTCGCCTTCCACCGCCGCCAACTCAAAGTCCGGCGCAACATCCCCTACATTCAGTGCCATGCGTTCGATCCTCCTAACGAAATCACACCGCGAGAGACCACAGGCATCTTTTGGATTTCCCTCAAGCCTTACAGAATTAACATGGCGTTAACAATTGCTGGGCGCTTCGCATCTTAATATCACGCCATGCTACAACAGCCCCTGGTTATTGAAGATACCCCCGGTTCTCAGGATGGACAGCGCATCCTGTCTCTCACCGGTCCTCTCGTCCTCAGCACGCTCACGCGCGTCGAACAATTTCACTTCTTTAACTCGGTAGCCGATGCGGAGCAGGCAGCGGCGGCTTAACCGTCGAAGCAAGTGTGGCGCTTTTCTGTAAGTGCTGCAGGAAGGTTTGTTGCGCGCGGCTGCAGAAGTGTTGTTTGAGCTGCACCACTCCCACTCGGCGGTAGGCTCCCTCGTCCGCGATAGGGATGAACCGACACCCCTCCCGCTTTTCAACTGCCATCTGCGGCACAACGGAAACGCCGGTATTGGCCGCCACCATCGCCAAAATCGTGGCAAACTGTCCACTTTCAAAAACTACGTTAGGCTCGAGCCGAGCTCGTCCACAAGCCGCAAGTGTGTTCTCACGAAAGCAATGTCCTTCTTTGAGCAGTAGAAAAGAGTCGCCTTCAATCTCTCTGAGATAAACCCCGGACTTCGACGCCAGCCGGTGCTTCTGCGGCACCGCCAGATAAAGCGGCTCCCGCAAAAGTTCCTCACACACGAACTGGTCTCCCGGCACCGGCAGAGCCAGCACCGCCATGTCGATGGCAGCTTCCTGAAGGCGCTCGAGCAGCACCGGCGTGATTTCTTCCACGACACTGACCCGTACTCCAGGAAACGTCACGGCGAAGGTCGCCAGCCGCTCTGGCAGGAAATAAGGCGCAATGATGGGGACCGCGCCCACGACGATCCTGCCCCGGTCGTCACCCGCCATCTCCTCCATCTCGCGCTTGGCGTCGCTGACCTTCTCGCAGAATGGCCTCCGCGCGTTGTATAAAGATCTGACCAAACGAGGTCAGCCGCACGGTCCGTCCCAAACGATCTAGCAGCCGCGCTCCCAACTCATCTTCCAGCTTCCTCACCTGCTGCGAGAGGGAAGGTTGCGCGACGTGTTCATGCTCCGCGGCGCGAGTAAAACTGCCCTCCCTGGCCACGGCACAAAAATATCGGAGTTGATGAATTTGCATGACGTAGATGCTTAGTCTGCCAGAGGCAGAACCTATGAGAATGATAGAGACTATATCTTAGACTTATAGACTACCTACACGCTACACTCACAACGAAAAGGAGGTCATATGCCCGGTAAAGATGACAAAGATGTGGTCAAACACGGGGACGTCAGCCAGCGGGTAGGTGTCGAAGTTATCCGCGCTCGTGGCGTCGACGTTGAAAAGCTGATCAAGATGCTCATTGCCAACGCTGCGGCTGAGTTCGCCAGCACCATTACTACTACACCATTCTCCGCATGCACCTGGCCGGTTACGAAGATTACAAAGAGATTTGCGAAGACGCCCGTCTGGAAGATCGCGCTCACTGGGAATTGATCGTTCCGCGGATTTATGAATTAGGAGGCGAGTTGCCCAATGATCTCCCCGCCTTCCACGATCAGGCTGGCTGTACCGCGGCGAAGCTGCCTAGCCCTCCCACCGTGGTCAACATTCTTACTCTATTAATGGAATCCGAACGCTGCGCCATTCGAAGCTGGAGCGCGGTTTGCGACATGACTTTCGGCAAAGACCCGCGCACGTATGACATGGCCGCCCGAATTCTTAACGAAGAAATCGAGCACGAAGCCTGGTTTATCGAGCTGCTGGCACGAGAACGCGACGGGAAAGTTATTCCTTCGGGACACTTCCGGCGTGGCGAACCCGGTCACGCGCCGTACAGTAAGAACGCCGCCTTCTACAACCCATAAACGATTGTCATCCCGAGCGGAGCAGGATGATTCGAGGAATCATGCCGCGGAGTGGAGGGACTTGGTGTTTTGTACTCGCCGAAACATCAGATTCCTCGCTCTGCCAGCTTTGGAGAGTGTGCTCAGGCAGGATTTTCTCTTGTCCCATAAACTACGAGCGTGCCAGAGTTATCGATTTTTCCGGTTACGTTCTTACTGCCGGACGGGGAACGCACCATCCTTGTTCGCTCCGATCAGCACATCTGGGATGCTGCCGCGGCCGCGGGGGTCAAGTTGCCCGCCCTCTGCCATCAGGGACGATGCCTCACCTGCGCCGGACGCCTGCTGAACGGCGGCGACGTCGATCAGTCCGATTCCGCCAGCTATTACCCTCAGGATCGAGATGCCGGTTTCGTACTGCTTTGCACCGGCAAGCCACTTTCGAGTCTCCGCATTTTGACCAACCAACAAGAACAAATGCGGCAACACCGCCGTGATCTCGGACTACCTGCGCCGTACTCCTGATGCCATTTCTCTATGCGCAAAAAGCTAAGGGCGACCCGTCGGCCGCCCTTTTTGGAACCATTGCCTTTCCTCAGTGGTCTACACCGCCTTCACATTCTCGGCCTGCCACCCCTTGGGGCCTTTGACCACGTCGAACTGCACTTGCTGGCCTTCCTGCAGGCTGCGGAATCCCCCCGCTTGAATGGCTGAAAAGTGGACGAATACGTCCTCCCCGTTCTGACGGCTGATAAAACCATAGCCCTTGGCGTCGTTAAACCACTTTACTGTTCCTGTTTCCATGGTGTTGCTTTGTTCCTTTTTCTGTGATGTAGCGCTGAAATTCCTCGCGAACTTTCGCAGGCAGGTCTCGCTGTTGAGCGGGAGTTGCTGGAAACTGCAAAAAACCGCAAGATCAAACGCAGCGCGATTTTATCTTATCGCCTGGGGACATCGCCACAGAATTTCAAGTGTCATCTCTTAAAATCATTGTTCTCAACTGGTTGCGCCAACCGAGAACCGGAAACTAAGAACCGAGAACGGGTTTTGTGACCACCGTTTTCGACGCGCGCTGGAACTTTTGATTGCTCCCCTTCATCATGGAGATATGACTCCGCGCCTCTTGGTGATTTTGGTTCTCTTGTCATCTCTCTCTTTCGCCGGCATCGTAGAAGATGTTCGCGTCTCTCTTGCCCGTAACAACTTCACCGCGGCTGATGCCGAGCTTCAAACTTATCGCACGCAGCAGGGTGCTACTCCGGAATATCTGGAAGCGCTTTCATGGATGGCACGAGCATCCCTTGTTGCTAACCAGCTCGATCGCGCCGAGTCCTACGCCAAGCAAACCCAGACTCTCTCCCGACAGCAACTTCTGAAGCGCGCCCTGGACTCCGAGCCGCACTTACCTGCTGCACTCGGCGCCGCGCTCGAAGTCCAGGCCCAGGTGCTCGTTGCACAGGGTCAGCAGGCGCAAGCCGTGGCGCTTCTCCAGAGTAGTCTTGCGAGGTACGGGAATACGTCGATTCGCGCCCGTTTGCAGAAAAATCTGAACTTGCTAAGCCTTGCGGGACGTCCTGCGCCGCCGCTCAATATCGCTGAATACGTCGGCCAAAGGCCGGTCGCACTCAGCCAGCTCAAAGGATCGCCTGTTCTTTTGTTTTTCTGGGCCCACTGGTGCGTCGACTGCAAGAGCGAAGGCCCAATCATCGCCGGCTTGAGTTCCGAGTTTGGCTCCAAGGGACTGAGCGTCGTGGCGCCCACCCAACTCTACGGCTACGCGGCGCAAGGCGAAGACGCCACGCCGAAGGATGAACTCGCTTACACCGAACGCGTCTGGCAGCACTTCTATCCCGGATTGCAGGGGGCTCCCGTGCCCGTCAGCAAGGAAAACTTCAATCGGTACGGCGCCAGCACAACCCCGACCCTCGTGCTACTGGATCGCAGTGGCCGCGTCTCTCTGTACCATCCCGGCGTGATGTCCTATGACGACCTTCGCTCCGCCATCGAAAAGGTCTTATCCAACTGAAATGCCTTGTCATTTTGAGCGCAGCAGAACCCCTCGCTTGCGAAGGGTCTTTGTCAAGGCGAAGAATCCCTACTTCCACTCTACGGTTTCAAAGTAGAGATGCTTCGCCTACGCGGGAGCTTCGCCATGCGAAGTTCCCGCTCCGCTCAGCATGACAAAGATTTGTGGCGGCGCCCTACTGTAATTTCGCTTACTCCGCCTTAGCTTCCTTCAGAATTGGAACATCTGTTTTGAGCCGCGCGGTCAATTCCCCCATGCCGTTGTAGCTCGTCGCCAGCCGTGCATAGGCCATGGCGAAGTTGGGATCGAGATTGATCGCGCGCTGAAAAGATGCCGCGGCGGCGGGGAAATCGTTCCTCACCGTCTGCACTTGAAATCCTAAGCCATAAGCTTGCAGCGCCTCCAGTGACGCAGTGGTCACGTTGTCGGGCGGTGCGTCGAACTTTTGGACCGAAGCCAGCGATTCACCCAGCTTCTCACGAATTTTCGTGGCGGCATCGCCGAGCGCTTTGAGCACCTGCTCTTTGCCGTTGGCCGTCGCCTGCTCTTCAGCCAGCACATCACCGGTGCGGCAGTTCACCGCCTTCAGGCCCAGGACATACTGGGTGCCTAAGCTGGAGATCGAACCCTCGATGGTGGCGGCGCTGGCGGTCCGCTGGCAGACTTCGCGTGCCAATTCCCTGGTAAGCCGCGCTTCTTTGGGTTGAGCCATCAGGGAAAGCGTCTGCGCTACATGTTCGTCGGAAAGCAAGTTCAGAAACGGCGACTGCTCCAGTTGTGACGAAAGTCCCTGACGCAGCGCGCCGTCGAAGACCGGGTCGCCCGTTGTGTTGGTGAAGTCAGCGAGAACAATTGTGTCTTTTGCCGTCAGCTTGCCCACCTGTCGCGACCGCCAATAAAACCCACCGGCCACCAGCGCGGTCAGCACTACCGCAGCCGGCACTGCGACCTTCCACTGAGAAATCCGTGATGGCGAGAAACTCTCTGTGGCAACAGAAGTTCCCGAATCGGCAGACGCTTTAGTTCCTAAATCACCGGATACGGAAGTTCCTGATCCAGCGAACGGTTTGGGGTGGCGCAGCGCTTCAGCGCTGCGATCCAGAGCACTGGGTTCGCCGGCTTTAGCCGCTGAGGTAGCACTCCCAGGAGTTTCAACGGAGGCCGAGCGCGGTTCGGCCATACTTTCGGGTGGCTCCTCAACCGTCACTCTCCGTCCTGACTCCGTGTCCCGCTTAAGTCGCTGCAAGTCGGCCCGCATCTCCGCGGCTACCGGTCCTTTTCCAGCGCCTTATTAATGATTCGCTCCAGCTCCGTCGGCAGATCGGGATTCAGCCGCACCGGCGCCGTCGGCGCCTTGTGCAGAATGGAGTCGAACAGCGCCGCCGATGTTTCGCCGCGAAACGGCAGCCCCCCTGTTGCCATCTCATAAAGGACGGCGCCGAAAGAAAACAGATCGGTCCTCGCGTCCAGTTCCTTGCCCAAGGCTTGTTCCGGAGACATGTACGCCACGGTTCCCAATGCCGTCCCGGGGCTGGTCAGGTGCTCCGCGCTGACGCCGGCCGTCGCCTCTGAAGCCGCGACCGCCGGCGCAACTCTGCCTCCGGCCTGCGTGACTTTGGCCAATCCAAAGTCGAGGATTTTGGCGTGTCCCCGTTTGGTTACGAAAATATTGGGTGGCTTGATATCACGATGCACAATGCCTTGCGCGTGCGCCGCGTCCAGCGCGTCCGCCACCTCAATGCCAGCTCGAACAGCGTCTCCATCTCCATGGGCCGGCCCGCAATGCGGTGCTTCAACGTCATGCCATCCAGAAATTCCATCACCAGAAAGGGACGCCCTTCATGCTGTCCAATCTCGTGGATGGTACAAATATTTGGATGGTTCAACGCCGACGCCGCCTGTGCCTCACGCTGGAACCGCTCCAGCGCCCGCGGATCGTGTGCAACATCGTCAGGAAGGAACTTCAGCGCGACAAAACGGCGCAGATTGACGTCTTCTGCTTTGTATACAACGCCCATCCCGCCACCGCCGAGCTTTTCGATAATTCGGTAGTGCGAGATGGTCTGATCGATCATGAAGAAAACACGTCAGTGCGTGGCTCGCAATCTTAGGTCGGGGACTAGAGGTAAGTCAAAGAGTTTGCCGCAAGATGTAGGCACGAGCGTCCCGCTCGTGCGACAGCTGCTCGAAATGCTGAGCCCAACCTGGAGCGGCTTCGCGCCCAATTCGCAAATCTGTAATCTGAAATCTACAATCTGAAATCGCATGGACCTCGCTCGCATCGCCGAGTTGCTACAGCCATTTATGGTGGACGATTGTAATTCCGGGCGGAGCGAGGAATCTGCAGTTTTGTCCTTTACCCAGCTAACACATATATCGACATACATCGATACGCTGTTGCGCTGGAACGCCCGAATCAATCTTACGGCCATCCGCTCTCCCGAGGAAATCGTCACCCGACACTTCGGCGAGTCGATCTTCGCCGCCCGCCAATTGTTTCCGAATGTCCATGTGGCAGAGGCCAGCGCGAAAGCCGAGCGAGAGTCAGCCGTTCAAGTCGTTGACCTAGGTTCCGGTGCCGGCTTCCCCGGTCTGCCCATAAAACTTTGGGCTCCCGGCATCCACCTGGCGTTGATCGAGTCGAATCAAAGAAAAGTGGCCTTTCTCCGCGAAGTGTGCCGAGTGCTTACATTGACAGATGTCGATGTATTCGGCGGCCGTGCCGAAGACTTTCCTCTTTCTCGGGCGGAGGTTGTGACCCTCCGGGCGGTTGAACGCTTCGACGCTGCGCTACCTCTCGCGGTTCGCCTCGCAAAGAACCAAGGCCATCTCGCTCTGCTTATCAGCCGCGCCCAGCTCGACCTCGTCGGCCAGCTTGCTCCTAAAGTTCAATGGTCTCCGCCCATCCAAATTCCACTGTCTCTTAATCGGATTCTTTTGATTGGTACCTTGCAGCCATGAGGTGTTGAGACTCTTAATAACTACTCTAAAGTAGAACGTAAAGCGCAATCTAGCCCAATAAATAATCTCTAATGAGCTGCGCCGACGCTAATATCAGGCAAAAGTGGGAAATCACTGCCAGCATCGCACATTTTCCTCCAATAAATTCGCGTGGCCTGCGACGCACGCCAGGGTTACACGCAGGCCGAAAATGCGCGGAGTGTTCCACGTGGAACACTTGCGCAAACGTGTCAATGTAGAGCGCTGAGCCTTTACTTTAAAAAAGAAGAATCCAACGCGACGAAGCCGAGAGAATGTTCCACGTGGAACACTCTTGTGGAAAGTAAAAGCGAAACCGATCGAAAGCAGCAATTGGCTCAACGAAATGTTGACTTCTTATTGCTGCACCAAAATCCGTCATTGCAAGTCGTCGCACTTGGAACTATCCTGCAGAAACTCTAGGTTCTTCTCCAAAAATCTGAATGGGACGCGTCATCGCGGTAGCCAACCAGAAAGGCGGCGTGGGCAAAACCACGACTGCCATCAATCTGGCCTCATCCCTTGCGGCGGCGGAAGTTGATACGCTGGTGATCGATTGCGATCCGCAGTCCAATGCCACCAGCGGCCTCGGCTTGGTCAAGGATCCAGTGAGAATCAGCACCTACCATTTGCTGATGGGCGCGACCAGCGCCGATGCCGCGCTGCAGGGCACGGGGCTCGAACAGCTCTGGATTATTCCGGCTCACAAGAATCTGATCGGCGCAAACCTAGAACTGGTGGAAGCTGAGCGCCGAGAATTTCGCCTGCGCGATGCGCTCGGGCCGCTGCGGGAGCGCTTCCAGTTCATCGTCCTCGACTGTCCTCCCGCCCTCGACCTGCTTACGTTGAACGCGCTCGTTGCGGCGGACGCGGTTCTGATTCCCATGCAGGCGGAATACTTTGCTCTCGAAGGCGTCTCCGAGCTGCTGGATACGATAGAACGAATTCGGGGCAGCTTCAATCCGGAGCTTACGATCGAAGGCGTGGTCCTCACCATGTTCGATGAGCGCACCAACCTGGCCCAGCAGGTTACCGCGGAGCTGAAGAGATTCTTTGGCGAGAAGCTGTGCCAGACCGCGATCCCGCGAAACATTCGGCTGGCTGAGGCTCCAAGCCACGGTAAGCCTGCTTTGTTGTATGACGTGCGATCGCGCGGGGCGGAGAGTTATATCCGGCTAGCTAAGGAGATCATTTCGCATCACCTGCCGACGCAGGAAGTGGCGGCGTCGCAAACCGCAGAAGTTCAGCAGAAAGGCGAAACGACGGAGGAGATGGATAAGACAGCCTAGTATATCGATATTTATCGATATACTAAATCGATTGTCGTCGATGTATAGATCCCAAGGGCACCGCTAGATCCTTCGCTTCGCTCAGGATGACAAGAATTTTACGGTCGAGGAAAAATGACAATAGTTGAGAATGTGGCATCAAGCGAAAAGGCAGTGCCGGAGAAGAGGAAAGCGTTGGGACGAGGATTGGATTCATTGCTGCCGGCGGGGCCGCGGGTAGTGGCGGCGACTGCGGCCGCGCTGCCTGTCCCGCAGACCGGTGGCGTCCATAGCGCAGTTCTACCTGATGTACAGGCTCAAGCTGCGCGGGCGGCAGCTGGCGACAAGGTAGTGCAGATTCCGCTCGATCAGATCGACTCGAACCCCTACCAGACACGGCAAGCGTTCGAGAAAGAAGCGCTGGCGGAGTTGGCCGAATCGATTCGCGTCAACGGCGTGGTGCAGGCGATCGTGGTGCGTCCTACGCCAGATGGACGCTACGTTCTGGTACTCGGCGAACGGCGCTGCCGGGCTTCACGGCTGGCCAGTAGGACGACCATTCCGGCGATTGTTCGCGCCGTGTCCGACCAGCAAGCCGCAGAGATGACGATTGTCGAAAACCTGCAGCGCCAAGACCTGAATTGCCTGGAGCAGGCGAACGGCTTCGCGCGGTTGAGCCGGGATTTCGGCCTGACTCAGGAACAGATCGGGCAACGGACCGGAGTCTCCCGTGAATCGGTCTCGAATTACATGCGCCTGCTGAAGCTTCCGCCCATGGTGCAGCATTATTTGTCGGAGGGCTCGCTTGGTTTCAGTGAGGCCCGGGTGCTACTGCAATTAAGTGATCCGGGCAGCATTCATCGCATCGCCGATGAGGCAGTGCACAAGCATCTGTCGGTGGTGCAACTGAAAGAACTGGTTGACCGAACCAATGTGGCCATCCTGGATCCGAAAAAGCCGGGACAGGCGCGCTGGCAGGATCCTAATGTACACGCGGCGCAGATCGAATTAGAGCACTTGCTGGGAGTACGAGTGCGCATCGCGGATCGCAAGGGAAAAGGGAAGATCGTGATCGAGTACGCTTCGCTGGAGGATTTTGATCGCGTGGTGGAGATGTTGAAGGGGAAGAGTTAGGCATCGGTCGTCAGTCGTCGGTCGTCAGGCTTCGAGCGGCGTGGGCCGCTCGTTTTTATTTCAGATTGAAGATTTCAGATTGCAGATTGAAAATGCAGAAATCTAGATTGACAGGAATCTCACCAGTTACCTGTGAAATGAGCGGCCCAGATTTTGAGGTCGTGTTTGCTACGCGACGGCGCTTACGAGAACATTCCTGAGAGAAAGTGGGAAATGTTGATGACAGTTGAGCAAACGCTTCTGCAGTCGGAACTCAGATCGACAAGAATCTGCATAGTAACCTGTGGGACGATGGTCGCGGACTGGCGATCAGCCTAGTGTTTCAGGCGGAAACGGAAGCCGGTTTTTGAGGAGAAGTGGGAAATGTTCATGACGGCCGAACAAAAAGTGCTGCAATCGGTCGCCATGCAACTGATGAATGAAGAGGCAGTCGTACTGGAGGGTGAGAAGCTAAAGGTGAAGCGTGTGGGAAGCGGTCGCTTGCGGATGGTTCAGTTCAGCCTCGACGGAAGGGACTTTGAGGCCATCGAGCAGAATCGAGACAAACCCAGCCGATGGGGAAAACTGGCGCGCGAGAAGCATCAGGTGGTTCAGTTCAGAGATGTCCTGACACACAAGTATGTGGCGGTGTCGGTCGACGGCGAGATCACGGAGTACGGGCGGGATTAATTGCGAGAATGCAGAACAAGCGCCTGGTGAGACGATGGTCGAGCCGTTGGTCCTTGTAGGCCTCGGGCTGTTCAGCACCGTAGGCGTAACGGAGCCGACTCTGTAGAGCCCCATTCCGCTTGCTTTCCCGGTGAGTTCCCACGGCCCCTTGGCACGGAGGCAGGCATAGGGACTCCATCGGAATGCATAGTCCCTTCGACCAGCTCAGGGCAAGCTCTTCGTTGGGAGTCCTTCGCAGCGCGAAGGACTCCACTTCCTCAGGATGACAATATAGAAAGCGGACGACGCTATCTCGACTGACGTTGTCTCTGCGCGGATTGAGCCGTGCTCACGGAGCGAGGCGGTCCGTGATGGTGTCCTGGTGGAAGGCGACATGGTCGCGCAATTCGAACCATCCACCTTTGCCTTTGCTCGTATCCGCCATGGAGTTGATCTCATTGGTGGCGAAGTCGTGCCAGGAGTTGTAGCGTGCGATGACGAGATACTGCCAAGGCGCTCCCTCGAGATGCATCATAAGGATGTTGCCGGTGGCGGTGGCGCCTGCGGTCAATGGAGCGCTGAGCATTTTTTCTAGTTCGGTACGATGTCCGGGAGCGGCGCGGTAGACGGAGACCACATAAACGGAACTGGCAGTTTTAGGTGTCTGGTCTCCGATGCCCATTTCGCGAGCGAAATCAGACCATGAAGGACCGTTGACGTAGGTATCGCCGTGCCACTCGCTGAGATCGCGGGCGGCGGGCGGGGGCGGAGTACCGGCGGGGGTCAGCGTGGTGCTGTTTCCAAGATGGCTGATGGTTAGGTAATCCCACTCCGCGCCGTCCTGGTGACGCAGTACCAGGAAGTGCTGCGGCATGGGGTTACTGGGATTCGGTGTCTTGACGTAGTCTCCCAGGGCTGCGGCTTTGCCGAGAGCAGCTTTGGTGAAGTTGATGTGGTAAACGTCGGTACGGGCGGGCGGCGCGGTCTGCGCAACAGCGACCGAGAAGAAGGAAAAAACAGCGAGCAGCAAAGTGCAAAGGCTTTTCACGGTTTGCTCCTGATTTTAGATTTTGGATATGTGTGCTGTGGCAGGGCCGAAAAGACGGTTTGAGTATAACAGCACGGGAGGGTTTTGTTGGGAGTTGTCAGAGGGCCGCGAAGAAAAACCCAGATCACTCGACTCCGCGAGACGATCCGCATGCGGATCGTCCTGCTGCGTTCGGGATGACAATGGGGAACAATTGGCTCAGGATGACAGCGCCCTATTTTTCCTGAAAGTCCACGAAAGCTCCAGTCTTTCCGGCATAGAGACGCAGGCCGCAGAGTTTCGGAGCCATGTGGGCAAACGAGATTTGTAGCTGTTTCGAGGGCGCGCTGATTTGCCCCATCTCCATGCGGGCGCGAACCAGGTCCTGCTTTTCGTCGTAGGAGCTGCCAGGGACGACGTTCCTGCTCACGATCAAAGTCCAGTCTTTTTTATTGGGAAGGACGAAGAGGCTATATGCGCCGACCGGAATATTAGCGTTGGCGATTGTGAGAGGTGCCTCGGTGAACAGCGTGATCGGAGTGCCGCCAGGCAGCCAAACCTTGCCAGGGTGCGGCTCTTCTTTTGTGACGTCGGCCGAGTTTTGGTATTGGATGCTGATCTCTTTGCCATCGGTAAGGTTGCAATAAGCGCTGGCAGATCCTGGAGCCGAATCGGTCTGGGAGGCGGCTATTCCGCTGGCAAGCAGACAATAGATGAGTAGAACGACGCACATCGATGGAAGGCGCATGCTTTCCTCCGAGGGGCGAATTATAGCCTTGGATGGAGCTGTGACGAAAAAAAGAGATGGAGCGCTGTTTTGGAGGGCCGAGATTGGAGGAGCCGCGCAGCCGTTCGGCCTTGGTCTTCGGTGACGTTCTCTAATCCGGCCGAGATTGCTACCGTGACAGGCCAGCAGAGCAAAGAAAGGCTGGCATGGCAAACACCGGGAAGTCGGCACACAAGCTGAAGATTTTGTATGGTGAAGGGGATGCAGAAGTCCTTGCTTCACAGGCAGTTTCCATTCAAATGGCCGGTCATCACGTGATCCAAGCAGAAGGGCGCCAGGGGGTGTTGGACGCTCTGCAGCGGGATACTTTTGACCTGGTCGTCCTGGGGCCGACGTTAACGCGAAATGACCGGCATCACTTGCCGTACATGGTAAAGAAGGCGCATCCCGGGACGCGGGTTCTGGTCATGCATACGGACGGAGAACGGCATCCGCAGGTGGACGCAAATTTGGAAACTGGAAGAAGTATCGACGATCTTGTGGCAAAGATTGCTGTGATGCGGGAGAAAGAGACGGTGAGCAAATAGTAGTTGTCGGTTGTCGGTTCTCAATTCTCCCTGGATGGTTTTGACGGCCTGGTGGCCGTCTTTTTTATTGGGTGAAGCGGCATCACCCGAGTAAACAGGTGGGACGAAGAAGCGAGTTTGCAGTATTCTATGGCGCAGAGACAACTCCTTATCGCACCAAAGTGGAGTTTCAGGAAAGAAATGGAAGAGAAGCGAATTTATGCGAGTCTGACTGGGTTGCCGCTCTCGTTTCAATTGAAGTGGCCATTTCACAGGTCAAGCTCCGGAGCGGATTTTTCGGTGCTGCACGCAGATATTCTGCTGGAGAACTCGGAGGGGTTGCATGCCCCGGTGGCGGTGAACTTATCGGCGACGGTGCGCGAGGTGATGCCATCGCTGGAGCCGAGGGACGCCGAGGCGCCGCTCATCAATGCATTGCGCAAAGAGGTGGATCGGCGGCAGATGGAGTTCCTGAAGTCGGGCAAGCGAGTGCCAGTGCACTTTTCAAGTCGTCACTATGATTTCAAACGGAACAAGTGGATGTTTGGGAAGGCTTCCGATGAGGAGATCGCGCTGCTGATCGCGCGCAAAGTGTATTGGCAGACGCGGCTGGTCGGCTGGCCGGCGTGGGTTGGCGATCCTACTGAAGCTCTCTATGTGGAGACCTCCGTGGCGCACTTGCTGGAGGTAGCGCTGGGGCTCGCCGGGCAGGGGCTAATTAAGCTGGATGGTGATCGGGCGGTGGCAGATGAATCCCTGATGGCGCAGTCAGGGAAGTTCGAATCGGATATGCAGACGGCTCTAGAAGAATTGGAGAAGAAGCACGCGTTTGAGAGAGGCTGAAAGGAGCGCCGCCGCGCCATCCAAGATCTATGGCGCCATACCTTCGTCCATCCACTGTTTGAATGCGGCGATTTGGCTCTTGGGCCAGGGTTCGTCGCAGGGCATACTGCCGTCCAGCAGACGGGAATAAATCGCGTCAGACTGCGCTTTCACGTCAACAAACGACGAAAGATCGAGACCGTACTCTTTCATGGTGTCGATGTCAGGAGTATCGCGGAACAATGGGCGAATGTCTTTCGCGAAGCTAAGAGCCATGGTCCCCTCGTGATGAGGATGTTAGCAGCTACTGGTTCCTCATGGCGTCGATGATCTGGAAAAGCTGATTGCGGTCGGTGACTTCCACGTATGGCTTCCCTCCGGGCTTGCTGCTGACCACGTAAATCGTGGGAGTCTGATGAACGCCAATGCGGTTCCCGATGGCGCGTTCGGCGTTGACTTCGGCTGCCAGCTTGCCTTGGGGATCGACTACGAATGGCAGGTCAACTTTGTGCTCGGCGGCAAACCTCTCGGCAAAGGAGCGAAGGTTAGTGGGGATGATCTCCAGCTGGTGCTGGAAGATGTAATCGCGAAAATCGTAGCCCAGTTGCGGAGAACGTGAGTCGAAGTAGTGGGCGATCACGGCGGCGTCGAAGGACCAGTTGTGCATAGGCAAGGGGAAGTCATGACGCACGACCGGGATCTTATAGGTTTGGCCGGCATTCTTGAGCACGGGCGCACTCAGACGACATTGCGGGCACTGCAGGTCCTCGAACACGACAATGGCCAGTTGAGCGCCTTTGGGCGGTTTGAGGACGGTGCTGAGATCGTCGGCGTAACAGACTGAGGCAATAAACAGAACTACGAGGGCAACGAGGGCGTAGCGCTTAGTCATAATTGTTTAGATGCGGGGGAGACTTTCATCTCCTGTCATCTATGGTAACCGAAGCGGTAGCAGGGTGTCAGGTTACTGGCGGCAGCGGTTAAGGTCATTTCAGAATCGCCGTGCCGCTGCCCGCCAGATCCTTCGCTCCGCCTGAAAGACGGCTGCGCTCGGGATGACACCTGGAAAACAGGGCGTGACCGGCGGCGTGATCACAGCAACCGGAGCTGGCGTCGCTCCATAGCGAGCAGTTTCTCTTTGACGGGGAGGCCGCCGCCGTATCCGGTGAGCTTGCCATTGCTGCCGATGACGCGATGGCAAGGAATCACAATTGGGATGGGATTGGAGCCATTCGCTAGACCGACGGCGCGCGAAGCCTTGGGGTTTCCGATACGGCGGGCAAGTTCGCCGTAGGAAATGGTCTCACCGTAAGGGATATCGCAGAGCAGATTCCAGACTTTGAGCTGAAAGGATGTGCCTTGGGGCGCGAGCGGGAGGTCGAAGGTTTGGAGGTCGCCGGCAAAATAGGCGCGCAGTTGGCGGATGACTTCGCGCAGGGGAACCGTATCTTCACGCCACGGAGGGTCAGGACGAAGCGGGCGCTTTCCGTTGGTGAATTCAATCCGTCGCAAACCTGCATCGTCGGCGGCCAGCGTCAACGGCCCGAGCGGGCTTTCGATTCGCGTGTAATAGGTAGTGCTCATCGCCCAATACACTTCAAACAAGATAGCTCACTCGGCTGAACAAAGCTGGCCATTTTCGGACGCGATGTGACGCGGTGCAACCGAAAAGGGCGAGTATACGATCGGTTCTCGCTTGTGAGTTCCCAGTTCTCAGTGTTATCGAACGGCGGAGGCTTGCTGACGGCGTTTTCCTTGGATCTCGATGTAGACATTCACCAGCGATACGGCGGCGGGGGTGACGCCGGGAATTCGGGAGGCATGAGCGAGAGTGTGAGGTCTTATTTTGGTCAATTTTTCCTGCATTTCGCGGGAGAGGCCGCTGATGGATCGATAGTCGAACCAGGTGGGAATCGTCCGCTGCTCCGCTTTTTTCAGGCGCTCGATGGCGCGGTTCTGTTGCAGTAGGTAGCCCTCATACTTGACTTCAGTTTCGACGGATTTGAGTTCGTTGCGGACGACGGAAGGAAGAACCGTCAGGGAGTCGCAGGCCTCTGCTTTTTCGAAAAACTCTGGGGCGATTTCGCGGAGAACGGTAACCAGTTGCTCGATACCTATTTCCGGCCGCTTGAGGAGTTGGGCGAAGGTCTGGCTGATTGCGGAGGAGATGTCGGTGTTGAAGGCCGAAAAAACAGCAGGTCCTTCGGCTGCGCTCGGCTCCGCCTCACTCCGCTCAGGATGACAACGCACGATGGTACTGGAGACGCGCTCAATCATCGCTGGGGTCAGTCTCGTTCTCTCGAGCAACAGTTTCAAGGATTCCAAGCGTTTCAGTTTGGCTTGGAAGTCGGTCCACGCGAGATCGGAAATCAGGCCGACGCGGCGACCATGGGGAGTAAGGCGGCGATCGGCGTTGTCGATACGCAAATGCAGGCGGAACTCGGCACGCGAGGTGAACATGCGGTAAGGCTCATTCGTCCCTTTAGAGATGAGGTCGTCGATCAAAATAGCAGTGTAGGCCTCGGTGCGGTCGAGGATGAGTGGCGGGTCGTTCTTAACTTTTAATGCTGCGTTGATGCCGGCCATCAGTCCCTGGCACGCCGCTTCTTCATAGCCACTGGTGCCGTTTATCTGGCCAGCGAGGAACAGGCCTGCGATCTTCTTAGTTTCGAGGGTACGCTCGAGTTCCGTAGGATCGATGGAGTCGTATTCAATGGCGTAGCCAGGGCGCAGCATCTCAGCGGTCTCAAGGCCGGGGATCGATTTCAAGATTTCGAGCTGCACTTCAACCGGCAGCGAAGTACTCATCCCGTTGACGTAGATTTCGTGAGTGTTCAGACCCTCGGGCTCAAGAAAGAGCTGGTGCGTAGTTTTGTCGGGGAACTTGACGATTTTGTCCTCAATCGAAGGACAGTATCGCGGACCGATGGATTGAATCTGGCCGCTGTACATTGGCGAGCGATGTACATTCTCGCGGATGATCCGCTGAGTCTCGGGGGTGGTCCAGGCGATGTAGCATGGGACTTGCGAATCGTGATGGGCGACGCGCTTGGTCCGGAAGCTGAAGGGCGTGGGATCGGCATCGCCGGGCTGCACCTGGAAGCGAGACCAGTCGATGGTGCGTCCATCGAGGCGTGGAGGAGTACCGGTTTTGAGGCGGCAGCCGCGGAAGCCCAGTTGCTTGAGAGCTTCGCCGAGGAGGACGGCATTCGGTTCGCCGGAACGGCCAGCGGGATATTGCTGCTCTCCACAGTGGATTAAGCCGTTGAGGAAAGTGCCGGTCGTGATGATGACAGCGGCGGCGCCGACGGTGCGACCATCGCGGAGGCGAATGCCAATGGCTCGCCTACTCTCGCAGTCCTCAGTCGTCAGTCGTCGGTCGTCAGGAAAATCTTGGCCTTCGGTCGTTGATCCTTGGTCGTTGGCCTCTCCTGAAGACTGACGACCGGCGATCGATGACTCCTTTTCAAAAATCAGGTCCGCCACTTCAGCTTGCTTGATCTTTAGATTTGGTTGCGATTCAAGGACTTCGCGCATTTTCAGACGGTAGGCCTGTTTGTCGCACTGGGCGCGCGGAGACCAGACCGCCGGGCCGCGCGAAGTATTGAGCAAGCGGAATTGAATGCCGACCGCGTCGGTGACTTCGCCCATGATGCCGCCGAGAGCGTCGACCTCGCGAACCAGATGTCCCTTAGCGATGCCACCGACGGCAGGATTGCAGGACATCTGCGCGATCAGGTCGACGTTAAGCGTGAAAATTGCAGTGCTCAGGCCCATGCGTGCAGCGGCCATTGCGGCCTCGCATCCGGCATGACCGGCGCCGACTACGACGACGTCGAATTGTTCGGTGAAGGGCATTTGTTTGGTACGAGCCTTTATTCTAGCAATGCTTCGTGGATATCGTCTGCTATCGCCCTTCGGGGATCGGACAGCCGAGGGCGGCTGTCCCCACGTGAGCGGGGTCAGAATTGCGCACCGCCGATATCGGTGAAGGTG
Organism: uncultured Acidobacteriota bacterium; assembly: GCA_963696025.1. GTDB lineage: Bacteria > Acidobacteriota > Terriglobia > Terriglobales > Acidobacteriaceae > JABCYV01. Next base: position 202,809 of record CAVOII010000012.1, read on the forward strand.
GCTTCCTGCCATCCTGCCGAGGGGAAGTACCAGTTGCTGGCGCCGGCTTCGTGATTATTTCCGCCAGGGCCATAGAGTATGGTCGGAGAACGCCAGTAATCCAGCCCCATCTGCAAAAGAGCACCCGGAGAAATCCTGACGCGAGCTTTCACGGTGCAGCCTTCGAGTTGGCCGGCGGGAAGGGCGGCTCGTGGCGAAGCGCTCCAGAAATGCCAGACGCGGTCAGGACGCTGTCCGACGTGCAGCACGGTGGCGTGGTTAGCTGGATCATAGACGAGGGGCATGGGCTCATGTTGATCTGTCCCGAACCACGGTTCGCGACGATAGAGGCCACCGCGAACGTTGCCGCTATCGTCGTTGAGGATGATGTCTTTGCCGTCGATGCGGCAGGAGAGCTGGGTCCAGGCGATTTCGATGCGGGCGGATTCGTAGCCGGGAACCCGTGTGTCAGCGATGGCGATTCCCCATAGCAGCGCGGAGTGAAAGTCGGCGGGAGCAGGCGTGGCGCTTACGTAACCGGCCTTGTAGCTCACTTCATCGGGGACACGCGGATCATTGGTCACGGCGAATGCGAAACGAGAAGAGGCGCGTCCTTGGGGCGTCATCACGGTAATGGTTGCGGTAGAGACTTCGTGGGGAACGAGGAGGATTACGTCGCCCGCAGATTGAACTTTGAAGACGGAAATCGTAGTTCCGAAGAGGACGGCAGAAGCGTTCTGCAGGTTCTTGCCGGTGATTTCCACGCGGGAACCTTCGGGGCCGCTAGTGGGTGAGATGCGGGAGATCTCAGGAGAATCCGATTGGGCGATGGCCGAGAAGGTAACGATCAGGCAGAAGACAGCACGCGACATCGGGGGTGAGACCTCCAGCCTGGTGATGGACTCTTGAAATGTACCGCGGCTGCGTGCGGGGATTCTGTGATGGCCGTCACAGAGCCTGTGTGGGGGGACGGATCTCTGACCCGTCCAAGTGCAGCAGAGCTTCTAACGCTCGGGATGACGCCAGCCGGTGCGAGTTGCCACGTTCGCTGTGGCGCACGTATATTGGTTCGCTAAAGGAGAGACCGCAATCATGGGTGCGAACGAATTCTTCGAACAACTGGACGCTCGGATCGCCAAGTATGACTTGCTTTGCCATCCGTTCTACAAAGCGTGGAGCGCGGGGGAATTGACCCGGGACGACCTGCGCGAGTACGCGCAGGACTACTACTATCATGTGACGGCTTTCCCGGCGTACCTGGCGGAGTTCGGAGTTCGCCTGGAGGAAAGCGAACTGCGCCGCGCGGTATTGGCCAATATGTGCGACGAAAAGGGCGAAGAGAATCCCTTTAGCGAGGCCGGGCCCGCACACGCAGAGTTGTGGCTGGACTTTGCCGAGGGCATGGGAGCGCGCCGCTCCATGCTAGGTCACAAGCCACCAGCGGAGATCACCGAACTTAGGTCGTTCTTCCATCGCATCGCGAGCGAAGGAGCTCCAGAAGAGGCGCTGGCCGCGTTTTATGCTTATGAATCGCAAGTGCCTCGAGTGGCCAACGCGAAAGAGCGGGGGCTGCGGGAAATTTACGGCGCGGATGAAAAGACTCGGGGATACTTCACGCTGCACAGCACGGCCGATGTGCGGCACGCGCAGGTCTGGCGTGAACAACTAGGCAAGAGGGTGGAGGCCGATCCGCAAGCGGCAGAAAACGCGCTGGCAGCGGCAGAGGATGCCGCAAAGGCGCTGTGGCGCGTACTGGAGGGGATCGACGCCCGGCGCTTGGCGAAGGCCGCGTAGGTCTAAGCACAGCGACTACACAGTACCGGGCCGGTGATTCATTAGAATCATTGGCTCTTTCTTTTTAGGAAGAGTTTTTATGGCGAAGGCAATTCCAATCGGGGCACGGGGGGACGCCGAGGAAACGGTGCAGTTTAAGCACACCTTGACTGCGCACCATCCGGAGCTGCCGCCGGTGTATTCCACGCCGGATATGATCCGCCTGATGGAGACGGCGGCGTTCCATGCGCTGCAACCATACTGCGAGGGCGACGAGATCTCGGTGGGGACGTCCATCAACGTCGAACACCGCGCGGCCAGCGGGATTGGGGCGCGGGTCCGAGTAGAGGCGATGCTGGAGTCTTTTGATGGACGGTTCTATGTGGTGCGAGTGACCGCGCGGGATGAGGTCCAGGAGATTGGACGCGGCAGAGTGGGGAGGGCGGTAGTGAGTGTGAAAAAATTTATGGAGAGGATGAAGCGAAGCTGTCTGTAGTGGGTTGATCCCTAGCGAGAGATCACGCCGAGCTAGGCTCGGCCCGGACAGGCCAGGGCGGATGTACCATATTGCCGTGCTGACGTTGGCACAGCGCGTGGTTGGTTACATCCGGCGGCATGAGCTGATGAAGGCGGGAGACCGCGTGGGCGTGGCGGTTTCGGGCGGTCTGGATTCGGTGGGCCTGCTGCGATTGCTGCTCGAATTGCGCAAGCAGCTCGGGATCGTCCTCTCGGTGGTTCATTTCAATCATAAATTGCGCGGGGCGGAAGCGGACACGGACCAGCAGTTCGTGGCTGAGTTGGCTCTCAGATTCAAGTTGGATTTCCACTGCAGCGGCGGCGATGTCCGAACGTATGCGGCGATGAAACACCTGAGCATTGAGGCTGCGGCGCGAAAGATGCGCTACGAATACTTCTCTAGGTTGCTTCAAACTGGTGGCGTGAACCGGATTGCTACGGCACACACTTTGGATGATCAAGCGGAGACGGTGCTGCTGCGAGTGGTGCGGGGGGCCGGGACACGGGGGTTAGCGGGAATTTATCCCCAGTTGTCAGTTCACAGTTCTCAGTTCTCAGCGCAAGCTGAGGCGCGTCGGGCAAATCCGTCAGTTCACGGTTCTCAGTTCTCAGCGCAAACGGCGATCATTCGGCCGTTGCTGGCGATCAGGAGGCCAGAGCTGGAAGCTTATCTAGGTGAAGCTAGACAAGAGTGGCGAGAGGATTCGACGAATCGCGATCTGCGTTATGCACGCAACCGGGTGCGGCACGGAATTTTGCCGAGGATGGAGCGCAATCTGAACCCGAGAGTGCGCCAGGCGCTGGCGGAGACGGCTGAGATTGCAAGGACAGAAGAGGAATACTGGAACGGTGAGATTGCGCGAGTGCTGCCGCTGGTTTGGGAATCAGGCAGCTTAAGAATCGCAGAGCTGCGCAACTTGCATTTGGCCGCCCAGCGGCGCGTGGTCAGGGCGGCGGCCGAGTCTTCCGGATTGCGCTTGGAGTTCCGCCATGTGGAAGAGATTCTGGCGCTAAGTTCTGGAAGTTCGAAATCGGCGGCTTTGCCGGATGGCTGGGTGGCATTGCGAAAAAGAAACGAGCTGCGGTTCGAACTTGTCGGGACTACCGACAATCCCGACTATGAATATTGTCTCCCGGTGCCCGGACGGATTAGAGTTCCGGAAGCTGGGACATGCTTCGAAGCGACGCTGGTCCCGGAAAATGCGGAGCAGGGGTATAATCGCGACCACCTGCTTGATCGAGGACTACTGACGAAAGAGTTAGTCGTTCGCAACTGGCGCGCGGGAGACCGATTCCGGCCCGCTCATAGCAAATCGCCAAAGAAGATTAAGGAGCTTCTACAGGAGCAGCACGTCACCGGGCGGGAGAGAAAATTTTGGCCGGTGGTGGTCAGCGGAGCCGACGTAGTTTGGCTGCGCGGCTTTCCAGGGCCAGCGCGACTGCAACCACGAGACGGAACTAAGGAAGCGGTGCTCATCAGGGAGCTTTCGCGATTCGAGGATTTGTAGGGCATGACTCAGACTTTGAAAGCCGAGCAGTTGCGTACGGTGATTCCGGCCGAACAAATTCAGAAGCGCGTGCGGGAAATGGCGCGGCAGATTTCTGACGACTACCGCGGGCGGACCATCCATGCCCTGGCCCTTCTAGAAAACGGATTCATGTTCATGAGCGATCTGGTGCGGGCGATCGAAGTGCCGGTGATTTGCCAGTTCATCAAGCCCAAGTATTCGACCCAGGATGAGAAGGGGCCGGGGGAGGTTTTGGAGATTTTTTTCAGTCACGAGCCTGACATCCGCGGCCAACACGTTTTGCTGGTTGAAGGCCTGGTTCATTCTGGAGTGACCAGCGAGTTTCTGATGAATGACCTGCGTTTGCGGGGAGCGGCCTCTGTAAAATTGGCCACATTGTTGGACCGTCAGTCGGCCCGTCGGGTACAACTGCAGCCAGACTATTTCGGATTTCTGGTAGACGAGGCGTTCCTCGTAGGCTATGGCTTGGGAGGGGCGGAACAGACGAATCGCAATCTGCCTTACCTTGCCGCCGCAAGCTAGCCTGCCCTCGTGACTTAAGTCATTCCAAGAACTCCGTCCTTTTTTTCACGAGAACGGTTAAAATGACGTTTGGGGAATTTGTCCAATCCAAACCCAGCGGATGGCATCTAAAGCATTTGGAATAGTTCTCCCAGTAGCGTCCCGACAGCGTGACGCCGTTTTTCAGGAGCCCTCAGGTGAACTCGACAGTTAAAACTATTGTTTTCTGGCTGGTAATCGTCCTTTCCGCTTTCCTTCTGTGGGAGGTGGTGAGGGCCAGCAACTCCGGCCAAAAAGAGAAGCCAGTCAACTTTACTCAATTCCTCAATGATGTCGAACAGGGGAATGTGAAAGAGGTGACTATCACGGGCCAGGAGGTTACCGGCAAATACCGCAATGATAACTCCGGCTTTCACCTGACCGCTCCCGCCAATTATCCCGACATGATCAAGATGCTGAAGGATAAGGGCGTGACCATCAATATTCGGGATATCAACAGCGGTAGTTGGACCTGGCTGATAAACCTGGCTCCTTTGGCTCTGCTGGCTGCCCTGTGGTTCTTTATGATCCGGCAGATGCAGACCGGCGGGAATAAGGCCTTGTCGTTTGGCAAGAGCCGGGCGCGCCTACTCTCGATGCAGCAGAAGAAGGTTACGTTCAAAGACGTGGCCGGGGTAGACGAGGCCAAGGAAGAGCTGAAAGAGATCATAGAATTTCTGCGCGAAGCGCAGAAGTTCCAGAAGTTGGGTGGACGGATTCCAAAGGGCGTATTGCTCGTAGGCCCTCCAGGAACGGGTAAAACCCTGTTGGCGAGGGCCGTAGCCGGGGAAGCTAATGTACCTTTCTTCTCGATTTCAGGCTCTGACTTCGTGGAAATGTTTGTGGGGGTGGGTGCGAGCCGGGTACGTGATCTGTTCGAGCAGGGAAAGAAGAATGCTCCCTGCATCATCTTTATCGACGAAATCGATGCAGTGGGACGTCACCGCGGCGCTGGTTTAGGTGGGGGTCACGACGAGCGCGAACAAACCCTGAACCAACTGTTGGTGGAGATGGATGGGTTCGAGTCGAATGAAGGCGTCATTTTGATGGCAGCCACCAATCGGCCGGACGTACTCGACCCGGCGCTGCTGCGTCCGGGTCGATTTGACCGGCGTGTGGTGGTGAGCCGTCCAGATGTGCGCGGACGCGAGGAGATTTTGCGGGTGCATACGCGCAAGATTCCTCTGGCGGACGATGTGGATCTCTCGGTCCTGGCGCGCGGCACACCGGGATTCTCCGGAGCCGACCTCGCCAACATGGTGAACGAAGCGGCACTGGCGGCGGCGCGGCAGAATCGTAAAGCCGTACTAATGTATGACTTTGAACTCGCCAAGGACAAGGTTTTGATGGGAGTGGAGCGCAAGTCGCTGCTGCTCACCGATGAAGAAAAGAAGAATACGGCTTTCCACGAAGCTGGGCATGCGCTGGTGGCTGCGAAGTTGCCCTATTCTGATCCGCTGCATAAAGTCACGATTATCCCGCGTGGCATGGCGTTGGGCGTCACCATGCAACTGCCCATCGACGATCGGCACAACTACTACAGAAACTATCTGGAGACTGAAATCGCGATCCTGATGGGCGGACGCCTGGCGGAGGAGATCTTTCTGAGCCAGATGAGCACCGGCGCCGGCAATGACATTGAGCGGGCCACCGAACTGGCACGCAAGATGGTCTGCGAGTGGGGCATGAGTGATCTGGGTCCGTTGACTTTCGGCAAGAAGGAAGAGCAGATCTTTTTGGGCCGCGAAATTGCGCAGCACCGCGACTACAGCGAGGCTACGGCGGTAAAAATCGACGAAGAAGTGCGGCGGCTGGTGGGTCAGGGTTACAACACAGCAAAGCAAGTCTTGTCGCAAAACCAGGATCTGCTGGTCAAGATCGCCCACGCGCTGATCGAGCGAGAGGTGCTCGACGCCAATGAGATCAAGATGATCATCGACGGCAAGGAACTGCCCAAGCTGACTCCTCCTCCGAAGGGCGATGACGGAGTGCAGCAGGTGATCAAGCCTGATCTCCAGCCCGGGCGCGCGCCGAAGGGCGGAGAACGGCCGGCGCCCGCGTAACCTTGAGTTGGACATCGCGAACATTATCAGGGCGGCTAAAACGGCCGCCCTTAGTTTTGGTGATTGTTATGAGCCAAGTGCCAATCTGGTTTGAGCGAAAATTTGATTTTTCCTTTCCTTTCGAGCTATACCCCAACCTGTGTATACGATTGCGCGGTACTCCGGCGCGGCAGGAGGAAATCTTTCGTGGCTGTTCGCGTGAGGTGATGCTACGAAAGCCGGAGGGTAAATGGTCAGCTCAGGAAAACGCCGGACACTTACTGGATCTCGAGCCGCTGTGGCTGGCCCGCGTGGAAGAGTTTCTTTCGCAGGCAAGTAAACTCCGGACGGCGGATCTCAGCAATCAGAAGACTCATCAAGCGGACCATAATGCGAAACCGCTCTCCGAGATTCTGGCCGGTTTTCGCCAGCAACGGTTGAAGCTGATCGAACGTCTCCGAGAGCTTGATGCCGCACAATTTACCCGCACCGCCCTGCACCCGCGGCTGAAAAAGCCGATGCGGCTGGTGGATCACCTTTATTTTGTCGCGGAACACGATGACCATCACCTCGCCCGAATCTGGGAACTGGTGCATACCGGGTGATCGCTTCGCAACAGTGATCAGGTCGCAACCATGATCGGCGGTTTTGCAGGCGGCAGCGCTTCACCAATCTCAACGGCCGGAACTCCAGCGGCATGCAAGGCCAACGCGAGTTCGTCAGCGCCTTTGGGCGTCACCGAGATCAGTAGGCCGCCAGCGGTTTGTGGGTCGAAGAGTATGGTCTTAATGTCCTCGGCAATTCCTTCCTCATAGTCCACCATGCATTCGGCGAACTCGCGATTTGCTTTCAAACCACCCGGAATGTGGCCGGCGCGGACACAATCCAGCGCGCCTTCGAGCAGCGGAATGCGGCTGGCGTATAGGCGCAGGGAAACATTCGAGGCAAGCGCCATTTCACGGGCGTGTCCGATGAGGCCGAAGCCGGTAACGTCGGTGAGGGCATGGACAGAGAAACGGTCGTTGGTCCCTTCGCTCCGCTCAGGGCGGGCTAAAGGCGGTCGTTGGTCGTTGGCAAAATTTCCCGAGCCGCGCTCGGTTTGAATGGGGCGGAGCCCCTTCCCTACACGATCGGTGCTAATGACTTCGGCTGCTGCCTTGTTCAACGTTGTCATCGAAGCGACCGCCGCGTCGATCCAGGATTGCCTGGCAACTCCTTTCTTGATGGCGGTGGAGATCACACCGGTGCCGAGTGCTTTGGTGAACAGCAGGCGATCTCCCGGCTTGGCGCCGCCGTTCGTGAGAACTCTGTTGGGATCAATCAGGCCGGCGACGGAGTATCCAAATTTGGTTTCGTCGTCGCGGATGCTGTGTCCGCCGACAACCGTGCAGGACGCTTCCATCATTTTGGAGAGTCCCCCGGCCAGGATGCGCTCCAGGATGGCGAGATCGCCTTTCTCCGGGAAGCAGACCAAGGCGAGAGCGGTGAGCGCACGGCCACCCATGGCGTAAACATCACTGAGTGCGTTGGTAGCGGCGATCTGGCCGAAAGTGTAAGGGTCGTCCACGATCGGCGTGAAGAAATCGACGGTTTGCACCAGCGCGGTGTCAGGGCCGATTCGATACACGCCGGCGTCGTCGGCGTGATCGAAGCCGACCAGGACATTGGGGTCATATTGCCGGGCTAATTTCCCAAGCACTGTGTCCAGCGCCGCCGGACTCAGCTTGGATGCTCAACCCGCGGCTTTCACCGACTCCGTCAGGCGGAATGGCTTTACTTCGGGCATGAGAACATTGTACCGGGTGAAGCGAGAACATCGGTCGCGGGAACAGTGAGCCTGATAATTTCGTGACATCGAGCAGAGGTTCAGATGCGCCGCTCCATCTACGTTGTGAGCATCCTTCTGGGTGTAGCGCCGGTAGCCGCTGCGATCGCGGGAATGTGGCTTGGTTCCGGAATTCTCCGCCCGATGAACCTAAACCCTGATCGCCGACAGCAGGCAGCTGAAATGCTGGAGCGAACCGGCGCCAGCAAGGAAAACTTTGACGTGCAGGGCCCGGATGGAGTCTTGCTCCGCGGCTGGAAGGTTCGCCCCATAGCTCCGAATGATGACTGGGTAGTGCTTTTTCACGGCGTTTCCGACAATCGGACGGGCGTGCTGGGTGCCGCTGAATTCTTGCTGCGTCATCATTTTGGTCTGGTGATGATGGACGCGCGGGCGCATGGAAGAAGTGGGGGAGAAATCGCGACCTATGGCTGGAAGGAGCGCTTTGATACGGTCGCCATCACCGATGCGCTCTGTTCGACTGAAACAGTACGCCATTTGTTCGCGTTCGGAGTTTCCATGGGTGGCACGATAGCTCTGCAATCCGCAGCCGTTGAGGCAAGAATCGAAGCCGTGGTCGCTGAAGCAAGGTTCGCCAGCCTTCGGGAGGTCTCCTATGATTATGCTGGCCTCCAGGTTAGCCCCTTACTTGGTAAGACACTCCTAAGGCCTGCTGTCTTCTTTGCGATGCGTACGGCAGCACGGTCCGGACATTTCGATCCAGATGATGTTTCTCCTGAAAGAGCCGTATCTTATCGCCGATTTGCTGTTTTACTTATCTGCGGAACCAGAGATCGTACGATTCCCTGTCGTCATGTTCAAGACATCTACCGCGCGGCAATAGGACTCAAGCAATTGTGGATTGTTGAAGGAGCGGAACATGCCGCCGCACTTGGACAAATGCCACGCGAGTATGAAGACCATGTCACGCGATTTTTCGAGAGCATGATTGAACCATGACCAGTCAGGTGCTCCGGCGTCACTTCACAGAGACGTCGGTTACTTGCAGCTCGGGATATTCGTGGCTCCAGTCATTGCTGACGTGTTCGAAGGTAAGCCGGAACTGGCGGCTCTGGCCCGGCGCCAACCGGGATACGCTGAGATCGACAGTGTCGGGGTACGGCCCGCTGGTCTGGAGAACATTAATTGGTACGTCTTCGGACTGTGCGACCTGGCCCAGAGAGTCCTTAAAATTGACGTGGACCATAGCGTGCGTGACGGTCTTGTCGCCCGTGTTGGTAACGGTGCCGTCCAAATAGGTGACGGTGGCGCCGACGAAGTTTTCCGCGGCACTCATCTTCAGATTGGAGAGCTTTAGATCGCCAGCGTAGGGGTGCGGCGCGCTGAGGTCTTTGGGCGGGTTGCGCGACAGCAGGGCCAAAATGCCAACCACGACGACCACCAGGGTGACCCCCAGCAGGATGGGACGCCAGCGGGAGTCGGATGATTCCGTTGAAGGAGAAGGCTCGATCAACCCGCCCATGGGGGGATTGTACTACCGGTCAGGAATAGACGGCTTCTCATCACGGAGGCACAGAGTCACAGAGACAAATATTTCAGATCGAAGAATTCAGATTGCAGATTTCGCATTCAATCTAAAATCTTAAACTCAAGAATCTGAAATGTCATCACTCTCCGCCCACTGTTAGTCCGTCAATACGGATTGTCGGGCAGGCTACGGAGCCACGGAATTCCAAGTCGTTTCCGATCTCAGAGATATTGAAGAAGATCTCTTTCAAGTTCCCGGCCACGGTGATCTCTTCGACTGGGTAAGCGAATTCTCCGCCGGAAATCCAGAGACCGGAAGCGCCGCGGGAATAGTCGCCGGTGACCAGGTTCGCGCCGTGACCGAGAAATTCGGTGACGTAAAGGCCTTGAGGAATCGCAGCGATGATTTCTTGGGGCGTCTTCGTGCCCGGCTGCAAAAAATAATTGCCGGGACCAATGCCCGGAGTGCCGGCCAGTCCGCGAGCAGCGTTGGCGGTGGTCTGGAGTCCGAGCTTTTTTGCGGTGTAGGCATTCAGCAAATAGGATTTGAGCACACCGTTCTCAATCACCACCGTTCGCCTGGTGGGAACACCTTCGCCATCGAAGGGACTGGTGCCGAAACCGCCGGGCATGGTGCCATCATCGATCACGTTGACGCTGTCTCCGGCAATTTGTTGGCCCAGTTTTCCTGCGAGGAAGGAAGCGCCACGATAGACGGAGTCTCCATTCACGCCTTCGAAAATGTGGTCGAGGATGGAGTTGGCCACCATGGGATCGAGCACGATCGGGACTTGTACGGTCTTCACCTTGCGGGCGCCGAGACGACGCAGCGTACGCTGAGCGGCGACTTGTCCAACATGCTCGGGAGATTCGAGACGACTGAGACTGCGAGCAACCGAAAACCAGTAGTCGCGCTGCATGGCACCGTTGTCGGTTTGCGCGATGGGCACGGCAGCGATGGAGCAATAAGAGCGGCGATATTCACCGACAAAACCGTGCGAGTTGGCCATGACTCTGTGGCCGGTGGCGGCGTCGAATGAGCCACCCTCGGAGTTCTTGATGCGGGGATCGTAATCGAGCGCTGCCTTCTCGCTGCGACGCGCGTAGCTGATGCGTTCTTCTCCGGGAAGCGAGTAGACATCGGCGGAGTAGAGATCGAGGTCGCCGTTAATGGCGCCAAGTTGCGATGGCTCGGGAATTCCGGAGAATGGATCTTCGGAAGTAACCTTGGCGAGCTCAAGAGCGGATTTCAGCATGCGATCGAGGCTGGCGGGGGAAAAGTCGCTTGAGTACGTGCTGGCCGCGCGCTGGCCATTAAAGACGCGCACCCCGATGGCTTTGGAGCCGGATTCTTTCAGGGTTTCGACCTGGCCCAGACGGACAAGGGTAGAGAACTCGTCGCCTTCGCGGACCACGCATTCGGCAGCCGTGGCGCCGCCGTTCATGGCCCGGCGGACGATGTCCTGAGCGAGATCGCGAAGGTCGGTTTCGACTTTTTGGATTTGAGGTTCTAACTGAGTTTCAGACATAGAAAAATCAATTTCAGATTTTTGATTTTAGATTTCAGATTAAAAGAACAGCTCGCCGGTCGGCGGTTTTATTCTGCAATCTAAAATCTTCGATCTGAATTGTTTTACTGCATGAAGCCACCGACATCTTTCTTTGCCGTTCCACCTACGGTGAGGCGATCGACTTTGATCGTCGGAATGCCCACGCCGACCGGGACCGCCTGGCCATCCTTGCCGCACGTGCCGACTCCTTCATCCAGTTTCAAATCGTTGCCCACCATGGAAACGCGTGTCAGAACGTCGGGGCCGTTGCCAATCAGTGTGGCGCCTTTAATCGGGGCAGTGATCTTTCCGTCCTCGATCAGATAAGCCTCGGAGGCGGAAAATACGAACTTACCATTAGTGATGTCGACTTGGCCGCCACCGAAATTCACAGCGTAGACACCGCGCTTGACGGAATGAATGATGTCCTGAGGATCATCCTGACCGGCGAGCATGTAGGTGTTGGTCATGCGGGGCATAGGAATATGTTCGTAACTCTCGCGGCGACCGTTGCCGGTATCGGAGACTCCCATCAGACGGGCGGAAAGCTTGTCGCTCAAATATCCCTTCAGAATTCCGTTTTCGATGAGCACAGTTTCCTGGGTGGGTTGACCTTCATCGTCCACATTGAGCGAACCGCGCCGCCAGGGCATGGTGCCGTTGTCTACGACCGTACACTTCTCGCTGGCAACGCGCTTGCCGATCAGGCCGGCGAAGGCAGAAGTTTGCTTGCGATTGAAGTCAGCCTCCAGGCCGTGGCCAACTGCTTCATGCAGGAGCACACCTGGCCAGCCAGGGCCGAGGACAACTTCCATTTCACCGGCGGGGGCTTCGCGGGCATCGAGCTGCAAGAGGGCTTGACGGGCAGATTCTTTGGCAAAGAATTCAGGAGTCTTCTCGCCAAAAAAGAAATCGAGCGCGACGCGTCCACCGCCGCCGGAGCTGCCGCGGGCGGAATTGCTGTCAGTCTTCGCGATACAGGAGACGTTCATCCGAGCCAGAGGTTGCGAATCCTCGGCGAAAGTGCCATCGGAACCAACTACTAGAATGTTGCGGAGTTCATCCGCGTAGCTGGCGCGAACTTCCTTAATACGCGGATCGTAGGCGCGCGCGGATTGGTCGGCGCGCATCGCCAGCTCGACCTTGGCGGTGATCTCGGCATCCACCGAGGGGAGCGTGACCGGATACAGGCTTCGCGCCGTCTTTTCCTGGAAGCCAACACTTGGAGTCTTGGCTGGGCCGCTCGCAATCAGCGCAGCTGTGCGGGCCGCATGCAGGATGCGCTCGGGAGCAAGATCGTCGGTGTAAGCGTATCCGGTGCGTTCGCCGGAGATGACCCGAACCCCGCAGCCAGCAGAAATTCCCTGCGAGGCAGATTTCACCATGGACTCATCCACCATCAGCGAAGTGGAGGAAAGATACTCAAAATAAAGGTCGGCGTAGTCTCCGCCGGCGGAGAGAGCGGCTGTCAGGTAATGTTCGAGATCGCGTTCAGTCAGGCCGTAGTGATCGAAGAAGAATCTATTTTTATCCACGTGAATTAGATGACGCTAGGCTGGGAAAAGCTCCCAGCGGTTGTGCTCATTATCCCATACCGGTGCGAACCGTCGAGCTTCCTTTCGACAGGACGGGCGAGGACGCCCGTCCCCACATGAGTCGTGGTCACTCGTCACAGACGGCGTGGTTCGCGGGCTGAAATACTGCGTTGCGTGACTCCGGAATCTCTAGTCCGCGCGGTGGAGGACTTTCTGGCTGAAGCGCGGGAAGCTGTGGTGCTCGAAGATGGAGCAGTGGCGTTCGATCTGGCGCAGGCGAAGTACTCCATATCGGGCGAGAGCAACAAATGCCTGCTGCACCTGTGGTCGGCGGACCGAAACGTGGTGCGGCGAGTGCTCGAGGCCGAGGTGAAGCACGAAGTGCTGCAACTGGCGGTGCAGCGTTTGGGACAGGCGAAGCCGACAAAACTGGAAATCTGCCGGGAGCGAGATCGGCGCACGGCAACCGCGAAGCGGGCAGCGCGACTGGCTTACCAGGGGGTGTTGCGGCGAGTGCTAGAGCGACGTTTCCCAGGATTTAACGTGGCCCAGCTCATTGCTTCGGTCGACTTGGAGCAGTCGTTCGGTCCAATTTACACTCGCGGTCTTTTGCGTCACGGGCAATCCGCGTTTGCAGTGCTAGGCGTAAACGGTCAGGAGACGCAGGCCTCGATTGATGCGGCGCTGACGTTCGGGATTTTGTGGCTCAATGTCTGCCGCCAGACGCAAGCGGGAAAGTTGGTGGTCGAAGGGTTGAAGCTGTTTCTGCCGTCTCGGAGCTCGATCCTGACTCGCGAGCGCATGGCACATTTGCATGACGATGCAGCTAAATGGGGGTTGTACGAACTGGCCGAGCGCGAAGGCGAACTGAAAGAGGTCGATGTGTCCGACCGAGGCAATGTCAGGGACACGATTGGTGCATTGTTCTGATGAGGCTGCAGCGCGGGAACGGTTTGCAGATGCGATCAGATGTCTCCGCGAATTGATGAGCGAAGCCGAAGTTGCGGTGCTCTCGGCGGGGGAGATCGCTTTTCGTTGTCACGGACTGGAATTCGCCCGAGCGCGTTTGGCGCACGAGACCGGATCTTTTCGCAGTACACCCGAAATTGTGTTTGGCTTGGGAGTGGAAGAGCGAGTGCTGGGCGAGGGCAATGCCGCGTCGTTTGCGCAATTGGTGAGGAGTATAGGCGAGGTTCGTCATGCCGAGGGGCCTCGGGACCATCCGTTGTGGCGGCTGCATCCGGAGCGCTGGCTGGAGTCCCTGGTTGTGAAGAACATCGGCGCGATCGATGAAAGGTTCGATCCTCAGTGCTTGTACTCCCAAGTGCCGGCATTTTCGGCATCTGATCGTGCCATGATTGACGTTCTTACAATGACGCGCGAGGGACGGCTCGCGGTCGTCGAGCTCAAAGCCGATGAAGATATTCATTTGCCCCTCCAGGGGCTCGACTACTGGTCGCGGGTGGGATGGCACCAGGCACGAGGAGAGTTCCAGCATTTCGGATATTTTCCTGGGCGTGAACTGTCAGCTCAGCCGCCACTGCTGTTTCTGGTGGCACCGGCATTGCACGTGCATCCAGCAACGGACACCCTATTGCGTTACATTTCGCCGGAGATTGACCGGATGCTAGTGGGGATTGAGGAGCGGTGGCGAGCGGGAGTGAAGGCAGTGTTTAAGAAACGGGCCAGAAAGGAAATCTGGCAGAGACTCACCGAGACAAAGGAGATACGGGATCATCAACATTGGCGAAGACAGGCTAGAAATCTCACAGCACTCGTTCATGGGCATAGCCGGCGCCCTCGAGAGCTGCCAGCAACTCGGCAATGTGGTCCGGACCTCGGGTTTCCATTGTGATGTCGATGGCAGTATCTCCTAAATTCACACCGTAGTAGGCCCGGTCATACGATGTTTCCACAATGTTGGCCCTGTGATTGGCCAGAATTCCTGTCACCTTGTGCAGAGCGCCGGGGTAATCCGGGAGATGGACTCGCAAGCGAACAAGACGGCCGTCCTTTACCAAACCGCGCTCGATGATTCGCGATAGCAGCGTGACGTCCATGTTGCCACCGCATACCAGCACGGCAACCTTTTGTCCGGACATTTTTACCTTGTGGTTGATCACGGCAGCGATGGCGGCGGCACCGGCGCCTTCGGCCAAGGTCTTTTCGCGTTCCAGCAGAAGCAGAACCGCATTGGCTATTTCTTCTTCGTTGACGGTGACAATTTCGTCGACATATTTCTGGACCAAGGGCAAGGTGCGGTCGCCGGCGCGGCGAACCGCAATGCCATCAGCGATAGTCGCAGCCGGAGCGAGAGTCACAGGTTTGCCTTCAGCCACGGCAACCTTCATCGAGGGCAGGCGGGTCGTCTGAACTCCCACGATTTCGATCTTGGGATTTGTTTCCTTGATGGCGCAAGCAATCCCGCCGATCAAACCACCCCCGCCGATGGGGACAATGACAGCCTCGATTTCGGGATGCTGCTGGAGCATTTCGAGTCCGAGAGTGCCCTGGCCCGCGATAACGGCATCGTCATCAAAAGGATGAATGAAGGTTAGATGTTGTTGTTGACCGCGTCGGATGGCCTCCTCACAGGCCTCATCGTAATTCGCGCCGTAAAGAATGACTTCCGCGCCGTAGGCTTTGGTCGCGGAAACCTTGATCAAAGGCGTGGTGAGGGGCATGCAAATCTGAGCGTGGATGCCACGCCGACCCGCGTGATAGGCCAATCCCTGCGCGTGGTTTCCCGCGGACGCCGCGATCACACCGCGATCGCGCTCTTCGGCAGTCAGAGTCAGCAATTTATTCAGTGCCCCACGCTCTTTGAACGCGCCGGTTTTCTGCAGATTCTCCAGCTTGAGATAGATGAAATTGCCCGTGAGCTGCGAAAAAGTATCGGAGAGAGTGCAAGGAGAGAGATAGATGGACTGTCGAACGCGTTCCAAGGCGGCCTTGACGTTTTCCAGAGTGATCATTTGCTTTGGTGGTTGGTGCATTTTACTAGGCAGACCGGATTTACTGTTCCGGCCAGGCGCCTAACAGGCGTCGCACGTCGACGAGTTGACCAAGGTGGTATGCGTTGTGGTCAGCGACCAACAGGGCTTCACGGAGGATGGTCTGGCCGTCTCCCCAAGGAATACGGGCGAACAGGTCGGTCTTGGGATTGGCAACCAGAGACTCCATGGCCTTCAGGTCCTTGCGAAAGTCGGCGATACTTTTGTTCCACGCGGCGGCGCTGGGCGGGGCCTCAGTGCGCGGCCAGTAACCTTCCGGCCAC
Organism: uncultured Acidobacteriota bacterium; assembly: GCA_963696025.1. Lineage (GTDB taxonomy): Bacteria > Acidobacteriota > Terriglobia > Terriglobales > Acidobacteriaceae > JABCYV01. Next base: position 218,863 of record CAVOII010000012.1, read on the forward strand.
TTCGGTGAGGCGTGTTTCGGGTTGCGGCCGAACTCCAGGATATCCAACTGAGTAAGGCGCAGATGCTCGAGCAGCATCCAGGGGGAATGGGGTAAGCCGGTGGGCCTCCGGCCACGCAAGTTGCCGGGGATGCTGGCGATGACGTCGTCAAATTTGGCGTGGGCGCCACCGTCGCTGAGCAGATAGAGGAGATGGTCGCGCAGAGCTTTATCTTCTTTCATGGTTCCCTCCAAGTACGGTAGGCGCGGGCTTCCTCGCCTGTGCTCGGTTAGCTTTAGCTCGGGCGGGGACGCCCGCGCCTACCGTACACAAATGCAGTCCTTTTTGATGCAGCTTGGTACCCTTCGACTCCATTTAGGGCGACGCTCGAGGTTCTGGCTCCGCTTCGGGCCGTTCTCCGCGATAGACGCGTGAAATTCCGCGCACGATGCGGCGCAGCGGAAGTGTGCCTTTTTCATCGGCGAGGAAAATCTCTCCCATCCGAGCGCCACGATAGTACCAGCGTTTCAGGATCGCCAGATGTTCCATGGCCTCGATCGCAGTTTTCACTTCGGGAGGCGGCAGCGTGGCGAGCGCTTCCTGGACACGCGATTCCATGGATTGCGATTTGGTATGTTCGGGGGATTGAATAGGAAAATTGACCGGGCCGGAGAGGCATCCGGCCTCGATTCCAAAAAAGGTGACGGATTCCGGCACCGCGCTGGGTTGCACTATGATGCCTGCCAGGCGGTCGATGCGGCGGACGATCTCGGGGAGTTGGCTGACCACAGGTTTCAGTTTATCGAGCCGCAGGTGCAGGGCGGCGGCGTTCTCGAACTCCAGACTGGCGGAGGCCTGATCGCGCTGCGCGGAAATCTCACGCAAAAGTGATTCGCCACCGCTATCGAAGTAAGCTTGCACGCGGGAAACTTCCGCATGGTACTCCTGGTCGCTGCAGCCTTTGAAGCAAGGCGCCAGGCACATTTTCATTTCGGAGTAGATGCAGCCGGGAAACTTTGGGTCAGGATGCAGGTCGTCCACGCAGCGGCGCATTTTGAAGAAGTCGAGTGAATCGTTGGCGAACTTTTCCGCGGCGGCGCGGGAGGGGAATGGTCCGTAGTAGAGAGAGCGTCCGTTCAGCCGGCCGAGACGCAGGGTAATGGAGGCGCGCGGGTATTCGTTTTCGAGGTGCAGCTTGACCAGTGGGGCGAACCGCAGACGAAGCCGATCTGAGTAAGACCTGGGAAAAATCGAACGAAGCAGGCGGTAGAGCAGAAATCCGGATTCGAAGTCGGAACCAGAGGGAGTGAATTCAATCCAACGGACGCGCTCACGCAGATTCAGCTTCTTGCTGTGTTCTGTTGGCGGACCGAGGAGGCGCTGTAGCCGACGGCGCAGATTGGCTGTCTTGCTGACATAAGGTTCCGATTGGTGATCGTCGCCGCGGAGAAGAAAGACGGCAGACTCGGCGGGGACATTAGCGAAGATTTCGGCGTCGCGGGCGGGGACGAACTCCAGGCGCTGGGAGAGCACAAGGCGATTATAGATTGAGGATTAAAGGCTTGAGACTACACACTTAGGGTTCAGCAACAGTACGGCTCGTTGCAATTCGGGAGTCGCCGCGAAACCCACCTCAACGATTCCGTTCCAAATGTTCGGTGTGTCATTGCGAATCGCGACGGGGAGGCGGGGGAGGAAAGGTGACCGACTCACTAACACGTCGTTATTCTTTGTCGTAGCTTAGCCTTTTCACAAGCAAGTACTGAACTGTGGGTCAGTAGGAGCCTCGTGCTTTTCGCACTTCAATCCTACCTAAAGCTGGCAGCGCGGAATTTCTGGCGGTAATCAGGTGCGGCGAGATTAACGAGGCGGCACATCTCGGAAAGGCGGGAACGCATCCGCTCGCCAATGCGATCGCCCAACGTTTCTTCTCGGGTCGCGCCGCGTGGACCGGCCACGGCTGCGGCGGGGCCGTCCTGAAAATTGGTAGTGATGATGGTGGTGCGATTCTCGTTGTAGCGAGTATTGAGAATTACGCTCACGGTGTCCCATACCCACTCAGTTGGTTTGACAGCGCCTAAGTCGTCAAGGACCAGGACTTCGGTTTGAAACACAGGACGAAGAAGTTCCAGTTCCGTGGTTTGGACCGAGGGATTGTAGGAATGTTGAATCTGCTTCAGAAGGTCGCGGTAATCACAAAATAGACAAGGGATCGTCTTATTAAGAATGAGATGTCTTAGCATCGCGACCGCAAGGTGAGTCTTACCAACGCCGCTGGGACCGATTAGGAGCAATCCAGTCTTGTCCAGAGGATACTGCTCCACAAACCTGGAAGCGGCGATTTTCGCGGGTCCTGCTCCACGCTGCGGCCCATCTGACACATACGTGGAAAGTTCGCAACTTTCATAGCGGGGTGGAATGTGAGCTTGAGCAAGGAAGCGCTCAGTACGAGTCTTCGTCGTGCAGGTGCAGCGGGTTACTCTTTTCTCTTTTTTTTCTTTTCCCTTGCCGAAATCAATTGTCCTCCAGCCGGTGCCTCCGCAGATCGGACAAACTAGCTGAGCATCACGCTGGTTGGAATTCGCTGCTGTATTTGGCGGAGTAGCATCCCCAGCAGGTGCCCCACTGCGTGAGACCAGAGTCCGGATGGAGCGCACACTCTTGTCGTCCATTTTCTTTTCTAAGTTTACCTTCAAAATCTAGATAAGAGGTGTTGTTGTCATCTGTGGATTTTGAGGATTTACTTCTCCTTCTGTGAAATTTTAGTACCTGCTCATTGTAGATCTCTACCAGCGTCGGGTTGTATATCCAGACAGCATCGTCAGTTGTCGAGCCCTCGCGCTCGAACATGCGCATCAGTGGGGCAGACTCTTTTTCGAAGTACTGCCGTGTGCGCGCATTCGCGAGGCGCCACAACTGCCCGTTATCGGGCAAATATCCCGGTCGCGTGGAGATCCACGATTCAAACAGAAGATTCAAATACCAGGCTTGCTGAAAATCCTTCAGGTCTCTGTAGCGAATGTCTCCCACCAGTCGGTGAATATAAAAGGGAAACCATTCTCGGATTTGATTCCGGCGGGAACTCACAAGACCAAAGGCCATTTATTTTTTTGTTAAATGAACTTTGCTTGAGAAGTTCGCCGAGCGCAAGAGAAAAAGTCGGCCGTGCTGTGTACATGTTGTGAAGATGTGGGAGAGATTGTGGAGGACGGAGGAAAACGTGGTTGGAGAAAACCTGACTGCATCCCCGATAGTTGAGAACTCTTAACCGCAAAGCGCACAAGATTTCGGCAAAGGGCGCAAAGAAACCCGACATGCTAAAAGCGTGGTTATCATTTTTGCTGCTGGCTGCGAACCGAGTTTGTAGCGAATCCAGAAAGGCTTCGTGCAGCGACTGATGGCAGAAGATGAGATTACTTCGAGCCTTCGTCGCCATCACTCCCATCTGCGATCATCAGTTTAATCGAAACAGTCAGTTTGACTGAGTAGGTTCTCTTACAACAGAATTTCGTCAGCGTGGTGATTGTGCGCCGCCAATAACCCTGCTGTTGTTTTGCCTGCTCGGTGCTGAACGAGACTTGTGTCTGTAGGTGACTTTCGTGCCATGTGCAACTCTCTTCCACAAAGCGGGAAAGCCGCGGTTTTTCCGGATGGTCCGGGCGCACAGTAGCTGCAAGCCATTGGACTCACGAGAGATACATTAACGATAATTGGTTGTCTAATTGCTCACTTACAACCTCCGCCGCAGGGTCGACATCTCTTTTGCGGCCAGCTTTTGCGGCTTAAGCTGAAGTAGCGATACAGAGGAGAACATATGGCGGTGTCGCCTCCTGGTGTCCGTTCGACGACCGGATTCAAGGTCAACCATCCTCCGTCCGGCTTTTCGACTGAACACGATTTGGCGCCTGGGTTCACCAAGTTTCTGGCTCCCCTGCACGAGCGATTTGCTCCGTGGCAGCAGACTCTGATCGCGGAACGCAGGCGGGTGCTGGAACAGGCGCACGCGGGTCACCAACCGTCACATCTCTCTCCCTCGTCGGAGGGGCAGACTGGGTGGCGGATCGAATTACCGCAATGGTGTCAGGACCAGCGCAATCAGATGACCGGGCCGGCTGACGACGCCGAGTTGGTTGTCAAGATGCTCAACTCGGGAGCGCCAGGGGTAATGCTCGACCTGGAGGATTCGACGGTCAACGAGTGGGATCACCAGCGGCTGGGTACGGAGAACATCTTGTCCGCGCTGCGAGGCGCTCTCACATACTTTGACAAGAAACGGGACAGGCTGGTGAGTATCGCGCCCAGTACGACCGTGATCTGGATTCGGCCGCGCGGATTGCACATGCAGCAGGGTGGAATCGGCGGCCACGCGATGACTCCGGCTTCGCTGTTTGACGTCGCCAGCGTCGTTTACCGGATTGATCCTGGAGAATTGAAGCATCCGCTGTCCTTCTACATTCCCAAGTCAGAGTCAGCCGCGGAAGCGTTGTGGTGGCGCGATCTGTTCCAGGCGATCGCGGAGGCGAGGGGCTGGCCGCGCGACTACATCAAGTGCATGGCACTGGTGGAGTCGCATCCGCTGGCGTTTCAGATGGAAGAGTTTCTCTACCATCTGCGCAATCACATTGTCGGACTCGACTTGGGCCGATGGGATTACATGGCCAGCCTGATTCACTTCAACTTGAATGATCCAGAGTGGGTGCTGCCTGATCGCAACACCATCCCGCATGATGTGCCGTTTTTCCAGAATCTACGCGAGTTGATGCCAGAGATTTGTCACAAGCGTGGAGCGTTGGCGATTGGCGGAATGACGGCCTTGTTCCCGAGCCGCGAGGACTCTGAATTGAATGCGCGGGCTCTGGCCGTACTGCAGCAGGACAAGAAGAACGAGGCCGATTCTCTGATGGATGGGGCATGGACAGGGCATCCGGACCAAAACCAGATTGCGATCGAGCAGTTTCCATTTCCCAATCAGATTCAGGCGCGGAGGGCTCAGGCGGAACGTTACCCAGAGCTGCGCCCGGTCCCGAAGGGGGTAGGACAACGCACGTTGGTAGGCACACGGTCGGCGGTCAAGACCGTGATCCGCTACCGCAACGGGGTACTGAACGGCAACGGAGCCAGCTTGCTCGATGGCTACATGGAAGATCTGGCGACCGACCGAATTTACCGGCTGATGATCGCACAACGCATGCGCCACAGCGATAACACCGCAGTGACCGATGAGTCGGGAAAAACTGTAAAGCATACGCCCGAGTTCATAACCCGGCTATTCGATGAGGAATTGGAGAAGCTGCTGGCGAATCCGAAGCGGACCGATCTCGGTACGGTGGAAACGTTTCGCGAGGCGCGGCGGGTGAGCGAAGCAATGGTGATGAACGGAGAGTTTGATCCGGTTTAAGCGGAAAGACGGAAAATAGTAGAGCTAAGGACAAAAATATGGCAACAAATGGCAAGGCTTCAGCACGGATGATGGATTGGACTTCAAACCCACGCTGGGTGGGTATAACCCGACCTTACAGTTTCGACCAGGTTGAGCGGCTGCAGGGCTCGATCCACATTGAATACACGCTGGCTCAACAAGGCGCCGAACGGCTTTGGAACCTGCTGCACACCGAGCCTTACGTTGCGGCGCTGGGAGCCATGACGGGCAATCAGGCGATTCAGCAGGTAAACGCCGGACTGCAGGCGATCTATGTGAGCGGATGGCAGGCGGCCGCCGATGCCAACGATGCGGGGCAGATGTATCCCGATCAGAGCCTTTACCCCGCCGACAGCGTGCCGAATCTCGTCCGGCGCATCAACCAGGCGCTGATGCGTGCCGACCAGATTCATCATTCTGAAGGCAAGAATGGAATTCATTGGTTTGCGCCTCTGGTCGCTGATGCGGAAGCCGGGTTCGGTGGCAACCTGAACGCGTTCGAGTTGATGAAGGCGATGATCGAAGCCGGTGCAGCTTGCGTGCATTTCGAGGATCAGCTTTCTTCTGCCAAGAAGTGCGGACATCTGGGCGGGAAAGTGCTGGTTCCGACTGCGGAGGCGATTCAGAAACTGGTCGCAGCCCGGCTGGCGGCCGACGTGACGGGCGTCCCCACGCTGATCCTGGCGCGGACTGACGCTAATAGCGCCCACTTGCTGACCAGTGACATCGATCCACGCGACCGGGAGTTCCTGACTGGCCAGAGAACGGCTGAGGGCTTTTACTGCATCCGCGGCGGCCTGGAGTCGGCCATTGCGCGCGGCTTGGCTTACGCGCCGTACGTAGACCTGCTTTGGTGCGAAACTTCAGAGCCGAACCTGGAAGAGGCGCGTCGCTTCGCCGAAGGAGTGCATGCGAGGTATCCGGGCAAGCTGCTGGCATATAACTGCTCGCCGTCGTTCAACTGGAGGAAGAAGCTGGACGACGCCACCATCGCGAGTTTCCAGAAGGAACTTGCAGCCATGGGCTACAGATTCCAGTTCATCACGCTGGCGGGTTTCCACTCCCTCAACCTGAGCATGTTCGAGCTGGCGCGGGAGTATCAACGCAGCGGAATGACTGCTTATGCCCAATTGCAAGACGAAGAATTCAGCAGCGCAGACCGGTTCGGATACGAAGCTGTGAAACATCAGCGCTTTGTCGGTACAGGCTACTTCGACATGGTCACGCAGGTGATCGCGGGCGGAACCTCATCCACCACCGCGCTTGCGGGGTCGACGGAGGCGGAACAGTTCACGCAGGAGATCGCTTTGCCAGACGGGTCTGCCGAAGATATGCTGCAGCCATCTGGGGATTAGCTCGACAGCGTTTTTCCATCCAACAGCCGCTCTCTTTCGCGCAAATCGCGAGGGTGAGCGGCTTTTTTCATTACGAAAGCGGCCCGGAGCAGGTTTCCTTATGGGGGCAGACGCAAAGTCGGCAACTGGCGCGGATTTCCACAGTTGACTTTCACAACAGACGGGAGCTAAATAGGGCCGCTAGGTTTCCCACTCAGCGAGTACATTCTTTGCCCGTGCGCGCTGGGGGCAAACGAGACCTGCCAGGAGAGAGAATGAATAAAGCCGATCTCATTGACCGAATCGCAGCTAGCTGCCGCATCAGCAAGGCCCAGGCGGCTACCGCTATCGACACCAGCGTCGACAGCATCACCTCTGCTCTGAAAAAAGGAGATCGGGTGGCGCTAATTGGTTTTGGCACCTTCTCAGTCTCGCAGAGAAAAGCCCGCAACGGGCGCAACCCGCAGACGGGCGCCACCATTAAGATCGCTGCCCGCAAAGTAGCAAAGTTTTCAGCCGGAGCCGAGCTCCGGAAGGCGGTTAACCGTAGCAAGTAGGGACGAGCTTTTGGGTCTGAACGGCAGGGGGTCGGCCCTGCCGTTTTTTGTTTGGTTTAGTGACGTCGACCTTTCATACCCGGCGGTTGCTGAATCCACGAGCCGTCCGATAGAATCTAATGGTTCGAAACGAGGTCGCAGATCCATGAAAGCAGCCATTCATCCCGCTTACAACGAAGTACGCGTCATGTGCGCGTGCGGCAACAGCTTCGCCACCCGGTCGACCCATAAGGGTGATATCCACGTGGAAATCTGCTCGAACTGCCATCCTTTCTACACTGGCAAGCAGAAGCTCGTAGACACTGCCGGTCGTGTGGAGCGCTTCCGCCGCAAGTACGCGAAGAAGGAAGAGGCGGTGCCGGCAAAAAAGTAAGATTTCTTTGCCGCAGTTTCAAGTGCAGCCCTCGTCGATAGCGGGGGCTTTGTTTTGGGTGATCAAGCAAAAGATGACCAAGTAGAATAAGACCGTGCGCAAGCAATGGCACAATCTAAGCGATGTAGGCGCGGGCGTCCCCACCCGCGCTGGATTCGTAACGCCTGTGCCCGGTCGAGTGTCGATCGGCGGGCTGGAGATAGCTCCGGCAACCGTGCTTGCACCCATGGCTGGGGTCACCGACACCGTCTTCCGACGCTTCATTCGCAACCTGGGCGGGTGCGGGCTGATCATGACCGAGTTCACCTCGGCCGACGGCGTCCTTCGCGCGAAAGACAAAAAAGCCAGGCGCTATCTGCATTTCTATGAGGACGAGCATCCGATCTCGGCGCAGCTTTTCGGCAGCGATCCCAAAGTGATGGCGGAGGCGGCGCGGATGGTCGAGGGCCTTGGCTTCGATCTGGTCGACCTCAACCTCGGCTGTCCGGCCAAAAAGGTGGTGAAGTGCAACGGCGGTTCGGGACTGTTGCGCGACCTTCCTGCCATCGGGGAAATCTTTCAGGCGGTCCGGGCAGCGGTGAAGATTCCTTTCACGGTGAAGTTCCGCGCCGGCTGGAATGATGACAACATCGTCTGCGTAGAGCTGGCGAAGATGGCCGAAGACTGCGGTTTGTGCGCGGTGGCGCTGCATGCTCGTACGCGGGAACAGGGTTATAGCGGCAACGCCCGCTGGGAGTGGATCGGCGCGGTGAAACAGACAGTGAAGATTCCCGTGATTGGGAATGGCGATATCCGCACGCCGCAGGACGCTTGCGCCATGGTGGCGCAGACTGGATGCGACGCGGTGATGATCGGGCGCACGGCGCCGTCGAATCCGTGGATCTTCCGGCAGATTCAGCAGTATTGTAATGGTGTGGGGACAGCGGCCGGCTGTCCGGTTGAGCGGAGCTCCGATTCTCCTTATGACGAGCCTAGCGAAGCGGATCGCTACGAAATGATTCGTACCTACTTCCAGATGCTGATCGAGGAAGAGCTGCCGGATGCGGTCGGCAAGATGAAGCAGTTTGCGTCGTGGTTTACTCACGGTGTGCCCGGCGGCGCGGCGCTGAGGAAGGCAATCTACGAATCGAAGAGCGCGGTGGAGATTCTGGGGAAGGTAGAAGAGTTCTTTGAGCGCACTCTCCAGCCGGTTGCTGTAACGGCCCACCAAGGGTAGGGATCCTTCGACTGTGCCAAATCCCTCGCGAAGGCATTTGGCTTTTCTCAGGATGAGATCAAGCGAGGGATTTGGCTTCGCTGAGGATGACATGAAGACGGAGTCTCGTCTTGTGCCTATGGCTCTCTCGCCACCATCTTTCCCTTCTCATCTTTCTCCACGTAAGCCCAGGGTGTGTTCGGATCGTGGGTGAACATGGTCAGCCATTTCTCCGGGATCGCCTCGGCGTAGTAATGCTTGCGGCTTTCGATAGTTTCAAGTGGATATAGATCGAAGGCCATCACCCAGTTCAACTCAACGTGCGCGTTGGTGGGAATCAGGTCGGAGATGTAGCAGGCGGTCTTTCCGCCGCTCTTGATAATGACTGCTTGCATGTCCCTGGTATGCCCCGGGAAGACCTTCACGGAAATGCCTGGAGCAAGTTCCTGATCTCCATGGAGTAGCTTCATCTGACCGGTTTCGACGAGAGGGGCGTAATTTTCAGTGAGGTAACTGACCGCATCTCGCTGGTGTTCGTGCGCATGCTTCCATTCGCCTTCCTGCACGTAGTACTTCGCGTTGGGGAATGTGGCGACTACTTTTTCGCCTTGGCGCACCGTGTTCCAGCCGCAATGATCGAAGTGCAGATGGGTGTTGACGACGATGTTAACGTCCTCCGGAGTAATGCCCGCAGCCGCGAGATCGTCCAGCAAATGCGCGGGCTGACCGTAAAGCTTGGCCATTTTTTCAGGAAGCTTATTGCCGATGCCGGTTTCGATCAGCACAGTGTGGTCGCCGGTGCGCACCACGGCCGAATTCAAGCCGGCCGGCACGAGATTTTTCTCATCCACCTTCACTCTCTTTTGCCATAAGACTTTGGGAACCACTCCGAAGAAGGCTCCGCCGTCGAGGGGATAAGTACCGTCGGAAACAGCGGTGAGCTCGAAATCGCCGAGGATCAGCCGGTGCATGGGATTGGCGCCTCGATCACAGCGTATCAAACCCGTCGAGCTGCGCTCGACATGGACGGGTCCCTTCGACTCCGCTCAGGGCAAGCTCCGCCCGTCCCACACGGGGCGGTGCCAGCTCAGCGTGCTAAAATCACAACAGCGCTATTCTTCAGATGCTTCCAGACGTGCAGAACCTAATGGAGTTGCAGCAGGCTGACCGGGAGATCCTTCGGCTGAAGGAGGAAATCGCGGCGCTGCCCAAAAGGGTAGCTGTGATTGAACAGAAGCTGGCCGGGACCAAGGCGGTGCTGGAGAACGCCAAAACCGGGGTCAAAGCTGACGAAGCTGCTCGCCGCAAGTATGAAACTGCTATTCAGGATTTGCAGCAGAAGATCTCCAAGTATCGCGATCAGTCGCTGGAAGTGAAGACCAACGACCAATACAAGGCGCTGATGCACGAGATCCAGTTCGCGGAACAGGACATTCGCGCTAACGAGGACAAAATCCTGGAGCTGATGGTCAATGCCGAAGAGCGAGAAAAGAGCGTGAAAGCGGCTGAAATAGAGCTCAAAGCGGAGATGGCGGAAATCGAAAAGGAAAAGAATGATGCTCGCCAGCGCACCGCCGAGGACGAAAAGCAACTGGCAGACTGGCATGGCAGGCGGGACAAGGCGCGCGCCGGAGTGAATCCGGATTTGCTGCGCCACTACGATCGGGTGTCGAAGTTTCGTGGGACGGGCCTGGCCGAGGTGCGCGATCAGAAGTGTGTGGGCTGCCAGGTCGTGCTGCGGCCACAGACCTTCAACGAAGTGCGCATTGGGCAGATGGTGATTTGCGAGTCCTGCCAGAGAATTCTGTACTTCGATCCGGCGAGCGAGACCGTGGAACAAGCCAACGCCGCAACCCGGCGCCGACGGCCGCGTCCAAAGGCGGATGCGGATCAGGCCTGGTACTACCGCGCCGAGTACGCGGACCACGGCGAGGTGTTCGTCGTATTCATCAATATCAATGTGGAAGGAAGCTCCAGCCGCCGGGTATACGATGCCCACTCTGGGCGCAAGCTGGGCGAGACTGAAACTCTTGTAGGCGATTATCACACTGCTTTCGCCTCAGACTTAGCACACGCGGTGCGGCTTAACGGTGCGTGGCCGGCTCCCGAGATTGAGGAGTGGGGTACCGAGATGCCAACCCGAGCGCTGGATTCGCTTTTTGCCGATTTGCTCGCCGCCCGCGCCGAGACCGCCAAGGGTCACGTGCACGCCAATCCTGCCGAAGCCATCACTTCTGAACATCCCGCCGCAAGCTAGATCAGGCCGTTCTTCTCGTTAAATATCCCCGGGGCTCACCTGGAACATGCAGGGGTCCTTCGACTGCGCGCTCAGTCGCAAGCGAGCGGGCGGGGCTCCGCTCAGGATGACAACGATCATTTAAGATTTGGTCATGCCCAAGAAATTAAGCGTTGCTGCCATCGGGTTTCCTACGCTGACAATTTCTCGCCGTGGCGCGGACCGTTTGAAAGCCGGCCATGTGTGGGTGTATCGGTCGGATATTGTTTCGGTTGATGGAGCACTGCCGGGAGCGGTGGTTCAGGTTAGCGACGAACGGGGACGGTTTCTCGGGACAGCGTTTTACAGCAGCTCATCCCAAATCGCTATACGCATGCTTTCGACGGAAGCTGTTAATGATCTGAGCCATCTGCTGAGGGAACGGATTAAAGCGGCAATCGCCTATCGGGAACGCATCGTGGAGGACACGAATGCGTATCGTGTGGTTTTCAGCGAGGCGGATTTCCTGCCGGGATTGATTGTGGACCGCTACAACGACCTGCTGTTGCTCCAAGTCCTCACCCAAGCGATGGACGCTGAGCCGGTGCGTAGCCGAGTCTTGTCTGAACTGAGCGAACAGCTGAAGCCGGCGGCGATCGTTGAGCGAGTAGATCCCCGGATTCGCGAACTCGAGCAGCTTCCTTCCCGGCCCTCCAGCGTAATTCAGGGAGAAAAGAACAGCACGATCTTCTCCATGAACGGCGTCAAATTTCACTTCGATGCGTTCGAAGGGCAAAAAACCGGTGCCTTCCTCGACCAGCGCGAGAATTACGCCGCTGCGGCGAAATACGCCGAAGGCGAAGCACTGGATGTTTTCTGCTACCAAGGCGGCTTCGCACTTCATCTTGCGCAGCGGTGCTCCAAAGTTACTGGTGTGGATAGTTCTCGGCCAGGGCTGGAAGTGGCGGAGCGAAACGCGACTCTAAATGGACGCGAGATGGAGTGGATTGAGGCCAATGCGTTTGATCTGCTCCGCGACTATGCGGACGCCGGGCGGCAATACGACACTATCATTCTGGATCCCCCGGCCTTCGCCAAGAGTCGGCGCAATCTGGACACGGCGATGCGCGGATATAAAGAGCTCAACCTTCGCGCCCTGAAGATGCTTCGGCCGGGCCGGATTCTGGTGACATGCTCGTGTTCTTATCACGTTAGCGAGGCAGACTTTCTAGAGGTGGTGGCCCAATCCGCCCGAGATGTCCACAGAAATCTTCGTATTCTGGAGAAGCGTATACAGGCCAAGGACCATCCCATACTGCTGACAGTTCCAGAGACTGCCTACCTCAAGTGCTTCGTGATGAGTGTAAGTTATTGAATATAAGTAGAATCATTATATTGACAATAACGCACTCATATTTTAGCATCGCAACATACTAAAGCTTCATCCATAGTGATGGCGGCTCCAACCGAGAATTTCTTGAATTTCAGAAGGAGGATTTAGCTATGACCGTAATAACCCGTTGGGATCCTTTCCGTGAGTTCAGCACCCTGCAAGACCGCATGAACCGGCTCTTCCGCGATTCGTACAGTGAGGGAGGCCGAGATGAATCCTTGACCACCAGCAACTTCGCACCTGCCGTGGACGTTTACGAAGATGAGCACAACGTCACGCTGAAGATTGAAGTTCCGGGAATCGACGAAAAAGACATTGACGTGCGCATTGAAAACAATGTTCTAACTGCGCACGGCGAGCGCAAGTTCGACAAGGAAGAGAAGGAAGAGAACTATCGCCGTATTGAGCGGCAGTATGGCAACTTCACCCGTTCCTTCACGCTCCCCAGCACGGTAGACCCTGAGAAAGTGACCGCTAATTATGAGAAAGGCGTTCTGAAGATCAGCTTGGCTAAGAAAGCCGAAGCCAAGCCGAAGCAGATCAAAGTCAACCTCGGCAGCGAAAAGACCCTGGAAGCCAAGGGCGCCGGCAAAGCCGCGTAAAGCGATGATCATGTGGGGACGGGTCTCCGATCCGTCCGCTCGAGCATAGCTCGACAGACTCCAATGGGAGGCGGTAGATGTAACCGTCTCCCGTCTTTGTTTGTAGAGGATTGTTGATTGGCTGGGCGAAGAACCTATGCATTTGGTCTAATAGGCCGGTTGCTTTGCTCCGGGTGACAATAGAAGGTTGTAAGTTGTAAGAGGATAAGGCTATGGCAATTCGTTGGGACAAATTCACAGTCAAAGCGCAAGAAGCAGTGCAGCGCGCCGGCAATCTCGCGTCCGAGAACGGTAATCCAGAGGTCGTGCCGCTGCATCTGCTGGCGGCGTTGCTGGAGGACAAAGAAGGCATTGTGCCCCCGGTGCTGGAGAAAATCGGGATCGGCGCCCAGGCAGTGTTGCACGATGCTTATCAAGAGATTGAAAAGCTTCCCAAAGTTTCGGGTAGCGGCGCGACCCAGGCTAACCTTTCGCAGGCGTTAAATCAACTTCTGGAGCGGGCCTTCAAGGAGGCGGACAACTTCAAAGACGAATACGTCTCGACCGAGCATCTGCTGCTGGCAACTACTCAATTAAAGCGGGATGCGGCGCAGGAAATCCTGGCGCGTCACGGCGCCACCCACGACGCCATCCTGAAAGCCCTCACCGCGGTGCGCGGATCACAGAAGGTGACGGACCAGAATCCCGAAGCCAAGTATCAAGCGCTCGAGCGCTATGCCCGTGATCTAACCGAGCAAGCTCGTCGCGGCAAACTGGATCCGGTAATCGGGCGCGACGAAGAAATCCGCCGAGTGGTGCAGGTGCTCTCCCGCAGGACGAAAAACAATCCGGTGCTGATCGGAGAACCTGGTGTGGGCAAAACCGCAATCGTGGAAGGCTTGGCGCAGCGCATTATTTCCGGAGATGTGCCGGAGGTGCTGAAGAACAAGCGTGTGGTCGCGCTGGATTTGGGCGCGATGCTGGCGGGTGCCAAATATCGCGGTGAATTTGAAGATCGGCTCAAGGCAGTGCTGAAAGAGATCGAAGACTCGCAAGGGAAAATTATCCTGTTCATCGACGAACTCCATACCTTGGTGGGCGCGGGAGCGGCGGAGGGCGCGATTGATGCCTCCAACATGCTGAAGCCGGCGCTGGCCCGCGGTGAATTGCGTGCCATCGGGGCGACTACCCTGAACGAATATCGCAAGTACATCGAGAAGGACGCAGCTTTGGAGCGGCGGTTTCAGATTGTCTTCGTGGGAGAACCCAACGTTGAGGACACGATCGCAATCCTGCGCGGCCTGAAAGAGCGCTATGAAGTGCATCACGGAGTGAGGATCAAGGATTCCGCCATTGTGGCAGCGGCCACGCTTTCGCACCGCTACATCTCCGACCGCTTCCTTCCCGACAAAGCAATCGACCTGATTGATGAAGCGGCAGCCTCTCTGCGTATTCAGATTGATTCGCTGCCGACTGACATCGATCAGCTCGAACGCCGGGCGACGCAACTGGAAATCGAGCGACAGGCGCTCAAGAAAGAAGACGATCGCAATTCGAGAGAGCGGCTTGCTGTAATCGATAAGGAATTGGCCGAGATCAGGGAGAAAGCCAATGCCCTCAAGGCCAAATGGAAGCAGGAAAAAGAAGTCATCGCCCGCTCACGCCAGCTCAAAGAGAAGATCGAGCAATTGAAAATTGAAGAGCAGGCGGAAGAGCGCAAGGGCAACCTGCAGCGCGTGGCCGAGATTCGCTACGGGCTGCTGCGGCAGACTGAGGAAGAACTGAAGAAGCTAACGGAGAAGGCCGCTGGCGATGGCGCCCGCGCCACACGAATGCTGAAGGAAGAGGTGGATGAGGAAGACGTTGCCCGGATCGTTTCCAAGTGGACGGGTATTCCAGTTTCGAAGATGCTCGAGGGCGAAGTCAAAAAGCTCATCAATATAGAAGACCGGCTGCGGCAGCGAGTTGTGGGCCAGGACGAGGCGCTGGAGCGGGTTTCAAATGCAATCCGGCGTTCGCGTGCCGGCCTGAGCGATCCCAAACGGCCGATCGGATCTTTCATTTTTCTGGGGCCGACTGGGGTGGGCAAGACTGAGTTGGCGCGTGCCCTGGCCGATTTTCTTTTCGACGACGAGCACGCGATGGTGCGAATAGACATGTCCGAGTACATGGAAAAGCATGCGGTCTCGCGGCTGATTGGCGCGCCTCCAGGATATGTCGGGTATGAAGAGGGCGGACAGCTCACCGAGCAGGTGCGACGGCGTCCCTATGCGGTTGTGCTGTTCGATGAAATTGAGAAAGCGCATCCGGATGTGTTCAACATCCTGCTGCAGATCATGGAAGATGGCCGCCTCACGGACGGCAAAGGTCGAACGGTGGATTTCCGCAACACGATCATCATCATGACTTCGAACATCGGGTCAGCCTTTTTGCAAGCCGAGAATTTGCGGACGCCCGAAGATCTTGAGGAAGCCGGCAAGCAGGTGATGAACGCTCTGCACGGATATTTCAAACCGGAGTTTCTGAACCGCGTGGATGACATCATTGTTTTCCGGCCGCTGGGCAAGGAACAACTGGTGAAGATCATTGAGCTGCGGCTGGAAGATGTTCGCCGTCTATTGGCCGAGCGCAAGATTTCGCTTGAGTTGACCGACGCGGCGAAAGATCTGTTGTTCACTGAGGGATTCGATCCGAACTTTGGAGCGCGTCCGCTGAAGCGAGCCATTCAGAAGCTGGTGCAGGATCCGCTGGCGCTGAAGATTCTCGATGGTGAAGTGCTGCATGGTGATCATGTAGTGGTGGATGCAGACAAGCGTGCTAGCAAGATGAAGTTCGAGGTCAGCAAGCGGGTGGGGGAGAAAGAGTCGGTGAAGGTGAAGCGGTGATTCGTAGGCAATTGCTTGATTTCTGATTTCGTTCTACTATCCGGCCAGTGGCTACTCTCAAGAACATCCCAGATTTGAAGCAGCGGCTGGTATCGGCGGCGCCGGTCGAGGACGACTCCTCGTTTGAGCTGAAGCTGCGACCGCAGCGGCTGGCGGAGTTCATCGGGCAACCGAAAGTCAAAGAAAACCTGGCGGTAGCTATTGAAGCGGCGCGGTCGCGTGGCGAAGCCTTGGATCACGTGCTGCTTTACGGTCCGCCGGGGCTCGGTAAGACTACGCTGGCAACGATCATCGCCAATGAGTTGGGTGTTCCCTTCCAGCAAACATCAGGGCCGACGCTGCAGATTAAAGGTGACCTCACCGCGATCCTGACCAATGTCCACGACAAGCAGGTGCTGTTCATCGATGAAGTGCACCGGCTGCAGCCCGCGCTGGAGGAGATCCTGTACTCGGTGCTTGAGGACTACAAGCTGGACATCATCATTGGGCAGGGACCGGCGGCGCGCACCCACACCATGGACGTGAAGCCGTTCACGTTTATTGGCGCTACTACGCGAGCAGGATTGCTTTCGTCGCCTCTGCGCTCGCGCTTTGGGATCGTGCTGCGGCTGGAGTTCTATAGTCACGAAGATTTGCGGGTCATCGTCGAACGGTCGGCGGACATTCTGGCGGTCGCAATCGATGATGCGGGTGCGCGCGAGATCGCCAGCCGTTCGCGGGGAACGCCGAGAATCGCGAATCGGTTGTTGCGCCGGGTGCGCGACTATGCGCAGGTGAGAGGAGCGGGCAAGATTGATCTGCCAACGGCGCAGGCGGCTCTGCAGATGTTGGAAGTGGATCGCAACGGTTTCGATGAAGTTGACCGCAAGCTGTTGCTGACCATTATTGAGAAATATCAGGGCGGCCCAGTTGGCGTGAACACGCTAGCCGCAGCACTGGCGGAGGAGGCTGACGCCATTGAGGAAATCTACGAGCCGTTCCTGATTCAAATTGGATTCCTGAATCGCACCCCGCGTGGTCGTGTGGCGACGCAGTTGGCCTACGAACATTTTGGGATCACGCCGAACAGAAGACAAAGCTCACTGTTCTAGCTGTGGAACTCTCGTGTTTTGCCCAAGGGAAGCAATGGTGTATCTTTCCTCCAGTGTTCGCTGATCGGTGCCTAAGTTTCTAACACTTCCCCGCATTTTGGTTTTACTTTCCTATCTGGTCCCTATGGCATGGGCGCGTTCTGCGCCCCAGGAAGTCCCGCCTCAAACTGCTCCCGCGCCGACGCTGATTATTCCGCGATTGTCACATCCTCCAGCGCTGGAAGACTTTCTTGCCATGCGGCCGGCGGGAGAAATCGCTTCCCAAATGGTAAAGATCACAGGCTTCGTGCAGCGATATCCGCATGACGGAAAGCCGGCATCGCAACCTACCGAAGCTTACCTGGGTTACGACGAAAAAAACCTGTACGCCGTGTTCGTGTGTTTCGATGAGCCAGGCAAAGTTCGCGCCCGCATGTCAAGCCGTGAAGACATTTTTGACGACGATACAGTCGAAGTCATTCTGGACACTTTCCATGATCGGCGGCGCGCTTACGCGTTTCAGGTTACGCCGCTGGGTGTGCAATGGGACGCTATCTGGACGGAAGCACCGCACGAGGACAGCAGCGGAAACACGACAAACTTCGATTCCTCATTCGATACGGTATGGGATTCGAAAGGGAAACTGACCAGCCAGGGTTACGTGGTCTGGATGGCCATCCCCTTCAAGAGCCTGCGTTTTTCTCCTGCCCGGCAGCAGGAATGGGGAATCATTTTGTATCGCGGGATTCTTAGGGAGAACGAGGACGACTTCTGGCCGCCAATTTCTCAGCAGCTGGAGGGCCGGTTAGCCCAGGCGGCGACGGCAAGCAGGCTGGAGGGAATCTCGCCAACAAGGAATATGCAGTTCAATCCCTACGGGCTGCTGCGCTCGTTCCGGGCGCTGGACACGCACAATCCGACTCCTTTTTTTAGCAGCAGCGCGGCTAACTTCAGAGGCGGAATGGACTCGAAGTTCATCCTGCATGACAACCTGGTGCTGGACGTGACCGCCAATCCCGATTTCAGCCAGGTGGAATCCGACCAGCCGCAGATTACGGTGAACCAGCGGTTCGCAGTGTTCTTTCCAGAGAAGCGGCCATTTTTTATGGAGAATCTGGATTACTTCAAGACACCGATCGACCTGGTTTTTACGCGGCAAATTGGCGACCCGCAGTTTGGTGCGCGACTTACGGGGAAGGTTGGGCCGTACTCGATCGGAGTTTTGGCATCAGACGATCGCGGTCCCGGGGAAATTGTTTCTGACAATGATCCGCGCTCGGGGGATCGAGCAATATTCGCGATCGCCCGGATGAGCCGCGACATTTTCGGCCAATCGAGTGTGGGATTGATTTATACCGATTGGGAGTTTCCGGGAGCGAACGCGTTCAACCGCATTGGGGGCGCCGACGCCCGGTTCAAGCTCAATCCCCACTGGACGAACATGTTCCAGGTGGTGGAAAGCTCTACTCAGAGCCAACTCGGAAACTATCAGGCGGGTCCCGCATCGAAGGCGGAGAGCACGTACGCCGGGGCGAACGTGGACTACAACCTTACCTACAACGACATCAGTCCGGGATTTACAACCAACGCCGGGTTTGTAAACCGAGTGGATATTCGGGACGTAAGGAACAACTTCGACTACCGCTTCCGTCCGAAGAGCGGACCGCTGTTGTCATGGGGACCGACGGTCTACACAGACAATGTTTGGGCGCACGATGGGACTCGCCTCGACACGTACTACAACCCGGCGGTGACGTTCTTCTTGAAAGGGCAGTCGTACTTGAATTTCGCCCCGTATACCAACTTTCGTGAGCGGTTGCGGCCCTCAGATTTTTCGGCCCTACAACAAGATCAGGATTACCATGAACACAACAGTGCGATCACTTTCGCAACCAATTATCTGGCTCAGCTCAACTTGCAGGGATACTATCAATGGGGCGATGGCGTGAACTTTGTCCCGCCGGCCAATCACCCCCCGGTGCTCGCCCGCGCCGACTCTGCCAACCTTACGCTTTCCATCCGTCCGCTCACGGCACTGAAGATTGACAATTTGTATTTGTTCAACCGCCTGCGCGACCGGAACAGCAGCGCGGCTGTCTTCAACAACCATATTGTGCGCAGCAGGTGGAACTGGCAGTTCACGCGGGAGCTCTCGCTGCGCGTAATTCTGCAATATACGACGACCTTGGCTAACTCTACATTCACCTCGCTCCCGACCAGCAAGCAATTCAACGCGGATTTTCTGATTACCTATCTGGTGCACCCGGGCACAGCAATTTATGTGGGATACAACAGCGATCTGCAGAACCTGGACCACGATTTGCAGCTAGATCCAACCACGGGAAGCATCCTCCGCACGCGAGATAGCTACATTAACGACAGCCGGCAGTTTTTCGTGAAAGTGTCATACCTGTTCCGGTTCTAGCCCACTCTCGTCCCGGCTTGCTCGGCGTCTGCGTACAAATTGCGGCTACAATAGCCACAGCATGATTGCCCATTTGCGCGGAAGATTGCTGGCCAAACGTCCCAACCAGGCGATCGTTGAGACCGGCGGCGTGGGCTACGATGTGACAGTAAGCGTTCCAACCTTTCTGGATTTGCCTAGTGCCGGCAGCGAGGTTGAGCTGGAGATCCACACTCATGTGCGGGAAGACCTGATTGCGCTCTACGGGTTTCTGCGTTTGGCGGAAAAACATCTGTTCGAGAAGCTGATCACGGTGAGCGGAATCGGACCGAAGCTGGCGATTACCATTCTTAGCGGCATGGCCGCCGACGAGATGGCGGGGGCAATACGCGGCAATGACGTAGCTCGTCTCACCCGTATACCCGGCATCGGAAAGAAGACAGCCGAACGTATGGTGCTGGAACTGCGCGACAAGCTTCCCGCTCAGAGCGCCGACGACGTGCAAACGGCGCCGGCGAAAAGTGGGGTTGAGGAGGATGTCCTCTCTGCACTGATTAATCTAGGCTACCAGCGCGCGACTGCCGAGAAGGCCCTTGCGGCGACGACGAGAAATGGCAACCGAGGGCCATTCGAGACCATGTTCCGCGACACACTGGGAGTGCTATCAAAGTGAAGCACGCTCGAGCTACCTGGCTGGCGCCCGATGCTTAAAAACGTAAATCATGCCATAGTCCAAGTCAGAACCCTTGTGGTAGGAGGGATTGACTTCAAAGGGATTGCGGTATACGAAGCCGCTCACACGCTCCCGGTAGTAAACGCCTCGACCAAGGCGGATCCTCAGATCAAGCAGCGCGCCAGTGAGGTGGTAGCGGTGGTCGCTGCCCGCTGCAAGGTACTCCACGTTCGCAGGCAACCAGCGTCTCTCATACATCGCCTCTGCGACCGGCCAGCGATCATGTTTTTTGTACAGGGAAGTGGTGACCTCGCTGTAGCGGACACCGCCCCCAAGGTGCAAGCCCGGTACAACCCGAAACATCAGCAATCCGTGCGCTTTCACGGTGTAACCGTTGCCGGTGTCCTGCTTGTCGGCGGTGTCAGCGCCGCCTCGGCTTCCGCAAAGAAGCGGCGGAGATCGACGTCGACCCCTGTGTTGCCTTCGAAATACGGCGAAGTGTAGCCGGAATCGCTCAGACCAATGGCGCCACCGATATAGGGGCGAACTTGGGCGACGCACACAGCATTGAAGAGAATCATCATTGCTAGAATCTGTTTTGAAGAAATCATTTTTCCTCGCGTGCTGACCGAAATTCTGTCAACGCGAGGTCAAGCACGCGAGAATAACCAGCAGAGTCCTTGTACGGAGGGTCGTAGTGACTTCCCACTCTGGAACAATCGTATCCGTCGCACGGGGTGTCGAAATCAGCTCAATGGCCCGTTGACTTACCAACAAGACCTTGCCTAACATGCGCTGTGCCTGAAAACGTCACCCTGCCTGACAGCAACGTGTCGCACTACCGCATCGTGGAGAAGCTGGGCGGCGGCGGAATGGGCGTCGTCTACAAGGCTGAAGACCTGAAACTCGGGCGCTTTGTGGCCCTCAAATTCCTTCCTGAAGAGTTCGCGAAAGATCCACAGGCCCTGGAGCGTTTTCAGCGCGAAGCGCGTATGGCGTCAGCGCTCGATCATCCCAACATCTGCACCACCTACGAAATCGGCGAACATGACGGAAAACCGTTCATCGCCATGCAGTATCTGGAAGGGATGACGCTGAAGCACCGCATCGCCGGCCGCCCGCTGGAACTTGGCACCGCGCTCGATCTGGCGATCCAGATGGCCGACGCCCTGGACGCCGCGCATGCCAAGGGCATCATCCACCGTGACATCAAGCCGGCGAACATCTTCGTCACCGCCCGCGGGCAAGCGAAGATTCTCGACTTCGGACTGGCTAAGGTCGCAACCTCGGCCCATGCCTCCAACTCTACATCTGCTCCCACGGCTACCGGGGACCATCACCTGACTAATCCAGGGACGGCGATCGGCACTGTGGCCTATATGTCTCCGGAGCAGACCCTGGGCAAGGAACTGGACGCGCGCAGCGACCTGTTTTCGTTCGGCGCTGTGCTATATGAAATGGCGACCGGCACGACACCATTCAAGGGTGATAGCTCGGCGGCGATCTTTGACTCCATCCTGCATAATGCTCCGGTCGCGCCCGTACGGCTGAACAGTCAGGCTCCACCGGAACTGGAGCACATCATCAGCAAGGCGCTGGAAAAGGACCGTAACCTGCGCTATCAGCATGCTGCTGACATTCGCACCGACCTGCAGCGGCTGAAGCGGGACACCGAGTCCGGACACACGGCGGCTACGGTCACCGACTCCAAAGCGACGAAGGCAATCGTCACTTCCAGCCGGTCACGACTCGGCCTGAAAATCGGTGTGCCGGCGGCGCTCGTCGTTCTCATTCTTGCCGGCTTCTGGTTCTGGCGGTCGCGGCCGACTGCTCCACTCACGGAGAAAGATACGGTCGTGCTGGCCGATTTCACCAACACCACCGGCGACCCGGTTTTCGACGACGCGCTCAAACAAGCACTTGCGGTGGACTTGAGTCAATCGCCTTTCATCAATGTTCTTTCTGACCGCCGCATGAGCGAAACCCTCCGCCTCATGGGCCGTGCTTCCGGTGAACGCGTAACCCGTGAGGTGGCGCAGGAGATTTGCCTCCGTACCGGAAGCAAGGCGCTCCTGACGGGATCGATTTCCAGCCTGGGCAGCCAATATCTGGTCGGACTCGAGGCAGTGAACTGTGGAAACGGAGACACTCTGGCCAAAGACGAAACCACTGCCTCCCGGAAAGAAGACGTGGTCAAAGCATTGAGCACCGTAACTACCACTTTGCGGACCAGGCTGGGAGAATCACTGGCTTCGGTACAGAAATTTGACGTTCCCATCGAAGCCACTACACCGTCATTGGAGGCACTGAAGACGTTTAGCATGGGCGTCACCACGCAGGCTGAAAAGGGAGATGCGGAGGCAATTCCTTTTTTCAAGCGGGCCATCGAGATTGATCCGAATTTCGCCATGGCCTATGCGCGGCTGGGAATCTCCTATGCCAATCTGGGGCAGCCCAGCATGGCCCTGCAAAACTTGGAAAGAGCCTATGGTCTGCGCGATCGAGTCAGCGCGCGCGAGAAATTGCACATCACAGCGGACTACGCCTATGCCACCGGTGAACTGGAGAAGGAAGCGCAGACCTACCTCTTGTGGATTCAAAGCTATCCTCGGGACGCGATTCCGCACATAAACCTGGGGGCCAATGCCACCGCTTTGGGCCAATATGACAAAGGCGTCGTCGAGAATAAGGAAGGGGTTCGCCTCGAGCCAATCAATTCGGCTGGCGTGGGCAATCTCGCGCAGGGTTACATGGCAGTCAATCGCCTCGCCGATGCCAAGACCACGCTTGAGCAAGCACAGGCGCGAAATCTGGATGGCGTAGGCATACGGCTACAAATGTATTCTCTGGCATTTCTCGAGGGCGATGCAGGGCAAATGGAGCAACAACTAGCCTGGAGCGCGGGAAAACCAGGTGCGGAAGATCCACTGCTATCTGCTCAGTCGGACACCGAGGCCTACCACGGCCATTTGGCCAGGGCCAGGGATTTTTCCCGACGTGCGGTAGATTCCGCCGTCCGCGCCGACTCCAAAGAGACAGCGGCGCTGTGGCAGGTGAACGGAGCTCTGAGGGAAGCAGAATTTGGCAACTCGGCTGAAGCAAAAAAGGGGATGGCGGCGGCCCTGGCGCTGGCTCCCGGTCGCGATGTCAAAGTGGAGGCAGCGCTAATCCTGGCACGGACCGGCGACAGCGCGGGTGCCAAGGCGATGATCCAGGAGTTGGAAAAGAGCAACCCCTCCAACACGGTGTTGAAGCTCTACTGGGCGCCTACGCTTAGAGCTGCAATGGAACTGAATGGCGAGCGCGCAGCTCAGGCCCTGGTGTTTTTGGAAGCAGCCGCTCCTTATGAACTGGGCGAGCCGCCGCCGATGACGCAAGGAACTTTGTATCCTGTTTATCTTCGCGGCGAAGCCTACCTGCAAGAGCACAAGGGGAATGAGGCCGTCGCCGAGTTCCAGAAATTTCTGGACCACCGCGGCATCGTGGGCAATTTTTTTACTGGCGCTCTCGCCCACCTCGGTCTGGCACGCGCCTACGCGATGTCTGGCGATACGGGGAAAAGCCGAGCCGCGTATCAGGAGTTCTTTGCCCTTTGGAAGGATGCCGACCCCGATATCCCCGTCCTGAAACAAGCGAAAGCTGAATACGCCAAGTTGCAGTAGCGCCTGGCGATCGCGGACATGCCGGTTTCTTTGACTTCCACGCGCCAACCGGCCTAACATGCTCGCTCTAGGTTGGAGGTCTTACCACTGCTCGGCCAAACCATCTCACATTATCGGGTGATCGAGAAGCTCGGCGGCGGCGGTATGGGGGTGGTCTACAAGGCCGAAGATACCCGGCTGCATCGCTTCATCGCCCTGAAATTCCTTCCAGACGAAGTGGCCAAGGATTCTCAGGCTCTGGCTCGCTTCCAGCGCGAGGCGCAGGCCGCGTCTGCCCTGAATCACCCGAATATCTGCACCATTCATGACATCGGCGAGTACGAGGGGCATCCGTTCATCGCCATGGAGTTTCTGGACGGAGTAACGCTGAAGCATCGTATTGCCGGCAGGCCTCTTGAAACCGAAGTGCTGCTCTCGGTGGCAATCGAAATTGCTGACGCACTCGATGCCGCGCACACCGAGGGCATCATCCATCGGGATATCAAGCCGGCCAACATCTTTGTCACCAAGCGAGGGCACGCCAAGATTCTTGATTTTGGATTGGCCAAGCTGACGCCGACCGGACGGATGATGGATCCGGCCGACGTTGCGGCCGAGGCCACCGTTGCAGCGAACCTTGAGCATCTGACTAGTCCGGGGACGGCATTGGGCACCCTGGCATACATGTCGCCCGAGCAAGTGCTGGGCAAGGAACTCGACGCCCGTACCGATCTGTTTTCTTTCGGTGTGGTGCTCTATGAGATGGCCACCGGCGGACTGCCGTTCACCGGCGGAACGTCGGGCGCAATTTTTGATGGCATTCTGCATAAGGCGCCGGTCGCACCGGTGCGTCTCAACCGCGACATACCTGCGGACCTCGAACGAGCCATCAACAAAGCATTGGAGAAGGACCGCAATTTGCGCTATCAGCATGCTGCTGACTTGAGGGCGGATCTGCAGCGTCTCAAGCGGGATAGCGACTCCGGGCGTTCCCTGGCAGCAAGCTCTGTCTCAGAGGAGGCGCCGCCTTCCACTCCGGCAGTTGCGCCGGCTCCTGCGTCTGCTCAAATCAGCGAAGTTCCGCAGAGAATAAGTTCTGCCGCTGTGTCAGCGGCAACGCCGAGCACAACGGCGGGTGCTACGGTCTCCGGATCGCGCCGCTGGAAGCTGCTCATTCCCGTGGGAGCAGTACTGGCTGCGCTTATTGCCGGCGGCGTCTTCCTTCGTTCGAACAAGGCGCGCGCCATCACGGCAAAAGATTCGATCTTCGTCGCTGACTTTGTCAACACCACTAATGACCCGGTGTTTGATGGCACGCTCAAGAAGGCTTTGGCGGTTGACCTGGAGCAATCCCCGTACTTGAACGTCTTTTCCGATGCCAAGGCCCGCCATACGCTGGCCCTGATGGGGAAGCCGCCGGACGAGCGCGTCACGGTGGAAGTCGCCCGTGAAATCTGTCAGCGCAACGGAGTAAAAGCGCTGCTGGCTGGCTCGATCGCCAGTCTGGGCAGCCAGTACGTGGTCACGCTCGACGCGATCAATTCGTCAACCGGCGACACGCTCGCCGAGGTACAAGGCCAGGCCGACAGCAAGGAGCAGGTGCTAAAGACTCTGGATACTGCGACCAACCAGTTGCGAGGAAAGCTGGGCGAGTCACTGGCTTCCGTCCAGAAGTTCGACAAGCCACTGGAAGAAGCCACAACGTCTTCGTTGGAGGCGCTCAAGAGCTTTACTTTGGGGGACGTCAAGCACTCCGCCAGCGACGAACTTGGTGCCATCCCTCTTTATAAGCGTGCCATCGAACTGGACCCTAACTTCGCCATGGCTTACGCGCGAGTGGGCACTGCTTATGGCAATCTCGGTCAAGCGGACCTTTCTGAACAATATCGGAAGAAAGCTTTTGAGCTGAAAGACCGAGCCAGCGAAAGGGAGAGGCTCTACATCACGGCTCACTACTATGCCGACAACG
This sequence comes from uncultured Acidobacteriota bacterium, assembly GCA_963696025.1. Classification (GTDB taxonomy): domain Bacteria; phylum Acidobacteriota; class Terriglobia; order Terriglobales; family Acidobacteriaceae; genus JABCYV01. The sequence continues at coordinate 244,551 of CAVOII010000012.1, forward strand.
GAGAAGTAGAAAAAGGAAACGCGGCCTACGAACTGTTCAAGCAGACCTATCCCCGCGAGGTAACCCCTTACGTGAACCTGGCGGTAACTTACACTCTGTTCCTGGGCGAGTTCGAAAAGGGCCTGGCCAACGGGAAAGAGGCCATCCGGGTGGATCCGGACACGGTCAACGGCTATTTCACAACGGCGTACGCCTACGCCGGCCTTAATCGTCCAGATGAAGCCAAGGCTGTGTTGAAAGCTGGTTTGCAGCGGAACCCCAATTTCTTAGACCTGCACGACCGCCTCGCCGACCTCGCCTATGCACAGGGCGATCTGCCCACCATGGAAAAGGAGGAAACCTTTCTCCATGACCAGCCCGATCTGGAAATGAATCTGAATACGCGGCATGGAGACATTGCAGCGTCGGGGGGACAAGTCCAACGAGCGCGGGAGTTCTATCAAAAAACCGGACAGGTGGCGCAGCGCGTGCAACTCAAAGATTCAGAGGCGGCAGCGCTAAATGCGCAGGCATGGATGCTCGCCAACTTTGGTTATTCAAAACAAGCCATCGAAGCCGCCAACGGCGCCCTGGCCATTTCGCAGGGCTACTTCACAAAACTTTCTGCCGCCAACGCGCTCGCAGTCGCGGGGGACAATACAAAAGCGCTTGAGCTTGCGTCCGAGGTTGCGAAACAACGTCCAGACAACACCCTGGTGCAGAATGTCTCCGTCCCCTTTGTGCAGGCGGTGGTTGCGTTGAATGGTGGAAAGGCAAGTAAGGCTATCGAGGTCCTGAAGCCTGCCTTGCCCTACGATAACGCGACTACGGCAGATTTCTATCTGCGTGGACTGGCCTATCTGAAGATGGGACAAGGCAACGAGGCGGCGCAACAATTCCAGAAGATTTTGGCCCTGCGCTACTACGCGCCCGACGATCCTCTAATGTCGATGGCCCATCTTGGCCTAGGCCGCGCCTACGCCCTCTCTGGCGACACAGCCAAGAGCCGTGCGGCTTATCAGGACTTCTTCGCTCTGTGGAAAGACGCCGACCCGGATGTCCCGCTGCTGAAACAAGCGAAGGCCGAATACGCAAAGCTGCAGTAGCGCACCCGGATTTCTTGGCGTTCTTTGCGAGTCCTCCGCGAACTGTGCGGTTAAGGAAGGTCGCCTTCCACCCGTGCGGTGGTTTCTCCTGCTACACTCTGTCTTCATCCATCCTTGGCGTTTGCCGGAGTCTCTTCTCAATGTCTGAACCCTACAATCCAACCTCGCGGACTCGTCTTGTCCGCGAGCCGCAGCGCGCCGTCTATGATCGCGCGGTAGCTTACGAAATTCTGGACGAAGGTTTCATCTGCCACGTCGGATTCGTAATCGACGGCCAGCCCTTTGTCATCCCCACGGGCTACGGGCGTGCCGGCGACAATCTCTACATCCACGGCTCAGCCGCGAGCCGCATGCTGCGCAATCTGGATCAGGGCGTCGCGGTCTGCGTCACGGTTACGCTGCTTGATGGGCTGGTGTTGGCTCGTTCCATCTTTAATCATTCCATGAATTATCGTTCGGTGATGGTGCTGGGCACGGCGGTCGCGGTTGAGGATCCTGCAGAAAAATTGCACGCGCTGCGATTGTTGTCCGAGCACATACTGCCCGGACGCTGGGCGGAATCGCGTCAGCCGAATGAAAAGGAAATCAAGGCGACCCTGGTGATGCGTGTTCCGATTGAGGAATTTTCCGCCAAGGTGCGGCAGGGTGCGCCCATCGACGATGAAGAAGACTACGCGTTCCCTACTTGGGCGGGCGTAATTCCGCTGCGGCTGGTTCCGGGCCCGCCAATCAATGATCCGCGGCTGGATCCCGCGCAAGCAGTTCCCGAATATGCGAGGAGCTATTCGCGCAGCAAACGGGGTTGACGAAATCTGTGAGTACGTCGAGGGCCGCCCGCGAACTGATAGCGTGGTCGGCGTACAATGCTCCAGGGATTGAGACTGCCGGACGCAAGTCCTTATGAAATCTCTTTTTCTTGATCGCGGCGCCTGGAGGTATTGCCGCTTCGAACCCATTTCCACCATTGCCTAGCGAATTCCCTAGCCAGTACCTGGGGCTGCGAATGACCTTCTTCTACAACACCGATTAATGGTCACCTAAGGCGACGCAATCACGGTGCCTGGCCCATCTTTGCGGTTTTTGCAAAAGTGCAACGTGAACGGATTCAACAGGAGAGTTGCAGCTCGCAGCGCTGAGTCACTTCAGACCCTCAACCATGTAAAGATCGGAGAGGTCGCGAACATACGAATACCCGTACCATCGTGTGTCCGGAGTCAGACAGAACGGTCCGATGCTGTAGACACCGGCGCGGTCCGATGGAGCTAACTCCTTCCACAGTTGTTTCTCTCCGGTAGCCGAGTCAAAGCGGTACACCCTGAGGGGAACTTCCTGGCGAAGCGGGGCGAAAATATAGCGTCCACTCCGGGCCAGGTTTCGGCGCGCACGGATAGGAAGCAGCGCTTTAATCTCTCTGGGCTGACCGCCCTCGATCGGGTACAGTTCCGACGTCGAGTCGTCACGAGGTACCAAAATAGACGTATCGTCCAACCACAGAAAACCAAACAAACCCTCGGGCGTCACCGGAGTCAGTCGACCACCCGCATCCTGCAGATAATTACGAGCTGGCTTGCCCATTTCGCGGCCAATCACCAGCAACCGCTTGCCATCGGGGAGCCATTCCACAGAGTCGTAGTCGAATCCCGGTTGGGACAGATTTCTTACATCACCGGTCCGGGTCGGAAGCAGGGTGAGTTGCTGCGGCTCGCCCGGAACCATAGCGGCCACCCATTTGCCGTCGGGCGAAACACTATTGGGAACGCCATCGCCGAGACGAATCGCGGGAGAGCCGTCGGTATTGCGCATATACGCCGAATACTTGGCTCCGCCGCCATCGCCTTCTTCCGCGAAGAAAATCCATTTACCGTCGGGCGACATGGTTAAGGGAAGTGACCAGTCCTGCCAGCTCAGATCGGTTTCGGCTTTTTGGCTGGGGAACAATCCCGCGATTCCACGCCGCCGGTTGCAGCGGATAAAAAGTGCGCGGCCGTCCTGCGAAATATCCTGCACAATTACTTCGCCGGCCCCGGCCCAGACCAGGCGTTGCTTCCCGGACAAGCTGACCGCGAAGAGGTTGCTGGATAAATGAACGTACGACCCGGTAAACCAGATCTCCTTGCCTGAGGGATGCCAAGCCAAGCCGAGCACATCGGAAAAAGTATTGGTCAGCGACTTCCGATTTCCAGAGCGGTCCACCACCATGATGCTGCCACGACTGTCGAACAGGATGGGGTGATCGATGAACGCAACCCGCTCTCCATCTGGAGAGACTCGCGCATCGCTGATCCAGCCCTCGGTCTTGTAGATCGCTTTGCCCAGCGGATACTCTAGGTTGGTCCGCCCGTCGGTCAACCGAACGGCGGCGAGCGCATTGCCATCCGGTGACCAGTCGGCGGAGATGACATTCTCGGCAACTTCTCGCGGCGCGCCGCCGCTGAGCGGAAGCCGGGCCAACGTCCCGGCTGAAGTGTTAGCCGTGAAAAATATATGGTCCAGTGTGACTGCGAGTTCCGTGGCCCGCGAAATCGCCAGAATGCTGCTGCCCTTCAGTCCCAGTTCGCGGGACTGCGGCGAATCCGGCCGCGTGGTATAGAGCTGCACAGGGTCTTCGCCAAATGCTGCGCTGTAGACGATGGTCTGGCCATCGGGAGCGAACCGTGCGGAAGCAACGTGCCCGCCCCGGAAAGTCAGGCGAGTGAACACCGGATTCGAAGCTGGCACCGTGGCTCGACCGGCCCAGAATGCTGCGGCAGCGGCGAACAGCAGGACTGGAATCGCCGCCACCAACGAAGCCCGCCACCGTCCAATATTGGCCAACCGTGATGCCGGCACCGCCTTCGCGGAACTGCTGAGCGAAGACAAGCTCTCCAAATCGAAAGCCAGATCGCGTGCCGACTGGAAGCGCAAGCTGGGCTCTTTTTCCAGGCAATGGCGGACGATCCGCTCCAGGCCGGGAGAGACCTGCAGGCCGGTCTCGGTCAGCTCCGGCGGGTCTTCCTTGAGAATGGCGTTCATGGTCTCTACGCTGGAGTCGCCCTTGAATGCCCGCTTGCGCGAAATCATTTCGTACAGGATGGCGCCGAAGCTGAAGATGTCGGAGCGGTGGTCGATCGTCTGCCCTCGCACTTGCTCGGGCGACATGTAACCCACGGTGCCCATCACCGTTCCGGGCGTGGTAGGCGTTGGACCGGCCATGGTTGCGCTCTCTCCCGTCCCCGTGTCCGCGAAGGATTGCTTGGCCAAACCGAAATCCAGAATTTTCACCCGGCCGTCTTTAGTGACGAAGATGTTGTCCGGCTTCAGATCGCGATGAACAATTCCCTTCTCATGCGCCGCCGCTAGTCCCTTGGCCATCTCCAGCGCATACTCGATCACCCTGCGTTGGGATAATGGGCCGGCGTTCATCTTCTCCCGCAGGGTTTGCCCCTCGAGGAACTCCGAAACCAGATAATGGACGCCGTCCTGCGCGCCCACATCATGGATCGCCATGAGATTTGGGTGGTTGACTGTGCTTAGGAGACGAGCTTCGTGCTCGAAGCGGCTGAGGCGATCAGCGTCACCAGCAAACGTGGCGGGAAGGATCTTGATTGCGACGGTGCGGTCAAGCCGCGTGTCGCGGGCGCGGTAGACTTCACCCATTCCTCCAGCGCCAAGGGAAGACTGAATTTCGTAGGGACCGAGTTTAGTTCCCGCAGTTAAAGCCATGGTGACGCGCAATTATAAACGTTAGGTGTTGGGGTTGGGGGTATCGGGTCGGCCGTTGCAAAGAACGTGCGGATGTGGAACCCTCCGTCCAGCCCACGCGGGCGAGGGCTCCTTCGACTTCGCTCAGGACAGGTCCGCGCCACACACAGCCATTAAGTTTTCTATTGCCATCACGGGGTCCGACGAGTAATATGCGCGGCCTGTTCCTAAAGTAACGGAAGCGAACCCGGTTCTTCGTTGACCCATCAAATTGGAGGAGAGTACGATTTCATAGCCAGCGGGTTGAGAGCCGCATGGAGTCAGTCCCGGTAAGTTGTAGAGAAATATGAAGATTGCGAAACTCTATCTTGTGACGGCATCACTTTTCACCCTGCTCCTGGCAGGGATTGCCTGTCAGACGGCGCAGCGGCCGTCAGCTCTTTTGCCGCCCGCTCAGGCCAATGCACCAGCCGCAACAGCAATTTCTGCCACGCCGACTTCAGCGACAACGCCGCAACTTCCGCATACCAATCCTGCTCCGGTCGAGCCGGCGAAGGCCCAAACAAAGCCAAAGCCTGATCCCGTCGCTGATTTGATCGCACAGGTCGAAAAGGAATATCAGGCTGGGCAAGATAATTACAAAGCCGGGCATCTTCAAGCGGCGAAACAGAATTTTGAGCGCGCTCTGGCGTTGTTGGGAAGCCCCGAATACGTCCTCTCCGACAATCGTTTGGAGCCGGAGTTCGACCGCGTGCTGGCGGCCCTGAATAGTCCAGGGCTGCAGCCAACAGAAGACGATTCCACCGCGCAGAAATCCGAGCCCGCTCCGATCGATGAAGCCAACGACGTCAGCTTCCCGGTCGACCCCAGCATCAAGGCCAAGGCTGAAGCCGAGGTCAAGGCCACGCATAGCGATCTTCCGCTTATGCTGACGGACCCGGTGGCCAGCTATATCAACTACTTCTCCACCACCCGTGGGCGCGGTGTCCTGGAGCGCGGACTGGTACGCGGCGGCCGCTACCATGACATGATTCAGAACGTCCTGAAGAATGAGGGTGTCCCGCAAGATCTGATTTATCTCGCGCAAGCCGAGTCCGGCTTTCATCCTTTGGCGGTTTCGCACGCCGGGGCGCGTGGCATTTGGCAATTCATGGGAAGCCGCGCAAAAGGCTATGGTTTGCAGCACAATTTATGGATAGACGATCGCCAGGACCCGGAAAAATCCACGCGCGCCGCCGCCCGGCATCTGAAAGATCTCTACAACGAGTTCGGCGACTGGTACCTGGCGATGGCTGCCTATAACTCTGGGCCGGGAACGGTGCAACAAGCCGTCCGCCGGACTGGCTATGCCGATTTCTGGCAGCTCTACAAGCGAAACGTCTTACCCAAGGAGACACGGAACTACGTACCCATCATTTTGGCCGTGACAATCATGGCCAAGAATCCGGCGCAATACGGGCTCGACCAGGTAGTAGCCGAGAAACCGGTCCCGTATGACACGGTCAAGATCGACTATCCCGTAGACTTACGCCTGGTCGCCGAATGCGTTGACGCTTCGCCAGCGACGTTGCAGGATCTCAATCCCCGATTGCTGCGTTTTGCGACACCTGCGGATTCGTCATTTGATCTCCATCTGCCAACCGGAACCAGGGATCTCTATCTGAGTGCCGTAGAAACGATCCCGCGTGATATGCGGGTATGGTGGCGCTATCACAAAGTTGCACCGGGCGACACTCTGACTTCGCTGGCCCGCATCTACCGCACTACGCCACGCTCAATCTCGCAAGCAAATAATCTCGAAAGTGATGAAGATCTCCAACCGGAGAGTAAGCTGATCATCCCTATCGCACCGGGTCGGCATGCTTCCACGGAAGACGGTGCGACATTCGCCCGCCAGGCCACCCGCTATACGGTTCGCAAGGGAGATACGGTGCAGACTGTCGCCGACAACTTTGGCGTTCCCGCCACCATGGTGCGACGCTGGAACCATTTGAAGGGTGACAGTCTACACGGACGTCGGGTTGTGTACGTGCATCTGCCGGTCACCCCGAGCGTGAGCGAAACCCGGCCCTCGGTGGCATCTAAGTCGAAATCTCATAAGATTTTACGGACTGAGCGCCGAGTCGCTCCGACGCACCACACGGTCAAACCCGGTGAGACTCTGACTTCCATTGCTTCCACCCACCACACCACTGTCGACGCTTTAAAGCGCGACAATGGCGATCTGGCGATCCTGCGTCCGGGGATGATCCTGGTGGTCAGGGACCGGTAAATGGGGCTGACTTCAGGCGTCAGACCCTGGGCCCGTTCTCTCCGGACCATGCGCTTGATTGAGAGGCTGGAATGTTGTTGCCCTGCAAGGCTGCGGTGCGGCGCTCGAATTCCCAATCCGGTGTAGTATTCAAAGTGCCGGTGACGGCAAACGGACTCGTTGACTGATGCGCAAAACTGCTGTGCTATAATCACGCGCCGTTCAGCCAAATGAAGCAGTCTTACAGTTGTCTTTCAAGAGACAGCGCGGCGTCCAAGCGCAGCTCGAAAAAATCAGGAGGAGAAATGAGTTTCGACGAAACCCTCTACGGACGTGATGATGAAGCAGAAGAATTCGGTGACAGCGGCGCTTATGGTGATGCGCTGGAAGAAGACTACGAGCAAGAAGAAGAGGAAGAAGAAGCCGAAGTGCCAGGAATGAGTGAGCCGCAACCTGAGCCCGTCCTTCCTCCACCCACTCCGAGACCGACTGGCGGAGGCGGAGGCGCTCGTAAGCCTGCGAAGAAGAAGCCAGCGGCGAAGAAGAAGCCAGCTAAGAAAAATCCGGCTGCCAAGAAAAAACCGGCTAAGAAGAAACCGGCGCACAAGGCAGCAAGGAAACCGGCAAGGAAGGCGAAGAAGGCGAAGAAGCCGGCGAAGCGAGGCGGCCGCCGTCGCTGACGTAAAGGATCGATCTGAGTTTAGTGAGGTAGGAGCGTCGGCTCATTTTCCAGCCGCGGCCCTGGGCCGCGGCTCTTTGCAGGCGAATCAACTCGGGGCGAAAAGAGAGTTTTCGATTCCGGTCCGTGCCGGTAACCGCGATCTCGCTGGCTATTTCCTCCCCACGGCGGTCAGACACTTCCCGTAAAGCTCGAGCAGGTGGGCGGCGTAGTCTTCGGGCTTTGCGGCGGCGCCGGTTCCCTGGAAGCCCACTCCTGAAGAACTGGTTCGGCCGTAACCTGTAGTCATAGCGATGAACTTCATGAGATCCAGTGCAATATCTTCGTTGCGGCGGGACCCCGTCGCGATAGCGGGTGCTTCCTCCATGAATGCCTCCCCCTGAATCGAAATACTGGGAATTTCGTCGTCCATCGAAGCGAAGAATTTCGGCAGAAAAGCGATGATAACAGAATGCTTACAGCGCCGAGTTATTGAGTCCGGATTCCCCAAGCGCTTGATCGGATATCGACTAATGGACTGCGTCCATGTGCCGATAAGAGTTGTTATGGAGGTAAAATCCATATGGTTAATCCAGTGGCTTCTTCGAATGCAGTCCACCGAATAGAAGTTTCTGAAGTGGCATCGAAACGAGCAGCGGAAAACGCGGCCACGAAGAACCAACCTGCGAGGGCGCAAGATTCGGTTACTCTCAAAGGTACAGGGGATGCCGACCACGACGGAGACTCGAGGTAGATCTCTGACTCCTACAACGTGCTCCTCCGATGGTGTGCCGCCAGGCTCAGTTCAGGTCGGAGAGGACAGCGTCGGTAAACCCGCCTCCCTGGCTGTTTAGTCCAATCACGGTCCGAACCTGACCAGATGTGAGACCGAGTGGTCCGCTGTCGATGACAGTGAATTTCGTGTTCACTGGAGTAAAGATGATCTCATAGTTGGTCGAGGCACTGAGGGTCTGGTAACCCGAAGCTCCCGGGAAAGCCAAATTACTGATGGTGGGCGAGACGCTATCGATAGATGATCCCGCGGTAACGAGATATATATCAGCTGCCCCCAGGCTGGGTGATGCGTTCACTATACGAATCGCCACGTCGCCGGACGCAGGAGCGGTATTCTGATCCATCAGTAGGAGGTGCGTGGCACTCGCAGAAAAATTCGCGGCAATGAGAGTGTAGTTGTTACCGCCGCCGAGGCTGAGCGCGACGCTAAGGTTAGGGATGGGCGTTGATGTGCCGGAGGGTTCGACCTGGAGCTGTGGCGAACCGGAATTAACCGTCTGATAACTGGTAGCGGTCTGGTAGGCGACACTAGCGGCGAAACTATTGCCGTTCAGCAAAAAGGTCAGCAGGCTTTGGTCGGGGACTGCATTCATCACCCTGAGTTTTGTGCTATTGGATCCACCGCATCCCAGGCTAAGCAACACCACTCCGAGCGACAGCAACGCAACAGCATGTGACAGCGGCTTCCAGAATGGGGTCACGATACTTTCCTCCCGAGAAGAGTAGGCAGGCAGAAAAACAAAGAGACACAACTCCGAAAGTACAGATGCCTGCGAGCAATGGCAAGTTGCTGGGCTTGCGTAAAGAATCGGTCAAGGTCGGTAAAGACTTGTAAAGCTTGCGCGTACCATGAGGTTCGTGTCAAGCGGCGCGGCCTCAGGCGTTTTGATTTACGAATTTTTACCCCACTTTACCAACTCTTTACTCGTCCGATCACGATAAAGTGTTCCTATCAAATAGATCTGAAACTCGGGAGCGATATGCTCAAGATGTTTCAGGTCGGAATTGGAGATCCACATGCTAGATTCACAAGTGAAAAGCCCTGCGGGTGCGCGACGAGCCCACGGATCATTACCGGCCGCAATCATCCTGGTTGCGCTAGTCTGTCTCGGTCTCGGAATAGGGGCCGCTTTCGGTCAGTACGGCCAGAGCCAGTCTGCTCCGGATCAATCTGGTCAAGGTTCCGGGATGGAAGGACACATGGGTCGGCACCAGATGGCCAGCGTCGACGATCAAGTTAAGCACATGACTAAGAAACTGAACTTGAGCGACGATCAACAGGCAAAGCTGAAACCCATCCTCGAAGATCAGCGCAAGCAGATGGAGCAGATTCGCGATGACTCGTCATTGTCGCGCGAGGACCGCTTCAGCAAGATGAAAAGCGTTCATGAGAACAGCACAGCTCAAATCAAAGCACTCTTGAACGACGATCAGCAGAAGAAGTTCGACAAGATGCAAGCGGAGCGGCGTGAACACATGGGAGACCGCGGCCCTGGAAATGGTCCTCCCCCGAGCGACAGTCCACGCCAACAGCAGTGAGTATCCGTCGGTCTTCCAGCTGGGCTCTGACAGCTTGGGTCTGACCGCAAGGGCTCCGGAAAACTATAACTCGGGCGGCGCGAGGACTGACCGCGCCGTCCGGTTCGGAGCCCGAACAGTTTACAAAGTTTTACTCCGCTTGACGCAATCTTTACCACGTAATTCTGGAGCGCTGGCATCTCACCTCGCAGAATCGGAAGATTCCCGCGCGAATCGAACTGTTTTCGATTCGTTGGATCAACCGGGTCTCTTCCAGAAAAAAATCATGCGAGGGAAATGAATGTCTAGAGGAGTCGGCGTCGCTATTGTCGCTGTTTTGTGCTTGCTCACCTCCACTGTGCTGGCCCAGAGCCGTTCGGATTTGAGCATCAATGCATTCGGAAGCTTCGTGACCCAATCCAGTGGGCAACAGGTCGCACTTGCCCCGACCACCTCGGCGGGAATTCTGGCGACGTATCGCCACGCCCTCAAGCAACGACATGCGGTGGAGCTGAACTATGCATACACACGCAATTCTCAAAACTACACCCTGACCGACCTCTCGGGTACGCAGACGACCTCCAATATTCAGTCGAGCGTGCACGAAGCGACCGCCGATTATGTGTTTACTCCCAGAAGATCGGCGAAACTGAGTCCGTTTTTGCTCGCCGGCGGTGGAGCCTTAGTGTTTGCTCCCACGAATAATTCCAATAACACAGCTGTGGGAGCAGCGACCGAGGCCAAAGGAGTCTTTGTGTATGGCGGCGGCGCGGATTACAAATTGTCAGGCAAGATCGCGCTGCGTTTGGAGTACCGCGGCCTTCTTTATCAGGCGCCTGATTTCAATATTTTCGGTTATTCGACCGGGGCTTGGCAGCACACCGCGGAGCCTTCGGGCGGGATCGTATATCGTTTCTAGTTTTTCATAACCGCGGAACTTTATCATCAGGAACAAGGCGTCCTTAATCATTTATTCATCTATTTCATTGTCGGATGCCTTGTTCATTTTCCAACTCACCGGCGGGATAAGGCTTGTCTTTGGCGTTCGCAGCCCTGGAAATTGTTTCTAGTTCCTGCTTCTCTTCTGCTGCCGGAAGTGTGAAGTGGAAAGTGGCGCCTTGATTGACCTTGCCCTCGGCCCAACACTCGCCCACCGTGTCTCTGCACCACGCGCTGGACAATGGACAGACCAACGCCGGTTCCCCGGAAGCTGTCTGCGGAATGGAGCCTTTGGAATATCCCGAATAGCTTCTGGGCGTATCGCATGTCGAAACCGGCGCCGTTATCTTTGACGTAGTAAGTGTTCTGCTGCCCTCCCTCCTGCGAGCAACCGATCTCGACCAACGCTTTGTCCTTGGCACCGGTGAACTTGACCGCATTGGACAATAGGTTGACCCAGACTTGCCGGATCATGGCTCGGTCGCCGTGAACGGCAGGCAGGGTGGTTTCAAGCCTCCACTCAACCTTGCGTTCGGGAGTTGCGCGTTGGAGTTCCTCGAACACAGAGCTTACCAACTCGCTCATGTCGATATCGCGCAACGCCATTTCCTTGAGCCCCTGTCGCGAGAACTCCAGAAGGTCGTTGATTAGGTTACTCATGGTTTGCACGCCCCGCCCGATAGACTGGAGGTAGTGCTGCGCCTCGCCATCGAGCGCGGAGCCATGGTCCTCAACCAGCATTTTGGAAAAGCCGCTGATGGCTCGCAATGGTCCTCTCAAGTCATGGGCGACTGAATACGAAAAGCTCTCCAACTGCGGGTTGGCGTCTTGCAGCTGCGCCGTCCGCTCCTGAACCCGATGTTCCAGTTCGTCGTGCGCCTCCCGTAATGTAGTGTTATGTTTTTCAATCTGCGCCAACATCTCATTAAACGTCACGACCAGGATGGACAGTTCATCATGATTGCCGGTGGTGGGCGCTCGGACTGAATATTTCTTCTCGCGTGAGACGATTCGAGCGGTTTCCGCCAGCTGCACAATGGGGTCAGCGATCGATCGCCGGATCAGCGATGACATCAGCACCGCTGCCACAAGAGATGTTAGAAACACTGCACTGACAATTACTACGTACCGCTGGAGGCGATCAAACAACTCCTGAAGACTGGATCGGATGTAGACGGTGCCAGTGGTTTTTCCCTGAAGAACAATTGGACTGGCCACTCCGATTGTCCTCTCTCTGAGCCCGTGAGGATATGTTGAGGTCGCTGAAATTTGAGGCAGAAGTGGGGGTGCTTGGCTTCTAGAATCACAGCTGTACTGGGCAAACAGGTGACCATCTGGTGTATAAATGGCGGCCTCCAAAACGTTGGGCGCGGACTTCAAGGCCGACAGGGTCTTCTCTGCCGATTGACGATCGTTGAATAGCAGCGCGGAAACGCTATTCGATCCAACGATCTGCCCTTGGATTGAGAGACTGCGGACTATGGTTTCGCGCGCGCTAACCAGGTCGTAGGTAATAAATGCAGCGCAAGCCAAAGCGAGAGCGGTGCCGCTAACCAGCACGTTCATCCAAGTTAGTTTCTTGGAGATCGAGTAGTCACGAACTCTAAACATCACCGGTTAATCTCCAAGCTGGGCACTTCTTCTCACGGCAGTCGCCACTTTGAGCAGTTCAGAACTTAGAGTTAGTCCGGCCCGCTCCGCCGTGGCCAGGTTAACCTCGAAACGCACTCTGCTGCCTTCGACAATGAACTGGATCATGCCCCCTCGCCGCGTGAACTGGGGCAAATCGCTGACCGTCAGGACGCTGGTATCACTGACTGTCGTGAGAATTTGCTTGAGTCGGCTGTCCTCCGACGAACTTATGAATAGAACGCGGCAATTCACGGCGTCCTGTGGTGTGGGGATTTGCTTAGCCACCACGCTCTTGCCGGCGATGGATTCATCCGCAAGGGTGGCGTTGAGAGCTGGGCCGAAGGGATCCTGGCCAAGTACACAAATGTTGAAGGAGCTGTCCTGAGCCTGCTTGGCATTGGCAGGCCATTCGACGAATCGGCTGAAGTTATAGAGATAGGCAGCTTTTACTTCATAGTCTGTGGGTTTCGAATGTTGTTGGCCCTGCGCGCTCAGGGGGCCAGCGAGCACCAACCTTATCGCCATAGCAGTGAGCCAAACCAGAAGACGCTGATGCCGGCCAGTCACGCGACCTCGTATCGTCGTCGATCCGCTGTAGGCGAGGCTTCATGGATTTCAGTCCGCCGCTCTGTTCCACGTTATCTTTGCGTAGACGGTTCGCTTGATTCCAACCAGCAGCCCAGGGTCGCCTCCGAACTCCGCGTGATGCGGCTGCAATAAGTTCTGACCAACCACGGCCAATTCCATTTGCCGGATGAAGTGCCAGCCTAATCGAGCGTCTGCCGTGCCGTAGCTTTTAACCATTTGCGCTGGCAGGGCGCTGACATAACGATAGGTCTCATCAAGCTCCAGTTTCTTTGGCAGATTCGCGAAAGACTGAACCAGCACCTGGTGCCGTGGGCTCGATCCCACATAATTTGGGACGCTGGTGGGATCGTTGCTTCCCGGCTTATTTTCCAGTTGCATCTCCAGGTACGAATAGGAAGTTCGCAGTTTCCACCAGCCGGACGGCTTCCAATCGGGCGCCACTTCGAATCCTTTCGTGGTGCCTCTGATTCCGTTACTGGTAAGCAGTGGAATAATCGCATGCACCGGCAGTGGCGACGGCTCAAGAAATGGAGCACCCACCTGAAAGCTATAGAGATCGTTGTAGCTGATGTCATAACGACGTCGGCCTCACAACGGACCGAGTAGACTTTGCGGTATCCAACCAAAAAGGCTCGGGACGAAGGAGGCCGAGATGAAAATTGTAGGCTGTGATCTGCACGCAAGACAACAAACCATAGCCATGGTGGACACTGAAACCGGGGAGTTCGTGGAGAGGGCACTTTCCCACGAAGGCAACGCCCTGCGAGAGTTTTACGGGGCCTTGGAGGGTCCGGTGGTGGTGGGCATCGAAGCCACGGGAGCGATGCAGTGGTTCTTGGAACTGCTGCAAGAGTTGGGAATCCAATGCCGTGTGGGACATCCGGCGAAGATCCGCGCGAAAGAAACGCGGAAGCAGAAGCATGATCGGCGAGATGCACGGTTGATATTGGAACTGCTCATCGAAGATCGCTTTCCGGAGATTTGGATGCCCTCGATCGAAGAGCGGGACTTGCGAACCTTGCTGCGGGACCGACATCAGTGGGTAAAGATGCGAGCACGATTGCAGCACACCTTGCAGGCGATCGCCCTCAATCACGCCCTGCGCCGAGGCCACGCGCTCTGGAGTCAGGCAGGGCAGAACACACTGCAGGCACTGCCCTTGCCACCCTACACCAGTCAGAGACGGACAGAACTGCTGAGCTTGTATGAACAGTTGCAGCAACGAATCCAAGAACTAGATAAAGAAGTGGAAGCCCTGGCCCGACAAAGGCTACAGGCGCGCCGGCTGCTAACCCATCCGGGCGTAGGTGCGGTGACGGCTTTGGCGACCGATGTTTTTCTCGGTGACCCGAGTCGCTTCGACACCGCCAACCAGGTGGCCAGCTACATCGGGATGATTCCGTGTGAGCACACCAGCGGGAAGCGACAACGACTGGGAAAACTGACCAAGCAAGGCAACTCCCTGCTGCGCTATCTGTGGACCGAAGCAGGGATGCATGCGGTACGGAAAGACCCGGAGTTGCAACGCTTCTATCGGCGCAAGCTCATCCAGAAAGGAATGGGCAAGGCAAGGATCGCAGCGGCACGCAAACTGGGTATCCGGCTGTGGATCATGATGCGTGACCAGATTGATTACGAACAGTTCTGTCGCCGCGGAAGGTTGCGGCAGAAGGGGAAAGCCCATGCGGGGATGCCTGATTTCAACAGTGGTCCTGCAATGCAGTGACCGGGTCAACTGAATAGGCTGCCCGCCTCCCCATGGGAGGGGAGTTTGCACAACACATCATGATCGAGCGTGACCGAAGAGATGTCTGGTGGGCTACGCCACCACAATGATGAAGAAAACGGGCCGAGCCATGCGGTTGGATACATCGAGAAGTAAAGACCGTTGCTCTCTCGAAGGAACCAGTGCGTCTGCGCTGAGGGGAAAGTATGCACCGACTTACTAAAATGAAACCCCAAGTCCCTTGACACGACCGACGTCGTTAGAGATGTTGTAAAACAGCGCGAGATCCAGATAGCAGTGAGAAGTCAGAAGGGTCCGGTATCCGGTTTCGTAGGCGATCAATTCTTCAGAACGGAACAGCCGGTTGCCGCTGACCCGCAAATAGATCGGCAGGGGCGTCACCGTCGCGAAGTCCGTAAGCTGAATGTCCTCGTCGAGACGGGAGGGAGTTCGCACCGCCCGACTGACGGAACCCCAGAAGGATTGCCGCGGCGTGACGTTCCACAACAGACGCGCGCTCGGCTGCGTTTCGACGCCGGTGTAGTTGTTATGTTCAAATTTCGATCCCACCGTCAGCGAGAACCGGTGACTAAAGAACGGAATCTCGTCTTGCAAGAAGCCGCTATAGATCTGGTCGGTCAGGTGGTGCGGTAGGAAGTCGATCGTAGAAACGAGTTGCACAACATTCGCCGGACTCACGCGCGCTCCCAGCCCCCAGAGAAAGTCTTGTTGCCAGGGCAGGGTCAAATGATGGAGGAAGTCAATGTCGAAGGTGTCGCGAGTCTCTCCGAATTCTGGCTCGAAATGATTCGTGCGGTCAAAATAGGCCTGAATCCGGAAGTCTGATCGCTCGTTCAATACGCGCTTCCAGCTGCCCTGCAGATTTCCTCCACTCAACTCCGCGTTTTCGTTAACCGTAACCTGGGAGGGTGGGGAATAGAGCCCAAAGGTCGTCGTTTCACCAGCAATCTCACGATAGACGTCGCCCTGAAACGTGAAGGTATCGCGAGGCCCCTTGTCCCAGTCTGCGCGGAACCCGGTCTGGCCCATTCTCCAATCATCGAAATTCACCCCATCTGAATGGGATTGCGGGCCTCGGGTGAAGCCCATGCCATAGACACGGTAGTTGAGACCCTGGCTGTTCCCACCCCCATAGCGGAAGCCGCCAGTACCTCGGTCAACGGTGCCGCCTCCCAAGGACACCATCGACCCGTGGGTAGCCTTGGCGTTTTTGGTGATGATATTGATAACGCCGTCGACCGCATTCGCTCCCCATATCGTGCCGCCGGGCCCCCGGATCACCTCAATGCGCTCAATGTCCTCGAGCGGTGTGGCCTGCACTTGCCAATAGACTCCCGCGAACAGCGGTGTGTAAATGCTACGTCCGTCGATTAGTACCAGCAGCTTACTGGCTAACACCGCGCCAAACCCGCGAATGCCCACCGACCAGTGATCGGAGTCGACCCGTGCCACCTCGACCCGGTCGCCAAGCGCAGCACTTCCGGCAGGCTGGTGGCGCCAGACCGGCGGATGTCCTCTTGAGTGATCACGAATACAGCCGCAGGCGTCTTCCAAACCTGTTCGGGCTCTTTGGAACCTATCGTCACCTCGACGTTGCCGAGCTGTGCCAGACTCAGCTGCT
This sequence comes from uncultured Acidobacteriota bacterium, assembly GCA_963696025.1. Taxonomy (GTDB): domain Bacteria; phylum Acidobacteriota; class Terriglobia; order Terriglobales; family Acidobacteriaceae; genus JABCYV01. The sequence continues at coordinate 261,066 of CAVOII010000012.1, forward strand.
TCAGGGGCTCAGCCGTTCTTTGATCACTCCCGGCGGCTTCGGCCCAGCTCGTCCGTATTGAACTGCCAGTCAACGCCACAACGATCAAAGGTCCAAGAAGCGCGAGGGGACGCATCAGCCCCGCCGCTGAGAAGCTGAACAGCCGCAGATGGTTTGGAGGATCGCGTTGCTCGATGGCATCGATCAGCTCGCATCTGCGTGGTTTGTCCATGGAGAGACCCGTTCCTCCAGTGGTATATCGGCAGAAAAAAAACCCCTCCAGTAGATCTTGCACCCGGGATTTAGCCCACGGCAGATCGAGGGCATGTAACGACATCGGGTGTGAAGAAAACCGCAACAATGCCTGTTTTGGGCGAAGCCGCTCCATGCCCGCGTGACGCTTCCTTGAAAGTTGACTTCGCCGGTTGGTCTCAGCAATCCTGACTTACTACGGCAGCAGGATAAGCAGGCTACGCCGCACGCGGCACTTCGCTCATAAAAGCCAGCAGATTCTGCTCGGTATCGCGAAAAAAGGTCATCCACAAATCGTGATCAGGCATTCTCGCGACTGCGTGCGGCTCATCTTCGAAGCGCACGCCCTGGGTCAGCAATTGACGGTGAGCGGCCGCAATATCCGGCACCGCAAAGTAGAGGATCGAGCTGGGATGATCGAACTCCGGCTTCTCGGGAGTATCGAGCATGAGGCGAACTCCGCCGCAGTCGAAGAATGCCAGCTTGCCGGCGGTGAACAACAGGCGCAGACCGAGTTTGTCCCGGTAGAATGCTGTGGCGCGGCTGAGGTCGTGCACATTGATGGCGATCTGTCCAATGCCGGCAATTCCGGGAGCAGCGGTTACGGTGTTCATGGTGGTTTACCTCCTCTAGCAAATTAGTTAGCATAGCTAACTATATTGTATGACGAAAAGCAAGGGAAAAAGTGAGCACCTGCTGGGATCGGTAGACGTGGCTGACCGGCTGCACTCGGCTGCTATCTATCTGCTGAGGCGGATTCGCAAGGAGGACACGCTCACGGGCGTAGGCCCGGCTCAGCTCTCCGCGTTGTCCGTGTTGGTCTTTGGCGGACCGATGACTCTGGGGCACCTAGCGGCGGCGGAGCAAGTGAAACCGCCTACTATGACCCGCATTGTGGCGGGTTTGGAGCGAAGCGGTCTGGCCACGCGGGTCGCAGACGCCAAAGACGCCCGCCGCGTTCACATTCGCGCCACACCCAAAGGAACCCGCCTGCTCCAGGCAGGCCGCAAGCGCCGGATCGAGTATCTAGCCCGCCAGCTTGTGAGCCTCACCGACCGGGAGCGGTCGACGCTCACCGAGGCGGTGCAGATTTTAGAGGAAGTCCTGCGGCAATGGAAGTTAGGTCCTAGGTTTCAATACCTACATGGCAAACCCGGCCGATGAGGTAATCAGCCGCGGTTTTGCCGTCTTCGATGGCCAATACTTCGACCGGATAAACAGGGTTATGCGGACGCAAGACGAGATGAGTTCCCGCCTGCTCCGCGTACTTGATGGTGCAGGCGCCGTTCTTGCAGACGGCGTACATGTTTGATTCTGCCTTGCGGTAGGGTTTCATCGAGTTGTAATGACGGTCGATCAGAACACTCGCTCCGGGCATGAGGCGAGGGTACATGCTCATGCCATCGCGCCCATCGGCTTTGATCAAGACAAAGCGCTCCCAGTGCTCGCGATCGCCCTCCAACTCAGGTCGCAGTTTGCGCAGAAAACTCTTCTTGAACTTGAGGATCTCCTTCACATTCATGTTCATGACCAGAGGATCGGCGGCGGCAGTGGCTGCTTCCACCACCAACACATTTTGAAACTCATCATCGCTGGGAGGCACAATGCTGGCGCGCTTGTTGACCTCACTGGGCTCCAGCAGGTCCAGGACCGAAAGATGCTGTACGTTCAACACCCTGTCCATGCCGGCAAGGCTCAGGCCACGCTTGCGATTGAGAAAGTTGGAGATGTGCGCCTGTTTGAAGCCGGTCTGTTCCGCCAATCGGAGGCCGGTCAAGCCGCCTTCGTCGATACGAGACCAGAGGGTTTTGCGAAGATTTTCCTGCAAGGTGCGGAATTTCATGGCGGGAGTATAGCATGCACCTATAGCATTATGCTATTCGTATTAGCAAAATTACATCTTCGCGCAAATATTTTCTTGACGAGGACTATGCATTTGACACAGAGGAGGAATTCCGTCGCAAGGTGCGGTCCGCAGAGGTTCTCTCGGCGGCGATGGAGCGGCTGTTAAGCTCGCTTCATTTTACCGGCCGGGTCAGCGTGGTGGTGCAGAATGGCCGCGTGCTGAAGTCGGGCTACGAGGAGGGCTATTTCCGCCAGTTACCGACCATCTGATAGTTGACTTTGGGCGGAAGTGGTCAAGAAAAAACGGCTCTCATAACTAAATAACTCAAACAGGTCATCGTAAGAGAAACGAGCCCTGTGCCGAGCAATCGGTACAGGGCCTTTTTGTTTTAGTTGCTAATTCGGGAGGCAATCATGGAAGTCGAAGGTGAAGGGCCAGGGCGCGCTGACAAAAAGCGCGCCCACATTTTTTGGGGCTGGCACAGATTCCTGGTTGAAACAGATGAAAACAGCGCAACCAAGACGTTCCGGGAAGATTCCAAGCCGGCTGTCGTCAGGGAAAAATAAATCGCAACAGCCGGTGGATCTGGGAGAGATTCGTCAGGAAATCGCGAACCTGGTGGGTGGCCGGGCACTGGGAATGGTCGAAACCACCATTGGCGAGGCCGAAAGTGGGCACTACGCCGCAATGAAGTATCTATTCGAAATGATTGGTTTGTATCCGGCGACTGCCCAATCCGAACCGTCGAGCCCGGATTCACTAGCCCGGATGCTGCTCCGCCGTCTGGGCCTTCCAGAAGAGTCCGGGTTGGAAACGAAAGTTACGAAAGATTACCCTCGAGAGTCTGAGGCTAATGGGGGCGATGCCGTAAAATGAAAGCCAGTCAGTGGTCGGTGGCCGTCAGTCGTTTGACTCTGGTTCTGAACAGACAAGCCGAGTTGCACTCGTTCAGGGCACTGCACCGACCCTGCGCAGGACTTTCTGCATGGACATGACATGGGTGACCGGCCGGATCGCGGTCGGTGGAGGAATTTGGACAGCCGATAACATGGCGGCGGTGGCACGAGCCGGAGTGACGCACATCCTGGACATGCAGATCGAATTTGACGATACGGTGCTGGCCGAGCCCCACGGCATCACGGTTTTGTGGAACCCGATCGATGACGACTTCCAGGTCAAGCCACCGGAAGTCTTCCAGTATGGAGTGGACTTTGCCCTCGAGGCGCTTGATCACGATGGCACGAAATTGTTTATCCACTGCGCTGCCGGCGTACACCGCGCGCCAATGATGGCATTGGCAGTGCTTTGCTCGTTGAGCTGGCAGATGAAAGACGCCATGGAGCTGATTCAGGCACGGCGTCCAGTAGTGGATTTCGCCGATGTGTACGTGCGCAGCGTCGAGCGATTCCTGGAGTTGCAGGTAAAAGCCGAGCGCTAGAAGATCGGGCTCTCGGTCTCGGGCTTCAGTGTTTGAGTTCCAAGTCGGAGTGGACCACCACCCGAAAGAAGTTCGATTAATCCAAAACCACATTGAAACGGCTTTCTGCTTATTCTCGTTCGTCGGAGAAGCGGGGAATGCCTGCGCAAAATCGAGACGATGATGCGATACTTGGCCAACTTTCGATGAGGGGCAAATGAGCAACGGAGGAGATATGTTCGACCCGCATCGCCCACTGGGGCGGCTTTTCTACGTGCTGCTTGTTGTGCTGATGACGCTGCCGTCGTCACAGGCACAAAGCCCCGGGACCACGACGATTAACGATATTGTACACCGCGCAGACGAATGCCTGAACGCGTCGATCTGGGCCAAGACACAGCAGTCGTTATCCGACTTCTTCGCTCCAGTTCTCCAGCGTCTTCTTCATCAGCGCCATGAACTGATCTGCGATGGCGCCATCGATGAGACGGTGATCGTAACCGAGCGTCAGATGAACCAGGGAACGGATGGCTATGGAATCGTTGCCCTGATCGTCGGTGACTACGACTGGCGCCTTAGAAATTCCACCTACCCCGAGGATTGCGGAGTTGGGTTGGTTAATGATGGGCAGCCCGAACACAGCGCCGAACTGGCCAGGATTGGTGACCGTGAAGGTCGAACCTTCTACTTCTTCCGGCTTAAGCTTCTTCGAGCGGGCACGCTCGCCCAGATCGGTGATGCCGCGTTGCAGGCCGAGGAAGTTGAGCTCGTCGGCGTTCTTCAGAACCGGCACAATCAAGCCCCAGTCGAGAGCGACCGCAATGCCCACGTTGACGTGGCGATGATAGCGGATGTTCTCGCCTTCAATCGAAGCGTTGACGATGGGGAATTGCTGCAATGCGATGATGGCCGCGCGCACGAAAAAAGGCATGAAGGTGAGGCGCGCGCCGTGACGCTGCTCGAAACCAGACTTCATTTTGTTGCGCAATTGCACAATCCGTGTGATGTCGACTTCGAACATCGCGTGGACGTGAGCGCTGGTACGGCGGGATTCGATCATGCGCTGGGCAATGATCTTGCGCATCTGGGTCATGGGCACCAGATCGCCGGGAATAGCGGCGGGCGCGAGCAAAGGAGCTGACTTTGCCGAAGCAGCTGGTGACGCGATCGCGGACGCGGTGGCGGCCGTAGAGGCGGCCGCAGACGAGGAGGGCTGGCTCTTCTCCAGAAAGGCCATGATGTCCTGCTTGGTGATGCGGCCGCCCAGTCCGCTGCCAGTCACCTGCGAGAGATTCACATTGTTCTCGCGAGCAATTTTGCGCACCAGGGGGGAAGAGCGGGCGTGGTCCTCCTCCTCGTGAGGAAACTCAATTACTTCTTTGCGCTCGGGCGCAGGAGGAGCTTGGGCCGCAATACCTTCTTTCTTTTCCGACGTTGCTGGCGCTGGAGCCGTCTGTGCTGGCTTGGCAGCGGGTTTTGCCGCTTCGCCGTCAGCGGCGATAGTGCCGACCACAGTATTGACCTGAACGGTGGCGCCTTCGGCAACTTTAATGTCCTGCAAGACTCCAGAGGCGGGCGCCGGAATTTCAGCGTCGACTTTATCGGTGGAAATTTCAAATAGCGGCTCGTCGCGCTGCACTTTGTCCCCGGGCTTCTTCAGCCACTTGGTGATGGTTCCTTCGAAGATCGATTCGCCCATCTGAGGCATGACGATTTCAGTCGGCATAATTCCCTTCCCCGCGCGCCTAGTGAAGAATTCGGGGCCAGACGCAATCTTAGATTATATATAACGCGGAGCGTATGTAAGGCGACCCGAGCGAACTCAATCCTGGTGCTTGCTTTCCGAACCTTCGGTCGGCGGTGCCGCCCCAAAGGATTTCTTCCAGTAATCCTGCACTCCCGGAGGCAGCTTTTGGATCCGGGAGAGAAAAGCGGTGACTTTCCACATAGCCGGTTCGGTCAAGGCCTGGTTCCACGCTGGCATACCGGTGTAGCGCATGCCAGTGCGAATTGTGTAATAGATGTGCCACTCGGGATCATCAAGCGGATCGATGATGATCTGCGGCGGTGGCGGGTATAGGGACTTTTCCAACAGGGCCGGTTTATTGTCGAGCGTGCCATGGCAGACGGAACAGTTCATGGTGTAGATCTTCATGCCTTCGATAAGGTTGTCATCGGTGGGAGGCACAGGATTGGTCGTGCGCGGAGCGTGGCGTTCCATGGAGGCGTCCATGGCGGTATTGGCGATGCGCTGCTCCCAACGGGGCGGAGTGGCGTCCGCGTTCGTGGGCAGAAAACCGAGGAAGGCGAAGGCTAACCCGCCGACAGCAAGTACCACCAAGGTAATGATGACTCCGAGAATGAAATTGCGCATTTCCCCTCCGATGTCAGTTTGTCCTTCGAAGTGCGGCTACGGATTAATCCAGCGGCGCGGTATGGCGCAAGATGGCAAGGGCATCCTGGGCATCTGATTCGCGCACCTGCAGTTTGATCCCCCCGAGTATATGCGAATGCCAGCCTCCAATACGAAGCATGTTCTCATCTTGAGCGAAGCATTCGATATCCGCTGATTCGAGCCGGGCGCGCGCCAACAGAAATTCTGGCTGGCTGTGAAAGGTGGCGATGGTGACCAGGGCCTCGTGCATTTGAGGCTCTTGCATAGCTGTTAATAGGCCGCCAGCCGACGAACTTCCCGCACCACATCGCTCACCTTGGGCAGAAAATATTCTTCCTGCGGCGGCGAGAAGGGTACGGGCGAATCCTGTGCTGTGATGCGAATGATGGGCCCATCGAGGTCGTCGAATGCTTCTTCGTTGATGATGGCGGCGATTTCGCCAGCGATGCCTCCGGTACGGATATCCTCATGCAGGAGGATGACTTTGTTGGTCTTGCGCACCGTTGCGGCGATGGCCTCACGGTCGAGCGGGGATAGGGTTCGAAGATCGAGAATCTCAAGATCGATTCCTTCTTTCGCCAGGAGTTCAGCCGCTTCGAGCGCGGTGTACACCATGGCTGCATAAGTAATGATGCTGAGATTCCGGCCTTCGCGAGCGATGCGGGCTTTGCCCAGCGGGACGACGTAATCTTCCGCCGGCACCTCCTCTTTGATGCGGCGATAGAGATATTTGTGCTCGAAGAAAATGACCGGGTTGTTGTCGCGGATGGCAGTTTTAATGAGGCCTTTGGCGTCGTAGGCGCTAGCCGGACAGACGACCTTCAGCCCGGGAGCGTGGACGAACCACATCTCCGGATTCTGCGAATGGAAAGGACCGCCGTGGACATTGCCGCCGCTAGGTCCGCGGATGACCAGCGGGGCGGGCGCGCCCCAACGGTAGTGGCTCTTGGCAACCATGTTGACGATCTGATTGAAGGCGCAGCCGATGAAGTCCATGAACTGGAACTCGGCGACGGGACGCATGCCAGTGAGCGAAGCGCCGAAAGCCGCACCGACTATGGCGGACTCTGCGATCGGCGTGTCGATGACGCGCTCGGGACCGAAGCGGTTGATAAAGCCATCGGTGACTTTAAACGCGCCGCCGTAGATGCCGATGTCCTCGCCGAGACAGAAGACGGTGGGGTCGCGCTCCATCTCCTCCCAGATTCCCTGGCGGATAGCTTCGAGATAGGTGAGGGCGGGCATAGAATTTCTCATCTTAGATTAAAGCTGGGCACCGATACGATGGATGATGGATGAGAGTACAGGGTCCTTCGACTCGCATTGCCCTTTACGAAGCAAACGGGCGCCGCAGTCGAGGGACCTTGTGTTTCATACCATTCGGAAGCGAGGTCCTCCCAGCTTGGGTTCGTCGTTTCAATTAATCTCTCCTTCTTTCTCTGCGCCAGCCCTTCAATTGCTTTTCGTGGCCAATGGCTTTATAGACATCGTCGAAGCTTTCCCAGTATACGAGGTGGACGGCGTTGTAGTCGCCGGTGAAACCCTAAAAACTATGGTTTTTGTGCTGCCAGACGCGCTTGCGTAGGTTGGTTGGTCAGGCCGATGTAGAGAGCGCGGCGAGAAACGCTTTGCATGATGTAAACGTAGAAGTGGTACTCGCGGCGCATTGCTGGCTCCGGGAAAGCACCAGATCCTTCGACTGGCTTTGCCGTTTGCGAAACAAACGGCCAAACTCGCTCAGGATGGCAGAAGTAGCGAGCATGCCACTTTCCAAGAGCCCATGTCTGTGACGGATATCACTTCAAATGCACTGCAGCTTCTGAACGCTTGGGGCCACTGGATCCTGCATTCACTTTTGGCATTCCATATTTCGGCTTGATCTCGTGGCAGCCGTCTGCACAATACACGCCACCGGCGGCGGATTTCGGTTCCGGCATGGGTGAGGCGACGGCGAAGTCACGGTCTTCTTCAAGAGATTGCTCTACATCCGAGATTAGCCGGGCATTCTCTTGCGCCGTCAGCCACTTCTTTGTATTTATCAGATAATTTTCGAAGCGCGCGATAGGATCACGCTTGCGCCAGTAGTCGAAGAGCGGCTTGGGGACGTATTCGGCGGCGTCGTGGATGGCGTGGCCTTTCATGCGCATCATTTTGGCTTCGATCAGGGTGGGGCCCTGGCTACGTCGGGCGCGTTCGCAGGCTTCGTGGGCGGCGTCATAGACCTGGCAGGCGTCGGTGCCGTCAACGACCACGCCGGGGACACCGTATGCAATAGCGCGCTCAGCGAGGTCTTTGATGTGGAACTGCATGTCCGCGGGCGTCGAGTAGGCCCAGAGATTATTTTCAACGATGAGCACCAAGCCGAGATTTTGCACGGCAGCGAAGTTGATGCCCTCATAAGTGACGCCGGTGGACTGACCGCCGTCCCCAATGTAAGTCATAGCCGCGATGTTGCGTCCCTGGAGACGCGCGCCCAGGGCGACACCGGCGAGCACGGGAATGAGATCACCGAGAGTCGAGATGGGTGCGGCCACGTTGCGCTGGTGAATGTCTCCGAAGTGGGAGGACGCGTCGCGACCCTTGGTGGGTGAGTCGGCCTTCGCCATGTATTGCATCATGATGTCGCGCGCGGAGAAACCGCGGACCAGAAGTGAGCCCTGATTGCGAATCATGGGCGCAAGCCAGTCGTCTTTCTGAAGAGCATAGGCCGAAGCGCAAGAGCAAGCTTCCTGACCGAGGCCGAAGTACACGCCACCTACGACTTTGCCCTGCTTATAAAGATTCTCCAGCGCTGTTTCCATTTTGCGATTGAGAAGCATCCAGCGATAGATCTCGAGGCATTGTTTCTGACTGAGATATTTCGAATCGCGGATAGGAGGAACGGGCGCGGAGAGATCGCCTTTGACTTCGTAGTGGACTTCGTCGCCTTTGCGGACCTGGCGGACGGTGAAATTCGGTTTCTCCAGGCGGTAGTCGGGGATGGTATAGGTGCGCAGGTTTGATAAGGGACGCCGGCCGCCATTCGGGTTAGGCTTGCTCGCGATTCGCTGGTTTCGTTTTTTAGCCATGCGCGGTTTGGTAATCTCCATCCTAACGCCAAGGAGAGTTTCTGTCGCGGGCGAGAGCACCTCACTTCGCTCGGCTGGACAGGCGAGGACGCCCGTCCCTACACGAGCAGTTCATGCCCAGAATGTATCTTCTTCTCCATGCAGCTTGCGCAGTTCTGCAGGAGGCTTTACGGGCACGCCGACAGAATGGCCCAGAAGGTCCTCTAAACTTTCCAACCAAAGGATCTGGCTTTGGAAAACAGTGCCAAAGTTGCGTGAAACGGAGTGGGCTACATCCTGCATCGGAATCGACTTGTCCAATTCTTTCGCCATGGAAGTGACCGGCTTTGTTGTGATCCCGCAAGGAATGATGAGGTCGAAGAAGCTGAGGTCGGGATCCACGTTGAGCGCAAAACCGTGAGAGGTGACGCCGCGGGATATGTGGACTCCGATGGCGGCGATCTTGGCTTCGCGCGAGAACACAAGCTCCCTCGACTCCGAGAGACGATCCGCTTGCGGATCGTCCTGCTTCGCTCGGGATGACAGAATGTTTGGTTCGATCCAGACGCCAGTGAGGCCGGGGATACGTTTGGTCGGAATGGCGAAATCTTTGCAGGTACGGATGAGGATTTCTTCCAGACGGCGGACGTATTCGACCGCGCCGAGCGTCTTTCGTTTGCCATCTTCGGAGGAGAACCCACGCAGATCGAAGATAGGATAGCCGACCAACTGGCTGGGGCCGTGGAAAGTGACGTCGCCGCCGCGGTCGCACTCGAAGACCTCGACACCGCGCTCCGAGAGAAGCTCCGGCGAAGCGAGTATGTTCGCCGTTTCGGCGTTGCGCCCAAGCGTGATGACTGGCGGGTGCTCGAGTAGCAGGAGGACATCGCCGATGCGGCCTTCCTTGCGCAGATCAACCAGGCGTTGCTGCAGGCGCAGGCCGGTGGCGTAATCGATCGCGCCGAGTTGGACGAGAGAGATCTCAGCCACAGATTTACACTGGTCGCGTGGATCGAAAACTAAATTATTTCACCACAGAGACACAGAGACCACCATTTTCCTGATTCTTTGTCTCTGTGCTTCAGTGGTAATTTACGCATTAATTGCCATTCCGTACACACTATTTGATGCGTCGAGCATGGCCTCCGCTAAAGTGGGATGAGCGTGGATCGTCCACATCAAATCTTCGACCGTGGCTTCGAGTTCCATGGCCGCGACGGCCTCAGCGATTAGCTCCGTCGCCTGCGGCCCGATGATGTGAACGCCGAGAATCTCACCGTGGTCTGCATCGGAAACGATCTTAATGAAGCCCTCATGCTGGCCCACAATCGAGGCGCGCGAGTTCGCGGTAAAAGGGAATTTGCCGACCTTTATGTTGTAGCCCGCTTCTTCGGCCTTGCTCTGGGTAAGCCCGACGCTGCCAATTTCCGGATGACTGTAGGTCGCATTCGGTATGTGTTCGGGGTTGATGGGCTTCCCCGGCCTGCCAACAATTTTCGTTACGGCAACGATGCCTTCCATGGCGCCTACGTGTGCGAGTTGCGGGGTGCCAAGGACGATGTCGCCGATGGCATAGATGCCAGGTTCGGCCGTTTCCATCCAGCTATCAACTTTGATGAACTCGCGATCTGGCTTGATTTTTGTGCGCTCGAGGCCAATGTTCTCGGTGCGAGGTTTGCGGCCTACTGCGATCAGGATTTTCTCAGCTTCGATTTTCTGTTCCTTGCCGCCCACGCTGAAGGTAACTGAAATGCCTGACTTCGTCTTCTCGATTCTCTCAACTTTGGCACTAGTATGGAAGTTGATGCCCCGTTTACGGTAGACCCGAGCCAGTTCCTTTGATACGTCCTCGTCTTCCACAGGCACAAGGCGCGGCAGCATCTCGAGGATTGTGACCTCTGCATCGAAGGAACGGAAGACCGAAGCGAACTCTACTCCCACCGCGCCCGCACCCACGATGACTAGTGATTTGGGGATTTCCTTCAAACTGAGGATCTCTATATTCGTGAGGATCCGGTCATCCGGCTCTAGACCAGGAATCATTCGGGCTTCTGAGCCGGTCGACAAGATCACGTTCTTCGCCTTGGTGTGGCTGGTCTTGCCGTCGTGGCTGACTTCGATCGTGTGCACGCCGTTCTGCGCTGGGCCGGTGAGCTTGCCATAGCCTCGGATCGTCTCAACCTTATTCTTACGCATGAGAAATTCCAGGCCTTTGGTGTGCTTGGCCACGATCTTCGATTTGCGTTCTTGCACTGCAGCCCAGTTCAGCTTCCGCGAATCTACGCCCTCGATGCCGAATTCCTTCGCGTCTTTCAGGTGATCCCAGATCTCGGCGTTGAACAAAAGAGCTTTGGTCGGGATGCAACCCACATGCAGGCAGGTGCCACCGAGCACATTGTCTTTCTCAATGAGCGCTGTTTTCAGACCATGTTGGCCGGCACGGATGGCGGCGGTGTATCCGGCCGGGCCGCTGCCGATGATGGCAATGTCATAGATGGTTTCGGGCAAAGTGATGCTCCTCAGTAAGAACAGATGACTGCGGGCAAGCGGATGATTCTAGAACAGGGAAAGGGAAAGGCCAAACCGTAGCCGCGTTGTCATCCTGAGCGTAGTCGAAGGATCCTAGGATCTGCGGTTCTGACGTCAGGCATCCTCTGCGTATACCTGGAATACGCGATGCACACTGCTGGGCTCTATTCGGAGGATAGGTGCTAGTAGGGATCCTTCGACTTCGTGGCTGCTTCGCATTTGCGAAGCAGCCACTCTGCTCAGGATGACAATAGTTTTGCCGCCTCTTTGGCGTAGTAGGTGAGAATGATGCTCGCGCCGGCGCGGCGGATAGAGATCAGAGATTCCATCATCACGCGTTCGCGCTCGATCCAGTTATTGCGCGCAGCGGCTTCGATCATGGCGTACTCGCCCGAGACCTGATAGGCAGCTAGCGGTACATCGAAGCGCTCGCGAGCAGCGGCGATCACGTCCAGATAAGGCAGGGCCGGCTTGACCATAATCATGTCCGCACCCTCTTCGATGTCGAGTTCAATCTCGCGCATGGCTTCGCGGAGGTTAGCCCCATCCATTTGATAAGACCGGCGGTCGCCGAATTGAGGAGTGGAATCGGCGGCTTCTCGGAAAGGACCGTAGAAACCGGAGGCGAATTTGGCTGCGTAAGAAAGGATGGGGGTGTTGGTGAAGTCGGCCTTGTCGAGTGCCGTGCGAATGGCGGCCACGCGGCCATCCATCATGTCGGAAGGAGCAATGATGTCGACGCCAGCACGAGCCAACGAGACGGAGGTGCGAGCAAGGAGGTCGAGGGTTGCGTCGTTTACGATTTCGTAATCCGATTGCGCAGCGCGCACAGCGAATGATGCCAGCATCTCGATGGCTTTTGCTTTTCCCTCGCGACCCCTGGCGGCGGCCACGCTGGCGGTGTTCATTGCGTCTCTGGCCGCGGCTCCGAGAGATTGCGGCGCCGATCTTGCTTTCACCACTCCACAGTGGCCGTGGGACATGTACTCGCAGAGGCAGACGTCTCCGATTACAACCAGCCCGGGGATTTCCCGCTTGATGGCGCGGGTGGCCTGCTGGACGATGCCGTCATCCTCCCAGGCGCCGCTCGCGACTTCATCTTTCTTTTGCGGTAGTCCGAACAAGATAATGGCCGGGACGCCGAGGCCGTGAGTTTGCCGAGCTTCGTCGACGGCTCGATCCACTGAAAGGTTGAACACTCCGGGCATGGAAGCAACTTCTTTGCGCACGCCCTCACCGGAACAAACAAACAGGGGATAGACGAGGGCTTCTGGCGTAAGCCGGGTTTCACGAACCAGTGAGCGTAGCTGCTCGCTGCGGCGAAGGCGGCGAAGACGCGTGATAGGAAAGCCCATGACAGAAAGGACAGACTATTTACCTGTCCGATAAAGCTGATTCTAGCAGAGGTTCCCGTACTCTTCGGGGATGGGTGAGTTTTCGGGTTGCGCCCTTCAGTCGTGTGATTTTCTTCTAACCGGGGCTGACACATTCCGCTCCTCACGGAGCTGGACTTTCAATCCACTTACGTTCCTCAAACAAGTCTCACGCCAGACATTGGGTCGGAAAGCAACGCGAAATCGGGCAAGAACGGCGACGGAGAACTCGATTAGTCAAGCGCGCAAGACCGCCGCTCCCTTCATCTGAGATAATTGAGAACTTTCGGTACTGGACGGAATCCGATTCTTCCTGGAGAACCCTTTTGGAAGCCATCTTTCGCCTTTTCCTGCAATTTATATCGAGTAGCCGGAAACCGTTGTCTCTTAATCGGCCCCCTCGAGGCAAGGGCTGCCACGGTCCCTCAGTTGTGGTCATCCTGATCACAAGTCTCTGCTGTTGTATGGCGGCGGACGGTTTGGCTTTTGCGGCGGCTGATGGTGAGGCGGACTCGGGTCTCTACCTCAAAGTCCAGCTGGATAGTGCATTAAAGATCTCAGCCTTAAAGCCGGGAGACGTCATCGTTGGGACGCTTTCACGAGATATGTATTACCGGGATCGTCAAGTATTTCAAGCTGGGAACCAGGTTCGGCTAACCGTAGCCAGTCTAGGGCGGCGGCGAAGAGTGCGGAATGATCATTGGCCGTGGGTAATCCAATTCTTTACTCCTCGACACGAAAGTTGTCCTGTCTTCGAGTCTGCCAGCATTCTCGCGGCGAACGGTGTGGACGTTCCCCTGCACGTCTCGCTCATCTCAATCAGTAACGAGAGGGAAGTGCTTGCCCAAACCAAAGCCGAAGCAAGGAACACGAAAAATGAGTCAAACCGGTCCGTTGGGAAAGGCTCGGCGAGCAACCGGCCTACTGTGACGCTGGAGACGAGAGATTGGACGAGTGGCGAGTTGAAGGCAGCATTCCCTGAGAATCCCTCTGCGTCCTCAGCCCGTCTGGCAGAACCAGTGACATTGGCGGCTGGAACGCAGGCCAAGATCATTCTTCTCGGAGGTGTTAGCGCTTCCCAGAGCCGTCCTGGCGATTCGTTTCAGGCGCGCTTGGTGGAACCCGTTCGCGTGAGTTCCGCGGTAGTGCTGCCCGAGGGTAGCCTCTTCGAAGGGACAGTGGTAAAGAGCACGCCTCCGCGAATGCTGAGCCGCGCAGGGTCGCTGCTGCTGACGTTTACCGGAGTGACCTTGCCGGGAGCGAACGAGGTTCCGGTCGTGGCCTCAGTCACGGGCGCGGTGCTCGAGCGCAGATCGCACACCAAGATCGATCCCGAGGGCAAGCTTACAGGTGAGCGACCGGGCAAAGTTTGGATGCTGATCAATGCGGGTGTGACAGCCGGAATTGCAAAAGAGGTTGATGACGGAACTCAACTGCTGATCGAGGCGCTTGTGTCCTCAGCCACCGATGTTTCGACTGCGGGGGTATCCAGGATTGTCGCCGCCTGCACTTCGGCAGTGTTCATGATCACGCGCCACGGCCGCGATGTGATCCTGCCGAAGTCAACGGAAATGGATATTGTCTTCGACCGGCCGGTATCCCTCCCGGCGCCACAATGGTCTGGAACAAGATAATCGTGAGAAAAAATGCCAGCTGATGGCCGACCACATCAGCGCTGGATGCCGGAGTTTTCCTGCTTCGTAGTCTTCAGGGCCCAAGCCATCCGGGGAGTGTTGTGGGCGATGCCGAACCGGCCGCGGGCATCGAGCAGGATCATTCCCCCGTGGCCGTTCACGCGGCTCTCGAGATAATTGATCGCTTCGGCGGCTACCCACTCCGGCAAGCTTCCCGAGGCCACGCGGTCAGCTGCCCACTTCGCCAATACCAGCTTCATGATTGGTTCGCCCCATCCGGTGGTGGAAGCGGCGGCGGTTCGATTGTCAGCGTAGCAGCCGCATCCGATCAAAGATGAATCGCCCAGACGCCCGGGAGCCTTGTTCAGCGTGCCGCCGGTCGAAGTGGCGGCGGCGATATTGCCGTCGCGATCGAGTGCGACCGCGCCGACGGTGTCGTGAGAGATCGTGGGGGCGAAGAGATCAGTGTTCTCCTCCGCAGCACGCGCTTGAAATTCGCACAGACGCTCGACCTCGCGCGGAATAATCAAGTCTTCGTTCTTGCATAGTGCGATGCCGTGCTCAGCGGCGAAGCGCTCCGCTCCTTCAGCGACAAAGTACACATGCGGGCTGTCGCTGAGAATCTTGCGCGCGGCGCGGACGGGATTGCGCAGGCGCTCCACACAGCCCACGCCTCCGGCGCGCAAAGTCGCACCGTCCATGATGAGCGCGTCGAGCTGAACCTTGCCTTCGCGGTTGAGAAAGCTGCCGCGGCCGGCGTCGAAGGTCTCGTCGTCTTCCATGATGACGACGGCTTCTTCAACCGCGTCGAGCGCGGAGCCGCCGCGATTCAGGACGCGCCAGCCCGCAGCCATGGCGTTGCGCACGCCGTTGAGATGCGCCTCGACCATTTCATCAGGAATGGCCCAGGCGCCGCCGTGAACGACGAGAACAGGATCGATCGGCAAAGAGTCCTCGGAAGAATGACGGGATAGGATAGCAGAGGCAGCGGCGGCAGCGGCCGGCTACCAGGCGGGAGCGTGGCCGGAAGATTGGGCCATGCGTGAAAGTAAAAAAAGGGGAGAAGATCAACATCTTACAACAAAGGGTCCGGGGGCTGGATTTGCAGGTAGAGGTCCCTCGACTCATTTGTCTCGCGCAAGTGCGAGACAAATTTCGCTCAGGATGACAAGGGGTTTGGAGCGGTGGTGCACGAAAGCGGCGGGCGAGGGAATCCTGCGGTGTTTATGAATCCGTTGGCTTTTCGCGGGCGAGGCGCCCGCGCCACGCTGGTCACAGGTCGCGGGGGCCGGAGCTGAGGAGGACGTCGGCGGAAGCTTCGGTGAGCAGTTGGGTGAGATCGAGTGGGCGGGTGAACATGGCCAACTTCCGATCGGGCGTGCGCGGCCACTGGTCTCTTGGTTTGTCGCAGTAGAGTTCCACTCCGTTGTCATCCGGATCGCGCAAATAGATCGACTGGCTCACTCCGTGATCGGCTGCTCCTTCCAGGGGAATATGTGCGTGCAGGACCCGCCGCAGGGCGTCGGCAAGAGCGGCACGGGTGGGGTATAGGATCGCCGTGTGATAAAGGCCGGTCGAGCCGGGCGGCGGCGGAGACCCTCCCAGGCTTTCCCAAGTGTTCAGAGCAATGTGGTGGTGATAGCCTCCGGCCGAGAGGAAGGCGGCGCTGTCGCCCAAGCGCTGGGTTACTTCCAGGCCCAGCACACCCGCGTAGAAAGACAGTGCGCGTTCCAGGTCAGCGACTTTCAGATGGACGTGTCCGATGTGGACGCTGGGGTCGGCGGTGTAATGGGCGTCTTTGTGCGGGGTGGGTTTCGGAGGCATTACGGGCCGGAGTTAGATTGTGCAGAGAAATGAGGTGGGGAGTCAATTGGGGGACCAGAAACACGAAAGCCCCGGCAGTCAACCGGGGCTTGTTTTGGAACTGGAATGCCGTCCGCGAAACAACTTAAGAATAACTCTGCCGGTGTTGTCAACGTTTGTGAGAATGGGTTAAGAATGCCGTGCAATTCCTATCGAGGCGGAGGTGTCGTCGGCAGACAGCAGATCCTTCGACTCCATGATTGGACTCTCAAGCGAGTCCAGTCACTTCGCTCAGGATGACAAGGGTTCAGAGCTGTGGCGGGACTCGCCTGATCTAAGCGGCTTGGCCGGCTTGGCGCGGGGTGGCGTCTACGCCTTCGGTGCGAGTGTAGGTGTAGCGGATGCGATGGATTACGGTGATCGTGGACAGAACGGCGATGATCCAGAGCACGGGTGCCATGCGGTTGAACAGAGCTCCGATGATGACCAGGACCAAGCGCTCCGGTCGCTCCATGAAGCCGACGCGGCAGGATCCGATCAGGGATTCGGCGCGGGCGCGAGTGTAGCTGACCATGATGGCACTGACCATCACGAAGGCAGTGAGGACGACGTAAAAGAAACGGTCGCCGCGGGCATAATAAACCAGAAGCCCGAAGAACTGGGAAGCGTCGCTGTAGCGGTCAATTACGGAATCGAAGAAACCGCCGAAACGAGTAACCTGATTATTAGCTCGGGCCACGCGTCCATCCACCAGGTCGAAAAATCCGGAGCCGATGATGACCAGCGCCGCGTAGCGGAACATGCGCGCCTGGTTGCTGCCGTTTGCGTATCCGAAAAGGAACGCAGCGATGGTGTTGACCACCAGTCCCAGAAATGTGAGCACGTTGGGGTTGATGCGGGCCAAGGCAAGCCAGCGAACGATGGCGTCGAGAAGAACACCGCAGCCGCGACCGAAGGCGCTAGTCCAAGTCATGCCGCTCCGTCATATTTTCCTGGTCATTCGGCTGGGGCCTCGTCGTGAATAGTGGTTAGCTTTAGCACTTCCATTTCGCGCTTGCCGTTGGGCGTGACCACAATAGCAGTGTCCCCGACCTTTTTGTTCAGCAGAGCACGGCCGATGGGCGAACTGGTGGAAATCTTCCCAACTGTCACATCGGATTCTTCGCTGGTGACCAGCTTGTACTCCATTTCCTCGTTCTTTGTATTGTCGAAAATGCGCACCGTCGACCCCAAGCCAACCTTATCTTTGGGAATATTATCCATGTTGATAAGGGACAGGTCGGCGAGGCGTCGACCCAACTGCCGCAACCGCGCCTTGACAAACTCCTGGCGCTGTTTCGCCATGTGATACTCAGCATTTTCGCTAAGGTCCCCCAGGGCAACGGCCTTCTTGAGCTCCCTGGGAAGGTCGTAGCTCAATTCGTGCTCCAAGGTGTTGATTTCTTCCTGGAGTTTCTTCTTGATCTGCTCAGTCATCATGCACGGAGAATTATAAACCTACGGCGCTGCACCACGGCTTGCGACACCAGTGAACCTCCCCGAGCGCGTTAAGACCGTGGGCTATCTGGCTCCCCGATCTCTTTCGCTTTCATGGCGATACCAAATCGTAGCCTCGAAGTCCCTGTGCCCATGCTTCTATCGGGGCTACAGATTGGCTTTTAGGGCAGCTTTGGTATAAAATAAGGAGGTGTTGTTTCCCTTCTCCCCTGCATTCGTGGGTGTCCCTTCATGATCAGCGGCGACGGTAATTTCCACATCGGTGACAAAGTTGTTTATCCCAATCATGGCGTAGGAATCATTGAGCAGATCAGCAGCCGGACTATTGGCGAAAGTGTGGAAAAGTTCTACCTGCTCAAGATTAAAGCCAGCAGTTTGAAGGTCATGGTGCCGTTTCATAACGTGGGAACGGTTGGGCTGCGACGAGTGGTGAAGAACGGGGAAATTCAGAAAATCGTTGATTTTCTTACAGATGGCGAGTGTGACAACAATGCCGATTGGAAGTACCGCTTCAAAGAGAACTCGGAGCGGATGCGAACTGGATCATTGTTGGAAGTAGCCGCAGTACTCAAAGGTCTACTCCTGCTGACTCAATCCAAACCCCTCTCTTTCCGGGAAAAAAAGATGCTGGAACGAGCCCGTTACTTGCTGGTCAGCGAACTGGCCATGGCTAAAAACTGCGAAGAATCGGTGATTGAGGAAATGCTGTCGGCGGCATTGTCCAAGAGCAGGTTGCGGTTCCCCGAAGCTTCGGAGTTTGAAGCTTAAAAGTCGGACCTCGAACTTCAGACCTTAGACATCAGACGTCAGGGCTTAGGCGGCGACATTCCGACAGCCTCGGGATTTCTCAGAAGCCGCTTCTTACTCTCCGAGCCACGCTCCATAAGGTTTGAGGGACTCGACGTGGTCAAAGATGATTTTCATCGCGGCCGTGATTGGTATGGCGAGAACCAGGCCAATTGCCCCCCACAACCATCCCCAGACGAGGAGGGCCATGGTCACGGCCAGTGGATTCAGTTGCAGACGATTGCCCAGGAACTTGGGGTAAAGTACGTTCAGCGAGAACACGTGCAGTGCCACTACCGTGATGACGATGAGAACAACGTCGGCAGAGTCGATATGCCCGATGCCGGCAAAAAGCGGAGCCGCTATCGCCAGCAAGACTCCCAGGTAGGGAATAAGGCTTAAGAAACCGCTGATGACACCGACGAAATAAAAGAACGGAAAGTGGAGAACGCCAAATATCGCCGTGCTGATCACGGCCATGAATAAGCCAATCAACAAGTTTCCCACCATGAAGGTCCGAATCATGGCTGAAATCAATCCTAACGTTACATACGCAGTATGCCGGTTCCGCATGGGAAACAACATGACCGTAGTCGACCGCACGTGATGTTGCCAGGTCAGCATGAAGTAGACCAGGAAGGGCACGAAGGAAGCCGCCACCAGAGCCTGACCGAAGGACCCAAAACCTCGAGTGAGGATATCGGTCCAGTTGGTGCCGGCACGGATTGTACCGGGCTGGTTGCCCGGCCTGCCCCAGTCCAAACTGTCCAGTGTTTCTATTTTCTGGCGGAAGCGTTCTACTACTTCCCGAGCCCGGCTGGTGTATTTAGATAGATCTTGCGCAAAGGTGATTGCCTGGTTGGATGAGTAGTAGGCGAGGCCAGTTACCAAAGCCAGCAGCACAAGCACAACTATGGCCGCGGCCAGGCCTCGGGGAAGCCGGAAACGAATCAGCCCATCCATCACCGGCGCCAGAATGAAGGCGAGGAGCGCTGCTACCAATATCACAGCCAAAACCAGCTCTGCCCAATAGCAAATACCGAGGATGGTGGCGACTCCAACCGCAGTAAATGACCAGTGCGGCCTATGCGCCTTGAGAGGCGAGGCGGCCACTTCTGCTGGCAGAGTTGGTAGCTCCTGTGCCTCGTCGATGGCCATGCGAATATCGTAGCCCAATTCCTGAATTCTCCAGCAGACATATAATTCCCACGTGCCCCCTGATCGTACCGATCCCCCTAAGACCGAGCGTCGTCCCCGGATCCTTGGCCTCGATGTGGGCTCGAAGACTATCGGGTTGGCGGTATCCGACCCGCTCGGCATCACGGCCCAGGGACTGCAAACCATTCGGCGGCAGAACAATCGTCTCGACTTTGGGCAATTGGAAGGGCTGATTCGTGAGTACGAAGTCGCCGAGATCGTGGTGGGCTATCCGCTGCGCATGAGTGGGGTGGAAGGAACTCAGGCCGAGAAGATGCAAGTGTTCGCGGAGGAGCTACGGCGACGCTTCAAGCTACCGGTCCACCTCTGGGATGAACGTCTGACTTCGGCCCAGGCCAACCGCTTGCTCCGGGATTCTGAAATCTCCATCAGGCGCCGAGGCGAGGTCGTGGACCAGATGGCGGCGGTCCTGATTCTACAAAACTGGATGGACACGCGGGCCGCAGCGCTGGGTCGATAGAAGCTGCGGGGAAGATCGAGTCCTCACCCCTCAGGGGCTAAAGCCCTTATCTTTGCGAGGATTTACCGCAGCGCTTCAGTGTGTGCGTGAGAACTCACCTTCACTACACCCACGTGCTCTCCCTGCAGTTGTGCTACGGCCATCGTCGCGCTGGGTTGCCGTCCTAAGTTCGGGCAAACCAGCGAGTCAGGTTGTAGGCCAATGCTGCCAGGGTAAACTCCGCCGCCACTTGAGCCAGGCCCCGAGTGCGGAACTGCCGCAGATTGCGTTGTTGCTTCAGCACGCCGAACACGGGTTCGACCAAAGCCTTGCGTCGTTCGTACACCCGCCGTCCTGTCGGGCTGCGTAACTTCCTCCGCATCGCCTTCAGTTCCGGGCTGCGCACCTGGTTGCGCCCGATGGTGCGGGCTGGTTTTCCGGCGTGGAGCTCCCGCGCCAGATTCGGATCCGGCACATACGCTTCGATGCCCCGCTCCTGCAAGATGCGTACATTCTCATTGCTGTAGAACCCAGCATCCGCCAGCACCTTTTGGGGACGCGCTCGGCTGCGCTGCTCCACTTCCTCCACCAGCGGCACCAGCGCCGGCACATCGCAACGATTCAGCGTGACCCGCTCGGCCACGATGAAGTGATCCTCACTCACCGCGATCTCCGCCGTGTATCCTAAGCCAAACCCGCCCCGCTCTCGCAGAAACCGCGCCTCGCCATCCCGCCGCGACAGCTTCGCTTCCCCACTCTTGCGCAGCCGTTCTAAACGCCGCGGCAACTCCGCCAGCCGTTGTTCCAGTTTCTCCACTCGCACTCGCCTCCCCGCGCCTTCGTCCGGATCGCTGGCATCACACGCCTTCTGCCAGCGCCGGATTTGCCGCCGCAACCTGGCCCGCTCGTTCCCCAACCGTTGCTCGGTGTCAATCCGATCCCGCGAAGCGTTCGCCCGGATGCGCGTCGAGTCGATGGCCACCATCCCCAGCTTCCCCAGCCCCAACTCTCGCGCCATTTCCACTACCTGTGTGAACACATCGTTCAACGCACCCCCGTGCCGCCGCCGGAACCCGCTCAGCGCCCAGTTGTCCGGCTGTTCCCCACCCGCCAGATAGCGCAGTCCCAGATCCTCCCGGATGCGCTGTTCCAGCCGCCGCGCACTCGTCATCCCCAGCGCGTACCCGTACAGCCACACTTTCAACATCAGCGCCGGCGCGTACAACGCTCCTCCTTCTTCGCTGTAGGCCGCTTCGAACCGGCTCAGATCCAAGCGCTCCACTACCCGGTGCACGAAAAAACTCAAGTGCTCTTCACCCAACTCGTCCTTCACCCTGGGCGGCAACAGATAAGCTTGATCGGGGTTGTACGCCAGGAATCGTGACATACCTCCTTATTGCCTTACTTCTTCCCCGAATGCAAGTCAGTTCTCACGCACACACTTTAGCGCTGCGCCACCCGAAATCTGTGCCACCCGAAATCGGAGCCTTCGCGCCTTGAGTGAGTCCCTAGCGGCTGTCAAGATTTTATTTTGAAACAGACCTTTGCAGATTTCTGGCCCAAAGTCCAACGACCAACGGCTGGCGACCAACGACTTCCCTTCATCTAAACTATTTCAAGCTTGCGCGCTCTCTTCATAGTTCTATTGCTCGCTGTACTTGGCGTCGGTGGATGGCTGGCGTGGGCGCTGTGGACTCCGGTCACGCCGGAAGGGCAGAAATTCGTCCTGTTACGTCCGGGTTATTCGACCCGCCGGATCGCGAGCGAGTTGAAGTCGGCAGGAGTGATTCGCAACGCCGATGCTTTTATTCTCTGGCACTACTTTCACCGCAAGCGTTCGCTCAAGGCTGGCGAATACCTCTTTGATAAGACGGCGAACGCGCTTAAAGTCCACGACCGCCTGGCGCGCGGTGACATCTATGTTCACACCGTGGTGATTCCCGAAGGCTATACCATGTTCGACATTGCGCAGGCGATCCAGGACGCGGGTCTGGGGTCGAGACAGGAGTTCTTGAACGTCGCGATGTCTAATACTGCCTTGATTGCCGACCTTGTTCCTGATGCGAAGACGTTGGAGGGCTATCTCTTTCCGAATACCTATGAATTCACCCGCACTCAGACCATGCAGGAAATGGCGGCGGCGATGGTGAAACAGTTCCGGCAAGTGGCGCAGGAAATCGGGTTAACTTCTGACGTACAGAAACGGGTCATTATGGCTTCGATCGTCGAGAAGGAGACCGCTGTGCCTGACGAGCGGCCGCTGGTGGCCAGCGTTTACTACAATCGACTGGGGAGGAACATGGCGCTGCAGGCCGATCCCAGCGTCATTTATGGGGAGTTGCTGCAGGGAGCCTACAGTGGTGCGCTGCACCACGAAGATATGCAGTTCCATTCCGCTTACAACACCTACCTCCATCCCGGACTTCCCCCCGGTCCCATCGGCAATCCCGGCAAGTCGTCACTGGAGGCGTCCCTGCATCCCGCGGCGACCGATTACTATTATTTTGTCAGCGATGGCAATGGACATCACAAGTTTGCTCACAGCCTGGAAGAACACAACCGCAATGTTGGCGTTCTGCGTCGGGTGATGCAAGGGAAATAGGATAACTGCTCGATGAACCTCAGGGCTAAAGCCCGGTGCTTGTGGCTTGCGAGCGGCACGACTGAAGTCGTGCCCTTCCACAAACCATTCCCTCACGAATTCATATGAGACGGTATCTTAGCCGGCCAACATCCGAGGTCAGCAAACCACGTCCCATCCCGCGCCTGTATACTTACTTGATATCTGGATGAGACAGTTTTCCCGCTATCGGGCCCTGGCTGTACTTACCCTTGTTTTCCCGTTGACGGGCTGCTTGTTCCGCTCCCGCAAGGTTGAGCGCCAGGTAAGCACAGCCCCCCTCAAGTCCGCCACTCAGGCCGGGTTGATCGAATATATCAATAGCCAGGCCGCCAAGATCCATTCCATGCAGGCTACGGTGGACATTGATGCATCAGCAGGAGGGGTCAAAAAGGGCAGAGTTACTGATTATCAGGAGATCCGGGGTTACGTGCTGGCGCGCAAGCCAGCCATGTTGCGGATGATTGGTCTGCTGCCTATCGTGCGCAATCAAGCGTTCGACATGGTGAGCGACGGACGCTACTTCAAACTGTGGATCCCACCCAAGAACCGTTTCATTATTGGACGCAATGACATTGAAACCCACACTACGGGCCAGCCCCTGGAGAACCTGCGGCCGCAGCAAATTTATGATGCTCTGCTGCTGCGGGAGGTCGATTCGCAGAACGAAATCGCCGTAGTGGAAAATAGCTTTGAGATTGTGACTGACGCCAAGAAGCATCAGGTAGAACAGGCTGATTACGAACTTGATGTTATTCGCAAAGGCGAGCACGGTTGGTATCTGGAGCGGAAAATCATTTTCAGCCGAACCGACCTGCTACCCCATCGCCAATATGCCTATGATCAGAATGGAGACCTGGTCACCGATACAAGTTACGAGGCCTATAAGGATTACGATGGCATTAATTTTCCGTCGCAGATCGGAATCTGGTTTCCGCAAGAGGAGTACGACATAACTCTGACCATCGTGAAGATGCAGCTCAACGAACCTCTTTCGGACGACAAATTCGCGCTCGAGCAACCGCCCGGGGCGCAGGTGGTGCATCTGGACCAACCGCAGAGTGCGGCGTCTCCCGAGCCAACGGCTAGAAAGAAAAGGTAAAACCAGCATGTGGCAGTTCTTTGCGGAGACTCGCGGCTGAGAGCCAATTGTCACGGCTAAATCGATGATGAACAAAATGATTGTCGCCAACCTGGTGCATCGGCCGATCCGGTCGCTGATTAGCATTGTCGCCATTGCTCTGGAAGTGACGCTTATCCTTCTGATCGTGGGGCTGTCGCTGGGAATGCTGAGTGATTCCCGGCAACGGCAGGCAGGTATCGGTGCGGACGCCATCGTTCTGCCTCCGGGGTCCTCGGCCATCGTGTCGATCACCGGAGCGCCCGCGCCCATCAAGGTGGCGGATATTCTTGCCAAGCTGCCGCATGTTGTGACGGTTTCGCCGGTTCTCATGCAGGTATCTACGTCGGGAACGTTAGAGGCCATTTACGGCATTGATCTTCGGAGTTATGAGGCGCTGGGCGGGCCATTTACGTACCTTCATGGCGGGCCCTTCCAAGGGCCGTATGACGCGCTGGTGGATGATTACTTTGCGCAGTCGAAGCATGCCAAAGTCGGAGACACAATCGAAATTCTGAATCAGAACTTCAGGGTGGCCGGCATCGTGGCCCACGGCAAGGGCGCTCGCAAGTTCATGCCCATCACCACTCTCCAGGATCTGGTGGGCGCTCAAGGCAAAGCCTCAGCGTTTTATGTCAAACTCGACGATCCCAGCAACGCTGACGCAGTAGTAAACGAAATCAAGAACGTCCCGGGCATGAACACCTATGTGGTGCATTCCATGCGCGAGTATCTCTCGATGATGACTCCCAGCACCTACCCGGGATTGAGGACGTTCATTAACGTGGTCATTGGCATTTCGGTGACCATTGGCTTCATCGTGATCTTCCAAGCTATGTACACGGCCGTGATGGAGCGTACTCGCGAGATTGGGATATTGAAGTCGATGGGCGCTTCAAAGTTCTACATCGTGAATGTGATTCTGCGGGAGACCGTGCTGCTGACGATCGCTGGCATCATCGTAGGAGTTCTGTTCAGCCTGGTGGCGCGAAGCGGCATTCACCAGCGCTTGCCCACTTTGCCGGTGGTTGTGACTGGCGGCTGGATTCTGCGGGCCACGATCATCGCCATTGTAGGCGCAATTCTGGGGGCACTCTATCCCGCCTTCAAGGCAACGCAGAAGGATCCAATTGATGCGCTGGCCTACGAGTAGGCCATCCACGGTCCGGTTGCGAGTGTGAATGGCCAGGAAAACGCCACGGTGGGCCATCATTTTTGACGCTGCCAATTTTTGCCTGTTAGACTGACAGTCTACCAGCCCACACTAAGAGTCTTTAGAAGGGAAGGTCGTGCGCGCAGAAACCCGCCACCAGCTGAAACAAGACCGATTCAGAGGAGCCACGATCGACGCGGCCGAAAAGACGGTCCATTGGTCGGTCGAACACAAGAATAAGTTAATCGCAGCTGCCATCGTGGCCCTAATCGTGGCCGCGGGCGCGGCAGGTGTGTGGTACTACCTGACCCAGCAGGACGAGAAAGCCAGCATTGATCTAAGTCACGCGGTCCGCACTCTTGACACTCCTCTGCGTCCCGCGGGCATGCCCGCACAGCCGGACAATCCAAGTTTCGCGTCTTTGAGCGAGCGCGCGACCGCGGCCCAGAAGCAATTTCAGGCCATTGTAGACAAATATCCGCGCACCCATTCGGGGGAGATCGCCCGGTATTTTGTGGGCCTGACCGCTTCGCAACTGGGCGACAATACCGCCGCGGAGCGTGATCTGGGAGCGGTGGCCTCTTCTTCCAATGAGGACCTCGCGGCGTTGGCGAAGTTCGCTTTGGCTGCGATCTACCGTAACACCAATCGGAATAAGCAAGCGATCGACATCTATGTCAGATTGATTGAAAAGCCGACGCACACTGTGAGCCGGGTCGCGGCACAACTGGAACTGGCAGATGCGTACCGAGCCGATAAACAGCCGCTTGAGGCGAAGCGAATCTACGAGCAGATTCAGAAGGAAAATCCAGCCAGCGAAGCAGCTCAACTGGCTGCCGCGAAGCTGCAGGAATTGAAGTAGCGGAAAAGGTCAGCCTTTAATGGTTAAGCCATTTCAACCTTCTACAAAGAGTTTGTTCCACTCTTCCGCTGGTGTGGACGAAAGCAGGGCCAGTTTGAGATTCGCGATCACATGTTCGTTGTCGCCCATCCCAGTCAACGACGTGGTATGCCCCGGCGTCGAGCGCGCAAATTGAATCGCGTTTTCCGCGGCACTTTCCACCCTTAGAATACGACCTTGTGGGGTCGCGTGGCGGGTAGAGCGCCAGTGCAGCAGTCGCTGTGGCCTACCCTGGTATTGATCCTGCTATAATGACCATGGTCATATGGAGTGGTCATGAAGACAATGCCCGCTGGACAATTTAAAGCCCGCTGTCTCAAAGTGATGGACGAAGTCCGTTCTACCCGGGAACCGGTGGTCATCACCAAGAAGGGTCGTCCGGTTGCCAAGTTGGTGCCTGCGGAAGAGCAGCCGAGGGATATTTTCGGCTGCATGAAGGGGCAGGTGCAAATCGTCGGGGATATCGTCTCTTCCGCGGTACCCCTGGAAGACTGGGACATGTTGCGATGATCCTTCTCGATACTCATGTTTTGGCATGGCTGGTAGCGCAACCCGAACGGCTCTCCCGGCCGGCCGCCTCAGCAATTCGCAGGGCGCGCGCGAGTGACGGATTGGCTATCGCTGACATCACCCTTTGGGAGTTGGCGTTCCTCTTTGCTCGCGGCACTCTTCGGACCTACGGCACGATCGAAAACACGTTGCAGAATTTTGTGGCCTGTACGGGTGTGGTCGTCCGTCCCATTACCGCTGAAACCGCCGCTCTTGCCACACAATTTCCTGACGATTATCCCAAAGATCCAGTCGACCGATTGATCGGGGCTACCGCGCGAGCCACGGGCCTCGCGTTGGTCACGCGAGATGAAGGTATCCGCCGGTGTCCGCTGCTGAAAACGATCTGGTAGGCAAAGATGAAATTGCTCACCCACGCTGAACGGTTCATTTGGAGATGGCAAGCTCGCCTGGCATTGGCGGCCCGACAGTTAATTTGAATATCGTGATGTTGCGGCCGAAGCGTTGCGGAGTCAGGTCGCGAAATTCTAGGCACTGCTCTTTGAGTTGGTCCGCCAGATGAATGTCCCACCCTGCCTGAAATATCCACACTCTCTCTCCAGGTTTGAGAGCGAACACTCTTTGCATTTCGCGCCACTGGGTCAGAAAGATTTCGCGATTGAATATGTTGGTCCGGTAGTCAGTAGAGATGACTTGATACCCACCGCATTGGGATATATGGAAGGTGGGTAGAATCGCGTCAGCCGGGGTGGTCCGTTCACGGCAGAGATAGTACCGAAGGAAGTAGTTGCTCTGGAGGTCGACGAAGATGCGATCGGTTGGTGAAACCTGGCGATGGATGAAATCCATGGCGGCGGTCATGTTCGCGCTGCTCTGATCTTTCCGCAGCATATAGGGCCGATGCGGCGCGCCGAACAAATGACAAGTCACTACCAGCAGTAGAGCGGCTGCCGATGCTCTGTCAACTCGCTGGCCTGGGAGTCGAGTCACTGCGAAGCTGACTCCCGCAACGGCAAAGGGCGCCAGGATAGCCGAATGCCGGGTCCCACCGTAGGGGTAGAGGTCGACGAGGGCAGCCGCACAATTGAGCACGAAGGGCAGCAGGAGAAAGATTCCCAGTTCACGCGAACTCGGCTGAGCCGGCTCCTGCGGGAACTTCACCATCAGGAGGATGGCAGCGCCGGCAAAGAACATCACGCCGGCGAGATCTCCGACAGCGTGCTGTCCGAAGACGTACTGAAAGACACCAAAGCTTCGGGCGAAAACGAATAAGAGCAGATGGTCTCCGCTCTTGCCCGAATGGAAGTAGGAGTTCGAGAGCAACGCTTGCATACTCTGCTGTGCGAACTCTCTACTGCTCACGGGAGCGATGTGCGTCTGATAAAGAAAGATAAAGAGCCCTAAGGCGCCAGCCTGACCTGCAATCCAGAGTGCAAGCACGCCCTTTGACAAGGGTTTACGGACTAGTCGCAGGAGCGAATATCCGCCTACGGCGCCCGCAAACAGACTTGCGGAAAAATGAGTGAGCATGGCGAGATATAGAAAGAGAAACGAGAGCAGCATATGGCGGGCGGACTGTCCTGCCCAGGTGCGTTCCAGAAAGTAAGCGGCCAGCGCCGAAAAGCAAAGCAAGAGCGCATACTGCCGCACCTCCGCAGAGAGCTCGATCATAGGCGGCAGAAAAGTCAGGAAAATGAGGCTGATCCAGCCGGTTACTTGTCCTAGCAGGAGCGTGAGCCAGCGAAACGCGATCCAGCAGAAAACGGTTCCGGCGATGACCGAAGGCAGCCGCAGCAAGAACTCCGAGGTTCCGAAACTGCGTAGTACGTACAGCACCAGGATCAAAAGCGGAGGATGCGCAGTCCCCACGCTTGCCCGATAGGCAGCTGCCAGGGATGTCTGGTTCGCCGCCAGGAAATGCAGTATCTCGTCCGGATTGAGGAGAGTTCCGGAGGCAGCTCTGATTCGCAGCAGAAATCCAAAACCAACAACAGCTGCGGCAACTAGCTCAGAGTAAGCGCTGAACCACTTCTCTTTTTCGGAGACGAGGCTAGCGTCTCCGTTCCTATCGGGCGGTGACTGGGTCATGGTGAAGAAGTCAGGCAAAGCTCGCAGGAGGATAACCGAAAATGAATAGCCTTCACCAGTCGCCCCTTCCTTGACCCCTTTCCGCGACGCCCTTTATACTTAATTCTTGCTCCCTGGAGAACTTACGCCTCTGAGCGTGCTTCCGCGGGCCTCGCGGCATCAGGTAGGGGGCGCGGAGGTTTCCGATGTTCATCGAAATTCATGAGTTGGAACTCCATCCCATTGATTTCGAGGAGGAGTACGGTCCGGGTGTGATCGATTTTGGGCCGGACCTGCGGCAAGTTGACAAGCTGCGCGCCGCGGGACGCGCGCAATTGGTCGAGGAGCGACACGGCAAGCATCAGACAGTAAAGGACATAAGGCTTACGGGCGAACTCACCACGAAAGTTGAGATGGTCTGTGCCCGATGTCTGGAGCCGGTGGTTGAGAAGGTGACCCGAGATTTTGATCTCTTATACCGGCCGCAAGGGACGGATGCAGGACGAGCCGAGATTTCGGTGACCAGCGCTGAAGCCGAAGTCAGTTACTATCAGGGAGAAGGATTGCTGCTCGAGGACGCACTGCGCGAGCAAGTGCTGCTGGCGCTCCCCATAAGGGCAATCTGCCGCGAGGACTGCAAGGGCCTGTGTCCGCATTGCGGGAAGAACTTGAACATTGAGCAGTGTTCCTGCGCCGAGCCGCTGGAAGATGCCCGCTGGTCGGCGCTGAAAGATATTCGCGGCAAGTTGGAAAACTAGAAACCGGCTACTTGCTCCTGGCTCCTAGCTTTTCGCGTGGAGGGTTCGAGCTAGAAGCCAGCAGCTAGATGCATATCTTAGAAAAGGAATCTTAAATGCCAAATCCGAAACGTCGACACTCTAAGGCGCGGACCAGTTCGCGGCGCGCTCATGACGCATTAAAAGCTCATGCACTCTCCGAGTGCCCCAATTGTCATGAGCGCAAAATGCCACATCGTGCCTGCCCTAAGTGCGGTTACTATAAAGGTCGCGAAGTATTGGACGTCGAGGAATCCAGCTAGCCCAATCATTCCATGCCAAGCGTCATAGCCTTGGACGCGATGGGTTCGGACCGTGCGCCAAAGCCTGAGATAGAAGGTGCGATTCAGGCCGCACGCCACTATGGCCTCCGCGTCGTTCTAGTAGGCAATGAGTCTTCGCTTCGGTTCGAACTCAGTCGCTATCCTGTTGCTTCTGGGTTGCCTCTGGAAATAATCCACGCTAGCGAAGTCATCAGCATGGAGGACAAGGCCGTACAGGCGGTCCGCGCCAAGCGTGACTCTTCCATGCGTGTGGGACTTCGTTTGGTGCGCGAGGGCCGGGCCGCCGGCTTCGTGACCGCCGGCAACACCGGGGCCGCGATGGCCACGGCGAAGATGGTTCTCGGAGGGATACCGGGAGTCGATCGTCCTGCGCTAGCCGCGGTTTTTCCCACGGCGATCCGCACAGTCGCTATCCTGCTGGACGTGGGAGCCAACGTCGACTGTACGCCGGAGAACCTGGAGCAGTTCGCGGTCATGGGGGAAATTTACTTTCGCAGCATGTTCGGCACACGGCGTCCCAAGGTCGGTCTGCTTTCTATTGGTGAAGAAGAAACCAAAGGCAATGAATTGACTCGCGAGGCGTTTCAGCTCTTGAAACGGCTCCCGCTGAATTTTGTGGGTAATGTGGAAGGCCGCGACCTGTACGGCGGCCAGGTGGATGTGATCGTCGCCGATGGCTTCGTGGGCAACGTAGCGCTGAAGACTTCCGAAGGGGTCGCGAACCTGGTGCGCGCAATTCTAAAAGAAAGTCTGAAAGAGACCATCACGCGGCAGGTGGGATATCTGCTCTCCCGCAGCGCCTTTGCCGATTTCAAAAAGCGTCTCGACCACACGGAGTACGGCGGAGCGCCACTGTTGGGCGTAAAGGGGGTGTGCTTCATTACTCACGGATCGTCGAATGCAAATGCGATCAAGAATGCGATTCGAGTGGCCGCGGAATTTGCCGAGCGAAAGATTAATGGCAAGATCGAGAAAGAGCTGGCAGGGAGACGAGTAGCGACGATGAGCACGTAGGGCCCACACGTCCTCGTCTGGGCGGGCAGGTCACGGCCCATCCTTATGCGGATAATGCTTCTATGACAATCTCCCCATCTCCCGTCGCTTTCCTGTTCCCTGGCCAGGGGTCTCAAGCCGTCGGTATGGGCAAGGAACTTGCCGAAAAATATCCCGTTGCTCAAAAGACATTCGACGAAGCCGACGGAGCGCTCGGCCTCAAGCTTTCGCAACTATGCTTCGAAGGTCCGGAGGAGCAACTTCGGCTGACCGAGATCACGCAGCCAGCCATTCTGACCGCTTCAGTCGCCGCTTGGCGCGTGCTGGACGAAAAAGGTTTGAAGCCCAGCTTCGTCGCCGGACACAGCCTGGGCGAGTATTCTGCACACGTCGCCGCTGGAACGATCACGTTTGCTGACGCCGTACGCACCGTGCGCAATCGCGGCAAGTATATGCAGGAGGCTGTTCCGGTTGGAGCAGGCGCGATGGCTGCGATCCTCGGCATGGACCTGGAGAATGTCAGCGCCGTCTGCACAGCCGCCGCCCAGGGCGAGGTCTGCGAGCCCGCCAACATCAATTCCCCCGAGCAGATCGTGATCTCGGGACACGCC
The DNA here is from genome assembly GCA_963696025.1 of uncultured Acidobacteriota bacterium. GTDB lineage: Bacteria > Acidobacteriota > Terriglobia > Terriglobales > Acidobacteriaceae > JABCYV01. The sequence goes on from CAVOII010000012.1 coordinate 292,316, forward strand.
ACCGCGGTTGAACGTGCCACCAAGCTGGCAGAGGAGCGTGGGGCCAAGCGCGCAAAGATCTTGCCTGTGAGCGCACCATTTCATTCTGCGCTGATGAAACCGGCGCAAGACCGGTTGGCCGCGGACCTGCATTCTCTGACTTTCCACCGTCCGGCGGTTCCGGTCGCGTGCAATGTCGACGCGGCGATCATCGAAGATGCAGCCGGCAGCCGGGACGCCCTGATTCGCCAGGTGACTGGTTCGGTGAAATGGGATCCTTCCATGCGTCTGCTGATGGCGCGAGGCGTGCAGACTTTCGTTGAAGTCGGCCCGGGGAAAGTCCTGTGTGGGCTGATGCGACAGATCGACCGATCGATGACATGCCTGAACGTTGGCGACGAAGCGTCGCTGCGGAAGACCTCAGAGCGCTTCAGCAGCGTTGGCGCGTCACTCCCCTGATATCAACGAAACTGTAACTCGCATGGTGGAGGGCTGAGAGTCTTGTCGGATTTGTCTACATACAATTGGGCGTGCTCCGCGCGGCTGTTTACAATCGCGTCCACTACAATCCCACTGCCACCGCCAGAACAACTGCTGGCGCCGTAGAGTTCGTAAGTCTTGATGTTTCCCCACTCTCCTCCGGGGCCCCAATCGCGGTAGAACTCGGCGTACGGATACTGCGCATGCTTCTCGGGATGCTGCTTCCATTGCGGATCGGCAAAATAAATGCCGTACGCAGTTTCGTAATCTTTTTTCTGGAGGGCGGAAAAGAATTTGTCGGCCACGCGCTTTTCCGGCCAGTAGCGGTTCAACCATCCCATTAGGGCCAGCACCAGAATCAGGACGACGGCACTTACGATTTTGACTTTGCGCCGTCGTTCGCGGGCCGGGTCGTATGGTGGGGCATCCAGCAGACTCATGGCTGGCACCAGCATAATTGATCCCAAGGCACTACTGAAACTTTCCAGCGTGGCCAACCAGCACGAGCGGGACGCTCGCGCCTACAGTGCGATTGTCATTCCAAGCGGAGCGAGGAATCCCTATTCGTACTGCGAATCGGTGGTAGCAGGGATGCTTCGACTCTGCATGAGCTTCGCTTTGCGAAGATACTGTCCTCGCTCAGCATGACAAAACGATATTACAACGTCCGTTTGAACAATGGTGTAGCTATGCTGAGCGAGACGACCGCAAAGGTAGTGAGGTACAGCATGTCGGGAACAATCGCCGAGAAGCCCGCTTCCTTCAGTAGAAGTGCCTTGAAGCCGTGGACGGCGAAGGTGAAGGGGTCAACTTTTGCAATCCCCCGCAGCCACCACGGAAATGCCTGGATGGGATAGATCGCGCCACTAGGGAAGAACAACAGTGTGTTCAGGATGCCGAAGATGGCTCGTGGCACCAGTGGATCCTCGACCCGGACCATCAGCAAGAACATCATGGTATTGAAAGCGAGTGAAGTGAGTACGATCATGATGATGAGACCAACGGCCGTGGCCGGACTAAACAGCGTGCTTACACCGGCAAGCATCGAGCCTATCACCGTGATGATCACACCGGTCAATGTCGCCTTGATTGCGCCGGCGCCGTTGAGTCCGAAAACCAATTCCGCCTTGGTAATCGGCGTCACCAGATAACCTTCGACGACGCCGCGCGCCTTGTCGTCGATGTAGAGCATGCCTCCGCCAATCATCACAGAAACAAACATGGCCAGGCTGATCGAACCCGGAAGCAGGTATTTCATATATTCGATATAGGGATACAGCTCCACAATCTGGAGCACGGTTTGCTGCAAGATCCGTGGCTCAACCGTAGGATTGTTCAGTGCATCGGTAATTTGAGTAAGCTCGTCTTCCAGAGTCGAGCTCATGAAGTTGTCGCTATTGTCCACGATCAGAGCGATGCGCGGCTGGTCTTGTTCGTAAACTCGTCGCGAATATTGCGGAGGAATAATCACCGCGCCCTGAATCTTACCGTTGCGCACGTCCTCCATGGCTTGCTTGTCATTGGTGTAATAAATCGGCTCAAAAGTGCGCATGTTGGCGCGGACGGAATCGAAGGCCTCGCGAATCTTCAAGGCCTGGGTCCCGCCATCCTGATCTACCAAGCCGAGCTTGGCGTCGCGAATCTTGCCGCCGAACGCATTGCCCAGCACGATCAGTTGCACCAGGGGAAAAATCATAGACGCCATCATCAGCGCCGGAGAGCGGAAGAATTTGCGCATTTCACGTTCGATGATCGCCATTATGTGGTTCATGGTTGCAATCCTGGCCGGGGCGGCATGACGAAGCCGTAGGCTTTCACCAATTCATCGCGTAACTGCCGCCCGGTGTAGTGGACGAACACGTCATCCAATGTGGTGTTTTGAACTGACAGTGATTTCACGCTTACCCCAGCCTGCACCGCCGCTTCTACGAGTTCTGTCGTGGTACGGGAGCCGTCACCAGTCAGAATCCGGTACATGCCGGCGCCCTCATGCTGCACCGACGTGACATTGGTCAGTTTGTGCAGGCGCTGTTCCCAATCGGCGGGCGCGTCGTCAAACTGCGCCTCAATTACATTCGATCCCGGAACGCTGGCCTTGAGTGTGGGAGGAGTATCGAGTGCCACCAGCTTGCCGTGATCGATGATGGCAATGCGGTCGCACAGGCGGTCGGCCTCATCCATGTAGTGAGTCGTGATCAGAATCGTGAGTTGCCGGTGGGCTTTGATGTTGGTCAGCATCTCCCACACCGCCACGCGGGAGACGGGATCCAAACCAGTAGTGGGCTCGTCGAGGAAAAAGATGCGGGGACTGTGTACGAGCCCGCGCGCGATTTCCAGGCGTCGACGCATGCCGCCAGAGAGCGTCTTGGTCTGGGCCGAGCGCCACTTGGTCAGATCCACAAGTTCCAGCAATTCGTCGATTGCCGCCTTTCGCTTCTGGGCGGGAACGTCGTACAGCTTGGCATAGATGCTCAGATTTTCCTCGATCGTGAGATCGAGGTCACTGGTCAGCGCTTGTGGGATCACGCCGATGGCGCGTCGTGCTGCGTCCGGTTCCCTTGATACATCGTGGCCGGCAATGCGAGCCAGTCCCGAAGTGATCGGAATGAGCGTGGTCATCATGCGGATAAGGGTCGATTTGCCGGCGCCATTCGGCCCCAGCAGGCCGAATATTTCTTCTTCTCTTACGTGAAACGTAACATCGTCGACCGCGGTGAAGTCGCCGTATTTCTTGACGATATGTTCCACGTCGATGGCATTGGGAACGTTCGCGGCGTTGCCATTGGCGGATCCCGCGTTAGTCTCGACCACACTTTTGCCGGCGTTTAGATCGGACATCATGGCTTTTGCTCCGCAGCTGCACTCTCGCCTGCCACAGGTCCTTTCAACTGGGCCGGTGAAACCAGCACCTCTGCCGTCATGCCCGGTACATAGGCGCCTTTGGGGTTGTCCAGCCGCACCTTGAGCACAATGGTTTTGATATCGCGTTTGCGCCGGCTAACGTCACGCTGCGTAGCAAAGTCAGCTTCGGCTGATTTGAAGAAGACCTTCCCCGAGGTAACCGTGCCTCCCGGTAAGCGAACACGCAGAGTATCTCCCAAACCGATGTGATCGGCTTGAGTTTCCGGAATCGCTGCGCGGACCCAGGTGTCAGTTAGATCGATGATAGTTACGATGGGCTGACCGGCGTTGAGCACTTCTCCTTCGCGGGCCGCGCGTACCGAGACGGTCCCGGTGACGGGCGAGTAAATCTTGGTGTATCCCAGACGTACTTCCGCTTCCTTCAGTTGAGCCACGGCATTGGCCAACTGGCCGCGAGTAGATTCGACCGTGCTCTGAGCTGCGTGCGCCTGATGGGTGTTGGCAATGGCGGTGTTCAGGTCCGCCTGCGCCGCGCTGACCTGCTCTTTCAAAGCTTGTACTGTGGCCTGCTGCGCTTTCAGATTGCTCTCCGCCTGCACGCGGTCCTGGTCAGAGGCGACTCCCTGCTTGGCCAATTCGATGGTACGACGGCTATCGCTCTCGGTGCGCACCAGCATGGCTTCAGCCTGGACCAGTTGCGCGCGGGTGGATTGCAATTTCGCTTGGGCATTGGCCACGCTGCTGGTTGTCGATCCCGACGTTGCTTGCTGGGTCGCTTGGGTCGCGGCCACTTGGGAACGCAGACTGTCGATCATGGCTGCCGCAGCCCGAGCTTGGGCCTCCAGTTCCGACGGATCGATGACAGCAATCAAGTCTCCTTGTTTTAGTTGTGTGCCCTCGTCCACCAGAAGCTTTGCAAGCCTGCCTTGGACTTGCGGACTGACAATTACCTGGTTGGAGTCGACGGTGCCGATCAGGATCAAATCCTGCGAGCGCGGCGTAGAGACCAGGTAGTAGGTCAGCGACACCGCACAGACCACAGCAAGAAGAATCAGGAATTTATTGCGGGCGCTCACTTTGGTTCTCCTGCGTGTTCTTGATCGGTATGCCGGAACAGGGCGGATGAAACAAAGTCCAGCACCGCCGCCCGCCGTTGGCTTAGTCGCTCAGGAGATAGCGGATCTGCACCCGTCATCACTCGCATTACAGGCGTGCTGATGAAATAGAAAACTATGACCGCGATCATCGAAGGGATGAACTGGATGGCATCGACCTGGCGAAACTCTCCGGCAGCTTGCCCATCGTGAAGGACCCCCGCAATCTTGCCGAAAAGTGGGCTGAAGTATTGCTTTACCATGCGCTCGAACGGGGGCGTGCTGCCACGCCGGGCACGCATCATCTCACTCTGTACGATGGGGGGGTACAAAGGATTGCTGGCGATGTAATCGAAGTGGGCTCCCACATAAGCCAGGATTTTTTCTCTCGGAGGCAGCTGGCGAGCAAACACTTCATGTAAATTTGCCGTCAGTCCTCCGAATACCTGGTCGATGACGGCTTCGTAAAGTGCTTCTTTGTCCTCGAAATAGTAGTAGAGGAGTGCCTTATTCACATGCGCGGCGCGGGCGATAGCATCCGTCCGCGCACCGGCAACACCTTCTCGGGCAAACTCACGCACGGCCGCCTGCAGGATCGCTGCCCGACTCTCTTCGGGACGGCCCCGGGAACCCATACGCGATCCTGATGCCACTGCTCTCATATCGCCTTAATTAACTAGTTAGTTAGATGATATATCAGGAAGGGACGATGCGCAAATACGGCCCTATCAAACCACGATAGGATCATTTACAGACCGGCGCAGAAAATTACCGACCGGAGTCGCATCAATGTGGAGTAACAGTACCTTCCCAGTGCTCACAGTGCTACTTGCTTCAGGGATGGTTCCGCTTTCGATGTACACAGCGGCCTTTGAGCAACCCGCGAATGGGTATTTTGCTCTCGTGGGAGGGACAGTCTATGTCAGTCCCACAGATGCGCCCATCCGTGATGGCATAGTGCTCATTCAGGGTGGGAAAATGGCCGACGCAGGCATGAGTTTTCGCCAGATTCTCGCTTCACTCACGACTGCACCGGCCGAGAGATTTGGAGAGTCAAAGCAACTGGGACGAATTGCCGCAGCTCTCGAGGCCGACCTCGTTGTCTTGAAGGAGGACCCTTCCAAAAACATCCGAGCGCTAACCTCCGTACGGTACACCATTCGTGGCGGGGAGATTATCTATCGAGCGAGGGAGTGAGCCTGGAGCTGACCCCATGGCGTGGGCAATGGACGCGTATCAAGTTTAGTGAACTTCAGAATTGAATTGTGTCCACCTCCAGATCGTAAGTCGGGCTGGACCCCCATCTCTGCGCCACGGTGTTGTACGTATAAAACTGAACGCTCCCATTCGGATTGAGAAAGCCCGAGCCGACGGATGAGCTGGAACTGTCGCTCACGGCAATGCTGCTGACCACGTCAACCCCTTCTCTTCCCCCAGAGGATCTCCGCCGCCTCACCATACAGCCCCGAATTTGGCCAGAGTAAAAGGGCGGAGGCCGCCAGCAACGCTGGACCTCCAACCGCAGAACTAAACACAGTCCTCGAATTAGGATACGTGGCGTTAGTCCATCCGGTCAGGTTGTATTCGGAATCGGTGAGAGGCCCGCTCCCCCCGGAGGGAGAGCCAAACCGCACTGCATTAGCGTAGATATCGTAGAATTCAGCGGTCCCAGTATAAAAAGTGGAGAGCGTCACTGGTTGATTCGCGACGACGTGAATCGGGAAGACATTCTCCACGTTGAGGCTCTCGGGGCCATGCTCTCCGACCCTGGATACGGTAAAGCTGGTGCTCGAAAACGGCGATGGTTGCAGCACGATCGAGACGAGGTAGGTCCCTTCACTGGAAGGAGTGAACAGGGTAGTCGAGATGGTGCTGGTTTGTCCGGGGGCCGCGTAAGAGAATGGTTCTGAAAGACCACCCTGGGCTTGGATTCCTTTCCGCCAAAGCCCGAATCCTACGACATAAATGCTGTAGTCATAGCTTCCGCCTTCGCCATCGGTTCGATAGTCGGAGCGGTGTGCGGGGCTAATCGGATCTGGCCGACCCAGTAATTGTATGGGGCGTCGGGAAAGGACTTTTGCTCAAGGCCGTTATTCTCGTCAATCCAGCTCAACTTCACCGTGCATTTGCAAGCCGCTGATTCATCGAAGTACACGGACAGCAAATAAGTGCCAGCCGCGCTGGGAGCCGCCATGATCGCTGTCGGCGAAAGCAGCGCGGTCTGATGCGGAAAATCTTTCCGAATCTCGGTGAGGGCAGCCCCCGCCAGTGAAGCGGTCATCAGCAATGTGATAAATACGAATGTGAGCCGCTTCATCCGTGTTTCTCCTCACGCGATATTGCCGCGTGAGATCACGGTAGCGCACCTGAGGTCCGACGGCCTAGGTCATCTGTCACAAATCGAAAAGCATTTCAGGTTGTGCATTCCCGAAAGCGGTCTCGGCTTCTATTGTCAAGCGCCGCCAGCAATTGACGGCACCAGCAGCACTTCGTCCCCCTCCTGGAAGGCGTAAGTGTTGCCGCCCAGGAAACGAATGTCCTCTTCATTGACATACACGTTAAGGAAGCGACGAACCTCTCCCGCTTCATCGCGCAGATGTGGCTTTAGATCGGGGAATTTTCCATCCAGCACGGAGAACAGTTCTGCGAGATTGTTAGCTGAACACGTGATGTGGTCGGCACCCGCGGTCAAGCGGCGCAGAGCGGTCGGAATCTGGACTGTGATTGTCATCTCAATCCTCCACGGTTTCTGGGACCGGAGTCTGGGGGATTTCCAAAGCTTTGTCGAGGTATTTGTCGAACTCGGCGATCTTCGGTGGGATGGCCTCTTCCGTCTTGTACTTGCCCACCAGCACATCCGTAGTCTTCAAGCCATTCCCGGTGATGCAAAGTACCGTAGTATCGTCGGCCGCAATACGACCTTGCCGGTAGAGCTTGCGCGCGCAGCCGATAGTGACTCCGCCGGCGGTCTCAGTGAAGATGCCTTCGGTCTCCGCCAGAAGCTGGATGGACGCGACCAGTTCAGGATCGGAGACGTCCTCGGCCCAACCGCCAGTTTTCGTTATGGTTTTGATGGCATAGTGGCCGTCAGCCGGGTTGCCAATGGCGAGCGAACGCGCCAGCGTCGAAGGCTTTTGCGGCTCGATCTCGGCATTCCCCGTCTTTACCGCTGTAGAAATCGGAGAACAGCCAGTGGCCTGTGCACCGAAAAACTTCACTGGTTTGGGTTCGACCAATCCCAGTTGGATCAGCTCGTCAAACGCCTTCTTGATTTTGGTGATCAGCGATCCGCCCGCCATCGGGACGACGATGTTGTCCGGCAGGCGCCATCCCAGTTGCTCCGCGATTTCGAAGCCAACCGTCTTCGAGCCTTCGGCGTAATACGGCCGCAGATTCACATTCACGAATCCCCAATGGCGTTCATCGGCAATCTGCGAGCAAAGACGGTTGACCTGATCGTAGCTGCCGGAAATGCCGACTAGCTTCGCACCGAAGACCTGCGTCCCGATAATTTTCGCGGGCTCGAGATCGGCGGGGATGAAGATCCAGGCGTGAAATCCGTTACGAGCGGCTTGCGCTGCGACCGCGTTCGCCAGGTTTCCCGTGGAGGAACAGGCAACGGTGTCGAATCCGAAGCTGCGGGCCTGGGCCAGCGCGACGGCCACTACGCGGTCCTTGAAGCTCAGAGTGGGCAGACAAACGGCGTCGTTCTTGATGTAGAGATTCTTCGCACCCAGCCGCCGGGCAAGCCGTGGTGCCTTGAGCAACGGCGTGAATCCTGCCGGCACCGTCGGCTGATAATTCTCCGGCAAGGGCAAAAGATCAGAATAGCGCCACATGCTGGGCGAACCCTGTGCTATGCGCTCGCGGGTGAAATCAGCGCGGATGGCGTCGTAGTCGTAAGTAATCTCAAGGGGAGAGAAGCAATCGTCGCAGATGGAACGGGGCTGGTTTCCCCAACTCTTGCCGCATTCGCGACATTGCAGTTCGTATCTGGATGTGACGCCCGTCGCAATACCGGTAGCAACGCTCATAAGCTACTCGCCTTCCTTCTGGGAGTAGCCGCGGGACGAGCCGTCCGAAAAGCGCCCTGAAATACGAAATCCTCTTTCCCTCGAAAACCCAGGAGGAAAAGAGGAACGAGATGCTGGAAACTCGGCACCCCGAATCTCATGTTCCCCCTGTATAGGGCGAGAGTTGACACCGGGCGACCAGAAGATGACTTCTGATCCGGTTGTCGTGGCTTCTCAGGGCTCGTCCCTCAGCCACTCTTCATGAAATCCAAGGTCTGCTCCGAAGAGCAAACTTGAGGAAAGACTACAGGGCAGGGCGGGAGGACGTCAAGGGGGGTTGGGGACATGCCATCTACCGCAGCCGGAAATTCATGTCCACGCGAATGTCGGAAGCAACTGGTTCGTTTCCGCACATCGCCGGCTTGAACTTCCAAGTCTTGACGATCTCCTGCGTGATCTGGTCCATTTCCTTCCCTGCGCTTCCGATTAGTTGGACATTGTCCACAGAACCATCAGGTAGAACGGTGAGCGCCACGGTCGCAGTCCCGCCGATGCGGTTTTGGGATGCCGATCGTGGATACGCGGGGTCGGGAGTTTTAAGCGCCACCGGATGAATCATGTGTTCGCATTGACGGCGGACAATCGCCCCAGCCGGTGGAACGAAGACGGTCGCATCGAATTCATTCTCACGTAAAGAGTTGATCCTTACGTCTAATGCTTGGCTGCCGTCAACGAACAGCCTCAAATGTCTAGGGTAACCGTGCCCACCGAAAGGCTGGTAGTCGCTGAACTCCTTCCGGCGATAATCCTGGCCGTCCCGCACTTCATGGGTTAGCAATTCCTTAGTCGTTTGGTTAATGCAGAGTTCTCTCTTCGCGTTCCCTGCGTGGCTGCCAGACCGAGCGCGGACTTCTAGGCACTCCGTCTCGATGCCACTCTGTGGCTGGCGCTTGACCTGTTTGACTTGCCCATGGTCGGCGTCGACCGAGAATACTTTCAGCAGATCTTGCAACTCGGTGATACGTAGAGGAGTGAACGGGGCGTTATGGCTGATGCAGAGATTGTCTCCCTTCCGCACGCTCAGCTGACGGAAGTCCCCCATCCTGATTTTCTTGTGACCAGAGATCTTTGGCGACCCACTTCCAAGTTAGATGGCCATCCTGGGGAACGTTGACTTGAGCAGTAAAGTCGGCATCCAGCTGAAAGGATTTCGCGCTCGTCGAACGAATATCGACGAGATCACCTGCTGCAGTTAACAGTTGCTGGTCAGGCGGCGCAACATCGGCGAAACAACTCGAGATGGCGGACAACAGAAAAAATGCGCCGAATATGGCCCGCACTTTCCACATGAGCGGGCCGATTATACTAGCCATAGCGGGTGATTCTAGGTTCGCGTCGGGAAACGGACAAGCCGTGGAGCCAAGCCCATAGGATGGTCTTGATCAGATGTTTCGGCTGCATTCGTCATCGGCTGTACTGATTCTTCTTCTTGTCTTCGCGCCGCGCCAACCCCAACCGGATCAGCCGTTTTCACCGTGCAACCGCGATGGGGAACAGCAAACGAGATTCCATGAAGCTTTGCCCCGCGCCCCGATCAGGTTTTTTCTGCTAGTGTGCCCGCAGAGACTCAGCAAGACTCACGAGATTTTGCGGACGCACTCGAATGACGCCGCCGCGCGGGCTGTCAATATCGGCGATGAGAGAGAACGCGATGGACACAACCAGCGGCAGAACCAGAAGGAGGAGCTCGTGGGCTTTCGCGCGACGCGCGCGCCGTAACCCAGCAGCAGGTTGCTGAAAACGCCAATTGCTACCATCAAACACCATGCCGCAATTGGGATACGGCCGTTGCTGGAGCCTGGACCGCGGACCACAGCTCGGCCTGCAGTTGAGCGGTAGAGGCATCGATCTGCCGGTGCTGCTCATCCCTGGTGGTGTAGAACAGAATCCGCTGATCGAGATAGGTTCTCAGTAGCGCACGTACTCTGGACGCATCGGCAGCAGGCAGAAAGTCTGCACGGACGTATTCCGTACCGATCGCATTGGCCTCCGACTCCTCGTAGTTTTTGCGCTGATCGTAGCGGCTGATGGCCATCGAAAAGCTGAATCCGATGATCAGGGCGAGCAGCGTCAAGGTGGCGGAGACGACCAGGACGAAATCTTCATGCTCCTCTTCTTCCAGTCTCCGTCTCTCCCGAAAGGCGATGCTGACCTGGGTCGATAGCCACAGCACGACAAGAGAGAGTGCCAGAACAAGGAGAGGCGAGTTCAATATTCTGCTCATAGCACTCGTCATCGGCTGTACTGATTCTTCTTCTTGTCTTCGTGCCGCGCCAGCCCCAGATGAATCAGACGTTCGATCAGGTCGGGATAAGTCAATCCTGTCGCAGCCCACAGCTTGGGATACATGCTGATGGAAGTGAAGCCTGGCATGGTGTTGATCTCGTTCAGGTAAATCTTCCGGGTTTTCGGATCCATCAGGAAATCCACACGTGCCAGGCCGGAGCAGTCGACGGCTTTGAATGCGCTGATGGCCAGTTGCTGAATTGTCTTGGTCTCGGTTTTGCTGAGCTTGGCCGGAATGATCAGCTTGGAACCTTCGTCGACGTACTTGGCGGTGTAATCATAGAATTCTTTGCCAGGGACGATCTCTCCCGGGACCGAGGCTTCCGGGCTATCGTTCCCGAGGACCGAGCATTCGATCTCACGCGCCTTCTGCTTCTTCCCGCCGACACCCTGCTCAATAACAATCTTGCGGTCAAACTTGGCTGCTTCGTCGATAGCAGGCCCAAGTTCCTTCCGATCATGCGCCTTTGAAATTCCTACAGACGATCCTAAATTCGCTGGCTTCACGAACACCGGATACTTCAACTTGCTTTCGACCAGCTTTCCGACTTTCTTTGAATTGCCCTCCCACTCGCTGCGCAGAACCGTCACATGTTTCACAATCGGCAGGTCGGCAGCGCGGAACAGCGACTTCATGATGTCCTTGTCCATGCCGGCGGCCGACCCCAGAACACCTGCGCCCACGTAAGGAATATCCGCCAGTTCGAGCAGACCCTGGATGGTACCGTCCTCACCGAAGGTGCCGTGCAACACGGGAAAGATGATGTCGACATTGATGGCGCGGTCGCTGGCGCGGCGAGTGAGCCCATCCGACTGGAACGGCGTCAAGGAACCATGTTGCCTTTGCGGCTCTGGAGGGACAATCACCGCCTCACCGCTGGCCAGGACCGCAGCGCCAGGAGTCGCCCCCGGATCGCCCGCACGAAGATGTGCTCGTGCAGAGCGGGTGTCGTCGCCCGCTGCTTTTCCCCGCAGCAAGCGTTCCGCATCTGCCGCCGTGACCCATCGGCCCTCCTTGGTAATCCCGATGGGCACGACTTCATATTTATCTTTGTCGATGGCGTTGAACACCGAAGCAGCAGAGAGCAACGACACTTCGTGCTCTCCGCTGCGTCCGCCAAACAGGATGCCGACGCGCAGTTTCTTCATCACGCTTCAGTGTGGACGGGGGCGGCGTAGCCGTCAATCGGTTAGGAGATAATGGTTTGGATTCCCTGGCTGATGTCTTCCACAAGAGCGTTCTCAACTGCAAACCGCTGATTCAGATTGGCTAGCCGGGCACTCAAAAACAACAACCGTGACTGACTCAGCGAATAGACACTTGAAACAATCAGCATTAGGACCGCTGCCAATCTGGCTCCCCAATCAGAGTAGTGCACAACCGAGAGCAGGCTGCGCCAAACACCGAGAATTAAGGACAATTCACCGGCGAAAAAAGGCCACGAAAGGACGCAGGCAGCAAGTGCGCATACGATTCCTGATCGTAGGCTAAACAGAGAAAATACAAACGCAACTACAAACAAAATCGCTCCGGCAATTGCAGTATGTATAAGCCCAACCTAGTGAGTGACGGGTCCCGCCCCATAGAGACTGTCAAAAAAGTTTGCGAGGGCTAAGGCTGTAGCTGCATACACAGCCCCGGAGATAGTCTTCTGCTTCATCTTCAGATGGACAGCGCTTCGATGTGGATTACAGAATCTTCTTCCCGAACGCGGAAAGTGTGAGTTCTACTGCCAGATCCGCGGTACGGTTATGCTCGTCGATCACCGGATTCACTTCAACGATTTCGAAACTCAGCATGCGGCCGTGATCGGCGATGATCTCCATTGCCAGATGAGCTTCGCGATAAGTTGCCCCGCCACGGACGGGCGTGCCCACGCCGGGAGCATCCTCGGGGTCAACCCAGTCCATGTCGAGCGAAACGTGGTAACCGGCGGTGCCGCGTCCGGCCATGCGGAGGGCTTCTTCCATGATGGTGCGCATGCCACGCTCGTCGATGTCGCGCATGGTGAAGACTTCGATGCCTGCCCGGCGCACGTTTTCCTTTTCGATGGCGTCGATGTCGCGGACGCCGACCAGCACGCAGTTTTCCGGCTTCACCTTGGGCGAGAAGTCGAATATATTCGCGAGCTCGGCCGGTCCAAGACCCATGATTGCGGCCAACGGCATTCCGTGGACATTGCCGCTGGGCGAACTCTCGGGTGTGTTGATGTCGGTGTGAGCGTCAATCCAGATCAGGCCGACTTTCTGGTTCTGACGTCGGTAGAACTCGGCGACTCCGGCGACAGTGCCGGCGGCGACCGAATGATCGCCACCCAGCACCACCGGCACTTTTCCAGCTTCCAGCGTCTTCAACACGAGGTCGGCATGCTTGGTGCACATCGCGGTAATTTCTTTCAGATACTTGGCGCGCGGATCGCCTTCGGACTTCTGCTCAGCGATGGCGACGGCAATGTTTCCGGCGTCTTCGACAACGTGTCCCAGCGCTTCCAACCTGGCTTCGAGCCCGGCGACGCGCACGGCCGACGGCCCCATGTCCACCCCACGACGGGACTGCCCAAGGTCGAGCGGCACGCCGATGACCCGAATCTTCCTTGGTGTGATGCTGGAAAATGATGCTGTAGTTTGCGTCATAAATGCCCGCTAGCGTTTGGATTCGTTATTCACCGCTGAGTTCGCCGAGAACGCCGAGCCAGGAAATTCATTAACAATTCTCTTTAAGCCATCCTTCAGCATGCGAGAGTGAAAATTAATCAACAACCCTACTCTCCTTCCGGAAATCCGGAGATAGGAAAATTGTGCGTCGTGAATTGGCGTAAGGTGTTCGACCGCTTTGATCTCGACGATGACAGAATCCTCGACAACTAAATCCAACCGGTAGCCACAGTCAAAATTGATGTCTTTGTAAACGACCGGCAGGGGTTTTTGCTCTTCGACCTTCAAACCCAGTTGTCGCAATTCAAAAGCCAGGCACGCCCCGTACGCCGATTCCAGAAGCCCTGGTCCTACCGTTTTGTGCACCTCGATTGCAGCTCCGATGACGCGGCGCGTGATCAGATCGAACTTGTCTTTTTCTTCCATTCCTCGGCGTTCTCAGCGTGCTCGGCGGTTTAAGAAGATTTCAGGGATAGAGCCTATGCAGCATCCTGGGAAACGGGATTGTTTCTCGCACGTGCTCCAGCCCGCAGATCCAAGACACGGCGCGTTCAATCCCCATGCCGAAGCCGCTGTGTGGAACGCTGCCATATTTCCGCAAATCCAAATACCACTTGAACGCCTCTTCCGGCAGGCCGTGCTCGTGAATTCTCTTCACCAGCAGATCGTAAGACGCCGTGCGCTGCGAGCCACCGATGATCTCCCCGTAGCCTTCGGGCGCGAGCACATCCACGCACAGCGCCAGGTCAGGACGCTCAGGGTCAGGCTCCATATAGAAGGCCTTCACCTTCGCAGGATAGCGATGCACCATGACTGGCTTCTCAAATTGTGAGGAAATATATGTCTCGTCGGGAGAGCCTAAGTCTCCGCCCCACTCGAAATTGTTTTCGAGCGCGCCTTTGGCATGGGCCTCCTGCAGCATTTTCACGGCATCATCGTAAGTAATGCGCGGAAACGGAGCTTCGATCTTTTCCAGTTTCGCTACATCCCGTCCAATCGTTTGCAGATCACCGCGCCGCCGCTCCAGGCAGCGTTTCACGACAAAGCTGATCAGGCTTTCCGCGAGTTCCATCAGGTCGTCGAGGGTAGCGTAGGCGATCTCGGGCTCGACCATCCAAAATTCGGTCAAGTGTCGGCGGGTTTTCGATTTCTCGGCGCGGAAAGTGGGTCCGAAGGAATACACCTTGCCTAGCGCCATGGCAGTGGCTTCAATGTAAAGCTGCCCGGACTGCGTGAGATAGGCTTGTTCTTCGAAATAATCCACCGGAAACAGCGTGGTCGTCCCCTCACACGCGGCGGGAGTGAGGATGGGAGGATCGGTGAGGGTGAAGCCGCGCCCATCGAAAAAGTCGCGCGCGGCTTTGATGATCTCCGCCCGCACTCGCAGAATTGCCGCCTGACGGGGAGTTCGCACCCACAGGTGGCGATGTTCCATTAGAAAATCGACGCCGTGTTCTTTGAGGGAAATCGGAAAGGGGTCATTGTCGGGGACTCGCTGGACAACCTCGACATTCGAGACGTCAAGCTCGTAACCTCCGGGCGCGCGCTTGTCGGCGCGAACCTTGGCTTCAACGATGACGCTCGATTCTTGGGTGAGGCTTTTCACGGCGTCGAAGACTTCGGGTGGAACTGCGCTCTTGGGCACGATGCCCTGGATCACACCGCTGCCGTCGCGAAATTGCGGAAACAGTAGTTTTCCGCTCTCGCGCAAATTGTAGAGCCAACCGCGAATGGTGACAGTCTGGCCTTCATGCTTGCCGATATCAGCGATACTGGTTACTGGAGATGACATGATTGGACGGCATTTCTTCTTTCGATGTAGGCGCGGGCGTCCTCGCCCGTGCTGGGTGTGGTTCAGCGTGAGCACGGGCGAGGACGCCGGCGCCTACATCAACTTTTCGAATGCTTCCCCCATCTTCTCGATGGGATTAATCTTCTCGTCGGCCTCGATTTCCAGCAATAACGGTGGTGTGTGCGGGGCTGAGCGCAACAACTCCATCGTCTGCTTCCAGTCGATCGATCCTTTCCCAGGCCACAGATGCGAGTCCCGGTCCCCAGCATTGTCGTGAATGTGAGTGGAGCGAACGTAACTCTTCAGAATCTCGAATGCCTCCGACACATTGCTCATGATGTGGGCGTGACCCACATCAAAGCAGACTCCAACATCGTCAAAGTGCGAAGTGTGGATAAATTCGACTAGTCTGTCCGGGGTGGAAAGTTCATTGGGAATGTTCTCCAGCAGGATGCGAACCCCGAGCGGCTTGGCAAATGCACGCAGGTGCTCGACTGACGTCATCGCCGCCTCGAACTTCCGGTCGTCGAATGACTCCCCACCGGTTCCCAAATGCTGCACCAGAAAACGAAATGGAATCTGCTCCGCCAATTCCAAGGCTCGCTTGATCTCATCCATGGCTTCAATCCGATGCGCGCGGTCAGTCGCGGCGACGTTCACGGGCGGAGCGCCGGCGCGTCCCGACTCGTAGTCCGCATGCATGGGTGAATGTACGGAATTCAGCGGAATATTGCTGCCGCGAAACCAATCCGCGATCTCGCGCACATGTTGCTTGCGGTTCGCGTAGTCGAGATGTTGGCGAGCAGCGAATATCTCGATGGCTTGAGCGCCACCTCGGACTAGCCCATCCAGGAGCCCGGGGTGCAGGCGCTCCTTCACGTATACAAGAGTTGACATCGCCTTCTGCATAATTCATCAAACCGCTGAACGTCGTTCCAGTGGACCTTCGCCTACACTATCTAGAAACCTACAGCCTTTCCATTGTGGCGCTCGTCGCTTGCGCCCAGACGTTCTCCTGTCTTCAGATCGATCGCAATGCACTGGCCATCACTCCAGTAGGGCTCCCAAGTCCCAGTTTCCACTACACCGAATTCGACCTTATGCCCCATCTGCCCCAGCAATCTGACCGCATCGGGAGAGAACCATTGTTCAACATGCACCTCGTCGGGCAGCCATTGATGGTGGAAGCGCGGCGCGTTCACCGCTTCCTGAATGCTCATGCCGAAGTCCACCACACCCATGAGGATATTCGCAACGGTGCTGATAATCTGCGAGCCACCCGGAGAGCCCAGCACGAGAAACAACTTTCCGTCTTTGAGCACGATCGTCGGAGTCATGGACGAGAGTGGCCGCTTTCTTGGCCGGATGGCATTAGCCGGTCCCTGGATCAAGCCGTAGCCGTTGGGGGCACCTGGTTTAGAGGCGAAGTCGTCCATTTCATCATTCAACAGAAAACCCAGGCCGCCCGCAGTCACCCGCGATCCGAAGTCGTCATTCAGTGTGGTGGTCACTGCCACTGCGTTTCCGTCAGGATCAACCACGGAGTAGTGCGTGGTGTGCGGTGGCTCCCGTACCGCAACCGGTTGCGGATGTATCCGGGCATACTGTTCAAGCTGATTGAATACCGCTGGCCGCCTCAATTCTTTACTGACGCTGGCGTGAGCGGGATCAATCGACTCTCGCCATGCGGAGGCATATTTCTTGTCGATGAGCGGGGCCACCGGAATATTGGCGAAGTCGGGGTCCCCAAGAAATTCCGCACGATCAAAAAATGCGCGGCGGAAGGCTTCCGCTACAAGGTGCACGGCCTGAGCGGAACGGTCTCCGAGTTTGCTGATGTCATACCCTTCCACGATGTTCAGGGTTTCGATTAGCGCGATTCCACCCGAGGATGGCGGCGGCGCACTGATGACTTCGTACCCGCGATACGTGCCTCGTACTGGCTCGCGCTCTTTTACCTCATAGTGCGCCAGGTCATCCGCGGTGATGAGTCCTCCACCTTTCTCGACGAATGCCACCAACTCGCGCGCCATGGCTCCATGATAGAAGTCGTCGGGGCTGCTGGCGATCCGTTCCAGCGTGCGTGCCAGCTCGGGCTGGCGAAGAATCTCGCCCTCTTTGTAGTAGTTACCATCGCGAAGAAATATGTGGCGCGACTCCGGAAACTGGGCGAGGTGCTTATCATTTCGAAGATCTTGCGCATCCTCCCAGGCCAGGGGAAATCCGTCACGTGCTAATTTGATGGCCGGCGCGATGACACGATCGAGTGACAGCTTGCCATATTTCTTCTGCGCATAGACCATGCCCGCCACCGAACCGGGCACACCGATTGACTTGTAACCGACCAAGCTGGCGTCCTCGATTACATTGCCCTGCGGGTCGAGGTACATGTTTGCCGTCGCTGCGGCGGGCGCCTTTTCGCGGTAGTCAATGAAGCGAGTCTTGCCATCGGCCATGCGGATGAGCATGAACCCGCCGCCGCCCAGGTTTCCAGCCTGCGGATACACCACTGCCAGCGCGAAGCCCGTGGCGACTGCCGCGTCTATTGCGTTCCCCCCGGCTTGCATAATGTCTGCGCCAACACCCGAGGCCAGTTCGTGCACGCTGGCCACAATGGCATGAGAAGCGTGAACTGGGTGAATGGGTGCGCCGAAAACCGGCGCCGGGCACGCCGGCAGAGCTGCAAGCAGTAGATAAATCAGCAACTTACTTTGGGGTCGCATGAAGATTCATGGCGCGATTGCCTCGCAGCATGGCAGCGGCTATCAGGCTCCCGGAACAAGCCCTAGGCAAATCACTGAGGCTAGCCCAAGCGGTTAGGAGAGTCAAATCGGCGCCCGCCTTTCAGCTATCACCTATGAGCTTTTCTCGTCTGCCGCTTTCTCTTACTTGGCTTCGGAGGTTTGCTTCGGCGTGTGGTGCGGGGAAGCTTCGCGGCCACCATCTCGTACGAGTGCCGGATCAGGGCTTCCAGTTCCGCTTCGGGTAGTATATCCAGGCGCGCCAACATCACCCACTTGTAGCGCCCTACGTAGGGCGCGGGTGTGATTCCTTCCACTTCAAGCAACCCAGCAAACGTCTCTGCCGAGGTCTTAAAACAAATTCGCTGCGGCACCGACTCCAAGCTCAGCGTGACAAAGATCTTCTCGCACACCTTGAAACAGAGAGTTTCGCCCCACTGCAGGTTCTCTTTCGCATTCGGGAAGGAAAGACAATAGCGCCGTAGGGATTCAACGTCCATGGATCAAGAGGACAGTCTGAGGAAGTGAAAAACCTGCTGCGCACTCGTCCCAGACTCTAAACTTGCGTCCGGGCCTCGCCTAAGGTCACGGTGACATCCATCTTCTTTTTTCCGCGATAGATGGTGATGCGCACGGTGTCCCCAGCCCGGTGATTGTTCATAATTTGGGTGAGATCCTGCTGGTCCTGTACCTTTTGGTCGTCGATGGCGACGATAAGGTCCCCGCCCAGCATGATCGGGATATTCCCGAGATATGCGCGTTCCGATCCGCCACGCAGGCCAGCTCGGTCTGCCGCGCCTCCCGGCACCACTTGCACAATGAGCAAGCCATAATCGGCCGCCAAACCCATCTGCTCCGCGAGTTCCGGACTGACGGGGATCGTACGTACGCCTAACGCCGGTCGCCGCACGCTGCCTAATGTGAGCAAATCATTCAGCACCGCTTTGGCCGTATTGATGGGAATGGCAAAGCCAATTCCAGCGCTTTGTCCCACATTTGACGCGATCATGGTGTTGATGCCAATTACTTCTCCATGCCAATTGAGTAGCGGCCCTCCCGAGTTGCCGGGGTTGATGGCGGCGTCGGTCTGGATGGCCTCGTCAATCTTTAGGCCATCGGGTTCTTGCACAGACCGGATCGAGCTGACGATGCCACTGGTCAGGGTTCCGGAGAGACCAAAGGGATTACCGATGGCATACACTTTCTGACCGACTTGCAAGTGCCGCGAATCGCCGAGCACCATCGGGGTGAGGCCTGAGGCCTTGATCTGAATCACCGCGAGGTCGTGTGCACGATCGGTGCCGATTACTGTCGCGGGGTACTTCTTTTGATTGTGCAGAATGACGTCGACTGTCCGAGCCTCCGCGATCACGTGATAGTTGGTCATAATGTGACCGTCTTTGTCGATGATGAATCCGGACCCTTGGCCCTGCTGCGGAACCAAGCCGTAGAAAAAATCAAACGTCACCGCCTTCGACGTAATATTCACGACCGAATCGATGTTCTTGTGATACACGCTGATATTGTTCTGCTCTTCACTGTCGAGCGCGTCACCACCCGCCGCCTCCGTGATCTCCACTTTGTCTTTCTGGCGAATCCAGTCTGCGGGACGTATCAGTCCCGAACGATAAGTGGTGAAGTAAAAAAATGCGCCGACGATAATCACGGCGAGAAAAATCGGACGTAACACTTTCATATTCAAAAACCTGCTGCGACGGATTTCTTCGAACTTATTCGGGGCCTGGGCAGCTCAAAATTGCGACCTTTGCGGTCAAGAGCTCCTCGCCGCGAGACTCTTCAACTTCGAATAAATCTCAGCGACCTGCTTCTTGGTTTCGTCGAACGAGCCTGAGTTGTCGACTACATAGTCGGCAGCCATTATCTTGTCCTCATCCGGGAGTTGTGCCGCCATGCGCCGCGAGATCTCTTGACAGGCTGTTTCCTCGTCTACTTTCATGCGCTGTGCCCAGCGTTGGACGCGTTGTTCTGGACGGCAGGTCACAACCACCAGCCGGTCGAAACGTTTGCCCACACCGGCCTCGAGGATAAGTGCCGCTTCCACTATGGCGATGGCGCGCGGATCGCGCTCGCCGACTTCCTCCATCCATGCCTCCTGCCGTCTTATTACGGCCGGGTGAACGATCTGGTTCAACTCCTCAATTCGGGAGGTCTGAATGGGCGAATTCCGGACCCGTGAGTCCTCGGTTCCGGTAGCTGCCTCAGCGAACGGTCCGAAAGCAGCTTCGGCCAGTCGCCCGCGGTTCACCGTGCCATCCAGGTTGAGGATGCCAGCGCCGAAGTGGTTCACGACCCCTTGATAGACTGCCTCACCCGGCTGCATCAGCCGATGAGCGATCTGGTCCGCCTGAATGAGCTGGGCGCCGAGAGCCACAAACATCTCTCCCACCACGGATTTGCCCGAGGCGATGCCGCCTGTCAGGCCAACTTTGAGCACCTCAGGCGCACTCCCCCGCGAATGCGGACGCTCGGGATCCCCGCCGCATTTTCGCCGCTCGCATCGTATTGGCCATCAGCATGGCGATGGTCAACGGCCCGACGCCACCGGGCACGAGCGTTAGTCTCCCGGCGACCTCAGCCACTTCCGGGTGAACATCGCCGACCAAGGTCGAACCCTTGCTACGGAAGGCTTCCTCCCGCTTGGCATTGCCGGCGAAAAGGCGGTCGAACTCAGACCGGTCGGTAACTTTGTTCATGCCAACGTCGATCACGGTCGCACCCGGCCTTATGAAGTCGCGAGTAATCATGCCGGCCCTGCCAATCGCGGCCACCAGAATATCTGCCCGGCGGCACACCCCCGGAAGGTCTCGGGTCTTTGAGTGGCACACGGTGACGGTGGCATTTCCGTTGATCAGCAGCATGGCGGTGGGCTTGCCGACAATGTCGCTGCGGCCTACCACCACGGCTTCCTGACCGGCGATAGGAATATTGCTTCGCTTGAGAATTTCCAAAATCCCTGCCGGAGTACAGGGCACCAGTCCCGGTCGCTGAGTCGAGAGAAAACCCACATTGACGGGATGAAAACCGTCCACATCCTTCGCGGGATCCACTGCCATCAGGATTCTCTTAGAGTCCACCTGCGACGGCAAGGGAAGCTGCACCAGAATGCCGTCGACTTCGTCCCGCCGATTGAGGTCATTCACCAGTTCCAGCAGTTCTTCGGTAGAGATCGTATCTGGCGGGGTAAGCTGCTCGCTGTAGATGCCGACCTCCTCTGAGCTTTTCACCTTTCCCCGCACGTAGATCTCGGAGGCGGGATTGTGGCCGACCAGGATCACAGCCAAACCAGGACGCATACCTGAAGCCGCCATCTTCTTTACTTCGGAAGCGACGTCTGCCCGGATTTCGCTGGCGATCTTGTTGCCATCCAGAATGCTGGCAGTCATGACACCTCGCTACGAAGCTTGGGATGATTCCGCTGGAGGTTTATCGTAAACCATCCACAGGAAAAGCGCTTTACAGCGGATGCCGCCTTCTTGATCGACCGCCCCGCGAAGAACTGCGCGACCATGCTAGCTACAGAATGCGTCTACAGCTTGCACCTGTATTACCACCACGGTCATATCATCGCTTTGGGGACCACCATCGGTAAAAGCGGAAACCTCATCATTCGCTGAAGAACTTCCTGGGGTGTCGGCCGGCCACAAGAGGAAAAGAGTCTTTCCCGGGGGTTGTTGCCCAAACGGCTCACCATCACGGTTTTCCTGCTTCGGTAACTCCGTCAGTGCAGGCCACCAGAGTGTCACCGTCTTTGAGTTGGAAAATCACAGAGTTGTAGCCAGAATCTTCGAGCATTCCGACCGGAGCGGTTCCGGGCTGCAACCGGAACACGTTGCTTCGACCATCTTGGCAGCGAACGACGATCGGAGGATTTTGCCCCGCGTTGACATACGTCAGCACCCGAGTGGCGGGATCATATTCCGCATAGAAGAGCTAGGCATAGAAATGAACTGGAGAAGACTCTGAACCAGGCGATTCGCATGGTTGATCAACGTCGACGAGTCGGAATGCGGTTGCAGACCCTGCGCTCGAATCGTGTCCCCAAGCTGAAAGAGCGTCTCAAAATGAGTCAGAGGGTCTGGTTTTCGACGAGGCCGAAGCTGCTCTGCGCGAGGCCTGGTTGGCAACTTCGCGGTAGCGAAACGGCAGGCACAAGCACTCGTGACTTTAAGTTTCGTCTTCCCCACGGAATCGGTACAATGCTGGCGTTATGATTCCCCAAGATTTGCTCGACATCCTGGTCTGCCCCGTGTGCAAGAAGCCGCTGGCACTCAAGGACGAGGGACAGAGCCTGAAGTGCGCTGAGTGTCGTCGTGTCTACCCTATCCGCGACAACATTCCGATCCTGCTTGTGGACGAGGCTGTGACCGATCTCGCCTGATCGTCGTTTTTTGCTCAAATTCCGGCCGCCTTTTTCTGTCCCAAACCGACACAACGTGTCACCCCGGAACTCCGGCAGGGATACCCGTAGAGTTCACTACGGCCACAAGAGTTCGCCGCAACTTGCCGCCGTCCAAAGGGTTTAAAGAAATCAAGAAGCGGTTTTGCAAGTACTTAGAAGTGCATCGAAGTTGCGGCAACAAAATTGCATGCAACGTAAATGGCGCTTACAGAGTCTAATGGGTAACAGCGGTAACGGTCGGAGGTGAGGTGATGGCCATGAAGGAGCGATTTTCCAGTACCGAATTGACGGCATTGCGGAACGATCTGCTGCAAGGCGGTTTGATCGATTCGCGCGAGGCCGCCGAACTCTTACAAGTCTTCCTGATGGGACGTGGCTACGGAGTATCGCCGCAAGCGGCCAGAGACGCGGTTGGTCGCGTAGAGATGTCGGGCTGCTCGTTGCCCGTCCTCCAACACGAACTGGAAGACCTAGCACTGGTCATGTAGCGGTGACAAACGGCGCAAGCCACCACCCTGGCATCGCTAGCGAGCGAAGCGGTGGACAATGAAATCTGCGGGGGGCTCAGAACCAAGTCGATCCCCGAAGCAGCGAGACGACGCAAGCCGGGCCAACCAGCCTGGCTTTTCGTTTGCCAGCCAGCCTTCTTGACTTCCCACTTCAGGCTATGTAGAAGGGTTGCCAACCTGAAGACCCTCGATTCAGCTTAATTTCAGACATCAGAGAATAAGAATGAAGCCCCTCTTGCCCGAGCGGCCACGGAATATCCGCCGAACGTGTTTTCTCATGGTCGTGGTCGCTCAAGTTTTACGGTTGAGTGTAGTGGGGTTTTTGTACCCTGAGCACCTCAATCCAGATCGTGGCTACTGGCGCTTTGCCGGGGAAGCGGGAAAAACTGCGCAATCCGTCGTCGAGGGTCGAGGGTTCAGCAGTCCATTCTTTGCGGACACCGGGCCTACCGCGCTGATGCCCCCAATATATCCGTATCTTGTCGCCGGAGTTTTCAAACTCTTTGGGACCTACACCAAGGCTTCCGCCCTGGTGATGTTATCTCTCGACAGCCTGTTCTCGGCGCTGACTTGTTTGCCCATATTCTTCATCGCCAGGCAGTGCTTCGGCGATAGGGTTGCGGTGGCGGCGGGCTGGACCTGGGTGTTTTTTCCCTACGCCATCTATTTTTCGGCGGACTTCATCTGGCCGACAGTGCTCACCACTCTCCTGCTTAGCCTGCTTTTTCTGATGGTCTTGCATCTGGCGAGATCGGCGCGGTTTTCGCTCTGGCTTGGCTTTGGCTTTCTAAGCGGCTTGGCCACGCTGACAGAGCCGATTGTGCTTTCTGTATTACCTTTGCTGGGGGCATGGGCTTGCTATCGCCTACATCGGAAGCAACGCTGGCTCCCTTCCGCAGCCGTCGCCATCTTGGCCTTTGCCGCCATTATTTCTCCCTGGTTCATCCGCAACTATCGCACCTTCCACAAACCAATTCTTTTTCGGGATAATTTCGGACTCGAGCTGTACGTAGGAAACAATGGCGTTAGCTGGCATTGGGCTTCCCCCGGGATTCACCCTTCGGCTAGTTACAAAGAGTGGCAGGAGTTTGTGTCGCTCGGTGAACTGGATTACATGGCGCACAAACAACAGCAGGCGGTTGAGTTCATCGAAGGCCACCGTGGCTGGTTTATCTGGATGTCCCTGCGAAGAGCGGTCTATTTCTGGACCAACTTCTGGAGCCTCGACCGCCGCTATCTTGCGGAGGAGCCGTTCGATCCTTTCAATATTTTCTTTTCCACCACCTTGACCATACTGGCCCTAGCGGGTCTTTGGCGCGCATTTCGAAGTGGACTCACGGTGGCTATGCCCTATGCCATTGTCTTGTTCTTCTTCCCCGCGACTTATTACATCACGCACATGCAGGACTACTACCGCCGTCCCATTGACCCGTTTTTCGTCATTTTGGCGGTCTACACCATTACGATGCGTGGACAATTGGGCGAAGCGCGGGACGCGAAATAAATCCAGACTATTCATAGCGCAAGCTCTCTACGGGATCCAACTGGGCGGCGCGAGAGGCTGGGACGGTGCCGAAAAGGATACCCACCAGCGAAGAGACCCCCAGCGCCACTACGGCGGAGACCCCCGATATCGGGATGCGGTATTCAGTAAAGAAGCGCACGGAGAAGGGCAAAGCCAGGCCGATGATGACTCCGGCGAAGCCTCCGATCAAGGAGATCAGAATAGCTTCAGAAAGAAACTGAAAGCGAATCTCGCGACTGGTTGCCCCAATCGCTTTGCGTATGCCAATTTCGCGGATGCGGGCGCTGACCGTGGCCAGCATGATATTCATGATTCCGATGCCGCTCACGATCAACACCACCGTGGCCACCAGCAGAAGAACAACAGTCAGGGCGTTTGCGGTTTTTTCAGCGACAGCCACTAGCTGGGTTAGATTAGCTACGTTATATACGGACTCCGCGCGGTGTCGGGATTGAATCACGTGCTTGATCTGCTCCGTCGCGGGCACCACCATGGAGGGATCGGCGACGGAAAAGTAAATCTGCTTGATGGCTGGCGTGTCGCTGAAGTACCGGCCCACGGGATAAGGAATCGCCATGGTGTTATCGATGACTTCGGATTGTCCAAAGGTATCGACTCGCTCTTTGAACGTCCCAATAACGGTGAAGGGAAGGCCGTTGAGCTTGATCACTTTGCCTATTGCTTCCTCCACGGAACCGTAGACTTGCTCGGCCATTTTTTGCGTAATTACGCCGACTTTGTTATGGGCCTGCTCATCCTGGGCGTCAAAAAATCTTCCCGAGAGCACAACGAGGTTGCGCACGATGCGATACTCGGGATAAACACCAAGAATCAAAATGTCCCGCTCTTTCCCGTTACCAACGGGAATGCGTTCGTCAAGTTGGAGCACCGGAGACGCAGCCACGATGCCCGGCACCTGCGCCTGCGCAGCTTGCATGTCGTCCAGGGTCAGAGGGTCGGGCGAGGTATTGGTGATGCGCTGGCCTCCCCCCTGGTATTCGGCATAAATGAGGTTCGCGCCGATGCCCTGAATTTGATTGAGGACATACTGCTTGCCGGTCAGCCCGATCGTGACTACCAGAATGAGCGATGCGGTGCCGATCACCATGCCTAACGCGGTCAACATAAAACGTATCGTGTTGCTGCGGAACGTGTCATAGGCGAAGCTTATGACCTCGCTAAGACACAGAGTGGGCGGGCGTCTGGCAGTTACCGTGGATACGCTGGTCGCCATCTTGAGTTAGATGCTACGCCCTGGGTGCCGGCAGCGCAACGATTCGGGCGACCAACCTGATGATAGCATTTGCCCTCTCTCGTATACGCTTGTTACATTCTTGGACACCGGGAGCGGCTGGCGCCGTGGAGACTATCTGAGAGTTAAAGATATCCTGGTTCTCCTTTTCCTGACTGCAGGGGCGTTGCTTATTCACGGCTACCATCCGTATGCCGAGGATGCCGAAATTTACCTTCCTGGCGTGGAAAAGATTCTGCATCCCGAACTTTTCTCCTTTGGCTCGCAGTTTTTCGAATCGCATGCGCATTTGACCCTTTTTCCGAACCTGATCGCTGCCTCAGTCGAGGCCAGTCATCAGCCTCTGGATGTAGCGTTATTTATGTGGCAACAGGCGTCCATCTTTCTCTTGCTACTGGCGTGCTGGCAATTGAGCGGCCAGTGCTTCACCGATTCAAAGGCTCGCTGGGCCGGTGTCGCCTTGGTGGCCGCGCTTCTGACGCTGCCAGTCGCGGGTACTGCGCTCTACATTCTCGACCAGTACGTCAATCCGCGTAATCTGGCCGCCTTCGCTGCAGTCTTCGCCATTGCCAATGTCCTGGATAAACGGTACGTGTGGGCCGGGCTGTGGCTGGCCTTTGCTGCGGCCATGCATCCGCTTATGGCGGTCTACACCCTTTCGTATTGCATTCTGCTGGTGGGGATGAAGAAATTTCATCTCAGCTTCGCCATGCTCGGCTGTCTGTTGCCGTTGGGGATTTCATTTCAAGAGCCTTCGGAGGCCTATCGCCAGGCATCTCGCTTCCATGCATTTCATTACATCCAGAATTGGCAGTGGTATGAATGGCTGGGCATCAGTGGGCCCGTCCCACTTTTATGGTTGCTTGCGCGGTGGGCGCGGGCGAAGCAATTGCGCAACCTGGACCTAGCATGTCGGGCGCTTGTCATTTATGACTTGGTCTATTTCGCTGCGGCCTTGGTGGTGTCGATTCCCGCGCGATTCGGAAGCCTCGCCCGCCTCCAGCCCTTGCGCAGCCTGCATCTCCTTTACATCCTGTTTGTATTGTTCGCTGGCGGATTTCTAGGCCAATGTTCGTTAAAGAACCGACTATGGCGATGGCTGATTCTATTTATACCCTTGTGCACTGGCATGTTCCTCGCCCAGCGCGCCCTCTTTCCAGACAGCCGCCATGTCGAATGGCCCGGAGCCACGCCGAAGAATCCCTGGGCCCAGGCCTTTGTTTGGATTCGACAAAACACCCCCGTCGATGCCATCTTCGCGCTGGATCCTCTCCACATGCAGATTGCCGGGGAAGACGGTCAAGGTTTTCGCGCCATCGCCGAACGCAGCATGCTGGCCGATGCGATTAAGGATAGCGGCGCGGTGTCCATGTTCCCGCCCTTGGCGGAGGAATGGTTTCAGCAAGTCCAAGCGCAGAGAGGCTGGAAAACGTTCCAATTGAAGGATTTTCATCGCCTGCGGGCCGAATATGGAGTGAGCTGGGTAGTCCTGCAACAGCCCGGTGCCACTGGTCTCGATTGTCCATTTCAGAACTCCGCAGTACTGGTGTGCCGGCTGAATTAAGTTCGTCATGGGCACGATTGCTGACTACGCTGTAAGATAAGGCTGCATCTAACTAAACATTCCAGACCCTGGAGGACAATGGCTGATGTCTTGTGCGCCGGCTGTGGCGAATCAAATTCTGTTGTTCCCTTATTCAAAGCGGAGTTCAGAATTAGCCGCTCTGACCCGGCAGTACCAAGACAATGGTCCTTTTCCACACATTCGTCTCAGTGATTTTGTCGATCCCGAAATCGCCGTTGCTATGGCGGAAGAATTTCCCGACTCTGGCACCGAAGCCTGGACCCACTACAAACATCACAACGAAAACAAGCTTGGACTGGCCAAGCGCGATCTTTTCCCTCAACATTTGGGAGAAGTTACGGACGAACTGAATTCACCGGAGTTTGTGAGCTGGCTTTCCGAGTTGACCGGAATTTCGGGCCTGGTTGCGGATCCGAGCCTCCATGGCGGCGGCTTACATCAGTCTGGACGCGGCGGTTTTCTGAACGTCCACACTGACTTCAGCAATCATCACTACCACAAAAACTGGCGCAGACGGGTAAACCTGATTCTTTACCTGAATCCTGTATGGCAAGATGAGTGGGGCGGCGCCATTGAATTCTGGGAAAAATCGATGCGCTGTTGCGCTGCGAAATATCCCCCCCTGTTCAATCATGCCGTGATTTTTACCACCTGCGAAGGGTCCTTCCACGGATTTCCCGATCCGCTGCAGTGTCCGGAGAATGTCTCGCGCAAGAGTCTGGCTCTGTATTACTACACGGTGGAACCGAATCTGCAGTCTGGCGGCCAATCGACCGACTACCGTGCTCGGCCCGGCGATGGTTTAGTCGAATCCGCGCTGATCTGGCTGGACAAGGAAGCCGTGGACCTATATTCGCGAGCCAAGGCCCGCTTTGGATTTTCCGACAAACTCGCCAGCAAGGTGCTGGGACTGATCTCAAGGGAAAAGTAGCCGAGGAGCTAAGTCGAGTGCTGGAAAACTCTCCGCCAAATGGTTACGCGGATGATCCAGCGAAGAGGCGATTTCTGTGGGGTGTGCTGCTCGCTTGGACGCCGTTCCTTTTCGCCGTGGTTCCTTCGATTATTGGCATCTTCAACGCCTTCCGTGAAATTTCCACTCAGAAGGCCACGAGCTTGGGGGCTGTCGCTGGTGACTTGGCAGAAGCTTTCGCCACGTTCGGCTTGGCCGCCGCTTTTGCATTCGAAGTGGCTGCCGTCGGCCTGCTAGTGCGCATTCTCCAAAGAGCACCCGATCCGTACGTTCTTCTCGGTACTGTCCATTTGCTGCAGCGGACTCATGCTCAGCATCTTGGGATTATGCGTGTGGTTCTTTTTCCGGTTGTGTCCTTCCTAAGTCGCAAGCGGCCCAACTCAATTCAAGCAGGCCTTTTTCTTCAACTCTAAATTCCGTTGCCAAAAATATAAGCCTGCAAAAACCAATGCAGTCAGAAACCATATCCAGAGGAGCTTGGTAACTAATGTGCTATCCACATAGAAGTCATATGGGTGTGGCAGAATCATTGACAGTCGGAACGGCAGCCATACTACGAAGAAGTCCCCCTGTTTCGTATTCGCAAAGTTGCGGTATATAGCAATTCTTAAGCAAAGTCCGAATAAGACCGATTGCGAAAAACATTCCAATCCGAA
Source organism: uncultured Acidobacteriota bacterium (assembly GCA_963696025.1). Lineage (GTDB taxonomy): Bacteria > Acidobacteriota > Terriglobia > Terriglobales > Acidobacteriaceae > JABCYV01. The sequence continues at coordinate 321,195 of CAVOII010000012.1, forward strand.
GTCGAGAGGCATTCTGTGTCCTTGGGGTCTCGCGACTGCAAATGATGAGCAACATGATCAACACCGTAACCATGAAGATGACGGCGACGGAATCTCCAACCTGGTCGGCGGCCCTGCTAAGAACGGATGCCACGAACAATGCCGCACTAATGAGTATTGCAATGCGGACGTATCCGACCGAGGGCAGCGACGGTCCCCACTTCAGCAGAAACCGGCATCAGCAGGACGGGCACTAGGAATAGCAGCAATCGACTGAACCATCCGAGTGGCGGCTCTGGCAGCCTGGCAAATAGAAACAGGAGAGTAACTAGTGTCGCGAGAACCCTAGATGCGCCCCTACGAATTGGACCTGCGGTCATGTCGCCCTGTCGCAGCGGCTCACTCTACCGGCTTTTGAGAACAGCTCTACCCCTGTGGTCCTCCCGCGGTGCCGCGTGCATAATAGGTCGAGTACCCGGGCTCCAGTCGTCGTCCCTTGGCACTGAATATTCGGAAATGGCCCAAACCTATCCTCTGTAGCGCAAACTGCAGCGTAGTCCGCAATACCCCGAAACCATAGGTCACGCTGCGCCGGAAGTTGATGGAAGACGCTTCCCTAAAGTATTTGGTCGGGCACGATACTTCGCCGATGCGGAATCCGAAATGCGCGCATTGAGCCAGCATCTGGTTGTCGAAGACGAAATCATCGGAATTTTCCAGCAGCGGAAGTTCCATCAGGACCTTGCGGCTGAAGGCGCGGTAGCCGGTGTGGTATTCGGAGAGCTTGATCCCCAAAAACAGATTCTCGATAGCAGTCAGTAAGCGGTTGGCAATGTATTTGTAGCGGGGCATACCTCCCCGCAGGGCCTGCCCTCCAATAATGCGTGACCCCAGAACGACATCGTACACACCGTATGCCACCATGCTAGCCATGGCCGTCACCAGCAGAGGCGTGTACTGATAGTCTGGATGGAGCATGATAACCACGTCGGCGCCATCTGCCAAAGCTTCGCGATAGCAGGTCTGCTGGTTGCGTCCGTAGCCGTAATTCTGATCGTGGACGAAGGTATGGAGGCCGAGTTGATGAGCGACTTCAAGCGTCCGATCTGAGCTGTGATCATCCACCAGAATGCGGATGTCTACGAGATCCGGCAGCTCTCGAACGGTGACTTCCAGAGTCTTCTCCGCGTTATACGCAGGCAGAACTACGGCAATGCGCTTTCCGTTAATCATTTCCCTCGGGAATACTAGCAGGGTCAGCCCGCACAGGGCTAAAGATCATGATAACCCGCCCGGTTGTCTCCACCGGATTACTATCTGCAAGGCAGCCTATGCTTGTGTTGTTTTCGAGGGGAACTAAGGCTCTCTTGCGGCCTTTGTTGGTAAACTATCCTTACCATAATGCCTAAAGGACGCACACTTTTCGAAAAAGTCTGGGAAGAGCACGTGGTGTGCGCTCCTTCCGAACAATCTCCTCTGCTTTACATCGACCTCCATTTAGTCCACGAAGTCACTTCCCCGCAGGCATTCGATGGACTCCGAGTCGCAGGCCGGCGGTTGCGTCAACCGAAGCGCACAGTCGCAACCGTCGACCACAATATCCCCACGACACCGCGTGGCCTTCCCATCATCGATGCTATCGCTGCCCGCCAAATTCATGCCTTGCAGCAGAATTGCAAAGATTTCGGCGTCCAGCTTTTCGACATTGATTCTCCCGATCAGGGAATCGTGCACGTGATCGGTCCCGAGCTAGGGTTAACGCAGCCGGGTATGACCATCGTCTGTGGTGATAGTCACACCAGCACACACGGCGCGTTCGGTGCCCTAGCCTTCGGCATAGGAACGTCGGAAGTGGAGCACGTGCTGGCCACGCAATGTCTGCCCCAGCGCAAGCCAAAATCCATGCGGATCAATGTCAGCGGCAGGCTGGCAGAAGGTGTCACCGCTAAAGATCTTGCCCTGGGCATCATCGGACAGATCGGAACCGACGGCGCGACCGGGCACGTGATTGAATACGCGGGGGAAGCCGTCCGGGCTCTCTCTATGGAAGGGCGGATGACGCTGTGCAACATGAGCATCGAAGCCGGGGCCCGCGCCGGTATGGTCTCGGCCGATGAAACTACTTTCGCTTACATCAAGGGACGCCGCTTCGCCCCGCGTGATGGCAAATGGGAGACTGCTCTCACTCGCTGGCGCGGATTGTCGTCTGATCCTGGCGCTCGCTACGACAAGATCTTGGAAATTGACGCTGCGAAACTCGCTCCGTTCGTGACCTGGGGCACCAATCCAGGAATGGTGGTCCCGGTCAGTGGCTGCGTGCCTGATTTGAGTGATTGGAAGACCGACGCCGAACGCGGCGCCTTCCAACGCATGCTTGATTACATGGGATTGCAGCCGGGCACGCGCATGGAGGAGATCGCCGTGGACCGGGTGTTCATCGGCTCCTGCACCAACTCGCGTCTGGAGGATTTGCGCGCCGCCGCCCGGGTGACGCGCGGATACCACGTCAACTCCAATGTGCGTGCCATGGTTGTGCCGGGATCCCAAGCGGTGAAACATGCGGCGGAGCAGGAGGGCCTGGATCGGGTTTTTCAGGAAGCTGGCTTCGAGTGGCGTGAATCAGGATGCTCCATGTGTCTGGGCATGAATCCCGACATACTGCAACCCGGTGAGCGCTGTGCCTCTACCAGCAATCGAAATTTTGAGGGCCGCCAGGGACGCGGCGGACGCACTCATCTGGTCAGTCCCATGATGGCCGCTGCCGCAGCCATCGCCGGGCACTTCACCGATATTCGTAACTGGCACTTTCACTGAGGCAGAAAGATGCAACCGTTTCGTGTACACAAGGGTAAGGTCGGGCCGCTTCATCGCGCCAACATTGATACCGACCAGATCATTCCCAAACAATTCCTCAAACGGATTGAACGCACTGGCTTTGGGGAGTTCCTGTTTCACGACTGGCGCCGCTTGCCGGACGGCAAGCTCGACCCGGCGTTTCCGCTCAACCATCCTCTCCATGCAGGGGCGAGTGTGCTGGTGGCGGGAAAAAACTTCGGCTGCGGATCTTCGCGCGAACACGCGGTCTGGGCCCTGCAAGATTTCGGCTTCAGGGCCATAATTGCATCCTCCTTCGCGGACATCTTTGCTAATAACTGCGTCAAGAACGGCGTGCTCGCTGTGGCACTGACTGAGGAAGAAGTTGCCGAAATCGCTGATCGTGCTCAGAAACTGCCCGATTACCAGGTCACTGTCGATCTTGAGCGCCTGCGCGTGTCAGACGAGCACGGCTTCGCCGCCAGCTTCCAAATTGATGAGTTTGCACGCCACTGTTTGTTGAATGGACTGGACGATATCGGGCTGACCCTGCAACACGAAGCCGAGATCGCAGCGTACGAATCCCTGCACCCAGTCCCGTTTTAGTGGGCGTGGCTACTTTGTGTGCCGAGACGGTCAAAACGTAAGGCCATTCAAGAGTGAAAAGAAGCTTCGAATTGATCCTGTGACAAAAGCCAATTCTGTGGCCAAGCTCCTCTGCTTGTATCTGGCAACGCTCTTGTCGATACTCCCTCTCGCAGTCGCTGGGCAGAGCGATGCCAGCAGTTCCGGATCGTGGTCCGGCATTCTTGTGTCCAGCAGCTGCAACGCCGACGAAGCCTTTAACGAGTCTCCCGAGTGCACCAAGAACGTGCCAGGAGCGAAGCTCGCGCTCTATGACGATACCAGCAGAGTCATGTACGGTCTTGAGCCAAAGGAATCCATAGGCGCTCACCTCGGAGACACGGTGACCGTCCGGGGGATGCTCGATGGCGACACGATTCATCTGGCTTCCATCGAGTTGATGTCGATTGGACTTTCCGTCGGTCAGAAGGCCCCCGCGTTTTCGGCTCGTGACCAGTTTGGCCGGACGCAAACTCTCGATACCTTGAAAGGAACCAACGGCACCGTCCTTCTGTTTTTCCGTTCTGCCGATTGGTGACCTTTTTGTAAAGGGCAGCTGGTCCAGCTGCAGAGTGCTGTTCCGCGATTCGAAAAGCAAGGGGTCAAGCTGGCGGCTATAAGCTATGACAGTGAAGAAATCCTGAAATATTTCTCTGATCGTCACGAGATCAAATACCCGATGCTCGGGGATCCTGACTCGAGGATCATCAAGGCCTATGGCGTGCTCAACGGGGAAGCTACAGGTATGCAGAAAGGCTTTGCCCGCCCTGGATACTTTTTCATCGATACTAAGGGCATCATTCGAGAAAAGTTTTTCGAAGCGAAATACCGCGAGCGACTGACCGGAAACAGCATCATCTCTAAGCTTTTCCCGGAACTGGTCCAGGAAGTAGTCGAAACGGTGGAAGAACCGAATCTTCAACTGGTGCTCGAACAATCCGATCGCGTCGGCGTTCCCGGCACTCGTGTCACCCTAGCCGCTGAAGTGCGGTTGCCCCCGGATATGCATGTCTATGCGCCCGGCGCCCAGGGTTATAAGCCGATCAAGCTGGTGATTGATCTAATCCCGCAGCTGGGATTCAAACCACCAGTTTTCCCTGCGTCGAAGATCCTGTATATGCCTGCGATTAAGGAGCGGGTGCCGGTCTTCGAGGGAACATTCCGCATTAGGCAGGATGTAAAAGTGAGCTCGAGCGCGGAGTTCTGGGGTTCGCTTGGCAAGGATGGAAAAGTCTTCGAGATTTCGGGGCAGCTCGAATATCAGGCTTGCGACAAAACCATGTGCTACCTGCCCAAATCCATCCCGGTTAAATGGCAACTGCAAGTCTTCCCGTTAGATCGGACCAGAGCCCCGGTGGACATTCGCCACAAATAGCATGGCAGTCTATCTACACCGGCGGCCCCGGCGGCGCTCCCGATGGCTTCAGCTTGGGCGTATTCTGCTGCGGGTTCTGCAAAAAAAGTGTGATCTCATGATCGAGACGCTGCTGAACCGGATTTGCCATCGAACTCTTCCTCACAACAGTCTGCACTTCGCGCACTCCGGCCAGCGCCGCCGACTGAACCTCGGGCGTGGCATCGGGAGTTGCCGCGAGAATCATCAACCTCTCGGCGATTTCTGTTTGCACCACGCCAGCCAAGTCTGTCTCTGAAGGGGTTTTCGCAGCGTCCGAGAACCCCGCACTCACCATCGCTGAGATCACCCCGCGTGGCGAAGGGGATTGCGGGTCCTCACGCGAAATGACCGTTAGCCTCTGCATGCGTTTGGGATCAAGCAAACCGCCGACCACGATTTCGGCCACGGCGCGCGCCCCGTCCTGCGGGCTGAATAAATATCCTGCGGACGAAGTAAAGCGCTCCGGATCAGCGTCACGATTCTCGACCGGCGCCAGCGCCTTCCACAATTCCGGCGGGACGGTCAGCTTGGCAGGACTGAGCGCCTGAAGGATCAGCCGCAAAGCTTCTTTTTGGCTTCCCGCGGGCCAAATCGCCACGGGTTGTTGTCCATCCCCAGCCAATGCTAGCGGCACTTTTGCGCTCCCCACCACGTTGATCGCGGCGGCAAGCGCATAGCGATGAAAAAGATAGACCACCGGTAAGCGCGAGGCGAGCATGGAATTGGGCTCACCCGGCCGCAGCATCTGCGATCCGTAGTGCGCCAGCAGAGCATCGCGGACGGGAAGAACCTCTTTTAGCCAGTTCACAGGATCAGGCCCGTCATCGTAGGCGTTCCAGCGCGGATCGTCGTAATTTCCCCACACAATGCCCTGCGCAATCGCTCCTTTGACGATTGCCTCCAGCCGCGCGTGCTCCTGTTCTCGAGTGCCGTCGACTGCTTTTTGGCTATAGCCCCACTGGATGACGAATCGGTCGTAGCTACCCACTCCCTGCATATAAGCATCGGAGAGGTCGGCGCTGCCATCGGTACGAATGCGCACTCTCGGCGCAAAATAGTCCATTACTGACCCTCGGCCGAATGTGCTGGCGACAAAATTGTGCTCAAGCCCAAGCACATGTCCCATCTCATGGCAGGTCAGTAAAGCGATACGGTTCAGCATCACCTGCTCTTCGTTAATTTGCGGATCGAGGTTGTCGAGGGCAGCAAACGTGTCCAGCGCCGGCTCCGCGGTTTCGCGTCCCGATGGAATCGTCGATTCCCAATAATTGTTCACTGTTCGCATGCGATGCGAGTCAAGTTGTACGACAGCATGAAGAATCTCGCCCGTTCGCGGGTCTTCATGGCTCTGGCCTACCGACCAGCCGCGACCGGACCGGTTTGTCCACTGAATGGTGGGATAGCGGATATCAAGCGGATCGGCATCAGGGGGCAGATCCTCGATGCGGAGCGCATCTTTGAATCCTGCCTGCTCAAAGGCCGCATTCCACCACAGCGCGCCACGGCGCGCGGCGGAGCGGATCGGCTCGGGAATAGCGCGATCCAGATAGAACACGAGCGGCGCAACCGGTTCACTCAGTGGCGCGTTCGGGTCTTTCTTCTGCAGTCGCCAGCGGCTGATGAGGTAACGCGTCAATGGACGATCGTAGGGTTGAGAGAAGTCCTGAAAGGGCAACGTGAAGAAACCCACGCGCGGATCTTGTTCTCGCGGCTCGTACCCGGGAGCAGGCAAAGCTACAAACGAGTGATGTTCCCGAATACTCAACGCGTGTGAATCCGGGGAATTAAGATTGCTTTCGGATTCAGTGGCGAAAGTCAACAGCACTTCGAATTCTGTATTCAGGGGGAAACTCCCCGTGTGGTCCAAATCGACGACGCTGCGCGTCTCATCCATTTTCCAACTCGGCCCGTCCGCTTCGGCCCGCACCATCACACCTCCCACCGCCCGCGTCGGCCGCCGTAATTGCGAGATCAGGTCGAACGCGTCTCGAACCAGCAACGGATTCCCTTTGGCCAGTGCCGTGCCATTCTGCTCGGCTTCAATTGGAAGCGCGGCCAGCACGGAAGTCGGAAAACTCGACTCCACCGAATGCTTCAACTCCGCGCTCCCGTTTTCCGCACGAAAACCGGTGTTCTCTTGGATCACAAGCACATTCGCCCCCACGCGGCGGAAACGACATAACGCTTGATTGCCAAATGAACTGCGATCGGCAAAGACTCGCGTAAACCCGGTCCCGGTCGCCAGGCCGGTGAAGTAAATGAACTCTCGTGTCAAAGCAGCCGGTGAAAGTTCAAAGAGAATGTCGCCTTTCTTCTCGTCCCAGTAGTACGGCAGAAAACCGTCCCGCTTTTGCAGTCCGGCTGTCCGGGCGATAATCGTGACTTTTTCGGACGGTGTCGGCGGTGGCGTCTGGGCAACGAGCGGGGTTTTGTAGGAGGCAAAGGCGAAAGCTAACAGGAGGGTCACTCGCAGCATAGGCCTTGTCTTATACATCACGTGGAGGGCCTGCTCAAACTTCAAGCCGCGGATGGACACCCGGAAAACTAGCCGAAACAAGAAGAGGAAAGAATTCGAACATTAAACCGCATCGACAAGCATGGGGCGCCATACCTCTGGGCGCCCGCATGACGGACAATTGCTGCCTTGCGCCTGCGTTCTAGAACGCTGCGTCCTCTTGACCGCACACGCAGATTCCATGACCCATGCCAAGAGCGATCTCAAAGAAACAGAATTCCTGCAGCTCACTGATCTCACTGGCGGCGAGGTTCGAATTGTGCAACTCAGTTTCGGTGATCGACCACGATGGGCGCACCTGCCCGTCCGGGAGCACCAATCCCGCCTGGATATGAGTAGACCAGCCGCGAATTCCGGCGGTGGGAGTGCCGACCCTGGGATCACAGGTTCCAGAGGGAGCGTTTGTCGAAATCAGCTTAATCACGCCCTTATGGTTCACCACGGAGGTCAGAGAATTTCCCACCAGGTACTTGTTGAGGGATTCCGCGATGACGCCATCGGCAGTTACTGGGCAACTGCAGCACTCCTGCATCTCCTCGCTGTCATCGAACACATAGAACGCCGCGCAGAGCGTGCCACCCGTGTTGCCGTCGTTGATCACCCTCAGAGTAGCGTCCGGGGCGCCACTCGTATTCGCATTCGAGTAGTAGTTGACCGCGTATGTGGTATTGTCTTGCGCCACCGCGCTTCCTGAGATCCCCCCAAGCACGAAGGCAATGACCAGGGTGGGGCCAATTGCACACACTAACTTCTTCATGGAAGACCCTCCGAGGCGCTTCTAGCTGGGGGAGGGAGGATCAGCTGATGGACGCCCAGCGAACACTCTAATTCCTTCTCCAATCTTTACAACTACCCACCTGGTCTAATCCCTCACCAAAGTCGGACAGATGAGCACGACCGGGAGGTCTTCTGGGCGCACCAGGGGTTGACACGAACAAAGAGCGAAGCGGCCATCGGCGCGTCGGAGGGAAAACGCAACCTGCTAAACTGTCGAAAGCGGTGCGTCCGGAGGGATGCGTGAGCGGTTGAAACGGGCGGTCTTGAAAACCGCTGTACGGGAAACTGTACCGGGGGTTCGAATCCCTCTCCCTCCGCCACTCAGCCAGTTGGCAGAAAACAACTTATTGGTTCTATTGCACGCTTCTCCACGGTTGCGAAACTACAGTGGGCTGGATCTCGAGAAAAAATCTCGCCCTCCGGTCGAGGCGAAGTTTTTTCTTGACATCCCTCCCCAGAAACAAACTCAAGATTGCACCGCTACCGTGATCTGGAGGCCGAGTTTGACCGCCTTCTTTTAAAGTAAGTGGATTTGTTGTTGGCGGTATCGGTTCTCGTAGTACTCAGTCCCTTTGTCGACGTATCGTTGACCGTACTTCAGCATACGATAGACGAGTCGTGCGAGGCGGTGAGCCATGGCAGTGATGGCCTTGGGGGCACCCAGCTTGGTGCGTAAACGACGGTATTGGGCTCCCAGGTAGCTGCGGCTGCGGATCAGATTCCTGGCAGCCAGCCGTAGCGCTGTGGCAGCGCGGTTGACCACGTGCCGTGTGCCTTTGCCCAACAACTTGTCACCACTGATGCGGTGGAACACCGAAGCCCACTTCTCCTCATGGTTGGGTCTATGTCCGGACAACCGACTCATGTCCATCCCCACTTCACTCAGGAGGGTTTGGGCTACCATCACGTCGATGCCGTCGATGCGCGTCAGGTCTACTCCCGTGATACGCTTCACTTCGCTGCCGAGATCGAACCGTGGAGGATTTTTCGTTAGCTTTGCCTTCTTCTCCCTAGGTTCTGCTTCTGGCGAGTGGAGCAACACGGTATCGGCAAATCTGGCCAGGTGCTTTTGCATTTGCTGGTCGCATTCAGCGATCCGCCGCTGGTAGGTGTCATACATCTCAACTTCCTGCCGCAACACAAACACCAATTCCGGCAGGCCTCCAGGCTTTTGGCAATCTCCTCCCGGCTGGCCTCAATCCGCGGATGACTGAGCTCTGCCAATTTCCGCGGATTACGCTCACCAGCAATAATCGCTCGCACAATCGCTTGTCCGGTCAACCCGCTCAGATCGCTGATCACGTTTGACAATTGCAGATTCATCTGCGTCAGCGCTTTCTGCATTCGTTGGATGCAAGTCGCTGCCCCAGATACCTGCTCTGCCCGTTGCCGCCAGTGGGTGCGAAGAACGCGAATCTTGGCTGGGGGTTGGAAGGAGTTATGCAGCAACCCGTAGGTGTGCAACTTCAGCAGCCACTGACTCTCCTTTTGACCCCGCGCTTTTGGGTTATTCTGACCCGATTCTTCGCCCAAGTTTTACGTAACTTGTTTTCCGGCTTCTCAAACGCCGCCACTAGCTGTCCTCACCTGTTGATAAAGTAGCTTGGCACCCTGCGCGGCAGTGAGATCATCCCGCACGCGACGGAACCTGCTGCGCTCCATCTTCTCCTGCACGCCGACGGTTTTGAAGAAAAGCGCTCTGCCCTTCAGATCTACATTCAGCACGGCCAATTCCCAATGACCAGGTTGAACCTCTTCCTGCTTTACGTAAAACTGCCCACCCGCATCCAAATGCCCCAATAATCCGCCGCCGAACTTCACTGACCGCGTGAGATGTCCAGAAATTTCAGTCAGCCGCTTTTGTTTTGCATTGACCCACAGCACGCCTTCCATGGCATGGAAGGCAGCGGCTTCGTGCGACGGAGGCCGGAAATGTGGATTTGGCTTGAACTTCATTTCCTGAAAATCTCCGCGTCGTTCGCCGTAGTCAAAAACGAACGCATCCGGCAGCATCTTCAGCAGGCGGTGGCTTCGCGCTACATCCTCCCCTTTTTCTCGTTGCGATTTTTGAAGCTCGGCGGGATTGCTTACTAGGCGCTGGAGACCTCGCTCTCGCTCGCGCTGCTCGGCCTCCGCGAGGGATTTTCCGTTCACAGAAATTAGCCAATCCAGGTCTCCATCCTTGGTCTCGACTACTTCCCTTACTTCGGCTTTTCCTGATTTTTGTGTCTCTAGCCGCAGCATCCAATGACTGTGATCGTTTTGTTCGGCTTGCAACTCATTGTCGATGATCTGCCTTACAAACTCATTCGCCGGCAATGGCTCATTTACAGTCTGCGAGCTCCTCAGGGAGGCAAACAGTAAACCCGCTAATGCGAGAGCCGTAGTGACTCTATCCACAATTATTTGACGAGTAACCGATGGGACAGGTTGTCCCCAAGACTGAGCGAGCGGCCAGCTTTTCCCTAAATAAACCCCACTCTGGTTCATCGCCCCCGAAATTGGTCGATGAGTGTTATGGCGATTTTGCGCCAACAATCCTGGCGATTTTTGCCTACAAGGCCAAAGACCCTACGTTCAGGCACTTACAGCATCCCGTTTTGGCTTGGAAATTTCTTGCTCATTCGCCTCGGCTTTAGTGCAAGAATAACTTCGGCTATGCGTTCCAAGTGAGAGAGTTCTCGGCCTTAAGGATTTCTCGGATGAAGGAGGCCACCATGCGGTTTGCGATAGTGCTCTCCTGCCTCGTCTTGGCCATTTCCATTTTCTCTCAGGCTCAAAGCAAAGCCATTCATCAAACCAAAAGCGAGGTCATGAGCGTAACGTTAAGTCACGATGACTGGGGAGTTGAGGATGCTGCCTGCGACTCAAAGGGAAACACGTTTGCAACCCTATGGAAGTCAGAAGTGGGGGACGACCCACCAAACCGTCCACTGCTAATGTTTGACCACGCGGGCGTACTGAAAGCGCGATTTCCCTCGAGCAGTAAAGATGATCCCGGGCTGTCCGTAGTGGAACCAACGGTTTTGTTGTCCGATGGAGGTGTCGCCAGGCTGGCCCTGCGTAGGTGGTCTTGGGACCCGCCTTCGCTGTCAGTCTTCTCGGCCGACGGTAAACTGAAGTCAAAAGTACAACTCGATCCGCCGGCGATCATTCCATACCAGCTCGCGGTGTTTCCCTCCGGAGAATCTTTGGTTTCGGGTATTGAGCGTAGTCATAGCCGCCGGGTCCTAGGGTCATACAAGAGCTTCACCGCCATTTACGACAAGAACGGTCACCTGCAGAAACGATTGTCTCTCCCCGAGGACGCTGAAATCGACTCTGATGCAGAGCGGGGCGACTCCAGGTACGCTCACGGCCCCATGTTCGGGAACATGGCGGTCGCGGCTGGGCGCGGTCGACTTGGAGACGATGGAAACGTCTACCTGATGCGTCGCACATCTCCCGCGACGGTGTATGTGATTTCTTCCTCGGGTGAGCTGTTGCGTACACTAAGCATCGAACCTGCAGACCATGGCCAGCTGCCCTTTGAAATGCGAGTCGCAGAAGGTCGCGTCGTCGTGGAGTTCAGTCTGTCTTGCTCCGCTGACGATTGCGAGGGCGCGAATTTCACGGTCGCAGATGCGAACACAGGTCAGAAACTCTTTGACTACGCAGATGACAAGAGTTTGGGCGGGGTTTTTGCTTGCTACAGCGCCAAGCCCGAGCGCTTCACTTTTCTCACAGTAAGTGATGACAACCAACTGCAGATAATTGAGGCCTCAGCCAGGTAAGAAAGCGATTGCTGTTGTAACCAGGCGACAGCGCGTATTGACTGACGGTCAACTTGTGCTATGGCGATGTTGCAACAGTTAGGAAGACCCCAGCTCGATTCGGACTTAACGCTGATGAAGAGAGCATCTATTTTCGTTCCTTATGGTGAGCCGAAGTCATCATAGAACACGGCCATCCCTCCGTAGAACCTACGAAGGGACGCACGACATTCACACGCTGATCATCGGACAGAGTGTGACCGGGATTGACGCGTTCTAGCAGGCTGCTGAAAAACTACTCCTAATCCACAGCCGACTATGGTACGAGAAGGCATGCGAGGAGACGATCAGCAGCAGAATCATATGTTCAGTTACTTGTCGCCCGAGATGCGCGTTCGCCAAGATCATCCGCTGCGCGCTATCCGAGCGATGGTGGACGAAGTCCTCACTCAACTCTCGCGGCGGTTCGACACAATGTACGCCCGCGTGGGCCGTCCGTCGATTGCGCCCGAGAAATTGTTGCGAGCGCAGTTGCTGCAAATGTTGTACTCGATCCGCAGCGAGCGCTTGCTGATGGAAGAGATGGACTACAACCTGTTGTTCCGTTGGTTTGTGGGGCTGAACGCGGATGATGACGTATGGGACGCGACGGTGTTCACCAAGAATAGCGACCGCTTGCTGGAGGCCGACATCGCGAAAGAGTTTCTGGCGCGGGTGGTGGAGCAAGCGCGGGCGAAAGGTCTGACGTCGGATGAGCATTTCACAGTCGACGGCACGCTGCTGGAAGCGTGGGCGAGCGCCAAGAGTTTTCAGCCCAAGGATGGGAAACCGTCGCCGCCGGACGATCCGGGCAATCCCACGGTGAACTTTCGTGGCGAGCGGCGATCGAACGAGACGCACGAGTCGAAAACTGATCCCGAGGCACAGCAGGCGCGCAAGAGTGAGGGGAAAGAGTCCAAGTTGAGTTACAGCGGGAACCTGTTGGTGGAGAACCGCAACGGACTGATCGTGGACGCGGAAGTCTTCCAGGCCAACGGAACGGCGGGACGCGACGCGGCCCTGGTGATGCTGGAGCAGATTCCGGGAACGAAGCCTGTGACGGTGGGCGGCGACAAAGGGTTTGACACGCGCGGGTTTGTGGCCGAGTGCCGGAATCTGCGGGTGACGCCCCACGTCGCGCAGAACCACGCCCGACCGGGCGGAAGCGCGATTGATGGCCGCACCGCGCGCCACCCTGGATATGCGCTCAGCCAAAGAAAGAGGAAGCGGATCGAAGAATGCTTTGGCTGGTTGAAGACGATTGCGCTGATGCGGAAAGTGCGCCATCGTGGGGTCTGCAAAGTGGACTGGATCTTTACCTTCGCTTGCGCGGCCTACAATCTGGTGCGCATGCGAAACTTGGTGGTGGCCGCAGTTCCGGCGTTGTAAGTCAGAGTCGACGTGTGTCTCGCGCAGCATCGAGTTAGAAGCAGCAGTCGAAAAAACACCGGAAATCGAACCCATCGACATCATCAACGATGAGCAATAGAAAGAAAAACCCGCTGCACCTCAATTTTTCAGCAGCCTGCTAGGGGTTACGATCTTGAACCTCGACAAATGGACCTCCGGATCTGCATACGATCAGTGGATGGGTCGCTGGAGCCGGTTGCTGGCTGATGAATTCCTGAAGTGGCTGTGCGTTTCATCTGGTGCCCGATGGCTGGATGTCTGCTGCGGGAGCGGTGTCGTAACTGAGGCCATTGCAGAATTCTGCTCGCCGGCAAGCATCGTGGGCATTGACGCTTCTCCAGCGCAGATTGCGTTTGCCCGCATGCATCGCACGCATTCTGGAATCACCTTCGAGCTTTCCGACGCTACGGCAGTTCCTTTTCCAGACGCCAGCTTCGATGCCGCAGTGTGCGGCCTTGGTCTGAATTACATCTCCGAACCGGCTCGCGCGCTTCAGGAAATGCAGCGTGTCACACGCAGCGGCGGTATCATCGCCGCTTACGTCTGGGATTATGCGCAGGGCGCGCGCTTTCTCCGCGAATTCTGGAACGCCGCCATCGCTGTTGATCCTGAGGCCCGGGATTTCGATCAAGGGCGGCGCTTTTCGATGTGTTCGCCCGACGGGCTACGAACGCTCTTCCATGCCATCGAGGTCAAGGATGTCAAACTGAGCGCCCTCCAGATCGTGACTCGCTTCGCAAGTTTTGATGACTATTGGGAGCCACTTTTGAGCGGCCAAGGTTCCGCTCCGAACTATCTCGCCAGTCGTGATGGGCAGATTCGCGCCGCGGTCCGGGACCGGTTGCAAGCCTCTTTGCCAACCGATGCACAGGGATCGATTGAAGTGCCTGCCCGGGCCTGGGCAATCCGCGCGAGGCGCGCCTGAGTCGGCGTTTCGACGACAACTGGAAGCCGAGCCAGTCTTAACCTGTCTCTTGTGTGATCGTTACAACTGTCTCGCACTTCGCCCTAATTCCAAACCGTGTAGTGTTTTCAAAGCCGAGGTTTTGTTACAGGCTCTAAGGCATTTATGAGATGGCTTGTAGCTGAACCTATTCTCGAACCGTAGTTGACGAAGCCAGGCGTTAGCACAAGTTTGCACCTTCTGTTCGCCTAAACGGACTACTTTCGGCTCTCCAGATACATTTCGACGGTCCGTTCGGATCAACCAGTCTGGGCCGCACGTTGCCCGAAATTGGCGTGGACATTGTGCAGTCGCCGATCTCAATCCGGGCGCGGGCTTTGAGCGCTCTGGCGGACGGGATGCTGTAGACCGTCTGCCCTTCCTTACCGCATAAGATGGCGGGCTATGAGTCCGCCGATTCCATCTTGCAGGAAGTGCGCGATCATTCCCGGGCGCAAGCTGTGACGCCGTTGAGCGAGTAGGCCGAACAGGCTGCCATAATTGCGATGAGTAGCATGAGCTTCCATCCCTGATAGCCATGAGAGGCACCGAAGACGACACCCTGTAGCACGATCCCGCCTGTCGCGGCCTGCGTCAGTGCGGAGAACTGACGTGCAAGTATCCGCGAAAAATGACCTCTTCGCAGAACCCCGCGGTCATCGACATCAAGATCCAAAGAATGATTTCGGTGGGAGTTTGAGGGAACATTTGCCGCATCGCCTGATTGGGACCAACCTTGAGCAAATGACCGAGCCCGTTCAAAACGCCCACGCCACAGATGATGACAAATCCGACCGCGATGCCAAGATCGCGAAGGAGGTAGACAGTGCGCGCCCAACTTCCACCCACAAGAGCGCTCATACTGATGCCGCGACGACCCACGCCATACCAGATAAACGCCAGAGTTAACCATTCGATGATCATGACCAAAGCGTAGCCGCCAGCTGGTCCATAAGTGCGGACACCGGGAAGACTTCCAGACTTCACGCCGCCCGCGAGAGAAAGGCCAAGCAGAACCAATATGACAATGACCGTGTGCCACGAGGCCGCAACAGCTCGGTGGGTGGGTTCGTTCCCTGCCTCTGTTGGGACAGTTTGTGATGAATTCATTCTGCTTCGCCATCCGACATACGCTGATCAATGCATTATGAGAGAGCGGCCCTGTTGAGTGGAGTAAAGCGGGATGTAGGGCAAGAATCAGAGGAGAAGATAGGCAAATGGGCTGAAGAATGACACTTTACCTTGAGGGAAAGAGCTCCGTTGAGCGCGAATGATCTTTCCCTCAAGGAGGCAACTGCATGAGTCGCGACATCAAGTATATGGGCATGGACGTGTACAAGGAAGCGGTGGTGATCGCTGTCCTCAACAACAGTGGCAAGCTGGTAATGGAGTCGATTGTCGAAACCAAAGCCAGCAGCATGCTGCAGTTTATCCACGGTCTGCGGGGCGAGTTGCATGGGACCTGGGAAGAAGGGACCTGGGCGGCTTGGCTCTACGATCTGCTGCAACCCCAGGTGGCGCGAGTGCTGGTCTGCGATCCGCGGCGCAATGCGTTATTAAAGGAAGGCAACAAGAGCGACAAGGTGGATGCGCGCAAGCTGGCCGACTTGTTGCGTACGGGAATGCTGCGACCGGTCTATCACGGAGAACATGGACTGCGGACGCTGCGCGAGTTGGGCCGAAGTTATCAGACCCTCAGCCAAGACCTGAACCGGGTGATGAACCGAATCAAAGCTCTGTATCGCGGCTGGAGCATCCCTTGTGCAGGTACCCAGGTGTATGCTCCGGGTTATCGGGCAGAGTGGCTACAGAAGATCGAGCATGCCGGCGTGCGCCGGCGTGCCGAGCTACTCTATCAGCAGTTGGATGGATTGCAGGGATTGCGACGAACCCTGCGCCCTGAGTTATTGGCGGAGAGCCGGAAACACAAAGCTGCGAAACTACTACGTCAGATTTCCTGCATCGGTCCGATCCGATCCGCCCGCTTGATCGCGTTGATGCAGACACCGCACCGGTTCCGGAGCAAACGGCAGCTCTGGACCTATAGTGGGCTGGGCATTGAGACCCGCGACAGTGCGCAATATCGCTACGTGCACGGACAACTGCAACGTACGAAAAAACCGCAACAGATTCGTGGTCTCAATCAGAATCACAACCACGAAATGAAAGAGATCTTCAAGGGAGCCGCGACCCGAGCCAGCTGTGGCGTGGGTCCGTTACGCGATTTCTATGTGGCGTTGCTGGCCAAGGGAATGAAGCCCGAGATGGCGCGTCTGACCTTAGCCCGAAAGATCGCGGCCATTGCTTTGACACTCTGGAAGAAGGAGGAACGTTTCGACACGGAACAACTGAAGCCGCAAGCAGCTTGAGCGTTGCACAGGACTCAGGTGGTCTCCCAGGTTTCATGCCTCGGTGGTGACCCATCGGTTCTGGCGATGCTCGGGTTCGAGGGAGAGTATCCATGCGCTCATTAGGCGTTCCGGGTGCTGCCATCAGCACCCAGTCTCCGGGTCAATCCTATGCCCCCTCGGATAACCCAAAAAAGCCATAGGCCTCGAGGCCTCAGGGTCGAAAATTCGCCCGCAGTCATGCTGGAGTTCCCAGCGGTTCGACCCGATAGCCGAGGTTTCGGAGTTCCCGGATCATCCTACTAGTGCGCTGTCGTCTTGACTTTGTATTCACGGATGGTCCTCTTTCTTCGTAACGGACTCCCTGGTGCAGAATGATCCAGATCAAGCGACAGAGCCGATGGGCGATGGCACCGATGGTCTGATTGTGTCCTCGGCGCGACACCAGTGGGCGATAGACGATCTCGAAAATGGTTCCTTTCGCCTTGACCGCGGCGTTGGCAGCTTGATTGAGAATGCGCCGCATATTGGCGGTTACCTTTCGGGGAGCGGTGGCTCTGGGACACTTCCGCGCTCTCTTCGTCTCCGGGGCATGCTCCCACCCAGGATGAGAGGTGCTTGCCTGAAGGAAATGTCGCTGCTGTCGCCCCCACCTCGGCAATGATCTGCTGCGCCGAATCCACACCCAGGCCGGGAATTTCTGCCAGCCGCTGGACGGACTCCGGATACTGACTGAGCAGAGCCGCCATCTCTTGGTCCAGTTGGCCGATCTGCTGCTCGATCAGGTGCAACTCCTCTAGGAACATCTTGAGTAGTCGGCGGTAGACTGGTTGCAGCTCTGTGCAGGCGCCGAGCGCGTCGCACAACTGTGCCTGTGTGGCACGCAACTTCTTATCGGCCAAAGCGGCCAGGGCGCCCGGATCGGTTCCTCCATCGGCGATCGCCTTCAGCATGCGTCGTGCACTGACGCCCAGAAGATCCGAGACCAAACTGGACAACTTAATGTGAGCCTCTTCCAGTAGAGCCTCCAGTTGGTTTTGCAACCGCACTTTGTTGCGTGTCAGCTGGTACTTTCGGCGTGTGACCGTCCGCCATAGCCGCTGTTCGGCATCGGGCACAAAACTTAGGATCAGCTCGTCTGCCACCAGCCGCTTTACCAAACGTTCGGCGGCGGGAAAATCCTTCTTGCGTCCGCGCCGTCCACGATTCGATCGTGCTTGCGCCAGATGGAGCGTTCCCGACATTGGGCCTGCACCTTCTCGCTTTTGGCAGCTCGGTTTCCAGTACCGTTCCATTGCTCCCCAGACGGTTTTCCAATATTGGGCAGTCGATTCCATCACGACTTCCTCGACCTCGTGTTCGATCAGCCATGCGGCCAGCAATCGCAGAGGCTCAGGATTGCTACCGTATCGGATCCGTTCAAACTGGTACTCCCCCTGAACTTCAACGTCGGCCACGACCACAGCCAGCATCTTTTTATGTACGTCGATTCTATCCTGTACGACATAACATCTCCTCCTGGCGGGAGCGGAGAGCGTGCTGCGAGTTCCTTAAGCAGGGTCACAGGCTATCGCCGCTCTCACAGGGGAGAGACAACGCCCAATTATTCGCTCAACCACGCACGCTCCGGATCAGACACATAGACAGCCTCAACTTCTCCACTGAGACTTCAATCTCGCCGCTCCGAGCCTCTCCTATTCTGCATTCGACTCGGAGTAATTTTCATGAGCTTTCGCGGGCCGCAGGCCCTACTCGACACATAGGATGATGGTTGGCACTTAAGCCAACGGTTGGCTTGCGCAGCTTCGCAACAAATAGTGTCGGGACCGCTGCATGAAACCACTCAAGGGAGACCAGCAACTGCGATCCGTATCCCTGTCGTACTCTGTGGCGCTCCAGGCCTTAGAACCAAAACCCTCTCCACGAAGAAGAAGGGACCTGGATGCAAGCACCGATCTAGGTCTCACGGAGAGGAGTGCAGAAGTGTTTTCGCTTGACATCCTCTCTCATAGGATGAGTGCAAACGCGATTTTACGCCAACGATCCTGTTGGCGCGTTCTCAACTGCCCGGCTTTCATTGACTTGACCGTTTCGCAGACGTAGGATTCTGCTCCGGTGATCGGTCAAACCATCTCGCATTACCGTGTTGTCGAGAGGCTGGGCGACGGCGGGATGGGTGTCGTCTACAAGGGTGAAGACACCGAACTCGGGCGCTTCGTGGCCTTGAAGTTCCTACCTCCAGATGTGGCGGGAGATCCGCAGGCTCTAGAACGCTTCCGCCGTGAAGCCCGCGCTGCCTCAGCTCTGAATCACCCCAACATCTGCACCATTTATGAGATTGGGAAGCACGAGGGCCAGTCGTTCATCGTAATGGAATTTCTGGACGGGCTGACCCTGAAGCACCGAATCGGCGGAAAGCCGCTGGAGATTGAGACGGTGTTGGCGCTTGGCATCGAGATCGCCGATGCACTCGATGCCGCGCACTCTGCGGGCATCGTCCATCGCGACATCAAACCCGCAAATATCCTCGTCACCAAGCGCGAACACGCGAAGGTGTTGGATTTTGGGTTGGCGAAAATGACAGCCGTCGTAGGTACGGTGGATCAAGCAGGCGCGACCGCCGCCTCGACAGTCACACTCGAAGAGCACCTGACGACTCCCGGTCAAGCCCTTGGAACGATCGCCTACATGTCACCAGAGCAGGTGCGAGCCAAAGAACTGGACGCCCGGACAGACCTCTTCTCGTTGGGTGCGGTTCTCTACGAGATGGCAACGGGAACATTGCCATTTCGTGGCGAGAGCACGGGAGTGATCTTCGAATCCATCCTGAACCGAATACCCGTTCCTGTTGTGCGGCTCAACCTCGATGTGCCGCCTGACCTAGAGCGGATCATCGCAAAGTGTCTGGAAAAGGATCGCAACCTCCGATACCAGCACGCTTCCGAGATTCGCACCGACCTGCAACGGCTAAAGCGAGATACCGAATCAGGCCGCGCAGCAGCCATGGCACGTATCGGGTTGCAGGCACGTCCGAAATCCACTTGGTCTCCAAGGGCAATGGCTACTGGCGCATCCATATTGGTCGTCGGACTCGCCGTAGGCGGTTGGTTGTTGCACTTCCGCAAGGTTCCTGCGCTGACCGACAAGGACACGATTGTTCTCGCCGACTTCATCAACACGACTAGTGACCCGGTGTTTGATGGCACGCTCCGGCAGGGACTCTCCGTACAGCTAGAGCAGTCACCCTTCCTGAGCATTGTTTCTGAGCAGCAAATACAGCAGACCCTCCAGATGATGGGTCAGAAGCCAGACGCGAAGCTGACGTCGGAGATTGCGCGGGAGCTTTGCCTGCGGACGGCGAGCGCCGCTGTCCTCGATGGGTCGATAAGTCAAATTGGCACTCCATACCTTCTGACCGTAAAAGCAGTCAACTGCTCAGATGGAGCAACGCTGGCTAGCACAGAAGCGCAGGCGAGCGACAAGAATCATGTGCTCGATGCGCTGGGGAAGATGGCATTGGAGATGCGCAACAAGCTGGGCGAGTCACTCAGCACGGTGCAAAAATTCGATACCCCTCTTGAAGAAGCGACTACGCCCTCGCTCGAAGCCCTGAAAGCTTTTAGCTCCGGCAAGCGGGCAACTTCCCCGCCACTTGCTATTACCTTTTATAAGCGCGCTGTCGAACTCGACCCAAATTTCGCAGTTGCCTATGCGTGGTTGGGCATCTGGCATACCTCGATTGGAGAACCCACCATCGCAGCCGGATACACACGAAAGGCATACGAACGGCGCGACCATGCAAGTGAGCCTGAGAGGTATTTCGTATCGGCTATCTACTACAAAGAGGTCCCGGGTAACCTCGAAAAAGCCGAACAAACCTGCAAGCTTTGGATGCAGGCTTATCCCCGCGCCGAGATGCCGCATACGTACTTGTCAGGTGCAATTTACCCGGCGATGGGTCGCTACGATGGAGTGATTGCAGAAGCCAGAGAGGCGATTCGTCTAAAACCGACCTACCCTGTCCCCTACGTCTTCCTCATGGATGGCTATATAGCTTTGAATCGTTTTGATGAGGCGAACTCGGCGTACAGGCAAGCCCTCGAACGCAAAATTTACCACCACTACTACCCTGCCTCTCTGTACCACCTTGCCTTTTTGCAGAACGATACAGCGGGGATGAAACAGCAGGTCACATTATCAGCGGATCAGCTTGGGGTAGAAAATACGTTGCTTGCATACGAGGCCGATACCGTGGCTTATTACGGGCGGCTGCGGGAGTCGGAAGAACTGACTCGGAGGGCCATGGAATCAGCCGAACGGGCCGACGAAAAAGAAATATCTGCCAACTATTCCGCCACGTCTGGACTAAGGGAAGCCCTATTTGGTAACGCCGAGGAAGCCCGGCGGCATGCCTCACTTGCCCTGACACGTTCGACTGGCGTCGATGTCCAGTATGCCTCCGCGCTCGCTTCGGCATATGCCGGAGACACGGCGCGCGCACAGGTCTTAACCGAGGAGTTGAACAAGCGGTTCCCCGAAGCCACGACAGTGCAGTTAAATTACCTGCCAACCGTTCGCGCCAAGCTCGCTCTGAATCGAAGAAATCCTTCGGAGGCATTGAAGATGCTTCGAACTGCCCTGCCGTATGAATTGGGACAGACTACGTTTAGCGGCGAGTACGCGTGGAACGGCTTGTATCCTGTCTTTGTTCGGGGAGAGGTCTATCTGGCTGCTCATCAAGGCAGCGCTGCTGTCGCTGAGTTTCAGAGAATCCTCGATCATCGTGGAATTGTCTGGAACTCACCGATCGGTGCTCTTGCCTATCTCCAAATCGGTCGGGCCTACGCAATGTCTGGTGACACCGCCAAAGCGAAATCCGCGTATAGCGACTTCCTCACCCTCTGGAAAGACGCCGACCCCGACATCCCCATCCTGATACAAGCGAAAGCCGAGTACGCGAAGCTGCAATAAGCAGGCGAGCAACGATACCGTTCGATTCCAATAGATCGAAGTTCTCAACTGGCGTTATCAGGCGATTCCACCCATTGCCCATAATCAAACATGAGCGCGATTCCTGCGGTGGACCATAGATCATTGGTTTAGTCCCGCTGCGGGGTAATTAAACGTTCAGTTTCCAATACCCACTGAGCGGAGCCTTCTGGACTTTCTGTTCTCCAAGCAGGAGGTTCAATGCCGTCCCGACAATGTCCGGACGCTTTCGAAGCTGTGCTGCCAAATCGTTCTCGCCAACCACCACGTCCCCGGTTGGGTAACGGCGATGGACTCTGCGCCCATAGCTTGAGATTCTGTCAGCGAGGGCTCGAACCTCTTTTTCCTGCATTCGTTGGGCACGATCGGCGCGTGCCTTATCTGTCTCAAGGCACCGTCTGCAGATGGCAGCAATACCTACAGCACCGGCGACAGCCGCACCGGTTTTCCAGTGTGAGGTAATCCAAGTCAGAAGATTCATAGTTCGAGGGCTCCGGGCTCACAGTGTTTGGTGCTGTCACAGTACTCTGTACAGGCTCGCAACACGAAGATCACAGAAGTATTACGCCTTCGGCGGAATCCTACTGACTCCGGCAAAGCAGTCAGGCGAACTGGGGAACGGCGGTCAGGGCGTAAGCATCATCTGGCTAGATCAGCGAGACTTCCGGGCCGGGGGGATTTTTTTGCCGCGGCATGGACCCGACAAACGAAGCACAAGGGCTATCCCGCATTCTGAGAAATGGCCAGCTAGGTGTAGTCCAATCGGAACAATTTGCCTGCATTGTCCCCACACAACCATTCTTGGCTAGCCTCCGTGGGCTTCAGCATTTTGAATCTGCTTCCGTACTTTTTCCTGAGTAGCTCTTTAACTTCGTGGTAGTGGCGGATATTGTCGAAAAAAGCCAGTTCGCGCCAAATCTCAGCATCTCCCAGCCTGATGACTTGGCACTTTTCCCCTGCTGCGTCCGCGATGTCCCACGTGAACTCAAGCTTCTCGTCATCGAGTTCCGGCAGCCGTTCGATGCTGTCGAGTTTCTCCCGTTTGAACCTGTCGATCCGCGCTTGCGCGCACGCTACTTGCTCACGAAATTTCGGTAGCTCTCGAATCGCCGCTTCGTTGCCCTGCGCTGCTGCTTCTTCCGTGTCCCGGAGGCTCGGAAACAGCACCTCGCCGGATCTCTCTCATCCATGTAGAAGAAGTGGGTCATCACCGGCTTCACGACCAGCTTGCTCTTGTCATTGGGGGTCATCGTAACCGTGCCGCGGAACACCTTGAGCGAGCCAGCATCCCAATACTCCACAACATCGTGGAGGGCGGTGAGACCGGTGTCGATGAAAGCGCATAGATTCTCACGAATCTGCTCGCGTCCATGCCAATCTGCGATGCCGAGATGGCAAGTCGCGTCCTCGGCAAAGCACTCGAAGCCTTTGCCGAATGTTTTCTCATCAATTTCCTTCCAGAATGTGAGCGGCCACTCAGGCGGCGCCGTTCTGGTCATAGTTCGGGTTGTCGCTTGTTTCTCCTCGTGTATCAGGGTCGTCATTTGGTTCTCCTCATATCGGGCGTCTTGCGCCCTTGACATCAATATGGGCTGGATTAGAAATAGCGGCAATTACCTCTGAGGTAATAAAAGTGGGTAAGGGATTTCCCGACGCATGCGAGCTCCCGGCATGATGATGGGCTTGGCCTTTCGGAGGAGGGGGCGGAGACAAGGTAGTCGGCGGAGAACCCAAGCGATTTGGCCCGCTGATCGACCTTTACCGCGAAGCTGGGCGCGGGCCAGCCATTCCACCGAGAGGTTCATCGTCGGACTTCACGCAATCGGCTTTCTTGGGGACGCCACACGGCGAACTGCAGACGATTTCTATCCGTTACGCTCACACGTTGACGGAGATCGGGAAGGAACGGGGCCTGGCCTCCCGCAACTCGCGCACAGTTTGACGCTCTGCGCGGACCCACCGGTGCACTGATTGTCGGAGATCCTGAAAAGGTGCTGGAGAGGGGTGTTGTTTAGTTTTAAGCTTCGCCTAAAAAGCCTTGGTGACCTCGGTCATCAGCAGTTCGGGCCATTCCAATTCTGGTTCGCTCTATTCCATGATGTCTGTGGCTCATCGAATGGCAGCTTTTGAACGTGAGTCTAATGCTTGACTTTCTTCGTGAGGCTTGGCGGAGGGAAGACGGCCAAGATGTCGCGGAGTACGCTGTGATGCTCGCCGTCATGCTGGCCATCGCGGTCTCCACGATCCGGCTCATCGGATCAAACGCGAATAGCGTCTTTTCATCTGTGGCCAGCTCCGTTCAGTAATTGCCCTGCCCCTTCTCATTGCCCCAGCGCTGATTTTTCGGTCTGCTCGGAATCTTTCAACGGGTAGCGTCGCGACGACCACGCTGGATTGTGGGCCTCGCTTGTGGGAAACTGAAGATCGATCATGGAGCGGCGTAATCTTCGTGTAACGAAATGGCTCGACGTGACTCCGGCTGTCGCAGTCTGCACATCTTGTGAAAGGCAATTTAGTGTGACGTTAAACTCTATGAAGCGGGTTGCCGATGCACAAGAGAGTCTAAGGGTTCAGTTTGCCCAGCACAAATGCAAGCCCGAGGATGCTAGCCATGCTTAAACGCAGCAAACAACTCCCATCGACTCCGAGAGCCCAGCCTGAAACGCTCAAAGGCTGGAAGCAAATCGCCGCCTTCTTGGGGCAGCCGATTTCCGTCGCGCAGCGTTGGGTAAGTACGGGCATCACCGTCAAACGCGAAGGCAGCTTTGTATCCACCACTGCGGAGGAATTGAATAAATGGTTGGGACGAGAAGCGGGCGAGCCTGTCCACGTCGCCACGCCAGAACCGATTTGTCGAGTGAGCTGAAGCGTGGTCTTTCTTACGTTCGACAACGTGGAAAATCCACCTCCAACCAAGAGGCTGAAAGAAAACGACGCAATAAATAGAGCCCTTCAATTTCCTGGGTTGTAGCTAGGCCGTCGCTCTTGGCTGGTTGTTCTTTATCAAAAACTCTCGTTCGCATTTCTCACAGGTTGCCCACTTCATGAAAATGAAGTCGAGCTGGGTTTCGACTCCCGTTGGCTGGCCGCAAAGAGTACAGGTAAAAATCTTCCTGTGCATCGCAGGGAGCGACTCAGATTCGGTGCCAACGTCGGTTGTCATTCAACTTCCTCGGGCCAGGATCGTACCGGGTTTTATCCAGCGTACCGTAACCAGATTTTAATCAACTTTCTACTTCGAGCGGCATCTATACCTACAGGGAGATGTGATCCCAGTATCCATTTTTTGTCCCACAGGCAGAGGCGGATGTGTGGAGCCCTGGCCTCAACTTTTAACATCACACCTATCTATCGAAGAAGGAGAGGATTATCCATGAGGTTTGGAAAATACATTGCTATCGTGGCGGTTCTGGCGTCGAGCCTTTCGCTGAATGCATTTGCGAAGGATAAGAATGAGACGCCCGTGACGTTCTCGGAGAAAGTACAAATCGGATCGAACGAAGTGAAGCCCGGTGACTACAAGCTGCAGTGGGACGGTAATGGCCCGGATGTGCAGGTAAAGGTTGTTAAGGGCAAGGATGTGGTTGCAACGGTTCCAGCCAAGCTGCTCGCGAACAAGAGCACGCAAAACGGCATCGGCAATGCGGTCACTATCAGTGGCAACACTGACGTTAAGCAACTAGATCGGGTTGACTTCGCACGCGGACGGCAGTCGCTCGTATTCGGCGAAGCGATGGATACGCAGGCGACGCAAGGGCAGCAGTGAGGTTCAGACTAAGTTGAGCAGGCGGGGGCTTCGGCTCCCGTTTGTTGTTGCATCAAAAAGCAAGCCGCCGTCTATGAGAGTGTCGGCGGGAGCGGACAGCAGCTTGACTCCCTCAAAACCCGAACGCAGTACAGCATGATTCCCACTGGCGGCGGCCCGGTGAGCGTTGGAATTCACCTCGGCAAAAACTTCGCTTCCGACCAAACGTCAGCGAAGGTGACAGCGCATGGTGCTAAAATCCGAAGTTCCGGTGTTTGATCCCGAGCTCGCAAGGTTCATCGATGCCCAACACCATGCTGGCGGTCGTCAAGCCTGAAGCCGCACCAGGCGCTGAGATTCGCCAGGTCAAAGTCCCCAGTTTCGGACGGAATGACGTGCTGGTAAAGGTCAAGGTCGCTTCCATCTGCGGAACCGACCTGCACATTTACGAGTGGGACCGCTGGGCACAGCACCGGATTCATCCGCCGCTCATTCCCGGACATGAATTTTGCGGCGAGGTGGTGGCCTTCGGCGACGAAGTCACCAGCGTGAAGGAAGGCGACTTCGTTTCTGCCGAGATGCACGTAGCTTGCGGCAAGTGCCTGCTATGCCGCACCGGCGAAGGTCACATCTGCCAGAATGTGAAGATTATTGGTGTTGACTCGGACGGCGCCTTCGCCGAATACGTGGTCATCCCGGAATCCAACATCTGGAAACTTGACCCGGCTATTCCCCAGGAGTACGCCTCGATTCTCGATCCGCTAGGGAATGCGGTTCACACCGTGCTGGCCGGAGAGATTGCAGCCAAAACTGTGGCGATTACTGGTTGCGGCCCGATCGGTCTATTCTCCATCGCCGTAGCGCGGGCAGTTGGGGCGACCACAACCTTTGCCATCGAAGTGAACCAGCACCGCCGCAAGCTGGCTCAGGAGATGAAAGCCGACGTCGTCCTCGATCCGTCGAAGGAAGATGTGCGGGCTGCGGTGATGGACCGCACCGGCGGGCTGGGCGTTGATGTCGTGCTCGAGATGGCGGGCCATCCCACGGCCATCCGAACTGCTTTCGACATCGTGCGCCGTGGGGGACGCATTTCTCTCCTCGGTCTGACCTCCAAACCCATCTCGCTGAATTTTTCCGAGGACATCATAT
The DNA here is from genome assembly GCA_963696025.1 of uncultured Acidobacteriota bacterium. Lineage (GTDB taxonomy): Bacteria > Acidobacteriota > Terriglobia > Terriglobales > Acidobacteriaceae > JABCYV01. The sequence goes on from CAVOII010000012.1 coordinate 347,675, forward strand.
TCAAGGGCATCACCATCCAGGGAATCAGCGGCCGCCGTATGTACCAGACCTGGTATCAAATGACGGCGCTGCTCAAAGCCGGCAAACTTGATCTCCACCCCGTCATCACCGACCGCATCGCCATGAAAGATTTCTCGAAGGGTATGGAACGCTTGCAAACTGGCGAGGCCAGCAAAATTCTGATCTATCCCAACGGAGCGAAATGACGACGTTTTGGGGGCGTCTGCGCCCGCAGCTGTTATGCTGAGCGAGCGCAGCGAGCCGAAGGATCCGGAGTCGCCATTCCGCGAATTCCAATCTGGATGACGGCCGCTCTCAGTAAGATTCTCGCCTCGCATCAGATACAATCCAAACTTCATGCTGCGTTATTTCACCGCCGGCGAATCTCACGGGGAAGCTTTGGTCGCTTTTCTTTCCGGAATGCCAGCCGGATTGAAGGTCGAGCAGGCATTTCTCGATCGCGAGCTGTGGCGCCGCCAGCAGGGATACGGCCGCGGCGGACGCATGAAGATCGAGCGCGACACTGTCCGCATTCTCTCCGGCGTTCGGCACGGCACGACCATCGGCTCGCCAATTTCCATCCTGCTGGAGAACAAGGATTGGAAGAACTGGCAGGAGTCGCTTCCGGTCGCGGCTGGTGATTCTGCCAAACATAAACGCGTGGCTTCGCCTCGTCCGGGACATGCTGATCTCGCAGGAGCACTGAAATACAACTTCTCTGAAGCCCGCTACGTGCTGGAGCGTGCCTCGGCGCGCGAATCAGCAGCGCGCGTCGCTATCGGCGGTTTGGCGAAGTTGTTTCTGCGTGAGCTGGGAATGGAGGTCTTAAGCCACGTGGTTGCCGTCGGCAGTGCGACTCTGGGCGAGAAAGAAATTTCATGGGAGCAGATGCGCGCGCTGCATGATCGCGACCAGGTGCTGCTCAACTGCGCCGACGACGAAGCCGAGCAACATATGAAAGTGGAAGTAGACAAAGTGCTGAAGACGGGCGATTCTGTCGGAGGCATTTTCGAAGTTGTCGGCCACAACGTCCCGCCTGGCCTGGGCACCTACGCTCAATGGGACGAGCGTCTTGACGCTCTTTTGGCGGGTGCAGTCATGTCCTTGCAGGCAGTCAAGGCGGTTGAGATTGGCGCGGGTGTGACTGCCGCCTCTTCTCCCGGCTCGGCGGTGCATGATGAAATAGGATACGAAGAGTCGGCGGGATTCAGCGGCTTTACTCGCCGTCGAAACAACGCCGGTGGCATCGAAGGAGGAGTCTCTAATGGTGAAGACATCCGCGTGCGCGGCTATCTGAAACCGATCTCAACCCTACGGCGCCCTTTGCAATCGGTAGATTTTGCCACCCGCGAGACCGTGAAGGCTGCCTATGAACGTTCCGATGTATGCGTGGTGCCGGCAGCCGGGGTGGCCGGTGAGGCCATGGTCGCGTTGACCCTGGCCCGTTGCGCGCTGGAGAAATTTGGCGGCGATTCAATGCCTGAGACTCTGCGCAATTTTGAAGGATATCTTCAACAGCTGAAGAACTACTGAATGATCTATCCCATCGTGAAGTTTGGTAATCCGGTTCTGGAGAAACCCGCGGAACCGGTCACCGTTTTTGATCGCGAATTGAAAAAGCTGGTAGACGACATGTTTGAATCCATGTACGCCGCACGCGGTGTGGGTTTGGCGGCGCCGCAGATCGGGATCTCCAAACGCCTTGCGGTGATTGACATCACTTTCAAGGAAGACCCCGGTGCGCAGGTGGTGCTGGCGAATCCGGAAATTATCCACACTGAAGGCCGCATCAGACAAAATGAAGGCTGCCTCAGCATTCCGGAGTTTCGCGAGCCTGTGAACCGCGCCCGCAAGGTTACAATTCGCGCCCAGGACGTGCATGGAAAATGGTTTGAAAAGACGGGTGAAGAGCTGTTGGCCCGAGCCTTTCTGCATGAAACCGATCACCTGAATGGCAAGCTTTACATTAGCCACATCAGCGCCCTGAAGCGCGACCTCATCAAGCGCAAGATTCGCAAGCTGGTGAAGGCGGGTGAGTGGTAGAAGCCGGACCTCAGACTTCAGGCCTCAGCCGGGTGCGCGGAAGTTGGAGCCTAGGTCTCAGGTCTAAGGTCCGAGGTCCAACCTCCGGCGTTCCGATGTCCGCTTCCAACAATCTCGTTTTTTGCGGTACGCCGCGCTTCGCTGTGCCCACGCTTGAAAAGCTGGTGGACGTCGGCGTCAGGGTGGGATTAGTTGTTACTCAGCCTGACAAACCGCGGGGGCGCGGCATGGAACTTGCCTTGTCTCCGGTAAAGCAGCGCGCTCTCGAGTTGGGGCTGCCGGTCACGCAGCCGGAAACGATCAAGAATAACGAAGAATTCCGGGCGCGGCTCTCTGCCCTCAACCCTCAAGCGATTATCGTGGTGGGCTATGGGCGCATCATTCCACAGTGGATGATTGACTTGCCGCCGCTCGGGAATCTCAATCTGCACGCCTCGCTGCTGCCGAAATACCGTGGGGCCGCACCGATTCAATGGGCAATTGCCAACGGAGAGACCCGGACCGGCGTAACGACCATGCGGATCGACGCTGGGCTCGACACTGGCGATATTCTATTGCAGAAGGAAATTGCCATCACGCCTTCGGACACGGCTGAGACGCTGGCACCGCGCCTCGCGGCCTTGGGCGCTAATCTCATGGCCGAGACCCTGGGTGGGCTACAAGCCGGAACGGTTCAGCTGCAAACGCAGGACCACGCAAAAGCGACACTGGCGCCCATTCTTAAGAAAGAAGATGGCCGGATTGATTTCCGCCGTTCCGCGGCAGAAGTTGTCAATCGCTTGCGCGGATTCCAGCCCTGGCCCGGTGCCTTCACCACTTTTCGCGGCAAGAACCTGCATGTTTGGAATGCGGCGAGTGTGCAGCGGGCGCTCCCGACGGGTGAACTTCTTGCCGAAGGCGAACAATTGTTCGTCGGATGCGGCGGCCAAACGTCGTTGGAGATGCTGGAAGTGCAACCCGAAGGCAAGAAGCGGATGCCCGCCCAGGACTTCGTCCACGGATATCGTCCGCACACCGGCGAGAAGGTAGGGGAATGACCGCGCTTTCACAAACTGAGATGCTGAGCGAGTGCGCTACTCCGCAATGCGGAGTGGGGGAGGAGTCGAAGCATCCCTACATCTTCGTCACGGTTGCGGCGGCAGATATCCTTCGAGTCCGCAGGCCCGGTCGGGGTGACCGGGCGTCCTCCGCTCGGGATGACAATTGAAGGCACCGATGCCTGTCTCCCCCGCTCGCGCTGCAGCTGCCGATATCTTGCTTCGAGTTGAGCAGCAAAATGCTTACGCATCAGAACTTTTGCACTCTTTGCGGTATGCAAAACTCTCGTCAGCAGATCACGGTCTCACAACCGAACTGGTGATGGGAGTGCTTCGCTGGCGATCTCTGCTGGACCACGAAATCAGCCAGGCTTGTTCGCAGAAGCTGGAGAAGCTCGATCCCGAAGTCTTAATTGCGCTACGTCTTGCAGCGTATCAGATCATTTTTCTGGACCGAGTTCCGAAACGCGCAGCCGTCCATGAGAGCGTCGAACTGGTGAAGCGGGCGCGGAAGCGTTCCGCGGTACCCTTTGCCAATGCCGTTTTGCGCAAACTAGCGAACCAGACCAGGGGGTTTCGCGAGACTCCGGCCATCGCTGATGTCACGTCAGTTGTAGAACTGTCCGAGCGCTCTGCACATCCAGAATGGCTAGTCAAACGGTGGGTCAACGAACTCGGTTATCACGCCGCGCAGCAAGTCTGTGCGCATGATCAACGCACTCCTGAAACCGCAATTCAGCTCGGTCAGGCCGGACTCGATCACGAAATCGACGACGAGCTAAAGCAGGGCGGGATTCAACTTGCGCCGGGCAGATTGCTGGCGTCAGCGCGCCGAGTTCAATTGGGCGATGTGACTCGAACCAGGGCATTTCTGGACGGTCGCTCGGCGGTTCAGGACGAGGCCTCCCAACTTGTCGCTCTGCTGGTTGGCAGGGGATCAAGTATCCTCGATTGCTGCGCGGCGCCCGGCGGGAAAACGCGACTCATTGCCCAGCGTAACCCTGATGCGGCCATCGTCGCCATCGAGTTGCATTCACATCGTGCGCGGCTTCTACGAAAGCAAGTTCCGGCCCAGAATGTCCAAGTGGTCACCGCCGATGTGCGTGACCTTCCGGTCAGCATTGCTTTCGATCGCGTGCTAGCTGATGTGCCCTGCTCCGGCACGGGAACGCTCGCCCGCAATCCCGAGATCAAGTGGCGACTCAGGCCGGAGGATCTCGGCGATTTACAGATCCGGCAACTGGCAATTCTGCGAGCGGCGATGCAACACGTCGCGCCCGGCGGAAGGCTCGTCTACTCGACCTGTTCCCTGGAGCCCGAGGAGAATTCGCAAGTCGTGGAGAAGGCGATTGCTGCTGACTCGTCATTCCATGTGCTTGACAGTCGCCATGAACTGGAGCGGCTTCACTCTTCGAGTGAACTGGTTTGGAATGATCTTGATTCGCTTATGAGCGGACCGTATATAAGAACGATTCCGGGTGTGCACCCGTGTGACGGTTTCTTTGTTGCAATTCTGGGGAAAAGCTAGCCACGGATTTCACGCATTGACACGGATAACCGGAATGATCCTTGCAATGTAGGTCGGTGTTGATCCGTGTAAAATCCGTGGCGCAGAAGTTCTACCGGACTTCGAAGTTCACAGCGGCGCCCGCCATCACTTTTTCTCCCGCCGCCGGAGTTTGCGTCATAATCACGTTCGCGGGGGAAGCTTGAGACGAATTGCTTACGTCCTGTCCCGCAACAGTTACAACTCCTATGCGCATTCCGGTATCCTGCAGAGCCAAGGTTGCGCTGCCCAGCGGCTGACCCACGAAATTGGGCATGATGAAAGCCTGGGGTTGCGGAGGGTCCGTCACCAACAGGCTGATCTTGGGTGCCGAAACACCGCTGGCGTTCGGTGGCGGAGCTTGGGACACTACCTGATCACCTGGAGCGCCTGGCAGCTGCAGTTGAGCGATGACGCCGACGTCCAACCCGTGCCGTCGAATGTTGATATCGGCTGCGCGCTCGCTCTGACCTAACACGTTTGGAATCTCCACCCGCTGCGGCCCCAGACTTTGAGCCAAGCGAATCTGCCAGGCCCGGCGCACCTGCGTGCCTGGCGGCGGAAGTTGCGACAGGATTCTTCCCTCTGGCACGTTGGGACTGTAATACTGCTGTTCCACTTCTACCTGCAATTCACTCTGCTCGGCAATTCTCTGGGCCTCGGTGGGGGTCTTGCCCACCAGATCCGGTACTGTGACTTCGCGTCCGTGGATCGCGAGGCGCATAGCGGTCAGCGCCGAAACCAGTGCCACCACCAGCAGAACCAACACCAGCAGCACCAGGCGAAAGAGGGCTTTCATGGCGGAAGAATTATAGTCGAGGCCTTGGGAAGGGTATGGCTCAGCCGTGCCGTGAAAATCCGTAAATGACACGGGCTTTAGCCCATGCCGGACACGAGCTATTTGACCGCATCGCCATCCTGCCAATGGTGACCGCACGCGTGACAAACCCACGCTTTTTGCTGAACAGGGATCGGTACACCAAAATATGCACTGGTGTATGCAATTTTTGCGTTTTGCGCCTCAAAGTTGACATCCAACGATTCGCAGTTGGGACAGCTGGGTTGCTGGTATTCTCCAACGCCTTCCACATCGATGGTTTTTGGAATGGGCTGGTCCAAGATAGCCGTGGCAGCTTCTGCGTCCTCTTCATCGACCAGTAACTTAATTCCTCCAATAAGATTGGAAATAAACCAATCCATCCGCACCATGTTGTCGTCCGCCAAGAAACACTCGATCCCGGTGGAATCGAGACTGCCCTTGGCAAGAAGGGCCTCGGGCAAGTCTCGAAAGCGGCGAACCATCGCTAGTTTCCGCTCTTCGATCTGGTCCGTTCCGGCCGGTGCCCGATCTACACGAATAGCAATCCCTCTCCGACTGGCCTCTTCCTTTAGTGCCTCCAAAGCGGCATCGGTAAGGGACCCTCCGGACTGCGCCACATTTTGCAGCTCCTCAGGAGTCATGCCAGCATATAGCCGTGCCAGCCGTTGCCGCTCCTGTTCGGGGTCCAAGGTCGACACGTCGACACGAATGATACCTATAAAGACCCCCAGGTCCAAATCGCGAAGCGTCTGAGGGCTGGTAGGAAATTAGGTTTAATGCGCTTCTTCCGCAGCTGGCGCCGTGTCTGGCGTGTCAACGTTTTGTACCACTGGATTCGGCGCCAATTCCGGCACTGGCTGGAATGTGCCCGGATCCTTTCCTGCCAAAGCCACTCTCATAAAATCCATCCAGATCGGCAAGGCGGCGTGGGCGCCGGTCTCCTTCGCTCCCAATGATTTTTTCTCGTCGTATCCGATCCAGACCCCGCAAGTAAGCGTTGGCGAGAAGCCCACAAACCAGGCGTCGGTGAAGTCGTTCGTGGTGCCGGTTTTTCCAGCTAGCGGATATTTCATCGCGGCCGCTGCAATCGCGGTTCCGTGCAGCACTACTTCCTGCAGCATCGAAGTCATGATGCGTGACGTACGGGCGCTGATCGCGTCTTTCACATCGGGAAAGTCTTCTTCCAGCACGCGGCCTTGATAGTCGGTGACCTTGGTGATGTATCGCGGCGTAATGCGTACCCCATCATTGGGAAAAACGCTGAAAGCGGAGGTCTGCTCCAGCGGTGTGACCTCGGCGGCTCCCAGCGCCACTGGCAGGTACGGTCGCAGGTTCGACGTAATTCCAAAACGATGGGCATAATCGATGACGGTTTTGATGCCAAGGCTGTCCGCCACCTTCAGCGCAGGAACGTTGCGAGACTGCGCAAGCGCCCGCCGCAGGGTGATCGTACCTTCAAACTTTTCGTCATAATTGTGCGGAACATAAGGGCCCGAGGGAGTTTGAAAGGTGGTCGGCGCATCCAGGATGGTGTCGTCAGGTTTAGCGCCTTGATCAATGGCGGCGGTGTACACGTAAGGTTTGAAGGACGATCCTGCCTGGCGCAGTGCTTGTGTGGCTCGGTTGAATTTGGACTCATTGAAGTCCCGTCCGCCGACCATGGCCTTGATGCCGCCGCTGGGGTTGTCAATCGCGACCAACGCCCCTTGCGCGCCCGAGTCCTGTTCCAGGCTGACCCGCGCCTTGCCATCAGATGCGAGCGCGAGGATTTTCACATAGACGATGTCGCCGGCGTTGAGGATGTCTTGCAGCTTACGGCGGGTCCACGCTACATCAGCCGATGCGAGGGACGATACGTGGGTTCCAAACTTGACCATCGCGGAACCCGATGAGACCGCCGTCACCAAAGCATGTTGGTAGCCGTTCACCTCGGGTTCGTCGTCCCAATCCGGGTGCTGGTAGTTGGCGAGGGTCACCTCTTTCGTCAATACATTCTCCAGATGGCCCTTCCAGCCGTGGCGTCGCTCATATCCCGCCAGACCATCGAGCACGGCTTGGTTCGCTGCGCGCTGCAGATCCACGTCGAGCGAGGTGTAGACGCGCAGGCCACCCTCATGCACCTGATCACTTCCGTATTTGTTCTCCAGATAACGCCGGATTTCCTCAACAAAATAAGGCGCCAGCGGATTGGGATCGCGCAGCAGCTTTAGCTCGATCGGTTGATTCCGGGTGGCGGCGGCCTGTTCCGCAGTAATCTTTCCATCCTCGAGCATGGAATTGATCACGAGGTTGCGGCGCTTGAGCGCGCGGTCGGGATGAACGATTGGAGAATAGTAGCTAGGTGATTTGGGCAAACCCGCAAGCAGCGCGGCCTCATCAAGAGAGAGCTGCTTCGCGGGCTTGCTGAAGTAAAACTCCGAGGCGGCTTCGAATCCGTACACTCCGTGACCCAGATAGATCTGATTGGCGTATAGCGTAAAAATCTGCGGCTTGGTGAAGCGCCGCTCGATCTGCACCGCCAGCATCGCCTCCTGGATCTTGCGATGAAATGAACGGTCGGGCGACAAGAAGAGATTTCGCGCGAGTTGCATGGTTAGCGTGGATGCGCCCTGCACCCTTCCGGCAGACTCGATATCGCGATAAGCCGCGCCCGCGATGCGCCATAGGTTAACGCCCGAGTGACGATAAAAATCCTTGTCTTCGATCGAAACCAGAGCTTCTCGCAGTACCTGGGGATAGTCTTGGTAAGCGGCAACCACACGGCGCTGCAGCGCAAAGGAGCCAATGATTCGTCCCTGGTCATCGTAGAGTTCGGTAATAGAGCTGGGGCGATAGTGTTCCAGCTCCTGGACCTGAGGTAGGTCGGTGGAGTAGACCAGCAGAAGTCCTGCGGTCGCGCCAACCAGTGCGGAAGCCAGCACCAGCAACCCGATGAACAAACGGCCGACCAGCTTCCGGTTGGTGGCTTCTACCGGCGCCTGTTCCTGAAAGAGGTACTCCATGGGAAATCAACTTTAGGATAGCAGTTGTGGTTTAGCCGCCGTATTGGTAGCCTTGGCATCCGGTCCGCGAGGTGCGAAAGACCGGCATAGGCCAAACAAAAATCGCGCGCCCGAAGACGCGCGATCAAGACACACGAAAGCTAAGCTCGACTAACTGGGCCGGCTTTTTAGGACTTGAATGGCCTTGCGCAGCTGGTCATCCTGTTGCGGAGGCTGCTTCTTCGCCGCATCATCCGGCGGAGCTGCCTCCTGCTCATCATCGGGAAGCGCCGCCTCATCGTCGGCGTCGGCGACCAGAATGTTTGGAGTCACGGCTACGTCCTGGATCGCCTTCCCGCCCGGCGAGTAATATTTCGCGACGGAGAGAATCAGCGCCGAGCCGTCCGGTAACTCGATCACTTTCTGCACCGAACCGTCGCCGAAAGTCTTGTCACCCACCACGTCGCCCCGGGCATTTTCCAGAACTGCGGCAGCCACCACTTCGGCCGGTCCCGCGGTGCTCTTGTTCACCATTACCACCAGGGGCAGGGTTGTAATCGCTTTCGACGGATCAGCGTTAAAGGCTTCCCGGGGATACTTCTGGCCTTGCAGGTAAGTAATTGTCCCATGATTCAGAAATAAATTGGCGGTGGAGATGCCTTCCGCTTCGTCACCTTCAGCGCAATTTCGCAGATCGAGGATCAGTTTCTTTGCCCCCGACTTTTGCAGCGCTTTGACTTTATTAGCAATCTCCTGTGTCTTGCCCTTGGGGAAACCATCCACCCGGATGTAGCCAATGCCGTCTTCTACCATCTTATCGGTGACGGGAGGGACGGTGACGAGGTCGCGAGTAATGACGATCTTCTGCGGCTCGGCGCGACGGGCGCGCACCACCGACACGCTCACGTTCGAACCGGGCTGCCCGTCTAGCAGATTGTGGACTTCCGCCAGCGACATCTCGCGCGTGCTCTTGCCCTCGATCGCTTCAATAATGTCCGTCGCCTCGATCCCAGCCTTATCCCCCGGCCCACCAGGAATGACCGAAACTACGGCGGCGTACCCGAAGCGCTTGGACACAGCTGCTCCGATTTCGCCCTTGGCTTCAGTCCGGTGCGACTTGTACTCTTTGTACTCGGCCGGGCTCAGGTAGCTGGAGTTAGCGTCCAACGATTCCAGCAGTCCGTGCAGAGCGCCGTCGGTCACTGCCGGGATATTTGGCTCTTCGACATACTCGCTGCGTACTCGCGCAAGCACTTCGCTGTATACCTGTAGTTGACGGTACGCCCCATCGTTGCTGGAGGCCCGAACACCATCCAGGCCACCGACTGCCATAAACAACAAAACAACGGCGGAGGAGAAAAGAATTGCGGCTTTAGTCTTCATTGACATCGATTTGGTCTTCTCGGAAGGGACGGTCACTTCCTGGTGAAGTACAGTATATCTCTTTTGATGCTGTTTTCTCCCACGCTGGTGCCGCAAAATAATGCCCTTCGTAACCGGCGCGATCTTGATTCCGCGCAGCCGACCAACCCCATCATGATAAGAAGAAGGGGCTTATGCATTGAAGCCATCGGACGGGACGCGAGGCTCACAATGGCGATAGCTCATCCTCCTTCTCCTCCTTGTGCCCACGCACAAATCTTCTCTCTAAATACTGACGGGCCAGTTCACGGCCGCCCAAGCCAAAGGCCAAGGCGAGACCAAGCATAAGAGCTCCGAACACGATGGCAAAAGCCACAAGGACAGTGTGCTCCCCCAGACCAAGTTCCTCGAAGCCCACCGACATGGAGAAAATAATGATCAGGGTTCGGATGGTGGCACTTACCAGACGCGGTGACGGCAGGTCTGCGTTCACCGCTGCGAGCAGTGCCGCTCGGGAGAAAAAGCTCGCCGCAAGCAATCCAAAGAAAAAGACAAATAGCGCTGCGAACAGTCTGGGCAGGAAGCCAAAAAACTTGGCAATGGGTTCCTGCAGGCCAACGATTTCCAGCGCCCGGACCCCGACCAGGATGAAGCCTAGCCAGGCGATCCAGAACACGAAGCGACTAAGCAATTCGCTGGACGAGGGTAGGGCCGCTTTGTTTAGCAATTCGGTGGCGCCCCAGTGCTCCGACAGCCGATCGAACCTTGCCAGACGCAGGATGCTGCGCAAGATCGATTTCAGGATATAGGCGAGCAACCAGCCCAGGAGCACAACCACCAGCATGCCCATCAATCGAGGTAAGAAATGTAAAACGCTATGCCAGGTTTCACGGGTAGCCTGGATCAATTCGCCGACAATCGTGTCCCACATTGTGACCTCACTTTCCTCCGTCCCACATTTCCAGCAGGTTCGGCTTCGTCCGCTCAAACGTCAGGCAGAGAGTTTCGACATTCGATTCAAGCTCGTCTGCCGAGGCGTCACGGTTTTCGGCCAGAAAGGTATGGGTTCTTCCACGGTATAAAGGCACCAGCGCCTGGACGACGTGGTCGCGACTAATGACGCTCTTGTGATATGCGGCGGCAAACTCGTAAACGGTTCGCACCCACGATTCGTTCGAGTAACAGAAATCCTCTTCGGGAACGGCGGCCGCGCGTTCCAGTTCGGCAAGAGTCTCAGAGGACAGAATGGACTTGAGCACTGGCGCCAGGTCAGTGACCCCGCGCACGAACATTTGATGCAGCCGCTTGCGGCTCACTCGCAGCGGTTCCAGGCTTACTTCGTGCTCCGGTCCAATGGTGGGTACCGGCTGAGAATCCTGACTTGCGCTCCAGGCGGGGAAATTCTGCTCCAGTGACCAGAACAATACACCCGCGGTCCTCCGCATGGCCGGAACTAGATCGGGCGCTGCGCGCTCCGCGTGCGGCCTGTCCCCCAGGAAGCTTTGCGCCAGGCGAAAGCCTCCGGCGATCGCCGCAATGGTGAGATAGAATTCGGCGCCTGAACGGCCAACATCCTGTGACCAGATATCCTGTCCTAGAAAGTGGCCAGCCAGTCGGCCGGAGAACGCGAATTCCGCCGGGTAGGGTTCCCTTATACGCCGGGAATAGATGGCGCGAGTCATGGGATACAGCAAATTTCGCACCAGCAGCCCGTCAAACTTGTGGCGGCGGTAAACCGGCGTAACCAGATCGAAGTTGTCATAGCAAACCGGGCGCAGCAGAGACTCAATCCATTCCGGTTGGAAGTTCGCAGAGTCGGCTGAAATCACCGCGCACGCACTCGCGCGCAACAAATCTGCAGCCGCAAGTATCGTGTGCAAGGCAGTTCCACCTGCGGCTCCGCCGGGATACTGCGTGCTGATGCTGTGCAGCGTTCGCAAGGTCTGAAGGTTCGAACCGTGCTGCAGATCACTGATTGAAGCGGCGCGGATCAATTCCTGGGTAGCGTCTTTCGACCCTCCATCCGCATTGATAATGACGGCTCTCTGGCGGGGAAAATATTGCAAAAGTCCGGCGCGAAGGGCTTGCACTGTCTGGCCGACAGTGTCGGCGTCGTTGTAGGTGGGCACCCCAATTAGGATATCCACTTCTCCAACGTTGATCAGCTCGCGAAGGAAATCATCCGTCAGAATGCTTTCTTCCGCCAAACCAATCCTCCATTAAAACCTGTTAGGTTCTCGTTTCCGTCAAATCTTTCGCAAGCGGAACCAGTAAAACTGATAGGGACCCATGGTCAGCAGATACGGCAGGTCCCCCACTCGCGGAAAAATGTTCCTGCCAAACATCTCGATCAAAATATTGCCTTTGTAACGGCGAAGATCGAGTTCCACCGCTTGCGCGGAACTCGAAAGGTTATTTACAACCAGAATGCTGTCCTTCCCCAATTGCCGCACGTAAGCGAGCACTCTGTGGTTCGCCGGATAAAGGAACTCGATTGAACCGCGGCCAAAAACCGGCATCGATTTGCGAACGCTGATGATGTGTTTCGTCCACGAAAAGAGCGAGTGCTCAAATCGCTTTTGCGACAGTACATTGACCGCCTGGAATCCGTACACTGGATTCAGCAAGAGCGGCGCGTAAAGGCTCTCCGGATCCGCTACTGAAAATCCCCCGTTCCAGCCTCCATTCCATTGCATAGGTGTCCGCACGCCGTTGCGGTCGCCCAGTTTTACGTTATCGCCCATCCCAATTTCATCCCCGTAGTAGATGATTGGCGTTCCGGGGAGCGACATCAGCATCCCGTTCATTAATTCGATGCGCCTGCGGTCATTATCGAGCAAGGGCGCGAGTCGACGGCGAATACCGAGATTCAGGCGCATGCTCTTGTCCCGCGCATACTCGTCATACATGTAGTCCCGTTCCATGTCTGTCACCATTTCCAAGGTGAGCTCGTCATGATTGCGGAGGAACAGGCACCACTGGCAATTCTCGGGAATCGAGGGCGTCTGCTGCAGAATTTCGGTGATCGGCTTTCGGTCTTCCAGCTTCAGGCCCATGAACATTCTGGGCATAAGCGGGAAATGAAATGCCATGTGAAACTCATCCCCATGGCCAAAATAGGGGCGAAGATCAGCGGGCCACTGATTAGCCTCGGCCAAAAGCATGCGCCCGGGAAATTGCTGATCGATACGCGCGCGGTAGTCTTTGATGACCGCGTGGGTCTCGGGAAGATTTTCGCAGTTCGTCCCTTCACGCTCGACTAGATAAGGGACCGCATCCAGGCGGAAGCCGTCGATACCCAGGTCCAGCCAGAACTTCATCATCTTCCACATTTCTTCCCGCACGGCCGGATTGTCATAGTTGAGGTCAGGCTGGTGGCTGAAAAAGCGGTGCCAGAAATAGGCCTTTGAAACCGGGTCCCAAGCCCAATTGGAAAGCTCGGTGTCTATAAAAATGATGCGAGCTCCTCGATAGCGCGTGTCGGTGTCACTCCATACGTACCAGCCCCGCCGCGGATTGCTGGTCGAACTGCGGGACTCCTGAAACCAGGGGTGCTGGTCCGAGGTATGGTTCAGCACCATTTCGATGATGACTCGAAGCTTGCGCTGGTGTGCCGCGTCCAAAAATAATTTGAAATCGTCGAGCGTTCCGTAGTGGGGATGGACGGAGAGGTAGTCCGAGATATCGTAACCATCGTCGCGCAAGGGCGAGGGGAAAAAAGGCATCAGCCAAATCGCGGTGACACCCAGGTCCTGCAGGTAGTCCAATTTTTGGGCAAGGCCAGCAAAGTCCCCGATACCGTCGCCACTGCTATCGTAAAACGCGCGGACGTGCACCTGATAGATGACCGCGTCTTTATACCAAAGCGCGTCCGGCGGCAGGGCCAAGAGCTTTCTCTCCTAAGTAGATCTACGACGCCCGTCACCCTCGTCTTGGTAACGGGTGAGCTTTCAAGTATGGCATAACTCGGAAGTCACAACCGGAGACTCCCAGCTCGAAGAAAGACAGCTCTGCATCACCTTCATCGATTGGTTAAGGCGCGCAAAACTTCGACTACTCGGCGGATATTGTTTTGCTGAAATAACCGGATGCCGGCAATCCCGGCGGCTCCCGCTTTAATACAAGCTCTGGCATTTTCAAGGGTCACGCCGCCCAAGGCCAGGACGGGGATCCTCTCGCGACAGGCTTGACGCAGCGCCTCTAGGCCAGCCGGGCTGGCGCGTCCGCTCTCCTTCTCGAACACCGGAGCAAAGACTACAAAATCAGCGGCCTCTGAAGCGGCACGGCGCACCTCTTCAGCAGAGTGGCACGAAACGCCGACAGTCGGGCGGCTAACGCCCCCCGCAGGGCTCCAAACATCGCGAGCTTCGGACACCGAAATATCGTCGGACCGCAAATGAACCCCGTCGGCGCCGCAAGCGATGGCAACACCGGTTCGGGAGTTGATGAGCAGCAGAGTTTCGGTGCGCTGGCTCCCGATTCTTTGGGCCGACTTCGTTATATCGCGCAATACGCGTACCGCTTCGCCAGCCAGCGATTCCAGTTCGCGAGCGGTCAAGTCTTTCTCGCGCAATTGAACGTAGTCCACGCCGCCGCGCGCCGCCTCAGTGATTTTTTCTAGAAGCCGGCGTCGACGGGTAGGCTCGTCACCGGCTAACTGCGTGCGATCAGTTATGTAATAGAGAAGCAAGCAAGAACCTGGTTGCAGGTCTTTCAGCCGCCAGTGGTGTCGAGGGCTGAACCGTGATGACCGGCGACCGCACTATGGATTCGTCTTGGCGATCTCCGGCACTGGCACTACCTCGCCTTCGCGCTTCGGCTGCTCCGGTCCTAGATGGTACTTAGTCAGGCCATCCCGCAGAAATTCGAAGCCTTCTTCGGGTGAATCCACCATGCGGAAAAGATCGAGGTCTGGAGCGGAAATGGTACCGGCATCCACCATGGCCTGAAAATTGATCAGGCGATTCCAATACTCGCTGCCATAGATGACGACCAGAATTTTTTTGGCCAGCTTTTGAGTTTGAGCCAGGGTCAGGATTTCGAACAATTCATCAAGGGTGCCAAAGCCCCCCGGAAAAATCACCAACGCCTTAGCGAGATATGCGAACCAGAATTTACGCATGAAGAAGTAGTGAAACTCAAAGTTCAGCGCGGGTGTGATATAGGAGTTCGGATTTTGCTCAAATGGCAGATTAATGTTCAAGCCGATGGTCTTGCCCCCGGCTTCGTGCGCGCCCAGATTGGCGGCTTCCATGATGCCCGGGCCGCCGCCCGTGGTGACCACAAATCGCCGCCTGCGCGCCGGAATTTGTATGGACCATCGGGTAAGCAGATGCGCCAGGCGTCGGGCATCCTCGTAATAGCGGGCCATCTCCACCTTGGCGAGTGCCTCCTTCCGGTGCGCGTCTAGTGAAGTTCCGGCACCTTTGCTTTGCACGTTGCCCAGAATCCCTTCAGCGTGCGAGCGGCTATGGAAGCGTGCCGAGCCAAAGAACACAACCGTGTCCTGGATTTGCTCGCGGCGGAAGCGCGAAAGCGGTTCACTATACTCTGACAGGATGCGCAGGATTCGCCCATCCGGGCTGTCGAGAAAACGTTCGTTCTGGTACGCCAGGGGCGCAGGTTTGATTGGACTTTCACTCATGATTGCATTGTCTTTTCCGCGATTTTTTCAAAGTATTCAACGACGAGAGAACTGAATTACGCTCCGACAACTACTTTCAGGATTGTTTCACCTCGTGGTAATGGACAGCTTCGCGGAAACCGATCCAGATATCGAGCACGCCCAGCCCGCTGCACAAACCGCGGACAAAACCATTGGAAGCGAATGTCCGCAACCCCGGCCAGCGCAGCAGCAGATAATTGTCGGTCCACTGAGGTGTCCAGGGCACTACCACCAGCAACACTCCTGCCCCGGCGCAGAGAAACACGAACAGCAATACCAGAAGCCGATGGAGCCAAAGTTCGGTGCCGCTCAGCCGGTTCGCCGCAGATGCCGCTCGCGGCGACTGCAATGCTTTGGCGGCCCCGCCACGGCCATCCGAGGGCGACAGCTTGGTTCGTACGGAACTAGGTGGTATCTCCTGCGTGGGAGTATCTGGATCAGGAGTCAATTCGCGCTCTCCGGTCTAGTCGGAGCGATTTCCAGAACATTCCAGCGCAGACCTGTAGGATTAAGAAAAGCCCCATCACCACATTCTACGACTTCAGGGCCTTAATGCGCTCAGCCACATCCCGATAGTCAATGTTGCTGCCGTACACCTCGGTGAAATGATTGAGGGCCGCGGGCTTGTTTCCTGCGGCCTCATAGGCGGAAGCCAGTTCGTAGTGCAGCGCGGTGCGGGTTTGCTCGTCAATGCCAGAGAGTTTGAGAGCGCGCTCGTACCAGCGAATGGCCGCCTCCGGCACTCCCTTATCAAGGAAACATTGGGCGAGCCAGGTGTAAGTCTGCATGAGTTGTGGGAACGTATGCCCGCGGTCCACCGCCTGGCATACCTTCTGTAGCTCGCCAATGGCTTCGTCCAGCAGTCCCATCTCGCGGAAAGCCACACCCAGGTTGTAATGTGTTTCGGGATCTTCGTCGGCGGTCGCTGTGTCCTCTTCCAACTCGTGCTTAAGCTCGCCGAACATGTCGGCTAGGTCTACCCCAGCGCTCCCTGCTGACGCTGGAACCAGCGCTGCCTCGGGAGCCAGGGACCGCATCTTCGTAGGCTGATAGGTGAAAGTCGGAGAGGCTGCGGCAGGCTCCATTGCTGGCGCCGTTGCCGCTGCTGCCGAGGCCATAAGAGTCGGGAAGTGAGGCGCCGGGGCGGAGGCCACTTTGCCCTTGCCTGTTTTCTTCAAGCCAGGCGGTGGCACAGGTTCAGTTTCGATCTCGGCTTGCGGTGCGGGCGCGTGCGGCAGGAAGGTGTCACCCAGCGAAGCTTCCAAGTCCGAGACGAAATCACCCAGCACACCAGCGGGCGCAGGTGTCGTAGTCGTGGCGGCATATTCTGGCGCCATCTGCTTTGACGCTGGCGCGACTTCGCGAGTGATTGTCTTGGGTAGGAAGCCATCCCCCAGCGAATCGTCCAGTTGGGACACGAATTCATTCAGGGCGCCTGGTTCGGGCTTGGGCGGATGCGGTGGCGCTTCCTCGACAGGAGCGGCTTCGATCTGTTCCACCGAGATTTCTTCGACCGCTTCAGGCTCAGGCGGCGCTTGCGCGCTGGATGCTTCGATCTCCGCGCGCATGGCTGAAAGCATCGCCACACCCGGTTTCAGGCGGTCCAACTTGGCGAAAGCCAGGCGCGCCTGATCCACCATGGAATGCGTCAAATAGAAGCGGATCTCCTCGACTGTTTCCTCGATCGCATGGGACTGCGGAGGCGCTGCCGTTGCTGGAGTTGCGGCCGCAACTTCCTCAGAAAGCGAAGCGGCCGATGGCTCCTCGGAGAGTTCTCCCTCCCACTCTTCGGAGATGTCTATCTCTTTCTCTGCCGCGGGCGCCGACTGGACCTCGAACTCGGCCGTGTGGACGGCTGGCTTTCCCAGTGGAGTCCCAGCCGGCGCATGGAAGAAAAGTCCCGTCGCCGCCGCAGCGTGCTTCTCCGCTACGGGAGCGAGATGAAGCGGATCCGCGACAGCAGAGGCAATTTGCGGTTCCGGCTGCAATTCCGTCCCGATCCCTGCTTCGGGTTCGACCACGCCCGCCGAGGTGCGTTCCTCATACTTGCTGGCCAACTCGCCGTAACGACTGGCCTCCTCGGGGTGTCCCGCATCGTGATAAACGCTTTCCAACGTCCGACAGCAAACCGCCGCCTCGGCAAAACGCCCGGCCCGCGTGTGCAGGGCTGCCAGACGCTGGTTCAAACGCAAATCCTTCGGCGCCTTGGGCAGTGCGGAGAGTAATGGCCCTAAAGCCTTGGCGGGCATGTTGTAGGAGACGAAAAGCTCAGCATCGGTCAGGGCCGCGCGAACGGTCAGAGCCACATCGTCTGCATAGCGCTGATCGATGAACGGGGCGGTAGCTTCCAACTCCTCCACCAGGACCGCCCCTTCTTCTGCCGTAATCAACCTAGACGCGATTCCGCCTCCCAAGCGCGCTACGATCTGCTGATAATTGCGAGCGTGCAACTGATTCTGCGGCTCAAGTTGGGTAAGCTTCAGGTAGTAGTCGCGGGCTTTTTCCAATTCTCCTGAGTGTACGTAGGCGTGGGCCAGCAGTTCGTAAACCTCAGTCGTGTGAGTGGTGTCTCCTGCTTTTTGAAGTATTTCGAGCAGCGTTTCCAGCAGCGGCGCGTTTTCGCGAACGTGCCCAATCATGGCATGCAGACTTTCCAGAACGTTCGCCGACTCCGTTGCCAGCAGCCGATCGGAATACTGCTGATACACCAACAGCAGATCCTCGAAACGCCCAGCCGCCATTAAAGCTTCGGCATAACTCGTAATCGCTGCGGTGTCGTTGTGGACAGTGAAAAGTTTTCCAGCCAGGATTCCCGCCTCGTCCAAACGTCCGCTCTGCAGGAAAGCCTGCATCAAAGCACGCAGTCCGTCGGGATGCGTATCCAGGTCGGCAACCCTCTCCAGGTTGGCAATGGCCCCGGCCATGTCACCTGAATCAAAGGCGTTTCGCCCTCGCAGAAGCAGCGCGTGGCTGTTTCCCGGATCGAGCGTGAGCATGCGCTGCAGAATTTCTTCAGCCGGGCCCAGTTGGCCTCGTGCTCGCAGGCTGTCAGCGGCAGAAGCAAAAATTTGCCAGGCTTCGGTCTTTTTATTGAGCCGGAGGTAAACCTCGGCCAGCCGCATCCGCATGGCCACGTTTTCTGGATCCATCTCCAGCGTCTTCTGGAAGATTCGAACTGCCTGTTCGAGTTCGCCGGCTCGCAGAAACTCTTCTGCAACCTGCAGGTATTGCGCGCGCGCATCGTTGAACAGGCCCTGCTGCGTGTACAACTCGGCCAACCGCAGTACGCCTTCCAGGGTCGGCTTGATCTTGGTCAGCTTCTTGTACATGGCGATGGCTTTGACCGTGAAGCCCTGGCTGGCATAAGCGTCGCCTACACTCTTGAAGCATTCAAGGGCCTTGTCATTTTGGCCAAGCCGCGCGTGGAGGTCTCCCACAGTGTTGCTTACCGTGAGGTCTTTAGGGTCAGCCTTGAGGATCTTTTCGTACTCAGCAATGGCGCTGGGCAGCTTGCCTTGCTGGACGAACTTCTCCGCAGTGCTCAGAACCTTCTGCTTGTTGAAACCAAAACCAAACGCCATAAGAGTGCAGACTCCGGCTCCGGTTATCTCCTGTTGGAAAGCCACATTCCCGGGAGTTCACCGGCGAGTTGCCCATTCCATCGGTTATTTTGCCACTTACCCGAGGGATGGTCTTTCGGACAAGGGCAATTGTAAGGCTGGTTACCTAGATTCGTATGGTTACTAAGGGTTACCGAAAGGGAGTGTACGAGTGGGTTACCACTGGAGCATGGGGTAACACGCAGCGGAAAAAGGCATTTTCAAATCTGGCTTGCAGATTCCTGGAGGGTAGAAGCGTCGCGCTGGACTTTTCCAATCTGAAATCCTGAATCCTCGTCTCAGACCGCCGCCGGATCACCTCTAATGCAATTTAATTATTGGCAAGCCAAATGGCTTCCATATAGGTTGGCTGGCTGAATCGCAGCGGCTAGAATCTTGACACAAAGAAAAGCTTTTTTATGACATGGATTCGCACCATACCTTTCTCCGAGGCCGACGAAAAATTGCGCCGAGCGATGGAGAGCCAAAGGTCGCTCTACCCCGTCGAGTACGCCACTCCGGTGCATCCGTCTGAGGGCGGTGGGGCGCTGATCGTAGAGTCTCACAGCCTGATCCCGGATGCGCTTTACCACGCCTTTGCCACCTTTGGCGCGCTCATGTCTCCCGATTTGCCGCTCAGCCGGCGGCAGCACGAAATGATCACGACTGTGGTGTCGGTGACCAATCGGTGCGTCTATTGAATCGAGTCCCACGCAGAGTTTCTGCGTCGCGTGACCCTGGACAAGAGCCTGGTCGAAGCGCTGGAGAAGGACTACACCGCTGCCTCCATCACCGCGCAGGAGCACGCGATGCTCGACTATGCGGTAAAACTCACCCGCGATGCCACCAAAGTATCGAAGGATGATCACGTCCGCCTGCGGGCCGCAGGCTTCGACCATAAAGCCATCCTGCAGATTACTCTCATAGCCTCCTGGTTCAACTACATCAACCGCGTTGCCGACGCGCTTGGCGTGGGCAGAGATTAGGAAGCATTGGCTGTCATTGCGTACGCCCATTCCAAACAAGGGGCCAGGATGCGGACGCGTCAGCAGAGGAAGTCGGAAAGAGTGAATGTCGAGAAGCAAACTCTTGAACTAAGGTGTGCGGTTACCTGGAAAAGCCTCCTGATCAACGGAACGGAATATTGTGCTCTCTGGCACAGTATCGAAGGCTGGCTGCTAAAGGGCACAGTCGTCGGAGCTTTGAAAGATCAGCGCCCAATGCTGGCGAATTACGAAATCTACTGTGACGAGAGATGGGTCACTTATCGGGCTGAACTGGAGTGCACAATCGGAAAAGACACGAAGCCACTCACTCTGAGCGTGGAGACTCACGGCGTGTGGCGCAGTTCGGGGCAGGAGTTGCCCGGGCTAGGCGGATGTACCGACATCGACCTCGCCATCACGCCCGCCACCAACACTCTCCCTATCAGGCGTCTCGACCTCGACATAGGGAGCAGTGAGCTGGTCGTTGCCGCTTGGGTTAAATTCCCTGAACTTACAGTTCAGCCGCTTTCCCAGCACTACACGCGGCTTGCAAGGGATAAATATCGTTATGAAAGCGAAAGTGGATTTTCAGCCGAGATCAGTGTCGACGATCTCGGCTTGGTGACCACGTACCCCAGCGGTTGGGAACGCATCGCCGCACTGTAGTCGAAATTTGATTCTATGAGTTTGGAATGCTAATGCCGTGTTCAGTGCGGCTGATTTTGCTCAAATGGCCGGATCGACCGTAGCAACTCCACCGCCATCCCGGCGCGCTCCTCCGCCATCCACTCCCAAACTCTGCGCCCGTTCCCATTCGTCGAGCATCGTGCTTCAGCATAGTCCACCAACCGATTAAGCACGGTTGTCACCGAGGCGATTGGATCTTTGTGACGCTCGATCAACTCGGGGAATCTTCGCCGTAGTTGATCGCAAACCTGACGGGTGCCGAGCGGGGTCCCCGACTCCATCAATACCAGCCGGCAAGCCCGGGCTGTCGGCTTGCCCGTCTGCGGTCGAGAAAAGTGAGCAACTCATCACTCAGCACCGAGTTGCCAAAGATGTTCGCCAGGCCCACGAGCGTTTGCTTAATGGTGCCGATTCGCTTCATGAGCTCAGCGCGTCTCTGGACCAGTTCGTAGAGTTCCCGTTCTGCGGACAAGATCACCTCCTGCACGTGCAGATCTGACACGGGCAAGCCTGCCGCTTCCAGAATGCCATTGCTTCCATTCGTGCCGGTGTTCATGCCCTGACCTCCGACGATCGCAGTCTTCTTGTAAAGCGCTACGGCCGAGTTTCCGCCGTCACCGCTTCTGTGTGCGGCACGCGGCCACTCGCGATGAAGGTTCGGCGTCTTGGCTGCGCCAACTCATAGCCGCGAGTCTCGCCCCGCCTCCACACTTGCGCCAACACGTGCTGATCGCCATAACTCAGGAATTCCAGTTTGCTCGACTCAGGCTGTCCGGCGGACTCGACTCGGTTTGTCAGCACCTTGGTCAGCACCCTGCCATACGAATCGCGCAGAGCGAGAAAGCCAGGCGCATCAGTGGCAATCGAATATTCTCCCGCGGGAAAACTCTGATGCCCCACTTTGAATTCGAATGGAACACTTACCTTAATGACTTGATCAGCTTGTTGTGCGTGGCACATTCCAGCGAACAACAAAACAGTCGTTGATAGTGAACTTAGAGCCCGTCCAATCCTGTACTTCATACAACCCCCTTTTGTTCTGTCTACCGACCTCTTGAAAATAAAAAGCATGCATCCAGTGAAACCAGCCTGCCCGAAACTTATTCCCCCCTGCTATCCGCTTCTTGCCTCCGAATTGTTTTTCGGAATCTGCCGGTTTAGACTCACCTGCTTATGCATGAGAATTATTGTTTGTTTTCATCGTTAGAATGAATTATGCTCATGTCATGGAAGCGAGGTTGGAAATCCGCCATCTGAAGCTGCTGTCCGCGGTCGCGGAAGCGGGCAGCGTCACTGAAGCCGGCAAGCGCTTGCACCTCACACAGTCGGCATTGAGCCATCAACTGCGCGACGCCGAAGAAAAGCTGGGCACGGCACTATTCCTGCGTTTGGGGAAAAAAATGGTGTTGACCCCCGCAGGAGAGACGTTACTGGTTTGCGCTCGCCGAGTGCTCGAAGAGCTGAGCGGTGCGGAAGCACGAGTCGAAGGCTTGAATGGCCGAGCTCGCGGAGTGATCCGGTTGAGCACGGAGTGCTACACCTGTTATCACTGGTTACCTCCGCTGCTCAAGAAGTTCCACAACAAGTTTTCTCGCGTTGAAGTAAATATCGATGCCGGCGCCACCGCGTATCCGGCTACAGCTCTGCTCGAAGGCAAGCTGGACGTCGCCGTCATGAGCTGCCCGCCGCGCAACAAGAGTCTTCGTGCCACTCCAATGTTCGAAGACGAACTGGTGATTGTGATGGCGCCTGCTCACCGGCTTGCGTCATCCAACCAGATACAGCCGCGTGATTTGGCAGAGGAGACCGTCCTCGTCTATCCTCCGCGGGAAGAAAGTACTTTGGTTAATAAGATTTTGAAGCCTGCCGGAATCACGCCCCACCGAGTGATCGAAGTTCCCCTAACGGAAGCCATCATCGAGCTTGCGTCTGCGGGAACTGGTGTCGGTTTTCTGGCGCGGTGGGCCGTCGCCCCCAGTGCGGAAGCGGGCAGAGTCGCGATCCGCCCATTGAGCGGTCGCGGCTTCCGGCGCCAGTGGTACGCCGTCACTTTACGAAATCAGCCCGCCCCCCCGCATCTGACCGAGTTCCTGGGTCTACTCGCCGGATTCTGCCCCAAGCAGGCGCGCCGAATGTCAGCCTAGGATTCGGAGTTCAAATTGTGCCCGCGAACATACTCCCGGAAAATCTCTGAGACCTGCTTGATCTCATCATCTTTTTCAAACTGGTATGCGGCGCCTAATGTTCTGATCACTTCATTCCTCGCTACCAAACTTTTGTTCGGTTCTAACAATCGCGCCCACTCTTCCGCCACAGCTTTACGCTGTTCCGCATCTGCGTCTTCGCAGAACTGGCGGGCGGCGGCCTCGGCCGAGCCGTACTCGTCCACCAGATCTTCGTGGAAATAGCCCCGCAGAAAATCTCGCAAAACCGGAAAATCGGCAGGGGGAATGTCGGTATTCTTGCGGTCATCGGGATGCTTTCGGCTCATCAGCGGCACTCCGGATAGCTAGTCAGAACGTAATACTCGGTCGGTCCGCTCCACTTCAAGACAACCAGGGCATGCGAACAAGGCGCCGTCTGTTCGTCGCCACGCCGCAACGTCCGGCCGATAGGGTGAGCGGCGTCTCCATCGTAGTCCAGCACCAGGTTGGGATGTCCGCCTTCCGGCTCCAGCCAACGCCGAATTTTCGCCTGATTTTGCTGCAGCACCATGCCCACCACACGCTCCGCAGCCTCGCGGTCAGTATAGGTCGATGCGGCGGAGATTCTACGCTCACGATCGAGACGCTGCCGGAGTTGCTCATCGCTTCGGCTCACGTGCTTGCTCAGAGTGTGTCCGCCGGATGCTTCATCTTGCGAGAGATCGTGCGTCGGACCCGAGAAGCCGCGGATAGCACCGCTCGGGGCGGGAGACTTGTCAGCTTCCTGTGGAGGTGACTGACAGGCACTGGTGACCAGAAGCACCAGCCCCAAAATCAGGAAACATGCCCCAGCTGTTTTTGGACGACATCTCATTTGTCCAATGTCCCGCATGGAACGCTGCGCCTAAAAGTACGGAGGAGTATCGCATAAAGATTCTTCGCCTGAAGCGGGCGCGAGACCGCGCAGGCGCTGGAATGCCTCGACGCGTTAAGCTTGCGTGGTGGCGCGCCACTCTCTGGTCGAATATCTCGACGACTTTCTCCGACGGGACCAGGAGTGCGCCTACGTGCAACGCTGCGGCTATCGCACCGCACGCTGGAGCTACCGTCAGGTTGCCGAGACTGCATTTCGGCTGGCCGGTGAATTAGCAAAACGCGACATCAACAAAGGCGATCGTGTTTTGATTTGGGGAGCGAACTCCGCCGAGTGGGTGGCGGCTTTTTTCGGATGTGCTCTACGCGGCGTGATCGTGGTCCCGATCGACGATGCTTCCGCCTCGGACTTTGCCCTCCGAGTTTATGAGCAAGTCAGCGCCAAGCTTCTTCTCTGCTCACGCGAACATGTTCGGTCAGCGACTCCGATGCTGGTGTTGGAAGACTTGGGGGAAAGTCTAGCGCATTTTTCACTGGTCCGTCCCCAGGTGCCTGCGATTGAGTCCAAAGACACGCTTGAAATTGTCTTTACCTCCGGCACCACAGCAGCGCCCAAAGGCGTGGTGATCACGCACGCCAATGTGCTCGCCAACATTGCGCCACTTGAAACTGAGATTCAGAAATATCTCAAATATGCACGCTTCGTGCATCCGGTTCGCTTCTTGAACCTGCTGCCGCTCAGTCACGTCTTTGGACAGTTCCTGGGAATTTTTCTCCCACAACTCTTGGGTGGCACGGTGATTTTCCAGGATGTTCTCAAGCCCGCCGAGGTAATCGGCACGATCCGGAGGGAGCACGTCTCGGTGCTGGTGGCGGTGCCGCGAATACTGCAGGCGCTGAAGGAAAAAATCGAGCGTGATCTTGGTGACGAAGGCCGCCTGGAAACGTTTCGCAAACAATTTCAGTTCGCCCAAGGTAAGCCCTTCCTTCACCGCTGGTGGATCTTCCGGCGCATGCATCGCCAGTTTGGCTGGAAGTTCTGGGCATTTATCTCCGGCGGCGCCGCCCTCGATCGCGATACGGAAGAATTCTGGGGACGCCTTGGCTACGCCGTGATCCAGGGTTACGGGCTCACCGAAACCACGTCAATCATCAGCCTGAATCATCCTTTCCGTCTAGGCAAGGGGTCGATTGGAAAAGTGCTTGCCGGACGCGAAGTCAAACTGGGTCCGGATGGAGAGATCATGGTGCGCGGCAGTGGCGTTGCCGCGGGATATTGGAATGGCAATGAGCTGCAGCCGGTCGCATCGGATGGAGGCTGGTACGGAACGGGAGACATCGGGGAACTCGACCACGACGGCAATCTCTACTTCAAGGGAAGAAAGAAAGACGTTATCGTCACGCCTGCCGGGATGAACATCTATCCCGAAGATCTTGAAGCCGCGCTACGACGCCAACCTGAGGTAAACCAATGCGTCGTGATCGGGCTGCCCCGTGACGGCAATGCCGAACCTTGTGCCGTGCTGATTCTAGGAGATGAGGTTGATCCCGAGCCGGTTGTGAAGCGGACTAATGAAACGCTCGCAGAGTATCAGCGCATCCGCAGTTGGTTTGTCTGGCCCGAGCAGGATTTCCCGCGCACTCCTACCCAAAAACCGCGCACCAACCTGATCCAACAAGTCGTGATCACCCACCTAGGCGGGAAGGAGAAGAGTCAGTCCGCTTCAAGCCCTTTGGCGGAACTGATAGCGCGGATAACTGGAAGGAACGCGGAGCTAAGCTCCAACGCCAACCTCGAAACTGATCTGAATCTGAGCTCACTCGACCGGGTAGAGCTGCTCAGCGCGCTCGAAGACCGCTACCAGCTTGATCTTAGCGAGACTCGCTTCGCAGCGGTGAGGACGGTGGGAGATCTCAAGAGCATGCTGCAGGGCAAAGTCCCGGCGCGGGTGCAGTATCACTATCCACGCTGGGTGCAGCGCTGGTCGGTAACTTGGATACGACTGCTGACGCATTATCTGTTACTACGCCCTGCGATGTTTCTGCTGGGATGGCCTCGGGTTGAAGGGCGTGAGAACCTGCGCGGCGTACCGGGGCCGGTGCTGGTGATCTGCAACCACATCGGTGAGGTGGATGTTGGTTTCGTGCTGACTGCGCTTCCCGCGCACTTGCGCCACAAACTCGCGACGGCGACGGGGGGCGAGGCGCTAGAATCACTCCGCACCCCGCCACTGACAAGACATTTCCTTGGGACGATCTATGACCGACTGAAATGGATAGCGGGAGTGTCCCTGTTGAACCTTTTCCCGTTGCCCCGTGAAGTTGGTTTTCGGCAGAGTTTTGCTTACGCCGGTGAGTTGGTAGACCGCGGCTGCAGCGTGCTGGTATTTCCCGAAGGCCACCACACTACGGACGGCAAGATGCTTCCCTTCCGCGCCGGTATCGGCTTGCTCGCGAACAATCTACGAATACCGATTGTGCCCATGCGCATCGATGGACTATTCGAGCTGAAGCAGGCAGGCAGAAAATTCGCTAGGCCGTACACGGTACGGGTGAAAATCGGCAAGCCGATCCGTTTTGATCGGGGAACTGACCCAGTCGAGATTGCCCGACGATTGGAGAAAAAGATAGAGGAACTGTAAGCGCCAGGGGCGAGGACGCCCCCGCCTACATTGTGAGGTTTGGTAATTTAGCACGGGGCTATAATGTCACACATGAAATCCAAAACACTTTTCGTCATCGCATTCCCCTTAGCTGTACTCGCCCTCTCGCTTGCGAGCGCGGCGAAAACCATGGTCAACCTGAAAGATGCTCAAGGTAAGAGCGTCGGCACCGCCGTCATCTCGGATGGCAAGCCCGGAGGAGGCGTGGCGCTCGAGCTTAACCTCCACGATCTGCCGCCGGGCGAGCACGCGCTGCATTTTCATCAGAACGCTAAATGCGATGCGCCTGACTTTAAGTCGGCTGGCCCGCACTTCAATCCCGACGGGAAAAAGCACGGTCTGGAGAATCCGGAAGGCCACCACGCCGGCGACATGAAGAATTTTACCGTGGAAGCCAATGGCAAGGCCAAATTCAAGACAGCGGATCCCGACGTGAACCTGGGCGATGACAATCATTCCCTTTTCAGTAACGGCGGCACGGCGCTCGTGATCCATGCCAAAGCGGACGACATGAAAACGGATCCCGCAGGAAATGCTGGAGACCGCATCGCCTGCGGCGTAATCACCAAGTAGTCCGTCGGCACTGCCTTGAACCGGGCGGCGGGGCGAATCGCACAGTTTCAACAGCAAATCCACAAATACGAACCCCAAAAATACAGGGAACACCCTATGGACGCGCTCATTGTCATGCGAGAAAGCAGGGTTCGCTCCGCCGAATTGCGCCTCGCCAAGCGACAGACTACGATGCAAGTTTAGCGGGGCTGCATGCGGGTTCATTTTCGGCTTGTCTCTCATTACGCAGAAGGACGCGGACTACCGAGCTTCGCTTCAAGCCTGTTTCTGATATTCATTGGTGCGATCGTTGCCGCCGCGCAATCGCCTGACGCGCGGGTGCAGGTGCTGGTGCGCAGCGGACAGGCCGCTCTCGATGCCGGCGACTTCGCTCGAGCGGCGTCCGATTTCGAGCAAGCTCGGCGATTGTCGCCGGAGGACCTCGAAGTCAACCGTGGCTTATTGCTCGGTTACCTGCAAGCTGGACGGCTCGTCGAAGCAGCCGAGATCGGACGCGACGCCGTTGCTCGCTGGCCCAAAGACGCGCAACTATGGCATTGGCTCGGGCTGGTTTATTTCAAACAGGGCCAAGACGAGCTGGCGATGGAGACGTTGCAACGCTCCGAAAGACTCGACAGTGCACGCTTCAATATTCACTTCGATCTCGCGCTGGTACTGCTTCAGGAAAACCAATACTCACCAGCGGCCGACGAGTTGGAAAAGGCCACTAAGCTCAAGCCCTCGGATACCCTGAGCCATCTCCTACTGGGGCGCGCCTATCAGAATTCAAATCGCACGGTTCAAGCCGTGGAGCAGTTTCAGACCGCGCTGCGGTTGGATCCGAAAATTCCGCTAGGGCACTATCATCTTGGTTTCGCCTACGCCAGCCTGGGACGAAACCAGGAAGCGATTGCTGAATATGAAAAAGAAGTCACCAATACCCCTGACAATCCCGAAGTGCTTTACCAACTCGGCCGCGGGCTGTTGGAAATCGGCGATTCCAAGTCCGCGGTTACGCGCCTGCAAAAAGCTATTCAACTCAACCCGCAGAATGCGGACGCTTTTTACGATCTGGGGAAGGCTTTTCTGTTCAACGGTGACCTGCAGGCCGCAATATCGGCGTTACGTCGCTCCGCAGAACTGAAGCCCTCTGATCCGAGCCCGCACTACCAATTGGCTCGCGCTCTGCAAAAAATGGGTAACGCGGACGACGCTCGTCACGAATGGGAACGCTTTGACGAATTGAAAAAAGCCCAGCCCCAAAGTGGAGGAATGGCCAGCGGCCGAGTCCAGTGAAGCTCTCCTTCCGACTCCTGCCCGTGCCGATGGCCGGTGCATTCCTGATGGCCGCGGCCCTGTGGGTGACTGCAGCCGCTTCCCCGCGACAAGTGAAAAGCCGTCAGCCCACGGCGAGACATTCGTCAGATAGGAAAGCTGCAAATCCTGGCGCCGCTTCGTTTGTCGATGTGACCCGAGCATCCGGCATCGACTTCCACCTCACGTGCGGAAGCCTGGAAAAGCGCTACATCATGGAATCCATGTGTGGTGGAATCGCTATCTTCGACTATGACAATGACGGCTGGATGGACATTTTCCTGGTGAATGGCTCCACGCTGGAAGACTTGCGCGCAGGCAAATGCCACCTGAGCAAGCTTTACCACAACAATCACGATGGGACGTTCACCGATGTTACGGTTAAAGCTGGTTTGACTCATTGCGGCTGGGGATTTGGTATTGCCGTGGGTGATTACGATAACGATGGCTGGGAAGACCTCTATATTACGTATCTCGACGGTGCGGTTCTCTACCACAACAACGGCGACGGAACTTTTAGCGATGTGACAGCAAAGGCCGGTGTCGGCAATGCTGGCCGCTGGGGCACCAGCGCAGCATTCGGCGACTACGACAACGATGGCTATCTCGACCTGTATGTCGCCAACTACGTTGACCTGGATCTCGACCATCTGCCCGAGTTTGGCGTAGGACCTTTTTGTCAGTACCGGGGAATCCCGGTCTCTTGCGGGCCACGGGGATTGAGAGGTGGTCGCGATCGCCTCTATCACAACAACGGAGACGGCACCTTCACCGATCTTACCGAGAAGCTGAAAATCGATCCGAGCGGCTATTACGGTCTAGGGGTCCTTTGGTTGGATTACGACTTGGACGGTTGTCTCGACCTATATGTGGCCAATGACTCATCGCCCAGCTTGCTCTATCACAATGATTGCAAAGGCGGCTTTACAGAGGTAGGCGTGGAGGCCGGCGTTGCTTACAGCGCCGATGGGCGGGAGCAGGCCGGCATGGGCATTGACTCCGCCGATTACGATAATGACGGCTGGCCCGACATCGCCAAGGCGAATTTCTCCGATGACAGCAACAATCTCTATCACAACGACCACAACGGCCAGTTCACCGACATGGCGGGATCAGCAGGATTCGGCGCCATAAGCATTCCCTTCCTTGGCTTCGGGATGAAGTTCCTGGACTTTGACGATGACGGCTGGAAAGACATCTTTGTCGCTGATGGGCACGTGAATCCGCAAGTGGATAAGCACTCGTTTGGTGTAACTTACGCCGAACGTCCGCTGTTGTTTCACAATCTGGGTGGCGGGAAGTTTGAAGAGATCGGATTGAACTCAGGGCCTCCCTTGGCCCGCCGCTATGTCGCGCGGGGCGCCGCAACCGCCGATTTCTTGAATCGCGGCAAAGAAGACCTCCTGATTAGCGTTCTGGATGGTTCACCAGTCCTGCTGCGCGATGAAAGCGCGAAAAGCGGACACTGGCTACGCATCAAGACCGTCGGAATGCGTTCCAATCACGACGGTTTCGGCGCCCGGGTGCAGGTCAAAGCTGGTAGCCTGACTCAGACGGCCGAGGTGCGGGCCAACTCCAGCTTTGAGTCGGCCAGCGACCCCCGGTTGCACTTCGGGTTGGGAACGGCCACCAAAGTGGACGCGATCCTCGTTCGCTGGCCATCGGGCGAGATAGATACGATCAAAGCCGAGGCGGCCGACCAGGAATTGGTAATCCAAGAAGGGCGCGGGGTGGTCGCTCGACACCCCAGATCAATGCCTCCAGCGCGACTCCTTCATAAGCCCCGGCAGGGCCTCAACGCCGAACCGCACAGTTAATTCCCCTGCTGCTACGTGCTCTGGGTATCTAGATGACAGTCTCCCAAATTCTGTAGCCCTGTTAAGTAGTGTCTACTGTTTGTAGTAACAGTCATTGACAGAATGTCTTTAACCGATTGAGTTAGTTAAGCCACGGTTTTGGAAATGTACGTGCCTTTAACCCACAATCTCCGCCGGGTTACGTGTGCAAGAGCGGGGGATGCGGAGCTTTAGAGCGGTAATTTTGCCCGCGTAACCAAGATTAAGTTGACACTGAACATTATGCGGCGATACAGCCGCTTTGAGTTGTCAGGTGCGATCTTGGAACACTTCCTAACCGTCGGGTTGAGCCTAACTAGCAGAAAATGCTTCCTTTAACAACACACTCCGTGGGACGAGAGGGTAGGACTATGAAGAATCTGCAGCTATGCCTTGTGTTGTTGTCAGTGCTGGTGCTGGTGCTGAGCGGGTTTGCGCAAGTCCAGAATGGTCAGTTCGCCGGAACCGTGACGGACCCGTCGGGTGCGGCTATCCCCAATGCCAAGGTCACCGTGAGCAACCTGGGAACAGGTCTTTCCGTCTCCGCTACCACCTCCAGCAACGGCACCTTTACGGTGAGGGAACTGCCGGTCGGAACGTACAGGATTTCGGTCGAAGCCAGCGGTTTCAGGGGCTACACCAACAACAATGTGGTCCTGAACGCAGGCACAACCGAACGCGTGGATTTCGCCATGCAAATGGGCGAGGCCCACGAAATGGTGGAAGTCACGGGCGAAACCGCGGCGGTGAATACCGAAGAATCGAAGCTGTCTACGACGGTTGACTCCACGCAGATTGCCAACCTACCTCTCAACGGCCGAAACGTCTATGACCTGATGCAACTGGCGCCCGGGGCAGTCAACGTACAGGGAACCATGATGGAAAACGGGCACGGCACTGTGGTCAACGGTGTCCGCGAGAATTTCAACGGCTTTCTCATCAACGGTATCTCCAATAAAGACCTCAGCGGCGGGGTTGTTAACACCCCGATTCAGGACACGGTGCAGGAATTCCAGCAGCTCCAGTTGAACATGTCGGCGCAATATGGCAGCAGCGCCGGCAGCATTAATAACCTCGTGACCAAGTCTGGCACCAATGCCTTCCACGGCAGCCTGTGGGAATATTTTCGCAACGATGCCATGGATGCCAACACATACTTTGCGAATCAGGCGGGTGCGCCCAAACCACCTCTGCGCTTTAATCAGTTCGGTGGCACGATCGGCGGCCCTATCATCAAGGACAAACTGTTCTTCTTCGGTTCGTATCAGGGCGATCGCTTTAAGACCACACTCCCGCCAGCGTCAATCATAGTGGAATCACCGGAGTGGCGATCTGCGGTGGAAGCTGGAGCTCCCAATTCTGTTGCTGCCCTGCTCTATAAGAATTTCGCCCCCTCGGTCATCGGAGCCTCGAACGGCACGACACTTAATTCATTCGTCCCGGCGACCGGCGTAGGCGGGTCCCCCGACTACTCGCAATACCTGTGTGGTTTCTCGTCCCTCATTCCGGTACTTGGGGTTACACCTCAGGACGCAGCGAATGCGGGTACAAAAGCGAACGCGACAGCGTTCCCCGGTTGTGCTGCAAGTCTTATGTCTCGTGGGAACGTTGTTGGCACGATGAGTCGGACTGCGCCCTTCGAGAACAACAGCACGGCTATATCTGGCGCCCAAGCTCAGCTTCTGGGAAACCTCTTCAACGGGAACGAGGGGATGGGCCGAATCGACTACAACTGGAGCGCAAGCAATCGCCTCTTTGTGTCCTTCAACTACGACCACAATACCGATTCGTTTGGCGGGTTGAACTGCAATACGAATTGCACTCGGGGCTTCAGCAACCCGAACAATAACTACTTTCAGAACGGACAGCTCAGCTGGGTGCATACCTTCTCGCCCACGGTGCTGAACGAGCTCAAGCTGGGATACACGCAAAACAACACCCAGATCGTCGCCAACCAGCCGGGAGTTCCGCAGGTCACCTTCCTTGACGGCGTGACCGGGTTTGGTTCCTACAGCGGCTACCCACAGTTCTTCAAAGACCATGAGTACACTTACGGCGACATGGTGTCGATCAGTCACGGCAGTCACAACTTCAAGGTTGGAGGCGAGCTCCGCCGGAACCTTGAAAACAGCATTTTCAATGTGGCGCGACCGAACTATTACTTCGCCGACCCGATCTTTTTTGCGGCGGATGCGCCTGATGGCCAGGCAGCGGGCGTGAATCCCGATTTGTGCACTGCGGTTCCGTGCACCGACAAAACGTTGAACCCTAATCCCAATCCTGCACTTTCTAGTAACGCACGGCACTGGAGGAATTGGGAGGTCGGTGCTTACGTTCAGGATGACTGGAAGGCCACAAGGCGTCTAACATTGAACCTCGGCCTGCGCTGGGATTTCTATCAGCGCCACACCGAATTGAACAACCTGGCTACCACCTTCGTTCCTGGGCCAGGCGCAACCCTGGCGCAGCAGGTTATGAACGCCAATGCACCCCTTGGTACCGCAGGCTGTATGCCCACAATTGCTAATACCCAGACTCTGGCAGGAATTTGCGGCCCCGGGGGCTTTGCCAGCTCGTCCAGCCTCGGACCTAACCAATACCGCGACTTTGGCCCTCGCATAGGTTTTGCGTGGGATGTCTTCGGCGATGGCAAGACGTCAATGCGTGGCGGCTTTGGGATTTCCTACGAGGGCACCCTGTACAATCCGCTCTCGAATTCGCGCTGGAATTTGCCGTACTACTCGTTTAACGCGGTCGGACCGGCTGAGGGTATACCGGGAACAATCATCTATGGTCCGAGCGGGGCCAACGCCGGAAAGGCGCCCGGCTTCACTGCTAGCGCAGCAGGGAGCGGGCAAAACCCCGGCCAGGGTGTGGGCGCGCAAGCAGTCGGTAATCTTTCTGGGTGGGCTGCCAGTAATATTGACGCGGCACTCCTGACAGGAATCGTTCCACCGGGCGGTATCAAAGACCCCTACGTCTACAACTTCTTTTACGGAATACAGCGCGAGATCGCGCCCAAGCTAGTGGTAGAGGCAAACTATGTCGGCACCGCCGGGCACAGGCTGTTCCGTTCCCAGCAGATCAACCGCCAGATCGGCGGCGCGCTCCCAGCCGGTGTAACGGTAACCAACAATCTCGGCCAAACAATCACTGGATTGGGGGGATTTCCCAACCCGAACTACGGAGTGCTTCGCGAGTGGCAAAATACCAACAATTCGGTCTATAACGCTCTCCAGCTATCGCTGCGGAAGCAGGTGAGCCATGGCTTAACCGCCAATGTCAACTACACTTACAGCCACGCGATCGACAACGGATCATCGTGGCATGACTCGGCCACGTCGGCAGCCGGCTCGGCAGGAGGGGACGGGTACAGTACCGATACTAATAATCCAGGGCTGGATCGCGGCAATGCCCTGTTCGATATCCGGCATCGGCTGGTGTTCAATTACGTTTACCAATTGCCCGGTCAGAATATGCAGGGACTCTTGGGTAAGGTCATCGGTGGCTGGAGTTTGAATGGCATCTGGTCGTTCCAGAGCGGACCTCACTGGTCGCCTTACGCGCGTCTTCAGGGAGCCAGCCTAAGTGGTACCGGTCCGAACGGCACTTGCACTCAAAGCGACGTGAACAATGGCACGTGCATCAATACTGGCGGCGAGTGGACACTGGATGGCCAATTCCCCGGCGTAGATCGACCGAACAGCAGTATGGCGAACTTTTCTCAGAGCCGCTCCACCTGGGAGAACGGCTGGCCGGGGCTTAGCAGCTCCGGGGCGTTTACAAAGGGTGCTCCTCTTAATTACTCGGCTCCTGGTTTCCCAACCTTCACAGCGCCCTGTTTGGCCTGTGTCGGGAACCTCGGACGCAATACCTTCACCGGACCTGGACTGTGGGCGGCAGACATGACGGTCGCCAAGAACTTCAAATTCACTGAGCGCCTAAACCTCAAGTTCGAGGCGGCCGCGTTCAATATCTTCAACCGCGCGAACTTCCTGCTCTCAAACGGGAGTCCGTTCAGCCAACATACGAGTTTGGAAGACCCGTTGTTTGGCAAAGCTGCCGCAACGCTCAACGCGCGCAATTTGCAGATAGGCCTCAAGCTGAGTTTCTAGCCACAAGCTGCGCGGCTTTCAAGGGCTTGTTCTCTTAGCTTTGGGAACAAGCCCTTTTCACGTTCACCGTGCCACGACGAGTCACGGTGTTATGATTCGCAGGTGTTGCCATGCCCACGGCCATCAGCCTCCTTGTTTGGTCCGCCCTTCTGATCTCCCTCTTCGCACCCGGCGCGCTCGATGCACAGGTAGGCGTGGTCGGAAAGATAATTGGCAACGTTCGAGTATCTCGAAGTGACTTTCCAGATCACCCGGTGCTGGTATCGGTCGAAACGCACGGTGCCATTATTTCCAGCGCCTACACCGATGGCCAGGGCCGGTTCGGCTTCTACAACCTGATCGCAAACCCGTACAAGATCACTATCAACGATGATGCTTTCGAGCCTTTCAGCGTAAGCGTCGACCTCAACCCAGACACCGCGCCCATGGCCTTCGTGCAGGTCACCCTCATTCCGCGCGCCAACGCGAAAAAAGATCCCTTGCCGGGGCGGGTCACAGGCGGGAACCCAGCCCTGGTCGCTCCAGCCGAGTACAACCAGCAATTTCCCAAGAAAACAGTCAAAGAATTCGAAAAAGGGGTGCAAGCGGATCACAAGGGAAATCCTGAGCAAGCGATCCAGCACTACCTGAAGGCGCTCACCTCTTCACCGGACTTTTATCCCGCTCACAATAACCTGGGTACGGTCTACCTCAGCCGAAAAGACTTCGAGGCCGCTCAAAGCCAGTTCGAAGCCGCTCTGAGAACCAATCAAAATGACGGACAGGCCTATTTCAATCTGGCGAATGTTTCTATCCTGATGAACCGTTTTTTGGATGCGCAGAGGTATCTTGACGACGGTTTCCGCCGCCAGCCCGAATCAGCGCTGGGCAGGTTCTTGCTTGGTACGTTGAACCTCCGCACCGGTAAGCTGCCGGAAGCCGAGGCGGCGTTGACGAAAGCCATCGAGCTCGATCCCTCGATGGCCCAGCCTCGTCTGCAACTCATCAACTTGTTCCTGAAGCAAGGGAGGAAGCCGGACGCTGTCGCCCAGTTACACGTCTTCTTGACTGCGAATCCCCTCAGTCCATTCAGCCCCCAGGCAAAACAGATGCTTGAGCGCCTGGAAGCTTCCCCGGCACAAGCCGGCGCGGTGCCACAGTCCAACCCGCAACACTGATCGCATGGCGCGATCCACCGCCGCTACTTCTTCCCGGAGGGAATCAGCCGGCACATCTGCTCGCTCAGCCGACATGCCCGGTCGTATTCCACTCTTGCCGGCTGGTTCTTCCCCAGCTTCTCGTAGGCAAACCCCAGGTTCAAGTGAGCTTCCGCCAATTCCGGATCGATCTCAATCGCCCGTCGATGCTCACGCACTGCCTTTTCGAGGCGGTTGGTTTGCGCGTAGCAGATGCCTAAATAGTTGTGAATGCGCGCGTCACCCACTCCAAGCCCAATTGCCTTTTCCAGGTGGATGGCCGCGGGCGCGTATTTCCTCTGTTGAAAAAAAAGCATTCCTAACGCGCGCTGGCCCGGAAAAAAGCCTGGCTGGATGGCGATGGCCTTCTCATATGCTGCTTGCGCCGCTATGGGATTGTTCGGTTCCTCCAATAGGCCTTTCTGATACCAAGCGCGGTAGTTCTGCACGTTGCCTGTGACGGCTTTATCGAGCCAGCTTTTCGCTTCTTCACTACGTTCCAGCTTTTCGAGCGCTAATGCCAGGCCGGTCAACGCGGCATCGAAGTTGGGGTTCAGCTCCAGACAACGTGCCAGCTCATCAGCCGCCTTGTCCCAGTTCTCGTGTTGCAGGCTTGACTCGCCCAATAGAAACGGAATGACGTAGAGTGTGGGATCGTGTTCCTGAACCTTCGCCAGTAGCGCTTCGCCCGCCTCCCAGTTGCCATTCTGAAGTGCCTCGGTTGCCTTCAGAACAGCGTTAAAAACCTCCAGCTTGTCCTTGGGATCGGGCAGGCCTGCCGCGAGTGCCGCTGGCGATACTGGAGAACGATAAGCCACGTAACCCAGGGAGCGCAGTTTTTCCAGCGCATCGGGACTCAAGCCGGAATTTCCCCTATCCGACGGTGAGAAGGAATTGTGCCGTAGAAGCGTTTGTAGTTTGTCCTTGAGGACTGCGACTGTTGCCCCCTGCTGCGAAGCCAGGTTGTTCTTTTCCTGCGGATCGGCGATCACATCGTAGAGTTCAGGAGCGGGGGCGTCGATGTAGTGGTAGCGGCTGCTCTCGAAGGCGTGCAGCGGACTCCAACCGAAAGAACTGAAAGGATAGAAAGTCTCGCTGTAGGCCGCGTCCTCGTTCTCGGCGTCGGCACCAAAGAGTCCGTGAGATTGAAACTGCTTTTCGATCTCGTCCTTGATGCCGACAGAATGAAGCAGCGTCGGAGCAACCGCGACGGTCTCGACAGGCCGCGACACCCGCGCCGGCCGTAATCCTCTTCCAGCAGGCGGTTTGACGATCAAGGGGACATGCACGGTGGAGTTGTAGACAAAGAAACCGTGTTCTTTCTCACCATGGTCGCCCAGTGATTCACCATGATCACTGAGAAAAACGATCAAGGTATGGTCATAGAGTTGATTGCGCTTCAGCCAGGTGATTAGGCGGCCGAGTTCGTGGTCCGCATAAGCAATTTCGCCGTCGTAAGGATGACTGTGATATTGAGTGCGGTAAGGCTCGGGTGGATCGTAAGGGCTGTGAGGATCGTACAAGTGCAGCCAGAAGAAAAGTGGACGCCTTGGAGTTCTCAGTCCTTCCTTATTGAGCCAATTCAGCGCATGGGTCACACTCTCGCCAGCTTTGCGATCGACCAGCCCAATGTCTTTTTGCTGGAAGGTCTCGGCGGAGAAGGCATCGTCGTAGAAATCGAAGCCTCGTGCCAACCCCCAACTGCGGTCGAGCACGAAAGCACTGACCACGGCGCCGGTGGCATAGCCTTGCATTTTGAAGGCTTGCGCGACCGAACGGAACTGTGGCGCGAGCGGCTGTCCGGTGAAATCCTGTACCCCGTTTTGAAAGGGATATGTGCCGGTCAGAATGGCGGCATGCGAAGGCCAGGTCAGCGGTACCTGCGAAATTGCGCGTTCAAAGACAATGCCATCGCGGGCCAAAGCATCCAGCGTGGGGGTCTCGATATCCGCGTCACGGTAGCACCCGAGATGATCGGCACGCAGGGTGTCAATCGTGATGAGAAGCACGTTCGGTTTTGGCCTATGAGCCGGAGGGGCAGCCGCCAAAACATAGGGCACGGATGCCAGGCTGCAAAGCAACTGGAGAAGGCGTTTCAATGAGGGACCGAAATTCGAGTTAGGCTACTGCGGCCCAGACTGCTCGGCTTTACGCATTTCTTCCTCGGCTTGCGCATTCATGCCCTTCGCCTGCAATGCTTTGGCCAAAGCCGCATGCGTCGCCGCTTCCTGAGGAGCGAGTTCACTTGCTCGTCGAAGCTCGGTAAGGGCGTCATCCACCTGGCCTTGGTAAAGCAACACCTCTCCCAGAGCGAGGTGGCCGCGCGCATAATCGGGAGCAATGGTCACTGACTGGCGAAAAGCAGCCGCCGCTTCGTCAATCATCTTCTTTTGCAGGTAGGCAGCGCCAAGATTATAGGCGGCGTCGAAGTTCGTCGAATCCAGCTCCAAAGTGCGCTTCAAGGTCTTGATTGCCTGGTCAAAATCGCCAGATCGCGCGTAAGCCAGACCCAGCTGAAAGGCGGCCAGCGCGTAATCGGGACTGAGTTGCAGCACGCGCTGAAGGTGCTCGACCGCACTGGGAAACTCACCCAGGCGATAGTAGTTCAGTCCCAATAAATAGTGCACGGGCACGGAATCCGGGTCGACCTTGAGGGCGGCATTAAGCTTCTCCGTCGAAGTGGCGTACTCGCCATGTTGGCTTTCGGCGATGGCATCGGAGATCAATTCATACGTCTGAATTCGGTCCTTGGGATCGGGCAAGGCATGGCTGCTCTCAGTCGTTGCACCGCCGCCCGAAAACCCCGCGTACCCCAAAGACTTGAGGCGCTCCATCAGAGCTGGATCGAGGTTAGTGTTCTGTGCCAACTCCTGGTTCGCACCATATTCGCGAATCAGCGCCTTCAGGCGGGACCGCAATTCTTCCGCCACTGCCTTCTTTTGCGGAAACAGATTCTGGGTCTCGCCTGGATCCTTGGCCAAGTCGTAGAGCTCAGGTTTGGGAGCATCAATGAAGTGATAATTTTCGGTCTCCACCCCACGCAGCTCACTCCAGTTGAAATGCAAGCGCGGGAGAAAGGTTTCCGCATACAAGTTCCGGGATTCATCCCGCGTCTTTGGCAAGATCAAGGGCAGCAGGTTACGGCCTTGCACCTGAGCCGGAACATCGATTTTCAAGATCTGGAGGATAGTGGGCATCAGGTCCGCCAGGCTAACCAAGTCAGGCGCAACTTTTGTGGAAGTCTGACCGGGCGAATGAGCGCCCGCAAAATGCACAATCAGCGGGACGTGCAGCGTCGCATTGTAAATGAAGAATCCGTGAGTCTTCTCTCCGTGTTCGCCCAGGCTCTCGCCGTGATCGCCACTCAGCACGATCAAAGTGTTCCCATATAGATTTTTCTGTTTCAGAAACTGAATCAGGCGCCCCACCTGGGCGTCGGCGAAGGCTATCTCGCCATCGTAAGGACGATCTTTATATTCCCCGCTAAAAGGGGCGGGCGGCTGATATGGATAGTGAGGATCGTACAAGTGCATCCAGAGAAAAAACTTTTTCTCATAGTTCTTACTTAGCCAGTCCAGGGTGACGTCTGCCACTACATTGCCGGGACGCTCCATTTCGTCGAGATTCGATTCTTGCAGGCGACTGAAATCGAAGTGGTCGTAATAGAAGTCGAAGCCCTGGTTCAAGCCAAAGCGTGAGTCCAGCACCGCTGAGCCAATTACTGCACCCGTCGTGTATCCCTGCTGCTGGAGAACGGAAGCGAGCGTGGGTTGAGTCGGGCTGAGCTTATTGGCGGCAAAATCGTGCATGCCACTGAACATTGGATACGTGCCCGTGAAGATCACGGTGTGCGACGGCAATGTCACCGGAACCGGTGTGTAGGCCCGTTCAAAGCGCAGACCGTCGGCCGCCAGCGCATCTATATTAGGGGTGCGAATCTGCTTGTATCCATAGCATCCGAGGTGGTCAGCTCGCAGGGTGTCAATTGTAATAACGACTACGTTGGGCTGGGGGTTTGGCGCTGCTAAAGATGCCGGCATCCGCATCAGCAAGCTGGCTACGAGCACAAAGACAAAACACCGGAGAGACGCCATTGGGTAGCAAAATTATATCCCGCTACATCCAGTACAGTCGAACCGCTGCGCGACGGCACCGAAACGAAAACTCAGCCGTAGCTACCGTCACCAGTTGCAGGGCCTTCTGGGTGGCAACTCCTGATTGACTTGAGTGTGGATGCAAGAAAAAACGGGATTCTGCAGGTTCGCAGAATCCCACGTTTCTTCGAGCGTGCCATCAAACGTTTACTCCTCCGCGATGGCGACAAATCCGGAGTTTATCGGCGACGTGCCATAAACACCTACCAGCACGCCGTTGTCGTTGATCCCATTCACGATGGTCGTATCAACACCGTGTGGATCGTCGACCGTGGCGAAGGAACCAGCAGAAATGGTGTACACGAAGCTATGAGTGTTGTTGGCGCCGTCGGTGTAAGAACCGACCACCAGGCCTTTGTTATTTAATCCTAGGGCCTGTGTCCGGGTGGATCCCGGGGCATCGAGAACGATGAAGCGTCCCAGGATCTGGAGCCAGCCGTGATTCACGCCGCCGCCGTCAACGTAGAATCCGCAGACGCTGCCAACGTTGTTGATCCCAGTGGCCTGCGCGCTCACTGAGCCCGGAATTGAGAAAGCCTCGAAAACTCCGCCGACCTCATCGTAAACGTACGCAGTGTCGGGGCCGGTGCCGTCTGCCTTGGTGCTGTAGTATCCCGCAGCTTGACCGAAATCGTTCTGACTCAGGAGTTGAGTCAGCTTTCGGTCAGGTCGAAGCAGCTTTATTAAGGAGGGAGACGATTTAAGAATTACGACCCAACTCATTGACGTAAAGCCTGACAATATCCTATGGCGGGATTCCATCGATTTGAAGTACGACAAATTGTTGACCGTGCAAGACCGCGTATCCCAGCAGATCATCAAAGGGCTGGAACTGAATCTCTCACCTAACGAGGCCCAAAACCTCAAACCTGAGACTCAAGTCGACTCCCTGGCTTACGAAGACTACCTGCGCGGCGTCGATCTCTATTCGCTGAACGACTTCCAGGCTGCGATCGATATGTTAGAGAAATCTAGATCGATTGAGCCCAGCTATGCCCCCGCTTGGGATTATCTCGGCAGGGCGTATGCGACTAATGCTTCGCTGCATTTTGGCGGACGCGAGCAATACGACAAGGCCCAGGCTGCGTTTGAGAAGGCGATCGCGCTGAATCCCGCGTTGGTTGAGACCCGAATCTACATGGCCAACTTGCTTACCGATACCGGTAGAGTCGAACAGGTTGCGCCCTTACTAAGAACAGCTCTACAAAAGCAGTCCGAACAATGCTGAAGCGCGCTGGGAACTCGGATATGCGTATCGCTTTGGTGGGATGTTGCGCGAGTCTGTTGTCGTGTGTGAACGCGCGCGCCAGTACAACCCTCAGGTCAAGATAAACAGCTCGGCTCTGAACAGTTATCTTTACCTGGGTGAATACGATAAGTTCATGCAGAATCTCCCGGTAAACGACTCCCCTTACATTTTGTTTTATCACGGTTTCGGAGAGTATTACCTGAAGCATCGCGAACAGGCTGCCAGAGATTTTGACCGCGCTTTTGAACTCGATCCATCCTTGCTTCCGGCAAGTGTTGGAAAGCTCTTAGTTACTGAATTGCTCACCAGAACTCCTCCGGCCTCAAACTCCTGCGTCAGACAGAAAATAAGATTGAAGCGCTGGGGGTGAGTGACGCCGAACTCATCTACAAGGTGGCGCAGGCGTATGCTGTGCTCGGGGACAAGGCTGCAGCGTTGCATATGTTGCGGCACAGCATCGACGGAGGATTCTTCTGCTATCCATATTTCATTTCCGATCCACTGCTGGATGGTATTCGCAACGAACCTGAGTTCCAGCCGCTGATCAGTCAAGCCCGCGAACGGCACGAACAATTCGAAGCCAGATTCTTTTGAGAGGGTTTGTTACAACGCTTGACTATCACGCCATATTTAGCCAGACCGTCTTCAGTTCCGTGTAGTGATCCATGGCATGCATACCGAGTTCACGACCAAATCCGGAATGCTTATAGCCGCCAAAAGGCAGGGCTGGATTCACCAGGCCGTAGGTATTGATCCAGACTGTCCCGGCCTTCAGCTGCCGCGAAACCATGTGCGCCTTCTTAACATCACGTGTCCAGACCGCGGCCGCCAGGCCGTACGGGTTGCGGTTGGCTAGCTCCACTACCTGATCGACATCATCGAATTGCAGCACAGCCAGCACCGGGCCGAAAATTTCCTCTTTTGCAATTTTCATTTCGTTGTTAACGCCGCCGAAGATAGTGGGCTCGATGAAGAAGCCTGCACCGCTGTCCATTGACACACGATTTCCACCCGCGATGAGCTGGGCGCCTTCCTTCTTCCCCGCTTCGATGTAATCCTGAACCGTCTTCATCTGGTCCTGGCTGACGATGGCACCCATGCGCGTCTTGGGATCCAGCGGGTCCCCGGGTTGCAGCTTCTTAGCGCGAGCCACCAGTTTGTCGAGAAACTCACCTTGAACTTTGCCTTCTACGAAAAGACGCGAGCCGGCGTTGCAGACCTCCCCTTTGCCATAAAAAATGCCATTGACTGCACCCTTGACCGCGTTCTCGATGTCAGAATCAGCGAACACAATATTGGGAGACTTCCCTCCCAATTCCAAGGTCAGGCGTTTGAGCGTATCGGCTGATCCACGCATGATCTCTTTTCCGACTGCGGTCGAACCGGTAAAGGCAATCTTGTCAACTCCGGGATGACTGACGATCGCTTTACCCGTTTCTGGCCCGCCGGTAAGAATGTTCAGCACGCCGGGCGGCATGCCGGCATCGACAGCGAGCTCCCCGAACCGCAAGGTGGTCAGTGGAGTCTGTTCCGCCGGTTTGACCAGAATTGTATTACCACAAGCCAAAGCCGGACCGAGCTTGTAGGAGGCGAGCAGCAGAGGAAAGTTCCACGGAATAATCATGCCGACCACGCCCACCGGTTCCCTTAAGGTGTAAGTGAAAGCAGTCTCAAAGGTGTTTACCGTTTCACCCTGAATTTTCGTGGCCAGGCCCGCGAAATATCGCAGGACGTCGATCACCATCGGCACGTCGATATTGCGCGATTCGGAGATGGGTTTCCCGTTGTCAAGGGTCTCCAGTTCCGCGAGCTCATCGATGTTTTTTTCGAGGAGATCGGCGAGCCGCCAAATCAGAAGTCCGCGCTCGCTGGCCGACATCTTGCGCCATGCACTGTTGCGGTCTTCGAGCGCCCGGCGGGCGGCGGAGACCGCTCGGTCGACGTCGTCGGCTGAGGCCTCCACAACCCGGGTCAGGACCTCGCCTGTTGCGGGATTGATAGATTCAAATTTTCTCGG
Organism: uncultured Acidobacteriota bacterium; assembly: GCA_963696025.1. GTDB lineage: Bacteria > Acidobacteriota > Terriglobia > Terriglobales > Acidobacteriaceae > JABCYV01. The sequence continues at coordinate 390,492 of CAVOII010000012.1, forward strand.
CCCATCGATCCATTGGCCGTCGATCAGCAAACGTCCAGGTGAGATCTTTGTTTTGCTCGGCGCAATCATCTTTTTGACTCCGACACAGGTGATGTTTCTGCCGGCACGGCGCGAACGCCGAGCCGCGATTTTCTCTGTTTATGTTAGCAACTTAGGTACGTTTACAGAAAGTCAATGTGGCGTTTACCTCCCTTTCACACTCGTTGGTAAGACTCGCTACCGGGGCGACATTTGGGTGGACGCAACCGATTTCGCCGTCACCAAGATAGAAGCCGAACCCGCCAAGCGGCCATCGATTTGGATCAGCAAGACCGTCGTACACCACACCTACCGCAAGCTTGGAGAGTTCTGGCTTCCAGCCCAAAACGAATCGAACACAGACGTACGCTTGGAGGCCATGCAACACTGTCTATTCACTACGGGGATTACAAAGTCGTCTCCGAAGCAAAATCTCCCGGCCCAGGTGCTCCTGCCGACAAAGGGGGACAAGCCGCAATAGTGGGTAATCAAGAAAGGTAGCCATAACCCCAACTCCGCTAGCCTTGCCCTCTATCAACTCGCGTACTTCACCGATGAATCGTGCCTTAACCGACTGTGCGGCGTGACCTACACCTTTTCAGCACCGGCGCCTGCCTCGCCGCTATCCCTGTTGAAGTACCAGCTGGCTTTTCATACAATTTTTGTCCGGCACAAAGACAGGAGGCTAAATTCACCGGGTTCACTCGGTTCCGCCGAGCTGCCCAGACGCCATTCAATCTAGTGTTCGAAGCAAAAGCATGAGAGGCATAGTGCGGTCTATGCGAGTCGAATTAGCCAGGTTGGATTGTGTTGAGATGACAATAGATCATGACTTCTGTGCGAATCGACAAGTGGCTCTGGGCCGCCAGATTCTTCAAAGCGCGGGCGTTGGCCGCACGGGCCTGTGAACTCGGCAGAATTCAATCCAACGGACAATTCGCAAAGGCTGCGCGCGAGGTTCGGATTGGAGACACGTTGCGAGTGACGAACGACAGCGGCGATTTTCAGGTGGAAGTCCTACTTCTCAGCGAAGTGCGCGGCCCGGCTTCGGTCGCGCACACGCTGTACCGCGAGACGGATGCGAGCCGGGAACTGCGCCTGAAGGTGGCAGCCGAGCGAAAGGCGATGAAGCAGTTCGAAGAGTTACCCCCAGGCAGACCATCAAAACGCGATCGCCGGAAAATCATCCAGTTCCGGGGCCGAGCGTGAGGCGCTTGCGCGGCGTTTGAGCCGCGCGCCGAAATCCCAAAGCCTGACGATTCATTGCTTGAGTTTTTTCGGGCTTCGGCAAAATCGTATCTTCACCGATAAGAGTGTTTGCCCGTTCGAAAAACTTTAGCCCTGGCAAGGGTCGTTTCTCACTCGTCAGTGCATTCCTGGTAATGAGACCTTTGTACCCAGGGATTGACCTTCTAACCCTTTGCCAATCCGTGGAAGCGCAAGCCAGAATAGGGTTTCAAGGCAACAGCGCCCACGCTTATGAACAAATCCCTTGGAACCGCTCTGGCGCCCATCCCTCCCCCCAAGAAAGCGTCAGCCCGCGTGGCTTTGGTTGACCTGAAGGAACCCGCCAGAATGATTCTGACGGATTGCTTCCGGCAGTTCGGAGTCGAAACCGTGGTAATAACGAGTAATGTGCCTGACCGCCTGAAGAAAGAGAAATTTGAGGCATGCGTATTGAAGTTGGGCCCGGAAGCAGAGGCCGCGATGGAGTCTGCCCGTACGTCGCCTTCTAACACTCGCATGGTGATTTATGGCATCGGTGGCAGCGCGCAGGAGGCGATGCGCTATTCCAAATACGGAATCAATGCCGTTTTCCACGAACCATTGGAGCGTCCCGCAGCTCTCAAACTGGTCCGGGCGACGCAGATGCTGGTGTTGCATGAGTTCCGCCGTTACGTGCGGATTCCAGTGATTACGGAGATTTCGATGGTAACCGCCGACAATCGTCGCTTCACGGCGACCAGCCAGGAGATCAGCTCGGGTGGCATGTCAATGAAGTGCGCGGAAGATGTTTCTCCGGGAATGAACGTAGAAATCTCCTTCGCGCTGCTGACACTGCCTCGCATCTGGGTCCGCGGCACCGTGACTTGGCGCAAACCTAACAAGACATTCGGTGTTCACTACGACCCGCAAGATGACCGCCGCATGCGCATCAAAGAATGGATAGAAGCTTACTTGGAAAGCTGAAGAGCTCACCCCTGCAGTCCGAACTGATCGATTGCCTGAAAACTAGTACTGGCATCTCGTTGCGGTAACGATGCCCCCAGATTCCCTTCGACTTCGCTAAGGCAGGCTCTCGCCCGGTTGAAGAGTGCCGGATCGTCCGGAATGACTCCGCTGGCCGCAAAAGGTAGAATCAAGTCACGAACATGGCAGGCGCTCCTCAACTCGTACAGATTGCTCTTGGGCTTCCGGTTCGACAGCCGAAGCCGGAGTGGCTCAAGGCGAAAGCTCCAACTGGGGAGAACTTCCATAATCTCAAGAAGCTGGCCCGAGGCCTGGGACTGCACACGGTTTGTGAATCAGCGCAGTGTCCCAACATCGGCGAGTGCTGGAATCATCGCACCGCGACGTTCATGCTATTGGGCGACATCTGTACCCGGCGCTGCGGTTTTTGCGCGGTGTCCAAGGGCAAGCCGGGGACTATTGATTGGGACGAGCCGCGCCGCGTGGCTGAGGCCGTAGCTACGCTGGGGTTGAAACACGCGGTTGTGACCAGCGTGAATCGCGATGACGACAATTTGGGCGGTGCGCGCATTTTTGCTGAGACCATCCGGGAGATTCGAGAATTGTCCCCGGGCTGCCGCATCGAGGTTTTGATTCCGGATTTCCAAGGTCTCGACGACGCGTTACGGATGGTCCTTCAAGCCAAGCCGGACGTGCTGAACCACAACACGGAGACGGTTCCCCGGCTGTACCGCGTAGTCCGTTCTGGCGCCCGTTATGAGCGCACTCTACGACTTTTGGAGTGTGCCAAGAAATTCTCCCCTGGAATGGTGACTAAATCTGGGGTCATGGTGGGGCTTGGCGAGACGTCTTCCGAGCTGGTTGAGGTTTTCCGCGATCTCGGTTCGCGTGGCGTGGACATCCTCACGGTCGGGCAGTACTTGCGGCCGTCGCGTGATCATTTACCAATTGCCCGTTTTTACAGTCCGGACGAATTTCGTGCGCTCAAGGATGATGCTTTGCGCTTCGGGTTCCGGCATGTGGAATCGGGGCCACTGGTGCGATCCAGCTATCATGCACATCAGCAGGCGGCAGCTACTTCAGAGGCGTATTTGCGCAACGCTTGACCAGTGCGCCCACTCTTCAAAACACTTTGAGTGTGATGGTGAGATATTTCTTGGGATTCTCGCGCACCGATTTGACTAGTTCCCGGCTCTCTACCAACAACTGGCTTGCATTGTTGAATACTGCGGGGTCTCTCAGAAACATGCCCGCCGAGCCTTCTCCGGCCTCCAGCCGATCAGTAATCCGCGAGAGTTTATCGATCGTTTCCTGCAGCCTGTTGGCGAACTCCTCATCCTTGGTCAACTTGCCCAGCGCGCCCTTGCCCGCGTTGACATCGTCGGTAAGTTTCTTGACGTTGGCGATGGTGTCATTGGCATTGTTGTAGAGTGCCGGATCTTTCAGCAGCTTCCCAGCGCTTCCCTTGCCAGCCTCTAAATCGCCGATGATTGCGTTTATATTATCCACGGCGGCGTTCGCCTTGCGATACAGTTCATCGTTGGCAACCAGTTTGCCCAGGGTCCCGGTACCCTCGGTAACTTCACTCACCAGTTTCTGAAATTCGCTGACGGTTGTATTCAACCGGTTGTAAAGGCTGGGATCGTAGATCAGCTTGCCGACTGATCCATTGCCGCTTTCCACGAAAGTGACGATCCGATCAAGCCGTTTGATTAACGAATCCAGGTTTTGCAGCGAACCCTGGCTGGCGCGCACGACGTCCTGAAAATCGGGAACGCTGCGGCTAGATAAAACCGCCCCGTCTTGGACTTCATTCCCCTTAGCCCGCGAGCTGTCGATATCAATGTAAGTTTCACCCAGCACCCCGGCGGTGGAAAGCAGAGTCACGGAGTCCTGGCGCAGATTGAAGTGATACTTTGTGCTTACCTTCATAGTCACTTCGACCGGAGTAAGCAGCTTGTCTTTGTCCGGAACAATTTGGATAGCGCTGACGTTCCCGATATCCACTCCGTTAAGCCGCACCGGCGCGCCCACGCGCAGGCCGCTCGCGTTGTCGAAATACGATTTGAGCTTAATCTTCGCAGTGAGGAATCCGCCCGTGCCGCTCATCAAGAAAATCAGAACGCCCAGCGTAATGCTGGCAACTAATACCGTGATCCCGACTTTTAGTTGCGACCACTTCAACTGCTTCTGGCTAGGCAATCATTCCCCCAAGCAGGGCCATTGCAGGCAATCTCCAAGGTCGTCCCGAGCACAAGTAGATTTTTTGCATCATAGCAGACAGCCATCCCCAGATTCACGCCGGAGGCCGGCGGGGCTGCAGTGCCCTAATCAGAAACAGGGCCAGCAGATAAGCTACGGCTCCGCAAGCTTGAGTGACGTTGAGCCCGAATTCGATGGCGATCACCATGGCGAGAACCGAACCCAACACGCTGGAAGCGGCGTTCATGGCCCAGGCCCACTCCACGGAGTTATTGTTCGCGTCGCTCTTCTTCGGCCCGGGAAATAGAGCCGGAACGCTGGCTAGGGCGCGCAAGCCCGTGGGGAATGGCATCCCCATGGCAAACCCCAGTGGAACCAGGAGCATGGCACTCACCAGCAGCTTGACCGCAAACCTAAGCCCTATCAGCCGATTTAGAAGTAATGGCATGAAGAGCACGTAGACTAGTAGCACGGCCACAATCAGCATCAGAAGCGCCCGCACACGTGCGGCATTGGCCAGCCATCGGCGCGACGCCAAGCTGCCAGCGCCGCTCGAAAGGAGAAGCAAGAATACAACTACGGTCAACGCGTATGTGGGATGACCGAGAAATAAAACGAATCGCTGGATGAAGGCAATCTCTACCAGAATGTATCCCAAGCCGATGACGACGAAGTACAACAATGGAGTCACGCGTTGTTGTTTGCGTCTGCCGCACACCGCCAGGGGAACCATCACGAAGCCGAGCACCGCGACCAAGGAAATGACCAACACCGTTCCCAGCACGGCGACACCCAGGTTCACTTTCCAGTCGATCCCTTGATGCGAGGTTCCTTGACGTAGCATCTGGCCAATCTTCACGGTAAAGAAAAAGAAGGGAGCATTGTCGTTCACGGGTGAGATGTTGTAAGGATAGTGCTTGGCGAAAACGTGGGGGTCATTGCTCGCGATCAGGGCGGAAAATGCATTCTCCCCGGGCGCGGACGGCAGGTACAGCGCGGCCAGTGATGGATGGTAGCGGAGATCCGCTTCAACGGTCTTCTCCTCTTCGGCGGTGAATGCACTCTTCTTCGCCAAAACCGCGACCGGGATTCCGTCTTCGTTGAGATCGCCTTGGGAGATCACGATGAAGTGTCCGGCAGGATTCGCGATGCCCAAACTGTGGAGGGCTTGCATGGCAACCGAGACCACGCGTAAAGCTTCCCGGGGCTGCCGGAACTCCCAGCGTGTGATGGCGATCATTCCATCGGGCTTCAGGTGCTCGAAATATTCGCGAAATGCTTCGACTGTGTAGAGACTGTTCTCGCTGAGGGCAAATGCGCCCGCCGCGGTGGACGCCCAGGTGTCGACGAGGGTCATCTGCACTACGTCGTACCGCGCTTGCGAGTTGCGAATGAACGATCTGCCGTCGGTGACATGGATGTGTACCTCGGGAAGTTCGTACAAGTGAAACGCATAGTCTGCGTAGCGGCCGCGCATGATGGTGTCAGCGATGATGGGATTGATCTCTATGCCAGTTACACTAGGGCTGCCGTTGGCGACGGCGCGCAGGACGTCCACGCCCCCGCCCGGTCCGATGATGGCATACTCGCCGCGTGGCCGAAGCACATTGGCCAACGCTGGTGGCGCTGACATCAAGTTCTGCTGCCACACCGTGCCCCGCCACTTTTTTGGATCGACATTCGTGATGGCCGTAGATGCATCCGCATCGATAACTATGGTTTTGGCATTGCGTTGGCGGTCTACTTCCACGCGTGAGATCGCGTTCCAACGGGCGAACTCCACCCAGGACGCATCACGCGGCTTACCCTTGGCATAAACAACATCAATTATCCTGCCGGAGTGGTTCACCGCGATCAGCAAAAGCAAGCCGGCGGCCAGGGTGGTGTTGTGCATCCAAGCTCGCCGGGTTGGCGCCCAGACGGCGCCCGCAATCGCGGCAGCGACTCCCGCGAAGAGGATTGTATTCGGCCCGCCCTGCCAGTTGAGAAGTGGAACAATTGCGAGACAAGCCAGCGCGCCGCCCGCGAGATCAGATCCGTAGAGCAGCGGGATATGGGCCGGCTCACGCGCGAATATGATAGAGAATTCGATGCCGGTAAGAAAGAAGGGAACAGCCGAACACAAGTACATCGCAGTCAATCGCACCAGGTTTCCACGGGCGAGTTCCAGCGACACCGGAATGCGCAATGCCACCAACAGCACCAGGACTACGACCAGCGCGTTTGCTTCGCAGAGGCGAGAAAGCAGCCTGCGAGTCTCGAAGCGCCCCAGATAATCCTTTCTCAAGTACGCAAATACCCCACCAGCGCCTAGGCCCAACAGCGCGATCGAAATCGCTAGAAAGGCAAAATGATAGAAGAGGACAACCGAGAACACGCGGGTCAGCGCGAGTTCGAGAAGCAATGCGGCGAAACTGCTCACGGCAATACCTGCCAATAATGCGCGGTCATAGGCCCTTTTCGAGATATTGGCAAGGGTCGAGAGAGCAATTTCACTGGTCAAGGTGTTGGATGAGAATGCGACAGTCTAACAGAAGCTGAATGTCCCCTTCCCAAAGGCTCAACTCTCTAGGATGACCTGCGCTATCGCCTGTCCAGCCGTGTGGGAGAGCGAAAGCGCAATGTGCACGGCGCCGAGTTGCGCTGCAAACTCAGCCGCTTTGCCGTGGAAAGCAATGGTCGGGCGGCCTCCGGGCTGGCGGCACACTTCGATGTCGCGCCAGCGCACCCCATGACTCCAGCCGGTGCCGAGAGCCTTCATGGCAGCTTCCTTGGCGGCAAAGCGCGCGGCATAGCGTTCCACGCGGTTGGCCTTCGATTCACAATAACGGATTTCACCTTCGGTGAAGATTCTGTGCAGGAAGCGATCGCCGTGACGGGCTATGGCCTGACCAATCCGTGGAACTTCCGCGATGTCGATTCCTGTACCTACGATCATGGGAAATCACGTTAGCACAAGCAGTATTCTAGTCATCTCATTTGCCGGCGCTGGTTCGCGAAAACGACGTCTGCTGTGAGCGTTTCTCAATTTCCCGCAGCCGGTTTGCGGAGCAGGGTCATGGACAAATAGGCACCGATCCAGGACCCTAAAGCTGCGAAGCAGACGTATACCCAGTTTTTTGTATAGCTGATGACCGCAAACGCTGATAACAGATACCAAACGCTGCTCCATGTGGCTGCCGGCACGCGTCGTCGCGACGAGACGGCCGCGTTGAACATGACGTACACGGCGTCGGTCGCGGCTGTGGATGCAAAGACGCCAAGAGCCAACCAGGGATCGATTCGCCACATTATCCTCGCCTCTAAAGCGATTGCTGGATGATATCTTGGTAAGGCAATCACTGACCAACGCTCTCATGGACGTTCTCGAGAAACTCTTTGAGCGGCATTTTCACTCCCCCGTCGCACAGGTGCAGCCCCTGCAGGGCGAACTGGGCGCTTCCGGACGAAAGATTATCCGGCTTGGTAACGGAGAGCTGAGCGCGATCGGCATTCTCTACAACGTCCGTGAAGAAAATGTAGCCTTCCTCGAGTTTTCCAGGCATTTTCGCCGCCACGGGCTGCCAGTACCTGAAATCTATGAAGAAGACTTGATTGAGGGCGCCTATCTCGAAGAAGACTTGGGGGATACGACGCTCTTTGAGTTTCTTTCGACAAATCGTGCCGGCGAAAACATTGCCCCTCGGGCGATTGAAGCATATCGCAAAGTCGTGGCGGTGTTGCCACGCTTTCAGGTGGAAGCCGGTCGCGATTTGAACTACAAACTGTGCTATCCGCGTGCCAGTTTCGACCGGCAATCCATCGCCTGGGATTTGAACTACTTCAAGTATTACTTTCTTCGGCTGGCTGGCATTCCCTTCAACGAACAAGCACTAGAGGACGATTTCGGCCGTTTGACGAAGTTCCTGTTGAACGCCACCCACGATTATTTTATGTATCGAGATTTCCAATCTCGCAACATCATGTGGCGCGATGGCCAACCATATTTTTTGGACTATCAAGGCGGCCGCAAGGGTGCGCTGCAATATGATGTCGCATCTCTTTTGTACGATGCCAAGGCCGACTTGCCGCTCGAGCTGCGCCAGCAATTGCTTGATCATTATCTCGATGTTCTTGCCAGGTTCATCAAGCTGGAACGCGAAGTATTCATGCAGTACTACAATGCCTACGTTTACGTCCGCATCATGCAGGCCCTGGGCGCTTATGGCTTTCGCGGCTTCTATGAGCGCAAGGCACATTTTCTGCAGAGCGTCCCTTATGCGCTGAAAAACCTGCGCTGGCTGCTGCACAACGTCACCCTGCCCATCGCCCTCCCCACACTGATGGATGCGTTCAACAGCATGCTCGGCTCGGAGAAATTGCGGAGCCTGGCTTCCGACGCAGAGGATCTCACAGTACGGATTTTCAGCTTTTCCTTTCATCGCGGCTGGCCGAAAGACGAGACGGGGAATGGCGGCGGATTCGTCTTCGACGGTCGCAACCTTCCGAATCCCGGCCGCGAAGAACGTTTCAAAGCACTTACAGGCAAAGACGCGCCGGTCATCGACTACCTGAATCAGCAAGAGAGCGTGCATCAGTTTCTGGCCAGCGTCCTGTCGCTGGTGGACGCCAGCGTGAGCGAATATCAGCGTCGCGGATTCAAGAACCTGATGGTGTCGTTCGGCTGCACTGGTGGACAGCATCGCTCAGTGTACTTGGCAGAACAACTGGCGAAGCGTTTGCGTGGCAGGAACGGCGTTGAAGTGGTAGTGCGCCATCGAGAGTTGGAGAACGCACAGGAATGAAGGCGATGATTCTGGCTGCCGGCCTGGGCACACGATTGCGGCCACTGACTGACGATCGTCCCAAGGCCTTAGTGGAAGTCGCTGGCCGCACGATGTTGGAGATCACACTCTCTCGCCTGCGCTTCTTTGGGATTCGCGAGGTGATCATCAATGTGCATCACTTCGCCGACATGATTGCCGAGTATCTCAAGACGAACGATGACTTTGGGATGAATATTGAGATCTCTCGCGAAGAGATCTTGCTTGACACCGGCGGAGGGCTGAAAAAAGCCTCCTGGTTTTTTCAAGAAGATCGCGGTGCAGAAGAGCCATTCGTTCTCCACAACGTCGATGTCATCAGTACCATTGATCTGCGGCGTATGGTGCAATTTCATGCAGACCAGCAAGCGCTCGCCACCCTCGCGGTACAAAAGCGAGAGACGTCGCGCTACTTGCTCTTCGATGACCGACTCCAGCTTTGTGGGCGCCAATCCAGGCGCGATCAGCCGACAGAGTTGGTCCGATCCTCACCGCAGCCCCAGGCACTGGCCTTTTCGGGCATCCACGTTATTTCGCCTCGTTTTTTGGCGATGATGACGGAAGATGGCGCTTTTTCCATCATCACTTCCTATCTGCGCCTGGCTGGGCGAGGAGAAAAAATCCTTGGCTTTCGCGCCGACGAATACTATTGGCGCGATCTAGGAACGAAGGAAAATGTCACGATCGCTGCTACAGAGTTGGAGCAAAAGGCACTGCTGCAATAGCAGGGCAGAGCTCAGGGGCGGCGTAGGTTTCATCCAACACTCGCTTCGCACTTTGTGGGACCGCGAGCGATTCGACGGAAAACGGTAGCGACAAGCGAGCGAATCCAGGCGAATGATGAGAAGCGTTGCGCTTTTTCACAGCAACCAGTCTCCGCGATAAATCAGTTGGTCATCCACCAATTGCGCCTCAGGCGTGAGCTTGTGCGTCTTCGAAGGTCCAATCCCGTCAATATGCAAGACTTCGTGTCCGTGAGCTACTAACCAATCTGATACCAGCATTCGGTGGCAGCGGAAATACACTCGTTCGCTACACATGTAAGCGGTTGGCGAGTGTTCACCCAGAGTGACGAGTTCTCCAATCCCGCGTTCGAAATCCGGAGTCAGCATGTAATCAGCGTAGTTCAGGAAGCTCGGACTGCGCAGCGCGGTATTAGGAGAGTCATCGCGTATTTTCTTGCGGCGTCCGCCTAATGCTTTGAGCCAAACATAGCGGATTGCAGCTCCCGGCAAGGTGTTCTCCAGCGATTCACGGTTGAAATGCGGAAGGCGGCGAGACATCGGAAACGACCGGATATCCACCAGTGTCTGAATGGAGTGGGCTTGCAGGGCTTCGATCAACTCATCCAGGGTACGGGTGGAGTGCCCGATTGTGTAAAGAGTTGCCACGGGATCGGTAACGAATCCAGAATTTAGATTTGAAGATGCACGGAGGTGCGCGTTCGAACAATCTGAAATCTTAAATCTGAAATCATCCACCCAAGGCCTGCAACACCTTAGTCACAGCTTCGTTCTGCTCTGGAAAAACCGTGCGCAAATCCAGCTGAACGCGGCCTTCTCCCACGCGCGCAACGACAGGCGGATCAGAGCTGCGCAGGCGGGTAGCAAGTTCATCGGCGGTGAAATCTTGGTGGCTGACCGCCAGTAGGCGTGTAGGCAGGGTTGCCGATGGTGCGGCGCCACCGCCGATTATGGATTCACCGTCTTGCAGCTCGACCGACAACTTCGGCGATCGAACTTTCTGGGCAATTCGTTCCGCTCGAGTCCCGATTTCTTCTCTTGACAGACCCATCATACGCAGAATGGGAATGGCATCATAGTCGCGCTTCACATAGGCCAGTAGCGTGGCTTCGAGCGTGGCGTAAGTTAGCTTGTCCACGCGCAGCGCGCGGAAAAGTGAGTTCGCTCGCATGCGGACAATGAGGTCGCTGCGGCCGCTGAGGATACCTGCCTGAGGCCCACCCAGCAGCTTGTCGCCACTGTAAGTGACGACGTCGACGCCTGAGCGCAGGCCGTCCAGCACGCCGGGTTCGCCGTTTATTCCGAAAGAACGCAAGTCGACCAGCGCGCCGCTGCCCAAGTCTTCCAAGAGAGGGATATTCCGCTTGTGCGCCAAAGCCACCAGGTCTTCCAACCGGGGCTGCTCGGTGAATCCCGTAATCTGGAAATTCGACCGGTGGACGCGCAAAAGCAGCCGGGTCTTTTCGTTGATCGCGTTCTCGTAGTCGGCAACGCGCGTGCGGTTCGTCGTCCCCACTTCCTTCAGAATGGCGTAGGACTTCGACATGACATCCGGAATACGGAATGAGCCGCCAATCTCGACTAGCTCTCCGCGCGAAACGATGACTTCGCTGCCTTCCGCCAGCGTGTTCAGCGCCAGCAGGACGGCAGCCGCGTTGTTGTTCACTATGATCGTGGAAATTTCTGCCGAGCTTGGCTCGGCCGGAGTGGGTCCAAGACCCGCCCCCACACAAGCATTCTGATCGAGGAGTCTGCGAAATAAGCGGTCAACGTGAACATCTCGCTTGCCGCGTTCTCCGGAGCCGATATCGAATTCGAGATTCGAAAAAGTGGAGCAGACTTCGCGCATGTGTTCAATTGCAGCAGCGGCCAGTGGCGCGCGTCCGAGGTTGGTGTGCAGAATAACTCCTGTTGCGTTGATGACCGGACGGAGCGAATAGCTCAGCGCTTGCCTGGCATGACGCTCGACCGCCTCGGCAATTCCGCAAAGCGACAAGTCCACGCCCTCAGCGTCGAGCCGTCCAGCGGCAATTTCTTCGCGTAGGCGGGCTAGTACGGCACGCGCAGCATCAGTTGCCGCGGGTTGACCTTGTTCAGACACGAAGGGCGCGAGTTCGCAACTGCGCACCAAGTCGTCTACCGCAGGCAGCTTGCGGTAAAGGTCTGCTTTGGACGTAGTTTTCACTCGCGATGATTATGCCACTCACCGCGTCTGAGAACCAAAAGAGAGGCAGAACGCGGACATTCGGACCGCTGAGCTTCACTCTGCCTGCACCCTTCGACTCCGCGCAGGGCAGGCTTCCGGGGGCGCCCGTCCCCACAACGTGCTAACCCACTTCCACCAAGCCGTAGGTCCGCTGCCAGCGGGCTCGCATGTGCCGCAGTGCGCGACTGACTTCGTCTTTAGTGATCTCTTGGTTGGGGCCAGCGAGGACTGCGGCGGCTTCGCGCTTGGCGGCTTCCAGCAACTGGCGGTCGCGGATCAGGTTCGCCACCCGGAAGCTAGGCAGGCCGGTTTGCCGTGTGCCGAAGAACTCTCCCGGGCCACGGAGTTCGAGATCCAGTTCCGCGATCTGGAAACCATCGTTGGTGCGGACCATGGCATCGAGACGTCGTTCGCCGTCCTCGGAAACCTTCCCTCCAGTCATCAGAACACAGTACGACTTGGCTGCGCCGCGGCCGATTCGTCCACGGAGCTGGTGGAGCTGGGAGAGTCCGAAGTGTTCGGCGTGTTCGATCACCATGACGGTGGCGTTCGCCACATCCACTCCGACCTCGATCACGGTAGTGGCGACCAGAACGTCGATTTCACCTTTTTGGAACAGCCGCATGGTCTGCTCCTTGAGGTCGGAGGCGAGGCGGCCATGCAGCAGGCCTACCCGTAGGTCGGGGAAGACACGCTGGTTGAGCTCCTTGTACATTTTGATGGCGGCTTTGAGCTCGCTCTCTTCATTTTCCTCAATGACGGGGTAGACGACGTACGCCTGGTGCCCGACGGCTACCTGCTTGCGCACAAATTCCCAAACTTCCGCCGATCGCTCGTCAGAGATGCGGCGGGTAATGATGGGCGTGCGACCAGGTGGCATCTCGTCAATGACGCTCACGTCGAGATCCCCGTAGAGGGTGAGTGCGAGAGTACGTGGAATAGGCGTAGCAGTCATGACGAGGACGTCAGGTTCGGCTGCCCGCATGGGCGGGACGCCCGCGCCTACATCCGGCGCGTCCGTATCAGCACTCTTTTTCATCAGTTTGAACCGCTGAAGGACTCCGAAGCGGTGTTGCTCGTCCACAATCACCAGACCTAATTTGACGAATTCGACTTTCTGTTCGATGAGAGCGTGGGTTCCAATGACCAGCTGGGCATTCCCCTGCCCGATGTGGCGGCGGATTTCGCGCTTGCGGGTGTCCTCCAGCGAGCCTGTGAGGAGTACCACGCGGTAGTCAGCATCTTCCAGAATTCGTCGCGCAGAAAAATAGTGCTGTTGAGCGAGGATTTCCGTGGGTGCCATCACCGCCACTTGATATCCATTTTCCATCGCGATGATGGCTGCTTCGAAGGCGACGATGGTCTTGCCCGATCCCACATCACCTTGCAGCAGTCGGCGCATAGGAAAGGGCTGCTGCATGTCGGAGGCGATTTCTTTGAGCACACGTTTCTGCGCCGCGGTGGGATGGAAGGGCAGAATCTTCTTGATGGCTTCGCGCACACGGTCGTCAAGCTTGAATCCAACGCCAGTTTGGGCTTTCTGCTCGCGCCGTTTCAGTTCCAGTCCAAGTTCGAGGAAAAACAGTTCTTCGAAAATCAGCCGGACGTGCGCCGGTGTTCGCGACTCCTGCAGGTCTGGGAAGCTTTCCTCAGGATCAGGCCAGTGAACTTTCCACAATGCCTCGCGTGGGGGAATCAGGCCGAGGCGTTCGCGGACCCTAGCGGGAATCGGATCAGGCAGGTGCGGAGGCAGGTTGTCTAGCGTGCCACGAATGATGCGGCGAAACCAGCGCGGCGTCAGGCGGCCTTGACCGGCCGACTCGTAAATTGGAACGATGCGTCCAACTTCCAGCGAGGAGGCAACTTTCTGCTCGGCAACGTCAGTCGAGCCACCATCGCCCGGATCGCCAATGATCTCGAATTGTGGCTGCACCAATTGCAGTTCCCCGCCATACTGGTCCTGTTCAACTTTGCCGTAAAGAGCAATCATTTGTCCTGGCTTAAATTTGTCACGAAGATAGGTGGCGTTGAACCAGATGCTTTTTAGGCGGCTTCGGCCTTGCCGAGCAATCATTTGAAAAATCGGCATCCGGCGAGTGCGGAACAGACCAGAATTGCGGACTTCGGCGATCACTGTAGCCATTTCCCCCGCACGCAATTCGGATATGCTCCTGGGGTTCACCCTGTCTTCGTAACGAAAGGGCAGGTAATGGAGGAGGTCGTCAACTGTGTGTATGCCTTTCGTAGCCAACACTTCAGCCAGACGAGGACCGATGCCTTTGACGAATTGGACGGAGGTGGCCGGTTCCAGCATCTGAGGGGATGGTAACAAAACCGTCGGTTAGCACTTCGCAATGGCTCTTTAGCGGTTCGTGGAGACGCTTTCCGGTGTCTAAGAGTCTTGTAAACGGTGGCAAAGTTCATCCACGCTCTGATCGCGGTTCTGGCAGGAAATGCAGCCTACTTCCTGCTCGTACCACACCTTCCGCCCGGTGCTCGGCACGTGCCATTTCGAATGGACGTTGGGCTGGGAGTGGACTTCTGCTTATGCCTCGTAACAGTTGGCATTGGCAAAATGGTGGCTGATCGGCGGAGAAACCATTCTTGACGGCGCGGCGGTTTCCCTAGAACTATTCCCACGGCAAATCAGGACGTTACTTTAGGAACCTCGGTAACCTGCGAAGCCGCAGGGTACAATCCCGCCAGTGTATGCAGAAAATCGCGATCCTTTACGACGCCAGCCAGGCGGTGCTGTCGACCTTCGATCTGGATGAGGTACTGCGGCAGATTCTCATCATCGCGCGCGAATACTTCCATCTACAGAACGTTGCCATCCTGTTGCTGGATCGGGAAACAAACCAACTGCGCACTCGCTCCCAAATAGGCTGGGATGATGGGCTTGAACTCATTCCGTTACCCATCGGGACCGGAGTTATCGGCACGGCCGCACGAGAGAAACGACCGCTATACGTGCCCGACGTGAGCAAAGATTCGAGGTATATCGCCTGTGGCAAGAAGACTCGATCGGCACTCGCGATTCCGCTGATGGTAAGAGATGAAGTAGTGGGAGTGCTGGATTGCCAGAGTGAGAACCTCGACCACTTCGATGCGGAAACTATTGATCTGCTCACCCTGTTTTCGACCCAAGCGTCCATGGCGCTGCAAAATGCGCAGCTCTACACGCTGGAACGTCGCCGGGCTGCGCAACTGGAAGCCATTAATGCCATCGCGCAGCAGACCACGGCCGTCCTCGACATAAAAGAGTTGCTGGCCAAAGTTTGTTTGCTGATCCAGGAGAAATTCCAGGTCTCTCACGTCTCGGTGCTGTTGAAAGACGAAGAAGAGTTGGTGCTGCGGGCCCACCACGGAGAGCTTACGCTTCGTGTTCCTCAGGGCGGACGACTGCCCGCCGGGAGCGGACTGTGGGGTCGGGCTCTCCAGACCGGGAAAACCTTGATTGAGAATGACGTAGCAGGCAATCCCGATTACATTGGCTTCTATCTGGAAACCGGCTCTCGCATGTGCATTCCGCTGGTTTCATTCGGGCAAACGCTGGGTGTACTGATGCTGGATAGCGCCCACGCTGGGGCTTTCAACCTCAATGACACTCAGTCGCTTGAATCTGGCGCCGACATTTGCGCCACCGCGATTCAGAATGCCAATTACGTGGAACGTGTCCAGCAACTGGCCTATCTCGACGGACTCACCGGAATCTTCAATCGCCGTTTCTTCGAATTGCGCATTACCGAAGAGATCGAGCGCGCTCGGCGTTTCGGGGCTGGGATGGCAGTCATCATGGTGGACATCGACCAGTTCAAGCGCCTGAACGATGAATATGGGCATCTGCTTGGCGACGAGGTTTTGCGTCAGGTTTCCTCGGTTTTCCATCAGCAACTGCGAAAGATTGACGTTGTGTGCCGCTACGGGGGAGAGGAATTTGCAATCCTGCTCTCACAGACCAGTCCGCAGCATGCGCTTGCGGTGGCGGAGAAACTGCGACGGTTAATCGAGGCTTGGCAATTCCCCGGTGTGCCGCGGTCGGTTACGATCAGCGCCGGCGTCGCCAGTTGCCCCAACCACGGAAGCACGCGGGATGAATTGGTGAAATCGGCGGATGCGGGCTTGTATGCGGCCAAGCAGGCGGGACGGAACAGGGTATGCTTAACGCCAGAGCCGCAAAAAAGTATGGCCCAAATGAGCGGGAAATAGTCTAAGAGACTTGGCCCGGGAGGACGCCGACCAACCAACTCATATCTCGCTGAAGGCGTGTATTTCGTGCTCGATCTCTTTCCGGAGCTCGATGCCTTGTTTGCGGAGTTCGCGTTCCATTTCCCGCATTTCTTTCTTCAGATCTTCTTGATGGCTAGCAAGCTCTCTGGCGGCCCGCTCTATTTCTGGTTTGGCACGTTCAATTTGTTCCGCGGCCTGCAGCTGTATTTCACGCGCGGCTCGCTGAAGTTCAGGTTTTTCGCGAGCAAGTTCAGATTCAAGCCGGCTGAGATCAATACGGGTTTCAGCATCGAGCTCGGAAACGACGAATTTTTCATTGAGAAAACCTGATTGCCGGCGCTCGGGGAGGCTGAGAGTAAGCGTCTGTTCCTTCTTGTCGCGAATGATGTTAACTTGAACAGTATTCTCTTTCCTTCCGCGCAGGGCGTGAGTGAAGTCCCCGGAGTCGTGGATAAATTCGCCGTTCACCCGGACAATCACGTCACCGGCGCGAAAGCCAGCCTTTTCCGCGCGGCTTCCTTTATCTACGGAACGCACCAGCACTCCCTGGCCGTTCTTGGCTCCGAAGAAGTCGCCCAGTTGAGGCGTGAGGTTTTCCACCATCAGGCCACTACGCGCGGAAGAGTGCACCACCACGACCGAGACCGGAATATCGATATCAGGCATGGCCGGCATCGGCGGCATAGCCGGCATTGCGGGCATGGTTGGCATCGCGAACTTGAATTGCTTTGAGTCGTGCCCCGGTCCGAAGGTTTTCTTGCGATCGGCAAGCTGCGCTTTGATAGTCATCAGCTGGCCATCGCGGCTGACGCCTAGGGTAACCACCCGGCCCGGAGGAATTTCGTGAATCACGCGGCGCAATTGCTCTACGCTTTCTACCGCAGATCCATTGAGGGTCAGGATGACGTCATGTTCCTTGAGTCCAGCTTTGCCTGCGGGAGCGTCCTGATCAACCAGGGTCACTTCCACGCCGTGCTCCTCCTTTAATTTGAGGTCGGACAAACGATCAGGTGTGATGTCGCGAGTGTCCACACCCAGATAAGATCCTCCGCCGAAGGTCTCGTCGCTGGAGAATCCGAATACTTCATGGGGTGGTTCAAAGGAAAGGCACTGTGCGCCGTAGGTTACGAGGGCCACGAACGGCAAGAGAAGCAGCAGTGTATGAACTGACTTGCCCACGTTGGTTTCTCCTTTCGCCGAAAGGTTCCTACTTGGCGCGGCGGAATGAAATGTCCCCGGTTGTGGTGCGCACCTTGAGCACCGGACCGCCACCGTTCAGATTGCCGTCCGCCGTGACTGTCTTGGGACCATAGTCGCCACCTTCCGCGGTCACTCTGATCTCGGGGAAGTCCGAGCGAATGCTGTGGCCGTTGGCCACTTCGATTGAGGCTCGAATGCTGAGGGCGAGGCTCGGTACCAGGTAGACCGTAATGTCCCCGGCTGAAGTTTCCAGCACAGAATCAGTACGCTCACCAGTGGACGAGACAAACTTGGCTATGATGCCACCCGCCCCAGTTTCCGCGCGGGCTGAAGGAACGCCATTCAGCTCAATGCTGCCTCCTCCGGTTTCCGCATGCACAGGCCCTTTCGCGGAAGCCAGCCGAATGCTGCCGCCCCCGGTTTCAATCTCAGCCGGACCACCAATCTCGCCTAGCTCGATGCTGCCTCCGCCGGTGGTGGCTTTGACCCGTCCAGCGCAACGCTCAACCTCGATGCTGCCTCCGCCCGTTTCCAGCACCGCGCCCTGTAGACCGGAAACCACCACCACGCTGCCTCCGCCACTCTCGGCGTTGATCTTGCCCTTGGAGGAAACTACCTTGATGCTTCCCCCGCCTGTATGCAAACTGAGATCGCCGCCGGTAGTGCCCACGTCGATGCTGCCGCCGCCGGTTTCGGCGTTGATCGCACCACCAATATCATCGAGGTGAATACTGCCGCCGCCACTCTGAGTGTCGACCCGACCGGCAATACCAGTGGTCGAAACACTGCCACCATCGGTTTCCAGCTTTACCGCTTCCATATCGCGAGGAACATTGACGGTAAATTCTCCGGAGAATCGATGTGGCCTGCCGCCCTGCCAATCGGCAACGATCCAGGCCGTATCTCCCCGCACGTAAGCGCTGACCTTGTAGGAGTCGAATTCGCGGCGGGCACTGTCTTCCGACGAAGTACTGGCGCGATTGCGAACGACATAACTGATGCCCGACTGGGAACCGCCCTGCACGTGAACCGAGCCCATGTCCACCTTGATCCTGAGATTTTTCGCGGCGGCGAGCGTTCCCGTGATTTCCCGGGCCCAACTTCCGCCCTCGCGGTAAACCCGCGTTTCCTGTGCTGCCCCAAGTGGCAGCAACAGCAAAAGCGCCGCAACAAGTTTAGAGAACTTCTTCAACATGCACCTTCTGTCTTTTCATCACCGCCGAGCTTCGCCTGGCTCGGACAGCCGACGGCGGCTGTCCCCATGCACTTTCTCGCCTTAGTCAATTTCTGAAAGCTGAGCTAGCCAGTTGCGGGCCTGCGACCGAATGTATGGATTTTGGTCGTTTTCCGCTAGCTTCTGCAGGACAACCCGCACGCTGCTGTCAGCCCGGCAGGGCTCGAGCAGATGCAACGCCTGAGTGCGAAGACCAGGATTGGAATCGTGCATCAAGGCTTCCAATACAGCGTCGCGGACGCGCACATCATCTTTCACGTAAGGGCCCAACCCCTCCAATGCTTTCAAACGCACTCCGGGATTCGAGTCATAGCGCAAGGCATAAAGCAAGGCTTCGCGAACGTGAGTATCGTTTGGCTTCTGGGTCAGCAAGTCAACCGAATCCATCCGTACGCCGGAGTTGTAGTTGTTGCGCGCGGCGAACAAAAGCAACTGCTGGATGCGCTGATCATTGAGCGACCCCTGGGCCTCCTGGATGGAAACGGTGTCGTACTTAATGCTGATCTGGTTGGATCCCGGTTCCTGCGAGATGGAACGAATACCGCTAATAGAGGATTCTGTTACCTGGGTAGGTGTTGCCTCGGCGATGTTGCCTGTCGGATTCCCCTTCACCATTTTGTAGGCTGTCCCAATACCCCCGGCAAAGCCCACGATAAACAGCATGGCGGCCAGGGCGGGAGAGAGACGGATCTGGCGAAGCCAGGCCCCCGGATCGAAAGTCAAGCGCTGCCAAAAGCCGCCCTGCTCAGCAGTCTCCAGTGCCTCTTGCAGCCGCATTCGAGATGCTGCTACCAGATTTGGCGTCGGCTCATCCACTGGAAACTGGGAAAGCGTGGCGTGGAATTGGCGGCTTGCCTTCAGCTCGGCGGCGCACTCGGTGCAGCGCGCCAGGTGTTGCTCCAGCTCGTAACGAGCGTCATCAGGCAGCTCGTTATAGATGTGCAGCAGAATGTTTTCTTGTACCCACTCGCATTTCATAGGCGCACCCCCAAAACGGGGAGGAATTCAGTTTTCATCGCATATCCACCAGAGCGCCACGCAATTTTTGGGTGGCGCGGAACAGAGTATTTTTTGCTGTTTCTTCCGTCGTATTCAAAATCTCACCCACTGTTCGCAGCTTTAAGCCGTGATAGTGTTTCAATTCGAAAACCATACGCTCGCGGGGAGTGAGTTTCTCCAAAGCGCGGTTAATTCGCGTGCCCAGTTCGCGCCGCATCAAGTCGCGCTCCGGGTTGGCACCGGCCCGCCCGTCCGGAACTCGCTCCAGCACATCGTACGCCTCGCCCTCCGCGTCCACCGCAACCGGCGCATCCTCTTTCCGGACCTGTTTTTTTCGCAAGTGATCGAGGCAAAGGTTTGTCACGATGCGGTAGATCCAGGTGTAGAAGGAGCACTCGAAGCGGAAGTTACCGACGCTCTTATACGCCTTCAAAAACGCATCCTGATAAATATCCTGGGCTTCGTGTTCCGAGCCGGTAAGGTGCATGGCCAGCCGCAGTACCGCCTGGTCGTAGTGCCGCACCAGCTCTTCGAAGGCAGCGCGATTGCCGCGCTGCGCTTCGCGAACCAGCATGCTGTCGTCGATACGGCCTAGACTGTGCCCAGCCATGTGGCCCCGCACGATGGGGTCCTGGGATCCGTTATTTCTGGCCACCGGGACCCGTCTCGCGTCCGGATGGAAAAACTCGCCAACCGCTAAAGGTGCTGCCCACGCATCGGCCGGCATCGCTTGATGTCCTCGCCTAGACCGGGTGCCTTGCCGTCCTTCCCGGTCGCATAGCCATAGACGTGTCTCGAGGGGAACCGTGAGCAGAAATTATAGGAGTTTGGCACGATTTTTGCTGACAGTAGGCGACTACCGGAGAAGGGATTTACGCGGCCTCGGGGACCCTCCGTGCAGGGCCCGCCGAGCCGCGTCCGAAGGAGCGCTACGGCGTTCTCACTCCACCACCGTTTCCTTCTCGATAACGACCTTCAGATGCGTGGTTACATCTTTGTGCAGCTTGATAGGCACAGTAAACTCACCCAAGGTCTTCAGCGGCTCGTGGAGCTGGATCTTGCGGCGGTCGATGTCAAAGCCCTTCTTCACCAGCGCGTCCGCGATGTCACCGGAGGTGACTGAACCGAAGAGCTGATCATGTTCGCCCGAGCGTCGCTGAAAAGAAACTGAGACGCCTTCAAACTGCTTCGCCAGGGCCTCTGCGCCAGCTTTCTCTTTGGCGGAGCGGCGCACTGATGCAGCCTTCATCTGCTCAATGACCGCTTTGTTGCCGACGGAGGCCTCGATCGCCAGCTTGCGAGGCAGCAAATAATTTCGCCCGAAGCCTTCGGCGACTTTCACCACATCGCCGCGCGACCCCAGCTTGGGTACATCTTCTTTCAGTATGACTTCCATGAGATGACTCCGTTTTTACTAAAACTCGTTGGCCACGGATTTACACGGATTTTCACGGATCGGACTAGTCCAGAAAGGATCAGCGTAGATCTGTGAAAATCTGTGGCAGATCTTGTTACGAGGCGCGCCCGGCAAAAGGCAGCAGCGCAATGTTGCGCGCTTGCTTGATTGCCAAGGACAAGCGTCGTTGATGCGGCGTGCAGACCCCAGTCAGACGCCGTGGGACGATTTTGCCGCTCTCTGCCACAAATTGTGCCAGCAGGCGCACATCCTTATAGTTGATGGCCTCAATTTTCTCCACGCAGAACTTGCAAACCTTCTTGCGGCGGAAATACTTGCGACCGCCTTCCCGGCCGCCGCCGGGCCCACCCGGACGGGGCGGACGCCGCTCTCCTCGGTCGGACCGATCGCCGCCCGAAGAATGCTCAGCTGTGGGTGTTGGGGTTGATCTGTTTTCGTCAGCCATGATGCTCCTTAAAAATCAGTCATTCGTCTTTGGTCCTTCGTCGTTGGTCCAATCATGAACTTCATGCCATCCGATCCAAAACGTCGCTGCGATTGGCGTTTGCCAACGACCAAGGACCAACGGCCAACGACCGCTCTATGCCGTTACAGCAGCGGTTTCTCCATCGCCTTCAGCGGGCGGGGAGGCGACCTTGCGCCGAGATTCCTTGATCGCCTTGATCTTGTCCAGGCGCTTTTGCTCCTCGTCAATGCGCACGGTCAGAAACTTGATCACCGGCTCGCTGACTCGTAAACGACGCTCCAACTCATGGATCAACCCACCGCCGCCTTCAACCGTGAGCAAGATATAGATGCCGTCGTGGAATCTGCGAACCATGTAAGCGAGCCTGCGCTTGCCCATTTTCTCCACGCTCTTCACCTTGCCGCTCGAAGAAGTTACGGCCGATTCCAGAGTGGAAATCAGTTTGTCCTGGTCTTCTTCCACCATGTCGGGGCGAACGATGAACATCAACTCATAAGTACGATCCATCAGGTTGTCTCCATCTCCACGATTCTCACGGGTCAGCGCGGATCCAAATCCAGAGCAGATCCGTGTTCATCCATGCAAATCCGCGGCTAATCTTTTTCGTCTTCTTCCGGCTCGGCCCTGCGATTGAAGCGATTCATCGCAGCCGCCGGGCCTTCGTTCAAAATCACATTCAGTGCTTCCGCGGCCTTGTCGATTACTTCATCCACCTGCTTGAGCTGCGCCTTGCGGAAGGGCGCCAGCAGATAACTCATGCCATCCGTAATCTTCCGATCCGGCGCCACACCCAGCCGAATTCGCAAAAATTCCTCCGTGCCCAGAGCATTAATCACCGACTCCATACCATTGTGTCCTGCCGAGCTTCCACGCTGGCGGATACGGAGCGTACCCCAGGGCAAATCCAATTCGTCGTAAATCACGATCAGATCGGTTTCCGGCCTGACCTCGTGTTTGTCCACCAATTCGCGCACTGAGATCCCACTTAGATTCATGAAGGTCTCTGGCTTGGCCAGGAGGACCGGTTCTGAACCAATCACGGCGCGCGCCGTCAGCGCCCGGCAGTGCCGGTTTCTCACTTCCACCCCGCACTCGCCCGCAATGCGATCAATGGTCAGGAAGCCCATGTTGTGCGGAGTGAACTGATATTCGATTCCCGGGTTACCCAGGCCAACAATAAGCTTCACGCTTCGTCAATTTCCCCACGCACTAAACTGCCGAGCTCCGCTCGGCTGGACAGCCGGGGCCTGTCCCCACGGAACACTATTTCTTTTCCTTCTTCTCGGTTTTTTCTGGCTTTTCCGCCTTCTCGGCAGCCGGGGCGGCGCCTTCTTCGCCCTCAACCTCCTGCTTTCCTTTCTTGATGACCTCGGGTTCGGCCGGGGCCGCAGTCGCATCAGCAGCGACCGCTTCCGGAGTAGGCGCCACTTCTTCCTTGACCGTGATAACGTGGGCCACCGGCTGGTTCGGGTCGCTGAGGAACTTCAGCTTTGGGTCATGGGGAAGATCAGACACACGCAACACCGTGCCGAAAACCAGCTCACTGACATCGGCCTCGATCGAAGACGGGATGTCGCTGGGCAAACACTCAACTTCCACTTCCCGAAAAATCTGCTCCAAAATACCACCCTGTTGTTTTACGCCGGCAGCTTCGCCCTTGAGCACGATCGGGACTGCGACCTTGAGCTTCTGGTCCATGGCGATGCGCTTCAGATCGATGTGCAACAAAGCACCTTTGATGGGCTCGTACTGCCAGTCCACGATCATGGCCTTGGTGCGCTCTCCGCCATTCAGCGCGAGGTCAAAAATTGTATTGTGTCCGGTCTGGGAGTGCAGGATTCGCCCTACCTGGCGGGGATCTAGACTCACAGGCAGCGCCTCTTTGCCGGCGCCGTAGAGCACCGCGGGAAGTTTGCCATCGCGGCGCACTCGGCGCGCGTCGTTCTTGTTGCCGGAGGTCCGCGGTTCCGCTTCCAAAAGATTATTTTCGGTAAGGTTATTCTTAGTAGCTGTCGCCATAATTTGTTTCCTATAAGAACAATTTGCTGACGGATGTTTCTTCGTGAATCGACTGGATCGCGCGTCCGATCAAGCCAGCGATGGAAAGTACCTTGATCTTGGGTTCTTTCTGGGCCGCCTCGGTCAGCGGAATGGTATTCGTGACCACCACTTCCACAATGGCGGACTGGGCAATGTTCTCCACCGCCGGACCGGACAGCACAGGGTGCGAGCAGCAGGCGTGAACCGCGATAGCGCCATTTTCCAGCAGCGCACTGGCAGTCTTGACCAGCGTGCCAGCAGTATCGATCAGGTCGTCGATGACCAGACAGGTGCGGCCATCGACTTCGCCGATCACGTGCATGACCTCGGCAACGTTCACTTCCACCCGGCGTTTGTCCATGATGGCGAGGGCAGCGTCCATCTTCTTGGCAAAGAAGCGAGCGCGTTCCACGCCTCCGGCATCCGGCGAAATCACGGTAAGGTTCGGCAAGTTCAGCCGCTTAAAATGATCCACCAGCACCGGTGAGGCGAACAGATGGTCCACTGGAATGTTGAAAAATCCTTGCAACTGGGGGGCATGCAAATCCACAATCAGCGCCCGATCCGCGCCCGCCGTCGTTAGAAGATCCGCGACCAGCTTGGCGGAAATAGGGACTCGCGGCTTGTCCTTACGGTCCTGCCGCGCATAACCAAAATACGGAATCACTGATGTGATGCGCCGCGCGGAAGCGCGCTTGAGCGCGTCAATCATCAGCAGCAGTTCCATCAGGTGCTCGTCCACGGGACGGCAAGTCGGCTGCATCACAAAGACGTCCGCGCCTCGCACATTCTCCTGAATCTGGACGTAGGCCTCGCCATCGCTGAAGCGCGTGACCATGGCTTGGCCACGGGTCAATCCCAGGAATGAGCAGACCTCTTCGCAGAGCGACTCGTTGGCCGTGCCGCAGAAGATTTTGAACTTATCGTCGACGCGTCCGCGTTGAGGCTTGCGCTCGGGCTTCTCGTCGGCGCTCATCTGGCCCTTCTTTTCCGTCGCTGTCGCAAGAGTTGCCATGGTCTTTAACTCTCAGCTGTCAGCTTTCAGCTCTCAGCCGCAAAGCCTGCCCCGGACTCAAACAGCCGAGAACTGATAGCTGGCCGCTAGTTTTCTGGCTGGGCCGCTAGGATTCGAACCTAGACAAAGTGCTCCAAAGGCACTTGACCTACCATTAGTCGACGGCCCAGTTTCCTTGATTGGGGGATCCCCGATCTCAGATTGTAGATGGAAAACCCAGCATGGGGCACCACCAATCTGAAATCTAAGATCGTCAATCGAAAATCTTCTTCCAGTACTGCCGACGTGTCAGCGTAGTCGTAGTCACCGCTGGAATGCCTTGCCTCCGTATTTTGGCCGCCGTCTTTTCAGCCGACGTTCTGGAAGCAAACAGTCCGTAAATCGCTGATCCGGAGCCAGAGAGCGAGGCATAAAACGCGCCGGCACCCTCCAACACACTCTTGACCTCACGCAATTCGGGATACCTAGGAAAGACGACTCGTTCAAAGTCGTTTTCTATCCCGGTACGGACGAGGTCGAGAAGCAGGATCTCGGCCCGGCCCCTGCCTTTACTCACAGGGACACCGGATAAAGGACCAGTCAGCCACGCAGAGACTGTGCGGCCGAACTCACTTATTCTATCGGAGGCATCGGATGCCGTCAATTTGCCACTATCTGTGTGGAGACGGGCGCCCGCTCCACATCGCAGATCCCAATCCGCAAACGCCCCAGGAGTCGAAACTCCAATTTCCGGAGTCGCAACCACGCAGGGTATCGACGGCACATAGGGAAGCGGGTAAACTTCCTCACCGCGTCCGACTCCCAGGACCGTCCCGCCCACCAGGAACAGCGGGAGGTCCGATCCGACTTCAGCCGCGATTTGTAGCCTCTCGGGGCCGGGTAATTTCTTCTTCAGCGCCCGTTCCAGGGCCAGGAGCGTAGCCACTGCATTGCCGGAAGCACCGCCTAATCCTCCCTGCACCGGCAGATGCTTTTCGATTTCGATGACCACACGGCCGCTCGCACCGAACACCGCCATGGCCCGCTGCACAATGCGATAGCAAGTATTCGATTCGTCTTTCGGTACGCGAGGATCGTCGCAGCGAATCTCGATGCCTTGGCCACGCTTGACCCGCACGCGAATAATGTCATGCAGCGCGATGGTCTGATACACCGTTCGCAGTTCGTGAAAGCCGTCCGGACGCCGCGCGCCAATGCGCAGACCGAGATTGATCTTGGCGAAGGATCGGACCCTGACCGGCATGGAGGCCGATTGTACGATGAAAACTTTCACCTGTTGCGGCGAAGCGAAACGGGGTTACAATTGCGGCTATTTTTGGAGGCAAGAAGGAACCCCAGAAATCAGCCCAACCGGCCTCAGCGACGGGCAGCTGGGAGCGCAACATCGCTTAACGCCGCCACTCTCAAGAAGAGGAGAAATTGACATGAATTCCATTCCATCGGGTTTTCGGGTCCTTTGTGTTGTAACGATCCTGTTCGCGCTCGGTGGGTTTCGAGTGGCGACTGCTTACCAAGCTCAAACCGCGGCACCAGTTGCGAGCTCTGCCCAGAGTACGTTCTGCGGCAGCCAGCCGCTGTGTTATGAAAGTAACGACTTTGCCGCCACCATCACCGACTTTCGCACCAGCACGCAAGGCGGTTACAAAATCATCGACGTTATTGTGCGCTTCCAAAACAAGACCAATCAGCCGCTAATTCTCGGGTACTTGGCGAACTCCGGGACTGCATTGGACGATCGGGGAAACCGCTACATCGTTTACGGAGGCAATGGTTTCCGCGGGATCGGACAAGTGTACGGCAACAACTTTGATCCGAAGTTCAACATCCGTCCGGGTGGGTTCGGCGACGCTTCGTTCGAGCTCATGTGGGCTCCAGGTCAGACAGTTTACGGCCTGACGTTTGAGCTCAATCTGACGGTGGACGAAATCAACACTGTGGAAGCCAACCAGCATACTCTGGGCGGAGAATTTCCGCTGCATTACCGAGGACTGGCCAACGGCGTGTCCGCGGCCGCCCCGGGACAAGCGACTGCTTTCAACCCTAGCAATCCCCAAGGCCTGCCTCCCTGCGGCTCGACAGGCACTGCCGTGGCGGGCGCTGCGAATTCCGCTGGTGGTCAAACTGCTGCAGGTGCCAACGCCGCGGTTTCAAACGCTGCTGCCGCGGTCTCCAGTTTTGGATCGCTCTTCGGAAAAAAGAAAGCGGCTGCGCCTGCAGCATCGAATGCTGCCGCACCGGGCACCACTGGCGGCGTTCCGTGTGATCCTGCAGCGACGGCTGCCGGGACTTCTACAACCACCCCGATGACCCCTGTTAACGCCACCGGGACGCAAGCTAATGGCGTTGCCTCTTCCACCCCTACGTCGCCCGCGCCCGCAGCGAAAGCCGCTGCGACCACAACCACCAACACCACGTCACCCACGCCCGCAGCGAAAGCCGCTGCGACCACAACCACCAAGCCCGTAGCGAACGCGGCCCAAGCACCTGCGCAGCCGGTTAAGGCCGTTGCTAAAACATCCGCGGCGACAACGCCGCCAGCCAATGCCGCCGCCAAGAAATCGACGACGACGCCAGCCCCACAGAAGCCGGCGGCGCCAGCGAATCAATGACCATCGAGTAGGGGCAGGAAAGCCGCACAACCTTGACTCTGTCCCTACTTATTCATTTCGACCGAAACGATCACGCCCGGTTCTTTGGAAAGCGACTCAACATATTCCACTCGCGCGTGCACACCTTCCAGATCGGAGCATGGGTGCAGTTCTCCATTTGGGACAAAGTTGACGGCGCTGAACTGAATTTTGAAGTAGGGCATGAAGAACGACTGTTCGGCCGCCGCCGGGATCAACCTCTATGTCCATGATCGCAGGCTGAGTGCAACGCACATTTTTGATTGTTCCACTAACCGAATGGCGAGGGCCCTTCGGGCTCCCATCGCTTAGCTGGGCAGCGCCCGCGGCCTTAGTGGATTGGCTTTCTGACACATCTGTGGTTGCATGTTTTTCCGAAGCGGCCTGCTGCATTTCCTGCTGGAATCGGCGGTCTGCATCCTCGTTCTGTTCTCGAACCTCCTGAGACCGTTGCACCGCATCCATCGCGTTTTGAACAAGCATAACTTCCTGCGGCGACTTAGCTACCTTCAGCGCCTGCTGAAGTACCGCAATCGCGTTCTTTTCCTGCTGCGCAGCCAGCAGCACGTTTGCCGCATTCACGCGATAGCCGATGTTGCCTGGGTCCAAATCCACGGCTTCCACGCTTAGCATGTGAGCTTCGGCGAGATTCCTGTTATGCATTGCGTAGAACACGGCCAACCGATCGTAGGAGGGGGCGAACGATGGATTGAGCTTGATGGCGCTCCGTAGGCTGCTCTCCACCTCGCCTTCGCCATTCGGGCTACGGTTCATGGAGATGGATGCAAAATAATAATGGGCGAGGAAGCTTTGCGAATCCAGTTTCACTGCCTGGCCATACGATTTCAAGGCTTCATCCAAGTGTCCTTCGCGGAATTCCAGATAGCCCAAGGTTTCATGGGCCAACACGTTGCTGGGATCTTGGCGCAGTACCTCGTCGCCGAAAGTGCTGGTGGCGGCAACGACAGGATCTGTTTTCTGGCGCAGCAAGGCGGCGTAATCGCCGAGTTTGTTGCTGTTATCCAGCCTGTCTTTTATCGTCAAGTAGTGCGTGAGCACCCAGGATTCGGCGTAGAAGATTGAGCCTTTATTTTCCTCGTGGTAGTACGGAGAACTACGGTCGACGGCGATCAAAGTCGCCAGCGGAATAAGGCGGTTCTGCCTCAAGAACAGAATCATCTCCGAGCTAGGTTCGCCGAGGAGCACATCTTTGTCCCCAATATCGGTGTTCTCATAGAACTCGGCCAATCCCTCGTTGAGCCATAGTGGAAGCCGTTCGTCCGCTTTGCTGGTTAGCAGGTGAGTATATTCATGGTAAACCGTGGCATACGGATGCTCCCCACTTGCATCTAGCCGCAACAGAATATAGTTCTTATCTGGCGCGCGCAGGAAGAGTCCGGCCAGATTCAGTTGCCCCTTTCCTAAATACGCCTCAGGCTCAAGCGCCCGGAAATCCTTTTCATCCTTGAGCGCGATCACGACAATTGGAGACCCGGGATCTACCTGCATTTTGGGAAATCTGGTGTGAAAAACCGAGCGCATGCGCTCGAATAGGTCAGCGATATGCCGGCCCTGCTTTTCGTTCCCGTTAGTGACTACGATGAAGTGTGGACTCCGAACTTCCAGCCAGTTTTCTACCTTGGTTTGAGCGGATGCAGTGACCACACCTAGCAGGGGTAGCAGCCAGAGAACGCGCTTAGACGACATAGTGGCGAGACATTCATATACCGAAGACTGCCCGCGGTCAAACGGAATTTGGAGGAGTTTCGAAGGCCCTGGCAGGAGGTCGCGCGGCTCAGAGCCGTGCGCAGCTTTAGCTTCTCCGCTTGTAGTACACAGCAAAGTCAAATCCCGGATTCGCGGGAAACAGCTCAGCCACTTTTCTTAGCCGCTCGGCCATTTGGGCGGGTGCCAGTAGTGGGTAGTCGCGCTCCCGCAAATCGTAGTAGTCGACATCAATGAACAGCGAGAGCAGGTAGATGGAGATGGCGTCGGCAAAGGTGGCCGCGAAGTATTCGTTCTTATACTTTTCCGACTCCGGCCCAGGAGCAAGAGCCAGCTTGCGTGATTCCCAGGCGTCGAGCGAGGTTTCTCCCCGGACGCCGGCTTCGACCTGCTTCCACGCCAGATCGGCGAAAGCCTGCGACACTCCAGCTTTCTCCACCACCGCATGCCCTACGTTGATATAGAACTCGAAGGCAACGGAAAACTTGTCGTCCATCAGCCGGGTGGAGATGAAGACGCACTGCGAGTCGCCCAGATCGAGGTTGCGATGACAGACGGCGTTATCACTGAGGGCAACATCATAACGGTCGGCGATCACGGTCTCATCGCCCTGGTTGACGGTGAGCGGAACAAAGTAATAGGCCTTTCGCTTTAAAGCCGCCGCGGCCGCATCCGGAACAGCGGCTACCATGCGCTCCAGGTCGGACTCCGGGACCGTGATCTCGCCTGAGATGGCGTAGCAGATACCATTCGGCGCCTGCGAAACCGGAGTATGGCGGACCACCTCCGCTGGGGGGCGCGTGATCGGCGCAGCAGCATGTGACATGAACTGTATTCTAACCCACGCGGAACGGGGGGCTGCGCAGAACCTGCTCAATGTTGTAGCTTAAGCAGTGATGCCTCCCGCCGTTAGACCCGCTCGCAGGCCACGTTGGTTCATGATTCCTGTGCGCGTACTGCTGGTCACCTTCCTGCTGACTGTGCTGGCTTTCGCTGTGAGCCTAATGCTAGGCATCGTTGGAATTGTGATTGGAGCCCGTTTGCGGGGTGCGCCGCCAAATATGACCTCGGCATACAAGAACATCGCGGCGCCGGCGGCTGGCATGGTAGGAGCCATCGTGCTGATTTCCGCGGTTTCTATGGAGATCCGGCACTACCGCCAGGCAAAGACTCTCGACGAGATTGAAAAGGCGAGCCGGTAGATCCTGCTTCTCTCCAGGCGCTACAATCTTGACATGGCCCCGCGCATTGCCATTCCAATCCCGCATTCAGGCGACCCGGAATATGCTGACCGCGCCCTGCCGCAATACGAGCGGGCCGTAGTAATGGCGGGCGGAGAACCAGTGCGCATCCCGCTCGATCAACCTGCTGCTGAAGTCGTGAAGCTGATCGAGGGTTGCGATGCGGTGTTACTTCCCGGAAGCAAAGCGGATGTCGATCCTACGAGATACGACGCCCCCAAGCATCCCCAGACCGCAGCCGCTGATAGCAAGCGCGATGCTGTCGACGCGTTCTTATTGCAGGATGCGTACAACATGCACAAGCCCATACTCGGCATCTGCTACGGGCTGCAGATTCTGAATGTTTATCGCACTGGTGCGCTCATCCAGCATATCGAGTCACCGGTAAATCATGCAGCCGGACGCACGGTGCCGATCGCACATAATGTCGAGATTGATCAAGGTTCGAAGCTGGGTAAAATTGTCGGTGCAGCCGTCGTTCCGGTTAATTCCAGTCATCACCAGGCGGCGGCAGTTGTCGGCAATGGTTTGCGAGTTGTGGCGCGCTGTCCGCAGGACGGAGTCATTGAAGCACTGGAGGGCACTTCACCGGATCATTTCGTGCTGGCCGTGCAATGGCATCCGGAGCGTTCGGCGGAGAATGACGAGCCTTCGCGAGCGATTTTTCGCGCACTGGTTGAGGCGGCCCAGGTGCTGCATGAAAAGATTGCAGGAGAGCTTAAGTCGGTTTGAGGAGAAAAACGCCACGGATTTCCGCACATTCACGCGGATTATCGTCAAATGTGATCCATATAGATCCCTTTAATTCGTCCCGACCCTTCACATTCACGCGGATTATCGTCAAATGTGATCCGTATAGATCCCTTTAATTCGTCCCGACCCTTCGTTTCGGTTTCGTCCGTCTCGTCATCTTCTTTTCCAGCAGCACTACGGCATGAGCGATCGCGGCATTTTCAGTTCCCATTCCTTCCGGAGTCTTGGCTTTGATGCCAACACAATCAAGTGGGACACGCAGAAGTTCCGCGACCCGGCCACGAATGCGCACCGCATGCGGGCCGATCTTCGGCGCGGCGAGAATGAGCGTAGAATCCATATTGGCGATGACGTAGCCTGCCGCTTTGACCCGCTTCAGGGCTTCAGCCAAAAAAACCGCAGAGTCGGCGTCCTTCCACTTCGGATCCGACGGCGAAAACAACGAGCCAATATCAGGTGCAGCGACAGCTCCGAGAAGGGCGTCTGTCAGTGCGTGCAGCAAAACGTCACCGTCGGAGTGACCGCCCAGCCCTTTCTCATGAGGGACCGTCACGCCACCAATCCTAAGCGGAATGCCACGTTTGAACTCGTGCGAGTCCCAGCCATAGCCGATTCGAGTGATTAGTCGTCCGTCGTTAGTCTTTGGCAAAAGCTGGGACTCCAGAGCAAATGACTTGAGCTGAACTGCGAAAAACGTGGCCGCGTTACCGTGCCGCGTTACCGTTTCAGAAAAAACTCGGCCAATTCCAAATCTGCTGGCGTAGTGATCTTGATATTCCGCGGGGAGCCCATCACCACCGCTACTCGGTGTCCTGAGCGTTCGACGAGCGAGGCTTCGTCAGTACCCATAAAGCCGTCGGCTGCGGCTTCGTCAAACGCCTTCTTGATCACACTATAATGGAAACCCTGCGGGGTTTGCGCCATGACCACGCGCTCGCGCGGCAAGGTAGCGGTGATCACTGCGCCTTCGGCTGTGCGCTCGACTTGCTTTACCGTATCCAGCGCCGGCAGTCCGGCGATGGCTGCGCCATACTTCTGGGCCGCCTGGATCACGTCGCGAATGGTTTGTGGCGTAACAAAAGGGCGCACCGCGTCGTGGATGAGAATGACATCATCAGCCTCCGCTGATACCGCTGCAATCGCATTGCCTACGGATTGCTGGCGATGTTCACCGCCTTCCAACAGATTGACTTCCTTCTGCAGAATGTCTCTTGCTTCTTTCTCCAGCTGAGCCCGGAAAGTAGCGATTTCGTTCTTGCGCAAGGCCACGTAAATTTCGGAAACTGCTTGGCCGGCCGTAAATTTACGCAAAGTGTGAAACAGAATCGGCGTGCCGCCAAGATCCGTGAACTGTTTTGATAGCGTAGCTTTCTTGTCTCGCGTACCGGGCGCTGGCGCCATACGCGTCCCTAGGCCCGCCGCCGGAATAATTACCACCACCTTCATAGCGGGCTGTAAGTATAAGGGGCAGGGAGGGGGAGTTCAAATCCGGGACGATTTCGACGCTTTCTTCTGCCAGCACCTCTCAGCAATGCTAGTGACGCGTTGTTAGGCGGAATCTTCCTACAGGATTCACCGTAAGCGCATTTTGCACGCTGGGTGAACTTCTTGCCAAGGAAAACTGCATTCAATTTGCGTGCTGGGGCCGTCGTGCTACGCCTCCATGGATATAGGGTGAATCCGTTCGATGCAACCGTGGCCATCAGTTTGCAGAACTAAGTAGCGCCCTTGAGTGGCGCGTGAACCCGGAACCTACCGAACTCGGGCTGAATAGCGGAGGCATGGTGAGAAAGCAACCTTCCTGGCTGACTTTGGTCGCGTTTTGCATGGTGGTGACGATCATTACTGCGCTCGGATTCGCGATCCTGCTAGCGGGCGGCACGGCCGCGTTTGCGGTGGGCGGCTCTTCAATGGCGCAATCGCCGCAAGTTTCCGACGAGAAACCAGCAGTCGAAGAGGGCGCCGCCAGCGGAAAGACTTTCGCGGGAATTATTACCGACTCCCGTTGCGGCGCGCGTCACGCCATGGATTCCGGAAAAACGGCCACACAATGCGCCCTCATGTGCATCCGTGCTGGTTCGAAGTACGCGCTCGTGAATGGTGACACGCGATACTTCCTGGCAGGAAGCCAGGATGATCTGGAAAAATTGGCCGGCACCAGAGCGAGAGTCGCAGGCACTCTAGTTGGCGACACCATCCGAGTGAGTTCTATCTCCCCGCCATAAAGCCGCCTTGTCGCGAGGTTTACTCCACTGGCCGCTCCACCATCATGGGCTGCGGTTTTTTGGGGTCCGCATTAGCCACCGCTGGAGCGGCGGGCACACTGGCAACGTTGACCGCTGTGCGCGGCTCGGCTCGAACTCCAGCGCGTTCGTCCCATTTCCCGAAGATCATCTTTCCCGCCGTGGTTTGCAAAACGGACGTCACCGAGATATCGATGGTCTTGCCGATCATTTTGCGCGCGTTGTCCACCACCACCATGGTGCCATCGTCGAGGTAGGCCACGCCCTGGTTGTATTCTTTGCCTTCCTTCAGGATGAAGACCCGCATGGTCTCGCCGGGCAGCACGATGGGTTTCAGCGAGTTCGCCAACTCATTGATGTTCAAAACTTCGACCCCCTGCAATTGGGCGACTTTGTTTAGGTTGAAGTCATTAGTGATGATCTTGCCTTCGTACAGCTTGGCCAGTTCGATCAGTTTCAAATCCACTTCGCGGACTGAGGGGAAGTCGTCCTCCACAATCTGGATTTGCAAAGAAGCAACTTTCTGCAGGCGCTGCAGGATATCGAGACCGCGTCGTCCCCGGTTGCGTTTCAGGGAATCGGCCGAGTCTGCCACTAACTGCAACTCGCGCAGAACGAACTGTGGAGTAACGATGGTGCCGTCAAGGAACCCGGTCTCAGCAATGTCTGCTATCCGCCCATCGATGATGACGCTGGTGTCAAGAATTTTGTAACTCTTCCTCGACTGTTTCTCGCCGCCGAAGATGCCACCCAGGGCGGCCAGGTTTAGCAGGTCGCCTTTGTTTGCACCCACGATCAAACCGACGTAAGCCATGAGGAGCATGACCATGATTTGTAGGAAACTCTGAGTGTGGCCTGGCGGAATGCTGTTGCGGATGACCAGGGCAAACAGGTAGGCGCCGAAGATGCCGAGTACGCTGCCGATTGCGGCCCCTATCAGCCGGGTCAGGCTAACGGCGTGCAGCCTCCACTCGAATAGCACGATCGCGAGGCCGATGCCCGCGCCTACGCCGGCATCGAACTTGGGAGGAAGTCCAAAAGGACTAATAAGATAACAAGTTACAGCAACAATAACGACGAACAAAAAACGAACGACTAATAAGTCCACAAATAGCCTCCACTGGACCTGATCGCGCGTCCGCGAATTAAGGTCCCGCACTGGCTATCCAGCTCGATCAAGTAAACGGCGCCAGTGGTCTGTTAAGCGGAGCCTATAAATTAACGATTAGCGATGAAACGTGGCTCCGGTCCCGGAAAGCCGGGGCGAACCAACAACAATATGACAGGAAGTATATACCCCGCGCAAAGTCCTTTGGGTGCCGGCCAAAGCCCGGAATCTGTTCTTCCCGGCAGTTTATCGGTGCGAACTGCGGCGTTCATTGATTCGTGGACTCGTTCCCGATGGAGGCCGGTTCGGGTTCGAACGGACAACCGTAGTGGGAACATCTTGCCGATCGGTTTCGCTTTTGCCCGGCAAGATCTTCCGGCTGTCTGCTCGGCATCATTCACCTTCCAATCAAGTCTCGGCAACAGCCCCATTCCTACTGCGTTTTCAGCATGAATTTTCCTAGCGAATTGTTTCACAGCGTGCAGATGCATGATTGAGGAAACAAACTTGGACAGCGGGTATTACGCGGCGTGTGCCGGTCTGAAGGCGCAAACGCAAGCTCTCGACGTAGTCGCCAACAACCTGGCAAACATCAATACCAACGGTTATTCCACAGGTGCCAGTTGACTCCCAGGAACCAATGCCGTTCAGCGACGTTCAGGCCATAGGGAACGTCGAGCGCACTAGCGCTCTGGGACGTCTGGTTGCGCCGCCACATGGTGAACTTTCGAGCGCTGCGGAGAACGGAGACTTAGGCGACCTGCGCCGCGAACTGGAACAGGCGCTAGCGCCCGAAATCTCAAGAAAAGAAGTCGCGCTGCGCAGTGTGCCCGATGGTCTGGTGATCAGCCTGCTGGAGATTGGATTTTTCGAAAGCGGTTCCGCTCAAATCAAGAGTGATTCGCTGCCTGCCTTCAGCCGAATGGCTGGGTTGTTGGCGCAGCGCAACTATCGTATTCGAATCGAGGGCCACACTGACAACGTGCCCATCCACAATTCCAAGTTTCACTCCAACTGGGAGCTGTCAACCGAACGCGCCACGGAACTAATCCGCGTACTTCTGACTCGATACAACTTTGCGCCGGAAAGGCTTTCCGCAGCTGGCTACAGCCAATATCACCCCGTCAGCACCAACAATACCCGGGAAGGACGTGGCCTAAACCGCCGGGTCTACGTAGTGGTGCTGGGACGAGAGTCCTCGCCTGACAAGGCGGCGCGGCAAGCACTCCCTGTCCTGAGCCAAGCTGGTCTTCCAGCATAGTTTCGACAGAAGCTAAACCATCCTCGGATGACGTACGCAAGATTCCGTTGCGAGCTGTTGCACACAAACGTCCTTAATTAACGTCACTAAAGTCTCAATCACTGTAGGCCGATGAAATTCGTGTGACCATCCACGGTGTCGGACGAGTCCGGACATGGCACTCTTCGGCGTTGCCCACGTCCGCCAGCGACCCTCTGCTTCAGCAGATCGCCTGATGACCACGACAACGCCAGGACGGCAAAAATTGGATGGTTTGGATACCGTCGACAGCCCAAGCTCTATTGCGTGCCTCAATGACAACGTTCGTCACAAATCGCGCTTGGTCCGAGTGCTTGTGGCTGATGATAATCCTTTAGTGCGAACTGCCCTCATCCGCTTGATTGAATCCGATCCTGCGCTACGCGTTAGCGGCACTGCGCAATCCGGCCAGGAAACCTTAGAGAAAATTTCTCTGCTCCAGCCTGACGTCGTGACCCTCGATGTGGAAATGCAAGACTTCGACGGCCTCGAGACCCTAAAACGCATTATGCGGGTTTCTCCACGTCCCGTAATCGTGGTGAGCTCGCTCACTCAGAACGGCGCAGAGATCACTCTAGACGCCCTGGCCTGCGGGGCTTTCGACTATGTCCGTAAACATCTCTCAGACGTGTCGCTAGACATGGTGAAAAATCGCCAGGACTTGATTACCAAGATTAAGGCGGCCGCCGAAACCTGTTGGCCCCGGCCCATGGCACAGATCACGCACACGGCGGTCAAGTTCCACACACCCGCAGCGGATGTCTGTCCCCGCGTGATTGCGGTCGGGATCTCCACCGGGGGACCACAAGCGCTTCAGCAAGTTCTGCCTCTCTTGCCGGCTGACTTGGCGGTCGGTGTACTAATCGTCCAACACATGCCTCCAGGATTCACTGGACCGCTCGCCCGCCGCCTCGACGGCCTTTGCAAGGTAACTGTTCGGGAGGCCGGCAATCACGAGGTGATCGAAGGCGGAGTCGTACTCATAGCTCCGGCGGGGCAACACATGACGGTTTATCGCCGCAATGCATCGCAGGTCCTCATAGGGCTGTCGCAGTTGCCCGAAAATAGTGCCCACATGCCTTCTCTCGACGTGATGATGCTCTCCGTAGCGGAAGTCTTCCAGGCGTACTCGATGGGTATAATCATGACCGGCATGGGAGTCGACGGCTTGCTAGGCATGCAAGCCATCGCCAGCAACGGGGGCACGACTCTGGGGCAAGATGAGTCGAGTTGCCCGGTCTACGGTATGCCTCGGGCCTGCGCACGAAGTGGCGTACTGCAGCGAGTAGTGCCCCTCATGCACATTCCCGAGGAGATTCTGCATGCTACCCACTACCGGCGACGCGGAGCGATCCTTCGATAGTCGACAGTGTCGCCAAGGCTTGCTTCACCTGGCGCAGCAGAGACTGCGCCGAGAATGGTTTGGGCAGGTAGAAGACACCTGGTCGTCTAAGCCCATTGCGCGTGACCGGGTTTTCGGGATAGCCGGAGATGAAAATTGTCCTCAGCCCGAGGCTCATGGCTTTGAGATCGTCAGCAGGCTGCAGCCGCTTTGGCCGGGCATGACGACATCGGTGAGGAGAAGCCGCACTTCGTCCCGGTACCGACGGAACGTAAGCATGGCATCTGCCGCATTTCGAGTTTTCAGGACACGATATCCAGCGGACTGAAGAATTTCGCCAGTCACGTCGCGAACAAACTTTTCATCCTCAACCAGAAGAATATTCGTGAGCCCCGGCCATCTCAGTGCCCATCCCAACCGCAGGCACTCCCTGATTCATTTCTGAGTTGTGTTCAATCCATTGCATACTTCACCTGTAGTCATGTACGGTTACTTGCACCCCAGCGCCCATCTCGGCGTGGCCTGCATGAGAGGGGGTCGGGAATGCATCAGCAATGGGTTACGGGCGTTAACGCTGATGCAAATTTCTGTTGGAGGGTCGCGAGGAAGCGATAGTTGTCGTTTCGGGAAGGACGCTGTAAAAGTTCGGGAAATCCGCACTGAAATGGTACTAAGTCCTCCTGCTATCGAGTTCGAACCAACAATGTCCGGTTAGGATCAAGTACGACCTTTCGAGTGCCTGCTGGCGCAGTCAAGTGGAACTGAGTCTCCGCCCCATCGGCGAACACGTGTCCCACCAATACCGTCTTCCCAGAAAGCACAGCATAGACCGGGACCGAGGTCACCAAGTCATCAGCAGCGAGTTTCTGCAGAATTGTGCCGCTAACTGCGGTCGAGTTACCCTTGTCGCCGTAGCGGACTCCCTCTAATTCGAGCCGCGGGATCGCCGTGCCGTTGACCCATCCGCGGTAGAACCAGTCCAGCGATTTCCGGCCCTCGTACCAGAGGGAGGGTGGCAACTCTTCTTCAAATACGTGCAGCAGTTCGCGAGTGCTGATCGACTTTCGCTGATAGCGCGCCCTGACCTTTCGCAGGGCGCGAACGAAAGGCTCGTCCGCCGCATCCGATCCCGCTGCGCCAGGTCGCACTCCGCTTTCCCGCTCAGCATCGCGCATCATGTAACGCAGCATGTGAAAAAGCCAAGTCCCGCGACCGTAACTGATGGCGTCATAACCACTCGGAAAGTGTGAGCATGAGAGCCGTGCCCCGAGGGTCACTGGACCGGCCTCCATCAACGGCACGCCGTCTGGATTCTTCTCCAACAGGTCTTCCCGGTATTTCTCCATGGCGGCGCGGAATTGGACCGGATCCCGTGATTCCAGCAACATCATCGAACTATAGTTCGCCAGCGCTTCCATCATCCACTGGTCGCTGTACCCACTCCACACCACGGTGTCACCCCACCACTGGTGGGCAGTTTCGTGTGCGATTACCGCAGTACTCAATGTTTTTTGCACGGGACTCATGTGGAGGTCGGATTTCTGGGTCGGGGTGAGAAACGAAAAACTGGAAAGGAATATTAGCCCCGGCCAACCCTGGCTCAGAGCACCCGGCATTTGGGTTAGGGCTAACTGGCCGTACGGATATGGTCCGAAGCGCTGGGCGAAGAACTCGATAGCGCGGGCGGAAGTGTCCGCCACGGCTTGGGCGTTTCGGGCCGGAGACGGTTCAGGCGGCGCGGCCACCACCGCTCGTTGCCGTCGCCGGAAGCCCGGTATTAGCGGTGCTGGGCCAACTTCTTCTTCCGCGCCTTTCGGAAATCCACGTTCCATGCCAGAAGCCGCATAAGTTTCCACCAATACACTTCCTGCGTGTGCCACGGCGCGGGAATATTTGCCGAGGTTGAATCCCGCCAGTGGGATTGGGCCGTCAGAGACCCAGCGGCTCACTTGCTCTCCGGCTAGCGATTCCACGGACGCGCCTCCATTATCGCTGGTATTCGGCGGATGTATGTCTTCCCGCCTTCCTGTCGCCACCAGCGTCCAGCCTGCCGGATACTCGAACTGGAGGTCGAAGTTTGACATCGCCATCCCGCGGTTGGGATACCACGTGCCACGAGCGCCAACATACAGCAATC
Source organism: uncultured Acidobacteriota bacterium (assembly GCA_963696025.1). Taxonomy (GTDB): domain Bacteria; phylum Acidobacteriota; class Terriglobia; order Terriglobales; family Acidobacteriaceae; genus JABCYV01. The sequence goes on from CAVOII010000012.1 coordinate 429,709, forward strand.
CTCCCCCTGCCTCGGAAAGCACGTCGCCGGCGTATCGGAAGCGCAAGTGAATCTTTTGTCCCGTTTCGAGTGGCCTGGGAAACACCACAGCAACCAGATCATTGCCCCGGCGGGACAGCTGCGTGCCCTCCAGCGCCTGGTTGTGAATGAACTCAACAGCGCGCCCGTCCGCTTCCACCGCCTTAAGGTTAAGGAACCTCGACAACTCAAACAAGACGGAGCGCTGCCCTCCCTGGCGCACTTCCATCTGCAATGAAGCGTCGACGCTGAGGCCGGTTGGTGGCTTCACTTCTGTCTTGATGGTATAGTCCGAGATGTTAATCTTGTCCGGTTTACCTTCTTCCCCAACAATACTATTCAGATTATCCTGGCGCGTCGCCGATGAGGCGGTCGAAAACATCGTCCACACGTCGTAATAGCTGTCGCCTTTCACCGTTTTAAATTGTCCTGCCCAAATTTGCTCTGGCACTGAGGAATCGAAGTAAAGATCAAACGTTCCCCGTTTCAGTCCCTGTACTCGCGCGTGTAGCATGCGGTCGTTTTTGAGTTCCTCGCTTGCTGGCGAAGGCGGTTCGGGTGCTTGCCCTGCGACGGGGAGAAATTGACTAAAGCTCATCAGCAATCTCAGTCCGTCAGTCTCGGCCAAGTTGTGGGCGGTTTCATTCCATCGGGAGACAAATTCTGCAGCATTCTCCGCGGGCCGCAGTGAAGTTTGCAATTCCGTAAAGGTTTCGTCATTGAAACGAAAATACGCCGTAGCAAACCGTTCTTCGAGAATAGCTGCGCCCGTGAACAGCGCCATGGAAGCGCGTTCTGCGCGGTTGGGAGGAATCAGCAGAATCTCCCCTTCCCCTTCAAAAAAAGCTCCGGTGACGCGACCTGCTACATCTTCGGTGAATGCGAGAGTTCCATCCTCCAGAGTAATGTGAAAGGCGGCGCGATCAAATGATGTTTCCCGGACCTGGTAAACCCGCGACTTGGCCAGACCAACGCTGCACAATTGGCGGTAAAGGGTTTCGGCTGAGTCGCCGGGCGGTCGGGCCGCGCGCTCGACCGCACTTTGAACCGCCTCTGGCGGGACAGCGCCCTGCGTTGAGCTGAGGCCCCCCGCCGTCAGCACATATGCCACCGAAAGCATAGTTCTGCGAATGTTCCTGGTTACCTTTGTCACCTACGCTACGGTTCCTCTCTGTTGCTAGAATGCGCCCTAGTGCGCTCACCTGTCATCTTCTTCTTATTGTCAGGAATCTTATGGTTACTGCTGGCCCCAGTCTGCGCGCCAGCGGACGTAATCCACCTCAAGAACGGCCGCACTATCTGGGCGGACCACGTTTATGAGAACGGCGCGCACCTGCAATACGACATCGGCGACGACTCTTACGGCATTCCCAAGTCAGTAGTGGAGCGGGTTGAAGCCGGGGGTATTCCTCCTGAGCGTACCGCTCCAGGAGAAAGAGGCAATGACAAGGAGCCCCACGGTGTGCCATCCTTTGCGCCCGCCGAACACCTTGCGAACGAATCAGCTCTCACGGAGAGGATTATTCACGGAGGCCGGGTCGATGCGGACGCGCTGGCGGCCCTCGAAGACGAAGGCGCTACAGAAAAGACGGCAGCTGGATACTTCATCGCCGGAAAACATGAGTTCGAACATGGAAATTTCAGCAATGCGAGGGCTTACTTCGAAACCGGCCTCCGCTTCGATTCTCAGAACCCTACAATTCTGAGCTACTACGCGGCATTGCTGGTGCGAAGCGGGAACGCGGGCGAAGCGTTGCCTTATGCCGAACGTGCGGTGCGCATTGCACCCAATTCGCCCGATGCGCTGGATGTTCTCGGGTACGCTCAGTTCTCCGCCGATCACAACCGCGAGGCTATCCAGAGTTGGAAGCATTCTCTGGCGCTCCGCCCGAGCAGCACTGTGCAGCAGCTCCTGGCCAAAGCAGAGCGGGAAGCCAGCGCAGAAACTGACTACTCACAACGCGAAAGCAGTCACTTCACTTTGCGCTACGAGGGCAAACAAACTTCGGAATCATTTCGCAGCCAATTGGTCGCCACTCTGGAATCGGAATACGACGACCTGGTGCGCGATTTAGGTGTCGCTCCGCGCAGCAGCATCGCCGTTGTCCTCTATACCGGTCAAGCCTTTTTTGATGTTACCCAATCGCCCTCTTGGGTGGGCGCAGTCAACGATGGCAAGTTGCGCATTCCGGTAGAGGGTCTGAGCTCAGTTACTCCGGAGCTGGCGCGGGTATTGAAGCACGAGCTAGCACACTCTTTTATCAATCAGCTTTCTGGAGGACGTTGTCCGCAGTGGCTGAACGAGGGCCTAGCTCAGATATTAGAGCCGAAATCTGTAGCCTCTCGTGGCCGCCGTCTGGCTCAACTCTTCCAGACGCAACGTGAAATTCCATTCAATGCCCTGGAGGGCGGATTTATGCGTTTCTCGGGAGTCGAGGCGCTGCTGGCCTACGATGAATCTCTCGCCGCTGTCGAATTCATCCGCGACACCTATGGTATGAGCGATCTGCAGCGTATGCTGGAAAGATTGGGCCAAGGCAGCTCAAGTGAGGCTGCGCTGCGCGCGACAATCCATTCCGGATACGGAGAGCTTGAAAACGAAGTCGCCAAGTACCTGGTGAGTAAATACGGGAGTTAGATCAACAGTCGTTATTTTGAGGGAACTGAAGTCGTGCCTTCCCAAGGCCACGAAACAAGTCGCTACTCGATCTGCACCAGACTGTTTGCTCCTGAGGTGACAGCGGCAGGCGCCGGATGCTGCGGAGTTCGCCAAGAATCAAAGATCGAGACCTGGTGAACGCAGGAAACCGTGCAGTGCGTTGCGCAAGATTTTTCGGTAACATATTCGCGGCGGATGTCTGCTACACCATATTTTTCTAGGGGAATCCCGGGATACCCACGCTGTTGCGAGCAGTAATGCACCAGACCATCTTCGCAAATGTACAGATACCGCGAGCCGGCGCGGCAGCGCCACTGATTAGGGCGGCCCTGCGCAATATTGTCCTGAAAGGCATTCACCCGAGTGAAGCTGCGCTTCTCCATCGCTTTCATCTCGTGGTAGACGCGGCGCTCTTCATCTCCCAGCGGCTGCAACTGTCCGCTACCGTCGTGGATGATGCCGATAGTCGAACTGAATCCCAACTCAAGGGCTCGTTTGCCGATGGTCAGCGCATCTTGGGGATTGCGCACTCCCCCGCCCACCACAGAATTAATGTTGACGTGGAAATCGGAATACCGCGCAAGAAGCTCGAGCTTCTTGTCCAAAACCTTCAGACTTTTCTTGGAAATGTCGTCGGGCGTAACGTTATCAATCGAAATTTGCAGCCATTCCAGCCCCGCTTTGTTCAGGCGCTCGATGCGATCTGCCACCAGTAAATAGCCATTGGTGATGAGGCCCGCAATCATCCTGTGTTTTCGAATGCGACGGATGATCTCATCGAGTTCGGGATGGAGCAGAGGCTCCCCACCGCTGATGGTAATGATCGCCGTGCCCAACTCGGCCAGCTTGTCCACCCGCTGAAACATCGTTTCCGTGGGCACCGGCTGAGAAAAATCGTCGTACTCATTGCAATACTCGCAGGCAAGATTGCAACGGCGGATGGGAATGAGGTGCGCGAGCAGCGGATGGTCGGTCGACGTGAATGCGCGTGCGACCATTCGCACGCCTCGAAGCGTGCGGTGCAGTGTTCTAAAATGATGGCGCAAGGCTTTTGAGCTACCTGACATTTGGGATTAGCTACATTAGACCACGGCTCGCAGCCGAGTACACCGTTGGAGCAGCGTTTGGCGCGATTTGCGGGTTAAATGGCAGCCCTCACGCGTTCTAAATAAGTATCGGCCTCGCTCTGGACAGGTCAAAGACCCGTCCCCGCACAGACGAAGCTAACGGCAGCTATTCGTTTCCCACTGCTTTCCGTAATGCCGCCCGCGCCAGCAAGCGCGTCGAATCCAGTGTTGGCAGCGGCGAGGAATCTTGTGTGACTAGCAGAGGGAACTCGGTGCAGCCCAGTACCACGGCATCACAGCCTTCGTCCGCCAGTGCCCGAATTACTTCCGTGAAATAGGCCTGCGAATGCGGCGTGAACTGTCCGTTCACCAGCTCATCGAAAGTAATCTGGTTAATTTTCTCCCGCTCGCCGGGACCAGGAATTCGGTGTTCGAGTCCGGCTGCTTTCAACTTCGCAGGATAGACCGGACCTTCCATGAGATAGCGCGTACCCAACACGCCCACGCGGTTGTAATGGCATCGCCGAGCTTCGTTCGCGACCTGCTCCGCAATGTGCAGCCAGGGACGTGGCGAGCGGTGTGCCACTAGATCGAAGGACTGGTGGATGGTGTTGTCTGGACAAATGAGGAAATCCGCACCAGCTTTCGCCAGCTTCTCCGCAGACGACAGCATCAGTTCCGCCACGCCCGCCCAGTCATCGCCGTAGATGCACGTCATATACTGGGCCAGCGGATGCGTGTGCATCGAAACTTCTGGATGATCGTGCCTTCCCAGCAGCTCTGTTCCCTCCAAACAAATTGTGCGATAACAGAGAGCGGCTCCCTCAGCGCTGCAAGCCACGATTCCGATATGTTGGGGCATTGCATCCGCCTCTCGGAACGTCTCGGCTACGGTCGTACAACCGTAGCATCAAATAAATTAAGAAAGTTCAGCTTCTTTTCGGCGGGTAGAAAAGATGCCTCGAAAGAGTTGCGCGCTAACTCGCGCAGATGTTCGTCGGTAAAGCCGAACGATTCCCGCGCCAGCTGATATTCCTGCGTAAGCGATGTATGAAACATCGCCGGATCGTCACTGTTAAGCGTCACCATCAAGCCCTGATCAAAGTACCTTCGAACCGGATGCTCCGCCAGCTCGCGGCAGCAGCCCGTTCGCAAGTTACTGGTGATGCAAATCTCCATTGGAATCTGTCGCGTCGCCAACTCCTCTATCAGCTCTGGATCCTGCGACGCTGTGAGTCCGTGCCCCATGCGCTCCGCGCGTAGGTTCAAGGCGCCCCAAATGGACTCCGGACCAGCATTCTCGCCGGCGTGAGCGGTCAGGCGTAAACCTTGATCAGCCGCATAGGCGTAGGCGTCGCGGAATAACTCCGCTGGGCCCTTCTGTTCGTCTCCGCCGATTCCGATTCCCACAACATGACGATCACGATAGCGGGCCGCGAGTTCAAATACACTTTGTGCTGCCTCAACCCCGAACTGTCGTACGGCGTCGAAAATCCACAACAGCGAAACCCCGAAATCTCGCTCGCCCCGCTCTCGACCGCGCTCCAAACCCTCGAAAATACCGTCGAAGTCCTGCTTACGCCAAAGACACACACCCACCGAGACATACACCTCCGCGTGCAATACGTTTTCTGCTTTGAGTTTTTCCGTCAGGCGGTAGGTGATGAGTTCGTAGTCGTCGGAAGTCTGCAGCTCTTCGGTTACTGCTTTGAACGCCATCAGGAAGCCGTTGAAGTCGGAGTAGAGGTAGAGTTCTTCGACCTCTGCGAGGGTAGAACTCCTGCCATGTTGTTGCCATAGTTCAAGCAGAGTCGGGGGATCGATCGCGCCTTCCAGATGAAGATGCAACTCAGCCTTGGGCAGGGAAAGGATAAACGGACTGGACCGCGAGCTCATGACTGATTCTTGATTTCAGATTTTAGATCGTTGATTGCAGATTTCCTAATCCCGAGCCTACGTTTTCATTCTGCAATCTGAAATCTGCAATTTGAAATTCAAGACTGGCTCTTGGCCCTGGCAAACTCGCTGTGGCGGCGGCTGTAGAAAATGTAAATACACAATCCGATAGTGAGCCACACTACAAAGCGGATCCAGGTGATCACGGTCAAGCCGGTCATCAGTCCGCCACAAAGGATGATCGAGATCAGTGGAAACCAGGGCACGAAGGGAACACGGAAGGCACGCCTGCGGTCCGGCTGTTTGCGTCGCAATAAGATTACTCCCAGAGAGACCAACACGAACGCGAACAGAGTGCCGATGTTGGACAGGTCAGCAGCATCGCCGATGTCCACGAGGCCTGCCGGAATTCCAACCGCGAAGCAGGCAATCCAGGTGGACCAATGCGGCGTCTTGAACTTGGGATGAACGGCGGAGAACAATTTCGGCAGCAAGCCGTCGCGCGACATCGCATACCAGATTCTTGCCTGGCCATATTGAAAAACGAGCAGTGACGAAATCATGCCGGTCAGGGCCCCTACTATGATTACTGAGCGGAAAAAGGGGCGCGCGCCCAACTGCTGCAAGGCGTACGCGACTGGAGCTTCGGCAGCCTTTCCGGAAACAAAAGTTGTGTACTTCATCATCCCCAGCAGCACCACAGCGACGCCCACATAAAGGATTGTGCAAATAATCAACGACGCGATGATGCCGAAGGGCAGGTCGCGCTGCGGGTTGCGACACTCCTCAGCGGCCGTGGAGACGGAATCAAAGCCAATGTAGGTAAAGAAAACGATGGCTCCACCGGTAACGATCCCGGCAAATCCGGAGGGAGCAAACGGCTTCCAGTTGGCGGGATGGACGAGCATGCCACCGACGACCAGGAACGTAAGGATGGCGCCAATTTTAATGCTAACCATCACGTTGTTAGCTTCCGCCGACTCGCGCACTCCCCGTACCAGGAGGAGCGTCAAAATGAAAACAATGAGGAAGCCAGGCAAATTGAAATAGGCGCCAGTCCACTGCCCACCGGCCCGCACCGGACTGGCCCACTTATCAGGCAGGGCCCAACCAAAGGTCGTCAGTTGGGCTTGGATGTAGCCACTAAAACCGACGGCTACTGCGACATTGCTGACGACGTATTCCAAAATCAGATCCCAGCCGATGATCCACGCGAAAATTTCGCCCAGCGTCGCGTAGGAATAGGTGTAGGCACTGCCAGCGATGGGGATCATTGAAGCCAGTTCGGCATAACACAATCCAGCGAAGCTGCACGCGAACGCTACTAGGATGAACGAGATTGCGATGGACGGTCCGGCAGCTGGACGCCCGTGCATCAGCGCTCCGGCCGTGCTCCCATGCTTCACCAGGTTGACGATCAGATCCATGACCTGAGCGCGCAGTATGGAGGGCGCCTCAAAGTACTCACCCGCCGCTGCCGTTCCAGTCAGGACGAAAATGCCCGAACCGATGATGGCGCCGATACCGAGCGCAGTCAGTGACCACGGGCCGAGGGTCTTCTGCAGCCGGTGCCCCGGTTCGTCGGCCTCGGCGATCAACTTGTCAATGGATTTGCAACAGAAGAGCTGATTGTCCGATGTGCGGATGGTCTCGTTAGCGGGGCTGGAGGTTACCGGTAGTTGTGCCAAAGGGGCAGTTTCTCCTGAACGTGCTCTTAGCGATAGCACTTAGCATTTAGCCGACATAACATCCCATTCGGAGACCGAATGTCCTCAGGCTAAATGCCAAGTGCCGAATGCTAAGTGCTGCCGTCTATCTCTTCGCCGTGCCACGTGCCATCTTCTTCACCTTGCGCTTCTTGGCTCCGCGCGCGTAGTCGCGCTTCGCCAGCGGCTTTTCCGTTTTGTGCTTCTTGCGCGCCGCCCGCTTATTCTTCTTACGTTCTTCCTTGCTTAAAGTCTTGGTATTAGCCATTCATCCTCTCGTCGACAATAAATATCAGGCCTGCTCCAGTTGCGCATACTTTTCCACCAGCTTCTTCAAACCGAAGCGAGGGAATTGTACCGTAATCTTGGCTTCTTCACCGTCTCCTTCGCGCTGATAGACCGTGCCCTCGCCGTATTTGGGATGCCGCACCTTCTGCCCCGGCCGGAAGCCTTTCTTGCCCTTGGGCTCCTCTACTGACAGCTTGGGAAGGCTGAACTTCTTGCCCCGAGAGGCGAAAAACTCCGCTATGTTTTCAATCGAGTTGTATGCCTTGCCTGAATAAGACGCGGACGGGGTGCGCTGCTTCTGACGTCCACTCCAGCTTACCGACTGATCTTCGTTTTCGTAGGCATAGTGGGCTTCTTGTTCGTGTGGCGCGGGCGCCCCCGCCCGCGATGGAGCGGCACGCCGGCGTGGCGTTCCCAACTCCTCCACTAATTGCTCAGGAATTTCATCCAGGAATCGTGACGGGACGCCGGCTTCTGGAAGATCGGTTCCGTACCGGCGGCGATACACAGCCCGGCTGAGGATGAGCGCATCCATAGCCCGGGTCATGCCGACGTAACAAAGCCGCCGCTCTTCTTCAATATCATCCGGTTGCAGAAAAGTTCGCGAGTGCGGGAACAATCCTTCTTCCAGCCCGCACAGGAATACCAGCGGAAACTCCAGCCCTTTGGCAGCATGCAGAGTCATCAACGTGATCTGCGCACGCTCGTCGTAGGCATCGGCATCACTGACCAGCGCAGCGTGATCCAAAAATTGGTCAAGCGTTTCGCCACGATCGCGTGAATCCATGGCTGCGTTGACCAGTTCGCGCAGATTTTCAATCCGAGAGTAAGCTTCGGGCGTGTCTTCTTCTTCGAGCAGCTTGATATAGCCGGTGCGGTCGATGAGAAATTTCAGAACGTCGGCGGTGCTGGGTGTAGGGACGGTGCTTGGGGTAGCGCCGGCATGTTGCCGGCCAGCTTGCGAGCCGCCCACTTCTATCTCTCGGGCCGGCGGGACGTCGGCGCTACCGAACGCCGCCGGATCGAATTCGATTTGATCGTCCAGGGCGATCGCTGCCGGCGCTTCATCCGTTTCTTCCTCGCGTGCGGTTTGCTCCAACCGCTCCACGTAGGTTCCGGACAACATGACGCGTCCGTCTTCGATCAGGTCCCGAAAGCTTTTGAGTGCTGCCAGCGCCCTCGCCGGAAGCAATTGCCGCCTGATGGCCACTGTGATGGCACCCCACAGTGAAACGCCAGTCCCCAGCGCCACTCGCTCCAGGGTTTCGATTGTGGTCTTGCCAATGCCACGCACCGGCGTATTGATCACGCGCAGGAGAGAGATCGTGTCATCCGGATTGTGAATGACCTTCAGATACGAAATCATGTCCTTGATTTCGGCCCGCTCGTAAAACGAGAATCCGCCCACCACGTGATATTTCAACTGATAGCGGCGCATGGCCTCTTCAAATAGCCGCGACTGCGAATTGGTGCGATACAGAACTGCGGCGCGAGTGTTCTCACCCTGGTCGACCGCGTCGCGCAGGTATTTTGCAATGTAGTCCGCAGCAAAGAGCGCTTCGTTTTCTCCGTCGGGCGCCTCATAGTAACCAATTTTCGCTCCGCCCTGGCGCGACGTCCAAAGATTCTTGCCTTTCCGCTTAAGGTTGTTTGCCACCACTGACGACGCTGCCTGCAAAATGTTCTGGGTGGAACGATAATTCTGCTCGAGACGAATGATCTTAGCCTCGGGAAAGTCTTGCTCGAACTCGAGAATGTTGCGGATGTCGGCACCCCGCCACGAATAGATGGATTGGTCCTCATCGCCGACGGCGCAAACGTTGTGTTGGCTCCCGGCAAGCAAGCGCATCAATTCGTATTGCGGGCGGTTCGTGTCCTGGTACTCGTCGACCATAATGTACTGAAAGCGGCGGTTGTAGTACTCGCGGACCGTGGGCACCGCCTTGAGCAATCGCACGGCCTCGAGCAACAGGTCGTCGAAATCGAGCGCGTTGGCTTTGGCCAGTTCTTTCTTGTATTCGGCGTAAATCTGCGCCACGCGCTCAGTGTTGGGATCGGCCGATTGCAGATAGACTTCCTGCGGATCGAGCATGTGGTTCTTCGCCCAGGAAATATGCGCCAGCACGGATCGCGGCGTGGTTTGCTTGTCGTCAATTCCCAGGCGCCGCATGACCGCCCTCACTAGCTGCTGCTGATCGGCCTCGTCGTAAATTACGAAACTCTTTGTGTAACCGATTGGCGGAATGCCCGGCGTAGCCGATGGAATGCGCAGCGCCTCAATATCGCCTCGCAGCATTCGCACGCAGAATGAATGAAAAGTAGCAATGACCGGCTTGGCGATGGAGAGTCCGCCTACCAGCTTGTCCACGCGCTCAACCATCTCGGCAGCGGCCTTGTTAGTGAAGGTCATCGCCAGGATGGACTCCGGCATGACGCCAAGATTCTCGATCAGATGGGCGATGCGGTAGGTGATGACGCGGGTCTTGCCGCTACCCGCTCCGGCCAGGATGAGCACCGGGCCTTCCGTGGTTTCGACGGCTTCACGCTGCTGCGGATTGAGTTGATCGAGAAACGACAAAGTGGGAACAGCTCCGGAGTTCACTAATTGAATTTTACAGGGGATTGTGAATTACGGGGCCGGCGGAGGCAGAAGGCATCCTCAATCCTTGTTTATTTTGCCTTGAAAGACAATCGCGAAGCTTTGCACTCCTCGCACGGGCAGACATCCCGCAGAAACTGCCAGGAATAAATTCCCAGATCGTGGCTGTCATTCCACTTGAACCTGATGGCGTACTTACCTACGCCCTCGGCCGATTCCGGCTTGGCTGCGGCTTTGAACATAGGCAGCGCTCCCGGCGCCACTTTGGGAGGCTCGCCGGGTTTGCGATCGGACTTGTTGCGTTCGTCGTCGCACAGAGCGCAGGGGCAAGCGTCACGCAGGAACGGAAACGAGTAGTGCGAACGATGAGCATCTTTCCACTCGATGTCCAGGCCAGCGCCAGTGGAGAGGTTGACCTTCACTGACTTTGGATCTGCCGACGGCGCCATAATTTCAGTATCGCACAGGGAGAAGACGAGCAGTTTCCGGTTCACCCCGGACAACCGTAACTTCCCTGAGGGGTGATAGCGTTTATACTGGACCGTCGCAGGGTGCTGCGAGTACCCAAGATTGAAGTGGCTCCGAGAAATCGGGGCCGTTCCTTTTTGGCGAGAGTCGCGTCGAAACTTGGCCAAACCGCTAAAATCCGGTAAAATGTATACTTTACACATCAAGTTCAGAACTGATCTGGAGTAGTCATGGCACATGTTTGTGATGTCTGTGGCAAAGGGCCGCAATTCGGAAACGCCATCAGCCACGCCCACAACGTAAGCAAGCGGCGGTGGAACGTAAACCTGCGCCCGGTGCGCGCCAAGGTGAAGGGCGCGACCAAGCGTATCCGTGTGTGCACTTCCTGCCTGCGCAGCGGCAAAGTGGTCAAAGCGTAAGGACTTTACTGCGCGTCGACCAACTTACTGAACATCGACCAACTGCACATCGAATATGAGCGTCGCACTCGGCGGGATTGCACCGGGATAACCGCGCTCGCCATATGCGAGGTCGGGCGGGATTTTCAACTGCCGCTTGCCTCCCACCTTCATTCCAGCGACGCCCTCATCCCAGCCCTTGATCACTTCATGACCGCCGAGCTTGAATTCGAAGGGCTGTTGTCCCACGGAACTGTCAAACTTCTTGCCGCTGAGCAGCCAGCCCGTGTAGTGAACTTTTACCGTTTGACCTGCTGAGGCGGCGGCTCCAGTTCCGATTTTGAGGTCCCAATATTCAAGGCCCGAAGGCGTCCTCGTGGGATCACCAGTTACCTTCGTGGGACCGCTGGTGGAAGCGTGCGCCGCGGAAGCAGTCTTCTTCCCGCTCTGCGCCCAAGCGGCGACGGCTACCAACGCAACGATCGCGATGAGCAGCTTGCTTTTATGCATGCAGTACCTCCCATTCCAAGCAAATCTGTTTCACTGCATAGAACGACGCCTGGATTCTACATCGATTATCCAAACGCATAAGCCAGTTCCTACGCCAGAGCGATAACATCGATTTCCACCAGCAAGTCCTTAGGCAAGCGGGCCACCTCCACGGTGGATCGGGCGGGCGGCGCGGACGAGAAGTACCTGCCATAAACTTCATTCATCGGTCCGAAGTCACTCATGTTTTTGAGAAACACGGTCGAGCGGACGACCTTCTCCGGCCCGGTTCCCGCCGCTTTCAAAATTGCGGACAGATTCTTCATTACTCGCTCAGTCTGCGCAGCGACATCGCCACTGACCACCTGTTGAGTTGCCGGATCGATCGCCACCTGTCCCGAGACAAACACAAATCCATTGGCCTTGATGGCCTGGGAATAAGGCCCGATGGCCTGGGGACCCTCTTTCGTGGAAATGACTTCGCGCATGGAACCTCCAAGATCAGTGTTAGTGACTGGTGGTTGGCGGCAGAGAATTAACTCAGATCGACCCCACTCGAGTCAACTCCTGGAGGCAGAGACAAAAAACCAGTAGTCAGTTCTAGGTTCTCAGTTCGCAGTTGTTTTCGCTGGCCAGCGAAGATTACCGCCCTTCAGACTTTCTGCAACCTTTGCACATCATGCACGCCCGGAATCTTCCGCACGCCGTTGATGATGTTCTCCAGGTGCTTGAGGTCGGCGATATCGAGGATCACATCGACGTTAGCCTGGCCGTTGGAGGTTCGGGCCTCAACGTTGCGGATGTTGGTCTTGGTGTCGCTAATGACCGCGGTGATTTGCTTCAACATGCCAAAACGGTCGTCGCAGTACACGGTGAGCTTCACTGGATAGGAAGTCGGAGTCTCATCGTCACGGGACCATTCCACGTCGATCCGCCGCTCCGGCTCATACATAAGATTCATCACGTTGGGGCAGTTCAGCGCATGCACCGCTACGCCTTTGCCTCGAGTCACATAACCGACAACCGACTCGCCGCGTATCGGATTACAACATCGGGCACGATAAACCAGAAGATCCCCGTGTCCCCTGACTCGGATGGCGTGGTTGTTGTGGTCGCCGCCGAAAACTCGCCGTACGACGCTGGCGATTCCGCCGGACTTCTCGCCATCAGCTTCAGTTGCTGGTTCACCGGCTGCCGGGACTAGACGAGCCAGTACTTGCCGTGCCGAGAATTTGCCATAGCCGATGCCCGCCATCAAATCATCGGGACGCCCTACACCATAGTCAGAAGCGATTTTCAGCAGCTCTTCGTCCTTAATTTCCTTGAGAGCAACTCTGTACTTGCGGGCCTCCTTCTCAATCAGCTTGCGGCCAATTTCTATGGCCCGCTCGCGCTGGTGAAGGTTGAGCCAATGCTTGATCTTGTTGCGAGCGCGCGACGACTTGGCAATCCCCAGCCAATCACGACTCGGTTTGTGTCCCGGCTGAGTGAGGATTTCCACGATGTCGCCGCTATGCAACTTAAAGCGCAGCGGGACCATGCGCCCATTTACCTTCGCCCCCACGCAACTGTGGCCTACTTCGGTATGAATCGAATAGGCAAAATCGATGGGCGAAGCGTCGCGGGGCAATACCACAACTTTGCCCTTGGGTGTAAAGGTGTAGACCTCTTCCGGATAGAGATCGATTTTGAGCGTGGAAAGGAACTCGCTGGGATCGGAGACGTCCCGCTGCCATTCGACCACCTGCCGCAGCCAGGCTAGCCGCTGCTCATCTTGAGCTGAAACTGGGCCGTCCTTGTATTTCCAGTGGGCGGCGATGCCTTCCTCCGCCATCTTGTGCATCTCTTCGGTGCGGATTTGCACCTCAAATGGCGTGCCTTCTTCCGAGATAACAGAGGTGTGCAAAGACTGGTAGAAGTTCGGCCGGGGCATGGCGATGAAATCTTTGATTCGACCGGGCACCGGCCGCCACAGGTTGTGAATGATGCCCAGCACTGCGTAGCAGTCCTGCACTGATTCCGTGATTACCCGCATTGCGAAGAGATCGTAGACCTGTTCCACGGCGATATGTTGCCGCTGCAGCTTCTTGTGGATGCTGTACAGGCGCTTGATCCGGCTCTCGACTTTTGCGGTAATTCCCGCTTCCTTCAGTTTGTCGCGAAATATCTGTTCCACGCGCAACAGGAAAGCCTCGCCCGCCTTGCGTCGCGCTTCTACGGCTTCTTCCACCTGCTGGTAGGAAATCGGATCCACATAGTGGAAACCAAGGTCCTCCAATTCGCCACGAATCTTGCCCATGCCCAGCCGGTGCGCGATTGGAGCATAAATGTCCAATGTCTCCCGCGCGATCTTCTGCTGCCGATCGGGCTGCAGATGCTCCAGCGTTCGCATATTGTGCAAGCGGTCGGCCAGCTTGATCAGCACTACCCGGATGTCATCCACCATCGCCAGCATCATTTTGCGCAGGTTCTCCGCCTGCTGCTCTTCTCGCGTGACGAAATCGATAGCGCTGATCTTGGTGACGCCCTCCACGATGTGCGCCACCTGCTCGCCGAATTCTTTACGGATGTCTACCACCGTCACCGAAGTGTCCTCGACTGAGTCGTGCAGCAACCCGGCAGCGATGGCGACCGGGTCCAGCTTCATCTCGGCCAATACCAGGGCCACTTCCAGGGGATGAACGAGGTAGGGTTCGCCGGAGGCGCGGGTTTGTCCAGCGTGGTGCTTCTGGGAAAACTCGTACGCTTTGCGGATGAGCTCCAGATCGTCGTTGGGGCGATTCTGCCCCACCCGCCGCATCAGCTCACGGTACTTGGTCACATGAAGGGCAGTAGTCGCGATCTGTTCGCGCAGAGTCGCCATGATGGATTATAGCCCGTAAACGCAGGGCGGGAGCCATTCCGAGGGTTGTACCCAGACTCCCGGAGCGGGGTAATCGCCGCCCCAGAATCGTAAGCTCCTATTCCATCTGCTACATTTATTCGGGGCAGTCGTGATCAATCCATCGCGAATTCTAGTGAGTGGAGTCTCTGGACCAATTGGGGCAGCCCTTCTGTCATCTCTGAGATCGCGCGGAACCAACTTAACGCGATTGGTTCGCGGCGCATCATCCGGCGACGGGCAGATCTCGTGGGACCCTTCCCAGCCAATTCCGCCGGATTCGGTTTCCGGATTCGACGCCGTCATTCATCTCGCCGGGGAATCCATTGTGGGGCGCTGGACGGAGGCCAAGAAACAGCGCATTCTGGACAGCCGTCGGCTCGGAACTCGCCATCTTGCCGAAGCTTTGGCCAAAACGCCGCGCCCACCAAAAGTGATGATCTCCGGATCTGCGATCGGATATTACGGCAATCGTGGCGAGGAGATTCTCTGCGAGGACAGCGCCTCGGGAAATGGCTTCCTTCCCGAGGTGGGCCGCCAGTGGGAGGCGGCCACGCAGCCAGCAGCCACAGCCGGAATTCGCACCGTACAGATACGGCTCGGAGTCGTGTTCAGCGCGACTGGCGGCGCCCTGAAGGCAATGCTCCTGCCATTTCGCCTGGGCCTGGGTGGCAAGATTGGCGACGGCCGTCAATGGCTGAGTTGGGTTCACGTGCGCGACGTCGTGGGCGCAATTCACCACATCCTGAAGAGCGACCTGCTGCAGGGGCCGGTCAACGTGGTTTCTCCCAGGCCAGTGACTAACGCTGAATTCACCAGGACTTTGGCATCGGTGCTGTCGCGTCCCGCAATTTTCCCCATGCCCGCATTCGCCGCGCGCCGGGCCTTCGGCCAGATGGCCGACGAGCTTCTGTTAGCCAGCCAGCGCGTTGAGCCCGCGAAACTGATTGCCAGCGGTTACCCCTTCCAGTTTCCCGATCTGAAGAAAGCACTCGAAGAGATCCTGAAGCGACAGAGGTAAGAAACGGCACGGTATCCTAACGAATTCCTGGTCGCGCGCAGATCAGTGCCGATCCGTGAAATCCGTGGCTACTTTGCGGTCTCGCGCCTTGGTGAACTCTTCCACCCGTTCCCTGACGCTCAGCACGTGCTTGGGAAGATTAAGCCGGCTGCCTTCTTCGAGAATCGGGACCAGCTTGTCGAAGTCTGGACCGGAGTGCGATCCCGTCACCACAATACGGATCGGATGAAACAATTCTTTGCCCTTCGCTCCAGTTTCCATTTTCACATCGTTTATGATTTTCTTGAATTGCTCAGGACTCAATTGCCCGGCCTTCGCTGATGCATCTTCAAGAATCTTGCCGATGAATGTTGTGAGGACGGCGTCGGTTTGCGGCCAAGCCAGGACTTGGGCGTTGTGGGGCGCGACCAGCGCTGCTTTAGCATCGTAATTGAAGATCGGAGAAGCGCGCTCGGGTAGCTGATCAAGACGATCTACATAAGGGGCGAGCAACTGTGTTATGTCTCCGAACCATTTCACGACTGCGGGCGGCCAGGGGTAATCAGAAACGGGAGTTCCTCCATGCTTCTTTGCCTGCTCCTCGGCGACGGCGCGGCCAAAATAGGCGTACGCCAATTTCTGCATCCGCTCCGGCGAACTTTGCTTGATGTAGTGCCGGTTCAGCCAGTACAGCTTCTCCATGTCGAACACCGCCGGCGATGGCGTGACCCGCTGCAGAGAAAATTCCTTGACCAACTCCTCACGGCTGAAGATTTCTCTATTCCCGCCAGTCGGCGCCCAACCTAGCAGCGCCAGATAGTTCATCAGCGCCTCTGGCAGCACGCCCATGTCGCGGAAGTTGGCAATCGACGTCGCTCCGTGGCGCTTGGACAGCCGCTCGCGGTCGCTGCCAAGAATCGTTGAAAGATGAGCGAATTCGGGGACCGGCCAGTCCAAAGCTTCGTACAGCGCAACTTGTTTTGGGGTATTGGAAAGATGATCGTCGCCGCGGATCACGTGAGTAATCTTCATCAGCGCGTCGTCAATAACCACTACGTAGTTGTAAACCGGCATGCCATTTGAGCGCAGAATAATCGGATCGCTTACGACTTCGTTGGAGAACTCCACGTCGCCGTGCACGATGTCGTGAAACCGAATGGGATGCTCTGGAATTTTCAGCCGAATCGCCGCCGCCTCACCTGCCGCCCTGCGCCGTTCGGCTTCTTCCCGATCAATCGACCGGCACTTGCCGGAGTAGATCTGCTGCAAATTCTCCGCCTGGGCCCGGTCGCGCTCTTTCTGCAAATCCTCTTCGGTGCAGAAGCACAAGTAGGCTTTACCCTCGCTGAGTAATCGCTCTCCGTATTCACGATAGACATCCAAGCGCTCGGACTGTCTGTACGGCGCGTAGGGGCCGCCCACATCCGGCCCTTCATCCCAGTCCAGTCCCAGCCACTTCAGGTCCTCGATAAGCTGGCCTTCGAAGCGTGCCTCGCTGCGCTCGACATCAGTGTCCTCGATGCGCAGCACCATGGTGCCGCCGTTTTGCCGCGCAAACAGCCAGTTAAACAAGGCAGTGCGAGCATTGCCAACGTGAAGATGGCCAGTCGGAGAGGGAGCGAAACGTACTCGCACAGAAGGATTTGCGCTCACAGGATGATGTTAGCAGGACACTCGAAAACGATTCATCAGGGACACTTGGGGGAACTGTTACCGTCTTTTTGCAACTCCTCCGTAAGCTTCTCCAGCAGCGCCGCTCGCCGGTCAGTACTCAATTCTCGCTCCAATTCCTCCAGCGCCAGGCTAACGATGTGGTAGTGATGGGCACCGCAGTATTTGGGGTCCGAGGTCACATCGAGCCACACCTTGTGCATGAGCTCCAGGTCTTGGGTGCGCATGCGCGGTGTGTGTGGCCCCAGCGGGTATTCTCGGATGGTGGCGTCTGGCAAATGGACTTCCAGGACGAGGCTAGGCCGCGGTTCTGGTAGCTTCTCCCAGGCGTCGCCTGTGCGTTTGGCCTGTTCATCTGCAGTTAGTTTGTTGGATAGTCCACAAACAATCCGGCTGGATTCCAGCCGCTGGGCCGTCAACACGATCGCCTCAAATACGTCGCTCGCCGGGACGACGAGCAATGAAACGGGTCTGCCTTCTTTTTCGGCCACCGCCACGGCGGCGGTAAATAGTTCCTGTTCGTAGTGGTCGAATATCTCATCGGCTTCGAGTTCCGCGCTGCCGCTGAAGGAGTGTTCGCGATGGTAGAGCCGCACTGTCATGACCACAATATCCTGCCGGGTTGTGTCCGTGCGCCGCAGCACCTCGCGCAGATAGTAAAGATTCTTCGGATCACGAACTGCAACCAGAATGTTTCCCGGACGCGCCCCTATAGCGCCACTACCCAGTTCCTGGTTCCCATAGACGCGGAATTGGTCCAGGTTCTCTGGTTTGCCGTGCCGCTCCTTGGCCACCCGATGTTCGGAGTAAGAAAAAAGGGCAAAAAAGATGACGCTGAAAGTGACACCAGCGACGGTTGCTTCGGATTTCGTAAGCAGGTTGACCAGCGCGGTGATCAACAGCACGGCGGAGATCAGGATGAGCCCTAACGGCACTTCGCGTCCGCCGATATGAAGATTGCCTGGCACCTTCCATTGGCGATTTCCCGGCTCGGTATAACGCAGGACCAGCACCGCGAGGGACTTCAGGGCGAAGCTCCAAATCACGCCGAACGCATATAGACCCGCCAGGACGAACACATTGCCACGGCTGGCGATGATGGTAAACAACTGCATGCCGACAATCAGATTGATGATGCGGTAGCTGGTGCCGTAGCGTGGGTGCGGCTTCTGGAAAGCATCAGTCAGAACGCCGTCTTCGGCTACCCGGTTCAGCACTCCGTTAGCACCGACGATGGAAGTGTTCTGGGCCCCCGCCAGAATCAAGACTCCGACCAATACAACGAAACCGTGGAAAGCCAATTTGGCCCAGGTCGGACCCGCCAGGTACAGGGTGATGCCACCAATTAGATTGGCGAAGTATTCCGGCCTGACTTTGTCCGGAATCATCATGACCGCAAAGAAAGAAACCAGCGAAGTAAACAGAAGACTGTAAATGAAAATAACCAGGCCGGTCTTCTCCAGATTCTTCAGCTTCGGATGTTCGATTTCACGATTGACCTGGGCCAGCGTTTCTTCACCGCTCATAGCCAGCACGGAATGGCCAAAACCCACGAACAGGATGATCCAAGTCAGATGACTGATCCAGGTCCCATACAGCCAGCCCAGAGATTCCTTTGTGAGCAGAACCACTCGTGAGTGAAGCGGATTCGGGGGCAGTTGGATGGCCGGCCCGCGGGAGATCGTGAACACACACCACACGATCAGTAAAACCACCATCACCGTGGTGATCACCATGATCTGCACGGCCTTCTCGCTGGATTCGTGAATACCCTGAATATTTTTTCGCCAGAAATAAAGTACGACTACGACTGCGAACCCCGCCGCAAAACCGTTCTCGGGAAAATTCGGGAAGGGATGGTGGAGGTAGCGGCCGATGTCTTCGATAAATCCTGCCAGGTACTGGCCTGCCGAAACCGCGCTAATGGGGCCGGTCAGCACGTAGTCAAAGAGCAGGGCCGAGACGGAAAACTTGGCCAGCGTGCCACCCATGGCTTCCTTGACCACGCGGTACACACCGCCGCGTACGAACATGCTGCTCGATTCAATGTAGAGAGCCCGAACCGCGTAGCTGAACAGCATGACTGCCAGAATGAACCAGGGTGCGCTCTTACCAATGACCTTCTCTGCATCGCCGCCGGCATAGTAAGCAGAGGAAGCAAGATCCGACAGAACGATCGCGGCAGCTCGCCAAAAAGAAATGAACGTCAGCATCACCGTGGTGGCGACGAACACTTTGACGGCCGGACGTTTGACGTTCTGAATGGATGAAGACATGATTTGCGCTCAGATGGCGCAAACTTGAAAATTTAACATATTGGGAGGGAGAAAGCTTGCAGACAGCGTGCTATCGCGCTTTCGGCGCCATGTACGTGTGGGTGATCCGGTCGTGCCAGCAAAGCTGATCTTCGTCGAGGAAACACCAGGCGTACCCCAAGCCCAACGAAACGCCAGAGAGCACCGAAGCGAGTACTCGCCAGCGCCGCACTCGCCGGGAGGCGGTCTCGCCATCGAACCCACACAGCCGCAGGCCAGTTAGCTTCAGCCCGGGAGTTAGTCCGCTATACACCAAAAGAAGGTACTGGTAGGCCACCCAAAAGAGTCCTATCAGAACCAACAACGTTGCCCCCGCCGTCGGCAATGGGACTATTTGTTTACTGATGCTCAAGAAGATGTAGGCGAACAGTGCGACTGAGGAGAGTACAACTGCGCCATCGATGGCGACCGCCGCGAGGCGTCGCGACATAGGAGCTGACCACAGCGGCATCTCAAATCCGGGTCGCTTCTCCGACGGCAATTCCTCGGCCGACTCAATCAGAATGCCTCCCAAGGCGGGTGGCGGAGGGACAAGTTCAGGCGCTTCCAGAATCCGCGGACAGTCGAATACTGGCTCGGCCAGGTCATCCACACGGACTGGAGCTGCGGAGGAACGCGGAAATTCGATAATTTTCGATTCAACGAACTTCAATTCAATGTCCTGCGCAGCCGTCTCCGCATTTAGTCTCGGTTGGAAGGAGGAATGCGCGCGTCGAGCACTCTCCACCGCGGCCGCTCGCCTTGTCGCGATCACAGATCCTGCTGGCTCAACGCGAGTAGCTGCGGTACTTCCCGTCACTTCGTCCGCCTCAAATTTCAAACGTAACGAGGGATAGCGCGGTGCCCGCGGTCGCCGACGCGCCCGGTAGTTGTTGAGGCGCGTGGCCACTTCCTGACGCCAGCGATCGGGATCTTGTCCTTCTTGGACGTCCGCTTGTATAGAGGAATCGTTGGTGCCTTGCTCACCCGACAGGGCCCGATTCTGGGATCCGACAGTACTCGAAGCCCGACACTCGAGTGAGGCGTCCTTGCTCTGCCCATTTTCTCCAGTTGATGACGCCGTCTGTATCTGTTCCTCCACCACAAACCGTGGCTGTTGGGACTTTTCCAGGCTGGCGGCGAATTGCTGTTCGCTCGCATCGTACGCTTCAGGATCGATCAACTCTGCGGAATGAGACGCGCTGACGCCTGCTGCAACATCGGGTTCGAATCTGGGTCTCATGGTGGGACGAGTTGGCGCGTGATTGCGGACGCCGTTTACTGCCCGCACACGATTCCTTATCACGGCGGCGTTTGTTTGTCATGTGATAGTCGCGCCTTCGTTAGTTACCAGCCAGTTGCCTTTCTCACGCGACTCGTCCTAATCCTGCGCAAATTGTTGAAACGTGCCCGGAACGCGCCGCCCACCGTATTAGAATGCAGTTGTGTCCGTTCCAGACCATCTCGAGGCTAAGCGGGCTGCCCTTGAGACGCGGCTTCGTGCACTCGATCGCACTCTCATCGCTTATTCCGGCGGTGTGGACTCGGGGTTCCTGGCCTGGGCCGCTCACCAGTCGCTAGGTGCGGGTATGTTGGCGGTCATCGCTGATTCGCCCAGTCTCGCCCGCACCCATTTGGCCGACGCGATCGCCTTTGCTTGCGAACATGAAATCCCGCTCGAAGTCATTAGGACGACTGAACTCGACCGTCCGGAATACTCCCGTAACGACGCTTCCCGCTGCTTTCATTGCAAGGACGAGCTATTCAGCGTTATGGAGGACTTCCGCCGCGCACGCGGTTTCAACTTCATCGCCTACGGCGTCAATTTGGATGATCAGGGCGACTTCCGTCCCGGTCAACTTGCTGCTGAGCAGCACCGAGTCGCAGCGCCTCTGCGAGATGCCGGTTTGACCAAGGTCGACATTCGAGAACTGGCGCGCGCAGCCGGTTTGCGTATCTGGAACAAACCGGCTTCGGCATGTTTGTCGTCGCGCATCGAGTATGGACGCCCGGTTACTCGCGAGGATCTGGCAAGTATCGAACAAGGAGAAGACGCACTCCGCGGTCTAGGCTTCCGCCAATTCCGAGTCCGTCACCATGGCGAGATCGTACGGATCGAGATCGCTCGCGACGAGCTGCCACGTGCCTTAACCCCAGAAATGGTCGGCGAATTTGCTCGTGTCTTCAAGGCCCTGGGGTTCAAGTTTGTGACTCTCGACCTTGAGGGCTTTCGCTCTGGTTCCATGAACGCCCTGCTACCGCCTGCGGTGCTTACCCGCAACCGCAAGTCTGGCGGCTGAATTTAATCGCGTAGAACGAAGTCAAACCCGCATGATCAGGCCCTTCCTCGCGCCTGCTATGAGATAATCGTGTTTTGCCACACAAATTGTACAGGCGGTTTCTAGTGACGTTTTTGCGGCGTTCAACAGTTGTGCTTTTGCTTATCTGCTTGGGATGTTCGGCCCAGTCAGCTCCAAGCGACGTTACAAAACGAATCGAGCGGCACGTGCGTGCCTATTACAACATTCCGCCTAACGTGAATGTCGCCATGAGCCCTCTCAAAGCGAGTGACTTCCCGAACTACAATACTCTAACCATCACCTTCGACAGCGGTACCAAAAAACAGAATTACGATTTCCTGCTTTCCAAAGACGGTCAGACGTTGATTCGCATGACCAAACTCGACCTCACCAAGGATCCCTACGCCGAAGTGATGAAGAAGATCGATGTAAGCGGACGACCTACCCGCGGCAACAAGGATGCCAAGGTGGTCGCGGTCAACTTCGATGACTTCCAATGCCCGTTCTGCTCCCGCATGCACAAGACGCTGTTTCCGGAATTGTTCAAGGAATACGGAGATCGCGTGGTATTCGTCTACAAAGATTTCCCGCTCGCTGAAATTCATCCCTGGGCCACGCACGCTGCAGTGAATGCGAATTGCCTGGCATCGGAAAACAGCGATGCCTATTGGGACTTCGCGGACTTCATTCACGCCAATCAAAGGGAAGTGGACTCCGAAAAGGGCCGTGACAACGAATTCGGAGCACTCGACCGCATAGCGATGCAGCAGGGTCAGAAGCACAATTTGGAGATGCCAAAGCTACAAGCCTGCATCAAGGCGCAGAACCAGGACACAGTCAAGGCATCCATAAAAGAGGGGGAAGCCGTCGGGGTGGAGGCGACGCCTACCATGTTCGTGAATGGGCAGAAGGTGGACGGAGCGCTTTCTCTCAGCGAATTGCGCGTCGTTTTCGATAGTGCCCTTGAGCAGGCTGGCGTTGCCGTCCCTCCGCATCCAGCCGAAGCCTCGCCGGCTTTATCCCAGCCATCGGGCAAGTGATGTTTGCCGCGTTCAGTGCCAAAATTCCATCGGCCATCGAGGAGGAGTTGATTGAGAACGAACTCGCTGCTTCGTAATCCCCTGGCTGCAATGTTGACGGCTTTCCTTCTCGCCGGCTTCACGGGTTGTGGGCCGAATCGCGGTGCGGACGACCTTGCCGCTACAGTCGACGGACGTAAAATCTATTCGATGGACGTGGAGAAGTATTATCAAAACCAAACCTCGGGCTCCGATCAGCAGCCCGTCGGCGAACAGGCCACCAACCTGCGCCTCAACATTCTGCATGAGTTGATTGACAACGAAATCCTCATGCGCCGGGCAGAAAAACTGGGGTTGCTGGCCACCGACGATGAAGTCGAGCGCAAACTAAACGAACTCAAATCTCCCTACAGCAATGAACAGTTTCAGGACAAGCTAAAACAAAAAAAGATCACGTTGGATGACTTCAAGCGCGATTTGAGGCGTTCCCTGACCGTCGACAAGGTTTTGAATAAGGAGGTTACCTCCAAGATCAACGTTACCGACCAGGACATCACCAACTATTACAATTCGCACAAGTCGGAGTTCAATCTGATTGAGGCCCAGTACCATCTGGCGCAGGTTTTTGTGACCCCGTTGCCTAATCCTCAGGTCCGCAACCAGAGCAACAAGGCGCAAAACCCAACTGACGCCCTGAAGAAGATCCAAATGATCGCGAACCGCCTGGACAGTGGCGATGACTTCGGCACCTTGGCGATGAACTTCTCAGAGGACACGGAAACCGCGGGTAATGGCGGAGATCTGGGCTTTACTCCTGAATCTTCCCTCAAAAATACCGATCCCACCACTCGTGACACGGTAACCAGGTTAAAACCAGGTCAGTACAGCCCGGTCATCACTGTGGTCAACCCGATGACCAAGCAGCTCATGGGCTACCGCATTGTGAAGTTGGTCGCCAAAGAGCCGGCGGGACAGCGGGAGTTGGCCGATCCGCGGGTGCAGCAAGCCATCCGCTCCCAGCTTCGTGACCGTCGGGAGCAACTCCTCAAGGCCGCCTATTACGAGGTCCTTCGCGACCAGGCGCGGGTGGAAAACTACTACGCGAAGAAGGTGCTCGATGGGAACGGGGTAGCACAGTAGTGGGTGATTGACTCACAAGACAGTCCGCCGGGGTTTCCGCCTTCACTCTATAATCGCCAGCACGTCTCCGGCATTCACGTGAGTGCCCACGCCGGCGATGATCTTCTGAACCATCCCATCTTGGGGGGACTTGACCTCGTTCTGCATCTTCATGGCTTCCACAACCAAGACGCCTTGTCCGGCCTTTATGTCTCCCTTTTCAGCAACAAGGACACGAACCACTTTGCCCGGCATGGTTGCCAGCAGCTCCTTGCGGCCCTCTGGGCCACCGGCGCCGCGCTTCCGTCTGCGCAAGGACCGCGGATCTCGCAATTCGACTCCGTACCGCGACCCTCCAACCCATAAGTATGTTTCCGTTCCGCTACGCTCGCGTTTGACCTCGTAAGACTTTCCTTCGATCAATAAAGAGAGCATGTTGGGCTGCGGAAGAACGGCATCAATGTGAATCTCGTGACCATCCAATGAACAATGCCAGCCAGCGTCTGTACGTTCTATTTCCAACCGGTAATTCTTCCCGTTGATAGCGAACTCGCTAGTCATTGCAGCACCTCGATGCGAGCCGTCTTCCTCCAGTTCGAAGTTCGTGGGCCATTAGCTTGTCCGCTCCCGTCATCGGAGGAGGTGACTCCGCTGCCGCTCACTATCGACGAGGAGTCCAGAACCGCAAAAACGCCAGCCGCAATCGCGGCGATGCTTGCACCTGCATGTTTCGTTCCGGCCCGCTCAGACTTGAGCAACCGGTCAAGAAAACTGGTGTCGAACCTCGCCGCCCGGAAACCGGGATCGCTAAGAATGCGAGGGAAGAGCTGAACGTTGCTTTTGATACCGCCTACAAAGTATTCGCTCAGCGCTTGCAGCAGTCGCGAGATTACCTGAGGACGATCCTCTCCGTAGGCAATGAGCTTGGCCAGCAAAGGATCGTACTCGTTAGGCACTGTCCAGCCCTCGTAGATGCCACTGTCCAACCGGATTCCCGGCCCAGAAGGCTCCAGCAGCAGGGTGATCTTGCCTGGGCTGGGGAAATAATTGTTATCCGGATCTTCAGCGTAGATGCGGCACTCAATCGAGTGGCCACGAAGGCTCACGTCTTCTTGCCTGAACGGTAATTTTTCTCCCGACGCAATGCGAATCTGCAACTGCACCAGATCCAGCCCTGTAATCAACTCGGTCACCGGATGCTCCACCTGCAGGCGAGTGTTCATCTCCAGAAAATAAAAATTCTTGTCCTCATCGACCAGGAACTCGACCGTGCCCGCGTTGGTGTAGTTGGCTGCCTGGGCCACGCGTACCGCGACTTCGCCCATACGGTGCCGCATGTCCGCATCCACGATCGGTGAAGGCGATTCCTCCAGCACTTTCTGATGCCGTCGTTGGATAGAACATTCCCGTTCGCCCAGGTAAAGAGTGCTGCCATGCTCATCCGCGAGCACCTGCATCTCTATGTGCCTGGGGTTGATGATCGCTTTTTCGAGGTAAACTTCGCCATCTCCGAACGCCCGCTGCGCCTCGCTCTGAGCCGCTTCCAGGTCAGACTTGAGTTCTTTCGGCTCATGCACCAGGCGCATTCCTTTGCCACCGCCACCAGCCGCCGCCTTCAGCATCACGGGGTAACCGATCTTCTGCGCTTCTTGCTCCGCTTTCTGGAATGACCGCAATCCGCGAGACGTTCCCGGCACGAACGGGATGCCTTTTTCTTCTATCTGCTGCCGGGCTCGCGTCTTTGAGCCCATCAACTCTATCGCTGCCGGGCTTGGCCCAATGAATTTCGGGCCAGCATCGGTACAGGCTTGAGCAAATCTCGCGTTCTCAGAAAGAAAACCATAACCGGGGTGGATCGCTTCCGCGCTACAGCGCTGGGCGACATCCAGGATTTTGGGAATGTTCAGGTAAGATTGTGTCGCTGCCGGCGGCCCTATACAGTAGGCCTCATCGGCCATACGAACATGCAACGCTGACCGATCGACGTCAGAGTACACTGCAACCGAAGTGATTCCCATTTCGCGGCAGGCCCGAATCACCCGCACTGCAATCTCTCCACGATTGGCAATAAGGATCTTCTTGAACATGGCTAAAGGGGGTCTTCGCACCAAACGCGTTTAATTCTACAGAAGATCGCACTAGCTAGATTGGTGAGCGAGCGCAGTGCCGCGAAATGGCATCTCGCGTACGCGCAGGGTATGATTACTGTTCCTTCAGACGGGACTCATGCCATCTTCGCAGGCGCCTGCGACCCCAAAAACGCGAACGTGGCTTAAAGCCAATTTGCTCCCCTTAGGCCTGCTGGCTGCGGGTTTGCTGCTGCGTTTGGCATGGGCATACTCGGTTTTCCTCAATCCCGATGAAGCCCAGCACTATCTCCTTTCTGTGCAGCCATCGCTCGCGCTCACTTACCAGGCGACCCTTTCCACTGCCCATCCTCCTCTACTGATCGTGCTGCTTCACTACTGGAGCTTACTTGGTAACTCGGAGTTTGTTTTGCGATTGCCGTCTGTGCTGGCCGGTACGGCTTTTTGCTGGGTAATGTCTCTCTGGCTCGAGCGAGTAGCGGATCGTGCGACCGCGCTCATCGGCCTGAGTTTGCTCCTGTTCTCTCCAGCGTTGATCTATTTGTCGGCTGAGATTCGTCAATATGCACTCTTGCTGTTCTTCATGGCGTGCAGTTTGTATTTTCTTGACCGCGGCCTCGGAGAGAGTTCTTCGGGCATGGTCTTGCTCTCCGGGCTGGCACTCTATCTCGCTTTGCTTACCCATTATTCAGCGCTGATTTTTGTGCTCACCATTGGCATCTATGGCGTGGCGCGTTTCCTGTCATCGAGAGGCCGGGCTGCGGGGATCGCTGCCTGGATTGTCACTCAGTTAGGTGCGCTAGGCATGGTGGCTTTCCTGCTGAAGAGTCACGTTTCCAGTATGAGAGCGCGAGGCACGACTCGAGTGCTCGCCGATACCTACCTGCGTCGCGCTGTTTTTCACGCCGGCGAGGACCGAGTTCTCCCATTCATTTTGAAAGCCAACGTCCGGTTATTTCACTACATGTTCAGCCAGGGGGGCATGGGGGTCGTGGGACTATTGCTGTACATCGCAGGGATCGGTCTCTTGCTTGCCGACAAACGGCCAGCGCAAGATTCCGGCCGGCCATCTCCGCGCCTGCTTGGTTTATTGCTGATCTTGCCACTGGTGATCAACTGCGGCGCAGCCCTCGCGGGACTCTATCCCTATGGAGGCACACGTCACAATTCGTTTCTGGCTGGTTTTGCGATGTCCGGAGTCGCTGTCGCTCTTAGCCGCTGGAATACTGCGCACAAGTGGCAGAAGGTAGTCACCATCGCAGTAATGCTTGCTATCTGCAATTTTTCCGTCGCGCCCGCCGGAGCTTACATCCGGCCGCAAAACCAGAGAAGGATATTTATGAGGCAGGCGACTGAGTTCTTGAACAGTTCCATCCCCAACGATTCCTTGATCCTCACAGATCGTGAAGGGGGATTCTTGCTCAGCTATTATTTCTGTCACCACCTAATTTCGAGCGAGGAGCCGCGCTGTGGTAAAGATCGAGTCATACTGCTCGACCCTCGTCTGTGGTTATTGAGAGCTGAGAGCCTTCCCTCGCAAATGCGAAACGTCCAGCAAAAGTACGGGCTGGCTCCCGGAACCAGGCTCTGGCTATTTCAAGCCGGTTTTCTTGTAGATCGGGAACCGGAACTGCGTGCGGAACTTGCTCAGTATGGTTGTAGCGACCCACGAAGCTTCGGACAAAACATCTTCCTCTGCCAATTGACCCTGAATGGGCTCAACAACCCGCCTACTTCAGCTTCAGCCAACGAGAGATGACCGAGTCACTTTGAGCACGGAGAACTCTAAAGACCAGATCGGAAAGTGGTCTTCAGGTAAAATACCAAGGCTAAATGCGAAGACCGTTCCACGTGTGCGAAACGGTCTCTTTTGAAAATCTAGAAATACTGACCCGGGTTAATCTTATTTCGGCTGGTCCATCGTAATGCCCTGGGCGCCGGGCTGTTTTTCAGCCTTGATTTTCTTGGTGGCCATGGTCTTGTCCACCCACTGATCGGCTGTCTTCAAATCCGCCGCTCGAGCCGCAGGATCGTCGCACTGCACGTCGGCGCGCTCGCGGTACAGCAAGTTCATGTAGGCCATAGCGTCATCGTAGTCCGTCCGGAGCTGCAGCGCTTTTTCCAGCATTCCGATGCCATCTTTTATGACGTCCCAATTTTTTTCCCGCAGCATTACGCAGACTTTCTTATCCTTAAGTGGCTCTTCTGGCTTCAGGCCCAGTTTGGCACGTTCTTCCATACGCGGCTGGTAGGCTTGCGTCCAGTCGATTACAGCCACTGAATAATATGACTCGGGATCGTTGGGGTCCAAATCAACCGCCTTGCGATAGTAATTCTTGGCGTCCTCGAACTTCTTCATTTGCAGATAGAGGTAGGCGATGCCCTTAGTGCTGTTGATCTTTTGCTCGCGTGCCGGATTGTGGTCGAGGACAGTTTTGTACTCTTCGATCGCCTGCTGCCCCATACGGTTGTTGTCTTCAGTGTCCGCTCCAGGAATGTATTGCTGGGCATAAGCCGTGGCCAAATAAAGACGAGCGTTCAGCAGGGCTGGATCCAGCGACACCGCTTTTTGAAAGTGGTCGATCGCTTCTTCGTATTTCGCATTCTTGTAGGACTGCACGCCCTTATTGAGCTGATCGCGCGCCTGCAACTTGCTGCAACCCACCGCGGAAAACAACGCCAGGCCGACCGCTAACAATGCCAGCACTTGTAGGCTTTTTCTCATTACGTTGTAAGTCTCCCTTGCCACGGAATCCTCAGGATAAGAGTAGTCGGGCCGCAACCATAGCACACGCTGCACCACCAGAATAAGTAACGATTTTCCGCGTGCTTCGACCGGTGCAGATCTATCCGCCCGCTTCGATTTTGGCAGTGATCAGGCCCACTTTGTCCACGCCAGACGCATGAGCGATGTCAATCACGTTGGCCACGTCGGCGAACGGAATACTGTCGTCACCCTTGACGAACATTACCTTCTCGGCTCGGGTTTTGAAGATGTCGGTCAAGCGACCCTGCAGGTTTTCCCATGTAGTGTCCTCCTGATTGATCTTAAGAGCCGGAGCCTGGCCTGCGCCGCGATCGATCAGCTGCACAACGATGGTGCGGTCGGGCGCCTGGTTTTTGGGTGCGTTCGGTGGTGGTGGCTGGGGCACCAGGGCGTCCAACCCCTTTGGAGTTAGCGGCGTGATCACCATGAAGATGATGAGCAACACCAGCAGCACGTCAATGAGCGGAGTAACGTTCATGTCGGCGCTTTGACCGCCCTTGCCGCCTCCCGCTGTCATTCCCATAGTTCTTCTCCTGTTATTCCTGGAACTGTTCGCCTATTGCCCGCCGCTGGGTGTGGCCGCCGGCGCCGCTGGTGGCGTCGCTGGTGGCGTCGCTGTCTTTCTTTGCTCAGTCAACAACCCCAGCTGGTCGACTCCCGCCGCGCGCACATTATCTACGACCGCTACCACAGATCCGAATTTGGCCCGCGCATCGGCCTTAACGTACACTATTTTTTCCTGCTTGTTGGCGATGCGGTCCTTGACCTTGCCGGTCAACTGGTCAACCGGAAGCTTGTCGTTCCCGAAATAAACCGTGCCATCCCGCATGACGGCTACCAGCAGCGCGTCTTCTTTATCTGCGTCGGGCATCGGGGTCGGGTTGTTTACTTGCACCAGATCCACACTCTGGCCGTGCTGCAGCATCGGCGTGATGACCATGAAAATGATCAGCAACACCAGCATCACGTCCACCATGGGTGTGACGTTAATAGCGGAGCTAACGTTCGCCCCCTCATTTCGTTTTGCGAGTGCCATTACCGTTACCTCTCTCCAGCGCTGGATTCCACCGTTCTTTGCGGAGAAACTTTGGCCTAAGCGTTCAAGCCGGGACGCCGGAGCTTTCCGGCGTCCGAGCCGTAACTCACGCCTAGCCAGCAGCAAAGGCCGTTAGGTGCGACGCATTCCTCGGCGCTTCAAGAAATAGTCAATCAATTCGCTCGAGGAGTTATCCATCTCCACGTCGAAGGCTTCCACGCGACCGGTCAGATAGTTGAACATCATCACGGCCGGAATAGCCACGAATAGCCCGATAGCTGTGGTCACCAAGGCTTCTGAGATGCCGCCTGCAACCGCACCCAGACCTGTTGCCTTCTGAGTGGAGATTTCCCGGAAGGCGTTCAGGATGCCCATCACTGTGCCGAACAGCCCTACGAATGGCGCTGTCGATCCAATAGTGGCTAAACCGCCCAGTCCCCGCTTCAACTCAGCATGGACAATGGCCTCGGTGCGCTCGAGGGCGCGCTTGGACGCCTCGATGGTTTCGCCCGGAATCTCACCACTCTCCTGGTGGGCGCGAAATTCCATGAGGCCAGCGGTCACAACCTTGGCCAGATGGCTCTTCTTGTTGCGCTCGGCGACCTTGATGGCCTCGTCAATCTTGCCATCACGCAGAGCGCCTGCAACTGCGGGAGCGAACGCCCGCGACTGCTTCCGGGCGGCATTGAACGCCATCCAGCGGTCGATCATCACTCCGATCGACCAACCAGACATGATGAACAGAATGATCACCACTGCCTTGGCGATGATGCCCATCTGCCGCCATAACGAAAGTGGGTCCCACTGTACCGATTGTTCTTGTAACAACCACGTGGCAGTTGTGGACACAGTGCTCAGAGTATGTGCAGCTAAATTGGCTACGAACATGAGTTGCTTCTCCTCCTCAGAACTTGTTAGGTGCGGAATCGCTATCTCGCTGATAATTCCCTAGAAATCTGTGAGCGCCCGACTGCTTCATGTGAAAAGGGCAACCGCCGCTTTTTCAAACGTGGCCTGCCCCGAGCCGCTCAAAAAAGGTGGGATGGGGGAAGACCACGCCACAAACTTCTCTAACCACTTCCCAGCAATATCATGAAATCACTGGGCAAAGACCTTACCCTCCGGATAGCGAGAAGATCACCGTAATCTGGGTATCAACTTCCACCGGCTCACCGTTCAAAATGTAAGGCCTGTACTTCCACTGTTTCACCGCCTCGATGGCGGCCGGAGCCAGCATGGGATGCCCGCTGATCAAGTGCAGGTTTTCGATACTGCCATCCTTACTGATCTCGGCCTGCAATAATACACTCCCTTGGATGCGCGCTTGTCGTGCCAGAGGTGGGTAGTTTGGCTGAACTTTGCGTAACAGCAGGCCCTGAGTGACACCCTGGGATACCCGTACCCGTTGCGGCGTAGCTATTTTCGGCACGGCCATGGGAGTGGAGTTGATGATTCCACCGATCACTCCGCCCATCTGTCCGCCGGGGACGCCGCCCGGAACACCGCCTACCACCCCAGCCATGGAATTCATCGGCGGCGGGGCTTCTTCTTCCTTGATCATCTGTACTTTCTCGGGAATCTTGGTGGGCGTCCGCAATTGGCCGTTAATGATGTCAGTCTGGATCTGCTTGACTACCTTGACCGGAGCGGCCGCCGGCGGCGGCGGCGGCGGTGGCGGGGGTGGGGGCGCCACCAAGAACGTCATCAGCTGCGTCTTAGGCAGGGCTTCAGTAAACAGAAGTGGAATCAGTACCAGCAACCCGATCAGCGCTACTTGCAAAACGAATGAAAGCGCTGTCGTGGCGCCCCGCTTCGTCTTCAGCTTTCCGCCAGATTCGATTAGGCTGTCTTCAAACATAAAGGTCTCCTCCCACACCAGCCCTACATACGGTTAGACACCGCCCGCTCTCGCTCTGTTCCCAAATCGAATAAGCAAATCGGTTGGCTCGGCATCCCACTGCCACCCCGCGCTTAAAACATTGCAGGCTATGTCGTTACTCCCGCCTTAGAGTTCTTCGCCTGCGATCGACTCGGAATCGACTGTGGCCCCTTCACGGCCGCCGACTTTCCGCCGGGACCAATCACGGGCCGAGCCCCGCGTTTCGTCCGCCAATCCTGATAGGCCACCAGAATCGGTGCCGCAATCGCAATCGACGAATAGGTGCCGATCAGGATGCCGATCACCAATGCAAACGAGAACCCGTGCAGCACTTCACCACCGAACAAATACAGAGCCAACACCGTCAGGAATGTTAAGCCCGCTGTCAAGATGGTCCGGCTCAGAGTCTGATTAATGCTTCGATTGACGATGTCGGACAGCTTCTCACGGCGCATCAGCTTCAAGTTCTCGCGAATGCGATCGAACACCACAATCGTGTCATTGTTCGAATAGCCGATCAGGGTCAGGATAGCTGCAATCACGGTCAGCGAGATTTCCTTGTTCGCCAGGGAAAAGGCGCCCACTGTAATCAAAGTGTCGTGAAACACAGTAACTACCGCAGCCACACCGTAGATCCACTCGAATCGGAATGCCAGGTATACCAGCATGCCGGCCAGCGAGTAAATGACCGCCCACTTGGCTTGGCTCTGCAATTGTTTGCCGACTTGGGGTCCGACAATTTCCACTTGGTATATCCCGAAATCGGAGAGATAGAAACCCTCCTGTAGCGCCGCCACTACGGTGGGATCGACGACGCCCTTTAAGTCATCGAAAGAACTCAGCACGCCGCCTTTAGTCTTGTCCCGATAGTTGACAATCGCCTGCGCCACATCCGTGTACCGTTGGTTAGCGTCCGAGCCGGCGTGCAGCGGGTCCTTGTCCAGCAGGTAGTTCGCCAACGTTAAAGAGCTGGAATTGTTCAGATCCTGCTTGCCAGCTGGCGCATTTGTCTCCAGAGCATTGATGACCTTATTCTTGCCCTCGTCTAATGCCTTCTCGCTGGTCTCCTGCACGTCGAGGTCAATCAGCTCTTCATTGCTCGCGGGTACACCTAGCCGTTGAAGCCGAGCCCGTCCGAGACCCACTCGCCCAAGCGCAGTGCGGATGGCATCATCGTTCGGGGGATGCGAGAACTTCACGTAGACCAGCGTGCCCCCCCGGAAGTCTACACCTAGCGGAACCCCATGCCAGAACAACATGGAAAGTATGCCCGCCACGCTGAATACCAGGGAAAAGGCGAGGAAGTACCACTTCTTGCCGAGGAAATCTATGTTTGGATTTCGAAAAAATTCCACTCTGCCTAAAACCCCTTATAAGATCGTATAGGGACGGTGCTTTCGCCCGTCCAAGCCGAATAAAAGCTCGCCCGTTCTAAATGCTCAAAGCCTCGCCCCGCTGCTTCCGGCTCAGCAACCAGTCAAAGATCATTCGCGACACAAAGACTGCTGTGAACAGGTTGGCCAGCAAACCAAATGTTAGGGTAACCGCAAATCCCTTTACCGGCCCCGTCCCGAACAAGAAAAGGATGGCCGCCGAGACAATGGTCGTGACGTGTGTATCTACAATCGTAATCCAGGCGTGGCTGAACCCCTGTTCAACGGCCGAAGGCGGCGTTTTCCCGTTCCGCAGCTCTTCGCGAATGCGCTCAAAGATCAGGACATTCGAATCCACGCCCATGCCGACGGTCAGAATCACTCCCGCAATTCCCGGCAAAGTCAGTGTCGCGCCGAAGTAGCCCATGAAGCCGAGCAGGATGACTAAGTTCAGGATCAGCGCAATGTCAGCGTTGATTCCCGCGCCGCGATAGTACACCAACATGAAGATCAAAACTGCAAGCATTCCGATGATCGCGGCTCGCACCCCGGCGCGAATCGAATCCGATCCGAGCGAGGGCCCCACGGTGCGTTCTTCCAGGTACTTGATGCTGGCAGGCAACGCGCCCGAGTTCAAAATAAGGGCCAGGTCTTTCGCATATTGCTCGGTCATCCCGCCGCCGCTGATGCGCCCAGAATCGCTGATCTCCGACTTAATCACGGCGACCTCCTGGACCTTGTTATCCAGCACGACCGCCAAATAATCGTTGATGTGCTCGCGAGTAAATCGTGAAAAACGCCGCCCGCCTTCGCCGGTCAGGATGAAGTTGACCTCCGGCCGGCCGGTCTCATCTCGACCGACGCTGGCCTGTCTCAGATCATGGCCGGCAACCGCGGAAACACGAGAAATGAGGTACACGGCGTCGTCAGTTCCGCTGCCGCCTTTGCTCTTGCCGTGCAGCAGGACCGCATCCGGCGGGAGCACACCGTTGTGCGCAGCCAATGGAGCCTGCTCGTCTGCATAGCTCTGCCCATTGTCGAGCGCCTGACGGATTTCCAGCATGGCAGTGGATTGCATAATTTCTTTTACCCGCGCGGGGTCGTCCACGCCCGGCAACTGGACCAGGATCTGGTATTGCCCCAGCCCGTGCTCCTCGATTACCGGCTCGCTGACTCCCAACTGGTCAATGCGGTTACGGATAGTCTCAATCGCCTGCTGGACCGCCTGGTTCTTAAGAGAGACCAGCGACTGCGGCTTCATGGTCAACGTCCAACTGTTTTCCGCTCCGGATACCCATTCGTACTCAGGCAGACGATCGCTCACAATGGATCGCAGATCGGAGCTGGATTCCGGCGGCACTCCCTTGATCACGATCTTGTCTGGGCTATTTACCGGGTCGGGTTTGTTGATGTCGGCATAGTTGATCTTTTTCGTCCGCAGCGATTCTTTAAGCCGCTCAACCGCCCGGTCGCTATCCGCATTGACCGCGTCGTTGACCTGCACCTGAAGGATCAGGTGGGTTCCACCTTTCAAATCCAACCCCAAGTGGATGCGGTCCTGTAAAGACGCAAGAAATCCCTTGGCTGAGAGGTCCTTGGGAACTCCGAATATGCCAAACAGAAACGCCAGCAATATCGCGGCGACGAGTCCGAGTTTCCAGCCTAGATTCTTGTTCATGTGCTGACTATTATTCCACCCGGTAAAATTTTTAACCTGACTTGCTAGCCATTTCCTCGCCCGTCCCGACCGAGACTATCGAAGCGCGGCTCACTTCGAGCCTGAGGTTATCTGGGGGCACTCGCAGTTGGAGATAGTCGTCCTTCAGCGAGATGATAGTCCCGCGCAATCCCCCGCTTGTGACCACCTTGTCCCCTGTCTTCAGCTCCGATAGCATCTGCTGCCACTTCTTCTGTCGCCGCTGCTGCGGCATGATCAACAGAAAGTAAAAGATGGCAAAAATGAAGATCAGCGGGGCAAAGCCCAGCCAGCCCATGGAGCCGCCACTGCTTTGCAGTGCCAATAAATATTCAGCGCTCATGAAGACTCGGAGACCACATTCCTGCTAAGCAGCTCGGGCCACGCCTGCCGATGCTTCTGGCCCTGTGCAGATTTACCGCAGGAGTTCTCGCTTCTGTAGGCCGGAGATTCCTTCAGCTTCAGGCACGAACCGGGGATGCCAAGCTATGGTTTTCCGCTGAGACTACTCGCCAGAAAGAAAACAGGCCTTCTTCCCAAGTGCAATAGAATGACGCACCGCCCGCATGGTGTCAAGGTAGAAGCTCAGGTTGTGGATGGTATTCAGGACTTGCGCCAGAACCTCGTTCGAGGCGTAAAGATGCCGCAGATAAGCTCGCGAATAGCGGCGGCACACCCGGCAGCCGCAAGCGGGATCCAGAGGCCCGTCGTCCCCAGCGTAACGCGCTTGCTTGATTGAAACTTTTCCCTCTGATGTGAATAGCAGTCCGTGCCGCGCTGCTCGCGTGGGCAGCACGCAGTCCATCATGTCAATGCCGAGGTTCGCGTACTCGACGATCTCCTGGGGTGTCCCTACCCCCATAAGGTATCGGGGCTTGTCGACAGGGAGGTGCTCGATTGTCGCTTCGACAAGTTCTCGCGTCAGCTTGCGAGGCTCCCCCACACTGAGTCCGCCAACGGCGTAGCCAGGAAAGCCGATCTCGATGGTGCGTTCCGCCGACTCTTTTCGTAGGGCAGGGTCCATCCCTCCCTGCACGATGCCAAAAAGCGACTGCGTTTGCGTAGGGGCAGGTGTCACCGCCTGCCCGGCGGAGCGAAGCTCCGCAGAACTGGCTAGCTGGCGCTCGGCAGCCGCAGCTTCATCACTCTTGTCATCGCGAGCCCCATGGGCTGAGCTTTGCTCAGCCGGACAGCTGAGGGCGGCTGTCCCCACACGGTCCTTCTGCCACGGCACCTGATGCCTATGCTCTTCAAAATATTTCTTACTCCGCTCCGCCCAGCGCAACGTCAACTCCATCGACTTCCGCATCCGCTCGCCATCCGCCGGATACTCCGTGCACTCGTCAAATGCCATTATGATGTCCGCGCCCAACCCAATCTGCGCCTCCATCGCGCTCTCCGGACCTAAGAAAAGCGACGACCCATCCAGATGTGATCGAAAGGTCACTCCCTCCTCGGTCACTTTGCGCAGATCATTCAGACTGAAAACCTGGAATCCGCCGGAGTCCGTCAGAATTGCCCTCGGCCACGCCATGAAAGAATGTAGTCCGCCAAGTTTGCGGACCTGCTCCACTCCCGGCCGCAGATAAAGATGATAAGTGTTCCCCAGCAGGATCTCGACGCCCAATTCCTCCAGCACATCCTGCGGGATGCCCTTCACTGATGCCAGCGTCCCCACCGGCATAAAGACAGGCGTTTCGAACGTACCGTGGGGAGTTATCAGCCGTCCGAGGCGTGCCCGGCCAGCCGTAGCGTCGATCTGGAATTGGATGGACATCCGTCCGGATTGTAGCAATCCGGTGGTGACACGCCTGACCCGACTAGTTGTCATCCGAGCGTAGTCGAAGGACCTCGCGTACCTGATGATGCCCCACAGGCGCGCGGAAGGGATTTAGGTCGCTGTCGTCGGTGATTTACACCGCCAGTTCGAAAATCACGCCTTGGATCTTCTTGTCACGGATCGATAACCGTCCGACGCTCACTGGCAGCCGAAAGCGCCGCGGCCCGGCGCTCCCGGGATTGAAATACAGCACGCCGTTCCTCGTCTCTTGCTTGGCCACATGGCTGTGCCCGGAGATGACAGCGGCAAATCCAGCCGCTTCCGGCTTCAGATCGAGTTCCTGCAAGCTGTGTAGCACGTAGATGGAAATGCCACCGACTTCCAGCACATTCGTCGCCGGAATTTTCTCCGCCCACGCGGCCCGGTCCACATTTCCACGTACCGCCGTCACCGGAGCAATCTCGGCCAGCTTGTCCAAAATTTCCGGACCGCCGATATCTCCGGCATGGATGATGTAGTGAGAGCCTTCCAACGCGGCAAACGCCTCAGACCGCAGCAGGCCGTGAGTATCAGAGATAACGCCGATGAGCACAAGAGCAACCTCACGCCAAGAAAGCAGTCGACCGCGAATCGGAGCAATAGTGCAATGCTAATATTTCCACTCATCGTCCGCACAATTGCAGAATGGACCGGGAGAAGGCCCCGAGAGAAGGCTAATGGCGGCTGATAACCAGACCGAAACTGCAATCAGGGCCTTGAGAAACAATTCCGGGCGTCTCCTTCTTGTCGTCGATTTGGCTGGGACTCTCCTCTTTGCGGTCGAGGGCGCCACCACGGCGGTAATCGTCAATCTCGATTTGTTGGGCCTCATGGTACTGGCGTTTTCGACTGCATCGGCGGGAGGAATCATCCGCGATCTGCTGATCGGCTTCGTCCCGCCAAATGCTTTGCGCGATTGGCGCTACCCCTGCACGGAGTTTACAGGCGGCGCCATCGTTTTCTTGCACCTGTTCATTCAAGGGATTCTGACCCACACCATCATGATTCTCGATGCAGCGGCCTTGGCATTGTTCGCCGTGGCCGGGACAGAAAAGGCGCTGAACTATCAAATGTCTCCGTTGGTTGCTATTTTGTTGGGCACAGTCACTGCCGTGGGCGGAGGAACTCTGCGCGACATTTTTCTGGGCGCGGGTTCCTCTAATTCTCAGCCAGGATGTGTACGCAACCGCGGCTTTCGCCGGATCAGCGGTTATGGTTATTGCCAGAAAACTGCGAATTTCTCCAACGTGGGCGGCAATCTTGGGCGGTGTCGCTTGCTTTTTACTACGCGTGGTCAGCGCCTGGCAGCAGTGGAATTTGCCAAGGGGATCATTCTGGAACCCTTAGGCGTGGAACAGGTAAATGGCTCAAGCTGCCTTCCATGCTGCTTACCTAAAGTCTGGGGCTCTTCTCCGCGATCAGCTTTCTAATCTTCTCCAGGAACTCGGTTGCCAGCATATCTTCCGTTTTTTCTTTCCCGCGGGTACGGACATTGACTTTCGCCGTTTCAGCTTCTTTATCACCGACAACTAGCAGAAACGGCACCTTCTGCATGGCATGCTCGCGGATTTTGGAATTCATCTTCTCGTTGCGAGCATCGACGTGCACGCGCACGCCGAAGGCTTTCAACTGGTCCGCAACTTTGTTCGCGTAATCCGCATGACGCTCACTGATAGGAATCATTACCGCCTGCACCGGCGAGAGCCACACCGGAAAAGCGCCCGCGTAATGCTCGATCAGCACGCCGAAGAAACGCTCGACCGATCCATACAGCGCGCGATGCACCATCAGCGGTTGCTTGCGCGAGCCGTCTTCGGCGACGTACTCGAGCGCAAAGCGCTGCGGCAGGTTGAAGTCAAACTGGATGGTCGAAAGCTGCCACAGGCGGCCGATAGCGTCGACCAACTTGATGTCAATTTTCGGCCCGTAAAACGCGGCTTCTCCAGGGATGGTTTTGTATTCGACCTTCCGGCGCTTGAGCACGTTCTCCAGCGATTGAGTTGCCAGGGTCCACTGCGCTTCACTGCCAACAAAATTCTTACGGTCATCTGGATTCCAAGTCGAAAGCTCGGTCTGAAACTGGTCGAAGCCGAAATCCCGCAGCACGTCCAAAGCGAAATCGAGACAGGCTTCAATTTCACTTTCGATCTGCTCTGGAGTGCAGAAAATATGGGCATCGTCTTGGGTAAAGCCACGAACGCGCAACAACCCATGCATCACACCCGAGCGCTCGTAACGATACACTGTGCCCAACTCGCCCAGACGCACCGGCAAATCGCGATACGACTTCAGAGAATCTTTGTAAATCAGAATGTGAAACGGGCAGTTCATGGGCTTCATGCGGTATTCCGCATCATCGAGCTCCATGACATCGAACATGTTCTGCGCGTAATAGCCCTCGTGGCCCGAGGTCTGCCACAATTGCCGCCGCGCCACATGGGGGGTGTAAACCAGCGAGTAGCCCCGCTTCAAATATTCGGAGCGCATCCAATCTTCCATCTCCTTGCGGATAATTCCGCCCTTGGGGTGCCAAAAAATCAGTCCCGGCCCCGCCAACTCCTGGATGGAAAACAGATCAAGCTGCTGGCCGAGCACTCGATGGTCTCGCTTCTTGGCCTCTTCCTGGGTGTTGATAAACTCGTCGAGGTCCTTCTTTGAAAAAAAGGACGTCCCGTAAATGCGCTGCAGTTGCGGATTCTTCTCGTCGCCCAGCCAGTAAGCTCCTGCAATATTCAACAGCTTGAAGGCTTTGATCTTTCCGGTCGAGGGGATGTGCGGCCCTCGGCAAAAGTCGACGAACTTTCCAGTGCGATAGACGGAAATCTTTTCGTCGCGCTGGGTGAGGTGCTCGATGAAATGGCACTTCATGAAGTCGCCTTCTTTTTTGAACTGCTGCAAGCCCTGATCGCGAGGCAGAAACTCACGCGCGTAAGGAATGTTCTGCTGCACCAGTTCCTGCATCTTCTTTTCAATTCTCTCTAGGTCTTCGGGAGTAAAGGGAGTGGGGCGATAGAAGTCGTAGAAGAATCCGCTCTCGGTCGCCGGCCCATGGCCGAGCTTGGTTTCGGGGAACAACTCCAAAACCGCTGCCGCCAGCAAATGCGCCGAGGAATGCCGATAAACTTCCAGGGCCTCGGGATCGCGATCGGTCAGAATACGCAGGTCCGTATCTTTTTCCAGTGGCCGGGTCAAATCGATGAGATCGCCGTTCATTTTGGCGGCGAGCGCAGAATCCACCAGCCGCGAGCCGATGGACTTGGCGATGTCCAGCGCGGTCGTGCCCTTAGGCACTTCCTTCACGCTTCCGTCCGGGAGCTTCACATGAATGCTGTCTGCCATAGGGTTGGGATTGTACTGTGCTGAATCTTTTCAGTTTATGGGAGGAGCATGGGAGGGTCAAACCCGGTCGCGCAGTGGCAGATCCTGTCCTGAGCGAAGCCGACGGATCTCCTCACATGCCGGCGGAGCGAAGCTCCGAAGGGCGTCTCAGGCGACCTCTGCTCGCCCGCTCGGACGAGGACGTCTGGGCCTACGTAGGTTCCGGCGCAGAGTAGCACAACTTCTCCATCGCCGCATGCACTTTGGCCGACAGCACATCCATGTCGCGCAGGGTGTATCCAGCGGTCGAGATGGGCTCGCCAACCCGCATCTCTAGGGGACGGCATTTGATATGGAAGGTGTCCATGGGCAGAAGTTCGTAGGTCCCGATCAGGGCTACTGGAATGACGTCCACCTGAGCTTTAATTGCGAGAAAGAACGCGCCCGGCAGGAAAGGCTTGAGCTCTCCATCGGGAGTGCGGCCGCCTTCCGGAAAAATTACCAGCGGGATGCTGCTCTTCAGACCCTTGAGCGCTGTGCGAAGGCTCCCAATGGATCGCGATGGGTTCTGCTGATCAATGCAAACTTGTCCCGATCGCTTGAGGTGCCAGCCGACGATCGGGTATATGAGCAATTCTTTCTTGAAGACGATGCGGAATTGGAATGGCAGATAAACGTAGAGCACTGGAATATCGATAGCGGATGCATGGTTAACCGCAATCACGTGCGGCTTCGAGACATCGATCTTTTCCAATCCAGTGACCTTCACTGGCGAAAAGATCGTCTTCATGATCAGTTGAGACCAGAAGCGCGCGAAGCCGTGCAGAATGCGCTCCTTCTCGCCGAACAGCGAAACTGGGATAGAAATTACTCCGAGAATAACGGTGAAGAGCCAGATCAGAGGATCGAAGATTAGATAGGAGCGTAATCGGCTGCCCCAGCCATAATTCTTTCGGGGGTCGAGGTAGGGAACGGCGTCCGTATCCGTTCGCCCAGACGAAGCAGGACGTGCCGACGTAGTCTGCGCCGGATCTTCCGTTGTGCCCCGGGCTTCCTGGCCCAAAGATGTATCGACTTCCCGCATGGACTCCTAAACCCTTAATCCCAGCAATCGCATCGCCTCTCCGACAATGTATATCGAACCGGTTACGACCAGGACGCCTTTCGTGCCGGCCAGCGCGCGGACCCGTTGCAATGCCGAGCAAACATCCGGCGCGTCTACCATCTCAGTCGCGGTGCGAGCGGCGGCCTCGCGAATTTCCTCCGGCGTGGCAGACCGGGGATTGTCGGCGCGCGTGACGATCACTCGCTCCGCCAGCGGGAACAGAATCTCTGCCATCTCGCCAATGGCTTTGTCACGCATGGCGCCAAAGACAAAGGTGAGCGGGCGATCTTCG
Source organism: uncultured Acidobacteriota bacterium (assembly GCA_963696025.1). Taxonomy (GTDB): domain Bacteria; phylum Acidobacteriota; class Terriglobia; order Terriglobales; family Acidobacteriaceae; genus JABCYV01. The sequence goes on from CAVOII010000012.1 coordinate 470,953, forward strand.
TAACAGGATGACAAAGTCGATCGCAATGCCCACGCTCCGGCAGGATTATGCGCCACATCGAAGACATACTCTGGCGAAACGCTGGTGGGCGGAATCACCTGAAAGCGTCCCGACCATCGCGTCTCGCGGATGCCCTGCTCGATCGATTGCGGAGTGATTGAGAACCCGCGCTTGTTGAGTTCCGCGGCCGTGGCAATTGCCAGGGCCACGTTCCGCAACTGATGTCGCCCTACAAGCGGAGTCTCGACCAGAATCTGCTTCCCCATGACTTGCAGCGGATACCGGTAGACGGGACGACCAGTATCGTTCTTTGCGTCCCTTGCGCTGACTGTTAAGTACCCTGGACTTCCAGGCGAGACGGGCGGTACATACGGCACGGCACTTACACCCCGGGTACCCAGATCGAGAATCGTATTTCCGATGACGTCATTGGCTTGCGGCTGCTGGGGCAAAGTCACAACTACCGCACCCGGCCGAATGATACCCGCTTTTTCCCGCGCAATCTCCCCAACCGTCGCACCTAGAAATTTTTCATGGTCGAGCGAAATGTCAGTGATGACGCTCACCAGCGGCTCGATGACATTGGTTGCGTCCAGCCGTCCGCCCATGCCCACTTCGAGTACCGCGATCTCAACCTTCCCTCGCCCAAAGTATTCGAACGCGATGGCGGTCAGCATCTCAAAGAAGCTGGGATGCCACGGCAATTCGTGTTCACCCACCAGCCGCTCCGCCGTCCGATCCACCATATCGTGCAGCAGGGCAAATTCGTCGTCGCTGATGTCCTCGCCATTGATGCGGATGCGCTCGTTGATCCGCACCAGATGTGGCGAAGTGTAGAGACCGGTGCGAACACCCGAAGTTTGCAGGATGGAAGCCAGAGTTGCGGCAGTCGAGCCTTTGCCGTTCGTCCCCGCAATCAGCACGCCCGGAAATCGCCGCTCGGGATGCTCCAGCGCTGCCAACAGCACACGCATGTGCGTCAGATCGAACTTGTGCGATGGCGTCTGCGCCAGTTCGTGACCCAGCGCATACATGCGGGCAATGGCAGTTTCGTAAGACATCCCTAGTCGTCGGTCTTCAGTCGTCAGCCAACAAACTTAGGGTAACAGCTTCAATCAAAGGCTTCGAGTTCCTGCAATTGGAAGGTTCTTCGGCGAGGGTTGAAAGCAGAAGAGAACGATTTTGATGAACTAAGCCGACGACCGACGACCGACGGCCGACGACTGATCCATAAACTCCAGCGCTCGCGCAATATACGGTTTGAGCTGCTTTCGCGGGACTACGGCGTCCAGCATGCCGTGCTCGAGCAGAAATTCACTTCGCTGAAAGCCCTGGGGGAGTTTCTGCCGGATGGTCTGCTCGATGACGCGCGGCCCAGCGAATCCGATCAGCGCGCCGGGCTCGGCAATGTTCAGATCGCCCAACATCGCGAAGGACGCCGTCACTCCTCCGGTGGTTGGATCGGTCAGCACTGAGATATAGGGCACTTTGGCTTCGTCCAGGCGCGCCAGCGCGGCCGATATCTTAGCCAATTGCATCAGGCTGACTACCCCTTCCATCATGCGTGCTCCGCCCGACGCCGAAATAATGATAATGGGCGTCTTGGTCTCAGTCGCGTTCTCAATAGCTCGGGTGATTGCCTCGCCCACCACTGCCCCCATGCTCCCGCCGATGAAAGCATATTCCATGGCACTCAGGATCACCGGCCGCCCACTCAGCTTGCCGCGCGCGTTGACCACCGCATCTTTCAGCCCAGTGTCGGCCTGAGCCTGTCTCAGGCGCGACGAGTACGCCTTCAAGTCGACGAATTTCAGCGGATCGGTCGAAACCAGGTTGGCGTCAAACACCTCGTAATCATTGTCGTCCAAGAGCTGTGCCAGACGGGTCCGGGCGTCAATCCGGAAATGCTTATCACACTTGGGACAGACATTCAGATTGTCTTCCAAGTCCTTTTTCCAGATGATCTGGCGGCAAGCCTCACACTTCACCCACAGCCCTTCGGTGCGGACTTTCTTCTCGCCCGAGGTGTCCAGCTCACCGGCTTGTCGCTTGAACCACGCCATACGATAGTTGGTCGCTGGTCCCTGGTCCGCAGGCGAACGACGACGGCCAAGGAGCAACGACGGTTAGTACTCGATTCCCCTCTGCGCCATCACGCCTTTCTCATAAGCATGTTTCAGCTGGCGCATTTCGGTTACAGTGTCAGCAAGTTCAATAATTGTCGGATGCGCATTCCGCCCCGTCAAGATAACGTGCACCATTTCTGGCTTCTTCTTCAGACTCTCCACAACCTTTGCCGCGTCGAGCATTCCATAACTGATGGCGTAATTAATCTCGTCCAGGATGACCAAGTCCCACTCGCCGGCGTGGATCGCACGCTCCGCCTCCGACCATGCCTCTTCGACCATGCGCACATCTTCCGGATCAGGCTTCTCCGCGCCGACCTTCACGAAGCCCCGTCCCATCTGCTTCATGACAAATTTGTCGCCAAACGCCTTCACCGCGTCCAATTCGCCGTAATGCCAGGAACCTTTCAGAAACTGCAGCATCAGCACGCGCATACCCTGGCCGACGGCCCGTAACGCCGTGCCCATGGCAGCAGTGGTCTTACCCTTACCCGGGCCGGTATTCACGATGATGAGGCCACGGCGGATATCCGGCATAGCAGGCGAATCTTTGATTGTACCTGTTCGGGAGGTTGGGCGGGTGGGATGCCTAGGCTCAAGGGGCAAGAGTCCCCTGCGAGTTATTCCGATGGACTGGGAGGAACCCCTAATCCTGCTGTGAATAAGGGAGGGCTACTGTCTTCGCCTAGGCGTCAATCAGATTCCCAGCCTAGGGCATCTCAATTACTTGCCGCAGATCCACTTTTTGCTCGTGGATGGCCTTGGGCGGCTCATCCCCCAGCAGCTTCACGGTGATCCGCAGGGCGTCTACTTCTTTTTTCACCCGCAGCATTTCCTGCTCTTTGATCCGAAGAACTTCCAGCGGATTTCTCATGGCACACGTCCTTGGGGCCAGCATGAATGCTTAGCGATCTTCCGCTCAGTCCGATTCACTTTAGTGGGGCGCCTACCTACGTGGAACATCACGAAGGTACACGTCTGATTTCCTGAGAGATCTCAGTGTCCCGAATGGTAGGGATGACCCTTCAGGATGGTGAACGCACGATAAAGCTGCTCCAGGAGGACGATCCTGGCTAACTCATGGGCCAGCGTCATCTTACCCAGCGAGAGCAGTAGCGCCGCCGACCTCCGGGCCTCTTCTGTGAATCCGTCCGCCGGTCCCACCGCGAACAGCAGCGGCAGCGAATTTCGTTCCTGATATTCGCGGAGAAACTTGGCCAGGTCTTCGGAAGAAAGCTGCTTTCCTCCGGCATCCAGAAGAACCAGGGTATGCCTTCCATTACGCGTCTTTGTATCAGACAGCTTCATCAGCGCCGCCTCGTCCTTGAGACTCACGCCTTCGAGCTCACAGTAACGCGCTAGCCGCTTGAGATACTCGTCCGTCAGGGCTTGGATCGCAGGCTCTTTCGTCTTGCCAATCCAGGCGATTTTGAGCTTCACGGCGAAGATTCAACGAAGATTTTCAGATCGACCGAGGCTTCGTCAAAAAAAACTTATGCCCGCTTCTTTCTCAGGCTTCGCACCGGGGTGCGCTTTCCCCTGACGGGGGCTCCCGCAAGTTCAGCCGGCTCCATTCTCTTGGCTGACTTCCACAGCCGCTCGAGATCGTAATATTTGCGCGCCTTTTCCGAGAAAATATGGACCACAAAATCCACGTAATCCAGCAAGACCCACTCCGCCTGCTTGTAGCCCTCAATGTGGGTTGCCCGGAGGCCGGTTCTCTCCAAACGCTCTTCTACTCCATCAGAGATAGCCTGAACCTGTCGCGGATTGGTTCCGTTACACACCACGAAGTAGTCGGTGAACGCCCCCGATCCTTCTTCCATTTCCAGTATGCTGATTTCTTCTGCCTTCTTCTCCCGGCAGGCCCTGATGGCTTCTGATACTTGCTGTTTCAGTATGTTCTTCTTCATGCAGTGTTCGGATCTTGCTGGTTGTGCCCGTCCATTGTAAATGGAACTGATTTCCACCGCCGCTGCCTTGATCTTACTGACGCGATTCAGCTGTAGTCGAGTCCGAGTTTCTTGATGTACGTCTCCACTTCGGGATCGACAAACTTCTTCAACGATTGCTTAGCTGCTATGGCGTCCCGGATGGCTGTCGCCGAGACCGCTTGATGTACATTGTCGAGAAGGTGCACTGTGACTCCATTCAACACCAGGTCTCCTTTGGCTGGTTGCTTCGCGAACGGCTTGGTCACAGCCTCCGCCGGTCGCAGACTTGGCGGCAGGGCATTGGCCACATCCGCCAGTGAATATCCCGGACGGCTGGCCACGACAAATTCGCATTCTTGAAATAGCGCTTCGGCCTGGTGCCATTTCGCGATTTCATCGAAAGCATCGACGCCGATTAAAAAAAACAAGCGGTCACTCTTCTTGAGAGATTGCTTCAAACGCCTTACCGTATCGATGCTGTAATTCGGTTCTACATCGGTCGGTTCCGATTGCCGCCCTTTGCCGCGTCTCGCTTCGATCGGCGTTGCATTGGGAGCTTCCAGAAGGGAGGGCACAAATGCTTTGTTGCCCATTGTTGCCAGCACAACCATTGCGTAGCGATGTACAAACGGAGTGACCGGTTGCCGCTGCTTGTGGGGAGGAACGCTTGCCGGAACAAAATAAATGCGGCCGAGTTGGAGCCGTTCCTGCGCCGCTCGGGCCAAGGCAATGTGCCCGTTGTGGATGGGGTCGAAGGTTCCGCCGAAAAGACCAACATTCATTTTCTGTAATGCCGGCGTTCCCGCTGGCCTCCTAGATCGCGCTCAGGTCACCCGAAAGATGCTCGTCGTTCCGAGTTTTCGACTCACCGCTGGCGAGTTTTTCACTGGTAGTTTAGAAGATTTTGATTTGTGCGCCCGCCGTAGTCATCTGCCACCCGGAATGCTGGCGAAAGGTTGCCTGCTCAGACTCTCCCTCATGGTCATTGGCAACTGGGCACTCATCGCATGAACTACCGTAACTCGCAGCTATCCAATTTCGGGAATTAGGATTAGATCAGTATGCGAGTGAAGCTCCCCCTTCTCCGCACACGTTTTGTTCCTCCGGCTCGGGCCCCCATCCTCCGATACGGAGTCGCCGTTCTCAGCATCATTCTCGCACTGATTCCAGCATTCCTGCTTTCTGATGTGGTCGAAAGCCGCCTGGTGGTGTTCGCGGTCGCGATCATGGTCAGTGCCTGGTACGGCGGCTGGAAACCCGGCCTGGTGGCCACCGCCTTCGCTCTGACTGTGATCGCCTATTTCTCACTATCCAATGCCCGCACCCAGGCAGATTACCGGCAGGCCATCATACATGTGGCGCTGTTCGTGTTCGTCGCCCTTTTGATTTGCTGGTTCAACGCAGCGCTACGCTCAGCCCAGGAAGGATTGCGCCGCTCGGAAATCAACTTTCGTTCCCTGGTGACCAATGCCCCTTACGGGGTCTGCCGCTGCGCTTCCACAGGCACTCTGCTCGACGTGAACCCCGCCCTTGTAACCATGCTGGGATATGGATCTGGTACACAACTTGTGGGCAGCAACGTGGCCAATCTGTATGGCGACTCCCAGCAGTACTTCATCCTCGCCGATTACTTTCGCTCTCTGCAGAAATTTGACGGACTGGTAGCGGAGTGGAGAAAGAAGGACGGGAGTTCCATTATTGTGCGGCTTTCCGGACGCGCCATGCGCGGGGAGAAAAATGCTATCTTCTTCGAACTCTTCACCGAAGACGTGACCGAGCGTCGGGCGCTGGAACAGCAGCTCCGCCAGGCCCAAAAAATGGAAGCCATCGGCCGGCTCGCCGGCGGCATTGCGCACGACTTCAATAACCTGCTCATGGTCATCTCCGGCTACGGTGAGTTTTTGCTGGAGCGCATCGGTACGGACCCGGCTCTCCGCGCCCCCGCGCAAGAGATTGCCAACGCAGCCGAGCGCGCAACTGGGCTCACCCGCCAGCTTCTCGCCTTCAGCCGCAAGCAGATGCTCGCCCCCAAGGTGATGGACCTCAACGGTGTGGTCACCGAAAACCTGAAAATGCTGACACGGTTGATCGGCGAGGACATTGACCTGGTCATGGTTCCGGGCGCGGAACTGGGCGCGGTCAAGGCCGATCCCGGCCAGATCGAACAAGTCATCATGAATCTGGCGGTGAATGCACGCGACGCCATGCCTCATGGAGGCAAGCTCACCATCGAGACTGCCAATGTCACCCTGGACGAAAACTACGCCCGTTTCCACGCCCCGGTAAAACCAGGTGAGTACGTGATGCTGGCGATCAGTGACACTGGCTTGGGCATGGATACTGAGACTCAGTCCCACATCTTCGAACCGTTTTTCACGACCAAGGGGCCGAGAGGCACGGGCCTAGGGCTGTCGACCGTCTATGGCATCGTCAAACAGAGCGAAGGTTACATCTGGGTCTACAGCGAACATGGCAAGGGAACATCATTTAAAGTCTACCTGCCACGAGTGAGCGCAACCGGAGAAGCCGTCGCGGTCCAGTCTGCCGTCAGTGTCTCAAAACCCGGTCTGGGCGATGAGACCATCCTGATCGTCGAGGATGAACCCAATCTTCGACGGCTTGCTCGCCAGGCTCTCGAGAGCCAGGGTTACGCGGTGCTCGACGCCGCGGATGGCGCCAGCGCAATTCAAGTTTCCAATTCTCATCAAGGCCCCATTCATCTGCTTTTGACCGACGTCATAATGCCGGGAATGAACGGGCGCGAACTGGCTCTGCGCATCTCCTCTCTGCGGCCCGAAACCCGCGTGCTCTATATGTCGGGCTACACCGAGAATGCGATCGGCCACAACGGCACTCTGGACGAGGGCATCACTCTGCTCCAGAAGCCCTTTACCCTCCCCGCCCTGAAAGCCAAAGTGCGGGAGGTGCTGGACACACCGCTCCCCCAGGAGGTCACGATGTCTGCTCGCTCTTTAGGAACAGGTCGCGCCCGGGAAAAGCTTTCTCCCTTCCGCGCCCAGCGATTCAAACTCCAATTGCCGCTAAAATACCGCCAGCTCGGGGAAAACGATTGGCGCACCGGCACTACTGAAAACATCAGCCGCTCGGGAATGTTGTTTCGGGCGGAGGAAGCAATTCCAACCAACGTGCAGCTTGAGATCAATCTGGTGCTGCCTGCGGAGATTGCAGGACTATCAGCGGCGGAAGTTATTTGCCGTGGGGAGGTGGTACGCACTGTAGAACCCGACGCGTCTACTATGCACCCCGCTCTTGCCGCGAAAATCCTGCAATACCACTTTCAGCACGGTTCGCAGATTCCCGACGCCTGAGACGGCCATGAAAAGGCGGTCCACTGCGGCCGCCTTTTTACTTCTCTCTGAGCACAGAGAACCACGAACTGGGGACTAAGTATCCTGTTACTTCGCGCTTCTCTGCTCCTCCGGCGAAAGGTCGGCCCGCGCTGAGACTAAACGTTCTTTTTGCGGCCCCCCGCCCGAAGTCTGCAGCCTGACTTCCTCTATTTTCTCCGCCATCGCGTACATCAAGTCGTCAATGCCTTTGCCGGTCACGGCAGAGATGGGAAACAGCTCCAGCCCTTCGTTTTTGCAATAGCGTTTCAGCTTCGCCAGCTTGTCTTTGTTGACGATATCTATCTTAGAAGCCACCATGATCATGGGTTTGCCTTCCAGGTGCGCTCCGAAGTTCTGCAATTCTCCACGGATGACTTTGACATCCTTCACTGGATCGGGTCGTCCGCTCGCATCCGAGACATCAACCATATGGACCAGTAGTCGCGTGCGTTCGATGTGCCGCAGGAACTGTGTGCCCAAACCGGAGCCGGTATGTGCTCCTTCGATGAGCCCCGGAATATCAGCGACTACGAAGCTCTTTTCCGTCGGCGGCTTCCCGACCATCACCACACCCAGGTTTGGCTGCAATGTGGTGAAAGGATAGTCAGCGATCTTCGGCCGTGCCGCGGAGATGCGCGAGATCAGCGTGGACTTTCCAACATTCGGATATCCCACCAGACCCACATCCGCCAGCAGCTTCAGCTCCAGCCGGAACGTGCGCTCCTCCCCTGGCCGGCCATCCTCCTGCTCACGCGGTGCCTGATGTGTGGAAGTTGCAAACCGCGCATTCCCTCGCCCACCGCGACCGCCTTGGGCAATGACGATCCGTTCATCCGGATCCGAAAAATCATGTATTTTCTCCCCCGTGTCCGCATCGTAAACAATCGTGCCGACCGGAACTTTGAGAAGGACATCGACTCCCTCGCGCCCTGTCCGGTTGGAGCCTTCGCCGTGGCGCCCGCGCTGCGCCTTGTACTCTGGATTGAAGCGGAAATGCACCAGGGTGTTGTGGCGTTCACTCGATTCCATAATGACGTCGCCGCCTTTGCCTCCATCCCCTCCAGACGGGCCTCCGCGCGGAACAAACTTCTCCCGCCGGAACGCGACGCAGCCATTGCCGCCATCGCCCGCCTTCACCCGGATTGTGGCTTCATCAATGAACATGCATCAATCATTGGTACCATTGAACCACAAAAAAGCCTCGACCGAAGCCGAGGCGGTGTGGCGCGGACGCGCTCGCCCGCCCTGATATCGAAAGTCCCTACTTCGCTTGCAGCGGCTCAATCATCACAAACTTGCCCATTGAGCCCTTATCCAAAAACTTGATGCGCCCGCTGATTTTGGCGAAGAGCGTGTCATCCTTGCCCCGGCCGACGTTCAGCCCTGGCTTCACCCGCGTGCCCCGCTGCCGCACGATGATGGTGCCGCCCGGGACCACTTGTCCACCAAAGGCCTTAAAGCCCAGCCGTTGTGCGTTCGAATCACGCCCATTTCGTGAGGTGCCCTGTCCTTTTTTATGTGCCATAAATGACTCTTAGTCTCTCATCGATCAATTTGACTGTCACCCCGAGCAGAGTTCTTGCCTTCGCGAAGCGAAGACAAGACGCAGTCGAGCGACCTGGTGTTTGCCTGTGCCTCTACTTCTTTTTCTTCGGCGCGGCCTTCTTCACCGCCGACTTCTTGGCGGCAGCTTTCTTCGCGGGATGCGCCTTCGCTACTTTCGCTTCTGCCTTCACCACTTCTTCCACTTCCACAGCTTTCACCATCTTCGGCTTAGCTTCCTTCTTCGGAAGGTCCGGCGCTTTGAAGCTCTGTCCATCGAAAGCAATTTCGGTAATCCGCACTGCGGTGTAGCCCTGGCGATGCCCTCGCAGCTTCTTGTACTGCTTCTTGCGCTTGTAGTGGAAGACCAGTATCTTGGCGCCGCGTCCCTGCTCTACGATTTCGCCGACCACGCGCGCTTCCGATTGCGGCCGACCGATCTGGCCCGGCTCGCCCGAAACCGCCAGCACATCGCTGAATTCGATCTGCCCGTTAGTGCCATCGCCCTGGTTTTCCAGTCGAATCACATCTCCGGGCGCCACCCGGTACTGCTTTCCACCGGCGCGGATGACCGCATACATACTCATTCCTCCGTCCAATCCAATCCCCCGCCGCACACTGGCGCGATGCGGGCAACCTGCTGAATTTTCTGTGCTTGCTGCTTTCCGCGTCGGCGCTCTCAGCAACGATTGCGGGGCGGCTCCAGAACGGAACCGCGAGTACAGGCAAACCTAACCATTTTAGCCTGCGCTGGAGAAAAGCGTCAAACCGGTAAGTGTGCAATTCGCATCCTGGGTTTCTTTGCGACCTTGGCGCGATCTTGGCGCACTTTGCGGTTAAAGGGTTTGATCCTGCCGTAGGTCGCGACAAAGGCTCGGCAAGTACGCCAAGAGAGGCGCTCCGGTAAAACGAGCTGCAGGCACAATCCGCTCCTGTCCTTTGTGCTTTACCCCTTCCTGTGCGACAATCTTTCGCCGAACCGGAGGAAACCCAATGTTGAGGCGCCTTTTGACGGTTTTGATCTGTATTATCGCACTCAGCCTTTCGGGCCTAGCCGCATCCAGGAAGCCCGCGAAGAAAGCCGCGTCCAGCGGTCCGCTTCCAGACAAAGCCTACATGCAGAAAGTCTGGGATGGCTGGGGCACGCTCGATCCTTCAAAAACCGCCCAGTTCTATGCCCAAGGTCCGCACACTTTCTATGACCTTGCTCCCGTTAAATACGACAGTTGGGACGAATACGACAAGGGTGTGCGCAACATTCTGGCGGGCTATAAGAGCGCTAAGTTCACCGTGAACGACGACGCCCAAATTCACGCCGCCGGGGACTATGCCTGGGGAACAGCGACGCTGAAGTCCGACATGATGCAGAAGTCGGGCAAGCGCGACATGGCCACCTTCCGCTGGACGGTGGTCTTTGAAAAGCAGGATGGAAAATGGCTCATCGTGCACGAGCACGTCTCTGAACCAATCCAGTAAGCCTTCGGGCTCCAGAGGGATTACTTATCACTTACAAAGAGCAAAAGCGCGCACCGGAAACGACGTTCCGCGGCGGATCGCCGGCGGCGCGGCGAAGAACCGGAAGCCTCGGCCGATGAGCTGATCGAGTCCCCGCAGGTGCTCTACGATGGGAATTCCCGCCGCCAGCAGCAAAGTGTGCGCCGGACGCGACGGGTCGTTCATGTTGTCGATGTTGGCGCAATCGATGCCGACTAACGCCGCTCCCGAATGCACCAGATGTTCACAGGCTCCGGCCGTCAGATAAGGGCCAGAGCGGAAATAGCCGTCGAAGCCCCAGTGGCGGGACCATCCGGTATGCACCAAGACAGCCTTTCCCCGAGCCGCGATCCCGGAAAAGATTCGCTCTTCGATTGGTCCATCTTCGGAAGCAGAAACCAGCACGCCAGCCAGATCGGCAAGCCGGTCCAGCGGGACCTCTGCTAGATCGGCACCGTCCGGATGGCGATGAAATGGAGCATCCACATACGTGCCGGTGTTGCCACCGAACTCGTGTGTAGCGATCTGGAAGCTGGTTCCCGGCGCGTAGTGGGTATGTTTTCCTGCATTCCCATGCGCCAGGAACGTGTGAAACTGGGGCACCGGCAATCCCGGATACGACGGCATACCCGGCTCCAGCCGGTGGCTCAAGTCGACGATCATGCCGGTTAACGATACAACAATGCGACGTTGCAGTCTGGGGCTATGACCCGGTCCCAGTTCGCGATTCAGAGGAAAAACGGTCGCGCACTTGGCTGCCGAAATCGTGTACCTTATCTGCCAGGTTGCTGCGTGTTTCTTCTCCGCTGGCCGGCGCGAGCAGCAGCCCAACGCCCACCCCGATACCAACGCCCGCCACGAAGGCGAAAGTCTGGCTTAGAACCGAGTGGTCTTCGCCTCGAATCACGTCGGCAGCGCGGCTTACGCGGTCTGATGCCACGTCGTAACGGTCGCGTGCTTTGTCGCGCAGGTCCTGCGCCCGGTCTTTCAAATCATCGAAGTTGTCACCAAACCGATCGCGCAAAGGGTCGAGCAGCAACACACCGGCACCCAGCAGAAGGTTCAGCAGATTCTTTTTAGTACGCATTCTCATAGTGATTTCTCCCGGCGAGTAGACTCGTCGTTATGAAAGATGCCGAGAACAGGTCGGCAGTTGGCAGCTACCTTCCAATCTTTGTGCGGAGGTTCGGGGACGACACCGTGCCGGGACCGCGCTCATGCTGAGACAAACAGTGACGGATATTGTTCGGTCAAGAACGCTACAATTCCGGACCGCGGAAGTACCCTGTCAACCAGAAACGTATCAATAGCGCCCGCTACCGCGCCAGTTATTGGGCCGACGAGTGGAATTACTCCAAGGCCAGTGGTTGCGGCAATCCTTACAAGCCTGCCGCTTGGGCTGCTCGCTAGGGATGTCATTTTACTTTTTATGCTTGCGACCATGTGCTTAATCACAGCGTCGCTGACGTCCTCCAGGGTGTACAGCCATTCTCGAAATTCTCGACACTCTGCGCTGTCTCGCACCTTCATGAGCAAGTCCAAATCGACCCGCTGCCCAGACCGGAAGTCACGAACGTTCGAAAGATCAATGACTCGCTCAAATTGTTCCTTTGGTAATTTCGGATTCAGCGGAGCAATAATGCCCGCAAGTTTGCCAAATAACAGAGCGGACTCACTATCGAGGAACCCAGTGATTGCCGAGTAGGCCTGCATATCGGCAAGCCGCTGGTTAAGGTTCGCTGTGGCGGAAACGGCTGCCTACAGAACAAGATGCGCCTTCTCTGGAGCAAATCCGAACGACTCTGACAAGCCATTCTTGATGTAGAAGACACGTTTACTTGTTTCTTCCACCTGTATGGGTATGGCCCCGACAGCCAAGTCGGGCTTACCTAATTCTGTTCTTAGCTGTTTGAGAAAGACGGCTCTGAGGGCTGGCGTCTTGGAACGGAGGTCTTTATCGATTTGGCCCAACAGATCTTGGCCGTAAGTGGGAGGCGGTCTCACAATGGACTTCCAGATTGCTTCCTCAATAGCAGCACGTTCCACATTCTTGAGTCCGGTGATGCTTTGTAAGCAGCGAAGCTCTGATTTGAGATTTGTATCCCGATGGGCAGCATCGACGATACCGAGCGAAAAATGATGCAGAGGAACATGGCGGACACCGTCGCGACTGACATCAATGACGACGGTTGTAAACTCGCAGGAAAACTTAATCAGGCCCGAATAGAGCAGCCTAGTGAAGCCGGACTCGCCGAATGTCCGAACAAGGAATGGGACTTCCCGCAAGCGAAAAGACTTTATGACGACTCCGTCGAATAAGATCAGCCGTCTGATTAAAGACCCTACATCAATACCCGAGACCTGCTGACCTGAACGGATCGCTATCTCACCAAGAACAGACTGCCTAAAAGTCATTGGAACATGAGCTTACTGAATCAGCGTCCCCCCATTTCCGTTCGTGGGCTCTTCTTCCGGCGGGATTACCACGGCCGCCGCCACCCGGTCTCCCGGTTCGATATTCAGCAGACGGACGCCTTGCGCCGAGCGTCCCGACTCTCGAATGAACTTCGATTCGATGCGGATGATCTTGCCGTACTGGCTGATCAACATGACTTCGGAGTTTTCATCCACCTGCGAGATGCCGACGACCTTGCCATTGCGCTCGGTGGTTTTGATATTGATCACGCCCTTGCCGCCGCGTGAGATCAAGCGGTACTCATCGGCTGGGGTGCGCTTGCCGTATCCGTTCTCGGTGACAGAGAGGATGAGCGACCCTTTTTTGCCGAGATCCACGACCTCGGAAGTTGCGCTCTGCACGGGGGAGACGCCCGCGCCTACATCGGCGGCGGGTACCTCGGGCGCACCCGGCTTGATGGTGGTCGCCATGCCGACAACGTAATCCCCCTTCGCCAGATCAATGCCCCAGACGCCATATGCGGCGCGTCCCATGGGACGGACGTCATTTTCATCGAAGCGAATGGCTTGGCCATCGTGCGTTGCCAGAAAGACGATCTGCAAGCCGTCGGTCAGGCGTGCCGTTACCAGTTCATCGCCATGCTCGATGTTGATGGCATTGATGCCGTTCGAGCGCACGTGGCAAAAGTCCTTCAGCTCGGTCTTCTTCACCAAACCGTTGCGCGTGGCGAAGAAGATGTACTTGCCCTCCTCCTCCAGATTCCGTACAGCTAACATGGTGCGAACTGTTTCTCCTGGCTGCAGACCAACCAGATTACCTACATGCTTGCCTTTGCCGGCAGCGCCCACATCAGGAATTTCGTAGACCTTCAACCAGTACACGCGTCCGTTGTTGGTGAAGATCAGAATGTAGGCGTGCGTAGAGGCGATGAACAGATGCTCGACGAAATCTTCATCGCGCGTCTTCATCCCCATGCGGCCTTGCCCGCCACGGCGTTGATTACGATAAGTGGAGATCGCGGTGCGTTTGAGATAGCCGCCGTGGCTCACGGTGACGGCCATTTGCTCGTCGGCGATCAGATCTTCAAGCTGAATTTCCGCCGCTTCGTCTTCGATCACAGTGCGGCGTTCATCGCCGTAAAGCTTCTTTACTTCGTCCAGCTCTTTCACGATCACCCCGCGCAGTTTCTTTTCCGAACCGAGAATCGACTCGTATTCAGTGATGTTTTCACGGGTGAGATTCAACTCTTTCGTGATTTCGTCAATAGAAAGCTTAGTCAGGCGATGCAATTGCAGTTCAAGGATCGCGTCCGCCTGGATACCGGTAAACGGCTTTTCGGCATTGAGCTTGGGTGCGCGTCCAGTAGTGTTGATGTCAATTTTCTTGCCGGCAAAATAAGCCACCAAGTTTTCACGGGCTTCGGCGCGGTTGGCGCTGGCACGAATGATGACGATCACGTTGTCCAGGTGGTCGAGCGCGGTCAGATAACCTTCGAGGATGTGTTCGCGCTCCTTCGCCTTCATCAACAGATAGGCGGTGCGCCGGCGGACGACATCTACACGGTGATCGATGAAGTATTGGATAGCCGGGATCAGCCCCATTTCCTTAGGCTGTCCATTCACCACCGCCAGGAAGATCATGCTGAAACCTTCCTGCATCGAGGTGTGCTTGAAAAGCTGGTTGAGCACGATCTGCGGCTCGGCACCGCGCTTGAGTTCGACCACGATGCGCATGCCGTCGCGATCACTCTCGTCGCGAATGTCGGAGATGTCGTCGACGACCTTGTCATTCACTAGTTGCGCGATGCGCTCGATCAGCCGCTTCTTGCTGACCTGATACGGAATTTGCGTGACCACAATGGCCTGGCGGTCTTTGTTGAAAGTCTCGATCCCAGCTTTAGCCCGCATCATGAAACGTCCACGGCCAGTTCTGTAGGCTTCGAAGATTCCCGCCTTGCCGTGGATGATCCCGTATGTCGGGAAATCCGGGCCTTTCACGATTTTCAAAATCTCGGGCAACGGCGTAGCTGAATTGTTTACCAGCATGATCGTGGCTTCAACGATTTCCGTCAGGTTATGGGGAGGGATGTTCGTCGCCATCCCGACGGCGATTCCGTTTGATCCATTCACCAGGAGATTCGGAATGCGAGTCGGGAGAACGTCAGGCTCCATGTTGGAGTCATCGTAGGTTGGTTTGAAGTCCACCGTATCCTTCTCGATGTCGGCGTTCAGGTCCTCAGCCATGCGCGTGAGGCGGCACTCGGTATATCGCATGGCCGCGGGCGGATCATCGTCGACCGATCCGTAGTTTCCTTGACCATCCACCAGCGGATAGCGCAATGAAAACGGCTGCGCCATCCGAACCAGCGCGTCGTACAATGCGGAGTCACCGTGCGGGTGATACTTACCCATGGTCTCGCCCACCACCTTGGCGCACTTCACGTACCTGCGATTGTGCAACAGGCCCGAGTCGTACATGTGGTAGAGAATGCGGCGATGCACCGGCTTCAATCCATCGCGCACGTCGGGCAGGGCGCGGCCGATGATCACCGACATCGAATAATCGAGATACGACCGCCGCATCTCTTCTTCAATGTTGACCGGCTGAATGTTTAGTGCACCGGGATGACCACCGTCGCCTGAAGGCGGGGGAGTTAGGGGAAGTTCAGGATTCTGGTCGTCTGCCATAAAAGCTTTTAGCTCCTATTCGCTAGTCCGTTAATACTTGCCGGGAGATTATGCTGGCGGATCGTAAGTCCAATCGAACGTAAAACCATGTATCTATAGGAGGTTACACCTCAAGTCGATACATGGATTATATCATCGGCCGAGCGTTCCGGATACGGAATCAGCCTTTATGCATGGCGAAGCTCGCTCCCGTGTCATTGGCACTCTAGAGCTCTTTCAGCGTCAAGGGCTGCCCTCGAAGCCGCGCAGAAGAAAATTGAGGAAGGCTCTGGGGAGACCGTTTAACCGCCGACCGTGTCCACACACCCGGTTCCGTCTTCGATTTCGAACTGAGGAGCTTATGGCCGTGTGACCACTTCGTTCGGCGCGGAGGGTAGGACGAAACTTACTCCACGTTCCCGGTTCAGGTTCAGCGTGCCGGGCACATCCAAATCGGCAAGCTGGATTTTCTTGTTCCACGAACCACTGCTCCAATAGTCCGCGCTCGAGTACATGACCGTGCCCACGATAGTGTAGCTGCTCACTTCTTCCTTGCGTCCGTCGCGAAATAGCAATATAGCGGGCGGAAGATCGTGCGCCTTCGCTGCTAAGGCGTCGCGAGGGACTGCAGCAGGCCGCGAATCCGAGGGCTCAGCGTAATCCGATGCCATCGCCTGCCCACGTATTCCGGCCTCTCCCGCACTCGTAACTCGCGCGTAGTGGTCGCCCTGCCATTCGATCAGCAGCGCTCGCGGAGTAGCGGGCGGCGCTTCGGCTGAGGCCGGAGCAGCCTGCACTACCACTACTTCCGGCGAAGGAACCTGGATCACGTCCGGCTCGGAATAGTAGTCTGAATAAAAGTATGGAAATGCTAGAGCAGCCCTGGATCGAGCAAACTGGTGATTCGCACCAACGTGGGCAAAACCACTCCGAATCCCATGCCCGGATGAAAAATGCCCGGAAGAAAAACCCGCTAGGCCTGCCGAGCCGCGCATCTGCGCCATAAGTGGCGGTATTGAAACAGCCGCTCCCAGCAGCGCGATCACTAGCCGGCGACGCATGTCGTTAGTTCTTCGTTCTTAGTTCTTAGCGAGACTCGGAGGTAGTTGGAAATCAATACCGCGGTCGTCATTCTCTTTAGCCGTGGCTGTCAGATCAAGCTCAGCCAAGGCCACCTTGCGACGATGCCCAGGCGTCAGATCATAGAGCGTGTTTCCCACGATGGCATAGTTTTCCACGTCCAGCCTCTGGCCGTCTTTGAATACCAAAGTTGTCTGGGGCTGATCTTCCGCTGGCGCAGCATTCGCTGACGGATCAGGCTGAGCAACGGATCCAGCGCCCGCGCGTGCGCCATAGCCACTCGGACGGACGGGAGCTCCTGGGCCGCGGCGATCAAAAATCGTAGGGCCGCCCTGGTAATCTTCGGCATCCGCTGGAGCATCGGTTCCCGGATCCACAACAACCGGGTACGGGACAGCATAGAGACCCCATCCCCCTGCGCGACCATCATGATCGCGACGGTGGTTCTGCCGGGATCGCGACGAGTTGGGGTTCGAAGGAAATAATGGATTGATGCAGCAGTTGGGAAAAGCTGGGGTGCCGTTAAACCCATTTGGCCCGAGTGAGGTAACGCTGGGCCGAACTCCGGGCGTGGGATTTGTGTGCCCACCAAAACCGAGGGAGGTCACCGACGGCGGCGTACCATTGATCTGCGCCAAAACCCCTGGCGCAAATGTCAGCGCGACGATGAAGAGGGCAAGAACCGCTATCCTGGATAAACTCAGCCCCACCCGCGAATCATACCCCAGTTCTCCAACCATGGCCCTACCCCTCCTCGGGGCAAAAACACTTCCTTCTGGTTAGACCATTTTATACTCAGGTTAGTTGCGTTTTATTGTTGTAAATTGTTTGTCAGATTCCGAAAGTTTCAGGTCGGCACTGCGCTAAGTAGCTGAGAGGATTATCGAATAAGATCGTCTTGCAATCAGTAACCTGGAACCCGGTGACCTACGTTATCCTCGCGCCAGCTCCCAAATGCCGCGCAAGGCGCTCGCGACACACACACCCCAGACGCCGGCTAACACTAGATTCCGGTTGCGGGTTTCAAGAAGATCGGACGAAATCCCAGCGACAAATGCGATCAGAAATGGTAGGGCAATGAGTTGAAATCCGAGGCCCGAGTAATTTGGCGTCCCTAATCCTAAAATTAGAAACAGTGCCGCCACCAGCAGCGGAGCGCTGTTGCCGAAGTACCGCGCCCGAGGCCATGCCAAGTAGACCGCCAGGACCAACGGCGCGGCTATTACTAGCGCCGGGCTGCTCTGTGCGACTTGAGCAAATATCTGCTGATACGCCTTCAGCTGCGCAAACGCTCTCCACTTGATCCCTAGAAAGGCAGCGTGCCGGATTCCTTGCCAGAAAACGCGCGCATGAAAAAAGTAGGAAGCGTACATGAGCAGGAAGCCAATCCCGCATGCCGCGGCCCAGATAACCACCGCGGCAACTCGCCGCTCCGGCGCAAGGTAAAGCATGAACGCCAGTGCGACTGGAACGACAATCATTAGCGAAAACTGAGAACCGATCGCAAGCGCCACCGAAAGCCCGAGCAGCAGTATCCGCCGCCAGTTCCACAAGACTACTTCGCGAGGGGCGTATAATGTGTGCGCGACCGCGATCGCGGTGAAAATCGCGCCAAATGCGCCCCACGCGGCGCCGGTTTCCGGCTGCGATTCCCAAACCGCACTGCTGCGGATAAATCCCGGCGAGAAGCAATATAGAGCCAGCGCAATGTAGCCTCCTGCGTTGCCGTAAAGCCGGTGCGACACATACCAGAGCGACGCGCCCAGCAATAACCCGAAAAGCACATAGGGGGCTCGCAGCAGCCACGCGACCAGACCGTACATCAATCGAAATTGGCGTGGCAAGATCACAAGCGGCGCCGAACTTACGAGATACCAGAGCGGAGAATGGTTCGCATCATAGCCGTCGTTCAGTTCCAGTTCGAGTAAGGGAGTGTGAAATACCTCGCGCGTGTGAATAGATGTGCCCGCGATCGCGCCTCCGCTCCACTGCCCCACTCCCTCCATGACGCGGATTTCTTCGTCAGGATCCCATTTGTCCCTGCTTATCTCGCGTTTCATCAGCCAGAGGCACTGCAACAGGAAGAGCAACAGAAGTAATCCTGCGAGAATTTGCGGCCGGCCAAAGCGTTCGTGACTGAAAAATCGGCCCATGGACGGAAGGCGAGTGTTTTACCATGTCGGGGACCGTTCTGGAAACTTCCGCAATGGACGAACCAAAAGGTGAATCAACTCCGACCCCCGACGCAACTCCACCAAATGCTTACACCGAGCTCGTGGGGGGATCAACATGCGAGACCCGCGTCCTCCATGTATTCATTAGTCCAGATGGTTTGCGAGCGGTCTGGAGATTCGCCCTTTACATCGTGTTGTGGCGAGCACTCCATTTTCTGTTAGGCGTATTTCTTTTTTACTTGGGCCCATATGTTCATCCAGCCATATGGCTTGACGTGATCGAGGAGTCGGGAAGGTTCGTAATAGTGGCGATCCCCGCACTCCTGATGGCCCGGCTAGAGCGACGGGCATTTGGCGCATACGGCATGCCCCTGCGCGATGCATTCGGCAGACTATTTTGGACGGGCGCCATATGGGGATTGGCGGCGATCACGCTCTTGCTTTTGGCCTTGCGTGGCGCCGGCGCCTTTTATTTTGGACGGCTCGCCCTGCACGGCCCGCGCATCGTGAAATTCGCACTGTTCTGGGGAGTTTTCTTCCTCATCGTCGGGTTCTTCGAGGAATTTCTCTTTCGCGGCTACACGCTTTTTACCGCTTCGAGGGCAATTCACTTTTGGCGGGCGGCGATTCTGCTCTCAGCTTGGTTCGGAGCTGTCCACCTCGAAAATCAAGGTGAAAATAGGATAGGGGCCCTGGCCGCCGCGTTGATTGGCTTTTTCTTCTGCTTCACCATTCGGCGTACCGGCAGTCTCTGGTTTGCTATCGGATTTCACGCCTCCTGGGACTGGGCGGAAAGTTACCTTTATTCCGTCCCCGATAGCGGAGGGACGGTCCCCGGTCATCTATTGAGTGCTTCTTTGCACGGCCCCTCTTGGTTAAGCGGAGGCGCGGTCGGCCCTGAGGGCAGCGTATTCCTTTTCGTTCTTGTAGCCCTGCTGTGGATCGTGTTCGACCGCGTGTACCCCGAAGTGAAGTATGGGGTACAGGACTGATCTGTATGGTGCAGGCAGCCTCGCGAAAGTCACCGGCTGTCAACAAATCTCAGCTGCCGAGCTTTCTCTCGACCTGAACGGGCGAGGACGCCCGTCCCTACGCAAGCAGACTAGATATCCAAATTCTTCACGTCCAGCGCATTGTCTTCGATGAACCTGCGGCGTGCTTCGACATCTTCGCCCATCAGTGTGGTGAAGATGGTTTCGCATTCCGCGATGTCTTCCAGTTTCACTGAGAGCAAAGTGCGCCGTTCAGGATCCATGGTGGTTTCCCATAGTTGCTGCGAGGTCATCTCGCCCAAGCCTTTGTAGCGCTGGATGATGTAATCCTTGCGCCCTTGTTCCAAAACGTAGTCAAGCAGCTCGCGGGCGGTTCCCTTGTCAACCAATTGCGGCTCTGACGCTTTTTTCTTTGCTACGGCTTTGGCAGGAGCTTCTTTTACCGTCTTTTTCTCCGCCTTCTCGCCTTCCTCGTCTGGAGCTTCGTTGGTTTCTTCCTCATCGCCATTCGAGGAGACCACAGCTTTCCCGATGGTCTCCACTACGAACGGTGGCTCCATGTAAAGCTCAATCTGTTTGAACTTCGAGAGCAGCTGCCGGTATTCCGGTGTGGAAGCCAGCTCCCAGTTGATGACGTGCTCGGCGCCTTGGGAATTGACGTAACGCACTTCCCACAGATTGTGCTCTTCGTCGAAGCGGCTGAGAACTTCCTTGAAGCTGCGCTCTTTTTGCAGCTTCTTCAGTTCCTTTTCCAGTCTCTCGATTTTCTTGGGCGGCGCGTTTTTCTCGCCTTCGAAGTCGGCACGCTTCGAGAGGTCAAACTTGGGTAGCAGCTCGGTCACGCGCTCGTCGCGCAGACGTTTGTCCAGCTTGTCGGAGAAAGCGAGATATTCGTTGAGTACCGTGATGAACTTGGCCAACGCAGGACCCTCCAGCTTCGCCGCGCCCTCGCCGTAGCGGACGATTAAGCCTTCCGATGCGCGCTTTACCATCACCTTCACGAAGTCGCGATCGTTCTTGATGTACTGATGCGCCTTGCCCTTCTTGATCGAATAGAGCGGCGGCTGCGCGATGAAAACATTGCCGCGCTTGATCAGATCCTGCATGTGGCGGAAAAAGAACGTAAGCAACAAGGTGCGAATGTGGCTTCCATCCACGTCAGCATCGGTCATCAGGATGATCTTGCCGTAACGCAACTTGGATGCGTCGAAATCTTCTTTGGAAATGCCTGTCCCCAGCGCCGTGATCATGGCGCGGATCTCCTCGTGCGCCAGCATCTTGTCATAACGCGCTTTTTCGACGTTCAGGATTTTGCCCTTCAGAGGGAGAATCGCCTGGAAACGCCGGTCGCGTCCCTGCTTCGCCGTACCACCTGCCGATTCACCCTCGACCAGGAACAGTTCACAGCGCTCTGGCTGCCTTTCAGAACAATCTGCTAGTTTGCCAGGCAGCCCACCGCCGTCTAGCGCGCCCTTGCGCCGGGTGAGGTCACGAGCTTTCCGCGCGGCCTCGCGCGCCCGGGCGGCGTCAATGGCCTTGTTGATGATCTTTCGCCCGACGGTTGGGTTCTGCTCGAAATACGCTCCCAGGCGCTCGTTCACAAACGCCTGCACGATGCCCGCGATATCGGAATTCAGCTTGCCCTTGGTCTGACCTTCAAATTGCGGTTGCGACAGTTTCACGCTGATTACCGCGACCAGCCCTTCACGCACGTCATCACCGGTCAAGTTTTCTTTGACGTCTTTGAATAGTCCCAGCTGTTGTCCGGCGTAATTGATGGTGCGGGTGAGCGCCATGCGAAAGCCGGAAAGATGTGAACCGCCGTCGACGGTATTGATGTTATTAGCGAAACTGAAGACTGATTCGGAGTAGCCGTCGTTATACTGCATTCCGATCTCCATGGCCACTCCACTGCGCTCCGCTTCCATGTAGATTGGCTTGTCGTGCAAAGCCTGTTTGCCGCGGTTCAAGTGCTTGATAAATTCCGCGATACCGCCGTTGTACTTGAACTCGACCGTCTTAGGCTCGCCGGTCTTCGCGTCCGTCGTGCGCTCATCGGTGAGCGTAATCAGCAGGCCCTTGTTCAGAAAGGCCAGTTCCCGCAGGCGTTGCGCCAGGGTGTCGAAGTTATATTCGGTGACGGTAAGGATGCTCTTATCGGGAAGAAAGTGAACCTTGGTGCCGGTTTTTGCTTTGACCGCGCCGGTCTTGTTTAACTTGCTGGTAGGTTCGCCCTTGGAATACGTCTGCTCCCATGTGAAGCCATCGCGCCAAATCTCGAGATCGAGTTCTTCGCTGAGCGCGTTCACGCAGGAAACGCCGACGCCATGCAATCCGCCGGAGACTTTGTACGAAGAAGTATCGAACTTGCCGCCGGCGTGCAGCGTAGTCATCACAACTTGCGCGGCGGGCACCTTTTCACCATCGATGTCCATTGAATCAACGGGAATGCCCCGGCCGTTGTCGACCACGGTGATCGAATTGTCGATGTGAATTGTGACTTCGATTTTGTCGGCGTAACCGGCGAGCGCCTCATCCACTGAGTTGTCTACGACTTCGTAGACCAGATGATGCAAACCGATTTCGCCCGTCGATCCGATATACATGGCGGGACGTTTACGGACGGCTTCCATTCCGCCCAACACTCTGATGGAATCGGCAGTGTAGTCTCCGTTGCCCCCGTTGATGGGGGTCAGCCTCCCGTTTTTGTTTTTCGCTTCTACGATGGCAGCAGCGTTGAGCGTTTCTTTTGTAGCCATTCAGCTCCGTGGAGAATGCCGGATTTGAGGTGCAGGCGCCGATTTTTTTCGAAGCACCTGGACTGACCTCAAATTACTGAAACTACTAATACTTACGGCATCAAAGGTTATGCTTAATTGTACCATAGAGTTACCCATTTTTCGACTCGAGAATCGTCGGGGTAACCAAGCCGTTTACAATGGTTGCGGTTTGATATGCGACATCCCTAGATCAAGTTAATCGGCCTCCGGGCCTGATAGGATTAGTTAGCAGGAGATCCTGAAAACTTATGGCTGTCCCGGTTTCCCAGATGTGGACGGTGGCATCGTATGTCATCGGGCAGAAACTCGCTCGGCGGAAGCAGTATCCGCTGGTGCTGATGTTGGAGCCGCTCTTTCGTTGCAACCTGGCTTGCGCCGGCTGCGGCAAAATTCAATATCCCGCCCACATCCTCAAACGCCAGTTGACCCCGGAAGAGTGCTTCCGGGCGGTCGACGAGTGCGGCGCGCCCATCGTCTCCATTCCCGGCGGCGAACCGCTGATGCATCCAGAAATCGACAAAATTGTCGCTGGCCTGGTGGCCCGCAAGAAATACATCTACTTGTGTACCAATGCTTTACTGCTTAAGGAAAAGATCCATCTCTTCAAACCGACCAAATATTTGACATTCAGTGTCCATCTTGACGGAGAACGGGAGCATCACGATCTCTCCGTTTGTCGCGAAGGCGGATACGAGATTGCCGTCGACGCCATCCGCGAGGCGCTGAAGCTAGGATACCGCGTAACCACGAATACCACCCTGTTCGACGGCGCTGACCCCAAGAGCGTGCGCTCTTTCTTCGACGAGATGATGGAAGTCGGCGTGGAAGGCATGATGCTTTCACCCGGCTACTCATACGAGAAGGCTCCCGACCAGCAGCACTTTCTCGGTCGTGCCCGGACCCGGAGGCTTTTCCGAGCCATCCTGTCGAATCGCAACCCGAATTGGCGCTTCAATCTTTCGCCTCTGTTTCTTGAGTTTCTGATGGGAAAACGTCACTACCCCTGCACTCCCTGGGGAATGCCCACATACAACATCTTCGGCTGGCAAAAACCCTGTTACCTGCTCCAGGACGGCTACGCCGACACCTTCGAGGAACTCTTACGAGAGACGAACTGGGAGAATTACGGAACTGAGTCCGGAAACCCGCACTGCGCCAACTGCATGGTCCACAGCGGGTACGAAGCATCTGCCGTGAACGACACCTTCAGTTCGCTTGGCGGTTTCTTTGCCACAGTGAAGGCCACCCTATCTTCCCGCTACCCTGATGAAGGGGCTTTGCGGCTGCTGGAAGAGCCGTCCGAGCCTATGCATCCTCTGGTTCATATTTCCACTGCGAATGAATCGAGCGCATCCCTGCAGGAAACCGGCGCTTGGGCAAACGAATCATGACCGGAAAGGAAGCCGGTCATGTCTCCCATGAATGGGGACTGACTCCAGCGCCACAGGTGGGCGCGGTCAATCCCGACACTCTCGAGGTTGCTCCCGGCACCAAGCACGAGAAACTCGAAGGCTGGATTCCGCAACTCGCATCTGAGGAAGAGATTCGCGCCGCATTCGAAAAAGCCTTCGATTATCGCGGCGACGTCACTATCACCCGCAAAGATGGCAGCAGAATCGAGGGCTACCTCTTTGACCGGCGCAGCGGTCCGACGCTGGCCGATTCGTTAGTTCGGATCATTCCGAACGACTCCAATCAGAGAGTCTCGATTTCCTACGCCGACATCGCCGCGCTAGCCTTCACCGGCCGAGACACCGCCGCCGGAAAGAGCTGGGAAGCCTGGATGAAAAAATACGTGGAGAGAAAGGCCGCCGGAGAAACCGGAATCGCGTTGCAGCCAGAACCGCTCGATTAGAAATATCTAGGGGCGGGGCGTCCTCGCCCGTGCAGGCAATGGTCCGTACATGCACGCGCGAGGCGCGCCTAGATCGGTTTCTTCACGGCAAAACTCAGATTTCCGATCAACTCATCTGTCTCATCTTCACTTCCACCAATGAGCGTGAATGACACTGCGTAGCCCTTTTCGAGCATGACCAGTGACGTTTGGCGCATGGTCAAGCTCCCGCGCTCTTTGGCGAAATCTCCGCGCAGCAATGGCTTGGCTCCCACTGAGAAATCATAAGGCTCATTGACGACTTTAAAGCCTTTGGCGGTCGCCAATTCAGTCAGTGGCCCAAAATAATCTACCGCGGTTTTCAAACCCGAGAAAGACGAAACCTTCTCCAGCGCGATCACAACCGCGGAATTGATGGTTTTCCCCGTCGCTTCGGGTGGGCGTTCGAATACCGCGAGCAGAACCGATGACTTCGAGAGATCGGCCGGATCCTGCTGCATCTCTTTGGTGCGCTCTACCCAGCCAAAAGGAACTTTGCAGGCAAATCCGAAGAACAGGTTGTGATAAACGCCATCACGAATCAAACCCGCGTCTGGCGTGGAAGTCTGACCCTGCTTCGCAGCAGGCTTAGAGGAAGAAGGTTGCGCAGACTGCTTGGGAGTCTGTTGAGCACCAGGGAGCGAAACCAGGGTCGCACAAAAAAAGAACGCGCCCGAAAAACAGTAGAGCAAACGCGCAAGGGGGGATCCCATCCTTCCGATGCTACTAGAATTCACACCTCGTCGGCTCAATCCGCTGCCATTCCCACCTTCACCGGCTGGGCACAATGCGCGCAGCGCCGCGCGTCAATTGGAATCTCGCTCAGGCATTCCGGACACTTCTTGGTCGTAGGATCAGCCGGCGCCTTGCGCATGCGCGCGATCAGGGCATTGATGGGCGTAACCACGAAGAAGTAAACGGCTGCCGCAATCAGCAGGAACGAAACCGCAGCATTGATGAAATCTCCGATCGGGAAGACGGCGTTGCCGATGCTGAAGCTGATGGCGGAAAAATCGGGCTTTCCAACCACAGCCGCGATGAGCGGCGTGAGCAAGTCTTTGGTCAAAGCAGTCACGACGCTGCCGAAGGCGGCGCCGATGACCACGCCAACCGCGAGATCAACTACGTTTCCCCGAAGGATGAACTGCTTGAATCCACTAAGCATGGAAACCCCTCCAAACAGAGTGGCGGCTACTTTACGGCCCGAATAGGGCGTAGGTCAAGGATTGGAGCAGGGCAGGGTGACGCGCTTTGGAACGCTACAAAGCGCCCTCAGATCCGCATCGGCATCACGATATAGCGGTACTTGTAATCCTCGCTGTCCGCGGGGCGCAACTGACCGGCCGACTGCGGGTCTTTCAGTTCCAGTTTTACGTCGCCCGCGCCCACTGCCTTCAGGAAATCCAGAATGTATTGCGCGTTGAAGCCGATGGTTAAGGTGTCACCGTTGTAGTCGGTTTCCATCGAGTCTTCCGACTCGCCGGTTTCGGTCGAGGAGGCGGACAGCTTAAGCTCGCCTTTTTCCAGCTTGAGGCGGACGGCGCGCGAGCGCTCATCGGCAAACTGGGCTACGCGCGAAATCGCCGCACTCAATTCTTCCCCATGCAGCGTGATGCTCTTGCTGTTGTCCTTAGGCAGGACGGCTTCGTAGTTGGGGAACTGGCCGGTGAGCTGACGCGAGGTCAGCAGGCGTTGGCCGATGCGGAAATAAAGCGTGGATTCGTCTTTTGCAAAGTCAATCGTCTCGACGTCGGTCGAATCCAGCAAGGACTTCAGTTCGTCCATCGCTTTCTTGGGAACGAGCGTCTTCATCTCACCCGAAACGCCATCGAACTTTTCTCCGCTGCGCTCGATATGCGCCAACCGGTGCCCGTCGGTCGCAACCATCGTGATCGATTCCGGTTTCAACACCATCAGCGCTCCGTTCAGCGTATAGCGCGATTCCTCGCTGGCGATGGCGAAGCCGGTTTTGGCAATCATTCCGCGCAGAACCTGCGCCGGAATCTTGATCACGCCTGCCGTGGGAAACGCCGGCAAGCTAGGGAAATTCGATCGCGCCATTCCCACCATCTTGGTGTTGGAGCGACCGCAGCGAATGCTGACCCAATGATTCTCCAGCAGTTTGATGGTGATATCGGCATCCGGCAAGAGCTTCACGTAGTCGTGCAGCTTGCGGGCAGGAATCGTACAGGCGCCGTCTTTTTTCACCTTGGCGACGCAGGAAGTGCGCAGGCTCAAATCCAGGTCGGTGGCGGTAAGCGATAGCTTGTCACCACCAGCTTCGAACAAATAGTTCGACAGGATCGGGATCGTGGTTTTGCGCTCGACCACGCCCTGGGTCGCCGTAAGCTCCCGCAGAAGTTCAAACTTGCTGACCGTGATTTCCATCGTGGTGGTTCCCACCGCTGAGGCCAAAGCTTCTACCGGCATAACCCAAATCTCCCGTCAGGCCACGTTACTTCTAATGACTCCCTTATATCAAAAGAAAAACCATGAAAACCAGCAAGAAGAGCCAGTCAAAATGGAAAAGAGGACGTACCACCCAAACTAGCTGGCGTAATCGCCTTTACCCGCCCAATTGCTCCGTCAACTTATTGATCATCCGGTTCAAGTCTTTGTCCGTCTTCCGCACCCCATCGATCTTTTCGACCGAGTGCAACACCGTGGTGTGGTGCTTGCCGCCAAATTGGCGTCCAATTTCCGGCAGCGAGGCCTCAGTCAGATGCTTCGCCAGATACATGGCGATCTGCCGTGGATAAACGATGGCCCGGGAATTGTTCTTCGCTTTGATCTCGACCAGCCGCAGCCCGAACTGCTCAGCTACCGCCTTCTGGATGGATTCAATGGTTACCTTTCTGGCCTGCGAATCGATGAAATTCTTCAACACCTGCTGGGCGTAGGGGAGGGTGATTTCGGCCCCAATCAAAGAGGAATGCGCCACCAACCGGATCAGCGCGCCCTCCAGTTCGCGGACATTGGAGCGGATGTTGGAGGCGATGTAGAGCGCCACATCGGTCGGCAGAGTGACCTTTTCCTGTTCGGCTTTTTTCTGCAGGATGGCGACCTTGGTTTCCAGGTCAGGCGGCTGGATATCGGCGATCAGTCCCCATTCGAAGCGGCTCCGTAGCCGGTCTTCGACTTCAGCCAACTCCTTGGGCGGACGGTCGCTGGCAATCACGATCTGCTTCATTGACTCATGCAGCGCGTTGAAGGTGTGAAAAAATTCTTCCTGCGTCCGCTCCTTCTGCGCCAGAAACTGGATGTCGTCCACCAGCAGCACATCCACGTTGCGGAACTTGTCGCGGAAGCTGGTCATCTTGTCATAGCGCAGCGAGTTGATCATTTCATTGGTGAACTTCTCACTGGAGACATAGCAGATGGCCGACTGCGGCTGCCTTCGCCTTATCTCATGTCCAATTGCCTGCATCAGATGAGTCTTGCCCATTCCGACACCGCCGTACAAAAACAGCGGGTTGTAGGCCTTGGACGGACGCTCCGCGACCGCCTGGCAGGCAGCATGCGCGAACTGGTTACCACTACCAATAACGAAGGCGTCGAATGTATAACGCGGATTCAGTTGCGCCGCCCCATCCCAGTCGAAGCGAGATTGAGCGGGGTGAAGGACAGGGGCCGCGTGCACGGAAAGCCCACCGTCGTGGCGCACCGTCGTGGACGCTGGATCATCCTCTGGGGTAACGAATTTCACTTCCTCGTATTCCAGGCCGAGATTGTCAACCGCCTCCTGGATCAGGTCGGCATACTTGTCGCCTACGCTGCGGAATTCAACCGTAGGTACCCGGACAAATAGAACGCCCCCGCTCGCGTGGCTATAGCGCGTGGGTTTCAACCACGTATCGTAGGAGTGGCGGTTGATTTTCTTTTCCAGCGCGTCGAGAATGCGCATCCACGGATTCGCGGTGAGGCTCGGACTAGGAACAGACATATAATTTTTTGTGGGGCAGCCGCGGCTGGTCAGCGCCCGGTATCAATCCTTGGAGAAAAGGTAGCTTTTGTTTCCAGCAAAGCAGCCTCGTAGTGCGGGGCGGTTGCGCTGGGCTCAGAAAATATCAGTAAGCTGGAACCAGTCCCGCATACTAGCACAAAATTTTCTGCTATGTGGAAATCTTCCGCGGGAATTTTTCTTCGTCAGCATGATTCAGAACCCCAGGAAAACTTTCTGTCAAGTGTTCAAGTTATAACTGCCACGCGCGTGGTGCAAGCCTTGAAAGCTGCACTCAGACGTAAAACTCGAATTCTGCTGATCCGATCGCTTTCGGCGGGTTGCCCCCTTTGCTGTGGCTCGTTTATACTCATCGTTCGTTCCAGCACTAATTATCGAATCAGGAGCTGCAACTTTTCATGCCCAAGCGGACGTTTCAACCGAACCGCCGTCACCGCTCGAAGACGCACGGATTTCGAACGCGGATGAAGACCAAGAGCGGCCAGGCGGTACTCTCGCGCCGGCGCGCCAAGGGTCGCAAGCGGGTCTCAGTGAAGCCCGGCTTTCGTGAATAAATTTCCTCTTGTTCCGGCTTGCGGGGGGTCCGCCACCTGACTTTGGATTGTGAGCGTGAACGCCATCCTTCCGAATGGAAGCGCCAACCCACGTTCAGTTGCCGGAGGGGCCAGTTTTTCCCGCAGTTCGCGTTTGCTGCGGCATGCTGATTTCGAGCGCGTATACAAGCAGGGGCGGCGGTACTTCGCCAGTCATATGACAGTTTTTTACTTGCGGCGCGGGGATGCTGGAAGTCTTCGAATAGGATTCACCGTGGGTCGGGGACTGGGCGGCGCAGTCGAGCGCAACCGCATGAAGCGTCGTTTGCGCGAAGCCGTTCGACTGCGTGGTACGAGAGCAGAAGTTGCGGTGGATGTGGTCATCAACCCGAAAAAGTCGCTTCTGACCGCCGAGTTCGCCGACTTACAGAAAGACATCAGCCGCGCCTTCGAGGTGATCGAAAAAT
This sequence comes from uncultured Acidobacteriota bacterium, assembly GCA_963696025.1. Lineage (GTDB taxonomy): Bacteria > Acidobacteriota > Terriglobia > Terriglobales > Acidobacteriaceae > JABCYV01. The sequence goes on from CAVOII010000012.1 coordinate 500,341, forward strand.
CGGCGGGAAAAGGATGAATCAGATTTCGAAAAGCTTCGCGGTAGCACTGCTCCGAGCCTACAAGTCGGCGCTCTCCCCGGTATTTTCGCCTGCCTGCCGCTATATCCCAACCTGTTCCGAGTACGCCATGCAGGCAGTGGAGAACCACGGAACCCTGCATGGTGGTTGGATGAGCGTCAAGCGTGTGCTTCGTTGTCATCCGCTGGCGAAGAGCGGATACGATCCGGTGAAGCCAAAAGACTCTAGGGCCCGGTAGGTACGTGTCCGGCGCGGAATTGTGCGGTCACTGAGTAAGCGAATTTGCCAGACTTTAAAAATCCCCAACAAGATCCCGGCATGGAGCGTAGGCTCCTACTGGTTTTTGCGCTGACCTTTCTGGTGATCGCGCTGTCGCAGCCCCTGCTCAAGAAGTATCTTCCGCAGCAGGCGGCGCCATCACCCCAGATCCAACCGCAAGCACAGCCTGCTCCAGCGGCCAATCAAACCAGCGCTGCGCAGCCCCAGTCCGAACATGCCCCCGGCGCGAGTAAGCGCGCTAGTGCGGAATCTGAAACCCTCGTCGAGAACGACCTTTACAAGATTACCTTCAGCAACCGCGGTGGCCAGGTCAGATCCTGGATCTTAAAGAAATATGACGATGACAAAGGGCAGCCGCTCGAGCTGGTAAACCGCACCGCCGCTGAGAAATATGGCTATCCGCTCTCACTATGGACCTACGATGAAGCTCAACGCAACAAGATCAACTCGGCTCTTTATGTCGCGTCTGATTCGGGCACTCTGAATTTTCCCACACAAATCAGCTTCGAATACGCTGATCAGGATATTACGGTACGCAAGACCTTCAGGTTTGACGAAAGCTACGTCGTAGGCATCCAGGCCTCGGTCCTTTCGAAGGGTAGTGAGATCACAGCTTTTCCCATGTGGCCTGCGGGCTTTGGCGATGAAACTACACTGGCTTCCTACGCCGCCAGCCGTATCGAGTATCACAATAGTGAGTCAACCGATCGCACCCTTTTCGTGTTTCCCAAACCGACGGAACGTTTGGCCATCAAGCAAGTCAGCGGTGGCAAAACCTTGCCGGGCCCTTTTAATTGGGCTGGGGTTGTCGATCAGTACTTCGCCGCCGTGTTCCTGCCCGACGATCCGCACAGCGCCGCACTGGTGACGCTGCGCAACTCGATCGACGTACCCAAGGATTGGCAACATCCCAACCCTCAGGAAACCACAAAAGTCGACGTGTTGGGCGCAGCCGTGGGCAGTCTCCACGGGCCTACGAGTGCGCGGATCTTCGTTGGCCCCAAGGCGCTTCAAGTGCTGGAATCGGTGCCGCTTGCTGGGGTTGCCGATCATCCCGACCTTCGCGACCTGGTCAATTTCGGATTCTTCGGCATCATCGCGCGGCCGCTGTTTATTTGGTTACGCTGGACTTACGAATATGTCGCTCATAACTGGGGCTGGGCCATCGCCATTCAAACTCTGATCATCAACCTGGCCCTACTCCCGCTTCGCATCTCTAGCATGAAGTCGGCATTGAAAATGCAAAAAGTTCAGCCGCAGATGAATTCCATCAAGGAGAAATACAAGAAGTACAGCATGCGCGACCCGCGCAAACAGGAGATGAACCAGGAAATCGCGGACCTGATGAAAAAAGAGGGAGTGAGCCCCGCCGGTGGCTGTCTACCTTTGCTGATCCAGATGCCGTTCCTTTTTGCTTACTACAGCATGCTTGGGGCTGCGCTAGATCTGCGGCACGCTCCCTGGCTCTGGGTCCGTGATCTGTCTTCTCCTGACCCGTGGCACATCTTACCCATCGGCATTATCATCACAATGTTTTTGACTCAGCGCATGACGCCGCAGGCGGGCATGGACCCCGCACAGCAAAAGATGATGAACCTGATGATGCCCGTGATGCTGGGGGTGATCAGCTGGAACCTGGCTGCGGGTTTGTGTCTCTACTGGTCTGAGGGTAACCTCATCGCGATCGTACAGCAGACCATCATGAACCGAACCAAACTCGGCCGTGAGATGCGTGAGATGGCGCTCAAACGTGCCAGAAAGAAAGAGAAGTAAAGCTAGCAGCTTTATCGTAGGAGTTGAAAGCCGAGAGCTGATAGCTGAGAGCGTTGTGCATGCCTATTCGCGACAAAATCGCGTCCGCCAATAAGATCAACGAATTTCTGCGTGGCGTCGTCACCCAGGGCGGCCTGCACCTGAAATACCGCATCACCGTAGACCCGCCTCTCGCTGAGGAGCGTGATTGGGAGCGTCCGGAGATTCTGGTTGAATTTTCCGGACCTGATTCCGCCTTGCTCCTGGAACGCGGAGCCGAGCTGCTGCGCGCCATCGAACTCCTCGCTCTGGAAATGCTGCGCCTCCCGGGTAATGAACATGAGAAGGTCTGCTTCGATTGCATGAATCATCGCGCCTTGCGTCTGGAAGAGCTGCGCCTGGCCGCCGGTGTCGCCGCTGAAAGAGTCCGTAAGACCGGCGCGCCCTACGAGTTCGCGCCCATGTCATCCCGTGAGCGTCGCATCGTCCACCTTGCGCTCCGCGACCATCCCGATCTCCGCACCGAGAGCGAAGGCATGGGCCTTCGCCGCTACGTGGTTGTGTATCCCAAAGACTACAAGGCCGCCAGCAAGTCCGCACGGCGAACCCTACCCTAAGCGTCCTTCCCAATTACAATCTCCCCGTGAACCTCGACGACACCATCGTCGCCATCGCTACGCCACCCGGTCGTGGTGGCATCGGGGTAGTCCGACTCGCCGGCGCCGAGGCTAGAACAATTGCGCTGCCTATGCTCCGTTTGAAGCACAATCTCGAGCCTGGGCGCGCAATATTCGGAGAACTGATCGAACCCCAGCCGCGTGGCGCGGGCGCCCTCGCCCGCGAAGAAATCGAGTTCGATTCAGGATTTGAACGCGGATCGACTTACCGTGAATCGCGGCCGGGGGCGGCCGCGCCACGCTGTCAACGTATCGATGAAGTGGTCGTCACTTACTTCGCCAAGCCCCACTCCTACACCACCGACGACATCGTCGAAGTCTCCGCCCACGGCTCTCCCGTCGTTCTGCGGCATATTGTTGAACTGGCCTTGGCCCGTGGCGCACGCCTCGCCGAACCGGGCGAGTTCACTATGCGGGCTTTCCTCAACGGGCGAATTGATCTGGCCCAAGCTGAGGCCGTCCGCGATCTCATTGAGTCGCAGACGCTCTATCAGGCCAAAGTTGCCGCCCAGCAACTCGACGGTGCGCTGTCACGCCGTCTGCAACCGATCAAACAGAAACTGGTGGAACTGATCGCAACCCTCGAAGCCGGCGTCGACTTCGCCGAAGATGACGTTTCTGTTCTCGCCGGCGATCAAATTCTGCAGCGCATTGCCCTGGTGCGACAGCCGCTGCAAGAACTCGCCGGCTCGTTTGCCTATGGAAAAATTGTTCACCAAGGGCTAACGCTCGCCATCGTCGGCCGCCCCAACGTGGGCAAATCGAGTCTCTTCAATTGCCTGGTCGAGCGCGAACGCGCCATTGTCACCGCAACCCCCGGCACCACACGCGATTTGGTAAGCGAGACCGTGGCCATCGGCGGCATTCCGGTAAAGCTGGTCGACACCGCCGGAATTCGCCACGCGCTCGATGAGGCCGAAAGTATTGGCATTCGCAAATCCATAGAAGCCCTTGCCGATGCCGACTTGGTGCTCGTCGTTTTCGACTGCTCTCAACCCGTGACTGCTGAAGATCAGAAGCTGCTCGCGCAGGCGGCGCAGCGGCCGGCGATTCTTGTGGAGAACAAAAAGGATTTATGCAGTTCTCAGTTTTCGGTTGCCAGTTCCCAGTTGCCCGGGGTGCAGACATCGGCTGTAAGCGGTGAAGGAATTCCAGAACTCCGCTGTGAGATCCTGCGTCACATCGCCGGTGATAGTGGCATCCAGGCGGAGACCGGATTCCTCACCAGCGCACGCCACCAGGCATTGGTCAACAACTCCATTGCTACCCTCGATGCCGCTACCGCCGCGGTCCGCACCCATATTCCGCACGAAATGCTCTTGCTCGATCTCTACAACGCTCTTCGCCCGCTCGACGAGATCACGGGGGCGACAACCACTGACGACATTCTCAATATAATCTTCAGCACCTTCTGTATTGGGAAGTAAATAAATGGAACGCTGAACTTAAATTCTCCCGCGCTCTAGTTGCTATTGCCCGTCGAATTTCTGAGGACAAGTACGACTATGCGTCCGTCGGAGTGAAACTCTCCTCCCGTGGCCGTCTTGGCCGTGGTCAGAGGGTCGGCTGGCGTAACGTGATCGCGTTGGACGACGAGCCCGGTTGCTGAAAGGGTGCCATTCACATACTCGCGTTCGCCGTCGATGGCGGGATCGATCTTGTGCGTCAAGCCATTGTTACGCTGGTCGCGCTCGAATCCGATATCATGCGTAGCCGCTACGCACCAGAGGGGCCGGCCATCAATCTCGTAAGGCGATTTCCAGACGCGCAGATGATTCCGCGACATCGCAACCTTCACCGGCTCAGCGTGCGCGAATCCATAGTCTTGTGGCCGTTTGAAAAGAAACAGCGTGCTCATCGGCATGGTCAGATAGTCTTTCTTCTCGACCGATTCCATCACCGCATTCAGCACCGTATTTTGCACCGTCTTGTCTACCTGCGCCCACTCGGCTGTAGTGAACGCCTTCACCATCTGATCCTGCGTTCCCACGATCAGGACGTTCACCATGTCCCCAGGTTTATCGTTGGGATCGGAAACGCGACGCGGGATTTTGCTCAGCAACTCGGGAGTGATTCCTGCCACGCGGGTCTCCGCCGGACCGCCGGAGCTTCCGGCATCCGCTGAGCCCTCTTCCAGCACCTCGATCTTCGCGTGGAAACTTCCGTCCGCGGTCGACGCATCGCTAACGCTCTGATTGATTCCCAGATACAGTCTACCTGCCACAGGCACATCGTATTCCCTGCTTTCGCCCACCAGAAAGGCTTGGGCATATGCATCAGAACCGATGCGACCGATCAAAGCACCGTGACCCGCCTCCTTCACCGCATATTGATGGATCAGGTCAGCCCAATTTCGCGGAAGCCCGGCCGGGCCAAATGTCCCTGAGGTCCGCGATTTTCCCGCGTACGATGCGTCGGCCGGATATGTAATCTTCCCTGTGGCCGTAAAGCGCAGCTTGGCACCTCCGCGCACGTCGACCTTCGTGTCGACCCATTCCTTTGTGGCGGGAACATCGACCTCGTACGAGCGGTTGCTGCCCATCGTCGCGGGGACCGTTTGCGCCCGCGAGGCTCGCACCGGGCACATCATGCTGGCCGCCCATAACACTAGCGCAAACGTCATCGTGGTTCTTGCGTTCGTAATTGTCATGGGTTATCCGCCGCCTCAGTTGACTATCTTAAGTTGGCAAACAGGTCGCCACCGCGCCCTAATTCACCCAGCCCGATTTAGACCCGCCGTTCTTCTTGTCAGCGCCTGTATCTTCTGGTGGGATGTAGTTGCCGTGCTCGTCGAATTCTACGGTGCGGTTGTGTTTGCGCATGTAGACCTCAAACTTACGCGCTGCCCGACGCCGCTTCCAGCGATAGTACTCATTGCGTATAGCGTAAATTCGTTCCGTAAAGCCAGGCGAACTCCGGCGGGACAGAAATACCACGTACCAGACGTATCCGGCGCCGAGTCCGAGCAACAGGATGAAGTAAAAGAGCGCGAAGTGACTGAGCAGCAGGTATGCGGTTTCAATAGCGGCGGTGAAAAGAACGATCCATTTCACCGGGATACGAATCGGGATGGGAAACAGCATAATCGGAGCGCCGCGATTGAAGAGATAAAAAACCATCAGGATGGCGTTGGCACCGGCGCCAGAACCCAGAGCAGTTCCTTGCGCAACCACTCCGCTGAGGGAGAGGACAAATCCAGCTACCGCCGCAAGAACGATGCTGCCGAAGAACAGGCCGTAAAAGGCGGCAGAGCCGATACGCTCTTCCACCGCCCATCCAAGAAAGTAGATTCCCAGCAGTGACATCACGAAACCAAGCGGATCGACGTACATGAAGGCATAGGTGACGAACTGCCACACCCAGCCCTCGCGGATATTCGCAGGATTCAAGACACCCAAGGTGAGCACCGTCTGACCAGCTGCTTGGGCAAACGACATCAACAGCAGGATGACCACATAAATGGCAACACTGGCGATGATGATCTGCCGGACAGCACCCCGAAAGGGCGGCAGTCCCAAATCGAAAGAGGTATTTCTAGGCATAACTCACAAGGCGGTGGCGCGGCCTCCGCTACTTATCCTAACAGTTCAACCCTCACCTTTCCGGTGACGGCACCACGGGCAGGCTTCTGTGTCCTTCCGGATCCACAGCCCGCACGGCGAAGATCACATTATCCTTCGAAAGCGGAAGGCTGGCTCGACTAACGTTTCCGACCGCTTCCACATGCTCCCAATCTGGGCTTGTGGTCGCCCGCCACAAGACCTCATGGCCAGCCACGCGTCCGCCAGGTGAAGGATCCCAGGTCAATGTGGAACCGTTTTCCAGTTCTTTGGTCAGCAGGCGAACGTTGGCCGGCGGGGCTGGCGCCGAAGCTAGCGAAGCCAGGGTAGCGGCATTCAAGCGGGCTACGGCGGCCACGTAGTCGTAATTCACAAACTTGGGCAGATCCCCGTAGTCGATGCCGTTCTCGGTGCGCACATTCTGGTGCTGATGGTTATAGTCCTCACGATATTCCGTGAACCGCACCGCGGCGTAGCCTTGCTGGTTGAACGAAGAGTGGTCGCCGCCACGCAAGTATCGATCCAGCCGAAACATCAGCACCGGCTTGATCCCAGTGTCATAGGTACGGCCAACCTCCGAGAGATAGCGAGCAACCTCGCGGGAGGGAGAATCGCTCTCACCGCCCAGGCTGCGAAACCGGCGCAAGTCAGCGTCGTTGGCGGCGGCCGGCACACCTTCGGAGAACACGCGCACCACACTGGGATCCTGCTGCGGATTGCGATCTCCACCGACAATGTCATTGTTCAGCACGGCTTCAATGTTCCATCCAGCAGACTTCGCCATTTGCGCGAAGTGCCGGCTGCCGTACAGCCCTTGCTCCTCGCCGGCCACGGTCAGAAAGATAATGGTTGAGGGAAATTTCAGCTTACTCAGGACACGGGCGCACTCCAGGCTCACGGCGGTGCCACTCCCGTCGTCATTCGCGCCTGGAGCTGCTTCGGTATCGTTAAAATTGTCGCTGTTGCGGGAATCGTAGTGGCCGGTGACCAGCACGATGCGCTTCGCGCTCTCGGGATCGGTGCCCTTCAAGACCGCATAGACATTGGTGATTTCTGTAGGCTTGGGAATGCGGTCGGCGGGCGCCTCGGTGAAACTGTCGGTCTTCACCTCCAGACATCCACCGCAGTCGGCCGCGTAGCGCTCAAATTCAGACTTGATCCATACCCGTGCCGCTCCGATGCCGCGCCCAGCAGCGATAGAGGCTGCGTCCTGCGACGACAGTGTTGAACGCGTCTGGAAGGCCACCAATTTCTCGATGTCGGCCTGAATGCGCCCCGCGGAAATCTGCCGCAAAGCGGCAGCAATGCGCGAGTCCAGCCGCAACTTGCCATCATCAAAACTATTTCCTTGCGGAGCCAGCTGTGCCCGTAAAATGAACGAGCCAACTACGCATAAGGTGATCACTGCGCGCATAATGGAACGGAGCATGATTGTCAATCAGTAAGTCCAGCGGCTGTCAAAATTCCTCCGGCCGAACCACTTGACCCGCGGGCCCAGGAGAAACTAAATATTAGCAGGGGCGTTTTAACAGAACGGGGGAATTATGGTTTATTGTCCAGAGTGTGAGTTCAATCTTGACATTGAGGAAGACGATGTCGATGAGGGCGAAATTGTTTCTTGCCCGGAGTGTGGCAGCGACTTCGAAGTGATCACGCTCAATCCTATCGAACTGAAGCCGGTGGAGGAGGAGGAAATCATTGATGAGGAAGAGGAGACGGAAGCGGAAGACGGTGACTACTCCTAGCCCTCAGATGATACTTTCCCACCCTCGCTTCTTCGCTCCAAACTCCTGCACTCATTGCCTCGGTCCTCGAGTCATCTTAGTGGGACTGCTGTTTTCCGCTGTGATCGTTCTACCCTGGTTGTCGGCCGCTGGCCCTCCGGAATCCCCGCAAGCTAAGGCAGAGAAACCTTACGCGCTGCTCTTTGGGACGGTCTGGGGACCCGACGACTATCCCGTGTACGGAGTTAGAGTTAGGATTCGCCGGGCTGAGGACAAAAAGGCGCGATGGGAGCTCTACTCCAACCATCGCGGAGAATTTGAGCAGCGTTTGCCCGCGGGTAAAGCCGATTACCTAATCTGGGCTGACTTGAAGGGATATAAGTCCCCCAACGGCAAGAAGTTGCAGCCTGGCGAAGAGGTCAAGGCCCACGTCGAGAACGACGAGCGTGTAGATATTGGAGTGCATCTAAAATACTAACTGGTTGGGAAGCCGGGGTGTGAGCAGTTCCGGGAGGAACCGCATGAGGAAGTGCCGCTTGGTGGCTCTTACGCTGCTGCTGATTGGCCTCGCTGCTGCAGGCTTTGGCGCCCCCTATCTCAAGGACAAAGGCGATTCTGGCCGCTTGTTGACCGGGAAGGTTGTCGATCGCCAGGATAACCCCTTGCCCAGCGCCGTGGTTTATCTGTCCAACACACGCACTCGGGCAGTAAAGACCTACATCGTGGGTACGGAGGGCGTCTACCGTTTTCCAGCCCTGTCGCTGAACGTCGACTATGAGGTGTACGCCCAGTACAACGGCCGCAAGAGCGATACAAAGACAGTCAGTCAGTTTGACAATCGTCAGCAGGTAAACATCAATTTGAAGATTGATACGAGGTAGTTGTCGGCGGCATCCGCTCTGACGCTAATTATTTTCGCTTCCGGCGCGCTTCCATGACACCAACTCGCCAATGGTTGAGCCGCCAGTGCTGGATACCGGGTGCTTATAGGCTTCCACCTCGTGACGAGAAGCCTCCTCGCCCACCGCTTTGATGCTCAGCCCGACTTTCTTCTCTTCCGGATTCATCTTAATGATCTTGAAGTCGTTCTCAGCGCCGGGTTCGAGGGTCAGAGGCTGGCCATTTCCATCCACCGCTTCGGAGTTGTGGCAGAGACCTTCGATGCCCTCCGCAATCTCGACAAACGCGCCAAAGCTTGCCACTCGGAGCACCTTGCCATGCAGCACGTCGCCAACATGATGCTGTGCGAAGAAAGTCTCCCATACATCTGGCTGAAGCTGTTTCACGCCTAGCGACAGGCGCCGCTTGTCAGGCTCAATCGCCAGCACCACGGCCTTTACCCTGTCACCCTTCTTCAGTATTTCTGATGGATGCTTTACCCGCTTGGTCCAGCTTAAATTGCTGACGTGCACCAACCCATCGATGCCTTCTTCAATCTCAATGAAGGCGCCGAAGTCCGTTAGATTACGCACCCGGCCTTCGACCTGAGCGCCCACGGGATACTTCTCATGCAAGGCGTCCCAGGGATTGGTTGCGAGCTGCCGCATGCCCAGCGAGATGCGCCGCTCCTGCGGATTCACATTGAGCACCACGCAATCCACCTGGTCACCCACGTTGACCAGCTTCGATGGATGCTTCATGCGTTTCGACCAGGTCATCTCGCTGACATGCACCAATCCCTCGATGCCCTGCTCCAGTTCCACAAATGCGCCGTAGTCGGTGACGCTGATGACACGACCGCTGACGTGCGCACCGACCGGATAACGGTGGGATGCGTCCAGCCACGGATCCGGAGTAAGTTGCTTGAAACCCAGCGAGACGCGCTGCTTCTCTTTGTCAAACTTCAGCACCTTGACTTGAATCTGATCCCCCACATTGACCAGATCGCGAGGATGGGTGAGCCGGCCCCAGGACATATCAGTAATGTGCAGCAGACCATCAATTCCACCCAAGTCCACGAACGCGCCGTACTCGGTGAGATTCTTGACCACGCCAGTGAGCACGCCGCCTTCTTCCAGGTGCTCCAGGGTCTTGGATTTTTTCTCGTTCTGCTCTTCCTCCAAGACCTGTTTGCGCGAAACCACAATGTTGCCGCGCTTCTTGTTCAGCTTGATGATGGCAACGTCCAGCCACTGACCTTTTACGCCCTCCAGGTTGCGCACCGGACGCAGATCCGCCTGAGAACCGGGCAGGAAGGCGCGGGCGCCTAGAATGTCAACCGTCAGGCCGCCCTTAATACGCTCGACCACCTGGGCCTTGATGGGCTTCTTTTCGTTGTAGGCCTTCTCAATCTCGTCCCAAGCGCGCAGCTTCTGCGCCTTCTGGTGGGAGAGGTTGATGTAACCTTCCTCAGTCTCTCCCTTGTCTCGCATGACGTCGATTTCGTCGCCGGGCTGGAATTTCGGCTTGCCGTCGTGGTCCAAAACCTCAGCCAGGGGCAGCATGCCCTCGGACTTGGCACCGATGTCGACGACGACGTGGGTGGGAGTGAGCTTCAGCACCGTGCCCTTGAGAACATTGTTCTCACTGACGGCTTCTTCGTTCTCCGTGGTGAAAGTTTCTAGCGCTGCTGCGAAATCTTCAGTGGCGGTTGGCATGGCTGGTTTTTCGTCGCGGCCCTGAGCGATCTGGGGCCGCTCAGGCGTGGCGATGTCTGCAGTCTGGCCCTCAGAGGATCCGGGACGCTCAGCTACTGGTGTCGAAGTCGAGGAATCCAGGTTGCGGGCGGTATTGTCGTCAAACAAGATCAATAGCCTCTCTGCGGTATACCTCGCACCTCGTGCGGGGACGGATGCGGGTTGTTTCCGTGCGGACTGCTGGTGTGAGTCTTAGGTTGTGTGGAGCCCATCCTGGCGAATGAGCTTGAACAATCCCAGCGGCCGGACTGCTAAAAGCGAACCCGCGTCCAAAGGCGAACTGTTCGACTATAACAACCGCTTCCAAACAGTGTCAAACACCAAACTGGGGCGCGATGAAGCCGCTTAAAAAGCGGTACCTCGCGTTGTCCCGGAACGTATATGCAAATAGTTACCACCCGGGGAGCTGCGACGGCGGCGTCATTCCGAAACCCGCAGGCATCTGCTACTCTGCCGGTCGATGGATTATCTCTGGACTCCCTGGCGCTACGCCTACGTGACCGGCGCGGAAAAGGTCGTTGGTTGCATTTTCTGCGATCTGCCTAAGTTGCGAGATGACGCCAAGGCCCGCATCGTGTATCGGGGCGAGAACTGCTATATCGTCCTCAACACCTTTCCCTACACTCCCGGGCACGTCATGATCGTTCCTTTTGCCCACTTGGATGAACTGCAGAAACTGCCGGTTGAGATGGCACAGGAGATGATGCGGCTCTCGCAGAGGATGGAAGGCACGCTGCGAGAGCTTTACAAGCCCGACGGGATCAATCTGGGGATGAATATCGGAAAGGCGGCGGGAGCGGGGGTAGCGGGTCATATCCACATGCATGTGTTGCCGCGCTGGGTGGCAGACGCAAATTTCGTGTCAGTAGTGGGGGAAACCAGGACCCTGCCGGAGAGTTTGGAAATAACTTGGAAGCGGATCACAGAAGCTTTGGGCAATAAGGACTAGCCTACGCGGACGAGTTGTTCGGCTTGGATAGAACCAAGTGCTCCCAGGATTTCTGACGCTTGAGGCAGCAGATCGCTGAGCCGGCTCGATTTGCTCCGGATCAAAATGACTGCAATGTTGCGGCGTCGAAGGTTCTGCTCGTGCTCGATTCCCCGATCAATTGTTAAGAAGACTTCAAAGCCCTGTTGTTCCGCTAAGGATAAAAGTTCCCCATTCTTCCTGCCCGCCAGACCAATTTCAGACACTGTCTGGCATTCATGGCCCGGTAGATGATTTTTGAATTTTCGGGGAACACACTCGTCGAGCAGCAGGTTCATCACAATTGGCTAAGCACGAGTGATTTCGCGTGTTCGAGGGCATGCACCGCAGCTTCACGGGTCACGGTCGGAAAGTCGTCCAGGAACTCGTCTAGAGTTTGTCCACCTTCTAAGTAGTCCAAAAGGGCCTGGAACGGGACCCGCGTTCCCCGAAAAACAGGCGTGCCTCCGAGAACGTCTGGATCGCGCGTGATCACGCTTTTCGTTTCAGCCATGGACTTTGCCCCTTACACCGGTCGTTTGGAGTTTACTCCGTGAACCCGATGAAACCAAAGAACTCGGAAGCAGGCGTGGTCGGTCAGTTTTTCCACGCTATTTCCGGTGATAATTTCTCCGGTATGCTTGGAACAGCCGGATGGCTACGGTGCTGGCAACCAGAAAATAGATGCCCCACAGGTAAGATTGCTGTCTTGCCTCAATGACTTCTGGATGCGGAAGTAAAGGATTGAATGCTTCGCTAAGGCTGTAACCGACGAAACGCAATAGAAATCCGGCTAGTGCGGCTAGTGCGACCCCGATTGAAATAACGATCAGGATTTGCAACATGCATCTCATGCATCGTCCCCCCCGGGTGCCTTTAGGATAAGCCCCCTTGTCAATCTGCCTTCTGGTAGACGCCCTTCCTCAGCCTGCCAGCCGTTGCATCTCCTTCTCATCAATCACATTCACTCCCAATTCCTTCGCTTTGTCCAGCTTGGAACCGGCATCGTCCCCGGCGACCACGTAGTCGGTTTTCTTGCTGACCGACCCGGTAACTTTCCCGCCCGCATCTTCGATCAGCTTCTTGGCCTCATCCCGGCTGTAATGCGCCAGCGTGCCAGTCAGGACGAAGGTCTTGCCGGCAAGCTTGGTCCCTCGTTCTTTCTTTTTTCCAGCGAAGGTGAGGCCAGCCTTGCGCAAGCGCTCCACCAGTTCGCGGTTCTTGGGCTCCTGGAAGAATTCAGCGATGCTCTCGGCGATGCGCGGGCCGACTTCATTTACTTCCAGCAGCTCTTCTTCTTTGGCATTCATCAGGGCGTCCATCGATCCGAAGTGCTCAGCCAGAAACTGCGCTGTGCGCTCGCCGACAAAACCGATACCAAGCCCATAGATGACGCGCTCGAGAGGGAACTTCTTCGAATTTTCGATCTCGTTGAGAATGTTTTGTGCCGACTTGTTAGCAAATCGCTCGAGGCTGAGCAAGTCTTTCTTTGTCAGCCCATAAATGTCCGCGACATTCTTTACTAAACCACGCTCGGTGAGCTGGTTTACCAGGGCTTCGCCCATGCCATCGATGTTCATGATGCCGCGGGAGGCAAAGTGCAGGATGGTTTCCCTCAATTTGGCAGGGCAGTTGGCGTTCATACAACGGTGATCAGCCTCGCCTTCCGTGCGCGCCACATGGCCCCCACAAACCGGACACCTCTCGGGCATGTGAAACGTCTTATGGCCACGCGGATGATCTTTGTCTTCCACTACGCGCGTAACTTTGGGGATCACGTCACCACCGCGTTCAACTTCAACCCAATCGCCGATCTTCACTCCCAGGCGCTCGATTTCGTCCATGTTGTGAAGAGTGGCGCGGCTGACGGTGGTGCCGCCAATGGCAACTGGATTCAGCACAGCAACGGGCGTTAGTTTGCCAGTGCGGCCAACCTGCACGATGATGTCCTCAATTTGCGTGATGCCGGAGCGAGCAGCATATTTGTAGGCAATTGCCCAGCGCGGAGCCTTACCCGTGTATCCAAGTTCTTCCTGCAGAGCGGTTCGGTCGACCTTGACGACGATTCCATCAATCTCGTAGGGTAACCTCTCGCGCTTGGTTTCCTCCTGCTCGATGAAAGCCCAGATTTCATCAAAGTTCTTCACCAATTTTCGACTGGTGTTGACCTTGAATCCCGCGGCATCGAGGGCATTCAGAGTCTTCCAGTGGCGATCGAAGTAAGTTCTTCCATTCTGCAGCAGCATGTAGGCAAAATAATCCAGACGGCGCTGCGCCGTGATGCTGGGTTCGAGCTGGCGAACCGTGCCGGCAGTGGCATTTCGCGGATTGGCGAAAATGGAGAGACCCTTCTGCTCACGTTCTTCATTCATTTTCTTGAACGCGGCGATTGGCATGAGCATCTCGCCCCGCACTTCGAAATCGGGGGGAATGCCCGCCTTCTTCAGCTTTTCTCTCGAAATAGAAAGAGGAATGGATCGTACCGTGCGCACGTTCAGGGTTACATCTTCACCGATCGTGCCGTCACCGCGGGTAATGCCGCGCACCAGCTTGCCATCTTCATATTGCAGGGCCAGAGAGATGCCATCGAGCTTGAGCTCGCAGACGTATTCAATGTCTTGGCGACCGCTGAGCTCGTGCACCCGCCGGTCCCAGTTTCGCAACTCGTCCTGGCTGTAAGTATTGTCGAGCGAGAGCATGGGCGAAGAGTGACGGGCCTTCAGGACACCCTCACGCGTTTTGCCGCCCACTCGCTGCGTGGGAGAATCGGGCGTGATCAGGCCGGGATGCTCGGTTTCCAGTTTCTTGAGCTGGTTCATCAGCACATCAAACTCAGCGTCCGTGATCTCGGGATCGTCGAGGACGTAATAGCGGTATTCGTGATGGCGGATCTTGTCGCGGAGCGCCTCGATTTTCTTTTCGAGGTCTTTAGTCGCAGTTGCCATGCCGAAAAAGATTATATTCGCGGAGACGGAGCTGATCTGCATGATCAGGTGGTGAGTGGTTGAGCCAGGCTCGGCTCACATGGGTCGGAGACCAGTGTCCCCACTATTTCTTGGGATGCGATGCGCTGAACGCTGAAGAGGCGATGAGAAACTTGCCCTCGTCGCTGTTCACCGGATCCAGATCGAACGTATAGTCGTAGTGTCCGGGAAAGATTCGCGCTTGGAAGTAGTAGACCTGGCCGGCTTCGGCCGTGAAATTGGCCAGCGCGACCGCTCGCGAGTGTGCTTCGAACCGTGATTGCCAGTTCAGGCATAGATGGCGCTCGCCCGGGTCGGTCGAGAAGAAGAAATAAGAACTGCCTTGGTTGGCTCCCACCTACGTACCATCCAGTCCTACCCTGGTGAGTGCGCAACCCTTGCATTGCAACTCCCCTATTTCCTGAACTACATAGACCATGGCTTTGCCGGGATCCGGTTGCGGGACCGGATGATGGGTCACGTCTTCTTTGGCATCGAATTTGATCTCGTTGGGGCCACAGGCCGCTTGGGCAGCAGCCTTTGCGGCACCGTCCTGACCGAAAGCGGAAGCAACTAGCAAAAGAATCATCGCGCCCGCGGTTCTCATGGTTTTTGTGCTCCTGCGGTGGGGATGCGATTCTGCCCTCCCAGCGTTGCCTGTCTTGTCTGCTTTTCGAGCGATGATCAAACCGAGTTCGCGGGCCATGCACCGCTTACCTCGGCGCCTCAAGTGGTAGTAGCCGATCGAGCATCTGCCGAACTCAACTCGGCCTGCACGGGCTGGACGCCCGCGTCTCCAGTGTTCGCGTTCGAATCAGGCTACACCAGGTCCTCCATCTTCAGGGATGTCGCCCCACCTTTCCAGGACGCGATGAACTGGCGCTCAACAAACTCAGCATCGTATTGCTGTCCTTGGGCCGACAACGCTTCATGCAATCCGAACAGGGAGCGCGGATTGCGGGGGTTGCGTTCCAGGTCAGCGCGGAAGACCTTCTCCGCTCCTGCAGCATCGCCCTTCATCAACAAAGTTGCACCCAGCGATTCGCGTACCGGGAAGAACCAGTCGGGAGGTTCGCCATATTTCAGCGAGTCTTGCACGGCGATGGCCTCGGTCAGCATGGCGACTGCCTGGGTCGTATCTTTTTTCGCCAAGGCGATCTTCGCACCCAGGACGTTCTCCGCAATCTTCATTACGTCTTTGGCTTTGTTGTTGACGGGCATGGCAAATATGACATCTTCTGCGGTGTTCCTTTCGGCGTCGGCGACGATCTTGTACTCGGCCTCAGCCTGGCTTACTTTACCCGTCCCGGCCAGCGCCATGCCACGGGAGAAGTGCCAAAATACCGTTGTTGTCTTCATGGCCGGATCGGGCTGCGGCATCTTCAGAATGTCGTCCCAACGGTGAAAGCGCACATCCACCGCCATGGGAATGGTCATGAAGCCCTCGATGGGCGGCATATCCTTCACGTGCGGGCCAACGTGCGCTGCCAACATGTCGGCGTTCTTCTTGGCTTCCGCATAATTCCCATTCATCGCGGAACACATGGCGATGAAGTGCAGGTTGTGGCTGTAATACATCATCGGGTAGATGCCCTGGGCCCCGCTGGCCTGGATGTATGCCCGATCAACCGCGGCAGCTTGCTCGTTCGTCTTGACCGCCGATTCGTAGTCACCAGTGCGGATGTAAACATGAGCCGGCATGTGCACGATGTGTCCCGCCCCCGGGGCCAGTGAGGCTAACTTATTCGCGCCCGCGAGAGCACGCTCAGGAGACGGAGACGCCTCCACGGCGTGGATGTAATAGTGGATCGCGCCCAGGTGATTCGGATCGCGACGAATCACTGACTCCAGCGTGGCGACGATTTCCTCCGTGCCTGCTTCCGGACTGCCGTCGTGATGCCACAAACCCCAGGGGTGTAGATCCATGCCGGATTCGGCGAATAAGGTGGCCGCGTCCAAGTCATCCGGATATTTCTTGACCACTTCGCGCATAGCGTCGTGATAGGCCTCGGCGGATTTGCGACGATCAGGGTTGGGCTCAGCCGGAAATCGCAGTGCCATAGCGTGGATATAGGCTTGTTCGCTAGGAGAAGCATTCGCGGAAAGGTCAACCGCCTTCTGTATTGCCTCGTGCGCCTGCTTGAAGCGGTCGTCGCTGGCGGGATCGTTATAGTTTGGGCCCACCGCCTCGGCGACGCCCCAATATGCAATGGCCAGCTTGGGATCAAGTTCGGTCGCACGCTGGAAGGAGCGAGTCGCTTCGTCATGATTAAAGGCAAAGATCAGCCGCAGGCCCTGGTCAAAAAACTGCTGCGCCTCGGGATTGCGAGTGGACACCGGATGGTGAAGGTCTCCAAGTCCTGACATCACCGTCGCGGGCTTGGATTGGTTGTGGGCGGAGTGGTCCTGTGCGAAAGCGGCAGCGCAGAGAAACAGGCTCAGCACTAAGGCGAACCGATAGCTCATAGGAGTAGTCCTCCTTGATTGGTAAGAGTAGTGTCTGTTGGCAGGTCGCACCGTAAGCGGATGTAGCTTAGCCAAAAGCGCTGGGCGACGCAATCAGGTTGTCCGGGCTGGTAATCTATTGCCCCGCATCGCGGAGACTAGTCATGCCCAGAACTAGCCCAGCCCCATTCTCGCTGCCTGATGCGCTGCTGAACGCATTTGATACCAATGACCGCATCAATCAATACGTAATAGAGAATCTGCCAGACGCTGCCTGGCGCGCCGAACCGCCAGCAGGGAAGGGACGGACTGTGGCAGCTATCGTCGCCCATATGCATAACGTCCGCGTGATGTGGTTGAAGGCTGCGGCCAAGGGCAGCAAGATTCTCGAGCAACTAGACCGCAGCAGCGTGACTCAGGCGCAAGCCTTGAAGGCGCTGGACCAGAGTCGAGAGGCTCTCAGCGCTGTGCTCAAGTCGGCTCTGGAGAGGGACGGTCGGGTGAAGGGCTTCCGTCCGGATGTGGCTGGATTTTTCGGGTATCTGATTGCCCACGACGCGCACCATCGCGGCCAGATCACCATGTTGGCCCGCCAGGTGGGTCATCCTCTGCCACAGAAGGCAATGTTCGGCATGTGGGAGTGGGGTACGCGGGGAAAATAGTAGCATTCTACAATCCTCCTACTCGATGCGAAAAACCATCCTGCTCTACAACCCGCTCGCTGGCAGCCGCCGTCAGCGTCGGGTGGCTGATATTGAGGCGGCAATGGCGATCTTAAGGTCAGCCGGCGTAGAGGTTACAGCGGAAGCCACGGGCGGCTCTGGAGACGATACGGCGCAGACTAGGCGGGCCATCGCCGACGGCTGTGACACCGTCTTTGCATGCGGCGGGGACGGTACGATCCACGACGTGTTGCAGGGCCTGGTGGGCAGCCAGACGGCCTTGGGCATCATTCCACTGGGGACAGCAAACGCCCTGGCTCATGATCTGGGACTGCCGCTCTCTCCGGCGGCCGCAGCCCGCGCCAGCCTTACTGCCACGCCTCGGCGAATTGCAGTCGGCCGGGTAACGTATCAGAAACTTTCTGGCGGCTCGGGTTCACGATATTTCACGGTCACGGTGGGTGTGGGTGCGGACGCGCATCTGTTCTATAAACTGGATCCGCTGGTAAAAAACCGCATCGGTATGGCGGCGTACTATGCCAAGGCTACGCTGCTGTGGCTCACTCTTAAGCTGGAGCACCTCGCCGTGGAAATTTTAGACGAAGGCGGCGAACAACCTCGCCGGGCCGAGGTTTCGCAACTGCTGGCAGTTCGTATTCGTGAGTTCGGCGGCATCCTGCGCGAACTGGCTCCGGGGGCATCTCTTGAACGCAACGACTTGCGCCTGGTGCTCTTTAAGACTCGTAGCCGCCTCGCTTATTTGCGATACATTCTGCGTGGCCTTTTTGGAGCGCGCTGGGAGGTGACCGGGATCGACCTTCTGCACAGCACCAGCGTGAAGTGTTGCCCCTTGCCAGCCTCCGGAAACTCGTCAACGAATTCGCGCATTTTTGTGGAGGCCGACGGCGAGTTGCTGGGCACGTTGCCGGCAGAGATCAGCCTAGTTCCGGACGCGCTGACCTTGTTGTTCCCCTCTGGCTATGGGTCGCAATTGTCCAAAACTTGAAACCGCTTCATGAAACGCTGCATCGGGAGTAGGCGAGACCACATCTAAGGTTTTTGCTCGCGGATAAGCTTGGGGGTTATGCCGTTTGGTGTCCTTCCCATTCGGCCAATAGAAAGAGACTCTGCAAACTTTGGAACCGCTCACCCACTTCCTGACTGGCGCGTGTCTGGGCCGGACGGGACTGAATCGCAAGACGGCGCTGGCCACAGCTACGCTCACACTGGCGGCGGAGGGGCCGGATATCGACGTACTGGGTAGTTTCAAAGATCCCGTTTTTGGCTTTGCGCATCATCGCGGCTTTAGCCATTCTTTTCTGGGCTTGGTGTTGGTATCGGCGGCTGTAGTCTGCCTGATGTATTTCGTCTGGCGGCTGCGCGGGCGAAAGATTAAGGATCCGAGTCTGCCTCCGCGCTGGGGCCTGCTGTTTCTGTATTCTTATTTTGCCGGACTCACCCACATCCTGCTCGACTTCACTAACAATTATGGGGTGCGTCCGTTCTGGCCTTTTTCGGAGAAGTGGTATTCCTGGGACATTGTCTTCATTGTGGAGCCTGTCATTCTTATCTTGCTGACTGCAGGGCTTGCGCTGCCGGCGCTATTTGCCCTTATCGATAATGAAATCGGCGTAGGCCGCAGAAGTCTGCGAGGCCGCGTGCCGGCGATCCTGGCGCTGGCCGGAGTGATTGCCCTTTGGGGCCTGCGGGATTATGAACATCGCCGTGCGGTCGGCGTGATGGAAGCCCGTACTTACGAAGGCGCCGAGCCTCTGCGGGTGTCTGCTTATCCGTACTGGCTGAATCCGTTTCACTGGTATGGAGTGGTAGAGACCCAAGACTTCTTCGCCATGATGTTGATCGATTCCACCGGTCCCAACGTAGACCCCGACGACCGGCCGCGAATTCAGTACAAGCCGGAGGAGACTCCAGCCTCCCTGGCGGCGAAACGGAGTTATCTGGGGCGGGTCTACCTGGATTGGGCGAAATATCCCACCACGGAGACAGAGCTAGTGTTTCCTGAGCAGAGCTACATTGTTCGCTTCAGGGATCTGCGATACGACTATCCCGGGCGGACAGGGCGCGCGGTCCTGGGAGCGAGCGTAGAACTGGATCGCAATCTGAACGTGGTGAGTGAGAGCTTCGGATCCCGAAAGCGGTGATGTAGGTCTCCGCAGGAGCGAGAGGCTCGCGCCTACATAGCTTGACGACGACGCCTCCACGGGCCACAATCTTAATTCTAAGTTCGAGGTGAGATTATGCTGGCTTATTTGTTCGTCGTGCTGGCGGTTGCGTTTCGGTTCCTACCTCATCCCTGGATGTTCACACCGGTCGCGGCATCGCTCTTGTTCTTCGGAGGGCGCGGGTCGCGCCGCTGGCTTTGGGTGCCATTCGTGCTACTGGCTGGCTCTGACGTAGTCCTGACGAAATTCGTGTACGTTATGCCGTTTTCCTGGGACCACTTCGTGAGCTGGGGATGGTATGCCGCAATTCTGTGGCTGGGAACGAAGCTGGGCACGAATGCCAAGCCGCTGCGCCTGGTCGGCGCGTCACTGGCCAGTTCAGTTTCTTTCTTTCTGTTAAGCAATTTCGCGGTCTGGGCGTGCTGGAATATGTATCCCAAGAACCTTGGCGGGTTGATGACGTCCTACAATTACGGCCTACCCTTCTTCCGTCACGCAGTGATGGGCGATCTTCTGTTCACAGCGGCTTTCTTCGCTGCGCCGGTAGCATTGCAGTGCTGTCTGAAGCGTTCGGTAAGGAACGCGATCGCACCGCGACCGTTTGAAATCTAATCGCCGACGGCGAGAAAAATAGAACCCAATTGCGGAATGGCGATGAAGAAAAAGCCTCCGGGAAATATTGATGACTATGTGGATCGTTTTCCGAAAAAAGTGCAGCAGCTCTTAGAGAAGATGCGCTTGACGATAAGAAAGGCCGCGCCCAAAGCTGAGGAAACGATTAGCTATGGCATTCCGGCGTTTACGCTGAACGGAAGTCTGGTCTGGTTCGCGGCGTTCAAAAACCATATTGGCTTTTACCCAGGTTCTCCAGCGGTCATTGCATTCAAGAAAGAATTGTCGGCATATGAGGGAGCCAAAGGGTCGGTGCAATTCCCCTTCGACGAGCCGCTCCCGCTTGCTCTGGTGAGCCGGATCGTTAAGTTTCGGGTGAAACAGAATTTGAGTGAGAGCAAGAAAGAGTAGCCCGGTCGTCTGGGTGATGAAAGGTTTCTAGCCTTCCCCCGCATTCTCCCCGGCCTGCTTGATGTTTTGACTTTTTCGCATCTGACGACTTACAAACCATACCGCCAATCCCACTGCAACTGCGACCGGTATCCAATAGGAATGTTTGCGGAAGAACCAAGCCGCCCCTTGCACGAATCCCGGACCAAACTCCAGGGTCAGAATGGCAAGGATCAGAAACCGCACGCAGCGTCCGGAGAAGATGGCCAGCAGAAAGTGGCCAAGCTGCATTTCGGAAACCGCGGCCGCCAGAACGAAGAGCTTGAAAGGCGTCGGCGGCGGTAACATCGCTGGAAACATTAGGCTCCAGAAAGGATGCTTGTCGAATGCCTGATGGAATTTTTCGAAGCGCTCCGGCGAGATGCGTTTCCGCAGTAACTCCTCGCCACCCTTGTAGCCGATGATGTAGATCACGATGCTGCCCAGAGCTGACCCCGCTGACGCCATGAACACGTACAACAGGAACCGGACGCGGTCCTGATAGACGTAAGTCGCGACCACCACATCCATCGGCAAGCCCAAAAAAGCGGCATCGATAGCAGAGATTACGAACACGCCCCATACGCCGAGAGGTTTCAGCAACGCCCAGAGGAACCCGGTATAGCGGGCGAGGATGTACTTGATGGTGTTCAAGACGGCAATCTTCCCAATGTGAGACTAGGAGTCTACGCGAAAACATCTATGGGTTTGGTGAAGAATCGAGCTTTTCTGAGCGCACGGAATTTTTGACAACCCGAGTCGAGCGAGAGATCAGGTCAAATTTCCTCTAGTTTGAAACCGCTTGTGCGGATCGCGACCGATTGTTGCCTCGAACTATTGTTCGATCTTGTAGCGCCGCCGTCCTCGGCGGCCCCAGTGCCGGCGAGACGCCGGCGCTACGGCGCTAGAACATCGAGCCATGTTACACCGAGAGCTAATGGTGCGTCGTTTTTCCTTGCAGCAAATCGAGCGCGTGCGGCACAAGATCGATCACGGCTTCGAGGGCTTCGACCGCGCCACGAGGGCTGCCGGGGACGTTCAGGACCACCGACTTCCTGCATGTTCCGCAGACAGCCCGGCTGAGTGCGGCGAAGGGAGTCGTCTTCGCCCCTTTAAACCGTATGCGTTCGGACACGCCCTCGAGCATACGATCGCAGACAGCCTGAGTAGCTTCCGGCGTGACGTCACGTTCAGCGATCCCGGTTCCACCCGTGGTCACCACGAAACGCGCCGCTTTTGTGAGGCGGAGAATCGCTCGTTCGATGACCGGCTGCTCGTCAGGAACGGTCTCCGCAGCGACCACAGAAAAATTGTGCTGCTTGAGAACTTCCGCGAGGGCAGGCCCGGACAGATCAGCCCGCTCGCCTCGCGCCGAAGAGTCACTGACGGTAAGGACCGCGGCGGTCAGCGCCTCAGGAATCGAGGAGGACATCTTCTTCCTCCTCCGCTTTGTCACCGTCTCGCTTGGCGGACTCGTCGAGCAGGCGCAGTCCTTCCATCAGGAGGCCTTGAGTGTTGAGCTGTGTAGTCTGCTCCGTGGTCTTGCCTTCGAAATCGATCTGGAAGTTGCCTTCAGTCCAGCGCAGGACCTTGAATACGGCTGCATCGCCTACCAGCGACCCATAAACTGCGTGGGTCACTTGGCCCTCGCTGACGTACATTTCGCACTTCTCGTCTTTGTTGGTCAAAGTGAGGGCGCAGCTCTTGCGGCCCATTTCCAGCGACTGCACCAGATCGATCACATTCATCTGCGATAGGCTGCCGCGCAACACGCCATCCGACGCCGCGGTCTTGGCCATCTTTTCCAGCGCGATTTTGTCAATCACGCGCTTGATGCGATGCGTGGCTTCTTTCAGGAAGAAAGGTTTTTCGACAAAATCATCGATCGGTTCATGGTGAGTGAGCTTCTCACTGATGTCGGCTTTACTGGCCAAAAGAATCACGGAAATTCCCGCGGTATTGGGACGGCTTTTCAATTTTTCGACTAATTGATGGCCGTCCATGCCCGGCATACGATAGTCGCTAACCAGCAGATCAGGCGGATCA
The DNA here is from genome assembly GCA_963696025.1 of uncultured Acidobacteriota bacterium. Taxonomy (GTDB): domain Bacteria; phylum Acidobacteriota; class Terriglobia; order Terriglobales; family Acidobacteriaceae; genus JABCYV01. The sequence goes on from CAVOII010000012.1 coordinate 523,294, forward strand.
TCTACCGCCTTGAGCAGGGCATCGGCGGAGTCATTTGAGGTGGTCACATTGGCCAGCGGCGTCAAAGCGCCCCGCAGCAGCCCCAGAACCATGGGGTTGTCATCCACCAGCAGGACTTTGACGTTATTCAGCATGGAGGCTATGACTTCCCGCGAACGCGGGCGTAATCACCACTCTTGCCTCCGGACTTGCGCTCGAGCATGATTTCGCGGATTTCGATGCCTTTGTCCAGAGCTTTGCACATATCGTACACGGTCAGCGCCGCCACGCTGGCAGCCAGCAGCGCTTCCATCTCCACTCCAGTTACGGCTGTGGTAGCAACTTTTGAGGTAACAGCGACGCCATTCTCGCATAGCCGCAATTCCACATCAATGTGCGAAAGGGGTAGGGGATGGCACATGGGAATCAGATCGGCAGTCCGCTTGGCAGCCATAATCCCCGCCAGCCGCGCCACTTCAAGCGGATTGCCCTTGGGATTCTTGGGCAGCGTTCTTAACACGGCAGGCTTCAAGACGACGAAGGCGCTGGCCTCGGCTTCACGTTTCGTCGCTGGCTTGGCGGAAGTGTCCACCATCGTGGCGTGCCCAGCGCGGTCGTAGTGAGAGAGCTTCGGGGGCATGTCTAACTTTACCGCATCAACACCGGAACCCACTCGTCGGCCGCAATCCGCTCACGGTCAGGTGGAATCACGACATAGCAGTTCGCCCGCGCCATTGCCGCTATATCGCCCGACCCCTGCCAGCGGACGAGATCTACCTCCGCCTGCTCAAATTCTCCTGACAGAATTGCTGGCAGAAATCGCTTCAGGCCGGGCTTGGTCTTGATTTCGGATTTCAGATTCGCACTCAGGAAGATCAGCTTGCGAGGCGACAGGCCAGCCAGGGATTCCAGCGGCGGTCTGGCGAAGAGTTCAAAGGTCACCATGGTGGAAACGGGATTCCCCGGCAAGCCGACGAAATATTTATGGCCCGCTGAGTCCGCCGAACTGCGGGCGGAGGCGCCCATGCCACACGGGACGCGCCCGAACACAACCGGGCGTCCGGGCTGGATTTGCGCGCCCGTAAAGAAAAACTCTGCCTGGAAATCAGACAGTACATGCTCGACCAGATCGTACTTTCCCATGGAAACACCACCAGTCAGCAGCAGCAGATCGGACTCGAAGCCATCGGCGATCAGCTCGCGCAGACGGCCCGGTTCATCTGGCGCGATGGGCAATAAAACCGCTTCTCCGCCCGCAGCCTGAATTTGTGCGGCTAGTGAATAGCTGTTGGAATTGCGAATCTGGTTGGGCCCGGGCGGGACCTCAATGTCTACAATCTCATCGCCCGTGGCCAGCACCGCGACCTGCGGTTTGCGATAGACCAGCAAATGAGTCCTGCCCACCGAAGCAGCTACCGCAATGGCCGCATGGTCCAAGCGCAACCCTGGAGAAAGCAGGCGGTCGCCGCGCTTGGCCTCGGCGCCGATGGGCACGATGTTGTCTCCAGTGGCAATTTCCTTTGTGATCTCGACGCGGTCGCTGTGGCGTGATGTGTATTCCAGCATCACTACGGCATCAGCGCCCTGCGGGGCAGGCGCGCCGGTCATGATCGCCGCACACTGTCCTGCTTCTAGTTTGATCGCAGCCTCAGGAGATCCCCCGGCCTTGATCTCTCCGACCACCTCGAGTGCAGCGGGAAGTTGAGACAGGTCGGGGGATCGCACCGCATAACCATCGCGCGTGGCTCGCGGAAAAGGAGGAAAATTGCGGTCAGCAACCACCGGTTCGGCCAGGATCAGTCCCGCACTCTCGATCAGCTCGACGAGATCTTTCCCTCGAGGACGCAGGTGCGCGGCGTGCTCCTCCACCACGTGGCGGGCATCTTCGAAGCTCAGAATGAGAGATAGTTCGGGCAGAGCAGCCATGCAGCGATGATACGACAGGTGAGGATGGCGAGGGACTATACTTCCAGCGCTCTCTGCAATCCCGATGCGTCCGTCGCATACGCCAGCGCCGTGTCCTGGTCTACGGCCCCGGCGCGTGCCAGTTTCTCGATCTCGCCGTCGAAGTGTTGCATGCCGTCAGCAGCGCCGTTCTTCACCGCTTGGAGCAGCCCCGCGTAGTCGTCGCATTCGATGCATTGCATGGTACGCGCCGTCGCTTTGCAGACTTCCAGGGCAGCCACGCGGCCTCCGTCTCGCCGGGGAATGAGGCGCTGGGAAATTACGTAACGCAGGGTTTTGGACAGCCGGCCGCGGATCGAGGATTGTTCCGGAAGTGAAAATGCGCCCACGATGCGCTCAACCGTTTTGGCCGCATCCAGAGTGTTGAGGCTGGAAAGGATTAGGTGTCCGGTTTCGGCTGCTTCCAGCACCATTTCCATAGTCTCGCGGTCCCGCATCTCGCCCACCAGAATCACCTTCGGTGCCTGGCGCAGCGCCGCGCGCAGCGCCAAGGCAAAGTTCGGAGTATCGCTGTGCAACTCCCGCTGATGGATGGTGGAGCGCTTGTGATTGTGCAGAAATTCAATCGGATCTTCGATGGTGATGATATGGCAGGTCTGCTGTTCGTTGATGCGGTCGATCAGCGTAGCCAGGGTAAACGACTTGCCCGACCCTCGGGGCCCCGTCACCAGGACAATGCCATCTCGAAGGCTCGCCATTTCTCCCAATTGGGGTGGCAGGCCGAGAGAAGAATATTGCGGAATCACGGTGGGGATCACGCGCATTACTACCGCACAACTGCCACGCTGAATGAATACGTTCACGCGAAAGCGAGCCAGTCCGGGCAAACCAAAGGAAACATCGCAGGACCCCTGCTCGCGGAGCATCGTGAGTGCCTGCTTATTGTTTCCAATCAAGTCGGAAGCAATGCGGCGAGTATCGTCGGCACTTAGCGATCCCAGTCCCGGCGCTTGCACTTGAATCAATTGCCCGTAAACCTCTACCTGGGGCGGGCGTCCAGGCGAGAAGATCAGATCGCTGACGTGATCAGTAGCGCGCAGCATGGCCGTCAGCAGGGTGTGCGTAGCGACCGGGCCCGAGGCGGAACCAGCTTCAAGCGTTACCTGGATAGGTGCGGTCCCCGGTGCTGCCATAAGATTTGCTCCGACGGCGGCGCGAGCATTGGGGGAGGGAAAAAGTCAAGACGGCCGCGGTCATCCTCGACGTCTTTTCGGATGCCAAAGCTCTACTCTAGCGAAAACAGTTCCGGCATTCTATGAAGAACTTGACGTGCATGGACCTTCGTAACGTCTGATGCAATTCCTTCTACCAGCCGGGCAAAGAAAAGGGGCGGCCTAAGCCGCCCTGTTTTATCAAATGCAAAGGGTTCTAGTTTTTAGCACCTTTCTTCTTGCTGCCAAAGCTGGTCTCAACGGTCCCGCCGATGTATTGCAGCATCCCCTTGGCACCTTCGGCATACGGTCCGTTGGGCTGCAGTTCCAGGTATTTGTTCAGCGCTTCCTGAGTGCCCGGTGCCGGCGTCACCTTGCCGGTCTTGGGATCGGTCGTAGCCTTCGCAATTAGGGCCACGCCTTTCTGGTAATACGCGTCCGCCTTGTTGGGGTCGGCGGCGATGGTCTTGTCAAAAGCTGCCAGCGCTTCATCGGTCCGTCCTGCATTGGTCAGCACCGCACCCATATTGTAGTAATAAGTCCCGGCATTGGCGGGATCCAACTGCGCCGCCTGGGTGTACGCTTTGACCGCGTCATCAACTCTCCCGACTCTGGAGTAAGCTTCGGCGACGTTGTTGTAATAGGGCGCAAGCTTCTTGTTTGCATCCGGATCCTTCTGTGTACCGGCGGAATCCTGCCGCAGTTGTATCGCCTTCTCGTAAGCCTCGATAGACTTTTCGTAACTCTGCTTCGCTGCCGCATGATCAGTCTTGTCTAGTTGCCGTGCCTGGCCGCGATAGGCATCACCGAGCGTCGCCCAGAGCGGATCACGAGTGGCATCGAGCGTTGTAGCTTCGCTCATTAGAGCGACCGCCCCGTCGAAGTTGCCGGCAGTTATATCCTGTCGCGCGGCTCCCAGTTTTTCGTTGAGAGTCTTGACCGTGCCAGCCTCCTTCTCGGCTTTTTCCTTCTGGGCCTGCATCTCCTTCAGTTTTTCCGGACTAATCCCTTGCTGTTGCGCGGCCTGGACCTGCGAAGCCTTCAAATCGAAGTCGAGGTTTGCCTCGTCCAATCCGACGGGAAAGTTGCCGACCTTGTCGAGCTCCTTGCCGTCCTGGGTGAGCGTAACCCGGTATTTTCCCGGATCGATACCCAGCGAAAAATACTCGCCCTTTTTGTTCGTCTTAAGGATGTATTTGCGTCCGTTTTCAGTGTTGAACCACTCGACCGTTGCACCCACGATGGGCTTGCCGTCTACGTCCTTGCACACGCCCTTGACTGTACCCGTTGCCTGGGCGAAGACTGGAGAAACACACAGTCCCGCGACCAGCGCAAGCAGAACGAACACTGCTGAACATTGCTTCATTTTGGCCTCCCGGCTGAACCTGAATTTACGATTTCCGAGTTTCGATTGATGCGCTCCACTCCAGCGCGTCAGCTTGGAGAAACTAAGAATGGACAAATTGGAAATCGAGAACTGTCCTAAGCGCGCTGTAGCGTTCGAGCGTAAGGAATCGGATCGACGACTCCCGCCTCCCGGAACGCGCGTAATCGTAACACGCAACTGTCGCACACTCCGCAGGCGCGGTCTTCCCGGCTGTAACAAGACCACGTTAAATCGAAGGGCGCGTTCAGTTCAAGACCAAGCTTCACGATTTCCGCCTTGCTCATGGCAACAAGCGGGGTCACGACCTCAATTCGACCTGCCTTCGTTCCTCTCTTCACCACCTCATTGAAGGCCTGATAATAAGCGGGGCGGCAGTCGGGATACCCCGAACTGTCCTGCTCCACCGCGCCAACATATACCTTCTCTGCGTCGAGCACCTCCGCCCAACTTACGGCCACCGATAGAAAGTGAGCGTTGCGGAAAGGCACATACGTAACCGGGATATCGGCCCCGGTGGTGTGCGATTCAGGTACTGCAATGTGGGGATCGGTCAGGGCTGAGCCTCCAATAGCTCGCAACGCCTCATTCCTCACCAGCAGCCGATCGTGGATGCCCAAGCGATCACAAATCGCCAGAAACGCCCGTCGCTCACGCTCTTCAGTGCGCTGGCCATAGCTGACATGCGCCGCCGCCGCGTCGTGATCCTGCGCCGCCAGGGCGGCGCAGACGCAAGAGTCCATGCCACCACTTAGCAGTACAACCGCGCGAGATTTGCCCGGACTCACGTGGGTGACCATGATCAGACGCCTTTCAGGGCTGGATCCCAGATGAACTTATGGATCTGCAGGCCCAGCCGCGCTGTGACACCATCGGCCAACATCCACTCCGCCAGTTCGCGGGGATCGAGGAGGCAATGCGAGGCATCACGGCCGCCGCCTGCATCTTTGCTGAAGGCCGGCGAAAATAGAATCGCATTCACCCGCCGGCCCAACCGATGACGGCCCACGAAATCGCGGGCAAATTCATAATCCGTGCGATCACTCAGTACAAACTTTACTTCATCCTGCGAATCGAGCGCTTCCAGGTTCTCCAAGTGGAACGTGTCCGGCTCGCCGGAATTCGGACACTTCACGTCCACGATCTTAACCACGCCCTTGGGCACCCGCTCCAGCGGTCGTTCACCGCTGGTTTCGAGCAGCACAACGTAGCCCGCGTCCAGCAGGCGTTGCATAAGCGGGACCACCTCCCGCTCCTGCAGCATGGGCTCGCCGCCCGTGATCTCCACCAGTCCGCCACCCGGACTCAGTTGCTCCACTTCTTCCAGCACCTGTTCCAGTGTCATGCGATGGCCGCCCGTGAAAGTGTATTCGCTGTCACACCAGGAGCAACGCAAATTGCAGCCGGTCAGGCGAACAAATACGCAAGGTAGTCCGGCGTGCGTCGACTCGCCCTGGATTGACTTGTAGATCTCTGTAACCTGCATAAAAGCAGTCTGCGGTCGTTCGTCATCAGCCAAGTCGGAGTGAGCCAGAACAGCCCGAGATGCTGAGCGGATCTTTATCCTGTGGGCAGCTGGCTCTATTCTGAATAGGTCGCTGTCGTCGTGTCCGTCTCGAACACGGTTACGTTCTTTACTCGCACTCGGCCGCTGGTCACACGGTCAAGCATGACATTGGTCTCGTCGTAAAAATATTTGGCCAAATTTTCGGCCGAGGGGTTCACTACCGTAAAGGGCTCGAGGTCATTGATCATCTGATGATCGAGGCGATCGATGACGTCCTTCATCACATCACGCAAGTCCTTGAAGTCGAGCAGCAGACCGGCCTTGTCCAGTTCCTTCCCGGCAAGCGTCACGCGCACTTTGTAGTTGTGACCGTGGGGATTCTCGCACTTGCCCTTGTAGTTGCGCAGGTAATGCCCCGCGGCAAACGAATCATCAACCGTGACCTCGAACATGAATCCCTCAGCGTGCCAGTGAAATACAGGCCGGGCCGCACCCGTCAATCTAACTTCTTATTCTACCGCGAGCCGCGCTACAATCTCCGCATTCATTCAGACCAGAGTTCTGTTCCTCCCCGCGTCTCACCCTTGGGAATGGAGGACACAACGGAAGATCATGAACATCCTTTTGCTTTCGATGCCCGACTCCTTTGAGCACATGCCGCCGGTCGCGGTTCGCATGCCGAGCGGAGCTCTGACCTCACTGGCGGGCAATGTCGATTCACACCACCGGGTTGCCGTGGCGGACCTGATCCTGGTTCAGCGCCGCTCGCGCGAAACCGTGACTCGGTTGATGCGCGAATTCGATCCTGAAGTCGTCGGACTCTCCGTAATGACGTTTCAACGTCGAACGGCCGTGCGCATCGTTGAGTTAGTCCGCTCCCTCAAGCCTGGGGTGAACGTGGTCGTCGGTGGATACGACCCAAGCCTTGCCCCGGAGGCTTATGGTCAAACGGGGGTCAAGATGGCGAGGTCCGCCCACCCAATCGTAGTGCGCGTGTGCTCAAGGGCTACACCTTGCTGGGGCGCCCAGTTGATGTGATCGAGACATCACGCGGCTGCACCTACGATTGCAGCTTCTGCTCCATCATCGAAATGCGCGGGCGAAACTTCCACACCTATACTTTTGATCGCGTCCTGGCGGACATCCGCGATGCCAGCGGTCACGGCGCCCGCACCATTTTTCTGGTGGACGACAACATCACACTCAACGTCCATCGCTTCGAGGCGTTGTGCCACGCCATCATCGAGGCCGGGCTGAACAAGCTCGATTATTTTGTGCAAGGCATGACTTCGGCCATCGCCAATCATGGGGAAACACTCGCGCCGCTGATGCGGCAGGCGGGGTTCCGCTACGTCTTTCTCGGAATTGAGAACATCCTGGAAAGCGATCTTCAATTCCTGCGTGCCGCCGCCAAGAACGCAGCCCGTGACCATGGCCGTGAGGTGGGAAATGCAACACTGCAAGCCATCGAATACCTTCATCGCAACCAGATGTACGTGGTGGGCGGCCTGATAGTGGGCAATCCTGACGACACTCGAGAATCCATCGAGGCCAATCTCGCCTTTGCCAGGCGGTACGTTGACTGGCCCTACATCCAACATCCCACGCCCTATCCGCGCACTCCCATGACCAAAGACTTTCGCGATCAAGACCTGATCATGAATGAGAGCTTCGAGGAATACGATGGCACCACCGCTGTCGTCCGCACCAAGCATCTTTTAGCTGAAGAGATCGAATACCTGCGCTGGAAAGCCGAGCGCTGGATGAAAGTCAGGCATATGCCAGTCGCCTTTCGCCACGATCCGTGGTTCATCTTGGGCCACGCGCCGCAGATGCTGGCTCACACCTTTCGCGGATGCACACTGCGTTCCGTGCTAGGGCTGGAACCAGAAAAGAAGACCTTTGAACGGTATAAGGCAATTCGGGAGGCAGAGCGGGAGTACGCGTAAGGAGTGCGTGGTTTCCGTATTGACTTCCCGGATGGTTGTGGAACGAGGCGGAAATCGTGTGGCAGGCCTTGCGCAGGTGCAGGCTCAGTCGCGCCGATTTTTCCGACTGCATGATTGAGCGCTGCGGCCACGCAGCAGAGTGTTAGTACACCGCCACCTTCGACAAGCACGCAGTCGATGCAGGGATGCGGCTGCTCTCATGAAAAGGACTGCAGGCTTCTCAGCCTCCAACCCCAAAAAACTCTTCCACCGCCCGCATGTCCGTGGTCCTCTTGTAATTTGGCAGGCTCTCCACGAAGGCTCGGCCGTAGGCTTTCTTCAAAATACGATTGTCCAATAAGACCAACAGACCGCGGTCATCGAGTGACCGAATCAGGCGCCCAAAGCCTTGTTTCAGAGTAATCACAGCCGCTGGCACTTGATACTGAAAAAAAGCATTACCGCCTTCGGCATCAATCGACTTCACACGCGCGGCCACGACCGGGTCGCTGGGCACAGCAAAAGGTAAGCGGTCGATGATCACGCAACTGAGCTGCTCACCCTGCACGTCAACGCCCTGCCAGAATGACGATGTGGCAAATAGCACCGCATGAGGCGTGACGCGAAACTCTTCAAGTAGCGCGGTCTTCGGAGCGTCGCCTTGCAGGAGCATGGGGAATTCCAACTCGCCTAGCAGGCGCTGGTATGCATCATTCATCTGGGCGTAGCTGGTAAACAGAACGAAGGCGCGTCCGCGCGTGATCTCGAGCAGCCTCCGAACGTAGTCCGCCGCCTTTGGCGCAAACTGTGGGGTGCGTGGGTCGGGAAGGTCGGGAGGCACATACAGCAGCACCTGATTCTCATAGTCGAAATGAGAGGGAAGTACTGACTCGCGGGCGTACTGTAGCCCAAGTCGCCGCCGCATGTATTCGAAGCCGCCACCTACGGCTAGCGTGGCCGAAGTCAGCACGGCGCACTCCAACTTGTCGAACAGGCAAGTCTTCAGGATGGGCGCCACATCAATCGGTGTGGCCTGGAGAAAAACGTTCAACTTCTCGCCCCCCCCGCGTCGTCGTTCGATCCAGAACACGGTGTTGCGATCATCCGACTCCATCAGAAATCCAAGTTGTACCTGCAACTCTTGCGCCCGCCGAGCGAAATTGAACACCTCCTCGGGCTTCGACGGCAAACTTTCCAATTCGGAGCTTAGCCGTTGCAGCGACTGCTGCAGGCCAATGAACTCGTCGCCATTTTCTTCCAGGAATTCGCGCCGGTTTTCAAAGGCGAAGCGGCCTTCACCCTGTGGCAGCAGCGCGAAGAAAAACGCAGCCCGTTCGCGCAGGCTTTTCAGCGCTCCGGAAAGCGATGCCGACAACATATGATTGCGTTGCAGCGAAGCTTCCACGTCGCGGCACAACTCTTCAAAACGCCCATTGCTGGCCGAAATCCCAAAATAGCTGCCGGCCACGTCTTCCAGTTCGTGGGCTTCATCGAAAATCACGGCGCCGACTTCCGGAAGGATTCCGGCATCCGGCGCGTAATCCGCTTGCTGCTTGATCGCCAGATCAGCAAAGAACAAATGGTGATTGACGATGATGATGTCGCTTTCCATCGCTCGGCGGTGCATTTCCGTGATGAAACACTTGTCCCAGGAACTGCATTTCTGCCCGAGGCACGTGTCGGAACGCGCGTCCAGCTTGTACCACAGCGCGCTGGCTTCCGGAAGCGACGCCAGTTCGGCTCGATCGCCGGTCTGCGTCCTCTTCTCCCAGGCCGCAATCGCGCGATAGTGTTCGATCTCCTCCAGACCGCTGAGCACTGGCTGATCAGTCAGATCGTAAAGCTTCTTGCGACACAGATAATTGTTTCGTCCCTTCATATAACAGACGTTGAGCTTACCTTCGCCGACGGGAAAAAGTGCTCGCTCAAGAAACGGGATATCCTTGTGAAAAAGTTGCTCCTGAAGGTTTTTGGTGCCAGTGGAAATGATCACCCGCTTGCCTGAGCGAATCACGGGAACAAGATAAGCCAAAGTTTTGCCCGTGCCAGTGCCGGCTTCAACAATCAGGTGCCGCTTTTCCTCCAGCGCCTGCTCGACCGCTTGAGCCATTTGCAGTTGTCCGCGGCGGAATTCATAAGCCGGATGTGTCCGCGAAAGCACGCCTCCGGGCGCGAAGAACTGATACAGCGAGACGTCCTGGGAGGTCGAGGCCACGGAGTCTCTATAATAGCTGCCGGACCCACTCACTGCACACGTGGGGACAGCCGCCCTCGGCTGTCGGGCGGACTCGTTGAGTCCGCTGTTCAATATGAATATGAATGTGAATGGGAGATTCGTCGCCCGGCCTTCGACCCCGCCGGACAGCCGGGGGCGGCTGTCCCCACGCATGTATTACTACTCATGACCCGGATCAAATTCAATTCGAGTGCCGATGTCGCGACCGTCGGCATTCCTACCATCGCCATCGTGGGTCGGCCCAACGTGGGCAAATCCACGCTGTTTAACCGGCTGGTGGGTTCGCGGCGCGCCATCGTCGGCGACGAGCCGGGCATCACTCGCGATCGCTTATACGGGGAGGCGGAATGGCGCGGACGCCGGCTGCGTATCGTCGATACGGGCGGCATCATGCCCGGCGACAAAGGCTTCATTCCGTCGGAAATTTTTCGGCAGGCCAAGGTGGCGCTTGAAGAAGCCGACGCCGTGATCATGGTCGTCGATGGACGTACGGAACTGGCGTCCCCTGATCTGGAACTCGCCCGCCTCATGATCCGCAGTGGCAAGCCACTTTTTCTTGCTGTCAATAAAGTCGATGGCGACAAGCAACAGTCGCTGATTGACGAATTTCATGGTCTCGGCATCAGAAAATTGTTCCCGGTGTCTGCCGAGCATGGCCGTGGAATTGACGACGTCTTGGACGCCATTTTGGAAACCCTGCCTCCAGACGAAATAAGTAGCGCCGGGGTCCTCGCCGGCAGTCAGGCGGATGTCCCGGCCACGACTGAGGCCGCCGAGGACGGCGGCGCCGCGCGCGAAACCAGAGTCGCCATCATTGGACATCCCAACGTGGGCAAGTCCACGTTACTCAACCGGCTCACCGGCACGGCTCGCGCCATCGTTTCGCCCATTCCGGGGACCACGCGCGATGCCGTCGACGAAATCGTCGAGCGCGACGGCCAGCGGTTTCGCTTCATTGATACTGCTGGAATCCGTCGTAAGGGCAAAACCCATCTGATGGCGGAAAAACTTTCAGTAGTGATGGCCCGCAAACACCTAGAAGCTGCCGACATCGCACTGCTGGTGATCGATCCCACCGAAGGCGTGAGCCAGCTCGATGCCGCCATCGCTGGCTACGCCCACGAGAGTGGGCGCTCGATGATCATCGTGGTGAATAAGTGGGACTTGGTCGTTAGCGGCAAGGAGCGGACTGGACGCCAGACAAAATCATCGCGCATGCAGGAGAGCAAGCGTCCGGCCGATCGCGCCGCCTACCAAGAAAGAGTTCGCTATGCGTTGAAATTTCTCAGCTACGCACCGATATTGTTTGTCTCCGCCTCTACTGGCAAGGGCATCGAGAAAATATTTCCGACACTGGAAGAAGTTGCCGCTGAGCGCCGCAAGCGTATTGGGACGGGAGAAATGAACCGCTTCCTGAAGCACGTCGATTTCGAGCGCGCCTCCGTCCCTGCCCGCCAGCAAGTGAAGATTTATTACATGACGCAGGCCGCAGTCGCGCCGCCGACGTTTGTCATCTTCACCGACCGCAAGGTAAAGCTGCACTTTTCCTATCAGCGCTTTCTGGAAAATCAGATTCGCCGCGCGTTTGGCTTCGTGGGCACGCCGATATGGATCAAGAACCGAGCCAGGGATTGAGATTCGGTTGTCGTGGGAATTCAGCGGATTCGAATGCGAGTGGGCCGACGACGGTCAAGCGACCGGCGAGATCGCTCTCCAGCAATTGTGAAAGCCATGACCGAACGAAGGACTAAGACTGCTCGTCGGCCTGACGTATCCGGCCGAGCTCAGTGGTTGCGCCATTCACGGCGTCCGTGTACGGTCGCGATGAAATCACGCGCCAGCGTAATCACCAGTCCCATGATTAGTTCATTGCGACGGGTTCTTTTCGCAGTCTTTGCTGCAGCCATTCTTATCCCTCAGGCCCGCGCCCAAGACAATTACGAAATCCAGGTCTACAGCTACGACACTGTTCCCCCGCGCACCACAATGGTCGAGCTGCACTCCAATTTCACCGTCGATGGCAGCAAGACCGTGCAAAATGGAGTTCTGCCGAGCAACCACGCCGAGCACGAAACAATCGAAATCACGCAGGGGATCACGGACTGGTTTGAGACCGGCTTTTACATTTTCACCAGCATCCAGCCAGATGACGGCTGGCAATGGGTAGGTGATCACATTCGCCCACGCTTTCGCATCCCGGAATCCTGGCACTGGCCGGTCGGTGTCAGCCTGTCGAACGAGATCGGCTACCAGCGCGCCGCTTTTTCAACCGACACCTGGACCTGGGAAATTCGCCCTATCGTCGACAAGAAAATTGGCCGCTGGTATCTGAGTCTCAATCCTACGCTTGACCGTTCGTGGCATGGCCAGAGTGTCCATAAAGGCGTGGAATTCTCTCCCAATGTCAAAATCAGCTTTGATTTCAGCAAGAAAATTGCGGGAGGGTTGGAGTATTACGGATCGTATGGACCCATCACTGGCTTCGATCCACTGAGGGATCAGATGCAGCAGATATTTCCCTCCATTGATCTCGATTTGGGGCCGCAGTGGGAATTCAACTTTGGAGTGGGCGTGGGCGTGACCGCCGCCACCGATCATCTGATCATCAAGTGCATTCTGGGTCGGCGTTTTTCATGGGGACGCGACCAAACTGCGAAACTGAAAGCTCCAACAAGCGGCTCCAATGATTAGCTAGGCTAGCCAATCGGCTCAGGCGCCGGCGGCAGCGGCGGTGCTTCCGGCGGAGTCGATGAGATCATAGGGAGTGGTGCTGGTCGCAATAGCGAATCGAGCGCTGGATAACGTGAAGCGAAAAAGTAGATGGAATAGGCCGGAAAGAACACCGCCGCCGGCACCGAGATCAAAGAAATCACATACAGAATGAAGGCGAGAACGACGCATCCGACGACCACTGCCAGCGTGATGGTGTAAGCGTTCCAAGTCAGCCCAGCCATCTTTCCCGCGATCACGGCCACCGCGCCTAGCCCGCCAATTGGAATAAGGAACAGGAGCAGCACAATGGCGGAAATGATTCCCAGAACTACGGCAGCCCCTAGCGCCATTACGATCTTCATCCCGATGTATCCGGCATAACCTCCCTTCTCCCGCATGAGTTGGGGCCACAGCCGCCGCCACCCCTCGATTGCACCAATCTCCTCGAGAGCCATTTGCGGGACAACGAAGTCTTTGGTCATCACGTGGACCACCAATTGCGTAACCAGGAAAGTCATGAGCACAAAGAAAAGAACCAAGCCGCCGAATATCAACGGGATCATGTGCTCCTTGGGACTCCTCAGCCAACCGACGAGGAAAGCGAAACCGGCCGGGATTCCGACCAAAATAGTTAGACCCACTCCCGACACCAGAAAAAGCAAAGTCTGCCACAAGAAATATCGTCGACCCGGGCCCTGCCGCCGACTCCAACCTTTACGGATGCGGCACTCCTTCGCGATCACACTGTCAAAGAGAACGAAACGCATCACGCTATTCACGTACAGAAAGATAAATAGCAGCACCAAGCCGGAGACGATCAACACCGCGATGAGGGACGCGTAGACCATGGGATTGATCGCAGGTAAGCCAAACTCCAAGAAGCGCTGGGTGCTATTAGGGTGCGAGGGCAATTGGAAGTTGCCGGTATTGCAACCTCCTCCGCCTGAGCTCATTTCGCCTGCCAGCAGTCCAACCAAGGCTAGTTTGGCCCACTGATTGGCGCGGAACGGTTGCAGAAGTTGCTGTCGAGCGTGCTGGAAAGCCGGACCAATCGCATCCAGGGCAGAAAGCGGCAAATGTCACCTCGGTCAATGACGGGTTCGGAGCAAGGTACTGCGAAGCGGGAGCTGGGTCAATGGAAGATTGAGAACGATTGCAGCAGTATGAATCAGCGCTCTTAACTGATGCCTCAGAGCCCCCACCGGCTCCCGACTTCAACACTCTACTTAGCACCTTGATGACTGCAAAATGAAAATCTTTGACATCAATGAAATCCGTGTCAGATAGCGCTGCTTGAGCAACAGCGGATTTCAGGTGCAGAAAGTGCTGAATAGCCGCACGCAGTTTTTATATTAGATTTCGCCAAAATTACCCTGCGCGGCCATTTTCGCCGGCATTCTGCCTTGGCTAGCGCTACAATGTCCTTGGAAAGTAAAGAGTTAGGCTTGTAAGGGTTTGGCATTCAACCTGTTATAAGAAACTGTTAGGTGGCGGACGTGGGCCACCGATAGATTGATTTTCTGAAAATCAGTGAGCACGCCAGAGACGTGCTGGCGCGGAGCCCCAATGTTTCCGCCCACCTGGAGGACGTAGAACATGAAGAATTGCGTATTCGTAGCGCTGCTTTTGACCGCTGTGCTAGCCTTTCCGGCGTTTGCGCAGCAGACCAGCACAACCACTCAAGACCAACCTGCAGCCACCGCTCCTTCGACGGACCAAAGCACATCTTCATCTTCGTCGAATGCAGGAGCCAGCGGCAAACCGGCATTGCAGCCGGATACCCATGAAGGCTTCTGGGGCAAGATCAATCCGTTCGCGCGCAAGAAGTATGTGCAGCGCCAAACTGCCCCGATTCGGGACCGTGTAAACGAGCTCGACGAACTCACGTCGTCCAATACCAAGATGATCAAGGACACCGATGCGCGGGCGCAGCAAGGTATCCAGCTCGCATCTACCAAGGCCAACGAAGCAGACCAGCATGCTATCGATGCCGGAAACAAAGCCCAGATGGCGCAGCAGACCGCTACTCAAGCCAACACCCGTCTCTCCACGGTGGAACAAGTAGTAGGCAACATCGATCAGTACAAAGCGGCAACCCAGACGGAAATTCGTTTCCGTCCCGGCCAGAGCGCGCTGAGCCAGAATGCAAAGTCTGCTCTCGACGACATCGCCACTCCGCTGAAGAACCAGCGCGGCTACATCATCGAGGTGCAGGGCTTTTCTTCGGGACATGGACAGGCTGCGATTGCCACTTCACAGAAGATGGCGGACTCCGTCGTGCGTTACCTCGTGCTCAACCACGATATTCCGGTCTACCGGATCTATGTGGTCGGCATGGGCAATGCTCCGGTGCCAACCGCGGATGAACAAGGCAAGAAGCACACGAGCGGTGGTCGAGTGGAAATCAGCCTCCTGAAGAACGATCTGGAGCAGCTTGCTTCCACATCATCCACGCCAGCGAGCCAGGACCAGCAGGCTCCTCCTAAGTAAAACTTCAGGACGATGGGCATTACGCCCGTAGCCCTCCCCCGGAAAAGCCTCTTGCGGAAGCAAGAGGCTTTTTTGTTGTGCGCGTGCCGCGACCATACTTGCTTGCCCAGCCTTTTAGATCGTGTTCAGCGCAGTGTTCAAGTCGCCTTTTTGCACTACATAACAAACGTTAAACGTCTTGTATTTGGCGCGCTCTCGATCACGAAACGTCCTCAAGGAACGCCGTGCAAAGGAATAGAATTGCTCGGCGTCGGGTCGCATCAATCCCGGAGGTTTCTGAATCCGGCGGTGACCGCAACGGAATTCTAGCTGCCATGACTTCTCTGGTGAACGCGAATACGGGATCTGTGTCCTTCCAGTCCCTCAGGTCAACCAATTCTCTTCCCATTCTAGGTAAGCAGTTTGAATGGGCTTCTGTCTTTTGGGTTCTCCAATGTGGCGGCTGGTTCGCTTTTGGTGTCGCGATGCTTGCCTGGGGACTGGACTTCTTTAATCCACGCGATGCTTTCGTCAATAAGGCCCTTCTTGTGGTCACCGGTCTGACGGTAACCCTCATTTTTCGGTTGCTCTACCGGAGGATCCGCGCGCGAACCATGACCCCGCTCACTTCTGCTCTATTCATTTTTTTTCTTTCATTCGCGGGCGGCACTGTTTGGAGGGAAACGCAGACCTTGCTCTTTCAAGTTTACGTCCACACCCAGATTGAAGGAGCGCCTCCCTTCGAACTCGTGAGGATTCCTGTTGGGACCCTGCTGTACGACGGCTTTGTTTTATTTGTCTGGTCGCTTCTCTACTACGGAATCAACGACTGGGTGGAGCTTGAGAAACAACGAAGCCGCATCACAAAAGCCGAAGCTATGGCGCAGGCAGCCCGCTTGCGCGCTTTGCAATCGCAACTTGAGCCGCACTTTCTATTCAACACGCTCAATGCCATTTCTACGCTTGTTGTCGAGGGCCAGAACGCAGCCGCAGCGCGCATGATCGTGCGCTTGAGTGACTTCCTCCGCCTGTCGCTAGATACGATAGACACACCTGAGGTCTCCCTCGCTGAGGAGCTCGAATTCATCCGTCGATATCTTGAAATTGAGCAGATACGGTTCGGCGACCGCTTACAGGTAACAATAGAAGCCACCCCTGACGCGATGCAAGGATTGGTGCCCGTGCTCGTGCTTCAGCCTTTAGTCGAGAATGCCGTCAAACATGGCGTGCTGCCTCGTGAGGAGGGAGGCTCGATAACGGTGAAGATCACTAGGAATAATGGCACATTGCAGATCTGTGTTGCGGATGACGGCCCCGGCTTGTCGAAAGAGGCGGCGCCCATCTCAGGAGCTTTGGGCCTCTCTAATACGGCAGCGCGGCTAAATGAACTGTATGGAGATAAATCGAGCTTATCGCTTGGCACCTCCTCAAAAGGAGGAGCCGCTGCGGTAATCGAGATTCCATTCAGGACGGCGGGGCCTCGGTCCCTGCATGAAGCCTGTTAGGCGGCAAGAGGTAATCGCATGATGCGTGCCGTTATAGTGGATGACGAAGAACTTTCCCGTCGCGGCATAAGGACTCGGCTGGAACGCTCGGGGGACGTCGAAATCGTCGCCGAGTGCAGCAATGGGCGAGAGGCAATTCAAGCCATTCGCCGTGCAGCAGACCTCGTATTTCTCGATGTTCAAATGCCCGGGATGACGGGATTCGACGTCATCCAAGCCATAGAGTGGCGTTCTCTTCCTCACATTATTTTTGTCACGGCCTATGATCGGTATGCGATTGATGCGTTTGAGGTCAGCGCCCTTGACTATTTGCTCAAGCCAATCGACGATGAGCGATTTGGGATCGCCCTTCAGCGCGCCCGGGAAGCCCTTGCGCGGGACCGGGACAGTGATTTCGGACGACGTTTAGCCGGGGCTCTTAGTGAAATAGCTTCTAGAGAGAACAATAAAGCTGTCACAAGTGCATCCGATCGCATCGTAGTGCGTTCTGGAGGGCGCGTGGCGTTCGTCAAGATTTCAGAGCTCGATTGGGTCGAGGCGGCGGGCGATTACGTCCTTCTGCATGTCGGGAAGAAGTCGTGGCTGCTTCGCCAGAGCGTTATTGAGCTTGAAGCTAAACTCGAGTCCTGGGGTTTTGCACGCATCCATCGCTCGACCATCGTCAACCTGGAAAGAATTGCCGAGATGAGAGCGCTCAACAACGGGGAGTACCGTGTCGTTCTGCACGATGGCGTCGCACTAAAACTCAGCCGCAACTATCGCAATGCTCTGCGACGTCTAATCCGCTAAAAGATGCTCTGTTACCCAGCGATGAAGATGCTCCTTGCCGGGCGGTTAAGGACGGCTGGCAACGGGGCTCAGTCGTAACAGCAGCCCATCATCATTGCCGATATAAATCAGACCGTCAGGCCCTTGAGCCACCAGACGAATGCGACCAAACTTGCCGTACATCAAGCGTTCCTCAAGGACGACGTGACCATCCCGGACGACCAGGCGGTTCAGGTGATGCTGCACCATAGAGCCAATAAAGAAACTGCCCCGCCAAGCCGGAAATTTGTCGCCGGTGTACACAAACATCCCGCTGGGGGCAATAGCCGGTGTCCAGACCCAAATGGGCTGCTCCATGCCTTCTTTTGCCGTTATGCCCATCCCGATCGGACCACCGGAGTATTCCCAACCATAAGAGATGATGGGCCAGCCATAGTTCGCCCCACGTTTGATGATGTTCAATTCATCGCCGCCCAATGGTCCATGCTCGTGTTCCCAAAGCTCCCCGGTCTCCGGAAGCACCACCAGTCCCTGCGGGTTTCGATGCCCATAGGACCAAATCTCGGGCCGCGCATCTTTCTGCCCTACAAAAGGATTGTCCGGCGGAATCTGGCCATCGTCGCGAAGGCGAAGAATCTTGCCCGCGTCGTTCGATAGCACTTGTGCCCTATTCTGATGGTGTCGATCACCCACGGTGACAAACAAATATCCCCCAATGAAAACGAGCCTTCCTCCGTAGTGAAAGCGATCCTCGGAATAGGCGTCGGCAGTGAAAATCCGTTCCCGGTCGACAATACTTTTCCCGCGTAGCCGAAAGCGGTCCACAACCGTTGTGCTTCGTTCCACTTCCCCGCTCGAATAGCTGATGTAAATCCAGCCGTTCTGTGCATAGTTGGGATGAAGGGCGATGTCGTGCAACCCAGCGTCTTCCCCAGTCAAGGCGGGTGGCCGTGCTGCATCGTGCACTCCTGTGTCCGTTCCGATAAGCGCTTCGAAGCCCCCGTCAAGCACGGTGAGGGAGCCCGATTTGACATCCAGAAGATCGATCTTGGCGCTGCGTCTTTCGACCACGAGCGCGCGCCCGTCTGGCAGAAAGACCATGGCTGAAGGCTGCAGCAAACCCGTCGCCAGAACATCGACCTGATATCGCACAGAATCCGCGGAGAACACAGTTTGACCGAACAGGTTGCCAAGGTTGAGCACTGTAAGGACGAACAGGTGCCGAAGTTCCTTTTTCGCGATCACCTTCTGTCCTCCCGTGTCATTGTGCTGCCAGCGGAACTGGAGGCTAAAAATACAAGGAGGCGCAATTCGGAACAACGGAAAATCGATGAAGCGAGCGGTTTAAGCGACGAGGCGAGTCTGATTTGCTATAAAGCAGCGGCCCGCTCGATGGTCGCCTGACTGGGCAAACGGTGATTCCAACTGCCTATTTTCGGCAGCGGAACCGAAAGAGATTCACCAACTGGCTTTCAGGCAATCGAGAATCAGCCAACCCACGTTTGCGTTCAT
>CAVOII010000013.1:0-51239 GCA_963696025.1 uncultured Acidobacteriota bacterium
CATTCTTTATACGTGGTTCAAATAGTTGTCGCACCTCCGAGATCGGACGCGACGAGAAATCTGTCGACAAGGAGAACACCTGTCGTGCAACGCATGTTGAACTTTCTCGACATCCCCATTCCGAAAACTCCGATATGGGATCCGAAAATAGTTCATCCAACCTCGGAGGATGGGATTGATCTCCTCAATCACTTCTCCCACGGGCTGGCTGACGTGTTGCCAAAAGACTTCCCTGAGCTTAGCAAAGAGCGCCGTTCGTTTCTTCATCTTCGGCACGAATTGCGGTCGCCTCTTCTGGTTACGGCCCAGAACGAGGCGATATTCAAATCCCAGGAACGCGAAGCTTTCGCCTTTTCTCAGATCGATTGTCCGACTCTTGTCTTCGTTGACCTCTACTCGTAGTCTCGCCAGCTCCTCTCGCAATCGCTTGTCCACTGCCCTCATGAGCCAGTCATTCCGCGGATGGGAGTCGATTAAAATCACCATGTCATCCGCAAACCGCGCGTATTGCACATGGGTATATTTTCCGCGCCGCGTGGTGGCTATCGCCCTCTCCAGCATCCTGTCTACCTCGTTGAGATAGAGATTGCTGAGCAAAGGTGAAACCACTCCGCCTTGTGGAACTCCTTTTTTCCCAGTCGACTTCAGGATCAGATTGAGTAGTTTCATCACCATCGCGTCCTGTACCCGTCGGGCCACCTTCGCCAGCAGCAGATAATACTGAACATTGTCGAAGTAGGCTCGCAAATCAAGGTCGATGATGCGTGTCTTCTCTTCCATGATCGCTTTGTCCACTCGGAGCACCGCTTCTTGAGCTGTCCGCTTCGGTCGGTATCCGTACGACCCCGATTGGAAATCGGCTTCGAAGATCGGCTCCAGGATGAGTTTGAGCGCACCCTGGACCACACGGTCACGAATGGTGGGAATCGAAAGCACGCGGACCTTATTGCCCCCGTCCTTCGGGATCTCCTTTTTTCGTACCCGCATGGGCTGATACGTGTGCTGGACCAGTTCGCCCTGAATCTGTTTCAGAAAACTTTCCCTTCCACTTTCCTCAATGGCTGCAAACGTGACCCCGTCGATTCCCGGAGCTCCGTCATTACTTTTCGCCATCCAGTAGGCTTCCTGGAGCGTTTCCATCTTGCAGATATGAACGTATAGTCCCCAGAAACGCCAAGTCGGTTCAGCCTTCGCCTTGACGTATAGACTCCTTCTCAGGTCTTGCAAACTGATGGGTGTCTTTGTCATTTCACCCTTGCCTTCCTTTTTGTTGGAGTCATTACCAACAGCAGGGCCTCTTCGCTCCACGGCCATTACGCCGTTTCCCCGCTACTACTGGCCCCTCCGCCACCCTCTCGCCATCCTTCCTTTTCCCGGTGTTGCCGGTTATAGGTCAGACCTGCTCCAGAGATTTCTCCCTGGGACGAGGAGGGCTTCTCCAGTTGCTTAATGTGTCCTTGCCATCGTGCTGTCGCTAATACCCCGCCAAAGTGGTTCGCCGTTTCAGTCAGTTTGCGACGCGCCATGCTGCCTTCATCCAGCTGCGAAGATTTCGGCCCTTTGGGGCGACTATTTTTCGAGGCTACTTTGCGTTTACTTTCGTTACGGCCCGATGACTTGCTCACCATCCTGAAGATGGCTTTGTCAATAGACTTAAGAGATTCGGTTTCCCTCCTCCCCTCTATCCATGCTACGAGGTTCTGACTTTTGCCTCGGTGGGCTTACCTCCCACTGAACACATCAGCCTTTCTCTTTCTTTTCTGGACATGCCGCAGCTCAATTGCCCACCCCGCCTATACCCCTGTCTACGCTTCGCTGTGTACCTCGCGATACCCAGTGCAAGACTCGGGGCCGAGCAGATCGCTAGTCCTTTCTCGTAAGAATTTTCCATTCTCTGCTTCAAGCCGGTTGTTCCCGGCGCACAAACCAGGCCATAGCACTCAGAACCCGGCTCATGCTGCGTCCATCTTGGCCAAGAATCTGGCGTAAGAACGGATCGATTCGAGCTTGTCTTCCCGCAGGCCACGCAGTTCTTCCTCACCGAGTCTGCTTTCTCGGAGAAGTTTCCCGTCATGGACTATGACGACTTTCTGTATGAGCGTCGCAGCCTAATGGCGCAAACGATCAAAGGCTGGTTCGAAGCACTGTAGCTTGATCTATGACTTCAGGTCCCTTCGAGATCGACTTTCAGGAGCAGGTCTCAAAGCACGGGTGTGCTCTGGTGCACTGGTGGCGTACTCTTCGCCGCGCCGCCGGAGCCAGAAGCGCCGGATCAACTGGACGCGCACCCTTGTATTGGCTACGCGATGGCTTCCTCAACCGCGTGCGCTCCATCCCTTTCCGGATGCTCGCTTCGCTGCCACTCATCCGAGATAAGAACCGGATGCGCTAATCTGCGCCCGTCCGGGTCTGTACTGGGGGCAACCAGAAACCGAGTAGCCGGACGGGATTGCTCCCGTCCAGCCCTCTAAGAACTGTGCATGAAAGTTTCCTCTCACACAGCTCAAGCCCTTCGAACGCCTCTTTCGGGGAGACGCGGTTTCGAGACAGGAATGCGCTGACGGTGAACCCTGTCATGGCACTCTGGATGAAGTAGAACGCGGTTCTCGGCGCTTTGCGAACCCCCCATCACACGGGGAACGCAATAGTGAAGGCGCCAGCCCGTGATCCGAGTGATTTTTGTATTGCACGCAGTGCAGAGGCCACGTTGTTCATACCAGAGAAAGCGAAGCGTACGAGTGCCCCGAAACGTTTCCCGCATATGGGTTTCTTCGCGTTTTTCGAAGTAGATGATCGCCTTGTTGCCTTGGCACTCGATCTTTCCGCGTTGAACCGTAATCTCTATACTTTTACCAACTTTTACCGAAATCCCTAATTCGCATTGTCATGCGATCTCCATAAGCCATCGTGATCCTCCTCTTCAGTTGACGATTTTGAGCACACCAGGGCAAGCCGTATTCAAAGCATTGTATGCTTCAATGCTAAACCCTTCTGCCATGTAGTAGGCGGGGTCAGTTGATTGCTCTGCAAGCAAACTCATCACTTTCTCTTCGGGAAGGGATGACGGGGACGTCGAAGGGGCAGTCAGTATACCGAAATCCCCTTACTCCAGAGAATTTTACAAGAACGTGACAATTTCCTTACAAATCAGGTTTTCTCTGGTGTCAACGTGTGTAGCAAGTAGGTTAGCAATCCTCTGCGCTGGCCGCTTCAAAGGAGAATC
Organism: uncultured Acidobacteriota bacterium; assembly: GCA_963696025.1. Taxonomy (GTDB): domain Bacteria; phylum Acidobacteriota; class Terriglobia; order Terriglobales; family Acidobacteriaceae; genus JABCYV01. The sequence goes on from CAVOII010000013.1 coordinate 3,224, forward strand.
TCGTATGCAAGTCCGCACCATAGTTCTTACCACGTGTCTCGCCCTTACACCGCTGTTTGGTCCCGGTGTGGTCCAGGCACAGTATCAGGTCACCAATTTGGTTTCGAATCAGGAGAAAACTGCAAGAGTAACGGATCCGCTGCTGGTGAATGCTTGGGGGCTCACTCACCCGCCGGGCGGACCTTGGTGGATCAGCGACAACAACTCAGGCTGGTCCACGCTCTACGATAGCAATGGAACTAAGGTACCCCTGGACGTATTTATTCCCACAGCAGGCGGGGACGGTCCCGGCTCGCCTACGGGCATCGTTTTCAATGGGTCGCCAGATTTCAAGGTCAAGGGATCGCCAGCGCTCTTCCTGTTCGCCACTCTTGACGGCACGATCAGCGGCTGGGCGCCCTCGGTGAATCGCGACGCGGCCATCATTGCCGTCACCACTCCGGGCGCCTCCTACACGGGTTTGGCCATCTCCACAAAGCCGTCCGACAATTTTCTGTTTGCTGTCGACAACGCGAACAACAAGCTGGACATCTATGACGGCACCTTCAAGCTTGTAAAGTCGGTTACCGACACCACACTTCCTGCCGGCTTCGCGGCGTTCGGCATTCAGGACTTCGGTGGGCTTGTCTATGTTTCATTCGCCAGTTCCTCGGGTGCTGCCGGTGGTTTCATTGACATCTTTGGCGAAGACGGAACGCTGCTGAAGCAACTCACGCACGGCGCGCCGTTGAATCAGCCTTGGGGTTTCGCCGTCGCGCCAAAGAACTTCGGGCCATTCAGCAACACACTGCTAGTCTCGAACAACGCCAACCGCGGCACCATCAACTCCTTCAACGCGATAACCGGCCAATTCGTTGGCACGTTGAAGGACACCGATGGCGAGGTGATCCATATCGACCAGCTCTGGGGAATTGAATTTGGTGACGGAACCGGGGCAAACGGTGCCACCAACCAGCTTTTCTTCACCGCTGGTCCCGACAATAATTTGACTGGATTGTTCGGCGTGATCGCCTTCAAGTAACACAAAGTCGTTTGTGAAAGCGAAAGCTTGCTGAAGGGAAGAGCCGCCTCAAACCGAGTGTTACGAAACTGCTTAATTGCAGAAGGTGAGGAACGATGCTCCGGGTTTCCGGGGCATCGTTCTTGTGTCGGACATAGACTTTGAGATTCAGAGTGAGAAGCGCGGCGGCTTGTGTCGGACATAGACTTTGAGATTCAGAGTGAGAAGCGCGGCGGTGCTCAGACCGAGAGCGCGGCTCGCAGAACGTTGCCGCACTCCAACTGGGCAGCACGCGAACGTAGTTGAAGTAAACGTCCAAAACGGTCTGGGGCACGTTCAATTGCCAAACCATGTGTCCAGAGGCGACATAGTCGTTATGGTCTGTCATGTTGGCCAGTTCCATTTTTAGCAGGTCTTGGGGTTAAGGCCATGGCTCGTAACCCCAGCTTAGTTAGGGCGGCGCTCGATTCCCGGATGCACCCCTGGGATATCGCCGCAGTAGCAGCGTGCCTGCGAGAAGCGGGAGGTGTGCTTACTTCGTTCGATGGTAACGACGATGTCGTTTGGCAATCCGATTTAGTGGCATCTGCGAATCCAACCCTGCACAGACAGGTATTACGGTTACTGGGTTCAGACTGAACTAAACCGAACCGAGTTTGCGCTCTGACTGTTTCCCAGGCTTAGAAGCTGGGGTGTTGCTAGGGGGGAACGGCAGGCCGCGGTCATCGTAGCGGCCCACACAGTGTGGCCCGTAATACAAACCCTTGGCTCCGCCGAGTGCGGGGTTTGACCACGCGAGGGCTGAGCCCTTAGCCGTTTACTTACGCGAGGGAAGCGGTCAGAATGCAGTCATCCGACAATGGAACCATTTGACTGGATTATCGGAGAGGTAACTACCTACCACACTAGGTGGAAAACGGGGTAGTCGCCGATGGGAAGTGGTCACAGCTTGCTTCCGGTGGGCAGCCCTTCTAGCGATAGAGTCCTAGTAGGTTAGCGTCAGTTGACACTGACTACTTCCGGTTTGCTCGTGACTCGCCCGAAATCGCGGGTCTGGTTAAGCAGCGGCGTGCCGTGCTACCCAGCCACTTCATTGCTTCATGTGTTGCACTGAGGTCACAAACCGGTGCCGTGCGATTTCGAGCCCCTTTCCGCTTGGATTCGCACCAGCCTATCTGAGATTCTCTGCGTTTGCTGGGGGCTGAATGTGGTCGACCCAAGTTCCGGTACCCAGAAGTCTTTGTCCTGCAGATTCGCCAAGGATGGAGTCACAAAATCGAGCAACTCTTGAAGGCTAACATTTTCGAAGCTAAACTGGCCTGCAGCTTGCCCCGATTTGTCGCGGTGCATCTTTGCCTCGTTGCCGATGTTCGCTTGCTTGCCGTTCCCTATAAAATACGAGAACGACGGGGCAATTACGCCAGGCGAGTCGCGGTGACTACTCCAGCTTCACTTGGTTGCTGCGAAATCGCGCCTATTGTTCCTGATGTCTATGGCCATCCGCCGGAAGACCATTATCGTCGTGACAGTGATTATCGCCGCTGCGATGAGCGCGGTGGCCTTGCTTCTACCCATTCTAGCCAACCCGGATCGCTACCGGCCCGAGTTGATTTCCTATCTAGAGGCGAAAACAGGGAAGCAGATCGAGGTCGGGCATATCGGAGTAAATTGGATTCCTCTGTCAATCCGCCTCGACAACTTTGGCGCTAGAAATCCCAAGCCATTTCCTTCCGGCTATCTCCTTAAGGCGGCAAGAATGGACGCCGCGATCGATGCTGTGGCGCTGCTGCACCGGCAGATCGTAATCAAGTCAATGGTCTTGCACGATCCGATAATCAATGTGATCTCGGACCCCGACGGACTATGGAACTTTGAGAACCTGCCTTCCAAAGCTTCTCAAGAACGGGTCCCGATCTTCGCTCTTGGAGTAATTTCCCGAGTAGAGATTACCGGCGGCCGATTGTTTGCTTCGAGTCTTATCGACCCATCCGACCGGCCTGGACCTGTTGTTTTTGAGATCCACAACTTGGCAGCCACGCTGAAGCAGGTGGACTTCGACGCGTTCATTGGTTCGGTCTCTTCCGTTGTTGCTCTGGGCGACGTGAAGGCCGGTCTTCTGCGCTTCGGCCTGGTCGAGGCAAAAGGTCTAGATTCCAAATTGCGCTTGCAGGCGAGGCACGTTTTTTTCATGGATGTCAAAACGGAAGTCTATGGCGGAAGTACGGCGGGTGACCTCTCCTTTGATTTGTCGGGGAAGAACGTAACCTTTAAGACCAATGCGAGATTGAGCGGAATTAATTTGGCCCATCTTCTTGCGGCCTTCCCAAGCGCCGGCGGAAAGATGACCGGGACGATGGAAGGAGACGTAAAGTTAGCGGGAGAAATCGAGCACTCGCTCCGCCCGCTGGCGGGAATCCACGGAGCCGGCCACGTGACGGTGCGCAACGGCCAGGTGCCGAGTCTCAAGCTCAACGCGAATTTGATGAAGCTGGCGCACTTCAACGATCTCGGGCCGGCCAAAAATGATCCTTCCTCGTTTTCCTTGATATCCACCGACCTGGAGCTGGACAATCTGCGGATTTTGAGCCGCGTTATAGATATTGACGGCTATGGAGTCGATATTGATGGCTGGGGCAGTGTCAGCATGTCAGGCTCGGACGAGCTGAACTATCACGGCTTAGCAGAAATTACCGCCAAGCAGGGCTTCTTCACCAACACCATCGCCCGGCTGTCCGGGGCCACATTAAAAGACGGCAAGTTGGAGTTTCCCTTTCGGATCAGCGGAACGATCGAGAACCCGGTGTTTTCTAGGGGGAAGGGCGATAGGGACAAAGACGATTTACAAAACCTTCGGTGAGGGAAGATGGTTAGGTTCGTAGTGTCGTTGCGTAGCTACCGTAGCGACCGTAGTAACTACAGTAGTGACAAAGCAGAAGCAGAAGCATTTAAGATCAAAAACAAGGGCTTGCTTGTGGATGTGAGGTTCGATGAAAGTACGCGATCGAGCAGTTAGTCTGTCCGCCACCGACCTGGCGAATCACCTGTCATGTCCCCATCTGACGACATTGGATTTCCGCCTCGCAAACGGAGAGATCGGCGCACCGACGTGGGACAACCCGCATCTGCGCGTGCTGCAGCAACGGGGCCTTGAGCATGAACGATCTTATATTGAAAACCTTCGCACGAAGGGAGTCTCCATCCTTGATCTTTCGGGGGGAGCGGACCCGAAGGCAACGTTGGAAGGCATGAAAAGCGGGGCTCCGGCTATAGTTCAGGCCAGTTTCGCGAGTGCAGAGTGGAGGGGCCGCGCCGACGTGCTGCTTCGCGTGGAGCAGCTCGAAAAAACGCTAATCAGCGCCCGTCCGGGTCTGTACTGGGGGCAACCAGAAATGGTTGTCCCTACCGTGCTCAGCAACTATCCACTTTCGTCTCCGACCATCCGGCTTTTTAGACAAAAGGCCACTTGATCAAAATCGACTAGTTAACGCCCCGGATTTCTGAAATCATAGGTGTATGGCTGAGAGAAAAACACGAAAACAATCGGCCAAAGCGACGCTGGCCGAAGTTATCGAGGAAATGGCGAAGCGGAGGGTGGCGATGTCTGCCCGAGGTGGCTTATGACGCTGACTGTCGTGGCGGTGATCTTCGGAGTTTTCGCAATTGGTCTGGTTGTCCTCCTGATCTACAAGAGCACACTCACCATGCACAGGGATGACCAGTTGTTTCTGGATGACGCGAGTTCGCACATGCACGAAGAGCAAACGGAACTGTTGGCCAAGGTCAACCGGCTTACCATCCCGCTGCGCGTGTTTAGCATCGGGTCTGGGGTATTTCTGCTGGTGCTCGTGGCGATGTTGATCTAATCAGAAGCTAAACGCACTACAGTAGCGTCGAAAGCGGGGGACTTTTGCCATCCGGCCCGTCTTCAAGTCTCCTTCCGCCGCCAGATCGTCAGTCCTGAGGAGGGGGGTTTGAGTATAATGGCCTGTTTACGCCAGTTACTCCCTATAACGCAGGGTTTTTGTTGGAATGGGAGCCAAGACGAGGCTAATATTGGCAGTTATCCGTCGTCGGAGTTGGTGTGCGAACATACGGATTTGCGATCGTCGCAGCATTATGTTTAATGGCAATCGCCCCTGCACAGAAGAGTCTGTGCAATCTACCGCTGTGCGTCTTTTCTCAAAGCTTCGTATCCTCACCGCAGTTTGCATGGAAGGATATTTGCAAGCAACAATTAGGAACAGTTCCTAACACTTGGAATAAGGCGAAAGTTACCGATGTTGGTACGGAAACTACGCTGCCCCAAGACGCTCACAGGCTGCGGGTCAAATTCCGGTCGGGAGACTGGCTCGTAACTACTGTGGCGCCGAAAGGACACAAACTTCGTATCGGAGAAGACGTGGAAGTAAAGCAGGATGGAAGCCTGCTGAGTATCCGAAGGCGAATCGATACTTTTCGAATCCAAATTACCTGCGTCCAGCGGCTCGTTTTTGTTGAATAAGAGAGCCGTGCGACTTGACCACTTCGGCTCTTTTGGTCGGATAGATGTTGTAACATTTCTATTACACTCAAAGTCCCTCAAAGAGCGGTAACTGATTACATCTGTCACCGGGGCAGATGTGGACTGTCGTACCAGAGGAGTACTCGAGGGTCCGGAGCCGCCTTAGTTATCTAATGTTTTGCGGACGGCCCCGTGGAGGTTGTGCTGGGCGGAGCCGTAGCGGCCTTAGCGTCTCCACGTCGCGTCATGTTGAGATTCGTGTGGTGCAAAAAATAACCTTCGCCAAAACCATCCAGCCGGTTGCCATCTGCCGAGAGAGTCAAAGCGTAGCTCTGCTCGTTCGGGCCGAGGAATCGCCTGAGCGTAACCGCGGTTCCATCGACGCTACCAGTGACCAACGTGTCGAGTTCGGATTTCCCGACGCTGGTATGCCACGTACCTTCTAGCGTCGATCCTGACTGGCGTAGGGCAATCCACCCTTGGAAGCGATCATCAAAGTGGGCGAAGCTCCAAGTGCCCGACAGGTCCCCAGGCTCCTGTGCAAGTGCAGGCGCGGGATCGGTGATGTCGTCCGTGGTATAGACTTTCTTGGCGGTCGTCCCGCGCGTCTCCTTTTGCTGGCGGCTCTTACGTGCAGCGTCACCCAGGGACTGACCGGCGCATAGGGCGCACACGAGCAGCAGCACCAACCCAAAGCCCGGAACTAGCCGCACAGCGCTCACATTCCCCTCAGACACAAGCTCGCGATTTGCCTTCCAACGTACCCCAGCGCACCGCGGAGCGCAAAATTACGCTGGTAATGTCGCGCCGGCTTCTTCCGTCAACGTATAAAGAAAAAAGAAACTGGAGGACCTTCTCAACCGAAGTTATCCGCTTACCGTTACCCGCGCGGTCTCAGGAGTAGCACCGCTGCAGAGATCACATTTCTTTGATCACGAGATGTCGCCGCATCTCCTCCAGGTCAGCGGACCACGTGCCATCCCACGAGACTTCCACCACCAGCGGGTCGAACCTCCCATTGTGCGCCGAGGCAACCACGGTCACACGCATCGCCTCGCCGCCGACTATAAAGCCCCGGAAATTGTTCGGGGTAATGTACGTCGAGAGCCTGAAACGCCCAGAGTGTTCGTCAATCGCGCCGAAGTCGCACGTGTCGGAGTCAGCAATCGTCGGGAACAACTCATGGAACGTGGGAAACGCCCAGGTCAACTGCAGCGGGGCAACAAGGGGTTCAGCCAAGTATGAACCGTCAGGTCTGCGCTTCGCCAGACCCACAACAAGAACACGGACCGCCTCAGCCGGACTCCACAGCCGCCTATTGGCGACGAGGAGATGGTAATAAATCTCCTTTACGCCGTCGTTCCGAGGGTTCAGGTCACCGCGCTCGTCTCGCAACGCAAGCGCGACCTGCGGCTCAGCAGAAAACTCGCTCACTTCACCAAGTGATCTTGAGTTCAGGAGAGATGCTTCCGTCAAGATCCGAATTGCCAGGATATATGGCAGTAATGGAATATGTTCCGTGGAAATCAAATGTAGTCGTGAATGTCGCCACATGAGTACTCGCGTTAATGACGACTGTCCCCATCGTGTGGTTTCCATTTTTAAAGACTACTTCGCCAGTGGCGAAACCGCCGTAAACGCCCTGAGGTAAGGCGGAGAAAGTCACGCGTAGCCCAAGAGTCGAGGGGTCGCGTACGGCACCGATCTTTGTAGTGGTGGCGGCCTTGTCTACAGTCTCCGTCAACACCGCGGACGTACTATTCGCAAAGGATGAATTACCTGCATAGATCGCGGTCATGGAGTGCGTTCCGACCGCAGCCAGTGCCACCGTGAAGCTTGCTTTGCCTCCAGCTAGGTTCGATGTGGCGAGCGAAGCCGCACCATCATAGAGTGTGACCGTACCCGTAGCTGGCCCTCCAGTGGATGGAGTAACGGTGGCAGTGAACTGAACAGTTTCGCGATAGCTAACGGGGTTCAAAGATGACGTCAAAGTTATCTTCGTCTGGTCGCCTATACCGAAGCTGATTGTCTTGACGGCTTCCTGGTTCCCGGCATTGTCGGTACTGTAGAAGCTGATGGTATAGCTGCCAGTGCCGGAAACCGTGAACGGTGCGGTGTAGCGAAACAATACGCCGCTACCGATTTGATAAACCGTGCCACGCACACCGCTGGTAGCATCGGTTGCACTGAGTGCGACTATTACGGGGCCGGTGTAGACGCCATTGACAATCGTGCCAGACAGTTTCGCGGCAGTCACAGGCGGAACAGTATCGTAGCACACCGGACCATAAGTGTTGTCGGGAGATGCTAGTCCAGCGTTGTCCCAGGCTCTGACATGTACAGTATGACAACCCTGGCCCGCAGCGGATACGAAGGTATCTCCCAAATCAGTTGTAGTGACCTGCGGTCCAGACTGGTAAGAGTCGCAGCAGCTTTCAGTGAAATCCCGATAAACATCGCCCGGGTCCACATCCCACTTACCCGTAAAGCCGGCGAGCCCATTCGGAGGCAATCCCGTGGCGCTGGTGTCTTTCGCCAGCCAAAAGACGCCCTGGTCCGAGTTATACCATTGACCTATCGTCGGGCCTTGAAAGGTAATCGTTGGCGGACCAAAATCATCGGCTATCGCAGTATTGAAAAGCCACGCCAGCTGAAGCATATTCACCGAACCCCATCCAGTCACTAGATCGTATCCGGTCGCCGCGCAATAAGCGCTGAGTTCATTCGCTATAGTTACGTCGTTGGAGTTACATCCCATAGTGATGTCATAAAAAGGATAGTGTGGGGCAAACGCATTGAAGCCTTCATCATAAATAACCTGGTTGGGCTGCCCCAGCGGCGCACACGGCGTTAGCCCATTACAGTCCGCCCCCATGACAGCTCCGATATAAAGAAGGTACGCATTCTCCTGGGCGAAAAAACCTGCCATCTCGGGTCCGGCAATGCTGGTCCCACCGACATCCTTTGACAGGCCTTGGACATAAACCGTCTGGGAAGTATTCGGATCGGCATTCAATGCGAGATCAGGAACACTGCGACTGCTCGCGCCACAAGCAGGATTTTGCTGCTGATAATCGGGCGCGGCGAACACCTTGCTGCATCCACCCCCGCTGCCGCCATCGTTGTTTGTGCTACAAGAGCCGCTGGCAGTACCCCCGGTCCAGGCGACTTCTGTGGGATCCAGGGGCGTCCCCTCCTTCAAGCGCAGCTTCGTCCCCCCAACCGTCAGCATGTACGGATCATCTCCAGGCCAAGCGACGCTGACCGTCTGGCAATCTGACGTCGAACCGTGATCGCCCGATATCGCTATGAGCGTCCAACCCTGCGCCACCATGGCGCCGAAAATTTCGTGCTGTGTATCCATCGTGCCTGTATCGTTGCAGTTGTTCTCGTCGCAGTAATGGCTGTTCTCAAACACACGAGCGTAACCGTCGCTTAGTATCTGATTGAAAATGTCAGTCCACGTTGAACTTTGATTGGTCGCGCCTTCATAGAGGTAAATCATCGCGGTGTTCTGATAAGCGCCGAAACTATTGGCCATCGCCGTGGCCCATTCCAGATCTAAAGTTCCTTCTCCGTCAAAGTCGGTGGGAGTCCCATCTACGTAATACATCTGGTAATGGTAGGCGAGATAGGGATAGGTGGTCTGAAAGCCTGCGATATCGCTTCCATTGTTGTAACCAAACGTTGCAATGGCAATTGAGCTTTCTGGAGGTGTAACGTTTGCGTTGCTCAGCGGGTTGCAGCAGTGACCCAGGTGGTTCAAGGCAATAGTGTCATACCCATAGGAACTGTAAATGTTAGCGGGAGTGTAAGCGCCATTCACGGCGGACAAGTTGGCTGGCAGCTTTGTCGCGTCACCATTGGCCTGCCCAGACGGGCCTGCCGATACGTTCGATCCAGCGGAATACATAACATTTTCCGGTTCCCCTTGCGGTTCCACAGAAAAATGATTCGCCGATTTTAGAACCTGGTAATCATTAAGGCCGATTACCGAATGCAGAATGCCACCCAGTGACGCAGGGATCGAGGGCGCGCGGTCATTGGAAAAGAATGTCTTTTCACCCATTGCGTAACGATTAATGCTCACGTTGACAGCTTTCTCGATGGCGGCCACCGGACCTTCGACATCAACCACTAAACGATTGGGAAAACGATGCGTAATAGTCAATCCTTGGTTTGCCGCCCACGCCAGCACCGCCTGTTCGTTAGCCGCCGAAGGCGCAAAACGTTCGTTCCATTCAGCCGCGGTAAGGAAATGGTGGAAACGAGGAGAATTTCGATCCTGCAGGTCATGGATGAGTTGTTGTTCTTCATCCGGACGGGATGGTTCAAGGCCAAGAACCAGTCGCAGCTTTTGATTTGGATCCACATGTTCAACCAGTTGCGCTTTATCGCCAACTGGCCACGGGGGCAAACCGCCCGTGGGATGTATAGTCGCTTCAGGTGATTGCGCCGCCAGACAGGCCGTCATCGCCGCCGAGAGCACACACAATAGCACTGCGACCTTGCTGATTTGTCTTTTCATAAGGTCTCCTTTTTTCGGGCCGGAAGACCGAACGTTGGTGCGGGACATAAGATCCTCGTTTGCTGGTTTCGAAGCGCTGGTTAAGTTTGAAGCAAACAACTTCGGGCATTGAGAAGTTCTCTCAGGAGGCCCCCAATTCGTGCGCTCGCGCCAAGTACATCGCACGCATCCTGCCAGTTTGTTAACGCTGACATACAAAGCCGAAAAACCAGAATTTTCATTGCATTGCAAGTGTGAAGAGGGGTTTTGCCCGAGCCTCGGGCGTGTTCGGAAGCTATCTGAAAGATAGAGGTAAGGCTATCGATTCGGATAGCGCTCTAGCCCGTACTCGGTCGTCGTAAACGCCGTGAAAACGACTCGCGCCGCCAGAGAGCCCCCAAGGAATCCCGTAATAGCGAGAGTTCCTCTCCTCCCTACGAAGGGAATCGGAAATAGCAAGCAAAAGACGACACGTCAGCACAAATGTTTTTGTAGTTGCTGGGCGGGGCTGGCAAATCAGTTTGAAGCGGCCAACGTTGCTATGGGTAATTTCTCGGAAGGAAGATAGGGCAAGTCCCTCCGCGAAAACAACTTGCACGACGCCTGGGGAGTCAGCTGTTGCAAAATCTTAGTTAGTCCCCTATCGACAAGTGCGCCGGCGCGGAACCTTGCGCGTGAGGCGATGAAGCATCACGCCGGCGCACTTGCGATAGGGGGATTTGTACGAAGCCGCTGGCGCGGCGGACGCGGTGGAGCTATGGGTTTTGCATGGGCGATTCGCGATTTGTTCGTCGAACTGGAGGGTTGGACGGGTTGGCGAGGCGAGTCGGTAGCAGCTTCCATAGCTGCAAACGACGATAGGGTGAGGATGATTTACGGAAGTTAGGGCGGGATGGAAGCGGACAGCAGTGAGTAGAGACACTACGGCTGGCGGAGCGGAAGCTCGTGCGGTGGAGAGCAGCATGGTTGGTTGATTAGGAAGAGTCAAGGAGCGCGCTCCTGGGGGTGAGTTGCCCAGCCGTCAGTACAGAAAGTCGTTCGACGATGACCATGGGAGTGGAACATTTTGGACAGCGGAAACAAGTGGGCTGGGTGGGGGACGAAGTAGTGGCTGCGGATGGGTGCGGCAGGGGCTGGTCGGCGAGCAGGCGCTGACAGAGGGGCAGTAGAGTGGCGCGCCGGCGATTGGCCAGGAAGCCGAAAGAGCGGATGCGGACAAAGCCGCGAGGCAGGACGTGTGATCACGGCAACTGTTATAAGAGGTGGTGCGATAGCCACAGCGAGGGCACTTATCACGATGCCCACCGAGTACCGCGGTGCGGCAGCGAGCGATCGCGCGCAGCACTTTCCGGTGGGCCCAGTGGATCCAGCGGAAGTTGTGCTGAATGAAGCGATCGCCTTGGGCGCGAACGATATCGGCCAGCTCGAGGAGGGGCCGAGTCATTTTTTCTTCAGTCTGCGAGAACGTTGGACGCCGTCGAGGCTGGAGACTTGCAGCGCATCGAGCGGATTGGGGATGGCCTGCAGATGCTTGGGCGAGAGATGCACCCATCGTACCGCAAGAACCTACGTTCGCATCGTCCGCGATTTAGCGGAGTATTTTCACCAGCCACCTGACAAGCTTGGGCCCGAGCAAATTCGGCAGTATCAGGCTCATCTGTTCGAAGCGAAGAAGTTTGCTCCTGCCACGGTCAGTCAGTATGTGTCCGCGTTGCGACGCCGGAGTTCCTCCAGCATCTTTTTGCGTAGTTGGGGTCACGGGGACCTCCTTTTTCCGCTGACCCAACTTATCTCAAACCCTCCACAACTGCCGATCCTCGAACACGCGGTAGCGTCCGCCGCGTCAGCGGCTTCGTACAAATCGCGATTACACTCATAGTCCCCGCTGATTCCGGTACCAGTCTGTGTCCGATACGTTGAGTCTCGCCAAGATTGTCTGCGAGGTCGAGTTCAAGCTGCTACACCTAATTCGATGTTCGGGCGAAGAGTCTACAGGCGGACTGGACTCGATCCTTTGGTATGCAGGGCTTGACGGCGGTATTCCGGGTGCGCCAGGCTAGGGGGAAGGGTCGTGATGGCTTGGGACAGATTGCATAGATTGGCCTCCGCAGGGTCGCACGGCGCAGGGACAAAATTGTGAATGGTTGCTCCCGACGCGAAAGGGTGGTATGCCTTCCAGGGGTATACCGGAGGGCAAAACTTGGCCAGGGAATGCTTCCAGTCTAGCACCGAAAACCAGTTTCCCCAACGTTCTCAAACCGGAGTCAGTTCGCAACTGAGTTCGCGGGATGGTCACCATGGTTCTGACTGGAGCCAAAAGCCTGGGGACAAGCTTGGGGAACAACCATGGCGTTCACAACCGTGGGAGCTTCCCTTCTATGCATGCGCTATCGGTCAATGTTCTGCTGGAGAAGCTCTGCCAGCCCTTCGCGGCTGCTGACGTTCAAGGTGTTCGCGGCAAGGTTCTCCAGTATTTGCTGCGCGTCGTAGGAACTGCGGAAGAATGCGCGGTCGAGCCGCGTGCGCACGCGACGATGAACTTGTGTCGCGGCAGAGATCAGCAACACGCCGAAGGCTGCGCCCACGGGTATCGCTGCCCTCGATCCGGCGGAGAAGTGGCGCGAGAACGCCTGCCCGAACCAGAACGTCAGACCCACCGAAACCGCAAGAATCAGGAAGACGAATCCGCGCTCGACGACAAAATATCTTGCGCTCCGTTTCAGCAGTACCGGAACGTCCATTACACGATGCTTCACCACCGCGTAGGCGAAGGAGAGGGGAAACAGAAAAAGCAGGAACACACACACGAAAGTAAGCCAGAAGGGAACGATGTAGTGAAGGCTGTCCTCGGCCGCCCGCATCGCTACGACCGGAGTGACTCCCACTGCAGTGCCCCAGAGAATCACCTTGAGTTTGCGGCGGTCAGCGGCGTTGGAAGCGCTCAACACATTCAACACCAGCGAGAACACGCCGAGCAAAAGGGCTCCGTAACCAGTGATCATATTCGCGTTCCGCGCGATCCGATAAGGCATAACTGCAGCAATAAAGGGCAATGTCTCGGAGTCGCCGTGCCGATAACCTCCGAGGCCTAGGCAGAGGCCAATCACAGGCAGCACCCACTTCAGCCAGGGGACTTTGCGGTCAATCGGGGAGCGCGTGGGGAACACCGCGAAGAAGAAGTAGAACAGTCCGGGAAGTATGCTGTTCGCGACGGTACGGTAGGCGAGGAGGCAGGAGCGAAGATTGCGTGGCGCGGTGGCAAATTCGTTTGGCATCGGCGCAGCCGTGATGAAGGTCGCAAATACCAGCGCCAGCAGCCATGCATTGCGATCTTCCACGCGCAGAAACAGCACCGCCAATCCCACGATAAGGAACGCGAGAGGATATGAGTCCTGGGCCTCCGCCGCGACGGAGCGTGCGAGGCTCTTGGTGTCGCCAGCGCCTTGTTTGGCGCGAAACCAAGGCGTGAAGACCAAGGGCTGTGATTGTCCCGGCCGCCGCACGGTCAGGGTCACTGTGTCTCCGGGTTGTGACCTCAGCCACGTGCGATTCTCCAATCCGCTCCACGCCGATGCCGAATCTGCGCTGCTTCCGTTAATCGCGACGATGAGGTCATTCATCTTCAATCCCGCCTTTCTGCTGGGCTGTTCGGGTGCACGTCGTCAATCTCAACTCCGGCGGAAGAGTAGAATGCGTCGATCCCGATTTCGACCTGCGTTACCTGCAGTGGACGGCGAACGTAGTACATCCACGCTGCGCTGTAGAGAATGGTCAGCGCCGCGAGCAGGACCGCCGCGGCATACTGCAGCGGCCGATAATTGCGACCGCGCGTTGCGGTCAATGCTTCGCGGCTTTGGGTTCTCATGGTTGCGCCGAAAACTAAGCACAGTGTAGTTCAATCGCAGATGCGCATTTAGCACCTAGCCGTTAACTCCTCGCAAACAGAAGAGGGCGGTGGTTGTCAATCCGGAAAATTACGAGTTGTGGCTCGATCCGGGATGCAGGGATTCCGGAGCATTGTCGGAGCGGCCGTTTCGCCACTCAGCGTGAACAGTTAGCTTTGCCGAAATGCGGCGGAGCACGGTTGGCAAGCGGAGGAATAGCCTCAGCAAACCGCTTGCACGCGTCAACGATTGGAACTTCACTGTCATCGACTAGCACATGATCGAGAAGCAATATCTCCATCGCCCTGCGAGCTGCTTGAACAGTCCCAGACCTTCTCCACTCCGCTCAACCCACTCAAGAAATCCGTCAGCCTGAGCTCTGGAACATTAGCACTGGTGTGGGCCCCGAGTTCCGAGAAATAGGCCACCTATGTCGTCGGAAAGCTGAGCTGCGTGAACCCAGTGCAATGATTCTGCCCGGAGAGTCCAGTTATCGGAAACTGCGAGCACAAGAAGTCGGCCGCATATCTGGAACGAAAAGCGCCGTTGGCTTCGCCGATCCACATGGCTGCGTAATCGGCGACTCGCGGAACTGCCGTCCCAGCCCAACGCCCCAGATACGGGCTTCTGGGAACTTACAAAAGGCTGCCGATTCGGCGTCACTGGGACGGATAACGGGCTACCCGTGGAAGTGGCCGAACCGAGTGGGTGATGCAAAATGCATTAGCACCGGCACATGTCCCTCGCGAGCGCGTAGGTCGGTGGCCCACGGATTTGTTACCCATCAAGCTTCGCAACGAGTTCCTGTACTTGACTCCGCCAGTGAAGATCTTCGCTGATCTCCCCGCGCTGGCCGGCTATCCATGAGAGGACTTGACTGACCCCGAACAGATTGCTCACCGGCGCATCCACGCCAGGGACTGTGCTGATCCTGTTGGTCCTGATCTCGCTCGGTCTCCGGTTTGTCATGGCCCCGACCGGCTCGACGTCCCACCCACTGGTTGCGATTCCTAGGACTCTCACCGCTGCTTTCACACCCCAGAGTGAGCGCACCTCCTGATCAATCCATGGAACCAGGGCGCTCTTTTCTACTCCGACCAACATCCAGCGTTCAAACTTTGCCTTGTCGCTCCAGGTGGACTCGATGGCCTCCCCAATCCGCCTACCGAGCTCCTCGATCTCTAATTTAATTGCTGTCTGTGCTGTTGCTGGAGCTGCATTAAGGCAGTGCCAATGATCAGACCGTTCGTACAAACAAACCGCAGCCATCCCGCAATCGCCATGAGGCGACAACTTCCGTCGACAGAGTTGAAGACTTCGATGCGGAATCGCATCTCATCTGTATTCCCGACGGTGCCCACGGTGTGTGTGAAATGCTCTTCAGGTGGCAAGATGATAGAGAAGTGAGCTCGTTCTCCGTGGATCGTCCATTCCCCGACCACCCGGACATTTTCAAGATTCAGTTGGCGATTGGCCATGGATTGTTGAATGGTCCTCAAAATCTGATGGTGGTCCAGCAGCCGATAGTTCTTCGACACCACACCCACCGGCACCGGCCTCTCACCCGGACGGATTGGCAGAAGATAGACCATGTCGAGATAAGAGTTGACGCCTAACTCATCACCATTCAGCGACGCCATAGCGAACGGCTGACGACCGAAGTGTGGCAGAGCGCTCAGAATGTCGTCGAAGGTGCCTTCTGATCGCGAACGAACTGGAAGGCCAAGCCAATGTCGCTGGCGCTGGCCAAATGCAGTTCCGATTTCCGAAGGTGGCGGCGTTTGCGTTGTCAGTGACATATCGGCTGCCCCTATCCTTGACACGAAAGGATAGCAAATACCAAGCTAATCTGCTCGTGGTATTTCTGCTCGTGGAACTCTACAAACTCGGAGGTGCTAGATCAAGCAAAATTCTTTGGCCGGCTGGGTGGCAAAATCCGCAAGCTGCGGAAAGCCCAAGGTTTCAGCCAGGAAGACATGATCTCGTTCGGCTTCTCCGCGAGGCACTGGCAACAGATTGAAGCCGGAAGGCCCATCACTGTGACCACCCTACTTAGGATCTGCGAAGTCTTCCACGTACCGGTTGCTCGTTTGCTGCAGGGTCTCGACAAAGGCATCTACTAACTTGAGGGAGGAAGCAAGAGAACTCCAGCTTTCTTGCCCGAAGATGCCTATCCCGCAGAGGCGGGCCCACAATCCACCGCTACCCGATTTTGGGCAAGGCTACAAGCGCCCGCTGGGCTGTACCCTTGCTGGCCCCGGTTTCCGCCACGATCTGGGCCCAAGATCGTCCCTGAGCGCGCAATGAGGCAATCCTGGAGGCGTCCACAATCACGCGCGGTCTCCCCAGTCGTTTTCCCTTGGCGCGAGCGTTTCGTATCCCGGCGCGGACCCTTTCTTGAATCAATGCTCTCTCAAACTCCGCCATCGCGCCGATGATCTGGAACATCAATCGACCGGAGGGCGTGCTGAGGTCGAGGTTGTCGCGCAAACTGATGAAGGTCAGCCCTAAAGCCTCGAGTTCGGCCAACGCATTCACTAGGTGCCGAAGAGATCGGCCGAAACGATCCAGCTTCCACACAAGCACGGCATCGAACTTTCGCCGCTGTGCGTCGGTCATGAGGCGGTTCAAAGCTGGGCGCGAGTCTTTTGAACCGGTCATCCAGTCGATGTATTCGCCAATGATGGTCAAGCCGCGGTGCTCAGCGTATTCTCGCAGTTCTCGCAACTGCATCTCGGGATCCTGCTGGCCGTTTGCGGTGGACACTCGGGCATAGAGAGCAACGCGCTTGGTTGGGTTCATGGTCAGTCTCCGAACCCACGACGCGTTTGCCCGTCGAAAGCGACCGATGCGGCTGGCTTCTTCAGACCGGCAGTAAACGCCCGGTTTGGCGCTTCCACCAGTCTCATCATGTAGTGGCGGGAGCAAAGATCTTCCTCGGTTTCGAGGCAGTGAATTGCTACCAGATCGCGACAGTTGCAGAACTCATCTGTCCAGTCGCAGGTTGTGAGTTGTAGACGGTCAAGAATCGACAGAACGCGATCGACGAGTGAAATGGTTTGGGCGACCCGCTCTTGAGCGGGAAAAGGATGGATGGTAGTTTCGTGGGTAGCCATCTGGAAACCTCCGTTGTTTCCGCTTGGTTAGGGCTGGGTGAGTGTTGCAAGCACTTGCTCAGTCCGTTCTAATGTCCTAATAGTCTCACCGTAACGTCACGGTGTCAAACACTCAATAAAGATATTCACGGATATCCCTAGCGCCACGGTGTATTATTTACGCCATGAGTGACGAAGATCTGGTCAGGAAAGTCATGTCGGAAATGGGTAAGCGTGGCGGCCATGCGCGCGCTAAGGCTCTTACTGCCCAGCAGCGCAGAGAAAGTGCGATTAAAGCCTCCAAAGCCGCGGCCAAAGCGCGCACGCGGAAGGCGAAAGAACGGAAGGCTCAAAATGGCTAACAAGGTAGTGTGCTGTCCCTACTGCGTCGTGGGCTCTGAGTTCAGGTCAATGTTTGTCTCGAGCGGAAGGCTGGTTCATTTGCCAGAAGTGTGGCCACACAGTAAAACCAAGAGATCCGGATTTCAAGTGCTTCTGTCAGAAGTGTGGGGAATTGAAGCGGGCGGCATAATTGCACCTTCGTAATGGGTTCCGGTGCTCTTAGCAAGTCAGCATGACAAGCCGTGAAGAGCAGATCTAAGGGCACGCTGGGCGAAAGCGGCGCAATCCTAATGATCAGCGGATCCGGAGACGTTCAGTAGATGAAAGCTGTGGCAATAAAGAAGGGACACGGCCAAGAGAAAGCAGCCGGTTTCCAGGAAATGGGAACGCTCCGGTGTGACGGTTGTGGCGAGGAGTTCTTTATAGGTCACGATCCCGCGTTCGTGGATAAGTGGCTCGCTGACAGACAAGCGCATTGGCTCGAAAAGGTTCTTGCTGAAGAGCACGAGCGCGACAAGAAGCACGCCGACCGAATCGAACTGCCGGACTGATTCCGCCAGCCACGCTGAAGGTCCAGACAGTTGCACCATGCGCAAACGACTGGTTTCTCCAATTCCGAAGGACGGCTTACCAGTATGAGTGTGTCCCGTTCAACACTTCCCAAAGGTAACCACCCTGCGTTTCAGCCGCCCAACCAATACCCAGATCAAAATATGGCGCTACATGGACTTTACGCAGTTCGTAAGCATGTTGGACGAGAAGGGTTTGCTTTTCACACGCGCAGATCTCCTCGAAGATAAGTTCGAAGGAACAATGTCGCGGCCGCTTCATAACGAAAGCCGACAAGTGCAGATTAAAGCGCTTATCGCCATCCTTCATCGCACCAGAGAACCATTCCTCGTTGCAATTCATGCATTTGCTTGGCGCCCGATGAAGCGCCACAATGGGAAAAATCTGCTTTGCGTGGCAGTGCAAGCATTCGTATTGAATACCAACAATGTCCTCGAATCCGATTAATTGACGGGCTTCAAAAGTCATTTTTGATCTCGCAGCAGGTTAGGAAATACTGAGGTTTTGCGAACCTCTAAATTCCTAGCGCTCCAGAAGTTTTGAATATGTGATTCAAACTCTGGTATGGGAATGGCGTTTTCTATCGCAGCAATTTCTTCTGGCTGGTAGCGCTTCCATGTTGATTCACCATTCAGCCCTACCACCGCCACTGTGGGACCACCAACACAATCGGCATGACCGTGACTCAACCCTATAACGAAGACTCCCAATCTGACCCCCTCTTCGGCGGAAGTTAGCTTGTCGTAGATCGTTTCAATCATGCACTTAGCAAGAGTGTCATCGCCAGTCCCGAGACAAAAAAATTCATCCTTCGGCGCAAGACAGTGGCCGTCGCTTAGGTACAAACGGGATTCCTTACCGGCAGCATCAAACATGCCTACGCCAATTCGGAAATATTCGTCTTTCTTGCGATGAATTTTGAAGGTTTGCTTTAACGATTCTTCGATTATTCCCTCGACCCACTGGCGGTCATAGTTCTGACCGTCAAACAGGGGGTGCAATCTGTCCCAGTACCTATCAATGATGCTTCCACGCCCTGCTCCAGCTATTGCAATTCCCCATTCCCCACTCACGTTTTTGTAGAACAGTTTATTGACCTGGGTCTTCTTGTACCCGTCGCATTCCTCCGAATCCGAACACAGGGCCACCCCGTTAAAGCATTGGAAACCAGCGATAAAAGTCACGGCTTTCCTCCTACCGGGAAGCCGCTTCGTTCGATCAAGTAAATAATCCTTGCGCGGCCTTAGGGGCACTTATATACCCCTTGGCACTTTTGTGAAGTAAATAATCCTGGAACGGCTTGTGCTCCTCGGGCAATTCTGGAGATTTCACCGTGTCGCTTCAATTACCACGTTGGCCACAGCCTTTAATAGAATGCGGCACTCGCTTGAGACTCAGGTGGCGTTTTTTCGAATGCTTCGCGAAGGCCATCGAACAGACCCCGAATCCTGCCCCCGTCGGACACAGAAACGTCTGCCCTACCTACCGCCAATTCGCGGGCAGAATACGCCGCCTTTGCCATCTGGCGATACAGAAGATAGTCCAAGCATACTGACTGAAGTGCCACGTAAACCTCCGCATCTGCATACGCATCGTTAGGTTCTGCCGCTCGATGTGCGATGTGCAAATGTGCTTATTATAGGATCGGGATCACCCGTTCTGATTTTGGATATAACCTCGACGATTGGCGATGGGGAGTATTTCTCATTCCCATGCTGGCCATAGTCGCCGTACAGCTTTACCAGTTGAGCGAAGTCGATCTCAGAACCAAACGTGTCCTCGACGGTGCGGCATCGACAGGGGGCTCCGCGCCGCCACAGACTCCGGTGTTTGCAGCCACTTTGTCCGGAGACCAGATTTCTTTAAGAGCAATGGTTCTGATGAAGACACCATGATCGGGGCCTTCCCTAACCGGGTCACCGAGGTGATCCCGTCTTCGATAGATTTGCGGGACGGCATCTTCACCCGAAAAAACTCCGCCTAACCGCAGCAAAAGGAGGAACTCGAATAGACGTTGTATTGAAGTAGACAAAGTGACATGCCTGTAATTCGTTTTGATTTCTTCCTGCCCCAGTCTGAGGGCACACCCGTCCGTTAGCGATTTTAGGGTACTGAAGAGTGCCGTCGCTTGCGGCAATTGGCCTGTGTACCATTTTGTGTACCACCGTAACCGCGAATTCCTGTTAGGCAGTGTCAGCAACGTTTTGGAGCAGAAAGAAAACCCGCTGATTTAGCGGGTTTTAGCGGATGATAGTTGGTAGCGCTACCGGGAATCGAACCCGGGTTTGAAGATTGAGAATCTTTCGCCATACCCAGTGTTTATGCGGCCTTCAACGCTTTTTTACACTGGAATTTACACTGAGCCTTTTCGGTTCCAGCTTACCAAGGTCGATTGTTTCGCGGCGGCGCATTGCGGCTTTAATGTCGGTCGTATCAACGATGTTGTAGCGCTTGAAAACGCTGATGTGCTTGTGTCCGCTGATCTTCATTGCAACGAATGTATGCACGCCAGCGCGCGTAAGCGCTGTCAAGGCCGACCGGCGCAAATCGTGGATATTCAGACCCTCGTAGATCGGGTCGTACGGCTTGTCTTCCAATTCCCTAAAAGTGCCAAGATCAACAGCAACACAAGCTTTTTGCCATTCCTTCCGGAGATTCGTTTTGCTGAATACGCGCCCGGTCTTTGGTTCTAATTCCCGCAACAGGTCCAGCACTTGGCTTGGTAGCGGAATCGCGCGCGCTTCATCGTTCTTCGTTTCGTCCAACCGGATTAAGCCTTCGTCAAGGTCAACTTGATCCCATTCGATTGCCAGCGCTTCGCCGCCACGAACGCCGGTCCAGTATAGGAAACAAACCAGCGGTCGCAAGTGCGAAGGCAACGCCCTCAGCAATTCGTCAAACTTTTCTTCCGATACCACTCCCTTGCGCGGTTTTGGTTCTTTCTGAAAGTGGATCTTCGGCACGTACGCCAGTTTTCTTTCCTCATGTGCAAGCATCAGCATTCGGCGCAAGGAAGCAAGGCTCCGATTGATGACCGCGTTGCCAGCACCCTCGGCCTTGCGCGCGCTTACGAATTGCCGCGCGGTTTCCGTGTTTATGTCGCGCGCATACGGTCCAAGATTGGTTGGGGAGTCGTATCCGAAAAAGTCATCAAGCTGCGACAATCCATTAACTGTTTCGTCGCCGTTAGCGCGCAGGTGAAGTGACCTGTTGCCCTTTTCCTTGTAATTCTGGATCAGTCCGGCGCGCAAATCGCCGTACCGCATCGATCGGTCTGCTTCTGGCATTCCAGCATCGCGATCCGCCAGCAACTTATAAAGCACACGCTGCGCGTCGCGTTTGCTTTCCTCGCGCGTACTTACGCGAATCCGCTTTCCGTTGCTGTAGTAGTCGGCGTACCAGAATTTGCAACCTTTCAATCTTAACAACGCTCCTTGGCCAGCCATAAGCGCAGTCTAGCAAGGGTGCGGCGGAAACTGCGAGGCAAGATTTGGCGGCAAGTTACCGTGGTGTCGCGGCGTTTTCGGGAGGACGGCAGTTCGAGTATCGATGTCGTCGCCACGTCCCGAGCCGTCTGGGCGGTCATCCGATTCGGGTGGTACGATTCGGCGCATATTGATAGCAGTTAGACGGAATGTCTAGGTGGTCTTCGTACTTTCGCCAAGGCTTTTTTGCGCTGGTGTTTCCCCTTCGATGACCTTTTTCTCCGGCGTAGACGACTCGATCATCTGAGGCGATATACGTCCATCAATCTGGGTTTCTTTACGCCCAATACTCAAGATGGCGGGTTTGCATAAAATTTCTCGCACTACCATTTCACGTAACATCCTTCTCGTCGTGGTCGCTTGGACCAAGATCGCCGTGTCTGCTGTCATCGCAATCACGTGTTCGCCAAGTCCAATCGTGCCAGCATCGCACGCCAACACCACCGCCTGTACGCATAAACTCATGCCGCCGCCAAAAATATTCAATGCACTTTCCACAAGACCGAGATCTTGGGCAAGTACTCCGCGATCCTTGAACGGTGGTGCAATTGGATCAAAAGGCAAGTGCGCCCGAACAATTGGAACCTTGTGCGCGTTCATGGAACGCTCGGCGTCCTCAGCTATTCGCACTTCAAGTGGTTTTCCCTCGTGCGTAAATTCCTTACCTTGTGGGAACGTCACGGCGACAAGGCGAATATGCTTGTACTCATCTTGTGAGCAAAAGGTGTCCAACGCCAATTGAACTCCCTCGCCTCGAGCAGTGAAAATCACGATCTTTTCAATGTTCTGCTGCTTGGCAGCGTGAAAGGCGATCTTGAGACACTCAGGTAAATTTTCTCTGCCTTCTTGCAGGAAGTAAGTGATCGACGCTGTAAAGTAAGGACGCATCAGCTCAAATTATCCGGTAACCCAGTGTTCGTTCGATTGCCGTTCCAGTTGTTCGATGCCGAAAAGCTGCTTTCACAAAATCAAAAAGATCGAGATTTTCCAAGTCTAACCCGTGAATCCGTTCCTGTGGGATATGTGCTGTGGGATCATTTTCCGGGTGGAGGTGAGCTGCGCGCCCAATGTTGTCGACCCTCACAATCACAGGATCAGAAGACTGGCGATCCGGCCTCCCGTCGTTATCCTTTCGGATAAGTGGCCCGTAGTGATAGGCAAAATGTATGCGCCGACTGAGAAGCATCCTAGAACGTTTCGCAAAATTCTCGAAAATCCGAATGTATGCGTCAGGGTCAGCAAAAATCAAATACCATTCCACCGACCACGTGTATAGGTCGCTGTAGAACAAGGTAGGCGGTTCAGGTTCGGTGCAATTTGGCGGAAGCCTAAGGGCGTCATGGCCGGTTTCAAACCAGCGCTTGTAGGCGAAGTAGTCCGCAATCGGTCCGGGCAAAGAGATTTACGCCGCCAAGGCTTCTTCCACATTCTCCTTGTCGGGAAGCACCACTACAGACGGATGTCTCAGTTGCGCAAGGTACGCGCTGCGAACTTCCTGATTTGAATCTCGGAGCGCCAGCCTGTGATAGATCAGAGCGTCCCAGCGAAAAATATCATCCTCTGGAATCTGCCCCCTGATCTCATCGTCCCTAAAAAAGTCAGCGCTTGAAACGCCGTGCTTGCGCTCAAAGAAGACAATCATGTCCTCAACGTCGTTCAGGGAAAGGCAGACTTCACGAACGGGTGACATGGTTAATACCTCCTGCTAGCAAGGTTAATCGGCACATCGGCGCGACTCCTTGAGCTATTGTCATGCTTAGATGACATTTGGCCATGTCTGGGTGAAGGCAAAACAAATTTATGTCCTAAACCCAACACTGTCAATACAATAATCGAGCACCGCCACAACACGCAAGTCACGGGGAAACAAGTCTTTGCTCTATCCCCTGTGAAATCAACCAGCGAGGCTTGCAACGGAAACGCAATGATTACCTTGGTGCCACAACCTCTGTCACCGGGCAGACTGTCCACAGTCGCGGGGTAAATCCAAAAAACGCTCAACGCTCGTCGGCCTCGTCTTGTTGCACGACCGTTGGGGGGATGATGCCAACCGTAGCCAGCCACTGCATTTGAGCCTGCCATAGAACTGACTGCATGTTCTCTTGGTCAGGATTTAGGGGCAGGGTTGGAAGATCCAGATTGATCGGGTTGTCTGATAGTTTCATCACACGCCTTCTTTATCGCGTCCTGCTCTGCCTTACTAGGTGCAGGCTTTTCTTTGTGCGCATGTTCCAGAGCCTTCATTAGGTCCGGCCCAGCAAAACTGATGCGCCCATTGTGGATCAAGGCGAGGTCGGTAAGCTTACCGACACCGGGAGCAACTTCTGACGCCCTTTTCGCCTCGTAAACGTTGTAAATAGTATCGACCAAAGTTGCGGCTCGGGTGTGTTGCGATAGCGACATTCGTACTCCAGCGTGCAGGCCCCCAGAGCCGATTGCGCCGAATCCAGTTGTAGCCAACGGAAGAAGCACACCGGGATGTTGCACCGCGAAAAGGTGCGCCCCTGCGTCGTCCATACCCGCCACCAGAATGTCCGTATTCAAATTGTGCTGTCCAATTACAGCCAATACTTGTTGCAAAATCTGAGACGATGGCGACTGGGACACCATCGTTTGAAACTGCTGGAAGGTAGCTCCCAACAAAGGTCGTAGTATCGTATCCTCGACTCTGCGTTGCTTATGCTGAGAATAGGATTCTTGTACAGCCTGAGCAACTTGACCCACCGGCAGATTAGCGCCAGCCGGTATTTTCGGTTTCGCGCCAGAAACGATCTGCTCGCCGTCCGCCGTACCACCCGAAAATACAAGCAGAACTCTGTCGGTCAGTTCAATAATCTTCCTGAGTGAAGGAGGTTCGGTCTGCAAGTTCATTGGTGCGCCGAATGTAACCATCTTATCGGCGGCAACAACTACTGCCTTTCCGTCTTCACAGATCGCGCCTATGCCAACCGTCATGGCTTGCGACTATAACCCAAGGTTGGCAGTTTGCACTAGAGAACTTTGGCCTGTTCGTAAAACCGTACCAACTCCTATCTCATTATGAGACCTTTGTTTAGTCCCTGTCCAATAGTGTCCACCCGAACAATTCCGTTTCGGCCACCAGAAATCCGCGCTTTTACACGTGCTGTCCGGCAACGGCTTCCGTAATCGACTTGCCAGCCGCCACCGCATCTACAGCTGAGATGATCGCACGCGGTCGAAAGATTCCTGACCTATTCATAGCTTTCACGATTTCAGCGTCGAAAGGTATTCCTCGCGCCGCGCACGCTTTCTTTACCAGCACAGGCAAATCACGCGCCGATAGTGGTCCAAGCCGGATTTTCACGCAACGATCAAACAACGCCGGATCGAGCTTTTCTGGATTCGTGGTGCAAAACACGAGCGTAAGGTCCGGTCGCGCCGGTAAGGTTTTAAGACGCGTTTGCTGGCGGATACTGGTCAAGGTTTGTGCTTCGTCAACGATGATGAAAACCTTATCACGCACGCCGAAGAACCAACGCAACTTTGCGTCTTCCGATATGTCGAAGTCCGCAGCGTGAACATGGCTCGCATATCCTTCGTGACCCATGCGCCACACTGTCTGGTTTTCTTCAATCTGTAATCCGGTACGCTCCTTGCACAGCGCCAGCGCCAAGCTGGTTTTGCCGGTACCCATCGGTCCGTGAATCAAAATAAAGCCGCTGGATGTGCCGCGCAATTCCGCCAGCGCGTCCGCGTTGCCGACCATAGCGTCCGTGCTTGCCAGTTTCATTGCTTGCCAAAGTTGACTCATAATTTCCCTTCACGTTTTCGTTCCAACCATTCCGCGATGATGATCTGCGGAATAAACCAGCCGAGCCGTCCCGTTGCGCGTTCCGTCAATTCCTTGTGCATATAGTCCGGCAGCTCAAGATAAATTTTCGTACCGCGTTGGCGTTTCTTTTTGCCGACAGCTTCGTCGGCCATTTCGCGGATTTGCCGACCTGTGTAGCCGTACTCCGCCGCCTCAGCTAAAAGCTTGTCGGCAAGCTCCGGTAGAAATTTGCAAAGCACCATGTGGTGATAGAAAGTTAATTCCTCGCGGCGGCGCTCAGGCGGAAAGCGGCGCGCCACACGTAAACAGCCGTGGAGTACGTGGCGGCTGTAGCCGGTTGCTTGCTGTGCCAAATCGTTTGTGACTTTCTTTCCGAAAACCTTGAAGCCATACATGCACCAGTCGCCTACCCAGAAAAAACCGCTTTGCTGGATGTGCGTAATCGCGCGACCAATAGAAAGCCAATCGGTCTCGCTGATGCCTTCGCTGATTCGCAATTCCGTTGGCGAAAAGCGCGCGCCAGGGACATCGTAATCGCTGATGCTTTTGTACTTGGCTGGTGCAAGGATTTGCTGCTTTACTGGCGGAATAATTTCCGGCACGGCGGAATTGTGCGCCTTGTAAATCTCGAACTTCTTTTCACACTCACGCGGGATATGTGCAAAGACGGCGGGGTACTGGCACGACATATCGTAGCTGGCAAAGTAGCCGTGGTCACGCATCCACTTGTACGACGGCAAAGTGCCGCCGTTGACTTTTGCCAGTGTTTCCAGAATCAGGACATGCTTTTGAATTAGCGCGTCGCTGTGCTTGCGTTTCTTGGCACGCAACCCCAGGCCGCGATTTTCGATTGTTGCCAGTGCCGTTGACATAAGTTGGGGTACCAGCGCCACCGAAGGAAAATGTCCAGTTAACCACGGCGGCGCTGGCATTCATGCAAGGTTGTTTCGCGCAACCTAGCCGTTAATATAGCCGCCGCGTGTAACGGGTTTGGCGTCGCCGGGGAGTAGGTTATCGAGTACCTTGAATGGCGGCAACGCCGTCCCTTGCGCGCCGGTCCCATTCCGTTACCGGCACTATCGCGCCGAGCCCTACCTCGTGACGCGAAATATAAAAGCTAGAAAAAAGCCAACGCCGTCTGTCAACGGCGCTGGCGAGCAAAAAGCCGTTGGTTAGGCGCAACCAACGAAAAACGGTGGCGATTAAACAAGACATTGCACGCCACAGGCTAGTACGCGAGGATGACCGCCGCGTTCGGTTTACCAAAACTTGTGCCGCGCTGGCGGCTGTTTATCCAGCCAACGCGGTCTTCCGGAAAAGCTTATTTTCTAGGGTCTGGTTTTCCGTAAGGATACGCGCGCTTGTCGAGCGGGAGCGCAACCGGACGTTCAGAAATTTCATTTGCATTGTCCTGTTCCCATTCTTTGCTGCCATACGCGGCGCTTGTGTTGCGCGCCGTGTGCGGTGCGGGTCTGTCGATGAGGTTTCTTTGCTGTGACATTTTCGTTTCTCCTTTTTTAGATCAATTCCCATGTGGCTGTGCCGTCGCCTAAGAAATCCAGCGCCGTGCCCGGCTGGTTTGTGGTAATCGTTGCGCCGAAAGTGTCCAGCGAATCGCTGCCACTAGCCGCGATGGTCAACACGTTGCTGTCGGCTGACTTTTTCTTGACGGTTATCGCCTTGCTTTTGTTGCTGGCACTAAGCGGAATCGTGACGGTAAATCCTCCGGCGCTGGTATCGCACAGAACAACGTCGCCAGCTTTCGCCGTGTAATCGGCTGTCTTGGTTACAATATTCGTGCCGCCGCCACTACCAACCGCCTCGTCGATAATTTGC
This sequence comes from uncultured Acidobacteriota bacterium, assembly GCA_963696025.1. Taxonomy (GTDB): domain Bacteria; phylum Acidobacteriota; class Terriglobia; order Terriglobales; family Acidobacteriaceae; genus JABCYV01. Next base: position 30,237 of record CAVOII010000013.1, read on the forward strand.
ATGTTGGTATCAAGATCAAAAGCCGAGGTGCCATCGTTGTGCGTATCCGCACCGTGGCCGCTTAAAAGCAATCCGAGATTTGGCGTAATGCCCATGTGGTCTCCTTTTTTCCAAACCGGCGTCTTGACGCATTTTCGTAATCACGCCTTGCACAGCGGCTTTGTTGCTTGCTGGCAGGTTTCCGGCGTGGCTTAAAGCCTGTCGGATAGCCGCCAAAAATCGTGCGTGCTGGTCAATCATTGCCGCGCGTGCTTCTTTCACAGCAGCTTCCATTTCAGCATCGCCAACGTACAACACGTCGCCTTTATCGCCTTTCGGACCTTGTATGCCTTGCGGTCCTTGCGCGCCGGTTGCGCCATCTTTTCCATCAACACCATCGCGTCCATCTTTGCCAGTCGCGCCGGTTGCGCCGCGCGAACCTTTCGGTCCTGAAACTGATTTACCATCCACACCATCCCGTCCAGCCGGTCCTTGCAAACCGTGCGGTCCAATTCCGCCAGCTACGCCGGTTTCGCCTTGCGGTCCGCGTGCGCCTACCACAGTTACCGGATTCAAAAGTCCCGCAAGAGGAATCAATCGTCCATCGGCTACTGCGATAAATAAATCGCGAGTTTCCGTAGCCATATACACGTCGCCAACCACGCCTTTGGCTGGCAACCGCGAGCTGTTCATGCTATGAAAGTTGGCCACGATAATTTCTCCTGTGTATTTTCTCCAGCGCTTCAGCTATGCGCGGATTGCGCTTCAAAAAATCTGTGTTAACAGCTTCGCTCCACGGCGCGGTTGGCCCGTCCGGCCACCGTCTAAAAAATTCAGTAAGCAAAACCAACTCGCCGCCAACTGAAACAAAAAGCTCTTTCGTATCGCAACACCAAACCGCGTCGCCGTGCTTGTGCTTTAGCTGTGGCAAACGCACTTTTTTAACGCTGTGCAGGTTAGCCATTTAGTTTCTCGGTATTTCAGCCATGCGCCGCAACCACTTGAGATCCTCGGCGGCGTCCCTACCGGCGTCCGCAATGCGTTGCTGGCGGATTTGCTCACCAATCGCGGCGGCGCGTGCGCGGCGCGCGGAATCTGTTACCGCGCCAACATGGCGAGCCGCCACAGCGGTGGCGTCGTCGTCCGAATAATATGGAAATGTGACAGGCGAGACATCGAGCAAATCCAAGTTACGCAAAGTGCGGCGCACAAAGCGCTCGCCATTTTCCTCGCCTTCGTCCCAGAAATCGCCGTCGCTATCAGCAAGGCAGAAAGAAAATGAGCACTGATCTAGGTCTCCCCGCTTGATTGCCGAGTGCAAATCGCGGTGCATTTGCTGGTTATGGTCAAGCTGGCATCGGTAATTCAAACCGCGCTCGTCTTCCCAAACTTTTAGTGTGCCCGCTTTTATCCGTCCCAGAATCAGCGAGGGATCATGGTTGAGTAAACAGCGCACGTCCGCTTTGTTGGCAAGCGACCGCGAGAAAGCACCCGGCGCTATTCGTTCGCGGAAACCTTGATTGTTTGGACTCAGGACGTTAAAACTTGCGGCGCGCCCGACCAAAGCAAGCTCCTCCCCTTGCGATTCCGCGCGCAATCCAGCAACGGCGCGCTTTTCTATTCCTGTTGGTTTGTTCATAAAATCAATCCTCTAACGTCACACGCGCGTGTTTCGGGTCACTCAAATAATCCAGCGTGCCGCACTGTATCAGCGTTTGCGCCAATTCCTTTTCGTTCTGTGGACACAGATCGTAAGAAATCGCCACGGCGCGTTCTTCCAAATCAATTCCCGTCGGATTTTCCAACGCTGGCAACGCCAGCGCCGGTACTGGCAAGGAAAGCGCCCAGCGATCAAACGCGGACCTCATTCTTGCTCCGTTGGCGATTTGTATTCCACAGCCAAACCGCTGGTGATTGCCATTGCCGCAACTTCCGGCAACACACTTACCGGCGCTGTTGCGCCGAAATAAAGAATTAGTACCGGCTCGTACACTGGAAAAGTCATGATCGCTCCTGTGCGGCTTTCCGCTGTCTTTCGTAGTTGACTTCCAATTCGTTTGCCATCCCGAAAGCCGATTTGTACTGCAAGGCGTAAGCACGCAAAACTTCCTCAGGCGGCGTGCTGTGTCCAACCTTGAAAGTTGGCGCGTCCTCCGGCTTGCCGCGAAAGTACCGCGTTTCGCGTAAGTAATCGCACTGGATGGCAACCTCGCCGGACGTTGGCATGACTTTTATGCCCCACGTTGGTTGCGGCGGCAGCGCGACCGTGCGCGGCTCGTCGGTAGAAACAACCTCCAGCACGCCGGATTTAATTAGAATGTCGATAAACTGATCGCGCGGCACGTGGCACGTCTGGCCGGCGTTTGGACCGAAAACATATTTGCAATTCATACTTCCTCCAATCGAAGAAACTTTCACTTGCTACATTTACCGGCGTGTGTTACGGCTACTCGCCAGCAAGAATTTCCTGCACGTTGCACATGATCCACGATTCGCCTTTTTCGAGCGCGACTTGCGTCCTGTGTAAACCGTCCAAGATTCGTCCGTCGCCTTTTATCGAAATTGGCGGCGCTTGCGTTGTCAGCCGCTTGTACTTTTCCACTGTGGCGCGGTGGACGTGGTGCGTTGAAAGCGCGGCGGCGTTGCGCTTTGCCAGCCAATCAAGTGCGATAAGCTCCAGTGTGTGTGCCATCAGTCAAACCCGATCAGCGCATAGTTGCGTCCGTTGACATTGCCAACCAAACCGTCGCCGGATACGCGCTCGATCCTGTACAGCGGCAACTTATCCAGCGCCTTGTTGATCGGCTTTTCAAATTTGCCGCAATGGAAAACGCCGCGCTCTGTGATGCCGTGGTAAATAACGATGTGGCATCGCTTGCAGTGAAAACCTAAGCTGGATTTTCCGGCTAGGCTTTTGACATGAATCCATCCAAACGGTGGCGTGGTCATTTCTTCCCCCTTGCGGCGGCTATGCGTGCTCGTATTTCTGTTCTTGTCGCCTCCGGCAATTCGCTGATCGCTTCCAACAGCAAACTCTGCGGAGGAAGGAAATCCGAAAGCTTGGTTCCGTAAATGTGGAAGTGTTGCTGCCGCCATTGGTCGTGTTTTTCCCGACGACTTTCGTCAACCGCTGGATCTTTCAACACAAGCGGCGCAAGCCGCCAAAGGTCCCACGGCGACCAGCCGCGTGTATCGCAACCAACCGCGTCCAAGATCGGTCGCCAGTGCGCGGCGATTTCGATTTGTGAATTAACCTCAGATGTCGTTGAGTAAGTCATTCGATTCTCCCTCCGGCTCGGTTTCATATTCCGGCGCTGTTTCTTTTTCCAAAGCTTCAAGCGCGTCGCGCTGTTGGATCAAGTCCTCGACGCTACCGGGTACAACCGCGTTTTTCGGTGGCGCTGGCGGCGCGGTTGGTCTTGCTGTTTCACGGCTTGCGGGTGTCGCGCTGAACTCGCGTTGATAGCGCGCCAGCAAATTTCCCAGCGCCATGCAATGCTTCGCGGCGGGGTTGGTAATCCGGCGCTGATGCACCACACCGTTTTTATCCAAAACTGGTTCGTCAATCATGGGGTTCAATTCGGCTTCGATCATGAAGCCGCGCCACAGCGCAAAAGTGCGGCAATAACTTTCGAGTGCGCTAGCATCCAAAGCCGTGCTAACTTTACGCTTAATAAGTTGCTTCACAACGCGGTCCCATTCGTTGCTGGCAACCGGCGACAAATCTTTCGGCTTTTTCGGCTTGCCAAATGCGAAAACGGATTCGCGCGCGCCAGCGGACTTCGTTGGCGTGCCTTTCAGCCACGCGTCATGATCGGAAAGTCTGGGACGGCCGGCCACTTATTTTTCTCCATATCCGCCAATAAAAAGCATCGGCGTCACTGGCGCTGGTTTCTGTACCGGCGCAGCTTCAGGTTTCGGCTTGATATTCTTGCGGCCGTTTTCACGGCTGGCGGCAACCTTGGCGGCGCTCCGGCTCTTGCCGCCTTTCTTTCCAAGCGCGGCGGCGGCTTGCCGCAAAATGTCGTCCGACATGGCATCCTCCAATCGGTTAGGTACTACTGGAACACGCGCCTGTTACGGGTCTAAACGCTTAGCATTGTGGCTGGAATCGCGGCTAAAGTCCGCTGAATAGCTCCGCTGGAATTTAGGAATCACACGTCATGCACTGGCGAGCGCCGTGCAGTTCCCGCCGAAAATCAAATATGTACCTCATGAGGTCTCTTTTCTGTCGCCGCAAGTTGTAGCGCCGCCAACCACATGCGCGCGCGGATTTGCGACCGATTGCGATACGCCTCGTACTCCACGCCAATCGGGGTATTTCACAGCAGAGCACAACGCATAATGAGATACCAGCGCGCGCGTGCTGATAACGCCGCGCCGACGAAGTGCGCTAGAAACCGGCTGAAAACGGCGCGGATCACAATGAAAGTCTGTGGTTTCGGCTACCAGATACCGGCGCGCGCGTGCTGAAACGCCGCACAGGCGGTAAGCCGTGCTGCACGATGTCGCCGCCAAGGTTGGTACGGCATGGTCCGGGGACTTCTTCTCCGTGTACAGGCTGTAATGCACTATCTGTGGGGTTGGTGTTGGGGTTGGTCTTGATTGTTTCTAGCGTTGGTATCGCTCTATCGCGGGTGCCGGTTTTCCGGCGCGGCGGCGCTGGCCGGAAACTGGCTGCGATAACACAGCGAGCGGGGTTTTAAGTGTAATGGCCTGATAGCGAACAGTTGACTTGCGGTTGGCTCGTCAACCGGGAATAATCATCCAACATGGGTCGTTAAAGTCACCCAGGAGAACCTCCATGACAAATTCGTGGTGTCGTACAGCGATTCGTCTTCTGCCAGTTTTTTTTGGGTTATTGATCCTTGCTGCAACTTCCGGGGCGCAGACCCGCCCGCCAATTCTCGAACAGATCGCCAAAACATATGGTCTCGACTCGTGGGGGCAAGTCGAAGCGATCCGCTTTACCTTTAATCTACAGTTCCCAGGTGTGAATATCTCCCAACCGTGGGAGTGGGAGCCGAAGACCGGCAAGATCTCTTTGTGGACTCCATTCTATGGACTCCAAAAGGTCATTTATGTGCGCTCTGAGCTCAGCAGCCAGCCCGACGACGTGAAAAACAAAATCGACCCGGAATTCACCAACGGTAATTATTGGCTTCTGTTCCCCTTCCATGCTTACTGGGACACCAGCGCTACTGTGACCGATCAGGGTACGCATAAACTGCCCGTGGGCCAGGGATCGGCCGAGTTGGTCTCAGTGAAGTATCCCGCCGAAGGCGGCGGTTATACGCCCGGCGACACGTGGAACCTCTACGTCGGCAAAGACAACCGCGTTGAGTACCTTGTCTTCCACCACGGCGGGAACGTGAAGCCGGCGGTCGTCACCGCAACGTGGACAGGTTACAAAAAAGCAGGTCCCCTCCTGTTCTCAACCGAGCACCGCGGGACCATCGATGGCAAGCCCCTACACCTCTTCTTATCCGATGTGTCAGTCAAGCTGACAGGGTCGGATAAGTGGGTGAAAGCGGAATAGACAACAGACGGGTCTATTCGAACGGCCTGACTGGCCTCAATTTGGCACTGACGATTCACAAAGCAGCCCTCCGGTGATCAGCCTTCGGGTTTTCTTGCCCCCGCCAACCCAAGTTATCCAAAAACGGCCTTCGGGGAAGCCATTGGGTGGTTGGTCGGCAACCCGGAAACTATCCCTCAGTTGGTAAAACATCGCCATAACACTCACCATGGCTGGCGCATGTGAGGGGAACTTTTCTACCGTGGTCACGCTGTCCGCAATCCGGCGAAAAATCGCAGGACAGGTACGCCGCCCCGCAGAAAAGTGAGCGTTGCATTTATTCGACATCGAATTTTCTCCGGAATGCACGGCGGTGTGGTATCTGGATTTGTTGCACGTGTCTACCTGTGAAGCGCGCTTCTAATTCAAACTCGAAAAGCCGCACGGAATTACCGTCGAAACAAGCAAACGGACCGTTGCCGATAATCTGGAATCCGGGGAACTGGGAAGCTGCCAGTTTCCGCCAATCGGTTTGGATCGTTTCAGCCATTGCATACTGCCAGTCGCGTGTTATCCCTCTTCCCGCGCGCTGCGCAACTGATCCATCATCGGCAACCACCAGCGCGGAACTTTCAAGCCGTGGCGAACCCGCAGAATGGTCATCGCATCGCGCATAATTTTGGCGCAAGTGTCACCGCCTACCCACTGCGTTTCAAGCTTGGCGTGCTCGCGCACAGAATCTCGACAACATTCGTATAGCTGCTGCCAGTGCGGATACCGGACGAAGAGCGCGCGCTTGGCGGCATCCTTGAAATCACCATGAACCTGCGTCCACAAAAGGCGGTTGTCTGTTAAGCGGTTGAAGTCGCGCCGTGCGGCTTCAGATTGCGGCGTTTGATAGCTACCGTCATAAGCGCCGGTAAAGTAACCTTGAAAGTGGTCAGCAACCGTTTCGTAAATTGCGTTTTGATACATATATGTTTCTCCCAATGCGCGAAGCGTGTCAGAAAACGTCAAAAAAGGTTTGCGACTTCTTGTAAACCTTGTTTGACTTTTTCTGACTTATAAGCAACTTCTCAAGAGGCGTGTGCCACACACGCTCCCGAGCGTGTACCACACACGCACCGAGCGTGTTTCACACACTACCTCCAGCGTGTGCCAAACACGCTCCTCAGCGTGTGCCACACACGCTGGTACCACGGTTGAACCACGGTTAAGCCACGGTTGCAACTAGCCGCCTTTCTTCTTGGCGCGCAGCGGCGCAGCCATCCACGCCGCCAGCACATCGGCGGCGTAATCCTTGGTTGCCTCATCCAGTTCGATAGGCAGCGATTCATAATCATCGATCGGCTCCACTTTCCAATCGTGCGTTTTCAGCCACGCAAAGGCGTCGCCGAAATCCTCCGGCGTTACGTCATGGTCGCCTACAGCGCCGTGCCTTGCTACCGTTGCCGCCGTGTGGAAAAACCACTCCCACTTACGCGGACTGGTTTCGTTGAATTGATAGTCGGAACCTTTTTGGTCGCCAAGCTTGGCTTGCCGCACAACTTCAAAAATGTCGGATTCCAAAAGCGCCGCTCGCCATTTTCGCAACTCGCGCACAGCGACAGGTATTTGTGCAAGTGAAATTGTGCCTTTTGGAAAGCTGTAACCAACGCAAGCGCTCCAGAAAAAGTGGAGCGTGATGTACAACGATGGCGGCGTGTTGTAGCGGAGAAAAAGGTCGTTGAAGAGGCGCGGCCACTGGTACCACGTGTGACCACACTCAGTATCCAACGCGGCGGTTCTAATCTCGAACTGCTGTCCGTTTGGGGTTGTGACTTTTCTTGGATATTCTGTCATAAACGCATTTTCCTGACCTAAACATTGAGTGGTGCAACCATGCACCAAAACGGCGCGCCAGTTACGACGCGGCTATGCTGCTTCGGTTGATTCTTTCTGGCGCTCAATCCAGCGCTCCAGGTCGCGGCGCGTGAACATCTTCTTGCCGCCGCGTCCACCACGCACGAATGGCAAGCTATCGCGCACCCAGTTGCGGATAACGCCAACGCCGACGCCAACAAGCTCGGCGGCTGTGTTTATATCGAACAACAACGCTTCAGTTTTCACGAATGACTCCACACAAGGTCAAAGTGTGGATTTCAGCGGTTGGATTTTCGAGGCCGCTTATGCACCCCGCTAGGCTCCGGGAGTCCGGGTACATCGTTGCCTAGTCACGCGCCGCGCAATTTCACGCCACAAGCTATCGGCACGCGTCAATCAAGTAGGTGACGACTCTGCCACAGCAACGCGCGAATGTCCAGCAGTAAAGATAAGAAAGGGGAGGTTTTCTTAACCGGCACGCCGGATTTGAAGACCCTATTTGGACTTGATTAGCCTGCGCGTGAACATCGGCGCGATCCAAGTGAACAGTGCATCGACAAAGTCATTTAGGGGATTCATGGGATCGCGGGTGGTTTCCGGTTTGCTATCGTCATAAGCCGCGTGAAATAGGATGTCGGGATCGGGATAGGCAGCACGGAGGCACATAATGGTTTCGCCGCTGCCCGTCGGCACAGCGTATTGGCCGGGTTGCAAGTCTCCCAAATGTTCGCGGAATGCTTTTCCAACTTCAACCATCAAGCACGCCGGTAAGTGTCCACTGGTCGCATCGAACAAATCTGGGTGGAGGCGGTGAATTTCTGCGGCCTTCCACCACTTTTGAGTTTGCAAGTCGCCGCGCGACCCGATTTCCACCACCTCAAGGCCGCACTCGCGCAATGCGCGCGCCGCGTTACCGCAAGTGAACACAACAACGCCACGATACCCGGCAGTACGCACGTAATCAGCAATCACACTGGCGCGCAGTTTCTTATTCGGGAACCGCAACGCGCTGGACGGTTCAGCGGGTTGATAGTCGTATTTTTTCACTGCACTTTCGCCCCACTTTTTTGGCTCTGTGCAGTGGCCGCTGGCTCGTCGAGGCGAACCAGTTTCCTCGGTATCAGGCCGAGCGCCTTAGGCAGCACCTTGGGGTCATCGCCCTTTAAGAAACAAAGTACATGCTGTAAGTCACCCACCAGCTTTCTGTAATTAGGAAACTGATTGCCGACGCGGCGCGCCGCCGTCCCATCGTTGGTGACCAAAACTGCGTGATTGTAGAACTTCAATCCAAGTCTGAGAAAGCACGCAATGTTGTCCCCGACCAGATTGCGGAAGAATCCTCTTTCGTCGCGAACATCCCCTATCTTGACCAGTAAGAAGCGATTGGGTTTCAGGTGAGTAACGGCCTGTCGAAAAATACTTTCATAGCGTTCGAGAAACTCGGGGTAGCTTTTCGCGGCAGAAATGTCGTCCGCATTATCGCTGTACTTCTCCAAGCCATAGTACGGCGGCGAAGTGAAAACAAGGTCGAAATCAGACTCTGAATTAATTACCTTTAATAGTTTCTCGCTATTGCCATGTATCCATCTAGGCTCTAAGCCAAGTTTTGCCGCCCGCGTTCGATTCGCTTCAACTTGGTTTTCGCGGCAATCTATCCCGATGTACTGTAGTCCTCTTTCAGCCGCCACCAGACCTTTTATGGCTTCGCCAGAAAAAGGGTCCAATACTCGGCCGTTTGCTGGACAAAACGAAGCGTACACGAACTCGGCCAGCACTGGGTCAAACGCGGAAGTCTCCTTCTTCCTGTCTCGCACGCCATACGTGCCAGCTCCCACTTGTCCGTCGTGGCCACCCTTGACCCCTCGCGCGTGCCACTGACTTTTTCGCTTTCTCCAGTACTCTTCCCTCGCGTCCAGAAACGTGTACGGCTTCACGGGGAATTGTTCCGTAATAGGACGCGGCTGAAACCACTCTTCTGCAACTTCTTTCTTTGCATCTGAAATAGTGATTTCACCATTCTTGATGCGTTTCAGCGTGCCCCGTTTTCTTTTCTCCAGCGAAAGGACATCTTTCACGTAGCTGTCAGAAACGGCACCCACAAACCGCGCAGCTAGCTTAGCTGCCGTTAAACCCTTAGGCTTTTCTTGGCTTGAGGGTTTCTTCTTCTTTCCCCGTCCGCCCTGCGCGCCATAGCTACCCGCTTCAATCTGTCGCCGTTTCATTTCGGCTTCGAACGATGGTTTCAGTTCGGCGGCTATCGCGGCACGCTGGTCGATCGTTAACTGTCGTCGGTGCAAGTTTTGGGTGAAGACAAACTGCCGTGTGGAAAAACCATTTGGCTGGAACTGAACGAAGTTCTTGGATGTGAGCGGGACTTCTAGATTTTCGCAGGCGCGCAAGCGATTCCGGCCGTCCAGCACCTTACCTTGGAATAGCACGATTGGTTGTTGTACGCCGTGTTCCTTGATGTCCTTGGCCAGTGCCGCCAGCGCCGCGTCGTCCATTAGCGGCAGTAGCTCGGCGTCTTTGTGCCAGTTTTCGTGCTTGCATAGTTTGCGCCAGTCCATGCCCTAGCTTAGTTTTCAAAACGCAATAGCCGAACAGTACCGAGGTAACTGAGTTAGTGCGAAGCGACTGGGGAAAGTGGTTTGCGAAGGTTTGGTAGCGCTACCGGGAATCGAACCCGGGTTTTGGGATTGAGAATCCCACGTCCTAACCCCTAGACGATAGCGCCGCTGGCGGCAACTTCACTTTACACTAAAATTTACACTTTTCTTTGCACTGAGACTCACGAGGCGCACCGCAAAATTTCGTTGCAATCAACTGATACGCCAGCTACTTACATGGAAAATACGAGGCGCATCCGCTATCTTAGTGTAAACTTTTTTAAACTACTGAAAACACGGTTGTTAAGTTGTGGAAAAGACCATTGAGAATCTTCCGTCCTAACCCCTAGACGATAGCGCCAATGAGTCGATGCTGATTATAACAAAGCACGCGGGCTAGAGTATCGTTCCAGCTTTAGCATTAGCGTGAAGCATGAAGCTCGTGTCGTTCTCTAGAAGCGGGCGTTCGTGCCGCCTCTGCTATGAATCCTGTGGGGCAAATAATTTTTAATATGCTTGACAACTCCGCTCAGCAGTAGAACAATTAATAGCGAACAAAAGGCGAATATTCATATCCGCCCCAGAGCCGGTCGCGGCCCTGACGTTCCCTGAAATCCTGAGGTTCCATGTCGTCTTTACCGCTTGTTTCTTCTGCGGCTTCGGGCCGCCCGGTTGCCGTTGTCGCCTCGGCGTGGCCCACGCTGGTTTTTAAACGCTTGTCAGCCCTGCCCAAGCTCCCAGGGGTGACTCTCGCGTCGCGATTGGATGTGCGGCCCACTCCGCAGATGGTTTCGAGTGGCGTCCGCGAGATCGACGTGCTTACCGGCGGACTGCCGCGCGGATGCCTGACCGAGATTTGTGGGCCAGCCTCGTCCGGACGCACCAGTGTATTGTTGGCCGCCTTGGCGGCAGCGACGCAACGGCAGGAAGTGTGCGCTCTGGTGGACATCAGCGATGCTTTCAATCCTCACTCCGCTGCGGCGGCTGGAGTGAATTTCGAAAAAATGCTTTGGGTCCGGTGCGGACATTTGCACAAACCAGATTCACCACAGAAACTCAGAGACACCGAGAAGAATAAGAAAATCGAAAAGCCAGTTGAGCAGGCTTTACGGGTTACTGACCTGCTCTTGCAAAGTGGCGGCTTCGGGCTGGTGATTATCGATCTCGGCGATACTCCATTGAAGATGGCACGGCGCATTCCGTTGACTTCCTGGTTTCGTTTTCAGCGCGCGGTAGAGCACACGCCCACGGTGTTATTCGTCATCAGCCAGGTACCGTGTGCGCGGACCTGCGCCTCGCTGCTGATGAAAGTTTCAGGGAAGAAGCTGTCAGCTTTCAGCTGTCAGCTTTCAGCAGAAACTTCTCCGGCTCATGCCCAGCTTCTGGATGGGCTTCAAGTACAAGGAGAACTTTTGCGGTCACGACTGGAACGCAAACCAACTGCATCGGTCACGACCGCATTCACAACGAAAGTGCGAGCGGGATAAATTTGTGGCGCCGCCAGCCTGGCGGCTGTCGCGGGAACCTCTGGCTCGCGCAAGAGAGTTCCGAGCTGAGAACTGATGGCTGAACGCTGACAGCTTTTTCATTATGCCCTTTGCCTGCATCTTCGTTCCTGATTTTCCCGTGGAAGCGCTGTTGCGTGCTGAACCGGCGTTGCGTTCGCAGTCTCTGGCTGTGCTCGAAGGCAGGGCTCCGCTGCAAAAAGTTTTCGTCGTGAATGAAAACGCGCGCCGCGCCGGAGTGAATCCGGGAATGTCCAGGCTGCAGATAGAACCTTGCGCCGGTTTGGTGTTGCGAGCCCGTTCCCTGCCACAAGAAGCCGCTGCCCATGCCGCGCTGCTGGATTGCGCGCAGTCTTTTTCACCACGAGTGGAAGCCCACGGTTGCGACACAATCGTGTTGGATCTTGCCGGGCTGCAGCCGCTTTTCGGCCCTCTGCCCAAAATTGCGCGAGCTTTGGCACGCCGCGCTTCCGATCTTGGGCTCGAGGCCAGCGTGGCCGTGGCGGGCAATCCGGATACAGCCGCGCTGGCGGCTCGGGGATTTTTGGGCGTGACCGTGATTTCGGAAGGGAAAGAGGCGGAACAGTTGGGCAGTTTGCCAGTGGAAGTATTGTTTGCAAACTCGGCTCAGGAATCCGGGCAGTTATTGGAAACCTTCAGCCGTTGGGGAATTCGCAAGCTGCGCGATCTGGCGGCATTACCAGATGTCGCGCTGAGTGAGCGTCTGGGGCATGCTGGAATCCATTTACAAAAACTGGCACGTGGCGCAACTTCGCGCACATTAGTTCCATTCGAACCGCCGCTGATTTTCGAGGAAGTGATCGAACTGGAATATCCCCTCGTGCTGCTGGAACCACTGGCATTTCTGTTGGGACGGTTATTGGAGCAACTGTGTGCCCGTCTAGAGGCCCGAGCGTTAGCGACTCAAGAATTGCGCCTAAATTTGGAATTACAAAACGGGTACCAGAATGACGAATCTGCCGAGCTTGCGCTCGACCTGGACGGGCGAGGGCGCCCGTCCCCACACAATCTGTTTAGGCGCACTCTTCGGATTCCCGTCCCGCTGCTTGACTCCAGAACTTTCCTCAAGCTGTTGCAACTTGATTTGAAAGCGCATCCTCCGGGAGCTCCCATCGTCAAGATTCAACTGGCGGCAGAACCGGTGCGGCCGCGGGCGGCACAGAACGGACTTTTTCTTCCGCCTTCACCTGAACCGGAGAAACTCGAGCTTACGCTGGCCAGGATTGCGGGCATCGTAGGAGAAGACAAAGTGGGATCATTCGAACTGCTGGACACTCATCGTCCCGAGGGCTTCCGCATGCAGCGCTTCATACCCAGCGAACCGTTTTCACCACGAAGGCATGGAGGCACGGAGAAGAACAATCTACATTTTTCAGGTCCAATGTCTTCATTGAATTTCTCCGTGCCTCCGTGTCTCCGTGGTGGATTCAGCAGTGATAGTTCCGACAATCTCGTGACTGCGCTGCGCATTTTCCGTCCACCAGTCGACGTAGCGGTAACCTTGCAGGACGGCAAGCCTGCGTCCATCAACTGCCCCAAGAATAAAGAAATGCACGGAGAAATTCTCTGGGCGGCTGGACCGTGGCGCTCGTCCGGGGACTGGTGGGAGCAGGAAGGCTGGGCGCGCGACGAATGGGACATCGCGGTGCAAGGAGAAGCTGGCATCGCTTTATATCGCCTGGTCCGCGATCGGCTCGGCGGAAGATGGATTTTGGAAGGAACATATGACTAGCAATCAGCACTCAGCATTTAGCCAAGACAAGATAATACTAATTCGTTGGCTGAGTTCTGAGTGCTGAATGCTGCTTTCAATGTACATCGAACTTCACTCCCGTTCTGCTTTCAGCTTTCTCGAAGGCGCTTCTCTGCCCGAGAGCTTAGTCGCGGCCTGCGCCAATCTGAATATGCCGGCGATGGCACTGCTCGATCGTGACGGCGTCTATGGCTCTCCGCGTTTTCACATGGCGGCGAAGAAAGCGCGGATCAAGGCGCACATTGGAGCGGAGGTAACATGCGAATACTTTTCACCACAGAGACGCAGCGCCACAGAGCAGATAACAAATCACAAATCAAAAGATTCCTCTGTGTCTCTATGTCTCTGTGGTGGATTTCGCCTTCCCCTTCTCGTTTCTTCCCGCCTCGGATATCAAAATCTCTGTCGCCTGATTACGAAAATGAAGTTGCGCGCGGCGAAAGGTGAAGGCAGGGTGCGGGAAGAGGAACTGCAAGAACATGCCGCCGGACTCATCTGCCTCACCGGCGACGACGACGGCCCACTGGCTCTTGCTCTCACTCATGGTGGCATGGAAGAAGCGCGCGGCTGCGTGAAGAAGCTGATCGGCATTTTTGGCCGGAACAACGTCTATGTGGAATTACAGCGGCATTTTCATCGGGAGCAGGAAGAGCGCAATCACGCCGCTATCGAAATTGCCCGCTCGCTCCAGATTCCCTTACTCGCGACCAATGGTGTCTCTTATGCCACGGCTCGAGAGCGTGAACTTTGCGATGTTTTCACCGCCCTTCGTCACCATCGCACGCTGGCTACTGCGGGACGCCTGTTGGCGCGCAATTCCGAACGCTACCTGAAATCGCCGCAAGAGATGCAAGCGCTCTTCGCCGATCTCCCCGAGGCCAGTGCGAACACGGTGGAATTGTCTTCCCGGCTCGCATTCACCTTCAAAGATCTGGGATATGAATTCCCAAAATATCCCGTGCCCGAAGGCGAAACTATGATTTCATTCATGCGAGAGCGCACGGGGGAAGGATTTCAGCAGCGCTATGGCCGGTCTGCATCAGAGCTACAGAGTCGCGCGCGCTGCCAGATTGAACGCGAACTAAAGCTCATTGAGGAGCTCGATCTCGCCGGCTACTTCCTTATTGTGTGGGATCTAGTCCGGTTCTGCCGTGAAGAAAACATCCTGGTACAAGGACGAGGCTCCGCTGCCAACAGCGCAGTCTGCTATTCGCTCGGCATTACCGCGGTCGATGCCGTCAGCATGGAATTGCTCTTCGAGCGTTTTCTTTCGGAGGAACGCGGCGAGTGGCCTGACATTGATCTCGATCTTCCCAGCGGCGATCAGCGCGAACGCGTGATTCAGTATCTGTACAAACGCTATGGCGAGCGCGGCGCTGCCATGACCGCCAACGTCATTACGTATCGCAGCCGCATGGCTTCGCGCGAAATGGGCAAGGCCCTGGGTTTCGATCCTGAAACGCTCGACAAAGTTTCGGCTGCCGTTTCCACCTGGGAATATCGCGACGCCAATGACACATTGGATCATCGCTTCCGCGATGCCGGGTTAGATTTGAATCATCCCCGACTACGAAAATATTTCGAGCTATGTGTCGCAGTGCAGGATTTGCCGCGCCATCTCGGCCAGCATTCCGGCGGCATGGTGATTTGTCAGGGACAACTCGATTCCGTCGTGCCTCTCGAACCGGCGTCGATGCCGGGCCGCGTCGTCGTTCAGTGGGACAAAGAAGACTGCGCTGACCTAGGCATCATCAAAGTGGATCTGCTTGGCTTAGGAATGATGGCCGTGCTCGAAGATTCCCTGCAACTCATCCACAACCATCACGGCGAAGAAGTGGATCTCGCCCACCTGCCGCCCGACGATCCTACGGTGTATTCCACCCTGCAGAAGGCAGACACGATTGGCATGTTTCAAATCGAGAGCCGGGCGCAGATGTCGTGCCTGCCGCGTCTGCGTCCAAAATGTTTTTATGACATCGTGGTGCAAGTCGCCATCATTCGCCCGGGACCAATTGTCGGGCAGATGGTGAATCCATATTTGCGGCGCCGCATGGGACGTGAACCAGTAAACCATTTGCATCCGTCACTCGAACCCGTGCTGGCGCGCACTCTGGGCGTGCCTCTGTTCCAGGAACAATTGCTACGCATTGCAATGGTGGCTGCCAATTTCACCGGAGGCGAAGCCGAAGAACTGCGCCGCGCCATGGGATTCAAGCGCTCGCAAGCCCGCATGAAAGATATCGAAGCCCGGCTTCGCAGCGGCATGGAATGCAACGGCATCTCTCGCGAGGCGCAGGAGCAGATCATTCTCTCTATCACTTCGTTCGCTCTGTATGGATTCCCCGAGTCTCACGCCGCCAGCTTTGCGCTAATCGCCTACGCCAGCGCCTATTTGAAATGTCATTACCTCGCCGCCTTCACCGCTGCCCTGCTCAACAACCAGCCCATGGGCTTTTACCGTCCAGCCACGATCGTGAAAGATGCGCAACGGCACGGCCTGAAAGTGTTGCCGATCGACGTGATGAAGTCAGAATGGCAGTGCACGCTGGAGCAGTCAGCACTTAGCAATCAGCATTCAGCCAGTCCGGTTGCTCTACGCCTAGGTCTCCGCTACGCTCGCGGATTGCGTGAAGAAGCCGCCAAAGCATTGGTTCAGCAACGGAACCTTGCTCCATTCACTTCTATTCGCGATCTGGTCCATCGTGTGCCCGAGTTGCGTAAAGATGAATTGAATACGCTGGCGGAAATTGGAGCGCTGAATGAAATCGGGAATTCACCACGGAGACACGGGGACACAGAGAAAACCAAGAACCTTAACAAGGAATTTGTGCCCACGGCTAAATCAGCAACCGAAAGTTCAAAACCAGAAATTACCTCCATGCCTCCGTATCTCCCTGGTGAATTCGTTTTTCATCGTCGCGATGCTCTCTGGCAAGTCGAACGCGCGGTCCGCCATTCCGGCCCGTTGCTCGACGAATTGCCCGAGCCCGACACCAACTCCCCGCTGCGTCCCATGAATTCGGAAGAACGGCTGGTTGCCGACTTCCGCGGCACCGGCATGACCGTCGGCCCGCACCCCATGGCTTATCACCGCGCACGAATGCAAGCGATGGGCATCCATAAAGCTAGCGACCTCAGCCACATCCCTGATGGGCAATATTTACGCATTGGAGGATGCGTCATTTGCCGTCAGCGTCCTGGCACCGCCAAAGGTTTCGTTTTTCTCAGCATCGAAGACGAGACCGGAGTGGCCAATGCGATCGTCATGCCCGATCTGTTTCAGAAAAACCGGCTGCTGCTGAGTTCCGCGCAGTTCCTTATGGTGGAAGGAATTCTGCAGAATCAAGACAACGTCATCTCGGTAAAAGTCGAGCGCGTGTTGCCGCTTTTCATCACCCGCGCTGAAACCAACTCGCACGACTTCTACTAACCGTTATCAACAAAATCAATGTTTCAGAGAGATTAATTCTTTCCACCTTTCGCACAAATCCACAGTCTTTCGGTTTATCATTGATACATAATTCCTACATGTTCTTTGTGGGGTTCATCAGGCACGACCGCAGTGTATGCGGTTGATCATAAACGATTCTAATTCATGGACTTAGCAGTCCCAAAGGAGCACCATGGCAAAAGCAAAGACTCCCCGCACCCCTAAGGCAACCAACAATCAAGTCATCACCATGCCCGAAGCTGGCTCTATCCCTCTGGCTCGAAAAAGTGCGCCGGCGAAGAACTCCTCAGCTGATTTGGAAGTGAAAATCCGCGAGCGCGCGTATCAGTTGTATGTGGAGCGAGGGAGCACCCCTGGCCACGAAAATGAGGACTGGCTCCGAGCCGAACGCGAAATTCTCGCTCGCCAAAACCATCAGCAAACTGCATAAGTTTGGAGACTTCCGCCAGCACTATGCACATGTAGGCCCGGACACCCTTGTCCGGGCGGCGGAGCAAGGCTCTTCCACACGCTCATGGAGAAAAACCGGACTTGGGAAGGCTCCGGAAACTCAGTCCCTGCACCTCTGGGGTTGCTTCGCTTGAGCGTTTCTGAAAAAATATGGGCTAGGTTCCCCATGTCGCAAATAGGCAGTTTTGCCCTGCTCCTCGCATTGGCGCTGTGCGCGTATTCTTTTCTGGCGGGTCTGCTGGCGCTCGTCATCAAGGGGCCTGGAGCCGGACGGCTGGGTGAAACTGCGCGTCGCGCGGGTATTGCGAGTTTCGCAATAGTTTTCCTCGCAGCTGTAGTGCTGGTGGTCGCGGCCTTTCAGAACGATTTTTCTATCGCCTATATTTTTCATCACAGCAATCGCGATCTGCCGGCACCTTATAAGTTCGCCACGCTCTGGTCAGGACAAGAAGGGTCGCTGCTTTTCTGGGCCCTACTACTCTCTGCCTACGGGCTCGTCCTCAGGCTGAGGTATAAGACTGACGTGCGCCTATTCGCTCACGCCTCGGTCATCATCGCCGCCGTGCAGGTTTTCTTCTTGTTGCTGCTGAACTTCGCCGCAAACCCTTTCGGCGTAATGCAAGGTTCCTTACCCGCTGATGGCAACGGTCTCAACCCGCTGTTGCAATATCCCGAGATGGTGATTCATCCGCCCATGCTGTACCTGGGCTATGTAGGGTTCACCGTTCCGTTCGCGTTTGCCCTGGCCGCGTTGATCATGCGCTATCCGGGTGAGAAGTGGATCCAGATCACTCGCCGATGGACTATGGTGACTTGGGGGTTTCTGACTTGTGGAGTCTTTCTCGGCGCGCATTGGGCCTACTCGGTGCTGGGATGGGGCGGGTATTGGGGTTGGGATCCCGTCGAGAACGCTTCGCTGATGCCATGGCTCACGGGGACCGCATTCCTGCACTCGGTCATGATGCAGGAAAAGCGGGGCATGCTGAAGACCTGGAACATGTGGCTGATTTTTTCGACCTTCATGCTTTCGATTTTCGGCACGTTTCTGACTCGCAGCGGAGTAGTCAGTTCGGTGCATGCTTTTGCGCAATCTTCGATTGGAGATTGGTTCGTTGCCTTTCTCGCCATCATCTTCGCAACGTGCCTTATCTTCTATGTCAAGAACCGCTCGCACCTCCGCACGGAGCACAAGCTGGAATCGCTGATCTCGCGCGAGTCCAGTTTCCTGTTCAACAATTTGCTGCTGCTGGTTGCCTGCTTCACGGTGCTTTGGGGAACGCTCTTCCCGGTGCTCTCGGAGTGGGTTCAGGGAACCAAGGTTACGGTCGGACCACCGTTCTTCAATCGCGTAAACGTGCCGGTAGCCCTGTTGCTTCTACTGTTGACTGCGGTCGGACCATTGCTGGCGTGGCGCAGGACATCGGTCGAGAGCTTGAAACGCAACTTCCTGTGGCCGGCAATCGGCGCCGTGGCCACGGGCGTGCTGCTAGTCGCGCTCGGCATGAGACCGTGGAAAGACGTTTCCTACTTCTACTCGCTGATGACGATCATGTTGTCCGTGCTGGTAGCGCTGACCGTCATTTCCGAGTTTGTTCGCGGAGGACGCGTAATTGGCCGCCATACCGGCCAGAATCTTTTTGCCTCCATGGTGCAACTAGCACATCGCAACACCCGTCGTTACGGCGGCTACATCGTTCACTTCGGCGTCATCGTAGTCATGATCGGGTTCGCCGGATCCGTGTTCAATCAGGACAAAGAGCAGGAGATGGGCTTCGGCGACAAGATGACGATTGGCCCTTACACTCTCGTCTGCCAGTCTTACACTCAGGATGACAATCCGAATTATGGCAGCGAGTGGGCGGTCATGAACGTCTTCAAGGGCGGAAAACAGATTGCAACGCTTAACCCCGAGCGCCGTTTCTACAAGGCGAGCCAGCAAACTTCCACCATGGTCGCCAACCGATCGACCCCTCAAGAGGATCTGTACGTGGTCTACGAGGGCCAGAATTTGGACACGGGCCGTCCCATCATCAAGGTGCACCTCAATCCGCTGGTCATGTGGATTTGGATTGGCGTATGGATCATCATTGCGGGCACGGTTGTGGCATTGATTCCTAACGCGGCCCCGGTGCGGGTTCCGGCCCCGGCTCGAATGCGAGCCGAACCCGTAGGAGCGGGAGACTGATGGGGATTGAAGGCAATACGCTGCCAAACTCTTTGTTCTTGTCATCCCGAGCGAAGCGAGGGATCTGCAGTTCTCCCTCGTCCGAGGAAACTGCAGATTCCTCCTCGCTTGCGCTCCTCGGAATGACCAGAGTTTTCTTTAAGCGCAGCGCCCAGCTGATTGTCCTGTCGCTGGCCGTGTTCGTTCTTCTCGGCGCGGGCGACGAGTCGGCCCGCGTCAACGATCTCGGCCACCGCATGATGTGTGTTTGCGGCTGCAACCAGATTCTGCTCGAATGCAACCACGTCGGTTGCTCCTACTCCGATCGCATGCGCGCCGAACTCGTGGCGGCGGTGGACCGCGGCGACAATGACGACATGACTCTGCAAGGATTTGTCCAGAAGTATGGCACCACCGTCATGGCGGCACCGACAAAGGCCGGCTTCAATCGCGTGGCCTGGATCATGCCGTATTTGGTTTTGGTGCTTGGGCTGGTGATGGTTACGCTGATTGTGCGGGCGTGGAGATCGCGTCCCCTGGTCCTGCCAGCCGGGGCCGTTGCCGCAGTTCACGGCGCGGAGCTAGAACATTTCCGCGATCAAGCCAGGAAGGACACGGAAATATGAGCATCGAACTTCTGACCTGCATCCTGATCACGATCGGCGCGCTGGCCTATGTCTTTTATCTGCCCGGGAAGCTGTACATGGGCCCGGAAAAAACTCGCGTGATCTACCTACGCGAGCGCAAGGAAGCGATTTACGAAAATCTTCGCGACCTGAATTTCGAATTCAAAGCCGGCAAGTTTCCAGATTCTGACTACCAAACCATGAAGACTTCTCTGGAAGAGGAAGCGGCCGCGGTTCTGGCCGAGATCGCGCGCCTGGAAGAAGCCGCCGCCACCGCCTCAGTCCGCCCCCGAAAAGGAGCCAGAGTTTGACACTTTCGCCGACCACGTGTCAGCAAAAAACCGGGTTGTCCTTTTCTCGTGTACTTTGCGAAAAGTGGGGATTGTTTCTCGTATTGCTATGGACGCTACTTCTCGCTTCCGCGTCCGCGCAAACCCTAACCGGCACAGTCACGAACAGCACCACCAAAAAGCCCGCCGCGGGCGACGATGTCGTGCTCTTAAGTTTGGGCCAGGGAATGGAAGAGTCGGGTCGCACCACGACCGACGCCAAAGGAAATTTCAGCCTTAAGTTCGACGACGCCAGCAGCCCCCATCTGGTCCGCGTGATCCATCAAGGCGTGACCTATCACCGTATGGCACCCCCGGGAACGACCTCGGTTGAGGTGCAGGTTTACGACGTCGCCAAGAAAGTTGAGGGCATCCGTGTAACCGCCGACGTAATGCGTTTTCAGGCGCAGGGCAGCGAGTTACAGGGCATCCGCCTTTTCGCGGTGAACAATGCTTCCGATCCGCCGCGTACGCAGATGAGCGATCAGAGCTTCGAGTTTTATCTGCCCGAAGGAGCGCAGATCGACCAAAGCATGGCGATGACCGCCGGCGGCCAACCCATCAACTCGGCTCCGGTGCCGCAGAAACAAAAGAATCGGTACGCCTTCGTTTTCCCTCTCCGCCCCGGCGAAACTCAATTCCAAGTTAGCTATCACATGTCTTACAGCGGTGAGGCCAGCTTTGATCCCAAGTCTTTGTACGGCGCTCAGCACTTTGTCGTGGTGCTGCCCAAGACCA
>CAVOII010000014.1:0-1199918 GCA_963696025.1 uncultured Acidobacteriota bacterium
GTCTCGACGTTGTGGTTGAAGATCTCCGGCTGCTCGGCCATGACCGTGCGCAGCGCCTCGCGATCCCCTGGAAGTCGGGGGTCAGCACCTCGATGGTGGTGCCCGGGCGCGAGCGACCGGATGCTCCGGATGGTCGCCGCGAAGACGGCGGCGCCGCCGTCGCGGAGATCGTCGCGGTCGACGGACGTCACCACGGCGTGGCGCAGGCCCATGTTCGCCACCGCCTCGCCGACGCGGCGCGGCTCGTCCCAGTCGATGTCGCCGCCGCGCTTGCCGCTGGTGACCGCGCAGAAGGCGCAGGCGCGCGTGCACACGTCCCCGAGGATCATGAAGGTCGCCGTCCCGTGCCCCCAGCACTCGGCGATGTTCGGGCAGCGGGCCTCCTCGCAGACGGTGTTGAGACGCTGCCCGCGCATGATCCCCTTGATCTGTGAGTAGCCGTCGCCGGCGGGAAGCTTGACGGTCAGCCACCGGGGCGCCGATCGACGCCATCGGGGAGGAGCCGCTGATGCAGCGGCCGCGCGTCGGCCACGGGAAGCGGGCCGCAAACGGATCTCGTCCATGGCGCTCTCTCACTCTACACACTCGCTGCGCCACAATCGCCTGGATGAGTGCACCCCCACCGCGCAACGAGCCTGTCTCGCCTCTACGCGCCGGGGTCAGCCGAGCGCGTCCCGGCTGCGCGCGGCGATCCGCGACATGCAGTCGGCAGCGCCGCACACCGTGCGGCTGCACCGTGGCGGAGCGGGTCGACGGGCCGGGGCGACGGCATCTCGCTGCAGCGCGCCGCACCGGCACTCCCTGGAGCTCGCGCAGCCGCGCGATCGCCACGGCCGCTGACGTCCGCCGAGCCGTCGATGCCGCTCTCGCGGCCCACCACGACTGGTCGACCGCGCCATGGTCGACCCGGGCATCGGTGTTCCTCCGCGCCGCCGACCTCCTGAGCGGCCCGTTCCGCGACCGGCTCAACGCGGCGACGATCCTCGGTCAGAGCAAGAGCGTGCACCAGGCGGAGATCGACGCGGCATGCGAGCTGATCGACTTCTGGCGATGGAACGTCCACTTCGGCGGAGCAGCTCCGGGAGATCCAGCCGGTGTCGCCGGCCGGGGTGTGGAATCGCATGGACCACCGGCCGCTCGAGGGCTTCGTGCTGGCGATCAGCCCGTTCAACTTCACCTCGATCGGGGGAAACCTCGCGGTCGCGCCGGCGATCGTCGGCAACACCGTCGTCTGGAAGCCGGCGACCACCGCGCTGCTCGCCGCCCAGGTGATCATGGAGATCCTCGAGGCCGCCGGCCTGCCGCCGGGTGTCATCAACATGATCGCCGGGCCCGGGGCGGCGGTCTCGGAGGCCGCGGTCAAGCATCCGTCGCTCGCGGGCATTCACTTCACCGGCTCGACCGACACGTTCCAGCACCTCTGGACCACTGTTGCCGCCAATCTCGGCAATTACAGGACGTATCCGCGCCTGGTCGGCGAGACCGGCGGCAAGGACTTCGTGCTCGCGCACCCTTCGGCGTCCACCGACGCACTGCTCGTCGGGCTCCTGCGCGGGTCCTTCGAGTACCAGGGCCAGAAATGCTCCGCCGCATCGCGCGCGTACATCCCTCACTCGGTGTGGGAACGGCTGCGCGATCCGCTCGCGGTGGCGACCGAGGCGATTCCCGTGGGCGATCCCGCGGAGTTCAGCACCTTCATGGGAGCGGTCATCGACGAGCCGAGCTTCCGCAAGCACGAGGCCGTGCTCGCCTGCGGCGCGCACCGATCCGGATCTCACCCTGGTCGCCGGCGGCGAGTGCGACGGCGACGTCGGATGGTTCGTCCATCCCACCATCCTCGAGACCTCGAACCCCCGGCACGAGCTGCTCCAGCGCGAGCTGTTCGGCCCGATCCTCACCGTGTTCCCGTACCCGGACTCGGACTGGCACTCGGTGCTCGACCTCGTGGATCACACCTCGCCCTATGCGCTCACCGGCGCCGTGTTCGCCGATGACCGGGCCGCCATCGACGAGGCCGGCCGCCCACCTGCGCTACGCCGCCGGCAACTTCTACATCAACGACAAACCAACCGGCGCGGTCGTCGGTCAGCAGCCGTTCGGCGGCGCGAGAATGAGCGGGACCAACGACAAGGCAGGGTCGGCGCTGAACATGATGCGCTGGGTGTCACCTCGCGTCATCAAGGAGACCTTCGTTCCGCCGAGCGAGTGGCGGTACCCGCACCAGGATCCCGACTGACCCGACCGCCAGGGCGCTGAATCGCTTCGCCGACCCGGTCTGATTTTCGGTCGGGTGCTAGGCCCGCCAGCGGGTGCAGGAGCGGGTGGGCCGGCGTCTGCAGGAGCAGCTCCCCGGGTGGCGCGGAGTTCGCCTCGTGATCGGCGGATCCTCGGAGGCGACCCGGATCAGGGCATGAAACCTGCTCTCGTCGATGATGCCCTTCTCCAGAGCGCGCCGCGCCCATGCCGGCGGGGTCCGAAGTCCCCACGCATCGAAAGCGCCTTGCTCGATCATCGTTCCTCCTGATGATAGCCAGGACGGGCTAAACGAGGGTACCCGACGGGTCCAGCCCTTCGAGGAGCTTCTGGACCGAGGTGACGAAGCGGGTTGCCTGGAGGCCGTCGTTGATGCGGTGGTCGAACGACAGACCCAGGTTCATGATCGGCCGGATCGCGATCGCGTCACCGACGACCACCGGCCGCTTGACCACCAGATCCATGGTCATGATCGCCGCCTGCGGCTGGTTGATGATCGCCTGGGTCATCACCGCTCCGAGAGCGCCCGTGTTGTTGAGCGTGAACGTTCCGCCCTGGATCTCATCGAGCTTCAGGTGGTTGGTCCGCGCCCGCGCACCGAGGTCGGCCATGGTGGTCGCGAGCCCGGTGATGCTCAGCCGGTCCGCGTCGCGCACCACCGGCACGATGAGGTTGTCCTCCAGCGCCACGGCGATGCCGAGGTTGATGGCCCGCTTGACGACGATCCCCGCGTCACTCCACGACGCGTTGAGGGTGGGATGGCGTTGCAGCGCCTCGACGACCGCCCGCGCGACAAAGGGCAGGAAGGTGAGCTTGACGCCGTGCCGCTCCTCGAACGCGGCTTTCTCACGATCGCGAATCCGCCACACCGCGGACATGTCGACCTCCACCATGACGTACGCGTGCGGCGACGTGTGCCGGCTCCGAACCATGTGCTCCGCAATCGCCCTCCGCACCTGCGTCAGCGGAACAACCGTCTCCCCCTCCCCGGCCTGAGTGAAGGAGGCCGGACCAGCAGACGCCGAAGCCGCCGTTGGCGCCGTCGAAGCCGGCTGCGGTGCCTGCGTAGGCGACATAGCCGGTGGAGTCGCCGGAGCGGGCGCCGTGGCCGGCGGCCGCGCAGGGCACCGACGAGCCGGCGTCCCTCTGCTGCACGTACTCAAGAACGTCCTTCTTCGTGATCCGCCCGCCGATCCCGCTGCCGGTGATCTGCGACAGATCCACCCCGTGCTCGCGCACCAGCATCCGTACCGCCGGGGTCACGTGATAGTCGCCGGCCTGCCCGTTCCCACCGGCTGCCGCATCAGACGCCGGAGCCGCCGCCGCGGATTCGCTGAAGGCATCCTGGAATCGGCCCGACCGCGGTCTCCCCTCCCGCCTGCGCCCGCGCGGGTGGTGCCTGCGGCGCGGTCGGCACAGCTTGCGGCTCGGAGGGCGCAGTCTGCGGCTCCGCCGGCTCCGTATTCCGCTCCGCGGGTGCCGCTTGCGCGCTCTGCGCCGCCGGCACGCCGACGGCAGCGACCTCCTTGACATCCGGCTCGACCGCGGCATCCGAAGCCGCGACGCCGGTGTCGATGGAGCAGATCGGCTGTCCCACCGGCACCACGGTGCCTTCCGCGGCGATCAACTCGGCCATCACGCCGTCAGCCGGGGCAGGGATCTCGGCGTTGACCTTGTCGGTGATCACCTCGGCGATCGACTCGTATTTTGCGATCGCAGTCGCCGGGATGCTTCGAGCCACTTGGCGATCGTTCCCTCGGTGACGCTCTCACCGAGCTGCGGCATCGTGACGGTCAGTGCCATTTCGCGAGGTTCCTTGTGTTCGAGTTCAGTACGCGGCGAGCTCGCGGAGCTTCGCCTCGACCTTGTTCGGGGTGACCAGATAGAACTGCTCGCAGCGGCGGCGAGAACGGCATCGCCGGAATCTCGGGACCGCCGAGCCGCATCACCGGCGCGTCGAGACTGTCGAAGCAGTCCTCCGCGATGATCGCCGCAACCTCCGACGCGACGCTGACTGCGAGGTTCGCCTCCTGCACGATCAGCACCTTGCCGCACTTGCTCGCACTTGCGACGATCGCCGCACGATCGAAGGGGCGCAGCGACCGGAGGTCGACGACCTCGCAGGAAAACCCATCTGCAGCAAGGCGATCGACCGCTTCGAGCGAGGTGTGCACCATCATGCCGTAGCTGAACACAGCGATGTCCCTACCCTCACGCACCACTCTCGCGCGATCGAGTGGCACGGTGTACTCGCCGTCCGGCACCTCGCCCTTGACCGCAGCGGTAGGCACGTTTGTGCTCGAAGTAGAGCACCGGGTCCGGGTCGCGCAGCGCCGAGATGATCATGCCCTTCGCGTCGTACGGAGTTGACGGCACGACCACGCGAAGTCCCGGGATGTGGGCGAAGATCGCTTCGATCGACTGGGAGTGGTACAGCGCGCCGTGCACTCCCCCGCCAAAGGGTGAGCGCACCACCATCGGCACGTTCCAGTCACCGTTGCTCCGGTAGCGGATTTTCGCCGCCTCGCTGATGATCTGATCGACCGCCGGCATGATGAAGTCCTGGAACTGGATCTCGGCGATCGGACGCAGTCCGTTCATCGCCGCACCGATTGCGACGCCGACGATCAGTGATTCGGCGAGCGGGCTGTCGAGCACGCGCGCCATTCGCCGAACTCCTTCTGCAGCCCCTCGGTCACCCCGAACACGCCGCCCTTGGCTCCCACGTCCTCGCCGAGGATCATGACGCGCTCGTCGCGCTGCATCTCCTCGCGGATGCCGTCGCGGATCGCCTGGATGTACGTCTTCTCAGCCACGATCAGTCCGCCGTCTCCGTATACACGTGCAGCATCGCTGTTTCGGGCGATGGCAGACGGCGACCGCCTCCGCCTCGTCGGTGGCGCGGTCGAGCTCGAGGACCAGTTCGGCGCGCATCTCCTCGGCGTCACCCGGGTGCAGGACGCCGAGTCTCCTCGAGGGTCGCCTTGAAGCGGTGCAGGGAGTCCCGCTCCTTGTCCGCCTCGAGGTCCTCGGCGGTGCGGTAGCGACGCTGATCGTCGTCCGAGCTGTGCGACGTCAGGCGCAGAACCTTCGCCTCGATGAGCGTCGGGCCGTCGCCGCGACGCGCGCGCTTCACCGCCTCGCGCGCGGTTCGGTAGCAGGCGATGGCGTCGCAGCCGTCGACGATGACGCCGGGAATGCCGTATCCCTTCGCGCGATCGGCGACGTCCTCGGTGGGCATCTGCTTCTGCCACGGCACGCTGATCGCGAAACCGTTGTTCTCGACGAGGAAGATCACCGCGAGCTTGTGAATCGCCGCGAAGTTCAGGGCCTCGTGAAAGTCACCCTCGCTGGTGCCACCCTCACCGATCGACGTGAAGGTCACCGCGTCCTCGCCGCGCATCCGCGACGCGAGCGCGATACCCGCTGCGTGGAGGAGTTGCGTCCCCACCGCCGATCCGGTGCTGATGATGTTCAGGCGCCGGCAGCCGTAGTGCGCCGGCATCTGCCGGCCGCCGCTGTTGGGATCGGCGGCCCGCTGGAGCACCGACAGGATGTGATCCTTGGGGGTCATCCCGAGCACCAGCGTCAAGCGCGAGATCGCGATAGTACGGGGCGATCCAGTCGTAGGTGGGACGCAGGTTCATGCCAAAGGCGACTTGAACCGCTTCGTGGCCCTCTGCGGAGATCCAGAACGGCGCGCGTCCCTGGCGGTTCAGGACCCAGAGCCGCTCGTCGAGCAGCCGCGAGCGGAGCATGTGCCGGTACATGAGCCGGAGCGTCTCCGCGTCGAGGCCGGCGCGCGCCTTGGTTTCGGTTCGTGTCATCGCCATGTGCCGTTCATCCCTCCGAACGAAGCTGACGCCGCCGCCCGTGCGTCGACGCTCCGCCGCCGCTCAAATGTGGATCGCCTCGCCGCTCACGGCAAGGGCAGCTTCAGAGAGCACTTCACTGAGTGTAGGGTGTGGCGCGACCGCGTGGCCCATCTCGAAAGCGGTGGTCTCGAGGAGGCCCCCCAGCGCCGGGCCCCAGATGAGCTCGGTCACCTCGTGGCCGATGATGTGGACGCCGAGGACGGTGCCGTCTGCCTTGTCGGCGACCACCTTGCAGAATCCGTCGCTCTCTCCCCAGATCACCGCCCGGCCGTTGCCACGGAACGGCATGACCCCGATCGCGACCTCGTGCCCGGCGGCCTGTGCCTCGGCTTCGCTGAGGCCCATGGAGCCGATCTGCGGGGTGCAGTACGTCGTGCGCGTGACGAGCCGGGGATCGAGCGGATGCGGATCGCGCCCGGCGATCGCCTCGACGGCGAGCACGCCCTCGTGGAGCGCCTTGTGCGCGAGCTGGAATCCGCCGACGACGTCGCCCACGGCGCTGACGCCGGGCTCACCGGTGCGGAGCATCGCGTCGACGGCGATGACACCACGTTCGACCACGACCCCGGTCCCCTCGATGCCGATGTTCTCGACATTGGCCGCTCTGCCGACCGCGACCAGGAGCACTTCGGCCTGGAGCCGCTGCTCCTTGCCGTCCTCGCCGGCCACGGTCACGGCGACGCCACCCTCGTTGCGCTCGATGGAGCCGAGGTCGAGACGGTGCCCGGTCAGGCAGGTGATCCCACGTGCCTCGAACTGGCGTCGAAGCTCGGTCGCCGACGGCGGCGTCCTCGAGCGGCACCAGGCTCGGCAGCATCTCGACGATGGTCACCTCGGCGCCGCAGCTGCGGTAGAGCGATGCGAACTCGACGCCCACGGCGCCCGCGCCGAGCACGATCGCCGACGCCGGCACTCGGTCCATCCTGAGCGCCTCGTCGCTGGTGAGGATGACGTTCCCGTCGGCGGGAGCGCCGGGAAGCTGCTTGGGCCGCGATCCGGTGGCGATGATCACCGAGCCGGCCTCGATCTCCAGCGCATCGCCCCCCGGCGGGGTGACGACGAGGCGACCGGCACCGTCGAGGCGACCGCGCCCACTGACACGTTCACCTTGTTCTTGCGCAGCAGGAACTGCACGCCCTTGTGCAGCTGGCTGACCACCTGGTCGCGACGGCGCCCGGCGACCGAGTAGTCGAAGTGGACGTCGCCGGTGGTGACCCCGAACGACGTCCGCGTGACGCAGCTCGTCGAGGAGCGCCGCGCTCTGAAGCAGTGCCTTGGCCGGGATGCAGCCGCGGTGCAGGCAGGTGCCGCCGACCTTGTCCTCCTCCACCAGCACCACGCTCAGGCCCAGCTGGGCCGCGCGGATCGCTGCGGGGTAGCCGCCCATCCCGCCCCCGAGAATGGCGATGTCAAATCGTTCGGCCACTGGATCCTGAGTATATCGGCGGGGTCCCTCGAGCCAGCAACTCCGATCGCGGGTCGGCTCCCTGAAGCCGGCGCCGTCGAGATCAGGCCGACAGGAACCGGCGAACTCCGAGGAAGCTGCCCGAATGCGCCGACGGCGACGCCGCCGATCAGCAGCACGATGAGCAGGGTGATCGTGTAGCGCGCGTCGAACGGCACGCTCAGCAGGTTGCCCTGCGCCGCCTGCACGAACAGACGGTACGCGCCGAACACCACCGCCCCCGAGAAGATCGCAGCGAGCAATCCCGCCGAGCATGCCCTCGAGGATGAACGGCCAGCGGACGAACCAGTCGGTTGCACCGACGAGCTTCATGATCTCGATCTCGGTTCGTCGCGAGTACACGGCGGTCCGGATCGTGTTCATGATGATGACGATGCTGATGGTCAGCAGAATGATCGCGATGATCGCCCCGACCCACTGGATGACCGTGATCACCGTGTTCAGCTTGCCGATGACGTCGGAGTTGTAGTCGGTCGGGGTCGTGCTGTCGACGATCGGCGTCGCCTTGGCCTCGGCGTTGAACTGGCTCAGGTCGGTGAGCTTGCGGACGTCGAGGTTCAGCGACGCCGGCAGCGGGTTGCTGCCGAGGACGTCGAGCGCGCTCGCTGATCGACGGGTTCTGCGACGCCTGCTCGCTTGGCCTGGTCCTTGGTCTCGAAGCGTGACCGAGATCACCCGCGGGTCGTGCTTGAGCCGGCTCTCGAAGTTCGTGATCGCCGCCAGCGACGCGTTGTCCGACAGGTAGATCTTCAGATGGCTCGCGTTCTGCTCCTGCCCCTGGAGGACGGTGTCGACGGAATGCGTGAAGAGCAGCGATCCGCCGACGAGAAAGATGATCAGCCCCATCGTGAACACGCCCGCGAGCGAGACGCCGAGGTTGCGCCGGAAGTTCTGCCCGGCGCTGTGGAGTGCGAACCACAGCGACGCGAGGACCTGCCTCACAGGGTCGCGGTTCCTTCGCGCAGGTACTGGCCCTCGGCCTCGTCCCTGACCACGCGGCCGTTGTCGATGGCGATGACCCGGCGGCGGACGAGGTCGACCACCTCGCGGTTGTGCGTCGCCATCAGCACGGTCGTGCCCCGGTGGTTGATCTGGAGGAGCAGCTGCACGATGCCCCACGACGTGTCGGGGTCGAGGTTGCCGGTGGGCTCGTCGGCGAGGAAGATGCGCGGCCGGTGCACGAGCGCACGGGCGATGGCCACGCGCTGCTGCTCACCACCGCTCAACTCGTCGGGAAACTTGTCGAGCTTGTCCTCGAGACCGACGATCCAGAGGACCTCCTCGACCTTCTCGCGCAGTGGCGCTGGCCGGGGCGGGTCACCTGGAGCGCGAACGCGACGTTCTGCGCGACCGTGCGCCGCGCGAGCAGCTTGTAGTCCTGGAAGACGATGCCGAACTTGCGCCGCAGCTTGGGGAGCTTGCGGTGCGACATCCGGCTGACCTCCTGCCCGTCGATGAAGATCCGTCCCGTCGAGGGCGCCTCGTCGCGGATCAGCAGGCGCACCAGCGTCGACTTGCCGGCACCGCTCGGTCCGACCAGGAAGCAGAAGTCGCCTTGATGGATCGCCAGATCAACGTCGCGCAGGGCCTCCGTTCCGTTCGGATAGACCTTGCTCACGCCGTGAAACGAGATGACCGGGCGCAGCGCGTGCTGAGGGGGGGCCGCAGATCGCTCCGCAACCGCCACGCTCACCAGGCTGCCCCCTGGGGCGATGTCTTCATAGGATGGTTTCTGGGATCGCTACTGGGTCGGCGGCCAGTATAGACCGGGGTTCCGGCGGACTCCCGCGATATTTCACAGATTGGTCACTTCCGTACGGGGATTCCGCGGCGGCCGATCAGGACGCCTTCGATTCTGCACCCTCGCGCGCCGCCCAGTGCAGGTATCCCTCGATGAAGGGGTCGATGTCGCCGTCGAGCACGCCCTGGGCGTTGCCCACCTCGACCCCGGTCCGGTGGTCCTTGACCATCGTGTAGGGCTGGAGCACGTAGGAGCGGATCTGGCTCCCCCACTCGGCGGCGATCAGTTCGCCCTTGAGATCGGCGATCTTCTGGGCATGGGCGGCCTGCTGCAGCGCGAGCAGCCGGGAGCGGAGCACTCGCCAGGCGACGTCCCGGTTCTGCTGCTGCGATCGCTCGTTCTGGCAGGTGACCACGACGCCTGTCGGGATGTGGGTCAGCCGGACCGCGGACGAGGTCTTGTTGACGTGCTGGCCGCCGGCGCCGCTCGAGCGGAACACGTCGGTGCGCACGTCGTCCGGATCGATCTCGACGGTGACGGTGTCCTCGATCTCCGGGGTCACCTCGACGAGCACGAAGGACGTGTGGCGGCGATGGGCGGCGTCGAACGGACTGATCCGGACCAGCCGGTGGACCCCATGCTCGCCCTTGAGCAGGCCGTAGGCCCGCGGGCCGGACACACGGATGGTCGCCGACTTGATCCCCGCCTCGTCGCCCACCGACTCCTCGAGGAACTCGACGGGCATCCGATGCTGCTCAGCCCAGAGGAGGTACATGCGCAGGAGCATCTGCGCCCAGTCCTGGGAATCCGTGCCCGCCGGCGCCGGCGTGGATGCCGATCAGGGCCACGTGGTCGGTGTACGGGTCGGTGAACAGGAGATCGATCTGGCGCCGGCCGATCTCCTTCTCGAGGGCGCGGAGCTCCTTCTCGACGTCGGCGGTCACCGCCTCGTCCGGCTCCGCGTCGACCATCGCCGCCAGCTCGCGGGCGTCACTGGCGCGCTGCGTCAAGCGATTCCCAGGTGCTCAGGTCGTCACGAATGCGCGCCGCTTCCTGGTTGAGCGATGCCGCACGCTGTGGATCGTCCCAGAGGTCCGGCGCCGCGATCTCCTGGTCGAGTTCGATCAGACGGACTCGTTTCCCGTCGAGGTCAAAGATGCCCCTGGAGCTCGGCTATGCGGGCGGCGACGTCGTTGGCGCGTTCTGCAAGCTCGCTCATCTGGCGAGTATTCCACAATGAAGTGATGCAAACCGTCGCGGCCGTCTCGTCTGACGCGATCGGCGACCTGTTCCCCGACATGCCGCGGGCCTTCGATTTCGACGACGTGTCGCTGGTGCCGCGCGTCCCGTCGACGCTCGCGCACCGGACCGAAGCGCTCCCGGCGGTGGACTTCGGGCCGGTGCGGCTGACGGTCCCGTTGATCGGGTCGCCGATGCCGGACGTCTGCGGCGTCGACATGTGCCGCGCTCTCGGCGAGCACGGCGCCCTCGGGATCCTGCCTCGCTTCCAGCCCATCGATGAGCAGGCCGCCGAGCTTCGCGAGGTCGCGGCCGCGGGCGGCCCCGTCGCTGCCGCGCTCGGCGTCACCGGCGATTACCGCGACCGTTTCGCACGCATCGTCGAGACCGGCTGCAGGATCGTGTGCCTTGACACGGCCAACGGCGCGCACGAGCAGGTCGGCCATGCGGTGCGATGGGTGCGCGACCAGGATACCGCGGTATTCCTCATCGCCGGCAACGTCGCGACCGCCGAGACGTTCCGGTGGCTCGAGGACCAGGGGGTGGACGCGATCCGGGTGGGGATCGCCGGCGGGTCGGTGTGCGAGACCCGCACCGAGACCGGCGTGCACGCCCCGACGCCGTACAGCGTCTCCGAATGTGCCCAGGTGCGCCGGCACGCTCTGATCATCGGCTGATGGCGGGATCCGCAGCCCAGCCGACATGTGCAAGCTCCTCGCGCTGGGCGCGGACTGCGTCATGGTCGGCTCGGCGCTCGCCGGGACCTATGAGGCCCCGGGACGCGTGATCGTCGTCGACGGGAAGAAGTTCAAGATCATGCGCGGCGCCGCCTCGTTCTCGGTGCAGCAGGAGTTCGCCGGCGAGGATCCCGAGTACATCGAGGGAGCCGAGTCGATCGTGGCGTACAAGGGCAGGGTCGCCGATGTGATCCAGCGCTACGTGGCCGGACTGCGCAGCTCGATGTCGTACATGGACGCGCGCACCCTCGACGAGTACCGGAGCAACGCGAGCTTCATCCGGATGCGCTAGCGGCGCCGTTCGGGGCGTACATGGCGAGAACGGGATGAAGGCGATCGTCCGTTACGAGTACGGTTCTCCCGAGGTTCTCGAACTCCGAGAGCTCGACATCCCGGTCGTGGATGACAAGACCGTGCTGGTGCGGGTTCGCGCCGCGTCCTTGAATTCAGGCGACCTGGAATCGCTGTACGGCAGGCCACTGATTGCGCGGGGCACCGGGCTGCGCAAGCCGCGCAACCGCGGGCTGGGAGTCGATGTGGCAGGCGTAGTCGAGGCTGTCGGCAAAGCTGTGACTGAGTTTCACCCAGGCGACGAGGTGTTCGGGGATCTGACCCAGCATGGCTTGGGCGCATTTGCCGAATACGTCTGTGCCCCACCGCGTGCCTTCGCCGTGAAACCAGGCCAGATGACCTTCGAGGAAGCAGCGACCGTCCCGCAATCGGCAATCCTCGCTCTCCAGGGTTTTCGCGGCAAGCGACCGATCCAGCCCGGGGAGCGGGTCTTGATCAACGGCGCAGGCGGGAACGTGGGTCCCTTCGCGGTGCAGATCGCCAAGTCGTTCGGAGCCGAGGTGACCGGAGTGGACCGTACAAGCAAATTGGAGATGCTGCGCTCGATCGGCGCAGACCATGTCATCGACTTCACCCGAGAGGACTTCACGCGAAGCGGGCAGCGCTATGACCGGATCCTCGATCTCGTGGCCCGTCGTTCGATGTTCGACTGCAAGCGCGCGCTACGTCCAAAGGGGATCTACGTACTACAGGGAGCCTCCACGGCTCGCCTGCTCGAAGGTGCGGTTCTGGGACCGCTGATTTCGATGAGCAGAAGCACGACGATGAGGGTGATGTGGTGGTGGAAGCCATTCAAGAAGGAAGACGTGCTGGCCTTGAAGGAGCTGATCGAAGCTGGGAGCGTGGCCCCGGTCATTGACCGACGCTACCCGCTGAGTGAAGTCCCTGCAGCTCTCGAATACCTGCGGGAAGGCAACTCTCGAGGAAAAGTCGTCATCACCATGTGAGGCGTCGATCGCCACCCGGCCAACCTCTGGCGCCTCGTGAAATAGAGGGAGCCCGGCCGGGGCGAGGCCCGACCGGGCTGGTCCAGTGCGCCGGAGACCATTTCAGGGCCACGGCAGCGAGTCGTGAGCCGTGCTAGCTCGCCAGTCGGGCGGCGAGGATGCGCTTCGCGGGCTTTGCGGCCCTCACGCCGATCACGAGTAGGTAGACGACCATCCAGGGCTCGGCGATTGCCGGCACGATGCTGGTGAAGGCGTGAATCTGCTTGTCAAGGTCGGGGATCAGGAAGGCGGCGAGCATGTCCACCAGGTAGGAGACGCTGGCGACGACCAGCACGACGCCCAGCGCCTTGGGGAACCACCCTGACTTGTAGGCGAGATACCCGAGCGGCGCCAGCCACAGGCCGAAGAAGATCTGCGCGGTGAGGAGCCCGTAGTGCTGGGCGTCGAGCAGGAGCAGCACGAGGGCGTTCGAACCGCCGATGCCGAGGGTGGCCGCGTTGACCCCACCGGTTGCGACCCGCAAGCCCTCGAACTCGAAGACGGCACTGACGCAGGTGATGGCAGCGGCGAGTGCGACGAAGACGAGCATCGCCCTGGCCGCGCTCTTGTGCACGTCCTTGAGGAGCATGTAGAGGGCGAGGGCCGTGAAGACGAAGAACGTCCCGTCGAGCAGGTCGGAGACGACGCCCATGCGAAGCAGACCGGCGTTGGCGACCACGTTCCCGGCGGTGGCCGCCGCGTTGCCGGCGACGTACATCTTGGGTTCCACGAATCCTTCGGCGAAGCCGCCGAAGATGCCGACGAGCAGGTAGAGGCCGCCGGCGATTCTCGCGAGGCGCTTGGGTGGGGTCATCGAGGGTCTCCCTTGAACATACGCTGTAAGCTTAGGTTGTAAGTTACACTTACGCCGTAAGTTTGTCAAGGGCGCGCTTTCGAGCCGAACTTACCTTGTACGTTAAAGTCGAGCCGCGGAGGATGCAGGTGGCCACCCAAACCGCCCTGAGCGCCAAGCCCCGAGCTCCATTGAGCCGGGAGCGGGTGCTGCGCGCCGCCCTCGCTCTCGCCGACGAGGGCGGGATCGAGTCGCTCACCATGCGTCGGCTCGGACAGGAGCTCCAGGTCGAGGCGATGTCCCTCTACAACCACATCGCCGGCAAGGACGACATCCTCGACGGCATCGTCGATCTCGTTTTCAGCGAGATCGCCCTGCCGTCGGACGTCGGCGACTGGAAGACGGCGATGCGTCAGCGAGCGATCTCTGCCCGCGACGCCCTGATGCGCCACCCCTGGGCGACCAGCCTGATGCAGTCGCGGACCAAACCCGGTCCCGCGACCCTGCGGCACCACAACTCGGTGATCGGCAGCCTTCGGAAGGCGGGATTCACCATCGACATGGCCGCTCACGCCTTCTCCGTCATGGACGGCTACATCTACGGCTTCGCACTGCAGCAGGTGAATCTGCCGTCCCACACCTCGGAGGAGAGTGCAGAGCTCGCGGAGAGCATCCTCCGTGAGCTGCCCGGCGCGACGAGTACCCGTATCTCGCCGAGATGATCGTCGAGCACGCGCTCAAGCCCGGCTACGACTACGCGGAGGAGTTCGAGTTCGGGCTGGATCTCATCCTCGACGGCCTCGAAGGGCTCCGAAGCGCCGCCTGATGCCGAACGTAGCCATGCACGCGGCCCATATGAAAGCAGTTGTCCACGAACAGGCACGGCCCCGCGGAGGTACCGCGACCCGACAACGCCGATCGGCCGGTCCTTGCGTCAGCTCAATTCGGCGATCAACTCCTCAGACGTCATCGGCTTGGAGAACATCGGGTAGTCGTACTTGATGGCGTTGTCGTGCTCTTCCACCGAGGTTGCTGCGACGCAATCGCTCAGGGTGATGACCTCGTAGCCGTTCTCGTAGCCGCTGCGCATGGTGGACTCAACGCAACAGTTGGTGAGGAACCCACCCAGCACGATCGTCGAGATTCCCTTGCTGCGCAGGATGAAGTCCAGGTTCGTGCTCGCGAATGTGTCGAGCCCGCGCTTGCCCTCGATGACGATGTCCCCGTCCTGCGGATCGAGCTCCTCGGTGATCGCCGCTCCCCAGGTGCCCTTGACGAACGCGTTGCCGTCGACAACTCCTTTGAGGATGCCGTAGGGGTGCGAGCTGATCTCGTTGTACCCCTTCGCAAACATGATCGGCGCGTGCATGATGGTCGCGCCAGCTGACCGGGCCGCCTCGACCACGCGCTCGGTGTTGGCGAGCATGTCGGTCTTCTCCATCACCGCCTCGACGGCACCGTGAAGAACGCCACCCTCTGAGGTGAAGTCGTTCTGATACTCGATGAGCACGACAGCAGTCGTGGCTGGGTCGATCGCCATCTCGAGATCCTCCTCAAGCCGGTCCGTCACCGTTTACCCGTCAGGCTAGAGTGCCGGAAGCAAGGGCGCAAGCGGCGTGCCACCCCCACCGATGCTGCTTGGACCGTTGTTGGTGACGATGTCGAGGTGGGCAAAGATCGTGGCGATGTCCTGCGACCACGGATCGGTGCCGTTGACCGAAGCGGTCTCGAACGGGAATCCCCAGACGGTTTGGAACTCGCCGGGGGCCACGGGAGCGCCGCTGCCGTCGACGATCGGGAGGATGCTCCCGCTGGGACTGAACTCCGTAACGATGTTGTTGACCGATCGAGTGCCGTTGGTATTGGCGATGTACGCCCCGTAGTCCTGGAAAGCCGTGGCCAGGATCAGGCCGGCCGGGCTCAGGTTGAGGGTGCTGAGGTCCAATGTCGAAGGCAGAGCCAGCAGCGCGCCCATCACCAGCTTTGGGTTGCTCCCCATATAGGTCGTTGAAGCATTCGTATCGCACTTCATTGTTGCGGGCCAGGTGTGGCAGGTCGTCGTGCTGCCGAAATAGAGGTTGGCCGCATCGACGTCGATCTGCAGCGCGTGCGTGATGGCGCCACCCTTCACGAGCTCGCCAAGCCGGATCGCGCCACCGAGAGAGGACAGATCGCTGCCGCCATCGACGCCGACCCGCCCATCTCCGTAGAGATCGCCGGGCGTGGGCTCGTCGAACCAAACCGTTCCCGGGCTACCGGCGATGCAGCGCGCGAACGGCTCACCCTCGATCAAGGTGTGTCCATCGGCTAGGACGGCGGCGATGGGGTTGTTGTGAAGCGACGAGTAAACGATGAAATCCGCCGGCATGGGAATGGGGGTCCACAGCTTAGGTGTAGCTTGGATGCATCGGTTTGAGACCTGGCCCCCGTTGGTCTCGATCTCGGTAAGGGGTGCCGTCGGCGTCATCACGATGATGTGCTGATCGCTCACGAGGGTCTTGGTCTGCGCCGGTATCAGGTTGGCCGGCTCGTACTGCGCACCGGAGCCAATCGGCATGTTCCATATCGATGAGTTCGCGAACGGTTGAAGGAATGGATCGCGGATCACCAATGACGCCGACGCAACGCTCCCCGAGACGACAGTTACCGTCTGTGCTGACGGCGCTGTGTAACCGTAGTCGCTCACGGTCACCACATACGTTCCCGGCGGCACATTGTTCAACGCGTAATCCCCGTTGTTGTCAGTAGTCGTGGATCCGGTGCCGAGAATGCCTGCGTAGGCCACCGTGGCTCCCTGGACTGGTTGCGCGGGAGTCCGGCTGTCCATGACGGTGCCGTCGATGCCGCTGGTGTAGGTGAGCTGGAACCAGCCCTCGATGTCGATGGCCGCGTTGACTATCCCGGCGGCGTTGAACAGGTCGACGTCACCGTTGCGGGCGTCGCCAGTGGTGTCGACTTGTACCACCGCGAGGTTGGGCAGCACTTCGCCGGCGCTGAGGTTGATGTCCGACACCGAGTGCCGGAGAGACTCTGTGCCGGTACCACCACAACTGCCACCAAAGCAACAGGGCAACGGCGGCCAGTGGCACGCACGCTGAATTAAGTGATGTAGTAGCCTGAACATGATTAAATTAATACGCCCGGGTGGCGAAACTGGCAGGCGCACGGGACTTAAAATCTAATCCCGAATCTCGCTAAGTCACACCCTTTCAATGCTCACAACGGCTTAGCTTGTTTCGGTGCGTTCGGTGAGGGCCTGAGAGGGGGCGACGGCCACACTTCAGCCACACGCTCTAGCGTTCGCTCAAGCTAGGAGAAGCGAGCCCAGGGGCTCTCAGTTGGCACTTATCGTTCTCAGCTTTGTTCTCAGTCCAGCCAGGCGCTTTTGCACCTTCGCATACTCTGCTTTGGCTTCCTTCAGGATGGGGATGTCGGGGTCGGCGTCTGCGTCTTTCCAGAGGGCAAAGAAATCCTGGTAGGCGCTTTTCGCTTTGGCGCTGTCGCCAGACAACGCGTAGGCGCGAGCGAAGCCCAAGTGCGCCAGGGTGCCGATTGGCTCGTTCCCGACGAGGCCCCGATAGGACTTTCGGTTGGCAGGCGGGTGACATGGCGCCGGCACTCCAAGCGGACGTATTCACCCCCACAGCCGCACGAAACGGTTGCAAAGGAAACGCGAAGCGAAACACGATTCCCAGGGCGAAAGATATAATTCTCGCTTGGCAAAATCAGCAACTATCGTTACCGCACGTCGAGAAGGCAGGGCCTCGTATTTGATGATTCCGAGCCCAAATGAAGTTGAGCCTGGCGCTTCTGTGCTTGCGATTTCTGTAAATGCCGCCGACGAACTTAGTGGCTAGCCAGGCAAACACCAAACCACACAGCACCTCAACCGGAATGCGATCGGTTGCGCCGTCGAACTCGGAAAACAAGAGGCGATAGACCGCTTCACCCATCCCAAACGATGCGAACAATACAGTTGCCCCGAACAAATACACTCTTAGGCGCTCCGCTGGTTGCAAGTGTATGGAATCTTCGCTTCCGTCACGTGTCCGCGCAAAGTTGATGGCCATCCTCCCCCCCACGGTTTGTCTATGTTCCCGAAGCCGTAATCAGACGTAGTAGCGTCAGTCTCGCTGAAATGATTCGGCGAGCTAAGGCCGACTTCCCACTGGTTCCTTTGTGCCCGGTAAAAAGCATGGCTCCGGTACTGGCGATCGCTGGCATGGTGGAAGGGCAGTCGATGCGACGGCCCTTGCCACCATCACGGCTCCTCCCACCTCCGTGTGGCGTCATACAGCACCGCCTTGGTCACCATCAGTGGCACTCTGTTCCCCCAGATTATTCGCAAGAATGTGCAATTTTGAGCAGTCCTACCATGATGTAGAAGTCGTACTATTCAAGTTATACGAACGGTGCGCAGTTTGCTGGAATCTGGCTACACGTGAAAGCGACCAGTTAAGAGTCGCAGCTCAGATTTTGTACCACGTAATCTCCCCCGGAGCGGGGCCTTCTCTTTATGAACCCAACCGTTTTCAATTGTAGGAAAGGCAGGAACTAAGACATGAAACGCATCCTGAAAATCGGCGCAATCGCATTTGCGATTCTCCTCGTGATCTTGATCGCACTACCCTTGCTGATCAATGTGAACAGTTTCCGTCCGAAGATAGAGTCGGAGTTGATGAGTGCGCTAGGGCGACAGGTGACGGTGGGCAATCTGAGCCTGTCGATTCTTTCCGGCAGCGTCGTGGCCGACAACGTAGCCATCGCTGACGATCCCGTATTCGGCAAGTCCCCCTTCATTACAGCGAAGTCGCTGAAGGTTGGCGTAGAACTGATTCCGCTCATCTTCACGAAACAACTGAATGTGACCGAAATCAAGCTGGAGCGGCCCGAGATCACGCTGCTGAAAGCAGCCAACGGGAAATGGAATTTCTCGAGCATCGGCGGGGCTTCCGCCAAGAAGGGAGCGGAAGAGCCGAAGTCCGGAGGAACATCATCCCCCAATCTCTCGGTGGCGAAACTGAATGTGAACAATGGGAAGTTGATTATCGGAAAAGCGAATTCTTCAGCCAAACCGCAGGTCTACGACAAGGTGAATCTTGACGTAAAGAATTTCTCCTTCACCTCACAGTTTTCGTTCAAACTCACGGCTCAGCTGCCGGGGGGAGGGGACGCGAATATTTTGGGGAAAGCCGGCCCGATCAGCGTCGAGGACGCTGCGAAGACCCCATTTGAGACCGCGGTGAAGGTGAACAACCTGGATATCGAGGCCTCAGGATTTATCGATCCCTCGAGCGGCCTTGGAGGGCTGGCAAACTTGGACGGGACACTTAACTCGAATGGAAGCGTGGCGAAGGCCGTCGGCACACTTACCGGCACGAAACTAAAGTTTTCGCGGAAGGGCACGCCCGCCCCGAAGACGGTGGTCATCAAGCACACAGTGGATGTCGATCTCGAGAAGCAGTCGGGAACACTGACGCAAGGGGACATTGCGATCGGGAAGGCCGTGGCGCACCTGACCGGAACGTTCCAGACACATGGCGACACGCAAGTGTTGAACATGAAGCTGGATGCGCGCGACATGCCGGGGGATGAACTGGAAGCGATGCTGCCATCGCTGGGCGTGGTGCTTCCCTCGGGTTCGCAGCTGAAGGGCGGCACCCTGTCGGCGGAGCTGGGCATTGTGGGGCCGCTGGACAAGCTGGTGATCACTGGGCCAATTCGGCTAGCCAACAGTAAGCTGACCGGGTTCGACCTGGGGTCGAAACTGGGGGCGCTGTCGGCGTTCGCCGGGAAGGCAGTTTCCAACCCGGACACGTCGATCCAGAATGCTAGCCTCAACGCGCATATGGCGCCCGAAGGGACGAAGGCGGACAACATTAATCTGACGGTTCCGACGATCGGTGTCGTTACCGGAGCGGGGACGGTGAGCCCGACGGGGGCACTGAACTTCAAGATGCTTGCCGATCTCAAAGGCGGTGTCGCGGGCGGACTGACGCAGGTGGCAGCACTGGGCAGCGGCAAGGGCGGCATTCCCTTCTTCATAGAGGGAACGACGTCGAATCCGCACTTCATCCCCGACATGAAGGGAGTTGCGGCTGGCGTCGCACAAGGTGCATTGGCAGAAGCGACGGGTGGGAAGAACGCTTTGAAGGGAAACCCGGCGAATGCAATTGGCAGCCTGCTCGGAAAGCAACAGAAGTAAAGATCTACATGCAGAGTTGCTCTAGTGGAATGGGGACCAGACAGGTGTCAATGCGTCGGCGCCGCACGTTTGCAAGAAGAGCATTCAGTCCCGCGTTCACTTGCTGGGAACGGCTTGGCATCGCTGCCACCTAAACCGTCGTGTGGGGTTGCCTCGGCTTTATCCCGGACGGGACTCTCCATGATTAAACAACACTACGACCGTCAACCGCGTCAGCTACAACGGCGGCAATGGTGGGATCCCTGCGCGTCCAACGCCTCAAGAAGAGGCAGTGGCACATGAGAGACATATCCAGCCTGCCACCATTCAAACTGAACATGCGCAGGCTGCACGCGCGAAACCGGAGCTACGAGCCTCCGTGAACCATGGCGCACCACCGGTCGTCGCTACTCTTAAGCCTGTAGCGTTTAACGATCGCGTAGTCGTACCGGCCAGACAGGCAGGGGCGCCTCATAACCCCTCAGTCAATCGTGCCGGAGCTCAGCCACCGCCCAATACGCCGGCCTACGCCCCGTGCGGCACAGCAACAACAGCGCCCGCGGCCAAAACCTTTGAAGCCGGAAGAGAAGAAGCGTCAGGACGAACAGCCAAAGCGGGACGAGAAGGCGCCGCAGTAACCGTAGCCTTTCGGACCGGACTAGAAAGGACAAGCCATGGATGAGAAACCGAATGCCACCTTGTCGGGAACTGTCGAAATGATCATAAAATCCCCCCTTGCCAGCGAACCTGAAAGAGCACAGATCGCCGTCGAAGGGGCCGGCCACCCGTATATGCAGATCCGTATCGAGAACACCCTGACCGACGAAAACGGCGAAGAAGTCCAGTTGAAGCCGGGTGCCAAAGTGAAGGTTACGGTTCGGAGCAGAGCCGCGGGCAACCCAGAGTGATGAGAGAAGGCTCAGATTTTTCCGACGGCCAGATTTAATTGGCCATCAAGAGTTCTGCGAGCGCTACCAGGGTGCGCAGCATATGAGAAACATCCCGCTTGCGGCCGTTCCAACTCAACTTGCGCAGGCTGCCAGCGTGAACCCAGTTCTCCGCCGCGCAAAAAGGGGCCGGCCGGAACAACGAGGAAGTTATGTTCCTCGCGAACAAGATCACGTGGGCTGGAATACCATTCACTCTTCTGATTGACTGGGATGCTGGTACGAGGTTTCCCGCGAGCGCAGCAGATCCGACTCCAACAAAAGACGAGTGACTGCAGGGTTGGCCGACTGATGTGAGCCTTATAGCTCAGACGCTCCATTTCAGAGCGGGTACAGTACACTTTGCAGCCAGAAGGTGTCATGAGCGGCCACGGTGGTTACTTTCCCTCAGTTTCGGAAATCTGCGCACACGTTAAACATCTTGGCTATGCGACTTCTAGGCGCATTCGGCTCTATGGCGAGGAGTTTGAAGTGGTTTCAGACCCATTTCCTGAAGCTGACGGGATTGCAGTTCACGTGACAACAAAAAAAGACTCAAGCATTCGCATACTGCGGATTCCGGCGACAGTGCTTCAGAGTGCAAAAGGGAGGAGACTCCGCTAGCCCCTAGTCGTCTTGAGAGTGCCAGAGTTCAGTGATGGGAGAAAGTATCCATGGACAAATCGAGGGATCAAGATCGGGGCAAGGGCGCAACAGAGCAGGACCCCCAGAACCAAGGTGGCAATACTAGCATGCAGGGTCAATTGGGGCACCGTGATGAGGATGCAGAGTTGAAGAACGCTGATTCTGATTTGTCCGGGTGAGACCTGCCGTGTGCTGCGCCACTCATCGCATGCATGTGGGGGTTTGTGAAAACGGCGCAGGCGTGTACAGGTTCCTAAGTTCGCTTGTCCGGTGACCCTGAAGTTGCTACCACGTGCACTGTCAGCCCGAGACATTGCGTTGTTTGCATTGAATACGCCGGGTGTCCTAGAGTCTAACTGATGTCCGGGCTACCCACTCAGGTCCCGTGGAGACGTTTCGTCTTACTGGACGTACGCCCAAAAGGGAAAGGCCGCCGCGGCGTCGCTGGAGTTCCTCCAGCATGATTTTTCGTAGATGGGTCACAGGGACCTCCTTGTGACCCAAAATTTATCTGATGGCGAGCACCACAGCTGCCGACCTCACCCACGCGGCAGCGTCCGCCGCGCGAGCGGCTTCGTTCTGACGGGCAATTCGGAAGTGACTTCAGAAGACGTAACGCACCATCAACTTCAGGATCGCCGACCATGCGTCCACAATGATGCCTCGGCTGGTGCGAGGTCTCGCGTTGCTGGATACCGCGGGAAAAGCGGGCCGCCTCTTCCCAGAACCCAGTTCCTAGAAGTGAGGTCGGCGAACCACAAGCCCGAGATGCCGACTCCAACCTACAGGCTCAAGCCACGCCTAAGGCCCGAGCGATCACCAGCGTTCCTGCCGCAATGATCCCGACACCCGCAGCACGGGCGGCGTACTGTGGTCTCGGCGAGAGCCGTTCGACGGTGATCGCGACGGTAATTATGGCCATGGCGCCGAGATCCATCACGCCGGTCGCAAGCAGGATCATCATGAAACCGAAGCAGCACAGACCGCAGTGCACGCCCAAATTGAGGCCATACTGCCAGGCACTCCGAGCGTCCGGCGACTGCCCGCAAGCTGGAGCATTTCGGCAGTGCCCAAGCTGGCGAGCCTTCCACGCGGTGAGCTGAACGCATGCCGCGAGCAGCAGGACGACACCGGTCGCGATGGGAACCGATCGCGCGAGGGCCGGCGACCGCATCTCGGCCGCTGTCAGGACGAGACCGATCGGGTACACCGCTGCGCCGAAGAAGGCCCAGACGAAAAGATAACCCGCGCCCGCGAGCACTGTCAGCCTTCCCAGACGAGTTTCGCCTGGCCCGCGAACGGAGCCACGATAGCGCAAGAGCATGGGCACGAGAGACGGCAGCATCATGGCCACCATCATCACAACCCACATCCCCACGAACCAGGCGGCCGCGCCGAACCAGGTCTGCCCGGACATCCTCATCCACGCCATAGTCATGGTCCAGCCGCCAGGCATTGCCATGCTGCCGGACATGGACCGGCACCAGTAGACCGTAGCCACCGCGCTCGCAATGAACAGGAAGGCGCTGGTGCCGACAAACCCCCGCTCGCGCGCCCAACGATTGTCCTGAACGGCGGCTTCGGAATCAGAGGCTGTCCCTGCATCGGAGCGTGCCACGCTCAAACCTCTCATTTACAGATCATCGCCCGTACTCATCATGGCGCCGGACCCAGGCCTGTGGGTTGGGCCCTTGATCCCCTTCATCGCGCCCCTTCGGCGTGAGATCAAGATAGTGATACGCACCATTCAACATCTCGACCCCGCGCGAGTAGCAGGAGTAGGTGTGGAACACGTCTCCTTTCTCGTCTTTGCAGAACACGCTGATGCCGACAGTCTCAGGTCCCGAGGGTTTGGTCTTCTCGTAGTTGTGGTAGGCTTCGCCCGCGACTTGCTGTGAAGTAAAAGAAACGTTGTAGTCGTAGTTGAAGTCGCTTCCGAATGATGAAACCCACTTGAAGCTCCAGCCCATGCGCTTCTTGTAAGCCTTGAGTTTGTCGTACGGCGCACGCGAAATGGCGAGAAAGCTCGTGTCCCGATGCTTCAGGTGAATATCGATGCCGTTGAAGTTGTCGGCCCAGAATGAGCAGCTCTTGCAACCTTCTTCCCAGCTCGGGTCAAACATGAAGTGATAGACGATCATCTGGCTTCTTCCCTCAAAAAGTTCCCGTAGACTTTGCTTCCCATTTGGCCCCTCAAAAACATACTCTTTATCAACAATCTCCCAGGGCAGCTCCCGCCGCTCCCGGCTGAGCTCGTCTCGAAGCCGCGTTAATTCTTTTTCCTTGGCGAGGAACGTTGTTCGCGCGGAGAGCCACTTCTCGTGCGAAACCACCGGGTGGTCCTTGATGCCGCTGTCGTGTGCGATTGTCTTTGTCTCCATTCTTTTCTCCTTTACTATTTTTCAAAACCGGGAGTACCGGTAGTTTTGATTCGTCTGGCGAGATATGCAGCAAACTTGTCCGCGATCTGTCCCCAACCGCTCTCGTAGCGCTTCATGACATCGGCGCCGGGCAAACGCTCGTGAGTAAGGGCGAGTTCACTTTCGTTGCCGTGAGCAAAGAATTCGACGGTTACCAACATGGGGACTTCATCCTCTTCTCCAGTCCAGGTGAACACCAATTTCGAGGG
This sequence comes from uncultured Acidobacteriota bacterium, assembly GCA_963696025.1. Lineage (GTDB taxonomy): Bacteria > Acidobacteriota > Terriglobia > Terriglobales > Acidobacteriaceae > JABCYV01. The sequence goes on from CAVOII010000014.1 coordinate 23,825, forward strand.
CGGCTCAACTACCTGGTAGACGCCGGTGTGCACATGATCACGGTCCTTACCCTTCATAGCGATTCGGTAAGAGCCTCCAACCCGCACATCGAGCGAGGCCTCTGTCGAGACAGTGTCTCCAGGGCACATCCACTCTCGGATACCTTGCGGGTCAAGCCAGGCTTCATACACAACTTCTCGCGGTGCCGGCATCCTTCGACGAACCGAGAGCCGGTACGTATTCTTAGTGGGCTCTGCCACGCGCTGCTCCTTTCTTCATTCCACCTTTTACCTTTTGGGCCACGTAACGCTCCAGCGCATCTAATCGCACTTCCCAGAACTGGCGGTAATGATCGAGCCACGCTGTAGCATCCCGGAGTGGGTGGGGCTGGAGTGTGCAGAGGTGTTCTCTACCCTGTATCTCACGGCTGACTAGCCCGGCACGCTCAAGCACCATAACGTGTTTCGAGACTGCGTTCAGGGAGACTGGGAAAGGCTTTGCAATCTCTGTGATGGTTGCGGGATTTTTTGCCAGGCCTTGGAGGATGGCGCGTCGCGTCGGGTCAGCGACTGCAGAGAAAACACGGTTAAGGGATTCCTGCGTATACTCAACCATTCGGTTGAACATACGCGCACCTACTCAACATTGTCAACGTTACATCGAAAGTCGACCTGTGACCGCAGCTGCTGCTCGCTTCAGTAAAACAGAACACCCTGTTCGAGTTTTGTTACCGGGCTGACACCCGGCTTGCCTTCAAACTAGCATCCGGATACTAGAACTCAGATTGTCCGGCAAATGCCCCCGCATTGTCTTTTTGGCTCTGATCACCACTATTGGCACCTCGGCCTAATGGATGGCTCAAGGAACGGTTGGTGCCAAACTATTTTGGACTTTCACCTCGGTTCACGTCGTCTTGCACGGACTTCGTCGTAGCCAACTTGTCGATGGTCGAGTTGGTGGATAGACCACAAGCAGCGGGGGGATTTGTCATCTGCTTGGCGAATACACGGTAGCTCAGCCCGTCCGGCTGCAACGTCGACCAGTATCCCGACCAAGTCAGCAAGGGTTTGTGCTGGACTATGATCTGGTTGACCAGAATCTTCACTCCACATTCGAGATTGTTCTTCGGCTGGAGAATGGTTTTGGCCGGATCGTGCACCTTTAGCGCACGGTCCGCTTGCCAATTGAAATCGCAGCCGTAACGCTTCTGGTCTGCGTACGCAAGCTGCAACAATCCTTCACTGCGCATGGCCCTTCCGCTCACTTCGTCGTGTTTCGCGACTTCTAGCTCGGTGTGACGGACGCTGGTGTTCGGATTCAGGCCGGCTTCAGCACCCGCAAGTGCCTGTAAGAAGTAAGCCCAAAATGAGCGTTTGTCTGTTTCGCCCATCTCGTAAAATCGCGGGCAGAATCGACGGACATCATGAGGGACCTGCGAAGAAAGCATTTCGGGCGGCAGTGCCTTTTCGATGATCTGGTCCCATTGTGGATTCCAGGGCATCCCCCCGAGTTCGACTTTCTTCTCATCGATAGGGGTCGGCGGGGCTGGTTTGGTAGCCTGCGCACGCGAAGCTGTGGCCATCCCCATGAAAAATACGAGGCTCACGATGAACGATGTCTTCAGCGAAGAGATACTCATGTTTAGCGGTCTCGCCTGCCACGTCCTGCTGCGAGCGCAGCCTTGGGGGTCACGCCGCCTTGCGCGCTTTCGTCGCCGTCCTTCGCGCGGTGCGTGCCTTTTTCCGAGATGCTACCCCAATTTTTCTCGCTTTGGTTGCGGCTTCAACCGGAGATGGCAATTCCAGCTTGGGCTGTTTTGCAGGGCGATGGTGGCCATGGTTCAGCGGCTGGATGCGAGCAGCTTCTTCTTCCATCCGCAGCTGAGCGTCTCTACCTTTTTGGCGCTCGTCCTCAAGGTATGCCGGAATCGTTTTCGTCGTCATGGCTAGAGTCTCGCAGAAGTATCCCGTCCAAGCTGTTCAATTTTGGCCACTCGCTGGCAATTCACGGACCGCCATGATGAGTGGCGGGTTGAAGAGGGTTTGTCAGCCAAACACCAACGCCGCGGACACGAACGCTCCGATTGGCCGCGGAGCTTCTTAAGACAATCTGAGGAGATGAGCAGTTTTGTACAGCCACACCATGGTGGAGACATTACTAATACACGCTTGCTTAGCGCGGCGTCTCTAAAAGAGACGAATAGCCCTTTGGGGCAGGCATGAGTTCGTGTCGACCGGGTTGGCATCTCATTAGGCCTGAGATATTACAAGACGGTGGAAAGAAGCTAATCAAAATGAACTTTCTCAGATATCGGAATGTTTTCACACTTTTGCTGCTGGCTGCGCTCGCGGGCTGCTCTCAGCAACAAAACTCGCAGGATCTCAAGGAGCAAACCGCGCAAACAACGGCGGAGGTAAAACGCGATGCCAAGGCGGTGGCGGCAGGGATAAGCGAAGGCTGGAGTCGCGACAAGCCACTCGATTTGAACACTGCCACAAAAGAACGGTTGCTGAGCCTGCCGGGCGTAACTGCCGCCGAAGCAGACCGAGTGATTGCGGGGCGTCCCTATAGTGAACCCGGCGAAGTGGTGACACGGCGCATCATGACGAAGATCGAGTATGACAAAATTGCAGACCGCGTCACCGCCAAGAAATGACGTCCGCCGGTTCCCTGCGGTGTTGAGCGGGGAACGGCGGGTAGATCGGTTGTTCCGAACGCTTGAGCCCGCCTAATTCACTTTTCGAGAACTCTTTCGATCTGTCCGACCTTTTTTTCAACTTTGCCCATGGTCTCTGCATATCGGCGGAGGACTTATTCACTTGCTCCTGGTTGTCGGGTTGGTGGTTCTAGTCATTAACCTGCTGAGCGGACGACGAAGTGCGGTTTGAAGAAACGCATATACGAGTCCAAGCACCAGAAGTCCCGGTGTCAGAGTTCGCTCAAAGCAAAGAATACGAAACATGCTGGCTGAAGCAGTGGGGATGACTGTTAACGCCGAATGCGCCTCAGAAACGAATCTGCTGAGACAATAAGGTTGGGCGCGCTATTCCCACCTGTTAGTTTCGATACCGCAAGGGCAAAGCGTGCAGCCGCTCAAACGTGCTCTGTAACTGATTGACCGTAAAGGGAAGATTTGGGCGATTCTTGAGCATTGCCAGTTGGTTAGTCTTTGCTCACAACCCGTAAGACCTGGAGAACGATGAGAGGATCGTATCGTCTCGCGAGCAGGGCTAGGGGGTGGGAAACGGGCGTTGACTTGTGACCGGTTAGGTGTAAGTCTTGATATAGGGCAGCGAACTCGCTCGCGCTCGTGTGTCACCTGGCCATTCGCAGCCTAAACGACGCATGCGGTTTTGTCGTGCTGCGAGACATGGCAAAATCAGGACCCCGCGAAACTATGGGTCGTGCAATCCCTAAAAGGGGGAAGCGCACGGCCCATCTGTATGCGTGGCAACCACCCAGAGCGGTTACAACTGCGCGCCAGACCCTAAGTGCGCTTGCTCTCCGCCTCCCTGACACCGAATAACGGTCACCTTAGAACCATACCCAAGATCAATCTCGAAAAGGTGAATGCTTCACTCTCGACAGGCCGTCACCAAACTAGAGATGGCACTTGCTATCCTCGAAGTGCAAAAGGGGCGGAATGCTCTGACGAATGCCCTGTCATATGATGGCAGAATCCGTCGTGGGCCACCGTGTGCGAAACAAGGCATTGACATCCGTCATCACAGGTGACAGGATTATGGGATTAGGAAGCGTCGTGCTTCCCAGCAGGACTTCATCCCGCCTTTTTTCTTTATTTTTCATAAACGACTAGGGAATCCACGCAATCGAGTGGGACTTTCTTAACTAGGGTTACCGACTATGACTTTCATGGCAGTAGCCAAGAAAAAACGCGCTTTCGACCCCAATACATTCCTCGCTACTATCGGGGAGGGCAGGAAACTTATGGCTTTTCAAAAGAAACAAACCATCTTCGCCCAGGGGGATGCCTGCGATGCGGTGTTTTATATCCAGAAGGGCAAGGTAAGGCTGACGGTTGTCTCCGAGGCTGGGAAGGAAGCAACGATAGCGATACTAAGGGACGGTAATTTTTTCGGAGAAGGCGGACTTGCAGGTCAGCCTCTCCGCATGGGGTCTGCAACGGCGATGACAGATTGCAACCTTCTGCGGATCGAGAAGAAAGCGATGATGGAGGCTCTCCACCGGGAACATGCCTTGTCCGATATGTTCGTGGCCTATCTATTGGGGCGGAACATTCGATACGAAGAGGATTTGGTTGACCAACTCTTCAACTCCAGCGAAAAACGATTGGCTCGGACTCTGCTTCTGTTAGCGCATTTCGGCAAGGAAGGTAGACCTGAGAAAGTAATCCCCAAAATAAGTCAGGAAACTTTGGCAGAGATGGTCGGCCCGACGCGCTCACGCGTCAGTTTTTTCATGAACCGGTTCAGAAAGTTGGGTTTCATTCAGTACAACGGTGAACTGGAAATCCACAGTTCGCTGCTCAGTGTCGTGCTGCACGACTCGCCTGACGAAGGCGTGTGATATAGTAATACGTGGGGTGGTTTCCACTTTTCTCCTCTTTCAGATCCTCTGAACTAAGCAGCCTATCTGATGTTTCCTCCTCTTAGCCTCCGATGAAAGAGGCAGAACCATGGCTTTTGAAGCAATTCTGGACGAAGTTGACCAACTTCACGACGTCAGTACACGTCTTGAGGGACTAGCGGAACACCATCCGCCCGTTTTAGAGGCACTCTTAACTATAGCGGGGAACGTGCGCAGCATGGCCACGGTCTTAGCGGTGCTGGTGGCGACAAAGCTGCAGGGCAGTGATGGTCACACTTTAACGCCTGCAACGAAGCCTGTCTAATTAGTTTCCGGATTGGGGCGGTGTCGCCTTCAGAGACCTGCGGATTCTGCCACTGAACTGCTTCTCTCCGCAGAACCTTCATACCAGTGATTGCGTCGGCGAGGGCCTGCCTTTCTTCCGGTGTTCCACCGTGATCCTCGGAAAGCAGGCGCTGGCGTTTGTGTATTTCAGACTCCGCAGACTGAATTCGCTCCGGCATCTTCGTCCAATCGGTTTCAAGTAGAGCCGCCTTGTAAGATTCGTGCCAGCGATATGTCATAGTCCTATGAACCTCGCGAACCCCCTCTCCTTTTCGGGCGAACCTAACTATGTTCGAAATATGCCATTTATCAAAAACTGAAAACCGATCAATTTTGAACACAGACGAATAAAAGACGAATCTGCAAAATGCCCTCATGGACGAGAGTCGGAAGCGCGGGCTGACGATTGCTGCGGGAAACGGATGTCTGCTCACATCAGACCACTTTGGCATCTGGTTGGGTTACTGAAGACCTCGCCGCCGGCGAGTCGCACGCTTGCAGAAACACGGTCCAGGCCACCTCCGTACATCGTCGTCACTGTGCAAATTTTGGTGGCGTGAGCCGACTCTGTTCCACGAGATACTTGGTCCGAATCGAGGCCACCGACATCGAAGCACTCGGAAAAACGATCTCTTGCTGTGGTCAATCTTGCTCAGATTGCCTCCCAGCCAACCGCTAGGCTCAGGGTTGGATTTCCTATTCTGAGGAGGACTACAAGATGAAAGCCGGATTCCGACACCTGAGTTTTCTTGCCCTGACCGCCGCACTTCTCGCACCCGCGGCAGTCACGACCCGTGCCGCCGCTCAAGACGACAGACGTCAAGAAGACAAACGCCAGGAAGACAGCCAACGCAACGACAGAAACCATACACGTGTCTACGATCGCACCCACAAGGACTACCACGATTGGAATGAGAACGAAGATCGATCCTACCGCCAGTACCTGGGGCAAAATCAACAGGATTTTCGTGAATACTCCAAGTTGAACCCTGACCAGCAGGACCAATACTGGAATTGGCGCCACAGTCATCCAGATGGCGATCCAGAGAAGCACCGTGACGATCAAGTCAAGCACTAACTAATCGTCCAGCCACAGTTGGGATGGCACTCAGTTGCCACCCAACTGCAGGTCTAATAAATGGTTCTAAGAACGGGACGACTTTAGTCTTTGAGCCAGCCCAGGTTTTGGCCGGAAGTCCCGAGCGAGTCGAGGGGGAGCGCAGCGACCGAAGCGTGCCGTCAGGCCCCTATGAAGAGATGAACATCTAACATAGCCCCCTCCTAGCCGGCACATATGGCATCAAGGTTACCCAACAAGCCATCCAAACTTCGCAAAGCTCCCCAACCGCCCCTGTCACACCCCGGAGCGGCCCCTGACTCAAACCGTGCCAAGAAGCCAACGCTCGCAGAGCCCGCTGCCACCGACCAGGAGTTAAATCCTGGAGATCGGGTCGAGAGTTTGGGCAACTTCGGAAAGCCGACTGGAGAATTCGGACAGTTGAGCAAGCTAACGAAGATGACGCGGTCGTCAAATGGGATGGTGACGGTCGTATGAGACTCCACCAACCATTGCTCAAGAAAATTAGCCCGCCTGGTCAAGCTGGGTATCGACCTGGACACGCTCGCACTGGGTGACTTCGCCGAGGTTGAAGGAAAATAAAGAGGAAAAGATCAATGCGACATAAACTCGTGCTCTGGTTTCTGCTGGTGCTTGCTGGATTTCTTATTGGATTCATCCTGCAGTATTCCAGACTGCAGCAGGTACATCAGGAACTGTCGGCGTCGACAAAACAATTGGGCTCCTGTCAGTCCAGCCAACAATTGTCGCAGCTTCGAGACACAGCCACGATGATGTATCTGGAGGTGGTGCAAAAAAACTATGGGAAGGCCGGGGAGTATTCCAGAGAGGTTTTTGATCAAGCTCAGCAAATTGCGAGTAGCACGGAGGACCCTGCAGTCCGCAACTTGCTTCGTGACACCCTGGCAACCCGCGATCAAGTCACGGCGGACCTGGCGAAGGGAGATGCCGCTGCCCTTTCGGAAATACAGCCACTCTTGTCTAAACTCGAGCAGACTGCGAAGCATTAACGGACGGGTGAAAAAACCCTGCACTGTCCCATACATTCGGCCAGGTGCCATAGCACTGATTTACAAGACGATCAATTCTGACCAGTTTTTCGCAGCCTAAAGTTTGATACTGGCCGTTCACAAGGTTCTGGTCGCAAGGGAACTTGGTGAACAGATTTGGTTTTGTGGACATTCTTGATGCAGGGAGGTTTCGATGAATTTAGATCTGCTGGATCCGAAGCTGATTATGCTCGGCGGCGTGGTGATTCTGGTAATCGCGGTACTGGTTTGGCTATACGTGCAAAAACGCAGGAGTACGACTGCTGACCTGCGGCAAAAGTTTGGGCCCGAATACGAGCGGGCGGTGCAGAAGCACGGGTCAGAACGAAAAGCAGAAGCGAAATTGGCCGATCGCGAGAAGCGGGTAGAAAAGCTCAACATTCGCGATCTTGATCCGATGGAATGCGAACGTTTTTCGAAGCAGTGGGAATCCGTACAGTCTCGTTTTGTCGATTCCCCAAAGGGGGCAGTCGCGGAAGCCGATGACCTGGTGTCCTCTTTAATGAAAACTCGTGGCTATCCCGTGTCCGATTTCGAACAGCGTACCGCCGACATTTCTGTCGACCACCCCCGAGTCGTGGAGAACTACCGGTCTGCGCATGAGATTGCGCTGCGAGTTGGGAAGGATGCAGCGACCACGGAAGATCTGAGAACGGCGATGATTCACTACCGCTCTCTATTTGAGGAACTGGTGAAGGTGCCAGCGACTGTTGAAAAGAAAGAGGCGGCGTAATGGCTGAACCGAGGAGAATAGAGGGGGAACTTCCAACAGCCACGTTGGCGAGCTATGGCATTCCGCCAAAGCAGCCAGAGGGACCCAATCTGGAACTGGTGAAAGGCCAAGAGCCGGAAACTCTGGGTAGAGCGGCTGCGGTCTCAGAGACGCTGCCCTTGTTTTCTGAACCGGAGATGGGAGATTTCCGATCGCAATGGAGCAAGGTACAGACCAGATTCGTGGACGAACCGCGCCTGACGGTGGAAGACGCAGACAAGCTGGTAGCTTCGGTGATGCAGCGGCTCGCGGAAGGTTTCGCCAACGAGCGGTCGTGCTTGGAAAAGCAGTGGGACCGCGGTGACAACGTGTCCACTGAGGACCTGCGGCTTGCCCTACAGCGCTATCGTTCCTTTTTTGACAGATTGCTGAAACTGTGAGGAAAAACACGCGTTCAGACGCACCAGGAAAACTCGACATGGGCCCGCAAACTAATTCTGGTGATTGCGGTTACCACCGCGACTGAACCTAGTACTGAGAATGGTTGGATCAAGAGGGTGAGCGCCGGCGTGGCGACCAGGTGGACGACATTTCGCACGAATGCATCAGATTTTTCAGTGTCTCCTTCGAGCACTTCTTCCGCCAGCCACCCGAAAACGAACAGGGCTGTAACGTCGATCAGAAGGGCGCCAAGGAACGAGAAGCCGATTTTGACTCCCTTTGGCTTTGTCGTTGTTGGGGGTCACAACAATTGTCTCTGAGTTGCTCCCGCTTAGCGTTCCAGCGGCTTTGCGCTCATTTGCTGAAGCCCTTCGACCCTGCATTGATTAGGCGCTATCCGGCGAGCACGAGAGTCAATAAAGTGCAAAACTCCACAGCTCTACTTGTGAGACGATACGATGTTCTCAGTCTTTGCAAGCCACGTTGCTTGAGACCCACCGGCCCTTGAGATGCACGGTTGTGCGACAGGTTGGCTGAGATTACGGTGTTTTCGACGTGTATTTGGTAGTTTTGATTGACCTGGAAGCCCCTGACAAGCGGAACAGCACAGCCCCCAGCCGACCTAATTTTCGAATGCAGCTTTGTCCCTTGCAGCCTTCAACTGCGGGAGTATGTCCATATCCCCCTCGGGTTGGGACTGGGCGAGTCTTCACCTTCCAGACTTTTTGAAGCCAAGCTCGCCATCATACTGTTTTATAACTGCGTAGCACTCACAGGCGGAGCCTTCAAGTTTCTTGCGGTTCACGATCTTCACTGCTCCACGGGTGTACTCGATGAGCTTCTTCCTCTGCAACGCACTAGCTGCCAAGCTCACGGTAGGTCTATCTGTCCCTAGCATCGTTGCGAGAAAATCATGCGTGATGGGCAGCGACCCTGAATCCACTCTATCCTGAGTCATTAGCAACCACCGCGCAAGGCGCTGCCCAGCATCGTGCAGCCGATTACACGCGGCTGTTTGTGCAACCTGCATGCCCCGAACTACTGCATAGCGGCTCAACAGCAATTGCAGGTGTGGAGTGGATTCCAAAGTGTTTTGCAAAGCTGCGACCTCTACCCGAAACCCATCCCCCGTGATTTGTACCACCGCCCGCAGCGGGCTCCTGCTCAGGCCAACAATCGCCGATGTTCCTGCAAAGCCCTCATTGCCAACTATGCCGGCTTCGGCGGTCTTTCCATCTTTCATTACGACTACAAGAGAAATCAAACCTCGATTCGGGAAATAGGCAAATTCCAGCTTCCCACCCGCCTCGTGAAGGACTAGATGGTTTGCCAGGTTGATGTATTCAAGATGAGGACGAAGTGAGCTGTAGTCGCTATCGGAGGTCGATAGAAGAATTATGTTGCTGACTGGCTTTCCTGCGGCATTTGTCCGCTCGCCGGACTGCACGACTTGGAGGTCTTTTCGCGGCACAAACCAGAACCGAAAACCATCCCAGATGCGAGAGCCAGCGAAACAGGAACTCTGCTTCTTCGCGCCAAAATTATACAGTGTTCCTCCAAATGCTTAAGCGATTCCGCTACTTCACGGGAGGCTCCGAAATCGGGCGCGAACGAAAAAAACTTCCTCGTATGTTCGATACCATACAGACCATCAAAATTGGTATGCGATATTAATGCAACGGTGAAAACTAACGAATACGCGTGCGGTGTGGCTAACAAGAAACCCGATTTCGATCCCCATGCGTTCCTCGCAACCATCAGCGAGGGCAGGAAATTTGTGCTTTTCCCGAAGAAACAAGGAATCTTTATTCAAGGGGATACCGCTGATGCGGTGTTTTATATCCAGACCGGCAAGGTAAGACTCACGGTCGTCTCCAATAACGGTAAGGAAGCAACCCTCGGCATATTAGGGGACGGCGAGTTCTTCGGTGAAGGTGCGCTGGCGGGTCAAGCTTTCCGCATGGGTTCCGCAACCGCAATGACGAATTGCACAATTCTGCGAATCGACAAGAAAGCCATGATGGAAGCGCTTCATCGGGAGCACGAATTTTCCGACATGTTCGTGGCCTATTTGTTGGCGCGGAACATCCGATACGAAGCGGATTTAGTTGACCCACTCTTCGATTCGAGCGAAAAAAGGCTGTCACGGATCCCGCTCTTGCTGCCTCACTTCGGCAAGGATGGCGTACCCGAGACGGTAGTTCGCAAGATCAGTCAGGAGACCCTGGCCGAAATGGTGGGCACAACCCGGTCGCGGGTCAGCTTCTTCATGAACCGGTTCAGGAAATTGGGCTTTATTCGCTACAACGGCGGGTTGCAACTCCATAGCTCGCTGCTGAATATTGTTCTCCACGACTAGCTGAGCAGGAGGATAGATATATATATATATGTTCAGCTTGATCTCCTGGTTATGGTTCGAGGACAACGGCCAGGATATTGCCGAGTACGCTGTGATGTTGGCCGTGATCCTAGTCCTCGTAGTCGGCACTATTCGTCTAGTCGGTTCGAACGCGAAATAATGCCTTCTCCTTGGTAGCCAGTTCTCTCCACTAAACTCGCCTGGAGAGTACGGTTTTCCTTTGCAATGTTTGAAAAGGCTGGGTTCTTCGGACCGCGGCGGCCTTTTTCGGCTTCACGCTGACAGCAGCAGTCATGTACGCTGCAAAGCTAAGAAAGTTCCAGTGTGGAGGCGAGCCTTCCATTGCTCGCAGTATCGGGACCTTAGCCTGGTAAGATGTCCTTAAGCGCCCACTCAATCCTATCGACTTCTTCGCGGATTACTCTGATCGATTGTTGGTTTTTCAATGGCTGGGCCATCGTAGTAATTCCCTCCACAGCGCCTCGTATTTGATGATTCCGGGCCCAAATGAAGTTGAGCCTGGCGCTTCTGTGCTTGCGATTTCTGTAAATGCCGCCGACGAACTTGGTGGCTAGCCAGGCAAACACCAAACCACACAGCACCTCAACCGGAATGCGATCGGTTGCGCCGTCGAACTCGGAAAACAAGAGGCGATAGACCGCTTCACCCATCCCAAACGATGCGAACAATACAGTTGCCCCGAACAAATACACTCTTAGGCGCTCCGCTGGTTGCAAGTGTATGGAATCTTCGCTTCCGTCACGTGTCCGCGCAAAGTTGATGGCCATCCTCCCCCCCCACGGTTTGTCTATCTTCCCGAAGCCGTAAGCAGACGTAGTAGCGTCAGTCTTGCTGAAATGATAACTTGAAATTGCGATCATGGCGGGATTCTCTCTAGCCGACTGGCCGCAAACTAGCGCCCACCCAGAACTAATCGCGGAACTCCTCCCACATCGGTTTCCGGGAAGAGGATGCGCGCTCAGGATTTCGCAGTTCTGTACTCGGTGATCGGCGTCTCGCGACCACCCAGGCGAATAATGGAACATTCGGATTTTGCTTGGGCACACAGAAATCGCCGACCTTCAGATAGGGTGATGAAATGTAGGTCCGCCTGATCCAGATCGATGAGTTCTTGGGCGGGCTCGGCTTCATTCGGCCAGTGTGCAACTTTGACCAGACAGCGCCCGAAGAACCCGCAATACTCAGACCTGGAGAGAGAGACGAAGACCCGACCCAGCGCGCCATAATGGCGGCTACTTCTTGAGCCTTCGCGATTGAGAGGCTTGACCTCCAATGGAAGGCGGCTCCACGTGCCCCGCACAAATTACCTCAGTTTACCTGCCTACATCCTGCTCTTTCTCCTTCTCCTGCCCTCTGGTTCTTGGAGCCAGGACGTACACGAGAGCCCTACCCCGCTCTTCATTCCGGACGGCACTCCCGTCAAACTTCAACTGATCCGGACCATCTCCTCGGCGCACTCTCAAAAAGATGATCGCCTCGATTTTGTGGTCGTAAAAGATGTGACGGTAGGCGGATTAACGATTATCGAGGCTGGCGCCATCGCTAGCGGTTCGGTCGTTGCAGTGAAAGGTAAGCGACTTCTCGGAATCGGGGGCAAAGTAGTGATCAAGCTCGATTCAGTTGAGCTAATCACCGGTGATGAGGTAGCGTTACGAGCCCGCAAAGAGATCAAAGGAAGCTCCCGTACCAAGTTCATGCTGGTAGAGATGATCGCTACGGGGCTGTTTTACCTACCGGCCGCACCGGTATTTCTGCTTTCCCGCGGCCGCGACAGCACTGTCCTGAAAGGCACTGAAGTGACAGCGTACATTAACGGTGATTCTCTCGTACAGACGGCAAAGTTGTTGGGAGCAAAAGAAGGCGATTCAGAGCTCCGCGAGATGATTAATTTCCTGCCGCCCCGCACGGTTGATGGTCAAGGGCGCGAGGGCGACATGCTAAACCTGATCTTCGTTGCAAAAGGAGACGACTTGGAAGGGGCGTTCGAGCGTGCCGGCTGGGTCAAAACGGAAAAATCAAAGCCTGCGATTTTCTGGCACCTATTGCGGCAGCGGAAACACTATGTCAAGCTGCCCATGGCCACGCTTTACGTGTTCGGGAGGGCGCAGAATTACTCTTATGCATTACCGGACCCGACTTCAATTGTCGCCCGTCGTCATCACCTCCGGATCTGGAGAACTGATTACCAAATAGATGGGACGCCTATATGGGTAGGCGCCGCAACTCACGACGTTGCAATTCAAGTCGAGATAAAAAAACTTCGGATCGTTCACAGGATCGACCCTCAAGTGGACGCGGAGCGTGATTTCATTGCTGGCAATTTGGCGGACACACGTCTGGTCACGCACGAAGAATACCTTCATTGCGTTGATCCGGTTTTCAAGGGACAAACGGCCACCGGCGGGACCTACTATTCAGACAGCAGAATGCTCTTACTGGACCTGCACCCGGTAAAGTCTAGCAACCTCGAACTGCAGCTGGACACGTCCAACTTCAAGAGAAACACCGGCGATGGCGCGGTGTTGATAAATGCGAGTCGCTGAGTGGATTCAGATCGCCTTCTTTTCGATTCTTGTCGTGGCGGCTTGGAGACGTCCCCTCGCACGCCAGCGGCGACTTAGGGTCACTGCATTCGCAACACTCGCGATTGCGGCCATTTTAGCAGCTCGCTACTTTGTGCCACCTCGTTTCTCTTCTGTTGTTCGTGACTGGATTCCTGCTGCCCTGCTACTTGTAGCGTATCGGCAGATCGGTGAGTTCTTTACAGAACCAAATCAGAGCGTGCAAGCTAGGCTTGCTGCATTCGATCGGTCCTTTCTTAGAGCCGTGCATATCCAACCTGCAAGAACATCAATTGGCCTGCTCCGCGCTCTCTACCTGGAGCTTGCCTATCTGTTGGTTTATCCCCTTGTCCCGCTGGGCGTTGCTGCTCTCTATATTGCTGGTATGCGCCACAATTCGGATTATTATTGGGTGGTGATTTTGCTGGCTACTTACACTTGCTTCGCGGTGACACCGTTCGTTCCAGCGCTGCCCCCGCGCCTGCTGATCGGTTACGAAATGTTCGAGATCCCACCCAACAGCCTCCGAGCTTTAAATCGGTGGATACTCCGCCGCGCGAGCATCCAGGCAATCACCTTTCCGAGTGCTCACGTAGCATCTTCTGCCGCGGCAGCCCTCGTTCTTCTTCGATTGGAGCCCCGTGCGGGCCTAATCTTCCTCTGGGCGGCGCTCAGCATAGCTGTAGCGACGGTCGTGGGTGGCTACCACTACGCTGCCGACGTTCTGTTCGCGTTACTCGTCCCTGTCCTGGTGTTTGTTGGTACTTTCTGGTTATGGTAGGAGCACAGTTTGTCAGCTTCGGATCGGTGGGCAAATGGATGAACCTAAAATATTGTCGCCTCTGGACTTTGCAATAGTCACTACTCGCATAAAGCGTAAAATTCGCGCAATTTCGCGGCACCTGCGGCAAGTCCGCGTCGTCGCAAAAGCCTTGCATTCTTTGCGCCATCCCATTGTCGCACATATTGTGCCAATCCGGCGCTGCAATCTCTCCTGCACTTACTGCAACGAGTTTGACGATTTCTCACAGCCCGTTCCAACCGCCGTAATGTTGCGCCGCGTGGACCGACTCATTGAACTGGGCACAACAGTCATCACAATCAGTGGGGGCGAACCGCTGCTGCACCCCGAACTGGACCAGATCATTTTGCACATTCGCAGCCGGGGAAGTATGGCTACTCTCATCACCAATGGATACCTGCTCACTCCAGATCGCATCAAGCTTTTGAATCGTGCCGGCCTCGATCATCTTCAGATCAGCATTGACAACGCCGTGCCGGACGAGGTGTCCAAGAAAAGCTTAAAAGTACTAGACAAGAAGCTTCAGTGGTTGGCCAAATATGCGGAATTTCAAGTTAACATCAATTCGGTGATCGGAACTTCTGTTCAGCATTCGGAGGATGCTGCTCGTGTTGCCCGGCGGGCGGGGGAGCTCGGTCTCGTGACCACGGTTGGAATCATTCACGATGGTGGTGGCCAGCTGCGACCGTTGAGCCAACAACAGCAGAAGGTCTACCAAGAGATTGTGAGCGTAGTTACTAAGTCTTTTTCAACATTCGCCTATTACAACCAGTTCCAGAAGAACCTGGTTCGCGGACTCTCCAACGACTGGCATTGTCGTGCCGGCAGTCGCTATCTCTACATTTGCGAGAATGGACTAGTGCATTACTGTTCTCAGCAACGTGGTTTTCCAGGCATACCGCTGGATCAGTATGGGTGTGAGCACCTGGAGCACGAATATCATACCGTCAAGCCATGTGCCCCCTATTGCACGGTATCCTGCGTACACCAGGTATCCATGATCGACCAGTTCAGAGAGCAGCCGTTGGAGGCATTGAGTCGGTTCTTTCCTCCCAAGTCGAACCAGGGATCGGCCTACGATCTGCCGATCACGATCCGCACACTTAAGTGGATGTTCCTGCCATCCGCACCCAGCACCAGTACCAGACGCCGGCTTCTGACGCACACTTTCACTCGCGCCGCATTGTGGTGTCTAAGAGTGAAATGAGATGCGGTCACGTCGCGAAATGAGATGCGGTCACGTCGCAGCTTGAGCGCACTAAGAAGCGGGCAGAGGTGCTAGGGCCGGCCTGGTCCTTCATGATTTCGTCTTTCTTGAGACTCCAGGCAATGCGCCTCGCCGTCGCCTTGGGAATAAGCTGGCTGACGTCATGACGGTAAGAACCAAGCACCTTATCTTCGTCAGAGAGAATGCTCTTGAGATCCAAAGCTGTAGGTTTCCTGAAAACTTGTTCCAACAGAGGGGCAGAAACCTCAAAACCGACAAAGTCGTGCTAACAATTTGGTGCGTAACGTCCTCGCGCTACTTCCAGAACGTCGAATCCAAATTCCGCGGCGACCTGGTGACGTATGAAGAAAGCCCGCTTGCGCACGTCAAGACGGATGCAGCAAGGGACCGCACGATTCACGCCGATCTGGTGACCGTCGTTGTCCCCGGGCGTAGCGAGGAGCGCCCCAAGGGCAAAAGCGTAGCCGTCAAATCCTTCGCATCGCGCAGCAGAGCCAGGACAAAGTCCCCGCTTCGCACATAGTGCGTCAAGTCGCTGAAGGATTTACTTCCGTGCGGGTAATAACCCATGTCCTGGATAATGGCGTCGCCATAGGCATACCCGTGCGGTCTTGTTGGTCCTTCCGCAAATACAAGGAATAACTGTATTAGGTCTGGAGTTAAGCGTCTGAGCCATAGGGCTCACTTCACTCGGGCACGTGCTATGCACCACAATCACGGTTCGTGCCCGTCACTGGGGCGTAGCCGTGATAGGCATCTCTGGCGCTGTGCACCGCCATCCGATTCCACGGCGATGATCCCAATAATCGCCGCCAATGTGACGATATCTGGAGTACGCCATTTTCGGGTGAACTGACTATTTCTGTCGAAGAAGTTTATGGCGGATATCCGGCCAGAACTCCCGGATGATGTTATTGAGGGAGGCAGCTTCCAGCTGTGTTGCCCAATTCTCCGTCGTTTTGCGGAAGCCGCGCTCCTGTGTCGGGTAATAAAGGTTGGCTAAAGCCGCTTCCATGCCATTTCCCACAATCTCAGAGAAGTTAAAGCTTACGCCTCCAGAATCGGTCCTGGTCAGGATGACCTGGGATAACGCGCACGTTGTTCGGCGGAAAAAACTTCCGTGGCCAAGGGTATAGTAACGTGGGGTCTTCGTGGGTCAACGCGGGGACAATCGCTTCCGTGAAAAAAGATCCAGACGCTTGGTCCGCGAACGCCCGCCAATAATAGCGGGTATAGCCAGCGAGTCCGTGCCCAACGCCGGATCCGAATTCAGAGCCATGCTTTGGCCGGCTTGTAGTTCCGCCCAAACGAACGACGAATAATCCACGCTATCCTGCCTAGCAAGTGCGAATTTTTCCCGGACGGATAGCGGAGGAAGCTTCGTGTCGGCGCTCACCGCCGCAAAATTTGGGACGACCCAGAACATGCGTTTGGTTTGTTGTTTGCCTCGGGAATTTTCTGTCTCCTGGCCGGCTGGGACCGGGATCGGCACCGGAGTGGTTACCGCAATCCGGAACTCTGACTGTGTGGCAGCGTCCGCTTGCGGTGTGGAGTCTCGGATGCTTCCTGATTGCTCGGTCTGCTGCCCCTGCGCTGGGCCGCTCTGCGGGTCTGGAAGTGCCGTCTGCGGCCAGGCGAGTGCACGAGACAGAAAAAGAAAGAAAACCAAAGCGGCGCTTCCAGTTGTACGCACGGCATACTCTAATCGAAGCCTGCATTGGCAGGCTTAGGCTACGGCTTCCGGCGTGTCATGTTCTCAACTCCCGGGACGTGCACAGGGAAAATGGACCATCGCGATCCCGACGAGGATGGTTAGAGACACTCTGCTCTCGAGTCGGTCTTCGTTAATCGCGGTCCGGATGACTGTGGCGCCAATTCCAGTACTGCCTCTGCACGCGGTGGTGTTGCCTGTGGTACTCACGATAACTCCTGCGTTGTGCTGTCAAGTAACTCCTGTAGGCGCGTTCTTCGTGGTCGTTCCAGTTATGGTAATCGTGGTGGTCCTGATCGTAGACTCGGACCCCCACGCTGGCCTCTTGCGCTTTCGCTTGGGCTACAACTAGAACTGGTGGAGCAATCGCAGCGGCCAAGAATAGTGACCTGATGTAGCGATTTATCTGTTGCATGAAGTAGTCCTCCAAAGCCCGAGATACTCAGATTCGGAACCCCGGTAGCTATGACTATTCACAGTAGTCGTCTGCCTGGCTGAAAACTGTGCACATTGGCACAGTTGCCTTAGATTGTTAACCATGCGGATGGCTGAGGCGGCCGACATACTCGACAGACAGATAGTTGTAGCGGGAAGGTGGAATTTTCTCACACGCGGCTGGCTCTGGCGGAACGGCCCGAATGCGCTACCCCAGGATGTGAAACTTCCGAAGCCTTGCTTTGGACTGTCTCCTCGCCGGGCCGCCCATGCGATTCCTATTTCGCCGGAACCGCGAGATCCTCGAGACGAGCGCCCTTTTTGGCAACGTAGAAGGCCAACGCCGTCGCAGGCGCACTGCTGCTGGCATTCTTCACGTTGTGCACTTCGCCGGCCACGGTGGTGAAAGCCTCGCCTGGCTTCAGCGTCACTGTGGGCTTGCCCTGAACTTCCAGAATCGCCGCGCCCTCCTGGATATACACGATCTCGTTGCCCGATTGCGTGTGCTTGCCGCTCTCTGCGCCCGGTGGCAGGATACGCTGCACCAGGATCGCTTCCCATCCCGGCGCACCCTTCAGTTCCGTTCGCTGCAGAACCGTGCCGCTTTTCAAACTATCCTGGGCGCTCAACATCCGGCTACCCAGCAAGCACAGCACCACACCCACTGCCAATGTGACCCCAACAACAAAGTTGATGCGCTTCATGGAGGCTCCTTCACAAAGTCCAGCGCATGCTAACACATGTCGAACACACGGCTCATCATGCTGACGGAGAGCGCAGCGGATACTGTGCCCATTGGGGAGGCACGCGAGTTTTGGGCTGGTGATGCTCTGCAAGAGAAAGAGCCATAGATAGCGCGTGCTGGGCGTTGCGGAAAACGGAGTTCCTCGAAACCCTGGAAGGAAATGTCGACAGCTCGGGACAATGGGATAGCTCTAGTCGTCGCCAAACAGCTTCTTCCTTACCACTTCGAGGTTTAGAACTTGTTGTGCTCGACATCGCATGCCTTCGACCATCGTGTTGTTCTTGTCGATGGTGATCTTCTTAGCCTGACCGAGGTCCGAAATCTGTACGTTTTTCAGTCGGATGTTGAGGCCGTCGCTGATGACCCTGCCACCGGTGAGAAGGGCAATGTCTTGCAAAATGCTCTTGCGCTGATCCCCGAAGCCAGGTGCCCTGACCGCAGCAACTTGCAGGGCGCCACGCAGTTTGTTCACGACGAGTGTAGCCAGCGCCTCGCCCTCAACATCATCTGCGATTATGAGCAGCGGCTTGCCACTCTTGGTGATCTGCTCAAGCAGCGGGAGCAAGTCCTTCTTAGAACTGATTGTTTTTTCGTGAATGAGAATGTGTACGTTCTCGAAGGCCACTTCCATGCGTTCGGGGTCTGTGACGAAGTAGGGTGAGAGGTATCCGCAGTCGAACTGCATGCCATCAACAGGCGGTTTGTCTTTGGCACCACGGGGGAACGATGCCTCCGTGGCGGACGGCCTAGCTTCCTCGACACCAGCCGCAACTCGGTCTTCTACTGTAGCAAGTTTCGCAGTCATGCTTGCGGAATCTCCCTCAGCCGTGCCTCACCGCATATTCTTCCGTGCGCGAGGTGGAGTGTTCAGTTCTCGTGTGCGACGTGCTAGGTTCTTCGTGCCGGCGATCGCGGAAAACCGTTTTATTTTCGCTGCTAATTCCTTGGACTCTGAACGCTTTCCGCTTCTTTCGCACTCACGCTATGCCGCGGCGTCCGCTCAACAAGTTAATTACCAGAACCACCAACGCTACAACCAGTAGCAAGTGGATAAGGCCCCCGCCTACGTGGAGAGTAAAGCCGAGAAGCCACAAAATTCCTAGCACAACGAAAATCGTCCAAAGCATGATTATTCTCCTCTGCAAATTGTGAGCATCCCCCGAAATTCCCGATTTTGTCGACGGTCACCTGAATTTTCCTGGAATGCTACTCTCCTGAGTCTGCCTCATTCGCATTCGTAATGCTGAGCAGGATTGCTCATCTGCGCGATGCTGCATCTTTTGACCCGACTGGAACGTTCTTGAGTATGTGGCCGAGCTTCAAGCAAGACGTTTTGTAGGGCGCCCATCCTTTGTGCCCTAATGATTGTTTTGGGCTACTCAAGTGGTCGCTCTGAGGATGTCCATCGCAGCGCAACTTGCAAGAAGTTGTGTTTCTTGTCGCTGCGATCTGAAGGGTGTTTTCACCGCTGGCTGCAAAATCAGCCGCAACCGTTTTGGAATGATCGTAACGGTCGGCAGGGGATTGGACACGCACTCTTAGCTGGTGCTTACCTGCAGGAAGCCACAGAGAGTCAGATTCACTACCATGGACTCTTCGAAAAACAAGCACGCGCGTCTTGTTTTCCCCCCAACGCTTGGCTGTAAAGCAATCGGCTATCGGACCAGACTGAAATGCGTGCCGGGGCGAAATCATGCGTAATTTCTATCCGCAGCTTTGCAGGCCTCGACGTATTGGCCGACTGAGTTCGGCTTCATGGGGACACAGCCGGCGCATCCGGAAGGCCTGCGCTCACGGGCGGTGCGACGATTGCGCACTCTGCTCGCAGCCCGTGGATGGCGTTCTGCTGCGCGATTGATGAGCGAACTCGGGAGTAGTGCAGTTCGAATTTAGGGGCTCTTGGCTTTGGTCTTTGACTTGCGTGGTTTGAAGGATGCGCTTTACCGCGTCAGGCATTTTCTCGCAATGTACTTCGCGGTAGATTCGCTCAATGGGAGTTTCTTTGGCCAGCGGGTGACGTAGCACGCAGCAACCCCTAGCGAACAGATTGACCTTGGTGGGATACTCCTAGAGAGCAAGACGCACGAAACGTGACAATCCGGAGTCAACCCTGTCGCCTAGTCTGTCCCTGTTCGCTTGAACTGGTCAAGCAAAGCCGCCAACTCGCATCTTGATTTGCTCCAGGCGTGAGAGCCGAGCTTCGTAATTTCCCTTGCTCGTCGAGACTCATCGAGTCGAGCGTTTTCAACCCGCAAATCCCTCATCTCCTGCTTCAGTCTAGCGACTCCCTCCAGGATGTGCTTGGCGTGCATAGAAAGGAATCATACTCGGGAATCAAGCATCTGCACAGAAACGAACATTGAGGAAGTTCGCGCCAAGCTGTTCGCAGAGCTTGGCGGACGCCGACCGCAATCGGCTACAATCCATTAGGACAAACATCTCCCTGCATCCCCCAGTTTTCGGTCAGTAGCGACTGGCTTACGACTCGGTGGGTACGCAAACGTAAATGAGGGACCGCTTCGGTGCGAGCCTGGCGAGTGTACCCCAAGAACTCCCTGATCCGCAGCTTCGCTTTGTGCAGTTGGGATTTCGAGTTTCCTACGGAACAGTCAAGCAATTCGGCAATCTCCCGATGCTGGTAGCCATCGACTTCGTGGAGGAGGAAGATTGTCCTGTATCCGTCGGGAAGTTCTTTGATCGCCTGGATCAGAGCGATGCGGTCAACCAACTTTGTGAGACGCCCATCCCTATTCCCATATTCACGGCGAACCAGCTGAGCATCGTGCTCGTAAGGCTCGTCCAGAGAGACTTGGCGCGGTGTTTTTTTTCGGAAATGCATCAGCGCCGTGTTGACCGCGACGCGGTAGAGCCAGGTCGAAAGCGCGGAGTCGCCTCGAAATGTAGGCAGCTTCCGAAACACCTGCAAGAAGGCATCCTGAGTGAGGTCTTCCGCCTCTGCGGCATTATTGGTCATGCGCAAGCACAAGGAATAAATCCGTGTCTTGTGGGTGTGAAACAACGAGGCAAACGCATCCGAATCACCCTGCTGGGCCCGCTCGATGACATCGGAATCCGTCATATTCCGGTCGCACTTCATTTGCATCTCCTTTCAAGCAACTCACGCTTTTTAACCAATGGCGCCACTTGTGCACTGAGCAACATAGTGGTTCACATACTTGGTGACTGCTCAGAATTGCTCAGATTGTGAAATAAAGGCCACCGCACGAGCTATAGGACGGGAGACCCAAGAGGCACGATCGGCAAAGATGCTAAAGCTCAACGAGTTCAAGCTTTACAAATCTCAGACAAAGAGGAGGCTCAAGGCCGCCGGCGCGATGCGCAGGCGACTTTTTTGTGCGGCGGGAGAACTGGGTTCGCGCGTGCAGATCACTCTGGGGTAGCCCGCGGTTCTGCTCCGAACCGTAACCTTCACTTTGGCACCCGGCTTCAACCGGACTTCTTCGCCGTTTTCGTCGGTCAGGGTGTTCTCGATACGGATCTGCATATACGGGTGGCCGGCCCCTTCGACGGCGATCTGTGCTCTTTCAGGTTCGCTGGCAAGGGGGGATTTTATGATCATTTCGACAGTTCCCGACAAGGTGGCATTCGGTTTCTCATCCATGGCTTGTCCTTTCTAGTCCGGTCCGAAAGGCTACGGTTACTGCGGCGCCTTCTCGTCCCGCTTTGGCTGTTCGTCCTGACGCTTCTTCTCTTCCGGCTTCAAGGGTTTTGGCCGCGGGCGCTGTGTTGCTGTGCCGCACGGGGCGTTTCCGCAGGAGGAGGAATGCGCTGGGGCTGCGAACGCTCGCTCGGCGGAGGAGTTGGCGACCGCTGAGCAGGCTGGGGCCGATTGTTCGGCTGCGCTGCGGACGGACGGTTCGGCGTAAGCGGACTCGGTTCCGGATGATTCGACTCGTGTCCGATGTTCGGCCGGGCAGCGGGCGGACGGTTCGGTTCCGGCTGGTTATTCGGGGCAGGCCGGTCGGGGCGAACGGCGTTGTTCTCTGGATGCGCTGCCGGCGTATTGGGCGGTGGCTGAACTGTGGCACGATTGATTGCGGGGTTATAAGGCGACCCTGCCTGTTTAGCCGTTACGACTGCGTGGTCGCTAAAGGCCCCGGCTTAGGAGTAGCGGCGATTGGCGGTGCGCCATCATTCACGGAAGCTCGTAGCTCTGGTTTCGCGCGGGCAGCCTGGGCATGTTGAGTTTGAACGCCCACAGGGGGGATATGTCTCTCGTGTCCCACTGCCTCTTCTTGAGGCGTTGGACGCGCATTGATCCCACCGTTGCCGCCGTTGTAGCTGACGCGGTTCACCGTGGTAGAAGAGCGGCTAGAAGTGTTGACCGCTAGCTCTGCTCGCGGGACGTGACGGGGCCACTGCGCGCCTGCCGAGTAGAACCTTTCTCATAAATATCCGCCCCTAAACGTGTTCAAAATTGCACAGATTAGTGTGCAACAAGGAGAGTACCCTAACGCTGTCTCAAACGTTTTCCGCGATGGGAGAAGTCATGGACATCAACCAAAGACAAATCGCGCTATCCCTGCTCGAAGGCCTCAGAGAAGATTTGATGTACGCACACCTGAACAATGGAAGTCGAATTCTTGACGTGGCCGACCTTCGCCAGTACATCTATGAACAGATGGGCCGGATAAGGACAAACGCCCTTGTAATGGATGACCTCTACGGCGACGACAATGGCCACGGGCAAGGCCTCGGCAAGAGCAACGGTCACAATGGGACCGCGCATCCTCATGGAAGAATCTGGCGAGAGCGATCGTCTTGACTTTGCTGGCGGAACAACATCCCATCGTCTCAGAAGCACTTCTCACCATCTCGGGAGCGTTCGTAACACGGCCACGTTGTATGTGGCGAAAATAGCGTCGATTCCCGGTTTAGATCCAGCAAGTGCACAGAGATAGGCAAATCACGGCCACTCCGGCCTTTGCTTGGAACGTAGCTCGGTTTCACGATGGTGAAATACATCCGCGCCATTGAGTTCATCGATCATAAGCCATTGGCAAGGGCCGTCAACCAAGTGACGACCGTAAAACCCAACGGATGCACGTTCCCGTGCCGAAATATCTGTTCAAAATTGCACAGATTCCTAAATCAGGATTTCCGTAGACTGACGGGATCAATTAACCAGGCGGTGTGGCATGACTATGAATGAACGGCAGATCGCTCTCCATATCGTAGAAAATCTGAAGGAGAAAACAGTGCCTGTCCAGCCTGGCGCACAGGAATCCGCGATAGATGCCTCCGGCCAGAGGGAGTGGTTAGAGCGCAAGTTGCAAGAACTGACACAAGCGGCAGGCGTGTAGCCCCGTGAACGAAACAACTTTTCAACGGGCCGGTTTCATGTCAAGAGATTTGTAGTGAGAAGGAGCACCTTGAGTTTCTGATCGAGGATTTGGAGGCTTTGAGTTCAAGAGGCTATCTGGAAAAACAATATTTCAACCCGCGAAAATGTCCTCCGGGGAGAAGATTGCAAGAATATACCGGTGAAATACCAGCACATCGGCATGGTTATAGGCCGTTTCTGCTGCCATAATAATTCACCTTGCGTCGCCTGTCCTCCCCGTGCGACGTAGGTGACCGCTGCCAAATGAAGCGTCACTCCTGGCCGATTCGATTTTCTCTGCGGTACCTCGTGAGATGTGCCCATACGAGACAATGGGATACGCTGGTTGTCGCCACACAGCTTCTTCCTTGCCACTTCGATGTTTACGGCCATGCTTATACCGACTGTGATATCCCTGACGACTGGTTAAACAGGTTTTCCTTCTCGCCGTTGGAGTATACGCGCAAAGGCGGTGAGCCTTTCGCTCCGGGAAGGCGGACCTAAGTCCGCCTCCCTGGTTATTCAATCCTGGAGGGCCGCTGTTCCACGTCACTGCCGAATTACACTCGATCATCCAACCCTTCCTATTCCCATCTGTTGGTTTTTTCGTTGAACCACTCTAGACCGAAATTTGCTTGCATTCTCCCCCGCACGGCGGCTGTTGCTTCAGAGTCGTCGAACAAAAAGATGAGAATAGGCGGCGTAATCGGCGCTGCTTTGGTTCCACAGATGATGTTTGCCAACACTTCCCACCCTACTTCATGGTGGATCATCGGGTCGTACCGCGATACAAAGACATCACAGCTCGGTGCCACCGCGATTAGAGTCAGTCGTCGCTTGAGACCTTCGTCAAATCCCCTCTTGATGATTTGCTTGATCCGGGCAAAACGCTCCGAGTCTGGCCCCGCGTTCGCCACCAGGAGAACATCTATCCAAGCGGCTTGAATTTGTTGCCTTTCATCCTCGGTCATGATTGTTCCCCCTTTCCCTGGCTAGATAGGCAGGCGATTGTACCGCGTTCGATGACACAGACCCGAATCGGCAAATTCTGGTAGTGGTGCGCGGCGGGATTCGTAAACCGTATAATACGGCGATTCCCCGCGCGCGCGACGGTCACGGACACTACACCGTCAGGGAGATTGGAATCTGCTGGCGAACCTTACGTGCCCAGGCGACGTCGGGATGGTTGAGGGCTGGATTTGAACCAGTTTCCAGGAGGAACTTAGCCCCTCCCACTCAGGCGCTATCGGTCCAGTAGCACCCCCCATCTCGTCCTGCTCACCCCAGGGCTTGACGTTTTGCGCTTTCACGATCGTTGCCGGACCATCGGGCCCCATCTCGTAATGAACCTTCGCGTCTAACGGAAACTGTTTCAGGGCTTCTGTCAGTTCTCTAGCGGTCACCACCTTAGGTCCACTCGCGAGACAATACGGTTTTTCTTGCAAAGCCACATTCACGCTACGGCACTTTAGTTGACATGTCTGCTCAACATTGCTCCTTTGCAGGATCAGAAGAAGTAATCCGCGCGGCTCCAATGTCAGATGTGAGCGTTCTTGACCAGACAGGTCGGACCTGGGCTGATACCATCATTTGATATGTCCATCACCCGGCACATGCCAGACAATTCACCAGGCCCAACTGGGAGCGCCTATCTAGGATACCCGCGCGGTGTGTGGCCATCATTGCTTTCTTCCTTTTGCGTCGATCCGTTGCCCACCAACCTGCGACATCCCGATTGCAGCGTTCCGGGTTGCGTTTGCCCATGTCATATCCGTCGAGACTCACATGCGACCTGGGAGTTGGAGTCGCGCGGAGCGCTGCCCAACAATGACTCGCAGGACTTGAACCCGTCGGGAGAAAGCGTGGGTCTAATGGAAAAGCTGGAGCGACTGGGAAGGAGTCGTGACAGTACCAGAGTCTTTCCCCGGAAAGGATGACCTGGCTGCACACCGATTTATGCCCTCGGCAAAGAAGGCGTGCCGGAGACTCTCGTCCAAGATCAGTCAGTCGCCGGAAATGTCATTTGGATGCGTCATCGCTCCACAAGACAACCCGTTAGACATTGGCAGGAGTTGAAGGAAGTTTTAACCACGCACGGACATCGCAATTCACCAGTGCGCAGTCCTGAATTTCCCAGTTTCCATGAAGCCGGCATCCAATCGCTCTTCTAAGGTCAGTGGAATTCGAGTTACGGCAGATAAGAGCACATTCATGACCATCAAATGGAAGTCGGTCTCTTACGGAAACCCACGACAAGCCGGCTGTTCTCTCTGTGGCTAGCATCTGACATCTCCTTTCATCTTTCACGCTTCTGATTTCTGACGATCAAGGCCTCGCTGACTGTGGTGACAACTGGGCTTTATTTCTCGAGAATCGGGGTCACACTCACTGTTGTAAGGGACTTGCCACATTCCAAGCAACATGCTCTCAGCCGAGATGTGATCAATCCGCAAGACGGACACATCGTCTGTGATCCGTACTCGGAGACCCGTGGTTTCAGCTTGCGTATGGCGTGGAGCAGCAGGATCGCGAACAGCGCAATAAGCAGACCGAAAGAAATACTAGTTGCGCTCATACAGGAAGCTTCCTCTCAAGCGATTTCTACATCGAGTGCTTTGCTCCAAGTGGTGATCGTCCGTTCGATTTCGCTGCCTTTGCATTGTATTCATCGCCATTCAACCACCGAAGGTGTTCTCCTTAAGACCCGGATTCAAGGCCGTTGTCGTAGTAACTTAATTTCCAGAGCTCATGCCTGCCGTACTTGGCGGGCTGGTTTCTGGTTCAGGTCGGCTGCGGTCGTAGAGTAGCCATCTAGAAGCTCGGCTTCCGCCGCCAGCCAGTCATGGATTGCCTGGCCTTCAGCCATTCCGCGCCGGGCGTAAAGCTCGTAAGCACGAACCCGGATTGCGTCTTCTAGTATTGGTTCCGCAGGCGTGGTCTTTGACCGCGTCGCCACAGTGCTGGTTTTCATCGGGCACCTCAGTTCGAGTGATGGGGTTGTAAGCCGAAGGCCTCAGATACGCTGAGTTTAGACCCAGGAGATCTGAACCAATGAGAGAGCAGGAAGGCGGAGTTAAACCGCCCTCCCGTGCGAAAAGCTCACAGTTCTATGCTGTTACGGGGACGGCGATCTTATGGAAAGTGGAGGTGACGACGTCAGAGGTCTGAACCCTAGGCGTTCCCTCGATAAATCTTGCCATCGTCTTCAACACTTGGGGATAGGTATTGGTGTTGTAAGCTTCGGCATCGGTTTTGTTTTCCCACAGACTGATTGCTGTCACATCAACTCCGCCGGGACCCGCGAATGTGATTTCGTCCTTGAAACCGTTTTGTTTACGAAGCAAAGGAAGGACATCCTTCTCAAATGTTCGGGTGTAATCGGAAAGCATGTTGGATTTCAGATGAATCGAGACATTGCGTGCAAACATAGGCAACCTCCTTAGGTTGGGGGTGACTAAGAAAGAAAACTTCAGATGGGCTGACTTAGCTCAGGGAACCTGAAAGAGGAGAAGGTGGTAACCACCTCGATTACAACTTTAGTCCTCCGGACCACTAATGTCAACCTGGCGCGGTTGTCAATGCGAAGGCGCGGCCGACCGATGTGAGCTTAGCTCAGACGTCGAAATCCCAACTAAGTACCGTATATCTACCACCCAGAATCTGTCATGAGCAGCCACAGTGGTGACGTTCCCTTAGTTTCGGAAATCTGCGCACACCTTAAACACCTTGGTTTGCGACTTCCAGGCGCAGTCGGCTCTATGGCGAGGAGTTTGAAGTGATTTCAGACCCATTTCCTCAAGCGGATGGGATCGCAGTTCGCGTGATTACCAAAAAAGACTCAAGCGTTCGCGTGCTGCGGATTCCCGCGACAGGGCTTCTGAGTACAAAAGGGCTGAGACTCCACTAGCGCCTAGTCGTGTTGAGGGCGCCATAGTTCAGCGATGGAAGAGAGTATCCATGGGCAAATCGAGAGTTCAAGATCGGGGCAAGGGAGTAACAGAGCAGGACCCGCAGAACTTAGGTGGCAATACTAGCATGCAAGGTCAATTGGGGCACTGTGATGAGGATGCAGAGTTGAAGAACGCTGATTCTGATTTGCCCGGGTGAGACCTGCCGTGTGCTGCCCACCACCCTGAGGCACTCACGCCTGGTCACTGATAACCCGTAGGCGAGTTGTGTACCCGAACGGCCTGAATTCTTATAGCCCTCCCGACAGTACCCGTTGCCATTTCATCGTTAAACTACGCCTTGGCACAATCCAAGCTTCGCTGCCGACGCATTTGCGGGCACTTGGAAGCTGAACGAGGCCAAGTCGAAGCTCGCTTGGGGGCCAAAGAACAACTTGGTTCTCTATAAGGCGGCGGGTGACAGCCTGAAAATCACCGCGGATGGCACCGACAGCGACGGTAAACCCACCCACAACGAATGGATGGGCAAGTTCGACGGCAAAGACTACCCGGTCACAGGCGATCCAAGTTCAGACGCCCGGTCGTACACGGAGATTGACGACCATACACTGGCGTTTACCAACAAGAAGGACTGCAAGGTTACCATCACTGGTCGCGTAGTCCGCTGACGGCAAGAGCCGCACTGTCACCGTAAGGGGAGGCAAGAAATTCACCAGCACCTCAGTGTACGACAAGCAGTTAGCGAGGGATGCCCTTCCGCTTGGCTCCGATCGTCAGCCGGGGGAAAGCCACGCGAGCCCACGGCGTGGACCCGCGCCTTGCGTTAACTCTTATGAGTCTAGCGCAAGCTCCCTGTCGTCGCATTGACAGGGTGGCCGATGGCGTCGCCTGACACGAGAAGTTCAACTCTCCGGTTCTGCTGCCGTCCGGCGGAGTTAGCGTTTGAGGCTACAGGCAACGTGTTGCCGAAACCTCGGGCTGTGACCGAATTCATCCCTACCCCTTGATTTACGAGGTAGTCGCGCACCGAGCCGGCACGATTCTCAGACAGTATCTGATTCATTTCATCGCCGCCGACATTGTCCGTGTAGCCGCCGACTTCAATGTTGAGTCCAGGGTAGGCAAGCAGGACGCCGGCGACTTTCGCCAGCTTCTCCCGTGCGCCTGGCTTCAATGAATACTTCCCGGTGTCAAACAGGACGTCGGACATGCTGACGATGAGCCCGCGCGCGCTGTCGCGAGTTTGGAGGATCTTGTTCAACTGCTCGGACAATTGTGCACGCATGGCCGCTTTGTCAGTTTCCGCTTGTTGGGCATTCAGATGCGCTTGCTGTGCGGCTAAACGGGATTGATCGGCGTCGGCCTGGGCCGCGGTTAACGCTGCTGCTGAGGATGCTTGACTTGCGGCCATATCGGATTGTGCCTTGGCCGTGTCGGACTCTGCCTGAGCTTTGGCAGTCCGGGCCCTTGCTGCATCAGACTCTGCCTGAACCTTGGCGAACTCGGCTCGGGCTTGGTCAGACTGGGCTTTTTCCTTTTGCCGGGTAGCGTCGTCAGCTTGCGCTTGCGATTGTGCCTGTGCGTCGTTGGAAGCCTGGCGTTCGTCTGCTAAGCGCAAGTCGTCGATTCTCTTGACGGCAATCTGGCGCGCGTCTTCGGCCGTTTGTACTTCCTCGCGCGCAATCGCGATCAGCGGTTTTCTGTCAATGTGTTTTCTTGTGGCGGCTTCATCTGCATTGTTCATCAACTGGACAGCACGCTGATAGCTGTCGCCGGCGTACTGCTCGGCTCCCTCGGATTGAGCAATGCGTAGGGCATTCCGCGCCTCGAAGAATTCCAATGGCAGCCTGGCATTCAGAACTACAGGGTCGAACTTGTAGCCGGTAGGGATGTAGCCGCCCCGTTCCATCAGTTCGTATTTTGCATTTACCGCCTCGGTAGTTCCCTTGGTGTCCTCACGAATCACATTCTCCAGCACAACCACGTTGCTGGGTTGCCGAACGGCGTAATAGGGCTCGGCGGTCACGATCAGAGCGAAAGCCTGAAGGTCCGTAGTCACGTGCAGTTTGCTGCGGTGGTTGCCCCCTACCAACACTTCGCCCAGATTTACCGCGCGGCCTTCTGGTGAAATCGCCCACAAGATGTAAGTCAAATACTCATTGCCGAAAGTTGTCGGTTTCTGCAGGTTGCCGAATTCCGCTTCGATCTCGATCGCTCCCCGCTTGCTGTTCACCTGAGCTTCACCATTCGCAGAGCGCATCAAATCCGTGCCCGCAAAATCCACCTTCGTAGCCCCACTGCGATGCTTATAGTTCACCGCCTGCGTAGTCCGGCTGGTTACGATTACTCGGAACGTGGGGGTCTGAGCCATAGGCTCGACGGCAAGGGTTGTTTGGGAATTGGTTTGAGCTACTGCCGACAAACTCAGTGCGATAGCGGCGGCTAAAAACAGCTTTGTCTTCACAATGTCTCCTTGTGGCAGGTGTCTGCCGGGTTGCGTTTGTCCAGACTCTTGCATCTGGTCGTCCCGAGGGTCCTAGGCGATTCTCAGCCCCTCCCGACGTGGATACCGGAAAGGGAGTGAAACAGCCCAAAAACATTCAGCAGCCACAGAACCACGGCAATGACCACGACGCCGTTCAAAATTGACTTGATGGATGCCTGCATGGGAATGAAGCGATTCACCAGCCACAGGAGAACACCCACCACAATAAGAACTTCCAGGAGTTGAATTAAAGGCATGATCTTTGACCTTTCTTGTTTCGCGGGCTACGCCTCACCTTGAGATGTTGCCCTAAATTTGTGCGTCGGAGAGCTTTGAGGTCGAATCGTGTCCGCCGGAGGGTCCGCGGCATACACACGGATACGAATGCCAACCGGCTGGATGTGGTCGCTTCGGTATGAATCGTTGGCGATCACCCGCAACAACCTAAGAATGGGAGCCACGAATTGGCGGTCGTTGCTCTCTCGACACACTCAGGAAATAAAGAATGACAGGTGTAGATTGTCGTGTCTGAGCAAGATAGCTCACAATGTCAATAACCTAGGATTGTCGTGCTTCTCCCAACATCGGCTCAAATTGGGAGGACCTCGGCTTGTTCGTCACTTTGTTGAGTTCTTTACTAGTGGAGAAGCGGAGCCACACCCATCAGATGGCAGCGAACGGAGGACCGTCAGCCGATTCGAAGCGTCGAATTGATAGTGTCAGGCGAGGTGATCGGAAACCAAGATTGGCTCAGGTTCGGTAACCGAGGCACAACCACGCCTGGGTAATTCGCAAACTAGAGCCGGCTCTTGTTTCTTTCTTTGCCTTGTCGCGTTAGGCCCAGCCCGCTTCACGTGTGGCCAGTGTGAGCGTTATTGCTCAGACCTTTTGATCCTGACTTACTAAGGTAGGAACTGATCTAGTGCATGTCTACCCGGATTTGTGTGTGAGTGAACTGCACACGGCACGAAGCAAGTGCGGCGGCGCCGAGGTAAAAGAAGTGAGGTTCAACCCATGAAGAAACTGATGTTCTTATTGGCGATGCTGAGTCTCGGAACGCTGTGCCGGGCAGGGTCAGAACGTCAAGATGCCGCCGACCGGCTAAACAACGCCGCCACGGTGCTGCACGAGATCATGGACGCGCCGGACCAGCGCGTTCCCGAGGAGATCATAAAGCGGGCAAAGTGCGTAGCGGTTATACCCCACTTAATAAAAGGGGGATTCGTCTTCGGAGCGGAGCACGGCAAGGGTGTGGCGACATGCCGAACGGCGAAGGGCTGGAGTGCGCCGGCGTTCATCAAAATTTCAGGTGGAAGCTGGGGAACGCAGATCGGTGTAGAAGCCATAGACCTGGTAATGGTCATCAAGAGCGAAAAAGGTATGCAGAAGCTGCTCTCGAGCAAATTCGAAATCGGAAAAGATGCATCGGCAGCAGCCGGACCCGTGGGACGGCATTCTTCGGAAAGCACGGATTTGAAGCTGGATACGATGATCTTAACCTACTCTCGTGCCAAGGGTGCTTTCCTTGGGCTTACATTCGTAGGTGCGTTGGTCCGCGCGGACAACAATTCTAGGCACGCAATGTACGGGCCCAGGGTCACCACTCGGGCCACGCTGCTGGGTCGAGTGGCCGCGCCAGCTGCAGCACGACCGTTCCTTGACGCAGTCAGAGGAGCAAAAACCCAAGCGATAGTACAGGCTGCAAAAAAGTAAGCTGTGTAGGTATCGCCGCCGCGTACGGCCACCTCGACACGGGGTCGTCCGAACCCGCTCCACCTCCAATGGGCAGGCCGTTGACCAGGTGCTTCAGCGCTATTCCGTCCAATGGCCCAAGGGAGTCAGTGGTAACCACGGTGGTCGGGCCGAATTGCAGAAGCCCTGCAATGAGAGTTGTGAAATACCTGTGCGATCAAGTGAGGTTTCGGGAAGCACGAGATTTGCCCCGACCCGATGCAAAACTAATTGCGCCCGGCGGCTATGGTTGGTCTTCCTTTCGTGTGTGGTGATGGCAAGACAGGCTCAACTCTGGATCGCAACGCGAGTGGAAAATGTGCGTTCCAATAGCGAATCCGAGAGCTGAGCCGACAAACATATCAGACGCCCAGTGATCACGGGCAAGGAAACGGCTTGCAGTCACCGTGGTTGCTGCTCCATAAGCCAGCGCTCGCACCCAAAACTTCGGGTATTCGTGAGCGACAACCGTGGCCATGCTCCAGGCGAACATGGCATGACCGCCTGGGAACGAAGTGTTCATCGAATGATGGCGCCAGAAATCGCCGTTTCCGTTCCCTTCCCCTGGACGTTGCCTGCCGGCAATGAATTGCATCGGGGCATAGATCAGGAAAGTATTGGTCAAGGTCTCCAGTTCCAGATTCCCAGTCTCTTTGGCGTGCGGATTCTCCGTCTTGATTCCGTAAATCCATACTCCGGCCAGGGAGGCAGCCAATCCGCCGATGACGATATTGGAGCCGTTCTGATATAGCTGGAAATGGTCATCGGGTAGGTGCTTTTCGATCCTTCTGTCGGTGGCGAGGAAGGCACCCGTTCCTGCCAGGACGAGAGCGTCCCACTTGATATTAGAGGGATTGAAAGGGGCGGCATACAGTTCCTTCTGATCTTCCAGCCCGCGCCTCAACATTCGCGTCATAAATCGGGATTTCGGTTCAGGTTCGGCAGCGATCCCGGAGGCTCCGCCGCCTTGTGGGGACGGGTCCATCCGAAGTGCGCTGACCTGGAGCGTCGGTGCGATTGAAGAGTCTGTCGACGGCAGTGTGGGAGTGGATGGTGCCATTTGGCAGGGAGCAGCGACTGTAAATAAAACCGCGATCGAACCCGCCAGCAATCCTTTCTCTAGATCGATCAGGTGCATGTGCAATGTGAGTCCTGGGCGCTTGTTTTGCCAAAATGCGCTACGTCTTGAACAACCATAGGCCGATTCGGTCGGGGTGTTTCTTATGGCGCTGGTGCTCTTCGGCAAGGAGCTTTCGAACCAAAGTGCCTGCTTTTCGGCGATCGCCTTGTCGCGAATCCGGCCTCATGGCTTATGAAGAACTCCTCGCCGCAACCGTCACACCGGAGGGTGCCCATTTCTTGGAAATCAGCAGCTTTCTCTCGGCTCCGTTCCTTCTTTATCGCCACTGCCCTCATTTACTGAACTTCTCCAATTGAACGCCTTCCGTTCCTTCGCCTTGCTCCCAAGTCTTCGGCCAGAGTGGCGGAGATCAGTCTTTTTTGATCGAAGGGCCTGCCTGCGTGATGCTTCCCGGAATCAAGTTCGTCTTGATCGTAATTTTTTGGTGGGGCAACAGGTTTACCTCGGTCTCGAAAGCCTGGTATCCGGGTAGAGCGATCTTGACCCGATGTTTTCCCGGACTCACCAACATTCCTCGTCCAATTCCCCCAAATTCCTGGACGGTCCCCGCAAAACCGTCATCCAGGAAAACCGCCGCCCGTTCTGGTGTGACTTGAAGCTTGATTTGAGACGTGACGGTGGGAAATTGGGATCGAGGATCTTTCTCCATTGTCACGTGCACCAAAATACCCTTGCCAGGCTCCACAACCACCTTCTGAGAGAGATCCCTGTATCCTGACTGGCGCACGGAAATCTCATGCTCGCCGGGCAGAAGCAAAACTTTCTTGTTCTCCTTAAGCTCGCCAACATAGCCGACATATTGCCCGTCGATCCACACCCCTGAGGTCTTTTCCACCTTGGTTTTGCTGACGAACTGCACTTCTCCCAGGACCTGATTCTGCGGGTACGACGCCGTAGGTAACATCAGCAGGAAAAAAACTAGCGACAGAGCCGCCTTGCTGAACACATTACGCATTCTCACACTCTCCCCACCATATATAAAGGTCCCTGAACACCATTGCCGCGAAACAAAGCTTCATTTAGTCTGCTCACATTCACCCCTTCGGAGCGGC
The DNA here is from genome assembly GCA_963696025.1 of uncultured Acidobacteriota bacterium. GTDB lineage: Bacteria > Acidobacteriota > Terriglobia > Terriglobales > Acidobacteriaceae > JABCYV01. The sequence goes on from CAVOII010000014.1 coordinate 57,501, forward strand.
ATTGGCGTCGTGCAAGAGCCGGGCTGTCCAGCACCACAAACCACGCAAATACCTAACTCATGCTTCAGTCAAACTCACTTTCCTTCTGTGCCGGTTGCGGGTTTTTTCTCCGGCGGGGAGAAGCGTTCCCGAACTCTGTCGCTCACATCTTGAACTTTGTCGCTTATCGAGCTGCGGGTTTCTTCTCCACTTGTGGGTGCGAACACTACTCCGATCCCTATTCCTAGACCGATCCCTGCTGCAAAGCAAATGGCGTTGCGTACGGTATGGTCTTGTTGGCCGTGAAATGCTTGTCCGGCTCGGTCAGTGAGGTCTTCAACCCGATCCTTTACACGATCTCGCGTGTCCGTTGTGACCCGGTCGAACTGCTCAAGCAAATAAACTCCGGTCTTAAGTAGCGACTTCAGAAATTTGTTCACATAACCTCCAGGTCAAAAAGCGACTTAACCAGCCTTACGTTCGCCCGGCGTCCGCAGATCCCTGGGCTCATCAAGGATCGTGGGCTCCCAGGCGTCAACTTGCTTCTGAGCTTCTTCCTTCGCAATCCCGTACCTCTCCCGTAGTTTGCCGATCAGGTGTTCCCGTTGTCCGGCTATAATGGCCAAGTCATCGTCTGTGAGCTTGCCCCATTGTTTCTTGACTGCGCCAGCCACCTGATTCCACTTTCCTTTTGCTTGTTCCCAGTTCATAGCATTCTCTTTTGTTGGTCACATAGTGTAGGCGCTGACCCAGTGCTCTCGAGAACCGGTGCGTTGATCCAGATCCCCGCCGACCAGATAATCCCGGGCATGCTCATGTTTCCGAGCTTGTGCTGCTATTTCTGGCAGGTATCACTGACCATAGTCAAAGCCGTTGCTGTCAGATGTCCGTGCTCGGTGGCGTGCTTATCCATGCCGTGCTCTTTCATCTCCTCCTTAGTGTCTTCCTTCATCCCGTGGGCTGTGGCATTTGAAACTACGCCGGTGATCGTAACTGTGTGCCCGACATGCTCGTCGAGTTTGACGCTATCACTCTTGATCTCCCAGGTGCTGCCTTTCTTCGTGGTAAGGTTATACTCATTGGCATCATCGCCTTTCTGAAGACAGCCCGTGAGCGTCCGCGTTTTCTTGTGGGTGGTTTTTGTTGTGTCCTGTGTCGTAGCCAGCTCGGACGCAGCCACAAACATGAACAACGCAATAACCCCAGTCACGATCTTGAGATTCATCAGTAGCCTCCAAAAGTTAAGACTTGCCTCACAGGTCCGGATCATACAACTTGCGCATAACGGCGCGACTGGTCAAATCTGCACACTCGTTGAAATAGTCTACGGAGCAAGAAGGCGGCTCCCCTCTAACAAGCTGAGATCACTGGAAACCGCGCGGAAATCCGACCGCGTCTCGTACTCTTGTTTGGTAATCGTCTTGAAGAACACCAGGCGTCCTGATAATTGAATATTGATCAGGGCGGTCTTCCATTGTGAAGGTCCGACCTGCACACGCCCAATCTCGATTGTGCCGCCGCCGTCGATATGCCCAAAGAGCCCATATCCAAATTCCACACGGTTTATGAGTCGGCCCGAGAGCTTTGCCAAGCGTTTCTGCTGCGGATCGATCAGAATAGTTCCTGCCATGCTATGCGCCAACCGGGCTTCGTAGGTCGGGGGATTGTAGTTGGAGTTGGGACGGAATCTGAGCCTGACAAGATTTCCCTCGACACCGTCGTAGTCGTAAAGAAAAGCGTCCGGCATCAGGGCCATCAGCTTCTCCAGGTTCTGCTCGTCTTCGTCATATCCTTGCTTGAGCTTCAACTGTTGGCTGGGATCATGCAAAAGGCGATCCATGCGTGCGCTGTCCTGCTGCCGCTGGTCTGGATCAAGCGGTGTACCGTCAATTGCAAGTAGACGATAGAAGCGGCCGTCTTTGGTGTCCACCTGCTCTTCCGTGAGGTTCTGCTTCCCGTCTCGCTTGTCGATCACATATATCCACTTCCGCTGCTGCGCACGGTCCGTCAGCTCATCTTGCCACCACCTCATTAACGACTTCGGCAGCAGACAGCCTGGAACTTTGACCTCGCACGGGAAAAGCAATACAAACTACCACCGCAAGTGCGGTTGTGAGTCGGCGTAGATTCTTCGGATTTAGAACAATATCGATGTGCACGGTTGTCGCCGGTCTACCGGGCCGGGCCCTGCATCTTGTTGTCCATCCTTGCGAGCGAACGATTAGTTGTTACATGCTGATGCCAGATGCCTGGCACGGCAAGTCTCCTCACTGTGCAGGGATGGCGGCGGCAACCGGAATCGGGGTTATGGACTTCAGCTGCTCCAGCTCGCTGAGTACACTTTCCCAATCATCCCGCTCCTTTTTCGTTTCGATCGGAGCGGAGAGATCGGAATAAAAGTCGAGAATGTTGTCGCGCAGCTCGGGCGACGTCAGATCGAACTTTCGATTCGACAATTGAGCCAGCAACTTTGCGTAGGTGTCGTCCGTGAGCGAGTATTCCGCTGCCTTGGTCTCTTGGCCGCTATCAAGATCACGATTGGGAAGTACCAGAGTTTCAGAGTGTACTTCTTCGAGAAAGGCCCGGTATTGATCGACGGTTGTGTTGATGCTCTTGATATACAAGTCTTCGGTTTGCGGAGTTGGGTTATTAAACGCCAGCCCTTTGAAGGGACCGATTCTCGGCATGTATCGCAGGAGCGTTGATAAGATTCGCGTCCCGAAGCCTGGCTTCACGTAGTCCTTTCCCCACTCCTTTTCGTATTCTGACCGCGACAGACGATAGAGGAACTTCCGTTTCGCGAAATTTGGCGTCTCGCGCATCAAGTCCTTCTTGTGGGTTTGCAGCGCGACCTCAGTCATTTGCGGAATCAGGTGGCTGATAGCGAAGCGATACGAGCCCACCGCCAGATCCTCGTGGGTAAGAACGTCTTTCAACTCCACTCCGTACACAACGGGAAAGACTCGCTCCAGCAAGGACTTGGATACTTGAAATCCGATAAAATCGTGGTACTGCTGCGAGGCATAACGATTCTTCGCGACCTGCAGCGTGTCGAACCCGAACTCGGTTTTCAAATGCGCTGTCTTGTCCTGGGCATACCGGACCGACTTGCCAAACTTCGCTCGTAGCTTGGGATACTCGATCGCGACCGCCTGGTTGACTGCTGGGTGACCGGCGATATCCGACGCATAGTGCGACAGTGCGCCTAGCGCGAAGGCGTACTCGTTGACGTCCTGGCTTTCGAGCAACAGCTCACGAACAAAATCTCCGCTACGAACGTAATGCACTAGGTTGCTGAATTCTCTACTACCGAACGGATAGTAACCAAGATCCTGGATGACGGCGCCTCCGTAGGCGTAGGCGTGTGCCTCCTTGATCTGCTCTTCCGACAATTCCGGATATCGCTGGAGAAGCAAGGGCCGGATCTCGTCGCTCCAGAGCAGGTCGACGATTTCCTCGTGCGTGAGAACAGAGTATGCGGACGAGCCAGCGTTGCACATGAGCACGAGGAGAAGAACTGCCGCCGCGCGGACAGCAAGCAGTCGCCAACCCTGGGCTATGGCGTCTCGCCATGAAACCGTATGCTTGAACCTCGTAGGGCAAGGAGCTGGCCGTCTTGGGACAGATTTCATGATTTGTGCCCTGGAATCTTGTGTCCTCCGGCTTGGCCGCACGAAATAGGTTGACTCAAGACCTTTCAAAATACTGTGCAGAATGGATCATTTCACGAGCAGACGTGCAGGGAGAGAGTAGATGTGAGACTCGGATTGGTTGGGCTCCAGACTGGCGAAAGTAACTGGCCAGTCAGTGACCAAGCCGCTGCGCGGATCGTAAAACGAGCCTGGGCAGCAAGCAGCAGTTGTTTGCATGTTTCATGCTACTGATGGTTTTCCCAAATTACGCAAGGCCATCACTCCGAATCGCCAGGAGTTTACTTGCGGCTCCATGAGGGGTACACGGATCGCCGGGCCAGTGGAAGGCAAGCTTGGGCGGTCACGCGACGAGTCTGCCCGGTGCGGTCAGGGTCGGGAGTGCGTCGGGTCTTCTTGGCGTCGGGTACGGAAAAAGGCCGAACCCGTATGGGTCCGGCCTGAAACGTGCACGCGCGAGCACAGCATAGTAACACGGTCGTGAGGGTCCGAATGGTCGGTGTTTCCGCCGCTAACCCATGACCGCCTAGTCGAATTGTCAGACTCGAACAAAGTATCTGTCGACGGTTTCAATAACTGTTCAATTTTATACATTTTCAAAAATAAACCAGGGCAATACTGTCATTTATTCGTGACGAGCAGGCATGCTGTATGAGTCCTACCCTTTGCGCTCAAAGTCCTGCTTGTGGATGACGATGATGCCGTTCGCGCAATGAATTCGACCCTGCGGCGCAAAGGATTTGACGTAGTGGCTGCCACAGCGTGACAGAGGCTCCGAGACGGATCACTACTGAGACCTTCGACGTCCTCATCACTGACCTGCAAATGCCGGATCCCGGTGACGGTTTTACAGTGGTTACCGCGCTGCGGCACTCCCAACTCCACGCGGGATTGCTCGTCGGACCCGCACCTTGTCTTCGTGAGTGCCGTTAGATCGAATGTGAGCGGTTGTGAACAGACAGTCAAATCTATACCAGATAGGGTTTGTGCTGTTCCACTCTGGCTGCTCAAGGTTCCTAGGCCGGAACTCAAGCGGTGCACAACGCACGAGTGTTCTGCGTAAGGACCGAAAGCAAGATCAAATCCCAAGTGAAACCTCAGGCCGCCGCGAGGCGAGAATCTTAGGAGGATTCAATGAAAAGAGTATTCCTGCTCATGGTTGTATCGGCCCTGTTGGTGATGTTGGGGTTTGCGCAGACGCCCGACGCTCGCAGCAACACGGACCAGGCCACCGTTAGCGGTTGCTTGGGTGGATCTGATGGCAACTACACAGTTGCGGAAGACGGCACTCGTCAGATCCTCAAGATCACCGCCAGCAGTATTGATCTCACGCCACATCTGGGCCATGCCGTAAAACTCACGGGGCACAGAGCAAGTGGAGCCGTGAGTTCCGGCGCTTCTGATAACAGCTTTGCCGTCACCGAACTGAACATGATCTCGGAACACTGTGCCGTGGCCGTCGCCTCAGCCGCCGCTGCACCAGTTGTGACTGTCATTCCCTCTTCGGAGACTGTCATCGCACGGGCGCCGGTCACCGCTGCACCCAACGCGACTGTCAGCACACCCGCTTTGGACGCTGCAGTACCCGTTGTGACTGTCATTCCGTCTTCGGAGACTGTCATCGCGCCCACGCCGGCCGCCGCTGTACCCAATGCGACTCCCAGCACACCCGCTTTGGACGCTGCAGCACCCGCTGTGACTGTCATTCCGTCTTCGGAGACTGTCATCGCGCCCGCTGCAAAGGCTGGTCACCCAATGCGACTGTCAGCCCAACCTCCCAGACCCTCAGCAGCACAGGCTGAGGCCGCCACTGTACCCGCTGCGGACGCAACACCAACCGCTGCGACTGCCAGCCCGTCCTCAGAGACTGTCGGCACACCTACCGCAGCCGCCACTACTCCCATCGTGACTCATAGGGCCGGCTCTCTGTGGCTCTTGATTCCGTTTGTCGTGCTGGCAATCGTCTTAGGCACGCTGGTCCCTCTCCTCGGCAGGTGGAGAAAACGGAAAATTCTGGAGCGGAACGGCACCCCAAATCTTTCTCTCACGAATGAAGCGAGCTCTGACCGAGACAAGCCAGAACTACGCAAAGTTGCCTAGGCTGAGCGAGTGTAATTCGGCAGTGACGTGGAAGGGCGGCCCTTCAGGACTGAGTAATCCGAAGGCGGAGTTAGCTCCGCCTTCTCGGTGCGAAAGGCTCATCGCCTTTACGCGGATACTCCAACGGCGACCTTATGGAAAGTGGAGAGAAGGACGTCCTTCTCAAATGTTCGCGTGTAATCGGAAAGCATATTGGATTTCAGAGACGAATCGAGACATTGCGTACTAACATGGCAACCCCACGGTTGGGGCGACTAAGAAGACGGCGTAGCGGCGGGTTGAAAACAAATAGTGCTCGGTCCGGTGGCTCGCGGCGGTTGCTCCCAAAAAGGTTCGGCTACGGGCCGTGCAATCTATGCAAGCGTCCCCCGACAGCACCAAGCGAACAACTCACGGGCGCGGCTGAAACGGAGAAACGAATGAAGTCAGGAGCGGGAGTCTCTCGTCTCATAGCTGCGCAGTTGCCTTTATTTTCAAAACCTGAGCAAATCTGAGCAGTCACCAATTACGCAGCGCCGTAACCTTTTTATTTAGGAGATGTGTAAGGAACCATGCGGCCCACGGTCGTTTGTTCCGCTGGTGGCGAAGCCGGACACATCTCACACATTTCGGACAAGGAGGGGCTATGTTAGGTTACGGTTTGGCTGGAACAATTGTCGTAGTTCTGTTGATTGTTTTTGTCGTGCGCAGTCTGTAAACCCAAAGCTATGCCTAGGCCGCTGGCCAAGAGGACGTGGGTTCGACGTAACTAAGCATCGCCTGCTTCAATTGCGAGTCCACTTCGTCTGCGATGGTCATAACATCCAGCAAAACCTTGCTGAAATCCACTCGGGCAAGATTATTTTGCAGAGTGTTAAAGATGCTGACCTGAAGGATTCGAGATTCCTCTACCACCATTGCAGCAGTGTACCCCTGTTTGCGTCTCAAATCTCCGTGTTCGCGGGCTGCGATGGAGACGTCTGCCTTTGTTGCTATTGGTAGTCGTAAGCGGTAAATCAGGTCAGCGAGTATGCCGGGAAGATGTCCGGTGCGGTCTTCAAAGTTCAGCCTTATACAGGTTAGCTCGGCGTCCTTCTGCACCAGTGCCATCCAATATTGAATCGTAACCTCAAGGTCATGCTCCAATATGTCTGCCACGCTCTTAGCTGGAACCAGACGGCGAGCAATAGGGTGCTCTAGCTTTTCGTGGATGAGTTTTCTGAGTGATGCGATCTCGATTGGTTTGCAGAGAACTTCGTCAGCTTGCAACCGGATCGCAGCCAAGCCTTCTTCCAGAGCTGGGTAACCGCTAAGTACCAGCGTTACCGCTTTCGGGTGGGTGTGGCGCATGGCGCTGACGACCGTGAAACCATCGCCGGCCTGCGGCATGTGCAGGTCGGAAAGCAGTACATCGAATTTCTCATTCGCGATACGGCTGAGGGCTTCAGTTACGTTCATTACTGATACAACTTCAAACCCGTCACGTTCCAGGGCCGCTTGCAGCATGAATCGTACTGAGTCGTCATCGTCGGCTATCAGAACTCTAAGCGCAGTTGATTGTTCGCTCGGAGCCATACAGCACCGCCTCTGTCACGAACAGTGACATTTTAACTCCTAGACCATCTTCAAAAAGTGGTCGATTTTGAACAGGTGCCCTCAACATACACAGCTAAATGCCCAATATTGTTCATTTTAAACACCTTAGCCAAGCGAGCAGTTTTTCCATTGGGCCGCAGCAGTTTTTAACAATTCTGAGCAAAAGTGAACATCTTTGCTGGCACACCATTTTGATACAATTTGAGGGATTGTAGCTCCGCGCAGGTGAACCGTTTGGTGCCGCCAACCAAATCGGCCAAGAAAAAGGGCGACTTCGACCCAAGGAAATTCCTTGCCACTATCGGCGAGGGTAGGAAAGTCGTGGCCTTTCCCAAGAAACAAACAATCTTCGCGCAAGGGGGCGCGGCTGACGCAGTCTTCTATATTCAGCAAGGCAAGGTGAGACTCACAGTCGTATCCGAATCTGGCAAGGAAGCAACTCTGGGCATATTGAGTGAGGGAGAGTTTTTCGGAGAAGGTGCCCTGGCTGGACAGCCTTTACGCATGGGTTCCGCAACCGCCATGACGGACTGCGAACTTCTGCAAATTGACAAGAAAGCAATGATGCTTGCGCTCCACCGAGAACACACGTTCTCGGACCTGTTCGTAGCGTATCTGCTGTCACGGAACATCCGATACGAAGAGGATTTGGTTGACCAACTCTTCAATTCCAGCGAAAAGAGACTAGCTCGGGTTCTGCTCTTGCTGGCTCACTTCGGCAAGGAAGGCGTACCCGAGACTGTAATTCCCAAGATGAGTCAGGAGACGCTCGCCGAGATGGTAGGCACAACCCGGTCTCGGGTCAGTTTTTTCATGAATCGGTTCAGAAAGTTAGGCTTCGTTGACTATGGCGAGAGCGGGCTGCAAGTTCATAGTTCACTTCTAAGTGTCGTTCTGCATGACTAGCTTCCGCGCCGCGCCGCAATCCCAGAGACCAAGCGGAAATCAGGCACTGGCCGGATCTAATCCGGAAATCGGAGCTATTTTCGTCGCCACCAGCACCTCCAACAATGTGGCGGTGTTCCGAACGCTTCCTTCCTGAGATGGTGATGAGTGCTTCTGAGACGAGGGGATGTTGCCCCGCCAGCGAGTCAAGACGGTCACTCACGCTGTAGAGTTGCTGAACTTCATGCAGGATCGCATTCGGATGCATGGGTACGCGGCTTTCCTGAGAACCTTAACAAGAGAACACTTCATGTGGACTGACTTAGTTCAGGACCTGAAAGAGGATTCGCGGGACTATTTCCATTCGAACCCGCAACGCCACAGATTAGGAGCAGCGTGGCCAAGCGTTCATCCTGTAACCGCGCTAGCCGCGCCAACGAGAGTATCCCCAGCCCCCGCCACCGAGCAAAAATATCACCAAAAGAACAATCAATACGGTTTCCATGTTCACCTCACTTGTTAAGAGGAAGCCGGACTGGCCTTTGTAACGGTCGTCTCACTTCTTCACTATGCAAGATGATAGAGGTGGCGAAGGCGGATGTCTGGTCACATTGGACCACTTTTGAGCGCTCGATTTGTACGGTGAGCCTTGCAGGATTGTGAAGGATTCGCGCTTTGATTCATCGAGAACCCAACCCTTTTGTCCCCGACATTTGCCCCAGCTCGATGGACGCGATCGAAGTTGTGTAGACTGCCGATCTCCCTCGCGTCGAGCCGCAGGCTCGCCGGATACCTGCGATCATGGTCGGAACTGTGCAGTTTGGATCAGCCGAACCATTCTTTCCAAGTCTATGCTGTATCTATCGAGCAGGTAAAAGTCGCGGCGAAACGTGCTGCTGGCTGGGTCCTCTTGGAAAAGAAGCAACGGAATATGACCCATATCACCAATAAGCCGATACCCAAACTGCATAAAGCTCCCCAACCGCCCCTGTCACACCCCGGGGCGACTCTTGACTCGGATCGTGCCAAGAGGCCACCGCTCGCCGAGCTTCCTGCGACGGGCCAGGAACTGAATCCCGGAGATCGCGTCGAGGGTTTAGGAGACTTCGGAAAGCCGACTGGAGAATTCGGCACAGTTGAGCAAGCTAACGAAGATGACGCGGTCGTCAAATGGGATGGTGACGGTCGTATGAGACTCCACCAACCATTGCTCAAGAAAATTAGCCCGCCTGGTCAAGCTGGGTATCGACCTGGACGCGCTGGCACTGGGTGACTTCGCCGAGGTTGAGGATCGCAGCGGCTTGGTCACCAACTGATGAGTTACTTTCGCCATAGTCTGGAATTCAGCCAATCCGAGCTTACATGCAACTCACTCCCTGAGCACGTCTGCTCGTGAAATGAGCCGTTCTGTACAGTATTGGGCTCGAAAATGAGCGAACCTATTGATGCTTCAAGAGAGCAGTTTTGCCCGTCAAACCAGGCGGCCCGATCTTCTCTCTTGAGGCAGGCCCTCCCCGAGACACAGGGTGTAATCGCGTTGCCGGTCATGTTCATCAGCCAGCATCCGCAAACCCATGCGGTCCGGATGGCGGGCCCCCGGAAAGTACAGGGAACACTCCGCGCTCAGGGCTTTACCGTGGACCGCCAGTGTGTCAAATAAAGGAGAAGGAATGCTCTTAGCCAGCAAAGCCGCGCGGGCTGGGGTTGTCTTCATATTCCTGGCGACGGGGATCTCGGGACCACGCCCGACGCCGCTCGCTTCGGGAGCCAACCTCAGCAAAGAAGAGCCAGGGGTCGGACGACGGGATCGGGACGATATCGAGAAGATGCAGGAAACTCTGCGCGATAAAGGACACTACCGAGGCAAAGTTGATGGCGTCTTCGGTCTACGGACCCGAGCGAGTATTCGCGCTTATCAGAAGGCTGAGAATCTGCCAGTCACCGGGCAGGTTGATACCCGGACTGCAGACCGACTCGGTGTCAGACCTGAGGGCCACGTGGAGACTGGCAACGAGACTACGAAAGGTAAACCTTCGGCAGGCATAAAATGGGCGAAAGGTTCGGGGCGAACAAGCAAGACACTCCGGAAGACAGGCAAGACAGCAACCGCTACTGAAAGCGGCCAGGGAGAGGACGAGAAGGCACTTCAAGCTGAGAACAGCAACCACCCACAATAGCCTGAGTTCTTTCCAGTTCGCAAAAGCTGGTTATCTCTTACTCCCTTTCTCACACTATCCGAATCGAGGAAGACTTCGTAGATCAGATTTCCATTCCAGCGAAAAGCTATTACCGCTGATTCTATTGCTGCCAGCGCGGTTTGGAAGGCAATCCGAGTCGAAGTCATCGGTGCTGAAAGTGAACCAGCAAACTCTCGCGGAGATGATGGTCGGTACGACGTGCTCGCGAGTGAGTCACTTCATGAATGAGTTCAGAAAAGTGGGATTCATCCACTACAGCCGGGGCTTGCAGGTGCACTGGGAACTATTCACCTTCGCCCGCCAGGAGTAAGTGGAATTTGAGTTCCGACGCGGTTTCGGCAATTCCGTGTGGCAAGTGTGAGCATTATTGCTCAGACCCTTTGAACCCTGATTTGCTAAGGTCGGAATTGCCCTGGTACGCCGGCCTGCCTGCCCGGATTTGTGTGCGAGTGTACGCACAGCCGGAGCCAGTAAGGCGGCGCAGAGGTAACAGAAATGAGGTTGTCCCATGAAAAAAGTAATGTTCTTACTTGCGATGTTGAGTCTCGGCACGCTGTGCTGGGCAGGGTCGGCACGGGAGGATGCCACCGACCGACTGGACAATGCCACACAGGTGTTACATGAAATTATGGGAATGCCAGACAAGGGAATCCCGGAAGAAGTGTTGGAGCATGCAAAGTGCGTGGCCGTCATACCGCACATGGTCAAAGGTGGCTTTGTCTTCGGAGGTAAAGGAGGCAAAGGCGTAGCTACCTGCCGCACGGCGAATGGCTGGAGTGCGCCTGCGTTCATCACGATTTCAGGCGGAAGCTGGGGGCTGCAGATCGGCGTAGAAGCTGTGGATGTGGTACTGATCATTCAGAATGAAAAGGGGATGCAAAAGCTGCTATCGAGTAATTTCCAACTTGGAGCGGACGCTTCAGCCGCAGCGGGTCCGGTTGGACGGCATGCCGAGGCCGGTACCGATTGGAAGATGGATACAGAAATCCTGACCTACTCCCGTGCCAAGGGTGCGTTCGCTGGGCTCACGTTGGAAGGTGCATCGATCCGCCAAGACAATGATTCCCGGCACGCGATGTACGGACCCAAGGTCACAACTCGGGCGTTGCTGTTGGGCAAAGTGCCGGCTCCATCTGCAGCCCAGCCGTTCCTTGCGGAGATTCGCGGAGCAAAAGCCCAAGCTGTAGCCGCAGGGAAATCTGAAGCGAAAGCCGAAGCCAAAGAGAGAGATCAGAAGTAGGACTCTCAGAATTGGGCTGCCGCTGTTCGTCATTTAACGACTCTATATGTTCAAGTGACGGCACAGCCATCATTTACCCTCTTATTGCGTTCGCGCGAAGCAGCTTTGACGCGGACGCGACGAGATTCACCTTCGCGTGCACGAATGGGGAGGTTGATATGCTTTGGACGATTTTCGTTGTTCTTGTGATTTTGTGGCTTCTGGGTTTGAGTTTGCATGTGGGCGGAAGTCTGGTCCACTTGCTGCTGGTTGTGGGGTTGGTGATTCTGGTCATTAACCTGCTGAGCGGACGACGAAGTGCGATTTGAAGAAACGCATCACGAGTCCAGGCAGCAGAGGTCACGGCGTCAGTCTCCTGGCCTCAGTTTCACTCCAAGTCTGGGTTGGGTAACAGTCTGTTTAGCTCGTCAAGAAGGGCCAGAGATCTCGGTACTTATCTCGCTCATCCGATCGTGGCTCACTCCTGCATGCAGCTTTTCGGAAGGCCGCTCAATAGTGGACACCCGATGAAACAAGACGGCGGAAAGTGAGTTGGAGTTATCTGAGACCTGCAGAACAATGCGAGGATAGTATCGTCGCGCGAGCAGAGCTGAGGAGCGGAACCCTGAGATGGCGAGAAGTGCTTCTGAGTCACGCTGCGTCGCTTAGATCAGTGATCCGAGCGTGCGCAAGGGTGGACGATTGCAGAGTTCTGTGGTCTCTTAATTCGCCAAGCAGAAAATTAATTTCTCCGCCTAGCAGGATGGCGAAACCGGAAAGGTAAAACCACACGTATAAGCCTATGGCGGCGCCTAGCGGTCCATACGTGTTATCAAGATGTTCGAAGTGCCGGAAGTAACTCCCTAGCAAGTATGACAAACCAACCCACGTCGCCACTGCAACAATTGCTCCGGTCAGACTATCCCGGAAGCGCTGCTTCACATCGGGACCGAAATGGTAGAGCAGTTGCACTGCTAACACGCCAAAGATCATGGCTATGCCCCACCGGAGGTATCGCCAGGCCGTAATCACGGCAGGATTAAGGTCAAGTCTCCTTGTGAACCAGATCCCAAGGGATGTCCCCTCGACCATCAATCCTACAGCGACAAGTAATAAAGATCCCGCAAGCAAGGTCAGTCCCAGCGCAATGGGTCGAGTCTTCCAGACGGGTCGGGTTTCGCGGACTCGATAGACGAGATCAAGGCCATCGATTATCGCTGCAAATCCGCTGGAAGCTGTCCAAATCGTGAACATTAAACCGAGCGTAAGGAAGTGTTTGTGTTTGTGACTGATGACATCAGACACAATGTTGCGCACCAAACTCATTCCATCTCCTGGGACGAGCTTGGCCATTAAGCTTAGGAGGCCCTCAAACAGGTGAGGGATGGGTACATGCCCGAGCAGCGACGCCATCGAAACCAGCAGCGGAAACAGTGAGAGCACGAAATAGTACGACAGCCCCGCAGCGAATACGAAGAGATGTTCGTCATAAACATCGTTGTAGAGGGTTACCAGCGATTGTTTAGTCGTGAGCCACACCGATTCCACACTCAACCTCAGCACCGGTCACCTCACAGCTCTTGTTTCATGATGCTTTTCGCAATTTTACCCCTTTGAAGACATAAGCAGATTCAGAGTCTTGGTCACTCAAGAAAACGCTTCTGCACCAGACGGTCAGCAATCTCGCGCGCGGCCTCAGTTTCCGATATTGTTCGTGGCATATTTGCTGACACGGAACATCCGATACGAAGAGGATTTGGTTGACCAGTTTGCAACTCCAGCGAGAAACGACTGGCTCGCGTTCTTCTCCTGCTTGCTCACTTTGGGAAGGACGGAAAGCCACTTTAGACTCTAGGACACCCACGGCATTTAACGCAAACAACGCAGCGCTCGGGCTGCGAGGAGCGGAGAGCTGCAGATAGTTGCCGGAGGTGCAAGCCGATGGCAAGGGTAACAAGATTGGCTCCTATATCCGTGCTAGCGATCCTGCTGGCTAATGGTCGTATCCAGCGGAACCTGTCCTCCTGCGTCGTCCATAGCTTCGATCTCGCCCAGCAGCATAACGGCCGGAGGCAGCGAGTTCCTCCTGACCCTCGACGGTAATGGCTAACGCATCCGAATCAGCCTGCTGGGCCCGCTCGATGACATCGGACTTCGCCTCGAACTACTCCATGCCGAGGGTTTGTGAAACATTGCGGAAGTTCGCGCCAGGCTGTTCGCAGAGCTTGGCGGACGCCGACCGCAATCGACTACAATCCATTAGGACAAACATTGCGACTTTTTTGTGCGGCGGAGAACTGGGTTCGCGCGTACAGATCGAGATTCTGCTAGGGCTGGTCTTTTGCGACCCATCGGCGGTCGCGATGCGGAGTGATGCGCGGTTGACCGGTATTAAGTTCACACTTCTCTCCTGGAGCGGCTCCACAAGTCGGACAGCGAACAGCGAGCACCTGCTTCGGGCCTGCTTCGGGCTGAGTTCTTTTGTCACACAAACCTCCACGTACAAAAGCTGGTCAACTAGATCAGTTCTCCATGTGGACGTCTTACGCTCTCCTGACAACGGACATGGGCCGATTGTGCAGAAAGGCGCTGATAAGCGCGCTATTTATTCGCAAGCCGCCGTTGTAGTGGACGAAGCCTTTCTTCTTGAACGCATTCATAAATTTACTTACCCTTGCCCGGGTGGTACCAACCATCTCCGCGAGGGTTGCTTGGCTCACTTTCAGGGGGTTCTCTGGCTTTGATTCCTTTGTTATTTGCCCAAACAACAACAGAACCCGTGCCAGTCGCTTTTCGCTGAAATTGAAGAATTGATCTGCTAGGTCTTCCTCGACTCGAATAACTCGGGAAAGCAGATATGCATTAAGCAACGTTGCAAACTTCGGGTCGCGCTTGAGCGTGCGAAGCGTGCTCTCCTTCTGCAAGCGAGTGATATTGGAGGGCCCAATTGATCTCGCAGTGTACATCCGCAGAGATTGCCCTCCCAGACAGCCTTCGCCAAAAAAGCTACCCCGCAGCAGGATGGCGATTATCGCTTTTTTGCGACGCGTAGCGGCCATCGTGAGCTTCACCGTGCCGCTCTGGATATAGAACACCGCATCGGCTTTGTCGCCCTGTAAAAAAATGATCTCGTTGTCTCGGTAGTTCCGCACACTCGTACCATTACGGAATTTTTTGCGGAAAACTGTGGAACTGAAACCGAGAGAACGTTTATTCGCCATCTGCCTCCTGCCCCGATCAATTCACGCGGGAAACGCCGGTCCTCTGTTTAGAAAAATAAATCATACGGCTCAGGAATCTGGATGGGCTGGTCAATAAAGCTCATACACAATTGCACACGGTATCTACGTGGTAAATCTCAGGCAAAACGCTCTCCTGCCTTGACCGTCGCACTGCAGCTAGTGCGGACGAACTACGCAAGCCTCAGGAGAAGCAACGCATGATCTGTAAACCTGGCGGAAGATGAATACAACCGAAGCTTTAACGTGTGGCCTTCGGGCAACTGGTGATGAAAAGGCGACTAATTATGTGCCGTAATGTCGGGAACGATGAACGGATGGGTCGGATAAGGACAAACGCCCTTGTAATGGATGACCTCTACGGCGACGACAATGGCCACGGGCAAGGCCTCGGCAAGAGCAACGGTCACAATGGGACCGCGCATCCTCATGGAAGAATCTGGCGAGAGCGATCGTCTTGACTTTGCTGGCGGAACAACATCCCATCGTCCCAGAAGCACTTCTGACCATCTCGGGAGCGTTCGTAACACGGCCACGTTGTATGTGGCGAAAACAGCGCCGATTCCCGGTTTAGATCCAGCAAGTGCACAGAGATAGGCAAATCAGGCCACTCCGGCCTTTGCTTGGAACGTAGCTCGGTTTCACGATGGTGAAATACATTCCGCGCCATTGAGTTCATCGATCATAAGCCATTGGCAAGGCCGTCAACCAAGTGACGACCGTAAAACCCAACGGATGCACGTTCCCGTGCCGAAATATCTGTTCAAAATTGCACAGATTCCTAAATCAGGATTTCCGTAGACTGACGGGATCAATTAACCAGGCGGTGTGGCATGACTATGAATGAACGGCAGATCGCTCTCCATATCGTAGAAAATCTGAAGGAGAAAACAGTGCCTGTCCAGCCTGGCGCGCAGGAATCCGCGATAGATGCCTCCGGCCAGAGGGAGTGGTTAGAGCGCAAGTTGCAAGAACTGACACAAGCGGCAGGCGTGTAGCCCCGTGAACGAAATAACTTTTCAACGGGCCGGTTTCATGTCAAGGGATTTGTAGTGTTTGGTCCCTTTCCCTCGGGCGGTATTGCCGAGTGGAGAAAACTATCATCCGATGCCTGTCCTCGCAGTTTCCAGCTAGACGAAGTGACTTTGAAGTTCGTTTCCCAGAAGTCTGCAGAAGAATTAGGAAGGACGAAAACACAGTCAAATGGCGTGCCCGAGAACCTGCGGCGTAACACGGGTCTTTCATGACCGTCGCGATTAACAAGGACGGGCACGCGCGGATCATCATCATGCGCCCGGAGACCATTCTCCACTAGAGGCCGAATACATTTTCGCAGACTGCTTCTCGTCCCAACCCAATTGTTCTTGCATTCCGGCGGCGGACCATACAGTAGAGTCGAGAACAGGCGCAGTGGCTTTAGCCTCTCGGTGGCTATTGAGCTTGGTTTCGCGTGCCCGCCTCAATCCGGTTTGGCTTGACCCTGTTTCCTGTTCCCGCTCCTCGAACCGGACAGGCAGATTTCCCGCATCCGGCTCTCGGAAAAGACACACGCCTCCTAGGTAGATAAGGAAACGTGTGACGTCGTCTGCAACTTCTGAACACAACGCGGGGTGGCTAGACTCATCGTCAATCCCCATGTCCTGCGTTACTTCTTGCGTCCGTCTTTAACTGAGGCCCCTTCCCTCCACCGGAGTTACCCGGCTTCCTCGGTACTACGGGGTTGGGATAGAGCTCGGGCGCCCCGGCTTACAGGTGGAGGGCTACCAGCCTCGCCCTTTCGGTTGCGAGGTGGGTTCACAATTCCACCATGGCCACGTTTCCCGAGGCCCCCCTATAATGCCGGACGGCCAGATTTCCCGGGTCCGGTTTGAAGCCCTGGCTTGTCCTCCATAGGCCTTCCCAGCTTGGCGGGGTTTAAGCGCTGGCCCGTATACCCCCCGACTTCCGCGGTTTGCCCATAGCCTCGTTCCATTGCCGCGTCGGCTTTGCGCCAGCTCTGTGTCTGACCGCCGCGCTGCTCGATGGAGCCGCCAGGTGCCCAGAGTCCCTTTGCCCAATGTCGGTATTACCCCCCACTGGGGAGACGTGTACTCCATCTCCTGCGAGAACGTTACTCCTCGGTCATTGCTCCTACGGACTCATTCGCCAATCCCGTCTGGCTCTTCTCTCCTTCGGCCTTAACCTCGTGCAAGAAGTCTTCGCAGGTTGCTTCCAGCCCCTGCTGCCACCGGGATCTTCCCGACGTTGTCTCTGCGAATCTTTCCTCGGATGCTTGGTCCCCTACCACGGCGGTCCCACGGAGTGCGTATACCTGTTTCTTCCTCCGTGTCATCGGCCTTCCCCCAGAGAGGTCTGGGTCGGCTTCCCGCTTCTCTCCGCGAATACGACTTCTCGCGGGGGGTGTTTTCGAGGCTGCAGACATTTCTTTATGTTCAGGCCTCCGAGTTTGCTCGTCTCCCAGGTCGTTCCTACCGCTGCGCAACGTGCCGCAGGGCAGCCGAGACTTTTACATCCGGGCAGAACGTGCTTCGTTGCCTCTGCACGCACCGGATATGCTAGCCGACCGAATACAGGCAATTGACGGCACAAGGACTTTCACCTTGCTAGATTCGCAGCCTTGTCGGCCGCTCCCCTCTCCGCCACCCCACACCGCCCAGCCTGTCTCTCGCGAGTTGCCAGTTGATCCCTACCGCGATCACCGTTGGGGCTTCCCGTGTTGCGTCTGGTCTCCTACGCGTACATGCCATCGCCATTACCCCGGCAGGTTCGATGAAGCTTGTTCGCTCGTCTATCTCCATCGACTGCGGCCTTCCCTGTGTAACAGTCAGGTCGGCTCCTGCAATTGTTCTTTCGGGGCCTGCTCAGCGTTCACTCATGTTATGGCCTGCACGCTCGCCGAGTCGCCTAGCGACCCTCTACATCGAAAGCTCCGACAGCTTCGTTGCCTCCGCTGCCGCTTCGATTGCTACCGGGTGGAGCGAATCAGTTCCCGGGCGGGATTTACACCCGCTGAAGCCCAGCGCCTTTTCACGGCGCACTGTTACGCCAACTATCAGGAGTCAGAACCGGAAGGTCAGCGTTCCCGTCAGGTAACTATTGAAGTCGCTCCTATTCTTCTTAAAGACGCCCGCGCATTGCTGATTCCACCGCAGTCTTTTGCTTTTACTAGCGCCTTCACAACAGTCCGCTTTTGTTCGGAGGCAATAATAACTTTTCCTCTCGCGAGTCGTTATCGCGATCCTGCGGCGATAGTTGGAGTAAACAGACGATTACAGTGACTGTTCTCATGAATCGTCTGACTCCGAGGATCAAGCCAACGCGCTTCCCCCTTCATTCCATCTCGCCACGCTACAGCGTGTTCAGGAAGTTGATTAAATCAGTTTGTTGTTGCGGCGTCAGCCCAATGCTGAACCGCTGGTTGTAGAAATTGACCAAATCGTGCAGCGAACTCGCATTGCCGCCGTGAAAGTAAGGTGCCCGCGAGGCCAATCCGCGGAGGACGGGTGTCTTCATTTTGCCTAGATCGGCGCACTTTCCCGTGATCAGCCCTGTGCCTGGATCGGTGGTTTCAAATAGGTCGTAGGTCGCGCCGTTCACAGTGACCGAATTGGAGAAAAAGGGAATCGAGCCTTGTGGACAGAGGAACCCGAACAGTGGAAGGTCCGGAGTCGGTGGCAGAGGCGGAAATGCACTGGCGGGCGCCTGCAGCGGACTCAGGTAGCTGTTGTCGCCAATGCCGGTGTGCAGGGGAGGAAGCACAAAATTGTTTCCGATGTTCTGTACATTGTGGCAAGTGTTGCAAGTAGCTTGAAGATTGGGCCCAAGGACGTCGTTAAGACCGGAGACGCCATTGACTGTGAAAGTCACTCCACCATTGAAGATCGCCTCGCCCCGAAGAATAGAAGCGCGCTGAGCCTTCTCGCTGGCACCTCCAACGAAAAACGTGGGCGGATAGAGGGTGAACTCTGTACCTCCAAGGAACGTAGGAGCTAGGGGCAGACAACTACTGATATCGCCGCAACTCAGCGAGCCGAGGAACGTCGCTCCACCCTTCGCTCCGCTCCCATCATGGCTGCCGGTGAGATCGAGCGCTTTTTGATCGAAGGCCTGAGCAGTGAAAATTCCTTGTTGGAAGCTCACACCCTGCTGGACATCGTTGGGGAGTGAGCCGGTCGTCAGCGCGGCTATTTGCGCGGGGGTGGCTTGGGCGTGAATCCTGACCGCGTCCTGGAATTGCGTTGGCAGGTCGGGCTCGCGTGAATCCCACATGATGGCGAAACCCGTGCCTTCTGGCGATGTGCCGGATAAGCCGGGAATGGGGGGAAACGGTGGGTTTGGTGGCGCAGGGACAACGGTACCGGCGGGGTCGAGGAAAAACAGGTTGGCCGAAGGCAGGGGGCGCCGATACATGGAAAGGAATCCTGCCGGCACGCCGTAAATCACATTCTTCTCGCAACCGTAGGGATCGTTCTCGACTCGCAATTGCGCCCACTCGGCATTCGAAGGTATCGGCAAGAAGATGCGGATGTTAGCCTTATTAAATAATTGACTGCGGGCCGCTACGAAACTTGGTCCAAAGGAAGAAGCCGCGGCGCCCAGGTTAGGGCAGTTTGAGCCGTCAACCGGCTGGAATAACGCGTCGAGACCGTTCGTGCTCTGGTAGATGGACTCCACAGTGTGGGGAGTGATGGTCCAGCCGTCCTGGGGCTGGTGGCAGGTGAAGCAAGTGCGTTGATTGGTGCCTAGCGTCGAAGAGAAAAAGGCATTCTTGGAGGTGGTGGTCGAGCCGCCGGGCTGATAACTGCCGATCCGACCGGTGGGATCGGGGAGTGTTTCAGCCCTCGGAATAATGGCGGGCGTCTGTCCGTTGAGAATCGTGGTTAGGATGGGCGATTTGAGTGCGTTCGACCATGTGGGTGGCACCCATGCGGGGGAATAGCTGCCACTCTGGGCAAAGGCTAGATGACGGACACCTAATGCGACGGCTAGCGAAAGCCCGAACAACAATCCGACAATCTGTATCTTTTTCATGGCGCCCCCCGGGACTCTAAAGCTGTCAACTCTTCAAACCGGGCCGCCCGGGGGACTTTGCGTTCGGCGGCCCATACCTCAAAGCATTTCAGTGGGTACGTTCCAGTGGCGAGGCCCTAGAACGCGTAGTCTTCTGCGCCGCAATAGCAGGTGCCGCGGCCGCTGCCGAGCGTGATCTCGAACGAGCAGAACTGCTGCAAGCTGGCTAGTTCCGCCGCAGCAAGGTTTGCATCGTGCAATTCAGTCTCGGTGACAGCGTACGTATAACCGGTGGCTTTCTGAATGTGCGTGGCCCAGCCCCGGATTCCAGCAGTGGCAGCGCCCTTGGTGGGATCGCAATAGCCGGAATTTTCAGCCGTTGAAACCACCTTGATCACGCCTCTGTGGTTCACGAACGAGGTCAGAGAATTCGCCAACAGGTACTTGTTGACGGATTCCGCGATCAGGCCGTCGGCGGTAACCGGGCAGCTGCAGCATTCCTGCATCTCCTGGCTATCGTCGAATACGTAAAACGCCGCACACAGGGTGCCCCCCGTGTTGCCGTCGTTGATGACCCGCACAGTGGCATCCGGCGCCCCCGTAGTATTCGCGTTCGAATAATACGTGAGCGCGTAGGTGCTATTGTCTTGCGCCACCGCGGTTGCCGAGACCACTCCCAGCACGAGGGCAATGGCCAGTATGGACAGAATGGTACACAGTACTTTCTTCATCAAGAATCCTCCTTGTTTGGGCGCTGCAGGCTGGAGAGAGTCAGCTAAGGGGGCGCGCTGGTGGGACTTTATCTCGTCGGCGGACCTTTACAACTACCCACGTAGCCTAGTCAAATTCACTAGACTCCAAAAGTTACATCTAATGGTCTAGTTGTTTCGTGCCATTGTATTTGCGTGGTTTGTGAGGTAGTTTCCCTCAGTTGATGATCCTATCCTAGGCCGAATCCCCCTTTTCGGCTCGCCCTTGCAAAGACCCCAGCAAACCAATTGAGTAGCTTTCAGGCAGAAAGCGAAGAAGACTCTGCATGCGCGCTGTGACGAACCTTCTGCTGCGCGGTTGATTGCAAACCTGGGGGATACAGATTTCAGGCGTTCATCCTGTAACCGCAGAGCCCAAGCATCGAAACAATCCTTGCAGCGAAAAGTCGGACAGTCGTCGACCTTTTCTACACCAGGAACAAAGTCCCTGCACAAATTAGCTGTAAGCGAAGGTTCGAGAGCAGAAGAGGTCGAAGTGGGCTATACACCAACAATCGACTGTTTACCAAGCGTTCACAAGGTTGGTCACATTCACGCTGCCGAGGCCGGTAGCAAAGTCCCAACCGGCACCGCTTCGATACGCTGCCGCCGCTGATTTGGTAGACGTCGAAAGCACACCGTAACTATCACCCGCGGGTGCGAAGCAGTTCTTGCTGCCTGCTTGACACACAACATCGATGTCGCCCTTGGTTATGTCATAGAAGATGCACGAACTGCCCACTAAAATCGCTTGGGGGCGAAGAGCAGCCGATATGCTATTTTCGGGCCGACCAAAGCGTACTCAGAAAAGAACACTGAGTATTATGGCGGGTTGATTTTGAAGAAGGAGGTTTCTAGTGAAGCGCATCCGGCAAATCATTGTTGCGTTGTTGGGTCTGTTTATGTTGGGCTGCTCTATCCGCTGTACACGGATCTATGGCACAGCAAATGGCTGATTGAAATGCACAACGAGGAATGCGAGCCGATGTTCCTAACCTTCTTTGTCACGCTCGGAGTGTTTCTACTGTTGGCTGCGCGAAAGCCCATGCAGTACAGGCTCGTGATTGCTTTCGCAGCGTGGCACAGCCTCGCACATTCGGCAACCATGCTGATCCAGACTGTCGAAGTGTACAGGCACGGGACTCCACGGGATTACAGAGATGTGATCCTCTTCGGAATGATTGGAATAGTTGTGCTACTCATGGTTCCATCGAAAGTAGAGGCAGCGGCTATCGCGTAATCCCGGTGCCCGGGGTGTCTTTGAGATGAGGTCGCCATGAACAGAATCCGATTGGCGAGAACAGGGCGTTTACACTCAGAACGCCGTTCTGAGTGAAATGGCGATATTTCGAGAGGTATGGGTGGCGCACTGCGCAGTAAGGCTGGCCCGATAGATGGGATCATCTCTAGGTGCTTAGGGGTGTGACCGACTCCATCTCTTCTGAATAAGTTTCGATATCACTATCCCCGCCTAAACCTTCCTCGGGTGCGACTCGCCTATCCGTAACTTCGGGGCCGCTCTCGATCAATCCTCGCAATCGCTGACGCCCTTCTTCAGGAATCGCAATCAACTTTATGCCTGTTCCGGAGCCACTCAGGTTGCTCACAACAATCCCCTCCGCCCAGACCTTCACCTCCCCCAACCACAAAGCGATGTTGAGCCTCGCTGAAATCGGCAAAACGTAGGGCATATACGCAAAACAACCACCTTCACTGATGCCACTGGTGCTGCTCCAGATCGGCATCCTCGAATTCTCTACCCGAAGCTCAACAGACAGCTCTCGGCTGAATCGCCGGTGGCGTCGCCGCTCTTGCACACGCGGGCGTCGATAGTTGTCCGGCCCAGCTAGCGGGAGGTCGAAGCCCCAGGACAGATTGGCGGGAAGCACGGGCTGAAGCCCGAGTTGCTTCTGCCGCCCATCAGACGTTTCTCCAACCCAAATCACCTGAAATCGGCCTTTGTTTTGTCCGCACCTCAACACCACAACGTCGCCGGAATTGACGAAACACCGAGTGAGCTGGACCAAGAGGCCCCGGCCGCTCATATTGCGGATCGTCACGGGTTCTAGGAATGAACGCCCCTGGTGGAGGTCCATTCCACAAAGGCTGGCCGGAGAGTTTAGTTGTATGCGTGGTTCTTGACGATGTCCCATTATCGATAGTCCTTAATCAGAATGCGTAAGTCTTCGACGTGGGAGGGCGTGGCTTTCCATGCATTCCTGATGCCAAATACGGGAAGGGATCACAGCTCCGTTGGGTAAGCTTAGGATGTTACCCGTCACTCCTTAGCGTCAGCGGACGCAAAGAAATGCATAGAAGCAGAGAATTTTTCCTAATGGGTTGGAACGGACCTGCGGGTCGAAGCAAACCTATTAGGGCATCCTGACCGGTCTAATTTCTGCCGATTTCTCGAAAGTGAGTTTTTCAACATCCAACAGGCGATCACACCAACTGAGAATTGCTGGTGGTTATAGCGATTCGCCAACGACGCGGGGGATTGCTGGCCGGTTCGTTTCCCAAATGGGGCGCGGAAAACGAAAGCGCCCCGACTCCGGTTAGAGTCACGGGCGCCCGTCGAAACAGCCCTCCCCCAGAACTGCTCGTGGCAAGCGTAGATTCGTCCAGCAGCCACGTAAATGGCTCTGCCGTGCTAGCCTCACCCCACTGCTGAGCTGTTCGCTCAATCGATGGATGATTTAAGGGGATGAGGTTGAGACTCTACGCTCTCGTCCGTCGGCCACAACTGATCACCACGGAAAGACGGCGAATGCTGTCCCGGAGTTTGCTCAAAACATGAGATGCCCCGTCGCCGAGAGATTTTGCCTTCTCCTCGACATCGCTAAAACCTGCACTCTCCATTTTATCGGCGGCAGCGGCGAATCGTCGGGAACTCACGGCGTCCATATCAACGAAGCGGAATGCTTGGGCAAGTGGTATCCCGTCAGCTCCGGTCTGCAGGAATTGGATCTTCGCCGTCACGTTCCCAAACACGGTGTTCAAGCCAATTGTGGCCACCGTTCCGTGAGGAAAAGGACCCTTTGAAAGTATGGCAGAACCTCCCGTCAGGGAAAGACGTTGAAGAACTCCAACAAACTTCTGGGTATCGACAGTGAATAATGCCCGCTCATTGTTGGGGACACGGATGCGCGGCGCACGGCTGATCTTCCGAGGTTTCTCCGCCTTTTCCCGCATCGCAACCAGCATTACAAGCAGGCACAGATGGGTCAACATTACCTAAGTGTTCTGCTTGGACGCTGCGAGGAGAGCGCATGTAAGCAGGCTATGGCACTCACGATCCGGTCAACCGAGGCATTCCCATCCGGTCGCTTTGCCAGCATCGCGAGGCTTTCGCCAAACCGTGACCCTTTCTGATCAGCCGTTGATTCCCAAGTAATACGGCAGCGGCGCGCGGTAGAGCTCACCATCAGCGCATTCGCGGTACTCTTCACCGTGGCGAACGAATACCCTGTCAGCCATCATCACAAACTTGGCCAATCCGCTGAGCACACTCAGTGGAATCCCAATCTCTTCCCAGAGTTTGCCCTGGCGGTCGAAGAGTTTCACTTTCCGCTTGGTTGTGAGCAACTTCTTCGCAGTCTCCAGAAAAAAGCTCCTCTGACGTTCAGGCGTGACATTGAAGCACTTTTGATCAGGTCATCGCCAGACCCGCCCGCTTGCATGATCGCCGAGTCCGACCCGACGTACTCATTTCGCAGTTGACCTGCACGTTGGCCATAAATAATTCGTCATGTCTACTGACGAGGGCTTCGGTCGGCGCATGGCGGATAAGGAAGCACGAAATCAAATGCGCACGGTCGCGCGGGCAGTGCCCCCTGCCACACACAAGATCTCGGCACCGCGACAGGAGTAAACTGGGACTAGATTGCCCAGGGATGGGAAGGCTATGGCGAATCGACTTGCCTTCCTTGTGCGGCCAAAGCGCATAATTCTGATTTTGCTGGCCGTAATGTACCTGCTCGTACCAGTAGAGGCGCAACACGGCGGCGGCCACTCCGCAGGCGGACATTCTGGGAGCGGGCACTCTTCCGGTAGGCACACGGGCGGGGGCCGCACGGGAGGCCGGCATCTCGGCGGGTTGCACTTTGGTTTCGGAAATCGATCGGCGCGGCCTGCTAGGGGACTTGGAGCGGTCGGTACTCCGGATGCCTCGCGCCAACCGCCCGAGCCGGTGAAGGTAGCAACGGCAGTCCGTGCCGTGCCATTAGCGTCCACTCAGCCGGTTCCGCCGAAGTCTTTTCCGGTTTTGTTCACATCTCGCTTTGCCAGCAACAGCTTTTTCTTTCCTTCTCGGTTTCTTCGTCACCCCGGGTTTTTCTTCGGCTGCTTTCGGCGTTTTCCGGCATCCGGTTGCTTCTTCAACGGCACAACCCAGGTTTGTTTCTTTGAGCCGGCGTTGTCGCTGCTTTCCTTCTCAGCTGCTTTTGATTCTTTCCCTACTGGGTTTGGCTTTGACGGGAACTCTCTCGGTATCGCTGATGACCTCACCCTGGGCACAATGCAGCGGGGGATTGCCCCACCGACTGTAAATCCGGTGGATACGGACACATCTGCACCGGCGGACGACTATTCGCCAACCGCAGTGGTGGGAAAGGGATTCTTCCTGCTGGTGCTGAAGAATGGGAGCAGCAATGCTGTAACCGACTATTGGCTCGCAGACGGATATCTCGAATATGTCAGCCTCGATAGCACGCGGAGCCACGTTCCGCTCGAAGCACTCGACCTGCAAAAAACGGTGGTCGCAAACTCTCGCCGTGGCCTTCCGTTTGTGCTTCGGTCCGCACCTGCGGATGAACGTTAGGAACGCGGTTTTCAGCCTTCTGGAACGTCGTCTTATCGTGGCGCGGCTGCCGTGGTTCTCCGAACCTTTATTGAAATCGACGAACCCTCGGACCCCCAATTAGATTCAAGCTATCTTCGGGAACTTGCACGGTGCCCGTCCTTCCGTAATCTCCTACTCTCCGCGAGCACGTACCATACTCAGCCTGACACATGACTTTCCTCCCCCACTCGCACGCGAATTACCGCAGCCCGCGCGTACGGCTTGCCGATATCACGCCTGCTGTTCTTCGATTGCCGGACGGACACCTCTCTCCCGGCCAATTGGAGACCATTTCTCTCACCGGTAGCGTGCTCAGCATGTCTAGCATGCTGGATCGGGGCTCTTGCATCAAGTTGATGTTCCTGACTCACACGGGGCCAGTGCAGGGCGCAGCAGAGATGTTGAGTCCTGTTTCCACAACCCAGCAGCCATTCCGGTTCGTTGCGCTCGAGGAAGGCGATCAACGCAGGCTGCGAGACGCAGTTCAGTCGTCCGTGGATCTGAACCCTGGTGAGCAAGGGTGGATCGAGAAATACAGACCAACGCTCGTTCATCGGAATCCTCCGCGACGAGGAGTCCTCCGGGCCGTTCTTAGGGCTCTCACTTTCCTTACACTCTGTTTGGGAAGTGCCATGTATGACAGCAGGTCGATCTGCCGGTTTCCGTGGTGGTACTCAATGGGATGTCTAGGATGGTGGTGCCTGGACACACGACAGAAGTAAAGGAAATAGCGATATTGCGACCACAAGCCGCCCAATTGCCAACCTGGCTGATGTGTGGTCACGGCTCGCTCGGTCCGGAGTTTCTACACCCAGGCCGTGCTTCGAGATAACAACCGACGTTCCGGCTCTTACGAACGCGACGGGAGTCATCCTGCGTCAGCATCTAGGTGAGCGCGATCAGCGTTGCGGATCGTATCTTCAGCTTGCCGAGGAAAGTCATCGGATGCAAAAACAAGCCGGCTAGTTACTTCTAACTACTACTCACCTACCGAATTCGCCTAATTGACCAGCCCGTCAGTACGCCGTAGTATTCAGAACCGCTGCGCCATGGGCGCGATGGTCCCCTTTCATTTCCAGCCATGGAAGCGGAAAGGAGCATTCTGTGCTGACACCGGTTGTTGCACCCACGACAACTTCCGGCTAAGTCCTAGAGGGTTACGGCCCCATCGAAGTGTAGTCGTGGCGAGGCGGAGACCGCCAAATGCCAAAGGCAAACCTGAAACGAAAAATACTCGAGCTCAAAAAAAAGATCGCTGACAAAGCCGATGAGCCAATATCCGCCGTCTTAAATAGGGTCCTCGAACAGGTATTTTGGCTAACGCGCGCCAATGGCGCTGCTATTGCTCTCCGCGACTCACACGGTTTGTCGTGCCGAGCCAGTCTAGGCCTGGCTCCGCCTGTAGGCGCACGACTGCTATCTGACTCCGGGTTTACCAGAGAATGCTTTGAAACTGGTCAGGTGGTGCTTTGTGAAGACGTCGACAACGATCCACGAATTCGGCCGGCGATCGCAAGGGCCTTGCACTTGCGTTCCGCCCTTGCTATTCCGATCCTCGCACAAGGCTCAGTGCGTGGCGTAATTTTGGTGTTCTCTTCCAGCCCTTTCTCCTTTCATACCGCTGATGTTGCTACCTTGCAACGTATCGCCCAATCGCTGTCTTCCATTTCGGCTCCAGAACCGGCGCAAGATGAGCCACCGGTTACAGGCGGTCGCGTCGCGGCCGCACCGCTCGCGTTCTCACTTGCCGAAGATCAACCGGCGGCCCGACTGCCTCTGGTTATGAGTCCTCTGGAGCGTCCGATCGATTCGCCACGGGCCACTGCAAGGGCAGTAGCGGGAAAGCCCATTTCTTCGGGGGTCACTCTCGACATCTTTCAGCGGCTCAATGCGCGAGCATGGCTGGCTGCTGGATCGGCCCTTTCTTTTCTTTTCCTCTTGCTCTTCTTCGCGCTGTCCCATTCCAGGTCAACGAAGACACCTGCTGGCAATCCACGCGCCGTTGAGACTCGGAACCGCAAGAACTTGGATCTTCCATCCCGCCTCACGGCCACCCACCCCGATTCGAAGGGGCTAATCGAGATAGATCTAGTAAGGAAAGTCATCACCCCGGCTTCACCAGCGCTTGTCATCGAAGGAGCGCCCAGAGGGACGCAGATTTTCGTCGATGATCGCTTGACCGGCGTAATAAGTTTGAGTGGTCAGGCAAAAATATCGACCGTTGCGCCCGGCCAACACCGCCTGCGTTTGACGCTGAATGGTTATCAAGACTACGAATTGGGCGTCGATCTACATGGCGGACAGACTTCCACGGTCACGGCTAAGCTGAAACCATTCGAGCTGCCGGCTTTGATTGCGCCCGCAAACGCGCCCATTCTTCCGGTCACCCCAGCAATTCCGCCAGCCGTCATATCCAAAAGTATTTCCTCACCCGATTTCGTGCTGGCGCGCACCCTCAAGGGCCACACCGGTTGGGTTACTACCATGGCCTTCAGTCCGGATGGGCAACGACTCGCCACAGGAAGTTGGGACCAAACCATCAAGTTTTGGGAGGTTTCCACCGGAGAGCAACTGAGCACCACGGCGAGGAAGAACAAGGAGATCGAGGCGTTGGCGTTCAGCCGGGACGGACGCTGGCTGGCGACTGAGAATTCATCAAACACGGTGACTCTGCGCGACGCAAGAACTGGCCAAGAATTGCGTGAGCTGGCAAACGACAAGCCTCTGGGACCTTTAGGTAGTAACTGGGTTTATTCCATTGCTTTCAGCCCGGATGGCCGATGGCTGGCGACGGGCGTGGACGATAAGACGGTGAGGGTGTGGGACGTCAACAAAGGAACTAAGGTGCGTGACTTGACCACATCCCGACGGCGGGTGATCTACATCGCATTCAGCCCAGACGGCCGCCGGCTGGCTTCCGGAGATGATGACAAGACCATCCGGATATGGAATATCGCTAGCGGCGAAGAAGTAAGCAAGCTGAGTGGTCACCGGAAATCGATCTATGCAGTTGTTTTCAGTCCCAACGGGCGTTTGCTGGCGTCGGCGAGCGGAGACAAGAGCGTAAGGCTTTGGGACGTTGACAGCGGACGCGAGATCCATACCCTGACCGGTCATGGGAATGTTGTGACTAGCTTGGCTTTCAGTCCCGACGGGCGTTGGCTGGTTTCGGGCAGTTGGGACAAGACCATCAAGATCTGGGAAGTAGAGACAGGACGAGAAGTACGAACTTTGGCCGGGCACGACCAGCCCGTCTATTCCCTCGCATTTGATTCTCATGGGCGCTGGCTTGCGTCGGGAAGCGAAGACGGCACGATTAAGCTTTGGCGATTAACTGAATTGACCGGCGAAAGCAGACTGCCCTGAGACATCCGGGAAATCGCAGGAGAAGATTATGTCGAACCAAACACATCACGATAAATTTCGGTCGGCCGCGGAAAAGATCAAAGGTGCCCTGGCGTCGGTGTTGATGGCTATTATGGTGTCTGGAGTCAGTGCTCGTGTGGCTTCGGCTCAGAGTCTTAATTGGGAGGGGCAGGATGGTGTCTTCATTACTCCGCTGGCCTATTCTGTTCCCACCGGCTCTGCCCCAGTCAGCTTCCCGGTAGTTTCCTACCACTTCCTGGACGCTGGTCCCGTTCTCGGCAGATTCCACCAGGTGTCCATAAGCATGGGAGCTTTCAACCGGCTTGAGTTCGGATACACCGCAAGTCTCCATCAGGACGGCAACACTGCGGGCTTAAGCGATCTGTGGAGTGGCCACTTCAACATTGTTCACGGGAAACTCAATCTGATCAGGGAACGGCGAAGCTTGCTGCCAGCTTTGTCGGTGGGCTTCGTGGCACGCGCCGGGGTGCGAAATGTGGGTGGCGTGATTCAGGGCAAGGACACCAACAATCAGGACTTCTACGCCGTCGCCACCAAGACGTTTACCGGGATTCGCAAGCTGCCTTTGGTTTTCAACGCTGGCTTTAAGGCCACCAACGCGTCGTTGCTTGGGCTTGCGGGCAACGCTCCTGCCTACTACGGCCGGGGATTCGGTGCATTTGCTTTTGCGTTCACAGGTCCTGGGAGGAGCACCATCCTGCTGGCCTCTGAGGTCATGCAGCAACCGCGGAAGATTGAAGGCCTTCCCGGCGCGGTCATACCGACCACGCTTACGTATGCCGTCCGGATCGTACCTTCCGGCGCCCTACCACTGCGTGGTTGGGGAGTGGAGTCTCCCAAGCTCACCATCGACTTTGGAGTAGCCCAGGCGGCCGGCAACATTATGCCAGGCGTGGATCTGCAAGCTCGGCATCAATTCGCGTTCGGCATCTCCTACGGCTTTTAGCGACTGCTAATCTGCATGTCAGTCACGTGATGCCAATGCAGCCCAATAGCTGTGCTTGGTTGTAGCTGCAAAAATGGCCACCAAGCGGCGACAATCGCTGCTGTGGCAACCTCCGGCGGCGCGATGGTCTTAATTTGCAGCGCCGCGAATCCTTGTCGCCCGGCGCTATCGTCATCGTCAAACTGGGAATTCTCGGGACAAAACCTGGGGCGCAATTCTGCTCTCAATTTGCGGCATCGAACCAGCGTCGTTCGAAGAGTTGACCTAAACGTTGAGTTCTGGTGACTGCGCCAATCGCCTGGCCCAACATTCCATCCCACGATGGAGGAGTGGTCGATAAACACGTGGCACTACCGACTGAAACAAGAACACTGGACCGAGCGAGAAGTCGCCAGCGAAGAGTGCGGATGGAAGGGTGGCGACAGTTGCAGCTCGGCTAGAGAGGACCAGTGACCAATAAAAAGCAAAAAAACTAACTTGACACTGACTGGCCTTCTCATGGAAAGCGTTCACACCAACTGACAAATGGAGGAATTAGCAAGGATTTCGGGCACTGGACCGCGAAAGGTCACCCTGCTCCGTTCTCGGCACTCCGTGCGACCCATTCCTAGAACCGATCACTCGAAAACCCGAATAGCCAGAAAGTGCTGTACAGCTTGGCACACGAAGGCCATTTACCCGGTCCCTCGAACGACTCTACCCTGATGATAAGCAGTTCTGGGGGCCGCTGTTTGACCGCGTCCCCCTAGCAAGCCCTCCCACATGAGGAGGCGCGTTTCATGTCGGGCCGAGCCTGGTTCAGCGTACTCCTGATGGCCACCCTGGCCGGCTATGCATCGCGATTCCAAACTAAGCTTTTCCTACCTAGCACGAACATCCCACTGGAATGCGCTGCCAGCCTTCGAGTCGACTGCATGGTGGTCAAATGAGATTCTTGGTGGGCTTCTTCGCCGGGTTGGTATGGTCGAACTGGATCGAGTATGCCTATCATCGCTGGGCCATGCACTGGCCTAGCCTGTATCAGCCAGCTGCCATGCGTCACACTCTGCATCATTCTGCGCCCTCCAACCCCCAGCACATCACGATGACATTCGGATTCTGGACTGCCATCTTTATGACCAATGTTCTGCTCTTTGCTGTTCCCGACCAGTTGCTCCACCTGCGGATACTCGCAGGAGTAGCTGCTGCGTTCCTGACCTACATTGTGGCGGGGATAGAGATCCACTTGCGAACACACGACGGTAGGTGGGTGCCGGATGCCTGGAGAACGCATCATTTGGCGCATCATGTTAGACCGCAAAAAAACTTCAACATTTTCCTGCCTATTTTCGACTCGCTGCTCGGGTCCAAGCACATGAATTTTCTATCGGCAGCGTCGAAGGGCAAGAATTTCGACTCATAATACCTCCCGCTCTGGTTGCGGGCTTTGACGGGCATTACGCAACCACCACCGGAGGACACTGTTCTCACGGGGAACAAGGGGGTCGTTACATCACGCGGCGGACGCCTAGTGATTCGCGGGCTTGGCTCAGGATTTTGGAAGCGTAGAGATCGACGCTCGTGATTGGTCCTTGCAGCAATTTGCGGTCAAAGTGCAGGCTTCTGCAACGGCGTTTTTGCCTCAGACCGCAACTCCAGTCATCACGGGCCCCTATCAGCTATCACAGATGGCATTAAAACTGCCTCACTCGCTTACAGGCACGAAGCGCGGTGACTCGTGCCAACCTCCTCCTCCAGTTCTTGAGGCGATCTCGTTGCGACGTGAAGAACTGCTTAAGACTGATTCGATAAGCGAAGTCATACTTCTGGCTGCCGGTGTTCTGGTATTCATGATCTTGCTGCTGGTCCTTGTCGTAGCATTGACGCAACCGTGCTAGCTTTCAGCCTGCTTTATGAGCTCACTGTTGCTTGGCCAGTTCCCAAACGAGCTTGCCGAGATTGGGTGTGCCCCACCCCGTAGTGAAGTCCCATCCAACAGTAGCGCTGTACCCTGGCACGCCGTCGTTGATGGCGTTGCTGCCAAACGTGATGTCGTGGAAAAACTGTGATTGCCTGCCGCTAGCCCCCAGGGAGTAGAGTTTCGGATTCAAGAACCCCAATGGGTGCCCGGCCAACTGATTAGCGTCAGCGACAATGCCGGCCAACTGCGGGGAACCCTCGCTCGTACCACCTATAGAATAGTAGCCCGCGGCATTTTGTCCCAAGAAACTGAAATAGATCAAAATCGTCGTGCTCGGATCAGCGTTGTAAGCCACATCGGGGATGCCCCGATGGTTATCAAGTGTTTGCTGGACTGACGCTGGCAACAGGTATTGGTATTGGGGCTCTGAGAACTGCTGGCTGACCCCACCTCCACTCCCATTCCAGGTGATTTCAAATTGGTAGTTGCCGGATTCGGTGGCAAACAGACTAGTACCTCCGATTGCAGTCACAAACGGTGACGATGCGGGAAATCCGACAGTCGGAAAGGGATAATAAGTCGTCCCATTGATCTCCACATTGGAGCTCCCACTGTCGCCCGACGAAGCCAGTACAGTGACGTTTTGTTGCGCAGCAGCTTGGTAAAAGCCCTCAAAATCTGCGATCACCTTCTGTCCTGCCGGATCAAACAGAGTATTTTCTGTCGCGCCCCAGCTTTGCGAGATGATTTTTCCCAGATTGTGGTCCAATGCATACTCCTCTAGCGATAGGAATTCGGGCATACCGTGCACGCCCTCGGTTTCCGACACCGGACTAGTGAGCAAAACGAGCTTAGCGTCCGGTGCCATGGCATGCGCCCATTCAACGTCCAGAGTGGTCTCGGCCGCCCAACCGACCTGGTCGCTGTTGTTTGGGTTAAACGGTACAGTACCCAGCGGCGCGAGCACTGTAAATGAGGGTGGATCGGGCAGGCCGTAACCCGCGTCAAAAGTCTTCAGGTCTTGCGCGATCGTGGGACTGCCGAAGGAATCAATAATAATGATCGTCTGGTCGGCACCGGTGTAGCCTGCGTTCAGGATCGCTGTCACGCCGTACGCCTTTCGAATCTGCTGAGGACTGTAACAAGGAGTGCCAAAGTTGTCTCGGCAGAAAGGGTCGGTAGGGGCAGGAGAAAAGGTCCCCATCAGCTTTAGCCCCTTCACCCTTGTCACCCGGGAAATAACATCCGGAGTTATGTTCGCCGGTGCTAGCGCTGAACGACCTGATTGAGCATTCGCGTTCAAGATGCTTAACGTCGACATGGAAATCAGGCAAAAAACAATGGATCTTTTCATACAGCACTCCTTTGAGTCGCAACTCTTTCAGGAAAACCACGGAGTGAAATACGACGGGAATTTTCTTCTTAACGCTCCGATCGCGCCTGTCGCCGTCTTCGCCGACGCAATCTGACTCGAAGAACGACCTGTAGGTTCGACCTTCGCCGATTAACGGTGCGGTAGTGCGAGACGGTCTGGCTGATCATCGGGCTGAAATCTTAGGACTAGAGGTAGGGGAAGTCAATGGGAGCGCTGATTAAGATCCCGACTTTCTGACTGAGAATCAGGCAAAAAAGATCTTCAACACTAGCTCCGGCATGGCGCGGTAAAATTTGGCACGCAAAATTTCCGTAAGATCCCATCAGGGGTGCGGGTTCATGAAGCGAGTCGTTGCGGTCTCGTTGCTCTTATTATTATGTTGTTGTTCCAGTCCCCTGGGCTTCACTCAGGAAACTCAATCGAACGCGCCGGCTGATCCTTACAAGTCGGTGCTGGACCGCCTGCAGTCACTGGTCACGATTGAGCTTCCTGAATGGCGTTTTCATCCCGATGTCCCTCACCCGGAAGACCCCAATCTGAATGATGCGGAGTGGCAGACAGTCAGAGTGCATGAAGACTGGAAGACGGGCCCCCGCGTTCTGCGGCGGTGGGTCGAAATTCCCGACAAGATCAACGGCCACTCGACGCAAGGATCGCTTGTTGAACTTAATTTGGTGATTCGCAGCCGGGACTCGGTGCTGATCACGATTTTTGCAAATGGAGGGATTCTCTATCGCGGCGATGAAGACATGCAGCAGCCGATCCCCCTCACTCAGAATGCTCAGCCTGGCCAGAAGGTCCTGGTCGCCGTTCGGATCAATTCCGCGACCGCCCAAACCGGTATCTTCGAAAGCAAATTGACGATGGCGCCTCCGTCGAACCGGCCAGATCCGTCCGCTCTTCGTATGGAGATTCTCTCGGTCGAGCCAATGATTGGTGCTTATGAAGAGGGTAAAGGCGAACGCCACCAGCAGCTCGATGCCGCGATCAAGGCCATTGATTTCTCGGCGCTCGATCGCGGCGACCAAGCAGGCTTCGATCGTTCTCTGAACGAAGCTCAGTTGATGCTCGAGGGGCTCAAGCCGTGGTTACAGCAATTCAAAATTCACGCTGTAGGAAACTCGCATATTGACATGGCCTGGCTCTGGCCTTGGACCGAAACTGTGGAAGTCGTGCGCAATACATTTCAGAGTGTGTTGGACCTTATGCGCGAGTATCCCGAGTTCAAATTCACGATGTCGTCCGCCCGAGCTTACGAGTGGATCGAAGAGAAGTACCCGGATATGTTCAAGCAGATCGAGGAGCGGGTGCGAGAAGGGCGATGGGAAGTTATCGGCGGAATGTGGGTCGAGCCAGATTTGAATATGCCCGACGGAGAATCACTTACCCGCCAGATCCTGGTCGGTAAGCGCTACTTCCAAAGCCATTTCGGCGTGAACGTGAAGATCGGCTGGAATCCGGACTCGTTCGGCTACAACTGGCAATTACCCCAGATCTACAAGAAATCGGGGATGGATTACTTTGTCACTCAGAAGCTGCTCTGGGCGCACGAATTCACTACCTTTCCATACAAACTCTTTTGGTGGCAAGCCCCCGATGGCAGCCGTCTCCTAACCTACTTCCCCCACGACTACGCTGGCGGGATCGACGGGCCCAGCATGGCGAACGACCTTTCGGTCTGGGCCCCTTCCATTTACGGGCTCGACCTGAGCGGCACGCCGGAAATCATGCACCTTTACGGCGTCGGCGATCACGGCGGCGGACCAACTCGCCAGATGTTGGACAGCGCCAAGGCGCTGATGTCCCCCAATGCCGTGTACCCACGGTTTGAATTAGGTACGGCGACCGCATTCTTTGACGACCTCGAGAAAAAGCTTCCAAGTCTGAATGTGCCTGCCTGGAACGGCGAACTGTACTTTCAATATCACCGGGGTGTGTTCACGACCCAGGCGGAGACCAAACGGCGTATCCGGCGCAGCGAAGAAAGCATGCTGAATGCGGAAAAGTTTGCCTCCTTGGCGCTCCTGGATGGCCGATCCTATCCGCAGGAGGAAATCAACCGCGCATGGAAACGGCTGCTCTTTGATGATTTCCACGACATTATGCCGGGCTCGGGCATTGGCGTGAACTATCTGGATGCTCGCCGTAACCTGCTCGACGTTCGCCGTGTCGCGAACGAAGTGATCCAGGACTCGCTGCAAGAAATCGCAGCCCACATCAACACCCAGGGTGAGGGTGTGCCCTTGATCGTGATCAACTCGCTGCCGTGGCCTCGGACGGAAGTGGTCGAACTGGAAGCGCAACTGCCCAGTCCCACCAAGCATATCTCCGTGACCGACGCAGCAGGCAAGCCGGCAGAGTCGCAGTTGCTCAGCATCGATCCGCAGACGCATCGGGCACACTTTCTGCTTCTCGCGAGCACTCCTTCGTTGGGCTACAAGATTTATTTCGTTCGTGGAGTCGCCTACGCCACTCCAGTGATTTCGACGCTGAAGGCAACCACCACCACGCTGGAAAACGAGTTCGTCCGCGTCAAAGTCGATCCGCAAACCGGATGCATGACCAGCTTGTTTGACAAGCGCAATAACCAGGAGGCCTTGGCACCTTCGGAAACGGACACGGGGGGACCGACCAACCAGATCTGCGGCAATCTGCTACAGACCTTTGTCGACAAGCCCAAGCAATGGGACGCCTGGAACATCGACGACGACTTTGAGAAGCAACACTGGGACCTCGACCAAGCCGACGAAGTGAAGTTACTTGAGAATGGGCCCCTGCGGGCCGTAATTCGCATAAAGAAGCACTTCCAGAAATCCGCCTTTGTTCAAGATGTGACTCTCTATCCCTCTTCCGTGCGCGTGGACGTTAACATGCAAGTTGATTGGAATGAGAAGCACATCCTGCTAAAAGTTGCTTTTCCGGTCAGTGCTCACAGCCAGAAGGCAGCCTTCGAGATCCCCTACGGCTCGGTCGTACGACCGACCACTCGCAACACGCCGGCGGAAAAGGCGCAGTTCGAGGTGCCCGCGATTCGCTGGGCCGATATATCGGAGGAAAAGCGTGGGTTCAGTCTGCTAAATAACTGTAAATATGGTTACGACGCCAAAGGCAACGTGCTGCGACTCTCTTTATTGCGCTCACCTGAATGGCCTGACCCACACGCCGATGAGGGTCATCATGAATTTACATATTCGCTCTATCCGCACGGAGGGACCTGGCGTGAAGCACTGACGGTTCAGCAAGGATATAACCTGAATTACGATCTGCGGTCGATGCAAACTGACAAACACCAGGGTGCCTTGCCGGGAGAGCATGCATTCATCGAAGTGAAGCCGGCGAACGTCGTTCTCACCACTGTGAAAAAGGCAGAAGACGACGATGATCTCGTCTTCCGTCTTTACGAGTGGGGAGGCAAAGATACAGATGTAACCATCCAGCTTCCGCCGGGAGCCCAGAGCGCACAGGATGTCGATCTGATGGAGCACCCGGTCGCCGAGCTTTCCGTTCAGGCCGGCATAGTGACTGTGCACGCCAAGCCTTATGAAATCAAGACCGTGAAAATCCGTTTCGCTCTTCCCGCCATTCCCTGGCAAGTGCAGATGGCCAAGTGAAGCCACCATCAGGTTGCAATTGAGAACTCAAATTTGGCTCAGCTGAGTCTCAGCAACGGGTCTGAGTCGGGGCATTCTGGAGGCATCCTGCTCATAGCGAATGGTACGCCTCGGAGCCTTTGGCAACGTAGCTTGTTACACCGGGTCAAAAACCTAAGCAAGGTGCTTTTTCGACGACCCGTGACTTACCGCGTCACGCGTTTGTCACACTCTCGCTACTCCGCAGCATAGGACTTTGCCAGATCGTTTGGATTACTTTCGCACGCCAACCTTGCCAAGCGGCAGACCGGGTTCCCTCTCATCATGACGAATGCAACAAAGCCCGCCTCGCCAAAGGCGGTCTGCTGCTGAGCAGGCGTCATCCAGCCAGCGATGAACCGGTCACGGTGTGGAAATTCATAGCGATCTGAAGTTGCGCATAGGTATCGGTGGGCGACGTAGTCGCACAGCTGGCGCGTGTGCGGCCCGCCATGGTCGAGCGATTTAAATCCCTCCTCCGTCGGCGCATCTTCGATCTCTTCCGCAAACTCTGCGGTGCTCAGTTTTTTCTTCGCTGCCGGTCCAAGGTCACGGCGAGCCCGGAAGTCCCCGAGCAGATTCCGCAGTTGCTCCGGACATAGTTTGTGCCGGACCACGACTCCCGAGAATGCTCCATAAGCAGCCAGGTTCCAATGCTCAAGATTGTCCGGCTCGCTGGGGCCGTTCCCTGTCTCGTGAAAATCGGCGTGGCGGAGGGCTTCGTACAGCACTTCGGCCGATTTGAGCTTGTAGTGGGCGCAGAGCTGCCCTTCCCAGGCCTCCAGAAGAGGTAGGCGCCCCGCAGCGTCAAGAATTCGGGCCGGCGGTTACATTCACGTGCGTGGCACGAAATCGAAAAACTCAAAACGCAATCTGTCCCTCACGGCCATCGCTCAGGCGATTCTGGTTCGGCAGCAACAAATCAGCCAATGCGAACAACTCTTCGTGATGGACACCGACCATGCCAGGCCAGCATCAATCTCTGCCGTGAACCATGCTCACAAGAGAGTTCGTGAGATCCTCGGCTTGCCATCGGAGTTCGTTCCGCACAGTTTCAGGCATACGTTTGGAACGCGCCTAGGGGGGGCGGGTGCCGACGCCTTTACGATCATGCGAATCATGGGAAACAGCTCGGTGACGGTTTCGCAGCGATATGTTCATCCGACGCCGGAGACAATTAGAGAGTGCGTTTCTTTCGCTGGAGCGCGCGGCGGAAGAGTCTTAACAGAGACCTGAAGTGATGGATGTCACTACAGTCCTCACTACACTCCCCGAGGCGGCTGGAGGACGGATACAGTAAACTGTCGAAACGAAATACGCCCGGGTGGCGGAACTGGCAGACGCACGGGACTTAAAATCCCATAGGGCTTTTATTGGCATGTCGAAGCGGGGATAGCTTCACATTCATTACACATTTTTGGGCTCTCGCGCCCACTTCGCACGAGGAACGAAGATGACCGAACACCACACAATTCTGGGCGGCAAGGTTCACGTCTACAAGCGCCCAAACAGCAGCCTCTGGCAGTGCTCAAGCTATTTCGCGGGCAAAAATCGTCGCTCTAGCACGAAAGAAGAGAGTCTCTCCAAAGCCAAGGAGATCGCCGAGGATTGGTATCTACAGCTGCGCGGAAAACTCCGCGCTGGCGAGATCAAAAGCGAAAAGACCTTTCGCGAGGTGTCTGAGCACTACCTGCGCGAGTTCGACATCATGACGCAGGGACAACGCAACCAACGATACGTCGAAGGCCAGCACTGGCGGTCTGAAGGACGCCTAATTCCTTTCTTCGGGAACCTGGGTATCTCAGAGATTACCGCTGGAAAGCTCCAGGAATACCGACTTCACAGACACCAAGAAGCTCTTAAGGAATTTGGCAAACCACCAGGCCATAGCACGATGCACCAAGAAATCGTGACGCTCCGCCAAACCTTAAAAACGGCGCTGCGCCATGGATGGCTGGATCGTCTTCCCGACTTCTCTGAGCCATACCGGAAATCGCCCAAAATCTCGCACCGTGCATGGTTCTCACCAGAAGAATACAAACAACTCTACAAAGCGACACGAACCCGTGCCCAAGAGCCGAAGCGACGAGGCTTCAAATGGGAAGCGGAGCAACTCCACGATTATGTCCTCTTCGCAGTGAATACCGGCATGCGGCCTGACGAGGCTTGGCGACTTCAGTTCCGCGATGTCACGATCGTTTACGACGAGGATTTGAAGAAGACGATCCTGGAGATCGAAGTCAGGGGAAAGCGTGGGGTTGGATATTGCAAGAGTATGCCGGGGGCGGTGTTGCCCTTCAAGCGACTTCGAAGCCGGCTCCGCCCGGCGCGCATTTATGGCGCAAACGCGCCCACTGGAACGCCCGAGACATCTGCTGTTCCCAACGGACAATGGCGCACGCCCGAACCTACGGATCTGATTTTTCCCAAGTGGCAGCGAGAGCTTTTCAAAACCATTCTCGACGAGGAAAAGCTCCGCATCGACCGTGAAGGCCAGCCGCGCACGGCGTACAGCCTACGGCATACATACATCTGCCTGCGCTTGATGGAAGGTGCCGACATCTACCAAATCGCCAAAAACTGCCGCACCAGTGTCGAGATGATCGAAAAGTATTACGCGTCGCACATCAAAACCTCGCTCGATGCCGTTGCAATCAACGTGATGAACCGAAGAGGAGAAAGTCAAAAGAAGTTAGCTTAACGGACGTAGCGTGAAGAATGCCCGTTCCAATGGGAACCAACTGACCGGAAACGGATGTGTAAAATCGGGCAACGTGCCCTATCATGAGTAAGACAGCCGCGCGCGGGCGTGGCGGAATGGCATACGCAGCGGACTTAAGGAAGACTTGAGTGCTCGCCTGGAAACCGGCGATGCAGAACTGCTCAAATTCGGGGAAACCTCAAATGGCAATCCCGAGCCAAGCCCGGAGAGAGATACAGCCGGGAAGGTGTAGAGACTAGACGGGCAGCACCTAAGCTCCGGACTTTCGGGAGGATGGTGAAGGGATAGTCCAGACCGCAAACTAACGTGAGCTCTCCAAGAGCGTCACGTCCGGGCGGCGAAAGCCGTAGACGGTATGAAAATCCGCAGGGCTTAAACGGTCCATGAGGGTTCAAGTCCCTCCGCCCGCACCAATGACTCTTATGCATGGTTATGCGTTAGGTGAGCAACATCCCCTTGCTTAACCGATCGCTTTGCTTCTTCGAGTTGAACGACGGTCCAGTAAAGACGCTCCATATGAAACAAGTCAAAATGGCCATCAGCTAGTTTGCCATTTCTTCGCTCGTTTCGTTGAGATCGCGGAACACAAGGCCATCCGGTCGTCCTCGAAGGCTTCCTTTTGGCTAAAGAAGGAGTTCGGCCAACGAACGGGTGGAAACGGGTATAAATGGATATTCGCTTGCCATTGGCGAGGAATCGGGTGAAAATGGGTGAAAATGGATATTCGCACCATGCACCAGATCAGGAACATCACGATTACCCCCGAAATCCTGAAGCTCATCGCGGAGATCGATGAGTTCAAAGGCCGCTGGAAGGCGATGCAAACCCTCGCCCCGGAGCGACTCACCAGCCTCAAGCGCGTCGCCACCATCGAGAGCATAGGCTCCTCCACGCGCATTGAAGGTGCGAAACTCACTGACCTGCAAGTGGAGAAGCTGCTATCTGGAATGAAGTCCAAGTCTTTCGCCAGCCGTGATGAACAGGAAGTGGCGGGCTATGCCGATGCGATGGACATGATTTTCGACAGCTTCGAGTCCATTACACCTACGGAAAATCACGTCAAGCAGTTACACGGTGTCCTCCTCAAATACAGCAAAAAGGACCAGGACCACCGGGGCCATTACAAGAAGGTGCCGAACCACGTAGAGGCTTTTGGTCCGGATGGCAAGAGCCTAGGTGTTGTATTTGAAACCGCTACGCCTTTTGAAACACCCGGATGGATGAAGGAATCAGTTGATTGGTTCAATCACTCGGTTAGCGAAGAAAGACACCATCCTCTAATACTGATTGGCATTTTTATCGTCGTATTTCTCGCGATCCATCCCTTCAAAGACGGCAACGGCCGGCTCTCCCGCATCCTAACGACGCTTCTGCTGTTGCGTGCGGGATACGGATACGTTCCTTATAGCTCCATGGAAGGCATCGTCGAGGCGAACAAGGAGAGCTACTACCTCGCGTTGCGTCGCACGCAGCAGACCATCCGTAAGGAAAAGCAGAACTGGGGGTATTGGCTGGTGTTTTTTCTCAAAACCATGGCGAAGCAAAAAGACAAGCTTGCTGCCAAGGTCAAGGAGGAGCGGGCCCTGCGATCGTCCTTACCCGCCCTTTCGCGCCAGATACTGCAGCTCGCCAAGACCCGCGAGGAAATCACGGTCAAGGAAATAGAGGATTCGACGGGGGCGAACCGCAATACCATCAAGGTGCATCTGAAGAAACTGGCTGCAGATCACTACCTCATGCAAGTCGGCAAAGGCCGCGGCGCACGGTATACCTTGAAATAGAGGCAGTTCACCCACTCCACCAAGGAAAAGCGACCGTCTGATGAATGTCGAATCATCCTTCACACGGCCGCTCTGTTACGAATGTCCGTGAGAATTCCAACCAATTGCAGCACTTGTTCCGAGCCGAAGACCCCTTCCACGCCCTTGGGACTGAAATCTGTGAAAGGTGATTCGTACAACTGAGCTGGAGTCATCCAGCCACTTTGCGTCAGGTAGTCGATGATTAAATTGACGAATTGAATCTGGTTTGCAGCCAGCGTCTTGCCCGTAATAAAACCATCGAAGGCCCGTTTCGCTGCCTCCCGGTCTAAGCCAACAATCGAGCGGACAAACAGTCCCAGACCACTGTCCGCGCGCACTTTGCCCAACTCAACCGTTGTCCCAATGCCCGCCTTGATCAGTATCTTCTCCAGAACGTCCAAATCTTCTTTGGCCAGACGTTCATTGAAGCGCAGCTTATGGATGACAGGGTCGTTTTCATGGGTCCTGAGGAATTGCTGGGTTTTGTCGTGGAAGCGTTCCACATCATGGCCACCATCGAAGCCTGGCAAATCGATCACTTGCTCCTCACCCAAAGCATCGGTGAAGTCCGTGTAGATGGTTGGCCGCTTTGTTCTTTCGATAAACTTGACCAGGCTGCGCAGCCGCTTGCGGACGTCCTCCATCATCGCAGTCGTGATGTCCTGCCAGTATTCGTCCGTTTGTAATTCGATGATCAGTTCCAATTCTGCTCGTACCATCGGGATGCTTGCCTTCTCTTCCAACGCTCCTGCAATCTCCCGAACGTCGGCGCTCCAGCGAGTGAACGACTTTTCGTGCCGCAGAAGCGCAAGTTGCAAGCGCAGCATCAAGAGGTCGAACTGCTTGGCGTCCTGATCATCGTCTACCAATTCCGACGGCAGGCCCGCCACATCGCTGACCAGCTCGTTTCTTTGCTCCACATCCAGCCTTTCCCACGCCGTGGCATCGGTATACTTCTCAACCAGCTTGCGTTTCGGCCGCACGATGAAGTTATTCACGTTCATCTGCTCAACTTCCTGGCGCAGCCGCTCGGCCACTTCTTTTCGCAATTCGTCCTTGCCTTCGGCATTGTTCCGTTTGTCCAGTTCGGCGATGAGTTCTACGCGACTCTCAAACAACTTCTTGCTCAACGACTCGTTCGCCGATCCGGCGACCGTATCGGGGTTCTGGCTGAAGAACTCCAGGTTTTGGCAGTAGTCGAAGATGTAGAAGCACTTCTTGTGCCGACCCAGGCCGAACAGATCGGGCCGGAGTCGTGTCCCCCGCCCAACCATCTGCCAGAATTTCGTTTTCGATCGGACCATCTTGAAGAACACCAAGTTCGCAATCTCGGGGATGTCGATTCCGGTATCGAGCATGTCCACAGAGATGGCAATGTGTGGAGACTTTGTTTCCGCCGAGAACGCATCAATCAGGGACTGGGCGTACTCCACCTGGAAATCAATCACACGGGCGAAGCTGCCCTTGTACTGCGGATAGTCCTTGTCGAATCGGTCGGCGATGAACTGCGCATGGTCATGGTTCTTAACAAAAATGATCCAACAGGCCACCAGGTGATTGAGACTTGAGTTCGGCCAATTGAGTGCCGTCTTGTAGAACTGAGCGAACTACATCTACCCATGCTGGTTTGCGCGCTGCCGGAGGGAATACTATGAATTCGCCGTCGAGTGGAGGAGATAGGGGAAGCACGTCCCGACCCTTTCTGGCAGTTCCTTCGAAGGTCTTTACCACGTCGGGTTTTATCAAATAAATGGTCAGGCCAACCTTGGGACCTTCAAGTTCCGTTACGGCGATGGAGTTGACGCAAGTTCAACTGACATTACAAAGGGCGACTGGTGGGCGTTTAGGAAGTGGGCCGATAGTTCGGCGGAGGATCAAAAATCCGAGGCCGAATTTTGGCGTAAGTTCATCCGGACAAGCCGCAAACGACTTGCGCAATCCATAAACGTTATGTATCCGCGAGGCTATACGTGGAGCGAAGACCCACGGAATCTGATTGAGAAGTTTCTTCCAGTGGCCGAATTGGTAAAGCTGCTTGAGACAGCCAACGATCAAGGCGAGGCTTTAACAGAGAGCGAATTGGACGGAATCAGCAGATTCCAAGAGTTGACCAAGGGAAAGTGGTTTGACATTACGAAGCCGGATTGGAGAACGGGGCAGCCTGATTAACTGTTGCGTTGCCGCCTAACGGAATCAGAGCTTAGGTTGGTTAGTATCTGCTGGGGCACCCTTTTGTGTTAGCGCTGCCAAAGAGATCAGAAGCCGGAGACACGCGCACCCACTGGATTCGCGCTGGAACGATTACGAGATGCGAAAAGGGTTTACGAGAGAACCGCGAAGGGACGAGCCCGCGACGCCAGGCAAGAACTACATAACGCGGAGCGGGCTGCAGCGCCTCAAAGATGAGCACAGGTTTCTGCTCACCAGGGAACGCCCGGCCGTGACGGAGGTGGTGGCGTGGGCTGCCAGCAACGGCGATCGCAGTGAAAACGCCGACTATCAGTACGGCAAGCGACGGCTGCGGCAGATCGATGGGCGGATTCGCTTTCTCACCAAGCGAATCGAAGCCGCGGAAGTGGTGGACCCGGAAGCTCCGAGAGCGGGGCAGGCGGCGACGAGGGCATTCTTCGGAGCGACCGTGCGCTATGCCAATGCCGCGGGAGCGGAGCGAGTGGTGAGCATCGTTGGCACCGACGAGGTCGATCTCAACCGCAACCACATCAGTTGGGTGTCACCTCTGGGGCGCGCGTTGATGAAGTCGGCAGCGGGTGACAGCGTAGTCCTTCAATTGCCGGGCGGTACAGAATACCTGACCGTGCTGGAAGTGTGTTACGAGCGCATTTCTGTGGAACCGTTCCGTGAACCACCTGGATCCGAGGCCTCGGCAAAGAGACTCCCTCGCCGACGCTAATCCACCTGACGAAAAAGAGACGAAACGGCACAGGTGGTGAAGGAGCGACGACCGTAATAGCGCGCTATTCTCGCGACCTGCGAGCAGTGGAAAATCTTCCAAACCGACACATTTACTTACACATATTAACGCTTTATGCGATATAAGCGCTTTAATATCATAGCGAAACTGGCAGACGCACGGGACTTAAAATCCCGGCCCCGAAAGGAGCGTGACGGTTCGATTCCGTCCCCGGGCACCAGCCGACTACGGTCTGTCATGAACTCTTGTGGCCTTCAGCAATAGCCAGAATGGCTGCTACGCTTGCGAAGATGCTGCGCCTCTTCAATTCGTCCCAACTCTCCTGAAAGAGTCACAATTTTAGGGCGCTAGTCACGTTGAACTGTCATTACGTTGGTGTCATTTCCTTTATGCGACTTGCATTCGTCCTTGAGCCTTGCCTCAGTCTTAGGACACTTTGGGCTCATGCAGTCACGATTACTATGGAGATTTCACGAACTAAGATTTTCGCTAGCTCGCTCCTCTTCCCTGTGGCTTCGGGTTCGAGTCGCCGCATGCATCTCGTCTCGCCAGACCAATCGGTCTTGGACCACCTTCGGCCCCGCGCAAGATCCGCCACTTCGACCGCGATGCGCCCCCTCGCTCGACACGCTAAAAATCAAGCCAGTTGCGGCTCTTGCCGGACTAGTTCGATAGGCGTAGCAGCGCTGGGTAATTTGTAAACACTCCGCTA
Source organism: uncultured Acidobacteriota bacterium (assembly GCA_963696025.1). Lineage (GTDB taxonomy): Bacteria > Acidobacteriota > Terriglobia > Terriglobales > Acidobacteriaceae > JABCYV01. Next base: position 102,350 of record CAVOII010000014.1, read on the forward strand.
CGCGTTAAAGTCCTCGCCACGGTGGCTGATGAACCTCCTCCCAAGCCCGAAGCTGGGGAACGTTCAAATCTCTTTTAAGAGGGTGTCGTGTTGACCTGGCGTCGAAATCATCTGCTGCGTCTATTCTTGGTTCTGGCTTGCGGGCTGGTCTCCTTGGGCACATCGGCGTCTGCCGCGGTTTCCGTAACCGTGGCACCGGCTTCGGTTTCACTTGCGCCCGGCACCAGGCAGCAGCAGTTCACGGCCCAGGTTATCGGCAGCGTGAATACCGCGGTCACCTGGAGCCTATCGGGCGGTGGCTGCGGCGGCAGTGCTTGCGGCGTAATTACAGCAACTGGTCTGTACACCGCGCCCACCTCAATCCCGATTCCCAACATCATTACGGTGACCGCAACCTCTCAAGCAGATTCCAGCAAGTCTGCTTCTGCCCAAGTCACATTGCTCACAGCCATCGAAATCTCTATTTCCCCGACTAGCAAACAGCTGAATACAGGCGCGCAGCAACAGTTCACCGCCACGGTGACGGGATCGAACGCCTTTGGAGTCAATTGGAGTCTTTCTGGAGCTGGCTGCACCGGATCGGCATGCGGCGCGATCGATGGAACGGGCCTATACACCGCGCCGGCCACGGTTCCAACTCCACCCACGATCACAGTGACCGCAACCGCGCAGGCGGATGTGACCAAGTCAGCTTCCGCCACAGTGACTGTATTGTCTCCAATCGCAGTCTCGGTGTCTCCCAGCACAGCAAGGGTGGTAACTGACGCCACAAAGCAATTCACCGCCACAGTGACCGGGACGGCCAACACGGCTGTGAGTTGGGGTGTTTCCGGAGCGGGCTGCAGCGGAGCCACCTGCGGCACAATCAGCAGCGCGGGGCTTTACACCGCGCCACCATCGGTGCCAAAGCCGGCCATCGTGGCTGTGACGGCGACTTCACAAGCGGACGCGACCAAATCAGCGACAGCCACAGTAACTATAGTGCTGGCGGTCGCAGTTACAGTCTCGCCCTCCTCAGCCAACGTGACGGCGGGAGCGCAGCAGCAGTTCACCGCTACCGTGACGGGAACCGTCAACAAGGCCGTGACCTGGAGCCTCTCTGGAGCGGGCTGCAGCGGAGCCGCCTGCGGCACAATCACCAGCGCGGGCCTCTACACCGCGCCCACGACAATACCGAGCCCGGCGACTGTGACAGTAACCGCTACTTCGAAGGCAAATGCGACGAAGTCGGCTATAGCCAGTGTGACCGTCGTCAGCGGAGTGGCGATCTCAGTGGCGCCCACTTCGGCGAAGCTAGTGATTGGCGCCCAGCAGCAGTTCACTGCTACCGTGACCGGAACCGTCAACACAGCCGTGACCTGGACGATATCCGGAGCCGGCTGTAGCGGATCAACCTGTGGCACGATCACCAGCGCAGGCCTATATACCGCGCCCTCTGCAGTACCGAACCCAGCCACCGTTACGGTGACCGCGACCTCGCAAGCGGACGTCAGCAAATCAGCTTCGGCCGCAGTAACGATATTGCCTCCAGTGGCAGTCTCAGTGTCTCCATCTTCAGCGAAGGTGATCACCGGCGCCAAGCAGCAGTTCACTGCCACCGTGACGGGCACGGCGAACACGGCCGTGACCTGGAGCCTCTCCGGTTGCAGCGGAGCGGGATGCGGCACGATCACCGCCGCGGGTCTCTACACCGCTCCAAGCGCAGTTCCGACCCCTCCTACAGTCACAGTAACCGCGACTTCACAGGCCGATGCAAGCAAGTCTGCTTCGGCGACCGTAACGGTATTGCCTCCGGTCGCAGTCTCGGTGTCACCGGCCTCGGCGGGAGTGGTGACCGGCGGGAAGCAGCAGTTCATCGCCAGTGTAACTGGGACCGTGAACACGGCAGTGAAGTGGAGTCTTTCCGGAGCGGGTTGCAGCGGAGCGACTTGCGGCGCGATAAGCGTAGCCGGGCTCTATACGGCGCCCAGCGCAGTTCCGAATCCCCCCACCGTCATCGTAACCGCGACCTCCCAAGCCGACCCCTCCAAGTCGGCGACGGCAACAGTAACAGTTGAGGCTCGAGGTCTGATTAGCGTGCTGCCCAGTAGCGCGCTGGTGACAGCCGGAGGACAACAGCAGTTCAGCGCCCAGAACGGCGCGGCTTCGACCCTCTCTGATTCTTCGGCGCTAGCCGTGACCTGGAAGCTCACGGGAGCAGGCTGCGTCGGCAGCAAGTGCGGAGTAATCACCAGCACAGGCCTGTTCACCGCTCCCGCGGTGCCGCCCGTACCGGCAACGATCCAGGTGATTGCCACCTCCGGCGCGAAGTCCGGTTCCGCGACTGTTACCATTGTTCTGTCGAGCCAAAGCAAACTGCTTGGCCAGTACGCGTTCTTGTTCCGAGGGTTCGACGGCTCGGGAGTTTATCAAGCCGCCGGAAGCTTCACCGCTGACGGAAATGGGGACATTCTGAATGGCGTCGAAGACATTAACCGTCTTTCGGGCCCGACCACAAACCTACCCTTTACCGGAAGCTACACCGTCGGAGTGGACAACCGCGGAACGTTGACGATAACTACTGCGAGTGGAAGCTTCACATTTACGTTTGCCTTGAGCCCAACCGGTGACCGGGCACGATTTATTGAATTCGACAACACCGGAATTCGAGGTTCGGGCGTCATCAAAGCACAAACTCTGTTGAACTTTTCTGATTCCTCGTTTAACGGCAGCTATGCGCTGAGTTTGAGTGGTGCGGATTTTGCCGGTGGCCGAATTGCGGCCCTGGGCGCGATCTTCGCCGACGGGTCCGGCACTATCGCTGGAAGCACTCTGGACACAAACGATGATGGCAGTGCTTTGCCTCCGGTAAACAATTTCCCCGGGACGTACACCGTTGCATCAAATGGACGCGGTAGTGCCAGCCTGAACGTCCCCATATTGGGAGGAGCCACTTTCCACTTCAGCGTTTATGTGGTCTCGCCCCACGAGGCTTTCTGGCTCTCGACCGACCCGATCGGCGCCGCGAGTCCGATGTTCAGTGGCGAAGCCTTGCAGCAATCAGGTTCGCCGTTCAGCGCCGCGTCCTTCCAGGGCTTGTCGATCTTTACGCAGAGCGGGCTTGCCAACGGGTCTCCGTACGTTGCTGTCGGCCAGTTGTCCTTCGATGGGCAAGGCGCTATTGGGGGGCAGTTTGACGAAAATAACGGAGGCGCCATCACCACTAGCGCGTTATTGGGCGGCAGCTACACTACCCAATCCAACGGGCGGACGTTGCTGAATCTGGTCAATGTCAAGACGCAGGGGGTCACCAGCTTTGTGGCCTACCTGATCGCACCGAATGCAGCCTTCCTGTTGAGCATGGAACCTGCAGTGAGAATCGGCGCCCTCCGGCCCCAGCTCGTGGCGCCACTTTTCACCAACAGCGTCGCGGCCGGTACGTTTACATTTGCTTCAGAGGCCGTCGCGAATTTAACTGCGCCTTTGTCCACTGGCGTGAGTACCCTGAGTGGAACTGGCGGCGAAGCAATATGGATGGGGGCGGAGGACTCGAACCAGACGTCCGGCCTCAGCCCGAATTTGAAGATGGCTGGAACGTATACGGTTTCGTCAGTCTCAAACAATGGAAGAGGGGTGGCCAACCTAACTTCACCAGGACCACAAATGATAGCGTTCTGGATGGTTTCGTTCTCCGAGTTTGTTGGCGTCGATATAGATACGGGGGATGCGGAGCCAACTGTTTTGATATTTGAGCAGTAGCGGTGAGCTCAGATTGATACGGGATGAGTCGCTTCATTGTTAGTTCCGCGCTGCCGGCGCAGTTCGATCAGGAAGGCCTCGGTGGTGAGTTCGGCCTTTCTGCGGAAAAGCTGGAGTAAGGGATCGTCCCGGTCCTCAATGCCCGTACCGTGCGCTGGCTCCCCAACATCCAGCCCCTCAGGTTCCACCAAAAGATCAGGAAGAACTCCGTTGCTTTCGGTTAGAGCCTGGATGAATTTGCCTACGTGTTCGCGTTGCTGTGTGGTCTTCTGCGTGAACTCCACTCCCATGCCGACCTCGGGATGCATCACGCGCACCACACCTTCGGCTTGAGCCTGAACCTTCCCGACCCGCATGGATAGGACGATTCGGGTGCGCACGGGAAAGGGCGTAATTACCTCCAGATAACACCCGCCCAGGCTGAGATCCGTGAGCTTGCAAACCAGGGGCGGGTCATCCGGCTCGGCTTCGGGAGAATGGCTCTTGATCCATGCCTTGAGCTGGTCGCGGGCCTCTGGAGTAAGATCCACGAAGCGAATACCCGTCTGCCGTCCCGTATTCTCCCAGGCCACCTCACCCGTGCAATGGATGGTGTCTTCTGTCCCGGGTAGAGCGAATTGTACCGTCATCGCACCCTGTTTCTTAGGACGCTGAGAGGATTGAATGGCCATGCCTCCTTCGCCCAGGTCGGATGTGACCGTGCGCTGTTGCCCCGCGCCATCATTCAACACCAAAATCACCGGCATTTCGATGGCAACACGAATATTGCGACGGCGTTCCCGTTTCATCAAGGCGCGAGCCGCCCTGAAACTGGCCTTGGCGCGTTCCGCGGAAAGGGGTTTGTAAAGAACAAAATGGGCGCCCAGATCGAAAGCACTGCGCAGGGCTTTCTTTCCATCAATAACGGCTACGGCCACGGCGCGCTTATTACAGGGGGCGGTGCGAGCGCTCTTGAGCACCTGGGAAGCGGCTTGCTCGTCGGTGCAGTCTACGATCACTGCCTCATATCTCTGACGCGTCAGTTTGCGGATGGCGGAGTCGGCATCCGGAGACTGGTCGATGCCGATGTCGAGGTCGCTGAGCACGCGCCGCAAGACGCGCACGATCTTCTCATCGGAACAGAGAACTAATGATTGCAAACTCATAGAGCATCTTCGCAGCCCAGACAAGGTATCGTGGACGAGTCTCAGCCGCGGCTGACGGTTTCCTCGCTGTGTTCTTCGCCCAGCAAATGGGCCACGCTGCGCAGTTGTTCAGCGGCGTTCTGTAGGGCTTCGATCTGCTTGCCCAGTTGGGCCTGTTCGGCTTGCTTCTTCCGCAGCACTTCGTGGATGTCCCTCACTGTTAGGCCTCCTTTACGCACTCTAGGTACGCGCTTCCGGCCAGTCAATCCATCGGCAAGGTATTGAGATTACGGCGGTAACCTACGCAACCCCAAACCGCCAATCCTCAGAACGGACTTGGCATGGTAGCTCTGGGGGAAGGAGATGAAGATACCAGTAAGGCATTATTTTTCTTAGACATGTGTCCAGAAAGACGACACAAAGGGTCAGAATATCATTGACATGGAAGAAAAACGCTATTAGAATCATTAGCTTCCAGCTACTGAGAGGTCGGTGCCCGGGCCTGATCATGTATGTGCGCGGAAAAGAAACAAGCAGTGAATCTCTGCCGATCGTAGAGGAATCTAAGTGGCAGATCACTCTTAAAGGTAGCTTTATTACGAGGACGAGGCGCAATTTTCATGGCTAAGCGACGCGGAAATCCGAACTGGGGCAAACCTGAGCCAATCGGGCCGATTACCCCTACCATCACTGAGTTTGAGCAGGTTGTGCGCGAGTATAAGCTCTCGCCAGACCAGTACTTACGCTCTACCCGGCTGCGGGAGTGGGCCCGGCGCAACAAGAACTCCAAATACATTCCAGAGCCACTGCTCGAGGCTTGGGGATTCGAGATCGAATCGACTTTGTAAGGAAAAGGAAAAAGAAAATCTTTAAAGCAACCCAGGGCCGCCGTGAGGCGGCCCTTTTTGTTTATTCCTCCATTAACTGGGTTAACATCCTTCCTTCCCTGGACTGCGCTATCGTAGGCGGTCATGAGAATTCCAACGAGTGAACTGGTTGCGGTACTGGTAGCCACGAGCTTTGCCGCGGGACTAAACGTATACGCCACGGTTGCCACTCTGGGTTTGCTGGCCCGCGCTGGAGTGTTGCAGCTACCGTCGTCGCTGACGCTACTCGCCAACTGGTACGTGATCGGCGCTTGTCTGGCGTTGTTCGCAATTGAATTCTTTGCCGACAAAATCCCTGCTTTCGACCTCATCTGGAATGCGCTCCACACATTCATTCGTGTGCCGATCGCCGCCTTGCTCGCTTATCAGGCGACTGCGACTCTTTCACCTAGGGAACAACTCGTGGCCACGCTGGCTGGAGGACTGATTGCGTTGGCGGCGCATGGCGGAAAAACCGCAGTGCGGGCCGCTGTAACTCCATCCCCGGAGCCACTTTCCAATATGGCGTTGAGCTTCGGGGAAGACGCGCTCGCGATCTTTCTGACGTGGTTTGCCACGCAACATCCTTACGCGGCAGCGACCCTCGTCGCGGTCTTGCTCGTCGTCATCGTGGCCCTGGTACGTTGGGTCGTGCGGTCACTGCGAGCTCTGTTTCGGGGTGCCGAGAGGGAGTTGGCCGGGTAAATAGCGCCGCATAGTTCGAATCGCCACCCGGTCTGATCGATTAAGCCCTCTAGCGTTTTTGCTACAATCTGCACATCATCATGACGCAGCACGCGCCCTTCACTAACGTTCCTGCGGCCATCGAAGAAATTCGTGCCGGCCGGATGATCGTGGTGGTGGACGATGAAGACCGCGAGAACGAAGGCGACCTGACGCTCGCCGCCGAGAAGGTCACTCCCGAAGCTATCAACTTCATGGCCAAGTACGGACGAGGTTTGGTATGTCTAACTATGACTGAAGAGCGCCTGGACCATCTGCGCATCGGTCCGATGACGGCGGAGAATACCTCAAACTACGGGACCGCGTTCTGTGAGGCCATCGATGCCCGCGACGGCGTGACCACGGGGATCTCGGCTTATGATCGCGCCCGCACCGTTAAGGTTGCGATTGATCCCGCCACTCGACCTGTCGATCTGGCGCGTCCGGGACATGTTTTCCCCCTGCGGGCGCGCAAAGGCGGGGTGCTGGTCCGTGCCGGCCAGACTGAGGCTTCCGTGGATCTGGCGCGGCTGGCTGGCATGGTTCCGGCTGGCATCATCTGCGAAATCATGCGCGACGACGGCACCATGGCGCGGGTTCCAGATCTCGTCGATTTCTGCGCCACTCACAACCTGAAGATGCTGACTGTGGCCGAGCTCATCCGCTACCGTATGCAGAATGAACGCTACGTACATCGTGTGGGGGAAGCGATGATCGGCACTCGGCATGGGGAGTTTCGGCTGATCGCTTACGAGAGTGAGGTCGATGGTGGCGAGTCGCACGTCGCCCTGGTGCGTGGTGACATCGAGCAGGGCAGCGAACCGGTGCTGGTTCGCATGCACGCCCACTGCTTGATGGGCGACGTTTTTGGATCCACGGGCTGCGAGTGCCACGCCACCATCGAAGGCTCGATGCAGATGATTGCGCGGGAAGGTCGCGGAGCGCTTATCTATTTGCATCAGACGTCCAAGGGGTTTTCCGTCGAAGGAATGGCGGAGCGTACGGCGCTCACCTTTCACCGCGAGAAGCGTTTGCCGGCACTGCCGGAGAGCGAACGCAAGACACAGCGGGAGATAGGCATCGGCGCCCAGATTCTTTCCGACTTGAGCCTGCGGCGCATTCGCCTGCTCACCAATCATCCTCGCAAAGTAGCCGCGCTGGAAGGGTTCGGGATCGAGATCGTGGAACAGATACCGGTGGCGCTCGACAGCGTCAAGTCAGGAGAAAGCTAGCCGAGCGAGGACCTTGATTCTGCTGAGATTCGTGGTACACATCGTCAGGAAGGCCTTCGAATCACGATATCGCTGTCGTTGATGAAGAACTGCGCCGAACACTGATCGGATCCGCAGATGACCGACAGCAACCCAGCCAATTGCTTGCGTGTGATCAACCCCAAGGTCCCGCAGTTAGGGCAGGACAAAACTGCCCAGTATGGGTCGTCTTTTTCTCCGACGTTGCCGGCGTTCTCCAGCACAAAAATCGTGCCGGGGAGCATTTGCTCGGGGATCCACTCGCTCAGGATATTCAGTTCAGCAACCATCTTGCCTCCCCATGGAGCTAAACTTCCTGCCTATGAAGCCTTGGCCCTTTTGCGCGCGGCTGAAGCCGCAACCGATGGACGATGTTTCTTCCCGTTGCGGATCACCGCTCGCACCTGACGTACCTTGTCGCTAAGACAAATCGCCAGCAGCGGCTGACGTGTGTTCTTCAGGATGTCGACAATCTGGCGCGCTGAAGTCTCGAGATAAAGTGTGCGCCCGTCCGTCAGCAGGTGATACTCGGAAGTTCCGCTAACCGTCTCCGCCAGCCGTTTGCCGAATTCCTTATGCAGGAAGCGCATGACTTTGCGCACGCGCTGTAAAGAGAAGCCCCGGTGCCGCAATTCGCCGATGACAGCGACTTCGGTAAGGTCTTTCATCGAGTACACACGCCGATGCCCATTCCGTACCGGGGCAACGATTTTTCGCTCATCCAGCCATTGCAATTGCCGCAGGGTTACCTCGGCAAGTTTCGCCACCTCACGGGATGTGAATTGTTCCTGCATTCGACACTCAAGAATGCTTCAAACAATTGAATGCAAAAATGTTTGAAACATTTTAGGCGCGACTTGGCTGCTGTCAACCGGAGATTCGATGCTGGAGGGTGACTAGAGGAGTTCCTCGGACGGTCGAGTTTACGCTTCTGAGCGGAATCGCGGCACACAACCGCCGCCGACGAAATGCACGATTTCCAGCCGATCGCCTTCCGCCAGACTGGTTTCGGTCCATCGCTCACGCGGGACAATGTTGCGGTTGAGTTCTACCGCCACGCGATCCTGCTTCATGCCAAGTTCTTCAACCAGACCAGCAAGGGTTCGTGGGTTGGGGAAAGTCCGCTCTTCCCCATTGATGATTAGTTTGATTGGAGCACTCGGCATCGGGATAAGAAAACCGCGGATGTTTAGGCTTCGACTTTGCGCAACTGGAACTTGCGCGTGGCCGTGCGTCCGGAATAGTTTGCCTGCACCAGGACAGAGGAATCGGGTAAAGAGGATTCATCCGCTTCGATCTTCATTTCCGCATCACCGGCTGGATCGGTAACCACCTGGGTGTAAAAAGGCGCAGCATCGGGACGCGCGAATCGAACTGTGAGCCGGGCCCCCTTCACTCCGGATCCGCCTTCGGTCACGCGCAGGCGCATGATCAGGTTCCGGTCGGAGTGTACGGAACCGGCATTGAGCCAGTGCACATCGAGTTCCTTGATTGAGGCGAGAATCTCCGGTGCATCGCGTTTATCCAGAACATTGTCCAGGCGACCGTCACGGATGAAATCCAGCACCATGCGATGCTGCTCACGCAAGATCTGTTCTTTCTGCTGATCAGTGAAGCCACCACCGGCGAGTTTTTCGGCATAGGAGGTCGCTCGCTTGCCAATGCAGCGTCCGCGCACGAATACCTGGGTCTGCAACAGAAGCTCGCCTTCGCGGGCTTCACTTTGCACGTGATATATGGTGTCGTCGTGCTTTATATCGGTATTGAAGCCGAAAATCATGCCGGTCAGTTGACGTTCTCCAAATGTTACGCAGCTGTTAAGGGACCTTTAAAAAGGTGCCCCCGTCGCTTGACACTATCACAGGCGAAATCTAATCTAGAACGTTTAAGCAAATACTTCGCGCAAATTATATATAGCTCCCTTTATGCCGGACAATTACTTCGCCCGCTACCTGCCGTTATTGATTCACTTCCTGCTTGCAGGCGCTCTGGCGGGAGTCATTGTGCTCCTCTCCTGGTTCATCGGATACCGGCGGCCTACCCGGGCCAAGCTATCGCCTTACGAATGCGGGATGATCCCGGTCGGCGACGCCCGCGAACGTTTCTCGGTCAAATTCTATCTGGTGGCCATGCTCTTTATTCTCTTCGACGTTGAAGCCATCTTTCTTTATCCCTGGGCGGTGATCCTGCGTGATCTCAAGATGTTCGGCTTCCTGGAGATGATGGTCTACGTCGGCATCGTGCTGGTGGGTCTGTTCTACATCTGGAGAAAAGGCGCGCTGGACTGGAGCAAACCTTCGCCGCGGCGAGGAGAGATCTGATGCCGCTGGCCCCTGCCGTTACCGATCTCCAGCAACTGAAGACCCATCCTGCCATTGCTAAGTTGCTGACCTGGAATTCGGCGGCTGTGGAGGGTGCTAAGTTTGATCGCGATGAGACCACCATCTACATAGAGCAATCCTGGCTGCGCGAAGCCTGCGTTCTCCTCCGCGACGATGCGGATTGCCCGTTCAACTTTCTGTCTGATGTGACCTGCGTTGACTGGTTTCCTTCCGAGCCGCGCTTTGAAGTCGTGTATCAACTTCTCTCCATTCCTAAGAAAGAACGGGTGCGGTTGAAAGTTCGACTCAATAACACGGCGCCGGACATTGATACGGTCACCTCGGTTTGGCCTGCCGCCAATTATTTTGAACGGGAGGTCTTCGACCTTTTCGGGATTCGTTTCATCGGACATCCGTATATGCGCAGGCTTTTGATGCCCGAAGACTGGGAAGGCTATCCGCTGCGCAAAGACTATCCTGTGGAGGGCTACCGCTAGGCTTCACTATGGGCCACCTCACCACGCTACCGGAGCTCGAGCTCGGTCAGGATCGCACCATGATCCTGAACATGGGGCCACAACACCCGTCGACGCATGGCGTATTGCGGGTAATTCTCGAGATTGACGGCGAAAATGTGGTGCGCATCATGCCCGATATCGGGTATCTGCACACCGGGATCGAAAAGACGTGCGAGGCCAAGTTTTACCAGCAGGTCGTGCCGCTGACCGACCGCATCGATTATTTGTGCCCGCTGACCAACAACCTCTGCTATGTGCTGGCGGTCGAGAAATTGCTGGGGCTGGAGATTCCTCCCAAGGCGCAGTGGATGCGCGTCTTGCTCAATGAACTGACCCGGATCAATTCTCACCTGGTGTGGTTGGGAACCCACGCTATGGATATCGGCGCGCTAACGGTGTTCCTGTATTGCTTCCGGGAGCGTGAGGATATCCTGCGGCTGTTCGAGGCGGTCAGCGGCCAGCGCATGATGACATCGTACTTTCGCATCGGCGGCCTGGCGTTGGAGCCTCCACTTGGCTTCTTCGAACAGACGCGGGTCTTTGCGGATCGGTTTCCGCCGAAAGTTGATGAGTACGAAAACCTGCTGACTGGGAATCCGATTTTTATGATGCGCACCAAGGGCGTGGCCAAAATTACGGCCGAAGATGCCATCGCGCTGGGCGCGAGCGGGCCCACGTTGCGCGGGAGCGGGGTTGACTTCGACCTGCGCCGCGACCTTCCCTACTCCGGCTACGAACATTTCAAGTTCAAGGTGCCAGTCGCCCGTGAGGGAGACGTGTTCGCACGCTACATGTGCCGGGTGCAGGAACTTCGCGAATCCATCGCAATCGTGCAACAAGCGCTGGATGGAATGCCCGAAGGCCCTATCAAGGCGGACGCTCCCAAAGTGGTGTTGCCGGATCGGGAGAAGATGAAGACGCAGATGGAAGCTTTGATCTATCACTTCAAGATTATTACTGAAGGCTTCGCCGTTCCGGAAGGCGAGGTTTACCAGGCTGTCGAATCACCCCGCGGTGAAATGGGATATTACGTTGTGAGCGATGGCACGGCCAAACCATATCGAGTGCACATGCGGGCAGCATGTCTGGCCAATCTGCAAGCGCTCCCAAAAATGTGTGAAGGCAGGCTGCTGGCTGATGTGATCGCGGCTATTGGCAGCATCGATATCGTGCTGGGAGAAGTTGATCGCTGATGTCTAAAGGCATCAACCACGAAGGCGCACGAAGGAATCGTAATGTGAATTGATTTCTTTTGTGGGTTCTTCGTGGTTGAAGGTGAATGTGTGAAATTTTCGGAACAATTCGAATCCCGCTTAGCGGAGATGCTGACGCACTATCCGACCAAGCGCTCTGTTTTGGTTCCGACGCTGCTCTATGCGCAGGACGAGGTCGGATATCTCTCGGACGAAACTATAGACGAGATCGCACAACGCCTCGACCTTACCGAACTCGAAGTGCGCAATGTGATCAGCTACTACTCCATGCTGACCACCAAGCCGCGCGGTAAATACAACGTGCAGGTGTGCACCAATATCGCCTGCCTGCTGCGTGGAGGCGAAGAACTTCTGGAGCATTGCGAAACAAGATTAGGCGTCCGGCAAAAGGGAACGACCGCGGACGGTTTGTTCTCGCTGGAAGAAGTGGAATGCATCGGCGCCTGCAGTTGGGCCCCGGCGGCACAGGTGAATTACGATTTCCACGAGAATCTAACACCGGAAAAGATGGACAGAATTCTGGACGATTACAAGGTGAAGGAAAGGCAGTAAGAAGTCAGAAGGCAGAAGTAAGAATGCAGAAGTAAAACCGAATCTGTTTACATTCTGCATTCTTACTTCTTACTTGTGCATTCAAGTGGCTGATCTCGTCTCCCATCCTGACGAAGTAAAAGTCGTCTCCCGGCGCTTTGGCAAAGGCGCGACCAATATCGATCGCTATCTGGAACTTGAGGGCTACACGGCCGTCCAGAAGGCCCTGGGGATGGAAGCCGACGCAATCGTGAACGAAGTGAAGAACTCGGGTCTGCGGGGACGTGGCGGCGCGGGATTCAACACCGGAATGAAGTGGTCGTTCGTTCCCAAACAATCGGCCAAGCCGAAGTATGTTCTGTGTAACGGTGACGAGAGCGAGCCCGGCACCTGCAAAGACCGGCTCATTTTCGAGCATGACCCCCACGCGGTAATCGAAGGTGTGATGATCGCTGGACTCGCTGTGGGATCGACTACCGGCTATATCTACATTCGCGGCGAATATCGTTATTTGTTGGAGATCATGCAGAAGGCGATTGGTGACGCGTATGCGCGCGGATTTCTCGGCAAGAACATCTTCGGCAGTGGTCGCAACTTCGATATCTATTGGCACGGAGGCGCCGGGGCTTACGAAGTGGGCGAGGAATCAGCGCTGATGGAGTCCCTCGAGGGCAAGCGCGGCATCCCCCGCATCCGCCCTCCCTTCCCTGCCGTGGTCGGACTGTGGGGCGGACCTACAGTTATCAATAACGCTGAAACTTTGGCGAGCGTGCCGCATATTATTTTGGGTGGCGCCGATTGGTTTGCCAACCTCGGCCCCCCCAAGAATGGTGGCACAAGGCTTTTCTGTCTCAGCGGGCACCTGGAGCGGCCCGGCGTATACGAACTACCCATGGGTTATAACCTTAAAAAGATGATTTACGAAGTCGGCGGGGGCATCCCCAACGGGCGCAAACTGAAAGCCGTGGTGCCGGGTGGCTCAAGCTGCCCACTTTTGACGGCGGACGAAGTCGATGTCTCCATGGACTTCGATTCCATGATGAAAGCGGGTTCGATGCTTGGCTCAGGCGGTGTGGTGATCTGCGATGACACCACCTGCATGGTGAAATTTGCCTTGCGGATTATGAAGTTCTATCGGCACGAGAGTTGTGGATGGTGTATTCCATGCCGCGAAGGAACTGACTGGTTGGAAAAGACTCTCACGCGCTTTCACTCTGGCGGCGGGTTAAAGAAGGACATCGACAATATTCAATACCTTTCGGAAAACATGCTGGGCCGCACGTTCTGTCCGCTGGGCGATGCCGCAGCCATGCCCACGATTTCGATCGTCAAGAAGTTTCGCAAAGAGTTTGAAGATCATTTGCAAGGCCGGCCTTGTCCCTTTGAAAAAGAGGGGAAGATTGAGCAATTGCCGGTAATGGCGTGAAGAAAATTGAGTAATCGGGTAATTTGGTAATTGAGGACTTTCAGGCCCTCCAATGAGTACACAGCCGGAGCAACTTCGAGATCGCACAAAAACATTTGCACTGCGTGTGATCCGCCTCTTCCGATCTTTGCCATATCGGACTGATACTCAAGTTTTGGGAAAACAGCTTTTGCGGTGCGGCACCTCAGTAGCGGCGTGCGGCGTAAATTAGCGGTTTTTAATTACTCAATTTCCAAATTTCCCATTCCCATGCCCGACGTAAACATCACGGTTGACGGCAAGAAGGTCGCGGCCCCGAGCGGCACGCTGCTGATCGAAGCCTGCAAGAACGTTGGCATTGAAGTGCCTTCATTTTGTTACTACCCAAACCTCTCTTTGCAGGGCGCCTGCCGCATGTGTCTGGTAAAGATCGAGAAGATGCCCAAGCTGCAGACCGCCTGCACTACGGTGATCAGCGAGGGCATGATCGTCACCACCAACAGTGAGGAGATTCATCAAGCCCGCAAGTCAATGGTTGAACTTCTGCTCGGCAACCATCCCCTGGACTGCCCAGTGTGCGACGCCGGCGGCGAATGCGAACTGCAGGATATGGCGTTCTCCTACGGTGCGGCCGAATCCAAATACATGGAGCCTAAGAACCACAAGGAGGAGCAACAGTGGTCTCCGGTGGTGTATTTCGATCGACCGCGGTGCATCCTTTGTTATCGATGTGTGCGAGTGTGCGGCGAGGGCATGGATGTCTGGGCCCTGGGTGTGCAGAATCGCGCCGTGAGTTCCATTATCGCTCCCAATCGGGAAGATCACCTGGAGTGTGAAGAATGCGGGATGTGCATCGATATTTGTCCGGTGGGCGCGCTGACCTCGGGAGGGTATCGCTACAAGACGCGGCCGTGGGAGATGAAGCACGTTGGCACCACTTGTACGCACTGCGCTGACGGTTGCAAAACCACACTGGGTATACGCCGTGCCGACACCGGAATGGAGATCGTGCGCGGCGACAATCGCGACAAGAGTGGCATCAACGGTGATTTTCTTTGCATCAAGGGACGTTACGCCTTCGACTTCGCCCATCATGCGGAGCGCCTGACCGAACCTCTCATTCGCAAGGGGGGCCGGCTGACGCCTTCAACCTGGGAAGAGGCATTTGAGCTGATCGGAAAGCGTTTCGCCGAGGTATGCGACCGCGAGGGCGGACAAGCGATTGGAGTGGTAGGCTCCAACCGCACCACCAACGAAGAAAACTACTTGCTGCAGAAATTTGCGCGAGCGGTCCTGGGAACCAACAATATTGACCATCACCGCACCGCTGACTTCCCGGCTTTCGCCGCTGCACTCTCTGGAAAACCCGACGCTACCGCCAGTATGCGGGACGTATTCAACGCGCCGGTCATTCTGCTGATCGGTAACGACCCGACCGAACAGCATCCGTTGTTGGCCTGGCAGATTCGTAACAACGTACGCCTGCACCGCGCTCGGCTGTACGTGATCAACTCGGAGCCAATCAAACTGCGCCGGCAGGCAACTACATTCCTTCAGATTCCCGTTGGGGCGGAGGGAAAACTGGCTGCATTCCTCTCCGGTGACGGGTCCTCGCTTGATACTCTGGTCAGCGAAACCACTAATCCAGATGAGTGGATCGCCCTGCGCGAAAAGCTACGATCCGAGCCGAATTCAGTCATCATTTTTGGAGCGGAAATTCGTGGCGAGGATCTAATTTCACTGGTGAAGTTCGGCATTGATGTTCAAGGAGCGAAATTCATCTGCCTGGGCGACTATGCTAATTCGCGCGGCGCGGCCGACATGGGTCTCTACCCTGATTTACTCCCTGGCTATCGGCCCGTCGCTGAGGTCGGCACGCTTCACGAAGAGTGGGGCGCTATACCAAAGGCACCGGGGCTGACACTTCAGCGCATGGTGGAAAGTGCCACAGCCGGCGGACTAAAGGCTTGGTACGTGGTTGGAGCTAATCCTGTCGGCCGGTTAGCCATTGATCCCTTCGCTTTCTCCCAAAGTTTCGTCCTCGTACAGGACATGTTTCTCACCGAGACAGCTGTGATCGCTGACGTCGTGCTGCCTGCCGCTAACGCTTATGAAAAATCCGGGACGTTTACCAACACCTGCGGCGACCTGCAACTGGTAAAGAAGGCGGGAGAACTTACCGGTACCAAGTCTGATTTTGAAATCATCGTCCGCATTGCTGAGGCGATGGGTTACGACGTCCGCAAGCTGGTCCCATTTGGGCGCGGGATGACCGCCGACATGGGGCAGTCGCGCGGCGCGCAATCTGGTGAAGCGGATCGACACGCCGTCTGGCTGGAGGCGAACGGACTCGAACCCAAGATGAGTCCCTTCGATCCCATGGCTATTCTCGACGAGATCCAGCGCCTGTTGCCGGGCTACGAAGTACCGCGGATGGATCTTCTGGCGGGGAACGATCAGCACACCACCTTGTCTCGGAGTGGGCTGGGAGCGGTTCATGATCCCAAACTGATCGTGCCCGCTAATGACAATCTTTTCAGTTCTGGAACGCTGGGACGATACTCCCGCACGTTGAATTCGGTGATTGAAAACCGTCAAAAGCAACCGGAAGAAACTCAAGTTGCTGCTGACTAATTCCTTTGTAGCGCCCTCGGTTGGGCACTTGGACCCGCAGTAAGGCGCAGAACTCTAGGAACAATCATTGCTGAGCATCGAAACTTTCGTCATCGTTTCAGTCATCAAGATTGTGATCGCACTTTTTGTGCTGCTCACAGCGGTGGCTTACACGGTTTGGCTGGAACGCAAGGTCGTCGGTCATATTCAGAATCGTTGGGGACCTACGCGAGTAGGACCCTTTGGTCTGCTGCAACCTCTGGCCGATGGAATCAAGTTCCTTTTCAAGGAAGACCTGACGCCTCCGCACGTCTACAAGCCGCTCTACATCGCTGCGCCGATGATCGGATTGGTTTGTGCACTGACGTCTATCTCTGTCATCCCTATCGGCAACTGGGTCACGATTGGGGGAGTGCACACCCCTCTCCAGATCACTGACTTGAACATTGGGCTGCTACTCATCCTCGGAATCACTTCAATGGGTGTTTACGGCGTCGCTTTGGCTGGCTGGTCCTCCAATAGCAAGTATTCCCTGTTGGGCGGGCTGCGTGCCAGTGCGCAGATGGTGAGTTATGAAGTTTCGCTCGGACTCTCTCTGGTTGGGGTGCTGATCGTAGCCGGCAGCTTCAGCTTGCGTGACATCGTGGAAGCGCAAGGTGGCCACTTCTGGGGATTTATTCCGAAGTGGAATATTTTTTACGGAGGCCAGATCGTCGCGTTTTTCATCTATTTGATTTCGGCGTACGCGGAAACCAATCGCGTCCCATTCGACTTGCCGGAAGCTGAGAGCGAGCTGGTAGCGGGCTATCACACCGAATACAGCGCCATGAAGTTTGCCATGTTCTTCATGGCGGAGTACGCGAACATGATCACGGTGGCCTGCGTAGCTTCGCTGCTTTTTCTGGGAGGATGGCATGGCCCCATTTTTGGACCGCCGATTCTGCAGGCCGTCCTGCCGATATTCTGGTTCGTGCTCAGGGTTTTCGGATTTCTCTTTGTTTACATCTGGGTGCGCGGCACGTTGCCGCGCTTTCGTTATGACCAACTCATGGCTTTTGGGTGGAAGTTTCTGCTCCCTCTGGCGATTGCAAACTTGGTGATCACAGCGCTGGTGGTGGCCTGGCGAGCTTAGGGCTCGGACTCAAATGCTTCATCTGACTCTATTTCTGATCTTCGGCGCAGTCTGCGTGGCGGGAGCGGTGAATCTGCTAGTACAGCGGCATCCGATTAATAGCGCACTGTCGCTCGTCGTCGTGATGGGCTCGCTTGCCGGAGAATACCTCTTGCTCGGTGCCGAGTTTGTGGCGGCGATACAGGTAATTATCTATGCCGGAGCCATCATGGTGCTTTTCGTCTTCGTCATCATGCTGCTGAACGCCGGAGAAGAAGAAGGCGCCGGCGGGAGCCGGGTGGCGTTGCTGTTTGGAGTTCCGGGAATGCTAATCGGCAGCTTGCTGATGGCGTGGGTCCTGATCGCACGCACCGGAACGCACGCGGTAGCAGTAGGGGCGCTGCCGGGACCCCCGAAGACCATCGGGTGGCTGCTTTTTCATGATTTTCTCCTGCCCTTTGAAGTCACATCGGTCCTCGTGCTGATCGCAATCATGGGGGCCGTCGTCCTGGCCAGTCATCCCGAACCGGCCCAGCAGAGAAAGAAGGAGGGCTGATGGTACCGCTTTCGTATTACCTGGTACTCAGCGGCATCCTCTTTGCCTGTGGCGTCACCGGGTTCCTGATCAAGCGTAACGTCATCACTATTTTCATTTCGATCGAACTGATGCTCAACGGTGTGAATCTTTCCTTCGTGGCGTTCGCAGCCCAATGGCATGCACTGAGCGGACAGATTTTTGTCTTCTTCGTGATGGTGGTTGCAGCTGCAGAATCAGCGGTGGGGCTCGCCATCATTATTGCGATGGTTCGCACCCGTGAAACTTTAAACGTAGACCGAGTAAACCTGCTCAAATTATGACGCCGAACCTGCACCTTTGGTTCATTCCCCTGCTGCCATTGGTGGGTGCCGCTATCAATGGCCTGTTCGGCCGCCGTTTTTCGCGTGAGGCTGTTTCGGCGATCGCTCTAGCCTTCTGCGGTGCTGCGTTTGCCGTGGGTCTGTGGGTCGTGGCTCAATTCTCCGCCCTACGTCTCCCCTATCATGAGTACTTCGCGCCGTGGATTCGGGCCGGTAGTTTCCAGGCCGACTTCGCTTTCTACCTCGACCAGCTCTCACTAGTGATGCTGCTGATAGTAACCGGCGTGGGCTTTCTGATTCACATTTACTCGGTCGGCTACATGTGGAAGGAAGGCGGGTTCTATCGGTTCTTCAGCTACCTGAATCTGTTCATGTTTTTCATGCTGACGCTTGTACTCGCCAACAACTACCTGCTCATGTTTATCGGCTGGGAGGGTGTGGGGCTGGCTTCGTATCTTCTGATTGGGTTTTGGTTCAACAAAGATTCGGCGGCCTCGGCTGGCAAGAAGGCGTTCATCGTCAATCGCATCGGCGACTTCGGTTTTCTGATTGCGCTCTTCCTTTTGATTAAACACTTCGGCTCGTTGAATTTCACGCAGGTCTTTCAGAGTGTCGTGCCGCTACATCCGGAAACTGCCGGAGCAGGGTTACTCACGTCTATAGGACTGCTGCTCATGGTCGGAGCCGCCGGCAAGTCGGCGCAGATTCCGCTTTATGTCTGGCTTCCGGACGCCATGGAAGGTCCCACGCCGGTTTCCGCCCTCATCCACGCCGCGACTATGGTCACTGCCGGTGTGTACATGGTGGCGCGTTCGCATGTCATATTCGACCGCGCTCCAATGGCCCTGATGGTCGTTGCCATCATCGGGACCCTCACCGCGTTGTTTGCGGCAACTATCGGTGTAGCGCAAACCGACATCAAGAAAGTTCTTGCTTACTCTACGATCTCACAACTCGGCTACATGTTCATGGCTTGCGGTGTGGCGGCGTACTCAGCGGGCATTTTCCATTTGATGACGCACGCCTTCTTCAAGGGATTATTGTTCCTCGCTGCCGGTTCCGTGATTCATGCCGTAGGGGGCGAGCAAGACATGCGGCGCATGGGAGGCCTGCGCCACCACATCCCAGTGACTTTCTGGACCATGACGGCGGGAACTTTCGCGATTGCCGGATTTTGGCCGTTCGCCGGATTCTTCAGCAAGGACGAGATTCTTTGGCAGGCTTCCCGTGTGAGCCTGGTGTACTGGGGAATCGGTGTTTTCACCGCGTTTCTTACTTCGTTCTACATGTTCCGGCTCTGGTTCCTGACATTCTTTGGAGACTACCGTGGAGGGGACGCTCAGGATTCGCGGGCGGGGGCGGCCGCGCCACATAGGCATGGAGGCATCCACGAAAGCCCCAAACTGATGCTCGCGCCGCTGGTGATCCTGGCGCTGCTCTCGTTTTGCGGCGGCTGGGTTGGCAGCTCCAGGTTCGAAAAGTTCCTCTCTCCTGTATTTCAAGCGCGTACAAGCGTGGCCGGTTTGGAGATCTCGACCGATTCTTCAACCTCAATAACCGAGCGCAAGCAGGAAGCATCGTCCGAAGCGTTGCTGACCGCCGCATCGCTCGGCGCTGCAGCACTCGGTCTGTACCTTGCCTGGCTTCTCTATCTTCGACGCCCTCAGTTGCCACAACAGATTGCAGACACACTCGGCGGCCTTTACGCAGCTGTGGCGCACAAATATTACGTCGACGAGTTGTACGCGACGCTGTTCGTAAAACCCCTGGTGGATGGCTCGACTCGTATTTTGTGGCGCGGTATTGACCAGGATGTGATCGACGCCGGAGTGGACAATGGCGCTGATGGCGCCCGCCATGTTTCCGACTCCGTGCGCCAAATGCAGTCGGGGAATCTGCGTTCCTATGCGGGATGGATCGCGGTTGGCGCTGCCGCTGTAATTGCTTACATGGTTTGGACGGGCACCCGATGAGCACGTTGAACGGCATCATCCTCACCCTGGTGACATTCGCTCCGCTGACCGGAGGTTTACTTCTGCTGCTGTTCCCGCGGCGGGATCGCGACATCCGCGTATTCGCTGTGGTGATCACACTCCTTACTTTTGTCCTGTCGCTGCATTTGCCGGTTCATTTTCAGCGCGGGCTAACCGGGTTTCAATACGAAGTGGACCAACAGTGGATCTCGAATCCCAACATTCATTATCACGTGGGAGTGGATGGCGTCTCCATGTGGCTGGTGGTGCTGACCACTTTTCTCACGCCTCTTTGTGTACTGATCTCTTGGAAGTCGATCCATGAACGAGTGAAGGAATTTTTCATTCTATTGTTGATCCTGGAAACGGCCCTGATCGGCGTGTTTGTTTCGCTCGACTTGTTCCTGTTTTATTTCTTTTGGGAAGCCACGCTGATCCCGATGGCGCTGCTGATTGGCATGTACGGTCATGGACGGAAAGTGTATGCGGCCGTCAAATTTTTCCTGTACACCATGATCGCGTCGATGTTCATGCTGGCGGCGATTCTGTGGCTTTATGCCAAGACGGGCAGCTTCGATTTCGTCACGATTCAAGCTGCCATTCGTAACGGGCAGCTCGAGCACTTCGCGGGCGCGGCCACCTGGCTTTTCCTGGGATTCTTCATCGCGTTCGCGGTGAAAGTGCCGCTCTTTCCATTCCACACCTGGCTTCCAGACGCGCATGTGGAAGCGCCCACCGCTGGCTCGGTTCTGCTTGCTGGTGTTCTGCTGAAGATGGGAACGTACGGCATGCTGCGCTTCAACCTGGGTTTATTTCCCGAGCAGTCGCGGGCAAACGCCTGGTGGGTTATGATCCTGGCGCTGATTGGCATCATCTACGGCGCGCTGGTGGCGCTGGTGCAACCCAACATGAAAAAGCTGATCGCGTACTCCTCGATCAGCCACCTGGGCTTCGTCGTACTCGGCATATTCAGCTTCACTCAGATCGGTCTCGACGGCGCAACCTTCGTGATGCTGGCGCACGGAGTTTCGACAGGCGCGCTGTTCATGCTGGCGGGAGTTCTCTACGAGCGCCGTCACACCTATGAAATTAGCGAATTCGGCGGACTCGCGACACCCATGCCGGTGTACGCAACATTTTTTCTCTTCATCACGCTAGCCTCGATAGGACTGCCCTTGCTGAACGGCTTTATCGGAGAATTTCTGGTAATGAGCGGAGCATTCCAGGACCGCGCTATTTACGGCATTCTGGCAGCCACGGGAGTGATCTGGAGCGCCTGCTATCTGCTCTGGATGTATCAGCGCGTCTTTTACGGAAAAGTTACCCACGAGATCAACCAGACCCTGCCCGACTTGGATATGTGTGAGCGCATCACGCTGGCGCCGGCGGCTGTGGTGGCTTTAGTTATGGGTGTCGCGCCACTAATCTGGCTGAATGCGATCGACTCTGCCACCCAGGCAGTCCTCGCTCCGTTCGCGCAGTTGGCCATCAAGGTGGTGGGGAAGTGAACGGCGCAGATGTGCAGACAGTTCCCCAGGGCGTCGAGTACATTCGCATTTTGCCCGAGATCGTTCTCTCGATTTTTGGCATGGTCATCATGGTACTAGACCCACTGCTGGACGAGCGTGGCAGTCAGAGAATGCTGGGAGTGATTGGGCTCATAGGCTCCCTCGGAGCCCTCGCAGCCACCCTTTACCAGGCGCAGTACCCTGGCCTCGGTTTCTGGAACATGGTTCAGGTAGACGCGTTCAGCGTCTTCTTTCATTTTTTGGTGACCACTGTGACGGCTGTAGTCATCCTGACTTCTTACGAATACATGCAGGTGCAGCAGATTCGTGCAGGGGAATATTACGGATTAATTCTGTTCGGCGCTGTCGGTATGTGCCTGATGTCGTCGGCGATGGAACTGGTGCTCATCTTTATCGCACTGGAGATTTCCTCGATTTCCACCTACATTCTGGCAGGATTCCGGCGGCGCGCCGCCATCAGCAGTGAAGCTTCGTTGAAGTACTTTCTGCTGGGGTCGTTTGCTACCGCATTTTTTCTCTATGGTGTTGCGCTGATGTTTGGCGCTACAGGTTCTACGAACATCGGGGTGATTCGCGAGAAGCTCGGCGCCGGTCCGATCCCGCTCCTGGCTTATACCGGAGTCGCATTCATGTTCGTTGGCCTCGGTTTCAAGGTGGCGGCCGCCCCGTTCCATATCTGGACACCGGACGTCTACGAAGGCGCTCCCGCACCTGTAGTCGGATTCATGTCCACTGCCCCCAAGGCTGCGGTGTTCGCTGTGCTTTTGCGAATCGTATTTGAAGCCCACGCTCCCGGGGTCTCGTGGCTAATCTGGGTAGCGGCCGCGCTGTCCATGACTATTGGCAACCTGGCAGCGCTGGTGCAGGACAACGTCAAACGCCTGTTGGCATACTCTTCTATTGCTCACGCTGGGTATCTGCTGGTCGCTTACGCCGCTCTGCCCAAAAATGGCATCCCCGCAGCCATGTTTTACACGGCTTCCTACGCGGCCATGAATGTGGGCGCATTTGCGGTCGTCAGCCACTTCGCAGGGGCTGGAGAGCGTCATGTCACTCTGCAGGACTACGAAGGACTGGGACGTCGCTCCCCGCTATTGGCTGCCACGCTGACGGTTTTTCTGCTTTCGCTGATTGGCATCCCGATCACAGGAGGTTTTTTCGCCAAGTTCTATGTGTTCAGCGCGGCATTGCAAAATAATCTGGTGGGCCTGGTGATCATCGGTGTACTGAACAGTGCGATCGGCGCGTACTACTACCTGCGGATCATCGTAGCGATGTACATGCGCGAATCGCGTGAACAAGTAGCGCTGGCCCCGGTTCCGCTTGGCCTGGGCGCGGCGTTGGCTGTGAGCCTGATTGTTACGTTGTATCTGGGTGTTCTTCCGGGACGGGTTCTGGAATACGCTTCGCAGTCAGTGGCTGATCTTTTGCGCTGAAGACTTCTTGCGGAAGTGCCTATTCCACGGCCACTGCTATGTCCACGCGAGAAAAAATCCTGGCGGCAATCGCCCAGAAGACCAAGGTTTCCAGTAATGCCAAGCAGACGGGAAACCACTCGGTGTGTCCTGGCACCTTGAAGGTGGACTTCAGCACCGTGCTGGTAAGTGCGGACACGGGGATAACATAGGCCCAGCGCGCGGCGACGGTTTGGCTCGCAATCCAGGGTACGCCGAGCATCAGTGCGGTCGCACCGGCGGCCAGAAATGGGTTCAGGAAGGTTGAGAACATGAGCGCGACCGTTCCCGCGAGCATGCACGCAGCCACCAGGCAGACCATCAGAAACCACACCCGCGATACGGGGAATCCGGCGCCTCCCAAAGTCCAGCTCCCTGTGAGTCCGAGAGCGAAGCAGTAGATACCGCAGGCGGTGGTGACTCCGAGGACCAGACCTGACAGATATTGCTCGCGTCTCACCGCTTTTGAAAGCACCGCCAGGATGCGCCGCGATTTGCGCTCGTTGTAAATTGCGGAGCCACCGAAGAAGATACTGAATGCGACCACGTATACGGCAACCTGCTTGAAAAGGAAGAGCAGGTCTTCTTGCATGCGCGGAATGTCAGCGACCAGGCCGAGGAATGCGAGGAGAAGCACCCATAACAGAAGAACAAAGATCGGCCAGCGCTGCTCCCGAACAAAATTAAAGGCGATCAGCAGTGTCGGCTTCACTGCCCACCATCCGCATTAGGAGCTGGCGAATCGGCGGTAACTTCCAGGAAAACCTGCTCCAACGACCGCCGCACCGGATTGACGCTAATAATTTCGCCGCCCAATTCCCAAACGCGCTGCATTACACCTCGCTGAGTGCTGACTGGTACCGTGACGCTCACAACACCATTGTGGTTTACAGCTCCGGGAAAATCGTGGGCCGCGACACCACGAGTAACGATTTCAGTCTGCTCGGTTGATTGCAACAGATCCGTAGTCCTTCCCAACCGAACGAGCTTTCCGCGATGCAGCACAGCCACGCGATCGCACACCAGTTCCACTTCTGAAAGCAGGTGCGAACTCAGGAAAATTGTTTTGCCCGCTTCCCGAGCGCTCAGGATCAGCTCGCGCACCATGACCCTGGCTAAGGGATCGAGCGCCGACGTCGGTTCATCGAGAATCAGCAACTCCGGATCATTCATCATGGCCTGGGCTAAGCCCGCTCGCTGCAGCATACCGCGCGAAAACTTCCCCGCGTTGCGCTTTGCCTGATCTTGCAGCCCCACCATTTTCAGAACCTCGAGCGCCCGCTCGCCAAGGCGCGGACCGCCCATGCGATTGAGTGCGCCGTAAAAGCACAGCAGCCGGTCTACACGGCGATGATAAAGGGCGACATTCTCTGCCAAAAAACCGACGCGCCGCCGGGCCCAGGCATCGCCGAATGGCCGGCCCAGCATATGTCCTTCCCCGCCGGTGGGGCGCATGAATCCCATTGCGATATGAATGGCTGTACTCTTACCCGCTCCATTCGGGCCGAGAAAACCAAAGATTTCTCCGGAATCCACGCGCAGATTAAAACCGTCGAGAGCGCGCAGAGACTGTCGGCTGACAAAACTTCTATATTCTTTGGTGACGCTCTCGAACTCAAGCGCAGCGGGCATTCTGGTCATTCTAAATGGCCGCGAGGCTAACAAAGAAAAGTCTGCTTAATCCACAGAATTCACAGCACCAGACATTTGACAAGCTCTCACCCGCCCGTCATGATGGTTAGCCAGAGACGTCAGAGGCTGGAGGATGTATGGCTAAGTTTTTTCGCAGGATCTGGTTCGAGGACCAGGGCCAGGACATTGCTGAGTATGCCGTAATGTTGGCTGTGATCCTGGTTCTGGTTGTAGGAACGATACGGCTGATCGGGACCAATGCCAATAACGCCTTCTCCGCGGCCGCGAGCTCGGTCCAATAGCCGCCACCACATCGCCCTCCGAAACCGAACAATCCTGTTCCGTGGCTGTTAGTGTGTCCCCGCGTCGCAACACTACCTAGAAAGTTCTCGTCTTCTCAGCTCGATTGGCTTGCCGATGCGTGCTGGTTCGACTCACAAGCTGTGAACCTCGCGATACCACCTGTGCATCTACTCTGAAGGGCGTGGAAGCCCTTCATTGCGTGCCGTGCGCCATATGAACCTGCGCGGGTGGCCCGTGGGCCACATAGTTCGAGCACGGCCAACCCTGCGTCTGTCCCTATCACCTAAGGTGATCGGGGGAGATCATAGCGATGCTTCAGGAGGTCCCCAAAATGCTCGCTACACGACCTGTCGTTGATGCGAAGCATGAACTTCTCGTACGCTTGACGGAAGCGCGCCTGCGCACAGATGAACTCTTTGGTCTGGTGAGGCCAGATTCACTCTACGAGCGACCGATTCCGGAGCGCCATCGGATCATCTTCTATGTTGGCCACCTTGAGGCCTTCGACTGGAATCTTCTCCGATCGCGGGTTCTGAACAGTCCGACATTCGATCCTGACTTCGATCGCCTGTTCGCCTTTGGCATCGATCCCGTCGGAGGAGGCCTTCCGTCGGACCAACCCACCCATTGGCCCGCAGTCGAGGATGTGCGTCGCTACGTCACCCGCATCAGGCAAACCCTGGATGTGGAACTCGCTGGTTCGATTCATTTTGATTTCAAGCCCACCGTCGAACTGCCGGCGAGTCTACTCCTCAATGTCGCACTTGAGCATCGGCTCATGCACGCGGAAACTCTCACTTACATGCTTCACCAGTTGCCTATTGATCGCAAAGTCCCGCAGGCTCGCCAACCGGAGTTAGTTTTCCCTGCCGTCGAGCATGCGATGGTGGAAATTCCTGTTGGCTCGGCAACCCTGGGACTCACCGGCGGCGACGCCGGCGTCTTCGGTTGGGACAACGAATATGAGGCCCACCTGGTCAACGTCCCGGCCTTTGCAATCGACGAGTACAAAGTGACGAACCGGAAATATCTTGAGTTCATCGATGCCGGCGGGTATGAAAATCCGGCCCTCTGGAATGAAGCCGACTGGAATTGGAAGAACGAGCATGGCATTTCTCATCCGGTTTTCTGGAAGCGAGCAGACGAGCGCTGGTATTGCCGAACTATGTTTGGCGAAACACCTCTGCCTCTGGATTGGCCGGTTTATGTGAGCCACGCGGAGGCAGCCGCCTACGCGCGCTGGACCAAGAACTCCTTGCCGACGGAAGCGCAATGGCACCGCGCGGCGTATGGCTCGCCCGATGGATTTGAGAGGCTATACCCATGGGGGGTTGATTATCCCGGCGCGAAACGCGGCAACTTCGATTTCCACGGGTGGGATCCCACGCCGGTCAACGCTTTTCCGGACGGTAAAAGCGCGTTCGGCATTGTGGATCTGCTGGGCAATGGATGGGAGTGGACTTCGAGTCAGTTCGAACCTTTTCCCGGCTTCAAGCCGTTCCCCTTCTACCCAGGCTATTCGGCTGACTTCTTCGACGGCAAACATTATGTGCTCAAGGGTGGATCTGCTCGCACCGCCGCCTGCATGTTGCGCCGATCTTTTCGCAACTGGTTCCAACCACACTACCAATATGTTTACGCGGCCTTCCGCTGCGTGAGCAATTGAGGAGTTTCTATGCTCGCTCATCCCATTACCGCCGATCCCGTATTTGAATTTGCGGCAGACGTGCGCGCTGGACTTACTCAGCCCGACCAGAAGGAGCTGCCCTCAAAATATTTGTACGACAACCTGGGATCGGCTCTGTTTGAGGCGATCAGCGTTCTTCCCGAGTACGGGTTGACTCGCGCGGACGAACGGCTACTCCGACGACACTCCGACGATATCGTTGAACGTTTCCCTCTGCCCGTGGTAGTAGCGGAACTCGGCAGCGGCAGCGGCAAGAAAACCAGGTGGATTCTGGAAGCTCTGTCCCGCCGCCAAGCCACCGCTTACTGCCCGATCGAAATCTCGCCCGCCGCCCTGGCCATGTGCCGACGTGAATTAGGAGACATTGATTCCATCAGCATCGTGGGCTTCGAACGAGAGTATCTGGATGGCCTATTGGAAGTCGCCGCGCAACGCCAAGACGACCAGCATCTGCTGGTACTGTTCCTGGGCAGCACGATCGGAAACTTTGATCGTCCGGCGGACACAATTTTCCTGCAGGAAGTGCGTCGGATTTTGCAAGCCGGTGATTCGCTTCTCCTGGGGACCGACCTGGTGAAGCCCATCTCCCAGCTGGTCGATGCCTATGATGACCCGCTGGGAATCACAGCCGCGTTCAATCTGAACCTCCTTGCACGGATTAACCGCGAACTGGATGCGGACTTCGACCTGCAACAATTTCAGCATGTCGCTAAATTCAATCGCAGGTCGGGCAGCATGGAAATGCATCTCCGATCCAGGCGCAAACAAAGCGTCGTCATTCCGCAGGCTGAGCTTTCAGTCACATTCCCTGAGGGCGAAACCATCTGGACCGAAAGCAGCCACAAGTACTCTCCGGATGAACTGATTCAAATCGCCGAGGAAGCCGGCTTTCGCTGCGAAGCGCAATGGATCGATCAGGAGTGGCCGTTCGCCGAAAATCTGTTGGTTGCGGAATGACCAAGGACTTTATGACGTCGCGACTACGTCAATCTCGCCCTGTCGATCAGTAACTTCAACTCGCACGACGTCCTTCCTGCGTTCGAAAGATAGATCAACAGAAGCACTCCCGCTTCGGAGACCCTTGATCGAGAGCCGTGGAATGCCCACTGGCAAGTAGGGCCGGTCAAACAAAACCCGGTTCCGGGCGCCCTCTATGGAAGCTCCAAGACACGCTTGAAGCAGCAAGAATGCAGTTCCCGCCGCCCAAGCCTGGGGCGAGCAGGCAACGGGATAAAGGGTAGGACCCTCACCGCGACGCCGCTCGAGTCCACAGAATAATTCAGGAAGACGATGGAGATCAGCCCACCGGCTGGCATCGAGAAGGCCCAGCAGGATTCGCCCGGTCATCTCCTTGCACTCATACTTCGCGAGGCCGCTGCCAATGAGGGAGTTGTCATGCGGCCAAATCGAGCCATTGTGGTACGAAAGAGGATTGTAACGAGCCTGGCCCGCAGCCACCGTGCGGATCCCCCAGCCGCTGAAAGAATCCGGGCCTAACAGCGTTTCTGCGACCAGAAATGCCCGGTCTGGCCCGGCAATCCCAGCGTACAAGCAATGCCCCGCATTCGAGGTCCGCACCCGGCATGGTTTCTTGTCTCCATCGAGCGCCAGAGCGTAGGTGGACAGATCCGCGCACCAAAACGCCTCTTCAAACCGTGCCCTAAGTGTCTCCGCTTGGGCGTTGAGGGCAGCGCATCTTTCTTTGTCTCCCAACGCGCAACACAATCGGGCTGCAGCCAATTTAGCTGCGTACACATAGCCCTGAACCTCGCATAAAGCGATGGGTGCTTCCGCCAATGTTCCATCGGCGTGAAAAACTGAATCATTCGAGTCTTTCCAGCCTTGTTGAACCAAACCCTTGCTCGAATGTTGCGCGTACTCCACAAAGCCATCGTCATCCATATCTCCGAATTCGTCGATCCATTGCAGCGCGAGGCTAATGTGGGGCCA
Organism: uncultured Acidobacteriota bacterium; assembly: GCA_963696025.1. Classification (GTDB taxonomy): domain Bacteria; phylum Acidobacteriota; class Terriglobia; order Terriglobales; family Acidobacteriaceae; genus JABCYV01. The sequence continues at coordinate 131,150 of CAVOII010000014.1, forward strand.
CAAATTGCGCACAAACTCACGATCAGCGGTTCGCTCATAGTATGCGCCTGCGAGAATGATGAACAGCGGTGTCGCGTCGACGCTTCCGTAATAGCGCCCAAAGGGAATTTCGCCGAGAGCGGCCATCTCTCCACCGCGCGTCTCGTGTAGGATCTTGCCGGGCTCGGCTTCAATTGAGGGATCGGAGTCTTTTGCCTGAGTTGTCGCCAAATACTGCAAAACACCTTTAGCAATCGCCGGGCACAGCCAGAGCATTTGTAGAGCAACGATGATCCCATCTCTCCCAAAAACCGTGCTGAACCACGGCACTCCGGCGTAGGGGTAGTTCACTTCGGGATTGCCGATGATCATCATTTGGACGTCGGCTGCAGAACGTGTGATCCAATCTGTAAAACGGGAATTTGAACTGCTGATCTGAGGGAAAGCCTCAAACGCCGCTTTCTGTTCGTCTCTGGCAGAGATCATCGCACTGCCGTAGCTGACCGAATTATGTTCAGCCTGGGAGGTGCAAGAAATAGCCAGGTGCACGGCTGTCCTCTGTCCAGGCTGGAGATGCAATTCGAACTGAAGTTCCGATGGCGAGAGGATTCCGGGTGTGGGCTCGTACTGAAGGCGAGTGTTGCGAACTTTCTTGTCCAGACCTTCGTACGAGAGCAATACCAGGTCTTTCTCGACCATGTCTTCCAAACGCCGACCTCTTCTTCCCCTGTGCATACCGCGCACCTCGAAGATGTCAGCGAAGTCGGCGCTGTATCTCATGCTGAATGGCACTACCAGAGGTGTGAGACCGTAATTGATGAAGGCGAACTCTTCATAGCAGGCATCCTGCCAGAGGAATCTTGATCGTTGAAGGTACAACGTACCTCGAGGTATGACAACTCTGTCCAGGTACGAGACGTCGAGATTAGTGAGATCAGCAGTAAAAAGAAAATTGTTCGCCTTGATTGCCGAACTTAGAAGCAATGGCCGGGCGTTCCATAGGCTGACGACAAGTTCTGAAAGGTGACGCGTACCTTGAAAATATAGTCCCTGTTCGCCCAGCCCTGACTTTTGGATGTCCCCATAATGGTCGAACACGGAGAACATTCGGCCGTATTTCAGAACTTTGGCACGGTCGTCAGCGGGCGATGACTTGGCAGCTATGTAGTATTGCTGGGTGATGCGAGCGTCGTCCAACTGAGAACTCCGTCGGAAACGGTGCTCGACGAAGATTCAGGTCGAGCCAACCGTTGATAGATGTTCAGGTAGTCTTGCGCCATGCGTCCAGCGTCAAAATGCTGTTCAAAATACCGGCGGCATATATTTCTGTCGATCTCTCCAAGTCTACTTGCCGCTCCTACGGCGCTCTCCAAGTCGGAGACTATAAACCCTGTGACCCCCTCTTGAATCACCTCGGGAACGGAACCTCGCTGGTATGCAATCACCGGGGTACCGCAGGCCATCGCCTCAATCATTGCCAGACCAAACGGCTCGGGCCAATTGATCGGAAATAGAAGAGCAGCGGCGTTGCCTAGAAATACATTTTTCTCAGGATACCCAATTTCACCGATGAACTCGATAAGAGGGTGATCAAGTAATGGCTTGATTACACTCTCAAAATATGCCACGTCAACCCGATCGATTTTAGCAGCTATCTTCAGTGGCATCCCAGCGTGCTTTGCGATCTCGATTGCCTGGTCCAAGCCCTTTTCTGGAGAGGTACGGCCGAGAAATGCGAGGTATCCGCCCGTTCCGCTTCCCAGGGAAAAATACTCTCGTGGTAAACCATGGGGCACGGTGCCTTGCCAATTCGCCCAAGGCAACGGCCTACGCTGAGCGTCTGAGATTGATATTACCGGCATGTTCCGAAAATGACGGAAAAGCGGCACTAAATCAGGTAGGTCAAGTCTGCCATGAAGAGTGGTGACATGCGACGTTTTGTTGTGTCGAACCAAAGGGAAGTGCAGGTAGTCGGTGTGAAAATGAATGAGGTCGAAACTATCTTTTTCGCTGAACACCTGGTCGAGCATGACCATATGGTGCGCTAGGTAGTCGACGCACTCCGTATCCAGCCGCAAAGCTTGCTGGCATGCCGGCACCAGACGAGCAGCGGTGAGAGAATCGCCACTCGCGAACAGAGTTACGTCGTGACCCAGGCGGATCAACTCTTCCGTAAGCCAAGAGACAACGCGCTCAGTCCCCCCATATCGTGCGGGCGGAACGCTCTCGTAAAGTGGCGCAACCTGTGCGATTCTCATAAGCCGAGCGATTTCCCCAACCGTACTTCAGCGCGGAGATGCAGCCATACCAGTCGCGACAGGCTCCTCTCTTGAGCGACAGAACCAGTCTACGATCTCGTCTAAGTCCTCAGCTATCGGGTTGGTACTGTATTGCCGGAGCAGTACTTTCGCATTCGGAACGGAAGGGACCTAGAACGGATGAGTGTCGTGATCTTTTTACAGCGACGTCTGATAGCGAACATCCGTCCGTTGGTACGGACGCCATTGTGCCACTACAGATTTTATACCCGGTAGCCTACCCAATCCACCTGATCGCCGATAGGCTAGGTTTGGCCTACTCTTAATGCTCATCGTTGAGAATTGGAGGGCATAAAAAAAAAGGAGAAGCCATGAATTCAGATCAATTGAAGGGCAAATGGATGCAGCTAAAAGGATCTGTGAAGACGAAATGGGGCAAGCTGACGGATGATGACCTTAATTTCATCAACGGACAGCAAGACGTGCTGATCGGCAAGATTCAGGAACGATATGGAATCGCGAAAGAAGAAGCGCAACGCCAAGTTAAAGAGTGGAACGAAGCGTCCACGCCTACTTTTGACGAAAAGCGTCGCGCAAGCTAATTAGGGCTAGCGAACTGGTGGGCCGGTTCGGGAACCCAAGAATTCGTTCCGGCTCACGCTCTCTGTCAGGGGAGGTGCCTGAGTTTGCCGATCGGTCACCAGGCGACCGTCAATTGAGGCAGGGAGTAATCGAGTACAACCAAAACTGTTGCATCGCTCAACTGAGGCACGAAGGTAAGCAAGCGTCTCCGGGTCGGTTACGATTTTGGCGTGCCGCAAAACGTATCCGCTGATCAACTGTGGTCGGCGCCGCGACGGGGGTTGTCGCTGGTGGCATATACGCTTCATAGCGCCTCTCCCCGCAGCGGGTTGCCGCTTTCACTCGCCGGCGGCGTCGCAAGTTTGAATTCCAGCCTTTGCAGGGTTCGTAGATTTTCCAACGCGTCGGCCATCCTCCCCCGCCCTCCCACGGCGCCGGCGTCACGCGCGCTTACAAATTCCTCCTGACGCTGTTGTTGAATCGCCACCTCGGCGAGTTCGATTTTAGTCTGCAGTTTGCTCGGGTCTATCTCGAGCATCGCAACCTCGTACAAGTCCTGCCAGGTAGCACTCTGTGTCACGACCATGTTCCCTTTCATAGTTGGAGCATACCCTTGCCACTAAAAAAAGGTGAGGATATTGGGTTCCTCTATCGTGGCAACCAGAAACGGAGAAGGCAATGAAAACAGAATTGTCCAATTCGCACTAGTGTCGAGCGCAGCGATAAATTGCTGTATCTTAAACAAATAATTAGCTTATACAAATAGTGCCGGAACACAAAAATATAGTAGACGTAGACTTGCCATTATGGTACCGTAGTCTCGGAAGGAAGAGAAATGGCAAGGGATCAAAAAACCAGAAACCCCCACCCTCTGAAATATCGGCAAGTTGAGGTCGGCAATCTCAATAAGGGCCGACGTGGCAAGCATCACGACTTGGTGCAAGGCATCCTTCACGAACTTGAAATGGCCCCGCCCGGGTCGGCCATTGAAATTCCACTGGCCGATGTCGGTGGAATCGGGCTTCCGAATCTTCGGTCGGCAGTTCACCGCGCGTCATCTTCTCAGGGAGTGGCAATCGAAACACTGGCGGATGAAAAGAACTTCTATGTATGGAGAGCAGATAGGCAGGACTCTGAGAAGTGAGCGGAGCGTCACTTGGCTTAATGAAGTCAGTTCATCAGATCCGGGGGAGGCTCGGATGACAACGTTCAGTTGGTACGAACTCTATGAATCCGCCGTGCTCGAAACGGATTGGACGAAAATGGAAGAACGAATCCAGGCGGCTGAGGCGGCGATACATGAAAGGTTGCACGAGTTCTCAGTGAACCATGGCGGTACGCAGGAAGAGAATCACGCAATCGCGGCTGCCCTGAACAGCCTTCATGTTTTGCGATCCGATGTAGCGTTATGGCGCAGCGAATCGAAATTCGCTAGCTAATCCGAAAAAACGCTAATGGTGGGCATGCAGGACTGGATCCCGCGGCCTGCCGCTTGTGGCGTAATTGTAGATTTCTGCTGCGTAAACCTCGCTTTATTGACAAGCTTTGCCACCCCAGTACAAACTTGTGGCACTGGTGCCTTGCTCAGACTTGGCCTCACCACCGTTTCTCTCAGAATTCTGGCCGTATTGCACCGTGTCCTGCGCCGGTCATGTGCAGAAAGGCGGACGGGATGGCGCCCGGGCAACAGCCAACAAGAGAGTACACGAATACGCCTAATGCCGGCTCCGCTGCAGAACAGCACCCTCCCTGGTCGATTTCGATCGAGCAGATTTCTTCTGTAAACCAGCACCATAACAATGATTTTTTGCCCGTGAACAGGGTGGCGAGCTGTACTGGAGAGCTCGGAAATCGGTATCTCGATGGCCGATCTCGACGGTCAGTACCTTGCGCAAACATCGCCTTCCGAACATGGTGGGCTATGCAGAACCGGAACTGCCAGAGTCTTCACTTCTTGCACATTACCTTCGAACAGGACCGTGAAGCTAAGACCAAGTTGACGAGCCCAGTCCGCGCAAGGCTGGCTTCAGAACGAGCCCTTACGAGCGCTTCGCCGTGTGATGGCGACCGAACCCAGCAGGAGATAGAGAAATGTATACAAATCTAAAAGAGCACATGGTAACCCCTCGAAGGCTCTTGGCCGTCCAGCCTCGAGCAGCGGCTGAAAGAACCTGCCATCAAGCTACCCGCGCCGCCTGAGCCGTTCGGCACCCATGTGGAAGCAGTGCAGACGGGTAATTTGTTTTTCAACCATGACTGAAAACTCATAGGAGGATTTATCGCAACGAGAAAAATCTCAGTAGCATCAACAGCAGTAGCACAAATGAAGGCGGCGCAGATTTCCAAAAACCAGGAGCAGGTTTCCAGATCGTCGATCGCGAGATTGCTGAACCGGGTGCAGGCCAGGTCCGGCATGCTGGGTTTCATTGCACAAGGAGATGAACATGAAAGCCAAACAGTACCTAGAGCAGCCCATGCAAGAGGAACAAATCCGTGAAGCCCTGAATACGCACTGGCAGGCGTCGGCAGCCGGCGATGCAAACGCGGAACACGACATTTACGATGACGATGCCATTTGTGACTATCCTCAGTCAGGCGAGCGAATCCTCGGGCGCAGCAATTTGCAGGCCTTGCGGAGTCGTCATCCTGGCAAGCCGTCCGGTTTCAACGTTAGGAGAATTCTCGGGAAAGGTGATCTCTGGATTACGGAATACACAATCACCTACCAGGGGCGGCCGGCATACACAGTGAGTATCATGGAGTTCCGCAACGGTAAGGTCGTGCACGAGACACAGTACTTCGCGGATCCCTTCGAGGCGCCGGCGTGGCGGAGCCAATGGGTTCAGCGGATGCGCTAGAGCAATATTCGGACGCCGCGTCCGCGGTAGTGGTGTTTTTCAACAATGGCTGAAAAGTCACAGGAGGATTTATGGCAACGAGCAGAGTTGTACCGATGAAGATGACGCAGATGAAGGTGGCGCAGATTTCTAAACCGGGAGCAGATTTTGAGATCGTCGAACGCGAGATTCCTGAGCCGGATCCAGGACACGTGCGCATTAAGGTGCAGGCTTGCGGCGTCTGCCACAGCGACCTATTCACGAAAGAAGGCTCCTGGCCTGGAATTCAGTACCCCCGCGTTCCAGGGCACGAAGTGGCGGGCACCATCGATGAAGTAGGTGCCGGTGTTTCCGCGTGGAAGAAGGGGCAGCGCGTCGGCGTCGGCTGGCACGGCGGCCAGGACAACACCTGTCGCGAATGCCGGCGCGGGGATTTTCGCAATTGCCGAAATCTGAAAATTCCGGGCATCAGCTATGACGGCGGATACCAGCAATACATGGTGGCTCCCGTGGAGGCACTGGTGCCGATACCCGACAGTCTAAATGACGCCCAAGCAGCACCGCTGCTCTGCGCCGGAATCACTACCTACAATGCGCTTCGGCACAGTGGTGCGTTCCCCGGCGACCTGGTAGCGGTGCTGGGTATCGGCGGTCTGGGTCACCTCGGAATTCAATTCGCCAACAAGTTTGGATATAAGGTCGCGGCGATCGGGCGCGGCTCTGAAACCGCGGCGCTCGCAAAGAAACTTGGGGCGAGCGTGTACATTGACAGCAAATCAACGAATGCAGCCGAAGCATTGCAGAACCTGGGCGGGGCACAGGTAATTCTGGCGACAGCCCCAAGCTCGAAAGCGATGTCCGAGTTGATCGACGGTCTGGGGCCGAACGGCAAACTCATAGTGATCGGTGCCGCATTCGATCCCATTGAGGTAACACCGGTACAGCTCATCAGTGGAAGTCGAGCCATTCAAGGCTGGGCCGCGGGAACAGCAGCCGATTCCGAGGACACACTGCGCTTCGCGGAACTAACCGGGGTGCGTCCCATGATTGAAACATTTCCGCTCGAAAAAGCGGCCGAGGCCTACGCGCGCATGCTGAGCGGCAAGGCAGAGTTCCGCGTTGTTATAACGATGTGATGTTTGGCAAGAATCATAAACACTGCGGGCTGCTCCACCCTTCGCGGATTTTGACGGGTGGGTGAGGTCAATCGCTACATCATGGCACAAGTTAGGCGCGACAACGGCAATCCCCACCCAAGCAAAACCGGCTGGGGTGGGGCACCCGCCTGTTGGACCCGATGCTCGCAGGTTTCTCGCGTGACGTTGGTGGTTTCCATGATGCTCGCATCATTTCAATTGCTGGCCCAGGCCCCAGGAAAGGAACGCCCCGTGCAACACCCGACTTTCTATCGCACGGCACAGATAGATGGGCTGTCCATCTTTTACAGAGAGGCGGGTCCGAAAGATGCGCCGACGCTTCTCCTGCTGCACGGATTTCCCTCTTCATCGCGAATGTTCGAGCCTCTCTTTGCCCGGCTTTCCCATCGCTATCATCTGGTCGCGCCCGATTACCCGGGCTTCGGACACAGCGACTGGCCGGACCCGAAACAATTCGCATATACGTTCGACCACTGTGCCGAGATCATGAATCACTTCACCGAAGTGCTCGGGCTCTCGCGCTACACACTTTACATGCAGGATTACGGCGGGCCCGTGGGTTTCCGCATGGCACTTGCGCACCCGGAGCGCGTAGAAGCTTTCATTGTTCAAGACGCGGTCACACACAACGAAGGCCTGGCGGCGAATTGGGCAACACGGCGGGCGTTCTGGGCGGACCGGCCTGCTATTGAAGAAGCGTTGCGCACAAACCTGCTATCGCTTGCAACCACGAAGACACGCCACATCGGAGACGATCCGAAGATTGAGCTCTATGACCCGGATCTTTGGACGGATGAGTTCGCATTTCTGAACGCGCCAGGGCAGCTGCAGATTCAAAGCGACCTTTTCTACGACTACCGCACGAACGTCGCTGCTTATCCGAAGTGGCAGGTGTGGCTACAGAAGATGCAGCCAAGGCTTTTGGTCCTCTGGGGCAAGCACGATCTCTCGTTCGATCTCGGCGAGCCGGAACGCTACCGCAAGGACGTACCGAACGCGGAGGTCTATGTACTCGACGCGGGACACTTCGCGCTTGATACCAAAGCAGACGAGATTGCGGCACTGGTACGTGAGTTCATGAAGACGCAGAAGTGACCTGCAGCATTTGCGCTTTTTGCCAATCACTGCGAGGCGGCAATGCCTCGCGTCAATAAGGAGACAACTCAACGAGTCGATCTGTAGCGAGTGCCGCCATAACAGGAGAATCTTCTTACCGGGCTCAGCCTCGAATCGAAAGGTCGATCAAGCCAGGCTGAATTCGCTGCAATTGATCGCCGAAGCACGATGGAAATTTCTAATTTAACGATAGAGCCGAAGCGATTCGAGGAGAAGAAATCATGGCAACTGCAACGATAGCAACCCGCCCCCCTTTGCCTCCGTTCACACGCGAGAGTGCGATTCAAAAGGTGCGCCTCGCCGAAGATGGCTGGAACACTCGCGATCCGGGGAAAGTAGCGCTGTCATACGCGATCGATTCCCGATGGAGGAACCGCTCAGAGTTCATCAACGGACGAAACGAAATTATTGCTTTCCTCTCTCGCAAGTGGGCCAAGGAGTTGGACTACAGGCTCATCAAGGAATTGTGGGTGTTCACCGGGAGCCGCATCGCCGTACGCTTCGCTTACGAGTGGCACGACGACTCGTGTCACTGGTATCGCTCCTATGGCAATGAGAACTGGGAGTTCAATGATGACGGGCTCATGGCCCGACGGGTTGCGTCAATCAACGACCTTCCGATCTCGGAATCAGATCGCAAATATCACTGGCCGCTCGGGCGCCGTCCCGAAGACCACCCAGGATTGAGTGACCTGGGTTTCTAGTTCTCTCACACCGTCAAGGAGGTTCTCGGAGACGGCAACGACGGGACAGGCGGACATACAAAGCGAGGTGTTCTACGACTATCGAACGCGGTTAACAATGCCAACCGGGCTCCTCAGGCCGTTGGCCAAAACAATTAAGGAGGCCCATCATGTCGAAGTATCAGTATGCCAGCGTTGACGGCGACAAGATCTTTTATCGCGAAGCCGGCCCAAAGACGGCTCCAACCATTCTCTTATTGCACGGCTTTCCCACATCGTCACACATGTTCCGCAACCTGATTCCCGTGCTGTCCGACCGCTACCACGTGATCGCACCTGACTTGCCGGGCTTCGGATTCTCGGATGCGCCCGACCGGAAAAGGTTCCGCTACACATTCGAGCGCCTGGCCAAGGTCATCGACAGCTTCACCCAGGCGATCGGTCTCGATCGATTCGCGATCTACGTTTTCGATTACGGGGCGCCCGTTGGATTCCGCCTTGCATTAGCGCATCCCGAACGAATCACCGCCATCATTTCGCAGAATGGCAACGCTTACGAGGAGGGCCTCAGCCAAGGTTGGAATCCGATCCAGAAGTACTGGAAAGAACCGACCGCAGAGAATCGTTCAGCACTGCGCGAATTCCTCGTGCCCGAGTCGGTGAAATGGCAGTACCTTCACGGCGTCCGGGATACGTCGCTGGTAGCGCCGGAAGCTTACGAACTCGACTCAGCGCTGCTAGCCCGACCCGGGAATGACGAGATTCAGCTCGATCTCTTCCTTGACTACGCCAGCAACGTCGCACTATATCCCAAGTTCCAGGAATACTTCCAGACGAAACGGCCGCCGCTGCTTGCGGTCTGGGGCAAGAATGATCCCTTCTTTTTGCCCCTTGGTGCTGAAGCCTTTAAGCGCGACAACCCGGCAGCCGAGGTGCATTTTTACGACACCGGCCATTTCGCGCTGGAAACGCACGTTCAAGAAATTTCAAGTGCGATCCGCGATTTCTTGAGTCGCAAGCTGACAAGGCAACCTTCAGCAGCGTAACAAGGCTCCGTCGGTTGTCGACGTTGCGGTTCCCGGCGCGGTACGCCGCACATTTGCTTGCGGAGCTAACCGTATGCAAAACATTGGCGGTGGAAGCCATCGTTTATGTGCTCACATACGACACGAAACAGAAGACCTGTTTGGCTCCAGCCACAGACACCGACCTACGAATTGATTGATAGGGGAGAGAAGCTGTCCGTGCTTAAGACTTTTTTGGCTCCTATCCACATGCGTCGACCGTTAGTCTCGCAGTCCTGACCAACGGCGACATCGGTATCTATGCTCTGGTCAGGGTTATTCATCGGAGGCACAGGGTTGCGAGCTTGCACCAATCTTGTGGAATTGACGTGGTGCGTGCAGCAGGGGTAGGTTACGCCAAAGGAGGTTCACGCCATGAGCACCGACATCACCAAGAAACCGGCGACGCCTGTGAAGAGCGAGCCAGAAGACCTCGACCAGCAGATCCGAATACGAGCCTATCAACTCTATGAGGCACGAGGTCGGGAGGACGGGCATGAGCTAGAGGACTGGCTCCGTGCAGAAGAGGAATTTACGTGGAAGAAGGTACGCACTATCGCCGCCTGATTTACATTGACTAGAAGGTCGTCAAGCGCAGCAAGACCACGATTGCTGCCAGCCACAGCCCAAATCCGGCCAGGTTCAGCATGATCCGCCACTTCATGCTGTCGATGATGTAGTTATATTTTGCGTCCATAACCCAATCTCCTCTTTACCTTATTGGACGCGGCGACGAGCGGAAGGTTAGCTCACACCCGTCATCGCATGCCCGGAACGGTCGCTTGGCGTACCATCGTCTCGGTCTCGACGAGAAGAGGCGTTCAGGCGACGCAGACGCGGAAATCCAAAATTGGACGACCGGACAATTCCGCTCAATTCCGAAGCTGCCAAGTACATTCGAGATACGGGTCCAGAAGCTCGGACTGAATGACCAGACTTGGAATCTCCGTTGACGCCGAACTCAGTGGTTAGCCTTCCTGAAGAAGTTAGGTAAATCGCGACAAAGGGAGTAGTGTCGAAGAGTCTCTTCTAGCATCTTTCCGCCACGCTCTTCGGGTGACGGTTCCCTGCAAAATCTGACAAAATTCCGCAGCAAGGAGCTGTTATGGTCAAGAATTCTGCCACTCGGGCCCCAAAGCCACCGACCACGCAGCGAGGGTATCTGCTAAAACTGCACCGACTTCATGAGGGCCTGTACGCTCGCATTGCACGCAGAACTGGGGTTGACGCCAGTTACGTCAGCAGAGTCGCACGCGGAGAACGACGCTCACCGAAAATAAGTACTGCTCTATTGGCCGATCTTGCCTCAATCGAGAAGCAACAGGCTCGTGAGAAGAGGAACGGATTATGAATGATGCGGTTGCCCCATCGCCGAACGCAAGAGTTTGGAGAGAGCTATACAAGGCCGCCCTGTTCGAGGTTGACAAAAGCAAAATGCTGCAACGAATCGCAGAGGCGAAAAGGGCTCTCGTCCTGCGTGCTCGGGAATTATTTCAGGCAGTCGAGGACAATCCCGAAGAGGGGCAAGCATTGGATGATGCGATGTACGCTCTGCGCGCTCTCGGTAGGAGATTGGTCGCCTCCGATGCAACCGCCTCCCCGTAGATTTGTTTCAGTGTGTGCCGGAGGGCAATGAAATTGCTGCGCGAAGATTCCGTCTCGCGGCTACGTAGGATCCTTGATAAATTCTGCCTCCTTGCCAGGAACTCACCCTGTTTCTTCAAACGCTCGATTGATCGGGAGTCTAGTCCTTCTCTGAGCTGCATAACTCGTGAGACGCATGAAGCTGCCGAAAGTGGTTCAACTCAGGCCGATCTAATCGTCCTAATCAGGCGCAGCGTTTCATCAGGTCGGACAATTCCCGTTTGATCTGCACGAGGCGTTCCTGATTTAACGCACGACCTGATTTCTGCAACGGGCTATGCTCGCTCCGGCTCCAATAACGGGCATTGACGACTCTGAGATCGCTCAGCTCTCGCTTCAGACTGGTGAGGCGTTCCGAAATGTAGTTCGTATCTAGCATGACTACGATCATACGCCCTATTACGAAGCTTGGTGCTGGCGCAACCGTGTTCAGGAGCGACTCGGAATCCATTGTTGCCTGAATCGTTCCGACAATCGTCAGCGACAACCGTCCATTCCAAAGCTGTTGATTTCGTAAGATGGGGCGTTTGACAGTCGTCGAGCAAAGGCCTAGCATTGCGGTTGAGCAAGCCACCTCTTCTTACTCTTTCAGGTCTCCTGAGCTAAGTCAGCCCATCTGAAGTTTTTCCCCTTAGATTGTCCCCTCTGAAGGAGGAACTACATCATGACACAATTGACCCGTTGGGAACCTTTCCGTGAGTTTGCCACCCTGCAAAATCGCATGCGCCACATGAACCGTCTTTTCCGTGAGTCGTATAGCCCCGAAGGCCCGGAAGAGGCGCTGACCACCACCAGCTTCGCACCACCGGTCGACATCTACGAAGACGAGCACACCATTACTCTGAAGCTTGAAGTCCCGGGCATCGAAGAAAAAGACATTGATGTCCGCATCGAGGGCAACACGCTCGCCGTCCACGGCGAGCGCAAGATCGAGAAGGAAGAGAAAGAGGAGAACTTCCGTCGCGTCGAGCGGCAATACGGAAGCTTCACCCGCTCGTTCACACTGCCCAGCTCTGTGGACCCGGGGCAAGTGAGTGCCGACTACGCCAAGGGCGTGCTGAAGATCAAGCTCGCCAAAAAGGCCGAAGCCAAGCCTAAGCAGATCAAGGTTAATGTTGGGGGCGAAAAGGCCCTTGAAGCCAAGGTTCCTGGTAAGGCCGCGTAAAACCAGTACCGAGTCAGAGAAATTGGGAGGCGACACCGCCTCCCTTTGCTTATCACCCTTGCGGACAGTTTGATCTATGCAGATTTGCGTTTGGCCGTTGGTCTGCGTAACAGAATGCGCTTTATTGCTGCGCTCATCTTGCGGCCAGTCACTTCACGGAAGATGCGTTCGATAGGAGTTTCTTTGGCAGGCGGGTTACGTGGCACGCAGCACCCCTTACGATTGACCTCGGCAGAATACTCCTATACGGCGAGACGCACGAAACGTGACGAAGCGCCCACGCGCCTTGACGGAGAGCGCCGCAAGAGAGCACACTTATTGACAGCAAGAGAAATCCCCACGCCACTAGTCTTCGGAGCCTTAATTCCTCGCCGATCAGCTCAATAACCAACTTAACAAGCAACACCCAAGGAAGGAGTACAAGATGAGAAAGCTGATGATCATCTCATTCGCCCTGGCCCTGCTGATGTCCGCAGTCGCTATAGCTCAATACGGAGCGCAGTCGCCGGACAACAGCAAATCCAGCACCTCCATGAAAGCGGTTAGCGTCACCGGGAAAATTAGCGATGATGGCAAGATGTTTGTGAGCGACAAGGACGGTAAGAGTTGGACTATAAGCAACCCGGATGCGGTAAAAGGACATGAAGGACACCACGTCACCCTGCAAGCCCACGTAGATGCGGACAAGAGCGAGGTTCACGTGGTGTCGCTCAAGATGGCCAAGGATAGTATGCAAAAGTGAGTCAACCGTCACCTCTGTCTCGGGGCCAGCGATCATGCTGGCCCTTCTTATTTGCTCAAGGCTCACGTCCCCTCTAATCAGGAAGGCGAACTCTTGCGGCGGTCCTTGCGAATTTCCGATAATCCCCGCTTCAGATCCGCTACCAAATCAGTTTTTTTGTTTGGGAAGATTGATAATGTGTTTTCGGGCTGAGTAGCCGAACATCAGAAGCAGGTACGAACGTAATGCCCACATCATGACTCTTGTTGATTCGTCTGCATCCCGAAAGCTACGCTTCGTCAGGAGTGTGGCTCATGAAAAAGTTTGGATTCTCATTACTGCTGCTCTTGACGTCTCTGCCGTGTCTTGCTCAGCTAACACGTCCCACGGTTTATATCGAACCGCAGCAAGGCTTTGAGACCTACCTCGCCGCAGCCATGTCTAAGAAGGGCGTCCCAATTGATGTGGTCACCGATCAAGCCAAGGCGACCTATCTTCTGAAGGCTGCTCCCATAGAGATCAAGACGGAATCGACAGGCGGGAAGATTGCTCGCTGCCTGTTCGCCTACTGTGCCGGCATCGAAGACAAAGGGAACGTCTCGGTACAACTGATCGAGACAAGTTCGACCAAAATGCTTTGGGCCTACTCTGTCAACAAACAAAGAGGCGGAAGCAAGAACGAGCAGTCAATGGCTGAAGCAGTTGCCAAGCACTTTAAGGATTTTCTCGAAAAGAAGTAGTTGGAGGACTGAACTTCAACGTCACGAAGAAAGCCACAGGCCGCATCAGCTTAAAGGGGGTTCCTCTGCCTGACTGGTCCTTAGCTTTTCTGCTTAGCTCTGGCTTTCGCCCAGCGTGCTTTTTGTGCCAGACTGATCTTCCTCCGAGCAGATGCCGACATCGTGCGTCTACTGTGTCGCCTCGGCTCTGTGTATGACCTTCCACCTTCCAGTTTCCCGAGAACTGCAAGAGCCGCGTCTACATGCCTCAGCTCGTTTACTAGACTCGTTCGTTGTTCCCTTAACTGCGAGACTATAGACTCCAGTCCCTTCAGATTGGCCATGTATCCCCCCTCGGGTTGGGATTGTAGCAAACGACTGTCCACTTGCCGGACAACAAAAAGGGCGCAGCCGAATAAGGCCACGCCCCAAAATTACCCCTACGATTTGTTAGAATCCCAAGTGTCAACTCGCGATTCGAGCAATAGGAAGTGTCATCTCTACACATTTGGGACAGGGGCACCGATATCTCACATCCTCTAGCTGCCTCGTATGGCCGCACTTGTCGCAGATGTACCTGCCGTCCAGGTGAGCGACCATCGGTCGGAACTCAAGACCTGAAACACAATAGGGACATCGCTCCGTTTTTGTCATTTTTTCTCTGCATTTCTTGGCCAGAGGTGCTGAGACGCAGACTAGGCTCGGCTCTAGGGTTGGTGAATGGCCCATTCGTGTCAAATAGGGGCACGGTTAGGGTACAACACTCGACTCCACGGATTTTATCGAAGGTCTGGTTTTACCCGATGGGGAATCAGGCTCACGCGGCTCTAGCAAATCTTGTGCCTGATCGACCAGCATCTTCAGGGCAGCGTTGTTCGAAACGACAGCAGCGACGCCTGCGGAGGATGCTGCCCGCTCAAGCTCTTCACTACCGTAGAGCGTGAACAGGATGATCGGAACGGTGGGCAGCATGCACTTAAGCGCTGGAGCCGCTTCGAGACCGTTCATAATTGGCATTGCTAGATCCAGTACGATGAGATCAGGCTTTAAGTCTTGGGCCTTGTCGATTGCATCCCGCCCGTTCACCGCTTCCCCGCACACTTCCCAACCCGGCAGCTCAAACGCCGCCCGTAATAGACGGCGAACTGAAGCATTGTCATCGACGATGAGAATGCACTTGGGCATCTCGCACACCCTAACTAGGATCGCCGCAATAAGAAGTCTCGGACAAACGGAAATTTCGGCTGAAGAATGCCCAAGCCAGAAAGGCGGTCTTGAGGGCCAAAAATGTCGTGGGCTGGAAAGCGCGAACACTAGCCCATGACCGCCCGCATCGGAGAACAAGCGGAGCCTAGTACGAATTGTTACCAACAGGCAATACAGTATTTGCTGTACGGATTAAGAGCACCGCCTACGAGATGTGGCGAATTCGAACCGTCCCTCGCGCTGTGGCGGCGCGTCAGACATTAGCAAACAAGAAGCGAAGA
Source organism: uncultured Acidobacteriota bacterium (assembly GCA_963696025.1). Lineage (GTDB taxonomy): Bacteria > Acidobacteriota > Terriglobia > Terriglobales > Acidobacteriaceae > JABCYV01. Next base: position 146,562 of record CAVOII010000014.1, read on the forward strand.
TGTATCAGTTCAGCACATTGTCTGGCACTAATCGTCTATGTCAGGCCGATTTCTTTACCCGCCCGCAGAACTCGATCAGCTTTCCGCGTTGTTGCGCGGGGACCCACATCGTCTTTTTACGGAATTTGTTGGGTATGTAGAACTCAATTATCTTCGCCATTAGTAAGTTCTCGGCCAGCTTTGCATTCAAAGGATCTCTCCTCTCGGCCGTGTCCCGCAATGGCCCGAGAGTGGATGCTCACCCCACCAAAGAACAATGACCCGGATATCTCCGCTTTTCCATTTGACCCTCGCCAAACCTGAGTGAATGTGTGAATCCGAAGCAGAGGTTGCGATGAAACTGAACCCGTACGGGCATTGACAGCCCTATAAGATCAGCGTAGTGTGAGAGATGAGTGAGTCGTCTCCTTTCCTCTTTCAGATCTCTGAACTAAGTCAGCTCTTCTGAAGTTCGCCCCTCTTAGCTGCGACAATCCAGGAGGTCGATGTGATTGATCCAAAAATTGACATTCGCTCGAAACCCACCCACTCCGCACAACCGGAATCCTTAATTAAGGACAATGCGGCTATCCCCCGTGCAGACTCTGCATTGCAGACCCGCGCTTACGAGCTCTACGAGCGTCGGGGCAGAATTGATGGCCATGCAGAACAGGATTGGTACCAAGCAGAAACCGATTTGAGAGCCAGCAGCAGACAAGCGTAGTGGATACAAACGTGCACAGAAACGTTAGCAGGGTTGCTTTATGGTTTGCCAACAGTTGGACCACCTGGAATGGGACTTTATTCAGGCCAGGGCGGAGAGCGAGGATATAGATTCATTGGGATGGACAGATCGTGAGTTTTCATGCCTCACCGCGATACTGGATCACAAGCGCGAGGGACATCAAGGCGAACGGTGCCTTGGGGATTAAGTACCATCCGTGGAACTGCGAAGCGAGTCACCACGCCATTCTGCCGTGATGCAGGGGCAAAGGGTCGCAGAGCGAAGATGCATTTTAAGGAGACTGCCGATGAAAATGACAGCAAACACTCGAATTGTAGATGGCGTGACCATTGTGGACCTTCGCGGCCGGCTTGTAATGGGCGAAGAGAGCGCGGGATTGCGAGATCTGGTTCGCAACTTGGTAAGCCAAGGCAATAAGAAGGTCCTATTGAATCTTCGCGATGTCAACTACATCGACAGCTCAGGCCTGGGTGAACTGGTGAGCGCGTTCACAAACATGCGCAGCCAGGGCGGCGAACTGAAGCTGGTCAACCTCACTGAGAAGGTACACGGTCTGTTGCAAATCACAAAGCTGTATACCGTCTTCGACATCACGGACGATGAGGCTGCGTCCGTTAAGTCTTTTAAGTCCGTCTCATCAGCTATCTTGCCATCGCCACTGCCACAGCCAATTATGACGTAGCTGGTAGTCTCTATACGGGCCGCGGTGCCAAGGGAGGACCTAGCGTTGGCAACGCACCGGCAGATAGCCCAAAATGAAATTGCAGATCGGACAAAATTCAGCCCCTGATCGTAGCGGCTTCGGATCTGCGACATCCGGTGCGAGGAGATGAGTCGCTAGTACCTCGCGCTGTTTTTGCCAAGCGGCTTGATTCGCAATGAGCGAACCGCTCAGCAAACTTTTAATTCAAGTCGTCCATTTTCCGAATTATTTCTGGGCAACGGGTTTGGTCGGTTTGCCTGCACCTTGGGAAATGTTCTTTACGGGTCGAGCAAGGTCGTCACTGAACGGTCCCTTGTGACGTGGCCTCAGCTTCAGCAACGAGTCGGTCGTTATTCAGCATCGGTATCGCCGCATTGACCTGGGCTGGCTGCGCGAGGTCGTGACCTTCCACGGGGCTCATTACGTGAAAATCCCGTCCTCGTGCTGAACCGGGATCTGCCTGAAAATCGAGACAATTCCACCAACTGATCCTTCTCATTGCTTTCCATTTATTGCTCCTTTGAATTAAAGCTCAACGTTTCTGGAGAAAACTTCCAAACGCGGTTAAGCTCAGGATTTCATTGGCCGAGTTTTCTGCGGGATAATCCACTCGAATCTGGAGATGTCAGCACAGCGCGGGAAGTCCGTTTTCATCGTCCATCAAAAAGTAGAACCGCTGCGCGTAGGTGGTCTGACTCGGAAGTGCTAGACGCTATGGAAGTTATGGTGGGCAGTGCAGGACTCGAACCTGCGACCTCCTGCTTGTAAGTTTTCCGCTCAAGGTACGCTACGAGGTGCAGGACGCGCGCAAGCATCGGAAAACAATGCTCACTTTGACTGCCGCGCCCTTGCTGCCACCTCTAGCACCTGCCTGCTAACGAAACAAAATCGGTTCCGTTTGTGGGGAAATTTGTGGGGAACGAGGCTGCCATTCCTTGACCCATTCCGCCGCTTCATCGTAGCCTTTGCACGCTGAAAAGCCAAGCGCGCCGTGCCGACAGGCTGTCGCCGACACGGACGCTAACCAGTTCGCCGCACATGCGAAGAGGCAAACATGGCTGCAACCCACCTATCATCCCCGCCCCTCCGTTTCTCATCTACCTAACCCGACGGGCAACATAATCGAGCAGTTCGTTGCGTACTCAAAACAGAAAAGAATGAGGCATCCACTCTCAGGTTGAAGGATGTGGACATCTCGCGAGCAGAGTGGGGAGCCGAAAAGAGAGTTATGAAACCTGGTGAGGCGTACCCCGGCACATTACCAACATTAGCACTGTCGCCAGAATGGGGCAGCTGGATTCGGCGTAAACTAGTAGTTGAATAGCGTACGAGGAACGGACTAGAATTCCGGGGCAAAAAGCGGAGGGATCTATTTTTCTCAGCGTTCTGACATCGTTTCGCCAAAGGATCACGCGAACCGAGCCGACGATTTATTTTCACTCTCCTTGTTTCGACGGCATGATTTCGTGTGTACTCGCTTGGGAGTTCCTCGAAACGGACCAAAGCTGGTCCGTTCGCCACATCCGCCCCGTTAACTACGATCTCCGAGCGAATTGGTTGAACCTCGACCTGAGTAAACCGTGTGCGGTTCTAGATTTCCTGTACCACCCTTCCGCTCGTTTTTGGGCTGATCATCACCCGACGACTTTTATAAGCCCAAAGGCAAAGGCAGACTACGACGCCCGAATTTGTCATGGGGCTTCTTCCATTCTCTACAAACCGCAGTGCGGTTCGACGGCATCACTATTGTGGAATAGTTTCCATTCGTTCTTCGAACCCTACCATCGTTTACGAGAGATGATGGAATGGGCCGACAAGATCGATTCAGCTCGATACGAGTCTGTTAACGAGGCGATCTTGGGTGATGCTCCTGCCTTGCGAATTAACTTTAGCTTGATGCTGAATAGTACGGAATACTGCGAGTCTCTCGTTAGGGAATTGCGCGAAAATGATCTAAATCAGGTAGCTGAGTTGCCCGAGGTAGCAAGACGATTTGATGAAGTCAGAAAACGAATCCTGAGAGGACTCGACCAGCTTCGAGAGAGCGTGATCCTCCTCGCCGATGGCATTGCAGCCTTCGACGTCGAACTGACGGATAACGTCATTGTAAGCAGGTACGCGCCCTACTATTACTTTCCCAAGGCTCGATACTCGATAGGAATATTCAGGCACGCCGATACTATTCGTATCACCGCGATGAGAAATCCTTGGCTAACGTTTGAAAGCATGCCTCTGGGGAGAATCTTTGAACGATACGGCGGCGGCGGTCATCAACGAGTCGCTTCTGTGTTTTTGTCGGGGGGACGAGCCAACTCTGCCGAAAAGATTGCAGATGAGATCCTTGGTGAAATGCGCCGTGAGGAAAGTCCGGCAGAGCTGGGCGAGGCGATGCTCGCTTGATCGAAAGATTTAACTTCTATGACGTCTACGGATATTTCCTGCCTGGTTTGGCCTTTCTTGCATTGATTTGGCTTCCCATTGGTATAGTGCGTCACTTCTGGCCCGGAAAAGAAATTACGTCCGCGATTGCAGCGCTGGCGTTCGCTTATATAGCTGGGCACATCCTACAGACAGTTTTTGGAAACGCCCTCCCGTCGAAAGGCAAAGACTCGAAGGGAAGGCGACGCTATCCGTCTGACTATTTCCTCGATTCTGACGACCCTACGTTCTCGAACGAGTTCAGACATGAACTAGAGTCGTTAGTGAAGAGGGTCTTTCATATTCATCTGAATGTCGGAAATCCGGTTAGCGAAAGCGAAATGGGCCAAATCTCTAAGGCTCGTCAGGACGCATTTCGCCTAGCCCGAAACACACTTCTCAAGCCCGATCTCCAATCATATGGCCAACAATTTCAAGGATTATATGCATTGATGCGAGGCTTGGCCGGGGCCTTTTGGATGGGATCAGCCTATTCGCTCGGCTGGTCTATATCCTCCATACCAAATGGATGGCTCGGTTACGTAAAGGTTGCAGGATACATCGGACTGGCAATCGCGGTAGGCGTTGGATTCGTGCCGGTGTTTGGTAACCCGAAATCGAAGGCGCGAATGATTCTCGACAGAGTGACTCTCTTATCTGTTTTGGTTGCTCTTTCTGCATCGGGAGTACTGCTTGGATCGTACTTGAATGCTTCGAAAGCACAGCTCTTTGCTTTTATGCTCATAGCTGCGGCTTCCCTCTGGTGCGGCGCAAGGTGCTTCTCATCCTATAAGCATTTCGCCGCGGAATTTGCGAAAGCTACGTGGAATGATTTTCTTAGCTACCAGGGACCAGCGCGGACCAACGTCGGTGCGGGAGAGATGGAGACCCCCCAGTAACTTTCAGGAGAGATGAAGGATTGTGCGGGAAGATCGCGATGGTGCGCGCGGACTAGGACACCACCCTACGGTCACGGTGAGCCGGGATCGGCAGATTCGAAGTTGGGAAACCACTGAGTCATGTAGCGTGCCAGCGGGTTGAGGGTCAAGAAGACGCCTCGGAATTGTGCTTTTGGACGAATGTTTGTCTGTTAGACTTTCACCGTTTACAAATCTTTCCCTTTTCGGCCCCCAGCAAATTGAGTGCCTTCTAATTGCGCATTCTTGCGCCATTAAGGAGAAGTGCGAATGGGAATATACAGTGAGTACCTTGACCAAGCCGGAAAGTTAGACCTGAACGCAGAGCGAAAAAAACAGTTGGCTCGTATAGCGAAACTGCGCAATCGGGATGTTCTGGTTTACGCATCGGATTCCGCAAAGGCACGACAGGGCGCACCTGTTGCAATAGATAACTCTGACCTTCTACCAATTACCGACCAACTCTCGAATCTGAGCGGTAGTGCTATCGACGTGCTGCTTGAAACAGGGGGCGGCAGCGGTGAGACCGCTGAGGATATTGTTCGGCTCCTTCACAGCAGGTACGAGAGTGTGGCTTTCATAATTCCGGGAATGGCCAAGAGCGCGGGAACCATCATGGTGATGGCCGGTGACGAAATTCTCATGGAGCCTGCATCCTCACTGGGACCGATTGATGCACAGATACAATGGGAAGGGAAAGTCTTTTCCGCTGAGGCATTCTTAAAGGGTCTGGAAAGAATCAAGGAAGAAGTTACAACCGCCAATTCACTGAACCGAGCTTACATTCCGATACTTCAGCGCATTTCCCCCGGCGAAATTCAGAACGCAGAAAACGCATTGTCATTTGCAAAAGTGCTTGTGACCAATTGGTTAAAAGAACACAAGTTCAAGAATTGGATTTCTCACCGGACCCATAATCCCGGTACACCGGTGACTCCTCAGCAGAAAGAAGCACGAGCAAAAGAGATTGCGGACAAGTTATGCGACCACAGCAAATGGTTGAGTCATGGACGCTCGATCAAACTACCAGACCTAGCTGGCATTGGCTTGGAAATCATGGATTACAGCAAGTCTGCTGAATTAGCAGATGCCATCAGGCGTTACCACGTGCTGCTGCAAATGACATTCGATGGCACAAACATCTATAAGCTTTTTGAGACCCCTTCATCTCAGATTGTGAGATTCTTCAGCCAAGTGCAAATTCCCGGCATGTTGCCGCAGTTACCTATGGTTCCCGGCCCCAGACCGCAACAACCCGCACTTCCAGGAGCACAGGCACCAATGGCGGCGATTGTGGAGTTCATGTGCCCCAAATGTAAGAAAACCCACACACTTCAAGCTGATTTTGACCAACTACAACCGTTACAACCCGGCGCGGAACGGTTCCCGTCTAACGACACCTTAATTTGCAATCAATGCCAAGTGAGTCATAATCTAGGTGCGATGCGAAGGCAACTGGAACTTCAAACAAGACGGAAGGTGGCCCGATGACACCAAAACAGGAGAACAGACCACTTGAAAGCACGGAACATCAGACCCGCTTCTATCTCATTTTCCACGAGCTTGCCAAAACAGACGCAGCAAACATTTCCGACGTGAGTTTAGAGGAGATTGACGAAATTGAACAGGTCAGGCGCATGGTGATGGACGTTACAGATGAGTGGCCGATATTCATGACGACCACGTAATTCTACTCAACCCCTTGGGAGGATCTCATCGGGACGGCGCAAATCGAGGGCAGCCTAAAAGGGGGTTGGCGGGCCGCATGGCGCGACTCATCGTTTTAGCCTGGCTTCAGTCGATCAACCCCTGGCGAATAGCGGTCGCGACGGCCGTCACACGATTCTCGGCTTGGAGACTCGCTAAGAGATCGTTCCCTTTCGCAATGCGCGAGCGACGAGCGCAACGCGATTCGGCGCCGCGTTTGCTCGGCATAGTTTCTGGACGATGTTTTTGATCACCTGCTCCGTCGTCCCAACGTTCTTGGCAATTGTCCGGTAGTTGTGGCCATCAGCAATCTGTTTGAGGATGTTAGCTTTTTCTGGCGACACCGGAGAGGACCCTCCCGAAGAGAAGTGAATTTTCGACTCTGGAAGTGTGCCATACCCAGGCGGAGAAAGGTGCACAAAACTGTTCTGATTGGGGTTGTAGCGCGAGAGTCAAGCGGGCGTATCATCTTCTTGATACACAAGAGGCGGTTTCTCATGCCTCGTAAACGCGGAAATCCGAGTTGGACGCGCGGACATTTCCCACCAATGCCGCGGCTGGCAACCGCGTTCGACGAACAAGTCCGGAAGCTCGGACTGAATGACCAGACTTGTGCAACCTCAGAGGTGCTGCGTCTGTGGTGTGAACGCAACAAAAACAATTGCTACATCCCCGAATGGCTATTGAGGCGCTGGGGAATGCGTGTTGACGCCGAACTTGTTGGCTGAAAAGAGCAGGAATATCTCACGCCAACAACTCGGCCCAGCGACCCACGGGAGGTTGACATGTTTGCTCGCCACGTTGCCGTCAAATTGAAACCGGGCACATTAGCCGAATTTACGAGGGTCATGGACGATGAAATCCTGCCATGGCTCCGAAAGCAAAAGGGCTTCCTCGATACGATCACGCTAGCTGTCCCCAGCGGCAGAGAAATCGTGGCGATTAGCTTCTGGGATCAGGAAGAGAACGCACGCGTTTACAATTCAACGAGTTATGCAGAGGCGTTGCAGCTCCTGAAAAAGATATTGGTAGGAACTCCCCAGGTTAGAACCTTTGATGTTGTCAGCTCGACCCTCCAAAAAGTCGACCCTCCAAAAACTTTCTCTTCCACCGTTCGAGGACGCCGACAAGAACATGGTGACAGCACGACAGCAGCGAATCGAGCACATCGTGCGTAAGCTTTTGGGACGAGCGTGCCACCGAACCACCTTTCCGCCCTTCATTGACTTGCCCTACCTCTGGTCCTAAGATTCAGGCGCAATGATCGGCCAAACCATCCAAACCCCTTCCGAAACAAAGGACTTCCAGTGTTTTCAACGGTTTTGGGCTGCGGTGAACTGCACACGACTGCCCTGAACTGCCTACAGGCGACGGATTGTGCAACACGACCATGCACCAGCGTCTGAGGAAGCCTGTAGCGTGCGGAGGGTACTTGGAGCCATCAGCGCGTCCGAGGGGCTAGGATTGATCCGCAGGGGTCATTGCGGCGGGATTGGAGGGTATCTCACCAGCGACGTTCATCTCTTTCCCGCTGCATCTTCCTCGATGAACTTGTCGTACAGACCATGACGCTCAAGAAAACCGGTTAAGCGGACGAACTGTTCCGAGGAAATCTCTCCGCAAACATTGTAGTAGCGGCGTTGATTCTCAGGATCAACGCTCTTACACTCGTGCATCTCGTGAAACCATCCAGCAAGAGTTAGATAATTCGGCAAGCTTGCTGAAGACCCCTCTAGCTTGTCCAACCACAACCGCTGGTCGGCACGACACTGCTCGACGGTTGGTGCGTGTTTCACTTCCTGAGTGTGTGTTTTGCCTACCCAAAGCATGGTGAACAGCAGAGTTAATAGAGAGTTCTTTATCACAAAAATCCTCCGTCGTTCCATCAAGCATAGCCCGAACGCAATACGAGGCAAGTAGCGTCCGAGGGGCTTTCGGCTGACGGGCTGGCTGTTCAACTCCCGGTACTCTATAATCCACGACTGTGAAGCACTACCGAGTTCACGTCTCACTTAAGGTCGGTCGCAAAGTTGAGAAGGTAGAAGATGAACTGGCGGCGTTGGGAGTGGCAGTAGAGTTCCACGAGCGTCACCGCCCTCGGGTTAAGCGCAGGAATGGCGGCGGATTGCCGTGGAGTGCGCTTGAGCACGCCTACCTTGTATGGAGTATCGCAAAGACCGCCATCGGTGCGTGGCCTAAGATCAGGAAGGTCTTAGTGGGGGCCGGTCTCTCTAGGAATGAGATCATCACCCTCGGTCTATCGAACTACACCCGCACGCCAAAAAAGAAACGCAAGGCGAAGTAGACAGGTGGGCGTCGAAGGCGACACCCGCGCCCCGAAAGCCTAGACGATTGATTCCAGATCAGTCACCGGCGCAGACGCTGTCTGCTGGACAAGTCCAACAATTTCTTCCACAGAAAAGCCAGCGTCAAGCAATTCATTGACAGCATCTAGTAAGTTGGTGGTCATTTGGAATCCTCTTTGCCCGTTTTCGGGCCACATCCAGCCGCTACGCGATAGCCTGCGTGGGCTGAGACCACCGGTGGAGATTCGAACAGAACCCCTCTCACGGTTGGTGGAGTCGGAGCAAGTCCGACTCGCTCTTGATGCACCTCCAGTCTAGCAATTAGTCGAACAGAAGGGGAATGGCACTGAAGTGTGGTTACTATCGCGCCTGTTGGGAGCCGGGTCTCATCCCGGTATCTTGGAAGTCGCACGGGTTTTTGCGAATCCTGCATCTTTGGTATTTAAATACAGTTTCCAAGGTCCGCCATTCGTGCCGGGGATTTTGCTATACCGACTATGTGTTTTTAGGCGTTCAAAGTTTTCCCAAAAACGCTGCCTGAACTTACGCCTGTCTCCGCCATTGTGAGACGTTGCGCGGGGAATAAGTCCCGTCTCGTCGTACTGGGATACGATAGCCTTGACGCTTTCAATGTCAACATCAACGTCACACGATGCAGGGGCAAGATAGCCTGTCTTGTCGTAATCGAACAGTACGATGTCCTTGTACTCGTCAATGCCAATGTCGCTGCTGTCGCACGCCGTGCCATTTTTGTCAAATCGGATCAGTTCATCACCGTAATTGGGATCAGATTGCACTATCACGCCTGTGGGCGTAACCTTGACTACCTTAGCCCAATCTCCAACTTCCCCGCTACGCATAAAAACATCCTGACCAACCACCAATGTCTTCATGTCCATTATGATCCTCCCAAAGCCGTTTTTGCCGCTGCGTATGATGTCGCCGCGCTTGAACACTTTGGTGAATTCGCAGTGACCAATGTGATGCTGGGGTTGTTGCCCGCACTGGCTCAAGCCGCATAGTTCTAAATCGTGAACCCCTTCATCGCCAACATTTCGCCCAGCGTGATCCCCCGCGCCGGTCGCGCCTCGTTGCCACGCAGTGTCGGTTTCGGCTTCACTGCCGGAACTGGGTGTAATTTCGCGGCGACCGCTGGCTTTCTTTCTGCGCGGGTCAGGTGAACCAGCCCACATTCGGGACAAGTGTAAGTGAACAGTTTGATGTGCCGAAGTCGTCCAGCAGTCTCAGCTTCTTGGCGCGTCTCGTACGACATTTTGTTTACACAGCACATACCCGACCTAATCCTATTGTTGTTGTTGTTGCGGACGCTCAAAAATAAATCTCGATTCTTCCTTAGCCCACGGAATATCTATGTCGCCACAAACTGCATGGAAATCCTCGCACCCGTAGATGCGGACCTGAAAAAGAGAGTTGGCGTAGGGCGACTCCATCCACCCGGCCTCAAAAACACAGCGGGAGTGGGCGGACTCTATCCACTTTGAAACATTCTCCCTCGTGAATTCGCCAATCTCACGCAGATCATCATCGGTCAGTTCAAACCCATAGCGCACCTCGGGGCCGACGATGCTAATGTATGCGTTCATGATTTTTCCTCCGTCTGATCTATTTTAGAGGGGACATATCCTGATACCTTATAAAGCCAGCGGGTTGGTCAAGCTCCTGAAACACTCTGAAAGGGTCGGTCGGTGAAACTATCCACCCATTCGGACCCCGCAGCAACCAGTTAGTCGTACCCATAGGACCCCAGTGATTGGATTGGCGTTTCATGCCACCTAATTCTGGGACGTCCCAATAGTGCGAGTAGAGTAACTCCCCTGTCCTACTCATTGCCCGAGTACCCTCGGGAGTATAAATCGGGGATGAAAGGTCGGGCATCCTCTCGGAGGCGGGCCGACGCCGACCGCGTCCGAGGCACTGACCGGCACTGGCGGGAACTGGTGGGCATCTCGTTGAATTAAAGGTGGGCTAGTTCAGAAGATAGGCGGAGCGGTGTCCCGTTCCGGGAGGGACGGCACGGGCAACCTTCAGCACTAGGTTTTGAACGAGGGCATCAAGCTTGGGCATCTTTTCCGGCATAACTGAGGACATGTCAGAATTCATTGTTGCTCTGGATCGACTTCTCGAAATCGTCGTCCACGAACACGAGCCCGGTCGATAACTGTTCTATTTTATGAATCTTTGCAAAATTGAGAGAAGGTATACAATTTGACCGGTTGTAGCCTCCCTTAAAGATCGGATTGTCTCCGGTGAAGGAATAACCCCTTTTGAGCACCACGATTCGGAGATGTGAGATGCGCTCCTTCGCAGTTACATTGTTGGTTATTTCTTCCCTGCTCACGATGGCAAGCTCACAGGTCGAGCCTAAGCCGCTTTCAAACAAAGATGTGATCGAGATGGTCTCTCTGGGGCTTTCTGATGACGTAATTATTGAGAAAATTCGATCGGTAAAGACGACGACTTTCGATACCAGTGTTGAGGGATTGAAGTCACTCAGAGCAGCGAAAGTGAGCGACGCAGTGTTAAAGGCCATGATCAACCCTTATGGCTCCCCGATGGGGACAGACCTGGGGAAGACGTCCGATCAAGACAATGGTGTTGCGGAGTACAGAATCGGATATATGTACGGAAACGGAGTAGGCGTCGTTCAGGATTATCAGCAGGCGCTGGTTTGGTATCGTAAGGCAGCCGATCGGGGGAGTGCCGCGGCAGAAAACGATCTCGGACGGATGTATAAGGATGGGCTGGGAGTCGCGCAGGACGACGGACAAGCTATTGTCTGGTTCCGCAAGGCAGCCGATCAAGGCAATGGTGTTGCGGAGGACAACCTCGGATATATGTACGCAAACGGATTGGGCGTTGCTCAGGATTATCAGCAGGCGCTGCTTTGGTACCGCAAGGCGGTTGACCAGCACGACTCTTCTGCGGAGGACAACCTCGGATATATGTACGAACACGGATTGGGCGTCGTCGCGCAGGATTATCTTCAGGCAGTGACTTGGTACCGCAAAGCCGCTGAGCAGGGGAATGTCCAGGCAGAAAACCAGCTTGGCATGCTATACAAGGATGGAAACGGAGTCCCCAGAGACGACCAGCAATCTATTGTCTGGTTCCGCAAAGCCGCCGACCAGGGTTATGCCACAGCAGAACTCAATCTCGGTTGGATGTTCGCGAACGGAAGAGGCGTGGCTCAGGATTACCAGCAAGCACTATCGTTGTACCGCAAAGCCGCTGACCAAGGAAGCGAGGACGTGCAGCGTTATCTGGACGCGCTCCCGAGCGCTGTTAGAGAGCGCGCTGGACAGCCAGTATCAACTTCAACGACGAACAGTGGGGCGATGGTCGGGTCCTCGACCCATGCAAACTTGGGGAAGACGGCCGATCAAGGCCAACAGGACTCCTCTAGCGCTGACACTCAAAAGGAGCGGATTGGGACACGAGATGTTCAATCTTCGTCTGCAAACGCGGCCAGGCAGGCCCCGGACATCGCGGAAATTGTTAACATCGTACAAACCTCTCTAGCAACAGGTTTCCCCAAAATGCAGGTCCGTGCTCTCGGCGACGTGATTGTTTTTGCTGACCCGAAGGCGTTTGAAACGCAGGAGGTTCGCACGGGCCTTCACCAACTTCTTCAAAATAGCGGAGTGGAAGCACAGCTGTGCAGATTCGGCATTAAGAAGCTGAGACTTGAATCACCGGAGGTTACCTCTGGAGCTATCGGAGAGGACGATCTTCGCTGTCCCAGAACTGAGGAAGCGGCCAAAGCTAAAACTGAGGTCCCAATAGCGGAGTTCCCGCAACAGCGAGGGCCGAAAGCCCAAACCGGTGACATCACCGGAAGGATATTTCTGATTACAAAAGGTGGTGATCTGAAACCAGCAAGGCTGGCTCAAGTAATTCTTTTCTACGGATCAGATAGCGGAACTGCTGCTGTAGTGTACTTGAACACGAAGCTTGAAAAAATGAAGGAATCATACAAATTGTTGGCGACGCCCGGAGATGCCTCCTGCCGGGCCGAGTTATTGGTCCTCAACAGTTCCCTTAAGGCCACCTTGGAGTGGGCTCAAGTGAATAGGAAACAAGATCAGGCTCGTATCCTCAGCTCGGACGAAGAGGGTCTCTTTCACTTTGCAGGGGTGCAGCCGGGTTCCTATATGCTGGTTGCATGGGGACATGCGGGAGCCAACGATGCGTGTTGGGAGGAAAACTTCGAGGTCAAAGCCGACCAGCGTGTAGAGGTGAAATTGGCATCGCCGCATACTGCATGTCTCGATTAAGCGATTCCTTGAGAACCTTATATTGAGTTTCGGAGGCCATATTCTTTTATTTCAGCCAGCCTCATCAGCCCAGGGGTAGGTATGCGTCGTACGGAACGTTGTTTACTGAGCTTTCTTGTTCTTAGCTCGTTTCGATTGCAATTAGCATCTTTTCTCGCTTTCCCGCAGCAATCACCCAACGCCGCAGTCGTTTTTCACCCCGAAGTTGACTTACGCGTCCTGCTGAAACACCTAAGATCTCTGCTGTCTTTACGACGCCGTTCTGTTGGATGAAGGCATCGATTTTCTTTTCCGTGACCCTACGATTCTTCTGTGTCTGCTTCGGCTCTTGATTTGGATATAGACTGGCGTTGATTTCCTCAATAGCGGCTGTTTTCATGAAGTCTTTTAGGTCTATCTTCAAATCACCTTTCAACTTCCCGCGATTCTTGTTGCCTTCGGGCTTGGAAACTGCAATTAGCAGAGACTCCACATCATGCAGGGTTAACTTTTTGTCGATAATGTAGATTGCCAATTTATCCCACTTCTTGCCATGCAAGTCGCTGGTATGGGTGCTGAGTCTTTGCAACAAATTGGAGGCTCTTCCTACATAGTAGAGTTCACCATTCTTGCGATACAGGGCATAAAGACCTTGTTTTTCGTGGTCTTTCAGGAATGCTACAAATTTTTCTTTGTTTTCACCTTCAAGAAGAGCGCGACTGATTTCGGTGAGATGTTTTCGTACGAGAGGGTTTGTCTTTAGGCTTGAAGAGCGCGAACGGCGCTTGCGCTTTCTCTCCATACTCGAACTTCCAACCAAGACAAGACGGAAGTATACACCCCGTTCGTCGAGCCACTTGCCGCAAGGCGCAGGGCTGCGGGCCGGGGGAGCAATAAGGACATATCACAGTTATGCGCCACGCTAATGATGCTCGACATAGCTGACGCACTGCCCTTGATTCTTGAAAGGTCCGGCAGGCGGACCGAACTTCTTATACCCACCATGCTTGCACTGCTCTTTACTCTTCGGAGCTTGTGGCGCAGGCGTAATTGCTACCCCAAAAGGAGCTAGGCCAACAGGAATGGTCGCAACTACGGTGTTGGTCTCGGTGTCGATGACTGAGATTGTGTTGGAGGTCATATTGGTCACGTAGGCGCGGGTTCCGTCCGGCGTGATCGCTGCTCCAACAGGAGTTCCGCCAACAGGGATGGTCGCAACCACGGTGTTGGTCGCAGTATCGATGACCGAGACAGTGTTGGAGAACTCTTCATTGGTCACGTAGGCTCGGGTTCCGTCAGGCGTGATCGCTACCCCAAGAAAATTTGAGCCAACAGGAATAGTCGCGACCACGGTGTTGGTTGCGGTGTCGATAACCGAGACGGTGTTGGAGAGGGAATTCGCCACATACGGGTCTGAGCCTGTGCGGTTGAGGTGCCTAATCCTACTCCCATTGAGAGCAGGAGGAGCAACACTATTAAGAGGTGCTGCCAAATGGTCTTGTGCAACAGTTGGTAGGAAGTGCCAGTATCAGAAGGCTTACAAGTAGGAGTGGTGAATGAGCCTTGACTATTCACTCGCTTCATTAAATTTTGCTTTGTTCCGGATTTCATGTTGCCTCCTCTGCGGGCTGGGAGCCGAGGGGCCGGTTCAGTCGAACCACAGCGAAGGAACAGATGGGCAGGTACGGCTGAGCGGGATAACTCTACCCTCGAAAAGGCTGGTGTCAATGCAAATCGCCGGGCGACGTCAGGAAGATTTAAGCCCCTTTCGCCCTATTTTCGTCCCGCCTGTTGCTATCGTAGCCGTCGATGATTCGCAATATCACACCACTTCCATTGCGCTCTCAGAGAGCGCCATTCGACCATCCTGACTGGATCTTCGAGTTGAAGTACGACGGATTCGGGCGCTCGCTTACATTGAGAATGGTCGCTGTCGCCTCGTGTCCCGGAATGGTCACAAGGCAGAGCTAAACTGAAATTTTGGTTGCCAGTAGGCGCGAGGTGATAGGTGGACATACACCTGCCCCTTCCTCCGAAACAGGCATATGAAAAGGGGAGGGCCAGAAAAGAGACAGGCGTCTAGATTGGGATCACACTACTGGGATGCGAGTCATGTTGGCAAGGTGGGAACCAAGATAGTAAGCAACTGGCGACCGCACCAAGAGGATGATTGACAAGGCGGGTTAGTTCGACTGGGGCTGACGGACAGAGGTCTCCCAGGCGAAACAATCGCCCGTGCGTCAAAGAAGAAGCGACTGTCTCGCTGCTAACCTCCCCCGCCAGCCTCGCCAAAGCTAGGCCGCCGTATACCTGAGGGGAATAGCCCGATTGTGCTGCTTCCGATGGCACGCGAGTGCAGGCTGACAAGCCTGAGGCCCCACGTCTCCCACTTCTTTCACGCGAGACCTCGACCTGTTCGGCCTGAGCGCAATTCGACACGGAAATCGGCCTGCCGTGAACGAAATTCTCTAATTGTCCTGATTCTGGAACAGGTGTTCGCTCGAAGCAAAGCGCCCAGATCGTGGGAATCTGAGGCGCGTCCACAGCGCATTTAAGCAAATGTAATCTCCCCAGCTCTGCTCGCGGAACGCAACGCTGCGCGCGGTTGGTGCCGATTTGTTCCCGGCTATCAGCGTTTGCTTAGGGCAATGCTCTAGCTGGGGCTACTATCGAACGCAGTGCATATCCGAGTTAAAACGACTGCTATGGCGACTTGTGCTTCGGCGTCTTCGCGTTAAGCGTCGAAATAAGGCCCTCTGCGGCGGGAGGGACATGCGTCTCGTGAGCAATTACAATATCCTTCGCCGAGATTTTCTCCCCGTAGATTCTCGTGTTTGCGTCGTTGTCAGGTCGGATGGTCGAACCCTCGAGCGAAACGCCTGCAAATAGGCCGCGCGCGCGTGAATAGCTCAATATTTCAGCACGCATCGAGACGTCGGTTTCTGCAGACGCGTTACGACCGACTGGTCCTGCTGCTACCGACGCATCTCCTCCGAGCTTCACTTGGCTGCTCAAGATTCCATTCGCACCGCGGTCATTCATCACGAGAAGGACGAAGTCAGTCGCTTGCCCGCCGATTTGTAAGCCTACGCTGCCACCCTCAAGGGCCATCATTGAGGGCGCGCCCCAGGGACCGTTGAAATTTTCGCCCCTGCGGCACGTCATCGCACCGCGGCCATAACTGCCACCGACCACAAACGCGGCCTTGAGGACCGATGGAAAAATAACCACACAGTCGGCTTTATCGAGGAGATCTTGAGGAACGTCGTCTGGGATATTCAGAATCTCTGTCAGCACCGTGCCGGCATTCTTCAGACGATCCTCGTCCTTTTCTTTGTCGTCTGCCCAACTGCAGATTGCAAGCAACAATGCGGTCATCGCGCACGCGAATATCCTCTTCTTCATGATGGTCCTCCTAGAATGGATATAGTTTTAGACGCTTCCCGTAAGTTACGTTGTAGTCAAAGCCGAGTCTGAGCAATAGGGATCACTCCGACGGAAGTCGGCGTTGCTCGGCCTTGCGGGCAAAGACTATACCGGGCAATGCTCCAGCATTTCCGAGATTCGATTCTCTCTTCTCCGGTATTCAGTCAGTTCTGCATCGGTCAGCCTCACAAAAACAGCCAATTCCATGAGGTCGATTTGTTGCTCCACTAGTCGGATAAGCTCGGTATCCAGTCCTGACTCATCATAATGAGGCACGGGTCCACCTCCGCCTGGACGAAGGCGCATTCCTACGATGAAGCAAAAGGGACAAAGTTTGCATTAAAAAGTGGTATTGCTTCGACAATGCCAGGCAGCGAACGAGACAGTGTGTACTGTATCGAACCGTCTCTTGCAATTTCTACCCGCATGGAGAAGCTGAAACAGTTGCGTAGCCTTCCCCCTAGCTCCGAAGTTTCAGCAGTTTGAATAACACTTCACATTGAGGCAGCCTTTTCCTGCCCGCACCTACTCTTCCACCGCGACTGTTGCGCACGACTCCTCGCAATAGGTGGCCCGAACATAGGGCGGGAATGAGTGGATGTCGTATACAGACGTTGCCGCATATTGCAACGTCGACATAAAGACAGTGCAATATTGGAACAGAGCACGGACGAAAGCGGCAGCACGCTTCCCGTTTCCAGAGACGAGGGAATTCGCTGGGCCTCGGGTTCGAAGGACTGAACTCATCGCATGGTGGAAGAAGATGACAGGAGATGCAAGGGAGACGACACCATTTTACAATCGTCGTCCAGCCGAAATCTGGTTAGAGCGGAAGAAAAAATAAGGGTCAGAGACCCGAGGTCATCGCAGAGCATATACAGAGTTTACGAGAAACTGCATATGCTTTATCTGTGATAGCCAAGACTTGGCCTTGCACACCGTGATGTCCGATGGGCCTTGGGTGGGGGCGAAGGGACGGCGCAAGCTTGTGCAAACGCCTGACTTAAACAGTTAGGTGGCACACGATTGCAGATTCGCGTATTCGGTTTAGTGGTTTCAAGCAGGAACCGTCGTGGGTCGTCGTCTTCCCGGACTGCGAACCTACGCACGGGTTGCGGAGGCCCGCTCGTCTAACTGCTTTGCCGGGGCGCGACATCTAGAAGTTTGCCGAGTGGTTTCCAGACTTGACAATCCCTTGCTAGAGCATATAGTGGTGTTGCTCAGTCTAATCCCCCGTTTTCTCTCCGGCTGAACCGGCTCCGGTTCCCCCAGCGTCGCGTGCCCAAACAATCGGCCCAACACTAGACAATTCCGTCCCAACCGTCCACCCACTCCTTCCCCCAAAGAAAGATTCAAATGAATCGCTTCACCCAATTCGTCGTCTCGCTAGCAGTCCTTGTGCTGCTTGTCGCCAATGTCATGGCCCAAACAGCGACCCAACACCGTCCGATTCTCTTGACAAAAGAAAACTGGAAGGCTTTCCATTCCCAATTTAATCTACGGCCGGATTGGCGGAAGGTGCCTCCTGGCCACAGTAGGGCCCAGCGAACCCAGATTGGGGTCTTCTATGAGATTGTGTGGCCGAGCGGTCAAGCTCTGTATGAGTTTGACTGGTTTATTGATAACGGACAAACGTGTCCACCGGGGTGCATCTACTACAGCGACTCGATTCAATTCAGCGACATTATCGTGAATGTCAATGGAACCCAGGTATCTTTTGGGCCCATGAGTGAAAGCCTGGGATTGGGCGTCGCGTGGTTCTCTGACTCGCAAGACAGCACCATCCTTAGCAATTGTCAGCCTTTGACTCTGGAGCCTAATGATGCGACGCTACCTGCTGGAGCCGTGACTAGCTTTCGGACCGGTTGCATAGATGCTGCTTTGCAATTGGTCTTTCCAAACGATCCATACACGTTTACTTTGGTTGATGGAACCAACTTCACCACCTATGGCGTGAATACCAGTTTCATTGTTCCGTTTCTGGACCATACGGAGCTATACAGTTATTGCGATGCTTATGGCGTTTTTTGCAGAGGTCAAACCATTCCCGTGTACGCGAAACAGGTGAAAAAATAATGAACATCTACCAGATGCGTCACGCAACCACGTGTGGCGGCGTCGAAAGGCAAAAGATGACGGTTCCAGAATTGGTCGCCTATCTACTGGCAAAGCGAGGCATCGGGGCGGAAGTAGTCGTCGAGAGTTCCCCGGACGGTCGCGCCTACGGGCGGTTCGTCGTCAATGGCGAGCCATGGCACAGAGAAACTACTTTTGCCATTCGACCTAATGGAAACATTTTTGATCTTGCGTTCTTTAAGACCTACCACGGAGCTGTGGAGAGGGCTTGCGACGCGGTCATCTATGCCAACTTGTCGCCGAATGAACGTCGAGCAATGGGTTATGGGCCTGCGAGTTCGGTGCCGGTGGACAACGGCGGGCATGCCCGCTACGCGGCGGTTATCGATGCTCTGGACGCGAAGCTGCGGGGCGGCACAGCTACGAGGATTGTCGAGTCACAGCAGAGCGGTATGATGAAAAACAAAAACCCAAGTTCAGTGGCGACAACCTACATGACGGTCACCCTTGAGGATGCGAAGCGAGGCATCAACACGTACAACCACGGTGCGGATGGTTGCGTCAAGAACCCTGACCTCGACGTGCGAGCTCACGAAATGTTCAAGGGTGGCCTCGGTCTCACGAGCGAGGAGATTCTCCGACAAGTGGAGTTCATAGGCCGGGATTACGGCGGAGTGGCGGGGTTCAAGGCTGCATATGCATTGGCTCCAGCTATCGCGAACGATATTTTTCAGAACCGCGCCGAGTACTGGCAGGCTGCAAGTTCGGCATCGCCCATTCTGTCTCAAGTCCCGAGCCGAGACACCATCGAAATCCTCTACCGTCCATTCGTGAAGCCCCTTTACGGAAAGAGCAACTGGCTAGTATGGGGCACGAAATTCTGGCATCATCTAAATCGGAACGACGCCTTTCCCATCGAGGACAGCCGTGTCGACGATTTCTTTATTGTGAAAGATGCCCCTTCGGTCGACAAGTACATGAAGTTCCTGAAGAGGTTCAGGGAGTTCGTGTTGTCGCATCAAGAGTGGGTGCCACACATGCGGCAGGTCGATGGTGATGTCGATGGCGAGGTTCCGTGCTCTGATAACAAATTGTGGGACAAGATGTTCTACGGTCTCGGCGATTAGCGCCTCCTCAAGCTCCCTTCGGGGGTGGGGTCGTCATTTTTCAAAGAAAAGAGACGAAATCACGGCAAATGGCGAAACTCGAAGAAAAACAGGCGGAAATGCGTGCCCGAAACCAGCGACCGCTGGAAGGCGAAGTGGTGACTCACGAACCCACCAAACTTCACCAGCGAAAACGGCCCACAGAAATGAAGGAACCACAGATTACTGTACCAATGCTTAAGGTTATGCGTGCTTTGCTCACAGAAAGTAATTTATCAGGAGCTAACATCGACAGTTTGACCGGTATAGGTTTAGGTACTGTCTACCCAGTCCTCTATCGCATGGAAAAAGCTGGCTGGATTGTTGGTAGATGGGAGCGAGGCGATCTAAAAAGAGTAGGTCAGCCATTTTGTTGTTTTTATCATCTTACAGAACTGGGAACG
Source organism: uncultured Acidobacteriota bacterium (assembly GCA_963696025.1). Classification (GTDB taxonomy): domain Bacteria; phylum Acidobacteriota; class Terriglobia; order Terriglobales; family Acidobacteriaceae; genus JABCYV01. Next base: position 166,662 of record CAVOII010000014.1, read on the forward strand.
GAAAAAGCTTTATCTGCTTTCAAAGAAATTAATGGTAATTGGTAATCGACACGACGGCTGCCAGGGTAACCGAACTTACTAATCCAGTTTAGGTGCCTCCACACATGAGAGAGCTAGCGTTGGTTTTCTGCTCCGTCGCTTTGCTATTTGCCCAAGACCAAACGCGAACCACCGCACCTCTCGATTCCTACCACGTCAAGGGCGATGTACTGGGTGATATCGCAAGAACAACCCAGAGTGCAAAGACAAAGACACCAGCACCAGAATGCCGAACTTCCATCTTGATAAGGGATCGGGGAAAGTGGAGCGGGATGTGCACGACACTCGGGGAATCTATGCTCATCACCTATGCCGATGCCATCATGCAAGCCAAGCTGGTGACATTCTCGGCGGATCGCCTTGTGCAAATCACATATCTCGCAAAGCACGATGCCTACTATGAAATGCTGAAGGCTAATCTAATCGCGAAGTTTGGAGAGCCCACAACGAAAATCGCCAAAGACTACCAGAATCGGATGGGCGACGCACTTCAGAGGGGATCTCTGGAGTGGAACAACGGGGTATCGTCCATTGCGCTGGAAGAGTACGGTGGCGACCTGAATACATCTGGAGTAGCGTTCTCGCTGAATGAGTTCATAAAACAGCAGAAGGACATGCAGAAGCTCAAGAAGCCTAGCCCGGATATGTGAGTTGCGACAAGAACGAATACCGAGGGATTTTGGCTGGATTGGAAGGGGTGTCTGGGAAGAAAGCCATCAACTCGGATACGATGACGGTCAAGAACTAAATACTCGGGGTCCTGTTCGGTTTTCGGAACAAACAAGGAATTTTGCATCGAGGCTCGGGCGAATCGGTTAGGTTCGTGTCCGAAAGCATGAGCAGCAGTCACACCGGCATCTGAACACCCACTAGAGGTGACAGATGCCGCTTTCTAAGCCGCCTTTCTCTGATTGAATCTAGCCCATCGCGCTCTTTGAGCAAGTGCCATTTCCCCACCGACCTAACTCGAATGCAGCTTTGTCACGTGCACAGCAATCCCGCTACGTTCGCCCAATCTTCGCCAGTCGTTTTGGTATCCTGCACGCGATGGCATTCCAGCCCATGCCGTTGTCTCGAAGACCCCTGCCCTTCGACCATCCCGAATGGATTTTCGAATTGAAGTACGACGGATTTCGATCACTCGCCGTCATCGAGCACGGTCGCTGTCAACTGATTTCTCGAAACGGACACCCATTCGCTTCTTTTTCTGCGCTGGCAGAATCAATCTCGGATTCCCTGCCGAATGGGAGAGCGGTCATCGATGGCGAAATTTGCTCTCTTGATAGACGTGGCAGACCGCAAGCGACAAGGTTCAAGATATGAGCGACAGAGTTCGGGAACGCTTCTCCCCACCAGAAAAAAAGCCCGCAACCGGCACAGAAGGAAAACGAGTTTGACTGCGGCATGAGTTAGGTATTTGCGTGGTTTGTGGTGTTGGGCAGTCCGACCCTTACGACGCCAGTGCCGCTCCGATGGGGTGAATGTGAGCAGACTAAATGGAGGTTTGTTTCGCGGGAATGCTGTTCCAAGGACCTTTATATATGGTGGGAGAGTGTGAGAATGCGTAATGTGTTCAGCAAGGCGGTTCTGTCGCTGCTTTTTTTCCTGCTGATGTTACCTACCGCGTCGTACCCGCAGAATCAGGTCCTCGGAGAAGTGCAATTCGTCAGCAAGACCAAGGTGGAAAAGACCTCGGGGGTGTGGATCGACGGGCAATATGTCGGCTATGTCGGAGAGCTTAAGGAGAACAAGAAAGTTTTGCTTCTGCCAGGCGAGCATGAGATTTCTGTGCGCCAGTCAGGGTACAGGGATCTCACTCAGAAGGTGGTTGTGGAGCCGGGCAAGGCTGTCGTGGTGCACGTGACCATGGAGAAAGATCCTCGATCCCAATTTCCCACCGTCACGTCTCAAATCAAGCTTCAAGTCACACCAGAACGGGCGGCTGTTTTCCTGGATGACGGTTTTGCGGGGACCGTGCAGGAATTTGGGGGGATTGGACGAGGAATGTTGGTGAGTCCTGGGAAACATCGGGTCAAGATCGCTCTACCCGGATACCAGGCTTTCGAGACCGAGGTAAACCTGTTGCCCCACCAGAAAATTACGATCAAGACGAACTTGGTTCCGGGAAGCATCACGCAGGCCGGCCCTTCGATCAAAAAAGACTGATCTCCGCCACTCTGGCCGAAGAGTTGGGAGCAAGGCGAAGGAACGGAAGGCGTTCAATTGGAGAAGTTCAGTAGATGAGGGCAGTGGCGATAAAGAAGGGACAGAGCCGAGAGAAAGCTGCTGATTTCCAAGAAATGGGACGGTTGTGGCGAGAAGTTCTTCATAAGCCATCATCCTGCGTCGGTGAATAAATGGGTTGCAGAAAAGCAAGCAAAGTGGCTCGAAAAAGTTCTTGCCGAAGAGCACGGGCGCGATAAGAAACACCCCGACCGAATCGAACTGCCAGACTGCTCCGCTCCGTCGAAATCTGGAGCACGAGCGCTGGTTCTCCGCTCGCGCTTGGAATCCTGATTATCCTCTCTTGGCCGGCCCCAGATTTCTGGCAGACGATCGGCGGAGCCACCCAGATTGCTGCCAACCCAAGAAACATCAGAATTCGCACTTTAAGTTGAAGCACTGTCACCACCTGGCTTCATCCCTGACCCACTCATCAGAATCCAGTCTTAAGGCACTGAAGCTCTGCAACATCCAGAGCACTTGCCAATCGCTTCGCACTTTCCTGGTTCCGGAGCTCCGACATACCCTAAATAGTCATTCAGCTCGTCTCGTGTTGATTCGCATCCACAGAATATGTGATTACCGCCGCCAGGAGGCCTAAGCCCAGAGCTCCCGATAACTTTCGCTTTCAATACAGGAAGACCAAGCCGGCCCAGACCTGACAACACTAGGAATTCATCTTTCTTCGCCACATAAGAACCCGCGTCTTCGCTCTGCCAGGATCGGACTTCACCGCTGTTTGCGTCCGATAGAGCCTTTTTGGCCGTCACTAGGGCAGATACTTGAATTTTCACGGAATCATTATCTTCGCGCATGCTGGGGATGATCAGAATACCCACAAACTGCCCCTTGGAAACTGGAATGACTCCCAGCATTTCTCCCTTTCCCACGACTGGAATATAGAAAACCGCATGATCGGCACCAACCGCCACAGGCCAAGTACCTCCTGAGGGAAGGTCGATTTGGATCGCACGTGTTACGACAGGCTCGCTGCGCGGCAGTGCTTGTGGCCTACCTCGAAAACCGACCAAAACCAGAACGGATGCCAGCCCAAGAAAGAATAACGCTCTTCTCGCGACACTCATTGGGGAAACCTCTCTTTCTGACCACTGTCACCTTGGAAAACCTCATGTAAGGAACGGTCAGGACAGAATATCTTGTCGGAGAGTCCATCCTTTTTTGAGTAAGTCTGCCCAACTGCCTGACCAACGCGCTAATCGGCTCGGCATAGCAGCCTATCAATCACTACAAGTCCCCCACAATTCTGCAAAGTGTCGCGATGTGACTTGCTAGTTTATCCGTACAACGCCAGGCTGCTGCTGTTCGCATGTTCCTGAGCTTCTTCGGACTCGGCATCCTTGCCTGTAGGCAACCACTGTTGTCGTGATTTGGGTGTCTTGGCGATGTGTGGTTTCATTCCTAGCTTTTATGGACGACTTCGAACGAATTCCCGTCCGGGTCAAATACATCGGCGGCGTAGTATCCCGGATAGTATTCCACTCGTGCCCGCGATTCGCCATGATCACTTACGGCTGGACCTTCTACGCGGGCTTTCTGAATTTCTATCTCTCCATTGGGCTCGGTTTTTTAGCGGTCGCTACGATTGCGGAGTTGAGCCAAGCGGTCGAACAAGAAGCCGAGAAGCACCCGGAAGCGCGGCGTCTTATGACCCATCCCGGAGTCGGTGCCCTCACCGCACTGGCCTTCGTGCTGATCATCGGAAACGCGGAACGTTTTTCGCGTGGGAAGCAAGTCGCGAGTTATCTAGGACTGGTGCCGCTGGAAAAATCTAGCGGGAATCGGCGGCGGCTCGGGCATATCACCAAACAGGGGAGTTCAATGCTGCGCTTCTTGCTGGTGGAAGCCGCGCAGGTCACAGTGCGCAGCCTGCCGGAATGGCGCAGCCAGTACTTCCACTTGATGCTGCGCCGCGGACGCAAGACGGCGAAAGTGGCCATGGCGCGTCGCCTGGCGATTCGTTTGTACTGGATGTGGCGTCAGGGATGGGATTACCAGCAGTGGAGGAGTTCGGTTCGCACGCAGGACAGCCCGGAAATCGCGATGGGGCGCGGTACAACATCGAGAAATTGATTGGGCATCCTGCTCCCCTTTCCAGGGGGAGTCTGAACTAGTAATCATGATCGCAGTGACGGACCGAAGAGATGCATGGGTCGGACCGAGTACCTGACCTGAAACGATTACGATGCGAGCCTGGGTTGGCAACAGCACTTATTCGACAAGAACGAAATAGCGCTCTTCACCGAGTGCACGCCGCTGTGCGCTCGAAAAGGCGCTTGACACCGCCGGCATTGTCAGAGACGCGATTTTTCAACATCTCTAACGACGTCGGTCGTGTCAAGGGACTTGGGGTTTCATTTTAGTAAGTCGGTGCATACTTTCCCCTCAGCGCAGACGCACTGGTTCCTTCGAGAGAGCAACGGTCTTTACTTCTCGATGATTTGTATCCAACCGCATGGCTCGGCCCGTTTTCTTCATCATTGTGGTGGCGTAGCCCACCAGACATCTCTTCGGTCACGCTCGATCATGATGTGTTGTGCAAACTCCCCTCCCATGGGGAGGCGGGCAGCCTATTCAGTTGACCCGGTCACTGCATTGCAGGACCACTGTTGAAATCAGGCATCCCCGCATGGGCTTTCCCCTTCTGCCGCAACCTTCCGCGGCGACAGAACTGTTCGTAATCAATCTGGTCACGCATCATGATCCACAGCCGGATACCCAGTTTGCGTGCCGCTGCGATCCTTGCCTTGCCCATTCCTTTCTGGATGAGCTTGCGCCGATAGAAGCGTTGCAACTCCGGGTCTTTCCGTACCGCATGCATCCCTGCTTCGGTCCACAGATAGCGCAGCAGGGAGTTGCCTTGCTTGGTCAGTTTTCCCAGTCGTTGTCGCTTCCCGCTGGTGTGCTCACACGGAATCATCCCGATGTAGCTGGCCACCTGGTTGGCGGTGTCGAAGCGACTCGGGTCACCGAGAAAAACATCGGTCGCCAAAGCCGTCACCGCACCTACGCCCGGATGGGTTAGCAGCCGGCGCGCCTGTAGCCTTTGTCGGGCCTGGGCTTCCACTTCTTTATCTAGTTCTTGGATTCGTTGCTGCAACTGTTCATACAAGCTCAGCAGTTCTGTCCGTCTCTGACTGGTGTAGGGTGGCAAGGGCAGTGCCTGCAGTGTGTTCTGCCCTGCCTGACTCCAGAGCGCGTGGCCTCGGCGCAGGGCGTGATTGAGGGCGATCGCCTGCAAGGTGTGCTGCAATCGTGCTCGCATCTTTACCCACTGATGTCGGTCCCGCAGCAAGGTTCGCAAGTCCCGCTCTTCGATCGAGGGCATCCAAATCTCCGGAAAGCGATCTTCGATGAGCAGTTCCAATATCAACCGTGCATCTCGCCGATCATGCTTCTGCTTCCGCGTTTCTTTCGCGCGGATCTTCGCCGGATTTCCCACACGGCATTGGATTCCCAACTCTTGCAGCAGTTCCAAGAACCACTGCATGGATCCCGTGGCTTCGATGCCCACCACCACCGGACCCTCCAAGGCCCCGTAAAACTCTCGCAGGGCGTTGCCTTCGTGGGAAAGTGCCCTCTCCACGAACTCCCCGGTTTCAGTGTCCACCATGGCTATGGTTTGTTGTCTTGCGTGCAGATCACAGCCTACAATTTTCATCTCGGCCTCCTTCGTCCCGAGCCTCTTTGGTTGGATACCGCAAAGTCTACTCGGTCCGTTGTGAGGCCGACGTCGTTATGACATCAGTTATGGGGTTCCTGATGGAAGAACACCCAACTCGGGAACCTGCGAACATTCCCGTTGTCTTGATTCATTCGGAAAGCTTTGCACGCTATGGCTTCGGTGCGGGAACCAGATGAACTGTGACTGAAGCCGGAAAGGTGTTGGGATCAGACGACGTGGCCTTCACGGTCACAGAGGGTGGGTTCGGCAACACATTCGGGGCCATGTAAAGGCCATTTGCAATCGTGCCACATGTGTCACCAGAGCAACCTTTTCCGCTGACGCTCCAAGTCACACCGCTATCGCTCGTTCCCGTTACCGTTGCGAGGAACTTCTGTGATGAACCAGAAAGCATTTGCACGTCGCTCGTTGGGGAGATGCTGACTTGTGCCGGGTTGTAGAAGAAGTGGAAACGTAAGGCGAGATACTGTCCGCTGAACTCGGTAGGCAAGGGCGGGAAGGGATTGCAGGACGTGATGCCGCCATAAGCGGCTCGATCCAGCTCAACGTCGCCTGAAGGGCCGACTATCTTCATGCCGGCGAGTCGGCCCTCTTTTGTGATGGCGAACTCGATATCAACTTTCCCCTTTTTCATCAGCGGCGCTCGCGCCGACTCAGGCATCAGCTCGTACCAGTTCCGTCTGACATTGTCACGCACCCTTTTCAGATACGGATCGAAGTCCACTCCCTTCGTATCGCTCAGTACATCCATTCCGGCTGCGGCAGACCCGCGCTTGGCCAGGGCGTCCCGCGCTGCCCGCCGAATGGCGTCTCCCGCGTATTGCCCGTTGTTGGTAAAGGATGGTTTGGGAGCTGTCGGAGGCGCTGGAGTCTGCTCAGTTGAAGGAGGAGTGGTCTGGGCAGCTTGATTGACCGATTCATGCGCCTTGCTAAGCTCCTCCGCCTGGTTGTGGTACGCCTGAAATCGTTGAGCGCTCGACAGCGCCGCTGACGCTTCTGCCTCCTCCTGGGGTGTCTTGGCAAGGGAAACCGCAAGGTTGGCCACCCTGACGGCATCTTCGGCGCGGCCCAAGCGCTCGAGCACCTGCACCGCTAGAATCCGCTGATCAACGTTCCCAGGCTCAAGGACTACAGCACGAAGAACCAGCATGTATGCCTCGTCTGGCTTCTGGTGGCTTACCGGCAACGCCTGCGCGAGAAGGTACGCCAAGGCGCTGTAGGGCGGGGCGAAGTCCGGGTTGAGCTTGAGGGCAGCGCGCAGGCTCGACTCAGCCTTGGCCGCCGAGTCGTCGTCCAGCCTGCCCCTCAGCAGGTTGGCCGCGTAGTAGTAATTAGCAGAATAGCTCTGGGAATTGAGCGCTAGGGCTTCGGAGTACCACTTACCCGCCTCTTCCGTTTTTCCTTGCTGGAAGTAGAGGAAGCCCATGCTCTCGCAGGCGGCAGCCAGTTTCGGGTCGAGCTTTAGCGATTCTTCCAGCATCTCCTGGGCCTCAGCGTAATGGTGATCATGCGCCATGAAATCTGCCCGCACGGCCAAGGACTCGGCGTCGGAGATGGGCTGAACCCCGAAAACGCTCTCATCGATCTTAGGTGCGTCCAGGTGCGCGGCGGTAAACATCAAATTACGAATGTACTGGCTTAACGCTCCTTCCAGTGCCTCTGGATCGCCAATTGTCCGCCCCGCCGCCTCTGCCTGTGGCACGTTCTGTCCAAGCAACACAATGAAGTCGCTGACTCGATGCGTCTTTTCGCGCCAATCACGGACGATCAGGTAATGCGTCAAAGCCCAAGATTCCGCGTAAAAGATGGAGACCTTGTTCTCCTCGTGATAGTAAGGCGAGGAGCGGTTGACATCGATCAGCGTGCTGAGCCGCAGTGGCGGGTTGTTGCGTAATACCATGAGATTCGAGGTACTGGGTGCACCCACCCACACGCTCTTACCCTCAATGCGGAGATTGCCATAGAACTCCGCCAGCCCTTCCACCAACCACAGCGGCATCTGCGAGATCAGTCGCCGGGTGAGATAGTGGACGTATTCGTGATATACAGGTTCGTATGGCTCGGATGCCGATTGGTTCATGCTGACGTCGAGCCGCAGCGCTATGTAGTTCTTTTCCGGACTCCCAAAGTAGATTCCTGCCGGATGCGCCGACCCTTTCTTTGCCCAATACTCGGGCAGCAGCGTCTTGAGCGTGTCCTCGTCCTTTGCGGCGATGATGGTTATGGGCTGGTCCTTGGCGGAAGCACTTATTCTGAAAAACTCGCGGAACACGGCGCGGACCATTTCGAACTGATATGCCAAGTGACGTGCCTGCTTTTCGTTGGCGTTGGTGACGACGATGAAGTTCGGACTACGCAATTCGATCCAGGTCTGCGGTTTCGTACCGGCGAAAAGACGCTGCGCAGCCACGACAACCAGGATAACAATGAGACAAGCCCGGAGAGGATAGTGAGAATTTGTGGCTTGTCTCCTTGAAGCGGAGACGGAAGTCATCAATGCTCGACAGCTATGTGTTACAGATCGAAGGCGGTGGGATTGATTCATTGAATCACTTGCTTGAGGAGTCACTTCGTCCGGGGAGGGGCGGAAACACTGTACAGGAAATTGACTGACCCGGCGGGTAAAAATAAAAAATTTTGTTGATAGTCCTCAACGGATGCTGACCTGTCGCGGATTCTACTACACTGAAGTAGCCTTGCCTCCCGAGCGCGGAAAGCAGCCGCCCGGAGAAGAAGGACGGAAGCACTTAAAACCCGGTATGAGATAATCCGCCCGTGAAAAATGTTGAGGAAGTTTCCGCCAAAAGGCCGGTGTTCAGAATTCGCCTTAAGGGTGCTCCACCGCCGAAGGGGTGGACGCTCCGGTACAAATCAGGTGCGGAGAAGAGACCCGAAATCCAACCGGGGGATTTCCTCTCCCAGTGGTCTGAGGATAGAGAGGGTGTAACGTTCAACTTTAGCTCTGATCCAAATGACATGTGGATTTTCGACGCTGAAGCAGAGGCCGTCTGAGCGGCTCCCCAATTTCTGAGACACAGTGAGGGTTAGTTTCCGGCAAAATCTACTGCCTGGGAAGGGGAGGTTTGCCGTGAAGAGAAAGCGGTTTTCTGTGGAGCAGATCGTGGCCGTACTGAAGCAGGCGGAGGTGGGAGTCCCGGTGGCAGAACTGATCCGCCAGGTCGGAATCAGCGAACAGACCCTATACCGATGGAAGAAACAGTACAAGGGGCTAGAGACCGACCAGGTCCGGCAGTTCAAACAACTGCAGGAAGAGAACGGGCGGCTGAAGCGGTTGGTGGCGGAGCTGACGCTGGATAAGACGATGCTGCAGGATGTGCTGTCAAAAAAGTTGTGAAGCCCTCGCAGCGCCGCCCGGTGGTGAACTATTTGCACGGCACCTAGTCTCTCGCCCACTGGGAGCGAGTACCAGGCACACGCTGTTTTCAGCGCAACGACCTAAATTGCCGCTTTCACCGTTCATACAGGCACGCCCGTCGTGCAATCAATCTAGCGATTGTTCACGCGATCTAATTTGATCTTTGTCGATGTAACAGAAATTTGGTAGTGGGCTGTTTTGAATTAAAGACGCTGCCATTGGCCGGACTTGGGAGTTCCCACGTGTTTGATTAGGCGTTGCTTTCGCGCATCCCAGAGTCCATACCGAATTTGATTTTTCCACTTCGGTTCGATGGGGCGGCTGTCAGTGAATCCTAGGCTACTACACTCGGCTGGGAAGAATTGGAAAACTCGCGAGTACAACTGTTGAGTTTGAACTAGCTGCCCTTTTTGCATTTGCGTTATATACAGAACGACGAGATGTCTCACGCGGCAACCCTGCCTTCCTTTGCTTCTAGTAAAGCGACCAATTCTTCAAGACTCCAAACGTGATCGGTAAGCACTCAGCCGAAGGCATTGGAGTTTTCCCCCGTGCTGGTGCGGGTCCATTAATCGCAACGCGCAAAAGAACTCAACTGGCTCATGACAGTAGCACGGAGCGATACGAATGGATGGGTCTTGTACTACAAGCGAAGCGGGCCGGAAGTCCGCTTCTAGGCAATGCGGTTGGCGCAGGACGGGTAATCGCCTTCCGGGGGAGTGAGCCGAGACGGTTAGGGGCAACTCTTAACTGTTCAATGCGCTGTTGAACTTCGACTGTGCGCCTGAGAACGTACTTTCATCAACATCACAAAGCGGACGCGCGCGTCGATAGACGCTGGTCGGGAACTCGTAGATGTGATCGGCTGGGTCGCGTTGGCAAATTGTGCCCGGACCACGGGCTAACCGGAAGTCACTGTTGTAAACAGGCGGCGATTACACAAACAATCAGCCGACCATCGAGAACGCTTGGACTCCCCGCCCAGCCCTGTCGGACGCGTCACGGATGGCTCTAACTCTGAATTCCAGTCGTACGCTCGTTAGCCAGTCGCCAGTTGATGTGGTCGCGGCGCTGCTTAACTACGGCACGAGAAACGCCGGCCTTGCGCAGCACGCGATCGGCTTCGGCGTATTTGCCTACACGGTCAAGCTCGCATGCCTGCTTGTATGCCACATGTCGCTGCGCGTCCCGTTTCGCATCGTCGAATAGGCGATTCCACGGATCGTCTGCACGCGTCTGGGCCTCCGCCTCGGTCCTATATCGACTCATAGTCCGGCCCCCCAGCTCTCACCACGGGGAATGCGCATCTGCCTTCGCTTCGGCTCGAGTTGTCGCAGCAGGCGAGCTAGGCAATTTCGGCTGTCGCGGAGGACCAAATACATGGGGTTCTCAATCTTCTTTCCGCGCGCATCCGTGATGATGAAGCCCTGGCTTTCCAGCAACTCCTTCGCCTTCTCTGCCTCGTCGGCCGCGTTACATGCGTGAGCCAGAAGATTCAGTTCCAACGGGTCGAATTGCAAAACCTTTAAGGCATCATTCCAAAGCGATTTCCCCGCTGCTCCTAGACCTTTCGGCGCCTTTTTAATCGGCATCGCACCCCCAAAAATCCATTAACTTTCGGCTTATACGAACAAACGGAGGCTCGTGGCGGTCTTTGCCGATTGGCCCGGTGGTATTCGACCCCCCCAACACCCCCGACCTAGTATTCGCCAACTCATCAGACTTCCCTTCCTCGTCCGTTCTGCGTGGCTCCTGCTACGCCGAAAGCGCGATGTCGTGGCGCGGACTGATTAGGTTTGGTCATGTCGCTCCCTCGCCCGCGAAGGCACTAATTTGAGGTTGTGGCTGAACACAGATGCCGCCTGCTTTGGTCTGTTCTGTTCAGCGGGTTTTTCCCATCGCGAATTCTCCCGACCGTAAAAAACCTAGCGGACACATGGTGGACCGGGTTGCTTAACGCAAAAAACTGTCCCCTAGGGCTTTCGTGTCCCCTATGCTTGTTCCAGTGCCCATATCCATGGTCCTCTTTCTCCGTCCCTAGTTCGGCGTACTCCTAGCTTTTGGGCTGCCCGGCGCAGAGTCCTGACGTGGACGTCCGTACCCTCCTCAAGTTCCCTAGCCTTTCGAGGACCGCTGGCTAGAGTCTGTTCCAAGTAGTCGCACGCTTCGTCAATATCACTGCGTTGGTCGCGTGTCGATTCTGCTTCCTGCAGATCCACAGCTGTTAGTTCAGACTTTCCGGTCCATCGGAATGAGCCATCGGCTTCGATCGCGTATCCAAGAGACTGGCCAAGCTGCCCAAGATTGCTCTTCGCATGGACCACCGCCCGTTGTTCATCAACCGAGCCGGCATGGAGTTCGGTGCGCACGGCGCCCGTCAAGTCGATACTTCCCAGCCCTCTGTGAATTGCTCTGCCGGTAGGTGACTTCGCAAAATGTCGAACTAGCAGCACGCACGCGTTGTGCTCTTCTGCAAGTCGCGCCAGTCCGTCAAGGACCGGCCTTGTCTCGTTGGAACGGTGCGCATCTACCTCAGCACCCAAGTAGCTCTGGATGGGATCTACGACAACTAGTCGAGCCCCGGTCTTTTCCATGGAGTCACCTAACAACTGGATGTCTGAGAGTTTCACAGAGCCACGCTTAGCCCGCTTCCCCTCTCCTGTCACAGATCCACGTAGGAGATGGAAGCGCTTCGGATCGCCCCCCAATGAATCAAGGCGTGGACGCACAACGTGCTCAGGAGAATTCTCGACCGACAGGTAAAGCACATCGGAGGGTAAACACGGCTCGCCAGTGTAAGGCAGGCGGCCAATAGTTAGGGCAGCTGCGATGGCAAGCGAAATGAATGTTTTTCCTGCGCCAGGGTCCCCGGACAACATTGCCAGCATGCCCTGTGCTAAATACGGTTGCCAGAGCCAGGGAACAGCTTTTCCCTCGACTAGAAACAGATTAAGAATTTCAGGACGCCGCGAACTGGTCCCCCGGTCATCACGTGAATGCAATGCGGCAAACTGCTGCTCAAACCTTTCTACTAATTGGCTTGGGTTTGCCGTCAACTCCCAGGCTTCACGTTGCAGCGTTTCGCAGAGACCACACAAACGTCGCAACTTCGCCTGGCCTTGGATTTTTTGAGCGTGCCACGCTACGCGGTCAGCCTGGGGCACCACTCCATCCGTGAGACTGTCCAGATAGATCTCGCTGTCGCCATTCCGAAAATGCCCGGATTTTTTCAGGATGGCAGCGAGTTCCACCACACCAAAGGTCTGGCCATCCTCTGACAACTGGAGCATTGCTCCATACACTTCCTGGTCCAGTACACCGGAGAAGTCATGGACCGACAAATCGCAGAGCGGACCACGAAGGAGGTTATTGTCGAGGAGGACCGATCCTAGGACTGCCCGTTGGGAGTCAGGAACGCACAGTAGCGATTCCTCCTCCCGAAAGCGGTTTCGGTTCGAGGTCGCTAACATCATAGGCGCAGCTCCGGATATCGAATCCGCATCGCAGTCACAAAGGCTGCGACACGGGGATCTGCGCTCTTGCCGAGCCTTTCGATCTCGACCTCCAGTTTCGCCTTGACCATAAGGGACAGGGAGGGCATAGGGGACAACTTTTTGTGTTTGAGGAGATTGTCAGGGATGCTGTCCACCATGGTCGCTAGGGGCAAGCGATTCCGGTCAAAGGCGAAGACTCCGCTGTTTCTAAAGCGCGCCAGTGTCATGACTACCGCTCCTCGACGAGTGTTTCCAATCGATGAAGCCCCTCTCGTTCAATCCGGTCAACCTCCCCCGCGGGCACGAGCCTTCTATTCCCCAGAAGAATCGTGCGAATACCCCCGTCGCGAGCGCGCCGCTTGATCGAGTCCTTGCTGAGCCCGAACATCATGGCCACTTCGTGAAGTGTGTATGCGCGCCGAGCTGCGTCTCCTGCTTTCATTTGTGTTTGCTCCTCCTGCTACCGATTGCAGTAGACAATAAGCGCACCCAGTGTTATGGTCAATAGCAATGTCCGACATACGGCACAAACCATCACAAGACACCGACACCGTCTCGATCCCAAACCAAACGCCCCGCGGGATATTGCCAGTTCTCGTCCCCTGCGAGCAGAACAAAGCGCACGATGGAATAGCAAATTTTCTTCTCGTTGTTGAACGAACCGCAACCGGCGGTAAGTCTTCCCGGTCCGGGCCGAAGGTTCGACTATTGCGCAATCGTGATATTTCTGACGAAGCGATCCGTGAGACCCTGAGCCCAGAAGACAATGAGTTGCTTAGGGCAACGCTTCACCTGAAGAAATCACGCGAGACCGGCGATTCGATGTTGCAAGAGCAGGCGAACGCCAAACTGATGCCGCACCTTGGCTGGGCCGGCGTAGATCCGAAAGTATTCAGCCACCCGGGATGGAGCAACGTCCACGTCCCTCAGCTTGCAACCGCGCCCATGGAAGAGGCGCGATTGGTTTTGTGGTACTCGGGGAAATCCAAGCTTGGCTCATCCCCATTTGTGCCAGCTATTTATTGCCCGAACCTGAGAAGCGCTCTCTTTGTGAGAGCGTTTCTCAGTCTCCAGACCTGTCCACATTGCGGCGTGCTCTTTCTACCGGAGAAAGAGAACGTCATCTATTGCTGTGAGGCTCACGGCCATGCGCATCGTGTCGCTCGTAGCCGATACCTGAAGGCGATGCGGGCAAGCAAAAGGGGGAAACATGCCAAAAAGTAAACGCCATGGGCTCTATCGCAGAGATGGCGGTATCTATGCGTTCAGGTACAAGGATCAAGATGGAAAGTGGAAAGAGAAGTGGACAGGTAAAGCAGACTTTAAAGGAGCGAAGGATAAAAAAGATGAGTTCCTTGAGAATCTCAAGAAAGGCACCCTCCCGACGAACAAATCAATTTGGGACGTCGCATGTGCTGCTGGGCTTTGGGGTTGAGCACCATGCTGCCCATCTCGGCTCAGAGAAGGTAAAGAGTAACGAGAAATCGCTGCTACGCCAACTCGTGCGGCGCTTGGGCAATCGCAAGTTGAAGAGCATCACGATCGATGACATCAAGGGGTATCAGGCCGAGCGGCATCAAGAAGTAGGCGAGCGTGCGGTCAATTTGGAACTCCGGATCTTGATAGGCACGATGCGGGAAGCTAATCTCTGGGGCCCGATCGCCGCGCACTACAAGCCGCTCAAGGAACGTGAGAGCGATATTGGGCAGGGTCTCGATCTCAGGCAATTACATCGGCTGGAAACTACGGCGGCCACGAATCCGGCGTGGGAAGTCGCATACTGCGCCGAAGTATTGGCGGCAAATTCTGGCATGCGGGGAGGAGAAATCAAGAAGCTACGCCTCGCTGACGTGAATCTGGAAGCCCGTCGGTTGCGGATTCGCCATGCGAAGACGGCCGCCGGCGATCGTCTGATCGAATTAAACCAGGCTGCTACCGAAGCCGTGACCAAACTCTATCTGCGAGCGAAGTTGCTGGGAGCAAATTCGCCGAATCACTATCTTTTGCCATGCGATCTATCGCGTCATACGAAAGGGACAGATCCACTGAAGGGCGGCGTGGGTTTCGATGTGACCAGGCACCAGCAGTCTTGGCGCAGCGCCTGGCGGAGCTTGCGCAGGGCCGCGGGACTAGAGGGAATCCGGTTTCACGATCTCCGCCACACATTTATTTCTCTCATGGGCGAGCGTGGTGTCCCGCTGGCGGTGCTACAGGGAATGGTCGGGCACCTAAGCGCCAAAATGATCAGACACTACACTCATATCTCGACGCAGGCCGCACGGCAAGCCGTCGAGTTATTGGATCAAGACCGGTTTGTGGAGAAATTTGTGGGGAAATCGGAGAGCGTGGAAAACAACAATCCTAAGTTGCCGAATTAATGGTGGGCAGTGCAGGACTCGAACCTGCGACCTCCTGCTTGTAAGGCAGGCGCTCTAACCAACTGAGCTAACCGCCCGGCACGTAAACTTAAGAATCTTAACATTTTAGCTCTATGAGTGCCACCCGTGGGAAACCTCCAGTGCACAGTTTAGTGCACAGCGGTCACAGTTCCATCCACAATCCCCAGCGCTTCAGGCTGAACGAAGATCCCTTGCGCGAGGCGCTCGGCCGTCTTCTGGCTCTGGTCCGCCGGTAAGTGAGCGTAGGTTTCCAGCGTCTCCTTCGGGCTGCTGTGTCCTAACCATTGTTGAGTCATCAGCACGTCACCGTTCGTGTGCTTGTAGACGATGCTCGCACTTGTGTGACGTAACAAGTGCAAGCCGCAGGCCCGCGCCATCTCGAATTTGACGCCGATCCCCCTGAGCGCCGCCTTCAACGCCTCGCGGAGTTGATCGGGCTGGAACGGCCGCCCGGTCGAACTCGCGAAGACGTAGTCTTGCGGGGCTTTGTACAGAGCCAAGACTCGGTGATGGATCAGGCTCTCGTACAGTTCCTGGCAGAGCGGCCGATCCCGGACAGAATCTTCGGTTTTGGGACTAGTCTCATTGCCACGGTAGATCGCTCGTTTTACCTGCAGCGTTCGAGTTGCGAAGTCGATGTCCTCCCAGTGGAGGCCCAAAGCTTCGCCCGTCCGAATCCCGGTGAGGGCGAGAACCATAAAGAAGCTCTTGTAGTGGTGAGGGACAGTGTTGAGCAGTTGCACAAGTTGCTGTTCGCTCAGCGCGGGCTTCTCTATCTTCCTCTTCTTCTCCTCCTTCTTGAAGAATCGCCTTTTGATCGGGCTTCCCTTAATGAGCCCGTCATCAACGAGCAGGCTGAACATTGTGACTAGGATGGAGTGAGCGAGTCGGCGAGTCTTCTTGCCGAGTCCTTTCCCCTCCAGCGCAGCGTGGAAGGCGGTGATATGAGAGGCCGTGATTTTCGACACCAGCATCTCCTCGAAAAAAGGAACGATGTGGCGGCGGACCAAGCTCCCCTGCGTGACCTGCGTGCTGCTTTTCCAGTTCTCACGCACGTACTGCGCCCATTCGTTTTGCATATAGCTCCCGAAGGTGCGCTCTGGGATCACGGATTCCTCAACTCTCGGTGGGATGAGTTTTCCTGCAGGAAGGCGAGGGCGGCACCATAGTCGCCTTTAACTACCTTGCTGACCTGTTTGCGCTTGCCGGTTAGCGCGTCGTCTTCCCTCCAACGCACTAAATGCCCGTCCTTACGTTTCTCTATGTAACCTTGTTTCATGGTTTTCTCCTTTTTTTGGACCAGAGCGCCTTTGCTGCTTTTCTTGCGATCTCGCTGCGCCGTTTTGCGGAGAGAGCGGTCGCCCGTGCTCGGGAACCTTTGCGACCTAAACGAGCGAGGTAATTGCTTACCTCTTGCGGCAGCTTCTTGCGCTTGTCCATGTGCCCGAACATATCCATGTTTCGCGTGTCCGTCAAGCATAAACGAGCGATATTTATTGTGAATTATTAAATTCTACCCTGCGCTGCTTAAGCCAGGCATCGAGATCGGCACGCCGAAAGCGGATGCGCGGTTTCCGCCCGTCGCCAATGCGCAGGTGAGGGATGATACTGAGGTTTCGGTAGAGCCACTTGGAAGACATCTTGACGTAGGCGGCCGCCTCATCGACGTCAAGTGTCGAGTCGACTTCATCGACGGCCGGAGGTTGGGCAACCGGGGAGGTCAGCCGCGCCAAGGCGACCGCCTGGATTTCGGCAAGCCCGCCGACCAGAGCGGGCAGTTGCTCGATCGGCATCGTTTGGGCTGCCGCCAACACGGGTTGTAGCTCTTGCCTCATGGCTCACTGGGACGATGGGCTGCCTTCACCGAACGGGGTTTCTACCCGTTTGTTATGCCTCCCTGCCAATCTTGGCTATTGCAACCACTCCAGAGCCACTTCGCACGCGCACAGGCTTGCACGGGGATGCTCGAAGCGGGACGTGTCTTTCTGCCGCAGGATGCACCTTGGTTGACCAACTACATCGAGGAGCTGTCCAGTTTTCCGGCTGGCGTTCACGATGATCAAGTAGACGCGACGACGCAGGCTTTGAACTACATGCGCGGCAAGCTGACCTATGGCTTCAGTGAATTTTGCGATGCCGTCATCGCAGCAGGGGGCGTCGATCAGTACTTCGCACAGAGGGAGAGGGAGCACAGCGATCGAGAAGTCACGGCGATCAACCCGAAAACTGGGCAGCGCCTGAAACTAGATCGCGCGGCAAACCGATGGGTCGATTACAAGACAGGCGCGCCGATATGAGTCCTATTACTGGCGCGAGGCGGCTTGTTCGTCGCGTTAAGGCTTCTGGGGCTTGCTAGGCTCGACCGGCTTTCTGACGCCGCCGATGATCCCGATTCCAGTCCACTCGTCTGTCTCTTCCTGCTCCGGCCTGAAGCCAAGCGCAGCGAGCTTCTCGCGCACGGCCTTGTTACTTTCGCCCGGCTTTTCGTTCTGTGGTTTGTCGTCTTGCGGCATGATTCCCAATTCTACCAGCCTTCGATGGAAGTCAAGCTTCGGCCAAACTGCGACAATCACTGCCACCGCTTTTGCTCGGCCAGGCCAAGTGGAAGACATGTCAACGACGAAGTGAAAATTCCGATGATCGGAAATTCTAAAAAGCTAAGTCCTTGTGTCGTCGCGACTTGAGCTCTTTTCATTTTTGACGCGTTCTGCTGGCGTGAACAAGCAAACAATCACTTTGCTGCCGCAGAGGTGAAGCCTCCAACCTGCGACGCCCCGATCGCGATGGGTATCGAAGCTGGAATGCTCCTTGCGTTCGAGAAACAGTTGTTTACTGAATGGATCTTTCCGCCTATTGTGGGTGCGCCAATTGTTGCACTTACACCGTCACCTCAGAGAGGGGTTAATTGAATGAGAGCCGTCCTCTACGCTCGTGTTAGCACGACAGACAAGCAAGATCCGGAGATGCAACTCGCGGAGTTGCGTGAATATGCTTCCCGTCGCTCTTGGGAGCTGTGTGGCACCTTCCTAGACCGGACCAGCGGCAGTCACGAGTCCCGTCCAGCCTTAGACGAGGTGATGAGTCTTTGCAAGCGGCGAAAAGTTGACGTCGTGGTCGTGTGGAAGCTCGACCGCCTGGGACGCAGCCTCAAGCATTTAGTCAATATCTTGGCTGAGTGGGAAACGCTGGGCGTCGCGTTCATCAGCTTGCGGGATAATTTGGACCTCACAACGCCGTCGGGAAAGCTGATGTTTCACGTCATCGGGGCTATGGCCGAATTTGAGCGTGCCCTGATTCAGGAGCGGGTAAAGGCTGGCCTAGCTCAAGCCAAGCGAGAGGGGCGATGCGGCGGCCGGCCGAAGCGTGTGTGGCGCCCTAAGACCGAGCGGCGAGTAAGGCAGCTTCGCAATGAAGGTAAAAGTTGGCAGGATATCTCACAGGAGATGCGAATCCCCGTGGGGACGCTGCACGCCAGGTTTCGGTAAGAGGATCACCTACGACCGGCTGACGGCCGATCAGCAAGCTTCAGGGCACGATTTCTTCTCAACCCACTGTGACATCAACCACTTACCCGAAAAACTAAGCCCGCACGGAGGCACTTTGGAGGCTAGCGAGAATAGGGGTCGTGCCCATATGACGTCGAAGCGAGGGCCACGTTTGTGGCACAGTCCATCACTAGCGATCAAGGCGGGAGTGTGTTTTCGACAGCGGGAACGCGTCGAAAGACGAACCCTATTCTTTCGAGATCTCAACGGCCAGATTTTTGTCATTGAGTGTAATGGCGATGTTACGTCAATATTCGCTCGGAGAGCCCCAGCCTCCCGGTCTTCATTGACTTGGCCTACCTCCAGTCCTAAGATTTCAGCGCAAATGATCGGCCAAACCATCTCGCACTACCGGATAATCGAACCGTTGGGTGGCGGCGGAATGGGGGTGGTCTATAAGGCCGAAGACACCGACCTCGGCCGCTTCGTTGCGCTGAAGTTTCTCCCCGAGCTGGTCGCCCATAACCCGAGGGTCCTGGAGCGCTTCCGACGCGAGGCCCGTGCCGCTTCTGCTCTGAATCACCCGAATATCTGCACGATTTATGAGATCGGCGAGGCGCAACGCCGACGTTTCATTGCCATGGAGTACCTGGATGGCATGACCTTGAAGCACCGTATTTTGGAGCGCCCGCTCGACACGGAAACACTGCTTGAGCTGGGCATTGAAATTGCCGAGGCTTTAGATGCTGCCCACTCTCACGGCATTATCCATCGAGACATAAAACCGGCGAACATTTTCATCACGAAGCGTGGCCACGCCAAAATTCTCGACTTCGGGTTGGCCAAGCTAACGCTGAAGGACAAGTCGCAAAGCAGCAGCGAAGACAATACGGAGAACATGGTAACTCAGGCGTTGCAGGATTTGACCAGTCCAGGTTCTGCCATGGGCACCATCGTGTACATGTCTCCGGAACAAGCACTGGGACAGGAGCTTGACTCCCGTACCGATCTGTTCTCCTTTGGTGCGGTTCTTTACGAAATGGCGACCGGCTCGCTGCCTTTTCGCGGAGATACTTCAGCTGCGGTTTTCGATTCCATCCTCCACGGTGCTCCCGCGTTTGCGGCGGGATTCAATCCTGACTTACCCGCTGGGTTGGAATCCGTTATCAATAAGGCACTTGAGAAGGACCGCAATCTCCGCTACCAGCACGCTTCAGAAATTCGCGCGGACCTTATGCGACTTCGGCGGCAAACGCAGACGGTGCGGGTTGCTGTGGCCGGTTCCACGGCTGGCACACAGCCAGGACCTGCTTCCACTTCCGTTGCTACCGCATGGCGGCCATCGGGTTCCGTGGACGTGGCCGAGGCTGCCAAACCTGGGAGGAAAAGGCCGTGGAAGATTGTTCTGTCTGCAGCCCTGGCGATCGCCACTGTGCTGGCCGCAACGTTGGTCGTGAGGCTTCTAACTCACAGACCAGTTGCCGAGCGCGAGCTAAAGCAGCAACAGCTCACGGCGCACTCCCGTGAGAACGCCGTGGCAAACGGCACGATTTCTCCGGATGGCAAATACTTGGCGTACTGGGATGTAAAGGGAATTCACTTGCAACTGATCGCGACCGGGGAGATGCGTACAATACCGCAACCGCAAACGCTGGAGGGCAGAGGAGCGGAATGGTGGATTGGGCCTTGGTTTCCGGACGGGGCGCGTTTCCTTGCCAACGCCACCATCGAGCAGCACACCAGCGTCTGGGTGGTCTCTGCCTTGGGAGGAGCCCCGCACAAGATTCGGGACGACGCTACGGCATGGTCAGTTTCGCCGGACGGCTCGAAGGTCGTCTTTACTACGAATACCGGTAGTTTGGGTGACCGCGAGGTATGGCTGATGGGACCAAATAGTGAGCAGCCGGAGAAACTTCTCGCGGCCAACGATGGCAGCGCATTCGCTGCGGTGAAATGGTCCCCTGATGGCGATCGGCTAGCATACTTAAGACTCCGTCTAATCCAAACTCGTCAACACGAAGATAGGTTTGAAATCTCAATCGAGACTTGCGATTTGAAAGGTCAGTCTCCCTCGACTGTTTTCTCGTCTTCTACGGTTCGTGACTTTTACTGGGTGTCCCCGGGTCGCATCATCTATTCCAGGGCAGACACGGAACCTAACGGAAAGAGCGATAATTTTTGGGAGGTCCCTGTTGACCCGCGAACTGGTGAAGCGGTAGGCCAGCCACATCGATTCACGAATTGGCCGTCCTACCATATTGACGACATAACTGCGACAGCCGACGGAAAACGGCTCGCATTTCACAGGTGGTCGGCTCAAAGCGGCGTCTATATTGGTCAACTCGGAAGAGGTGGCACCAGTATCTCAACGCCTCGCCGAATCACCTTCACCGAGGCCGATGAGTTGCCCGCAGCCTGGACGGCCGACAGTAAGGCGGTCATATTCTTCTCGGACCGCAACGGCCACTGGGGCGTTTTCAAGCAAGCCCTCGACCAAGATTCAGCTGAAGTCCTCGTTACCGGAGCCAAGGGTGCCGAAGCAGATTCTCCCCGGATCAGCCCGGACGGTACATGGTTGTTGTACCAGGAGCTAACTGAAAAAACTGACCGGCTGTGGCCAATGGCGCGTCTGATGCGAGTCCCTGTAAATGGCGGGCCGCCCGAATTCGTATTTTCAGCTCGGTTTTATAACAGCCATCGATGCTCCCGGGCTGAGGCAAACTTGTGTGTTTTCGCGGAACAGACTTCCGATGGCACGTGGCTGGTGTTCAGTACCCTGGACGCGATTAGAGGAAGAGGTCGTGAACTCGCGAGGTTCGCAACAGATCCATTAGGCTTCTACCATTGGGACGTGTCGCCCAATGCTAACCGCATTGCTATCTTCAAGGGAGGAGAAAATCAGATACATATCCTGACCCTCGGCAACGGAGCGGTGCGCGATCTGACTGTAAAAGGTTGGACCGGTTTCAACTCCCTGGATTGGTCGCCGGATGGAAAAGGTTTTTTCATCGGCAATCTCTCGGGCGGGAGTGCGACTCTGATTTATGTAGATCAAGCGGGTAATGCTCATCCGTTGTGGCATCAGAAGTCAACAACCGGCACTTGGGGCGTCCCTTCTCCCGATGGCCGACAGTTGGCGCTTCTAGGTCAAGAATTCAACGCGAATATCTGGACGATGGAGAACTTTTGACGATAAACCGCGCGGGGTGGGCGAGCCCAGGTTTTCGCGCGAATTGAGGTTGCCCCACTCTTTGCGATTTGAAGCTGTGAAAAAAGCCAGCGTCAGTCGAACCTCAAAACCAAACCACTTCAGTAGCTGTTGTAACCAGGCGTTAGCACTCAGAACCCCTCAATGAGTGTAGTCGCGATGTTACGGCAACCGCCAACCGCCTCGCAGACCAGCAGACGGAATGCAAGGCTCTATTAGTGAGGTCATGAAGGAGTACGGCGTTGGCGACGACTGGCAGTTATGCCGCAGACTGCAAGTAACACGGTTTAGAGTGTTTCTCTACTGCGAGTTAACAGTGATGAGGTGGATCATCTTCATTCCCTCACGTCATCCCGGTCCCCGACCCGGACACAGCCGCATCGTGCCTTGCGGCTGTGTCGGGACGATTGACTTACATGAAAAACACTCCATTTTGCTCGCGTCCAAGAACAGAAAGCAGATTTCGCGACGGGTTGGGCGGTTCCGACGCGAACGAAAATCCCTCCTGCTCCGACGACCATTTGATTGTCGTCTGCGTGGCAAAGAATGTTCCCTTGAACTGCTCGGAGGTGTTGGTGATTTGTGCGGTGTCGATGGCGCCATTCCACACGATGTCGAACGAAACCTTCGCTCGAACTGGGAAAATCGGTGGAATTCCGTTTGGAGGCACCGCAGTTGCCGGGAGTCCCAGGCCCTGGGTTAGCGAATTGGCAAGGTCGTGATCGTCGAAGACGTCCATATTGCGGACTTTTAATCGGGCCTGTGCATCGTCAAAGTCAACCTGCACGGCGTCGTGTCTTGTGGGGATCATCCAGAAGACGTCGTTGCGATCGACGTGTACGTTGTAGTCGTGGATTTGCGTTGGGAGCGCGGCCGATCCAACCGGACCGGTATACAGATCGAGTCAAACAAAGACCTGGGTGCCTCGATGCACGCGGCCGTCTGTACCGATGAATTTGCCTTTACTGAAACCCATGTCCGCTTGATATGCCAGCGACATGGTTGCCCCGGTGCTATCTGTCCCCGTGCCTCCGCCACGAATATGGGTCAATCCCACGAAGCCATCGAAATCTGTAATTTGCGAGGGGTCGTGGATACTGGCTAATGGATTGGCTGGATTGAGTGGGTTGTGATGGACAAAGATCCCATAGGGTGCGACTGGCGTAACACCCCCTGGAATGTGGTTGGGACCGACGCATTCCATGGGTTTGCTGTCCTTATCGTCATCGCCAGCGAAGACCCACTTTGGATGAAACAGACCTGCACCCAGCACGGTACCTGCCGTACTGCGGAGCAGGGTGCGTCGGCTCAGCCATGATGTTTTTCCCGAGGAGCCAAAGTTCTGATCCTTCATCGTCGTTCTCCTTCTGCCGTCGGCAAGCTGGAGCAATGAACAACCGCTCACCGGCAACTTTTGTGGCCCAAAGACTAAGCCCAAAGAAGCCCGTTTCGTGACAATGAAGTATGTGAGGGGAACGTGAGGCGCTTATTGTTCCACTCGCAGGTACGGCTTGTCAAGGGAGTCGGGTTCGGACTTGAGCAAACACCTTCCCCCTACAAGCGCTGCGGCGTGCCACGATGGAAGAGGATGATTGACGCTATCAGGCGATTACACCAACTGAGAACTACTGGTGAAAGGTTTAAATATCATCGGATTGCGTAACCGCCATCGACACGAATCGTAGTACCAGTAACGAAATCCGATGCCCGTGAGGCCAAGTACACGGCTGTTCCGGCAAGCTCCTCCGATTGACCCCATCGACCGGCGGGAGTCCGTGCAAGAATTTCGTTGTTCATGGGCATTGTACGTACAGGCGCCGTCATGTCCGTTTCAATCCATCCGGGCGCGATCGCATTGACTTGAATGTTATGCGGGGCGAGTTCAATCGCCATTGACTTGGTCAGTTGGATGATCGCCCCTTTCGCTGCGCTGTAAGAGGGAACAAGCCCAGATCCAAAGAACGAGTACATGCTGCCGATGTTAATAATCTTTCCACTTTTGCGGCTAAGCATCGATCTGGCGGCAAGCTTCGAGAGAAGAAAAACTGCGTTGAGTTGCGTCTCGATGACGTTGTCCCAATCTTCAGGCTTTTCCTGCAACACACCGCCGCTCAGCGACACGTTGCCCGCATTATTGACCAGGATGCCGATGTCCCCCAGTTCGCTCTCTACCCTATTCAGCGCGGGCTCCAGTCCGGCGCGGTCGGTCACATCCACCCTCACAGCGATAGATGGAACGCCGACCGCCTTCAATTCGGAAAGCACCCGCTGGTTCTTTTCTTCGTTTCGTCCAAGCACCGCGACGGCAGCCCCGGCTTCGGCCAGTCCAAGCGCAATCCCGCGGCCAATACCCCCATTGCCACCTGTCACGACAGCCACCCGGCCGGTTAAGTCAAATAACGCAGGGGTTTTCATTAAGCACTCCTCATTTCGAATCTGCTTTCTAAGCTGTGGGGTAGTTGATGTTAACAGGGCTCTTCACCAACAACGGGGTCAATGAGTTCTATCAAAAGGGATGTCAAGAGAAAAAGCTCCGCCTCGACCGGGGCTCGAGATTTCTTCTCGACATCGAGCCCACCCGCACCAACATCTCTGGAGAGGTTTGGTGTTCATTCTCGTGAGTTCGCTTGGCTGATCGTGACCTTGCCATCGAGTTGGAGAGAGCGGCAAGCGAGCTGGTTGCTTCGCAGGCAACCATGGTTCTATCCGAGGCTCGTGGCCTATGGCTATTTCTGGTTATCCGAGGGGGCATAACGTGAAATGGGTGACTCGGTGCAGAGCACACAAGGCCGATCTCATTGACTGATACTCCTCTCGAACCGAGCATCTCCAGAACTCGACTGACCAGAATCGGAATGAACTCTCCGAGATAGAAAGTCGCTTGGCCAGAGATGCTCAATCGGCTTGCCGATGCAACTGTTTGGGGTCGAAACTCACTCCTTTCTTCCAGATGGTTAAACTGACGGCAGCAATCTTCCGGGCCAAGGTGAGACGGGCCATGGTCGGTCGCATCCCCTTCTCCACCCGCGCCACATAAAAGTCATGCAAGGGGCCAGGACGTGTGCTGGCCGAGATAGCAGCACTTTTGAAAAGACTCTTCACATCCTTATTGTGATTGTCATTCAGACCGCGCACCGTGATGCGCTCTCGGTTGCGTTGCAGTTTGCCTCGCACCCAGCGGTACTCGCCGCTATCGTGAGTTTCCACGGCGAAACCACTGTAGGCCCACAGCTGGCGCTTGGTACGGAAGCGGTGTGGTGTTTGCAACAAGGCCACCAGCAAGGCCGCCCGAATCGGACCGATCGAAGGAATCTGGCGAAGTCGCTTCACCGCCGCATGCTTGTGGCTCTCCCGCAGGAGTCAGCCGAGAGCAGACGTTCTCGACCGTCAGTAAAGGCTTTAACCGTATCGTCGATATTTCGAATGCAGGAAGCTACTGCCTCGCGAATTGTTTGGTGCCGGTGCCAACAGGGAATTAAGCAATTATCTTGGAACGAAAAGGCGACGTAATGGGTCGTTGATTGATCTTGTCCGTCAGGAGTGGCGTGTGCTTGGATCACGGTGTTTTTCTCGTTTGTTTGGCGTTTGGCCCTGTGGAGACGGTGAAAACTGGGTGATTCACCGATTTTCGTTCCTGTTTTTCGGAACGCGTGCCCAGAGTACCTACTAAGAACCATGTCGATCAAATGTCCGAGGGACATGTACTCTGGTAATGAACTGGAAGGAAGGGAGGCAAAGGAGAGATTCGGCGACTACGACGATGAAGAAGATGAGGACGATAACTAGCTTGGTCGCGTCGAGAACCAAGAACCGCCGCTCGGAAATGTAGGGCGCTCGCCCTCAACAGGCTTTCGTAGGCAAGTATGCGTCACATGGTAGTCGTAGCAAAGTTCACAGAATGAATCCCCGCAACACCCCAGCCGACAATCTGAACAGATTGCTGCTCCGCAGTCAGCGCAGTTAACGACCGCAGGTTTGCCGCATACCGTTCCGACATCCTTACCGCTCGCGACATACTCAACTTGGCAGCTAGGCATTTTGTAACTCCGCACACGCCAACTCGCAGCAATGCCAGCCGGGTGTCGGTTCCTTATGCCGTTCCCGCTCAAATAATTCTTCCCGACCCTGCATCTGCGAATAATGACGGTTCTTGATCTTGAACCACGTTGTCCGCTCCTGCTCAGTGACATAGGTTCCAGAACCGTGCTTCGCAACGATGCCCTCTAAATCCATTTTGCAGACACGGCGAAACAACGCAGTCCCAGAACCTTCGACATGGTCCGCATATCGCAATGGAAATGGAGGAGAGGTCTTTGCCAGCAGCCGCCGAAGCTCTTGTTTGCGGTCGAGCAATCGCTCAGTTCGCAAGTCCTTGCCGTCACAGGTCAACAGGTCGAACGCAAAGAAGCACGGCGGGTTCCCACGGCGAAACAGCAGATTTTTGAACTGTGGCCTGCCACGCCTATCAAGGGAGCAAATTTCGCCATCAATGACGGCTCTCCCATTCGGCAGGGAATCCGAGATTGATTCGGCCAACGGAGAAAAGGAAGTGAACGGGTGCCCGTTCCGAGAAATCAGTTGACAGCGCCCGTGCTCGATGACAGCGAGTGATCGGAACCCGTCGTACTTCAATTCAAAAATCCACTCGGGATGGTCGAAGGGTAGGGTCGGCGGGATAACGGCATGGGCTGGAATGCCATCGCTCGCAGAATATCAAACCGAATGGCGAAGATTGGGCGAGATGATTGTAGGTGTGCTCGGATGGGTCACAGCCGACATGCTACTTCGTCGCGTAAACACCGGATATGGATTTGCCTTCTTCGATAGCCTTGCAAATCATGTGAGGATCCACACGTGATAGCCCAATATCTTCCAAAAACTCGTGTAGCGCGCTGGGCGCTTCTGGACGGTCTTTGTCCGTGGTCGAAAACTTTTTGGGTACCGCCTTACCTTCACGCAAAACGCTAACATCTGTTTCAGTCACTTGAAGGTCATAACGAACCTTGGGCCATACAACGGGCACAGCGGGCGGCGGCGGGTCATCCTCTTCCATCGAAAAGCCCATCGGAATGTTGCCGTACAATCCGGCCGCCATAAAAAGGCTTCGCAAGGCAAGGATGTTGGCTCGCGGCTGTTGCGATAACACGGAAAGCAAATGTTTCTGCGGGTCTAAGTCACGAATCGCGTAGTGATGAGGGTGATTGCTGAAAACAATCATGCAGTAAGGGTCGGTATCATTATGCTGCTTCTTGATTCTATCCAGTAAAAATCGCATTGGAAGTGACGGCGTGTTTCCCGCTTGCCGCCCAAGCACCCTTTCGGCCCACTTAAATGGCAGATTCGTGTCCACGAAAATGACGAGCGGGTTACTCGGCTTCTTGTCCACGGCATCGTTGATTAAAGGCATAAGGCGCAATTGCGGCTTTTCTTGGGGCGTTCCCGGTCTTCCCAACACGCCTTCGCGATGTCTGCTCTTTGCCTCCACAGACAAGAGCTGCCCCGTTACGGCGTGCTTGGCTGTAAATTCCGCATGGCGAGTAGTTCCGTCTTTTTCGTTTTCGTGTTGCACGGTAAAACCGGCACGATAGCATGTTGCCTCGGCAAACAACTCATGTCGTGCGCCTTGAAACATATCTGGATTTTTCAATCTTTGTACGAGTTCATCATCAAGCCCGCCGTTATCGTCCACTACAAACAGGTCATAGGCGAAACAGTTATATGCTGCCAAGGCACCGCAAGGAAGTGCAACGCGGCTACCATCGGGCTGAGGCGGTTGTGCATTAATGTAGGCCGCGCCTTGTGCTCTCCATGTGATAACTGGATGGCGCTCCGCTTCTGGCTTCGCTGCTTCCGCCTTGCACCATTCGAGGCCGAAAACATTCGGCATGTAGTCACGCAGAAAATCAGGGAAGAATTTCCATTTATCCGAGTAGTAAAGTCGGTTGCGAACCGTGACCCATCGCTGACCTCGCCATACAGTAGATATCTGTGGCCTTATCTGGCCAAAGCGGGCCTTGCGCTCCTGCTCTTTACGTTGTATTTCTTCAAATATACGAACGGCTTTCACGCGCAATTCTGGCGGCGCTTCTTTCAGGCTGGTGAACACTGGCAACTGTTTCGACACCACTATTCTTTCCTCAATGGACCAGGCTTTCGGCAAGCAACATTTCTTAAATTTCAAACCGCTTCCGCAGCTACACGGGTCGTTGCGCCCTAGTTTCCCTGCTTTACTCATCGTTCTGTTCCGACTGGCTTATCGGCCCGGGCCTTACGCTTCATTTCTCCAACGCCTCCATCACGAGCGTGTCCAGCCTCCGACTCCGACCGGGCATCGACGGGCCCACGGGCTCACCATCCACTTTTTATCCTACCCCTTCCCCCTGCCCCTTCCCCGTCCCCATCCGGGCAAACTGGACAAAGCCCAAACAGATCGGGCCAAAGCCCCACGAGTCTCAAGGCCCAAGGCCCATGGCCCAAGACCCCCTCCCCCTTCCGACCGGGTCCATTCCTATTTCCTTACCACCTTTCCCCCTTCCCGCGTCGCGCCCCCATCCCACATCCACGCCATTCCTAACCACTAATCCCTAGTCATCCACTCGACATTCAACCACACTGGTACACTTTTTCCCGGCTCCTCCACCTCTCTCCCTTTGCGTTGACTTCCCTCCAGAGCGTCCCTAACATGGCAGCCCTGAGCAGGTCCACTCTTGATCGGCCAAACCATTTCGCATTACCGCATCGTTGAGAAGCTGGGCGGCGGCGGGATGGGAGTGGTCTATAAAGCTGAGGACACGTCCCTCGGGCGCTTTGTCGCGCTCAAGTTTCTTCCCGACGATGTCGCCCAAGACCCGCAGACGCTGGAGCGGTTCCGCCGCGAAGCGCGTGCCGCCTCTGCACTGAACCATCCGAACATCTGCACTATCCACGAAATTGGCGAGCACGATGGTCAACGCTTCATCGCCATGGAGTTCTTGGACGGGCAGACACTAAAGCACATGATCGGTAACCGTCCGATGGAGCTGGAGACTCTTCTCTCACTGTCCATCGAAATAGCCGATGCGCTGGATGCCGCGCACGCCAAGGGCATCGTCCATCGCGACATCAAGCCAGCGAATATCTTCGTGACCGAACGTGGCCACGCCAAGATCCTCGACTTTGGGCTCGCGAAGGTCTCTGGGGCTGCTGCGGTATCCTCCGCCGACGCAACGCAAACCGGAGTTGAGGGAAAAGATCTCACGAGCCCGGGTATGGCGGTTGGCACGGTGGCCTACATGTCCCCGGAGCAGGCGCGGGGAAAAGAACTAGACACCCGCACGGATTTGTTTTCTTTTGGTGCTGTCTTGTACGAAATGGCAACCGGCAAGCAGCCATTTCGAGGCGACACTACGGCGAATCTGTTTGATTCGATCTTGCACAAGAGTCCGGTCGCTCCAGTGCGTCTAAACCCTGACCTGCCCGCCAAGCTGGAAGAGATCATTAACAAGGCGCTGGAAAAGGACCGCGATCTGCGCTACCAGCATGCCGCGGACATTCGCACGGATGTGAAGCGCTTGAAGCGCGAGACGGAATCCAGCCGGTCAGCGGTGCCGGCGGTGGTGGAAGCGGAAGAAGAAGGGGAAGCAGTCAAAAGTTCCGGCACAACTCGTCCATCGTCCAGCGCCAAACAGAAGTCAGCTTCGGCTGCCGTGTCGGCTATAAATTCGAAGCAACAAAAGAGCGGACGCCTGAAAATTCTTGTTCCCGCCGCCGTGCTGATTGTGGCCGCCCTAATTGGCGGCGCTCTCTACTTCCGTTCGCATCCAGCAGCACCGTTGACAGAAAAAGACACGATTGTGCTGGCTGGCTTCGACAACACGACGGGTGATGCCGTCTTCGATGATGCCCTGAAGCAGGCCCTGGCGGTGGATTTGGAACAGTCGCCTTTCCTCAACGTGCTTTCCGACCGCAGAATGGGTGAGACGCTGCGGCTGATGGGTCGCGCACCGGGCGGCCCGGTGACGCGGGAAGTGGCGCAGGAAATCTGCTTGCGGACGGGAAGCAAGGCACTGCTGGCAGGTTCGATCTCCCGATTGGGCAACCAGTATATGGTCGGGCTGGAGGCGTTGAACTGTGGGAGTGGGGACTCTCTGGCGAAGGAACAGGCCGCGGCCTCCAGCAAGGAGGATGTGGTCAAGGTCTTGGACAGCGTCACCTCCAGCCTGCGAACCAAGCTGGGCGAGTCCTTGGCTTCAGTGCAGAAGTTCGACGTACCCATTGAAGCAACAACGCCGTCACTGGAGGCGTTGAAGACCTTCAGTATGGGTGTCACCACACAGGCCGAAAAGGGCGACGCCGAGGCGATTCCCTTTTTCAATCGCGCCATTGAGATTGACCCTAATTTCGCCATGGCCTACGCCCGCCTGGCAGTGTCGTATGGCAACCTCGGTCAAGCTAGCCTGGCTGCGGAGAACCTGAAAAAAGCTTACGCGCGGCGAGACCGGGTAAGCGAGCGGGAAAAATTCCACATCACTGCGGACTACTACGCGTTCGCCACCGGAGAATTGGAGAAGGAGGCCCAGACTTACGGTCTGTGGATGCAGAGCTATCCTCGCGACTTCATTCCCCACGTGAACCTGGGTTTCAACTACAACGCGTTTGGGCAATATGAAAAATCACTGGCAGAAAGCCAGGAGGGGCTGCGGCTCGGGCCGAATATTGTCGGCGTGTACCAGATCCTCGGGCAGAACTACATTGCGCTCCAGCGTCCGGATGATGCCAAAGCCACGTTTGAGCAGGCCCTGGCACGCAAGCTCGATAGTGGGCTACTGCGCCTGTGGATGTACTACCTGGCTTTTTTCCGGAGCGACTCGGCACAGATGGAGCAACAGGTGGCCTGGGGCTCCGGAAAGCCAGGAGCGGAAGACCCGCTTCTGTCGGCCCAGTCCGACACCGAGGCGTATTACGGGCGTCTGAAGAAAGCGCGGGACTTTTCCCGGCGTGCGGTGGATTCTGCCGTCCGTGCCGACTCCAAGGAGACGGCTGCGCTGTGGCAGGTCAACGCCGCCCTGCGAGAAGCGGAGTTCGGCAGCGCGGCGCAGGCCCGGCAGGGTATCGCGGTGGCCCTGGCTCTGGCTCCGGGCCGGGATGTGAAGGTGCTGGCAGCCCTCGCCTCGGCGCGAGCCGGTGACACCGCCCGTGCCAAGACGATCGTCGAACAACTGGAAAAGAGCGACCCGTCGAATACGGTGCTTAAAATCTATTGGCTGCCCATTCTCAAGGCGGCCATCGAACTCAACGGCGGCAATTCCGCCCAGGCTCTGGTATTCCTGGAGGCTGCCGCTCCCTACGAACTGGGCGAGCCGCCGCCCACACAAGAGGGAACCTTGTATCCATCTTATCTTCGCGGCCAGGCCTATCTGGCTGTGCGCAACGGCAGCGCGGCGGCTGCCGAGTTCCAGAAAATCCTCGACCACCGGGGGATCGTGCTGAACTTCTCGACTGGCGCACTCGCGCATCTCGGTCTGGCCCGCGCCTACTCCGCCTCTGGCGACACCGCGAAAGCGAAGAGTGCGTACCAGGATTTCCTCGCCCTCTGGAAAGACGCCGACCCTGACATCCCCATCCTGAAGGAAGCCAATGCGGAGTACGCGAAATTGCAGTAGGCCAACGGAAAGACCGCAAAACGAGCTACTGGATGGAACTCGCCACCGAGGAGAAGGCGTTGTTGGCGTTCGAGCCGATGAGCCGGATGGTGCCCACCACAAGCACAAGAATGACTGCGAGCATCACTGCGTACTCAGCGATATCTTGCCCCTTCTCCTCCACCAAGAGTCTGTGTAACGGTGCGATCATGCTCCACCTCCCAGCATTTCTAAGTGTTGAAACAATGAGGAAGATCAGAAGGGTGGGTGACAGCTTGAGTGCGGACCGAAAGTGATGTGAGCGAATTGGCTGGCGCTCACCCCTGAATGCAGGGATTGTGCGCTCGCCGCATTGGGCTTGTCAACCGAGGGAGCGCAAGGTTGGCGGCTGATGCGGGTTTCGGCTTGAACAGAAACTGTCGATCAGCATCAAGCTGAAATCAGTCGAAACATTTTCCGGCGTCTTCGCGCTTCCCATTCCTCGCGGGTTAGTTCAATCAGGTTGGAATTGTCGCCGGAACCTCGCGGGTGACAGTATTTCGCGAGCTTGCCCGTCGTCCAGAATGGACTGTCTTTGGATAAGGTGCCAGCCGCTTTTCGAGTTTCCAATTCTTCCCAAAACTCTTGTGAACACTCCTCCCGGTGATTAAGGAAGAGCCACCACAGGTCGTCATCGCTCATGATTCTCAGCTTCAGGCGAAAACGGTCGGTTCCGAGCCCGGTAATGTTCATTGCTGACGCCCCGAGAGGCACAAAGTTTACCATCCCCTGAAGGCAGAATCGAGGTCTGCAAAACTGGCCCCTGCACTTGGTCGCTCCGTCGAAGCTGACTGTCCGGCTTTCTTGACTTGCGCCCATCAGCGTACCTAACATGGCATCCCGAGGGTGGAACCCTCTCCCCTTGCTCGGGCAGACCATCTCCCATTACCGCGTCGTCGAGAAACTCGGCGGCGGCGGCATGGGTGTGGTCTACAAAGCAGAAGACATATCACTCCACCGTTTTGCCGCTTTGAAATTCCTCCCGGACGAGCTAGCCAAAGAGCCCCAGGCACTGGCCCGTTTCCAGCGCGAAGCGCAAGCTGCTTCTGCCCTGAACCATCCGAATATCTGCACGATCTATGAAATCGGGCAGCAGAACGGCCAGACGTTCATCGCCATGGAGTACTTGGATGGTGCGACGTTAAAGCACCGTATCGCGGGTCGCCCGCTGGAGCTGGATGTCCTACTCCCGCTCGCCATCGAGGTTGCGGATGCCCTCGACGCTGCGCACTCAAAGGGTATCGTCCACCGTGACATTAAGCCTGCGAACATCTTCGTCACCGAGCGCGGCCACGCCAAGATTCTGGACTTTGGGTTGGCCAAGGTCGCGCCGTCAACCAGCTCGTCTAGCCAGGTTGCGGACCTCAACACGCGGACGGGCTCAATAGGCGAGGAGCATCTGACCAGTCCGGGCACGATGGTCGGAACGGTGGCCTACATGTCTCCGGAACAAGTGCGAGCCAAGGAACTCGATGCCCGCACCGACCTGTTCTCCTTCGGTGCGGTGTTATACGAAATGGCGACGGGAGCCTTGCCTTTCCGTGGGGAGAGTTCGGGGGTTATCTTCAAAGCGATACTGGATTCTCTTCCGACACCTCCAATTCGTTTCAATCCCGATCTTCCGCCCAAGCTGGAAGACATCATCTACAAGGCTTTGGAGAAGGACCGAAGCCTTCGTTACCAACACGCAGCCGACATGCGCACGGATTTGCAGCGGCTGAAACGCGACACAGAGACCGGCCGCGTGGGAGCCGCCAGTTCTGGGACGGTGCCAGCCGCGCAGGAGAATGGTTCTCAGGTGGTAAGAACGCAAGCGCTCCCCTCGGGTTCGGCTCCCGTTGCGTCATCATCGGCAGCCGCTCAGGTAACCGCAATTCCTGCAGCTGGGCGGAGTAGACTTTGGAAAATTCTTGTCCCGGCTGTTGTTGTACTTATCGCGGGGCTGATTGCCGTTGGCCTCTACCTGCGCTCGCGGTCCGCAACGCCCGTGACAAAAACCACACCGCTCACTGAGAAAGACACCGTCGTGCTTGCCGACTTTGACAACACGACCGGAGATGCAGTGTTCGATGGCGCTCTCAAGCAAGCACTAGCCGTGGAACTGGAGCAGTCTCCTTTCCTGAACGTGCTCTCCGACCGAAAAGTCAGCGAGACCTTGCAGATGATGGGCCGTCCAGCGAACGAACGGATCACGGTGAACGTCGGGCGGGAGCTTTGCCTGCGCACGGGAAGCAAGGCCCTGCTGGGCGGGACCATCTCCAGCTTGGGCAGCCATTACTTGATTGACCTGAATGCGGTTGCATGCAGCACGGGCGACACCTTGTCCAAAGAACAGGGCGAGGCCACGGGTAAGGAAGATGTTCTGAAGGCTCTGAGCCGAGCCTTCTTCCAGTCTGCGCAGCAAGCTGGGCGAGTCGCTGCCGTCGGTGCAGAAGTTTGATGTTCCGATTGAAGCCACGACATCCTCGCTCGAAGCCCTGAAAAACTACAGCATGGGTATCAAAATAAAGGGCGAAAAGGGAGACGCACCGAGCATTCCGTTTCTCAAGCGGGCGATTGAACTCGACCCTAAATTCCCCATGGCGTATGACGGGCTGGCGATAGCGTACATCAATCTCAGTCAACCGTCGCATGCGCTGGAATACGCCACCAAAGCGTACCAATTGCGCGATCGGGTCAGCGAACGGGAGAAACTGCGTATCTCAGCGACTTATTTTATTGCCACGGGGGAACTCGAAAAGGAGGCGCAGACCTACGAGCTGTGGACAGCAAACTATCCTCGTGATTCCATTCCTCACCGCGCCTTGGGCGTGACCTACGGCATCATGGGGCAATATGAGAAGGCTCTCGCGGAATTTCAGGAAGCGTTGCGGCTTGAGCCTGATGTTGTCACCAACTACGGGAATCTGGGAGGAACGTACCTCAACCTAAACCGGCCGGATGAAGCCAAGGCCAAATTCGATCAGGCACTCGCATACAAGCTAGATAGCGCAAATCTGCGCGGGAACATATACGTTCTTGCCTTTCTGCGGGGAGATGCCGAGCAGATGGAGCAGCAGGTAGCTTGGGGTGCAGGCAAGCCTGGAGATGAGGATTTTCTGCTGTCGACGCAGTCGGATACTGAGGCCTACTACGGCAGGATGAACAAAGCGCGGGACTTTTCCCGCCGAGCGGTAGATTCCGCCGTCCGTGCTGACTCCAAAGAAACAGCGGCTTTCTGGCAGGTAAATGCTGCGCTGCGGGAGGCGGAGCTCGGCAACCTTGCTTCCGCGAAGCAAGGAGTCACGGCGGCTTTGGCGCTGTCTCCGGGGCGGGATGTAAAGGTGGTGGCAGCCCTTACGCTGGCTCGCACCGGCGATGCTCCCCGAGCCAAGGCTCTGGCCGAGGAACTGGAGAAGAGCTACCCGACCAATACCGTGTTGAAGCTCTACTGGCTACCGACCATCAACGCTGCCATCGAACTCAACAAGAGTGATTCATCCCAAGCGCTGGTGTATCTTGAAGCCACCGCTCCTTACGATCTAGCCGGTCCACCGCCGCTGCAAATGGGAACTCTCTACCCCGCCTATTTGCGCGGCCAAGCCTACCTGCTGGCGCACAACGGCATTGCCGCCGTTGGCGAGTTCGAGAAGCTGCTTGATCATCGGGGCATCGTGCAGAACTTTGTTACCGGATCACTGGCCCATCTTCAAATCGGTCGTGCCTACGCGATGGCCGGTGACACCGCCAAAGCGAAGAACGCCTACCAGGACTTCTTCGCCCTCTGGAAAGACGCCGACCTCGACATCCCCATCCTGAAGCAAGCCAAAGCCGAGTACGGGAAGTTGCAATAGCCCGTTATCCTCTTTATGTGCTGCGATTGACGTTTCGCCGTCGTCCGACCTAACATTCCCGCGAATGGGCGCATCGACCCAACTCATTGGTCAGACCATCTCGCATTACCACGTCGTCGAGAAGCTGGGCGGCGGCGGGATGGGTGTGGTCTATAAGGCCGAGGACATTGAACTCGGGCGCTTCGTTGCTTTGAAGTTCCTCCCTAACGATGTCGCCCGCGATCCGCAAGCTCTGGAACGCTTTCGCCGGGAGGCGCGTGCAGCGTCCGCCCTGAACCATCCCAACATCTGCACCATCCACGAGATCGGCAAGAACGGTGATCAGTCGTTTCTGGTGATGGAGTACCTGGACGGGATGACGCTGAAGCACCGCATCGCCGGGCGACCGATGGAGACCGAGACCATCCTGTCGCTGGGGATCGAGATTGCCGACGCACTGGACGCGGCGCATGGGGCGGGGATCATCCACCGCGACATCAAGCCGGCAAACATCTTCGTCACCAAGCGCGGACACGCGAAGGTTCTGGACTTCGGGTTGGCGAAGGTCACGCAGCCGATTCGCGAGCTGGGCAGCGAGGCGCAATCGGTGGGGCAAACCACGGTGACGCTCGAAGAACAGCTGACGAGCCCCGGAGCCACGGTGGGCACCGTGGCGTACATGTCGCCGGAGCAAGTGCGGGCGAAGGAGCTGGATGCACGCACGGACTTGTTCTCGTTCGGGGCGGTGATGTACGAGATGGCGACCGGCCAGCTCCCCTTTCACGGCGAGACTTCTGGTCTGATCTTCAAAGCCATCCTTGACGCCGATCCACCGCCCGTGATTCGCTTCAACCGCGAGATCCCGGCCAAGCTGGAAGACATCATCAACCGAGCGCTGGAGAAAGATCGCGAGCTGCGTTACCAGAGCGCCAATGAACTGCGCGCGGAATTGCAACGGCTGAAGCGTGACACGGAATCCGGCACCAAACCGAGAATCGCAGCTGCACGACCACAAAGAAGATCCCGACCCGCACTTTGGACGGTGGCCTCGCTGCTGATCGCAGTTCTCGTCGTCTCTGCGATTGTAATCTGGCGAAAGTCAGCCAGTGTTGTCCCTCCCGACTCTTCGCAGTGGGTTCAGCTGACGAACCTTAGCGGCGAGAGCTTTGAGCCGACGCTGTCAGTTGACGGACGTATGCTGGCTTTTCTCCGGGGAACAGGCGGTCCGCCGCAGCTCTATGTCAAGCTTCTCCCTGACGGAGAGCCTGTCCAGCTGACCCATGATGAAGCAACTAATAAGCTGGCACCCATATTCTCTCCGGATGGCTCGCGCATTGCCTACGGAACAGCTGGACTCAACTGGCAGACTTGGGTCGTACCTGTGCTCGGAGGTCAGCCCCAGCTACTGCTCTCCAATGCCACAGGTCTGAGCTGGATTGACGCCCGCCATGTGATGTTTAGCGAGATCAAAAGTGGAGTTCACCTTTCCGTCGTGACCGCAACTGAGAGTCGTTCGGAGCAGCGGGATGTGTATGTTCCGCCGGACGAGAACCACATGGCTCACTTCTCGTATCTCTCACCGGATCACAAGTGGGTGCTGGTGGCCGAAATGGGCGGAGACAAAAGGATGATTCCCTGTCAACTCGTACCTTTCTCAGGCGGGGCAGCGCGGTCCGTCGGGCCGCAGTCCGGATCCTGTGACTACGCTGCTTGGTCGCCGGATGGTAAGTGGATGTACTTCAATTCCGATGCAGGCTCCAAGGGTGATCACATCTGGCGCCAGGCGTTTCCCGACGGAGTACCTCAGCAACTGACAGCCAGTTTGGGCGATGAACAGGGGATCGCCATGGCTCCAGACGGAAGGTCCTTGGTTACCTCTGTTGGCGCCTCTGAGAGAAGCGTCTGGGTGCATGATCAAGAAGGAGAACGGCAGGTTTCTTCCCAAGGTTATTCTTATAGCCCAAAGCTCTCCAGCGACGGCAGCATGGTGTTCTATCTTGAGACCGCTAACTCGTCACAGGTCGGTCGCGGGGGCGAACTTTGGGTGTTAGATCTCGGCACAGGTCAGGCTTCCAAGGTATTGCCAGGGATCGCCGTCCTACGTTTCAGTGTTTCGCCGGATGACAAGCAAGTCGTCTTCGACACGGTTGACGCCAACGAACAACATCATCTGTGGCTGTCTTCCACCGAGCATCGCTTCGCTCCACGCCAACTTCGCTCAGCGGGTGGCGAATTTTTCCCGCAGTACTCGCACTCTGGTCGCATCTATTATCTGGTTTCCGAGGGCAGACTTGCCCACTTGTACCGCATGAAGGACGATGGCACACAGGAAGAAAAAGTCACCTCCGAACCCATCGTCTATGCCTTTGGGATTTCTCCCGACGAGCGGTTCGTAGTAGTGCATCGCACACTCCGCAGGGAAGACAACTGGTGGGACGCTGAGGCAGTTCCGGTAGCTGGCGGCCCATGGGTTCCTCTTTGCTCGGGTTGGTGTGAAACCGATTGGGCTCGTGACGGCAAAGTAATGTATTTCTACTGGCGCTCATTTAGCGGCAATTCGCGAACGTATGTGGTTCCGATCCCTCACGGCAGTGATCTGCCGAAACTTCCCAACTCAGGATTTCAATCCGAGAAAGAGCTACGCACGGTCGCCACGCAGGTGCTGGAGGGCAACGTTTCTCCGGGCCCCGACAGCTCCCGCTACACTTTCAGCAAAGAAACCTCACACCGGAACCTTTATCGCGTCCCACTACAGTGAACTCGATGTTTCAATACCGACACTTTGCCCGTGCTAAGACTTCACCCTCTGGAAAGACGCCGACCCCGACATCCCGATCTACAAAGCCCGCCAAAGCCGAATACGCGAAGCTGATATAACCCTCTCCAGTCCCGGTCAGGTCTAGCTTGACATTGGCTGTAAGCCAGAGGTTCAATCTCTAGTATCTCGCGGCAGCAGAACCCGTCGGTGTCATCTCTTGGCTTGCCGCAGTTGGTACAGTACATCGCGCAGGAATACTATCACGAAGAAGTGAAGGCAAAGGGTGAACGAACAAACAAGAAAAGCTTGCACCGCTCCTTCGGCTTCCCGATAGTTCCTCCCTTTTGGACCTTCCGGTGACCGAGGTTTTACAAACGCTTCGCGTCTCGCCGCAAATAAATCGGAGTCTTCTGGCCGGGGATTAGCTCAGCCTGACCAAGTTTCGGCATCATTGTCGTGGTGTTCACACCCCACGTCGTGAACTGTTGGCCGTCCGCCAGTGTGAATGTCAGTGGTTTGCCGTCAGTCGTGAACAATTGCACGACAATAGCAACACAATAATCGGGGTTGCACGCGGGCAGATTCCATGGTGGTGGTCCACCAACATAGAGAATACCCGCTGGCGTCTTGATTGGCCCTTGTGGAGCCGTGTCCTCGAACAGTCCGTTAACGTGTAGCCTAACATTACCGAAGGTAAGCGCTGCCGCTGTAACCCCTGTCGTATTCAGTGTCACTACGTACTGACTCGTGCCATCGCTAGCAACGCCACCATATTGCAGTGTGCCAATCTTGATTGCGTTAGGCAGAATTTGCGCTGAAGCACAGCAGGCCAATAGAACTGTGGAGAGCAACTTTGCGGATTTCATTTCTCAATCCTCTTGGGGGAGGAAAGGTTGGGTGGCCAATGAAAGACGAAGTGCTGAGTTGGGCCGGGAGCCTGCGAGCAGTTTCGGGGGAGCGATGCACGCAGTATACGCTCAATGTCCATTACCAGCGTAACTTCTTTATGACTGACCTGCGGCGCTAACATTCAGCATTATGAGTGCCGTACAAGGTTCAGTTGTTTCATCCAACGGGTCGGGAGAACTCCATCACAAGCCTGACCGTCACACCTACTTTATGAACATTGCTCTCGCAGTTCGGGCGCGAGCCGATTGCAAAGGGCAGAAAGTTGAAGCGGTCATCGTAATTGAAGACCGGATTATCTCGACGGGATACAATGGCACTCCGACAAAAATGCGGAATTGTGCGGACGGCGGCTGTCATCGCTGCGCCAATCGCGACAGCACATAGAAGTCGGGGACCGCATACGACCTTTGCATTTGCGTGCATGCCGAACAGAATGCAATTTTGTCGGCGGCAAGATTCGGCATCAGCGTACAGGGTGGAACCCTCTACACGACAACAGGACCGTGCTTTGGATGTTTGAAAGAGATGCTGCAAGCGAGAATCCGCACCGTCTACTACATCCATCCGTGGAAATCCAAACGGGACGAAGAGCAAGAGCGTCAGTACCAGACTCTGCAAATAGAATTTGAGCATGGAGTGCATCAGCTAAAAGTGGATGACCCGTTTGCGGCTTGGGCGACCGCTTCGACGGTAGTTGGCAAGGGGTCAGACCCGCACGGTATGGAAACCCAGTAGATTGTGGTGCCTGTCTTTCTGTGCTGGTTATTGTCCTGAGACTTGAAGAGCCGGTGCACAGGGTACATCATCGGGTGTGGAGGGTAATTCAATGAAGGTTTCGCGTTGGTTTGCTGTCATTCTGGCAGCGGTAGAACCATTCCTGCCGCACCACAGCATCGCTGCGGAGATTCCGCGCCGGGACTACGAACCGCCGCCACCGCGCAAGCCAGGAATCATGCAGCCTGCGGGATTCTTCGGCACAGCGTATGTCACTCACCGCCGTCTAGGTGTGAGCGCGTCCGGCACAGTGACGGAGCCGATCACTTAAAAGCTGTCACTGTCCGCTTTCTCTCCGTGAACGGGGAGCAAAACCAAGCAAAACGGAATAACAAACCAAGAGTTTGCGCTCAAACTGAGGTTTCTTTTTCACTTGCAGTGACGATGTATTCCACCCGAGACCACGGCACAAAGGAAATGGGGTGTGCAAAAGTCGGTGCTGTCCCTTTCGTGTTTGATCGGGAAATGTCAGCCACATCTTGGCCTGTCGCTAAAGCGTTACCCTTGATCCAGACGCCGATTTCATCTACATCCTCGACAGTTGCCGTCAGCGCCCGTCCTGCTCCTGGGAATTTGACGACGACTTGCTTGCCTCCTAAGCGTTCGGTGTTGGCAACCATTTTGGAGAACCTCCGGGTTCGGCAGCCGGAATTATACGTTGAAGAAGTTCGGCAAACATTGTCCGATGATCGGACAAAAGTCGGGGGCCGTCCGCGCACAATTCAACGCCACAATAAGTGCCGAATGGGAAAGACGCGGTCACGTGTAGCGTTTTGCCGCTTGGCGTGCGTGATGGCACTTTGCGTGCACCAATTCCGTGTTTTGTGGGGTATACCCATCAGCAGCATTCATGCGATCAAGCTCGGAATATTTCAGGGGCAGCTCGCCGCCGCAGTGAGCACATTTGCCATTTTGCTGCTCCCATTTTAGGGTTTTCAGTTGGCCACGAACGCCCGGCTTATCTCGT
Organism: uncultured Acidobacteriota bacterium; assembly: GCA_963696025.1. Lineage (GTDB taxonomy): Bacteria > Acidobacteriota > Terriglobia > Terriglobales > Acidobacteriaceae > JABCYV01. The sequence continues at coordinate 207,468 of CAVOII010000014.1, forward strand.
TCATCGTACCCAAGTTCCTTAACCACTTTTCGGCGATAGGCGAACAACAGGAGAGGGTCGCCCGCCGCTAAGCTGGTCAAGCGCTTCCGAATATCCTTCAACAATTCATTGGCGAGATTCAACTCATCGGAACTAAGGTTCCTGTTTGGCATGACGGCATCGCAGTCTACACCTGCTGAAACTAGGACACCAATCGCTGGCGATCGCTGTCCGCTTTCTGTCCGTGAACGGGGAGCAAAACCAGAAATCAGTGCACAGCCAGTGCACAGCGAGTGGCAAGCAGGGGTAAATCAGGGCAAAGTTATCCGTGCGGGGTTGCGTTAACTGCAAGAAAAGGCAACGGGTGGCAAGCTAGGGCAAAATGTCGGCTGTGCAGGCGCTCTAACCAGCTGAGCTAACCGCCCAATGACTTGCGGCGTTCGGTGCCTAACTTGGTGCCCTGACTCGAAATTCTAGCCCAGAGGCGACCCAAATGATTGTACCGGATCGCCTCCAGCTGAGGCGACTCCAGGTAGCAGCCTAGACAAGCCATCCCGCATCTACTGTTCGAATCCAGGTAAGGGGGTATGTATGACTGAAGCTCCGCGAATCACGGTGGAAGAAGTGAAAAGACGAATGCAGGCGGGAGAAGATTTCACGTTCATCGACGTTCGAAACCCTCAGGCTTGGGCAGAATCAGATACGATTCTGCCGAAAGCCACCCGATTGTCACCCGACAAGCTCGAGGAGAACCTGCCGAGAATTCCGAGGGACAGACCGATAGTCACTTACTGTACCTGACCGAGCGAAGGATCCAGCGCCAGTTTGGCGCAGAAACTTCGGGAACGAGGGTACAAGAATGTGTGGGCGCTTCAGGGTGGATTCGATGCATGGGTGAATGCTGGATTGCCTGTTGACCCACGAACGGAGGCAGCATAGCAGGCTGCTGCCTAGTCGTCCCTATACTACAGAGCCTGATCTAGTCCGTATAGCGGGAGCAGTGGGAGCAGGGCTCGCAGTCACTGCGACCTCTTAACCGGTTCCTCTTTTCGGCGGTTTGGCAAGAATCTAAACATCAAGAGGCCGATGGGCGCAGCAACGGCGACAGCGGCTCCCAATAAAACTGCAATGACCTTGATGAGAAACCAGCCCGCTGCAAATCCGAGAGCCGCAACAATTCTTACGATGACGGATACGGTCATTTTAGCGAAAGACGCTTGACTGTGAGTCTTCCCGGATCGCACTCTAGCCTTGTCTGGATTCTGGGCACAAGTGACGAAAGTGCTTCCGTGCGGCTAATCTCGCACCGGCTGCCATCGCAGTCGGGTGGTGTATTTTCTTCGCACTAGACTCGCCAAAGGCTTAGTTCGAATAACCTCGCGAAATCCCGACACCTACTGCTTGAGCATCAGAAAATTATGCGAGGAGTGGACCACTTGAGAATACTGGTGAAGCGGCGATGTTAAAACAACGACATTCTTTCGTCTCCGACCGCCGCATGCGGCTGCTTGAGGCATAATGGCTTTTGCATGAAATCGTCCGATGACCGGCTGATACGGCTGATTGCGGCATTCAAATTACTCAAGGCCGGATTGCTAATCGCGCTAGGCGTAGGGGCATTCAAGTTACTTCACAAAGATATAGCCGACGTGGTCGAGCACTGGATTGAAACATTAGGTCTCGATCCAGCGAACCGTTTTCTCGATGCAGTGCTCGCGAAAGCTTCCAATCTGAGTCCCGAACAAATCAAGAAACTTGGATTGGGAAGTTTTATCTATGCCGGGTTGTTCCTAACAGAGGGAGTGGGTCTGTGGTTGCTGAAACGCTGGGCGGAATGGCTCACCATAATAATCACCAGCTCGTTAGTACCGATTGAGATTTACGAGATTCACCGGCATCCAAGTTGGGTGAAGTGGGGAGTGCTTGCGCTTAACGTCGCAATCGTCGCCTACTTGATTTATCGCATTCGCAGTCAGCAGTCGGTCTCGAAGTAAGCACTCCTGGGCAGAGCTTCCAGTCTACCCTGCTAGACTGGCGGGTGCGGCGGCTGCTCATCAATGCTGACGATTTCGGACTTACAACCGGCGTGAATCGCGCCATCCTCGAGGCCCACACGCAAGGCGTCGTAACTTCCGCGACGCTGATGGCCAACGGAAGGGCATTTGATGATGCGGTGCTTGCGGCCCAGGCGACCCTAAGACTGAGTATCGGCTGCCACGTAGTCCTGGTGGATGGGACTCCTGTGCTCAGTACCGGGCAAGATCCAAGCCTCCTCGATCCTCGTAATCCTGGTCGCTTTCGCGACAGTTTAGGCGGGTTCGCTGTCCTTGCCCAGTCTGGCCGCATTGCTCCTGAACAGATTGAAGCCGAGGGTATCGCCCAAATTCGCAAGCTGCAAGCGGCTGGCATCTCGGTCTCTCATTTGGACTCACACAAACACACACATCTTTTTCCTAACGTTTTACGTCCGCTTTTGCGGGCGGCGAAGGCATGTGGAATAAGGGCTATCCGGAATCCTTTCGGTCCGATTGCTTTTGCACTGGTGGCGAAACGTCCTCGCATGTGGAAACGTTACGGTGAAGTCAAGCTGCTCAGCGGGCTCGCCGATGAATTCCGTCGAGCCGTACAGCAAGCAGGAATGATCACCCCCGATGGCACTCTGGGCCTTGTGGCGACCGGTGCGCTGGACGAGCAACTGTTTCGCTTCATGATCGAAAACCTTCCGGATGGAACCTGGGAATTTGTCTGTCATCCAGGGTACAACGACGCCGAGTTGCAAAGCGTGCGCACCCGGCTGCGAGCCTCACGCGAACAAGAACTACTGATATTAACTGCTCCGGCGACGCGCGAATTGTTGGCAAGAAATGGGATTGAGCTCATTTCCTATCGTGACCTTGCCAGAGGTGCGTGATAGCATTCGTCCGTTTGTCGTTTGCCGGTGCAGAACCTCCGTAACCGCGCCAAGCCGAAAGTGAGGATTTATCATGAGGGAATCATTTTTCGAGGCTGAGGCACCTCCGCTGCATGGCGAATAAGCCCGAGCCCCGTGTCGATGTCGACCTCCTAGTGCGCATCTGGGGGATGGGTAGCGACGGTCGTCCGTTTCTTCAAAACGTCCACGCCCGTAACATCAGCGAACACGGCGCCAAGCTCTCTGGCATCGAACACCCATTGGCGGCAGGAGACATCATTGGCGTGCAACTTGGCGCGAAGAAAGCCCGCTTAAAGGTAATGTGGGTGATTGATGCCGGGCTTCCGCAAAACATTCAGGCGGGAGTGCAGATTCTCCATGGGCAGCAGTGTCCCTGGCAAGACGAAATGTCCCGGAGCGAGGAGGCCGCACCTTTGGCTCCGGTTGCGTCGGCCACAAACAATCAGAGAAAGTTCTCTCGCCACAAGATTGCCTTCCCCATTGAGATATCCGACGGGCGCGGAAGCAGTGCTCTCATGCGGACCCAAGCGACAGACATAAGCGGCCGTGGCTGTTATGTAGAGACCATGCTTCCCCTTCCTCTGGGCAAAGAACTGACCATAACGTTTTGGATCGAATCCGACAAAGTCACCACTCCCGCAATTGTGCGGGCTTGCGACGGCGGGGTGGGAATGGGCATTGAATTTACCGGATTGGATGGCCAGAAGCAGGAACGCCTACAAAGCCTTCTGGAAACCATGGATCCCGAAACCGCAGCAAAAGATTCCAAGGAGCGCTCCTAGACCATTTCCGCTATTTCGCGGTTGAAACCCGGCAAAATCTGAATCTAACCGATACACCTGCCATCGAATGGGAAAGACCAGACAGCCTGGCACGAGAGGGCCGGAGATGAAGATCGGTATCACCTGCTATCCGACCTATGGCGGCAGTGGCGTGGTCGCCACTGAACTCGGACTGGAACTGGCAGAGCGCGGTCACGAAATTCATTTCATTTCTTATGCCCAGCCCATTCGGCTGACCGGGCCGCATCCCAACATTCACTATCATGAAGTCGAAGTTTCGCGCTATCCCTTGTTCGACTATCCGCCGTATGATCTGGCACTGGCCACGCGTATGGCGGAGGTGTCCGAACTCTACGATATTGATCTCCTGCATGTGCACTACGCGATTCCACATTCGGTAAGCGCTTTGCTGGCTAAACAAATGCTGGCCGCAAAACCTCGGGGACGAAGGCTTCCTTTCGTTACTACTCTGCACGGTACCGATATCACGCTTGTAGGACTCGACCGCTCTTATCTGCCGATTACCCGCTTCTCCATCGAGCAAAGCGACGGAGTTACCGCGATCTCCAAATACCTGCAGGAACGGACGCTGCGCGAGTTCGATATCAAGAACAAAATCCAGGTTATTTATAACTTCGTGAATTGTGATGTGTATGTCCGGCACCAGAAGACATTGGAAAAACGAGAAGAATATGCAGCGAATGGCGAGCGCATCCTGGTGCATCTGTCTAACTTCCGTCCAGTGAAGCGCGTGACGGATACGATCGAGATCTTCGACCGCGTGCGCAAGCAAGTGCCCTGTAAGCTAATGTTGATCGGGGACGGCCCCGACCGCTCCCGCGCGGAATGGCTGACGGTGCAGAAGGGCATTCACAACGATGTACTCTTTTTGGGAAAACAGGATCAGGTCCAGGAAAAACTGGCGCTCGCCGATATTATGTTGTTGCCCAGCGAACTCGAGTCCTTCGGACTGGCGGCTTTGGAAGGCATGGCCTGCGAGGTTGTTCCCATCGCCACGCGCGTGGGCGGAATCCCGGAGCTCATCGAGCACGGCAAGAGTGGTTACCTGGCTGATGTGGGAGACGTCGATACCATGGCGCGCTATGCTTTGGAATTGTTCAGTGACGAGAAAGCTCTTCGCGAGATGGCAAAAGCCAGCCGGGCCGTGGCCCAATCTCGATTTTGTTCCAGCAGGATCATTCCGGAATACGAAGATTTCTACCGACGGGTACTGGAACGTTCTTCATAAAGAGCAGCGGGAATCGCACCTTCGCTCTCGAGGGCCGGTAATCGAAGCCGCACCAGAGTCCCCTTCCCTTCGTGGCTGTCGATAGTCATCCGCGCCTTGTCGCCATAAAGCACCTTCAGCCGTTCGGCCACATTTGCCATGCCAATACCATTCCCGCCCAGGCCGCTCGGACGCTCCAGCAAAATCGCAGCGCCCATGCCCACGCCATCATCTTCGACCTCGATGATTACCTGAGAATCCGTCAGCCGGCTGCGCAGGTATATGCTACCGCCTTCGATCTTCGAAGCTAAGCCGTGCTTGATCGAATTCTCTACCAGGGGCTGCAACAACATGCTCGGTATCATCGCATCGAGCGACGCCGCGTCAAGTTCCTTCACCACCCGCAGCTTGTCGCGCCCGAAGCGAACCACTTCGATGTCGAGATAGTCGTCGATGAATTCCAACTCCTCGCGGAGCGGAACGAAGGCATCGCTGCTCTGGAGCAAGCGGCGCAGAATGTTAGCCAGCTTAATGATCAGTTCTCGGGCTGTATCCGGATCGAAGCGCACCAGCGATGAAACCGAATTCAGCGTATTGAACAGAAAGTGCGGGTTGATTTGATTTTGCAGAGCCTCCATGCGCGCATGCAGCAGCATGCGCTCTTGCTCTTCCAGTTTGATTTGAATGCGAACGCTATTCCAGATCTTCAGCTCGGTACCAATGACCATGATGGAAGTCGCGTAGATGGCCGATTCCACCCACCAGTTTTCGCTCTCCAGACTGAAAGTGGCCGAGGGCAGGAAGCGAAACATTTCCGTATGCACAAGCCGCAATCCCACGATGGTGACGAAGAACATGATTTGCCAATCGAACAACCGAGGCCGAGGCAGGTTGCGGCGAATCCAGCGGTAAATGCTCAAATCGATAAAAGGGGAAAACGACCAGATGTCTTCGGGATCGGGCGCCAAGCTGCGCAGTTGTCCGGCCAGAAAGCCGCACAAGACATTAAAGGGCAGAGTGGCCCATTCTCCGTGGAAAAGAGCCGGCAAAGCCACGAGGACGCCCCCCAGCACACCAGTAAGGCGGCCCGCGACTACGCCCAGCAACATCGTAGTCTCAAAAGACAAATCGCCAGCGACGAAACTCTTGGCGCTGAGCCTGATCCACACCCCCAGAGCCAAGGGAATGCCAATCCACAATACCAAGTATATTTTCTGCCTCAGCGTGCGCTCTTCGCGAAACAACAGCGACTTGAACTCGACAGACCGCCCGAGGATGCTCGCCGCGGACGCAGCCACCCCGAGCTTTACCAGCAGATTGATGAGAATGAGGCGTGGTTCCATTTTTGATCGCGCGATGAGATCCGCTGAGGGAAATGTAGCATGAAGGCGCTAAACCCGGCCTCGGGCCTCAGGCATCGGCCCTCAGGGGGCACAATTGGGCTCCAGGCAACCATCTCCGTCAGCTTCGAAGTCTTCTTGCCAGATCGTTTAGTGTGGCTTCCAGCCCGGCGACATCCGATAGTCCACTTTGAGCCATGTCTTTGCTTCCGCCACCACGTCCTCCAAGCCGAGCGAGGGCTTCCTTCATCAGCGCGCCCATGTCAAACGGCTGTCCCGCCGACTGCGCGAAGACCAGGCCCGGCTGGCCTGAAGTTGTAGCGAACAAAGCAATCGTGGACGAACTTTGCCGAGTGAGCCTCTGCGCCAGCAGCTTGATGAACATTGCGTCGCGATCCTGAAACGTTCGCACGACGATCTTTCGGCCAGCGTTCTCCGAAGTTTCCGCCAGCAAACGGGCGGCATACAAGTCGGCCAATTCTTCCAGAAGTTGTTCGCCAGCCTTTTTAGAAGCCCGCGATTCCTCCTGCGTCTTCCGTATCTGTTGCGGCACGTCCCCGATCTGGGTTGAGAACAAGTTGGCAGATTCGGCCAAAGTTGTGTAGTCGCGTCGCGCCGTGGAGACTGCGCGTCTTCCGCAGACGAACTCCACCCGCCAGCCCTGCCGCACTTTTTCCGTCTTGCGTAGAAGGATGCAGCCAACCTGTCCCGTCGCAAGAACATGAGTGCCACCACACGCAGTCAGATCGAAATCATGGATATCGATCAGCCGCAACTCATCTCTCTCTATGGGCGGCAGCTTGCGCAGCCCAAGTCCGCGTGCTTCTTGTTGGGTGACGAAACGAACTTCGACCGGGCGATTCTCCGCGATAACGTCATTTGCCAACGATTCGGCAGCCACAACCTGCTCGCCGGACAAGTTTTTCGTGTCCAGATCAATCGAGCAGTAATCCGCTCCCATATGAAAAGAGACCGTAGGCAAATTGAACAAGCGCACAAAAGCTGCCGAAAGCACATGCTGGCCCGAATGCTGCTGCATGTGGTCGTGACGGCGGTCGGCGTCAATCAGGCCGTGGACGCGGTCGCCTCTTTGCGGCAGAGTCGCACCTTCGATGAAGTGCAGGATCTTGCCGTCTTCTTGCTCGGCGACTTCGACGACACGCAGCTTCTCGGCGTCGACGGGAGTAATCCATCCAGTATCAAACCTCTGACCGCCGCTGGTGGGATAGAAAGCAGTCCGATCGAGAATCAGGGCTGGACGCAAATCCGAGTTCGACGCAGGTAGCACATCCAAAATCTCTGCGTCGAATTCGTAGAGCAAAGAATCGCGATAGTAGAGATGTTCAGTCATTGTTCCTATTGACAGCTGATCGCCGAAAGCTGACAGCTAATACGGGCCGATGATTCCGGCAATCTGCCGCGAAGCAGGCCATGGCGCTTGTTTGCGCTTCGTCTGGCTTTCGATGACGTCCAGGTACTTCAGCCCCGACCCCGTATTAAAGAGCACTACGGAATCGTCGCGCCTAAAGAATTCGCTGGCGCGCAGCTTGCGATAAGCAGCCAGCGCCGCGGCCCCTTCGGGAGCGGCAAAAATTCCCTCGACGCGGGCCCAGTGCCAGAGCGCGTCCATTATTTCTTCGTCGGTTACCGCGAACGCGGCCCCTCCACTGTGCTTGAGGATGTCGAGAATGAGGTAGTCTCCGTACGGCTTGGGCACACGCAAACCTGCTGCTAAGGTGGCGGCGTTCGGCCAGAATTCCGCGGTTGGCTTGCCTTCATCCCATGCTTTAGCGATTGGAGCACAACCCGATGATTGTACTGCGATCATCAGTGGCCGCTCCGAGCCAATCCAGCCTAGCGTTTCCATCTCATCGAACGCCTTCCACATGCCGATCAACCCAACCCCACCACCAGTGGGATAAACGATGCTCCGCGGAAGCTGCCAACCCAATTGTTCCGCGACCTCGTAGCCCATCGTTTTCTTGCCTTCAAGACGAAAAGGCTCTTTGAGCGAGGAAATATCGAACCAGCCTTCCTTCTCTTTGCGTTCGGCCACGATGCGCGCACAGTCACTAATCAGTCCGTCAACCAAGGTGACTTGGGCGCCGTAACTCTCGCACTCCACACGGTTGGACAGGGGAACGTCTTTCGGCATGAAGATGTGCGCTTCCAACCCGGCCGCGGCGGCATACGCTGCTAGCGCGCTGGCCGCATTTCCCGCGGACGGGATGGCCAGTTTCTTCAATCCATATGCTTTGGCCATGGTCACAGCCGCGGAGAGGCCTCGAGCTTTGAAAGAGCCCGTGGGATTCAGTCCTTCGTCCTTGATGCAGACATTGGGAAATTCGCGGCTAGGCAGCATCGGAGTGAAGCCTTCGCCCAACGAAACTGGCTCCGCTGATGGCAAGACTGCAGCATAGCGCCACATGGTGGGCGCACGTCCGCTTAACGAGGCAGGGGTAAAGTCTTGCTTTAAGGTGGGGAGGTCATAGCGGACGTAGAGCACGCCACCGTCTTCAGGGCAGACGGTCTGCGCAATCTCGGCGCTGATGCGTGCACCACATTTAGTGCATTCGAGGTAAGAGACGGGGGCCACGCAGGAAAGTTTAGCACTCGGTCATCGGGCGATCTGGAACGCTAGCCAATGAGTGTATCGGGTAAATCGCCTGTTAGCGATGGTTGAAGCAACTTTTGCACCGAAACAAACTGTCACTATTCGGGTTACTGTCATCGACCGTACTGTTTTGCCGGCGGAAGTGGAATATGAGTGCGGACATCCTCGAAGACAAAAGTTACACACAGCATCCTTCCATCGCTGGGGTGACGCCCAGAAGTGTCCTTACCCGCAAAGAACGAGCAATGATTCAGCTGATCGCCGAGGGCGTGAGTCCCAGAGTCATGGCGCCGCGACTGGAGTTAGAGGAAATCCAACTCAGGGCGTGTCTCGATTCCGTCTTTGCAAAACTGGCGATGTCGGGTCGGCTGGTATTGCTGTCCCGGAAGGCACGCTAAAGATTGTCGTAGCACTTTCGCGTGTTGATCATAACCGGGTTGGCCTCTGCGATCGATTCTCGCACTAAATCGGTTCCAGAACCGGTGACGAGGAAACGACGAATGAATTGCTTGACTACTGCGTCGCCACGGGTAACCCAACTGCAGGTGGAGCCTACATGCCCGGAACCCAGAAGGACGAGCCTGAGGTAGGCCAAGACCTTCCCAACCCGCTGTTGAACCCGATGATCAATCCCCTCCTGGGGAGGAATCTCGGTCGTTGGGCCAACGTGTATTACACAACGCCGGCAGAAAAACGCGAACAGGCGGTGTTTGAGCTTTTGCGCGAATTAGAAAGCGCACGGAAGCCGCACCGCGAAGATAAACTTTCCGTAGCAACCGACAAAAAGGACCTAGTGCAGATCGAGAGCCAGCAACACTTCTCTGATCCATGCGGAGTGGAACTAAAGGCACGCGAGAATAGCGACCCTGCGCAACAAGTAACCGTGTTTCCCGCGGCTTCGGCACCGCCCATCGAAGGACGAGTGGACGATTGGCAGTGGCCTTCCGAGAAAGACTTGCTGGAATCCGGCACGGCCCACGATAAAAGTCAGTCGTGGAAATATGTAGCGTTCGTAATTATTACACTCGTAGGTATCGGCTGCTACTGGCTGTGGCGGATTCACTCGCAGACTGAAGAAGCGCAAAGCACCCACCGCATCGACAGAGGCAACTCTGCGATTTCGAAACAGGTAACCACGCAACCACAGCCCAATGCAGCCTCGGGTGTAGGGAAGATGGTACCGAGGGCTTCAGCCCAGTCCGCATCTGACTCATCAACGAGGCCGAAGCCATCTGCCGGAAGACCATTTGGCTGCAGAGAAGATCATCTGGGTAATTGCTCGGTTGCTGAGCTGTACAAAAGAACGATGATCCTGGCAAACACAATTGATGCCGTGTTCATTGACTACAACAAACGACTGACCCAATTGCGGCTGGATGCCAAAGCTCATGAGAGTGACTCAGCGAAGCAGAAGCAAGAGCGTCTGAGACAAGGTAACTACTCCGCTCAATTGTGGGAAAACTTGCGGCTGCGCTCATACTTAAGCAACCAGAAGAATGATGCACTGAAGTATCGCGCGGAATTGTTACGACGATCCGGAGGGCGATCCAAAAATAGCAAGTCGCTTGCTGTATATAAGAATCCGCGCTTGTGCCTGGAAATGCATTTTGTTGCGGAAGATTTGCGCAGACTGGCCGCGAAACTACAAAGGTCAGAGATTCCAACTCCGGTTCTGCCTTCCAGCTAGATGAGTTCCACTAATTTTGCGGCAAGCGATTCAACAAGGCATTCGCCTTCCTGAACCAGGGCCGCTCGCGCCGACGAAGGTATCCCGGCATACTTGGCTTCTTGGCCAGAATATTCTGCGCCCACTGTCGTGCCTCAGCGTTGCGGCCCTGAGAAGCCAGCAAGGTGGCGTAGTTGTAGTAAGTCTCCGACAAAGTCGATATCTTGGTCGCGTCTTTGAACAATGCTTCAGCTTTATCCGGATGCCCCGTGTTCGCATAGACGTGGGCCAATAATCCTCGGGCGCGGTGAAAGTCGTAGGAGGGATCCTGTGCCACTACTCGTTCGAGATCAGGTGTGGCGGCCGCAAAATCTTCCATTTGAACCTCGGCGATGCCCCGGCGGTAGAAAGGGTCGAGAGAATCCGTGCGGGAGGAGATAGCTTTGTCGTAGCAACGACGAGCCCGGGCGAACTTCCCTTCCTCCAGATAAAGATCAGCCAGCTCTTCGTAGTTACCGGCGGAGGGATTGTCCAGGATCGCGGCCTCGAGTTCACGGATTCGCTTGCGTCGAGGAAATACCTTGAACGACTGCCGCAGCAGACCCGCGTCCGGGATGACTTCAACCGCGATATAAACCAGCGCACCCAAACCACCGCCAAAAAGGATAATCCAAAGCCAAAAGGTATCGGGGCGGCGGCGGATGAAGTGGACAATCGCCACACCTTGCAGAATGAGACCCCACGGGAAAAACAGGTAGAGCAGTGATCCCATGCGTTGATGGGGCACTATAGCATGCAGCCAAGGAGGTCTCGGGTCTCAGGTCCGCGGAAGAGACAACTAGACAGCCGGCAGGATGCCGGCGCTACCCAACTGCTTGCCCCAGACCTGTCACCTCAGGCCCGAGGCCGTTAGAAACCCCTGCTGCGATGATAAACTCATCGATAGTGACACTACCCATCCGCCTCTTAGCCGTTGATATCGACGGTACTCTGCTGAATCCCGAGTTCCAAATTTCTCCGGCTGACTTGCGGGCGTTGCGCAGAGCCCATACCGAGGGAGTGGAAGTAATCGTGGTGACCGGACGGCGGCACACTTTTGCCATGTCGATCGTCCAACAGCTTGGCTTCGATCTCTGGGTGATCAGCTCTAACGGAGCTATCACGCGCTCCCTCGCCGGCGAAACATTCCACCGTGACCTGCTACCGGCCGAAACCTGCCGGAAACTTTGCGGAGCAATGCGGGAGTTTCGCGGCAACACCGTCATCACCTTCGATACTGAATCCCGCGGCGCCATCGTGCTCGAACGCATGGACGAGCTGAGCGTCAGCATCCAACGCTGGCTCGAGAAAAACATGCAATACATTGACTTTGTCATCCCCATTGAACGATCGGTTACCACCGATCCAGTGCAGGCCATGTTTTGTGGTTCGATCGAGCGCATGCACGGTGCGCTGGCAAAGCTGGGGGACAGCCGGTTTGATAGAACCATCACAGTCCTGCGAACCGAGTATCCCGTCCGCGATCTTTCGATCGTCGACGTGCTCAATCACGGATGTTCCAAAGGCCATGCTCTCGAACGCTGGGCACACTATCGCGGAATACCACGTGAACAGGTCATGGCCATTGGTGACAATTACAATGACATAGAAATGCTTGCCTTCGCCGGGTTGCCGTTTATCATGGGAAATGCATCGGAAGAGTTACGCCGCAATGGCTGGACGGTGACCTTGCCCAATGACCAGAACGGCGTGGCGGCGGCCATCGAGCAGGTCTTGGGTGGATCCCGCGTGGGTGCCTAGTTTACTGGAAAGAGTGGCCCGACGCTGCCAAAGTATGTTGAAGTCGCGAAAACTCGTTGCCCTAGCCTGGTTGATGCTCGTGATTCCTGCTTCCGCGGCTGATCTTGCAATCTTGCATAACGGTTTCTCAATCCGCCACGAGCGGCGTGAGATCGTGGGCCCGGTCACCCGTTTATACCTGACGTCCGACTCCGGCGGATATGTCGACATCCCTACCGAGCAAATCGACCGCTTTGAGATAGATCTTTCTCCTCCTCCTGCCCCGGCCCTTCCGGCAACCGCTGTTCCCGTCGCTACTGCGCCGACGCCGAAAGATCCCCGCCAATTGAATGAGGTCATACACGACATTAGCGATCGTCACCACCTTGATCCTGACCTAGTGAATAGCGTGATTCACGCCGAAAGCGGCTTCAATCCGGAGGCTGTGTCTCCCAAGGGCGCGCAGGGCCTGATGCAACTCATGCCCAAAACAGCCTCCAACATGGGGGTTTGGAACTCCTTCGATCCGAGTGCCAACGTGGAAGGAGGCACGCGCTATTTACGCGAACTTCTGGAACGCTACAACTTCGATTTGGTAAAAGCCCTGGCAGCTTACAACGCCGGTCCGGAGCGCGTGGAGCAGTATCATGGCGTCCCCCCTTATCGTGAGACACGGTCTTATGTGGCCCGCATCGTTCGCGACTTCAATCGCAAGAAGCTGGACGAACAGAAAGCGGCAAAAGCCGTGAAGAAGCGTCCCGCGCCGAAGGCAACGACCACTCCCTCAACAGCAAAAGCAAAGCTTCCCGAAGTCGCGGCTCAGGCTTCGCATTAGGACATTCAAGCTGGTTGTCATGCTCGGGGAATGTTCTGTCGCATTGTCTCTTCCATTAGCGGACCAGTGCTGCGAACCCCATGTGCGTTGACCCGCGTCTCCGCCTGATTTACTTTGAAGGGAGAGATATGAAACATTGCTGTATTCTGCTTCGGGGTCCGGGGCGCCTCGGGTAAATGGAAAAGAAACGACTCTACATTTACGGGCTGTTCCTGCTGGTCTTCACAGTCCTCGTATATTTCCAATTTCGCACCTGGAAAAACTTCGATTGGCTAACGTTTTGGAGCCAGCATGTTAATCCAATCCACATCTTTCACGCCGTCGCTTATATCTATCTCGCGTATGTAGTGAGGGCGGTCCGTTGGAAGATTTTTCTGCGGCCAGTGCGGCCGAAGGCTTCCACACTCAAATTAGTCGCGCCCACGGTCATCGGGTTCACCGGTCTGGCGCTATTGGGACGTCCGGGCGAGTTGATTCGTCCTTACCTCATCGCTCGGCGCGAAGACTTGAGTTTCTCCTCGCAGCTTGGGGTTTGGGCGGTGGAGCGCATCTTCGATATCGGCGCCTTCACGGTTTTGTTGGTACTCGCTGTACTTTTCGCTAAGGCGCCTAAGAGGCTTGCTTACTACGGTGGCTTTCGTGAGGTTGGCCTCGCCTTCACCGTTCTGGTAATTGGTCTGGTCACGGTTGCGATTATCATCAGGCGAAACGGGTTGGCTCTGGCGGATTGGATAGAGCGGCGCTTCTCACACTTGAGCGCCAACCTTGGACACCGGATTGCGCTCCGGATCCGCGAATTTCATGGCGGACTCGATACGATTCATAGCCCGTGGTGTCTCGTGCAGTTGATTGTGGTGTCGGTGGTCATGTGGTGCATGATCGCGCTGTCCTACAAGGAAGTCACGATTGCATACGGTGAAAAGTTGAGAATTCCACAGACTCAACTACTCTTACTGATGGGATCCAGCATGGTCGGTTCTCTGATCCAATTGCCGGGAATCGGCGGCGGCTCCCAACTGGCGACAATCACTGCGCTCCAGCGCTGGTTTGATGTCCCCAAGGAGTTGGCTGCAAGTTGCGGCATTATGCTCTGGTTGGCCACATTCGTAGCGGTGGTGCCCTTGGGGCTCTTCTTGGCACACTGGGAACGGCTTTCCTTCCGCAAGCTTTCCAAAGAGAGTCAAGTTGCGGAAGAGTCCGCTGCTGCGACATGAGCCCGTCCACTTTCATGACGGCTGCTACAATGCAATCGGTTCCCCAGCGCAATGAAGTGTCCTTTTTGCGGATACGGAAATGACAAAGTGGTGGATTCGCGCGAGAGTAAGGAAGCCGACTCCATCCGCCGCCGCCGTGAGTGTCTGAAGTGCGAAAAGCGCTTTACCACCTACGAGCGCATCGACGAAATCCCCTACATGGTGGTGAAGAAAGACGGCCGCCGGGAAAAATTCGACCGCCAGAAAGTGCTCAACGGGTTGCTGCGAGCCTGCGAGAAGCGTCCCGTCCCGATTAGCAAGCTGGAACAAATTGTGAATGAGGCCGAAAGCTTTGTGATCGAATCGGCGGAGCGGGAACGTAAGACCAGCGAACTGGGAGAGCTGATCATGAACCGCTTGCGTCGCCACGACAAGGTTGCCTACGTCCGCTTCGCATCGGTTTATCTGGACTTTAAAGATGTAAGAGAATTCATGGCGGAGTTGAAGGATTTACTCAAAACCAAAGAGAAGAATTGAATCATTGTGAGACTGAGTCATTGAACCATTAGCTCACAGCTGGATAACTTATTGACTGATGCAATGATTCAGCCAAAATGTATGAACTCCCTTGAGAAAGCGGATGAGCTTAAAGGACGAACGAAGAATTTCGGGCATGCTCTCGCACATCAAAGAGTAACGTCCGGCGATCCCATTGTCTCAATGAATCAATGACTCAATCGGCTTACAAAATCACTCTTATTCCCGGCGACGGTATCGGCCCGGAGGTCATGCAGGCGGCGGTGCGCATTCTGGAAGCTACGGGCATTAAGTTTGAATGGGAAACATTCCAGGCGGGCGCGGAGGCCTTTGAGAAGTACCACGAATATATTCCGAAAGAGCTGACGGAATCTATCGAGCGTACGCGAGTTGGACTGAAAGGACCGGTCACCACGCCAATTGGCGGCGGTTTTGCCAGCATCAACGTGGCGCTGCGCAAGCAATTTGAACTCTACGCCAACTTCCGGCCCATCCGTAATCTGCCTCACATCCCTACGCGCTACCCCGATGTCGACCTGATTATCGTGCGGGAAAATACGGAAAGCCTTTACTCCGGAATCGAGCACGAGGTCGTTCCGGGAGTGGTCGAGAGTATCAAGATCATCACCGAGAAAGCCTCAACTCGCATTGCGCGTTTTGCTTTCGAGTACGCCCGCAAGAGTAAGCGCAAGAAAATCCACGCTATCCACAAGGCCAATATCATGAAGCTCTCGGATGGCCTGTTTCTTCGCTGTTGCCGCAACGTCGCCAAGGAGTATCCGGAAATCACCTACGGCGAACACATTGTCGACAACACTTGCATGCAGTTGGTGATGAATCCTTACCAATATGACGTGTTGGTGATGGAGAACCTCTACGGTGACATCATCTCCGATCTCTGCGCGGCATTCGTTGGAGGCCTTGGACTGGTGCCCAGCGCCAACTTGGGCGAAAGTTGCGCCATCTTCGAAGCCGTACACGGATCGGCTCCTGACATCGCCGGGAAGAACATTGCGAACCCAACTGCGGTAATCCGCTGCTCTCTGCTGATGCTGCGCCATCTTGGTGAGCATGATGCCGCGAACAGAATCCGCCATGCTCTGGAGAAGGTCTATCGCACGCGCGACAAACTTACGCGGGATGTCGGCGGCAAAGCTAGCACCTCTGAGTTCGCCGATTCCATCATCGAGGTCATGGAATCGCCAGCCGCGTGTGAACCGACGGCCGAGATTTCGCGTGCGTGAGCGAACATTTCAGGCTGTCCGCAGACGCTTTTCGGTACTTGCGCGTTGACGAACCCTCCAGATTTTAAGTAACATCCTCTTTCTGCCTGGTGCAAGGACATTCGGAGGATGGCGAACCCAACACGGCGGGTAGGTGTAGTCCTCTTCCAGCTCGGCGGTCCCGACAAGCTGGAAGCCATCGAGCCCTTCCTTTTTAATCTTTTTTGCGATCCCGACATTATTGATTTTCCGTTCGCCCGCGTCGGACGTAAGCCTCTCGCCAAATTGATCTCGAGCACGCGGGCGCGAAAAGTTCAGCATCACTATGCGGCCATCGGCGGGGGCTCACCGATCCGTCGTTTCACCGAGCAACAAGCTCGTGCTCTCCAAATACGGCTGCGGGAAGCAGGTTTGGACGCCCATTGTTTCGTGGCGATGCGTTACTGGCATCCCTTTACCGCTGAGGCGATCGAGCAATTGCGGGCGGCGGAGTGCGATGAGATCGTCTTGCTTCCTCTGTACCCGCAATATTCTTCCACCACCACTGGCAGCAGTCTCAATGAGTGGCGGCGGCAGTTTCGCGGTGCTTGTCCGGCGTATTGCGTTGAGACTTTCTATCGCCACGAGCTTTATTTGGAAGCCCTGGTTGAAAAAATAGATGAAGCGCTGTGTCGTTTCCCGAGCCCCGAACGTGCGGAGCTTATTTTCAGCGCTCATAGTGTTCCCGTCGCCGCGATAGCAAAGGGCGACCCTTATCAGCGCCACATCGAAGAGACGGTCGAACTTGTGATGCGGCGCGGTGGATGGCCGAATCGCCATCGCCTCTGTTACCAGAGCAAAGTGGGCGCGAGCAAGTGGCTGCAGCCTTCGCTGCACCGCACGTTGCGTGATTTGGCCGGGGAGCGAGTTCGAGAAGTTTGCCTGGTTCCCGTCTCGTTCGTCTCCGATCATGTAGAGACTTTGGGCGAGATCGACCACGAAGCACGCCATGAAGCGTATTCGCTCGGAATTGAACGATTTGAGATGACTTCAGGTTTGAACGATTCGCCAACATTTATTTCCGCGCTGAGCGAACTGGTCGCGGCGGCCGTGGGCATCGAATCGGCGCAGCTGCACAAAAGCGGCTACTTGATGGCGGCGGATTAAACAAAGTTGAATTGGCATGGATTCAGTCATGCTGCTTCGGAGTAGGTCGGCGGTTCTATCCGCTGCGAAGGAATAAGGACGGATGGCAGACGAAGCCAAAGGCATTCTCGGGCACCTTCCACCCTTGCCACGAGCCGCGCTCAACAACTCGGTCATCGGGATGGAGCAGGCCTACCGGCAGCGCAAGGGCTTGCCCCTTCTGACCGATGCCGATATCGAGGCGCTCAAGGCCGGTCGGCCCATGCCGTGGGAAGAGGATGGGGCGGGCGGTTCGGTGGCTGCCCCCGCTCCACCAACCCCAACCGCCGCTGCACCCGTAAGCGCAGCCGCGCCGCTTCCAACTGCGAGCACCGCTTCAACGGCACTTAGTCCCGATGTCGCCAAATGGGTGGCGGAGGGAAAGAAGTGGAGTAAGTCCGCCATCGCCGCAGAGCAAGCTCGTCGTGGTCGCAAGGGTCTGCCCGCGTTGACCGATGCTGAAGTCACTGCTCTGCTGGGAGAGCCCGCTACCCCCGCCGCTCCTCCTGCAACAGCTGCTCCTGCTGCCAAGACTCCCGCAGCCACGCCACGTCCTGCCGCTCAAGGCGCGGCAGTCTCCACCGGTTCCTCGGTTGCACGCAGCGGTGAATCGACGACATACGTTGGCACTCCGGCGGTGGGAACATCGAAAGCGGCCGCTGCCGGTGGCGTAGCATCAGTCGGGCCCGAGAACAGCGACGTCAACCAGTCGCGACGGCGATTCGCTTGGGCTGCAGTGGCTGCGTTTCTGACCGCTTGGTTCCTCGCCTTCTTCCGCTTCTTTTTGCCGCGCACGTTGTTTGAGCCCGCGACCAGCTTCAAGATCGGCTATCCAGCGGATTACGGCCTCGGTGTTGATACCAAATGGCAGCAGAAATATCGAATCTGGGTTGACCGCACGCCGGATCGAATCTTTGTCATTTACGCTCGTTGCACCCACCTGGGATGTACCCCGGACTGGAAACCCAGCGAGAACAAATTCAAATGCCCGTGCCACGGGAGCGGATACGACAGCGAGGGCGTCAACTTCGAAGGTCCGGCGCCGCGTCCGATGGATCGGGCCAAAATACAAATAGCACCCGACGGCCAGATCCAGGTGGATGTCTCGCGGCTCTACCAATGGCCCAAAGGACAGCCGAGCCAGTTTAATGACGATGGAGCGTACTTGCCGGCGTAGTAGTTGCGCCGGCATCTTGCCGGCAATGGCGGACAACCGCCGCGACGGCGGCGCTACAGGAGACGAATCAGTGCGAGACTTAAGGGGACACGATGCCTGAAGAAAACGGAAACGGCAAGAATGGAAATCGCGTCGGCCTGTTGGAGCGGGTGAAAGCCGGCGTCAAGGAAGACGTCCAGTCGCTTAAGACCGACTTGCCGAACAAAGCCAAGGACCAAATCGAAGGTCTGAAAGATCCGACCAAAACTCAGGTTTATACCTCCATCTTTCGCCATAAACATGATGACACTCCACGGAACCGCGCTCTGGGCGTGCTGTCGAATGTTTTCCTGCATCTGCATCCCGCCAAGATCAATCGCGACGCGGTGCGCTACAGCTATACCTGGGGCATGGGTGGAATCACGTTCTATTTATTCATCGTGCTGACTTTTACCGGTGTGCTGTTGATGTTCTATTACCACCCCAGCAAGGTACAGGCATTCCGCGACGTGCTCTATCTCGAGCACGATGTTCCCTTCGGCAAACTGCTGCGCAACATGCACCGTTGGGCGGCTCACCTCATGGTGATCGCGGTCTGGCTGCACATGTTCCGCGTATTTTTGACCGGGTCCTACAAGAAGCCCCGTGAATTTAATTGGAACGTCGGCGTAATCCTGCTGGTGCTGACTTTGTTGCTTTCCTTCACCGGTTACCTGCTTCCTGACGATCAATTGGGATTCTGGGCAGTCACCGTAGGCACGAATATGGCCCGTGCGACGCCGCTTTTAGGACACGAAGGGCCATTCGGGAAGATGTTGGGCATGACCCCGTACAACGACGTGCGGTTCGGCCTGCTGGGTGGCTCGATCGTGGACGCGAATGCACTGTTACGGTCGTATATCTGGCATTGCATCGGCATCCCGATCGTCGCTTCGATTTTCATGATCGTTCACTTCTGGCGGGTTAGGAAAGATGGTGGCATCTCTGGACCAGCCCCAGTGATGCTGGCTTCAGAGGTAAAAGAAGCGCGTAAGTGAGTTTGCGAGGCGGGAGCCCTCGGCTGTCCCGTAGCGAAGCTTGGCTAGGAATAACAGTGGCGAACTGCCGAGCTGAGCTCAGCTGGAAGAGTCAGAGACCCGTCCCACACGAGCATTGGAGCACTTATGGATTGGCGACAACTTTGGGAAATTGTTTCCGCTCCCGACAACGTACCCATCGTCGGTCTGATTCCGTTGCTCATCTTCTACATTTATCTGGCGTGGAAGCAAGCTAAGGCCAACGACGAGCTCATCGGAGAATTGGAAACCAATCCAGCGATGGCGAAAACGCACCATCGCAAGACTTGGCCCTTCCGACCGGGCTGGCAAAAGGAAGTACACGTCTGGCCGTTTCTGTTACGCATTGAGTTTCTTGCGGCCATGATCGTCAGCATCATTCTGATGGTCTGGTCGATCACGCTGAGCGCGCCGCTGGAGGAGCCATCCAATCCCAACTTGACGATGAACCCTGCGAAGGCGCCCTGGTACTTCCTCGGCCTGCAGGAAATGCTGGTCTATTTCGATCCGTGGATCGCGGGCGTGGTTATGCCCACGCTCATCATCGTCGGACTTATGGCGATTCCCTACATCGATACCAATCCGCTTGGCAGCGGCTATTACACCTGGAAGCAACGCAAGTTTTCTATCGGAACATTTCTGTTCGGCTTCGTCATTCTCTGGGTCGCGATGATCATCATTGGGACGTTCATCCGCGGGCCTGGCTGGCAGTGGTTTTGGCCGGGGCAAACCTGGGACCACAATCGTCTGATTTATGAGGTGAACCGCGATTTGCCAGACCTTTTCGGGATTACTTCCAACCTGGCGAAAGCGATTTTTGGCGCTATCGTGGTTGGAGGCTACTACCTGCTGGGCGGGTTTATCGTGCATGCCCTGTTCCGGCGCTACAACCCAAAAGACTATCAACGCATGAGCCTGCTGCAGTATTCCATCATGATGTTCTTTCTGCTTACCATGGTGGGACTGCCAGCCAAGATGCTGTTGCGGCTGTTGTGGCACATCAAGTATGTGTGGATAACGCCGTGGTTCAACGTTTAGTCGTCAGTCCTCGCTCGCCAGTCCTCAAGACTGGATCAGCCGGTGCCTGACGGACTACCTGATGACCGAAGACTGACGACTGGTTCTGGAGGATCTGGTGCCTGAGCAACCTGTCCCCGAGCAAGACCCGATTGTAACCAAGTCCTACGCGCTACATTACGTGGTCGCGATGGTCCTGCTCATGATCACGCTCTTTTGGGCTCTGTGGGACGAGTCTTTTGGACAACGCCCGTGGAAAGCCTTCCAGCAGCAATGGAAGGAGCGCTATACCGCCTTTCTGAAAACCGCCAAATCGACTTCGGCGCAATCTGAACAGCAAGTCGAGAAGAATCCTGACTATCAGCAACTCCAGCAGACCTACGAACAAGCCTATCAGCAGGCGAAGCCGCGACGTGACGAACTTCAGAAACAAATCACTGACCTGAGCGCAAAGATTCTCGCGGTCCAGAATGTTTTTACCGACAAGCGCGCCTACGCGAACGCGCTAACCTACGAGATTGAGACTGACCCCAGCGCCTCCGGCAAGGAAAGCAAGAAGAAGGAACTGGCGAAGTACAAGCAGGAAGTCTGGACGGTCGAGTATCCCGACGGTCACAAAGAGAAATACAACTTTGCGCAACTGGAAGAAAAATACAACCAACTTAAAGATGAACGCACCAAGGTGAGCGCCGAGTTGGGCGATGTTCTCAAGCCGGTCACCGAAGCTAACACTAAGATGTCCACCTACATCTCGGATCACATGGTGGACCTCACTCCTACCCAGATCGATGGCCTGCGAAAAAAGACCGAAGAATGGGATCCGAAAATCGTCCAGATCAACGTCGCGGACGCGAATATTGTCGACCGCTGCGAATCATGCCACATGGGCGTTCGCGAGCCTATCAAGATCACACCAGCGGTCATGATGGTCAAGGGGGAGAAGAAGCCCGATGAATATGCTCAAGCCTTCGTCAGCCACACCGAACCGGAGCTTCTTCAGATCCACGATCCCGAGAAATTTGGCTGTTCGCCTTGCCACCAGGGCAATGGCCGCGCCACCACCAGCGTGGAGAAAGCCCACGGAAATTACGAGCACTGGTTGTGGCCGCTGTTTGCCAAACAAAACGTGCAGGCCGGCTGCCAGACCTGCCATGCGGCTGACATGGTGTTGGCCAGCGGCGGTACAGAATGGAAAACGATTGACGATGGCAAAGACCTTTTCCGCCAGAAGGGCTGCATGGGCTGCCATCGCTACGAGGGTTATGACAAAGAACCGGAGGATTTGAATTCTGTCAGCCAGCAGATCAAGCAACTCGAACAGCAGAAAACTGAAAATGTCAAAGTCGGTGCTGACTTAATGAAGCAGGCGGACGCCGCCTCGAGCAACGAAGAAGCCAACCGGCTGAATGAGCAAGCGGTGGCTTTGCGAGTTGTAAACAGCAAAGTGGATGGCCGCATTCAGCAACTCGATTTCCAGGCCCATAGCTTGATGCAGGACATGAAGAAGGTTGGGCCCAATCTGAAAGACGTCCGCCTCAAATTGAATAAGAACTGGATTCCGGTTTGGCTAAAGAAGCCGACCGACTTCCGTCCCACTACCAAGATGCCGAACTTCCGCCTGAGCGATCATCAGATTCAGGCAATTTCAGCGTACTTGTGGCAGTCGGCCTTTACCGATTCCCTGCCCAAACAAAAACCAGGCAACGCCGAACATGGCAAGCAACTCTTTGAGAGCCGTGGTTGTCTGGCCTGTCATTCCATCGGCGAAGGCGACCAGACGCAAGGCGGGACATTCGCCGCGAACCTGACCCGCGTCGGGGAAAAAGCCAACTATGACTATCTCGTCCGCTGGATTCACAACGCCCGCGAACGCACGCGCCCATATTGTCCCTACGAAAAGAAAGACATTGGCCGCGAAGACTATGCCAAGAAAGGCTTGCCCTACCAATTCGATCTGCAGCACAGCCAGTGCCCGAACGACGGCCACGAACTGCAAGTTCAGAACATGACGGTGATGCCGACCTTGCGCTTATCACCTGAAGACGCGCAGGACATCGCCAGCTATCTGATGACGCAAAAGAAGCAGGAGCCATCGTCCTACGCCGACGCTTCTTTTATGGATGACCCCAGGCTGAAGGATGAAGGCAAGAAGTGGGTCCGTCACTTTGGCTGCGCCGGCTGTCACGAAATCTCCGGCTTCGAAGATGAGGGCCGCATCGGCACTGAACTGACCTTCGAAGGCAGCAAGCCGATCGAGCGCCTGGACTTTGCTCTTTTCACCGAAGTGGCGCAGCGTGGCGGCAAGAATGCTGAGCCCATCATCAATCCGGAAGATTTGCAGCGACTGCCCGATGGTCCCGCGAAGACCGAATGGTACGACCACAAAGGATTCTTTGAGCACAAGCTGGCTGAGCCGGAAATCTACGACAAGGGCAAAATTAAGTCGGAGACCGAAGTGCTCCGCATGCCGAATCTGCATCTGAGTGCAGACCAGATTGGGGCTCTCACCACGTTCCTGCTCGGCAGCCAGGAAACTTCGCTGCCCAGCAGCTATCAGTACAAACCTGGAGATTCGCGCCGCGACATCCAGGAAGGGTGGTGGATAGTAAAGAAGTACAACTGTATGGGATGTCACCAGTTCATTCCGGGGCAGCGAACTACGCTGATGGGAATGCAGCGCTATCAGGATATTCAGGAGCAACTGCCTCCAAAGCTGCTGACAGAAGGAGCGCGCGTTGATCCCGAATGGCTGCGGCGTTTCCTTTCCAACCCGTCGCTGTCGACCACGGAGACGAATCGCAATGGTGTCCGTCCATATTTGCAAGTACGCATGCCGACGTTCTCATTCTCCGACAACGAATTGCGCAAATTGGTGCGTTTCTTCCAGGCGCTCTCGCAGCAACCGATGCCGTATATTCCGGAGCAGGTCCCGACCCTCACGTCAAAGGAATCGGACATGGCGCGCAGCTTGTTCTCCAGCACTGCCGCGCCTTGCCTGAAGTGCCACGCTACCGGCGATCCGCAACATGACAAGATTGCCACCGCGCCTAACTTCCTGCTGGCCAAAGATCGCTTGAAGCCGGATTGGGTAGAGCGCTGGATCGTTGATCCGCAGGCAATCAGCCCCGGTACATCCATGCCTTCCGGGTTGTTTAAGAAGGAGAATAATCAGTGGGTTTTTGCCGGTCCCACCCCGCCTTCGTTCCAGGGCTACGACCAAGACCACACCAAACTACTGGTGGATTACATCTTCCAACTCACGCCGGAAGAACAAAGACGGGCTGCCGCATCGATGGGACGCACCAGTGCCTCGGTTCAGCCGCCGGCGCGTCATAAGCAAGCCGCCAAGGCGCCAATCTCCGACTCAACAGCAGATGGTGGTGGATCGCGGTAGAATAACGGGTTTGAAAAATGCTCACAATTAGAAAGGGCGATCATCATGAATAGAAAGACTTGGGGCGCAACGTTTATGCTCTGCCTGCTTGCGCTGTGGCAGATGGCAGGCGGCGGTAAGATCGTGAATAAAAAGACTTGGGCTTCGGTGTTGATGCTTTGCTTGATGGGATTGTGGGTTACGGTAGGTTGTAGCAAGAAAGAAAACACTAACGAGGAGCAGGGGACGTCGGCGACTTCAAAGGTACCGGCAACACCAACCTCCACTCCGATCGATCCCGCCACTGCAGCCACGGTCAGCGGCAGCGTAACTTACGCTGGCGCTGGTCCGAAACCCACAAAGATCGACATGAGCCAGGACGCAGCCTGCAAGGGAAATAACATGGCTGAAAACATCGTCGTCGCCGACGGCAAGCTGGCCAACGTTTTCGTTTACGTAAAGGATGGCCTCGGAGACCGTACTTTTGATGTTCCAAAGGACTCGACCACGATTGATCAGAAAAACTGTCAGTACCATCCCCATGTACTGGGTGTAATGACAGGACAGAACATCGAGATCCGCAACGATGACGACACCACGCATAACATTCATCCCACGCCCAAAGACAACCGGGAGTGGAACGAATCTCAGCCCCCCAAGGCGGCCGCTCTGGAAAAGAGCTTTGCCCGTGAAGAGGTCATGCTGCCGGTGAAGTGCAACCAGCATCCCTGGATGAAGATGTACGTGAACGTGGTGAAGACGCCGTTTTTTGCCATCACCGGCGCAGACGGGAAATACGAAATCAAAGGCCTACCGCCTGGGACTTACACGCTGGCATTTGTCCAAGAAAAACTGGGAGAGCAGGACCAGAAAGTCACGCTGGCCGCCAAGGACAGCAAGACAGTCGACCAAGGCTTCAAAGCACAGTAAAATTGACGTAGCCGCGGGGTCGAATGTGGCGCCGGTTCATCAGCGGCTCTGCCGCCCTCGATCCCGCTGAGGCAACAGGCGTCGGCGCTAATGAAGGAGCGACTTCTGACAGCGGTTTCGGCACCCTACAATCGCGCTCTGCATGGTTTCGCTGTGTTCACGGCATGCGCGACGTTTCTTCTAATCATTGCCGGTGCGCTGGTAACCAGCAACGACGCCGGTCTTTCCGTCCCGGATTGGCCAACTTCATTCGG
The DNA here is from genome assembly GCA_963696025.1 of uncultured Acidobacteriota bacterium. Classification (GTDB taxonomy): domain Bacteria; phylum Acidobacteriota; class Terriglobia; order Terriglobales; family Acidobacteriaceae; genus JABCYV01. The sequence continues at coordinate 232,525 of CAVOII010000014.1, forward strand.
ATCGCTATACAAGATTCCGCGCTTGGTGGGTGGAGTGAAGTTCGAGCACACTCATCGCATGATCGCGCAATTTGTCGGATTCCTGACCATCATTCTAGCGGTTTGGACGTGGCGCGGCGACCGCCGCCGCTGGGTCCGGTACTTCGGAGTCGGGGCATTGGTGGCGGTCATCGTGCAAGGTATTCTGGGCGGCCTGACCGTGCGGTTTTTTCTGCCGCCGTCCATCTCTTCCGCGCACGCCGCTCTGGCGCAAACCTTTTTTTGCATCGCTGTCGCCATGGCGCTCTTCACGGGGCGTAGATGGCCTGAGGAAAATACACAGCTAGAGGTTGACTCGCATCGCCCACGTCTCATGACGTTGGCCTGGGCGTCGGTCTTTGTTCTCTATGTGCAACTATTTGCTGGCGCCATGTTCCGTCACCATGGCCTCAGTTGGTGGCCACATGTTCTTAATGCACCGGTCGTGGCCATGGTGCTGACGTGGACGGCTATTCGCGCCCTCTCGCAGCACGCGACGATCGACGGCATTCGGCGTCCTGCCATCATCATGCTGTCATTGCTCATCGCTCAGCTCTGTCTCGGATTTGTAGCCTTCGTGACTCGCGTCGCCTGGGGTCACGACCCAGTTCAACCAGAATTGCCGATGGTGATCTCGACCGTGGCTCACGTCGCTGTCGGAGCACTGCTTCTCGCCACGACTGTGGTTCTCGCCATTCAAGTCTGGCGACACCTTCCGGCAGTCCTCGCGCAGCCTGTCTCAGCTGGAGATAGAACGACGGTAGCCGCATGAGAACCCATCTCGTCGTAGAATAGCGTGTGGCCTACAAAACTCCTGCATACGCTGTAGCTGGGCCCGAGGTGGAAATTTCCGTCGCCGACTCTTCGGCAATCTCCGTGCAGGACCTGGTGCATCGCTATGACGGCCGTGTTGCTTTAAACGGCGTGTCTTTCGAAGTGCAGCACGCCGAGCTATTCGGACTGCTCGGACCCAATGGCAGCGGCAAGACAACTTTGTTTCGGATTCTTTCTACGTTGATGGTGCCTTCCGGCGGACACGCCGTAGTCATGGGACACGATGCCGCAAGGGAACCCGACCAGCTTCGCCGCCAAATTGGCGTCGTCTTTCAAGCCCAGAGCATCGACGTGAAACTGACCGCCGAAGAAAACCTCTGGCATCAGGGTCATCTCTACAGTTTGCATGGCTCCGCTCTGAAATCGCGCATCGCAGATATGCTGGCTCGGGTCGGCCTGTCGGACCGTGCCGACGAAAAAGCCGAAACTCTCTCCGGTGGCATGCAACGCCGGCTGGAACTGGCCAAAGGCCTGCTCCACCACCCCTCGGTCTTGCTTCTCGATGAGCCGACGACCGGTCTCGATCCTGGCGCTCGACGCGACCTTTGGCAGTACCTGCGGATCTTGCGTGATGAAGAGAGCGTCACCGTGATTGTGACTACGCATTTGATGGAGGAGGCCGAACACTGCGATCGGCTCGCGATTCTGAATGAAGGCAAGCTGGTGGCGCTCGGAACGCCGCCGGACCTGAGAAATGAAATCGGCGGCGATGTGATCCTACTCGATGCGCGGGATGCCGAAGCGCTGGCCGAGCGCATCCGCGGGCGTTTCAACGTGGATGCGCAGGTACTCGGAGGACAAGTGAGGCTGGAACGCGAGCATGGCCATCGTTTCATCACCGATGTGGTCGAGGCCTTCCCCGGCGAGATCAACGCGATTTCTGTCAGCAAACCAACTCTGGAAGACGTTTTCATCCGTCGCACCGGCCACAAGTTCTGGACTGACCCAGAGAAGGAGTTCGGAGAATGATTTTCTTTGCGTTCTTCGCTACCTTTGCGCACTTTGCGGTTAAAGGCTTTGTCCATGAATATGGCAACCGCGCCCCAGGCGCAGAAAGGAGCTGACGTGGCTACCCAAAGTGCAGCTCTGACCGCTCCGGTCTCAGGAGTATCGAATGGACTCGTTCTCGCAGCTCTGACCCTCTGGTGGCGAGAAGTGGTCCGGTTCTACCGACAACCCGCGCGGGTGGTTGGCGTCATCGCGTCGCCAGTCCTGTTTTGGGTGGTGATTGGCTCCGGCTTTGGAAGCTCATTCCGTACAGGGGGCGCGGGGGGGCAGCAGCGCTACCTGCACTACTTTTATCCCGGCGCCCTGATCATGATTGTCTTATTCACTTCTATCTTCACCATGATGTCGGTGATCGAAGACCGTAAAGAGGGGTTTCTTCTGTCGGTGCTCGTTGCTCCGGTATCACGATCGGCCATTGTGTTGGGGAAAGTCCTGGGTGGAACAACGCTGTCCACTATTCAGGGACTGATCTTCCTCGCGTTCGCTCCCCTGGTTGGAGTGCATATTGGTATCGGCGATCTGCTGCTGGTGGCACTGACTGTCTTTCTGGTCTCGTTTGCGCTGACGGCGCTCGGGTTCGCCATCGCCTGGCCCATGGATTCGAGCCAGTCCTTTCATGCCATCATTAACCTTTTTCTGATCCCTCTGTGGCTGCTCTCCGGTGCCCTGTTTCCGTTGGCTGGAGCATCGGGATGGATTCGAGTTCTGATGTGGGTTAATCCCCTGACTTACGGCGTCGAGGCGTTGCGCGACCTGCTCTATCCCGCGAGTCCGGCGGTGTTCCCGCTGACCTCGTCCCTGGCGACATTGATTCTCTTCGCGGCTTTCATGTTCGGGATTGCTTTCGTCATGGTGAACCGTCGCACTACGAAACCTGCAGCATGATGCAAGACCCAGCACAATACGCCATCTTCCCGGTGATCGACGCCACCCTGAACGGCACGACCGCCATACTGTTGCTCATCGGAAGAAATTTCATAAAACATGGACGCATGGCAGCACACCGCGCGCTGATGATTGCGGCTTTAGTTTCATCTACGCTGTTCCCGACTTCGTACTTGTACTATCACTATCATGTAGGGTCAGTGCGATTTCAGGGACGAGGCTGGTCGCGTCCTCTTTATTTCACCATCCTAATCTCGCACACGATCCTTGCGATCGCCATTGTGCCCATGGTTATCATCACCCTAAGCCGAGCCTTGCGCGAGCGCTTCGATCGTCATCAAGCCATCGCCCGCTGGACATTTCCCTTGTGGATGTACGTCTCAGTTACAGGGGTTATCGTGTACGTCATGCTCTATCATTTGTTTGCAGCTTGAAATTTTCTCGGCCTTCCTTTGTGTACCTTCGGGTTCAAAAAGGCGATTACCACAGAGGACACCAAGGTACACGAAGGTACACGAAGGAATTCATGAGACGAAGTCCCAAGCTATGGCTACCGTCAGGCTCAAAATCGACGTGTCGGGCACAGTCGGCGACGAAGCCTGGCGAGAACTCCGCCAGTTTGATCAGATTCAAACCGCAGATTTTGGTCCCCAATTCGGTAGCGGAGGCCGCTGCAATCATCCGCTCAACGCTCCCCATGGCAAAGGCGAATGGATCGGAGCCGAAATCCGGCTGCAGACTCCGCTTCTGGCTCAATACGCCGTCTCGCATTATTTGGAGCAGGACCGCGTGCTCGACGCGGACGTGATCGAGCAATGACGATCAGCCCCGGCGCTATTCTGGCTGCCTCTGACGCAAAGCTTCCTCGTCACCGCATGTCCACGCGCAACCGCCTTCTTTTTTTTCTGACGGCGTGGTTGATCGTGCTGATGCCATTCCTGTTCTGGTGGAACACCTGGTTTGGCCGCCAGCTTTCTGACAAACAGCTGACCGAATATTTGCAGGACGAGAAGAAACCGCGGCACATCCAACATGCCCTGGTACAGATTGGCGAACGCATGGCCCGCCAAGAGAACAGCGTGACCCGGTGGTATCCGGAAGTTGTGCGCCTGGCCTCGTATCCGGTCGAGGAGGTGCGCAATACCGACGCCTGGGTTATGGGCCAGGACACATCCGGAGCCGGATTCCACGAAGCGCTGTTGAAGATGCTCAACGATCCTTCGCTCATAGTGCGTGGTAATGCCGCACTTTCGCTGGTGCGCTTTGGTGACGCGAGCGGAAGACCTCAGATTGTCGCGCTTCTTCAGCCCGCTAAAGTTATCTCACCGACTTCAGGCAAAATCGTAGACACTAGTACGACAGGCACGGCCATCCATCAAAACGGAGTCATTGCCAAGATCGAGAACGGCGGCCACACAACGGATGTGCGCTCGCCTATCAGCGGCCGCTTGCGAGAGCTCTCGAGGAAAGCCGGGCAGGCGGTCGTTGCCGGTGACGAAATTGCGACCATCGATCCCGGCACCGATCAGGTTTGGGAAGCGCTGCGCGCTCTTTACCTTATTGGCCAGCCGGAGGATATTCCTGCCATCCAACCTTACGAACGGGACTTGCCCGACATTCCCGACCATGTGCGCCAGCAGGCGTTGGAGACAGAAAGGGCCATTCGGGATCGGGTTGCTGCTGCAAAGTAAAGCAGAAGAAATGATCAGTTCTTAGTTAGGAGTTCTGGGTTTGGCTACTAGAAGCTAAGAGCTAGGAGCTGATGGTTAAAACGGCATTACTCCCACTTCTTTTTCCACCTCAACCGTGTCCACCATCACTATGGCATCCCATGGACATCCGTCCAGAAACGCGCCGTCCGGACCTTTGCTGGTGCACTTCTTGCAACCGATGCAGAGGATTGGGTCGACTTGAATGCGTCCGAAGGGCGGATGATCTTCGTCGGGAACCCAGAACATGCAATCCTCGACCGGACAATATTCCACACACGCCGGCGACCCCGCGCAGCCGGTGCAGCACTCGGTAATGACGGCCAACTCTTTGGGTTTCTTCTTGCGAGGGGTGGTAAGACCTTTGGATCTAGGTTCGTGCTTGAGCTCGTCGGGCACGCTCCCGACGGCTCCCGTGGCGGGTTCGGCAGGCATCGAGTTGATTATATCTCATCGGACGTCGGACCTCGGGCGTCAGCCAGCCAGAGCCTGGACCGGAACCTTCTGTTTCCCCGCTCATCGCGGGACCAAATCGGTCTGGAGTTTGAGGTCCGAGATCTGGGGTCGGACGTCCGACGCCCGAGGTCCGGGTTTCTGATATATTGAACATCCAGCCCCAATCATCCCGGTTCCCGGCGTTTTCAGGCTCCGTTATCCCAATTCAAGGGGCGGAAGGAGCATCACTTATGGCAGGTAAAAGTCTTAATAGAGTTACTCTTATTGGCAATCTTGGCAAAGATCCGGAGATCAAGTACACCCCCAGCGGCACTCCAGTGGCAAAGCTCACTTTGGCCACCAACGAGCGCTTTAAAGACAAGGCCGGGGAATGGCAGGACCGCACCGAGTGGCACAACGTAGTCCTCTGGCAACGCCTGGCGGAGATCGCGGGCGAGTATCTGAAGAAAGGCGGCAAGGTCTATATTGAAGGTCGCCTCCAAACCCGCTCCTGGGACGACAAGACATCGGGTCAGAAGAAGTATATGACCGAAGTCGTGGCCAATGATCTGATCCTGCTGGGCGGCCGAGGCGAAGGCGCAGGTGGTGACTTCTCGGGTGGCTCGCGCGGCGCAGCGGGTGGAAATAATTTCGACCAGCGCGCGCCGGAACCCGAGGCAGCGGCCGCTTCGACGCCTATCAGCGACGAAGACATACCGTTCTAGGCGACCCAGAGGATTAACTCATGTCCGAATTAGCCGACAAAACTTGTGTGCCTTGCCGCGGGGACGTTCCCCCGATCAAGGGCTATCACCTGCAGCGCCTGTCGCAGATCGTTCCGCAGTGGAAGGTAGTCAACGAGCATCATCTCGTCCGCGCGTTCACGTTTCCTGACTTCAAGCAAGCGCTGGATTTTGTGAATCGCGCGGGAGAAGTTGCCGAACAGCAGGGACACCACCCTGACATTCTGTTGGCCTGGGGCAAAGCCGAAGTCACCTTGTGGACGCATAAGATCGACGGCCTTTCCGAGAGCGACTTCATCATGGCGGCCAAGATCGACCGGCTGTATCCCAATTGAATCTTGCATCAGGGGTTGAAGCCCAGCCTGTTTCTTGTGAGTCTTTGCAGTACGCTGCCCGGGAGGGCAGCGGTCTGCATATAGCATCTGCTTCATTCCGCCGTTTCCGCAGCCGCAACCAGCGGGGTGGGCTTCCACCAGCGCATCGCCCAGGCCCACAAACCAGCCGGTGCAAGCATGATCAGTCCGGTTGTGATCGCCACAACCCGCGCTGAAACTCCGTGATCGATAAAGAATCCGGTGAGGTAGGCCCCAAGCGCGAGCGTCAGCATACAGAGTCCAAGCTCGGCGGAAAAAACCCTTCCCCGGAATTTGTCATCGGTGTTGAGTTGCAGCAGGGTCGTGGAAAATACCCACACGGTCGATCCCCCGCAGTGTGCCACCACAATCCAGAAGCATGCCACCGATAGAGACCCTGCCGCACCCAGGCTGCCGTAGCCCAAGGCCAACGCGAGGAATCCGAACAGAATCCCGAGCCGTAGCCGGCTCTGACTATGACCCGCCCAGCGAGCCGAGAACAACGGTCCAACGATCGCGCCGATTCCGCGCGCGCCCAGTAGCAGGCTCATGCCCAACACCGCGCTTCGTTCGGGCTCCAGACCCGGCCAGCGCAGAGGAAACACTCTCTCGCCCATCACAGTAAACAAAACCCAGCTCACGCCCATGGTCGCCAGGCCGGTCTTAACCAGGACAGTCGCAAACAGGCGAGGGTCACGCCGCACATAACGGATGCCATCCGCCATAGCCGAAAAATCCGACAAGTCGGCCGCGCGAAGCTTGCCAGATGCCTTGGCGTGCGGCTCCTCGAAGTGCATCCGGCTAATTAAAAATGCCGATGCGAGAAAGGACAATGCATTCAGCACAAACGATGCGTTGCGTCCGAGAAGGGCCAACGCGATCCCGCCCAATGTCGCTCCAGCCACCAGATTGAGCGACCAAGTTGTGGACGAGAGCGTGTTGGCGATGATCAAATCCTGGTCGGTGGTGACGTTGGGGATCACTGCAGTTCGTGCCGGCTCGAAGAAAGCCCACATTACGCTTTCGAGGACCAGCAGCGGGTAAACGAGCCACAGCGTAGAACGGGAACGAACCAATAGCATGGTGAGGACGATTACCACTCGCGCCAGATCAGCGGTGATCATGACCCGCTTGCGACGGATGCGGTCATTCACCACGCCCGCAATGGGTCCGATCAGAGTTTGCGGCAGCACTTGCAAAACCAGCGCCAACGCCACCGACCGGGCCTGGCCGGTGAACTGCAGTAGCAGGTTATAAATCGCGAGAGTGTAAAACCAGTCTCCGATTTCGCTGACAATCTGCGCCATCCACAAACGCCGGAAATTCCGGTTGTGGCGCAAGAGACGCAGGTATGCCGAAAATGAAATAGAACTGACTTCACGTTCAGCTTGTGGTTCCATTACAGATTCCGAATTGAACTTCTACAGTATTCAATGTATGGGCAATTCTGACACAGACTGGTCATGGTGCCCGCCCTGTGCGCAATTTGCTGCGACCCATGTGCACGTAACTGCATACGTCGATTAAGGCCAGCCATTTCAGCAGTGGAGCCTTCTGTAAACGCTGCATCTACGGTGATTAAATGATATCCAATGCACAGGGAGATTGGCGTTCATCGTGATCTGAAAATATATATATACGTAATGAAAAGGACGGTCTCATGCGTGCACTTTCTTTCGGAAAGCTTGTTCTAGCCACCATCGCCCTCACCGGGCTGCTCTTGCTTTCGCCGTCTCTAGCCGCAGCTAATTCGATCACTGTAGATCTGCAAAATGGCAGTTTGACGGGGATCTCGCAGGGTACTGTGGTTGGTTCCGTGAAGTTCAACCAAACCGGGGCCAACGCAGTGCAGGTGACCATTACGATGAATTCCGGTTATGGAATCTTCGTCGGAGGGAACGGCGGCGAGATCGCTTTTAACAGTAGCACGGGGCTGATAGGCACCGACATTTCCGGGCTGACCTTTGGCTCGTTCAAGACCACGGGAATTGGCAATTTCGCGAGCCTTGGACCGTTTACCGACGATATCAAAGGGCCATCCGTTGGAAAGAGCATCAATGGCGTGAGCACACTGACCTTCACCGTCACGGCGAACAATCCGAAGATCAGTAACCTCGCTGGCGCCTTTGCCATCCACGCCTGCGCCTTTTCCGGCGGCAGTTGTGGAAACAACACTGGATTCGTTGGCAACAAGATTCCGTCCAGCGTGGTTCCTGAACCCGGGACGATTACGCTGCTAGGAACTGGGCTGGCTGGTTTGGCGGGCTTAGTACGACGTCGCTTGCGCGGCTAAATCTATCCGCCTCTTTTTCCGCCCCACGGGCTAATTGCCCTGGGTGTTTTTTTGTACATGCAAAGACTACAGGGTTGTGTCGTGGGACAGAGCGGCTCAGGAAACTGGCTGCCGCTAAGCCCCGATCCCCATAGCGCGAAAACGCTCAGTAATTCATAATCACTTCGTCGATGGCTACGCGTAATCTCAGAGTGCTCAAATGGCTTGGCACGGTCCCCGCCGCTGGAGTCTGCGCTCTTTGCAATCGCCAGTTCAAGGTCCCAATGAGCGCCCTGAAGAGAGTTACAGACGCGCAAGAGAGTCTCAGAAAGCAGTTTACCGAGCACAAGTGCACGCCCGAGCCAACCATTCCAACGCAAGCTGAATCTTAGTCGCTATTCGCGCCCCTTCGCGAGGGTGTCAAATGGTTCACAAGCCTCGGCGCGAAACTCCTATCGAGCGTATATTCCGCGAGGTGAACGGCCGCAAGATGAGCGCAGCCCTGAAACGCATCTTGCTGCGCAAACCAAGGACAAAACGCAAGGCCACATAAACACAGCACGAAGCAAGGGCATCTTGCCGTCCCTCTATACGTACCCCGCTTTCCCTTGACTCTCCTCCTCGCGCCGTAAGATGCGCTGACGCTGCCAATCTGATTTAATAGCCGGTCAAGTAACTACAGGAGCCGGACTGATGAAATTATTTCCTCGTCTGCTGGTGGCTCTGTTCCTGGCCACCCTTGCCTTCCCGCAAGGCGGTGAAATTGTTCCCAACGAGAACCTGGTGGTGGAAGGTGTTCCCAGGATTCCCGCCTCACTCGCTGAGACGGTCGACCGCTACACGAATTTTCGCGGGGCCACGCTCGACAGTTGGGACCCAGTCAAGCGCGAAATGCTGATTTCGACTCGGTTCGCGGACACAACTCAAGTGCATCTGGTGAAGATGCCTGGCGGCGCACGCACGCAACTGACATTCTATCCGGATTCAGTCGGCGTCGCGGAGTATTCATCCAAGTCAAGCGAGTCGTTTATGTTCGCCAAGGACATTGGCGGCGCCGAGTTCTACCAGCTCTATCGTCACGACGGCGAAAGCGGAAATGACACTCTGCTCACAGACGGCAAATCGCGCAACACTGCTCCGGTGTGGTCTCATAACAGCGAGAGCCTCGCTTACGGTTCTACTCGCCGCACCGGCAATGACGTTGATCTTTACATCGTGGAACCAGCGAATCCAAAGAGCGATCGTCTCCTGGTAAAACTCGAGGGTGGCGGATGGGAGGCGCGGGACTGGTCGTCCGATAACCAGAAGATCCTCGCCTTAGAGGAAATTTCCGCCAACGAGAGCTACCTTTGGATTGTTGATGCAGCCACCGGCGAAAAAAGTCTGATCACACCCAAGGGCAGCGCGACCAAGATCGCATACCGGGGCGGACGCTTCAGCAAAGATGGCAAGGGTATTTACGTCACCACCGACAGGGATTCCGAGTTTCAGCGTCTCGCTTATATTGATCTTGCGACCAAACAGCATACTTACTTAACCAGTCAGATTCGCTGGGACGTGGACGAATTCGATCTTTCCGATGACGGCAAGACCATCGCATTCATCGCCAACGAAGACGGATTTGGAACTTTGCATTTGCTCGATACTGCGACCGGGAGAGAAAATCCGGCACTCGATCTGCCGAAAGGCGTCATCTCTGGTGTTCGCTGGCACAAAGATAATCACGATCTCGGATTCAATATTGCCTCTGCCCGTTCCCCCTCTGACGTGTATTCGCTTGATGTTGTGACCGGGAAAGTTGAACGCTGGACCTTCAGCGAAACCGGGGGGCTGAATCCAGCGCACTTTTCTGAGCCCGAGCTGATCCACTGGAAGAGTTGGGATGGACGAGGCATCAGCGGCTTCCTCTATCGGCCTCCGCCACACTTTACAGGCAAGCGGCCAGTCATCATCAACATTCATGGCGGGCCCGAGGGCCAATCGCGGCCGAGCTTTCTCAACCGCAACAACTATTACCTGAATGAACTCGGGGTCGCGATCATCTTTCCCAACGTGCGCGGGTCCTCGGGCTACGGCAAGACTTTCCTTGCGCTCGACAACGGCTTCCTCCGCGAAGGTTCCTACCAGGACATCAATTCCCTGCTCGATTGGATTCACACCCAGCCTGACCTCGATGCCAGTGGCGTTCTGATTACCGGCGGCAGCTATGGCGGCTTTATGACGCTTGCCGTCGCCACCCACTACAACGAGAGGATTTGCTGTTCGGTAGACATCGTGGGCCCCTCGAACCTGGTCACGTTCCTCGAACACACTTCCGGATACCGCCAAGACTTACGGCGTGTGGAGTATGGCGATGAGCGCGATCCCAAGATGAGAGAGTTCCTGGAACGTATCGCACCCATGAACAAGGCCAAGAACATTACCAAGCCGCTATTCGTGATTGCAGGGAAAAATGATCCGCGCGTGCCCGCCAGCGAATCCGAGCAGATGGTCTCCATGGTGCGACAGAACGGCACCCCGGTCTGGTTCCTCGAGGCGAAGGACGAAGGCCATGGCTTTCGTAAGAAAAAGAACCAGGACTATCAGTTTTACGCGACGGTAATGTTTGTAAAAGAGTATTTGCTGAAGTAGCTCTAAGCCAATAGGTTTTGGTTGGAGGCCTGAGAGCCGGGGTCTGACGGCTTGTTTATAATCACACCATGCTGGATGACAACGATTTCCGCAAGCATGCTGACGGCGCTCTAGTATCCCTGAAGCAGAGCTTGATTACTGCCGAAGAGTCGGCCGACATGGAAGTAGAAGATCAAGCCGGTGCGCTGCACATCTCTTTCGGTGATAACAGCAGGTTCGTGATCTCACCCAATGCGCCCGTCCGTCAAATTTGGATTTCCGCGCTTTCCACTAGCTTTAAACTAGACTGGTCAGACGCAGATCAAGACTTCGTTCTGCAGAAAACCGGAGAAGGATTAAAGCCGTTGGTGGCGCGCTTGATAAATCAACAACTGGGAGAAGAAGCTGTGACGCTGGCCTAGCTAGCCTCTGCCGAGCTTTTGTTTCAGATCCGTAGCAATCAGCTTGCCGTGGAAGCGTCCGTTCTCAATGAAAATTTCGTTGGTCCTTGATCCGGCCACGATCACTCCTGCCACGTAAATTCCAGACACATTACTTTCGAGCGTCTGCGGATCGCACACCGGGCGGCATTGTTCAGATGAAAGCTCAATGCCCATGGAGCGCAGAAAATCATAGTCAGGATGGTAACCGGTCATGGCGAAAACAAAATCATTGTTCAAACGCACAGGACTGTCAGGTGTATCGAGATCTACAAAGTCCACTTCGATTTGTTGCACCGTGCTGCTGAAATAAGCAGCGATTTCGCCATTCTTGATGCGGTTCTCGATGTCCGGCAGAATCCAGTACTTGACGTGGTTATGCAATCTCGGCCCGCGATGCACTAGAGTTACACGCGCGCCGTGCCTCCAAAGATCAAGCGAGGCGATGGCGGCCGAGTTCTTGCCCCCGATCACCAGTACATCCGTGTCGAAGAAGGGATGCGGCTCCCGATAATAATGGAAGACTTTGGAAAGCTCTTCTCCAGGCGTGCCCAGCGGGTTGGACAAATCGTAGTATCCGGTTGAAACTATCAGTTTTCGTGTACGGTAGTCATAGATCCGGCCTATGCTGTCCGTTGCTGTGACGTGAAAGTCGCCGTCGCTCCCAGTCACGGTCTTAACCGATTGGTATTGGCGAATGTCGAGCTGATAGTGCTCAGTTACCTTACGGTAATATTCGAGCGCCTCCTCACGCGTGGGCTTCTGATGAGCGGTGCTGAAGGGAATATCGCCGATTTCGAGCAGCTCCGGCGTAGTGAAGAACGACATGTTCGCGGGATAGTTGTAGATGGAATTGACCACGCAGCCCTTGTCGATCGCAACAGTTTTGAACCCCGCGCGCTGCGCTTCGATGGCGCAGGCCAGCCCCGTCGGGCCAGCACCGATCACGAGCACATCCGCTCGCGTATCAGGTTTCCCTTTGAGCTGGGCACGGGGAAGCGTATCGGGAATCTGTTGGGTCACGCCGGAGATCTGCTTAGTCACCAAATGTGTCTCTGCCGGAGGAACGGCCACGCGCTTGCGAAGATAACGATTCTAGCATGCGAGCCGAGCTTCCCCGGCTTGCCGGGTTCGTCTGCTCTGTGAAATTATGTTCTCGCCGCGCGGCCATACCAAACTAATTCCAGCTGGAGGTTATTGTCGTGTCTGCAACCAGTCCGGGCGCTACTCCCTCTCCACAACTATTTTTTGAGACCATTACGGCTTACCAACGGACGGAAGCTCTCCAAGCCGGCGTTCAGCTCGATCTTTTTAGCGCTATCGGCAAGGAGCAACTGACGGCTCGGGAGATCGCCCAGCGCTGCCAGAGTTCCGAACGCGGGACTCGCATCCTCTGCGATTACCTGGTCATCCATGGATTTTTGACCAAGCAGGACAAACACTACAGTCTGACCCGCGACTCCGCTGTTTTTCTTGACCAGCATTCACCCGCTTACCTCGGGGGCACCATCGGGTTTCTTCTTTCGCCTTCTGCCACCGAGGGCTTCAAAGAGCTGGCCGCAGCCGTGCGCAAAGGCGGCACCGTCAAGGAACAGACCAGCCTTACGCCCGAAAACCCCATGTGGGTGGATTTCGCGCGCAGCATGGTGCCGCTGATGGCCATGCCGGCTGAGTTGTTAGCGGGCGTCCTAAAAGCAGATGAAGGCCATAAATGGAAGGTGCTGAGCCTGGCGGGCGGGCACGGAATGTATGAGATCACGTTGGCCCGTCACAATAAGAATGCGGAAGTTTGGGCGCTGGACTGGCCCAACGTACTCGAGGTTGCGCGCGAGAATGCAGCTGCGGCTGGCGTGGCTAGCCGTTACCACACCATCCCGGGTAACGCGTTCGATGTCGAATATGGAGATGGCTACGACCTGGTGCTTGTCACCAATTTCCTGCACCACTTCGATCTGCCCACCTGCACGAGTTTGATGCGCAAGGTGAACGCCGCACTCAAACCCGGAGGCCGGACAACGATCCTCGAGTTTGTGCCTAATGAAGACCGAATTTCGCCGCCCCTGGCTGCAGGGTTCAGCCTGACCATGCTGGCCGGAACCCCTGCTGGCGATGCTTATACATTCTCCGAGTATCAGCAGATGTTGTCGAACGCGGGCTTCCGCTCAAGCGAGCTTCATCCGTTGCGGCCGACATTCTTCAATGTGGTGATTGGGAAGAAGTAGCCGGGGGAAACGTCGAGTGCTTCGCGCTCTTTCTGAAGCCTTTGCGACCTTTGCGGTTAAGACTTTGATCGCAAAGATCGTGAAGCACAGTCCTTCGCCGCAATTCAGATCGCGGCCTGCCCAGTTGTCCCCGCGTTATAATCAAAGGTTGCCCTAACCTCCGCGTAGGCATCAGGAACGACATGGCAGCGTCCGCTGAACCAAAGGCTCGCACTCGCATTGAATCCGACAGCATGGGCCAAATCGAGGTCCCAGCGAATGTTTACTGGGGAGCCCAGACACAGCGCTCGCTTCTCCACTTCAATATCGGCCGGGACACCATGCCACCGGAGCTGATTCGCGCATTTGGCATTCTCAAGAAGGCTTGTGCGCTGGTGAACCAGGACCTCGGCAAGCTTCCCGCAGACAAGGCCAAGCTGATCGTGCGAGCCGCCGACGAGGTAATCGCGGGTAAGCTCAACGATCAATTTCCCCTGCGCATCTGGCAGACCGGCAGCGGCACCCAGACCAACATGAACGTCAACGAGGTGATCTCCAACCGCGCCATTCAGCTGGCGGGCGGCGAGATGGGCTCGAAGAAGCCGATCCATCCCAATGACGACGTCAACATGTCGCAGTCATCCAATGACACGTTTCCGACCGCCATGCATATTGCGGCCGCCGACCGAGTAAAGAACGCGCTGATTCCTGCCGTCAAAACGGTCCATGATGCAATTGCAGCCAAGGCCCGGGAATTCAACGACGTGGTAAAAATTGGTCGCACCCACCTGCAGGACGCGGTTCCCCTGACCATCGGGCAGGAATTCGGCGGTTGGGCATCGTTGCTGGACCGCGACATCAACCGTTTGGAGTTAACGCTCGACGGTCTGTACGACTTGGCCATCGGCGGGACCGCGGTGGGCACCGGGCTGAACGCCCATCCTGAATTCGCCGAACGGGCGGCCGCCAAGATCTCAGAACTCACCGGCCTTCCCTTCCGCTCCCATCCCAACAAATTCGCGGCACTCTCGGCGCATGACGAAATCGTCTTTGCCCAGGGCGCTTTGGAAACGCTGGCGGCTTCGCTGATGAAGATTTCCAACGACATCCGCTGGCTGGCTTCCGGCCCCCGTTCCGGTCTCGGCGAGCTTTCGATTCCTGAGAACGAACCGGGCTCGTCGATCATGCCGGGCAAAGTGAATCCGACGCAATGCGAAGCTATGACCATGGTCTGCGTGCAGGTTCACGGCGCCACCGCCGCTGTCGGATGCGCCGGCTCGCAAGGCAACTTTCAACTCAACGTTTACAAGCCTGTTATCATTTACAACTTTCTGCATTCGGTCACTCTGATCACCGATGCCTGCCACGGCTACGTCGAGTACATGATCAAAGGCATCGAGGTTGATCGCGAAAAGGTCGAGTCGTACGTGAAGAATTCGTTGATGCTGGTCACAGCGCTGACTCCGAAGATCGGATACGACAAAGCCGCCAAGATCGCGCACACCGCCCATGTCGAGCACACCAGCCTGCGCGAGGCTGCATTGAAGCTCGGCTATCTCACCGACGAAGAGTTCGATCAGTTGATGAAACCGGAGAAGATGACAAGACCATAGACGCGACTGAGCGACCTCCGCCTAGTAAGAAAAGCGTCATCCCGAAGTCCCCGTGCTTTCCGTGGCGTGGCGAGGGATCTGGTGTGGGCGCCCATCATGTTCACCCATCACCGACCAGCGCGGGTCTGGGGAGTAAAAAGGCCTGACAGCTCGGCGCGAAATGTTGGGAGATCTGCGCGAGATCCCTCATCCGGCTGAACTACGCCGGATTTCGGGATGACGTCACAGTGGAGTGAGAATTTGGACTTAACAGGAATTCAATCCGCTTTCACCGGGCTCAGCTCAACAACTCCGTTCGCGTGCTTTTCCGCTGCCGCCTTTGGCGTCGTTGTAATCGTTATCACGCTCACCAGCACCAGCAGCGTGCCCAACAGCGTCCGTGGACCAACGACTTCTCCTCCGATCAGGTAGCCCAGCGCCACCGCGACCACCGGATTAACGTATGCATACGTGCCAACTCTGGTCGGCGATTCATAGTGCAGCAGCCAAATGTAGGCGGTAAAGCCCACGATCGAACCAGCCGTAATGAGATAGACCAAGGAGAACCACGCATTCCAGGAAACCGCTTGGATATGGAAGTCCGCGAGTTCGCGAGAAAGCGCGGCTAGCACCAGCAACTGGACTCCTCCTGTGAGCATCTGGGCTGCGGCACTCATGGGCTTGGAAGCCGGCAGAGGAAGTTTTCTGCTGAGGATTGTAGCCACCGACCAGGTAAATGCCGCGGCCACCAACGCCAGAGCGCCCGCACGATTGATGGGAACCTCACCCAGCGACATCGCGTGGCTCATGAGCACGGCCACGCCGCAAATACCCACGATCAGCGCCAGACCAAGACGCACCGTGAGCCGTTGGGTGCCCAGAAAAATAATCTCGAGGAGCGTGATGAACACCGGAATCGTTGCCAGAACGACCGCGGCAATCCCGGATGGCACACGTTGCTCCGCCCAGAACAGGCAACCGTAGTCGATCAGGAAGATTAAAGTCCCCATCGAGAAAGCGCCTGCCCACTCGCGGTAACTCGGAGACGGAGTGCCTCTCAGCCGCATCCAGCCGTACAAGACCAGCCCGGCCACGACAAAACGGAAAGCCGCCAGCAGGAACGGGGGTACCTCGTGAACGCCCACGCGGATGGCCAGATATGTTGACCCCCAGACAAAATAAATGATGGCGAACGCCAGCAGGATCTTCCAGGAGGGTGGGCGGGCTGCGGTTTCCATCTAGAGCTCCTTGAAATCGGCCTACGGCATTGCTTCACACTAAACGCCGCTCGTTTATAGATGGCCTATCCTGCTCGCCGGAATCAAATCTCCTTAATGAATACTTCTTATGGCCCACATAAATTCGCCTCATGCGCCGTGCTTATCTGCTCTTGAGCGCTCGATGCTCAAGCACAGACTTGTCAAAGCTCAATCCGCTCAGTTCTGCCAGTTCGTCCTGATCCACGCCTTTGCTTCCAACCAGCACCTGAAAGGTTTCCCCGATGCCTGCTGGCGTGACCAAGTGCTTTAACTGCAGCGCGACTTTGGCTTTCTCCTGCGGCAGACGGCATTCCTCAAACGCATCTGCGAATTGATTCTCCTCTCCGATTCCCATCAGGAACTGCGACTGCGTCAGCAGCGGTCGGGTTTGCATGCCGTTCCCTTCCGCCGCCGCCGTGAGCGCGCTGAAATTCACATGAGCGGTGATGTCCTGCCCGCCGGGCGCTTCGTACGGACTTGCGCTCACGGCGTGTTGGCGAAAGGCGGTTATGGTACCGCGGTGCCGTCCCGCGAGCTGCTCGGCTCGCGTATACCCGTAGTCGATTACAACCATAAATCCGCGATTCATGGTGGCTGTGATTCGCGACATGTAGTCGTGTGCGAGCAGCGCAGCCTCGACTCGCTCTCCATCTGCGGGATGCACGCCGTAGCGGTCAAGAAATTCCAACTCCTCCACAGAGGCTGGAACCCAGGTCTCAACAAACCGATTGGCGTTAGTTGAAATGCGCAGTGCACCTTGGGGACTGAGGACTTCGACCGGTAGTGCATCGAAGAATTCATTGGCAAAGATGATGACCGCCACCTCAGTGGCCAGAGCTCTCTCAGCCTTTCCGTGGAAGGGTACGGCTTCAGCCGTGCCAACCGGCAACGCCCCGAGGGAAGCCCTCCCTGTCGCCATATGCTTGCTCAGAGTTACTGGCAGCCGTCCAAGTAGCGCAGGCGAGCGTTCCACCAGCGTGTAATGCAAGGCTCCAAAGAAATCTGGAAACTTCTTTTCCGACCAATCCAGCACCTCCTGCGCAAACAGTCCGCGGCCTGGGCCAAGTTCCAGAATTTCAATCTGCTCCGGAGATCCCAGCACCCACCACATCTCGTTGAACTGCCGGGCCAGCAACCGCCCGAAGACCGCGTGCACATCGCTCGAAGTGTAGAAATCTCCTGCCTTGCCGAACTGTTCAGCATGGCGGGAGTAATAACCGAGCTCGGGATCGTAGAGGCACATTTCCATGTACCGCGAAAACGGAATCGGCCCGCGTTCGCGGATTTCCTGCTCAATTTTCTGTCGCAGAGTCACAGGCCCTTCCGCCGACGATCGGCACGGTCTTGGGGCGTACGGACGAACATTTCAACAAGATAGTCGTGCAGGCAATCGTAGAGTTGCCGCTGGAAGCTCCATTCAAATTGCGGGTGGTCTAGGTCGCGCGCATGTAAGTCGAAATAGTAGGTATGCACCGGAACGGGCGGATTCTTGAACTGGATGACGACCTCCACACCGTCTCCCTTCTCGCGCGCTGAGAAGTCCAGCAGCGGATGCTCGTAAAGACGCAGTTGCGTGAGCACGCGTTCCAGGCGGGGATTGGCAGCCTCAAGCACAACACGATTCTAGCGGACAGGTCGGCGAAATTTAGAGAAAGCGCTGAAAACAACGTATCGGTTCAGGATAGGGCAGGAGGTAACTCCGCAAGCTGCGGCGGTCAAGAAAGTCTGCTACTCGTACCTCAGCGCCTCGATTGGGTCTAGCCTTGCTGCCTTGATGGCGGGCAGCATGCCGCTAACAATTCCCACAAGGCTTAGAATCGCTGTAGACCAGATTAGAATGCTGGCGTCAATCCTCAAGTGGATGTCTCCTTCGCTGGCATTCTCAATAAAAGCGCTCCACAGGGTCAGCGAACCTACGGACCATGAGACCAGATAGGCTAGCGCCACACCCAATAGTCCGCCCAACGCGGTGATCACCAGCGCCTCGGCCAGGAACTGAAACAGAATGTGCCAGCGGTGAGCGCCGAGGGCTTTCTCCACTCCGATTTCACGGGTACGCTGTGTCACCGAAACCAGCATGATATTCATCAATCCCACTCCGCCAATGCCAAGCGTCAGCAGCCCGATAAAGCCGAGCAGAACCTTGATGCCAGTGGTAATGATATTGAGATCTGCGAGATCTTTCACCGCGTCAAATATGAAGACCGCTCGGTCGTCCTTCGGATTGAAGCTGTGGTGGAAGGCCATGGACCCACGTACAGCCTTCACTACCTTCTCGTGCTCAGCTTCGTAATCAAGAACGATGGCGTCGAGCCAGTAGGTATTGCGCAGGTCGCTCATGGAACCGAAGGGCACAAAAACCAGGCCGTTCATGTTGTCATCGTCATCCTGGATCATGTGTTTCAACACCGCAATCACCTGGTATGAGATACCGTCGATGCGCACCGTTTCTCCGATGGCGTTTTGTCCGGAGAATAGCTTCTTTTTCACATCGTATCCAAGCACGGCCACGCGGCTATGGCTGAAATCCTCCTGCTCGCTAAAGAAGCTGCCTTCGGCCACTTCCACATTTCGAATGCGCTCGTAATTGGAATATGTCCCCCGAACCTTGAAACTCGTGCTGCGCGTCCCGTAAGCGATTACGCTCTGCTTATTTACTTCCGGAGATATACGCTTGATCATGGGCACCTCGGCGCGCAAGTACCCAAGATCATCGGTGCTCAGCCGAATCTGGGTGCCGGCTTTGCTGCCACCCGCCTGCAGTGAAGTCCTTCCAGGAAACATGGCGATCAGATTTCCGCCGAAAGTACGGAAGGCAACCATCAGCCCACTCTGGAAACCCGACCCGTAAGCCAGCAGCAACACGACCGTGGCGATTCCCCAAGCCATGCCTAACATGGTGAGCAAGCTACGCCGACGATTGTGGCGCAGAGCGCTGTAGGCTTGTTTTCCTAGTTCGCTGAACATATTTCTACTCCCTGCCCTACTCTTGCCGCAGCGCTTCCACCGGGGGAAGCAGTGCCGCCTGGCGCGCCGGATACAGACCGGCGATAACTCCAGCAATTCCCAGGGACAAGATGGCAGTCACCGCCGAGGCAGGCACAATTCGCGGGGTGTCGAAGCCCTCGGGAGCTGGCAGTTGCGCCAGCAAGGTGACGAACGCGATGCAGATCGCCAGACCAATGCCACCGCTGAAAGCCGTCAGGAATGCGCCCTCTACAAAGAACTGGGTCATGATATTGCGATGGGTCGCGCCCAGAGCTTTGCGCAATCCGATCTCTTTGGTGCGCTCGGTTACTGAGACCAACATGATATTGATGATGCCGATCGCTCCCAGACCCAGCGTCACCACCCCGACCACCCCCAGAAACCAATCCATCGCGTTGAAAATCTTGCCAACCCGCATGGCGTTGTCGATCGTGTCCCAGTCCATGAATGCATCGTCCACGCGAGCATCGAAGCCATGACGATGGGCCAGGATTTCATGCAGTTCCTGCTTAGCCTCGAGGTGCTGTTCTTTGGTGAGCGGGCGGTAGTTAATAAAGGAAATCGCGTTCTCCGTGTTCTCGGCTTTCAAAGGAAACAGCGTTCGCATGGTTTCCACAGGCACGAACACGCGCCCATTCGTACCGTTGTTGCCTTCTTTGCCGATTTTCTCCACCACTCCAATCACATCAAATCGAATGCCGTTCAGCAGGATTGTGCTACCCACTGCGGGCCGGCCTGGAAACATGTTCTTCAGCAGTTCCCAGCCCACCACAGCCACGCGACGGTGCTCGGTGTTGTCCTCATCATTAAACCAGCGGCCAGGATTAACCGGCACATTTCGGATGTGGTTATATTCAGGTGCCACTCCGAACACTTGTCCGTTGGTGCTGCCGTAATCGCTGACCGCCCGGATATCCTCACGATTCAGCACTGGGGAAACGGCGCGTAGAAACTTGGCGTGATCCCGGATGGCGAGATAGTCCTGATAAGTGAAGTTATAGGGCCGGCCGGACTGCAGGCTGCCTTCGACGGCCGGAATCCGCCCCGGAAACGTAAACATGATGTCCTGACCCAAGTTGGCGAGGTTCTTCTGCTGACCGCTGCGAAAGCCCTCTCCCAATCCAACCAGCAGCAACAGCGAACCCACACCCCAAGCGATGCCGAACATGGTCAGGAAAGATCGCAGCTTATGCGCCCACAAGGTGGCGAGGGACTGGCGAACGATATCGAGAAGCACCCGCATAGCACTTTGTCCTGCGCCAAATGAAGCGAAGGATTCGCAAGCTCCGGTAGGAAGTTCCGCCAGTCGGCTTTAGCGCCTGATGTGTACTACGTAGCCGCCGGGTGCCCGGTTCCTCCAAAAATCAATAGCCCGAGCAGCTTTGACAATTGTAGCGGCAAAAGTGCGCCGCTGAGACAATCGATCAATCACCCTCGTAGCTGCTAACCCCACGAAGCGGCTGGCGTCTAAACGCTCGTTCTCGGGTTCAGGCGAATTTTGTCCACATTGCTCCGCAATAGCAAAATTTTGAAGGGGGAGGCTTACACTATGCACAGACATCTCGTGCGTATTTTATTGGTTCTTGAGAGTTTGCTTCTGTTGACCGGTCTGGGCCGCGCACAGTCCACGATTTTGGATCTGCCCCGCCCTAGCCAGCACGCCGTGCTTACCCAGCGCATCGGAATCACCGATATCACTATTAACTATCACCGCCCGCTGGTTAACGGACGGAAGCTGTGGGGAAATCTGGTGCCCTACGGGCAAGTTTGGCGGGCTGGCGCCAACGAAAACACTACGATTACGTTCACCGACGCAGTAACCATCGAGGGCCAGTCTCTACCAAAAGGAACCTATGGACTGCACATGATTCCCGGAGAAAACGAATGGGTCGTCATCTTCTCCAAGAATTCGACCTCCTGGGGCAGCTTCACTTACAACCAGGCCGAAGACGCCTTGCGGGTGACGGTAAAGCCACAGCCGACCGATCTCCACGAAGCGCTGACTTATGACTTTGACGACGTGAAGCCGGACTCAGCGGTGGCGGCCTTACGCTGGGAAAAAATCGCCGTCCCCTTTAAGGTCGGCGTAAACGTCAACCAAATTGTCGAAGAGAGCCTGCACAACCAGCTCCGCACTTTGGCGCAGTACACCTGGTGGGGATGGGACGATGCCGCCAACTATCTTCTCGCCAGCAAAGTCGACTACGACGAAGCGCTGAAATACGCCGATAAGTCCATTGAGACTGAAGAGCGCTACGACAACCTGATGACCAAGTCCCAAGTTCTGGATGCTATGGGGAAGAAAGACGAAGGCAAGACCTCGCTAAACAAGGCCTTGGCCAAAGCAACCCCCCTGCAAACTCACTTTTATGGTCGTCAGCTTCAGGCCCAGGGAAAGCAGGCGGAGGCCTTTGAGATCTTCCGCGCTAATGCCAAAAAGAATCCGAATGAGTGGTTTGTCCACACTGGTCTAGCACGAATCTCGTCTGCGCAGGGAGACTTTCAGACCGCCACGAAAGAGATAAAGATTGCGCTCTCCGGTGCCCCAGACAACCAAAAGTCCTACCTTCAGGGCTTGGAGAAGCGCCTGGAAGCCAATCAGGACATTAACAAGTAGCCGTGGAACACCGCTGAGTTTCCGCGCCGGTTGCTAATGGCTTGCTTTGGCGACCGGCGTCTTTTCGAAAACAGGCGCCTGTTTCTGGTCAGGATATTCGTAAACTCCCCGTCCGGCTTTCCGCCCCAGGCGGCCAGCTTTGACGTATTGCACCAAAAGTGGTGCAGGCCGATACTTCTCTCCTAGAGTCTTGTGCAGGTACTCCAGAATATTGAGGCGAGTATCTAATCCAACCAAATCGACTAGCTCGAACGGGCCCATGGGGTGATTCAAGCCTAACTTTAAGGCTTTGTCGATATCCTCTACTGAGGCAATCCCTTCCTGTAACATATAGAACGCCTCGTTGCCGATCATCGCGTTGATGCGGGTGGTGACAAAGCCGGGCGACTCCTTGATCACTACCACTTCCTTGCCCATCCGTCTGCCGACGTCGGCAACGGTCGCGAGGCTCTCATCGTCGGTCTCAAGCCCGCGAACCACTTCTAGCAGCTTCATCTTGTGGACGGGATTGAAAAAATGCATGCCGACGCATTTTCTCGCCCGATAGGTCACGCTTGCAATCTCAGTAATACTCAACGAGGAAGTATTTGACGCCAGGATTGTACCCGGGCGGCAGATTTTGTCGAGGAGGGTGAAGATCTCAATCTTGGATTCCATCTCTTCCGGCACCGCCTCGATCACCAGGTCAGCTTTGCGAGCTGCTTCTTCCACGCTGCCGGCGTATTGCAACCGTGCGAAGGCGACTTTGGCGTCGCCAGCAGAGACTTTCCCCAACTCGACCGCCTTATCAAGATTGCCGCGAATTTCATTCTCCGCCTTGCGCAGGGCGTTGGGAAGCAGGTCTTCCAGGATAGTGCGGTAGCCTCCCAGCGCCGCCACGTGCGCGATGCCGCGGCCCATAGTACCGGCGCCGATCACCGCGATCGTCGACACTTGCGCCACTACTGTCCCCCTTTCTCCAGATGCGCGAGGACACCGTCAAGACTGGTTCGGGCGGCACGCAAACTCTCTGACAAGCGCTTACGCTCATCTGGCTCCATGGCGGAAATATGTGCGCTGATGCGTCGCAGGGTGGTGTTGATGTCATCCACATAGTTGATCAGGCGAATTAGCTCTCCAGTAGCTGCCATAATGAGCTCCTGCTCCTGTTGCCGCCGGATGCTGCTGCCGGTCTCGGCGCGCGACGTTCCAAATTTGCCTCGCGCGCTGTAGGCGAACCAAACCATTCTCAATGGTGCTGAGGATTAAGTAAAGGCGGAGTGAGACTCCGAGGTGCTACTGCCCGAAATGGGCAGGCATAATTTAGCCCAGCGCGCAAGTGCTGGCTAAGAGATTTTCATTCGTAATCGGTGCTATCGATCTTATTTGTTGGCCTTCTGACTCCCAGCCGAATCTAATGGATAGATGACGGATAAGCCTTTGAAACGCTATCTTTTTGCCAGTGACTTTGACCAAACCCTGACCTTCAACGACTCAGGATACGTCCTGAGCGAATTGGTTGGTATTCCAACCGCGGAATTTGAGCGGAAATCGAAGGGAATGGCCGAACTCAATCTGGTGCAGCAGGGGGCCGAACTTGCCTACTTGCTCCTGCACGATCCCGAGTTTCGCGCCCGCGTTCGCCGCGAGCACCTCTACGAAGTAGGCAAAAGAATTCGCCTGAAAGACAACATCGAACTTCTCCACGGGCTTCTAGACAAAGGGATCGACGGATACCACTTTGACTTTTATGTGCTTTCGGCGGCGCCGGTTGAAGTCATTCAGTCGGCCCTGGAAGGCATCGTCCCCAAAGATCATATCTACGGGACGGTATTCCGTTACACCGCTTCCGGCGAAATCGACACCATCGCTCACTCCACCGCTGGCTACGGCAAGGTGGCCAGGCTTGATCAATTGCAATCCGAGCTGCAGGTAGGACCCGCCCAGATCGTCTACACCGGCGATGGCAGCTCCGATGTTCACGTGATGTTGCATGTCAACGTGCGCGATGGTTTCACCATTGCTGTGTCTGAAGCCAAACATGTTTCGCAGGTCGCCAAGCGAACGGTCCTGAGCACCGACGCACTGGCAGTACTCGCGCCTATCCTGGAAGATATCGTGGGCTGGGAACGGCTGCGAATTCGCGAATTCTTCGAGTCTTACGGAATGTTGATTCATGAGTGGGACCGGGTTCGCACCGACTGGCTCACCTTGCGGCGCGCGGGAGAACAGTGGTCGGTTGCCGGAGCAAGTTGAGAGAATTGTTGCCGCTTTTGCTCTTGTGGCGGCGATAATAAGTCTATGCTCCGGGACAAAAATCTGATTCCGCTCTCGCATCAGCATCAGCGTGCGCTCGCCCTCTGCGTACGCCTGGATCGTGCCCTTCAAGCAGGTGACCTTGATCTGGAAGCCTGGCAGGCGGAAATCCAGCAGATTTTTGAGCAGGAAATCGCGATCCATTTTGCGGCCGAGGAAAGCGACTTGTTCCCGGCAGCCGCCAGGTTCCCAGAACTCCAACCTCTAGTGGCGGAGCTTCTCACCGGACATGAGATGTTGCGTGATTTCTTCTCGCGGGCGTCGGCTCGCACCCTCCACCGGGCGGGATTGCAAGCTCTGGTGGAAAAATTGGCATCCCACATCCGCAAAGAAGAACGCCAGCTTTTTGAGGAGATGCAGAAGCTCATGAGCCCTGAAGAAATGCAAGCCGTGGGCGTGGCGTTGCAACAGGGTCTCGCCAATGCCTCGAAAGCCTGCCTGCTGCCCAATGAAGCTACGAGGCTGCTCCCTAAACGGTAACCACCGACCAGGCCGGTCCGCCCCTGGTTGAATCCGAACTCCCCTCACTTTCATCTAGCAACAATGAATTCAGAACGAACTATCATGCCTCTGGCGGACTATTCAGAACCGGTTCAGCAGACCTCCGCCGCCAGCCTGCAAGACGACTCTGTCCTGCTCGATG
The DNA here is from genome assembly GCA_963696025.1 of uncultured Acidobacteriota bacterium. Classification (GTDB taxonomy): domain Bacteria; phylum Acidobacteriota; class Terriglobia; order Terriglobales; family Acidobacteriaceae; genus JABCYV01. The sequence goes on from CAVOII010000014.1 coordinate 257,427, forward strand.
CTTACTCGAACGCGGTCGTCGGCGCGGCGGAAACAATCAGCCCATCGGTGGTCAAAATCGAGGTGGCACAGGCAGCGAGAAGCCGATCGGGCGAACCTCGGGAGCGGCAGGGCGGCGGCTCGGGTTTTATTTTTACGCCAGATGGGCTGATTCTCACCAACAGCCACGTCGTCCACGAGGCCAAGAGAATTGAGGCGTCGCTCTCGGATGGTCGACGCTTCCCCGCTCAAATGATCGGCGACGATCCCGCCACTGATCTCGCCGTCATCCGCATTGATGTGCCCGGCAGCGATGCGCCAAATCTATTTGCGGCTCCTCTGGGAGACTCGCAGAAACTTCGCGTCGGCCAGTTGGCCATTGCCATTGGGAATCCCTACGGCTTTCAGTACACGGTGACGGCTGGCGTGATCAGCGCGTTGGGACGTTCGCTTCGTTCCTATGCTGGCCGGCTTATCGAGGACGTCATCCAAACCGACGCCTCGCTGAATCCGGGCAATTCTGGAGGCCCTTTGGTGAGTTCCGCTGGGCAAGTGGTCGGCGTGAACACCGCCATGATTCCCATGGCGCAAGGCTTGTGTTTCGCCATCGGAATCAACACTGCGAAGTTCGTTGCCGGACGCTTGTTGCGCGACGGGCGCATCCGCCGCAGCTACATCGGCGTCGAAGCCCAGACCGTGCCGCTACATCGCCGGCTGGTGCGGTTCTACGATCTTCTCAGCGAAAACGGCGTGGTCGTGATGTCGGTGGCCGCCGCGAGTCCGGCGCGCAAGGCTGGCCTGCGGGAAGGCGACGTGATCGTCGCTCTCGATGGCAAGCCGGTCGCCGGCGTGGATGACCTGCATCGTCTGCTCACCGATGCCCGTGTGGGAGTGAGCAGTTCGCTCACCGTCCTGCGCTGGACAGAAAAACTTGAGCTGAAGGTTGTGCCCGAGGAAGCGCGAGAAGCGTAGTGTCGTGCGTGGCGCCGGCCTGTCCTGTGCGAAGTCGAAGGAACTCCGACAGTTTGCCACCCACCTTTCGGAAAAACCACGAAAGGTGGGGCACCGTCACTTGAACGGTACACCCACAAATCAAGACAAAATGTCACGCTGATTTCAGGGTCGGTTAAGCTTAGATTCGCTACGGTGTTGCCTCCTGCTGCAAGGCTGGAGGGGAATGGCATACTTCCCTAAGGGGCACTGTTCGCTCGTCGGGTCTAGGTGTGACGGTGAAATATTGGGCAACCTTCATTCTGCTATTCGCCGCGTTCGGGGCTGCGGATTCCCAGTCTCAAACGGCGGCGCGTGCGCGCTCAATTACCGGAGTTGTTCTTGATCCCTCTGGCGCAGCAATCGTCGGCACTCAGATCACCCTCAGTGGGCTCGGGCTTCCGAGCCGACAGGCAACGGCGGACAGCTCAGGGAACTTCCACTTTGACAACCTGGATCCAGGCGAATATGAGCTAAATGTTCAACATGACGGATTTCGTGAGTCCACGAAAGCGGTGACCGTTGGGACAAGATCCCCGTCCTTCGTCCGCATCATTCTGCCAATCTCAGTCAGGAACGAGCAGATTAACGTCGATGCGAATGAATCCGCTCCCCAGGTCAGCACGGACGTTGCCCAAAATCAGAACGCTAACACCGTAGACCGCGCCGCTTTGGACCGGGTGCCGGTCTTCGATCAGGATTATGTCACCACCCTGTCGCGCTTTCTCGATGACAGCGCCATCGGAACGAATGGAGTGTCCCTGGTTGTAAACGGTGTGGAGGCCAACGGCCCCGGTGTGACCGCCTCGGCCGTGGGCGAAGTAAAGATCAACCAAAATCCCTACTCCGCCCTGTTTGCACGACCGGGCCGCGCAAGACTGGAGATCACCACCAAAGTCGGCACTCCTCAGTTTCACGGTTCGCTTAATTTCATGTTCCGGGATTCAGTTTTCGATGCTCGCAACCCCTTCGCCCTTGTCAAACCTCCGGAGCAGCGGCGCTACTACGAGGGTTCCCTGACCGGGCCGCTGGGAAGAAGTAAGAAAACGACTTTCCTGTTGTCGCTCGACCAGGACGAAGACAATCAGCAGGCGATCGTGGTTGCTGAAGGGGTGAATGGCCCCATCAACGAAAACGTTCCCAACCCGACCCATCACTTTTTCGGTTCGGGTCGCGTGTTTCATGACCTCGGAAAAGGAGATCTGTTCTGGATTGGATACTCCTACGAGAGAAAGACAATCTTGAATCAAGGAGTCGGTGGAAACGTACTACCCGAAGCCGGCACCAACCTGAAATTCCAGGAACATGAGATCAACGTCAGTTACCTGCACGTGTTTTCCCAAAAATGGTTGAATCAGTTGAGATTTCTTGTCGCTCACTTTGACACTCCTACCACAAGTCTGAATGCCAACCCGCAAATGATCGTGTCTGGCGCGTTTACCAGCGGGGGCGCGCAGGCTGACTCCCGCCGGACCGAGTATCACTTCGATGGGACCGACATCGTCTCCCATGTAACCGGAAAGCATGACCTGAAATTCGGGATCGACGTGCCCGACATCAGTCGCAGAGGGATGGACGATTTCACCAACACCCAGGGCACGTACACGTTCGGCAGCCTTGCGGCCTATGAAGCAGGCCAGCCCTCGACGTATGTGCTCCAGCGGGGGCAAGGTCACCTGGTCTTCCTGGAAAAGGTGGTTTCCGCGTTCGTTGAAGACAATATTCGGCTGAAACCGACGTTCTCTCTTTCCCTGGGGATGCGATATTACTGGCAGAACTACTTTCACGATGATCCCCACAATTTTGCGCCCCGCTTCGGTTTTGCCTACGCTCCAACGGCGGCGCACGGCAAGACGGTGCTTCGTGGCGGTGCGGGAATGTTCTACGATCGCACCGGGCCAAGGCCAATCGCTGATCTGCTGCATTTCAATGGCGTGAACCTGCTCAGGTTTATTGTCAACAACCCAACTTACCCAGTGACGCCTGCCTCCCTGGCGGGTGTGCCTACCAGCGTCGTTGTGCTGGACCCCAAATCGCGCATTCCGTACACCGTTCAGTACAGCGCAGGAATGGAGCACCAGGTCACAGACAAGAGTACATTCAGCGCAATGTACGTGGGATCGCGCGGGATCGACTGGTTTCGCTCCCTGGATGCGAACGCCCCTCCCCCGCCCGCTTACCTGGCTCGACCAAACCCGAATTTAGGACAAGAGCGGCAGATTCAGTCCGAGGGCTACCAGAAGAGCAACGCGCTGGAGCTCACTTTTCGGGGCAGACCCAGTAAGTTCTTCAACGGCCAGGTGCAGTACACGCTCAGCAAGACGTATAACAATACCAACAGCATTACGTATTTTCCTGCCAACAGTTACGATCCTGCGGCTGACTGGGCGCGGTCCGACTACGATCGACGCCACAAGTTCGATTTGCTGGGTTCAGCTCAACCGACGAAGTTCTTCACACTTGGACTGGCGCTTTCCCTGTACTCCGGCAGACCGGTGGACGTAACTACGGGCAGTGATAACAATCACGACGGGGTTATTAATGATCGTCCACCGGGTGTACCGCGCAACAGTCTGCATGGACCAGGTCTTATCAATTTGGATGTAAATATCGCCCGCGATTTCGTGCTTTCGAAAGCCCACAAGGAAGCGCGCACGCTCACTGTGTCGTTGAACTCATTCAATGCTCTGAATCACAAAAACGATCTTACCTATGTTGGTGTTGTGACCTCACCGTTTTTCGGGCGTGCAGTGCAGGCTCAGCCACCTCGCCGAATGCAACTCGATTTGCAATTCAAGTTTTGAGGGCTGGACGAGAAGATAACAAGTAGGTGACATTCGCTTGACAATTCATGACAATCCAGAGCCGCTGCGAATTCTATTATTCCCTCCCGGTAGTGTGTAATTCGTCGGACAGGTCTGGCCACTATTCCGGAGGAGGATTGCCAGCTCCCAGCGAAAATCCGGGTGTGCATCGCGGCTGCGTTTTTCATTAAAACTGAGCGTGGCCTCGAACGAGGGGGCACCCCTCACTCGGATGGTGCAAAATATGAACCGGAAGCTGGCTATCCCCGTGCCTGTTGGGATGCCTCTTCCCTGACATTGCATCCCCTTTCACCCTGTGTTAGCTTCAACCAACAGCAGAGGTTCGCTTGCAAGCAGCAACGATTCCTGCCGGACTGGATCGCAAGGAAGCGGAAGTTTACCGGCATCTTGATCCGGGACGGCTCCCGAAGCACATCGCAATCATCATGGATGGCAACGGCCGTTGGGCGCGGCGGCGTCATTTGCCGCGCGTGGCCGGACATCGCGCCGGAGTCGCAGCGGTGCGCTCGACCGTGGAGACCGCGGCCCGTGTCGGCATTTCCGCGCTCACGCTCTATGCTTTTTCCGAGGAGAATTGGAAAAAGCGTCCCAGGAGCGAAGTCGATTTCCTGATGGGACTGCTCTGCCGATACTTGACGGCCGAAGTCCCCACGCTGAACAAGAACAACATTCGACTGGAGTACATCGGACGCCAGCATGAACTTCCGCCCTCGGTGCAGGAGAAGATGGAGTGGGCACGGCAAGCCACGGCTCACAATACCGGCATGGTGTTGACGCTGGCCCTTAACTACAGCGCTCGCACCGAACTGGTCGACGCTTTTCGTTCCATTGTCGACGCCGCGGCCCGCAACGGCGGACTGGACCATCTGCAGATCGATGAGGGCTCAGTTTCCCGCCATCTCTATACCCGGCATCTGCCCGATCCCGATCTGGTGATCCGCACCAGCGGCGAGATGCGGTTGAGCAACTTTCTGCTCTGGCAACTTGCATACGCCGAAATTTACGTGACCCCATCATTGTGGCCGGAGTTTCGCGGTCTGCATCTGCTCGAGGGAATTGCGGAATACCAGAAGCGCGAGCGGCGCTATGGCGGGCTCGCCGGGGACGCATCGCAGCCTCATGGCGCGTCGAGTCACCGCCCTGAGACTCAGCGCCCGGGCCGGGGCTAGAGCAGCTTGCAGCTACTCAAACGAATCCTCACTGCAGTGGTCCTGATTCCTATTGTGCTGGCATTGGCCCTGCGGGCACCGATTCCGGCGCTGGCGCTGGTAGCGGCGCTGGTGGCCCTCCTCACAGTGCAAGAATTACTTAAGCTTTCTGAGGCATACGGGATTCGGCCGCTTCGTTGGCCTACTTATGTTTTTGTCGGCATCTTCTTTTTGTTCCTGGCAATCAATCCCGGGAATGAGAAGCCTCTGCTCTCTACCGCAATTTTCATTTACAGCGCAGGATTTGCAGCCGTCATAGCTCCCTTCGTTTTTCTTGCCATCGGAATGTTATGTGCCGACCTGAGGAGCGCGTTTCCGGCAGCATTGGTCTCAACTTTTGCCTTCGTGTATGTCGCGCTGCCGTTGGGATTCCTAGTGCAGCTGCGACAACAATGGTCGGGCGCGTTTCTGCTGCTGTACCTGCTGTTGCTGGTATGGGCGGGAGATATCTTCGCTTATTTTGTCGGCCGCTCGCTGGGCCGGCATCTTATGTCGCCGCGGGTCAGTCCCAAAAAGACCTGGGAAGGAGCGCTGGCATCATTGCTGGCGAGTTTGGCGGTCGGGATGTTGTTATACAACTATGCATTGCCCATCAGTTCGGCTCTGTTGAATGCGCATCTAATTGGAAAAAGGGACGGCTTCTTTGCCCTGGAAAAGCCGCCGCTGTGGCCGGTTTTGCTGTTCTCAGCAGCCATCAATATAGCGGCACAGTTAGGTGATTTGGTGGAGTCGCTGATCAAGCGCGGCGCTGGGGCGAAGGATTCCGGAACCATCCTCCCCGGCCACGGAGGAATGCTGGATCGCATTGATGCCCTGCTGTTTGCCGTTCCCTTGCTGTGGTACTATGCGGCTTGGCGCGTAATGCAGTAGCCAAAATGCGTGGTCGGGATGGTTGAAGACATGCCCAGCCCACACCCGCCGCTAAAGGCGCTCCACCCAAAAACTTCTCTTAGCCCTGCCAGGCCTACGTAGCTGGGTCGACTTTCTACCGATGCGTTGCTAAATTCGCTGGCACCTGGCCAAAGGGATAGTCTGAAAACGAGGCTGGACGGAACTATAATTGACGGACATTACCGGATCCATATTCTTCGCGTAAATCCACTCATGAGACGTATTGCAATCCTGGGCTCGACCGGCTCCATCGGTCGTAGCACCCTTAGCGTGGTTGAGTCCTATCCGGAGCGTTTTCAGATTGTCTCCCTGGCTGCGGGCCGCAACTTGGATACAGCCTTCGAGCAGGGACGACGCTGGAAGCCGAGCATCATTTCGGTTGCCGCCGAAACCGACGCGGAACTCCTTCGGACCCGGCTCAGAATTGCGGGTCTCACAGAAGTCGAGGTCGTGTACGGCTCAGAAGGCACGGTGCGTGTGGCGACGCATCCCAAGGCAGATTTTGTGGTTAGCGCCATCGTCGGCGTAGCCGGCCTGGAGGCCACTTATGCAGCCGTCCGGGCAGGAAAAACTGTCGGCTTGGCCAACAAAGAGTGCATGGTGGCGGCTGGGGAACTGATCGCCGCGGAGTCGCGACGCCAGGGCAAGCCAATCTTGCCGATTGATTCCGAACACAACGCCGTTCATCAATGCCTGCGTGGAGGAAGAATCGAAGAAGTTCAGGCCATCTGGCTCACCGCCTCCGGCGGGCCATTCCTGAACACACCAAAATCACAGTTTGCTGCGATCACTGTCGAGCAGGCGTTGAAACATCCGACTTGGCGAATGGGCAAGCGAATCACCATCGATTCCGCAACTCTGATGAACAAAGGTTTTGAGGTAATCGAAGCCTGTCGATTGTTCAATCTTCCACCGAATCAGGTAAAGATAATGGTGCATCCGCAATCCACAGTTCACTCCATGGTGGAGTTCGTGGATGGCAGTATACTTGCTCAGTTCTCAGTGACTGACATGCGTCTGCCGATTCTCTATGCTTTGACCTATCCGGAGCGCGTTCCGTCCGATATGCGCTTCCCGGTCATGGACTTACGGCATCTCGAGTTCAGCCCGCCAGATGTGGAAAAATTCCCCTGCCTGGGGCTGGCTTATGAAGCGGCAGAGACCGGAGGTGCGAAATCAGTTGCACTCAATGCCGCTGATGAGGTCGCGGTGGCCGCATTTCTGGATGGCAGCATCCGGTTCGATCAGATTCCCAAAGTTATTAAAGAGGTCCTTGGTGAAACTGATACGGGTAAACTGGAATCTATAAAAGATGTACTAGAATCGGACGCTCAGGCCCGTCAGAATGCCCAACAGAAGGTGCAACAGCTTGGCGGTCGGGGAGCGTTGCGACCGGTCTCGACCGGGTTGCGAGAGGAATAAGGCGTCACTAATTTTATGATGGGATTCTTCACTGCTGTGCTCGCAGTTGCCGTGATTTTGGGATTCATGATTCTGATTCATGAATTTGGCCATTACGCTGTTGCAAAGTGGTTAGGCGTTCGCGTAGAAGTCTTCTCGATTGGCTTCGGCAAACGGCTGTTCGGTTTTCGGAAGGGTGAAACCGATTACCGCATTGCCGCGATTCCGCTGGGTGGCTACGTCAAAATGAGCGGCGAGAACCCAATGGATGAGCGCACTGGCGACCCGCGCGAATTTCTTTCACATCCTCGCTGGCACCGCTTCCTGATCGCCGTGGCGGGCCCCTCGATGAATATTCTGCTTGCCATCGCGTTGCTCACCGGGGTGTACATGGTGCACTACGAGTACCCCGCAGTCCTCGACGAGCCCGCGGTCATTGGCTACGTGGTGGACGATACCCCCGCTCAGAAAGCTGGAATACAGGCTGGGGATCGCATTGTTCGCATTGAAGGCATCCAGAACCCGACTTGGGAGCAAGTCGTCCCGAAAGAGGCGTTGAGTCCGAATCAGCCTCTGAGTATCACGATTGAACGTGGAGGCCAGAGGTTCGACAAAACCATCGTGCCTGAGGCTTTCGGCCCGAATCAAATGGGCTCCACAGGATGGACCCCGAAGGAGCCAAACTTCGTTATCACGGAACTCGAACCTGGCATGCCCGCTGAGAAAGCCGGATTAAAGGTGGGCGATGAAATTGTCTCCGTCGACGGTCAAGCGATGGCCGGGCTGCAGGCGATGGTCGAAACGCTGAAGCATACCAAGAACAAACCGATTGAAATTGTGGTGCGCCGCCAGGGTGAGCTCAAGACTTTCACCATGCAACCGGTTTTGTCGGAGGGAAATGGACTCGGTGAAAAGCGATATCGGGTCGGGATTGCAAGCGATCCGATGAAGGTAACAACTCTCACGTTTACGGCGGCATTGCGTCGTTCCATTCAGCAAAATAAAGACGGTTCTCTTCTCATCCTGGAACTCGTTCGAAAGATGATCGAGCGTAAGATTTCCATTCGCTCCATCGAGGGTCCAATCGGCATTGGCCTCGCGGCTGGCCAGGCGGCCAAGAGAAAAGGCTGGACGCCACTTTTGGAATTGACCTCGATGATCAGCTTGAATCTCGGCATCTTTAACTTGTTGCCCATCCCCATTCTCGACGGCGGAGTGATCCTATTGCTGTTCGTGGAAGGCCTGATGCGCCGCGATATCAGCCTCCCCATCAAAGAACGCATCTACCAGGCGGCCTTCGTATTCCTGGTCCTGTTCGCGGTCATGGTGATTTACAACGATCTGGTCAAGACCTGGCCCGCTATCATGCAGGGATTGCCGTAAAAGCCAGCAGCCGGCGTCAAACCGGCTGCTTGTTTCTTCAAAAAATAAAATTGCTTCGCTGAGGAGATCGAATAAGCCGTTAGTTGCTGTGTGTGCTTATCTTGAAGTGTTCGTTGTTTCACCTGGGAGACTCCGCACGGAAATCTCGATTCCCCCACATTTGACGACCTGGAAATCTAGGCTTACGTGGTCTCCGGGCTTTGCGCTCGGCCCATATGTGACATTCAGGTGCTTTGAAGTTATCCATTCCATCTTCAGATTCATCGTCGCATACTCGTGAGAAAAGCCTAGCACCTGCGTCGGAGGTTTTGACCCGTCAGCTGGCTGCAGGAACACCGAGGTTGCATCATAGGCTGTTCCTGGGCCACCCCATTGTTGACTGCGAGCGGTTGCAAGCCAGTGTCCATCTGGAGATCGAGCTTCGGCTGAAAAAGTCGTTGCAACATCTTTACAGCCGACCCCAAACAGCCAAACTCCAAACACTACGAGTAAACTCATCCGACGGATTACGGAGTGGGCATCTGCACCGGGCTTGATCGGTGACGTTTGGCGCCGGTATTTCAGGGAAATTGGGATCCATCGATAGGCCAGCGGGATAGCCACTTTTGCCATGTTAAACTAGACGTTCCGCATGGCTAATATTCAACGTAGGAAATCCGTTACCGCCTCGATTGACGGGGTGCGCGTGGGCAGCGATGCACCGGTTGTGGTGCAGTCGATGACCAACACCGACACCGCCGACGTCGCTTCCACGGTGCAGCAGGTCGCAGCGCTGGCGCGGGCGGGGTCGGAATTGGTGCGGGTTACAGTTAACAATGAAGAGGCTGCAGCCGCTGTTGCCCCCATCGTCGACCAACTCGAGAAGCAAGATGTGCGCGTGCCCATCGTTGGCGATTTTCACTACAACGGACACATTCTGCTGAAGAAGTATCCTGAGTGTGCGCGGGCGCTGGCCAAATATCGTATCAATCCAGGCAATGTCAGCATCGGCCGCAAGGACGATGACAATTTTCGCACCATGATCGAAGTTGCGGTCGAGAACCAGAAGCCAGTGCGCATCGGAGTGAATTGGGGATCGCTCGATCAAGCCTTGCTCACTCGCATGATGGACGAGAATTCCCGCCTGCTCGAGCCGAAAGAAGCCCGTGAAGTCACCATGGAAGCGATGGTGGTGAGCGCTCTGAATTCCGCGGCCTTGGCTGAGAAATACGGCCTGCGTGCCGATCAGATCGTTTTGAGCGCGAAGGTAAGCGGCGTGCAGGACTTGATCGATGTCTACCGGTCGCTGGCGGCGCGCTGTAGTTATCCCTTGCACCTTGGACTGACCGAAGCGGGCATGGGAGCGAAAGGCATCGTTGCTTCGAGTGCCGCCCTCGGCGTTCTGCTACAGGAAGGAATCGGTGACACTATCCGGGTTTCGCTCACGCCCGCTCCCGGCGGCGATCGTACTGAAGAAGTACGAGTAGCCCAGCAGATTTTGCAGTCGCTGGGCATTCGCAGCTTCACCCCGCAGGTTACCGCTTGCCCAGGATGCGGACGCACCACGAGCACCTTCTTCCAGGAGATGGCGGAGCAGATCCAGTCCTACTTGCGCGAGCAGATGCCGGTGTGGAAGGGCCGTTACACCGGCGTTGAAGAAATGAAAGTTGCAGTCATGGGATGCGTGGTCAACGGCCCCGGCGAATCCAAGCATGCCAGCCTGGGCATCTCCTTGCCTGGCACATTCGAAGAGCCCAAAGCTCCCGTTTATGTGGATGGACGCTTATTCACCACGCTGAAGGGCGACCGAATCGTCGCTGAATTCATTCAAATTCTCGACAACTACGTTGAATCCCACTACGCCGCGAAAGATGTAGGCGCGGGCGTCCTCGCCCGTGCGAATTGAATGAAGACGCGGGCGTCCTCGCCCGTGCTTTACGCTAAACGAAACAAATCTTGCCCACTCTCGTCCTCGGCGATGGGGTCCGCAATCTTCTTCAGCTCAGGATATTGTCGTAACAACGCTTCCGTAGCTTTCACTCTCCGACCGGTGATCATGTGTTTCAGCTGCAGGGCGTTGACGCCGGCCTTGGCCTGGAAGTGATTGTTGGCGACAACATATGTGATCTCGGCTTTGTGAGCGATGCGTTCGATCTTGTCTTTCCATCCGGCGAGCTCCGACTCACGATAGAAGTAGTTATAGCGGTCCGCGCCCTTCTCGGCTTCAAACCACTGGTCATAATTTCGCCCGTGCAGCCGCACATAGCCGACTGGAGAAGTCACGTGCTCGGTGGGTTCGAGCGAGCGTCCGAGCTGCGGTTGGTCGATATTGCAGAACGCGACATTTTTCTGAATGAAGGAGCTAATCGTTTCTGGATTATCCCAACTGTCATGTCGCACTTCCACCACCCGCGGATACTCGATGAACTGGCGCAGCAGCTGATCCAGATATTCGCGGTTCAGCAACGTGTTCTTGTAGGAAACCGGAAACTGGATCAGCAGAGCACCCAGTTTCCCTTCCGCCGCCAAGGCTTCGAGCCCTTCGCGAGCCGACGCCTCGTCCTCGTCGTTGGGCTGAATGGTCGCCGCCGAAGTCGGCTCCATCACCGCCAGCGGGGAGTGCGTGAACGAACGATGCAGTTTAGCGGTAAACACGAAGCCAGGATTCACGGCTTCCGCTTTGCGCGACCACAGCTTGGCCAGATGGGGCTTGATGTGTCCGTAGAAAGAAGTGTTGATCTCTACCATGTCAAAGCACTGCGCCAGAAATTCCAGTGGGTGTTGTTTGCGATGCTGCATTCCCGCTGGATAGAAAATCCCTTCCCAGTCTTTGTACGACCAGCCGGCGGTGCCGACGCGGATTTCACGCAATGATTCCATGATGGCAAACACTGAAGCAAGCGCAGTTTGCAGGTTAGCACGGAGAGTTGTCCCGCGCAGCCACTACAGGCTAGTGGCGCAGTTGGTTTGTCATCCTGCGCAAGAGTTCTTTGCGCAGCGAAGGATCTGGGCGAGCCGTGCGAAGCGTCGCGTTCCTTGCGACGCAATAATCGCGCGTCTGGCTCGCTTCCTTCTCAGACCGCAGCATGACGGATTGCTGAAGAGGGAAGATAGAATTTTCCGTATTCCACGATTGACTGGCAGCGTGAATGGATCGGGATCTCGCCGGATGCCCTTCAGTAGAACGTCAGCACCACCCAATACACGCCGTTCGGGTATCTTGTCGTCCGCGAGTAGCAGCTTCCCGCCGAGAATTTTTGAATCGCCCGGTCTCGGATGAACTTCGGTGCATTGTCGGGCAGCGTATCCAACTGCATGCTGGTGTAGCGAAGAACGTAGCGACTGGTGATTTCGCGCGCGAGCGGGATGGCCAGGGAGTCCGCCTGGGCCATTGAGCAGGCGGCGGCCTGAACAGGTCGGCCGTCAACTCGCTGCAACTGTGGCAGCCCGGCGGCGGCGCGCATTCGGCTAACGCTGGTAGCCACTATGTCATCCGACACGTCCGCGGAATGCGTGATCGAACCCTGTCCGAAATCCTGGGTCACATACAGCATGTACCCACTGCGGACGACGGCGAATCCAGCCACGTTGTATGCCGGATTCAGCAAGTTGGCCCGGTGCGAAGGTGAAAGCATGAGATCTTCGTGCGCCTGTTCCACATTAGCCGCGGAGGCAACATTTTCTCCCGCTTGACTCAGATGCAAGCTGGTGCCGGTCGCCAGCCGTTGGGCAAGGGAGGGCTCACCGGGAAATTGATGCGAAAGCTGCTGCCGTGCAGCCAGGGCGAAGGCATGCTGCCGGGCGGCTTGCGTCAGTCCTTCATCTGGCTGCAAAGGAAGGAGTCCAGCTCGCGCGCGGGCCTGGTTGGCAAGGGACAGAAGCTGCTGTTCAGCCTCTCCGTCATAGGGAGTGGACGACGAGTATGGGGGCCCGTCCTGCCGGTAGCTCGCCGGTTTCGGCTTCGGCGCTTTGGCTTGGATGGCAGCTACGCTCGCAGCCAAAATCACCAGCGATAGTAAGGAGGCCCGAAGCATATATGGTTTACCGACGCTTCAGGGGGAGGGGAAACTTCCTGCTTTGTTTACTGGACGATACCCTCTAGAATCCTTTTAGGCACGATTACAGCGGAGACATTGCGAATTGGCCGTTCTCTCATTACTGCTTGGTCTTGTTCTCGTCCTGAACCTAGTACTTCTGATACTCACGTTACTGGTGCTGCGGCGCGGATCTGGCATCACAACGCAAGCTGAAGTATTCAAACAACTTACAAGTCAATCCGAGGCGCTCTACCAGAACCTGTCACAGCAGTTCGCCTCGGCCACCGCCGACATGGCGACCCGCCTAGAACAGACCAAAGGCGACATCCGGCAGCAGGTCACGGATCGGCTGGGCGACGGCTTCTCGTTAATCAGGAATGCGGTCGATGAGCAGATGAAAGCTGGCCGGCAGGAGCAATCGCTAGGGCTGGCCGGGGCCCGCAGTGAGCTCACTTCATCGCTGGCGCTGACCACGTCTCAGCTCAAAACCGAGTTTGACTGCCTGAATCAAAAGATGGCGCAAGGCCTGGATGCCATCCGTGATCGCGTCGACGCCAAGCTGCTTGCCATCACAGATCAGGTGCAGCAGAAGCTCGACCAAAACATCAAGGAGGGTTTCGCGCACTTCGAAAAAGTGCAGCAGCACTTGAAAGCGGCGGAAGAGCAGTTGCGCGAGGTGGGGGCGCTAGGAAACTCGATCAATGATTTGAACAATCTGTTGAAACTTCCTCATTTGCGTGGTCAGTTTGGCGAAGCCAGTCTGGAACGGCTGCTGGCCGATTTTCTACCCGCAAATATGTTTGAGATGCAACCTTCCCTGCCCGATGGCGGACGTCCCGACGCCATGATCCAGTTTCCCGATCGCCGCCTGCCCATTGATGCGAAGTTTCCTCGGGAGCAGGTGCTTGCCCTATTTGAAAGTAACGTGGCAGCGGAAATCGAAGCAGCCCGCCATGAATTTGTGCGGGTGATGAGAGTGGAAGCCAAGCGCATCAAGGCCTATATTCAGCCCGAGCACGGAACCACCGACATCGCGTTGATGTATCTGCCCAGCGAGACGCTCTACATGGAAGCAGTGCGCAATCGCGAACTGGCCGACTGGCTCAACCAGCAGCACGTTTTCCCGGTTTCGCCGAATACTTTATTGATGACGCTGCAGACGATCGGGCTGGTGCACAAGTGGTATGAAGTCGCCAGCCGCTTCGAGAAGAGCCGTCTGGAGCTGGCGAAGGCCCAGAAGTCGTTCGACTACTTCCAAACCCAGTTTGAAAACGTAGGAAAGAATTTGAATAAAGCACAGGAGGCTTTCGAGACCGCGCAAAAGCATCTGAAGACTTATCGTGGACGGGTCACCGTCCTCAGCGGCCAGGAGCAATTGGAGCTCGATGCGGCAACCTCGAAACCAGGCGACGAAGCTACCCTGCCTCTCATCGACAAAGCCAGCGCCTAAATTTCATGTAGGCGCGGGCGTCCCCGCCCGTGCGGTACGAGCTATTTCGCCGCTACGTGTGGGTCATCTTGAAGCTTCCTGAGCCAGTGCATCCCGACGATGTTCCCGTCAAGGTCCAAGTCCCGGAGATGGTAGTTCCGTTCATGTTCCCTTGCAGCGTAAGCACGTTGTTCGTGGCTGCGGAAACCGTCGAAATGGTTAGACCGAAACCACCGGTGACATTGCCATTAAAGTTGCCGCTCAAATTGAATGATGCGGTCTCCGTAGTGGTCGCGTCGAAACAATCTGACGATGTGTTGAACTGGAGGTTGGCAACCGTCACTGAGCTGCTGCTGTTTTGGGTCAGAGAAGTGGTAAACGCGAATGCCGGAGTTCCGTCCGGGTTTGTCAGCGTTGCCGTCCAATTGCCATTGATATTATTCGGGTTGTTGTTGCTTCCTCCTCCACACGCGATGAGCAGCAGTCCCACCGCAAGCAGGGTTACGATTCCAAATACCTTCATGAGTGGACTCCTCCAGCCTTTGGAACCCGGTTATGCTTCAAAAGTTGCGCCGACAAAAGATGCAAATACCGGGCTGGGGGATGTAGCGAGACTGCGGATATCGTGCGGTTCATCGTAGCCGGAGACTGTTCGGTGCAGTACCAATCCCTGTGGCTTTGGCGGACCGCCGGCACCGGACGCGGCCCCAAGGAATTGACGCGGCATCGCACGAAAATTTGGTTTAATCATAAGACTCTGGGGAAAAACTCAATGGCACCCTACCTGTCTTGACAATCGCCTGCTACGGTGTATAGTCGCCCTGCTCAGCCGAGCCCCACCATTTGATGCAGTCCGACTGAACCGGCCTCGGTTACTGTTTGAAAGCACGGTGATAGTGGCCAACGCATGCGTTGCAGGTGCAACGCACGACGTTCCCTGCGCCCCAGAACGGCTCGCGTGATTTTAAATCAACGGCGCTTGCCGCAACTGTGAATTGAGAAGCCCAGCGCACACGGCAAAGGAGGCAACATGAAGTTCGGACCTTATTTCACACCCATCAGCGTGTCCGTTTTGTTCTTAGGAACATTGTGCTCCGCCGCAACTCTCAGAGTTGGGCAGCCCAATACTTCGTGTCCGAATGCTCAGTACACGACAATCACTGCCGCAGTAAAAGCTGCCGCTTCCGGTGATGTCGTCGAGATATGTCCAGCCTTCTACCCTGAACAACTCATCATCACGAAGCCGCTTACTTTGCGGGGTGTGCTCACCGACGTGAACAGCAACGACGTTAACCGGGCCCTGCTTCGACCTAACCGGATGCTAGACCTTCAGGGCTTGCCGGTTGAGGCAGTCATTACCGTGATGAATGCTCAGGGCGTTACCATCGAAAACCTCGCCATCGATGCCAGCAGGAACGCGGTGACTGGCTGCACCCCCGGTCTCGCCGATATTCACTACTTCAACTCTTCCGGCCGAGTCGACCACAATGCTATTTTCGGAGCGCAGTTGGCGAATCCCCAGGGCTGTGCCACTCTGGCCTTTCCTGGAAACGGCTTCGGAGTTCTGGTCGATTCGAACCAGCCCGGCCCATTCAACGTCTCTGTTGACCACAATAGTATTCACGACTTCACGAAAGATGGAATCCAGGCACTCACTGCAGGAGTAACGGTAGAGATCGCAGGCAATACGATTTCGGGCGTCGGACCGGCCGGCGGGATCTTTTTGCAATTTGGCGTCTTCGTCGTGAATGGAGCAGTAGGTCTGATCACAGGCAACGTGATCAATGAAGGAGGGTGCGGTACTTTGGCGGCTTTGGACTGCTTCAACGCACGGAGCGAAGGTGTCACAATAAGGGCTGCTGGGGAAGGCACGGTGGTGGACCACAACGTCATCACCACCGCCCAGAGTGGCATCTTCATCAATGGTGGCAACAATGCCCGGATTACCAACAATCTAGTCAGTAACATTAACCCAGGGGATGGCATCGACATCCAGGGCACGGCGTCGGGGTTCTTTACCAACAGCCTTATCGATGGCAACACCATCTCCAACATCACGCCCATCACCAATGAAAGCTGTGGCGTCTTCGAATTTCCTGGGACCGGTGTTGCGGGAAATACGATTTCGCATAACACCGTTAACGACGCTTACTGCGGCGTAGCTTATGTACCGACTGATCGCGTAGAGACGGGGGCGTACTTCAACACGCTTTACACCCAGTTGCGCAGTGATCTGCCTTTACCTCGACCTACAGAGCCGTAACAGGCGGAAACTAGTAGAGCCGACTCACTCTAGCTCGAAGCGGTGCGCCAGTGCTTAACCAGACTGGCGCGTACTTTCTGTGCCATTTTGCGTCCCCGCCCCACGCGCACGCTCGCGCCGGCCCGCCCCCACGCGCGCGGCCCTGAAATAGCCTAGTAGTTGGATCCGTCGCGACCACAATATCTAGTGAGGGGTGCACTTTCAGAACTCTCTACCTCCTATCCCCCCAAGAATTGACCTAAACCCCGCCACGGACTAGACTCCGCTGCTGGAGGCATTTTCATGCGCTGCTTGCTTAAAGTTTCTATTCCCGTTGAAGCGGGCAATGCCGCGATCAGCGATGGCAGCTTGCCCAAGACCACTGAATCAATTCTCGCCGACTTAAAGCCCGAGGCGGCCTACTTCGCTGCAGAAAACGGCAACAGAACCGCGTTCATCTTTTTTGACTTGAAGGACACATCGCAAATTCCCGCGGTGGCAGAGCCCTGGTTCCTGGCCTTCAACGCTCAGGTTGAATTCCATCCGGCGATGAACCTGGAAGATTTGAAAAAAGCCGGGCCGGGAATCGAGAAAGCAGTCAAGGATTATCACCGTGTAAAACGCGCGGCTGCAGCCTGAACACAAATGCCTAGTTTGTAGGAATATTGGATGTTGTTGTGCTTTCGCGTCGGTTGACACGCAAGACTATTCTTTCAAATGTCCGATCCGTTAAGCTCGGCTTAAGGTACGGGCGGATGCTAGATAGCTAGGTCGTCTGGTTTATGGCCCTAGACCGGCTGATTCTCAGCGGAAGCTAAACGTTAGGAATCGGCGCCTTTCACTCGGTCAGGGCTTGCGGTAAGAAGTATGCGCCGTTTAGGTTTCAGGACGTGTCCTTATTGTGGTAGTGGAGAAGTTTACCGTTCGCATCCGAAAACTGTTGGCGAGCGTCTTTTGGCTCTCTTGCTGCTACGCATCGCTCGGTGTCACCACTGTATCCATCGTTGCTATCAGCCCATATTCTTTCCCGCTCATAGGGCACACGAGTGGCAGCGCAAAACTGTGGCTGCCGCGCGCGAGGTCGATCGCGAACGCAAAATCGCATGACTCAACTCAAATCCCGGCGGGCGACCTAGTCTGGGGCGACATGGGCGCTTCTGCAGGAAGCCGCGGTGGTGCGCCCTCCAGTTAGAGACTGATTGCCGACTCGGCTCTTTCTCCAGCCAATATAAAGTTGATGTGGTGGCGGCAACGTTACAACGAGCAGGCCCATCTAAAGAAAAAATAATGCCAGCCCGTGATGAATACCTCCCGCTGGCTCAAGAAAGTTTCTTGAGCTGAACCGAAAAGAGCCAGACGCATCGAAAACTTCCGCAATCTAATCTTGCAGCAACGAACTGAATGCCAAAGGGGGCCGTACATGCAGGGGAACTTTCGCCATCAGCTTTGGGTCGCTCTGATTCGATTGATGGTCTTATCTACGATTGCAACTGGGATGGTGGAATGCAACAAGCCCTCCGCGCCCGCGAGTCCCGGCAGCCGCGAGGTTACCAGCGGCCCATCTCGGTCAGATCCAGGCAAAGATCTTGGCAAGATTCAACACATTGTATTCATCATCAAAGAAAACCGTACGTTCGATAATTACTTCGGGACCTTTCCCGGCGCCGATGGAGCTACCTCGGGCACTACTTCCACTGGACAGGTCGTGTCCCTCAGCCACACGCCGGACCTGACGCCGTACGACATCGGCCACACCTGGGATGAGGCCTTGAAAGCGATGAACGGCGGCAGCATGAATGGCTTTGATCTGGTTCAGAATGGCAATGTCGATGGATACCTGCTGCCCTACACTCAGATGACTGAATCCGACATCCCTAATTACTTCGCCTATGCGCATCAATTTGTGCTCGCAGATCATATGTTCTCGGCCGTAACCGGTCCGAGTTTCCCCAATCATTTGTACACCGTCGCCGCCCAGTCAGGGGGAGCGATCAATAACCCACAAGGGGACAATAAGTCGCAACTTTGGTCTTACTCATGGGGATGTGACGCGGATGAAGCGGTGACGGTTGACGTGCGAAACGAGCAAGGCAATGTGACGAAGCAACCACCTTGTTTCGATTTTAGAACGCTGGCAGACAGCATGCAAGCCGCCGGAATCACATGGAAGTATTATGCCCCCGGCTTCCACCAGCCGGGTTATGCATGGTCCGCCCTGAACGCCGTTCGGCATATTCGTCAGGGCGCTCTTTGGCAGCAAAATGTTGTACCTGACACTCAGTTTGTCGAAGACGCTCGCAATGGCAAGCTACCCGCTGTGAGTTGGCTGGTGACCGGGCGGGCAAGCGAGCATCCTCCCATGGGTACTTGTGTTGGAGAAAACTGGAGCGTTCAGCAATTAAACGCTCTGATGCAAGGGCCGGACTGGAATTCCACTGCTGTGTTTCTTACTTGGGACGATTTCGGAGGATTTTTTGATCACCTGCCGCCGCCGAAAACTGACGCCATGGGTCTGGGACCACGCGTGCCCCTGATCATCATTTCTCCCTACGCAAAAAAAGGATATATCAGCCATACCGTCTACGAATTTTCGTCGTTTCTGACGTTCGTGGAGAAGCGCTTCAACCTGAAGCCAATCGGTGAACGCGACGCCAAGGCTAACCCCATGCTCGACAGTTTTGACTTCGATCAGCAGCCGATGCCGCCGCTGATTCTGAGTACTCGCTCGTGCTACCTGGCAGAAGAGGAGGCGAAGGTGGCGAACAAGCTACGGCGCTGGACGCAGAAGCATCCGGGAGGCGCGGCAAGCCAACATTGATCTCTCCGGCGACTTTAATCGTCACTGCGGCGAAAGTAGTTACGCGCCTCGCTTCGTCTTCAACTCCACCAGCAGCTGCTCGATGCGATCTTCTTTCTCCAGCGCAGCCAGGCGGTCTTCCATATTGTCCGAGGCGATTTCTGACTTGGCCTGGCTGGTGGCTTCCGCGTGCGCTACTTTTCGCTTCATACGATCGAATGCGGCAGCTTTCGAGCCGTCGCCCATCGCCATCTTGGCGTCGCTGGCTTTGCCGACGGCCCGCGCCCGGCGATGCTGTGCGATCAGTAAATCGGATTTGACTTCCGCCTCTGCGAGCTTTTGCTCCAGTTGACGCAATGCCATCTTCAAGTTTTCCACCTGCGCTTTTTGATCAGTGACCTGCTGCGCAAAACCTTCGCTCAAATCACGATAGCTTTCGACGCGCTGCAACGAAGCTCGCGCCAGGTCGTCGTGCTTTTTGTCCACCGCCAGTTCGGCTTTGCGCATCCATTCTGCGACTTTGTCTTCGTTTTCTTTCTGCTTTTTTTCCAGCAGGTGCTGATCGGCGATGGCGATCGCGACCTGCGTCTTCACCTGCAGAAGCTGGTTCTGCATGTCGAGGATTACCTGCTTGATCATTTTCTCCGGATGCTCGGCCTTGTCGATCAGGTCGTTGAGATTGGCCCGGACCAGTGTTGAAACTCTCTCTAATAGTGCCATGTTGGGCTCCTTTTTCTGTTGTAGGCGCGGGCGTCCTCGGCCCGTGCACAATTTATTTTCCGTTCGTCGGCGGCAAGATATCAGGCTTTGGCGATTTGTCACCGATCTGACGTACTTTTCCAAGCAGTTCGCTAATGTTCATGCCAGACAAGGTTTCGAACAATGCCGGCACCTGCGCTGCCATTTTGGTGATGTCGCCGGTGATTTTGTTCATTCCCGCGGCATCACCATTTCCAGTGGAGACGATGGTGATCTTGTCCACATTCGCCAACGGACTCGCCAATGCCCTTACCAACTCCGGCATATTGGTGAACAGCTTGTCGATCACTGCCGCCTGGTTATACTCCTGGTAAGCTTCCGCCTTCACATTCATCGCCTTGGCTTCCGCTTCACCCTTCTTGAAAATGATTTCGGCTTCAGCCTCGCCTTGGGCGCGAATCGAAGACGCATGACCCTCGGCCTCAGCAATCAGACGTTGCTTCTCGGCGGCTGCAAGGGTTTCGATTCGCTGACGCTCGATCTCGGCTTGCTTCAGCACGGTTGCGATCAGTTCCTTCTCCCGGCGGTTGATCTCGGCCTCCTGCACCTTGACCTGCTGCTCCTTCTCCACTTGCTGCACCTTCACCTGTTCAGCGATGACTTGCTGCTGCATGATGTTGGTCTGTATGTCATAGGCTTTGTCGGCCTGCGCCTGCTGCCGCTTCGTGACTTCAACGTACTGCGCCTTCTTGACCTCCAGATCGCGCTGCGCTTCGGCCTGTTTAGCCAGGGAAAGCGTTTCAGCCAATACACGCTCCTGATCGGCTTGGGCTTTTGCTACCGCTGATTCCCGTTGCGCCAGTGCACGCTTGATAGCCGTGTCTCGGTCGGCTTCCGCCGTAGCTACGTCGGCATCGCGCTTGATGCGCGCCACATCCGGCTTGCCCATGTTCGTGATGTACTCATTCTTGTCGCGAACTTCTTTAATGGTGAACGAGATTACTTCGAGGCCCATCTTGTTCATGTCATCGGCGCAAGTCGAGCGCATACGGTCAGCCACCATTTCGGGCTGCTTCACAATTTCTTCCACCGTGAGCTGGCCGATGATGCCGCGCAAATGCCCTTCCATCACCAGCCGGATCAGGCCTTCGCGCTCCTGATCGGTCTTCGTTAGGAATTGCTCCGATGCTGTCAGGATCGATTCCATATCCGATTTCACTTTGATCTGCGCTACCGCCTCAACCGTAACCGCCACGCCCTGCTTGGTGTAGAGATCCTGTTGCGGGGCGACGTCAAACGACATCAACTCCAGGGACAAGCCGCGGCAAATCTGGACCATCGGAAGAACAATAGTGCCGTGGCCCTTCACGACGCGAGTTCCACCCACGCCGTACACAATCAAGGCCTCATGTGGTCCAGCTTTGCGATACAACCTGGCTAACGCGCTCACCAGGAAGACCGTGGACGAAATGATCAGGCCCACGATCACCCAAAACGCTAAATCCATTCCGAGAAACATATTGCCTCCTAATCACAATTCCGTTTGACCGCTCTAATGCGCACACTGCTTTATGAGATCCAAATCACGAACAACGCGCTCGGGCTCATTGTGACCGAGAAAAACCTCTCCGTCCGTGGTCTTGATGCGGACACCTCTGTTGCCCCAGACGTACGCTCTCTTATCGCCAATGCCGCGGATTCCGTAAGCACCAATCGGGGTCCAACGCTCGACGGCATACTCCTTGATGTTTTCAGTAGGAATGGACCGAAGACGAAAACCCAGAGTGCGTATCTCCACTCCTGCGTTGGTGAAAAGATAGTGGAAGCCGCTCCAGGCCAGCACCGCCGCTCCCAGCAGGAGAATCGCGACCAAGCCCATTGCGATTCGCGCCGCAGCATTCGGAACCCCGGCAAGGACCGCCAGTTCCGCGACAACTGGAAAAAAAGTAACGCCGCCCATAACCGGCCAGCGTGTACTTCCTCGGCGAGCACGGTTCCCGGTTCGAGTCCGCCACCACGTTTCGCACCTTGCAATTCGCGGTTCATTGCGTGCCCTTCTGTCGTGCGACGGGTCCTGGTGTTACGAGTTGACCTTGCCACCCTCGGTTGACTCCGCTTCTTCTCCTGCCATTTCAGTCCACAAACGCACGTACGCAATTCCTTTTTCGTAGCGGGTTACAACCACTTCTGTGCCCTTCGCGATCGAGTTACCATTTTCTGCGCGCGCACCGCAAGTACGGCGCGTGCCCGCTTGCGAGTAGATAATTTCTCCCGTCCCGCCTTCGCGAATTGGCACCGATGTCCGGCCCAGTACTCCGGCCATTTCGAAATCCGATGGGTCGAGGTTCTCTTCATCGGAAATCAGCACTCGGCTGAGAAAAAAGAAGACGATGGCAGCGCCCGCCAACCCGCTGAGCAAAGCAATGCCCAGCCCGATCACAAACCAGATGCTGGAATAACGGCTGAACAGATAACCGGTCCCGCCGAACCACGCGAGAAACGCACTCAAACTAACCAAATTGAAGGGAGAGATCTGCGCACCTCGTACTGGCCCTTTCCCACCCCCCGCAGAGGGAGCGGGCGCATGGCCGCCACCTGCGATTGGGCCATGGCCGACATGAATGCGCGGCCCACCCAGGTGCAAATGAGGAAGATGAGGCAAATGCCAGTGCAAGCCTCCGGCCAGAAACATCAGCAAGCTGAACGCGAAGCCTACAGCGAAGCAAATGAGATAGAAGTCAGCCCAGGTCATGATAGCCTCCTCCTTCCACTCGCCCGCTCCGGCCTTGCTGCCTCGGGCTTGAGTGCCTCCACCAAGCGTTCGGCCAATCCCGGAGTTTCGAGGATCGCGCCCAGCAGAAGAAAGCAACGCCGCGTGTCCTTGTGGCGAGCCGCTTTGATCAAAGCTTCACTGACCTCGGGATCGCTGGCAAAGCGCTCGGATCCTTGCAACAACCAAACGTCCAGCTTGCCCTCCGTGGTGCGGAGGTCGGAAACCAACTCGGTGTGATATCCCTCGGGATCGTTCACCAGAAAACCGGGATGGACTTTGAAGAACTGCGCCAGCAAGCTGCGCGTCGATTGCGTCATGTGTGGCCGCGCACCGCCTTCGATCTGCGACACATAAGATTGGCTGATAGTTCGGCCACGTTCTTTGCGTACTGCCTGCACCAGTTCAAGTTGTGTCATGGGACGACCTAATCCGCGCAGCGAGCCTTCCACCTCGCGCAAGTAACGTAATTTTTCTCCTAATGTCATATCACTAATAGCGATGCTTATATAGCAATATGTAATGCCATGTCAAGTGCTGCATCCCACTTATTTGGAATGACTTGGAGGCACATCCGGCGCTCAAATTACGGGGAATTCTCCGCAGGACCGGGTCGAGTGAACCGCCCGCCTCTGAAACGCGCCTGGCGCGATGGACATTGTTCTGTATTTCTGCCATCATCGAAATATGCTAAACGCGGCCACAAAGATAACCGCAGACCAGGTCACAAAGTATGCCGATATGTTCTCCGCCATGGGGACCGACGCCAGACTTCGGATCATGCAACTGCTGCTGTCAGCACATCCAGGCGGCCTCGTAGTGGGGGAGATCCAGGAGGAGTTGGAGATCCCAAATTCGACACTGTCGCACCATCTGGACAAGCTCAAGAACGAGGATCTGGTGAATGTGCGCCGGGAGAGCACTTTCTTGCGCTACACCGCCAATACTGAGGCTCTTCAGGAGTTGCTTCAATTTCTTTACGCCGAATGCTGCACGCGAAATAAAGCCGTAAAACCACAAGCCATCATTCAGATTTGCAAAGAGGAGACCTAGATGAGCGCCAGTCACATAAAAGAAGTTGTCAGAGAAAAATATGGCCAGGCCGCGCTGCGAATAAAAAGTGGGGGAAGTACCTGTTGCGGCGCCTCTCGATCGGCTGGCTGTGGATGCGATCCGATTACCTCCAATTTATACGACTCTTCACAGGCTGAACGTATTCCTGAGGAGGCGATGCTGGCTTCTATGGGGTGCGGCAATCCGACGGAGCTAGCAGAGCTGAATCCCGGCGAGGTGGTCCTCGATCTGGGATCGGGCGGCGGGATTGATGTGTTGCTCTCCGCGCGCCGAGTGGGCCCCACGGGTAAAGCGTACGGTCTGGACATGACCGACGAGATGCTGGCGCTCGCCAACCAGAACCAGCACAAAGCGAGGTTAGAAAATGTGGAATTCCTGAAGGGCGAGATTGAGAACATCCCGCTGCCGGATAATTCGGTTGACGTGATTATCTCCAATTGCGTGATCAACCTGTCGGCGGACAAAGACAAGGTATTGCGAGAGGCCTTCCGGGTACTCAAGCCGGGTGGACGATTTGCGGTCTCCGATGTTGTCACGCGGGGTGAAATCAGTTCCGAAATTCGGCAGAGCGTACTCCTGTGGGTCGGCTGTGTGGCCGGAGCGCTTGAAGATGTCGAATACCGCAGCAAGCTCGCAGCTGCCGGTTTCGAGCACATTCAGATCGAACCGACCAGAATCTATCGTATGGAAGATGCGCGCGAGTTTCTATCAGGCCACAACCTCAATGTGGATTCACTGGCGCCACAAGTGGACGGTAAGTTCATGAGCGCTTTTGTCAAAGCGGTAAAGCCGATGGCGAAGCAATCCTGCTGTCTCCGCCCTGCTGCAACTGAGGACAAACGGTGAAGGCTCATTACAACTTGTTGTTCCTCTGCACCGGAAACTCGGCCCGCTCGATTATGGCTGAGGCGATCATGAATTTTAAGGGTCGGCCGCAATTCACCGCATACAGTGCTGGCAGCCGTCCCTCCGGGGCTGTACGTCCGGAGGCCTTGCGTCAGCTTGAAGTCGCGCACATTCCGACTAGCGGTTTGAAGAGCAAGAGTTGGGAGGAGTTTGCGAAATCAGACGCCCCAAAGCTCGATTTTGTCTTCACCGTCTGTGACAATGCCGCGAAAGAGGTTTGCCCGGTGTGGCCAGGACAGCCGATGACCGCCCATTGGGGTGTCCCCGATCCTGCAGCGGTTGTAGGGACGCGAGAGCAGATTGAAAAGGCCTTTCGGGATGCCTTTTTCCTGCTTGATCGCCGCATCGGTCTCTTCCTTTCTCTTCCTCTCGCCTCGATAGATAGGCTTGCGCTTAAGAAGGAACTTGATAGCATCGGACGGCAATGAGATTCCGCCTACACGCTCGTATCACCGCGGAGTTCGTTGGAACGGCATTTCTTCTAATGGCAGTGGTCGGTTCTGGAATCATGGGCGAGCAACTCTCGGGAGGCAACGCTGCAATCGCCTTGCTCGCCAACACCCTTGCGACTGGTGCGGCACTGATCGCCCTGATTCTGACTTTCGGCTCGGTCTCCGGGGCACACTTCAATCCCGCTGTCACG
The DNA here is from genome assembly GCA_963696025.1 of uncultured Acidobacteriota bacterium. GTDB lineage: Bacteria > Acidobacteriota > Terriglobia > Terriglobales > Acidobacteriaceae > JABCYV01. The sequence goes on from CAVOII010000014.1 coordinate 282,679, forward strand.
CTCGCTGACGCATCACAACACGGAATTCCTTGGTGTGAAGTGCCCGCCTACATCATCGCCCAGATCTCGGGTGCTTACATTGGAGTCGTGTGTAGCCATTTGATGTTCGCTTTGCCGTTCCTTTCCCTATCACGGCACAACCGCAGCGGTATTTCGCAGGTTTTCAGCGAGTTCATTGCAACGTTCGGATTACTGTCCGTGATATGGGGATGTTCAAGACTGCGCTCGTCCCTCGTGCCTTTTGCCGTCGGGACCTACATAACCGCTGCGTACTGGTTCACGGCCTCGACTTCCTTCGCTAACCCGGCGGTCGCTCTGGCAAGAGCCGCGACGGACACGTTCAGTGGTATCCGCCCCGCGGATGTTCCGGGTTTTATCGCAGCACAGTTGGCTGGGGCTGCTGCCGCAACTGCGCTGTTTCGCTGGTTGGTCCCGGCCCTCCCTGTCGTCGCGCCAGACATTCTCGTCCCCCACGCCGTCGATAGTCGGTAAAGGCTCTGTCCGGCGGCGAACAATGCACCCGAATGATTTGCAGGAATTTCTTGACAACCCTGAATCCCGAGTAGCAGGATTCCTCCGGCCTTGGCAAATGACCGGCCTGCGCCTTAACTCGATGCAGAGGCCAAAGAGAGCTTAAGTTCAGAGCGCTTTTCCGCCTCTTCGGATCCGGCATTGCACGACCAAGGCTTCCAGGAGGAAACAAGATGATCTCTCCAGCCCTGCGCACTATCCTTCTTGTAACTCTACTGATTTCACCTCTGGCAGCATTAAGCCAGAATGTTCCGACGCAGCTCAACGAAGCTACTGTGGCCCAACTCCAGGCGGGGATGGCCGCGGGTAAGCTCACTTCGGAAGAGCTAACCAAGTATTACATCGCTCGCATCATCGCATTAGACCAGAACGGCCCTGGGGTCAATGCAGTGCTGCAGCTGAATCCCGATGCGCTGACCATAGCGCGCAGTATGGACGCGCTACGGAAACAAGGCCACCTGCTGGGGCCTTTGCACGGAATCCCGGTCCTGCTGAAGGACAACATCGACACTGGCGACAAAATGCAGACCACCGCGGGATCGTTCGCTCTATTCGGAAAACCGGCGCTTCAAGATTCTACGGTAGTTGCCAATTTACGAGCAGGAGGCGCGGTGATCCTGGGGAAAACCAATCTGTCGGAGTGGGCCAACTTCCGCTCATTCGAATCCATCAGCGGCTGGTCGGGGCGCGGGGGTCAGACCAACAATCCCTATGGAATCGCTCGCAATCCCTGCGGCTCCAGCGCGGGGTCGGCTGCGTCGGCGTCGGCGAACTTCACCACCGTGTCTTTAGGCACGGAGACCGATGGCAGCGTCGTCTGTCCCGCTAACGCTAACGGTGTCGTTGGCATCAAGCCGACGATTGGCCTCACCAGCCGCGCCGGCGTCGTGCCCATCTCGCACACCCAGGACACAGTCGGCGTCCACGGGCGGACGGTTGCCGACGCGGCGGTAACGCTGGGCGTGATACAGAGCCGCACCTTCGATGGACGCGATCCGGCGACCGGCGGCGTTCCCCTCGGCTGGCAGGGAACCGGCAAGACGCGTCCTACGAATATTCCCACCGATTACACCCAGTTCGTGAATCCGAACGGCCTGCAAGGCGCGCGCCTCGGCGTGACCAGGGTCGGACTGAGCGGATTCACCAACGTGACTACGCCCGCGGTGGTGCTGAACGCCTTCGAGGAAGCCGTGAAAGCGCTCACCAAGGCGGGCGCCACGGTGATCGACCTGGACGCTGCGGGCTTCAAGTTCGCGACAGCTGATGGCGAGAACATGGTGCTGTTCCACGACTTCAAGTTCGATGTGGCGAAATATTTCGTCACCCGCACCGGCGTGCCGGTCGCAGGTGGAACACTACAGACAGCCATCAACTTCAACAATGCTCATGCCAACACTGAAATGCCGTTCTTCAATCAGGACATCTTTGATCTTGCGGTGACCATGCATGCTGATCCCAACTACGTCGATCCGCGCTTCACTTCAACCGAGTTTCCTAACGGCATGTCCTATAACGAAGCGCTCCAGCTTGACCACAACTCCGGGGTGAATGGGATCGATGCGGCGATCGCGCAGTTCCAGCTCGACGCCGTCGTGACGGCGACCGACAACCCTGCGTGGGCCACCGATCTGCTGTTCGGTGACCACTTCATCTACGGAACCTCGAGCATGGCAGCAGGGGCCGGATATCCCATCGTGCAGGTGCCCGCGGGTATTGTGTTCGGCGTGCCCCTCGGCATCAGCTTCTTCGCGACCGCATTCAGCGAGCCCACGCTGATCAAACTCGCCTCCGGCTTCGAGGCGGCCACTCAAATACGCGCACACAATTTGCCAACGTTCGCGCGGACGGTACCGTTTGACCACATCGACGGCACCACGTTGCATCCCCCGACCAGTGCACCTCCGGCGGACAACCCCCAAAGCCCGCAGGGAACACCACCGCCTACAGGTCGTGAGCAACAGCAAGGGGTTAAGATGCCGCACCACCTGTGATTCATCTTCGGCTCCTCCGCCCGAGACTCTGGATGGTCCTTGCAAAGCCAAGTCTCGGGTGTAGGACGACGTGAGTGTGCGCGATATCCCGCTAGCGCGTGCGAGGTGATTTCGCGAGAAACAAAAAGCGCCTCCGTTTCCGAGGCGCTGCAGCTTACTTACGCTTCCTTATGGACATCGTGTTTAGTGCGGTAGATTTGGCGTGATTCCCTAATATCCCGCTGGCGGTTGACTTGGGCCCTCTCGCTCCGGAAAGCGAGAGCAATGCAGGCGCGCTCGCCCGTGCCGCACCGGATTCAACACGGGCGAGGACGCCCACGTCTACATTACAGTCCAACTTCGAGCCGCGAGCGCGGGTCCAGGAAATCCCGCAAGGCGTCGCCGATAAAATTGAACGACAGCACGGCCAGCATTACTGCCAAAGCAGGAAAGATAACAAGATGAGGTGCGTCGAAAAGGTGAGCGCGGCCGTCGTTGAGCATCGTGCCCCAACTTGCCGTCGGCGGCGGAACTCCCAGACCCAGGAAGCTCATGGTGGCTTCGGCGAGGATGGCGCCTGCCATGCCGATGGCTGCCTGCACAATCACGGGTTGAATAATATTGGGAAGAATGTGACGCAGGATAACGCGCAGATCGCTTGCGCCCAGTGCCTTTGCCGCTTCCACAAATTCGCGTTCGCGCGCTGAGAGCACCTGAGCGCGCACCAGGCGCGCGTATCCTACCCAGCCACCGAGTGAAAGCGCGAGCACCAGATTAAAGATTCCCGGTCCTCGGAAGGCTACAAATGCGATCGCCAGCAGAATTCCCGGAAAGGAAAGAAACGCGTTCATTACCACGATATTTACAAAGCGATCGATGCCACCTCCATAGTAGCCGGCGACCGAGCCCACGACCAGACCCAAGGCCAGCGAAGCCGCAACCACGCAACTGCCGACCAGCATGGAGATCCGCGAACCGTATATCAGGCGGGAAAGAATGTCGCGGCCCAATTCGTCTGTGCCGCACCAGTGCGCCGAGGACGGCGATTGCAATCGTGAAGGTAGATCGATGTGAGCGGAGTCTTGCGGCGCGATCCATGGTGCAAATAGAGCAAAGATGACAAAGACAATGACCAGCATGACGCCAATAGTCGCCAGAGGATTGTGGCGGGTCGCCTTGCGTAGGGAGATAGTGGCCGTGTACATGGCGAAATCAGCATCTACCATATCTCAAGTTGAAATTTGCGGTAATGAGGCAGGTGGTCCACCTTTGCGCTTTGGTGCAAAGGTGGGATTCCACAGCCCTCAACTTCTGTTATCCCACGCCCGCGAGCGGCTGCAAAAAGGGATCGTCGCTTCCGATGTTATTAAGCCATCACAAGAAAAATTGAGTTCAGGCACAGCTAGAGCAAGGCTGGAATCCCAGGTCATTACCAATCCGATTCGGCCTGCCGAATCTCGCGATATTCGCGAGCAGGGGATAGACCGTTTCAATGAGCTGCTAGAAAGGCTGTTTGGCGAACTATTTCCCCCTGAGGCTTTCTAGGATCCCTTATCTGAGTTTGACAGGAGCCTCTGCCGGTAGATCAGGAGGCGAGCCGGCTGGAAGAAGCGTGCTGGCCTTGGTGGCCTCACAATCTTTCACAGTGGGAAGGGGATTCATGGTCTTTACCAAGTTGACTTCTCCGCGCTCTCCCTCCAGCAAACTTTCGACCATCATTTTTGTTCCGCCGACCGCGGCTTCATCCGGCGGAAGAATGCCGACGCTCTGATTTCTTCCCCAGGTCTTGGCCAGATACATGGCGCGATCGGCCAGATCAATTACTTCTTCGGCGCATAGCCAGTCGACATCACTCTTGCTCCAAGGATAAGGCGCCCAGCCGATGGAGCAGGTTTTGCGGACCCTGATGCCGTGACCCAAGTCGAAAGGCTCGGCTGCGGTGACTTCCAGAATACGGCTGCAGAAGGCAGACGCTCCGGAGCGATCGGCTGACCGGCTTACTACCACGAACTCTTCCCCGCCCCAGCGGACCAGCACATCCGACTTTCTCATCACGCGGCCAAGACGCTCGGCAAACTTGCGGAGTAGTTCGTCGCCGGCCACGTGTCCATGCTCATCGTTGACTCGTTTGAAGAAATCTACGTCGACCATGAAGAAGATCAGGTCTCGATGGTCCACTGGCTGAAGCCGGCTTCCCTCGCTACGCTGATAGTCCCGCAGGACTTGACCGACGTCGGCGGCCAGAGTCTCCTCCAGATAGCGACGATTGCGCACCCGGGTGAGAGGATCGGTGAGTGAAGCCTCCTGCAGTTCAAAGTTTTTTCGGGCAAGTTCGGTGCTGTGCTCTCGCAGCAGCTTTTCTTTGTGCACCAGGTCGCCCTGCAGGCCATGCATCTTATCGAGGTTCCGCTGTGTGACCGAAAGCAAGGACAGCAGTTCGCGGTCCTGCAAATATTGCTTGAGAAAGACGCACGCTGCCAGAGCGAAACCGGTCAGCAGTGAGATGACAAGACGCGACGTGTGGATCTGGGAATCCGAATTCGGCCAGAAAACCTCCCAAACTCCCATCAAAGGAACAGAGAGGACTGCAAGCATCGCCAGTTGTGGTGCAAGCCCAACGGTGCTTCGCCGATCTTCCGTCGAACTCTCACGACCGGCGTCCAGGCCCGCGCCTTTAAATCCGACCCAGATAAACCAACAGGCTGCCGCTACCATGGGAACGTCGTACAGGCTTCCGGAGTGATACAAGCCCATGTCGATCGCAGTATTCGCCGATTGCGAACCGAATGCATACAGGCACGAGGCCACGAACAGATTTAGATAGATTCTCTTCCACGGCCCTTGGGCACGCACCACCAGAATTCCCAAAGTCACGAGGAAGACAAGATTCTCCAGAAAATACAGCGTGTCGTAGCGGAGGCCGTAGATGTTGCTGTCCCGCGACAGGTATTGGTATGGCGCCACGACATAGGCATAAAGGAAAACCCACCAGAGCAGTAGGAGAAGAAGATTGAGCGTCTGCAAATAAAGCTTGCGGCGTCCCTGCGGCTGGTCGGGACGCAAAACCACCGCCGCCATCAGTGGCACGATATGGATGAAGAGCGCTGGGTCGCCAGACGAGTCATCGGGCATCGCCTTACGGATGAGGACCTCGTAGTAGAGCCAGGCCCACACGCTGATCGCCCAGAGGAAGCCGCTGCTCGCCAGAAATGCCCAGAAGACGCGAATTTGCCCTTTGCTTCTCAGGGCGTTGCAGCTCATGACGCCAATCGCGAACAGGATCAGCACCAGCATGCTGACGTCCTCTTGCGCTGTAGCCAGAAAGCCTGGCTTCAGAGCAAGAGCAAGCACAACTTGCCCCAGCACCAACGCCGCGGAGGCAGCGATCCACCAGTGCGGGCGAATTTTTATCTCAGCGTGCATACGGAAAACACACCAAGCCGGCATGGAGCGCCAGCGGGTTGGCAAAAGCTGTCCTAACGGTCCGCGGACACCACGGCCTCGCGCTTTCCCAAAACGTCACATATCAAAATTGTTCAGAGGAATCTTATATGAGCGGCGCTGTGGCGAAAGTGACCCGAAGGGTTCAGTCGGGTTACTAATGTAACTGTCCCCGGAATTGACACTGGCCGACTAGCCGCTCGCGCCGCAGCACCTTTTGTACTTTTTACCGGAGCCGCAGGGACAGGGATCGTTGCGGCCGATCTTGGCGGCACCGCGCACGACTTGCTGGACAGGTTGCAGATCTCCCGATCCGGCCATACGAGCCTGGTCGAGTTCGCGGCGTTTCTTGCGCTGGAAGGCTTCTTCGATTTCATCGACGGAAGTAGCCACGGCCCGCGACGGTCGGCGGCCATTACCGTCTCCAGCTATGCCGGGAATTGGAACGCCGGCTTCGGAACCGCCCCCTGCGGCAGCTACGCCCTGAACCGCGACCGCCCCTCCGTCAGCTGGCCGCTCCAGAATCTGCATGAGGTACAGATAACGGACCGTGTCTTCCTGGAAGCGCTGCATCATGGCTTCGAACATGTCGAAGGATTCGCGCTTGTACTCGACCAGCGGATCGTGCTGTCCGTAGCCGCGAAGGCCGATGCCCTCCTTCAAGTGATCCATGTCTCGCAGGTGGTCTTTCCACTGGGAGTCGAGCACGCTCAGCATGATCATGCGTTCGTGATAGCGCATGGCGTCAGGACCGATGAGTTTCTCTTTTGCGTCGTAGCGATCTTTGAGCTTGTCAAAAATCGCGTCACCCAGTTCCTGGCGGTTCAGTATCTCCGGCTTGATTCCTTCAGAAAGGATGTCGACACCGAAGCGAGTGAAGATAGCGTCCTTCAATGACTTGATATCCCAATCCTCAGGATGAACTTTAACCGGGCAGAACTGATCCATCAGATCGCTGAGAATGCCCGAGACGTAATCCTCGAGGATGAGTTCCTTCTGCTCGACGCCTTCAAGCAACTGATGGCGGAGACCGTAAACGGCCTCGCGCTGCTTGTTCATGACGTCGTCGTACTCGAGCAGGTGTTTGCGAGCTTCGAAGTTCTGGGCCTCCACAGCCTTTTGCGCGGCTTCAATGCGCCGCGTGATCAGCCGCGATTCAATCGGGATGCCTTCTTCCATTCCCAGCCGCTGGAGCAGATTCGAAACCCATTCCTTGGCGAAGATGCGCATCAGGTCATCTTCGAGAGAAAGATAGAAGCGCGAGGAGCCGGGATCGCCCTGGCGACCGGCGCGGCCGCGTAGCTGGTTATCAATTCGCCGGGCTTCGTGGCGCTCGGTGCCGAAGATATGCAAGCCTCCCACTGCGGTAACTTCGTCATGTTCTTTGTCAGTCTGCTGCTTGTAGCGGTTGAATATTTCGGTCCACTGGTCGGTAGGCACGACGTATTCGTTGCCAGCGTAGTACCAGACCGTGCTCTTCGTCTCATCCACGTCGATCTGGATTTTCCCTTGGGCGGCGCGGAGCTGTTGCGCTAATCCCTTCTTCACGCACTCCTGCTTGGCCATGAATTCAGGATTGCCACCGAGCAGGATGTCGGTGCCGCGGCCAGCCATATTGGTGGCGATCGTCACCATACCCTTGCGTCCGGCCTGAGCGACGATCTCGGCCTCGCGCTCGTGATACTTGGCGTTGAGTACGACGTGCTTGATGCCTTTTTTCTTCAGCAATTCGGAGAGGCGTTCCGATTTCTCGATCGAGGTCGTGCCAACGAGCACAGGTTGGCCGCTCTGGTTTAGCTTGTGGATCTCGTCGGAAGCAGCGAAATATTTCTCTTTCTCCGTACGATAGACGGTGTCGGGATTCTCCAGCCGCAACATCACTTTGTTGGTGGGGATCACCATGACTTCCAGCTTGTAGATCTTGTCGAACTCCGGGGCCTCGGTTTCCGCCGTACCGGTCATCCCCGCCAGCTTCTTGTACATGCGGAAATAGTTCTGAAAAGTGATGGTCGCCAGGGTCTGATTTTCACGCTCAATCTTGACGTTTTCTTTGGCTTCCACGGCCTGGTGCAGACCATCGGACCAGCGGCGGCCTGGCATCAGACGGCCAGTGAATTCGTCGACGATGATGACTTCACCATCTTTCACCACATATTCAACATCGCGGCGGTAGAGCGCGTGCGCCTTGATGGCAGTCTCGACGTGATGCTTCAAGTCCCAGTTCTCGGGATCGGCAATGTTGCCGATGCCGAGGAGTTGCTCGACTTTTTCCCAACCTTCGTCGCTGACCGTGATGGTCTTGTGCTTTTCGTCAATCACGTAGTCGCCGGTAAGTTGCTTGGGTTCGCCGGGAGCAACGTCGATCTCCTCACCGCGCTCCAGCTTGGGAATGATGCGGTTCACCTTGTAATACTTATCGGTGGACTCTTCGCTGGCGCCGGAGATAATAAGCGGCGTGCGAGCTTCGTCAATCAGGATGGAATCGACTTCGTCGACGATCGCAAAGTTGTGCCCACGCTGCACACAATCCTTCAGATCGAACTTCATGTTGTCACGCAGGTAATCGAATCCGAATTCATTATTGGTTCCGTACGTGACATCGGAGGCGTAGGCTTCACGGCGTTCTTCATCATCGAGATCGTGAACGATGACACCAACACTCAACCCGAGAAAGCGATAGAGCTTGCCCATCCACTCGGAATCGCGCTTGGCTAGGTAGTCGTTGACGGTGACCACATGCACGCCGCGCCCACTTAGCGCGTTGAGATAGACAGGAAGGGTCGCAACTAGTGTTTTTCCTTCGCCGGTTTTCATTTCGGCGATCTTGCCCTGGTGCAGCACCATGCCACCGATCAACTGCACATCGAAATGCCGCATATTGAGTACGCGGCGGCCAGCCTCGCGGACCACCACGAAAGCTTCGACCAGGATCTCATCCAGAGCCTCATTGGTCGCCTGCCTGCGCTCGTCTTCTATTTGCTTCGCACGCTCAGGATCGGCTCCGGGCTCGTCCGGAATACGGCTGTGGCGTTGCTGAATCCGTTGGCGAAATTCATCTGTCTTGGCGCGTAGCTGGTCGTCCGAAAGCTTCTGCATCTCGGCCTCGAGGGCGTTGATAGCCTCCACCCGAGGCGCCAGGCGCTTGAGCTCGCGCTCATTCTTGGTGCCGAAGACCTTGGCAATGACGGTGTTGATCAAATCGTGGTTCCTTGGCGGGCACACCCAGCCGGTCTGTTTAGAAGCCTAGCACATTAGATGCCAGGCCAAGGAGTGAAGTCTCGGAACGCAGGTGATCACTACAGTCATTGCATGCTCTAATGTAAGATTTTCCGCTGACGATGCCGACCTTCTATGATCGCTTCCGCGAATGCGCCGAGCGCTGGCCGCAGAATCGCGCCCTGGAAATTCAGCGGCGCGATCGCACCGAGAGCTACACCTACGCGGAAACCCGGGAGAAGGCGGAATCGATTGGCCGATGGCTGACGGAAAATGGATTTCAGAACGGCGTTCGGCTCGCGATCCTCGCGGACAATCATCCGCGATGGGTTGCTGCTTACCTCGGAGCAATTGCGGCGGGTTGTACGGCCGTCCCGCTGGATACTGCCTTTCGCGCCGACCAGGTGGCGAAGTTGCTGAAAGACAGCGGCAGTGCGTTATTGTTCGCTGACGCCAAACACCTTCCCAGTGGACAATCAGCTGTCGCGGAACTAAACATTCCTATCGTCCTAGTGAGCGCTGGGACATCGACAAACACTCAGACCGCCGAGCACGGCTCGCGCCGGACGGGGCAGAGCCCCGTCCCCACACAGGCAACCCCCGCCCAGCCCGTGGCCAACCTCGACGACATTTTTGCGGCGGGGCCTGGTAACTTCTCTCCAGTCGAATCTTCCGCGGACAGCCTTGCTTCCCTGCTCTACACTTCGGGAACTACAGCTGATCCCAAAGGCGTGATGCTCACTCATGCCAATCTGCTGGGCGAGGTTGAATCGGTATTTGCCCGGCTCGATATCGGTCCCGCAGACGCGGTTCTCGGCGTGCTCCCGCTGTTTCATGTTCTTTCGCAGATGGCCAACCTTTTGCTGCCGTTGGTAAAGGGCGCGCGGGTTGTGTATCTGGAAACGCTCAACACGACCGAGCTTCTGCGAGCGTTGCAGGAACGCCAGATCACAGCGTTTGCCGTGGTGCCGCAGTTTTTTTACTTGATCCATGACCGCATCTTCAAAGAAATAGAAAGGCGCGGCAGCCTGGCACGGCATTCGGTGCAAGGAATGATGGCAATTACGCGTCTCGCCCGCCGCTTCGGATGGAACGCGGGAAAACTCTTCTTCCGCCCGATCCACAAGACTTTTGGCGACAAGATGCGCTACCTGATAACGGGCGGCTCACGTTTTGATCCACAGGTCGGACGAGATTTTTACGCGTTGGGGATCGATGTTTTACAAGCCTACGGCCTGACGGAAACGACCGGCGCCGCTTTCTTAACTGCTCCGAACGACAACGTGATCGGCTCGGTGGGACCGCCACTGCTGGGCGTGGAAGGAAAAATTATCGATCCGCAGCCGCAGGAAGAAGGTGGCCCCGCGACTGGCGAAATCGCGATCCGCGGCGCCATCGTGATGAAGGGTTATTGGAACCGTGCGGACGCAACTGCTGCGGTTTTGAAGGATGGCTGGCTCATAACCGGCGATCTCGGGCACTTTGACAGCCGCGGCAATCTGTTCATCACCGGACGCCAGAAAGACGTGATCGTTCTCAGCAATGGTAAAAATATTTATCCAGACGAGATCGAAGCGCACTATTCCAAATCGTCCTATATCAAGCAGATTTGCGTGATGGGTCTGGAGGCGAGGCCGGGCGATCCCACGTCCGAGCGCTTACACGCTGTTATAGTGCCGAATTTTGAAACGTTGAAACGGCAAAGGATTGCCAACGCCAAGGAGGTCATTCGTTTCGACATCGAGAACCTATCAGCGAAATTCCCGTCGACCAAACGCGTCGGTAGTTATGAAATCTGGTCTGAGGACTTACCACAAACCACCACTCGGAAACTGAAGCGCTTCGAAATCGAGAAGCGAGTAAGGGCCAATCAGGCGCGGGTCCATACGGCAGAGGCAGAAGTTGCGTCCGAGCGGCCGTTGAGCGCCGACGACACGGCGTGGCTGGAGCAGCCAGAAGTACAGTGCGCGTTGAAGATTGTGCGCGATTCTTCCAAATCGGCTCCAGATGTAATCCACCCCGGCGACAACCTGGAACTCGATCTGAGCTTTGATTCGATGCAGCGAGTGGAACTGCTGGTGGCGCTGGAGAAAGAACTTGGCGGTGATGTGGAGGAGTCACGCCTGGCTGAAATTTATACCGTGCGCGACTTGGTGGATACGATTCGGGAAAGCGCGGCCGGGGGAAAGGCTATACCCCGCGCCCAATTTGCCGGCTGGAAGGCGCTGCTGCAAGAGGAATCGACCGATCCGGAAGTGCTTGCACTGGCCCGCCAAGGCCGCTTCGCAGAGCACGTTTTCTATGGTTTGAGCCGGCTGATACAGATTTTCGCGTCTGATCGTTTGGACTTGCAGGTCACTGGTTTGGAGAAACTTCCTATCGATGGCCCATATATCCTTTCATCGAATCACCAGAGCTTTGTTGATCCCGTGATTCTGAGCAGCGTGTTGCCCTGGCCGGTTTTCCGCCACCTGTTTTCGGGGGGGACCAGTGAAATTTTCGGCTCCGGTCCGATGCGCGTACTGGCGCGCTGGCTTCGTGTAATGGTGCTGGACCCTGACGTCAACCTGGTGCCTGCTTTGCGCGCTGGCATTTTCGGACTCCGGCATGGGCGGGTTCTGATCCTTTATCCGGAGGGCGAGCGCAGCATTGACGGAACGCCCCGCACTTTTAAGAAAGGCGCCGCCATTCTTTCGGTTCACGCGCAGGTGCCGATCGTTCCGGTTGCGATCGAGGGCTTTTACGAAGTATGGCCGCGGGGCAAAAAGTTTTTCCAGAAATTCGCGCCAGTGCAGGTGAGATTTGGCGATCCTATTTATCCACCGCCTGAGTCGGAAGCCTCCGAAGCAGTGTATGAGCATCTGACGGCGGAGCTGAGGGCACGAGTCGTGGCCATGTGGGAAGAACTTCGGGCTGCGCATCGCGGTTCTGCTTAGCATAACTTTCACTTGGCTCGAGGATGCGTCTGGTCATAGACGTGGAGAACGTGCTTCATGGAGAGCTGAGTATAGCGCTGGGTGGTTGAAAGCCGTTCGTGGCCGAGCATCTCCTGGATGGCACGCAGATCGGCGCCTTCCTCCAGCAGGTGCGTACCGAAGGCATGGCGGAGGGTGTGGGGATGGACATCGGGTGACAGCCCTTTGGCGACCGCGATTTTCTTGATGATCCGGCCCACGCTGCGGGTGGTGAGCCGGCCGGCACGAAGGTTGATGATCAACGCCAAGGTGTTCTGCTTGCGCAGGGCGAGCAATTGCTGGCGCAGCGGGAGATAAGCGGTCAGCGCCAATTTTACGGAATCGCCGAAGGGCACGTAGCGTTCTTTTTTTCCTTTGCCGCGAATCAGAATGGCTTCAGTGCTCAAGCGGATGTCGTCGAGATTGATTCCGATCAGCTCGGAGTTACGGATGCCGCAGCCATAGAGCAGTTCGAGCATCAGGTGATCGCGGGTGGGAAAGGCAGCTACTTCAGGCATCTGGCCGTCCAGCACGGAATTCATTTCTTCGATAGTGGGAACGCGAGGCAGCTTCTTTGGGAGCTTCGGTGTTGCCACCAACGCGGCGGGATTCTGTTCCACGACCCCTTCCTGCGCCAACCAGCGAAAGAGCGAACGCACGGCGGCTAGCGACCGCGCAACTGAGGTCTTGCTAAGTCCCTTCTCGTAAAGATGAGAGAGGAATCCGCGAATGGCAACATGGTCGATGCTGCGCCACGGGCGGGATCCGACGTAAGTTGAAAAGTTAGCGAGATCGCCAGTATAGGCTTTGATGGTGTGCTTCGAGGTGCCGCGCTCGACGAGAGACCGAAGAAATTGGCTGACGCCTTTTTCAACTACAGTCTTGCTGGATCTAGCTGTCATACTATTTCACTTCTTATCCACCCCGAGACAAAGAGAAATACTCATGATTCTCTCTCCGGCTCTGTTGCTCTGTGGTGAAAAAAAATCATCTCGCTTTCGCCCTGGGATGATGCTTCTGATAAACATTCTTTAATCGATCCAGTGCGAGGTGCGTATACACCTGCGTGGTCGAAATGTCGGAATGTCCGAGGATGGTCTGCACGGTCCTTAGGTCGGCGCCGTTTTCCACCATATGAGTAGCGCAACTGTGGCGCAGCATGTGTGGACTGGCGTTTCGCCCAGTGCCCGCGGAGGCTGCGCGCACCATTTGCCAGACGCGCTGGCGAGTCAGCCTTCGTGCGCCGCGGCTGAAGAAAAGAAGCGGCGTGGTCTTGCCGCCCATCAATACAACGCGTGAGTGTTTCATGTACTCCGTCAGAGCGTCATGAGCCGATTTTCCCAGCGGCACGATGCGCTCTTTGTCACCCTTGCCACGCACCAACACGTAACCAAGATCGAGTTTCAGGTCTTCAAGCTTGACTCCGATAATTTCGGAGACGCGCAGCGCCCCCGCGTAGAAAACTTCGAGCATGGCGTGGTTACGGACGGCAAGCGCTTCGTCCTGCTTGCGCACTGATGTGGCTTGTGGCCGACTCAATATCGTTTCCATCTCGTCGCGCGCCAGCGATTTAGGCAACACCTTCCACTGCTTGGGCGAGTCGATATTGAGCGTCGGATCATGCTCAACCAATTTGTCGAGCAGCAGATAGCGGTAGACATGGCGCAACGTCGAAAGTTTCCGCCCCACCGATCGGCCATCCACGGCGTTGGCGAACAACTGCTGGATGAAAGCGCGGACGTCGTTGCGGCGTGCGTTAAGGAGGGTGCGCTTGCGCTTCTCCAGAAATCCGGCGAACTGCTCAAGATCAGTGGTGTAGGCAGCGATGGTCAATGGGGCCAGGCCTTTCTCCACTTTCAAGTAGTCGAGAAAGGCGGAGACGACGCGGGCGTTGGCTTCGGACGCCACCACTTCAGTATGCGCGTTATCGGACGCAGGGAAAGTATTCATGCAGGTGCAGAGGATCGGAGCTCGCTAAGCCGCGACGATTTCCTTCAGCAGTTCGACTGCCGAGATCGCCCCTTCGGGCGTCTCCTCGTGCTTGAAATAGGCGAATACGCTACGGTCCTGTCCGATGTGTTCCCGAATCCGATCGGACATGGCGCGGCGTTCGTCGGGAGTGTAGGTGGGCTTGCGATAGCGGTAGTAGCAGAAGTCGGCTGTCACCACATCGGGTGTGGAGCGCTCTTCGGTCTCAGCGACGCAAATCGCCCGGTTGTTGGATTTCAGAAGATTAAAGATTTCATCCGAGAACCAGGAGTCGTGGCGGAACTCAAATGCCGAGGGCACGGCACGGGGGAGAGTTCCGAGAAATTCTCTTAAAACTTCGGCATCCGCTTTCACGTTGGGCGGCAGTTGAAACAGAAGCGGACCAAGTTTTCCCGCTTGCGCGAGCGGTTCGATTGTACTAAGAAAGCGGGGGATGAAATCTTGCGTGTTCTTGAGCCGTTTGATGTGCGTGATCACCTGGTGGGCCTTGATCCCGAAGCGAAAATGAGGGGGAGTTTCGGCAATCCATTTTTGGATGGTGGTCTCCTTCACCAGTTGGCGAAAAGTAAAATTAACCTCGACCGTGTTCAGTTGGGCAGCGTAGTGTTGCAGGAAATTCTTCTGCGCCAGCTTCGCGGGATAGAAGTCTGGCTTCCAGCTGGGATAAGCCCATCCAGATGTGCCAGCGTAGAGTTGGGCCATGTTCGACCTATATCTTCCGGGCCTTCTTGATAGCTTTCTGCTTCCCCGCTTTGGCAGTCTTACTTGGGCTTCTGCGCTGCGATCCTGCCTGCGCTCTGATTTCCAGTCCATCTTTAACGGTCGCTACTCCGCGATCTTCACTCGATGTGCGGCCGAGGGCGCCCGCGCCTACATCAGCAGTCAATTTCGGCAATTTCTGTTTCAGCTTCAAAACGGGCTCGAAGAGGTCTCCCAATTTCTGCACTCGTTCAAGCACCTGCGGCGCTTCGAACACCACCAGGCCGGCATCTTTTTTCTTCAAGACCTGCTCCACTTCTTCCCACGTCACCGGCGTGGACACTGTGGGATGCTCCCGCGCGCGTAGGGAGTACACGCCGATGGTGGTCTTGTGCTGATCATTCTGGCTCCAGTCCACCAGCACTTTACCAACCCGGAGTTGTTTCTTCATATCGGAGACCACGAGTTCCCGATGGTCGTTCTCCAGCAAGCGGGCGAGCGCATGAGCAAAGGGTTTGGTGACCTCGTAGCTGGTTGCGGTGTTCAGCGGAACATAGATTTGCAGCCCTTTGGACCCCGACGTCTTGGGGAAACTCCGCAAGCCGAACTGTTCGAAGATTTCGCGCAGCCACATCCCGACCTGGGCGCATTGCACGATGTCGGCCGGAGGCCCAGGGTCAAGATCGAAAACCATCATGGTTGGACGATTGATTTCTTTCGCGAGCGAGAGCGAAGGGTGGAGTTCGATCGCGGCAAGATTCGCCATCCACACCACCGTGGGGAGATCGTTGGCCAGAATGTAATTTACATTGCGGTGATTGCCTTCGCTCCAGACGGGCGCGGTTTTCACCCAATCTGGCCGGTGGGCAGTTGCGTTCTTCTCAAAAAAGTATTCGCTGTCAACGCCGTTAGGATAGCGTTTCAGGGTAAGTGGTCGTCCGGTGAGATGTGGAATGAGAACTGGCGCGATGCGGGCGTAATAGTCCACGACCTGTCCTTTGGTGAATCCCGTCGCCGGGTACAGGACTTTGTCCAGGTTGGTCAGGCTAAGCTGCTTGCCTTCGATTTCAATTGATTGTGCTTTGCTCAATCGGTCTCTCTCACCTGCGTCTCAAGCGGTATAGTTTAGCGTGCGCCGTTCAGTATAGCTACGAGCCTCGCCGAGTCGGAGCCGATGATTCAAGACCCGCGACTAACGACTGCAGTTTGACAAGTTCCCTTCTCCCAACGTAACTTCAAGTTCTTCCTTTGATGCTTTGCCCAACCGCAGTGGAGGTCCGATGAAACACCGTGTGTTCAGGCTTCTAACCATACTCTTTGTGCTCTCGTCCGCTTTGGCCGCCGCACAGGACCTGACTTCATTCGAGAAACGCATCACGGTCAAGAAACTGGCTAATGGCCTGACCGTCGTGATCTGCGAGCGTCCGGAAGCGCCTGTGTTTTCATTTTTCACCCACGTGGATGCCGGTTCAGTGCAGGATCCCATGGGCAAGACTGGCCTGGCGCACATGTTCGAGCACATGGCCTTCAAAGGGACGGACAAGATCGGCACCACCGATTACCCTGCCGAAAAAGTTGCGCTCGCGAAAGTGGAACAGGCCTACGCCGCCTACATCGCCGAGCGCGACAAGAGCACCGGCCGCGACGAGCAAAAGTTGAAACAATTGGAGAAGGCCTGGCAGGATGACATCGCGGTAGCGCAAAAATACGTCAAGCCGAACGAATTCCCTCGGATTCTCGAGAGCAACGGCGTGGAGGGGCTTAATGCTTTCACGAATCTAGATGAAACTGCCTACCACTATTCTTTGCCGGAAAACCGGCTGGAGCTGTGGGCGTACCTCGAATCGGAGCGATTCATGCATCCGGTGATGCGCGAGTTTTACAAAGAGCGCAACGTCGTGATCGAGGAGCGCCGCCTGCGTACGGACAGCAATCCGGTGGGCCGGTTGCTGGAACAATTCGTCACGGCCGCCTATCAGGCACATCCCTACCATCGTCCGACGATCGGCTGGATATCAGACCTGAACTCATTTTCGGCCACCGATGCGCAGCAATTCTTTGACGAGTATTACATTCCATCGAACATGGTGGTGGCGGTGGTGGGCGACGTCAAAGCCGCGGATGCGATGCCCATCATCGAGAAATATTTTGCGCGGATTCCTTCCCATGAAAAGCCCGACGAGCGCACCACCACTGAACCGCCACAAAATGCCGAGCGCCGGGTGGTGCTGCACGATGTGGCGCAACCCCTGTACCTCGAGGGTTATCACCGGCCCGATTACCGCAGCAAAGATGATGCTGTATATGACGCCATTACCGATCTGATGTCGAACGGACGCACTTCCCGGTTGTACCGGGCGCTGGTGCGCGACAAGAAGATTGCGTCAGACTCGGCGGGCTTCACCGGTTTGCCCGGAAACAAGTATCCCCATCTTTTCGCGTTCTACGCCTTCCCCATGCCGGGCCACAAACCCGAAGAAATGGCGGATGCAATCCATATCGAGATTGAACGCCTGAAAAACGAAGACATCAGCGACGAGGAACTGAAGATGATCACTACCCGCGCTAAGGCTAACCTGCTCCGTGGTCTGGGAAATAACCAAGGTCTGGCCCAGCAGCTGGCGCAGTACCAATCTCGGTATGACGACTGGCGCGAGCTTTTCCATCAGGTGGAGAATCTCGACAAAGTCACGAAAGCCGACATCCGGCGTGTGGCAAATCAGACTTTCGTTTCCACCAACCGAACCGTGGGCATCATTGAAACCGTAGCGCCCGCCGGGGCTGCCGACCAAAAAGGCGGTGCACAATGAAGCGACTTTCCCTTATCTCCTTTCTCTGCGCCGCTGCTCTCTTTAGCGTGCCTGCTCGGCATCACGCCGCTGCACAAGTCTCCGACTGGCAACAAATCAAAATTACGCCGCTTCCGGCGTTTCACCCCCAAGAACCGAAGCGTATCAAGCTGCCAAACGGCATGATGATTTTTCTTCAGGAGGACCACGAGTTGCCGTTGATCGATGGCAGCATCCGAATCCGCGGCGGCTCTCGTTCCGAACCTGCCAACAAAGTGGGCATGGTCGACATCTACGGCGAAGTCTGGCGCACCGGCGGTACAAAGGCCCAGACCGGCGATCAACTTGATGACTACCTCGAAATCCGGGCCGCCAAGGTGGAAACTGGAGGGAGTGCCGATTCGACCACGATCGGCTGGTCATGTCTGAAGGGCGATTTTGACGATGTATTTAAGGTTGTGATGGATCTGCTGCGCGAACCTGAGTTCCGTGAAGAAAAGGTTGATCTCGCCCAGAAAGAATTCTTCGACGCCATCTCCCGTCGCAACGATGACGTCGGCGGAATCGCAGCCCGCGAGTCCAGCAAGCTAGCTTATGGCGGGCAAAATCCATACGCGCGTGAGGTGGAGTACAAGACTGTGGCTGCCGTTAGACGGCAAGATCTGCTCGATTGGTACCATCATCACGCTCATCCCAACAACATGATCCTGGGGGTGGTCGGCGACTTCGACTCTGCGGCAATGGAGGCCAAACTTCGCCAAGCCTTTGGCGCCCTGCCAGCTGGACCCGCAGCGGAAAAACCCGAGATCAAGTTCCAGCCCGCCAAGCCGGGTTACTATCTTGTCTCCAAGGCTGACGTGAATCAGAGCAGTATTCGCATGGTCACGCTCGGCATTCAGCGCAATAATCCCGACTACTATGCTGCCCAGGTTTTCAATGAGGCTTTTGGTGGCGGATTTTCCTCCCGGTTGTTCCAGAGCATTCGTACCAAGCAAGGTTTGGCCTACGGCGTAGGCGGAGGAATTGGCTCCGCCTTCGACCATCCGGGTATCTTGCGGCTAGCAGTGGGCACGAAGAGCCAAACCACAGTGGAATCTATTCAGGCGCTCTACAGTGAGATCGACAACCTGGAGACGCACCCCATCACGGACGAAGAGATTCAGCGTGCCAAGGATTCGATCCTGAATTCATTCGTTTTCAACTTTGATTCCCCAGACAAAGTTCTGCGCGAGCGTATGGCGTATGAATTTTACGGATATCCCGCGGATTTTCTGGAACAGTATCGGGCGGGAGTAGAAAAAGTCGGAAAAGCGGATGTGGCGCGTGTGGCCGCCAAATATCTGCACAAAGATCAACTTGCCATATTGGTGGTTGGCAATACGTCTGACTTCGATAAGCCGTTGGCATCGCTGGGACCGGTGACCAATGTGGACATCTCCATTCCGCCGCCCCCGAGCGAGGCACAAGAACCGGCAGCGAAACCGCCGGTTTCCGGGCGAAACTGATTTGGTTTATTGGGAGCTACATAATGCCTTAAATCTGCGCGGCGCTGCGCAAGACGCGATGCGCGCGGAGGACGCTAGCAGCTCCCTTCATCGTTCCTCTTCGCTAGCCTGCATTCTCTTTGTTCGAGCAGAAGGGTAAGCTCCGCGAAGAGTTACATTCAGCTTTTGGGGATCTTGCTCGTGCGCCGCTAGTTGGCATAGGTCGATCCAACGTTGGTCCTCTTTCTCGATCATCGTTCCGGCTCGTCCAGGGGTCTGAAGGGTGCACTCTAGCAATTGGACCCGCTACGGTATGTACTGTATCGAACAGCCGCCGGGCCGTGTGCTAGTTTACAAAAACCGTGCCTGACCGTCGTCTCGAAGACCGGATCCGCGAACTCTGTGCCAAAGCTGTGGCGGCGAATGACGCTGACGACGAGCTGGAAGCTATTGTTTTGGAACTACGATCCGCTCTTCGGGAATATACTCGACGGCTGAGAACGATGGCTGCACGGCTGGTGTCTTTGCCAACGCCTCTCCCACCGGAAAGACGAAGGCGCAACGGCAATCCGGCGGCCTAAGTCGTTGAGTCCGAAAGCAAGCTCGCCGGAACGAAGAGTAGAAAAAAGAAGAGCTCTCTCAGAACCAAGAGCTCTTAATGAAGTCCATTGCGGGCAATGGCAAAAAGGGCGGTCCAGAGGGCCAAGAATGTCGCAATCAACCCCAGACACTAGCCCATGACCGCCCAATATCGGGTGCTTCAGAATCGTACGGATTCCGTCCCGGAGGCCATACGCTGTTCGCTGTATACCTGGAAGGATTTTCCCTTAGTGCTACCGGTGTGCACACGGTATCGAGAGTATACTGGGGCGTCGCAACACCTGCGCTAATTCAGATATGACCAAGAAGCGAAAACGGCTGCCTGGCGTGGTTGAAAAGGTAATCAAGCCCCTGAGTCCAAGCGAACCTGAAAAGGCGCAGATCGGTATCGAGGGCGCTGACGATCTGTATCGAGAGATTAGGATTGAGAACGTTGTTACCGACGACAATGGCGCGAAAGCAGTTCTTAAGCCGGGAGCAAAGGTCGAGGTGATCGTCGAAGCGGACTCCAGCGCTACGCTGCAGAAACCTGGGACATCCGACCGCTGACGGCCTAGCTTCGTGCCGAGCACGCGGGCCTACAGAATGTTCTGTATAGAACCTTAGGTCTTACGTGTGGCAATCTACGTGGGTCGTGGATCGTCGGCTGGGAAGACCGAATTCGTGGGCTCTGTCGTCAAGCCATTTCGGCGACGGAACCTGATGATATGAATCTGATACTCGCAGAGCTTCAATCTGCTCATAAGGAACATACCAGGCGGCTCCGATCGGCAGCGGCGGCTGCCTTGGTCTCTCCCACAAAAGCGCCCGCCAAAAAGCGTAAGACCGACTGAGTCGAACCTGTCCTAGTGAAACGAACGGAATCGTTTTCGAGCAACGGGACATGACTGTTGCTTGTGAAACTTTTTCCTACAAGGGTTTCCTCGAGGTGTGTCCAGTTCGCTCCTAAGCACCCGCAAATCATAAGGTTGTGACGATAGATTTTTCAACATCTCTAACGACGTCGGTCGTGTCAAGGGACTTGGGGTTTCATTTTAGTAAGTCGGTGCATACTTTCCCCTCAGCGCAGACGCACTGGTTCCTTCGAGAGAGCAACGGTCTTTACTTCTCGATGTATCCAACCGCATGGCTCGGCCCGTTTTCTTCATCATTGTGGTGGCGTAGCCCACCAGACATCTCTTCGGTCACGCTCGATCATGATGTGTTGTGCAAACTCCCCTCCCATGGGGAGGCGGGCAGCCTATTCAGTTGACCCGGTCACTGCATTGCAGGACCACTGTTGAAATCAGGCATCCCCGCATGGGCTTTCCCCTTCTGCCGCAACCTTCCGCGGCGACAGAACTGTTCGTAATCAATCTGGTCACGCATCATGATCCACAGCCGGATACCCAGTTTGCGTGCCGCTGCGATCCTTGCCTTGCCCATTCCTTTCTGGATGAGCTTGCGCCGATAGAAGCGTTGCAACTCCGGGTCTTTCCGTACCGCATGCATCCCTGCTTCGGTCCACAGATAGCGCAGCAGGGAGTTGCCTTGCTTGGTCAGTTTTCCCAGTCGTTGTCGCTTCCCGCTGGTGTGCTCACACGGAATCATCCCGATGTAGCTGGCCACCTGGTTGGCGGTGTCGAAGCGACTCGGGTCACCGAGAAAAACATCGGTCGCCAAAGCCGTCACCGCACCTACGCCCGGATGGGTTAGCAGCCGGCGCGCCTGTAGCCTTTGTCGGGCCTGGGCTTCCACTTCTTTATCTAGTTCTTGCATTCGTTGCTGCAACTGTTCATACAAGCTCAGCAGTTCTGTCCGTCTCTGACTGGTGTAGGGTGGCAAGGGCAGTGCCTGCAGTGTGTTCTGCCCTGCCTGACTCCAGAGCGCGTGGCCTCGGCGCAGGGCGTGATTGAGGGCGATCGCCTGCAAGGTGTGCTGCAATCGTGCTCGCATCTTTACCCACTGATGTCGGTCCCGCAGCAAGGTTCGCAAGTCCCGCTCTTCGATCGAGGGCATCCAAATCTCCGGAAAGCGATCTTCGATGAGCAGTTCCAATATCAACCGTGCATCTCGCCGATCATGCTTCTGCTTCCGCGTTTCTTTCGCGCGGATCTTCGCCGGATTTCCCACACGGCATTGGATTCCCAACTCTTGCAGCAGTTCCAAGAACCACTGCATCGCTCCCGTGGCTTCGATGCCCACCACCACCGGACCCTCCAAGGCCCCGTAAAACTCTCGCAGGGCGTTGCCTTCGTGGGAAAGTGCCCTCTCCACGAACTCCCCGGTTTCAGTGTCCACCATGGCTATGGTTTGTTGTCTTGCGTGCAGATCACAGCCTACAATTTTCATCTCGGCCTCCTTCGTCCCGAGCCTTTTTGGTTGGATACCGCAAAGTCTACTCGGTCCGTTGTGAGGCCGACGTCGTTATGACATCAGCTCTAATTCCGTTGGGCCGCTGAGTTGCCTCTAGTCACTCGTGACCAAATTGGAAGAATACAAAAATGACTGGCGCAGGCTCTGCGAGGTGATAGCAAAAGAAACGGACTCTCGAGAGCTGCATCAATTGCTGGATCAGCTCACCCAGGCTCTGAATGCTCGTGCGGAAGAGTTGGATGTTGCTTCCAAATCCTCCGCGCCGAGGAGCGACGACATTATGACGAAGAAAAAAGATGATGGCTGAGGCGCCAGACGAGAGAATGAAGGCGAGTGACTATTCGTCCCGGCTTTGAATGCTGTCGAAGGTGCTCAAAGTGCAGAGCCACCCAGTTGCTGTTGCTGTTGCAGCAAAGCCGCTAAACGCTCTGTATTCCGTGCCATATTGTATTCCCGCTCCACACGGGCGTGAGCTCGCTGACCGATTCTTATTCTAAGCTCCGGTGACTCAATGAGCGTGCGAATCATGCGCACCAAATCCTGGACGTCGGCGACATGAAAGAGCATCCCATCTACGCCGTGCTCGATCAGCTCGGGTATGCCCGTGATGTGTGGCGCTACGCAGGGAATCTCCATCGCCATGGCTTCCATCAACACCATCGGAATGCCCTCTGCCAGGCTCGGCAGCACGAAGACATCGGTCTGGGCGTAGAGTGTTTTCAGGCGTGTCCCATCCACCCAGCCCTCGAACTCGATGTTTGCGGCAACCCCGATTGCAGAAGCCTCTCGTTCCAGCCAGGCACGGTCCGGGCCGTCCCCCACCAAATGCAGCCGCAGTGGAGGGCCAGTGCGGCATAGTTCCACCATAGCATTTAGCAGAAAGATCTGCCCTTTCTCGGGCGCAAGTCGTCCGACACACAACAAACGGATTGGCGACGTATCTGAGGAGTGCGGACGAGGCGGAAAGTCCGCTGGATCGATCCCTAGTGGTACATAGTGCAGCTTGGGCCATTCGCTGCGACTACACGAAAGCATCAACTGGCCGCGACCATGGCGGCTGATGGAACGAACAAACAACGCCCGTTCGATGCGTGCGGTGAGCCGACTCCCGACGGGATCGTGCAGTTCGCCGTAGCCGTAGACACCAAATGACATTGTTACCTGAAAGGCGCGCGCCGTGATGAGCCCCACTGTCGCGGTGAAGCTGGCATGCAGATGCGAAAGAGCGAGGCGCCGCATTTGGCGTCCGACAAGAATTGCCTCAGCAAAGTACGCCATGTGGTATGCGATCCGTGTGAAGCTGGCGCCGGCCAGTTGCAGGGCACAAATGAGACCCCGCAAATAATTCAAGGGATGCCGAACCGCTTCGGCCGTGAGCGCCCACATCATGCGGGAGAATGGGACAGACTTGATGTAATAAGTGTTCGCAGCCTCTTCGCGTTCAACCTGGCTCAACTGCTCCACCGGTCGGTCGGGTGGAGTTATTGATGCCACCGAAACTTCCAGTCCCAGGCGCCGCAGATGCCGGACCTCGGCCAGCAAGTACCCGTGGTTTATGGCTGGATACTGGCCGATCAGGTACAGCAGCCGGATGGGGCTAGGCACGCGGCCTCCGCAGGACCGCGACCACGGCGGCGATCCCGTCGGCCAACTTCGTGCGCGGGCGCCAGCCTAGTTTCGCTTCCGCCAGTGAAATATCGGCCACCACGTCCATTACTTCTTGAGGGCGCGAAGTCTCGTCGGACATCAGCGGTTTGTCTACACCAGCCGTTCGAATGATCAGACGGGCAACTTCCTCCACACTCGCCGAAGTGCCGCTTCCTACGTTGTAAGTTCCACGGACCTCGGGCCGCGCGGTGGCCAGGAGCAGCCCAATGGCATCCTCCACAAACACGTAGTCACGTTTTGGATGAAGATCCTGGACGCGCACGGCCGCAACCGATGGGTCGAGGACTTGCCGGACAATCGTGGGAATCAGAAATGATGCCGTCTGCCCGGGACCATATAGGTTGAACGGCCGCACGATCACCAAAGGCAAGCCGTGGTGTTGCTCGTAGAAACGCGCGACAGTCTCGGCCAGAATCTTGGTTTGCGAATAAGGATTGAATGCGGAGAGCGGATGATCTTCGCGGATGGGCAAACGCTGCGGCACACCGTATACGTAGGAACTGACGAGGGTGAGCCTGGCCCCATGCCGGCGACAATGCTCAAGGACATTCAATGTGCCCAGTACGTTGACCTCGTAAAAAGGCCGGGGATCTTGCCAGCTATCCGGCACAAACGTCTTCGCGGCAAGGTGAAAGACATGGCGGATACCTTTCATGGGCAATGGGCAACGAGAGATATCACCGTCTGCGCTGGAATGCGGGCGCACCCCATGGCCACCGGATTCGAGAGCTGCCACCAGATGGCGTCCCAGAAATCCTGTGGCGCCGGTAACCAGGATTTCAGTTGTCATCGGGTAAGAGTTGACGGCGACGGTCTTCAAACTCCTCCACCGCCCGCATGTAGTCGTCCACGCGACCGATGTCGAGCCAGTAACCGTCGTAGCGCTCGACATGCACCGGCTGCTTGCATGCCAGCATGTCAAGCATGAGATTGTCGAAGCCGTATTTCTGCCCTGCTGGAACGCGACCCAACACCTCGCGGTTCACAATGTAGACGCCCATGCTCACCAGGTAGTCCAACTTGGGTTTCTCTTCGAATCCTGTGAGTTGGTGCCGCGTACCGGTATGCAGCACTCCGTAATCGACAATCTGGGTGCGTGCGGATGCTGCAATGGTGAAGAGCCGGCGATTGCCGACGTGTTCCTCATAGAGTCGTCCCATGTGGAGATCGGTGAGCACGTCTCCATTCATCATTAGAAAATTTTCCGGCAGATCGGAAAGTAGCTTCAACGGCGCTACCGTGCTCAGAGGTATGGTTTCCAGCGAATAATCGATGCGCACACCCCATTTGGAGCCATCCCCGCAGAACGCACGCACAATCTCCGCCTGGTGGTTGACCGCCAGGGTGATGTGATCGAAGCCATAGCGAGCCAATTGGCGCACGATTACTTCAAGGATTGGATAATCGCCAATCGGCATCAGCGGCTTCGGCAGTACCACGGTGTAGGGACGCAACCGGCTTCCCTTCCCGCCCGCCAGAACCACCGCCCGTCTAGACATTGTAGAGATTCCCTTTGTACCGGCGCAGGTTCGCAGGCTCTGTGAACCAGCGTACCGTACGCTCCAGGCCTTCCCGAAGTGAGATCGACGGCGCAAAGCCGCTGGCGGTTTTCAGCTTTGAGTTTTCACACTTCAGGCGCAGCACTTCGCTCTTCTCCGGACGAATCCGCTGCTGATCACAGACAACACGGACTTTCGTCCCCATGACATCGTTGATCAAACTCACCAGATTGGCGACGGATATATCGTGGTTCGAGCCAATATTAAAGACCTCGCCCGCGCCGCCTTCCATTTTCCCGATAGCCAGAAGCCCGCTACAGGTATCGTCGACGTAGGTGAAGTCGCGGGTCGTGGTCAGATCACCCAAAGAGATCTCCTCGTGACCCGCCGCCACCTGGATAATGATGCTGGGAATCACGGCGCGCGCGGATTGCCGAGGACCGTAGGTATTGAATGGTCGTGCCACCACTATCGGTTGATTGAAGGAATAATAGAAGCTGAGAGCAATAGAATCTGACGCGATCTTGGTCGCACTATAGGGTGATTGCGGCTTCAACGGATGCTTCTCATCGATGGGAACGTACTCTGCGGTTCCGTACACTTCACTGGTGGAGGTTTGGACGAAGCGCCGAACGCCGTGACGCTGCGCCGCCTGGCACAGATACAGAGTACCTTTCACATTGGTGTCAACGTAGCTGTCGGGCGCTCGGTAGGAGTACGGAATGGGAATCAACGCGGCCAGGTGAAAAACCACGTCGATTCCACCCATGAGGTGGTCACAGAAATGAGGATCGCGAATGTCCCCGCTAACTACCTCAATCTGGTCCAGGCAAGGAAGATCTTCCAGCCATCCCCAAAAGTTGAACGAATTGTACTGGCTGAGCGCCCGGACACGGGCACCGGCAGCAACCAGTTTTTCTACCAAATGGGAGCCGATGAAACCGTCAGCTCCAGTCACCAGGACATGTTGGCCGCGCAGTTCGCCCATACCCATGAAACCTGAGTATAGCCGCACGCAGGGCAGGATTGTAACGCACGCGCACCCAAGGTGTGTGCGGGGGATGCCACCTCACCCCGGCGAGCGATGTCAGCGCGAAACTGTAGCACGTACCCTGGTCATTGCCCCGTGTCCGCTAGCCACGAGAGTGAAGGGGAGCGCGAGCGTCCAAAGCCCGAACGACCGGACGCCTCACTTACCCGTCCCAGACAGGTTGGCAGTCTGTGGGCTCGGACTGGCACTATCTGAAACATTCAACACGGCGGTACGGCTGCCGGTTGCCGTTGGTGTGAATGTAATGCTGACCGAACAGATCTTGCCCGCGGCCAGCGTGGCTCCGCAGGTGGTTGCAGACTGGGCAAAATCACCTGGGTCGGTTCCTGTGAACGTGAACGGCGTTCCGGAGAAGGTCAACGTTGTCTTTAGATTATTCTTTACGTTGACTATTTTCGCTACGCTGGTATGGTTCACCGTAGTAGCCAGGAAGGTCACTGTGGCGGGTGTAAGCGTTACTTGCGCCACTCCTGTCCCCGAAAGCGCAACTTGCTGAGGAGTATTGCTGGCGTCGTCCGCGATCATCAACGTGGCAGATCTCGCCCCCAATGCTCCAGGAGAGAAAGTCACGCTTACGGTGCAGGATTTATTTAGTAATAGAGTGCCGACGCACGTAGTCGTCTTGGAAAAATCGCCGGGATTGGTCCCCGTGAATGTGATTGAGGAGAAGGTCACCGTTCCACCCGCATTGTTGGTCAGCGTGACTTTCCTTGCCAAACTGGTAGTGCCGGTCGCCTGCCTGCCGTAAGTTAGGGCGGTCGGTGTGAAAGTGAGAGCGCCGAGCGTACCGCTGCCAACAGTCACCGTGACTGTACCCTTAACCGCGTTGTTCACGGTGTCGGTCGCGATAATAGTTTGCGCGCCCGAAGTCTTCAGCGTCGCGGAGAAACCCTGAGTCCCTTGATCGCTGGGCGTAAAGCTGAAATCGGAAGGAAGAAGGGCCTGTGGATCACCGCTGGTGAAGTGAACTGTACCGGTGTAGCTGGTATCGGTGCTAGTGCCAACAGGATTCTTTGCGGTTACCGTAAAATTGAACGACACTCCAGACGTAGCTGAGCTTGGTGCGGTCAATTGAAAAGTCGGATGCGAACCGATACTGACGCAGAGGCCTGATTGGTTAGACCAAAGTTTCTGAACTGTGTAGGTGCCGTTCGGAGTTGTCACTGCCGATTGCTGGGCGTTACAAATATCTCCAATTTCTCCGCCCCCATCCTGGTCACTGGTATTTGGGTCGTACCATGAGAGGGGAGGGCCAAAGACCGTTGCGATCCCGACGTCGATATCGGTGACCGTCTCGGCCATCTCATGCGACGAAACCGAGGTTATGTTTTGAAACTCAGTGCCTCCACCGCAGCCAAGGCTACAGCCAGATGTCGGGCCGAAATCGGGCATCACCCCGTACGCTAAATTCTTGGAGTTGAATATGCTGCTAGTCGTTCCGTGGTAGGCGCAGAACGTGACGCAGCTAGCGTTGGACGAGTCCAGGTCGATGGTTGCCTCGGGAGGAAAGTAAATCATGTACAGAGTGTTAACGTTGCCGTTACTGTCGAGCGTCGGAGTGGGGAGGTGTGCGGCATTGATCTGGCTCAGAACTTCCGCCTGAACCTGGGCGTCCGTAACGACGCATGGAGTGACATTACAAACCGAGGGGGAGATGGTAAATTCGCCGCCATAACTCCCGCGCCCGATTGACTGGTTCGTGCCCGTGCCTCCACCAATCGGAGTCACATTCGTGGTGTATTCACTCAGCAGATCGAAGTAGGTGCTGTCGGTTATCCCCTGAAAGAACCCGCCGATGCCACCAGTAACCACCGAACTTACGCCGGATCCCCAGAAAACCACGACCACCTGAAGATTGGAGACGACGGGTCCGCCGTAATAATCGAGGTGCGCCGCTGGTGCAAAAGGAACGGGTGCGTCAGGTTTCAGGGCTTTCGGGTTCACCGTCATGCGCACGATGTGAATCGGTCGTGCCGGCTGCGCCTGGGGCGCGGAGTGCTGCTCTTGTGACCAGGCCGTATTCACTGAGGCAAAAAAACAGACTCCCATCAGCAACGCGGTACAGAGCACGGAAATCGTGGGTGGCACAAGCCGCGAGTTTTGTGAGCCCAGCAAGCGAACCATACACGCTCCAAGGCGGGCTATAACGAATGCGCCCGAGGTCAAAGGATTGGCTGCAACAGCGAGTCTCAGGAACGACGCGTCGATCCGTCCGTTCCCTATTGCGGGGAAGATCCGAGGTGGGGATCCAAGGTCGTGGTTGCGACCTCGTTAAACTCTCAGAGTCGTGGCGAATTGTCGCCTCACACAAGACAATTGTCAACCGAAAACTCGCCCAAAGCGGAATTAGACCAGCCGTGAAAGACACTTCGCCGACGGTCGCCTTTTCCCTCCCGCTGCTCGTTTTGTTGACGGGTAGGTATTATGGCGACGGCAAAAGTGACCCTCTGGAATCGAGGTCGCATACGCCAGACCACACTAGAGCGGATGGGAGCGCAGAGTTGTTGGAGGCCGACCAGTTTTTTGTTTTTCCCAGTGCGCGAGTTGCCTCGATGGCCCGCCGGGTCGTGCTTCTCGTAGCCCAGATGATCGGTCATCTCGGCTTGCAAGGCCCGCTCCAGTTCGATACCGCATAGAAATAAAGACCTTTTGCCCGTCCAAACCGCAGTACAATGGGAATGTTACTTTTCCCATCCTTCCGCCGCGCCCTCGGGCGACGGTTCCTTGCGAAGACTGACGAACGTCGCGCAGGGAGCCGAAACGGCTGCTCTCCATCTTTATCCGGCTTGATGCGAGACCGAAGAACTTTTTTTGGAGCGTATCTGCCCTATTTGGCAAGGTCGAGCGGTTCCTCGATGCCAAAGAGAGGAACGATCATGCAAGCCCACTATGTTTGGGAAGAAGCGTACGCCGCCATGCTCGAAACCGACGATACCAAGCTGCCAGATCGCCTTCACGCGGCAAAAGGCGCAATCGACGCGCGGCTTCATGAATTGCAGTCCGACCATGGAGGTTCGCCAGAAGAACGGCAAGCAATCGGCGATGCCCTCGCTGGACTAAATGTGGTACGGAGGGAGTTAGAAAGACGCTCTCACGTCGAGGGTTCGAGCAGCGCCTGATTGCCGCCGCGTGAGCTAGAGTCCCCGTTTAATGACCTTCAGTGCGCAGATCGCACTCGCGATAACTTCGCGCTCGGCGGCCCCGTCTCGACTCTCGCTCATCTCGCACAACTCTTCGAGCCGTTCGTAGATGGCGGTCTCCGCGTCCTCTACACACTTGTCCAGTTTCTTGGGATCAACTTCGAGCAGCGCATCTTGGAACGGGCGTTGCCACTCGGGATAACGCAGAGCAGATGAACTGTGGCGCCAGAGGGAGTCTGATGACATCGCGACACCTCCTAGAAATGCCGGATATTATGGCCTGGATGGTTTAACGTGTCTGTCAGGTGGAGACTGTAGCCCCAGCGGGTTAATGCGTTAGGAGCACAGGCCGGAGGCTCTGCGACCAGCCTGGAATACGTTGTCAATCTTTCGCATGGTCGCTCAGCCCACTGGACGGGCAACCCTCACCCAAGAACAGCCCTCCACTTTGCTTATGCTTGTAGTGATAAGCGTCAGCCGTCAAAATGGCAGCATTGGGATTAGGGTAGCCAAGCCTCAGCACAATTCCACCTCCGCCCAGACCTACGCTTCGGAAGAAGAAGCCCGAGCAGTGCTGTCGGCTTTCGGAATAGACGAGGAGACCATAAATTCTTACTGGAAATTGCTTTCCCAGATGGGCGCAAACGAGCAGTTGAAATTCCCGCCGATGAATGTCCCCCTGCATGAATTGATGGCATTTGGGTTTGATGTTTGAAGCAAGCGGCGATGAACTGTTTTGAATTAGGCGGAGCGTCACCTGTCCGCAGTTGATACTCATTCCCCTCAATGCGGATAAGTCTTACGGCAGCGAGTCTCCTGAGACGCTCGATATGTTCACGCAGGGCGGATCGTAGGGCCTTAAGGATCGCATGCAATTCCGATTCTTCTGCCGTTAGAGCCTTAGTGCAGAGTTCGCGGATGCGATCTTCCAATCTGCGGCGCATGGAGCACAGTGGGCCAGAGTTCTTTCACCCTCCCATATTCCGAATGGTTGTTCGATACCGTACATACTGTATTTGTGCGCCAAAATCAGCTCCACTCGTGTTGCCTCGATTCATTCAGCATGTGGAGCAGGAGGATCGTGCTGTTTTTTCCCCGAAGCTAACCGTTTGATGTAGCAGTCCTCATGAACCGCTTTGCCGTTTTCATCCGTTTTCGAGATTTCAAGCACGATTGGTTTGTTGCAGATGGAGCAGACCGGATCACTCATAAAACCCTCGGGGCTGGGGGAAGAGATTCGGGGGACGGACAAGCAAAGCCCTAGCAGAGGGGTGTTGGATTGCAACTGCCCATTTAGGTCATGCCTTTGAAGACCAAAATGTGGCGCAGACGAGGCGAGCAGTGACTTGTTTACTCACGAGTTAAGTGGTCGGATTTTCCCACCCCGTGTTCTATCCCCCTCGTTTTGTTGACTTGCCCTGGCTTCCCGCCTAACATGGCCCGACACAGTGATCGGTAAAACCATTTCCCACTACCGCGTTATAGACAAACTGGGTGGCGGCGGTATGGGTGTGGTCTACAAGGCCGAGGACACTCGGCTGCACCGTTTTGTGGCCTTGAAGTTCCTGCCCGATGAGGTTGCGCGCGATCCCCAGGCTCTCAGCCGCTTCCAGCGAGAGGCTCAGGCTGCGTCCGCGCTCAATCACCCCAACATTTGCACGATTTATGACATCGGCGAACAGGATGGCCAGGCGTTCATCGCGATGGAGTTTCTGGAGGGAGCGACCCTTAAGCACCTCATCAATAACCAACCCATGGAGGCGGAGACTTTAGTTGCGCTCGGGATCGAGATAGCGGATGCTCTCGACGCCGCGCACAGCAAGGGAATCCTCCACCGCGATATCAAGCCAGCTAACATCTTCGTGACTGACCGGAGCCACGCCAAGATTCTCGATTTTGGACTGGCGAAGATTACTCCGTTCGCCGGCCGAATTCCGGCCGGGGCCACCGCTCAACCCACCGCGATAAGCGGCGACCACCTTACTAGTCCTGGCACAGCGCTGGGTACGGTTGCTTACATGTCGCCCGAGCAGGCCAAAGGGAAGGACCTTGATATTCGCACGGACCTCTTCTCATTCGGGGCGGTGCTCTACGAAATGGCAACTGGAATGTTGCCTTTCCGCGGCGATACCTCAGCTGTCATATTCCACGCCATTCTGGAGCGTGCGCCGACCCCCCCGATCCGTCTCAACCCCGACATCCCGCCCAAACTGGAAGAAATCATCAATAAAGCTCTGGAGAAGGACCGCGAGATGCGGTACCAGCACGCGGCCGATATGCGAGCCGACTTGAAGCGGTTGCGGCGCGAACTGGATTCCGGACGGAGCGCCATACCCGAGGTTGACGAGGTTACGCCGCCGACGGCGGGGAGCGGGTCAGCGGCGCGGCTGGCAGGATCAAGTGCGCCCGTGGCCGTCGCAGTCGCACCGGCCAGCAGCGGCCGCATGACAGCCGTCTCCGAGCTCACACCGCCTCCCACGGTTACCACATCGAACCCTGCGCAATCATCACGGCCCAAATGGTGGCTCTATGCGGGGCTAGCGGCACTGGTTTGTATTGTCGGCTTCACCGGCTTTTTCATCTACCGGCACCGCACCCAGGCGATCACGGAAAAAGACCTGATCCTGGTGACCGATTTCGCGAATACCACGGGAGATTCCGTATTCGACGGCACGCTGAAAAAGGCGCTGGCAGTCGATCTGCAGCAGTCGCCTTTTCTGAACGTGGTGCCCGATCAGCAAGTACAGCAGACGCTGAAATTCATGGGGCGAGGTCCGGATGAACCCATCACCCCTGATATCGGCCGGGAGATCTGCCAGCGCAACGGGATCAAGGCGATGCTGACCGGGTCGATCGCGGTGGTAGGAAACCAGTATCTCGTCACGCTGGAAGCGATCAACGCCTCGACCGGCGATTCTCTCGCCCAGGCGCAGCAGCAGGCGAGCGGCAAGGATGCGGTCCTCAACACTCTCGGCAGTGCAGCCACCAAACTACGCGAGAAGTTAGGCGAGTCGCTGGCTTCGTCTCAGAAGTTCGACACGCCTCTCGATCAAGCCACGACATCGTCGCTCGAGGCGTTGAAGGCCTTCACCCTCGCCGACGCGCAGCATAACAAGCTTGAAGACATTGCATCCATACCGTTCTATCAGCGGGCCATCGAGCTGGACCCCAACTTCGCGCTGGCTCATTTGCGTCTGGGTATCGTTGCGGGCAACACGGGGCAATTCTCCCTGGCTACGAAAGAGGTGGCTAAAGCGTTCGAATTACGCGACCGCACCAGCGAGTATGAACGCCTCTACATCACCGCCTTCTACTATCTCAACACCGGTCAAGTAGAGAAAACCGTTCAAGGTTGGGAGCTGATGAAGCAAACCTACCCGCGCGATATGGTCTCGCGTATCAATGTCGCATCGACGTATTCGTTGGTTGGGCAGTATGAGAAGGTGATCGAGAACTGCCTGGAGGCTATCCGGCTTCAGCCTGACACTGTGAACTGTTATCTCACTGGAGCGCAAGCCTACAGAAATCTGGGCAGGCTTGACAATGCCGACGCACTGCTGGCGCAGGCCGAGCAAAGGAAGATCGGGGGCACCAATCTCTACGTTAATCTGGCTCGCTCCGCCATCTTGCGAGGAGACAGCGCCGGCGCCGCCCGCATGGAGGAGCTGGCAAAAGCGAGCCCCGAAGGCGAGTTGCGAGGGCTGGACCAGGAAGCCTCGCATGCCGCGGCACTTGGCCAGATAGGGCGGCTGCGGGAGTTGAGAGGGAGGGCGGTCGACGGGGCCAGACGCCTGAACATGTCAGATTTTGCCGCAACCCAACTCATGCAGAAAGCGAACGCCGAAGCGGAGTTCGGATATGGCTCCCGGGCGGTCGAAGAAATCAACTCCGCTCTGGCCTTGTCACGCGATCCGAATTTTCTGGCACAGGCTGCCGATGCCCTTGCCACTGTCGGCCAGGACAAGCAGGCCGAAGCCCTGATAACCGAAGCTCGCAAGGCGCGCCCCGAAGACACCCTGCTGCAGAACGTAATCGTCCCTCGAATCCAGGCCCGCTTGCAGATGCGTCAAGGTCAGACCGATGCCGCGGTTAAGGCGCTTGCTGCGGCACAACCGTATGAAGATGGATTGTGGTTCAACACCCATGTGCTGCGCGGCCAGGCTCAGCTTGCCGCTGGCGCGCCAGGCGAAGCTGCCCAGGAGTTCCGGAAATTCTTGGCGCGCCGAGCATCGCGGCCATTCTCTTTTTACTATCCCCTCGCGCAGCTCGGCCTCGCCCGAGCACTTACCGCGCAGCATGACACGGCGAGCGCCCGGACGGCCTACCAGGACTTCTTTGCCCTGTGGAAGGATTCGGATCCCGACATTCCGATCCTGAAGGAAGCCAGAGTGGAATACGATAAATTGCAGTAAAGCGGCGGGGGATACTCCCGAGTACAGAAATTTTCTACCCAGCCCCGACGGGCCACCTGCCGCATAGCTTTTTGTTGACTGAATTGATTTTCATGGTGTATTCTATGGCGAACAAAAAGCGAATATCGCCATGGCTACTCTTCCTCTTCTGCCGGACTCCAAGCCCAAGCTTGTAGGAATCGCCCGCCTGGCGGCTGATGGCGAATCGCTTCGAGAAGGAAAAGACGTCGAATACTTCACCTTGCCGGTCCGCTCCCTGCTCAATCGCTGCACCGGTGTCCGCATGCCCTTCACCTGGACGATCAATCCTTATCGTGGCTGCGAATTTGCCTGCAAGTACTGCTACGCGCGCTATACCCATGAATTCATGGAAATGCGCGACGGAATTGACTTCGAGCGGAAAATCTTTGTCAAGCAGCATGCCGCCGACTTACTCCGGCAGGAGTTACGGCAAGTAAAACCAGGAGAGGACATTGCCATCGGCACTGCGACCGATCCTTATCAGCCAGCGGAGCGCCGCTATGAAGTGACGCACGCGATCCTGGAGGAGTTTGCGCGGCACCAGGGGCTGGAAATGGGTATTGTCACCAAATCCAATCTGGTCTTGCGAGATATCGACGTGCTGCAGAAGGTGGTGCGAAACAATCGGCTATCGGTGAACGTGACGATCACCACATTGAACACAGATCTTGCCAGGATTCTGGAGCCCCGCGCTCCTAGGCCGGACCTGCGCATGGAGACGGTTCGCAAACTGAATGATGCGGGAATT
This sequence comes from uncultured Acidobacteriota bacterium, assembly GCA_963696025.1. Taxonomy (GTDB): domain Bacteria; phylum Acidobacteriota; class Terriglobia; order Terriglobales; family Acidobacteriaceae; genus JABCYV01. The sequence continues at coordinate 317,246 of CAVOII010000014.1, forward strand.
CCCGCCGGGGTGAGTTGCGCGCCGGTGCTGCCGGGTATTACAGACGCACCTCGTGATCTGGAAGTGCTGGTTCGAGCCGCCGCCGAGGCAGGCGCCAAGCACATCTTCGCCAATCCGCTGTTCTTGAAACCCTGCTCGGCGGCTGTCTTCCTGCCTTTCCTCGAGAAAGAGTTCCCTCAGCTCGCAGAAAGTTATCACCAGCGCTACAAGGAGCGGGCGTTTCTGCCCAAGGCCTACGGTAAGCGGATTTCACAACTTGTGGGGCGCCTACGTCAGAAATATGGGATTCATCACGACCATCGTCGTGAGTCGAGAATTAATCCAGCCGTGGCCCAGAGCGGGATGCAGCTAACCCTTTTCTAAGAGGACGTAACCGCAGATTCGCGGCGTTATCTCTAGCATCACTCCTGCATCGCGTCCGCATACATCCGATGGAAAGCGTGCACGCCTTTCTCCTGCTGCACGCTGTAACGTCCACGCTCGTAGCTCCGTGAGTGCAGGTTTTTCTGAACGGTCTCGCAGATGGCGACATCTTCGATCTGAATCTGGTCGCTGAAGGTGACTGCTTCCAGCGCCGCCTGGCTGCGCAGATCTTTCTCCGGCAGGTACCACTCGAAGATGGCCAGCGAGCGCTCAGTTTCAAGCGGAAGAACGATGTTCAAGGAAATATTGTCGGGATAGCAGTTCAGCATCCAGTTGGGAAATATCCAAAAATAATCGGTGGTGAGTTCGTCGCGAGCTTCCTGATAACGGCGAGGCGTGCTGTCGCCGGGCTGAGCTCCGCGAATCGGGCTGAACTGGCGGACGTGGCGCGCGTAGGGTTCCACTGTGTATGCGTTGTAATCGAGCTCACGATTCAGTCCGGGATGCACGCTGGGCAGGTGGTAACCTTCAAGATAATTGTCCACGTAAGTTTTCCAGTTGCACTTCATGTCGTAGGTGCGGCGCTCGAAGAGCTTCATCCGCTGGAAACCGAAACTTTCCGCTTGTTCCGGAAGTTCGCCCAGACTCTTCAACAAAGGTTCGGCATTGGGATCGAGATTGACGAAGACCAGGTTGAACCATTCTTGGGCGCGCACCTGCTTGAGCGCGAAATCCTCGGGACGGAAATCCTGTACGCCTTCGACTTCGGTTGCGCTGATTAACTTTCCGTCGAGGCCGTAAGTCCATCCGTGATAGCCACAGCGAAATAACTTGCGGGAACCGCAACCCTCGGCGGGAGGGCCAGCTCGATGACGGCAGACGTTGTAAAAACCACGCAGTTCCCCACTTGCACCTCGCACCAAAAGGAACGGCTCACCTTGAAGTTCTGTTGTAAAGAAGTCTCCGGGGTTCGCCAGTTGATGGCGATGTCCGACGACTTGCCAGGAGTGCGCGAAGATCTTTTCGTTCTCAGCCGCAAAAACGGCTGGATCGGTGTAGAACCGCGTCGGAAGCGACCAGGCGCGAGCAATGTCGGGTTCGATGTGAAGGCCACCGATGGGGATGTTCATGAGGCAGGCTGCAATTGTAAGACAATTGGTAAACCGCTCTGTTGTGCCCACGATTTTGAGCCAGTCCCAAATTGACACAAATTGTCAATCCTGCCCGCCACAATCTGACACGCTGACCCTTGAACGTGAATTTGGGCAGAGTTACCTGGATGACCGAAGATCATGGGATTATTGCAAACAAAGCAGCTAGACCCTGGGAGCGATGGTCCTAGGTGACCTTTGACCCTGGCCGCCAAAATGCGAGCATAAACGGCAATTGGGTCTATTGAGACCAAAATTTCTGAATACTGGAGAAGAGGGATACGAGAGATGCGTAAACAAAAGGGCTTTTCACTGATTGAGTTGCTGATCGTGGTGGCGATCATTCTTATCATCGCCGCGATCGCGGTTCCAAACTTGCTGCGTGCACGTATCGCGGCCAACGAATCGTCTGCGGTCAGTTCGATCCGCAGCATTAACACAGCTGAAGTCGCCTACCAAACCAACAATCCCGTAATCGGCTTCGCGGCGGTTTTGGCCAACCTGGGACCGGGCGCGGGCGTTTATGTGTGTCCCGCAGTTCTCACTCCAACCGCTTCGTGCTTGATTGACGGCGTTCTGTCCAACAACGGCAATCCGGTCGGCAACGGCAAGAGCGGTTACACATTCGCGGCCGTTGGCGCAGTCGGCGCAGTTGGCGCGGCCAACGTTCTCTACCAGGCCGGTGCAGCGCCTCTCAGCTATAACCAGACCGGCGTACGCCGTTTCTGCGCAGCTCAGGACGGAGTAATTCACTTCGATCCTAACGCCGGTAGCTCGGTTGTGCCGGATACCGCTACGGGTAGCTGCGCGGCTGCTCCGTACTTGATCCTGAACTAAGCACGTCGGCAAGTACCTGGGGAGGGTATAAGCCAGGAGCATCGGATGGCAACATCCGATGCTCTTTTTATTTTCGAGCCCAACCTGAGATTTCGTTACGTTCTCCCAAGCAGAATATTCCCGCGCACACATAAAGACCCCTAAGCCTGAGAAGCGGCTACCAAGGCGAGATTCCCTGGTTACTTTGGGTTCAGGTTGGTAAAATGGCAAGTGTCGTTTTTCGTGGAGCCTGGATAGTTAGGGGAGAGAAAAAACGAGATGCGGAAACAGAAGGGTTTTTCGCTAATTGAGTTGCTGATCGTAGTGGCGATCATTCTTATCATCGCCGCCATCGCGGTTCCAAACCTGCTGCGGGCGCGTATTGCAGCCAATGAGTCATCGGCTGTCAGCTCAATTCGTAGCATCAACACTGCCGAGGTAGCCTACTCGACAAATAACCCCGTGATCGGTTTTGCGGCGGTTTTGGCCAACCTGGGACCGGGCGCGGGCGTTTATGTGTGCCCCGCAGTTCTCACTCCAACCGCGTCGTGCTTGATTGACGGTGTCCTATCTAATAACGGCAATCCGGCCGGCAACGGCAAGAGCGGCTATACTTTCGCCGCGGTGGGCGTACCGGGAGCTGTTGGCGCGGCCAACGTTCTCTATCAGGCCGGTGCAGCGCCTCTCAGCTATAACCAGACCGGCGTACGCCGCTTCTGTGCAGCTCAGGACGGAGTGATTCACTTCGATCCCAACGGTGGAGCCTCGGTTATCCCGGACACAGCCACAGGGAGCTGCGCCGCAGCTCCGTACTTGATCCTGAACTAAGCAATCTGGGCGAAGTACCCGGAGAGGTATGAGCCAAGGGAGCAACGGACGACTCCGTTGCTGCCTTTAGTTCTGCTGACGAGTTTTGTCATCCGGTGCTATTTTCTGACTGAGGCTGATCGTTGCGGGCCAGAAACATTCCGTTGTCTCGGTAACTATTTGAATTCACAGTACATGCCAGATGCGAGGGTAGCCCGGAGGGTGACCGGACTGGCCACTAAACTGCTATCTAAAGGCTGGCTATGAGCTTCACAGGCAAAAAGTCGAGTGGCATCGACGCGGGGGCAGGCTTTTCTCTGATCGAGCTTCTGATTGTAGTTGCAATCATTCTGATCATCGCCGCGATTGCCATCCCCAACTTGCTGCGAGCGAAAATTGCCTCCAATGAGGCTTCGGCAGGGCATTCAATCCGCAGTATAAACACGGCAGAACTTGCGTATAACGCGACATACCCCACAAATGGTTTTGCGGCTGCGCTCGCCAATCTTGGCGGAGTGGCTCCCTGTGTGCCTGCCCCTGCAGCTGCATGCCTGATCGATAACGTACTGGCGACCGCCATCGTCGGCTCCGCCGGCAAGAGTGGCTACGTATTCGCAGCGACCGGGCTGGTTCCCAACGGAGCGACGAATCTTTCCTTTGTGTCCGCCGCGTCTCCGCTGTCCTATAACCAAAGCGGTGTGCGTGATTTCTGTTCGACCGAGGATGGCGTGATCCGCTTCGACGCCGGAGCTCCCGGCAGTCTACCGGTGAACAGTTTGGCCGCCTGCCGCACGTTTTCGATCCTGGAGTAAGGCAGGTCGCGTCATTGTGAGAAACGCGCCCTCTCCGGCCTCAACCAGGTTCTTTGAACCCCAAGTCTCGGATACATCCTGTTTGTAAATGACTTCCGTAACCCCTTAGCGCTCCCCAAGCTGTTCTCATCTTGCTTATAATTTTCTCTGGAGGTTTTCTGAGGTTCGCGTCATGACTGCGATAGAGATTCTCGGCTTGGAAAAGACTTACAGCGTCGGCTTTTGGCGCAAGAAGCCAACATGCGCCTTGAAGCCTCTCCACCTGCGGGTGGAAGAAGGCGAAATCTTCGGCTTTCTCGGACCAAATGGCGCGGGCAAGACAACCACCCTCAAACTTCTGATGGGTTTGGTTTTCCCCACGGCAGGTTCAGCCCGCATTCTGGGGATGGAAGTCGATGACCCTCGGATGAAGGCGCAAATTGGCTTTCTTCCCGAGCAGCCCTACTTTTACGATTATCTTACAGCTCGCGAGTTGCTCAACTACTACGGACAACTCTCCGGAGTCGCGCCGAAAGAACGGTCGCCCAAGATCGACGAAGTGTTGCAGCGCGTAGGATTGCCGGACGTGGGCGGGGTGCAGCTGCGAAAATTTTCCAAGGGGATGTTGCAGCGCGTGGGAATTGCCCAAGCCATCCTGCACGATCCCAAACTTGTATTCTTCGACGAGCCTATGTCTGGGCTCGATCCAATGGGACGTCGCGAAGTTCGCGATTTGATGGAGCAACTCAAGCAAGATGGCAAGACGGTTTTCTTCTCCACGCACATTCTATCGGACGCGGAGGCGCTGTGCGATCGCGTGGCTATCATCCATAAGGGCGAACTACGGGGCGTGGGAGCAGTTGCGGACCTGACCTCAACCATTCATGGGAAGGTAGAGATCGTTTGGCAAGGGACGACGGTGCCTCCGTCGCTGCGTTCGCTGGGTGCCGAGTGTCACGTGACGGGTGACACGGTCCGCGCCGTGCTCTCGGAAGCCAATCAGGATACTGCGATTGAGGCACTGCGAAGGGAACGGCTGCGGCTGATTTCAGTAATTCCGGTGCGAACCTCGCTGGAAGATTACTTCGTGCAGAAGCTGCAGCCGGCCGAAGCGGTCGCGGGGGTGAGGTCATGAACGGGCGCATTGTACATATTGCATCCAACACTTTCCGCGAGGCGGTGCGCGACCGGGTACTCTACAACCTGATCGCATTCGCACTGCTGATGTCGGGAGCGGCCATTTTGGTGGGGCTAATTTCCATTGAAATCGAGCGCCTGGTGGTCATCAATCTGGGTCTGACCGCAGTTTCTCTGTTTGGCACGGTGATCGCGATCTTCATCGGCATTGGCCTGGTTTCAAAGGAAATCGAGCGGCGCACGCTGTACACAGTGCTGTCGCGGCCGGTGCGGCGGTGGGAGTTCATTGTCGGGAAGTTCTTTGGACTTGCGGGCACTCTCGTGGTCAACGCGTTCTTCATGGCCATCGGAGTCTTCGCCGCATTGCTCTACGTTTCTCGGCACTTCCAGAAAGCAGATGGCTGGGTGCTCGTCGCGCTATATTTCATCATTCTGGAATTTCTGATTATCACCGCGCTGGCATTATTGTTTTCGTCGTTCTCTTCGCCCCTGCTTTCGGCGGTGTTTGCTTTTGCTCTGTTCGTAATTGGCAGCTTTGCGGAAGATCTGCGAGGATTCGCTGCTCTGACTCACGGGATGGTGCGCTGGCTGGCCACCGGGGCCGGGTACCTTGTGCCGAACTTCTCGGCCCTGAACGTCATCAGCTCAGTGGCGCACCAGCAGCCGGTCTCAGGGCAACTAGTTTTGTACAACACAGCCTATGCCCTCATCTATGTCACCATGGCGCTGTGTGGAGCGGTGTTGATCTTCGAGCACCGGAACCTGAAATGAGACCGTCGCGGAGGATCACTGTCATCTTTAGCGTGCTGTTGATAGTTTGCGTGTTCGCATCAGTGCTCTTTCTGAGACGCCTTGACCGAGTAAGGACGGGAGCCACGCTGGAAGAAGTCCTGTACATCTCTTCTCCCAAAACGCTCAAGCGCATGAGCCTTGGCTACGATGGACTGCTGGCGGACATTTATTGGACGCGGGCGGTGCAGTATTTTGGAGGTAAGCTGCACAACCGTGAGCGGCGCTTTGACCTGCTAGCGCCCCTGCTGGAGATTACGACAACGCTCGATCCTCATTTGCTGGTGGCCTACGAGTATGGGGCGAACTTCATGTCTCCGAAGCCGCCGGACGGCGCTGGCATGCCTAAGCGGGCGATTGAACTGGAAGAATTTGGTATCCGGAATAATTCCGATCAGTGGCGCCTGTACTATAACGAGGGCTTCATCTACTACATCGACCTGAAAGACTACGCGGGTGCGGCAGCGGCCTTTGCCCGCGGTTCGCAGGTGCCGAATGCGCATCCCTATCTGAAGATATTGGCCGGCCAAATGGCGGAGCATGCGGGCGACCTCCAAATGGCAAGCGCGATCTGGAGCACCACCTACCAGACCACGCAGGACAAAGACGTACGCGCCAACGCAGCGGCTCATTTGCGCGCGATCAAAGTAGACGAAGATGTCACCGCACTGGAAGCATTGGTCGCCCGCTACAGGGAGCAGACCGGCCTGCTTCCTCTTAGCTTTTCAGACCTCGAGAAAGCTGGAATGTTGCGCGGCACCCCGGTGGATCCTTTGGGCAATTCCTATAAGCTGATGTTCGATGGCCGGGTCGAAGTGTTGAGCCCGGACGACCTGCCGTTCATCCAGAAGGGAACACCCCCCGGCTACGTAGCTCCGCCACCTAAGCTCCAGCCCGCTGACTAGGAAAAGGTTCTAACACTGGTTCAAACACTAAAGATAGAACCTTGTGGCTGAGGCATTACCATCCCAACATGTTCGCCGCAGAGAGCCCCGGCCTCTACCGCACGCTCAGCCAATGGTGGCGAGAGAATGCGGCGCGAGAGGGACGGTCAAGCACGCTGCAGCGATTTATATCCGCGATGTGGGACTTCGCGCGCGAGTCGACACCCGCGCGGCGCAGGCAACGCTATGGCGATGTCGATTACGATTGGGATAACCATGTAGATACCACGAGTGCGACGGTGAGTTGTCGGGACCGCCTGCTCGGCGTATTCAACTCTCCTTATCAGCCCACCGAGCACCGGCTGTTCCATGAAATGCTTGGGAATTTACCAATTGACTTCCGTGAATTTACGTTCATCGATCTGGGCTCCGGCAAAGGCCGCGTCCTGCTCATGGCGGCGGATTATCCCTTTCGACGCATTGTCGGAATCGAACTGCTGCCTCAGTTACATCGCGTGGCCGAGGACAATATCTGCAAATACAAAAGCGAGGCGCGGCAGTGCTTCGAGGTAGAGTCAGTTTGCGGCGACGCCCGCGAGTTTGCGTTTCCACAAGAACCGATTGTCCTCTATTTGTTCAATCCTCTGCCTCAAGCGGGGCTGGAGCAGGTGATTGCCAATCTCGAGCATTCCTTGCAGGGGAACGCCCGGCCGGTCTACGTCATCTACCACAATCCTCTGCTGGAGTCGGTTGTGGCGCGGAGTACCAGGCTGAAAAGAATCGGAAAAGCCGATAGCTGTTCGATCTACGCTAGTCTGAAATAAATGCCGGCGGCGCGTTCAGTGCCCGGGCGGAGGCTTGTAGATGAAATCCACCAAGCCGTCCCGGTAGTCGATCTTGATATCAAGTACGTGCAGAGTCGCGAAACCCAGAATACCGGAAACTTCAATACCTACCCTGTCGCTCATCGAGTTAAGATCGAGGGTTATGAGATCCTCAGTCGGTTGACGCAAGTTGCCGAATTGCAGAACTGCCTTGTCGGCGGTATACACATTTTTCACGGATCCGCTCAGCCCCTTCACACGCAAGCGTGGATCATCGTGAACCTTGGTCACCTCCCGCGCCGCGTTAAGCGAGATATGGGTGCTGAATGCACCAGTATCGATGAGAAAGAGTTTGCGCGGCTCATCCCCGACTTTGGTTGGAATCAGCAGCATATGCCCGAAGCGAAGAACTTGAGAGTAGGACTTCATCTCCGGGGCGATGAACCGGTCCCGCGGGCCGGTGTCCAGGGGTTTTGCAGGTGCCGCGGGCGCAGTTTTATTGTCCGATTGCTCTTCGGGCGAATCAGGATTGTCTTTGTCGGTTTGCAGGCCAATCGGCCGAGTGGGCTCGTCGTCTGGACGTTTGGGGAGTGCTAGCAAGCGCAGCTTCTCGTTGGGAAAATCAATGTCCACCAGGAAATCTTCAAAAACGTCCGCTCCTATGAGGCCATCCTCGTCCATCACCGATCTCTTGTCTAGCACTGTTACGGCACAATCCTGAAACTCGAGGTCTCCGATTTTGATCGAATTGGCCAGCGCGACGTAACCGCCAGTTTCACCCTTATCTCCGATGCCGCCAATACGGGTTTGCGAGAGCTCATTGAGTCCTGCTCTTTCAGCCAAGCGCCGATCGATCAAAATTCCGCCTGCTCCAGTGTCCAACAAGAGTTTGGATCTTTCTCCGTTTACCGTGACGGCAAGACCGAAACCACGCAAGTGATTGGCATCTCGAAGAAGACGTACTAGGTTGGTCTCGGTCGAGATGGTTTTGCTCACCAAGCGGCACTTTCGTTTGGGTTCCCTGGACCTAGCCTTCATGTAATCCAGAGAGCGTTGCATGCGGGCGCGAGTTTCCGCGTCATCGTTGGTTTCATGGGAAAGATAGTCCTCCAGGTACTTAATTCTTTCTGGCAGCTTTAATGTGTTCATCCAATACTTTTGGACATCAGGATCGTGAGGATCGAGTTCGTGAGCCTTGCTTATCATTGTTCTGGAGCGCTTGTACATGGAAACGGAGGCAGTCACGCGGGCCAGGCCCAGATAGGCGCGCGCGCTGGCATTACCGGAATTGATCACGTTCACCCACTCCCGTTCGGCCTCCTGAATTTTTCCCTGGCGAAAATAGACTTCCCCCAAAGCCACGCGGACCGGAGCGGAGTCTGCCACTTCCAGCCCGGTGGAGATCGTCTCGTAGGCTTGCTGCAAGTTTTTCTGTTTCAGGTAGACACGAGTCAACCCGGCGTAACCGTCGGCCGACTTCGGGGCCTCGTGAATGACTTGCTCATACTTTTCCCGAGCATTATCGAGTTTTCCGGTGCGGAAGAGCTGACCCGCCTCCGTCAACGGATCGGAAGCCGATAGTGGTGGCGCCTGCATGGCGGCCTTGGATTCGTCGGAGGTTACTTGGGCGAAGGGGACGGCGGTCGCCGAAAAAGCCAAGAGTAAGATCGAGAGAAAAGATCGAAACATTACGCGAATACTCCGCCTGGCGAGCCAGTTGAGGGAAGGCGACGGTGCTGGCCAGCGCAGTCTGCCACGTCGTCAAATCAGGTGCAAGAAGAATGTGGAGTGTCCAAGGATCCAGGTTCAACATCCTAGAGGTGGACAGCTGACTCGTGCCGCCGACCGTCTGAGGCAAGAGAACTTGCGGCGAAATAGAGTTACAGATATCCTCCCACCACGATGAGATTCGCCAAAAGTTCTCTTCTGACAATGCTCACTGTCTCCGCCTACGCGCAGACTGCTGGGGTATCCCGCGAAGTCGAAACTGTCTATCCGGACGCGCATTCGCTCTATGTGGATATACATCAGAATCCGGAACTATCGTCGCATGAAACTCAAACTGCAGCGAAACTGGCCAGCCGTCTGCGCACTTTAGGCTACGACGTAACGGAACACGTTGGCGGCGCCGGAATCGTAGCCGTCCTCAAGAACGGCTCTGGCCCCATCGTCATGCTGCGTACAGAACTGGATGCTCTTCCCGTGGAAGAAAAGACCGGCCTCCCCTATGCAAGTAAAGTTCATGCCAAAGACGACTCAGGGCGCGATGTTCCAGTCATGCACGCCTGCGGCCACGACCTGCACATGGCGGCTCTCATGGCTACCGCCGCGATCATGGCGCACAGCAAAGACAGCTGGCATGGCACCCTCATGCTGATCGGACAACCGGCGGAGGAAACGATCAGCGGCGCCAAGCAGATGATTGCCGACGGGCTCTTTACGCGCTTTCCTAAGCCAGATGTCGGCGTAGCTCTCCACGTCGACAACTTGTCTCCGGCCGGGAAGGTCGGGGTGGGCTCGGGATATCGCTACGCGAATGCCGATTCCCTGCGGATCACAATTTACGGTAAGGGCGGACACGGTTCCGCCCCCAACACCACCATCGATCCAGTCGTGATCGCGGCTCGGACCATCACGGCTCTGCAGACCATTGCTTCCCGCGAAGTGAAGCCCGGTGAGGCGGCCGTGATCACCGTCGGGTACATCCTGGCCGGAACAAAAAATAACATTATTCCTGACCAAGCGGAGCTCGGCGTGACGGTGCGAACCTACAAGCCTGAAGTTCGCAAACAGGTTCTGGCTGCTATCGCACGGATCGCGAAAGCCGAAGCGGATGCCGCCGGGGTCCAGCGCGAGCCTTTGATCGAGCACTATGAGGCGACTAATGCGGTGTATGACGACCCGGCTCTGGCTCGCCGTCTGACCAGCGCTCTCCAGTCGGCACTTGGGAAAGAGGATGTCGTCGAGGTCGATCCCATTATGGGTTCGGAGGACTACTCTTATTTCATCGAGCAGGGTGTTCCATCTTTTTACTTCGCACTGGGCGGAGCAAATCCAGAAAAATATGCGGAAGCCAAAGGCTCGGGAGAAAACCTCCCGTCAAATCATTCTTCCCTTTTCGCTCCGGACGTCGACCCCGCGCTGCGCACTGGAATCGCGGCGGAGGTAACAGTGCTCCGGAATCTGCTGAATGGATCCGCCAACGATCTCCGTAACACCGTGTCCCAGCCTTCCGCATCGAAATAGCTACTCTGCTCTTATGTTTTGGACGCAAAGATCCCTGAGAAGTACGACCAGACATCAAAAATCATTGGTCCGAATTACCTCAATTTTTCTGCGGAACGTTTTTCTGCAGCTCATTGTTCTCTTTCCCCCGATACTTTTGCCAGTGACTGCAGCGGCTGCTGCGGGAACCGGCACAGATATCCATGCAATTGCCCAAGCCGTAGACAATCATTACAACCACCTGCGTACGCTGGAGACCGACTTTACCGAGATCTACCGCGGAGCCGGGGCGGAGCGTACTGAGTCCGGGACATTATGGTTAAAAAAACCCGGCAAGATGCACTGGGAGTATCGTTCTCCCAAAGAGAAGTTGTTCCTGAGCGATGGCCAGAACGCATGGTTCTACGTTCCTGGAGATCGCCGGGCGACGAAGACCCCAGTGCGTAAGTTGGACGACTTGCGTTCCCCCCTGGGCCTCCTACTAGGTAAGACCAAGCTGGAGAAGGAATTGCAAGAATTGTCTTGGGCTCCGGATGTTGCCCCTTTGAGGCCGGGAAATGTTGTCATCCGAGGCGAGCCGAGGGCCATGGCAGATCGCGTGAGCCAGGTGATACTCGAAATCTCCCCTGATGACCGAATTGACCGCATCCTAATAGAGGGAGTGGATGAATCGGTTACGGAATATCGCTTTAACCATCAAAAGGAAAATGTGGAAATCGATAGCCAACGTTTCCGCTTTGTTCCTCCTCCAGGTGTGGAAGTCATCGAGGGCAATCTTGGTCCTTGAGTCCGATCGACGGACGTACTCAAGGGGCCGCAAGCTTCTGTTTTTACTTGGTTTACAGCTAGTCTTTGGATTTGCATGTCCCAGCCGGAAAGCTCGTTACCAGCGATACCTAAAACGAAGGTTTGCACTCGCATATTCACACCGGGTTAATGCTTTTGAATGCTAGACTTGAGAGGGCGGTAATCTGACGGGACATGGCCGAATTCCTGGTAAAAGTCGCGGATGAGCGCGGGCGCCTGCTACAGCAGGTGGAGAACGGCTATTCTCAATCCGAGGTGCGCGACCGATTCGTGCAGCAGGGTTACCTGGTGTACTGGGTCAAACCGCGAGGGCTTTTTGCGGGCGGCTCGATGCGGATGGGGGGGCGGAAGGTAAAGCAGAGTCAGTTCGTTATCTTCAATCAGCAGTTCCTGACTCTGATCAAGGCCGGCCTACCGATCCTGAGCTCTTTGGATTTGCTGATCAAGCGGCAAAAGCCGGGTCAGTTCCGTTCGTTACTGGAGAACGTCCGGGATCGGGTGAAGGGCGGCGAGTTGCTCTCGGATGCCTTTGCGGCGCAGCGAACCTTCCCCAAGATATACACCACCACACTGTTAGCGGGAGAGAAGAGCGGAAACATGGAAGAAGTCTTGTCACGCTACATAGCATTTCAACGGCTGGCATTGACCTTCAAGAAGAAGTTGGCAGTTTCGCTGGTGTATCCGACGCTGCTGGTGATCGTAGTGATGTGCATGGTGGTGTTCCTGATTACGTACGTTGTTCCTGAGTTCGCGAAGTTGTTCGAGAATCTGAACGCGCAGCTGCCAGCCCCTACAGTCCTCATGCTCGCAGTGGGCCAGGGTGCACAGAAGTACGCGCCCTATCTCGCGATTGGTTTAGTCGTGCTGATATTTTTGCTGTGGCGCTGGAAGAACACGGATCGAGGCGCCGATCAGATCGACGGCTGCATTCTCAAACTGCCATTGCTCGGCCAGATTTGGCTGAAATATCAGGTGGCGAATTTCGCCCGCATGCTTTCGACATTGCTGGCCGGAGGCTTGCCACTGGTCCCGGCTCTTGAAACCGCGGGCGCATCGATGAGCAGCCGGCGGATTCTGAATGGCATCGCTGAGGCCGCGACCAGAGTGCGCGAAGGCCAGACGCTCTCCGGAAGTCTCGAAGAACAAAAGATGTTTCCTGATCTGTCGGTGGAAATGATCGAAGTCGGTGAATCGACCGGGGCCTTACCGGCTATGCTGAATTCCGTGGCGGAATTCTATGAAGAGGATGTGCAGACTGCGCTGGGCGCGACTATGGCATTGATCGAACCCGTGATTCTCATCATTATGGCGGTTTTTGTCGGGGGAGTGTTGATTTCTCTATATCTGCCGATCTTTACTTTAGGGTCGGGCGGAGCTATTCACTAAAACTAGAACAAACACGTACGGCAGGTTTTTGCAGACAGATCCCGCAGGCAGATTTGGAAATGGCACGAATGGCAGAAAAAAAGACAGCGTTCGCGAATGGGGAGAACGGCGGTCAGGTCGCGCCCCTGGCTCCGGCCAACGATTTGGAAAAGGCGCAGGACGTCGCCCGGCGTTACCGCTGTGAGTTCGTGGACCTGCACAACTTCCAGCTCCATCACGATCTCTTCAAGAAAATTCCAGTGGACTTGATGTTCCGTTACAACTTTATCCCGCTGGAAGAGACGCGCGACGGACGGCTGGCCATCGCCATCGCCGATCCCAGCCAACTGATGATGATCGACGAGATCAGTCTGCTGCTGGGGAAACGCATCCTCACCAAGGTTTCCACACTGGCGCAGATCAGCGAAATTCTTAAAAAGACGGAACAGTCCAAGCGTGTTCTGGAGGAAGCCAGCGAAGGCTTCACCCTGGACTATATCCGCGAGGACGAGGGCGCAGGCGACGAAAGCATTTCCATCGACCGCCTGACGGCGCAGGGAGACATCAGCCCGATCATCCGATTGGTCGACACCACCATTTTTACAGCCTTACAGCGGCGGGCCAGCGACATTCACATCGAAACTCAGGACGATTCGGTGTGCATCAAGTTCCGCATCGACGGGGTGCTCACTCAGGCCATGCCTCCGATCGCAAAAGAACATCACTCCACCATCATCTCGCGTATCAAGGTGATGAGCGAACTGGACATTTCAGAGCGGCGCGTGCCGCAGGACGGCCGCTTCCGCGTGAAATATGGCAATCCGGAACGTCCCATCGACTTCCGTGTCTCCATCATGCCCTCGATTCACGGCGAAGATGCAGTGCTGCGCGTGCTGGATAAGGAGTCGATGAGCGAGAAGTTTCACAAACTCGTTCTCGACGTGGTGGGATTCGACGAGGACGACTTGCGCAAGTTTCGCCGCTATATCAGTGAGCCTTACGGCATGGTACTGGTCACCGGACCGACTGGCAGCGGCAAGACCACGACGCTTTACGCGGCGGTCAATGAGATCAAGACTGATGAAGATAAGATCATCACCATCGAAGATCCGGTGGAATACCAGATCCGCGGCATCACTCAGATTCCGGTGAATGAGAAGAAGGGATTAACCTTCGCCCGCGGGTTGCGCTCGATTCTGCGTCACGATCCGGACAAGATCATGGTGGGCGAAATCCGCGACACTGAAACGGCGCAAATCGCCATCCAGTCCGCCCTCACCGGGCACCTGGTGTTCACCACGGTGCACGCTAATAATGTCGTCGACGTGATTGGGCGCTTTCTGAACATGGGCGTCGAGCCGTATAACTTTGTTTCCGCTTTGAACTGCATCCTGGCGCAGCGGCTGGTCAGGCTGATTTGTGAATCCTGCCGGACAGTGGTTCATTATCCGCCGGAGACGCTTGAGGCCAGCGGTCTCGACCCCGAGCAGTGGTCCAAAGTCTCGTTCTATGAGGGCCAGGGCTGCATCGAGTGCGCCGGAACAGGATTCCGCGGACGCACTGCGATCCATGAACTGCTGGATCTGAGCGACCGCATTCGAGAGATGATCCTGCTCAAAAAGCCAACGTCGGAAATTCGCAAGGCGGCGCGTGAGGAGGGCATGCGGTTCCTGCGCGAGTCGGCCCTGGATAAAGTGCGTCTGGGCATGACCACGCTGAAGGAAATCAACAAGGTCACCTTCATCGAGAGCATGCGGTAGTAGAGTCTGGCGGCGCAAGGCGTTCCGCGAAGTTGCGTTTTGGCCAGTGACACTAGTGCCCTTCCAGCTATTGCATTTCTAGCCGCCGCAGAGTTTCATTTAAACTACTGAAACCATGAATCATAGTTTCAAGTCCGGCTCCAAGCCGAAGATGGCTTGCGAAATCGCTGCCGACCGGGTGCTGGCGGGCCGGGTTTCCGATACCGGCGAAGTGGTGGAGGTTTGCTCTTCCCATGAACTGGCGCCGGGCAGCGTAGTCCCCGACCTTATCGAAGCTAATCTGCGCGAGCGCAACTCGGTCTTTCAAACACTCCGTGACACCCTGGGCAGCGTCGGCGGTCGCTCTCGCGATGTGATTGCCGTACTGCCAGATGCGGCGGTTCGGGTGGTATTGCTCGATTTCGATACACTTCCGACCAACTCGGCAGAGGCCGAGGGAGTGGTGCGTTTCCGCCTGAAGAAGTCGCTTCCCTTTGACGTGGATAAAGCCAAGGTCTCTTATCAGGCACAGCCTTCGAATAACGGCGTGCGCGTCATCGCGGCAGTGGCGCTAACCAGTGTGATCGAAGACTACGAATCTGCTTTTCATGAGGCGGGATACAGTCCTGGCGTAGTATTGCCTTCCATGCTCGCGGCGCTGGGCGCAGCCGAGGCTCGCATGCCCACTTTGGTCATTAAGGTGGATGCTCGAACCACCAGTATCGCCATCCTTGATCAGCAACAGTTACTTCTTTTCCGCACGTTGGAAAACACCCGCGGCGTCACCATCACTGGCGAACAACTGGCGGAGGAAGTCTATCCTTCGGTGGTGTTCTTCCAAGACACCTATCACCTGAACATCGACCAGATTTTTGTCGCCGGCCTGCCGGAGTCAGGCGGGGCCGCGCCAGCACTGCGAGCCCAGACCGGCGCCGAGGTCCGGGAACTGGTAGTCGCGTCGCAACTGGGCACGACCGTGAGTGCAATTCCGAAGTGGAGGATGGCCGGGGTTGTGGGAGCCCTGCTTTCCTGATGCGCATTGATATTAATCTCGCGACTCAGCGTTACGAAGATGCGCGGAGCTTCTGGTGGCGCTGGGGCCTGCCGCTGGCGGGGTTGGGCGTTCTCACCTTGGTGCTGTTGTATAGTGTCCTCCATGGGTGGGCCGCGGCACAGAGGGCCCGCGGGCTGGTCCGCAAGGGTGAGCAGCAAATCGCTGCGCTCGACAGGCAGAAGGCCGATGCGGAAGCGATTTTGAACCGGCCTGAAAATCGGAGCACCCGCGACCGCTCGCAATTTCTGAACGATCTTTTTCAGCGCAAGGCTTTCTCCTGGACCAGGGTTTTCGAAGACATGGAACGGGTGATGCCGCCACGCCTCCACGTGGTCTCGATCCAACCTGAAATGACTTCTGATAAACAACTGGCGATCAAGCTCGTGGTGGCCGGTGAGTCGCGCGAGCGCGCCCTCGATCTGGTGCGTAGAATGGAAGATTCGCAACGCTTCCGGAAGACGCACATCGAGTCCGAGACCACCCAGAGTGGGCAAGGCACAGGGGACAATGTAAGGTTCGATATCAACGCTTTGTACATCCCTGAAACTGCTGGCCGAAGAGGATCACCGTAATGCCGGATTTACGCGACACGCGACAGAAGTTGAAAGTTGCGATTGCCACTCTGGCGCTCGTTGACGCAGTGGCGGCGGTGGTGCTGTTTTCTCCGTTGGTGGGATCGGCTCGCTCCCGCGACCAGCAATTGCAACAGATGGGAAGCGAGATTCAGATCAAGACCCGCCAAGTTGAACCGCTCCGGGATGTGGACAAGAAAGTCGCCGCCGCGGGTCAGCAGATCGATGATTTCTACAAGAAGCGCTTGCCGGGTCAAGATTCGGCTATCGCCGCGGAGTTAGGCAAACTGGCGGCGCAGAGCGGAGTAAAAATCGGACAAATCAAGTACGGTTCTAAAGAAACGGAGAAGGAAACGCCGCCGGAGGGTTTGCAGCCGCTCAAGATTGAAGCCGATTTTTCGGGTGATTATCTTCAATTAGTGCGCTTTGTGAACTCCGTGGAGCGTGCTCCGTTATTTTTTATTATCGATAGTGTGGAACTGGGCGGTGAGCAGGCTGGAGTGGTCCGGCTGCAGTTGAAGCTGGAAACTTACTTGAAGACGGGTGCTTAGGTGGAAGTGGGAGCGGAGAACCGGAACAAGCTGATTGCGGCGGTCGTGCTGGGCGTGCTTGCGCTCGGGTTAGTGGGCCGATGGATGTTTATGTCGGGGAGCTCGAATGCCGCCGCACCGTCCGCCCCTGCCGCTGCTCCCGCAGCAGGGCCGCGGGTCTCGACCGTCGGCAGGAAGGTCGGCGCCGGTTCATTTTCGCTCGATCCCACGTTGAGATTCGACTGGCTCAGGGCTAGCGAAGACACCAAGTATACGGGTACGGGACGAAATATCTTCCTGGCAGCGGCCGACATTCCGAAGCCGACTCATCGTCCCAACACTGATAACCCGATGCCTCCACCGCCACCGCCCGGGCCGCCGCCGCCGCCACCCATCAATCTGGTGTTTTTTGGATTTGCCAGTAAGCCGGGCGAGCCTAAGAAAGTCTTCCTGTCGCAAGGTGGAGATGTATTCATCGCCGGCGAAGGTGAGATCGTCGACCGCCGCTATAAGATTTCGCGCATCACGGCGGTTTCCGTGGAAGTGGAAGACGTGCTTAATAACAACCGGCAGAGTATTCCGTTGACGCAGACGCAGTGATGCGTAGCAGGAGAGTTTCCAGTACGATGGCGGTGCCGGTGAGAACTCGGAGCAGGCGGCATTCTGAGCAGGGCTACATTCTGCTTACGCTCATGCTGTTCGTGACGCTATTGGTAATCGCAGCCGCGGCTGCGGCGCCTTCGATCTTTCTCCAGGTCAAGCGCGACCGCGAAGAGGAATTGATCCATCGCGGAGTGCAATACTCGCGGGCGATTCGCCGCTTTGTGAAGAAGACCGGCGGCTATCCCGTACGGCTTGAGCAGCTGGATAACACCAATAACGTCCACTACCTCCGCAAACGCTACAAGGATCCACTGACGGGCAAAGACTTCAAAATACTCCGGCAGGGGGACGTGCGAACGTCATTCGGGCCAGGGATCAGTGGGGCTACCCCGGTCGGCGGCAACTCTCCCTTTGGGGCGTCCCCACTGGGCGGCGGCCCTGCAGCAGGAGGCTTGGGCGCGGCACCAGGAGGTTTGGGGGCGGCATCGGGCGGCCTGGCCACAGCAGCGGCCTCACCCGCGGTCACGGATGCACAGGCGCAGGACGCGAATCAGCCCGGCTCCAACGGGCAGTCCCAGTCCATATCATCTCAGGGAGCTACCGATACTGGTGACAAGTTATCTGCTACCGTGTTCGGAGGTGGGCCAATCGTTGGCGTGGCCAGCACTAGCAAAGATAAGACCATTCGCGAGTTCAATAAGAAGAACCACTATAACGAGTGGCAGTTCATATATGATCCGACAACCGACCGCGGTGGATTACTGAGCACGCCGAACCAGCCTCCGTTACAGGGAGCGATACCCAATCTTCAACAAGGCGCGCCAGGCGCAACTGGTACAGGATTCGGATCTGGCAACGGGGGACTCGGATCCAACAATGGGGCGTTCGGATCGCCGGGCATGATTCCGCAGCAGAACCAACCTCCAACCCAACCGCCTCCACAGCAGCAATAGCTCAATCTCTGCAAAAGGAAAAGCCTCGCCACAAATGTAACGAGGCTTGACCGTCCAAACACGTTTCTGCGCGTCGGACGCCGATCTGTTAAACGCTAAACGAGGAGCCGCAACCGCAAGTGCTCTTCACGTTCGGATTCTCGAACTTGAAGCCGGCGCCCTCCAGGGTCTCAACATAATCAACGATGCATCCGTTCAGGTACATCACCGAAGTCGCGTCCACATAGACTTTAAGACCGTCCATGTCGAAGACTTTGTCCATCATGCCGGAGGCGTTTTCGAACGACATCGAATAGGAAAAGCCGGAACAGCCTCCGCCGACAACACCCACGCGCAGGCCGGCAGGAACGGGGTTCTGTTGGCCCATGATTTCCTTGACCTTGGCGACGGCGTTTGGGGTCAAGGTAATGGGGGCGGTCTTCACCTTGGTTTCGGGCTTCACTTCCGGGATGGTTGTCGTGGCCATTGATATCTCCTTGAAACAATGAGTCAAATTTGATTATAGCAAACTCAGTCGCAGAGGGGCGCGCGAAAAACCAATCCAAATTTCAAGCGTGCCTCTGTAATACTTAGATGAACCGGCGTTCTTCAGGACGCACACCGGAAACAAAAATGCGTGACCCTTGCCCGGCGGAGCTATAATGCGCCGGTAGGGGCCATCCCCGAGGCTGGCGTGGGCTACAGCCTGATATTCTGGGTTGGGATTGGGGAACGGGCTCGAATTCACTACCGAGGTGGCCTATGTCTCCTTTTCTGGTGTGGCTGCTGATTGGGTGGGGCATTTTGACGGCCGTCTTGATCATCCTCCTGATTTACCGCAGCACCCTCACTATGCAAGAGGACGATCAGCTTTTCTTGGATGACTCTGCGTCGGGGATGGCGCAGGAGCAGATGGAGCTCATGGCCAAGGTTAACAAGATCACTCCTTTGGTCAAGGGGCTGGGTTGGGTCTCGGGTCTCATGTTCCTGGTAATCGCAGGCATGTTCATTTATCAGGGACTGAATCAGGTTCAATAACTGCCGAACCATCTGTTCTGACTCACGGGAGCGTCTTCGCAATTCCCGAAGGGATAGATTTGTGCGAGTCGCGAGGCTTTCCGGTCGAGAGGCATTTTCTTCGTGGGTCCCGGATACGGCCTGGCAAATTCCGCTTCTTCTACGTCACTATCCCCTCCCTTCGTTACTATGCCGCCACTTCTACATCTCCCGCCGATTTGCTGCGGTATTGGGGAATTCACACCCCGCCAGAACCTGATTTGGGGGCAGGACTAATCCACGTGGGTAGTTGCAAACCTTTTGCGACCAGCTAAAGTTCGCGGAGGGCGTCCAGCTAAAATTCCCTCCCCCAAGCTCGCGCCGCCCAACGAGGAGAATCTTGAATGAAGAAAGTAGTGTGTACGATCTTGTCCATACTGGCCATTGCCCTCGTGCTGGGAGTGGTCTCGGGAACCGCGATGGCGCAAGATAGCAGTACCTACGCGGTTTCGTACTATTCGAACGCCAACACTGCTGGCGCTCCGGATGGGACTGTGCGGGTCATTAACGACGGCAACACGGGGGGCGGCCTGTGCGCAGCGTTCTACGTGTTCGACGACAGCCAGGAACTGCAAGAATGCTGCAGTTGCCCGGTAACCGCTGACGGCCTCATCTCTGAATCCATCAACGGCAACCTGACGGCAAATTCTCTGACCTCAGTTGTGAACCATAGGGGTGTAATTAAGCTGGTTTCAACGACCCAAGTAGCTCCTGGGGTTTGTGATCCCACCACTGGTACTCCAACCGCCGGAATTCGGGGCTGGGCCACGCACATCCAAGCGGGCTTGGTCGGTACCATTAGGACGGTGGCCACTTCAGGGGTCATTTCTGAAACCGAGTTCCATGATGCGAATCTGTCCACGGCGGAACTAAGTGGCCTGCAATCGTTCTGCGCGATGGAGATCGTTCTCGGCAGCGGCCGTGGTACCTGCAGCTGCGGTCTGGAAGATCACGCTTTTTAGGGCCGAACCAAAAATTCTATTTCGAGGGGTTATGGGCGCCGTCTTCGGCGCCCAATCTTTTGGGGCGAAACGAGGTTCAGGCTTACTAAAATAGCTTGGTTGCATATGAATCGGCACTAGCAATTCACGATCACTGAGGGACCTTGGCGCCGATGTCTCCCTGGGCGATCAAGTCGCCAAAGTCGTCTTCGCCGAGGATAATCCATCTTGCCTTTCATGAGGATAATCTTCTCCTCTTTACCGTCGTTGATGCTTTTTACACGATATTCATCAACGTCGCCACTGCGGGGAATCAATTCCCACTTATACTCTGTGCTCTTGTCATCACGAACTGCGAAATCTTCTCCCTCGACGAAAATTGCTACACCTGCCGAGTTTCAAAAGTTTTTGTTCTTGGCCGAGCAGATGACCGAGCGCTTGGGAATGAGCTGTAACCTTGGCTGGTAGATTGTTGTCAACCATCCAAGGGTGGGCCTGTAATTGGTCTCTTGCCGCCGGGACCTTAGCCGCGCATTCAAGCAAATTTTGCGTCGGATAAGAGTGTTGCAAAGTCCCTCTTCAACATTGTCCGCACTTCTAACAAGAAATGGTGCCGGGAACAGGAGTCGAACCTGCACGCCTTTCGGCACACGGTTCTAAGCCGTGCGCGTCTGCCATTCCGCCATCCCGGCCTCACATTTCTTTTATCGTATCACTGGGCGGGCACCTCGTCGGCTGGTTGCGTGCGGCGGGAAAACCCATGGGGTTCGAGTCCCCTTTCGCACCAGCTAGCACCAGGATCCCTCGATTGCGCTCGGGATTTCGGCTGCGGGCTCCCGCTTCGCTCACGCCCGCAATGCGCCTCAACTTTGTTTCTCGACGGGAATGCCGCTACACTGTCTAGCCTATGGCGAATCCAACGCAGCCCAATATCAAGCTGATAAACCGGCCGGACTATCGCGAGACCTATGCCAACAGCGTGCAGGTGCGGGTGAATGTCTGGGATTTTTTTCTGGTGTTTGGCACTTTGCAGCAACAAAGCGAAACCCAGGTGGAGGTCCAGAATTTCCAGGGAATTTATCTGAGCCCGCAACAAGCCAAAGCCTTAACTGCCATCCTGCAGCAGAACGTGGCCGGTTATGAAAGCACGTTTGGCGAGATTAAACTCGATCCGCGGATGATTTCTCCCGGGCCGGTGCACTAAATGGCGTCGGGGTCACGCGCCGAAATTAGGACACTCCAATTTCATCCCGCGCTGGTTTTCGCCGTGCTCTTTTTCGCTGTCTTGCTCCTGCATTTGCCGCTGCTGCGCTTGCCCTACTTCTGGGACGAGGCCGGATACTACGTGCCCGCAGCCCGCGATTTGCTGCTCACCGGGATACTGGTTCCGCATTCAACTCCATCGAATGCGCACCCTCCGCTGGTGATGGCATATCTGGCTCTATCGTGGAAAATTGCGGGCTACTTCCCTGCAGTCACCCATGCGGCAATGTTGCTGATTGCGGCATTTTCTCTGCTCGGTGTATTCCGGCTGGCACAAAAAGTCGCAAACCCTGAAGTCGCGATTGCTGCGACGGTCTGCACGGCGCTCTATCCCGTGTTCTTCACGCAAAGCTCACTGGCTCACCTGGATCTCGCGGCAGCCGGACTGACCATCTGGGGCTTGCGCTCCTATGTGGATGACCGCCGTCTGGCGACAGCCTTTTGGTTCTCATTGGCGGCGCTGGCGAAGGAAACCGCGATCCTCGCACCTGTGGCTCTTTTTGGATGGGAGTTACTGTGCCTGGTACTCCCGCGAAAAAATTACTCCGAGGCGCTTTGTCTGTTTCCTCGGCGTGGTTGGAGATCGGTTTTCCTTCTAGTACCGATAATTCCTCTCGGGCTTTGGTACGCCTATCACTATCGGCGGACTGGCTTTGTATTCGGAAACCCCGAGTTCTTTCATTACAATGTGGAGGCGACCCTGCATCCTTTGCGCATGGTGCTGGCGTTGGGAATACGGATTTTTCAGCTGACGGGATATCTCAATCTGTATGTGCTCACATTGGCGGCGCTGCTGGCGATGTGGCTTCCCCCGCTGCGAGACGAAGACGGCAAAAACGGAGGCGGCGCAAAGGGAGAACGCCCGCGGATCGCGGTTGCCGTGCAATTTGCGTTCCTCGCCGTGATCGTAATTTATGTGGTGGCGATGGCCCTGGTAGGAGGAGCGGTGCTGGCGCGCTACATGCTGCCAGTGATTCCTCTTGTGATTATCGTCTGCGTCTCTACACTGTGGCGCAGGGTACGGCTGTGGCGGGGGGTGGTAGCGATCGTGGCCTTGGCGTTCGTGGCCGCGCTTCTCGTTAATCCTCCGTATGGGTTTTCCATCGAGGACAATCTTGCCTACCGCAATTACATTCGCTTGCACCAGGAGGCTGAGAACTTCCTGGAGGCATACTATCCCATGGCGCGAGTGTTGACTGCGTGGCCGGCGAACGATGAAATGACCCGGCCTTATCTCGGCTACGTCACGCGACCGATGCGAGTTCTTCGCATTGAAAGCTTTACCGTCGAGCAACTCGTGTCAGCGACCGACGTCCGTTCCGGCTTCGACGTCGCGCTGGTGTTCTCCACCAAATACGAGCCGGCGCATCCATTATTAGAGCGCTGGCACCGATGGCAGGAATGGAAGATGCGTTTCTTTGGCTATCACCGTGATGTGCCTCCCGAAGCCGCGGCCCAAATTCTCGGAGGCCGACTCGTTTACAGCGAGAGACGCAATGGCCAGTGGGTGGGAGTGATTGAGATGGAGCAGGTAATGGAAGCTCGGACGCAAAAGTGATCCTAGAGAGATTCTCTGCGACGTCTCGGTCCGGGAACATCACCCCGCCATCAGATGGCAGGAGTGTGTTTTCACCACCAGCCACACTTCCCGTCCCGGTTGGAGATGGAGTGAATCTCGGGCCGCCAAAGTAAGATGAACTTCTACTTCGACTCCACAATCTACCTTGACCACCACCATCACGTCGCGTTGCGCGAGAGAAATGATGCGGCCCGGAACCATATTGCGCGCACTCAGCCCCGCGGGCGAGACCGTCGCCAGCAAGATGTCGCCCGCGCGAATTCCGATGCGGAGGTCTGAGCCTACTTCCGCCCGCACCAGCGGCGTTTCCAACTCGACGGGACTACCCGCGATTTGGCAGGTCATCGTCCCCCAATCGGCGTGTGCGGCGATTACGCGCGCATTGAAGATGTTTTCGAAGCCAGCCAGGTGCGCGATGGTTTCCTGACGCGGCGCGGTCATCACCTCATGAGGAGTGCCCTGCGCTGTAATCCTGCCGTTGTCCAGTACCAGCACGCGCTCCCCCAAGGCGAACACCTCCTCACGGCTGTGGGTCACATAGAGGATCGGAATACGACGGGCCTGGTTCCAGGCGCGCAAGTCATCAATAATCCTCGACTTGGTGGCCGCGTCCAGCGCCGCCAGTGGCTCGTCCAGCAGAAGGACACGAGGATCAGTCACAAGCGCGCGGGCTAGAGCAACTCTTTGGCGCTCGCCGCCGGAAATCTCCGCCGGCTTCCGGGTGCGAAGATGAGAGATGCGAAAAGATTCGAGGATGGCCCCGGTTCGCAGACGTTTCGCTTTGTCATCCAGTGCGGCAAGTCCATATTGAATGTTTTTCTCGGTGCTGAGATGAGGAAACAGTGCGAGGTCCTGGAAGACGTAGCCGACTCTGCGGAGCCGCACCGCGAGGTTTAATCCGTGCGCATTGTCTACGAAAATCTGGTTTCCGATTGCGATTCGGCCCGAATCTGGAACGGTCAAGCCCGCGATGCAATCAAGCAGCGTCGTCTTCCCTGCCCCGGACGGGCCAAACAGGATCGTGATGCCGGGTGGGATGATGAACTCAGCATTCAGTTCAAAGCCGGCCGCAAACCGCTTGTGGACCTGAACAGATAGAGCTTCATCAAGTTCTGCCCGAATTGCTGCCAAAGCATCACTTTCAGAAACCAGTCGCATAGAACCCTCAAACCACGAAGGACGCAAAGGTAAACGAAGGAAAAGTCAATAAGCATCCGTGATGTTTCATAACTTATGCCTTTTCGTGGGTGCCAGGGAGTCAAGGCATTACTTCCACGGCCAAATCGCCCACACTCTGCGGTTCAGAGCGTACACCACCGAAAGGATCACAAATGAAATCATCAGCAACAGCAGCGCGGTAGCATTGGCGGCGGCGAAGTTGAAAGCTTGTACCTTGTCATAGATGTCGATTGAAACTGTCCGCGTAACGCCTGGGATGTTGCCGCCGACCATCAGCACTACTCCAAACTCTCCCATGGTATGCGCAAAACTTAGGGCCACGCCGGTCACCAGTCCAGGAATGGACAAAGGGAGAATCACGCGAAAGAAGGTCCGCAGCCTGGAAGCGCCTAAGGTTGCTGACGCTGCGATTAACCTCGGATCCACGGAAGCGAACGACGCCGCAAAGGGCTGCACTGCAAAAGGTAGGCTGTACACGATGGATCCGATGACTAAGCCTTCGAAGGCGAAGGCCAGAGTATGACCGGTCAGACTTTCCCACCAGCGCCCCAGCGGACTACGTGGGCCGAGCGCTACCAGAACGTAGAAGCCGAGCACGGTGGGCGGCAGAACGATGGGCAACGCCACCACGGCTTCGGCCAGAAATTTCCAGCGCCAGCGCGTATGCGTTAGCCAATAGGCGATGGGCAATCCCAATACTAGGAGGATTGACGAGACCAGCATCGCCAGGCGGATCGTAAGCGCGAATGCCTGCCAGTCCATGGAGTTAAATTCCCTTGTCTGCTGCGTGAATCAATATACGTAAATAGGAGACTGGAAGTCAGCTTGTCTTTGCGTTCTTTGCTTTATCTTTGCGAACTTTGCAGTTAAAAGCTTTTTCGCAGCAGCCAGTATCGTCTCTGCCCGCGATGCCGGAGAAAATCTTTAACCACAAAGAGCGGGAAGGAAATCGCAAAGTACAGCAACGCAGAGAATAGGGGTTTTGGTTCCCAAAACGGGCATCTGCAATGACAGCGTGTTCACGAGGCACAACCGTGTGGCCGTCGCCGAGGCTATTCTCGGGGCAAGGAGCTGCTGCTATGGAAATTCAAGACGCATTGAAAATTATGCGAGCGCTGGCCAACGGAGTGAATCCGGAAACTGGAAAGAGCCTGGAAGCCGATTCGGTTTGTCGGCAGGTGGAAACCGTCAAGGCTTTGAACCGTGCCTTGGGCGCGCTTGCGCAATTGGAGCAGCGCGAGCGGACCCGGCCGGCCAACGCGGGCAGGACGTGGACTCGCACCGAAGACGCGCAAGTGTGCGAAGAAGTCCGGCGCGGCATCGATTTCCAAGAAATCGCCAAAACGCACAATCGCACGGTCGGATCGATCGTGGCTCGGCTGGTGAAACTGGGGAAAGATCGCGTCTCTTCCCGGCAAGGCGGCTTGACCAGGGTTAGTCTCAAGTCTGGACCGCGTACCCTTTCGTGTGATGGCGATAATTTGTCTCAAAGTTCCGTAAAGAACTTGGACGCGGCATCGCAGCGCTAGCGTATACGCTTCCCCAGCAGTTCGTGAGGATAAGCCACCTAAACGACCTGGCCGCCCGCCTTGTGCATTTGTGAGACAGCTTTCAGAGTCGCCGGGTGTCAGCACTTCGCAATCGCCCGCATAGCTGCGCCTGTCAAGTCAACTTTCGCGTAGTGCTCTGAAATCTACCTCGCCTTCCCGTTTAGATACGAAAACGAAAATTGGGAGTCGCTGAGTCTTCCAGTCGTGGGTAACGCGTGATAGTCGTTGACTCACAGGGCGTCGATTCAGAATCTGATCTCTCATCGACTAGCAGTTCTTAGTTCCGGTTCTCAGTTCTCAGATTCGCGCTCCATCAGGCCTTATAAGTCGGGCTTCCGGTGCGCCAACGCCTCGGTGCGTTAGTATAGGCAATCCTTCTTTGAGGTGCATACACATGGGGTTTGACCTTTCAGGCAAGCGAGTAGCGGTTCTCGGCACGGGCAAGATTGGCGGGATACTGCTAAGGGCTCTGCTGGAAAAAGGACTGCTCACCCCACAATCGACATTCGCGACCGTTCAGCATGAGGAGCGCGCCCGCGCCCTGACTGAAAAATTAGGCATCCCAGTCGGCACCGATAATCTCGCCGCGGTTCGCGACGCCGATATCATTTTAGTTTGTGTGAAGCCGCAGGTAGTGCAGGAGGTGATCGAGCAGATTCGTCCTGTCGTTTCGAGGAAGCAACTCATTATTTCCGTTGCTGCTTCGGTCCATACCGGCCAGATCGAAAAAGCGCTGGCCACTGAGATAGCGGTGGTGCGGGCCATGCCGAACACACCCTGCGCTTTGGGCTGTGGCATGACGGCTGTGTGCAAGGGAAAGTTTTCCGATGCTCGCCATGTGGAAGCCGCGTGCGCGTTGTTCGATGCCGTCGGAAAGACTGTGGTCGTGGACGAAAAGCACATGGACGCGGTGACCGGACTCTCCGCCAGCGGGCCGGCGTTTATCTACATCATCCTCGAATCGCTGGCCGAAGCCGGAGTAAAAGTAGGTTTGCCGCGCGACATCGCCACGCTACTGGCGGCGCAAACTACTCTGGGCGCGGCGACTGTGGTTCTCGAGACCGGAGACCACCCCGCATTGTTGAAGGATGCGGTAACCACACCCGCCGGATGCACCATTGACGGCATCCTGGAGCTCGAAGAAGGCAAGCTGCGAGTGACGCTGATCAAGGCCGTGGTCAAATCGGCGCAGCGCGCCAAGGAACTGGCAAACGGATAATCGCGGTTGGTCTTAGGACTCGGCATTGACTAACGACGATCGACTAACGACGATCAACTAACGACCGTCTTCAGGCAGGGTGAAGTTCACCGTGATCTGGGTCTCAAAATCCCTAAGCTGGCCGTTTTGCCGGTAAGGTTTGAACCGCCACTGCCGAACCGCATCCACGGCGGCGGTGGCCAATTGCTTGTCACCGCTGATGATGGTCAACTTCCGAATTGCACCATCTTTTCCGACCAATGCTTTGAGAACTACCGGACCCTCAACGTGTTGCTGTCTGGCTGCCTCGGGGTAATCGGGCTCAACTCGCAGGCTGAGGTGCGCCCACGCGGTCTCGCTTGAAACCGAAACTGGTTCACCAGCAGGAAGTGCGCTTTTGGTCGCCTCTCGCGTTTCATCGGAACGCAAGCCGGCCAGTTCAGTCCCGGGGTTTTGTAATTTCTTTGCCGGCATTGTGTAGATGAGTCTGCCGTTTTCGTATACGGTCAATCCGCTCGGGGACGACGCAGCCCTTGCAGACTTGCTCGGAGCCAGAGTAGTGGACGGCACTGCGCTGTCAACTGCTTCTCTCTCGCCCGAGAGCAGACTGGAAGCCGCGGAGCGATCCGTGCTCGCTTGTGGAATGCTCACTGCTTCTTGCTCGACAGGAGTCGCTGGCGCTGGTTCTCGATCAAGGCTTGCGGTCCGCTGCCGTCCAACTCGTCCCACCATCCAACCCAGTAGCAAAGCCAGCGTTACAACGATTGTGATCAGAATCGCCGTCCAATAATCTCGCCGATGGACGCTGATACTGGGCCGCTCCGGCCCGCCGAAGAGAATTCCGGGCGAAGCGAAATCCGCCGCAGGCTGCGCTACACGGACTCTAGCCGCTAAAGATTTGATCTCGGCCGGAGGCGCTGGCTTGGCTTCAGCCCGACGTATGTTCTCCACGATCCGGCGGGAAAGGCCTTGCAGGACCCGAATATCGCGTTCGCCGAAGGCCGCGGGCTCCGTCGAAAAGATCTCGAAGACACCCAGCAGCTCCTGTTCATGCAAAACCGGAACTACCAGGATGGAGCGCACGTTGAGGGCGCGACAGGCGGCGGCATCCACTCGCGGATCAGCTTCCGTGTCGTCACAGCGCTGCGCTTCTCTGCTCCGAAAGCAGGCACCGGAAAGGCCTGAGCGGGTGTTCAGACGGACGCCGAGGCCTGGAGCATTGACTCCCGTAGTAGCCCGACAGACCATCTCACGGTCACGGGCCAGGGCGATCGCGGCACCGGTCGCAGTCGTCGCCAAGCACGCCTGTTCGACGACTTCATTCAGCAAGAGATCCAGGGCCAGATCGGCGGACAAGGCTCCCCCGCCGTGAGACGCCAGGGTAGCGGCAAGCTCTGCCAAGTAAAGCCCAGACTCGTCGTCCAGCCACTCTGGCCCACGGCCGCTCGAAGGCCCTGACGGACCACCGGCCCTGGAGGACGGGGACGAATCAGGCCGCAACATTGGTTGAGGAGACACTAGTAACCCTTTGCAATCAGAGGGTTGTCGCTTACCGTCGCCGGGGCAGTGGCGGCCCACGAAAATAAACTACGGCACTAGTTCTTTTAGAGTAAGTGAGCGGAGTTTCCCCCGAAACGCGCCGCTTGTCAACAGAAATGGACGAGTCGAATGGTCCTGGATGTTGCACCAACGGGCTCATCATGATGTTATTACCCGGTCTTATGACCCCATTCGAAATGGCGGTCCCTCCCGGTGCGACTTCAAGCACTCCGCTCTCCCGCTCCGACCAGTGGCATGCCGTCACCGCCAGCTTTCTGGGATGGACGCTGGACGCCTTTGACTTCTTTGTGATCGTGTTCTTGATCGACACGCTGGCAATCCAGTTTCACGTCCCCAAGAGCGCCATCGTCGCGACCATTGGCTACACGCTGGCCATGCGGCCGGTGGGCGCCGTGGTTTTTGGCCTGCTCGCGGACCGCTATGGGCGCCGGAAGCTGCTGATGGCGAATGTGGTGTTCTTCTCCGTCGTCGAACTTTTGTGCGGATTTGCACCCAATTACACGGTATTTCTGCTCTTGCGGACGATTTACGGTGTCGGCATGGGGGGCGAATGGGGAGTGGGCGCTTCTTTGGCCATGGAGAGCGCGCCGGCGAAATGGCGAGGCATTTTGTCCGGCGTAGTGCAGAGCGGATACTCCATTGGCTACCTGTTAGCGGCCGTGGCGGCACGTTTTGTTCAACCGGCGTGGGGATGGCGCGCGATGTTCTGGGTGGGTGGCGTACCCGCACTGCTGGCTTTTTACATTCGATCCAAAGTCCGCGAGTCGGAAGCGTGGCAGCAGCATCGCGCACCAACCGTCGCGGCAATTTTGCGCACCGCAAGCGCTCACTTAAAGACATTTTCTTACCTGGTCTTGCTGATGACGCTCATGATGTTTCTTTCGCACGGCACTCAGGATCTGTATCCCGATTTTCTGAAATCAGCGCGGGGATTCTCGCCGGCCGTGGTCTCCTACATTGCAATTCTGTTCAATATCGGCGCTGTGCTGGGTGCGATTACGTTCGGGCATCTTTCAGAAAGACTGGGACGACGTCGCAGCATGATTGCCGCGTTGGCCGTTTCTCTCGCGGTCATTCCCGCCTGGGCATTCGGCGGGTCCTTGGCTGTGCTGGCAGTGGGCGCATTCCTGATGCAGGTGGGCGTGCAAGGTGCCTGGGGAATCATTCCCGCGCACCTCAACGAGCTCTCTCCTGACGCAGCGCGGGGACTGATGCCCGGTTTTGCTTACCAGCTCGGCATTCTGTTTGCCGCCGGGACGAATACGATCGAGTACGCACTGCGCGATCGGCTCGGCTACCCTTGGGCTCTGGCCGCATTCGAGATCATAAACATTGTGTTGCTCATGACCGCGGTGGGCTTGGGTTCGGAACAGAAGGGAAAAAGTTTTTTGCGGCCGCAAGCGCCTTAAGAATCCAGCTCCTGGTTACTAGTTCTGAGTTCTCAATCCCCATTCCCGTTTTGCAATTTCACCCACGCATTACATTTGTCATCTCCCTCCGGACGCGCAAAAGCTGTTAAAGTATGGCTCGGAGCCTTGGAATGCAGGTCGCGGTAGTCGGATCAGGATACGTGGGACTGGTGGCGGGGGCATGCCTTGCCGACCTGGGTCACGACGTTATCCTGGTGGACATTGACCATGACAAGCTTGCGGCATTGCAATCCGGCCAGGTTCCAATTCACGAGAAGTTTCTGCCGGAGTTGTTGCAACGCCATCGCGGAAGCCGGTTGAAGTTCTCCGATGACATACAGAAGACGGCCCGGGCCTGCGAGGTGATCTTCATCGCCGTTGGCACGCCTCCCACGGAGCAGGGAGAAGCGGACCTTTCCTACGTGGAGTCGGTGGCGCGAAGCATTTCCGGCGCTATCAACGATTACAAAGTGGTGGTGGAAAAGAGTACGGTCCCGGTCTATACCAGCGATTGGATTCGTAAGATTATCTTGCGCAACGCCGTCCCTCCTGATTCATTTGATGTCGCTTCCAACCCCGAGTTTCTGCGCGAAGGGACGGCAGTTACCGACTTCCTATATCCCGACCGGATCGTGCTCGGCGCCGACAGCGAACGCTGCGCAGCCGTTCTGCGTAAGGTCTACGCGCCACTCACCGATGGCGGCTACTATCGGCGACCCGATGCAATTCCGCGACCCGATCGGACGCAGATTCCGCCTCCTCTGATTATTACCAGTGCGAAGAGCGCAGAATTGATCAAGCATGCTTCCAACGCATTCCTGGCGATGAAGATTTCATTCATCAACGCCGTGGCCTCGATCTGCGAGTCGGTAGGGGGGAACGTGCAGCAGGTCTGCCAGGGAATTGGGACTGACACCCGCATCGGACCACGTTTTCTGAATCCTGGCATTGGGTACGGCGGTTCGTGTTTCCCCAAGGACCTGATGGCATTTCGTTCTGTTGCTCGAGAGTGCGGGTACGAGTTCCGCCTGCTCGATGAAGTCATGCGCATCAATGAAGATCAGCGGCAACGTTTCCTGCGCAAAGTGCGGAGCGCGCTATGGACGCTGCGTGGGAAGCGGCTGGGAGTGTTGGGCCTGGCTTTCAAAGGCGGAACCGACGATATCCGCGAATCGCCAGCGATTCTCCTTGTGCAAGCTTTGTTGCAGGAAGGGTGTCAGATCGCCGCCTATGATCCTGCCGCGGTCGGACGAGCTCGCGAAGTTCTGCAATCGAAGGTGGAATTCGTGGGCAGTGCGTACGACGCGGCGCGCGACGCGGATGCTCTCCTGATCTTGACCGAGTGGGAAGAGTTTTCCGCTCTAGACCTCGAACGCCTGCACACGCAGTTGAAGTATCCGATTGTGATCGATGGCCGCAATCTTTACAATCCCGAGACCATGGCGGCGCACGGATTCACCTATTACAGCGTCGGCCGACCAGCCGCCGCGCCGGAACCGCGCTCGGCCGCGGCCACGGCTCCCTCGAGGAAAATCAAGAAATGACCGATCGGCGACGCGCCCTGGTGACCGGCGGAGCCGGATTCCTGGGCTCGCACTTGTGCGATGCCTTGTTGGCTGAAGGCTACGCGGTTATCGCGGTCGATAATTTACTCACCGGAAGACCATCCAACTTCAACCATTTGCGCAATGAGCCTCGCTTCGAATTCCGGCAGCTCGATATCAACCAACCTTTTGACTGCGGCGAGGTGCATTACGTATTTCACTTCGCTTGCCCGGCCAGCCCAGTAGATTATATGGCGCACGGGATTGCTACCATGAAAGTGGGTTCGCTGGGCACCTTTCACGCGCTGGATGTGGCGCGGAAATACAACGCGAAATATCTAGTCTCCTCCACTTCTGAGTGCTACGGAGATCCGCTGGAGCATCCGCAGAAGGAAACTTATTGGGGCCACGTGAATCCCGTTGGACCGCGTTCGGTTTACGACGAGGCCAAGCGTTTCACTGAGGCCGCAACCATGGCCTATCATCGCAGCCACAAAGTAGACACCCGCATCGCGCGTATCTTTAACACTTACGGGCCGCGCATGCAGCTGCATGATGGTCGCGTGATCCCTAATTTTATGAAACAGGCACTTCGAGGCGAAGACTTGACTGTCTACGGCGATGGCAGCCAGACTCGCAGTTTTTGCTATGTAAGCGACGAAATTGAAGGCTTGCTATGTTTGGCAAAATCGTCGGAACATCTTCCGGTTAACGTGGGGAATCCGACTGAGTTCACCATTCTGGAATGCGCGAAGCGCGTGCTGGCTGTCACCGAATCCAAGAGCAAAATACGATATGAGCCATTGCCTCAAGATGATCCAAAGCAGCGGCGGCCGGACATCACTAAGGCCCGAACTCTGCTGGGATGGGAACCTAAGATTGATCTGGAGACCGGGCTGCGGCTGTCGCTCGATTATTTCCGGAAAGCGGCAGAAGAAACGACAACTTCAGTGCAACACTAATGCGTTGGTTACGCCTCTACCTGACAAGCAATCAGCTGTTGAACCTGCTCCCGCTCATTGGGGCTCTTCAAACTGAATTCCACCCCCATACCAAAACCCGGATGCACCGTTTGTACCGTCCCTGACACTTGCACCTTCATTTCCAGCGTGCGGACCACGATCTGGACTGTGGTGCCGGTCGCAAACGGCGCCGGCGTCTCCACGTAACAACCACCAGTGCTGATATCGCTCAGCGTACAGCGGTGAGGAACTTTCTCTCCTGCACGATAAATGTCAGCGCCCAGTCGGCAGGCATAACGAGATTTCTCTCTGCGGTTAGAGGAGGAAGCGGACAGCAAACCAAATCCGGCATTGGCTCGTGTCGCGGGCTGCTGCGAAACTGGCGGCAGGCAGGGCTCAACTTTCACTTGTTGGGACAAGGTGGTCTTGATCCACTGGCTTAGTATGCGGCGGGACGCCTGTGGCACATCAGCAAAACGGATGCCGACGCGGCCGCTAGCGTCCTGCCAGACCACCTCGCCAGAGAGCCGAACCTTGGGCGCGTTTCCCGGTAAGGTGAACTGAAAATACACCTTGCAACGAGGCGGCAGTTTGCGCTCCGATTGCAGCGCGAGGCCGTCTTCACTCAAGCTTAGCAAGACAGCAGCGACATCCTCGCTGTCGGCGTAGGAAATGGAAGCTTGCGCATGCAAGGAAACCCGCTCCTTGCCGCGCTTTTCTCGCCGCATCAGGCTTCGGGCTGCTCGCAGACTACTGCCCACCCGCTCCGCGGTGACTGGTTTGTACAAAACGAAGTTGGCGCCTTTGGCAAAAACGTCGCGTACTTGATCTCGTGTGTCAACGATCCCGAGGATGAGCGAGCTTTTGTTAATAGGATTGGAGCGCGCGCCGGAGATCAATTCAAGCGCTGCCTGCTGATCCTGACAATCGACCAGAATCGCGTCAAAAGGTTGTGTGCGCACACGTGGTGCAGCCACCTGCGCATCCCCACAGTACTCTGCCCCGATGTTCAACTCCGAAAGAAGTTGGCCAAGCACCTGAATTGCTTTTGCGTCGGCACACACTACAAGCGATGTAAGCGCCATACTCGCAGCATGTTAGGTCTCCGAGTAAGCTGCGACAAGTTACCACAGTCATCTCTGGTGAAATTGCCCGCAATGATCGAGAGTGACTTTCGTCATCTGGAGTTCAAACTAGCAACGAGATATGGTTGGGTTTGCTGGGTTACCAGCGGATTCGCATGAGCAAAATCCTGATCGTCGTCGTAAGGAATTAGGCATGACGTCACGAGCTGGCAACTCGATTATCGCGGCGGGGGCGTTGGCGGTGTTTTTCGGAATTTGTATCCTTCCCGCTGCTCTGGGCGAGCATCGCGACTCCGCTTTGTTGGATTTGGGTGCGTGCCTTTTGTCGCTAGGCACGTTCTTGGCTGCCACGGGCATCTACTGCAAAGCCCGAGCGCTGCAATTCAAAGTCGCAGCCGGCGCACCGGAGGGCGAAAGCAAGTCTTCGAGCCGGCGATCTCGTGGCGGTTGTGAGCTGTGTGCCAGCGAGACCCCTGTGATTCAGTGCCGTGCGCACCAACTTCAGTTGTGCCCAACATGCTTAGTGGAGCACTATGACTCGCGCTCATGCGCCTATGTGCCTGCCTCGCGTAAGCCGGCGAACAAGTCCGGCAAAAGTATGGCCGCGAAACGCGGCGCTTGAGAGTTCGCCTGAAGAATTGGCATAAGGGCGGAGCGAGCTTCGCCAACCGCCAAAGTGACCAGAGTTATAGCCCTCGATTACGTTACTTAGGTCCAACCCTGCAATCTCCTACTTTAGTACTTTGACGCTCCGTCACCCTGTCCTTACGATGAGCATTGATGCGGGCAGGTCGCAGGCCCGCCGATGATAGTTCCTCCCTCTAATCTGCGGCAGGGACGCCAACCTCACCCCCGTAATGGCGGCAGAGCGGAGTTCCATTGACCCCTTTTTATCAACTCGATGCCGGTAGAAGTTCTCCCGAGAAAGGGTACATGCTAAACGGAGAGCAACGCGGTTTCACTTTGATCGAGATGATGATCGCTCTGAGCATTTCTTTTATCATTAGCGCCTTCGCGATCATCAGCATCCAGGGAGCCCTGAAGGACGCGCGTGTAACCACAGCGTACAACCTTACGCTGGAGACATTGCGGAATACCAGACAGCTAGCCATCGACGACCGCAAGGCGTACTTCGTGACCTTCGCGCTGCCGCAGACGATGCAGGTATGGCGGCAGGATCAGGGCACCCCAGCTTTGCCACCCCCTGTGCTGATCAATACATATCAACTGCCATTCGACGTCAATTTCGACACCGAGCCAGGAATCCCCACCACAGCGACGACCACGCCTGATGGTTTCGGTACTGCTATCTCGCCACTTGATCTCGATCAGGGAAATGGTGGCGGAGGCACGACCGTCTACTTCGAGCCGAACGGCGGAGGCTATGACCAGGCGGGCAACATCAACAATGGTGTCATCTACATGGCACATCCGGGTGATCTTTATACTTCGCGCGCCATCACGCTGTACGGTTTAACTGGACGCCTGCACGGGTGGCGACTCTACAAAAATGCGACCTCTGGGACATCACAATGGCAGCCAAACTGATAGTGGCAAATAGATTTCGATGCAGTTCGGTGAGTCGAACGGCCGAGCAAGGCTTCACCTTGATCGAGGTGATGATTTCGGCTGTAGTCCTGACCGTGGGTCTCGTCTCCATGCTGGCCGTATTTGGCTTATCGTTGGCCTCCACTCAGACTGCTCAGGAAGACATGATTGCCAAGCAATTGGCATCGCAGACGCTGGAGAGCATCTTTACAGCACGCGACACTGCACAGATCCCGTGGAGTCAAATCCAGAACGTGGCGAACGGCGGCATCTTTGTAGATGGCTTCAATCAGATCTTGGATCCGGGACCGGATGGCTTGGAGGGCACGGCGGACGATTTAAATGCCAACCCACTTTGTCCGGGACCCAGCAAGTGTCTGATCAGCCCCGGGCCGGATGGCATTCTTGGAACAGCTGATGACGTTTACTGGCCGCTTAATAACTACACGCGACAAATCCTGATTTCCCCCCTGAACGACGCTAGCGGGAACCAATATTCCTCTCTTCGCTCGGTCACGATCACGGTGCAGTACAACGCGAGTACAGGCACGAAAGCGCCAAAGACTTACGTGATGACTGCTTACATTTCGCAATACCGGTAGAGACTAAGGGTGAATATGCGACGTACACGAACCATGCAGACTCGCGGTTTTACCTTGGTGGAATTGATGATCGCCATGGCAGCGGGGCTCATTCTGATTGCCTCCGCGACGGAACTGTTCACGCAAGCCCTGAATGCGACCTACGTGATCAGCCAACGGGCGGAGATGCAGCAGAACGGTCGGGCAGCAGTCGGCCTATTGTCTCAGGACATCAGCCTGGCCGGCGCCGGTCTTCCTACTGGCGGAGTGCAATTGCCCATTGGCGGCCCCAATAACCCAATCTATGGTTGCGATCAAACGAAGTGTTACGTCGCAGGCACCGCCCCGGCGGGCATCGCCTATCCCAGCCAACATCTCGACGGAATAGTTCCAAGCCCTGGAGCGGGCATACCGCTCAGTGCTGGCGGCGCGAATACGGACGTTATCACCATCGCTTACGCGGACACCACTGCTTCCATCAATCAATACAAAGTGACGGCATTTGGGCCCGCGGGCAACAGCATTACCCTGGCCCAAATCACTCCCGGCCCGAGCGTTCCCGCTCTTAACGATCCCGCGATCGGAATCAAGGTCGGTGATTTGATCATGGTGACCAACGGCGGTACGGCCGTCGCAGAGGTAACCGGGGTTACTACCACTACGTTGTCCTTCGCGGACTTGGATCCTCTGCACATCAATCAAAGTACTGCGACCAGCGGCAACATGAACGCTATCAGCACCCCAGCCCCACCCGCGCCCCCTAGCACGGTCGTTATACCCGCTGTCCGGATTCTGGTGATCACCTACTACATGAATATTAACCCCGGCCCTGATGGGATTCTTTATACCGCGGACGATTTGCCGCCCCAGCTCATGCGCCAGGTAAATGGCCAGACCCCCACGCCAGTTGCGGACAACATCGCTGATCTGCAGTTCACCTATGACGTGATCAACAGCGCGAGCATCGACACCTCCAACATAAAAGACATCATCGGCGCAGGCTACGCCCCCAGTCAGATTCGTAAAGTCAACATTGCCAGCATGTCCGCCCGCAGCCAGATGAGAGGGAGACCGGGGTTCCAAGGTATGGACCTGTCGACTTCGGTTAGCGTGCGTGACATGAGTTTTCGCAATCGTTACCAGTGAGGACGGAAGAGATTGAGGAGAACAGCAACTATGGATGCTAAACAACATCATTCACAAGGATTTACCCTGATTGCAACCCTGCTGCTGCTACTGCTGCTGTCTGGGGTCGCACTGGGGCTGATGTACATGGTAAATACCGAGGCTCGCGTGGGCGGCAACGACCTGGAAAATGGTCTGGCCTACCACGCTGCCGAGGGCGGCATGGAAAAGATGACCGCCGACCTGGCCAACCTGTTCTCCTCCAGCCAGGCGCCCAACGCGGGCAACATCGGGGCATTGCAAGCTTTTCCTCCGACCATTCCTGGCGTCGCCTATACGGAGTACACCCTCACCCCCACCAACGGCACGAATCCGGATGGCAGCTATAAGAGCACGACCAACACCATCTCCTCCGGCAATAACCAAGGTCTGATTGCCCAGATCATTCCTATAACCCTTTCTGTGACCGCACAGCGGCCGCTTGGAGACGAAGTGCGCATGGTTCGCACTGTCGAAGTCGCTTTGATTCCGGTGTTCCAGTTTGGGGTCTTCTGTGATGGCGACTGCAGCTACTTCGCTGGTCCCGCCTTCGATTTCGCCGGCCGAGTTCACGCCAATGGCAGTCTCTTCCTCGCGAGTGGGGCCACCCTCACCATGCACGACAAAGTTGCCGCGGCCAAGGAAGTGATTCGTGAGCAGTTGGCCAATGGCTACCCCACCGCCGTCAACTACACGGGATCGGTCTATATTCCGAGCGCCCCGGCCGGTTGTGACATCGCCGCTCCCGGACCTAGTTGCCTCAACCTGGGCTTGGCGCAAGGCAGCAAGGTAGCCGGCCCCACCAGTGCGACCAACACCACGGTTCCCGGGCCCTCTGGCTGGGCCACAACCGTGAGTAACTATCACACCTACCTTCTCAATGGCAGCGCAGGAGCCAATGTTTTGTCGCTGCCTTTTGTCGGCGCTGGCGTAGGGCCGGTACAAATTATTCGTCGCCCCGCACCGGGCGAGGTCCTTGGCTCGACCTTATCTGCGTCGAGATTGTTTAACCAAGCTCAGATCCGGATCCAGATCAGCGACGATCCAGCCGAGAACCACAACGGCAACGCCGCCCTGATCGACGCTCAGGACATACAGCTGGCCAGCATTGAGGATGCCCATTTGCTTCCCCTCCGTCCCGCGGACATCGGAAGCGCGGGCACCGCGCAAGCCGGTATCGCCGTGACCGGTGTGGGTACGAGCTACTTCGGCGAATCTAAGACGTCGGCCCCGGCCGCTCCCGTTGACACCAACTTTGTAGCCCCGCTCCACATTTACGGAAATAATTTGTATTCCGGCACTGGGGCCAGCGAGTGGCCACTGGTCGACGGCTGGCTGAGAGTGGAGATCCAGAAGGCAGACGGAACTTGGCTACCAGTGACGGCAGAGTGGTTGTCCCTTGGATTCGGCCGCGGCACTGGCATCCCGAACACAGCTATTGGCGCGCCCAACACCGCACACCCCAAGGCAATCCTCATCTTCCAGCAATTAGCGGTTCGTGGCAACGGCGCAGGTGTGAGCGCGCTCTCCGCCGCCGGCGCCGGTTCGCAATACAATTGGTACCCAATCAATTTCTACGATCCCCGTGAAGGCGAAGTTCGCGACACCAGCCAAGCCGGCTGCGCCCCCAACGGCGTGATGAACGCCGTCGAACTGGACGTATGGAACCTGAGGCAGTGGTTGAACGGAACGTTCGGCGGAAACGGCGCCTTGACGGATAACGCCAAACAGAACGGATACGTGCTTTACTTCTCGGACCGCCGGGGTATGCTCCCTGACGCCAACGTCGTGCCACCCACCAAGACGGGGGAATCCGGGTTGGAGGATGTGATCAATTCCGCCGACCCAATCGGCACTCCTAACGGATTGCTGGAGAGTGCCGAGGACGTGGACGGCAATGGACTACTCGACAACTGGGGAGGAGCCAATATTGGCGATGGCTTTGGGGTCAGCACCAACGTTGTCCCCGCCAAGCCCAATCCTTTCCTGCCGCGTCTGGCTTGCGTCACCACCGCCCGAGCAAACCGGGTGTCAGGCGCCCGCCACGTACTCCGGCTCATAAATGGCACCCGTGGCAACTTACCTACGCGGGCGGGCTACACGGGCGGATTTACTGTGGCCTCGGAAAACCCCGTATATGTCCTCGGCGACTACAATGCCTCCCTGGCCGACCATGCTTGGGTAGACGCTAACCATGCCGCCGCCGCAGTAATTGCAGACGCGGTCACGGTGCTCTCGAATAGCTGGAGCGACGTGAACGGCTTCAATAACCCCACCAGCCCCGGCAGCCGTCCCGGAAGCGAGACCTACTATCGCATGGCTGTTGCCGCCGGAAAGAACCTCGACTTTCAGCAGCCGACTACCTGGGGCGCAGCCAACGACTATGGAACCGATGGCGGCGTGCACAACTTCCTGCGCTACATCGAGGCCTGGGGGGCGCCGCTCCACTATGAGGGATCGCTGGTCAGCTTGTACTACGCGCAGTACGCCACTGGGATCTTCAAGTGCTGTACTACCGTCTACTCGCCGCCCACGCGTGCCTATTCTTTCGACACGCTGTTCCTGAACCCGGCCAACCTGCCACCAGGAACGCCCATGTTCCGCGACGTAGACAACACTAGTTTCCGTCAGGACTTCACTCCGTACTAAGCACTCGAGCAACCGCCCCGATCCTGCGTCGCAGGGTTGGGGCTTTTTTCTTGTCTGATATAAATCAACTATTGCGGTTTAATCTTGTTCTCTATATTTTTACTGTCCGCTGGAAGAGCATCCGAGTCACGAGTTGCGGAGCAGAGGATCTTAAAATGCAGGACGTTGATAGCAGCGCAGTCCAGGTGAAGCGCGGCAGCATGATCCCCAGCTTTGGATTTGCGCTGCTCGTAGCTGTCGGCTTCGGCTTTTTTTCATCCCGGCTTTTATCATTCGGCCATTCCGCTATCAGTCTCCCCGCGGACTCGTTTTTGCAATGGCTCTGCGCCAACACGCCCCATTCTGGACGGCAGTATTCACCGCAGGAGCGATGCTTTTAGCTGTCGTCTTGTGGCCTCGCCTTTCGATCTGGAAACGGGTTCCGCTGGTGCTTGGTTTGTGCCTGGCGTGCGGTGCCGCCCTGATGTCCCGTATCGATTACTTCGAGTGGATGTTCCACCCTGTTCCGGCGGTCGGGTTCGAATCCATAGATCTCACGAAGTTGGATTCCTCCGAGATGGTGATTGCGGTGCGCTTCGGCAATGACGCCCGCGCTTATCCGATTCGCGAAATGGCATATCACCACGTGGTCAACGATGTCGTGGGTGGCGTGCCCATCGCGGTGACCTATTGAACGCTCTGTCACACCGGTCTGGTGTGGAAACGTACTGCGAGTGGGAGAACGCTACATTTCCGGCTGGCCGGAATCAACAATCAGAACTTTCTCATGCGCGACGACGAAACCGGAAGCTGGTGGCAGCAGATCACTGGCAGATCTATCTTTGGGCCACTCAAAGGTCAGCAACTTGATGCCGTCATGAGCGACGAACTGACCTTCGGGCTGTGGAGGCAGGAGTCGCCCGCTGGACAGGTCCTTGCTCCGGTAGCGAAATACGCGGATCAATACGAAAGCGACTGGGAACCGAAAGTGGCCAAACTACCTGTGGTCCTCAGTTTTCAGGGAACCCCGTTTCAGTCACGGGACGTAGTAATTGGGATGGAAATCGGAGGAGCCAGCCGGGCCTATCCCATGTCCGCGATTTTGGCACAATCGCCGATTCAGGATCGGCTTGGCGGAACTCCCATCATGCTGATAGTTGGTCCAGACGGAAAATCAGTGCGTACGTTTGTGAGCCGCCTGGACGGAGGCGACATTGAATTGTTCCGCCGGACCGGAAGCGATTGGGCGCTGGTAGATTCTAACTCCGGGAGCGAATGGAATTTTCAGGGGTGCGCCATCGCCGGCCCAGCCACGGGAAAATGCTTGCAGCGCTTGCCCGCGCTGAAAGACTACTGGTTTGATTGGCGCAACTACCATCCAGAAACCAGCGTGTACCGTCACTGACCGGGATCCTTGCCCTTCTGAGCTTGCTCTCCAGACTGAGCTACACATCTCGCCGTGATCACCACGCCGTTGCAGATGAACCGGCCGTCTGCCAGCTGCATGCATGGCTGGGTAAAGCTACGGACGCTGATAGCGACGCAACGAGAGGGTATGATCAACCCTGGACGTCGAACCGGGAGACATCCGATCAAAGAAAGCAGCGCGGCCGAAAGGAGGGTCTTTTTCATTGCGACATCACTTCTGCTTTCTTTTTCGCCGTCACAACTTATCCATTCCAAGAATTTATCGGCAGCGCTTTTCCTTTCTTTAGTCGTACGGCCCTTTAGTCGCGAGCGGCGGGCGAGCCCGACCGTGCTCCAGGCGCATCCTCTTTGCAGTTGCCCCGTGTATCATCAACCTACTTCGAAGAAAGTGAATCGCGGAGGACCCTCTTGCCTCAAATCAGCACTCTTTTGGGATATCGGAGGCGTGCTTCTGACCAATGCCTGGGACCGCGAGCCGAGAGAACGAGCTATTGCTCAATTCAAGCTGCACGAGAAAGAGTTTGCCGACCGTCACGAGATGATCGTCTCGTCGTTCGAGCGCGGCAAAATTAGCCTCGACGAATATCTTGACCGGACGATTTTCTCTCGTCCGCGGCCGTTTGCCCGCGAGGCTTTCAAAAACTAGATGTTCTCCCTGTCGCAACCTTGTACCGAAACGCTCGCCCTGGCGCGAGAGTTGGCGAAGTCGGGAAAGTATCTGATGGCGACCATCAACAACGAATCGAAAGAGTTGCATCAGTACCGGATTCAGAACTTCGGCCTGCGGGGAATCTTCACTCTTTTCGTGAGTTCGTGCTTTGTGGGACTGCGAAAACCGGAAGAAGGAATCTACCTCTTGGCGTTGGAAATTACCCAGAAGCCAGCGGATGAGTGCTGCTTCATCGATGATCGCGCGCTGAATCTCGAATGCGCCCGAAAACTGGGTATGGACACTATTGAAAGTGAAAATGCGGAACAAATGATGCAGTATCTGCGAAAGCTAGGCGTAGCCGCGTGAATTGCCGGGATCAGTTGCACAGTGGTCACGGCTTGCGTGGTTGGCGGGGCGACGGGCTTTCTGGAACCATTTTGGCGGCAGGCTCGCCTGAGATTCCCAAACTCAGATCGCTTGCCCAACAATCCGCGACGATCTTCCATTCGCCAGCACCCTGGCGATTGACGATAACCACGTACTTGCCACGCTCTTCGCGTCGCTTTCCCATCGCAACCGGGACCAGCATCTGGCAGCGACCGGCTTCGTAAGCGACATCTCCAAAAAGTTCGACCCTCAGCGGCTCCAGTTCAACCTCGCCCAATCCGGCATCGAGGACGCCAAAGAAAAATTCGCGGATGGCCCCGGTCCCGCGCACTGCCGGCACATTGGATCGCAACACCAGCGCATCGGCGACGTAAAGCTCCACCAGATCATCCAGTTGTTTGGTGTTACACGCCTGCACCCAATCCTGGGTCAATTTGCGGACCGCAGCCTCCGCCCGACTCAAACCGGTTGCGCCCACTGGAGCGCGCACTCGCGCAGCGGGGTCGCGTCCAACGGTGTCGCTGACCGCGCGGGGTTCCGTGCCCGAGGACCGCGAAGCTCCCTCAGGTGATGGGAAGTAATGGTGATGATAATGATGGTGGTAGTGGTGCTGCCCTGGGGCAGGCGCCAAGTTCGCCTTGAGCCTTGCTGGCTCGGCTGGCGCCTCCTGCGGGGCTTCTACCAATGGAACACCACAGGTTGCGCAGAACTTGTGCTCCGCGCGGTTTGCGCTTCCGCAAGCAATGCAGCTGTGTGACGCTGCGTGGAATTCACCGTGGTCCATGGATTCTTCGCTCTCGGCCTCGAGTGCCATTCGTTGCACCACCTGGAGGGCGGCGGCAATCGACTCCGTACCCGGCCGGGGATGACGCATATCTTGCTTCAGTCGCGTAAGGAATTCATCGACCGCCGGGTCAGGGATAAGCTCTCCCTTCGGACCGATTGGCGAGCTCTTGGGCGGTCCGGATTTTTCTTTGGGATCCACGAGCGTATGTGGTCATTTTAGTCGAAAAATTTCTCAGCGACTGGAAAACTCGACCTTCGCCTCCGCGTCCGTAGGAACTCCGTTGCATGTCGCGGGTCGGTACCGCCAGGAGCGCAGCGTATCCAATACGGTTTGGTCTTGGGAGGGGCCGGCGCTCTCCAGGACCAGTGGACTGTGAACCCGGCCGTCGGTCCCCACGATGAAACTGACCGTGACTTTGGCATTCGACTCCGGTTCGTCCAGCAGCGGATCTGGCGTGGCCAAAGCTTGCGGCGGCTGCGTGGCTTCACAACTCGTGCGGGCCGCGGTGTGCTGCACCGCAGCGAACTCAGAATCATGCACTGCTGAAGTCCTGACTTCATGTTCGCGCGCGGCGAGAGAGGATCGGCCCACTTGGAGTGACCGGCTTTCCACCGCAGCCAAACTTACTGTTGAGGCGATGACCACAAGCAGAAAAGACTGAAGATTACGAAGCGGCATATTTCGTCCCTGAGAGCGCGGATGAACATGCCATGGAGAGCACTCCCAATATGCCTGGAAAAAGGGCAATCCGCGTACCAGCGGTGCGGCTTGCAGGTTATTCACAGCGTGACATTTATCGCGACGACCCGAACGCAGTTCCTAATGTGAAGTGAAAAGTATTGCAGTTAAAGGCCGGGGTGGAAGGAAGTTATCGGTCCCCTTGACGGATGCCGGCTTCACCGTGTTCTCGAGGCAGTATGCGGTATGCTCGGAGAGCGAACACTCGGGAGGATGTGATGGTTTACGAAGGGCGTGACCGAGACCAGGTCACAGATTGGATCCCGGCGCAAGGCGAACGGGCGGCGCTGGAGTTCTTCATTCTCATCGATGATGGCGCCAGCGTAAGCCTTGGTTCACAGCTGGAAGATATTCGGCAGTTCATCAATGCCCAACCGGCCACTACCAAGGTCGGCATCGCGTATATGCAAAATGGCACTGCCAAAATCGTGCAGGATCTGACTAGCGATCACCCGCAGGCAGCCAAAGCGCTGCGGCTCCCCTTTGGAAATCCGGGAGTAAACTCAAGCCCGTATTTTGCCTTGCAGGACCTGATAAAGCGTTGGCCTGAAGGCGCGGCCCGGCGCCAGGTGCTGATGGTGACGGATGGAATAGATCATTTCTGGGGAAGCAGCGGACTGAGTCCTTATGTGGAGTCTGCTATCGCGGACGCCCAGCGAGCTGGCATCATGGTTTACGCCATCTACTCGCCGGGGGCCGGTCATGATGCGCACAGCTACTGGCGAACATACTGGGGACAAATTTATCTTTCGCAGGTAACGGACGAGACTGGAGGCGAATCCTATTACATAGGATTTTCCGGCGCACCCGTTAGTTTCGCACCTACCTCGAGAGTATCACCCATCGGCTAACTCACCAGTACCTGCTGGCTTTTCTTGCGAAACCAGAAAAGAAGGCCGGGATGCGACGCATAAGAATCCAAACTGAAGTCCCGAATGCCGAACTGGTGGCCGCTGGTCAGATTTATGTCCCGGCTTCGGAATAAATTGGGTTGACACATCCGCCCGGCTATCTTGATTCGCAGGCGCTTACTCGTGAAAGGTGTAATATCGGCGGCAGAATTTCACGCCACCGATGACTCAAACATTAGTCGGAACTTCGCCTCGCTCCCAGCGCACAGCAGCC
The DNA here is from genome assembly GCA_963696025.1 of uncultured Acidobacteriota bacterium. Taxonomy (GTDB): domain Bacteria; phylum Acidobacteriota; class Terriglobia; order Terriglobales; family Acidobacteriaceae; genus JABCYV01. The sequence continues at coordinate 361,999 of CAVOII010000014.1, forward strand.
TTGGCCAAGCGCAAGTTCTTCCTCCTCTTTCTATTTTTGCTGGGGTCGCTGTTTCTCTATCCCTACGCCGAAAACAACACGCTTGGTTACTACGCGTTCCGCGTGCTGGGAAGCGCCGCCATTGTGATCAGTGTGTACGCGGTCAGTTTCCGGCGCAGCCTTGTCGTCATCGCTGTGCTGCTGGCAATTCCCGCATTTTTGCAGCACGCCCTGAACTTCCGTGCCGACGCTGGTTCCCTTTCAATTCTCAATATTGTCCTCAGCTTGTATTCGACGTATTCATTGTCGTGGTCATCTTCCGCAGGGTCTTTTCCAATGAGCAACCCAATTCGGAAACCATCTTCGGGGCGTTGTGCATCTATCTGCTGGTAGGATTCACCTTCGCCAACATATACGGAATGGTGGCCACTCTCCAGCCGCGCGCGTTCTATCTTGATCCGTTGGCCAACCTCCACGCAGTTCCCGAGCGGATGGATTTCATTTACTACAGCTTCGGAACCATGACATCCGTGGGAGCGGCCGGCATCACGCCCGTCTCGGCCGAGGCACGGTCGCTCTCTATAATTGAAGCCATCCTCGGCGTGCTGTATCTCGCAGTTCTGATCTCGAGATTGGTTGGCGCTTATCGGCGTCTCGGGGCTTAAGGTGGCCAATTTTAGTCGATTGGAAGAGTAATCAGGTGCCGCAAGTGTGGAGGTTGCTGACTAGGTGGGACTTCGCGTCCGTTACGTCGCCGGATCACATCGGCGCTTGACAAGGCTGGCATCGCTTACATGCTTGCCGGATCGCTTGCCACCGCACGCTACGGTTCTCCGCGTTCAACACAAGACATTGATCTGGTAATTGCAGCAACCCCGGAACAATTGCGCAAATTCATCCAGCTTCTCTCGAAAGCGCCGATATACACGTCCAGATTCACTATGCACCCAGGGGAATCCGTTTGCGGCGTTCTTTCACCGTCACCGGATTTAGGAAAGTCATCATGCTGCGCAGTTGCGCGCCCACTGCTTCGATCTCGTGTTCCTGCTCGCGTTCCCGCGTGGCTTCAAACCACTCGCGGCCGGACTCGTTCTCGGCAATCCATTTGCGCGCGTAGGTTCCATCCTGGATTTCTTTCAGCATCTGCCGCATAGTACGCCGGGTCTCGTCAGTGATGATCCGTGGGCCACCGGTGTAATCGCCGTGCTCAGCGGTGTCACTTACCGAGTAACGCATGTAGTTCAGCCCGCCCCGGTACATGAGATCCACGATAAGCTTCAATTCGTGCATGCACTCGAAGTACGCGATTTCTGGCTGGTAGCCAGCCTCCACCAGAGTCTCGAAACCGGCCTTCACCAGCGCGCTCACGCCGCCACAGAGTACGGTCTGCTCGCCGAACAAATCGGTCTCAGTTTCCTCCGCAAACGTGGTTTCAATCACGCCGGCGCGCGTTGTGCCCAGCCCTTTAGCATAAGACAAGGCCAGTTCTTTGGCTGAGCCGCTGGCATCCTGATGAATCGCTAACAGGGCTGGCGTGCCACCGCCTTCCACAAAAACCTCGCGCACACGATGCCCGGGCGCTTTCGGCGCAATCATGGAAACGTCAACATTGGAGGGCGGCGTGATGGTCTTGAAACGAATATTGAAGCCGTGAGCAAACATCAACGCCTTCCCTGCTGATAAATGAGGAGCAATGTCCCGCTTGTAAACTGCGGGCTGCGTGGTATCCGGCACCAGCATCATGATGACGTCGGCCCAGGTGGCTGCGTCGGCGATCGAACTCACCACTAATCCAGCCGCCTGCGCTTTGGAGCGCGATTCGCTCGTGCTGGGCAGGCCGACCCGAACTTGCACTCCGCTGTCCTTCAAGTTGAGAGCGTGCGCGTGTCCCTGCGAGCCGTAGCCAATGATGGCCACTTTCTTTGCCTGAATCAGACTTAAATCAGCAGAATCGTCAAGATAAATTTTTGCCACGGAAGTCCCTTTCGTCAAAAAATGTCATTTGATTACACCGAGTATGAGACGTCGTCGTCGAGCGCAACCTGCGGCGACGTCTGAGCCTGTGAAACGGCCGCGGAGGGCTTGCTTCCACGGCGCATCGCTACGATACCGGTGCGCACCATTTCCAGCACGCCATAAGGACGCAGCACTTCCAGCAGGCCGTCAATCTTGTCTTCCGCACCGGTGATTTCGATGGTCAGCGATTCCGGCGCCACATCCACTACACGAGCGCGAAATACGCTCGCTAACTCCAGAACGTGAGAGCGTCCCTCTTGAGTCGCGGCCACCTTAATCATAGCGAGGTCGCGAACGATCGACGGCTGATGGGTAATGTTTTCCACCAGCAGAACGTTGACCAGCTTGTAGAGGTTGGCCTCGATGCGGCGCGCCGAATCTCGGTCAGCATCAACCGTAATGGTCATGCGCGAGACTTCGGGCTTCTCCGTTCGTCCCACCGTGAGTGAATCGATGTTGAAGGCGCGGCGGCGAAATAGCGATGCCACCCGGGTTAGCACACCCGGCTTGTTCTCCACGTAGACCACAAATGTGTTCATCATGTTCGTTTATTGCGTGTTAATCGTCGCTCGCGGTCTCCACAATCGGGCTCGGCCGGCGAATCATTTCGTGCAACGACGCGCCCGCCGCCACCATGGGATAGACCGTATCTTCCTGCTCGACCTGGAAATTAATCAGCACAGGCCCATTGTGCTGGCGCGCCGATTGCACCGCCGGAACAACCTGAGAGCGCTCGGTCACGGTGACACCCTGGATGCCGTAGGCTTCGGCCAGCTTGGCGAAATCTGGATTCAGCAAAGGTGTTGCCTGATAGTTGCGCTCGTAAAAGAACTCCTGCCACTGTCGCACCATTCCCAGATATCCGTTGTTGATAATGGCAATGTGGATTTTGAGGTTCTCCTGCACAATGGTGGCCAGCTCTGACATCGTCATTTGGAAGCCGCCGTCACCCACCACCGCCCAAACCTCGGCCTGCGGACGCGCAACCTTAGCTCCGATGGCCGCTGGCAGTGCGAATCCCATGGTACCCAAGCCCCCCGAGGTGATCAGAGAACGAGGCTCCTCGTGTTTATAGTATTGCGCCTCCCACATCTGGTGCTGGCCTACGTCAGTGACCACGATGGTTTCGCCGTTGCGTGTTTCTCTCCACAGGTCGTTGATCACGTGCGCGGCATAGAGATGTCCATTGTCGGGCAGGTTCTGGATATCGCGCACTGCGGAATCGCCCTTCAGCCGGTCGATGCAGTCCAGCCATTCGCTCCGATCGGTCGATTCCAGTCGCGGCAAGAGTTCGCGCAAAACCTCGCGCAGATCGCCGACTAGCGCCACATCCACCTTGACGTTTTTGTTGATCTCGGCGGGATCGATCTCCACGTGAATCTTTTTCGCGTTAGGAGCGTAGGTCTTCAAGTTACCGGTTACCCGGTCATCGAAACGCATGCCGAGAGCGATCAAGAGGTCGGCTTCTTGAATGGTGTGGTTCACCCACGCTTCACCGTGCATGCCCATCATTCCGAGATTCATGGGATGAGACGCCGGCAGCGCTCCCAAACCGAGCAGCGTAAGCGCCACCGGGATGCCGGTGCGCTCGATCAAGTCCCGAACCTCGAGCATGGCCCCGGAGACGATTGCGCCGTGGCCCAGAAGAATTACAGGGCGCTTGGATTTGTGGATTAACTCCAGAGCCTGCGCGTATTCCTCCGGAGCGGGTGAGAGATCAGGACGGTAGCCCGGCAACTGCGGTTTAGCCGCCTCCCAATCAAACTCGCAGGAGGACTGCTGCGCGTCCTTGGTGATGTCCACGAGAACCGGTCCGGGACGGCCGGAGCGAGCAACATAGAACGCTTCGCGCAGCGTGCGTGCCAGTTCGGCGGCGTGCGTTACCAGATAGTTGTGCTTGGTGATGGGCAGAGTGATTCCAGTAATGTCGGTTTCCTGGAAGGCATCCGAGCCGATCAGCTTGCTGCCCACCTGGCCGGTGATGCACACGATCGGCGATGAGTCCAGCATGGCCGTCGCGATGCCGGTGACCATATTGGTGGCGCCCGGCCCGGAGGTCGCAACCGCTACACCCACTTCTCCGCAGGCGCGGGCGTAGCCATCCGCCATATGGGTCGCTCCCTGTTCGTGGCGCACCAGGATGTGATGAACCTTGCTGTCCTTCAGGGCATCGTACGCGGGTAGAATCGCACCGCCGGGATAACCAAACACGTGCTTCACACCTTCACGCTCCAGACATTCCCAAAGAATCTGTGCTCCAGTTTTCGTCATGTTCGTTTCCTGTTCGTTCTTAAATCCTGCCCACCGCCAACGGTTGCTGGCGCATCTCAGTTTGCGCAACTTTGCTTGCAAAGGAAGGCGTGCGCAGCTGTGAAGCTCATCATCCACGAAAACCCAGTGGGAGGGTGTTGCTTCGTGGAAAATGCGGCCTCTACGAGGACCGTTCAAAGAAGCTTATTATTGGAACAGGGTGGAACGCCACTTAAATCGCAAAGCTGGGAACAGGGGCGGGTACGGATGCCCACAGATCGAAATACGATATCTCCCATATGAGTAGTGACTTACAGAAGATGCGGCCTACGAACGCAAGACGAATTTGGCTAGGCGCGGTTCTTGCGGTACTACTGACCGGCGTGGCCGTTCCGGGCGTATTGCAGCACGCCGCGGCGAAGCCACATAGCGTGACTCTAACCTGGAATGCCGCGCCGCCGAGCAAAGGATCCGCGGCAACCATCTACAACATTTTCCGCGCCACCAGGTCAGGAGGACCCTACACCAAGATCGCCTCACGGGTTACCGGGCTCACCTATGTTGACCATACCGTGGACGCCCACAAAACCTACTTCTACGTGGTCACTGCGGTAGACCAGGCGGGTCATGAAAGCAAATTTTCTCAGGAAATAAAGGCAGTCATTCCTTAACGGTGGTGCGTGGAAGACCAGCATCGTTCGTAACGTCCCAAATAATCTGAACCAAAATCCTGCCGCAGGTTCCTTTTTGGGCATCGGCCATCCGCCGCCTCAGCCCTCCCTTCCGGTACCTACCCCTCCCTCCAACCCATAAAGCAGACTGGTTTTAGCTGCACTTGCCTTGGCTCGGAGGTTTTCCTGAATCGGGACAGGGCCAGTCTGCAGGTGGGTAAAATCGCCGCCGTATGTGCGCATTCGGCCAGAGAGAGGGCTTTCGTGCAGGATCTGCGGGTTCGGTACCAAGCCGCTGTTGTTCTCCTTGCTCTCACCGCCATGGTGGGCTGCGGGGCGCTCGACTCGAACCAGCGCGCACAAACACCGGGCCTGGTTGTGAGTAATCCGAATTTGGACTTCGGCCCTGTCGTGGTTGGTGGCAGTAAGGTAGTCGCCGAAAATATCCTTAACAGCACACCTTCAAGTGTCACCATCAATCAAGTGATCGTTAGCGGCTCCAGTTTTCATCTTGATGGCGCGTCATTTCCGTTGACGCTGGGGAGCAACCAAAGCGCGACTTTCAGCGTCAGATTTATTCCTAAAACCTCAGGAAATCCATCCGGTTCGCTTGCCATCTCCAGTACGGCGTCTGCGCCCATTACTGTCGCGTTGGTAGGACAGTCCGTGAGCGCGGGCCAGTTGAGTGTCAGTCCGTCGCCGATTGGTTTCGGCAACGTTCTGTTGGGAAAAAGCCAAACCCAGCTCGCGACACTAACTAATTCCGGTGGATCGGATCTGACTATTTCACAACTCACGGTCAGTGGGAGCGAGTTCCAGGTCAGCGGAGTGACCTTGCCATTCACATTGCCGGCAAACCAGAGCACAAATTTCAACGTCACCTTCACTCCGAACGCTAGTGGAAGTCAAAGCGGAATGATATCGATGACCACCAGTGCCTCTCTGGTGGCATCCCAGCGGGGCCGGAGATCGAACCCATCTGCACTCACCAGTGTTTCGTTCCCGATGAACCGCCGATCAGCTTCACCGCAAGACTCCGGAAGTACTGATCCGCAGACGGTGACAATTCCTTTGACCGGAGCGGGAGCGATGTCTGGTCAGTTGACTTTGACGCCGTCCAGCGTAAGTTTCGGGAGTCTGCAGGTAGGGAGCAGTCAGACGGTTTCACAGATCCTGACTAACTCAGGCAGCTCGAGTGTAACGGTTAGCCAAGCCTCAATGACTGGGACGGGATTCAGCATCAACGGCCTGCCCCTGCCGTTGACTCTCGGCCCGGGACAAAGCCAGACTTTCAGCCTCACCTTTGCTCCGACGTCGGCCGGGAGCGCCGTCGGCAATCTTGCCATCGCCAGCAACGCCTCGAATCCAACACTGGCTGTGCCGCTGTCTGGAACCGGCGTTACACCTGGATCGCTGACCGCAACCGCCAGCAGCTTGAGTTTCGGCGGTGTACAGGTGGGCCATAGTCAGACACTCTCTGAGACCCTGACCAACTCCGGTGGCTCCAGCCTCAGCGTCACACAAGCCAATGTTACTGGCACTGGCTTTAGCGTGACTGGACTGAGCTTGCCGTTGACGCTGGTCGCAGGACAGAGCTTCACCTTCGGCGCTGTCTTCACTCCAACTTCAGCCGGCAGTGTCAGCGGAAAGATTGCAGTCGTCTCGAATGGATCAAATCCGAATCTTGCGATCTCAATGTCAGGCAGCGGTGCGTTAACCGGTCAGTTGACAGTCAGTCCGGCTTTGCTGAGCTTTGGCAGTGTCGTCGTGGGACAGAGCAAGAGCCTGACGGCTACGCTCAATGCTACTGGTTCCAGCGTAACGATTTCTTCTGTCGCTACCGGCACTTCGGAATTTGTCCTTAGCGGGCAGTCTTTTCCCTTGAGCATTGCCGCCGGTTCGAGCGCGACCATTACGGTTACCTTCACACCCCAAGCCAGTGGCACGGCTTTGGACAGTGCATCTTTCACCAGCAATGCCGCCAATACGCCGGTCGAGGCTCTCACTGGCAACGGCACCGCACCCCCGCAGCACAGCGTGGATCTTACCTGGAACCCGAGCCCTTCCGCCGTCAACGGTTACAACATTTACCGCAGCGGCACCTCGGGCGGACCTTACTCGCAGATCAACTCCACCATCGATTCGGCCACCTCTTACATCGACAACACGGTGGCGGCTGGAAACACCTATTTTTATGTGACCACTGCCGTTGACGCAAACGGGGTTGAGAGTGTGAACTCGAACCAGGTCAAAACTGCAATTCCGACTCCGTAACCCGAAAGAGTCCCACCGAAGCCAGCCAGTGTCGTCTTTGAGGATTGCCATTCGTCTTCGATCTTTCCGATGTAATGCACTAACCCACTCGTTCGCAGCGCTGCGTTGCAATCAATGTCCCCATCGCGGCGTTGCGATACCGGAACACATGTCGATTGTGTAGCTCACTTTCGATTGAACAAAACCGAACTTTGAGGAACCGAAGAGTTTGCCGACGAAGGTATCGATCCTTTGGATATCTTTTCCCCTGACTTGGAATCTGCAAATCTTGGGTTGCGATGCGTCCCCCCGAGCGCAAGTTCGCCCCCTTCGTTCTTCGACTTATCCTCCTTGCACTTTCGTTAGTGTCAACGCTGAGTTATGCAGGGTCAACCAACCCCCAGTCGCCCGCAGGCTCAGGCATGCTGAGCTGCAGGCCCGGCCGGATGTGGTTTGGTTTGGTGTTTGTCGGCCAGACCACGACCATACCGGCTACCCTGACGAACATGGGTTCGAATCCGATCATTGTCTCGACGGTTAGCCCGGCGGGTTCGGGTTTCACCATCAGCGGCTTGAGTTTGCCCCTCACCTTATCTTCTGGACAGAGCGTGCCCTTCAGCGTCAACTTCAGCCCTCAAGCGGATGGGCACGTGGATGGAACGTTCGGGTTCATCGACGACGCCTCCAGCGTGCTTCTTAATCTCAACGTCCACGGCAGGGGAGCAACACCGGGTTTGGTTACTGTGAATCCCCCGAGCATCAACTTTGGAACTGTCGGTTCAGGCAAGTCGATCGCTTCGAGCACGACGACCCAATACGTGACAATCAAAAGCGTTGGTGGCCCCGACATCATTAGCCAGGTAATTGTTACCGGCGGCGGATTTAGCATCAGCGGGCTGAACCTGCCCCTCACCCTTGAGTGGGGTCGGACCGTAACCTTCAGCGTCACTTTTACTCCCCCAGCCAGCGGAGTTGCGAGCGGCAGCATTACCATTCGCAGTAACGGGAGTGTTCCTAGCCTAACGATTCCGCTTACAGGGACGGGAGGGACCACTGCGGGGTCTCTCAGTGCTGCGGCATCGAGTCTTAGCTTTGGGAGCGTGCAGGTGGGCCACAGCCAGACGCTTTCCGAAACTCTGACCAACTCCGGCGGCTCTACTGTAAGCATTTCTCAAGCAACGACCACAGGTGCCTACAGCGTGAGCGGCCTGAATCTGCCCGCTACTTTGGCGGCTGGTCAGAGTACCAGTTTCAACGTGACGTTCACGCCGACCTTAGGTGGATCGGCTAGCGGCAATCTGTCCATCACCAGCAACGCCTCGAATCCGACGTTGACTGTGCCGCTGTCCGGAACCGGCGTTACACCTGGATCGCTGACTGCAACCGCTGGCAGCTTGAGCTTTGGAAATGTACAGGTGGGCAACAATCAGACATTATCCGAGACTCTTACCAACTCCGGCGGCTCTTCGATCACCATTAGCCAGGCGACAGCGACTGGTGCCGCTTACAGCATGACCGGTATGTCCATGCCTACCACTCTAATGCCTGGTCAGAGTACGAGCTTCAACGTAAAGTTCACACCGACCACCGCTGGATCCGCTAGCGGCAATCTGTCGATTACCAGCAATGCTTCGAATCCGACACTCGGCATCCCGCTCTCCGGCTCAGGCGTCACCGCGGGATCACTCACTCCTGCCGCAAGCAGTCTAAGCTTCGGGAATGTACAGGTGGGCAACAGTCAGATCTTGTCCGAGACTCTTAGCAACTCCGGCGGCTCTTCAGTCACCATTACCCAGGCAGCCGCGACGGGTGCCTATAGCGTGAGCGGCCTCAGTCTGCCGGCAAGGCTGGCGGCTGGTCAGAGTACGAGCTTCAATGTGACATTCACGCCGACCTCAGGTGGATCCGCCGTCGGCAATCTGTCCATCACCAGCAACGCCTCGAATCCAACACTGGCTGTGCCGCTGTCTGGAACCGGCGTTACACCTGGATCGCTGACCGCAACCGCCAGCAGCTTGAGTTTCGGCGGTGTACAGGTGGGCCATAGTCAGACACTCTCTGAGACCCTGACCAACTCCGGTGGCTCCAGCCTCAGCGTCACACAAGCCAATGTTACTGGCACTGGCTTTAGCGTGACTGGACTGAGCTTGCCGTTGACGCTGGTCGCAGGACAGAGCTTCACCTTCGGCGCTGTCTTCACTCCAACTTCAGCCGGCAGTGTCAGCGGAAAGATTGCAGTCGTCTCGAATGGATCAAATCCGAATCTTGCGATCTCAATGTCAGGCAGCGGTGCGTTAACCGGTCAGTTGACAGTCAGTCCGGCTTTGCTGAGCTTTGGCAGTGTCGTCGTGGGACAGAGCAAGAGCCTGACGGCTACGCTCAATGCTACTGGTTCCAGCGTAACGATTTCTTCTGTCGCTACCGGCACTTCGGAATTTGTCCTTAGCGGGCAGTCTTTTCCCTTGAGCATTGCCGCCGGTTCGAGCGCGACCATTACGGTTACCTTCACACCCCAAGCCAGTGGCACGGCTTCGGACAGTGCATCTTTCACCAGCAATGCCGCCAATACGCCGGTCGAGGCTCTCACTGGCAACGGCACCGCACCCCCGCAGCACAGCGTGGATCTTACCTGGAACCCGAGCCCTTCCGCCGTCAACGGTTACAACATTTACCGCAGCGGCACCTCGGGCGGACCTTACTCGCAGATCAACTCCACCATCGATTCGGCCACCTCTTACATCGACAACACGGTGGCGGCTGGAAACACCTATTTTTATGTGACCACTGCCGTTGACGCAAACGGGGTTGAGAGTGTGAACTCGAACCAGGTCAAAACGGTAATTCCGACTCCCTAGGTTCTGGATGAGTGCCTAAGGTCTGCAATCACGCCCGCAGGCGGCGCCAGGTCAGTATCGTGTTCACACCGTAATTCCACACTGAGCTGATCGCGATGCCAGCGATTCCAGCCAGGTACCAGGGAACCCCCACCCGCAGAAGGCTGCGGGCGAAGGCAACATTAATGAGAGCCCCCAGCGAACAGGCGGCATAGAACGTCAGCAGACCAGTCGCGATTCTCCGTCCCCGCAGCCGCCGGTCGCGGAAGGTCACGATATTATTCAGAATGAAGTTGAAGGTCATGGCCACGCCAGTCGCCGCCACTTGCGAGACCCCAAAGTCCACCCCAAGCCGCGTATAAAGCACTCCCAAGATTCCCAGATGCACCAAAAGACCAAGGGAGCCAACCAGGACGAACAGAGCGAATCGTGTCGGAAGGAGTCCTCCGATCGTCTTGTCCACCAGGAGATAAAGATATTCCAGCTCAACATTGATATCGAGCTTGCTCTGGCCTCGCTCGCGCATTCGGAAGTGGTAGGGGACTTCGCCGATGCGCACTGGCGCTGGGCTGGAGGCCAGCAGATCGACCAGGAGTTTGAAACCCGTTCCGGTTAGTCGCGGAGCAATGCTCTCGAAAAACGAGCGCTCCACGATGAAGAAGCCACTCATGGGATCGGATACATCGCAACGGCATACCCAGCGGCTGATTCGGGCTCCAAAGCTGCTCAGCCACACACGCCGGTCCGACAACTCTCCCATGCTTCCGCCAGGAGCGTTACGGCTCGCCACGACGACGTCCAAATGTTCCGACTTAATCCGCTCAAGCATCTTGGGCAACACACTCTCGTCATGCTGCATGTCCGCATCCATCACTGCAATGTAACCAGCCGGGGTAGCCAGCATTCCCTCGATACAGGCGGAAGAAAGACCGTGACGGCCGATGCGCTCCAGCACTCGAACCCGCCGGTTCGTGGCAGCAAAGTTCCGGACATGCTCTGCGGTGCCATCCGGGGAGTGGTCATCTACAAAAACAGCTTCCCACTCCCTGCCGGCAAGCGTTGTTTCCAAAGCAGCTATCACGGGTGCGACGTTCTCTCTCTCATTGAAAGTGGGGATCACCACTGCCAGCTCAAGCGGCGATGGCAGGGGAACAACGGCGGTCTGGACAGGAAGGTTTATGGAGGCCGGTCGCACCATTGGCACTATTCTAATTCGCTACTGCAACCGGTTGCCTTGGATTTTCGGGTGAAGCTGATGACTCACAGAGTTCAAGGCAGGCAGCAAAGGCACGCTCGGCACTTGGATTTCATTTCGGAGCAGGTCCCGCATCAGGAAGCTGACACGCACTCAATGGTGTCAGATTGGCCTGCGGATACCTTCTCGGTTCCCAAGCTCTCTGTTCTTCGATTCATCCTGCCGGGATTCGTCCTACTGGGAATCTCATTGACCTCCGCGAGGAGTTTGGCACAACCACTGGCTGCAGGACTGAGCCGGTCGACATTCCTGTATCAGAGCATCGGGGCATTGAGGTACGTCCCCAGCACGCTGTGGTTCGGAAGGGTTGCGGTTGGTGATAGCAGGAGCCAGCCTGTCACCCTGAGAAATGACGCGCTGACCTCTGTCACCATTTTGGCGGTAAGCCAGAGTGCAGCTGGATTTACTCTCAGCGGCTTGAACCTGCCGCTCACCTTGGCCCCCGGCCAGGATATGCAATTTACTGTCACCTTCATTCCCCTAACGTCGGGCCGGGTGCGCGATAGCTTCGCCTTCACCAGCAACCGCCCCAGTGGGACGCTCCTCCTTTACCTCAACGGCTGGGGAATAGTGCCGGCCGGCATTAGCGCAAATCCCGGCAGCGTCGCGTTTGGCAGTGTGCAGGTGGGCAAAAGCAGCACTCAGTCCGAGACGATAACCAATTCCGGTGGCTCTAGCGTCATTATCTCGCAGGTCAGTATCGCCGGCCCAGGCTTCAGTACAGCTGGACTAGGTGCGCCGGTTACTCTAGCGCCGGGCCGCAGTACAACAATTGGCGTCGGGTTCATGCCCCAATCGGGAGGGGCCTCATGCGGCAGCCTTACCATCATCAGCAACGGACTCAATCCTACCTTCTCGGTCTCTCTGTCCGGAACCGGTATCACACCCGGCGTTCTCAGCGCGAGCCCATCCAGCACAAGCTTTGGAGCGGTGCAAGTCGGAAATAGCGGAAACCAGTCCCCAACTCTGACCAACACCGCGGTGCCACCGTGACCGTCTCTCAAGCCAACGTGACCGGTACCGGCTTCAGCGTGACCGGGCTAGGACTGCCGATAACCTTGACTGCAGGACAGAGCTACACTTTTGGGGCTGTCTTTACTCCGACGTCCGCAGGCAGTTCCAGCGGAAGTATTTCGGTCGTTTCAGACGCTACGAATTCAACTCTCCCCATCGCGCTGTCGGGCACCGGCACAGCCGCCGGACTATTCGGGGTCAATCCCGCGACTCTGAATTTCGGCAGTGTCGGACTAGGACAAAGCAAAAGTATGCCGGTAGTGCTGAGCGCGACCGGTTCGGCCGTGACCATTTCCTCGGCTGCGATGAGCACCACGGAATTTACTCTGAGTGGGCTCTCGTTTCCGCTGACACTGGCCGCGGGGCAGAACACCCCGGTTACAATGACCTTCACGCCCCAGAGCAGCGGCCCCGCTTCGGCCAATGCATCCTTTGCCAGCAACACTTCTAACTCTACCGCCCTCGAGGCTTTGACCGGAAGCGGGGCGGCACAGCCGCACAGTGTTGATCTTTCCTGGAGTGCCAGCACTTCGGCCGTCGCCGGCTACAACGTTTACCGCGGTAATAACTCAGGAGGGCCCTATTCCAAAATCAGGGGGACGCTCGACGCCAGCACCAGCTACGCTGACAGCTCCGTCCAGCCTGGACAAGCCTACTACTACGTTGCGACCGCGGTTGACGCCAGCGGAAAGGAGAGCGCGTATTCGAACGAGGCACCAGCCGTAATCCCCAATCCCTCACGATTCGCCTGACCGGCGCGTTTCGTGAAGCCCCCTCAAAGGCCGCGATCGAGGGGGTATGCAAACCTATGACTATTTAACATGTCCTAGTGAGACCTAGGCCTGCGCCCACGAAAGTTGGAAACTTGCGGCCATGGCCCTCCCCCGACATAGCCATCGGTCCCTCTTTCTTCCATTCTTACTACTATTCTTCGCGTTTTTCCTCATCTGCCAGGTCAGTCTTGCGCAAGCGGGTGGAGAGCGTAATCCGTGGGAACGCGGAAACTCCGGATCCAGCAACTTAGTCTGCGCTCCGTGTCATGTTTGGTTTGGCAGTGTCCCCGTGGGCCAAACCGAGACGCGGTCAGCCCAGCTTATCAACACCGGTTCGAGCGCAATCACCCTCTCGCGGCTGTATCCGGAGGCTCCCGACTTTGGCCTCGACGATTTATCGCTGCCGATGACGTTGGGTGCGGGGCAGAGCGTGCAATTCCACGTCAGCTTCACTCCGCGGGTCAGCGGGGGCGCGAATGGGATTTTTGAAGTAATCAACAATACGCCCAGCGGACCTTTCTTCCTCGATGTTCACGGAAGGGGAGTAACAGGGGGAATCCTCGGTGCCAGCCCGTCCAGTGTCGGCTTCGGCAGCGTGCAGCCGGGAAAGAGTGAAACCATCCCTGTAACTTTGACCAACTCAGGCAGTTCCAGCCTTGCCGTCTCCCGAGTCAACCCCTCCGGCCCTGGATTCAGCGTGAACGGAATGAGTTTGCCGATGACTCTGGCGCCCGGCCAAAGCTTTACTTTTGGCGCTGTCTTTGCTCCCAAGACCGCAGGCAGAGCGACAGGAAACATTTCGGTGCTGTCTACAGGGTCGGATTCGTCACTAACAATATCGTTGTCAGGCGTCGGGGCGGCGGCTTCTGCACAGCTGTCAGAGTCTCCCAGCAGCTCGAACTTCTACAACGTAACGGTCGGGGCGAGCAAGAGCCTGCCGATTACTCTGACCGCAAACGGATCCAGCGTCACCATCACGTCCGCCACTACCAATAATTCGGAATTTAGGCTGAGCGGAGTTAATTTCCCGTTGACTCTGGCAGCTGGAAAAAGCGCATCATTTACTGTGAATTTCACGCCACAAAATACCGGTAGCGCGTCGGGGAGTATTTCTTTTGTCAGCAACGCTTCGAACTCTCCAACTGCTGAAACTCTCACTGGGAGTGGCGTTTCGACAGCGAGCCATAGTGTCAATTTGAGTTGGGATGCGAGTACTTCCAGTGTGACCGGTTATAACGTTTACCGCGGCTCAAATTCAGGCGGCCCCTACATCCAGATCAACCCGACACTCGATCCCACGACCGCTTATACTGACAGCACAGTCGTGGGTGGCAATACCTATTACTATGTCTCGACGTCGTTGGATTCGAGCGGCATCGAGAGTGGATTTTCAAACCAAGTGAAAGTGGTGATCCCCGCTCCCTAGCCGCTGGTCGCGACTCCGCTCCGCGGTCCGAATCCGGAATCCCATTAGCGAAATTTAATTGTGAACACTCACTTTGGAAAAGGAAAAGGCCGGTTAATGCCGCTCCGTTTTTATCAACTGCATTGGCCACATCACCTTAGCCACGTTGGATTCGATCCTCCAAATCGAGCGGCAGGAAAGTTACGGAAGCTAACGCATCGCCTGTTGGTGATGATGCACCTCCGGCCTCTAGCAACTTCGAGGCCTGTCACGAAAAATGATTTCACAGTGAAGAACTCGGAACGTACAACAAGAGATTGCACTCCGGCCCTGCTTCTGACGACTATTCTCATGGTTGGGTGTGGCGGTGGCACGGCTTCGGTCACGAAGCCCGCTGGTTCAATCGGCGCCACTCGCCTTGCGGTGTTCCCTTCGGCAATGACCTTCGGCAGCGTGCCTGTCGGTGACAGCAAAGCGTTGCCCGGCACTCTGACGGCTACCAACGGCAGCGTTACCGTGTCGTCAGCCGCATGGAGTGGTGAAGGGTATTCTGTCGGCGGCATTAGTTTCCCAGTCATCGTTCCGGCCGGACAGAATGTTTCATTTGTCGTTACTTTTGGTCCGCAGGCGGCGGGGAGCGCTCCCGGAAGTATCAGTTTTGTGAGCGACGCTTCAAACTCTCCCGGGGCGCAAACCCTCAGTGGTGATGGAGGGCAACAACCCGGCGGCGCTCATAGTGTGAGTTTGTCCTGGAGTCCCAGCGCGTCCCCAGTGATGGGTTACCACGTTTATCGCGGTACCCACAACGGGGGGCCATACCCAACGAAGTTGACTTCGTCCCCACAACCGGGCACAAGTTACGACGACATTACGGTTCAATCTGGGCTGACGTATTTCTATGTAGCGACATCCATAAGCTCCGAGGCGGCGGAGAGTTCGTATTCGAATCAGACAACGGCGGCAATTCCCTAGACGCAACCATTGGTTGACGCCCGACAACAATATCAAACGCCCCCGAGATGTGGGGCTGGCGCCAGCCAGTGCTGATCTTCGTTCCAGCGCAGCAGCCAGAGCAGGAATAAAATCGCCGCCAGCGCCAAAATAAAGAACACCACCCCACCTTTATGGTGCAGGCTTCCAAACAGGAATCCCGGATCCACATGAATTCCCAGCATTGAGAGTGTGAAGATCCGAAACCCATTCCTGGCAATCGAAAGTGGAATAGCGGCGAGCACCACCAGGAGCTTCCGGCTCATCGAGCGTAGAAAGAGATGCGCCAGCACCATACTGGTTACCACTAACATTAGCGTGGAACGAATGCTGCTACACTCCTTGACCACTTCAATCGTCAACCTTGGAATGTAGAGTAGGACGCCGTTTTGCGTTACCGGAACCCCAGCCGCGATAAAAAGTTCACGAGCTGTCCAAGCAGAGCTTCGCTGTAAGCCACTGACGATGCCGCTCAAGATGGATTCTGGAATGGGTATGAGCCAATATAAGAAACCAAGAGGAAAGACCAGCCTGCGAACAACATGAGCGCCGAAACAAAAGAAAAAAGCCGCGATCCACCACGTTATCAGCCCGGCCATGCTTAGAGAGAGTTGGACGTCGCCCGATACCCGGCCCGTCTCAAATCTGCCGACCCAGCCGATGAGAACGGCCAACAGCAACAAGGCCGAACCAAGCGGAACGTCCGCCTCAGATGTGGTATAGACCGAGCGCCACTCCAGAAAGATAAGAGCAGCGCTCACAGGAACGATCAGTAAAATGTGCGTATATTGGCCATCGTTCGCCGCCAGAACCAACGTGGTTATTAGCGGACGCCACCAGATTGCCAGAGAAATCGCGCTGAGCAGGGCAAAGCTGAGATGTGGTGATAACTTCGTCATCCAATCTTCGACTTGCGGCGCAAGTCTGGTTTCTGTCCGCTAGCAGGGCACAATTTTCGAACTGTGGATGCCGCGGGTAGCGTTGCGCGTATCCACCACCAGCTGCGATTCACGCACGATGCGTTCGTAATCGTAGTCGGAGTGGTCAGTCACGATGAGCACACAATCGTACTGCCCCAGGTTTTCGAGAGTTGCACACTTCATCTGTAGATCGTATTTCCGTCCCTTGCCGACCGTTGGGAAATAAGGGTCGTTGTAACTGACCACTGCCCCCTGCTTTTGCAGCAACTCGATGATGGTCAGCGCCGGCGACTCACGCAGATCGTCGATGTCTTTTTTGTAGGCCACACCCAAAACCAAGACCTTGGCCCCATTCAGCGCCTTCTTGTGTTGGTTTAAGGCCTTGGATACCGATTCCAGCACGTGATACGGCATGTTGGCGTTAATCTCTCCTGCCAGTTCGATGAAGCGGGTACGGAAATCCCACTCTTTCGCCTTCCACGCCAGATAAAAAGGGTCAATGGGGATGCAGTGCCCGCCCAACCCCGGTCCAGGATAGAAGGCATGAAAGCCAAACGGCTTAGTGGAAGCTGCCGCGATCACTTCCCAGATATCCAGGCCCATGCGCAGTGACAACAACTTCAACTCGTTCACCAAAGCGATGTTCACGCAACGATAGATGTTTTCCAGGAGCTTGGTCATCTCCGCTACTGCGGGCGACGAAACCCGCACCACCCGGTTGAAGATCGCTCCATACAGCGCTGCCGCCAGCTCCGAGGCTTGCGGATCCAGCCCGCCCACTACTTTCGGAATGTCCCGCCGCGCCACCGTTTGATTGCCCGGATCTTCGCGCTCCGGCGAGAACGCCACAAAAAAGTCCTGTTCACTCGATCCGCCCGGCCGCGCCGCTTTCAAACCGTGCCGGTTCCCATCTTCGAGGATGGGAATCATGACTTCTTCGGTCGTACCTGGATAGGTCGTGCTCTCCAATACCACCAGATGTCCCGCGCGCAGATGGGGAGCGATAGCCTTCGCGGTGTCAGTGATGTAGCTTAGATCCGGCTCGTGATATTCGTTCAGCGGCGTGGGCACGCAGATGATGACGGCATCCATCTCGGTCAGCCGCGAATAGTCGGTGGTAGCGCTAAACCCGTGCGCCTTGGCGGCCTGGATCTCGCTGGCCGCAATGCGAAAAATGTAAGACCCACCCTGGGCCAGAGTCGACACTTTGCGTTGGTCGATGTCGAAGCCGGTCACCGGAAACTTCTGCTCACTGTAGAGCAGCGCCAGCGGCAGTCCCACATAGCCCAGTCCCATGATGGCGACCCGCGCCTGGCGCTTGTCAATCCGCCTTTTCAGTTCGGAAAAAATCGTTGTCGATGAGGACTCAGTTATCATCGTTGTCATTGGAAATTTAGAAGTCGCGTTTGGATTCTAGCATGTCAATCGGCTGGATTGAGCCGCCCGGAAGTCCCTGAACCGAGGTTATATACTCACTGAGCTCGCATCGGCGTGACGGGTTCGGGACCGCTAGGTGGACCTTCCGCCGTCTTCCAACTGGATCATTCATGCCCGATCAGCGCTTTGACATCGTGGTCATCGGCGGCGGAATCATTGGACTGTCGACGGCTATGCACGCCACCGAGCTCTATCCCCACCTGCGTTTGCTGCTGCTGGAAAAAGAACCCGGCGTAGCCCGGCACCAGAGTGGACGCAACAGTGGCGTGATCCACTCCGGTGTCTACTACAAACCGGGATCGTTGAAGGCACGCTTGTGCGTAGAGGGCGCCGCGGCCATGCTGGCTTTCTGTCGCGAGCACCACATCGCCCACAAGGTTTGCGGAAAACTGATTGTAGCTACTAAGGACGATGAGCTTCCTCGTCTGCAATCTTTGCTTGAACGCGGTCAGGCAAACAGAGTTGCCGGCCTGCGTCTTCTCGATCCAGGTGAGTTCCGTGAGATCGAACCTCAGTGCGGAGGCCTGCGCGGACTGCACGTGCCTGGTGCGGGCATCACGGACTATGCCATCGTATGTCAGAAATACGCCGATATTGTGGGCGCCCGCGGCGGCACGGTGCAGACCGGCACAGAGGTGTTGGGCCTGATCGACCGGGGCAACGAAACGGTGTTGGAGACCAGCCGAGGCGAGTTCGGGGCTGGTTATGTAATCAATTGCGCCGGGTTGCACAGTGATCGCGTAAGCCGTATGGCGGGAAAAGATCCGGAAGGGATGATCGTGCCGTTTCGAGGAGAATATTACGAACTGGCTCCAGATAAGCGAGATATGGTGCGAGGACTTATCTACCCAGTGCCAGATCCACGGCTCCCATTCCTGGGGGTACACTTCACCCGGAGGATCGATGGTACCGTGGATGCCGGGCCGAATGCGGTTCTCGCCTTCAAGCGCGAGGGTTATCGCTGGACTGATTTCGACCTTCGCGACATGGCCGCAGTGCTCACCTATCCGGGATTTTGGCGGATGGCATCAAAATATTGGCGTGATGCTGCAGGAGAGTTTTATCGCTCTCTGAGCAAGAGCGCATTTGTGGGAGTTCTACAGCGGTTGGTGCCTGCGATCCGCGACTCCGACTTGAATGCAAATGGCTCCGGAGTGAGAGCGCAGGCATTGAGACGGGACGGATCGCTGGTGGATGACTTTCAATTCGTGCGCGCGAAGAACATGCTTCATGTTTTGAACGTTCCGTCGCCAGCCGCGACGGCCTCTCTAGCCATTGGGCGCGAGATTCTACGCCTGGTTGCCGACGACATAGCGGGAGCATGTCCGAAATGACGGGCGGGAATAAAGCAACGCATTGCAGAGATCAGGTCATGTGGGCAAGCTGCTGCAGGAAATATACTGAAGTTGGCCAAGCCACTTCATAGCTGGTTTTGGGGTATTTCGCTATCGGTAATAAATCCAAGCGGCGAGAACGAGCAGCACAATCGTTATTATCCAGAGCGTCAGTCTGTTCTTTTTCTCAGCCATAAGATCTTAACGGCCACGAGAATGTTGTTCCTCTCGCCTGGATGAATGGTGTTGAACGGACGCCATCGATTTTCTATCGCTCCTGGTGCTGCTGCAGCCACCTTGGGTCAGTCGTCCATGTCACGTTGACCGCCATCTTAAGCTTAAAGACAGATTTGGTAAAGAGCTTCGTTGCGGCATGGAATTCCGCAGTGATCGCACTCGAATTGGATGAGTTGGATAGCAGATGAGCTGATGGGTAAAGCTCGCGGATAACAATTGTAACCAAATTACACAGTAATCGGTTACCGGGTGAAAGCGTGATTCTTCAGTAGGAATGCCTCTTCCCTTCACGATCGGTATGCAAGGTTTTTCCACATGCTTATGACTCTCGATTGCGGATTTCTGGCAACTCTACGACGAATGAACCAGTTCCATCGCTTTTGTTTTGGCAACCGAACTGCGCTGCAGTCATTTCGTCAACCCGATACGGAGGAGCGACAAACATGCCTACTCCCGTTTGGCTCAACACGAATCTGGTTCATTTTCAAAAAGCAGTTCTATGTGCCAACTGCGAGCTGATCAGCGAGGGCTTAAATGGTCATTGTGCTGGCTGTGGTAGTCAGTCTTTGCTTAGACTGAGCAGAGTACTTGGCGGGACGATTGAGTCGGAACTGCCTTTCGCGTTCGCCACCTCTACTCACGCTGCCAGCCATGACTTAGATCTTTGCACTCTGTCCGCAGCGGCCTAGTAGACTGTTGACGTGAT
Organism: uncultured Acidobacteriota bacterium; assembly: GCA_963696025.1. Classification (GTDB taxonomy): domain Bacteria; phylum Acidobacteriota; class Terriglobia; order Terriglobales; family Acidobacteriaceae; genus JABCYV01. The sequence continues at coordinate 382,073 of CAVOII010000014.1, forward strand.
CATGCGACTACGCCATTTGACAACTACGACTCCGGAAACGAAATGGCGAGGCACAGGCCGCATCGTCACGCCATAGCACAATCGAGGGGCAGATCGCGCGACAGGTCTTTTCAAACCCGTCGAAGCGATCACGCATCAGAACTCTGACCCTGGGCTGCAGAACACGTTGGGCTGCGCCTGATGTGATCCGCAAGCTAGTGGAGCCCTCGATGAGGCTCACAATTTCGCAGTCGCACTTGACCCGCCCGTTCACGCGGGCGACGACCACAAACGTAAACGATGTTCTCCCCCTCCCTCAATAAACACGTCGCCGAACGACGGGTTCACGCCAGGCGCCCAACCCACTTGCCAGCCTACATCGATCCAGGCGAGCAGAATCCCGCCCGCGTGTCGAACATCAGCGAAGGCGGGCTGGCCCTCCAGGCGGACGTTCCTCTCGCTGAGAATCACACTCTAGGAATGCGTTTCTTGCTGCCCGAATCCAAGAACTGGGTGGAGACCGGTGGACGCATTGCGTGGATAAGCGAATCGCGCAAAGAAGCAGGGGTAAGATTTCTTGACCTTCCCCAAAATGCTCGAAGCAAAATACAAGAATGGATTTTGTTGGAATCGTCTGGCGAACATTTTGGGAAAGAAAGCCGGGTGATTGAGAAAGACGGGCAACTGGCAGAACACCCCAGGCACTTTTTTATTCGAGAAATTCAACTTGATCACGGACTTAGTGAGGTCACAAAAAAGAAGTGGATGGAATGCAATCGCCACTTTCCCAGCCATACGATTGGCTGTAATCCCGATTGGATTGAAGAACATTTCAAACAGGAGAAAAACAGAATTCGCATATTTCTCATAGAGCGGGGTGATGCAGTGGTGGGGGCCGTTCCGTGCGTGCTCGATCAGAAGCTCACGTGCAACCTCGGCGAATTCAAGGTAGCCAAGTTCCCCATGCGCATCCTCCGCTTCCTCGGTTACACACCCAACATGCCTGCGGAGGAAGCCGCCTATGACTCGCTGTTTAAGCGAATTCTGAACTCCGACGTTGATGCGGTCCATATCCCAGAGCTTAAAACCGAATCCTTCGCCTGGAACTACGTCCGGCACAGCCCGCTCATCCGAAAACTCTTCTCGCATCAGATTCCAAGGCAGTACCCGCATTTATCGATTCGTCTGGATGGAACGTTCGACACCTACATGCAGCGGTTTCCCGCAAAGCTGCGGCAGAATTGGCGTCGGGCAATTAAGCTATTGGGACAGCGTGGCGAGGTACGGCTCGTGCGGGTGACCGAGACATCCGAAATAGAGAACTTCCTGGAAGCAGCCTATGCGATCTCGCGCCAGACGTGGCAGTCCCGGCGAGTTGGTGAGAGCTTGGCGAGGCGGGATCCTGATCTCATGAGAGGTGAACTGCGATTTTTGGCGGAGCGCGGGTGGTTGCGATGTTATCTATTGAAATCGGGTGGTGAGCCCTGCTCTTTTGTCCTCGGTCAGGAATATGGCCGATACTTCTACGTCGAAGCTGCCGGTGTTGACCGTGCATGGCGCAGGCACAGTGCGGGCACAATCATTCTCTTGCTTGTCCTGGAAGATTTGTTTAAAGGAAATTCTCCGCAGCGCTATGACTTTGGCAGTCATGTGAAATGGCAGGAACTGTTTGCTAGCGAGAGCTATCCAGCAGCTGACGTCTGGCTTTTCCGTCGACGCGCGTATTCGCTTCTAACGAGCGGTGTCTATCGCGCTTGCAACGTTGTTTCGACGAAAACTGGAGCAGCCTTGGATCGATTCCGGCTGAGGTCGAAAGCTAAGCGACTGTTCTGGCCCCGAGAATGACCAGCCGGTGTCTACTTCTGCACTTTCTGGGTGAGCGAGGCGGAGCTTCCAACGAAATTCGAATCTCCAGCGTAGTTCACGGTGATCTCAGTCGAGCCTGCGGATAACGAAGAGATCTGCAGATCCGCTCTGCCGCCGCTCAGTTGAACCGTCCCCAGCACCGTCGTCCCTGCCCTAAAGGTCACCTGTCCGGTTGGGATGCGGGTGGGTGATGTAATCGTCGCAGTGAAGGTCACGAGCTCACCCTTGGTTGATGGGTTCCGTGACGAACTGATGGCGGCCGTGGTCGCGGTTTTCCCCACGACTTGGTTCAGAACCGTTGACGTGCTTTCCAGGTTAGCCGCGTCGCCCACATAGATGGCCGTCAGCGGGTAAGTGGCTGCGTTAAGCGTTGATCTGGTCAGAGTCGCAACGCCGCTGCTATCAAGCGTCGCCTCACCGATCGCGTCGCTTCCTGACGTGAACCTTACCCGCCCTGTTGGTGTCACCGGCCCAGAGGATGTCACGGTCGCCGTCCAGGTGACCCTTTGGCCATAGTTGGAAGGAGCGGCCGAAGAGACCAGCGACGTTGTCGTCGCCGAGCGCCGGGCGCTGGTATTGAGGAACACCGTAATTGTTGAATCTCCATTGGCGGTGACCAGATCCAACTTGCCATCCCCATCGAAATCAGCCACGGCGATCGAAAACGGACCTCCCGAGACTGAATTCACAACCGGAGCGTGAAATTTACCGTGCCCGTTACCTGGGAGTACGGAGACCGTATGGTTGTTTTCATTCCCAATCACCAAGTCGAGCTTGCTGTCGCCATTCATGTCGGCGATGGTGATCCAAGAGAAACCCTGGACCACCGGTTGGCCTCTTCTTTCTCTGAAAGTTCCATCACCATTGCCTAAGAGAACGGTCAAGGCAGAAGTAAAATAGTCCGCGAAGGCCAAATCGAGAGTGCCGTCACCGTTGAAATCACCAGTCGTCAACGCTGAGGAGCCGATGGACGCAGTGGGTTGTAAAGGCGCGGGAGTAAATGCGCCAAAACCTCCATCACCGTTGCCCAGAAGGATGGGTGAAAAGGGAGGTTGCCCTGTGCCTTCCAAATCGCCTTGGCCCGCGGCCAGATCAAGAATTCCGTCACGATTAAAGTCGCCGGCGACTAGCGAATGAGCGACGTAAACATCATCGACACCGAAGGTGAAGTTAAAAGTGCCATTGCTACTGCCGTACCAAATATAAATGTCAGAGTAGCCGAGGCTGTTAAATGGGTAGGCCAAGTCCAGCTTGCCGTCTCGATTAAAATCGCCTACTACCATCGCCCCAGCTCCATCATCGCCTCCCAGGCTCTGTGAGTACGTGAATGTTCCGTCTCCTTTGCCGAGGAAGATTGCAACCTGGATATGGTTTAATCCATTAAATAAAACGCCCAAGTCCAGCTTGCCATCCCCGTTAAAGTCGCCGGCGATCACCGATAAACCGGAAGCGCCGAAGGGGGGCAAAAGGCAGGTCAAATCCTCCGTCCATTTTGTTGTGAATGTTCCATCGCCATTTCCGAGGAGAACTGAAACTGATCCACTTGTTTCACCTGGGGAACATTGTTGGGCGGTTCCACTTTGGTTGACGATAGCCAGATCCGGCTTGCCGTCGTGGTTGAAATCCGCAGCAACTACGCTAACCACGGAATTCCCCACGCTGTAGCTTGTCGGGGCAAAGGTTAGCGGAGCCATCCGGCTGGTGACAGTAAAGGGAACGGCATTCGAGGTACCTCCGCCCGGGGTGGGACTCGTCACGGTCACCTCGGCTGTGCCTTCCGAGGCCACGTCCGAAGCTGGAACGACCGCGGTGAGCTTATCGTGGTTCACAAATGTGGTTGCCAACGCTGTTCCATTCCAATTCACAACCGAAGTTGGAACAAATCCTGCTCCATTCACGGTCAGCGTGGGCCCCGCACTACCTGGTGGCACCGCCGATGGAGCCAGCGGCTGATTCACAAAAGGAACAGGATTCAATTGCGCAAACAGGGGAGTAGCGAAGGCGATCACGACCAGAAGGACAGGGGTGAGACGAGGGCACGGCATAAGGGGCAACTCTCCGGCAGGGGGATCTGCGCTGGGAAACCGACAAGTTGTACGACCTCGAACGATCTGCGAAGACCGTCATGTCAGGAGCGGGGACCAAACTTCATCTCGTCGGGGGAAATAGAAACTGCTCACGAGATTTCGGCGTAAGTCTCTACGCAAAGGCGCCACTTGTCAAGAGAATCGTGGGCAACTCCCATGTCGATGAAGGTACTGGCACGAGTGCTTCGATTTTCAGGGCGCTCACAGTCACGATTCCGTCCCCGGTGGCGACTATCGCCGGTGGTAAAAGACGCGAAACGTCGTTTGGTACACTGGGGGCACATCGCGAATGCGTTTCTATTTGAGCCTTTATCTATTTGTCGCAGGTGTCTATTTGCTTACCGCCTCGGGCCGCATCGGTGTTTCCGACGGCGTGGCGATGTTAAACGTCGCCCAGTCGGTGATAAACGAAGGATCGCTCAGCTCAGAACCGTGCCAAGCCGACGTGCATGATCTCACAGCAGGCTTGTCAGTAGGCTGTGTCCCTGGTACTGACGGACGGCACTATGCGGGGTACGGCTTGGTCCCGTCATTGCTGGTTGTTCCGGCAATCCTTTCCGCCAGATCTATCTCGCAAATTGTTCACGTAAACCCGTTGATCGCCTCCAAATTAATCGTCTCTATTTTTACCCTGCTGGTCGCCCCGCTGGTGTGTGTGGTCCTGGCCGTGTGGATGTTGAAGCTTGGATACAACCGGCGCACGGCGGCTATAGGAGTTGGCATCCTTGCATTCGCGTCGCCATTTTGGCATTTCAGCGTGAAAGGCTTTATTTCCGAACCTTATTTCACACTGGCCCTCCTGATATCTGCTTGCTTACTTTCCAGTCCTCGACGTAGGTTCGCTTGCGCGCTGGCGGGGCTGGCCTTTGGAGTAGCGTGCGGCGTGCGATTGAACGGCGTGATGCTGTTCCCGGCGTACATCCTGGCCATGGCGCTTTACGTGCGAGCGCATAAGCTTCCTATGGCGCAGTTCCTGCGCGATTCCCTGCAGTTTTCCGCTGCACTTTCCGTCTGTGGGCTTTTGATCGCCTTGGCGAACTACACCCGGTTTGGCAGTCCGCTCAAGACAGGCTATCACTTGGCATTTCCTTCGACCTCAATTCTCCTTTCCACTCCATTGTTCCCGGGATTGTTCAAAGTTCTGTTTAGCGGCGAGTTTGGATTAGTAGTTTTCACACCATGGGTCCTTATAGCGCTGATGTGCTTCCCTCTGTTTGCTCGGGCGCATCTCTCTGAGTCGGTGCTTTGCGGGACATGTTTCTTGATTTATCTTCTGTTCTTTGCGAAATTTTCACATTCGGAAGGCGGCTGGGTGGCAGGTCCGCGATATCTGGTCCCTACGCTTCCATTCTTAGTCATGGCAATGGCGCCAGCGATTGAACACCTGCAGCAGCCCGCTGTCTGGAAGCAGAAGCCCTGGGCTGTGGCCGGCCCGCTGATCGTGGTATTGATCGGCATCGGCTTCCTGATTCAATTCGTTGGTTCGCTCTTTCCTGACGAACGTTATTACGCTCTCAGAGAATTCTACCAATATAAACCTGCGAAGCCCTGGTGGTCTGGCTCAGTCCCACTCGCCTCGATCGATTTTTTGTCACGCATGAGCGCACCGAATCGGCAATCGGCCAGCGCAGGCGAATTTGATCAGCTGACAGCACGTCACGAAGAAGAGCGCGCTTTTGCATCGGCAGATTCTGCGGTCACGGAAATGGAGTTTCTCAATCGACTCCCCAACCCGGCCAATACGATCTCGCCGAATCTGATGCTATTGAAATTAAGACTGATGGGGCTACCTGCTTGGGTTGGAATAGCTTACCTTGTAGCTGCCGTCGGCATTACTTTCGCCGGTGGCGTTGGCCTTTGGCGAGGCATCGCGCAGTAGTCAGCAGGAACGCATGCCGAGGGCTCGCTCGACCGCGAAAAACGGTGAAATCAGCGGGATGTAATCAGTGGAACTCGTTGCCGCGGCGATCGTCTGAGCATGCTCCTGACCTACTTAGCGAGTTTTGGCCGCTTGTAGTTTCCCGCTACCAGCAGGAAGCAGTCCCGTTGGTAGGAAACGAGGACGTCTCGACTGTACGGCATTATGTTGATCCTGGGTATCTCATCGTTCAAGAATGACACTGCTGCGGCTCTCGTGCGCGACGGAATTGTTGAGGCTGCGATCGAGAATCATAAGCTGCAACCGGCCTTCACGCAGCGCATACCAGAATCGGCGATCAAGTTCTGCATGGGGAAAGGGAATGTGACGTGGGCTGATCTTGACAGAGTTGCGGTGGCGAGTAGTCCTTCCCGTGGCTGGAGCCACCGTGCTTTTTCTCGCTGTAACGTGTCGCTCAGAGCGCCTCTCGCCACCGCCTACCAGGAGGGGAAAGAAGTGGCCCGCTTGGCGCGGGAGTGGACTTCGATCCGATCGCTGCGGCAGCGAACAAAGGACACAAGAACCGTGGTCCCCCTGGATCATCACCTATGCCACATAAGCAGCGCTTTTTTCCTCTCTCCCTTTGACCAAGCGGTGATTCTTACGCTCGATGGAGAGGGCGATGGCAAGGCTGGAATGATCGCGGTCGGGGAAGGTAACAAGGTTAAAGTACTAAGGGTTATCTCCTTGGCCGACTCCATCGGCCGAATCTATTCGCGCGTCACCAGGCTACTCGGTTTCGTGCCAGCTAAAGAGGAACACAAGACGCAGTGGCTGAGCCTCGAAGGTGAGCCTGTCTACCAGCGATTCTTTATTCGTGTTCTGCGGCAACCGGGTGGGATCTTACCGAGAGTGAACGACCGTTATTTCCGTCGTGACTTGAACGGAGTTTCCAAGCCTTCTGGACTTTTCTGGAAAGAACTTAGCCTCGACGCCGATGAGTCGCAACTCACACCCGAACAGAAGCGGAATCTTGCAAGCAGCCTGCAAGCAGCAGTCGTTGAAGTGATTTCTGACTTGCTCGCCAGCTTTCAAAAGAGAACCGGCATGCAGCGGATCTGCCTGGGAGGGGGCGTGTTTAACAATACGTTGCTGGTGGCTGCTCTGGAACGCAAGTTCGGACTCGGCAATATTTTCGTTCCGCCGGCTCCCGGCAACGCCGGGTGCGCTCTCGGCGCCGCCGCCTGGATCTGGCATCATGACATGGGCAAACCGCGGAACCCCGAAATCCGATCCGTTTATTGGGGCCCTTCCTACACTCGCAATGAAGTCAAGGATGTGCTGGACAACGTCAAGGCTCGCTATGCCCTCCAAAATACGGGAGAAAAGAAGTTTGACTCCGCGGTGAGATTGCTGCGCGCCGGAAAAATTGTTGGCTGGTGCCACGGGGCCACTGAATTTGGTCCACGGGCACTTGGTCATCGTAGCATTCTGGCATCACCCTGGGCGCCCTACGTCACCGAGAATCTGAACGATTTCGTAAAACACCGCGAGTCTTTTCGTCCGTTCGCGGTATCGGTGCGGGAAGAAGACTGCGCCCGCTACTTTGTAGGATCGCCTCTGTGCCGCTTGATGAACTCTCTCGCCTCGGTACGACCTGACGCTAACGTGCTGCCACGGTCCTTGCAGCTTCCTGGCGGCCTGGTTCGCTTGCACATCGTGGAAAAAGAAACCGATTCGGCGCTGTGGGACCTGCTCAGGCGTTTCGGCGAAAACGAACCGGCTCCGATTCTCGTCAACACGTCATTTAATCTTCCCGGAGAACCTCCTGTTATTCGGCCTAAGGACGCCGTGCGCACGTTCTTCTGCTCTGGCATTGACGCTGTCTTCGTAGACAACTTCCTGCTGACTAAGTCGAGCGCGGCGCACACCCTGAACAATCGTGTGGGCCCGGATCCAGAAGTTCACGCCGACTCCTGACTCAGAGTTTGGACAAGCAGGGGCAGGCCGCGGATCTCCAGGCCGAGCCGACTCGTAGTGATCGCAGATCGACGAAAAGCAGACGGGATAGTGCGCGAAAGCCCGGCCACCGCGGCACTCACTTCCATGCTACACTCTGCGAAATCCCAAGCTCTAAAGCATTGGCTGAAGTTGGACTTTCCACCTCTCTAGGTCAGGATCAGAAAGAAAATTATAGAAACGGCCTGCGCCGTGACAAAATTACACCGCTAATTGATGGTGGGCGTAACTCTTTGTTCGATGGGACGGTAGCAGATAGATCAGTTCGTCAGCCTCGCGAATTCGGATCGTAGTCGGCGACGATAATTGAGTCTGTTTTTCAGGAGGAGGAATAAGTGTGGGGGATACCTCTGCGCTATGTGTTAAGGCATCCACGGGCGATCGTGGACTTAGCCGCTCATCCGCTAGAGCTAGGGACAAACGTAGTGGATACCTACGTGGCCGAGCGAGAGCAGCGTCGGCCCGAGTGCCTGTACGATGCCGATGAGAACTGGGAACACCGGCTTCATGATCATCTCGGCGTGCGGTGGCCATGTGAGTTGGCTTCGGAGTTCTGGAGCCTTTGGCCCCAAGTGATGAAGGAACTGGAAGCGAAAGGAATTCAGGCGGGCCCGGAGAGCTTCGGGTCGTGGAATGATGGTGACGCAGGATTGGTGCGGGCGGTATGGTGTCTAACTCGTCACTTGCGGCCGGAGAATGTTGTCGAGACAGGCGTGGCTCACGGCGTGACGTCGCGCTTCATTCTTGAAGCGCTCGAGAGGAATGAAAGAGGCCTGCTGTCGAGCATCGACCTGCCGCCAGTGGAGCAGTATTGGCAAGAGCAAGTTGGCGTCGCGGTCGGCGATCGCCATGCGAAGCGATGGACCTACATCAAGGGGCCGAGCAGGTTACGCCTTCCCAAGTTGCTCGCTCGGCTTGGACAGATTGATCTTTTCATCCACGATAGCCTGCATAGCGAGCGCAACGTGCGTTTCGAACTGGATCGAGCTTGGGTAGCCTTGCGCCCGGGCGGAGCACTCGTCGTGGATGATGTCGATGCCAACTGGGGCTTTCGGTCCTTCACCAGCACTTTTTCCGGTCATCGATCCATGGTTTGCGAGGCCGAGCCGCTCCGCCCCGATCTGAGACGCTTCAACAAGAAGGGGCTATTTGGAATCATTCTTAAAGAACCGACTGTGATGAAGTTGGTGGCATAGATCTGCGAATGATACGAGACTGTTTATTTGTGCGAAGCTCGCTTTAGCGTTTCCGGCGAATTCCATACAGGATTGGTCGCTTGCAGCAACTTTGGAAAGCGATCGAGTGATCGCCGAAGGGATCGAACGGTGTCAAGAACCTTCGGCAAACGACGGAAGACTGTAACCGTCGGGCTTCTCACCTCGAGAATCTCGACCGGGACTTCTTCGATTGCCACTCCGAGCCGCCACGCCAAAAGGACTAGCTCCGTCTGAAACACTTCGTCCGAGGTGATCGCGATCTCGCACAGTCTCTTGGCAAGCGGCGTTTCAATACTTTTGAGGCCGTGCGTATCAGTTCCAGGATATCCGATTAAGAGACTGAGAAATATCTGGTTGTAGAGCATTGTCAAAATCCGGCGTTTCAGGGGACGTCGGTCAGCGGATTGAGGATGCCTCTTGGAGCCGACAACGAACTGTGCGCTATTTGCCCTGAAAATGGTTATCGACTTAGAAACAAACCGTGAGTCGAGGAAGTCACATTCTAGAATGGAAACATGAGTTCCCCGGCTTTCCAGCATGCCTCTCTTGATCGCTTCCCCATAACTGCCTCGCGGAATCGTAACTGCCCTGATCAGATTAGGAAACCTTCGCTGAATCCTGTGGCAAGCATTCAAGGTTCCATCGGTCGAGCCGTTCTCAACGACAATGATTTCTTTCAGTACTTCCGCGACTTCCCTCGGAAGCGTTTGCACAAACTGAGTAACACAGGCTTCCAAATTCGCGGCCTCGTTGTGGGCGGGAATAACGACGCTATACTCCATCATTCAGCCTCGAGACCGCCGCCCGCGCAGACTCCATCGAATCTTCCATGCTGGTGTAGTCCCAAAGTCCATAGCGCCCTATAGGGAACACACAGTATTCTTGCAAACGTCCTAGGATCATTTCTACAACCCTATCCCGCTGAGATGTGTGATGAACATATGCGTGGCGCATCACATGGGTTACTATACAGGTGACATTTCGGCTGTCTACCCAGCCAAGTTCCTCGAGGGACTTCACGACCCTTGGCTGTAGATCATGGACGATGTTGATTTGATCCGCCTCTTCCGGCCGTAGTCCAACCTCGACGTACAAAGCGCTATGGCCAGGAGTGCACGTGCCTCCGCCGATATTGGAGTAAAAACCGACACGATAGAAAGGAATCGCACGATCCGGAACATACAGCCAGTGAATACCTTCAAATTCAGGCGGCAATGGTCCGCGTACTCCGATGTTGAAGCTGATCGTCGAACTGTGTGACAACTCCGCCGCAGCGCTTATCAATTCTTCATCACTTGTCATTTTGCAGAGGGACTTGAGCGGAATGCTGGAGAACATTACGTCCCAGGCATACATATTCTGAGTTCGCGTGCGGACAGTTTTGTCTCGAAGATTGACCGCGATGATGTCTTGATTTACGGCGCAGCATTCCAGTCCATTTCTTAGCCCCTGCACAAGCCTTCCGATTCCGCCGGATCGTGGGTACCAGAAGGCTGAGTTGTAGCCTTCTGCGTTCGCAGATGCTTTCGCGGTCATTCCCATTCGGACGAGCTTCTCGTCCGGAGCAGGAAAGAAACGACGAACCGCATGTTTCGACAGTTGATCGAGTGGAATTGCCATCGTCTTTTCATTCTGCGGAATCAGGAAGAGATCAGCCAGGGCCTGTCCAAATCCGCTCACGATGTAGTCGCGGAAGCTGGCGTTCTCGCTATTCGCAAGACTAGGCCTGCTGTCATACGACTCCACACATTGCTTCAAGAGGGCCACGGGTAGTTCTGACAGATTGTATTGAATGGGAGCTGTGATGAGCTTCCCTCCGACAAAACAACATGAGCGTCGGTGAATCTGAGCCCACTCTTGATTCTTCAGATTAGCGTATGGAATGTCTCCGGGTGTCGCATAGCGGCTGAGATGAAGAAAGTGTCCGGTATAGTCGAAGCAAAACTCTCCCACTTCGACAGTGCGTGTGAGTCCTCCAAATGTCGGGCATCTCTCCAGTAGCAAGAATCGCCTTTGCTGTTGCTGGAGCATGCGGGCTGCCGTCAACCCGGAGATCCCTCCTCCGAGAACAATCACCGGGAACGTTGGATGAGATTTCACTGCTGGGTTTCGAGGCCTTCGGAGTGTGGCGCAGGGATATTACCTGAGACCTTGCAAATCGGCCTTGAACAATTGCGAATGTTCCAATTCCAGAAAGTATCGCGGGTGTGATCGGATGTAAGAGCGCTTTGGGGCCGTTCGATCACCGGATCGGTGTACTTGGCCAACGCCACATCCCCGACTGCGCGTCGACGGGAGGCCAGATACAGAGCCGACCCTTTTACCGAGAGTACAGAATCCACCTGCCAATCCGGATTCAAATCATGAAGAATGCGATGGTCCTCATCGCGGTAAACATGGCTGAACACAATCCAAAACCTTTTGGTTTCTGGACGAAGGCCAACCATCATCTCGGAAACAAGTTTTTCTGGCGCTTGCTGATGATAGTCGCCGTAGGTGAAGCGCGGGTCACGATCTTTCATGTAAAAATCGACGGCGGGGACCGCTCCGGGATAGATGTAAACGCCGTCGCCTGGCTCAATGTGACTCCGCAAAACAACTAGGACTTGCTGAATGTCCTCAACCTCCGCATAAGGTTTCACCGAGCGGAATTGGACTACACCTGATACGACAACAATGCAGACAATGGCCACGAACATTGCGGTCTTCGCGTAGCCGGGGAATCTACGCGCTACTTCAACCAGACTTGCGGCGGCGAACAAACATAGGACCGGCGCCAAGAATAAACACTGCCGGATCGCACCAAATGGATACAAGTGGAGAACCGCACAAGCCAGCACCGTTCCGACCGAGGTAAACGCTAGCACGGTTAAAGGAGATACAATTCTCGTCCGAATCGACAGAATCAGGTGAATCAAGATGGCGACCACAGAAACCGAAGCGGCTGCCAACCCGGGCAGAAAAAATGTGATCAGATGATGAGTATTCGACCCGGCAAAGTGCAGCAAACTCGAACCTGAACTGAAGTAGTAATCTGCCAGGTACCACGCATCGTCTCCCCATTGATAGCGGAGCGTTAAGAAAAACGACAGAATGCACCCTAGAGCCAAGCACCCGGAAGCCGTCATAAAGTGCGACATTCTTCGGCGCTTACTGTCGAACACCGCCAAAACCAACAGAGCAGCAAGCACTCCGGCGCTGAACAATACCAATCCGTATTGAACAAATGGAGCAAAAAACAAACTCAGATATAGGGGAACAGGTGAATGATCCTGTTCCTTGTTCGAGGTATAAAGCAGAAAGCAATACAAGAGGACACCAGCGAAGAGGACGGAAAGCGAATATTCCCGCACTTCCTGAGCGTACCGAACCTGTGCGGCCGACACGCCGAGCATCAGCGCTGAGAGTCCGCCCGTCTGATAATCGATTGAAGGGATCTTGACCAAGCAAAGCATCAAGACCACTGCCAGAACGCTCGCCATGAGGGAGGGAATCCGTACCGCCAGTGGCGACGCCGAGACTTTTTCGACGGCGAAGAGAACTAAGGGGTGCACAATCGGGGCGCTGTGAAAACCGCGCGTCAAGATCAAAGTCTGAGCCAGCGCACCTCGCGAGATATTCGCTGCTAACGCTTCGTCGAGCCAGAGGCTACGTTGAGAAACGTGATAAATGCGCAAGGACGCAGCCATGAGAACGATAAAAATGGAGATCAGTAGGAATGCGCGATTTACACGGCGCACTGACGGGGGTAACTCACTTCCCGTTACCAATGTGGGATCTGGAGAAAGACAATGCATAATAAGGCCCACGAATAGTCAGAAAGAAACAAGAACGTTCCTTGGTTATGCGACGCGGCTCGCATTCAAAGTACTCTTATGGCGGCGAGGGATCATGAATATCTCACAAACGTGGATTGCCTTCGGCTGGCAAATCCAAATCCTGGAAAATTGCGATCGCACTGCCAAACGGTCTGGAATCAGAGATGGAATTGGCTACATCGATGTGAGACCCAAATCCGCCAGCCGCAACCCACACCGGTCGCTCCAAATGATACTTGGCTTGTACCCGGGACAGGCTGTCGCGAAGGTCTGATGGCCCATTGAATTGAAAAGTTGGTGCGACAACGATGTGCAAACCTCGGCACTCACGCATGCGATAAGGTTCTTCCGAGCCGTAGTAGTCATAGTCCGGACACCCAAGGTAGTAGCCCAGCATGAGGTCCGTGGCGAAATCAGTGAAGACCACGGATCCTGCCGGTACACTCCGGCCCACAAACGCGATCGCTTCGTGCATGGAGACCAAATGGCGTCTATTACGAGCAATGGGCAAGTACGAGTCCGTGGACAGGGCATTCCAAATGACAATCAATGGCAACGCCGCCATCAACACAGGGAGTATGCGATCTCTGGTCATCATGGCGACAGCACTACCCAGGGCGGCCGCGATCGGAATGCCAAGAATAGCGGTGTGCCGAGTGGCGCCATAAGGAAACAAGTAAAAAATTGCCCCCAAACATGCCACGCAAAGCGGCAAGGCTAATAGGATCGCCTGGAAGAGTGACTTGTCCCTCCAGAGCTTATACAAGCCAAAAGGAAACGTAATTGCGCCAACCCATGCCAGCCAGCGGATCTGGAGCAAATAATTGAACTGTTTCAGCGTTCCCTTTACTGCGAAGACCAGGAAATGTTGGTGGGGTTGCAGGAAACCTTCTTGCAGCCATGTGCTGTACATCCCCGACAGCCCCGCACGGGGGATTCTCGAAATGTGTGTGAAGTATAAGAATAGGTACAGACTCAACGCTCCCACTTGTCCCACTACCCAGGCCACCTTGAGGCCGCCAGAAGCCTGGCTCCTCCAGAGACGCAAGAGTGCATACACGCTCAAAGCGGCCACTAACCACGCAACACAATATTCTGTCAGAATCGCGAGATAAAGGAAAACATGATGCCAAGCCATGTTGCGTCTGCTGCCATGATCGAGCGCTCTCTCCATGAACACCAAGCAGATCGAGAGGAATAGAAATGCCAGCGTGTAGGCCCGCGCTTCGGCGCTGAGGTCGATCAGGGTGGGTGAGAACGTGAGAAATAACTGAGCACACAGCGCTGCCGCATTGCCCGCGAGGGGTTGCATCCAGACCATCACGAACCAGGGAAATAGTGCTCCAGCCACGGCTGGCACGAGCCTCAGCAGCCACTCCGAGCGGCCGAAAAGCAACATTCCTTGCAAAACAGGGATAAACAAAGGGGGATGAACGACGCGTGTCGCATTACGGTAAAATCCAGTCCATCCGTGCCAATCATGTGCGGCTAGCGTGTAGTGCATCGCTTCGTCGGGGTTCAGATAAAACTCGGAAGCGTAGTGGAGGCGCCATAGTAGTCCGCAGATCGCAAGTGCGCCTCCAACAAGCCGTGTGTGCGCACTCAGCCAACTTTCGGTAGGTGCGAGCCGAGTTTCCAGCATGAGATTGAGCGATCGACCCACCGTTCCTTTGACTGGTACAGCTGCGAAACTCCTAAGCCACCTTTGAGTACGCAAATCGACGAAACCACCTTCGAACCCCATCGCGCGACTTCGACCTTTTGTCATAGCCTGTTTTCGGCTCAACGATTCACACTTATTAGGAATACTGCATCATCGGCAAACGTTCCTTGGAGGGATATTTTGGCATGGGCCTCAATCAGGCGCTGAATCATCCACCCGCGTGGGTCGCTAATGAGGTAAAAGCGCTGATAGGAGCTCAGAAATGATGACAGATCGCTAATCGGATCACGCGTCCATTGTCTGAGGGCTTGGATGCTGAGGTAGATTGTATTCTCGCTAGCCATGCCCGCGACGCTAGGATCCGTCACCCAGATACAACGTCTGCGCAGCGACGTGGGAGCATGCGCTTCGAGCCGCAAGAAAAGGCCCTCATCGTCGCTGAGGACAACGGGAATCGAAGACTCCTGCGAGAACACTCCTATATCCGCGAGGCTGGATAGTTCCCTGTTTGCGTGGCGAACTTCAATCCTCGCTTCATGAATTCGCATCAGCAAAACGCACCCAGTGATGGTCAACAAGGCCACGACTCGCCATAGCGCTCTGGTGCCGATCATGCTGGAAATGCCCTCGCTTATCAGCACCAGAAGCCCAATCGCGCAGAAAAGAACGTAGCGAGGTATGAAGACATGAGTGATCAGTTTTGCGAACAGGAGAGCGGGGAACGATATCAGGGCGAGACCGATGACGCAGGTGAAGACTGGACCAGGGATCGAACCGAGTTGCTGTTCGCCGTAAGGTACGTCGGACACAAAACGCATAACGGCAAAGACGGTCATCAAAACCGTAAGTGGTATAAGACACGGCTCAAGCACGAAAGCGAACGTCTCAAAGGCATCCCACGGCGAAACTCCTTTCCAAGGTAAGGATCGGTACGCAGATGCGGCCGTCACCAAGGGAAGGTACAGAACGATGCTCGCAGCGCCAGTAGTGAGCGCGAGCCATATCCATACATCGACGGTCCGCACTTGCCGGCTTCTCACGAGTTCGCCCAAAATAAACGGAACCAGAGCTAAACAGCCGAACCAGTGGCTCCCAACGACTATAGCTACTCCCGCCCATAGGGCGAGCAGTACGAGCATCCGGTTCTTCTGCTCCTCGATGATGGTTGCCCAACAAAAAAGAATCATCGAAACCGCACCAAGAACGAGGGCATACGGACGCGCTTCATGAGCAAAACGAAACGCTCCACAAGCTAGCGAGAGCACAACGGCAATCAGGCCAGCATAAATGTCCATATACTTGCGGACGAAGAGGTACAGAAACAAACACATAATCGTGTAACAAAAAACGGAGGGGAGCCGGGCGGCAAATTCACTCGGAGAGACTACGCGCAGCCAATATTGGAGCAAGATGTGATACAGAGGGGGGTCTACGGAAAGCGGCAAGGTATTCAGGCTCTTCCACACCGCCGTGGGTGAGCCCAGAATAGCGGTATCGTAAGTAAGATACTCGTCCATCCAGAACGGCCGAACTCGCGCATACACTAAGGAAAACACTGTGACAACCGCCAGCGTGGTTGCGACAAGCAACTTTTCATGACTCCTGACAATAGCGTCTAGCCTGAGGTCATGCCCCCCACGACGACTATGTTCACAATGCGGACTTGCTCCAATTGTCGACATCATTGGCCTACGGGGTCTCGGAACGATAGTGTTTCGGGCTCAATCGTGTCCATTAAATCAAGCTGATATAGACGACATGACGGATCCGGTCGTAAGGAGTAGTGAAACTTGGAGTGGGCGTGCTTGATCAGAGGCTTCTCCATCAACTGCCAGGAGATCGTCGCCAGGAAAAGCACCACAATAAGGGAGAGGATTGTTACTAGTATCGCGGCCCACCCATCGAAACTCGGCTCTCCACCGAGAATTAGACAGTGCACCAGAAAGCTAACCCCTGCGTGGAATATATAAACTGCGTATGCGACCGTTCCGAGTTTCATTAACGGCTTCCAGCGAAAGACGAGCCTCTCCCCGCGCCCCGGATTTACGATGACCAGCAGCAGTAGTGCAGCGTAGAACGCCGCCAGCATGCTAAATCCAATACCCATGAAGAAACGACTGGCGAAAGGCAGCTTAGTCATCAGGCATGCCCCAACCCCGAGTAGTGCGAACACCAAATAAATCTGAGGACGACGCGACGCCAGCCAAATCCATGCCCGTTTATTCCGGACGACTATCGCAATGAGCACACCGTAGCCGAGTGCATCCGCACGACAAGGAAGCAGAGAATAGGGAGCAAGTGGTCCGCTTCCTGAACTTAATAGAATCACACGAAGGACGGGCGCAATGACTATAGCGGCACAGACCAATCGCAGGACGCCTTTAGTGGTTAGGTTCCGAATGGCCAATGGAAGGAGCGAATAGAACTGTTCTTCCACGGCCAACGACCATGTGACTCCTAACCACATCGGTCCGGTCGTACCATGCAGTGACATGGCAATGTTCTGCATGAAGAGCGGATACGACCACAAGGGCAACTCGCGATTGAAAACAAGGTGAAGTACCCCTGCCTTAATAATGGCGCCTGCCTGAACCACGGCGGACAAATGCAAACCAACAAGAAACAAACCGAACCACAAATAATACAAAGGAAGAATTCGGTAAGACCGTCGAATGTAGAACGTTTGGTAATAATTGTCCGCCGTTCTCGCATCGATCAAAATACCGCCGATCAGAAAACCTGACAGCACAAAGAACAAATCGACGCCGCTCCAGGCAAGGCGGAATGGCACAAGAACCACGGCTTCCCATCGGGCTAGGTGTATCTGAGACGCGTCCCTTATGTAGTGTTCGATCAATACAAGCAGGATTGCTAATCCTCTGACCCCATCCAATTCAAGGATTCTGCCATCCAAGCGAGGATTGCGCCAAACTCTCCCAGATGGTGCTTTGGGAGTGCGCGTCATTGCAGGTAGGGAACGAACTACCAGGTATGCCCTCTGTACGAGTCCCGAACATCATTTTGCATGGTCACCACTTTGCAGATGTGAGATCTCATAAATCTGCGCTTCCCGGAGCCGCTAAATTGGCCCGCTCGCTGTCGATAACAAGCACCCAGTCGCTTGCGTCCGGCGGGGTGAAGTTGCGAGTGCCACGAGTGACAAAACTCCCGATCAGAATGCTCGACCCATCGCGCGGATTGAACCACCAGCACTTCGCTTGCGATCCGGCATCCGTGATTTCATTCATGGCGATCGCGATAGTGGCCGCACTACCGTTGGGTACGTAAGCAATAATTGTTTGGCCATCTGAGGTCCGCGCTGCCACCGAGGACGAACTCCCTAAGCGGTATGGGTGCCGACGGACCCAACTATGAAGGGATTCCCTGACAGCACCGAAAAAAGTACGTGAGTCATAGCCTGCAGTCATCACGTGATGATCGACATCCGGGACCACTTTCCAGTGCTCACGTGAGCGAAATAGTTTGCCGAGATTCGCCTGCTCGATTGAACCCGGGGAGCCTAGCTGGCTCTGCCAGGTGGGATCTTCAGGCCGAACGAAAGGACGCCCATTGAAATACCAGAGAGGGGAATTTCCGAACCCGCCGTTGCCTAAGTAACTGCCGGAGAGAACAGCCCAGTAGCCCTGCTCGCGAAGTTGGAGCTCGGTGACTGAGCCATTGTTTGCATAGATACTGTTTTCGTACCACCCCTCCCCCAGGAACGGAGGTAGCCACGTCGCGCGAACATAATTATTGAATACGCCACTGGGAATATTGGTCGTATGAAAATACAACCAGTTTAAATCCATCCACGTTGCGTTCCCAAAAGTATCCAGAGCGGCAGACTGCGGCTGGCCTTCGGCAACTATAAGGTGAACTTCGTCCTTCGATCTGATGCCCTTTGCCAAGGCGGCCAGCTTCGACACTACCCCGGTGCCAGGATCTACATCTCCACCCAAGGCCCAGATTAAATTCGGAAAACTCTTGTACCGATCCCCTAGAAACGCGCCATAAGCAATCAGGACCGTATCTGAAGTCTTCTGATAGCTTTCAAGATAGCCGCCCGGAGAAAATAGGCCGACAAAGCCTGGACTCAGCGCCACAGTGATTCCGTAAAATGCGGCCCTCCGGACGACAAAATCCACATGCGCCCAATACTTGGCGTCCTCATTCGTAAAGTCCGCACCGTCAAACGGGTGATCTCCGTATGCGTTATTCGGCGCATTGGATTGAGAAAAGTTATCTGCTGCCGCGCACCAGATGTAGTTAAATCCACGTGCTGCTCGATCCGACAAATAAACTTCCACATCTGCGTTGGTCAACTGCGTTATCAGGGACCAGGCGGCGTCTCCAGTTATAAAAACTGGCCTCTTCGTAATTGAGTTTATGAGAAATCTTCCTGTCGGATCGAGAGTCATGAACTGTTTGCTCGAACTCAGGACAGACCTTGAGCTCGTCTGCTGGTACGTGCTCGCTGTGTCTGGGAGTTGCACTGAAAACCCAGCATCGTGTGTCCCCGCTAGACGATGACGGAAATGGACCGCAAGAAAAATAAGGGCAAGGAGCGACAGACTCGTCAGTGAGGCTCTCAGCGGAAAACGCCTGCGAGTCTGAGGCGCAGTTAACACTTTGGCAATGGCACCCGAGGACCGGCCACAATCACTTATTCGTTTGACAGACTATTTTGAATATCCAAGGGCATGCATTCCCGCCGCCGCTTCACGCGCAATGATCAGACGCTCATACCACGTGAGCCGGGAGCGGGTAGCCGTCCCGCCAACCGATACCGAAAGCGCAACACCTTCATTAATCTCGATGTCCAGCCAGGACTCCAGCCTGCGGAAATCGACCTTCCCGCTGACCAAATCTTCATACCTGATGTGGAAAGACGGAAATCCGGGTGGGAGATCAGACCAGGACACCGCCAGCCGGTTCCAGTGTCGCGCAAAGCTGGCGGCCGAATCGACGGGCGCATCAGGATGCCTGTAGTAGACCTGATCCCAGTGCGAATCAGCGAGCGACCGATAGCAGTCAAACGGATGGCGTGAGATGAGTACGAACTTGGCGTTGGGGTAAAGCCAATGCAGGAAACTGGCTTCCGCTGCACCCAATCGGACCTCCTTGAAACCCCAACGAGAGAAACCGCGTTGGCGAGATGGTTCACCAAGCCACGTCTCGAAGAGGCTTCGAAGGGCTAGGCGGAGGTCGTTGCTCGAGGGGTAGAGATTAGCGACCCAGGAAGTGGATAAGGGAGCCGAGGTTGGATCTTCTTGGTCTTTCCAGAGTTGGAGGTTACGTGGACTTATAAACTGACTCATCGTCTCGGCAAGTTTTGACACAATAGTCATCTCGCCGAGCGGTTCTCCCCAAAGAAGCAGCCGTGGATCAGTGACCAACACTCGCTGGAGCAGAGTGGATCCGGCTCTCCATCCGGTCGAGAGCAAGAAAATGGGGGCTTCAGGCTTCTCCTCTGCGTCGACCGACGCGCCAGCCTGCAACACGGCGATGGATTTTGCCAGCTGTTCCACATCTTGAAGCGCCACAGGCTGGGATCGCGCCCAGGCCCAGAGCTCGCGTCTGCACCTCCGGCACGCCCTCGTCCATTCCCCTACCCAACTCTCACGCGCCCAGCCCCAAACCCGCGTTTGCTTATACCTAGCGGTTTTCGCCAGACCCATGGGGTAGCGCGATTCAGAAACGCTCATTAGCTATTAACCTTTTGAGTGCTTCGGCCCTTCAATTCTTCAGCCCTTCTCTCACGCGACTGGCGGTAGGATTCGGCAATCTCTCCAAGCCTGCCCCAAACCTTGAGCTTGCGCTCAAATCTCAGGGAGGGATCGAGAGTGACCATCCAGCGCAGCGTCCACACAGCAAGTCTTCTAAAGAAACATAATGGAATTCCGAGGACAAACCAGTTAGTCTGGCGCGGGACACCGAATTCCCGGAAATCAGCACGGGCTTTGTCAAACCACCATGTTTGAAAATATTTCTTCGTGAGGCGGTTCGGCGTGACGGAGTGATAAACCACGGCTGATGGCTCATAACGCAGCTGCTCACCTGCATTCAGCAGCCGCTGCCCAAATTCGGTGTCCTCGTTCCGAATCTCACTACCCGGACGAGGACCCAAGTCGGTCCGAAAGCCGCCATATTCTTCGAACATTTTCCTTAGGAAAGCCATGTTGGTGCCGAACGGGGGCTCGTTGAGAGCCCCGGCTTCGGTGCCAGGGTCGAACATTGCTAGTGGGGCCAGTGCATACCGGTCTCTGTGCGGAAGCCAAGATGGTGGCGAACAGTTCCACCTGGGAATAATTCTCCCCCCCGCACCCGACCAATTTCCGTTGCGCAGCGAGGCGGTTAAGCTTTGCAGCCAGGTTGCCTCCACAATGACATCGTCATCCATGAAGGATAGGACGTCGCCTTGCGCCTCTCGAATGGCCGTGTTGAGGGCGTTTGACTTGCCGGGCTTGGCTTCAAATAGATAACGGAAGCGACCCGGATACTCGCGGCAGAAATTCTCTGTTACATCGCGTGTCTGGTCCTGTGAGTTGTTGTCCACTACCAGAACTTCCCAGTCGACAGAGTCCGGCAGTCTCGACACCGCAACGCTCTCGAGAGCTCGCGCCAGGCTCTCGGATCGGTTAAACGTGCACAAGATGACAGTGATCTTCACGGTTTGCCATCACCCTTTTCCCGAATATACCTCAACGCGTCACCAAACCTTCCTGCACCGCTAATCCGAATGCTCGCGCTAATCCAAATCGATGGAGCAATGGTTTGAAGGGACGGCCGATGATCGTGGGCCGTGTCGCCAGGGCTCGTCCCATGGCAACAGAACTTTTCAAGAACCTCCTCTGTTCCCAATGCAGACGCGCAACCGTGAGATACAGGTCAGCGATCTGCCATGACTCAACGTGGTTCCAACCGCACTGTAGGATCTCCATCGCCGCCTCGAGAGCAACGGCATGTTCA
Source organism: uncultured Acidobacteriota bacterium (assembly GCA_963696025.1). Classification (GTDB taxonomy): domain Bacteria; phylum Acidobacteriota; class Terriglobia; order Terriglobales; family Acidobacteriaceae; genus JABCYV01. Next base: position 403,549 of record CAVOII010000014.1, read on the forward strand.
TTTGCCAAGCACATATGGCGAATCCATTGTCGACATTGCGCCGCGAGCACATTCTGTTGCTCAGCCTCTGCGACTCCCAGGTCGACGAGTGCTGCAGGAGTGATTTCTTTCATCGAGTCCAGGGGATCTGGAGCCCCATTCCTTCTCGCCAATGCGGATCGTTGCACAGCGAGGACGCAGAGAGCCTGCTGTCTCTGCTTACGCATTGATATCTGATACGGATGGATTCTGTATTTGAGGACTACTGGACTGAGATTCGCAACCTGATAGTGCTCCGCGATTCGCGTCCATAAATCGTAGTCTTCAGCCTGGAGAAATGCGGGACGGTATCCGCCGACCAAATCGAAGGCTTCCTTACGGATAAGGACCGCAGGCTGACAGAATGGGGAACGATTGGCGAGCTCCGACCTTATTTCGCGGTCCGTAGTCGGAAAGGTATCGACGCACAGTGATCTGCCCGTCGCACCAATCCACTCGGTTGCGCCACCCACGACGCCAACTTCAGGATGCTTCTCCATGAAGTCGATCTCCGACGCCAACCGCCCTGGAACGGAGATGTCGTCGGCGTCCATAACCGCGATATATCGTCCGCGGGCTAGCCGACACGCTGCATTCCGAGCTTCAGGCAATCGAGCAGTCGATATCTGATGAAATCTTATTCTGCTGTCTGTAACTGCGTAGCCCAGCGCAATCGTCTTAGACTGGTCCGTTGAACCAAAATCGACGATGATGAACTCGAAATCCCCATAGCTCTGTTTGAGGATGCTGTCGATTGCCTCGGGGAGAAAGCGCTCGACGTTGCATAACACCATGACCACGGAAATCGCAGGTGCGTTCATTGGTTCAAACCCTGGCTATTAGTCCTTCTTGCTGCTGTGTGCCATTCTCTTCTGCCTCTCAAGTAGCGTAACGCTCGCGTCATCGTATCACCGGGGTTTACAGCCATACCAAGCAGTATTCGGCCGACTTGCAGACTTAAATAGGCTAAGTCGAGCGTCTCGCCCAGCGTCCTTAGTCCTTCCATGTGATAGCGCCAGAACGGGGATTCTCTAAAGTGGAGTACCTCGCGCGCCAGGACTCTGTAATAGTCCCGCTTAGAGGTTCTCCTCACCGTCGCAGCTTCGCCTGAATTTAGAAAAGAGGATGCATAGCGCTGCGAAATGAGGTACCAATCCAGCGATCGCGGTTGAAACGTTTGGACGGCGGAAGAGATCGACTCGTTGTCCGCTCGGGAGAATGACAGAACCTGGTGCACGAATCCGAAGTCCCAGTGTTCCAGGATCTCCATGCACTTTTCGGTGTCCTCATGTAGCCGCGACTCGTCATAGAAGGGCTGCCCGCGTTTTGCGACCGCGGAGCGATACATGACCGCCGTGGGGGAACCAAAGACCCAGATCCCAGTCCGCAGATACGACCGGGCCACTTCGTTGCCAGGCAGCATGGCAGTCGGATAGGGAAAACCAGAGCCCCGGACCTCACTGCCCTTCAACCAATACGAACTCACCAAGCCGATAGATTCGGACTGCTCAAATGCCTGCACCATCAGCTGCACGCAGTCCGGCAAGATCGAGTCATCCGCTTGGACAATTTTGAAGTATCGGCTGGAACTGGAGATCTCAGCCAAGGCACTGTTGTAGTTCTGAACCTGAGTAAGCAGAGTCGAACGTCGAAGCAGGCGAATCCGCGAGTCAAGGCGCGCGTATTTCTCGGCGATCTCGCCCGAGCCATCCGTACTGCAATTGTCCACAAGGACGTACTCGAAGTGTGAGTAGCTCTGTGCTAAGACGCTCTCGATGCATTGGGCGAGATATTCTTCGGTGTTGTGGAACGGTGTAACGACGCTAACCAGCGGTTGATTCACTGGTCTCTCCCCGCCCGGCCACCGCCCCCAACAAAAGCGTCGGAATGTCGCTGGTTCTCATTTGCCCGCCGTCTCGAACTGCTCGATACCAGTTTCTTTGACTTGTGAACAATCCGGCGTAACTCGTTCCAGCCAGATCTCCCGCCAATAAGGATAGATACTTCTCGGGCAGAACAAGCGGCACTCGCTGTAACGACCCTCGCAAATGACCGAGTCGAGAATCACGCACGGTGTTTTCATCTCTTGCATTCTTCCCGTCCGCTCATTGACAATTCTCTCGACCCGCCTGAGCACGCGATAGGTGCCACCGCAGTACGGGACTTCTTCTGCATCAAAATAGAGACCGCGATTCCGGCTTTGACTGTTCAGAGTCTTCAGGATTTCGCGGTACGGCTTGATGCGCACCAACTCCCCGGGCTGAATATTGAGCGTTTCCATCGGAGTTGGCTCTCCCGTGGGGATGGTTCCGGTCCTGCGGGGATACGGAGTGCCACCCCACAAGAAATAAAAGTGGTCGTAGAACCAGCGCATGGGCCGGCCCAACCCGATGCCGGCTCGGCTGAGCCAATAGTAGAGGAAGTAGACTCCGCCACAAATAATCCGCCAAAGGCTTACGTTACCCGAGCGGTAGTCCTCGAGATATTGGCTAAATTCCCACCAATCGAGGTTTGAGGTTGCGTAGGGCAATCGCGTGGCCTGACAAACGTAGGTTGTCGGCGCTCCATCGTGTTCCCGAAGTTGAGTGGCGGTGACGACGTCGGCTTCGGTACATCCGGAAGCCGGCATCGTAGCTTTTCCGTTTGCGGCAAGCGATTCTGCGCTTACAAGAAATTTTTTCTGAGCACTGCCGCGAACGGGCTTGAGCCATTCTTCCTTCCAGAAAATCAGGCAGTCGGCCTGGCAACCGCCGTGCGCGGATCCATCGCAACGCGTTTCAAGATGGACCGCTCCATCGACGCGGCGTCCGCGCACCGGAAAAACGGTATCGCAGGTCTTGTGCGCGCGCTTGTAGACCTGAAATCGCTGGCCGCAGAAGGCGAACATCTCAGGCATGAACGGCATGCCGTCCAGCTGCCCGTTACAATCGAGGGTGCGCAGGATCTCTTGCTTGCTTCGGACTTCGACCCAATCGCCTACGCTGAGTTTTGAGTTACTCGTCTTTACCATCGAGATTAGACATCTTCACACTCTTTTGTCAGATTGAGCTATTCGTGCGCAAACTCTTTCCGTTCAAATTTCCTTAGCTCCCTGCCGGCAGTGTACCGCTCCGTTGAAACAAATGAGTCAGAAGGTCCACGAAAAACACTTTCTGCCCCATCACGAACAGCAGTACCCCAGCGTACACTCCGAGGGAAAAGCACAATCCCAACGTTAGCATTGCCAATGGCGGCAAGACGCCATCGAAAGCAACCTTCACAAGCCCCCCAATTACCCCACCGAGCAGGCCAGAAATCAGTGGTCGCTTGATGGCGTCCCAGTAGTCGCGAGCGGTTATTCCCGTCCCATGGATTGCCCAGGCTACCACCGGCACAAAGAGCAGAACCATCGCCGAGGAGTAGCCAACCGCAACTCCGGCCGGCCCGCCGCGCAGGCCCGCCAGAATACCGAGTACGACAACGGGACAGATTAGAAACGCTGTCTTAAGACTGCGTCCCACGCGACCCGTAGCCCGAAGAAACCAGGAGAACGGATTGATCAGGGCAAAGAATAAGACCGTCGGCGAAAGCAGGCGAAGGACCACCGCCGCTCCCATCCATTTTCGTCCCAGCATGACCAGGACAATTTCATTCGAGAAGAGCGCGGTGCTGATGACCACCGGAATGGTCAGGGAAACAATCATGGAGAGAGATTGCAGATACGCTCGCTGGAGGCGCTGCGCCTCGCTTTGCATTCGGGACAACACCGAAAAGGCAACGGTGTGGACCGCTCCAATCAGCTGTTGCACCGGAAGAGTCGCGAGTTGGTACGCGCGGGTATAGATGCCAAGCGGTGCCGCGCCCCAGAAACGTCCCAGCAGAATCTTTTCCGTGTTGTACGCAACATAGACCACAAAGCCGTTGAGCGTCACGGTTCCACCAAAACGAACCATTGAGCGAAGTTCCGCTGTCCAGCGCGGCCGTCCCGGCAGCCAAGGCATCGCGATCCAGGTGGCGGCTGTGCCAACGATGGGAAGGCTGATGTTCTGACAGATGAGCGACCAATATCCGCCTCCGAGCGCCGCCATGCTAATAGCGATGACGGAACCGATCGTCGCACTCAGGATGTCAATCTTCACGCTGGTGCTGAACCGCATGGCGCGGTCTAAAAGCGCTTTGTGCTGGACTGAAAGGCTGTTAAACAGAAAGATCGAGGCTGAGGCCACCGTCAGCCAGAGCAAGCGGGGCTCCTTGTAGAATGCCGCCAGGAAAGGGCCCGAGGCAGCTACCAGGATCGTGAGCGCCGTACCCAGCACAAGATTGATCCAAAACAGCGTGGAGATATGCTCGTCAGTTAACGTCTCCCGCTGGACAGTGGCTACGCTCAACCCAGCATCCTTAAACAAGCTGAAGAAAGCGGTTACGGTGAAGACCATGCTCTGCAGGCCGTAGTCTGTCGGCGACAGGAGACGAGCCAGCACAAAGGTCGTACCAATCTGCAGCGCCATGCCCACGCCCTGTCCAAGCACCGTAGCAGCGCCTCCGCGAACCGATTTTCCTTTGAGCTCGTCGGTCGCGGTTTTAGCTGATAGAACTCCCTGCACCTCCGTATGCCGGTTCGGAACGGCTGTGTCCGTCACCACGATCCCTTCAGACAAATCCCCCAGAGTGCCGACTAGCGCCCTGAATGCATAACAAATAAGTTCTTGCCGTAACGCATATTCAAACCGTGTCCTCTTTGCGTGCAATTACCACGCGGTATTGACCAAGCCCCATTTGTTCCTTCAGTCGGCGGAGCGCCGCCGCACTCTGCGGCCCGAAGGCTTCATTCACCCTGCGCGCATTGATCAGCCGCAAAATCCCGCAATTTCCTCTGGGCATGATGGTCCACGAGCGCTCTACCTTGAGCCGGGCTGATTCAAGTAGTGCGTGCAGCTCCATGCGCGTTAGCCAGTGGCTCACTGGACCCTCCGCTAAAGGCTTCGTCGGCGTGCGTCTAATGCGCCGGTAAACGAATGGGTTGATGGTTGTGAGCACCAGTCTGCCACAAGGGCGCAAGCATTCCGCAATCTTATTCATTGCGAAACTCTGGTCGCGGAAATACGCTACCGCGTCGACACACACCGCCAGATCGAAAAGGTCTGGCGGCAGGGGCCAATCGTGGAAATCAACCACCTCGTAAGTTGGCTCGCCGGAGCTCGCCGGTCGTGGGCTGTTCTCACTCTTCTTCCGCGCTATCTCAACCGCCGCAGACGAGATATCCAAGCCGTGATAGCTGTGGTAAGCGAGAAGCCGCGAGAGTGACCCCGCGCCGCATCCGATTTCCAAAACCCGACACGGCTCCCTGCGCGTTATCTCATTGATGACAGCTGCCGTCCGCGTGAAAAGCTCGTGGGAGACAGGGTCGTTGTCATCCTTGGTCCGGTGGGAACTGTTCCAAAGATCCCACCATGCCCTCTCGTCCATCTCGCGCGTTCGATCGATGATTGCGGTGGTGGTTGGTGGTAACCGCATAACTGGGTTATGTGCTAGCTGTATTCTCGATTCACCGGCTTCACAGGACGGCCCTGCAAGTACTTCTCGACCCCCTCTTCCAAAGCCTTGCGATAAATGACATGGGCCTCATAAACGCCTTCGGCGGTGCGGTTGATGTCCACATCGCTATGCGAAAAACTCACCACCAGGGACGGTGCGATCACCCCCCGCTGGATCAGTTCCTGCATGAACAAAGTACGAAACGGCTGTGATGGATTGCCATCCTGGTCGCGGGTCGCATAGATCAGGTTGCAGGGCCGGCCGATTACCTCGAAAAAACCCTCAAGCCGGTTTTCCGCAATCGACTGGTTTACCAGGATACGCAGCCGCTCCCCCTGCCTCCAGAGAAACTCCACGACGTTGTGTTCGGGGTAGAAGCGTAGCGTTTCAAGCGATGCGGCCAAAGCGTGGGTCTCCGCACCGTGGGTCGTGGACAACAGGAAAACCCGAGGCTGATCGTGATCCAGTCCGCCAAGCCGCATAATCTCACGTTTGCCCATCAACGCCGCGATCGCGAACCCGTTCCCCATTGCTTTGCCAAAAGTAGACAAGTGCGGAATGACGCCATGAAATTTTTGGGCTCCTCCAAGATGCCAGCGGAAGCCGGTGATCATCTCGTCAAAAACCAGGATTGCCCCTTGTTCCTCACAAAGGTCCTTTACCTGCTTCAAATAACCGGGGAGCGGGGGAGTAACGGCTTCTGCCTCCATTACCAGGCAAGCGATCTGGCCAGGATGCTGATCAAACAACTGCCGCAGGTTCTCAAGGTCGTTGTAGCGAAACTTCAAAGTCAACCCGGCGATTGCCCTAGGCACGCCCGCATTCATTTCAGTGGTGCCGATAAACCAGTCATCGGTGGAGAAGAACGGCTGGTCGCCGCAAATAGCGATCAAGTCTCGACCGGTGTAAGCCCTGGCCAGTTTGACTGCGGCGGTTGTAACGTCGGAACCATTCTTAGCGAACTTCACCATCTCCGCGCCGTCGATGACTTCGAGCATCGCCTCGGCAAGATCAATCTCAATCTTGGCGGGACGGCTAAAATTCGCGCCCAACTGCATCTGCCGGTAAGCAGCCTCCACCACCGGTTCGAAAGCATGTCCAAGGGTGACTGACCGCAAACCCATCCCATACTCAATAAATTCGTTGCCGTCGGCATCCCAAACGTGACAGCCTTTACCTCGAACAATAAACCCTGGGGCCTGCTCGGGATACTGATCGTCACCTTTGGCATACGTGTGCGAGCCGCCGGGAATGAGCCGGTGTGCCTTCCGAGCACATGCTCGCGACCTGGAGAAATCCTTGGCGTCGGCGCTTGCAAGGCCTATGCTCGTCGGTTGATTTTTACGAACAGTCATCTAGAATCTTTTTTTTTAATCCGAGGCGAGTCACTCTCGACTTCAAAACGTGCACAGCCGTGGGTAGCAAATTTAAACCACCCAATAGAACGTCATTGGCGCAATTGCGCTGCCGAAGGCTGCCCGGCAAGCGCCACTCGATGGGAAACAATTCTGCCAGCGGCTGTAGAGGTCGGCGCCGTCGGAGGCAACCAGCCGGCTTGCTGCAGAACGTCATACATGCGGCGGGCCACGATCCCATTTCCCTCAGGGCCGATGTGAACGTAATCAATGTAGAGAGTCTGCGGACAGTGGTCAAAGACGTCTGAAATATCGAATAAATGGGGCGTGACTCCGGATCGCAATCGGCTGCTTATTTCCCGGTACTGGACGTCACTCTCGTAGATACCGGAGGAGAAGAACCTCCGGATTTTTTTCTCCTCGTCGGTGAGAGGCTTGTGACCGGCAAAAATGACTGGCTGCCAGAAAAATGCGTACTGAAATCCGTATTCGCTGGCTAGCGCTCGAACCACATCCAGATTTCGCAGGTAGGCAATCTCCAGATCGCTCTTGGCATCAGCCTGGCTCGTACGCGTAGGAGCCGGTACAGCGTAACCATCCAGAGCTGTTTCGGGGCGGCTCGCACCCGTGATGAGCCGACCCGTATGGGTGCTAAGCAAGAAATCCAACACGAAACCTCCCCTGCGCGGTCGGGACGGCCTTTCAATCTGCTCACGGATGCGGTCGTAGTTCATGTGGACATCGATCTTGCCAGACTGGTCGAAAGCATAGCCTTCGTTGTAACCGTCGTAAAATACCACCAGGTTCGGTCGGCGCGGATTGCTCTTCAACTCCAGGATTAACTCAATCACCTCCTGGGTGTTGCGCCAGCCGGTCTGACCGAAGTTGCGTACACACACCGGAACTCCTGCCTTCGCAAACAAACCCGCCAGTTGAGACGGGATGGTTCCCCAATCGGGTGAACCCGTGGCAAACATTGTCGAACCGCCAAACATCCAAATCGTATAAGCATCTGTGCCGCAGGTGGAGTTCAATGTTTTTCGGCGTTGGTCAGGCTCCACGGTGACCATCTCTCCTGAAAACGGGAGCTGTCTCCACACTACGTACGACGAGTAGGAAAATTTTCTAGCCTTAGAAGCTTCCTGCCAATACTGTTGCGCCCAGGGCTTTCCCTGGTATATCGAAGACTCGTACATCAACGGTTCATTGGTATGCCGACCACCCATATGCCGCAGAACCAAATAGGAGCCGGCTTCGATCATCACCAGCAACATCAGAGTGAAACAGCACGAGAAGCAGAGCCTGTAAAGCAGAAGATGAGACTCTTTCACTTCGGGCATTACTCCTCCAAGTCGCTTAGTCCGACCTCGACCCACTCCCAGATCGGCGCTCTTCGCTCAGACTGGGAGGTTCGGCCCGAGCGGTGGTGCAACTCTTCCGCCGATGACAGAATCTTTCTTCGAGCGTTCGAGAATCTATTGGGATCACAGCACCAGCTTGCGGCAGTAGAAGGCCTCGGCATAGCTGCTGGGCGCATTGCACTCCATCCCCCGCAGCCGCATGAGAGCGAGGAATGTATCCTCGTGAAACCAAGGCTTCGTCTGCTGTGACTGGAAGGCATCCATGATGTAACGAATCTTGCTCTGATACATTTCCGTCTCGAAGGGAACGAATACGTTGGGCCGGCCCACGTCGCCATCGTATTTTGGAATCTCGTATTCGAGGATCAGATGTTTTCGGAAAGTGTTCCAAGTAAGTTCACAGATCAGACGGTGATCCTGATGCGCGTCACCCTGCCAGTGAGTGAAGATCAGATCCGGATTGATGCGGCCCTTCAGTTCCTCGAAAAACTCCTTGACCTGCCCACCGCTGTAGGGAAAGAAACCATCGCGGTACTCTTTCAAGACAATTTCCTTCTCACAACTCGCAGTGAACAATTCTGCGGCTTTCCTGGCTTCCTCGCCACGCTTTCCCGCCGCACTGAAAACCACCCAATGGACCTTCAGCTTCTTCTCCCTGGCAATCAGTTGCAACAGCGTGCCACCGCAACCAATCTCGATGTCGTCGGCATGCGCGCCCAGGCAAAGGATGCGGAGTGGCTCTCCGTCCTTTTTTGCCAGGCTCAGCTTCATCATGCCGTGACTCCGCTCGCGTGTTCCCCACACTGACGGCCATTTTTCCACAAGCACCAGGGAGCCGCACCCGAAGCTTCGAGTTCGTCCAGTATCTGCTTGTCCTTGAATGTATCCATACACTGCCAGAAGCCCTCGTAGCGGCGTGACCAGACACGTCCCTCTGAGATCATGCGCTGCATCGGCTCGTAGACGAATTCTTCGCCCGGCTTTAGGTAACGGAACACATCCTTACGCAGAACGAAATACCCTCCATTCACCCAGACATTCGAGTCCTTCATACAACGGATCGCCTCCACGGAGCCGTCGGCGCCAAGCTGCACGGTGTCCAGACTGCTCGAGCGCGGCTGTACGGACAGAAACGTGGCATAGCCATCGCGGCGTGAAAACTCTTCAACCAGACTCGGGAGATGGAGATCGGTCAGGCCGTCGCTGTAGTTGGCCAGAAACGCTTCTTCTCCCCGCAGGTGGGGTTCCACCAGACGGAGGCGGTCGGCAATGGTGGAGCGTTCTCCGGTATCGACGAATGTGATCTTCCAATCGTCGATGTCACGCTGCACGAAATCGAGCTTGCGCCCGCCCTCCGAGAAAACAAAATCGTTGGAGACCGATTCTTCATATTCAAGAAAGTAGTTCTTGATCACGTTCGCTTTGTAGCCCAGGCAAAGGACAAAATCTTTGTGGCCGAAGTGCGCGTAGTACTTCATGACGTGCCACAACACCGGCCGCGCCCCAATAGTCACCATTGGCTTGGGAACGTCTTCGGAGTAGCCGCGAAGCCTCATTCCTGCGCCACCGCAAAACAATACGACCTTCATAGACTGGGCCCCCTTAGTTCTTTCGCTCGACAAGCACCTGCATCAAGCCTTCGCGTACAGCAGTTCAGTGCCGTCCTGGTAGATCGCAATCGCATCCTCAGGCATATGAGAAAGATCAGTTCCCCGCAGGTAGTCGCCCATAGTTGTGCCGGTGCACTCGGAGTCAATGTTAGGCGCTCCCACACGAGCGAGAACATCGGCCAGGTGCACGGTGCGGAAGTCGATACTGTAACGGGGTAGATTGGAAGTGTTTGGAACCGTAGAGTGCAGATTCGCGGCCGAGAAAAGGTACGCACCTCCAACCTGGCAGACTAAGCGGACCTGCGGGTCCATCTCAATTGGTTCTTCGGGTCGGGGCTGCACGCGGGTATCTGTTTTTATGTGCTTCGCCGCATTCTGTCGGCTTTCGAGATTCCATTTGTGGTAGTTGTACTCGCGCGATCCGTTCTTGATTGGACGATCAAAATAATGAGGGTGGATTGCCATGCAGTTCTCACTGTTCAGGTCATAGGCTGGCATCCACCAATTGATCTGGCAGAAGGGTGCGGAATACCAGGTATCGCGGTGGGGATGAAACGCGTAGGCGATCCCCGACTTTAGATAGTCGCTCGGGAAAGCAGTCCTCAGGCGGGGCACGTCAAAGTAGGTTTGCGACAGATCACAGCCGGCTTCAGCAAGCATTCCCTGGATGTATTGCTTCGACAGGGCATGGTGAATGAACTTGGGTTTTAAGATGGCGAGAATCTCAGCGCACTTTTCCGCCGGTATCTGGTCATGGACTTTTAAGGGATCCACCGGGTGGAATGCCTCTTCGATCATCTCCTGCGCCAACTGGCAAAGCTTCAAGGCGCTCGGACTGGGAGATGCTACGAAGATGGCGCCGCCGTAGAGTTCGGCACGACGTGCGTCGTCAGTCATTTTCGAATCGACGTACATGTTCATAGACAACCTTCTCCGCAGTTCCTAATCAACGGTGAGTTTGGGGATCGGAACCACAAAGCGTCCGCCCCATTCCCGGATGTATTTCAGCTGCTCCATGATCTCCTCCTTCAAGTTCCACGGAAGGATCACCACGTAATCCGGCTTGCTTTCGCGGATCTGGTCGGGATGGTGAATCGGAATGTGACTGCCCGGAAGAAACCGCCCTTGCTTATACGGACTGCGATCGACCGTGTACTCGATCAAGTCCTTCCCAATGCCGCAATAATGCAGCAGTGTCGCACTCTTGCCCGGAGCGCCATACCCCACCACCGATTTGCCATCTCGTTTCGCAGTAAGCAGGAATTCCACCAGCGCCAACTTCGTCTCCTGGGCCTTGCGAGCGAACTTCTCATAGCCCTCTACTCGGTCCAAGCTGGCATTTCGCTCGTCCGCAAGCACTTTCTGAACGTTTTGCGTGCTCGCATGGGTCTTGCTCTCGGTTCGGCAGGCGTAAACCCGGAGCGAGCCTCCGTGCGACTTGAGTTCGTCAACATCGAACACCCTGAGGCCATGAGCTTCCATAATTTTCACGGTGCTGAGTAGGGAGAAGTATGAGAAGTGCTCGTGGTAGATCGTATCGAACTCGTTTAGTTCGATCAGCTTCTGCAAGTGCGGGAACTCCAGTGTCAGGACGCCTTCCGGCTTCAGTATGATCTTCAGGCCCTCGACGAAATCATTCAAGTCAGAAACCTGGGCCAGTACGTTGTTACCGAGGACCAAGTCCGCACAACGGCCTTCCGCTGCCAATTCCTTCGACAGCTCCGTACCGAAGAACCGCACCAGGGTGGGCACACCTTTCCCGACCGCAACCGTCGCCACATTGGCCGCAGGTTCGATCCCCAGAACCGGCACGCCCTGCCGAACGAAATATTGCAAAAGATACCCATCATTGCTTGCTACTTCGACGACAAAGCTCTGACCGCCTAGGACGAAACGTGCAGTCATCATGCTGCAGTAGTTTTCGCAATGCTTAAGCCAGGAATCCGAATACGAAGAGAAGTAAGGATAGTTGGCGAAAATCTTTTCGCCGCTCTCGTATTCCTCCAGTTGCACCAGCCAGCAGCTGTCGCAAACATAGATGTGCAGCGGATAGTAGATCTCGCCGTGATTCAGGTCGGCGGAGGAAGGGTACGTTTCGCACAACGGCGACATACCCAGGTCGACGAATTCCCGCTGGAGACCTGCTCCGCAGAAACGGCAGCTCTTGCTGGCAGTCCGCGGATCAATTTTCTGAAGAACGGTGGTCGTGGTCATCACTCTCTAATATCTATGGTTACACAAGTGCCGCCGTCTCAGCGGTCTGGTATCTGCGACGCAACGAGCCATCGAGCTGCCCGGCGGCCTGAAGACGCCGAATCTCGCTGATTCGCACGTAACGCCCTTGCTCGATGTCCTCGAATGTCAGGCCCGCATTGCGGTAAGCATCATAAAGTTCCTGCGTGCCCCTTCGGGCCGTCCACTCGGGACGGAAGAGTGGCAGCAGCCGTCCGATTTTGTCGAAGCTCACGCGGTAACAGCGCAGGTCAGGCCCGCCACCAAGCGCGTACTCGACCCGACATCCTGGGACGATTTCCGCCACGATCTCGGCCAGTTCGCGGATGCGATAGTTCTCGTCGTTTCGCCCGACGTTGAAGGTCTGATTATGAATCGTCCCGCGCGGCGCATCGAGCACAGCTATCACCGCGGCAACGATGTCCCGAATGTGCACGATCGGACGCCAGGGGGTTCCGTCGCTCTTGATGTAGACCCTCCCCGTGGTATGAGCCCACGCCACGAGATCATTCAATACAATGTCGAGCCGCAGCCTCGGGGAAACGCCGTACGCCGTCGCATTCCTCATATAGGTGGGGCTGAAATCATCGTCTGCCAACGTCGCGATGTCCCGCTCCACGAGGATCTTCGATTCGCCGTACGGAGTCACCGGATTGAGTGAAGATGTTTCGTCGAGGAAATCGTCTCCAGCCGCGCCGTATGTGCTGCATGAGGAAGAGAAGATGAAGCGTTCCACACCGGCCTCTTTCGCCAATCGGGCCATCTGCACCGATGCAAGATGATTGATGTCAAAGGTAAGTTGCGGATTGAGATCGCCCACTGGGTCATTCGACAACGCCGCGAAATGGACCACTGCGTCGAAGCCCTCGACATCCGCTTTCGTCAGATCGCGAAGGTCTTTGCGAATCTCCGGAATCTCTTTTGACGGTTCCTCGAACTCGCAACTTGCAAATAGGTCTGTATCGAGGCCAACCACTTCGTGGCCGGCAGAACAGAGGATAGGTCCGGCAATCGCGCCGATGTATCCTTTATGACCGGTCAAGAGTATTTTCATGTAACTCCCACAAAATAACCACCCAACAAGGTCAAAAGCTCAGCCTAGATCAAACGCTCTAATAAAAGCTAAGCGGTTGAGCGGAACCGGTCAGCACCGGCGGAGCACAATTACTCCCTCGCTCCGACTCCTCGTCCGCGACGGCTACGCCCAGTTCTAGACTTTGGCTCATCCGAATCTTCTTTCGCGGCATTTCCCCCGGGGAACACCGCGAGCAAACCGCTCTGACGTAGGAGTTCCGCTGTTTCGCTGATAATAGAGAAAGGGAGCCCGGATCGCTCCGCAATATCCAGGAGTGAGTATTCGCCATCGGAGAAATTCAGCACCCAAAGCCGCGCGTTGATCTCTGCTCCAATCGAATCCCCACCCCCGGACCGGTATAGGTTTCGCTTTCCGAGTTGTGGCTCGCAGTATGGGTTCAGGCTCTTGTAGCGGCGATTGTTCTCGAGCACGTCCACCAGCGCGATGCATACGCGGAGTGACCCGGCCAACTGTTTGGGCTGAATAAAATCCAGATTGTCGGCGGAAGTGTGATATTCAGGAAATGTTCCCCAAACACTCCGCATCAAGCAGCCGACCGGCAGATTGAAACCTGGGGAGCAAAACTGCCGCTCGTCGTAACCGTAAGGGGAAAACTCGAGGACCTCCCAGGATTCGCCGTGGTGGCGCAGAACGTGAGCCGCCGCTTGATCGAGTTCTGTATCTCCTCGACGGCTTTTCTTGTAGTGAAATCCACCTGCATCTCCGATGCCAGCGAGAACGAGTCCGTGGCGGATGCGCCCAACATTCGATTGATTGCTCGCGAGCCAGGTGATTGCGCCAATCGTTCCGGGAATGAAAAGAAAACGATACGAATAATGAAGATCGTGTCCGGAGAGGAACTCCGCCAGGGCAGTGGCCACTGCCAGGCCGGAAAGGTTGTCATTGGCCAGCGAGGGATGGCACGCGTGGGTCGAGATCAGCACTTCGTCGGCGCAACGACCGGGCACATAGTATTCACCGTAAGTCAGGTGACCGTCTGCGAGCGTCGAGTCAATGCATACTTCGTAATCTCCGTCCGCGAGCGCCAGCATCTGATTGTGTGACAGGCAGAACCCCCAGGTTTCCGCGTAGTAGGACGTGCGGTAAGGAATCCAATCCGGGTGTTCGGACAGCGTAATCAGATGCTTCTTGAGTTCGCTGAGCGGCATCTTAGCGCGCACCGGCGCGCTGTAATTCAGGATGTGAAGGTTGGAACGCTGAAAATCCACGATGCGTCTGCCGCTCGCATCCTTAATATAAGCGTCGCGGATATTCCACTCTTTGGGAACGGTCCAGTCGAATACCTCGGTGCCGGTAGGGACTTCGGAGATTTGAAGCGGAATGCGCTTGTGTATCTGTGCCACGGTCTGGCGGATGCCATCACCTGTAATACTTCGGCAGATGGGGTAGAGCTCAGCCGCGAAGTGATGCAATTCCTCGCCGATTTTGCTCAGATCACCGCGGTCGAATTCTTTTAGCAGGCCCATGCTTTTTCGAAATATTGATTGGGAAGGGTTTATTCGAAATCAGGGTAGGTCTGATCTCGGTCGTTAATTACTACCGGTTGCGCCGGCCACTCGATGTGAAATGCCGCATCATTCCAGCGCACTCCCCGGGATAAGCTCGGGTCGTAGAAGTCAGACATCTGATAGAAAACCTCCGTCTTGTCTTCGAGTGTCAGGAATCCGTGGCCGAAACCCTCCGGGACATAGATCATGTTTCGGTTGGTAGCGGTCAGAACAACAGCAATCCATTTCTTGAACGTCGGCGACTCGGGCCGAAGGTCCAGCACCACATCGTAGATCGCTCCCTGGGTGCATCGTACCAGCTTCGCTTCGGGATGAGGTTCAGCCTGGTAGTGTATGCCGCGCAAAGTTCCTTTTTTGGCGTTGAACGAGACATTGCACTGCACGGTCGCTGGATTCAATCCGTGGCGTTCGAATTCGCGCTGGCACCAGGAGCGCGCAAAAAAGCCACGTTCGTCACCCTTGGGCTCAATACGAATCTCGAAAACCCCAGGCAGGCTGGTTTCATGAAAGGTCATGTTGGCCGGAAGGGCACTCGGGCTTTCGCTAAAGACGCATCCTGGTCGCGGCCTCGCCTGATATCCCAGGGCAAGCACAATCTGGAACGTCGTAAGTCGTCAACTGACCGTAGCCGGACTCAGGCTTTGGTATCTCGGTCCCTGTCACGGAGGATGATTTCAGCTTCAGGCGGTTAAACAGACGGAACAGCAGCGTACGGTCCGGCCAAGGCCGAAGAAGTTCCTGGATCAGCTCCGGCTCACCTTGCGGAATGTCCTGAAAGCACAACTGCAGCATCTCACTGTCGCAGGCTCCCGGGAAGTAGGCGATCATTTCGTTCTGAGTAGCCGGTGGCGCTGGCTGAAGTGGCTGCCCGGCAAGCTGAGCACCAAGCGCGCCCGGCATGTCGCGTTCCTTTCCCAACCGGAGGTGACAAAGCGGCGTTATGCGCGGATTCATTTCGATGAGGTAGGAATCGCCGCTTCCCGCTTCGATCATGAAGTCTAAGCCGAAGTACCCTGACAAACCCAAACGGGATGCGATCCGTTCGGCAGCAACCATCATCTGACTATCATCGACAACACGCACGACGCTGGCTGGGCCAGTCAAGCCATTGGAAGTGACCACCTCGACCGCAATCCCCGCCAAAACTCGCCCCTTCCAACAGGCGACGGCGCAGTTCGCCGGACGGCCGTGTATGTAGGACTGGGCGATGAGGGCGTGCTGGGACCGATTCCACCACGGCCGCAACCAGAACGAGTCGCGGTTCACGACAAGTCGTTTGAGAGCATGCCCAAGTCGAAACATCCGAGCCAGTTGCGCAAAAGATTTCTGAAGCTGGTCAGCCGTGTGGACGATTTTCACGCCACCGCCGCCCCACGTTCCATCAGCCTTCAAAACCCAAGGGAAAGATTCCCGTGCCCGCCAGGACTCAAGTTCTTCCGCGGTATTCACCAGGCTGGTGTTCGGCACCCGGAGCCCTTCTTCACGAGCGAGTGCGAGAAGTTTGTAGCGGGAAGAAACGGTAGAGTGGCTTACGGGCGATCCTAGAGAATGCTCGATGAGCGCTGCCAGTTTGCTTCCCGCGGTTCCGCGGCTTTGAGCCCGCGCATACAGCTCGTGAAGATGTTCGACCCCACGGTCACAGGAGGGAAGAACAATATCGGGATCCACCGCCTCAATAGCGGCAGTTAACGACTCGAGAGGGTGAAGACCGCTGTAGCGGAACGTTCTCTGTACGGCCCGAGTTCTCAATAGTGCGTGACCAGGCGGACAAATGGCCGAGACCTGGCAGCCAGCTTGGGACAGACTAATCGCGAGTCGTGCCGCTAATGCCCACCGGTTGGTATCAGTCAGCAGAACCTTCGTGGTCGAAACCGCCGGCGCTTTGGACTCTAGTGTATTTACGTTTTGTGAATGCAAATCAAACATCAAAACCCGCTCCACGCTTGATGGTTAACTCTGAGTAGAGGCTCAATGACAAGTCGACGCTTGCTATCCCGCAACCGGCTGCGCCGCTTCGTGCTGAGCAGCAGGCTGGGTGTTTGTCGAAGACTCGCGTCCCACAAAATTACCGGAAACCGTGCGCGCCAAGTGCCTGGAGAGCCGGGGGGCCGCAAATTTAGCTCCGTAAGCAAAGCGAAGCAAGGGTCCGAAAGTATTTGCCGCCGTCACACCCACAAAGTACAGTTTTCGCACCGTCGACTCAAAGTTTGATGATAGCACCGGGGTTTCCTCCACGCATCGGATCCCGGAAAGGATTTCGGAATCCAGGAAGGCCAATCGCTGCACACTGGGTCTATAGCCGGTGGCCGCGATGACGTGATCGGTTGTCAGCGCCTTTTTCGTGCCTGCAGTATCCGTAAGCTGAAGCTTGACCCGGCCATTCTGCACGGTGGCTTCGGTGATCGTAACACCAAGATGAAATCCGACCTTCCCAACCACTTGCTCCTTGGTGAACCAGCAAGGCGCGGGACCAAGAATGCGGCGGACCTTTTCCAGCCGAAATTTCTCGGGCATCTGGCGGAATACGAGAGGTAGATTCGCACAGAGGAACAACTTCCAGCCCGGGCCAATCCCCGTAATCGGCGTGCGCAGACGATCGAGCCACGAGGGATTAAGATTCTCAGGCGGATCGTGGAACCGAATTCTAGGCACCCGCGCGATAACCTGAACGAAAGCGCCCGCCTGATGGAGTAGTGCGGCCAAGTCCAGAGCAGAAGCGCCCGCGCCGACCACGGCGACTTCGCGTCCCTGGAAATGTTGAAGAGTACCGTACCTCGAGCTATGGGTTACGAAGTCTTTAGGAAGAGCAGCCAGTTCGGGCGGCAGATACTCGTAGTAGCTTAGACCCACCGCGACCACGACCCGGCGGCTGGTAAACACCTCTCCGCTACCAAGCGTGAGTTGGAAGCCTTCAGCCGAGCGCTGCACTGAGGTGACCCATTCGTCTTCCAGTTCCGGCACAAACCTTCTTTGAAACTCCAGGCCGTAAAAGCTGAACGTCTCGAGCGGAACCGGACTCCCGATGTGGGCATAAGGAAGTCCTCGCTCCCTGCAGTACGCCTCCAGCGTGAACCTCGAATTCGGGTCATAAAGAGAGGAGGCGAAACCCTCAGATTTCAGATGCATGCCGTTCGGCATGTGTTTTAACCAAAATGCCATCGGACTGCCGAAGATGCGGAAGTCGACGCCCAGCGCCTTCAGGTGAGCTGCGATCGACAGCCCATAGGGACCGGCCCCGATGATAGCCACATCGCACACTGTCATTGCCGTTTCACCCTGCTGCTTCTTGAACCACGCGTTCCCGGCCTCTGTGGTATTCCAACTACAATGAAGCCAGTTAGTCCTGAGAGGCAATGGCCCGTTAGTGATAGACAGGGGGTTACTCTCGCTCTGCGGCATCCGCTGTCTGGAGGATTCATCGAGACGGTTGTGCCGCTGCAAGCTTGGCCTCCTGGGGCTCTCGAATCGCGGAAGCATTTACCAAAATATCGGCGATACGCTCCCCTGCACGTCCGTCCCACAATGGAGGAATTGTGCCTGCTTTTGCTTTTCCCTCAAGAATCTTGGACAGCTCTGCACGAAGTTTTCCGATATCCTGGCCGACGAGAACGTTGGTACCCATAGTGATCGTAATCGGACGTTCGGTGTTACTGCGCACGGTGATACAGGGGACCTTCAGATATGTGCTCTCTTCCTGAATTCCACCGGAGTCGGTAATTACCACAGTTGCGCGGCTCTGCAAAGCAAGAAATTCGATGTAGGGCACCGGCTCCAACAGGTGTAGATGGCGCACATCAATACCAAATTCCGCGATGCGCTGCCGCGTTCTGGGATGAACCGGGAAGATGATATCCAGCTCTTTGTGGATATCGAGCAGCGATTGTAAGATTCTCTTCAAGACTTGGCTCTCATCCACGTTTGCCGGCCGGTGCAGGGTCACCAGAGCATACCGTCCCGGTAATTCGCTCAGGTTGCATTGCATCGCGGACGGCAAGAGCCTCACCAGAGAATCGATCATCACATTGCCAACTCTGTGAATTTTTTCTGCACAGATCCCCTCACGACGAAGGTTGATGTCACCGTCCTCCGATGGTGTAAACAAATAGTTGGCCAGTTGATCGGTGACCAAGCGGTTTATCTCTTCTGGCATCGTACGGTCAAACGAACGAAGGCCGGCTTCAACGTGCCCCACTGAGACCAGCAGCTTGGCGCACACCAAGGTAGCTGCAACTGTCGAGTTAACATCGCCGTAGACGAGCACCACATCCGGCTTGCGCTCGAGAACTACCGGTTCAAAGCGAGTCATGACCTCTGCCGTCTGCTTCGCGTGACTTCCCGAACCGACTCCCATGTTTACATCTGGTTCAGCCATCCCCAGCTGCAAGAAAAACACATCTGACATGTTCGCGTCGTAGTGTTGACCAGTGTGGACTAAGGTCTGCTCTACGCCGCGCTCCCGAAGCGCGCGCATGACAGGCGCGGCTTTCATGAAGTTCGGTCGGGCTCCAACTACGTGAAGAATATGCATAAAAGTTTGCGATCGAACACTCGGTGAGAACCCCAGCTGACCATCTATCGAGCCTGCGTGGCGTTTTCCAATTCGTAAACCAAGTTGCCGTCGACTCTCTTGGCATACGCCAGTACAGCGTGCTCGGCCTGTTCGCCCTCAATCTGCCATGCGTTATCGCGTCTCACCACGGTCATCTTATTGCGCGCTCTCCACCAGGAATCGACGTCGGCAGGGAGGCCAAACCAGACCTGCCTCCTTTCGCGCAAGTCTCGCAGGTAGCCCAACAATGCCGTGTAGAGCAGCTTGGTGTCCGGCTCCATGACATAGTCAGGATGAATAATGAAGCTCGCCATGCCATTTTTTCCCAAGATCAACTCAGTCTGGGTCTTCCATAAGTCAGTTGAACGCTGATTGAGAAGATGGAATAGCGCATAGTCCTGAGAGGTGGTTACCGGCAGTTCGAGGACGTCCCCGATAAAATACGGCATCACAGTGCAACAGCCACCGTGCTGGGCATCAAGATGTGCGACATTGGGAATCGACATGTCAAATGAGAAATTGAGACTGTTATACCAATCAGGCTTACGGTAAAGCACAGCTGCCCGGAATCCCTTGGCACCGTACTCAGTAGCGTAGCGATTAATGATCAACACACGATGCAGAAATTCTTCTCGGTTGTCAAAGAGCCGCCCGTCGTGATTTAAGTCTTGGATACCAACCTCAAAGCCCCGGTTGCGGAACGTCTCGAGGAACTTTGAGGAAACCTCGTAACGTTCCTCGGGAACAATCTGAAAGGACGCTTTGATTCCAAAAGAATCGTCCAGATCCATCAGTTCCGGGCAAAAATCCCTTCCAGCTTCGCTTTCTACGTCGTGCGTCACCATCACGCAGCCTTGAGCCCCATCCGGCCAGAACCACACGAAGGGCACTCGATCTACGCCCCGCGCTTCGATTGCCAACGACAACAGTTTTTCGCAGATCGTTTCAACTGTAGTGTCCACAGGCCACCGTGGAAATGGCGTCTTTTCCCAGTTGCGGGCATGAAATTTCTGAATCCGCTTGCGCACGGTTCGATTTGTAAAGGGCCGGAGCAGATAGTAGAGTTTTCTCCGGAGACTCTCGTATCCGCTATCCGGGCTCCCGCTGTTCGCATAACGTTCCAGGCGAAGATTATCCACAATTTCGGCTGGATTGAACGGCAACTCCACCCGCCCACTGCTCACTACGACCTCTTCGACGGAATCGCAAAGCAAAGACTCGGCTGCTGTCTCGCAAACAGACGAACAAGAGCGGCCGTAGCAGGTTGCGGTCGGGCCAAATTGAAAGTATCCCTCGTCAGAAGACAACGCTCCCCTCAGGGCAAAATCCAGGAAGTCTCGTGGACAGCGATAACGATCAAGCACCGGCTGGCTCAGCGTCTCCGCAGATTCCATTGCTCCGCTATAGTCCAATGCTTCGGACCCTACCTGTAACCGAAGCTTGACGCCCCGCATTGGCAACAAGTCGATACTCATGTTTTGCGTACCCTAAACAGAAGCTACCACTTTCGTGTACTTTAAACAGACACGCTAGTGCTACTGCTCGCGTTCACTCGAGAAGAATCTTCCAAACAGTTAGCAAGATTGTCCCTGGCTTTGCTGAGCAAAGTCTGTGTGAAGGAAACACTATAGAAGATGACCCCGATTGCCGTACCAAGCGAATTGGTAAGCAGATCCGTCACACCGGAACTTCGCGTCGGCAAAAATGCTTGCAGGACCTCGATGGTGAGACTTACGGCAAATCCCAGGACGATCGTGGTTACGCGTGGCCAGCTGGTGACATGCACCGAGGAGAAATAAGCGGCGAGGCAAACACCCAACGGGACGAATCCAGCTATGTTGATGACGAAGTCCTGCCAGTAACTCCAAGTAGGTTTATACTCGCGCCAGGGAGCCACCAAAAAACCAGGATGCAATACGAAATAGTGCGATGGAATAATCAGATCAGTCGCGGGATCTAGTTGATTGTGAACAACCTTGCCCTTACCTTCATTAAACAGGTATAGGGCAACCGGGGCTTCATCTTCAGCGAGTGCAGGTCGCCGGGTCCTCGTCCAGCTCTCATAGTGTTGTGCTACCTTCGCCGGCGTCAGCCAGCTCTGGTAAATACCCAGTCCAAGAATGCGGCCAGGCCAACTGTCATGGGCCGTGGCTGAGTCAGCGATGACAAGCCGCCCGGTGAAGTTGCTGGTCGAGATCCCGAGAATGGGAGAGACTTTGGCCAGGACCCCGTCCAGATAAACTGATGTGTCCTCTTTTCTCAATGTGATGGTCACGAATACTGGGTTGTTCTCGTGGAACACACCGTCGACTTTAATCCACGCAGTTCTGGAAATGCCCTTGGTATCGACGTTGGGCCGTTCTATGTGCAGACCATCTTTGTCCTGATGAAGCGAGAATGGATTTCCGGGGTGAGCGGAGCCCTCAAAGGAGAGGATAGTTTTAGTGTTATCGATTCGAGTAGGCGCTAACCAGATCTCAAGACTGCACGAGGAGTGGTCTTTCGAATCGTTGCCTCGGAATGTACTGGTGCTGACGACGCTGCCATAACGTCCAAAGAGAAGTCCGTCCTGGTTCTTGAGCCAGCTGACCTCGTTAGTCGGAACATGTAGTGGCCATAAGCCGGCAATCAGAATGATGCACAGCACAAAAATGCAGCTGGCGCTGACAACCCTCGCGTACGCCGGACCGCCGCATCCTGCCGCTTTGAAATCGGTCATATTTCAGAATTAGCCCATATGCCTGTAGAGAAGTTTGCCGGCCTGAGAGCAAACAGCATTGGGAAGAAGGGATAGAAAGTGCCGAGCCGCTTCCACACTTCGGCTCGTTGCCAGCTCTGACTTTTCCCTATGGGGATATCGATAATATGTGAGCAATCTTCTGCTTGTGCCGAACCTGTCCTTAAAAGCAATCAGACCCTCGTTGTTTAAATCGGACCGGCCGAAATCAATCCTCACGACCCCGGACGCTTTGCTTTCCTCGATGAGTTTCCAGAACAGAAATGGCATGGCCCCGAGATTGTGGAACCTTTCATCTGAGCATCCATACTTGTAAATAACGGTTGATCGATGTCGCAGAGTGAGCATGGCGGAGATTGGTACTCCATTTTTACGAGCCACCCTGATCTGGACTTGGTCGCCCATACATTCGATCAAATTTGCGAACCAGGCTCGCGGCTGCGGGAGCAATCGATGACGCCTCCTGGTAATCAAGACGAGGCGGTAGAATTCCTCCAGCAGTTGTTTGGACCGCCCTGCTTCGTACGAGAGCCCCTCTTTCTCCGCCCGCCGGATTTTTCGCTGAATAGAACCTTTGTGGAAGCCTTGAAAAATCTTTGCCAAACTTGGCTCGATATCGAGATCGTGAAAACAGTAGGGAGGATTGGGTTGCAGACCAAAGCTGCCAACCTGAAACGGTGACAAGGGCCGCAGTTCGATGTACTTCCAGTGTTGACCATCACATTCGGTCCGCAACCAGCTCATGAATTCGAGGAACTCACCGAGGTCGCTCAATAGGGGTTCACAATGATCTGCAAAAGGTAGCGACACCAATCGAGTTCCAGTCATCCAACTCGTTACGCGGCACAGAACGATGCCATCTTTCAATGGCTCCCCCACAGAGGCAGTGGTAAGCACAAAAGGCCCATAGCCATAGGTCCGGGCCAATGCCTCGAGCCAACCCCGTTCGTGAAATGCCGAAGCCCGCGGGTGCCGAATGACTAGTTCATCCCATCGTCTGTCGGAAAGCGGATCTAGGATGTGGATATTCACCGTAATCAGACTTTCCGCACGGTGCTATGGTTGGAGATCGGAGTGGGCCGGTCACGAACCGCGTACGAGAGACTTCTCCGACGAAGGGCCGACTTTCACTCTCACATCTCCAGATTGACCCACGGGTCTTCGGTTCTCGATACGGAGGAGAGCTTTGTCCCACAGTTTTTGCGAAGACCACCTGATCTTCCGCGACAATAACGCAATACGCTTGGCGATAGGCCAGCCAAAGATCAGTCTCAGCCAGGAGTACTTCCAGGACAAGTAGGGAACTCTCAGTTTGCCCCCCAGTTCTCTCGCCATCTCTTCAGCCCGCTTAACAATTTCAGTGTCCTCTCGGTAGAAATAGATCAGCGAGCGTTGCAGGTAGTTCACACACGCAACCCTAACCCGTTCGCTGTCCTCCAGCGACCGTAAATACCTGATGTGCAACTGCATGGAGAGCCAATGAGCCTTGATCTTGCTGTCGGATTGCCCGATATAGCTGAGACTGCCGCTGAACGCCGCTCCCGGAGCCCGATAGTACGATTTCGCTTCGGGCACAAATCGGACGCCATCGCTGGCGAGGAGGACGCGACAGAAGTACTCGCCGTCATCATCACTTAACAACCTGGTGTCCCACAGACCTGCGGCCTCAGTCAACTCACGACTGACCAGCCATGTGGCTGTCTGCATATACAGGTTGTCTCCCATCTTCCGCAGCAACCATTCCTTAGGAGACAGGTGACACCACAGTGCAGTCGGAACGAACTCGGCGCGATACCATCGGTACAAGAACTTTCCAAATGCCGAAGAGAGAAGCGTTCGCTTGCTGCCGCATTGATCCAATGCCGCCATTTGCCGTGCGATCTTGTCGGGAGCCAGGAGATCGTCCGCATCCAGCCACTGGATATAATCTCCCCGGCTGAGGGACAACGCCGTATTTCTGGCGGCGGCGGCCCCTTGATTCTTCTGCGAGACAATCCGGACGCCTTCGGACTCAAACTGCCGCGCGATGGTTAGCGTTTCATCGGTGGAACCGTCATCCACGACAATAATCTCCTTTCGGTTCCACTCTTGCGAAATCGCGCTGCGAATGGTGTCGGAGATCCACTGTTCCGCGTTGAAGGCAGGAATGAGGATCGATACCAGAGGCTGTGGGGCCAGCGGCGGTGGGGCGGCTCCTTGTCTGGCAACCGCAGTCTCAGATCCGGCGGATCGCGGATGAGCCCAGACTTTTCGGCGAACTGGAACTTCTAGCGCTTCCAGCGCTTTTACTACCGGCAGAATGCGCGCGCCCGATCTGACAGCGTATTGCACAACCTCCTCAAAGAACTCCGGGGTGCATCCGAATGGAGTGGGGTTGCTAGAGATGTCGTGAGTGGCAAAGATCAGCCAGCCGCGAACTTGCCGGTTACAATCTATGAGATCCTTGACCTCCTGAATATTGTGCCGACTCTTCTCTAGGAAATAGGCCGAGAGTTGATTGAGGTCAATCTTCCCTGCATTAAGCGTCTGGCCGCCACCGCGACAGCACAGGAAATAATCGACAATCTTCGCTTTGCTCAGTGGCCGAGGCAGGCTGATTGGATAAGAGAAGCTGTTGAACTCGACGCCGGGAAGCAGCTTGACGAGCTCTCTGCCGTTCTTGATGACCGAGTTTTCAAAGTCTGCGGGGTTTGTGTCCCACGAATCACAATGCGCAAATGTATGGCAGCCTAATTCGTGCCCCTGTTCGAAAAGCGCTCTCAAATCGTCGGCAACAAACATCGGACCCGTGGGTGTATTCCTACCCATGAGGCCCAGCGATGCATAGTAGGTTGCTGCAAGGTCAAAGCGCTTGAGGATGGCGCCGCCCGCCAACAATGCCGAGCGCGGAAAATCGTCGAAGGTAAAAGAAATCAAAGGCTGCGGCGAATGGATCGCGTGCAGTCTTCTGAATAGCAGGCTCGCTGCCCGCCGTCGATAATAGTTCCGGAGCCTCACCCACGAATCCCGAAGTGAACCCGATGACATCTAGGTAGTCCTTCTCGCCGTAGTCGGATTTGCAGATAATAGGAGATCGAAGGAATGTCCGACTCGGCCTTGCCGGTCAACTTTCAATTCACTTCCTCTGGCCAAAGCGTGCGGCTTTCGGAGGCAGGCAAAGGGCCGCTTCGGACGTTTTGGCTCACCAACTCTTTCGCTTGAGGCCGCGAAGTTGAAGTTGGAGACCATGCCGGAATCAGATCCGGCAAAAGCTGGGCGAAACGGTAAAGTGGTTGCGGCCCGCCATGCAAGAAAATAACCGCTCCTACATAAAGAGCTGAGAACAACACGGAGATTATCACAATCCGGGCTATGGCTCCGAGCGCGCTCGGCAATGCAACCAGCGAAGGGAATTCTTGGAGGATCAAAGCCGATGTGCCGCCCGCCATCAGCGAAGCAACAACGTACTTCCAGACCGTGGAAATTATTGGGGTGATGCCAAAGTGTATCGGTCTCCCTGCGTACCAAAAGCCGGGGAGGGTGAGAATCCAGAAGGACGCGCTCCAAGCTGCGGCGACTCCCACCGGCCCCCAGCGTAATCCCAGGAGGAAAAGCGACGCAGTGACGCTGAACTCGACAATCACCCAACGGAACCAGCGATCCGCCCTACCGATGGAAAGATGAATCAGCCCATGGGTGGCGTATATCAGCATGATTCCAATGCCGGGCCCGAAAAATGTGAAAATTTGACCCGCTGTGTCCCATTTATGTCCCAAGAGCAGGCGAATCAAGTCTTTGCCCACTAAAGTCAAAACCGCTCCGGCTCCCATGCCAACAAATGCTAGGATCGACAGTCCGTTGAGAAAATATCGCCTGTACTGCTGGGAGTTGCGGTCCAACCGACTTAGTGTTGAAAGTACGACCTCAGAGACCGGCGCCAAAAGTTGGTTCGCTGGCAAGAGAAAAAGATCATATGCCTTCTTGTAGAAGCCGAGAGAACCCGGGCCAAATCGCCATCCTACCAGTAGGTTGTCGGCATTTCGCGCGAAGTAGTTCACACTGTAGCGACCGTACACGTGCATCGCGAACCAAACAACGGAAGCTGTTCCCTTCCGACCGCGCGGGAGACTGGGAATCCACCGACACAGATACCATGCCCCGATAGATTGCATCAGCAATCGGGCGACCGCCCCCGTCACCAGCGCCCAGTATCCCCAACCCATCCAAGCGAGCAGGATTGAAGCTGAGACCGATACAGCGCTGGCCACGATATCATTGGCAGAGGTGACAGAGAAGCGCAAGGCTCGTTTCAGGAGCGCAATGTGCACGACCGAGATGCTACTGATGAAAATCGTCAGGGACATGCCGACCGCTACGTGGGCCACACGCGGGTCCCCGTAAAACCTAGCCAGCAACGAGCCCGCTGCTGCGAATCCAAGTGTGGCGACAAAGCCTACGCCTAAGTTGATCCAGAACAGGTTGCTAGCAAGGAGATGATCAATGTCGTCGCGCTGTAGAACAGCCTCTGTGTATCCGTTCAGGCCGAAGCTCATGATAAGCAAGCTGAAGGTGGTGACCATAGTTACCACCCCGAAGTCCGCGGGAGTCAGAAGGCGAGCTAAAACAACGGTCGCCACTACCTGAACTGCAAATACGGCGCCTTGGGAGAGTACCGTGACGCCGGCGCTACGCACGGCGCGGCGACGCAGTTCGCCACCCTCCTGACTGCCCCGGAACGCGCCACTCGCATCGAAGGGTTTCAAACTCCTCCCCATAAAGATCCGTGTGGGCTGGATGTAAGCATTGGCAGCTCGTCTAGGTTGGTTTTGCTAAGTCTGGAATATCGCGGTTTTCGCCCTGAGACGACACCCTCACAGGTGTGATTCGAGTAGCATTGTCAGCTGTGTTTGGGTCAGTGAGTACTCAGAGCGATGACCAGAGATACTTCCATATTCTTATATCAATGGCGGGGTAAATTGATCACACTTCTCGAGCGCACTGGAGCAAGCGAATGAGAGCAAAGGTCATGTGTTCCGGTCGAATCGCCGATAACGACGGCGGGCATCTCATTTAAAGCCGGTCCGCGTACGAACTGGACCGGTTAACCTGCTCGCTGATCTCAATCCCGACCGATCTTTGGGATGTTCGCAGCCTCATTTAACCAGGTTCGAGGCACTCGCTGGGAGCGAGCGCAAGGGGCCCGGGTGTCACTGAACCACCGCACTGAGGCCCGTGGGGGGCGCCGGAGGCGGTGGCGCGTTGCCGTAGCAAGAGCTTGCATCGAACGCCAAGACACCTCCCGTGCCATCCGGTAGGCCACCCATCATGTTCAGGTAGCAATTCATGGCGGGAATAGCATTCACGTGCCCACCCCAAGCAGTTGCCAGCGACGTTCCCCTACACTGCGAGCTTGATGTTGCAGCTACTCCCGCAAACTGGCCTGGGGTGTTCAACGTCCCGGTGCATTGACCTACGTTCCCGCCTGTAACGTCAGGGCCAATCGCAGGCCAGGGGACGGAGTCGAACCACGAAGGCTGAGCGGAAAGATAGAACGAAGCGGGAAGCTCTGGCTGAGACGCCCCTATGTCGCCCACCGTGGGAAGTGAATTTGGATAACTACTCGCTCCAGTCGGGATTTCAGATGTGCCGTTACACGTTGAAGACCATCCCCCATCCGAGGAGTTACCGCACCAGCGTGTTGCATTCGTCGCCGGATCCCAGTTACCCCACCACATCGACGTTGACATAACCAGTGGGTCAATTGGGATTCCACTCTGGGAAGGACCGGGAACCGAGACCACATGCTGATCCCCTCCGCCCAGGCCTCCGGCATTGCTCTTGTAGGTTGCATGCCAGCCGGGAGTGCCCATTACGTTGGCGACATTGTTCTGGTAGCGATCTCCATAGGAGTCAATCAGGGAATTTGTCCAGCCGTCCTTTGTTGTCGCCGAGCCGCATTGACCGTTCCCGCATGATTCCCATCCGAAGAAGAAATTTCGATAGCGCGTGATCATTGACGCCGTACCGTGATCCCCGTCATTCCACTGGTTGTCCGCCGCGTTCCCCTCGTAAAGCTCATAGCCGTCAATGGCATGCTCGAAGAAAGACCCGCGCAGGTAATCGGACCGGTAGTTGTCGTTAATGATGAAATTGTACCCAAACACGTTCCCCGAGGCAGGACCGTCGTTCACAAATGGCGCGAACACCTGCGTAATGATGTTGTTCTGCATCACATTATTGGAAGCGACAAAGTACCTGACCCCATAGCTGTCGGGGCCGGTAGAGTGGGTGATGTAGTTGCTTTGAACGATTCCACTAATCGACTGATAGCCGAAGATTCCATAGCCGCTGAAGTTGGCTATCTTTACTCCACTTACCCACCACTGATACGCATTGAAGAACACCACACCTGAACCGCCGGTGCTGGCTAAATCTAGGGAGAGATTCTCCAGGCCCACCTGCACGATAGGCTGCGCATACCAGACTCTCGGAGTTTGCCCCGAAGTCCAGTTAGGGAATTTTAGAGGATTGGCCAGCGTAACTACACCATTTCCGCTATTCACGCTGCTAACGGCGCTGACTTCCATTTGGCCGCGCTCTGGATCGCCAGTGTCGGGACCGTCTATCGAGCAGCCCGTTGGCCCACTGGAGTTGTAGCTATCCTCACAAATAAACAGTTGGGAATTGTCCCTCGCGCTTCCGCTGCAATTGGAGGTCGGACTTGATGCCGTGTAGCCCGTGTCGCATTGCTCTAAGAATAGGAGTGTCGGCTTCGTCGAATTGATCCCGTTTGTCCCACTAAGAGTAAGCTGATTGGAGCCTTGCGTGTAGCCAGCGGTCCATCCATAGATCGTTCGCGATGGGCTGGTGATATAGGTGCCATCGTTCGATTGAATGCAAATCGGCGAGCTATAAGGAGCCTGCGAACAATTGGATAATGAAGTCGGGGTAATAAACGTGCTATTGGCTCCCGATCCGCGCAGCACTATGTGTCCGCTCGTCGGATAGTTGATTTGCGCAGACAGG
The DNA here is from genome assembly GCA_963696025.1 of uncultured Acidobacteriota bacterium. Taxonomy (GTDB): domain Bacteria; phylum Acidobacteriota; class Terriglobia; order Terriglobales; family Acidobacteriaceae; genus JABCYV01. The sequence continues at coordinate 432,534 of CAVOII010000014.1, forward strand.
GCAAATGTCCCCGGGCCTAGCAGCACGTAGCTGCCGCTGGGATAAGTGCTGGCGCAGGAAGCAAGAGCGGCATTGATGGTACCCGCGGTGGCTCCAGCCGCAATAGTAGAGCCGCATTGCGGCCAACTGCCGTCTGGCACGCCGCCCTGTATGCCCGCTTGTGACCAATCGACGGCGCGGCTGGGACTGATGATACCGGACCACGATTGGGCATAGGAACACACAGACAAGCAAAGGAAAATAACGGGGAATAGAAGCGACCGGTTAGCTCTCATTACATCTCCTAAGGCCGTAGTGTGCGATTGCGTTCGGGGGAGTTTGCACCGTCCGGGATTGAGCCAGACTCCGAGTACGCTTGGATCAATTCTGCTAGCGATATCGTCTTCTGCACAAGTCCCAGAAGTACATTGTCCTCGCGTATCTTCCACGCCAACAGCACTCAGGAGTTCCCGTACTTCGGTTCGCTTCTTATCGCGGGGGAGCCACTAATCTAGCGAGCAATGGCCCTATTGCTGAACAAAACTAACATTCGCCGCACAATCTATTGAAAATCCTTCCCACTTTCCAATTGCCATCGACCTCAGAGGGTATCTGTTCGCGAAAGATAACTAGAAACAGTCTCTTTCTCAATAAGGACATGCACCCTCTCCGGACCATCAACCGATGTTGGTGCGGTATCAAGTTGAGCGGCAGTCTTCGGGCGTTGCGGAGATGTATTTCTCGGAACAACCGCTATCGTCAATAGGAAGACGATCCATACAGGATGCATCATCTTGAATCCTCCCTCGGTGAAGTTGTAGGCGAGCGCGACGATGAAGTACGCTAGTCTCAGGCTGCCTGCCTGCATCCTTCGTCGAACGGCGGGGACGATTCGACGATACCCCGTGACGATAAGGCCGCCCAACAGCGCTATGCCGACCCAACCCAAGTTCAAGAAAATCTCAAGGTAACCGTTATGCGCCTGGTTCACTCCCTGGTTGATCTCGGCCTCGACCCGGCGGAGCCGCGGCCCGATCCAGAAACTCTCGAAGCCGGTCCCGAATACAGGGTTACGGACCAATCCAAGGGCTGAGTGCCAGATGGCGGTGCGGCCAGTGAGGGTCGAATCTCTTCCCAGATTCTCAACTAACCCGCTGCCGATGCCTAGGAACAACGCCGAAAAGGCGACGCTCAGAACCGCGACAACCATCAGGTGCATGATGGCTGGTTTCCGGGCCCAGCGGTATAAATACGTCAGCACCATCAGACTACCCGCCAAGCCAAAACACGAGAGAGCGGTCGCGGAATCCGCCTCCTTGAGAAGGTAGACGGTCATCGCAATCAGTGCGCCTTGAGCGATCAACTGCTGGGTCTTCCGACTGCTCTTCTCCTCTCCAAACAACTGCAGACAACGGAATACAGATGCCAGCCCAAAGATGAGGCAGATCATACCCAGAGCATTCTTGTCGGTCGCTACGCCAACCCAGAAGGCCCTCCCGGCGGGACTATATCGCCGTCCCAAGTCGGGGTAATACCGGATAAACAGAATAGACAAAGGCACAAGAACGAAGCCCAGCCAGGCGAGAAGTCGTCTGAATGCAGCCAGCCAGTCCCGCTCGGAAAGCACGATCAGCACCATCACCACGTCACCGCAGGCTCTGAACCAGCGCTTGGACGCCACGTCAGGGAAGTCAGACCAAAGGACGCTAATACCACAATAAAAGAAGAAAAGTAAGATCGGCGCATTTGACCGTAACAGGGGCCCCATTCGCCCTCGCCTGGCCAGTATCACGATTGCGCCGAGTATCAAAATCGCGGTTAGCACCGTCCGGTCCAAAGGGCTTCCCTCAGTGTAATCGGATGACCCGCCGCCTCCGATCTGCAGCCAATCGGAAACATTGCGGGACGCGGCGATAAACAACCACATCGCGGGAATCCAAAGTGCCTTCGAGGTTCGGATCTTGGGTTCCCGATTGAGCCGGAAAAGGCCCGCGATCCCCAACGCGCAGACGATCGCAGCAATCAGGCGAGCCATTGCCACGCTCCTGAGGGCGTCAGTGATGCATGTTTATGATTCATTCTAGACCGGGGAAAACAACGGCGGCGTCTGCTTTGTTCATTGCGCGTTGCGCAACTTCGGAAGACTAAGCAAAAACAGCTTTGTATAGCCTATCGACCGCGGCGTTACGACGCCTGGCGCGATCCGTTGCCGCAACCACCAGAATAGTCAACATAATCGCAGCCAAAAACGACACGGTCAAGGCACTGCCGCCCCCGAGGTCGGTGCGCCGCAATCCTTGATGCAACAGTTGCAGCGCCGCGATCTGCGCGACATATCCCAGGAGAGAGTACTGGCCCAGCAAAATAACAACGTTCCGCGCCCTACCCTCCAGGGCAGTTGCATCGCCCAACAGATAAATGATCATGAGGCTAAGACACACCCCGACGATTTGCAAAGGGTAAACTACGTTCCAAACTGTTATCGCGCCCAAATAGGCCAGGTAAGCTAGGACCACCAGATAGGGATGTTTAACGAAGCGATTGATTTTGTCGATTCGGATATATCCCAGAATCACACCCAATAGTCCGATGGTAAGAAGCTGCAGGTTGGCGCTGGAGGTGCCATATAAATTCAGAACAAGGACCCCCACCAACGAGAATGCGAACCCGAGATGGCAGAAGTATCGATAGTGCCTGGTCCCGATGAGAAGCAACGCTGACAGGATCAGCAAATAGCCGATGGGCACCAGAACATAAAAGGCAATCGCCTTCCCTTGTCCTCCGCCCAGATTCGTCCCGATGACATAAATATCTTCAAGACTCCTGATGGATGAGTGCTCTGTAAGCAACTGATCCTGCGATACCGGCGGAAGTAGGAGAAATCGAACCACATTCAGTCCAATGAACACTCCCAGGATTTTGAGACCTCTCTCAATTAACCTCCGCGGAAGTCGCGGATCAGCGACCGAATACTTAGACAAGTACACGCCGGATACCAAAAATCCAGTGATGAAGATGAAGGAAGGAGTTAGGAACCTCAGATATCTATAAATGTCCGCCTGGGGGCCGACGAAGTAGTTAAGCCAGTGGTAAAGAACCATGATCAAGACAAGCGCCCCCTTGGTAAAGTCGAGCGCGGGTATCCGCTGAGCCTTGCGGGAGCCTGGCTTTTCCGATGCAACTGGTATCTGAACATCATGGTCAAGAATCGTTACCACTTTATGAACCTCACCCAGAGCGGTCATTTGGGATCAAGCAAGAGCCTATGCAGGAGTTCCAGTGTCAGCAACTTGTGGATCTCAGTGGTGTAGTTGTGGTCCCCCTTGAGATGGCCTACGACAACCTTTTCGACGCTATTCTTGGTTAGGTAAGGCCGGGATAGAGTTCTCTGGTCCAACAATATTTCCCGAACGTAGCTGGACAGATCGTCCCGATACCACACTCGGTAATGAGCAAATTTATGCCTTCCGAGAAAGAGGCGCTCGGGCCGGAACGGTGCAAGGAGATGATCGATTCGCGCCAGCCACTGGGGCATGCCATAGTCGTAGGCGTATTCCGCTTTGAAGGTCAGTTCGAGAAGGTTTCGGGTGACCGGAGCACGCGGGTCTCGCTCATCTCCTGCCAACCCCCGATCGGTCCGAATGTGGCGAAGGCTCGCGTTCCCGTCCGCGATCAAGCGCAGGCAAACCTCGTTGTCGACGGAGCCATGGTTCTTCGGGAAGGCGGTCTGCGGTGAACGGAAGACGGTTCGGACGAGGTCGTTGTCGAGGTAAGGCGACCGAACCGAGACCTGTGTCTGCTCCAATCCGAGCAGGCCGTAGTGGTACCAGGGTGCCTGGCGAAAAACCGCGAACGATGCTGGCCGCGTTTGAAATACGCTTGCGAAGGTGTCTCTTGCGGCGTGGATGTGGGAGAGAAAATCACTGTGAAACAGGTCTGCTGCCGGGTCCACCGGCTTCATGGCGGGCAGCCACCGCAGAACTTCCGTGCCGTAGTTTCCGGTCATTCTTACGGGAGCAATCTCGCGCGCCTGCACGTTGGCGTAAAGGTCCGAGGAACGAGTAACGTCGACACATCCGTCGCTGAGATAGATCGCCCGCTCCGCATACCTTGAAAACTGAGCCAGGAAATCCTGGCCTATCGGAATGACCTGGTGCGATTGGCCACACGCACTTGCCACTTGGCGGGCAACCTGAACATCTTCACAGTCCCGGAATGTGCCTCCAAAGGTGTAACACGGAAGTGAATCCGCGGATCCCTTGTGCCAGGCCATGATCATCCGGGTGTCCAGCCCTCCGGTGAGCGACATCGCAACCCGTTCCTGGCCGTTGAAGTAGCGAGGAAGATTTCGCGAAAACACATTCCGGAGTTCTTGATAGTAGGACTCCCGTTCCATCGGCGCTTGGTCTTCCCATTCTCGCGGGTGAAAATAGCTGGCTTTCCGCTCGAGGGAGTCGCCGCGAAAAACCCAAGCGGATGCGGGAGGCAAGACGTGTATGCCTTGGAACAATGTCCGGTTCTCCAACACGCAGCCGCAAGTTACGAACTCGCCTAAACCCTGGGGATCGACTGTTCGCAACTCTGGGCGAACGGCGAGGATCGCTTTGGCTTCTACGGCGAAATAGAAGGCCTCCTTCGACTGGTGATAGTAAATCCGGTGCATCCCGTATCGATCGTTGAACAGCGTCGAGACTCCTCGCGACTGGTCGGCCAACAGACCGTGGAATCTTCCGTTGAGACATGCCGGAAAGGTGGGTTCTTCTTCGTAAAGGTGGACAAGATACGACGGTCCCTTTGGATCGAACGTATGACCACGCTCTCTCAAGCGGCGAGCAGTCCCGGGCTCGGGATACTCTTCCCCCGAAAAGGTGAGTACCGCGTTACCTGATTCGTTGCAAAGCGGCATTCGGTCGGAAAAGGAATTCGTCCGCGCGGCCCATCCTATATACACTCCTTGCGACTGGTCATGCCAGGTGCCGGTTTGGTAGAAGGACTCATGCCGGATCGTCTCCACCATCCGGGCCAGCTCCTGCTGGGCCCGTTCACCCGGCATTTTTGTAATGAGACCTACGATTCCTGGCATGGCATTCCTAAAAAGCTTCGGTCGCGGACTGGAACTTGCGGTTGTACCATGCGGAACGGAGTTCGCGGAGCTTCGTGCCCACGGACTCGGGAAGATGGTCCACTAACCTGTGGTGAAGGCCGAGCCGCAGGGCGATCGAACCGGTGGTGGTCAGGGGAACATAGTAGCGAGGCAAATCGATCTGTTGGAACCCATTGCGTTCCTTGAAGTCGGTTAGACTGCTCGTCCGTTTTTTCCCGTAGGCGAAGCGCGAGTACACGAGATAGGATATGCGCCGGTCCGCACAGGATCGGACGGCTTGTGCAATCAGCGCATTGGCAGGCGCCTTGTCCCGATGCCGAATCATCGAGACCACGTTCATCATGCCCGCCTGGGTCCGGGTTTCGTCGTGAACTAGCTTGATAAAACCCACCAGATTTTCTTCGAGAAAGGCTCCGATAAAGATGCTGCTTTCGAGGAACGTGGCCTCCTCCCGGTACACGGTTTCGAGGGACTTACCGTAATGGCTGTTGGGCGCGCCTTGGCGCATTGGAGATTCGTTGTAAACCTCCCAGATGCCTTTCACTAAAGCGTCCCCAAAAGGCACTTCCCGAACAACGATTCCCTTCTTTTCAGCTTGCTTGGCTTTGTTTCGCGCCTTGAACCCGAGCTGCTTCGTCCACCAGTCGCCGAAGGTGGTCACCCGCAAAGCAGCAAAGTTATCCCACTCCATGGGATAAGAATATTTCTTCACGGTGTCGGGCAGCCTCTGCATAAAGGTAAACAGGTCAACCCGCGTTTCTTGGTTCCGCAGGCGATCGATCACGGGTTCGGGATCTTCCAGAAACTGGTAACCGTCCGCCTCTAGTTTTCCGGTTCGCAGCAGACGTCCCTCGACCCTGATCTCTTTCTCGCAAATATTAATCAATCTACGCATGCACTATGAAACCTGGCCTTCGTTGGGATTAGAGGCGTGAACCGAACTTAAAGAACTTCACCGCTTGTCAGAACTGCACAATAGAAGAGTGGCGGAGAGGGAAGGGATTTGAACCCCCGAGTGGGATGAACCACTGCAGCCAATAAGCCGGCCGCTGCCTTAGCCAACGGCGACCTCTCCGTATTCTGAAGCCTGCAACCCCGAGATCCGCTGGCAACCAAGAAATATTCTCCCACGAGTTTTAGATGTCTTGGGTAAAACTTTTGAACAGAGTAAGCTCGGCCAGGATTGGCTTACGTTTGTCGCTGGTTCGCAAGACTCAATCCGAGAAAGGCAAAGAGCCGACTGACATGATCGAGAATCTTGATCAGGTATTTAATGAAGACGTGCTGCCCGAAGAGCCACAGAGCGGGCAGAATGAGCGCATAGCATGGGACAGCAATCAAAGACTTCGCGACGTTAAGCACCCGGTGCTCTGGATGCTTAGGAAAGTTGCTTCCCCGGAGCAAAGCCCGTTTCAGCAGGTAGGTGCGTGTGCAGCGCGAGGATGGCACCGTCTCGTAAGCTATCGCTTCGTTGCACCAAACGAAAGAAAAACCCCTGTTTATGGCGCGCCGAAAAAAATCCATGTCTTCCCCCGCGGTGCCAAACATCGACCGGAACGGGGTTTCGAGGCCATTCAAGATATCTTTTCTAAAGAGCACGTTGCCGGTGCGGGATTGTTCCCAGCCCAGCTTATAACCGGTCGGGTACGTCGGACGCTCGAAGAATCTGCCTTTTGTTACCCAACGCGGCGGCTCCGTTTCGAAATATGGTTTTACTGGTCCAAGTACACCATCCGCTCCGGACGCCTTGTACATTTTGAAAAGATTAAATAGCCAATCGCCGGCCGGAAACTCGTCGTCGTCGATGAATGCAATCAAGTCGCCCAGGGCATGTTGCAACGCTTTGTTCCGTGCCAGCGCGATGTTCTGCTCCGGCTCAACGCAGTATGTCACCGGCAGACCAGTAACGGAGGAAAAGGCAGCCACGACCGGCTGCGCAGATTTCGTACTGTCGTTGTCGGCCACGACGACAGAATAGGTGAATAGCCCCTCGGTCCTCTGACCTTCTAGTTTGGCCAAAGTTTGACTAAGGAGTTGGGGACGATTCAGGGTGCAGACGCAAACCGTGATCTGATCGGTGGGTTTGGCCGTAACAGTATTGGTCGGAGACGTTCCAACCGTGGCCGTTCCCTCGCTGGCACTCGTCATCGCGAGACGACTCCAGCTTGTCCGGCGATCTTGGCTGCAGCCCTGCGGCTGCGCTCGGCCAGCCTCAGAGCAGGCAACGCATTGCGGAACAGTTTCTGGGCAAGGGGCGCACCCAAGACACGCGGGTAGCAACGACGCGCTCGCAAGCAGTCCAGCACTGCGGCTTCGCTTAATTCAGTGTGCATATCCAACGCCATGAACAATGGAAATGACTGACGTTGAGTGTGAAAATCCAATCCTACAAACGGGATCGCATCTGCGGACTGTACTAGGCCAGGGGAGGTTTCACTTGGCGCCCAACCATCATACTTTCGATTCCACGCTTCGATTCCTAAGAGCTGGTCGGCCCACTCCGGTTTAAAACATTTCCAAGCACTTTTTCTGGAGGGATGCGCGAGTACAGCGATCCCGTCGACAGACTTCACAGCCGCCAACATGTCTCCCGTTGGCAGGGCTTCTCCCAGGAACGGTACATTTCCCCACACCAGAACATGTACACGGTTGGCGGCATCGCTATATTCGATGCCCGGCACAACCAGGATCTGGGCTGAACTGGCTTTGGCACACGCTTCCCGGTACTCAGCAAAACGCGAAACTGTGAAGCCGCGGTCGTGTTCTGTCATCATCAAGATACGAACTCCGCGACGACTGAACTTCGCGCCCAGCTCTTCGAGCGACCAGCTTCCGTCGTAAGACCACACGGAATGCACATGACAAGCGGCAAGAACTTCCATAGGGTTTCAGTTTCTGGGCTTGAACACGTTGTCTTTCACGGTGTAGCAACAATCGGCAAAGAACACTTTTGAGTCCTCGCGTCGCCAGTTGTAAAAAGTGTCTCCTCGGCGAACCCTGGCAACTTCCGCCAGAGTCTGCAAGAACGGCGGCCAACCGTTCAGCGCTTTTGACTTCGGTCCTTTCAGCACGAACAGGAGGTGCATGAACTCGCGACCTACGTTCCTGCAAACCACATCGGTCTCGGCAAATGAACTCCTACCCGCTGTCGACTGCGGATCGAGAGCAAGCTGCACGTGCCATGCCGGGTATTCGAGGCCTTGGCGGCGGGAAAGCGATATGCTTCCCCAGGGCCTTCCGTTAAGCTCGACGAACCAGAGTTTTCCGGACTGGTCGCGCAAAAGCTCGATCATGAATAATCCGCGCCAATCAGCTCCTTTGATTAACTCTTCAGTCTTGAACTTTATGTCCTCAGAGACGGGTTGCGAGACGCACGCGCTCGAGCCCGATCCCTGAGGATTCATCATTCTCAACCTGCGATGAGCACTCCATGCCCTGACGCGGCCGGAAGCTGCCAGTCCGAAGACGCCTTCTCCAGTGCCCACAATGAACGGCTGAACTAAGAGTGGCACGCGCTCTCCCCATTCGGTGACTGCGCGTTCTAACTCGACGCGGTTGGCGCAGATCCATTTTCGGCAGCTGTACAGTTGGCCCTGCCATCTTGGAACGCACTCGACAGCCTTCAGAATGATCGGAAATGATTCGTTGGAAGCAAATATTTCGTTAGCCGTTCGAGCCAGTACGGTGGTTGGTACGTTAAACCCAGCTTGGCGTGCCATCTGGATTTGGACGCACTTATTTAATGCCAGCTCAGCGTTCGCGCCCCGCGGTCCGGCCAAAAGCCAGCCACTCTTTAGCTGGACTTGCCTGCACAGCCAGACCGCCTTATCATCTAATGGAAAAAGTATCTGCGGGCCGCCGTCCGCCGCAGTGCCTAGGGAATCCAGCAGCGAAATCAAATCAGACTGGGACTTCTGCAGATCAGATTCGGGCGGACAAATCTCATGGCACACCACGTGGCGACTATGACGCAAGGCGGACGGCCGCCCCTTGCGGGCGAAGGCTATCACGTGGAAACCCGCATCCACCAGGCTCCACACCACCTCCGGCGCTGCCATGGCTTCTGCAAAACCTACGATGACGGTGTTTTGTGACATGGAGTATCGCGAAATGACAGCGACTTACGCTGGGAAAACTAACTCTCCACTGCTGTAATCAGTTGGTGGGCGCAGCAGCCTGGTTTTCACCTGCCTTCAAAGCCTCGGAAACCGCCTCCGCGATGACCCGATATCCATTCTTGTTGGGATGCATGTCGCCGGCGCTACTGGCGTAGAGGCCCTGGCTGACGGATCTCTTCAAGGCCGGTAGCGGGTCAACATAAGCGATATTGGAATCAGCCAGAAAGGCGAACGTCTGCTGCAGTGCTGAGCGCTCATTGACCAAGAGCTTATCAGTTACGTCATCAAGAGGAATCCTGGAATTGTGCTCGAGGTACTCGGAAAACACCATCTCTTTGGTGGGTATAACGACCACGACGAACTGGACATGGTTCTCGGCGCAGATGTCATTCATCTGCTTCATCAACTCGAAAGTGATGCGCATGCCCTCGCGCACGCTTGGGTTTTCCAGGTCGAGCCCTTTCAGTACACCGATTGGGCGGAAGGCTTCAAAGATGTTTTTTTCAGGGATAATCAGAGAGGTAGCCAAGCCGGGATAGAGCTGAGCTGCATTTCTGATTTGGACATCACCCTTAATGCGTCCGCCGAGCGAAGTGTGAAAAACCAATTGGTAAAGAACGCTGTGACGGGATAGCCAAAGTCTGATCTCCTTATGCCAGGTTGGAGGACTGTGCGGCATTTCTTCCCAGACGTCAGGATCAACTTTCTGGTCCGGAATTATCCTCAAGTACGCCCAATGATCGAGGCCATATGTCATCGAATACGCGCCCTCGAAGTCATCCCCAATGTACAAGCCCCAGATAATCATCCGAGGTTTTAGGGTTAGCGCCTTGGTATTCGAAAGATAGAAGTACTGGTTCGGTCCGTATCCTCCCAGAGCCATATCGTACACGGATCGACCGGTCAGTTGTCCCAACACATACGGCCATGACTCGACCATTTTGGCAGTGTTGCCGTAGGTGTGGGAGTCGCCCACGGCAACGATATCGACAGTTTTCGGGACGCTGCGATTTCGGAAACCCCACTGGTCAAACCCGGCCATCGCACTCGGCGATGGAACCATACCTAACACGTCATCTTGAACCACGTCCAGATGAAGAAAATCAGAGGGATTCAGAACCAGCCGCGCACCAAATTCGCATAGCAGCAGGCCAATCCCAGTCGACAGCACTAGGACGCTAAAGTTTATGAATACCTTTTTTATTTTCATGCTTGCTAATCGAGCTTAAACTCGGTCCGCCAATCCCCGGTTTCGGGTAGGGCCGGTTGCTCGATCTTGTCGAGAAGATAGTTCCCCACTACCAGGAAATCCATCTCGGTCCTCATGAAACATCGATAAGCGTCATCAGGAGTGCAGACGATCGGCTCGCCACGTACGTTAAAGCTGGTGTTGACGATCACGCCGTATCCTGTCAGCTTCTTGAATTCGTTGATCAAGTCCCAGTAGCGGGGATTTGTTTCCCGGCTCACGCTCTGAATACGGGCCGAGTAGTCGATGTGAGTAATGGCTGGCAGGTCCGATCGCAAAAAGTACAGTCGCTCGTACAGCGGCTTCTCGTTGTAATGCGCCGGCAGGGGAATCTTCCTACCCTCCCTGATGGGCGCCACCAGCAGCATGTAGGGCGACTCCCGGTCCAGATCAAAATACTCCCCGATATCCTCTTCCAGCACAGACGGCGCGAAGGGCCGGAAGCCTTCGCGATATTTGATCTTCAAGTTCAACTTCTTCTGCATCTCCGGATTCCGCGCATCCCCAAGAATGCTGCGGCCACCCAAAGCCCGCGGCCCGAACTCCATTCTGCCTTGAAACCAACCCACCACATTCCCCTCCGAGAGCAGGGCTGCAACTTGCGATGCCAAGCTCTGGAAGTCTTCGTAGTAATGGGCCTTGGCCTCGTACTTCTGTAGCGCCCGGCGAATTTCCTGGTCGGAAAATTCCGGGCCCAGATACGATCCCTGGGTCGCATCCCGGAGGCCGTTCAGGTGACGCTCGTTACCGTCATGGATGTGCCACACCGCATAGGCGGCGCCCACTGCGCCTCCCGCGTCCCCGGCTGCCGGCTGAATCCATATATCTTCAAAAGTTCCGGCTCGAAGAAGCTTCCCGTTGGCGACACAATTCAGTGCGACGCCCCCGGCTATCACCAGGTACTTGCACCCCGTCAACTGCCGCGCCGTGCACGCTAGACGCAAAACAATATCCTCTGTCACCTGTTGAATCGCCAGCGCCATGTCCATGTGCACTTGCGAAATCTCCGACTCCGGCTGCCGCCGCGCCACTCCGAACAACCGCTCCCACTTGGGTTCGTTCGCCATCTTCAACCCGGTGGCAAATTCGAAGTAGTCCATGTTCAGAACTATGGATCCATCCCGCCGGATATCCACGAGTTCGTCGGTGATTTTCTTCTTGAAATCGGAGGTGCGCTGCGAATCCGGATTCCCGTAAGGCGCCAGCCCCATCAGCTTGTACTCCCCGCTATTGACGGTGAATCCGGTGTAGTAGGTAAAAGCTGAGTAAAGCAGGCCGACTGAGTGGGGGAAGTGCAACTCCTTCAGTATTTCAATTTCTTTCCCGCTACCGCGCCCAATGGTCGTGGTGGCCCATTCGCCAACGCCGTCAACTGTGAGAATTGCCGCTTCCTGAAACGGGGAAGGATAAAAGGCGCTGGCCGCGTGAGATAGGTGGTGTTCGGGGTAGTAGATCGGAACCTTGCCCTTACCGAGTTCGGTGAGCTGTTCGCCCAACATCCGCTTCATGAACAGCTTTTCTTTGATCCAAACCGGCATGGCCGACAGGAAACTCAAAAAACCACTGGGCGCAAAGGCATGGTAGGTCTCTAGCAACCGCTCGAATTTTAGGAACGGCTTGTCATAGAACGATACGGCGGAAAGATCCTTGTAATCGAAGCCAGTTTCTTGCAGGACGTAGCGACACGCGTTTAGCGGGAACGACGAATCGTGTTTCTTTCTGGTGAAGCGCTCCTCCTGCGCCGCAGCAACAATCTGTCCATCGACGAGCATTGCCGCAGCGCTGTCGTGGTAGTAAGCCGAAATCCCGAGAATCGCTTTTTTCATGATGATTTTCTTTGATTACGCGCCAGATTCGATTCGTGGTAAACCATTAAAACAACGTATAGATGAACGGTGCGATAGCCGATCCGCCGGCGAAGACGATGAGCGCGCCAAACCCCAGGAGAATCACAATCAGGGGTAGCAGCCAAAACTTCTTACGGTTCTTCAGAAAACCCCATAAGTCTTTTAGGAAATCCATAATCACTTTCCTCCGTGTCCAAAAGAGTCTCTCGCAATAGCAACCGCGAAAAATCGCAACCAGGCCTTTCGCCGTCTAACCCAGCGCCCTTACGAGGCACGAGTCGCCTCATACGCTCAGTCGCATGCTGGAGCCGTGGTTGCTCTTCGAAGGTGGAGACGCGTCTTTCCGAGCTTCCGGCTCTCTCTTAAGAGCCTTCGCAACGTCCAGAGTTCCCAGTATTGCGCGAGGCGCCGGCGCGGAAGGCCAGCTTCAGTGCGCCAGGAACCATCCATCAAATGAACACCAAGGTCTCCGAAACGGTTCCAGTTGCGAAGGTCACATACATCATCGGGAAAGAGAACAGTGACGGTTTGGGCTAGATCGGGGTCTTCGGCTAGAGTCCGAGAAATCAGCCCTGGACCGCTTGTGTTCAAAACAACGAATTCGTCTGCGAACAGGAGAGGAAACCCGCGCATCATGGGTTTAACCCAGTTCGGATCCTTTTGAGCTCTTACGCAGTTCTCAATGATTGCCGCTAGAAAAGGGTGGCCCGGTGTAGCCCCAAATGCGTAGTTACCAATTTCCCAGTCCATCTTGTAGTAATTCCGCAGAAAAGTACTGAGCGTGAGTCCTTCAAACGGAAAAATGCAGCCAGCATCCAAGAGTCCAGATATCCCGGAAGCCAGTAAGACATCCAAGTCGAAGTAGAAACCCCCGTAGCGATAGACTGCCAGATATCGAAAAAAATCGTAGCGTTGGATAGGCCACCGAAACGAGTCAAAAACCGCACGGTACTGCGGGTATTCCTGCTGGATAAAATCTTCGACTTGGCGATTATCAAAGAACATGTACTCGAAGTCCGGGTGCAACAGCCGTAAATTCGAGATCGCAGCCCTATTCAGCAACGGCTGGTCAAGGTGCTTGCCGGTTTGGATTATTCGTTTTGGAATGTGCTGTGACATTTGAAAGGTGTGGGTTAACCATCAGAACAGATTGTAGATGAAGCCCCTGCGCCGGATTTCTCTCGGCAAACCCCTAGAAGTCTTGCAAGAGTTGCGTACACACGGTTCTGTGTCCTTAGTAGGGCCGCTCCAAGTCGCGCGCCGCAAAGGTGTGATTCCGCCCTAGCATCACCGAGTCCTTACCCGCCTTAAAAGAGCGAAGTTTCAAGGCATCCTTGGCGAAGCAACGACGCAGCAGACCGATCGGAGTAACAACCAAGAAAAACACCATCGATAACAGAACCTTAGACATGACCGCTCCCATCAGATCGGAAAGCCCAAGCCAGATGACGGCGATGGGACGATATATGACCGGCACAATCATGTTCAGCAGATGTAATGCTATCGCTACAAACAGGAAAGCGTGCCGCTTCGGCGAAATGGCTAGAAGTAGAAACAACAGCACCATCGCCATGCCTGTGTCGCGGCTGTCGTCTTTGCTGATGTTTTTCCTGAAGATTGATGACATAAGTGTTAATCCCTTTTAGATCGAACGCTACTTTTACTCGGGTGTAAAAAGTTTGCCGATGTATCCGTGCAACCTTCAGGCCTCCGGTTGTTCGTTTGCCATCTTGGGACAGGCATAACGAGACGCAATCGGGAGATCGCCAATTCGATCAAAAATCTCGCCGCCGGACAAGAAGCTATACTCTTCCGGATTCACCGGATGCGTCTCAAGTTCCACAACATGACGGCGAGCCAGAGAAAATATCCGTTGGAGGCGGTCCATAGGTTGGAGAGGAGATAGAGAGTATAAGAAGTCAACGAGGCGGTGACGGCGAGCGAGCACTCGATCCACGGTCTTGCGGTAGAGCCGGTTTACCAACCCTTTCTCCCCTGGCTGAAATGAAAAGTTTCGCCGCACCAGAGCGGCCTCCGGCAACAACCGTCCCCAAATTACGTTCGCACAAAGATGCATGTGATGGTGGCCGTCGAGTCGTTGCGGCTTCGCCCCATAAAGACGGCAAAATTCCTCGATCTGTGCGGCTGCAACGTAATCGAAGCATCGCATAAGGCCGGGGTGAAACACGGCTTGTGCCAGACGGTGCCGCAGCAGGTAACTGGCCAGGTCTTGCTGGCGCTGAGCCAGTGAAGGGGGGCACTGCTGCGCTGAAAACACAGTCGTGAAATTCAGATGCAGTCCTGCATCAATTCCTCTCTCCAATGCCAAGGCCGCAGCCCGTTCCGAATCTTCCATGAACACCATGGCACTCACCGATGACACGGAGCCGCGAAGAACGCACTCGCTGGTCCGGTCGGTATTGTCGCGGTCGCGTCCCCAATCGTCGGCATTCACGATGAGAACACCCGTGTAGGGCGACTCGTCGTTTTGACCCGCGGCCACGGGTCTCGCCGAAAACGTTCCATCCGCCACAGCCGAGGGGTGACGAGCCGGCGTCGAAATGAGACCTGTTTTGCGGTCCATCGTTTTTTTTGCCTGGCAACCTTCCATGACTAACAGGTTTCGATTTAGGAGGCAGATGGAGCGTGTGATTGGTCCGACCTGGCGGCTGTGAGAAATTTCTTCAATCGCAGCATCTGCTCGCGTCTGCGGAAAGCTACGAGTTCTGGAGAGACTGGTCTTTGCTCACGCCGTATGAACGCCCAGAGATAACCAGTTCCCAACAACAGTCCGGCGATGAAAAAGGGCTTCTTGGTCATTTGATAGGCCGTTCTGAAACACTCCCAAAGGGGGTGACCCCCAAGAGCATAGTCGCGTGCGCCGGTCCTAAAGCTCGCCGCCAGTGCACCACGCTCGGCCGTCCCCATTTTTCGATGATGCAGATACACCTGGTCGGTAAACGTCCTGGTCTTCCAACCCTTCATTCTCGCGGTGATGACCGCAATATGATCGATGCCTCCGCTCTTGACCGGCACATACCCACCGATCTCCTCGAAGCATTCGCGTCGAAACAGTTGGCAGGCGCCCGATACGTGCTCGATGCTGACGAAGCGATAGTCATAGGTTTGGCCTGCGCCGGCCTCTTGGAACGGAGTTCCTACCAGGCCGAGTGTGGAATTTTCGGCCAGCTTGCCCAGCAAGAAAGCGAAGTATTCTTGGTCGAACGAGATATCTGCGTCCATGCTGCCGATGACGTCATATTGCAGATCCATGACCTTGGCATAACCTGCATTGAACGCGTGAACCTTTCCCGCAAAATGACGTTCCTGGCGTTCGGGCGTCCGCAGCAATTCAATCCAGGGATGGTCTGCGGCATACTTGCTTACGATCTCGTCGGTACCGTCAGTCGAACCGTCGCTCACGATCACCCATTTGAGGGGCTGCAACGTTTGTGCGACCATGGATTTGAGGGTCAGTTCGATAAACTCCGCCTCATTCCGCGCGGGAGTAATTACGACGTATGCAGGGAGACTCATACCTTGGCAAGACCCGATGAGACTCGATTTCGCGCAAGTCCGACCGCCTGAGATTCACCAAGTAATGCGGACAGCGCGAGAACCATCCACGCCTGCGACCATCTCATATAGGAAGTTCTTATCGTACAAAACCGGAGCCTCCGATAATAGAAGAAGCCCCGATCATCCCACATATGATTCATGGCCCATTGGAATATCGACTGCGCCAACGGACGGTTCGTTGGGTCGAGGTCCTCAAATGTGAGGAGCGTGATGATGCTCTGCGCAACAGAATGAATATCCAGCGGATAATCGCGATTGTGAAAGTATTTGACCGCGCCGTCCTCGCGGAAAAAATGTGCCCGGTAGAACTCAAACCCATGTCGAGCGCACGAGTCGAACTCTGAGGTCTGGGTATAGCAAGCAAGCGACCGCAGTGCGCAGAGGTTATATCCAGTGTGGAAGTTGTCAATCCAGCGCTGTGATGACGCCTCTCCGTAGTACCAAGAGCCATCGGGGTGTTGCCTTGTAATCGTATAGCGCGCCACCTTAATGGCGGGCTCCAGGAACCTGTCTTCTCCTGTGTGCCTGTAAACGCGAGCAAGTAACGCTGCGGCCATAAGGTTGGCGTTGTGAATTTGGCTGTTAAGTGACGGAAGTGGATAACTGAAGCCCGCGGCCTCCCCGTCGGTCCAGTAGAGTTCGTTCAGCATATACTCTGCCGCGCTCACCGCCATACTCAAGCACTGCTCACTCTCCTGCTGCTCGTGGGCATCCAAAAGCGCATTCGCGACGAACGTCGTGCAGACTAGATTAGGAGCGCCCTTGGGCACAATCACAGTACGACCTTGCCAGGGGAAACTGTATCCCCAACAAAAATAGGGAACGTCTGGGGAGCGCAGCGCGTCCAGACGGCCAATCATAAAAGCGATCAGGTCCCCGCAAGCGGCCGGGGCGCTTTCTGAAAGTTTGACAAACGCAGAGAGAAATAACCCAATGGCTTTGGGATTTTCGGTTTTAGGAATCAACGCGAGACGGCGGAGGTTGATCGGGCTTCTCTTAAGCGTCTGCGTCAGGACTAGTCTAGGAATTCTGCAGTTCAGGAATGGCAGGGCTTCGAAAAGCTTGCTGTTGAGAGCATCGTAAGGATCATAACCAGACCAGCCCTCAGCTCGACAGTAATCCACAAGCTTATGGATCACGGTTTTAAGCTCGTCGTTCATGTCGCAATCAAATCTGCGGTGAGCGCTAACGATCTAGACCGGCCCGGCGCCCAGCCAACTCCAAGAGGGTTGCATTCTTCCGGGCGGACTCACCCTCACCGTGCCATCTGAGCATCAAGAATAGAGACAATGTTTTCGATAATGGTTTCAAGTGCTGGAACATGGCCGTCCGAGCCGTATATCGATTGAGACCGATGCACACTCTTGATTCTGGTCTGAACATCCTTGACGGTTTCGAGTAACACCAGCCGACCCTGGTCGGCCAAATACCGATCCACTGCGCCAATTTTTCCACGGAAGATACTGTACACGGGCACTCCCATGGCTGCTGCTTCGCGATTCATGGTACCGCCGCCGCTGATCACCAGGTCAGAGTTCCAGATCAGGTTCAGGCCATCTTCTACCTGTTCAGGAATCAGAAGTTTACCCGAGGCCAGGGCTTCCAGCCATGCTGAACGAAGTTCCTCCTCTTGTCGCTTGTTCCTGGGCAAGAGGAGAAGCCTTGTCTCGGCATCGCACAGAAATCTATTCAGGACTGCCCTCAGCAGCACTTCGCTCTCGGGATTGTGGTAGTGGGCTTCGGTTGCCGGAGGCCGCACTATTACCAGAATTTCTCCTTGCGCTATTCCCAGCCGTTTCCTCAGATTCGAGTCGGGACGAAACCGTGACAGATACACATCTTCTTTAATACCTGGATATTTCAATACTCGTGAGCCATGGAGGCTGAGGTTATCATCTGGAATTACGCTCGGTACCATGAGCCAGGTTGGTTTCGCAAATGGCACTTTGGCCACGAATTCATAGTCCGTCAAGGTAATGCTGGGGATTCTCAACAAGTTTGAAGTCACCAGGCAGCCACGCGATCCATGGCTAATCGCAAGGACAGGCTTTTCTTTACGGACAAGGGCTGACAAGGCGAGGGCTCGCCAGCAGGTGCCCAGCGCTTTTGAGACTTTGAATTTGCCGTAGTGCTTCCCTATGATCCTGCCTTTGACTCCGTAGTAGCTAAGAAGCTCACGTACCTGATATGCATCCCGGGCGGTAACGAATACCTCATATCCCCTGGTTTCTAGTTCTTCGATAATCGGTCGAAAAAAAGGAACATGGGGGGAATTGTCGAGGTCCACCCAGATTTTTTGGCGGCCCTGCCGGCGTGGGTTGGGCACTTGAAGGTCAGCCCTATCATCTGTGCCAGGCAATTCTGTCAGCATTTCCATATGAGGGGTAGTGCGGACTTTGTCGGTAAAGACACCGAACGTGTCTGGTAGATGGCCTTGTCGCACGATGGCGAAAATCGGGGGAGAGAAAAAATCTCGGCGTCGGCTATGCGGTGCGTTCCGCAGCTGCTGCTAAAACTGCTTCACTCCCCGCTTCTTTACGAGTAG
Organism: uncultured Acidobacteriota bacterium; assembly: GCA_963696025.1. Lineage (GTDB taxonomy): Bacteria > Acidobacteriota > Terriglobia > Terriglobales > Acidobacteriaceae > JABCYV01. The sequence continues at coordinate 450,955 of CAVOII010000014.1, forward strand.
CGGCACCGGTAAAGCGCACGATTTCCCCCACCACTCGAGCTTGTTGCTCTGAGGTAAGTTGAGGGTACATGGGCAGTGAGACAATCTCGGTGGCTATCCTTTCGGCCACTGGAAAGTCCCCGCGCTGATAATTGAGCGAGGTGTAGGCTTTCTGGAGGTGCAACGGGATCGGGTAGTGGATTCCGGTGCCAATGCCAGCTCGCGTCAGGTGATTCATCATACCTTCGCGTTCTTTGGTTCGGATGACGTACAGGTGATACACCGCTCGCGACCAGGAAGGCTCGTAAGGTGGTAACAGAGCGCAGTCTCCCTCAGCGAACAAGCGATTGTACTCGGCGGCGTGTCCGCGGCGCTGCTCATTCCACTTGGCAAGAAGCGCGAGCTTGAGGCTCAGAAGACCGGCCTGCAGTGCATCCAGCCTTCCGTTGTAACCCTCAACGTTGTGGTAATACTTCTTCGCCTGGCCGTGATCGCGCAGCATCCTGACGGTTGCCGCGAGACCCTGATCGTTGGTGGTGACAGCTCCGGCTTCGCCGCACGCCCCGAGATTTTTCCCAGGATAAAAACTAAAGGCCGCGGCGCGACCCATCGATCCCGCGTTGACCCAGCGATTGAGCTTTCGAGAAAAGTACTCGGCGCCATGGGCCTGGCAGGCATCTTCGATCACGATGAGATCGTAATGCTCCGCGAGCTCCATGATCGGATCCATGTCAGCCGTCTGCCCATAGAGATGAACCGGAACAACTGCAGTCACGGGGCGGCCACTTCTGCTGCTGATAAGTTTGCCCGATCGATCTTTGGTACATTTTGCTTCCAGGAACTCTCGCAGCCTCTCTGGATCGAGGCTATAGGTGCGCTCGTCAATGTCGACGAACTCAGCCAGGGCACCCGCCTGAGAAATAGCTTCGGTGGTAGCGATAAACGTGTGGGGCACGGTCAAAACCACATCGCCTGGTTTGACTCCGCCGGCCATCAAAGCAAACCGCAAGGCGTCCGTACCGCTACTGACGGCTACGGAGTGGTTCGCATGGCAAAAGGCTGCAAACGCCACCTCGAACTTCTCTACCATGGGACCGCCAATGAATCCAGCGGTATGCAGGACTTGGCGGAAAACGTCGATTAATTCCCCTTCCAGTTCGAGGTGCGGTGTAACCAGGTCAAGAAAAGGAACAGCTACATTGCTTTGCATTCTTCTCTCCTAATGAATGTACGAATTACCGGGCACAACAAATTAGTCATGCGCGCCAACAGCTGCCTGGCGTCTAAAGCCGCCACGCTCTCCCAGACGAGGGTTATCCAGCTTGCTGTAATAACTAACTTGTGACTCGTCCTGTTGTCGAGGTCGGATTTGCTGAATGAGAGGAATCGTTTGCTCAAACAAGACCCACCCGTATTCGAGAGACCGCCTATACACGTCGATCACCTCGTCGAATTCGGGATAAATAGAGTATTTCAACTGGCCGATGACCGGACCATCGTCAATGCCTGGGGTGATTTCGTGGATGGTGATGCCGTGCTCAGCCTCGCCGTTCTTTAAGGCCCAGTTGATTGGGGAAACGCCTCTATATTTGGGCAATGGACCATTGTGCAAATTGATAATTTGTTTGCATTTGTCGATGAACCATGCCTTGATGATTTTGTCGTAAAAGACCGACATAACCAGGTCAACTGTCCAGCCCGAGTTGGAAACGTCGGGCAGATCTTTGTAATGACCGGATTCAATGACGCTCAATCCCTTGGCTTTTCCCCAGTTCGCGAAAGATTGGGTCCAAGCGGGCTCCGGTACTACGGGGACGATAGCCACTAAATTGTACTTTTCAGATCGGAGGAACCAATCGGCTATTCGAATTGCGAGATCGCCCTTGCCCATGACAACAACAGTTTGCATCTTTAGATTCTCCTGTGAATAAACTTATGGAACCAAACGCCGGAATTGACTTGCCGCAATTGCTCTCACATGGCTTGCGGATAGTTCACATATAGACCAAAGCTCCTCGTTTTCCTACAGACTGGTTGGCTGCTTCGAGGAGTTTGACGATGCGGAGGCCCGCCGCGCCATCGTTGAACGGGGTGCGACTGTTGGAGATGCAATCGATGAAGTAAGCGAGTTCCTGCCTCAAGGCCTCGACTTGCTCCACCTGAGGCGCCCACATATCTCCCGAGCGGTAGTTCACCAAAAGGTTATACAGGCCTTCGCGGCTGGTGATGTGCACGCCTTTGTCGTAGATCTTGATTTTTTCGTCGGCTTCCAGATCGTTCCACACCAGCATTTTCTTCTCTCCGCCGATCAGCGTGGTACGAACCTTTACCGGGGACAGCCAGTTGACATTAATGTGGGCGATGATCTTGTTGGGGAAATATACGGTGATAAATGCCACATCCTCATGGCCGTTGAGATGGGTCTGGCCAGTTGCGGAGACCGCCTCCGGATGTTCTTTGATGAGATGGTCGATGATTGAGAGATCGTGGGGCGCAAGGTCCCAGATCACATTTACATCATGTTGGAACAGACCCAGATTGACGCGGGTGGAATCGTAGTAATACATCTTACCCAGCGCGCCCTCTTCGAGCAGTTGGCCGATCTTTTTCACCGCTCCAGTGAAAAGGAAGGTGTGATCCACCATGATTTGCAGGTTTTTCTTGGCCGCAAGGTTTATAAGTTCTTCGGCCTGTTTGGAGTCGCTGGTAAAGGGTTTTTCCACGAACACATGTTTGCCGTTTTCCAGCGCGGCCTTGGTAAGTTCGTAGTGGGTCCAAACCGGCGTAACCACAGCGATTGCGTCGATCTCAGTCGAGGACATCAGATCGGCGCTATCAGAGATAACTTTGACGTGCGGATGGGCCTTTTGAATTCGTTTTCGCGAGGTTGGGCTCTTGTCACATACGGCCACCACCTGAGATCCGTCCAGGTGGTCAAGGTTACGGACAACGTTTGGGCCCCAGTAGCCGTATCCGATTACTCCAAACTTAATCATAGTTTCACCGCTCCCTGCCTGTTGATAAGCTTTTGGTTGTGATCTACGTCAGACTTGCCGGGAGGGATACAAGCTGGTGCAGGAACCTGGTCAAAATTGAAGAGGGTGCGTAACTTAGTACGCACCATCACCGAACAATACGGCTGCTGGGGTCCGCAGCAGAATCTTCACATCCATCCAGGGGGACCATGTTTTGGCATACTTCAAATCCAAGCGAACCATATCGTCGAACTTGACACGGGTACGGCCGTTCACCTGCCATAGCCCGGTGATTCCGGGCCTGGCTTCTAACAGTCGCCGCCGATGCCAAATGTCATAGGCTTCCACTTCATAAGGGATGGGAGGACGTGGCCCGACCAGAGACATTTCGCCTTTAAGGACGTTAATGAACTGAGGTAGCTCGTCCAGACTTGTTCTACGCAAGAAAGCACCGACTTTGGTGATCCGGGCATCTTTCGTCAATTTGTACACAGCCTCGCCATTTCCGGGATGCCGCTGAGTGCTGCCAGCGATCAATTGCCGAACATAATCTTTGTGAACACCAGAATCGCTGTTGACGTACATCGATCTAAATTTCAAGAACACAAACTGTTGACCGTATTGTCCGACCCGGTTCTGCCGGAAGAGCACAGGACCGTCGGATGTGAGCTTAATGGCAAGGGCGATCCCCAAGAGTGCAGGCGAGAAGAGAAGCAGCGCGAAAGCGCTACCAACGATGTCCATAAATCGCTTTACTAGCCGAAATACTTTTCTGGATTCGTCGCGTTGCGAGAGGTCCGGGTACAGCCTGGTGTTGCTTGGACCTTTTGGGGGTTCATGGTTCCAGTCTTCCGGAAACAAATGGAAGGAAATACTAATCTGGCCGAATTGCTCGAGGCTCAAGTTGCTACGCAGAGTCTCGCTGACCCGGGCCATCATGGTGCTCAGAATGGAGCCCCGGTCGTCGATATTGATTTCGGTGAACATGACTCCGACGATAGAATTATTCTCGTACCAGCCGGTCACATCTGTCTCTCTGGTGGCCAGAGAAAGTGAGGACAGAACTTTGCCCAAAACTTTTCCGTTGCCGTTAGATGGCAGACAGCCTCCCATATCCAACAGCATAAGCACGAACGGTTTTCTAGAGCGTTCTGTCCGTTTCCTCTCCAACGAAATCATTCGCTGAAAAGCCTCTGCGTCCAAAACGCTGTGATCCGTCACGGTTGCAGGTTGTGACGAAACTAGACCAAGACTTACACTACTACCTGAGTGTCGTAAAGCCACGACTCCCTCTCCTCTTCCTGCTACTTTTTGAGTGGCGCAGGAACTAATGAATAACTGGTGATTGGTTTCATGCTTACTTGCGTTGCGTTGGGGGAGGGGGAAATTAAAAGGGAGGCCTGCGTTTAGTTGAAATCAACTACGCTACTTTGGGCCAACCTGTTGGGGCATTGCTGCCGGACCGTAACGTTGATAGTAATTAGTGTGATCTGTGTTCTTCGAGCTATTCAGGACCACGCCCAGCAACTTCGATTGTTCCAGCACTTGCAAGCCGCGCATCAATTGCCGTTTCTGGGTTGTGCCTTCGCGAGTAACGAGAAGAATACCGTCGGCTAGTCGAGTCCACACGGTGGTGTCCGCCAGCGGAAGGACCGGAGGAGAATCGATCAGAATCCAGTCGAACCATGCCGCCAACCGATCCATGAGTTCGGAGAGCCGCCCCGACTGCATCAATTCCAGAGGATTTTCTGGCGGATGTCCGGCGGGCATGAACCAGAATCCTGGGCCCTCGAGGAAGTAGATGTTCGTCATGGGACCGGGAGGAGCCTGAAGCCATTCACTGAGGCCAGACAGTTTGCTCAAACCAAACTGGTGACACAACGAAGGCCGTCGGAGGTCGCCCTCTAGCAGCAGGATTTTCTGTTTTTGTTTGCGGGCCAGAGTGGCGGCCAGATTTCCTGAAATTGTGCTCTTGCCTTCTTCGGGGATGGTGCTCGTGATCAGGATTTTCTTCAACGGACGGCTCTGCTGCAGCTGCCTCAACCGAACTCCCAGGAAACGGAATTTCTCCGCTCCTAAACTGTCTTTTGCGGTCAGGCAAATCAACCGGGAATCGGAAGACGGCGAAACCGTCAACGACGGAAGGGCAGCGAAGTCAGCGGCAGCAGAGTTCGTTACTTCTACGCCCGGGTTGGTGACCTCGCGCTCGGCGGACTGCAACAGCTCCGTGGCCAGTGATACGGCATTCTCCGGGAGAACGCCCAACCGTTCCGTCTCCGACCTTTGTAAAGCGTCAAAAATACGGCTCATTGTTTGGTGGCTCCGGGTACAACCTCGACCGGCGACTCGTTCTCCTTGGATTTCAGGTGCTGCAGCGCTTCATGTAACTGCAGCAATGTCTTCACCGCCTGCTGCACATCGAGATTGTCTCCATTCGTGGGCCGTTCGCTGCGGCTCGGGTGCATGACGTCCAGACGAAAATCCGCGGCGACCTCGTCGATGATCGCCGGAGTCAGAGTACGCATGTGCCGCGCGTATCCGCTGATCAATGCATTTTCACAAATGGTATTGATGAGCCTGGGTATCCCGCGAGAATGGAAATAGACCCGGGCGATGGCCTCGTCGACAAAGATTTCCGCAACCCCGGGGTCCGCGCTGGCGAGCTGCAAGCGGCGGTGCACGTAGCCTCTCGTTTCTTCCCGATCGAGAGGTTCCAACTGGGACCGCAGCGCCACTCGCTGCTTCAGTTGCCGCAGCTCGACCGAGTCCAGTTTCTCGTCCAGCTCGGGCTGTCCAACCAGCATTATCTGAAGCAATTTTTCCTGCGCCGTTTCCAGGTTGGTCAGAAGGCGAACCTCCTCCAACACCTCGGCGGTGAGATGGTGAGCTTCATCAACTACGAGAACGGTGGTGAGCTTCTTCTGGTGACGCGCGATCAGAAAATTGCTCAGATCCAGGAGCAGGTCGCTCTTCCCTTTACCAGACCCAGGTAGTCCGAAGTCACCAGCGATGTACTGCAAGAATTCCAGCGGGGAAAGACGACTGTTGAAGATGTAGGCATAAGCGACATTGCTCCCCTTCAACAGTTGCAGCAGACAGCGGACCAGTAGAGTCTTACCCGTCCCAACTTCTCCGGTCATGACTACGAAGCCCTTGTGGCGCCGAACCCCGTAGTAAAGGGCGGCCAGAGCTTCGTTATGTCTTTTGGTAGGGAACAGGAACGAAGGGTCGGGAGTAATCTCGAAAGGATTACGTTTCAAATTGTAAAAGGCTTTGTACATTTTGAATGGATGTCATCCCCGCAGGAAACTGTAAGCAAATCCTCCCAGAATCGTAACCAGCGCCAGAGCTGCGGTCGCCCACATTGCCCAGAGTTTTCTCCGTTCGCTCTGTTCTTCCTCTGGAGTAGTGAAGGACGGAAGCTCTGAAATGACGGCAATCGGTAGAAGCTCCTTTAAGGCCTTCTCGCTGTGCAGCCGATCATCCAGGAACTCGGTGGCAGCGCTCAGAAGGCCGCCTAAGACGAGGCCGACACCTAACCCGATCTCACAGAACTTGAGATGATCGGGAAATGCCGGTTTGGCGGGCAAGCTGGGTGGATCGAGTACGCGAAAATGTTCCCCCTGCTGACGCAATTCCATGCTGGTGGCCATTTCCGAGGCGTTCTTTTTCTTCAAAAGTTCGTCGTAGTTGGCTTTGGATTGTTCATAGCCCCGGCTCAAGTCAGTCAGTTGTTGCTCGGTCACGGGCTCCTGGCTGAGATGCGCCTGGTAGGTGTCGATTTTCTTTTTCAGCTCTCCGATCGAGTGCTCTCGGTTACTGATCTCGATTTGGTTGGCACGCAGCTGGCTCTGCAGCTGAAACATGGGAGATGAATCCCTTATGTCGGCTTCGGCTTGAGAGGCTGTATCGGAACTGTCGTCCGTCCGAGCCTTGGCGCCTGTTTTCAGGTCGGCGATGATTTGATCCCTCATCTTCTCTGTCCTGGCAATCTGATCTTTGAGTTTGCGCACATCGGGATGGCGATCGGTGTAGTGGGAGCTGAGGTCGGCGAGCTGAGCCTTTAGCTTGTCAAGCTCGTCGTTGATCGCGGGCAATCCTACTACCGGCGCTCCCTCCCCGGTCTTGGACGTCTTTTGCAGCGAACGATATTGGTTCAGCAGTGACTGTAAGTAGACATTCTGCTGCTTGGCAACGTTGAGAGCATCCTCTTCATTTTGGAGCTGACTCTGCAAACCGCTCAGGATCTGGAGATTGCTTCCGAGCTGGGTGGGCAGGTCTCCGGGGTGACGTACCTTAAATTCCTGTACCTTTTCTTCCTGCTCCGACAAGGTTTTTCTCGCCTCTTCCAGCCGACTCTCGAGGAAGCTGGTGGTCTCTTCAGACGCCTGTTGCCGAACCTCCAGGTTCTCACTAATGAATAAGTTGGTCAGCTCACTTGTCACCCGCTGAGCGACATGCGGATCCCGGGACAAGTAGGAAACGTTGAACGCTGTGACCTCGGTTTTCTTTTCATCGTGGACCAGATCGATACTGATGTCTTTGCGCATGCGCTCGACCAAGTCATCCGAGGAACGGCGGCTGCGCTCCGCGGGGTAGAGATTGAGCTCATCAATGATGTGCATCAACCGGGTACGGCTCAGAATCTGTTCAGTGATACTCTGCAGCCGTTCCTGAAGGTCGTCGGTGACGTTCGGCATCACATAATCCTTCGGCATGGTGGGCTGTTCTACCAGAATCTCCGTTGCCGATTTGTAAACCGATGGCAAGAACCAACTGACTCCCCAGACCATCAACCATCCCAAGAAGAGAGGCACCAGGAAATACCAGTAACGGCGGCGGGCTAGCCCCCAGTACTGCTCCAGGTTCACGCTTTCCGCTGGTTTCTCTTCGAAATCTTCGACCATACTCACCTTCCCAGTGGTCTCCGAAACTGGTAACCAAGCGACACCGAAACCTGATTTCGATTGGGAGCGTTGGAGATCGCGGGAATATCCGCATAACTTTGGTGCAGTCGCATGTAGCCAGCGCCAAGGTTGAAGTTTTGCCCCAGGGCGTACTGCAAAGCCACACTTCCCGAGATCGTGTGCCCCCCAATATTCGGGGAGATCAGAGTGTCCAGAACCTTGTTGATGGCGTAGTTTGCTCCCAGGCTTGCGCTCAAGTTGCGGGTGAGTTGCTGGCGCAGTGAGGCAGAGGCGGTGTTTGCGTGAACTGCGCCTGGCAAACCTCCTCCATCCGTGATGGTTCGCGAATAGGCGGCTGCAATACTGGAACGTACACCTTGCCAGCCGGCACTGACGCCAGTAGAAGGTGACCAGCCGCGCGACGGCGGCAGTCCTGTTTGTTCGGTATCAGAATGCTGGGGGCCGCCATAGAACGAGACCGACAGCGCAGGCTGCAAATAGAGGGTGTAAAAAAGGAGAACGCTGTGGGTCTGGGTTTCGTTTTGGATCTGGTTCGGACTGGTCAAAAACATCTGATACTGATAGGTCACGCCGACGTAGTGGCGACTTGCGAGCCTTTTATTGTAGAAAGCCGATCCGCCTCTTGAACTCTGGTCCGAAAGGCCTATCACCTGTGCCGGGTTGGGGTAGTGCAGATTAGAAAAAGTTCCGCCGGCTCCGACCATCGCATCGGCGCTGAATTGGTATGCGATCTGCACACCAGCCGTGTTTCTGAGCGTGCTGGCCAGAGGCGCAATCACGGAATCGTTTGGCGCCTGCGGGGAACCAGAAACTGGCGTAGGACCCAGAATCGCTTGACTGAATATGTTGGAGGTTTTCTGCAAAGAGTCTCGCAAGCTCAAGGTCACATGTGGACTCAGGCGGAACTTGAACTTCAGCGCCAAATTATGATCGGACTCGTTGTCGGATGAAGTTTTCTGATAGAAAGTGAAGCCCGGGCTATATGACAGGGTCCCATCGACTCGCGTCCGGAACAGATCGAGCGCAATCGTAGGCATGATCGTATAGCTTACATCGCTTATCGGGCGGCCATTCGTGGCAGTGAAGAGGTTATCGTTGTAAGCGCTCACGAAGTTCAACCCTCCCCGCAAATAGTTGGCCCGCTCTTCTGAGGTGAACGCCAGCGAGTAGCCCTCTCCGCCCACCGGAGCAGGTGTGACCATGCGCTGGTCGTCGCCAGGGGCAGGTCCACTCACGGCTGGCGGTACGCCCGCGGAGGTCATCTGCGACCAGAGCGGCGCAACGGTGAGAAGAATCATAGTTAGGCAAACTCGAATAAACATTGATGAATTTACGGAACTACAACCGTGTCATGGGGCCGAAGCTTGATATTTTGCTCTACGTTTTTCCCCTTGATCACGTCTTTGTAGTTGAAGGGAATTCGGATCTGGCTGCCATCCGGATTCTGACGAAGGAGGTAAATCGATTTTTGCTTGGCAAAATCGCGGAAGCCACCAGCCAGGGCGATCGCATCCAGTATCGTGGTCGAATTGGTAAGCGGGTAGGTGCCCGGTTTCGCAACCTGTCCCAGTATGTTGAATTTCTGACTGTTGATCTGCTGAACGATCACTGTCACTTCGGGGTCGGAAATGTAACTCTGCAGCTTTCCAGCGATTGCCTTCTCCAGCTGACGCGGCGTTGTTCCTCCGGCTTGGACCTCGCCCGCCAGCGGCAGCGAGATTTTTCCGTCGGAGCGGACTGGAACTACACGGGATACGTCGGGCTCCTTCCAAACGCTGATCGAGAGCACATCGTCGGGTCCAATCACAAAGCTGTCGTCGTGAGCCTTTACTTGCGGCGCGGCTCCTGAATCGTTCGCCGTCTTGGGTCTGGCGGGTGCGGCAGCACCGGTCTTGCCGGCCTGATCGGCCCCATCTCCCGCTTCCGCGCGCAGCCAAGGAGAAAGCATGAGCAACGTCAGCAGGATGACCAGCCCCATGCCCCAACGATTTAGGGTTTCGATTGTCACGGCCTTGTCTGCCACCTGGGATCCCTGCCATCATAGTCTAACTAACGCCCTTGTCCATTGCCTCGTAGGCCACTGCCTGGGAGGGGGTGGGAAAGATAATCAGGAGGACTCATATGGTATTGCTGGATCTTATAAAGCAGAGTGCGGTAACTCACTTTGAGCAACCGCGCCGCCGCCTTGCGGTTCCAACGAGTCTGCTCCAACGCGGTGTTGATCGCGTTTCTCTCTGTTTCTCCCTTGACATTCTGCACCAGTAGCTTCAGACCGGACGCGCCCTGTTCCACTTCGATGTTTTCGATGGCTGGCTCATCGCCATCCTCGACGGCGTGGGCCAGATGCAAGCCATTGTCGTTCTGGCCCAGCGCAGTTGAGGTTGACACCTCATCTCCAACGACCAGATAGCGCTTCACAAACTGTTCCACTTCCCTGAGATTCCCCGGCCAGGTGTACCACTGACAGGCTTCCAGCACGGCGGGCGAAAAACTTCGCGGCGGTAAGCCGTAGCGTCTGGCCAATTGGTTCATAAAGTGTCCGAGGAGTAGAGGGATTTCATCTCTGCGCTGCCGCAACGCGGGTACATGGACAGTGAAAGCGCTGAGCCGATAGTAGAGGTCTTCCCGCAACTTGTGGTCGGCAATTGCCTGTTCCACGTTGACGTCAGTAGAAGCGAGAATGCGAACATCCATCACGATCCGGCTCTCGCCTCCCAGCCTGGAGAAGTAGCCTTCCTGCATGGTCTGCAAAAGCTTGGCCTGCAGGCCCAAGGGCATCTCTGTGATCTTATCTAGAAACAAAGTGCCCTTTTCGCACAATTCGAACTTGCTCGGTTTTGTGCGTCCGTTCCCGGTTAAGGCGCCCTCATGTCCGAAGAGTTCGCTCTCCAGAAGATCCGCAGGGAGCGCCGCGCAATTGAGCTTGACGAAGCGAAATCCGGAGCGAACCGACAGCTTATGAATCAAACGGGCCGCCAGTTGTTTGCCGCTTCCGCTCTCGCCGACGATGAGCAATGGCGCATTCACCTGGGCGAGCAATTCAGCCTGGGCGCGAAGTTTGCGCATGGTGGGGCTGGCCGCGATAAAGAACCTGTCCTCACCGATCGGTTCGATATCGTCAGTCCCAGTTTCTCTATCTGAACTGTCCCCCCCGGTCTTGAGACAACGTTTGATCGCCATTTCGACTTGCTGCTCGTCGAGCGGTCTCATCAGATAATCTTGCGCACCCAGGCGAATAGCTTCCAGTCGCTGATCCGCATCATCGGAACGCGATAGCAAGAGAATGGGAAGATCCGGGCGGACTCTGCGGAGCCAGCGCAGAGTATGCAAGCCATCACCGTCGCCCTGAGCCAGATCGAGCAAAATCACGTCCGGACCAGTTCCGGACTGCACTCGGTCGAGGGCCTCCCAACCACTGGCGGCAGTCTCCATTTGCCAGCAGTTCGCCTCGCCGATGACCCAAAGCGTGTGCAGGGCGGAACGGTCACTGCTCACAACCAGCATTCGTGATTCCATGGGATGATCTGCCACACGGGTCCTTCAGCGCAAAGCGAAAGGGAAGATTGAGGCTCTACCTATGTGCTTTTTACGAGGGCCTTAGATCGGTTCGACGTCGTATCCTTCGATGCGGACAGCGAGTGACCTCTGGATGGCATCGACCGATATGATGAGGGTGCGATCTCCATTGCGCGCGGTCAGGATACCTTCTACTCCGTCCATCGACCCGCCGCGGATTCGTACTCGCTGGCCAATCTTCAGAAAAGGATGCACCGACCACGGAAGTTGCTGAGTCACTAGCGTTCGGACCGCTTCAATTTGTTCGTCGGGAATCGGAACGCCTTCGCCGCGCACACCCACAATCCCGAACACTCCACTAATGCGGCACACGCGCAAACGGTCTTGGCTAGTGGGTTCCAGCCTCACGAAAACGTAGCAACTGAACAACGGCAGTTCCACGGTTTTACGCCGGTCGCTCCAACGATGAACCTCGCTGACCAGAGGAAGGAACGAAGCCATACCCTGCTCACGAAGCCGCTCTGCAATGGTCTTCTCGTGGCGGGCGCGAGTTTGCACCGCGTACCAATTGCCATCAGCTCTCGCAATTGGCGCCGGGGACGCGACTGGCCACACTTCGTTGCCACTGCTCACAGCTTCGCCCTCTGAGTCCCATGCATAGCTTTGGCCCTAGTAGTTCGCAAGATTTTGGATTGCCGGGCAAGAGGGGGGAAATGCGTCGTCGGGTGCCCGCGTTGACAGTTCCATCCTACGGTCACATGCAAGGGGCTGCAAGAGGTACACGCGCCCGGCGAAAGATGTCTCCGTAGCAATGGGGTCAGCGTTACCATCGTGCAGGGGCAAACAACCAGGGTATAACTACCCTATGGCAGGTCTTGCCGATCCATGGTTACTTTCGTGCCAGGGGGTAATCCGAGACTCAGTGACTTCCGTTTATAGTTTGCTAACTGTATTATTATAAGTAGCTTATAAGATTGGTATTTGATTGGTAGCGGCTGTAGAACTCGACTCTTCCTCGCCGCTCCAGACGCGGGCTAAGGCTACGCTTCGCATATTGAGATCGAGATTGTAAACGTGCAGTAAAGTGTGCAAAGTGGTTCAACTAACTGGTTGCATATTCCCTGTCGGTTTTGTAAACTCTCGGAGTATTGTTGTCGATGCGTCCTGATTCTTGGCACACCGATCGCACTTAGGGCCTCCCCCCTTTAAAGAGCGAGCTATTTCCCTCCCCCAGTTCTGGAGAGATCTGCTCCGCGAACAAGGCGACTTGTTTCTGGAGCGGTGTTCTGGATTGGTGGCACTTGGCTCTGCAGATGCATTAACTCAAAGCGTCACTTGGAGGGGTTATGCAACACGCTCAAAGGTCGGGGGAGGAAACGATTCGTGTACTGGTCGCGGACGACACCCGAATCCACACACAGCTCCTTGCGGATGCGCTGAGACGTGACCGCTATTTGGAAGTGATCAGTTCACTTTCCCATACGCGCGATCTGATTGAAGCCGCCAGCCTGCACCATTTCGATGTGTTAGTGATCAGTTCGAACCTGGACGGAGAACCTCTTCGCGGCTTCGAAGTGTTGCGGGAGCTGCGGGCAACGCGTCCTGACCTGCGAGCGATCATGTTATTGGACTCCTCAAAGCGAGAGGCGATTTTGCAAGCTTTTCGTTCCGGCGCTCGAGGAATCTTTAGCCGCCACGATTCGGTCGAAACCTTGTGTAAGTGCGTCCGCACAGTATGCGAGGGTCAAGTCTGGGCGAACAGCCAACAGATGGCGTTCGCAGTTGAGGAGTTGGCCTCGTCACCCACCGTTCGCGCAGTCGACGCCAACGGGCTGAATTTGCTCTCGAAGCGTGAGTTGGAGGTGGTTCGCTGCCTGGCCGAGGGACTAACCAATCGCGAAATTGCCGAACGTCTGGGCCTGAGTCAGCACACTATAAAAAATTATCTCTTCCGGGTGTTTGACAAGCTGGGAGTGTCCAGCCGTCTTGAACTCCTATTCATGACCTTGGCGCAACCCGTCGTTCCGCAACGTGCGGGTCCGGTTTTTGACAACTCCAGTGACGGGAATCACCGAAATCCCGATGCGCTCGCGTCGAGGAATAGCCGAACCAAACTTGGCAGCGGTGTATCCGGCATGAGCGCGAAATCGCCCGCCCCCATTAGATCGACGGGGGATCCGAACCTTAGTATAGGGTTCAGCGCCGTAGATCAGCCTGGAAGCCTACGCAGAGAACAGCAAAGCGAGAAGCGACCGCTTGGAATCGCGCCTGCGATCGGGGGCGAGCCGCTCAGCTGAGCCAGCCGCAGGAAGCGTGCTTGGCCTTTTGCTTTATGGTTTTGAGCAGACGGTAGAAAACAACCTGAGGAACTCAAACGGGAAATTGCTTGCGCAGCAACTAGCAGAAACTACTTAGGAAGTAACCTTCCGGCGCCGCTGGACAAAAATTGCTGCGCCGAGAACTCCCGCTGTCAGCGCCAGAAGCGGGGCGCCATGCGAATCCGGCATTGCAACAGAGGGATCGCACTTTTTAGAATCACGCGCGTCTCCATCGCAGACCTTATCTTTGTCATGGTCTTTGTAGTAGTCGTGGTCGAGTGCGGACAAGAAAGGAGGGCCTACCAACAGAGTTACGAATAGAAGCAACCCTGCAACCCGGCTCGCTAACTGCTTCATGTATCCTCCGGAAACGCACACAGCAACTCAAAAAACTCTACTACGATCGCCAGTCTACAACTTACCGCCTCCGTGTCAAGAGTGATAATAATTGCAACGCTAGTTGCAAATGTCTGCAACGCCGGTCTGAACATGTTGATTTCGTGAATGAATCCTACTCTTAGAATGGCTGAGTTCTTTCCGGGCACTGCCAAAAGGAACTATCGCGAACGATTCTTCTCTGCTGTAGCCCGTAAGCGCGCCCCTGGCGCTCGAGCAGTCTGATCCAGAAACTCCCATATGCATCCGGCGACGAACCGAGCTTGAGACTCTGTGAGCTCGGGGTAAACCGGCAAGGCCAGTGATTCCTTGGCTGCCCGCTCGCTCTCGGGGAACGCACCGGCTCGATGTCCAAGGTAAGCAAAGCAGTCTTGGAGATGCATCGGCACAGGGTAGTACACTTCGGTTCCGACGCCCTTTTTCTGGAGAAAGCTTTGCAATTCATCACGTCCTGACGTGCGAATTACGTATTGGTTGAAAATGTGGCGATTGGTTACTACAGCAGGAAGGCCAATGGGCAAGCCGGCCTCGGCAAAAAGCCGGTCATAGCGCTTGGCATTGCGCTGGCGGGCGGCCGTCCAGTCGTCCAGGTGCGGCAGTTTGGCCGAAATCACGGCCGCTTGAATCGCGTCGAGACGGAAATTGCCTCCGATAATCCGGTGATGATACTTGGGCTTGGCACCGTGGCCGCGCAGGCACCTCAGTTTGTCGGCACGCTGAGCATCGCTGGTGACCATCATTCCCGCGTCCCCTGCGGCGCCAAGATTCTTCGATGGATAGAAGGAGAAGCATCCGTAATGTCCGATGGAGCCGGCAGGACGCCCTTTGTATTCCGCGCCAATTGCTTGAGCGGCGTCTTCAATGACCACCAAGCCGTGCTCGTTGGCAACGCGCATCACGGCATCCATGTCGGCCATCTGTCCATACAGGTGAACTGGGATGATGGCACGGGTTTTGCGCGTGACCTTCGACGCAATTTGCGAGACATCGATGTTATAGGTCGCCGGATCAATATCGACGAAAATAGCAGTTGCACCGAGACGAGAAATCGCACCGACCGTGGCAAAAAACGTGTAAGGAGTGGTGATGACTTCGTCGCCAGGGCCGATGTTCTCTGCCATGAGGCATGCCAGCAAGGCGTCACTGCCCGACGAGACCCCAATGGCATGCGAACACGATGAGTATGCGGCGATGGCTTTTTCGCACTGCTCGACTTTCGGCCCCAGGATGAAATGCTGGGACTCGAAAACCTCGGCGATGGCAGCGTCAACTTCAGCCTTGATGGCGGCGTATTGCGCCTTAAGATCGAGCAGCGGAACATTCATACTTCAGTGGTTAATACCGCATCCACAAATCCTGGGCCCAAACGACGCGGGCAAGCAATGACCTCACTGCAGTCCGTTCTGCGTTAGTTTCACGGCGCGGCGGGGGTTCGCAATATCAGTGAAATAGATGCTGGAGGCCTGTCCCGCCGTACTGAAGTTGTCAGTGACAACGACGCTGGTGCCACCAGGCTCAGTGACGGTCGCACCCAAGCCGGTATTGGTCAGAGACATTACACACCCGCCGGCAACCCCTGCGGCCGTACAGTCTCGTGTCATACCCCAAAAAAAGGAAATCAGTGCCTCCGGGCCCGATGTTGGGGTTAAAGAACTCACTCAGCGGCGAACAGCGCGAGGCTGGCGACACAAGGATCTGCGTTGAATTTGTGGGAGTGGTTTGCAGAATTCTTCCAACAAAAGGAAAAGAGTATCTCCACGGAGTCGTGTCTGCCGCCCCCGTGCCGCAAACCAGGATAGAGCCAGTCGATGGGTTAGTGAAGTAATTGTTGTCGAAGGTTCCGTCGTAGATGTTGACGCCGGTCCCACCGGTGCTGCCCTCGCCCAAGTTGGCTCGAGCTAACTGCGCCAAAGTTGTGGTGTCGGCTTGCACCAACACCGCGCTGGTCCCGTCATTGGATGAGACCGCGAAAACCGTGCCGTTGGCAACGTCAACGATAGGCGCATCGAGAATGGACGGATTCAGTTTGCCAAACTGTCCCACGACCAATGAATGGACGGTAGTCGGAGTGTTTGAGTTGATCGACCACAAAATCCCACGACCATCGCCCACGAAAATATTATTGGTAATTTGGTCCTGCACCGGCCCCGTAAGTCTTAAATTCTTACCCAGTCCTCCCGCTCCAACCGTGATCGGCCAAGGCGCGCCAGCCAGCGCAGGAGTACCGTTGAATACCCCGGTTATCTTGTACAGGAGGCCATCGTCTGCGCCCACATAGGCGACATCATGGCCGTAATCGATCCACGGCGACGAAAGAGTGTCGGTCGCGGCGGCATCGAACGTCAGCGAAGTCATAGAAGCGGTGTTGCCATTACCGGGAGCGGCCGAAACTGTCGCAGACGTACCATTCCCGGCGCCGGTGGCCCATGTCAGCACATGAAAAACGGAAGAGCTGGTGCCACTCTCGACAAAGGCGATCTTCTTGCCATCGAGCGACAACACTGTCGAGGTCCTTATTCTGCCGCCCGCCGCGGTCGTGATGTTGTAGGAGAAAAGCAGTGAAGGTCCTGCGCCGCCACAAAGCCCCCCGGTTCCCGCGTAAAGCTTGTTATAGGCGACAAGATTACCTTGCCCGCCGGTCGCTCCAACCGCGTTGAGACCGAATAGGACATAATCGCTTGCGCCGCTCGCGGTGATGTCATCGAAGCCAAACTTAGCCGGGGACATGCCGAAGGGCATGTTTGCCCCTATTCCGCTCACGCTCCAGTCCCGTTTCATGCCCGTAGACGGCGCGGTCAAGACGGCAGATGCGTCTTGCTTGAGCGAAGATGATCTCGTCCGCCCCAAGAATTGGTGCAGTGCGCGCGGCTCGATGTTCGCGAGCTCGGGGTGCGCGAGAACGACCTGGCGGTTGAAGACTATATGGCGATGGCTCCAGTCCTGTGGGACTCCAAACCGCGCTTGATATTCCCCGACCTGGGCGCAACGTCGAATCTTCACAGCTCCCCCAAGGGTCGACCAACGGTCGGCGGAAGGAGAACATTCTAGCCGCTTTCTCTTCCCATGGCGACAGGCTTCTCGAAAGCCCAACATAAATACGACGACGAAGACTTGGGGTACCGTGCTCGCCAACTACCCTGCAAGGAAACGACCTGTGGAATAAGGAGTTAGAACACGTTGTCCACACGGACAGTACCTTTGGTACTTGGGGAAGGTCACGCAACTCACCGTATAATCGTCGCAAACCCACAGATATTCGGCTGAGGTTTTGGTAAGGGGCATGGTGGATCCTGTTTGGGCATTGGCGCTCTTCGCGCTGGGGCTGGCATTCGGCAGCTTCCTGAATGTGTGTATCTACCGGTTGCCCCGTGACTTGTCCGTCGTGCATCCACGCTCGGCTTGCCCAAAATGCGAAGGACCGATACGTTTTTATGACAACATTCCCGTGCTTAGTTGGTTGATCCTGGGCGGTCGCTGCCGACATTGCAAAGCTCGTATCTCGCCGCGGTATCTGTTAGTGGAACTTCTCACGGGCGCGTTGTTCCTGGCTTGTTATGCGCACTTTGGTTTCACACTGGCCACGCTGAAATATTGCGCTTTCGGATTTCTGCTCCTGGGCTTGATCTTCACCGACGCTGAGACACATCTGCTGCCCGACAAAATGACGCTTCCCGGGCTGCTCTTGGGATTGGGATTCAGCGTGGTGGTTCCGGTGAATGATCTAGCTTCCCAACTCCTGCCTGGGGTGTTTTCGCTGCCAGTGAGCTCAGATGTTTCCTGGCATTTGCTGTCGTTGGTCGACTCGATGCTGGGAGCTGTGGTGGGCGCATCTTTCATCTACGGCGCCGGCGCAATTTATCTACGGGCCCGAGGTGTGGAAGGCATGGGCTTTGGTGATGTGAAGCTGATGGCCATGATTGGCGCGTTTCTCGGAATCAAGCTCACTATCCTGACGTTGTTCACTGCTTCGATTGCTGGATCATTATGTGGGCTGTCGACCGTATTTGTGGTGTGGGTCAAGCGGACACGCCGTCGTATGGCTCGCCACCATGAGTCGGCGCCAGAGGCGCGACGCCGAGCCTGGGAATCAGCAGCCATCGCCTTGCGCCGCCATCACATGCCATTTGGCGTCTTTTTGGGCAGCATGGCCATGCTCGCATTTTTCTTTGGCAATCAATTTCTGCAGTGGTATTGGAGACTGCTCTGAAACTGATGACGAATCCGATTGTGTTGCGCATGATGCTGGTTCTGTGCGCGGGCGGCTTCGCGTTCATATTCGGATTACTGGTGACAAGGCGCATGCGCCGCAGTCTGGCTGAAGCTGAAGCGCCGCCGCTGGACCACCCTTCCAGACCTGAAAATTTCGCGCTTCATACCTATCATGCGGTGATCCAACAACTGAAGCAGCAGAAACATGAATTACTGAGTTTGCAACAGGTAGAGCGACGCCGGGCCAAGACTTCGGAGAATATCAGTGCGGCGGTGCTTTCCAATCTGTCTTGCGGCGTGATGTTCTTCACTCCGAATGGGCTGATCCGGCAAGCCAATTTTGCCGCCAAGCGAATCCTTGGTTTTGCTACCCCCACCGGAATGAATACCGCCGACATTTTTCGCGATGCCGCGGTGATTTCGCCTGCGGACGGCTCGCAGGCCACCCTGGCGCAGGCAGTCGAGGCCAGTTTGCGTCAGAAGACAACGCACCAGCGGCTGGAAGCGGAGTACGTGACTCCGAATGGCGAAGAACGCGTCCTGGAGCTCATGGTGAGTTCGGTGTATGCAACTAACGGTGACGCGCTGGGCACGACCTGTCTGATCAACGACAAAACTGAGATCGAGCAAATTCGCCGCCAACAGGAGTTGCGCGGAGAAATGTCAGCCGAAATGGCACTTGAGCTGCGTAACTCGCTCACCACTATCTCGGGATACGCGCAACAACTCGCCGCCAGCCGCGATCCGGAATTGGCGCGGCAGCTGGCAACCGACATTACAGCAGAAGCAGCCCACCTGGATCGTACGATTGGCGGCTTTCTTAGCGGAGCACGAGGGGCGGCTGTCCGCGAAAGTTTAGTTTCGTCACAATAAGGACGGATGGAGCAACTATGAAGCGCATTTGCTATACCTGGTTGGCAGCGGTAGTCCTGGCAGGTGGTTGCGTCACCCTGGCCGGCGCGCAGTCGGGCTCGCTGGGCGATTACGCCCGCGCGATCCGCAAAGACAAGAAGCAAACAACCACCAAGCAGTTCGACAACGACAACTTGCCGAAGAATGACAAGCTGAGCGTAGTCGGACCCGCCACCGATGATACGGCCGACCAGTCTGCCGACAAAGGCAACAGTGAGGCTGAGGGCAAAGCCAATCAACCCGCGGGCGATCAGGCGGGAACAGCGACCAAGCCCGCCGAGTCCGCGCCCAAGAGCGAAAACAAGGCTGGCTCATCGAGTGCAGACAAGCAGAAGATGTATGACGAGTGGAAGGGCAAGATTTCCGCTCAGAAGGACAAGATCGATATGCTCTCGCGCGAACTGGATGTGGTGCAGCGCGAGTATCGCTTACGCGCGGCCGCCTTCTATGCCGATGCTGGCAACCGCCTGCGCAATTCCGGCTCATGGGACAAGGAAGACGCACAGTATAAGCAGCAGATCGATCAGAAGCAGAAGGCACTCGACGACGCCAAGCAGCAACTGGACGACATGCAGGAGCAGGCCCGCAAATCCGGCGTCCCGTCGTCTGTGCGGGAGTAGCAATTGTAACCAGAGAGTCGGCGGCGCGTCGCACCGCCGGACGGGCGAGACGCCCGTCCCCACACCATCCGTCTTGTAGTCAGTTCAGGCCCTCGCGGTTCGCGGGGGCTTTTTCTTTTGCTTAGTTTCTCTCCGCAAGAAATTTTTTCTGGCAATCCTGCGCCGCAGAGAGCAGTTGACTGAACTCGGGAGTTCCGCGCAGTTTGGCGAGCAAGGGATCAGACTGCAGGGCCGTGTAAGCGCAATAGTTACTTTCAATGGCGCTCTTCAGCAAGCGCACAGCGATATCCGGCTTTCCACAGTAAGCCATCAGTGACCCCACCGCGAACCTGGGCTCCGGATCGGGAGTTGCCAGAACGGCGGTTTCCTGCTGGCGGGCGATTCGGTCCAACTCCGACTGCTGGCCATCGAGACAGCCTTCGAGGAGGCGGTCCCGGGCATTGACAGGCGCTCTTTTCAAGCTCTCCCGTGCTTCGGCTGGCTTTCCTTCACGCAGCAGAATGTCCGGAATCCGCTGCGACGCCCATTCCGATCCCGCGTCCAGGCGAACGAAGTCCAGCGCGCGCTCCGGCTTGCCTAATGGCGCAAAGGTAAACGAGCAGGAGCGGAATATGTAGTCTCCTGGGTCCAGAGCAAGGGCGGTATCACACTCGTGCGCCGCTTCGTCCAGTAGCCCCGCGTAGCGAAGAACGTAGGATAGGGCGAAATGGGCCAGGGCACTGTCCGGCCGCTGCTTCACGAGTGCTCTTGCATCCGCGTAGGCCTTCGCCAACTCGCCTCTTTCTGTCCGGTTCACAATCAGCGAACCAGCCGCCGGCAGGAGGTTCGGATCGAGAGCCAGAGCTCGTTCCAGAGCCACATTGGAACGTTGGAACATCTCTTCGCCGCCGCTCGAGTAAGACGAATCAAAGTAGTAGCGTGTTCCCAGGGCTTCCCAGGCCGGCGCGTAACTGGAGTCCATGCCTACTGATCGCTCGAGCATGGCGATTGCTTCCTTATTGGGGGCCGGATCGTGCGGAACCGGGACGCTGCGCAAATACAGGTCGTAGGCCTCTTCGTTCTTGGGACGGGTATCAGTCTGCACCGAACTGGTCGACGCACCGAGCGCCGGTACCAGTCCCTGGCGAACTTTTGCGGTGATCTGACCGCGCATGGCGATCATGTCCGGGGCGGCGACATTGAGAGTGTCTCGCCACAGCGTGCGGTTGTTTTCGACATCGACCGCTTCCAGCGTGACCTGTAGCTGGTCACCTTCCTTCAGGTAGTGGCCGGTCACGATCTCAGTCACGTGCATCTCGCGGCCAGCTTGCTGAAGATCCAGATTCTGTGCCGTGTACTTACTGGTCGTGGCGAAGGGACGGATGGATAAAGAGTGTACATAACTCAGCGCGGTGGCAAT
Source organism: uncultured Acidobacteriota bacterium (assembly GCA_963696025.1). Taxonomy (GTDB): domain Bacteria; phylum Acidobacteriota; class Terriglobia; order Terriglobales; family Acidobacteriaceae; genus JABCYV01. Next base: position 472,207 of record CAVOII010000014.1, read on the forward strand.
CTCATCCGGCAACGCGAGTCGGAGGAAATCGGTGTCTTTGTCGGAGGCTAGATTCTGGAATGGCAGAACGGCAACAGTCGTCGGGTTAGCCGGACCGGGAACAGTTGCAGAAGTGGTCCGATGCCGGACTTGCCATAGCAGAAAAACGATCATGACGACGGCGGCGACGAGGCCGGCCAGCAGCGCGGCTTTCTTTAAGAAAGGGCTCGAAGCAGGAGCGGGGCTCTGTGAGCTATCGTTGGCGACTCTTGGTCCCGGAGCGCTCCCTGAACTAGCCGAGCTGCGCTCGGGCTGGACGGAACGTAGACCCGTCCCCACACGATCGGTTCCCAAACGATCCGCGGCAGCGTCAGTTGGGTTTGTGAAGGCTGCCGCACGTCCAGAATCGGTGTCGCGCTTCAGGCGCATTAACTCGGAGCGCATTTCGGAGGCGTGCTGATAGCGCAGCTCGCGATCTTTTTCCAGCGCACGGTTGAGAATGTCTTCGAGTCGCGACGGCAGATCAGGATTGAGGCGCACTGGAGAGGCGGCCGCACGTTCCAGGATGGCGTTGAAGACCACTCCCGTAGTCTCGCCACGGAACGGCAACAGCCCAGTCGCCATCTCGTAGAGCACCACTCCGAATGAGAACAAATCGGTGCGCGCGTCGAGGTCCTTGCCGCGCACTTGTTCCGGCGACATGTAGGCCACGGTTCCCAGCGCTGTTCCGGGGCTGGTCAGATGCTCGTCGGCCGCAGTTGCTTCCAGTGTGACTCCCGCTGTTTCGACGACTTTGCCGCTGACGGGTGTCACCTTGGCCAAGCCGAAGTCCAAAATTTTGGCGTGCCCGCGCTTGGTCACAAATATGTTTGCGGGCTTGATGTCGCGGTGGACAATGCCTTCGGCGTGGGCCGCATCGAGGGCATCGGCAATTTCGATGCCCAGCGAAAGCAACATCTCGGTCTCCAGCGGACGGCCCGCGATGCGATGCTTCAGAGTCACGCCGTCCAGGTACTCCATCGCGATAAAGCGTTGGCCGTCGTGCTCGCCAATTTCGTAAATGGTGCAGATGTTGGGATGGTTGAGCGCGGAGGCTGCGCGGGCTTCCCGCCGAAAGCGCTCCAGCGATTGCGGGTCTTGCGCCACATCCTGTGGCAGGAACTTGAGCGCAACAAAGCGGCCGAGTGAAGTATCCTCGGCTTTGTAGACTACGCCCATTCCGCCACCGCCAAGTTTCTCGATGACGCGGTAGTGCGAGATGGTTTGGCCTATCAGTTGAAGGGATCTCCACCCTGGGGCGCAATGTTAGGAGGCAGACAGCTGGGGAGTCAATACCCCAGCGGGGGTGGTACAAGGCGAGGGCAAAATGGACTGCACCCTTGGGCTGAGACACCGAATTAAAGGGGTTGTTACCGTTCGTTGAAAAGTCATTGTACGGCGAGTTAGGTTGTTGAGAATCGTTCGCAGCCGGCGAAGCGGAGGCAGGCTCTGCTGGAGAGCAACCTGCCAAGGAATAGCCGGCTGGAACTCATCGAGAGCGATGAGCGCTGGGAGTGAGCAAAGCCGCTCGCTCCCAGCGGCAGAAGCATCATCGGATCGATAGATTCCCGCATGCCTCAGAAAACTCATACGCGTCCTCTTCCGGCAGCCTGCGGTTTCCGCAAACCATGTTCGAACTCTAGTGGCGGACGATAGCCGAGCGACCAATGCAGGGGTTCCTGGTTATAGATTTTCTCCAAGAATTCTCCGATGGAGGCCCGCGCGTCTTCGAGATTGCGGTACTCGGTGCGATAGACTTCCTCATACTTCAGGGTTTTGATGAAGCTCTCGCCCGGGCATTGTCGTAGGGCGAAGCGGTGCGGCTCATGCTGATGCGGATGCCGTGTTGCTCCAGTTCTGCGGGGTAGTCGCGCGAGGCGTACGGCACGCCACGGTCGGAATGATGCACCAAACCCGGCTTGGGTTTGCGTTGCCGCAGCGCCATGCGCAAGGCCTCCAGCGCCAGCGCCGCTTCCAGAGTTCGCTGCAAAGCCCATCCGAGGCAGCGGCGAGAAAATGCGTCCAGCAGAACCGCCAGATAGACGAACTCCAGTTGCAAGCGAATGTAGGTGATGTCGGCGATCCAGAGTTGATCGATGCAGCTCAGCACCAAGTCTTCGGTGAGGTTTGGATAAATAGGCAGTCCGTGCCGAGAGTTGGTGGTCAGAATGAACTTTCGTCGCCGGACGCAGAGTAAGTTGTCTACCCGCATCAGGCGCAGAATGCGTTTGTGATTGACTTTCCAGCCGTGGCGTATCAGTTCGGCACGCACGCGGCGATAGCCCTAGGCGGGCCAGCGCAGCGCGATCCGCTGGATTTCATTCCGCAAATCCATGCTGACTGGACTGGTTTCGCCGCGCCAGCGGAAGCGATAGTATCCGGCCAGCCCGGCCCACGCCCGCGATCTCGCAGAACCGGTTCACGCCTGCCCCCGCTTCCGCCGCTTCCCGGATTTGCTGGTAGATGCGCCGCCGCCATTGCCGGCGAGTGGCATAGGATGTTCCCTGAAACGCCGCAAGACTTTTTTTAAGAAATCGATCTCCATCGCTTGCTGGCCGATCTTGCGCTCCAGCTCAGCGATGCGCTCGACCTCCAGCCTGGCTTGCGGACGCGCCCCTTTGCCAGGAAACGCCAGTTCACCTTTGGCCCGCCACTCGCCTTTCCAAGTCTCCAGCCGTTTCGGGCTGAGCTGATACAGACGCGCCACCTCGGCCAGGCCCTTGCCCGAGTCGAGTTCGCGCATGCAGGCAATCTTTAGTTCGCGGGAATATTCTTGTCGGGGCACCAGCATCGTTCTCCTCCACTCAATGTAGCTGGCCCCTTAATTTCCCGTCTCACTTTTGGGGTGCACTCCAAAATGCTCCCTCCCCCCACCACAGACCCCCCGGATTTTGACCTTGGCCGGGCCCGCCCGAACGCTACCAGGGCGAGTGCGAGCCCTAGTGCGTGAGTGTGGGGGAGCGCGAGAACGTCAATGAGTGCTAACGCCTGTTTTGAACAACTGACAGAAACGGATGCCGTCAAGGGCTAAACTCATTCACGTGAAAAAGTCACCAGTTGCTTCCACGAGGCGGTACCATCACATCGGAATTCCCACTATCGAGCGTCGAAAAGGTGAACGCCTGATCGAGCACTATGCGACGTTTGTGTCTGGATATGAAACGAGCGCCTACGGAATCGAGTGGATGGGGTTCGAACCTGAAGCGCCGGTCCCTGAACTTGTGCGTACTGTTCCGCATGTCGCCTTCGAAGTGGACGATCTCTCCGCTGAAATCGCCGGAAAAGAGATACTTATCGCGCCCAACTCACCTTCACCGGGCGTGACCGTCGCTTTTATTGTCGAGAATGGAGCCCCAGTCGAGTTTCTCCAGTTTGATACGAAGTGATGCTTGAAAACCGTCAACGGGAGGTTTTGAGCGCAAACGTGATTCTGACAATTGACAACCAGAATTGCGGGACGAATTCCGTTTGCTCTAGGACTGCAGAAATCGCCTTCGGCCACGAAACTGTTGCGCATCGCGGAGACGTGCCAAAAGTTCCTTGGGATCGACACCCTTCCTGATTGCATCGACAGCACCTGCCCTAAGAACTTTGATCGCATCCTCTGAATTGACCTTCCGTGAATAAAAAACGAATGGTACGTCGGGAAATCGTTCGCTGAGATGTTGTAGCAATGCAATTCCATTGTTAGGAGACTGGCCCAGTGCCTCCCATTGGGCCGTGAGCAGCGCTTCATAGGCATATGTAATGAGTGTCATGGTGTCTCGTAAGCGTGCTTTGCAAAGCTCGATCGACTCCACGGCTTGCGTGGCCCCAGCGTATAGGTTATGAAACCTATGGGCGATCTCCCGAGCAGTACTTGCTGCTTCCTCCGTTTGCTCCGTGGTCGGCTTGCGATCACCATCCGCCGAGGGGAGGTAAAGATCACTGACGAAGAGATCCGGGGGCTGGCCGGAAAACAGCTTTTCTCGGTCATTCGGCCAGTGAATGAGCGTGTAGGTGTACTCGCCCTCAATCAGAGGTCCGAACTCGTCGAGCTCTCGCTTGTCATCGTCAATAAAAACCAGTCTATTCATAAATGCCGCCGAGAGGACTATTAGATCAAATTGTCAGGATTGTAGTTAATTTGGATCAGTCGTGATGGCACTCAAAATCCGCGCTCATGGGCGAAGGAATGGCGCAAACTTATGACATCGCCTTGCTTACAACAGTCAGCCAGAAAAATCCTAGTGACTGTGTCAGGGGCCAGCGAAGAATCTTGATTGGGTCAGCTGTGCTGCCACTACGCGCCTGATCGAATCGCAGCCTATCACTCAATGCCGTGCCGCAAGATTCGAGAACGTATCTGAGGCTGTTAGAAAAATCGCGTATGGTCCTCGCATCTCCCGGATCGGCTTACTCCGGCAATCCGAGCCGGCGCATCATATCGGCATAGCGCGGATCGGAGCGGATCGGGTCCAGCGTGGGATAACGGAGGCAGAGAACAACTTCAATTTCCTGGTTTGAAAGTGCTTTGTCCAGATACTCGAAAGCCTTGTTCCGCTCACCTGTGACCGACATGGCCAGGGCCACCCACATCATCGATTCCGGTTTGGTAAATGAGGCCTGCACCAGATCGCGGTAGCCTTTAGCGTCCGGACTCCACGAGCCCGGTGTTGAAACGAACTTTCGCAACTCGCTCACCGCATTCGCGAAATCGCCAGTGGTGGCATACAACTGCGACAGCTTGTGATGGGCGGGTCCGAAATTCGGATCCCGCTCCAGGGTTTTCTGGAACTGGGCGAGCGCCTCTGGATAGCGATGCGCATCCATCAACGTGGTGGCGTAATTCGTGTTCATGATGGGAGAAAGAGGGTCGAGCGACAACGCGAGGTGGAATTCCTCGAGCGCCTGATCGAACCGTTTTTCCGGAACCAGAAGGCTAAAGGCATACAAATAATGTGCTGCCGCGCTGTTGGGGTTTAACTCGATGGCGCGGCGAAATTCTTCCTCACCCTCTTTCCATTTCAAGCTAAAAGTCAGCGTACCAGCGCGCGCCAGATGTGCCTCTGGCAAGGAGTCATCCAATTCGAGCGCCTTGCGGGTTGCTTCGTACGCAAGCGCTCCCGCTTGCCGGGAGGTTATCCCCGCCCGATAGCTCGGAATGACATTGTAAGTGTCGCCCAACCCAGCATACGCAAGAGCGTAGTTCGGATCGGCGGCAATCGCCTGTTGGAATAAATCGATGCTCTTCTTCAAACCCTCCGGAGTGCGTCCGTACCAGAGTTGTCGACCTTCCAGATATAGCCGGTAGGCCTCCGGATTCGTCGTCCCGGCATTGCCCAACCGACGCTCCTGGTTGCCGGTCAATTGCACTCGCAGGCGTTTCGAAACGTCGCGCGTGATGTCGCTTTGCACCTGCGTGATGTCGGCCGCTTTGCGCACGTAATGCGAGCCCCAAAGCTCTGCCCCGTCCGACGTATCCACCAGATCGGCCTGCACGCCCACCTCGTCGCCATGTTGCGTAATGCGTCCCATCAACACCGCGGCGACCTGAAGCTGTTGCCCGATCTTCTGCGGGTCTTCCTGGTTCGCCTTGAACCGGAAGACGGTGCTGCGCGCCATCACTTTGAGATCGGGCAACTGCGACAGCGTGCTGATCAGGCTCTCGGTCAGGCCATCGCTGAGGTATTCATTGTTCGGATCTGAGGTCGCGTTCACGAAGGGCAGCACCGCGACCGAGTCAATCTTTTTAGTCCCTGACCTGCCACGCAGCATGTACACCGTCGTGGCCACCGCCGCAACCATCAGAACCGCAGCCACGCTAAATGCCAAGAGCTTGCGGGATCGGGCCGGCGCTTCCGCAGGAATTGCACTCGAAATTCGAGTGCCTGAGTCCACAGTCACGGGTGCGTTAATGGCCGGCGTGCGCCCCGAGTCCAAGTCCCGCTTCAGCCGCGTCAGGTCTGAGCGCAAATCCGCTGCGCTCTGGTAGCGGAGATTTCGATCCTTCTCGAGCGCCTTGCTGACGATGCGCTCCAATTCCGCGGGCACATCCGGATTGAGCCGCGTCGCCGGGGTCGGCGTTGCATCCAGAATGGCCTTGAAGATCTCTGCCGAACTCTCGCCACGAAACGGCAATGCGCCCGTCGCCATTTCGTAGAGCACCGCACCGAAGGAGAACAAATCGCTGCGCACATCCAACTCTCGCGCTTTCGCCTGCTCCGGTGACATGTAAGCCACTGTTCCCAGCGCTGAGCCAGGGCTCGTCAATTGTTCCTTGTCCAGGCTGTGCGTCTGCGTGTTGTCGGAGCTGCTGACAGAGCGGACCGTTTGCACCTTCGCCAAACCGAAATCCAGAATCTTGGGGTGTCCGCGTTCGGTGACAAAAATGTTCGCGGGCTTGATGTCACGATGCACGATGTCCTTCGCATGCGCCGCATCCAGGGCATCGGCAACCTCGATCCCTAGAGAAATAAGCGTCTCATTGTCGAGGGGACGTCCTGCGATGCGGTGCTTCAGGGTCAGGCCCTCGAGAAACTCCATCGCGATGTAAGACTGCTCGTCACTCTTACCGATTTCGTAAATGGTGCAGATGTTGGGATGGTTCAGCGCTGAGGCGGCTCTTGCCTCTCGCCGAAAGCGCTCCAGAGCCTGCGGATCGCGCGCCAGATCCTCGGGCAGAAACTTCAGCGCGACAAACCTCTCCAACTCGGTGTCTTCAGCCTTGTACACCACACCCATGCCACCGCCACCGAGCTTCTCGACGATGCGGTAGTGCGAGATGGTCTGACCGATCATCGGCGCAAATCTTACGTGGGCAAAACAGGCAAGTCAATGAAACGCGAGGAGTTTGCACTGGCTCAAAAGGGTTGTTGGCGAAAAATCGCATAGCACAAGTTGACCATTGGTCAATACGCGTTAACGCTGTTCGCGACAGTTGACCAAAAGCGCCAAGCCAAGAGGCACGGCTTGCTCCGCTTCTCCGCCTACTGGAGCTTCGCGTACTCCGCCTTGGCTTCTTTCAGGATGGGGATGTCAGGGTCGGCGTCCTTCCAGAGGGTGAGGAAGTCTTTACAAGCGGCGAGCGCCCGGACGTGGGCAGCGTCTGCATCCGCGCCCTGCGAAGTTCTCGCTTGCAAAGCGTTCGCCCGAGCCACCCCCAGATGTGCCAACGCGCCCGTCCAGCAGTTCCAGACGATGCCGTTGTGGTCGAGAATTTTCTGAAACTCGGCGGCGGCAGCACTGCCCTGTCCCGCTGCCAGATATGCCTCGCCGCGAATGTAGGTTGGATAGAGGCAGGAGGTGCTGACGGAGAACGGTATTTGCCCCAACTCAATGGAGGGGGCGGGCTGGAGATCATTGATGGCGGCCAACGGATTTCCCCGGTTGAGCGCAAGTTGCCCGCGAATCGCTGGAAGCCACAGAGACTGGATCTGGTCGTGCAGCGGAAAGCGTTTACTCACGTCTTGAGCAAGGGATTCGGCTCCTGCGTTATCGCCCGCCATCGCCAATGTAAGCGCAGCTTCGACTTTGGTACCCTGACTTTCGGGAGCCAGCTTTAAGCCCGCTGCCGCTGCTTGCCTGGCTTGCTTCGCATTGCCAAAAGCTGCTTCGCGCAACGCAGAGCTCTCCTGATAGATGGCTCCGTTTTCCTTGCTGTCAGCGTGGATGGCCGAGTCTATGGCCCGCTGGGTAAGCTGTCGGGCCTGGTCAAGATGACCAGCATATCCCTCAGTATCGGATGCGAGCGAAAGCCCAAAATTCTCATACTCGGAATTGCCCGCAAACCACCGTTGCTCTTCCACCATCGCTGAGGAATCCGCACCGAGAAAAGCCAGAACATAGGAGCCCGAATGAAGCAGATAGTCGTCCACTTTCAGCGCCTGGGCTTCCTGAATAACCTGGCGGGCCTCTTCGAACCGTTGCAACGCAAGGGCAACAGCCGGCAGGTTAACGTTTACGTAGGACGGCCGCCCGTTCTGGCGAGCCACCTCCGTGCCCTTCCTGGCCATTTCGGCGGCCTTCTCGTACTGCCCCATGTCGGCGTATACATTCCCCAAATTGACATACGCTGCCATGCCCCGCGGGTAAGCGGCAATCTCCTGCCGATATGTCTGTGCCGCTTTATCCAGTTGACCCGTCACTGTGTCGTAGTAGGCGGCGGTTACGGAAAACCTTTCACGCTCGTCGGCGTGGTCACGCAACTCAAAAGCTTTTGCGAAGTACTCGCTGGCCCGCTCGATCTCCGACAGTTCGAAGTAGTCATTGCCCACTGCGGAATACCCTGCGACAAAATTGGGATCAAGCTGGATGGCACGTTGATGGTGAGGCAGGGCCGCGGCAGCTCCTGCTTCGCGATAAGCCTTTATGCCAAGGGTGTACGCTTTCAGCGCGTCGAGCGAGGAAGTCGTGGCCTCCGCCAGTGGAACGTCGAATTTTTGCACGCTTGCCAGCGACTCCCCAAGGTCTCCCCGCAACTTCGACGCTGCCTCGCCCAGAGCGTCCAGCACCTTCTCTTTAGCTGATGCTGTTACCTGCCCCTGAGCCAGCGGCTCTCCGCTCTGGCAATTCACCGCCTGCAATCCCAGCACATATTGACTGCCCAGACTGGCAATCGCTCCCCCAATGTAAGCCTTGCTGCCCACCCGCTGGCATAGCTCGCGGGCTACGTCGGGCGTGAGTTTCGTGTCTGCTGGACGGGACATCAGCTTCAAGGTCGACGCGACCTTGTTATCGGAAAGCACATTCAGAAACGGCGACTGGTTCAGAGCCACGCTGAGTGCCTGTTTAAGGGTGTCGTCGAAAACCGGATCGCCTGTGCTGTTGGCGAGGTCAGCGATCACGACAGTGTCTTTCTCGGTCAGTCGCTTGGCTCGATGCGAACGATAGTACAGCCCGCAAGCAATCAATGCAGCGGTGATGACTATGGCAGCGGGAACCACAATTTTCCAGCGGTCCCTCTTTTCGGCGACAGCAACCTCAACCAACTTCAATGCGTTCGAAGACGCCGACGTGGCTGCATTCGCGGTGGAACCCCATGCTCGCAAAGGTCGTAGTGCTGGTTGGGAGCCGCTTTCCTGCTCTGCTGGCACTGTCCCGGAACTGCCCGATATGGCGTGCCGCGATTCCGTTTCTCGTCTCAGCCGCTTCAGGTCGGCGCGCATTTCGGAGGCGTGTTGATAGCGCAGTTCGCGATCTTTCTCCAGCGCCTTGTTGATGATCCGTTCCAACTCCGTTGGAATGTCGCGATTGAAACGAATCGGCGGCGGCGGGTCGAAGTCCAGTATTGCTTTGAATATGAGGGCAGAGGTTTCGCCATGAAAAGCCAAAGCTCCCGTCGACATTTCGTACAGTACTGCGCCAAAAGAGAACAGATCGGTGCGGCCGTCCAATTCCTTTCCCTTGGCTTGTTCTGGCGACATGTAGGCGACCGTGCCCACCATCGTGCCTGGACTGGTTAGATGCTCCGCGTCCAACGAACCTGTCTGCGTATTCAGGGCCTCAATCCTGCTCGAAGAGCTGCCCATGAGCGTGACCTTCGCCAGCCCAAAATCCAGAATCTTGGCGTGCCCTCGCTTGGTCACAAAGATATTCGCCGGCTTGATGTCGCGGTGTACGATCCCTTCGGCGTGCGCGGCGTCGAGAGCGTCGGCAATCTCGATGGCCAACGAGAGAAGCAGTTCCGTTTCCATTGGACGCCCACTAATGCGATGCTTCAGAGTCGTGCCATCCAGGAACTCCATAGCGATGAACGTCTGCCCATTCTGTTCGTCAATCTCGTAGATGGTGCAGATATTGGAATGGTTCAGCGCAGAAGCAGCTTGTGCCTCTCGCTGGAAGCGGGCCAGAGCCTGGGCATCTTTGGCGACCTCGTCAGGCAGGAACTTCAGCGCGACAAATCGGTGCAGCTTCACGTCCTCGGCCTTGTAGACAACACCCATCCCCCCGCCGCCTAATCTGTCGACAATGCGATAGTGGGAGATGGTTTGACCGATCATTGCGGCGAATCTTACGTCGGCAAAACTGGCAAGTCAATCAGAGCAGAGGAGATGGCAGAGCCTGAGCGGATAGCTGATGACATAACGAGGTCGGCCTCGCGACGACCCGAGTAGACTTTACGGTTCCAACCAAAAAGGCTCGGGACGAAGGAGGCCGAGATGAAGATTCTAGGATGCGATCTACATGCAAAGCAACAGACCATTGCCATGGTGGACAGGGAAACGGGCGAGTTCACCGAGAAGACACTGAGCCATGAAGGCAACGAGGTGCGAGAGTTTTACGCTGCCTTAGAAGGTCCGGTGGTGGTGGGCATCGAAGCCACCGGAGCCATGCAGTGGTTTTTGGAACTACTGGAAGAGTTAGGGATCGTGTGCCGGGTGGGGTCATCCGGCGAAGATTCGGGCAGCCGAGACCCGAAAACAGAAGCATGATCGGCGGGATGCCCGGCTGATGTTGGAGCTGCTGATGAGAGAGGATGGCTTTCCCGAGATCTGGATGCCGTCGAGCGAGCAGCGCGACTTACGAACCTTGCTGCGGGACCGTCATCAGTGGGTGAAGATACGAACGCGAGTACAGAACACATTGCAAGCCAGGGCGCTCAATCACGCACTGCGGCGAGGCCGAGGTCTGTGGACTGCAAGTGGGCAGAAGGCACTGCAAGCCTTGTCTCTGCCCAGCTACACCAGTCAAAGGCGAGACGAACTGCTGCGCTTATATGTGCAATTGCAGCGGCGGATCCAGGAGCTGGACGGGCAAGTAGAAAAACAAGTCCAGCAACGGCCCCAGGCGCTCCGCTTGTTGACGCATCCCGGTGTGGGACCAGTGACAGCATTGGCGACGGAGGTGTTGCTGGGAGACCCGAGCCGTTTCGCCAATGGCAAGAACGTAGCCAGCTACATCGGAATGATCCCGTGTGAACACACCAGCGGTAAGCGACAGCGGCTGGGGAAACTGACCAAGGAGGGCAACTCGCTGCTGCGCTATCTGTGGACCGAAGCGACGACCATGCGGTAAGAAAAGATCCGGGGCTGAAACGCTTCTATCGTCGCAAGCTTATCCAGAAAGGGATGGGCAAGGCGAGGATTGCGGCGGCGCACAAACTGGGTATCCGCTTGTGGACGCGATGGGAGGCCGACCGCGTGGCATCCCACCCTTGCAACGAACGCAAGGATGGGCGGCCCAGTCTATGACACGCTTAGTGGAGGAGAAGTCCCACCCCTCAGTTATTGGGCATTCACCCAGGTGTTTGCCCCCACCAGTTGGACGGCCACATCGGTAAAGGAGATCCGCATGGGCTTACCCAGCCGTGAGCCGTGGTGGTCCATTGAGATAAGGAGAGGGCCGGCTTTCTTGTAGTCCTCCCACGTGCAGACGACAGTCGGCTTTTCGCTTCCTGCATGGTGGTAAGTCCATTCCTGGATGCGGTTGTCGCCGCCAACGAAGAGTTCCCAAATGTCGCCGGGGGTGTAGCCGACCGAGGAATAGGTCACCAGGACCCGCGTGGCAGAGCCCTTGCCCAGCGGCAGTTTGTGCATGCCCGTGTCTTCAATCTTGACGCTGCCGTCCCAAATAAGATGGAAGGGGAAGATCAGCCAATACTGATCGTTGATGAAAGCCGGATCGATTTCTTCCTTCACGACCGCGGGCTGGCTGCTGACCTGAGAGCGCAGGTAGGTAAGCTTCACTGGCTTGCCCGCCTTGTCTTTTCCGTCGTAGGAGACCTGATCGGTCTTGGGCTCCCAAACCCACGATCGATTAAGTTTGATCTCCCCTAAACCTGCGTTGAAGGTGTAGCGGATCTTCTCGATCTGGCTGAACGAATCGAAACCATAGGCCTTGGCGATTTGTTGGACGATTGGTGGGCGCTCCTGCGCCCAGGAGGTCGCAGCGACGACCAGCACCCCGAGAACTAGAAGACGGATCACTGGAACACGGCTCGTATTTGTCATGGGGTTTCCTCCTCGGTGAATTGAATGAATGCTCGGATGACAGCCAAAAGCTTCGGGATACAAGGATCCGGGTGTTGGCGCAGCTTGGCCAACGCGCGGCCAGGATCACAAAAAAAGCTTGGTTCGCTTACTTGGTCATGACCTCGCGAGCCAAATTGCTTGCAACGATTTCGCGAAGGTCAGCTCGTTTGCGCGCCGCCTCGAAAGCTGCTTCGCGCGATCCATAGTGCTTAACCATGACAGACGCGGCTTTGGCGTCGATCTGGTCAAGAGCCGCCCAATTTGAATAAAGGACGGCGAGTGCCACGTCCCAATCGTTCGGGTGACTGGCGATCGGGTTGGTGAACGTTTTGTAATCTGAAATCAACCCCTGTTTCTTTTGTTCATCAAGTACGGGCTTTACGTGTTGACGGAAGTCGTTCCAGAAAGCATCGCCCATGCCGGGTTTCAAGTGCATATACGTAACCCGCCACACTGGTCCGACATCGTAATTCGGATTTTGCGCGAACCCCGGAACTGTACTCAGCAGGGCAATAAGAAAGGCTACGACCGGTATCGTTCTTTTCATTTTTTTTCCCCAAGCAGGATTTTGTTTCCGACTCCCAAAACGGCGGACATTGTACACCTGTTCTGTTACGCGTTACCAACCGCCGGATCTAAAAGGGCGAAGATTTCCGAAGGGTTGGAAACAAGGAAGCAGACACCGACTTTAGTTCTTCGTTCGCAGTCGCAAAATCTGTTTCACATGATGCTGGCCGTGCAACCAATGAAATTTCCGCCACTCCTTAGCCGTGAGCGGTCCGAGGATGGGGTGGTCGATCAGCCGGATTCGACTGCCATGGCGGGCCTCGCATTCCGCAATGAGTTTTTCCATGGCGAAGATGGTTGGCACAATCTCGGCTACGACTCTTTCTGCCGCCATTCCACGCGGCCGCGTAAACTTGGGGGCCTGTCGTTTGCGCCCCAAATAACCTGCTCGCATGGCTATGACGGTGACGACGCGGTCTTTCAGTCTGGGCGACCTCGCTAACGGCTTTCCTGCCGCGAGACAGTGCTCGAAACCCTTCACGGTAGCGGTGTAGGTTAGAAATAGATGCTCGAGGATCTCGGCGGCGCTCCACTTCCCCTCGGGATGGCGCTGGAGATCTTCAAGCGTCATACCACTCATCGCGGAAGTGACAGCCTCCTGTAACCTCTGAAGATACCTATCCATGGGGGCCTTCCCGTTCCATACTAGAGTTGGTTACTTGGTCTCACAACATGATTTTCTAGAATCCGATGACGACGCTCAGGGGCTGAAGCCGCAGTATTTAAGGCGTTCAAGCGGCACCCTTCGACTGCGCTCAGGGCAGAATTGAAGCCGGTGCCCTTCCACAAACCAATTTATGGGACCAATTCTGTAGAATGAGCACCGGCATTCGATTGCAAGATTTCATACCGATCACAGGAAGGTGGCTATGAAGAAGCTGCTGATGGCGACTCTGGCATTGGCCGTGATGACAGGTTGCTCGTCGGAGCCGAGCAAGCCAGCGCAAACAGAAAAGCCCCAGCCCAAACCTGCCGAATTTGTTGCGGGACGGACTGCCTTCCAGCATCTCTACGTGGCCGCGCGCGGCTGGGCGCGGGATGCGCAACCTTACCGGCTGGAATCGTCCGTCACAGCGGACTCCAAAGGGAGGGATGGCAAATCGGGATTGTGGCGGGCTTTTTTCGCCTCTGCTGCGCAGAAAGCCGTGAAGCCTTACGTGTGGTCGGGCGAGGATATCCCCGACGGGCCCTCACGTGGGATTTCCCCGGGGACAGAAGACACCTACAATCCCGGCAACTCTTCTACTCAAGTTTTTGACATCGCATTCCTGAAAGTGGACTCGGACAAAGCGCTTGAGACGGCGCAGAAGCACGGTGGGGACAAGATTCTGGAAAAGAATCCGGACATCTCGATTCTCTACATGCTCGATTGGAGCCACGCCACCAACGAGCTCATCTGGCATGTGATCTACGGCAACAGCCGCGATGACGCCAAGCTGAAGATTGAAGTAAACGCCAGCAGCGGAGATTTCATTCGAGTGGAGAAATAGTTTGTAGGCGCGGGCGTCTGCGCCCGTGCGAACGGTGAGCTGGCACGGGCGAGGACGCCCGCGCCTACATCTTAGTGCCTGAGCTGAGGCTCTTTTCTTCCGCGCCTTGCAACTTCTGTAGTGCCTTGCGTGCTTCCGCCGCGAGGGGGCCGTGAGGCAGGATCTTCAAATATTCCTGATAGTGCGCGATCGCTTGGTCGGGATTGTCCAGCTTTTCAAAGCACTGAGCCATTCGGAAGTTGGCAACGGCGTCTCCGGGCTTCCAAACCAGCGCCTCTTCATAGCGATCGAGAGCCGCACGGTAATTCTTGCGCCTGAAATAAAAATCGCCGACCTCGATGTCTTTCAAACCCTTGTGCGGGTTCCAGGCGTGGAATTCCTGCACATCGCCGGAGGAGTTTTCTTCGTCTGCGTCGGAAATGGGTGGACCGCTGTTGGGGTGGTCTTTGGCGTCGTTCTTCGGCGGGCTCAGATCAATCCGAGTCTCGCGGCTGGAACTTTCCCCAGCTTCCTTATCCCGGTCTGATCGCGGAGGGGCTTGGTTCTGCCCGGGGCCTTTTTCATCTTGCGCTGACTGAGCTGTGACCCATCCCGCGAAGCAGAGCAAGAGGATGAACGCGGAAATCATCCGAGACATGACACCATTGTAACGCGCAATGTAGGCGCGGGCGTCTTCGCCCGTGCGAATCCCGCGTTGCACGGGCCGGGACGCCGACGCCTACAAGACAAAAAATCAGGCCGCTCCATGGGGGTGGCGCGGCCTGTGTTGGCGAAGTCCTCCGGGGAGGAGGGGAAAAAACTCGTTTACAAGGACGGCGGAGCCGGGTTCGTGCTTGCTGCCGGCTGCTGCGCTGGCGTCGAGCCTTCGACCGTATTGGTCATAAGGTGAACATCGACGCGGCGATTCTTGGCGCGGCCTTCCCTGGTCTTGTTGTCATCGACGGGCTTATCTTTGCCCAGCCCGACCAAATAAATTTTATGGGCGGGAATGTTGTGTTCCGCGGCCAGGTACTGGATCACAGCGTCCGCACGGCGCTCGCTCAGACCATAATTGTAGTCGGCGCTGCCCACCGAATCCGTGCCACCTTCCACCGTGATGATGTAACCCTTGGTATTGGGCACATCAGTGGCAAGCTGGTCAAGCGTTTCCTTGGCCTGCTTGGTGAGATTGTCCTTATTGAAACCGAAGTGAACCGAGGTTTCAGTCACCACGCGATAGTTGTCCAAATTGGCCACGGTGTTCTGCAGCGAGTCTACGCGATGAACTGCGTTGTCAGCCAAACTCTGGGCTTCGCCAGCTTGCGTGCTGGCGGCTTGGGCTTTCTGATCGACCTCAGCGGCTTTAGCTTGCACGGCCTGGATACCCGCCTGCGCACGTGCGTCGACATCCTTGATGTCTTTGGTGTTTTTCGCGGTCAGGTCATCCAGTTCATTGGTCTTGTTAATGATCGGCGTGGTCTCTTGACGAACATAGTTCTTGCTGGCGCAACCTACCGAGGCTGCCATGCTCGCAGCCAATAGAACCGTTAGTGAAATGCGATTCATCTTTGGAGGGCTCCTTCCTCTCTCAACTTCTTTTTTTCCAAATCTCTTTTTCCGAAATCTCTTGGGTCCCTGGGAAATTCTTGGTCTCGCCGATTCTATCGGCGGGGCGGAAGGCATGCTGCCATCCTCTGCATCCCGCATTGTACCTAAGCACGGCGGATGCCAAGTTGCGCAACTCGACAGCTCGCTCGAAAGTAATGATAACAGGCAGCTTACAAGACGGTTGAAAAGTCCTGCGCGCAACATGGTTCGAGCAAAGCGAACATGCGTATGGAAAATTTATACAGTTGCCGAAAGCACCATAAAGCCAGCGTCAGACTATCATCGCTGCGAGAAGCCTTTCTGGCGGATGAGGCGTCCCATCGCCACTCCTGTCCTTTCAAACATTCCCTTCAACCAGGCTCGAAGCTCTTCTGGGATCGTGAGTCTATGAATCGTATAGCATGTTGTAACACACCTCGGCTCCTGTTCCAACGCACGCCTGGCCGCGCTGCGAAGTGCTGGCAGATCATTTCCATTAAAATAGAAGTACGCCCCAACCGTGGATCTCCAGCAGAAAATTCGCACCCTTCCCATTTCGGCCGGCGTGTATCTCTACAAGAACGGCGAGGGAGAGGTTATTTATGTGGGTAAGGCGAATAATCTGCGCAGCCGCGTGTCTTCTTACTTCCACGAAGGCCGGGTAGAGGACGCTAAAACTGGCACGCTGGTGCGGGAGGCGGTGGACGTTGATTACATTGTGGTTGCCAACGAAAAAGAGGCGTTGGCGCTGGAAAACCACCTTATCAAGCAGAAGAAACCGCGCTTCAACATCCTGTTGCGGGATGACAAGACTTATCCCTATGTGAAGCTGACTTTGGGAGAGCGTTTTCCGCGAGTCTACGTCACCCGGCGGCTACGGGAACATGGCTGCATTTACTACGGGCCGTACTTCCCCGCCAACTTGGCGTATCGAATTGTGGACTTGATCCATCGCCACTTTCTGGTGCCGTCGTGCAAGGTGGATCTCACCCGCTACCATCCGCGGCCCTGCCTGCAGTTCTACATCAAGCGCTGTCTGGGACCATGTGTCGAGGGCCTGACCACGCCGGAGGTCTATCTGGAGGCGGTGCGCGATGTGAAGCTATTCCTCGAAGGCCGGCCGACTGATCTTTCGCGTTCCTTGCGGGAGCGTATGGACAAAGCGGCTGCGGCCGAAGAGTACGAGCGAGCCGCGAAGTATCGTGATTTGATCTCTACAGTTGAACAGTTGCAGGAGAAGCAGCGCATCGCGGCGGTCGAAGGAGACGACGCCGATGTCTTTGGCTATCACTACGAAAACGGAATGCTGGCGGTGAACTTGTTTCACATGCGCGGTGGTCGAGTGCTTGACCGGCGGGAGTTTTTCTGGGAAGAGCTGCCCGAGTTCGAATTGCCAGCGGGATCTGAGTCCTCTTCGGTCCAGTCTGGGGAAGTTAGCCGGGCTGTGCCCGGCATGGACGGGTCAGAGACCCGTGCCCACACAAGCGCCAGTCCCCACACGGATCGTCCCTACCCGGACTTTCATCCCGGGGAATTCTTGTCGGCTCTGCTGAAGCAGCTTTACATCGGCCAGCCGTATGTTCCGCGCAACATTTATGTCCCGGTGGAGTTCGAAGATCGCGAGATGTTGGAAGAATTGCTCTCCGATCAGATTGCGGGTGAGGGGGGCCGTGCGACAAGAGTACATCTTTTAGTCCCGCAGCGGGGTGACAAGCGCGCGCTGCTCGATCTTGCCGGCAATAATGCCAAGCAATCTTACGATCAGCGTTTCCGCGTGATGAAGCCGAATACCAAGGCCATCCAGGAGGCGCTGCAAGAAGCACTCGGCATGCCCGAGTTGCCGCATCGCATCGAGTGCTTCGACATCTCGCACATTCAAGGCGCGGAAACCGTGGCCTCGATGGTGGTGTGGGAAGACGGCCAGATGAAAAAGTCTGACTACCGCAAATTCATCATTCGCAGCGTCGATGGGGTGGACGATTTTGCCTCCATGAGGGAGGTGGTCACACGGCGCTATAAACGGATTCAGGAAGAGAAAAAGAAAATGCCCAGCCTGATTCTGATTGACGGCGGCTTGGGCCAATTGCACGCAGCGGCTGAAGCGCTCGAAGGGCTGGAGATCATCAATCAACCGCTCGCCGCTATCGCCAAACGCGAAGAAATTATTTATGTGTTCGGGCAAGAAGCCGAGCCCGTCGTTCTGGAGCACCATTCGCCAGTGTTACATCTGGTGCAACTGGTCCGCGACGAAGCTCATCGGTTCGCGGTAACGTTCCACCGCAAGCGCCGGCAAATGCGCGATCGCTCGACTGAACTGCTGGAAATCCCGGGAGTGGGGGAAAGTACAAGCCGCCGCCTGCTGCAACATTTTGGCAGCGTGCAGGCGGTAAGAGACGCTGACGCGGCCGCGCTCTCTTCAGTCGTGACACGGGTGCAGGCCGAGGCCATTCGCAATCACTTTCGGAGATGAAGCTTGAGTTTCTCTTGGCTTCGCGAAATCTTCGAGCGCGGAGGAAAATGTCGGCTATTTCGGCGCAGCATCAGCATTCCCCATGTCGAGCACGAGCTTCCAGCTTCCGTCTTTCTGCTTCTTCCAGATGCTGGTGTATTTGCCGTGTTCGATAACGGACTTTCTGTCTCGACCTCCAGCCTGCGCAGCGTCTCAACGCTGGGCTTGGCAACTGTAGAAGGGGAGGAGCGTGCACCAGCAAATACGGCGAGACCAACGATCACCAAGATTGCCAGAGACATAAGACTGGTTTTCAGGGGGAGCCTCCGCAAGGCTGCAGGATTTTAAGCATTCCCACCCCGCGCCTGAATTGATGGTGCTGCTTCAGAGACGAGTGGATTCACGATTCGGTACACGCGCAGCGAGCCACACCACAGTGCCGATCATCCCACACCAGCCCAGCAGCCGCACGATGGCGGCAATCCTAGTGTCATACTGCAGCACGGCGAGGCCGGAGAAGATCGTGTTCCAGTCGTGCTCGACATAATCGGAATTGCCGGCGGTGACCAGAGGCAGCGCCATGGCGCGCGCATCAGCCATGTAGGTCGCGGTGTACAACCAATTCTCGAAAAAGAAGAACAGGCAGAAAGCGAAAGCGGTGGTCTGGCGTAGGGTGAAGAAGCATGCAGCCAAGAGCAGTGGGACTAGCCACTGCAGCGTGGTCCCACCCCAGAGCCCTAGCGTTGGTCCGAACCAACCAAACAACAGGTGGCCGGCCTCGTGCACTACCAGGTTGGCGAGATCTATAAATAGAAAATCGCCGTGTTTGGTAAAAGCGTAGATCAGGAATGCAACATAGAAAAGCAGCCAGGATCCCAGCGCATAGCGCGAAGCCGGCCGCCAATCTTTTCCAACCAACCCCTGCCAAAAATCCCACATCCCAAAATTCTACGGGTGCTCCTGGCGAATAGGCAGATTACTCCAGTGTTTCCTCATCGTGGGTTGAAGCCCGCGCGCATCAAATCCGACCGTATAATGGCGCTGTCTATGCTCGTTTATTTCGCAATGGAATGCTGATGAAACCACGTCAATGGATGGCAACCTTCGGCTTGCTTGGCTTGGTGCTGGCGGCTGTAGTCGGGCTCATACTAACTCGGGAGTTGGGACCGCCGGAAACGTCCATGGCGCCGGGCCACCAGACTCCGCTCGTGGATGAGCGGCCGTTGCAGACTGCCCGCAGACTCGCATCCCTGGCGCTTGGCGGCGAGGAGCAGCGGTTCGCGGAGCAGGCGATGAAGGTAGCCGACCACGAGGTGGATCTGGCCTTCGCAGATGGTTTGCGCGATGACGCGGAACATGCTGCCCCGTTGACGGCTGAGGCCAGGCAACTTTACGGCCATGTGAGCCAGGCTGAGGCGACCGTCAAAGCAGACCAGGACCGGCTCGATCAACTCCAAAAGCAACTTGCCGCCGCAAGCGCTGACCATCAAGACAGGATCCAGCAGCAAATCGACCTGATCCATGCGCAGCATGAGTTTGATCAGGATGAACTGGACGATGCCAAAGAAGACTTGATGCGCTCCGGCCTCGATCCGCTGAGCAGGATTCAACGCCAATTCAACACGCACGAAGCCGCCGAGCACACTTACGATGTCGCTCATGCGCAAAACCCTCCCAAGAATGCGGAAGTAAATTATTCCGCTAACAATTTGATTTCGGCAGTTAAGGTCTGGCGCGTGCTGCGAGGCAAAGCGGTTCAACTGGGGCAAGCTCGCGACGACGCACTCCAAGCTGCGAACTCCCTCGGCCAGACGCATGGGACGCTGGAAAAACAAGTGAGCGCCGAAGAGGGTGACAAGCGGGCGGTCGCTCAAACAACCAGTCAACTATCCGGCCAAACGACAGATGCGACCTCCAAGGACGCAGCCACGGCAGCGATTGCAACCTTACACCGGCTCTCGGTGGATCAAAAGGACCTTTCCGACCTCAACAAACGGATTCAGGACCATCAAGAGCTTGCCAACATCTACGGCAATTGGATCAATCTGGTGAAGTCGCACCAGCGGGCTGCATTGCATGAAATGATCAATTCGGCGCTCCTTATCGCGCTGATTTTGCTTTGCGCGTATCTTGCGGGACGCCTGGTTGACCACTTCTTCGCAGATCTCGGCCCGGAGCGCACACGCCTGCGGACCTTGCGCGTGGTGATTCGCTTCGCAGTGCAGGCGGTGGCGGTGTTGCTGATCTTATTTGTCCTGTTCGGCGCCCCCCAACAAATGCCCACAATTCTCGGGCTGGCCGGCGCCGGACTCACCGTGGCGATGAAGGACTTCATCGTGGGGTTCTTCGGCTGGTTCGTACTAATGGGACGCAACGGGCTGCGCGTCGGCGATTGGGTGGAAATCAACGGTGTGGTTGGCGAAGTGGTCGAGATTAATCTGCTGCGCACCGTCTTGCTTGAGACGGGAAACTGGGCGGACACCGGTCATCCTACCGGGCGCAAAGTGGCATTCGTGAACAGCTTTGCCATCGAGGGACACTTCTTCAACTTCTCTACCAGTGGGCAGTGGCTTTGGGACGAGATTCAAATTCTGGTACCGGCGGATCAGGATCCATATCCCATCATTGATTCCATCCAGAAAATGGTTGCAAAGGAAACGGAAGCAGACGCGCGCGCGGCTGAACAAGAGTGGAAAAAAGCCGCCGGCAGCCATCGCGCACAATCGGTTTCAGCGGCGCCAGCGGTCAACCTGCGGCCCACGACCTCGGGAGTCGAAGTGCATGTTCGCTACATCACGAGCGCGCATGAGCGCTACACCATGCGTACACGGTTATATCAGGAACTGGTGGCATTGCTGCATCAGAGACCGGAGCGGCAGGCTGCGAGCAGCGCCGCAGTCGGGGCAGGAAAAAAAGAGCAGGCCTAGAGCTCTTACAGCACGATCTCAAAGTGCTTCTTTAGTGCTGCCCGCCATTCTTTTTCTGAGCCAATCCGCTGCTCTTCTTTTTTCCCGCTACGCGTGACGATCAACTTTTGATCCGCGAGAGTGATCCTTCCCTCCGGCGTCGCCTTGGTGCAAACCCGCTTGCGCGTGAAGGTCGACCCCGGCGATGTCTGATGGTATTCGCACATTGGAGCGAACTCGTCCAGTGACCGGGGTATCAAGCTGAACGCGTATTGTCCCTTCCAGACCCCATTCGGCTCCGCTCTTTCGATGTACAACCAGTGGGCCTGCTGCGTGATCCGAAACTTGCGACCATCCTCCAGCTGCTCCAGTCCGGGTGCAAGACGCAGAGGCTCGACAAAAGAATCTCCAAATCCGACGTCCGCTAACCAGGCCTCGTCCAAGTGGACTCGCAGCGTGAGGTGATCGAAGTCAGGACCGGCGCTGCCATCTTCGCGGACCCCCCGCGCTGAGAGCAGGGTTACGCGAAACCCTAATTCACGGAGCAGAGCCGCAAAGGCCCCATTCATTTCGTAGCAAAAACCTCCGCGCCGTTGCCCGACGATTTTGCGGATAAAGGCGTCTTCGTCGCAGACAATCTTCCGGCCCAGGGCAATATCCAGATTCTCAAACGGGACCGTGAACATGTGGCAGCGATGGAGAGCGCGCAAGGTCTCTGCAGTCGGCGAAGCGGGTCCTCTGTACTCAATGCGGTCGAGATAGCCGGGAGCGATCGGCTTTGGCATTTATCGCAAACGAGGAATCAACAAGCCGGTGCTCTGCTTGTGCTCATCGAAAGCGCTCCCGAACTGCTGGCTAAGCATGGTCTCTTCCCTGCTGGCCTTCAAGCAAAATGCGGCCAATACCACGCAAATGCCCAGCACGCAACGCCACTCGTCGATTACCAGAGCCGACCCAATAGTCGCCAAAATGATAGCGGAATAAATGGGGTGTCGCAGATGAGCATAGGGCCCCGTCCGGATGAGTTGATGATCCTCTTTGATCGTGACTCTCGCACTCCAGTATTCCGCAAGGTGATAGCGGGCCCAGATTGCCAGCCCAATCCCCAGCCAGATGAGGGCAACGCCAATGATCGCGCTCGCGAAGTCGCGAGGCATAAATCGATTTCCCAGAAATCCAATTCCCGTTGCACGGCTGAATACCAGCACGAAACCGAGGGCTTGGAGCGAGACGACGAGGTATCGCGAGGCGAAAGGCTCCTCTTGACGAGTGGCGCGAGTCTTGATCGCAGCGACGAGCCAGTACACCAGGAACACCATCCAAGGAAATTCAAACAGAACGTGAAAACCGTTTCTTTCGGTCATCTGACGATTCCTAAACCGGCAGCTCTTCCTGAGACCATCCGGGAATCTCGGGCTTGGCCTCGGCCGTGAGGTCGAGGATCAGCTTCTCCAGCACGAAACGCTTGCTCACCGGATTTGAACGCAGCGCGAGATCGGTTTTCGCTAGCAGCCTGATTGCGCGGGTGAGCTCGCGTTTTGACTTATAACGGCGAGCTTGCTTAATAATGTCATCGGCGGCGAATGGGGGTACGCGGAATCCCTGCCAAAGCGCGGCCCAGAGCATACGCTGGTCGCGGACGTTGCGCTCCAAAATCACCAGCATCTGACGAAAGGTCTTGGCCAGCATATAGAGATGCCCGATCGCAGCTTCGTCGCCCTCGCCTGTGGTCAGGATTGCATCCAGCATCTCCAGCGCCCGCACCCGATCTTTCGAGGAGATCGCGTCCGTCAGCTCGTATAAGGATCGCTGCTTGGCGGCGAGCACCATCGTCTCCACATCGCTCAGGGTGACGCGCTTTTTCTCCCCTACGTAGAGAATCAGCTTCTCCAGTTCGTTGGAGATCATCATCATGTCGCCGCCCAAGGCGTCCACCAATTCGCGGGCGGCGTCAGGGTCGATTTTCACCGCCTGCGTGCCGCAGTATTCTCCGATCCACCGCACCGCCTCGCCTTCTTCCACCCGCGCAAGCTCCACGATCGCGCAATACTGACCCATGGTCTCGCGGATGCGCTGGTATCGGTCTTTATCGGTCATATCCATGCGCCGGGCATCGGCGGGAATACTGATATGGTCGGCGACAAAGATCAAGACCGCAGCCGGATTGGAATCTTTGCAGTAGGCCTCGATAGATGCGAGCTTCTCGTCATTCGATCCGCGCCCAAACAAGTGCTTCACTCCGCGAATGAAAAATACCTGAAATGGCGCCATCAGCGAGGGCGTCCGCGCCCGATCGAGAATCTCCGGCAGATCGGTCTCTGCCAGATCAAATTCGAACAAGCTGAAATCGCGAAGGTCAGCGGGCACAAGATGTTCCAGAATTGCTTCCCGGCACCGCTTGCGGAAAAACACCTCATCCCCCACGAAGACATACGCCGGACGCAGCTTGCGAGCTTCCACTTCGGAAACAAAGCGGTCTGCCTGAGCGAAAGCCCGCATCAGAAGCCCTCCAGAATGTCCGACACTACGGTACGCGCGAACTCGCGCGACAGGCGATCCAGAGCGGGCGAGTCCTCCTGGAAGAAACTATTCAGCGTCTGTGAAACTTGATATTGCTCGCGAAAGACGTAGGAAGGGTTTTCGTACAGAACCTTACCTTTTTTGTCGGTGAGAGAAACTTTCATGCTCACCCCCACCATGGCGCTGGCTGTACGACCCGTCTGAGAGTCATAGGTGAGCGGCGTGAACGAAGTGCCCAGCACCGTGCCGCTCAAGGTTGCATCCGCGTCACTGCTAGCTTCATTCACAATGTGGTAGTGAGTGCGCGTTATCATCTCCCGTACCACGGCCGCGGTGAGCCTCTGCTCAATCTTGTAGTTCTGGGTTCCATTGACAAATCCTGGAATCGCTATCGTCTGAATGCCTTCTGGGATGGTTACAGCGTGGCCGCCCGTGTGATAGCCGCATGCTGTGGTCACCAAACAAAGCAGTCCGGTGAAAACTTCCAGCCATGGCTTCATTGGATTTTCCCTCGGGGCCGGCTCGCCGCCATGGTTTCCGCGCACTCCACGGCAGTGGCCGCGGCAATGCGGAGGTTGTCAGAAGCCGCCCATAACCATAAAGCGTTAGCAAGATTGCCGTCGGGAACGATTGACACCAGAACGTCGCCCTGCCCGGCGGCATTCACATTGCTCGGCGCATCCTCGGGAAGATGGGTAACGTTCACGTGCTCCCCGACCAGCGCTTGAGAGACTTTCTCGATATCCACTGCCTGTTCCATCTCCACGTGCACGGCGAAGGCATGCCCATGGAAGATGGGCGCCTGCACGAGCAACAGTGAGGGCTGGGGCGCGTTCTTGCCGGCAATTTGGTGGTAGTGCCTCATTATGCGACGCTCGACCGCGGCAAGCGCCGGCGCCGAGTGCTCGCCGTAACGAGTCAGCATGTTGAATGCCACCTGGGTATCGAATACGTTCTTAGGCAGTTGCTGAAACGACAGCAGGTTCACTGTCTGCTCGTGAAGTTCATCCATTCCTTTCTGTCCGTGTTGCGAAGCCGGCTCGAATACTGTGGCTACCACTCGCGCCACCTGTCCGGCTTTCTGCGCTCGCAACAGGAGAAGCGCGAGCGCGACCGCGGCGGGATGCGCCACTACAGCCGGCCCCGGTTGCAGCTCCAGCGTAAGAGTTTGCCCTAATTGCCGTTCAATCCACGGCGACCGAACCACCGCTTCCTTTTCATCCTCGAGCGCGAAGGAAAGATCGATGATGGCGCTGCCCGCCTTGCGGGCCGCCTTCCAGTTCTTCAGAGTAGACTCAGGGTCGGACGCAAAAAAAGTGAAGTCGATATTTTCAAACTGCTCCGTGCGCACACTCTGGATAAATGAAATCTCGTCACCCACTGTCTCCAGTTGGCCCAGTGATTCGTCATCATCCAGCAGTTTGATGTCCAGAGAGGGAAAGTTGCGGTCGTTGAGGACCTCTGCGACTTCCTTTCCCTTCAGTGTCGAGGCACCCACAATGGCCACACGATAGAGATTTGCTCCCCGCACCGGCTCGGGTTGGGCAACCACTGCGGGCTTGGAAGTTGAACTCATGAAGTCTGCGACGCCTCACGATAGGCCGGAGGAGGCGGATTATTTCGTCGGCGGAAAATCCACTGCAGGCGCCAGACCACGCCGGAGAACGTGTAGAGCAGGGCAATGCCGAACAGCACGAAACGCGAAAAAAACCATATCGACGCAAACAACAATCCAAATAAAATGATCAGCCGGAACGGTTGGCGGGAACGGAAATCAATGTCTTTGAAGCTATAAAACCGCCACGTACTCACCATCAGATAAGCCACCACCACCACCATGAGCATCCAGGTGATGGCAGTCCACCAGGACATGATGGGGTCCCCAACGGAAAGGTGGACGATAGCGGCGATGACTCCCGCGCCCGCAGGAATCGGCATCCCAACAAAATACTTCTTTCCCGGACGGCCCGGGTTCGACGGCTGGGGGTTCGAGGTAATGTTAAAGCGGGCCAGGCGGCTGGCACCGGCCATTAGAAACAAAAAGCTGGCGATGGCACCGAACTGCGCCAGCTTGGCGTAAAGCTCGCCGGCGTAAGCGGCCGATAACTGGCGGAAGCCCCACATCCACGCCAGCATGGCCGGCGCGACCCCAAAAGTAATGACATCAGCGAGTGAGTCCAGTTCCTTGCCAAAATCGCTGCTGGTATGGGTGACGCGGGCAATACGCCCGTCCAAACCATCAAACAGCACGGCAAAGCCGATCGCTTTGGCCGCGTAGTCGAAATGCCACGGCTCCGCCACGCTGCCGTGGGTAACTTGCAGGATGGCGTAGTAGCCGGCCGCAATATTCGCCGTGGTAAACAACGAAGGCAGTATGTACAAACCCTTGCGGAGCCGGCGCGAAGGCTGGTCTTCCTTACGCCTTCTGGGGATCTCCGGAAGCTCGGGGTCCATCAAAGCGCTCCTTGACGAGTCTGTTGCGCAACCACGGGCGCGAGTTGCTCTGGCTCATGGCACAGGTAAGCCAGCACGCTGGCTCCGCCCTTTACTCGATCTCCGACCTTCACTTGCATGCTGGCAGAGGCGTCCAGCAGAACATCCACTCGTGAACCGAATTTGATCAGGCCCACGCGCTCTCCTCGTTCGACCCGATCGCCTACTTTTTTGGTGAACACAATCCGCCGCGCCAGTATCCCGGCGATCTGCTTAAAAACTACCGTCTGGCCACCGTCATCCACCGTCACAATGTTTTGCTCGTTCTGCTCGGCTGAAGCCGCATTCATGGCGTTTAGAAACTTCCCTTTTTGATAGCGCACATCACGGATCACGCCGGCGACAGGTGAGCGGTTCACATGCACATCAAATACGCTCAGGAAGATGCTGATCCGCAGTCGCCTTGCTCCATCCTTGAGGATGGGAGACACATCTGTAACTTCGCCATCACCGGGAGAGACCACCGCGCCGGGAGTATGGGGGACAACTCGCTCCGGATCCCGGAAAAACCACAAGAAAAAAACTGCCAAAAGTAGAGGCGGTAACGCCCAGACGGAGCCGGCCAGCCAGCTCAGCAATACGGCGGCACAGCCCAGTGGAAGCGCGTAATAGTAACCGTCGGGAACCATCGGGAGATTACAGAATTATAGTGCAGACCCAGATAGTCGAGCTGTCTTTGCGGCTAGATGCCAACAAAAAAGGCGCTTATCAGCGCCGTCCTGAGGGACAAAAAAAGCCGGTGGCGGCCGAAGCCGCGCGCTCTCGAGCTTGAGATTAAGCGACCTGGTGCTGCCCGACGAGCCGAAATTCCCGCTCAATCGACTGCATTTGGTCTTTGAGACGTAGCTTTAGCTTCTTCAGCCGCACTTCTTCCAGCTTTTCGTCATCGGTGAGATAGCGTTTTTGGGTGAGTGATTCGAGTCTTTGTGAGTATTGTGTGTGCTCCTGGGCCAGTTTGCGGAATTCCTGATGGCTGGCGAGAAGCTGGTCACGTGGAGTTAGCATCCAGCAGACCCTCCTACACGATGTGTACGACCTCAAATTAACACAGCATTAATATAGCTTCAATCCAAATTCCGCAGAAAAGAGAACCTTAATGAGGCAGAAAAGTTGCACCATTTATGTTGCAAATCATGTTAAATCAAGCCGATAGAGGATGGCGGCTTCCTCCGGATTCTGGTAGTACCGTTTGCGGTGACCGATCTTCACGAAGCCACACTTCTCATACAGGGCTCTGGCCGCTTGGTTCGACTCTCGCACTTCAAGGAACACGGCTTGCGCCCCCTGACGGTGCGCCAAGACCAATACTTCGCGCACGAGATGCGTGCCGAATCCTCGCCGCCTAGCCGATCCAGCTACGACCACGTTTTCAATCTCGAATTCAGACTCGACCTGCCGGGCAATTAGGAAACCTTGGACGCCCAAATGGTCCTCAATGACCAAGCCAAGGCGAGCCACTCCGGGATCGTGGCGCCGGCGTCCCGCGGGCTTTTCCGCGAAAATCCGCTCGTACTGCGCTTGCGACCAATGTGCCGCCGTTCTGGCTACGTTTTCCAGGGCAAGCATGGCAGGAATATCAGCGGGAGTTGCGAGACGCACCATGGCTTTCAAAGTCTTGATCTCGGAGCTAAGAACTAACAGCTTCTCTTCGAGAAAATTTCCGCATCCGAACGGCGAATGTAGTTAGCATCCAGCGCCTCAGGCGAAACCGTGTCTCCTGCCAGGATTTTCCTCCATCCGAGTTGGGCGATAGCATCGCTTTGCGGGCGCGCGATTCCTTTCACCTGCAAACCCGCGTTGCGCGCTGCGTCGGCGAGATCAGCCTCTGGGGTGACGATCACGCCGCGTGTGAGGGCCAAGAATTCCTCGCGAGTAAGTAAACGCTGGTTCAAGGCTACGGCAGATTCCTCGACGTGATACTCGCCGACATAGACCTCGTTTCGTCCCGCATCAAGCGCGGCCATCACGCTACCGCGCAAGCCACTCGTGCTCGCGATTGCCTCCAGCAGCGAAACCTGCGCTATGGGTTTCCCGAGGGCCTCGGCGAGCGCTTTCACCGCTGCCAACCCTACGCGCAGTCCGGTAAACGATCCTGGGCCTGAGGCCACGGCGAATCCAGCAATGTCCTGCGTCCTAAGTTGATGCTTGGCGAGAAGGGCTCCAATCTCAGGCACAAGTTGGGCGGAGAATGTGCCACCAGTGAGCGGAACGACTTCTAATATGTCGCAAGTACCTGCTGGTCCGCAGCGCGTGAGGGCGATACTGCCATGCTTGCCCGAAGTATCGATGGCGAGGAGAAACATTAGAGTTTTAGTAGAAGGAAGAAAGCTGCAGATCCCTCGCGCCTTCGCGCTGCTTGGCCTCGCTCGGGATGACAATCCTTGGGATCGTCCGCAAAATCCGTGGCCGGCTCGGATCAGTGCCCTGCTTCCACCAGTTCCAGCAGCACGCCACCCGCGCTCGACGGATGCACGAATACATAGCGATGCCCACCTGCGCCCACTTTTATTTCATCTGAAACCAGCCGCACACCATCTTTCTTCAAGCGTTGGACGGCTTCCGCCAGATGAGGTACGCGGATGGAGACATGGTGCAAACCCTCGCCGCGTTTCGCGATAAATTTCGCGATCACTGAATCCTCAGAGGTCGCCTCGAGCAGCTCCAACCGGCTTTCACCTAAGGGCACCATCACCACTCGTACCTGCTCGGCCTCCACCGCTTCTTCATGAGACACGTCCAGGCCCAGCTTCTGGTAGATGCCTTTCGCCGCCGCCAACGACTTCACCGCGATGCCAAGATGATCGATGGTCACCACTACGTGCCCACCTTCCCCGCTATCTCTTCCACTAAGGTGTATGGATCCCGTTTGTGCTCGGCTATCTCTGCCGCATATCGCGACAAGTTTCCATCGCCCAGCTGCTCGCACGCTCTTTCCAGCAGCGCGTGCCGCAGCATCTCGACCAGACGATCTTGCCAATTCTGAATCTTGCGTTTCAGTACCAGATCCTCACTTTTCAGATACTTTTCATAGATTTCGATGGCCTCGGCGAGCTGGCCGATTCCCGTACCGTCGGTCGCAATCGTCTTCACGATGGGAGGCGTCCAATGATCACTGCGCACTGCCAGCGATTGCAGAGCACGGATTTCGCGCTCCACCCGATCGGCGCCGTCGCGGTCGCTTTTGTTAATCACGAAAATGTCGGCGATCTCCATGATGCCAGCCTTGATGGTTTGTACGTCGTCGCCCATCCCCGGAACTAGAATCACCACGGTGATATCCGCCAGGCGCACAATGTCGACTTCATCCTGTCCGACACCGACAGTTTCGATCATGATCAGGTCGCGTCCCGAGGCGTCGAGCACCGTAGCTACATCGGCCGTACTCTGAGCCAAGCCACCCAAGGAACCGCGAGTTGCCATGCTGCGAATGTAAATCCCTGGGTCGGAGAAGTGGTCCTGCATGCGAATGCGGTCGCCCAGAATCGCTCCACCGGTGTAAGGACTGGTTGGGTCGACGGCAATAATCCCCACCGTCCGATTGTGCTTGCGATAGTGTCGAGCTAACTGATCGACGAGCGTGCTTTTGCCTGCACCAGGTGGGCCGGTGAGTCCAAGAATCCGCGCATGCCCGCTATGAGGAAATAACGCCTTCAACAGTTCTGAGGATTCTGGAGCACGATTTTCGACTGCGCTGATGGCCCGCGCCAGTGCGCGAGGATCGCCCGTGCGCAATTGTTGAATCCAAGTTTGGGTGTCTGAGTCCAACTGGTTAGTGTAAAGCAGGAATGCCTGCGCGAAAAAACAGATGAATCGAAGACTCCAAGAAGGCTTACAACCCATGCAATAGGTGGAGATCACCATGTGATCATACTGTCTTCATATCTCTCTCATAATATAGTATGATTGCTATGATCTATCTTCGCCGACCGGTAGGATCCACATGCCCAAAACCCGAAGCGCGCGCAAGGCCCGGAAGACATTTTCTTTGTCTCGTGAAACGGTGCAATACCTCGAATCTTTACGTCGGGAGCGTAAGAAGGATTCGATGTCCTCCGTGCTGGAAGATGTTATCCGTCAGTTGCAGCAAACAAAAGAGACGGAGCGCATCTCGGCCTCGGTCACCCGCTATTACGATTCTCTCACCGATGAAGAGATCGCCGAAGATCGTGCCTGGGGCGAATTTGCCGCAACCCAATTTCCCGGCGAGGACCAGCCATGAAACGAACGCCGTTGCGTGGAGAAATCTGGTACGTCCAGCTTCCCACCGATCCGCCGGAAAAAGCCGCGAGGCCCGTGATCATTGTTTCTCTGGATGCACGAAACAGGCACTTAAACGCCAGCACAGTACTGGTGGCACCTTTGACCGGGTCTGTGGAAAAAGACTTCGACACTCACATCCGGCTATCGCCGGGGGAGACTGGACTTCATGCTTCCAGCATCCGGTGTGAAGATTTGACTGTCGTGAAAAAGGAGTTCCTGGTCGAACCTAAGGTTCCGTTGCGCACTCTCAGCAACACAAGAGTGTGCCAAATCGCCGACGGAGTCCGGCTGGCGATGGGCTGCCCGGCAAAGTAGTGCCCCGTTCTTCCGGACTCTTGCGTGGTCTTACCCCGCATCTTTTATGGAACCGAGCCTTCAACGTCAGCGGCTTAGCAGCCTCGATTTCCGCAGTCATATCCGGCGACTAGAGACCCTGAGAGCTGAGAGCTATCTCGCTCTTCACACTACGCGTCATCAATTCACGAATGGCGTCCGCCGGAGGCTTGCCGTGGTGCAGGATGGCGTGCGTCTGCTCCGCGATGGGCATCTCGATCCCGCGACTGCGGGCGAGACCGACGGAGGCATGCGTGGTGAAGACGCCTTCGGCAACGGCGCCGTGCATTCCGGCGATAATCTCCGGAAGCTTGCGGCCACGCCCCAGTTCCACGCCCACGCTGCGATTGCGCGAGAGGCCGCCGGTGCAGGTGAGGACCAGGTCGCCCAGGCCGGCAAGACCTGCCATGGTTTCCTGGTGGCCGCCGCAAGCCACTGCCAGGCGCGTAATCTCGGCCAGTCCGCGAGTAATCAGGCCGGCGATGGAATTATGGCCGAGTCCCAAGCCGTCGCACACGCCGGCGGCGATGGCGATCACGTTTTTGAGGGCGCCGCCCAGTTCCACGCCGACAACATCGTCATTGGTGTAGACGCGGAAGCGAGGATCACTGAATTCACGTTGGACTATTTCCGCCAGTTCCCCGTCCTGCGAGGCGATTGTGATGGCGGTGGGATCGCCACGGGCGACTTCCTGGGCAAATGACGGTCCGCTCAGCGCTCCTATGCGCGGCTGGAATCCGCCATCAACTCCTACCACCTGAGAAATCACCTCCGTCATTCGCAGCAGTGTCCTTTGCTCCAGGCCCTTGGTCGCGCTCACGATCAGCATGCTTGGTTTAAGGTGGGAGCGCATTTCCTGGAAGAGCTGTCGCGAATGCTGTGACGGCATAACAGCGACTACCACTTCCGCGTCGCGCAACGCTTCTTCCAGACTGCCGGTAACAGAAACACAATCAGGAATCTTTTGGCCGGGAAGGAATTTTTCGTTGACCCGGCGTTTCGAGATCGCGTCCGCGATGTCCTTCTCGTGCGCCCACAATTGGATCACGTGGCTACCTTTGCGTCCCAGTGCGATGGCGAGACCAGTTCCCCAAGCCCCGGCGCCGATTAGAGCAATCCGGCTCAACCTCGCCCCCACTGAAAACGCGTTTCCGTACCTGCGAGGAGCCGGCGGATATTCTCATGATGCTTCGCGACTATAAGAACGGAAGCAATCGCCATAAGCGCGAGCATCAAGGGCGTGCTTCCGTAACCGTCCAGAAGCCAGGCGAGGAGAGGAAACAGCGCGACCGCAACGATTGAGCCCAAAGAGATGTAGCGAAATGTTAATACGATGGCAACAAAAATCACGACCATAATAAGGACGGCTTTGGGCGCAAGCATAATGAAGGACCCAAGGCCAGTAGCTACACCTTTGCCTCCACGGAATTTCAACCAGACTGGGAAGATGTGACCTGCAATCGCACACAGCGCAGCGACCCCGGCCAGAACGCCGTGTCCGGGAAACGCGGCGCGCGTTATCGACACTGCAGCCAGTCCCTTGAGCGCGTCGAGCACTAGCGTGAGGAAACCAAGCGTCGGTGAAGACCGAGCCACATTCGTAGCGCCGATGTTGCCACTGCCGGTTTTTCGTACATCCTGCCCATGAAACACAAACATCAGGATGTATCCGAAAGGGATCGATCCCAGCAGGTAGCTGAAGCCGGCAGTGAGCAGGAATGCCTTCATTAGAGATCTGTCGCTATCCCAGTGGGAATCCCAAAAGTTTTGAATAGCGTGCTCCGCCCCGCCCGAGCTGGCTCTCATACAGAAAGAACTCGCGGGCGGTCATGGTACCAAACTCCGGTGTAGACAGCGCGGCCAATTTCTCCTGCAGTTGCCGGAAGTTCGATTTGCTTCCACGCGGAGCTGGCGAACCTCCGCCGCGAGCCAGTGTGAGATGCGGCCTGAACGGATGCTCTTCCTTCGGAATGCCGAGAGCGGCTGTCCTCTCGTCCACCGCCGTAGCTAGTGCAGGCAATTGTGGGCCCGCCTCGACTCCTACCCAGAACACTCTCGGCGCCTTCGGTCCTGGGATGAAGCCATAGCCACGAAAGGCAATTTCGAAGGCGTCGTTCGGAACGTCCGAGAGCGCGTGTTTAATCGCTTCCACGACTTCCGCCGGTTTCTCGCCGATGAATTTGAGGGTCACGTGCAGCGACTCTGGACGGACCCAGCGGGCATCGGGCGTAAAAGGTCGCACACCGTCGAGAAAGCGCTGGATGCGCTCGCGAACGGCATCGTCGATGTCCAGGGCGACAAAAATGCGCATGAGAGGCGTCAGTTATCGGTCGTCAGTCGTCAGTTTGAACCGGCGTTCTGCTCGTGAGCCCGTCCCCGCGTGACACGCGGCGATGCTGACGACTGAAGACTGACGACTAACGACGGCTCTACATCAACTTCCTTCTCACCATATCCATCGCCTGCTGAGTTGCGAACCAGCGGATGCGCTTGCGATCGCCGGGGAAATTTCGCTCTATTACTTCGGTTCCACGATCGCTGGCGAGGGCGTGGAACACAAGGCCGACCGGTTTTTCCGGAGTGCCACCCGCGGGTCCAGCTACGCCAGTAATGCCGACTCCCAGACTGGCTTCGCAGCGCTTGCGAATACCCTCGGCCAGCGCGGCCGCCACCTCGCGACTCACTGCTCCATGCTTTGCGATCATATCGGCGGGGACGTCTGCGAATCCCGTCTTCAACTGGTTAGAGTAAACCACCGCACCGCCCAGGAAGTAGCGCGAACTGCCGCCAACGGAAGTGATCCGTTCTGCCAGCAGTCCGCCAGTACAGGACTCCGCGACTGCAAGCGTAGCGTTGCGCATCTGTAGATAGTAGCCGACGATCTGCTCCAGGGATTCGCCGTTGTCAGAGAAAACAAAGTCGCCAAGCTCTAACTCAATCTCTTCGACCAGTTGATCAACGCGCTGCTGGGCGGCTTCCAGCGAACTGGCACGCGTTCTCATGTGCAACTGGATCTCTCCGGCGCCAGCCAAAATTGTGGTTTGCACATCGGGAAACCGCTTGTAAATGGGCGCCACACGGGCATCGCAAGCCGACTCTCCCATGCCTGTGACCTTGAGGACGCGAGTCGCGATGAATTGCAACGGGAGTTTGGCGCGCAGACGATCCATGCACTGCTCATCGAACAGCGCCTTAAGCTCGTGCGGCGGCCCCGGAAGAAGCATGATGATCTTCTCCCGGCCTTCGTACTTTCCGCTGATCCACTGTCCGGGTGCCGTGCCATTAGGATTAGGCAGTACTACGGCGCCCGCGATGACATCGCCCTGCTTGGCATTGTTGGCCGACATTTTCCACCCGCGTGACGCGAAACGCCGTTCGAGAGCGGCCACGATCTCGGGATCGCGACGGAGTTCCAATTGCAGCGCCTCTGCCACGGCTTCTCGGGTGAGGTCGTCCTCAGTCGGGCCGAGGCCGCCCATGAAAATCACGATATCCGCCCGCGACAATGCTAGGCTTGCGCTCACCGTGAGATGCTGGCGGCAATCTCCCACGACGGACTTGAAGATCACTTCCACACCAAGCTGATTAAGTTTTTCGGTTATGTAAAGCGAATTGGTGTCCTGGCGGAAAGGAGTCAGCAACTCCGAGCCGATGGCAACGATTTCGGCATTCACGGTAGCAGTTTAAATGATCACAATCAGGCAGCGGGCGCTGATGCGCCGCGTACTCAGAAAGTAGCCCTGGCGTCTCGCCGGCAAAGGGCCGCCGGGGACGGCGGCGCTACAAGCGATTCTTTTTACGCCGGCAATTCGGACAGGGCCGGCATTCCCTGAATATTCCAGGCAAGATGATGCACCGCGTCGGTTGTGGCCAGAATCGCGGAGCGACCGGGAGCGAAAGCCAGACCTACCAGCCCCGGGCCTGCGACCTCAAGCGCAGCTTTGCCATCCGGCGTGATCTTTACGATGCCGCGTTTCCCGGTGACCGAAGCCGCAACGTAGAGATTGCCGTCGACGTCAACCGCCAGACCTTGTGGGCGTCCCAAACCGCGGTAGAACGTGGAAACGCTGCCCTGCGGGTTGATCTTGTAAACGCAATCGAAACTGGAGGTCGTCGGCCCGGTTACAAAAAGATCGCCGTGGGGTCCGAAAGCGAGATGGTAAGCAGAGACGCTGGGCTCGATGGTCGCGAAAACAAAAATCTGACGATCGCGAGCGATCTTGAAAATTGTTCCACTGCGGTCGCCGACGTAGAGATTTTCCGCGCGGTCAAACGCAATGCCGGTGGCGACCCCCATGCTCTCTGCATAAGAAGACATCGTGCCATTGGGCGCGACTTTGTATACCGTTCCATCGAAGCGCGAGGAAACGTACATCTGCCCAGCGCGGTCGAAGGCGATCGAGGTGGCGTTCATCATCTCCGTGAGAAACGGCTTTACATTGTAGTTGGTGTCGATTTTAAAGATGGACACTGGAACCTTCTGTCCGCGCGAGCCGGAGAAGGTAACGTAGATATTGCCCTCGGCGTCAAGCCCCGGATTCGTCACAGGATGAAGGTTCTCAGCGATGGGAGTCGCCACCTTAATCTCGTGCGGATTGCTGCTGTGACCGTTGGTAGAGACCACGACCGGACCCGACGACGCGCCATTCGGTACCCGCGCAACCAGGAAGTCGTCCGAACTGATGACCACCGCGCCCTCCACTTCGCCAAACCGCACGCGAGGCCGGCGCAGTTCGGCGGGGCGCAGGCTTCTGCCCGTAATTCGCACTTCGCCTCCAGGCAAGGCGGCCGCTGGATGCACGGCTTCAATCTGTGGATTGCCGTTAACGTTCTTCTTACCCAGCAGACGGTCGGAAATTCCCATGGATCCAGCTTCCTTGCGGTGCGCGCCGCCGACTGCTTATCTCGGCAACAAACCGAGATGCAGTGCGAAATGCATCACGATCACGGCATAAAGACCGGCCCCAACGTCGTCAACAACTATGCCCACGCCTTCCGGCAATTGTTCCAGTTGACGAACCGGCGGTGGCTTTACGATATCGAATCCACGAAAAAGTATAAAGCCCGCGAGCAGACTTTTCCACGACACCGGAACCGCAATTAAAGTGATGAGCTGGCCAACAACCTCGTCGATCACCACGAACTGCGGATCCTTCAAGCCGCTAGCCCGCGCCACCCGCGTAGCCGCCGGAATTCCAACCAGGACTGCCAACGCGGACAGCAAAACGGCTGCCCATGGCTGCCAGGTCGCCGTGATCCAGTGCGTAAGAAGCCACCACAAAAGCACAGTCTCCGCCGACGCCCAGCTTCCCGGGCCAGGCCGGATGTATCCAGTCCCGAAGAAAGTGCCGACCAGCGTGGCCCAGAGCGGCGCGCGGGACACACCTAAGCCGGTCGAAGGCACTGCCGGCGGGACGCCGGCGTCAGTCTTCATCGGAGTGATCCGCGCTGGAGGAGAGTTCATCGTCCGACGTATCCGTCAAAGGCGAGGAAACGACATAAGCACCGCTGGCCCATTTCCCGAGATCGATCAAGCGGCAGCGATCGCTGCAAAAGGGGAAGTCGGGGTCTTTGCTTGTGACTGTTTTCTTGCAGGTGGGGCACTTCAGGTTGGGGCGCTTGCGGACCATAGAGTCATCACACGATTTTCGCGACCAGGTCGTAATCGTGGGCCTGGGTAACCTGGCAACGGTAGAACTTGCCGAGTTCCGGCTCAAGATCTTCGGGAACGTCGTTGATGAACACTTTGCCGTCAATTTCAGGGGCGTGCATCGCAGTGCGGCCCTCTAGCAGAAGATCTGTCTCCTCCGAAGTTCCTTGCAGAAGAAGGTCAAATTCCCTGCCCACTAAGGCCTTCTTTTTCTTCTTGCTGACTTTCCGCTGAATCTGCATGAGATGTTTGCGCCGCTGTTCGATCTCGCGAGCCGAGAGTTTGTCTTCCAACTGATAAGCGCTGGCGCCTTCCTGGTCGGAGTAACCAAAAGCGCCCATCCAGTCGAACTCAGCCCGACGCACAAAATCGCACAATTCTTCGAACTCTTTCTCGGTTTCGCCGGGGAAGCCAACAATGAACGAAGTTCGCAGAGTAACTCCAGGAATCGCGCGACGCATGTTGTCAATCGAACGCAGGAAAATATCCGTGCCTCCGCCACGCTTCATGCGCTTCAAGACTGTGGCAGAAGCATGCTGCAGGGGCACGTCAATATAGGAGCAAATCTTTTCATGTTTGGCGATAGTTTCGAGCAGGCGATCGCTGATCTTGTTGGGATAAGCGTAGAGGAAACGTATCCAACGAAGTTCTTGAATTCCGGCCAACTTCTCCAGCAGAAGCGCCAGTCCATCTTTAAGACCAAAATCTTCTCCGTAGCAGGTCGTGTCCTGACCAATCAGCGTGATTTCGCGCACACTGGAGCTGGCCAGGCGCTCGGCCTCGGCAACCACAGATTCAAATCGACGCGAACGAAATTTTCCCCGCAACTGCGGAATGATGCAGAAACTACAAGGATGATCGCAGCCTTCTGCGATCTTGATATACGCAGTTGAGGTGGGCGTGGCCAGCACTCGCGGAGTGCTCTCGTCATAGAGATAGTTGGGGAGATCGGCGATTGCGCCATCCCATGTTTCTCGGGAGAAGCGGCCTTGGGCGGAGCGAGCCTCGCCTTCGGGTCGCGAGCGAAGTATATTAAAGGGTGAGATGCCTTTTGGCGACCCGTCAATTCCTGCTGCCCCGATGATGCTCTCCAACTCTCCTGTGCCAACGACAGCGTCTACCTCGGGAATGTTCTTTCGAATCTCATCACCGAAGCGTTCGACCAGACAACCCGCAACAATCAGCTTGCTGATATGGCCGTTCGTCTTGTGTCTCGCCATCTCCAGAATGGTATTAACGGACTCCTGTTGGGCGCTGGCAATGAACGAGCACGTATTGACCACGATGACATCAGCGTCTTCGGTGCGCGACGTCAATCCCGCTCCCGCCTGTGTCAGCATGCCCATCATCACTTCAGTATCGACTAGGTTTTTCGGGCACCCCAGACTGATAAAACCGACCCTCGTCGACGGGACGGATATCTTCTCGGCCGCATCGGGCGCGTCCTGCATCTCCGCATTCGGTATCGTCGTAGGCATCTAACCTTTGATTCTAACATTCCGCAACTGATGGGATTCTCAGCGCTCGAACCGCGGGGCATCAAACCGAGCGCCGTGCCGCGAAAATGTTGCCACGACGTGCTAACCTATGTCTCGCTATCGGTTGGCCACTTGCGCGGGGGAAATTAAAGATGGCATCGAAATGGTGGACGATCGCTGTCCTGTTGCCGATCCTGGTGGCGAACGCCGCCCCTCAAGAAAAAAATGAGCTGACCGGAATCATCGGACGCACTTTCATCAGCGATCAGGGAGTAAAGGGCACGACTGCTGTTGATCCTAATGTTCACTTTGGTAACGGCCTGAGCTTTGAAGTCAATTACGGCCGGCACCTGTTGAACGGGGGACTCGTCGGGCTCACTGTCGAAGTTCCGTTTGTGGTCAACCCCGACGAAGATCTGCGCTTTAGCCTCAATCTCATACCCGAAGGCTATAGTTCTTTTTTTGTGACACCCTCTATGCGCGCCAACCTCCTGCCCGACAGCGGCCTTTCGCCGTGGCTGAGTGTTGGTGGCGGCTTTGGTCACTTCAGCGAAAGTTCCACGCTGGAGTCTGGAGGACCCAATCCCGGCAAGACGGGCACCACGTCGGGGGTTTTCCAGATCGGGGGCGGTTTGGATGTAAAAATCTGGCACGCTATCAGGTTGCGCGGTCAAGTGCGGGATTTCTATTCCGGCGTGCCCCAGTTGAATGTGAATACGGGTAAAAGCCGCCAACATAACCTTTTTGTGGGCGGCGGCGTGGTCTGGCGCTTTTGACCCATGAGATGCTCACTTCCGAGCGGCAGATGAGACTTCCTGATAGAGCTCTGGCAGGCGCTGAGCATCCTCGGCCGATTCACCGAAGCGGGCGCCTTCGTAACTGCGCGTGAACTGCGCCATTGTGTCCCGCAATGCGGCATCTTCGATGGAAGTCAGAAACTCCGCAGGTGTCTGTGCGGGCGATTTAAGCCAGCCGCGGCGGGCGATCATACGCGTCGTCCGTTCGTACCAAAGGGTGGCAGCTTGCCGTGGAGATTTCTCAGGATGCGCCGCCAATCGACCCCGGCGAAATGCTCGCCAGAATCGTCGCGCGTTTATCGTCAACAAAAGCCCCAGCGCAGTTAAGACTCCGGCGACGCTCCAGCGCCCTGGTTTCAACGCCATCACGCCGTGGGCGCGCCGAACTGCGGCCAGCAGTACTTGGTAACGCTGTCGCCACCAACTCCGCAACCCGTCGAACCACTGCCGAGTGCCACGCGCAGCTTCCTGTCCCAGGATCCGCTGATGGCTCATGTCGTAGCTGACGACCCATTCCCGCCAGAATGATGCCATTGCGTCCACATACATCATCACGCGACTCCAGCCACTGTTCGCCGCTGCCGGAGCAGCCGGCGTGGGGTCGAAACTTATCCAGCCGTAACCAGGGAAATAGGCTTCCACCCAGGAATGCGCATTGCTCGAACGCACCAAGTATTGCGAAGTAAGGTCGTTGAAGTCGCCGGTACGGAAGCCGTTTACGAGTCGCGAGGGAATCTGCAGAGCGCGCAGCATTACCGCCATCGAAGATGCGAAGTATTCGCAGTGTCCCTGCTTGCGGTCAAACAAAAAGTTCGCCAGGGGATCGCGCTGAGGGGTACGCGGAAGCTTCAATGTGTATCCGAAGTTCCTCCGCAGGTAAGATTCCAGTGCAACAGCTTTGTCGTAGGGGTTGGTGGCCGAGGATGCGATCTTTTCAGCCAGGCGCGGAATACGGGCATCGAGCGCCGTTGGTAGTTGCAAGTAGACGGAAGAAACTTGCGGAGGGTAAGGACCAGTCGCGGTACGCAACTCGCCGATGGCAGGCCGGTACAGGCTTGAGATTGCTTCATACCGGCTGACTGGGTGTTCGGGATCGAGATCAAAGACCGCGCCTCCGTTATCCAGCGCCACCAGGCTGTATTTGCCTGCTAAAGTTTGAGGCGCGGCCGCAAGGAAGAAAACATTTGTCCGCATGGGCTCCATCAGGACTTGGTAGCGGACCGGCCGCAACGCTTTCCGCACTGTCCTGGCAGCATCCGGCTGCCATAGTACAAAGCGGCCGTCTGGCAGCCGAGGTGCAATGTATTGTTCGTGAGAAGTGGACCACGTCCTGCCATCGAAATTGCTGAGCGTGACTCCCCGCCATTTCAGATCGAAAGCGCCGCCCTTGTCCCCATCGATCTGGACATGCATCACCACGGCACTGGACTGCTGGATTTCGCCAATGCTTCCCAGTTGTACGCTGTCACTGAATCCCGTTGCAAGCTGGCCGCCGGGGGTATACGCGCTGAGATAACCGGAGGAGATGCGCGGCAAGATGAAGAAGATGCCGGCCGCTCCCAGCAGGATGAGCAGCACAATCGCCGGCGCCGCAGCAGCCAGCGAAAATCCCATGTGCCGGTATTGCGCGGTTCCAATTGATTCCTTCGAATGAATCGTGGCCCTGGCGGAAACGTTACGCATCTCCATCAGGATGAACGTGATCACCGCCATCAGCATGAAGCCGGAAAATGCCAGCAGAAACGTACTGTCGACGGTCAATACCGCAGCGGCCAATACCATCAAGAAAGAAATCACCGACAGAAAATAAAAATCGCGGTCACGCTGCGCGGAAAACACCCGCACCACCATGACAAACAGCACCAGATGGACGGTGGCATTCAGAAATGTATTGAGAAATCCTCCCGACCTCAGCAAATATTCCGCCCCGTACAGAGCCAGGTAGGCCAGCGTCAGGATGTTAGTCCAACGCTCGGGGATGATCAGCGTGCGACGCGTGGCTAACAAGTATCCGCGGAACAGAAGAACCGCGCCGACCAGCAGCACGGTCGGAGTGTCTAACCCGCCCGTCGAGGCCAGTGTTCCAAAGCCGGTTAGCACCAGCAGATAGAGCGCGACTGCGAAGTAGCGCTGGATGGCTACGGGCAGCGTAATCGTCGCGGGTTGCGGCTCGGGTACCGGAAACATGGTTGCGTTCCATTGTTCGCGATTCCGACGTGAAAGAAAAGAGTACGTTCGGTACCGGTTTGTTCGTCATCCCCAGCACAGCCCGTGATACGCCGGCGCTCCAACCCGAATGTTAGAATGAAGCCGGTCAGGCATCGGTCCCACGCGACGTACTCTCGCCAACCCCGCCAGGTCCGGAAGGAAGCAACGGTAACGGGCTCTTGCGTGTGCAGTGGGTCGCCGGTGTCTGGCTTATTTTGTTGCCCGCCTCGGATTTCTGCTCCTTATTCTCACCACGTGCATCTTTTCAGCGGGCGCCAAATCTAAGCACTACATCGTGTTGGACATTGCCCAGTGCCTGGGAGAGAATAGCGAGTTCATCCCATCCTTGGAGAATTCATAGAGTGAGCGAGCTCGTGCGCGCCAAGATCAGCGCCCTCGGTACCTACGTTCCACCTCGCCTGCTGACCAATGCTGATTTGGAGAAGATGGTCGAAACTTCTGATGACTGGATAGTGGAGCGGACCGGCATTCGCGAGCGCCATATCGTGGAAAAGGGCATGGCCACCAGCGATCTGGCGGTCGAAGCAGCTAAAGCAGCCCTCGCGCAACGGGGTTTAGCGCCCGGCGACGTGGATGCGCTCATCGTGGCTACTGTTACTCCCGACATGCTTTTTCCTTCCACCGCGTGCCTGGTGCAGCACAAACTGGGAGCAAAAGGCATCTGGGGATTTGATCTCTCGGCGGCCTGTTCGGCGTTCGTCTACGCCCTGCAGACGGGGGCGCAGTTCATCGCCACCGGCACGCATAAAAAGGTCCTGGTGATTGGCGCTGACGTGATGTCTTCAATCATCGATTACACCGACCGTGCCACCTGCGTAATCTTCGGCGACGGCGCTGGCGCTGTAATCCTCGAACCGGCCGAGGACGAAGCGCTGGCAATCATTGATTTCATTCACGAAGTCGACGGCTCCGGCGGCTGCGCCCTTTATATGCCCGGTGGGGGCAGTCTTCATCCCGCGACTCACGAGACCGTGGACAAGAAGATGCACTATGTTCACCAGGACGGCCAGACGGTTTTTAAATTTGCCATTCGCAAGCAGACCGAGCTGTGCGAGAAGATTCTGGAACGCAACGGACTAAAGGCCAGAGATGTTGATGCGTTCATTCCTCACCAAGCCAACCGCCGGATAATTACCGCTACCGCGGAGCGGCTCGGTCTGCGGCCGGAGAGCATCATCATCAACATCGACCGCTACGGCAACACCACTGCTGGAACCATTCCACTAGCCATGGGCACCGCGCTCGAGGAGGGCCGGCTCAAAAAGGGTGATCTGGTGCTGCTGGCTTCGGTCGGCGCAGGTTTCACAGTAGGAGTGACGCTGCTACGCTGGGCCTACTGACGCACCTCGCGCCAATCTTCATCCATGGATCAAATCCGCGAAAGCCGAGTCCGCCACATTTTCGACACCGCAAACTTCGTTCGCGACGTGGGCATGGAACTGACCCTGGTCGAGGACGGATTCTGCGAAAGCGTCCTGATTCCAGTCGGGCGGCATCTGCAGCAACATGGAATGATTCATGCCGGCGTGTTGGCCACGATGGCCGATCACACCGCAGGATGCGCAGCTCGTAGTGCGATTGGGCTGGAGCAAGATGTCATCACAGTGGAATTCAAGATCAATTTCCTGCGGCCAGCGATCGCAGACCGTTTGCGTTGCCGGGGAAGAGTTCTGCGAGCGGGTAGAACGCTCGTCATCTGCGAGTCGGAAGTTTTTGCGAAGAAAGCTTCCGAGGAGAAGCTAGTTTCGAAAGCGATGGTCACGCTCGCGGCAACGGAAACTTAGTCTTTCTTGCTCTTGGGCTGCTCAAACGGTTTCTGCAGATACTTTCTGGCTTCTTCCTGCGCACCCTGCGTATTGTCATTGGTCTGCAGGGCCTGGCGATATTCATTGGTGGCACGCTCTCGCTGCCCGGTGAGGTCGAAGATCTTGCCTAGCTGAATATGGCTCCAGACTTCCGTCCAGCGTGGATCGCCATCTCCATTCAGGCACTCGCGGTAAGCATTGGCAGCAGCCTGAAAGTTGTGTTGCAGGAAAAAGACTTCTGCCACGCGGTAGTGCGCCAGCGAGCTATTCTTATTGACCTCGAGCGCCTTGTTAAACTCCGCAAGTGCGCCGGCCAGATCGCCCTGGGTCACCAAACCCTGGCCGCGAAGGATGGACGAGCGCAGCTTGACGTCGGTAGAGTTCTTGAGCACGCGGTCGTCCGGGTCGACCACGATGCGGCGAGGTTTGCCGAAAGTTTCCACCGTGAAGGCTGAATCTGTTCCCACGACTTCGATCCGCTTTTCTTCGGTTTTGCCGTTGGTGTCAATCCTGAGCAAGACCGGCATGCGGAACAGGTCGAGGTCCTGCGCAATCTGGCCCACCACGCGGAAGCCCTTGTTGTTGCCCAGCCGATAAATGGTGTACTTGGTTTTGAATTCGGGCGCTCCGGTGGAATCGAGCCATTGGGAGAAAAACCAGGTCAGCTGATCGCCGTACTTCTCCTCGGCGATGGCGCGGAAATCATCCAAGGACGCCGATTTCCCCGCATACTTCGACGCGAACGTCCGCATGGTCTGGTCAAACTTCTGGTCTCCCTCGACCCAGCGCAACATGTGCAGAATCATTGCGCCTTTGTCGGTCACCAATGACTGGAATTCGGGTGAGAACAGATCGAGCTTGCCTGCGCTGGAAAGCGGCACGGTGTCATAAGCCAGCGCTCCGACAGACATGTCTTTGATTACTTCCTCCAAACCTGCCTGGCCGGCGGCCTGTTCGACGTAGCGAGCTTCGGAGTAACGCGCGAACCCGTCATTCAGCCACCAGTCATCACGAGACGCCGGACTAACAGACGCGCCCCACCATTGATGCGCGATGGTGTTCGCCAGCAGGCGATAGTTCACTCGCTCCGTCACAGCCCGGCTGGCGATAGCTGCAATCTCGGGCGCCCAAGCTGAAGGAACAGTGTCATCCGGAATCTCTACTACTTTCAGCGTGGAATTAGGCAGCGGTCCGTAGAGGGTGACGTAATAGATGAATTCTTTGACTGCGGTTTCCGTGTATTGAGGGCCCAGCGTCTGATGGTTCGGCTTGAAAAACAGATGCAGATCAAGGCCGGCTTCGTTGCTTTTGAACTCCTGAAACTGGCCGGCAACGATCGTGCCGGGAAAGCTCGGCTTGCTCCAGACAAAGGTGTAGGTCTTGGTCGGCAATCCGCCGCTCGCGCCTTTTTTCGCCGGAGCAGGGTTGGTGGTTTCTTTCCCGCTTCCGATTACTAGCATGTGCGCCGGCACGGTGACGTTGATCGTCGCGGTGAAGCGATTGATCCCATACGCATTCACCGGAAACCAGCGCGCAGCGTAGAGCAGATAGCTGGTATCGTCGCCGATGGAAGCCAGCTTGAGTCCCTGCACCGGGCTATCGTCAGCGGAATCGAGCACGCCTTCGTATTCGAAGGTCAGAGTAGTTGAACCGTCTTTGGTGATTCCATCAGGCAACTGCACCCGTACCGTAGAGTCCTGCGTGACCCGCTCGGCAGACAACAACTTCCCCGCTGCATCACTGACCTTGGTTAGGCGAAGACCGTTGTGCAGTTCGAAGGTAGCGATGTTCAGATCTTCGAGGGCCGCAAACTTAACTTTGGCGCGAGCGACAATCTTGTGAGTGTGGGGGGTGAGTTCAGCGTCAATCTGGTAGTCGTCTACCCGGAGTCGCGTCTTGTCCGCCGCCCAGGTTGGCAACGACAGCAACGAAAACGCTAAGCCGAGACAAACTGCGAGGGCGCGACGCGGGCGCCGAGGGTGAAAGGACATCAAACACAGTCTCCTGGGGGAGTACGCCACGTTGTAAGATGAAGATTGTTACGCAAAAGATGCTGGCAGGACAAGGTTTGGACGCTTTATTGGGGATTTCCGTAGCGCTGGCGTCCCGCCGGTGGTTCCGAGAGCATGGCAAGGATGGCCTCGGCAGCGCGGTCGGCTGCCGGCATCTTCTCCTGATCCGAGCCCTTAAGACGAGCCTTCACACCAGCTAATCCCGCAATCATTTTGCTGCGTGGTGGACCATCCGGGAGAATCTCGTTGAGTCGCGCGACGACGTTCTCCGGCGTGAAGTCCGTTTGCACCAACTCCGGAATAATCTCCTCCCCGGCAATCAGATTGACCATAGCAAAATGCGGAACCTTAACCCGCGAACGTCCCAGGAAATAGGTTAGCGAAGAGACGCGATAAACCATCACGAATGGCGTCCCCAGGATCGCTGACTCAACCG
The DNA here is from genome assembly GCA_963696025.1 of uncultured Acidobacteriota bacterium. Classification (GTDB taxonomy): domain Bacteria; phylum Acidobacteriota; class Terriglobia; order Terriglobales; family Acidobacteriaceae; genus JABCYV01. The sequence goes on from CAVOII010000014.1 coordinate 517,167, forward strand.
TTGCCGTGCCGCTGGCAATGATGCCTGCCCGCGAATGCGCCAGCGCAGGCAGGGTTTCGGGAACAAGATGAATGCCAGGCCGATTTCCGATCGAACTCTGAAGAAAGCTTCGGTCAACCGTCGGAGCGACCGGGAGCAGAAATTCGTAAGCTGTGCCCAGTCTGGCCGCAGATTCCAAGATCGTAGGCAGGTTCATTTTTACTTCTTTTACTCGGCTGCCAGGCATGAGTGTGATCCATGGCTTGGCGGGATCGAGTCGCAGCTGCGCGGCACAGTCTTGTCTCGTGATGGCTGGGTGTTGCAAGTCAGCCAAGGGATGCCCGACGAAGGTTGCATCCACGCCGCGATCGCGATAGAACTTTTCCTCAAAGGGAAAGATCACCAACGCCTTAGTGACATATTTCTGCAGCAGGCGAACTCTTCCCTGGCGCCACGCCCAGAACTGCGGAGCGACATAATAGACGACGGGAATGCCCCGCTTATGCATGGCGCGGGCAACCCGCCAGTTGAATGCCGGAGAGTCAATTACGATGGCGAGATCAGGTCGCCGCTGGTCGGCTTCGGCGATGAGCTTGTGAAACAGCCGCCAGATTCTTGGTAGATGGCCGAGAATTTCTGAGATCCCAACCACAGCGAGGTCCTTCGAATCGACCACGGTTTCGCAGCCCGCGGACCGCATGCGGTCTCCGCCTATACCGAAGAATTCCAGCTGCGTGGATGGGGTGGGGACAGCCGGCCTTGGCTGTCGGGCTGAGCGAACCTCAGCAGATGGCTGGCTAGAAGTTCGGCGCTGCAGAGCCTCGATAAGCTGCGCCCCATGCATTTCCCCGGAGGCCTCACCGGCGGAGATAAGAATTCGCACGGGACATTGTAAGGGAAGGTGCCAGGCCCACCCTGCGACAGTCAGCGGTTTGCGTTTGTTTGGAGACAAACAACCGCCGCAGTTCGTTCCCGCGCGGGCGAGGGCGCCCGCGTCACATCAACTAGTCGTCCGCGCCTGCAGTAACCTCGGGCGTAGAAGCAGTTGCGAGAACTTCCTGGTCTTTGTATTGGAGCTGATAAAGCTTGTAGTAGATGCCACGATGGGCAAGCAGTTCCTGGTGAGTTCCCATTTCGCGCACCTGGCCCTTGTGCATAACGATGATTCTGTCGGCTCGCTGCACAGTGGAAAGGCGGTGTGCGATGACGACCGAGGTGCGGCCCTCGACCATGCGATTGAGGGCATCGCGCACGCGAAATTCGGTTTCGGTATCCACGCTGGAAGTGGCCTCGTCGAGGATCAAAATTTTCGGTGCATGCGCCAATGCGCGAGCAAAGGAAATGAGCTGCTTCTGGCCGGTAGAGAGCGTCGAGCCGCGTTCGCGAACTTCTTCTTTGAAGCCTCCCGGCAAAGTTCGCACGAAGTCGGCCAGGTTAACGTCTTCGGCGGCCTTTTCAATGTCAGCATCTTCGATCCACGACGTCCCCAGGCGGATGTTGCCTTCGACCGAGCCAGTAAACAGAAACGGATCCTGCAGCACGACACCGAAACGGCGGCGAAGATCAGCGAGGTCCATCTCCTTCACGTCCACGCCGTCGATCCTCACAACACCTTTCTGCACATCATAAAAACGCATCAGTAACGAGATGATGGTCGTCTTGCCGGCTCCAGTGTGGCCGACGATCGCCACGGTTTGGCCCGGCTCGATGGTGAAGCTCACGTCGCGCAGCACCCAGTCCGGCTCGGAACTGGAGGCTGCCGGCTCTTGGAGTCGGCCCGGACGGCCGCGGGCGGCCGTCCCCACCTGGCCATTTCCGGCCTCAACAGTCCCAACACGATCTTTGCCGGGCTCAGGAGCGGGCATCGTTCGATACGCGAAGCAGACGTGGTCGAACTCGATGCGGCCCGCACCCTCCGGCGTCTTGGTGAAAGCCGGCGAGGTAATCTCTGGCGGCGTGTCGAGCAGCTTGAACACTCGCTCGCTCGATGCCATTGCGGATTGCAAAATGTTGTACTTCTCGCTGAAGTCCTGAATTGGCCGGAAGAAGCGCTGCGCGTACTGGATAAACGTGGCCAAGATGCCGATGGTGGTAGCTGTGTGTACCACGTGAAAAGTTGGAATCCTCCCAGGGATGAACTCGAAAGTTAGACCAGTAGTGATTACGTGGCGGATCACGTCCTTGCCACCGAACCAAATGACGCAGGCAATTGCAATGGACGAGAGGATTTCCACGATTGGGTAGTAGACGGCGTGCGCCATAATTGCGTCTTTGAACGCTTCCATGTGAGTGGCATTGACGTCGGAAAATTTGTCAAATGCACGCTCCTCACGATTGAAAAGCTGCAAGACGACCATGCCGCTGACGTGCTCCTGCAGATAGGCATTGATTCTGGCAATGGCGACGCGAATACGACGGTAAGAGTCGCGAACTTTGTCGCGAAAGAGTTTCGTGGCAATGGCGATCAGAGGTAGCACAGCGAAGGTGATCAGCGCCAGGTTCCAGCTCATACACAGCATGATGGCCATGATTGCGGCCAGCACGAAGACGTCCTCGAAAATCGAGACCACCCCGGAGGTAAACATTTCGTTCACGGCATCCACATCAGTGGTTACGCGGGTAACCAACCGGCCAACTGGGTTCTTGTCGTAAAACCCGATATGCATGCGCTGCAGATGGCGGAAAATCTGACTGCGCAAATCGAACATCACCATCTGCCCGGTCCATTGCATGAAATAAGTTTGCAGATACTCCAGCAGGAAGCTGAAAGTCAGCAGGCCGACGCCCAAAGCTGCAATCTCCGCAATGCCGACTAAAGGTTTGCTGCTGAGAAAAAAATCAAGCGGCGTGTGCAGACCTGGGACCGGCGCTAGATAGCGATCGATCACCACGTGGGTGAGATACGGCCCCAGAACGTCGGCGCCGACTTTGAGCAGGATTGAGCCGAGGGCAATGGCCGTCTGCCACTTGTACGGACGCAGATAAGTGATCAACCGCTTCATCAGCCGGCTGTCATAAGCCTTGCCCAATACTTCTTCTTCGTGATGGGACGCCATTGGTTAACTAACTACTAAAGATACCCTACATAGATGGCCAAGTGAACGCTGGGGATGAAAAAGGTTTCCGGGGCTGACTGAAGAAGTGGGACGTCTGGAAGCCTAAGGCCGCCTTTTGAGTTCAATTTTTGCTGGTGACTGGCAGTTATTCTTGTTCTCGTCCTCATCCAGTTCACGGTGGGGTTGCTTGTGCAACGAATCCAGCCAGCTGAGCAGCGGATCCAATGAGCGAGGAACCGGCCGGCCGAGGTTATCGGCCACGAATACCAGGTTCTGCCAGTGATCCATGCGGAAGATGCTGACTTGCAGTATCTCGGACGCGCTGATCGCGCCTGGCGAATTGGACGGCGTCTGAGGAAGGCGTGGCAGGTCGCCGCTATCCAGCATTACCTGGACCTTCTTCAATCTGGAACTCGGCAGCAAACCTTCAAATACCTTGGTGTGGTCTCCGTGGCTGGTCTCCAGATGAAACTGGCCGTCGCGCCGCAGGAGAACGCAAACAACACCTTCAGGCGTTGTGCGCTGAATGCGCAACAGGTAAGGAAAACTCCCAGAATCGGCAGGGGCCTGACCTTGGCAAAAAGCAGGCACACCGCTCGTAATCAGGACTGCGGAGATGAGATGAAGCAGCGGCCGACCCACCGCCTAAGATTACATGACGGAGACGCGGCCCACGCAAGGCCCGCTAGGTACGGCGCAGTACCAGGGCCGAATTTTTCGATCCAAAACCCACGCAGTTGCAGATGGCGTGTTCAATTTGCGCTCTTCGTCCCGCGTCGGGCACATAGTCAAGATCGCATTCAGGATCGGGGATATCGAGATTGATCGTCGGAGGAATCTTGCCGTGTTCCATCGCAATCAAGGTCGCTGCCAGGCTGGCGGAGCCGCAAGCGCCCTGGGCGTGTCCGATCTGCGACTTCAGTCCCGACATTGGAATTTTGCGGGCGTAATCGCCAAGAGCCAGTTTGAGCGCTCGAGTCTCCACCCGATCGTTCATCTCCGTGGAAGTGCCGTGGAGGTTTACATACTGAATATCCTGCGGCGCGAGGCCGGCCTCTTCAAGAGCGAGAGTGATCGCGCGCGCCGGCTCTTCCGGCGAGTCGCTCATGCGCACCCGGTGAAAGGCCTCGCAGGTGGAGGCGTATCCGGCGATCTCGGCGTAAATGCGAGCGCCTCGGGCACGGGCGTGATCGTAGTCTTCGAGGATGAACATCCAGGAACCTTCAGCCATTACAAAGCCATCGCGGCCGGCACAAAAGGGCCGCGAAGCCTGTTCCGGTGCATGGTTCCAGGATTGAGTGAGCGCTCGCAGAAGGGTGTATCCCTTGATTATGCCGGGCGTAATGGCCGAATCCACGCCGCCCACCAAAAACATCGGCAGCACGCCCGCCTGAATGTGTTGGTAGGCGTACCCAACGGCATCGGTCGAAGAGGTGCAGCCGGCAGTCACCACATGGCTGTATCCGCGGAAACCGAAGCGCATGCTGACTTCGCTGGGAATCGTGCCCATAGTTCCACTGGGGATGCAGAACAGGCTGACTTGCTTGACGTGGCCGCTGTGCCATAGGCGGTACTGCTCTTCGGAAAATTCCTGCGCGCCCCCTCCGGTGCCAAGGATCACGCCAATCTCGCGCCTTTCATCCACCGACATCGATGCGGGATCGAGCTGCGCGTCTTGAATGGCTTCCGTGGATGCGGCCATCGCCAACGGGACGACGCGGGAGACGTGCTTGCGCTCGCGAGCATCAACCCAGGCGAGTTCGTCGAAGTCCGTGATTTCGCCCGCGATTTGTACCGGCAAGTCGGAAGGATCGAAGCGCGAAATACGTTTCACGCCGGATTTGCCTTCAAGAATGGCCCGGCAAAAAGCTTCTTTGCCCATGCCGTTGGGGCTGACAACACCGATGCCGGTAATCACCACGCGAGGGAGCATATTCAGATCAGATGCGGCCTTTCATGAATGCGTCCGGTACAGTGAGATAATTGAGCTTAATGGCTTTGGGTCTCTATCTCTCGGTGCCGTTTTGCCGTACGAAATGCACCTACTGCAACTTCGCGTCGGACGTCTTTTCCCGTGCCGTTTTTCAGCGCTACGTGGACCGCGTTTCTTTAGACATTGAACGTGCCAACTCGACCGTGGAAAAGATGGGCGGACGCATGGAGCATATTGTTGACTCAGTATATCTGGGCGGAGGCACCCCTACTGTACTCGATATTACCCATTTAAAACGCCTCTTTGTCACTATTTCGCAAAATTTCGATTTGCAGGCGGCAGCGGAAATTACCGTGGAATGCGCTCCAGGCACGTTGTCACCGGCGATGACAGAGGCGTTCCAGCGTCTCGGCGTGAACCGTGTGAGTCTAGGTGTGCAATCATTTGTGGACGAGGAAGCCCACGCGGTCGGCCGACTGCACGACCGGCTTACAGTCATGAAGGATGTTACGCGCCTTCGCGAAGCCGGAATTTCGAACGTCAACATCGATTTAATCGCCGGTTTGCCGCACCAGACAACCGAGAGCTGGGAGTTTTCCTTGGAGCAGATCATCGCTTCTGGCACGCCCCATGCCAGCGTCTACATGCTGGAGGTGGACGAAGATTCCCGTCTCGGCCGCGAACTGATTGCTGGCGGTACAAGATACCACGCGCACTTCGTTCCCGACGACGAACTCACGGCAAATTTTTACGAGATGGCTTGCGAGCAGCTGGAGACGGCGGGTGTACATCAATATGAGATTTCCAACTTCGCGAGGCCGGGCTGCGAGTCTCGCCACAATCTGAAGTATTGGACACGGCAGCCTTACTTGGGTTTCGGGATGGACGCGCATTCGATGCTAACGGCCAGGGCGGGAGAGCACGCGGAACGACACGACTTCAGTCCCCGCCATCCTGATCTGGACGCAGTGCGCTTCTCCACCTCAGATTCCCTGGAAGAATATTTGGCTGCCGCGCCTCTCCAGCGAACAGTCGTTTCAGCACGCGCTGCAATGGAGGAAACATTCTTCCTTGGCCTGCGGCTTACGCGTGGGGTTGACCTGCAAAGAGTGAAAGCGGATTTTGGCGAAGATTTGTCTGCTTCTTTCGCCGAACCGATCGCAGAATTCATCGACATCGGTTTGATGGAGCAGATCGGAGGCACGATCTGGCTGACCCCGCGAGGCCGGCTGCTCTCGAATGAAGTGTTTGACATATTTATTTCGCCCGCAGAAAGCGTCGCGCAAAAAGGAGGGTGAGACTGAGAACAGAGGTATAATTTGCAGCTGGTTCGTTGTCCAGCGAGGTGTTTCATGGGTCTGTACTCGCACTACGATGGCGCCCACAACCATCCTGTAAACCGCGCCCTGCACATGATCGCAATTCCAGTCGGTTTTTCGTCTCTGATCGTGGTCTGGTTCCATTGGGTGATTGGCCTGTTGCTCATACCCACGGCCTTCGCCCTAGCCTGGCTGGGACACTTTATCGAAGGTAACAAACCCGCTTTCTTGACCAATCCCGCCCATGTTTTCGTCGCACCGGTGTGGATGGCGCGGAAGATATTTGGGACCGGCAAAAAAAGATCACCTCAACTCTGACCTGCATAATCTTCTCAGATAAACACCAAGGGAAGTATGGTGACCGATCTCAACCCACAGCTCAAGCAGATGGCCGACGAGTCCATGGTGCGAGGCCTGGATGCGCAAGCCCGCGCGATTTGGCCGCAAGAACTTCAGTTGATCCGTCGCTATGCCATTCCAGCGGAAGCACATATTCTTGATGCCGGCTGCGGCACAGCTGAGGGGTCCTCGCGATTGGCAGAACTTTTTCCCAGAGCGCAGGTGCTCGGAGTAGACATCATTGACGAACACCTCGAGTTGGCGCGATCGCGCTATGCCGCCCTCGCGCCGCGTTTAACGTTCGAGCACCGGAGTATTTTCGAACTTGGCATTCCGGACCATAGTTTTGACCTTACTGTCTGCCGCCACGTTATTCACTCCATTCCGCATGCCGACCGGGTGCTGGCTGAGTTGGCGCGGGTCACCCGCGGCGGAGGGTATTTGCACCTGATTGCGGAGGACTACGGCATGCTGCACTTCCAACGTGGCTCGCTCGATCCTCGAGAGTTTTGGCACGTAGCTGCGGCCCGCTTCGGATCTGCAACCGGAACCGACTTGTTCATCGGACGCAACACTTTCAGCATTCTTGCCGCAATGAAGCTAGATGCCATCTCCGTGGACTACGTCGTGGTGGACACGGTGCGTGTGCCACGGGAGATATTTGCCGCCATCCTCGAAGCCTGGCGCGATGGATACGCGGAGCCAATCAGCGAATTGACGCCGATTTCGCACGAGTCGGCAGTGGCCTACTTCAACCAGATGATCGCCAACATTCGCGACCCACTCGGCTACGCGGTGTGGATGGTTCCGGTGCTGAGCGCGCGAGTGCCGACGGCCAAGCACACCTAACCACCGGTAACTTTCCCTTCTTTCTTTCGCTGTGTTTTAATCAAATGTTCTGGGTCTAAGCCGTTTGCGGTTGTAAGTTGCGCCGCGTCCAACCTGACCGGAGGCACCTTGGATTTCCAGCTTAACGAAGAACAACTTCAGCTAAAGAAGAGCGTGCGCGAGTTCGCCGAACGCGAGATCGCTCCTAATGTCATGAAGTGGGACGAGGCTGGCGATTTCCCCCTTTGCACAGTTAAGGAACTTGGCAAGTTGGGGCTGCTGGGCGTTGTCTTCCCGCCCGAATACGGCGGGGCGGGGATGGGCTACGTCGAGTACGTCACCGCCATTGAGGAACTTTCGCGAGTGGATGGCTCTGTCGGTATCATCGTAGCGGCCCACACCTCCTTGTGTTCCAATCACATTTTTCTGGCGGGCACGGAAGCGCAGAAAAAGAAGTACGTCAGCAAGCTGGCAATCGGGGAATACATTGGGGCGTGGGGATTGACCGAACCGTCTTCCGGCTCGGATGCGGGCAGCGCGCGCATGACCGCGTCGAAGACCAAGAACGCCTGGATACTGAACGGCACCAAGACGTTTTGCACCAACGGCCACTATGCCGACGTACTAGTCGTGATTGCGGTCACCGACCGAGCCGCGCACACTCATGGTCTCTCCGCGTTCATAGTCGAAAAAGGAAGCAAGGGGTTCCGTCCGGGGAAGAAAGAAAACAAGCTGGGCCTGCGCGCGAGCGACACCGCGGAATTAATCTTTGAGGACTGCCTCATCCCGGCCGAAAACTTGCTGGGCAAGGAAGGCGATGGATTCATTGACGCCATGCAAGTGCTCGACGGCGGCCGCATTTCAATTGCTGCTCTCTCGCTAGGCATGGCCGAGGGCGCGTATGAAGCCGCTCTAAAATATTCCAAGCAGCGCAAGCAATTCGGCAAAGCCATCAGCGATTTTCAGGCCATCCAGTGGAAACTCGCGGACATGGCGACTGAGATCGAAGCCGCCAAACTGCTGACCCTGCGAGCAGCGTCCATGAAAGACGCAGGGATGAAGACGACGCAAGAATCGTCCATGGCGAAGTTGTACGCCAGCGAAGTCGCAGTGCGCTGCGCCAATGAAGGCGTGCAGATTCACGGCGGCTACGGCTTCATCAAGGACTATCCGGCGGAAAAGTTCTATCGCGACGTGAAACTCTGCACCATCGGCGAAGGAACCAGCGAAATCCAACGGCTGGTAATAGCGAGACAATTGCTCAAGGATTAAGAATGTTCGTCGTCAGGAATGATGGCGAATTCCCATGAAGCCTGCTTTCTTCCCCTCACCCTCTGAATTCCGGGCATGGCTTGCGGAGCATCACGGCGCATCCGACGAACTGTGGGTTGGCTTCTACAAACGGAGCTCGGGCAAGCGCAGCATTACCTGGCCTGAAGCCGTAGACGCTGCTCTCTGTTTTGGCTGGATCGATGGGGTTCGCAAAAGCATCGACGAAGTCAGCTACACCATCCGGTTTACTCCCCGGAGAGCTCGGAGTGTTTGGAGCGACGTGAATATCAAGCGCGTCGGCGACCTTACAAAGTCGCGACTCATGCGGCCCGCCGGCCTCAAAGCTTTCCAGAGACGCGAGGAAGCGAGGTCGAAGATATATTCATACGAGCAGAGAAAGACGGCAAAACTCGGACGCGCCTATGAACAGCAGTTTCGAGTTCATGAAATTGCCTGGCGTTTCTTTCAGGCCCAGGCACCTTGGTATCGAAGGACCGCCACCTGGTGGGTCATAAGCGGAAAAAAGGAAGAGACCAGGCAGAAGCGGCTGGCCAGACTGATTGAAGACTCCGGCCGCGAACGGACCATACCGCCTCTAACCCGCAAGACCAAAGTGACGTAATCCCATTCCCGCTCCTGCCTCCGCATGGTATCCCGCACCACAGAACTACCTTCTCTCAAACCTTCCCACTTCTGATTCACTCTCCGTCATCGCTTCGCACATCTGGTCAATCTTTCTGTACTCTGCCGAGCAGCGCCTGTGGAAATTCTCGTACAACTTCTCCGAAGTCCAGAAATCCATTGTCAGATAGCGCTGAGGGTCTTTCACGTCACGGTTTAACTCCGTTCTAATATATCCCTCATCTTGTTTGAAGAAGCGCGTCCAGTCGCCATCCGGTCCGTACGCCGCCTCGAAGGCGTGCTCCATGCCCACCCTTACGTGGAATTCCCAGACAATCAAGTATCTCCATTCGCCAGTCACGACATGGGCCTCCCCGTTACTATTCTCGGACCTGGACTTAACCGCACTGCTCCCGATTTACCTCTTTGGCACTCCCTACAACTCAGCTTACGAACTCGGCTCGCCTTTTGGGAGAATGAAAAACTATGCGAACCGGAATCTGTTCTCTGGCGGCCGCCTATGCCCTTTCTGCAATAGCCTCAGCTCAATCTTGCCCGAAGGTCACCTACACGACACCGACAGCTACGATGAAGAGCCTGGTGGCTAGCGTGAACTGCCTGGTCAGCAGCGCCGCCGAGAAACCCAAATCAATCCATAGCGAAGTCCCTAAGACGGAATTTTTGGTGGAGGCATTCCCAATCGTCGGCCCCCAGCATACCCACAGCTATCGCAGAATCGTCTTTGCCATGGTGTCGGTACCCGCAGGAAATGAGATCAAGACTGCCCTGGTGACCCCCGATGCTCCCGAAGGCAGCGTTGCCGCAACCATGGGAGCGGAATGCAAGATCAAAATCAACCCAGATAGCACCGTGGAGAGCCAGTGCAATCTGACTGGCGGCACGCTCTACGTGATCCACCACAACTAACTCGTCCCGCAGGGAACGAGGATACTCGCCGCTGTTTCTTGCCAAACCGGGGCGCGGAGCCCTATTTCTAAGGTACTTTCGTAATATCTAAAGCCTCTGATCGGCGCTGTTTGCTGCGCCCATTCCAAGTAAAATTTTAGAAGTCTCTGAATGCTGCCGTCGCGAACACGGCGCCGCGAGCCACTTTGTCCTTGCGATTGCCCATTCCATCACGGGTCCCGATTCTCTATGTCATCCTGAGTGTGCTCGTGCTCGTCAGCGTGGTGCCGATGTATTTCTACTCCGCCCAGGTGGAATCCATCAACCGGGATCGCCTGATCACCAACGAGCGGCTGCTGCAGAATACGGTCACGCGTTCTTTGGCTGACGATATCTCGCAGCGCCAGGAATCGCTGCGCATGATGCTCGCCAATTTATCCTCCGCTCTGCAGGTCGCTAGTGGCGGGGACATTACCGGCGAGAACGTGCAAGCGCCTGAACTCCGCGCTCTGCTGGAGAACTTTGTTTCCTCCTCGGATGATGTGGCCTACGCAACTTTGTTGAACTCCGAATCCAAGGGTATTTCCGCGGGCCGCATCGCTCCTGATGCCTTTCTGCAGCAGGACCTGGTGCACGCCTATGCCGCCGCTCGCGAAGGCCGCGCTTATAATGGTCAGGCGTTGGTCGTGGGCAGCGGCAAGAACGCGCACACCGTCATGCTGGTCAGCACTCCGGTCATGTACAGCGGACGCTTCCTGGGCATGATCGGCTCGGTGGTGGATCTGCAATTTCTGATCCGTCGATTACAGGAAGTCAACCTGGGAGGTCTGACTCCCTACGTGGTAGATAGCCAGGGCCGCCTGGTCGCTGGCGCTACTGCCGAGTATGCGACTGGTCAGGACATGACCAAACTGGAAATCGTCCGCAACTTTGTGGAGCAGGGCGGCAAAGCGCAGGTCGTTGCCGCCACCAGGGAATTTAACGTTAACCAGGGTAAGACCAGCATGAAGATGCTTGGCACGTACAGTCCGGTAAATAATCTGGATTGGGCGGTAATTGTGCAGAAGCCCCGCAATGAGGCGTACCGGGGAGTGTACGAGATGCAGCGCACCGCTCGCCTGTTGGCTTTGCTGGCAGTCTTGCTGAGTGTCGGAATCAGTATTTTCGCCGCCCGCCGTATTACCAATCCCCTGGAAGTGCTTACCCAATCGAGTCGTGCCATTGCGAGCGGTGATTTCTCCCAACGCGTGCAGCTGAAGAGCTCCACCGAAATTGGAGAGCTGGCCGCCACTTTCAATACCATGTCTGAAGAGATCGAGCACTTCGTGCTCGACCTCAAACGTGCCGCCAAGGAAAATCGCGAGCTGTTCATGGGCTCGATCCAGATGCTCGCCGGCGCGGTCGACGAAAAAGATCCCTACACTCGCGGCCACTCCGACCGGGTCACCCGCTACTCAGTAATGATCGCCCGCGAGATGGGCCAGCCCGATGAGTTTCTGGAAATCGTGCGGATTTCGGCCCAACTCCACGATGTGGGTAAAATCGGGATCGAGGACCGCATCCTCAAAAAACCTGGGGCGCTCACTCCGGAAGAATTCGATGTGATGAAAACCCACACTACCAAGGGCGCAAACATTCTGCGTCCGGTGGCGGAGCTTAAAGAGATGATTCCCGGCATTGAATTGCACCACGAATCACTGGACGGGCGCGGCTATCCTCACGGCCTGAAAAGTGAGGACATCCCCTTGCTGCCACGGATCATCGCCGTGGCTGACACCTTCGACGCACTGACTACCAACCGCCCTTATCAGCAGGCGCACGAGGTGAATGACGCGCTCCGCATCATTCACTCCCTTTCTGGCAAGCGGCTGGATCCAGTCGCGGTCTTCGCCCTCGACGCTGTTTACCAGCGTGGCGAGATCCGAATCCAGCGCCCCGCGTTGCCCGATCAGGCCCCGGCCGCTCCCGTCAGAGCCCCAGTTGCGGTTTCCAAATCAGCAGCCCCTGAAGTTCGAGTGGATGCCGCCGCCGCAGTTGCCGTAACTTCTCGTTTTTGATTTGTACCTGCGCCGCTGCTGCATCTCGTCTCCAAATCTGTGCAGTTTGGTTGTCGTCCTGAGCCAGCGTTCTTTGCGCAGCGAAAGCTTGCCCTGAGCGGAGTCGAAGAGGATCTGGCCGAGCCCCAAGGCATCGCATTCATTGCGACGCAATAATCGCGCGTTTGGCTCGTCCTTCTCAAACTGCACCATTGCCCCAAATCTATCGCCAAGGGGGCGCACCCTCTCTGACCGCTATAATTGAATCTGAGTTCGATCCTAAGATTCCTATGATCCAAACCCTTTTTGGCAGTCTGGACGAAAAGCAGAAACCCAGCTTCCTCGATCGCATGAAAGAGGCGGTCACTCGCACCCGGGAGAACCTCAGCGAGCGCATCGAAGAAGTAGTTTCTTTCGGCAAGGAGATCGACCGCTCTACCTTGGACGACCTGGAAGCGACGCTGATCGGCGCTGACCTGGGCACAAAGACCACTCACGAGATTCTGGAAAAGCTTCGTGACAAAGCCGACCGCAAGCAAATCAAGAATGCGGAGGAACTCAAGCGCCTGTTGAAAGAAGAGTTGCTCGCCATCTTGGCTGCGGCGAATGGTCAGCCCGTGCAGAAAGTCGAGGGCACGCCCGAGGTCATCCTTGTGGTGGGAGTAAACGGCACTGGAAAGACGACCACCATCGGAAAACTGGCGCAGGTCTTCCGTTCTGACGGCAAGACGGTGTTACTGTGCGCGGCTGATACTTTCCGGGCCGCGGCTATTGAGCAACTTGAAATCTGGGGACAGCGCACGGGGACGGAAGTAATTCGCACCAAAGCCGGTGGCGATCCAGCCGCAGTGCTCTACGACGCCTTGCAGGCGGCCTCTGCCCGCCACACTGATTACGTGATCGTTGACACCGCCGGACGCCTCCACACCAAGACCAATCTGATGGCGGAACTGGAGAAGATGCGGCGTACGGCGCAACGCGTCATTCCCGGCGCGCCCCATGAAACTTTGCTGGTCATGGATGCTACCACTGGGCAGAACGGGTTGCAGCAGGCGCGCTTGTTTACCGACGCCGCGGGCGTCACTGGAATCGTGCTGACTAAACTGGATGGCACAGCTAAGGGCGGCGTAGTCGTGGCAATCTCCCGCGAGCTGGGCGTGCCGGTGCGTTATGTGGGCGTGGGCGAGAAGGCCAGCGACCTTCTGCCTTTCGATCCGAAAGATTTTGTGGATTCGCTGTTGGCGTGAAGATTATGCGCAATTCCAACAGGCGTCGCACTCTGCTGCAAACCTTGAAGGATTTTCTGCGTCGTATCCGCCGCCGCCGGCCGCCTGCGGATCCCTATGCCGACCGATTGGTTCCGGTCCGGCATGGCCCGAAGGGTCGAAGCGGCACAGCCGTCGCTGAACCCGAGGAAGAATCCTATGGATTTTTCCCGCCTCGAAAACGGTAAGGCCTCAATCTGTCTCGCGCCCTGCCCGGGGTGAAGCTCAAGACATCTGCGTGGTGAAAATAATGCTTCGGCCGTGACGACATCTCGCGAAACCGATGAAGTCTTTCTCCGTCAAGCGCTTGCATTGGCGCATGAAGGTGTTGGATTAACTTCACCCAACCCGTGCGTGGGTGCCGTCCTCGTGAATGCGAACGGCTCTGTCATCGGGACCGGGTCTTACACCTACGAAGGGTTGAAGCACGCCGAAATCCAGGCTCTCGAGCAAGCTGGTGACCGAGCTCGCGGTGCGACGCTTTACATCAACCTGGAGCCCTGCTCGCATCAAGGCCGAACTGGGCCTTGCGCCGACGCTCTGATCGCGGCTAGCGTGCGCCGCGTCGTAGCCTCCATGCCCGACCCCAACCCCTTGGTCAGCGGTCAGGGATTTGCGCGTCTCCGCGACGCTGGAATTTCGGTTGCTTCTGGGATTTTGGAAGAAGACGCGCGATCCTTGAACGAATCATTCGCCAAGTACATCCGCCATCACACGCCGCTGATCACGCTCAAGGCAGCGATGACGCTTGATGGCAAGATCGCGCCTCCGCCGAGCGAGTCGCGCAACCCCACCGCTCTGGGCGCTGGAGGAGCGAGCGGAGGCTGGATCACCAGCGAGTCTGCGCGGCACCACGTTCAGGAGCTTCGCCATCAAAACGATGCCATTCTGGTTGGCGTCGGTACCGTTATCGCCGACGACCCGCTGCTTACCGACCGCAGCGGCCGCCCGCGCCGTCGCCCGCTCTTGCGTGTGATCCTCGACTCTCGGCTGCGCCTGCCGCTGGAATCCCGCGTAGTTCAAACCGCGAAGGACGATGTGCTCGTGCTCTGCTCTTTTGCGGAGGAGAAAAGGAAAAAAGAATTGCAGAAGCATGGAATCCGCGTGGAACAAATCCCCGCAGTCGCCGGGGAAGGCAGGCCGGACATGGACGGAATCGCCCGCTTCCTGGGTGATATGGAGATCACCGGCTTGCTAATCGAAGGCGGAGCTATGGTCAACTGGGCTGCCCTGGCTTCCGGAATTGTGGACAAGGTTCTTCTCTACTATGCACCGAAAATCCTGGCCGGGACGGGCTCGGTCCCGTTCGCCGCAGGCGCCGGTTTCAGGAATATGAACGAAGCCGCCTATGTGAAATCAATTCAATTACATCGCTTTGCTGAAGACTTCGCAGTCGAGGGATACTTGCGCGATCCGTACGAGTAAGAATGCACTCAACACTCACCATTCAGCACTTAGCGTTCAGCTCCTGGAATGCAATGATGGTCTGTGAAGGGGAACCGGGTTCATGCATAGCAGTCAAATTATCACTGCCGCGCACCAATTGCAGTTTGCTAAATGCCAATTGCTAAATGCTGAGTGCTAAGTGGGTGTTTCGGAGGTTTCATGTTCACCGGCATCATCGAGGAAGTCGGGAGCGTTACCGGGGTTTCGGACAAGAACGGCAGCCGCCGGATCACGGTCTCTTGCGCGCAAGTCGTCAAGGAACTGAAGAAGGGTGACAGCATCGCCGTGAGCGGCGTATGCCTTACCGCCGTGAAAATCACGCCGACTTCGTTTTCCGCTGACCTAGCCGACGAAACCTGGCAGCGCACGTCTTTCTCTCGAATGAAGAAAGGCGCCCTGGTGAATCTCGAACTCCCCATGCGCGCCGATGGACGATTCGGCGGCCACATCGTGCAAGGTCATGTCGACGGTGTCGGCAAGTTTGTCGCTCTCGATAGAATTCGCGGCGCTCAGGACTACTGGCTGTTGATCGAAATTCCGCCGGAACTGGCGCGCTACGTAATTTTCAAGGGCTCAGTTTCGATCGAGGGCATCAGCCTGACGGTCGCGAAAATCGAAGGAGTCGCGGTAACCGCGGCGATTATTCCCCACACCGTGAAGATGACCAATCTCGCGTCACTAAATCCCGACGATCCGGTTAACCTCGAAGTCGACATGATCGCAAAGTACGTGGAGAAGATGATCAGAGGAGAGTCGCAAAATAGTTCGATCACGCTGGAAAGACTGGTGCAGGAGGGTTTCTAGGGTCGCCTACGCTTCCAGCTTCAACTCGTCCAACTGCAAAAATTCCTGCACAATTGGTTCTTGGCATTTCTCCATCTCCTCGTAGGTACCGAAAAAGAGTGCCTTGGCTTCGTGCAAAAAGACAACTCGGTCGGCCAGCTTCTGCGCCAGCCGCATGTCATGGGTGACGACTACGCTGGTGAGATGCAGTTGGATCTTCAGACGCTTGATCAGGTCGCCCAACAGCTGCGCCATCAGAGGATCGACCATGGTCGTGGGTTCGTCGTAGAGTACGCATTCCGGCTGCGCGGCAAGAGCTCGCGCGATGGCTACTGATCGTTTCATTCCCGTGGACAGATCCGAAGGCAGCAGATCGCGCATCGGTTTGACCCCGACCATGTCCAGTAGTCCATCCACGATCTGAAATATCTGCTCCTCGCTTAAGTCGCGGCGTTCGCGCAGCGGAAAGGCGACATTCTCGCCCACGGTGAGCGAGTCAAACAGAGCTCCGTTTTGAAACACCATGGTCACCTTTTTGCGAATACGCTGCAGGTCCGGCTCGGAATAATCCGTGATGTCCTCGTAAGCGACGATCACGCGGCCGGAGTCCGGCTTAATGAATCCCATGATGGTTTGCAACGAAACTGATTTTCCCACGCCGCTGCGTCCGAGAATGCACACGGTTTCCGCCGGCATGACGCTGAAACTGACGTGGTCGAGCACCCGATTCTGTCCAAAGGCTTTGGACACTTCTTTGAATTCGATGTACGGCCCGGGATTTGCGTTGGTGCTCATGATTTAGTCGTTAGTCGTTGGTCGTTCGTCGATCGTCGGCGGTTACTGGAGTATGCTTCATCTTCGCTTCCTCCCATTGCTCCGGCGTATTCAGATTGCGGAATATCTCGGGCGAAAAGCCAGCTCGTGACAACTCCTCTTCTTCAAGCACCTGAGTCTCGACCTCGGAGAATAGTACGTCAATTTTGTTTCTGCGCTCGCGCAGCGCTCGCTCGGCAACTTCGCCAAATCTTCTTCGGTACACGGCACACAGTGGTTGCAAGCCGCCCGCATGGGGAACCGTAACCACGGCTCTCGTCCTACTACCCTGCCCGATCAAATATTTCAGAAACCTGGTCGTCACGAAGGGCAGATCAACCGCGATCATGAGATTCAGTTCGGCACGAGAGCTCAGCAACGCTGCGTGGATTCCTCCCAGCGGGCCGCAATCGTGGAAGATATCCTCGACCACCGGCCCGAAGGCTGCGAACTTGTTAGTGTCTCCCACAATTCGCCAATCTTCCGCCACCGCACGCGTTACATCGAGCGCGCGAGCTAACAGCGTCTGACCGCCAAGTTCCACAAAGGCCTTGTCCCGGCCCATGCGGGTGCTCTTTCCTCCCGCCAAAATGAAAGCCGTTACGCCCGCGCCGGGTACGTGATCCACGCGCTGATAATACACGCAGCGACGCGTCCAAAGTCCAATCCGCTGAGACGAATGCGGCCGTCTAACCCTACGCCGTGTTGCTTTCCGAACTCAAATCGCCGTCGGGCAACGGTACGGAGCGTGCTACACGAAAGTAACCTATCCAACGCGGGCGTCCCGGTAGATGATGTTTTGTCCCGGTGATGCCGGCCGGAAAAACGACCATGCCACAGAAGTTACTGGACGTCCTCATGCTTGGCCGCTGCTCCCATGAATTCTCCTGGCCTCGGCGGTCCGCCGACGGGCATTACTATCAGGTTTGCCTGCTTTGCGCCGTCGAATACAAGTACGACTGGAAAACCATGCGACGCACTGAACGGGTGGACCGCGTTCCCGACGAACCGGCCGCCGTAACTCGTCGCAGCCGCAGCCACGCCAAGAAACCGACCTGGGTTCCCCGAGCGCGGCGCCTCAAGCTGCATACGCCCGTACGCTATCGGGTGAAGAACCTGGGGAGCTGGTATGAAGGAATTATCGAGAACCTGAGCCAGTCGGGGGTGCTCTTCCAAGGTCCGCAAAACCTGCCTGAAAACACGTTAGTCGAGATGGTCTTTGAGATGCCAGAAGAGATTTCGGGCCAGAAAAACAGTAGCGTTCTGTGCCAGGGACGGATCATCCGCGCGCGAGAAGCACGAGGCAAGGCAGAACCAGAATCGGCGGGACTGGCGGCGTCGATTCTTGACTATAAATTCCTCCGCCAACAGTAACTGAGCTTTGTTGCCCCGGCCACCGACCACTTTTGCTGCGGGATATTCCGGCCAGAGCCTTTACTCGCCAGTAGCGCCGCAAAATGGTTCAATTTGGTATCTATTCCATTTGTCCCATCTGCATCTAAAATGTTTATACTTGGTTTTTACCGACTAGGAGTGACTTTATGAAGGCGCGAGTACATTTCTACGTCTGCGCAGCTGTGCTTCTCTCGCTTCTGGGTGTGGCTGTGGGTTGCAACAAGACTCCGAATGATGCTCAGATTACCAGCGATATCCAGAACAAGCTTTCCACCGACTCCGGATTGCAGGGCAAACAGCTTGCCGTTCAGGCCGAAAACGGAACAGTGACGCTTTCGGGGACTGTCGATGACGACAACCAGCGCCAGGCCGCGGCGCGTTATGCCGCCTCCGCACCGGGCGTGAAGCAGGTGATAAATAACTTGCAAGTGGCAGCGCCGGCCCCGGTTGCAGCTGCCGCTCCGCCACCGGATCAGGTGCCGCCAGCACCGCGAGAGCAGCCTGCCCTGCCGAAGCCACGAAGGCGTCCGCACCAAATGAAGAAGTCGCCCTCCGATAGCGACAGTAATTCAGCCGCCAATCAGGTGGCTTCGGCCGCGACAGTTGAAGCGCCGGCGGCACCAGCAGCACCCGTGGTCCCGGCTACACCCCCGCCTCCACCACCGCCGCAGAAAGTCACCGTTCCCTCCGGCACCACGTTATCGGTGCGTCTTACGGATGCAATTGATTCTGAGACTGCCCAGCAGGGTCAGACCTTCCGTGCCACACTCAACTCGCCTCTGGCCGTGGAGGGTGACGTCGTCATTCCCTCCGGATACGACGTTGAGGGCCACGTCGTAGCCGTGCAGAGCGCTGGAAAATTCGCCGGAAAGTCTTTGCTTACCTTGCAATTGGACCGAATCTCAGCGGGTGGCAAGTCGTACGACGTCCAGACCGATCAGTATCACCGGGAGGGATCGTCGCGGGGCAAAAACACGGCCGAGAAAGTAGGCGCTGGTGCTGCCATCGGAGCCATTATCGGCGGCCTTGCTGGTGGCGGCAAAGGCGCCGGAATTGGGGCCGCGGCCGGCGGCGGACTTGGTGGTGGCGTGCAAGCCGCAACCAAGGGTCAGCAGATCAAGTTGCCATCGGAGACGGTGTTGACCTTCACTCTCCAAGGTCCTTTGACAGTGATTCCGAACAAGGGCCCCAACCAAGGGCGGCCAAGGCTGGACCAGAGTCAGGGAACCAATCAGTAGGGCGATGCGAGCGGCTCAGTCGGCGCGGTTAGCTAGTTGAGCCGCTTTCGCTAGCGCGTGTCTTTTCCTCCTGCCAGGGACCTCTAACAAAACCTAAACGCTCACACGCCAATTCACTCTGGTTGACTTGCTCCTAGCCACGACCTAACATGCTCCTTCCCTACGGTGAGGTCCGGCTTAGGTGATCGGCCAAACCATCTCGCACTACCGCATCATCGAGAAGCTCGGTGGTGGGGGCATGGGAGTAGTCTACAAAGCTGAGGATGTCAAATTGCACCGCTTCGTGGCGTTGAAGTTCCTGCCCGACGAAGTGGCGAAGAACCCACAAGCACTAAGTCGCTTCCAGCGAGAGGCGCAGGCCGCTTCCGCCCTCAATCATCCGAACATCTGCACGATCTACGAAATTGATGACCAGCGGGGCGAAGCGTTCATTGCTATGGAGTTTCTCGATGGCATGACCCTGAAGCATCGCATCGCTGGGCGACCGATGGAGATTGAAACAGTGGTGTCGCTGGCAATCGAGATTGCCGACGCCCTGGATGCGGCACATTCCGAAGGGATCGTCCACCGCGACATCAAGCCTGCGAACATCTTCGTCACGAAACGCGGCCACGCCAAGATTCTGGACTTCGGCCTAGCGAAAGTAGCGCCTGCCAGCAGTTCGTCGAGCAACATTGCGGCTCTGAACACGGAGACGGGTTTTGTGGGCGAGGAGCACCTGACCAGTCCAGGCACGATGATGGGAACAGTGGCTTATATGTCGCCGGAGCAGGTGCGGACGAAAGAGTTGGATGCGCGTACCGACCTCTTCTCGTTTGGGGCGGTGCTGTACGAAATGGCGACTGGTGCTTTGCCTTTTCATGGAGAATGTTCAGCGGTCATTTGCGAAGCAATCATGAACCGCGTCCCGATTGCGGTGGTGCGGCTGAATCACGTAGTGCCACCCAAGCTGGAAGACATCATCAACCGGGCGCTGGAGAAAGACCGAGAGCTTCGTTATCAGCACGCCTCCGACATCCGTTCCGAGTTGCAACGCCTGAAGCGGGATACCGAGACGGGACGTGCCATTGCTTCGAGTTCCAGCACGGTGGCAGTGGCGCAGGAAAGTGGTTCTGGAGTCGAGGAACCCAGGGTCGCCCAGCCACCGTCGCCGGGATCGGGTTCCTCGCCTGCGCTCGGTCCAGATCTCTCATCGGGCGCCGTGAAGGTCGCCGCAGTTCCCGCCACGGGCAGGAAACTCTGGAAGGTTGTGGTTCCCGCGGCTGTGATACTTATCGCGGTTGCAATCGCGGGAGCGTTCTACTTCCGCTCGCGTCAGACCGCACACCACCTGACCGACAAGGACACCATCGTTGTCGCCGATTTTGCCAACAACACCGGTGATCCGGTATTCGACGACACGCTCAAGCAGGCACTCAGCGTGGCGCTCAACCAGTCGCCCTTTCTGAATGTGCTGTCCGAGAACAAGGTTGCGGCGACCTTGAAGATGATGTCGCGTCCGACTGGCACGCAACTCACGCCCGAGGTCACCCGCGAGCTTTGCCAGCGGGCGGGCAGCAAGGCTTACATTGAGGGGTCGATTGCCAGTCTGGGCAGCCAATACGTGCTGGGGTTGAAAGCGGCGAACTGTCAAAGCGGAGACCCACTGGCCGAGGAGCAGGTCACGGCGGCATCCAAGGAGAAGGTGCTGGACGCGCTGGGCGAGGCGGCATCCAAACTGCGCACCGAGTTGGGCGAATCGCTGGCGACGGTGCAGAAGTTTGATGTACCGCTCGAACAGGCCACCACCTCTTCGCTCGAAGCCTTGAAAGCATACAGCCTTGGGCGGAAGGCCCAGAACGAGAAAGGCTACGCCGCAGCCCTGCCCTACGATCAACGTGCCATCGAGCTTGATCCGAATTTTGCCATGGGCTACAGGGCAGTGGGAGGCGACTACTCCAGTCTCGGCGAGCTAGGCCGAGCTAGCGAGTACTTTACCAAGGCATTCCAGTTGCGGGAACATGCCAGCGAACGGGAAAAGCTGTTGATCACCGCCAATTACTACCGGGATGTCACCGGGGAACTGGATAAAGCGGCGCAGACGGATCAGGAGGAGATCGGTAGCTACCCACGGGAAAGAACAGCGTACAACAGTTTGGGCATAGCGTACGGCAACCAAGGGCAGTATGAAAAAGCCATTGAGATCTCGAGGCAAGCCGTGCGCCTTGCGCCGGATAGGCTTGCCAGTTACGGAAATCTCGCCAACTACACTCTTGCTTTGCAGCGTTTTGATGAAACGCGACAGATCATTCACGAGGCGCAGGCACGAAAACTTGACGATTTCGTATTGCACAATGCTCTCTACGCTCTTGCCTTCCTCGGGGCGGACTCTGCGGCGATGTCGGACCAGCAACAGTGGTTTGCGGGCAAACCCGATTACGAGAACTTTGGAATGGCACTCGCATCCGACACCGAGGCGTATGCCGGTCATCTGGGCAAGGCGCAGGAAACGACCAGGCGGGCTGTGGACTCCGCCATACGGGCTGATAGCAAGGAGACTGGAGCGATCTATCTGGCGAATGCTGCTCTCGCACAAGCGGCTTATGGCAATTCCGCGGAAGCCCGGCAGTCAGCGGCAGAGGCTTTGAAGCTTGCCCCCGCGAGTCAGGGCGTCGGGGTTGAAGCCGCGCTTGCGTTTGCCATGGCTGGCGATACCGGACGAGCCGAGTCCTTGGCGCAAGACTTGGGGAAACGCTTCCCGCTGGACACGCAGATGCAGTCGCTTTGGCTGCCAGCGATTCAGGCGCAATTAGCGCTGGACAAAAAGAACCCGGCTGCCGCCCTGACTGCCCTGCAGACTGCTTCAACCATCGAGCTGGGGGAAATTGCGTTCGTCAATAATGTTTCCTGCCTCTATCCGACGTATGTACGCGGAGAGGCATACTTGGCAGCCGGACAGGGCAGTGCTGCTGCCCCCGAATTTCAGAAAATTCTCGACCACAGCGGGATCGTCTGGAACTGCTGGACGGGAGCGTTGGCGCATCTGGGCGTGGCTCGTGCCAAGGCCTTGCAGTCGAGGACGTTGCTAGGACAGGGGCAGGGCGCGGATGCCGATGCCGCCCGCGTCCGGGCGCTCGCCGCTTACAAAGATTTCCTTACCCTCTGGAAAGACGCCGATCCCGACATCCCCATCCTCAGAGAAGCCAAAGCAGAGTACGCCAAGCTGCAATAACATGCCCTAGCTCCTCCGACCAATTCACGGCTGAGACAGGGTTTGTTGGAGGCTCTAACTTTCCACATCCAATCGACGTCCCGGCTCATCCAACACAGCAATGGTATTGCGCCGTGGGCCCAGAGATGCTGTTCCGAGCCTTTTTATCCTTTCTATTCGCCTAAGGGATTGTTTGGGGGCGTTTGTCGTTATGCAAGCACTCTTCTAGACTGCTTGGAGCATAAGGGACTTTCATGTGGATTGTTGCGCTGGCGTTACGCCGGCCCTACACCTTCGTCGTGCTCGCTCTGCTTCTGCTGATCCTGGGTCCGATTGTCATCTTCCGAACTCCCACCGACATCTTCCCCAATATCGATATTCCGGTTGTGAGTATCCTGTGGAACTATACCGGCCTCAATTCTGAGGACATGGCAAACCGGATCGTCTCCCAGACAGAACGCACCCTCACGACCACGGTAGACAATATCCAGCACAGTGAATCGCAATCGCTCAACGGCATTGCGGTAGTGAAAGTTTTCTTTCAACCGCACGCCAACATTGAGAGAGCAATTGCACAGATCACGGCCATTTCACAGACGCAACTGCGGCAACTACCGCCTGGTACCACGCCGCCGCTGATCATTACATATAGCGCCTCCAGTGTACCGATTCTTCAACTTGCGCTCTCAGGTCAGAAGCTTTCGGAACAGCAACTTTTTGACTACGGGGTGAATTTCATCCGCACCCGGCTGGTGACCATACCCGGCTGCGCTGTCCCCTATCCCTACGGCGGCAAGCAGCGCCAGGTGCAGGTGGATCTGGACACCAATGCGCTGCAGTCGAAGGGTCTGTCGCCGATGGATGTGGTCAACGCCATCAGCGCCCAAAATCTGATTCTGCCTTCCGGAACTTCCAAGATCGGGCTCTTTGAATATGCCGTCGACCTGAACGGCAGCCCCGAGACCGTGCCCGAGCTCAACGATCTGCCGATTAAGACAGTGGGAAACAGCACCATCTATATTCGAGACGTCGCTTTCGTGCGCGACGGCTTTCCTCCGCAGACCAACATTGTGCGGGTCAACGGTCAACGCGCCTCGCTACTGACGGTATTGAAAAACGGCAACGCCTCTACCCTCGATATCATTTCCGGCATCAAGGGCCTACTCCCGCAGATCCAGTCGGGGCTTCCGCCTGAACTGCATATTGAGCAACTCGCGGACCAGTCTCTTTTCGTTCGCGCGTCGATCAATGGAGTGTTGCGGGAAGGGATCATAGCGGCGTGTCTTACCGGCTTGATGATTCTCATCTTTCTGGGAAGTTGGCGCAGCACGATCATTATTGCTGTCTCCATCCCACTCTCGATTCTGACGTCCATCATCGTGATGAGCGCCCTGGGCGAGACTATTAACATCATGACCCTGGGTGGTCTTGCCTTGGCGGTCGGCATTCTGGTCGACGACGCCACAGTGGAAATTGAAAATATCAACCGCAATATCGCCCAGGGGAAGGAGATTCAGCGGGCCATCCTCGACGGCGCCCAGCAGATCGCGGTACCTGCGTTTGTTTCCACACTCGCGATTTGCATTGTCTTCGTGCCCATGTTTTTCCTCGCGGGCGTTGCCCGATATTTGTTTGTTCCGCTGGCCGAAGCGGTTGTGTTCGCCATGCTGGCTTCGTATCTGCTGTCCCGGACCCTGGTCCCGACCATGGCCAAATATCTATTGAAAGGCCACGAGCAGGAAGCTGGACATCTGCCTGGCTCGAGCAGCAATCCTCTGGTCCGGCTGCAAGCGCGTTTTGAAGAGGCTTTCGAACGCTTCCGCGAGGGCTATCACAAGTGGCTGGACGTCTGCCTGCAGCATCGGAAGATTTTTCTGTGGATGTTCTTTGCCGTGTCGGCTGGTTCGGTTGCGCTTCTGGTCCCCTGGCTGGGTGAGGATTTTTTCCCAGCCGTGGATAGCGGCCAGTTCAAATTGCACATACGCGCCCGCACCGGAACCAGGATTGAGGAGACAGCGGCGCTTTGCGATTTGATCGAACAGTCCATTCATGAAGAGATTCCGGGCGGTGAAATCTCCAGCATCATCGACAATATCGGTCTGCCCTACAGCAGCATCAATCTTTCCTACAGCAACTCGGCCCCCATTGGGTCCTCTGATGCCGATATCTTAGTGAGTCTGTCGCCGAAACATCGTCCCACGGAAGAGTATGTCCACGATTTGCGGAGAAAGCTGCCCAGCGAGTTTCCCGGCGTAAGCTTTGCTTTTTTGCCCGCTGATATCGTGAGTCAGATTCTGAACTTCGGCCTGCCTTCTCCCATCGACGTGCAAGTGGTGGGATACGACTTGGATAAAAACCGGCAGTTCACCGATAAGCTCTTTCAGCGAATGATTAAGATAAATGGCATCGCCGATTTACGAATCCAGCAGCGCTTCGATCTACCTTACTTGCACGTCAACGTAGATCGCACACAGGCGGGACAGGTCGGATTCACGCAACGGGATGTTGCGAACAACCTGTTGATTTCGCTTAGCGGCAGTTTCCAGACTTCTCCCACGTATTGGCTGAACCCTAAGAATGGTGTGAGTTATTCGATTACGACTCAGACACCGCAATACCGCGTGGATTCCCTGCAGGACCTGGAAAACATTCCGGTGACCGGAACCAGTGGCGCCAAACCGGAGATTTTGGCTAGCCTGGCCTCGATCCAGCGTGGCAGCGGCATGGCGGTCGTTTCCCACTACGACATCCAGCCGGTTGTCGATATCTTCGGTTCGGTGCAGGGCCGGGATTTGGGTGGAGTGGCGCGCGACATTGATCGCATTGTCAAGGATAGTGAAACTGAGCTGCCACGCGGCTCCCGCGTGATCGTTCGCGGCCAGATACAGACGATGCGTTCTTCCTATATCGGTTTAATCGGAGGATTGGCGTTCTCTATTCTGCTGGTGTACCTGCTGATCGTGGTGAACTTCCAATCCTGGCTCGATCCCTTCATCATTATCTCCGCGTTGCCGGCGGCGCTGGCGGGTATTGCGTGGTTTCTGTTCGTGAGCCATACCACGCTCAGCGTGCCGGCTCTTACCGGGTCCATCATGTGTATGGGGGTGGCCACGGCAAACAGCATC
Source organism: uncultured Acidobacteriota bacterium (assembly GCA_963696025.1). Taxonomy (GTDB): domain Bacteria; phylum Acidobacteriota; class Terriglobia; order Terriglobales; family Acidobacteriaceae; genus JABCYV01. The sequence goes on from CAVOII010000014.1 coordinate 542,711, forward strand.
CTCGTGGTAAGCTTCGCCAAGGAGCAGATGGCGGAGGGCAAGGACGCAATCGCGGCCGCTCTTGAGGCTGGCTTTACGCGCTTCCGGCCCGTGCTCATGACCGCTCTGGCGATGATCATCGGGATGGTGCCGATGGCCTTGGGAATGGGAGAAGGTGGCGAAGAGAATGCGCCCCTGGGACGTGCGGTAATTGGCGGATTGATGTTCGCGACCGTGGCAACGCTTTTCTTCGTGCCCGTCTTTTTCAGCATTATGCATGGATTGCGAAAACGACGGGAAGAGGCTGAATCCGGAGGTTAGTTGTGGGGAATCAGTTAAGAGATCTGATTTATATGCCATGCCGGGATCTTCTATGAAGGTGGATGAGGGAAACGAACTCGAGGCGCGAGTGGTTTCGCCGCCGAAGAAGTCGGAGAGTCCGAAAGGGCGAAAGAGCACGCGGCACTGGTGGATCGCGTTGGCCGCGGTTGCGCTCGTGGCTGTGCTATTCCTCTCGGGCCTCCTGCCACGGGTGAAGGCACGGGCCACGCTGGCCAAGGAAACTCAGGAGATGGCGGTAGCCACCGTTTCCGTGGTCCAGCCCAAGCGCTCCGCTCCCTCTCAGGAGCTTGTTCTGCCGGCCAGCGTGCAGGCATTCGTCGATGCTCCGATTTATGCCCGCACCAATGGGTACCTGAAGCGCTGGTACGTTGACATTGGAGGTCGCGTGAAAGCGGGTCAACTTCTGGCGGAAATTGATACGCCCGAGGTAGACCAGCAACTCCATCAGGCGAGAGCCGATCTGCGGACAGCGCAGGCTAATCTCAACCTCTCCAAAATCACAACCGACCGGTACGCAGACTTATTGAAGAGCGATTCGGTTTCCAGGCAGGATGCCGATAACGCCGCGGGCGACTACGCGGCCAAAGGGGCGACTGTACAGTCGGCGCAGGCCAATGTAAGACGCCTGGAAGAACTGCAATCTTTTGAGAAGGTATACGCTCCATTTGACGGAGTGATCACTGCGCGCAACACCGACATCGGCGCTTTAATCGATCAGGGAAGTGCCAGCGGTGCTCGCAGCGAGCTTTTTCATATCTCGCAACCGGACAAGTTACGCGTCTACGTCAATGTTCCCCAGGCTTATTCTCAGGCAGCTAAACCGGGGATGTCAGCCGACCTGATTCTTTCAGAGTTCCCGGGACGCCCTTTTCAAGGCAAGTTGGTGCGTACGGCGAACGCGATCGATCCGGCCTCTCGCACTCTGCTGGTGGAGATTTCGGTAAACAATCCGACCGGCACCTTGTTCACCGGATCGTACGCCGAAGTGCACCTCAAACTGCCGAGCCCGGCTTCCAATCTCATTCTGCCCGTAAACACGCTCCTATTCCGCGCCGAAGGGCTGAGAGTAGCTACGGTCGGGGACGGAAAGAAAGTCGAACTGAAACCAATTACCCTGGGCCATGATTTTGGAGGCGAAGTCGAGGTGGTAGCCGGTTTGAGTGGCAATGAGAACGTAATTGTCAATCCACCGGATTCGATAGTGCAAGGCCAAACGGTGAGGATTGCTCAATCCGCCCCAGCGCAGGGGGGAAAGTGATTACAGGGCTGACTTCAAACCCCGGACGTCAGACTTCGGCTTGCATAAGCGAAACTGTCGCCGGAGGTTTGGTTTTTGCTCTGCTTCTCGTCAACGGTTGCGCCGTAGGCCCTCGCTACTCGAAACCCTCAACGGCGGCCCCGCCCGCCTATAAAGAAGAGCCGCCAAACTGGAAAACGGCGCAACCCAGCGATCAAGTGGCGCGGGGTACGTGGTGGGAGATTTATCAGGACCCGCAACTGAACGCACTGGAAGAACAAATCAATGTTTCCAATCAAAATCTGAAGGCAGCGCAAGCTCAGTTTGCGCAAGCGCGTGCCCTGGTCCGGCTCAACCGGGCGGATTACTATCCCACAGTGACAGCTGGAGTTTCGGGAACGCGCGAGCACTTATCACAAAACCGGCCGTTCGTTCTTCCGACCACCTCGACAAACGCAACTGATCTCGTGATTCCGTTCGATGTATCGTATGAGCCTGACGTCTTTGGGCGGGTGCGCCGCACCGTGGAAGCAGCGCGTTCCAATGCCCAGGCCAGCGCTGGCGATCTCGAATCGCTCAATCTGAGTCTGCACGCGGAGTTGGCTTTCGACTATTTCGATCTGCGCACGCTGGATGCGGAAGAGCAGCTGCTCAATGGCACCGTGGACGCCTTCCAGAAGGCATTGGATCTTACTCAAAATCGGTACAAGGGCGGCGTAGCTTCCGCAGTCGACGTTGCCCAGGCGCAGACACAACTTGAAACCACTCGCGCACAGCTGATTGACGTCAAGGTGCAAAGATCGCAGGACGAACATGCGATCGCAGTCCTGATCGGCAAACCGGCCCCCAGCTTCAGTATTGCGTTTTCGCCCTGGAATCAGACGCCACCCGTGATTCCGCCTGGGCTTCCCTCGGATTTGCTGGAGCGCCGTCCTGACATTGCCGCTGCTGAACGAAGAGTGTCCGCCGCCAACGCGCAAATTGGCGTGGCGAGAGCAGCCTACTTTCCAGCGATCTCCTTGTCTGGAACCGGTGGGTTCGAGAGCGGCTCGATCACCACCTGGCTGTCCGGCCCAAGCGGATTTGCTTCCGCCGGCGTATCGGCTGTGGTTACGGCTTTTGATGTCGGGCGCCGCCGTGCCATCAACGAACAAGCCCAGGCTGCTTACGACCAGTCGGTTGCCAACTATCGTCAGACGATTCTCACCGCTTTCCAGGAAGTCGAAGATAGTCTGGCCGGTCTGCGCATTCTCGAAGACGAAGCCAAAACTGAGCAGGCTGCAGTGGCGGCCGCGCAGCACTCGCTTGATTTGTCCAACAACCGCTACAAAGGGGGAGTGGTCACCTATCTCGAAGTCATTACGGCGCAGAGCATTGCTCTGTCGGACGAGCGCGCAGCCGTTGATATCCTGCGCCGCCGCATGGAGGCCAGTGTCTCGCTGATCAAAGCGCTGGGCGGCGGATGGAATTCTGCAAACTTACCCTCGGTCAAAGTATCTCAGCCGCAGCCGCCTAGCGGCCAATGACCGGGTTTCTGCTAGTGGACAAGTACGTTTCAGCAACATGCTGTGTAATTTTCCCGGGCTCGGCATCTCCCAGATTCGTGAGGACGACGACCGTGAGTTTGTCATCCACATAGCGAGAGATGTGGGTCTTGAAGCCCTGCCATGACCCACCGTGGTCGAGCAGTCGATGGCCTCTGACACTTTTAATCGACCAACCGAAACCGTAGTCGCCGGAATTGGGCTGACCGCTGCTGAGCTTGGCGGGAGTCCACATCTCGTCGAGGCTGGATCGCTTCAACAATTTTTCCGTATATAGCGCGGCGTCCCACTTCGCCAAGTCAAGAATTGAAAAATAAAGACTGCCATCGGCGGTTGTATTCACGGTGGGCGCCACCCACTCCTGATTTTTTAGCTCCCCTTTCACCAACCTGTAGCCGGCGGCGCGATTGGGAATGATGTCGGCCTCGCTCATGACTCGGGTGGTCGTCATCCCCAACGGCTGAAATATTCTTTCCCGCAGAAAGTCACCATAGAACTCACCCGTCACCCGATGAATCAGAATCCCCAGAGTCGCATATCCAAGATTGCTGTAACTCCATTTCGTGCCCGGCGGAAAGGCGAGCGGGATGCCGGCGATCACCTTGAACAGTTGATCTTCGGTGTAGTCTTTGCGGAAATCGAAATTGTCAGGATAGTCAGTAAAGCCGGCGGTGTGACTGAGTAACTCGCGAATCGTAACTTGCTGCCAAGTTGCGGGCGCGTCTTTGAAGTACTTGGTAATCGGGTCGCCTACCTTGACCTTGCCTTCCTCCACCAACATCATGATGGCAGTAGCCGTGAATTGCTTGCCTACGCTTCCCGACTGAAAAACGGTTTCTGGTTTGACTGGAACCTGTAGCTCGACGTTGGCCCAGCCGTAGCCCTGCGCTTTGACGATTTTGCCATCCCGGGCCACCAGCAGGGCCAAGCCAGGAATGTGCTGCCTCTGCATCTCGGCATGGACATATTGGTCAACCGGGTCAGCAGAGAATCCGGTCTGGGCTAGGCCTGAGGCAACCAGGAACAAGATAGAAACCAAACCAAGGCGAACATTTCTCATTGCGCATCCCCTCATGGTCAAGACAGAAGACATTACGGCAACGGTTGTTGCTTTGCCAAATGCGACGAGAACACGCCACTGAGAAGGTTAACTGCAGAGTGCGCCAAAGCCTCGAAGCCGGTCGAACAAATCAAACCGTCCCTGTCACTCGGGAGCGGACATCTCCTGCGGGAACACATCATGAATTGAATTCGCTGAAAGGGCATTACCGATGATGACTCGGATTAGTTCCTGCGGTCAGCGTCGTACCAGTTTCTCCACGCGGTCGCGTCATCCGGCAAACTCTGGCCGGTGATGTCGCGCAGCGCATGGTAGACCCATGAGTGGGTTTGCGCGTCCAGAGAGGAGTCATCTGCATAGTTGAGTAGCTGGGGGACTACGCTGCGACGCTGCTCCGGGGTAAACATGCCAGAAGAGGCGAGGCTACAGGCGGCGCGCTCGCGAACCATAGGTGAGGGATCGTCGTGGAATTCCCGCAGCAGTGGAGCGATGGACTCGTCCATGGCGAGGTAGGCAAGGCCTTCCACGGCCCAGTGCCGCAGCTCAGGATCGGAATTCCCCAGATGACTGATTAGTATCTGATTTACTTGCTCGGGCTCGACGCCGCGATTACCCAGCAGCCCGAGCTTCCACAGCGCCCAGATGCGCTGCGACTGCGTCCCTGATTCCGCCTGGCGTGACAACTGATCCACGCTTGCTGGAGCTTTGGCCACGCCCAGGGCTGCGAGGTCCACCTCGATGGCTGCGGCGCGCACACCAATATCATTTGCATTGAACGCAGCCGTGATTTGACCATTCAACTGCGAGTTGAGATGCAGCCGTCCCTGCCATCTCTGCGCTCGCGCCGCGATCTGATTTGTGGCACCCTCCTCGTGATTCAGTGCGCGTTGCAGCAGAAGCTCGGCCTGTTGCTGCGCATCCTGGCGATCGAGGTCACGTTCGGACGGTACCGTCCGAGAAGCCATTCCTGGCTTTTCGTGCAACGCCAGGAGTTGCGAAATCCCAGTCCATGCCTGCCGAGCCATACCGGTCGCCAGCGGCATCGCAAAAAGAATTCCGGTTGCCACGGCGAACAGAACGCGCCAGCTTCCGGCCCGCGGATCGAGCGATCGATCGGGCTGGAGGTCGGAGCCCGGCCCAACGGACCCGTAGTCCGGCGTTGCCTTCTGTCGCGGATCTCCCTCCCACGAATGCATGTGAGGAGTTTAGGTTCCGCGACAAATGAGGTAAAGTTACGGTCGAGTACTTTCGTCATTACCTTCGAAAAGTGAGGCTATGCAAATGATGCACCTGCACGGCAGGACTGCGGGCGTAACCCTGGTTACCTTACTCTTGATTGCTTTGGCTCTGGCTGCCGGGACGGGATATCACGTCGTTAAGACCTACAAGCTGGGCGGAGAAGGGGGCTGGGACTATCTCACGCTCGACAGCTCCTCGCGGCGCCTCTATATTTCCCGGGCCACGCACGTCATAGTAATCGATGTTGATTCCGGACAGTCGGTGGGAGATATCCCCGACACTCCCGGCGTCCACGGCATCGCACTGGCGCCGGAGTTGGGCCGGGGCTTCACCAGTAATGGCCGCGAAGGAACGGTCAGCATCTTCGAGCTGGATTCACTGAAGCCGTTGGGAAAAATCAAAGTAGGAGACAATCCGGACGCCATTCTCTATGATCCCGCCACAAAACGGGTGTTCGCCTTTAACGGACACAGCCATGATGTGAGTGCGATCGACGCCACCAAAGGCACGGTCGTGGGGACCATCAAGCTGGATGGCAAACCTGAGTTTGCCGCGAGTGATGAAAAGGGAGGCGTCTTCGTTAACATTGAGGACAAGAACGAGTTGACTTCTCTCGATCCGAACAAACTGGAAGTGAAAGCACGCTGGCCACTGGCGGGGTGTGAAGAGCCGAGTGGTTTGGCCATCGATCGCAAGAATCGCCGCCTGTTTGCCGGTTGCGGTAATAAAGTGATGCCGATTGTCGACGCCGATAGCGGCAAGGTCATCAGCACTCAGCCCATCTGTGAAGGAGTGGACGCGACAGCGTTTGATCCGGAGACCGGGCTGGCGTTCGCTTCCTGCGGAGATGGCAATCTGACAATCATCCGCCAGGAGTCCGCGGACAAGTACAGCGTCGCTGACACCGTACCCACCAAGAAAGGCGCGCGCACTCTGGCCCTTGATTCAAAAACACATCAGATTTTTGTGGTCACCGCAGACTTCGGACCACGCCCCGCACCCACCGCAGACCAGCCGCGTCCCCGGCCGCCAATTCTGCCAGATAGCTTTGTGGTGCTGGTGGTGGGCAAGTAAGGGACAACATGATTTATCTAAAAGGATTTTTCGGCGGGATTAATCATGGGTTTCTCCCCAGACTGCGATTCACCGTTGCGTTCTAGGAAATCTTCCGTCCAAGAACCGTTTTAACGATCGCTTACAGAAAATGATAGCCACCTGTTGACTTGGGTGTCAACGGTGCCGGGCCGAGTTTGCCGCCCGCGTGCATGTGCCCCGCCTTGCAATCTCGCCGTCACAGAATTTTCATGGAAATTTAATCGGGCGATGGCATTTCCACAATCGAGCTCCAGTGTAATCGCAAGCTTCGGTACTACAAAGTATTCCACATTCCCAATGATCGAAATCAAAAGGAGCAAGCTTATGCGACTGTTCAAAATCGGGCATATGGCGCTGGTTCTGTCACTTGTGCTGGCAACGATCGGGCTGAAACCGGCTTTGGCTGACGGTAACATTCAGAGGGTCAACCACGTCATCGTCCTAATGCAGGAGAACCATTCCTTTGACAACTACTTCGGTGCGCTGGCTTATGCTCCCGGCAGTCCTTATCACAACGGAAACGGGGCATGTGATAAAAGGGACCACGCTTGCGTGGATGGTTTGTCATGTACGGTAGATGGAAGCGGTAAAGTGACTTGTTCCAACTCCAACTTGGATCAGGACGGCAGCACTGTCGTCGCCTTTCATGACGCCAACCGATGCGTGGCGCCCGATCTCGATCATTCCTGGTTCTACACCCATCTCGAACTTAACTTCCTCAATCCCAACCGGACCCTCATGGGTTTGAACGACGGCTTTGTGCGCGTGAACGATTTGACCGAGCAGATCGATAACGGGACGGAAAGCGCCACAGAGGACGAAACCATGGGTTTCTACAACCAGGACGACTTGCCCTTCTACTACGGTCTGGCATAGAATTTCGCCATCGACGACCGCTATTTCGCTTCGGTGCCGGGGCCAACCTTTCCCAACCGTTCCTATTTGCTGGCAGCCACGTCGTTCGGCCACCTGACGACCAATGATACTTTCCCGCCACTGGGCGGCTACAAACCAATCACCGGCACAATCTTGGATTTGTTGGATCAGAACGGTGTCACCTGGGCCGACTACTTTCAAGATGCCCCGCAAGCCGCTGCTTTTCGGTTGTTCGTTCCACCGACCGGGCCGTTCGATCCGCATTTGCTTCCCTTACCCGTTTTTTTCTCCCACGTCGCGACTGGGACGCTTCCTGAAGTCTCGTTTGTGGATCCCAATTTCGGGTTGACGGGCAAAGCGACCGAAAACGACGAACATCCGCCCACCGACATCCAACGCGGACAGGCATTTGTTTCTCAGCTGATCAACGCGGTTCGCAACAGTATAAGCTGGCAGGATTCCGTAATCTTCGTCATGTATGACGAGCACGGAGGCTTTTACGACCACGTGACCCCGCCCGCGGCCCATCAAGGCGGGGAACGGACACCGGATGGAATCGCGCCCGGACAATGCGCCGACCTGTCCAACCCCCCTGCCAGCGAACTGCCGGGCGGCGGGGCGGAATGTTCGATGAATCCCTTCAGCGCGAACGACACCAGCGTGAAGGACGCGGAGTTGCTCTGCCCCGCCCTCGCCTCGAACCCGACTGGGCCGTATCCCGCTCAGTGCGCCAGCTTCAATCAGCTGGGCCTGCGGGTCCCATTCCTGGCCATTTCGCCGTTTTCCAAGCCGCATTATGTCTCCCACACAGTGGGTGATCACACCTCCATGCTGGCCTTCATCGAGAGAAGGTTCTTGGCGCCCAACGGTCAGTCACCGCTGCATCTCACCGGGCGTGACCAGCATGCCAGTCCCCTTGAAGATCTGTTTGACTTCAACCATTCACCATCGCTCAACACGCCCGTTGGGCAAGCGCAGCTGCCGACCATGGATTGCACACCGTAGTGAGGCTTTTGAGTGAAAAAAATGTGGCTGGCAACCGGATAAGTTGCCAGCCATTTGAAGGGTGTTTCCAATGCAGGCGTCTACATTACAACGGTGAGTACAATGCTCACGCCGGGATGCATCACGTCAAACAGGTAGTACTGGTCATCCACATAGTCAACGTAGACGTCGTCAGTGTATAGCCACGCTGTAGGCCAGGGATCGACCATCACAAACGTATATCCCGCGTACTGAAACTGTGGCTGCCCCTGGACGATTATTGGACGGCCGATGCGGAACCGGTGTTGTTTGCCAAAACGAGCACGGAACTGGTCATCCGGGATCCTTCCGCCCTTTCCGCCGCGGCCCTGCATTTGGTGTTCGCCCTGATCGTGCTGGACCGGTTTGGCCTGATCTTCTTGTCTTCCCGGCTTAGCTTGTTCTTCCTGCTTCCCGGGCTTTGCCTCCTCTTGTTTTCCGGGCTTAGCTCCCTCTTGTTTTGCAGGCTTAGCCTGTTCGTCCTGCTTTCCTGGCTTAGCCTGCTCATCCTGCTTCCTCGGCTTGGTCTTATCTTCGGGCTGCTCTTGGCTGGGCTGCGGCTCATCGTGCTGCGCTGGCTTGTCTGCTACCGGTTGCTCCTGCTGGGCATAGGTGGAAACCCCAGTTCCGAACAACAAAAACAGAGCGGCTATGCTGACAACTCTGATTAGTTTCATGGGCGACGCCTCCATCGCATCTTTTTTTGCTATCGAACCGCTACCATCCGTCTGGCGAGGCATCTCTGATTGACGATTCCCAGCCAACGGTAGATGTAGATTTGGAGGCGCAGGATGCCCGCTGAAGATAGGAAAAAACGAGCCGCTGGCCGACCCGGCTTGGTTTTTGCTGCGCCGGCCTAAGGCGTCAGTGAAGCGCTAAAAGGCAAGCGCCGTCAGCTAAATTGACGTCAGCTCAGTTGACGTCGAACTGCTCCTGGTGCAGAGCGGGGTCGCTCTTCACAATCACAGTCTTCTTGGTTAATTCTTCCATCTCGGTCAGAGCGCGGCCGTTATTGGCTTTGAGCGCCTTGGCCACTTCCGGATTTACGCGCAGCATCACGTCGGCGTGATCCAGATGTTTAGCGAGCTTGCGCATCTCAAGATAGATTTCGTTGCACACCGTTGTCACGGATTTCACAAAGCCCGTCGACTGGCAGTACGGACAAGGCGTCCCAATGGTGCGTTCCAAGGACTGCTTCACGCGCTTGCGAGTGATCGCGACTAGTCCAAAATCGTTAAACTGCAAAACCTTCGACGGGGCGCGGTCGGCGCGCAAAGCCTCTTCCAACGCCTGCATGACTTTTTGACGGTTGCGGCGTTCATCCATGTCGATGAAGTCGATGATGATGATTCCGCCCAGATCGCGCAGCCGGATTTGTCGAACGATTTCTTTGATGGCGTCCACGTTGGTCTTGACGATGGTGTCTTCGAGTCGCGCAGTCTTTCCCACGTACTTGCCGGTATTGACGTCGATGGCGACCAGCGCCTCGGTCTGGTTGATGACGATGTATCCACCACTCTTCAGCCAGACTTTCGACTTAAGTGCCTTGTTGATCTCCTCGCTGAGTCCGAACTGGTCGAACAGCGGAGTTTCCTTGGTGTAGAGCTTCACGCGCTTGACCAGAGCAGGCTGGAAGCGATTGGCGAAGCGCAAAATTCGCTCATACTCCTCGGTGGTGTCGACCCAGATGGCGGAGAAATCCGCAGTGACCTGGTCGCGGAGCACGCGCTCCACTACGTTCAGATCGTGATAGATCAAGGCCGGGCTCTTGCCGCTATCAGCACGGCTCTTGATCTCACTCCAAAGGCCCTTCAGGAAACGGATATCCGCACGAAGATCTTCCTCTTCCGCCCCTTGCGCGGCGGTGCGCACGATGAATCCACCGTGACCGTTTTCGCGTTCGCTTTGAATGATCCTCTTCAACCGCTGGCGCTCTTCCTCGGACGAGATTTTGCGCGACACGCCGGTATGGTTGACCGTCGGTAAATACACCAGAAAGCGACCCGGAAGAGCAATGTGGCTGGTGATGCGAGCGCCTTTTTTGCCAATTGGCTCCTTCGCGATCTGCACCAGAATTTCCTGGCCTTCCTTGAGTAGGTCGCTGATTTGCGGGACGTTGTGGGGTTCGTTGCGGCGGAATCGGCGCCCGCCACGACGGCCGCGCTGGCCTCGGCGATCGAAGGCCGGACGCTGGGCCCGCTGCGTATAAGGTGCAGTCGCGGCTGGGCCCCGCACTTCGGCGCTGGCCTCCGCCGTCCCATTTCCGCGAGCTTCTGCATCGACGGCCGCTTCGGCTTCGGCTTGGGCTTCGTCGAGTTCTGCTTCTTCTGCTTCTTCCTCTTCTTCCTCGGCAACAGCTTCGTCGTGTCCTGCTTCGCCTACTGCGCCGGTAGCCAGTATCTCTGCGGTTTCTGACTCCTCGTCTCCGGCTACTGGTTCTACAGAGGCGGCGATTTCCCGCCCTTGTTCCTGGTACTCTTCCGCGTGGTGCGTCTCTTCTTCGACTTCCTCGAAGGCGGCGTCCTCCTCGAGTTCCTCCACATAATGAGCGAGATCGGCTTCCTCTTCTTCTATCTCTTCTTCCTCCATGGTCCCCACTGGAGCGGAGGAAAGCGCTTGATCAGAATGTTCCGCGACCATACTGAACTTGTCAGCCGTCTCGATTTCCTTTGCTTCTTCTTCCTCCACTACGTCTTTTGTGGTCTCCCCGCCGAATACAGCGGCGACGTTCATCTGGTGCAGCCTCTGCTGCTTGCGGTCCCACTCCGGCGATTCAACTTCGGGACGCTGCGGTTCTGGCTCGACGCGCTTCTCTGTCAGCGGCTGAGAATTCGCGAACAGAGGTTCATCCTCAGGAAACCTGCCTGCGACCGCGGATGCCTCGGCCGCTACACTATTCGCCGAGGAACTGGCCTGCGCGCTCTGTGGTGTGAGCCGGGTCTGAGACAGTCGCCGATACTTCGAGATGGACTCTCCAGGCAAAATAATGGGCTGATAGCCTGGTGGCGGGCCGTACTCGCCCCGATCGGTGCGCCCTGAGTGATCGCTTCGTTCCGACCGTTCCGCTCGCTCCGGTCGTTCCGGTCGTTCATTGCGCAGAGGCTCTCGCGCGGTCTCCGTAGCTGGGCGAGCGAACTTGGATTCCGGAAAGCGCTCGCCGCGACGGCCACGACGACGGCGACGACCGCGCAATCCACCGCGATCATCTCTGGGCTCACTGGGCGTGGCTTCGCTGGATCTGGCCTCGCCGGGACCAAATCGCTCGCGGTTTTCCGCCGGTGGATGGGTGCCCTGTTCTTCAACATGAATATGCCGCTCGGGCGTCACACTCGGCGCCTGAGCTTCGGTTGATGCGGCTTGGTTTTCCGTCCGAAACTGCGGTTGATAGCCTTGCGCCGGCAGTGGACGGTTGGTCGGAACATCGTCGATTTCCTCAGAGTCTTCGAGCTCCATGAAGTCGGAAACGTAGAGGAAGGCATCGCGCTCCAAGCCGATGTCTACGAATGCGGATTGCATCCCGGGAAGGACCCTGGTAACGCGTCCCTTGTAGATAGAACCAGCCAGGGTATATTCGTTTTCGCGCTCGAGGTAGATTTCGGCGAGCAGATCGTCTTCGACCATCCCCACCTTAGTTTCATGGGGTGTGGAAGACACAAAAAGTTCTTTTGTCATGCTAACTCCGGTCCTCGGCCGATCAGGCGGCCGTAGGATGCACCGGGTGGAAAAGCAGAAAGAGGCGGGGAGGATGGAGCGCTGCGACGGCCGTGCCGAACAAGGCACGGCCTGGGCCTCGGAGTTCTCTCCGTGACCGAATCCGTTGCATGAGCGTGGGAATCTTTCGCACTTATCGCATTAGCGCTTCGCCAGGTTTGTGACCGCTCTCTCGAGATCTCTCAAGATCAGAGGGGGCCGTTACCGGCCTGACAACGCTTTAGCTTCAATCCTGCCCGGCTTCGAACCGCTTCCAGCCGGTGAGTGCCCTCTTTACGCGAGGGCGATCGTAATCTTGTTTTCAGGCCGCGCATGGCTTGCGCGGGAAAACTTACCCCGCCTTCTTCCTCCTGCTTCAGTTCACAAAACGGCGCATCCTAACATTCATCACTATGCCCAGCGCCAGAAACATAAACAGGACAGAAGACCCGCCATAACTCATCAAGGGCAAGGGTATTCCGGTGACCGGCATAAAACCGACCACCATGCCGACATTGACAAGGATGTGAAAGCTAAGCACAGCTACCACGCCCATCACCACGAATGTGCCGGCGCGGTCGGGCGCCGTCTGCGCATTCTGGGTCAATCGCATCAGCACTATAAAGTATAGCAGCATCACTCCCAACGCGCCCACAAATCCGTGCTCTTCGGCAAAAGCAGCGAAAATAAAGTCCGTTTGCGGCACTGGAAGGAAGGCTAAATGGGTCTGCGAGCCCTCCGAACTTCCCCAAATTCCGCCGGAGCCCACGGCAATCAGGGATTGATTAACCTGGTAACCCTTACCCTGGCTGTCGGCGTCAGGATGCATGAAACTAGTCAGACGATCACGCTGATAAGGTTTCAAGGCGTGCCAGGCAAGCGGCATCAACAAGGCCCCGGCCAAAATCACGATCAGCGCCTGCTTCAGCCGAACCCCGCCCAAGAACATGCCCATGACGGCGATCGGCATATAAGTGAGCGCAGTTCCCAGATCGGGCTGCGCTAATACCATGAGCATCGGCACGCCTACCATGGCTCCGGCTTTGAGGAAGTCTGTCCAGGAGAGCTCCTTCTCATGCAAGTCAGCGAGGTACTTTGCCATGGCCAGGATCAGAATCAGCTTCACCCACTCCGAAGGCTGGAAGTGTCCACCGCCGGGCATCTTTACCCAGCGTCGGGCACCCAGATATTTCTGTCCGAAAATCAGCACCACCATCAGCGAAGCCACTGCCACCAAGTAGATCCAATGCACCCGGTCGAGCAGAAGTTGGTAATTGACCAGACTTACCAGGAACATGCCCGCGATACCGCCGATGATCCAATAAACCTGCTTAAGGTGCGCTCCCGCAAACTTGGTGTGCATGGTCGCGCTGTGGATCTCCATCACGCCCAGCCCGCAAATCAGCAGGACGAAAGTCAGCAGCAGCCAATCGAAATCACGATATGAAATATATCTGGACATCAGTCGTCAGTCTTCCGCCGTCGATGGTCAGTCGTCAAATCCAAATCACTTGTCATCCTGAGCGAAATCATGATCGCTCGTCGGCGAGCGATCAAGCGGAGTCGAAGGATCCCTACCGTTAGCATCATGGTTGCGGGAGTGGGGATTCCTCGCCGGCTACGCCTGCTCGGAATGACAAAACTCACTCCACACCGGGCGACGGGGTTGCCAGCGGCAAGCGTTGGTTCGCAACCTGCAAAACAAAGTGTCCACCGCGGAGGGTTTCCTCCTCCTGATTCGGGTCCCGAGAGTTCCATACCGCACCCACATCTACCTTGTCCGTGGCCTGCGCCATCTTGGTGGGTTGGCGGCGCTGTTTCTCGACGTACGCCTTGATCACCTGAGCCGCAGTGCGCGCCGCCAAATAGCCATGCTCGCCTTCCTCCAGAAGCACGCAAACTACAATCTCCGGATTGCGGCGCGGTTCCACTCCGGCAAACCAGCCATTATCTTTGAACTTCGATTTTCCGGCGGCGCCCATTTTGGCTTTCAGCACGTTGCTGATGGTCTGCGCGCTGCCAGTCTTGCCGGCGAAATCGATACCTTGCAGATGCGAGAGTGCGGCCGTCCCACCCGGGTTTACCACGTCCGCCATAGCATCCGTAATGATTTCCCAGTTCTTGGGATCGATCGGAATTTTCACTTCGTTGGGGGCGTCAGCAGCCGGAATTACATGTGGCGGCATTTCGTTGGGAAACGCCACATGCGGACGCCGCAACATGCCTCCGCTGGCGATCGCTCCGATCGCACGCGCCAACTGGACCGGGGTTACCGCAACCGCACCCTGGCCAATTCCCACGGAGATGGTCTCGCCGGCGTACCACTTTTGCTTGTAATTGCGAATTTTCCACTCTTCCGACGGCATCACTCCGGTGACTTCTTGCGGCAGATCGATACCCGTCTTCTGTCCCAGCCCGAACATAGTGGCGTACTTCGCGATTCGCTCGATGCCAAGTTTTTCCGCCAGCGTGTAGAAGAACACATCACAGGATTGATAGATGGCTTTGGTAATGCCGACGACGCCATGCACGCGATGCTCCGCCACCACCCAGCACTTGAAGTAGCGCCCGTAGAACGTCGCACCTCCATTGCAGGTCACGTGCATGTCCTGGGCGATGCCCTCCTGAAGTCCAGCTGTCGCCATGATGATCTTGAAGACGGAACCCGGAGCAAGCTGGGCCTGGATGGCTTTATTCAACAGCGGGTGATCTTCATCGTCAACCAGCTTGGTCCATTCATCGCGCTTGATGCGTACCGCAAAATCGTTGGGATCGAACACTGGCCGGCTGACCATGGCAAGAATTTCGCCGGTCCGCGGGTCCATGGCGACGATGGCTCCGTTCCTACCCTGGAGCGCCTGTTCGGCGGCAATCTGGAGGTCGATGTCGATGGTCAGTTTGAGCTGGTGGCCGGGCTCGGCTGGTTTCTCCTGCAGTTGTTTTATTTCCTTGCCACGGCTGTTCACCAGTACCTGGCGGGAACCGTTCTTGCCCATCAAAATCTGGTTGTATTCCAGCTCAACGCCCGACTGGCCGACGACGTCACCAGGATTGTAGAGTTCCCATCGCGGCTGGTTCAGCATCTGCTCACTGACTTCACCGACGTAGCCGACCAAATGAGCCATAAAACCGTTGCGCGGGTAGAGCCGGCGGTGCGCTACGATAGTGTCCAATTCCGGCAGTTCGTTGCGGTGAGCTTCGATGAAAGCCAGCTCGTCTTGCGTGATGTCTTCCTTAAGAAAAATTGGCCGGTACTGCGGCAGGCCAGAGAATTTGCGGATGCGGTCGCGCACCTCCTTCGGATCCAAGTGCAAGCCCTCGGCAATGAGATCGGCATCAGCCGAAAGGTCGCGCGAGGAATCACGCAGCAGGAGCGCGGTAAACGAAGGATAATTCTCAACAATGATGCGCCCTTCGCGGTCCAGAATCTTGCCCCGCGGCGCCAGGATGGGAACTTCACGCGTCTTGTTCTTTTCCGCCAGCGCGGCATAGAACTCGCTCTGTACCACTTGCAGCCGCCACAGTCCGTACGCCAGCACCAGAAAAATGACGAGGATGATGTACTGCACCGCGGTCAGGCGTGCATGCGAAACTTTTTCGTCGCGTCCAAACATCGGGCGTCAGGTTTCAGGCTTTAGGGTCGCGGTGGCTACACCACGAGTGAGGAGTCCCAATGCCGGAAATCAAATTCCTTTCGGGAAGCTAACTAATTGTAACCCGGTGAGTTGCAGGAATGGGATGGAGTTTTGAGTGACCGAAGGGCATAGACCGCTGTTGATCTTCATGTCCTCTGCTTGAACCGATCCAGCAAGGCGAACAGGAACACAGCTAAGATGGCGTTGGCCAGCGCCGATCCGAGCTCGCGCATCCAGCTCCACTGCAGCGGCATTCCGACCAGGCCGCGAGCCACCGTGAAGTAAACCACCTCATGGGCCACGTAGAAGAATAAGGTCACCAGGAATCGGGCGCCAGCATTTTCCACATCTAACTTCGCCCCCAGCGAAGACGCGCCATAGCCCACGACGGTCTGGGCGATGCCAAACACACCAATGTATTGTCCACCCAATGCATCCTGTAAAACGCCGATCACGCCACCTGTGAGTAGTCCTGCAACCGGGTTGCGCCGGGCCACAGCGAAGAAAATTACTATCAGGAACGGCAAGTTGAAAATGGTGAGAAATGGGAGCCAACGCGGCAGAAACGTTTGCGCCACCAGGGCGATCAAAGGCACGCCGATCGCGACCGGCAGGCCGAACCGGTAAACCTCAATCTGTTCCTGCGAAGTGTAGGTGATGACGGGCACGTTAGTGAGGCTTCTCCTCCGTTGGCGGCGGTTCGGCGGGCGTCCGCTCCGGGTTTTGCTGGGGTGCTGCGGTCTGGGGTTCAGTCGTAGGCTGCGCCACTTCTATGGTCACGGGTTTGGGTTTGGGCGTGATTGGGGGCTTCGTCGCGGTTGCCGGCTTCACCGCAACCGGCCCTACGGCCGCCTTCGGTGCAGACTCAACGTTAGCCGGTGGTTTCGCTGTGCCTGGTAGCTTAGGGTTCGTGGCGCCCGCGATTTCTGGCTTGTTGGGTTTCGCGGACGGCGGCTGACCGGTTGGCTTGTCACTTGCTGCGGCAGGCTTTTGTGGCTCCTCTGGCGGCTTGTCCGGAACGGAAGGCAGGCGTTGCGACAAGATATCCACGGCACGGGTGGCTCCGGCTTCGGCTACAGCGGGAGCTTTTTCTGCTTTTTGCGTGATCACCAGCACTTCTTCCAGCCGGCTGAGATTGGCGAATGGCCGGATACGAATGTTGAGAAACAGTTCGTTTCCCTTCGTAACTTTCTCAACCGTGCCCACGGGCAGGCCTTTGGGAAAGATCTGGTCGCCGCCGCTGGTCAGGACTCTGTCGCCGGACTGCAGCTGCTCATCGGCCATGACTTTTTCCAACACGACTTCGCCCACGGGCGTGCCCCGTAACACACCCTGCAACCTCGACTTCTCAAGGATCGCTCCCACTCCACTGCTCTGGTCATTGATCAGCAGTACCTGGGATGTTGAGTTGAAAACGCGCAACACCTTGCCGACGACTCCATCAGCCGTAATGACCGCCATGTCTTTGTCAATTCCGTCGTGCGAGCCTTTGTCGATATAGATCGAGCGCGACTGCTCGCTGCCGCTGGAACCAATTACCTGCGCAGCCACGGTCCGCGAGATGAACTGTTCCTTGAAGCCGAGCAGGGCCTGTAATCTGCGCCCCTGCTCCGCGTCCTGGTTCAAGCGGACCTGTTCGATGCGAAGCTTCTCGATCTGCGCTTTCAGCTCACGGTTCTCCTGGCGCACTCCGCGCAGGTAGATGTAGCCGCGCCACAGATTTCCTACGCCGCTCTGGATTCCGAGGATTGCCTTCTCCAGCGGCGTGACCGCACTGATAGCCCAGATGCGGATGAGGCGGCTGGATTGATTTTCGGAAGAACGCTTAACCTGCACGGCCAGTCCGAGCACTTGGGCGAATAGAACTGCCACCAGGATGGTGACGTTGCGATAGCGGGTGATTAGGGTGTCCATGACGCCAGGTTCAGTTTCCAGCTTCTGGTTTCAAGTTTCGCACATCACCGGCGCCATGGTCTTCTTAAGATGGGTTCAGTGCCAACGACGAACGGGCCAACGACGGCTTCTATTCGATCGAAATCTTCCGCAGCAACTTGAAGTCGCTCAGCATCTTGCCCGTGCCCAGCACCACGCTGCACAGCGGGTCATCGGCGATCGACACGGGCAAGCCGGTTTCCTCGCGAATGCGCTTGTCCAGATTCTTCAACAGCGCGCCGCCGCCAGTCAACACGATGCCACGGTCGCTGATGTCAGCCGAAAGCTCGGGAGGCGTGCGCTCCAATGCCACCCGCACCGCGTTCATGATGGTGGACACGCATTCGCTCAGCGCTTCACGAATTTCACTATCGTCGACAGTGATGGTCTTGGGCACGCCTTCGATCAGGTTTCGGCCCTTAATCTCCATGGTCAGAGGTTTGTCGAGGGGATAAGCGGAGCCAATTTCGATCTTGATCTGCTCGGCAGTGCGCTCGCCAATCAGCAGATTATATTTTCGCTTGAGGTAGTTCATGATGGCCTCGTCCATCTGATTGCCGGCCATGCGCACGGAACGCGAATAGACAATGCCGCTGAGCGAAATGACTGCGATATCGGTCGTGCCGCCGCCAATATCCACGACCATGTTGCCGCTGGGTTCGGTGATGGGCAGACCGGCGCCGATGGCCGCCACCATGGCTTGCTCTACAAGATAGACTTCGCTGGCCTTGGCGCGATAGGCGGAATCCATGACCGCCCGTTTTTCCACCTGCGTAATCTCTGAAGGCACACCTATTACGATGCGCGGATGGACCAGCATCTTGCGGTTGTGCGCCTTCTGGATGAAATAGTTGAGCATCTTCTCGGTGACTTTGAAGTCGGCGATCACGCCATCTTTCATGGGCTTAATGGCGACGATGTTCCCGGGCGTGCGGCCCAGCATCTCCTTCGCCTCTTTGCCCACGGCCTCGACTTCTCCAGTGTTCTTGTTGATGGCCACGATTGATGGTTCGTTGACCACGATGCCCTTGCCGCGCGCGTACACCAGCGTGTTGGCTGTGCCCAGGTCGATGGCAAGATCGCTGGAAAAAATGCTGAACAACGACCTCAGGTTGTGCAAGCGCGATGCGCTGGAGTGAAAGCCGTTCGATGACATGCCTGAAGCTTCTCTCTGTAAGATCTTTCAACCGTCATTCCCGGCGGTTGCCCGGTCATTCTAGTAAATGCGGCGGGGGACTACCCATGATTCTATGGGATATTCCCGATTTCTATTGCAAACGAAAGTTCCAGCACCTCAGGGGCGGGCTGCCACCCCTGTTCTGCTACTGAATCACGATCTTCTTCTGCAGCGTATTTACGCCACCCTTGGCATTTTGCGCGGTCACCGTGATGGTGCTCTCGCCCAGCGGCAAGACCGGAGTAAAGTAGTGAAAGCTGCCATCCGTGCTGATCACGGGCACTTCGCGCCCATTCACCATCACCCGCGCTCCCACTTCGGTCTTCCCGGTCAACTCCAGCACGTGCCCGTGCTGAATGAATGGGTCCAGTTCCAGATTGATGGCGGCCGTGTCCTTCCCCTTGGGGATAATCGTGAAACGGTTCTTCTCACTCTCCATCGACACTTTATCGTCAGCATCGTAGGATTGGACCACCCAGTAGTACGCCCCCTCAGGCAGACCTGAAACAATTACGTCGGCGGTATTGACCTTTTGGTCGGCAATGGTCGACGAGAAATATGGATTCCGCGAAATGCGCAGGCGGTACCCCGCGGCGTTAGCCATAGGGGTCCAGGAGAATTCAATCGGCTTGGGCTCTCCGGAGATGAAAATCGGCATCATGTTAGCTGGAGAAATCGGCGTCGGCGGTCCGATCTCTTTAGCCTTGGCCATGTGGGGAGATTCAGCCTGAAAGCCCACTTTTTCCCAGTCCGCCAAGTGCACCACCTCGCCATTGCGCGAGACTTCGCTCGATCCTTTTTTCATCAGGATCTCGTGCTTATCACTCTTGGGATCGTTACGCACCATGGCGGCGCTGTCCGGCGCCAGAGAAGCCGTGGCCCCAGCCACCACCACTTGCGATTTGGAACCTTGCGCGTAAGTCGCAGTGGCCAAGTCAACCGTTCCTGTGCTCACCGCCACGGAAACGCTGGTCTGTTGTTGTTCATTGGCCGAATTTTCCTCGATCACAATCAGGGAATCCTGCTTTACGGTGTAATTGGTACCATCATTGAAAACAATTTTGGCCATACCTTCGGAGCCGGTCTGGACCACGTCACCCTTTTCCAGCGGTACGTTGTAATCCGCCGCCACCCAGCTGTTGCTGTTCGACTTCTTCACCCGTACCGTGCCGTCGAGGGCGGTAATGTGCGCCTGCTGCGAGTTCATGACGCCGGATTTAGCCGAAGTTCCGGCCGCTCCGGCAACTTTCTCCAGCAAGCTTGTGGTCAGGTTACTGGCCGCCTTCACGCCACTTTCGGTGAACTGTGGAAACGCGAACCGCAGTCCCACGCAAAAGATCAGCATTACCGCCAGTATCACCAGCGCCACGCTGCGATACGTTACCGTCTTCCACGCAATGTGGATTCCCGGCTTGGGAGTCGAAGACACGAGGGCCCTTGCCACCAGCCAAACTTAGTGAATAACGAGTAATTTGAACACTATCACAAGCTCAAGTGGGCAGAAATAGGTAATCAACTTGGGTCATTGGCCGGTAGTGCATGTCCGCCGGTGCATGGGATCATTGAGAAAGCAGAACCTGCCAAGGGGATTCAGTTGCCGACCATCACCGAATGCAGTTCACACCAGCGCTTCAGCACGTAGAGCGACCAAGGCCGGGACCATGAGGTTCGACCGCTCAAAAAATCTCCCCACACTTGCCGCACCGCCTTGGGATCGAGCACAGCACCCAATGGCCCGTCGGCGATTCTAAGCAGCGTGCCCTCCACTTCAGATTTCAGTTGGTCGCGCAACCAGTGCTGGAACGGCAGGGTGAATCCCCGCTTGGGGCGCTGCACGACCTGGTCCGGCAGAGCGCCGTGCAACGCTCCCACTAATAAGGACTTCGGCGTGCTGCGGTTCAATTTCCAGCCTCCGGGCAGCGTGAACAATGTTTCAGCAAGTCGATGATCGATCAGCGGGACCCTCAGTTCCAGGCCGTGTGCCATGCTCATCACATCGGAATCCCGCAGCAGCGTGTTGAGCATGTAGTTACGCAATTCGAGGTAGGAAACTCGGTTGATGGGATCGAGACTGCGGGTCCGGCCTAGGCTGTCCTCCAGGGCAACGCCGGCCCGCTCGAGGGCCTGATCGTCCTGTGTAACAAAAAGCGATTCTCGCTGGCGGGGGCTAAACAGCATCCGCGAAAGAAAATAGGGATGCAGCAATCCTTTTTCCGCGCGCACCAGATCCGCCATCTTTCGATTCTGGTCTGTGTTCGAAGCGACCAGTGCCAAGCCAGCCGCCAAGCTTCGGCGGACCGGCGACGGTAAATAGCTCCAGCAGCCCGCAAATCGCTCCATTCGCGGCACCGTGTGGAAGCTCGAGTACCCGGCGAAGAGTTCGTCTCCACCCAGGCCGGACAACGCCACTTTGATTCCGGCGGCACGTGTTTGCCGCGAAATGAGATAGGTATTGAGTCCGTCTATCGTGGGCTGATCCATGGCCTGCAAGGCGTAAGGAATGGCATCGAGCACGTCGTTTTGTGAGACCAGGATCTCTAGGTGGTCAGTCCCAAAGGCTTGTGCAACCGCACGAGAGTATTCGGCTTCGCTAAATTCGGCCTCGCGAAAAACAATGGAAAACGTGTTCACACGAGTGCCCGCGCGCCCCAGGATTCCCACCAGGCTGCTGGAATCGATGCCTCCGGAAAGAAACACGCCGACGGGAACGTCGCTGACCATCTGCATGCGAACAGCTTCATGCAACATGGAGTGCAGCTCGTCTACCAGACCCTTGCGCTCGGATTCCGTCGCGCGTTCGTTCTTCTGCGCAATGCGTTTCCGCTCGCCGTGAGGCGCGAGGTCCAAATACATCACTTCCCGTGTGCCGCCCTTTTCCCACATTAGATAGTGGGCCGCCTGCAGCGCGGAGATCCCTGCCACTGAAGTGATCGGGTCGTACAGCGAACCAAAAGTCAGATAATTGATCAGGCCGGCGCTACTCAGGCGGCGCGGCAGCAGGCCTGTGCCCAGCAGAGTGCGGAGCTCGGATGCAAAAAGGAAGTAGGAACCCGCCGATGCATAATAGAGTGGCTTGATGCCCATGGGATCGCGGGCCAGGAACAGACGATGCCGTTTCGCGTCCCAGATAGCAAAGGCGAACATCCCGCGCAGCTCGTCGAGGCAGCGTTCGCCCCACCGTCCATAGGCCTTGAGCAAGACCTCGGTATCGGAGTGGCTACGGAAGTCCACGCCGCTCTGTTCCAACTTCCGCCGCACTTCATGAAAGTTGTAAATCTCCCCGTTGTACGTAATCCAGTTTCCGGTCTCCGGGTCCTGCATGGGCTGATGCCCAAGCGGCGAAAGGTCCAGAATAGCGAGGCGACGATTGCCGAGACCCACTTCAACGGGTTCTGAGACCGTTTCTCTAACAATGATGGTGCCGGAATCGTCTGGTCCGCGGTGGGCAAGTGATTGCGTGGCGCGCTCCAGCACGTCAGGGGCGACAGAAGCATTCCGTGCTACCACGCCGACGATTCCGCACATAGCCGGTCATCATACTAGCCTGGAGTTCCTGGGTGATGAGAGCTTGATCTTGGTGGTTTCGATCGGTCCCTACACCTCGATCAGCACATCATCATTCTCGACCTTCAACGGATACACGGCGACCCTGGCGTTGGGATTGTGCGCGGCTTCACCAGTCTGTGGGTCCCATTGCCAGCCGTGCCAGGGGCAGACCAGCTTGTTTCCTTCGATTGCACCTTGTCCCAGCGGGCCGCCGCGGTGCAGGCAGACGTTGTCCATGGCAGAGATGGTGCCGTTGACATTGGCCACGCAGATGACTCGATCGCCTAAGGGGAATTCTTTGGCTTCACCTTCAGCGGGGAGCTCGGGTTGAGTGGTGAGCTTGACGAAGTTGGACATGGCAGTGGCGGCAACTAGCACTTGGCGCTCGGCATTTAGCCCGCCAAGGCCGCGGCAGGACAACAGAAGCCAGCGTATGCCCGCGGAATCCGAAGCTAAATGTTAATTGCCAATTGCTAAATGCACTATCCCTGGCTTCGCTCGGGAGGACCGCTGCGGACTCCTGCTTCGCTCACGCCCGCTAAGCGCGGTCATTTCGGCTGCAGCGTCTGCGCGATCATGACCTGACGCTTGAAATTTTCCACCATGTTGGGGTCGAGGCGTACTTCTGTGGGCTTTTTCGCCAGCGACATTTGATCGATTTTGTCCTGCAGCTTGAGCAGCGCATAGAAAAGATTTTCCGGACGCGGCGGGCAGCCAATCACGTACACATCCGTGGGAACGATTTTGTCCACTCCTTGCAGGACGGCATAAGTATTGAAAGGTCCACCGACCGAGGAACAGGCACCCATGGAGATGACCCATTTGGGATCGGGCATCTGGTCGTAGATGCGCTTGACCACGGGCGCCATCTTCAAGGTGACGGTTCCCGCCACAATCATCAGATCGCTTTGCCGTGGGCTGGGGCGGAAGACTTCCGAGCCAAAACGAGCAATATCAAAGCGCGCCGTCGAAGACGCGATCATCTCGATGGCGCAGCAGGCCAAGCCAAACGTCATAGGCCACACCGCCGACTTCCGTGCCCAGTTGAAGACGTAGTCGACCGTGGTGATCAGGAAATTTTTTTCAAACTTGTTTTGCAGCCAGCCCATGAGTGCCCTCGAGATTCCCCTGCCTATCGATTTGTTGCATTATTATGCCAACAACTCTGCCGACCATATTTCAGTTTAGGGTGCGGGCAGAACCAGTGTCAATGTTTACGCGGGTTTCCCCCCGATAAAACTCCGTCGTTGAAACTTCAAGTTGCCGGAAAGGAAGCCCATCGGATACAACTAAGCTATCGTCCCGCTTCGCCCTTTGGCAGGGCGGTCCTTCATCCTTCGCATGAGCAACGTCACGAGTCCGGCGCCTCCCATCAAAGCGCTTAGCGGGCGCGACCGTTGGTGGCCCCAGGCGCGCACGTCTTTTTTCTGGATGGTGGTGATCGCGCTGCTCCTGCGTTTGGGGCTGATGGTGATTGGACACACCTACAAGTTCCGCACCAGTAACAACGATTTCAGCTTTGGCTGGGAGATGGGACGCATAGGACGTTCCCTCGCCACGGGCGAGGGATTCAGCAATCCTTTCGATGAAACCACCGGGCCGACCGCTTGGGAACCTCCGCTCTATCCCTTTCTGATCGCTGGTGTCTTCAAAGTTTTTGGAGTCTACAGTTACGCATCGGGACTCGTCCTGCTCACCATCAACAGCGTATTTTCCGCTCTCACCTGCATCCCGATTTTCCTGATCGCAAAGCGGTGCTTCAGCAAGAAGGTCGCAGTCTGGAGCGCCTGGACGTGGGCTCTGCTGCCGTCGGTAATGTACTGGTGCACGCGTTGGGTGTGGGAAACCAGCCTAGCGACGTTTTTGCTGGCTGCGATTTTCTGGCTCACCCTGACGCTGGAGGAAAGAGATGGCTGGAAGCCATGGCTTCAGTTGGGTGCGCTCTGGGGCGTTGCCGGGCTCACCAATACCGCGCTGCTTTCGTTTCTGCCAGCGTCCATATCGTGGGCGTGGTACCAGCGTTGGAAACACGGTAAGAATTGCTGGACCGGAGTCCTCTTGGCCTCGGTAGTCTTCGCGTCTTGCATCATACCGTGGCTGGTTCGCAATCACCGCACGTTCGGACAATTTGTCTTTCTCCGGTCCAACTTTGGTGCGGAGTTGCGTCTGGGGAATGGTCCTGGAGCCGCCGGCGTCTGGATGGAGTATCTTCATCCGACGCAAAATGTTTTCCAGATGCGGCGCTACCGCCAGTTGGGTGAAATTGGTTATGTGGCCGAGCGCAAGCAAGAAGCGCTGGCCTTTATTCGCCAAGACTATGCTCGTTTTGCCGGGCTCTGCGTAAAACGGTTTGTCTACTACTGGGCTGGAGTTCCTCGATTGTCGGAAAGCCCCATCCTCGCACCGTTTAAAAATTCAATTTTTTTGGCTTCTTCGGTGTTGGCGTTCTGGGGGTTAGGACGGGCCTTGCGCAAACGCCAGCCGGGGGCATGGCTGTTCTTTTGGCTGATCCTGTTCTACCCCGCAGTGTACTACCTCGTCTTCCCGCACCCGCGTTACCGGCATCCTATCGAACCGGAACTCGGAATTCTGATGTTGTACATAATTTCAGAAGCGGATTTGCGAAAACAGACACCGCAGAGCCAAGGGCCGCCTGCTTTCCCTCGGCTCTGACCGGTTAGCCTAGCCACGCCTCTAGTTCCTACCTAGCCATTTGGCGGATGCACTCTTTTCAAAACCTCCGCAGGATGGAGTCTGTAACAGATAAAAAAGCGTTCGTGCCAGATCGCATGTCGATCAGCAAGGAGAACAACAATGTCGGATTCTGTAACTGCCAGATTTTCGCAGGAACTCGCGACGGCGGCGGAGCAGGCGGGAACATCGGTAGTCGCCGTAAAGGCAAGGCCGCGTTTGCCCTCGAGCGGAATTCATTGGCGCAAGGGAGTAGTGGTCACAGCCCATCACACCATCAGGCGGGAGGATGATATTCAGGTTCTCGCGCCTACAGGGAAGCGTGTCGCTGCAAAACTGGCGGGACGCGATCCGGGAACCGACCTCGCGATCTTAAAGCTCGAATCCGAGGCTGGGTTTGCCGTTCCCCAATTCGCCGATGCCGCCGCGGTGAAGCTTGCCCAGTTCGTGCTCGCTCTGGGACGCAGCCGGGGAGGGAGTCTGGTGGCCAGCGCAGGAATTATTGGAGGGTTGAGTGGCGAATGGCGCACCTGGCGCGGTGGACGAGTAGACCAGAGCATCCGGCTTGATCTTGCGCTTTATCCGGGATTTTCTGGAGGGCCGCTCGTCAACGTTGAAGGTAAGGTCCTGGGTGTTAACACCAATGGTCTGGGCAGAGGGCGAGCGATAACCATTCCGGCTTCGACCGTGAATCGTACGGTCGACGAGTTGCTCGAGAAGGGCCACATTGCTCGTCCTTATCTTGGGTTGGCTATGCAGCCGGTCGCTATCCCTGAAAACCTCCGAACCAAGTCGAAGTCTGCTGCCACCAGCGGATTGATGGTTCTCCATGTCGAACCGGGTGGACCAGCCGACAAAGCCGGAATCGTTCTGGGAGATGTGATCGTCGAATTACAGGGGAAAGCGGCTTTGGATACGGACAACATCCAGGAATTGCTAACTTCGGCGAAGATCGGTGACAGCATCGCAGCAGCCGTGCTGCGCGCGGGAACGCTGTTGCAGCTCTCAGTCAATTTGGGTGAGCGTCCAGCGAGGCAGTGATTAGCGATGAGAAAAGACGGAGGCAGCGTCATTCGAGTAGTGCTCGCCGCTGTCTCCGCCGTTCGTCGCGCAGGGTTGGAGGCGATCATCGGGAAAGCGGGGTCGCTGAAGCTGGTTGGAAGTTTCCAGAGCATGCGGGCGATCGCGCCGCACCTGGCGGACTTGCAACCGGATGTGGTGGTGGCGGATCTGGCGGATAGGGACCTAGGCAGCAGCGACTTTGAGAGTGATGACCCTGAGCGGGATTATTCCAGCCCTTCCACAACTTCACTCAGTGGCTTACCAATCGTTATCCTGGTCGATGAACCCAGCTCGGATTGGACGGCTCACGCTTTGCGATCCGGTGTGAAAGCCATCTTGCCCAGAGACAGCGGCATGGATGAGATTTTACCTTCAATTCAGGCAGCATATGCGGGACTGGTGCTGCTCGATCCCGAAGTTACCCAGACTCTCGCCGCTCGCATTCGGCCGGCTAACGCCTTCATCAGCGTGCCTGACGACCTTACGCCGCGCGAAATTGAAGTCTTGCGAATGCTGGCTGACGGGTTGGGAAATCGGGAAATGGCATCCCGGCTGGGCATTTCAGAACACACAGTCAAGTTTCACGTTAGTTCTATCCTGGAAAAGCTTGGGGCAGCAACCCGCACCGAAGCCGTGACGCTGGGCATCCGCATGGGGTTGATCCTGCTTTGATTCGAGCTGCCCGGGTTAGAACTTGCGCGAGTGTTCCTTCGCCCAGCGTTCTATAACAACTTTTTGTTCAGTGAAGAATTCAATGGCATCGCGGCCTTGCCCGTGGAGAATGCCGAAGAAGCTATCCTTCCATCCACTGAATGGAAAGTACGCCATGGGGGCAGCCACGCCAATGTTGATGCCAATGTTTCCCGCGGGCGCTTCGTAACGAAAACGGCGCGCTGCGGCGCCACTTGACGTGAAAAGCGAAGCCTGGTTGCCGTAGGGACTGCGTTCCAGAAACGCCAATGCTTCATCCATGTCGTTGGCGTGAATCAAACTCAAGACCGGACCGAAGATTTCGGTGTCCGCCAATTCGCTGGTGGCGGGGACGTTATCCAGAATCGTCGGCTTAACGAAGTTTCCCGATTCGTATTTTGGAATTTTCGAATTGCGCCCGTCTAGCACAACTTTTGCGCCTTGCTTCTCACCCAGCGCGATCAGCGATTCAACCCGTGATTTGCTTTGCGGCGAGATCACAGGACCCATCTGCACACCTTGATCCAGGCCATTTCCAACCCGGAGAGAGGCGGCGGCCTCGGTAATCGAATCGCGGAAGGTTTTTTGGGCCTCGCCGATGGTCACGGCAACGGAAACCGCAAGGCATCGCTGACCCGCACAGCCGAAGGCACTATCGTTGATAATCTGCGTCGCCATCTGCATGTCGGCATCAGGGAGCACGACGACGTGGTTTTTAGCGCCGCCCTGGCATTGCGCCCGCTTCCCGTTCGCTCCCGCCCGCGCGTAGATGTACTTCGCCACCGGCGTCGAACCCACAAAGCTGATGGCGCGAACCTTGGGATGATCGAGCAGCGCGTTCACGACAGCTTTTCCGCCATTCACCAGATTAACTACGCCCTTAGGTAGCCCGGTCTGGTCCAACAATTCGAAAGTCCTTTTCATTGTGAGCGGGACGCGTTCGGATGGTTTCAGGATAAAGGTATTTCCCGTGGCAATGGCGTAAGGCAGAAACCAGAATGGAATCATCCCGGGAAAATTGAAGGGCACGATGGCGGCGACGACGCCCAGCGGCTGACGAATCATCATTTCATCGATGCCGCGAGCGACATCTTCGAGGTTGTAGCCTTGCATCATCATGGGAGTGCCGCAGGCGACTTCCACATTCTCGATGGCGCGACGAAACTCGGCTTTTGCCTCGGTGAATGTCTTCCCATTTTCCTGGGTGATGATGCGGCTCAGTTCGTCGACGTGCTCTTCCAAAAGCTGCTTTAGCTTGAACAGCGGCTGGATGCGATCTTCGGTAGGAGTGCGGCGCCATTCCGGATAGGCAGCGGCAGCGGCCTCGACGGCGGCGTCCACTTCGGCGGCATCGGAAAGCGGCGTCTGAGCAATTACCTCTCCCGTGGCGGGATTGGTTACATCCACCCACTCACGAGCGTTCGATTCGGCCCAGAGGCCGTTGACGTAGTTGGGGACTTTAGTAAGCGTTGGCGCGGCGACTGTCATTTTCAGATCCTCTAATCCTGCGGCGGATAAATCCGAAACGTATTTAGATTACCGCACC
The DNA here is from genome assembly GCA_963696025.1 of uncultured Acidobacteriota bacterium. GTDB lineage: Bacteria > Acidobacteriota > Terriglobia > Terriglobales > Acidobacteriaceae > JABCYV01. The sequence goes on from CAVOII010000014.1 coordinate 571,075, forward strand.
GGTGCCAGCAGAAGCTTCGCCCTCTTTAAACTGGCTGGGCGACCGCTTCCTTCTTCTCGTATACGGATTGTAGCGCGGACTCAAGCACATCGAGGCCTTCATCCATCTGCTCGTTGGTCACAACCAGGGGCACGAGGATGCGAATCACGTTGGAATACGAGCCTGCGGTAATCGTGATTAGTCCATGCTCGTAGCAGTACTGGGTGATCTGCTTGGTCTCTTCAGGAGCAGGTTCGCGAGCTTCAGCTGACTGTACTAATTCAATGGCCTGCATACCGCCCAAACCGCGAATGTCTCCGATGATAGGCCAGCGCTTTTGCCACTCCCACGCCCGCTTCTGGAAGTGTTTGCCGAGCTCATTGGCACGACTCAACAGATTTTCGCGATCGAAAATATCCAGCACCGCCAGCGCTGCGGCGCAGGAAACCGGATTACCTGCGAAAGTTCCGCCGAGAGCACCGGGACCGGGGGCGTCCATGATTTCGGCGCGCCCGGTAATTGCGGCCAGAGGCAAACCGCCGCCGAGCGATTTGGCGGTTACGAGAATGTCAGGCTCAATGCCATAGTACTCGCTAGCGAATAAAGTGCCCGTTCGTCCGAAACCGCTCTGCACTTCATCCGCGATAAACAACACACCATGCTTGTGGCAGATATCGATCAGCACTCGAAAGAAATCTTTGGGTGGAACGACAAATCCACCCTCACCAAGTACTGGCTCGGCAATCACCGCGGCCACGTCTTCCGACGCGACCACGCGTTTGAACGTATCTTCCAGATGCCGCGCGCAGAACAAGTCGCACGACGGATACTTGAGTGAATACGAGCAGCGGTAACAGTAAGCGTACGGAATGCGATACACGTCGCCGGGAAAGGGTGCAAAGCCGGCCTTGTAGGGATGAGTTTTGCTGGTGAGCGCCAGCGTCATCATGGTGCGGCCATGAAACGCGTCTTCGAAGGCGATGATGCCAGACCGTCCGGTGTGAGCCCGCGCGATCTTCACCGCATTCTCAACGGCCTCGGCGCCGCTATTTACGAAAAAAGTTTTCTTGGGAAATCTTCCGGGCGTGACTTGGTTCATGCGCTCGGCAAGACGAACGTAGTTTTCGTAGGGGGTAACCTGCACGCAGGTATGCAAAAAGCGATCTAGTTGCTCACGCACCGCAGAGATTACCGATTCGCGCCGATGGCCAACGTTGAGACATCCGATACCTCCGGCAAAGTCGATGTAACGGTTACCGTCCACATCTTCCAGCCAAGCACTTTCAGCTTTTGCCACATATACCGGTGTACCGTGCGATATCCCGCGGGGCACGGCAGTATTGCGTTGCTCGGCTAGCGCTTTCGATTTCGGGCCGGGAATTGAAGTTCGCAGTTGAATAGTTGACATCATGGTTCTCAGTTCTTATGTTTGAAAAACCCAGTTCTCAGTTCCTGGTTCTCGGTTCTCAGTTAGTACCAGGCGATTGGAGCTTCATTCAGGTTGATATACACCTGCTTGGTCTCCAGATATTCCTCGATGCCCCAGGGCCCCAGTTCGCGTCCGAAGCCCGACTGCTTGTAGCCGCCCCAGGGTGCTTCCACGTACGTGGGTTGCATGTGATTAACCCACACGATGCCGGCGCGGAGTGCTTTGACGGCGCGGAATGCTTTGAAGATGTCGCGCGTCCAGACTGCCGCCGCCAACCCATAAGGCGAATCGTTTGCAATTTTGACAGCGTCTTTTTCGTCTTCAAAAGGAATCACCACGGCAACCGGACCAAAGATTTCTTCCCGAGCGATGCGGGCGCTGTTATTTAAATCATAAAAGATAGTCGGCTCCACGTAATAGCCTTTGGCAAACTTCTCAGCACGGCCGCCGCCGATAGCCAGCTTGGCCTCTTTCTTGCCAACTTCCTGATAGGAGCGCACCCGGTCGAACTGCTCCTGGCTGACCAGCGGGCCCATCTTGGTGTCGCGATCAAGCGGAGCACCCAACTTGATTTTCTTGGCTTTCTCGGTCATGGCGTCCACAAATTTATTGTAGATGGTCTTCTGCACGAGGATGCGGCTGCCGGCGGAACAAACTTCGCCTTGGTTGATGAAGACGCCGAAAAGAGCGCCGTCGATGGCCGCTTCGAAGTCAGCGTCAGCAAAAAAGATGTTCGGGGACTTGCCGCCAAGCTCAAGGGTCACACGCTTCACGGTATCCGCCGCCTGCTTGACAATAATCTTGCCGACCGCGGCGCTGCCGGTGAAGGCAATCTTGTTCACCTCGGGATGCTGCACCAGGGGCGCGCCACAAGTCTCTCCAAATCCCGTAATGATGTTCACCACGCCAGGTGGAAGGCCTACGTCTGCGAGCCACTTCGCCATTTCGAGAGCGGTCAGGGGGGTCTGCTCGGCAGGCTTGAGAACACAGGTGCAGCCTGCAGCCAGGGCTGGAGCCAGTTTCCATGCCGCCATCAGAAGCGGATAATTCCAGGGAATGATTTGTCCGGCTACACCGATGGGTTCCTTCAACGTGAGGCTCACGGCGTTGTCCGGAACCGGATTCACATATCCGAGAACTTTCGTCGCCAAGCCGCCATAATATTCAAAACAGGTCGCCACATCATTGATATCAAATTCCGCTTCGACGATCGGCTTGCCCGTGTTTCGCGCTTCGAGTTCGGCCAGCATGGCGGCGTTCTGACGAATCTTCTCGGCGAGCCGGAAAAGGACACGGCCGCGTTCCTGCGCCGTGGTCGTAGCCCAAGGGCCATCATCGAAAGCAGTCCTGGCGGCAGCGACAGCGCGATTGACGTCGTCAGGACCAGCGTCGGGGACTTGCGCAATGACTTCTTCGGTGGCGGGATCATAGACCGGGAAAGTCTTATTCGACTTACTGTCAACCCACTCACCGTTGATGTACATCTGATAGGTGCGAACGTCGGTTTTTACTCCACCTGGCATGTCGTCCTCCTACGATTCAACTCCCCGAGCTGCGCTCGGCTGGGCGGTCCGCGAACCCGCCGCCAGTATTGACGCTTTGCGTGCCTTCCGGCGACCGTATACAAAGAAAAAGAACGCGGCCAAGGCAATAAAAAACAGCGTGAGGCCGAACATTTTTACTTCGTAGCGCCAGACCGAGGTGATCTGTTTCGCGGGAGAGAACGCCACCATGATAGCGAGAATTGTCGTCAGCAAGCCACTTGCGCCCGACAGAATAAGGACTGGCCTGCTGTAACGGCCTCGTCCGTCAGCGTTGCTGAAGGCAAATCTCAGCAAGGCTGCGAAAACATAGACAAACGGAATCAATTGCAGTACTACGGCCAGTGAAAGCATTGTCTGGAAAGCTTCCTGTACCCCGCCGGACGCAGCAAAGTTGATAACTACCAAAATAAGAGAAACTATTCCTTGCACGATCAGCGCCGCATATGGAGTCGCATACTTCGGATGTACCTTCCCCAGCCAGCTCGGCATGTAGGAATCAAGACCTGCCACAAAAGGGATGCGCGCGCAACCTCCCATCCATGCCGAACCGATTCCGGCAATGGACAAGCTCAGCATGAGCGCGAAAGGCGGAACGATCCAGGCCAGTCCAACTTTGGTTGCCATGTGGCTCACCGCTTGCACGATGCCTTGCAGCACACTGATATCGTTTTTGCCGACCGCAATCAGCAGGGTTAACGTGGCGCCAAGGTACAGCAGGCCAGAGATAATTCCGCCCCAGGCAACCGCGCCGGGCAGAGTTCGCGCCGGATCGCGGATTTCATCTCCCATCACCGACGCCAGCTCCAAGCCAACCAAGCCGAAGCAAATGACACCGAATGAATTCAGTACGAAGCGCGGATTTGTTGGAATGTGGAAATCCGCAGCGCTGACGGTCGTTCCGTAGCGCAAGAAAATGGTTATGCCCAAAAGAATAAGCACCGCGGCGGCAATGCCGGTTCCAATCGCGCCCAGATTGTTCAGCCACTTTCCCACGCTGAGCCCAACTATATTCAGTACGGTAAGCAGCGCCAGAAGCGTCAGTGACGCGCTGAGGGCGAATGTTTTGTCGTCCGCTAACGATTCGTGACCCGGGCCAAGCGAGAATACTGACACGCCGACGAAATACAGCATCACTGTCGGCACGTAGAGCATGTTGTTCGTCCAGTAGCACCAGCCGGAGAGGAAACCATGGAAGTCACCAAAGACTTCTTTAGCCCACAGATAGACTCCACCTTCCCCGGGATAGCGGTGAGCTAATTCGATCACGGCGATGCCCTGTGGCCAGAAGAATAACAACAGAGCGATGATCCACAACCAGACGGTGACGCCACCGTTGGCCGCGATCGATGGCACCACATTCAGATTGAAGACCGCGACCACGAACAGCAAGACCAGGTCCCAACGGCCCAGGACGCGCTTGAGATGGGGCTGGGCTTCGGTTTGGATGGCCGTGGACAAGTTTGCTCAAGAGCCGAGGGCGGCCGTCCCCACACGAATGTTGCCGCTGCAAACACGCGAGCAAGGACGCCGGCGTTTGAACCAAATCTCTTAGTGCGCCACTACTTCGGCCGTGCGTTCTTGCTGCGCTTTGGCCAGCGCGGGCGCCACATCCTCGAACGCCGCCAAATGTTTGTCGATGTCGGCCTCGCTGTGCTGAACTGAAATCGTCCACTGTTCGTCCCACCAATAAGGCTGCGCCATCACGCCACGATTGACCATGGCGAACCAGTAGTGGCGCCAGAGGTCAATGTCGATGGTGGTCCAATCGCGGTAGTTGCGAATCTCCTTGGGATAAAGCATCAGTGCCCCATTAGCGCCGGCGCTCGCGATGTAGCCCTGCAATCCAACCTTAGCGATAGTCTTGCGATAACCATTCGCCAGCTTCGTGCTGAGCTTGTCCACGTTGGCATAGTTTTCCCGAGTGAGGACTTCGCGGAAGGTCGCCATCCCTGCCGCCATCGAAACTGGATTCGTGTTGTAAGTGCCACCGTGGAAAACCTTGTGCTGCGAAATTAAGTCCATCACCGACTTGTGCGCACCGAATGCAGCCAGCGGCAAACCGCCGCCAATGGATTTAGCGAGGCAGATCATGTCGGGCTTCACGCCGAAATACTCCGAAGCCCCACCCCAGCCGAGTTTGGCGCCGGTCTTGACTTCATCGTAGATGAGCAGTGCGCCATTCTTGCTCGCGATGTCACGCAAGCCCTCCAGGAAACCGGACTGCGGCATGCACAAACCGACGTTCATCAGAATGGGTTCGAGGATGATGGCGGCAATCTCTCCCGGGCTCTGCTTGAAGCGAAGCTCGACGGTAGCCAGATCATTGAAGGTCGAGATCAGCACATTGGCGAGAGCAGATTTGGGCACACCGAGGCCACCGGAAACCGAGTTTGGAGCGTGAACATCGCCAAAATCCGGAGCGTGAGGCTTGACGCTGACCAGCGCGGAGTCATGCAGACCGTGGTACGCGCCTTCGAACTTGACGATCTTATCGCGACCCGTAGCGGCGCGGGCCAAGCGGATGGCGTGCATGGTGGCTTCGGTGCCGCTGTTGCCAAAGCGCACCATTTCGACGGGGAATCGTTGGCAGATTTCTTCCGCCAGTTGCCACTCCAGGTCGTGCGGCATGCCAAACATGGTTCCCAGATGCAAGCGCTCACCGACTGCCTTTATCACCGCGGGATGACAGTGACCAGCCATGAGTGCGCCAAAACAAAGGTTGTGATCGATGTAGTCATTGCCATCGAGGTCGCGGAAGTGCGATCCCTGCCCTTCTTTTACGAAGATGGGATAAGGATCGTAGGCGCGATAGTTGCTGGCAACGCCCAGCGGAATGCGCTTGAGGTTTTTCTTGTGGGCTTCGGCGGACTTGGGTGTGCGGCGCTCGAAGGTTGCGATTTCCTTTTCCAGTGCGGGATACATCGAAGTCTCCAGAAATCTCAAGCCGCATGGCGGCCATTAGAATGTGCTGGGCGACTGTGGCCGCCCGGGGATAACAATACTCTAGAACGCAAACTTCAAAGCAAACTGAATTTGACGTGGATCGCGAGTGTGCTTCACCCGACCGAAATCAGCCCCGTCGCTGATATTGCCGTCTGGGTTGAGGAATTGGGTGTGGTTAAAGATATTGAACAACTCGGATCGGAACTCGAAGTGCTTGCCCTCTCCCACGGACACGAGCTTCTGCACCGAAAAATCGAAGTTGTTGATACCGGGCCCGCAACAGAGAACGCGCGGCCCGCCCAAGGACCCCAGCGGCTGGTTCTGGATGGGACAGGTCGTGCCGGAATTCTGGTTGCAAAAGTAATAGCGCTGGTTGCTTCGAGGATCGAGGAATTGGACCGGACCGGTTATAAGCGGTCGGCCGGGCGCTTCGAAGCCACTGGTGTCATTCTCCAGCTCCAGATCATTTGTGGAGCGCATTATGATCGGGAAGCCTGACTGGAAGCTGGTTATACCGGAAACTGACCAGTCATCCAGGACCTTCCCTTTTGCGCCTTCATACTTCGGGATTGGGAGATCCCACAAATAGCTAAGAACCAACCTGTGCCGGGCGTCGAACAACGACAGGCTCTTGTTGCAACTGAAGTCGTTTAACACGCCGTTGCAAATTGGTTTTAACGCGTTCTCAAAACTGGAAGCGTCGTCGACGGACTTGCTCCAAGTATAGGCGATCTCGAACTGCAGCCCGTTGGAGAACCGGCGCTCCAGCGACGCCTGCAAGGAGTTGTACGCAGAGTTCGCGATCGTATCCTGGGCGTAGATGCTGCTGAAAACGGGGACGCCGTCGGAGGGACAACCGTTCCCGGTTATGGGATTGCACAAAGGTGAAGAGTACTGCCGCAATCCCACCAGGGTGATGGGATTAGCGAGAACCGTCCCGCCGGGTATAAGTGGAGTCGGGCCGTAGGGCAAATGCAAGCCCTGCGGAGCAATCTGTGTGCCTGCTGGGATCGTGAATGATGAGTCGCCAAACGTTGGTCCGCAGCTGCCGGCGCCGAGCGTGGCGATGATGTCGAGGCATGTCTGCGGGTTAGCCGGGCTTAGGTCATGGGTTGCCAGTAGACGATGCCCCTGAGAACCAACGTAGCCGAGAGAGAGAACCGTATTCTTGGCTACCTCTTGCTGAATGCCAAAGTTGTATTGCTCCGTGTACTGCGATCGCAGTTGTGGCTGCAACTCTCCGAAGAGGACAATGGGCCGGAAAGCGGACCAGTCAGTCGGCGTGCCGTGAGCAGGATTGAGAATGGTGCCGAAGGGATTCGGAATAATCCCTGTTTGGGTGGGTTGCCCACCTCCGCAAGGCAACGGCGAGCAGCTCTGCAAAACGAAGGGCGTGCTGAAAAATCCTTGCGTGATCGTCGTGCTACCGCCGAATGGAGGCTCGGCCTGGAATTGTTCCAATACCAATTGTTCGATCGGGTTATAGAAGATCCCGAATCCGCCGCGAATCGTGGTTTTGCCATTTTTCCGTGGGTCCCAGGCGATGCCAATGCGCGGCGCGAAGGAATTGTAATAAGGCTTAGTCAAGCCTTTCGGGACACCGGCATCGCCTGGCACCACAAGACCCAGGGGGAAGACGGCCTGCGCCGAACCTCCCGGATTGCAATTGGCGTCGGGATAGCCGAGCAGTGCCTGATTGGCCGCACCAAGCTGGCATGGATAGGTTGTCGTCGCCTGCCCCGGCCGGAACGTCTGGTAACGCCCGCCGGCATCGTAAAAGGGCTGATTGTATTCCCAGCGCAGCCCGTAGTTGAGGGTCACATTGGGCTTGACCTTCCAACTATCCTGCGCAAACAGATACAGGGAATTTCCGCGAACATCTTCCGAGTTCGTGGAACCGATCAGGTCGGAATCAGGCAGTCCTAAGAGGTAGTTCGCGAACAGTTGGTTCGAAATTCCGCTACCGGTGTCATTCGGTCCACCCCCAAAGTATGAATAGTCACCCTGAGGAGCAAAAAACAAAGTTTGGAAAAAGCGTTGGACCCTGAAATCAACGCCAAATTTGGTGGTGTGGTTGCCGATAACTTTGGTGATGTTGTCCGAGAACTGGTAGGTGTTGCCGGTCTGCGGCAACTCGCCTTCGAAGTCATTTCCGATGGTGAAGCCGCCCGAAATGGCTATGAAGGGCACTCCTTCGTGCGCCGCCGGATCCGGCCCCACTCCGGGTGTAATGCCGATTCTGGGATTGGGGGTAATGACACCGGTTGTGTCAGGTGTGCCAGTGAAGCAGAAGGGCACGGCGGGGCCATTACAGGAGCTAGTGACGGGATGGTGGTTTTGCGGCGACAGGAACGTTCCCTGACCTTCCCGAAAGTAGGTGACGCGCGCTTCGTTTATCAGCGATGAACTGATGGTCCAGGTGTGGCTGAGATTCACTTGCTGGGCACGGGTCTTGTTGAAATCGCCAAAACCGGGCAGGAGGTTGGGATTTTCCGCCTGGAATTTTGTGAAGGGTTGCGCGTCATATGCATCGTTGAAGTAATAGTACACGCTCAAATTCTGCCGTTCGTTGATGTGGTGGTCCAATTTTACGGTGAATTGGTTCCCGTGCTGATGGTCGTTTGGAATCGATTGGAAGATATTGTTGGTATTAGCAAGGTTGGAACAGGTCGGATCCGCGTTCGGACAAGGCACAAACTGGTTCATCAGGCTGACCGCGACTGGGTCAAAGCAGTTTGTGGGAATGTTGCCACTCGGGAACGCCATAGCGTAAGGCACGACTCCATTAGGCTGGGTTGAAGGGAGAGGGATGCCGGCGCCGCATCGCGCGTTCAGGATGGAGGCGAATGCGTCGGTACCGATGTTGCCTCCACCATTGGCGAATCCTATCCCAGCACGATCGGAAGCGGTCGGCACCACGGTTGGATCGCCGGTGATGCCCTGCACGATGCGCCGTCCTTCATAAGAAGCAAAGAAAAATGTGCGATCCTTCTTGATGGGTCCGCCAAAGGTTCCACCAAACTGATTTTGCTTGTTGTCCGGTGTGGCTGGGTCCAGGAATCCTCTGGCATCCAACACTTTGTTGCGGAAGAACTCGTAGACGCTCCCGTGCAACTGGTTGGTACCGGACTTGGTGACCACGTTGATGACCGCACCGGAGTTGCGGCCGTATTCCGCGTCGAACGTATTGGAAAGAACGCGGAACTCGGAGATGCTGTCCGGAGAAGGCTGAATCGCCGGGGAGTTGGCGAACAGATCGTTGCCATCTCCGCCGTTCACGCTGAAGTTATTGGACCGTCCTCGACCACCATTCACGGAAACTGCGCCCGCCGTATTACTTCCATAAAAGAGATCGGACCCGCCTACGCCCTGCACGCCCGGCTGCAACTGAAGAAGCTGATAGGTATCGCGGGCGTTGAGAGGCAACTGGGAAACTTGTTTGGAGTCCATTATGGAGCCCAACTGCGTGCTGGTGGTGTCGACCAGGGGAGCTTCGGACGTAACTTCTACCGTCTCCTGGGTCTGGCCGATCTGCATGATTGAATTGACGGTCAGGACCTGATTGAGATCGACCGTGATACCGCGTTGCACATTCTTTTTGAAACCGGCGAGGTCGAACTCCAGCCGGTATGTGCCGACCGCGACTTGTGGAAACCCATAATCGCCGCTGCCGTTCGTGAGCGCCTCCTGACTGACACCCGTGGCCTCATTCACCAGGGTGACTTTCACGTTGGCCAGCACAGCGCCGCTGGGATCTGCAACCCGGCCGAGAATTCTGCCGCCGGTGCTCTGCGAGAAGACAAGCGTGGAACCAGCAAGACAAAACAGGACAACCAACCACCGGCTCGTCCAATGTGCTGTCGAGGGCATGGAGGCCTCCAGACTTAGGCTGAAGTTTTTCGATTCTGAAGATGAGAGTCTTGCGCTCGCCGCAAACCTTGCTATAATCGCGCAAGGTTAGAGGCCCCGCCGGTATACTGTCAAGCAAAAAATACGGTTTTCCCTGAACCCTTAATCGATGCGTGAGGAGAGCAGTTTCAAGATGAAACCGGCGAGTCTGAAGCCCTACTTGAAAATCGGCGACGTGGCCCGCTTGGCGGGCGTTTCTCCGTCGCTGATTCGCTCGTGGGAGAGCCTGGGTCTGGTTCGGCCGCGGCGCACCGCCAGCAACTATCGCATCTACAGCCCGGACGATGTAAAGCTGCTCAAACGCGCGCGCTTTCTGCGGCGGGTACGCGGACTGAATGCTCCAGCTATCGTGCAGATGCTCAAACGCGATGGATTGGTGGGTCCGGCGACGGACGGCGCAGCGAGTGTCATTGGTGTCCGCCTCCGTCAGTTGCGCACCAGGCGCCGGCTTTCCCTCGCTCAGGTGGCAGGGTCGGTAGGTATCTCGTTGGGATTTTTGAGCGCTCTAGAGCGTTCTCACATGAGCGCATCAGTCAGCACGCTGCGCAAGCTGGCGCGCTTTTACAAGACCAATATTCTTGATTTCTTCGACGCGGCAAAATCCCAGAGCCGCGTGGTGCAACCCGACGGACGCAAAGTCCTCGAAGCCGGCCCAGGTGTCAGGATGGAACTGCTGGCCTGGGGCAACACGGTGATGGAGCCGCACTTGTTCCGCATCGCCCCGCGAGCGGGCAGCGGCGAATCCTACACTCATGAGGGCGAGGAGTTCCTGTATATTCTGCGCGGGCAACTGCAGATTTCGCTGCACGAAGAGGAATACCGGCTCAAGCCCGGTGACAGTTTTTATTTCGAGAGCGCCACGCCGCATCGCTGGAAAAATCCCGGGCGTGCCGAGACCTGGGTGTTATGGGTAAACACGCCGCCGACTTTTTAGTCAGATGGACAGAGGAGATTTTTGCGAAGCATCACCAATTTCAGTCGCGATTTATGGCGAGTCGTTTTTCTTCTGGCGATGGCCGGACAATGGCCTGGCATGGGACTTGCCCAAACCGCGAAGGCCGACACGATCCTAGTCAATGCTTGGATTTACACTGTCAACCCTCGGCAGCCATGGGCGGAGGCGCTTGCCATCCGCACAGAGAAGGTTGTCGCCGTAGGCACAGCGAAAGACGTCGAGGCCTACCGAGGGGCGAGCACGAAGGTGATTGATGCCGGCGGACGCCTCATTCTTCCTGGCTTCACCGACAGCCATATTCATCTCCTCGAAGGTTCAATGAACGCGCAACAGATCGTGATCGAGGATACTGAAACCCTTCATGGGTTGCAGCAGCAAGTCAAGGCTTACGCTGCTTTGCATCCGGAGAAGCCGTGGATCCTTGGCCGGGGATGGTCGTATCCGATGTTTGGTGCAGCGGCGCTTCCTGACAAAAAGTACCTGGACGAAATCGTTCCGGACCGGCCGGTTTATTTGGAATGCTTTGATGGGCACACTTGGTGGGCCAATAGCAAAGCACTGCAACTGGCGGGAATCACGCGCGACAAGCCTGGTGGGGTGAGCGGCATTATGCGCGACCCCAAGACGGACGAGCCCACCGGAGTGATCAAAGAGGATCCCGCCGATGCCATCATCCAGCGCGTGATTCCATTGCCAACGCGCGAAGAGAAATTGTCGGCCCTTCGCCAGAGTCTTAAGGAAGCAAATCGCGTCGGCTTGGTACGGGTGCATAGCGCCAGTAATCTGGGCCTCGGCGTCAGCGACTTGGAGAATGTTGAACTGTATGACCAGTTGCGACGCGCCGGCGAACTGACACTGCGGCTATATATGGCGTACTACATGCAGCCGCCGACTCTCACCGAGGCAAAGCTGAAGGCAGTCGAAGAGGCTGGGCGCCGTTATCACGACAAATGGATTGCAGCCGGGGCAGTGAAATTCTTTCTTGACGGAGTGATCGAGAGCCACACCGCGGCCATGCTTGCGCCCTATTCCGATGATCCGTCAACATCCGGTGAACTGCTCTGGGATCCGGATGCATATAAGAAAGCAGTCGTAGAACTGGATCGACACGGCATTCAGGTGTTCACCCATGCAATTGGGGATCGGGCAATTCGTTTGGCGCTGGATGCGTATGAAAGCGCGCAGAAAACCAATCACACTCAGGACGCCCGTCACCGCATCGAGCACATCGAGGACGTCTCCGCGTCGGACACTCCGCGTTTTGGCAAGCTCGGAGTGATTGCCAGCTTTCAGCCGCTCCATGCTTATCCCAGTGACGACACGCTGACTATATGGGTGCGAAACGTTGGACCGGAGCGCGCCCAGCGGGCGTGGGCCTGGCGCAGTATTGAAAAAGCCGGTGGCCAGCTCGCTTTCGGGAGCGATTGGCCTGTAGTGACGGTGAATCCCTGGCCGGGATTGCAGAATGCGTTGACCCGCCAAACTACTGAGGGCAATCCGCCAGGTGGTTTCATTCCGCACGAACGAATCAGCCTTGAAGACGCGATAAGAGCTTATACTCTGGGCGCAGCCTTCGCCGGGCGTCGAGAGAAAACCGAAGGCTCACTCGAACCGGGAAAGTTCGCAGACTTGATCGTCCTCTCGCAAGACCTGTTCAAAATTGAGCCCACGGAAATCGGTAAGACAGAAGTTCTGTTGACCATGGTGGGTGGCAAAGTGGTCTATCAATCGCCCTCATGGCCGACAATCTCGGCCACACCGGAGGCAAAATGATGATCCGGCGCTTGCTGGTGCTCCCCCTCTTGGCCGCGATTTTCATTCTTGGCTCTTGCGGGAAGAAGACGCCGACTCTGAACTTATTAGTTTGGGAAGGCTACGCGGATCCATCTTTCGTGCACGCCTTCGAAGAGCAGAATCACTGCAAAGTCTCCGCGTCATATATGGGATCGAGTGACGAACTGGTCGCCAAGTTGCGTGGTGGTAGCGCGGGCAACTACGACGTTATTTCACCGTCAAGTGACGTCGCGACCTCGATCGCGTCTGCGGGCCTCGCTGCGCCCCTCGATCTTGCGAAAATACCCGGATACAGCCAGCTTTCGCCTCAGCTGACTTCCCTGCCGCTGGTGCGCTTGAAGGGAGAGGTTTACGGTGTGCCGTTCATGTGGGGGCCGGATCCCATGATTTACGACACAACAGCCTTTCCGCAGCCGCCGGACAGCTGGAATATTTTTTGGGACCCCAAATATCGCGGAAAGATTTCTGTGTGGGACGACCTGTCCACGGTTTACATGGCGGCGCAGGTACTCGGCTACGATAAGCCTGATCCCAGCCAGCTCTATAACATGACTGATGAGCAATTGGAAGCAGTCAAGAAAAAACTGCTGGAGTTGAAACCGAACATCCGCAAGATGTGGTCAACTGGCGGTGAGCTGACAAATCTTTTTCAGAATCACGAGATCATTGCGGCCATGGGCTGGCCGCTGATGACCAATCAGCTCCGCAAAATCAGCTTTTCAGTCGGCGAAACTATTCCTAAAGAAAATACCACAGGATGGATTGACCACCTGATGATTACTGCCGGCAGTGAGAATAAAGACCTGGCGTACAAATTCCTGGAATACATGATCGAGGCACAAACCCAGAAAAAGGTCACCGATGTGACCGGTTACACGCCGGCGAATCCGCAGGCAGCGCAGTTCATGACTTCCGATGAAGTCAAGAACCTGCACCTTGATGATGTGGACAAATATCAGAAGCGTCTTTACTTCTGGCAGAATGTGCCGCGGCGCGCGAAGTACAACGAGACTTGGAACGAAGTGAAGGCGGCACAATAGAGCAGGCTCGAAGTTGGTATTCGCAGGTTCGGGTGGAGGAGAGCCTTGGTCCTGCGCTAAGAAGTGTTTCCGAGTTTGCCAATTAAAATGACCTCCACAAGCAGCGAACCCGCGAGCGTGACGGAGAAAGCGCCGGCGGCAACTCTGCTCTCCATCCGGAACGTAGCCAAATCTTTCGGTCGCACTCGAGTCCTTCGTGATATCTCGTTACAGATCGCGGAAGGCGAGTTCCTCACCATTCTTGGCGAGAGCGGCTCTGGAAAAACGACACTCCTGCGCATCATCGCAGGCTTCGAGAGTGCGGATTCTGGAGAAGTCCTGATGGGCGGAGAGCGGCTTGACCATCTGCCTCCTTATCGGCGCCGGGTCAATACCGTATTTCAGCACTATGCTTTGTTTCCCCATCTGACGGTCGCAGAAAACGTCGGTTATGGATTGCAGGTTGCCAAGCTGCCGAAGGCGGAAATTGTGGAGCGCGTCGAACGTGCTCTGGCCATGGTCAAGATGACAGAACATGCCTCATCCAAGCCGGCCAAGATCAGCGGAGGGCAGCAGCAGCGTATCGCCCTGGCGCGAGCTCTGGTAAACCGGCCACGTTTATTGCTGCTCGACGAGCCCCTTTCCGCGCTGGACGCAAATCTCAGGCGCCAGATGCAGGTGGAACTGAAGTCGCTACAGCGGGAAGTGGGCATTTCTTTCGTGTTCGTTACCCATGATCAGGAAGAAGCCATGGTCATGTCCGACCGCATTGCGCTGCTGCGGATGGGGGAACTCGAACAAGTAGCTTCGCCGCGAGAAATCTACAGCCGCCCGGCGACGGGCTACGTCGCGCAGTTCATCGGACATACCAACCTTCTTCGCGGAGAAGTAAAAGACGGCGTCGCCCGTTGTCAATCGCTATCATGGCGCACCGGCTTGCGGGACGGGCCTGGGCTGTTCTCGTTACGACCAGAGAACATTCGGCTGGCTTCAGGCATGCCGAGCGGATCCACCGTGCGCTTCCGCGGGAAAATCCGTCACCAGGCTTTTCACGGAGCCACCGAACTCTTGCAGGTCGAGGGCGCGGAGGGACTGGTGATCTCAATCAGAACCGCCAGTCGGGAAAACTGGCAGGGCGGCGAACTCGAACTGGAATTTTCCCCGGTGGACGCGGTAGCGGTTCGTGAGTCGCAGGAGAGAAGCTGATGTTCTCACGCGCCTACCGCGCCGCGATCACGCTTCCGCCACTGCTATGGGTTACGGTCTTCCTGTTGGTTCCCTACGGATTGCTCTTCTGTTTTAGCGTCTGGTCGGTTTCGCCAGCGCAGGCAATTGTTCACTCCTGGACGCTGGACAACTATCGCGAATTATTCGGCGTGGATGTGTACCTCCAGACGCTATTTCGCTCCATGTGGATAGCGGCCCGCGTCATGATTCTCTCCCTCCTGCTCGGCTATCCGTTGGCTTATTACCTTTCTTTCCATGCCGGGAAGAGAAAAGATCTCTTGTATCAATTGGTGATCATCCCGCTATGGGTGAGTTATCTGGTCCGCGCCTACGCCTGGAAGACGATCCTGGGCAGCGATGGGGTGCTCAATACACTCCTGCAGTACGTTCACCTCACAAAGCATCCGTTGGAGTTCCTGCTCTACAGTCCATTCGCTGTAGTGCTGACGCTTACTCACATCTATACTCCATTTGCATTTCTGCCCATCTACGCTTCGCTCGAGCACATCCCGCGGAACCTGGTCGAAGCTTCGCATGATCTGGGGGCTTCTCCGTTTCAAACTTTGTGGCGAGTGATCTTTCCGCTTTCGATTCCCGGAGTTCTAGCTGGAGCAACTTTTGCGTTCGTGCTCAGTCTGGGGGATTTCCTCGCGCCGCTGCTGCTGGGAGGGCCCAGTGGCATCATGATCTCTAACATCGTGGTCAGCTTGTTCGGCGCGGCTTACAACTGGCCATTGGGCGCAGCCATTTCGCTGTGCCTGCTGGTCCTGGTGTTGGCCCTTCTTTTCGTCTCCGAGAATCTGGAAAAGAAATGGAGCTTTCGATGAGCGGCCGAAACAGCACTGTCGGCAGCTTCCGTTGGTTGCCCTGGCATGCCATTGGTGTTTTCAGTTTCCTCTACTTGCCGATCGTCACGCTGATCGTCTACTCGTTCAACGGCTCGGGAGTCGGCGGATTTCCGCCTCGCCACCTCACGCTGAACTGGTACCGCATGCTCCTTGCGGACGATGCCATCTGGACGTCGGTCTTGAATAGTGTTGTGGTCGCATTCGCTGCGATGGCAATCTCACTTACATTTGGAATTCCCGCAGCGCTAGCGCTCGATCGCGCCAACTTTCCGGGCAAGGTTTTGTTTCGTCGGCTCGTGCTGTTGCCGTTGATTCTTCCAGGCATTATCACCGGGCTCTCGCTGCTTATGCTGTTTCGCGAAGCAGACATCAAGCTCAGCCTCATCACCATCGTGCTGGGCCACGGCACCGCGCTGATTTCCGTCGCTACTACCGAGGTATTCGCGGGACTACAGAAGTTGGATCGGGCGCAGGAGGAAGCATCTCTCGACCTGGGCGCGAATTATTGGCAGACCTTCTGGCGGGTGACGATTCCGAACCTCCGTCTCTCCATCATTGGCGCGGCACTCTTGATCTTCACACTTTCCATGGACGAAATCGCAGTCAGCTTCTTCTTGATCGGGCGTGACAACACCTTACCGCTGGAAATCTGGGGCAGGCTGCGTCGCGGCATCACGCCTGAAATCAATGCCATCTCGAGTATCATTTTCATTTTTTCACTGATCGCTATTGTGACCTGGTATCGCTTGCGCGTGAGTGCGGAAGGCAAGCGGGAAATCGTCACTGAACTCGTAGAAACCGTGTCCTAAGGGGACTAGCGAATGAGCGCGAATCGCAGGGACTTCATCAAGTTTGTGGTTGCGGGATCGGTTGCCGCGGGATGTCCGGTTGACCTCTCGCTGTTGGCCGCACAAGCCGACAACCCGCACCCGCCCATGGTAGAGGGTGAAGACAATCGCATCTGTCACCAGGTGCGCGACGGTAAGGTGTTTGCGCGTCCGCCCGCTTCCGCCCGTCACGATGTCGTGATCGTCGGTGGCGGCCTGAGCGGGCTCGCTGCGGCCTATTTTCTGCGCCAGCGCGATTTCTTGCTGCTGGAAAAAGAGTCGCACTGGGGCGGCAATGCCTACGCCATGGAATATCAGGGCAACGCCTACGGCACCGGCACCGCATTTCTCTATAGAGATGAATACGCCTACGGCTTTGCCAAGGAAATCGGCATGGAACCGCTGCCCGTCAACAGCCCGGATGGCAGCGTAATCAACGGCGACTGGATCGCGGACACATGGGGAACCGGACTCGACAAACTGCCCTACTCCCCATCTGTTCTCGAAAGCTTCAAGAAATTTAGGAAAGAAGTGGTGGCGATCGACCTGGATAAGCGCGCCAAGGAACTTTACAACCTTTCCTTCTCCGATCTGCTCAAGGGATATCCCGATGAACTCAAACTTTGGTGGGACACTTACGGCCCCTCCAACTATGGAGCGATGACCGAAGACGCCGCGGCGGCGGTGGGTGTGCTCGAATTGCAGGCAATGGCAGCGGAAAGTCCCCATGATGATCGCTTCAGCTGGCCCGGTGGGCTGGGTGCAATGACCAACAAGCTTGTCGAACTCTTGTCGTCGAAGTCCGCTGAACGCATGCAGACCGGTGCTTCGACCGTGGCAGTTGTCTCCGACAAGAACGAGGTACAAGTCACTTATATGCAAGGCGCGGAACTGAAGACCGTCGCGGCCAAAACCGTGATCATGGCAACACCTAAATTCATTACCCGGCGCATCGTGGACAGACTACCCGACAGGCAGTCCGAGGCCATGCACCAGATCCGCTACATTCCTTATGCCGTCGTCAACCTGATCTTCGATAAGCCGGTGTTCAACAAGGGATACGACACCTGGTGTCCGGGGAACACTTTTACTGATATAACCGTGGCTGATTGGGTCATCCGCAACCAGCCTGGTTACAAACAGAAATACAACATTCTGACTTGCTATACCCCGCTGCGTGAAGAGGACCGCGGCGTTCTCCTTAGCGAATCGGGTTCGAGACAGGTTGCTGCCAGCGTACTGCGAGATTTCCAGAAGCTCTTCCCGGGATCGAACGTCGATCCACTTGAGGTACACCTCTATCGACGAGGCCATCCCATGTACATGTCCACTCCGCGCCTCTTCACTGAGGTGCAGCCCCTGGCGCGCCAATCCATGGACCGCGTGTTCTTCGCCAACACAGACTCCGAAGGACCGGAATCCACCGTCAGCCCGGCAATCCTCGCCGCCAAACGCGCAGTGAACGAAGCGGAGAGCCGGCTAGCAGGAAAACCCGTGGCAACACATAAGACCGCAGACTAAAGCAATTCTCACCACGGAGAGCTTTTTAACCGCAAAGGCCGCAAGGAGAACCCGCAAAGGCCGCCAAGAAAACCCATACAAGTTCTTCTTTGCATTTTTTGCGGCCTTTCTTTGCGTCCTTTGCGGTTAAAGCTTTCCTCTGTGTAGTTACCTCTGGTGGTGAAAACACCCCTTCCCCCAACATCTCATAGTAAAGTGGTAGTGGTACAAACGTCAGGAAGGATAGTCCACATTTTGAGTTCGGCTATTCGCAACATCGCTATTATTGCGCACGTCGACCACGGCAAGACAACTCTGGTGGACGCCATGCTGCGCCAGAGCGGTACTTTTCGCGCCAACGAACACCTGATCGAGCGCGTCATGGATTCGAACGATCTGGAGCGCGAACGCGGCATCACCATTCTGGCCAAGAATACCGCCATCTTTTACCACCACGTGAAGATCAATATCGTGGACACGCCCGGCCACAGTGACTTTGGCGGCGAAGTCGAGCGCGCGCTCAAGATGGTCGATGGAGTCATGCTGTTGGTGGACGCCAGCGAAGGCCCGCTGCCACAAACCCGCTATGTGCTAGGCAAGGCGCTGGAAGCGAATCTTCCGCCCATTGTTGTCATTAATAAGATCGATCGCTCGGACGCGCGTCCGCAAGAAGTTCTCAACGAAATTTATGACCTCTTCATTGACCTTGATGCCAAGGAAGATCAACTGGACTTTCCAGTTCTTTATACCAATGCCAAAGAAGGGACAGCTGCAACCGATATGAAAGGTGGTGGAGTGGATTTGCAGCCTCTGTTCGAAGCCATCATAAACACCATTCCTGAACCTCAGGGTGATCCAAGCGGGCCGTTGCAGATCTTAGTGGCCAATCTCGATTACAGCGACTATCTGGGACGACTGGCAATCGCACGCGTCTTCAATGGAAGCATGCACACCGGCGAAGATGTCGCCATCGCCAAGTTGGATGGTTCGCTGCAGAAAACCAAGATCACAAAACTGTTTTCGTTCTCCGGATTGAAGCGGACTGACATCACCGAGACGACACTAGGCGACATCGTTGCGGTGGCCGGTGTTGAAGGCATTACCATCGGTGAGACCATCACCGACGCAGAGAACCCAGCGCCGTTGCCGCACATTTCGATTGATGAGCCGACCATAGCCATGCTGTTCACAGTAAACACCTCGCCGTTTGCAGGGCGCGAGGGCACTTATGTGACTTCACGAAATCTACGGGAGCGCTTGCAAAAAGAGCTGCTGACCAACGTTTCCCTGCGGCTTGAGGAGACCGACAGCACGGATTCATTCGTGGTGATGGGACGAGGAGAACTGCAACTTTCGATCCTGATAGAGATGATGCGCCGCGAAGGCTACGAACTGATGGTAGGTAAGCCTGAAATCGTTACCAAGCGCGTAGACGGCAAGCTCATGGAGCCGATCGAGAAACTCACGGTGGACGTGCCGGAAGAGTTCGTGGGCGTAGTGATGGAGCAGCTAGGCACTCGCAAGGGTGAAGTCCTCAACATGCACAACCATGGGTACGGGCGGGTGCGAATCGACTTTCGAGTCGCCAGCCGCGGATTGATCGGCCTCCGCGGGCAGCTGCTTACTGACACTCGCGGCACCATCGTCATGAATTCGCTATTCGACGGATACACCGAATGGCAAGGCGAAATTCCGCATCGCCTGACCGGCGCCCTGGTGTCCGATCGCGAAGGAGTTACGACTCCGTACGCGCTTTACAACCTGCAGGAGCGCGGCGAACTGTTTGTCGGTCCCACGGTCGAGGTATATGAGGGCATGATCATTGGCGAAAACGCCAAAGATACTGATCTCGACGTGAATGTAGTGCGCGAGAAGAAACTGACCAACATGCGATCTTCGACGTCGGACATGGCAATTCGGCTGGTGCCGTTCCGCCAGCTGAACCTGGAGCAAGCCATTGAGTTCATCGCCGACGATGAGTTCATCGAGGTGACGCCCAAGGCGCTCCGTCTGCGAAAGAAGGCCCTGCAAGCGAATAAGCGGAAGAGAAGCATGATGGCGGCGGTGGAAGAGGGCTAGGATGTCGTGCTCGAAAGCCAAGCTGCTTCCTCAGAACGGAAGGCGCCTGAAGATGTTTCTCGTCCCCTGCAGTTGTGGCAGAACTTTCGCGGTCGCTGAGAACTACGATCGTCAAGGGACCGCGCGGAGCCGCTACCTGAAGTGTCCCGGGTGCGGCAAGCGGCATGATCCCAGGAACAGGCTTCTGCATCTTGGATATCATCGCGAGGGATACTGGAAGGTGGACGATTGCTAGAAGGTACCGTGCAAGGCCCAATAAAACCGCCCCGCCTGCGGTAGCTTCCTATAGTTAGCAGACCTGCTATACTTCCCCACGCATTTGACTGTTCGCCAACTCCGGCTATTTGGACGGCCAACCAGCCCCCGCGTTTTCCGCCGAAGTCAGCCGCACTCAGATAGCTCACTCCGAGGCAATTCGCGTGAAGAATATCTTCGTAGGCAACCTGGATTTCAATACCGGTGAAGACGAACTGCGTCAGTTGTTCGCGGCGTATGGGCAGGTGGACCGCGTTAGCATCATGACCGATCGTGAGACTGGCCGCTCCCGTGGTTTCGGTTTCGTCGAGATGACCAATGCGGAAGAGGGAGAAAAAGCAATCGCCGCCCTCAACGGCAGCCAGGTGGGCGGGCGTACGCTGAACGTGAACGAGGCACGTCCCAAGGTGGAGCGCAGCGGCGGTGGCGGTCGAGATCGTGGTGGGGACCGCGGCGGTCGGGGTGGTGGCGGTGGCCGAGGTCGCTGGTAGACTCGACGTACGCGTTTGATAATTTGCGGTGAGCGCGCGCTTCTCTGCCTCCAGACTTCGATTGATAGGACGAAGTTCCGGCTGTAAACTGAAAGCAGCGCGCCCGTAGCTCAGCTGGATAGAGCGGCAGCCTCCGGAGCTGTAGGTCGGGAGTTCGAATCTCTCCGGGCGCGCCAGGTCATTCCCAAGCTTCCGGTTATCCTGCAAGATCCCTCGCTGCGCTCGGGATTTCGGCTGCGGGTTCCCGCTTCGCTCACGCCCGGAAAGCGCCTCAACCTAATACAACACTGCGCTCTCACCTTTTTCGGCGATCATCTGTTGGAAGCGCGCCACGATCTTGTCCCGTCGAGCCATCACGCCTTTGACTTCGTCCTTAGTCAGATAGTGCTTGGTCTTTTCCGCCAGTTCGTTTCCGTCCAGCGCTTTCAGCTTCTCGAACAATTGCCGGTCGCATTGGACCAGATCCCCAGGGTTTCTCAGATCTTTGGAGAGGCGGAACGCGCGCGTGAAATCAATCCTCCAAATTTTCCAATCCTCGCCGATTAACACGTTGGTGAGGTTGGGGTCGTTATCGTAGACCAACTGGTCCAGAACACGCACTTTGTACATCTGGTGGTTCCAGGCCTCGGGATCAGGCGCAGTTAATTTCAGCTTGTGGCGCTCCACCTCATCCATCTTCACTGGCAACCACCAACTAAGCGAGCCCGGGTTGCCTGCCCACTTGCGCTCAACATATACCGGCAGCATGTCATCAAGGCCGAGCAATTCAGCCAGTTGATAAGCTGCAATGTTGTATTTGTAAGAATCGACAAAGTTCATTTCGGTGCCGCTGGCAAGCTGAGCTTGGGGTTTGTGTATATCTACGGGTTGGAACGAGGCATCGTGGGTCACGGTGCCGTCCGAGAGCGTAAGCCGGACGGTGTTGGTGATGCCTTTCTTGGATTGCTCGCTCTTCACCACCTTGGCGGTCAGGAGGAATTGCTTCATCTGCTCCTTCGTCAGGTTCGGTTGGTCGGACGCTATGACCAAGAGCGGGTAGATCAAACAAATAAACGTGGCAAACGCTACTTTTCTCCCCTGCATAGGAAGTGGGTTCATCGGAGTATCCTCTCTGAACTTTGACGACGACAATCTACCCCCACGAAACCCCATTCCGCAACTAGAGATTGTTCAGACCGCGACGTGAGGGAAAATCGGCGTGCCTCCCGGCAAAGTTCAGATGGGACTTGTTCTTTTCGGCCCTTGGGTCTATTCTTTCCCGCCGGGTACACAATCTAGTGTTGAAAGGACGGGTTATATGGTGAAGAAACTGTTCACATTATTGTTCGCTTCCGTACTTACCTGCTCGCTTTCCATGCCACTGTTCTCGCAGGACGCTCCCGCCATGGGGAAAGCCGCAAAGGAGGATCGCTGGGAGGGTCGCGTGGTTAGGAGCAGTGCTGACAAATCCACGTTGACGGTTCGTAAGGTGGGGTCGACTCAGGAGAAAACTGTGCAATACGACGGTTCGACCAAATGGGTGAGCCAGGAGCACGGTAGCACCAAGGTTAACGACATCGATGCCAGCCAGGTGAAAGACGGTGACCGAGTCATCTGCCGCGGCACTTACGATGACAAAGGCGTACTCCACGCCACCTTGATTTCGAAGCGGCTGACCGGGTCGTAACCCGAGCCAGAAAATGATTTCTGTCGCGATGCAGGCCGGATGCCGGGTTCAGCACGGTGAGGCACCGTAGCCGGGCGGTGTAACATTTCCGTCCGGTATCGGACCCAGGCGAGCTTAAAAAATCGTCGCTGCTTTCCTGATGCCTTTGCGAAAATAAGGCCA
This sequence comes from uncultured Acidobacteriota bacterium, assembly GCA_963696025.1. Lineage (GTDB taxonomy): Bacteria > Acidobacteriota > Terriglobia > Terriglobales > Acidobacteriaceae > JABCYV01. The sequence goes on from CAVOII010000014.1 coordinate 593,702, forward strand.
GACAGCGATGAGTCCTGTACTCATCAGCGCCCAAGTTTCCGGTTCAGGAACAGGTGTAAGGATGATCGGCGCTGTGGCTCCCGGCATGAGAAACATGCCGGAACCAGGCAAGAGGAGCGTTACGTGTACACCGCTCGTCGTGAACTGTTGCCCGCCCGCCAGGGTGAATGTAATTGGCGTGCCGCCTGGAAAAACTAGTTTTAGGTTCAACGAGGTGCATGGACACGCAGGTAGTCCCAATCCTGGGCCACCCTCGAATAGGATGGGCAGAGTGGATGTACTAATTGGGCCAGTGCTTTCGTGGCGTCCGCCCACTGACAACATTGCGTTCGCGAATGTCAGAGGCTGGGCCGTGATCCCGCTGGTATTGAAGATGACTTTGTAACCACTGATCCCTTGGCTGGTTGAGAGGTATTCCAGTTGGCCGATTGTGACGGAAGTGGCCCACGCAGAACCGGTTAGGAGTAGGAAGAACAGCAGGGCACGAATCATTGATTTTGGGGCCTACCTTGGTAGCCAGGCATATTAGACCAGATTCGGGCGCGCAAAGATGTGAATATCTCAGAAAATCCAAGGCTGGTGCCTTCGCAGGCATCAGATCAGGTCCAGCCTAGAATCGGATCCGTAGCGCAAGCTGTCCAACTCTCGCCGGATAAGTCTGCGTGACCTGCCCGAAGGCCAAATCGCTAACATTGGTATTCACGATCTCCAATTGAGTGCTGTTCAGGATGTTGAAGAACTCTGCCCGAAATTCCGCCGAGACTCTTTCCCCGAAAAGTGGGGTCACTTTGCTCAGAGACATGTCCAGGTTGAAACGACTCGGGCCGGGAACAGCATTGCGACCCAATGTCCCGTAGCCACTGGGGACACTGGTTGGGCCGTACGCGAAATTGCAACCGGGAGTGATGCTTGTAGATAGGCAGGAGGGATCGAGGTATTGAAGGGTCGCAAAGTTTGCGGACGCCTTGGGATTCAAAATCTGGACCGAATTACCCACCAAGTTGGCACGAACCAGGCCTCCATCTCCGGCTCCGGACGGACCTGGATCAGTAAATGTGCTTTGGTAGGTATTGAGTATGTCGAGAGGAAATCCTGTCCGATAGGAGAGGATCGGGTACAGGCTCCAGCCTTTCGTCACCTTCTTGGGACCACCTAAGCGATCAAAAGGCAGGTCCCATCCCCCGCTGAACGTAATCCGGTCCCGTATATCGATGTCCGAATTTCCGCGGAATTGGCCAACATTGTAAAAGGGGACGAGACTGCTACGCTGCCGGAACCCGGAAACATTGTCAATATTGTGAGCCAGCGTGTAGCCAAGCGTAAAGTACACTTGACCCAGCCGAGTATCGCCAACATCCTTTCTTAAGGCCAACTGCAGGCCGTTGTAGCTTTGGAAGCCCACGTTTCGAAATTCGTCAATGATGAAGTAGTTGGGCCCTAAGATGCGACCCGCTGGATTGGGAACGAGCGGAAACGGATTGACGTCCTGCAATCCTGTCAGCCCGTGAGCGCTGCTGCCGACATAGTCCGCTTCCACCGACAGGCGGTTGGCGAGCTGGCGCTGAATACTAAGATTGAACTGATAGATGTAAGGAGTCTTGAGATGAGGATCTACGGTTGTGATAGGACTCCAAGGCAGGAAGCCGGCCGTAGCGAAGTTAACGTTGTGGTCTACCGGCTTTGACGGAAATGGATTGGGCAAACCTACGTACGTAAAGGGATCGCTGAACACAGTTGGCTGAGTAGTTGGATTGCCGGGCAGAGGAGCGGTGTTAAAGAAAGTGGAAGCGAAAAATGGCTGCGTGCCGTTGAATTGGAAGTTATCCTCGGCTTTCAGGATATCGTAGAAAATTCCGAAGCCGCCGCGGATGCTCGTCTTACCGTTGCCAGCAGGATCCCATGCGAATCCAATCCGGGGAGCAAAGTTGGTTTTGTCGGGAAAATTCACACCCGTCGGTGCACCCTTGTCCCCAGGAAAGACGAGGCCCGGAGGAGCGTTCGGGAAAACTGCAGACTGCAAGCCCGGAATGATGGAATAGGTTCGACCCTGGGTATCGTACTTGGGCGAGGAATATTCGTAACGCAGGCCGAGAGTTAAAACCAGGCGTTTGTTAGCGTGCCACTCATCCTGCCCGTAGCCAGCAAAAGATTTGGAGCGAATATTAGAGGGCGCATTGGGACCTTGCTGGTAAAACGTAGGGAGCCCAAGAACAAAGTCGGCCGTTACATTCTGGGTAAAGAACCCGCCCGAACCGACGAAGGTAAAAACTCCGTTGGGTATGAAGTTAAAAACCTGATTGTTCTGGTAGGGAGAAAAGTAGAAACCGAACTTCCAGTTGTGATTACCCTTGGTCCAGGTTACATCGTCAGAATATCCAAACGTGTTGTTGGTAAGCACGGCCGGCCCATTGAAGGAAAATCCAAAGGCCAATCCAGTATCGGAAAAAGAAATGTCTGGCGGTCCCGTCGCTGAATCTGGATGCACCCCGGTGAAACCCAACTCGGCTGGGGTGGGCAATTGGCCAGCCGGCTCACCTTGGGACTGCTTTTGCCGCTGGAAAGTGACTCGAAGGACATTCAAGAGTGTGGAAGAAAGTATTTTCGTGTAGGCCAGATTCACAAATCGGACGTTGGTCCTGCCCGTGTCGGGATAGCCAGGTACGGTGGGGAAAATATCAAAAGGCAGCGTGTTGCGGTTTTGACTCGCTCCCGCCGTGGCTTGCAGTCGGTCATTGTTGGTGAAGTTCACATCAAATTTCCCGGTGAGCTCGTCCGCATTTTGTTTGGCCAATCCCTGCGAAAGGATCTGTCCCGTCGGCGAACTAGGAATAAGTCCGCCCGCGATGTATTTCAATGCGATAGGATCTAGTCTGGTAGGATCAATGATCGACTGCGCGGCCAGAGCCGCATTGGACTGATAAAACGGGTGTGGTATCTGGGGCTGCGTATTGCCATTGGCGTCCGTAAAAGTGCAATCGCTGAAGGGACCGCTCGCCTGCTGTCCGACCAGGAAGCAACCAACGCCATGGTCCGGTGCGCCTCCCGGCCCGGATTGCGAGAAATTTCCCGTTAATTCCAATGGGGTTGGAACCGTTTGTAGTTCGCTCGCGCCGGCGATTGTGTCGCCCGGCGTTTGCAGCACGGTTTGTCGCTGACCCTGGTAGGCCATGAAGAAAAACAATTTGTCCTTTACGATCGGACCTCCGAAGGTGCCGCCGAACTGGTTACGTTTTAAGTCCTGGCGAGGAGCTCCGTTGCGTTTATTCAAGAACAAATTGGCGTCGAGTGCGTCGTTGCGAAAAAAGTCAAAAGCGCTACCATGGAAATCGTTGGTGCCCGACTTGGTTACCACACTGATGATGCCACCGCCATTCCGTCCATATTCGGCAGTGTAGTCGCTCTGCAGGACGCGAAACTCCGCAACCGCATCGGGATTGGGATTGAATACGAAGTCGTTGTCCAGCAGGCTGTTGTTATTTCCGCCATCGAGCAGGTAAGTGACGGAATCCTCTCTGCCTCCCGCAATGCTGAAGTGCGGAGTCTGCGCACCGGGAAACGTCGAATTGCCAGGGTTATCTACGTCCGTCACGCCTGGCTGCAGCAACGCGAGGTCCAGCACATTGCGTCCGTTCAGCGGCATATCCACAATAGGCCGGCTGGTGATCGAGGCGCCCAAAGTCGGATTGATAGTTTCGACCTGAGCCGCTCCAGCCTCCTCCACTTGCACCGTTTCATTTGGTGCACCCACTTCGAGGGCCACATCGATGCGCAGCGATTGATTGATTTGCAGCTTCTGGCCGGGCGTTTCGGCCGGTTTGAAACCCTCCTTGGTCACCCTGACCCGATACCTGCCAATTGGCAAAGCCAATACCTGATAGCTGCCGTTCTTGTCGGTCTTAGTCGTGTGCGTAATCGATGTCGCCGTGTCAATGACCTCGACGTCTGCGTCAGGTATCACCGCGCCTTGGGGATCGGTGACCGTGCCAACCACTCTACCCGTGGCATCTTGCGCGTGAACCGAGCCAGTCAGGCCGCACAGCGATACGACCAGAACAACAGGAAGAAGGCTCTGCCTAAACCGCAGTATGAGATTGTTCATTGCTTGCTCCCCATACGAACATGCTTCCGGTCGACGGTTTACGTAGCCGTCCAACCGGCCTATGATCCGAACAAAGTCACCCTGTCCGTTTGGCAACAATGTTAACTCTGTCCCGATGCAGGCGCAATTAGCATTCCAATCACATGATGCTAGAAAAGCATGACTTATCTGATTCGGCCAAGCCAAAACCCAAGTTTGCGGAGGGCACAATTCTGATTTTCACATCCGGACGTTCGATCCCGAACCAGTCCGAATACCCGACGCGGGGCTCTCGGGGTCTCCCTGCTCGGCACTAGAGAGGTCTCCCTTTGCACTAAGAAGGTTGCAAACCCTTGCACACTACGGCTTTTGGGCAATGGAATAACAATTGACTCGTGCCTTGTGAAGGGGTAGGATTGCCCGGTTCTTCTTCCCCCCTAGCAAGAGTCTGGCCTCAAATTCAGAGCTAAAGGTGTGGATCCCGTGCTCTTGCTTCCGGGCCTTCGTCCCAAGTACGAGCCTTCCGAGGGAACAAATCCCAGGGGGGAGCGCTTTATGAATTCAAGTTTCCACGATCGGACAAAGAAGAAATGAAACAAAAGAAGAGAGAGAGGCTCAAATGAAAAGACATCTCCTGCCAGTGACTGCTTTGGCGGCAGTCTTGGCATTGGTTCTGTTCGCGCCAGCGATTGCGTTCTCCCAGAACCCAACCAGCGGCGCACTGCTGACAATCACGAGCACCGACAAAACGGTGAATTTGGCGATCTATGACAGCCAGATTCACACCGGTGTAGTTCAAGTACCGCCCTGCGGTCCCGCGATCCCTACCGATGCGTACGTATTGCAGGGCGGCGCGGCTACCGGCTGCGACCCCGGGGACCCCTTCGAAACGTCTCAGCACACCGGGACTGCCACTCTGGGGAATTTCTCGATCACTACTGCTTACTGCATCACGGGCGGTGGGGAAGGTGAAACCTCATGCTCGAGTGTCGGGCCGAGAACTGGTTGCAACACGGCCGGTACGATTTGCGCCAACCCGGATACCGGTTTCTTAACCGTCACCAACAACGGCCCGGCTTTCACCGGCACAATATCCCTCACCGGCAATTCGCCAATTTCAGGAGCTCCTTACTGTCCAAACAGCGCGGTCGAGGGCGGTCCCGGAGTGGCGTCTGATAGTTGGACCCAAGGCCTTGCCACAGGCGCGTCGGTGACGTTAGCCCTAGGCACCCCAGGCGGGGACGGATTCAATCCTTCCGACAGCAGCAACTGCGGCGGATTTACCCAGGGGCAAACACTGCAGCTGGCGTTCAACACAGCAAGCACCTTTCTGTTTGGCGCTGACTTGTATGTTTTTACACCCACATCGGTCTTAACCGCCCCCGACTTCTTAACCGTCACTCCGATCCCGGTGCCCGCAGGGCCATTGGGGTCAGCGACTTTCCCGGTTGGGCCAACCACGTTGGGCTTTGGTATGGGACAATTTGGGGCCGAAACACCGCTGTTCGTGTCACCTTTGATATTCAGCGCAAACCATTTCCCGAACCAGGCTTGCATTCCGTTCGCCGATTTCAGCGCCAACGGGAACCCCGTTTGTCCTGAGCTCCAATTGGACTGTTCTGGCGCTGATTGCGGAAACATCGTTTACGCGTCGGAAATCGGCTACAACATAGACCCCTTCAGTATTCCTCCTCCCGGCTTGATCGGCGGTCCCGCGTTGCTGGGAGACCATAACGACGAGTGTCCGACCAGCAATTTCAACATCAACACCCTTGTCTCGTTCACATCACCCGACGTTCCTCCTCTTTCGAAGGGTGGCGGCAAGGGGAACTCGTGCTTTGCAGCAACTTTCGATCCCAGCCAGCCAGTGATCCCTGCCAATACCACGATTTCAACCTTCTTTGGATTTGAATTTCCCGTATTTAACAACCCAAAGATAAACAAAATCTTCCCGTTGGAAGACCTAAACTGGGACTCCAATAACAGCTCTGGTAAGGGGATCCCCAATCTGCATTTGTGCACAGCCGTCAACCCCGACGGGACTTGCGCCACGCCGGGTGTCAAGGCGCCTTGGGTACACCTCTCACTGCTTCCGATAGCTAGTTGTCCGGTCGGGTTCATGGGGTTGGATCCTCTCCCCGGGTTTTTCGTCAATTTCAGCTTCATCAAGCCCGGAGAGTATACCTTCCTTTGGAACGCGACCACGAAGGCGCAAAAAGGTCTGAGCGGTTGTCAAGTTAGCGTTCAGCTCCAATTTGACACTGGCACATTTGTGAACCCCGCAACGTTCCAGTACCCCTGATTCAGTGGTTTTGGATTTAGTGGTTTGGACTTAACAGGGTGCAGGCCGGGCCTGCACCCAATCGACTCGTGGGTTGTGAAGGGTTAGGATAACCGGGTTCTTACTTCCCCCTAAATTAGGAACCAGCATACAAGAGCTTTAAAGCTAAAGTCTCAGACTTCGTGCTTCTGGTCCCCGGGACCTTCGTTCCAAACGCGAGCCTTCCGACGGACTAAATCCCAGGGAGGGAATGATGAATTTGACAAGTTAAAAAAACAAAATTAAATGATGAAGAGGAACAGAAAGGCTCAAATGAAAAAATATCTCCTGCCGACCACCGCTTTAGGATCGGCTTTGGCGTTGGTTCTGTTGGCACCGGCAATTGCGTTCTCCCAAAACCCGACCAGCGGGGCGTTGCTCACAATAACTGGAACTGCCGGCGCCGCACCCGTGAATTTGCAGATATACGACAGCTAGATTCATACCGGTGTGGTTCAAGTGCCGCCCCAAAACAGCCCTGGCAGCGCGGTGCCGTGCGGTCCCGGTGACGAGATCCCTACTGATGCGTATGTATTTGCAGGGCGGCTCGGCAACGGGCTGCGACCCCGGGGACGCCTTCGAGACAGCTCAGCAACCGGGCCATGCCACACTCGCTAACTTCGCGATTACTACCGCTTACTGCATCATTGGCGGAGGGGAAGGTGAGACCCCGTGCGCGAATGTTGGGACGGGTACCGGTTGCAACAGCAGCGTGACGCTTTGTGCCAACCCTGACACCGGATTTTTGACGGGTCAGCAATACTGGCGGCTCCACTTTCACTGGCACAATATCCCTCACTGGCACCTCTCCAATCGCGGGAGGCGGGCACTGTCCAACGAACGGTCTGGCATCTGATACTTGGACACAAGGCCTGGTTAGCGGCCAGTCGGTGACGTTAGCATTAGGCACCTCAAGCCCGGGGAGCGCAGTCGGTTCCGACAGCAGCAATTGCGGCGGATTTAACCAGGAGCAAACGCAACAGCTAACGTACGGTGTACCGAGCACATTCCTGTTCGGAAATGACCTGTATGTGTTTACACCCCACGTCAGCTTTAACTGGCGCCGACTTCCTAAGCTTCAAACCGGTACCGGTGCCTACAGGATTTACTCAGGGCACCATACCTTTGTTCCCTTCACCCTTGGACTTTAATCCCGGTCCCATGTTTCCGAGCTTTAAGGGCATCCCGTTCGCGGACTTCAGCGCCCCGGGGAACCCCCTCACTCCCGAACTCCAGCTGGATTGTTCGGGTCCGGATTGCGGCAACATCCTTTATGCCTCCGAGGTCGGGTACGATATTGACAATTCCAGTATTCCTAGCGGTTTAGTTGGCGGTCCCGGCTTGATAGGAGACCATAACGACGAGTGTGTGACCAGCAATTTCAACATCAACACCCTTGTCTCGTTCACATCACCCGACGTTCCTCCTCTTACAAAGGGAGGCGGCAGGGGAAATTCCTGCTTCGGAGTAACTTGGGATCCCACGCAGCCGGTGATTCCTCCCAACACAACCATTTCAACCTTCTTTGGATTTGAATTTCCGCTATCGGATACTACGGTAAACCCCATCTCCCGCGTGCCAGATCTTAAGTGGGATTCCTTCGACAGCAACGGCAAGGGGATCTCAAATCTCCAGTTGTGCGAAGCCGTCAATGCAAACGGAACTTGCGCCACAGCGGGTGTGACGGCGCCTTGGGTACATCTGTCATTGATTCCGATTGCTAATTGTCCGGCCAACTTCACGGGGCTGGATCCCCTGCCTGGGACTTTCATCAATTGGTCCAATAAATACCAACGTAAAACGCCCGGGGAGTACACCTTTCTTTGGAACGCAACCACGAAGTCACAACAAGGTTTGGAGGAGTGTCAAGTTAGCGTTCAGCTCCAATTTGACACGGGCACGTATGTGAATCCGGCTACGTTCCAGTACGTATCGGAACGATATTGACTTATGTAGCCGGGTATTAACGGGGTGCAGGCGGCTAGCCTGCACCCTTTCTTTTTTCCCCGCCCAAGGCTCAGGTATGCCACGTGGGCCCAATCTGTAACAATTCAGTTCTTCGGAGCTTGTGACCAGCGGGTTGAGTCCTCGTACATCGTCTTGAAGTCAGCGCGCTGCAGGATTTTATCGGCGCCCGGCTCTTTGCGCATCTCGTCCAGCAGCTGTACAGTACTGCCATAGTGTTGTTCAGCTTCGGTCTGGTTGCCCGACGCGCGGAGAGCAGAGCCCAGCAGGTAATGCGCGCGCGCGCGCAATGGCTTCAGGCCGATTTTGTCAGCCCGCAACAACACGCGCCTCAGTTCCTGCTCGGCGCGCGCGCTATCGTGGCTCCGGATCATAGCCTCCGCCATGTAAATCGCGCATTCCACCGAGATGTTCGGCAAGCCCTGCTCGTCCGCTTGCTGCATCAACTGACGAAAGTTGCTGATCGCCTGCTGCGCGGGTCCTTCCTGGATGGTGACTTTCGCGAGGTCGACCTTGGCGATAAGAATTCTTTCCGGCTCTTTGCTACGGGTTGCGGCCTGCATGGCCTGCTCGTAAAAGACGCGCGCGGCTTTTGCATCACCGCGGTAATAGGCTACGTCTCCCTGGAACCCGAGGGTCTGCGCCACGAACCCCTCGTTCTTTAGTTCGTGCGCCAGTCCGAGCGCGTCATTCAAGTAAGGGGTCGCCTCATCTCCGCGACCAGCGAGGATCAGCGCCTCGCTATAGCCGCGCAGGATTTCCGCCATCCACGTGGTTCGGTCTTTCAGACCCTGGAAGGTCTTCAGCGCTTCCTGTTCGGAATTGAGCGCGGCGCCGAACCTGCCCTGGGAATCGAATACTGTGCCCAAAGTGTAGGATTCAATAGCTGCGCCCCGAGCGTCATTCATGCTGCGCCGTAGATCCAGGGCCCGCATGTACTGCGCGATCGCCTGGTCGTACTGGCCCATCCGGAGGGAGTTCTGTCCCAGGTTGTGGACGGTATCCACGATGTCTTCCGGAACGTTGGCTTTTTCGCGCAGTTGCAGCGCCTGTTGAAAAAAAGCATTAGCATCCTCGTATTGACCCTTCTCAAAATAGACTGCTCCGATGTCGTTCAGACTGGTGGCCTGCATGCCTTCATCACCAATATCGCGCTCGATTTGCAAGGCCTCTTTATACATTTTCAACGCCTGCTCCGGATCCCCTCGGTCGTCCAGGAAGTTTGCCAAATCGATCAGAGTATCGCCGAGGCCTTGCTTATCGCCAATGTCGCGGCGAATCTGCAGGGCCTCATTGAAGCTGGCAAGTGCCGCCTTGTTGTTGCCGAGCAACGCCTGCATTTTTCCGATCTCATTCAAACTGAGTGCGATACCGCGCTTTTGTCCCAGTTGGCGCCAGATGGTAAGTTCCTCCTGGTAGTTGCGCAGTGCGTCTTCGGGCTTATTCAATCTCCAGTAAGCGACGCCAATCAGGTGCAGACTGCTGGCTTTTTGCTCCTGGTTATCGAGCTGAACTGAAAGCGTCAGCGCATGGTTCAACGGACCAAGGCTGTCCTGAGGCTTTCCACTATTAATTGCGAGGCGTCCTGCCGCGAGAGTTGCGGTGATATCGTTAGGATTGGATGCCAGAATCTTCTGGTTATACTCGCTGGCTTTCGCAAGGTCGCCAGACTTCTCGTAGAGATCAGCCAGCGCCGCCTGCACATCTGTGTTGTCCGGAGAGGCCTTGGCTAAGTTCTCATAGGCTTTAATTGCGTCCGGAAAATTCTTGGTGATTTGGGCGCGAACCGCGGCGATCAGGTACTTCTCCGCTTCAGGCAGCTTTTGGCTCAGATCCACGGCCTTTCCGGCTGCCTGCTCGGCTTCATTGTCATAGCCTAAACTGCTATAAGTCTGCGCCAGCTTGGAAAACGCCAACGCGAAGATCGGGTCTGCTTTGGTCGCCGACTCGAACTGCTTCCGCGCTTCAAGATTTTTCCCTTCACGCTGCAATCCGATGCCCTGGTTATAGTCACGGAGGGCGTCAACCGAGGTTGATGTCGGCTGGAAGGAACTCGATTTCAGCTCCTTAATTACGTTCTCAGGCAGCGCAAGCTTCTGCCGAATTGAATCGGCGAGGCGATCGATCGCGCCTGGAATGTCCTTCTCGCTAGGAATGTCGATCTTCAGAGCAATGGTGCGGTCATTTTTAATGTCCTGCAGATTGGCATCAACGCGAATCTGGTCGCCGAACTTGGCATACTGGCCCCAAACCACGCGATCAGCACTGCTGAAATCAGCCACGCGCCGAATTGTCGGCGGATCGAGCACAGTGGCAGAGGATATGCGCAGGTCAGTGAATATGCGATACAGACGGTCAGGGCTGACAGTTCGCAACTGCGAGGACTGCCCCACATCGGTACTCAGCATTTCTGCCATGCTCGAACCCAGCCAGTCAAGGCTCGGGTCGCCCGAAGCGTTGCGAAAAGGAAGAATAGCCAGCGACGCAACCGGGCCTTGGACCGCGGTTTTAGCGCCCTGTGAAGGAATCTTGCCGCGCAGCAGCCATCCGCCCAACCCAAAAACAGCCACGATTGCGCCTGCGGCGATCCACTTCCACGGGAGCGCCTTTTTCGGCACTTCGGGAACTGGAAGGGAGACTGTTGAGGCCAGAACTGGACGGTCGCCTCGCCAGGCATCCAGATCGTCCAGGATCTCCTGCGCGTTCCCATAGCGCGCGTTCACATCGCGCTCCAGACATTTGCCGACGATGTCGCTCAAGCCTTTCGGGATTGTGGGGTCGAGTTCGACAGCGGGGATGGCGCGCTCCTGATTGCGCTTGAGCAGGCTGGCCAGTGCGGTGTCCGCCTTATATGGCGTTTTGCCGGTCAGCAACTCAAAGAAAATCAGCCCCAGCGCGAAAATGTCAGACCTTTGGTCAAGCTCGCTACCCATGGCCTGTTCCGGCGACATATACTCCATGGTGCCGACCAAGGCGCCGGTCTGGGTCATACCTTCTGAGTCCACAGAGCGCGCCAGCCCGAAATCCATCACCAGGATGCGCGCGTGTTTGTCCTGCATGATGTTTTGCGGCTTCAGGTCGCGATGGATCACTCCGACCGTGTGAGCTGCATGCAGGGCAAAGCACACCTGCCGTATGAGGTCTACGGCTTCCGTAGGCGCCAACTTGCCGTGGTCGAGAAGGAGACGGCGCAGGTCTACCCCCTCGATGAATTCCATGGTGATGAACTTGACGCCGTCGGCCTCTGAGAAGTCGTAAATGCGAATTACGTTCTTGTGCGTTACCTGGTGAGCCAGCAGAAGTTCCTGCTTGAAGCGGGCCAGGATGGCCGGGCTGGAAGCCAATTCCGGGCGAATCAGCTTCAGGGCTATGAAGCGGTCCAGTTCCCGGTCTCTGGCTTTGTACACCGCGCCCATTCCGCCTTCGCCAAGCAATTGCAGAATCTCGTAACGTCCTCCGAGCACGTCACCCGGTTGCAACACAGCCGCACTGACAAAAAGACCTGAGGCCTGACGCGGAGGCGGCGTCGGCGGGATGAGTCCGCCGACGATGGTAGCGTCGATATCCGCAGTAGCGTCGACATCCACCAAAGTGGCATCGGGATCGGGAGATCTGGGAGCCGGAGATCTGGGAAGAGGATCCCCCATGGTGGCACCCTCTGGGAGTGGCGGATTATTGCTGGCGGAACTCTCGCCTTTTACCGGAGCTCGCAGACCCGGAGAACCGGCTTCATTGGCGGCATCGCGCCGAAATGGCCGAGACTTAGGGTCTTCCATCGGATCACCCGAATACCGGACAAATTGCCAAAAAGAGGCGCATTGTTACCGGAGCACACCTCTCCCGCTACGCGGAAAGTATATACTGACGCCGCCAAGCCAGCGTGTCCTCTTATGGTGACGGGTAACAAAACCAAAGTCACCGATGGCACCGATGTTCTCACCTTGAAGGAAGGTTTTGAGTTTCTCTGAATACCTCCAACCAGCGGAGGTGATCGCGCAAAGAGTTCCCTGATTCTCGATTCGAGCACACGCAGAAATTCGAAAAAATGTTGCGCGGTCGAACGGCTACTTGAATGAGTGTTCGCGGCTTTCAGCTTGACAACGCAAAACGATTTGGATCAATATTCACACGTTTTAATAAACGGTTTCGTCAATCGTTATGGGATTACCCTTAGGAAGCTGATGGCGCTTAACCTACCAGGAGCAGTTATGGGCCAAGTAATCAGTGGGATCGATTCTCCTCGCAATCATTTGCATTTCACAGCAATCAGTGCGGTGGTGCTGCTTGTTGCTACATCCGCCTGGGCGGCAAATGCTTACGTGCGGGTGAACCAGCTCGGGTACGAATTGGGCGTCCCCAGTCGCGCCTACCTCATGACTCCAGCGCCGGAAAGCAGTGCAACTTTTAGCGTAGTGAATTCGAGTGGAATAACCGTCTTTTCTGCTCCGGTCGGTCCCCGGCGCGGTGCCTGGGGGCGTTTCACCGTATACGCGCTAGATTTTACGATTGCGGGGACCGGGCAGTACACGATCATCGTGCATGGAAGAACGCCAGTGACCTCCGCGACCTTTCCCGCGGATACAGCGAAGGCGCTCTACTCGCAAGGCATCCGAAACGCGCTCAACTTTTATCAGAACGAACGGGACGGCGCCGACTTCATTCCAACACCGCTACGCAGCGCTCCCGGACATCTGAATGACAAGCATGCCACCGTCTTCAAATCGCCGGAATTCGATAATAATGATCTCATCCTCGGAGATCTGGAGCCAACGGGAGAGGTGATCGATGCATCCGGCGGCTGGTGGGACGCCGGCGACTACTTAAAATTTGTCGAAACCCATAGCTACGCCATTGCACTGATGCTCATCGGAATCCGCGACTTCCCCGAACAAATGGGCGATAGAGCTGGCGCCTCGAACTTCACACACGAGGCGAAGTTCGGCCTCAACTTCCTGCGGAAGATGTGGGACGATGACACCAAGACTCTTTACTACCAGGTTGGAATAGGGACCGACTTCAAAGATAATCCTAATCTGTTAAGTGACCATGATCTCTGGCGATTGCCGCAAGTTGACGACACACTCGGCGGAACCGACCCCACGCTGATATACGTACGTCACCGGCCGGTATTTGCCGCCGGACCTCCGGGATCGAAGATCAGCCCAAATCTGGCGGGGCGCCTCGCCGCCGACTTCGCCGGATGCTCACAAGTTTTCCGCAAGTCTCAACCCACGTTCGCCGACGAATGTCTGGTGGCCGCTGAGCACATCTTCGACCTGGCAGACACTTCTCCCGGCGGCAACTTGATCACGACGGCGCCTTTTGATTTTTACGGAGAAAGCGAATGGCGCGATGACATGGAACTGGGCGGCGCCGAGTTGTATTTTGCGCTGGCTGCCGCCGACGGACCCCTGCCTTCGACCCTTCCGCACTCCGACCCAATGTTTTACTTGCGAGCTGCGGCCCATTGGGCCCACGCTTACATTACCGGCCCCAACGACGCCAGTGACACGCTGAATCTCTACGATGTGAGTGGGCTGGCACATTTTGAGCTCTATCGCGCCGTGGCTGATGCGGGCTATCCGGCCGATCTGGAAGCGACGCCCTTTGACCTACTCCACGATCTCCGAAAAGAGTTGGAGAACGCGGGTGCTCTAGCCAACTCTGATCCCTTTGATTTCGGATATCCGTGGGGTGTGTATGACACCGCAACCCATGGCGCAGGACTCTCCGTGGAAGCGCGCGAATATGCTCTCCTGACCGGTTCCAACAACTTCGAGGACTATTCTCGCCGATGGGCGGCGAACATCCTCGGCGCCAACCCATGGGGTAGTTCCTTCATCGTGGGCGATGGCGCGATTTTCCCCGACTGCATGCAGCATCAGGTGACAAATATCGTCGGTTCGCTCAACGGCGAGCCTCCGATTTTGGCGGGCGCGCTGGTGGAGGGTCCGAATTCATTCGCCGCCACGGGATTCCTCACTGGCATGCGAAAATGTCCGCCTAACGGCGTCGACGTCTACAAGAAATTTGACGCCGATGGAGCTTTGTTCGAAGACAACCAGCAGTCTTATAGTACGGTCGAGCCGGCCATCGATCTGACTGCGCCGTCATTCCTGATGTTCGCATGGCGCATTGCGGGCGCGCCTGCAACACTGCTTCCGTAGAACACTCGTTCCCCGGTGAACAGACCAGACCTCCGATTTCCAGCCTAGTCCTCTCTGGGTAGCGCGCAGCACTCGGGCGAGGCATCCACCTTGTAAGTAATGTAGGAAGCCGGATACGCAGCCTCGGCAAATCGCCTTTCGCAGATCAGTCCTTGCGAGCGCAAGGGAAACCTCAGAGTGGACCGACCAGGCGTTGATGTGATTGCGGAGCTGGTTCCGCACGACTTGCGGGTCCATTGTCACGGGTTCCTAGTCCGACCATCATCGACATGTCCTTGGGATACACCACGTCGCGCCCGCGCGCCAGGAAATGAGTGTAGACCGACATCGCTGCGCCATAGAAGCCAAGCCCAGAAGTGACAACCCGAGAATGCGCAAACACGCCGATAAGGGTGCCCACGAAACGAAATCCGGAGGCGCCGTTGGCGGCTCCCGCGCCCGGGTCTGCTCCGCTATGGATGGGCTTGTCGTGGTCGCCGCCCGGTGTTGACGCGGTGGCGAGTGCCACCGCAATTCCGGTGGTCAGATATCGAGTCCGAGGCGTGGTCACCTGCGCCCCGCCTTCGGAATCCAAGCTCAAATGTTCACCTTTCGCTACTTCGACCCCCTCGAGACTCGCCTCCACCTTTTCCTCAATGCCGCTAGGAGGAACGACTTGGCGAAACACGATTCGAAGCTGACCGTTCCGACCTAACCTTCGTGCGGGTCGTACCTGAACAACCGAACCTTTTATGCGGCTGCCCTGCGGAAGAACCAGGTTTTCTGATGCGAATAAAGGCTGGCTGATCACCGCCTCGACCGGGCTACCCTTCTTGCTGGAAGCTGAGTTCAAGGGGGTGACGAGTAGTGCATGCACCACGCTCCCAGAGGGAGGCAGTGTGCCAACAGCGGTTAGGGCTTCGGGTTTCAATGCTTCTGTACCAAAATCAAGAGGCCGCTGCAGGTCCGCGTTGAAGCTGGTCCCAGCATCCATATATTGGGGATGATAGGGAAGCTGGGCCACGGCGAATCTTTCCAGCTTGTGCTTTTTCCCGGGCTCATCGATCTGCTTTTTTACGTTCTCCCACTCTCTCTTGATTTCCTGACGAACTTCGCTCACCTTCCGCGATGCCAGCTTCTTGCCTTCTTCCGTCTTTCCGCCGTGATCCTTGGTGTTCGCTGGCACAAACTGCAAAACCCCGCCTGACCCAGGCGAGACAATGGTTTGCAGGGGAAGGTGCCGGCCATCGGCCAGCACCAATTCGTTAAAGTTGATACGAACTTCGTGCTGGGGAGAGAAGTTCGCGTTCATGGCCGCGATGGTTCGCTCACTTTTAGAAATGCCGTGGATCTCCGCAATCGTGCCATTGACTTCACTGCCGGCCGGTACCACCAGCTTATCGAAGCTGTATAACGGCTCCACAACTTTTCCATGGACCGGTTGACCAACACGTTTGACGCGCACTTCTTCGTTCAGCGCCACTTTGAGGGGCGTACCAGCTGGCAGGCTTAATGGAATCGACGTAGCTGCCGGCTTGGCAGGAGTTGATTCAGGCGAGGGGTGGGTTGGTTGTGCTGGCCGGCGACTCAGAACTTGGCCACCGGACAAATCCGTCCCCATGGAAGTCAGGAAGATCGCCCAAAGCAGGTACCGCGCCGGCTTTCCTTTCGGGATCTTGCACGACATGGCGAAACGCCCAGTCGCACAATTCTACTCGGAGGGTCTAAGAGCCGCCAGCGTTGTCTTCAGAAAAAATTTCACTCAAACTGAATCAGCACGATTTCAGGCGTCGTTCCTATACGCATCGGGGGACCCCAGGTGCCCGCACCATAAGAGGTATAAACCAGGAGCTTGCCCAAGCGCTGCAGACCATGGACGAATTTTCCGTAAATGCGGGAAGTGATCCAGGTGAAGGGAAAGAACTGGCCACCGTGTGTATGGCCGGAAAGCTGCAACGAAATGCCGGCTTCCTCGGCGATCGTCAAACGGTCCGGCCGATGGGTCAGTAGCACGCTGGCCCGGTTTGGGTCGAGGTCAGCCCGTTGCAGTATGGCCCGAAAGCGCTCGGGGCTGATCGAGTCACGGTCGTGAATGCCCACAACTTGCAAACCGTCAACCGTCACTTTCTCGTTGTTCAACACGCGCACGCCGGACTGTTTAACGGCATCGAGGTATTTGGCGGAATCAGAAAATTCTTCATGATTTCCGGTCACGAAGTATGTGCCCAAAGGGGCGGAAAATTTCGCCCACGGCGTGGCCAGCCGATATGTATCGGCGGCGGTGCCATCATACATATCGCCTCCGATAAAGACGATGTCCGGGCGTAGGCGCGCCAGCTTCGCAACCAAGCGCCTCATGAACCAATAGCCCCTTACGTGGCCGAGATGAGTGTCGCTCACCAGCGCTGCAACCCGGCCGCGCCAAGACGCGGGCAGATTGGGCAAATTCACTTTGACTCGTCGCACCCGAGTCCAGGCGGCGTTCACCACGCCATAGAAACTGACTAGCAATGCGCTGCCGAAGAGCGCAATCGCGAGGTATCGCCGCTCCACATGTACTCCAAAGAGCCGGGCGACGTCGTAAACAATCCAGCAAGAGCATGCGGCCAGGAAACAAAAACTCAAAACCCCCAGCCAGATTGCAGAAATCTTATAAAACAGGGCTACCAGCGGATGAGAGTAGCGCCAAGCCAGTAGCGAGGCAGCGATGAAACTGACCGACAGCAGAGCCAAGATGATTTGCAGGTACCAGATTCCGGTCAGACCAGGGTCTCTCCAAAACGCGGTCCAGGTTTCGTATAGAAATAAATGCGCAAGCAGCAGTATGGATTGAACAATGACTAACCAGATCGCAATTCGAGATCGCACTGTATTTACTTCTCCCAGAAACTTAGATGAGATTCGAAGCGGTTAGGGCGCATTCCTCCCTTTAGCGGACGCTGGATTGATGCCCTTTCATGACCTATCCCGAAATCAAGGTCGCCGCGTCCCTCCAGGTAACTAGCTGGCGGTTACTGACGAGCGTAACCATAGTCATCTTGCCCAGGAGGCCATCTCTGATTCAATCTAGTCTCGCGGGTAACCAAAGTATCTGGGAGTGGTCTCTTTCCTATGAGTGATCCCAAGTCTTCTGCCGCGGGGGCGGATTGGACCCAACTCCTTACCGATCCCGACCTGGTTAGCCACCTGGGAGAACTGCTCCAAACTTACCGCGAAGCAGCACCCGAAAAGCGTGACGAAGCTCTGCTCGCCGCCATGGGGCGAATCAAAGGCTCGAATGCAAAAACCCCCGTATCGCTTAAGTCGCCAGCGGCTGTGCCTCCAGCAGCGCCGCCAGTCGTAACCGACGCAGCGTCCTCGCCTCCGTTCGAACCGGACATTTTCACTCCCTCCTGGGGACAAGATCGGCGCCGTTATCCGCGTATGAAATGCTTTGTCGCGGTCGAATTGAGAGTAGGGGGTTCTGCAACTCCCATCTGGGGTAATCTTGCCAATACCAGTCTCGGAGGATGCTTTGTTGAGACCGCCACTCCGGTGCCGTCAGGGGTCAATGTAGAAATCGGTCTGTGGTTGGCAAACGGCAAAATTTGGATCAAGGGCATCATTCTCACTGGCATCGTCACCAAGAGCAGTCCATCCTTCGGGGTCCGTGTCCGCTACGCCGAGCTTGAACCGGCCGAACGCGAGTCCCTGCGTCACTTCCTTAAGTTCGTGGAGAGCACTACCAAAGGCTACAACAGCGACAATGGATACTTGGCGCAAATGAAGCGCTAATCTCTAAATTCCGGCAATTCCTTTTTCTCAGATCCTGCCTTTGCACAGGATCCTGAGCCCAAAAAATCATCAACCAAACTTGGTGCGAATTGTGGGACGTGTCCATTCTTGCGCTCCAACATTAAACGATTCTTAACCCTTTGGGGCACACCTCCGCAGAACTTGGTAAACTGCTTACTGTACGGACCCCACAGGTTCTTGTCGCCCAGTTCACGCGTCTGCCTCTGATTGCGGGCAAACGATCTTCATAATTAGCCACACCTTGGAAAGGAGACGTCCTCATGGTAGCTAGCGAGCAGATCCTGCTGACCAGCACCCAACTAGACACCCTCAGCATTAATACCATTCGCACTCTGGCGATGGACGCAGTCCAGAAGGCGAACTCGGGACATCCGGGCGCGCCCATGGGGTTGGCGCCTACGGCTTATTGCTTGTGGCAGCAATTTCTACGCTACGATCCCGCTTATCCCGTCTGGCCCAATCGCGATCGTTTTATCCTCTCGAATGGCCACGCTTCGATGCTGTTGTATGCCTTGCTTCATCTCACCGGCGTGCGCGGGGTCAATCCGGAATATGCGCAAGTGGGTGAGTTTGCAGTCACGCTGGACGACATAAAGCACTTCCGTCAAATCGATAGCAAGACCCCGGGCCATCCCGAATATCGCCTGACGGCTGGTGTGGAGACCACGACCGGACCGCTCGGGCAGGGGGTGGGCAACAGCGTGGGTATGGCCATTGCCGGCAACTGGCTGGCGGCGCACTTCAACCGGCCGGGCTTCGAAGTATTCAGTTACAACGTGTATGCCATGTGCGGCGACGGCGACCTCATGGAAGGCGTTGCCAGCGAAGCCGCATCTCTGGCGGGGCATCTGAAGCTGCCGAATCTGTGCTGGATTTACGACAATAACCGCGTCACCCTGGATGGTCCCGCTGATTGGTCTTTCACCGAGGATGTAGGCGCGCGTTTCGCTGCCTATGGTTGGAACGTAACCCATGTCACCGATGCCAATGACCTCAACCTGCTTTCCAAAGCCTACAACAATTTCCTGCAAACCAACGATCGGCCGACGCTGATCGTGGTCAACAGTCACATCGGGTACGGCTCGCCACACAAGCAGGACACCAACGCCGCGCATGGTGAAGCCTTAGGCGAAGATGAGGTTCGGCTGACCAAGAAATTTTACGGCTGGCCTGAAGATGCGCACTTTCTGGTGCCGGATGGTGTGCTTCAACATTTTCAGGAAGGGATCGGAAAACGGGGAAGGGAGTTGAGTCAAGAGTGGGCAAAGCGGTTCGCCGATTACGGCAAGAAATATCCTGAACTGGCGGACCAGATCAACCGCATGCAGCACCGCGGACTTCCTGAGGGATGGGACAGGAACTTGCCGTCATTTCCCGCCGACCCCAAGGGCGTGGCTACTCGCGAAAGCGGCGGAAAGGTCCTCAACGCACTCGCGGAAAATGTTCCCTGGATGGTCGGTGGTTCCGCCGATCTGGCGACTTCTGACCGGACCAGACTCAAGTTCGATGGCGCCGGAGACTTCCAGCCTGGGAGCTATGGCGGACGCAATTTGCACTTTGGAGTTCGCGAACATGCCATGGGTGCGGCCCTCAGCGGACTCTCGCTGTGCAAGATACGGCCATTCAGTGGCACCTTCTTCAACTTCAGCGATTACATGCGACCTTCGATCAGGCTGGCCGCGATCATGGAAATTCCCACCATCTACATCTTCACCCATGACTCGATTTGCCTGGGGGAGGACGGTCCGACGCACGAACCCGTTGAGCAGTTGGCAGCGTTGCGCGCGATGCCTGGGTTGATGCTTCTGCGTCCGGCGGACGCAAATGAGGTCGTGGAAGCGTGGAAGGTCATCATCCAACTCCGCGATAGGCCGGTGGCTCTGGTACTGACAAGGCAGGCCGTCCCGACATTTGACCGCTCGAAGTACGGAGCTGCGTCAGGAGTGGCCAAGGGAGCCTACATTGTGGCGGATGCGCCCGAGGGCAAACCCGAGGTCATCTTGATGGGAACCGGCAGTGAAGTTTCCCTCTGCGTTGAAGCGTACGAACAACTGAAGTCCCAGGGAATCAAGGCGCGCGTAGTCAGCATGCCGTCGTGGGATCTCTTTGAACGCCAAGACGAGGGTTATCGAAATCAAGTCCTGCCTCCACAGGTAAAGGCGCGAGTCTCGGTGGAGGCTGCGGCCACGTTCGGTTGGTCACGTTACCTGGGCCCAACCGGTATCGCAATCGGGATGCACAGATTCGGAGCATCCGCGCCCCTAAAGGACGTGTTGAAGAAATTTGGTTTTACAACTGAAAAGGTTGTCGCCGCAGCTCGCGAGGCCATCTCGCGATCTAAATAAATTGAGTTGGATTACCTGCAATCGTGAGGTGAATATGACGTCGACTGGAATTCTTGAAACCGCAAAAACCATCAACCCCCTCAAAGACCTCCTAAAGTACGGCCAGTCCGTTTGGCTGGACTACATCCGGCGCAAGCTCATCACCAGCGGCGAGCTCCAGCGCCTGATCGATGAAGATGGCCTTCGCGGCATGACCTCGAATCCCGCCATCTTTGAAAAAGCCATCGCTGGCAGTACCGATTATGCCGATCTTTTGAAATCACTGCAGCCCAAGACTGATCTCGACGCCAAGGCGCGCTACGAGATTCTCGCCATCCGCGACATTCAGGATGCCGCTGATATTCTTCGTCCAGTTTACGAAAGCTCGAAACGCCGCGACGGTTACGTCAGTCTGGAAGTTTCTCCCTATCTAGCTCGCGATACCCAAGGCACGCTGGCGGAAGCGCGGCGACTGTGGCAGGCAGTCGCACGAGGAAACGTGATGATCAAAGTTCCGGGCACTCCCGAAGGCATCCCGGCATTCCAGCAACTGATCAGCGAAGGCATCAACATCAACGTTACTCTGCTCTTCTCCCAGAAGGTCTACGAGAAAGTAGCCGAAGCTTACATCGCCGGTGTGGAACAGCTGGCAGGTCGCGAAGGTGATATCGGCCGATCGGCTAGCGTAGCCAGCTTCTTCATCAGCCGCATCGATAATTCAGTTGATTCCATCGTCGGCGACCGGCTCAAGGCCTCGAAAGATCCGCGCGAACAGGAACAACTGAAAAGCATTCTAGGTAAGGTGGCGATCGCTAATGGCAAGTTGGCCTACGAAAGCTACCAGGCCATCTTCAATACCGCCCGCTGGAAGGCGCTGGCCGCCAAAGGAGGACAGACGCAGCGCGTGCTTTGGGCCAGCACTAGCACGAAGAATCCGAAGTACAGCGATGTGATGTATGTGGAAGAGCTGATTGGTCCGGACACCGTGAACACCATCCCGCCGGCGACTCTCGACGCATTCCGCGATCACGGACACCCGCGCGCCAGTTTGACCGAGAATCTTGAATCGGCCAGACAAACCATGAAGACATTGGCCGCATTGGGGATCTCCATCGACGAAGTAACCGACAAGCTGACCGAGGATGGGGTCCGATTATTCGCCGAGGCTTTCGACAAACTCCTGGAAGCAGTGGAAAAGAGCACGAAATCCCAGGTCACTCCAAAGGTGAGCCGCCAAACCTACAAACTGCCAAACGCACTCGCCGCTGCCGTAAAGACCAACGTCGATGACTGGCGCGCCGCCGGTAAAGTGCGTCGACTGTGGCAGCGCGATGCCTCCTTGTGGACTGGCACCGACGAAGCCAACTGGTTGGGTTGGCTCGGCATCACCGAGGACCAGATTGCCCACAGCCAGACCTTCCGTCAGCTAGCGGAGGAGGTCAAGAAGGACGGTTTCACCGATATTCTCCTACTTGGCATGGGCGGTTCCAGCCTCTGCCCCGAAGTGCTGCGAATGACCTTCGGTAAGATCGCTGGTTTTCCCGAACTGCACGTGCTCGACTCGACCGATCCGGCGCAGATCAGGACGATCCAAAGCAAAGTGAATTTGGCGAAGACTCTGTTTGTGGTCTCCAGCAAATCGGGTACTACTCTGGAGCCGAATATTTTCAAGCAGTACTTCTTCGAGCAGGTGAAACAGGTGATGGGCGTGGAAAAAGCCGCCAACCGTTTTATCGCCATCACCGATCCGGGATCGAAAATGCAACAAGTGGCCGAGGCCGACCGCTTCCGCCACATCTTTTACGGTTTGCCAAGCATAGGCGGCCGCTATTCTGCTCTGTCGAATTTCGGTTTTGTGCCCGCTGCCCTAATGGGTCTCGATACCGCCAAGTTTCTCGATCGCACAGAAGAAATGGTTGAGGCTTGCGCTTCCTGTGTCCCGGTGGATGAGAACCCCGGCGTGGTGCTTGGAATCATCCTGGGCACAGCGGCGAAGAATGGCCGCGACAAGGTCACCCTTATCACCTCGCCAGGAATCTTCGACTTGGGAGCATGGCTCGAACAGCTGCTGGCTGAATCCACGGGCAAGCAAGGCAAAGGCATCATCCCTGTCGATCGCGAAGAATTGGGGTCTCCCGACGTCTACGGCAACGACCGCGTATTTGCCTACGTTCGTTTGGATTCCGCTCCAGACACGGCGCAGGACGCAAAGATTGCGGCTTTGGAACAGGCTGGCCAACCGGTTGTCCGTATCACCGTCGGCGATACTTTGGACGTGGGCCAGGAATTCTTCCGCTGGGAAATCGCAACCGCCGTTGCCGGATCGATCATCGGTATCAACGCATTCAATCAACCTGATGTTGAGGCCAGCAAGATTGCTACCCGCAATTTGACCACCGAATACGAGAGGACTGGCTCCCTTCCCGTCGAAAAACCGATTCTTGAGGACGACGGCATCAAGTTATTTACCGACGGTAGAAATGCAGACGCATTGGCCAAGGCTGCGGGTTCCGACAAATCATTGGTCAGCTATCTCCGCGCGCATTTGAATCGCTTAGCAGCGGGTGACTACTTCGCTCTCCTTGCCTACATTCAGATGAATTCCGAACATGAATCGCGCTTACGGGAACTGCGTCTTGCCCTGCGTGCCAGGAAGCACGTGGCCACCTGCCTGGAATTTGGCCCACGCTTCCTCCATTCCACCGGTCAGGCGTATAAGGGCGGACCGAACAGCGGAGTCATTCTGCAACTAACCTGCGACGACGCTGTGGACTTGCCGGTCCCCGGACAGAAGTACACCTTCGGAGTAGTCAAGGCGGCACAGGCGCGCGGGGACTTTCAGGTTTTGGCTGAGCGCGGGCGCCGGGTGTTACGTGTTCATTTGGGTAAGGATCTGGAATCGGGTCTGACAAAATTGGCGGTAGCTTTCCGCGCAGCGCTGAACTAATTTCCTTCTCCGTGTCGATGTCTGTAGACTATGTATCGGCTACAGGCCCTACGGAAACGATTTAACAGGGGATAAGGAGCGGTTATGCGCGTGGGCATGGTTGGTCTGGGCAAAATGGGCGCCAACATGACACGGCGCCTGATGCGCGGCGGCCATGAACTGGTGGTCACGGACCTCAGTGCCGAAAACGTGAAGCAGGTGGCCGGTGAAGGCGCGATTGCCTCAGCCTCCCTCGACGATTTCGTCAACAAGCTTGGCAAGCCGCGCGTTGCCTGGCTGATGGTGCCCGCCGGCGGGCCCACCGAGCAGATCGTCCAGGCGTTGTCCCAGCGCATGCAGGCAGGTGACATTCTGATCGACGGCGGAAACTCCTATTTCAAAGATGACGTCCGCCGCTCCAAGCAGCTTAAGGAAAAAGGTATCCATTACCTCGATGTGGGCACCAGCGGCGGAGTTTGGGGTATTGATCGCGGCTACTGCATGATGATTGGCGGACCCAAGGAAGCGGTGCAACTCCTCGATCCCATTTTCAAAACGCTGGCGCCGGGGCGGGGAGGCATTCCGCGGACGCCCGGGCGTGAAAAAATGCCCGGAACCGCGGAAGACGGATACATATACTGCGGTCCCTCCGGCGCTGGACACTTCGTCAAGATGGTCCACAACGGAATCGAGTACGGGCTGATGCAAGCCTACGCGGAAGGCTTCGACATTTTCCGCAACGCCAGTAGTAAGGAGATCGGGGAGGACTACCGCTACGATCTCAATCTGGCCGACATCGCCGAAGTTTGGCGCCGAGGCAGCGTTGTCAGCTCCTGGTTGCTCGATTTGACCGCGATGGCACTGGCGGAAAATCCCACACTTGCGGAATACACTGGTTTCGTCCAGGACTCAGGTGAAGGCCGCTGGACCATCCAGGCGGCAATTGACGAAGCCGTACCAGTCGATGTTCTCTCAGCCGCACTGTTCACTCGTTTCCGTTCGCGTCAGGAACATACTTTTGCGGAAAAAGTGCTCTCCGCCATGCGTCAAAAATTTGGCGGTCACGTGGAACCGAAAGCAGCCGCCCAGAAAACAGCGTAGACTTCCCACGATTTTATGGACGAGGGTAAAGCAATGGCCCAGACAGAGGTGACGCCAGTAGTGCAACAGCCGCGAATCGGAAGGGTAGCTGATCCTTGCACCATGGTGATCTTCGGAGCAGCTGGTGATCTGACTCGCCGCAAACTAATCCCAGCTCTCTATAACCTGGCGAAGAGCGAATTGTTGTCGCGTGAATTTGCAGTCGTGGGGGTGGCACGGTCGAAAATGTCCACCGACGACTTCCGCAAGAAAGCCACCGAAGATATCAAGGAATTTGCCACCGAAAAAGTCGACTCCGACGTGTGGGAGTGGTTTGTACGCCGCATGTATTACTTCGCCGGCGACTTCGGCGATAAAAACCTCTACTCAGAGCTGAAAGATTTTCTCGACAACGTAGACCGGGACCACTCCACTCACGGCAACCACTTGTACTACATGGCGACGTCCGCTAATTACTTCGGCCCCGTAATCGAGCAACTGGCTGCGGTCGGACTTATCGAAGAGAAAAATCAGCAGTGGCGGCGGGTGATTATCGAGAAACCCTTTGGCCACGATTTGGAATCTGCCCGCGCGCTGAACCAGCAGCTTCTACGCGTGGCAGGAGAAAAGCAGATCTACCGCATTGATCATTACCTGGGCAAGGAAACGGTCCAGAATATTTTGGCGTTGCGCTTCGCCAACGGAATTTTCGAACCGATCTGGAATCGCCGCTATATCGATCACATTCAGATTTCCGTTGCCGAAACGGTGGGGGTGGAGGGGCGCGGCAGCTACTACGATCAAGCCGGGACATTGCGCGACATGGTGCCCAACCATATCATGCAACTCATCAGTCTTACAGCCATGGAACCTCCGGTCTCCTTCCGAGCCGACGCTGTCCGCGATGAACAAGGCAAAATCCTGCACGCCATCCAACCCCTGAGTGCGGAAGATGTCTTGAGCCGCACCGTCCGGGGTCAGTACGGGGAAGGGTTCATCGGCGGAGAACGTGTGCCGGCTTATCGCGGCGAGGACGGCGTGCCTGAGGACTCCAAGACAGAAACCTTTGTAGCCATGAAGTTGTCGATTGACAACTGGCGCTGGGCCGATGTTCCTTTCTATCTGCGCACCGGAAAACGTATGCCCGGCCGCCACACTCATATACTCATTCAGTTCCGCCGCGCTCCCTTGGTGTTGTTCCGCGACACTCCGGTTGACGCGCTCATGCCCAACCAGATGGTGCTTCACATTCAACCGGAGGAGGGCATCTCATTGCGATTCGCCGCCAAGGTCCCCGGACCATCTATGCGCCTGGGTGCGGTCGACATGAGCTTCCAGTACCAGGACTACTTCGGATCGCAGGCCAGCACCGGCTATGAGCGGCTGTTGCATGATTGCATGATCGGAGACGCCACACTTTTCCAACGGGCCGACATGGTGGAGGCCGGGTGGTGTGTAGTCAGTCCCGTGCTGGATGTATGGAAAGCCTTGCCGCCCCGCAATTTTCCTAATTACCCGGCGGGAACCTGGGGTCCCAGGGAGGCCGACGAGCTGTTGGAACGGGACGGCCGCCACTGGAGGAACGCCGAAAAATGATTCTGGCAGGCGACATCGGAGGCACGAATGCCAGGCTCGCCTTCTTCGATGTTTTTGACGGCCACTTCACCCTGATTTCAGCTTCCGTCTTTCCCAGCCGCGAGTACAGCGGCTTGGACGAGATCGTCGCCAAATTCGTTCACGCCAGCAATGTGCAACCGGATACTGCCTGCTTTGGCATCGCGGGACCGGTTCGCAACGGTCGCGTGGAAGCTTCGAACCTTCCTTGGGTCATTGAATCGAAGCGGCTCGCTGAAGAACTCAACATTCGGAAAGCCCTGCTGATCAATGATCTCGAGGCGAATGCCTGGGGCATTCCAGCTCTCGACTCGCAAGATGTCATCGCGCTGAATCAGGTCAAAGGAAATCCTGTAGGCAACCAGGCGGTCATCGCGGCGGGGACCGGATTAGGTGAGGCCGGCATGTTTTGGGACGGATCGCAACACCACGTCTTCGCCTGTGAAGGAGGTCACACGGATTTTGCCCCGCGCAACGAGCTAGAGGTAGATTTGCTCAAGTACTTGCGGGTTCGCCACGGACACGTCAGTTATGAGCGAGTCGTGTCCGGCCCCGGACTGGTCAATGTGTTCCACTTCCTGCGCGACACCGGCCGGGGTACTGTTCCGAAGTGGCTGGCTGATGAGATGACGCACAGTGACCCCGCGGCGGCGATTTCTCGAGCTGCCATTGCGGGCCAGTCCCCTTTGAGTGAGCAGGCTGTCGATTTGTTTATCTCGATTTATGGAGCGGAGGCTGGCAACCTTGCGCTCAAGACCATGGCGATTGGGGGAGTTTATCTGGGGGGTGGCATCGCGCCCAAGATGCTGCCCAAGCTCGCCGGACCCTTGTTCATGCAGTCTTTTGTTGGCAAAGGTCGCATGCAAGCCCTGCTCGAATCGATTCAGGTTAAAGTCGTTATCAATGAGAAAACCGCTCTGCTGGGTGCCGCACGGTGTGCGGCGGTCGGAACAGCTGCGTGAGCGAAACCTATTACTGGCAGGTTGATCTGGACGTCGGATGCTCCCGCTGCCCAGCGCTCTTAGCGGCCTAGAACACGGGCACGAGGTTGTGCTTCCTGGAATAGAGCTTACGGTCTACGGCGCGTAGCGCATCTTCGGAATCCGTTCCCGTGACATAAGGTGCTAGCGCCCAACTGAACGACAACTCGTAGCTCTTTTTGTTATTGAGATTCCACTGCTCGGTCTCGCGAATCAACCGCTGTACGGGGTGATCAGCCTGCTCCTCGCTGGTCTCCGGCATCACGATCAGAAATTCGTCGCCTCCCTGCCGAAACACGACGTCACCACCGCGAAAGATTGTCCGCAGCATGCGGGCAAAGTCGACCAGGATCGCGTCCCCTTCCAGCAGTCCGCATTTAGAGTTAATGGCCCGGAATCCGGTGAGATCGATTGCCAGAAAAGTAAGACTGCCGCCCACGCGATTGGCACGCGCAACCTCCGTCGGAATTAACTCATTCATTGCACGGCGATTCAGGAGCTGCGTCAAGGGATCGATGAGCGAAAGATTCTCCAGCCGCTCGTTCATCACCAGCTCCCGAATCAGGGCCCGGCGGGTGGAGTTCAGGGTCAGCTTCTGTCCAAGGAGATAAATGTTGACCAGCAGGATGAGAGAGATTAACCCAAAGAAAAGCTGCGGTAAGTACGCATGTTCTATGCGGATGACCCGTTGGGACCAGACCAGGTTCGGTAGCAGGAACGCACAAACTCCAGCAGTGAGGACCAGTATGACCAGAATGCCGATGGACCAGAGTTGCAGGTCGCGACCGGAAAGATGTTGAATCTGTTGCTGAATTTCTTCCGCGCGCGCCAGCATCGAGGGCTGCGCAGTACGTCCCTGCTTCACCTCGGACATCTTTACAACCCCTGTAGCCACACGTTCCCTTTCGCCGGAGTTTCGGTCTATAGGATTTTCTACCCCGGGAGATGCAGAAGGAATGCCCAAACCAGATCGGAGGATTACTTTCGTAATCCCGAAAAAGAACTAGCATCGACCGGTTGGATTCCTGCCAGATCAGGCTAGAAAGAGCGTGCTGAGCTGTCACGATAAAAGGAACCGTGGTCGTTGAGCAGCGCTTCAACGCCCTGAACAACTTCCAAACCACGCCCCTTGGTGATTGCTCCTCGGAAGCCGGCGCGGCGGGCTGCTTGTACAAGTTGATCAGACACTTGCTGGACACTGATCAGGAGCATCGGAAGCCCGGGGTTCGCTTTGGAGATCTGCTGCGCTGCCTGCATCCCATTCATGACAGGCATTCCCAAATCCAAGATCGCGAGATCGGGTGCGGCCTGTGCAACTTTTTCTACGGCATCCACACCATTGACCGCCTCGGAGCATACTTGCCAGTCGCTGTGTCTTTCCAGTAGCCGGCGCAGCAACATCCTTATGGTCGAATCATCGTCGGCGATCAAGATTCGGGTTGGCATACTAGTCTCCCGAGAACGCAAAGGGAGCGGGACTACGTGCGCTCGCCTTGACGAGTCCAACCCAGTAACCAGGCAGCACGGCGCGGCCTGTGGAAACAATGTGGGACTGTCACAATTAGTGACCCGCCAGTCGCGCCCCGACAATACGGTTCATACTGTATGCGCAGTTACTAAAGCGGTACCAAACCTACGACGATCTGGCCGATTGCTACTCTGCCGTCTCGAGCCTCGCCGCGCGACCTTCACCGCTGTTGATGCAGAGGCTCACTCTGGGGCAAGCCGGGTCGTCCACGCTTGAACGCCATGAAGGACAGTGACAACACAATGATTGTGAGTGCGAGGATCACGACCGCCAAACCGTGAGAGCGCTTGCCGACTATCAAGGTTTTTATCCTCTAGACCGACCTTTCGCGTTCCAAGAACATTCTGCGTCCGGACGACGGCCCAAGAACAACGGCTAGCATGGCCTCAAGACCTAAGCCGACCAGCAAAAACGTCACCGCAGACCGCACATCGTACTCATTTCTCATGCGTGCACCTTAAGAATTTGCATTGGGGGCGTGGACTGCGGAACGATCCCGCCATTATGCGGCTTCCTCAATGTTTTGAACTCGGATGATCTTCGCATTTGCATCCACGGTTCCGGTTACATTTACCTGTTTTCCCTCGAACCGCTTTGCCTTGTCCTGGTCATCGAGCTGATAATTTACGTTGTCCATGGTCTTCAGCGCGTATTCATTCCCGGTCTTGACGATTATGCCGGAGAAAGTTTGTACGGCCCTCTCTGCTTTGCGTTCTGAATCCGATTCTTGCGGCGGAGTTGCCTGGAGGTTGGCCGGCGGTGCTTGCTCCGGCTGTTGATCCGGAAGCTCGGGTTTTACAGATGGGGTCGGCCGTGGCTCCTGGGCTTGTGACCAAACGATCGCCGGCGATTCCTTGGCAATGACAGACTCCGGCTGACTGGCTGGCAGATTCTGAGCGGATCCGATGGAGCCGAAACTGATCAGAGAGATTACAAGGACAGGCGTGCTCGCAAACAGTTTCATTTGGCACCCTTACCGCCCTCGCCTTCAGGGATGCACGAAGCCTGCCACTTTTCCGGCAAATCTCGACTTGCGTTTTGTTCGGGATAAAGGGTCTCGGGACCGACATCACCGGAAGTTTCTGGCTGGAGTCGAGAAAAACTGGCGTGCGGCGAATGCTGTATAAGGGTGGGTACTCGTGAAAGACTGGATTCAGTCTTTCTTAATCGAAGGGCCAGCCTGAGTAATCAGCAACGCTCGGGTTTCTCGAGAAAGGGGCCGCCCTGTCGCAATCACGGATAACTCACGTTCACCAAGACGTTATGTCCGTCTTGCCTGCGAAAGGCGATTTCTACTTTCTGTCCCACTGGCAAGGCATTCCGCATATCCCCTTCGAACACCATCAGGCGCGGCGAACTGGATCCATCGGAAAGCGAGACAATGGACTTATTCGGCTCTCCCACATTGGACTCATAGAAGGCAACACTCTCCACTTTTCCCCGTTGCAGTAGTCCAGAGGAAGTGGTCCGAGGCGAGCTGAAACCCCGCACTTCTGCTGAGCTGTCAGTCTTTTTCTTGCGCAGTTCAAGCAGAACATTCAAGCCGAGAATGCCGGACATGGCAAGAAGGATCAGCGACATGAACAGTCCATCCACGGTTGTGATCGAACCATAGACCACGATCCAGAACACGCCCAGGAGCGGGATGAGCGCCAGTAGCAGGGAGATGACCAGCATCATAGAGTTTTTCCGGAGACGGTCGCACCAAAGACCAACATTTAACAGATTAGCAAAAAATCGGGCGCTTCTTCATCTCGCAGTAGTATTACGGTGGGTCAGGCGCAGGCGTCGCGCCAGTCATCGATTTCCTTCAGACCCTCGGCGCGAGTCTGCTCGAACAGGCGAACCCGGTGGCGGGTGTGCTCAAATTCGTGGATGTCGGCCCAAACTTCAGCCTGCCAAGGCTCCAGGTGCACGGCTGATTCGCCGCAGGTAGCGCATCGGGTATGCAGTTTCCGGATGATCCGCACCGGCGCGGGACCTGACGGTAATTCGATAAAAATACAGCGCACTTCCTTGATGTCATCGTTATCTCCGATGACATGCTCATAACGTAGCAGAAAACCGAAACCTAATTTGCGTGCTTCCAGTTCGGCCTCGGCTCGGGTATGAAAAGGGCCATATTCCGCTCGCAGTTGCTCGGTCGAGTCACAGGCCATCCAGAAGGTTTCCTTGTATGCCATTACCTACCTCAGGGGTCACCATTCGCTCGCCGGGAGAAGTGAGTCGTTCCGTGAACCGCAACGCACGAAGTGCAATTGAAATGCCGAGCAGATTCTTATAACTCACACAGCCACAAGTATTTAACCCCGGTGGTCCAGGATCCAAACAGGCTTAACTGCAAGCTTTTGCAGCGTTTTACTCTTGTCTGCCTGTTTTGGATGCCCGCGACCAGTTACTTGGCACACTAGACAGCGTCCGCTAACATCACATCATCCTCGGGTCCCGATTAGCCCTTACCAGGAGTGGTATCGTCGAGCCTTATGGGTGAACGCCGGGAGGCACGAAAAGAGATCCGACTCCCTGTACGCGTGTTCGGCACCGACGCCGTCGGCCGAACTTTCTCCGAAAATGTGTTTACCGTCGACGTCAGTCATGAAGGCGCGCGATTGACTGGCGTACAGGCCCAAATTAAGGCTGGTGAGACCATCGGCTTAGCGTACGGCCAAGGTAAAGGCCGGTTCGTGGTGAAGTGGACTGGGCGCGCCAACACCCCCCAGCAGGGAGAAATCGGGTTGCAGAATGTTGCCCCAAGCAAACCGCTCTGGGATTTCGCCTTGCCGCCGCCGGCATTCGACAGCTTCAGGGGTCAAACCAAAGGGCCAGAACGCCGAAAGCATCCGCGGATGAAGTCGACGAACTCGGTCGAGCTTCATCCAGAAGATCAACCTGCGCCTATCTGGGGCAGAGCGACCGATCTCAGTGTGGGCGGATGCTTTGTCGAGATGCAAATCCCACTGAGGGTGGGTTCGAAAGTAAGAGTAGGAATCTGGGTGAACGAAACCAAGTTGTGGGCCACTGGAAAAGTCGTGAACAGCCGGCCGGGATTCGGAACCGGGATTCAATTCACCGAGCTCTCCGAGGCGGATTGCGATCGCTTGCAGCAATTTCTTCGCAGCATCGTCAGGCTGCGCTCTTGACACGACTTCACCGTTCGTATTGCTGACGCGGCGTGGCCCACCCCAAGCTTACTCAGGCCTTTTGTCAATCCGTCAACAGGGCGCTCCAAAGGCTCCCAACAACACAACTTTCTCACCAACTCGGTGACATGAGTAGGTCGCACCAGCGCCGCATTCCGCGACACCTGGTAGCGTGCATTATGCGGGACGAGCCATGTCAGCGAGCATCGTGCGATTATTCGGCTGTGAGCCGAATTCGTCCTTCCATTTTTCGCCCCCGTGACCGGCCACGTACAGGGCAAGCTCCAGGTGGCTCCAAACCCCGAGTTTGTCAAAGGTATTGCGCAAATAATTTTTCACCACCTGCTCCGTGGTGCCGATAGCCTTGGCAATGTCGCGGTTGGTGAGCCCTTCCCAAACCAAGGTGGCAACCTGCATTTCTCTGGAGGTCAGCCGGTCACGTGGTGGCATGATTTCATCTGCTCCTTCTGAAACATCGCGGTGGCAAGTTTCACACGCTTGCGGCCGTCGCGGATCCCGGCCCGCAGAAACAGCGTCCGTAAGTGCTGTTTCACCGTTCGCGGACTTATTTTCAATTGAGCAGCGATCTCTTTGTTGCTGCAGGCTTGCACCAATAACTGCCACAAGCAACTGCTTCGCCAAAGTTTCGCCACTCCTCAAAAGGACAAAGACCGGTGGATGCCGTCACTTGGGCGTCTTACCAATGGCCATTGAGAATCTCGAACGCCAGAAGCGGGACATCCCCTCCCACAATGGGCGTCAGCACGGCTTTACCTGCGGGAAATCCCTGGGTCCGCCGCCAGCCCTGCTTTTCCTTCGGCCTTCAGGACAAGTTAAGGTTGGTCGGAATAAGATTGCTGGTGAGTGCGCCAGGGAGATAGCGTGCGCGTGCTGATCGTCGAAGACGAGCCCCGCTTGGCGGAAAACATTGCGCGCGCTTTGCGGGAAAGCGCCGGTTATGCGGTGGACGTCGCGCCCGACGGCCAAGAAGGACTCTTCCTGGCAGAATCGAACGCCTATGATCTCGTGCTTCTAGATCTGATGCTGCCGAAAATCGACGGAATGAAGCTGCTCGCCCGCATCCGTCAAGCGGGTCAGCACACTCCGGTCCTTGTCCTGACTGCGCGTGATGATAAGGAGTCAGTGGTCGCTCTGCTGAATGCCGGGGCGGACGACTATCTGACCAAGCCCTTTGATCTGGGCGAATTGCTGGCCCGCAGCAAGGTGCTCATCCGGCGCGGCAAGGGTCAGCCATCTCCCGTCTTGACCATCGCAGACCTTCAACTTAATACCGTGAACCGTACTGTGCAGCGGGCCGGCCGAGAGATTACACTCACCGCTATGGAGTATCGTGTTCTCGAATATCTGGCTCACCGGCCGCGCGCGGTGATTTCAAAAACTGAATTGCTGGAGCATCTTTACGACTACAACTGGGAAAAGTTTAGTAACGTGATCGAAGTCTACATCTCCGGTTTGCGCCGGAAGCTGGACGATGGCTCGTCCCGGCAACTGATTCGCACTCTCCGCGGCCAAGGTTATATTCTCGAGGGTTGAGCGCCGTGCGTAATTGCGAGCTAACAACACGCGACCATGCCTAAGCCGGTCACTATCATTCCCAATTCAATCGCTCCCAATTCAATCGCTCCCAATTCAATCAAGGCCCGATTGATCGCGATTGTGGTGTTATCTCAGTTATTGTTGGCCGCAGGATTGGTTTTCGCAGGAGTTTTCTACATCCACCGGCGGCTTGTGAGAACGCTCGATGCCGGCATGCAGGCTCGCGCCATGAGCCTGGCGGCGCTGGTGCGATACGAAGAAGACGGCAAGGGGAGGTTGTATTTTGACGACACCTTGATTCCGGCATCGCTCGATGCGAAACATCCCGACATCTTCGCGGTGTGGACTGAACGCTCGGACCTGCTGACTCGTTCCGCCAACTGGCCTTCCGGGCTCGATATTCCGCTGACAGGAAGCGAACATTGGCAGTTCAAGTGGTCCCATGTTCGCTACCGTGGCTTGCGTGTATACCATGTTCCCGTGCTCGACCGCGAGGAAGGCGAGGCATACCCGCCGCAAAGTCTGACAGTCGTGTATGCGTCGCCCATGGATGACGTGGAGGATCGCGTCCAGGAGGCGGGCATCTACATTGCGGTCTCAAGCTTACTGCTCCTGGGTCCCACCGTTCTGCTGGCACTGTGGGGTATCCGGCGCGGGCTTTTGCCGCTGCAAATGCTTGCCCGGCAAGCGGCGCTAGTCTCCACGCACAACTGGCAGCTCCGTCTTCCTGAGGAGGTTCGCGAGATAT
Source organism: uncultured Acidobacteriota bacterium (assembly GCA_963696025.1). Classification (GTDB taxonomy): domain Bacteria; phylum Acidobacteriota; class Terriglobia; order Terriglobales; family Acidobacteriaceae; genus JABCYV01. Next base: position 627,903 of record CAVOII010000014.1, read on the forward strand.
CCGAGTTGCGTCCACTCACCCAATCCATGACCAAGATGCTGGGACGACTGCAACGCTCCTTCGCGCAGCAAAGAGAGTTCATGGGAAACGCCGCCCATGAGTTGAAGACCCCAGTAGCAGTACTGAAGTCCACGTTGCAGTCATTACTGCACCGGCCGCGCACTTCGGAGGAATACCGCGCCGGACTGGCACACGCCCTTGAAGATCTGGAACGCCTGGAACAGCTGTTGCAATGGATGCTGCGCTTAGCCCGGGCTGAACAGTGGGCCCACGGTGCTTTGCGGCGCGATCTGGAGCTTATCGATATCAACGCCACTTGCGAAGAGGCGGTGGAACGGATCCGAGGTCTCGCGCAAGCCCGGCGTACCAGCGTCCAACTCTCCACCAACGGCCCGGTGCCTTTGCGCGCCGACCCCGAGGACTTGCAGTTGGTGTGGATCAATCTGCTGGAAAACGCGGTCCGCTACAGTCCCGAAGGATCGACGGTCGAAGTCACAGTCACACGTTCCGACAGCAGCATCGCGCAGATCGCATTCGAGGACCATGGCGCCGGAATTGCGCCCGCCGACCTGCCCCACGTCTTCGAGCGCTTCTATCGTGGAGATCCGTCCCGAACCCGCGCCACCGGTGGCTTCGGACTCGGCTTGGCAATCGCAAAAGCTCTGGTCGAAGCTTATGGCGGAAGCATTCGGGCTGAGAGCTCGCCTGGAAAAGGTACCCGTATGACAGTGGAGTTGCCCCTTAGCTTGTACGATAATTCTGTCGTAGAGGGAAGCCACAATGACGAAACCCAGCCACTCCGAAAATGATCTTGGCGGCACTTTCCACAAGCTGCAATGGCTGGAATGAACATACGGCAACAAATAACGACGGCGCGCCTAGGCCTGGCGCAAGCCTGTTGTTAAGCTTCGCTTCATCTGCCTTCTATCAGTATTAACAGTGGTCTGACGATTCTTTTCCTTGCGAGGTGAGGCTTATGACCAGTCTGGACGTTTTCAATCACTCGCGTAATCTTGCTTCCGGCGCACTAGCCACGCTTGTGCTTTCGATATTAAGCGTGGCACTGGCTGCGCCGGCTCAAGTCACGGATCAAACGGTCGCAAGCAATGCCCAGGCCGCAAACGCCGCCCCGCTGACCATCACTTTGCAGGACGCGCTGGAGCGGGCCCGCAAGAATAATCCGGAATATCGGGCTGCGCTCACCGAGTATGGATTGGCCAAAGAAGATCGTGTGCAAAGCCGCGCCGGGCTTCTGCCCAGCGTAAACTACAATGCCGGCTTTATTTACACCGAAGGTAATGGCACTCTCACTTCAAGATTTATTGGCAACAACGGCGTGCATGAATATCTCAGTCAGGGAAATGTGCATCAGGCATTGTCTCTGGAAACTGTAGCTGACTATCGCCGTACGCTGGCAGCGGAGGCCGTGGCGCGCGCTCGCTCTGAGATTGCCGCTCGTGGATTGGTCGTAACCGTGGTCCAGGCCTACTATGGGTTCGCGGTCGCGCAGCGAAAGTACGCCACAGCGCAGCGGGCATCGTCAGAAGCGCAGCACTTCCTTGACATCAGTCAGAAGCTGGAACACGGCGGCGAAGTCGCACATTCAGATGTCATCAAAGCCCAAATCCAGACGAACCAGCAGCAGCGCGAACTGCAGGAAGCTGAACTGGAAATGAATCGCAGCCGCCTGGAGCTGGCGGTGCTGATCTTTCCCGACTTCAACCAAAATTTCAGTGTAGTGGACGACCTGCAAACACCGGAACCGCTGCCGGCGTTCCAGGAGGTCGAGGCAGCCGCGGCCAACAAGAATCCGGAACTGCGGGCCGCGCTGGCAGCGCTGCACGAGGCGAAGGCAGAAGTTGCGGTCGCCTGGAACGGCTTCCTGCCCTCGCTCAATCTCGATTACTTTTATGGCATCGACGCCAATCAGTTCGCTACTCGCGCACCCGACGGCCGCCATAATCTGGGCTACGCGGCGTCCGCCACGCTGCAGCTACCGGTGTGGAACTGGGGAGCGAATCGCAGCAAGCTCAAGCAAGCCGGCCTGCGGCGGCAGCAGGCCCAAGTCGAGTTGAGCTTTACCCAGCGCCAACTGCTGGCTAAGATGCATACGCTCTACGATGAAGCCCAAACCGCTCGCGCGGAGATGGATTCACTCAGCCAATCGGCGGAGTTGGCCGCGGAGAGTTCGCGGCTCACGACCATGCGTTACCAGGCGGGCGAAGCCACGGTGCTCGAAGTCGTGGACGCGCAGAATACGTTGACCCAGGCGCGGAACTCGTTCAATGACGGGCAGGCGCGTTTTCGTGTGGCTATGGCGAATTTGCAAACTTTGACCGGGACTTTTTGAGCCGATGATGACGAGAAACTTGGCAACCCGATTCGTCATCTGCGTGGCCCTGGCTGCTTTATTCCTGACTCTTGCCGGATGCTCAAAAGAAAAGCCCGAGGATACCGCCGTCCCTGTGCAGGTGGTTGCCGTCGAAAAAACCACGATTCAGCGCACGGTGACAGCCGAGGCTGTCCTGTTTCCCCTGCAGCAAGCAGCCATTACCCCCAAGATCAGCGCGCCGGTCAAAGCCTTCCACATCAAGCGGGGCAGTCGCGTGCGTCAAGGCCAATTGCTGGCCGTGCTTGAAAACCGCGATCTGGCGGCCGCCGCGCAGGACACAAGGGGCGCGTACGACCAGGCGCAAGCTACCTACGAAACCACCACCGCTGCCAGTTTGCCGCAAGAAATCCAAAAGGCAACGCTGGATACTCAAGCCGCCAAGCAAACGCTGGACGCGCAGCAGAAGGTCTACGACAGCCGGCAGGATCTCTTCAAGCAGGGCGCCATGCCACGCAAAGAACTCGACCAGGCTGGCGTGGACCTGACCCAAGATCGCAATCAATATGAAATCGCGCAAAAGCATCTCGACGCGCTGCTGGCGATCGGCAAGCAACTCGAACTCAAATCGGCGGCGGGACAACTGGAATCGGCGAAGGGTAAGTATCTCGGGGCGGAAGCGCAGTTAAGCTACTCCGAGATCCGCAGTCCGATTGATGGCGTGGTCGCGGACCGCCCGCTCTATCCTGGTGAAATGGCCGCGGCCGGTACTCCCTTGCTCACCGTGATGGACATCTCACAAGTCATCGCCCGCGCTCACATTCCACAGCCGGAAGCGGCGCTGCTCAAGGTAGGGGACAAGGCCACGATCACGGCACCCGGAGAAGACGACCCCGTGGAAGGCAAAATTACCGTGGTCAGTCCCGCGCTTGATCCCAACAGCACCACGGTCGAGGTCTGGATACAGGCGAAAAACCCGCAGACGCATCTCAAGCCGGGCACCAGTGTGCAGGTCTCCATGCTGGCAAAGACCCTTCCCGACTCGCTAGTGATTCCCGCTGCGGCGCTGTTGACCGCGCAAGACGGAAGCACATCCGTAATGCTGGTTGGGTCCGATAATCACGCGCACAAGACAAACGTCCGCGTAGGCGTTCGTCAGGACGAGCAGGTCCAGATCATCGAAGGTCTGAAGGACGGGGACAAAGTGGTGGCCTCCGGAGCTTACGGGCTTCCGGACAACACGAAGATAAAAGTGGAAGGCACGGGCGAGAAAAAAGATGAGAAATAGCGTCTTCCATACTGCTGAGGTCGGAGGATTGCTGTGAGTGAACCGGAATCCTCGTACTGGTTTGCACGCCATTCCAAATCGATAATTTTCCTCATCCTGACCCTGGCGCTGTTGGGCGGCTACGTTGCATTCACCATCCCTGTCTCAGTCTTTCCGGCTACCAATTTTCCTCGCATCCTGATTGCGGTGGACAACGGAGTCATGCCCACCGACCAGATGATGGTAACGATCACGCGGCCGCTGGAGGAAGCCGTCAACAGCGTCCCTGGGTTGCTGGAAGTGCGCTCCATCACCAGCCGCGGATCAGCGGAGATCGATCTATTTTTCGACTGGAACGTAGATATGTTCCAGACGCTGCAGTACGTGAACGCGTCCTTGTCGCGAGTGCAACCCGACCTTCCCTCCACTGCAACCGTTGTGGCTAACCGCATGACTTTCGCCAGCTTTCCGATTATCGGATACAGCCTGACCTCGGACACCGTTCCACAGACGCAGCTCTGGGAAATGGCCACCTATGAAATCAAGCCGCGGCTGAACCGGTTGGATGGTGTCTCTACCGTGGTGCTGCAGGGCGGCCAGCAGCCAGAGTTCCACATCACACCCGATCCCGCGAAGCTCCTCACCGCGAATGTCACCGTCACCGACATTCTGGATACCATGAAGCGCACCAACCTGATCGATTCGCCGGGGCTTTTCGAGCGTAATCATCAACTGGTGCTGGGATTGATTAGTGGCCAGGTGCGCACGCCGCAACAAATCGCTGACACCGTGATCAAGACCACTCCGGCGGGCGTTCCAGTCCGCATCGGCGATGTTGCTAACGTCGCCCCCGGGGTGAAGCCCGTTTACACCATCGTCACCGCCAACGGCAAACCCGCTGTGCTGCTCAACATCAACCGCCAGCCAGACAGCAACACCATGCAAGTGGCGAACGAAGTTCACGCCCAAGTTGAAGAGATTCGCAAATCGCTGCCGCCAGGCATCGACATCCAGCCGTTCTACGATCAGTCCATCATCGTTGGCGATTCCATCAAAAGCGTCCGTGACGCCATTCTGCTTGGGTTGGTCCTGGCCTCGATCATCCTGGTGGTTTTCCTGCACGACTGGGGAACATCGGTGGTGGCCGGGCTGGTGATTCCGGTTACGATTCTGCTGGCATTTGTGGCGCTTAAGCTGCTAGGCCAGAGTTTCAATCTGATGACCCTCGGCGGCCTCGCCGCCGCGGTCGGCTTGGTGATTGACGATGCCATCGTGGTGGTGGAAAACATCGTGCTTCACCGCGATGCCGGAGAGGACCGGTTGCGGGCGATTCACAGCGCGCTGAAGGAGATGACAGTTCCGCTGATCGGCTCAACAGTGACGCCGATAGTGGTATTTCTGCCGTTGATTTCGATTACCGGTGTGACGGGCACATTTTTTCGCGCACTCGCCGTGACCATGGGCGCATCCCTTCTCACTTCCCTGGCTCTGGCACTGACCTGGACGCCCAGCCTGAGCCAATATTTCATCCGTAACCGCAGTGCGATTCCCGATCAAGACACGAAGCAAGGGGAAGAAGATTCAATCACCCGGCTGCTGGAAGTGGAAGAAGCCTCACTCGGAGGATTTTTCCGGAAAATTGTCGACTTCCATGGACGTTGGCTGCGCCGAGCGTTGGCCAAGCCACTTTGGCTGGCGGCGATGGCAGGAGTGCTAGTGCTGGCCTCCTATGTCTGTTACCACTTTTCCGGTTCAGACTTGATGCCGGAAATGGATGAAGGCGGATTCACTCTAGACTACTGGACACCCGCGGGCACATCACTAGCGGAGACTAACCGCATGGTGAGCCAGATGGAACAGATTGTGAAGTCTGTTCCGGAAGTTGAAAGCGCGTCGCGGCGCACCGGATTAGAACTGGGTCTGGCGGCGGTTACGGAAGCCAACCGCGGCGATATCCTGGTAAAACTGAAAACAGATCGCAGTCGCGCCATTGATGACGTGATTGAAGACATTCGATCGCAGGTCAACGCCCAGGAGCCAGCCGTTCGGGTGGAATTCGTACAAGTCTTGCAGGACATGATCGGCGATCTGACCAGCGAGCCCGAACCCATTCAGATCAAGTTGTTTTCGCAGGATCCGGCGCTATTAGAGAACTGGGCGCCCAAGGTCGCGGACTCCATTGGCAAGGTCCCGGGCGTGGTCGATGTTCTTGACGGAATTGAAAACACCATCAGCGGGCCCGCGGCCAACTTCCAGATTAATCCCAGCGTAGCAGCGCGGGCGGGATTCACTCCCGAAGAAATCGCTACGGATGCCGCCGCCATTCTGGAAGGCGAGCCAGCGGCCACACCTGTCGTGAGTAACGACCGCGCCTACACTGTTCGGGTGCGCTTCCCTGCCGGTAACCGCGTTTCGCTGGAAGCCATGCGCGACACTTTGCTGACCAGTAGCAGCGGCCGGACCGCGACTCTGGGAGCGCTGGCGACCATCACCGAACTCCCCCCACAAACTGAAATTCGCCGCGAAAATTTGCAGCGTGACGTCTCGGTAACGGCTCGTCTGGAAGGAACGGACCTCGGCAGCGCGGTGGCTGCTGTCCAAAAGGCCGTGGCCGGTCTCCACTTGCCCTCCGCGATCCGCGTCGAGTATGGTGGCACCTACCAGCAGGAACAGAAGTCCTTCCATGATCTGGTGTTCGTCCTGATTCTTGCGATCGTATTGGTGTTCATCGTGTTGCTGTTCGAATTCCAGTCGTTCGCAGCGCCATTGGCAATTCTGGCTTCGGCCCTGTTATCCACCTCCGGAGTTTTCATCGCACTGCTCATCACCCGCACGACCTTTAATGTTTCTTCATTCATGGGAATGATCATGGTGGTCGGCATTGTGGCCAAGAACGGAATTCTGCTATTGGACGCCGACCAGAAATTCCGCGCTCTCGGACTCTCAGCGGAAGACGCCATGCTGCAAGCTGGCCGGCGGCGGCTGCGTCCCATCGTCATGACCGCGCTGGCAACAATCGCTGGAATGCTGCCGCTGGCCTTTGCTTTGGGTGCAGGCGCTCAAATGCTGCAGCCGCTCGCCATCGCGGTCATCGGAGGTATCCTGATCTCGATGGTGCTGTCACTGATCATCACTCCTGCTGTCCACTACCTTCTCAGCCATCAGGAAACTAAATTAGAGGAACTGTCACCGGCACAGCCTTAGCCGGAGTGTTCTGCGGATATCCTGTGAAAAAAGAGCAATTTTTTGGTCAATCAGGAGCGCAAAAGTTTGCACGCAGTAACCATCAGGTAACTTAGCCTTCTGCTGGTCCGGGCCAACGAATGGACGGCAGCGGTCCTCTCCAGGAGCTTCCTATCCTGCGGAGTCATAGCGATAATCCTCGAAAATGCAAAGACTTGGCGGATATGGGTGGCTGTCTGCGGAGGTCGCGCGAACAGGATTCAAGACTGGTGTAATCAAGTAGTTGCAGGCCTTTCGGATGTGGTTTGGATGGCCAATTGCATTAGAATAGGCTGTCAAGCATTTCCTCGCCGCTTCGAGGGCAACGTGACGCAGCAGCTTAGCAGCGCCCAGCGCAAGCCGACTCTGAACGCTGATTCGTTCCAGCGAATCCTGGCCGCTGCATATGTGCTGCAAGAAAATAACGATCGTATGGTGGCAAGAGAATCTTCGTCAGAAGAAGAACCCCAATCGGATTACACCCAAACTCTCTCTGAGATCGTATCGACCCAAAAGCTGATCCAAACCCGGCAGCTGGATTTGTTGGCCGCAACCGCTTTGATTACGGAACAGCTGCAAAAAATTACGAGTGCCTCTGGCGTCGCTGTCGGAATCGTAGAAGCGGACGATCTCGTATACCTGGCGTGCACAGGAAGCGCCGCGGGTGATGCCAGAGCACGGTTAGCGCTCGATTCTTGCTTGACAGCGTATTGCCTGAGCAGCGGACGTATATTGCGCTGCTCCAATGCGATGCAGGATTCGCGTTTGCGGGCTGAATTATGCCGCAAGAGCCGTGTTGGATCTCTCATCGCGGTGCCGGTTTTTCAGGAAGAAAAGGTCGCCGGTGTCGTCGAGCTGCGATTTGTAGGAGCGAATTCCTTTCAGGATGGTGACGTCAGGACTTCGGAGCTCATGGCTGGTCTGGTGGCTGAGGCCATTGTTAGGTCAGACCTGGATTCGAGAAAAACGCTGGCCGCCGAGCGGGCGACGATTCTCCAGACGCTGGAAAGAATCAAACCGCAACTCGAGCGCCTCGCAGGGGAATCCGCGCTCTCCGCCGGCCGCAAGAAAAGTGCAGCGACGGCAATGCCCGTCGAGCCACCAATCGCGTCCGTCGAAAGTCGGAAGCAAAACGGGCGCGCTATCTGCAGGGCATGCACCCACCCGTTCGATGCCGGGGAACTATATTGCGGAAACTGTGGGGTAGCGCGTCCAGATACCACACTTGGCGGGAATATACAAAGCAAGGTCGCTTCACTCTGGTACATGCAGCAAGCGGCAGAGCGAAGTCGGAGCGAAAATTCGCCTCTTCAGCCCGATGTGAAAAAACCCGACGTGCTTTCGCCCGCAGCAAGCGTGAAGCCAGTATCGCTGCAAGACATCGTAGCTCAGTTTTTATCGCCCGAAGATTCGGCCCTCCAAGCCGAAGCTGATACTACAAACATGGGTCCGTCCGGCTTTGAACCTCTGGACTCTTCTCAATTGGAGGAAAGCCTTCCCGCGACCGAATACGAAACAGATAACGCGGACGCCAGTTCGGAACTCTCGCAAGCCGCCAAAGAGCCCGACTGGGGCCCACCGCAAGCAGAATCGGCTCCGCAGCTCGCCGCCGCGCCCCTGCAGATCGTCTCAGCAGAAAGCAAGGTTTTCGATCTTTCGCCGTGGACATCGGCGCGGAAGAGCCGTCAATGGCTGGAATCGCTGAAAGCCCAGCAACGTCCGAGAATGATTTGGCTGGCGCAGCAGTGGCGGGAGAGCCGAGCCAATATTTACACTGGAATTGCCGCCGTGTTGTTGCTGATCGTGATCGCGCTTTGGGTGGTCCAACCCAGCGCAAGCGTGAATTCTGCGAGCACCGGAACCGCGACTGCAAGTAACCGGCAACGGCAAAATCCTCCGCAACCTCAGCTCACGCTTTTTGAAGAGTTGCTGGTGGGTCTCGGTCTGGCCGAGCCTCCACCCGCGCCGGTCTACCTGGGCAATCCGGATGCTCAGGTATGGGTTGACCTTCACACCGCGCTGTACTACTGCCCGGGCTCCCAGTTATATGGGAAAACCTCCGGGGGTAAGATGACGACGCAACGCGATGCGCAGCAGGATCAGTTCGAACCCGCTAATCGCCGGGTCTGCGAGTAACCCATGCCTGGCGAATCTAAGGTAATTTTTTTCCACATGTAGGGTTTGACAACTTCGCAGCGGGAGAGTGGAATTTGGAATAATAACCTTTTGGAGATCTGCGAAGTGCAAAATTCCTGGAACAACCGACAAGAAGCTGCCACTCAGTTCCCCCCATCGGAGTTGAATCCGCTGACCAATGCCACGCTGGGGCAAAACCTCGGCCGATGGGCGCAGGTCTACTTCACAACTCCGCCAGAGGAGCGGGAACAGGCCGTCGGCAGACTTTTACGCGAACTCGAAAATGAAAATCGGGTGACGGCCCCTGCGCCCGTGACCACGATGATGAAATCAGCGCCGCCGACGATAGTGGAAGACTTCCCAGAACAGTTAGCTTCGCAAGCCGAACGGTACGGCGATGTTTTGTGCTCGACTTGCCAGCATCGCAATCCCGTTGATCAGAGATTTTGCGGAACCTGCGGATCGCCATTGCATGGCGCGCAGCGCAACAGATCAGACGAGCCTTTTGCTCCCCTTCCCCTTCCCGAAACCGTCGCAACCACTCATCCCGAAAGTGACGTGCAATGGTTGCGCGAAAGAGCTGTGGCCAGCCTGGAGGCGTCTGATCACCCCAAGAGCCATGCCTGGATTTATCTACTCACCTGCGTCGTCGTTTTGCTGGCCGGCATCGGGTATCTGCAATGGGCATCGCAACATGATCGTCCATCCGCAACGACTGTAGCGACCAGAGGGGCGGCTTCCGAACCGTCGGTAACCGCGTCCCAACCGCGAGTACAGATTGACCCGCCAAGGCCGATTCAAGCGCAGAGTACGGCGGAGGTCCAGCCGGCAGCGGGCAAGAGTCCGACGGTTCAGACAGCACTCGCAACCCGCGAAAACGCCAGTAGGAAGCCGGTGGAAACGAGTCTCGGTTCGGCCGCGCAAAATGCCAGGGCAAGAGCGTTGTCGTCGGAATCACCTTCCGCTCCCTCACCTGAAGCGAATCTGGACTCCGAAGGCGGCGCGCAGGAATTGCGTCTGGCGGAACGCTACTTGGAAGGCAAGAGCGGTGCGCGAGATACCACGGAAGCGGGGAAATGGCTGTGGAAGGCCGTTGGCAAAGAGAATTCCACCGCCGCCGTGTTGCTTGCGGATTTGTACGCCCGCGGTGATGGGGTGCCCAAAAATTGCGACCAGGCGCGGATCCTACTTGTAAGTGCGACTAAGAAAGGCGCGTCGCAAGCTGCTCATGCGCTCCGCAATCTGGAAACCAACGGCTGTCAATAAAACACACCTCCCCCAAACGAGGTGCGACAAAATCAAAAGGCCTCCCTGAAAGGGAGGCCTTTTGTGTGTTGCCTGATCAGTTGTTCAATGCTGCAGGTTGCGTCCGCGAAACATCGCCGAATCGAGATTAAGGATGCTTCGCTCCCAGCTCTCTAGCAACTCAGGCCTGCCCCGCACTTTCTGGCCTGCGGGCCTCGTACCAGAGAGCAAGTTCGACTCGGTTCCAGAGTCCAAGTTTGTCATAGATGACTCTAAGGTAGTTTTTAACGACGTGTTCAGTGGTTCCGATGGCATCCGCAACTTCGCGGTTCTTGAGTCCCTGAGCGACGAGTTCGATGACACGGTGCTCGCGCTCGTTGGGTACCCGGCTTCCGTAGCGTTCTTCTCCGAACATAGTTGCCTCCGATATAAGAGGGTCGCCAGTTTTACCCGTTTGATCCCGCCGGTAATTCCGAACCGCAGAAAAAGACGATTAAAATGCGCCTTCACTGTACGTCGGGCCATCTTGAGTTGGCTGGCGATATCCGAGTTGTCGCAGCCCTGCAGCAGCAGCTCAACAATCTGCTGCTCACGCGGGCCAAGCCGAACAGTCCTTTCCTTCATTTCCGATTCTCCCCATTCATGACTAGGGTCCCCACGTCTGGCGACTTTACCCAAGGAGGGTCGCAGAAGTAGCTGGTGCAGGGTACGATTCAGCGTCCCAATCACGAATACTTCAAAATGAGAATGGCTCTCCCGAAATTCATAGCATGCACGGTGCCAAGTCCGCACAAGTTTTCACCAGGAAGCCAAAAGAGATTTCCACAGAAGGTCGGAATATAATTGCGTCCGCTTCGTCACGGCGCAGTAACAATCGTATCTCTCATGCCGTTCGGGCTCCGGCACGCTTTTAGGGTGCCCAAAGCAACGGAGACTCGCGAAAAAACCCAAAAAAGCGGGCAGGAGACTCGGCCGCCGCGCCTCAAAACACACCCAGGACATGCTGCTTCGCACTGTTCGCAGGTGCCCGCGTCTGTGGATAATTCGGTCAATGTGACTTTGGGTGACGGCCTTTCGGCACCTCCCTTAAGAATTAATATTTTCGTAACTTCTTTACCTACAAGCTAACAAAAACCTTCTTTGGTCAAAAATTCCCTGATTTTGAGGCCCACTTGGAAGTAATTACACTTTCCCCATGCTCGCCGGGCAAGGCAGCCTGCTTACGCGGCTAACAAGGACCACGGCCCGAGAAAGTCGGTCAGGACTGGGACTTTGTTTTAGACTAGGGCGTTCCTCCGCATGAAATTGTCAGTCGTAATGCCGGTCTACAATGAGCGGGCGACTCTGCCGCTCGTACTGGAGCGCGTACTGGCGGTCCCTCTCGACCTCGAAGTGATCTGCGTGGACGACGGGTCCAGCGATGGTTCCCGGGAAATTTTGAACCAGTTGTTGAGCCAATATCCGCAGCTACGCGTTTTTCTACAGGCTCGCAACATGGGTAAGGGCGCGGCCCTGCGCCGCGGCATTCAGGAAGCGACCGGTGACTTCGTGATCATCCAGGACGCCGATCTGGAATATGACCCCGCCGATTACGCCGCGCTTCTCGAACCGTTAGTTCAAGGAAAGGCTGACGTGGTTTACGGCTCGCGCTTTCTGGGTAGTGCGCCCCATCGAGTGCTCTACTTCTGGCATTCCGTCGGAAACAAGTTTCTTACCCTGCTCTCCAACAGCCTCACCAATATCAACCTGAGCGATATGGAAACCTGCTATAAGATTTTTCGCCGCGAGATCATTCAGTCCATTCCGATCGAGGAGGACCGATTTGGTTTCGAGCCGGAGATCACGGTCAAAGTCGCCAAACGGCGCTTGCGGATTTACGAGGTTGGCATCAGTTACTGGGGACGGACCTACGAGGAAGGCAAGAAGATCGGTTGGAAGGATGGCTTTCGGGCTTTGTGGTGCCTGGTGAAATACTCGATCAAAGAGCCCATCGTTTCGGTCCGGAGTCCCGCTACCACGAGCGACCTGGCAGCGGAGAATGCCCAGCAGAAGCAATCCCGCTCGATCGGAAGCTAAGTTCGAAAAACAGGATCTCACTTACCTACGTTCGAGGTCACGCGGGGACCTGCGGGCATGGCCTTTCGCGACTGATACGGGTAGTTCATCCCGTGCCTGCTTGAAGCTGGGTCACTCGATTTGGGCATCGCCACAGTGGACTTTGGCGCTTTTTTAGCTGGGGAGCTGGCAATGCTGGCGGTCTCGTGCTCGAGCTGGCCGAGGTGTTGATTAGCGGTGCCGGTTTTCGCCGATCCCGCCACGGTGGGACTTGGTGAACTTGCCCGATGGGGGCGCGTTACGCTCTTGGCCTTGGGGCTATTCGCCCGTTCCCACTTCGGCACGGTCGGATCCTGCTGGCTTTGCCCAAGCGCCATTGAGGCCCCGACCAACAACGTCACTAATAGCGCCAAACCACGTTTCATGATTGTCCCGGGCACGCGCGTGCCTTGATGTCATTATAAGCGAGAACTGGAGACCATCGCAGACATAAGTCTCCGCAGCCGTCTTCGACTCCAGGCAATCTGGACAATGAATTCAACTTGTGCGAACCTCTACATTTGGGGCACGGACATCATAATTACTGAGCTTTTTGGGTTTAACCGCAAGATCCTCGCAATTGCAAATTCTTGCAGCTCGTCCCCGAAAATTAATCTGCGTCGCGCTTAGCTCTGAAGTTGTCTTTCTGTATGAGGGACTTAGCACGCAGGCTAGAATCGGTAACGGTGAGAAGATTGCATGGCAGTGGGGTTGCGTCACTCCAAAACCGAGCTCAAAGAGCGGAGCTTCTTTCCCCGTAGCTAACGCAGAGTGGTGTTTTTGGGCAAGGTCCTCGGCGAGGGAACGCCCAGACGCCTTCGCCAAGGAAGATCGAATAAGCAAAAACTGAGCGCCTTAGGAGGCCAAGAATTTGACTTCGACCAGCCATCTCGTCTCCCCGCACGGTGGGGAGTTAGCTGACCTGATTGTCCCGCCCGAACGAATCAGCGAACTCAAAGCGCACTCGCGCGAGTGGCCCTCTTGGGACCTCACCGCACGCCAACGGTGTGATCTCGAATTGCTGCTCAGCGGCGGATTCTCTCCCCTCCGCGGATTCATGACGCGTGCTGAATATGAGTGCGTGTGTCAAACGATGCGCCTCGCTAGCGGCGTCCTGTGGCCCATGCCGATCACGCTGGATGTAACCGAAGACTTTGCCAAGTCGCTGAAGCCGGGCAGCAGCAAAGTTGCGCTACGCGATGCTGAAGGTGTGATGCTGGCGGTTCTGCACGTCGAAGAGATGTGGCAGCCGGATCGCAAGGCCGAAGCCAAGTCGGTTTTCAATACCACCAGCACCCTTCACCCTGGCGCCGATTATGCCCTGAACAAGGCGAATCCGTGGTATGTGGGCGGCCGTGTCGAAGGCACCCAAGCGCCTTCCCACTATGACTTCCGGGCACTTCGCTTCACTCCGGCGGAATTACGCGCTGAATTTGCCCGTTTGGGCTGGCGGCGCGTCGTTGCTTTCCAGACCCGCAATCCCATGCACCGCGCCCACCAGGAGTTGACTTTTCGCGCCGCGAAGCAAGTTGAAGCCAATCTGCTGATTCATCCCTCAGTGGGCATGACCAAACCAGGGGATGTGGATTACTTCACCCGCGTGCGTTGTTATCAACTGCTGCTTCCCAAATACCCCGCGGGGACAGCCAAACTTTCTTTATTGCCCCTGGCCATGCGCATGGGCGGACCGCGCGAGGCTATTTGGCATGCCATAATCCGCAAGAACCACGGTTGCAGTCACATGATAGTGGGTCGCGACCATGCCGGTCCAGGTAAAGACGAGCATGGCAAGCCATTCTACGGACCTTATGAAGCGCAAGAGGTTTTCAAGAAACATGAAACCGACATCGGCGTCACCATGGTTCCATTCAACATGATGGTGTACCTGGAAGACCAGGATCAGTATTTTCCCGATGATCAGGTGCCCAAGGACGCTCGCGTCCTGAACATCTCCGGCACCGAATTGCGGGAGCGTTTGAATGAGGGCCGTGAGATTCCTTCCTGGTTCACTTATCCGGAAGTGGTGCAGGAGCTGCGACGCAGTTATCCGCCACGGCACAAACAGGGCGTGACCATTTTCTTTACCGGGCTTTCCGGATCTGGTAAATCGACGATCGCCAATGTGCTTCTCACCAAATTCCTGGAGACCGGTGGGCGGCCTGTCACATTGTTGGATGGCGATCTGGTGCGCAAGCACCTTTCTTCGGAATTGGGTTTCTCCAAAGAGCATCGCGATATCAACATTCGCCGCATCGGCTACGTGGCCTCTGAGATCACGAAAAATGGCGGCATCGCCATTTGTGCCCCCATCGCTCCTTATGACGCAACCCGCAGGCATGTGCGCGAGATGATCGAACCCGTGGGCGGCTTCATCCTGGTTCACATCTCCACCTCAGTTGAGGTCTGCGAGCAGCGTGATCGCAAAGGCCTTTATGCCAAGGCCCGCGCCGGGATTCTTAAAGAGTTCACTGGCATTTCGGACCCCTATGAAGAACCGAAGGACGCGGAAGTAGTCATCAACACCGGTGAGTTGACTCCGGAAGAAGCTGCACAGGAGATCATTCTGCACTTGGAGCGGGAGGGCTTCATCGGAGTGAACGGAGGAGGGTCGTAACTCCGGTCCGGCATTTCCCGGACTGCTTGCCGCAACCAATTCTGTCATGGCAATCGCGCTCAAGATTCTGATTGGCTTCGTGGTGGGTACCCTGATCGGCATGACGGGTTTGGGCGGCGGCGTACTTTTGCTGCCGTTGTTGATTTTTGTGCTTAAGGTACCCCCCATCCTGGCGGTGGGATCAGATGCGGTTTTTAACTTCTTTACCAAGATCGGCTCCAGTTGGGTGCACTTGCGCAAAGGTACCGTGAGACGCAAGGTAGTTCTCGCCTTGGCGGTGGGAAGTGTTCCTGGCTCCATCGCGGGCGTAAGTTTGCTGGGCCACTTGCGCAAGGTTTACGGAACTGGAGTCAACGCCCTGATAACCTCGGCGATCGGTTTGCTGCTGGTTTGCATTCCAACGCTGTTGCTCTTTCAGACCCGTATCGAAGAGCACGTAGCCAGTCGTCCACCCACCATGAAATCGTTTGTCGGTATGTCAGTCATCGGCCTGCTGGCGGGCTTTCTGGTGGGCATGACCTCAGTGGGGTCGGGCAGCATCATCATGATGCTCCTGCTCCTGTTCTACAGCTACGCCCCAAAAGTGATGGTGGGGACCGACATTGTGCACGCGGTGGTGCTTACCGGCGTAACCAGCGTCATGCACTGGCGCATTGGCAATGTTGATCCCAGATTGGTAGCCTCGCTTTTGATCGGCTCCATCCCAGGCGGTCTGCTGGGTTCGCATCTGAGCACGCGGGTTCCCGTGCTCTGGTTGAGACGCATTCTTTGTGCCGTGCTGCTGGCCACTGGCGCGCGCATGCTATGGGCGTGAAGAGAATTGAGAACCGAGAACTACGAACTGGCAACTGATTCTTGATTTTAGATTTTAGATTTGCGCTCACGATCTCCTTATGACCGATAACTCGAGTGCCGAAACTCTGCGGCGTATTCAATCAGCTCTGGAAGCCGCGCGCGTGGTTTTCAGGCGTTTCACATCCGGTGCGATTGCAGCCGAATACAAAGCAGGTCATGATCCGGTGACCGAAGCCGATCGCGCCGTCGATGCGGTGCTCCGCCAGGAACTGCTGCGGGATGGCGAAGGTTGGTTGTCGGAAGAGAGTGTCGATGACTTGTCACGCCTGAAGAAGGACCGGGTGTGGGTGGTAGATCCTCTGGATGGTACCCGCGAGTTTGTCGCTGGCATTCCTGAGTTCTGCGTAAGCATAGCGATTGTGGAACAGGGCCGCGCGGTGGCCGGAGGTGTTTGCAATCCCGCCACCGGAGAGACTTTCGTCGGCTCTGTGGCGACGGGCCTTAGCTACAACGGCAAACCTGCGCACGTGAGCCAGGGCAAGAGTCTTGAGGGCGCTCTCGTGTTGGCTAGCCGCAGCGAAGTAAAACGTGGCGAGTGGAAGCCGTTCGAGAATGCTCCTTTCAAGGTGCAGCCGATGGGTTCAGTCGCCTATAAATTAGCGAGGGTTTCAGCGGGACTCGCAGACCTGACCTTTACGCTTACACCAAAGCACGAATGGGATGTCGCCGCCGGCGCAGCGCTGGTTGAAAGTGCCGGAGGATTTGTCGCTACACTTGAAGCTACGCCATTTCGCGGCAATAACAGGAACACCCTGATTTCAGGTTTGGTCGCTGGAGCTCCCGGGTTGCGGGAAGAGCTGTTCGCCGCACTGGAAAGTCAGGTGCAGCTTACTGTTCGCAAACCTATCGCTTCGTCTTTGTAACCTCGTGGGAGAAGTTCTGCTATCTCAATTTAATCTTTAACGATTCGCACAGGAGAACATGGAAAGCTTGTACGTGCTAGGGGCACGACAGCGAAAGCTGTTGTTGAAGGAAGAGGAAGAATGGAATCTTTACGAAGCAGCTCTAATCTTTCGTTTGGACCCGAACACGGGAGAAGTGCGGACCTGCGTCGAGTATGAAACCCCGCTCGAGGCTCGCGCCAATGAACACTCCTCAAACGTGTTCAAGAGTGGGACATTGGTGGGAGACATTCTGTATACCTGCACTTCGACAGAAGTGCTGGTGTTCCGACTGCCCGATTTTGAACGTATCGCATATATTTCACTGCCCTGCTTCAATGATTTGCATCACGTTACTCCGGCTCAAGATGGCCATCTCCTCGTGGCAAATACTGGATTGGATATGGTCGTCAAGTTCACTCTTCAGGGCGAGGTCGTGGCAGAGTGGAGCGTTTTGGGCGAAGATCCTTGGGTGCTCTTCTCGCGGTCCATTGACTATCGCAAAGTCGACAGCACCAAGCCACACCAGTCGCACCCAAACTTTGTCTTCGAAATCGATGGCGAGGTATGGGTCACGCGTTTGCGCCAGCGCGACGCAGTTTGCTTAAGTTCTCCTGGAAAACGAATCGATATTACGGTGCAGTTCCCCCATGATGGACTGGTTTGCGGCAACCGGATTTACTTCACCACTGTGGACGGGCGAATCGTGATCGCCAACCGGAAGAGTCTAACGATAGATGAGATTCTCGATCTGAAGGAAATTGGCGAGGAGAAGGCCCTGCTCGGCTGGTGTCGTGGTCTGCTGCCGCTGGACGATCGCCGCATGTGGGTCGGCTTCACCCGTGTTCGCAAAACCAAGTTCAAGGAGAATGTCTTGTGGGTGGCGAACATTCTGCGTGAAGGCGTAATGCAGAAGCCTACCCACATCGCACTTTACGATCTTGTGGCTCGGAAGTGCCTTCAGGAATTCGATTTGGAGCCTCATGCCATGAACATAGTGTTCGGAATTTTTCCTGCGAGGCCGTAAGTTTTAAGCCGACATTGGGCGTTCCGATTCGAATCGGTCTGACTTGGTGGTTCGCAACTCTTGTGGTACCGTTGCCCGAGAATGGATGGCCGCTTCGCGCGAACTAAACGCAATTTACAACAAGGGAATCATGACAAACGGACTGGTAAAGATATTAAGGCGTGCCGTGCTGGTGTTATGTGCTCCCGTCTTTTTGGGCCGTTTCTTCGCGAAGGAGACAGGTTCTGAATACGGTATCGGGTTCTTCCGGAAAGTATGGCTTCTTGATCGCATGCGTCGCAATCGATTCAGAATCGTGACCGCTTCTGGTTTGCTGGATCAGGTTGTCATGGTGACGGAGATACTGCGCATTCCTCGCGTCGTCGAGGGCGCCGTAGTGGAATGCGGCAGCTACCAGGGCGGCAGCACTACCAATCTGTCGCTGGTCTGTGGCCTTGTAGGTCGGACGCTTCACGTCTTCGATTCTTTCGCTGGATTGCCGGAGCCTTCGGAAGCCGACAAGCTCCATGTTCTTCCCTCGGTGCAAGAGCTTCGCGGTTTCAACAAGGGTGACTTCTGCGGCACTCTGGAAACCGTCAAGGCCAATGTCCAGCGATTCGGGAAATTAGAGGTCTGCCGTTTCCATGTAGGCTATTTTGAAAATACTTTGCCGGAGTTTGCCGAGCCCTGCGTCTTTGCCTTCTGTGACGTGGACCTCAGGGGTTCGCTCGAGACATGTGTGCAATATCTGTGGCCGAGGCTTGCCGACCGCTCTTGTCTTTTCACCCACGAGGCAAATCACATGGAGATCGCCAGTCTGTTCTTCGACACAGCATGGTGGAAAGAGCGACTGCAGTCGGTCCCTCCGGGACTGGTGGGGGGGGGCAGCGGATTGGGTCTGTATGTCTCGCCACAGGGCTTTTTTCGTAGCAGTATTGGCTTTGCCGTCAAAAACATTAAACCATCGGACTATGCAGCGTCCGGTTCAGTCAATCCTCGATTGCTCTCGAAAGAACCTCGCCCGGTCTCGTCGGAGTCTGGCGTCGCACGATAGTCCCCTGGGCTATGCGCCGTGTTCTAAACTATGATATTCGCGACCTATGGCCGAACCAGTCAGGGTTTTGAAGAGTGTCGGACGCGTGCTGCTCGGACGCCAAATGGCAGGGCGCGGCGTGACCGTATTCCCGGACGACGTGTTCATCGTCTCTTACCCTCGATCAGGAAATACATGGACTCGCTTCCTCATCGGAAACTTGATTTACCAGGATGAGCCGGCGACTTTTGCCAATATCGAGTCGCGGATTCCCGAAATCTATTTCAATCCCGACCGCAAGCTGCGTCGTCTCCCCCGGCCGCGAATTCTGAAAAGCCACGAATCATTTCAACCGCACTATCCAAGAACTATTTATATCGTGCGAGATCCCAGAGACGTCGCCGTGTCTTTTTATCACCACAATGTGAAAGTGGGAAATCTTCCGGACAACTATCCAATCGACGATTTCATCCCGCGGTTTATCCGCGCGGAATTCGATACTATCCGGGGCTCATGGGCCGACAATGTCAAGAGCTGGCTTGCGCTTCGCCAGGACCATGACGGGTTCCTTATGCTGCGATATGAGCAGATGAAAGCAAGCCCGGTGGCGGAACTGCAGCGGGTGGCAGCTTTCTTGCGCCGCAACTCTTTTGACTGGATTGATTCCAGACCGGAGAAACTGGCGCGGGCGGTTGACCTGAGTTCGCCAGAACGTATGCGAGAGTTGGAAAAGCAAGAAGCGCGGCAGTGGGTGCTTACCAGAAAAACGCGCCCTGACAAGCCCTTTGTTCGTACCGCCACATCGGGCGGCTGGAATTCGGTCTTATCGCCTCAGTCGGTGGCCCAAATCGAGGAGGCTTGGGGAAGCCTGATGAAGAGTCTGGGGTATGACCTGAGCGTCTCTGCGACAGTGGCTCCAGCTCCAGCAACCCATTTCGCATGAACCCTGACGATAATCCCAAAAGACGCTAGCTGCGACGTTTCAGCATTCTGATTAAGGGCCGGCTCGCCGCCAGCAGCGAGCTTCTGACAGAGCGAGGCACACTTCTCAGAGCAGCCGCCCACGTGAGGAACGCCATACGTAAGCCAATCATCGTTAGATAGTCGGGCAAGCTGATTTTCCCGTCGCTAGACATGCTGCCATGCGCCGTGCGGCTCACGAAATTCCCTTCGCGCAATGCTCGCACGATTCCGTCTACGGTCAGCTTTTCGACCTGGCATTCGATCCAAACATTCCGTGTCTGCCGCACATTATGGAAATCGAGGCCGAACAAAGCGTGGAAACCTCTGCCTTCTCGACGCAGACGGCGGTACGCACGCAATAATCCGAGGTTGGGCGCTAGAATCCCGTCCAGTTTTCCATTCATCACCTCTACGGCATCACATTCTAAGAAAGGCCCGTTCCACCGCCCCGTCTTGAAAGGGTGTACCCAGATCGCGAAACCTCCTGCTGCCCGAATCTCCGCCGTCATCTGCGGCGGCGGTTGATCATCTATCGAACGGTACAATCCGATGCCGGCAATTTCCGTTCCGTCCGGGCTGCGAAACTCGAGCCCGGGGATGGCGGCAAACTTTTCGCTACTCTGCGATTTGCACTCGCGAACAAACTCTTCATAGCGCTCCGGACTCAGTCCTTTCGTATGCTCAGTTAGACCGACAAAGTCAAAGCCTTCCTGACGCAGCAGACCGCACAATTCGTCGACGCTGAGCGTCCCATCATTGGAGAACGTCGTATGGCAGTGAACGATTCCCTTAACTGTCAGTTTGGATTTTGCATTGTCGCTCTGCTTTTTCCTTCTCAACCGGCTGCTAAACCAGTGGTAGAGCGCTACCCACCCGGGCCGGGGATCTGCAAGGGAAAGTTCTTCGTAACAAACGCCGGGGTACCAGGGAACCACAATTTTGGCCAAACTTGTCCAGAAGTTCGGATAGGCCGCAGGCCAATTTGGCGGTTTGCCCCGGCGAAGATTCTCTAAGTGACTTAACTCTCCCACCAGCCGGCGGCAGGTGATCCCAGGTTGGTAGGCGATTTCCTCAGGCGGCAGCGCGCCGTGCAGGCACCAGTCCACTAGATAATGCGGATAGTCAATGCCACTCGCAATAGGAAGCTGCAATGATCCCCACGGTCGTCCGTTAATCTCCATCAGTATTGGCTGGCCGGTGATGGGGTCCCTCTTGAACTCCACCATCGCCATTCCTTCGAACCCTGCTTGAGTTATCAATTTGCTGCCGTAGTCATGGATGTCAGGATCAAGAGCGGTGGATTTTCTGGAGCTGCTACCGGAGCCGCGTGGGTCAGCTTCGCGAATGCGCAACCACTGAAAAGGTAGAAAGGTTTTGCCATTTGACGCGACGCAAGAAAAACCGATGCCCGCTCCGGTCACAAACCTCTGGAGCAGAACATCGCCGGCAAGTTCCAGGCGGCGCTCTACGTGACGGCGAAGTTCATCTTTAGAGTACGGGTATGAGACTGAACCGAAAACTGCCCGGTTATCCAACCAACGCGCGGACGAACGGTCTTTCACCACGACGGGGAAATTCAGCTCTGAGAGAATGTCAAATTCCTGCAGCGACCGGATCAACCAAGTGTCGGGGGATGGTATGTGGAGCGATTGCGCCAGTTGAATGGTTCGATATTTATCGGCGGCAAGCTCCAGCGCGGAATGAGAAGGCACAGCCAATCGACAGATACCTGCGAATTGGTCACGGTACTGAGATAATGGGAAGTTGGTCCAATCAGTCATGGGGACGACCAACTCAATCTTTTGTGTCTGGACAAAATCCAGCACGGCGCGAACAAACGCGGTCGCGTCATCGGTGGAAATGGGATACTCGAAACTCTTTTGGCAATATCTGGAATATGCGGCGGGCGCGCTGATCCCGCGGTTTGAGCCAACAGCCACCCAGTCTCCGCTGCGTCCCAGCGAACGGGCAAACGCCAACGCGGCCGGACTATGACCGTCGAGAATGAGTACTTTCGCCAGAGATTCTCTTCCTTCTTTTATGACAGGTTCGCTACGGTCACGTCCATCCATTGAGAGCGGAACCGTAGACTTTCAGCGCATGGCTATCCAATCGTTGTACCATCGACTGGAAGAATCCGTCCCAGCGATTCCCGACGCGCGAAGTTTGTCAGGCGAATACGGGACCAAGATGACGGAGAAAAGTTCTTCGGATCGTAGTGTGGCAAACAATTGCACACTGCGGCGTAGCTGCCAAATCGTCCTAAGGTAGATTCACACAAAGATTTTAGTTTCACAAGCTTACATGAATTCATGAAGCGGTTGCACGGCATGAAAATTGCTGGTTCTTCACCCGAGGTAGTGTGCCATCTCTCGCCCGTTGGGGAATCTATTCGGCCTTTCTTCGATCTCTAAGGCTTCCATGGAATCTGACACCGTATTCCTGATGTATCACGAGCTGGAAGTTCCCCGCCGGTCGCTTTGTCAGTCGGATGCGGGCTACGCCCGCTACGTCGTGGGCGTTAACGACTTTCGTGCCCAAATGGAAGCTCTAGAGAGCACCGGCTTGCGGGGCATGAGTGTGAGCGCCGGGCTAAAGTTTCAAGACGGAGCCGGCGTGGCAATCACCTTTGACGATGGCTGCGAAACCGATCTCGTGACGGCAGCTCCTATACTGCGAGAACACCGTTTCGGAGCGACTTTCTACATCACCGTCAGTTTTCTCGGACGGCGAGGCTATTTGAGCACGGCGCAGGTGCGCGAGCTTAACCAATTGGGGTTTGAGATCGGTTGCCATTCGATGACTCACCCCCATCTTACCGATGTCGACCAAGCCCACCTGAATCGTGAAATCATCGAAGCCAAGGTGCAACTGGAACAAATCATCGGCGTGCCCGTGTATCATTTTTCGTGTCCCGGCGGCCGCTACAATCAAGAGGTCGTGAGGACCGCTCGAACAGCGGGATACCAGACGGTTGCGACCAGCAGAGTTCACGCGAATACCAAATCCACAGATCGATTTGCATTGGGACGAGTCCCAGTCTTGCGAGGAACTAAGTTGCCAAATTTTGAAGCGATCTGCTCGGGTCGCGGATTGTGGCAGCTGGGGTTGCGCGACGACCTGCGACGAACCGCTCAACGTCTGCTCGGTAACTCGATGTACGATCGGGTTCGTGGCGCGATGCTGCGCGAGCATAAGCAACCTTAGGAGATTTTTTGGACGAGCAGGAAATTGTCGCCACCATTCCGGAGAAGGTTGTCCCGCCGGTATCGCCCGCTGAGCCGATGCCAACCGGCGCCAGGACTTCTTTTGCCGGAAATCTGGCATGGCGGGCCCTGGCCAATTGGTCTACCCAACTGGTTTCCTGGGCTGCTTTATTAATTCTGGTTCGGCTGCTCGCGCCATCAGACTTTGGCATCGTTTCGATGTGCGTGGTGCTCTACGCTCACCTGCGTTTCATCAGCGAGTTCGGTATTCCCACCACGGTTGTCACCTTACGCAGTCTGACCGAGGATGACATTGCGCAGTTGAACACGGTCGGTCTTCTTCTGGGCCTCGCTACCTTCACGGCGGGTTGCCTCCTGGCCTGGCCGGCTGCAGTGTTCTTTAAGACTCCTCGACTTTTTCCCGTAATAATCGTGACCTGTACAGCGCTGATCGCGCAGGGCATGCGCAGCGTTCCCGAAGGGTTGCTCAACAAGGAGATGCGGTTTAAGCTGCTCTCCCTGCTTGATGCGGTTCGGGACCTTACCTCCGCCGTTCTGACGGTTGTTCTCGCACTGCTGGGTTTTGGTTACTGGTCACTAATTCTCGGGAACCTTGTCTCCGTAATAATTCGGGCTACAGCGATTATCGCTATCGGTCACCATCGGTTTGCCTGGCCACGTTTTGATGTTGTGCGGAAACCACTGACCTTCAGTTGGCACGTACTAGCCTCGGTCTTTGCCTGGTCCACCTACAACAGTCTGGATAACGTAACCGCCGGGCGAGTGCTCGGCCAGTCGGCTTTGGGTCTCTATGGTATGGCCTGGATGGTGGCCAATACGCCATTGGAAAAAATCGTTTCTCTCGTCACCACGATCGTCCCCAGTTACCTGGCATCCGTGCAAAAGAATCCAGCCGCCCTGCGGCGTTATCTCTTCAACCTCACGGAAGCTTTGGCGTTGATTACCTTTCCTGCCACTATCGGTTTGGCGTTGGTCGCGCGCGAAGCTGTGCCCTTTGTGCTGGGACGCAAGTGGGACGCGATGATTCTGCCACTTGAAGTGCTCTGTGTGTATGCCGCTTTGCGCTCGGTCGTTGCCCTGCTACCCAAGCTCCTTACCGCGGTTGGAAACGCACGATTCGTCATGCGGGTCGAAACTGGGGCCCTGGTTCTGATGCCGACCGCCTTTTACATTGGCAGCCATTGGGGAATTGCGGGAATTGCTTTCGGCTGGGTGGCCGCCTATCCCTTGGTTGTGATCCCGCTCTATTGGAAGGCGCTAAAAAGCGTCGGCATGAGTCTGGCGGAATATTTCACGGCGCTGCGTCCTGGTTTGGACGGAGCAATTGCGATGGCCATCGGTGTTGCGTTGGTCAAGCATTGGCTGGCCCCCGGCCAAGCGCCGTGGTTGCGTCTGGTTGTCGAAATCTTGGCTGGTGCGGTAATTTATGCTGGCACTGTATTGTTCCTCCACCGGCACCGCGTAGATGCCTTATTGCAGACGTTGAGGCAGATGCGGCGCTCTAGAAAATCCTAGGCCGGAATTTTTTAGGCGCTAGTTGAAGGGAGCCACAGAGCCGTGTCAGTCCGAGATGCGATTGCGGAGAGCTGCAATCCCGCGCTCGGCGAGGGATGAAACAAAATAAGCTGCGATCAGGATATGCACTTCAAGACCATATATGAGTTTCCGTCTCCCCATCTGGAGACAGCCTGGCACGATTGCCTTCGCCGGGTTGACTGTCCTTCGCATTACGACGCGCCTGAGTATTTTTTGGAACCGTATTGGACGGCCTCGCGTCCGTTCGCGGTTTTAGCGCTTGAGGGGGACACAGTTTTTGGAGTGCTCACCGGATTGCACCAAGGCAAGCAGATCACCAGCGGAATGACCTCTCGTCCGCAAATTTGCGTTGATTCCAGGAAGGACAGTTCTGTAGTTCTGGAGGCGCTGCTACAAGGACTACTGGCTGAGGCACGCAGGGCGGAGCTGATCACCGTTTACACATGGGTCCATTTGCCGCTGCCGGCATTTTCCGCACGCGGTTTCCGCTGCCGCCAGATGGAGGGAAATGTCGTCCTCGACCTGACCCAGGGCGCGGACGCCCTGTTCAAGCAGTTTCCAAAGGACCGTCGCCGTAATATCCGGTTTGCCGAAAAGAACGGCGTGGAAGTCCGGGAAGCCACTACCGCGGAGGACATTGTCGAGGCCTACGACGTGTATCGCGCCTGGCGAAGCACCCAAAGGAAGGCAATCAAGGGCAGTGGCCGCACCTTCGAAGTTTTTGACAAGGCTGCGCGTCTTACCGCTAGCCGCAGGGTTTTCGTGGCCAGAGTTGCAGGCAAGCCCGCGGCCATGAACATCTTTCGATTCTTTCCCGGCGGATTGTTTGAATCGGCGGCCAATAGTTCGCTGGACGAGTTCATGCATCTGAAGCCGAATGACTTGCTGCAATGGAGAGGAATCGAGTGGGCTTGCCGTCATGGGATGCGGCGACACTCCCTCGGCGGGTCTCATCAGTTTCTGCGAAGATTTGGAGGCACGATCGTCCCAGTGTTGCGCTATCGCCTGGATCGCACTCTGCTGCGCCACCACGATCTGAAAGAGACAGTACGCGATTGGGGCCGGGAAACCGTCAAACGCATGCCCGGCCCGGTCGGAGAAAGAGTGAAGGGCCTACTGGGCCAAGATTCGTGATCACCGAACCAGCGCGCCGAATGTTCCTTTTTCATAATTCAGATTCGTAGGACCTCGATAAATGCCACACATTGCCAAGACGATTGTGCCAAGAATTAAAAAATCGCTTCGTAAGAAAGGAGTGCTCAGAACCGCTTGGGCCTGCTTACTGGGACCTTACTATCTGATCAGGAGTTATCGCGGTACTCGCAGAAATTATGCCGCGCCTGGAGTGCCGGATGAATTCGATCTGAAGTATGGTGTAGAAACCGGCACAAGAGTTCACTTGACCGATCTCAAGATCGAAAGTCCAAATTGGATCTATGCGGGCGGTTACTGGCCAACGCCGCCAGGAGTCATTCGGGACGCTCTATCCAACCTGGGAATGAACTACGAGGACTTCACTTTCATCGATCTCGGATCCGGCAAAGGCAGAGTTCTCTTATTAGCATCCGACTATCCCTTTCGAGAAATTATCGGAGTGGAATTTTCCTCCGAGCTGCACGCTATCGCGCAGGACAATATCCGTCGCTATCAGAGTTCGACACAAAAGTGCCGGCGGATCGTCTGCCAATGTATGGATTTCACCCAGTTCCAATTCCCCAGGGTCCCTCTCTTTGTGTTCTTATATAACCCGTCGTCGGAAGAAATCACCAAGGCCTTGGCCGATAATCTCGCCCGGTCACTGAAAGAAAATCCCCGGCCGCTGTGGGTCTTATACGTCACTCCCACCTACGATGTGTTCGAGTCGGGCAAGCCTTTCAGCCTGCAAAAGATTAAGTCTGCTGAACAATATGCGCTGTACAGCAATGGCTCGTCATGAAGCAAGATCGGGGAATTACTGCAAAACAGTACGCTGCATTCTTTTGCACAAAAGTGGATGATTCAATGGGCACACATGATGAATTGATTTCAGGAATTTGTAAAACTTCTTGACGCAGAAGGATTTAGGTAGCATCATCTAATCTCGGTATTGAGACCCGGGAACCCCGCCCGGCGGCTGAACTCAGGAGAAAAATAGTCAAATGAAGAAAATACCTCGGATAAGTGTGTGCACGACGATGATCTTGTGCTTTCTTATTGGTACCGCCTCGGCCCAGATGTTCTATGCCACCAGCGAATCTAAACAGCAGATGGACGCGGTCGACTTCACTACCGGGGTGGTAACTGATCTCTACAATATGCCCAGCCGGCCGGACAGCCTCCTGATAAACTCTAAAGGACAAATCATATACACTGTTCCCCCCCTCGGACTTCTGGAACTGTTCGATCCCGCGACCAGCACGAACACAACTCTGGCTAACCTTGGAGTTCCGAATCGCCCGCGCGACATGGTGTTTGATCCCGGTGGGACCAGCCTGCTGATCGCTCTTTATGGATCTGGTAAGCTCGCGCGTTACAATCTGACGTCCGGAACTGTAACGATTTTCCCTGCGAAAAAGCTCGGGAATGCGATAGACGGGCTGGCTTATGACCCTGCGGGCCATTTGTTCGCCGTGATTTCACATTACACCGTTTGCCAGCTTGATCCAAAAACTGGTGCCGTCCTGCAAACTCTTGTCCTCGAGCCTCAAAACCGCACAAACGGCGGGGACGGAATGGTGTATGACCCCTACACAGGAAATCTCTGGGTGAGTCACGATGGTACGCTGGGCAATGGGCTGATTGAGATACCGCTTACCCAGACTACACCCCCGGTGCTCGGAAGTCCTATTCTTTTCCAAACTGGGAACATCAAGGTTCCTGATGGCGTTACTTCCGACGGCCAGGGTAATCTTTATATCGGAGCAGGTTTGCAATTTCTTGTTCAGTACAATATTCCAGGAAACAAAATCGAGAAGAAAGTGCCGGTGCCGGGCATCGACTCTGTCGTATTCGTTCCGCTTAACTAGCCGCTACGCAGCGAATACTCCTGAGCGGGTTTCAGATTTTGGAAATGAACAGTCCGCATGCGGTGGGACTGTCATTGTCGAATCAAAGTAACTGTTACTAGCCCTCTCCTGCTGCATTCGCGGCACATCAACCATGTTCCTTCGTGCTCTCCGATAGGTCCTTCTGCGTAACTCGTTGGTCCAAGGCCTCCCGTTATCTCGGTTACTTCGAGAGCGTCAGCTACAGTGCCCGCAGGATCTGGTGATCCTCCAAATATTCGCCGGGGGTTCGTATGGCACTCAGACCAGGAGGCGACTTTCGGGCCTGTCCGCGGAAGTTCGTGGTGGTTTCGCTTTCATTCAAATCGGCATTCCTCGCCGCTGCCGTAGTCCTTTTTACGTTTGCCAATCTCGATGCACAGGAATCTAGCAAATCTTCCGGCGTTAACTGTGGCCCGCCACAGTATTCTTGTTCCCGTTCGGACACGGCGATGGTCGTCTCCGAACATCCGCCGCAGTTAGGTAGTGATCCTCTCTACTACGGTGGTCACAGCGGAGCAGGCGCAATCGGAATCGATCCCGCTTATGGCAATCCGATTTTGCGCGTCACAGATGGGAATCTCAATAACGGAGAGAGCTTCAATCTCGGCGCCTCCGCGGAAAAGAATCCCTGGTCTTATGACGAAACGCTATTTTCTGTCCATGATGAGGGCAACCAGCTCTGTCTTTTTCAGTTTGACGCGTCGGCTTTCCAAAGCTCGTTTCGTGGCTGTTATTGGAACATGGGGGCCGGCGGCGGCGCGGACTTCGGATACACCTCGGCCGACAATCACGCGATTTTCAACTTCTACCTGCGAAAGCTGTACCGATTTGCCATTGATACCAACACTTGGAACATCTCCTCGCAGCTTCTCTTTGATCCCGACAGTCCCAATTGCTTGAACGGACAGATGGCTGCAAACCACTGGTACGTTCACGACCATGCCATGAGTTCCGACGACCAAACCACGATCGCCTCAATCGGACCCAAACAGGACGCTGATCCATATGTGGTGGTTTGGAATGCCAGCAAGGGCTGCCAGTGGGTGAACGTGCAAACCTGGCAAGCCAGCGCGGGCTGGAACACCGGTTTGCAGAAGCCGGTAGCCGCCTCCTGGAAAGGTGGGGTAACTCCCAGTGCTCCTGGAGGAGTTCACAA
This sequence comes from uncultured Acidobacteriota bacterium, assembly GCA_963696025.1. GTDB lineage: Bacteria > Acidobacteriota > Terriglobia > Terriglobales > Acidobacteriaceae > JABCYV01. The sequence continues at coordinate 656,493 of CAVOII010000014.1, forward strand.
CGTTCAGGTCGATCGCGGCGGCTCTTTCGGCATATTGGCAATTCACAAGGACGGTTTGGAAAACAAGATCTTCTGGCAAATTGGTACCAACCTGCTGGACGGCACCTGTGACCACTGCACCTCACACTGGGCGTGCGACTACGGCGTCTGCTTCTGGAATATGGGGAAAGGTACCGGTTACAAGATGCATCATCAACCGATTGGCAGCTTGACGCCTGTCCCGGACATGGATAGCACTGCGGCCGAGGGCGAGTGGGGTGAAGATGAACACGCTTCCCATGCAAACGCAGAGCCTGGGGTAAAAAATATCTACCTAGTCAGTTGGCAACCGGGCCCTATGCATTTAACCGAACCACAAGTGTGGAAGGACGAAATCATCGGCGTGAATTGGGATGGATCGGAACGCACGATTCGTTTCAACAAGAACTGGAACAGCGGTTATGGCGGCTTCTGGGGCAGCGCCCGTTGTTCGATTTCACGCCACGGCAACTATGCTCTCTGCGGCTCCGATTACCAGATGTTTAACATCGACAAAGGCTTCGGCAGCGGCCTGAATCAAGACCAATGCGATCACACGCTGCAAGCAGGGAGACACGGCACAAACGGTTGCCGCACGGATGTTCTGCTGTTCCAGCTAAGATAAATCGTCACTCGTTTGGGGCGTAACCGAATCACCGGGCCTACCGGCCATGCCCTTAACCAGGCGATTCGGATGAATCACCTTTTCGAGCTGGTGCTGGTAGTACGCAACTCCATCGAGATATTTGGGAAAGTCTACGGCCACAGACTTTCGGGCGACCCCCATGCGGGGCAAACCGTAAGGGCTAGTTTGACCTCTCACTAAGCCAAAGTGCGCCATTACTCCGCATGTGTATCCTGCTTTCGCCAGCTGGCGGACTTGACTGGGCCGATAGTCACCCGGCATACCGTTTGGGAAGCAGAACGAACTAACTTCCCTTCCCACACCTTCCTTGATCTGACGGCGCGACGCAGTCAACTCGTACCAGCTTTCCTCATCCGTGATGCTGGAGAGGATGGGGTGAGTAACGGTATGCGATCCAATCTCAACTAAGCTGGAGTCGGCCATTTCGCGCAGCTCTGCCCAGGAGCACGGTGCATACTTTGCCGCGGGCAGCGCTGGGACAGACATCCCTGCGTTAGCGGCCATGGTTTCAATCTGCTGGTCGCGAAGCTCGGGCCTCATCTGGTTCAGTGCGCGAAACACAGAATCCAGCTTGCCCGGAGCAAGTTCCTCTGCTCTGTTCTGCTGTTCACTCAGCCAAAGCACCTTATCGGTCCATACCCAAGCCTGCCCGGATATGAACGAGCTGGCGACGAAGAAGGTTGCCGGAAACTCAAACTCCTTTAGAAGCGGAAATAGAAACTCATAGCAGTTGCGACGTCCATCATCGATCGTGATAGCTACCATGTTGTCTTCGAAGCGCTGGCCGGAGTTCAATCGATCGACAATTTGAAGGAGCGGAACGACTCGAAAGTGTCGGCGCAGATATTCAAACTGACGACGCGCGTCCACCATGTTAAGCGCGTTTTCATCCGTGGTGTCCGGGCCACAGAAATTGTGATACATCAGGATACGTGCCTGTTTGGCCGACAGGATACGGGCCAGAGAAAAAACGCCACAGGCCCGCATCGCACGCAGCGCCAGCCTCTTCATGCTGGTTTCAGGGCCACCGTTCTGGTTTCTAGAGCTGCAATGGGAACGCGCGGATCTCGCCGGGAAAGTCTGCAGCGGACGATCGCAGTGAAGAACTCGCGCGTCATCCGATTATGAAACATGCGCGCAGCGCGAATGGGAACGGTTTCCAGGCGATCCAGGTGCAAAGGACTTTCCTCGACCAATCGTTCAAATCGGCGGATAGTCATCTGATTCAAACCACCCTCTACTTCGGAGAACTTCTGAGCGCCATCGCTTCTAATGTGCGAGCGCCATCGGCAAAGCGCTTTCTCGCTGAATATCAGGTGCGCCCACGGAAACACGGAAAACAGATGTCCGCCAAGAGGGTGATACCAGGTGGGACCGAAGGAAGCGAGAACGTATCCGTTGGTTTTGAGCATTTCCGCCATAGTGTTGAGGATCGCGGCAGGATCGGAAAAATGCTCGAAGGCATCAATTGAAATAATCACGTCGGCGGGTTCGGGCGGCGTCTTGCAAAAAGTCAGATTCTGGCAGCCTGATCGAGCGGCCTGCTCCCTCGCCACGGCCAGCCAGCGATCCAGTATGTCGACCCCATATACATGTCCGGCGCCACGTTGAGCCAGTTCGATCGCTTCAGCGCCAGGACCACAGCCGAAATCGATCACTGTTTTGCCCCGGATCTCAGCCCACACCTGCTTGCCCAGCAGGGTTTCGACCTTGCTGCGTTCGGCGTAAGACCCGCCACTCATGTTCGTCGGTTCGTTCGGCGAAATCGCTCGCAGGATGCGATAGCCCAAGGTCCCGCCAATGACTCCCATCACCCTCTCCCGTTTCGTGGAAATGCGCGTGAGCCGCTCGGAGCGCAGCAGTTACGGCACAGAGTCCGGTAGAGGCGCTGGATCCGCAAGTTCCAGGGGAGCGAGATTCGCCAGCCTTCCCACCGGAGTCTCAACTTTCAGCCATAGCTTGGCGTTGAGGAAGCCAGGATAGGCCGCGCGAAGGCATCTCTCCTTCAGGCTTAGCTTTCGTTCTTCCTCGGGCACAGTCAAGCCATAACCCAGTTGCTCCAGGCAATTTCCCACGAGCGCTTCAATACCTGCTACCTCAGGACGTGACAACTTGTCCTTCCAGCGATTGATCGGCTTGTAGCGATTCTGTTGCGATTCCTCCTTTTGAAACGACGAATTAGGCTCACGGACCCTGCCCAGACCGGCCCGCGAGATTCGTTCCGGGTCCAAATCGTGGTCCAAAAACTGTCCCAGTGTTGCCAGTGTTTCGGCAGGGGCGGAGACCAGGTCTTCGTAGTGCACCTCGATATAATCCTCAGGAATCTGCCGTCCATACTCCTGGCCTTTGCGCACCATCCATTGCCAATACAATGCCGTTTCCAACAGAGTTCCCGGACGCCGGTTCCAGGGAAGCGGCCGGAATTCTCCCATTTTTCTGAGCGATAGCGCCACGTCTCTCCCGTCCCGAACGATATGGACGAAAAGCGCTTCGGGAATGTCAGCTTTAATTCTCGAAACGTAGAGCACGTTATCGGCGTCGTAAAGGGCCCAGCGTGCGGCATTTTGCTGGCGAGCGATTTCATCCATAACCGCACGTATAAAATCCCCCCCGGTTCGGCAATCGCGAAGCACCCTGGCCGTCAGTTGCTCGGAATCAAGCCCTGACTTACGGAAACCTTTGCTCCGCAGCCAAATCTCCATCAGCTTTTTTCGATTTTCAGGCTTGCTGAGGCTGCCACACCGAGGGATGAGCATCTTGTAGACCGGCAGGTATCCGCGATAAACCGCAAATCCGCCAGCCGACAACAAGGTGTCGTAAAGCAGGTTCGTCCCGGAGCGGTGGCAACCCATCACGAACACGGGACGCATTTTTCTCGGAATCGCTTGATTACGCGCCGCCGTCATCCCTGGTTGCCGCCCCTTAGGCTCGAAAAGCTGAGTATATCAGCACTTCGACAGGGTATTCCGCGCCGCCGGCGAACGGATGAGCCGGGGAATCTCGCCGAGTTCGGGACCATCGCCACACACGACTGGTCCGTCACCGGAAATTAATCCTCCCGCTGTCTTTCCTTAACAATTGCAGAGTAAGCATGTGACAACAAGGCGGTGTCCACACATGATGAAAGACACAGTCAAGACGATGGTGAGGGTTATCTCTCCACCGCTGATCCGCGATTTATCAATTGCGCAGTGGCCCGGCTGGCTGGGTCGAGTGCACGACATCAAGGTGCCGCATTCCTTGATCCCCCAGAGACGGCCTGCACCCACCGGAACCGCCAACATTAACATCCTGGTCCGGATGATTGAGCGGACCAAAACCCTGTCTGGCGATATTGCCGATTGCGGGGTATTTCGTGGAGGAAGTACCGCGGGGATGGGGCTCTACCTTCGCCAACACAGGATTAAGAAGACGATCTATGGGTTCGATTCCTTTGAGGGTTTCGACCCTGAATCCGCGGCAGCCGACATGAAACTTGGCGGCGCTGAAAACGAAGATCGCCACGAACACGGCTTCAGTGCGACCTCTATGGGTGAAGTAATGCAGAAAGCACGCCGTTTCCATCTTAACGTGGTCTTGGTGCCTGGCTACTTCAGCCTGTCCTTGCCAACTCTTCCACAATCGATTCGATTCTGCTTCGCCCACTTAGACGTGAACCTTTACGACTCCTACAAACAGTGTCTGGAATTCTTCTATCCACGAATGCTGGCGGGCGGAGTCATACTTCTGGATGAATACAACGATCCCCCTTGGCCGGGATGCAATAAAGCAGTGGATGAGTTCCTGCACGACAAGCCGGAGCGGCTCCGCGTAGCGGAGAGCGATAACTACCAGAAGTGGTATTTTGCCAAGTTGTGAGGCAGCAGCGTAACCGGACTATTACTTCAATTCAACCACAAAGACGTCAGTTCTGTAGTTCTTGCCATTTGGGGCTTGTCCAAGTTGATCTTGCCAGTCAGACGTGAACATAAAAAAGCGTCCATCTGGCGAGACGTTCCCCCGGGGCGTTGACCAGAATCCATTCTTCGCCGTGCTGTAGGTGTGAGCGAACCGCCAGACCTTGGAATCCTTTCCGTCGACCTCCACGCAATCGATCTCATTCTCCCAGGGGCCGTCGACTTGCAGCGGTGTTCCCGGAGTGTCGGGATTGCTGGGGCGATAGGTGGAAAAGCACACCGGATTGGTATCGTTGGGATCAACATTGTTCCAGGAGAAATGCTGATCGTACCAATAGCCGCTGTGTTCCAGATCCTTGATCAGAGGTGTGGAGGTTTCCAAATGGTCCAACGGCCGCAGCCTCAAATCGAGAGGATGCACGCGGCCCGATGGGCTGACAATGTGAGAGTAACCCAAGACGCGATGACCGCTACACTCTTGGGTGCAAACGACTGCATTCGTGGTCTCCACGTCCCAGACCACCCATTGATGGCCGGGACTCGGCTTCGCCCGGGCAATGTAGATGTATTTCCCTGACTTCGACATGCGGGCGTTGTGGACGGTATAGCGATCGGGCGTAGACACAGTCCCCTTGGCTCCCCATTTGCCACCAATTTCGCCGGTCTCAGTGTTGTACCAGCGACACCCCTGTGAGCGGTCGTAGACGTAGATAACATAATTCGCATTTTGCTGAGGGCCGAAGCTGGTCATCATTCGATTGTCGTCGGCGCTGACGGTCATCGAGTGGCCGGTATCGGCAGAATTCAGTTTGACGCATTGGGACCCGTCATTGATCGACGTTACCTTACCGGTGCCCATATCTAGCTGCTGGAGCACCGTACTTCGATTGGCCATACCGTAGAGAATATTGCTTCGGGCGTAACTAAATTGCGGTTCACCTCCCCAGGGAACATCGGAAACGCGACTGGGGCGGGCAGTCATGGTGGCGGGATCAAAATCGTAAAGCAGATATCCGCCGCCGCTGGTCATAACGTAGAACCCCGTGCCGGTTGCATTCCAGGGATTTTGCTCGGCGGAAGACGGGGTCATCAAAGGTCCACCAGGCCGTCTGGGGTCCGACCGATCATCGGTCACGCGGGCAATCCGCGAACCAAAATTCGGGTCGGTGACGCTCGAGTTTGCTTTCCCTATGGCCGGCGGAGTTTTAGCATAGGGCTCGACTCGCCGATCGGTGCGAGCGCAGTAGTTGCTGGGGGGACCGCAGCTCTTATCCTTGGAGCCTGCTGCGCCGGTGCCCTCAGCGAAAGCGATAGGCAGGCATATCCCCAATCCCGCCAAAATGACAATGGAGTTTCCCACTCTTTTCACTCGAATATCTCCACGAGACAGCGATTAAATTTCAGTAAAGGTCACCTCCAATTGTATCGGACTACCTGAGCGTGATTTCTTACCATGAAAATCATTCGACAGAGTCGCCTCGGGCCGGCGCCGGCGAGTTTCCACGCAACCAGCCGAGAACACGTTGCTTGCCCACAAACGCTTTCTTTGCCCCATCACGAAGCTTCGATAGCAACTGATAGCGAGACTTCGTAAACCAGGGGACGCGATGCACCACGCAGCCGTATTTTTCTTTGTAAGCACCCTCCCCTCCCCAGTCGTAAATCTCGACGCCACGCCGTTTCCAGTAACGCATTACATACCAATGAATCAGCTCATTGGGGCGCAGGATCTGGCTGGATCGCAGGCTGGCATTTCCCCAGAATTCAGCGATTTTGTTAAACCCCGGAAAGATTCCCGTGGCAATACATTTTCCTTCGGCATCCCGCGCGCGGAGTAGGAGAACCCGCCCCGTGGGCTCCAAATGTCTGATTAACTCCCGCACCCGGCTAATGTCGTAGGTCGGTACAAGTTTTTGTTTTGCAAACACATCTTGCAATTGGTGGTAATACTCTTCCGCGAAAGCCAAATCATGGGCCTCTTCGATGGTGACTCCGCTTTTCTCGGCCTTGCGGACGCAGCGCCGGCACGCGCTATCCATGGCATTGAACAGCTCTTCTTCCGATCTGGTCAAATCAGTCCGGTAGGAAGCGTAGAAGCTGCAAGTGAACCCGAGGTTTTGCCCATCCTCGACGGTAAAATGTGGATCGGAAACTTCCATGTGCAGGCACCCCAGCTCATTCCATGCCATGGATTCCACAGCCGCGAGTGCCGCCGCCCGGGAGATGCCTGCGACCAGGTTGAATCCCATGTACGGCGTCGTCCAGCCGGGAAAAGAACTGCCCAGGATTTTGATTCCGAGGCGGGAAAAAGTAAGGCCGGTAAAGTAACCCACGACTTTGCCGTCCTCACGCAATTCCGCCAAAACCGGAGTTGCATTTTGAGTGTCGCTGACGAATTGAACCCACTCCCGAGTCTGGAACACGGTGCGGTCCGGGAAACTATCCAGAAAATTCCAGTCGGCTGTGGTCGGGTCGATGAGGTCGCACTTCATCGAGGGTATCTGCCCTGTCCGAAGCCCGCGTGGAGGATAAGCCGCTGCATACGAAGTCGATAGAACAGAGCATACATCAACCAGATAGATCCAACACGGGTGATGAGTGGACTTGCACGTTCACAACCGATACTCGTCTAAGCAGCGCTTTTCATGGAATAATAACGGGTGGCGACGATAAGAAATCCTGTCTGCCCGTCCACCTCCTCCCGAAGGTCCGAACTCGGATATTGCCGGGCCGTTGCAGTTAGATCGTCTGAAACGGACAGTAATACCTTTTTCCAGCCGACGAACAGCGGCTTCGTGCATTTGGCAACGCCCCGGTTTGAGGCCCAAAATAACAACTGCAGGAATCGGTGAGAGGGTTGAGGTGAAGGTTGGATCTGAGAAAAGAAGTAGATAATCTGATCACGAGTCGAGATGCGCGGGCGGCCTACCGGTGCATCGCACAGTTCTGGCGTCGCGAGAGTGGGCCAGCGTCGGCCGCTTTTGTCGTATCGCGCTGCGAGAAGCTACGAGACTTGTTTCCGTTCGTGCCCTGCCGGTTGGCCATATTGCGTTCGTTCACTGTGGAACCTGCTGTCACACTTCTTCGCGCCGCGGCGTTCGTTAACGGAATCGATCTGACTGTCCACGTCGGGGACTTCAATGCATACGCGCAGGAGATTCTGGATAGTAGTAGCTCACTTTACCGCTTCGCCCCCGATGTCGTGATTCTAGCGGTGCAGACCTGCGATGTGGCCCCGGACCTTTGGCAGCAATACTCTGATTTCGCTCCTGATGCGCAAGCTGGGGCCGTCCGCGGCGTGGTTGAGAGTTATCACCGCTGGATTCTCGCATTTCGCGAACGCAGTCAGGCCCACTTAGTCGTTCATTCGCTGGAACAGCCACTCATGCCCAGTTTCGGAGTGCTTGATGCGCAGTCGGGTTCGGGGCAGGCAGCCTCCATTGAGCAAATTAATCAGGAACTGCGCCGGCTGAGCGGCGAACACCGCGGAGTGTATTTGCTGGACTATGACGGTCTGATTGCTCGTCACGGCCGCCTTCGCTGGCGTGATGAGCGCAAGTGGCTCACCGCACGAATGCCTATCGCTGCAGACCAACTGATCCACTTGGCGCGCGAATGGCTCCGCTTTGTGGTTCCCCTAACCGGAAAAGTTGCCAAAGCATTGGTGGTAGATCTCGACGATACATTGTGGGGAGGCGTGATCGGTGAAGAAGGAATGACAGGAATTCGACTCGGTGCGGAATACCCAGGCGCCGCCTATCAGGCTGTCCAGCGAGCCATGCTGGATCTGCACCGAAGAGGGATCCTGCTGGCTATCTGCAGCAAGAATAACCCCGAAGATGCGATGGAGGTTTTGGAAAATCATCCCGGCATGCTGCTACGTCCCCAACACTTTGCGGCAATGCGCATCAACTGGAACGATAAGGCGCAGAATCTTCGCGAAATTGCGGCCGAGCTTAACGTTGGAATCGATGCCCTGGCATTCTTGGATGACAATCCCGTGGAGCGCGAGCAAATCCGAAGCGCTATTCCGGAAATTTCTGTTATTGACCCCCCGGACGGTCCTCACCAACACGCCGCCATATTGCGCGATTGCCCATTGTTTGAGCGCCTCAGCCTCTCGAGGGAAGATCAGCAACGCAGCGCGATGTACGCTGCCCAGCGCCAACGCTTGGAAGCCAAGCAAGGTTTTCATTCAAAAGAAGATTTCTTTCGTTTCCTTGAGCAAGAGGCGGAGATTGCGCCGGCGCGGCCGGCAACGCTCGCACGCATCTCGCAGCTCACGCAGAAAACCAATCAGTTCAATCTGACCACTCGACGCTATGCGGAGCAACAAATCTCGGAGATGGCGACTCGTCCCGGTTGCCAGGTGCTCTCAATCCGAGTGCGCGACCGCTACGGTGATCATGGATTGGTGGGCGTTGCCATCACTCGCGATGTAGGTCAAGATTGCGAAATTGACAGTTTCCTGTTGAGCTGCCGAGTAATCGGCCGCACGGTGGAGACTGCGATGCTGGCTTACTTAGCCCAGAGCGCGCTGGCCAGGGGGCAGCTGCGATTGCGGGGCTGCTTTTTCCCGACCAGGAAGAACACACCATGCCGGGAATTTTATGGGCAACACGGCTTTGAGCTTCAGTCCCAGAATGGCGAGGGATCCGTCTGGGTGCTCAATTTGCAACAGTCTCAAATCGCCTGTCCTGAATGGATCAAGTTGACTGTGCCAGTGCTGAGTCGGTCAGGAAAGGACGACGAAATTTGACACCCAGCATTTCCGAGCAGGTTCGGAACATCGCCGCTGATCTTTTTGCGGTTCCGCTGGATACAATCACCGATGAGTCCTCCCCGGAAAATTTGGAGGCATGGGATTCTGCCCAGCACCTCACCTTTGTGCTCGCGTTGGAAGAGAAGTTCCACTTCCAACTGTCACCGGAAGAAATCGATCAGATGCACAATATCGGGCAGATTGTGAACTTGGTCGCTAGCAAGCGTCAAACCGCGCCTAGCTGACAAAATCGGAAGGGCATCGCTCAGACTTCGCTATGCCGATCACTATTCAACCTTACCGCGAAGAGCACGAGCCGGCGGTGAAGGAGTTAAACCAGCGACTCAAAGCAGCGGGACAACCCGATGTGGTTTTTTACCCTTCCTGTGTGCCCCACTGGTTGCCGAAAAGCGATGGCAATTTCCCTTACAACGAATATTTCGTTGCGATTGACGGTACGGCAGTGCGCGGAGCCTACGCCCTTAAGCACGAAAGGATTTTCGTGCGCGGGAAAGGAATGCATTCCATCGCTTGTTACCACCATCCCTTGTCGGAAGGGATCATCAACCGGTCCTATGCGACTGTCGGTGGCCTGCTACTAAGGGACGCATTATCCCGCCAACCGATGCTCTACACTCTGGGAATGGGTGGCTTTGACCGTCCGCTTCCAAAGATGCTCGGGGCATTAGGTTGGAAGCTTCTGGCGCTCCCGTTCTATTTCCGGGTTGTGCATCCCAACCGGTTTCTCCGGGAGATGGAAGCACTCCGCCAAGTGTCGTGGCGAAAGCTCCTGATCGATATCGGAGCTTTAACAGGAACTGGCTGGCTGGCAATCAAGGCTCTCCAGAGTGCATCCAGATTAAGGTCCCAGCACACGGAGCCGTTTACCGTGGAGAAGGTTGATGAGTTTTCTGCATGGGCGGACCCTTTGTGGTCCGACGCAATGAATGGCTACACCATGTGCGCTGTCCGCGACAGCGGCACTTTGCAAAAACTGTATCCCGACAATGACCCGCACCTCACTCGCCTGCGAATCAGTCAGGATGGTACGGCCATCGGATGGGCGGTGGTGGGTGAGCGTCGTAGAGACGTTAAGTTTGGTTCGATGCGCGTGGGTTCGATCGTCGATTGCTGGGCGTCGCCCGAGAACGCCCTTCCTGTGGTCCTCGCTGCAACCCAGGCCTTAGAAGCAGCGGGCGTTGATCTGATCGTATCCAATCAAAGCCACTCGCTCTGGTGCAGCGCCTTCGGGAAGTCTGGATACTTGAAGGGGCCATCCAACTTCATTCTCGCTGTTTCCAAGAAAGAGTCAGAACTGTTACAACCCTTTGAGGAGAACCAGTCTTCGTTCCACATCGTCCGTGCTGACGGAGATGGCTTGCCGCGCAACTTTTGAGATTCTCACTTCTCGGTGTGCAAAATCGGACGACGGTTGGTGACCTGGGTGGTTAATTCATAGCCAAGGTCGTGCATGATGTGTCCCCATCGCGCTTCAATCAACTCCACTGATTCCTGCCCTAACACTGATCGCCAGCCCCCAGGGGCTGCCTTCCGAACAAAAGGCTTGTCCTGGCGGGTGTACTTCGTCTGGACCCATTTCCCGCCCTGGTTGCTCTCTAGAAGCCGCATGCGATCGGCCGAGCTCAGTTCTACCGCTCGAGCCAGTCGCTCCGGCTTGGGATCGATGCTGAGCAAGTCAGCAACCTTTACCAATTCCCTTGCTGGATCGCCAATCAGATCCTCATAGCGCAGCACCACGAAACTGCTGGAATCCCGACGCGTGCTCAGCCAGCTGGTCACATGGTCGCCCCAGTTCCCCAATCGCGCCCAGTAGATCGGTTCCATCCAGCGTGGCACGAACTTTTCAACCGGGTATCCCTCTGCTATCGATTTTTGTTTCAACTCCCAATGATAGTTTGAGACCGCTACATCCCGGGGATCGCGGACGATGTAAATGATGGTTCTGTATCGTGGGTCAAAGCACTCATGGCTCTTCATGATGCGGGGCCGCGGAAGGCTGCGTAGATAGCGGTCCGAATGCTTATACATATCTGGCACCAGCTTTTCCACATTGAGAAAACTAACCGGCTCGTCCTGATGCACCAGGTTTCCCACCAGAAAACGGGTCCAGGTATTTCCCGACCTTGGGTAGGAAGTTAGAAAAATATCATCCGAAAAGATGGTGATGTCGCGCTCAATTCTCGCCGTCCGAAACAGCACGTCGCCAACACGGGACAAGTGCTTAAGTCCCCTCCTGATCATCGGTCCCTCCCAAACGGCAGGTCACAAAACAAACTGATGCCTGAGCGCGGACAACCCACAACAATAATGAAGAGTGGTGGCTTATTCGCATGCGCTACCAGCAAATCCCCTGATATGCGGCCAGGCTTTCGGGGCGTCGGGCGACGTCCAGATTGATCAGATCCAGAACGATCTGGCCCGCACCCAGGTAAGCGGCGAGCTGATTTTTCTCCACCGACTTTGTCGCAATGATCACGACTTCACCACTTCGGATAACCTCTTCGAGGTCGGTGGACAGAAGTGAGCCAATATGTGGGATGACCTCTTCGATATATTGCCGATTGGAACCAGCCAGGCGTCCCAGCGATACGTCTTTGTCCCACACCCTGACTTGGCAACCCTCGCCGAGAAGGCGCTTGATCAATTGCACCTGCGGACTTTCTCTCAGGTCGTCAGTCCCGGACTTGAAGCTGAGACCGAGCATTGAAACTTTCTTCTTATTTGTGGCCAGCACCGCATCTACGGCTCGATCAACATGCTCTGCGTTGCTGGCCATGAGCGAGTCCAGAAGCGGCAGGCTCAAGTCGAGTTCTTTCGCGCGGTAGGCGATGGCGCGCAGGTCCTTGGGCAGGCAGGAACCTCCGAACGCGAATCCAGGTGACAAGTAAGCTGGCGATATATTCAGCTTGTTATCCGAAGTGAAAATCCTGGTAACGGCATCTGTGTCGACCCCGAGATGCTTGCAAAGCGTACCGATCTCATTAGCGAATCCGACTTTGACGGCGTGGAACGCGTTAGAGACGTACTTCACCATTTCGGAAACCGGGATTGTAGCTTCGTAGGTTGTACCCGAGACGCTTTTGTACACTTGCCGCAGCGGCTCCAGATGTTGGGAGTCGCGGGCTCCCAGGATCGTATATGGCGGTTGCAGAAAGTCGGCAACCGCACTGCCTTCGCGCATGAACTCGGGGTTATAGCAAACGGTAAAATGCTCGCCAGCACGGCGTCCGCTCGAGTTCTCCAGAATCGGAGCAACGCATGCCTCCGTCGTCCCAGGAAGCACCGTGCTGCGCAAAACAACTACATGGTGAGCCTTCTTCTCGCGCAGCGCGGACCCAATTTCGCGAGAAACGTTTTCCACGTGGCTCAGATCGAGCTTGCCGGACCGCAGGCTGGGCGTGCCCACGCATATGAAAGAGATATCCGAGTCCAGTACAGCAGCCCTGGCATCATTGGTGGCGTGCAAACGGCACGCAGAATGCCCTTCGGCCACCAATTCGTTCATTTGTGCTTCAACGATGGGGCTGCGGCCTGTGGCCAACATCTCGACCTTGGCGGGGTTCACATCAACACCCAACACCCTGTGCCCCATATGGGCAAAACATGCGGCGCTTACAGATCCGACGTAGCCCAAACCAAACAGACTGATGGAAAAAGTCACGCCCTAGCTCCCCGTCTCAGCATCTCGTTTGAGGGACCTTAAGATTTGCATCAGCACTCGACCATAGCTCAAACCCCGGGGCAGACACATCCAGCTTCGTCTGCATTACCTGAATAGTAAACAAACATTGCGCAATTTGCATTCCAGATGATCAATTGGAAATGCGTGGCCCGCGGGGCTCTGGGCAACTTGGTAAGGATCGCTCAACTATGAAGTTAGCACATCTCTTACTTGCCAAAGTGAAAAATATTTCCATTGAGTCAGCCCATTCGCCCAGTGCCGCATGCAATTGTTTTCTCAATTTGTGGTGTGCGAGAGATGGGATAGGATCAACTCGTGACTGCATCCCGCCCCGATATCTGGTCCCGCCTTGCTCGACTGACGCCAGATGAAGTACGTACCCGTTTGCGACAAGCGGCGAGCAAATGTGTAGACGTTGCAATGTATCGCGTTGGTTTTTCGCCGTTTCGGAACGGCCTGCTAAAAGACCAATTTGTCCCGAACCAACCCAGAGGCGGCAGGTTTTTCTTCTCTGAAACTGACGTGCCAGAGATCGCAAGCCTGTTGCGCGAACACCTGCGGGCAGAAGTGGAAGAAATCATCCGCGAGGCGGACGAAATTTGCCATCACCGCTTTCGCCTCCTCGGACACGATCCGCTCGACTATGGGGAAGAAATCGATTGGCATCTTGACGCCGTACACGGTAAGCGCGCTCCACTCAAACCCTGGTTCAAAATCCGTTTTCTTGATTTTACGGAGGTGGGTGATCACAAGGTCATCTGGGAGTTGAATCGGCACCAGCACCTGGTAACTCTTGCCAAAGCGTGGCGACTGACTCAGGAGAAACATTATGTGACGGAATTGATTCGACAGTGGCACGGCTGGCAGCGGGCCAATCCTTATCCTTTGGGGATCAACTGGGGCAGCAGCCTGGAAGTGGCTTTCCGCAGCCTATCTTGGCTGTGGGTACGCGCTCTGCTCAGTGAGTCTGCCGAAGTCCCGCAGAGTTTCGGCACCCAACTTCTGCAAGCCCTCGCGCTGGGTGGAACCCACATTGAGAAATACCTCTCCACATATTTTTCACCGAACACGCATCTGCTCGGCGAAGCGGTGGCACTTTTTTTCATTGGCACGCTTTGCCCGCAGATAGCCACGGCCGAGCGTTGGCGCCATAAAGGCTGGCGAATCGTTTTGGAAGAAGCGCAACGTCAGGTTCGTCCCGATGGGGTCTACTTCGAACAATCGCTCTACTATCATGTCTATGCGCTCGACTTCCTCCTGCACGCGCGGCAGCTAGCGCTCCGCAATGGCCTCAAAATCCCCGGCGAATTTGACTGTGTTCTGAGAAAAATGCTGGACGTGCTGCAGGCGGTCTCGCAAACCGGCCCGCCGCACGGTTTTGGCGACGACGATGGCGGCCGCGTCTTCAATCCTCGACGAAATCGCGCCGAGCACATGACAGATCCGCTGGCCATCGGCGCTCTCGCTTTGGGACGCGACGATCTCACAGCGGCCGAGCCTCTGACCGAGGAGGCCGTCTGGCTGCTTGGCAAACAAGCCATCTCCACTTTCAGGGGGCGGCCTGACATCCCCAAAGATCTGCGGCCAGTTTCCTTCGAAGCAGGGGGGATCTACGTCATGGCCACTTCTGAAGTATCTCCCCAGATGATGGTGATTGACGCCGGTCCGCAGGGCACGGGTCGCAGCGGTCACGGTCACGCCGATGCGCTTAGCGTAATCGTTTCTCTCGACGGACGCCGCTGGCTCATCGATCCGGGCACGTTTTGCTACATCGGTGAAGACAATCAGCGGGATTTCTTTCGGGGCACTGCCGCGCACAATACTGTTAGCGTGGACGGGCGTGATCAAGCCGTCCCTGAAGGTCCTTTTGCCTGGAGCTCGCTCCCAAACGTCCACGCGGAAGACTGGGTCACAGGCATTTCGTTCACACTCTTTTCTGGCAGCCACACGGGTTATCGTCGTCTGAAAGATCCCGTCCTTCATCGGCGGTTTATTTTCCATGTCCATGGCGGATTCTGGCTGGTACGCGATGTGCTGGAGGGGAAAGAGTCCCATCAACTGGAGTTCTCCTGGCATTTCTCGCCTGGCTTATCGGTTGCGAGCGCTGGGGATGCATTCATCGCGGCTCCGTCGCTCGCTGCCTCAGATGCAGAACCGCGCGAGCATTCGTGCCTGGCATTGCTCCCGTTGTGTGTTTCGGCAGAGTCGGAGATAGTCTCTGGCAGCGTGTCTCCAGCCTATGGGAAGAAGGAATCAGCCAGCGTTCTATGGCTGAGGGCCCAGGTCCCGCTTCCGGCGCAATGCGCCACGCTGCTTGTGCCACTTCCCCCTGGAGCTCATGGCCCGGGAAGGCTTCGCGAACTCGACAGCCGCGCGAGTTTTCCCAATTCCGTTTCTGCCTTCCGCTACGATGATTTCCATGGCCGTACGCACTGCATGATCTTTGCCGGTCAGGATAAGCCGAGTTGGTCTCTGGGGCCTTGGGCCACCGACGCCAGGTTTCTCTATTTCAGTTTTGAAGGCAGACGTCTTTCTCACTTTGTCTTCTGCCATGTCAGTGAAGTAAAGCTTCAGGAGAAATTGCTCGTGCGTCACCCCGGAATCATCGAACGATTCGAATGGATAGGCCGCGAACAGACTCCCCGAACATTTTCTTCAGACGAAGAGGCAGTGCGGTCTTTTCCATCGGGCAGTCCAGGGGCTTTCGAGATAGACTGGAATGCTGAACTTTCAGGTTTGGCAGCGGGATAAAAACTTTCATGTGCGGAATCGCCGGAGTCATACATTTCGCCAGGGATGCCCAGGTGGACGCAGGCATTCTTCGGCGTATGTGTGCAGTTATGGCCCATCGCGGGCCCGACGATGATGGATTTTACTTTAACGGTCGCGTCGGCCTGGGAATGCGCCGCCTAAGCATCGTTGATCTCACCACTGGACATCAGCCCATCAGCAATGAACATGGCACCGTTTGGATTGTTTTCAACGGCGAGATTTATAACCACGCCGCTCTGCGAGAGCAACTGATTGCTCGCGGCCACCGTTACCGGACCCAGAGCGATACCGAAACTATCGTTCATCTTTATGAAGAGTACGGGCGAGATTGCGTCCAACATCTGCGGGGGATGTTCGCCTTTGCCATCTGGGATGCGGCCCGCCGCACACTGTTGCTGGCCCGTGACCGGCTTGGCATCAAGCCGCTCTATTACCGGGTCACGCCGGATTCTCTGTTGTTTGGCTCAGAGATAAAAGTCATTCTCGAATACCCCGGAGCGCGTCCCGAATTCCATCGTGCAGCTCTGCCCGAGTATCTGGCCTTCGGATATCTCTCCGGCGCAGAAACTTTTTATGCCGGTATCCGTAAGCTGATGCCGGGGCACACCCTCGAGCTCGATGAATCTGGAGACATACATATCGAACCTTACTGGGACCTCACGCTTTCCGGCGACAGCGAGGACGCGCTCCATTCCGAAGATTATTATGTCCGAAAGTATCGTCAGCTCCTGGAACAAGCCGTCGAAAGCCATCTGATGAGCGACGTTCCGCTCGGAGTTTTCTTGAGCGGCGGTGTCGATTCCAGCGCCGTTGCCGCGTTGATGACAAAAATCCGCCGCGCGCCAGTCGAAACCTTCTCGGTGGGATACGCCGAACAAAACTATAGTGAATTGCCCTACGCGCGCATGGTGGCTCAGCATCTGAACTCCATTCATCACGAAGTTATTCTTCCTCGGCAGGAATTCTTCGCCGCCCTACCGAAGCTGATCTGGCACGAGGATGAACCTATCGTGTGGCCCTCCAGCGTTTCGCTCTATTTCGTGGCCCGTCTGGCGAGGGAACGTGTCAAGGTGGTCCTGACCGGAGAAGGCAGCGATGAAACTTTGGCCGGCTACACTCGATATGCCTTCACTTTGAGGAATGCCGCCCTGGATCGCGTTTACCGCCAGCTCATACCGGGAGCGCTGCGGAGCAAGGTTCGTCAGTCAATCTCCGATTCGACATGGATTGGCGCGAACCTCAGACGCAAGCTTTCCCATACCTTTCTCGCGAGGAATGGAGACTCCTGGGCTTCGTTTTATTTTGACAATTTCTTCTCTGCCTTCGGTGAGAATGAGCAAGTCGATCTGTTGGCTAACGGTCTCGAGCAGGAGTTTGGCCCTGGCGCAGCTTATCAGCACGTGCTTAATTATTGGGAGCATTCGTCGGGGGACGCGCTACAACGGCTCCTCTACACCGATATCAAGACCTATCTGGTCGAACTGCTCATGAAGCAAGACAACATGAGCATGGCTGCCTCCATCGAGAGCCGCGTGCCGTTCCTCGATCACATGCTAGTCGAATTCGCGACTGGCATCCCAGAACGGGTTCAACTCCAAGGCATGGCGGGCAAGCGGATTCTAAAAAAAGCTGTGGGGGACCTGCTACCTCATTCCATTCTCTACCGCCCAAAGCTGGGGTTCCCGACTCCCTGGAGCGGATGGTTGGCCGGTCCGCAGTTGGATGTCATTCAGAATCTTCTCCTGGAATCTCGCAGTCTGGATCGCGGCCTATTCAAACAGGCCAGTCTGCAGCGCTTATTTCAGGATCATCGAGGCGGCTATCGGGACCACTACGATCGCATTTGGCGTTTGCTCAACCTCGAGCTGTGGCATCGCGTTTGTTTGGAGGGAGAATCTCACGAATACGTCTCGACAGAAGCCCTGGAAGTAACAGGCTAGAGGTTAGACGCTAGACGCAATCGGATTACTGGCCGTGGGACTCGAATAGCAGCGTCCACACCAGTTTCGTGAATTCTTGGAACCACGTCTTCGCGTACTCACGATGCCTCCACCATCCGTGCGGCTCAAACCCGGGATCGGAAACACCGTGAATCCAGAGCGTCAGTCCTGGACCCCGACTCCGGATGGTTCTTCTCCAGATAAATCCGGCGCGACGCGTGTGATAGCTTGAAGTTATAACTGCAACCGTTCTCCAGTTGCGCTCTCGAATGCAATCGGTCAGCGCTTGCGCCTCTTCTTCAGTTGACAGCGCGCCATTTTCGCAAAAGTCGAACCGGCTTGCGATCGCGCTGCCATAATTTCTCTCGATGTAAGCCCGCGCCAGGGGCGGGATCGACTGTCCCCAGTACGATTCTTTGGGGAGGCTCAACAGCGCGCGGTCGGCGATTCCTTGCTGCAACACCTGCGCCGCTCCGGCAACGCGCGCTTTCTCGCCGGCAATCGATCCTTCCAGGATGACGGCTGCATCCACATGAGTCGGCAGAGGGTCACTGGCCACCAATAGATATCCGCCCCAATGCAAGAAACAAAGCAGCAGAACCAGCATTCCGAGCAATAGCCATAGCCAACGCCGCCTACGGTTGCCCACAGCGGTCCGTAACCTCTTTCGGCAGCTCGCGCCTGTCTGCCTTCGGGCGCCGGCATTTCTCAGCCAGCAACTCGGCATAAAGTGCTTCGTGCCGCCTTCGCATTTCTTCAACCGTGAAATTCGCCTGCGCGAACTGCCTGCCATTTCGGCCAAGCGCAGCCCGCAAGGCTGGATCGCGCAAGAGGCGTCCAAGGGCTTTCGCCAATGCCTCTTCGTCATCTGGAGTGACGAGGATCCCCCTGTCTTCTGCCACTAACTCAGGATTGCCTCCTACGCGGCTGGCGACTACCGGCACGCCCGCGGCCATGGATTCCAGAATCGCATTCGACAAGCTCTCGGACGAGGACGGCAGAACCGAGACATCCAGCGAAGCCAACACCGCCGGGATGTCACGCCGGTCGCCGAGAAAACGCACTTGATCACTTAGCCCCAGGTTTTTGGCTTCCAGCTCCAGTTCCGGACGCAGAGGACCATCCCCTGCTAAGACAAACTCCAATTGAGAAAATTGGCCGCGCAGATGGGAAGCGGCGCGCAACAAAAGCGCGTGTTTCTTCCCGGCATGATTCATTCGCGCCACTATGCCCACGCGCAGCAGCCCTGGTGCGGGTTGCAATGCTGGCGCGGTTTGCGCGAACGCGGAAACCGGAAGACCATTGCCAATGACAACCACCTTGCGCTCCGGCAAACCCGCCTGCACCAGCCGGTCCGCGGCTGCACGCGAATTGCACACCACGCGGTCACACCAACGAAACACTGCTGCCTGAGTATTGAACTGCATTGGCGTCAGCAGATCACCCAACTGGCGTTGGCTGCCAATCACCACCGGCAAACCGGCCATCCGTGCTGTGGGAATCAGAGTCAGATTTGTGTAGAAGTCGAACGAATGCGCGATGTTTATCCTGTGCCTGCGGAGATGACGGGCTAGCTGGAAGCGAGTGCGCCAGGACTGCAATCCATACAGATTGCCACCCAGCGAGAACTCCGGCACCTCCCCCAGACCGTCGAGAAAGGCGCCTCGTTTCTGCAGGCAGCCTAAATGAAGCCGGAATGAGGCAGGATCTAACGATCGAGCCAGAACCGCGAACTGGCGCTCACTGCCCCCGGTTTCCAGACTGTCCATCATCAGGAAGACGCCGGGGAGCCGTTCTTCAGCAGTCTCTGGACCAGCGCCGGCGACCGGCGCCGTCATCCAATTCCTCCACCCAAAGTGGTCACGTGATCTGGTGGTACTTCGAAGGACGGCTGCGCAGGCGCCTCTACAAAATTGCGGTACCACAGTTCAAACATCAGCAGCCGCCACACGCGAGGAGAGTGGTCGCGCCGTCCCCGGAAGTGTTCGTCTAAGAGCCGGCGAACTCCCTTGGGATTGAAATATCCGCGCTGCAAGGTTCGCTCCTCGAGCAGAACTGTATGTATGAGTTCTTTCAGCTCGTGCCGCATCCAATGCACCAGCGGCAAAGAGAAGCCCTGCTTTGGCCGGTAAAGAGCGTCTTTCGGAACTCCGATCCGCTCCGCCAGTTTCCTCAAGAGATACTTTTGCTTTTCTCCCCGCATCTTCCACTCTGGAGTTAAACCCGTGACCCATTCGAGGAATACGTGGTCCAGCAGCGGAACCCGAACTTCGAGCGAGTTGGCCATGCTCATCCGGTCGACCTTGGTCAGAATATCGCCGGGCAGATAGGTCTTGGTGTCCAGGTAAAGCACGCGACTCAAGGGATCACTTGCAGGCGCGTCGTCGAGATAGCCACGAAACAGGTCGAGCGGATCTCCATGGGTTTTTGTCCCGTTCCCCCGCGCTGTCTCCACGAAGTCGTGCGCCAGAAGCTGCATTTCCCGCTGAAATGCATGCAAAGAAACTCCCTCAAGATAGCGCTGCTGCCAAGGCAATGAGATGCTGTAGGCCAGGTTGCGTCCGTGGACGCCATGGGGCAATCTGGAATGCACTTGCTCACGATAAAAACGTCCGGCCCAGGACGGCAGCCATGGAAAAGCACGATCGTGAAGATGGATGCGGTACCGCTCGTATCCGGCAAAAGCTTCATCGCCACCATCGCCCGACAGCGCCACAGTCACATGCTGACGCGCCAGCCGACAGATGTAGTAAGTGGGCAGCATGGAGGAATCGCCGAAAGGTTCTTCCCATGAACGCGCCAGCGTTTCCACCGTCTCCACTACGTTGGGTTCGAGAACCAGTTCGCGGTGTTCGGTGCCAAACTTTTGCGCTACCAATCGGGCGTGGGGAGCCTCGTCAAAATCAGCGTGCTGGAAACCGATGGAGAAGGTCTTGACCGGCGCGGAACTGGCGCGAGCCATAAGCGCGACAACCGTGGACGAGTCCGTGCCTCCGCTCAGCAAAGCCCCCAGAGGAACATCGCTGATTAAGCGGATGCGCACCGCCTCCGCCAGGCGATGTTCGAGTTCCTCCAGGCACTCTTCTTCGTTCCGCGGGCGATAGGTGTTGTATTGCGGCAAGTCCCAGTACTTGCGAACACGGATTTCGCCCGCCTCGAATTCCATCAGATGACCCGGTGGCAACTTCTGGATGGGCAGGAACGCACTGGCCGGATCAGGGATATACCCAAAATAAAAATAATCGAGCAAAGCCTGGGAATTGACCGTGGCCAGCTCCGGCGCCACAGCTAAAATTGCCTTGATTTCAGAAGCGAAGAAAAGCTTCCCATTTAACAGCGCATAGTGCAGAGGCTTCTTGCCCAGACGATCACGCGCCAGCAGCAAGCGGCGATGACGCTCGTCATAGAGCGCAAAGGCAAACATACCGCGCAGCTTCTGCACGCAATCCGACCCGTACTGCTCGTACAGGTGGACGATCATCTCAGTGTCGCTATTGGTGTAAAACCGATGGCCCTGCTTTTCGAGTGCCGGACGCAGCTCGGGAAAGTTATAGATCTCGCCGTTGAATACGATCCAAACGGTCCGGTCCTCGTTGAATATGGGTTGATGGCCGCCCGCGAGATCGATGACGCTGAGCCGGCGCATGCCCAAGCCGGCGCCGTGCTTTACGAAAATGCCCTCATCATCAGGCCCTCGGTGCACGATGGCCTGGCACATGCGATGGATGGTTTGTTGCTCGACACCACCCGGCGATGCGCTAACGATTCCCGCGATCCCGCACATGCGTTTAGCCTTTCAGTTCCACTGGGGAGATTTCACCGCGGGAGCTGGTCACAGGAACTGCGCGCACTGGCTTCAGGCGATAGTCCCTGTATTCCCCCGGATTGCCCTCGCGCCCGTCACACGCCGCGAAGATGATGTTGGTCATCTCACGGGCGGAAACAAAATGGATAGATTCGTGCCTCTCGTTCGCTCCTGTGACTAGTTGTTCCAGGAATCGCTGTGTGGGCGCTCCCAACACGGCGTTCTCCTGAGTGGGATCCATGCTGTGGCAGTGTAACTTGATAAATAGCCAATCAGGACGGCCCTGCACCGCAATCGCGGCCCGCTTCCACAGTTCCAGGCGACGCATGCTCGGCGGATTCATCCCGGTGAGCGAACCGTTTTCAATACCGATCCGACCCGGCCTTGGGGAAGCGAAATCTACCATGAGAGGTCCCTGCACGATTAAAGGGAAAATGCGAGGCGCCCGTCCACGCTGCAGGTCAACCCCCTTACGATGCGGAGCTCTTTGATTCAGTGGTAGCGCACACTCGTAAAGCGAGTTGATTTTACCGATCTGCGCCGGATGAAAAACTCCCGTCGGTAAAGTCATGTCGGCATAGCAACCGGTTTCGGCTAGCACTTGCATTTCGCCGTCCACCCCGCAGGCAAATCCATCGGCAGAATTCGCCAGGGCAAAATTGCCATGCACAAAAGCATACTGCGGCTGGCCGACGCCATCGAGGTAGCTAAGGCAGCCGTGCTCAGAAGCAAGCGTGTCCCGAAACTCTACCAGCTGTCTTCGCGTATTCTGCGCTCCATCGGCCAGGGGGTTGCCGTGATGCAGGTGGACCTCAATCTCGCCCCAGCCTGAGTGGCAATGCTCGGCCAGGAGCTCGATTAAGCCCCGGTCATACTGCTCGGCAGGATAAAAGTAGGTGTGAACGAACGGACGCCCTTCACAATCGTGCCACTCTGCGACAGTCTTCGCGTATTCCTGACACCAGCGTTCAAGCCGTCGCTCCTGTTCATGATAAGAAGCGCGAGCCTGACCATCTTCCGGCACAATAGCGGGCTCGAAGTGATCTGCCGCAGCAATGATCAAATGTACGGGACCACGCGGCACAGGACGCGTGATCCTCTGCCAGGTATAAGCAGGCACCCAGCGGAGGCTGTACGAGAGTTTGTCGGCGAAGGTCCGGCGCACGAGTGGGTGTGCCCGCCCGGAAGAAACACGTGCGTGAAGCTCAGCACCGTTACCATTCGCCCCGTCCGCTGGCTTTTTCGTCTGATTGCTCATGCGGTTAGGTCAAAATTAAGAAGTGCGCAATTCCGCGTCCAATGTGTCTCGAAAGACGCGCTCCGGGGCCCGCGAGGGCTTGCTACCTCGGACGCCGATAGAAATATCGGCCACCGTCAACGCCTCAAGTCCACAGCTCTCAAACCAGCGGAACACCTGTTCGTAAGTGTGCTTGGACTGGTACTTCGGAGAATACCAATCCAGGGTATCCAGAATTCGTGCCTCGGGTTCAGGATGCCGGGAAGCCGGAAACACATGGTGGACGGCCCCCGCCAGGGGGCGTCCAATTCCGGGCACGGCGCGGAGTCCACGATCGATGTGATACAACACAGGCACAGCCACCCGAAGAACGCGATCCAACTTCTGGATCGACATGCGGTGGGTAATCTTGCGGTACTGGTCGCTGAAGCGATACCACTTGTTGTAGCCGCTGTAGAGCCAAATCGCGATGCTTCCCTTCTGCTTCAAATATTGTGGCAGATTCTTGAATGCCTTCTCACAATCAGGGGTATGGTGCAGCACGCCAATGCTGTAGATGTAGTCAAAACTCTCAGGCGCAAACGGCAGAGCAAAAACATCGGCCTGCATGGCGACGAAATTCCGGTCAGCGAGGTTTCGCGCGGCGACTTCCGCAGCCACACTCAAATCCACGCCAACCACGTGAGCACCCCAGCGGGTTACGACTTCGGCGAAGCGGCCCATGCCGCATCCTACATCCAGCACCAGCTTCCCTTTCATCTCCTCGGGCGTTAGCCCCGTCTTATTGCGGAAATCCTGCTCCGACCGGTTTCTGCCGGGACGGTCAAGCTGGGTTTTCGAATAACGCTGCCACTGATAACCGAAGCTCTCAGCGTAGTTGTTTGCCTCCACAAAACGGAGGACACCGCGCAACTCAACAAACATCCGTCCGCACGACAAACAACGATAGCCGTCTTCCACTTTTTCCATTGAGCCGCGGCAGGTTATGCAACGCAGGATCTTGAGCAGCTCAACGGACAAAGGAGACTGGACCTGTGATCCTTTTTCCAGCATAAACCTCCGCTTGATGTCTTGAGCGCAGCAATAAGTTGGGCACAGGAACCTTCTCGTCTTCTTGTTCTTTCAATATGGCCACCAGAACTGAGGTGTATGCAATCGCGAAATATGGAAAGAACTGATATGCCTCAGGGGCGAAGCAAGCTCCCACTATAAAACCGACCAAAGAGCTGTGCAGCGCGCCAACGAGCAAAGTCGTTTCCTTGTCCAGGTTCCGGGCCTTCCTCATTCGCTTGAGATTGGCGAAGCCGCGTTGGAAGAACATCAGATAAAGAATCAGAACCGGGATCCCTCCTTCTACAGCAATCTGCAGATAGGAGGCATGGACCTCCTTCCAACGTCCCGAATAGTTTGCGAAGTTGTGCAATCCGACGCCGAGTAGCGGGTCATGTTCGATACCGTGCAGAGCGATGATCATCAGCGCACGTCGCTCTTCGAAAGAGCCGTATGCCTTTTGCTCCTGGATCGAATTGATATCGCCGGATATAGCGAAAAACCGATCTTTGAGTCGACCACCCGCCACCAATAATAGGAGCGTCCCGAACACGGCTGCGGTGAGAATTAACATAGGGCGCTTGCCCCTCACCCCGAAATGCCACAGGCAGACAGATCCTGCGATGATCAGGTCAATGAATCCCGCCCGCGAGGCAGTCATGAAAAGGGCCACCGCCATCATCAGGATACCTACAAGCCAGGCTGCTTTGTGAACCAGATTCTTCGTACTTAACAATAAAGCCAAACAGAATGGCATTGACAACACCATGGCGAAGGCCAGGTCGTTGGGATTGGAATAAATGCCTCCCAAGACTCCTTCCAACCGCGGCTGCGAATGACCCTTCGCAATCGAGACGATAGCAATCACCGCTACCGAAGCAGCTTGAATGAAAATGATCCGTTGCAGCCTGGCCACGGTTGTTATCAGCAAGAATGTAAGTACGAATGCAATGTAGACCTTGGAAAAGTCGAGGGTGTGAAAAAAAGCTCCCCCTTTCCACACTTCAGAAGACAGGGCCGATACGAACAGCAGTCCAATCATCGTCAGTAAGTAGAACGACTCTTTCGGGAGATCTCGAAAATGGCGCTTGGTTTTTCCAATGCTCGCCATGAGACCCAGTAGGGCAAACAGACCTGAAATCTTGGCCATGGGAACAAACTTCAAACCCGGCAGCCAGTCCTCGGGACGTGCGCAGTAGACAAAATAAAAGACGCTCAGCCAAAAAAATGCTCCGCTCAAAGCTTCGGCGTTTTGCGAAGCCGGCTTCGTCGATGTCACTGACTGACTTCTCTCCATCAGAATTCTTCTCTCAACATAAACTCTTCTCCCTGGGCAATCGGGTTCGATTCCGCTTTTTCGGCCACCCGCACTGAGCTCAGCGACCGCTTAGGGGAGCCCACTGCGTAGCAGTTGCAGATGGCGCATTCACCACCGCATCCAAAACCTTTCCGAACTTCACGCCAATTGCTGACCAGTCGTACTGCGCCGCCAGTGCAGCCGCGGCACGCTCATAGCGGCGGCGTAGTTCGCCATCGCGCAACAAGGTCAAGATAGCTTGAGCAAAAGTGCTGGGATCATCCGCCAAAATCAGGTCGCGGCCGCTATGAACGTCCAAACCCTCCGCTCCCACGGAGGTCGAAACCACGGCTCTGCCCACTGCCATTGCTTCATAGATTTTGAGTCGTGTGCCGCCGCCCACTCGCAGCGGCACTACGACCACCGCCGCCTCTCGAAGGTGGTCCACGACAGAGGGGACGCGGCCCGTAACTTCGACCGAGTCGGATGCCCACTTCTGCACTCTTCGGTCCGGGTTCCGTCCTACGATCCGGAAACGCGCTGCGGGCACTGCGGCTCGTACCGATGGCCAAATATCCCGGCAGAAGTAATCGACCGCGTCGACATTCGGTTCCCAATCCATGGCGCCGACAAATATCACCAATGGCGAGCCTTCCGCAGCACTTGGTAAAGGGTGGAACTGTTTCAAATCAACCCCGGTCGGCACCACCGTGATGCGCGAGGGATCCGTCCAGGCACTCATCAGTTCCCGGTCGTGCTCAGAGACGGCGATTACATGATGGAACTTTCGGACCATCTCCCGCTCGTATCGCTGCATCTTGCGGAACTCGAATTCGTACATCCGCTTTTTCAGTGGATTTCCTTCTGTAGCCGCATGCCGCCGCCAGATTTCGCTTTCCACATTGTGCTGGAACAAAATGACGGGGAGGTTAAGATCCACAGGAAAGTTCACCGCGGCATCGAGAAAATCGCAGATGGCAACATCGTACTGCCCGGCCTGAAAACAGATTTTTAACCTTGCGCGCACGCGTGACGACCCAAACCGGCTCACTGCGTACGGCGGCCGCGCCGGAAAGCGCAAGAGATAATCCAGGCTGCGGTTCAGTCCGGTTGCGTCGCGTTTTCCCGTGCAAACGCAAATCGCGCCCGGGAAATTATGAGCTAGCTCCTGCTCATAACTCGCGTCACGCGTCCCTCCGTAGTATGAGAAGAATGTCATCTCGTGGCGTGACTTCAATTCCCGCGCAATGTTATAGGAACGGATGTTGCCGCCATTCTGCACCGGAAGGAGCTTGTCCGCCTTTACCCAAAGGATTTTCACGAGCCCTCGCGCCATCTAAGAAAATACGGGCGACGCCCATCGGCGAGCGAGAACTGGCACCCGAAATCTTTAGCGTCATTGGCACACGGTCTAGCTTGTGTTAAATGCATCATGCGAGGTTGGGATTCTCCCGGCTCTGGCACTAACGGCTCCATGCCGCCTTGCGTCCGGAAACGAAATTCGCAAAGGCGACAGCGGCTGCCATGTTCAGCAAAACAAACGTCAGTGCGGCATCCGCCATTCGCGCCACTGGCCCCATCTTCAACTGCGTCATCGCGAGCGCACTCAACCCGTAAATTAAGAGCTGTAGTCCGAGCGCGCCCCGATACGGTGCCTGGGGTAACAGAAAGGACGTCACGAGAGCTACGGCCAAGGCAAAGGGAACGACCAGTCTCAGTAGTTTGTGACTCACAAATTGGAAACGTATGGGATTGTCGCTGGTCAACAGCCACGGCGCCAGCTGAAGCAGCTGATAGTTGCCACTTAGAGTCCGTACTTTACGCGCGAATTCCCGGTCCTTTCCCAGATCCGGCTGGTCCCAGGCTTTGGCGCGCGGATCGAACACCACTCGCGCTCCCTGCCGGACCACGTGCATTGGAATGTAAACGTCGTCGAGAATGGTATCCTCAGGCAGGCGAACCAGCAGCTGACGCCGCACAGCATAGATCGCTCCCGTGGCTCCGACCACCGATCCCGAGGTTGCTTCCCACTCGCGAATCTTCTTCTCGATTCTCCAATACAGGCCCATGCCTCTGACTGTTTCTCCGCTATCGGGATCGCCCAGCATCAATTCACCGCTGGCGCACCCGACCGTCGCGTCCGCAAAGTTCTCCAGCAGCAGACGAAGGGCGTCTGATTCAAGTTTCTGCCGCGCGTCCGTAAAAACGATGATGTCACCGCGGGCAATCGCAATAGCGTCGTTCAGCCCCGCGGCCTTGCCTCGTGACGGTGCGGCGAAGACGGCACGAACTCGCGGAATTTTTGCGTACTGCGAGAGGATTTCATTGGTGCCATCCGTCGACCCGTCTGAGGCCACGACAATCTCGACCAGATCCCCGGGATAGTTCAAGTCCAGCAAATTCCGCAACTTGTTTTCCAGGGCCGTCGCCTCGTTGCGCACCACCATGACAATGGAGATGGCAGGCGTGTAGGCGCTTCTGCTGACGGGTCGCGGTCGCCAGCGGCTCCGGACCCACAGCCAGCCAGCATAGCCGAAATAGGCATAAATAATGAGGCAGGACGCTCCCCAGAAGATCCACTTCATTGCGCGCCTCGCCCCAGCAAAACGATCTTGATGGTTTGGAACATAATCAGCAGATCCAAACCGATGGACGCATTCTTGATGTAGAACAGGTCGTACTGGAGCTTTTCTTTGGCGTCTTCCAGCGTGTTGCCGTACTTGTAGCGGACCTGCGCCCAACCGGTGATGCCCGGGCGCACCACGTGGCGCACACCATAGAAGGGGATCTCTTTGCTGAGCCACTCCACGAATTCGGGGCGCTCGGGGCGCGGGCCAACAAATTGCATGTCGCCCTTCAACACGCACCATAGTTGAGGAATCTCATCCAGCCGCGAACTGCGCAGGAACCTGCCAACGCGGGTGATGCGCGGATCATCATCCAGTGCCCAGGTGGCGCCCGTATCCGCCTCAGCGTCAGGACGCATCGTGCGAAACTTGAAGCAGTAAAAGTGCACGCCCTGGCGACCCACGCGCTTCTGCTTGTAAAGCACCGGGCCAGGTGAGTCCAACTTGATGGCAAGAATGATAAAGGGGAGAAGTGGCAGCGTGAGCAGCAACCCAATGAACGCCACGCCAAAATTCAGCCCCCGCCGCAGTAACCTGAAAACACTGCTGTAACGGAACCCTTTAGCAAAGATGATCCAACTAGGATAAAGCTGCTCGACTTCGATTCTTCCGGTAATCTTTTCGAGCCAGGACGTGGCTTCTTCAATGTGGACTCCCTGCAACCTCAGTTGCAGGAGCTCCGCCATGGGCATCGCCTCCCGGCGGTCTTGCATGGCCACAATCACACGGTGGACAGAGGTTTGGGCCACTTGTTCCATCAAATGGGAAGCCACTGCCTCGCGCGTCGGCGCGCCCTCTACGTTCCCACTCCAGCCCACAACTTCGATACCCATCTGCCGGCCCAGGCGCAATCCTTTTACCAGGCGCTGTGCGCGGTCCCCGGTGCCGAGCACATATACCTTCTCCCGTAGGTATGGACGCTGCACCAGCCAGGCGTAAGCGCTGCGCCAGCCGAACAGCGCGAAGGTGAGGATGATCAATCCGATGTGCGGGGAGCCTCTCCATAGCAGGGTCCTCGGAAAGATAGATCCCACGCCCGCCATGGCCAGCGCCACCAGTCCGAGTACCAATAGCAGGCGGAAAACCTGTTCCCATTTGGCGTTGAAGCTGGCTGGGTCGTACAGATCAAACCAGTGGGAAAGCACCATCACAACAACCGTCACCGCCAGGATTTTGTAGTATCCGTACTCGTAATTGAGCACCAGATAACTGTCTTCGCCTGATTGGCGCCACACCGCCAGCAGGAACGAAGTCCAAATGACAAGGGCCTCCCCCGCCAACAGGACCAAAGTGCGGATCGGGTAATAGACATTGAAAAGCCGAATCACGTTCTACCTCGCGGCCTCTCCCTTGCCGTTGGGCCGTCCATACGCGCTGTAGTAATACTGGGTATAAGACGAGCCGGCGGCGATGCCGTTCAGTACCACGCCCACCACATGGTCTGCGCGAAACTCTTGTCTGGCTTTGCGCGCGATGTCAAATGGTGTGGCATTGGAGCGCACCACCATCAAGACACCATCGCAATAGTTGGCCAGCAACCCCGCGTCCGACACCGGAACCGCAGGGGGCGAATCAATGATTATCCAGTCGAACAGCGGCTCCAAACGGTTCAGTAGAAATTTCAGGCGCCCGTTCGCCACAAGTTCCGCGGGACTTGACACCGACCGTCCGCTCGGGATGAAGAACAGGTTCTCCATGGGACCTCGTTGCATGACCGCAAATTCATCAACTTCGCCCAACAGGTATTCCGCAAGGCCGGGGGTGGAAGATGTTCCCAACGCCTGGTGCAGTCTGGCGCCCCGCAGATCAGCGTCGATCAAAAGCGCCCTCCTGCCATGTTGGCGCACCATCACTTGCGACAGGTTTGCAGCCACGAAAGACTTGCCTTCCTTAGGCAGAGCGCTGGTCACTAGCAGCTTCCGCAGTGACTGCTTCTCCCGCATCTGGTAAAGGCGCGAGCGCAGCGTGCGGAATTCCTCGGTGCCGTACGCCTGTTGTTCCGCGTTGAAGAACAGCATGGTCTTCGCGTCCGGCGACCAATTCACCGGGGGGCAGCGCGCAAGCAGGGTATCGAAGGTAAAGGATGCCCCAAACGACGGCATCGGCGGCGCCCCCGGCGACGGAGGAAATGGAGGATTCTGCGCCATCGGCGGCGGCAGCTCGGACGAGGCAATCTCCACAGCCTGTACCGCTTCAGCCTGACCTCCCTGGGAAGTAGCTCGTTGCTCTTCCGCTTTTTTCAGGGCTTCGTGAATACGACTCATAGTTTCCTTTCCTTGGGGAGGTCTTGTTCCGACTCGCGTAAGCGGTCGGCGAGAGTGGTCAGAATTCGCAAGGCTTCGATCAAATCAAATTTCTCCGCTGCCGCGGTGTTTGACGGCGCGGTGGGCCTCGGCGGCGTGGTCACGGCTTGCGAAGTAGTGTTGTCGCCCAGATCAAAGTCGCGGGCAACCGCATCGACCACGTTGGTGGTTACCACTTTGTGCTGGTCCACGAACGCGCTAACTAAACAGTGCTCACAGATCAGGTTTACCACCCGGGGAATGCCGCTGGAATAGCGATGAACCGCAAGCAAGGAATCGGGATCAAATATCTGCTGCCCGTTCGATCCCGCGATGCGCAGGCGCTGCGCAACGTAGGCTTTGGTCTCCTCCAGCGAGAGCGGATGGGTTTTGGCTCGCAGCGTCAGTCTCTGGCGCAACTGCCGTAAATGCGGCTGCTTCAATCTCTGTTCCAGTTCGGGCTGGCCCACCAGCACAATTTGCAGCAGTTTCTCCGTAAAGGTCTCCAGGTTGGTCATCATGCGAATCTCTTCCAGTACTTCGTCGGAGAGATTCTGTGCTTCATCCACGATCAGCACCGCGGTTTCGCCCGCCCGATAACGGTCCAGCAGCCAGTTGTACAACTTCATTAAGACCTGGCTCTTGGACCTGGACTCGGGCGGAATTCCGAAATCCGCCATCATGTAGTCTAAAAACTGAGGCACGTTCATCCGCGAGTTAAAGATGAACGCGGTCGCGACCTGTTGCATACGCAGCCACTCGAGCAGCTTATTGATGAGCGTGGTCTTGCCAGTCCCCACTTCGCCAGTCAGCAATACAAACCCCTTGCGGCTCTGGATGCCGTAGGTCAGGCATGCCAGCGCCTCCTCCGTGTGCCGCGTCAGAAACAGGTAACGCGGGTCAGGATTTACGTTGAACGGGTTAGCTCGAAGTCCAAAGAATTCCTTGTACATTGACCGCTAAACCTCTACCGTGTGTTTCTTCTCATCAGCCGACGTCCTGGAGCGGCCGTACTCTCTCCCGTCGCTGCTCCGGCCCTTGGCATCGGAACCGATCCACGGCATTGACACCAGCATCGGAAGTTCCAGCGCCGCCATGACGTCTTGTTCGTCGCGGATGGACTTGTCGCGCAACTCCAGCCACATCGCCAGGCCCATGCCGAGAGCCAGTCCAGCGCCCAGTCCTCCGGCGGCGAACATCCACCGCACCGGGAAGCTTGGGGTCTCGGGAAGGTTAGCCGGATTCAGCAGTCTCATCAGCTCCCCGCGCTGCTGCCGCTCCATATCGGTTTGCATTTCTGATTCGCTCTTCTTTGCCAACAGCTCGTTGTAGAACTTCTGCGCGGTTTCGTAGTCTCGGGTCAACGCCTTGTATTGCTCTTCTACTCCGGGGCTGAGTGCCACGCGTCCCTGGTAGGACTGGATTTGACCCTGCAAGCGCTTCTGGTCGCGTGAGGCTTGAGCAATCGTCTCATCGTACTGGTGAATCAGAAGACGCAATTTCTGGATCTCAGCCGTTTCCTCTCCATTTGTCTTGTCCGCGGCAGTATCCTGGCTGTCGTCCGTTCCGGAATCGACCTGTTTCAATTTGCGCTTGACCTCCGCAATATCGTTCTTGGTCTTCACCACGTCGGGATAGTCATCGGTGTAACGAGCTTGCAGCGTGATCAACTGGCTTTGCAGGGCGGCCAATTGCTGCCGCAGAGTTTGCGGATTGCTCGCTGTCTGCGAGGATTTCCATGCGGTCAACTGCTGCTGCAGCAGAGATTCGGTATAGGCCTTATCTTGCTGGGCGCGGTTCAAAGCCTGGGTGTTCGCGTCCAATTGCGAGTTCAGTCCCATCAGGATCTTGAGATTGCTGTCCTCGTCGCCGGGCAACTGGCCCACGTACTGCCGCTTGAAGGCGGCCAACTTGCTATCCTGGTCGTCCAGTTCATGTTTGGCCTGGTCGAGTTGCCGGTTAAGAAACTCGGTAGTGTTCTCGGCCACCGCGGTTCGAGCCGTAACGTTCTCTGACAGCAACATGGAGGTTAGTTCTGTGCAAATCTGCTGGGCTTCGCGAGGGTTGTTGGCAGTGAAATTCACGTAAAATCCGGGAACGTCGGAGTGCTGCTGTCCCGGCTTTTTCTTGACGGACGACCCACCGGTAGTGACTCCGGGCTCCACCGGCTGAATATCGATATTGGTGCGAATGAGCTCGACCGCGTCGTCTACGGCCGTGCCACTCTTCGCCAGCCCCAGGCGCTCGATCATGGGTTGCAGCTTGCTGCGGGTCAACACTTGCTGCTCCATGGTGGCAATGCGCTGGGTGAGGTCTTCGGTCACTACCGGCGCCACATAACCTTCCGGAACTTTCTGCCCTTCCACCAGAATGGTGGCTTGCGAGGTGTACTTGGGAGAAAATGCAAAGGAGATTCCAAAGCCCACCAAGGGAGCGACGAGAGCGGGGACCAGAAGCACCTTCAGTCGCCGGCGCAACATCGCCAGGTAATCGTCCATGGATAATTCGCGGTTTTCAATCATTCCATTCTCCGTTCCAGCCACCTCTCACGGATGGCTTCAAAATCAGTCAAGCCGGATTGGGCGCGGATGCCAGTCCAAACCCGCAGTGGCTGCTTGCCGTTGCGACGAGCGAATGCACGAACCACCCGCCATGCCACAGAACGAGCTGTCAAATCGGAGATCGTTATATTGGTAGCTGATAAAGAAATCGAAATTCCGCCCTAACCTGCGATGGGCGCTACCACCACCATAGAAGTAACCGTATGAATTCGATGTCGTAACTCCAGTTCCACTCAGCGACACACACGAAGAAATATTCGTCGGCTGCGTATTTGTTTGACAGTTCTGGAGTCGGCTATTATGGGCGTAACCGACGTCGACCGTGGCATCCCACTGCCGGCTCAACGGTTCGGATAGAGAAATTCGCGCGATATCACTCTTGGCCCCCAGGAAGATCCCAGAGCCGCTGGTGGTGTAGCGACTGTATGACAGGTTCGCCTCGCCCCTTCGCAAGCGATAGCGCAAGGATGCCCGGCCGCTGGCTGTCACCTGCGTATTATTTGCGGACGTCCCACCGCTGAGGACAATGAGCTCCGGCCCTCCGCCCAGGGTCAAGTCCATCCGGCCAGAAATACGATGACCGTAAAGAATTTGCCAAAGGTGTGCAGTAAAGTCGCCGGAGAGCTGTTCCGGATACTGAAAGTGTTGAAATCCATACAGCACGCCGAGCTGGTCGTGCCGGCTTACCTGGTAGTTGTAAGCGGCCTGCGCCGAAATCTGATGACTATCAATTAATGCCAGCGTAGTAGGCACGCCGTTGATTACCTGGGTCGTGTCCTCAGTGAAATGAGTCAGACTGTAGGAACCCGCCAGAGTAACCGAGGAGCGTGGACTTAGAGCCTGGATGCCTTCCACCAGCGCCACATTCGTAATGCGTGATGCTTGCCCTAAAGTGCCAAATGTTCCTCCGCCAAAAAATCCTCCGGAGCCAAAACCACCTCCCGACAGTCCGCTGCCCGGTCCAGTGAAGGGAAGCCCGGTATCGTAGGCGCCTGCTCCTCCGAATGTGCCGTATCCAAACGAGCCTTCCGGCAGATAGCTGAAGGCATCGCGGATTGAAAGCTGACCGGTGCGCCAGGCAATTCGCTGGTAGGCCTCCAACTGCTGAACCAGCGTGTTGCCGCGACCGTTACCGCTGAAGTACGCGTCACCGCCCAGGTAGTTCACCGCGGTGGCGTACTTGCTCCAAAGCCGCTCCAGGGTCAAGGTGCCGAAGCCGCGAGTCACTCCATTGACTGCTGTATGCCCGAGCGAATTGCCGATGTTGGTATCCACCGACTGACTGACTGTCACGCCCGGCAGGAGGAAACTGCGAGCCGCAAGCCGCGGCTCGAGGGACGGTTGGTCTAGTCCGGAAATGGGAGGATTCTCCTCCAACTGCGTAGAGAGTGAAACTGGTCCGATCGCGGGGGCCGGTTCGGTCCTGGTTTGGGCATCACTACCGGAAGGCGCGACTCCGCTGTTGTCCTGCGCCCAACCCAGTGCGAGCGCCAGAAACAAAACTACCAAGATAGAGTGCCGCTTTTTCATCAATGGTTCCTCAGGGGACAACGATGGTATCTCCAGGTTTCAACAGGATGTTTTGCCCCATCGCGTCGCCTTTGACCAACTGCTTATAGTTCACCACGATCTTCTGCTGCTTGCCGTTTTGCGCGCGTAGCACGTAAATTCCTTTAGTGTTCGCGAACTGTGTGAAGCCGGCGTTGGCCAAGGCCTGTAGCACAGTCATATTGGGCAGCAATGGCTGGGCCCCTGTGTGCAGAACTTCCCCCGTGACGTAATAGCGCTGGCTGTTCATCTGAGTAACCACGACGGTAACCCGCGGGTCAGCCAGGTATTTCTTGAGCTTATTGGTGAGTGAGGTCGCCAATTGCATTGGCGTGAGCCCCGCCGCCTGCACGTCGTTCAATAAAGGCAGCGAAATCATGCCATCCGAGCGCACCGGAAGTGTGGCGGTCAGGTCGGACTCTTTCCAGACGTCGATGTGCAAGGTATCGTCAGCGCCAATGATGTACGTTGCCCCCGCAACCGGCCCCGCAGCCGATGGATCGGAAGCAGCGGCCGAATTGTCTTTTCCCTTGGCTTCCTTGGCCTTAGTGTCTGCTTTGGCGTCGTCCTGCGCCCAAGCAGCGGCGGCGGCCGACAAACCGAGCAACAGCACCATTGTGACTGTAACCTTCCCCTTCATCGCATCTCCTGATCGCTACGACGTTTCATATTCTCCGTAACCGATTTGTTTCAGCTTGTAGAGTAGGGCCTTGTAGCTGATCTGCAGTTCCAGCGCGGCCCGGCGGCGGTTCCAGCGTGTTCTGGTCAGGACCTTCAGAATCAATTCCTTCTCGGCTTCGCGCGAAGCGGCTCGCGCTGCCTGCTTCAAAGAAACCTGTTCTCCGTTGCCGCAGGCCCCCGACTTCGTCAACATGGCCCGCAACCCACCCATGGCGACGGATTCATCTCCCAGCGCGACGATCGCCTTGGCGGCGTCTTCTAACTCCCGGATGTTGCCCGGCCAGGCATAGTCATGAAAGAGTTGCTGGGTCATAGCACTCAGTACTGGCGTCGGACGACGAAAATCCCGGGCGTACTTAGTCAGAAAGAAGTTCATTAGCAAAGGAATGTCCTCGCGGCGCTGGCGCAGGGGGGGTAAGCGCAGGCAAACTCCGTTAATACGATAGTATAAATCCTCGCGAAATCTTCCGGATCGCACATCCGCTTCTAAGTCGCGTGCGCTGCCGCAGATCAGCCGGGTAAGGACAGCCTGTTTCCCGTTCGCCTCCACCTGAGGGAGTAAATCCAAGAGCTTCATCTGACAGGCCGAGTTCAAGTCGCCAATTTCCTCCAGAAACACTGTCCCGGGAGTGAACAAGGATTTGCCGTTCGCACTTCCAAGACGTTCCGGAGTCAGCACCGCGCAGGTTAGGATGCGGAACTCCTCCACATTACAGCCCGATGTCTCATGGATGCGTCGGGCGGTGGTGCGCTTCCCGGCTCCTGCTTCCGCCAACAGGAGCACAGGAACCCTACTTTGCGCCAACTCCACCATGACGGCCTCGACGGCTCGCATGCTAGGGCTTAGTCCTTCCAGGAACTTCGCTTCGGCGCGCCCTGAATTCGGGACTTGTTCCAACTTCTTACCTTTCTCAGCAATTTCTACTTCCATATGGCGCTCCGGGGGCGAGTCTACGCCGACTGCCACTGCTGCTTCCAGGAGCACGGATGTTGCCATCCATGACCTTATGGGGAGATGCCCAAACTACACAAATTATTATTTGTTTTCAATGGTTTATAGGGATTTCGCAGATGAACGAAGGCGCTTCTCGACCCTCCCTAACCTACCTCAAACGGCACAAAAGGGAAACTCTTTTCACATTGTGTTGCATTCGGCAGTGCACGGGCTTCTCTATAAACAGCAGTAACCTCTGTAACTAATTGCTGACAGTAGCAACTGCGTGGAAAGGCCCCGCCCGCTTCTGGAACTTCGATGATTGTCGCTGCGATCGTCGTAGAGATGGAAAAAGGCCGCCCAATTATGCCCGCCCCTGGCTACGTGGGCTTGGGCATCTCGATTGCACCAGGAACGGAGTTCGCATATGCTCTCCTTATCCCCCTAAGCATTTCCACCTTGGGTCAAATCGCACAAGTCGCGGCGCCACAGGAGCAAATTCCAACACCTCCCTCCAAGTCCTCATGGTGGCAGGCGGCCGTTCTGACGGCGCTCATCGGCTGGCTTTACTCTTCAATCCTCTGGCGCCTCGGAGTGCAGTGGTGGGACGATCCTAACTTTTCCCATGGATTTTTCGTTCCGGCTTTCTCGTTGTACGTACTCTGGTTGGAACGGTTCCGGTTGATCAGCTTGCGCCGGAAGCCGTCCGGCTGGGGACTGCTCATCATGGTAATCGCCCTGAGCACACTCATACTCGGCGTGATGGGCGCGGAGCTCTTTTTATCCCGTGTTTCATTGCTCTTCCTGATTGCCGGACTAGTGGTCTACTTTCTGGGATGGAATTATTTCCGTGAGACATTGTTCCCCTGGGTCTTTCTTATCCTGATGATTCCGATCCCAGCTCTCATCTTGAACCAGATTACTTTTCCTCTGCAGGTGCTGGCATCGAAGGTTTCGGCTGTGCTGCTGCCTCTTTTCGGGGTCCCGGTGCTGCGCGAAGGAAACGTAATCATTCTGCCCGCGATGGCGTTGGAGGTTGCGGAAGCGTGCAGCGGCATCCGATCTCTGCTTTCATTGACAACTCTCGCGATCATCTACGGCTATCTTATGGAGACACGTCTGTGGTTCCGCATCGCACTGGCATTGGCTTCCGTGCCGATCGCGGTGGCCGCCAACAGCCTGCGTATCGTGGGGACTGGCCTGCTCGTGCAGTACTGGGATCCCAGCAAAGGTGAGGGCTTCTTTCACGCCTTCTCGGGGTGGCTCATTTTCGTAGTTTCGCTGGTAATGCTCTTTCTGCTGCATAAGTTCCTGCATCTTTTCGAGCGCAATCCCGAGGTTCGGACATGAGGGCGCATCTACGCTTCGCTCTCGCTGCCGCTTTGCTGGCCGGCACTGCTACCTTTTTGCATCATCGGAGCGGTAACGAAGTCATCGCTCCTCGCCCGCCTCTGGCCTCGTTTCCTGCTAAATTGGGAGGTTGGACAGGAGCGGATGTTCCAATTCCGCAAGACGCTTTGCAGGTTTTGGGCCCAGGTGATTTTCTTCTGCGTCTGTATTCGAACCAAGCCCGGATGCAGCCTGATGTCGATCTGTTTCTTGCCTATTTCCCCAGCCAGCGTACAGGGGATACCATCCACTCGCCCAAACATTGTCTGCCTGGCGCGGGCTGGTTGCCGGTTGAGTCGAGCCGCATAACGCTGAGTCTGCCGGGACGGGCTCCGTTCCTCGCTAATCATTACGTGATCGCCAAAGGGGGCGACCGCCAGCTTGTGCTCTACTGGTATCTGGCGCATGACCGTATCGTCGCCAGTGAATACTGGGCCAAGTTTTATCTGGTCGCTGACGCTATCCGAATGAATCGCAGCGATGGTTCCCTGGTCCGGTTCACGACCGCGATCACCGGCGGCGAAAGTGCAGATGCTGCGCAACAGCGATTGCTCGCCTTCGCCGGCAACGTGGTCCCACTCCTGAACGACTATGTTCCGCGATGAAATGTAAGCTCGGGCGCCGGCATGGCATCGTGCTTTCCTGGAGTCTCCGGTGGATTCGAAAACCGGGCCAACGGTTCACCGTGGTAACGACGGTAACTTTTTATATTGCAGTGAATGCGGCTACCCTTCCGATAGCCGCTGCCTTGGGCGGATCTCGCCCGGGTTGGGAGATGGTTCATGAAGCTTTTTTCTTTTTCGCGTCTGATTCTTGCTTTGATTCTGACCGCCGCCTTGTTCACCAGCTGTTCCCGCGATCCCAATGTGCGCCGGCAAAAATACTTTGAAAGCGGCCAGCGTTACTTTGAAAAGGGCAAGTATCGCGAAGCTGAGATTCAGTTCAGAAATGCGCTTCAGGTGGATTCGCGCCCCTATCCTGAGGCCCAGTACCAGCTTGCCCAGACTTACCTCAAGCTTCAAGATGGGACACGAGCCTATCAGGAACTGAATCGCACTCTCGAATTGCGGCCCGATAACTATGAGGCACGCATTGACCTGGCCAACCTGCTGATCGCGGGAAGTGCAGTTAAGCAGGGTCAGGAACGCGCTGACATGCTCAAGCAGGCCAAGGAACAGACCGATCTGCTGTTGAGCAAGCAGCCCGATAATCCACAAGTCCATGAGTCAGTCGCCAATCTGCTGGCGGCCCAGGAAAACTTCAGCGGCGCAATCCAGGAAGTGCAGAAGGCGATCAGCCTGAACCCCAAACTCTGGGAGGCGTATCTCAACCTTGCACTGTTACAGATTCGGACCAATCAGCCCGACGCTGCCGAAGCCAACCTCAAGCAGGCAGCTGCATTGAATCCCCGAGCTATGAATGCTCAACTGGCGCTGGGCAGTTACTATCAACAACGTGGCCGGTTTGCAGACGCAGAGCAACTGTATCGTCGCGCCATCCAGGTCGATCCCAAGAATCCTGACCCGCGGACGGCGCTTGCCTGGCTTTACCTGGCTGAGGGCAAGAAAACGGAAGCCGAAGATTTCCTAAAACAAGTCAAGCGCGATCTAGCGGACAACCCTGTCGGCTACCGCCTGCTGGGAGACTTCTACTTCGCGATCGGCGACCTGGACAAAGCCACGACCGAATACAGTTCGATTTACGAGGACCACCCGAAAGACATGGTGGCAAAAAGGAATTACGTTCAACTTCTGATTCTCAGAAATCGTATGGACGAGGCCCGCAAGTTAAATGATGAACTGTTGAAAACCAACCCCAACGACGTCGACGCTTTGATTTATCGCGGTCAAATTCAGATTCGGAGCGGCCATCCGAATGACGCGACCGAGACTCTGGAAAGCGCCATCAAGGATGACCCCGACAATGGGGTGGCCCATTACCATCTGGGCGTCGCTTTCGACCAGCTCGGGAATCTGGCGCGAGCGGAAGGCGAGTGGCGGAATGCGGTGCGCCTGAAGCCTGAGCTGGTTGAGGCCCAGCGCGCCCTGGCCGCCGTGGCTCTGCGCCGCAATGACATGGGCGGGTTGGAAGAGGCTGCCGGACAGATCATTAAGCTGCTGCCTAGCTCGCCGGATGGTTTCGCATTGCGCGCAGTTTCTTACATCAACCGCGGGCAGTTCGACCGCGCCGAACAGGACGCTCGCAAAAGCATCGAAGTAGCACCGCAAAGCCCGGTAGGCTACATCCAAATGGGCAATCTCCGGCTGGCGCAAAAACAATACAACGAAGCCGAGAAGGCCTATCAGCAAGGCCTGGAGCACGATCCGACTTCCGCGGACTCCCTTGCCGGACTGATGAACACCTATCTGTCCCAGAAGCAGACCGACAAGGCAATCGCCGCCGCGAACGCTCAGATCGGAAAAGTTCCAAACAGTAGCGCTTTTTACGATCTTCTCGGCACCATCCTTTTCAACCAAAAGAAAGACATGAACGGCGCCGAAGCGGCATTGAAAAAATCCTGCGAATTGGACAAGAACAACGCCGATGCTCTGCTCAAGCTGGGTCAGGTGCAAGTGGCCAAAGGCTCGACTGAGGAGGCCATCGCCACTTATCAGAACTCTCTCAAGGACAATCCGCGGGAGGTCAGCCTGTACATCCTGATGGGAGAACTGTACGAGTCGAAGCAGGATTGGGAGCACGCCAAAGATGCTTATCAGAAGGCGCTCAACCTCGCGCCCGACAACCCAGTCGCCTCGAACAACCTTGCATATGTGATTCTGCAGACTGGCGGCAACGTGGACCTAGCCCTTTCCCTGGCCCAGACCGCACGTCGTGGCATGCCTGATTCGCCGAATGCGGCGGATACGCTAGGTTGGGTTTTCTATCAAAAGGGCGCCTACAAACCGGCTATCGATCTTTTCGAGGAAGCCATAAAACTGGCTGAAAAAAATAAGTCTCCGGAGAACCCGACGTTTCATTACCATCTGGGGCTGGCTTACGACAAAAACGATCAACCCGCGCTAGCCCGGCAGCATTTGGAACGGGTACTGAAGATCAATCCGAACTATTCGAGTGCTGGAGACGTGAGGGCGCTATTGTCCCAATTGCGCTCCTAGTGCGAGTAATCGGCAATTCTTGTCAAGAGCACAAAACCGGGAGACTTCCTGTAAGTTACTAAAGACAATGGAGATTGATGTCCCATTTTCTCTATCCAATCTGCTATCTTGGAAATATAGACTAAGTTAGAGAGTCTTAAGGCGCGCCGCCAGGGCGCGCCTTAAGTTTTTGTTCTCCGTTCCTCGGTTTTTGGTTCTCAGCTCCAGAGTTCTATCACTTTTTTCCCTTTCACTATGAAATCAATGTGGCTGGTGGTTCTAGCGGCGGCAGCTGCGTGGGGGCAGTCTGTCTCCACGGGTGGATCAACAAGTATCGGCGGCGCGTGGGGCAGCGCTGGCACGGTTTGCGGGCCTCCACTCTATCCTTGCTCGACCACGAGTCTGACCCCGTATCAGCTGCCGGCGAAGATTCCCACCATGGGCAATCTGACGGGGGCGGGCCCAGTCATCACGGATACGTCGATCGGCACCAGCAATAACCGCATCGCACGCATCACCGACAACAATTTGGATTCTGGCATCAGCGGATCCACTTACATTATTGACCCGGGCGGATCGGGCGATGGCAATCTGTGGAATACAAACTCGACGATACTTTACGTATCGAGCACCGGTTCGAGCGGCTACTTCATGAGCTTCAATCCTGCGACCATGCAAGCGGGCCTGCGGTATGCCTCGATGAATCACTTATCAGGGAACGGATCCTTTAGCTACTCAAGCCCTACACTTTTTTTCCAGATTGGCCTAACCAAGACTACCCCGCTCGATAGAATCGATATCAGCAATCCAAATACGTTCCCGAGCGTGGGTGGTGGAACTATCACCACGCCGTTCGACTTTGCTACCAGCAGCACACACTGCTTAGGCGCGGGAGGCGGATACACCGCGACATGGAATGCCAACATCGCTATCAGCAAGAATCCTGCAGACACTATTGTCGGCGTTGGCTTCTCGAATGCGGGCAGTCAAGGAACTGGCGTAGATATTGTGGGTTGGAAGTCGGGGAGCGGGTGCAGTTATCTGAATTTGTCAACCGGTTTGGTCGCCGGCGATTGGGGAACAACGGGAGCGGTTGGTATCAGCGACCGTTTCAAAATCCACGATATTCAGATGACGAAGGACGGCAGGTATATCCGTATTGCCATGCAGCCGAATACCTGCTTATCGAGCTGTGCCAGCAATACCTACTACTGGCAAATCGGGACGACCAATCTCGCGGTGGGATGTCCATCTGGCACGCAGTGCGGCGGCCACGACACGGAAGGCTTTACCCATGACTTCAAC
The DNA here is from genome assembly GCA_963696025.1 of uncultured Acidobacteriota bacterium. Taxonomy (GTDB): domain Bacteria; phylum Acidobacteriota; class Terriglobia; order Terriglobales; family Acidobacteriaceae; genus JABCYV01. Next base: position 698,041 of record CAVOII010000014.1, read on the forward strand.
AATGTAAATAGCCCGCTGTGGCAATGGGTCTCGCGACCTTTCTCTTCACCGAGCACGCTAACAACGCTGCTGACATCGTTTCCCCCAGGCACCCTGCCACCAACTGATACTCACGCCGGCTATCCCAACGCAGATGCGAATGACACGTTCATGTTCTTCGAAGTTCAAGGCGATGTCGGTAAATTCTGCTGCGCGGGAAACTACCCCGCGGCGTGGACCAACGAAATTTTAGGCGTTGATCCAACCGGCGTCCTGGGCACGCTGAAGCGCTTCGCGCACAGTACACCGGCGAGAGGCTGATCTTCGATACCTCACAAACGATGGCGTCAGTTTCGCAGGACGGCAGATTCTTGGCCTACTCCGGTGACTGGATGGGGAGTCTGGGGCAATCGGACGGCGCCACCGCGAGCTGCCGCGGGGGAGGCGCAGACTGGACGGCCAGCCACGCGTACTCACCAACAACCACTGCAGCCTGCTCGGGAATGGTGGTCAGCAACAACAACTGCATCCTGCCCTATTCGGGCAACGCGGGCGAATATATCTTCGCGGCAACCACGGGGGGAACCAGGGGAGCCTTGGGAAGTGAACCCATCTGGCCGCAGACCGTCGGGAGCACCGTCACTGACAATGGCGTGACCTGGACAAATGCCGGTCAACCCAACTGCCGCGGGGATGTTTTCGTAGTCGAGTTACGCTGAAGAGAGGACATTGAGCTAGACGTACCCGAGTCCCGAAAGCCGGTCGTGGATTGTTTTTTCTAAATCGCTGTCGCTTGAGCCACCGGCGTTTTTCCTTTCCATTCCGGCCACGAGCGACCGGCCCTGCATGCTTTCGGGAATTTCGTATCCCGCGAGATCCAGTAACGTGGGAGCAATATCCAGCAGGCGGGCGCCTTCGTACTCACCGTTCAACGGGCAATTGGGAGCATTCAAAATAAACATGCCGTATTGAGCATGATTGCAGCCGTCCGGACCCGTGTCGTTTTCCTGAACGTGAATTTTCGGATGGCCGACCGTCCCAATAGAACGCCAGTAGAGCCCGCCGAAGTGGACAATCAAGTCCGGAGCCACGTTGCGCACGCTGCGGTAGATTTCCCTGGGCTTGAAGACCAGAGAATTCAGCAGCTGACCCTTGTCGTCATGCAGCGCCTCCAAGCGTGCTTTCATCTCGTTCTGGAAAGAGTCGTAGTCGGCGGCCGGAATCACTCCTTGCGGCTCGCGTCTCTGGACATTGAAGAAGACGCGGGCGTAGTATCCGCCTTCGCTCCACACTCGAGTCTTGCTCCAATTCACGTTCAGCTTGTCGAAAGGCGTAAGCGTTTTGGGATATTCGTTCAGTACCAGCAGGCCTTCGCGAATCAGCCATTCGTTAATGGCGAAGCCTCCGTCGAGACGTTGCGCGCCGTGGTCAGAAACCACCAGCACAATGGTGTCACTGTCCAGCAACTCAAGAACGGCGCCGATCTGCTCATCCAGCCGTAAGTAGTATTCGGGAATCGCATTCTGATAAAGATTGCCAGGCTCAAACTGCAGGTGCTTGGGATCGAAATAGTTCCAGAAGCCGTGATGCATGCGGTCAAGACCGATGTCCACAAAATGGAAGTAGTCCCAATCCTGTTGGGCAATCAGCCAGCGCACAACTTGCCACTGCTTACGGCTCATCGCGAAGATCTCGTCCCTGAGCCAGTCTTTCCGATCGGTGCGGAAGTTCTTCACATCCACGGGGTACTCGCCTACCAGTTCCGTGAGCCGGGCCTTGAGACTTGCGGGATAAGTGAAGTCGTTCTTCACTGTGTCCGGGGTGAGAAAACAACCGATGCTGATACCGTTGACGCGACGCGGAGGATAATTTGGCGGCACTCCGACAACGATCGACTTCTTCCCTTCGCGCGCCAGGTGGTCCCAGATGGCTAGCGCCTTGATGGAAGTGGAATTCGCGAAGCCCAGCTTGTCATAGGAGTGATCCGAACGATTGCGGAATCCATAGACGCCGAGGGAACCGGGGTCTTGACTGGTGCACATGCACATCCAGGCGGGAACAGTGATGGGTGGAATCACGCTCTGCAGCCGGCCGTAGACGCCCAAATCCATCAAGCGGCGAATATTCACCAGCCGTTCATCGCCGAATACGATTTCCGGGGCGGCGCAATCAAGTCCAAGCACACAGATTTTCATGAGTCAGATTAAGCGATCAAAGTAAGGGACTGCCTTCCATCGAATCCGGCGCAGTTACACCCAGATAGTTCAGGATCGTGGGCGCCAAGTCAATAATTCGTGCGTGATTTTGCGGCGTTGGGTGATTCATGAAGAGGATTCCGGGAACGGCTTCCGGGTCGACGATGTGATCTCCGCTCCAACGGCGTTTGTTATCTTCGATCAATGAGTGGGCAAATCCTCCAACCGCGGTTTGCCAGGAGACACGGAACCCGGGATGGAAGTTGATCAGCAAGTCCGGAGAATTTTCTACGAATGCTCCTGAGTATAACTCTTCCCGGCGCGCCACACTGCGGATTGCGGCTCCCTCGGTTCCCGCATCGGGAAACCCGGCCAAGCCAGTTTGAATCGTCCGGCGCACCCGCTCGGCTTCCGTGCCTTCTTCCAGGATTCCGCGGCTCTCGCGGCCCTTGAAGTTCAGATAAATTCCACCGAGGCCGATAGCGTAGGCGTATGTCTTCGACCAGTCGACTTGGGCGAAGCCGTCCCCCAGATCTTCGTCTGGCTTGTGATTGTCCTTCAAGGAAAGAAGCCCGTTCTGCCAAAGCCAGGTGTTGGTGTCGAAGGCGCGGCGGAAAGTACCGAAGCCATGATCGGAGAGCACCATCAGCCGGGTATTTTCGTCGACTTTATCTAACACCGCAGTCAACAGCGCGTCGCATTGACGATAATGTCCCTCGACGCGAGTTGCGAATTCAGGAGCCAAGTCGGGTTCAAAGCAGGGATGTTCGCGGTCGCGAAAACGCCAGAGCATATGCTGCACCCGGTCTGGTGTATCGAAGAGCATGAAGAACAATCCCTCAGTGAAGCGGTCCAGCTCAAACTGCATCATTCGCACGCGCTCGCGCAGCACCAGATCGCACTGTTGCAGATACGCGGTTTCATCCAAGCGCCCATTGTTCAAACCATTGTGATCCTCGGCCATGCCCAGCGTGGAAAAGAGCCCAATCTTTTCCGACAGCTCTTTCGCGTAGTCACCGGGAGACGAGATTGGAAACATCGGAGCTGCGGGATCAAAATTAACCGCTGAAGTATAAAACTCAAGGTGCGGCTCCAGTTGCTTTACGTAAAATCGGGCAATCCCGTTGACCGATTGCAGCAAAGAGAATTTGAATTTGAACCGCACCCACTCGCTCCAGCCTTTTTCCACAACGTCGATCTTCGAAGGTACCCCCCCGGTTTGAATCGTCAGCTTGCGAGCGCCTTTGTCCACCTGGACACGTATCTCACAGTAGGCATCACTCGGAGGTGATTGCCTGGTGTTGCGCGGACCCAGCACGCGCGTGGTCAGATCAAAGCCTGAGTCTAACTGTATGAGTTGTTCGTTTTCCTGCGCCGGCGCCGTTCGATCTTGCGTGTAGAAGGTCCCTTTGCTCTGGCTGCCACGGAGGTCCGGAACTCCGACACCGGCCAGCATTTTGCCCTGCAACGTTTCCGGCGGGAAAGTGCATGGGCAGCGCAGAATTGTGCTCGGAACGCCGGCCTGGGTCAGTCTGTGCCACATAGGCACGCCTTTCCGCCGGTTCACGACGCGGGCGGGCGCCAGCATGTTCTTGGGACGCTCGAAGCGACAGAGGGCGACATCGGGCTGGTAGGTTGCGGGATCGCGGCAAATGAAATCGAAGATTCCGTGGCCACCGGGATTAGTTCCTGTGGCGAATGATGACCACGCTACCGGAGTTTGTGCTGGATATGTCGTCCGCAAACGCGAGTAGAATCCCGCTGCCCGGATTTTGGCCAGATTCGGCAGCTCGCCGCGAGCCAACATGGCTTCCACAATGGTGGGCTCCAAGCCGTCCAAGCCGATGACGATGACTTTCCTGGGCAACAAGCAGACCTAAACTAGGGAGTCGCGTTCGGAGGGTTCTTGGGAACTCCTGCAGTGGCGGGGGTTTCGGAACGCCGGAAAATACGGGCTAGTTTTAAAAATGCCGCGACTAGCTTGTTCCAAAAAATCAGCACAAGGCCAAGCAGACTGGCCAATCCCGAGGTCACGGTCATTACCTGATCCGGACCACCATAAAACGCTAGTAAATCAAATCGCATGAACGCTCCTGAACAGGAATCTCGCCGCCCGCATATCTGTTAAGAGATGATTTTACTTCCCACCGTGGTTACCTGCCAGCTTTATCTGGAAATTAGTGGCACACTTCGTTTCCGAATTCCCCTGGTCATGCGCGCGAGATCCCCTTCTCCGCCTGAAAAACGGCTGCGCGCGGGAGGACACCGTCAAGAATTCTGGACGGCCATCATCAATTACTCCTTGAATCCAAAACAAAACGGACGCTTCACTTAGGAAGCGCCCGAGTCACCGCAGACTGGAACGGTCGACTTACTGAGGAAGCAGAACGGTGTCCACTACGTGAATCACGCCATTCGATTGAAAAACATTGGGAATGGTCACGGTCGAAACGTCGCCCTTTTCGTCCTTCAGAACAACGTTGCTGCCTTGCATCATGGCAGTGAGCGTGGCGCCACTGACCGTCTTCAGCATGGCTTGGCCGTTTCCAGCCTTGATCTGTTTCTTCAGTTCGGACGCACTGATCCTACCGGAAACCACTGATAGGTCAGGACTTTGGTCAGCGTATCTTTGTTCCCCGGCTTCAGAAGTGTGTCAATTGTGCCTGCAGGAAGCTTAGCAAAAGCTTCGTTGGTGGGAGCAAATACAGTGAACGGACCGGTTCCTTTCAAAGTGTCCACTAACCCCGCTGCCTTCACGGCAGCGACCAATGTGGTGTGATCGGCTGAGTTCACAGCGTTGTCGATGATGTCTTTCGTGGGATACATTTCCTGACCGCCAACAATGGGATTCTTGGAACCAGCCAGGGCAGCCGTGGCAGCAATAGCGAAGAACGAGAGTAATAGAACTGCAAATTTCTTGGTCACGATTAGTCTCCTTAGATTTAAATGCTTTCACAGGAGGTACGTGAGATCGCGAGGATTGGATTTTTTCGGATAAGCGCAACACGTGATTCACGCGAAGTACTTAGCTACTGATTGGCTGTTCCTGCCGACCCATCTCAGCGGTGGCGAAGCTGATACATCGTGCATTTGCCGAGTTTTCGGGCGCTAATCTATGCATCCGGAAACGGATCTCGAAAATTGCGATTCGGCTCGAAAATGAGCCGCTGATGAGGATAATCGAAAATTACCTTGAATCTCCGCAACACTTCGCCGCCAATCTTTTGTTGATCGTCGGGATTGGCCGAGCAACACGCCGTAATCGGACTATCCAGATGAAAACGGCCCAACTCAAAATACTCTGCTCTGCCCGCAGCGCCTTCGATCGGCACGCCCAAACCTACCCCTGTCTGGATTTTCCGTAGCGGGCCGGGTGATTTTAGGATGGCGGGATGATCCACGGCGTCGCCTGAGCCACTATCCACCAGGAATTCTCCGGGCTCGGCGGCACGGCCCCTCACTTTGATCGTTCCTTCCACGTACGGCCAGTGATGGCGGAAATGAACGGGTAATGCCTCGCCGTTACCTGTGTACTTGAACTTTAGCGGATCGTAGATGGTCATTAGCCGAGCTGCATAATCTACGACAATCACGAAGCGCGTGAGAAAATCGTATCCCAGAAGGCCATCTTCCGGACGCCCGAACTGTTCGTTTACAGATTTCAGATCAGTGATATTAATTCGATGATCCGCCGATTCGAGCCCGGACAGTTCGAAGGCGACCGAATCCACGTATTGCACTGGGATGTCGCCGGAGCCAGCTCCGTGCACGGTTCCGCTCCCTCCGGGCTGCAGCCCCAGACTCTTTGCGACCTCTGCATCCATGTAGGTGGAACCCGATCCACTGTCGAGGCTAAACCAAAGCGGTTGAGATGTGCCTTTCACATGAACCTGAAAGAAAATGACGTTCTTCGTGATCTCAAACGGAATTACCGTGCGGCCATGCGAGACAAAGTGGTAAGGTGACGTGCTTTGCTGCTGGGCTGCGCAGCAGAAACTCAACAAGAATAGGAAGCCGCCCAGTGGCAATATCCAAGTTTTCATTCTCTAGTTCCGCCCGGCCAGATAGCCGCCAACCAACTCACAGTTTAGGCATACAACTCGCATAATGATAATGGATTGTGGTTATGTGAGATATTCATCTCATGAATATCGAATCGCTCGATTTGAATCTGCTGCTTGCCTTTGAAGCGCTCACGGCGGAGCGCAACGTCAGCAAGGCTGGAAACCGAATCGGCTTAAGCCAGCCGGCGATGAGTAATGCCCTTGCGCGCTTACGCGCGGTGTTCGACGATCGCTTGTTTGTCCACCTAGGCCGTGAAATGGTTCCCACAACGCGGACGTTGCAATTGGCAAGCCCGGTACTGGAGGCGCTGAGCAAAATCCGAGCGGCGATTGGAGACCGCAGTACCTTCGACCCGGTAACCGCGGAGAATGTCTTTCGCGTCGCCGCCACAGATTATGCGGAGATTATTCTGATTTCGCGCCTTATCCGCACCATCAAGCGAAAGGCGCCAAAAGTAGGCCTAGGGACACTCTGAATAAGCGCTCATTCTAGGGTCGACTAACAACAGTGTTCAGGAAACCGCGCTGCCGGTTCGGGTCTCGGATGCTGGAACTGGTCAGTACTGGCATTGCAACCGCGCCTACGGGGCAAAGCCGGACGAGCCTACGCTACGGCGAGCAGTTTTCTGCGGCTCACAAACAGATTCACCAGCGCACAGGTAACGAACAGCCGGTGCGCGTTCTTCTTCAGCCCGCGATAGCGTACTTTCACGAATCCGAACTTCAGCTTCATCACTTGAAACACGTGCTCCACCCTCGCCCGCACCTTTGACTTCGTCCGGTTCTTCGCCCACGCCACTTCATCCACGATCTGACCCTTGTAGCGACAGCGCCGCTGGGTGAAATCCCGTGCTCGTGGCGCGCACTCGCGGATCACCTCGGTTTGGCCCTGATACGCTCCGTCGCCCCACACCCGCGTTTCTTCGCCATGCAGCAGGTCCGGCAACATGGCCACATCGGAAACATTGGCTGCCGTCGCCACCGCCGTATGGATGATCTTGGTCTTGCTGTCGACGGCCACGTGCGCTTTCATCCCGAAGTACCAGTTCTTCCCCTTCTTCGCCTGGTGCATCTCTGGGTCCCGGCTCTGCTCGCGGTTTTTGGTCGAGGAAGGTGCGTGAATCAGGGTCGCGTCCACAATCGTGCCCGTCGTGATCCGCACGCCCTTGGCTTGCAAATGCAGGTTCACAGTCCCCAGAATCTCTTCCCCCAGATGGTTCTCTTCCAGCAGATGCCGGAACTTGCACACCGTCGTCTCATCCGGCACCGGCTCGGCTCCCAAATCAATGCCCACGAACTGCCGCAGGGTCGCCGAGTCGTACAAAGCCTCTTCCACCGCCGGGTCCGCCAGATTGAACCACTGCTGCAGAAAATAAATCCGCAGCATCTTTTCCAGTTCTTTCGGTCGTCGCCCGTTGCCCGGCTTGGGATAGTGCGGCTCGATCAGCGCACACAGTTTCCTCCACGGTACCACCTGCTCCATCTCTTCCAAGAACATTGCCCGCCGAGTCTTCTTCGTGTACCGCTCAAATCCCGTCATCATCGCCAGTGTCCTCTGCTTGCCGAACGAGTTCATGCTGGCACGACTTTATCTATACTCCCTGTGGAAAGGGAGGACTTAATCAGAGTCTCCCTAACTATAACCAGGCTGAAAGGACTTTTTGACATCCCCACTGACAGGCTATCCGAGGGCAGCCTCCAGTTCGCGCTAGGTTTATTTCCGCAACCCATTGTGCCTGGCAGAGGAATCGCATCTCAGCTCCTTTTCGACGATCCATGGGTCTGCCTCGCACGAATCAACCATCCGCAGATAAAGAACAACTTGAGCCTGTCCAACTTCTTGCGAATCGAGCACATTCGGGTTTGTTACGCTGCTCCTGAACGTCCAGGATTGATCGGGGCTGCGCTCACCAGTATCGGCAGGAGCAGGACGGTCGCGGTGACCGTACCGCACCTGGCCAGTGTTCCAGCGATAGCAGCCCGCAGCGACTTACTGGGAATCGTGCCTTTGCGCTTGGCAAGGGAATACGCGGAAACCTTGGGCTTGAAGATCTACCGCATTCCATTGTCGCTACCTCGCACCACGCTAGCGCTGCTTTGGCATGAAAACAACCAGCATGACCCTGCACATATCTGGATACGGGAAAAAATCGCCCGCTTCGCAACAAGGCTGCAATCCCGTGTTGAGTGATCTCGTGTTAGGACGGAAGGCCGACAACACCCAACTATCCGGATGTCCTTCGACATTTCGCCTCGTGGTCCAGAGACGCTAGTGCTGTATCGGACGCGCCCCATATGGAGTGGCAGGTAGATTTTCTGGAGGTGTGCGGGGCGCGTCCGATACAGCTGTTTGAAGGAAGCCGCCGATGAGGAAGCATCTATGCAAATTCAATGGTGTTGCCGTGATGAGAAAGACTCGGGGAATCGGTGATGCAGCGAGCCGGAGGGCAGTCGGGCTTGGTTCGATTGTGGTTTGCGAGCGAACGCTCGAAGCCAGGAGCTTGGTGGATGGGCAACAAAAGCGCACGAGGCCTGTAGGTGCTGGGAGGCACCGAGCGAGCGAGATCGGAACGGAAGTTTCATGCCGCGGCTCCGGCGCGAAAAGGTGGAGAACGGAGTTGGAGCTGGGCCGCAGTCAGTGTTTCGAGGACCACCATGGGGCCGCCACATTTGGGACAGCGCCAAAGTGGATGCGGTTGCTTGGCTGGGGACCCTTCTGGTTGGGATTGCGACGGTTGTTCTGCGTCGAGTAGTCGACAACAAAGCGGCAGGAGAGTGGCGCGGCGGCGGTTGGCGAGGAAGCCGAAGTGGCGGATGCGGACGAAGCCTTTGGGCAGCGTGTGCAAGAGGAAGCGACGCAGGAACTCATCGAGCGCTAGGGTCATCAACTTGTGTTCATTGTGGTGAGCGGAGTCGCGCCAGCGAAAAGTGACTTGGTCATCGGCCAAGGAGACGAGTCGGTGGTTGGAGATGGCGACGCGGTGGGTGTAGTGGCCTAAATAACAGAGCGCATGCTCGGCGCCTCCGAAGGGGCGTTTGGAGTAGACGTGCCAGTCGTTTCGGAACAGGGTTCTTATCCAGGCGGAGAAGACTTTGGGGTGAGCGAGGGGTTTCAGGTTGCCATGGAAGCCCAGCTTGCCCTGCCGGAAGTTGCGTTTGAGAGCGGCCACAAACTTACCGCGAAAGACGCGACTGAGCACCTTGACGGGAAGGAAGAAGGGGTAGCGTGGCTGGATCCAATGGGTGCGATCGAGCGACAATCCGCCGGCGGGCACGACACAATGCACGTGCGGGTGATGTTCGAGTTTTTGATTCCAGGTGTGGAGCACACTGAAGAAGCCGATTTCGGCGCCGAGATGTTTGGGACCGCGAGCGACTGCGAGGAGGGTTGCGGCACTGGTCTGTAGCAAGAGATGGTACAGGAGTTTCTTGTTCTGCAAGGCGAGTGGCGCCAGTTGATGAGGTAGGGTAAAGACAACATGGACGTAACGCGTGGGGAGAAGTTGTTGGCGACGCGCTTCGAGCCAACGCTCGCGGGCGTTGGCTTGACACTTCGGGCAGTGCCGGTTGCGGCAGCTGTTGTAAGAGATCGCCGGACGGTAGCCACAGTCGATGCACTCATCGAGATGCCCGCCCAGGGCAGCGGTGCGACAGCGCGCGATGGCTCGCAGCACTTTGACGTGTTGCCAGGTGATCCACCGGCGACTGCGTTCGATGAAGGCGCGTCCCGCGGCGCAAACCAGATCGGCCACCTCAAGCGGCGGCCGGTTCATCTACGGGTTCTGCTGTGACTTATCTTTCAGCTTGAGCGAGTCCAGCGGACTGGCGGTGGCGTTGAGATGCCGTCGCGAGAGATGAAGATAGATCGTGGTTTCCTTCAGATCGTGATGTCCCAGGAGCAGTTGAATGGTGCGCAGGTCGGCTCCGTTTTCTAGCAAGTGCGTAGCGAAACAATGTCTCAGCGTGTGGGGATGAACCCGGTTCTGCAGTCCCGCCCGCTGGGCAGCACGTTGGCACGCATACCACACGGCTCGGGGAGTGATGGGACGATTGGAGGTGTGCCGGGATCCGCCCGGAAATAACCACTCCGTGGGTTTGCGCTTCAGGCTACGCTAGTAGTCGCGCAAGGCTTCGAGCAGCTTGGGACTGAGCATGACATCGCGGTCCTGGCGCCCTTTGCCACGGCGGATGTGGATCACCATGCGTCGGCTGTCGATATCGGAAATTTGCAAGCGAGCCAACTCAGCGCGCCGTATCCCCGTGCCATAGAGTGTCATCAATACCATGCGATGAAACTGAGTCTGGGACGAGTCGATGAGGTGGGCCACTTCTTCCGGGCTCAAGATGCTGGGTAGGGGTCGCGCCTTCTTCGGGTAAGGTGTATCGGCTACGCTCCAGGCTTTCCTGATCGTCTGCGTGTAGAAGAACCGCAGAGCCGCGAGCCGCTGCGTCACGGTGGATGCAGCCAGCTTTCTCTCGCGGAACAGATACGCTTGGTACTCGCGAATGTGTTCCGGAGTGAGCTGATCCGGACGGCGACGAAAGTGACGCGCAAAATCTTCGATCGTCTGTAGCAGTCGATGGTAGTCTGAGCGTAATTACGACGCTCGAGTTCTTCGAGCATCATTTTGCGAAGGTGGGTCATAGGTGATCTCCTTATGACCCAACCTTATTTGGTCATAGCCACACTGCCGACACGGACACGCGAAAGCGTCTGCCTCTAAGGCTTCGTTCAAACGGCGTTATGGGAAGTTCAAGGCGCACCCAAAGCAAAGCGTAGATTAGCCCGTGAGAGGATGCCCCGTCCCCACACGAGCAGTGGTCGCTTCTGAACTTACGCGCGGCAAACTAGAAAGGCTCCCTTCCTGGCGGAAGGGAGCCTGGTAATGCCCAGTCTGATACTTGAGCTACGCTACGCCTCGCACTCTAGCTGTTGTCAGCTCTGGCGCAACACCCGGAAGTTCTTGGTGGACCGGCGCCTTCATCTTGCGCAGCACAAAGAAGGCGAGCAATGCTGCGCAAAGGTCGAAGACGATGGCAAATCGGAACACGCCCTTCCAGCCGGCGTTGGGCAGGGTGAACTTAGCGGCGAACGGAGTCCAAACCGTGGGAACTACGGTGAGGATGAGCCCGTAGGCAATCAATACCCCGGCTACAGCCAGCAGTATGGCCTTAGCGTTTCGATTGAGATGCAAACGAAACACCGCAGGCGCTACGAATGCCGTGAAAAATATCAAGAGGCCGCCTAGCAGGAGCAGGATGTCGGCGCGGAAATCGAAAGCCTTGCCTGCTGCCAACGCCGACCCAATAGGCACGAACACAGAAGCTGTCCCCTTCGCGGTGTAGAGGAAACCGTAGTTCTCGGTGGCGTGCTTGCGACCGAAGAAGTCTCCGCACAGCGCCGGGAACAGCGAGTAGATTTCGCCCCAGCCGAAGAAGGTAAATGCGCTGAAGACGACGAACATCAGCGGGTTAGTGGCGAACTTGAGGAGCACGTAAATGGCGATGGCTTCTAGACCGAACGCCACGGTCATGGTCATCTCTCGGCCAATGTGGTCTGAGATCCATCCCCAGAACGGGCGGCAGAGTCCGTTTACCAAACGATCGGCGGAGAGGGCGAAGACCAGGGCCGGCATGGTGAGTCCTAACAGGCTGACTGGAATCTTGTCGACCTTGAAATCGACCGCCATCGGCTTGAGCTGCGCTACAGCCATCAAACCCCCGGTCGCAACCATCGCCATCATCAGGTACATGAGCCAGAAGTTGGGCGTAGACACCATTTCAGCGGACGTAAAATCCACCGGTGACTGACGCTTCTTCACCTCTTCGCTGCCTTTTAATCTCCAGGTTTTGGGCAGCCAGCCTACAGGCGGCGACTTGAGAAAGAAGGCCGCCACGAGCACGGTCAATCCCTGGATGATTCCCCAGCGGATGAAGGCGGCCTGGTAACCGGCCGAATTGATCATGTTAGCAATCGGCGCAACGGTGAGGGCGGATCCGGCACCGAAGCCGGCAGCCGTGAGTCCGGCCGCCAGACCGCGGTGGTCAGGAAACCACTTCATGGCGAGGCCGATGGCGGTGCCGTACACGATGCCGGCGCCTATCCCAGCTACCGCGTAGGAGAGATACAGAGCCGTTAGCGACTCGGCTTTTCCGCTTCCAACCCAACCAAGCCCAGCCAGAACGCCACCGAGCATTACCAGCAACCGGGGACCGAATTTGTCGACCAGCCAACCCTCGAAGGGCACAAGCCAAGTCTCCAGGAGTACGAAGACGGTGAAGGTTACCTGGATCAGAGCTTGATCGGCTTTGAGGTGCTTTTGAAGCGGCGGAACGAACAGAGTCCATCCATACTGAAAATTCGCCACCGCCACCATTCCGAGAATACTGAAGAGAAGAACTACCCAGCGGTTGGATTCACTTGTGTTAGGAGCAACTGCGGCTGTGGATTCAGCCATAGATACACCTCCTCGGTGTCTTATCAGACTTAGGGCAAACTAGACTACTCCAGTTCCCTGCCTGCGATCCTCAGAAGTGCGTGGAGTAAACTCTAACTTTCCCGCCAGATTGCTTATTCAGGCGGATGGTCGGCCTCCACATCTTTCCGGAATGGGATCACTCCGGGAACTAGCCACTTTTCCCACATCTCATCGATCTTACTTTGGAAGTAATCGATATCATCGTCGGTAAAGTGCGCAAACCGTCCCTGCTTAAGTAAATAATCCCGTACGGGCTGCCGCTTAATGCGGCCGGCAGCAATTTGCTGCGTCCTGCCGGTGAGCTTCAATACACTATTCTCAACTTCGTAAAGCGGCCAAACTCCGGTATTTATAGCCAACTCGCCCATTTCGTGAGAGAGGTATGGATCGTAGTCCCAGCCCTTCGGGCACGGATCCAGCGAATGAATGAAGGTCGGCCCGCCGATCGATAACGCCTTACGCATCGAGTTCATTCCTGCCAAGCCATAGGACATGCAGATCGTCGCCACGTATTTGCATTCCGGATGGCCGGCCGCCATCATTCCGGCCATGTTTTTCTTCCAGCGGCGATGCATAATTCTCTTCACCTTGCCGGGGGTGCTGAACGTAGTATTTGCGCCCCACGGTGTGCTGCCCGAAAGCTGAATGTCGGTGTTGGCGTAGGACTCATTGTCATACATCAAAATCAGACAATTGTAGTCGGGATGAGTGAGGGTCGCGGAAATCGCGCCCACGCCCATGTCGGCGCCCCCGCCGTCGCCGCAGAAGGCTATCACATTAATGGGCTCTTTCTTCATCTTTCCCTTGCGCATGAGCGCCTTCAGAGCTGCGGATGTTCCCAGGGCAGCCGATCCGCTGCTACCCAGTTGGGTATGCATCCAGGGAAGCACCCACGACGTGCTGTAATACGTGGTGTTAGCCACGTACATGCAACCGGTGCTACCCAGGATGATCGACCGGGGGCCGGCGGCCTTGGCCATCATTTTCATCAACAGGGCTGACTCGCAGCCCTGGCAGGTGCGGTGACCTGAGGTGAAGTACTCCTCCAAGGGGATCTTCTTGACTGCTTTGAAAGGTTCCAGTTTCTGGGTTGGATCAATCTGTATGTAAGTAGCCATAATCTCTTCAACCTTTCTGATGGGTCAAAACCTCATCAGTAAAAACGGATTACTCTCGCAATCCGATCCATTGCGTGAGCGGTTGGGCCTTGCCCTCCGCCGCCTTGTATACGGAGTCGGTCATCCGTTCCACATCTGGTACCGTGACTTCGCGTCCGCCGAGTCCGCAGATGAAGCCCAAAACTGGCGGCCGTTTCGGCGACGGGTATAGCGCATGGCGGACCTCACCAGCCAGCACGCCTCCAAGATACGGCGAGCCGAACGAATAGTCACGGTCGATCACTCCGACTGCGGAGAAGCGTCCCAAACTCTTCGCCAGTTCCTCCGCGGCAAAGGGACGGAACCAGCGCATGCGCACGAAACCGACTTTCTTTCCTTGCTTACGCATCTGCCGGATAGCGACCTTCACTGGGGTGGAGAGAGTTCCCATGCCCATAAGTACCACATCTGCATCGTCAGTCTCGTACTCCTCGAAGAACGGGTTGCCATAGGAGCGGCCGAAGATCCGCTCGAACTCCTCATAGGCCTCGCGAATCACGATGGGCGATCGTTCCATGGCAGCGTAGTTCTGACGCCGGATTTCCATCACCCAGTCTTCATTGCCCTGCGGGGCCACGGTAATTGGATTGTCCGGATGAAGCAACAGATCACCGCGATTGTAAGGCGGCAAAAATTCGTTCACCTTCTCTTGTGACGGGATTTTCACTATTGCCTGGGAGTGGGTGAGGAATGCACCGTCGCAACTGATGGCACAGGGGAGAAAGATTCGCCGGTCTTCAGCTACGCGATAGGCAATCAAGGCAGTGTCGAGCGCTTCCTGCGCGTTATCCACCCAGACCAGTTGCCACCCTAAGTCACGGACTGCGAGCGCATCATTATGCTCCACCCCGAACGCGCCGGGATCATCCAGCGCGCGGTTACCCACCATCGTGATCATCGGAATGCGGAGGGCGGGAGTGACCGTCAGCGCCTCCATGGCATACATCCAGCCCACGCCGCTCGATCCGCAGAACACGCGCGCGCCCGCCGCGGAGGCGTGCTTCACGATTTCGAATTGGGAGTGTTCCCCTTCAGCCACGATGTACTCACAGTCCATTTCGCCGTTGGCCACCAGCTTGCACACGTACTGCATGACGGTGTCATAGGGGCGGATGGGGTAAGCTGTGATTACATCAACGTCAGCCAGTTTGCATGCAACGGCAATAGCTTCGCTGCCGGTTATTAGAGCGGTTTCGTCAGTCCTGCGCTGTTCCTCAACTGGTGCGGCCACTGTTGCCATAACAACTCTCCTCCTGACCGGTTAACCTTCGCGAGCGATTTCCAGCATCTCCGGAACCTGCTCTTCATACTGTCCCTTGTAGCGGAAGCCGTGCGAGCGCTCGGGATGCGATTTAATTTTCTCTTCCAACCAGACCTTGTAGCCTTCTTTGTCCTTTCTCCAATCCTCCCACTGGCTGGAGTTGTCGGAGAATTCGGTCTCGTTGACCATAGTGACGCACTCTTTGACGGGACAAACCGCTTCGCATACGCCGCATCCGCAACAGGCTTGCATATTGGCGTCATACAAGCCTTCCGGAGTCACGTCAAAGCAGGAGTCCGGACACTGCAACCAGCAAAGCGTGCACTTGATGCAAGTATCGAAGTTCACCACCGGCCGCATAGTGCGCGTGCTGAACTTTTTGAACGTGGGATTGCGGTCGGGCTGGAATCCGCCGTGGGCATTGTTCGTCGGATCGTCCATTTTGTGCCCGGCGGGGATGCTTGGGATGGCAATGCCCTCGCCCATCTCGTGCCACTTCGGCAGATCAAATTTGTAGGGAACTTCCGGATTGCCCTGGTTAGGCTGTACTGTAATGCTGGTGGTGCGCTCGTAAGCTTTTGCGGCTGAGGTGGCTTTGAGTTCATCCTTCCACTCGGCAACAATCGCTTTTTGCACCGACTTAAGGCTGAACAAGTCGGGCAAAATTCGCGCGATCGCGCCCAGGATGCGCACGTCCGTGTGGTCGTCTTTGTACACCCAAAGCCCGGAAAAGCTGACCGTACCCTTCAAAATGGCTAATTGGTAAGGAGCTTCCTTGCGATGGGCCATGGCAATGATCTCCTCGGGCCCCTGGCGAGAAGTCACAATCAGCGTGCCACCAGGTTTCAACAGCCGATTCACTGGCTGCAACCCGTACCATGCCCAGGACTCCACGCCTTTGCACAGCGTGTCGTCGACCGCGATCGTGATGTCCACTTCTTTGGGTTCGTATTTCGCCATTCCCTCCTGGAGTGTCTGCTCATCCGTGGCGACGATGGCGAAATTCTTCGCAGGAATGCCGTTCCGCTCCGGACTGTCGCCGTAGCGTCCAAAAGAGATGCCCATCTTTCCTTCCTGATGGGCAGCCAGCACAATCGCGCGGCTGATTCTAGTAGCCAGAGTCTTCTGAAAGATTCCTCGGTAAATAATCTCAATCGCGAATAGCCGGCCCATTTGGAACCTCCGTTAGATTTATAACTTGTTGAGTACGATTTCCTCGACATCTTCAATGTGACGCCGCATCGCAGCTTCCGCCGCCAAAGCATCATGGCGCTTGATGGCGGCAAAAATCCGCCGGTGACCGCCCATTGATTTCTGTGGCCGCCCTTCCACTTGCAGAGATCGTTCCCGAGTCTCGCGCAGCAAGTCCATTAGAACGTCCAGCACTTTCAGCACAACACTATTGCCAGAAGCCAGAGCGACAGCGTAATGGAACTCCGAATCTTCTTCGACAGCAAGATCTCCCCTGCTCAGCTTCTCGCCTTGCCGATCCAGAATCTCTTCCATTTCCGTGATCTCTTCCGCTGAGGCATGGGTGGCGGCGCGCGCAGCCAAGGGGGGCTCCAGCATTTTGCGGAAATCCAGAAGCTCGCTCACCAACTCTCGTTGACGCGTGAGCATGGACGCGAGTGGATTAATCAGCGCATCGGAGGAAATTTCTCGAACCACTGTCCCAGCACCCTGACGTGGTTCGACCATGCCAATCAATTCCAGGCTGCGAATTGCGTCGCGAATGGAACTGCGGCTGACTCCTAACATCTCAGCCAGTTCGCGTTCCGAGGGAAGCTTGTCGCCAGGTTGCAGCCGCTTGAGAATCAGGCGCTCGATTTGTTTGGCGACCTCTTCGTACACCTTATTTCGTTTGATCGCCTCGAACTCGGACTTTATGGTCGCCGGCAAACGCGGTGCTCCAAGTGGTCTGATAAGTGGACCAGATGAATTATACTCATGTTGTCAAGCGGAAAAACCGATTCCGAAAAATTTTGCCTAAGCCTCACGGATATAAGGGGATTGCGGGCCCAGTGAGGCCGGGAATCATCTGGTGGCGCTCGAAACTCTGCATTCCTCCAGCAGTTTCGCGCAAGCATACACAGTCTTCGTATGCGACATGGGAAGGTTCAAACGTTCCCCGAGCTCCACCACTGCGCCGACGACTGCTTCGAGTTCAAGCGGACGTCCCGTCTCAAGGTCTTGCAGCATTGAAGTCTTGTGCTCGCCAACCTTTTCCGCGCCCGCGATACGCTGTTCGATGGAGACTGGCAACTCCAAACCCAAGTGCGAAGCGACAGCCTCTGCTTCTTCCATTATTTTTCGGACAAGAGCAGAAACTTCAGGATCACGAATCATTTGAACCAGCGTAGCGCCGGTTAGAGCACTAATAGGATTGAATGCGACGTTGCCCAGAATCTTCACCCAAATCTCGTTACGAATCCGCGCCGTGACGGGAGAGCGCAGACCGGAAGCGACCAGGGCTTCGGCAATCCGGCGAGAGCGATCGGAGCGTGTGCCATCCGGCTCTCCTAAAGTGATTCGGTTGCCGGCGGTGTGCTGGATGACTCCGGGTGCAATAATTTCCGTGGAAAAATAAATGATGGAGCCCAGCACGCGACGGGGTTCAATGGCCTCGGAAATCACTCCTCCGCTATCGAGGCGCTCCAGTCGCATACCTTCCCAGGGCCCACTGAAGCCCTGGAAAAACCACCACGGAACTCCATTCTGGGTGCTGACGACGGTTGTATCTACGCCCAACACGGGCCTTAGCTGCGGCGCAAGCAGCCGTAAGCTATGCGCTTTTACGCCGAGAAAAACAACATCGACCGGACCGACTTCATTGAGATTGCCGGCTACTTTGGGATGCGCGTCAAAATCACCGTCGACGCTCTTTATCTGCACGCCACGTTCTTGCATGGCGCGAAGATGCGGGCCGCGTGCGAACAGTGTGACGTCCAGGCCAGCATGCGCCATGCGCGCGCCGATATAAGCTCCAATGGCGCCCGCGCCCGCGATCAGGAACTTCATCTTTCCCCGTCCACAAGCGCGGCCGCTACGGCGCGGCGGCGAATTTTTCCGGTCGCAGTCGTGGGGATGCTTTCCACAATGTAGATCTTCTTGGGACTTTTGGCTTCCGTCAGCCAATCACGGCAGTGCTTCAACAGCGCAGCTTCGGTATGACTTTCGGGTTCGTGCAAGACCACCGCTGAGGCGACTTCTTCTCCCAGGATGGGATGTGCGAAGCCGAATGTGACGGCGGCAGCGACCGCTGGATGCTTCAGCAAGACTTCGTCGATTTCATGAGGCGCGATGTTTTCCCCTCCGCGTATCACAATGTCTTTCATTCGTCCGGTCAAATGCAGGTAGCAGTCCTCATCGAGGAAACCCTGGTCGCCGGTGCGAAACCAGCCGTCGGTGAAGGCACGAGCGTTGGCGTCGGGATTATTTTCGTATCCGCGAAATACGTTGGCGCCCTGGATAGCGATCTCGCCTCGTTGATTGGTCGCCAGATGATTGCCCTTAGCATCGAGAATGCTGATGCGGATTCCGGTCCCCACGCCCACTGATCCCGCTTTGCGGTGTCGGGGCGGCAGCGGGTTGGACGTCATCTGGTGGGCGGCTTCGGTCATTCCGTAAGCTTCGACGAAAGGAACGCCAAAAAGATTCTCGATTTTATGAATGAGCTCCGGCGACAAAGGCGCGCTGCAGGAACGGATAAAACGCAGCGATGCCGCGTCGGCCGGTTTCTCGCGGCTACGCGCCAGAAGAAGCTGGTGCATGGTCGGCACTCCGGAAAACCACGTCACGCGATGTTCCCGCACCATCCGCCAGAAAGCCAGCGCATTGAACTTGCTGGGAATAACGGCCGTGCCACCCGAAAGCAACGTCGCCATGACCGATCCTATCAAGCCATGAATGTGAAAGAGGGGCATGATGCAAAGCGAGATATCCTCTTCGGAAAGGGTGTAGGTGTTCGCAATGTTCGCCGAAGAAACTGCCAGATTGAAGTGCCGGAGAGGCACGCGCTTCGGCCGGCCGGTGCTTCCGCTGGTGTGCAGGATGAGGGCGATATCATCCGCCGTTGGTGGAGTTGCTGAGGTCCCTTTGAGAGTATCGACTATGTGGACGATGCCCTGATCGTTCATTTCCACCGGGAGCATCGGGATTTTGCGGTCAGCAGCCGCGCTGCGCACATATTCGGCGCCCACAGGCGGCAAAATCAAAACTCGAGCTTCGGTGTCTCCCAGGAAAAAAAGAAACTCCTCATAGGGATAGGCGGGATTGAGAGGAGCGGCAGTTCCCGCAATGGAGGCGGCCAAGAAACTTACAATCATGGGCAGGCCGTTGGGAAGCGCGATGGCTACGCGGTCTCCGCGGCGGATGCCGGCAGACGCCAACCCATCAGCCATAGCCAGAACCTGCTGCCGTAGCGAATCGTAGGTGACGCGAATTCCGAGCTCCGGGACGATAACCGCGGTGTGAGCGTCTGCAAAATGCAAGACCTCAAGAAGCGTGTTTACCGACTTCAAGGTCATCCGATATTCCTGTAACGGAATTGGTGCGACCAGCGAGCAACACACACGCGGGCTTAAGACAGCAAGTTATGGCCGATATCCCTCGGCAGCCAGGGATTTCTTCAATTCCTGCAGCAGAAACTGCACGTGCTCTTCCGTGGCGAGGGGGCCCATAATGCCGATGCGAAACACCTTGCCGGCAAGCGGGCCAAAACCGCCTAGGATCTCAATGCCTTGTTCTTCGAGTAGCCGGGCTCTCACTTTCGCTTCATCGATGCCCTTTGGCACGCTTACTGTGTTCAGCGTCCAAATGCGCTGTCCTTCAGGTACGTGCATTCGGAGGCCCATCGCCTCTACGCCCTTGACGAAAGCGTCATGACAGCGACGGTGTCGCTCCCAGCGATTTTCGATCCCCTCTTCGGCAATCACCACCAATGCTTCTCGCAGGGCATAGAACATGGAAATGGGAGCGGTGTGATGGTAGCGATGCGACACGGTGGAGTAGTCGTAGATCAACTTGAGGTCGAGATACCAACTGCGAGGAGGCGACGTCCGGGCGCCCAACCACTTCATAGCGCGCTGAGAGAGAAACATTGGAGATAATCCGGGAGGACAACTCAGACCTTTTTGGGAGCAACTGTAGGCGATGTCGATGCCTGTTTCAGCGGCATGCACCGGAATTCCGCCCAGCGACGTCACGCAGTCCGCGATGACGAGAGCGCTGACATCGTGCGCGGCCGAACAAATCGCTCGTCCCGATTGCAACGCGCCGGTTGAAGTCTCGGCGTGAACGTATGCTACGACTTGCGGTTTTTCGCGACCAATGAAGTCAGTTGCTTCCTGGTCCGTAAAGGTCGCGCCCCAGGGCTTCTCAAAACGGACAACATTTGCACCCTGACGTTTGCCCATCTCGGTGATACGGTCACAGAAGTAACCATTCGCAAATATGGCAAACTTTGCGCCAGGTTCGACAAAGTTGGAGACGGATGCCTCCATGCCCGCGCTGCCGGTGCCGGAGATCACCATGGTGGTGCCGTCATCCGCGCCGAAAACGGTCTTGAGCAACTGCTGGATACCCTCCATCACCCGAAAGAAGTAGGGATCCAGGTGCCCGACAATTGGCTTTGACAAAGCTTCGTAGACCCGAGGATGGACCATGCTCGGGCCGGGCCCAAACAAATAGCGGCGCGGCGGCGATAAGGGAAGGTAGCTCGTGGAGGTTTGACTCTCGTTTTGCGTGGTGATGGTGGTCATTGTGGTATCTCCAAGACGTAACTCCAAACCGGCATGGGTGCAACAATCAATCGTATATCAGTGCGCCGTGTGCACGTAGAATAGCAAGAATCCAAGACTACTTTACCCGAGTCTCTTGATAATAGCGGGCTTTCCATTGCTCGCCACGCTTCAACCAAAGCTCACTGATGAGAACTCTGTTGATCCGGTTCGCCGCCCTCGGGGAGAATTCCATCGTGATTTCGTAGGTAACGAAAACGGCGTCGGGCGCCAGAGGAAACACTCTGAAAAAGGCCATCGAGTAGTTGTAGATGTTCGACGTGGCAACTTCGTTTACAGCCTGGATCTTGTTTCGCGCACCGCCACCGTCGTCCTCGACAGCAACGAAATCATCGGCCAACAGGTCGCCGTATGCCTGCTTGTCCTTCCTCTTGAAGGCCTCCCACTCCGCTCTCACCTTCGATTCAAGTACATCTTTTACAGCCGGCTGGGACGAGGCAGGCCTTGAAGGCTTGCCTTCACTAGCTTTGCCGGTGTCGGCCGGTTGCTGGGCCAGCGTGGGAATCGCCATCATGAACAAAATGGCTGCGGCGATGTGCAAGACTCGCATGTTTCTCTCCTTGAAGTGTCGCGAATCTTACAAGGCGAGCGTCTGGCAGTCAAAGCCAGTCTGCGCGCTCCGATCAAAGATTCAGGCGCTTCGCTAATTCAATCAGGCGTGGGGAGGAAATCGCTCCAGTGTGGAAACTCGTTCCACACTGGAGCGCAAGTAAGGTTAAGGCAGGTAGTAACGGAAGGAGGTGAAGAACATATTTTCTATGCCATGCGGCGCGATGCCGATAGTGCTGCCCTTGGGAGGCGCACCTACCCAGGTGTTGCGCACGATGTACGAATACTGCGGGCCCCACTGAATTCTGCCCTTTGGACCGTTGTAAAAGCGATACCAGAACCCGAAGGTCCCTTCAATCAGGTTGCGCGTATCGCCGGTGCAATTAGGGGTTCCGGGAGTAAATCCATTCCCGCCGGCCGGAACCACTTCGGTCGTGCAGCCGGAGTTATTAAACAACGGCGACCCATAGCCGACCGCTTTCCCCGATGAGTTGAGCTGCGAATATTTCTCCACATACTCAGCACCGGCATTGCCGTAGATATCCAACTTGGCGGCGTGGTATTCCAGAGTTCCCAGTGCCTGAAACTCTCGCAGGAGCGCCAGCGTGCCATCGGGACGTACGGTTGCGTCAGGCAGCCCGACCGTGCCGTAGCGACCGATACCTTGCCCCCCGAACCCGTGTGCGCCGATATCGACATGTTTGTTGAACAGGGATACGCGACCATTGCCGCCGAGGCCCCAACCATTCCTGGAGTCGTTAAAAGCCCCCGCCGCGGACGGTCCAGTCACTCCGTTGCAAGTGGCACTTGAGCTCGCGGTCGCGCAAGGGAAAATGCGATCACGGAATCGGTCATAGAGACCGAAGACTTCGAAGTGACTCCATTTCGTTGGTTCCAGCGCCGCTTTGACAACGATATCCGGGCTGGGATTGAAGGAGTAGTTAGCGTTGAAGGCATTGTAAAGACCACCGCTGTTGCCCAGAGAACCCAGGAGGAAATTGGTTGCATTTCCGTGAGCCGTCAAAGTCTCCTGCGAATTTTCGACTGAGAAACCCAGCCACAGTTTGTCGCCGAGGTCCTTGACGACCCGGAAACCGTATTGCCGTGCCCAACTGAAGCCCGCGGTGTATTGCGGGTCGATCGTCATGGGCAGCGCTTCCGAGCGGTTGTCCATTCCCTTCTTGGTCTCCGTGATCAAGCTCCACATTTGCCCACCAGTGAAGCTCCACCCGTCACTAAGCGCAGCCTGACCCCAGGCCTGCCGCTGACGGAGGGTGTAACTGTTACTCTCGTTGTTGTTCGAGGTAACGCCCGCAGAGAGGAAGTCTGCTTCCACATAGCCGCGTAGAGCCGCCGATTTCAGTTTGCCTTCGACCAGCATGGAAATGCGCGACTGACGGCCGGAGGCAAAGAATTCCGACAACTTGCTCTGCGAGCTTCCGGAGAACACCACCGAATTGAAAGGGGTGTTGATGTCCGCAGCCAGTGCTCTTTGGCGCCACACCGTTTCCGCAGCCAGGAAGCCACCAGGAGTGATCGTGACTCCTTTGTAGTGGATGGCCAGAGGACTTTCCAGGCCGGAAATAGTCTTCTGCGTTTCCTGGAGGGTCAGCGCCGTATTGGTTGAATTCTGCTTAAGGTCGGAGACGTCGCTGGACAGCGCGGTGACCGTTTGCTCCTGCTTGGCTGTCGCCGACGCAGCCGCCTCCGCCTGGGTTTGAGCCTGGGTGGCGGCCGTCTGACTTTGATCCAGGCGCTGCTGCAGTTGTTGAATGGATTGATCGCGAGTCTGTAAATCCTGTCGGAGTTGCTGGATTTGCTGCTGCTGGGCTTCGATCGCCTGCCTCATCTGATCGAGCTGTGCAGCCACGCTCGGCCCGGCTGTTGCCGCTTTTTTACGGGTGGTCTTGGGGCTGCTACCGCTACTGGCTTGCGGAGCTGGCGCCGAGAAGGCACTGGCGGTCATCATGACCGACAAACCGAAAGCTAGAACCTGCTTCATTCGTCCTCCCACGCTGATAATAGAGATAGATAACCGACACCCAGTTCCGAGGAACTAGCGCGAAGTTTAGTCAGACTTGCGCAGGCGGTTGATGCTATGCGCCATTTGTTAACAACTGATGAATATTCGTTGAATATCCGATGAATCGAGGGCACGACTCCTCCCTGATGCTATTGATCTGGAAGAAGTTAGAGCCGTCCTAAAGTTCGGAACCAGCGCCGAACCCTTGGTTGGTGGCCGCGGTGTTCGGAGCGGAACCGGGTGGATTGCCGAGCGCGGCGAGTATATCCACTGATACTACATTCGTCCACAGATTACGCTCATCATGTCGTAGGAGAGAGTCCTAATAAGTCTGCTTTTGGGGGGAAGTGGTCGGAAAGGAGTAGATGACATGCGATTTCCGAAAACTATCGTCACTTCGTGGTTTCTTGCGCTCACCCTGTCTGTGGCTCCGGTCAAGGCACAAACCCGGGTTTCTATTGTGGGATCTGGCTCTAACGTACCAAGCCATCTCTATGCCGCGTGGATCGATGAATTTAATAAGAAGAACGCCAACATCCAGGTAAGGTACTTATCCATGAGCACGGTTGAAGGCATTCGCCAGATCAGTGAGGGTTCGGGGGATTTTGCGGCAGGCGAAATACCGCTGACGCCGGAGGAAATGCATGGCGCTAAGGTCTCGCTGACGCAGGTTCCATCCGTGCTGGTGGGTATTGTGCCTATCTATAAGCTTCCCGGCAACCCAGAGCTAAATTTCTCGGGCGCGGTGCTGGCGCAAATCTACCTGGGTACGATTAAGAATTGGAAAGATCCGCGTATTGCAAAGTTGAACGCCGGCGCCAGCATGCCCGACCTGCCGATCGAGGTGGTACACCGCACCGGAGGTAAGGGTTCGAACTATATCTTCACCGACTTCCTGTCGAAGGCCAGTCCGGAGTTCCGCTCACAAGTGGGTAAGGATGCATCACCAAAATGGCCTCTGGGGGCGGAAGCCAACCGCGGCGAGGATATGGTGGAGAAAGTAGGATCGACGCCGGGCGCAATCGGCTACGTGGAATTAAATTTCGCTCGGCGGCCCGATATCGGATACGGCAACGTGCAGAACGCCGCCGGACAATTTGTCAGAGCGACCCCGGCAAGCATTACCGCAGCCTGCGTCGCCCACCAGAAGGCGATTCCCAAGGACTTTGGGGTATCTCTGGCCAATGCTCCTGGCAAAGAGTCTTATCCCATTTCCAGTTTTACCTGGATCTATGTGCCGTCATCCGGGACTGCAACCGAACGCACTCGGGCGCTGGGGCAATTCTTGAATTGGGCTCTTGAGGATGGCCAGAATATGGCCCGCGGGATGGGGTACGCCACTCTGCCGCCCGGCGTTCTGTCAAAAGCAAAGGCGGCTGTCGGCGCTATCAGTCGATAAAACCGCGGCGCGCAAAAGAGAAAGGCCGTGACATTGGTTATGCTCTAGCCGCCGACTCCTGCGAGGGAGCCCTCAGCGTGGAGGCATGCACCATCACGGCCCTTGATGCGATTACCGCTTTCGCGGTCCCGAACCCCAACTACTCCTCGCAGAATTAGTCGGTTTTTTCGGGTTCGAGCGGCTTGCCAAGTTGCCCCGCCAAGCCAATCACTCAGTCTACTTCGGACTGGCAAAAATTTAATTGTGCCAGCCCTTTCGACCGTCGACGCCGCGAACCTTAAACATTTCTGTAATAATTGTCAACGCCGCTTTTCAGTGCAACAACGAGGTTCGCGACCGGCCAAGATAACAGTTACAACTCATTGAACGCTCAATGTTTGTTGCGCGGTGGAATCGAAATGCCTCGTTTTCCACAGAAGCTTGCACAATGATGGGAGAGATCGTCATCATTTGCACACGATGAAACATGATCGGATGAACACCACCAAGTGAACCATGATCACGTCTTGACGCCAGAGACACAGGTGATGCATGGTTGCCCCAGAACCGAAGAAGCAAGAAGAAGCAAAGAGATGACGGCATGTTGAACCTCGTGGCGTACGTCGATGGCGGATCTTTAGGAAATCCGGGGCTATCGGGTATTGGCGTGGTGATCGAAGGTTCCGCCACTGGAAAGATCAGAATCGCGAAGTGCATCGGGCGACAAGACAACAACGTGGCCGAGTACGTAGCTCTGCTGGAAGCTCTGCAATGTGCTTTGGTTCTGAAAGCCAAGGCGCTCCATGTCTATTCCGATTCAGAAGTTGTGGTGAGACAGATGATCGGCGAGTACACCTGCCGCAGCCCACGCCTTTATTCTCTGAACTGGATCTGCCGCAAGCTAGCCCGCTCTTTTAATTTCTCGATATCCCACGTGCGCCGAGAGAACAACGCCGAAGCCAATAGTTTAGCCAGTTCGGCAGTCGCCAACGGCTTCCCTAGCGAGGGTGATCGTACGATAAGCGCGTGATGCTGTCGTGCGGGCTGAATCGGCTGGTTTACTAAAATCCGCCTTGGCTTTTGCTCAGGCGGTCGGCTTCTCTTTGTTCGACTGCTGCTTCCGTTGGACGTCCGGTGAGCTGGTAGATTTCGGCCATGTGACGGTGGGGTTCGGGTTCATTCGGTCGCAACCTGGCGGCCTCTTCAAGGTAATGCAGCGAATCGGAATACTGCCTGGCAAGCTGGCTTTTCTGCGCAAGGCCGAATGCAGCGATATAGAGCAGGTCCGATGTCCCAGAATCCTGCGGGTTAAGCTGATGGGCGTGCTGCAGCGCCTGATAGGCCGGAATATTCTCGCCAAGCTTCATGAGGACGGCACCGTAGAGAGCATTCAGCTGAAACAGATCTGGCCAG
Organism: uncultured Acidobacteriota bacterium; assembly: GCA_963696025.1. Taxonomy (GTDB): domain Bacteria; phylum Acidobacteriota; class Terriglobia; order Terriglobales; family Acidobacteriaceae; genus JABCYV01. The sequence continues at coordinate 724,337 of CAVOII010000014.1, forward strand.
CGTTTGAGCGCAGTGGTGAGCGGTGCGCGCGCCTCCTCAAACTGATTCAGCTGATAGTAGGCGAGCGCGAGATTGAATTGCACCTGGGGCGATTGTGGCGCAAGCTCCGCGGCCCGCTTCAAGGGCATCAGCGCTGCTTCTAAGTCCCCGTGTTGACCGTAGATTGTGCCCAGTTCCGTCAGTTTATCGGCGTCTTCTGGGTCGTAGAGTCGCTCGCAGATGGCGCGCGCTTCCTCTCGAGGACCCTGATCCAGTTTTTGTCCACACTCCAGCCTTAGCTTGCTCTCGTTGTTATCCCGCTGCCGCAACTGCTCCGACAAGGCCAAGGCCTTGGTCGCGTCCTCTGAGCGCCCCTGCTTGCGATACATCGAAGCCAGCTGGTACGGAATACGAGCATCTCGCGGATCTGTCGCGGCCGCTTCCTTTAGCCATTTTTCCGCAGCAGCTAAATCACCCTGCTTGAGGTACGCATACCCCAGATAGTAAGCGGTATCGGGAAATGGCGGCTTGACGACGGCTTGTTTGAAATTCTGGATCGCACCTTCGAAGTTGTGGCCATCAAGATCCAGTCTTCCGACGTAATACAGAACGTTGGGATGATCTCCTACTTCGCGGCGAACGGCTTCAAACTCCTGGCGGGCTTCGTCGGACTTATGCATTTCGAAAAGCGCGACTGCCAGAGGAAATCGCGCCCTCAGCGTTAGCCTGGGATCTATCTCCAAAGCGGCTCGAAATTCGCTGGCGGCGATCTCATACTTGTCGAGCTTCAAGGCATCGTAGCCCTTGCCCAAGTGCGTTTCCAGCGTTTCATCCGCAGCCGGCTTGGCGAGAGGCCTCTGCTGAGACGCGGCTGGCATTCCGCCTAGAAAGAACAGTACCAGCACGAGGAATCCTGGGACGCATCTTTGAACGTATCGAGAAATGAAACGAGTGCTCATGCCATTCTGGGCCAGGCCTTGACGCAGATCATTATAGCTGCGAGGACTGCCAATTGCTCGAAGTCCCTGTCAGCAAAAAGCTATGTGATTTTGGTAGTATAGTAGTAGTATGAAGGAGAAGACCTCTATCACACTATCGAGCGATATCCTTGCTCGCATCGACCGACTAGCTGGATCGAAGTACTCGCGTTCAGCCTTCATCGAGGCTGTGCTTCGCCGCTATTTGAGCGAGCGTACCCGGGCAGCGATTGCCGCCCGCGACCTGGCACGAATCAACGCAGCAGCCGATCAACTCAACTCCGAAGCGGCGGATGTGCTGAAATATCAGGCACCCGAAGAATGACTGCTGCCCCGGTGCGAGCATGAAGCGCGGCGAACTTTATCGGGTGCACAAGCCGGGGGGCGATCCCAAACAATACCGCACATTTGTAGTCGTGAGCCGTCAAGTGCTGATCGACTCTAAATTCTCGACCGTAGTCTGCACGCCAATATTCAACCGCGGCGAAGGCCTATCAACGCAGATGACGGTGGGAATAGAGGAAGGATTGAAGCACACGAGTTGGATCATGTGTGACAACCTAGTCACCATTCGCAAAGTTGATCTAACGCAGTTTGTTGGCTCGTTATCGAAGGCCAGGCTCGGGGAGCTGGATCGGGCGCTGAAGATTGCCCTCGATCTGAATTAGCCTGCCTCGAACAACCACGTTACACCGCGCCCACTACACCAGACGCAGCTATTTTGGCTGCGGGACAATGCGCAGATATGGCTTGGGCGACTTCCAGCCTGCTGGATACTTCTCTCGCGCTTCCTCATTCGACACCGACGGCAAAATGATCACTTCGTCGCCCAGCTTCCAGTTTACTGGTGTAGCGACTTTGTGTTTGGCCGTGAGCTGCATGGAATCAAGAACGCGCAAGATCTCATCAAAGTTGCGACCTGTGCTCATCGGATAGCTGAGTTGGAGCTTGATCTTTTTGTCGGGACCAACGACGAATACGGTGCGAACCGTAGCGTTGTCCGCGGCGGTGCGACCTTCGGAAGTGTTCCCGCTTTCAGCTGGTAGCATGCCATAGAGCTTCGCAATCTTGAGCTCGGGATCGCCAATCATCGGGTAGTTCACTCTGTGGCCTTGGGTCTCCTCGATGTCAGCGGCCCACTTGCTGTGATTGGTCACCGGGTCAACGCTCAGCCCGAGGATCTTGCAGTTGCGTTTGGCAAATTCGGGCTGGAGTCCCGCCATGTAGCCGAGTTCGGTAGTGCAGACGGGGGTGAAGTCTTTGGGATGGGAAAACAGGATGGCCCATCCATCGCCGATCCACTCGTGGAAATGGATCGTGCCTTGCGTGGTCTCGGCCGTAAAATTGGGCGCGGTATCGTTGATACGCGGGACCCCGAATACATTCTGCGTTTGGGTTTGGGTACTCATAAGTTTTCTCCTCGCTGGCGGAATTGGCTCCCTGAAAAAGCCGGGAATGCTTGTCCCCGCCGCAGCCTTTGAATCGGGAGGGGATCAGTCAAAAAAAGAAACCCACCCAATTTTGGCCGGGTGGGTGACAGAAACCGTATCTGTGCTACCCACACACCGGCGTCCGACAACAACAACACCGGACGTCCGGCATGGAATATAGGCACACCATTAGGTAGAATACGCGACCACCAAAATTCAGTCAAACACGACGCCAGACGCTCCATCTACTCCTGGCGCTACAATGAATCAACATGGCCAAAGAACTGCGACGCCTTCCCTTTGCACAGCTAGACGTTTTTTCATCACGCCCCTTGGAGGGCAATCCACTTGCCGTTTTTTCCGATGGCCGAGCGCTCACCGATCAGGAAATGCAGGCCCTAGCCCGCGAGATGAATCTGTCCGAGACCACCTTCATCTTGCCGCGCGACCCCGCAACCGAGCGTGAGCGTGGTACGCGTGTCCGCATCTTCACGGTCACCGCGGAGTTGCCCTTCGCCGGCCATCCCACGCTTGGGACAGCCTTTTTCCTGCGTGGCTCGAATGGCGCCGGTGAAATCACTCTCGAGCTTAACGTCGGTAAGGTCCCAGTGCGTTTCGAGGAAGCTCCGGGCCAGCCGGTGTTCGGCGAGATGACCCAGATGGATCCAAAGTTCGGTCCGCAGCACGATCGCGAAGCCGTGGTGCGCGCCGCTGGCTTGCGCGACGGCGACGTCGATCCTTCATTGCCCATCCAGACCGTTTCGACCGGACTGCCCTTTACTGTGGTCCCCTTGCGCGGCTTGGGGATCATGGAGCGACTTCGCGTGGATGTCGCCTCTTCGTCTGAGTATCTGAGACAGTCCGGCGGAAACTATTTCTATTTCGTCTCGCGTGAGACCGTTGATCGTACTGCACGGTTGCACGCTCGCATGATGTTCTATAACGGCGAGGACCCAGCCACCGGTTCCGCGGCCGGATGCGCCGCCGCATGGATGGTAGCGCACGGAGTAGCCAAACCCGACGAGCGCGTACTGGTCGAGCAGGGAGTGGAGATGAAACGTCCGAGCAGCATTTTTGTTCGCGCCTCGCGCCGGGATGACCGAGTGGTTAACGTTCGGGTTGGTGGAAATGTTGTGGAAGTCCTGCGCGGAGAAGTCTCTCTTTAAAACTGAATTGGCGATTGTTCCGAAAAAACGGGACATGCACAACCCTGAAACTTTTTCAATGGGGCTAATCTGCCATTGGCATCGACGGCACTTTACATCTTGTGCGAGAACTTCTACGATTCATCTCGCTCTGAATTCTCCCGGTCACTGAAAAGGTTTTCGAGTCCCCCGGCGTTGTCGCCGTCCGCGCTCCGCCATTCGGAAACACGAATGAAGCCCAAAAGAACGATTCTCTGCGTAGACGATAATGAACAGTCGCTTTCCATCCGTAAGGTGATGCTGGAAACGCGCGGCTATCGGGTGGTTACGTGCACCAGCGGCGAAGAGGCCCTGGAGCGCTTCAAGCGAGGCGGAGTGGATCTTGTGCTCACCGATCTCATCATGCCGGGATTGGATGGAAGCAAGTTGATTGATGCGGTCAAGAGCATCTCACCCCAGACGCCGGCAATCTTGCTTTCCGGCAAAGTCAGAATTTACGATCGCGACACTCGCGCTGATGTGTTCCTTCCAAAGGGAATGTATGCGCCCGCAGAACTGCTGGAGCGCATCCGTCTCTTGCTCGTCCGCAAGCGCGGCCCTAAGCGTGCGCTGCGACCGGCAGAGCGTGCGAAGGCTACCAGTGCCGCCTGACGCAGTCCGAATCCATCCCCTGGCTCACGGCTTCGTGTAAGATCGATTGTTTGGATGGCTGCCTTTATCGAAGCCGTGGAACTGTGCAAGGTGTATCACGTGGGCAAGATCGAAGTGCCTGCCCTGCGCGGCGTTTCCTTCAGTGTGACAAAAGGAGAATATGTCAGCGTGGTGGGCCCTTCGGGGAGCGGGAAGTCCACTCTGTTTTACCTTCTGGGCGGACTGACGCGCGCCGATTCCGGTCACGTCGTTATCGATGGCGACGATTTTGCCAAGCTTTCGGACGCCGAGCGCACCCGGATGCGCAAGCGCAAGATTGGCTTTGTTTTCCAGAAATTCAACCTTCTGCCCACCCTGGATGCGCGTTCCAACATTTATATTGCATTAGATATCGCCGGCACCAACGGCAGCTCCGAGAAAGCATACTTCGAGAGAATCGTCGGATTACTGGGGCTGGAGAAGCGCCTGACACATCGGCCTTCGGAACTCTCCGGCGGCGAACAGCAGCGGGTGGCGCTGGCACGGGCGCTGATCAACAAGCCGGCAATTGTGCTGGCCGACGAACCCACCGGTAACCTGGACTCGAAAAACTCAGAAATTGTGCTCCAGATGCTTCGACATTCCAACCGGGAACTGGGTCAGACTGTGCTGATGATCACTCATAACCCGGAAGCCGCCAGCTATGGTGATCGGATTATTCACATGCGCGACGGAGAAATTGTTCCGCCTGAGAGAGACCCGCAGTGGACCGGACACCCGGCCTGAGTTCAAGCGCAAAAGACCCATGGAAGACCTGCGAAAACCGATTCTGCCCGGCAAGGGCGCGTCAGACTACGAACGCTATCTGCGCACCGATGATCTGCTTTCACTGCAAAAGCGCCCCGAAGAATTCCTGCATCCGGATGAACTCACCTTCCAGGTGGTGCACCAAGCCTCAGAGCTGCTGATGAAGGGGACTGCATGGGAACTGGACCGTGCTCGAGAGTACATTACGGAGGGCGACGTCTCGAATGCCGCTGGCCTGCTGCGTCGCGGCAACTACATGCTGGAGTATCCCATCTCCTTGTTGCACGTGCTCGAAACCATCACGCCGTATGACTATCAGCTCATCCGTGCGGGGTTGGGACACGGCAGCGGTCTGGATTCGCCCGGCTTCCTCGCCCTGCTTCACGTCGGTCCGCGACTTGGCGAAGCTTTTCATGAACAGTTAAACAAAGCCGGCTTGAGTGTGGACGATCTCTACCGTCGCCATCAGGAATTCTTCGGACTACACGACGTCGCTGAGAGGCTGCTTGATTTTGATGAACGAGTCCATCTCTTCCGCTTTCATCATCTGAAACTGGCACAAAGGATTATCGGCGGCGGAGTCGTCGGTACCATGGGTACACCGGTCGAAGTCCTGCACCAGCGCATGGAGCACCTGTTTTACAAAGAACTTTGGGACGTTCGCAACCGGATCACTGCGCAAGCCAATGAAGCCGTGCAGAAGAGTGGAGTAGGACCGAAGTATTGAGACCGATCAATTCTTAATCCATGTCAGCAGTTGGCATAGCTACCGTGCTGGACTGCGCCATAGCCGCTTCGCCTACCGCATTCTGTTCCGGTTTTCTTCGCAACGCGAGTATCAGCATCGCCGATGCGAACAGCGAGATTCCCGCGAAGACAAGCCCGCCGTGAAAGCTTCCTGTCTTCTTGTTGATCGCACCTATGGCATAAGGTCCGACAAAGCCGCCAAGGTTACCAAAGCAGTTAATCAGAGCAATCCCAGCAGCCGCCGAGAATCCGGTTAAGAACTCATTGGGCAGCGACCAGAAGGGACCCCAGAGGCTGAAGAGGCCCGACGCGACCAAACTCCAAAGTGTGACACAGATGGCAATGGAGGTTGTCGCCGTCGTACCCAACAGCACCAGTGAAATAGCCCCGATTGCCAAAGGAATGGCAGCGTGGTATCGCCGTTCAAGCTTGTGATCCGAGCTTCGGCTCACAAGGATCATGACTGGCAGTCCGACCAGGTAAGGGATCATGACGAGAAACCCTACCGTAGTGTTAGACGATTCGCGGGAAAGGGCTTTCAGCAACTGGGGCATCCAGAAAATCATCGAGTAAAAACCGACAGCTTGCGCAAAATAGATGGCGGTCAGGTGCCAAACCCGCCCGTGCACCAGCGCCTGCACCGCAGTGATCCGGCGGCTTGCCAGCTTCTGCTGTTCTTCACGCGCGAGTTCTGTCGTGATCCAGTCTCTCGCCTCGGGGGTCAGAAATTTGGCTTCGGCAGGCCTTCCCGGCAGCAGGAAGTAAGTGAGAACACCGCCCAGAATGGCTGGAATACCCTCCAGAATCAGCAACCATCTCCAACTGCTGACTCCGAACCAATGCACATGATCCAGAATCATACCCGACACCGGAGCGCCGATGATGTTCGCTACAGGATTAGCAGTACAAAACAAGGCTACGGTTTGAGCCAGTTGCCGCTGCCGAAACCAGTACGTGAGATAGAGCACGATTCCGGGAAAGTACCCGGCCTCAGCCACCCCAAGCAGAAACCGCGCAACACACAGGTGGAAGGCTGTTTGTGCGAAGCTGGTTAAGGTTGCCACAATTCCCCAACTGATCAATATGCGGGCAATCCAGACCCGGGCTCCCATGCGGTGCAGCAGCACATTGCTGGGTATCTCAAAAATGAAATAGCCGAAGAAAAAGATTCCCGCGATGAATCCGTACTGCTGGCTGCTGATAGCCAGTTCTTTATTCATTGTCAAAGCCGCGAATCCGATGTTGTTTCGGTCAAGTGCGGCAACTACGAAGAGGGCAAAGACGAAAGGGATGATCCGCATCCTCGCTTTGCGGATTGTCGTAACCTCAATTTCGTTTGGAGCGACGGTACTGGTTGCCATGCTCATTTCGCTCACGTTCCAGGACGGTCGAATGGGGCGAGTTCGATATTCGTGTTAGCTTACGCCGCGATTGCGCGATGTCAAAGGGAAGCCTTGCAGAGCAAGATTGATTATCCTTTGGCGGAGGACCGCTGACGGGTCGATGCAGGGCGCGGGGAATTGTAACCAAATCCGCAGGTGCGGTAGAATCGAACTCGTAGCCTTGAGGCGATGCTGGGCGGGAGTAACTTGAGGCGATTAGCGCACGTCCGAGCCCGCTGCCGAAATCCCGAGCGAAGACGAGGGATCTCGAAAGCTGTAGGGTCATATTGGGCGGGACTAACTTGAGGCGACTAGCGGGCGTCCGAGCCCGCTGCCGAAATCCTGAGCGAAGACGAGGGATCTGGAAAGCTGTAGGGTCATATTGAGCGGGAGTAACTCAGTGGTAGAGTGCGACCTTGCCAAGGTCGAAGTCGCGGGTTCAAATCCCGTCTCCCGCTCCAATATTTTCAGCTGCATCACTTCCGCTTCTCTACAACCTACGTCATACACCAGCCTATAAATACCACAACATATACGCCAGACCCACTGTCGAGAAAATGACAAGCAGGAGCGATCCTATCCATAACCAATCGAGTTTTTGCATTTTGTTTACAAGTTCGTGCATGACAGGCCCCTCGTTTACAACCCCGCCAAAAGAGATGTTTGGACGACAGCAGAACGATAAACAACAAGAAGAGGACGACAAACAAATGTACGGCGCAGGATTATTTCTGAGCCATACAGTGAATGCTGTAAGGGGTGAGCGTGAGGCAAGGTAGTCCGGCGGCAGTTTCTCCTTAACACCCCGGTTAATACAAACCTGGAGCTCGTCGGGCGCATCTTGAAAGCAGAATCGGAGGTGCTATGCGCCGAGAGGATTTAATGAAGTCAGACCGACTGAGCGAGTTTGTGCTACTCGGCAGCGCCTTAACACTGCTGGTGATCTTGACACTCATAATCACAGCCGCGCTCACGCATACGGCCGCGCTGCCGTGACAGGACGCCGCCCAGCCGGTATTGAACATTTTCGTGATTCATATTTCGGCCGGCCGGGCATCGACCCTACTGCGGGCGATCATTCTGATGGGGGGCAGTTTGTGAGGGATCAGGAGCTGAATCCTGAGGAGGCCCAGTCACAGGCGTATTGTCACGGCGTCGAAGCTGAATCGGCCCTTTTTCGCGATGTCTGGCTTCGTGCCGATCCGCAATCCTGGTTTCTATTTTTCGGTCGCCATCATCAGCCACCTGCAACAATGCTTCCCTTCCGCCGAACGTCGGGTGGCAACACCGACCGGAAGATTCGCGCCAGTAGCGGTGCGAGCCTTCTCATAAAGTTCCTGCGCCGTCTCTAAGTCGCCGTCCTTTTCCGGATAGCCCAGGTTATTCAGGGAAAATGCGTTCTCTGGATCAAGCGCATAGCTTTGCTTGAAATATTCTCGAGCATCACGCCAATCGTTGCGATTGAGCGCTGACACGCCGCGCAGGTTTGGCCAAGCCACCCTGGTCTCAATACTTTTCTCGGTCTGCAGGCGCTCGCGCAGGTTCTTGGCGCTGTCAGCCGCCATTTCGGTAACCGGTTTGCCTCGCCATCCACTATGCATAGTGACAATAACCCGTTCGTCGGAGTGTGTGGCGGCTGCGGCCCCGTAGTACTTAAGGGCTTCGTCGTATTCTCCTTCCATCTCCTTAGCGACGCCCAGATTGTTAATCATCGCGGGCGCCAATCATCACACCAAGCCTGGCTATTGGGAGTCCATTCGAGAATCGCAAAAGGGAAACTCTCGCATTGAGTTCCGCGGCTATGTGCCCGAAGAGGCCATTCCTGATCTTTATCGTACCGCTAGCTAGCGTAGTGGTGATGCCCTACGATTCCGCCACCGGTTCCAGCGGCCCCGCTCATCAGGCTTGCGAATACGGAGTGCCGATCGTTTGCGTTGATATTCCGGACTTTCGCGGCATGGCGACGGACGAGGAAATGGCGATCAGTTTCTACAGAAAGGCGACGCCTCCGATCTCGCAGACAAACTGGCGACCTTTACTACAATCCCCGGATCTTCAAGCGCAAATGGCCGACCAGAATTTTTCTGCCGCGGTGCGGATGACTTTGCCTGCTGTCGTTCGCAACTACCTTCGCTGGTTTGAGCTGGCGAGGCACAAACACGCCCTCCGCCGCTCCGGCGGCACGCAGTTCCTGCCAGGTCGGCGCCCATTTCCTCCGGGCTCTGCTTTTCCGACGCTCAGTACCAGTGATTTCCATCGAATCATCCCGCGTGAACGTCCCGTTAAGAGTTGACGTTGGATTTCCCAAGCCTGGCTCGTAGTGCAATTGCGCGAGTTTCATACAGTCTTCGCTTTATTTGCGTGCTCTTTCAGTCGGGTGATAATGAGCGCAACCAGACTACTTGCGGTCAAGAATCGTTGAAGACTGACATTCACAACCCGGGAGGAACGTGGGTGGATAAGGAAGCCGTCTCCGATAAAGGACTGGTTACCAGTCGCAAGCCAGATGATATTCCAGCCTTCAATCGCGAAATGGCAGCTCATTTGGTCAGCAGAAGGCGAGAGATAAAAAGGGAGCCAAGCCCGACAAGCGTCAGGCTGCTTAGTGGCTTTCTCTTGTGAGCTCGAAGGCGCGAACATCAATAAAGAACACAAATAAAAACATCCAGGGTTGAATTGGATCAACCCTGGATGTTGCCGCGCTTAGCGGAACCGTAGTTATTGTTTGCTTTTCCCCATATTGTCCCCACTGCAACTGTCGGAGACCATATCCACGCTGCTGACGTTAAAGGATTTTCCCGCCTTTGCACTTGACCCCGAGCCCATCGACGAGTCTGAAGCGCCGGCGGAACTCCAGCTTCCATGCACGGTTACGGTATGGCCAACGTGGGCCGAAACATCCTGGCCAGCCAAGGAAACTGATTTACCTTTCTTGGTCTCCAACATGTACGCGCCGTTTACAGAGCGCAGGCAACCAGTCAGTTTCTGGTCGCCCTTCGTTGCGTTGTCCGAACCCTGCATACCGCTCGAAGATCCTTGCTGCGAAGCGGTAGGCGTGGAATCCTGACTACGCTGCGGATCAGTTTGGGAAGTTGAATTTTGAGCGAAAGCCGCCGCAGCGAAAAACAAGAATGCGGTAGCAATGGAAAGCAATATTCTATTCATATGTTTTCTCCCGACTGTGTTCATTTTCAGCGAACGTGTTCAGACGCACCTTAATGATGATGACTGGGTTGGTCGCCCAGTTAGTTTTTTCGATCCGGTTAGGCCGCGACGGCGGGTCACCGTTGACATCCTGTGCCTAAGCAACTTCTCGCGACTTGGGCACGTCGCTCTTGCCGTAGTCGGCCTTCGCTTCCCCAGTTGACGAAATATCCTCAGCGCCCGTTTGCTCGAGGATGTTCTTCGCCCGTTTGGTCCAGTCCGAATTATCGGAATGAACCGACAGCAGGATCCCGCCCTTCTTGACTCGGCCTTCATACCGTTTGGCTTCGTATTCCGGAATGCCAATGCCGATCAGAGCGCCGGTGATTCCGCCAAGCGCGCCTCCCACTCCGGCCCCGGCGAGAGCAGCCATAATCGGACCCGCTGCGATAAAAGGTCCGACGCCAGGGATAGCGAGAGCGCCAATTCCAGCCAGCCAGCCCAATGCGCCGCCCAGCACGGCGCCCGTTCCAGCACCGGCTGTGGCCCCTTCGGGAGCCTTGGAGCCCTTTTCATGGGCAAAATCCTTTGTGCCTGCGTTATCTGGGAATAGTACAGAGATGTCGGTGTTGCGAAAACCGGCTTTCTGTAAAGCATCCACGGCACCCTCAACTGACGTAATCGACGAGTAGATACCAAACACTGCTGTATTCTTTCCTGCCATAGTTTAATTCTCCTTTTGATTTCGTAACCTAGTGGTGCATTTTGACGGCAATTCCGGAAGCCCAATTCTGCGCCGACAGATGCGAGAACGGCTTTGCCTGCCTGGCTCTCCGCGTCAAACTGCAGTTGGGCGGCCAGACAACAAATTTACGACCAGGACCACAAGGGCCACGATCAATAGCAGATGGATCAGACCTCCGGCTACGTGCAGACTAAAGCCCAGCAGCCACATAATGAGCAGAATTACAAAAACAGTCCAAAGCACCACCCGCCTCCTCAATAAAAGTTTTCAGCGGCCAAGACTCATCATTTGAGGATATGCGTCATGCAAGACCATGGCAATCCGGTCATCGCCCTACGAACCTTAGGGATATTTGTGTACCAGGATAGGGTTAGGTATGTAAGCCCAGGAGTAAGCGCGGCGATTCAGCGGACGCCTTACCGCCACCAATTGGGCATATCGACGCCCTGCTCTAGACTACAGGGGTCTCAGGTCTACTCTCCGCCCCCACGGGCAATTGAACCTGGATAATGTTGTTCTTTATCGCGTACACGACCAAGTCGCGGATGGAGTGCAGGCCGAGTTTTCGCATGATATTGCTGCGATGAGTTTCAGCCGTTTTCGTGCTCAAGTTCAGCAGAGACGCCACTTCCTTCGAACTCTTTCCCTCGGCGATGAGCTGAACCACCTCGCGCTCGCGCGGGGTCAACTTCGGTAACTCCGGGACCAGAGTGCCGGTCGCGTTTTGCCCTTTGTCAAGGAACCCAGCCAACACCATGTCATTCACTCGGGGAGTGAAGAACATCCGGTTACGTTGTAAAGCCTCGACCGCCGATACCAAGTCCCGAGCCGCGTCCGACTTGAGCACAAATCCGCGAGCCCCTGCGTCTAACGCCTCGCGAATGACTTGATCGGTGTCAGTAATGGTGAGAACGATAACTTTGTAATGTGCGTTTTGCCGGCAAAGCTGGCGAGTGGCATCCAAGCCGTTCAGATTTGGCATTCCGACATCCAGAATGATTACATCGGGTTTCAAGTGCTTGGCTTTTTCGACCGCCTCGCGTCCGTCCGAGGCCTCGCCGCAGATTTCCCAGTCTTCATGCGCTTGCAGAAGCGTGCACAAACCGCGACGAACTAGCTCGTGGTCATCTGCAACCATAATCCGCAGTTTCATCGGACACCTCCTGGATAATTCACTCAAGCTTTAGACGTCGCCCGCCGATCCTGAATCGTAAACGCCTTATGCTGGCTCACCGCTGCCACCGCCGCGAGCAAATCGCGCGCCGCATTGGATTTCACCACATAGCCTCTGGCTCCCGCATCGAGTGCCTCGCGCATCATTTGCGGAGAATCATGTTGCGTCACGATCAGAACTTCACATTCTGGAACACTCTGCCGGATACGTCGACACGCTTCCAATCCATTCATCCTCGGCATGGTTACATCCAGGATGATCAGGTCAGGCTGCAAACGGCGGGCTTTCTCCAACGCCTCGATCCCATCCTCGGCTTCGCCAATCACTTCCCACGCCGGCTCCGCAACAAGTAAGGTTTTCAGACCGTGTCTCACAATCGGATGATCATCTACCACCAGGATCCGAATCGTCATAGTAAGTTTCACTATAGTAAAGTTCACTGTGGAGCCCTGAACCGAGCACCTTAAGGTATCTCCAGTGCCGTAGTCATTGATATACAGGGAATCATGTACGGCCTCGGGATAAGAGCAAGATAGCCGTGTCAGATATTGACCCGGAGTCAACGAGAGCAAGATTCGCGCCCTCGCCCTGAATCGGCGAGCCGGCTTCCGAGCCAGGACTGGTTGTAGGCGGCGCACTTTGCCTCGATAGCGTTTCTTCTGAGCCCGTCTCGTTCACAGCTTGCGAATCCACATTCTGCGACGCAGGGAAGCTGTAGGGGATCACGACCTCAACCAAAGTTCCCGGGTTAGCATTCATCAATCGTAATTCCCCACCGAACTCCTGGGCTCGCTGCTTCATGCCTCCAAGACCCACACCCAGGCTGCCTGGATGCAGCCCCGATATTTGCTCTGAGACGCCCTTCCCGTCATCGCGCACCATCACGACAAGGCGACCCTCTTCCTTAGTCAAGGTAATCCATGCATTATGCGCACCCGAGTGCCGGAAGACATTGGTTAGAGCCTCTTGAATGATGCGGAAGATTGCAGTCTCCAACTCTGCCGGAAGTCGCGGGAAATCCCCCGGGCGAACGTCGAGCCCGGTCTCGATCCCGCTGCGTTTTGTCATGCCTTCCAAAAACCACTGCAGCGCTGAGAGCAGACCTACCTCATCCAGTAGCGGCGGGTGCAGGAGGTGAGACAGACTGCGGACCTGCTGAATTGCGCGATCGACGATATCACTCGCCTCATCCGCGGCTTGCTTCTTGGCCTGGGCCGAATTCTTTTGGACAATCGTCTCCAGCATCATTCTTGCCACCGCAAGCTCCTGCCCCAGGCCGTCGTGCAACTCCCGCGCAAGCCGCCGACGCTCTTCATCTTGCATCGTCATCAGCCGGCCAGAGAGACGTCGTAGAGCCGCGGTCCTTTCATCGACCATCCTTTCCAATTCAGCAGCAGTTTCGCGCATGGCTTGTTCCAGCATCTTGCTGCTGTGAATGTCAGCACATATGCCGTACCACTTGATGATCTCGCCATTTTGATCTCTGATGGGGACTGCCCGGGCACGAAACCAGCGGTAATTTCCGTCCCTTCCGCGTATACGATATTCGGATTCGTAGTTCTCGCCGGACTGCACTGAATACATCCACTCCGCCATGCTGCGTTCCTTGTCGCCGGGATGCAAGTAATCAAGCCAACCGAAGCCGTTCGCAGAACCCGCAGGAGCACCGGTGTATTCGTAAAATCGGTCGCTGATGTAATCCCTGGCGCCGTCCGCTCGCCGGCTGAAAATGATGTCCGGAGCAGTGTGCATGATGGCATCAAGCTCCTGATTCTTTCGTGCCAACTCGATATTGAGTCGCTGCAGGGCCGTCGCCCTCCGGTCCAATTCCTCAGTTCGTTCCGCAACCCGACGCTCCAGTTCAATATTCAGGCTCTCTAATTGATGAGTCTTGCGATGCAGTTCGGCAAATACGCTGACCTTAGCCCGCAGCAGTTCCGGAATGACTGGCACCGAAATGTAGTCTACCGCCCCACGTTGGTATCCCTTCAGCCGATCCATGTCAGTCAGGTGCACAGCGGAGATGAAGATGATGGCTGTTCTGCGAAAGCGCGGATGCTGGCTTATCATCTCAGCCAGCTCAAACCCATCAAGCTCGGGCATGCTGACGTCCATCAGCACCACCGCTACATCGGTCTTCAGGAGATACTCCAGCGCCTCTTTGCCAGAGGTTACCTTAATCAGGTTTTCGCCCAGCTCGCCGAGTATAACCTCATAGCTGAGCAGCTTCGCCGGTTGGTCATCCACCATCAGGATGTTGACCTTGTCCTTCGAACTCATCGATTCTCCTCTTCAGTCTCAGGTGGCCATCGCAGTGCCCACGAAGCGTGTCTAACGATGAAGCCACATACGAAGGGCCGAAAGCAGTTGCTCCGTATTGACCGGTTTGGCCAGATACTCGGACGCACCCGCTTCGAGGCACTTCTCACGATCGCCTTTCATCGCTTTGGCCGTCAAGGCAATGATTGGCAGCCGCCGAAAACGAGGATTCCGTCGAATTACCTGCATCGTCTCGTATCCATCCATCTCTGGCATCATGATGTCCATCAGGACGATTGCCAGGTCTGGAGTTGATTCAAGCGTTTCGATTGCCTCACGACCTGTTCCGGCGGTCAGAACGGCCATTCCGCGCCGCTCCAGCACACTGCTTAGAGCAAAGATATTGCGCACATCGTCGTCTACGACCAGCACTTTCTTCCCGACGAGTGCATCGTCTGAGCGGTGCAGGCGGTCGAGCATCTTCTGCTTCTCTGGTGGAAGATCGCTCACGATACGGTGCAGAAACAATGCCGTCTCATCCAGCAACCGCTCCGGCGATTCAACGCCCTTAACTACAACGCTGCGCGCCAGCGTGTGCAGCCGAGCGTCTTCTTCCGGGGACAGTTCCTTCCCCGTGAATACTACGACTGGCACGTCACTTAGCGATGGTGTATCGCGGAGGCGCTCCAAAACGTCGAATCCCGACATATCGGGCAGGCGCAAATCAAGTACCACACAGTCGAATGGCTCTTTCTCCAGGACAGCCAGAGCCTCATTGCCGGTGGTAGCGACCGAAACGTCAATGTCGTCGTAACCTAGGAGTTCGCGGATACTCAACTGTTCGGCAGCGTTGTCTTCCACGACCAGCAGGCGCTTGCGGCGTGGCGCCACGTACTCCTTGATGCGCGCGAACGCAGCCTCAAGCCCTTCGGGCGTGGACGGCTTGGTGACGAAGGAGAACGCACCGCGAGTCAGACCGTGGTGCCGGTCTTCATCCAGGGTCAACATTTGGATCGGGATGTGTCGCGTAGCCGGATCTTGTTTTAAATGGTTGAGCACTGTCCAGCCCAGCATGTCCGGCAAGAAAACATCGAGCGACACGGCGGTCGGGAGAAATTCGCGGGCCAGCGCGAGTGCTTCCGCGCCACGCATCGCCACCAGCACTTTGAATCCTTTGTCGTGCGATAGATCGCATAGCACGCGGGCGTAGTGCGGGTCATCCTCGACAATCAACAAAACTGGATCGTCGGGTTGCAGATTTTCCCGGTCATCCGGGACGTGTTCAACCGGATGTTCGGAAACGTTCACCGCAGACAACTGAAGTGGTGAGGCGGACGTGGAAGCGTGGCTATCCACCTTTGCAGCGCTCGTAGCCGAGGGGCCGAGATAGGTCTGCGGCAAGTACAAAGTAAAAGTGCTTCCCTTACCGGGCGCGCTGCGCAACTGGATCTCGCCTCCCAGCAAGCTAGCCAACTCGCGGCTGATTGCCAGACCGAGGCCGGTACCGCCGTACTTACGGCTGGTGCTCGCGTCTGCCTGTTGGAAAGCCTCAAAGATAATTCGCTGTTTTTCTAAAGGAATGCCAATTCCAGTGTCCGAAACTTCGAAAGCTACCACGGAGGCGGAGCCTGACAGGATCGGGTGCCCCTGGCTCCAGCCACTCGTGGCCAACGACACTGACAGTTGAACGCCTCCTTCTTCGGTGAACTTGAACGCGTTGGACAACAGATTCTTCAGAACCTGTTGCAGACGCTTCGAGTCTGTGACCAGGCTACGGCTAAGATGCGGATCGCTTTGTACCTCGAAGGCGAGGTGCCTATTCTCAGCCTCGTGGCGGAAGGGACGACCCACCATGTCGAGCAGGCTGGCAAAGAAGACCTCCTCCGCTTCCACCGACACGGTACCGGACTCGATCTTCGATAGATCGAGAATGTCGCTGATCAGGTTGAGAAGATCCGTTCCTGCGCCATGGATAGTGCGAGCGAACTCGACTTGCTTCGGCGTCAAGTTGCCATCCGGGTTATCGCCGAGTTGTTGTCCTAAGACCAGGATGCTGTTAAGAGGCGTACGCAGCTCGTGGGACATGTTGGCAAGAAATTCGGACTTGTACTTCGAGGTCAGCGCCAGCTCTTTCGCTTTCTCTTCCAACGCCCGGCGGGCTTGCTCGATCTCTTGGTTCTTTCGTTCTACTTCTACGTTCTGCTCGGCGAGTTGCTGAGCTTTCTGGGCCAACTGCTCGTTGGTTTGCTGCAATTCTTTTTGTTGAGTCTGGAGCTCGATGGCTAACTGTTGAGATTGCTTCAGCAGTCCTTCAGTCTGCATCGTTGCTTCAATGCTGTTCAGCACAATGCCAATGCTGGCAGTCAGTTGCTCCAGAAAGGCGAGGTGCGAAGCGGTAAAGTTGCTCAACGATGCAAGCTCGATCACGGCCTTGACGCGGTCCTCAAATAGGACCGGCAGCACGATGACATTCCGGGGGACAGCGTCAAACAGACCGGAGCGGATGGAGATGGTGTTGGGCGGCAGATCGGTAATTAACATCCGCCGCTTTTCGGATGCGCACTGTCCCACCAGTCCCTCGCCAACTCTAAGGCGACGGAGATGTCCGTCCTGTCCGTCAGCGGCGAAGGCGGAGAGCAGTACCATGCCGGCTGACTCTTCTGTCTCCATCTGGTAGATGACGCCTTGCTGGGCATCGACCAGGGGCGCCAGCTCAGACAGCAGCATTCGTCCAACGGATGTTAGATCGCGTTGGCCCTGCAGCATGCCTGTAAAACGGGCGAGATTGGTCTTAAGCCAGTCCTGCTCCGTGTTGCGGTCGGTGGTCAACCGCAAGTTGTCGATCATGGTGTTGATGTTATCTTTCAGATCCGCGACTTCGCCGCTGGCTTCGACCTGAATGGATCGGGTCAGGTCGCCCTTGGTGACGGCGGTAGCGACCTCAGCGATGGCACGCACCTGGTTGGTGAGGTTGTCAGCCAGCAAGTTCACGTTGCCGGTGAGATCCTTCCATGTACCGGACGCACCGGGTACGTTGGCTTGGCCACCCAGACGCCCTTCCACGCCTACCTCGCGAGCGACAGTCGTCACCTGGTCTGCAAACGTGGCCAGCGTTCCGGTCATGTTGTTGATGGTTTCCGCCAGCGCCGCAACTTCGCCCTTGGCGTTGACCGTCAATTTCTGGGTGAGATCGCCGTTAGCGACAGCGGTCACAACCTTGACGATGCCACGTACCTGCTCCGTGAGGTTCGCAGCCATTACGTTTACGTTGTCGGTAAGATCTTTCCAGGTGCCGGCCACGCCAGGCACCTGCGCCTGGCCTCCAAGCTTGCCTTCGGTACCGACTTCGCGGGCCACGCGCGTCACCTCGGCGGCGAACGCGTTGAGCTGGTCGACCATGGTGTTAATCGTGTTCTTCAGTTCGAGAATTTCGCCCTTTACGTCCACCGTGATTTTGCGAGACAAGTCACCACGTGCGACCGCCGTAGTCACCTCGGCGATGTTACGAACCTGACCGGTCAGGTTTCCGGCCATAGCATTTACTGAGTCCGTAAGATCCTTCCAGGTTCCGGCCACGCCAGGGACGTTGGCCTGTCCGCCCAGCCGCCCTTCGCTACCCACTTCTCTGGCCACGCGAGTGACTTCTGCGGCAAAGGAACGCAACTGCTCGACCATGGTGTTGAGCGTTTCTTTCAGCTGCAAGATTTCACCGCGCACGTCCACCGTGATCTTCTTTGAGAGGTCGCCTGTAGCAATGGCCGTCGCCACTTCAGCGATATTACGAACCTGACCAGTCAGGTTGCTGGCCATGAAGTTCACGTTGTCGGTGAGATCTTTCCACGTGCCTCCGACTCCGGGCACCTGCGCCTGACCGCCCAGTTTGCCTTCAGTACCCACCTCGCGCGCCACGCGGGTTACTTCGCCGGCAAACGCGTTGAGTTGGTCCACCATTGTGTTGATCGTGTTCTTGAGTTCGAGAATTTCGCCTTTGACGTCCACCGTGATCTTGCGCGACAAGTCACCGCGGGCGACAGCAGTAGTCACCTCGGCGATGTTGCGGACTTGTCCGGTCAGGTTTCCGGCCATCGAGTTAACCGAATCGGTAAGGTCCTTCCACGTACCTGCAACGCCGGGCACGTTCGCTTGTCCGCCCAGTCGTCCTTCAGTGCCGACCTCACGCGCCACGCGTGTAACTTCTCCAGCGAATGCGTTGAGCTGATCCACCATGGTGTTGATAGTTTCTTTCAACAGAAGAATCTCGCCACTCACGTTGACGGTGATCTTCTTCGAGAGATTGCCGCTGGCAATGGCTGTCGCAACCTCAGCGATGTTGCGCACCTGGCCGGTCAAATTGCTGGCCATCGAGTTGACCGAGTCGGTAAGATCCTTCCACGTTCCGCCTACTCCTGGCACCTGGGCTTGGCCTCCAAGCCTTCCATCAGTACCGACCTCGCGGGCTACGCGGGTCACTTCCGAAGCAAACGCTCGCAACTGGTCCACCATAGTGTTAATGGTGTCCTTCAGTTCGAGAATTTCGCCCTTAACGTCGACCGTGATTTTGCGCGACAAATCTCCGCGGGCCACAGCCGTTGCTACTTCAGCGATGTTGCGCACCTGACCAGTCAAGTTGCTGGCCATGAAGTTCACGTTGTCGGTTAGGTCCTTCCAGGTACCAGCCACGCCGGGCACCTGCGCCTGACCGCCCAGTTTGCCCTCGGTGCCGACCTCGCGGGCCACGCGGGTTACTTCACCGGCGAACGCATTGAGCTGGTCCACCATGGTGTTGATCGTGTTCTTCAGTTCGAGAATTTCGCCCTTTACGTCGACCGTAATCTTGCGCGACAAATCTCCGCCGGCTACCGCGGTAGTAACCTCAGCGATGTTGCGAACCTGTCCGGTCAAGTTTCCGGCCATCGAGTTCACGGAATCTGTGAGGTCCTTCCACGTACCCGCCACGCCTGGCACGTTGGCTTGTCCGCCGAGCCGGCCTTCGGTACCGACTTCGCGGGCTACGCGGGTTACTTCACCGGCGAATCGGTTGAGTTGATCCACCATGGTGTTGAGCGTTTCCTTGAGCTGCAGGATTTCACCACGCACATCAACCGTGATCTTGCGGGAAAGGTCGCCACTGGCGATTGCCGTTGCCACTTCCGCGATATTGCGCACCTGACCAGTCAAGTTGCTGGCCATGAAGTTCACGTTGTCGGTGAGATCTTTCCACGTGCCTCCGACTCCAGGCACCTGCGCTTGGCCGCCAAGTTTGCCTTCGGTCCCCACCTCACGTGCCACACGGGTTACTTCACCGGCGAACGCATTCAGCTGGTCCACCATTGTGTTAATCGTGTCTTTAAGTTCGAGAATTTCGCCTTTGACGTCCACCGTTATCTTGCGCGACAAATCTCCACGGGCCACAGCGGTGGTTACCTCAGCGATGTTGCGCACCTGCGCCGTCAGGTTTCCAGCCATTGCGTTGACGGAGTCGGTGAGGTCTTTCCAGGTGCCGGCCACGCCGGGTACAACGGCCTGCCCGCCCAGCTTTCCGTCAGTTCCCACTTCGCGAGCCACGCGCGTCACCTCGGACGCAAATGATCGCAACTGGTCCACCATGGTGTTGATGGCTTCTTTTAGTTGGAGAATTTCACCGCGGACGTCGACCGTAATTTTGCGCGACAGATCGCCACTCGCCACTGCGTTGGTAACTTCAGCGATGTTGCGCACCTGGCCGGTCAGGTTACTGGCCATTGAGTTGACCGAGTCGGTTAGGTCCTTCCAGGTGCCGGCTACGCCTGGAACCTTGGCCTGGCCGCCTAGCTTTCCATCGGTACCCACCTCGCGGGCTACACGGGTGACCTCAGCTGTGAACACGCCGAGCTGCTGAATCATGGTGTTCACGATGTTGGCTGAGCGAAGGAACTCTCCTTCTAGTGGTCGTCCATCCACGTCGAGTCGCACGGTTTGAGTCAGATTGCCTTGGGCCACACCTGCGATAGCGCGAGTGACCTCTGCGGTTGGCCGCAGCAGATCCTCCACCAGAGTATTGACAGAAGTCTCCATCTCGCCCCAGGATCCCCTGGATTCACGGAACTTCGCGCGCTCGCGCGTTTTCCCTTCCTTGCCAATGACTTGACCGACACGCTTAAGGTCCTTTGCCATCTGTTGATTGGCGGCCACAATGTCGTTAAAAGTGTCGGCGATTTTCCCTGCGAGTCCCGTCCAGGAACCCGGAAGCCGCACCGAAAAGTCTCCGTCGCGCATGGTCTGCAGGCTTGCCAAAATCACCGTCAGGTCAGCCGATGTAGATTCGGCATCAACGTGAGAATGTCCGTTATTCTTGAGACTCGCCTTGGGTTCACGATCTGCAGTGGCGACGGTTGCGGCAGGGTCGCTCTTCTTCATGATTCTCTCCAACGGCATACAAAAGGTTACACAGCCGGTTTACCGCATCTTATTGCGTATCAAGAGTAGCGCACAAATTTGCGGCACAATAACACCGACTTTTAGCACGAATGCCTTGGAGCTAGCTCTAGGGTGTTTCCTGTATAGACTGTAGGGTGATCGCTGTATTGAATTCCACAGTTTCAACAACGTAGGAACTTGGATTACCAAATCCCCTTGTCATTTCCCGTGATTTTGTATTCCAAAGCGGCTGCCGTCGCCAGGCAAGGCAGCAAACCAAGGAGCAGAGTGCCTTTCAGTTTTCCGCTGAGGATCGAATTTCCCACTTCCGAAGCATAAAGCTGGGCGGAATACGGCAGAATCGGAATACGCAGGAAACCTCGCCGGTAACGGATGCGGTCACCACCGAACCTTGCTGACTCGCGTACAAGAGAAGGAAGGCCGAGTCCGTCGCCACGGTATCGCGCGACGTAGTCTGAAACGATCAAGAGATAGGTCGCTACCCCTGCCCAGATGCCGGATGTTTCTGCTAATGAGTGCAGCCGAGCATAATCGACGGTATCTTCCTCGACGAGAGCCGCAGTATCCGCGATGTCACACAGCCGAAAATAGAAGTGCCGGTACATTCGTTGCAGGGTGGAAATCATCAAACGATCCTCGGTCCCCGCTACGGGAAAGACATAGTCGCCGCGTTGTACGTCCTTGGCGTGCTTGACCAGGGATTTGGCCAGGGAAACCTGTTCTCCGGTCTGTCCCAAGCGACCCACATGCACTTCCACGGCTTCCGGCAGGCCGGGAACCATGAAGTTCCATTGGTTGGCCAGGCGGTCTCCCCAGCTGCGCGGGTGAAGCGCGGCGTCGAAGGTCTCGCTCATGATCCTAATCACGTCTGCCGAATTTCCGTCGGTGTACAAATCCAGGTCGCTTCCCAGATCCGGCCAGTGATCGAGCGACTTGATTACCATCGCGGGACACCCTCTATCGTTTAGAGCCCTCACAATCGAGTCCAAGAAAGACAATGCATTCTTGATTCGTGCCTCTTCTTCATTCGCAAAGCCAGTGGGCAGTATCAGGGTCCTCCGCGCCAATCGCTATGTCGTGCAATCTACGAAATGCGCGAACAATCACATGGTGCGAGTTGGCAAGGGGTAGAAGAGCGTCGGAGGCTTCCGGGAGGAAGAGACGAGCTTTCAATGGGTCCGGGTCGCGATACTCCACTGCGCGGTCTTCCGTCCGTCGCATCTCAGAGTATCGCTTAGCTAGCAGAAGTTGCGATAGAAAAACCAGCACGTTTTCTGACGTCGATGGCGATGTCACGGAAGTCAGTCTATTCGGCATTAAATCCTTCGATGTCAGATGGTGGCGGTTGGGTTGGAGGCTCCCACAGGCGCGATTAGCGCGCCGATGCCCGCAACATACCGGAACCGGTATGTTGCTTGCACACGCTGCCGAATCGGGACAACTACAGTGAAACCTGTGGGGAGTTACAGCTCCAGCGGGATGGCGCCCTGAGGATTCGCCACTGTAGGGTGACACCCATGGTTTTTCCTCGCAACACTTCCGCTCTAAAGCAGGGGCCGGTCTGAGGTCGGAGGCCGGTTCCTGCTCCTCGCCATCTTCGCCCCTAGCCTTGGAGAACCTTGGCGGAGTTTGCGATTCGTGAAAATGATTTTCCTGATTTCCTGAACTACCAGGCTAGCGCGATCTGCATCGAAGGCAGCCGCTGCAAAATTAAATGAACAATTGGAGACAGTTATGACAGATAAAGCTCTGCGACAACTATACCTTGATGAATTAAAAGACCTTTATAGTGCCGAGGCCCAACTGGTGAAGGCGCTTCCGAAGATGGCAAAAGCCTCCTCCTCGGAGGAGTTGCGATCAGGATTTGAAGAGCACTTGAACCAGACTAAGGGACACGCCGAGCGGCTTGAAAGGATTTTTGAGATGCTCGAGGAAAGCCCCAAAGGGAAGAAGTGCGTAGGTATAGAAGGGTTGGTAAAGGAAGGATCTGAAGTCATGGATGAGGACTACGACGAGGAAGTTATGGATGCGGCTTTGATCGCTGCCGCTCAGCGTATCGAACACTACGAGATTGCGGGCTACGGTACCGCCCGTACATATGCCGAGCTTCTCGGAGAGCAAGAGCACGCCTCGCTTCTCGAACAGACCCTCAAGGAGGAGAAAGAAACGGACGAGAAGCTTACCGAGCTTGCTCGGGACATTAACCTGCAAGCGGCCGGGGGAGAACAGGAAGAAGCAGTGGATGAAGAAATGACTGGCAAGATGGGAGCTAAAGGCAAACGAAAGCCGAACCGCGCAGCATAAGAAATATTTACGTGGGGAGGGTGACTGGACTGCACCCTTGGGCTGAGACACCGAATTAAAGGGGTTGTTACCGTTCGTTGAAAAGTCATTGTACGGCGAGTTAGGTTGTTGAGAATCGTTCGCAGCCGGCGAAGCGGAGGCAGGCTCTGCTGGAGAGCAACCTGCCAAGGAATAGCCGGCTGGAACTCATCGAGAGCGATGAGCGCTGGGAGTGAGCAAAGCCGCTCGCTCCCAGCGGCAGAAGCATCATCGGATCGATAGATTCCCGCATGCCTCAGAAAACTCATACGCGTTCTCTTCCGGCAGCCTGCGGTTTCCGCAAACCATGTTCGAACTCTAGTGGCGGACGATAGCCGAGCGACCAATGCAGGGGTTCCTGGTTATAGATTTTCTCCAAGAATTCTCCGATGGAGGCCCGCGCGTCTTCGAGATTGCGGTACTCGGTGCGATAGACTTCCTCATACTTCAGGGTTTTGATGAAGCTCTCGCCCGGGCATTGTCGTAGGGCGAAGCGGTGCGGCTCATGCTGATGCGGATGCCGTGTTGCTCCAGTTCTGCGGGGTAGTCGCGCGAGGCGTACGGCACGCCACGGTCGGAATGATGCACCAAACCCGGCTTGGGTTTGCGTTGCCGCAGCGCCATGCGCAAGGCCTCCAGCGCCAGCGCCGCTTCCAGAGTTCGCTGCAAAGCCCATCCGAGGCAGCGGCGAGAAAATGCGTCCAGCAGAACCGCCAGATAGACGAACTCCAGTTGCAAGCGAATGTAGGTGATGTCGGCGATCCAGAGTTGATCGATGCAGCTCAGCACCAAGTCTTCGGTGAGGTTTGGATAAATAGGCAGTCCGTGCCGAGAGTTGGTGGTCAGAATGAACTTTCGTCGCCGGACGCAGAGTAAGTTGTCTACCCGCATCAGGCGCAGAATGCGTTTGTGATTGACTTTCCAGCCGTGGCGTATCAGTTCGGCACGCACGCGGCGATAGCCCTAGGCGGGCCAGCGCAGCGCGATCCGCTGGATTTCATTCCGCAAATCCATGCTGACTGGACTGGTTTCGCCGCGCCAGCGGAAGCGATAGTATCCGGCCGGCCCGGCCCACGCCCGCGATCTCGCAGAACCGGTTCACGCCTGCCCCCGCTTCCGCCGCTTCCCGGATTTGCTGGTAGATGCGCCGCCGCCATTGCCGGCGAGTGGCATAGGATGTTCCCTGAAACGCCGCAAGACTTTTTTTAAGAAATCGATCTCCATCGCTTGCTGGCCGATCTTGCGCTCCAGCTCAGCGATGCGCTCGACCTCCAGCCTGGCTTGCGGACGCGCCCCTTTGCCAGGAAACGCCAGTTCACCTTTGGCCCGCCACTCGCCTTTCCAAGTCTCCAGCCGTTTCGGGCTGAGCTGATACAGACGCGCCACCTCGGCCAGGCCCTTGCCCGAGTCGAGTTCGCGCATGCAGGCAATCTTTAGTTCGCGGGAATATTCTTGTCGGGGCACCAGCATCGTTCTCCTCCACTCAATGTAGCTGGCCCCTTAATTTCCCGTCTCACTTTTGGGGTGCACTCCAGACGGTCGCCCTCTCCTTTATTTTCGCATTGGCTAATCTTTCATGTGCGGCGATGTGGCCAACACAAGTTCATAGCACTCAGGCCTCAAGAGGCTTATTCGTGCGTTCGGCGTTCATTTTGATTACATGGCAATATGAAAAGGTTTGCCCTGAGAAATTAATACACCGGGCCATGCTTTTCCAGGGGCCATTGTTCGCCACCGAACAATCCCAAAACGCTAAGGTTTCCTAGCATCGAGAAGTACACCTTTGACCCGATGGCCTAAAATCTGAATTTCGACTAGTTCTTCAAGAGTGAGCAATTTGTTGTACATGGATGCGGTCATGCCGAAGTGCATACTTCTCGTCGACGACAACGCGGTCATCCGGCGCATGTTGCGCGCTGCCTTTGAGGAACCCGGCTGGGAGGTATGTGGGGAAGCGGTGAATGGGCAGGATGCAATCGACAAAGCAAGAGAGTTAAAACCCGATCTGATCGTGCTGGATCTGTCGATGCCCGTGATGAATGGGCTAGAAGCGGCGCCTGTGCTCAGAAAAATGATGCCAAGCGTTCCCATTATTCTGTTTACGCTCTATCAAAATAAAGTTCTCGAACAGCGCGCATCCTCTGCAGGCGTTACGGTGGTATTGTCAAAAGTAGATAGCGTGAAAGTTTTGCTCAACCAGGCGCATCAACTGCTAGCGGCGTAACCTGGTTACCATTCGGGAAAGGCAAGACGATTCCGCTTGATCACTCGTAATGCCGCGACCGCCGCCTGGATAGCCTGATGTTCATCTTGTCCGTTACGGCTCTCGCTCAACGCCTGAAGGCGTTTGAAAATGGCCGCCTCCGCCTCCTCGACGCGAGTGGAAAGTTTGCTGGGCTCCAGTTCGAGCAGAGCGGTATTGTATTCCGCCTGCCACGCCGGGTAACTCAGATCCGGTGATTTGCGGGTCGACGATGTGCGGGACAACGGACTATCCGAAGTTCTTATTGATCGTCTGCGGGCATTGTTCATCTTCCACCAGCCTCGGTTCTGGACAATAGCCGGAGGTTCAGCAGCGCGTCGGCCAAAGCCTGGAGCTGCGTCTCATTTCCATTTCCATTGCCCGGGTTCAGCTCCTTAAGCCGCTTTTCAACCGCAAAGCGAGCCTCTGCTATGCGCGCGGGCAGTTTGTTGGGATCAAGCTCCAGCAGGGCAGATTGATACGCATCTATCTAGTCCTCAGGTTGCTCTGACACGAGATCACCTCAGCACCTGGTATGACAAAGAGACCAAAATAAATGCAGCCGAGGAGTGAATTACGGCCCTCACTTAACGGTGAGGATATAGCCCAAATGCGAGACAGCTATGGGAAACCTGTCAGTTCGACATCGAACGCAACAGATATAAAGGTTTGCCAGCGCTACAAACCTTGGCGACCCACACTCCAATTGAAGCGTTGCATTGCGCGGTAGCACTCGCAAGCAGCCTCTTCAAGGTCTTTGCGGTTGAGGATTTTTACCGTCCCACGAAGGTTTTCAATGGTGCGAGCCCGCTGCAGAATGCCAGCCGCCAGGCTCACGCTCGGCCGCCCTGTTCCCAGCATCTGTGCGAGAAATTCATGGGTGACGGGCAGCAGTTCAGAGTCAACCCGGTCCTGGCACATCAGCAGCCAGCGTGCCAGTCGCTGCTCAATCTCGTGCAGACGATTGCAGGCAGCAATCTGCGCCACCTGTAATCCTTGGATCAACACATAGCGGTTCAATACTAGCTGCAGTTCCGGAGCGTCGCGCAGCGTCTCTTCGAGCAGCTCGGATTTGACTCTGAAGCCGCTGCCGGATATTTGAATGATGGCACGATAGGTATCGCGATCCATTCCCACTGCCAGCGAGGTGCCCACGAGACCCTCCGTACCCACGATTGCCACTTCAACGCTTCGGCCATCGAGGGTGAGGACAACGAGGGAGGCCATACCCGCGTTCAGGAAATACGCGAATTCGATTTTTTCGCCGGGTTCGTGCAGAATCCGCTGCTGGGGCAGTTCCACGAACTCCAGATGGGGCCGCAAGGATGCGTATTCTTCGTCCGGGATAGCCCTTAGAATTACGTTCTTAACTGGCTGGCCGGCATGATCCCTTCGCGAAGCGCCCAGCCCAGAAGGCTTACCCTGCCTTCCCTTCTTCCTAAACCCAGCGCTTTCAGCCACTAAGGCTCCTAAATGGGTACAGAGGAATTGTGGGACAGTGTGCGTGTAGGCTATTGATAGCGCGGGAGACTGTCTGTTCGACAGCAGACGGACGGGGGTACTACTTCAAGCCTAGGGTGCCATTGTACTGCTGCACTATGCCGTAACATTCGCAGGCAGCGGTCTCCAGACCTTTGCGATCCACGACCCGCACCGCCCCTCGCACGTACTGGATGAGACCTTTTCGCTGCAGAAGGCCGGCGGCCAAGCTCACCGTCGGCCGCCCTGTGCCCAACATGGTGGCTAGAAAATCGTGGGTGATGGGCAGCCATTCGGAGTCGACGTGATCTTGAGTCATGAGTAGCCATCGCGCCAGGCGTTGATCAATATCATGCAGCCGATTGCAGGCGGCTATTTGCGCCATTTGCAGACCTTGCGTGTGAGCATAGCGGTTCAGTAGCAGGTGCAGGCTGGGAACTGAGGGCAGTGTGCTTTTCAGTGTACGAGCTCGCAATCGCAGCCCGTCTCCGCTGATCTGCACCACTGCGCGGTAGGGACTCTGGTCCAACCCGACGATCACCAGCGCGCCCACTATGCCTTCCCGACCCACCAAGCCGACTTCCACGCTTCTTCCGTCGCTGGTGGTGACCACCAAAGAAACCATGCCCGCGTTAGGGAAGTGAGCGCTCTCAATTCGCCCTCTCGGCTCCTGCAGGACCAGATGGTTTTCCACATCGACAAATTCCAGATGCGGCCGAAGCAAGTTGTATTCATCGTCCGGGATAGATAGCAGAATGTGGTTCTTGACGGGACGACCGCTGGGATCGGTTCGTTCGCCGGCGCGCAAGGGCGTTGCAACGCTCCCTTCAACATTTATTAAGGGAGGCTGGGTTATATCAGCCGAAGTTCGTGTGGCCACAATGCTCCTTTTCGATTCGGTTGCTAAGATGCATCCGCGCCGCCGGAAATAACCTTAGAACCGGAAGGGAAAAACCTCACTAGAGGTAGAAAAAAAGGGGAATCTTTTAGCCGCACGACGGTGCATGCGCCACCTTTAACTCTTTCGCATCTGATGGGTTCTACACTGGGTAATGGGGGGCAGACAGGAATGAGAAAGACGCTGCGAAGTCCTTGCTTCGCAGCGTCGCATCTGCGATTTATTTCTTCGGAGGCCTGGATGGGGGCGGTTGCTGCCGCTGTTGCAACCTTCCCTGCTGCTGCGTGTGTTTCTGTTCTAATTGTTGCGTCTGCTGCTGATGGCGCTGCTCTAACTGCTGCGTTCTAGCCTCATCGGCCTTCTGCTGCTGCAGTCGCTGGTGATCCTTCTCCTGCTGCTGCTGTAATCTCTGGTGTTCCTGATTCTGCTTGGCGATCAGCTTTTGCTGCTGTTGCTGATATTTCTGGTCCAGTTTCGGGCTCCCAGTATTGGGTGGGGCGGCTATCGTATGCGGCGAGAGCTCCCTGGCATGGCCTGCATTGCCGGGACGTGGAACGTTGCTTTCAGCATTACCGGGACGCGGAGCGTTGTTGCTTGCGTTGCCGGGACGTGGAACGTTGCTTTCAGCACGGGTGTTTCCGCGCGGCTCATTTCCGCCCCGATTGGCGGGAGGATGATAAGGCGCTCCTGCCTCTTTTGCGGGCACAACTTCGCGGCCGTTGAACGCTGCCGGTCTCGCCGTCGCGGCGATGGGCGGCCTCCCTTGGTTTACCGATGCTCTTAGCTCAGGTTTCGCGCGCGCAGTCTGCACATGTTGAGTTTGAGCTGCTACCGGCGGAATGTGTCTCTGGTGTTCCGCAGCTTGTTCTTCGGCCGTGGGACGCGCATTGATTCCACCTTCGCCACCGTTGTAACTGACACGCGTGACGTTGGTGGTGTTGTTAATCACCGTCGTGTTGTACACGTTGTGAATGTTAGTGATATTTATGTTGTTGACCGAGCGGTTGTAAAAAAAATGTCCACCCTCCCACCGTCCACCTTCGTATCCATGGCCGAAGTAACCAAAACCGTAAACGACGCCGCCATAAAAACCGACTACTGGCCCCCAATAGCCTTCGTGAAAAAGAAAACCACGGCCGCCCCAGCCCCACCACCCTGGGGTCCATAGGAAACCGACTTCTGGAGCCAACACCCACGTCCCCGGCACCCAGTAGTAGTCCCCAATGTCGTAGTCGTAAGCCCAGTAGCCGGGCGTCCAAATGTAACCTTCATCCGGGCAAAGCGGCTGCTCGTAGACGGGCAGCGCCGGCGGACCAAAGCTGACGGAGACCCCGATTTGGGCGAATGATCCGGCCGACACGGCCAATATTACGAGTGCGAACAGCAGCGAACGAAAACCGGGGATAGTGCGCATTAGGCTTTCTCCTGTCCGCCCACCTCAGCTTGCTCGGGGTTGATGGTGTGCGAGCAGCTTGGGATTAAGCGGCCTCTTTGGAAACAAAACGACGCCACAGTCTACGCTGTGCGAGCCCCCATCACAAAATGCAGAATCAGTGAGATTACGGCGAACACGAGCAGCAGGTGAATGAGCCCACCGGCTACATGAAATACAGTGAAACCACTGATCCAGGCGATTAACAGAATCACAAACAGTATGGTCCAAATGCTCATAAGCTCCTCTTTACAAGACGTGTGAGATGAAAGTAGCAGTTGAGGAGTTGCTTGCTTCCAATTGGGGCTTATCTATCGCAGAGCGACCTGCAACAAGTTGTGCTTCTTGTCGCTCGTGATCTGAAGGATGTTTTCGCCGGAGGCTAGGAACGTAGCCGCGACCGTCTTGGAATGATCGTAGTGGCCGTCGGCGGATTGGACACGTACTGTTAGTTGGTGTTTACCAATTGGAATCCACACCGAGTCGGATTCGCTGCCCTGGACTCTCCGGAAAACCAGCGCATGGGTCTTGTTTTCGCCCCGCAAGGTTTGGCTGTAAATCAGGCGGCTATCGGACCAGATTGAGATCTCGGCTTGGGCGAAATCGTGGGTAGTTTCTATCCGGAGCTTTGCACTCTCTGTTGCACTCTCTACTCGCTTGGCTGGCAGAGATGGAGTCCTTCGGGACACGACAGGTGCGGCTACAACAATCGGGCTGGTCGGCGCTGGGAGGGTTACGCTGGCTGGCGGCGCTTCCTTCACTGGCCGCGCTACTGGCACGATGGTGCGCGACGTAACGAAGAACACAATCCCTGCGATCAGGACAAAAGCCGGTGCAAAAATACTCCATGGAGCCCGTAACCACCGTGCCCCTCCCACCGGGGAGGGTCGTAACCGCTTGTGACGAAGGGAAATCACATCGGCGCCAGAATCGGCGCCTTCTAATAAATTTCTGTGAGTGCTCAGAGTACTTGTGTCTTCTCGCAATTTCTTGATAGCGAGAGCCATGTCCAGACCGGTCTGATAACGCTCGACAGGGTTCTTCGCCATGGCACGCGAAACAAGCTGAGCAAGTTCCGGCGGAAAATCCGAGTCGAATGCTGTTACTGAGACCGGCTCGTGGTGGACGACCTTAAAGCAAACCGTAGTTGCACTATTGCCCTGGAAGGGCCTGTGGCCGGTGAGCATGGTGTAGAGGATCACGCCCAGAGAAAATAAGTCGGAACGGGCGTCTACACCTTCGCCGCTCAACTGCTCCGGGGCCATGAAGGCCGGACTGCCCAGGACCTGACCCGGCAGGGTCATATGCGCCTGATTCAGTTTCGCGATTCCAAAATCCGCAATTTTAGCCTTGCCGTCTGCAGTGAGTAGTATGTTCGCCGGCTTGATGTCACGATGCACCACACCTTGAGTGTGCGCGTAGTCGAGAGCCTCCGCAAGTTCTTGGGCCAGTTCAAGCGCCGTTCTGAGCGGCAGCTTTTTCTTTTCTCGTGACAAGAGAGTCTGCAGTGACTGGCCGGTCACGTATTCCATTACGATGTACGGTGAGCGAGTTTCTGTCTCCTCTCCTACATCGAAAATGGTAACTATCCCAGGATGCGACAGCCGCCCCGCCGCCCGAGCTTCGGTAAAGAACCGATCGCGATACTCCGCCTCCTCTTCTGGATCTAGTCCGAACAAAGAGATTGTCTTGATGGCGACAATTCGGTCGATCTTGGGGTCGCGGGCGCGGCACACGATGCCCATGGCGCCGCGCCCAATTTCCGCGTCGATCTCATACCGGCCCAGACGGGCACCCGCGCGCGTTTTCATTTCCCCGATTTCCAGCTTCGAGTTTTAGGAACGTGAGACTGAAACCTTAATGATAGGGTGTTTCCCTGTCCCCGGTCTGTGTGGCTAGCGACAAACCCATTACGTCCGTAACCGCAGAATAGACACAAAAGAAAGCCCCGCATCCTGGGGAGAGGATTCCGGGGCGAATGGATTACATGTTCGGATAGTCAATTGTAGCGAGGACGAAAGAACTCCGTAATACAGTATTTACTGTAGAAGCGCCGGTAGATCACCGTAGGTCCGCGAGCGGAGATGCGTCAACTTCATTTTTCTGGCGTCCGCTTTCTCGCGTCCGCATCGAGAGAGAGGAGTCGCGAAGCGTCGCGATCATTCTTGAGATCAGGCCTTCGTTCTTCGAGCTTGTCTACGGTGTTATCGGTATTGCAGAATTTCTCGATTCTTCTCCAAAATGTTCTCGGTTCCACCTTCGCTGGCACATCCTGGACAGCAAACACAAGAGATTAAGCGTGGCATCTCATGTGCTTGCCAACTATACCGAGAAGGCGCGGAGGAAATCATGCTGAATATGTACACGGACACGATCGGTGACATGGCCGTCGTTGAATGCGAGGGCAGTATTGCACGAACCGATGAAGCCACAAGACTACGCGAGACGGTCACGGCTCACCGCTCCGCCCACGTTATAATTATCGACCTCTCGGAAGTTAACTACACCGAGAACACAGGACTGGCGGTGCTGGCTTTCCTCCAAAGGTGGGCCCGTGAAAACGAGATTCAGCTTAAACTGTTTAATCCTTCTCCTTTTGTGCGCCATCAACTGAAATGCGCGGGAGAAACCTTCCAATTTGAATTCGCTTCGCTTCAGGAGGCGATGGCCCTACTCACTCAGGCTGATCCGCAAATGCACTGGCTGCAGAAGGGCAGCCAGCTTCGATATTCAGCCGCGTAGCACGCCGAGATGCTGGACGGCTGGTCGGATTTGGCATATCGCTAAGGGTTTCGGATATCTACCCCATCTCTTCGGTACAGTTTTCTCGCTTTCGCTCCCGACTGCTTTCACTTCCCGCGCCAGCGGGTGCTGCCGGAAACCTCGGTGCTGAACCAGAGCGTCGGCGATTCACGCCTCACACGTAAATCTGTGGCAACTGACCAGGGCCTGTCGCACATCAACTCGTGAGCGGTCGGTTAGTGGTTGCAGCTAAGGAGATCGAATGGGTAAGAATGGAACGCGCCGGGGCGCGCTCGCGGACCCTTCGCGGCTGCGCTCCCTGGACCGGGACAATCAGGATATCGTTCAGGTTGTCATTGAAACTCCAAAGGGCAGCCGCAACAAGTACGCATTTGACGGGAAGCAGAGGGTATTTGAGCTCAAGAGAGTCCTGCCCGCGGGCATGGCCTTTCCGTACGATTTCGGGTTCATCCCGCGGACCCTGGCAGAGGACGGCGACCCAGTTGATGTTCTGGTCCTGATGGACGAAGCAGCCTTCCCCGGCTGCGTCTTGAAGTGTCGACTTATTGGAATCATCGAAGGCGAGCAGGGTGATAAGAAAGGAAAGGTCAGAAACGACCGGATCGTGGCCGTAGAGAAGGAGAATCACAGTTTCGCTGACATCAAACACATTGATAATCTTGGCAGGAAGTTCCTGAATGAACTGGAAGATTTCTTTGTGAACTATCACCGGTTGAGCGCGGAAAAATACCGGATACTCGGCGTTCGTGGCCCCGGTCAAGCACGAAAGCGGATCGAAGGCGGTATGCGTGCCGCACGCCACAGTTGATCTTGTTCGGTCGGCACCCGCAGGGGAACAATCCGCGGAGCGTTATGCGGCTATAGGTTTTCTCTTGTCCGCTTTCCCTTGATGCTTAATCCGTTTCGAAAGCAGGACCTTGGCTTTTTTCAGTTCTGTCCTTCGCTCGGCAGACAATCCTCGACCTGCCCGATTTATGAAGTAATTGAGCATCCGCATGCCGGATCCTGGGCCTTTCGGCGAGACCTTCTTGGAAGCCAGTGCGCTCGCGATGGTACTAGCGCTCTTGGTAAATAATCCCGCAGGAGGGTGGGTAGAATCAGTCTTTACAGTTGCTACCCATCGCTTTTTGTTTTTATTTACCGCGCGTTTGTTTGCCATAATCCTCCTTTTTGCGAATTGAGATGCATTCTTGTAGATCGCGATGCATGCCTTCGCGCACGCAGTCACAAAAACTGTAAGTACAGGATTTCTTCGCGAGGCTTACGGTCAGCCCCGGGTGTCCTCACTTTCATGCCGGGGTCTAATGATGGGAGAGATTCCTACTCCGCTGCACGGACCTCAGCGTGAAACGGTTGTCGAGGAAGTCTGAACCGTCGGGGCCAGAGACTGGTGCGGAAACCACTGCGGCACATCTCGTACCATCCGACGGAACAATCACTGGCTCGCGCCAAGCAGCTAACGTCTGCAAGGCTTGCGATCTCTGGAAGCACGCCACACAAACTGTATTTGGCGAAGGGAGTTCGAAGTCCAAAATCATGTTTGTAGGGGAGCAACCAGGAGATCAGAAGGACCGGGCTGGTCATCCTTTCGTAGGACCCTCGGGGAGGATCCTCGATGAAGCCTTGGCCGAGGTCGGTATTGCGCGCGCGCGAGTCTACGTCACGAATGCAGTGAAGCATTTCAAGTGGTCCCCGGCCGAACGTGGGAAGCGGCGCGTCCACAAGAAGCCTCGGTATTCGGAAATTCACGCTTGTCGCCCCTGGCCGGAGGCCGAACTTCGTGTGGTGAAGCCTCAAGTTGTTGTCTGCCGGGGCGCAACTGCCGCTCAGGCCTTATTGGGAGAGACTTCAGCGTGACCCGTCGACGAGGGCAACTGGTCGAGTCTCCACTTGCGCCATTTGCGATGGCGACCGTGCATCCTTCATCGATTCTGCGCGCGCCCGACGCCGAGTCTCGTCTCCAACAAATGCGCGCATTCGTAAATGATCTCAAACAAGTAGCCAGGTTAGCTGCAAAGAAGCAAGCCGCGTAGGTGGGGCTATGACCGTGACGACAAAACTTGATACCTACAGGAAACAGTTGTCCTGACTACAGAAGCGACTCGATTTTCGCCGATCACGCTGTGGCCTAGGCTGAACCAAGGAGGTTCGTATGCCTGAAAAAGAAACTATCGAGCACGCTCAGGAAGATGCTAGAGAAGGTAAGTCACCAAGCACGCAGGCGGGAGAATTCGTGCGAGAGGAAATGCATCACGTGCGAGAGGGCAAGCACGGCGCCGCCTCGACCAAACAGGCGATCGCAATTGGACTTTCAAAAGCGCGGCGTGCCGGGGTCAAATTGCCAGCGCCTGGCAAAGGCACAGCCAAGACTCGGAAACAGGCTAGCCGTGACTACAGCAAGGGGCAGAACAGATCTTCGGGCGAGACGTCCAGCACGCGCTCCAGAGCGACCCGGAGTGCTCTCAAGAAAAAAGGGCATAGTGCCGCCTCACACCAGTCGCTTTCCAAGCAGGCAAGAAGCTCCGCCAAGAAGCGCGGTTCCGCAGCTCGTCACCTTTCGGCGATGAAGGCTGTCCGCACGAAGAAAGCAGAACGTAGCCAAGGCACAAAGAGAGCTGCTTAGGGCCACCGCCGTAAATCTGTTATGAGCGCTAAGCAGCCGCAGAAGAGCGTATGGCGAGGCAAGACCTCAATGCTTGAAGCGAGAAAAGAGCATTGTCCAAAGCTTGCCGTTCCCGAGGATCGGATCCGGCCTCGAGCAAATGGCTTCGACGCCTCCGAATAGCGAGTTGTGCCTGGGAAATTCTCTCTGGAATCATCGTCTTGTCAGTCTCAAACAAGGCGGCGATATACAATTCTTTCCACGCTCGCGTCTGTCCGGATAAGGAACTATGGCGCATAGTTCATCCTCCGTATCTGCTACTCGAATCAGACACTCAGCCAAAATGATTTCACACCAGCAAAGCGAAATGGTGCAATCAGGTGAATGCTGGATTTACTTCGCAGTAAACCCCGCTGCAGAGAACGAAGAGAATTCACGCGATGAAACGAAGAGAATTAAGATGGGCTGGATTTCCAGTTATTGATTGTGGGCGCCCCTGTTTTGCTCGATCAGAAGAGCCAGCGGGAAATCTTCGAGTAATCTGGACACTTTGACAACTTTGGTGTCCTCAGCCTTCTCGGGCAGAATGGTTTCCAAGGTAAAGGCATTGCGGTAAGCGCGCGTCTCATTGCCGATGGAGAGTACCACCTGGGTGTCTTTCCAGACAGCAGAATCAAGAAGAGAAGTTGACGTGTCCTTGAGTAATTGAGCACACAAGCGCGGTACCACCACAATGGCCGAAGTATTCCCATGGCGCCGGGCGAAGGCAACGACGTGACTGGCGTTCGCACCGTGGACGGCCAGAGGCAGGTACTCTCCTTCCTGGAACAGAGATGGCAGCTGCTTTCGCATCAACAAAGTCTTCCATGTCAAATACATCTTGATTCGCCCATCGCTCATATTCTCGCTCAGTTGTCGAACCCTGGACTTTAGACAGGCACAGGACTGAAGGCCGAACAACTGAAGCTCCTCAAGAATGTGCTGGCGCCGCGCGAAATCGACCGGCCGACGGTTATCAGGATCTACCAAGCTGAAGTCCCACAGCTCATTACCCTGGTAGACGTCGGGCACTCCAGGTACGGAGAACTTGATCAGGATTTGCGACAGGCTGTTGAACATGCCCATGCGTGCGACATACTGTTGAAGCGGCACAAAATCGTTTAGAAATTGATTAGAAGGACCTGCTGTAAGGATAGCTTCAACGAAGGCGCTGACTGCCTCCTCATAGGCGGCATTCGGATTTGCCCAACTGGTTTTCTCCTTTGCTTCCCTAACCGCTTTCAGCATGTACTGCTTGATTCGCTCACAAAAAGATGGGGACGGCGCCGCGGCTGCTTCAAGCGGCCAGGCCCCGATTAAAGTCTGGTATAGCAGATATTCATCGTTTCGCGATGGCGCCTCAGAATCGGCCACTACGCTCCTCTTGTCCTGGTTCAACCGGCGCCAATGGCGCACATTCTTTCGCCACAGAGCTGGAATTTCCGAAAGTACGTTGATACGCGCCCGAACGTCCTCGGAACGCTTGGTGTCGTGCGTGGACGAAGTCAGCATGCTGTGAGGCCAGTCTTTTGTCCGCTCCTTGATCTTTCCATGGAAAACGTCCGGAGCTACGCCGAATCTCCGTGGATCTCCGCCGACCTCGTTGAGGGAAACCAGGCGGTGGTAACGGTAGAAGCAGGTATCCTCTAGTCCTTTGGCCATTACCGCACTGGTGAACTGCTGGAACTTCATGGCAAATCGAATTGCCGCTTTTTTGAAAGCCGTTCCCTGACCGTTCACTGCCCGCGCGAGCAACACACCGCGCGTAAAGTCAAACACGCTGGTGTCAGAACCTGCGCTCATTCGCTTGGCGCATTCAACCGCGTAATCGATGTAGGCGCGGTCAGCCCGCGAGATTTGATTTTCGGAGATGTAGGTGCGATAGACCGGGAAGCAAGCGACAATTCTGCTAATCGCGTCTCGCAAGCTGTTCAGGGTGAAGTCACAGGTGTGACGATTGGAAAGGGCAATGCGGCTCAACGCATTTGCCAGTCCATTCAGCTCGCTCGCAAGTGCCGTGTGGATGACGATTTTCTTGCTGCGGTAGACCTGATTCTCGAAGGTTAGTGGATGCTCCACAAACGTCCGGTAGATCCGGCTCATCTTGCCGAGTGCCTCTGGATCGACAAATAAACCGTTCACTAGGTTGGTAAAGTCGTAACCCGTGGTTCCCTGAACCAGCCAATCTTTCGGCAGCTGCTCGTCGCCGGTGAGAATTTTCTCAATTACCACGTACACAGATGGCCGTGACTCGCCGTGTAACACCTTCGCTTCCGGATCCAAGCCGGAGTGCAATCGCCGGAAATATTGCGCAGGGTCGTACAGCCCATCCGGATGATCGATGCGGAGACCGTCCACTTTGCCTTGCCGGACCAGGTCAAGTACGAAGTGATGCGTACCCTCAAAAACTGCCTCGTTCTCCATCCGCAGTCCGGCCAGATCGTTGATGTCGAAAAACCGACGATAATTGACCTCATCTGCAGCCACTCGCCAATATGCGAGGCGGTAGACCTGCGCCTTGATGAGTTCGTGAAGGTCATTGAAGCTCTTCGTGTCCCCGGATATCCCATTGACTTGCTCAACATTCTGGTCGATAAAGGCGGCTATCTCTCGGGAGCGACCATACAGAGTCGCGAGGCGCCGTTTGTGAATCTCTTTGTCGCGTATCCGTTCCTCCCGCTTTTCTGGAGCCGTCTCGCTGCGCGCCGGCAAGTGATTGAAGGCGGCGATCAGGCTCTGCAGTTCCAATAACTGCTCGTTCTGTGCACCCAAACTTTGTTCCAGCGGCGCCACACGATGGCCGAGAATGCGCGAGTACTCCCGCGGATCTATCGGGAATCTGTGCTGATAATAGAAGATGCTGAACTCGCCCTTTTCTTCCGAGAAGGCGAGCTTCAATTCCGCTCGGTCAAGTACGACGCCGTATTGATCTCCCAGGACCGGCACCAGAATCTTGCCCTGCAGTTCTTCTTTGAGTGGCTGCCAGTCGATATCAAAAAACTCTGCGTAGTTGGAAGCCTCGCCGTTTTCGAGGACATCGATCCACCACGCATTGTCACTGCCCATGACGCCCATGTGGTTGGGCACAATATCTATAATCTGGCCCATCCCGTGTTCGCGTAACACCTCCACGTAAAGATCGAACTCTTCCTGAGTTCCAATCTCAGGATTGAGTGCATTGTGATCGATGATGTCGTAACCGTGTGTGCTGTTCGGGCGCGCTCTAAGGAATGGGGAGGCATAACAATCGGAAATACCTAACGCAGCGAGATACGGGACTAATTTGGTCGCTTGGGCGAAAGTAAAATTACGACTGAACTGCAATCGATAGGTAGCCAGCGGGATGCGAGGTGATCTCATGGATGGAGAAACCACGCGGTCGACCATGGTAGCACCTTTGTTTGCCCTTGACGCTTGTGGAGATCCCTCGCCATGCCTACACGATTTGCGTAGATGATCCGACCAGCCGGATGAGTCACTAGAGTGGTCGGGCTTGCACCCAGATTCGCCACCAGCGTCAGAGTTATCGCTTCTTCGAATCTCCACTCCACCCTGAGGGCTCCCTCATCCTGAACCGCAAAGCCGGCGCTTGATTTCATCCCATTCAGACGAGGAACAATCTCTTTTTGCCTGATCGCCAGCAGCTCACGATAGAATTGCAGCCAGGTCTGAGACTGTGGACCTTGTAGGCCACCCCAATCCAGCTTGCAACGGTCAAAGGTCTGCTCGGAGTTGGGCTCAGGAATATGCTCCAGGCTCTCAACCGAGCTGAATCGCGAAAACCGAGCGAACTCAGCGCGCCTGCCCTCAGTTACTGCGGCCCTCAATTCACCGCCAAAGTCGCAGAAGAACAAGAACGGCGTTCTCGCACCGAACTCTTCTCCCATGAAAAGTAAAGGTGGAGACGGCGCGAGCAGCAAAATGGCCATGACCGCCCGCACGGCCTCTGCCTCGGCCAGTTCTAGGATTCTTTCGCCAAAGGCCCGGTTTCCTATTTGATCGTGATTTTGCAGAAATGAGACGAAGGCCTCGGGTGGCAAAGTACTGCTACGTTGCCCGCGGTTGGCGCCACGGTAGGCGGAAAACTCACCCTGGTAGGCGAAGCCCTCGGTGAGGCAACGGCCCAATTGCTGAATCGGCTGCTGCGAATAATCAGAGTAATATCCGTCGGTCTCGCCAGTAAGCAGAACGTGCAGTGCGTGATGGACATCATCATTCCACTGAGCGTTATACCATCGCGGGCGGGCATGCTCATCGCGCGTTAAATAGTGTGAATTGTTGTCGTCATTCTCAAGCACTAGATGGACGTACCTAGGTCCGAAAGCCTTTCTGACTGTTTCCGCCAACTCGGTAAGAATGTCGGGTGTGGAATCATCAGAAATCGCGTGCACCGCGTCCAGGCGCAATCCGTCGAAGTGGTATTCCTCGAGCCAGTAGAGAGCATTGTGGATGAAGAAGTCTCGAACTAGGCGGCTTCCCTCGCCATCAAAATTGATCCCCTCGCCCCACGGCGTACGATACCGATCGGTAAAGAACTGCGGAGAGTACGCACGGAGATAGTTGCCCTCGGGGCCGAAGTGGTTATAGACAACATCAAGAAACATCATCAGCCCCTTTGCATGGGCTGCCTGCACCAGGCGTTTCAGGTCTTCGGGACGGCCGTAGGAACTATCGGGAGCATACGGCAACACTCCGTCGTATCCCCAGTTTCGGGTTCCCGGGAAATCCGAAACTGGCATCAGCTCGAGGGCGGTAATTCCCAACTCAGCAAGGTAATCGAGTCGCTTTTGAACCCCGGCAAACGTACCTTCTGGTGTGAATGCGCCGACGTGAAGCTCATAGATGACCGCTTCTTGCCAAGGCCTGCCGCGCCAGACTTGGTCTTTCCATTCGAAGGTTGCAGGATTGACGACCTCGCTGGGTCCATGCACATCTGACGGCTGAAAGCGAGCTGCCGGATCCGGCACCTTCAACTTTCTATCGATCTGGTAATGGTAACGAGAACCGGCCCTGGTTTGATTGGTGATTAGCTCAAACCAGCCATCGGCTTGCCTTGCCAAGGAAATGTAATGCGATTCGGGTTCACAGAGTACCAACTCGACGCTTCGTGCTTTCGGCGCCCAGAGCCGAAATCGAACGTGGCCATCGTCGCGGCACTCTGCCCCAAACGGCATGGCATGGCTACGCTTCATGCCGCCGGTCCTTGCTACGCACCTGATCCCCCTGGCGCTCTTGCAGCAAGACCAAAGACCGCGCTTGTAACGGATAGCTTGTCCCCGCATCGTAGAAGGTGGGAACGCCATGCGCGGTTTGGCATGAGGTGTCGATAAGAGCCAGCCACCCCTTTCCAAAAGCAACCGCGGGCAATTGGAAAGGGACCGGCTCATGGTAGGCGTTCATCAAAAGCAGGAAATTCTCATCGGTGACCGGATGTCCTCGTTCATCCAGTTCTCCGAGCCCTTCTCCAGAAAGAAGCACTCCCAGGCTGCGAGCTGACTCTTGTCCCCATTCCTCGTCGGTCATTTCCCGGCCATCCGGCATCAACCATAAAATATCCTTGACACCGACACCCTTAATCGCCCTACCTTGAAAGAAGTTTCGGCGACGAAAAACAGGATGGTCCTTGCGCAACGCGATCACCCGCCGGACAAACGCCAATAACTCCAAATCAGCCGACCCCTCATCCCAATTGATCCAGCTGATCTCATTGTCCTGGCAATAAGCATTATTGTTTCCCTGCTGCGTATGTCCGATTGGGTCACCAGCCAACAGCATGGGCACGCCCTGCGACAACAACAAAGTGGCTAGAAAATTACGTTTTTGTTGATTCCGAAGTGCCTT
The DNA here is from genome assembly GCA_963696025.1 of uncultured Acidobacteriota bacterium. GTDB lineage: Bacteria > Acidobacteriota > Terriglobia > Terriglobales > Acidobacteriaceae > JABCYV01. Next base: position 764,791 of record CAVOII010000014.1, read on the forward strand.
CACACTTGGGTCGTCGGTAGGCCCTTCCACTCCACAATTCCAGCTGCGATTGTTGTCAGTGCCGTCGCGATTTTCCTCGCCGTTCGCTTCGTTGTGTTTCTGGTTGTAGCTGACCAAGTCTTGGAGGGTGAACCCGTCGTGAGCGGTGACGAAGTTAATACTGGCATATGGCCGCCGCCCGCTGCGCGCGTACAGATCACTTGACCCGGTAATCCGGTACGCCAATTCTCCGATCTGGCCGCCATCGCCTTTCCAATACGATCGCACCGCGTCCCGGTAGCGATCATTCCACTCCGCCCAGCCCACCGGGAATTTGCCCACTTGATATCCGCCTTCGCCCAAGTCCCAGGGCTCGGCAATTAGTTTGACCTGAGACAGCACGGGATCCTGATGGATGATGTCCAGGAATGCGCCGAGACGGTCCACCTCATGTAGTTCGCGCGCCAGGGTCGCAGCCAAGTCGAAGCGGAAGCCGTCTACATGCATATCGAGCACCCAATAGCGAAGGCTGTCCATGATGAGCTGCAGGACTCGGGGATGGCGCATATTCAAGGTATTGCCGGTTCCCGTGTAGTCCATGTAAAAGCGCGGATTATCAGGAGCAGGCCGGTAATACACTGGATTGTCAATTCCCCGGAATGACAATGTTGGTCCGAGCTGGTTTCCCTCCGCGGTATGGTTGTAGACAACATCCAAAATAACCTCGATTCCAGCGGAGTGGAGCGCCTTTACCATCGTCTTAAACTCGTTGATGGTTCCCGTGGCAGCATATCGCGGCTCCGGCGCAAAAAAACCAATGGTGTTGTAACCCCAATAGTTGCGCAGACCTCTTTGGACCAATTGGCGGTCGTCCACAAAACAGTGAACCGGCATCAACTCGACCGCGGTAATACCGAGCCGCTTCAGGTAATCAATGACTGGCGCGGTCGTCAAACCAGCGTAGGTACCGCGCTGTGCAGGCGGGACGTCCGGATGGCGGACGGTAAAGCCCTTTACATGGACCTCATAAATTATGCTGTGGTGCCAGGGAATGCGCGGCGGCTGATCACTTCCCCACGTGAAGGAGGAGTCGACGACGACACCTTTCAGGGTGCCCGACGCGTCATCTCGACGGTCGTAGGATAGGTCTTCGAGCTTATGTCCGATCCGATAGCCAAAATGCGAATCACTCCACTTCAGGTCACCCTGGACCAGCTTGGCGTAAGGATCAAGCAACAGTTTGTGATGATTAAAGCGCAACCCGTGCGCCGGGTCGTAAGGACCGTAAACCCGGTAGCCGTACAGAAGGCCGGGACGTGCTTCTGGCAAATAACAGTGCCAGACCTGATCGGTCTGTTCCCGTAGAGACACACAGTGAATTTGACGGCGGCCGCTCTCGTCAAAAAAACACAGATCAATTCTCTCTGCATGTTCGGAAAAGATGGCGAAGTTAACTCCTTCGCCGTCCCAGGTTGCTCCCAATGGGTAAGGCTTACCCGGCCACACGATTGGAGCGGTCTGATTGAGCAATTGGAAACCTCGAGCGAAGATATTGGGCGGAGGCAGGGGCTCCTAACGAATGGGATTGTACAGCGACCGCCTGCCTTCCGCCTCTTTCGCGTCGGGTCTGAATGACTGATACCTTACCTGCGCTGGTGCTCCTATCCAGCTAGTGCTGTATTTCCGTCAGTAAGTGTCTTTACTTCTTTCTTGTTAATTCCGTTATTCGCAGCAGTCAGAAGGCGAGAAGCGGGAACCAGCTATGTTTTCTTACCGGCTCCCGCTCGATAGGTAGGCACGTTGAGGAAAATTGAACTGCGGGCAGCATAGGTCAAACAACCATGGCAGCCAATCCCGCCCACTCTGTAATGCTTCCAGTGTTTCCGTGTAGCTGACCGTCTTCTAATCACGCAGGCTGGAAAGACGAAACTAACGGAACTGATAGAACGGGGCAGTTCGACGGTTTTCGACACTTGCGCGAATGGATGCACTGCCCACTCACTGAAACGTTTTGCACTGTTTTTACTACCCATAAGGCGTACAGAAATATAAGGAAACACCTACGGCCTGCACCGGATATACCGTCGCGACTTTTGACTCTACCCTGCCAGATGTGAAAACGACCAAGCTCGGGCCGTTTCATCGTGTAGGAAGGAGACGCCAGTGAACGGCGATGCCGACAGCACCGGTACCGTTTCTCTCGATGCCGCACTAATCAAGCGCGCACAGCTAGGAGATTCGGACGCTTTTGCCGCCTTATTTCACGCCCATAAGGCGCGGATCTATTCCCTCTGTCTGCGCATGACCAATAACACTGCAGAAGCCGAAGATCTCACCCAGGAAGCATTCATGCAGGTATTTCGCAAGCTGGCAAGCTTTCGGGGAGATTCAGCGCTGTCGACCTGGCTCCATCGCATCGCCGTCAACACAGTACTAATGTATTTTCGCAAGAAGTCACTGTGCCAGGTTTCGCTGGACGCGCCCCGCAACAGCGACGAGGGCGCCAATAATATTCGCCGCGAATATGGGGCCCAGGACGATCAGCTGGTCGGCTGCGTCGATCGCGTCGCACTAGCCCGTGCCCTCAAAGAACTGCCGCACGGATATCGCACCATCTTCCTGCTGCACGAAGTCGAGGGCTATGAGCATCAGGAAATTGCAGAACTGTTCGGTTGTTCCGTTGGCAACTCGAAATCGCAACTGCACAAAGCCAAGTTGCGAATACGTCAGCTGCTGATACGGTCAGAAGAAGATCGCGTCGAGTTGGCGCAAGCTGGAAATTCGTTTGCGAAAGAATCCCCGTCGCTGGCGGAGAAATGGACCTTGTCAGTGGAGGGAGGATTGTTGGATTCCGCTCCTGCCACCAGCTAAGCCACCTCGCCGGATGGACTTTTTTGGCGGATGACGCTAATTTAGACCATACGGCGCGGTACCCAAGTGGTAAGGGAGAGGTCTGCAAAACCTTTATACGTCGGTTCGATTCCGACCCGCGCCTCCAACCTTTTCTTGTATTTCCCTGAACACGCTGGATTTAGGTTCCCTTGCAGCTTCGCTCTGATTTGGTCCCGTTAGGCCAAAATGGGGCATTTTGGGACTCCAGGGTGGACAAAAAGTGGACAAGGATTACGAGCCTCAATTGATCCTTCCGCCAAGTGGTTCGGCATGGGCCTCTTCTGCCACCTTCATCGTTTCCTCATACGGGAGCATCGCCGCCCGCTTGTGCTCGGCGGTGGGGTGGACGTACCGGTGGACTAACCTTATGGAACTGCCGAGGATCGCCGCGAGCGTCGCCAAGTCGATACCAGCCTGAGCGAGCCGCGTAGCAAATGTATGCCGGAGATCGTACAGCACAAATGTCAATGTGACTCCTTCCCTTGAGGCCGTCGTGCAAACACGGTCATGGGGCAATGTGCTGACCCGGGTTTCGATGTGACGCGAAAACCCAGGGAGAACTTCCGTGCATTCGCCGCGCAAGAATTTTTCGGCTCTCAGCAATTAGATCCAGCGTCCGACGTGCCGCGGGCGACTTCCCGTTACGGATGTGCAACTGCCCACGCTCAAGGTCCACATCTTCCTTGCGAATACCGGTTACCTCGTCGGGTCGCATCCCCTGGTTCAAGATTAGCCGCCCCAAATCGTAGAGATCCTTGTGTTTCGGGCGCGGAGAAAATAGTGCTTTTCTTCTTCCACCGTTATGACATGAATCCGGACCGCATCGGCATCAGATGGAATATCCACTCTGCGCACGGGATTGTCCCGCGTCCAGCACTGTGTTATCGCGTAGCCGAAGAACTTCGATAATGCGTGGAGGTCGTGCCTCAAGGTAATGTCCCGAATCTCATGCTCGTTGATGCGCCAAGCTTTGTAAGACTCCACTCGTCCCTCGTCGATCAGGCTCACGGGTTCCTGGCCAAAGAACGCCGCAGCGCTGGTCATACTTGTGGCGATCCTGCGATAACTGTTCGGGTGTGCCCTGTATTGCATCGTGGCCCAATTCAGGTGGGGTATAGCCCGGTGGGACGTATTTGGCCATCTGTGGGAACCGCTAGTACAAGTGGGCAAATTCATTCTGAAAGCGCAGATAGTCCCAGACCGCCAACACAAAGAAACAAAGCATCGCAGCTAGGCATGCACCCACGAGCCGTCCAGCCCTTCGTCCCGTTGCGCTGATTTGTGGGCACGGTTCCAATCGGGGACATCGTGGTGGTTTTGAGGGCTCAGTGCTCGGCCAGTTTCCCGGCAGTTTACAATCGGGCCGCACGCCGCGTGCCGTACGCCTTTCCCCTCCTATAGCTATCCCCCATCTCGACCGCCGCATCGTAGTGGGAACACCTTCACTCGCGACACTATTTTGTGGAAGTACAACGGGACGATGGTATGCGATTCGACTTGGGGTCTTCCGCCATCAAGAAAAGGCCTATTTTTTCCCTATAACTCATTGAATTGCAATGGCCCGACTTCAGCGTTCTGACCCCTCAAAAAAGGAATACCTTTTGGGAGCCTGTGGTTTGCCTCAGCCTGCCGGGCAATTCTCAGTTGGTGAAATCGGGCCTGTTTACGCCAACTAGCGGCAAACGGCAAGCAACTAGGCAGGACTTCTCCCGGCTACTTCCACCTACTGCAGGTTGGCGTACTCCGCCTTGGCTTCTTTCAGGATAGGAGATCGCGTCGAAGTTGTTACCGCCGTAACTTTCTGTCTCTGCCGTTAACAGGGGACACTCGGAACTAGCGGTGTCTTGCGCATGCAAAAGATCACTTTTGAGAGGGAGCCAAATCTTGCTGAGAGTGCACAACAGTGCGGACCGCCTCCCACGGCGGGAGAGATGCAAGCCAGTGGGCAAATCAGTGCGGCGACGAAACCACGCTTACGACGGTTGTTGGCATGGAGCCGCCGAAACGGAGGACGCGAACTCTGGGACTGGGCGCGGTGCAAGCGGGTAACTCTTCCAATGGTAGAGCATTTAGCTGAAGTTCTGATGACTCTCGATACACCTACGTTAAACGTCTTGGACGCGGAACAAACAACGGAGCCTCCCATTTTCCTGCTTGCTGCTGGTTGGAGATCAGGCTCAACTCTGCTTCAACGTATTTTGGTTACTGACCCGCGCCTGCTTCTCTGGGGCGAACCGTTCGGCGAAATGGCGCTGGTGTCCGGAATTGTCGAGATGCTGATTCGGATTTCCACATTCCCCGGACTTGAAGGACTCTATGCGCAACACAAACTGACGTCATCGTCGCTGGCGAGGTCGTGGATCGCCAACCTTTATCCTCCGGGCGACGATTTCCGGCGCGCTCTTCGAAGGCTGTTCGATCGATGGCTTGGCGAACCCGCGCGCGAGCGAGGTTTTGTCCGCTGGGGTTTCAAAGAGGTTCGGCTGAGCGCGGTTGAAGCAACCTTCCTGCATTGGCTGTACCCGCAAGCCAAATTCGTACTTCTGGCACGTCATCCATACGACTGCTACCGATCGTTGTCAGATTCGGGCTGGCATCACATCTACTATCGGCGCCCTGACATTCGCGTCGACTCGGCCGCCGGGATCGCCAGACACTGGAATCGGGTAGTGACAAGTTGGTCCGAGCTGCCCGTGGGATTCCCATCCTTCCACGTAAAATATGAAGACCTGATTAGCAGCGCCTTCGACTTCCGCAAACTGGAGTCATGGCTCGGCGTTGAGATCGAGGAGGATATCGCACTCTCCGTTCGGGTGCGCCCCACAGCTGTGCGAAGTCGGCTTAGCTGGTGCGAGCGTATGATCATTTCTCACGAGGCAGCAACCGGAATGCGAGTGCTTGGATATTCCGAATCGCTGTCGTGACTTTGCTCAATTAGTTCCGCGCGGGTCGTCCGCGCACCTTTGCTCGGGCGTGGGAGCCGACATTGGAATCATTTCACGCAATATAAAAAGGCGCCCAGTTTTGCGGTACGGTGTGAGTGTTCGGATCGCCAACCTAGCGAAAAGGAGCGCCTTTATGAATCAGGAAAAGTATATCGGCATGGACGTTCATCAGGCCACTATTTCCGCTGCCGTGATGGATGCTCATGGCAAGCTGCTCATGGAATGCCTGCTGGAGACCAAAGCGGACACGATGGTTGAGTTCATCCAAGGGTTACACGGGACTCTGTCCCTGACCTTCGAGGAAGGAACCTCGGCTGCCTGGCTACACCATCTCCCGAAACCCCATATCAGCCGGCTGGAAGTTTGCGATCCGCGAAAGGCGGCTCTGTTGAAAGAGGGCAACAAGAGTGACCGGATCGACGCGCAAAAGCTGGCCGAGTGGTTACGCACCAACCAACTCAAGCCGGTGTACCACGAAGAGCATGGAATACGCGCCTTAAAAGAGTTGGCCCGGAGCTATCTGACGATCACCAAAGATGTGACCCGCGTGATGAATCGGATCAAAGCCCTGTACCGTAGCTGGGCCATTCCCTGCAGTGGCGCCGGCGTCTATGCTCCCCGTCATCGCGCCGAGTGGCTGGCCAAGCTCGGGGAACCAGGAGTTCGGGTTCGAGCCGAGCATTTATACCAGCAACTCGATAGTCTGCAGCCCCTGCGTCTTGCAAGCACGAGGTGAGCTCCTGCGGGAGAGTTAGCAGCATCCTGGGGTGAAGTTACTTCGTCAGATTCCTTCCATCGGTCCGATTCAGGCTACCTTGCTGGTTGCATGGCTGCAGACACCCCAGCGTTTCCGTAGCAAGCGGCAGCTCTGGGCCTACAGCGGTTTCGCGGTCGAGACTCACGACAGCGGCGAGTACCGCTGTGTGAGAGGCAAACTGGTGGTGGTCGGTGGGGTTCTGGAGATGCTCGGTTCGAGAGGAGTATCAGTCAATGAGATCCGGCCCCGCGTGCTTTGGCACCGAGTCACCCATTTCACGGTATGCCCTCTCGGATAACCAGAAATAGCCATAGGCCACGAGCCTCGCATAGAACCAGGGTTGCCTGCGAAGCAACCAGCTCGCTTGCCGCTCTTTCGAACTCGATGGCATTGCCACCATCAGCAAAGAAACCCTTACGAGAATGGACAACCAGCCAAACTTCTCCACGGTTGCGAAACTACAGTGGGCTGGATCTCGAGAAAAAATCTCGCCTTCCGGTCGAGGCGGAGCTTTTTTTCTTGACATCCCTCCCCAGAAACAAACTCAAGATTGCACCGCTACCGTGATCTGGAGGCCGAGTTTGACCGCCTTCTTTTGAAGTAAGTGGATTTGTTGTTGGCGGTATCGGTTCTCGTAGTACTCAGTCCCTTTGTCGACGTATCGTTGACCGTACTTCAGCATACGATAGACGAGTCGTGCGAGGCGGTGAGCCATGGCAGTGATGGCTTTGGGGGCACCCAGCTTGGTGCGTAAACGACGGTATTGGGCTCCCAGGTAGCTGCGGCTGCGGATCAGATTCCTGGCAGCCAGCCGTAGCGCTGTGGCAGCGCGGTTGACCACGTGCCGTGTGCCTTTGCCCAACAACTTGTCACCACTGATGCGGTTGTGCGGACATAGACCCTGAATCCAATACACCCCAGTCGACTGCAAGGCGACCGTCTTTACTCCACAGCTTGCTAACCATTCCGCCAGACGGTACAAGTCTGCCGTAAAACACTCAAACCGGCGTACCGATTCCGGATCTCGGTCCGGCCGCACGGCAACGTAATGCGCGCTGTTCCCCACATCGATTCCTGCCGCATGCGGATGAACTACTTCCAGTCCAGGATTTTCCGATCGCAATCGCCGTGCCCAGTTTTTCCTCTCCTTCCGGTTCCGCCACAACTTGTTGCCTGCCGTCATCGCTACGCTCCTCGCTGAAAGATGGAATCCGGTTCGGGCCGGTGACGAAAGGTTTAGAAAATCTCCCCAACGGGGTCAAAGGGCCGTCGTATCGACTGCCCTTGCCACCATGCCAGCGATCGCCAGTACCGGAGCCATGCTTTTTACCGGGCACAAAGGCACCAGTGGGAAGTCGGCCTTAGCTCGCCGAACCGAATCCTCGCCAAGTCTCACAGACAGTGCGGCGCCGCGACAAGTTTCTGGCACCAGTGACTGCGCCCAAGGCGCGATCAACTGCTTTTTATAGAACTCATTGACTTTCCGCTCACGTGCCTCACCCCGCATGGGGCAGTCTTAAGAGCCCAAAGGTTGGCCGAGCCGTTTTTCCCTGCAGCCCAACGCACTAAGGAGACTGGTCTCTTGCTCGATTACGATATTGGGCTTTAGTCCCACTCTGTAATGCAACGTTCCACGAGTGTTATCTTCTCCCCAGCAATCGACTGCAAGCGCCAGATGAAAGTTCCAACTTCCCACAAGCCGACTTCTGGACCGTGTCGCGACGATTCTTTCCAGTTACGCAACTTCGGGTTAGCCCGTCCCTAGGAACAACTCAGCGAGACGAAATACTATCAAGCGCGAACAGTATGGCCGCCAAACAAAGGATGACACCAAACGCCCGATACCACTGAACGAACAAGGACTTTTGCGGGGGAGCCAATTTCGCAAGACGCTCTGATCCCCAAATTGCAGCCGCCCTCTTTGGTGCGACCACAGCAAAGACTCCAAGAGCTAGCGCGACGGCACTGACCACCAGGTTCATTTCATCCCCGGCTTCAATCCACATGCTCGCCCACGTCGAACCCTTCTTCGGAAGGTGGAAGCACGTCTCGTTCACCTGCGATCCAAACATACAGCGTGGGCAACAGGAAGATGCTCATCACCAAGTCGGCTATCAAGCCTCCCACGATGACGATTGCAAAGGGCCGCTGTGAATCGGAACCAATCGCATGCGACAGAGCGGCAGGCAGCAAACCGAGAGTCGCCACCAGCATGGTCATCATGATGGGCCGCAGACGGAGCACAGCCCCCTCAACCGCGGCATCCTCGATTGAGTATCGCCGTGCTCGAAGCTGATTGATGTACTCCAGCATGATGACTCCCGTCTGCACGGACACGCCGAACAGCGCCAAGAAGCCAACACCGGAGGAAACACTAAAGTTGGTGCCGGAGATCAGCAGGGCAAGCAGACCGCCGATTCGAGCCATAGCAACGTTCGCAAGGATCAGCAATGCCCACTTGAAGGATTTGAACATCGTATAAAGGATGATGAAGATAAGCAGGATCGTGATGGGCAACACGATAAGCAATCGCTCGTCCGCCCGTTTCTGACTTTCGTATTCCCCCTCCCAATCGATGTGGTAGCCGGGCGGTAGTTTGATCTGTTCGGTGACCTTCTTCATTGCTTCTTCGACGGCGCCGCCCAGGTCACGGCCTCGGACGCTGTACTTGATCGCAACGTAACGTTGATTGCCCTCGCGATAGATTTCGGAACCGCCATCGTTCTCCTCGATCTTGCAGAGCTGCGCCAGCGATACGCGTTCCCCGGAAGGCGATAGCAGACGAATTCTCTCGATTGCTTCCTTCGTATCCCGGTATTTCGGGAGATAGCGCAATACGAGGTCGTATCGCGCCTCGCCCTTAAGAACCTGGGTGAGCGCGTTGCCTCCAACAGCGGTCTGAATCGCATCCTGCACGTCCGCGACGTTGATCTGGTAGCGAGCCGCCGCGTCGCGGTTAACAGTCACGTTCAAGTTGGGCTGGCCCAGCACATGAAAGACTCCAAGGTCCTCGATGCCCTGAACACTTCCCATGATCCTGGCTATCTGGTCGCTCTTCTCTTCAAGAGTCTTCAAGTCATCGCCGTAGACCTTAGTTGCCAGCTCGCCCTTCACTCCGCTGACTGCTTCCTCCATGTTGTCTTCGATAGGCTGCGAAAAACCCCAGACGGCGCCCGGAATCTTATTGAGCTCGCGATTAATGGCGGCGATCAGTTGGTCCTTGTTCTCGTGAAAGATAGGACGCCATTTTTCTTTCGGCTTGAGGTCGACGAAATACTCCGTATTGAAGAAGCTCGTCGTGTCGGTGCCGTCATCCGGCCGTCCCGTTTGACTAGTGCATTGCGGGACTTCGGGGAAAGAGCAAAGTATGATCCGCGCTTGATTTGACACTCTGATCCCCTCGTCCGGCCCGGTGCTGGGCGCAAGTGTTCCCCGCACCCAGAGCGCCCCTTCATCCAAGTGGGGCAGGAATTCAGAACCGATGACCCCGCCGAGCGCGAGGTAAAGTGCCACGACAAGGCCGAGCACGCCCACACCGACTGTGAGCACGCGCCGGCGAATTGCCCACCGAACTGCGATCCGGTAGTACTTGACCGAGAAATGCATGGCTGGATTGCTCCACTCCTTCGCGCCCTTCGCGAAGGCGAAGCTAGCCAGCACCGGTGCAATCACAATCGAGAACAGCAAGGCCCCGAGCAGCGCAAACGCTACGGTCCACGCCATGGGATGAAACAGCCTTCCCTCCACGCGCTGCAGCGTAAAAATGGGCAAGTAAGCAGTAATAATGATGGCGATGGCGTAGAACACCGGCCGCTGCACTTCGTGCGAGGCGTCCCCGATCCGTTCGTTGGGTGTTTTAATCCCGTTCTTCAGGCCCAAGTGGCGTACGATGTTTTCGATCATCACGACCGCGCCATCCACCACCATGCCGAAATCCAGTGCGCCGAGAGACAGAAGGTTTGCGGGAATGTGCCTCAGGTTCAAACAAATGGATGCAAACAGTAGCGAGAACGGAATCGTGGCCGCCACGATCAGCGCTCCCTGGACATTGCCGAGGAATATAAGAAGGATGATCGATACCAGAATCATCCCTTCCAGCAGGTTGTGCAGCACGGTATGACTGGTGAAATGAACCAGATCGCTACGGTCGATGAAGGGCACGACCTTCACTCCCGGAGGCAGAATATGATTGTTGAGTTGTTCCACTTTCTTGTGGATACCCTGCAGGGCCGTGTCCGCCGCAGCGCCCTTCCTTAACAGCACGATGCCTGACACCACATCGTCGTTATCAACGATCTTCCCGTCTTCACGGTGAATGCCTTTCGCAAACTGTCCCAGCCGGATCTTTGAACCCTGGGAGACCTCGGCAATGTCCTTCAACCGGAGCGGTGTGCCGTTCTTGGTCAGGATGACCGTCCGCTCGATGTCCTGGGCACGATCGACCAACCCTACCGAGCGTACGTTGATCTGCTGCAGGCCTTCCTGGATGAAGCTTCCGCCCGCGTTTACATTGTTGTTCGTGAGTTGCTGCTCGACCTGAGCCAGACTCAAGCCGTATGCCACGAGTTTGTTTGGGTCAACGCGAACCTGGTATTCACGCGTCGGTCCCCCGAAGCTGGCCACGTCAACAACGTCTGGCACAGATTTGAAATTCTTCTCAATGACCCAGTCTTCGATGGACTTCAGCTCCATCGGGTCATATGCGGGATTTGTGCTGCGCAACGTAAAGAAATAGATTTGGCCGACCGGACTCCAGTCGGTACCCATTTGCGGCACTACGCCCGGCGGCAGCGTGACTTGGCTCAGCCGCTCCAGCACCCGCTCGCGGTTCCAGTCGTTGTCCGATTCGTCGTCGAAAATCAGCTTCAGGTCTGAAAGTCCGAACAGCGAAAACGAACGCAGATGCACGACATGCGGGATACCGTTCATCACGACTTCCAATGGAATCGTGACCTGCTGTTCAATCTGTTCCGCGGAAATCCCCGCCCACTGCGTAATAACCTCAACGTAGTTGTCCGCCACATCGGGATAGGCTTCAATCGGAAGATTCCGAAACGCAACAATGCCTCCGGCGAAAACCAGCAGCGCGAAAGCCAGCACGAGCAGGCGATTGCTCAGGGCAAAATCAACGACTCGACGAATCATTCATTGCTCCACGTGGTAACGGCTGCGGAGTCGATTGATTCGGTTCGACCCCTCCCAGGAAGTGAAGATGCGGGACTGGATTGCGTTATTGCGTATTGTGCAAGCACCATTCGCGCAGGGGCACTTATCTTTCAGTGCCCAACGCTATCTTTTGGTGAGCTGGACCCTATCTTTCGGCCATTTCTTCACCATGAAGTTTCTTGGCGGTGCGAAGATGACGCACCATTAGAATGGCCATGAAAGCCGCACGGCCCATCTATGCACGGCCCATGAAGAACATTCTGTCCATCTACGCACCGGCCAACCGCACCATGCTCATCGTTGTTGCCGGTCTCTCGATAGCTGCGATAGCGGTGGCTGACTGGGCCACAAAGCCCTACATCTCCTTGGGATTCCTCTATTTATTTCCTATCATGATTCTTGGCGGGTTCCTGCCAAGGATTCAGATCTTGGGGGTTGCGCTGGTGTGCGCGGTTCTGCAGGAAGCCTTCAGCAACCTCCCAGAAAATGAAGCGGTGATTCGCCTGCTGTTTAGCTCAGCGGGATTTGTTGGCACGGGACTATTTATTTCGGAACTGATCCGCAATCGCCGAATTGCGATGACGCACGTCGAAGAACTCGAAGGGCAGATCAAGCTGCGCCAAGACGCTGAAGAACAGTTGCGTTCGCTGGTCGAAAGCAGTCCTGCGGCGATCGTAGCAATTGATTCGAGCGGCTGCGTTTTCCTGGCCAATGAAGCGGCTCAGCACTTGCTCGCTCCTGAAGGCAGGCCCCTCCAAGGCCAGGAAATCAATTCGTACCTCCCAGCTTTGCAAACCGTTCTAAAGACCCAGCAGTCGCGCGTATTCCGAACCACTCTGCAGTGCACGGGCAAAAGGAGCGATGGAGAGGTTTTTCTGGCTGGCGTTTGGTTTTCGACTTACAGCACAATATCGGGCCCGCGACTGGCGGCCATCATTGTCGATCTTTCTGAGGATCTGCGAAATCGAGAGGATCTCAGTCTGGACTATTTGTTGAAGAACACCAGAATCTTGATGAGCGCTGTGGCCCATGAAATCCGCAATCTCTGCGGAGCGGTGCTGGTCGTGCATAAGAACCTCTCTCGAGTGAAAGAGCTTGAATCGAACGAGGATTTCAAGGCGCTGGGAGGCTTGATCCAGAGCTTGGAGAGGGTGTCTGCTCTGGAACTGGGTTCGGCCGCAGCGCAGAACGGAGATGTGGTTGAACTGACTTCTGTGGTAGACGAATTCCGGATTCTGATCGAAGCTGCTTACCACGAATCGAAGATTGATGTGCGGTGGGACATTCAGGAATCATTGCCGTTGGTGTGGGCTGACCGCTACGGACTGATTCAGGTTTTCTTGAATCTGGCGAAGAACAGCCGCCGGGCTATGGCGTCTACCGAGAAGAGGGAAATTCGAATCGCAGCGCGCGAAGAGAGGGGGACGGTCACAATTCGATTCGAAGATACTGGAACTGGTATCGCTGCACCAGAAAATCTTTTCCGGCCATTTCAGCGCGGCGCCGAATCGAGCGGTCTCGGGCTCTACGTCTCTAGGGCGATCATGCGCAGCTTTGGAGGAGAACTTTCCTACGAGCCGAGATCGGGAGGCTGCTGCTTCGCCGTGATCGTGCCCTTAGGCATTGCACAGGAGAAGGTGGCAAATGCCTGAAACTTCGGCGAATACAGTGCGCCTGATGTTGTTAGACGATCACACCTTGTTTCGCGAGAGTGCAGGGCGGCTCCTCGCCGCAGAGCCGGGATTCGAGGTAGTGGCTCACTCCGGTACCATTGAAGACGCTATCCACATTCTGCAGTGCAAGACGGTCGACATCGTACTCCTTGATTTCGATCTCGGCGCAAGTGACGGCCGGCAGTTTCTCCGATTGGCAAGGGAATACGGATTCCAGGGGAAGGTGCTGGTTGTGACTGCAGGTGTGGAACCAGAGGTAGCTACGGAGTTGATCCGCTCTGGAATTTCTGGAGTTTTCAGGAAACACGATTCTGCCGCGTTGCTGGCGCAAGCAATCCGTGACGTGATGGCTGGCAAGGTGTGTCTGGACCAGGAACAATTGCAAACGGCCCTGACCCATCAGGTTGCCTCTCCGCAGCACAATCGAGCACGGTCGTTCACCGAACGAGAACAGCAGGTTCTGTCCTGTGTGTTCGAAGGGCTTGCCAACAAAGAGATTGCGACCCGAATCGGAGTCTCGGAGAGTTCGGTTAAAGCGACCCTCCAGCAACTCTTCTCCAAGACCGGTGTTCGGACGCGCAGTCAATTGGTTCGCATTGTTCTGGAACAGCATCGAGACCAGATGTAGTTGTGCTTATCTTTCGGTGATTTTTCTGTCCGGGTTTCTTCAGCAGTACTTGGCGATGGCCAGATAGGTCTTCTCGACGCGGTCAATTGACGTCTCGATAAAACGGCAGCACCGACTGTCCACCTTCCCGAAACTTGAAGTCCACCCAGGTGGTGATGTTGGTTTTGACCACGTCGTTCGGTACCGGGAGCTGGGTTCGCGGATCAATCGGCACGCCCATCACTCGTACACCTGACCCAAAGGTTACTCCTGGCCCCCACGACACTCCGCCTCCTGACCCTGTAACCGTAACGTGTCGGCTTTCCGTCTTGGTCTGTTCTACGAGATCTTGATGCTTGTTTTCATTGTTAAGGCGATTGAACTGACCCAGCCACACATCTCGAAACGGCTGCATTGACTCCAGAATTTCAAAGACCGCTTCGCAGTTCACTTCTAGGCTGGGATAATCACGCTTATCGCCTGTGCAGACTCCGCAGAAGTTTGCCGGATAGGGAAGTACAGCTTGGCCGGCTTTTTAGCACCTTTGCAGAAAGCCTCGAATAGCTCCTGGGCCAAGAAATCAAGGCACGACCGGAGGTTTTCGAAAATGTTTTTGATGTCGACTTTGAGATCGTCCCGAATGACTAGCTCGTGCAACGAGGTTTCGTAAGCTTTCTTGAGATCAGCCAAGCCTTCTCGCGACTTCCGGATCAGTGCTTCGATGCTCGCGGCACGTTTCATAAAAATATTAGCGCGCTAAGATTCGCGGCGGGACAAGCGGCCCTCTCTGAAAAAGGTGGCTTAGTGTTCCATCCCCCGGCTGCGACGGTGCGTGCGGGCGTTCAGGTGACCGCTGTAATCATCTGCCTGCAATTGAGGAACGGACTATTTGCCTTCGCTAGGTTGCCGCACGAGTCTACTCCGGTTGAGGTCTTCGCCCGAGCGCCGAACATTCCGAGAAATGGCCTGCTATCTGTAGTCCAACCGGAACAATTTGCCTGCATTGTCCCCACACAACCATTCTTGGCTAGCCTCCGTGGGCTTCAGCATTTTGAATCTGCTTCCGTACTTCTTCTTGAGTAGCTCTTTGACTTGGTGGAATCGCTGAATATTTTCGAAAAACGCCAGTTCCCGCCAAAGCTCAGCATCTCCCAGCCTGATGACTTGGTATTTTTCCCCTGCTGCTTCCGCAATATCCCACGTGAACTCAGGCTTCTCGTCATCGAGTTCCGGCAACTGGTTGACGCCTTCGATTTTCTCCTGCTTAAACCTGTCGATCCGGGCTTGCGCGCACGCTACTTCCTCTCGAAATTTCGGTAGCTCTCGAATTGCTTCTTCGTTGCCCTGCGCTGCCGCTTCCTCCGTGTCCCGAAGGTTCGGAAATAGCACCTCGCCGATTCGCCTTTGACATTGCGAGCACTCGATACTTGCGCCGCAAGCAGTGGGATCTTCCAGATCATCGAGGCTCACCGTACCTACTCATCCACACCGCGAGCAGCAGAGCAACTCCTGCCGCCAGTTTGAATACCACTTGAAGCCCCTGTGTCCAATCGCGTTCAACATTGGCTCCTCCGGCAGGGAATCCGGGGATTTCATGGTTTCGTTGCCCATGTGACCTCCTTCACCTTCCAACATACACCTCGGTCGTGCGGTCTCCGAGCCGTGAATCGCCGAATCCGGGGGTTCAGGACCCTCCGTAAAATTGCTTTGGCACCACCTGGCTTTGCCGTGGCCGGGTTCTAGACTGGAATCGGGAGCTTTGTACCCGTAAACCCGTGTCGGGTGCCAGAACGCCATTCTGCCGGTTCGATGGCTTTTCTCTAGTTACAGCTATTTTCGTGCCATTTTCTTGATGGATCCGTGCGTGATGGAGGCTCAGGCATTGGTCGTCCTCCACGTTGACACGCGGATTCTACGAATCTACCGATGGAGTACAGGATTACCTGCCGGAATAATACCCGCGAAAACAAGAAAACCTTTGTGCCGATGAAGAGCCTTATATTGGTCGAGGTCGCATTTCCTGTCCTCTATTTTTTCGACTTTGAGAGGTGAGCAATGGCATTCGATCAGATCCAGCACGTCTTCGTCTTGATGCTTGAGAATCGTTCCTTCGACCACCTACTCGGTTTTTCTGGCATCTCCGGAACCGATCTAATCTCTGGCCTAGAAACAGCGGTGAACGGACTCTCAGGAGCAGAAACCAACGTTTACAATGGCACAGTCGCGCCGGTCTCTCAACCTGCAGATTACGCAATGGTCGTCGATCCGGGTCACGAATTCTCCGATGTGCTCTGTCAGCTGTGCGGCCCTGCCGCCAAGTACACGCCAGGTAGCACCTATCCTGCCATTGATAATTCCGGCTTTGTCGCATCTTATGCAGAGGTCTGTGCTAAAGCCAGCCAGCGAAGAGATGTCGCGGAAATATTGAAGTGCTACTCTCCGAATCAGCTCGTGGTGCTGAATGCTCTTGCGCAGGAGTTCGCGGTTTGCGACCGTTGGCACGCCTCTATGCCGGGCCCCACTTGGCCCAACAGGATGTTTGTCCATGCAGCATCGTCGGGCGGACTCGATCACAGCCCAACTACGGCAGAAATAGCACTATGGGAGAGCGCATCGGGTTTTTCCTTCCCCAACGGAGATATTTTTGAGCGGATAAGTGTCAAGGGATGGCAACGTCGGCTCTACGCGGGCGATAACTTCCCGATGATGGCCGCGCTGAAAGGTATTCATCTCGACGACATCCGACAATACGACCATTTCTCAGCTGACTTGCAGGGAGCATTCCCCTATAACTATGTTTTCATCGAACCGAGCTACTGCCTGCTCAATGACTACAAAGGGAGCACATCAGAGCATCCGCTCGATGATGTCAGGCTTGGCGAAGGTCTGATCAAAGCGACCTACGAAGCTATTCGCAATTCACCCGTCTGGAAGAGCAGTGTTCTTATCATTACTTGGGACGAGCACGGCGGCTTTTTCGATCATGCCATCCCTCCTGCAGCGGTTGCACCGGGAGACACGATCCCGAATACCGGTCCTAACAAGTTCGGCTTCACGTTTGAGCAATACGGCCCGCGGGTTCCCGCGGTCATCATTTCCCCTTGGATTCCCAAGAACGTTGTCGACCATCGCCTTTACGATCATTCTTCAATCCCGGCAACCATCGAAAAGCTGTTTGGAATGGATCCCTTGACAGAGCGCGATCGCGCCGCAAATACGTTGCTTCCACTGCTCTCTCTTGATGCAATGCGCGATGATACCCGCGCTATTCTGCCATCTCCAGCGACGTCCACAGACGGTGGGATGCCTTCGGTGGCAATCCTGCCCTCTACCAGCTACTTTCAATTAACGCCCTCCAGACCAAATGATTCTGTTAATGAGGGCAGTCTTCCGGTCGTCATCCAGGCGGCAATGCGGCAAGATATTGAACTCTCTTGGCCCGGAGAGCGTGACCGCATCATTGCGAAAGTGGCGACCCTGAAGACCCGTTCAGATGCGGCCACCTATCTGGCGGGAGTAGCTGCCAAACTGAGCGCGGTCTCGGATCATCCTACGAATTGACGATTGAAGTTGCTCATACTCCGTTTCGGAGAGTTCGAGAACCCACGCGACCTCGCTCACCTTCAACATACAGTAGTGAAGTCTCCGAGCCCCGAATCACCGACACTGAGGGTTCTGGGTTCTGGATGCTTCCATAAAATTGCTTTGCCACGCCTGGCTTTGCCGTAGACGGGTTCTAGAGCCAGATCCGGAGCTTTCCACGCCCCGAGATACTGTCCGGTGCCAGAACGCCGTTGTCCGAGTTGTCCTCACATCAAAATTTATGATAATTCGCCCGGAAGGTGGACAAAAAGTGGACAAGCTCCGATTCAAAAGTAGCTTGCGTTGATTCGGAGAAGGTTAGGAGCGCTATCAGAGGGTCTGCAAAACCTTTATACGTCGGTTCGATTCCGACCCGCGCCTCCAGCCTCCCAGATCCCTCGCCGCGCTCGGGATTTCGCCTGCCGGCTCAAGCTTCCATTGCCTCTGCCATCTCAAGCAACTTGGTGACGCTATTCCAGTTTCTGCCGGTTCCGCGTGTTTTTAGCGTTTTCTCAATGACGGCCCACGACAATTTTGGTCGTGCCATGCCATCCGGATAATACGTATAAAGCTCACGACCATCGATACGTAATTCGTCCGGATCGGTCTTTATTTTCAAAACCTGTTCCCGAGCTTCCTGGCCCGGATCACTGGCGAGGAAGGTGACCAGGAGTTTGCTCGGCTCAATGCCACGCCGTTTCGCGAATGGGTTCTTTGCAATCACGTCTTTGAGTTCAGTCGAGGTCCGGAGGATGACATCGGGACGAAACCCGTAGTTCCGCTCTATCTCGTCCTCTATACGCTTGGCCAAACGACTCAGGTCACGCTCCCCGGTCCTGAAAATGACATTGCCGCTCTGGATGTGGGTGCGTGCGTCTCGCAGTTTGAGGGATTCGTAGAGCGCACGGAGAGCGTCCATTTTGATTTTGTTGTGACCACCAACGTTGACGCCCCGGAGCATTGATATAACCACAGGCATGGCAAGCGAGTATAGCGCGCCAGCGGTCACAAACTCTACGCTGTGCCGGTCAGTACGGCCAGTCACGGTAACAAAAATGAAGGGGCGGGGCATCGTGCAAATGCCCGTCCCTTCATTGCATCGCCCAACTAGCTTAGAAACCGCTGTCCTCGCCGTTTTCCTGCGCAGAGTGCAGCACGCGGAAAGTACTGCCACCGTTCGACCAGACCAGCACTAATGCGTCCTGTCCTTTCGGGACGCTGCTGAGCGCTTTCTGAACATCGGCCGAGTTCTGCACTGGCTTGCGATC
The DNA here is from genome assembly GCA_963696025.1 of uncultured Acidobacteriota bacterium. Taxonomy (GTDB): domain Bacteria; phylum Acidobacteriota; class Terriglobia; order Terriglobales; family Acidobacteriaceae; genus JABCYV01. The sequence continues at coordinate 783,660 of CAVOII010000014.1, forward strand.
GACTTCTATGATCACATCACCGGACTGTAGTCCTGCGTTGTCGGCCGGGCTGCCTGGCAGCACTCGCTGAATCACAGCTCCATGCAGATCGCTGGATGCCTGCACTTGCTCGCGCATCTCTGGAGTGAGATCTGCCAAGCCAATACCCCAACGGGGTTTGCCCTGGCCGGCGTCAGCGGTTTCTTTGCCTGACCGATCACGGCTTCCCATCGCCTCCAGAGTGACCGAGACTGCAACGCTCTTGCCGTCGCGCATGACTTGAAGATGGACGGTCCTGCCAGGATTCTTCTCTCCAACCACTACCTGCAGCCCCCCCGCATCGCTCACTTCGCTTCCATCGACCTGGGTGATTACATCGCCGACTTTCAGCCCGGCTTTGGCCCCCGGTGAGTCAGACTCGACCTGGGTCACCACCGCGCCTATAGCCTTATCCATGTGGAAGAACTTCGAGTTGTCAGGGGTTACGTCCGAAATTCCGATCCCCATGTAGCCGTGCGTCACTGTGCCGAACTGGATCAGCTTTTCAACGGTAGGCCGCACGATCTGCGTTGGGATGGCAAATCCCATGCCGGAAAAGGATCCCGAAGGCGAGATCAGAAATGTGTTGATCCCGACTACTTCACCGCGCGCGTTAACCAGCGGACCGCCAGAATTGCCGGGGTTGATGGCGGCATCCGTCTGAATGAACTCACCCGGCTTGCGGGCATCGTCCGACGATGGATTTGGACGGTTCAGCGCGCTGACAATACCGCGCGTCACCGTGAAGCGGAAGCCGAACGGGTTTCCGAACGCCAGAACGGTCTGTCCAGGGTGCAGCTTCGTTGAGTCGCCCCAAGGCGCGTTAGGCAGGTTGTGGGCGTCGACTTTGATCACCGCGAGATCGGTCAGCGAATCGGTGCCCACCACCTTAGCTGGTAGAATGCGGCGATCGCCAAGGGTGACGCGAACGTCAGTTGCGCCATCGACCACGTGGTTGTTAGTGACGATGTAACCGTCAGGCGAGATGATCACTCCGCTGCCGAGTCCGTGTTCGACACGCGGCTGTTGCGGCCGCAACTGATGGCCAAATTGCTGACCAAAGAACTGTCCGAATGGGCTGTTTTGCAGGCCTTCCGGCAGATCGCCTCCCATCATATTGGCTTTTGCCCGTGAAGTCACGGTGACGTTCACGATGGCAGGAGTAACGCGTGCGGCCAGCGTTTCCATGGCCTGGTCGAGTGAAAGCAGTGCGCCCACATTGTTTTCGTCGAGCGGTGTTGTGGTAGGAGCAGCCATCGCGGCCTTCGCCGGCATTGCCTTCACGAAGTCATAGGTGACAACCGAACCTACCATCGCGATCGACAAAATTGGCACGACCAGATGGCGGCCGATGACTGTTCTGCATTTTTGTATCCAGCTTTTCATTTTTTTCTATTCTCCTGTTAGTTACGCAACTAATGATTTAGTTGCTGATTGCAAAAAAAATCTAAATGGACTTGGCGGTATTTTCTTGCTGGGTCCGGTTCTGCACCGGGCCGATTACAGTTACTTGCCACACGCAAAGATTCCAAACCACCGAACCCGATCCTTCATATCCTCCGGTTTCCACAAATTGGGTCCGCACAAATCTGGTTTGCACAAATTCAGTTCGCATTACCAGAATCAGAGTCCGAGGAGCGACGGCCTGCACTGCTTCAGTGCCTCGGATCGGCATCGACTGCACCATCTCTCGTTGGTCGGCCTTGGCAGTGACGACCACTGGCTTGCTCGTTCCTGGGACAACAGATCTGGGGACGACGGATTTCGGGACGACAGATCTTGCGATTAGGGGTACGGACACTTCCGACCTTACATCAAGTTTCGCGGGAATGACCTGCGCGGCATTGTGTGCCACGCGGCCCACCTGAGCCCCGTTGCGCACGACGCCATTTCCCACTAACGGTGACGCCGCAACATCATTTTCGAACGACACCAGCCTGGGCGTGTATGACAACGCCATCAGACAGACCACCGTGACTCCCACTAACAAGGCTGGGGCTGGTCTCCATACCCCTATGGTGCTTGGACGGTTGACATCCAAGATCTGTGATACTCGCAGTGAGATATGGCGCGCGCGGTCGACGGCCGCTTGGGCTAATGAAAGTCCTCGCCGCAGAAAACTTTTCTCGGCGAGAGAGACCAGACACTCGGCATATGCTCGAGGACTGGCAGTCTTCGCCAGCACCAGGTCATCGCATGCCATTTCGCGTTCCAGCGCCAACTTCCTTTCAATAAACCAAACCACTGGATGGAAGAATAAGAGTGCAGCCAAAATCTTCTGAAGAACGTTTGTCCAATCATCCCGGCGCCGCAGATGCGCCAATTCGTGCAACAGAATCGCATTCAATTCGCCGATGGAAAGGTCTTGCATCGCCCACGACGGAATGACGACTAGTGGCTTCACGAAGCCGATCGCGGTCGGGACTTGCAGTTGGTCCGACACGCAGAGTTTCACAGGTCTCGATGAATTGAACTCTTCCAAAGCTTTCCGCATCGTCGAGTCCAGAGCTGCCACATCGACGGGGACGCAGGTCTTTCGCAGACAATGCAAGCGCCAGAATCCCATGCCGACTCTGACGAGACCCATTCCCGCGATGACCAGCCACGCGGCAAATATGTAAAGCGCCCATGAAGCGGAGATTATGATCTCAGACGGCTTCGCCAGTCCGGCCCCGCTCGAAGTCCAGGCGCCGAACAATGGAAGGGCCGCGATCCCCAGCAGGGCTGCGAACCAGACCGCAAAGCGCGTGCCCGAGTTCTGCCGGCCTAGGGCACGTAGCAGCACCCAGGCCAGCACCGCGATCCCAACCCCTTCAGCCACGGAGTTCAGTATTCGCTCCGAGGATAGCTGAGCCAAGGATTGCAGGTTGAGCGCGATTGCCGTCATTTCTCTTCCTTCGCTTGCAAAAGTTGCCGGAGACGCTTCAGTTCCTTGGTTTCAAGGCCCTGGTCTTCGAGAATATTCAAGACCAGCAATTCGTGAGAATTACCAAAGAATCGATTCACCAGGTGCCGGATTTCGGAGCGTGTCGCTTGTTCACGTTCCACCATTGGCTTATAAATATGGGCCCGGCCGTCTTTGACGTGTTCTACGTAACCCTTGGTTTCAAGGACGCGAATTGTCGTCAACACAGAGTTGTAGGCCAGTGGCGGCTTCTGCGTAAGCGCATCCAGCACCTGCTGGACGGTGGCCGAACCCTTTTGCCACAGCACGTCCATCAGCCGTAACTCAGCCTCCGTGAGTGTTTCAGACTTCCTGCGCGGCACGCTGTCTCCTTACTTCTCTTAGACGCAATGAAGAATAGAATGTCAACTAAATCTTTAGTTGCTGATTGGAGCCGATTGGTTGCCCAAACGGCTTAACCAGATTTTCCTGAAAGTTATTGGCGGGTCATGAGATAGGGAGCGGTGGGGTACCGATTTGTCGAGTGCGAACGCCTGCGAGGGGAGTCTTAAGCGGCTTCCGGTGCGCTTTGCCCTTCGGCTTGCATTCGCTGCCTAAGACGCACCTTGAGCTTTTCCAGTCGCGACTGTTCCGATTGGCGCTCTTGTCTGATCGACGCGGACTTTAGCTCGCGCGGATGAAAAGAAAGCGATGCCAGGGCATCTTTGACGATTACATTATTACCTTTGTCTATCGTATCTTTCATACTCCTCCCTCCGATGGAAGGTTCCGAAGTTCGTATAGAAATGTCAGGCTCGGTTGTGCCGGCGGTGCGCTCGGTTCGCGAACACAACCCCCAGAGCAAAGCCCATCATCGCGCCGAGCAGCGCCGCAGTGACTGCAATGCCGGGTGAGAACGCGCCTTTGGTGCCCGCTAACAGGAAGCAGGCATAGGCCATACACAGAGTCCAGAAAATCAGGCGAAGGCTCATAGCAGTACCACCTCTGCGAGGAATAGTGTCCCGCATGGATCGGAGATTGGCAAGGGTCTTTTGAAAAGAATTGTACTGTCGAGTTTTCCCCTGCAGGCAAACGATTTAGCTCCTCGAGTGAGGGCTTTGGGTGCTGGTAACGTTGATATAGCGCAAAGCATTAAGATCGCTGCATCTCAGGCTCTGATTCATTCAGCGACGCCTGCCCGGTCGTCCCGATACAGAGGTAGATTGGAACGAGCATTATGACGGCAAGAAAGATACAACCAGCTAGATCGCTGCGCATCCATGAGCCTAGGTAATATGCCGAGCCTCCCGATCCCATCGCAAACAGGAGCGCAGCTAAGGGCCGCCCGGAAAAACCTCGCGGCTCTTGTTCGATTGGATCAAACATAAGCGATCTTTTTCACACTTAGTATGAGCGCCAAAGATTTATGATTGTTGACTCTCTATGAAATGTCGATGAATTTGGGGGATAGGTTTTGCGGAACAGACGAAACACGCGCGTCAGCGGGTCGAGGAGCAGCAGGCGCGGTGACCATTTCGTAGTCCGGCGCTAAAGAGGATATCCTGATGAAGACGGCTCCACGCTGGGCTGCCCGGCCTTTAAGCTTTGCCATAGTTCGTCATGCTCGAAGCGCAAGGACAGACCATCGCGGCTCGTAAGCAGGCTCGAGGCCTTCCCTCGTACTTCGCGCACGAGCCCGTAATTCTGGTGCTGCTTTCGGCAGCGGCAGTCCTGTTTTTCCTGGCTGTAACCGGCTTGTCCCGAATCTACCACACGCAGCGGGAATTTCTGGGAAACCGGTGGTTTGCCCGCGGAACCGTGGACTTGAAGGGGCGGCGTTTTGAACCGGCTGTCGCCGAATTTCGCAATGCACTGCTTTACTCTCCGGATAATTACTCCTACCAACTCAATCTCGCCGAGGCTCTGCTCTGGCTGAATCGGAGGAATGAAGCTTATTCTTATTTGCTCAGCCTCTGGGAGCGACAACCTGAAAATGGGACGGTGAATCTCGAGTTGGCCCGTATTTTTGCGCGCCAAGGACAAAGAGAGAACGCTGTACGCTACTACCACAATGCCATTTACGCAATTTGGAACAATGACCCGGACGTCCAGCGGCGCAACGCCCGCCTCGAACTGATCGAATTCCTGCTGAAAGAGAACGCCAGGCCGCAAGCCCAGGCTGAGTTGATTACACTTGCGGCCAATTTGCCCGACGATCCCGCGCTGCTGGCAAGGGTGGGCGATCTGTTTGCCCAAGTGGGAGAATACGAACGCGCTCTGGCGGAGTATAGCCGGAGTCTCCAGCTCAATCCAAAGAACCCTCCTGTGATGGCTGCGGCAGGACGCGCAGCCTTCGAACTTGGTAAATACAGCGTGGCGAAAAGTTATCTGGAGTCAGTGGTCTCCGCCAATCCTAGCGATGGGCAAAGTTCTGAGCTGTTAAAAACCGCCATCTCGGCGCTGCAAATGGATCCATTCCGGCGGCAAATATCGGCTGCTGAGCGTGTTCGAATTGTGATCGAGGCATTCAACACAGCGGGCAAGCGGCTCGAGTCGTGCGCTAATGCCGGCGGATCCAAAGGGGCTGCTCCGGCGACAAATCAGCAGCCCGACCTGCTCACTCGCTGGAACGAAATGAAACCAAAGATGAGGGAAAGCGTCATTCGGCAGAATCCTGATCTCAGCGAACAGGCGATGGACCTGGTATTTGCTATCGAGCGGCAAACGAAGAAGGAATGCGGACCGCCGACCGGGGCAGACCTCGCGCTGCTTCTGATCTCAAAACTGCACGAGGGGAGTTAGTGAAACGGTGTACAACCTGTCTGACTCAAAAGCCGCGGAAACAGTATTAGAGCATGGACCGGGTGCGTCGGCGATCTCCCCCACCTCGCGATCTCCGCAAGCCCTGCTTCGGTCCGTATTTAGAGAAGACCGCTTCTTTCTGATCCTGTCTGTGTTCATCGGAATTTTTTCTGGACTGGCTGTGGTCTGCTTTCGTTTTGCAATTGATTGGTGCCGCATCTACCTGCTGGGATCAGGCGCAACAGCCTCGCCCCTGCGCCTTCTGCTAGCGCCAAGCCTGGCAGGCCTTGTCATTGCCGTGCTCGTAATTCATGTCTTCCCAGCAGCCACAGGCAGTGGCGTCAATCAAACTAAGGCGGCACTCTACATCTACAACGGTTATATTCCTCTCCGCACTGCCATCGGCAAGTTTATCACCGCCGGATTGGCGATAGGTTCCGGCCACTCTTTGGGTCCTGAAGATCCGTCTTTGCAGATCGGCGCGAGTCTGGCTTCCGCGCTGGGACGGCGTATGCGCCTATCACGCGACCGCATGCGCCTGATCGCTCCGGTAGGGGCTGCCGCTGGCTTGGCGGCGGCTTTTAACGCGCCCATTTCGGCGGTGCTCTTCGTGATCGAAGAAGTCATCGGACGCTGGACCGCGGGCATTCTTGGTTCGGTCGTACTGTCCGCGGTAGCCAGCGTTGTTGTCATGCGATGGTTTTTGGGCGCCGAACCGCTGTTTCGTATTCCAACGATGCAGGTGGAACGCCCCGAAGAGTTGGGCGCGTACGCGGTCCTGGGAATTGTGGGCGGACTAGCTTCGGTAGCGTTTTCCGCTAGTATTTGCGCGCTACGTCCGCAGCTGAGGGCGTGGCCTCGCTGGACCCAGTATTTCCAGTCCGCGCTTGCAGGCCTGCTTATCGGCTTTATCGGCGTGCTCGGCGCGCCGCAAGTGATGGGTGCGGGTTACCAGTACATTGACGAGGCGATGCACGGACAGTTTACCTGGCAAATGCTAGCTCTTCTTGCAGGACTCAAAATCGTTGCCACCACGCTTTCATTTGTCAGCGGGACTCCTGGCGGGATGTTTGCTCCAACCTTGTTTATTGGGGCCATGTTGGGAGCGGCCGTCGGTGGAGTGGAACACATTTTTCTTCCACATCTCGCAGGATCTCCAGGAACCTATGCCTTGGTAGGCATGGGTGTGCTTTTTGCCGGATTCCTGCGCGCTCCTATGACCTCGGTGTTCATGGTTCTTGAAGTAAGCGGCAATTACTCGGTCATTCTTCCAGTAATCGTGGCCAACACGTTCGCGTACGTGATTTCGCGCGGGCTGCGACCTACCGCGATTTTTGACGTTTTAACTCGCCAGGATGGCTTGGATCTACCATCGATGGAGGAACAACGGGAACAGGACGTCTTGCGCGTGGAGGATGCTATGCAGCCGCCAAAGGATCCGGTGCTGGATGCGCAGGACACACTGGAGCGGGTGCTGCAACTCTCGGAGAAATCACCTTCGGACATACTGCTGGTGCGAATGAGCCCGACGGGCTGGCATAGCATCACCAAGCAAGAACTCAGGACCATGCTGAACGAGGGCAAGGGTGCATATAGTCTGAGTTCGGTTCTGCCCATGCGGCAGATTCCGTATCTACATCCTGACTGTCGCCTTACGATATGTCGACCGCTGGCCGCTTTTGCCAGTGGTGAGTCGCGCCGACTTTGGTCAGTTGGAAGGAGTCATCTCCCAGCAAGATGTCTTGGGACATTACCGAACGGCCGGTGGCCAGGACCGAGATTCGGGGTGAAGCCATCACGGGAGAGTCGCCATCGTAATCAGTTCAATTGGCGGGTTTGGGAGAGGTGGAAGTGAACGAACTGCGTTTGGAATCAGTTTCGTTGATAGCGTGGGCTTCCACAATCTTGTAACCCCCGTATCGAATGGTCAGAGTAGCCCGCCCACCCAGGCGCGTAGTTGAAATGCTTTGATTCTCCGCGGGGAGCCAGAAGTCTCCGCTCTTTACGTAGGCGTGGTGGATTTCGGTCTTCTTGATCCAAAAAGAAGGGTTCTGGGCTGGTTCAGCTTCAATGCGACACACCGCGAAATCCTTAGCATCTACCCAGATACGTCCCCGGTAGAGAAACTTGCTGGGCACTTTCGGCTGAACTCCCAGGACGTATGGGCACGCTTGTCCAGCGTTTTGACCCGCGAGCATGGTGAAATTGTAGTTCTGACTAGTGAGGGCGGTGCGCTCCGGGTTTCCGGGGTCGAGAGCTTCATGCTCGGAATCAAGCAAGCGCTTAAAGATGTGACTGATTACCCACTTGGAACCGCTCTGCGAGATGACGGTAAATTGTTTCGTCGCCGGCGCTTTGAACCTCACGTCGACGGTCATTTCGGCATGCAGGTTTTCGGGGAAGCCGACGAAGTCAAACTTGTACCAACGGCGGCTGGTGTAGCTTTCCAACGCATTCGCCCGCTCGGCATTCCTCTGCGTCATTCGATCCACCACTTGCGACGTAGTCAATCCCGGCTCGGTCGACCCTTGAGTTGAGTCCTGCGCAACCGCCTGTCCCGACTGCAGCACAACTAACGCGGTACACCCAAGAACGAGGGAAATGCATCTGCGCCGATGAATCATCGTGCCGGCACTTAGGTTGCGGAAGGCGTAGTTTGCGCACCATAAGTCACGCCACGCTTGTGTCAATAGATCTGGTCTTGAGTTGCTCGGACCGGTTCGGTTAGCGTCCATAGAAGAGGATGACCAATTTTTCGGCACCAGGATTTTCGTGGAGAGCGGAACATCCCAAGCTTATCGTCTCATTATACGCTTGCTGTGATCTTGTCACGGTCAATGCCCGGTTCCGAACAGGCCATACAAACTGCATAGAGCTTAGGCCATAGGCACAAAAGACCCGCTGCTAGCTCACAGCGGGTCTTCGACCGAAAGTCGCTTTTGACCCAATTGCTTGGGTGGTTAGTCTTCAGCTTCGATCAGAGGCATGTTCACCAAGTGCTCGCTGACGAACCACACCTGCAATTCGTTAGTGCGCAGGATGTCGCTCACAACCAAATCGTTGGTCCCGTCGTCCCCAAGGGTGGAGGCCCGGCGGGCGAATGTGCGGCAGTGCCGAATGATGATCTGGTGCGCATCCAATAAGCGCGAGAGTTGCACCGGGACTTCTTCCCTGCCCCGTGGCGGACGCTCGATTTGCGTGGTTTCTGCGACATCGGGGGCCATGGCAATGCTCAGACCGCCGAGCAGTTGAATGCGCTCGGCAATCGAGTCCACGAGCTCCGACTGTTCGTTGAAGTGCTTATCAAAGAGCAGATGAAGTTGATAGAAGGTGGGGCCGGCGACCTGCCAATGCGATTTCTTGTAAAGATCGCGTAGGGTCATGGTGTCGGCAAGCAACTGGTTGAGTTGCTCGGTCATTTCCAATCGAACCGGTTCTTCCAGTTCCAAAGGAAGCGCGTGGTTGACGGTGCCATATTCCTGAATTTCGTGAGCTCTTTGGTGAAAGCGAGGCTGGGCGCTCACTTTACCGTGGTTTCCGTTGCTTGTTTTCTTGGGCATTGGGATTCTCCTTTTCTGTGGTGGTCCGTTTTGAAAACGCTGGCTGCGGATGATTTGCGGAAATAGGGCCGAATGGCGTCGCCTGACGTTATTGACGCCTACAGTTCTAGATGACTTTCAGGCTCGTTGGGTTTCGCTGAACTTCTGATTATAGTTCGTTGCCGCCCGGTCCGGAGCCTTCAAGCTTCTGTCTGCCTCGCGTGCTCAGCAAAATTCCGCGTAATTGACTATCATTGAGAGTTCAGCAAAAAAGACGGAGATGATCAGACGTGGCTGAGACTCAGACCGACGGGATGGAAGTGCTCGAAACTCGAGAGTGGCTCGATTCTCTCGATTACGTTTTGTCCAAGGGCGGTGCGGAGCGGGCCGGAAGACTGTTGCAACAGCTCTCGTTGCATGCTCGGCGCGCCGCCGGGGTCAACCTTCCATTTACCGCAACGACCCCTTACCAGAATACGATTCCGACGCGGCAGCAGCCGCCATTTCCCGGTAGTCAGGAAATGGAGCGCCGCATCAAGAGCCTGGTGCGTTGGAATGCCCTGGCCATGGTGGTGCGCGCCAACAAAATTCAGGAAGGAATCGGCGGCCACATCTCGACCTACGCCTCAGCCGCCACGCTGTACGAAGTCGCATTCAATCACTTTCTGCGCGCTCAAACCGAGGGCGGTGACCGGGACCTTGTTTATTTCCAGGGTCACGCTGCACCCGGGATGTATGCCCGAGCCTACCTCGAGGGCCGGATCCCTAAGCAAAAACTGGAGAACTTTCGCCGCGAGCTGAAGCCCGGTGGTGGCCTATCCTCTTATCCTCATCCCTGGCTCATGCCCGACTTTTGGGAATTTCCAACAGTTTCGATGGGACTGGGCCCGATTCAGGCAATCTATCAGGCCCGATTTATTCGCTACCTGGAGAATCGCGGGCTCAAGAAGTCCACCGGGGGCAAGGTTTGGGCCTTCATGGGCGACGGTGAAATGGACGAGCCGGAGTCGCTCGGCTCGATCACTCTGGCTTCGCGGGAGCGGCTCGATAACCTCATCTTCGTGGTCAACTGCAACCTGCAGCGGCTGGACGGGCCGGTGCGCGGAAACGGAAAGATTGTTCAGGAGCTGGAGGCCATTTTCCGGGGTGCGGGCTGGAATGTGATCAAGGTGGTCTGGGGCGGAGACTGGGACAATCTCATCGCCAATGATCGCGACGGCTTGCTGGTCAAGCGTATGGGCGAGATCAGCGACGGCCAATACCAGAAATATTTCGTTGAAAGCGGAGCTTATTTCCGGCACAACTTTTTCGGCACCGACCCGCGTCTGCTGAAGATGGTGGAGCACCTCTCCGACGAGCAGCTCTCCCGCATGCGGCTGGGCGGGCACGATCCGATAAAGGTGCATGCGGCTTACAGGGCTGCGGTAGAGCACCAGGGCGCGCCGACCATCATTCTGGCCAAGACCATTAAAGGTTATGGCCTGGGCGAAGCTGGCGAAGGCAAAAACATCACTCACCAGCAGAAAAAATTGAATGATGACGAACTGGAAATGTTCCGCTCGCGCTTCGGGATTCCCATTGCAGATGAAGAACTGCACGATGCACCGTTCTATCGTCCCGATGACGATAGCCCTGAGATCCGCTACATGCAGGAGCGCCGTTCGCAGCTCGGCGGATATTTGCCTGAGCGCAAGGTGCGCTCCAAGCCGATCAATCCGGTTTCCAACTCTCACTTTGAGGAGTTTTACAAAGGCACCGAGGGGCGCGAGGCATCGACAACCATGGTCTTCGTGCGGCTGCTCTCGAAGTTGCTGCGTGATCCGGAAATCGGCAAGCTGATTGTGCCTATCATCCCCGACGAAGCACGCACTTTCGGTATGGAGGCGTTGTTCCGTCAGGTGGGCATTTACTCAAGCGCCGGCCAGCTCTACCAACCAGTCGACATGGACACGCTCCTTTATTACAAGGAAGCGAAAGACGGCCAGATTCTGGAAGAAGGTATTACCGAGGCGGGATCAGTATGTTCGTTCATTGCCGCCGGAACTGCGTACGCGAATCACGGGATCAATACTATCCCGTTTTTTATTTTCTATTCCATGTTTGGATTCCAGCGTATTGGCGACTTGATTTGGGCAGCCGCTGATATGCGCACCAGGGGTTTCCTGATCGGTGGCACCGCGGGACGGACTACACTGGCCGGAGAAGGCTTGCAACATCAGGACGGCCACAGTCATGTGCTCGCACTGCCGGTGCCCAACCTGATGGCCTATGATCCAGCGTTCGCCTTTGAGATTGCGATCATCATTCAGGATGGCATCCAGCGCATGTACGTGGATCAGGAATCCATCTTTTACTATTTGACAGTCACCAATGAACCATTGCCCATGCCGGCGATGCCTGATGGCGAAGGGGTGCGCGATGGCATTCTCCAGGGCATGTATCGTTTCCGGACCTCGACGAAGAAGGATGCAAAGTTGCACGCTCAGCTATTCGGCAGCGGCACCATTATGTATGAAGTGCTGAAGGCGCAACAAATCCTGGAAGAAAAATATGGCGTAGCGGCGGACGTCTGGAGCGTGACCAGCTACAAGCAGCTCTATCGCGACGGTAACGATTGCCAACGCTGGAACATGTTGCATCCGGGTGAAACTCCGCATGTGCCATTTGTGTCGCGCAGTTTGAAAGATGCGCCCGGTGTGTTCGTTGCCGCCTCCGATTACATGAAGGTTCTGCCGGAGTCAATCGCGCGCTGGATACCAGGTCCGCTCGTGTCATTGGGAACCGACGGCTTCGGCCGCAGCGAGAGCCGGGCATCCTTGCGTGATTTTTTTGAAGTGGATGCGAAACACATCGTGCTGGCCACGCTTACTGCATTGGCGCGCGATAAACAGATTAATCAGGGAACTTTGCAGGAAGCGGTAAAGGAGTTAGGTATCAATCCGAACAAGCCGAATCCAGCCATTAGCTGAGAAGGCGCTGAAGTCGTGAGAGCGGCGCTTGTTGGGAGAGGAAGGACGCTTCACCCTGGGGAAAGCTCGATCACAGATTTGGTTCTTATAGGGATCCTTCGACTCCGCCGCCGCTTCGCCTGGCGAAGCGGCAGACTCCGCTCAGGATGACAGAATGAGGGTTAAGGGAGAAAAAGTTACGTGACCGAATTTAAGCTACCGGAACTCGGCGAAAACATCGACCAGGGCGATCTCGTCCGGCTAATGATATCGCCCGGTGCCGACATCACCGAGGGCCAGCCCGTGATGGAATTGGAAACAGACAAGGCCGTGGTTGAGGTGCCCTCTTCCGTCACTGGTACGGTCAAGGAGATCCGAGTTAAAGAAGGTGAGAAGGTTAAAGTCGGCCAGGTAATCTTTACTGTCGAAAATGGCGCAGGAGGCAAGACGAAAACTCCCGAAGCTAAGGTCTCAGCGGGAAAAGCCCCTGATACTCCGGCGCAATCTGTAGCTCAGGCCAACACGGAGAGCCGGCCAACTAAGCCTCTGGTCCCACCCACTTCGTCGCCATCAGGCGCAACGGAATTCAAATTGCCCGAGCTTGGAGAAAATATCGATCAAGGCGATCTGGTTCGGCTGATGATTTCCCCAGGAACCAAAGTGTCGGAAGGTCAGCCGGTGATGGAATTGGAGACCGACAAGGCTGTCATAGAAGTTCCATCTTCGGTAAGCGGTGTGGTCAAAGACGTTCTCGTTAAGGAAGGCGAGAAGGTCAAGGTCAGCCAAGTAATCTTCACCCTCGAAGGTGGCGCAGCTTCGCACTCGGAGCGCGCGAAGCATGCTCCGGTAGAACACGCCGATGGACAACACGAGGCAAGGCTCGCATTCCAGGCTGCCATCCGCGCCGAGGGCAAGACGGAAGAACAGGCACTGCCACCCGATCAGCCGCGATCTGTGCCTCCAACTTTCACCATGCCCCAGCAACTAGGCAAAGTGGCGGGCACGGAACACCGCGAGCCGGTGCCGGCGGCCCCGCAGGTTCGCCGGTTGGCACGAGAGCTGGGCATTGATATCCACGATGTGAAAGGCTCTGGCCCCGGCGGACGCATCAACGAAGATGATGTCAAGGCCTGCTCGAAGGCATTGCTGACTTCTGCCACGGCCGCTGCTCACGCGCCTGGAACTCATTTGGAAGAGCCCGCGCTTCCCGATTTCGCCAAGTGGGGAAAGATCGAGCGGGTCCCTATGCGCGGCGTGCGGCGCAAAACCGCCGAGCACTTGCGGGTAGCGTGGAACACGGTCCCACACGTGACGCAACAGGACAAGGCCGACATCACCGAACTGGAGCAGTTGCGTGCGCGATTTGCCCCAAAAGCCGAAGAAGCCGGCGGCAAGATGACCGTGACTGCAATTGCGCTCAAGGTTTGCGCTTCAGCATTAAAGGTTTTTCCTCAGTTCAACGCCAGCATCGACATGGCGAAAGAAGAAATCATCTACAAGCAATACATAAATATTGGAGTTGCGGTGGACACGGACCGCGGTCTCCTGGTTCCGGTCATCCATGAGGTCGACAAGAAGAATATTGTTGAGCTGGCCGCCGAACTCACCCAGCTTTCCAAGAAAGCTCGCGAGAAGAAGCTCACGCCCACGGAAATGGAAGGCGGCACGTTCACCATTACGAATCTTGGGGGGATTGGGGGAACGGGATTTTCGCCGATCGTGAATCATCCCGAAGTCGCGATCCTTGGGCTGTCACGTTCAAGCATGGAGCCGGTCTGGCTCAGCGGCAAGTTTGAGGCCCGGCGAGTGCTGCCGCTTTCGCTGTCTTACGATCATCGCCTGATTGATGGCGCCGACGCTGCGCGCTTTCTGCGCTGGATTGCGGAAGCGTTCGAACAACCGTTCCTGCTGTCGGTTCAAGGATGAACGAGATCACAGCCAAGAACGTTGCTGCGGAACATGATCTACTCCTTGCTGTCTATCAGGCTTTCAATCGGCGCGAAGTGGATTCGATTCTCGCCGTCATGCATCCGCAGGTCGAATGGCCAAACGGGATGGAAGGTGGATGGCTGCACGGCCATGAGGCTGTGCGTGCCTATTGGAAGCGCCAGTGGAGCTTGCTCGACCCGCATGTCGAACCCATTCGCATTGAACCTGATGGTGGTGGACGGATGATAGTGGATGTCCACCAAGTCGTCCGGGATCTAGCCGGAACTGTGCTCGTGGACGGGATCGTTCGGCACGTTTACCTGATCACAGACGGTCTCATCCGGCATATGGAGATCCGGGAGGGAAGCGCGTGAGATCTATCCCTTGTCGATTGATGACTATCTTTGGCTTCTTCTCTTAAAACATACGAATGTCAGACAACCCCAAACCGAATATTGCGGTGGTGGGCGGCGGGCCCGGCGGCTACGCGGCCGCCTTCCTCGCTGCAGACTTGGGGATGAAAGTCACGCTGATCGATCCGGAACTGAATCCCGGCGGAGTTTGTCTTTACCGTGGCTGCATTCCCTCTAAGGCTCTGCTGCATGTGGCCAAAGTCATCGGCGAATCTCACCAAGCGAAGAATTGGGGCATTGAATACGCTGATCCGAAGATTGATCTTTCCCGCCTGCGCTCCTGGAAGGAAGGTGTCGTGAAAAAGCTGACCGGAGGACTCGGTCAACTGTCGAAAGCTCGATCAGTGCAGTACATTCAGGGGCGGGCGGCGTTCGAGAAGTCAAACACTTTGCGTATTGCCAAGGTCGGCGGCGCCGAGGAAAGCCTTTCCTTCGACCGCATTATCATCGCCACCGGTTCCCGTCCCGCGATCATTCCCAGCCTTAAGCTCGATAGCTCGCGTGTGATGGATTCGACGGCTGCGCTGGACCTGAGCGATGTCTCGGGAACCTTGCTGGTGATTGGCGGAGGCTACATCGGGTTAGAGTTAGGAACGGTCTACGCGGCCCTCGGTTCCAAGGTTTCGCTAGTCGAGATGCTGCCCGGCCTGCTGCCAGGGGCTGATCGCGATCTGGTGCTACCTCTTCATAAGCGAGTGGAAAAGATTTTCGATTCCATTCTTCTGAACACCACAGTTGCCTCAATGAAAGAAGAAGGCGGTGGTATCAGGGTGACGTTCGACGGCCCCGAGATCAAAGAACGGGAGAAGCTTTTCGACAAAGTTCTGGTCTCGGTGGGACGCAAGCCTAATTCTGAGATCCCCGGCTTGGATAAAACGCAGGTCCAGGTTGGCCCACGCGGATTTATCCAGGTAAACAAGCAATTGCAGACGCACGACCCCGCGATCTACGCCATCGGAGACGTAGTCGGCGAACCGATGCTGGCGCACAAGGCTTCGCACGAAGGACGGACCGCCGTTGAAGCTATCGCCGGACACAAAGTTGCGTTTGAGCCGAACGCGATTCCAGCCGTGGTCTTCACCGATCCTGAGATTGCGTGGTGCGGGCTCACCGAAACCCAGGCGCAAAAGGAAAACCGTGAGATCAAGGTTACGAGATTTCCATGGGCCGCGTCCGGGCGCGCCGTCACACTCGATCGTCCCGAAGGCATGACCAAGCTCATTTTCGATCCGCAGAGCGAGCGAGTGTTGGGAGTCGGGATTGTGGGAGCCGGGGCGGGAGAGTTGATCGCCGAGGGTGTGGTGGCTATCGAGATGGCAGCGACGGCCACGGATATCGCTCTCAGCATCCATCCACATCCCACGCTTTCTGAAACATTGATGGAAGCTGCGGAAGTCTTCTTCGGCACCAGCACGCACGTTTATCGGCCGACTCGCTAAAAATCGGCGAGGCCAACCGTCCGGTACAATGATGCTTCTGCTCCGTCCGATTCTCTTTACGCCCGGGCGTGCATCCTGCTGGCACGCTCCGCTTTTATTCAGGAGGAAATAGTGATCGCAAATCCGCAGCGTCTCCTCTTGTTTGCCGCCTGTCTGACTCTTTGTCTGCCGGCAGCCGGACAGGGTTTGCTAACCCAGCAAATCCTGAACCCCGCTGGGCAGGCGGCCAAGGAAAACGCGCCTGCCGATCAACTCGGTCGCGAGACCCCAAGCGGAAGCGTGTTTGGCTTCTTGCAGGCGGCCCAGGCGGGCAACTATTCCAACGCAGCCAAATACCTGCAAATGAGCTCCTCCAAGCGCCAGACGGATGGGGAGGAACTGGCCCGCAAGCTGAAGGTGGTGGTGGATCGGACATTTGTAGGCAGCTTAAAACAGATCAGCGATCAACCCGAGGGCGTCCCGCAAGAGGGGGTGCCCTTCGGCCAGCAGAAAGTCGGCACCTTGGCTGCCGGGGATGTTGAAGCCGACCTGATTCTGGTCCGCGTTACCGATGCTAACGGAAAGCGGATTTGGTTGATCTCTTCCGAAACCTTGGCGAAGGTTCCCGAGTTATACGACCAAGCCCAACTGCATCAAGTAGAGACCCACCTTCCCCGAGCTCTGGTTCACACCGTAATTCTGGGAATGCCGCTTTGGCAGTGGCTGACGCTTCTTGCGGCGGTTCCGATCGCTGCCGGCCTGGCATGGGTTCTCCTTCAACTCGCCGCCCTGCCCAGGAGGTTCTGGTCTCGCTATCGCCAACACTCGGAGCTCACAGGGTGGGCGGCTGCTTCGACGCCGTTGTGGTTATTCGTCGGCACCTGGATCCACCGAATTATGGTTGCGTTTCTGGGTATCCCGCTTCTACACCGTCACTACTACCAACAAGTAACCGGAGTGGTCCTGATTGTTGGATTCAACTGGCTGGTATGGCGGATTGCCGAGCGTCTCATGCAACGCGTGCGTGCCCGGGCCGTCCTCTCCGGACGGATGGGCATGGGTTCGCTCATGCTGCTGGGGCAACGGTTACTCAAAGCCGTGATCGTCATCATCGCCGCGTTCGCTATATTCGGCACCCTGGGCTTCAACCTGTCTACCGCCCTGGCCGGTATTGGGATCGGTGGAATTGCGATTGCGTTTGCCGCTCAGAAAACGCTCGAAAATCTGTTTGGTGGCGTGTCAGTCCTGGGTGATGAAGTAATCCGCGTAGGCGATTTCTGCCGCTTTGGCGACCGCGTGGGCACGGTGGAAGACATCAGCCTGCGGTCCACTCGAGTGCGAACCAACGATCGGACAGAACTCTCCATTCCCAATGGTTCGCTGGCCACAATGAACGTGGAGAACTTCAGTCGGCGCGACAAGATCCTTTTCAACACCAAGCTGGCGTTGCGTGGTGAAACATCGCCTGACCAATTGCGCTACGTGCTGGCTCAGGTTCGGCGTCTGTTTTACGAGCATCCCAAGGTGGAGACGAATGGCGCCCGCATCCGCTTCATCGGAATCGATAGCGGAGTTCTCACCCTGGAAATATTTTGCTATGTGCTGACTCGCGATTTCGGCGGCGAGTACCTGGCAATCCAGGAAGACCTCCTGCTCCGAATTATGGATATAGTCAACGCGTCGGGTACTGGCCTGGCCTCCCCTGCAAGCACCTTGTACCTGGGGCGCGATTCGGGGCTGGACAAAGAGAAGACGGCGGCGACAGCGCATGAAGTACAACAGTGGAGAGAAGCCGGCAAACTGCCGTTCCCGGACTTCGCGGCTTCGGATATCGCCGAAATCAGCAATTCGCTGCCCTATCCTCCGCCTGACTCAGCACTGGTCAGCAAGACCAAATAATCTACCAGTTACGGTGTCGCGTCCACGACGGCGACTTTGTTCACTCCACTACACGCCAGATACAACTTCCGATCCGGCGTGGCCACCATGTTGCGCACTACGCCGCCGCCGGATGGAATCTGTTTCGTGCTGAACGTCTCAGATTTGGGATCGAACCTGACCAGCGTATTCGGCTTCACACCGGACTCGCTATACCAGACCCCTCCGTCGTTGGTGATTGCGATTCCGTATGGTTCTGAGTCCGTTCCTCCGGGCGACGCCCATTCCTTCAAAAGCTTTCCTCTTGCTGGATCGAAGTGCCCAAGATATCCACGGGCGTAGTCCGTATAAAAAATGGTGCCGTCAGGCGCAAGTGCGATCCTCCGCGGACGCGCGCTCGCCGCTGGCAGGGCGTATTCCTGGATGGTCATCGTTTTCGGATCAATCGTTGCCAGCTGGTTAGTGCCGAACTCGCAGAAGATCGGCGTGTTGTTCTGCAGAATCACGATGCCGTACGGCACAGCGTGCGGAGTGGGTAATTTTGCTAAAGTCATCGTGCCAGTTTTCGGGTCCAGACGCCCAATGTAATTTGTCTCTTCATTGGTGAACCACAGAATGCCATCATGATCGAATACAGGAGTGTGCGGGTCGATCCTGGCGCCGCCGGATGGGCGATACTCGGTAATCTCACCGGTATTGGGATCGAACTTGCCAACGTAACCTCCAGAGATGGCAGTGAACCAAATATTACCGTTCTTGTCAGCGACCAATCCGTGCGGCCCAGAACCAGGTGTCTTTAGCGGGAACTCTTTAAATTCTCCAGTTTTCGGCTCTAGCCGTCCGAGCTTGTTTGCTGCCTGCCCGGTGTACCAGAGAGAGCCGTCGGGTGCGAGCGCCGGGTCGTGGGGCCGCGATTTTGGCGTTGGCACCTCGTACTCCCTGATCTGAACGGTCAGCATTCCCACGGATGCGATTGCGGCGATCGTGACCGCCATCGTAAACAAACAACAGTTGCGCAGAAACATAGCCGACCTCCTTCGACAAAAATTGTAATCCTCCGTTCAAGGCCTTTCCATGCAGACATCGCCGGCCCGCGCTAAGGTATCCTTCCTTGAAGGAGACGGTTTATGGATGAGCAAGTCGACAGATCACGGCGCGAACTATTGTGGACAGCTCCGGTCATGGGTTTTGTACTGCCTGCGGCATTCTTGACTGAGAAACCCAAAGAGCAAGATGAGGAAGAGGTGACGCCCGCCGAGGACCTGATGCGCGAGCACGGTCTGTTGAAACGAATCTTGCTGATTTATGACGAGGTCGGGGGACGGATCGCGCAGCAAAAAGAATTTCCACCGGACACGGTGACGAATTCTGCCAAGATCATCCGGTCATTTATCGAGCAATACCACGAGAAGCTGGAGGAGGATTACCTCTTTCCTCGCTTCCGCAAGCACAGCCTGCTTGTGGATCTGGTAAATGTACTTCAGCAACAGCACGAGGCCGGCAGGCGGGTTACTGAGAAGATTTTGGCCCTCACCGGAAGCGGTCTCAAGTCGGATGATGACAAGCAAAAGTTGGCCACGGCACTACACGAATTTGTCCGCATGTATGCGCCGCACGAGGCGCGGGAGGATACCGTTCTCTTTCCAGCCTTGCACCAGGTCGTTTCGCGAAGCGAGTACGACGCGCTGGGCGAGGATTTCGAGAAAAGAGAACACCAGCTTTTCGGCAAAGAAGGATTTGAAGGTATGGTGCCGCGAGTGGCGGAGATCGAGAAGCAGCTTGGAATTTACGATCTCAGCCAGTTCACGCCGCGATAATATTCTTTAAAGCGGAGAGAATTGAGTGGCAACGCAATCGTCCGACTAAAAGACCAGATCGCAATGAGGACAACGACTCCAACGCTTACTACGGTAACTTGCCTCGAACCGGCGGCACTTCGTAGCATCGGCCATGCTCACACGTGCGCTCCTCATCTGCAACGACGCGAAAGCGATCGAGGCGGTCACTCAGGTTCTCAGCGAATTAGAGATCAGCTTCGAGAACATCCCCGATCCCAGGGTTGCCGCGAAACAGTTCGCTAGTCGGCGCTTCGATCCAATCCTCGTGGATTGTGACAATGTAGCGGATGCAACCCTGGTGTTGGAGAGCGCGCACAAGTCGAGCACTAACCAGAGTTCGATGACTATCGCCATTGTTGATGGCAAGGCGGGAGTGCCCACTGCGTTCCGGCTAGGTGCGCGCCTGGTCATGACCAAACCGGTTTCACTGGAGGGAGCAAGGAGCACACTCCGTAATGCACTCGCCATGCAGCGAAGAGAGGCGCCCGATGGCAAGGCATCCGCCGCGGTCGCAGCCCAGGGCACTAGCGCCACGGTTACATCTATTCAGGATGCCAGCCAAGGTCAAACCACGGTCGGCGATGTCCAGGCGGCCAGGATTGCGCGACCCTCGACACCGCCCATTCCGCCGGAGGCTAACAGCGCGACGGCCCCGCCGTCCACCGCGGTCAAGATTGATTCGGTTCCGGCAATGTCGTCGGCACCAGTCAAAACTCCCCGCTCTGCAAAAGACCCGGTCCACGTTGTCCCCCTTTCGCTGTCAAAAACTGAACGCGATTCGACCGAGGCCGAGGATGTCACACTAATCGGAAAGGACCAACGTCCAAGTACGCGCAGAAGTGTCGCGGCGCCCTCATTCAGTACCTTGGAGGAGCCACGAAGGACAACCAGCCCATACTTGCTGACAGGCATCTTCATGATTCTGGTTGCGGCCGGATCCTACGCCGCTTTCACGATGCTGCCCGCGTTCCACGACATGGTGCTCTCGCAGTACGAGACTCTGCACACTCTCATCGCCGGAACCCCGGCCAGGTCAACCGTCCCGTTACAGGCCCAGCCTGTGACAGCAACCGCTGCCCCTGCGTCGGCACGACCCTCGAATGCCGCAGCCGAGACCGCTGCTCCGTCGTCAGCCACTACTTCGTCAGCAAGTAATACGGTCGCCGATGGCTTCGCGCCGCCCGCCCAGACCACGCCCGTCGCCGGATTCAAGGGAGACGCGACCAAGACAAGCGCCGCCTCTGCTGTTCTTCTTCCCACATCCGCCACAGCTCACAAAGCAAGCAATGACAGCGGCCCGGTGGTTGTGGCAGAGGACATCGCCGACGCCCACGTTTCATATCGAGTGCGGCCGGTGTATCCTCACGTGGCTCGCCGCAAAGGGATGGAGGGAGCAGTGGTTCTATTGGCCTCGGTCAACGCTGACGGCAGCGTCGACTCCGTTCGTGTGGTCAGCGGGAACACGCAACTGGCGCCATCTGCAGTCGAAGCGGTCAAGCAATGGCGCTACGAACCCTATTATGCCAATGGCCAACCGGTCGTCTTTCAGACGCAAGTCACAGTACAGTTTCAAGCCACTTCACACTAGCTGCGGCGACGTTCGTCTCAACTATCAAGGCCCCTCGACTAAAGCCGCAAAATCTTCAACCCAGCTAATTACTTTCGTTACTTGCCGCTCCTGACCACTGTACCTACGATGCCTCCTATGAGTTACCAAGCGCTATTATTCTGCCCAGACGATAAGACGGCTCGCGTAGTGACACAAGTCCTGAGCGAACTGGAATTCACGGTTGAGCCCTGCTCGGAGCCTTTCGCCGCCGTCAAGCGGCTGATGGCCCAGCACTTCGATGCCGTTGTGGTGGACTGCGATAACGAGCAGAACGCTACCCTGCTCTTCAAGAGCGCGCGTAACTCCGGACCAAATCAGAGTTCGCTTTCAGTCGCCGTAGTCGAGGGACAGGCTGGAGTGGCCAAAGCCTTCCGCATCGGGGCCAACCTCGTCCTTACCAAACCGATCAACATGGAACAATCCAAGGGGACGTTGCGCGTGGCGCGAGGTCTGCTACGCAAAGCGGAAACAGTCAAACCTGTGGGATCAGCGTCATCGGCTTCGTCTTCGCCGGAAAAGTCCGCACTGGTGGCTTCCACCACTAACTCCGGCCGCCAGTTTGTTCCGAGCGCCCCGCTGCGGAAACCAGCGCCGTCTTCGCTTCCAATTCAGCAGGCGACGAACCCGAATGCAGAGCCAAGCACCTCTGCCTTCGAACGCGACGTAGAACCCACTCCCCAACCCGACGTTGCTGAAGCCGCCCTGTTGGAATACATGCCGGATGCCGCGCTCGCAGCGACCAATCCTTCAACCAAACCGGCGCCTGCGTCCGGTGGAACCAAAGAATATCCGTGGCAGCCAGTTTCCAAGCCGCTTTCCGAACCTATGGCCTCGGCTCTCCGCCGCGCCGCCGAAACCGCTGGGCAACCCGTTGCGGTTGCGCGACCCGCTAAGACTTCTGATGCGGCAAGCGAAAAGCCTGCTGGAGGTTTTTCTTCCAGTCTGGGCGCTGCGACGGCACCCGCTCCCGCCAGAGAAGCCCCTCGGACAGCCGTTAAGCCTTTCGAAATGAAACCCGCCGCAACTCCAGCACCACCGCATGAGAGGGGACAGCAGCGATCCGAGCCGGTCGCGGTTAAAGGTTCGAACTCCGAGACAGCCGTTGAGATGCCCAGCTTCTCGTCGCTCGACGACACTCAAGATCAGGACGCGACTGAAGGCGGCGGCAGCAAGAAGAAGTTTTTGTTTGCGGCAGCTGCGGTAGTACTGGTCGCTGGATACTTTGGATGGACGAAGATGCATTCCACGACCGCGGCTCCTGCGGCGCAGCAAGTTGCTCCGGCGCCCGCCACGTCATCCCAAGGCGTCGACCAGCAAGCAGCCGGTCTGCCGACAACGGACTCTCAATCCCCGTCGGAGGTAGTTGAAGCACCCAGCAAAGAAGCTGCTGCCGCACCGGCAGCGAAGACGCCTCTAACAAAGCCTTCGGCCGCTGTTCCGAAGAAATCCTCCGATGCTGCTTCTGCGCCCGATCAGGACGTCGACGCCGACAATACTCCGGCTCAGACAGCCATCGTGGTTCGGAACCAGAGGTCTAAATCATCTCCGTCAGATGCAGCCTCCGCCGAAACAGTTCAAGCGCCGGCGCCTGAAGTCGTCGCCTCCAATACCAGTGATACAGCTATTTCCGGAATGTTGAGCACGGCTCCGGTGAATGTACCAACAGCGGCTGCGCAGACGATCAAATTGTCGCAAGGGGTATCGCAGGGCTTGCTGGTGAAAAGGGTCCCGCCGGCGTATCCTCCGACCGCCAAACAAATGCACATTCAGGGCACGGTGCAGATCCAGGCGAATATCAGCAAAGACGGCAGCATTACCAACGTCAAGCTGCTGAGCGGGGATGCGACCCTGGGCCGCGCCGCCATGGATGCGGTTCGGCAGTGGAAATACAAGCCCTATGTCCTCAACGGTGAACCAATCGACATCCAAACCCAGGTCACCGTAATCTTCAAGCTCCCGTAGAGTCAAACTCGATATAAGTCAAACTTGGCGGCGGGGAGATTTTGGTCTCCGTGCCGCTTTTTGTTTTTGTGCTATGACAATGCCCGCGCAAATCCTCGCTGCGGCCGGAAAAACGGCTGGCGCTCGGGATGACGCCGGACAGAAGCGGCATACGGTCAGCACCCAAGCTGTTCCTCGCCAAGATATAATCAAGAGATGTCCACTCGCTGAAATTCACTTCTGTGAGGGTAGGAGTAAGGCATAAGAGCTAGAGGCCAAGAGCCCAGAGCTGTCGCATGGACTTCAAACTAGTCAGTGATTACAAGCCGCGTGGTGATCAGGCAACGGCGATTGAGTCTTTATCTAGAGGTCTGTTCGATCGCGAACAACACCAGGTCCTGCTTGGCGTTACTGGTTCAGGCAAGACTTACACCATGGCGAAGGTGATCGAGGCGGTGAACCGGCCGACCATTGTCATGGCGCATAACAAGACCCTCGCGGCCCAGCTCTATCATGAATTCAAAAGCTTTTTTCCGCACAATGCGGTGGAATATTTCGTCTCGTACTACGACTACTACCAGCCCGAAGCATATGTTCCGGCAGCTGACCTCTACATCGAGAAGGAAGCTACCATCAATGATGAACTCGATAAGCTGCGACTTTCGGCCACGCGATCGCTTTTTGAACGACGGGATTGCCTGATCGTGGCCTCGGTGAGTTGCATTTACGGCCTGGGTTCGCCGGAGGCGTACTACGGGATGCTGCTCTTTCTGGAAAAAGGGCAGAAGATCAAGCGCGAGGACATCACCCGCAAGCTGGTGGAAATTCTCTACGAGCGAACCGATGGCGACTTCCGGCGCGGCACCTTCCGCGTGCGCGGTGACGTGATTGAGATCTTTCCTACATACGACGACATGGCTTATCGCGTGGAACTATGGGGCGACGAAGTTGAGTCACTCTCCCAGATTGATCCGCTTTTCGGCACGGTTAGACAGAAATACATGCGCCTGCCGATTTATCCCAAGACTCATTACGTGATGAAGCCGGAGACTCGGAATAAAGCCGTCGAGTCAATTAAGGAAGAGCTGAAGTGGTGGGAGGCAGAACTGGAGAAGCGGGGCCGGCTGGTGGAAGCGCAACGCATTCACCAGCGCACCATGTATGACTTGGAGATGATCCGGGCGATGGGTTACTGCCATGGCATTGAAAACTATTCGCGGCACTTTACTGGTCGCTTGCCGGGAGAGCCTCCGCCTACGCTGCTGGATTATTTTCCACGCGACTACCTGATGTTCATTGACGAATCGCACCAAACCGTGCCCCAGTTGCACGGCATGTATCACGGCGACCGCTCGCGCAAGGAAACGCTGGTGGAGTACGGATTTCGTATGCCCTCGGCGCTGGACAATCGTCCTCTGACTTTTGAAGAGTTCGAGCATCGAATGAACCAGATGATTTATGTTTCGGCGACGCCGGGCCCGTACGAGTTGACGAAATCCGCCGGAGTGGTGGTGGAGCAGATCCTTCGACCGACAGGTTTGGTCGATCCGCCAACTGAGGTTCGTCCGGTAAAAGGACAAATCGACGACCTGCTGCATGAAATCCGCAATCGGGTGGCGCGCGGCGAGAGAGTGCTGGTCACCACGCTCACCAAACGCATGGCTGAAGACTTGGCTGAGTACTACAGCGAAGTTGGCGTGAAATGCCGCTACATGCATTCGGAGATCGAGACTCTGGAGCGGGTGAAAATCCTCCGCGATCTGCGCAAAGGCGAGTTTGATGTGCTGATCGGAATCAATCTGCTGCGCGAAGGCCTCGATCTACCCGAAGTTTCCCTGGTGGCGATTCTGGATGCAGATAAAGAGGGCTTCCTGCGCTCGGGTGGTTCCCTGATTCAGACCATCGGCCGCTGCGCCCGCAATCTGAATGGGCGGGCGATCCTCTACGCCGACCGCATGACGGACTCGATGAACAAAGCCATCGGCGAGACTGACCGCCGGCGAGCGATCCAGCAGGCTTACAACGAAGCCAATGGGATTACGCCGGAATCCATCGTGCGGCCGCTGGACATGTCGCTGGCGCGCATCGTTGAAGCTGATTATGCTGACTTGACCGGAGATGAAGCCGAGGGCCTACCCGAATTCAAATCCCAGGAAGAACTGGATGCCTACGTCGTCAAACTGGAGAGCGACATGCGGGAGGCGGCCAAGCGATTTGAATTCGAAAAGGCGGCCAAGCTGAGAGATACGATCAAGGAGTTGAGGACGAAGGAGTTTTTGTTCGCGTAAGCGCAATGGGTCGGCTGGCCCGGACTACGCGTTCGTTTTTACTCCCGAGGGTGCCCCGTCCAGGCTCCGCTTGGGCGGGGATTTTCTCGATGGAGCGTGTGCTCGTGTCACGGGAAGACGTCAACTTCCCCACACTGACGTCGAAAAGCACGACGTTAGGATGAAGTACCCGACCGGAGCCGGGGTGACGTTTTTGTTTTCCTATCGTCCGCTCTTCGCTCCAGCCGCCAGCGGCTTCTGGTAAATGACGTAGTCTTTGTTCTTGTGGGAGTTGAACGATACATCTGCGGCAGGGAGTTTTTCTCTTTGCCCCAGGAAGAGATATCCGCCGGGTTGCAGATAAAGGTGCAAGCGCTGGGTGAGCGCAACCCGCTGCGCGGCGGAAAACCGCGGTAAAACGTCCATGCAGAAGATGCAATCAAACTGCCCGAGGTAAGCGGGCTGGGCCAGGTTGATGGTTGAAAATGTCACCAGGTTTCGCAGTCGCGGCTTTACCAGGAAATGCTCGCCGACTCTCGCAAAGTAAGTTTGCAGTATATGGCGTGGAATGCTCTGGAGCTCGCTCTCGGGATACAGGCCGCGCTTGGCGGCTTCCAGAGCATGTTGGCCAATATCGGTGGCGACAACGTGCACCTGACATCCACCATTACCGTTATTACCGTTCGTTGCTTCGCAGACCGATATTGCAATTGAGTATGGTTCTTCTCCAGTAGAGCAACCCGCGCTCCATATGCGAAGTGCACGCGGATGGTCGCTCGTGCGCCTTTGCAGCAAGTCGGGCAGGGCCAATTTGGCCAGCGATTCGAAAGCGGCGGGATAACGAAAGAACCCGGTCGCTCCGTCGAGCAACCGCCCAGCCAGGCTTTCGCACTCCGCATCCGACGAACGCACTCGAACTAATAGCTCTTCCACTGATCCCAGGTGCTGCGATTTCAGGAACTCTCCGGCGACCGCGATCAGGGTTTCGGTCTCCGTATCGAGCAACACGCCGGTTTTGCGCTCCAGGAGGAGACGGAGTTCGGAGAGTTCGTGCTCCAGCATCGCCACGGTCGTGGACAGTTTGTGCATAAGTGACACTCCCGTCGCCAAAACCGAACAGCCATCACCTGCATTGGCGCGGTTCCTGCCGGCGTCTTCGTGGGGGAGGGCCAACCTCAGCCGGCCGCTACAAACTGGCAGCCGTAGCCTGCGACTTCATTCCCGAATCTCTCTCTGCCTGTCGCTCCACAACGTTCAGTTCTTTCTCGATGGAGGAAAACCGCTGCAGGATTTCATGCATACGCACCGACATGGTACGAATGGTTTCGATCTGCGAGCGCGCCACGGCGGAAAATGATCCCGACTCCAACAGCAGCAGTTCCGAGTTGCCGAGCACCGACGTGAGGGCATTGTTCAGGGTGTGGCGCATCTCGAGCACGTAACGGCCGAGCGTCGCCTGGCGCTCGAGTATTTTGTTGGCTTGCTCAGCGCGATGGGCGCGTCCCATGACCTCGCAGAGTCGCAGAGCTTCCGCCGCCACCAGCACCAGGGCGTCCAGCCAGCCTTCGTGCTGCCGCAGCACCATAATCCGAGGCTGCGTCTCGCGCACAACCTGGGCGGATTGATTTCGCTCACACACGAACACCACCGTTTTCCCCGACGGAGTTAGGGCCTGGAGCACCGCCAGAAAAGCCTCAGGGCGCACCGCGCCCACAATCGCCAACTCGAAAGTGTCCGGGGCGAGGTCTCGGCAGAGATCGCCACTCATCAGAGTAAACGGCGGCACGCTACGCTCAGCCTGCCAGCGCCCCACTACGGAGCGCGAAAACTCCCGGTCGTCAGAAACAATCAGGACGGTGGGCTGCTCCACTCTTTCGTTCTCTGTTTTCATGAGGGGCTCTAACTGTTGCCGTCATCCTCGGATCCAACCGGATGTCCGGCGGCATCCTGATCCCACCCCTGCGCACCCGCGGAAACTTCGAATTCAGCCACATCACGGGTTGGGGCAGCGTGGGCGCTGGCGGCAGCTGCCCGAGCTTGTGGAGCAGCTTCGTCTAATGGCTTGCGTACCGCGCCCTTGGTGCTCCGCGCCAGTGCCGCATCGACTACATTGCGCAGGTCCACTAACATACGCAGGGGCTGGCCGGAGGAATACTCAGCGTGAAACATCACCTTCCAGGACTGGCAGATCATGCGCAGTCGCACAATAGGCTCATCGGCGGAAAACTGGGCAGCACGGCAATCCAGAGTACTGACGCCGCGACCTTCCAGGTCGCGCAATCCATCCAAAATGGCATTCAGATCCTGGTGCATCAGGCGGAAGAAGACCCGGCGCATCAAAAAGCTGAAGCGGGCAAACGCAATCATGGCAACCGGCTGAAAGTAATTTTCAGCGCAGGAAACTTTGAGCTTTCTTCCCTTTTCCAGAATGCCGCTGCCGAGCAGCTCGTTCAGGCTGCGGCAACTGTCGGCGGACTGCAGGTACTCGTCCAGCGGTTTGAGCCACTCCGACACCGTCAGGTCCGACGCGGACAGCACTGCATCAAGCACCTGGGCTACGTAGTCGATGTCCACATCCCCATCCTCCAAGCGTGATGGGGCGCAATGCGAAAAGAACTGCACCAGCAGGAAATCGATCTTGTCGCGGTCGGAAGGATTGCGCTGCTCCTTATGCAGATGGTGCTCGAGCAAGGCGCGCAAAGCTTCCTCGCTGGTCAGCGTGGTGGTTTGCAGAAATTGCCGCAATTGATGTACCTGGATGCGCTGGTCCATCTCCAGAAACCACTGGCGGGCCAGCTCGACGGATTCCTGCGGCGGAGCCTCGACGCACGACTCCAGGTCGCTGCAGGGCGGCATGTCGATCACGAACTCGCGAGCCAGGGCCGCGTACAAGGGATGGAGCAGGCGCGCAGCGCGCCACTCGGCGTTCAACTCTTGAGGTGTGGCAGTCATGGTTTGACAATCCAATTCGTCACTTCCCGGGTAAAGCGCGCCGCGACCGCGGTACGTCCGCCGGTATACTGCAGCGCTACGACTGAGACTTCTATATCCAGCGTGCCGTCAGAATTCTGTACCCGCAGCATGTCGGCAAATTCCAGAGGCAAGGTCGAGACAAAGAGCACTTCGCGCGATGTGCCAAATTCGATCACCGTGCTCTCGGTGAAGGCGCTCCCTTCATCTACAACCCGAGTCAGGCGAATCGGAATACGGACTGGACTGGCCGCGGGAAAAAACTTGGCCAGTTTGGCGGTAGAGCTTTCTCGTGGCGAGCGGGCTCGAGCAGCAGCCTCTTTTGTGGACACTGATTGCCTCGATCTTCCCAGGGTCGACGCGACCTGGGTCCCCGGGCCTGCCGGTTAGCATGGCTTCGGCACCCAGAGCGCATCGCAGGGAACGATGCACGACCGCAACCAAAGTCATGAGTTATCCAAACTATTGATTATCCAAGGGATGGTTCGGAGCAATGTCGGGTCGTATCAGCGTATGCCGACCTTTTCGTCTCACAATGAAACACCGTCTCAGCCACATACTTGTTAGGAGTTTACTGTAGCGCCGCGGTGGGCGGCAGAGGTTCCCTTGATCCAATGTTGTAGCGCTTGAGCTTGCGATAAAGAGTGGCACGGCTGATGCCCAGCATCTTGCCGGCAAGGGCTTTGTCTCCCTTCACTTGCTCGAATACGCGCTGAATGGTCGCTCGTTCGATATCCTCGAGATCCGTGGTAGAAAGTCCCGACGAAGAGGATTCGCCACTCGGATCCATTCCAGGCGAGGCCGACGCAATAGCGGGCGGCAGGTCGCTGATGTCGACGATCCGCCGGTCTCCTAAAGCAACCGCACGCTCAATACAGTTTTCCAGCTCGCGCACGTTGCCCGGCCACTCGTACTGCAGCAGGGATTTCATGGCCGCTGTGGTGACTTGGATTGAGTCTCCTTTGGCATAGCGGTCAAGAAACCAGTGCACCAGCATTGGAATATCTGAGCGGCGCTCACGCAGCGAAGGCAAGTGCACCGTGACTACGTTGAGACGGAAGTATAAGTCTTTGCGGAAAGTACCGTTTCTATATTCCGCCTCAAGATCACGGTTGGTGGCGGCAATCACGCGGACATCGACTTTTATCTTTTGATTGCTGCCCACCGGGCGAACTTCCTTCTCCTGCAAGACTCGCAGCAGTTTGGCTTGCATCTCGGGGGGAAGCTCACCGATTTCGTCAAGAAAAATTGTGCCGGCGTTGGCCGATTGAAACAATCCCGTCTTTGCTTTCACCGCTCCGGTAAAGGCACCCTTCTCATAGCCGAAAAGCTCACTCTCAATCAAGGTGGGAACAAGCGAGCCGCAATCTACGGCAACAAACGGGCGATTGGCCAGCGAACCGCGAAAATGGATGGCGCGCGCCACGAGTTCCTTTCCGGTTCCACTCTCGCCCGCGATCAGCACCGGAGTGCGAGTATCTTTCAGGCGCGAGATCATGCGCAGGACGTCCTGAATTTTGGCGGAGGAACCCACGATCCCATGGAGCTCGGTTTCAGTGTCCACGCGCTCCCGCAGGAACTGGTTCTCCTCCATCAGGCGAATCTTCTCCGCCATCCGCCGCAAGAACAGGCGCAGCTCTTCCAATGGCGAAAAAGGCTTGCTGATGTAGTCATAGGCCCCGAGCTTCATGGCCTGTACCGCGGTTTCGACCGATCCGTGACCGGTCATCACCGCAATCTCGGAGCGGGGAAGCATTTTCTTCACTCTTTCCAGGAACTCAAGTCCGGACATGTGCGGCATCACCATGTCGGTGAGAATGATGTGTGCGGGCTGCTCCTCCAGCAGCGCGAGAGCCGATTCGCCGCTCCCCGCTTCCATGCAGGCAAATCCGAGAGCCTCGCCCACGGTCATGCAGAGCTTGCGGATACTCTGCTCGTCGTCAACGATCAAAAGCCGAATGCGCAGGTCATCATTCACAGGGCCTTCCCCATAGTTTTTTCCACAACCGAAAGGAATTGCTGGACGCGAAATGGTTTTTCGACACACGGCACGCCAGTATCGCGCAGGGTGGCTACGGTTTCTTCGTTGGCAATATCGCCCGTGATGAAGATTATGCGAGACGCCAGTTCAGGACGGTTGCGCACGACCCAAGCGTGGACATCTGCGCCATTGACGCCCCCTGGGGTGCGCATATCCGAAACCACACCGAGGAATTCTCCACCTTCTAGCAGGCGGAGGCCGTCGGCTCCGGACTCGGTGCAGACGACGGCGTATCCGTTGCGTTCCAAAGTAGCGCGGACGTATGCCATCACGGCGGGCTCGTCCTCAATCAGCAACACCGGCAGGGTGATGGGCTTGATTGCAGAAAGTGTCATCACTGTACGACTCCAGCAGCGGCTCCGACCGAGGCCGTTTCTAAGGTCGCGGGGAGGCGGACGATGAATGTAGCGCCCTCCGCGCCCGTATTGTTGTGACAGAGAATTTCTCCGCCATGCTCGTGCACGATCCCATAGCAGATGCTCAAGCCGAGACCCGTCCCTTTTCCCACTTCTTTGGTAGTAAAGAACGGATCGAAAATGCGCTCCGCGTGAGAAATGCCATGGCCATTGTCGCGAAAGGCAACCTCGACAAAACTTCCAATGCGGGCGGTCACAATTTCAATGCGCGCCGGACGAGCGGTTTCACGCACCGCATCGTAAGCGTTATTAAGAATGTTGAGAAATACCTGCTGCAACTGGTGCGAGTCGCCGATCACATGTGGCAGGTCATGATCGAGTTGCTCGATGATTTCTACTCCGTGGCTCTGGAAGTCGTAGGCCCGCAATTGCACAGTGCGGCGCAGGATAGTATTCAACTGCACCGGGCGCCGTTGCGGCGGCATTTGGCGGGCAAAACTGAGCAGGTTCTGCACAATCTGCTTCGTGCGCTGCGCTTCCTGCAGGATCACCCGCATGTCTTTACGCGCGCTCTCCGGTAGCTCAGGGTTTTCCATGAGCAGGTCGGCGAATCCGAGGATGGCGGTAAGTGGATTGTTGACTTCATGAGCCACCCCGGAAACAAGTTGTCCGACCGCTGCCATTTTTTCAGCGTGCATCAGCTTGGACTGTAACGTCGCGGCGTCAGTGATGTCGGTCATGACCACAACCAGACTGGTGACACCCCCCTGCTCGTCGCGCATGGGGCTTAGATTGACGGAGAACTGACCAACCCGGCCATCGCCGCGCAAGACCTGGAGATCCAGATTGTCCACCTGACGGCCGGCCACGGTGGCGCTCATTGCCTCGGTTAAAACCGTGCGTCGGGCGGGGGTGACCAATTCTTCCATCGGACGCCCGACCAACTGCCTCTGTTCATATCCCATGTCTGACCAGCGACGGTTGGCATAACTGATGAGACCGGCGGTGTCGGCCACCAGGATCAGACTTTGCGTGTTGTTCAGAATTTTTCCGGAAAAGTCGCGCTCCCGTTGCAATTCCGCCTGGAAGTTCTTGAGGCCGCTGATGTCGAGTATCAGCCCGCGGTATTGCACAATCCGATCCTGGGTGTCGCGCACCGCGAATGCGTTGATCAGCACATAGACGGGAGACCCATCGCGCCGGCGCAGGGTCTCCTCGCGATTGCGTACCACTCCGTGCTGCTGCATTTGTTCCGCGAGTTCATGGTGCCGCGCTGGCGAAAAATACACCTGGGTACGAATATCGGTTTGCAGCAGCTCTCCTCGGGTGCCGTAGCCAAGCATACGCACCAGCGCGTCGTTGACCTCGATGAAACGGCCTTCGGGCGTGGAAAAAAAAAGTCCCTCCTGGATGTTGTCGAACAGCTCCCGATAGCGGCGCTCGGCCTCACGCCGGTCGGTGACATCCTTGAGAACATGAATCGTCTGCAAGCCCTCGCTGCTGGCGCTGTGTACGCGCGAAGTCGAGACGAGATAAGTGCGCTCGAGCACGGGATGAATGTATTCGTCGGCGATGACGTCGGTCGGACCGCAAAAGGGACACGTACGGAACGGCACTTCATTTCCCATCGCCAGCAACGCGCACATATTGACGCCGATGAGCGCCTGCGGCTCAACTCCGATGAACTCCGCCAGAGACCGGTTAACCCGCAAAACGTTGTCAGCTTGATCGTGCGCCACGATGAAGTCCGTGATGGCATCGAAGATCTCTATCCAGTGCCGGTTCGCCTGCTCCATCCGGGTAAACAGGCACGCATTCTCCAGTGCCACCGAGGCGTGCCCGGCGATCGCTTGCAGGAGTTGCTCGTCGTCCCGCCCCATGGGCTTGCCGCGCCCCACGAGGCAGAGCACGCCCACCATTTCTTCAGAAGCTCCCAATAGCCGCACAAGGGTGCAATCACTGCCTCCTAAATCGGACGCCAAGGAGGAATCGAACAACTCCGCCGCCGGCGCGGATACAATGGCCGCCTCATGCCGCAACAAAGCGTCGGCGACAGCACGGCTGAAACGCCGCCGCCATTGCCCATGACTCATCTCGTTCCCAAGGCCCTCCACAACCATTGTTTCCAACCCTGACTCTTGTTTGAGCACTAAGGCGGCTATCTTGGCGCCCATGATGTCGGCAGCGCGGCTGACAAAACTCTTGGCAAACTCAGGAAGTTTGAGGAGCGTGCTCAACCCGAGAGCCAGTTCCATCAACGACTCAGCGCGGCGGCGATGCTGTTCGGAAAGGTGCAGATTCCGCGTCACCTCAAAGGCCACGGCGGCTTGCGCCGCTAGGGCTCGCGCACGCCGAATGTCCTCCTGCGAGATGCCGGCTTGGTCGAGCCGGTCAAGGACACCAAACATTCCTAAGACTTCACCGTCCGTGTCTAGAAGCGGGACAGCCAGGATCTGGCGCACATTGAACTGGGCAATCAACTGTAAGTTGGCGCCTTCTACATGGGTGGCGTCGTCAGACCAGAAAACATCTTTGTCGAGCAAGGCCCGGCTGGCAATACCGTCCGGCAGCAGCAGTTCCGGGCGCTTGGCCTGCCCATGCTGGGCTGCCCAGCGGACACGAAACGCACCATCTTCCAGCAAACCAATGAAGGCGCGACCAAACCCGAGGAAGTCCGCGCCACGAAGTGCGAATTGTTGTAAGAACTCATCAAGCTGGCCGATGGAGCCAAGCTCGCCTGAGATATCCAAGAGTTGCTGTAGTTCGTGCGCCTGGGCCCGCGCGGTGGAATAAAGCTCAGCGTTGCTGATGGCGACGCCGCCGAACCCCGCAACGGTTGTAATCAGCGACTTCTCGTCCTGGCTGAATTCGCCTTCCTGGCGGGGATAGACCAATACGGCACCCTGCGTCACAGATGTGCGGAAAGGAGCAGCAATCAGCATTCCCGGGGAAACCATTTCTCCCAGCGAGTGGCTCGCCGCATCGACGGCAACACTGATAGATTCAGCGGCGGCAACGGCCCGTGAAGCCAGATCGGCCGCGAAGCGCAGCCCGCCTCGGTCGTAGCGTGCACGAATAGAAGCAGCCATTTCCACGGACTCAGCAGCAACGGCATTCAGGCCGAAGCCTGCTTCATGGCGCAGCAGAATACATACCAGCTGGGTGCGCAACAACACACGCAAGCGTTCTGCTACCGCCTCGACCACCCTGGTCGCGTCCGGGAAAGCATGCAGTCCTTGCGCGACTTCAGCCAGGATCTCGGCGCGGCGATGCCCTTCAAGCGACACCTCAGCCAGACGGCTCGCTTCCAACAAACTCCCCAATTGGCCAGCCAAAATAGTGGCCTTGGCGGCCAGGTCGTCACTGAAGAAATCTGGATCTGAGCTGTGTAGAAATACTGCAGCTCCGACCAACTCATTGGCGGCTATCAGCGGAGCGGCCATGAGAGATTTGGCCCGAAACTCCGCTGCCATGGAATATCTGGTCGGATCCAAGCGGTTGACATAAACCGTTTTACGTTGGCGAACCGCTTCCGTCACTACGGCGTTCTCGCTCGCGTTCAGCCGAGTCCCGCGGAAACGATCTGCCATCAAACCATCCGCTTCCGCACCCACCAGTTCTTCATGGTTAGCAGAGAATTGCCAGAAGTATGCGCCGTCCACCTGGAAGAACTCACGGCTACCCTGACAGAACAGCCTGATTAGAGCAGTCGCTCGAGTCCCGTGCGAGGCTGCCATGGAAAATCGAAGAAGCAGTTTTTGAAAAGCCTCGTCTGATCGTGGACCCGGCCCTTCGAGTGCGGTCGTTTCTCCAGATTCCATGTTCAGATGGATGCCAACGCAGTTTTCGACCACAAGTAATTGAATATACAGGAAAACTAGCCTGCAATCTCAATTTGAGTCAAGCGAAAAGGGCGCAGGTGTCGAGATGTGCAAATGCGAGGATTGATGTCGGCATCTCAAAATGAGAGCCGAACTGCTCTCTGAGACGCCTCTTGAGCGAGCGGAAGCTTGGACCAGTCAGCGAAACCATCACGTAACTCATTAGCCAGCAAAGGCTTAAGAGCAACATCGCTGCCTTAACTTCGATCTCCCAAAGCTGGCATCGGCATTGCACTTGATCAATGCGACACCAAGGAGGAGCTGTGTCTTTACCAACCCCAAGGGTTGCCGCTTTATTAGCCCTGCTAGCACTCGTAGGCGGAGTTGCGGCCTTTCCTCCGTTGCGGATGCTGGCTCAAGAGGCCGCGCCCCCGGACAAAGATCAACTGACTCGCAAGGTTAAGAACAGAGTGTCGCCCGCGTATCCGGACATTGCCCGTCGAATGAACATTACGGGCACAGTCAAAGTGATGGTAGTGGTAGCTCCAAATGGCAACTTGAAGAGTTCGAAGGCAGTAGGAGGGCACCCACTGCTGGTAAATGCAGCCATGGACGCGATCAAGAAATGGAAGTTTGAGTCGGCGACCGAAGAGAGCTCCGGCATCGTCGAATTCAAATTCACGCCCCAGGACTAACGGAGCAGATCCAACGACGCAACGAAGATCGGAGCGACGGCAGCACGAAAGTAGCGTAGGAGGAGCAGCAATGAGGATTGGGAAAAAACTGTACGTAAATTTCGGGGCTGTGCTTGCGATGGTTTTGGTGCTTTTCCTGGTGAACCTCATTGCCGTACGGCGCGAGCACATCGCCAAAGCTGCTGCCTCGCAGGCTTTGGGACTTGCGGACGCTACCGATGCCGTCAAATTTCAGATGATGCAGAACCGGCTCTACCTAAGCAACTACTTGCTCAGCGGTGATAGCCGGGAAGTAGAGCGCATGAACGACGGC
Source organism: uncultured Acidobacteriota bacterium (assembly GCA_963696025.1). Classification (GTDB taxonomy): domain Bacteria; phylum Acidobacteriota; class Terriglobia; order Terriglobales; family Acidobacteriaceae; genus JABCYV01. The sequence goes on from CAVOII010000014.1 coordinate 819,340, forward strand.
ATACGTATGTTGACCGACAAGCTGCAGAGTACGGAGAACCTGACCGAGTCGGAACAGCAGCGGGCAGCGCTGGAAAAGGTAAAGCAGACCGAACAGAACTGGGGCCGTGAATTCGCCGCACCTTTGGTGGAAAAGCGAAAAGAGGTAGACAGCGGCAACGCCACCGTAGCGGAACTGCAAATTTTCTATCTGCAGAAAGACGCCGGTTCGTGGGTGAAAACTTCGACCGAGTACCTGGATACCGCGGATCAGGAAAATAAAAAGGTCTTGGAGGAACGACGCAAGTCAGACGAAACTGCCGCCACAGCGACTGTCTTGATGGCCTTATTCAGTACGTTAATCGCGCTCACCCTGGGCATAGTGATTGCCTACTCGACGGCCAAGTCCATCACCGAGCCCCTTAACAATCTGATGAAGGTCGCGCAGCAGATCGGCAGCGAAGGCGACCTGGACCATGAAATCGACATCCAGCGCAGCGACGAAATCGGCGAACTAGCCCGGACATTCGCCAAGATGGTGGTTTACCTCAAGGAGATGGCGTCGGTTTCCGAAGCTATCGCAGGCGGGAACCTGGGGGTGAAGGTCCAGCCCCGGTCAAAGAAAGATACCCTGGGCAACGCCTTCGTCCGCATGATCGACGGCCTCAGAAATCTGGTTCTCAACGTGCGCGACGCGGCCTCTCAGGTGGCCAGCTCTTCCACGCAAGTCGCAGGTGCTTCGGACGAATCCGCGAAGATCAGCTTGCAGACCGCATCCGCGATCGACGAAGTCACCAGCACCATGCACGAGATGAGCGTCAACGTGCAGAACATGGTAAAGAGCACGCAAACCCAGGCCTCGAGCGTCAGCGAAACTTCGGCTTCGATTGACCAGATGGTGGCCTCCATCCAACGGGTGGCCGATACCGCCAAAGTGCTGCTCGACATTTCCAACCGCTCGCGGGAGGAAGTGCACAGTGGCATCACCACCATGGATAAAGCCACTGACGGGTTGAACCGGATCAATACCACGATTCGTTCCTCCGGCGAAATTATCGGGATTCTGGGACAACGAGCCGATGACATTGGAAAGATCATCGAGGTCATCGACGACCTGGCGGAGCAGACCAACCTGCTGGCACTGAATGCCGCGATTGAAGCGGCCCGCGCGGGAGAGCATGGTCTGGGCTTCGCTGTCGTGGCCGATGAAGTCAGAAAGTTGGCGGAGAAGTCGGCCCAGTCGACCAAGGAAATTTCCGAGCTCATCCAGAGTATCCAGAAAGAGGCCCGCAAGGCCGTGGAGAACATGGAAAGAAGCACGGGCATTGTGAACGACGGGCTGGGGTTGGGCCAGGAGCTAAACGGCGCTCTGCGCAAGATTTCCAATGTGGTCACAGAGGTTTACAAGTTTGCCCAGGAGATCGGTGCGGCCACCAATGAGCAGTCGCATGGATCTTCGCAAATCGCTCGGGCGACCACGCGGCTGAACGAGATCACGCACGAGATCAACTCCGCAGTAGAAGAACAAGCTTCCGGTGCCCAGGCGGTAGTCAAAGCCATGGAGCGGATGCGTGAACTGGTACAGCAAACCACGTCGGGTTCGACCGAGCTTGCGGCTTCAGCCGAGCAGATGTCCAAGATGTCGCGTGAGCTGCTGGACTCCATGGATCGGTTCGCGCTGGAGCAAATCGAACGGATGACTTCGCATTACGAAGATAGAGCCGGCGCCAGAGCTAATGTCCGGCACGCGGCCGCCGGAGCCCGTAGCTAAAATCATGAATCGCGAATTGCACATTGTCGGCTTCCAGGTGGGACGGGAAACCTATGGCGTGCCCATCACTGCTTTGCACGAGATCGTGCGCGTACCCGAAATCACGGCGGTGCCGGATGCGCCCGACTACATGGAAGGGGTCATCAATCTGCGGGGTAAGATCGTCTCGGTTATCGATCTGCGAAAGCGCTTCGGCGAAAAAAATATTCAGCCCGGCCGGCGTAACCGGATTCTGGTGGTGGAACACAACGGGCGGCTTTCCGGTTTGATCGTGGATTCAGCTTCTGAAGTGCTCAAGATTCCCGCCGCTGATGTCGATTCTTCTCCCACGTTGTTTCAGGAGGGCGGGCTGAATTGCGTGACTGGGCTGGGTAAGTTTCGTGGTCGCCTGATCGTGTTACTGGATCCGGCCAAGTTGCTGGAATACAGCGAAGGATTGCGAAAGGATGAGGCGGCTCGCCCTGTGGAACGGCCGGCCGGTGAAGCCCGCGGCGCCGCCGCGACCAAATAGCAGGAGACGAAAGACGACTGATGGGAATATCGAGCGCAGCCGCACAGCTTACCGAGCCCGAAATGAAGCTGTTGCAGGCGCTCGTCTACCAGGAGTGTGGCATGCACTTCGACGAGCGTCGGGCGCACTTCCTGCGGGACCGCCTGCAACGGCGTCTAAGGGAATGCCAGTTGGACTCGTTCTATAGCTATTACCGCCTGCTGGTAAGCGAGAGAGGCAAGGAGGAAATGAGCCTGCTGGTGGAGAATCTGACGGTGAACGAAACCAGCTTCTTCCGCAACAAGTCGCAAATGGAATTGTTCCACAAGCATCTGCTCGATGACCTGGTCAGGCGTAAGCAGGCGCGGCGCGACTTTTCGCTGCGCATCTGGAGCGCTGGCTGCTCCACCGGACAGGAGCCTTACACTCTGGCTATGTTGGTTGCCGATGCTCTCGCCTATCACCGCCTGCGCAATCCGCTGTCCGATGAAATAGCCTCGCCGAAACCCTTGATTCCTGCGCCCTGGAGAGTCGAAATCCTGGCCAGCGATATCAGCTACTCAGTGTTGCGGGCGGGTCAGGAGGGTACCTATAGCGACTCCCAGATGGAGTCGGTGGACTACAACTATCGACTGCGTTATTTCGACAAAGTCGGTGGACGGTACGCCGTAAAAAAGGCGCTTAAAGAAATTGTTCACTTCGACTTTCATAATCTGAAAACCGAGTATCTTCCCCAGCGCAACGATGTGATCTTTTGCCGCAACGTCATGATGTATTTCGATGAAGCTGAGCAAAGGCGGCTGGTTGAGAAATTCGCGCGCTGTCTGAATCCCGATGGCTACCTTTTCGTGGGACACGCCGAAAGCCTGCTGGGATTGACCGACAAGTTCGTCATGGTGCATAGAAACAGCGGGACTGCTTACCAAAAGATTGAGGTGACGGCGTGAGTCAGTTCTCCGACGACCCCGGCGCGGAATTGAACGAGCTCTTCTTCGAGAGCGCGCAGGAACTGCTGCAAGCACTGAACGACGAGGCGCTCAAACTGGAAAAGCGTCCCGGAGACGTCGAAATCGTGCGCACTATCCGACGCATCGTACACACCCTCAAAGGGGACGCCGCCACCTGTGGCTACCGGGAGCTGAGCAATTCGGCGCATGAACTCGAAGATGCGTTGTCCCTCGAGAACACATCATCCCACGCTACTCTGGCCGAAGTGGCTTTTGCCGCCGCGGACACTTTTAGTGCGATGGTGGGTGCCTACCGCCGGAAGGCGAAACCGCCGGCGGCAGAGCCGCTGCGCAAATTGATTCGAGCGCTGACTCATACTCCGGAAACAACCCATACGGGCAGCAAGAAGAAAACCTCGAAAGTTTCCAAAGTCCCTGCTGAGAGCTCGTGGACGGAATACGAAAAACTCGCCGCCGAAAAGGCGCTGGGCCGAGGCAAACGGGTATACCACGTCACGACTCTCATTGATCCCCACTGCGCCATGCCCATTGCGGCCCGGCAACTTCTATTGAATGCGCTGACTTCGGTGGGCGAGATCATTGCCGTCCGGCCTGAAGCGGGATCTCCGGCGAGCACCAAACAACTCGACTTGCTTGTGGCCAGCGATAAAGCCGCTGACCAGCTCAGTGCCAAATGCCGTATTCCCACCGTAATTAGCCAGGTGAGCGTGGAGGCGTTGAAGTCCAAGGCGCCGACTAGGAAGAAGGCAACGCCAACGCAAGTACCCGCCGAAAAGAACGAGCCTTCGCTTCCTGCCGTGGAAGCAGAAGCACAGGTCATTTCACCTCTGGAAGATGCTCGCGCCCCCAAGGCGTTCCCCACCACGGCGCCGGAAAACATCCTGCGAGTAGACGCCGACCGGATCGACAGTGTGCTGAACCTGGTAGGCGAGTTGATTATCGGGAAATCCATGCTGCAACAAGCCTTTCTCGAATTTTCCCGGCGCTTTCCAAAGGAGGCGACGCGCGCCCGTTTCAGCGATGCCATGGCCTTTCAGACCCGGGTGCTGAGTGATTTGCAGCGTTCGGTGATGAAGATCCGCATGGTGCCGGTGGAACAACTTTTCCGGCGATTCCCGCGCATGGTCCGGGACGTGGCGAAACAGTGTGGCAAGGAAGTGGAACTCGTGCTCAGCGGGCAGGACACGGATCTGGACAAGAGTCTGATGGATGCGATCGCCGAGCCCCTGACCCACCTGGTCCGAAATGCCGTGAGCCATGGTATTGAAAGCACTGGTGAGCGGGGAACCGAAGGCAAACCCGCTCATGGAACTATCCGCCTCACTGCGTATCATCACGGCAATCAAGTGGTTGTGGAAGTCAGTGACGATGGGCGTGGCATTGACGTGCTGAAGGTAAAAGCGAAGGCCCTGGAAAAGGGCTTGATCACAATGGAAGAAACAGCCCGGCTGACCGAAACCGACGTTCTCGAACTGGTCTTCCGGCCGGGCTTCAGCACCGCCGATGAAATCACCGAGATTGCGGGCCGGGGCGTCGGCTTGGATGTGGTACAGGCGGTGCTAAATCGGCTAAAGGGCAGCGTCGACATCGAGACTCGCTCCGGTCAAGGCACCACATTCCGCCTCAAGCTCCCGTTAACCCTCGCGATCATTAAGGCTTTGTTGTTCAGGGTGGAGCAGCGGCTGTACGCCGTCCCTTTGAATGGAGTCGCGGAAATTGCGCGCGCGCAGGAATCCGACCTGCACCAGGTAGACGGCTATGAAGTCTGGCAATTGCGGGATCAGGTATTGCCTTTGGTCCGTTTGGGAAGATCCCCGGGGGAACGTCCGGATCCTAATCCGGGGAAGCTGTTCGTGCTGGTCATTGCTTTGGGGGAACGTAAACTTGGGTTGATCGTCGACGCTCTCGAAGGCGAGGAAGAACTGGTCATCAAAGCACTCGACGACCAGACCGTCGCCACAGATCTGGTATGTGGCGCCTCCATTCTCGGCGATGGCCGCGTCGTACTGATCGTGAATCTCGCCGCTATCATTGAACGTCATGCGCGGTCGCGACCTGGAGGAAGCAGCAAGGTTAGTTCCGGACTGTTGCTTCAACATGCGGATCGTACGGCGATGCTCCCCCATCCCACAACGGGAGTGCAGCCATGACAACCATGCCCGTCCGAGTCTTGGTAGTCGACGATTCCGCGCTCATGCGGAAGCTGATTCCGCAAATCCTGGCGACGGACAGTTCCATTCAGGTGGTCGGCACTGCCATGGACGGAAACTTCGGTCTGAAAAAGATCGAGGATCTGAAGCCACAAGTCGTAACTCTAGATCTGGAGATGCCGGGCATGGGCGGCCTTGACATGCTGAAGGAAATCATGCGCCGGCACCGGCTGCCGGTGATCGTGGTCAGTTCACACAGCACCCAGGGAGCGTCGATCACGCTGCAGGCGCTCTCACTGGGCGCGTTCGATTTTGTGGCGAAACCCCACGACGTTTCGGCGCGTATGCCGCAAATTGCGGCGGAATTGATCGCCAAGATCAAGGCGGCGGCCCAGAGCCGAGGCGTCACAGTGCGACCGCTTTCGGACAGTTTTCTGAGGTCCACCAAAGTTACTCTCGACCCCAGGAGACAACCCACCAGAGTTGTGGCGATTGGAGTCTCTACGGGCGGCCCACAGGCGCTGCAGTACGTGTTTTCCCAGCTGCCAGCAGATTTTCCAGGAACTATTGTTGTGGTGCAACATATGCCGGAGGGTTTCACGGAGATGTTCGCCCGGCGGCTGGATGAAATCTGCGCTCTCGGAGTGAAAGAAGCCCAGTCGGGCGATCTGCTGCTGGCAGGCCGCGCTCTAATCTGTCCAGGCAGCCGGCACCTCAAGGTCAAACGCCTGCCGCTGGGCGACGTAGCGGTCTTGAGCGATGACCCGCACGTGAACGGTCATCGCCCGTCCGTAGACGTACTGTTCAAGAGTGTGGCAGATGAATTCGGTCCAAAGAGCGTCGCTGTCCTCATGACGGGAATGGGCGAAGACGGAGCCAATGGCATGGGCGTGGTAAAAGCGGCGCGCGGCATGACGATTGCCCAGAACGAGGAGTCTTGCGTGGTATTCGGCATGCCCAAGGCCGCCATTGATCGCGGATTTGCGGTGCGTGTGGTCGGGCTCGACGCATTGGCCAAAACCTTATTGGCCCAGTGCACGCAAGATCACAGAAGTGAGCTCGCTTCAGACCCAGCCGACAGCAGCAAGGCCGCTGGCGCAGGGAGAGATTAACTTTTAACCCGGCAGGCAAGAACAGGATGCCGGCGTTGGATCTAGCAGGAGGAGGAGGTTGCTCTATGGAGCCGTTTGCCCCAGTACGACGCAGCAAAGATGGCCAGCCCATCCGCTACCTGGTAGTGGATGATTCCGTTTTCGCCCGCAAAAACCTGGCCCGCATCATCGAGACCTTCGGCGGACAAGTCGCCGGCGAAGCCGGTGACGGTATGACCGCAATTACGGAGTATGAACGAACCACACCCGACATCGTACTCATGGATATCACCATGCCGCAGATGGAAGGTATTGAGGCCGCTGAAAAGATTGTGAAACAGCATCCTGAAGCCCGCATTGTTATGGTGTCTTCGGTTGGCTATCAGGAGAACATCGTGGCGGCGTTGCAGCGAGGTGCGCGCCATTTCGTGCAGAAACCGGTCAAACCGGAAGTGCTGTACGAAGTCATCAAATACGTGCTGGGCGAGGACGGTACCGTGGCTCAAGCTGCGGGCGCAGGGGCCTGACCATGAAGATGGAGCTGATCCAGCCGTTCATCAACGCGGCCGACGCCGTGCTGGCTCAAGGGCTGCAGTGTCCCATGGCAATGGGAAGCCTCAGCATGGACGAGGAAGCATATCGTCGCAAAGGCGTAGCTGCCCTGATCTGGTTGACCGGAGACATTGAAGGGCGAATCATCTTCGATCTCGATGCGGAGACCGCTCTGCGCGTGGCCAGCCGTTTCGCGGGCGCAGAATTGCCAGAATCGGACGAGCTGATTAGGGAGACCGTTTGCGAATTGGCGAACCAGGTAGCCGGCAACGCGGTCACCACCTTGAACGATCAAGGATTCCATTTCCGGGTCCACCCCCCCGTGCTGCATACCTCCGAGCATGGCGCCCAAAGCAGCGAGGACACGGAAGCTTTGGTTATGTGCTTTGAAACCAGCATCGGGAATGTCTTCATGAACATTGCGCTGCGTTATAACGGCAGCCAAGAATTGGCGGCGGCCGGAGCGTAGAAGCATGGGCCTGAAAAGCGCCGCCGTTCAACAGAGGGAGAGAACCAAACTACCCGCCGCAAATTTCTTCCTTACGGTCCCGCAAGTGTGAATACCGGGTTCTGCGGAGTCGTGGCAGTACCAACTCCATTCTGACCGCTTGCCGCCACCCCAGCATTGGTGACGGTGAATGTTCCCGGAGCTACAGCGGAAATTGAAAATGTTCCGTTGTTGGCGGGGTCCGCCATTCCAGTAATAACCATGTTCATGCCTATTCGGAGAGGAGGCGAGCCAGCAGCCGCATAACTATAAGCTGTGTTTGGGCCGCTCGGAGACGCCGCCGAGATATTAACGGTTGACGGGCGAAAATCGCTCGCCGGAGCCGGCAGATCCAGCGCCAGAGAGTCGGCTCGTGCAGTACCGGGGAACGTATCAATGATCGACGTGTTGCCCAAATCGCAACTCGAAACATAAACTCTAGTACCGTCGCCCGCGGCCGCTGCCGACAGCCGGAAGCGCGCAGGGGGAGCAGGAAGAGGAGGAACGGAGGGGCCGCAACCAGCGGGATTCGATGTGTCAACGTCTGTCGATCCCAGTGCAATCGTGCTGGTGATCGTATTCGCCGTCGTATTGAAGACGGTCACCCCTGCGCTGATGGATGGATTGCCGGTAAGCGGGTCAGTGCTGAGCTGATAACTCGCGACGTATGCGCGGCTGCCATCCGGCAACACCGTAATCGAAACTGGGGAGCATCCACCCATACAAACAGAATTCGGTGTGGCTGTCAGATCGACCGTGGCCAAAGCGTTGAGCGCATCGGTGGAAGCATCCAGCACAACCACCTTCGTCGACGCTGGGTTTGTTACATAAAGCCGGCTCCGGGTCTTGTCATACAGCATGAAGCCGCAATTCTGTGGCTGGCCTATGCAATTCACGCTGGGACCGACCGAAACGCTGTTTAGCACCGTGTCCGTCGCGGTGTCGATCACCGAAACGCTGCCACTGCCGGGGTTCAGCACGCTGCCGCTGTTGAGCACGTAAATTCTGGCGCTGTCCGCGCGACCCACCACCCACGCAGGCGCGACGATATGTGCGTCGATATTTGTGGTGACGCCCAGAATCATTACTCCGGTGGTGGCTGTGTTCAGAGTCTTGTCGGCCGAATTGATGCTGATCACCCACCCTACGCGGGAACTATCGCTTCCAATTGCATACACCTTCTTTCCATCGGGAGTCTCGACGAGCGAATTCGGAGAGAAGCTGTGTGTAACCCCACTGGTGTCCTGCTCGCCAAGGGTGACTAGGTTCATCACTACGTTGTTGGCAGTAGAGATTGCCGCGACGGAGTTGGTTCCGGAATTGGCGACGTAAACTGTGGCGTTCTCCGTGGTATTTACAAAGACAGGCGCGGAACCGGTCGGTAGACTGGTAGTGGTTATGGGGCCAATACCAGTCGGAGCAAACGACGAAACCGTGTCGTCAAGAAGGTTAGCAAAATACACCTGAGTGCTGTTGGGCAACAAAGCTGCGTGAACCGGTCCAAGGCCCAGCGGGGCGATGCCCGCATTGGTGTCGCCAGACACATCTAGGCGAGAACTGGTGCCCTGGTTCAGGGTGCCGTTGCTGTTGGTCCCAAAGCCGTTGCCGTTAATCACCAGAATAAAATGCGATGCTGATGGACTGGGTGGCGTCGGCGTAATGGGCACAGCGACCGGTCGGAACGTGTCACCGCAACCAATACAGATGGTGATAAGAAGCAGCACCAGCGTATTCAGGGCCGAGCGCAGCAAAGTCCTCAATACCCCAACAAATAGATCCATGTATTCACAGTGATCTCGAAAGAATTTTTTATTCTAATGGTTGAGCGCCATATGCGCCAGAGAGCCGGCGATCTGGCTTTTGGGAATTAGCCTCTTATACGGTTAGTGTCGAAGGAACACCGGAGAGTTGCTTTGAGGCGGGAACTGCTCGACGCCGGATTGGAATCCATTGGATTGCAAGAGTCGAAAACCTACAGGTGCTGACGAATAGATGCGAGGGTCAAATAGCTGATGTCAAACGCGTCCGCGCGATTTCTTGCCGGAGGCCACGGCTCGGCCTGCTGTAGCGGCCGGTTTCTTCTTCCCTTCCATCTCCGCCAGGCTTTGCTTTAGGGCGGACATCAAATCCACCACCGGGGCGAGTTTCTTCGGCTTCTCAACTTCCGCGATCTTGCCTCCCTCGAGCTTGGTCTGAATGAGATTTTTCAGGTTGTCCTGGAAACTATCGTGATATTTCTCCGGATCCCAGTCGCTGGCTAGAGCCTCGATCAACTGATGTGCCACTTTGACTTCCGCCTCTTTCAATTCGACATCGGGGGGGCCAAACCCTTCCACCTTACGAACCTCGTCCGCGTAATACATGGTGTGCAGCATGAGTCCGCCTTCATGCGGCCGCAGGAAAACCGTGTACTCGCGATTGTGCATGGTGAGCTTCGCAATGGCGACGTACTCGCTCTCTTCGAGGGCCTTAGTCAGCAGCGCATAGGGGCGACGGCCAGCTTCTTCGGGCAACATGTAATAGGACGATTCGAAAAACACTGGATCTACTTCGCTGGACTTGACGAATTCCAGAATCTCCATGGTCTTGGCGGTCTGGGGCTCGATCTTCTTGATCTCCTCAGGCTCGACTACAACATATTCGTCCTTGCGATACTCATAACCTTTCACGATTTCGCTACGCTCAACGACTTTTCCGTCCGCCAGGCAGACATACTGTTGCTTGAGGCGAGAAAGATCATCGCGGTGCAGCATGTTGAACGAAATCCCGGAACTGCGCGCGCCGGAGAAAAGACGTACCGGCATGGAAATCAAGCCGAAGGTAAGATATCCAGACCAAACCGAAGCCGCCATGGTCACTCCATTGTCGCAATCGCGCCAAACTCACGCCAGAGTAGTGAGTTTAGACTACAACCGTGAATTTGATGCACCCTAGATCGCGCAGTAATCGAAAGTTAAAGCACGATATGTAGTTGTATAACAGCATCGGGTACTCGGAATGGTAGTGCTGCAGCTGATTGTTGAACAAAAGTGGAATCCGCGATCGTCATGCATGACTTCGGATCGATCACGAATGCCTGGACGGCTTCGATGACCCCAGCTGGCGGTCCGATCTGGATCGCGATACTGGTCACGGTTGGCTTTGCGGCTCTGGCGCGCCTGGTGCGAGGCGTCAGCACGTCCGGAGCAGTGGGGGGAGCAATTGTTTGTTTTCTGCTATATGCAAGCGCCGGGCCGGGCGCGTTCGCGGTTCTGGTGTCGGTCTTCGTGCTGGCGTGGTTCACGACTCGCCTGGGCTATCAGCAAAAAATAAAGTTGGGGACGGCGGAAAGGCGTGAAGGAAGGACCGCGTCGCAGGTTTTGGCGAATTTAGTCGTTGCCGCTGCCTGCGCGGCACTCTATGCCTTCAATCGAAACAGAACATTCCTGCTGGCAATCGTGGCCGTCCTCTCAGAAGCCGCTGCTGACACCGTTTCAAGCGAATTTGGCCAGGCCCGCAACCAACAGGCGCGCCTGATCACTACCTGGGAAACGGTGCCCGCGGGCACTGATGGCGGTGTAACTGTGGCGGGAACTTTGGCTGGAATCGCCGCCGCCGTTCTCGTAAGCATGGTCGGCGCTCTTACTCATCTCACATCATGGAGATGGATGGGAATCTCCGTGGCAGCAGCCATGAGCGGAATGATCGCGGACAGTTTCCTCGGCGCGTTGCTCGAGCGCCGGCACTGGCTCAACAATGATGCCGTCAACTTCGTAAGCACGTTAATCGCGGCGGTGACAGCTTCTCTGCTGGCTTGATTTTCTTTCGCTACCAAAAATCAAACACTCTGGGGTCATGTCCAAAGGTTCCTTGAAGACAACATTACCGCATCGGACAATGGAAGAGAACCTCAGCCAGAGCGTTGTGCATCCAATCCTCGGGACGAAATCAAATCCGGAACAACCTTAGGCGTAATGAAGATTCGGACCTTCGTAGTCGGATATGTGCTGGCGTTGGCGCTGCTTGTCTTTGCTCAGCACCATTCGGAGAGGGTGTCAGCCGGGGGCTTTTGCGCCGTCGTGGATCTGACTCACACCATTAACGGGCGGGTGCCCACGTACGAACTGGCGGAGAAGGACGCCTATCAAGCGAAGACGATCGCGACTATAGAAAAAGACCACTACTTCGCCCGCCAGATTTCGTTGCCGGAACACTTCGGGACACACATTGATGCTCCAGCGCACTTCTCTCGCGGCCTGTGGACGGTCGATCAGATTCCACCAGAGCGGCTGATTGCGCCGATGATCGTGCTCGATGTTAGCGGGAACGCAGGCCGCAATCCTGACTATCAGATTTCTGTCGACGATATTGCCCGCTGGGAGCAGGCGAACGGGCAGATCCCGTTGGGAGCGGTAGTAATGGCGCGCACCGGCTGGGATTCGCGGTGGGACTCCGCCAATAGCTACCGCAACGCCGATGCCAAAGGCATCATGCACTTCCCCGGGTATTCAAGGGATGCCGCTCAATTCCTGGTGGAGGGCCGCAACGTGCTTGGCTTGGGGATCGACACGCTGAGCGTGGACTACGGGCCTTCTCAGGATTTCGAAGTGCACCGCTACACCCTGGCGCACAGTTTGTATCATCTGGAAAACGTCACGAATCTCGACCGGGTTCCCGCCAGTGGCGCCACCGTCGTGGTCGCTCCTGCGAAGCTGGAAGGCGGCTCTGGAGGCCCGGTTCGGATTCTCGCTTTAGTGAAGTAATCTAAACCATCATTCCGCCTCACGTTGATCATTAAGGTTTTCTCTCGCTTTGATTACGACTTTTCATGGCAAGCTCCACTCCTTCCCATGTTGTAATTGAAGCGGAGGCAAAATGAGCGACCCGCGATATCCCATTGGCAAGTTCACTTTTGACGGCTCTTTGAACCACACCCAGCGAAAAAAGTTTATTGACGATATCGAGCAGGCGCCTGCAGCTTTGCGAGCCGCCGTGCAAGACCTCTCGCCGCAACAAATCGAGACGCCTTATCGCGATGGCGGTTGGACTGTGCGCCAGGTAGTCCATCACGTGCCGGAGAGTCACATGAACGCTTATATCCGCTTCAAGCTGGCGCTTACGGAAGACGAACCGACCATCAAACCTTACATGGAGGACCGGTGGGCGGAACTTCCCGATGTCGGCTCGACGCCGCCGGAGGCTTCGTTGGCGCTCCTGGATTCGCTGCACAACCGCTGGGTCCGACTGCTACATACTTTGCGACCGGATGACTGGAAACGAACCTTCCGGCATCCGGAATTAGGCGTGGTATCGCTGGATAAGAATCTGGCGCTCTACTCCTGGCACGGACGGCATCACATCGCGCACATCACAGAGTTGAGGAAGAAAATGCAGTGGTGATTGATTTCTCCCCGGTTTTTGAGAATCCCAATCTTCTCTGCGACTCTGTGGTGAAATGATTCTTACTCCGGAATGTGCAGCCTCCAAGCCAAGTAACTGATGGCTTCACGCATTACCGCCCAGGCCCGCTGCCATCCCGCCCGGGGACGTGAGTCCGGACGCGGCGCAACGAATACCTGCACTCCTTCATGCTCCAGCAGCTTGCGGATGCGGAAGACGTGGTATTCATCGCTGACTGCCACGCAACTGTGCATGTGGTTGGTTCGCATGATCACCGCAACCCTTTGCGCCGATTGCGCAGTATCGGAGCCTTGGGTTTCAGCGATGAGGCTGGCGTCGGGAATCCCGCGGTGCATCAGGTATTCGTGACCCACGCCACCTTCGCTGTAACGGGGATCGGCCGCGGCGCCTCCCGTGGTGATGACGACCGGGGCGATGCCTCGCTGGAAGATTTCAAAGGCGTGGTCCAGGCGGGCTCGGTAGACCGGAGAAGGCCTCCCGGAATACTCGGCCGCGCCGAAGACGACAATGGCGTCAGCGCGGTGGACTTCCTGCAGCGAGGCTTCGTGGATGACGTGAATACAAACTAAGCCGATACAAAGCAGCATCGCCGCCGGAACCAACGCCAGCAGCCACACCCACCAGTGGCTCCGCACACGCCGGTTGGCTGCTGCTTCATTCATCCCTGGGCGAAAAACTCGGAGATCTCCTGGGCCGGAATTGCGCCCTCCCGCAAAATTCGCCAGCGAGCGTCTTCATCGGTGAGATCGATGATAGTCGATGCCACTTCGCGAGGGGAGGCACCGCCATCCACGATGATCGAGATGCGGTCTTTGAGTTGGTCGCGCACCGCCAGCGCGGTAGTGCATTCCGCTTCCCCGCTCAAATTGGCGGACGTCGCCGTGATCGGAATCTGCGCAGCCTGCACTACGGCGAGCGGTATCCTGGAATTGGGTATGCGCAGCGCCACGTTGCCGGTGTTGGCCGTGACTTTGAGCGGAAGTCGCGACGATGCCTTCACAATGATGGTCAGCGGCCCAGGCCAGAATTTGCGGGCGAGGGCTTCAAACTCCTCGGGCAGCGGCCGTGCCATTTCTTCCGCCTGGTCCACACTCTCAATCAGCAGCGAGAGCGGCTTATGCCGTGAGCGGGACTTGATCTCATAGACGCGGTCGACGGCGCGCAAATTGAAGGGATCAGCCGCCAATCCATAAAAAGTGTCAGTCGGCATGCCCAGCACTTCGCCAGCGCGAATCTGATCGGCCGCATAGCGGATGAGCGAAACTTCCGGTTTATCGTGGTTGATCTTGAGAATTTCGGCGCGCACTACGGATCCTTCCCAGAGTGTGTCCTGAAATGGCGAAAGCTAACATAACATGAGGAAGCGCTGCAAGCCGAGCGGAACGCGGGTATCATCTGACCGAGCCGGCCCTTCCGTGAAAAAGACCACCACTGTCAACCAATACGCGGTTCAAGACCGATTACGCCGCATCGAGGGCCGGCATAATGCGCTGGCGAAGGAATTGCGGCATGCTTTTGCCCGCAGCGAGCTGACCGAAGACGGGTATTGCGCCATCGAAGGTTTACACATTGTGGAAGAGGCCATCCGCAGCGGGCTGAAGTTTCGCGTAGTGTTTTTCAGCAGTTCCGCTGCGACCAAGGCCGAGAGACTGCTGCCCCAGATCGGCGCCCAGGTAGAAACGGTAGTGCTACCGGACAAACTCTTCGCCAGCGCCGTGCCAAGCGAAACCCCGCAAGGCGTCGCGGCTTTGGTGCGCTGGAAGGAAGTTTCGCTGGACGCTGTGCTGGCCAAATCTCAGACTGGTCCGCTGCTGGCAATTGCCGGGGTACGAGATCCAGGGAACCTGGGGACGATTCTGCGGTCGGCGGAGGCCTTTGGAGCGACGGGCGCGATTCTGGGGGAAGGTACCGTCAGCCCTTTCAATTCGAAAGTGGTGCGTGCTTCGGCGGGATCGGTCTTCCGCCTTCCTACTGTACGGACCCAGCTTGCTGCTGCCATTGCCAGCATGAGGAAACAGGGACTGTGTCTGGTCGCGACGTCTTCGCACAAAGGGACGCCGCTGCCCGAGGCCAAGCTGGCTGGCTCGTTCGTCGTATTCATAGGAGCTGAAGGCGCAGGGCTGCCGCGAGACTTAATCTCCGAGATGGATGAAGTAGTGACGATCCCGCAGTCTCCAAAGGTGGAGTCGCTGAATGCGGGCGTGGCGGCTAGTATCGTGCTGTATGAGGTAGCGAGGCGGAGGGTCTGAGGACCTGGAAACATCCAAAATTAAATGGACGTATTCGGCGAGGAGAACACCGTGGCTATTACGGAATCCAAAGGCCAAATCGGCAAAGTTCTTCCCGGAAGGATACGTTGGCTGGCCATCGCGACAGGGGGCATTGCAGCTGTCACCGGTTCCCTGGGTTTTGGGTTATTTTTCCCAATCGTACCCAGTTTCTTGATTGTGGGCGCGATAACACAACCACGTTTCCCGCGACAAGGAAGATGGCTCATGTGGGTGGGTGCGCTTTCCCTTAGCGTATTCGTCCTTCCACCTGGTACCGCGATACTCCTGGACAGCGTTCGCACGTTGCGTTCCTATCGCGACTACAATTTGGTGGGAATGACTTTACTCTGGTGTGCGTCCTTCCTACTTCTTGGATGGTGCGACGCAGAGCTCGTGATTGAGGCCTGCAAGAACGCTGCGCTTCAGAAAACCGTAGGCTGAAAGGTACGAGACCGCGGTTTCGCTTGCAACTGGGAATATCATGGGATTATTTCAAAATCTGCCGACGACAGATGTCCAAGCCGATCGCACTCGTCCGCTCGCCGACCGCATGCGTCCCCGCACGCTTGATGAATTCGTCGGACAGGAACATCTCATCGGTCCAGGGAAGCCGCTGCGCACCCAGATCGAGCGTGACGATACCGGTTCGCTCATCTTCTGGGGTCCTCCGGGCACGGGCAAGACCACGCTGGCCCAGATCATCGCGCGCATGACGAAAGCTGAGTTTATCGAGTTCTCTGCCGTGCTGGTCGGGATCAAGGAAATCAAGCAGGTAATGTCCGACGCCGAACGGGCCAAACAATACGGCACACGCACGATTGTCTTCATCGACGAAATCCATCGCTTCAACAAAGCACAGCAGGACGCGTTTCTTCCCCATGTGGAGAAAGGCAACATTCGCCTGATCGGCGCCACCACCGAGAATCCTTCGTTCGAAATCATCTCAGCGTTGTTGTCGCGCAGTCGCGTCTACGTGCTGAGGCCGCTGACGGAGGATCAAATCGTCCTGCTGCTGAAGCGCGCGCTCGCCGACGATGAACGCGGTCTGGGAGCGATGAAGCTACAAGCCTCAGAGGAAGTTCTGAGAAAGATTGCTGCGTACTCGAGCGGCGATGCTCGCAGCGCCTACAACGTACTGGAAGTCGCCGCCACGCTCGCCCGAGGACGCGCCGGTAAGGAAGTGGGCGCGGAGATCACCGATGAACTCATCCAGGACGCTCTGCAGAGGCGTGTCCTGCTTTACGACAAGAGTGGTGAGGAGCATTACAACCTCATCTCGGCGCTGCACAAGTCGGTGCGCAACAGCGATCCCGACGCCTCACTCTATTGGCTAGGCCGCATGCTGGAAGCGGGCGAAGATCCGCTTTACATCGCACGGCGGGTGGTACGAATGGCGGTGGAAGACATCGGGCTCGCTGATCCCAATGCACTCTCGCTATGCATGGCGGCCCGCGATGCGGTGGACTTCATCGGAATGCCCGAGGGGAACCTGGCGTTGGCGCAAGCCGTCGTCTATCTCGCGCTGGCGCCCAAGTCGAATGCCTTGTACACGGCGTATGGCGCGGTGCAGCAAGATGTGGAGCAGACTGTGGTGGAGCCAGTTCCCCTGCATTTGCGCAACGCGTCCACAGCATTGATGAAAGGCTTGGGCTACGGTCAGGGATACCAGTATGCGCACGACGTTGAAGGCAAGATCGCGGACATGCAGTGTCTGCCTGACAATCTACGGGATCGTACTTATTATCATCCCACCGATGAAGGCGCTGAGAAACGAATTCGCGAGCGGCTAACAGAGATCAGGGGACGGCGACTGAGCGGGAAGAATAGCTCGTCCGAGCCGAAAGAAGGTACTTGATCACAGGAACGCTGTCGTGCTGCGCTTGACCTGGACGGCTCGGAGACCCATCCCCACGCGAGCAAAATGGGACTTGAAAATTGAATCGTCACGGGGCCGGCGGGCATCTTTAGCAATAGTGTAAGTGCCGCTCTCACTTGCACTTACCCCAGCCACGGAGGGCTCAAAAACATGGCAACTAGCCCGCGAATATCCGATCCCGATCCGGTTGGCGTCGGTCACCTGCCCATCGAGCAGGTGGAAGACCTGCTGAAGCTGCAGAAAGCGGCGCAGAAGATCACCTCAATCCTTGACCTGGATCAACTCATTGACCGTATTGTGAACGATGTCGCACGTTCCTTCGGGTTCCTGGACGCCTACGTCTATCTGCACGACGAAAAGCGTGGAGAACTGGTGCTGAGCCATGCGCACGGCTGCACCGACTGCGCTGTCCACGGCATAGGTCACAGCCTGAAGATCGGCAAGGAAGGCATGGTTGGCTATGTCGCGGCGACCGGTCAAATGCGCTACGCTCCCGACGTGCGCAAAGATCCGTATTACATCGGCTGCGACGAGTCCACACTATCCGAGGTGGCGCTTCCTCTGCAGGTCGACGGTCAGTTGGTGGGAGTCTTCACCGCTTCTCATCCTGAACTGGACGCATTTTGCGTCGAGCAATTGCGGCTTCTGCAGGCACTGTGCAGTCATGTGGCGGTTGCAGTAAACAACGCCCGCCTGTTTCAGCAGGAACGGCGCGAACGGCAGAAGATGAGCGAGGAGGCCCACGAAGCACGCGCCATCCAACAGGCTCTGCTGCCGAAGAGTTCCCCCTATGTCCCGGGTTTTGCCATCTCCGGACTTTCGGTTCCAGCAGGCGCCGTTGGGGGAGATTGGTATGACTTTATTCCGCTCGACGACGGTCGCTGGGGACTAGTTCTGGCCGACGTTTCAGGCAAAGGTACAGCCGCTGCGCTGTTGATGTCAGCCACTCGCGGCATGCTGCGCTCACTGGCTGAAACCCACTACGGTCCCGGCGAAATATTAACTCGTCTAAATCGCCTGCTGGTGGAGGATTTCCCTCCCGGCAAGTACGTCACCATGATTTATGCAGTGCTCGATCCAGCCTACCGGACTTTGACTTACTCCAACGCGGGTCATTTGCTGCCCTTGCTGGTTCACGATGATCGAGTGCGGCGTCTGGAAACTGAAAAAGGAATGCCGCTCGGTCTCGGATTTGGCAGCTTCTCCGAAGTTGTCGTGCATATCCCGGAGGGCTCGCGCCTGGTGTTCTACAGCGACGGCATTACAGAAGCGGAGAACGCCAGCCAAGAAGAATATGGCCTCCCGCGCCTGGAGGACCTTGTCCTGCGGCCAGAAGTATGCGCGGAGAGCGTGCTGGCGGATGTGCGGTCATTCGTCGACGGAGCCCGCCTGCGGGATGATGCCACTGTGATCTTCGTCAAAGCTTGAACGCGCTCTGACCATGCCTATCTAAAGCGCGCGTGATGCTCTTGCAGGATGCAGCGGTCCATAACCACAAAGATTCCAGCCCGGCGCGCCTTCTCGGCTGCTTTTTCGTGGACGACCTGCTCCTGCATCCAGATGACAGGAATCTTCAGTTGGATCGCCTGGTCCACGATTTCTTCGAGGAACTCGGGTCGACGGAAAATATTTACGATGTCGATCTTCTCTGGAACTTCCAGCAAGGAACCAAAGGACTTCTCTCCCAGCGACCCTCTTATCCTGGGATTTACGGGAATAATCTTGTAGCCCTGAGTTTGCATGTACGCAGCCACGCCGTGGCTTGGACGTAGCGGACTATTGGAGAGACCGACGACCGCGATGGTCTTGGCGCGTTTCAGCAGGTCCGCGATCGGATCGGATTGTGGGAGCGAGGACATTCCCAAACTATTGTAGCCACCCTACCAGACACATGCCAGAGTTCCGGTCCTGATATTTCCTGGATTGCGGCGCCGCTGCACGCGAGATCCCCCAGAGGCTAAAGTCCTCCTCGTTATTGGCTGTGGGCGGCACGGCTGAAGCCGCGCCCTAGCAAAACGATTGATGAGAAAGCTTCTGATTCGTCAATCGCTCTTCTTGTTGGCGCTGAGTTTCTGCTTGAACATTTTGGTGGCCAGCTTACGAACTGTGTCGGAGACTTCCTTGTTGCCGGAAAGATGGCGCAGGTCTTGAGTCAACAGGTGCTTGACCAGGCCCAGAGATACGTCCAGCGGCGTTCGGGGATTGAACACCAGATTGCGCACGATGCCATAGTGCTTGACGAAGCGGCGCTTCATGGGAATGCCGCGAAGCACGGCCTCCAGCACATTCTTCTGGCTGGCAAAGCGTTCGACCTCGCCATCGCTGAGCTTGGGCGACTCCAGCACCGCTAGCGCTACCACCTTGGTACCGTCGCGTATGAGCAGCGAGCGTTCCTCTTTGTTGCCCTTCATGGCCAACTGGATGCGGCCTTTGATGTCAAGCCTGGAAATCTTTTGCAGGGCGCTGCCTCGTTCATGTCCCGCGCCGAGATGGGACTTCTTGACCACCGCCGCCCTCTTCGGGGATGCCGCCATTTCTGGCTCGGGAATAACCGCGATTTCGGGCTCAACCGAGGCCTCAGCGAGGGGCTCCTCCGCGCCAGGCACAAACTCATCGTAAAAGCCGCCAATCGGCTGGAATGTCTGGTCGGCCTCTTCGGAGATTTCGCTCGCATGTTCAGCGAGGTAAGCGAGCAGTCCTTCATCCTCTATGTCGTCTGGCTCAGAGGTTTCCGGCGGTGGGCCGGCTTCTACCAAGCCTTCCTGGGTCTCCGTGGTAGGCTCCGGCCTTGCGGTTGGAGGAACGGCCGGAGCATCCAACTCGGGAGCCGACGCCTTAGGCGTTATGGACGCAAGCTGACTTTCAATTTTTGCGGACTGGATTCCGCTCAGATTTGGATTCGAGCTTAACGAATGCAGGATTTCAGCAGATCGGCTGACGCGTGCGCTGTTCAGCATGGCCTCAACCACCTCACGGGGTCCAGTGACTGCAAGTTCGATCAGCGATGCTTCGCTGATCGAAAAGTTATCCAGCAGCGCTGGCAGCAGTGGTGGGCGCAAGTTCTGCGGAGAAATCATGTACTCCAGCACGTCCTTTGGCGTGTGCGGATCAGAAGCCGCAGCCCGTGACAATTCTTCGTCCCAGCCCGCCAGCGTAAGCTGGGCTTGCTTGCCAAAGATCTTGTTGTGATTGGCGAGGTACACAAGAATTTCGATCATCTCGCCGGCAGGAATGGAAAGGGATCCTTTGGCGGCCGCCTGCATTAGGTTGGAAGGCAAAGCCGATGCACGGATGAGATCAATCATGCGCGCCATGGAGCAGACACCCCGGTCATGGTCAAAACCTCCGCCGCCAAAACGTCACACCCGGCGAATGCATTGCGTCCGACAGGCTTCAGTGTATTTCGCCACAAATCTGACTGGCATTGTCACAGCAGGTTCTTCCTCGTACGGCTTCGATTCCTTCGTTTGCGATCAGCGGAACCATAATCAGACCGGCGACGGGGTCCGCCCACCACCAACCAAATGCAGCATTGAGAACCAGTCCGCCGAGCAGAATGGTGGACAGATAAGCACAGATGTCGGTCTGACGGGAATCGGCCTGCATGGCACCGCTGTTGATTCCGCTGGCAACGTTACGTTTGGCGCGCGCCAGCACGGGCATGACGATCAAGGAGACACCGGCTAACACAATACCTGGCAAGCTCCGCTGCGGGGCTTCGCGCCGCAGTAATGTATGAATTCCCTCGAAACTGACGTAGACGGCGAGCACAAGGAAGCAGATTCCCACCGCTCGCAGAGCCGTCTTCTCAATGCGTTCGCGGCTCCGAGCATGGCGGTCGGCACGCAGGCGCCAGAGCATGACGGCTGCAGAAGACACTTCCACGACAGAATCCAGGCCAAAACCAATCAAAGCGATGCTACCCGCAACGAACCCACTAATCAGCGCGATCGATGCTTCGAGCGAGTTCCAGCCGAGGGTGAAGTATTCCAGGCGAAGCCCGCGCGCGACTATGGCCTCGCGAGTGCTCATTGTTGTTTCTCTCCCCGTCGCATCTGCAAATACGCCCGGATAAAAGGCTGCAGATCTCCATCAATCACACGGTCGACATCGCCGACTTCGAGCTTGGTTCGATGGTCTTTGATCATGCGGTAAGGCTGGAGCACGTAAGAGCGAATCTGCGATCCGAAATCGATGTCAAGCTTTGAGTCTTCGATCTTCTTTGTCGCAGCTCGCTTCTTTTCCAACTCGTGCTCGTAGAGCTTGGAGCGCAACATACTCATGGCGCGGTCCTTATTTTTGTGCTGCGAACGTTCGTTCTGGCAGGCGGCCACCAGCCCCGTGGGAATGTGGGTGATGCGGACCGCGGAATCTGTGGTGTTGACGTGTTGCCCGCCCTTGCCACTGGAACGATAGGTATCGATGCGAAGGTCTTCCGGCTTGATGATGACTTCAATGCTGTCGTCAATTTCCGGAGAGACGAAGACGCTGGCGAACGAAGTGTGGCGGCGCTTGGCCTGATCAAAGGGCGAGATGCGAACCAGTCGGTGCACGCCGATTTCGCTGGTCAGCAAGCCGAAGGCGTAATCTCCGTTCACCGCGAACGTGGCCGATTTCAGGCCAGCTTCTTCACCGGGCTGGTAGTCGTAGAGGACTGTCTGAAAACCCTGACGCTCGGCCCATCGCAGATACATTCTGAGCAGCATATCGGCCCAATCCTGCGATTCCGTCCCGCCAGCCCCGGGATGAATAGTCACAATAGCATTACGCGCGTCATTTTCGCCCGAGAGGAGAGTCTCGGTTTCCAGGCGATCGACCAGTTGGCGCAGGGAATCAATCTCGCGGCGCAACTCGGCGTCTACTCTCTCGCCTTCGCGAGCCAAATCAAAATAGGCGGAAATATCTTCGTCGCGGCGGATCAGCTCGGCCTCGGTGGCCAGCATGTCCTCAAGGCGCTTCTTCTCGCGCATCACCTGCTGCGATTTCTGGGGGTTTGACCAGAGATTCGGGTCAGAAGCCTGCTTCTCAATTTGTGCTAACTGCGGACGCAGCTTGCTCGCGTCAAAGGTACTCCCGAAGTTCGTGTACCTTATGCTGAAGCGGCGAATATTCTTTTTCTAACTCTTCAATCATCTATGGCTCTGTTTTCGCACGGGAAGGAATGCGCACCAACACTGCTCCCACTGAAATTATCGCACACAGATAGGCGAACCAGTCTCCATGCCGGGTGTAAAACGTGGTTACGTTCGACAACGCGTAGGGGGCATCGAGGACAGTCCGGGCCTTTCGCGGTGCGCTGGCCACGATTCGACCATAAGGATCAATCACAGCCGTGACGCCGGTGTTGGTGTCACGCAGCAGCCAGCGGTTGTTTTCCACGGCGCGCATGCGGGCCTGTTTCAGGTGCTGAGCGTAAGCGCCGCTGTCGCCATACCAACCATCGTTGGAGATATTCACGAACACCTGAGATCCGTTGGCCGCGAGTTGGCGCACTTCATCCGGAAAGATAGATTCGTAGCAGATGAAAACTCCGAGTCGCTCTCCGCCGCCAGGCAGCGGCGCTCGCGATTCTCCCGGAGAAAAATCACCTACTTCTTTACTCAGGCCCCCTGCGAAGCCAAAAATGCCTTTGAAGGGCACGTATTCGCCGAATGGAACGAGATGCATCTTGTCGTAGCGGCCGACCCATTCCCCACGCGGGCCGACCAGCGCTGCGGAATTATACGACTGAGTGGCTTGTTGGGGCGACTGGCCAGCGTTGCGGGTTCCCACACTTCCTACCAGGACCCAGGTTTGCGCCTGCCGGGCGATGCTGCTGACGGCTCCGCGAAAAATGGGATCGGTCGTGTAAAAGGGCGTCGGCGACTCCGGCCAAACGATCAAATCCGGGTGCTGTATTTGATGGGCCCCAGGATTCAGACTGATCCGGCCCAAATCGCTCAGGGTGTCGTCGAAATAATCCTTCGTCCACTCGGCGCCCTGAAGAATCGGGACATTGGCCTGCACCAAACGCGCTGAACGCTCGGTGGGAAGCGGTGGCGGGACAAGCCAGAGTCCGGCTTGCAGCACGACGGCCGAACCCAGGGCTGCGAGCAGGAGAAACTTGCGCTGCTCGCGCCGTATCAGAAAGGCCGCGGCCAAGGCCGCATTCACCACCATGATCTCAAACGAGAGACCATAAACGCCGGTGAACGTCGTCACATGCGCGAGAGGAATGTTGTCCACCTGCGTGGTCCCCAGCAGATCCCACGGAAATCCTGTGATCCGGGTACGAGCGAGTTCCACGAAAACCCACATCACCGGCGCCAGCAGCAGCGCCCGCCGGCTGAATGGACTGCTCCCCGCCAGCAGGCTGATCAACAGTCCGAAGACGCCGTGATAGATAGCCAGATACAAGCAGAAGAGAATCAGGATGCCAACCGCGGCGGGCGCGCTGACGCCGCCGTATTGCCACATGGTGTTGTAGATCCAGTAGCAGGTTCCGGCGTACCAGAGAACGCCGCACGAATAGGCCAGCAGAAATGCCTGCAGAGGACGCGCCGGCAGCAGTTTGATTCCCGCGCGGATCTGCAAAGTATCCGGCTGCCGCGCGCGCAACAGAGCAATCAGCAGTGGAGCAATCGCTATCCAGCCAAGGATATATAGATTGGGCAGGGGAAAGATCAGTATCTGCAATACTGCCGAGAGCGCGACCAGAAGCCAGGCACTCTTATCAATCTGACGCACACCGCAAGAATAGCAAAGTGCTCCTGGTTGGAAAGGGGGCATCCCATCACCAGCGGGGCGAGGGATCTCGGGCGCAGATCACATGGTGTGGGGCGCCCCACGCGAGATCACGAGCACATGACAGATTCATCATTACAGACTCAATCTTCCCCGCACAAATTCTGTGATTTCAGGTGTCACGTAGTTGGGAGGCTGAATTCGAAACACAGGACGCCCCGCCACAGGTTTCATTGAGACGCCATTCCACGTGGGCGCTGCGGCTTTCATCTCATGCCAAATAACGGCGTCAGCGCGATCGAGAAACTCCTGGGCTGACCGTTTGAAATCCTCTGTCGCCGGATCGAGCACGGTGAGGTAAATGTCCGGGCGGATAAACTTCAGGATGCTGTTCGATTCCAAGATGACGTTCCCAGATTCTGCCAATCGGCGGCGGATCGTGGGCATGGCTTCCGCGAGTCTTCCCTGCTCGGTCCTTACCCACCACGCGCGCGTCGCACCAGCCACCAGAAAACGTGACGTATCAGATTCGCCAGAGCGATCTCTCTCTTCGGAGATAGCCCAGGTGTGATCTTCGGTGGCGCAGTGGCACGACTCTCCGTTCATCGAGCAGACACCGTGCCCGTATTGCGTGATCTTCAGGGCGGTCCACTTGTATTCAGGCAGGGCCGCAATCAAGCCGGCGACCACGCTGGTTTTGCCAACGCTGCGCGAATGTCCTCCGATGACAACGATTGCCATTTACTCTCTCTTCGCCAACCGCGACAACTTCGCCAGCTGTCTCAAGTATTCGCGAAGCGGACGCGCCGGCGTTCCCCAGAATGCAACTCCCTTGCCGCGCAATATCTTGTGGGATGGAACTCCAGCTTGCGCTCCGATCAGTGCGCCTTCTTCAACGCGCACGTGTTCCGCGATGCCCACCTGGCCTCCCATTATGACGTTCTTCTCAATCACCACACTGCCGGAGAGTCCAGTTTGCGCCGCAATCACTACATCTTCCCCGATCTGACAGTTGTGACCGATGTGCACCAGATTGTCGATCTTGACGCCACGACCGATCCGAGTAGTCTCTAACGCGCCGCGGTCCACCGTCGTGTTGGCCCCAATCTCAACATCATCGCCGATCTCCAGGCGTCCCACCTGGGGAAACTTCTCGTACCGGCCCTCAGGGTTGCGCACGTAGCCGAAGCCATCGCTGCCGAGCACCGCTCCCGCGTGGACAATTACGCGGTCGCCAAGACGTGCACCCGCATAAACGGTGACATTCGGATACAGCTCACAGTCACGTCCGATGTTCGCGTGTGCGCCGATCACGCATCCGGCGCCTATCCAGGTGTTTTCACCGATCTCTGTGCTCTCTCCGATGACCACTCGCGCTTCGACCTTCAGGCTCTTCGCCAAGCGCGCAGAGGGATCCACAATTGCGCTGGGATGAATCCCGGACCGACGTTCGAGCGGCGGACAGAGAAGCCGCGCTGCTCGGGCGAATGCCAGCCGAGGCTGAGTGGCAACGATCAGAGGCTTGGCGCATGGCTTCTGAGCGGCAAATTCTCCCGCAATCACCGCCGAAGCACCTGATGCCAAAGCTAGAGCCAGGTTCTTTTCATCTTCAACAAAGACCAGATCGCCCGACGAAGCCGACCGTATGCTCGAAACCCCACTCAATACTGCCTCGCCGTCCCCTACGACGCGTGCCTGCACCGACTCGGACACCGCTCGTACACTGCTTTTCGTGATCATTGCACCTTTGTATACGCTCGGGGAGGGAAAGGAAAGCCGAGCCTGGGGCTAGAATGGTGATATGGAGCGCAAGATCTTCTGGATCAGCTTCACCGTGCTGGGCCTGGCCGCTGATTTTGTCTTTCCGCTTTGGTGGGCCCTGGCCGCCACCATCCCGATTATTTTTGTGAGTTGGTGGATCGCCTATCGCAGCGACTGGTTTTAAGAATAGGGCTCGCACTTTACGCCATTGGGGGTTGTTGATGTGATATCGCCATTCCACGAACAACCACTACCGGCTTAAGGGGCTAATTCAGCCTCTGGCTCATCGGCCGAGCGCAAGATTCGATAATAAAGCGCACCACAAGAGATAACCTCATTCCTGTAGGGACTCAGCCTATCATTCCTAAGAACAATCAGCAGGAGGCACATGGCAGCGAATCAGGTAGTGCTTTACTTCGACAAGCAGGAGGATGCTTTGCTTTTCACCCTGGCTGCCAGTTCGGTTATGTCAGCGGAAGGGCCGGTCCGCAGCAGCGACGCGGTGGTCAAGGTTGCGGAGGAAATTTGCAAAGCCAGTCGAATCACGGCCGAGGGTGTTCTGAACATCACATGAAGGATGGCACACTTAAGATGATTCGAAAAGCTGCGCTGCAAGTCGGGACTCTTGCTCTACTCGCACTCATCGCATGGAACGCATATCTCGCTGTCAAACATTTAAAACAGATGAAGAGAATTGCTGCGCTCACACTGGAAAGCTCCATGATTCAGGCAAACATCTCCGCCGTCCTGAGAGACTTGACCGATATGGAAACAGGTCAGCGCGGATACCTGTTAACCGATGACCCTTCGTACTTACAGCCCTACACTGACGCGAAGGGCAGGATCGGAACCGATTTTGCCGGCCTGCGAGCAGGGTTAGCTACTCGAGCGGAGCACGAACGCTCCCGGGTGTCGCAGCTCGAGTCACTGGCTAACTCAAAGCAAGCTGAGATGGAGCGCTCCATTAGTTTGCGTCAACAGGGGTATCGCCACCGCGCATTCATGCTGGTGGATTCAAACGAAGGAGCGGAGTACATGGATAGAGCTCGCGGTCTCCTGTCTTCGCTATCCGTGGCGGAGGCCCGCAACTTCGCGAGATTCGACAGAGACAGCAATGTCAGCCGCAGCAAGGCCTTAGTAGAAACCGTTGTTGTCAATTCATGTCTGCTCGTACTGACAGCATGTCTGTTTGGACTCCTCCGCTACCACGGGCAAGCGCTTGAACAGGAAGCTGCTAACAGCAGACAAGAGCTGGCCATGCGGGATTTGCAGCTAAACAAACTAACGTTTGCCCTTTCCAACCAAGCCCGCTCCAAGACTTCTGCCATAGAGGCGAACGCCCGCCTGTTGCTAGACAACTACGGGGGATTTCTACCAAGGCAAGGCCACGAATATGCGGAGCAGATAAAGGAAGCATCGGCAGAAATGGAGCAACTCCGACAAGACTTAGTTGCCAGCCCCGGCTCCAGCGATGAGAAGGCCGCTTAGCGGTTAGTGGTGTAAACGCCTGGCGCCGTTCCTCTGGGTGCCCCATGTCTCGCGTCTTTTGCGAGACGTGGGACTTCCTTATCCTTGCGGGCCCCAGCGCCGTCTGAAACGACGCTAACTGTTGGAATATTGCGATTTCACCAATAACACTCCCGTGACAGGCTAATACAGCCCGGGTTCTCCCGGCGGACGCGTCTTCCAGCGCCGATGCACCCATAGCCACTGATCGGGATAGCGCCGTACGTAATCCTCAATAACTTTGGTGAACAGGGCGGTATTGGCAATGATGTCGGCATCGTCATCGCCGCTTCGGACTAGGTTAACAGCCGGATCAAAACGAAGACGGTATTTTCGCAGTTCCGGGTCCCAAATGGTGAATCCGGGGACGACAGCCGCATCGGTGCGCATCGCAATCCTCGCCATTCCGCTGGCCGTGCACGCCGGAATGCCGAAGAAGTCCACGAACAGCCCCTGCGGTGGAGTCATGTTGGTGTCCATGAGGATGCCCACGGTTTCTCCCGCTTTCATGGCCGAGAGCAATCCGCGGACGTTATCGTCTTTGTCGATCATCTGGTTCCCATGCATGGTGCGGTAGCGGCGAGTCATGCGGTCGAGGTAGACATTGTCCAAAGGACGCATCACCACGTTCAGAGGATGTCCGTAGAGAGAATGAGCAAAGGCTGAGAGCTCCCACCCCCCCAGGTGTGCGGTGAGAAAAAGCACTCCCTTGCCGCGCGCCAGCGCATGCTCGAAATTCTCAAAGCCCTCGTACACCACAACTTGGGAAACGTTCTGGCGCGTGTAGGTCGGGAACAGGCATACCTCGGCTAGCTGCCGACCGAATGAAGTGAACACACCTCGTAAAATCCGGGTGCGCTCGCGCGGAGTTTTTTCTGGGAATGCTAGCGCCAGATTGCGCGCGCCGACATGCCGCAGGCGAACGTGCAGAACATAAACCGTCCAGCCAAGCCCAATGGCCGCCGCCCGCGCCACAGGACGGGGCAGAGCGCCCACAAATTTGACGATCAGCCACGCAAGTGCGTACTCAAGTCGCTGACGCATGTAGGGACTGGTGACGGTAGCACCCGGAAAAATTCTCTGTCAAACTTCTGTCGCCAGAAGCCAGACGATCGTTGTCATGCTGAGCGAACGTTGCCTGTCGCTTTGCGGCAGGCCAGGACAGCCGAAGCATCCCTACTCCTCAATTCCCTTGCCGGGAATAGGGATCCCTCACTCCGCTCGGGATGACAACAAGATTATTTGCTCGATGCTGATTTGGCCCACTTGGCTAAGGTATTGAGAAATGGATAAGCGCCCGCCGGAGAATCAATCTGGCCGGTTAGCGATGTCTTGAACGGTACCATGCGGCCATAGAATTCTCTGGTGCTGTCTTTGTCCTGGTCGACCACGGCGCCACTCAGCGCGAGGCCGGCGAAAACACCCCGCGCCCGGGAATAACTTAGAACCTGCGCGCGCAGTTTCCAGTCCGTGTCCGCGGAGGCGTGACGACCCACCGGACCCGCCGCAACGCTGGCGTCAGCGCCAAGCTTAAACTTGCTGGAGAGCAGACTCTTCATGCCGTTCTCATTCATAATGAGCATGACGAGGTCCACTGCCTGGCCGCCAATCTGAAGCCCGAAGCTACCGCCCTTCACTGCGAAGAACGCCGGCGCGCTCCAACCTTTAGTCGTCCGGCAACTCGCCACTCCGCGTCCATAGCGTGCTCCAACAATGAATCCGCCGTTAAGCATCGACGGAACCACAGCCACGCACTCGGCTGATCCGAGCACTTCTTCGGGAATGCCCTGGTCGGGGGCGGATTCGATTTCATCCAGAACTGTAGCTGCCTCCTTCACACGGTCCACAGCCTTGCCGTCTTTGGCTTTCTCATCAGCCGCGAACGCACCCGCGGCGAGACAGGTGACTACCCACAGAAGTAGAAGTCGCTTCATTTCTCCTCGGCTTTCCTGAATTCAGATTTTCCTGGGAATCAAATGCTTCTGATTCTAAAGGATTCGGGCAAGAAGAGAATGGTTGGTTACCCACGAAGGCAGTTCTACGGGAATTGGAGAATTTTACCGGTGGTTTTAGGGGACAAAAAAAATCGGGGCCGGCAGTGGTGACCCTAAATCTCCACTCCCAACCCCGTCTCCCAGGTTCTGTGGTAGGTGAGGGGAGTATGAAGCAGGGTCAGAAAGCCAACAAGATTACGCAGGGTCATTGTCCTAAAGTAACCAGTGGAAAAGGCTCTCACTTCGCCGTAACCAGCGAGTGCGTGATGGCGTGCACGGAGAGCGCGATCCGGTTCTGCACTCCGACTTTACGCATCAACTTCGCCACGTGGGCCTTTACTGTGCGTTCCTCAATGCCCAACGCAGAGCCGATTTCCTTATTGGAGCGGCCCGCCACCAGCATCTCCAGTACTTCCTTTTCCCGATCCGTAAAGGTAACGCGGCCCGCAGGAAAAACACGTCCCGGCGCCGAGCTCACCCGCTCGATAAACATGGACAGAACGTGCCGAGGCGCCCACACCGATCCTTGGTTGACGACGCGGATGGCCTGCACAAACTCGGTGGGCGAGGCGGCCTCATCCACATAACCCTTAGCGCCTGACGCGATGGCCTTGAGAATGGTCTCTTCGTCCACTCCAGAGCCGGTCACAATGATCCGCAGGTCCGGCCGCGTGGCCTTAAAGCTGGCCATCAAATCGAACAGGTTATGCCCGCTGCGGTTACCCAGCAGGATCAGATCGATGTCCGGCAGCGTGCTAATGTCGGGAAGCGAGGCGGAGATCAGTTCGAAATCCGGTTCAGAGTCGAACAGAGCTCGAAATCCCACGAACCGCAGGGGATCGCTTTCCACCACGGCGATACGAATGGGCGTCTTCTTGGCCGGTGCAGCTTTCATTGCGGTCGCAGCCTTCATAAGGGTTTGCCTAGTCGAGTAGCTGCCGTTAGCATAGACGCAATCCCGACCCGATGAAAAGCTCTGTAAGGGATTGGAAATTACGGGGGTAACATGCTAAAAGTTCGGCCTAGGCTGGGGAAGAACTCATGAAATCAGGGTATGGAACGATAGCCAGGTGGATCGCTGCTCTGGCGATTGCCGGGGTATCCCTGGCCACCGCACAGAGTACCTATCAACCCAAGTTTAAGGGGGACCCGGCGCGTTCGGAATCCGAGGCCGCCGCTCTCGGCTATATGCGGACAGTTTTGCGGGCACAGAGGGAATATCAGAAAAAGAATGGCAAATATGCCGCCACGCTGGCCGACCTGGTGCACACTGGTTCTTTCACCCGCCGTATGGTGAATCCCGAACGTGGAGACTACGCCGCCAGTTTCCGGTCCCACAAAGACGGTTTCCAACTCACGCTGACGCCCAAGCAACTCGATGCCCAGCATCGGTCTTTTTATGCTGAGGAGGATGGTGTGATCCACGCCGACGAGGAAAAAGCCGCAGACGCGGACTCGCCAAAAGTGAAGTAAAGTTAGCGCGAGCGGTCGACCTATTTATGAGACGGTTGTAATCTCCACCGCCTTACCATCTCGATAGGTAACGCGGAGAGGTTTGCCACCGTTGGGATAGTTCACGGTCTTCACGTCGGGATTATCCGAGCGCTGCGGAATCCCCATCCCGACCGCGAAGTCCGCCTGGATTTCGTTCATCCCCGGCTTGACCTCGTGTCGTTCGATGGCATCCCACACGTCGGCCGGCCAATGTTTATAAAGCTGGTGTGGATCCTCGATGTAGAGCATCTCGTCGGAGTAAATCTGGAAATTGTTCGCCCTGACTGAGCCAATGGGAAAGGCATAGGTCTTGCCGTCTTTCTCGAAAACGGCCATGACTTGCCGCTGATCGGGCGAACCCGGAGTTAGGTCGGTCACGACCTCTCGAATCTGCAGCTCTTCGATGGGAAGCAGCAGTCCAGCCTCGTGCGAGAAGTCAGTGCGATGCGATTTAGCGTCGTATGGATAGCAGGTGTAACGATAGCCTTCCTTGACCCATACCGGTTGCTGGGTCAGTTGCCGGGCAGATTTAAGATCATACGGATAAAATTTCTTGGGTGTAACGTAGTAGTCCGGGTTTAGCGGCGAAGCTTGTATCTCAATTCGCCCCGTCTTCGCGGCATGGCGCTGATAGAGGATGTACCCAGTGCGCGCGGCCGTCAGAACGATTGCCGCCACCAGCGCGATCTGAATCTTCTTCTTGAGTTCCGGGGTCATTGCCATGGGCGCAACCTTAGCAGATCAGCAGGCGCGACGGAACAAGCGTCCAACACCGCACCAGCGGTTTCCGCTTCCCCTGAGTTAGACTAGAAGAATCTGACGAGCTTTTCGCCGCGCCGCGCAACTGAGGAGAACCCGATGCCTGCATTAACCGAAGACGAAGTTCTAAGCGCCTTGAAGCAATGTTACGACCCAGAAATTCCAGTCAATATCGTCGACCTTGGCCTGATCTACAACGTTCGCTTTGATCCCGCGCCTGAAGATCGCCAAGACGTAACTGTGGACATGACGCTCACCGCGCAAGGCTGCCCATCACACGTTATGATCGGGGAACAGGTAAAAGCCCGAGTCGAGCAAATGCCGGGCGTGCGCAACGCGACCGTCAATGTGGTCTGGAATCCGCCATGGACGCCGGAACGCTTAAGCCCAGACGCCAGAAAGCAACTTGGTATCGAGTAATTTTAAGTCTCGATCAGCGACTCGAACCAAGTTGAACTTCGTTTTTCCGCGATTTCGGCGAGACGTTCCCCAGCTCGCGATGCGGCATCCAGAAACTTTGTTCCGCGTTCCACGTAGCGGGGCAGATTCTCCCGGAACTCGGCAAATTTCTCCGGATACTCCGACGCCACAGTGGCCAGGCTTACTCCGGCCAGAATGAAGCCCGCGGTTCGGTTGCCTTTCAAGAACATAATCGCGCTTGTCCCCGCTGAACCTGCCAGCAATGCCCGCTTCCAATTTTCCATTACCGCCTCCGATGTGACATTGTAGTCCGGGGCTTGAAGCCCGATACTTTATATTCCTGCAGCTTATCTGGGAGAACTTTGATGCTGGAACTCCGCCGCGCGGCTTGCATTTTTGCCGCGATCTTTTCGTTTGTCAGCTTAGCTTCCCCTCAATCCAAACCGCGAGCCCGCGATCTCGGAGTTCCCTTTGACGGCACACCTGGCCCGCTCAATGCTATTACCGACGTGAAAGGCGTTGAAATCGGCCATACGACGTTGATTTCTGGAAATGGCCCGCTGAAGGTTGGCGTTGGGCCGGTACGCACGGGAGTGACCGCGATCCTCCCTCGCGGCAAGAACTCCACGGAGAAGGTGCTTGCAGGGTGGTTCACGTTGAACGGCAGCGGCGAGATGACCGGCACGACCTGGGTCGAAGAATCTGGCTTTCTCGAGGGCCCTGTGATGATCACCAATACTCACAGTGTGGGCGTGGTCCGAGATGCGGTGATTGCCTGGCGAATCAAGCACGGCCCGCCCGATGAGGACGGTTACTGGTGGTCGACGCCTGTCGTGGCCGAAACCGACGATAGCGGTTTGAACGACATGAATGGCTTCCACATAAAGCCGGAACATGTATTCCATGCACTCGACATTGCCCACCAGGGGCCGGTGGAAGAAGGCAATGTCGGTGGCGGCACCGGCTCAAATTGCTTTGACTTCAAGGGAGGCGTGGGGACCGCATCTCGAAGGCTGGATGCGAAATTAGGAGGGTACACGGTCGGCGTGCTCGTGAGTTGCAATTACGGAGATGGAGATCAATTATTGATTGCCGGCATACCGGTTGGCCGCGAGATTCTCAAGGACAAGCTGAAGAACGGCGACCGCGGCTCGATCATTGTCGTAGTCGCAACCGATGCTCCGCTCCTGCCGCATCAACTAAAAGGAGTCGCCAAGCGGGTGTCGCTCGGACTGGGCAGAGTTGGCGGCTACTCGAGCGACCTTTCCGGCGACATCTTCCTTGCATTCTCAACCGCCAATCCCGGAACTGCCGGAACCAAGGGACTCTACCGGCTCACCATGGTCCCCAACGATCAAATGGACCCGATTTTTCTGGCGACCGTGCAAGCGACTGAGGAAGCGGTGATCAACACCATGGTGGCGGCCGAAACGATGACGGGAGTCGACAACCACACGGTGATCGCGCTACCGCACCATCAGCTTCGCGAAGTATTGAAGAAATACAACCGGCTAGTGAAGTAGGGTAATACCAAGTCGACTATCACCTACTCCCAATAACTCTTACCGTGCTTCAGGAGGATGGTGCTGCTGGCAGAGCCGTCTGGCCGCTGGAATGTGCCTTTAATGATTCCGTTCTGTAACGTGCCGGCGAAGGTTCTTGATTCCAGGTAGGCAGGGGGCAAAGAGGAGTAGCCGTCTCGTCTTTTCTCGGTGTGCGCCCACGCACTTCTCATTCATAGTTTTCACACGCGATTGACTTTCTGGTGATAAGATTGCCTACTGGACGTTCCCTTCCCCTCGCGTCAGCTACCGGTTTATTTGGGAGGTGTGCAATGCACGTGCGTGTAGTACCTGTGCCTGCCCGGACCACGCTCTTATTGTTCTCGCAACGGTTTCTAGTTATCGCGGGGTTGTCGCTTCTGACGGTAACCGCCTTCGCTCAGACGGAGGCTGCGTTCCGTCCACTATTGCAGCCGCAAGAGAGGGATCGGATCGCACGCGAAGTGATCGAGAATCCCGATCTCAAGCCGCTGATGGCGCAAGGACCGCTGCGCGTAATTTCCGTTACTTCCTATGTTCCCCCTAAAAAAGGAGGACCCGCCGCCGAGACGAAGGCGGTAACGATAATTGTATTTAGCTATGGTGAGGGTCGAGCCTACCGCGTCCTTTATCAGCCAAGCGCGAAGCGTGTGGTAAGCCGCGAACTGCTGCCCGGGCGCCCTCAGCCGTCAGCGGAGGAAAGAAAAGAGGTCTACAGTCTGATACGTGCTGATGGGGCGCATGCCAAGTTGCTCGCCGCCGGAGACGTGCTCGAAGGCGGGTTCGCGGTAGACGGTCCTCCCGGAAGTTCCGAGCGTGACCGCTTTGTGCAAGTGCTCGTGCTTTCGGCTGACCGCCAAAGCTTTGTGCGGGTTGTCACCGTGGATCTCACTACCACGAAGATCGTGTCTTCCGTGCCGAAAGAGTAAAGGAGAACGAGATGCGTGTATTCCACTTCGCTCTGCTGGTTTTGATGCTTGTGACGTTGTCGTTAGGCGGGTCGGTCTTTGCACAAACCTGCAACTCCCTTTCCTGGCCGGACGTCAATCCGGTCTGGAGTATGTGCTGGATTCCGCCGGATTTAAGTTCCGGCCCGGACGGCTCCGGACTTGAACTTCACGATGTTCAGTACAAGGGTCACGAAGTCCTCGTCAAGGCCAACATCCCGGTTTTAAATGTGCTTTATGACCAAGGCGGTTGCGGTGGACCCTATTTTTCCTATCGCGACTGGGCCTCGGAGCTTTGGCCGTTTGTAGCGAACAACGTAGTTTCGCCCGGGGTTGCCGAACCGACAAGTGCACCGATAACCGACTGCCAGCACCCGGGCACCGACGAAGGTTCCTTCAGCGGAGTTGCGATTCAGAAGGGCACAGACAAACTTATTTTAACTACTCAAATGGCGGCCGGATGGTACCGCTATATCCAGCAGTGGATCTTTTATGCCGACGGAAACTTTTCTCCGCGCGTCGCATTTACGGCGTTCAACAGCGCCTGTATTTACCATCTTCATACTCACAATGTTTATTGGCGGTTGAATTTCGATATCGATCTGGCCAATGACGATGTAGTGGACAGCGGGCCGCACCTCATCACTGACCAGTGCTGCTGGACCCCGATTACGACTGAGACCTCTGACAAACGTTCCAGTCCATTCTCGAAGACCAGCCTCTGGCGGGTACGCAACAAATCAACTGGGCGGGGCTACGTAATCGTGGACAACCCTGCTGACGGCGTCGCCGACGCATTCGGCGACGCGGATCGCTGGGTGCTTAACTACCACGCCAACGAAGAGGATGACGGCGGAGCGACTTCTGGCCCGGACGGTGACGCCATTCACATCGACAAGTTTTTGAATGGAGAAAGCGTGGACGGCGCGGATGTCGTGGTTTGGTACCACGCTGGACACAAACATAAATTTCCGTTTTCCTGTATCCCGGTGGGCCCCACGATGGTTCCGTTTGGATCGTGGTAAAAAACGACCTGGCACTCCACGGACCAAGCCGGAAGAGTACCAGGCCGAAAGAGTGAAGATCTTCAATGTCAGATAACCGCGAATCTACCTCACACCGCCACCCGATGCAAGACTCGAGTGCCATATTGCAGGGCTAACCCATTAGAAGTAAACCGATCGGGGACTAATCCACGTGGGTAGTTGTTTAGATTCAAGAGAAATATAGAGTTTCGCTAGCGCATCCTCAGCTGACCTCCCCCCAGCCTGGCAGCGCCCAACCAGGAGGAAACATGAAGAGTGTAATCTGTAGAATACTGCCCCTTCTCGCTATTGCCCTCGTGCTGGGAGTGGTCTCAGGGACCGCTCTGGCCCAGGATAGTAGCACCTACGCTCTCACGTATTATTCAAACGCGAACACGGCTGGCGCGCCGGATGGCACGGTGCGAGTCATCAACGACGGCAACACAGGCGGCAGCCTATGTGCGGCGTTTTATGTGTTCGATGACAGCCAGGAAATGCAGGAGTGCTGCAGCTGCCCGGTTACCGCCGATGGTTTGATCGCGGAATCCATCAACAAAAACCTGCTTGCCAATTCTCTGACTTCGTTCGTAAACGTCAAAGGCGTTATCAAAGTGGTTTCGACTACCTCGAGTTCGGGCGTTTGCGATCCCACTAAGGGCGCTCCCACTGCTGGCATCCGGGGATGGGCTACTCACATCCAGAAGGCAACTACCGGGTATGCTATTACTGAGACTGAACTGCACGATGCGAACCTGGCGTCGTCTGAACTTGCTGGCTTGCAGCAGTTCTGCTCGTTCGAGATCATTCTCGGCAGCGGCCGCGGTACCTGCTCGTGCGGTGTCGAAGATCACGCTTTCTAGGCCAACCATTTAGGAAGATTGGGTTGTTGGGGCTGCCGCGTTCGGTGGCCCTTTTTTCTTCCCCGGATTGGGTCAGCAGGCGCTCACGCACAATGCCGCAAATGGGCAGCCACTAGTAAATCGCGTAACCGGGTGCCGGCGTGCGCAAATCCGGCTTGGATGCCATTAGCAGCAGCGCTCCAATCCGCTTGAAGCCGCGCATGTCCTCCAGACTGTGAAACGACTTGGTCTGGTAGTTGTCGGGCGTGGGCGTGTCATCGGGAATGCGCCTCGCCTGGACGTTTTCAAACGCATGCTTCTTCAACAGCTCGACATACTCCGCTTCCGAGCGCACATGCACCGGCACTTTGAGCTTATCCACCCATTGCAGTGAGTAGGGATTGTCTTTGTACAGGTTGATCAGAATAAACAAGCGTCCGTGCGGCGCCATGACGCGGAAGAGTTCAGTCAGCGCGCGATCCTGGTCGGCATAGTAATAGAACGATTCAACCGAGAGCACTTTGTCGAAGAAGTTTTCTTCCCAGGGAATCTGCTGCGCTGATCCAAACACGTATA
Source organism: uncultured Acidobacteriota bacterium (assembly GCA_963696025.1). Taxonomy (GTDB): domain Bacteria; phylum Acidobacteriota; class Terriglobia; order Terriglobales; family Acidobacteriaceae; genus JABCYV01. The sequence continues at coordinate 855,958 of CAVOII010000014.1, forward strand.
GAATATTGTCGAAATCTTTCGACGCCGCACGAGCCCGGCGAATCATTTCATCGGAGACGTCCAACCCAACAACCTGGCCAAAACCCTCGGGACCGTCGGCGACTAGTCGCGCCAGCAACCGCGTGGCCCAGCCTGCGCCGCATCCGAGGTCGAGGACGCGCTCACCCGGACGCAAATCCATCAGCCGGATGGTCTTTTCGGTGATGGCGAGATGATGACGCTCCATCTTCTCGCCCTCACCTTCCTCGGCCCAGCGATTGAATTCGTTTTGTAGACGTTCATCGGGAGTCGGCGATTTTTCGGACACAAACTGCTCTCCTTCGTTGTAGCAAAAGAATATGCTACATTTGCGTGCCTCATGACACCAGCTCCGCAACCCTCGCCCGAGCCCGAACCTGAGCGTCTTTACTGCCCTGACTGCGCCGAAGAGGTAGCGGATCCGCTCACCTGCGGCGATTGCTCTGCTGTTATCTGCCGCCGCTGTGGCACTCCCCTCGAATCCCCCGACGAACTCGGGATGGGATAGTCTGAGGTGGCAGACGCTAAGACCTCCGCCCCTCTAGTCTCGCCATCTCCTGGGGCATCTCTCGCTGAAGCGGAAGACCCCAACAAGCCGAAGCGGGTCATGGGATTCCGCGATCTTGTGCTGTTCTACGTGGTCACTGGAATCAGTCTGCGCTGGATCGCGACTGCCGCCGCCGCGGGCCCCAGTTCCATCATCATCTGGATTGGGGCGTGGCTTGCGTTTTATATGCCGCTCGCGCTGTCGGTTCTCGAACTCTCCTCGCGCTATCCCAACGAAGGCGGCATCTATGTTTGGACCAAGCGCGCTTTTGGCGACTTTTCCGGATTCATGTCGGCCTGGACCTACTGGACCTGCAACCTGCCCTACTTCCCCGCTGTTCTTTACTTCGCTGCCAGCAATGCGCTTTACATCCGGCAGGACGCCTGGGGACACCTCTCCGGCAGCACGAGCTACTTCATTGCCTTTTCTCTGCTAGCCCTGGGATTGGCAACGCTGCTCAACATTTTCGGACTGAACGTGGGCACCTGGTTGCACAATCTGGGCGCGCTCGCCATGTGGATTCCTGCCTGCATCATCATGGCGATGGGAGCCGTGGCTTGGCATCGCTATGGATCAGCAACATCGTTCACCGTGCACTCCATGACGCCCAGCCTTCACATCAACGATGTCATTTTCTGGTCGGTGTTGATCTACGCCTTCGCCGGCTGCGAGACTGCTTCGCTCATGGGAGGCGAGATCAAGAACGCCCGCCGCGCCATTCCATGGGCTCTGGTGATCGGTGGGACTACGGTGACGCTCTGCTACATCGTCGGGACTGCCAGCGTGCTGGTGGCGCTGCCCTCTTCCGAGGTCAGCAACTTGCAAGGATTGATGCAGGCGATTTCCAGCACGGCGCACCGCGTGGGTTTCGAAGGGGTCATTCCCTTCGCGGCATTTCTGATTATGCTGAGCAACGTCGGCGCGGCTGGCGCCTACCTGGCCGCGGTGGCACGGCTGCCCTTCGTTGCCGGCATTGATTGCTTCCTGCCGCCGGTGTTCGGTGCGCTCCATCCGCGCTGGAAGACGCCATGGGTCGGACTCCTGACTCAGTTCGTTTTCGGCGCCATCTTCATCTTTCTCGGACAAGCCGGCACCAGCATCAAGGGCGCCTATGATGTGCTGGTCGCAATGGGCGTGATCACGTATTTCATTCCATACCTCTACCTATTCGCGGCCATGTTCAAATTGCAGAACGAGCCCGCTGGACGAGAGGTGATTCGCGTTCCGGGAGGTAAGCCGGTGGCAAGGCTAATTGCCGTGGTGGGATCGATGACCACAACCTTCACCATAGGATTATCGTTGATTCCGCAAGCAGACGAGCCGAACAAGCCGCTAGCCGTACTCAAGATCGTGGGATTGTCGGCCCTGCTGGTGCTGATCGGAGCCTGGATCTACTGGACGGGAAAGCGAAGAGCCCGCGACCTTCCTCCACCGAAAACACGGTCATCGTGAGCGCAGCATGCCCGTTCGCTCGCGAACGGGCGTACGAAGTCGAAGGACCTTGTGCAACCATGCAGCGGCATGGGGGTGCAAGGCATTCTGTCCTGACTGTATGCGAAGGGACTGTGCGTGACGGTCAACTCCTCGCGAGGTCGGAGGAGCACGACGCAACCACCGGGTCCTTCGACTCCGCGGATGGGTCGCTAGCGCGACGCATTCGCTCCGCTCAGCATGACAACGCTGTGACTTCTTACACCGGCGTCGCCGTCTTCCTCGTCGGATTGAAGAACGGAATCTTGACCACTTTCGCCGTTACCTTCTGCCGCACTGCCTCAACCGTGATCTCCATCTGCAGTTTCGAGCCAATTTGTGAGTGCACCGTCTCTACGCTGGCCAGCGCGATCATCTTCTTTAACACCGGAGACCATGTGGTGGTAGTGGCTTTGCCCACCTGCTTTTCGCCTAGATAAATTGGGACGGCCACGCGCGAGGCTTGAGTTGGCGCGGCGGGCGTCAGCCCGAACCTGTCAAACCGTTCTTCCACTTCTGGCCAATTGATCTCCAATCCGACCAATTGTCGCTCCACGCCGTTCTTTTGATCACGCGCTAAGGCCGCCTTGCCAATAAAATTTTCTTTTTCGAGATGGACCATCTTGCCGAATCCTAGCTCGTACGGAGAGTACTTCTGCGACGCGATGAGCGCTTTCTTGCTGCTGGTGTAATCGACTTCGATCAGCAATAGGCCCGCTTCCACGCGCGCCACGTCCAGCGCCAACATGCCAGCTGCGTGAATGTCGAACTGGTTGCCTTTGTCCATCAACGCGTCCCAGACTTTCACTGCATCATTCCATGAAACCCAGATCTCGTAGCCGAGGTCGCCAGTGTATCCGGTGCGCGAGACATCCACCGGGACGCCCGCGACTTTGCCGCGCGTCATGCGGAAATATTTCAAGTTGGTGATGTCGGCTTCGGCGACAACCTTCAGCAGCTTGCCTGAAGTTGGTCCCTGCAAAGCCAGCGCTGCGACCTTCTCGGAAATATCTTCGATCTGGACGTCCATGTTCAGGCCGTTCTGACGAAACCAGCGCAGGCTGGGATCGGCCGCCGTCCAGCGATATTTGTTCTCTTCGAGGCGGGTGATGGTGCCGTCATCGATCACTTTGCCCTGCTCGTCGCACCAGCAGCAATAAATCACCTGCCCCACTTTCACTTTGTTGACGTCGCGGGTGATGATGCGATCCACCAGCTTGGTGGCGTCTTTGCCGGTAACCAGATACTTGTAAAGCGGCGTAATGTCGATGAGCGCGGCCGCGTTGCGGATGGCGTTGTACTCGTGTTCGTGATGCGCCTCGTAAACGCTCACGGCGTAATAGCCCGACCACTCTCGGTAATTCAGGCTCTGGCACAGCGGAAAAGTTCTCTCGTGAAACGCAGTTCCAATGGGCAAGAAAATGGCCTCGATATGAGTTCGGCTCGAAGCGGGATTATATGCACCAGCAGAGCCGCACCGCAACCCCTGATGCCCTGAGCACTCTCCGCAGGCGTCTTACAATTGGAGTTTGGGAAAGTTCGTGGAAGCGCAAGCCGCTCAGGCTCCATATGAGAACGAGGTTCTTGCTTGCCGTTTCTGCGTTAGTCGTTTTCCAGCTAACCTCACAAAAACTCCACGAACGAATCGTCGATCTCGGCGCCGTTGTTATTGACTATCCGCGCCGCCTGGCGTTCCACGTTCTTCATCAAGCCGTCCAAATAATCTCTCGAATCGGATATGCCAACCACGCCGATGGTGGCGCGGTTCCACAAGCCAGACGTATTCAGCTCCGCCACCGACACGTTAAAGTGTGCCCGCAGCCGGTCTTTCAGGCTGCGAACCACCTGCCGCTTATCCTTGAGAGACTGCGCCGCTTCAATGCGCAGTTCGAGGGTGAGAAACGCGATCATTTAGTCGTCGGTCGCCAGCCCTTAGTCGTCGCGCAATCCCTGAAGGCTGAAGACCGAGACTGACGACTGCTTCTAAGCAATTACTTCCGCGGCGATGCGCTCGGTCACGAAGGCTTCGATGATGTCACCGACTTTGATGTCAGAATAGTTCGCGATGGCGATTCCGCATTCCATGCCGTTACGAACTTCGCTGGCATCATCTTTGAAGCGCCGCAGCGAGCTGACCTTGCCCTTGAACATGACAACGTTGTCGCGCAGCAAGCGGACTTCGGAGTCACGCTTGATGATGCCGTCGGCCACCCTGCAGCCGGCAATCGTGCCCACCTTCGGGATGCGGAAGGTCTCGAGCACTTCGGCGCGGCCCTGATAAGTTTCCTTGATGGTTGGTTCGAGCAGTCCGCTCATGGCGCGCTTGATCTCATCCTGCAGCTCGTAAATGATCGAGTGCAGGCGGATGTCCACTTTTTCCTGCTCCGCCAACTCCTGCGCCTTGCGCTCGGGACGCACGTTGAAACCAATGATGATCGCGTTGGATGCCGAAGCCAACAGGACATCGGTTTCGGTGATGGCGCCCACGCCCGAGTGTAAAAGCTTCAGGCGGACCTTGTCATTCGATAGCTTGGACAGCAGATCGCCCAATACTTCGACCGATCCACCGACGTCGGCCTTCAGAATGATGTTGAGTTCCTTGGTGCCAGCTGTCTTCAATTGCTCAGCTAGGCCTTCCAGCGACACGCGGGAACTCTTCGCCAGAGTGGCCTCGCGGGCCTTTTGCTCGCGGTATTCGGAGATGCCGCGCGCTTTATCGCGATCGGCAACCACTACAAATTGGTCGCCAGCCTGCGGCAGTCCTTCCATTCCCAGGATTTCAACCGGCGTCGATGGGGGCGCTTCCTCGAGCTGCGCTCCGCGATCATCAAACATGGCGCGAACTTTACCGTAGACATTTCCGACGACGAAGTTCTCGCCGGCACGCAGTGTGCCGTTCTGTACCAGCACGGTGGCCACCGGCCCACGACCGCGATCCAGTTTGGCTTCGAGCACCACGCCGGTTGCAGGACGATCCGGGGTAGCCTTCAGTTCTTGCAGGTCTGCGACCAGACAGATCATTTCCATCAGCAGGTTCAAGTTGGTCTTCTGCTTCGCCGAAACGTCAACGAACACCGTGCTGCCGCCCCAGTCTTCCGGCATCAAACCGCGATCAGCAAGCTGCTTCTTCACTCGGTCCGGCATCGCATCCGGTTTGTCAATTTTGTTCACCGCGACGATGATCGGAACTTCCGCGGCATGGGCGTGGTCGATGGCTTCAAGCGTCTGCGGCATGACGCCATCGTCGGCCGCGACGACCAGGACGACGATGTCGGTGGCCTTGGCGCCGCGAGCGCGCATACGAGTAAACGCTTCGTGGCCTGGTGTATCCAAGAACACAATCTGCCGGCCGTACGCGGGTGACTCTTTGTCCTGGATCGTAACTTTGTACGCGCCAATATGTTGGGTGATGCCGCCAGCCTCGCCTCCTGCAACATTAGTCAGGCGAATTGAATCCAGCAGCGTCGTCTTGCCATGGTCGACGTGGCCCATGATCGTGACCACAGGGGGCCGTGGCACGCTTTCAGCAGCGGCGCCTTCCTCGCCGGCGGCGGCATCGGAAACTTCTTTTGCGGCTTGCTCTTCGAAGGTGATCACATTTGTGTCAGCCCCGAAGAAGCGCGCCATTTCGCTCGCCAGTTCGGTGTCGAGCGTCTGATTGATGGTGGCGAACACGCCGCGTGCCAGAAGGCGCGCAATCAAATCCTTGGCGCGGATTCCCAGCTTTTCCGCCAGATCTTTGACGCTGATGCCTTCTGTAATCGTAATGCTGCGCGTGATTGGCTGCGGCTCGTTGGAGAGCGACAGCCGCGGCGGCGGAGTGTAGCCCTTCATCGGGCCTTCCTTGACTCCGCGCGGAACGTACCGCTGGCCGGGTCGGCGCGCAGGCCCTCCGGGCCGGCTGCCGGGGCGGGTTGTCGGCCCTGGAGGCAGCGCTCCCGGGCCCACTCCCAGCGGGCGCGTGCCGGTCGGTGACTGCCGCGTCGGATGCATCGGCCTGCGTTCGCCGGGACGCAACACCGGACGCGAAGTTGGCGCTCCGGGACGCGGGCGCTGGAAGATGGGCTGTCCGGGAACCGGACGACCAGGAACGGAGCGTGCGGGGACTGCCGGTGAGCCAGCTGAAGCCGCTGGCGCAGCTGTCCTTATCGGAGCCTTGTACACGGGACGCGGCCCGGTTTGTGGCACGATCATGCGCGGAGGCGGAACGTGCGGTGATGCCGGCGCACTCGGTGTCGCTGGCCTGGCCGTCATGGTCGCTGGCTGTGATGCAGGTGCCCCAGCTTGAGGCGACGACGCCGCGGCAGGAGGTGCAGACGCTGCGGCCACTGGTCCTGCCGAAGGCGTAGCTTGCGTCGGCATCGCGGGGGCCGCAGGTCGGGCGGACACGGCCGTGACCGGAGCCGGCGGCGCGGGAACAGTAAATGTCGGTCTTGCTGAAGGAGTGGGGACCACAAAGCGCGGCGGCGCCGCCGCCGGGGCTTTCGCCGGTTCGGGAACTGGAGGTTTCGCAGCAGACGGAGGCGGTGCAATCGTCGCCGGTTTGGTTTCCACCTGCGGAGCCGCGGCAGCGGGACGAGACGGTTCGGTAGCCGGCTGCTGCTTGCTGATGATTGCCTTCAGAACGTCGCCCGGCTTGGAAATGTGGGAGAGATCGATCTTGGTTTTGATTTCGTCCAGGTCGCTGCGGCCGGCGCGTGAAGATCTCGTTGAAGTCTGCGCCTCGCTGGTGGCGCGGAAGTGGGCCCGCACCTTTTCCGCTTCGTGGTCTTCAAGGGAACTGGAATGGCTCTTCTTCTCCGTGACTCCAATCTCTGGAAGTACGTCGAGGATTGCTTTGCTTTTAACTTCCAGCTCCCTGGCCAGATCGTTTATTCGAATCTTGGTCATCCGCCCTTTTGTCCTCCGGACCGTCCCGCTAAGTCTTCATATCAACCTCACGGCGTCATTTTTAGTTCAGCTCTCGTGTCTGTCAAAGTGCACAAGAGGTGCAATCTATTTCTCAGCTTCTCGCTGGCCATCTTCTTGCTTGTCATCCGAGGACGCCTGCCCCTCGGTGGGTTCTTCTGCTGTTGCAGACGTTTCTGCTGCAGAACCTGCCGACTCAGTTTCCGTGACTGCCTCCAGACTCTCGGCTGGGGGCTCGACAGGTTCTTCAGCCACTTCCGCGGCGGCGTCGTCACTGGGGGCTGTTTCTACCGCCGCCTCATCGGGAGCTTGCGCAACCGCCTCTCCGCCTTCCAGGCTGGAGAAATAATTATTGACCGCCAAGCTGATTTTTTCCACCGTTTTGGGGCCAATGCCTTCGATGGCCTCCAGTTGCTCGGGGGTCATGTCCGCCAGAGCCTCGACGGTAGTAACACCCGCGGCGCCCAGCTTCTCAATCAGTCCTTCGCCCAAGCCTTGCACGCTATCCAGCGGAGTCGAGGTCGATCCTACTAACGCCGACATCTGCTGTTCCACTTCCTGCCGCTTCTCTTCCTCGCTCTTGATGTCGATCTTCCAACCCAGCAGCTTTGCCGCCAGGCGGACGTTCTGCCCCTTTTTGCCGATGGCCAGCGAGAGCTGACTGTCGTCTACAACAACTTCCAATTGCTTATCGCCGCTGTCTACCACCGTGACCCGGCTCACCTTGGCGGGTTGCAGCGCCTTTTCTGCGAAGGTGACGGCGTCTTCGTGATACTCAATAATGTCAATCTTCTCGCCCCGCAGCTCGCGGATGATGGACTGTACCCGCATTCCCTTCATGCCCACGCAAGCGCCAACGGCGTCTACATCTTTGTCCTTCGACATGACGGCGATCTTGGTACGCTCTCCCGCCTCACGTGCGATGGCACGGATGACAACGGTTCCGTCGTAGATTTCCGGCACTTCAGTCTGGAACAGGTGCTGCACCAACTCAGGTGCAGCTCGCGACACTACCACGGCCGGACCTTTGGAAGCCCGCTCCACGCGGGCGATGACCACACGCACGCGCTCGCCCATGGCAAAAGATTCCAACCGTGACTGCTCTTTGCGGGGCATGCGCGATTCCGCCTTACCCAGATCGAAGATCACGTCCGGGCCTTCAATGCGCTTCACGGTGGCATTGACGATTTCTCCGACCCGTCCGATGTATTCGTTGTATACGGTGTCACGCTCTGCCTCGCGCACCTTCTGGAAAATCACCTGCTTCGCCAGTTGCGCCGCGATCCGTCCCAGGATGCCCTCAGTCACCTTGGGAATTTGCAGCTCGCCGCCGACCTCGACATTGGGATCGAGCTTGCGCGCGTCATCCAGCGTGACCTGCAGAGAGGGATCTTCCACCTGTTCAGGAGCCTCTACCACAGTCTTGACTGCGAAGGCACGGATCTTGCCCGTTTCTTTGTCCAGTTCGGCGCGCAGATTTTCCTGGGTCTTGTAGTATTTGCGGGTGGCGACCACGATTGCGTCTTCAACCGCGCTCACTACAATCTGGGGATCAATCCCCTTTTCCTTGCTCAGCGCGTCGATGGTGTTGTACAGCTCACTTGCCATAAAAGTATTCCGAGACGTTTCGAGTCGCGGTCGCAGGTGTCAGGTCTCAGGAAAACTTGCGGCCTGGCACCAGAAACCTGAGACCCGCCCTTCAAATTTCAGGCACCAAATTCGCCTTTTCCACGTTGCTCAGTTCGACTTCCAACTTTTCCGGCGTCGACTCTCCCGCCCTCGGCTTCTTCCTATCCAGTTTTCTCAAATCCAGTAGCAAGCGTCCTTGATGGAAACTTTCCAGCCGTCCTTCGAAATGGCGGTTGCCGTGTACCGGATTTCGTATTGTCAGCTTCACTCGGCTTCCGGTGAAGCGCTCGAAATCGGCCGGACGGGACAATTTGCGATCCAGTCCCGGAGACGAAACTTCTAACGTGTACGAATTCCCCGGCACCACATCTTCGACGTCAAGAATCGTGCCTACTTCGCGGCTCAGGTTCGCGCAATCCTCGTGCGTGACACCAGCGGGTTTATCAATCACAATGCGAAGCATCCGGGCTTTGCCTCCGCCGCGCAACTCCACTTCCACCACCTCCAGCCCGCTGGAGGCTGCTACCCGCTCGGCGATCGCGCGTACTTGATCGACGTCAAATCCCATGAAGCCAATAACTTAGCTTTATCGTATGCGGCCAGAAACAGGCTGAAACTAAAAAGTGGGCTTGCGCCCACTGGTGTGCTCCGCCAAATCCTGGTACTACACAACAGTTTTCAAATACAAATATACGCCGCTCGGATCAAAAAAACAAACGTGTAGGGGCGGGCGTCCGCGCCCTTGCGGCCAAGGCTGGCGCTGACCTCTTCTACTGCGTCAAGGGAGCATCAATCGTTCCCACTAAACCGGTGCGGCTGTCCTGGACCGCGAGCCGCAACTGATTCGTGCCGCCTTGCGGATCCAAATCCATGTGCAGCATCAGTCCTTTTTGCAATATCTGCTGATAGATCTCCGCATTGAAGGACTGATCTACTTTCTGACTGCGCTCAATAGCATCTTCCCTTGAGGAGAAAAGATGGTTGCATAGAACGCGACATTCAGCCTCTTGCCCCCGGACGCATCCTCAGTTGAAAGCGTGCTGGCATCCACCAGGAAATCAACTCCTACTTTGCCCGGCGCGGAATTGCTGGATGGAGGCCGCACACGCTAAAAGCCACCAGCCTTGCGGGAACAGCATCTCCCAGAGCGGCGCCCACATCCTGTTGCGGGTTGTATCCTTTAGTCTGGGTGGGATCAATGGCGAAGTAACCGCGCCGATGCTGGACGTCGACGGCCTCCTGTTTCACTTTCACCTTAATCGTGCGGTACTTGCCATCATATTTCTTGTTTTCTGGATAGTAGCCCAGGGTGTAAGTTGCAAGAGTATCGTCAAATGCTCGCACCACAGCAACTTTGATTTCATTCTGGTTGACGTAAGCTCGGCCACCGGTCTCGCGCGCCATTTCCCGCATGGTCTCCTGCGAATCCGTCCCCAGTGAGATCGAGAGGCCTCGCGCATCAATCGGGTAAACCGCGACTTGAGCGTTTGACAGTCTGGCCGCAGTTTCCCGGATCTCCTTCGCATGCAGTTGCCGGAAAGTTGCCGCAAGATTACCCGCGGCGTGCTCCCCCACGCGGCGGGTGTTCAGGCTAGGCAAGTCTTCCGCCAATTCCGCATTCGTCAGGGTACGATCCTCGGGAATAAGAGAGAGCGGAAGCCTCCCGGTCACCCAGATAAGGTTCTTGCGCCCGGGAAGCCCTCCCAGGATGCGCGACAGGCTGCTCAGGGCATTGAGGGTCAATATGGTCCGCTGATCCTCGGCATAAGCCACTTGCGCATCCTCGAAGCTTTGCAGTGCAGCCTGCGCACTGGCCATTGCCTGAGCCGCTCCAACCCCTGGGGTACCTGCAACGAACGGGGCCGGACCCGCGCTGGCGTCCAGACTGGTCACGACATCGCCCGCGGTTGGCGATCCTGTCGTTGCAAGCGTAGGCTGCCCCGCGCGCATGAATTCCCGGGGCTGTGGAATATAGCGTTGCAGTGCTGAATACAAAATTTGCGGATCGCTCGTAAAATCCTGCAGCACCCGTAGCGAATCTGTAAGAGCGAAGATCGCGAGGCGCTGGCTAGGCCGGTATTGGTCGTGCACAAAGCTCAGCATCTGACGTCGGGCATAAGCTTGATCCGAGAAAGAAGTATTGAGAGCATCCAGCAACATCACCGTAATCGGCCCTCCGGGAGCACGGTATTGCTGCCGATTTGAGTAAATGCCGGGCGGCAATGTCGACGGGCCTGGACCCGTATTTTCGCCTGGAATAACAAAGTTGGCGATTTTTTGCACCTTGCCGTTTTCTTCAACCACAAAGTCTTCGGGGTGGAGTCCAGCCACTGGCTTGCCTTGTTTATTGGTCACGACTACATCGACGAGCACGAGATGTGTGCTGACACGTATGGTTGGAGGCGGAACCTCAGTTCCAGAAGGCGGTGAGGCTTGAAACCAACCGCCTAATGCCGTCGCCACCATCGCAATCGCGAGCAGGCGTAGCCACCGCCTCCCAATCAGGCGGGTGCTCATAAGCGTCCTCCTAAATGATGGTTGACTTGGACCACTTCTGGGCGTGCTCGCAAACACTATTATCTTTAGCCGTCCTTGGCAAGCTATTTGCCTCAGCCGCCAACCGTCTCTAGAATAGAAATCAATCTTTCGACGAGAAAACTTATGATTCATTTCCCTGTCCCCGAGGCCCTCACCTTCGATGACGTGTTGCTGCTGCCCGCTCACTCCGACGTAGTCCCGGCGCAGACCAATACCCAGACCCAGCTCACGCGCAATATTGGGTTGAACATTCCGGTGATCAGCGCCGCCATGGATACGGTCACGGAATCGCACATGGCGATTGCGATGGCGCAGCAGGGTGGCATGGGAGTCGTCCATCGCAATTTGTCGATTGAGCAGCAGGCCGAGGAAGTGGACAAAGTAAAACGCTCGGAGAGCGGCATGATCGTCGATCCTGTGACGATGTCGCCCGACGCCAAAGTTTCGGACGCGCTCGAAGTCATGCGCAAATACAAAATTTCCGGCGTGCCCATCACCAAGAATGGAAAGCTTGTGGGTATCCTTACCAATCGCGATCTGCGTTTTGAGACCCGCTTCGACATTCCCATCAGCAAAGTAATGACCAAGGAAAACCTGATCACGGTAGCCGTCGGCACCACCCTCGAAGACGCGGAAAAGATCCTGCACAAACATCGGGTTGAGAAGTTGCTGGTGGTAGATGACAAATACAACCTGAAGGGCCTAATCACGGTAAAAGACATACAGAAGAAACTGAAGTACCCCAATGCCGCCAAAGACTCGCATGGGCGCCTGCGGGTGGGCGCGGCCATCGGCGCCACCGGCGATTTTCTAGAGCGCGCGCAAGAACTGGTGAAGTGCAAGGTGGATTTGCTGGCGGTGGACAGCGCTCATGGCCATTCCGCTCGGGTGTTGGAAGCGATCAAGATGGTGAAGTCCAAACTGCCGGAAGTGGATTTGATTGCCGGTAACGTCGGAACTTTCGATGGCGCCTGCGAGCTGGCTCGGGCGGGCGCGGACGCAATCAAAGTCGGCATTGGGCCCGGCTCGATCTGCACCACCCGCATCGTTACGGGAGCCGGGGTGCCCCAGATGACGGCGATCTCGGAAGCCTACCGCGCCACCAAAGATGCAAGCGTTCCCATCATTGCGGATGGCGGCATCAAGTACTCGGGCGACATCACCAAGGCGTTAGCGGCGGGCGCAGGCGCTGTAATGATCGGATCGCTTTTCGCCGGGACGGACGAAAGTCCGGGCGAGATGATTCTCTATCAAGGGCGGTCGTTCAAATCCTATCGGGGCATGGGATCGCTCGGCGCTATGGCGTCGGGATCGAGCGAACGCTATTTCCAGAACATCGATGGCGACGCTTCCACCGCAATGCCCGTCATCGGAGAAGACTCCAATCGTCTCGGCAAGTTGGTTCCGGAAGGCATCGAGGGACGCGTTCCTTATCGTGGCTCGGTCGCAATGATCGTGCATCAGATGGTAGGTGGATTGAAGTCAGGCATGGGCTACTGTGGCTGCGCCACCATTCCGGAACTGCTGCAGAAGACTCGCTTTGTCCGCATCAGCGGTGCCGGCTTGCGCGAGAGCCACGTGCACGACGTCATGATTACGCGCGAGGCGCCCAACTATGCGGTGGAGTGAGGGCGTGAGAAAGATTACGCCGCGCCAATTTCGATCTACCGGCACGTCCGCTTGAACCCAGCCCAGAAGCAGGCGGTGAAAGCCTGGATTGCGGCGCTGCTTTGGCTGGTTCTCATTGTCGGGGAGTCCACAAATTATGGCTCCGCCGAAAACACCAGTCGGATTCTCTATCCCGTGCTGCATTTTCTGATGGGCATGGACCCGTTCCGCTTCCTGGTCTGGCACTTCTACATCCGCAAGACCGGGCACTTTGTCGGCTACTTCATGCTCAGCGTTCTTCTCTTTCGTGCCTGGCGCGCGACACTTCCGTTACCCGGCGTGTTCCGCTGGTCCGTGCAGTGGGCGAGGATTGCCTTTTTTTTGAGCGCGCTGGTGGCATCTCTGGATGAGTGGCATCAGACCTATCTTCCATCGCGTACCGGCTCCCTTCGCGATGTGCTGCTGGACAGCGTCGCCGCACTGGTGGCTCAGGTGGTAATTTTTCTGTTGCTAAAGATGAGGCGCTCGGCAATTCCGCAGAAGGCCTCCGCTTAGCTGATGGTAATCGCTTGCGCCCGGCGCGAGGCAACTAACAACACTGCTGAGATAGCGGCGATTCCAGCGGACAACAAGAACGGCACTCGCGGACCATACTGTCTCCAGAGTTGACCGGTGATCACGCTGGCCAGCAGCGCCGCGACGCTGGTCACAAAGAAATACATGCCCAGAGCGCGCCCGCGTACGTCTGCCGCCACTGTTTCTACCACCAAAGCCTTCAACACGGGGTTAGTCAGCGCATAGAACAAACCGTAGACCGCCATCGCGAACCAAATGGCCAGAGTTGATGGAGCGATCGCAAAGACCAGATAGACGGCAGCAAACACGAAGTATCCCGCAGCCGCCATCGCCCGCCGAGAAAGCCGGTCGCTCAGGTGACCGGCCGGCCAGGAGAACAGCGTATAGGTAATGTTGAACACCAGTCCGAGCAAAGGCGCCCGAATGGCGGGAATGCCGAGGCTCTGAGCGCGCAGCACAAGGAACATGTCGCTGGAATTTCCCAGGGAGAACAGCGTCACTGCCAAAAGCACAAAATAGAAACTGCCAGGAAGGTGGGGACTTGACCGGCCCGTGGTTGAGGTCGTCACTTCAGGTTCGAGCACATCCAACCGAGAGTCTGAGGACAAAGGGTTGGACGGGATGTGACGGCTGATCCGCGCGGCCTTAGTTTCACGAATGCCCTGCATTGCGACCACGATGCAAAGGAATCCCGGAACCCCTGCCGCCCAGAAGATCCCGCGCAGGCCACAGCGCGGCAGAAGAACGAGCGCAATGAGCGGCCCGGCGATAGCGCCCGCGGAATCCATCGCCTGGATAAGTCCGTAGGCGGAACCGAGACGTGAATCAGCTTGCGACTCGGCAACCATGACATCACGCGCAGTGCCTCGAATGCCTTTGGAGAAACGGTCGGCGAAGCGAATGACCAGAATCTGCCACCACGAGGTCGTGAGCGCGAGCAAGGGCTTTACCGCGTTCGCGACCACGTATCCGGCCACAACGATGGGCTTGCGGTGACGTACGCGGTCAGCCAGATAACCGGAGAACAACTTGGCAAATGAGGCAACGCTCTCGCCGATGCCTTCAATGATCCCCAACTGCGCGGGTCCCGCACCGAGCGAAGCCAGAAATGCCGGCAGCACCCAATAGGCCATTTCACTGGCAGTGTCGTTCAGAAATGAGGTCGCGCCGAAGGCATAAATGTTCCGTGAAATTGCTTTGCTGGCAGGTGACCTCGCCTCAGCCATGAAGGTGTTCTACCACATGACCTGATGCTGATGGCTGAGGGCTGACGGCTGGTTCAATACATCGAGTCGTACTTCGTGACCACCCACTCGCCGTATTTGTTTTCGAGAGTAACCGAGAAGAGTTCCTTGTATGTGCCTTTTTGGCCGGGCGTGTTGAGGCGCCTGCCGCGATAGCGCAAGAGTCGCAATGGTGGCGTGTCTTCCCATTCGACCAATTGCCAGGAAAGCAACGGATGCTTTGCCTCAGAGTCACAGATAAACGCGGCGTACTTCCTGCGGTAGTCTTTTTCCCAATCGGCTAGCTCGTCGTTGCAGTGTCCTTCGTGGATGGCGCGGATGAACTTGTTGGCCTCACGCTCAGAAGTACGGTCGCGCAGTGGATTGAGCGAAATGCTGTTCGGAACGCCGGAAAGCGGATCGCGATCTTCCGAGCGGGCCAGCACCGGCCCCTGACCGTTCAGCCACATCAGGTAGCTGAAGAAAATAATCAGCAGCAGGACGCCTGCGCCCACGGCGATAGCGATTTGGGTACGGGACAACTCCATAACTTCTACCGCAAGTCTAGCGTGGGGAGGGCGGGAAACAAGGTTACGGCAGATTCACGCGAGAGGACATGTACGAGTGGGGAGGGGTAAACAGGACGAATTGAGGTCCGTCCCCGGCAATCCAGGTTCTAGAACTGTGATTGCTACTGTCCGGCGGTACTACGACTTCATCGATTGGCCGAATGGCCTTGCCCAAATAAATCTCGGCGATCGAACGGTTGACGTGATCCCAACCCCAGGCCATAACGAGACCCACGTCGCATTTTACGATCGGAACACCGGACTATTCTTCTCGGGAGACTTTTTGATGCCGGGCCGCCTTCTCATCGACGACGCCGATGCTGATCTCGCGAGTGCGAGACTAGCCACGTCCTCGGCGGGCATATCGAGCTCGATTCCGCCGGGGAAACGTTTCCGTGGGAATCCCAATACCATCCCAACCAACGCGCTTTGCAGATGACGAAGGACGATCTGCTGGCTCTGCCAGCGGCCATCAGTAGCTTTAACGCTGGGGCTAGTTCTGCATATCCGCCGCCGGAGGGCCCGTAAGCGGGCGAACGCCGCAATGACGAGGTTCGTTTAGCTGGTGAGCAAGCCATTCTGCCAAGCATCCCGAATGGCTATTGAGAGATGGCTCGATACTTTCTACTCTTTCTTGCTGTCTTTGGTCTTGTCTTCACCTTCGGCCCGGTCGGCGGGATGTTCGACACCCTGCTGTGCTTCGGCTTCTTCCATGGCTTTCTTGGCTTCGGCGGTACGCTTGGCACGAGCCTCGGCGCGCTTCTCGCGCTTTTCTTCCTGCAGCTTCTCGCTTCCCAGCAGCTCAACGAATGCTTTGTCGGCGCCATCGCCCTTTTGCCAGCCAGTGCGGACAATGCGCAGGTAACCGCCTTCGCGGTCGCCAAAGCGCGGGCCGATGGTCTCGAACAGCTTGTCCACGGCGGCGCTGGTCGTGAGGTAGGCGCCAGCCATGCGGCGCGCGGCGAGGTCGCCGCGCTTGCCTAATGTGATCATCTTCTCGACCCGGGGACGCATCGCCTTGGCCTTGGGCACGGTGGTTTCGATACGTTCCTCGAGAATCAAAGACGTAACCAGATTCCGCAGCAATGACCGGCGGTGCGCGGTGTTACGTCCCAGTTTCCATCCTGCTACTTTGTGGCGCATGTGAACCTCAGTGGCTAGTGAACCTAAGCAGCTAGTGATTAGTGGCTAGCGGAACCAGGGTCTCCAACCACTGACCACTAGCCACTGTGTCTTACAGATCGTTGTCGTTGCCGTAGGCCGAGGCCGGCAGCACCTGGTTCGAAGTCGGGCCGGGAACAGCGTTGCCGTGCTCGTCGATCTTCATACCCAGGCTCAGACCCATCGAGGACAAGATTTCCTTGATCTCGTTCAGCGATTTGCGGCCGAAGTTTTTGGTCTTGAGCATTTCGGCCTCGGTCTTTTGCACCAGTTCGCCGATGGTCTGAATGTTGGCATTCTTCAGGCAGTTGTAGCTGCGCACCGAAAGCTCAAGCTCTTCGACCGAGCGGTTCAGATTCTCATTCTTGATCTCCGGCTTGCGTTCTTCACTCGACGTCGAGGTCTCGATGTCTTCCTCGAAATTGATGAAGATGTTCATGTGGTCCTTAAGGAGCTTGGCCGCCAGACCAATGGAATCAGCCGGCGTGATGGAGCCGTTGGTCCACACCTCGAGCGTGAGCTTATCGTAGTCGGTGATCTGCCCCAGACGCGCCGCTTCCACGGTGTAGTTGCACTTACGCACCGGAGAGTGAACGGAATCGATCGGAATGAATCCGATGCCGAGGTCTTCGTCGAAGTTTTTGTCGGCAGAGACATAGCCACGGCCGCGCTTGAGGCGCATTTCCATGTCGAGCTTGCCGCCCTCGCTGACAGTCGCAACGTAAACATCTTTGTCGAGCACTTCGACATCGGCATCGGCTTCGATCATGCCCGAAGTGACCACACCGGGCTGATCGGCGCGCAGATAGATCGCCTTGGGCGCGTCGCCGCTCAACTTGAACGGAATCTGCTTCAGGTTGAGGATGATGTCGGTGGCGTCCTCGACCACTCCGGGAATCGATTGGAATTCGTGCAGCACGCCTTCGATCTTGACCGCCGTCACGGCTGCTCCCTCGATGGAGGAGAGCATTACGCGCCGAAGAGCATTGCCGATAGTAGTGCCGAAGCCCCGTTCAAAGGGCTGCGCCCAGAAAATGCCGTACTTGTCGGTTAAGGTCGAAGTATCGACCGCGAGACGTTTTGGTTTTTGAAAACCTTTCCAAAGCATTTATTTCTCCTTCGGCCATTGGGCTCAGTGCTGGCTCCCTGAAACCGGTCCAGGTTGCAGGTCAAACGCCAGCTGCTGGCGGATCTGGCTCGAAATGTTGGACCGAAAAGATCAACGCCGAGGTACGCTCGGCTGGACGGGTCAGAGACCCGTCCCACGCAAGCTTATTTGCTGTAAAGCTCTACGATCAACTGCTCATTCACCGGCAGATTGATATCTTGACGCTTGGGCAGCGCCAGAACGCGGCCCTTGTAATTGTCGCGATCAATCTCCAGCCAGTTAGGCGAGTTCTGATGGCTGGCGAAATCTTTCGCTATTTCCAGGATGGGCAGTTTTCGGCTGCCTTCGCGAATGGCGATTTCTTCGCCTACGCTCACTTCGTACGAAGGAATGTTGACCTTGCGTCCATCAACTTGCACGTGACCATGGCGTACCAATTGGCGCGCCTGGCGCCGGGACACGCCAAAGCCCAGGCGATAAACCACGTTGTCGAGCCGCCGTTCCAGTTGTTGCAGCAGGATTTCGCCGGTCACACCCTTGCTCCGCGCCGCCTTCTCGAAATAGTTGCGGAACTGGCCTTCCTGGGTGAAATACATGCGCTTGGTTTTCTGCTTTTCGCGCAGTTGCAGGCCGTAGCCTACGATTTTCGCTTTGCGGTCCTTCCCATGCTGGCCGGGAGCAAAATTACGCTTCTCGATGGGACATTTATCGCTGAAGCACTTGGTGCCTTTGAGGAATAGCTTCATGCCCTCGCGGCGGCAGAGGCGGCAGACGGGATCTGTGTAACGTGCCAAGTTTCTTCTCCTTTAGATGACCGGTTTACAGGTTTGGCTTCACCCTTCATCCCGGACGAAATCAGTGACGAGTGGCCAGTGATCAAGGGCTAGTAGTTTGGACAGTGACTAGCCACTAGTCACCAGCCACTAGCCACTTTCTTACACCCTTCTCCGCTTGGGCGGACGGCAACCGTTATGCGGAATGGGGGTTGCATCTTTAATATTGCGGACCTCGATGCCGGCGGCAGCCAGAGCGCGGATGGCTGACTCGCGTCCAGAACCTGGTCCGCTAACTCGCACCTCGACGCTGCGCACTCCGTGGTCGCGCGCCATGTTGGCGGCGTTCATGGCCGCCTGCTGGGCGGCAAATGGCGTGCCCTTCCGTGATCCACGAAAGCCCAGCGAGCCCGAACTCTTCCAGGAGAGAACATTCCCCGCCTGGTCCGAGATGGTCACAATGGTGTTGTTGAACGAAGCCTGGATGTGCGCGACGCCGTGGGTGACGTGCTTGCGCTCCTTCTTCTTGAAAGTCTTCTTCTTGCCTTTTTTCTCCGGCGCCGCTGCGCCGGGTGTGCCTGCCGCTGCTGCTGGTTTCGCCATAATTAGTGTCCAGTGGTGCTAGTGTCCAGTGATTAGTGGCTAGTCCCTAGCCACTAGCAACTGTTCTTACGTCTTTGCTGTCGCTTTCTTCTTCTGTGCGACCGTTCCCTTGCGCGGGCCTTTGCGGGTGCGCGCGTTGGTGTGAGTGCGTTGTCCGCGGACGGGGAGGTTCCGGCGATGGCGATAACCGCGATAGGAGCCGATTTCGATGAGCCGTTTGATATTCATCGAAACTTCCTTACGCAGATCACCTTCCACCATGCCCTCGCCCTCGATGACCTGGCGGATGCGATTTACTTCGTCCTCACCCAGATCCTGGACCTTCTTCATCGGGTCTACCTTGGCCGCCTCCAGAATGCTGGCGGCGCGTGGATGGCCGATGCCGTAGATGTAAGTCAGCGCGATATTCACGTGCTTACCGCGCGGAAGGTCGACGCCTGCAATGCGTGCCATGCTGCTCCTTGTCCTATCCCTGACGCTGCTTGTGTTTCGAGTTAACGCAGATCACGCGCACCACACCCTTGCGGTGGATGACCTTGCACTTATCGCAAATTTTCTTGACCGATGCTCGTACTTTCATAAAAACCAGCCTTCAGCTTTTCGTCCTTCCTGCAGATTCCTCGCTTCGCTCGAGATGACCGCTGCGGGCTCAAACGCCCACAAAACGCGGTCACTTGTACCGATAAACGATGCGGCCGCGATTCAGGTCGTAGGGCGAAAGCTCAACCGCGACCTTGTCGCCGGGCAGAATGCGGATAAAATTCTTTCGCATCTTGCCAGAAACGTGCGCCAGCACCTGGTGCTTGTTTTCCAGTTCTACTTTGAACATGGCATTAGGCAGCGGTTCGACTACCGTTGCCATAACTTCAATCGCGTCTTCTTTACTCATTGACTCCTTAAGAAGCTGTCAGCTCTCAGCTGTCAGCTTAAGCTGAGAGCTGACGGCTGAAAGCTTTACTGCGTCAAAATCACGGGGCCGTCTTTCGTGACTGCCACGCAATGCTCAAAGTGAGCGCTGTAGCTGCCATCGGCAGTGACGGCGGTCCACTTATCTTCGAGCACGCGTGTCCCGGGCTGGCCCGAATTTACCATGGGCTCGATTGCGAGCACCATCCCGTCGCGCAGCCGGGCGCCGTGTCCACGGGTACCAAAATTGGGCACCTGGGGCTCCTCGTGCAATCGAGTCCCGATGCCATGCCCCACAAACTCCCGAACCACGCTGAAGCCGTTGGCTTCCACGAATTCCTGTACCGCCGCGCCCACGTCGCCTACCGCATTTCCGATCCGCGCTGCTTCAATTGCCCGGTAGAGCGAAGCTTCGGTGACTTCGAGCAGCTTACTTATTTCCGGCGCGATCGATCCATCCACCGCAACCGTAATAGCAGCATCTCCGTAGTAGCCGTCCACCACCACGCCGCAGTCGATGGAAACGATATCTCCTGCTTTCAGCACCCGCTTCTCGGAGGGGATGCCGTGAACAATCTCTTCATTGATCGAAGTGCACAATACACAGGGATAATCGAAATATCCCTTAAATGCCGGCTTCGCACCGAGATCCTTCATCTTCTGCTCGGCAGTGCGCTCCAGATCCATGGTGGTCACGTTCGGCGCCACCATGGTCCGCAGCTGGTCGAGCACTTCCCGGACGATGCGGCCGCTGCGCCGCATCTTTTCGATCTCCGCCGTTGATTTGCAAACAATCGCCATTCCTAAAAGCTATCGGCCCGCGCGGCGCGGTGGCCTTCGATCACCAACCGAATGAGCTCCGCAACTTCATCGGCCGGCAGGTCCCCGTTGACGGAAACCAGCCGTCCTTGCCGCTCGTAATATTCCGCCACGGGTTTCGTCTGAACCTGATATGCGGTCAGACGTTCCCGGATTACATCGTCGCGATCATCATCGCGGACAATCAACCTGGAACCATCAAGATCACAGGTGTCAGGGACACGGGGCGGCTGCAGATAGACGTTATAGATGTGCCCGTTGGCGAGACAAGTCCTACGTCCGGTAAGCCGATGTAGTAATTGATTATAATCTACGTCGATGCGGATCACAATCGGCACGCATCTGCCGGGACGCTGCGGGTTGTCAAAGAACTCGTTCTCCAGAAATGCATCCAGCCATCCGGCCTGGGCCGGAGTGCGGGGAAATCCATCGAGAATAAATCCGGGATCGCAATCCACCTGGCGCAAACGCTGCGCCACCATGTCGTACATCAGTTCGTCAGGCACCAGTTCGCCGCGTGCCATGACGTCTTTGGCCTGCAATCCCAGTGGCGTATGACGTTGTACGTTGTCCCGCAACAGGTCACCGGTGGAGATCTGCGGGATACCGTAGCGCTCGGAAATGCGTTTTGCCTGCGTTCCTTTGCCTGCGCCTGGGGACCCGAGCAGGATGATGGGTCCGATGCCGCGCGAGCTTCCATCCGCCATCGAGCTGGCCCCCAAGCCTCCCGATTCCAATTTCATCCGGTCAGCTCGACGATGATTTCGTGCCGAGCGGTACGGCAAACTCTGATCTCAGCGACTACCAACCGCGGCGACCCCGGATCCGTCCACTGCGCGGGGTGAATCCATCGTAGTGGCGCATGATGAGCTGCGCTTCAATCTGCGTAACTGTGTCCATGGCCACGCCTACGACGATCAGCAACGACGTGCCCCCAAAGTAAAACGTGACGCCCAAACCATTCGTCATCCAGGCTGGGAGATGCTCAAACCAGGAACCCAGCACACCCGGCAAATGGTTCAGGTGGATGCCGGCGATCATCCACTCCGGAATGAAGGAGATAATAATCAGATAAAGTGCACCCACTAGCGTGATTCTGGTAAGGATTTCGTTGATGTTGTCGGCCGTGCGCTTGCCGGGCCGGATGCCGGGAATAAAACCGCCGTACTTGCGCATGTTGTCGGCAACTTCGTTGGGATTGAAGACGATCGACACGTAAAAGTACGCGAAAAAGATGATGCCCACGGCATACAGAAACGTGTAAAGCGGCTCGCCCCACTTGAGCGCATCCAAAATTGGTCCGATCACGCGATTGGAGTGCAAGGCGTATAACGCAGTTTGCGGCAGAGTGAGAATCGATGAAGCAAAGATCACCGGCATGACGCCGCCGGCATTGACCCGCAGCGGCAGATGGGTGGACTGACCGCCCATGACTTTGCGGCCCACCACGCGCTTGGCATACTGCACCGGGATGCGCCGTTCGCTGCGCTCGACGTAAACAATAAAGGCCACCACCAGCACCATCATTGCGACCAGCAAGATCATGGCCGGCGCGGTGAAAACACCCCAGGCGTTGTTATGCACTTTGTCGTAAAGATCGAAGACGCCTCGCGGCAATCCCACCACGATGCCGGCGAAGATCAGCAGGGACATCCCATTGCCAACGCCGCGTTCCGTAATCTGCTCGCCCAGCCACATGATGAAGGCGCTGCCGGTGGTGAGGGTCAGCATGGTCATCAGAATAAAACCGATGCCCGGATGAATTACGAAATCGCCACCCTTTTGCAGGCTGAGGGCGATGCCAAACGACTGGACGGCGCTGAGAATCACGGTTAGATAGCGAGTCCATTGCGTGATCTTCTTGCGTCCCAGTTCGCCTTCCTTCTGCAGCTTGGCCAATGGCTCATACACCACGGTCAACAGTTGCAGGATGATCGAGGCGGTGATGTAGGGCATGATGCCCAAGGCGAAAACCGTAAGCCGGCGGAGGTTGCCGCCGCTGAAGAGATCGACAAAACCGAGCAGGGAGCCGCGGTTCTGCTCGAAGTATTGCTGCAGCTTATCAGTGTTGATTCCGGGGGTGGGAATGTGGCCGCCTAAGCGATACACCGCCAGCATGGCCAGGGTAAAACCAATGCGCCGCCGCAGGTCCGGAATGCGAAAGACGTTGGCCAGTTTCTCGAACATTACTGCAAGACCTCGAACTTGCCGCCGGCCTTGGTGATCTTCTCCTGGGCCGACTTGGAAAATTTGTGCGCATGAACGGTGAGTGCGATGGAAAGCGCTCCGTCCCCCAGGATTTTGACTGGATGTTTGGTCTTGATCACGCCCGCTTTGCGAAGGACGTCCGGCGTGATAGTGGCCTCGCCGAGCCCGGCCAGCTTTTCCAAGTTCACGATGTTGAATTCCTTACGGAAAATGTTGGTAAAGCCACGCTTGGGCATGCGGCGATGCAGCGGCATCTGGCCACCTTCAAAACCACGCATCATGCGTGACCCGCTGCGCGAGCGTTGACCCTTGTGTCCGCGGCTGGACGTCTTGCCCATGCCCGAGCCCATGCCGCGGCCCACGCGCTTCTTGTTTTCCGCTGCCTTCTTGGGTGCTCGAATGTTCGATAGGTTCATAAGTCGTTCCCGCAGCTCCGGGTGTCAGGTATCAGGTGTCGCGAACCACACCTGAGACCTGAAACCCGACACCTGAACTGCTACTGCACAATCTCGACCAGATGCGGCACCTTGGCCACCATACCGCGAATGGCGGCTGTGTCCGGACGTTCGACGATCTGGTTCAGCCGGGTAAAACCCAGGCCTTTGATCACCCGCTTTTGCTTAACCGGAGCACAAATGGCGGATCGCACCCACTTCAAGTGCAGCTTGCAGCCGTCCTGGCTTGTTTTCTTCGCCGTCATTCTAATTCCTCAGATTCAAGCCGGCGGGACGCCGGCGCTACTCTACAGTTCCTGGACAGTCTTTCCGCGCAGGGCAGCGACGTCCTCGCGGTTCTTCAACCGCTTGAGGGCGTCAAAAGTTGCCTTGATCACGTTATGCGGGTTGGTGGTGCCAATAGATTTTGTAAGCACGTTCTGCACACCCGCCGAGGTCATCACCGCTCGCACCGCGCCGCCGGCGATCACTCCTGTACCTTCCGCCGCAGGCTTGAGCAGCACCATGCCCGAGCCGAATCTTCCAAGAACGGTATGGGGAATACTGGTCTGAGTAAGATTGACCCTCACCAGATTCTTCTTCGCCGATTCAATTCCCTTGCGGATGGCCTGAGGTACTTCCTTGGCTTTCCCTGAGCCGTATCCGACCACAGCGGCACTGGGATCTCCGACCACAACCAAAGCGGCGAAGGAAAGATTTTTGCCTCCCTTAACGACCTTAGTCACGCGGTTAATGGCCACAACCTGGTCCTTGAGCTGGTACGAACCTGCATCGAGCTTTTTAATAATTGTTGGCATTGCCTCTCGTTTTCTTTTTATGCAATCTCGATAGAGATCTAAAACTGCAATCCCGCTTCACGCGCGGCATCGGCCAGGGCCTTGACCCGTCCGTGATAAATGTAACCGCCGCGATCAAACACAACCTTGGTAATTCCCTTTGCCTTGGCTCGTTCGGCGATGGTTTTGCCCACGGTCTTGGCTGCAGCAACGTTTCCGCCAGTGCGCCGCTGGCCCTTCTCTCCGCCTTCCGCCGAGTGCGCCGAGATCAGAGTTTCGCCCTTGAGATCGTCGATCAACTGCACGTAAATGTGGTTCAGCGACCGGTAAACGTTGAGCCGCGGACGGTCGGCGGTGCCGAGGATCTTCTTGCGGATGCGTTCGTGAACGTGCCGCCGGTTTTGGTTTTTAGATGACTGCGTAAGCATCTTCTAGTCCTTGGTCGCTCGGTCGTATGTCGAGCACGAGATCCCTCGCTCTGCTCGGGGTAACGGCGGCGGAGTCCCGCTGCGCTCACGCCCGCCAAGCGCCGCTATTTCGCTCCCGTCTTACCAACCTTTTTCTTCAAACGCTCGCCCGCATAGCGCACACCCTTATTCTTGTAGGGGTCGGGCGGACGCAGGCTGCGCATTTCAGCGGCAACCTGTCCTACTTTCTGCCGATCGATGCCATTGACAGTCAGCTTTGTCTGCTTGGGATCGACCGCCACCTCGATACCGACGGGCAGCGGATACTCAATCGGATGCGAGTATCCCAGGCTGAACACAACGGTGGTCTTACCCTTCAGTTCGGCGCGATAACCGATTCCGACGATTTCCAGTTCTCGGGTCCAGCCCTTGGTGACGCCTTCGACCGCGTTGTTGACCAGAGCGCGAGCCAGGCCGTGGACGGCGGCCTGCGAATCGTTCTCGCGAATCGCTACCAGGTTGCTGTCCTGTTGCTGCATGCGTATGCCGGCGGGTAGTTGCGTATCCAACTTGCCCTTGGGGCCTTGTACGGCAACCTGGTTGCCTTCGATTTTGACCGTGACTCCCTTAGGGAGCGGAATTGGTTTTCTTCCTATTCGTGACATAAATTCGCTCGCAGCTTCTGGCTTCTAGCTCTTGACGTATAGCTTCTAGCTAGAAGCTAGTAAACCTGGTTCTACCAAATCTCGCATAAAAGTTCGCCGCCAACGCCCTCTTTCCGCGCCTGTCGTCCGGTCATCACACCGCGCGGCGTGGTGAGAATGTTGATGCCCATGCCTCCAAGCACCCGGGGAATTTCAGTGCGCCGCACGTACACCCGGCAACCCGGGCGGGAGACGCGCTCGACCTTTGAGATCGCGGCTTCATTGTTGTTACCGTACTTCAAATAGATGCGCAGGACCTTATGGCCTTCCTCTTCTGTAGCTTTGAAATTGGAGACGTAGCCCTCTTCTTTGAGGATACGGGCAATCTCCAGCTTCAGCTTTGAAGCGGGGACATCTACCTTCTGGTGCCGAGCGCTAATCGCGTTACGGATTCGCGCCAACATGTCTGCGACCGGATCGGTCAACCTCATGCTTTGCTTCTCCTCAGTCGCCCGTTTGCTTCAGCCGTTCTTGCTCGTGACTGAAGAACCTGCGACGACTAGTGTGGCGCGGGCGCCCTGGCCCGCGCTCCTTATAAATTTTGTTACCAAGACGACTTCGAAACTCCAGGAATTTCCCCACGCAAGGCCAGGCCGCGGAAACACAAGCGGCACAGACCGAACTTGCGCAGATACGCGCGCGGGCGGCCGCAAAGTTTGCAGCGGTTGTGCCTGCGCGTGGAAAACTTGGGCTTCGGTCCTTTGCCTCGCGCGTCGTCAAACTTCTTCTCGATCTTCGCGTCTTTAACTCGCTTTGCTGTCGTCAACTCAGCTCCTAGCTCTTAGCTATCGTGCTGCTTTTCGATTGTTTCTTCTTACTTCTTCCTTCTTACTTCTGCATTCTTCTGACTTGTTACTTCTGCATTTCCCTAAGCCCGGAACGGCATTCCCATATGCCTAAGCAATGCCCGCGCCTGATCGTCGTTGCGCGCCGTGGTCACGATGGTGATGTTCATCCCCTTGAGCTTGTCCACCTTGGCGTAATCGATCTCCGGAAAAATCAACTGATCGTGCAAGCCGAGCGTGTAATTTCCGCGGCCGTCAAACGACTTGGTCGAAACTCCGCGAAAGTCGCGCACTCGGGCCAGCACCACATTCACCAGACGATCGAAAAATTCGTACATGCGGTCGCCGCGAAGGGTTACCATAGCGCCGATAGGCTGACCTTCACGCACCTTGAAGGCAGCAATGGATTTCTTGGCCCGCGTCACCACCGGCTTCTGTCCCGTAATTTGCCCGAGTTCATTGACTGCCGGATCCAGCACTTTAGCATTCTGCGTGGCCTCACCGACACCCATGTTGACCACAATCTTGTGCAGGTGCGGCACCGCCATGGGATTCTTCAGTTCGAATTCCTTCATCAACGCTGGCGCCACTTCAGTTTTGAATCGGGCCTTCAGCCGTGGTGTTTCCTTGGCGCTATGTCGCGCCACTGCCGGCGCTTTTGCCTCCTGTTGCTTTTCGCCGGCTTTGTCCTTCTTTTCTTTTGCTTTTTCTTTTGCCATTATTGCTTTAACTCCAAGATCCCTCGCTTCGCTCGGGATGATCGCTGCGGGCTCCCGCTTCACTCACGCCCGCAAAGCGCGGTCACTTATCCAACGTCGTCCCGCACTTCTTGCACACTCGAACCTTGCGATCGCCGCGCACTTCATGTCCGATCCGGACCGGGCCGCAGGTGGCGCACAGCAACTGCACGTTGGAGAGTGAGATGCGGCTCTCCTGCTCCGCAATTCCACCCTTCACGTTGCGCTGGGGATTGGGACGCACGTGCTTCTTAACCAGCATCACATGCTCGACCAGGACCTTGGCATCGTTGGGAAAAACCCGCAGCACGCGGCCCTCTTTGCCCTTGTCGCGCCCGGTGATCACCTTCACGGTGTCGTTGCGCCGGATATCCACTCGCTTATGTGCTCGAATCACAGTTCGCATTGCTAACCCTTTTTCTTCAATGTCAGGTGCCGGGTGTCAGGTCTTTGGTCTCAGAAACCACGCGCCTGAAACTCGAGACCTGAGACTTAACACCTGAGATCTCTTGCCTCACAAAACTTCTGGCGCCAGCGACACAATCTTCAGAAATTTCTTCTCACGCAGCTCGCGAGCTACGGGCCCGAAGACGCGTGTTCCCACTGGCTCGCCGGCATCGTTGATAAGGACGGCGGCATTCTGGTCAAAGCGGATGTAGGTGCCGTCGCGACGGCGATGCTCCTTGCGAGTGCGCACGATCACCGCCTTCACCACTTTTCCTTTTTGCACCTGACCATCGGGCGCCGCTTCCTTCACGCTGGCCGTGATCACGTCCCCCAGGCTGGCGCGCAACCCAGTCGCCCCCCCGAGCGGCAGGATCATTTGCAGCTTGCGGGCGCCAGAGTTGTCGGCGACCTCCAGCATGCTTCTCATCATCACTGCCATGGTCAATCTCCTGTATGCTGCCGATTACTTCACTTCCGCGGCCGTGTGTTCCGGCACCAGTGCAGCCTGACGGATAACTTCCTTCAAGCGCCAGCGCTTCAGCTTGGAGAGTGGCCGAGTCTCCTCTAGCCGTACCACGTCGCCAACGTGGGCCTGATTCTTCTCATCGTGGGCGTAAAACTTTTTCGCCTTCGAGACCACGCGGCCGTAGAAGGGATGCGCCTTCTTGCGCACCACTTCCACCACAATGGTCTTCTTCATACGGTTCGAAACCACCTCGCCCACGATTTGCTTCCGCCGGCCCGCCGCTCCCACTGTCTGGCCCTGCTGTGCATCAGTATTGGTCTCAGCCATCATTACTTCTTCTCCGTTGCGCCCGCTGCCGTGCCACGCTCGCGGACAATAGTCTTTACTCGCGCGATGTCCTTGCGCAGACCGCGCATTTTCTTCAGGCTCTCCGTCTGCCCCATGTTGAGCTGGAACTTAAGCTTGAACAGCTGGTCGGCGAGTTCGCGTTCCTGGTGGCGAAGCTCGTCGTCGGTTAAGTTGCGAACTTTCTCGGCTTTCATAATCAGTTCCAGGTTCTCAGTTCTTAGTTCTCAGTTTTTCAGTGCGCGGCGGATTGCCGTTTCACGAAGGCTGTGCGTAGTGGCAACTTGTGCGACGCCAGACGCATTGCCTCGCCCGCTTCCTGCGCAGTCACGCCTTCCATCTCAAACAGAATCTTCCCGGGGCGGACGACCGCGACCCAATGGTCCGGCGCGCCCTTGCCCTTACCCATACGGGTTTCCGCTGGCTTCTTGGTAACCGGCTTGTCAGGAAACAGCCGAATCCAGATCTTGCCGCCGCGTTTGATGAAGCGGGTCATGGCGACGCGGCTGGCCTCGATCTGCCGGTCGGTAATCCAGCCCGGCTCGAGCACTTTCAAGCCGTAGTCTCCGAAAGCAAGCTCGCTACCGCGCCAGGCTTTCCCGGTCATGCGTCCGCGTTGCTGCTTGCGGTACTTCACTTTTTTCGGCATCAACATAAAATCAGCTCTCGCAAATGCAGAATGTCCTGAGGGTTTTTACTTCTGCATTCTTACTTCTATCTTTTAACTTCCTAAAAAGCGCCCGCGGGCTGCTGGGCTTCGCGTTTCTTCGCTGCCGGCAGAATCTCGCCGCGGTAAATCCAGACCTTCACTCCGATCACGCCATAGGTGGTGCGCGCTTCGGTGAAGCCGTAATCGATGTCGGCCCGCAGGGTGTGCAGCGGCAAGCGTCCCTGCAGATACCACTCCGAACGGGCGATTTCATTGCCGTTCAGCCGGCCGCTCACCCGGACCTTGATCCCTTTGCAGCCAAAGCGCAGCGCCGAATCCACCGATTTGCGCATGGCGCGGCGGAAGCCCACGCGCTTTTCCAATTGCAACGCGATTGACTCCGACACCAGCTGCGCATCCAATTCCGGCTTATGCACTTCCTGGATATCGATGTAGACCTCGCGCGAGGTGCGCTTTTGCACTTCCTGCTTGAGCTTGTCGATTTCGGCGCCTTTGCGTCCGATGATGATGCCGGGGCGCGCCGTCTTGATAATGACCCGCAGCTTGTTGCCGGGACGCTCGATTTCAATCGAGCTTACGCCCGCCGACTTGAGCTTCTCTTTCAGTTCGTTCTTCAGCTTGACGTCTTCGAGCAGCAGCTTGTCGTAATCGCGTTCGACAAACCAGCGCGACTTCCACGGCTTGGTGTAGCCGAGGCGAAATCCGTAAGGATGGACTTTTTGTCCCATATTTATTTCGCTCCTGCAAACTTCTTCTTTGGCTTGCCAGCCGCAGCTTTGCCCTTTGCCTTGGCTCTAGCTTTTCCAGTGACTCTGGCCTTTGCCGGAGTCTTCGCGCGTGCTTCTTCTTCGCCGAGTACTGTCGCCACCGATTCTCCGTTCTTGCCACGTTCTGCCAGCTCAATCTCGATGTGGGCAATGCGCCGCACATAGCGGAAAGCGCGACCCATCGGCGCGGGGCGAATGCGCTTCATCCGCGGACCGTCGTTTGCCACCGCGTGCTTTACATAAAGCTTGTCCACATCGACGTCGATGCCCTTCTCCGAGCTCAGATAGTTGGCGTTCTCAAGCGCCGAACGCAGCAGTTTTTCAATGGTGGCTGCAACCCGTTTCTTAGTGAAGACCAGGGTATTGAGCGCGTCTTCCACTCTGCGGCCCTTGATCAGATCCAACACCAGGCGCGCCTTCTGGGGCGAGACGCGCATGTAACGGGCTTGGGCTCGATATTCCATATTTGCAAATTCCTCTGAGCTGTCAGCTTTCAGCTTTCAGGCTTCAGCTTTCAGTTACTTCCTCGCAGCTTGCTAATCAGGCGCTCAGCTGACGGCTGAGAGCTGATAGCCGCTTTCCTACGTCTTGGGCGCCGGTGGGGCCGCCGGAGTCGATCCCGCCGACGGCGCAATGGCTCCAGGGCCACCCGGAACACCCGCCGGTTTAGCCGCAACTTCCGTAGCCGCCCGCATCGAGTGTCCCTTGAACTGGCGGGTGAAGCTGAATTCTCCGAGCTTGTGTCCCACCATGTTCTCGGTGACATAGACCGGAATAAACTTCTTGCCATTGTGTACGGCGATGGTGTGTCCAACCATCTCCGGAATAATGGTCGAGCGCCGCGACCAGGTGCGCAGCACCTTTTTCTCATTGCGCGCGTTCATGCCTTCCACCCGTGATTGCAGGTAGATGTCGACGAACGGTCCCTTTTTTGTTGAACGTGCCATAAAGTCAGCTTCTCGCTGTTAGCTCCTAGCTCTTACTCCGGAGATCCCTCGCTCCGCTCGGGATGACGCCGCTGGGTTCAGACGTGCGGCGTCATTTCTTCCCGCGACGGTTCACGATAAATGCGTCCGTGCGTTTGTTGTTGCGTGTCTTGTAGCCGCGCGTCGGCTGGCCCCATGGGGTCACCGGATGCCGGCCACCTGATGTCTTGCCCTCACCGCCGCCATGGGGATGATCCACCGGATTCATGGACACGCCACGGTTTACCGGACGCCGCCCCAGCCAGCGCATGCGTCCCGCCTTGCCAATCGTGACGTTCTCATGATCGAGGTTGCCGACCTGTCCGATCGTGGCCATGCAGTCCTGTGCAACTTTGCGAGTCTCACCTGAAGGCAGTTTGACCAAGGCGTATTCGCCCTCTTTGGCCACCAATTGCGCCGAACCGCCCGCCGAGCGCACCATCTGCGCGCCTTTGCCAGGTTTCAACTCCACATTGTGAATGGTTGTGCCGGGCGGAATATTCTTCAGCGGCAACGCATTGCCCACCAAGATATCAGCCTCGGGACCGCTCACCACTTTTTGCCCAACCTTCAGGCCGTCCGGTTGCAGGATGTAGCGCTTCTCACCATCGGCGTAGCTCAACAGCGCGATGCGCGCGGAGCGGTTGGGATCGTACTCGATGGTGGCCACGGTAGCCGGAATGCCAATCTTGTCGCGCTTGAAATCAATGATTCGCAGCTTACGCTTGTGCCCGCCGCCGCGGTGCCAGATGGTAGTGTCGCCGCTGTTCCGACGGCCGCCGGTGCGCTGCTTGGGCTCAAGCAACGGCTTATGCGGCTGGCTGGTCGTCAGATCGTCATTGACGATGGTCGTGCGATAACGCAGCGTTTGAGTTGTCGGTCTGTAGGTCTTGATTGGCATAAAAATCAGCTCTCAGCTTCGGTCTTACAGATTCTGCGCGTAGTCCGGCATCTTCTCGCCGGCCTTCAACCGCACAAAGGCCTTCTTCCAATCCGGACGATATCCTGCAAAACGTCCGCGGCGGCGTTCCTTACCCGGATAATTTGCTGTTCGTACTGACCGGACTTTCACTTTGAAGATACTTTGCACGGCTTCCTTGATCTCCGTTTTAGTCGCCGCCGGCGCCACCTGAAAGACCAGCGTGTTCTGATTTTCCTTGATGGCCAGACCCTTCTCAGTGATGACCGGACGGCGAAGTATTTGATATGCGGATTTCATCACGCCACCTCCGCCGCTTTTTCATGCCTTACCCGGCGCCGCGGAACACGGGCGGCCTTTTTTTGTCCTTCGCCTTCGGCAGCCTGGCGTTGACGTTTTGAAATTGAACTCTTCAGAGAGACTTGTAATTTCTCAATCGCCGGCTGCGAAAAGATCGCCCGGTCATATCGCAGCAAGTGATAAGGATGGACCTGGTCGCCAGTCACTAGTTCGATTCCTGCAAGATTGCGCGAGCTCAGATCCAGATTCCGGTTCCCGTGCTTGGGAACTTCTACCAGCAGCGCCGTGCTATTTACCTTTAATGCATCCAGCGCTCCGCGGAACTCTTTGCTCTTCGGTTCTTTCACGTCAAACGCGTTGACCACGATCAGCTTTCCGTCCGCGAACTTCGACGCCAGCGCGGAACGCAGCGCACCGAGCAACTTCTTGCGCGGAAACGCATAATCGTACGAGCGCGGCTGCGGACCATGCACGGTGCCGCCATGCCGCCACAGCGGGGAACGAATCGAACCCACGCGCGCGCGTCCCGTGCCCTTCTGTTTCCAAAGCTTCTTGCCAGCGCCTGACACCAGCTTCTTGTTCTTGGTGGCGTGCGTCCCCGCGTGGCGGGCAGCGCGATAGTGCTTGACCGCCTCCCACAGCAGGTCTTCATTGACCGCGCCGAAGACCTCGTCGGCAAGTTCCAGAGTCCCGACTTTGGCCCCGCTCAGGTTGTGAATGTCAATGCTTGCCATATGCTTTCCATGTAGGCGCGGGCGTCTCGCCCGCGCACCTTGTCCTAAGCCTTCTTGGCCGCCCGCTTGGCTGCCTTCAACGGATCAACCGTCGCTGCGCCGGCAAATCCGCGCCGCTCCCTGGGCGGCTTCTTGGCCTTGGTGATGACCAGATATCCGCCGTTGGGGCCGGGCACGCTGCCTTCGACCACCAGCAGGTTGTCCTCTTTTTCCACTCCCAGAATGCGCAAATTGCGCACGGTCACGCGATCGACGCCCATGTGTCCCGACATCCTCATGCCTTTGAACACGCGTGAAGGGAACGCGGAGGAACCAATTGATCCCGTGATTTGGAACATCGATCCGTGAGACTTGGGGCCGCCACCGAAGTGATGCCGTTTCACCACGCCGGTAAAACCGCGTCCTTTGCTGATGCCCACGATATCCACGAAGCGTTCGCCATCAAAAATATCGACCAGTACCCGGTCTCCGGCTTTCACTACGCCATCGCCCTGAGCTTTTTCGTCGATCTCGATCGGAACCTCGCGCATGAACTTTACCGGAGGCAGATTGTGCTTGCCCAAGTGACCGCGCGCCGGTTTGGTCAGCCGCGATTCCTTCACGAATTCCACCAGCCCAATCTGGGCAGCATCGTATCCGTTTTTGGTCTGGGTTTTATGCTGCGTGATCACGCAGGGCCCAGCCTGCAATACGGTCGCGGGATGAACGTCGCCCTTATTGTCGAAGAGCTGCGTCATGCCGACTTTTTTACCCAGGATTCCAGCGACTCTTGCCATTTCCTTCTCCGCTCATCCAGCCTGGCGTCTGCTATTGGCTGGTGCTTTTTAATTTCCTGAAAGCTGGGAGCTGACTGCTGAGAGCTTATTTATGCTCTTTACCAAATGCCTTGATCTCAACGTCTACGCCTGCCGGAAGATCGAGCTTCATTAGCGCGTCCACCGTCTGCGACGTCGGATCGAGAATATCCAGTAAGCGCTTGTGCGTACGGATCTCAAACTGCTCCCGCGATTTCTTGTCCACGTGCGGCGAACGCAGCACGCAGTATTTATTCTTCATCGTGGGCAAAGGAATCGGGCCCGCGAGACGTGCCCCAGTACGCTTCGCGGTTTCGACGATCTCCGTCGTGGACTGGTCCAGAATGCGGTAGTCGTACGCTTTCAGGCGGATGCGAATTTTTTCGTTTCCAATCACTTTTTATCTCTCTAACCCTCCCGGCTGTTCCGGAAGGAAAGATCAGGCGGCAAGATGCTAGCCGCGTTTGTTTCCGATTGCAGAAGGAAGAAGTCAGAAAATGCAGAATTCACATCCTGCATCTTCATTCTTCATTCTTTACTTCTGCATTCTTACTTCTAACTTCTGCATTCCCTTACTGCACGATTTCGCTGATCGTTCCGGCACCTACGGTATGTCCGCCTTCGCGGATGGCAAAACGCAAGCCCTTCTCCATCGCCACCGGCGTGATCAGCTCTATCACCAACTGCACATTGTCCCCCGGCATCACCATCTCCGTGCCCGAAGGAAGTTCGGCAACTCCGGTCACATCCGTCGTCCGCAGATAAAACTGCGGCCGGTAGCCTTTGAAGAATGGCGTGTGCCTTCCACCTTCTTCTTTGGTCAGGATGTAAACTTCGGCTTTGAATTTGGTGTGCGGCGTGATCGATCCACCCTTCGCCAAGACCATGCCGCGCTCCACATCTTCTTTGCCAATACCACGCAAGAGCAAGCCGGCGTTATCGCCCGCCAGACCTTCGTCCAATTGCTTCTTGAACATTTCGACGCCAGTCACGACCGTCTTGCGAGTCTCGCGGAAGCCGACAATCTCCACTTCCTCGCCCACTTTCACTTTGCCGCGCTCAATTCTTCCGGTCACCACTGTGCCCCGGCCCGAGATCGAGAAAATATCTTCAATCGGCATCAGGAACGGTTTGTCCAGTTCGCGCTGCGGCTGCGGCACGCTCTTGTCCACCGCCGCCATCAGCTCATCAATCTGCTTCTCCCACTTGGCCTCGCCATTCAGCGCGCCCAGCGCCGACAACCGCACCACTGGCACATCGTCGCCCGGGAACTGATAACTCTTCAGCAGCTCGCGCACTTCCAGTTCCACCAGGTCGAGCAGCTCGGGATCATCGACCGCGTCGCACTTGTTGAGCGCCACCACAATGTAGGGCACGCCCACCTGCCGCGCCAAAAGCACGTGCTCGCGCGTCTGCGGCATGGGACCATCGGTCGCCGCCACAACTAAGATCGCGCCATCCATCTGGGCCGCGCCCGTGATCATGTTCTTGATGTAATCCGCGTGCCCCGGGCAATCCACGTGGGCATAGTGCCGGTTCGCGGTCTCGTACTCCACGTGCGCCGTGGCAATGGTGATGCCGCGGGCTTTTTCTTCCGGCGCGTTGTCGATCGAATCGAACGACCGGAACACGATCTTCGGATTGTGCTTCTGCAATACCTTGGTGATGGCCGCCGTCAACGTGGTCTTGCCATGGTCTATGTGACCAATCGTCCCCACGTTGCAGTGCGGCTTGTTACGTTCAAATTTCTCTTTCGCCATTTCCTAGTCTTCCTCGTTTAGCGTCATTGGAGCTTAAAATTTCTAAAACCCTTGCGGGCTTTGTCCGCTATGGGCCGGCGAGACGCCGGCGCTACTTGTTCCCTTGCGCGCGGCCGATGATCTCATCCGCTACGCTGCGCGGCACTTCTTCATAACGCGCGAAGTGCATCGAGTATTCGGCCCGGCCTTGCGTGCTCGAGCGCATGTGGGTCGCGTAGCCAAACATCTCCGCCAGCGGAACAATCCCCTTGATCACCTGAGAACCAGCGCGATGCTCCATGCCTTCGATGCGTCCGCGGCGCGAACTCAGATCGCCCATGATGACGCCAGCGTAATCTTCCGGGGTGACCACTTCGACCGCCATCACCGGCTCCAACAGCACCGGCGAGGCTTTTCGCGCAGCTTCCTTGAAGGCCATCGAGCCGGCAATCTTGAACGCCATTTCATTCGAATCCACGTCGTGATAGCTGCCGTCGTAAAGAATGGCCTTCACGTCGACCATCGGGTAACCCGCGAGAATTCCACCTTCGAGCGCTTCCTGAATGCCCTGATCGATGGGCTTGATGTATTCCTTGGGCACCGAGCCGCCGACGATTTCGTTGATGAATTCGTATCCCTTGCCTGGCTCCTGCGGCTCTAAGCGAATCTTGGCATGCCCATACTGACCGCGTCCGCCAGTCTGACGAATGTACTTGCCTTCGGCTTCGGACTTCTTGCGGATGGTTTCGCGATAGGCCACTTGCGGCTTGCCCACATTGGCCTCGACCTTATACTCGCGCATCATGCGGTCAATGATGATTTCGAGATGCAGTTCGCCCATACCGCTGATGATGGTCTGACCACTGTCGGGATCGGTATGGACTTTGAAAGTCGGGTCTTCCTGAGCGAGGCGAGCCAGCGCCATTCCCATCTTTTCCTGGTCAGCTTTTGTCTTGGGTTCGACTGCAACTGAGATCACGGGGACGGCGAAGGTAATGGATTCAAGAGCGATGGGATGCTTTTCGTCGCAGATGGTGTCGCCGGTTGAGACGTTCTTCAAACCAACCGCGGCGCAAATATCGCCCGCCAGAATTTCACTGATGTCTTCGCGCTTGTTGGCGTGCATTTTGAGCAGACGTCCGATGCGCTCGGTACGGCCGCGGCCGGCGTTCAGCACGGAGTCGCCGGATTTCACTTGGCCGGAATAGACCCGAATAAACGTCAACTGACCCACGAACGGATCAGCCATGATCTTGAAAGCGAGTGCGGAAAAGGGCTCGTTGTCAGCGGGCTTGCGGGTGATGATTTCGCCGTTATCGGGATTAATGCCTTTTACGGCGCCAGCGTCGATTGGCGATGGCAAATAATCCACCACCGCATCGAGCAAGGGTTGGATGCCTTTGTTCTTGAAAGCGGTGCCGACCACCACCGGAAATACCTTCAAAGCAATGGTGGACTTGCGAAGGGACGCGCGCAGTTCCTCGGCGGAAATAGTCTCGCCTTCCAGGAACTTATGCAGCATTTCATCATCATTTTCCGCGACGGCCTCGACTACCTGGGCGTGGAAGGCCTCGGCTTTTTTCTGCAGTTCGGGGGGGATCGGGCCAGTGGTGTACTCGGCGCCGATGGTGTCATCTTGCCAGACGATCGACTTCATCTCGATGAGGTCGACTACCCCTTTGAACTTATCTTCCTGGCCGATGGGAATCTGGATGGCGATAGGTTTGGCGTTGAGGCGTTTGCGGATGGTATCGATGGCATGCTCGAAGTCGGCACCCATCTTGTCAATCTTGTTAATGAAGCAAATGCGCGGCACACCGTATTTATCGGCCTGCCGCCAGACTTTTTCCGACTGCGGCTGCACTCCGTGAACCGCATCAAAAACCGCAACGGCGCCATCGAGCACACGCAGGGAGCGCTCTACTTCGGCGGTAAAATCAACGTGGCCTGGCGTGTCAATAATATTGATGCGAACATCGCGCCAAGTGCAGGTGGTGGCGGCGGAAGTAATGGTAATGCCGCGCTCCTGCTCCTGCTCCATCCAGTCCATCGTGGCGGTGCCTTCGTGTACCTCTCCGATGCGGTGCGTTTTTCCGGTATAGAAAAGGATGCGCTCCGTCGTAGTGGTCTTACCGGCATCGATGTGGGCCATGATGCCGATATTCCTGCACCGCTCTAATGAGACCTGTCGGGACACAGATTTCTTTCTCTCTTCCCTTCGCGACTCTTGCTCGTTGACGACTGACCCGGTCAAATCTCTACCCTTCTTAATGTCTTCTCGATATCTCGTTACCAGCGATAGTGGGCGAAAGCCTTATTGGCCTCGGCCATGCGATGCACGTCTTCCTTTTTCTTAATGGCTGCGCCGCGACCATTCGCGGCATCCAGCAGTTCGTTGCTCAGCTTGTCGATCATGCCCTTTTCGCCGCGTCCGCGAGCGTAGGTAATCAGCCAGCGAATGGCCAGCGAGGTACGCCGGTCGGCATTCACCTCCACCGGCACCTGATAATTGGCGCCACCTACGCGGCGGGTTTTCACTTCGAGTAGCGGCTTGGCGTTCTCTACTGCCTTCTTGAAGAGCTTCAGAGCTTCGTCGCCGCCCTTTTCCTGCATGCGGGTCAAAGCCTCATAAAAGATGCCTTCCGCGGTGCTCTTCTTGCCCTGCCACATCATGGAATTAACAAATTTCGTGACGAGATCCGAACCGTAAACCGGATCGGCTTCGACCGTTCGCTTCGCGATATGTCCTTTTCTTGGCATTTCAGCTTCTAGCTCCTGGCTTTTACTGCTAGCTCTTGGCTCTTGGCTCTTGGCTTGAGTTTTTGCCGGCGCGACGCCGGCGCTACGCTTTCGGTCTCTTCGCGCCGTACTTCGAACGACTCTGCTTGCGGCCCGCCACACCCACGGCATCCAATGTGCCGCGAACCACGTGGTAGCGTACGCCGGGCAGATCCTTTACGCGTCCCCCGCGGATCAACACAATCGAGTGCTCCTGCAAATTGTGGCCGACACCAGGGATGTAGGTCGTGACCTCGATCCCGTTGGTCAGACGAACGCGGGCCACTTTCCGCAAAGCCGAATTCGGCTTTTTGGGGGTTTGCGTGTACACGCGCGTACACACACCGCGCTTCTGCGGGCATCCCTGCAACGCCGGGCTCGCCGTTTTGTAGCGCGGCCGCTTGCGGCCGTCACGCACCAATTGATTGAAGGTCGGCACTCGTTATTGCTCCTTCAGCGACGTTTCCAGCGCACGCACGCCAAGGCAGGCGCACGTTCGCGGAATAACGCTGCTCATGCTTTTCCCTGATTTCAGGGGCTGGATGGCTTTGATCAACCAACCATGCTTCCCGCCACCCACAACTTCAGCGAGAAATTTCGGTGTCCCGTTCAGACTAAACGCCGACGACGGTGGCACCAGGCCCGCATTCCTCGGGAGGTACTCCGTTTCGCCCGCACCGTCCCACATAGCCTTCTAAACGGGTGAAGGTGTGCGCAGGACGTTTCAGCGAGGGCGTCCCCAGAAAACTGTTCTTCCGAAGACGTAAATCCCTAAAGCTCAGCTGCTTTTTCTCGGCCCCTTCCACGCGCGTAGGCGCACAGAAAAAACCGACTGCATACAGACAAGCCAGACTTAACTCGCGGAACCTTACAACTATAACAACGGCGGGGCACATCGTCAACCACACTTCGCCGCATCATACAGAAAAATCAAACTGGGGGTGGGTGAACGCGAGGAATCTCGGCGGTTGCCGGCACGAGACCAGATCCCAAGGCAAAAGATCCCTCGCTATGCTCGGGATTTCGGCGCGGGACGATCACGCAGGGCTAGAATCCGGAGTAAGAGACCCCTCGCTGTGCTCGGGATTTCCGGCGGCCGGACCGTGATGCGAAGCCTGCAACGCACGAGACCCCTCGCTGTGCTCGGGATTTCGGCATGCGGCTCAGACGCGCGCAAGCGCCTCAACTTGCTGAAAAGATTTACAGCCTCTACACTGGAAATTTTCCAGAACAACATGCTCGCTTCGTGGATAGCCCCGAGGCGGGGAGGGTACATGGGTAGGTCGGGCTCTGCGCGGTTGGCAATCCCTCTTCTGATTATTATGGCCACAGCCTTGGTTGGCTGCGGCAGCAGCTCCACCAGGAGCACGGTGTTTCCAGTGCCAGCTAACATCAAGCTCTCTCCAGTGGAAACCGCGTCTATGGAGGTGGGCTCCACCCTGACCTTTACCGGCTCTCCTCAAAATAACAAAGGCGTCGCGTTCACCGAGCCCGTTTCCTATCAATCCAGCAACCCAGCAGTACTGACGATCGCCAGTGATGGCAACGCATGTGCCGGTACCTGGAATTCACTGAGCACCCCGCAGATCTGTACGCCCGGACCCGTGGGCACGGCTCAGGTTTTCGCTACTGCCATGGGAGTCAGCAGTCCTCCCACTACCGTCTATGTGCACCAGCACATTGACAGCGTCGTTGTTAGCCCCCTGCCGACCATCCCGCCTACGCCCCAAACCCCGTGCATCTCAAAAGGATTGACCACCAACTATGAGGCCACTGCCCTCAGCCGCGGCACTGACGTTACCGCCACCGTAGGGCCTTTCAGTTGGCAAACCCTGAACGGCGCCGTGGTCACGCTCAACACTGCGGCCCTCAGCAACCCTATTAGCGGATTGCTGCCCGGCCAGATGCAGGCCACGGCCGATACACCCGGAATGACTTCCGTTTTCGCCAGCATCAGCGGGGTGAACAGCTTCCCCGTAAGTTTCATTACCTGCCCGGTGCAATCGATCACGTTGACCGTGAATGGAAGCAGCAGCAATCCTGTGATCGTCGCCAAGGGTGGCTCGAAAACCATTACAGCGACCGTGCTAGATACCTTGGGCGCAACCGTTACCGGAACCTTTTTGACCTGGAGCTCGTCCGATCCAGCGATCGCGAGTGTGTCGACCAGCGGCGGTGTCACAACGTCGCTGGCAGGAGGTGCGAGCATCATTGCGTCGTGTACTCCCCCAACTTGCAATATCGGGATTCTTCCCATCCTGCCGATTTATCCCGAAAGCGTAGTGGACTTGATCGTATCCCCAACCACCACGACGCAGAGCAGCACGGCGTATGTTGCGAGCACGGGTTGCGGCACTCTCGAAGGCTGCGTCAGCGCGACCATCCCAATCACCACGGCGGCCAGCAGCACTTCTCCGGGGTCTACGGTGGGAGCCCCAATTAACCTTCCGGCCACCCCCAATTCTCTAGTCTTTGATCAGCAAGGCAAGAAGGCGTATCTGGGAACAGATCTTGGAGAACTGGGGACAAAGGGATTGATGGTTCTGGATGCCACGGCCAATCCCGCGACCGTCAGTCAGTTCCCCGCTGTGACCGGAAAGGTACTCACAGTTTCTCCTGATGGCAACACAGTAATTGTGTCGGATACGATTGCCACGCCGAATCAGGTGTTCATCTTCAACAGCAGCAACAACAGCAGTGTCGCGCTCAACATTACCGGAGCGACGGCCGCGGATTTCTCTCCCGATAACCTGAAGGCGTACATCGTGGCAGGGAGTATTCTGTACATTTACTCGACGCTGGAGACACCGCCGCCAATATCGCTCAGCGCACCAGCCAGCGACGTATCCTTCCATCCGACTGGCGCTTTCGCGTACTTTGCGGGAGGTTCGCCCTCAGCGGTGACCGTGCGCACGACGTGTACCGATGCTCTCGCCCAAACTGTCCCCACTCCTGCCACGCCGTTATTCATAAAACCGCTGCCAAACGCTACACAGGTGTTGGCTGTCGATCCGCCTGGCATTGATCTCATCAATGTCAATACCACCCCGGTCGGCTGTCCGCCGACGGTGAGCAATGGCCCCGTCACTTCCTTCAACCTGGGGCAGGGAAACTTCACTCCCGCGCAATTGATCGTGGCGCCCGACGGGTCCAGGGCCTATGTGATCTCTAGCTCTGTGCCCAGTGTGATGATTTTCAATATTGGCGATCAGACATCTTCGGCCATCGCGCTTAATGGCGGGGCGACACCTATTCGGGCTACGCTCACTCCGGATGGAACTTTGCTCTATGTCGCCGCCAACGATGGTCAGGTTCACTTGTTGAATACGGTGAGTCTGAGTGACATCCTGCAGATTTCTTTCCCCCTGGGCACTACGTCTCAGCCGACCGGCCTGTGCAGTGGGGTGACATTCACTTGTGTTCCGGATTTGATCGCGGTGAAACCGTAGAAAAGCAGGTCTCAGGTGGCAGGTTTCAGGTTTCGGGACACTACCTCTTGAGACCCTGATACCTGAAACCCGACACTTGGAGTCCGACCTATGCCTTCGCTTTTTCCAACTCACGACCGACGCTGTCAAGCACCCCGTTGATGAATTGCACTGACTCCGGGCTGGAGAACTTGCGTGCGATTTCTAGGGCTTCGTTGATGATCACCGCGCGCGGGGTTTCGGGAAAGCCCAGCAACTCGGCCACGGCCGCCCGAAGCAAGTTGCGGTCGACGGCAGCCATACGGTCTATGCGCCAGTGCTCGGCGTGACGCTCGATCAATCCATCGATTTCCGCAGTGCGATCGGTGGCGACACGAAACAGATCGTCGGCAAAACCGCGCACTTCGGCGTCGACCGAGCTGCGCTCATTCCAGAAGGTGCGGCGAACGTCGGCGGCGCCCTGGCGGCCCATATCCGCTTGAAAGAGCATCTGCAGCGCGAGTTCGCGGGATTTTCTTCGGGTACCCATGGCGTCAGGTCTCAGGTAACAGGTCTTAAGCGATCGTTCCTGAGCTGCGGATTCTAAGTTTACAGGAGCGGTAAGGCAGCGATTAGCTAACGTTTCTTTCGTTGGGGCTTCCTGAGACCTGGCGCCTGAGATCTGGCACCCTTTTTCCTGTTCTTGCTAACGACCGAGGACGAACGACCAACGACTGCCTTCTTCAGATTCGCCATTTCCACTGCTGCCAACGCGGCTTCGAAT
The DNA here is from genome assembly GCA_963696025.1 of uncultured Acidobacteriota bacterium. Lineage (GTDB taxonomy): Bacteria > Acidobacteriota > Terriglobia > Terriglobales > Acidobacteriaceae > JABCYV01. The sequence continues at coordinate 897,601 of CAVOII010000014.1, forward strand.
CCTTTATTGCCCATCTTCAGGCCGGCGCGATCAATGGCCTGTTCCAGGGTGTCGCAGGTGAGAACGCCGAAAGCGTGCGGGACGCCGGTCTCCTGCGCCGATTGTCCGATGCCGCGCGTGACTTCGTTGACGATGACGTCATAGTGGGCGGTGTCGCCACGGAGAAGGCACCCGAGACAGATGATGGCGTCGTATTTTTTGGTTTCGGCGAAAGTGCGCGCAGCGGAAGGAATTTCAAACGCGCCGGGGACGCTGACAATTTTGATGTCTTTCTCTGTTGCACCGGAGCGCAGCAGCCCGTCATACGCGCTGCGAAGCAGCCTTTCTGTAATGAACTCATTGAAGCGGGAAACGACGATTCCGAAGCGTAATGCGTCGGCCTTCAATTCTCCAGCAATCGCTTTCTTGCGGATGTTTTCGTCGGTGGCTTTCTCTTTGTCGGAGCTCGCCCTAAGCGAAGCCGAAGCGTGTCGCCGTATTGAGTCTTCCTTCATCCGTGATATTCCGAGTTCGATTGAAGAACGACCGTGGAAGAGCGGCGCTTTCAGCACCGCGTTACATGAAAACCCACAACCTGTCATCCTGAGCGAAGTTCAATCATTCGCTTGCGAATGATTGAACGTAGTCGAAGGATCTCGTGCAATTCTTGAAATCTGCAGTGATATATCAGGGAATGCTTCCGCTGGTTCCGTGGTCAAAACACCTGTCCACTGTACCTTAGCACCAACAGTGCAGGGATCCTTCGACTTCGCAAGAACTTCGCTTTTGCGAAGTTCTTACTAGGCTCAGGATGACAATAATAAACGGAATGAATGATTATATCCGCGTTAATCCGTGGCCGCTTTTATTTCCCGTTAAACTGCGCCTGCCTCTTTTCCAAAAACGCCGTTGTTCCCTCTTTCTCATCTTCGGTCGCGCAGGAAACACCGAATAAGACTGCCTCGAGATACAGACCCTCCGCCAGCGTCATCTCCATACCCTTGTTCACGGCTTCCATCGTGTACTGAACCGCGAGCGGCGCATTAGCAATGATCTTCTGTGCGATGGCTTCAGCGCGCGGGATGAGATCGGCGGGAGAGGTAACTTCGTTCACCAGACCAATGCGATGCGCCTCCTGCGCGGTAATCATCTCACCCGTAAGTACGAGCTGCATGGCGAGGCCTTTGCCCACAAGCCGAGGCAGCCGCTGCGTGCCGCCATAGCCGGGAATGATTCCCAGTTTCACCTCAGGCTGACCAAGTTTTGCGTTTTCGCTGGCCAGACGCATGGTGCAGGCCATGGCGATCTCGCATCCGCCACCGAGCGCGAAACCGTTGATGCAGGCAATTACCGGCTTACCCAGATTCTCGATCAGATTGAGCACGCTTTGCCCGCGGTGCGTGTACTCCTTGCCCGAGATCGCATCGTGCTTGGCCAACTCGCTGATGTCCGCGCCGGCGATGAATGCCTTCTCGCCCGCTCCAGTCAGGATGACCACACGTACGCCGGCATCGTTCTTGATGTCATGAAACGCAGCACGCAGCTCTTCCATGGTGGCCATGTTGAGCGCGTTGAGGACTTTGGGCCGGTTCACGGTGACGTAAGCGATGGAGTTTTTCTTTGAGAGGAGGATATTGGAGAAGGTCATGTATCGGCAGTCCTTGGAATTTAATTGGGTTGTCTAAGCTAGCGCTCCATCCAAAAATGGTGCGCGGATTCTTCGACCACTTGGGCCAGTTGAGCCTTCTCAGCGAGAGAGAACAGATCAAGCCGTAATAGATAATGTTTGTCGTGATAGCCATGCGTCCAAAACTGCCCAAGGTGTCCAAGAAAGTCGATCCGGAGGCAACTCGCAGGCCCAGCACAAAGCCAGGCGCGAGGATATATCGCACCAGCTGCGGGGTTGCGGGACGATCGGCGATTGCCAGCGAGAGATAGGTAAGGGGCAACGCCAGCAGCCCGCTGGCTATCAGTTGTCGAACGATAAAATGCCTACGCTGACTAGCCATTGTGATTTCACAATCTTATAGCCTTTCCTTCTGGACGAGCAGATTCATTTGCTATAATTGTATAGCAAGAGGCCAAATGACTATGCTGGCGATCCGCCTGCCCGACAAACTCGAAAAACGCCTTGACCGCCTGGCCAAGCGCACCGGCCGCACCAAGACATATTACGCGCGCGAGGCCATTCTTCAATATCTGGACGATCTGGAAGATATATACCTGGCAGAGAAGGCATTGGAGGAGGTTCGCTCCGGACGGAGCAAGCCGATTCCGCTCGAAAAAGTAATGCGGCGCTATGGCATGGAAGGTTGAGATTTCTCCAGCCGCGCTGAAGCACCTTGCTAAGCTCGACAAACCCGTCTCTCGCCGAATCCTTAAATTTCTGCACGAGCGCGTCGAAAACTTGGACGATCCGCGAACGATTGGAGGAAGGCTCCAGGGAACCCTGAGTGAGTTCTGGAAATATCGAGTTGGAGACTACCGCATAATCTGTTCGTTCGAGCACGAGCGGCTTGTCGTTCTCGTCCTTCGCATCGGCCACCGCAGAGAAGTGTACAAGCGCTGACTTGCTTCTCCATCTAGTCCCGTGCCCTGGGGAGCCGCGGTTTCGCCAACTATGGGAGCTTCGCTCCGCCGGCAGTTTGGACACCTGCCTCCACGTGTGGAGAGGCGCTTTCCTACAGCTTGTTCGGTTTCGGATTGTTCGGGTCCGAGTAATCGTAAAATCCTTTGCCGGTCTTACGCCCGTACCAGCCGGCCATCACCAGACGCTTCAGCAGTGGAGGCGACGCAAAGCGGCGCTCCTTGAATTCGTCGTACATCACATGGGTGATGTAGTAAGTGGTGTCAAGGCCGACGAAATCGAGCAGGGTGAACGGCCCCATGGGATAGCCGCAACCAAGCTTCATGGCGTTATCAATGTCTTCGATCGAGCCCACGCCTTCCTCATAGGCGCGGATGGCATCGAGCAGATACGGCACCAGCAGCCGGTTGACGATGAATCCGGTCTTGTCGCTGGTGCGCACCGGAACTTTGCCCAGCTTTTTCGCAAACTCGTAAGCTGTTTGATAGGCTTCATTGGCGGTGGCAATGGTACGAACCACTTCCACCAGTTTCATCAGCGGCACCGGATTGAAGAAGTGCATCCCGATGAAGCGTTCGGGACGCTTGGTGGCGGTCATCAGCTCTGTGATTGAGATGGACGAAGTGTTCGAGGCGAAGATGGCGTCTTTCTTGACGATGCCGTCGAGTGCGGCGTAGGTCTTTTTCTTTTCGCTGACATTCTCAATGACCGCTTCGATGATGATGTCGCGGTCGGCCAGATCTTGTGGGCTGGTCGTGCCCTTCAGGCGCGCGCGGACGGCCTGCGGCGTTTCTTTCAGGGTGCCTTTCTCGGCAAACTTCGCCAGCGACTTCTCGATTCCGGCAAAGCCCTTGTCGAGAAATTTCGGCTCGACTTCAAGCACGGTGACGTCGAACCCGGCTGTGGCCGCGACTTGGGCGATGCCGGATCCCATCAGACCGCAGCCGAGAACGCCAACTTTCTTGATTTCCATCAGTCCTTCCCTTTGGCAGGCGTAAGAAACAGATAGGCTCTACCAAGCTTTGTACACTTCAGCGATTTGCTTGCACTTTGCATAGAGTGAATCCACTAAGTTGAGGAATCGGGTATCGCGACTTCCGCAACGCAGATACCCACCCGTCGTGGCGGCGAACTCCTAGCATTCCCTGAATTTGCGCCAAGAGCTCCTCGTACTCCGAGATCAAATGTGGTACTGCTCTGACGCTTTGCTTCCTGATAACTCGGACCGCTTGAGGCCGCGAGGTAACGAGAAGTTGCCGAATCCGAGGTCAAGCACAGGGTCCCTCGACTTGCCCTCACCGCGCGGCTCGGGCTGCGCTCGGGATGACAAGGCGTTATGAGTCGTTGCGGCGGCACGGCTAAAGCGGTGCCCTTCACATTCAATTCAGGCTCTCCACCACCATCGCAATCCCCTGCCCACCGCCGATGCAGGCTGTCCCCAAGCCGTATTTTTTCTTTCTGCGACGCAGTTCATACAGCAGCGTGATCACCAGCCGCGTCCCGGTTGCGCCCAGTGGATGACCGAGCGCAATCGCTCCACCATTCACGTTAACTTTCTCTCGATCCAAGCCCAGCTCTTTCTCAACGGCTAGATACTGCGCCGCGAAAGCTTCATTCACTTCGATCAGATCGATATGTTCCAGCGTCATCCCGGCCTTCTGCAGCGCGATCTTGGTTGCCGGAACCGGGCCACGGCCCATGATCTTGGGATCCACTCCGGCAACGCCCCAGCTCACGATCCGGCCTAGCGGCTTAATGCCGCGCTTCCCCGCTTCCTCCAAAGACATCACCACCACCGCCGCGCCGCCGTCCACAATACCGCTGGCGTTGCCCGCAGTGACGGTGCCAGTTTTGCCGAACGCGGTCTTCAATTTCGCCAAGCCTTCCATCGTCGTCTGCGGACGGCGATGATCGTCTTCTGTAAACATCTCTCCGGTAGGCTCGCCTTTGGAATTCTTCAGCGGAACGGGAGCCAGCTCTTCCTGCAAGCGTCCTTCTTTATAGGCCGCGTCGGTCAGCTGCTGCGAGCGCAGGGCGAATTCGTCCTGCAACTGCCGCGTGATGCCCTGCTGCTCGCCGTATATCTCGGCCGTGTTCGCCATGTACAAACCGCAATAACTGTCGAGCAGCGCGACCATGAGCGAATCTTCCAGCTTGCCTCCGGGCGACAGAGTAAAGCCATCGCGCCCGTGGATGACAAACGGCGCTTGCGACATGGCCTCCATGCCGCCAGCCAAAACCAAGGAAGCCTCTTCGGTCATGATCATCTGCGCCGCGTTGACGATGGCCTGCATGCCGCTGCCGCACAGTCGATTGACTGTGAGCGCGGGCGTCTCGATGGGCAAACCCGCTCGCAGTCCGACATGGCGGGCGCCGTAGAGGGCGTCTCCGGAAGTCTGCTGCGCGTTGCCGAAAACCGCATGATCGAATTCTTTGGGATCGAGGCCGGCGCGCTCGATGGCGGCTTTGCCCGCGACCGCGCCCAATTGCTGGGCGGTGAAATCTTTCAGCTTGCCGCAATAGCGGCCAAAGGGCGTGCGCACCCCGCTGACGATGGCGATATCGCCTGGTTTCAGCATTGGTTTCCTAGTGATGGCTTCCCGGGATCAGAAGTGTTCCGAAAGGACGAGCCAAACATATCAGTCTATCAGCGGGGGAGGAATTTTCGCCAGAGAGGAGGTTGTCATCCTGAGCGGAGTCGCTGCTTCGCAACGCGAAGCAGCCACGGAGTCGAAGGATCCCTATTCCCTTAGTCGTTGCCAGGAGTAGGGATTCCTCGCTGCTCTCGGAATGACAAAACATGGATGATTCAACTGCAGGTCCTTCGACTGAGCTGTCCTCTTGCAAGCAAGTGGACGGGCTTCGCTCAGGATGACAATCGTAGAGGGGCGACACAGAAGGAGGCAACTACGCGACGGCGGCGGTAGACAACGTGGCTGCCAGGCTAACGACTCGCCCTGCACCCTGGGCGATGGCCATGTCCAGAGCCAGTTCAGCGCGGTTGATGATTTCGGTGACGATATCAACGGGATCGTATTGTTGGCGCACGACGGCTTCCGCGACTCCTGCGCTGAAGGGGAGCGGCTCCTGGCGATCAGATGGGCGCACCTCGGCGAGCAGCTTGCGCAATTTGTCCACGGCCATGAGCGCTTCTTTTTCCGCGGTCTCGCCGAGCACCAGGGCAATCGTGGTCGACTCGTAGCGGAAGGCGAGATCGTTCTGGCGGATGTTGGCGGCGAAAAGCAGTCCAATCTTCTGCATCAAGGCTTCGACGGCGGCTTCACCGTACTCTTTCATCATGGTCGAGCTTTTGCCGAACTGCATCAACACCACGGTCACGGGAGTGCCTTGCTGGACGGCGCGGCGGGTTTCCGCACTCAGCAGGTCGAGATAAGACGCGCGCTTCAGCAGTCCGGATTGCTCGTCGGTGACGGAAAGGCTCTTGACCAGGCGGCGCAGGCCGGCGTTGTTGAGGGCGATGACGATCTGATCGCTGATGGTCTTGAGCACCACGATGTCGCTGGAGTGCCAGCCGCGCGCCGTGCTCTGAATCAAAAGAAGGATGCCCACGTGATCGGACCCGTCGGCCAGGGGAATCGCCAGCAGTGAAGTAACACCCAACTCTGCCAGCGCTTCGTGGGCAGGCTGCAGCTCGGGCGCGGCGGGAGCATCGGTGATGGTGAGTGTGCCGCGAGTGACGGCCAGATCCTGCACAGCGGCGACCAGCTTGGCCAGGGCAGCAGTCTCTCCCTTTTTCACATTGTCGCCGCAGTATTCCTTGATCGCGCTGGGCAGCAGGCCGGGCTTGCGCATGGCGACCACGCAGCGGCTCAGTTTCCACTGCGCTCCCAGCTCGTTTACGGTCGTGGACATCACGGCATCAGCATTGCTCTGGCGATATAGCTTGCGGGTAATTTCGGCGACCCGGGTAAAGCTGTTGACATCGGCCTCTTCAGTCGCGGGAGCATGGCCGGAGCCAGAGGAAGCGGGAGTCTTCGCCGGCGCACTCACGGCGGGCGCTGGCGGCAGCGGCGCGGATCCGGCATAGCGCGGCGTCATTCCGGCGGACATATACAACTGCTGCAAGTCCTGATTGCGCTCTTCTTCATGCGGAAAAAGTTCCTGGATGCGCTGCAGGCGCTCAATAGCTTTGGATCGCATTCCATACTGCACCAGGATCTCCGCCTGCAGCATAAGGTCTTGTAGCGCCGCAGCGCCGAGTGTGGGCTCTTCGTTCCTGGCTGGCATGGACGCTGCGTTGTTCATCGTCGTCAGACGCGATGCGATGACTTTGTAGCGATTGTCGTCGATTTTGCCGCGCAGCATTTCCAGGCGCTTCTGATGACCAGGCTCGTAGGCGTCAACGTCGGCGGCGCGATCCAGACACTCTGCCGCTTTGGCGTAGTTTCCCATGCCGCAGTGCAGATCAAAGAGTTTGAGCAAAGTCTGGCAATAATCGCCCTCACGATTCGAGCCGTTGAAGAGCTCGCTCAGGAACTCCAGCACGTCGGGTGACGCGCGATGGCCCGCCACCAGATCCTGCATCAGGGTGACGAAGGCGCGGCGCTCTCCCCGGCCGCGCTGAAATTGTTCCAGCTTGCGGGCGAGCGCGACGGCCTCAGCATCCTGTTGGGCATCGATCAGAAGGCCCATGAGATTGGTGACCTCGTGGATGCGGCTTGGATTCTGCTCGAATAGTTGCCAGAGCACTGGTTGCGCGTCGGCCAGTCGATTCGCCGCCAGCAGCGCTTTGGCGTAGGCTTCGCGTAACTCCAGCGGCGCGGTCGCAGCGTTGGCGTGCGGTTCGAGGACGAAGATCGCTGCCCCGACCTGACCTTGCGCCATCAGGCTCTTGCCGTAGGCCGAGGCAACCTGGAGGTCGCTGGGATCCTCTCCGTACGCGCGTTCGAACCATTGGGCGGCATTGGCGCCGGAGGCTTCTGTTAACTGCGCCAGCTTTAAAAAAGCCGCCGCAGCGCCAGGGCTGTCACCGATTTCCGCAAGATTTTCTCCCAGTCGCAGGAAGTTCCGCTCGTTGGGATCGAGAGCAACAATGCGCTTTAGGACCTCTAAAGCCTCAGACTTGCGTCCCTGCTTGACCAGTTCTTCCAGCGCGTTCTCGTAAGTTTCGAGAGCCAGTTTTCGATTGGAGGCCTCCAAGATCTCGCCGAAGCGAATTTTCTGGCTCCACGTGGGGTTCACGTAGCGCGCCATCTTTTTGTAAGTAAGGCTGGCGCGGGTAGCGTCGCCCGCCTCAATCTGGCGCTCAAACAACTCGCCCAGGAGTCTTACCGCGTCGGTAGTACGCTGTTGGGAAAGGCAGAGTTCGGCGGCCATTTGGCGGACTGCATCATTTTGCGGGTCGTCGGCCAGGACCTGCAGATACTCCTCCAGGGCGTCGTTGGTTTTGCCCTTCTGGAGGAGCTTTTCCGCACGCTCCACGCGTCGGGTGATCTCGGCTCGATCCATTCGCTTAGTAGTGTCTGCCATGAGAGAGACGGGTGCCGTGCGGAGTAACCCACTGGAATTTTAGGATTCGGTTTCCCCTGCCGCAATGAAGTACCGTTCCGCTGCGATTACGAAGGTCACCCACAATAAGTCTTTGGCGGGAAAGCGGTTTCTGGTATAGGTGCCGGATGCCTGTAGCGGAGGGAATAAGTCAGGAACAAGGGCTTCAGCACCAGCTCAGTGCTGGCCAGATGGCCATGGTCGCCGTAGGCGGTTCGATCGGGACTGGGCTTCTGCTGGGCTCGGCGGCGGCCATCGAGATCGCCGGCCCAGCCGTCATTCTCAGCTTCGCGCTGGCCGCGTTCCTCAGTTGGACGGTGGCTATGGCGCTGGGGGAATTGTCCAGCATGCATCCCGGGGCGGGATCGTTCGGCTTGTACGCCGATCTCTATCTAAACGAGTGGGCGGGCTTTGTTTCGCGCATGGGATTCTGGATCTCGATTTCGGTTTCGGTGGGTGCCAGCCTGGTCGCCGCCGCAACCTACATGCGGTACTGGTTTCCAGCGGCTCCGGCCCTGGTTTGGGTGACGTTGTTTGCGGTTGTGCTGTTGGCAATAAATCTTCGCAGCGTGGGCGACTACGGCCGATTTGAATACTGGTTCGCTATGGTCAAGCTGGCAACCATGGTGAGCTTTGTCCTTGTCGGCGGGATGTTGCTAGTAAGCGGGCGCGCTCCAGCGCAATTCTCGACCCATGGCGGATTCTTTCCCCGAGGGATGTTGTCACCCCTCCTAGCCCTGACATTTGCGCTCTACACCTTTGGCGGGATCGAACTGGTGGCCGTCACAACCGGTGAATCCCGGTCCGCGGCTGAAATCCCGCGCGCCGTAAGATCGACTTTCATGATCCTCACCTTCGTCTATCTGGGTGCCATCGTGGTGTTGGTGGGAGTGATGCCGTGGAATCGGGCAGGCGTTACGGAGAGTCCATTCGTCACCGTGTTCCGTATGGTAGGAATTCCGACGGCAAGCAACCTGATGAGTTTCGTGATCCTGACTGCTGCGCTCTCTGGTGCGAACGCAAATCTGTACGCCGCGTCCCGGATGTTGTTCTCCCTGGCGCGGCGGGGATGGGCGCCCGCGCAACTGGGCCGGCTGAATACGGCAGGATCACCACGGCTGGCTCTATTGGCCTCCTCCTACGGGATCGTCGTGGCATTGGTTCTAGAAAAATGGGCGCCGAGAAACGCGTTCGTTTACATACTCAGCGGTGCTTTATTCGGTCTAATGCTTTCGTGGCTGGTCTCCCTGGCCGCGCACATTTCGTTTCGGCGGCGGCTGAGTCCCGACCAATTGGCCACGCTGCCCATGCGTTCAGCGCTTGACGCCTGGGGGTCGGTGCTGGGACTGACGCTAGTAACCGCTGCTATTCTGAGGACTTGGTGGGATTCGCGAATAAGCCTCCTCAGTGGCTTGTCGACCCTGCTTGCGCTCAGCGTGGCATATCTTCTGCTGAGACTAGCCCGTCGGGAAAGTAGAATGTAAGTATGAATGACCCGTTGCTCCGCTACCGTTCCGAGTTCCCTATTCTTGAAACAACAACCTATCTGATCAGCAATTCGTTGGGCGCCATGCCACGCGGCGTGTACGACGTGATGAAGGCCTACGCCGATACTTGGGCCACCCGCGGTGTACGAGCCTGGGAAGAGCGGTGGTGGATGCTCGCGGTAGAAGTCGGAGATGAAATTGGCGCGCTCATGAATGCGCCGAAAGGATCGGTCTCCACTCATCAGAATGTGACCACCTGCCAGGCGGTGGTGGCTTCGTGTTTTGATTTTTCCGCCAAGCGCAACAAAGTCGTCTACAGCGACCTGAATTTCCCTTCGGTCATGTATTTCTGGGAAGCGCAGCGAGCATACGGCGCACGTGTGCACATGGTGAAAACCGATGACGGAATTACAGTACCAACGGAGCGTCTGCTGGATGCAATCGACGAAAGCACATTGCTTGTACCGGTTTCGCACGTGATCTTTCGCAGCGCCTACATCCAGGATGCTAAGGCTATCGTTGAGAAGGCGCACAAAGTCGGGGCGCACGTGGTGCTGGACACGTTTCAGTCTCTGGGCACCCTACCGGTGGACGTGCAGGCGCTGAACGTCGATTTTGCATGCGGCGGCGTTTTGAAGTGGCTCTGCGGAGGCCCGGGGGTGGGTTATCTATATGTGCGTCCTGATCTCGGGAAAAGGTTGGAGCCGAAATTCACCGGTTGGTTCGCGCACCAGGATTCCATGGCATTCGAGGTAGGACCAATTCGCTACAGTGATCCGCCCTTTCGCTTCATGAACGGCACCACCCACATACCTTCACTGGAAGCGGCCCGTCCGGGGCTGAAAATTATCACTGAAGTCGGAGTTTCGCGGATTCGCGAGAAGTCGAAGCGGCAGACGGCACGCCTGATCGAGTTGGCTGATAAGCACGGCTGGCGGGTGAATTCACCACGTGATCCGGAGAAGCGTGGCGGAACGGTTTCCATCGATATGCCCGACGCGCAGGAAGTCTGCCACGAACTGCTGAAACGCGACATCTTAGTGGATTGGCGACCCAAGGCCGGCGTGCGCATGTCGCCGCACTTCTATAACACCGACGCCGAGGTCGAGACAGGGATTGCCGCCGTAGAGGAGATTCTGAAAGAGCGGGCCGTCGCGACCCGCTAGGCCGCAAGCCCACATGATTCGAACTGTCTGCTTCTCGCCGGCATTCGTCGGTCATCATACTTTCTTGTCATCCTGAGTTCACTTCGCGAACGCCACCTCACCCTTCAGGATGACAGATTGGGGGTTGTTACCAACGTAAGCCAAATCTCACCTTTTCTGCTGCAACGCTTCTTTCCTCTCAGCTACGCTCGGGCCGACGCCTTCTGCCGTGGTTCGGGGCGAGGTGTCGGACGAAATCATGCCTTTCCCGTTGGTAATTGCCTTTTACTACGGTCGCAGTGACGGCTGGGTGTGGGCCGTAGTTGGAGCAGGTGCCGGCATTTATCTGTTTTATCGCGGCTTCCGGCTGCTGCAACGCAAGCGACTCATCATGAACACGCCGTCGTCAAAGATTCGCAGCGCTTCGATGGGGCTGGTCGAAGTGAGTGGATTGGCCGTCGGCCCTTACACGCTGCCCGCTCCCGTCACAGGCGTGCCCTGCTACTTCTATCGAACCATAGCGTGGCAATGGAAGCAGAATGGAAAAAGCAGTTCGTGGGTAAAGGCGGCCGATGAGAGCATGCATGTGCCGTTTTACCTCGATGACAACACTGGCCGCGTGCTGGTCGATCCCCAAGGCGCGGACATGGACATTCACCGGGACTTTCACGAAGAATTCAGCAATTCGGTATTTTCCAGCAGCTTGGATATTCCTGCAAACATATCCATTTTTTTAAGCCGGCATGGAGTCGGGACCGATAAGAAAATCAAGATCGAGGAATACTGCATCAAGATCAAGAATTTTCTCTTCGTCCTGGGAACGCTCGCAGAAAATCCGGGCGTGACCGTGAGCTCGACCCCAAGGCGCACTTCGCCGCCCGACCAGCACACAGTTTCATTGCACATACCTAACGGAATCGGGAGCCTGTCGATCAACCCGAATTTGACTTTCAACCCGCGCAGCAATGACATGCCCGAGGAAGTGATCCAGCTCTCGCCCCCCGGTGGTCCTGCCAAAGCGATGGACATGACGCAGCAAGCTACGCTGGCTGCGGCCATGATGAAGGCTGGCATCAGCAGCCCGGCAGCTTGGGCCGTATCCGGAGTGAAGTATCCGAGTGCCACCAGTAACCCTGCGGATGGCAGCAGCGCCACTGGCACGGCGCCCGCGGAAGAGTTCGACATGACGCCAAAAACGGTGCTGATGAAAGGCGCTCATAATCCCGCCTTCTTTATTTCCTGGCAGAGCCAGCGGGATGTCGTGAAGTCATTGAGCTGGAAATCGGCCTTGATGATTTGGGGTGGGCCAGCCCTGACTTTGGTTTGCGTTTATCTTTTGGCCACACAGTTCGGCTGGTTGTGATGTGGCGCGAGCGCATTCGCGGGAAAGACTTGAGGAGCCATTCGATATGAACACGATCATCCTATTGCTGTTCCTATTCGCGATATTCGGCGTTATCACCTACGTGATCACCATCTTCAACGGCCTGGTCACGTTGAAAAATGACATCGACAAAGCCTGGGCCAACATTGACATCATGCTGAAGCAGCGCCACGACGAGTTGCCTAAGCTGCTCGATGTATGCAAAGGCTATATGGATTTCGAGCGCGACACGTTTCAAAAGGTCACGCAAGCGCGCAGCATGTATCAGCAGGCAGTAAGCATGGACCAGAAAGCGCAGGCCGATCAGAGTATGACCTCTGCTCTGCGCGGATTCTTTGCCGTGGCAGAGAATTATCCCGAGTTAAAAGCCAACAATAATTTCATGCAACTGCAAAAGCGGATCACGGAACTGGAGAGCCAGATAGCCGACCGGCGCGAATTCTACAACGATTCGGTGAACACGTTTAACATTCGCATTCAGCAGATGCCCGACACTTTTGTGGCCAGCTTCATGAATCTGAAGCCACGTCCCATGTTTAAGGTAGAGGAAGCGGATAGAGCCGATGTGCCGATGAGTTTCGGGGCGGCGCAGTAGGCGTCAGGGGTTGCCATTCTGAGGCGTTGATCGTGTGTACTCGGCGATTAGGTACCGACTGAAATAGAATGCAAGAGCGAACGACCACAGCAGTCCGAAAGGCGAGAGTAGCGCCCCTGAGAGTGGTCAGGTTACCAATCTTCTCACCTGCTGCCTGCCGCACGTCCCAATTTCTCGATTAGAATGACCCAGTGAGTGACGCCGTCCGCATCGGAATTCTGGGCGACTATGACGCGCAGTCTCCCACTCTTCCGGCGATCGACAAATCGCTGCAACACGCTGCCGCGAAGTTGCAGTTGGCCATCGAATCGCAATGGATTCCTACCCCCTCTCTGCTCCAACCCAACGCACAAAGAATGCTGGAGAGCTTTGATGGAATATGGGCCGCTCCCGGAAGTCCCTACAAAAGCTTTGATGGAATGATCAAAGGGATCGAGTTCGCCCGGCGACGCGACTGGCCATTTCTCGGCACCTGCGGAGGCTTTCAATACACCCTGATCGAATGCGCTCGCAATGTGCTGGGGATAAAAGACGCCGACAGCGCAGAGAATAATTCCGGGTCGAAAAACATCATCATCTATCCAGTGGCGTGCGCCGTGCCCGGTCGAGCAAACGGTGCGCCTAAACTCTCCGGGCCAATCCCGGAGATACGCCTGCGACCGGGATCCTATCTGCAGTCTTTTTATTCGCGAGACACCGCCGTCGAAGAATTCTTCTGCAACTTCGAGGTCAATCCCGATTTCGAATGGATCTCGATGGAAGCGGGATTTCCCATCGTGGCGCGCGGCTCCGGCGGCGAGATTCGCGCCATCGAGTCGCCCGCCCATCGCTTTTTTATCGCGACATTATTCCAACCCCAGCTTTCATCCAAGGCGGACGCGCCTCATCCATTGGTGATGGCTTTCGCTCAGGCCGCTGCGGATTGGGGAAGAAAGAAGCTGGACGACAGCGTGCTGGAGTGAAAAGCCGGACTTCAGACCTCAGCCTCAGACCTTGGCGAGAACTACTTGGGGACAGCCGCCCACGGCTGTCGCTAGCCTGCATCAGAGCGCAATCAATTCAAACGCCGGATAACTCTGTGCAATCTTGACGAAGGCCGACGCAGATGACCCAGCCGGCACGGGAAAATACTGCTGCACCTCACGCCTGAAATTGTCCAGATAAGCTTTCAATATTTCCGGCTTGTCTGCGTCCCCGATAGGCTGCAGACGAAACCTCTGCCTCGTCTTTCCCTTTTTAAGTGTCACTTCTCCCGCGGCTTCAGCATTGCGGACCCACTGTGTCCGCCCACGAGGCGCTACCAGAAATCTCGTTCCGCCAAGTTCCAGCAGATTGATCGGTGTGGAATAAATCTTCCCGCTCTTACGCCCGCGCACTTCGAGCAGATAGTTGTAGGAGAAGCCTAGGCCAAGCCCGACCAGAAATCCGAAGGCGCGATTGAACGCGCGGTCGACGGCTGTAGGCTGACGAAATGAGGGCAGGTTGGAATTCATATTGAGAAAGCTTGTTGCAAGATTTCCTCGATACAGGTTTCAGACGAGCCTGGTACGCGGCCAACTCCCAATATTCGATGCCAGGGCGTTACGAAAGGCTCTGAACTATGCGTATCTGGGGCCGGTGCCGCACTATGGCTAGACTCTGGCGAACCCGAGCCCACGGCGCATGTATCAAATTAGCGTCCCGTTTGCGAGTTTGCTTAACTACGTCCCGGTTGCCGCGACCGTGATTACCTGCGTACTCAGCGTGATTCTAGCCCGCGCCACTTTGCGCTACGCAGAAGCCAGCGACAAGAGTCTGGCGCTGGCGCGGGAGGAATTCGAGCGCGAATGGTCTCCGGACTTGCACATCAAATTGGAGCGGCTCTCGGCCACTGAAGCCAGAATCGTCGTTACCAATCTGGCCAAGATTTCAGTCTTACTTCAACTCATGCAGCTGCGGAAACTTTCCCACGCAGTCCCTTTCCAGCGAACTTTTCTGAACGATCCCCTGGTGGGTGGCACGACGTGGACCCAGGAAATCGGCAAACCGCTGCTGGCTTGCACTGGCAAAGAGTTCGAGGGTCTTATTGCCGCCTCGCTGACGTTCTTTGCTTCGGGCCGCATGTTCCGCACCGATTGGTTTCGTTTTCACATTCAGGTGCACAACGGCCAAATCTTCCGGCTGATCCCAACCAATATGCCCGCGCGACGCTCACGCGTTCTTGAGAGTTACAAGGGTCCGGAAAGACGGCGGGAGATGGTGCGGGACGTCACCGCTGGGGTCCTGGCCGGAGCGGGAAAAAAGACCTAATGTGACGAGCTAAGTTTGTTTGATGAACTTGAGCGAAGCTGAGTTCATGCAGTAGCGAAGATGCGTCGGCGGCGGACCGTCATCGAAGACGTGTCCCAGATGGGCGTCGCACTGAGTGCAGGAAACAGCCGTTCTCACCATACCGAGGGTGCGGTCGTTGATATTTCGAACATTCTCCGCCGCGATCGGCGCCCAGAAGCTGGGCCAGCCGGTCCCTGACTCGAATTTTGTCTCCGAGCTGAACAAGGCATTGTCACAGCAGATGCAGCGATAGAGCCCTTTCTCGTGCAGGTTCCAGTATTGACCGCTGAAAGCCAGCTCGGTGTCCGCGTGACGCGTGATCTCGAAGGCATTTGGCGAAAGTTGTTTGCGCCATTCTGCCTCGGTCTTGACCACCTTGAGGACGTGAACCTTCTTTAACCGCTGTCCGGAATCGGAAAATTCAACGATCGTGACCTCTTGCGCTGCGCCCTGCTGGTCTGCGGGTTTTGATGAAGCCTCGATGAGCCGGGGCTTGCTCATAGACCACAAAGCCAATCCAGCAAGCGCGGAAGCCGAAGTTGCAAGAAATGTCCGCCGCCTCAACGTTCCCGAAGAAGCGTCCGTATCGAGATCAGATTCGAACATAAACCGCTCCTGAAGGTTTTTATTTGCCCTTGTACAAGTCCGGAAACTGCTGCTGAAGGTGGGCCACTTTAGGCGCATCGTTGAACCTAATGTACGGACTCTCAGGGTGAAGCGTCGCGTAGTCCTGGTGGTAAGACTCAGCCGCATAAAATGCCTTCAAGGGGACAATCTGGGTCACGATCGGTCGTGGAAAAACTTTGGCGTCGTTCAGTTGGGCGATGTAAGCCTCCGCGATCCGCTTCTGTTCGTCGTTACCATAGAAAATAACCGAACGATACTGCGTGCCTTCGTCAGGCCCTTGCCGATTCAACTGCGTAGGATCATGTGCGACCGAAAAAAATACTCGCAATAACTCGCCGTAGGTGATCTTCGAAGGATCGTAGGTGATCTTTACCGACTCCGCATGCCCGGTCTTGCCCCTGCTTACCACTTCATATTCCGCGGTGTTGGCGGCACCGCCCGAATAGCCAGAAGTCGCCTTGGTCACGCCCTTCACGTGTTGGAAGACAGCCTGAATTCCCCAGAAACACCCTCCGGCGACCACCGCCGTTTGCTCGCCAGGTTGAGCGGCCTTGGCGGCATCCACAGCAGGACCGGGGACGGCAGCGCCAGACGCGCTTCCCCTTGTCCAAGCGACCGTAGCCGCGACCACCACTAAAAACAGCAATAAGGTATATGCAGAGAACCTGAACATGAAGCACCTCCATGGCCAGCTTTGGCCTGCAACCGATTAGAGCTTTGAGGCGGTCAAAAGTTTCGCCCGGCCGCTAACATAGTTTACATAGAGGAGTTTGTCCCACGCTGATATCCGGTGCAGGAACGGACTGGCAGTCTTGGATATTTCTGGAAACGAGCGTCGGTAAGCGCAAGCTGGCAGAGAAAAAAGATCGAACCGCGGTCGGATTCGATCCGTCGGGCGTGAGTACAGTCTGCGCAGAGCCCTGGTTGTGTCTGCGATCCCGACACTTCCATAGAGGCGGCGCTCATAGGCTAAGGATAACAGCCACGCTGTCTGCTGTGTTTTTGAGGTCGCCAAATGCGACCTCAGACTAGAATGGAGAAATGCCGCATTCCAGCATCGCCCTCTCCAAACCAGTCGAGTCCAGAATCATAGTTCTGCGTGGCCACAAGGCTATCCTGGATTCGGACTTGGCAGAACTCTATGGTGTAGCCGTAAGGCATCTGAATCAGCAGGTCAAGCGCAACGCCAAACGATTCCCTGGCGATTTCTTCTTTCAGCTCTCGGAGAAAGAATTCAACGGTTTGAGATCACAATTTGTGATCTCAAACTCTCGCCGGGGCGGCAGACGCTATTTGCCTCATGCCTTCACCGAACACGGCGCGATCATGGCGGCAACAGTGCTGAACTCTCCGCTTGCTATCGAGATGAGTATATTCGTGGTCCGGGCGTTCGCCCGCATGCGTGAAGCCCTGGCCACGAATTCAAAAAGTCGTTTCCAAGCTGGGCGAATTGGAGCGCCGACTAGAGAACCACGATACCGAAATTCAACAACTCATCGAAGCGATCAGAGAACTCATGACCCCACTTGCCCCTAAGCGCCGCCGAATCGGCTTCGAGGTGCCTGCCAAGGGCAAAGTCCCTCGTAGATCTTAGCCACCGTTCGAAAACGCATTTTCTTGTCCTCAACTCACTGGGCTAATTCGTATCCCGCGAAGAAGTAACTCAGTTCGAAGCGGGCTGAATCCTCCCCGTCGGATCCATGAATGGCATTGAGTTCGATGTTGGTCGCCCACTTTTTGCGGATCGTGCCTTCTTCGGCGTTAGCGGGATTGGTGGCGCCCATCAGCTTGCGCAGGTCGGCGATGGCATTTTCCTTCTCGAGTGCCAGGACCACGATGGGACCGCTGGACATGAAGTTCGTCAGAGAATTGAAGAAAGCCTTTCCCGCGTGCACGGCATAGAACTGCTCCGCCTGATGTTTGGAGATTTCAAGCATTTTCATGCAGAGGATGCGGAATCCGTTCTTTTCGAACTGTTCGATGATGTCTCCGATCCCATGCTTGCGGACCGCATCGGGTTTAATGATGGTAAGAGTCCATTGCAGAGTCTTCATAGTTTCAGTCGTTAATCACTATTCGGAAATCTTGATCATGGTCGCTATGGTCCTTCCGCTTCCTAGGCTCGCGCGGCCATACCGATTGCTGCCGCCACGGTTTCGCCGATAGCTGCTGGAGACTTGGCCACACGAATGCCCGCTGCCTCCATGGCTTTGATTTTTTCGGCTGCAGTTCCTTTTCCCCCGGAGATGATCGCGCCTGCGTGGCCCATGCGGCGCCCCGGAGGCGCGGTTTGCCCAGCGATGAATCCCACCACTGGCTTTTTCATATGGGCCCTCACGTATTCCGCGGCAGCCTCTTCAGCGTTGCCGCCGATTTCACCAATCATGATCACGGCTTCAGTCTGCGGGTCACGATTGAACAACTCGAGCGCGTCGACGAAACTGGTGCCAATGATGGGATCGCCGCCAATTCCAATGGCTGTCGATTGCCCGATTCCGCGCGCAGTGAGCTGATAGACGGCCTCGTAGGTCAGGGTGCCGGAGCGCGAGACGATACCGACCGGACCTTGCTTATGGATACGGGCCGGCATAATCCCGATTTTGCACTTGCCCGGCGAAATGATTCCCGGGCAATTGGGGCCGATCAAGCGCGCGCGCCGATTCTGCAGAAACTCCCAGGCGCGCACCATGTCCAGGGTCGGGATGCCCTCGGTGATGCAGACGATCAGTTCCACTTCCGCGTCGGCAGCTTCCATGATGGCGTCGGCGGCATAGGGCGGAGGCACAAAAATAAGCGTGGTGTCGGCGGCCGTCTTGTCTACCGCCTCTTGCACGCTGTTGAACACGGGCCAGCCCTCATGGGTCGTGCCGCCCTTGCCTGGAGTTACTCCTCCGACAATCTGAGTCCCATACTCCGTACAGGCCTTGGCGTGGAACGTGCCTTCCCGTCCAGTTAGGCCCTGCACAATCACCCGCGTCGATTTATCTACCAGAATACTCATAAGAGAAGGATCTCTTCGCGTTAAGCGTTGTTCTTTAATCAACTGTAATGGACGATTGCACCGTAACTCTACCGTTGTTCTTGTCCCTTTTGATCACGACACTCTCCGAACGACAGCCTTCAATTCCGATGTTCCGGCGTTGTACTTCTAGTGGTGCGACGAGTTGTCCACCTTTGATATCGAAAACTGCGAAATAGCGTCCCGCCGGAAGATCCATAACTTTGAAATAACCGAGGCGATTTGTACTGCCTTTAAATTTAGTTGGCAATCCCTTGCAACATTCGTCAGCCTCCTGGGCCTGGTATAGGGTGAGGATTGGTTCGAAACACTTGCTCCTTTGACCTTCAACAGTCCACAGAGTGGGGAGTGGACGAAATGCCACTCCTGTGCCACACATGCACTGACCGACAGCAGAAGCAATACTCCCACTCTTGTCAGCCAACTCATTGATCAGCCTCTGAGCAACACCTATCCGGCCGCCGCCGCAACCACTTTGTCAGCCGCGTCCTTCATAGTCTCGGCCACTATAAAGTTGAATCCCGACTGCTTCAGAATTTCCCGTCCCGCCTCGACATTGGTTCCTTCCAGGCGCAACACGATGGGCAATTGGATCTGCGTCTTCTTGGCCGCTTCAACCACGCCGGTTGCCAACGTGTCCACCCGCAAAATGCCACCAAAAATATTAATCAGCACCGCCTTCACATTCTTATCGCTGAGCAGGATTTCGAACGCGTGCGTCACCTGCTCGGCATTCGCGCCGCCGCCTACATCAAGGAAGTTAGCCGGCATTCCGCCAGCGTACTTGATGATGTCCATGGTCGCCATCGCCAATCCCGCGCCGTTCACCATGCAACCCACGTTTCCGTCCAGCTTGATGTAGTTCAGGGCGTATTTCGACGCCTCGACTTCAAGAGGATCTTCCTCCGTGATGTCGCGCAATTCGCGGAGATCGGGGTGACGAAACATGGCGTTGTCATCAAAGTTCATCTTGGCGTCAAGCGCGAACAATCTTCCGTCGGTGCAAGTGATGAAGGGATTGATCTCCATCAGCGAGGAGTCGGTCTCCTCAAAAGCCTTATATAAGCCGGTCATGAATTGCACCGCTTGATTAATTTGCTGCGGCTTCAGGCCCAGGGCGAATGCCACTTTGCGCGCCTGAAAGGCTTCCAGTTCCATGCCTGGATCGATGTATTCCTTAAGAATCGCCTTGGGATTCTCCGCCGCAACTTGCTCGATCTCCATCCCCCCCGCGGCGGATGCCATAAACACCGGCCTGGCTTCCACGCGGTCAATGACAATTCCCAGGTAAAGTTCCTTCTCGATGGGCAAAGTCTCCTCGATGAGCAGACGCCGCACGATACGGCCTTCGGGCCCGGTCTGGTGCGTAATCAGCGTCATGCCCAGCATTTTTGAAGCGATCTCGGCGGCCTCTTCAACAGATTTTGCAATCTTCACCCCACCACCCTTACCACGGCCACCAGCATGGATCTGCGCTTTCACCACCACCCCCGTGGCTCCAGCGTCGAAAAGATTCTTCGCGGCGGCTTCCGCCTGCTCGCGGCTTTCTGCCATCTCTCCACGGGGCACAGCGACGCCATACTTTTTCAGAATCCCCTTGGCCTGGTATTCGTGGATTTTCATAAATGATGCTCGATCAGCTTACGCTCGGCAGGAACCTGCTTGCGGCTTTCGACCGTGGGCAGCAAACCATTGATTTTATAGAAGGGCGGAGCGATTGGGCAAACGGGTTGCATCGAATCCAGCTTCATTGGCTCATGGCACAATAACGCCCATGTCCACGCAGGAATCTTCGCCCATTCCTGATTTTCTCTACGGCACGGCCTGGAAAGAAGACCGTACTGCAGCCCTCGTCGAACTCGCCCTCCGTATGGGCTTTCGAGGAATCGACACCGCCAACCAGCGACGCCATTACTTCGAAGCTGGTGTGGGTGAAGGGTTGGCAGCCGCCTATCGCGCCGGGATGGTAACGCGCGCCGATCTTTTTCTGCAGACGAAATTCACTTATCGACCCGGTCAGGACCACCGTCTACCCTACGATCCTGCGGCCAGCCTTTCGGTTCAGGTCGCGCAATCGATGGCCAGTTCGTTGGAGCATCTTGGGACCGACCACGTCGACAGCTACGTGCTGCACGGGCCTGCCTCCGGCTACGGCTGGACCGAAGCTGATGCCGAAGTGTGGGAAACGATGATTAAGGAGCGGGACGTTGGTCGGACGCGCCTCCTCGGCGTGAGCAATGTATCCCTTCGGCACTTGGAGCAGATGACGGCCTCCCATACCGAAGGGCCTGAATTTGTGCAAAACCGGTGCTACGCCCGCCTCGGCTGGGACCGAGATGTGCGCTTGTTTTGCCAGGAGCGAAAGATTACCTACCAAGGCTTTTCCCTTCTCACCGCGAATGCGGAAGTGCTCAACCATCCACTAGTCACCGATCTCGCTGAGGGCTCGAGCACTACTCCGGCGCAGGTTGTGTTCGGCTTCGCGCGCGCGGTTGGAATGTTGCCGCTGACCGGCACTACTAATCCCGAACACATGAAGCAGGATCTGACCAGTCGGCACCTGTCGCTCTCGCCGGAGGCGGTGCAGGCAATTGAGTCTTTGGCCGGTTGACGGATGCTAACCTTATAGCCGTCCATGATCATCGACGTCCTCCATCGCATCGCCAACCATCGTCAATCCTTGTCGCGCGAAGAGGCGCGTGGTGTCATGTCTGAAGTGCTCACCGGCAAATGCACGGACGCGCAGATTGCCGCTTTGCTGGTCGCCCTTCACATGAAGGGTGAAACGGTCGAGGAGATCGTGGGCTTTGCGGAAGCCATCCGGTTGGCTGCGGCACCTTTGCCGCTTCAGAGGGATTCAATTATCGACGTCAGCGGCACCGGACGCGACGCGCTGGTGGACACTTGCGGCACAGGCGGCGACGCCAGTGGCACCTTCAATATTTCGACCGCCACAGCGTTCGTGGTGGCGGGTGCCGGCGTGCGCGTCGCGAAACACGGCAACCGCAGCGTGACTTCAAAATGCGGCTCGGCGGATGTGATGGAAGCTCTGGGCGTCAACATCGACCTCGCGCCCGCGCGCCTGGCCCGCTGCCTGGAAGAACTTGGAATGTCATTTCTCTTCGCACCGGCGATGCATTCTGCGATGAAATACGTGCAAACCGCTCGCCGCGAACTTCGCTTGCGTACAGTCTTCAATTTGCTGGGGCCGCTCACGAATCCCGCGCGTGCCTCGGCGCAAGTGGTTGGCGTCTATTCGGTGGATTTGGTGGAGAAGCTTGCGGAGGCGCTCAGCATGCTGGGTCTGCACCGGGCCTTGGTAGTGCACGGCTTGGACGGCTTGGACGAAATCACCATTACCGGTCCCTCACGAATCGCCGAAGTGCGCGAAGGAAATGTTCGCACCTATGAGGTCACGCCCGAAGAATTCGGGATCAAGCGAGCCAGTATCGAAGAAATCTGCGGCGGCGATGCTCCTACTAACGCAAGCATCATTCGCGAGATCCTCGGTGGCACAAAGTCAGCCCGGCGGGATGTGGTGTTGCTGAATGCGGCGGCAGCACTGGTGGCTGCGGGCAGGGCTGATCATTTGGACGACGCGCTGCCGATTGCGGCACAATCACTTGACTCAGGTGCGGCGGCAAAAAAATTAGATGCGCTGGTGCAGTTCACGAATGAGCCGCATTGAACAAAATCCTCTACGCATTGTCATCCTGAGGAAGCGTTGCCTTTCGTTTTGCGAAAGGCAACCAACGCCCTATGCACTTTTCGCTTCTTTCTTCAATCTTTCGATCTGTTCCAGATGATTCACGCCATGCGTTCCCATCTTCTCGACATACTCCGCCACCGTCACGTTCGTTTTAAGTTCGGGATGATACGCGGATTTCTCCAGGTCTGACGGTTGCAGACGTTGTAGCAATCGCAAGTTGGCGTGGCGGTTCAGCCCGTACAGGGCAACCAGTTCGGCAGGTGGGGTTCCTGTGTATCCGAGATGCTTCGCCCAATCGTCCTGGTCAACGGGTGCGATCACCGGCTTTTTGTCCGCCAGCATCTGCCGGATCCGGTACGCGTACAAGACTTCCATATCGGCCAGATGCCCCAGAATTTCTTGGATGCACCACTTGTCTGGTGCCGGTTTGTAGCGCAACGTCTTCTCGGGCAGACCCGACACGGCGGCCGCGATTTCTTTCGGGCTCTTCTCCGCCGCTTCCAAGTGCTTTTTCAGCTCAGCTTCCGTCATGATCCCTCCTAAGCTCCATTCACCACACAGGCACAGAACACAAATATTTCAGATTCTTGATTTTAGATTGTAGATTTTCCAGGCTCCTGATGTTTCCGGCGCCCCCACGTCACCTTATTTCTCTAGTGCTTCAACCTTGAAGGTGTTATTACTCATGTCACTTTCCGGCACACTGCCGTCGTTGATGGCAACTTCGCGCGGCGGAGACGAAACCTCGATCCGGATGGCATTCTTTGACTTCCCACGAACCTCCAACCTCTTGCTCACATCGCCGCCATCGATACGCACCGTAACCGGCACTTCAGCGCCGGCGTCTCCTAGATTCTCGACCGAGACCGTGACCAGGTAAGTGTTTTGCAGTGTTTGCCGGGTGAAGACCGAGTCGACGCGGAAGTCAGGCAGACCGCGGTCGCGATAAACCCAATCGTCGAAGAACCATTCGAGATCGCGCTTGGTCTGCGCCTCAATCAAGCGTTGCACGAAAGCGGGTTCTTTATCCTGATCAGAGTGATAGGCGGACAGTGCTTTCTGCAGCGCATCATCACCGATCATATCGCGCAGCATCCACCAGACATACATGGCCTTGCTGCGATAGAACTCTTCCCCGTTCGTATTGATGAGGGATTCATTCGCCGCGGCATTCTGACTGTGCTCCGCCGTGATTGCTTTTTCGGCATCGCTAATTGCCGCGCGGTGCAAATCCATAAAATCGAGCGCCGCCTGGCGTCCATCCTTGCTCTCGCGATACGCCGCCTGGGCGAAGTGCGCCAAGCCCTCGTAAATCCACGGACGCGGGGATGCAAACGCTGCATGCGTCAGTTGGTGCACTGCCGTGAGCGCATAGCGCCTGGAATCGTTGCTCGCGAGCGGTGTCAAGACCACGCTGCCCGTCTCAAAAGGCGCAGCTTCGGGATCGGCGAGCTCCACCACCTCGGGTTTTACCCGTGGTTGTCCGAACCAGTGCGTCACAAACGGAACCGCCAACTCCGCCGCAAGCGCATAGTTCTCCGCGCCGGACTTGTGGTCGGGAAAGTAAGAGATGTTGGCCGAGGGCCTGTCCAGTCCGCTGTATCCGCTGAGCACAAAAACCGGCACGCCCGTCCTCAGCTGCGGGTATCGGCATTCGGTACTAGCTGCAGAGACTCTGCTGATTCGTTCATACCCCCGCGGGCCACTTTCGCCGTTGCACAGAAAAAGAGACGACACACCCTGTCCTGAATTAGTCAGCCTGGCCCTCATCTCCGCCTGTGCTTCCCGCGTCTTCCATCTCCCCAATACCTCGAAAACGCTATTTCCCTCGGACAAATCTGCCGATTCCGTCGCCACTGGATACCACGCGACATAACCAATTCCCCGAACCGCGGTGAACGACCGGCTGATCTGGTCCCAGTCGGTGTGCTTGGCTTGATCATCGGGCACGCCGATTCGCGTGAGTCGCGTCACATCGAGGGGAATCGTTCCCTCATATCCAATTTCGATTTCGACTTTTTCTCCCGGCGGCGAATCGTGCGGCAGGACAACGACGGCCTCGGAAAGCGCGCCGGTGTGATCAATATCGCTTGTGTATTCGTGAGTGACAAAACGGACCGGCTTCCCTGCGATGCGAATGGAGCTCCAGTCCAGGCTGGAAGAAACTTGCAGGGCAAGGTCACTTTGCGGCGCGAGCGAATCATTGCGTAGCGTGATCTTGCCTCGCACGGCCAGACGTTGCTGTTCCGGTTCAACGCGGACATCCAAGTCATACTTCGTGAAAGTGAAGGCTTCGCGATCCAGAGCAAGGCAATTCACCACGGAGGCACAGAGAACATAGAGCAAAATAGAGACAATTCTCACTTCTATGTCTCCGCCTTCTTCCGCCGCTGCCGCACGATTTCGTACAAAACCACTCCTGCTGCCACCGAAACGTTCAAAGATGGCACCTTCCCCAGCATTGGAATGGAAACGAGAAAATCGCACTTCTTCGCAACCAGGTCGTGGACGCCCTTGCCCTCCGATCCCAGCACGATGGCGCAATCCATGTTGTAGTCGAGCGCGTCGTAAGTCTGACTTCCGCGTTCATCAAGGCCAACGATCCATAAGTTCTTTTCCTTTAATTCCTCCAGAGTGCGAGCGATATTTGTCACCTTGGCCATGGGCAAGTGTTCGCTCGCGCCCGCAGATGCCTTGGCTACGATCGCAGTCACGCCCACGGCACGGCGTTCGGGAATTACCACTCCGTCCGCGCCCCCTGCATCTGCGGTGCGCAGGATCGCCCCGAGGTTGTGAGGATCTTCCACTCCATCCAACACAACGATCAATGAATGCCGGCCACGCTTGGCGGCAATCACGTCATCGAGATCGTTGTAGCGCTTGTTCGACGTTACTGCCACCACTCCCTGATGAGCGTTGTTGCCAGCCATGCGGTCAAGTTCGGCGCGAGCCAAGAACCGCACCGCAACTCCCTGGCGCCGGGATTCGTCGACAACACGTTGCAGGCGCAGATCGTGTCGCTCTTTCGACACGCCGACCCACTCAAAGGAACGCCCACGTGCCTTTAATGCCCCGGCAACGGCGTTGATTCCGTAGATGTAGTTCATTGAGATTCAGTTTAGCGCCTAGCGGCACAGCGCGTATCAACGACGCTGAGGATGCTGTTCCCAACGGATTCCGGGCGCCCCAACTTCTGATATGCTGCCACGGTCCGTTTTGAAAGCGACATAATTTTTACAAACTGGGGTGAAGACATGCGACCGCGATCGGATTTCATCTATTGTGTGCATTTCTGTTCATCATGAGTACTAGAGCGCTTGCGCAGGATTTCACTGCCGACGGATTCAATGTGCGCGGGTCATGAGAACCAAGTCGCCAAGCTTTTCGTCAGCGCCGACAAGGTGCGAATGGAACCGGTGAAGCAGCAGGGTGATGTGAGCCCCTTCGTTATTTGGGACACCGGGGAGCATGCCTATTTTGTAGTCATGCCGGAACGGCATATGTATATGGACTTTCCTAGTCCCATGGTGCAACAGCAGGCGTCAGTTTTTTGGCGACCGGCTGATGTGAATAAGGCCTGCCCGGATTGGTAGCGACTGGCTGCGCAACTTAAGACCAAGGAAAAGCTCGGGAGTTGCCGAAAAATTGGCAGCGACACTCTGAACGGTCGAAGTGCCGTAAAATACGAAGGGACCTCGTCGGATGGCAAGACGAGCGATGTGTGGCTTGATGGTAACCTGCGCTTGCTGGTCAAGATGACTGATGCTGACGGCAATGTTATGGAAATTCGCAACATTCACGAAGGGCCGATTCCTGGCAGTACGTTTGAGATCCCTCCCGACTATAAGAAGATGGATATGGGCCGCATGATGAACCGTCAGAAGCCGTCTGATTGATCCTAAAAGATGCGCTGTGGATAGCGAGCAGCTACAATGGTTGAGGCGAAAACTAGCGCCTCGCAAGGGACCATGTCTTTATCCGCCGTAATCGTCGACGATGAGCAGCTTGCCCGTGACGAACTCGCGTTCCTGCTGAAAAATGTGGGTGATGTGGATGTGGTCGCACAGGGGAAGAATGGCGTCGAAGGCGTTAGCCTGATACGCGAACACAACCCCGATCTGGTCTTTCTCGACGTACAAATGCCGGGCCTCGACGGTTTCGGCGTGATCAAGAAGCTGCTCGATAAGAAAGTCCCACTCCCGAAGATCGTTTTTGCCACTGCATTCGACCAATATGCGGTGAAAGCGTTCGAGGTAAATGCAGTTGACTATCTGCTAAAGCCGTTCGATAAGAAGCGGGTCGCGCTGTCGGTGCAAAAAGCGCGAGCTAAAGTTGGATCCAGCGCCAACTCTGCGGACAAGCTGGAGACCCTGATGCGCATGCTGGAGGCGCAGAAGCCGCAGACATCCAAAGTCTTGCTCAAGTCCGGAGGACGGCTGTTCCTGGTCAATCAGAAAGATGTGTGCTTCGCTTCCATCGAGGAGGGTGTGATCTCGGTGGTGACCAGCGGAATTAATGGAATGGAGGGCCAGTCGAACTGCCGTACCCTCGAAGAACTCCTGGACAGCCTCGACCCTAACCTCTTCTGGCGCGTGCACCGGTCCTACATGGTGAATATCAATCGCATCAAGGAAGTCGTCCCCTGGTTTAAGAGTTCCTACCAACTGCGCATGGATGACAAGAAGCAGACTGAAATCCCCGTCAGCCGCGCGCAGACCAAGCGCTTGCGCGAACTTTTCGGATTGTAGCCCACTTCTCTGTCAGGTGTACCAAATGTCTTTGACTTACGTGACTCACAATCAGCGGAGGCGCGCTGGGATGGTGATGTTCGCCTTGGCGATCCTCGGCCTCTGCATGGCGACGTATCTGTTACTCTCGCCGAAGTCGCAGGAATCGTTTGGAATCGATCAGCTCTACGGCCTCTTGG
The DNA here is from genome assembly GCA_963696025.1 of uncultured Acidobacteriota bacterium. Lineage (GTDB taxonomy): Bacteria > Acidobacteriota > Terriglobia > Terriglobales > Acidobacteriaceae > JABCYV01. The sequence continues at coordinate 924,878 of CAVOII010000014.1, forward strand.
ACTGAGTTTTTCCGCTCATTCACTAGCAAGGCGCCTCTATCAGCGATGAGTTGTTTGGTAGGGCAACGATTGAAAACCGCAGACGCATCTCACGCGTAACCGTAGGCAAATAGCCTTCCCAAGGACAAGTGTGATCTAATATGATCACCAGGATATTTTGTTTGATTCGGTTTTCACATACCGCCCGCTGGTGTGTATTCGTTAAAGTTCTGGCCCTAGCTTGCGTCCTCCTGGTCACGTTCGTTGGCGTCGTCCAAGCCGTTCACGTACATTCTGAAAACTCCAAGCTACCCAACCACGAGTGTTCAGTCTGCTCAGTCGCTCATTCCGGGATCATCGGCCACGCGTTCTATCGGCCCGCCCCGGTTTTTGCTCGCACCGTGCTGTTCGTCGCTCCTGACCCTGTTTCAAAGTCTTCAAGTTTCGTCTCGTCCCTCCATATCCGTCCTCCACCGTCAGTTTAGGGTCATACCAGGTCAATCGGTCCCGTTTCAGTTAGATCTTCAACCCTATTCGCTTTGGAGGAATCATGCTGGCTTCTTATCAGAAGTCGCTTCATGCGGCTTTCATATTGGTTTTCTTTTTGACCGTCGGTCTTCGGGTCGAGGCGCAGTCCAACTCCGCATCCATCAGCGGCACAGTCCTCGACCCGACTGGGGCTGTGGTTCCGGATGCAACCGTTGAGATTCATAACCCAGTCAGTCACTTTGACCGGTCAACCACCACGGATAGCTCCGGGAGATTCAGCTTCCCAAACGTTCCATTTAATCCCTACCACTTAAGTGTCAGCGGTGCGGGGTTCGCTCCTTACGCTCAAGACGTTGAAGTTCGATCCGCCGTTCCTTTGGACGTCAAGATCAGCCTCAAGGTCTCCGGATCTTCGGAGAGCGTAACTGTCGAGGCTGGGGAAGATCTCGTGGAGAACGATCCAACGGCTCACACCGATGTGGATCGCGAATTGTTCGACAAGATCCCTCTGGAGAGTGCCTCATCGTCGTTGAGTTCGCTGGTTACACTCGCCACACCGGGAATCGCCGCAGACTCGAATGGCCTGTTTCATGGAATGGGTGACCACGCGTCAAACTCCTTCTCGGTTGATGGTCAGCCCATCACCGATCAGCAGAGCAAAGTCTTTTCGAACCAGGTTCCAGTGGATTCAATTCAGTCGCTGGAGGTCATCCAAGGCGCACCTCCCGCTGAATATGGGGGCAAGACGAGCCTGGTGATTGTGGCCACGACGCGTTCGGGTCAGGGCGTGACGACGCCTCACGGTAGTTTGACCACCTCGTATGGCTCCTTTGGCACATCCAATGTTGGCTTCGACCTCGCTTACGGAGGCGCAAAATGGGGAAACTTCATTTCCGCGAACGGGCTTAACAGCGGCCGGTTCCTTGACCCGCCTGAGTTCGCCGTAATCCATGACAAAGGGAACGAGGAGAACATTTTCGACCGAGTCGACTATCAACTTTCAAGCGCGGACTCGATTCACTTGAACTTTGGCTACACGCGTTCCTGGTTTCAAAACCCCAATACCTTCGACCAGCAATTCCATACCTGCAACGCGGGGTTCTTTTGTCCTGCCGGGCAAGCCGTCAACCCGCTAAATAGGGCACCTCTTGGTCAGACGGATCAGCGCTCGAAGATCGGGACATTTAACATCGCTCCGTCCTGGACGCACGTGCTCAACTCGTCCGCAGTGACTACGTTGGGCGCTTTTGTTCGGAGAGACCAATTCAACTACTACCCAAGCGCCGATCCCTTCGCGGACTTTTCCCCAGACCTGCAGGCTCAGACCATCACGCAAGACCGGAAGCTTACTAATGCCGGTCTTCGGGGGGACATTTCTTACGTGAAGGGTATCCACAACATAAAAGCGGGAGTTACGTACCAACAGACATTCTTGACGGAGAATGACACTCTAGGCACGGTCGATCCAGGGTTCTTAGGATTATTCAACCAGCTCGATCCAGCCACTGGCAAGCCGGTCCCAGGTACCTCGTGCCTGGACGCCAAGGGCAATCCTACTGCCCCCCCCTGCACGATCCTTGCCCCCAGCGACTTGACCCGTGGAGGAAGTCCGTTCAGCTTTCACGGCCACACGGACGTGAAAGAAACCGCGCTGTACGTCCAAGATTCAATCACCAAGGGAAGGTGGGCATTCAACCTTGGGATTCGCGGAGACATCTACCGCGGGTTTAGCAAGGACGGCCAAGCGCAGCCACGGCTAGGTATCGCGTACAACGTCAAAGCAACGAATACTGTGCTGCGAATTTCGTACGCGCGAACCATGGAATCCCCGTTCAACGAAAATCTGGTCATTGCCAGCACCGGATGCAGCAACCCGGTAATCGCCTTCTTAGTGCCGCCACCGAACATTCCCTGTAGCGGTGGGGCAATTCGTCCGGGGTGGCGCAACGAATTCCACGCTGGGCTTCAGCAGGCCTTCGGGAAATATTTGGTCGTGGATGGTGAATACATCTGGAAGTACACCCACGGCTCCTACGACTTCGGCGTCGTGGCCGCCTCACCGATCGCATTTCCGATCGAGTGGCATAATTCGAAAATCCCGGGGTATACGCTCCGCGTCAGCGTTCCGAACTATCACGGGTTTACCGCACTCGTGGTGATGTCCAGCGTTGCCGCGCGCTTCTTCCCGCCGCAAGTCGGCGGCGTACCCTTTTTGCCCGCGCCAGCCGTCTTCCGCATTGACCATGACGAAAAGTTCAACCAGACGACCCACTTTCAGTACCAGCCGTGGAAAAATGGGCCGTGGGTCGGCTTCAACTGGAGGTACGACAGCGGCCTGGTGGCTGGGTCAATACCATGCTCCGCGCCAACCGCAACCTGCTCTGCTTCCACTTCCCCCCTGGATGGGGGAACAGGAGTCATTCCCGGGACGACCACTCCGCTTCCGCAGGGCCAAGTTGGTTTCGTGAACAACATCACTACGCTCCCTCTCACTGCGGACCAGGAATTTCAGGCGGGGCTAACCTGCAACGGCAAACTGGCCGCGCCAAGCCCCTTTGGAGTCGCGCTCTCCACTTGCGATGCGGCTGGGTTGGGATCCATCTTTGTCAAGATCCCGGCGCCAGGGAAAGAAAACGACGACCACAATCCGCAGCGGATTGAGCCGCGAAACCTGTTTGATCTCAGCGTGGGAGACGACAACCTCTTCCGCGCGGAGCGCTATAAGTGGAGCCTGCGCCTCACGGCTATCAACCTGACGAACAAGGTGGCGTTGTACAACTTTTTCTCCACGTTCAGCGGCACACACTATGTGACGCCGCGCTCATTGACGGCTGAGATAGGTTTCCACTTCTAGCGGGAGGACCATCAAGAGAGAGGACGACGATGGCGGCCATTCTTCCGAAAGTTAACGGAGAGAAGATCAAATAGGGGAGGCGGCCGGTGGGAGGAGTTCACCGGCCGCTTTCCTGGCTGCAACCAATATCACGCAGCCAGCGCTTCCAAAGCAGTTCGATTGCGGATGACCAGAGTCGAGCCGTCTAGCCGGATGAATTCCTTTTTCTTGAGCTCGCTCAACAGACAAGTCACAGTCTCACGTGAAGACCCAATCATCTGCGCCATTTCCTCGTGGGTGAGGCTCGATCGAATGCGAATCTCACATGTCCCATTTTCTTTGTCCCGGCCGGTCGTCCACGACAAAAGCAATTTGGCCAGTTTCCCTGCTGACGACCGCGCCAGCACCAAGTCGTGGATATCACGATAGGCTGACTGAAACTCCCTACTCAATGCCTGTGCCGAGTGCAAACCCAACTCCCCATGTTTCTGCAATATCTTCATCAGGGCTTCGCGTTCAATGAAATTCACCTGGCAAGGCCCCGAGGTTTCAGCAGTCAATTCGCAGCATGTCCCGGAAATCACCGCGCTAAGTCCCAGGGCCTCTCCTGGTCCCGCCATTTTGAGGATTAGCACTTTTCCTTCCCGAGAAGTAGTCGAGAGCTTGACCTTGCCGGAGCAAAGAACAAAAGCGCCTCGCGGCATTTGGCCTTCGACGAAAAGGACAGCACCGCCCGGGTAAGTGCTCAGATGGCTGGCGCCGCTGAATGACTTCACCACCTCGGGAGACAGGCTGCAGAACCATTTGTCTCGCCGCAGTTTACAAGTGACGCAGCTCTCAATGATTTCCAGCCCGTACGGAGTGTTCATCGTCTTGCCAGCCCACACTGCAGTAGAACAGGTAGATAGGATCGACATCGACGACATTTGAGAACCACTTTGGGTCCTAAATTGGAACCTCAAAGAATCGCAGAGAGGCGAGCAGCGCGGGCGGGATGCTCCATAATTGCTAGTTGAGCGGCGAGATCGCTGAGACGTTCGTAGCCGTCGAGCAGTCGATCGGCGGAAAGACGGGCCCCGGGCAACGCGATTCCCAAATACAACCGCGCCATCGCCAGGATGGCATACAGTCGCAAGCGGAGGGCACTATCGGCCAACTGCCGCCCCGTGTTGGCAATCGTGGTATCTGTACTGCGTGCGGCTGCCTCACCCAATCTCAACAGAATGGCCGCGTTGTGCGCAGTGCTTTGGACGTAATCCACGGCGGCCTGCAGTCGTTCCCTCTGGACAGCCCGGAACTCGCCGGAGGGCAGGTTAAGCCGCAAGAATTCCTCCTCTTCAGGATCCATCAGATTGCGAAAAGCATCAATGTCGACGGGCCGCGTCCGTCCAGCCAGATCATCCATGTTGCTGACGGCGGCGCTTTGCCCCCGTGCCGCGTGTAGTAACAGGAGCAACGCGATCAGCGATACCGCAACCAGAAAAACCGGCAGAATCATTGCATTAGCCTACGTTGCAGCTCGTCCATGGAACTTCGCGAGGTTTCGTTTCCAAGCTGTAGGACCCTCCCGACCCAGGACAACATGTAAGCGAAAAATCGGAAATCTGATCCGGGTCCATACCCGATCATCACGAACCCAATCACCAGCTCAGAGATATGTGGAGCCATCCACCTGTAATCCCAAGAAGCGGGTGGCATGTAACCCAAACGGCGCACTATACCTCGTTTTGACGCTCACTCGCAACGGTTTATCTAGGCACCGCTCAGGCAACAACTTTGATTCAGTAAGACAATCGAACTGCACTATAGACGCGCTCCCTTCTCAGTAGTCGACAAGGTTCACACCGTGGTAATGTATGCGAGGTTAAGGTGTCTACGGCGCCCGGCTTCGGATCGTCCGGCGTTTCGAAATCCGAACAAAAGCAAGAAACATGACGCTAAAGTCAGCAATTGAGGATGTGATTGGGACGACGCTAGCAGCCGTCTCAGGAATTCTCGGCAAGCTGGAATACCTTTCTCTCCTGCGCGCCGAGGGAGGAACGCCCTACACCCATTGGGGCCTGGGCAGAGTCTACGGAGAGGTAGCAGCACAGGAGGCGTTGGCGGAGGCCCACCGCTTATTGTTCTTGAGAGTACTGCGGACTCCCGTTAGGGAACTGCGGAACGACGTGATGATTTCAAGCGAAGCATCGAGAATGAACCCATGCGAATATCTGGAGAATCTGCAGGGTGATTTGCCGGTCTTGATGCCGCACGATCTCGGCGGCGGCTCGGCGCGGCATTTCAGTTCAATACTGCACGCTCTTTCGAGTCTGGCTTCGAGTCGGACAAAGTCTCCAAGGGGCGCCACTCCCCCAGTTTGAGGGCGATGCCAACGACCTGACCGATCACCTCCGCACTTTGGGGATGTCTCAGGATCCGCAGTGGCGCGGGAGACAATGAGTGGGGTTGTAGGACGATGTTCTCCCCTTTCATGGTGCACCAACAACAGGTATAGCCTTGCCGCGTTTCTACGAAGTAAATCGGACGCTCGTATTCTGATCGCCACATCCCATGCACGATCTTGTTCCGGGACTCATCCACTTGCAGAAAAGTGCCGGGCGGCAGGATTGGGTACATGGTGAAATCTTCGCTGCCGATGTAGGCGTAGCAGTAATGATCGCTGGCGAATTGGGTAAGGTATGTCAGCGGGACTAATCCCCATTGCTCCACCATCCGTCCCAAGTTCGAGGTACGGCGCGGATCAAACGCAGGGTCCAGGCGAATCGGCATCTGCACTGCTGAAGCGCTGTGCAGAATCTCGCAGCGATGCGACCTGGGCGGTAGGCTAACACTTACATCCGGAACCGCGGCATTGAAGTCAATCCCATACCACGAGAGCAATTCGCGCAGGTCGCGACGGTAAATCACGGCGAGAGAGTAAAGCCGAAAAATGCTGGGAACCAGGCCTTTGGTTTCGATGTCGGACAGGCGACTGGGGCTGACAGCGAATTCGTCGTTGCCGTGCCTCTCGGAAATGCGCGCGCTTGCGGTTTCGACATCACGCATGGTGAGGCCGAGCCGCTCTCGTGATGCGCGTAGATTCAACCCAGCAGCGAGAATGGCTGGATCCCCCTCAGTTTCCACCAACTGCTACGCACGAAACATCTTCCCGTTCTCGTATGCCGGAGTTGCCACCAAGACGATGCTGAACTTGCAACAAACCTGGGGTCGGCGGTTCCGGTCCGGATCTTCCACGCCCTCATTTGAATCTCCTCACCCGAAACGCAAGTCGGAACAATAACCCAAACTACTTCCCAGACAAAGGGTTTTTTTGGCATTTCTTGTGCCAGCCCGAATGTCGAGGAAAATCTCCCTCGCTTCCGCTGACGCCGGTATCCCGGAACCAGGATCAGGTTCTGGGTATAATTTACACATGGCTCGCGGCTGGGAAAGCAAGTCGGTTGAGGAGCAACAGGTAGCGGCCAATACTCCGACTGAATCGAAAACACGGCTTACACCCCGACAAATGGCGAAGAAGAAACAGGAAGAGGCGCTCTTGTTGTCCCGCAAACATATCGTTCAGCAGCTGCAGGCCGCGCAAAATCCCCGCCATCGTCAGCTGCTGCAAAACGCTTTGACAGCCTTGGATGAACGGCTCACACGACTGGGCTAAGTCCGTGGTTTTGCTTACTTTGTGATCTTCTGACGTATAATTGTGGTAGTCCCCCATTAATTGTGGTAGTCCCCCATGAAAGCTTACGTATACGTTTCACTTAAGAAGAGCGTTCTGGACCCCCAGGGAAAGACTATCCAGGGGGCTCTGAAGAAAATGGGATATAAAGGCTTGGAGGAAGTTCGCCAGGGTAAGTACTTCGAACTCACCTTTGATGGCGGCCTCACCCGAAAGGAAGCGGAGGCGGAGGTCACGCGTATCGCGCAGGACGTTCTAACCAACCCTGTGATTGAAGAGTATCGGCTCTCCCTGGACGACTAATTGAGCCCGCGCAACGAATAGGGCCGGATCCTCCAGTAATGCCATCTAAACTTAGTTTTCGGTATTCCCCCGCCGAAATAAGGAGTAATCGCATGTGCGGTATTGTGGGATACGTTGGCAAGAAACGCGTAGTGCCCGTCATTATCGACGGGCTGAGGCGGCTGGAGTATCGCGGCTATGACTCCGCTGGCATCGCGGTGTGTGGCAATGGTGGCGCCTTGCAGATTCGCCGGGCCGAGGGCAAACTGCGAAACCTGGAAGAAGTAATCCGTCTTAAACCCCTGGACGGCACTTACGGAATCGGTCATACGCGCTGGGCCACGCACGGCCGACCTACTGAAGAGAATGCGCATCCGCATCGGGATTGCACTGGGCGTATTGTCGTGGTGCACAACGGCATCATTGAAAACTACGTCTCGCTCAAGAAGAAATTGATTGAAGAGGGCCATAAGTTCACCACCGAAACCGATACAGAAGTTATCGCTCACCTGGTGGAGAAATACTATCTAAAGACTGACAACGGCCATCGTCCTTCTCTGGAAGAGGCCGTCAGGAAGACAGTTGGACGACTAAGTGGCGTGTTTGCGTTGGCCGTGATCGCTGGTGATGCGCCGGACAAGATTGTCGCTGCCCGCAACGGCCCGCCCGCTGTAATCGGCCTGGGTAAAGATGAATACTTCGTAGCTTCTGACGTCCCCGCCATCCTCTATCACACCCGCGACCTTTTCTTTCTTGCTGACGGCGATTTGGCCGTGATCTCGCCGGAGGGCGTGCAGCTTATGGACTTCAATGGACAGCCCATCGTCCGTCAGGTCCAGCACGTCACCTGGGACCCGATCATGGCGGAGAAGGGCGGCTTCAAGCATTTCATGCTCAAAGAGATTTATGAGCAGCCGCGCGCCGTTCGTGATACGACCCTGGGGCGAATCTCGCAAGAAACCGGGAACGTGTTTCTCGATGAGATGGAGATCAGCGAGGCAGAATTAAAGGAGGCCAGGAAGATCAACATCGCCGCCTGCGGGACCAGTTGGCACGCCGCCCAGGCGGGCAAGTTCATGATCGAAGGCCTGGCGCGAATTCCAGTGGAAGTGGACTACGCCAGCGAATGGCGCTATCGCGACCCGATCATTCCGCCGGACACGATTACCATGCTGATCTCGCAGTCGGGCGAGACTGCGGACACCATTGCGGCCCAGCGTGAGGCGAAAGCTAAGGGATCGAAGACCCTGGCCATCTGCAACGTGGTTGGATCCATGATTACGCGCGAGGCCGCGGGGACGATTTATACCCACGCTGGTCCGGAAATCGGCGTGGCCTCGACCAAGGCTTTTACCGCGCAACTCACCGCTCTCTACTTGTTCGCGTTATACATGGCGCAAGTGCGCGGCACCACCAGTAAAGAGCAAGCTACCGAGGCCATGCAGGAACTGACTCGCCTTCCGGGCAAGCTCGAGCATCTGCTGACACGTGAGCAGGAATGCGAAGACTTGGCTAAAGAATACGTGCGCGCGCAGGACTTTCTTTTTCTGGGGCGCGGCATCCATTACCCCATCGCGCTCGAAGGCGCTTTGAAGTTGAAGGAAATCTCTTACATCCACGCGGAGGGTTACCCGGCAGGTGAGATGAAACACGGGCCCAATGCTTTGATTGACGAGAACCTTCCCGTCGTTATTATTGCCACGCGCGATCCCAAGAATGAACTGTCGATGGTGCGCTATGAGAAAACCATTTCGAATTTGAAAGAAGTGAAAGCCCGTTCCGGACAGGTGATCGCATTGGCCACTGAAGGTGACGAAGACATCAAAGAAGCTGCCGACCAGGTGCTCTACGTCCCGGCCGCGCCAGAAGAACTGTCTCCGATCCTTGAAATTGTGCCGCTGCAATTGCTGGCTTACCATATCGCCGTCCGGCGTGGATGCGATGTGGATCAGCCGAGAAATCTGGCGAAGTCGGTGACGGTGGAATAGCGCTTTTCGTCGGCTCAACCTGTGTCATTCTGAGCAAGAAAGCCCGTTCGCAAAGCGAACGGGCTTTCGCTTCGAAGGACCCCTATAATCACGATCGCAGTTGGTGATCGCAGGGATGCTTCGACTCATTCGTCGTTCACGAAGTGAAAGACTCCTTCGCTCAGCATGACAGGCAGGCGTCGAAATAATCATCTTTGTCATCTATAGAACCAATGACTCCGTTCCAGACGTTTACCGCGCGCCTCACTGGCTCCGTCGCTCTCTCAGAACCTACGAAGCATCTCGAATTCGAATTGCAGGGGCTACCGCGCTTCGGTTTTGTCGCGGGACAATGGCTTTCGCTCAAAACAAATAGGCCCGATGGCGAAGAGATCACCCGGGCCTACTCCATCGCCTCGCCGCCGGACAATGACAATCGTTTCGCGCTGTGTCTGAATCGGGTGCAGGATGGGTTCATGTCGAACTTTCTGTGCGATATGAAGGAGGGCGCTGAGATCGCGTGCCAGGGGCCATTCGGTGACTTCATCCTGCGGCCTCCGCTTCGCGACACTATTTTCATTGCGACGGGCACGGGTATTGCGCCCTTCCGCTCTATGCTGCACTGGCTGTTGGCCGATCCCTCGAGACATCAGGGCAAGCAGCTTTGGCTTTTGTTTGGTAATCGCACCGAGAAAGACATTTACTATCACGAGGAATTCCTGCGCCTCGCCGGGGAACACGCTAACTTTCACTACCTGCCAACGCTGAGCCGGGGAAGTCCGGATTGGAAAGGCTTGTGCGGATACGTGCAGGAACACGTCGCCGACATCGTTCAGGGAGGCACCGACATGCATGCCTACATCTGCGGGCTGGACAAGATGATTAAAGCGAATCGAGAATTGTTGAAGGGACGGGGTTGGGACCGCAAGTCGATTTTGTTCGAGAAGTACGACTGAATATTCGCACTACTTCTTGCGTGGTGCTGGGGTCACAAAGGGCCGCCGGACAGGCACGATCGCTCCGCGCGATGGGTCAGCCGCGGCACTGGCGCGTGAGAGGACTTCTTCCTGAATGTATTTCACGAAATCGTGAATCTGCAGCTGCATCTCTTCCATGCGCTCGCGCATTTGCAGGATGATTGCGATGCCGCTGATGTTTACCGAGAGGTCGCGGGCCAAAGTAAGTATGAACTCCAGGCGCTGCAAGTCTTCGTCGGTGTAGAGGCGCGTGTTGCCTTCGGTGCGTGAGGGCTTAAGCAGACCCTCGCGCTCGTACAAACGCAAGGTTTGCGGATGGATGCCATACATCTCGGCCACGGCCGAGATCATGTATGCGCCCTTGGACTTACGCTTCGTCAGGGGTTCCCTCGCTCCCGTCGGGATTTCGCCCTTCGACAAGCTCAGGGCAGGCTCTGCAGGCTCCCGCTTCGGTCGCGGCCGCAAACCGGCTCAACATTTATCAAAGTCTACAACAAAAAGAAATAACCCACGGACTAGACTCGGACTGGTCTGCTCTTCAATCGAAGCTCTGTCATCCTAAGCGAAAGCTATCGTTCGCTTGCGAACGATATGCGAACGATAGTCGAGTCGAAGGATCCCTAGCTTGCGATCTAGGCCGAGGCGGCAAGGGAATTACGACCGTTTCGCATTGCGAAGCAGTCTTTTCGCTCGGGATGACAACATCTTTTTCTACGCTGCGGGCTGCGGTTTTTCCTGCGGCGGAACCGACCAGCCTGCCGGCTTGAGCGCGTGGTTGAGGAAATACGCCACCACTCCCGCTGCGATCAGCAGCATCCCGAAGGCGAAGGAACTCATGCCCAGAACCTGCTCGGCCTCGCTGCGTACTACCGAGAAGCCCAGCAGCAGCATCGGAGCGACCCCGACGGCAAACGCACCGAACATTCCTCCGGGAACACGGAAGGGGCGATGCAATTCCGGCTCGCGGAAGCGGAGAACGATGAGCGCCATGAACTCCAAGCTCAGGCTAGCGCCGTAGAGAAGGATGTCGATCGTGACTAGGCGCTCGAAGCCCAGCCCGAGGCACATCGCCCAGCCCACCGCGCAAACCACAATCGCCACCCATGGGGCACGTGAACGCGGGTGTAGTTTGCCGAAGATGCGAGGCAGCATTCCATCTTGGGCCATGGCTAGGGGAAGCCGAGAGTAGCTCATCACCAAGGCGTTAAACATACCGAAACCGCTGATCATGCCGCCGAGAGCGAGTCCGACACGCAGCAGCGGGCCACCTAGCAGTCCGGCGATATCCGCCCAGAATCCAGTCTCCCAGGCGCTGGCGGAAAGGCCGGTCATCCACATCGCCGCAACGGGGAGAATGTAGCTCACGGCCACAATCACCACCGCCGCCAGCATCGCTCGGGGATAGGTCCGCTGCGGGCGCTCTACTTCGGTAGCGATGGTGGAGGCGTTGTCCCAGCCCATGTAATTCCACATACAAATGAGCAGACCGCCGAGGATGTCCACACTGGAAGTCGTCGGCTTGGTCACCGCAGTCGCAAGCGCTCCTAACTTGAAGGGCGCGATGGCCACGATTAGTATGAACGGCGCTGATAAGGCGGAGAACAGCCAGAGCGACGTCGTCGAGACCACGCGGACGCCCGCAATGTTGAGTAGCGCGCAAACGATCACCACCGCCAGCCCGACCGTCACGCCGCGATGTCCTTCCGCGAACCAGGGAAAAAGGCGGTTCAGGTAGAGGACAAACAAAGTTGGATAGATCGCCATGTCGAAAATTGACGCTACCAGCGAGAGCCAAGCTTCCTGGAATCCCCAGAAGTTCCCCATGGCCCGGCGCACCCAGGCGTAATAGCCGCCTTCGAAGGGCAGCGCGCTAGAGAGTTCTCCGATCATGAAGGCGGTGGGCAGACTCCACAGGATCGGGGTCAGCAAGAGAATGAGAATCGCCTTGCCGTAGCCGGCGCCGTGCACGATGTCTTCGGTGCCGTAAGTCCCGCCCGACACCATAAAGAAGGTGGCGGCGATCAAAGGCCAAAGCGTGAGGCGAACGGATTTTTTCCTGGGGAGAAGTGCGAGGGATTGCCGGTGAGACTCAGTAGACGCGGTAGCTGTCGCCAATTTCTATGGCTTCCTCCTTAAGCGATGCTTGCGTTTTGCAGATTAGGCTGGAGCAAGTCGCAGTCGCGAGCATACGGCAAATTAGATGCAGAGTGATAGAAGAATCTTAAATTTTTTTGTCGGGAGAGCAGGCACGGAGGTAATGGGAAAAAGTAATGTCCCCTTTTCGGACGGAAGGAACTGATTGCCGGTTCCTGTTTGCCGGGTTTATGATTCATCGCCCGCAAGGAGGCGGGACCCATGAGGCCACTTTTCTTAGTCGTTTTGCTCGTTGCGACGACAACGGCGGCTCAAACCGCCGCCCCACAGAATGCGTTTACGCCGGATCAAGTGAAGTTCGGCCCGGCCCCGCCGTTTCTGCCGCCGGGTGCGCAGATGGCTGTTTTGGAAGGCGACCCCATGGCGGCGACCGGTGACTACACCATTCGGCTGAAGATGCCTACGGGCTACAAAGTCGCTCCTCATTGGCATCCCAAGCGAGAGAACGTATCGGTATTGTCCGGAACGTTAAAGGTTGGCATGGGAGATAAGTTCGACGCCGACCACATGATGAGCTTTCCGGCCGGCAGCTTCGCTTATTTGGACCCGGATATGCACCACTATGCCATGAGCGAGGGAGCGACGGTCATCCAGATTCATGGAATGTCGCCGGCACAGCTTAATTATATCGATCCCAAAGATGACCCCAGCAAGGCGCTCGGGACGACAGGGAAATAGGCTTCAACAGGGACTAGATCTCTTTCCAGAGTTCCGCGCGCGGATCTTCCGGGTTCAGCTTGGCCAGCTCCCGCAATAGTTCTTTGGTGCGCTCATCGCGGGGAGTGGGAACCGTCACCTTAACCTCGACAATCTCGTCTCCGCGCGCGCCTTCCCTTGTCGCCGAAGGCACACCTTTCTCCCGTAGGCGCAGTTTCTGTCCAGACTGGGTTCCCGGCGGTATCTTGAGTAAGGTGCGACCGTCAATGGTCGGAACCTCAATTTTGGCGCCCAAGGCCGCTTCAGTGGCGGTCACTGGCACCGTGATGCGGATGTCATCACTCTCGCGATGAAAGACAGGATGCTCTCCGGCGCGGATGATTACATAGAGGTCGCCCGCCGGCCCGCCATGCACTCCGGCATTGCCTTTGCCCGCAAGACGGATGCGCTGGCCGTCACGCGTGCCCGCCTTAATGCGAACTTCCAGCGGCTCGGTGCGCTCGACCGTACCTTCACCGTGGCAAACTGGGCAGGTGGAGATGTTCTTGCCGGTTCCATGGCAGCGCGGACAAGGGACGTTGAACTTCATCCGGCCGCCGGTCTGGGTGATCTGTCCTGTGCCTCCACACTCGGGGCACTTGCCCGGCGATTCAATGTATCCATCGCCGTGGCAATTCCCGCAGACATCGCGCCGGGTAATATTTAATCGCATCACGCCGCCCCGAATTGTTGTCCAGAAAGGAACGTTGACCTGGTATTCCAGATCTGATCCCGGTTCAGGGCCTTCCTGAACGTTTGCACCGCCACGTCCGCCAAAAATTCCAGAGAAGATGTCGCGGAAGCCACCGCTTCCGGAGCTACTGGCTCTTCGTCCACGCCCGCCGCCCTCGAACATATCTGAGAAATCGAAGCCACTGAAATCAAAGTTGGCTCCCTGGTTGCCAGCATCCGAAGGCTGGCCGCCGGGAAATCCGCCGAATCCGCCGGCTCCGGTTGGGCTGCCACGTGCATAGGCTTCAGCGGCAGCTGGATCAATGTTGTCAGAGTAGAAGCCAAGCTGGTCGTAGATCTTGCGCTTCTTGGGATCGCTCAGAACGTCGTTGGCCTCGGACATGGCCTTGAATTTCTCTTCCGCGGCCTTGTCGCCAGGATTGACGTCAGGATGGTATTTTCGCGCCAGCTTGCGGAAGGCTTTGCGGATGTCTTCCGCCGAGGCGCTTTTCTTCACCCCGAGAAGCTCGTAATAGTCTTTCTTGGTAGTGGTCGCCATCGCCTAATTAAGGTTTAATGACAACTTCAGTTCTGGATTTTATGCCTTCGTTTTTCGAGAATGCCTATGCGGTCGTACTTGGGTGCATCCACATAGACGGGAATGCGATTTAATCCCGTCGCCGTGGGTGCGAACACGTACCAGCGTGATTCGTCGTCCGAAGAATTTAGAAAATAATCTTGACCGTTTACTTCGAATTGCAATTTCAATCTCCCTTGATAAAAGCCGGCCACGGACTCACGCCGACCTTCACGGAATTCCCTGTATTTCTAATCCGTGAGATCCGTGCGGATCCGTGGCCAAGGTCTTTCAGATCCCTCGCTACGCTCATGACGCGGGCGAGGGCGCCCGCGCCACACGAGCCTTATTTCTTGTCTTCGACGTCTACGTACTCGGCGTCGATTACGCCTTCGTCTTTCTTGGCCTGGCCGTCGCCGCCCGGAGCCGGACCTCCCGCGCCCGTATCGCCTGCGGGAGCGCCTTGTGGCTGCGCAGCTTTATACATCTGCTCGGCCAGCTTGTGGGACGCAGCCGTCAGTCGCTCACGCGCCTTATCCATTGCGCTCTTGTCGGAGCCTTCGAGCGCCTTCTTGGCGTCAGCCACGGCATTTTCGACCTCGCCGCGTTCCGAGCCTGAGATCTTGTCGCCGTGCTCCCGCAGCATCTTCTCCACGTTGTAGACCATGGAGTCGAGCTGGTTCCGCGACTCGATCTCCTCGCGCTTGGCCTTGTCCTCGGCCGAGTGCGAGTCGGCTTCCTTGGCCATGCGTTCGACTTCATCCTTGCTCAGGCCGGAAGAGGAGGTGATGGTAATCTTCTGGTCCTTGCCCGTGGCCATGTCTTTCGCGGTCACGTTGAGGATGCCGTTGGCATCGATATCGAACGTCACTTCAATCTGCGGCACTCCACGCGGGGCCGGCGGAAGGCCAGTCAGGTGGAACTTGCCCAGAGTGCGGTTCTGCCCCGCCATCGGCCGTTCACCCTGCAGTACGTGGACTTCAACCGAGGTCTGGTTATCGGCCGCGGTGGAGAACGTCTCCGTTTTGCGGGTCGGGATGGTCGTGTTGCGCGGAATCATTGCCGTCGCCACACCGCCCAGAGTTTCGATCGCCAGCGTCAGCGGGGTAACGTCGAGCAGCAGCAGGTCTTTGACCTCGCCGCCAAGTACGCCACCCTGAATGGCCGCTCCGATTGCAACCACCTCATCTGGGTTCACACCCTTATGAGGCTCTTTCCCGAACAGCTCTTTCACCAGAGCCTGAATGCGCGGCATACGGGTCTGGCCGCCGACCAGCACCACTTCATCGATCTTGCTGGCATCAACCCCGGCGTCTTTCATGCACTGTTTGCACGGTCCGACCGAACGCTGGATGATGTCTTCCACCATCGACTCCAACTTGGCCCGGGTCAGCTTTTTGACGAGATGCTTGGGCCCGCCGGCATCCGCCGTAATGAAGGGCAGATTGATCTCGGTCTCCATGGTGGTGGACAGTTCGATCTTGGCGCGTTCCGCCGCGTCACGCAGACGCTGCAGGGCCATCTCGTTGCCTTTGGCTCGCAAGTCGAGGCCTTCATCTTTCTTGAACTCGTCGATCAACCAGTCCACCAGGCGCTGATCGATGTTGTCGCCGCCCAAGTGGGTATCACCGTTGGTGGCTTTAACTTCGATCACGCCTTCGCCGACTTCCAGGATCGAGATATCAAACGTCCCGCCGCCGAAATCGTAAACCGCGATGGTCTCGTCCTTCTTTTTGTCGAGACCGTAGGCCAGCGCTGCCGCCGTTGGCTCATTGATAATGCGCTTTACATCGAGTCCCGCGATCTTGCCGGCGTCTTTGGTCGCCTGGCGCTGCGCGTCGTTGAAGTACGCCGGTACGGTGATGACCGCATCGTTTACCTTTTCGCCGAGGTAGTCTTCCGCCGCCTTTTTCAGTTTCTGCAGAATCATGGCGGAAATTTGGGGGGGCGTGTATTCCTTGCCTTGCGCCAGCACTGCGACGTGGTCGCCCGACTGCACGACCTTATAAGGGACCATCTTGATTTCTTCCGTCACTTCGTCGTAGCGGCGGCCCATGAACCGCTTGATCGAATACACTGTGTTTTCCGGATTGGTGATGGCCTGGCGCTTGGCCACCTGCCCCACCAGCCGCTCGCCGGTCTTGGTAAAGCCGACGACCGAGGGCGTCGTGCGCCCTCCTTCTTCATTAGGGATCACCTTGGGCTCGCCACCCTCCATCACTGCCACGCACGAATTGGTGGTGCCCAAGTCAATACCAATGATCTTGGCCATAAATTAACTCCTCCTATCGCCTATAAGTGCTTTACAATCAATGCAATCGCTATTGCAAGCGATGGTATGATAAGACTTGAGTGAATCGTTGTCAATGTTTAGATGCGGGAAGGCTGGTCAGAGATACAGGCATTTGCGCCCAACCATCATGTAGAGTTCTTACGAATCTCCATGCTGCCATTCAAGCTGGTCTATAGCGACGATTACTATCTGCCCATTGGCGAACACGTCTTTCCCGCTGAAAAATACCAGCTCGTTCACGACCGGCTGGTCGAAACCAAAGTCGCCGAGCCCTCGGATTTTCTGACTCCGCAGGTGGCATCTGACCAGGACATCCTGCTCGTCCACACCCCGCAATATGTTCACAAGCTGAAGACCGGAACACTCTCCCCTACGGAAGAAATGCAGATGGAAATTCCCTACTCCCCGGAACTGGTGGGGGCGTTCTGGCTGGCGGCGGGTGGATCGATTCTGGCGGCCGACCGTGCCCTGAAAGATCGCGTCGGCTTCAACGTTGGTGGCGGATTTCACCACGCCTTCCCGGACCACGGCGAAGGCTTCTGCATGATTCACGACGTGGCCGTCGCCATTCGCCGCATGCAGCGTGACGACAAGATTCACACTGCCATGACGGTCGATTGCGATGTTCATCACGGCAACGGGACGGCTGCAATCTTCGCGGGCACGCGCATTCCGAACGACCCGTTGCCTTCGAGTTCGCCCTCCAGCTTGCATGGTTCCCGTCCGGCGAAACTCCGCAATGCGGACGCGGGCGATGTCTTCACCATCTCCTTGCATCAGGAGAACAACTATCCGGCGTGGAAGCCGCCGTCTTCGATTGATGTGGATCTGCCGGACGGAATCGGAGATGACGATTATCTTGCCTGGCTGGACAACGCGCTGAGCTCCGGACTGCGCCAGTTCGAGCCGGATTTGATCTGCTACATCGCCGGTGCCGATCCTTATCGGGAAGATCAACTCGGCGGGCTTACCCTCACCATTGAGGGATTGAAGAAGCGCGACGAACTCGTATTCCGCGTAGCTCGCTCCCGCAACATTCCCGTGATGGTCACCTATGCCGGCGGCTACGCTCGTCGGTTGGAGGATACGGTGACCATTCACTGCAACACTGTGGTCGCGGCGAAGGAAGTGTTGGGAGCCAAGTAGCCATGCGCCTGTTGGAGACGGCGCGGCTAGCGGGCCAGGTTAGAGTCCCCCAAGGGCTTGAATGATTGATCTCAGGATTTGGTCGGTTGTCAGAAACTTTGGGATCCTTGGGTGAAGACCGAGTGCGAGCGTACTAGCGGAGGCGTAAAATACTGTCATGAGTCAAGAGGTTTCCGAACTTCTGAAAAGAAGGCGCTAGCACTTCCGGCGGAGGCGCGTGCAGCCTTAGCGGGCTCGCTTCTTGAGAGCCTGGAGGACACCCTGGACGCCTCAGCCGAGGAAGAGTGGAGCCAGGAAATAGCGCGTCGCATTGCGGAGCTGGATTCTGGCAAGGTGAAACCAATTCCCTGGGCGGAGGCGCGACGGCAAATCTCGGCCATCCTCAATGGCCGGTAAGGCGTTGGAAATTCATCCGTCTGCGCTCACAGAGTTGAAATTCGCGCTCGGTTGGAACCTGGAGCGGAACGAGACTGCAGCCCTGAAGTTTGCCAGTAAGTTGGATCGGGCGATGGACTTGGTGATCGAGTTCTCTCAGCGTTGGCCAGTTGGCGAGCACGGCACCCGGAAATTCGTCTTGCGGCGTTTCCCGTTTGCTGTTGTCTATCGCGAGAAACAGGCGGCGCTCCAAGTGCTGGCCATCGCGCAAGGGCACCGGCGACCCGGGTACTGGAAGAATCGGCTCTGACCTCTAGGAGTCATCCAAGTTTCCTGATGGCGGCGTTATCGGGCACAACGAGTCCTATTTCGGCTTCTCCGCTTCGTTCCGGGTGGGATCGCCGCGTTCGACATAGTTCTTGAGGCGCACGAACTGGCCAGTTAAGACTGAATCCACGGGTGCCGCTAGCGTATTCATGCCAGATGGAAGATATCCGGCAACGGCGTAGGTCACATCGAATTTGGTGCCAGCTCCAGCAGGAGATAGTTGAATGGTCATGCTGCCGTTGGCCGCGATGCCCTGCAGAGGCCCCAGGCCGCCGCCCAGCCGCAGCGTTTTTCCCGGCGCGAAAAAGAGTACCTGCAGATGCCGCACGCCGCCTCCGTTAGGCAGCTTTTCGCAGAAACAACCACCCGCCTTTTCCTCAATGCTCAGATTTCGGGCGTCGCCGGAGAAGGTATGTTCAGCATTCCACCAGTCGCCAACGTGAATCAGTTGGCGATAGACATCGTCGGGAGCGGCTTGAATACTGACAGCAATCTTCACGGTAAATCCGCTGGCGGAGGAATCAGCGACTTCGGCCGCAGCCAAACCGGTCGTTGCCGCGCAGAGCATGATGGCGAACAAAATCATATGAACCATAGCTTTCTCCTTTGGGCCAGCAGAATAAACCATTACGACGAAAAAGAAGTGGCCTGGCGCAAATACTACGAGTGGATGAACCGCCTGTTAAAATAGCTCGTTGTCTCTATGTTCGAGAATCTCCAAGAGAAGCTGCAGCGCGCCTTCAAGACCCTGCGCGGACAGGCTGTCCTCAATGAAGAAAATATGCAGGAGGCGCTGCGCGAGATTCGTCTGGCGCTGCTCGAAGCTGATGTCAACTTCAAAGTCGTAAAGCAGCTCATCGACCACATCCAGGAAAAGGCGATCGGGCAGCAGGTGGCGAGCGCACTCTCTCCCGGCGAGCAGGTCATCAAGATTTTGCGCGACGAATTGATCGAGGCTCTTGGCCGCGACACTGCCCGGCTCAAGTTTGCCTCGCAGCCGCCGACCGTAGTGTTGATGGCAGGGCTGCAGGGATCCGGCAAAACCACGACTTCAGGCAAGCTGGCTAACTGGCTGAAAAACGGCGGACACCGTCCGCTGCTGGTCTCGGTGGACGTCTACCGCCCCGCCGCGCGCGAGCAACTTAAAGTCGTCGCGCAGGCGATCAAAGCCAACATTTATGAAGGCGAGGCTGGCGACGCCAACACCACGACGGTCGAACGTCTGGCTAAAGAAGCTCGCCGCGAAGCTATTAATACTGGATCCGATGTGCTGATCGTCGACACTGCCGGCCGCCTCCACATCGATGACCAGCTTATGGAGGAGATGCAGTCGCTCAAGCGCCTGCTCAATCCGCAGGAGATCTTGTTCATCGCGGATGCCATGACTGGCCAGGACGCGGTCAAGTCGGCCGATGAGTTCCACAAAAAGCTTTCGCTCACCGGCGTGGTACTCACAAAGATGGATGGCGACGCCCGCGGAGGCGCCGCGCTCTCCATTCGCCAGGTTACGGGTCAGCCCATTAAGTTCATCGGCGTGGGTGAAAAATATGATGCGCTCGAGCCTTTCCATCCCGATCGCATCGTTTCGCGAATTTTGGGCATGGGCGATATCCTCTCGCTGATTGAAAAGGCAGAGCAGAACGTCGACAAGAAAAAAGCCCAAGAAATGGCCAGCCGCGCACTCTCCGGCGATGGCTTTTCGCTGGAAGACTTTCGCGACCAGTTGCGGCAAGTCAAGAAGATGGGATCGATCCAAAGCCTAATGGGAATGCTGCCCAGCGTAGGTCCTTTCGCAGGCATGCAAAAGCACGCCGACAAAGTCGACGAAAAGCAGCTCAATCGCGTAGAAGCGATCATCAACTCGATGACCACGCACGAGCGCCTGCATCATGAAGTGATCAACGGCAGCCGGCGCAAACGCATCGCCCGCGGCTCGGGAACCAGCGTGCAGGAAGTCAACAATCTGCTGCGCCAATACGCGCAGATGCGAAAGATGTTTAAACAGATCGGAAAACCCAGCTTCGCCCGCAAGCTCGCCGGCATGAAGATGCCGGGGATCTAAGGGAGGACTTCGGACGTTAGACCTAAGACATTCAGACATCGCATCTCCGCCGGAATAAAGCAAAGAATTATTTTAGAGCCACGCTAATCTCTGTCGTACTTCATGCAGATTTCCAGTTGGCGCTGGGCTTCATCAATCGCCCTTATGGCCTCCACGCGGTGCCCGCCGAAATCATGAGCTGCATGTTCCAGGTGCTCTTTGGCATGTCGCAGAGATTCCATGGCCTCGTGAATCTCGTGATGGCTCTCGAACCCGGACAAAGGCATAGAGAGCGCTAGTAGCAGGCCCATCGCGGTACAAACAGTCATCATTTTCTTCTTCATAATTTCCTCTCTCTCACGGTTTCCGAATTGAAGGCTCGGACGCCCGTTGTTTGAATTCGACTAACCTATGCAATCTCGATCAGAGTTGCAAGTTAGCGCTATGGTTCCCGGTCCGACCTCCGGGCTTGCGACCTCAAGCAAAATGTTAGAGTGGCGGCGTGAAACCACTGGCGCTTTTCGGATTGTTTGCCGTGACCCTGATGCTGATTTGCTACGCATTCGAGAAGCGCAGTCGGTGGTTCATTCTGGGATTCGCTGGAGCTTGCGCCCTAGGTTCGGTTTACGGTTTTCTGCAAGGAGCCTGGCCGTTCGGGCTGGTGGAGGCCGTGTGGTCGATCGTGGCGTTACGGCGATGGCGGCTGGCGGCGAGGCTGGGATAGCCCGGGCGAAGATTCTTCCTTCGCATTCTCACGATTTCACAGCGACGGCTGCACTCGGCATCGTTCGATTAAGCGTCTGCCTATTGCCAATCCCGCTAAATTCTGCAAAAATGATGGTTTGTCTTATCCCTCCGGAAGCAACTAGGAAAGGAACTTAAGTTCTGTGTTAATGATTCGTTTATCGCGCACAGGTGCGCGCAAACAACCGCATTATCGCGTGGTGGTCATCGAAAAGGAACGGGCGCGCAATGGCCGGCCGGTCGAGGTCGTGGGACTTTACAATCCCCGCACCAGCCCTGCCAGCATAGACTTGAAGCGCGAGCGCATCGACTATTGGGTGTCCAAGGGCGCCAAAATGTCGGAGCGGGTCAGCAAGATTGTATCCAAGCCAGCTCCGGCCGCTGCCAGTTCCGTCGCCTGATCGCGCAGTCCTTTACGGGAAATCTCGATACCTTAGGAGCCCTGCGTGGACGAGCACAAGATTAGCCCTCCCAGTGCGGATGTGCGAGCACTGATCGAGCAGGTCGCGAAGGCGCTGGTCGATGAACCGGACGGCGTCTCGGTGAGCCAGGTGGAAGAGGGTCCGGACACCGTGCTGGAACTGACAGTGGCTCCTAACGATCTGGGCAAGGTGATCGGCAAGCAAGGACGCACCGCGCGGGCCATGCGTACGTTGCTTAGCGCGTCTGGGCTCAGGCTGAACAGGCGCTTCGAATTGGAGATCCTGGAATAGCAGGCGATTTCATCACCGTGGGCCGGGTCTTGAAAACGCAAGGCCGGCGCGGCGAAGTAGCGGTTGAAGTGCTTAGCGACGTTTCGCAGCGGTTCGTGGAAGGGCTGAAGTTGTTGGTGCTCGCTGAAGATGGCAGTCGACGAGAACTGCAAGTTGAGAGTCTCTGGCCGCATAAAGAGCGCCTGGTGCTGAAATTTGCGGGCGTCGGTTCGATTTCTGAAGCCGAAGCGCTCCTAGGCTGCGAATTGCAGCTTCCGTGGGAGCAGCGAGCGCAGCTTGAATCGGGCTGGACGTACGTCAGCGATTTGGTCGGCTGCACCGTTTTCGATGGCGATCGCGAGATTGGCAAGATTGATGATGTCCGGTTCGGCGCTGGCGAAGCGCCGTTGCTGATCGCCAAGGCGGGATCGAACCGTTACGAGATTCCTTACGCGGCGGCTTACCTGGAAAACGTAGATCTTGAGCACAAGCGTATTCGAATGCGTTTGCCCGAAGGAATGCTCGAGGTAAATGCGCCGCTGACGGAAGAAGAGAAAGAGCAGCAGAGAAATACCAAGAAATTCTCATCCTGAGCGAAGCAGGATGAGCCAGAATAAGGCATTCGTTTTTCTTTGTGTCTCTGTGGCTCTGTGGTGAGAGGTTTTCCAAGGTCCTCAATGAAGATCGATATCTTAACGATCTTTCCCGACTTCTTTCGCGGGCCTCTGGATTACGGAATTATCCGCCGAGCCCGAGATGCCGGTCTGGCAACGATCGAAGTCCACGACCTGCGGGCGTTTGCGCATGACCGTCACCGCACCGTGGATGATCGCCCGTTTGGCGGCGGCGAAGGCATGGTCCTTAAGCCGGAACCGATCTTTGAATGTATTGAAGCGCTGAATGTAGTGACACACAAGGAAAGAGTTGCGGGCCGCGCCGCAGAAAGTGTGGTGCTTCTCTCAGCCCAGGGAAGACGCTTCGATCAGGGTGAAGCCGACAAACTCGCGGCGCTGGAGCGCGTGGTCCTGATCTGTGGGCGTTACGAAGGGGTGGATGAGCGTGTCGGGGAATATCTGGCCGACCGCGAGCTGTCGATTGGCGACTACGTGCTGAGCGGAGGCGAACTGGGCGCGGCTGTAATTATAGATGCAGTTACGAGACTCCTTCCGGGAGCGCTGGGGAATGAGGCTTCTGCGCGGCAGGAATCGTTCACTACGAACATGGAGCGACAGTCCGGAAATGGGCCTAGTTCAACCTGTGGCTCAGGCGGATTGCTGGACTATCCGCATTACACGCGGCCGGCGGATTTTCGCGGGCTGCCAGTTCCCCAGATCCTGATTTCGGGGAATCATGAAGAGATACGGCGTTGGCGCAGGCGCATGGCACTAGAGAAAACATTGCGGAACCGGCATGATCTTCTGGATCGAGCACAGCTCAGCGCTGAAGACAAAGAATTTCTGGCCCAGACGACGGGCAAGATTATTTAGGACGAGGGGGGACAAGATCATGACTAACCTGATCATCGACAAACTTCTGGCCAAGGCCAAGCACGCCGATATTCCTGATTTCGTTCCCGGCGATAACATCCGGGTGCAGGTGAAGATCAAAGAAGGCGACAAGGAACGCCTGCAGGCGTTCGAAGGGGTCGTAATTGCACGCACTCGCGGGCCGCAAGCCAGTTTCACGGTTCGTAAGATCAGCTTCGGTCACGGCGTGGAGCGAATTTTCCCGGTCAACTCAACAGTGATCGAGCGAGTGGAGTTGCTGCGCTCTTCGAAAGTCCGCCGAGCCAAGCTCTATTACCTTCGCAGCCTGCGAGGCAAGGCTGCCCGTCTGAAAGATGTTGAACGCGAACACGTCACGGTGGAAGCGGTCCCGCAATAGTCGGTATGTAATGGTGTGAGGCGGAACTAGCGTTGCAGCAGTTCGAGGTCGAAACCTTCTTCCAGCTGCTGCTCGGCCAGCTTGCGTAGCAGGAATCGCAAGATCTGACGATCACCCTTGCGAATCTCCGAGAACTCCACCCCCAAACCCAACTGATCGTCGGCGTGCCGAACTTGTCCTTTGACGCTCAAATCGTAGCTGTCCACATTCAGAACCAATTTCAGTTCCGTACCCAGTGGGAGGGCCTGCTCGGTGCTGATCAAGCAACCCAGCTCCGACAGATTTCGCAAGACGGCCTCGCCCCGCGTGCCGTTGGGGCCGTGCTTGAGCAATTCCGCGAGACCTTCGATATCGAAACGCTCATGTCGTCTGCGATTTTGATTGGCGCTCCCGACTGAGAAGTTCTGGTGCCGTGTGTTGCCCTCTCGAACGATCGGATCATAGATCTCTTGCATGTCGCGGAGCTCCGCTTCCCACATCAGGCGATCAGATTCAACGCACTGAATTCCGATCTGACCGTCCAACTCTGAATTCGGTTCGCCGATCCAGACCACCCGGCAAAATGCTTTATTGCGCCCGCGCTCAACCGCAATGATCTCGCCCGTAGCCTTGACATGGCGCAGACCTGTGACCCTAGCTCCGCTTTCGGAAATATCATACGTACACGCCATTTCGAGGCACGGCTTGCTAGAGCTGTCCCAATAAGTAACGCGGATGGGAAGGGCCACGTGGATGCGTCGGGCGATGCGCTCAGGCGATGGATTGGAAAGTTCTTCCGCCAAGATTTGATCCGTCGAGGAGACAACTCCTTGACTTGAAAGTAGCAAGCAGCAACGTGACGGTCAATTTACCCCAGTAACAGGTACAGGTTACTTGGAGGCACCTGACCGATGACGATCCCTCGGGGCCGGAGCCCCGTGTTTTGGAGCTCCGGCTCGGCACGACTGAAGTCGTGCCCTTTCAATCATTTGTTTTCAGGGGCTTTTCCTGATTTTCCACACTTGCGCGTGCGGCTCAACTCAGCGAAGATGAATTCTTACTAATCACTTCGAAGATTTCTCCGTGTCCCCGAAAGTCAAAGTCGCGACTGAGCGGAAACTTTCCCCATCCGCCATCAAGCTTCGCCTGCTAAAGAAACTCCGCTGTACTCTCAAGTTGGAGAAAAAAGCTTGGATTGCTGGCGCCCGGCTGGTGGCCGGAGTCGACGAAGTCGGCCGCGGCTCGCTCTTCGGACCGGTGGTCGCCGCCGCAGTCATCCTTGATCCTGGATATCGCGTTCGTGGCCTTCGTGACTCCAAGCTATTGCTCTGCGAACGTCGCGAGATTCTAGCCGAACGCATCCGCGAACATGCGGTCGCCTGGGCGATCGCCGCCGTCGACGCAGCTCAAATTGACCAGATCAATATCTATCAGGCTTCACGGGTTGCGATGCGTCAAGCGGTGCTCGGCTTGCGGCCCAGCGCCGACCACTTGCTGGTTGACGCGTTGCGCCTCGATTGCGAATTGCCCCAAAGAGCGATCATTCACGGGGATGCACTTTCAGCCTCCATCGCGGCCGCCTCCATCCTGGCCAAGGTGGAGCGGGATCGCATGGTCCGCGAATGGGACCCGGTTTTTCCGGTGTATGGACTCGCCTCGAACAAGGGATACAGCACTCCTCACCATCTCGCGGCTTTACGCCAGCACGGGCCGTCTCCGCTGCATCGCCAGTCTTTTGCTCCGGTGTGGAACGCACCCGTGCCGCAGGACGTGCTGGCGTTCATGCTCGAGGAAAGCGGCGGCGAGTCAGTGGACGAATTGAGCGAGCAGGTAAGCTAGACCTCTCTCGCGTTCGGGCCTTGAAACGCTGAGCACGATACAATCCCCAAGATGCGCATGATGGTCATCACCGCCCATCCGGATGATGAAGCCGGGGGATTCGGCGGCTCTCTCCGTTTGTACAGCGATCGCGGCGTGAAAACGTTTGTCGTATGCCTCACTCCTGGCCAAGCTGCGACCCATCGCGGTGGCGCCCGCAGCGATCATGAACTTGCGGCTATCCGCCGCAAGGAGTTTGCGGCTGCCTGCGAGATTCTCAATGTTTCCCGGGCGGCCGTGCTCGACTATCCCGACGGCCAACTTCATCGCCAGGACCTCTACCACGCCATCAGCGACCTGACCCTGCAAATCCGGGAGTTCCGGCCGCAAGTCATGCTTACATTTGGGCCGGAGGGCGGTATTACCGGGCACACCGATCATTCGATGGCTTCCATTTTCGCCAGCCTTGCCTTCCACTGGGCGGGCCGCAATAATCGTTTTCCGGACCAGCTCAGCGACCGCATGGCCCCCCATCGAACCCAGAAGCTGTACTACGCGACCGCAACCTTCAGTATGCCTGATCGCCAGCCCATCACCTCGTCCCCGCCGACTGCGATCATCGATATTAGCGCCTACCTCGAAACCAAGATTGCTGCCTTCAAAGCCCATAGCAGTCAGTCACCGCTTTGGCCATTCTTCGAAGAGCATATGCGCAAGCGTGGCCGCAAGGAATTGTTCCACCTCGCCGCTGCGGTGAAGTCAGATGCAAAGATCGAGGAAACAGATTTGTTTACCGGAGTAATCGAGGATTGAAGGGAGTCATGACAGCCGAGTGTACCGTGTTGCAAGGCACGCACATTCGTCTCGAACCACTGGAGCATCGGCACATCGACGGACTGGTAGCTGCCGCGGCGGTAGATCCCTCCCTCTACCAGTGGAGCCCAGTCCCGCGGGGCAAGGTCGAGGCGACAAAGTACGTCGAGACGGCCCTTGCTTGGAGAGACGCCGGGACCGCGGTGCCGTTTGCAACTGTCCGCGTGGATGACGGTGTTGTGATCGGCTCGACGCGCTTCTGGGACCTGGAGCGATGGTCGTGGCCGCCAGCCCATCCATCACACGGCCGCAGCGCGCCTGACGCCTGTGAGATCGGTTATACCTGGCTCACCCGTTC
This sequence comes from uncultured Acidobacteriota bacterium, assembly GCA_963696025.1. Lineage (GTDB taxonomy): Bacteria > Acidobacteriota > Terriglobia > Terriglobales > Acidobacteriaceae > JABCYV01. Next base: position 951,647 of record CAVOII010000014.1, read on the forward strand.
AGCAATACGAACCGCGGCCAACACCGAGGCCAAGCTGCTCATGCTGACGCATGCCTTCGAGGCCTGGCAGGTGCTGCGGGTCTGCTTTCACACTGATGCGAGGAACCAGCGGTCGCGCGCCGCGCTCGAACGCATCGGCGGGCAGTTCGAAGGAATTCTCCGGGCGCACCGCATGGCCGCTGACTATATCGCTCGCGACTCGGTGCGCTATTCGATCCTGGCAGCAGAGTGGCCGGCTGTAAAGCAGCGGCTAGGTCTCCACATCCGGGAACAGGTGTGAAAACATTTGGCGCGGTCTATCGTGGCTTGATGATTGAGCTCAACACATCCCGCCTGGATTCCTCCCGCACCAGGTGCGGATATTTGTCTCCGCCGTGGTAATCAATGGCGTAAGTCTTGTAGTAGTCCGTGTTCTCAATCAATAGTTCGAGCGGGACAGAACTGTTCTTTCCGATTCGCAGGGCGTCGTGCCATACCTCAGCCGAGAAGCGCCGTCCGTTGACAGCAACCACGCGCATTCCCGGGCCAATGCCTGCGCTCGCGGCCTGCATGCCTTCGACCGTATCCACGATCTCGCCATCGTTTTTCAACAGGAGGCCGATTGAATATTCAGCGTTGATCTCGCCTTTATCAATTTCCCAGGCACGCATGCGCGCGGATTCCTCCTGGTTGTATTCCAGCTTCCAACCGCTGCCTTCGATACCGCCGAGCGGCGCGCCGGGTCCATGATTGGTAAGCCTTTCGGTCCAGAAGCTTCGCCAGTCATAGGGAGCAACCTGGTTCAGCGTGTCCATGACATCGTCAAAGGTGTAAGTCTTTACTTCAGGGGTTTCACCCGGCCCTCCATGAAAAATGTGGCAAAAGTCATCCATGGACTTCTTGCCATTGGTCTGTTGTCGGATGATCGTATCGGCCCAGAGCCAGTTCAGTTCATCTTCCTCGTAGTAATCGAGAGGACGACGCCAGGAATCCCATTCATGAGGCGCGTCCTGCATGGTTGGAACTCCATCAGCCGTATCCTGAAGATTGCGCCAAACCCGTCCTGAACGATGGTCGAGTTCGGCCGCGTTCATCGCCAGAGCGTCGCGGAACTGCTCCGGGGTGGCCAGGCCGCTGCGCGCGCTCAGAATTTCTCCCAGGTATTCGGTTAATCCCTCATACACCCACAGCAAGTCGGTCTGCATGGGTCTTTCGTAGTCTGGTGTAGCGAGGTCGGCGGGCCGCCGGAATTTTCCATTCCAGGAGTGAACAAACTCATGCGGAAACAGTCCAGCCGACATCAGTCGCAAGTCTGGATCCACCATAGCGCGCTCCGGGCGCCGGCTGTCGTTCGATTCGTGGTGTTCCAAACCAAAGTGCGCCACGTGATCGCTCAATGTATAGAGGAAATGGTAGTCGTGATAGTGATGCGTTCCGAAAAGCCTTTGCGCTTGCGCCACCAGCTCTTTATAGTGATCGAAGTATTCCGGAGGCGCATCCAGGGCTGTGACACTATCGGCGGCGATATCCATTTCGTGATGAGGATTCTCCGCCAGCGGCACAACCCGCATAAATTCTCCGGTGTTGACGGGCGAATCCACCAACGTGGTCAGGGATACCGGTTTGAAGGCGATCTGTTGTCCGGTTTGAGACGCGACGGGCAGAGCGGTACCGAACTTCCATCCGGCTGGCAGCCGTAGGCTGGCTTCGTAGATCAGTTCATCCGACTTCCATCCCGCCGGGTACAACAACATCGTGTTCCAGTTGATGATTGCCAGCTTCTCCGTCGCTGATGGACCGGCGGTATATTGACCCCCGGCCGTAGGTGGCGACGTAAAATCCAATGATGCCTCTACGCTCGTGGCTCCAGCTGGCACTTCCAAGTGGACGGTCCAGCCATCCAACAGATCTCTCCTCCATTTCAGAGTTTCGCCGTTGGCCGTGAATTTAAGTCCGGTAAGCTCCTGGATCGGCCCGGTCGGTCCATGCTCACCAGGAATCCACTTGGGATAGTAGAGAGTGAGTGTGCCGGGACTGGCCGGCATTGTCATCCGGGCGTGAAAGATTTTGCGCGGAGCCTGTGTCGCATCGAGGGCCAGAGTGACGTGCGGAGCACCTGCGGCGAATAGCGGAATGGAAAGCGCGATGGCAATGAGGATAAGTATCAGACCGGCAACTCGGCGGACGAGAACAATCATGAACACGCTCCCTGTGAGAGTAGGTTGAATTGAAATGAACCAAAGGCAGTGAATATAACAGAACGCTAAGCATGTCACGAAGAAGAGTCTAGCAATTGACGCCTGGCATAGGCGCTTAGTCAAGTGTGCCGAGTTCTGAATGCTATGATTCTCTCTTGCCTCCTCATGCTCATCGCGGAAAGTTCATCACCATGGAAGGCCTCGATGGTTGCGGCAAGAGCACGCAACTGGCGAAGCTGGCCGCTGTACTGCGCGCCCGTGGCTTTTCTGTGGTGGTGACCCGCGAACCCGGTGGAACCGCAGTCGGAGAGAAAATCCGTCACGTATTGCTGGACACCGCCACTTCCGGCCTTTCTCCCGAGGCGGAGCTGGCGTTAATGTTCGCCTCCCGGGCGCAGCACCTCAGGGAAGTCATTCAGCCAGCGCTCGCCGAAGGCCGCGTAGTGCTCTGCGACCGCTTCACTGACTCCACCGAAGCCTATCAGGGAGGCGGACGCAAATTGGGCAGCGCGCCTGTGCTGGAACTGCATCGCATTCTATGCGGAGATCTGCAACCGGACCTGACGATTTTGATGGATTCCGATGCAGCCGCCAGTGTGGAACGCGCCCGCCGCCGCAATAAAACCCGTGTGAATAAAAACGGGCGCGGAAAAATCGATGAGAACCGCTTTGAATTGGAAAGCCGAGCATTCTTTGGCCGGGTACGCAATGCTTATCTGGCGATCGCGGCCCGCGAGCCGCAAAGGGTGGTCATCGTAAATGCCCGCGGCACCGCGGCAGAAACGCACGCACAAATCCTGGAGATTGTCCGGCAAAAACTGAGATTGGCGGCAAAAACGGCGTAGGTAACTCCAGCACTCAGCAAGAGGCCTAGGCGCCGATGTCATCCTGACTTGACTAAGGGCTGAATGCTGAGTGCTGACGGCTTGACTTTATGGGTTTTGCTGACTTTCACGGTAACTCCGATGTCGTCCATCGCTTGCGCGAGATGGTGGCGCGCAAGCGCTTTCCCCAGGCAGTAATTTTGGCTGGTCCCGCCGGCTCGGGGAAATACACTCTCGCGCTGATGCTGGCAAAAGCGATGAATTGTCTTTCGCCTATCAGCACGGATGGCCTGCCTGATTTCTGCGGAGAATGCTCGAATTGTGTCCGCATAGCGCAGGCGGAGGATCTGCGATCCCGTTTCGATGAGGCGGTCGAAGCCCGCGAGAACTTGCGCGACGCCGACAAGAAAGAAACGCGGCTCTTTGTCCAGACGCATCCTGATGTGCTGGTCATTCCGCCCGACCCTCCGCAGATGATGATCAAAGTAGACCAGGTGCGGCGCGTGATCGAGACGATTTACTACCGGCCGGGCGACGCGAAGGAGCGCATCTACATCTTCACTGATTCTGCTTTCATGAAAGAAGCTGCCAACTCTCTGCTCAAGGTGCTTGAAGAGCCGCCTGAGTTTGCGACCATTTTCCTGCTCACCGAAAACCCCGGCGAGTTGCTGCCCACAATTCGTTCACGCGCCATGACTGTTTCGCTGGCCGCCTTGCCACCAGAGGAAATCGAAAAATATCTGGCGAAGCATCGTCCGAACTGGAACCCTAAACAACGGGCCCTGGCAGCTCGTCTTTCCGAAGGCGCGGTGGGACGTTCCTGCAACTTCGATCTCGAAGGATATACCGCCGCCCGCTCCCGCGCCTTGACCATCCTGAACTCGGCTCTTCGCAGCGCCGATCACAGCGAATTGTTCAAAGTGACTGAAACCTTTCGCGCCGGCGCCGAAGGGCGCGAAAAAACCGAGGGTCTGCTGCGCGTGCTGTACTCACTTCTACAAGACCTGATGTTTCTCGGTTCCGGCATGCCGGAATTAGTCCGCAACACTGACATCCTGGGGGAGTTGAAAAAGCTGGCTGAATTCTCTGACTTTGCCTGGATCGCGTTGGCTGCCGACCGCCTGAACGAAGTCGAGCGCGGCATGCGCCGCAATTTGTTGCGATCACTCTCGCTGGACGCCTTTGCCACAGCGCTGGAAAAGAGCAGTTAGCATTTAGCCATTGGCATTTAGCCCATGACGAAATTGTTCACGATTATTCACTTGACACAAATAACTTATAGTGGCATTATTGTGGCATGAATATCCGCGAAGCTCACGAAAATTTTGCTACCGATGAGCAGTGCTTACAGTACATCCAGCAGATGCGCTGGCCGGATGGCATCGTGCGCTGCCCTGCTTGCGGAGGAAAGGACATCAAGCGAGTCGAGCGTAAGGCCGATTCAAAGAACCGCCGCAAGTGGTTTTATCTCTGCCTCGAAAAGACCTGCCACAATCAATTTACGCCCACGTCTGGCACGATCTTCCATGACACACACCTTCCGCTGATAGTTTGGTTCCAAGCAATCACTCTCATGCTGAATGCGAAAAAGGGAATCAGCGCGAAGCAACTACAGCGCGACCTAGGGATCGGCGGATACAAGACAGCGTGGTATTTGAATCACCGCATCCGTGAAGCCATGGCGGAAGGTTCGATACCACAGCTTGGCGGAATCGTGGAAATCGATGAGACGTACATCGGCGGAAAACAGAAGGGCAAGGGAGTTTACTACGGCAAGAAACAGAAAGAACCTGTGGTCGGCTTGCGCCAGCGCAAAGGTCCGCTCCGTTTCATCCACACGAAAGACGCGAAGGCCGCGACCCTCCGCGCGATCATCGCAGAACATATTGGACCCGATGTTGAGCTTTACATGACTGACGATTCCAGCGCCGCTCATTCTGCCATCAGTGCAACCGGGAAGCACCGGGTCATCAAGCACAGCATAGGGTCATACGTGGATGGGATGATTCACACGAATACCGTGGAATCGGCTTTTTCGCTGCTCAAGCGAGGGATCGTGGGGAACTTCCACAAGGTTTCGATAAAGCACTTGCAGCGTTACCTGAACGAGTTTTCGTACAGGTTCAACCGCCGCGCTGATGACGGTGCTTTCATGGAGACGGTGCGACGTCTAGCAGGATTCGCACCACTGACATTCGACAAGCTTATTGCTGAGAAGGCTTAGTCTTTTTTCGCTTCGCTTTTATCTTTGCGGTTTTCTTTGGAGGCTTCGCCAGCATTCGGCGAAGAACTTCGTCGAACTGGCCCTTGTCGGTTTTCATGCTGTCTTCGCCTCAGACGGCTTTGCTGAATCTTTGAACACGTTGAGTGCCCCGCACTTGCTGCAAGGAATCTCCCCGGTGTACGTTCCCATCATCACACAGAGCCACGCTTTGCAGATCAGGCAGACGGAATTTACAAGATGTTTGTAGCGTTTCATGCTCCCTATTGTGCCGAGAGACATAAAACTCTCCAACTAGTTTATCTGTATTTTCTTGACGGCCCCCAGATTATCTGGAATCTTTATGTCATAACCTCAGAGAGCCATTAAATGGAAACCACACGAATCAAGGTAAAGATTGGCGATAACGAGTTCGAGGCTGAAGGACCAACGGCAACGGTGCAGGCCCAATTCAAGGCATTTCAGGAGATCGTCAGTACAATGCCGCGCGTAGTTGCGCCAAGTCACCCGAAGCGTGAGCAACAAACCATTAGGCAGCAAGACGATACAAACACTATTCCGCACATTCCAATTGAAAAGATTTTGCACGTCTCAGGCCGTGTCGTTTCACTTACTGCCTTGCCAAAGTCAGCCACTGAGGCCGCGCTCCTCATTCTGTTGGGGCACAAAGACCTGCGAAACAACGTATCTGTGACGGGCCAAGAGATCGGAGATGGGCTGGATCAGTCGGGGCGCCCCGTTCCGCGAGTGGATCGCGTAATGGACAGCGCCTTGGAGCAGGCACTTGTCCTCAAGACCGGGATTAAACGTGGCACTCGCTATCGGCTAACGAATCAAGGACTGTCGAAGGCGTTGAATCTCGCAAAGGATTTGATTGATAGTTTGCCTTGAGTAACGATTGAGAGACTTTTATGCGCCGAAGAGTATTAGCCTGATTCCATCCCAGGTTCACCGTGGAGTTGGGCGATAACACAAAGGCCCGATTCGCTGATCTCTTGGCCGGGACGCGAATCGAGCCGTGGTGAGCCTTCTTTTTTGAGGCGGGTAACTGGCAGGTGCCAGAACCGAGATTTATACCTCGGAATCGTCCCACAGGTCGATGGGGTTCAATTCCCCTGCCCGCCGTTTCCCTATGATGCAGTGGGACTTACGCTTATGTCAATAGTAACAGACACTTTAGTTACAGCAAGCTGGCTTGACATTATATCAAGTGAGCATCTAATATCATGAAGAAAGAAAAAGATATCGTCCCCGCTAATCAGGGGACTGTACCGTCGTCGCTTACTGAGGCACAGCTCAAGAAGCTAATCCTAGAGGCGATTGATGAAAACGCAGATCCAGAGAACCCGGAGACGTTTCATGCTCTCTACGGCCACCCGGAACGCGATCTGCAAACGAATGACGTTATCCATGGCCTCGAACGAGAGTGGAAGTTTGAGCGTCCTCCCCTGTTTAATGAGAAACGTTGGCAATGGAAATATTACCTTGACACCGAAAGTGTCGATGGGCATCCAATTACCATAGTTATCGCGGTGGACACACTTCGAAAAGAGTTTGAGGTTATTACGCGATGGCGACAATAGAACATGATTGCCGAGATTCCAGGGAAGAATTTCAGGCGACGCTCGAAAGCCCGTACCATTTTGTCGATTCCGGGCTAGAGAACTTGTATCTAGTCGGCATCCGATATTTTCGGTGCGAGTGTGGTCAAGAACTGGCTGACATTCCAGCCATCAAACAACTATTGAATCTGATTGCACGCGATGTCGTCGAGCAGCCTTTTGCATTGTCAGGCGACGAGATAAGGTTCTTACGAAAGCGACTCGGTAAAAAGCAGGCTGATTTCGCCAAGCAACTTGGCTTCGAAGTTGAAACTTTATCGCGGATCGAGAACGGCCATTTACCAGCGTCGGAGCGAACCGACAAGTTTATCCGGCTCTATTATGCGCTGGCTTCTAAAGACCCAGTATTGTTAGGTCAAATGCAAGTCGATTTGGACGAGAGACTCGCCACTTGGCAGCGGATCATGCCACCCAAGAAAATTGTTGCCACCGTCACCGATAATGAATGGACGGCTGATCTCGTCGCCGCTTAAATCCAGCCTAGAAGCACCCTGGGTGTCAATTTGGCATATTCCACCCGATTACCCCCTGTGACTTTGACATTAGCTCCCCTCCCTCTGTCCTGTTTTCCGAACAAAACTCAGCCCCTTTGTTCTGCCATCGCAATCCGCGCTACAAACACCCGATGGGACCCTTGACTGTGATTGCCATCTTCCTGCTCGGTGCTTCAACCGGTTCCCTCATCACCACGATCCGATATCGGAACGCCTTAACCGACGCGAGAGCGGAGCTAGAGCAAATTCAGAAATGAAACTGAGTGCAAAGGCAAAGAAGCGGCCTAGCCCTGTCACGGTCCCCTCAGTATACATTTGTGTCAAGTGAATAATCGTGAAATTGTTGTCTTGATCTGAAGGGGCAACGCGCGGGAAAAAAGGACAAACGTCAACCGTCACTAACCGCTTCTCGCAGCAGAACGTGAGCATTGTCATACCTGCACTCCCTGTGCTACGGTAATGAGAATTTCACGCCTTCAGTACCCACAATCACAGCAGCGCCGTGTTGTGGCCCGCGAAAAAAGCGTGTCGAACGGGTGATGCCATGAAAGATGCAATTGATTCCGTTCCAGCCGAGCGGCCCGTCGAATCGGACAGCTTCGCCAACCGCAAACTGATCCGGCCCTCTTTGAATCACAGCGACCATCATCATCCCCAGCCGTCGATGCATGCCCAGCCGTCGATGATGGAGCGCCGCGACCGGCCCGAGCGGTCCGACCGTAGCGAACGCAACGAGCGCAATGATCGCGGCGGTGCCGGGCGCAAGGGCGCGCCCCCGGAGCAGACCAACGCGGAAAATTTCTACTATCAAAAGCAGATGCAGTCCAAAACCGCGATGGTCATCGTGCTGCGCGACGGCGAGGAGATCCGCGGCACCATTGAGTGGTATGACAAGACCTGCCTGAAGGTCAACCGCAACAGCCAGCCCAACCTGATGATCTACAAGCCTTCCATCAAGTACATGTACAAAGAAGGGGAAAACAGCAGAAAGTAAGGCCGCTAGACTTTTCGCGACGGTCTCTCAAGTTTCCTTCTGCAATCCCTCCCGTTGACAATCTCCCATATCTCCCTTAGCATCAGCCACTTGGTGCACTTGCTGTGACTCCGCCGCTGGGAGCCCCACGTGATCAAGCTCGACATCATCAACGAAGTCGTCAACAAAACCGGCATCACCAAGACCAAGGCTGAACTGGCCGTGGAAACCGTGTTCGAAAGCATGAAGCGCTCGCTCGCCAAGGGCGATCGTATTGAGCTGCGGGGCTTTGGCGTCTTCAATGTCCGGCCGCGCAAGACTGGCATCGGGCGCAACCCCCGCACCGGAGCGGAAGTCTCCATCCCGCCAGGTAAGGCGGTCCGCTTCAAGCCAGGCAAGGAGTTGCAGTCAATCGACTAATGTGACGTGGGCACGATCGCTTGACGTGGTCGATAGAGACCGACTGCTGGGGATGGCCCGCCGGAATTCCAGATGTCTGAACTCACTCCCCCAATTTCTTCGACCAGCGAGTACTACCGGCCGCTTGAGGTATTGGTCGTCCCTCCACTGAAGCAGCGCTACTGGCTGCACGTCTTTCTTTTTCTGGCCACGATCTTCACCACCCTGGTGGTGGGCGCACGAATGGAATACAACTTCCGGCAAAATCTGCCCACGCTCTACGTTGGCGACGATAGCCTAAATATTTTTCCGGTGATTTGGGCGTTGCATCCTGCGAATCTCGCGCTGGGGATTCCTTTCTCATTCACCCTGATGCTCATTCTGCTGGCGCACGAGATGGGACACTATCTCTACTGCCGCCATTATGGGGTAGCGGCGACCTTGCCATTTTTCATCCCGTTTCCAACGCTGATTGGTACATTAGGCGCCTTCATTCGCATTCGCTCGCCGATTCGCTCGCGCTCGGTCCTCTTCGACATCGGAGTCGCCGGGCCGATCGCCGGATTCATGATTGCGCTACCGGTTCTGGTGCTGGCCCTGGGACTTTCAAAGCCATTGCCGGCAGCGGCGTCGTTTGCCGGCTCCTCTTTTGTGCCGGGTTTTCCGTTGATATTCACAATAGTGAAGAACCTGCTGATAAGCGCCGGTTTCGCCCGTAGCATCTCGCATTTGCCGCTTAATCAGATCTGTTTGCATCCCACCGCAATGGCGGCCTGGGTGGGAATGTTTGCCACTGCGCTCAACCTTCTTCCAGGCGGCCAGCTCGATGGTGGACATATCGTTTTCGCACTGGCCCCTCGCGCTCACAGAATGATCTCGCGCCTGACCATACTGGCGCTGATTCCGATGGGAATTTATTTCTGGTCAGGCTGGCTGATCTGGGCAGTTCTGCTTCGCATCAGCGGCATGCGGCATCCCATGGTGGAGGAATGGATTGGAATCAGCAAAGGTCGGCGATGGTTTGCGGTCCTCGGATTGCTGATGCTGATCCTCACCTTGACCCCGGCGCCCTTTGGACACTTCGCGCTGCTCGAAGTGGTTCGCCAGTGGCACACGGGACGATAGGATAGAGTCCTCGCCTAGTCCTCAAACACCCTCGCCGTGACTTCCTGCGCCGGTTCACCGCCAGCGGCTTCTTGGGCGACAATCAACTTTCGTGCTTCGACTCTGATTTTGGGCAGCTGCCGCCCAAACAACACCGCACCTCCGATGCAGGCGACCGCGCCCATAGAAACTGTGAACGGCGCTCCCAGACGGTCAGCTAAAGCGCCACCGAATAATGCCCCAAACGGTGCCATACCCATAAACATCATGGAGTAAACCGCCATGACGCGGCCGCGTAGATGATCGGGTACCATTGCCTGAATCAACGTGTTCGACGATGACATCTGTAGCATCATGAAAAAGCCCACTGGGAGCAAGAGCGCGGCCGAGAGCCAGAAATAGCGCGAAAGTGAAAACAGCACCAGGCTCACTCCGAAGCCGCCGCAGGAAAACGCTACCCAACGTCCGAGCCCGCGAAGTCCGCTGCGAGTAGCCAGGGTCAATGCTCCCAGCAGGGCTCCAACTCCGGTTGCGCCCATCAAAATCCCCAAACCTCGGGCGCCACCATGCAAAATTTTGTCGGCGAACAGCGGCATCAATACGGTGTAAGGCATGGCGACCAGACTTACCAATCCAAGTAAAAGCAAAATCGCTCGAATCGGCGCCGTGCGCTGCACGAAGCGGAAACCTTCGATTATGTGCGCCAATGGCGAGCCGCTCGAAGCCCGATACGAACGCGGTGGTACCCGCATCATGAGCAGTCCGATGATTACCGCGATGTAGCTGACTGCATTGGCAAAGAAGCACCAGCCTTCGCCAATCTTCGCCACCAGGATTCCCGCAATTGCCGGACCGATAATGCGTGCTCCATTGAACATGGACGAATTCAAGGCGATGGCGTTCATCAAGTCTTCCTTGCCCACCATATCGACCAGGAACGACTGACGCCCGGGAATATCAAACGCATTGACAACTCCCAGCAGCGCCGCGAGAACAAAGATGTGCCACACCTGAATGAGTCCGGTGAGCGTCAGTGCGGCAAGGATGAAAGCGAGAATCAAGGACGCGATCTGGGTCCCGATCACGACCCGGTGACGGTTGTACCGGTCAGCCACGATGCCGCCGATCGGCGCCACCAGGAACACAGGAATCTGGCTGGCGAATCCGACCGATCCCAGCAACAGCGCAGACCCAGTGAGGCGATATACCAACCAGGACTGGGCCACGCTCTGCATCCACGTCCCGATTAGGGAGATCAGTTGTCCGCCAAAAAAGAGCTGGAAGTTACGATGACGGAGCGCACGCAAGGTGCCAGGCAATCTGCCATTCTGCCGGGACGCCTTGGGACTGGATGCCGCGCCATCCGCCGCGGAATTTGAAATGGCTGAGTCGGTCACTTCGATTCGTGTTTATGGATGCTGATATGAGGCCGGTCGACACAACGAGAAATCGACCGAGTTCGTTTAACGTTATGAATTTATGACTTCCTACCGCCCCACAAGCTGGGGTACAGTAGGCAGTCAGCAGACAGGCTCTTTGTCAGTATAGCGGCAGCGACCGACGCAGAAATTGGCTGCCACGTCGTCTATCGGAGAAGCCCATGAGCACTGACCAGATCCAACTCGAGCGCCGTGCCGCACAACGTTTCTGCCTTAACATTCCGGTTTTCCTGCGATTGCCCAGGGGTGAGCGTGAAGCATCAGCGTTCACTCAGGATTTAAGTGCCCGCGGAGTGCTCTTGTACACCGATCTGCCTCTCGCAGTGGGTGACGCCGTGGAGTTAACCATGGTGATGCCCTCGCAAATCACGTTAGGCGAGGATATGCGCGTCCGTTGCGCTGGCACCGTTAAGCGGGTGATTCAGCCTGTGGCAGGGAATACCTTCGGCGTGGCCGTCTATCTGGAAGCTTACGAATATCTGCATGCCGCCGAGACCGCGGCGGAGGCTTCGGCAAGCTTCGCCCGGATATCGGCTCCGGAACAGCAAAGCCGGGAAGAGAAAACCTCAGGACGATTCAATCCGCAGAGTGCGGCGCTACGCTAAGCTCAGCGGACATTGGTTCGGCGGCGGACATTGGGTCGGCGACTTTCGCCAGGAAACCCGAGGGATCGCCCGTGGGTTAAGGATTTTCCTGGTTTTCCTCCTTTCCAATCCGGTTGAATTTGCATAGAATGCTACTTCGCAGTTGGGCTCCTCCTACTCCCCGAGGCTGCCCGCTGATGTGCCTGTCCGTGGTTTCCACTTTGCGTGATCTACATTGGGATTGCTGGACTTGTAATGGAGCGAGTTTTGGTCAACGTGTTCACTGGCGGTTACCACAGTCACTTGGCGCGATCCTCGTCCCTTCATAACATGCTGATACCGGCTACAAGAATGAGGCCTCGGCCATGCAGGGCATAGCGGTTACTCTTCTTACTGAAGACAAAGATCGGCTCTCCATGCTCCAGCAGCGGCTGGAGGGAACACGGATGGGCCGGAGCGTTTTCAGTCACGTAGGATTTCCCGCCAGCGCCACCGACGCCGTTCTCCGCCAGATTCAGGACGTCCGCTCCGAGATAGTGCTGGTCGACGTCGATCCGCAGAATGTGCAGCGTGCTATCAATGCCATCGAACTGATTCACCACAGCACCAGCGACATTGTTATTTTCGCGGTTGGCGAGATGGCGGATCCTTCGACTATCGTCTCGGCTATGCGTGCTGGGGCTCGCGAGTTCGTGGAGCGCAATGTCACGCTTGAAACCCTGGGTGAGGCTTTTTCGCGCTTTACCGCTTCCCGAGGCAAGGCGCGGAGCTCCGCCGGCAGGGCGCGGGTGTTTGCCGTGACCAGTGCCAAAGGAGGAGCGGGCGCGACCACCGTAGCTGTGAACACCGCCATCGCCTTGCAAGAGGCTCACGGCGGCGGCGTACTGCTTGTCGATTTCGCTCCTCTGGGCCACACGGCGCTTCATTTGAACGCGCGGCCAACCTTCGGCATCACCGACGCCCTGCAGAACCTGCATCGGATAGACGGATCGCTGCTGGAAGGCTTGATGACGCAGTGCAAGGGCGGACTGCAACTGCTGGCGGGACCGCAGCAGCCTCAATCCATGAACCCGTCAGTTGCTGACTTAGCCCGGCTCTTCGATCTGCTGGTGTCGCAATTCCGTTATGTGGTGGTGGATTGCTCTGGCCGCCTGGATTCGACCAGCCGGCAGCTCTGTGATTTGTCCAACGCCGTCTTGCTTGTGACCCAGGCCGATGTCGTCTCCTTGTGGAGCGCCAGCCGCATCCGCACATTTCTGGAAGAAGGCGGCGGCCGCGACCGGGTGCGCCTGGTGCTGAACCGCTACAAGAAGATTCCGGGTTTCACCGACGAAGACGTCGAGAAAGCCACGAATTGCAAGCTGCTTTGGAAGATCCCCAACAATTACCAGTCAATCGCTCCGGCGATTGATAAGGGTCTTCCGGTGGCATTCCACGAAGCGCAGGACATGGGGCGTTCCTTCCGCTCCTTGGCCGCTATCCTGGCGCGGGCTTCCAGCGACGAGGGTTCCATGGACCTCGCATATGAACATGACAAAGGCGACGCCAAGAAAAAACCTACCGGCCGTCTGCTGATCTCACCGCTGCGTGCGGGGCAGTAAACTCAGTTTGTCATCCTGAGCCAGAGTTCTTTACGGAGCGATCTGGTAAAGTCGCGATGTCATGGCGACAGTGCACATTCCTTCAGCTTTTCAGTTAACCTTGCTGCATGTTTCCGACGGTGATGCTGCTTACTTTAATGCTCGCCCAGCAGGCGTCGATGGATTGCTCCAGCAATGGTGCTACGCAGACACAACCTCGGCGAGGCCCAGCCGGGATAGCCGTTGCGCTCAAAGTTTCCAGTGCAGACGACCACAGCAAAAACACGCACCTGTGCAATGCGGAGTACCAACTCATGGTAATGCGTCCTGGGGAAACTGCGCCGTCAATCGTAGATCTTCTTACGAGCGACGACGACTGGAACCGACGGCTGTTCCTTCGCTTGTATGGTTTCTCGCAGGATGGTAAACGAGTATTCGGAGCACTCTCCGAAGTCGGCAAAACCACTAACACGACACTCTTCGACTACAACACGACGAATGGCAAGGTTCAACTCACTGACTTAAGACCGCTGCTTGTGAAATACCTGAAGGCGAAGTGCGAGGCGACGTTTGAAGTCGTCGGAACCACTGAGAACGGTGCAATAGTTCTCGAACTGAACTCCGGGGAGCAACGCGCCCCGCATGGGCGTTGGAGGCTCAATGCGGGAAGTACAAGTTTTGAGGACCTGCCGCAAGGCGCACCCATTGTGGGCCTTTACTCAGAAACAGTCCTTTCTCAGTGAGAACGATCCAGTCGTAAAGTTGCGCCGAGTATGTCGTGCGCAATCAGACGCCAACGAGGAAGAAGCACAGCCACCCCCGCCCCTGTTGGTCGGACGAATTTTCGGCGCCAGCGCGAGGGAGGTCGGCTGAACGGTTTCTGGCCGGTTCATTCTTGGCCCGCTAGCTCGCACGATGTCACTTTGCTGCAGGGCGTGCGGAAGTTCCACCCGCCTCCGGCTGCTAGACTGGATCGCTTGATCCCATTGTGACTTCAGAACGTATGGACAAGCCATCTCTTGCGGCGCCCGTGAACGTCGGCTCACTTCTGGTCGTCGGTCTGGGCTCCGGAATTGTAGCGGGTTTCGTCGAAGGGGCAGGACTCTTGTTCTTCCAGAGGCTCAATTGGGCCCGATGGGGTCGGATGATGCACGTGTCCTGGGAGATTGTCTGGGTTTCTCCGATTGTGGACGCTATTCTGTTCTTGTCGCTAGCGACCATCTGCGCGGTGGCCGCTCGGCTCGCGCCCCGCCTTCCCATAGTGCGAGTGCTTGCCTTCCTGCTGACGTTCTTCACCGTTTACGACTGGCTTACGTTGACCGATCGCCTATATCACCATGCATGTCTTCTACTGGCTTTGGGTGTCGGCGTGGCGTTTACTCGCTGGTACGCAAAGCGAGAAAACATGTTCCTGCAATTCTGGAGGAGGAGCACACCCTGGATGGTAGCGGCATGGGTGCTCGTATTCGCCGGAATTGAAGGCGGAAAGTGGTTGCAAGAGCGGAACGCGGTATCGCGCCTTCCGCCTGCCAAACCGGCGGCACCCAACGTCCTGGTGATTGTTGTAGATACTTTGCGCGCCGATCATCTCTCGTCTTATGGCTACGCTCGTCCCACGAGCCCAAACCTGGACCGACTCGTGCGGCAAGGCATCTTGTTTGAGAATGCGATTTCCACCACCTCGTGGAGCCTCCCCTCGCACGTTTCGCTACTAACCGGTCGCTACCAGTTCGAGCACGGCATTGGCAGTGTGCAGCCGGAACCGTGGTTGGGATGGGGTGACAAAGGCCTTGGCGGCTTCCCGACAGTGGGAGAGGCATTGGAGCAAAAAGGCTATCGAACGGGGGCATTCTCAGCCAACCGGACCTACTTCACCGCAAGTTTGGGATTTGGCCGCGGCTTCCAGCACTTCGAAGATTATTTTCATTCGCCTGCCGACGCCTTCGTGCGGACCCTGTACGGCAGAGAGTTTGCACGTATCTATATGAAGCGCAGCGAACACAGCCTGGTCAAGCGGGTACTCCGCAAACTTGGCTTAACTTTCGATCAGGATGCGGAAGGCTCTGGCAGCTACGGCGGCGCTTTCGGAATCCGCAAACACGCCAACATCGTCAACCAGGAAATATTGGAATGGGTTGACCGCGATTCTCGCCGACCATTTTTCGCTTTTCTCAACTATTTTGACGTGCATGATCCGTATGGTGGGCCGAGAGCCTACTCCAAGCCTTCATGGCCGCAGCAAACGGATGTGGACGCATACGACGACGGTGTGAAGTACGTCGATGATTACCTGGGGCGGTTGATAGATGAATTGCGCAATCGTGGCTTAACGAAAGAGACCCTCGTCGTCATCACATCTGACCACGGTGAAGCGCTCGGCCAGCACCATCTCAGAACCCATGGCAAGGCGCTCTACTGGGAGTCGATTCATGTTCCGCTGGTTATCTGGTATCCCGACCACGTGCCGGCGGGCGTAAAGGTGGCGACGCCGATTACAAATGCCGCCATTCCAGCGACGATCATGAATCTACTGGGTATAGGCGCCCAAAGCATGTTTCCCGCGTCCTCTTTGAGTACGCTATGGCAAAACGGTAACGCTCTGGGTTGGCCCGAGCCGCTGTCCGAAGTGGCGCGCAACGCTATTTCGGATAAGGAGGACCAGCTTGCAAGGATAGCCGTGCCCACTGCCAGCACCGGCGCCATGAAATCTCTGGTGACACCGGAATGGCAACTCATTACGCACGAAACCATGGGGGATCAACTCTATGATTGGGCCGTGGATCCGGCAGAGTCCAACGATCTCATCCACGCGCCCGAAGGAAAGGCTACAGTCTCGGCCTTGAAATCTCGAATGGCAGACCTGGTGAGATCGATAAAATAGCGTTGTCGCAGAGCTGCGCTTGACGACACAGGACCCCATCTGTCAGCGAATTAAGCCTAGAACGACGAGATTCGATCTTGAATTTATTTCTCGGCGTGCGAGGCTTCGATCTTCTCGATGACCAGAGCGTTCGATCCGCCGCGCTGGAAGACCAGGCCACTGGCCGTTACTTTCTGCCCCGCGAAGGGGAACAGTTTCTCGTTCTGCCCGCTCGATGGCGTTGTATTGGCAATGGGCCAGTAGATATCGCCATTGTCTGCCAGGATCACCAGCGGTGAACCTGCTTTGGCGCAAGCCCGGGCGCACTCCGCGCTGATGGGTTTGTCGAGACCTTTGGTGAATGCGCAGGCTGAATCCAGCACGTAGCCTTTTACCGTAATCGGCTTCCCTCTGCCGCTCTCCGCAGCCAGAGCAACCACCACCAATGCCAACAGAAGGACAAACCTCGCCAGCACGTCGTGCAACTTCATTTGCTCTACCCTCGACCGAAAAGAGTCTATTCGCAAAAGGCCCGGATTAAAAATCAGAGGTAGGCGTAGGAACCTACCTCTACGTGGGGAGCGCCTCACACTTGCGGCTCGGAGAGTGCCGAGAATGAGGACTCAAGAGTTGCGTCAAAATAACTGCATGAAAAGCGAGGCGCAATAGTCAAAATATACTAGAAGCAATCTGATAAGAGGCCGGGCCTGGCTATCTGGTGGAGGTAGTTGGTGTAAACGCCATCTTTGGTTTCCCCGTAGAAGTAGAACTCACGCCGCCCTTCAGTCGTGATCCTTTTCGAGCGCACAGCGGCGTGCACTCGGTGAAGAGCGCCATTTCGTTCTTGTTGAATAAGTGCTGTTGCCAAACCTAGGCTCGCATCGTAATCGTTTCAGGTCAGGTACTCGGTCCGACCCATGCATCTCTTCGGTCCGTCACTGCGATCATGATTACTAGTTCAGACTCCCTGGAAAGGGGAGCAGGATACCCAATCAATTTCTCGATGTTCTACCGCGCACCATCGCGATTTCCGGGCTGTCCTGCGTGCGAACCGAACTTCTCCACTGCTGGTAATCGCATCCCTGACGCCACATCCAGTACAAACGAACTGCCAAGCGACGTGCCATGGCCACTTTCGTCGTCTTGCGTCCTCGGCGCAGCATCAAGTGGAAGTACTGGCTGCGCCATTCCGGCAGGCTGCGCACTGTGACCTGCGCGGCTTCCACCAGCAAAAAGCGCAGCAGCGAACTTCCTTGTTTGGTGATGTGCCCCAACCGCCGCCGATTCCCACTAGATTTTTCCAGCGGCACCAGTCCTAGATAACTCGCGACTTGCTTCCCACGCGAAAAACGTTCCGCGTTTCCGATGATCAGCACGAAGGCCAGTGCGGTGAGTGCACCGACTCGGGGATGGGTCATAAGACGCCGCGCTTCCGGGTCCTTCTCGGCTTCTTGTTCGACCGCCTGACTCAACTCCGCAATCGTCGGGTTCAATCGATCCAGCAACTCCAGCAGATCATGCCGGCGTCGGCTTGCCCATGGGGCCAACCCGAACGACTCCAGTTGCTGCCGTCCGCCTGCCCGCCACAACCTCTTCTTACAGCGCAGCCCTTCATTTAGAGCCACGGCTTGCAATTGGTTCATGATGCGAGTTCGCGCTTGCACCAGACGATGTCGGTGCCACAACAGCTGTCGCAGATCCCGGTTCTCCCAGTTCGGCACCCAGATCCGCGGAAAGTCATCCTTCAACATGAGTTTCAGAATCAGCTGCGCGTCCTGCTGATCCGTCTTTTGTTTGCGGGCTCGCTTGCTGTGGATCTCGGTCGCATCCCCAATCCATAACTCCACCTGCAACTCCGCCATCAGTCTTTCAAACCAGCGTGCCTGCCCGCTGGCTTCCATACCCACACGCACTTTCTGGCCGGTTGCCGCCAGAGCACGATAGAACTGCTCGGCCTCTTCACGATGTGCCAGACGCTTTTCCTGGAGCTCTCCGGTCTCCACATCCAGGCAAGCAATCTGTTGAAACACGGGGTGAAAATCTACTCCTATAATGATCATGTTCGGCTCCTTTCTCCGAGCCTGTTGGTTGGGTTCAGCACCACCAACTCTACTCGGGCGTGGGAGCCGACATTGTCATGAGATCAATACACCAGTAACTGCCTGCCGCGGTATCTATTAGCTGGCTACTAGAAGCCAGCGAGCGGGGTTATTCCCTTCGCTTCGACAAACTGATATGCACGACTAGAGGCCAGATCTTTGTACTCTTCGGTCCGGCCGCTAGGCCACAGAATCACGAGGCGATCGATTTTGTCGCGCTTTCCTAACCCGAAGGTCAGCGGAAGCTCGGATTGCGAGAGATAGCTTGATCCGCCCTTGACCAGGCGCGATTGACTGCTTCCGCCGTGAAAAATCCGCACGGTTGCGCCAGTCGCATCGCGATTAGACTTCGTGCCCACCAGGTGGAAGCGAATGCTGCTGTTACCCGCCAGTTGGTCGTTGCGGTAGAGATAGGCTGGGCCATGGTTGCAAGTCATCAGCAAGTCGAGATCGCCGTCGCGATCGAAATCTCCATAAGCCAGACCGCGCCCGACTTTTGGTTGATTGAATGCGCCGCCGATCTCCGCGCCCACATCACGAAACATTCCCTTCCCATTATTCAGGAACAGCTGCGGCGGCTGTGCGTAGCCCACATTGCGGACATTGCGCACAGTATCGTCGATGTGGCCATTGACGACTGCGAGATCGAGAGAACCATCTAGGTCGGCATCAAGAAACACGCAACCAAATCCTAGCTTGTCTTTGGAGGCAAGGCCGACGCCACTTTGCGTTGCCACGTCCGCATAGTTTCCGTTGCCCGAAGCCCGGAAGAGTCCGATCATCTCATTGTCAAAATTCGTAATGGCCACGCCCACCGTACCCGAGTTGTCGAAATCACCTGCGTCCACGCCCATCCCTGCGCGCGCCTTCCCTTCCGCGCTGAAGGCGATGCCGGCATCCACTGCAACATCTTTGAACGTTCCGTTGCGCTGATTGCGATATAGCTTGTTCGGCTGAGTATCGTTGGCGACGAGCAAATCAGGCCAGCCATCCTGGTCGTAGTCAAGCATGGCGACGCCGAGCGATTTAGAGCTGCTATCGAAAATTCCGCTGGTTGCCGTCGCATCTTCGAAAGTTCCGTCGCCGCGATTGTGAAATAGCCAGCAGGTCTCGCCGCGGTAAGCCTCGGGAGTGCAATATGATTTTCGCTTTCCATCGAGACTGCAGAAAACATCGTGTTCGGGAGACCACTTCACATAGTTGCAAACAAATAAATCCAGGAAACCATCGCGGTCGAAATCGAACCACAAAGCGGAAGTGCTGAACCCTTGCCGCCCACCCAGGCCGCTAGCCTTAGTCACGTCGACGAATGTTCCTTTGCCCGTGTTCTTGAACAGCCGGTTTTGCCCGACGCAGGTGATCAGGATGTCGGGGTAGCCATCGTTGTTGTAATCTCCGACCGCCACGCCCATACCGTACACTTCAATATCCAGACCAGAACTGTGGGTCACATCGGAAAATGTGCCATTGCGATTATTGCGATAGAGCTTCAGGGTGCTTCGTTCGCGTTTGTGACCAGGCCAATCCATGCCGTTGACTAAGAGAATGTCTTGCCAGCCATCGGCGTCATAGTCCAGAAAAGCGCATCCCGCGCCCAAAGTCTCAGGCAGAAGCCTTTCGCCGTAAGCGCCGTTGTTATGCTGAAACTGGATTCCCGCGGGAGCGGTGACATCGACCAGGCGGAAACCCGGAGCAGAGGATTCCGGGGCAGGAACTGCAAAAGTGTCTGCCGAACGAAATGCTGAAGCAGAAGCAACGCTGGCCAATCCCGCCAAGAAAGACCGTCGATTCACGGCAGATTTACCAGGCCGTTGCGGATGGCGTAGACCACAAGTTCAGCCGTTTTGTGGATTCCCAAAGCATCCATGATGTTGGCGCGGTGTACAGAGACGGTGTTCGCACTGAGATCGAGCACAGTCGCGATTTCTTTGTTCGATTTGCCGTCCACGATCATTTGCAGGATTTCGAGTTCGCGCCGGGTGAGCGCCGCGTTGCGCTCGCCTTTGAGAGTGGGTGGGCGCTCCAGTTGTGAATCCAGCACAGTTTCTCCCGCCACGACACGACGGATTGCGGTTCCCAGTTCCAGGTCCACCGCATTCTTGAGAACGTAACCTCGCGCGCCAGCGGCTAGCGCCTGGCGCACCAGCGTGCCCTCAGGATGCATGCTCAGCATGAGCACCAGGATGTGCGGATTCTTTTCCAGGATTTGGCGCGTGGCCTGCAGGCCGTTTATGCCCGGCATCGCGCAATCCATCACGATCACTTGAGGCTTCAGTTCGCTCGCGAGTCGCACTGCCTCTTCGCCATCCTTGGCTTCCCCGGCTACCACGATATCGGGCTCGTCTTCCAGAATGCGCCGGAATCCCCGCCGCACCAGGCTGTGGTCGTCGACCAGTAGGACGGAAATCTTATTCCGCATGCGAGTTGAGCTTCTCTCTTGGAACTTTGAGTCGAACCAGCGTTCCGCCCGGGGATGGCTTCATGAACTCGACCGTGCCGCCCAGCAATTCTGCGCGTTCGCGAATTGCAATCAGTCCCATCCCCGGGTTCGCCACCCGGGGCACGAACCCCTTTCCATGATCTTCGACTTCGAGCTCGAGACCTTCCGCCAGAAATCGCAGACGCACCCAGGCCTCCTTAACTTCCGCATGCCGGATGATGTTGTTCAGAGCTTCCTGCAGCACGCGATAAACGTGGATGGCAGCGTTGCCATCCACAGCAAAAGGCGTTCCCGCTTTCTCATAGGATATGTGAATTCCCGCTTGCCTTTCCACCACGGGAAAGTACCAGTCGAGCGTGCTCTCCAGCCCGGCTTCGTCGAGCATCACCGGGTGTAGTGCTTGCGAAAGACTGCGGACCTTGTCCAACGTACCTTGCGCGATTTCACAAACTTCGCGCAGGTCAGCGCGCAACGCCGATCCGTCTGGCGCTTGATTACCGGCTCGGCTAAGCATAGATCCAATTGCGGTTAACACCTGACCGAACTCATCGTGCAGCTCTCGCGAGATATGGCGCAGAGTGGATTCCTGGGTTGAGATCAACTTCTGAGCCAATTCGCTGCGCTGTTCGGAAAGCTGGGCGAGCTGCGCAAACAACTGGCGGTTCGAGCGGATCAAATATAGGCTGGTAAGCAAGATTGCTATCAGCGTCGCGGTCAGAAACAGGTAGACCTGGCGCTGCACCCGATCATAAATCTGGCCGATGCGCGACGCTGCTTGTTCCTCGCTTTCATTATTCTGGACTAGTAATCGGGCGACAGCTGAGCTCAGCGCCTCTTGCCGAGCCTGCAGCGAAATCCGGATTTGCGCGCGAGCCTCAGCCTCTTTGCCATCTCTGGCCAATGCGAAGGTGCGATCCACTGCGTCCCAGAACTGGCTGAGCGAAGTCTGCAGATACTGCCTCTGCTCCGGAGTGCGATCGCTCAGCGCAAGCTTCTGTTCCAGCCGGAGCGCGTCGTCGAGATCGGTGCGAATCCGCTGGAACTGCGTCGTCCAGGCGGTCAGCGGATAGGGTTCGTCGTTGGCCAGCATGTCGCGCATGGCCAGTGCCAAGGCATTTACTTCGTTCTGAATTCGAAGCAATTGAAGGGAATCTTTACGGTTGCGATCGACCAGGTTATTTTGCAGTTCGCGTAGGCCAGAAATCTGACGAGTGATGTATGCCGAATAAGCCACCACGGCGGCTAGCGTGATAACCAGTCCTAGGAACAATCCTGAAGTCGGCGAGCGAGGGGGCGCAGGCGAGCGCGGCACGCCCCGAGAATACAACGCAGCAGGTTTAAGTTCCACCGGCGGAATTCGCGAGCCGGAGCGATACCTTACAGTTCTGACTTATCCGGCCGCAGGCGCGGACTTCTCACACAGCTTGTCGAAAACTCTTTTGAGTTCGGTCGCGATGTCAGCTGCTTCCCGGTGTTCAATATCGCTGCGCTGCATCATGTGCACCAACTTGCCGTCACGCAGGAAAGCAATTGATGGTGAGGACGGAGGAAATCCAGTGAAGTAGGAACGAGCGCGCTCGGTGGCCGCGGTATCTTGTCCAGCAAAAACCGAGAACATCTTCTCCGGGCGATTGGAATTCTGCAGAGCAGCGCGGACCGCGGGCCGCATGCGGCCAGCAGCACATCCACAGATGGAGTTGACCACTACCATGGTCGTACCAGGCAGATTTTTCAATGCACGATCAACTTCCTCAGCTGAGCGCAACTCCTGAATGCCAAGCCGTGTTAATTCCTCCCGCATCGGGACCACCATAAGATCTGGATACATTTTCTCTCCTCGCAGTCATTGTAATACGTGGGTCGGTATCACCCGAAGTTTGCCAAGTATATATTGAGAGATTCATCGTGCTCATCCAGGAAAATGTGCCGCTGGCGCCATTGACCACTCTTAAGGTGGGCGGACCAGCGCGCTATTTCGCTGAAGCCAAGACTATCGCGGAGGCAGGCGAGGCCGTCGACTTTTCACGCTTGCAAAATCTTCCATTGTTTGTGATTGGCGGCGGAAGCAACCTGGTGATTTCGGACGCGGGTTGGCCCGGCCTGGTGTTGCGAGTCGCGGTTTCCGGGATCGATGAACACACCGAAAATGGCAAGAGTGTGTTTGAAGTAGGTGGGGGCGAAGAGTGGGACAAATTCGTGGCCCGGGCGGTCTCCCGCAATTGCGCTGGCATCGAGTGCTTGAGCGGAATTCCAGGTAGCGTGGGCGGCACGCCGGTGCAAAATGTCGGCGCCTATGGCCAGGAGGTAGCGGAGACAATCGAGTCTGTTCTCGCGCTTGACCTCAAAGATGGCCAGATGCGCGAACTCTGCGCTCAGGCTTGCGGATTCAGCTATCGGACCAGCATCTTTAACACCGCGGAGCGTGGCCGCTACATCATTCTTCGTGTCACTTACGAACTTAGTCGCGGTGGTGCGCCGCGCATTGAATATGCCGATTTAAAGAAACATTTCTCAGGCTGGCGCGAAACGCCAACTCTGGCGGACACACGCGAAGCCGTGCGCCGGATTCGGGCCAGCAAGGGCATGCTGCTCACTCCTGGTGACGAGGATTGCCGCAGTGCCGGCTCCTTCTTCAAGAATCCCATTCTCTCACCCGACGAATATCAGGAGTTGACCCAGCGGGCAGCGGCGAAAAAGCTGCAGGTTCCCAACCATCCCGCGCTCGAGGCTCAGAGGAAAGTTTCAGCCGCGTGGCTAGTTGAACATTCCGGTTTCAGCAAAGGATATAGCAGCGGACGTGTTGGCATCTCCCGCAAGCACGCGCTGGCTCTGGTGAACCGTGGCGAGGCCACTGCTGCCGACGTCGTCGCTCTGAAAGATCATATTCAACAGCGGGTGGAAGACCTTTGGGCCATCCGGTTGGAGCCCGAACCGGTGTTTGTAGGATTTTGATGTGTGGCGCGGACCTGCCTTGAGCGTAGCCGAAGAGGCCCTCGCCCGCAAATATCTGGAGCTGAACCCTAACGTGAGACCGAGCACTGCTTTATGAGACCGAGCACTGCTTTATCAGAGTGCCGCTATCAGGAAGCGGTGCCGCTCCGGTTCTCCCCCCTCATAATTCACGTCCCCGGGGTAGAAGATCCGGCCCCGGCGGCAACCGCCTGTCTCTAGCTATCGGCCAGTTGCGCTGCTTCTTTAAAGATGCTTATGAACATGGCCCGGGTAAGCTTCCCTGTCTGCGTGTTCTGGTTCGAAGGGTGATACGAGGCGAGTAAAGTCTTGCCGTCCAGCATTTCATAACTCGCGCCATGCCGGAAGATGTAATCCTTCCTGCTCTTCAGCAACCCTCGACGCTTGAGGAAATTCAAATACGCATCAAAACCGATCTTTCCCAGCGCAATCACAACTTTCACCCTTCTCAGCACATGGATTTCACGATCGAGATAAGTTGCGCAATTGGCCAGTTCCTGGGGCAGCGGCTTATTGTCCGGAGGGGCGCAGCGGACGGCCGCGGTGATGTAGAGATCTTTCAATTTGAGCCCGTCATCGCGGTCGGTCGCATTGGGCTGATTAGAAAATCCCGTCTCGTACAAGATGGGATACATGAACTTGCCGGAAGCATCTCCGGTAAACGGGCGTCCCGTGCGATTCGATCCGTGGGCTCCGGGGGCGAGTCCAAGCACGAGAACGCGAGCATTGGGATCACCGAAGCCAGGAACGGGTTTGCCCCAGTATTCGCAGTCGCGGTAGGCACGGCGCTTCTCTCGGGCCACCGTCTCGCGATAAGCCACGAGCCGCGGACAGCGAGTACAGGCGATGACTTCACGATGGAGTTGAGTGAGCCAGTGGTTTGACATGATCGTGAGGCGTGGACGCTCCGCTGGCAGGTCGCCAGTTCCAACTAGATCGTACAAGGAGGCAGAATTTCGTCAAGGCCGCGCACGAGCGGAACGCCTGCGTGTGCTCTACAGTGTCAAATCGGGCCAATGTTACTTTCGGTCGTTTGACGCTACTCTGCCTCTGTCTTTACACTCAAAGCAGTAGTAGCGTGCGGATTCGGTCGCATTGATTCTGGCTAACCGGTAATGTGGATCAAACCGCGAAAGGTAGAGTGTGAGCCCCACCGAAACGAGTAGCGGTACCAAACGGGAAATTGATATTGAGATTCCCGCCGCAGAAGTAACTCGCGAAACCGAGACCCTAATCCAGAAATATCAGAAACTGGCGCGCATCCCTGGCTTTCGGAGGGGACATGTGCCTCCCTCCGTGATCCGGCAGCGCTTCGCCCAAGATCTTAAGAACGATGTGGTGGACGCGCTGGTGCCCCGCTACTTCCGCAAGGAGACTGACAAGCTTGGACTGGTGCCTGTTTCTCAGCCCCGGGTGACCGATCTGCACGTGCACGACGGAGAGCCGCTGCGCTTCAAGGCCAGCTTCGAGATCATGCCTACGATCCGGGCTGAAGGATATCGCGAACTGCGGGCGGAAAAACCGGCGATTTCTGTCACCGGCGAAGAAGTTGAGGAATCCCTGAAGGGCTTGCAGGAGCAACACGCGACATTCAGTTCCGTCGAGGGTCGCGCCTTGACCGACGGCGATTTTGCCCAAGTGTCGCTCGACGGCGAGCCCAAAGACGGCGAAGGCAAACCGGTACATATGGATGACATCCTGGTCGAGATTGCCGGCAAGAACACCATGCCCGAGTTCACGGAGAATCTGCGCGGCGCTGCCGCCGGCGATGAGCGCAGTTTCGAGGTGAATTATCCGCAAGATTCCTCCGACCAGCGTTTGGCTGGAAAGAGGTTCACCTACACCGTCAGAGTGCAAGCCATCAAACAGAAAGCTCTGCCGGAACTGAATGACCAGTTTGCGAAAGAGTTGGGAGAATTTGCCAACCTTGAAGAAGTGCGGAAGCGTATCCGCGAAGGCATGGAAGCGGAACGGAAGCATAACGCCGAGCGCGAAGCCAAGGACAAGCTGGTAACGGAACTGGTAAAGCGCAATGAATTCGAAGTGCCTGAGGCCCTGGTAGAGAGACAGATCGATGTCCGGCTGGAGCGCGGCTTGCGCGCTCTGACGGCCCAGGGCATGAAGGCGGAAGAAATCAAGAAGATGGATTTTAATCGCCTGCGTGCCGGTCAGCGTGAGCAGGCATTGCAGGAAGTAAAGGCTTCTTTGTTGCTGGACAGGATCGCCGAGGAGGAAAAAATAGAGGTCAGTGATGCGGAAATCGATGGGGAAATCGAAGCTCTTGCCAGACAATCAAAACAGACCTCGGAAGAGATCCGGGCACGTTTGACACGGGATGGAGCGCTCGATAGAATCCGAAATAGAATCCGCAGCGAAAAGACCCTCGATTTTCTGTATCACCAGTCCGCATGATGCGGACCACTTTCGACCCTCCCCCGGAAAGCCAAGGTTGTCAGGGACAGGAGTGTGGCAGGTGAACGTGAAAGAAGGACAGTGATGCTGGTACCCATGGTCATCGAACAGACCGGGCGGGGTGAGCGGGCCTACGACATCTATTCCCGGCTGCTGCGGGACAACATCATTTTCATCGGCACACCGATTGACGACAATATTGCCAATCTCGTGATTGCCCAGATGCTGTTCCTGGCGCAGGAAGATCCAGAGAAAGACATTCAGCTCTACGTCAATTCGCCAGGCGGATCGATCACGGCAGGGATGGCGATTTACGACACCATGCAGTACGTGAAGAATGACGTGACCACCATTTGCATCGGCCAGGCGGCTAGCATGGCGGCGCTTTTGCTTGCGGCCGGGGAGCCCAAGAAACGCCTCGCCCTGCCAAATTCGCGGATTCTAATCCACCAGCCTTCCATGGGTGGACTATCCGGACAAGCCACCGACATTGACATCCACGCCCGGGAAATTCTGCGTATGCGGGAGATTACAAATCAGTTGCTGGCGAAGCACAGCGGCCAAAAGCTGGACAAAGTCGAAAAAGATGTGGAACGCGACTTCATTATGAACGCGCAGCAAGCGAAGGAATACGGAATCATAGACGATATCATCTATAAGACAAGATAAGGGTATGATCGGTCTTCCGCCGACCATGATCAGCGGGCCAAGAAGGAGTACAGCGGAGTGAAAAACAGGACCGGCACCGAGGAGATGTTGCGCTGTTCGTTCTGCCACAAATCGCAGGACGCAGTAGCCAAACTGATTTCATCCCCCAGCGATTATCCCCGGGCCTATATCTGCGACGAGTGTGTAGCGGTCTGCAATTCCATTCTTGAAGATGACCGCACCGCAACCCCTCCCGCGACTACTCCCAATCAGCTCCCCAAACCGCAAGAGGTCAAGATTTTCCTCGACGAATACGTCATTGGTCAGGAGCAGACCAAGAAAAAGTTGGCGGTGGCGGTTTACAACCACTACAAGCGTATTTTCATGAACCGGCAACGCAGCGGTGATGGAATAGAACTGGCCAAATCGAACATCATGCTGATCGGCCCGACCGGTACGGGAAAAACGCTGCTGGCGCAGACCCTGGCCCGCATGCTGGACGTTCCCTTCGCCATTGTCGACGCTACCACGCTGACCGAGGCCGGCTACGTTGGCGAGGATGTCGAGAACATCATCCTCAAGCTATTGCAGGCTGCTGACGGCGATGTGGGACGAGCCCAGACCGGAATTATTTATATCGACGAAGTAGACAAAATTGGCCGCAAAGATGAGAACCCTTCGATCACCCGTGACGTTTCCGGCGAAGGAGTGCAGCAAGCTCTGCTGAAGATCTTGGAAGGCACGATCGCGAACGTACCACCGCAAGGGGGCCGCAAGCATCCGCATCAGGAATTCACCCCCGTGGACACCACCAACATTTTGTTCATCTGCGGCGGCGCTTTCGTGGGCCTGGAAAAGATCATTGGGCGGCGAGTGGGCAAGAAATCACTCGGCTTCAAAGCCGGCGAAGACGGTCCAGAAGAGGAAGCGCCTGCCGTTAACCGCAAAAGGAGCTTCGAGCTTCTCAGCGACGCGCAACCGGAAGACCTCATCAAGTTCGGCCTGATCCCTGAGTTCGTCGGCCGTCTGCCGGTGGTTGGCGTGCTGGAAGATCTGGACGAATTTGCGCTCATTGAAATCCTTACGCGTCCCAAGAACGCTATTATTAAGCAGTACCAGCGGTTATTCGAATTTGAGAACGTCCGCCTGAAGTTCAGCGACGAGGCCTTAAAGGCAATCGCCAAGCAGGCCATGGCCCGAAAAGTGGGCGCCCGCGGTTTGCGCATGATTTTGGAAGAATTGATGCTTGACCTCATGTACCATTTACCGAGCCAGAAGAAAGTCAAGGAATTCGAGGTAACGCGCGAAATGGTAGAAAAGCGTGCCGTATCCTTGGCCATGATGGAAAAGGCGGGCTAGTGCCAAACCCAAGTGGATCGGAGAAGCAGGAACCTAAATTGACCAGCCCGAAAGAAAAATTCGAAACCAAAAAATTGCCCATGATGCCCATTCGGGACGTGGTCATATTTCCTTACATGATGACCCCCTTTGTAGTGGGTCGCGAATCAAGCGTGCACGCGCTGGAAGAAGCGCTGGCCGCAGACAAAAAGATTTTTCTGGCGACACAGCACGACGCCAGCATTGACGAACCCAAGCCCAACGAAATCTACCAGGTCGGAACCATCGTCAATATCGTGCAAAGCCTCAAGCTGCCCGATGGCAATATCAAGGTACTGGTCGAGGGCATCGAGCGCGGCAAGATCCTGCAGATCAGCGAGAGTGAAGGCTACATGCAGGTCTCGATCCGCGTGGCGCGCTACGCGACGGAAACCAATCCGCAGATTGAGACGGGCATGCAGCGCGTGACGTCGCTCTTTGAACAGTACGTCAAGCTCTGCCAGTCGCTGAATTACGAAACCATGATCGCGGCCGTGCGCATGGAAGACCCGGCCAAGCTGACGGACACCATCGCTGCCAATCTGCAGCTTTCGATCGAAGAAAAACAGGAACTGCTGGAAATCTTTGACCCCGCCGAGCGCCTTACTCGCATTGGCGACGTATTAGACATCGAGATTGAGAAACTGAACATGGATCGCACCATCCAGTCGCGTGTAAAGCGACAGATGGAGAGGGCCCAGAAAGAGTATTACCTCAACGAGAAGATCAAGGCCATCCAGAAGGAACTGGGGCGCGGCGAAAAAAGCGAGTTCGATGAACTGAAGAAAAAAATCGACGGCGCCGGCATGCCTAAGGATGTGCGCGACAAGGCCATGCAGGAGTTGAAAAAACTCGAGGCCATGCCCCCGATGTCCGCCGAGTCGACCGTCTCGCGAAACTATTTGGACTGGCTGCTGGCTGTGCCCTGGAAAAAACGTTCCAAAGAAATACGCAACATCAGCCGCGCCGAGAAGGTATTGAACGAAGATCATTACGGGCTGGAGAAGATCAAGGAACGCATTCTCGAGTTCCTCGCGGTCCGCCAACTGGTAAAGAATCCCAAGGGTTCAATCCTTTGCTTCGTTGGGCCTCCCGGAGTGGGCAAGACTTCACTGGGCATGTCCATCGCCAAGGCGACCGGCCGTAAGTTTGTTCGCATGTCCTTAGGGGGTGTGCGTGATGAGGCTGAAATTCGTGGCCATCGCCGCACCTATATTGGTGCCCTGCCCGGCCAGATTATCCAAATGATGAAGAAGGCGGGGACCAAGAATCCCGTCTTCATGCTCGATGAAGTCGACAAAATGTCAATGGACTTCCGCGGCGATCCCTCAGCCGCGTTGCTCGAGGTGCTAGATCCCGAGCAGAATTTCATGTTCGTGGACCACTATCTCGACGTCGAATACGACCTCTCGCAGGTCTTTTTCATCGCCACCGCCAACGTCATGCACACCATTCCACCGGCCCTGCAGGACCGCATGGAAGTGCTGCGTCTGCACGGTTACACCGAGCCGGAGAAAGTCGAAATCGCCAAGCAGTTCCTGGTGAAGAAGCAACTGCTGCAAGCAGGGTTGACTGACAAGAATCTGAAATTCAACGACGAAGCTATCACTACGCTGATCCGGTCGTACACTCGGGAAGCCGGCGTCCGCAACCTGGAGCGCGAAATTGGCAATGTGTGCCGCAAAGTGGCGCGCAAGGTGGTGAAGGAAGGCGAGAGTTACAACATTGGCATCAACCAGGAAAACGTCAATGACTTCCTGGGCGTGATCAAATTCCGCGACACCCTGGCGCACGAGAAGAGCGAGGTCGGGCTAGTCACTGGCCTAGCCTGGACCGAAGTAGGCGGCTCCATCCTGAGCACTGAAGCCACCGTTGTCGACGGCAAGGGCAAGCTGACTCTCACCGGCAAGCTGGGCGATGTGATGCAGGAATCGGCACAGGCCGCGATGTCATACGTGCGCTCGCGCGCGAATCGCCTGGGTCTTCAGCGCGATTTTTATCGCACTCTCGATATTCACGTGCACGTGCCCGAAGGCGCAATCCCGAAAGATGGCCCTTCAGCTGGCATCACCATCGCTACCGCGATCGCCAGCGCGCTGAGCAAGATTCCGGTGCGCCGCGATTTGGCCATGACCGGTGAAATCACGTTACGCGGCAAAGTCTTACCCATCGGGGGCTTGAAGGAAAAACTCCTGGCCGCCCACCGTGCGGGACTGTTCGAGGTCATACTGCCGCAGGACAACGAAAAGGACTTGGCGGAGGTTCCCGAAAATTTGCGCAATGCCATGAAGTTGCACTTCGTAGATACCATGGACCAGGTGCTCGCCGTGGCTCTCGAAGGACCGCTGCCACAACTGACCGAGGCTACCGCCCAGCCCATCACCTCAATCGGGCCTCAGACCGGCGAGAGTCCGGCGGCTCATCAGTAGGAAACCTCCCGGCCACCGGTGGACCTGAACTGCTAAGCTAGATTTGCCGGCACGACCCAGCCGAAAGAGCACGACGTGTCCGAAGCCATCAAGAAACATCAGCAATCCCAAACGGAGTCTTTAGCCATGTCTCCTTCCGATTTGAGAACCGGCGAAGTCAGCCTATTTCCCGAGTTGCTCCCCGAAGTAGCCGGCGCTCGAACCACTGGTGTCCTGCCTTCTCAGGCTATCCAGGAATTAATTGCCAACGGGCGCATCGTGGGCAGCCGGGCGATCACACCGGAACAAATCCAGCCCGCGAGTCTCGACTTGCGCCTGGGCGACATCGCTCACCGCGTCCGTGCCAGCTTTCTGCCTGGCCCGAATGGCACGGTGGAAGCCAAAATCAAAGAACTCCGTATGACCCGAGTCGACCTGACCAGCGCTGCCGTCTTTGAAAAGGGGTGCGTTTACATTGTGCCTTTACTGGAGGAATTAAATCTTCCAGCCGACATTGCTGGAAAAGCGAATCCCAAGAGCACCACCGGCCGTCTGGACGTATTCATTCGCCTCATCACCGACTACGGTGTCGAATTCGAGCGCGTCCCGCCCGGATACAAAGGAAAGCTTTACGCGGAGGTGGTCTCCCGCACATTCACGGTCGCAGTTCGTGCCGGAATGCGGTTGAATCAAGTGCGGTTCGTGCGTGGGAATCCGACCTTCACCGACAACCTGATCAGCAATTTGGATGAGCAGGAAACCCTGATCTACATAGATGAGGAAAACTCAGCCAAAGCGCGCGTGGATCGGGGTCTCAAGATTACGGTGAACCTCGAAGCCAGCGAACCTGGCGAAATCGTGGCCTACAAAGCCCGAGGCCATGCCCCAGCCATCGAGCTGGATCGAATTGACTACTATTCACCGGAGGAATTCTGGGAGGTCCGCCAGCAAAACACGAACAAAGATTTGATCCTCGAGCCTGGTGACTTCTACATCCTCGCCTCCCGTGAGAGAGTCCGCGTGCCGCCGGATTTTGCGGCTGAGATGGTCCCATTTGATCCTTCGGTGGGCGAGTTCCGCATTCACTACGCCGGTTTCTTTGACCCCGGTTTTGGGTATGGTACGAGCGACATCAAAGGTACGCC
This sequence comes from uncultured Acidobacteriota bacterium, assembly GCA_963696025.1. Taxonomy (GTDB): domain Bacteria; phylum Acidobacteriota; class Terriglobia; order Terriglobales; family Acidobacteriaceae; genus JABCYV01. Next base: position 983,423 of record CAVOII010000014.1, read on the forward strand.
CGCGGTGCTTGAAGTACGAGCCCACGAAGTTCCGTTCTTGATTGAGCACGGACAGTTTGTCGGCAGGCTCACCTACATGCCTTTGCTTTCCCGGCCAGACAAGATATATGGCATGCAGATAGGCTCGTCGTATCAAAAGCAAGCGCTAACTTTGAGCAAGCAGTTTCGCCGGGGAAAATAGCTGGTGGCAACCCACGTGGTTCAGTCGGTAGTTCTAAATAGAAGCATCCGCTGGTGCCGTATGGAATCAGATCTTCCCCCCGTAGAACCTAAGAGTTTTTTCAGAGGCAAGGGTGCCTTACTGGTTGCCCTGATCGTAGTTCTTGTTCTCCTCATCGCCCTGCCCGCCTATCGCTGGTTCTTCCTGATCAGCCTGGGAATCGGAATCGTCGTGGCTGCGATCCTCTATTTTTGGAACCAGCACAAGCCCGTCAAAGAAGCTTCCGTCGAGCACAAGCGGCCCCTGGGGTTAGAGTAGAAGTGTGTCCGCTGCAGAGTCCACCCTCAATCTGCTGCGACCGAATGGTAGTTACTTTCGTCCAGACTTTCGTAACCTACCCCAACGCTAAAGCTCAACTAACCTGTGCGGCAGGAGTTTACTCTCGCATGATCAACAAAATCACCAACTCACTCTTAGTCCTGGCAGTCGGGGGTCTCATGTTAGCCGGTTCCGCCGCTGCTCAGACCACAACCAATTCCAACACGTCTGGCGCGGGAGCCGGTGTCGACGATCCCAACCATCCGCGTGTGAACCAGATTAACCAGCGCGAACAGAATCAGCAGAACCGCATTGCCAATGGGATCAAGAACGACAAGCTGACACCCGCGCAGGCCGCGAATCTGGAAAAGGGCCAACAGCGGTTGGTAAATAACGAGAAGAAAGACATGGCTGCTGACAATGGTCACCTTACCAAGGCAAACCAGCGCCAGCTCAATCGCGAAGCGAACCGGCAGAGCAAAAAGATTTACAAAGACAAGCACCAGTAAGTTCTGACTCCATTGCGATCCCATGTTCAGGGCCAAAGCCGCATCCTATTGCGGCTTTTTTCTTGCCGAATCCGCATTGTCTGAATGGCAGGATTATTTCCGAGCCGCCGTCAGTTGGTATCCTGCGAGACACTCTCGCACAGCGGATTCGTCATTATCCATTACGCAGAAGGTCCAATTCATCGTGTAAACCTTTGGTAACTGGTTGCTTGAGTACCCCACAACTTATCCTTTATCAGCGGGTTGTTAAGTATAGAGGCAGGCAGCGCCAGGGCTCGTCTGATCATCACACTTCGGTCGTCTACAATCGAGATGCGTGCTTTGGCAAAACTCGATGCGCGGGGAGTTTCCTGGATACTCCGGAGTTTGTGCGGTGTTCTGCTCTTCTGCTTCTGCGTCAGTCCAAACGCACATGCTGGCGCGACCCTCCTTCTCGAAGAGCCTTATAGCTATGATGGCGCTTTCGCAGGGACCGGCCACTCCGCCGTTTATCTAAGCAACGTTTGCGCTGCGTCTCCTGTTGTGCTGCGTCGCTGCGTCGCGGGCGAATCCGGTGCAGTCATAAGCCGTTATGATGGGATCGCGGGTTATGACTGGATTGCGATCCCTCTAATTCCCTATCTCTACGCGGTGGAGCAGCGGGACGCCGTACCGCTCTTCGCCGACGCAAAGCTAGTCGCTTTCCTCAGAGATCAATACCGGCGCGAGCACCTGCAAGCTTTAGCTTCGGATCGTCCTGATGGCGGGACACCGACCGGAAACTGGTATGAATTGGTCGGGGCTTCTTACGATCGGACAATTTATGGATTTGAGATTGAGACCGGCGCGGCCCAGGATGCTCTGTTGATCAGCAAGTTCAACAGTCAGCCCAATCGCCAGCGCTACAACTTTGTTGAGCGAAACTGCGCTGATTTTTCGCGCGAGGTGATGAATTTTTACTATCCGCACGCCGTGCATCGCAGTTTGATCGGCGACCTCGGCATCACCACTCCAAAGCAGATCGCAAAAATGATGGCCAAGTACAGCCGCCATCATCCTGAACTGGAAAGCTCGACTTTCCTGATACCACAGGTCCCGGGCACGGTCCCTCGCAGCAAACCTGTCCACGGAGGATTGGAGTCCATCGTGGCTGCCAAGAAATATATGCTGCCGTTGTTCTTGCTGCAGCCCTACGTCGCTGGGGGCCTGGTTGCCGGACATCTTGGCGAGGGACGCTGGGATCCGGCCCGTCATGCTCCGGTCCTCGATTCCCGTCACCAGTTGGACGCGCCCATCACTCGCGCCGATCGTCGTTCCTTCCAGAGCCGGTTGGACGAACTGACCCGAACCGGCCCCGCTAATGATACCTTGCGGGATGCGAAAAATTGGGAGCACTTGCAGGCTGCGGCCGAGACCAAGTTGAACTCGTCAGGACAACCTGTGGTTGAGGTACATTTAGGAACTGCCGTGGCGCAGATCGGAATTTCGAGCGGGGATATCTTGAACTGGTCTGAGTCACCCGAATTAGCGGCGAGACTTCTAGAGGCGCGACTCTACCAGGAATTGCGGCCCGCTGTGGCCAGTAAGACTGCCCACGGTGACGTGGAAAACGATCTGGCCCTGCTGCAACAAATTATTTCGGGTCGGCCGAGAAACCCTGCAAGGACACTCTCATCCGCCAACGACCACAACATTCGAGCCGACTCCGCCTCGCAGTAGCCCTTCAATTCAGCGCATTGTTATTTGGTTTTGCAGCGGCAATTCCGAATGGATCAGGGACTCCACCTGAGACCAAACCCGGGGATCACATTCAATTTCGATGTGGGACTTCATGAAGAGCCGGTCGTACCAAGGATAGCGCTCGCAACTGATGGGATTGGTTTTATAGTCGGAGCGGAAATTTCCGATGATGTGAGTTCGCTTGGGGTCGGCGGCGCGAATTCTGGACTGCCCATGCAGCAGGCCGTCTCGTTGGTAGAAGTTTGCCGCCTGGGCGACGTTGGCGGGGATCACGCTGTCATCCTCGCCTTGCTTAGAGACGCTATCCACCTGCACTGTAAGCAACACCGGAATACCTTGTCTCTCCAATTGCCGCGCCAGAGTAACGGTTTCCGAAGCTCCCCAACTGTGTCCGTACAGGATGATGCGGGCGTTTTGTTTTTCTTCAACAGACAACGTCCCATCGTGGTCGGTGTCCACAATTCGCACTATCTCGGCGTACGCCTTCTGCCGATTACGATTCTCCAAAGCCTCCACATACACTCCGGACGGATATTGTTGGCGGAGCCGCGTGGCCACCTGGACCGCGCTATGGATCGCGTCATTGTGCTTGACAAAACCGCCAACGAAACCGATCACAATGACGGGCGGCGGCGCAGCACCCTCAGTGGTCTTGGTGGGGATATCAGAACCCGCGCAGCCGGCGACAGGGATTAGGCAGAGAATTGCGCAAAGAGCACGAATCGAGGTGCGACAGCAGAGCCCCACAGCGCCAAGCATGATAGCAAAACGACTGCCATTCTTAACAATCATTCCCGCTATATATTCCTTTTCTTGCGCCCATCCTCTTGCAACTTAGGGCATCAAAACTGCAAACTGTTGCATGCGTGTTCTCTCCCAGTTCCTTTTGGCAGCGAGTGATCCCAGCCATTTCCCCGAGCCGGGCTTGCCTGAGGTAGCCTTTCTGGGGCGCTCCAATGTGGGGAAATCCAGCGTTATCAACTCACTCCTAGGATCAAAAATAGCTAAAACCAGCTCCACGCCCGGGCGGACACGATCCATCAACTTCTACCAAATCCGGTGGCCCGGGAAGCCGCAACCTGAACTGATCTTTGCCGACCTGCCGGGCTACGGCTACGCAAAGCTTTCGCGTGAGGTCTCGAGCCAGTGGCCGGCTTTCATTGATCCCTATCTCAAGGAGCGGCCGTGCCTCGCGCTGTGCCTGGCGCTGGTCGACATCAACGTGCCACCTCAGACCAGCGACGCGCAGCTGTTGCAGTTTCTCAGCGCCAGCGGACGTTCGCTCCTGATCGTGGCGACCAAGAGCGACCGGCTCTCCTCCAATCAATTGAGCAATTCTCTGCAGAAGCTGATGCAGGAATATCCCGCAGCTCGCATCGTCCCTTATTCGGCCAGGACGGGGGCGGGACGGGAGCAACTGTGGGGCGAAATCCGCTTGGCAGTGGAAACCTACACCGGCGCCCGATTGTGAACCGCTTCCCGTAGTGGGAGTGCCTCCTACCCTCCGTAAGCCATGGCTCGGTCTGGAGTTTTCTCCTTGCTGACTGACTTTCGTAAGATTCCAAGGTAGAACCACGGCGAAACCAACGCGTTCACTCCCCGGAGTTGAGCCACAAGTAGCGCTATGGACTCTCGAACCGTAATGCCTGAATACGGCGGGGAAGCCAGTCCTGGCAGCCACTCAGAGTACCTGCGCGCCCTATTGCCGGATCCTGGAAACAACCCGGAACCGTCCTCCAGTACGGAAAAACGACGGTACCCGCGCTATAAGTGTGAAGGCAGCGTTGAGTTCCGCACAGAAAGCATTGATGTGCGCACCTGGGCCACGGTCACTGAGATCAGTAGCAGCGGCTGCTATGTGGAAATGCAAGCCACCTCGCAGGTGGGAACGCGCGTGGACATGGTCATCGAATTGAAAGGTATTCGGGTGCGAGCAAAAGGAGTGGTGAAAACGTCCTACCCGCTGCTGGGTATGGGCATAGCTTTCACGGAAATGACGGAAGCGGAACAGGCGCAACTAGACCATCTGCTCCTACGGCTGGCTGGTGGAAGTTCGCCTTCCGAACTCGTGCCAAAATCATCCCCGTCTCTCTCCGGTGCTCCGGATCTGCTGATGATCACTGATCCCGCTGTGGCCCTCAACGCCGTGGCGAAATTCTTTCAAACCCACCGCGCCCTGTCCAGCGAAGAGTTCACCGAGTTGCTCAGCCAAAGCCAGGAACAGGACCGAGAAGCGCGACGTTAGCAAGCCGCCGAAGGTAGTGGCGCAGTTTGTTTGTCATCCTGAGCAATCGTTCTTTGCGCAGCGAGGGATCTGGGCGAGCCGCGCAAAGCGTCGCGTTCTTTGCGACGCAATAATCGCGCGTTCGGATCGCTTCCCTCTCAACCTGCACCACTACTCGCTGACGCCTGCCGCCCCCGGGCTCCTGGGTGTAAAATTCCCCTAACCTCCATCGGAGGTAGTCTGTGGAACGCCTCCTGTACTTCCTTCTAGTGGTCTACCTGGCCTTTGGTTTAGTGGGCTGTGGAAACACCTCTATCAGCGGCGCCATCCAGCAGGGAACCGCCAGCGGTTTCGTCAGTATTGTGCAGCTGAGCGAGATCAATATTGCGAATGGCACCGTGCAAGTCACTTTTGTCACTTTCGTCCAGAATGGCACATCCTCAACCTTCGGATTCTGCGGCGACCAGCGCAGCCTTTTCCCCATGGACCAAACAATTCGCGCCGAGTTTGCTCAAGGACGGACCTGCAACAACATCCTGCAGATAACCATTATCTAAGCCCTTCGCTGCTATCTAAGCCCTTCGCTGCCTGGCATCGTCGTCCACTACTTTTCGGTATCCGGCGGCGATCCGCTATGATGAATTGCTTATGGCCAAATACCTCATAACAGGCATTGCGGGCTTTATTGGATCAGCTTTGGCGCGAGCCGTTCTGGCGCAGGGTGACCAAGTGCGTGGAGTAGACAATCTTACTACCGGCAAGCGCGAGAATCTGGCGGAGATTCTGGATCAGGTCGATTTCCGGGAAGCCGACTTATTGGACCTCGAAACGGTGCGCTGGGCGTGCCAGGGCGCAGACTATGTTCTACATCAGGCCGCAATTCCTTCCGTACCTCGCTCCGTGATCGATCCTCTGACCAGCAACCGCGCCAACCTGGATGCCACCGTCAACGTACTGGTGGCGGCGAGAGACGCCAATGTCAAGCGTGTGGTGTACGCAGCGTCGTCCTCGGCTTATGGGGAAACTCCCACTCTTCCCAAATACGAGGCCATGCCGCCAGACCCGATATCGCCTTACGCCGTCGCCAAGCTGGCCAGCGAGTATTACATGGTGTCGTTTTATCGCTGCTACGATCTGGAAACTGTGTGCCTCCGTTACTTCAATATTTTCGGGCCACGTCAGGATCCGACTTCCCCTTACTCAGGGGTATTGGCTAAGTTCATCACCCAAATGCTCGAAGGAGAACAACCCACCATCTTTGGCGACGGTACGCAGAGCCGTGATTTTACCTATGTGGACAACGCTGTTGCCGCGAACCTGCTGGCTTGCAAGGCCCCAGCCGGCGAAGTCGCCGGAGGCGTCTTCAATGTAGCCACAGGCGTGCGGACTGATCTCAACGAGACTTTCCGGATTCTAAAAAAACTGATCGGCTACAGCGGCGATGTGAGATACGCGGCTGAGCGCGCAGGTGATGTAAAGCACTCTCTGGCGGATCTGTCGCGGGCAGAGAAACACCTGGGATACAAACCAAAGATAGATTTCGAAGAAGGACTGCGTCGCACGATCGAATGGTATAAATCGGGCCTGAGACCTGAGACCTCACAAGCTCTAACGCAGGAGGAGTCCGAGGTCTGAGGTCCTCCTTTCATTACCTCGGTGATCTAGGGCACAGTTAGGTACGAGGCTAGAGTGTCGGCATGACACTCTCATCCCTTCTAGTTTCCCGTGATTGGCAGGAAGTCAGCGTGCTGGAATGTATTCTTGGCGGACTACACATTGCCGTCGACGTCGAATCGGAACCGGAGCGTGCACGGGCCAAACTGGCCAAGTCGAAGATCGACGCTTTGATTGTAGATTGCGACCTCAGTGGCGCAGCCAGCCTACTGCTCGGACGCGAGAATAAGAGCATCCGGAATTCGGTCCCGTTGCTCATCATGGGTGGTTCGAGTCGAAGTAAGCGGTCCGAGGCTGAAAGAGCAGCTTTCCTGTTCGAGAAACCAATCTCGGTCGAACAAGCGGTGCATACTCTATCCGCCGCCCGGAACATGATTGTGGATGGAAGACTTCGTTACCATCGCCAGGCGTTGGATCTCGAGGTATCGCTAACGTGTGGATCGAACAAGCGCCTTCGAGCTCATCTTATGAACTTGAGCCAGGGCGGTTTCGGGATCCGCGTGGGACAGCCATTACCAACCACAGGTCCAGTCCAAATCAGGTTTGCGCTGCCCGGAACCCGGCGTTCGATGAAGATGGAGGGAGAGGTAGCTTGGATGGATCCCCGGGGCAATGCCGGCATCCGCTTCGTCGAAACGAATCAGCGCAGCAAGCGAGACTTGCAACTCTGGCTGGAGCAACAGTATTTCGCGCATTAGATCTGTTGTTGGTCGCCGTTCGTTGCTGGTCGTTTGTTTGTCTGCAGTCTTTGGCGCCTTGGAACCAATCAACAGTTCCAAATAAGTCACCGGACAGCCCGAACGGATCCTGGCGATTCACGATGGCCCGTGCAGGTGGGCGGCGCGCACGACCAACGACGAACGACGAAGGAGCGAAGTCTAGCGGAATCGTGGCCTATCCTCTTCCTCAGGACGCATCCCATCAGGATCGCCGGCGAGCTTCGCCAAGTAGACGCCCGGCGTGACCCCGATGCAGATCACGAACAGGAACCAGTAAACCACGGCGAATAAACACAGAGTCCCGAACGCGAGACCGACCGCGACCTGCCATGCAGGAAAAGTGTGGGTCGTGGCGAGCGAGACCACGGAGAAAAGCAATACGGCAGACAATAGAATCAGCCCATCCACTAATCGCGAAAGAGTCCGGGGTGAAATGGAAATTGGGAAACCGTGGAGTTGCAATCGCTCAAACCGACCTTCTCTTAGTGATGGGTGGTCCTTCTGGTCTTTCGTAAGTCCCTGGCTGAGCTCGGGAGAAATCGCCGCCTTCGGCTCCAAGCGGATGGCCGGCCGAGGCGCGGCGGAAAATAATAACTCTTTCGCCTCGCCGGCTCCCTTTCTGTGCAGGAAGACGGAGTCCCAGGCACCTTGGTGAGCCGTAATCAGAAGCTGGCTAAACAGCCATTCCTTAAGCTGTCGACGAGACCGCTGCGAAACCGACTGAAACTCAACTCCAGCCTGTCCCATGGCATCGCTCCAAGCGACGCGACCCGCGGCTTCCATACGGATGCGAGGGTTCAGCAGCTCGAAGCGCAGAAAAATCTGCTGGTTTGCCCGCAAAGGGGCCACTGCCTGGATGGCAATGCCCGCTTCGCTTAGGTTGCGGATGATGCCTCCGTTGGCCTGATCCAGATTCACATACGCCAGACTTTGAACCTTCTGCCGGAAGTGCCGGCGCGTTGCGTGCGGTGCAACAGCGGCGGCACCAACGGACGGCGCCAAGTCCGACCGATACTCCATGGTCAAATCTTAAGCCGTGAAGATAGGGCGCCTCAGTAACCTCGTTGGTTCGCTAGGGAGACTCTGATTAAGTCCTCCCTTTCCACAGGGAGTATAGATAAAGTCGTGCCAGCATGAACTCGTTCGGCAAGCAGAGGACACTGGCGATGATGACGGGATTTGAGCGGTACACGAAGAAGACTCGGCGGGCAATGTTCTTGGAAGAGATGGAGCAGGTGGTACCGTGGAGGAAACTGTGTGCGCTGATCGAGCCGCACTATCCCAAGCCGGGCAACGGGCGACGACCGAAAGAACTGGAAAAGATGCTGCGGATTTATTTTCTGCAGCAGTGGTTCAATCTGGCGGACCCGGCGGTGGAAGAGGCTTTGTACGACTCGGCGACCCTGCGGCAGTTCGTGGGCATTGATTTGGGAGCCGAGCCGGTGCCGGATGAGACGACGGTGTGCAAGTTCCGGCATCTGCTGGAAGAGAACCATCTGGGGGAAGAGATTCTGGGGACTGTGAACCTGCATTTGCAAGCCAAGGGCGTGCGGATCACGACGGGCACGATTGTGGACGCGACCCTGATTCACGCACCTTCCTCGACCAAAAACCGCGAGCAGAGCCGGGACCCAGAGATGCACCAGGCGAAGAAGGGGAAGAACTGGTACTTCGGGATGAAAGCGCACGTGGCCGTCGACAGCAAGACCAAGATCATCCATACGGCGGTGGCGACGGCAGCCAATGTTTCCGATGTGGCCATGTTGCCGGACCTGCTGCATGGCGAAGAAACGCGGGTGTGGGGCGACGGAGCGTATCAGGGCCAAACCGAGGTGATCCGCGAGTGCGCGCCACGAGCACGGGATTTCACCCAGCGGCGCTGTCGCTACAAGGGTCAGATCGTGGATGAAGTGGCGTGGGCGAAGAACCGGACGAAGTCAAAGGTGCGGGCGAGGGTGGAGCACGTGTTTCAAGTGATGAAGCTGAAGTTCGGATTCGTGAAAGTACGCTATCGCGGGCTGAAGAAGAACGCGCACCGGCTGTTCGTTACCTGTGCGCTGGTGAATCTGTTTGTGAGCCGCAGAAAACTGCTCGCCGTAGCGTAGGCTCGTCCGGCTTTGCCCCGTAGGCGCGGTTGCAATGCCAGTACTGACCAGTTCCAGCATCCGAGACCCGAACCGGCAGCGCGGTTTCCTGAACACTGTTGTTAGTCGACCCTAGAATGAGCGCTTATTCAGAGTGTCCCTAGGACATCAAGAGGCGGGACGTTCTTCCGACGGGCGGATGGTGGGTTCAGCTTTTTCCCGCTGATCACGGTCCCAGGCGATCAGCCGATTGAGATCGTAGCGATAAGGCCCGTAGGCCTGAAAGGCTTTCTCGTCAAATAAGCGTTTGATACCGCAGCCCAGGCACACCTGATAGGAGTAGCCCTGAGTGCGAACTGGCCAACTCATCTTTCCGTGCCAGCAGCCGCGAAGCAACACTACCCCGGCGCCTGCCAGGCCCGTAGCCAGACCCAAAGGCCAAGCCCAGCGCGACTTCTTCTTCTCTTTATTCACCTGCCACAGCCTGTAAGCGGTTCCAAAATCTAAGGATATGCCCAAATCGAATCGGAAGGCAATAGGTTGAAGGGGCTAGGTTGGCTGGCCGACCTGGTCCCAGCTTACCAAAGACCGTGCACCGCTTCCCACCTTCGTTCGGCAAGGAATCATTGCGATTGGGAGAAAACACCTGTAACTTACAGCTGAAGGCATCCCCCGGCCCCGCAGGCGACCTGTGCTTTCGGGGTGAGCAAATCGTGAATTGACAGGCTCTTTTCCCGTGGCACACTGGGATTGGCGCAAGTAGTCACAGGGATTTTCACTGTTTTCATGAGCGCGAGTCCGCACAACGCGAACCCGGGGCTGAATAGCGAGACGCCGGAGCTGGCCGCATCCGCAAAGCCTGCATTCGTGTCCGCGGCCGACGTACCGGCTCCCAGTCATGAGGCGCTGCAAGCCCTGCTTGCCTTCTCTTCCCTGCACGAACAGATACGCCAGCGCCGGGTGCGCGAAGCACATAGCGGAGTAGCCTCAGATCCGACCGATGTTTGGGAACTGGAACAATTCGTCTTAGATGAAGTACTGCAGCTTGTGGCCGAGCGCGCTCTTGCGATCACAGGTGCCGACGGCATAGCCATCGCTCTGGCAGAAGGAGACGCGATCATTTGCCGGGCATCGGCTGGGAAGATTGCCCCCGACGCCGGAGTCCGCCTCGATCCGAACTCAGGATTCTCCGGCGCCTGCTTGCGCAGTGGTCGAATCATTCGCTGCGACGACGTCGAGAACGATCCGCGAGTGAACGTGCAAGCCTGTCGCAGATTGGGCACACGCTCTATGGTCGCGGTGCCGCTGGCGGGACAACGCAGCGTGATTGGCCTCCTGGAAGCCTTCTCCAGCGCCGCTTATGGCTTCAACGACAGTGATGTTCGCAGTCTGAGCCTGCTCGCCGAGCTGATTCTCGCTGCCATGAAACCGGAGGAGGAAGATCGGCTGGCCGAAATCTCCGAGCGAGTGGTTCCTGCGGAGAAAGTCGAAGCCAAGCGGTCCACCGAAAATTCTGCGCGCGAAGTTGAGCTTAATGTTCAAAGCGAACTTCAGAGGGCGAGGGCAAAATCAGCAGCTTTGGCTTCTAGCGAGCGCACTTCATCAACGAGCCCAAGCGCAGACGCTTCGCAACCGGACAACAGTCCGGAAATATTCTCAACACTCGGCAAGACGGAAAGATCGAGACCTGGCATCGCGGTCGTGCTGTTGGTATTGCTGGCTGCGGTCGTACTGACGGCCGGACTGTGGTGGAAAATTCGGCATCACAGCCAACTCCCAGTTGCTCCCCCGCGTCAGTCTGTTTCGCAGCCCTCTCCAGTTGAAAGCAAGCCCGCCGAATCGCAAACCGAGGACGTCCCGACCGATGCGACTGAGGCCTCTTCTTCAAGTCCTGAAAAACCGGGAACACTGCCTCGTGTCACCGGCATCAGGCAATCGTCCGCGACCGATTCCAGCACAGTAATCGTTGACATGCAGGACCAGGTTCAGTACGAGGCCCACCGGCTGGGTAATCCAGAAAGAATCTACGTTGATCTGCATAACACCGGATTGGCTTCCGGGCTTTTTGGCAAGACGATCGAGGTGAAAGACTCGTTACTCACCCGTGTACGCATCGCGCAGCCCAGGCGTGGCGTGACTCGCGTTGTGCTGGAAACCAATGGCCCGTCAGATTTTTCTGTCAGACTCGAATCCAGTCCCTTTCGGCTAGTCGTCGAGGTACACGGCCTCCGACCGAATAGGGTGCCTAAGGCACAGAGCACGATCCAGACCAGGACAAAACTGGAGGGTGTCGCCCCTGTCATCGCTCCCAAGGCAGCGCCGCTGGCGTCGCCCGCTGAATCTGCCTCTCCCGTTGACCGCCAGATTCGCGGCCCACTGCCGAAGTTCCGCATCGTACTCGACGCCGGACATGGTGGCTGGGACTTGGGCACGGTCGGCCGCAAAGGTTTGTTGGAAAAAGATCTGGTCCTCGACATCGTGCAACGTCTGGGGAACCTGATCCAGGGCCGGTTGGGAGCCGAGGTGATCTACACCCGCCAGGATGACAGTTACGTGGCTCTGGAGAAGCGCGCTGAAATCGCGAACCTTTCGCAAGCCAATCTGTTCGTCTCGGTTCATGCCAACTACAGCGAAGATTCTTCGGCGCGTGGGGCCGAGACGTATTACACAAACACATATTCATCGGTGAGAGCGCGGCCTCGTGAAACTGACCCCGCCGACAAAGCGGCGCAGCACGTGGATTGGACAAATGTGGACATTCGCGAAAAGGTGCAGGAGTCGCGACAGGTGGCGGCCAGCGTACAACGATCGCTTTACGCCATGATCGCGCAAAAGATTCCCGGCATTCGCAACCGAGGCATCAAGAAAGCATCCTACGTGGTGTTGACCGGAACATCGATGCCGGCGATCCTCGCCGAGGTTTCCTTCGTCAGTAGTCCTGGCGATGAAAGCAAGTTGAAGAGCTCGGAGTATCGTCAGCAGATCGCCGAAGCCCTATATAAGGGCATCGCGCACTACGCCGCCGCAGCCCACCGGGTGGATATGGCTAGCGCCTCTCGCAAACCCGCGGGAGAGTAGACATTTCATGTTCCTGCACGAGCAGTTTCAACGTAATTGATCGAGTGCGTCCACTTCATCTTTCAAGCCGAGAAACTGCCAGCGTTGCAAGGCAATGGGCACGTTTCCGTTTTGCCACACGAAGTCGTGAAAGGGTCGCAGGCTAAAGGCGTCTTTCTTCTGACGCTGAGCATCGGCCAGAAATCTGTAAATCTGTAGTTTGCCAATCTCATAGGAGATCGCCTGACCTGGCCCCGAAGCAAAGGCAGAAGCTTCCGCGTGCGCGGTTTGCGAGTCCATGGGCACGGTGTTCTTCAGATATTCAGCGGCTTGCTCCATGGTGAATTCGCCGAGCGCCAGCTTGACATCCACTTCCACGCGCAGCGCCCGCAGACGCATGAAGTTCCAGATCATTTCGCGGCTGCGCGGACTGTCATCGAACAATCCAGCCAGCAGCATCATCTCTTCCGCATAAAACCCGATGCCCTCGTTCGCGCCGGAGTCATAGTAGTGGCGTCGAATAGGATCGGGCTGCGCCCAGGAGAGCACCAGCTGAAAATAGTGCCCGGGCACTCCCTCATGGACGATGATGCCGCGAGGATCCTTCGCCATGCTGAGCGAGAAGTAACCTAAATCGAGAGAAGGCGGACCGACGTAGCGCGTCCCACCATCCTTCAAACGGCTGGGGCCGGTGAAATCATCCGGTTCACCAAGATCGGTGAGCGGCGCAATGTACTCAGGCATGGGTGCAAAACGATAGTGCTGCACCCATGCGGGGACAGTGAGAATGTCTTTCGCTTCCAGGTAATTTCGCACGGCCAGCTCATCTTTTTCTTCGCGGGCGATTTGCTCGGCCTGGTTTTTGGAAATTGTCACTTGAGGAGCACCTAGGTTGCGGTGCTCTTCATAGATCTGCGATGCCACTGAGCGCGCCCATTCCTGACGCCCCATAGCCAGCAATTGCTCGGGCGTGAAGGGAAGCAGCGCGACGTTTTTAAGGAAGAAGACGTACGCGTCACGGCCAACTGCAGTTTCAGATGGCATTGCTGGAAGGCGCTGGTTCAGCCATTTGCGATACGATTCGATTGCAACAACAGCCTGCACCCCCGCGGCGTCAACCTCTCGTGCGGCGGCGGGATCAAGTAGCGGCTTGACCGCTCGAACAGACTGCAAAAGACGAGGCCCGAGGTCATGCAGATGATCCAGTGCCAAACGGGCAAAGGGGGTGACAGGTTGGGTGAGATTTTTCTTTCCGTCCTCCAACGTCCGTGGAATCGAGCCCAGCATGGCAAGGATATTTCGGCTTCGCTCGGCGTCGAACGGCGGGGGCTGTAGAAGAAGACTCAAATAAGCACCGACGCTCTGTTCTCCATAGAACATGGGGTTCCGTTGCCAACTGCGATTCACGTCGAGTTCCCACCGGACGCGGGCAATTGCCGACCCTATCAAGCGATAGTCCACCTGACGAGCCACCGGCCATGACGACGCATCAATCTTTTTCCACCGGCCTTCGAATTCTTCCAGTTGCTTCTGGTAGCGAGTAACAGCGGCGGGAGACCAGTCGGGCAGCCATCCCGCGGGACGCTCGAGGCGCGGGATATCGTCAGAAGTAGTTGGCTGTTCACTCGCGCGCCAAGTCCAGAAGTCACGCGCCAGATCGTCCAGAGAATCCGCGCGCAGCGAGGAAGCCAGCAAGAGAATGACTAACAAAGCAAACATCCGCAACGCGGGAGTGATGGTCATAGTTTAGGCATGCTTATCTCTTTTTCCTGAGCAATTGTCATGCTGAGCGAACGCCGGGCCTTGCGAATGCGAAGCCCGGCGAGTCGAAGCATCCATACCGGCACCGGTGCCCACTGCAGGGATCCTTCGACTCCGTGACTGCTTTCGCACAACGAAAGCAGTTACTCCACTCATGATGACAACGTTGCGCTGATGACCGTTGAAAATATCACAGCCGCACGGTCCGCATGCAGATGAGCAGGCAACTAGTTGAGGATTGTAACCAAACCCGAGCCGCGACGCGGGGAGAAAGGACGATCGGTGATCTGAGTTTCAAACTTTGCGGCCCATCGTCCCGGGATCGCGGTACCGCACGACGGACAACAACCCTCCGCTGTCAGGCGGTAGTCTTGGACAAAATAACCGTAACGCTTGACCAGAAGTTCGCCGCAGTTGTGACAGCACGTGTCTTCAAGGTCCACTACCATGCCCGGCAGGTTTCCAGCGTAGATGTAGCGCAAGCCCGCCTTCTTGCCGATTTCCGCCGCGCGCAGCAAGTCTTCGGGGCCCGTATTGTCGGGATCGTCCATCTTGTAATCCTTGTGGAATGCGGTCACATGCCACGGGATGTAGGGAGAAACGCTAGCCAAGAAATCGGTTAACCCGCGCAGTTCTTCGTCGGAGTCGTTGAAGCCCGGAATCAGCAGCGTGACGATTTCCAGCCAGAAGCCCATATCGTGCAAGCGTCGAATAGTATCGAGAATCGGCCCGATGCGGCCACCAAGCTGGTGATAATGACGGTCGTCGAAACTCTTCAAGTCAACTTTGTATAGATCAATCCAGGGGCGCAGATATTCCAGTACTTGTGGCGTGCCGTTCCCGTTGGAAACGAATCCTGTGATCAGCCCCGCAGCCTTGGCCTCCTTGAAGACCGCGACGGCCCATTCGCTCGTGATGAGCGGCTCATTGTAAGTGCTGACCAGAACTCTTGCGCCTTGCCGAAGAGCATCGCGGACCAGTGCTTCGGGCGAAGCCTCCAGCGGGGCCGAAATCGCATGGGGATCCCGCAGCGCCTGCGACGTCACCCAGTTCTGACAGTAGGCGCAGTGGAGATCGCACCCCAGCATTCCGAAGCTGTAAGCCAGCGCTCCCGGATACGCGTGAAAGAACGGCTTCTTTTCGATGGGATCGCACTGCACGCCGCCCACATATCCCCAAGGCACGTAGAGGCTGCCACCTTGGTTGTATCGGACTTTACAGACCCCAGGCTGACCATCCGCGATCGGGCAGCAGTGCCCGCAGGCGTAGCAACGCACCCGATTTCGGTCGAGTTTCTCGTAAAGCTCGCCCTCGCGAACATGGTCATGGACAATGTCTCGAAGCGTAGGCACAATTTACTCTCAATCTATTTTAGACCTTTCGAACTATGAGAATCGACACAGTGTTTGCTGGATATTGACGAACGGTGTGAAGATCTATCGCGATGCCGGCGTATTCCTGCTTTCGAGCTGATGATGCGTCAGCCACTCATTGGCTTGCTGTCGCGCGGCGATGACCTGGACGCGAGGCATGCGAGAAGCAAGCGAGGCGACGCGGTCTCTGCTAATCTCGTCTCCGCCCGCCGCCGCCAAAACCGCCCAGAAGTAGGCCTTGCTCAGGTCTTCTGGAACACCCCTTCCGAACTGGTAGTAGGCTCCCAGAGTTCCCTGAGCCTGTATGTGGCCTTGCTCGGCGGCCATGGAGAACCAGCGAACCGCTTCAGGATAACTTTGCGCAACCTCGTCACCGGTGGCGTATCGCACTCCCATGGCAAACTGCGCGGTGGCATCACCTTGTTCAGCCAACTGGCGCAAGCCACCTGGGTCCTTGGCGTCCGTTACAATGGGCGCGGCAGTCTTGGTAGCTAAAGTCTGCGGTTTTGACCCGGTAGATAGGTCGGCTCGATCGCCCGTCCGCATGTCCGGCCGTCTCTCGACCCAGGGGCCAACCAGCCAAATTGAGGCACCGGCCAGCGTGGCGAGAACCGCATAGAGAAGTATTTTGCGAGGGGGCGATGGCGTCGATCGATCAGCAACCGGTGAAACCGGAGCCTCCGCAGCAGGGTGATCTTGAAGGCCGACCGGAGAAGCGTTAGCCAGATTGTTTTTTACGCTGGAAGACCGTGTCGCGTTACTCAATGCGACCACCGTGATCTGCGACAGTCTTCGTAGAATATCGCTCTCGTCGACTCCGAAAGCATTGGCCTGCTCTGAAAATATCTCGATCAGCCCGACTACCACGTCTCCCAAATGAAGGGGCGCAGCCAGCATGGAGCGGATTCCGAGGCCGCGGCAGGTTTCCACGTCGACGCGGGGGTCGGTTTCGCAATCATCACAGCGCAGCAACATCCCCGTTCGGACGCACTCGCCGGAGAATCCGGTGCCAGCGTTTAGACGGGCGCCGAGGCCAGGAGCACCCGACCCAGCGCTGGCAGCACAAACCATCTCGCTGCCTTGTGCGAGAGCAATGGCCGCGCCGCGAGCGCCGGTGAAAGTTAGCGCCCGCTCGACAATCAATTGGAGTGATGCGTCCAGGTCTGCTTCGCTCGATTCCACCTTTCGCTCGATCGCCGCGAGTGCGGTCAAGACCGCCGCATACTCTGGAATCGCGAGAGCCCTGTGTCGGCTTTCCCATTGTGGCGCGGCTGAATTCGCCGGCGTGGGCGTCCCTAAGACCTTACTGGGCTGATGCAGCACTCGCGCAGTCGCGTGATCACAGGCAGTAATCGTGTTCAGAAAGAGCCATTCCTTCAGTCGCCGCAGAGATTCGTCCGGCATTTCCGGGAAGCAAGCCCCGCTCCTACCCGAGGAGTCGGACCAGACTACTTGAGCACTGGTATGGATGTAACTCTTGGTTTCCGACAGATCCAGACATAAATTAAGGCTTTGGTTGGGTTCCAAAGGAGACGGTGTGTGGATAGACATCCCACCTTCGTTTATGTCCAAAATCTCATTGAGCTCCAGAACGATGCCGCTGGAAGTTCCAGTTAAGCTGGCATAAGCGGGAGTGTGCACCTTGTGCCGCACACGACGGCGACGCTCGCGCATAAGCGGATTCCATTCCAGGTTGATCTCGCCCGGCTTGGCCCCGGTGGGATCCATACAAAGTCTGGTACATCTTAACCCAGTCCGGCTAGTTGGAAATACCTAATCAGGAAGTTGAATCTGGGACATGCGCTTCTGGGACCAATGCATGGGCTAACGCCACGAGTAGGTTGACTTTGCCAAGGGTAGGTGGGAGACTCCACACGGCGGGGTGTGACGTGAATCGGCGACTTTGGCCCGTTGGGGTGCTGGGGACCCTGTGCTTGCTGTGCGCGGCTAGCGCTTCGGCCCAGATAGGAGTCGAGCATGCCCCGTTTGGTGGCACGCCCATCAACCAACCAGGTGAACCCAGTCTATACAAGAGTCAGGCCTCGATCCTCTTTTTGACGGTGCGGAGCGAGAATCGGGCCCCCTTGGACCGCCAATCCGTGGTCAAGCTTTACAACAAGAACACCAAGGATGTCTTTTGGCAAACCACGCAGGATAACTCCCAAGCCGCTCTTAGCGATCTTGTGGTCGGGCAGTACGATATCGAGGTAAGCGCGGTCGGGTACCTCACCGCCCACAAAGACTTCAACGTTCTAAGTGCGCTGCATACTTATCAGGAGGAAATCGTTCTAAAGCTAGACCCCTCCGCCGTGGAGTTGAACGCCGCAAACGAATCCCAAATGCCTTCTAAGGCGCGCAAGAAGACTCAGCGAGGCGTCACTGCACTTAAGTCCGGGGATATGAAGGGAGCACAAAAGCAGCTCGACGTCGCCTATAAGTTGGCCCCCACCAGCCCAGACGTGAACTTCCTGCTGGGATACATGTACTTCCAGCAAAAGAACCTCGAACAGGCGAAATCTTACTTGGGCAGCGCAGCCAAACTCGATCCACACAACGTCCAGGCTCTCACTCTGCTCGGGCGAGTGTACATACAACAGGAAGACTACGCTTCTGCCAGAACCTCGCTGGAAGAGGCGATTGCTGCGCATCCGGGATACTGGATGGCGCATAAGCTCCTGGCTGATACCTACTTGAAGCAGCATCAGTATGAGAAGGCGCGGGAACAGGCTCAACGCGCTATAGAAGAGAATGAAGGCGGAGGGAACAGCGCTCAGCTCGTCCTGGGTGAGTCGCTGGCAAATCTGGGGCAGGACAAGGAGGCAATCCAGACTTTTCAGAACTTCCTTCAAGTAACACCTGACAGCCCAATGGCGCCGCAGATTCGCAAATTCATTGCTGAACTCCAAGAGCACGAAGCGAACCCGGCCAAGAGCACAGAATCTGTACCGCAGGTCACCTCGTCTTTGGCGAGTGCCAGTTCAACGCCGGGCGCTGATGTGGACGATCTCAGGCTCTCGATCAAAACCTGGGAACCAGCCGGCATCGATGACACGAAGCCTTTGATCGCGGCCGATGTGGCCTGCCCTTCCCAGCACGTCACCGAGATGGCGGGCGAGCGCGTGAAACAGCTTGTGGATGACGTCTCCAAGTTCGCGGCCATCGAAGATTTGCTGCACGAGCAGCTCGACGAACTAGGTCATCCGACCAGCCACCAAACGCGTAAGTTCAACTACGTTGTGGCCATCTCCGAGACCCAGCCCGGCTTTCTCGCGGTCGAAGAGTACCGCAATGAAGTTACGGGGATTGCGGATTTCCCTGATCAGATCGGCAGTCACGGCTTTACCTCCCTGGCGCTGGTCTTTCACCCCGACATGCGCGACAACTTTGAGATGACGTGCGAAGGTTTGGGCGATTGGCACGGTCAAGCCACTTGGCTGGTACATTTCCGGCAGCGTGACGATCGGCCCAATCGCATTCACGCGTATAAGATCGGGCCCAATGTCTACTCGGTGAATCTGAAGGGACGGGCCTGGATCAGTGCAGATACTTTCCAGATCATCCGCGTTGAGTCGGAGATGGTAAATCCGATGCCGAAAATCCACCTCCTCAGCGAACATCAGATCGTGGAGTACGGCCCGATCCAGTTCCAAAAGAAAAATGTTGAGATGTGGCTGCCGAAGAGTGCCGACCTTTACTTCGATTTCCGGCGGCACCGCTATTTCCGTCGTCACAGCTTCGATCACTACATGCTGTTTGCAGTCGATTCGGATGAAAAACAAGGCGCGCCTAAGCAACAGCCGCCTAATGCCGGATCTAGCTCTCTATCGAAAGCCACTGCCAATCCCTGATGCCCGCTCTCACGCTGACTGCTGAGACAACGGTCTAAGACCGGATAGACGCGAGATGGCCGCAACCATCATGCTGGCAAGAAGCTGCATGGTGGCGACATCACGGTGATCAAAGGCGTAGGGAGCAGCGGAGAGCACTTCAAACACGCCCAAGGTCATGCGAAAGTGACGTAGCGGGGCAACCAGAATAGAGCGAACTCCCAGACGGCGGGCACTGGCCAGGTCAACGCGGGGATTCCTCTCTGCATCGTGGCACAGTACAACCTCCCCGGTACGAACACAGTCCGCGGAAATTCCGGAATCGGTTTGCAGTCGGGCACCGAGATCGGGTGCGGTGCGTCCAGTTCGTGCTCGGCAGACAATTTCGTCTCCATGACGGAGAGCGATGGCTGCGCCGGTGGCTCTCGTCAAGGACTGTGCACGTTCGGCGATGACGCTAATTGCCGGCTCCAGATCGATTTCGTCGGAATGAATTTGCTGAATTGGTCCGGACCCGCTTGCGAAGGTCGGCGCTGAACATAGTGACATCGTGCGGGCATGATGTCGTCCGGGAGCAAGCGACGCGAATGAAGCAGGCACGCGGTTTTCGATAGCCGACGTTGAGGATGCAGGCACCGTGCGAAGCAATTCCCGCACCAGCCGATCCAGTTCAGCGTCGGCGATGACATGAGCGGTCTGCTGGCCGCGTAATGAACCGCCCAGTAGTCGCGACAAACCCAGCACCGCCTGGCTTCCGCAGGCCAGGCAGCAGGGCGTGTTGTTTTCGCTGATCAGTTCGCACTCCACGCAGAATGTAGCAGTTTGTAAGGAAAGAAAGTTGATGTCCCGTGCCCTGACCCAGCCCATCCTTGCCCGATTTCCCCTTGCGAGATTTTTCCTCTGAAAAGCGAATCAGAAAACTAAATGGAAGCCGGCGACGCGGTAAGTGACAGGGCGGGTTCCCGCTGTGGATAAAAATCGGAGAACTTCTTTCACCGGCTAGCCGGTGAAAGAAGTCTCACTCTGATTGTGATAGATGAAATCTTACTTCGTGCGAAGACTAGCCCGCTTGCGCCGCGATCAGACCAGTGTCGTCGCTACGGGCGACCACCACGACCGCCGCCTGGCCCATGGTCCGTTCAAGCGCGTCTGCCAATGCCACCGGGAAAACGGAAGCGAGAAGATTTACATCGAGCTGCAAATCGCGTTCGCTGTATTGCCGGTAGATTGTCAGGCTGCCACGACGCCGGTTATTCGCGGCTACCAGATCCAGGGTCAGACTCCAGGCAGCGAGCATTTCGTGACCCAAATGGCTGCCTGGCTTCTTCCAGCGGAGCTGCGGCTCGGCGCTCGACACCATTTGCAATCCGTGGCTCGCCGGGAATTCACCGGACAGGCGAAGCAATCGCAATTCAAAGGCATCAAAATCATTGTTACTAAACGCAGCCACTAGAATGCTGCAAACCTGATCGTAGCTGGAACTGACTTTCAATTCTTCGGTGGCCCGGCGGATGGCAAGATTGTTGATGAATATTTGCCGCTGCTCCATGGTGCGCTGCGCGACCCGCCGCAGCTCGCCGAACTCTAGATAGTTGAGATGCTGTACTCCGACCCAAACTCCAGTCCCCAGGACCGCGAGGACCAATCCAAGAGTACTGCCGGTCGGCCACAATAGAAACAAGCTCAGCAAGGCGAAGATGGCGGACACGGCATAAAGCACAATCACAACTTGCCGGTGAGAAAGACCGAGTTGCAGCAGCTTGTGATGAATGTGCTCGCGGTCTGCGGTGAACACCGGACGGCCACTGATGAAGCGCCGCACCACGGAGAGCGCCGTTTCTAGGATCGGCAAGCCAAACGAGACTACCGGGATAGCCACCGCAATAATCGTGGGCGCCTTCTGCGCCCCCTGGAGCGCCAGGGCGCTCAGCATGAAGCCAATGAAAAGGCTGCCACAGTCTCCAAGAAAAATAGTTGCCGGATTGAAGTTATATCGCAAGAAGCCCAGAATCGCGCCGGCCAGTGCCAACGTCAGCAGCGACACAAGGGTCGACTGGCTGAGTAGCGCCACAACAAATACCACCAGGGTGGAAAATAGCGCAGATCCCGCGGCCAGACCATCCAGCCCGTCAATTAGGTTGAAGGCGTTGGTAATAGCGATCACCCAGAGGATGGTTAGCGGCAGACCAACAAATCCGGAGAAATGGTGATCGCCGAACAGCACTGGCAAATCGAGAATTCGCAGACCGCCCGTGAAAAGCATCGCACCAGCCACAGCTTGTACTGCGAACTTGAAATAGGGACCGACGGGGTGAATGTCGTCATAAACGCCAAGCAGGAAGATCAACAGGCCCGGCAGCAAAACTGTCAGCAGCGTTTTCGAGGAGAATCCAAAGCTCAGGCTGGGATACCCACGGCTGATCAGAACCGCAGTTCCAACGCTAAAAAGAAAAGCCACGAAGATGGCCACGCCACCCAGTCGAGGCAGCGGAGTGCTATGAAGATGTCGATCGAGCGCTGGCACGGCAACCCATCCGCAGGCCGTGGCTGCGTTCCGTACGTACCTGGTGAGAATGAATGAAAGCAGCACAGATGCTGCGAAGATTCCCAGGTAGAAGACTGTCAACTGATTCCCCCTTGGCCAGACACAGGACGAGCGGTCGAATACCCTTCGATTGCTCCTCCGAAGACTTTCCTTCCCAAGCGGACTCCGTCATTGCGACGGATCGTGTGGCACTTGCTTCTTCGCAGTTAAGAGAACCGCCGGGAACTATATCAGGTCGGGAAATTGTCAGGCAATCGGCTTTATTGGTTCATCTGTGGAAAACTCAGTTCGCGTATGGTGAACTCAGCCTTTCTTGTCCAAAGAGGCTCGGCTGCTTCTGCGACTGCCTCCAAGCGAAGCATGCTTGGCGTATATCCGGCTGTGCTAGACTTTTGTTCTCTTCGAAATGTCATGAGGCCTAGCAATGCGGTCTTTGCGTCCTTGGCGCTTTTTCTCTTTCCCACTTATGTGCACTGTTCTGGTACCGGCATGGGTTCTCGCAGTCGGCCAAAACCAACCCTCGAAGCGCCCTAATGAGCCGACCGCTAGGGTAGGACAAACGCCAGCGATTTCAGCACCACCGGTTTCAGCACCAGGACCTGGCCCGGCAACGTCGAATGCCAGCAGCGACCTCGGTCCTGATAGGATGAAGCTATGTTAGTATCCGCTCAAGTCATACTCTCGCATGGCCAACGCCCGCTCAATTCCTGACCTGAAAGACTCTGACCCCAAGATTGCCGTCCGAAATTTCTGGAACTCCGATCCCTGCGGCGGTCGCTATCTGGAGGGCGCGGAGGATTTCGAAGCCGACGCCCGTGTCCGCTATTTGCTGGAACCACACATTCCGGAATTCGCCCAGTTCGCTTCGGCCCGCGGCCTCAGAGTGTTGGAGGTTGGAGTTGGTATGGGGGCAGACTACCTGGAGTGGTTAAAGGCGGGCGCGCGAGCCACGGGAGTGGACTTGTCATCAGCGTCGATCGAGAAGGCCGAGCGCCGGTGTCAACTGGCTGGCTATAAGCCCGACTTGCGAGTTGCTGACGCGGAACATTTGCCTTTCGGCGACGACAACTTCGACGTCGTCGTCTATTCCTACGGAGTGATGCATCACACGCCAGACACAGCGCGATGCCTCCGGGAAGCATGGCGAGTGCTCAAACCCGGTGGTCATGCCCGGATCATGCTGTATCACCACCCATCGCTGACCGGGGCAATGTTGCGGTTGCGGTATGGCGTCTCTCGCGGAAAGTCACTGCGCCGCGCGGTTTACGATCATCTGGAGAAGTCCCGGCACAAAGACTTACACAAAAGACGAAGTACGCTCGATGATGATGACGACTGGATTTGAAGTTCTCGAGATGCGCCAGATCTTCAGCCCGGGCGACTTGCTACTCAACCGTCCTTCGGCTCGCTTCCAGTCGCCTCTGTACCGGCTGGCTTGGAGGCTCTATCCGCGCGGCTTGGCAAAAAAGTTGGGACGCAGATTGGGATTGTTTCTGCTGATCTCAGCGCGGAAACCTAGAGACGTTACAGTGTGTCCCTCATCCTTAAAAACAACACAACTGCCTGGTCCGCAACCTGAGCTTCGCGGGGGCGGCCCTCTAAGCGCAAAACCTGCGCTAGCATTGCGTAAGCCGAGGCCGCATTCCCTGCTGCTGCGACCGACGGCTCGGCTTCGGCCTGGCGACCTTGGGTGAGAGCAAAAGCGCCCAATTGCTCCACGCCACTCACTCTATTGTCAGGCAGAACTGGGACGAGAAATTCCAACCCGAAGGAAAAACATGCGCGACTACGAATGATGGCCGCGACCCGTGCGCAAGGAATTTGGAACTCGACCTCCACCAGGTCCCCCCGCTTGGGATGAATCATCCCCGCATAGAGGGCCATACCCCCTTCGCTGATTTCTGTCGCCCGCCCAGGAATTACTACCCTAGACATCCCATTGAGCACTACGACGGAGACGGGCAGATCGACCGGCTGTCGTTGCCAACGGCGAGTATTCGGTTGCGAGGGAATCATTTCAGCAAATGGACGTGAAATACGTACACGGCGCTTCCCAAGCACAGCGTAAGCAGAGTGAGAGCTCCAAGAACGACTCGAAATGTGGCTCCTCGTGCAGGATTACGATGATCCAGCGTTGCTCTATATTTCTCTATCCACGCCAGCTCGCCAGAGTTCTGATCCAGGCACGACTGAACCGCCGCCCGCAGTCTGCGCTGATCGCCTTCCTCGAGCGCAACAAATCGGAACGGCTGTCGTGTTTGTGAGATGGGACTCAACATCTCTGCTGGGACAAGCACCGGTCCGGAGTGGGTCAGGAACATCAACTTGACGCGAGAGCCGCGATCAAGCAGGTTTGACAGGTCGAGCAAGCCACCGGTGAGAGAAAGTGTTTCCAATTTACCGGGAGCGCGGCGTCCGTCCGGCAAACGAAGGACGGCGGGCGTGATGTCAGAGAGCTGTATGCGCGGGCTACGGCAATTCGCGTACGATTGGGGGAGGTAAGTCATCTGCCAAATCTGAGTATCTGAGGTGATCGCAATCAGTTGAAGATTACGGAAGGGCTGGCACCGTTCAGGTTACCTGTTACTTTGCTGGGGCCGGTTGGTTCTAAAGGAATCCCGTGACGGGGGGCGAGTACAATGCCCGGAGACAACCACAGTCCGGCAACCTGGATGGCTATGCCCTTCGCCGGTAAATACTTGCATGCGGATACCCCTTACGAGCCGGAGCTGAAGAATCCTCTTACT
The DNA here is from genome assembly GCA_963696025.1 of uncultured Acidobacteriota bacterium. Lineage (GTDB taxonomy): Bacteria > Acidobacteriota > Terriglobia > Terriglobales > Acidobacteriaceae > JABCYV01. The sequence continues at coordinate 1,008,140 of CAVOII010000014.1, forward strand.
CCTGGTCTGCGTGTTAGCGACGGTCGGGTACTGCCTGTTCACAATAACCGAATTTCTGGGTGCGCACTTTTCCCAGAAGGTTGACCGGGTAAGCTTGCTACGGGCAATCCGCCTGCAGCTTGGAAATGCGGACTTTCAGTACCGGCTTGGCCGCTACTTCTGGCTGGTGGAACGATCTCCAGAAGCCGCAGCGCAATCCTACCGCGCGGCCGTAGCCTTAAATCCGCATACGGCGCGCTATTGGTTTGATCTGGCGGCGGTTTATCAATTCCTCGGCAATTCGGCGGGTCAGAGAGACGCTGGAGCATGCGATCGTCGCCGATCCGACCACGCCCGACGTCGCCTGGGAGGCCACGAATCTTTATCTGGTTCAGGGCGAGACGGACAAAGCACTGCGTGAATTTCGTGTGGTGATGGAGAATGACCCCTACCTGCCGTCGTCCGCTTTGCAACTCTGTTGGAGGGCCGAGCCCGATGTCGACGCTCTGCTGCGAGATGCCGTTCCCCCAATTTCGAGCGTCTACCTCACATTTCTGGATTTTCTGATTTCCAAAAAGGAGACCGATGCCGCGGCCAAAGTCTGTGCACAATTGGCGCAGCTCCACCAACCCGTCGAAGCCCGCTACGTTTTTGAGTATATGGTCGATCTTCGTTTTGGAGTGCAGCGCGGCGCCCCTGTTCGTACTCTGGTCAATTCGGCAGGTCAAGTCCGGTGATCTGCTGGTGATTTGGAATCCATTATTTCCACCTATCCTGGTCTTTGCGGCGCTGGTTGCGATGCAACTGATTTTGGGTCGCACTGCTTATCGCTACGAAACCTTGTCCAGCGCGCTGTTGTATTGTGCGTATGGTCTGCTTTGTTTCGTCGTGGTCCAGTGCCTCCGTAGAACCTCGCAGGTGAAAATGCTTGCGACCATTTTCCCTGCCTACGGTTTTGCAGTTGCCCTGTTCGCCCTGATCCAGAGCATGTCGTCAAGCGACAAACTATATTGGCTGAGAACCCCTCGTTCCGGAGGCTGGATTTACGGTCCCTATGTAAACCACAATCACTATGCCGGGCTCACGGAAATGCTGGCGCCAATTCCGTCGGTGTTTGCCCTGACGCGCAACGCCCACGGGCCGCGCCGGACCATAGCTGCCATCGCCGCGGCCGTGATGGCAGGCACGATTTTCCTCTATCTTTCTGTTGACGGGAGCCGTAGAGATGTTCTCAGTTACGGCAAAACAACGACTCGTCAAATTCGGTGGACACGGCCCAAGCCTTTGCCACTCTCGCACCGACTTCGGGAAACGCTTGTCTCGAAACAGGCTCGTCCCTACCCAAGGCTGTGCAAATTTTTACCACCCCTGAGCTAGGTTTTGGTAACATCTTTATCCACAAAGCTAAGTCGCTGCGAAATAACCTGCTTGCTTCTGTTGCGTGCGTTATGAAGTGGCCTTATTCGTGCTTTCGTTCACACTACAAGAGCGCAGGGCCCCCACTGTGTTGCGTCGAAATCTAGCCCAGCGGGGGTTCTACGGCTAAATTTTTGTTTGGGAGAAGGGGCAGTTGGCAACCACCCTCAAGCATCAGATAAACTACCTTATGCCCCAAGCTCCTCAGAGCGCTTTGTTCGCCACGCTTCCTGAAACGCGGCCGCCCTGGAAAGAGTTTGTTTTCAGTGTCGGCACTCAGGGCGTGGCGTTGTGGCTACTGGCTTGGGTTGGAGTATTTCACCCGGAGGTTCTGGTTCCTCCCAGCCACGATTATCATTTTGTCCAGTTGGTGAATACCCCGGTACCAGTCGATCATGATCCGGCGCCGGTGCGGGTAATCGAACCGCCTATCAGGGCTCATTTGGACGTGCCATCGCAGGATGCGTTGCGCGTTCCAGCGGAGATAAAAGCCAAGGCCCGGCCAGACGATCCGCCTGTCGCCCCAAAGATTCAGACGGTTGTTAGCAAGACTCCGCCGCTCGCGCCCGCAACGCCGGTGATTCCGCGTCAACTGGTGAAAACCAACGTCTTCTCTACCGGGAGTTCGGCTACACCTATGATCGCGAACGCGCCACAGCGAGTGCAAACCGGCGGCTTCGGGGATCCGAATGGCGTGCCCGCACGGGACGGACACGGTAAACCGGTGACGATTGCGGCATTAGGGTCATTCGACCTGCCTGCCGGACCTGGCAACGGCAACGGTTCCGGAAGTGAGCACGGCGTCGCGGGCGTCGTCGCCAGCACGGGTTTCGGCGATGGCGTAGCGACCGGCGACGGTAGTGGCCGGGCAAACATCTCGCGGGGTTCAGTACGGCAGAGCGGATTCGGTGACGCCGAACCTGCCTCCACAGCCCAGCTTCGGCCTAAGCCGGCGGACCCTGTCGCTTCCAAACTAATACCAGCTGAAATCATCTCAAAACCTACTCCCGTCTACACCGATGAAGCCCGAAAGCTGCACGTGGAAGGTGAAGTGCTGTTGGAGGTAGTCTTCGAGTCTTCCGGCAAACTACACATTCTGCGGGTTGTCCGCGGTCTGGGCCATGGACTGGACGAGGCGGCGGTTCGCGCGGCCGAACAGATCCACTTCAAACCTGCATTGCAGGGTGGTCAGCCCACTGACTGCACGGCCGTGGTTCACATCGTGTTCCAACTGGCCTAGAGTCGTTCATTTCGTGAAAGGGTTTCTATGCGCTGTTCTATTCTCCTGTTATTTCTTGCAGCGGTTCTCGTCTTATCGTTCTTTGCACTTGGCCAGGACGTGACTTCCACAGGTGGGGCGTCGCCAACTCAAGCGTCGGCTGCGGCGCAGCCGACCACTACATCCGCTCCTTCCTCGTTCGACGAAGTCATCGAGCGGGTAGTGCAACGCGAACACTTTTTCAACGCCCAGATGCGGCATCTGCACCCCATGGTCGAGACCTACATCCAAAACTTCAAAGGCAATGCCGAGGCGAGGGTAGCGCCGGTGAGTGATCAGTATTTCCTCGGCCGTCTCGATCTCACCGAAGGAACCAAGGACCGCTCTTTCATGGGTGAGCCAGGACTTGGCCGTAAAGTCATGTCCAAGTTCACCAGCCTTTACTCGGTGAGGTTTCTGCCCCTTGGCTTTGCCCAAATGGTAATTCTCGATCAAGACTTCCAGCATAAGTACTACAACATCACGTTCGCTCGGCGGGAGTTTTTGGGAGAAATTCGTTGTCTGGTGTTCGACGTTGAGCCCAAGAAAGGTTCGGGTAATGGACGCTTCATCGGCAGAATTTGGGTGGAAGATCAGGACTTCAACGTCGTGCGCTTTAACGGCACCTACCAATCTCCTTCGCACTCGAATTACTACCTGCACTTTGACAGTTGGCGTCTAAACCTCCGTCCTGGGATGTGGTTGCCGGCTTACGTGTACAGCGAAGAATCCGGCGCGCATCATGGGATGGCCAGCGACCTGAACTTTAAGGCGCAGACCCGCCTGTGGGGTTATGACTTGAAGAACCCCGGTCAGAGCGAGGAGTTTACTCAAATCCTGGTGGAGGCGCCACAGACCGTGCGCGATCAGAGCGCTGCATCGCAGGATGCCAGCCCAGTTGAGAGCCGGCGCCTATGGGAACGACAAGCCGAGGACAACGCAATCGAGCGGCTGCAAAAGATCGGTTTGATCGCGCCCGAGGGCGAAGTGGACAAAGTCCTGCAAACCGTTGTCAACAATCTGGTCGTTACCAACAATCTTGAGATTGTGCCCGAAGTGCGCACCCGCGTCCTGCTGACTTCGCCGCTGGAATCTTTCACCATTGGGCACACCATTGTAGTTAGCCGCGGCCTACTGGACGTGCTGCCCGATGAAGCTTCATTGGCGATGGTCATGGCGCACGAACTCGGTCATATTGTGCTGGGTCATGGCGGAGATACAAAGATGGCTTTCTACGATCGAATGTTCTTCCCCGACGTGGAGGCGTTCGAGCAGTTAGATTTCACCCACACACCGGCGGAAGAGGGTGCAGCTGACCAGAAGGCGCTCGACTTGCTCGGCCACTCGCCCTACAAGGACAAGCTGACCAACGCAGGACTATTCCTGAAGGCGCTTCAAGCGAATGCTCCTCAACTCAAGAGCCTGATCCGGCCGCACATGGGCAACGGCCTGGCTTACGGTCAGTCGGTGCGGATGTCCGCTCTCCTTAACACTGCTCCTCAGCTGGACGCCGGGCGAACCGATCAGATTGGCGCTTTGCCTCTAGGGGGCCGCGTTAAGCTGGATCCTTGGAGCAGCCGGATCGAGTTGTTGAAGACAAAACCCGTCGCTCTGGTTTCAGCCAATGAGAAGCTGCCTTTTGAGGTGACGCCGTTCTTTCCCTTCCTGACACGCTTATCGGGCAACGGCTCGGAAAAGGCAGCGCTTACCGAGCCATCGAAGTGAAGTTACGAGGCCAGGCCATGCGCGCAGCCCGGCCAGGGCGATTGGAGACGACAACGGGTGATCAGGCAAAAAAGTGATTACAGCGCTGGAGGGGACGCGACGCGCCGAGGGAAACGCGTCACTAACACTAGATGGGTACTACTACTGAATCGAGCTGCCGACTGACGAAAACACGTTGTTGGCGTTAGACCCGATCAGCCGGATCGTGCCCACTACAATCACGAGAATCACAGCCAGCATCACCGCATACTCTGCGATGTCCTGAGCTTGTTCGTCTGCCCAAAGTTGCCGCAATCTTGCCACGAGGCCCCTCCTTAGCGCGTTAGCGCTACCCGGATTTGACACAAAGACCCCTTTGTAGCCTAAGCGATCTTAGACGTATCGTAATTGCGCCGTCGATATCTGCCAATGGCCCAGTTGTGGGATCAATAGCACCAAAGTGCTATTACCAACCTAAGTTATTGTTTTCAAAGGCAAAGACTGATTGACGGCAAACAGTGCCAGTTCCAGACGGGTGGAGACGCCGAGCTTATCAAAGATGTTGCTCAGGTGGTGTTTCACCGTGTCTTCGCTGATTTTGAAGTAGCTGGCTATTTCCTTGTTAGAGTAGCCAGCAACCACTGCCGACACGATCTCCAGTTCGCGAGGGGTTAGGCCGAATTTCCTTTGGCGAGCATCTTCTCCCGAGGACTGTACCAGGGTCCGAAGATATTGCACCAGATTAGACACGCTTTCGCGTCCCACCCAATACTCGCCCGCCATGACCGTGTGAATGCTCTTCAACAGGAGCTGGGTGGCGGAATCCTTTAATACCACGCCACGAGCGCCAAGCTGCAGGGCCTCCACAATCTGTTTTTTTTCGGCCGCCGCGGTAAGCAGGATGACCCGCACAGAATTCTGGCCGGAACTGGTGCTCAAATCGCGTAGTGCCTCCAGGCCGGGCTGGCGCGGCATGGCTAGATCCAGGAGCAGGATGTCAGGCTTAAGATGTTGGGCCAGCTTGACGGCTTCGGCGCCATCGCAGGCTTCGCCGATGACTTTGAGGTCGGACTCCGCCTCCAAAAGACGGCGCAATCCATCGCGAAAGATAGGGTGATCGTCCGCGATCACGATGCGAATGGGCTGTGATCTTCTGTTATCCATGATTCGCTTCTCGCTTCTGCGGGACGTTGATTTCGAGCCGCGAACCCCGATCAGGTATTGATTCTACCGTGAGTTCGCCTTCAATCAAACGAACTCGCTCTTTGATCACCAGCGGTCCCCTTCCCACCGCATCCAGCTCGAGGTGGGAAAGGCGGCCGGCAAACGGAAACCCACGACCGTCATCTTCAATCACCAGGTTCCATTTATCATTGCTCGAACCTAATCGCACCAGAACCTGGTGCGCCCGACTGTGCTTACGGACGTTGACCAAGCCCTCCTGCACGATGCGAGCTACCTCACGGCAAACCGGCTGTGGCATGTCAAGGTCGTCCAGATCCGTGAGAAATCGCGCTGAAATTCCAGTCTCCCGCTGGAACCTTTCAACCGTATCGGCTAGAAACCCGAGGAGTCTTCTGGAGTCTACATCCAGGGACTTCATTTGCTGCATAAGCTCGCGTAGTTTCAGCACCTCCTCGCGCAACAGGCCCTGGATCCTGCCTAGTTCTGACGTAACCGCTTCGGATCCGGTCTCTGACTTGCCCGATTGCCGGCGCAATACATCCACTTGCATCTCCACCGCGATGAGCGACTGTACGGCGCCGTCGTGCAGCTCACGGGCAAAACGCGCCCGTTCTACCGCCCCCGCCCGCAGGCGCAAACGGCGCAGCAGGTATACGTTGTAAACCGCAGGTCCCACCTGGTGCACTAATTCCTGCAGAAAACGCAGCTCTTCCTCAATCTCGCCGGTCAAGGAAAGATCCAACAGAAAGATGCGGCCCCACCATTCGCGCCCAAAATTGAAGGAAACCGTTATCAGGTTGCCGAATTCGTGCCGCTGCGCCAATCGATCAGGAAACTCGGACGAAGAACTTCCGTATCGCGCTCCTTCCGCGTCTAACCCCAGAAAATCAAAGTGCCCAGCTCCGTCCCAATCGCTTCGCCAAATGTAGGAAGTCTCAGCCGGAGAGTCGTAAAGGTAGGTTTCGCGATCTGCGGCCAAAGTATCCAACCAACGGAAAGTCGAGGGGCTATTGTTCTGCGATAGCATCTCTCCGACAAATACCCGTTGGTTGTAGGCTTCCCGGGAGGCGAGGATGGCTTTCTTGGCGCCGTACATTCGCAACAATTCCGCTACGATTTCCTGTAATGTTCCGGTAAGGCCGGCATCCACCCGCGCTTTTCCCAGAATGCGGGCTATTACCGCTTTTTCGGCCCGAAGTTGTTTTTGCTGCTCGGCTAGATATCCCAGCAGAAGACCCATCACCAGGAGATAGATGGAGCGCATAAAGAGGCGTTTGGGTTCGAAATCGGACACGTCGATCCGCAGGGGCGGCAAGTGGTAGCGCGATAGCAGCCCGCTCACCCAGTCCAATAGACCCATATAAAAGGCGAAGCTTTCGACCCAAAGTAGAAGCACGGCGGAGGCGGCTGTCCCCACCGTCTCCCACAGGCCCCAGCGGTAAGCAGCGGCTGCAAGAACGAAAACAAAAAAGAGAAAAAAGGGATTGGCTTGGCCGGCGGCGAAGACTGAAATCAGCGCCGGCCAAATCACGTCGGCGGCGTGGACTAGCAAGCGGAACGATGCGGTCGATTGTTCGCGTCGCCGCAACAGCAGCATGATAATGACGCCCTGAGAAATATAGAATGCCATCAATCCGTACGCCCACATGGAATAGCGAACTTCGCTCGGATCCATCCAAATGGCTATCAGGGCAGAGACGGCAAGAAAAACGCGGGCAGTGGCCAACCACCGTTCGGTTCGGCGAATTTCGCCGGGCCCGGTAGGCGCCCGCAATCTCCAAAGAAAGCGATGCCGAAGCGCTCGCAGTGACAATCGAATACGATCAAAGAGGTGCAATAACCCAAGGATACTATTTCCCCGCCCGGTACAGAGCAAGGGAAACTTGACCTAGGCATTGGCACTACAAAGACTTGCGGCAACCAAGTGCGGCAGGTGCCCACCCTCGTCACTTGCGCCCCGCATTACTGAAGTAACGTTTCTTTGTTGGCTTTGGTGTCTAGAATTGGCCGACGGATGTCTATGCCTAAGCGGTCGCAGGTCTGGATTCTGGTGGTGGCGAGCCTAGCACTTGCCCAGGCCGCCGCGTCCATGCTTCTCCGCCAGAATTTCGGCCTTACCGTCGTTAGTGACCTCACACAATGCATCCTTCTTTTTTCGGGTGTTCTCGCACTCTTGCCCAACGTACTTTCCAGTCGGGGACGAACCCGCCTGTTCTGGTCGCTCATGACGCTGGGAGTAGCCTTGTGGCTGACCTACCAACTGCTGTGGAACTACTTTGAAATCTACTTGCGGCAAGATGTTCCCAATCCCTTCGTAGGGGATGCTGTCCTGGTGCTGCATATCGTTCCGATGATGGCTGCTCTTGCTTTGCAACCACACCTGCAGCAGGACGAGCGCACCACTCGGTTGGGGTCGCTTGATTTCGCGCTGCTGCTGGTCTGGTGGATTTATCTCTATCTGTTCGCCGTGGTCCCGTGGCAATACTCGTACTCTAATGAGGCTGCCTACGCCCACAATATGAACATCTTGTATTTGGCGGAGAAAATCGTTTACCTGGCAGGGTTGGCGTTGGTCTGGTGGCGTAGCGTGGGCTCGTGGCGAAGCGTCTATGCGCACTGGTTTGGGGCCAGCTTGACCTATGCGCTGAGCTCCTATGTGGCAAATTGGGCCATCGAAAGAAATATTTATTACACCGGCAGCCTTTACGATATTCCTCTAGTTGCTTCCATGGCGTGGGTCACGGGTATCGGGATCCTGGCACACCATTTTTCCCCTCGCGAGCAAGTTTCGACACGCGGAAGCGGCCATGGCGTATGGGTGGCTCGCCTGGGAATGATCGCGATTTTTTCACTACCTCTGTTCGCGGCGTGGTCCGTCTTTGATCACCTGGCGCCACCCCCAGTACGCAATTTTCGTTTGGTGGTCACACTGGGCAGCATGTTGCTGATGGGATCAATGGTGTTTCTGAAACAGCACCTGCTCGACCGTGAGCTGCTCGGGCTTCTGAATTCCTCTCAGGAATCGTTCGAGAATCTCAGGCGTCTGCAGGCGCAATTGGTGCAATCTGAGAAGCTGGCGTCGCTCGGCCAACTTGTGGGCGGCGCTGCCCACGAGCTGAATAATCCACTGACCGCCATGCTGGGTTACTCCGAATTGCTAACCGCGACCACGCTTGATGGGGAACAGCGTCAGTTGGCGGAAAAAATTGGCAATCAGGTGCGACGCACAAAGTCTCTTATCGCCAGCCTGCTCAGTTTCGCCAAGCAGGTCGCGAGCGAAAAGTCGTTGCTCGATATCAATTCGTTGGCCCAGACCGCAGTAAAACTGTCGCAGCCGCAGCTGCGAGCTCGCGGGGTCCAGCTGCATACCGATCTGGCAAGTAATCTCCCCCAGATTCTAGGCGACTCCAATCAATTGCTCCAGGTCTGCCTGCACATCACCAACAATGCCCTCCATGCCATGAAGGAGACCGGCGGGATTCTGACCGTGTGCACACGACGACTGGAGGAGGCTGTCGTGCTGGAATTTTCTGATGACGGTCCGGGGGCGCAGGATCCCGACCGTGTATTCGATCCCTTTTACACCACCAAGCCGGTCGGCCAAGGGACAGGATTAGGTCTGAGCGCCTGTTACGGCATTATTCAGGAGCACAGCGGAAAGATCATGTGCCAGAACAGGCCGGAGGGCGGAGCAACCTTCCGCATTGAATTGCCCGCCGCGCCTAAAACCGCCCCCAATAGTTCATCACCCGGCCCACAGAAAAGTAGCTCGGGTCCCCCAAGTGGTGAACCGCGAGCCACAGCCGCCCTCACGCTACCTCCGCATCCGTGAAGCAACTATCACGTTTACCCTCTGACCTGCTAACTCCCCATGAGTACAACCCATAAGCGCTAACTCACGGCAGAATTTCTTGATAATATCCAACGACCCTATGATTTCGGATAACCGCAACTCTGACTATCTACTTGGTAGCTCTGACACGGAGCACGAACGCCTGATTCTGCAGGCGATACGGCTCGCTCCAGTTAGCGAGAGGTTCTTCCGCGAAGCCGGAATTGGCCCCGGGCAGCGCGTGCTGGACCTTGGCTCTGGCGTAGGAGATGTGGCTATGCTCGCAGCACGCCTCGTAGGTCGTTCAGGCGAGGTCGTAGCAATCGAGCGTGACGCCCGCTCAATCAATCGCGCGCGGACTCGCGCGGCCGCAGCAGGCTTAGATAACATAAGGTTTGTGGAGACCGACGTTGCTCATTTCTCTACAGACTCACGGTTCGATGCGGCGGTTGGTCGCTTCATTCTCCAATTTCTTCCCGATTCCCTTGCCACATTGTGTTCCTTGGTTCAAAGCGTAAAGCCCGGCGGGATTATCGCCTTTCAAGAAGTGTCCTTTGCAGCCTTCATTGCGCTTTCCGCACACTTGCCGCTTTGGTCTGCCGTCGTTTCGCTACAGCACGAAGTCGCTATGGGCGTCGGTGTGAACACCGAAATGGGGCCCGCTCTTCACAAGGTTTTCCAGGACGCAGGACTGCCCGCGCCCAGCATGCGTTTGGAAATGGAGTTGGGACATGATCCAGACTTCACTCGGTGGCTTTCCGATATTGTCACCAGTGTCCGGCCGCAGATGGAAAAGCTCAATCTCCCGATCGAGAGCCTCGGCGATCTGGACAGGCTACAGCAGCGACTACAAGAGGAAGTCACAACTTCCAACACCGTTGTGCCCTGGCTTCCACTGGTGGGAGCGTGGTGGCGCACGCCACTGAACTAGGTCCCTGTCTCGAAGGCTACGCCGGCTGCGCTGGAGGGTTGATCGGAAGCAGGCAGGGTTCGTTTTGGCAACGCCAATGCCAAGCTCGATGAGAAAAGGAACAAAATCCCCGCGAAAATCAAGCCGGAGTATGAGTTGCCAGTCCTCTGCCGAATGAGGCCTACCGTGTAAGGCCCAACGAACCCGCCCAGGTTGGCAACGGACGTCACGAGCGCAATACCAGCAGCTGCCGAGAAGCCAGTCAGGAATTGGCCGGGCATCGAAAAGAAAACGGGCAAGAAGCTGAATGCACCGATGGCCACGACGGAAAAAAGAACAACAGAGAAGAATGGTGAGTGAGGCACTCCAAGCAACAGCAAAGCAATCCCAGCCTAATGCCCCCGTCGCTGCCATGTGGTATCGCCTCTCCAGGGTGCGATCGGAGTGACGAGACACGAGAATCATCGCGATCAGGCCCAGGAGATTGGGGATCATAACTAAGAATCCAATCAGGGTATTTGACTGCCCGCCTAAGACCGACTTCAAAATCTACGGCAGCCAGAAGGTGAATGTGTACGTGGCAAAGCCCTGACCAAAACCGATACATGCCAGATGTCAAACTCTTGGATTAACCAGAGTTCGTGCCACAGAAATGGATTGCGCCGCCAGCTTCTGCCGATCTTCCCGCTCCAATTGGCCGGCTATCCACGCCTTTTCTTCCCCCGTCAGAGACCTCGCCTCCGCGGGTCTGTTCGCTAGCAGGAAATAGGTCAGAAATACGCAGGCAATGGCCGGTAATCCCTCGAGGATTAGTAACCATCGCCAGCCGCTAAGGCCGAACCAATGCACATGATCCAGAATGAGCCCGGAAATCGGAGCGCCCAGAATGCTCGCGAGGGGTATGCCCATTAAGATCAGCGCAATCGCCTGTGCTTTTTCTCGCTGTCGAAACCAGTAACCCAGGTACAGAACAATGCCTGGGAAATATCCAGCTTCGGCGAGCCCGAGCGCAAAGCGGGCGATATACAGTTGATTGGCGGACTGTACAAACCCTGTCAGAGTGGCAACTGTGCCCCATGTGAGCAGAATGCGGCCTATCCAAACACGCGCGCCGATCCTATGAAGAATGAGGTTACTGGGGACCTCAACGAGGAAGTAGCCCCAAAAGAAAATGCCGGCTGCGAGTCCGAACTGCTGGCTGGTGATGGCCAGCTCCCGATTCATTGTCAGCGCCGCAAACCCTAGGTTGATTCTATCGATGAAAGCTACTACGTAGAGGGCAAACAGGAATGGCAGCAGCCTGAACTGCATCTTCCGGATTGTCCCGGCTTCTTCTATCGTCGCACCTTTGCCTTGCAGACCAAATCCCAGTAGGGCAAATAATCGTGAACTCTATTGTTTAGCGGAGGGCGCGTCAAGCCGTTGCTTTGTGCGCCAGGCAGTTTGAGCGGCTCCGTTACCCTCGCAATTTGGGGAGATTCCTGTGCGCGTTTGAGAACGGTCGCGGGCCACTCCAGCACAAAAAGTTAGTGCTTATGGAGATACGCCTCCGATCTCGACGGTTCGCTTCAGTTGGCCACAGGCGGCGTAAATGTCGCGTCCGCGGGGACGGCGGATAAAAGTGGGTATTCCGGCTCCGATCAATATTCCCTGGAATTGCGCGACCCCGTCCTGCGCCGGAGTTTGAAAGCTAATTCCCGGACCAGGGTTGAACGCAATCAGGTTTACTTTCGCGCGCACACCACGAATCAGTTCGGCTAGCTCCCGGGCATTCTGCGTCGAGTCGTTCACTTCATCCAGCAGGACATATTCAAAGGTCAGGCGCTCGCGGTTGCGCAGCGGAAAATCGCGCGCCGCCACCATCAACTTCGCAAGATTCCACTTTCGGTTGATCGGCATAAGCCGGGTGCGCAACTCGTCGTTGGAAGCATTTAGCGAGATCGCAAGCTTGGGACGCACCGCTTCAGCGCCGAGATCATAGATTCGTGGAACAATACCCGCAGTCGAAACCGTCATGCGCGATTCCGGAATGCCTACGCCTTCGGAAAACAAGCGCACGGCTTTTATGAAATTGTCATAGTTCAGGAATGGCTCTCCCATCCCCATGAAGACCAGGTTCACCCGCTCCTCGGGAGGAGAAACGTGATGGTCGTTGAGCACGGCGCACACCTGCCCGACAATCTCTCCCGCTGTCAGATTCCGCTTGATTCCCAGAAGCGCGGTCAGACAGAACTGGCAATCCACCGCGCAACCCACCTGGCTGGACACGCAGATTGTGGCTCGATCCCAGCTTCGGCCAGACGATCCCGTTGCTCGATCGCCGGCTTCAGTGCCGTCACCTGACTCGCCGCCGTCTCCTTCCGGCATCCAGACGGTTTCTACACTCAGGCCATCGGCAAAGGCCACCAGGTAGCGAATCGTCCCGTCCGCCGAGACGAACTTCTTTTCGATTTTGGGCAGCCCAACCGAAAAGCCTCGCTCCGCCAGACTCCGACGAAAGGCTTGCGGCAAAGTTGAAATCTGTTCGGCGGACTCAACCCTTTGTCCGTAGAGGGCTTGGAAAAGCTGACGTGCTCGGAACTGGGGCTGACTCCATTCCTCAACTAATGAAGTAAGCTCCTGAATCCCAAGACCCAAAAGAATGTTTTGCGTGGCTTCTACCATAACCCGGATCGACAATTTCGCTTCCCACCGATTGTAGAGGATTCATCGACGGAAGCGAGTTCAGGTGGTCAGCAAGAGCAATAAATTTCCCGTAAGTTGTTTATTTACAATAACGTACTATCGATTCGCACGAGTCTTCCGCATGTGTAACAATACTTAAGGGTCTTGGCTTCGGATTGTTCTGACGGAGCGAGTTCGGAAATTCACATGGTGCAAGAAGTCCGCAACATCCATCGCGAGGTTCTGCCCAACGGCTTGACGATCCTGACCGAGGAGATGCAGCACATTCGTTCGGTTTCCATCGGGATCTGGATCAAGACCGGATCGCGGGACGAGGATTTGCAATGGAACGGAATCTCCCATTTCATCGAGCACATGGTTTTCAAGGGAACGAAGCATCGCTCCGCCGAGGACATTGCGCGTCAGATCGACTCCATCGGCGGCAACATGGATGCCTTCACCGCGAAGGAATGCATCTGCTTTAACGTGAAGGTCCTGGACGAGCATTTGCCGATCGCAATGGAGGTCCTCAGCGACCTCGTGCTGAACCCTGTGTTTGACGCCGCGGATATCGGCCGTGAACGTGGTGTGATTCTGGAAGAAATCAAGATGGACGAGGACAGCCCGGACTACCTTGTCCATGAAATCTTCACCCAAAATTTTTGGAAGGACCACGCCCTGGGCAAGCCCATCCTGGGGACCAAGGAAACAGTAAAGAAGTTTGAGCGCGACCCAGTGCTGGATTTTTATAAGCAGCGCTTTGCTCCGGGGAATCTGATCGTTTGCGCCGCCGGCAATCTGAAGCATGCGCACTTCGCCGAACTGGTCGCCAAGCACTTTGAGCACATGAAACCGATGAAGAACGGCTTTCATAGCCCGCTTCCGAAAACTGCTCCGCGCATCATCATGCGCAACAAAAAGGCACTTGAGCAGGTGCAGATCTGCGTGGGCGTCCCTTCACATCCCATTGCCCACGAAAGACGCCATGCCTCATATATTTTGAATACGCTGCTGGGCGGCGGGATGAGTTCGAGACTTTTCCAGAACATTCGCGAGCGGCAGGGTCTGGCCTATGCCATTTACAGCGATCTGAGTCCTTATCGTGATACCGGCTGTCTCTCAGTTTATGCGGGAACATCCCGCGAGTCGGCAGACAAAGTGGTGAAGTCCGTTGTTTTCGAGTTCAAGAAGCTCAAGGCGGATGAAGTTCCAGCGGAAGAACTACGGCGCTCCAAAGACCAGTTGAAGGGGAGTCTAATGCTATCGCTGGAATCCTCTACCGCGCGCATGTCCAGTCTCGCGCGACAGGAAATGTATTTCGATCGCTTCTTCACGATGGACGAACTGCTGGAGAAAATCGAGAGCGTTAGCGTAGAGGAGTTGAAAGAATTGGCAAACGAATTCTTCCGCACCGAATCAATCGCCGTAACTGTCCTCGGGAACTTGAACGGCCTAAAACTCACCCGCGACCAACTGGCCTGCTGACCTGCTTTTCCCTCAGACGTCAGAAAAATTGTGGTTTTGGGTAGCGCAGCGCTTTGGCGCTGCGATTCAGTGCTCCGAAATCAGCGGGGCTTTAGCCCCTGAGGTCACCGATGCGAGTTTTTCTGCAGCCTGTTTCCCGACCGAGTCTGCAACTTCCTTGCAGCCGGCACATCCTAACTGTGCGTCCGGAGTGTGCGGCGCAATTCAATCCTAAATAGGAGACTCTATGAAGAGACTAGTTGGCCGGCTGATGGTGATGTGTGTCCTGGCAGCTTCGATGGCATTTGCCCAGTCCAGCGGTGACGCAAAGCAAGATGAGCTGAAGCACGACGACATGAAACAGGACAATATGAAGCACGATGATATGAAGAAAGATGACATGAAGAACGACAAGAAGGCGAAAAAGACCAAAAAAGACAAAATGAAAAAAGACGAGATGAAGCACGACGACATGAAGCAGGACGACATGAGCAAGGACGACGCCAAGAAGAACTAAGCAGACATCTCCTTCTCGTTTTCTGACTCCGGGTGGCACCCGAACCTGGCTGCGCTAGTCGCTACCCGGAGCAATCCTTGCTAGGAATCACCGTAACAATGCAGCCCACGCCTGTTTGCTGACAAATTTCGCCGCCAGATTGCTTAGGTACTCGCCGAGACAACGCGCGCAGGGAGTATAACCTTCTTTCATCGCTTCCCTCGCTGTCATGGAACGGACCGCACCCTCTTTGTCGTGAATAAACGTGCAGCCCGCAATATGGAAAAGCTTCCCATGTTCAGCCACCAACACTGTCAGTTCCCCGGGAATTCGCTTCCCCGGTTGCGCATGTTCTGACCGCGCCGCCGGCCGCGACGACGCGGCGGACCTGGCCAGTCCAAGACTCCCGGTGAACAAACCCAGAGCGGCCACTGCTACGAGCCATCCGTAAACGGTCCCCCTGCGGGCGGGCATGATGCCAGCGAGTTTCCGTCGCAAGCGCCAGCTAAAGCCCATGGGAAGCTGTAAGAGCCTTTCGTCAGCGTACAAGTGGATGATGTTCCGGGTGCCGTTTAGTACCGCAGTACAACGTTTGCACTGTCGAACGTGCTCTTCCAGCGCAGTCCGAAGGGAGGGATCAATGTCGTTCTCCAGGTAATTGGAAATCTCCTGCCACACCTGCTCGCAATTGACTACCATGGCTTATTTCCCTTCTGAAAAGGCTCTCGTCCAAACCACCCGCTGGCCATCCTTGGGGCGAGAAGGTCTCGCAACATCAAGCGCGCCCGCAGCAGTCTAGTCTTGACCGACGCGCGCGAAATTTCCAGCGCCTCGGCCACTTCTTCGATGCTCAAATGGTGTATATCCCGCAGCACGAAGACCTCGCGATACTTGCTTTTCAACGACGCCAGTGCTTCCAGCAGAAGCTGACGTATCTCGCTTCTCTCCAAAGCTTCGGAGGGAAGCTCGCGCCAGTCCGCAAACTCGCGCGGAGTGTAGCTGCCTTCGTCGTCCTGACGTTCGCCGATGGGTTCCATAACGTCCGAATGATCCCTCCTCAGGCGCATGCGGGCTTCGTTGACTGCAATCTGAATCAGCCAGGTGCTGAAGCGCGCTTCCGCGCGGAATTGCTTCAGGTGGGTAAATGCCTTAAGCATGGCTTCCTGCGCCACTTCTTCCGCGTCTGCCGGGTTACGCAAAATCGCGAAGGCCGCGGTGTAGACCCGGCGCTCATGAGGCTTGACCAGTTCATAAAACAATTCCTGCTCACCACTCTGAATGCGCCGGATCAGGCTCTCCTCGCGCGCGTCCACCTTAGGGGCGAGTCGATCTGCCGAACCAGCTCCTTCCAGCATCGCCATTGCAAAATGACCTCGAGCAGCCGCAAAGGCAGCTAGCGGGGAGTGTAGTCAGGATTCCTCTTCCAGCCGGTCAGCATCGAGACGAAATTATTCCAACCATGCAGGACAACCATCACCAGGTGTCCAAAGATGAAAAGCAGAATGGCCCACATGATCAGAAAATGCCAAAGGCGCGCCATGTGAAATCCGCCCATGGGCCACGCCAGCCACGAAAACTGTACCGGTTTCCAGATGGCCAACCCCGTCAGCACCGACAAAACGCCCAGGATGATGACAGATGTGTAGGCCTGCTTCTGCAGCGGATTGTAAACCGCCTGCGACGGCGGCTTGGGACCGAAGAAGAAATAGTGGCATACCATCGGCCAGACGCCGCGAACATCGCGCCCTGTAAAAAGAATTTGCCGGTAATTTCCACTGAATATTTCATACCCGAGATAGAAGACGCCGGTTGCAATGTAGATCCACATGAAAGTCAGGTGCCATTGCAACGCGCCTCCCAGCCATCCGCCCAGGGCCAGCGACTTCGGCCAATCCAGCAAGTTCTTCTGTGGGATTTTGGCGCCGAAGCTGGGAAAGGCGCGAAAAATCTGCAGTCCGCTTCCCACCATCACGAACAGTGCGACGGCGTTCGCCCAGTGGCAGAATCGCACCGGCCAGGGATGCTCGTAAACTGCCGGCGTGATTTCACCCGATTTCGTGGATTCGATTTCAATGATTGCTTCAGACATCTCTCGTGTCTCCCATCGGTCAGAGTCCGTAGAACTCCGAATATCCTTGGTCTTCCCAATAGCCGACCTTCTGCAGAACGTTGGTGACTTTCAGATCAGTCAGATATTTGGCCTGCTTGTAGCCGACCTTGGTGGGAATATTCAGGCGCAGAGGCGCGCCGTGTTCGCGGGTTAATGGCTGGTGGTACATCTCGTAGCACAGCAGGGTCTGCGGATGTAGCGCCGTGGCCATGTCGAGCGATTCGTAGTAATCGTCGGCGCATTCAACGTAGATAAAACGCGCGGTCGTGTCGGCGCCGATCGCTTGCAGGAAACCAGAGAGCCGCGCTCCTCCAAAGCTGCCAACCACATCCCAGCCTTCGACGCAAACGTGACGGGTGTTGTGCTGGAATTTCGGCAGGGCCTGGATTTGCTCGAGCTTATACTCACCTGGTTTTTGCACCGCCCCGCTCACCGTCAGCGTCCACTTATCAAAATCGACTCCTGGGTCGTCGACGTCGTAGTCGTTCACGTAAAACTTGTCGATTGGCATTACTTCGGAATCGGCGTACGTCGGCGCCAAATGCCCCTTGCGGAATAACAACGCTGATGCCCAATCGCTGAATCCGAGGCCCGCCTTGAGCAAAGGCGCTTGTAATTTTGGGATGGCAAAGGCGCCCAGTGCCAGCGCCGGAGTAAGTTTTAGCAACTCCCGCCGGTTGATTCGCTTGAATTTACGTCCGTCGATTCGTGACTCCATCGCTGCTCTCCAAGGGCTTCAGCCAGTTTCCATCGTTGACTCCACATGCGATGTCTGGGGTGAGGAAAAGTTACCACCAAGGCAGGCATCCTTAGAAGCACGAACTGGCACTCAATGAGCTACTTAAGCCACCCTCCGCCCCTTTTAGCCTGCAACCCGCATCTAAATAGGTAATTGAAGCAGAGGCCCATCCCGGTGATGCTGTAGGGATAACGATGGGCGAGCTGCCGTGGATCGGAGGATGCTTATGGCCAAGGTGATTGAGTTCTATATTCCGTCTAGATTTCAGAAGAGAGTGAAATGGATTCCCACGGAACTGCGTGGGAAGGTCATCGAGTTCCCGGCTGAGATCAAGAAATCCGCCTGAGGGATACGGTAGATCGAAGAATTCACATATTCACAGCGCCCGACAACGTCCGGGCGCTTTTTTCATGTTTGCTTTCTCATCCTGAGTAAACGTTCTTTGCGGAGCGAAAGCCTGCCCTGAGCGGAGTCGAAGGGGATCTGGGCGAGCCGCGCCAGGCGTCGCGTTCTTTGTAACGCAATAATCGCGTTCGGCTCGCTTTCTTCTCAAACTGCACCACGCCTGACCTTCTCGATCCGCGCAGAAAGTGACTTTGGTACTCTCTTTCGTTCGAGGTGCGGAAAAAAACTGGTTTTGCTGGCTTCAGCTGAGATTTTTAGGCATACTATGCGGCGAGCCTATCCCTCCCCGGGCACAAGGTTAGAATCATGCCCATGCTGCAGCAGAACCAGTTGCCGGAAGTCAGCGACCTCCCAATCGAGGCCGATTTCGAACAGAAACAACGTCGCCAGATGCTTATCGCGCTGGCACTCCTGCTGGTCGCCCTGATTGCGGTCTTCCTCAAAGATCGGGCTTTCTGGGGGCAATACTTATTCCCGTCCACGGCCGCGGGTGCTGCGGAACCGGAACCCACGGACCAGAGTACGTACGACGATACGACGCAAGCAGGGACGCATGCGCGCAGTGGGCCGGGCGCAGCCGCCCAATCCAAGCCGAGAGCGCGCGCCGCCGCCGCCACTCCTGTCCCGGAAACGACTTTGGCGCCAGTGATCACGAATCGCGCTGTTCTCCCTCCCCTGGAAGTGGAAGTAGTCGCGGGGGACGAGCACCGAACCATCATGCCTGGCAACACTTCTGTGAAAGTAGACCTGCAGCCCCGAATGCGTTCGGCCCCTACCACAACCGCTGCTTCAGAAGCGACTGGAGGAAGTGCGGGGCCCGTGGCGGCTAACGCCACAGCACAAGTCCATCTTTCGCCAGGGACTGCGCAAGTGGTTTCACGTCCGGTTGATCCGACATATCCCCTCCTGGCCAAGCAAATGAAGGTACAGGGATCAGTCGTCCTACAGGCACTGATCGGCAGGGACGGCAACATTCAGGAACTGAGAGTGGTCAGCGGGCCGACAATCCTCTCCACCGCGGCGCGCGAAGCGGTGAAGCAATGGCGCTTCAAGCCTTATCTGCAATCAGGACAAGCGGTCGAGACCGAGGCCCGCATCACGGTAAATTTCACCATCTCAACGCAATGACAATGATAATGACCGTTCCCGCTGTTTAGGTGGGGATGGTCGATTAAAACAAATTCCTCGTGGCGGCCTTCGTTGATTGATCTTCGCTGTTGATTTTTGCTAAATGATCTTCGATAAGTTGATCTGCGTTCGGTTGATCTTCATTCTGGCCCTCGCCGTCCCCCAGTCGTTGGACCGAAGGCCGGTCCGGCTGCGATGACCCGAATCCGAACTGGATTCCTCTCGCTGAATTCACGACAAGGAGTACGCACCATGGCATTCGCGATCTCCAGCACAAGCTTTCAACAAGGCGGCGATATCGCAAAGAAATTTACCTGTGACGGCGCCGACGTCTCGCCAGAATTTTCCTGGACAGAGCCTCCAGCTGGTACCCAGAGTTTCACTCTTATCGCAGATGATCCGGACGCTCCCGCCGGAACCTGGACTCATTGGGTGCTGTTCGATTTGCCGCCCACAAGCAGAAATCTGCCGGAGGGAGTGGCCAAAGTCAACGAGTTGCCCGGCGGCGGCCGCCAGGGCCGCAACGACTTCCCCAAGATTGGGTACAACGGACCTTGTCCGCCTCCAGGCAAATCTCATCGCTACTTTTTCAAACTCTATTCGCTCGACCGCAAGCTCGATCTAAAACCAGGAGCCAGCAAACAGGACGTCGAGCACGCTATGCAGAGTCACATTCTGGCCAAAGCTGAGTGGATGGGAAAATATCAGCGCTGATTCACTTTTCGAAAAGCGAACGCACCCATGAGAATGAAGCCCAAAAAATTAACAGGCGTCCCGACTCTTTCGAGTCATTGGACGCCCGGGCAGCCCTCCCCCAGAACTGCTCACTCGTGAAATTAAATCCTCTCTCCATTTGTGGGAATAGCACTTCCGTGCCAGAAAAGGGGCCACCAACGTGCCATGTCACGATGTCAAGCGTGTCACGATTCGCCGGTTCGCTCCAGCCCCTGCCCTTTCCAGCCGCCGGAAGCCTAGCCGCTGCCCGCCCTTCCAGCGTCACAAACAACCACAGCGCTTTCGGTCGAATTCCGACCGTTGGCCTTGGCGCAGTAGAGCGCGCTATCGGCAACGCGGACCAACTCTTCGGGCAGCAATGAGTTAGGCCCATCCGCGCAAACCAAGCCCAGGCTGACCGTCACAGGGACTTCCGCGTTCCCGATGTCAACCGGGTATTCCGCGACGTGCCACCGGATCCTTTCGGCTGTGGCGGTGAGATCAGCGGCTGCGCATTGTTCGAGCACGATCAGAAACTCTTCCCCTCCGTAGCGGCCCACATAGTCATAGCTTCTCACGGCTTCAACCAGGCGGCGGCTGACTTCGCGCAACACAGCGTCTCCTGCCAGGTGGCCGTATGAATCATTGATTTGCTTGAAGTGATCAAGGTCGGCAACAATCACTCCCAATGGGTGGCCACTGCGCGTACTGCGCAGGGCCTCTCTCTGTAGCAAGTCCATGATTGCACCGCGATTCCACAAGCCCGTGAGCCGATCGTGGGCGGCTTCGAATTTCAGGGCTTCGCGGGATTTGATGAGGGCATCCTGCAGTTCAAGAATTCTAGATCCCGCGCGCACCGGCTCGCAGTTCGTCACTATTCAAGGGCTTGGTCAGATAGTCGTCGGCTCCGGCTTCCAGGCCTGCTACGACATCCTCTTTGTTGTGCTTAGCGGTGAGCAGTAGCACATAAAGATACGCGCCATGCTGGTTGGCGCGGATCTTGCGACACTGCTCTATTCCATCTAAGCCGGGCATGATCCAATCGAGAATCGCCATTTGAGGAGCATCCCCTGATTGCAAGGCTTCCCATGCCGCCAGTCCGTTTTCGGCGGTGATGACCTGATAGCCCCACTTGACCAGCTGGCTCTGCAGCACTCGGCGATAGATAGGATCGTCTTCTGCGACTAAGACATTCCCTGGGCAAGGTCTAGAAACCGTCTCCGCGCTGACGGTGGCGTCTGGCTCACTACGGCGACACTCTTGCGCTTTTAATGGACAGGAAAAGTTCCGCGACCTCCCGCTCGAGCGAGGCCAACGCTTGAGCAGCCCGGGAAAGATCTTTTTCCTGTGCCATGTTTTCGAGCGCTCGGGCGGCTTGAGTTGCATCTTCCGCGCCCAAATAACTGAGTTCCCCTTTGAAGCTGTGCGCTGCTCGCATGGCAGCGTCCGCATCACCGGCGACTACGGCGCGTCGCAGGACGTGTAGCTGCTTGGGCGATTCTTCCAGAAAAATCTGGCACAACTCCCGCAGCAGATCCTCATCGCCACCCAGCCTTTCGAGGGCTTCGGCTTTCTGCCAAACCCGGTGGTTAACCATCGCGGTCCACCACCTTCTTAGAGCAAGCTTGGGACTAAATAGACTTCTTCGGCGGCTGTCGATTTCTTCTTTACTTTGCTTTATTCAAGACGGGTTCCACGCCGGCGAGACGGGCAGCGCGAATTACTTCAGTTCTGCCGAAAGTACAGGGCCTTGCGCCAGCCTGCCCAGGCCGCAATGGTGTCCTTCGAGCATTCAACTACGAGCTGGAGGCTAATGGCCTTGGCGATTGCCGCCGATTCTAAATAGGCATGCATACGTCGCGCCATTTCGTCCTCCATCGGCCCGCTTCTTGCCATGATCTCGAGAGGAAAGACTTGCGTGGCATGGCGGATCATCTCAATCCAGTCAAGAGGCTGGACGCGATTGCCTCAACTCCCGCGGAGGGGGGTAGGTGAGCCGGCTCTCCGGGCGCGTTGACAGTACGCCGATTGAAGCCCTACTCCGGCGTAGGGTGGCCATAGGATTCGCTCTGGCTGTGCTACTGATGAGCTTTATGGGTCTCTTTTCCTGGCGCAGTGTCCGTCTGGCGGGCGATGAAGGCGACCTGGTCACCCACACAAATGCCGCGTGATGACGACACTCGCAGCAATCGCCAAAGATGTGGTGGAGTGGACACTGGAACGCGCGGCTTTGCCGGTGCTGGGCAGGAGCAATTCCTCGAGCCCTACTGGCTGGGACACTCCGCGTCCAGGCAACACCTGGATGCGCTTCGTCACTTGACCGCGGACAACCCCAATCAACAACGTCACCTGGACCGACTCGAGCCCCAGATCAGCGCGTTGCTCGGACTACTAACGAAGATGGTAGCGACCTGACGACAAACGGGTGCCGTGCCCGGAGCCAGCGAGTTCCAGCAGGGCAAGAGCTATGTCGATGCAGTGCGCACGACGATTGAGGAGATGCAAGCCGAAGAGACGAGACTATTGGATCAGCGCACCCGGAAACTGCGTAAACCGAGCGATCCCTTGGATCCGTCCAACCGCCGTATTACTCTCATTGTGCAGTACATCGTGAAAAACGACGAAGAACGGGACCGCCCTTCGGGAAGCGCTGCAGACGTGAAGTCCATGGGCAGTGAGCCCGCCGAGCACTAACTCATCATCCATCCTGCAAAATCCGATCATCGTGGAGGAGGGACACAAATAGATTTCGGTAGTGTTCTAATAACGTCATGACACAGGAAGAAATCCGGCTGGCGGAGTCAGGAGCACGCAGAAAACACTGGAAACGTTGGGGCCCATATCTAAGTGAGCGCGCCTGGGGCACGGTGCGCGAAGACTACAGTCCTGAAGGCAATGCCTGGGAATATCTGCCGCACGACCACGCCCGTTCGCAGGCGTACCGTTGGAACGAGGACGGACTCGCCGGAATTTGCGATCGTCGTCAAATGATCTGCTTCGCCCTGGCGTTGTGGAATGAGCACGATCCTATTTTGAAGGAACGACTTTTCGGCCTCACCGGCAACCAGGGTAATCATGGCGAGGACGTGAAAGAGTATTACTTCTACCTGGACAGTACTCCCACTCACTCCTACATGAAATATCTCTACAAGTATCCTCATGCGGAGTTCCCGTATGCCAGGCTGGTGGAAGAAAACCGCCGCCGCAACAAGCGCCAGCCCGAGTTCGAACTGCTCGATACCGGTGTCTTCAATGAAGATCGCTACTTTGATGTGTTTGTGGAATACGCCAAAGCCGACACTGAAGACATTCTGATCAAGATCACGGCGACGAACCGCGGCCCGGAAGTTGCCAATCTTCGCCTGCTGCCCACGGTTTGGTTTCGCAACACATGGTCCTGGGGAAGCCGCCATCGCCGCCCCGAACTGCACGAAGCACGCCCCGCGCCTAACCCGGTGATTGAACTGAACCATGACCTGCCGGGTAACCGCTGGCTGCATTGCGAAGACTCTCCGGAGTTGCTCTTCGCCGAGAACGAAACCAACTTTCGTCGTCTCTTTGGAGTCGAGAGTCACACTGCCTACGTAAAGGATGGCATCAACGACTACATCGTGCATGGCGCTAACGATGCCGTCAATCCGGCGCACGTTGGCACTAAGGCCGCGGCCCACTACAAGCTCAGCCTCGGCGCGGGAGAAGTCGCCGTCATCCGAATGCGTCTGACGAACTCCGACTTCAAAAACCAGAACGCCTTTGCCGATTTCGACAAAACCTTCTCCCTGCGTCAGCGCGAAGCTGATGAGTATTACGCCACGCTCATTCCCCAGAATCTCTCTCAGGACGCACAGAATGTGATGCGCCAGGCTTTTGCTGGCACGCTCTGGTCCAAGCAGTTCTACCACTACGTCATCAAGGATTGGTTGGAAGGCGACCCGGGTAATCCTTCCCCGCCTCCGGAGCGTCTGAGCGGTCGCAACCACGACTGGACCCATCTCTATAACGCAGACGTAATCTCGATGCCCGATAAGTGGGAGTATCCCTGGTACGCGGCCTGGGACCTCGCATTCCACTGCATCCCTCTAGCGCTCTTGGATTCGGACTTCGCTAAAGAGCAACTGACCCTGATGCTTCGCGAGTGGTACATGCATCCCAATGGGCAGATTCCTGCTTACGAGTGGGCGTTGGGCGATGTCAATCCGCCAGTGCATGCCTGGGCTGCCTGGCGCGTGTACAAGATCGACAAGAAGCGTAAGGGCAGGGGCGATCGCACATTTCTGGAGCGCATCTTCCACAAGCTTCTGCTGAATTTCACCTGGTGGGTGAATCGCAAAGATGCTGATGGCAAGAATATCTTCCAGGGCGGCTTCCTGGGACTGGATAACGTCGGCGTCTTTGATCGCAGCAAACCCTTACCGACTGGCGGCTACATCGAACAGTCTGACGGAACAAGTTGGATGGCCATGTACACGCTGAATTTGTTGGCCATCGCCCTGGAGCTGGCGAAAGCAGATCCTGCCTACGAAGACGTGGCCAGCAAGTTCTGGGAGCACTTCATCTACATTGCGCACGCCATGAGCCATCGTGGCAGCGATGACGTGGGATTGTGGAACGAAGAGGACGGATTTTTCTACGACGTGTTGCGGCTGCCGGACGGCGCGAAATTCCCCATGAAGATCCGCTCCCTGGTGGGATTGATTCCCTTGTTCGCGGTTGAAACACTGGAGCCGGAAGTGCTCGACCGCCTGCCCGATTTCAAGCGACGGCTGGAGTGGTTCATCAGAAACCGCTCCGATCTGACGGACAATGTCGCGTCCATGAATGAACCCGGTCGCGGTGAACGCCGCTTGCTTTCTGTAGCCAATGCGGACCAACTCCGTCGCATCCTCAAGTTCATGCTCGACGAGCGCGAGTTTCTTTCGCCAAACGGCATCCGCTCCCTGTCCCAGTTCCATCGCGACAACCCGTATCAGCTTCATGTAAACGGCATGGAGCACCGCGTCGATTATGAGCCGGGCGAATCCGCAACCGGACTATTCGGAGGGAACTCCAATTGGCGAGGGCCGGTCTGGTTCCCGGTAAACTACTTGCTCGTCGAATCGCTGCAGAAGTTCTATCACTATCTTGGCGACAGTTTCATGGTCGAATTTCCAACTGGCTCCGGAAAGATGATGAACTTGTGGGACGTGGCAGGCGAATTGTCGCGGCGCACGACCAGCATTTTTGTTCGGGATGAGAACGGTCGTCGGCCCGCTTTCGGAAATCTTGAGAAGTTCCAGACCGATCCGCATTGGCGCGACCTGGTGCTCTTCCATGAATACTTCCATGGTGATTCCGGCGCCGGCATCGGAGCCAGCCATCAGACGGGATGGACGGGAGTCGTCACCAAGCTCATGCAGCAAAGCGGTGAATCAGCTCGGCGGAGAAACGTTAAGCGCGTTGCACAAATGGCGGTTGGGGACTGAGTCTTATCGCCGCAGAAGGTTACGACGATTTGGGAGAAAATGGCGAATCCAATGCCGCAGCCCAGCTTGGATTCGCCAGACGTTTTTCCAACAGCGAAGAGCACTACGGGAGTGCCGGCTACCTGTCGTCGCGAGCGCTTGTCAGCAGAGACGACGTTCACCTTTCAGTCTCATTCTCTGCCGTAACCTTTCGCCGCCAAACCAGGACCAACTACGGCAAAGTGTCGTAGCACATACCAGTGCTATCGGACGGTGGGTTTGCCGGCGGCGTCGTCCAGGGTGGATTTTTAAAGTTAAAAAAATCGGTCATGTCACTTGTGTTGGCCCAGCCGTCGCGCGCGTTCAATGGTTGCAGGCTAAAGCGCTTTTCGACGAACTTAATCCATGCCGTGTAGTCGGTTGTTACGTGAGAAACGTAACCAGCTTTAGTGAACGGCGAAATCACAACCACCGGCACACGAAAGCCATAGCGGGTGAAGTCGCCAGGAGCATCGTAGGGCGGAGCACTGGGAGGGAGGGAGGCGAATCCGTAACGGGGATCCGTAGAGCTGGTGCAGATGTCCATCGGCTGAATCCCGTCCGGACTGGGAACATTTGTAGGAGGCGCCACATGGTCGTACAGCCCTCCGTTCTCGTCGAAAGTGAAGATAATCGCGGAATCCTTCCACGATGGCCCGTACATCACGGCATCGATCAGTTGACAGGTTTCAGCCACACCGTACTGGAGGTTGCTTGCGGTACCGTTAGGTTTCTCATCCGCGTCTGGCTTCTCCAGGAACACGACACCCGGCAAATTACCGGCTTGCGCATCCGCCATGAACTGCGAAAACGTAGGATCAATGACGATGTTGCCCGTGCTGCCGTACCGGCTCATGAAGCCGGCGAAAAAGGAAGCATAGGTATATCCGCCCGGGACCTGGGTGTAGATCTTCCACGAAACGCCAGCAGCCTGCAGGAGATCAAAGATGGTCTTCGATTGGATAGGAGGCTCGACGCTGCCGCCGTTCGGATTGGCCGGATAGGCGTAGCCTCCCGAAGTCGCCCCCATCATGTAAAAGCGATTGGGCTGGGTTCTAGTAGGTGCAGGTTGGAACCACGCATCGGAAGTAGCAAACTCAGTCGCCAGCCAGTAGTGGTACGGCAGATCAGCGCCGGTGTAAAAGCCCATGGCGCGAATGCCTGGTGTATCTTTTCTCCGTTGGCGAGAGCAGCACTGGCGGCGCTAATGACGAAGCCATCCGGTGCACTCGTAGGAATGCCTAAAGTGCCCGGAGTGTTGGAACTAGGGTTCTCCAAATTGAAATCCCAATGGGCCGCAATCCAGTCCGGACTGAGGCCATCAATACACTGCGTCAGCAGGTGGAACGCGTAGATTGGCGTGGTAGGAACTCCACTCGCATTCGGCGACATATTCATGGCGCTGCACGAAACTGTCCAGTTCGAGTTCGTACCGCTGCAATCATCAGGCAGACCGTTCACCTCGCACGGCAGATTAAATGGAGGGGCACTCCGATAGTCGTTCAGCTTGCCGAAATAATGATCGAAGCTGCGGTTTTCCTCCGCCAGAAAGATGATGTGCTTAATCTGACTTAGATCCCCGGGCGGTGGTGGAGGAGGCGGTGGTGGCGGCGGTGGAGTAGGAGTAGTACGTGGTTTCGGATCGCTTCCAGAAGTACTTGCAGTCCCGCCGCCGCAGCCCGTAAAAACGGCGAGAATCATCACAGCCAGCTGGTAGACGAAGTAACGAAACGTGGCGCGCGAATTCATCCTAAAACCTCCAAAAGACCTCCAACTCCTGTACCAACGCAAGACCTATTGCCTGCGTCCGTCATCGGGCAGCGACTCGGCCGGCCGCAGCCTCGTATTGCACTCTTCGCTCTCGCGGTGAGCGGTAGACGCGTGCCTTGAGCACGCTCATCTCCCGTCACCGGCCGCGCTCGCCACCTG
Source organism: uncultured Acidobacteriota bacterium (assembly GCA_963696025.1). Lineage (GTDB taxonomy): Bacteria > Acidobacteriota > Terriglobia > Terriglobales > Acidobacteriaceae > JABCYV01. Next base: position 1,035,553 of record CAVOII010000014.1, read on the forward strand.
TGGACCGCGATAACGGGCAAGATGCGGGATCATCGGCGTTACTTCGAACGCCATCTTGTCGCGGGCTGACAACAGAGGCACGGGCTTGCTCTTCTTCATCTCGACGCGGTCGTCCCACGGGTCGAGCTTGATACAGCTCCCCAGGGGTAGCGCCGCAATCTGGCTCACGTCGCCGGCCTGCAGCGTGGGCGCGGATTGTAGCAATGCACTCATACGCAGCACACTGTCGCCCTTCGCCATACGAGTGCCGAACTGGGGCGTAATCAGCACCGGCAGCTGCTTCGAGCGCACTTCCAGGGCGCGCAGGAAAAGGCCCGCGCTGCCGAGCTTGTCCTTGTAAGGCGAGTTCTGCAAAAACTCGACCGCTTTCGACGCCGAATCCACCCGCACCGAGGTGTACTCGTCGGTGTCGCTCGGCAGCTTCAGGTTGTATCCCCACAGTCGCGTCTGGCTTCGCATGGCTAAGTTCCGAAACAAGGCATACTTAGCGTCTGACTCTTCGCTGTAGATGAAGGCCGGCAGCCAGATTCCCGGGCGCATGTTGGTGCGCCAAGTGTCGAAATGGAAGTAAAAATTCAGACGTCGCTCCGGGAGATAGGTCCCATTGAAGCGGACTAGGGTGTAGTCCTGGTCTTCCACCCAGATGCGTCCCAGAAAGTGGGGCCCCTTCATCTTCGGCTTGGGGGACACATCAAACACCAGCGTGCGGACCTCGCCGAGGAATTCCTGATGGATAAACTTGAGGTCATAGTTATTCTGGTCGAAGCCCGAGATGTAGACCATCTGCATGAAGCCCAACGCCACGTAGTTCATCTTGTAGAACCCGTTCAGCTTTTCCAGGATGAGACTGGGCAGTGACTTCCTGTTGGTCTGGAACGACAGGTCCTCGATGCCTTTCTTCATAATCAGGCGCCCGATGAAATACTTGTCGTTGCTCGGCACCTGCCCCAGTTCCTCATCGCCCTTGAAATCTTGGATATAGGTCTCGACCATGGGGGATTGGGAGGTTGGCAGCGCCCAACATGGGCACGTGGTATGCCGACGCCAGCGCTCAAGTCTTTCCGGTCCTGATGGGTGTGGTGAACTCCTCCGACTCCCGTGCCCAGCAAGCTTATGCGGCCTTTAACGCAGCCTGGCCCGGCTGGCCCACGCTCTCGTTTAATTCCCAGGACCCATTCCCCTGGTGCCTGATCGTCGACGGCGCCCGCCATGGGAGATAAGCCCCGCGTTGCCACCTACATCAACAGCATCCAGAGCAAATACGTGAATTCCGGTTTCCCCTTGGCCGTTCTGTAACGCCGAGGCAGGCTGGTTCATGCGCGCGAATAGCTACATGCTGGGCCACGGTCTATGACCCATTCGGCAGGAAACCATTCGGCAGGAAACCATAACAGTTCAACCGGGGCGAAGTGAAAGCTTCGCCCTGGAAACCGTCCGTGATGCTGATGCCGCGATTAGAGAGATCAGGATGATTTGCCAAATACGAGGGCCTGACTCATACCCGCGAACCAAATTTCAAGAAGGGTCCGCGATCCGTCACCGTTCTTTCTATACACAAACGCGTCACGCTCGTACCTGACACTGCGCTTCACCCATTTTCCGTCGGCTGTGGCAACCACTGAATTGTCTTGCACAAATTTCACCAGTGCATGGGTGCTGTAGGATTCCCAACTGATGGTGCAATTCCCAACAGGCACCTGCGCACGGTTCAGGGCCGTACCGGAACGCAACAAGCGGCTGATGGTTTCGCACCCCCCGTAGAAACTGACAGTCCGGGAGCCCCTTTCGAAAGCTCGCGGCTTGAAGCCCTGGGACGCCAGCTTCTTATTTGCCTCTTCGGCCGCTTCATCATCGCCGTAGGGACCCACAAGGGCGTAGTAAGAATTCATCCAGAGATGGCCTTTCTGAATGACGCTTGCACGAAACCCGAGTTTTACTAGCTTGTCGGTTGCCTCCTGAGCTAGCAATTCGTCTTTGAATTTGCCGACTTCGAAGTACACCTCCGATCTTGAGCTGGTATTCTCTCTGGAAACCTCAACGCGACTACCGGGTTGATCCGCTGTTCCGAGCGGCGGAATCGTGCTGGGCGGTATGACCTCGGCGTGGGGTGACGCGACGGTTGCCGTTGGCAAAGAAATCGTCGGGGGGGTTGACGAAATTGCCGTAGCGCGCGGCGAATCGATCTTAGCCTGCTGATGCTTGACGGTGTTTGCTTGGGGCTCCGGCAAGGGCTTCGACGGCCGTGGAGTCGGAATCGGCACAGGTGTCGGCGACCGCCTTTCAACATCGATGCTCACCCCGTATACCGCTCTCGGCGTTTGCAAATTGGTTTGCGATGCTGGTGACGCCCCTCCTATCTGCTGTTGCGGTTTCGCCGCTAATCGTTCTCCCAACTGAATGAGAGACTCACCGAACTCCCGACGATAGGAGTGAAGCGCGAATACGGTCGCGACCAAAGCAGAAAACAGAAGTCCGGTGGCCAAACCGCGGGAGAACCCACTAAGTGGCGTCGCTGCTTGTACCTGCGGCGCCACCATTGCAATCGGGGCCACAGCACGCGGCGCAGCCTTTGTGTCTGGTCGGCGGGCGCTAGGCTCGGGAACTGCGAGCAGCTGCGGGCCTGAAGCTACGGACACCCCGTCAGTGGCGAGCAGTTTAGGTTGTCTTATCAAATTGCGTATTTGTTCGCGAGCTTCCGCGGACAGAGTGGCGAATCGCACGCCGCCAGTTTTTCGCCTATCATCCGTCCATGCCAGTGTGCCCTGGACTTCGATTCGCTGGTTGCACTCCGAAAACCAAAAACGGATCGTCGAGTTCCGCTGAATCGGGGCAATAGAGTCAAAGCAGAGTCCTCCCTCAGAGACATTCAAAACACTGCCCCCGTTATCCGGCTCGATATCGATATATGCGAGCCGTTCAATTGTCGTCCGTGGAGTTTGGCGGCGTTCCGGTTCGATCATTGGCAGCGTCATTGAGTCGCCGCTTATGCCGCGACAACCTGGGCTCATCTAAAGGTTATGTTGCAGTGCCCGGCCAGAGGCTTCGCAAGTATCCAGTAACCGAAGAATGCACCGAGGTGAGTGCAAGTGGGAACCGGCGAGAGATAGAGGGACGAACTAATCACTTCGATGGTAACTTGCCTCGACGACTGGATTGGGTACTCCTTACTCTTCGCGGAGGGTCAGCGCCACGCTGATTAGAGGATTTTCTCCTATCCTTGACGAGGGTCGCGCGCTGCTGGACTTGGGCCGCTCGGTGACTAAAAATGACTTTGGTACCTATCAGTGAGCTCGCACGCCAAAGATCGGCCTCGGATGCCTAGTAAAATCAAGATTCTCATGTCCCCTGAAACCGCTACGGCTGCGTCTCATCGAGCGGCACAACTGGAAACCGCCCTGCGCAAAGTTATCCGCGGCAAGGACGACATTATTCGTCTTGCACTGGTGTCAATGATGGCTCGTGGGCACTTGCTCATCGAGGGCGTGCCTGGCGTGGGAAAAACCACTCTTGCGCAGGCGATCGCGCGAGCTCTCGACTGCAGTTTTCAGCGAGTACAGTTCACGAGCGACATGCTGCCGTCCGACGTCCTGGGAATTTCCATTTATTCCGCCATCGAGCAGGAATTTGAGTTCAAGCGCGGGCCGATTTTCACCAACGTACTTCTGGCTGATGAGATCAATCGCACCACGCCGAAGACGCAGTCGGCACTACTGGAAGCCATGAACGAGGGCCAGGTCACAGTGGACGCTCACAGTCACCCGCTGCCGCAACCGTTCTTAGTCATTGCCACGCAAAACCCGGTGGAGCACCATGGAACCTATCCACTCCCAGAGTCCCAGCTCGATCGTTTTCTGATGCGACTGCGCATGGGATATCCCGACGGTAATGCTGAACGCGAGATTTTGCGCTCAGAGGCGGGGACGGCGCAGTTGGCGCTTTTACAACCGGTGATCAGTGGCGCTGATGTGCTGGAAATGCAGCAGGCGGTCACGCAAGTTCGTGTGGACGATTCGCTCGTTAGCTACACGTTGGCAATAGTGCGCAAGACGCGCGAATCGGAACATTTTCTGTTGGGTGTTTCGCCCCGTGGCTCACAAATGCTCTACCGCGCCGCTCAGGCCATGGCTTTCTTGGACGGCCGAACGTTCTGCGTCCCTGAAGATTTTAAACCGTTGGTGGTGCCGGTATTCGCCCACCGCGTGGTTGCGAACGGCCTCTACTCGACCACGCTGAAGAAATCCGAGCAGACAGAGCAAGTCATAGGGGAAATCGTGGAAAGCGTGCCTGTGCCGGTGTAAGTGGCACTGGCGTTCTCCGCAGCCGTCCCGGCATAATGCTTGACCATGTCCTTTCTTCGTTTCCTTATGCTGCTCTCCCTGATCGTCTGGGTTGGCGGACTGATATTTTTCCCGGTAGTCGCACAAGCGGCCTTCTCGGTGCTGCCCAGCCGGCATCTCGCGGGGTTGGTTGTAGGCCGGTCGCTTGGCATTTTGCACTGGATGGGAATTGCCTCCGCAGTGGTTTTCCTTGCCAGCTCCATTCTTCATAACCGCCTGACCAGCGGTGCAACGCACCTGTTTGCGGCGCGAAATGTTCTCATTTGCCTCATGCTCGCACTTACTCTGATTTCGCAATTCGGCGTCATTCCTCGTATGGATACTCTGCGAGCGCAGATCCCCGGCGAGATCGATTCTGTTCCTGCAGACAATCCGACCCGCATGCAATTCGATGCCTTGCACGTCTGGTCCACACGCCTGGAAGGTGGAGTGCTTCTGCTTGGGTTAGTCGCGGCCTATATGACGGCCTCAGCTCTTCGCCACTAGCTGTCCCTTTCTGACTTTGGGGATTCCTCAATCCATCATTTATCCTTCACAGGCACTACTAAGAGCCAAACTTCTTCTTATGAAAACTGGCATCATTGGCCTGCCACAGGTAGGCAAGACATCTCTGTTCGGAATTCTGACCAAGGCCCACTTATCGGCTCAAACCTACGCCAACCCGCGCGAGGCCCACGTCGGAGTCGCCAAAGTGCCGGACGACCGCCTCGACCTGCTGGCGGCGCTCTATAGTCCCAAGAAACACACCCACGCTTCCGTCGAATACGTGGATGTGGGCGCGATTGGGCAGGAGGCTCTGAAGGAAAGTGCTTACCTCGGCCACTTGCGCAATGTGGACGCACTGGCCCATGTGGTCCGCGCTTTCGACGATCCTTCCATCCCTCACGTCGGACCGGTCGATCCTCTGCGCGACATTAAGAATGTCGAATTCGATCTCATGGTCAGCGATCTTGGCCAGATTGAGAAGCGCCTGGAAAGATTGGAAAAAGATATGAAGAAAATGCGATGGGCTGAGCTTGAAAAAGAACTCGACCTGCTCAAGCGGGCAAATGCTCATCTGGGATCTGAACATCCACTGCGCGAGATGGAAATGACTCCCGAGGACAAGAAGCGCCTGCGCGGCTTCATGTTCCTCAGCGAGAAACCAATTCTCTACGTGCTCAACGTGAATGAGAGCACGGAACTTGGCCAAGACCTGGAGAATGCCGCTAGCGAACACAACCTGACGGAAATCGCTTCCCGCCCCAACTCCGCTGCAGCCGCCATTTGCGGCAAGGTTGAGGCAGAGCTCGCGGAGATGACGGACGTCGACGCCGCCGAGTTCCTTTCCAGCTACGGACTGCGGGAAAGTGGACTCGTGCGCCTAATTCGGACAACCTATGCTCTGCTGGGCCTGATTTCGTTTTTCACTGCCGGAGAAGACGAATGCCGCGCCTGGACGATTCCCGTCCACACCCGCGCGGTCGAAGCCGCCGGCGTCATTCACTCCGATCTTGAGAAGCATTTCATTCGTGCCGAAACTATCCGCTGGGACCAACTCCTTGAGGCCGGTTCAGAAGCCAACGCCCGCTCCAAGGGCACGCTGCGGCTCGAGGGCAAAGACTACATTGTGCAGGACGGGGATGTGATGCACATCAGGCATAGCGGGTAAACATCAGTTCTCTGTTCTCGGTTACCAGTTCTCAGTGTTCATTCATCACAGCTTTTCGGGCGGATATCGCCCATGATGGTCTAGAGGAGGATCACTTGTGGGGCAGTCTTATCGAGAATTGGTCGCTTGGCAGAAGGCAATGAACTTTGTGATGGAGGTCTACAGAATTACCAAAACCTTCCCGCGGGACGAAGTCTATGGTTTGGAAAGTCAGCTCCGAAGAGCAGCCGTTGCTATTCCGACGAACATCGCCGAAGGGCAAGCCCGATTCTCCGCGAATGATTTCTTCTATTTTCTGGGTCGCGGGCGAGGGGCGCTGGTAGAAGTGGAGACCGAGTTACCGATCGCCCGGAATCTTGGTTACTTTTCTTCAGAACAAAGCCAGCAACTGCTCGACCGAGCCGGAGAATTGGGCAAGATCTTAAACGGTCTCATTGCATCAATCCGGCCAGCTGCATAACTGGGAACGAAGAACTGAGAACGGGGAACTGGTATTATCCTCCGTCATCCATGCATCCCATCCTTCTCAGCCTTCTTCTGGGTCTGACTGCGGCGGCGGCTAACGTTTTCGGCGGCGCCATCATCGTACAAAAACACTGGGAGCGCTCCTACCTAAAATATTTTGTGGCGCTTGGCGCCGGTTTCATGCTGGCCACAGCTTTGGTGGAAGTCTACCCCGCGAGTCTGGCATTGCGCGGCCAAAGTGCGACATTTCTTGTGCTCGCCGGATACCTGATCATTCACTTCTTCGAGCACACTGCCACGCCACACTTTCACTTCGGAGAAGAGACTCACGAAGATCAATTCGTGCACAGCCATAAAGGTTATTCGGTGCTGGTTGGGCTGATCATTCATACTTTTTTCGACGGCATCGCTATTGCTTCGGGCTTTATCGTGTCCAATTGGCTGGGATGGATCATTTTCTTTGCGATTTTTCTGCACAAAATTCCGGAGGGATTCACGGTGGCGTCAGTAATGTTGGCGAGCGGCCGCAGCCGTCGCGTGGCCTGGGGAGCGTCCGCGCTGCTAGGGGCGGCAACGTTTGCTGGCGTGTTGACCATGGCGCTGCTGCGACGCGAAGTGAGCTTTGGACTGCCCCTCTCGGCTGGAGTAACGATTTACGTCGCGGCGTCGGATCTCATCCCGGAAGTAAATCGCGAGCCCGGCGCGGGAGTGGCACTGGTAGTGTTTCTGGGAGTGGGTCTGATGTTGCTATTGGATCACTTCGTCCATGTCCACTAAATCGTACTCTTACTCCACAGTGTGCTTAGCGGTGTAACCTTCCCGCGCGATGATCTGATATTTCACGTCCTTACCTTTTTGGTCTCTTATTTTCAGCGGACCACCATCCGGGGCCACGACGTCGACCTTCAACTTGCGGTAGCTGCCATCGAGCTTGGGATTGGTCGGGCGATAAGAAATTTGGTACTGGTTGCGAATGTCGCCAGCGATGTCATGAAAGATTTGCGGAAATTCCGCTTCAAAGCGTGGTTGGTAGTAGCGGCCCCCCGTCAACCGGGCGAAGGTCTGCATCTCATTATCGGCTTGCAGATAATCCATGTTGTTGATGGGAATACCAGCTCCATGCGAGTAGTGAGTGCAGCCGTGGGTTTCGCAGTATTCACGCAAGGCCCATCCGATGCTGACCGAAAAGATCGTCACATCCGGCGTGGCCCTAATCTTCTTCATGATCTGGTCGAGATTAAGTTTGCTGAAGCTGTCAAAACCCGTGCTGATCAAAACAATGTATTTGTGTCCCTCGATTCGATCAATGCGGTCGAGTGAGTCGTACAAAGCGTCGAATAGATTAGTCTCGGAAAAGCCTGGCATACGCAACTGATTCAGCGCGCCATAGACTGCCTTTTTGTCCTGAGTGAAATCCACCATGATCTGCGGCTTCATGTCGTAGGCCACAACCGCGACCCAGTCATCCTTTTTTAGCGTGCTCGCGAACGAATAGGAGGCATTCAAGGCGTCAACAATGAAGGAATAATTGGTAGAGGCGAACTCCACTATGAGCACGGCCGTGATAGGAGCTTCAGAGATTGTAAAGTTACTGATGGTCTGGGGAGTGCCATCCTCGAACACACGAAAGTTCTCTTTTTTCAGGTTGGAGATGAACTGCCCATCTTTGGTTGTCACCGCGACCGGAACTTGCACAAGAGGTACGTCCACCCGGATGGAATAATCCGGCATGCCTTCGATCTTCTTAGGCTTCGCCGGTGGTGGAGGCGGCGGAGGTTCCTCCTTCTTGTTCGGAATCGCGTAAGGCCCCACATCGCTCTGCGGGCCCCCTGCCGCCGGAGGCGGCTCCTGCTGGCTGTTGGCGCCGGAAGGCGACCCAGACTGGTCCTGAGCAGTCAGCGGTAAGGTCCCTTCGACCAACATCCCCAAAGCAAATAGCAACAATAAGATAGGCACAATGCATCTACGAAAGGGAGTGAGACTCCCCGGAGAATGAGTGTAAAACATGGAACTCCTCGCAAAACCCTGTGCTAGTATAGACGCAGAGCTTCGCGTTTGGGATGTTTTGCTCGGCCCCAGTTTTAGATACTCTCCCACCCGGCAAACCGAATACAAGCGAAGTGTAAGTTGTTGGCGGATCGTTCGCGATCCTGGGGAAAATTCATGAGACGTGCCGTTCTCAGCAGCGTTGTTCTCTCCTATTTTCTGTTGTCTTACGCCCTCGGCGCACCAGATTCCAAACCGGTTGAAACTATGCCGCTTGACCAGATCCACGCCGGGATGCGGGGCGTGGCATACACCGTGTTCCAGGGCACGAAGCCGGAATCCATGGATGTGGAAGTGCTCGGCGTGCTGAAAAACGCCAACGGTCCCAAGGGAGACGTGATCCTAGTCCGCTTGGGTGGGACGAAGGCTGAGTACACGGGTGTGGTCGCCGGGATGAGCGGCAGCCCGGTCTATCTCGACGGCAAGCTTGCCGGCGCGCTGGCATTTCGCATTGGGGAATTCTCCAAGGAACCGATCGCGGGCGTGACCCCCATTGGGGAGATGCTGGAGATCAATGCCATGGACAAAAGTCCTGCATTCAGCGCGGTCCCGGCTAAGCTTTCTCCTGACACCACCACCAAAACCTCAGGGCCCGGGGTTTCAAGTGGGTTTCGCCCTGATTATGCCAATTATTTGAAGCCTATCGAAACGCCGCTGGTATTCAATGGTTTCTCGGAAGAGGCCATGCGACTCTTTGCTCCACAGTTCGCGGCAGCCGGAATCGTCCCCGTGATGGGCGTGGGCTCGTCCAGCAACACCAAACAGCCGGAACCGCTAGAGCCCGGCTCCGCGGTAAGTGCCATATTGGTGCGCGGAGATATGGACATTGCGGCTACCTGCACCGTGACGTATATGGATGCTCATCATTTGCTCGCCTGCGGCCATCCTCTGCTGCAGTTCGGGCAGATCGACCTTCCAATGACCAAGGCGCAGGTCGTAGCTACCTTGGCCTCGCCGCTAAATGCTTTCAAAATTATCAATACCACCGAGTCCGTGGGCGCGTTCGTGCAGGACCGCCACACAGGCATCATGGGCGAGTTTGGCAAAGAACCCGACATGATTCCAGTGACGCTGAACATTCAGGGTGGTCCGAGCCCGAAGCAATTTCATTACGAAGTACTAAACAACGCGCACCTCAGTCCCCTGGCGATGATGGCCACGGTATTCAACGCATTGCATGGTGTGAATGAGTACGGGGAAGACACCACCTATCGGATGAATGGACGCATCAGCGTGGTGGGATATCCAGACGTAACCGTGCGAAACATGTTTGCGGCCGCCGACGGCGGACAGCCGGCCGCGGTGCTTGCCGCGCTTTCGGTGGGCGACCGTTTCGGTCGCATCTACGATAACCCGTACAACATACCCGATGTTCGCGGCGTTCAGCTCGATTTCCAAATCGTCCGCGACCGGCGCTGGGCTCGCCTCGAAAGCGCCCACACCGACCTCACCGAAGCTCGCCCGGGGGATGAAATTATTGTCGAAACTGCGCTGCGTCCGTACCGCGGTGAAGCAGTGGTGCGACAGATTCCCATTCACATTCCGACTTCCACTTCCAAGGGTCCATTGCACATTCTGGTCAGTGATGGCGATACCCTCGACCGTATCCGCCATGGAGCTCCCTTGTTTGGCCGCAAGTTGGACCTGGCTTCTACCATCGCTTTGCTGAACAAACAGCACACCAATGATCGCCTGTACGTCTCGCTGTTGGAGGCTGATCCTGAAGTCATGGTCGCTGACAAGGTGATGCCAGCGCTTCCACTGTCGATCATGAACGTCATGGACGGGATGCGTGGGACGCAGGAGATGCAGGTATTGGGCGAGTCGTCAGTAAACGAGACTGCCACTGCGCCCCTGGACTACGTCGTCTCTGGCGCGCAAGTGCTGACGATCACCATCAAGTAGCAACTCGTGGCGGACGGGTGCCTCGCTCGTCCGCTCTGGTCCAACTCAGCTTCTCCCGTGATAGTCTGAATTGTCGCCTCCAAGCCCATTACCGAGGTATGAACTTGGCATTTTGTCCGCGTAACCTATCCGTTATCATTCCATTCTCTCTGCTCCTTTCTCTTTCTCTTGCCTTTGCCGAAGGCACGCGCACCTGGGAACAATCGAAGTTCGACGAATTGACTAAGGGCACGGCTAAGGGCGTGGCGGTTCGCAGCGCAGGCGGACTTGAACTCGCTCCGGCTTTCAAGGCCATCGCAACCACTCCGTCCACTTACATCTGGTCGATTGCAGCCGACCAGGGCACAAACCTCTATGTCGCCACCGGCGCTCCTGCGCGGATTTATCGCATCGCGCCGGATGGCGACACCGTTCCAATCTTCGAGCCTCAGGAGCTGCAGGTCCAAGCGCTGGTTGTCGGCAAGAGCGGCGTCATCTACGCTGCTACGAATCCCGATGGCAAGGTCTATCGCATCGAGCGAAGGGCCGGGGCGAACGCTGCAAAAGACTCCCAGGGAAAGATCTCCACCAGTGAATTCTCCGCCTCGGTTTATTTTGAACCTGGCACCAAGTACATCTGGGACCTTGCCCTCGACGACGCTAGCAATCTGTACGTGGCCACCGGCGACCGGGGAGAAATCTTCCGCGTCACTCCCAAAGGCGACCACTCATCTTTTTTCAAGAGTGACGAGGCTCACATTCGCGTGTTGGCGATCGACCCTAAAGGCAACCTGATCGCCGGTTCAGATGGCAGTGGTTTGATCTACCGGATATCTCCAACCGGGGAAGGATTCGTGCTTTATAGCGCACCCAAGAAGGAAATCACTGCCCTGGCAATCGACAAGAACGGCAACATCTATGCCGCGGGGGCGGGCGAGAAGCGGACGGGGAGCAGCCCCTCCAATTTTTCCGTACCAGTCCCCGTTCCAACTCCTGCTCCAACTGTGGGCCAGCAGCCGGGTATTGTGATCTCCAACGTAACTCCTATCTCTCCCAGCGTGCCTGGCAGTATCCCGTTTCCTGGCGCAGGGGCGACGGGCGGATCTGAGATTTACCGGATCTCTCCCGATGGCTCTCCCTCCCGCGTTTGGACGTCGCATGATGACCTGGTATACGCGCTTGCATTCGATCAGAGTGGGCACTTGCTGGCTGGGACAGGAAACCGCAGCCATGTTTTCGCCATCATCGGCGAGGATGAGTTCACCGATCTGGTCAAGGCCAGTGCTACCCAAGTGACGGCCTTTGCTAATGCCCCAGGCGGCGGCCTTTACACCTCCACCAGCAACCTGGGTAAGGTGTTTCTGCTGGGCGGAGCGCCGGAATCTGAAGGCAGTTATGAGAGCGACGTGTTCGACGCTCATATTTTTTCCCGTTGGGGACGGGCTGAATTTCGGGGCGCCGGCAACGTCGACCTTCTTGCCCGTAGTGGCAATGTGGACAATCCCGACCGCAACTGGAGTCCGTGGAAGAAAATTGACTTGCAGAAGGACGCGGAAGTGAACGCGCCGCCGGCCCGCTTCATCCAGTGGAAAGCGGTATTGCATGCCGGAAGTCTCGCACCTCGTGTGGATAGTGTCACGCTCAACTATCTCCCCAAGAATGTCGCCCCTGATTTCGACGATGTCAGTGTTCAGGTCGGAACTCGTTATCAGCCGCTTCCCAAGGGGGTTGGCGACAGCAGCGGGAGTTCGAGTGGAAACCCGCAGCCGCATTACGACCAGCCGCCGCCGAGCGTGCATGACCGCGACTCCATCGGCGTGAAGTGGTCCGTCCACGACGACAATGACGACCAGATGGTGTATTCCGTCTGGTATCGCGGGGACGGCCAGACCCGCTGGCTTTTGCTCAAAGACAAGCTGACGGACAAGTTCTATTCCTTCGATGCTTCGCTTTTGCCGGACGGCGGATACACCCTTAAAGTAGTGGCTTCCGACGCGCCTTCGCACTCTCCTGAACAGGCGCTCACAGCGGAAAAGGAAAGCCCGCGCTTCGAAGTGGACACCACTCCGCCTCAGATCGAGAATCTGAGTGCGTCCCTGGAGGGTGGCCAGATTCACGCGAGCTTCCGAGCCGTTGACAGTTTCTCAACAATCAAGCGAGCGGAGTACTCCGTGGACGCGGGTGACTGGCAGTTCGTCGAGCCGCTCGGACAGCTTTCAGATTCGAAAACCGAAAGCTACGATTTTCGAATTGCGGCACCGGCTAATCAATATGATGGCCGACCCGCGCTGCCTGTAGCCAATCTTTCCAAGGGCGGCATTGAGCACGTTGTCGTGGTCCGAGTTTACGACCGTTTCGACAACATGAGTTCGGTCAAAACAGTAATCCGGGGAAAGTAGCTCTGGGATAGCGCCGGCATTAGGGGCGCCGGGGACGGCGATGCTACAGAAAAAAGTAGTAGCACGTATCACATCACGCAGATCGTTCGACGCACAATCAAGCACTCGTCGCAGTCAGTTCATCCGCCTGCCTGAGTTCCGGAAACCGCCAGGTCCAGATGGCGACCACCAAGAGCGTGCCGACGCCACCCAACACAACCGCCGGCACGGTGCCGAACCAATGTGCGGTCATGCCGGACTCGAACTGGCCCAGCTCATTAGAGGCACCGATAAAGATCATATCCACCGCGTTCACCCGACCGCGCATTTCATCAGGGGTGGCGACCTGAACTAAGATGCCGCGGATGACCACGCTCACCATATCCGTAGCTCCAACCAGAACCAGTGCGATCAGGGATAACGCCAGATTGTGGGAGATCCCGAACAGAATCGTGAATACCCCAAATGCGGTAACGCACCATAACATCGTCGCTCCCGCCCGCTTTCTCACCGGCCGATGAGCCAGAAGAATCGCCATGGCGACCGCACCGACACCGGGTGCGCTGCGCAGTAATCCAAGGCCCCAGGGGCCGGTCTTTAGAATTTCTCGGGCGTAGACGGGAAGTAACGCCACCGCCCCACCCAGCAAAACCGCAAACAGGTCCAGGGAAATCGAGCCTAGAATAAGCTTCTGCTGCCAGATGTAGTGGAATCCCGCCAGAACCGTGGTCAAGCTGATTTCTTCCCTCCGGCGTTGCGTCGTTCGCGGTTTGATCCGCAGTGTGGAGAGCATGGACGCTACCGCTATGAGCGTGGCTGTTCCATACACCGCCGAGGGGCCGTGAGAGAATGCGTAGAGGAGCCCTCCGAACGCGGGGCCCAAGATGGTTGCGGTTTGAAAGATGCTCGCGTTCCAGGCGACCGCATTCGGAAAGTGCTGCTCGGGCACAAGTTGCGGCAGGATGGCGCGAGCTGTGGGTCCATTCAAGGAACGAACCGCGCCGACCAGAGCCATCACCACGTAGATGGCATAGGCTGAATGAACTCCGTGCCACGCAATACTCAGCAGTAGGCCAGAACACAACGCGAATCCGCCATAACATAGAGTCAGCAGCTTTCGACGGTTGAAGCGGTCGACCGCCTGCCCTGACACCAGAAACAGAAGAATCCCAGGCAGAAATTGGGCCAGACCGACCAGACCCAGATCCAAGGGCTGCTTCGTGATCTCGTAAACCTGCCAGCCGACCGCGACCGACTGCATCTCAAGTGTGATTACGATGAGAAAGCGGGCGAGCTGAAACCGTACAAAATCAGGATGGGCAAACGCGGCTCTTCCGGCAAGAGTGGAGTTCGCGGATTCGGCCATCCTCAATACTGTGCCACAAAATCAAAACCGGTGAAGACACGTCCCAATCAACAATATGGAGTGAGCCGGGAGTTGCGGCGGCGGATTAAGGAAGTGTCCCAGAAGAACAACATCCAAGCCAGTATGCCAGGACGAATGTATGTGGTGGATCAGCGGGCAAGTAGCAAGGCGTCGTAGCCGGATGGCAGGCGAGAGCCTGCCCTGAGCGAAGTCGAAGGGGCGCCACACAATCAGCTACAGCGAACTCATATTAGCGAGGAACTCGCCGTTCGACTTGGCTTTGCTCAGTTTGTCGATCAGCAATTCCATCGCTTCCACTGGCGATAGCGGGTTCAGCACCCGGCGCAATACCCAAATGCGGGTCAGGTCTTCCTTCGGGATCAGCAACTCTTCCTTACGCGTGCCAGAGCGTTGGATGTCGATGGCGGGGAAGGTACGTTTATCGACGAGCTTGCGATCAAGGATGATTTCACAGTTGCCGGTGCCCTTGAATTCTTCAAAGATCACGTCGTCCATACGGGAACCAGTATCGATCAAGGCGGTCGCGATGATGGTCAACGATCCACCTTCTTCGATGTTGCGGGCTGCACCGAAAAAGCGCTTCGGACGCTGCAGCGCGTTCGAGTCAACGCCGCCGGAAAGTACCTTGCCGGAAGGCGGAACAATTGTGTTATACGCGCGCGCCAGACGGGTGATTGAATCGAGCAGGATGACTACATCGCGCTTATGTTCGACCAAGCGCTTGGCCTTTTCGATCACCATTTCCGCGACTTGCACGTGGCGGGCGGCGGGTTCGTCGAAGGTCGAGGAAATGACCTCGCCCTTGACCGACCGCTGCATGTCTGTGACTTCTTCCGGGCGCTCGTCGATTAGCAGGACAATCAACACCACTTCAGGATGATTGGTGGTGATGGAGTTGGCGACGTTTTGCAACAGCATGGTCTTGCCGGCACGGGGAGGCGAAACAATCAGGCCGCGTTGTCCTTTGCCGAGAGGCGTGAGCAGATCCATGACACGGGCGCTGACGTTTTCGCGGACGGTCTCGAGCTTGAGACGTTCCTGCGGATACAGCGGGGTCAGGTTGTCGAACAGAATCTTGTTGCGAGCTTCGTCGGGTGACTCGAAGTTGACGGCTTCAATCTTGACCAGGGCAAAATACTTCTCGCCCTCATGGGGCGGGCGCACCTGGCCACTGACGGTGTCACCGGTCTTGAGGTCGAACTTGCGGATCTGCGAGGGCGAGACGTAAATGTCGTCCGGGCCCGGCAAGTAGTTGTAGTCGGGCGAGCGCAGGAAGCCATAGCCGTCGGGCAGGATTTCCAGCACGCCTTCGGCAAAAATGTGGCCTTCTTTTTCGCTCTGCGCCTGGAGAATCTTGAAGATCAGATCTTGCTTGCGCAGTCCGCTGGCTCCCGGCAGATCTAAAGATCGGGCGATCTTGGTCAGCTCGGTTATGTTTTTTTCTTTGAGTTCTGCAATGGTCATCTATTCACCTGCGAGGAGATTTTCAAAAGGGGGGTACGCGAAAGAGAAGAGTCCATCTGCGGGGCACGACGGCTGGGCTGAAGTTAAGCAGCCCGCCGTTGTGCCTCGGCAAAATTCTCTGGCTCGGCGAGAACCGACTGCCGCTCCGAACTTGCAATCCGCTCCAGGACTTCGTTCATGGTCTCCTGGATTCTGGTATTGGGCTTGTGAAACTTACGGGTAGCCTTGGACGCAAGCTGACAGAGCATATAACGGTTTCGCAAAGTGTGTAAAGCATCAAAAACGCGGTCGGAACGCTTCATTCGTCTTTCTCCTCACCTGAGCAACTCGTCCATGTCCATCTTTCCCGGCAAGCTGCTCCCGGCCAGAGGACGTAAGTAACTCAATTCAGATGGGTTGTACGGGAAAGCTCTGGTTACTGGTATAGATGCTCCGCCGGGTCTGAAAGTTTCTCTGTTTCTGGAATCTAGCCCGGTTAACAGCCGGAGATACGTCGGACGGATACCCAAAATGGCCCGCGGAACTGCCTACAGTACTCGGAAAGGGCTGGGAGGTCAAGTATTTAGTGAAGTCCCGGGGGGTAGGAAGCGTGATGGCTGATCACGTGCCCAGAAGGTTCGATCCAGCGTCCGGTACTGGATGGCTTCGGCGATGTGTTTGGGTTCCAACGCTCCGGATCCTTCCAAATCCGCAATGGTGCGGGCGACTTTCAGGATGCGGTCGTGGGCGCGGGCGGTCAGGCCTTGCTGGGCCATGGCGCGCTACAGCAGGCGCTCACAGTCCGCAGATAGTTCGCAGAAAGAGCGGATGTGGCGCGGGCCCATCTGGGCATTGCAGTAAAGCTTGTCGCGCGAGCAGGAGGAGAATCTGTGCAATTGGATCTGGCGGGCACGCATCACGCGTTCGAGAATTTTTGGTGGAGTTTTCTGGTTCCGTGCCTGAGCGCATCTCTTTGTAGTTCACGGCGGGGACATCAATATGGATATCAATCCGATCCAGCAGCGGCCCCGATATCTTCGACATGTAACGCTGAATCATCGGGGAGGGCAGTGACACTCCCGCGAGCGATCGTTGAAGTAGCCGCATGGGCAGGGATTCATGGCGGCTGCCAGCATGAAACGAGCGGGAAATGTGAGCGACATGGCGGCGCGAGCGATGCAAACCGTGCCATCCTCCAGCGGTTGGCGCATGACTTCCAGAACGTTGCGGGGGAACTCGGGCAATTCGTCGAGAAAGAGCACGCCATTGTGCGCCAATGAGACCTCGCCGGGACGAGGCACGGCGCCGCCTCCGATTAAGCCAGCATCGGAAATCGTATGGTGGGGCGAGCGGAAGGGGCGCACACCCACCAGGCCGTCGCCGGGATCGAGCACGCCGGCGACGCTGTGGATTTTGGTGGTCTCCAGCGCTTCTTCAAAGGTAAATGGCGGCAGGATCGTGGGCATGCGCTTCGCCAGCATGTCTTGCCCGAGCCCGGAAGACCCATCATCAGAATATTGTGACCGCCGGCGCACGCCACTTCGAGCGCGCGCTTTGCCGATTGCTGACCGCGCACGTCTTTGAAATCGACAACAAAGTGCTGGGCTTCGCTTAGAAGCGTGTCGCTGTCCACCTTCAGCGGCAACACACCGTTACCTGTGTTCACGAAACGGATGACATCGAGCAACGAGCGCACCGGATAGACTTCGACTCCGCCGACCATGGCGGCTTCGCGGGCGTTCAGTTCGGGGACAATCAGGCGCGGAATCTTTTTGCCGCGGGCTTCAATGGCAATGGGGAGCGCGCCACGGACGCCGCGCACGCCGCCGTCAAGCGACAGTTCGCCGACAAACAGACAATCCGGCACTTCTTTTTTATTTAGACCTCCGTATCCGCCCAAAATCCCCAGGGCCATAGGCAGATCGAATCCGGAACTTTCTTTGCGGATGTCGGCGGGTGCGAGGTTGATCGTGATCTGGGTAGGCGGAATGTCGTAGCCGCAATTCTTCAGCGCGGCGCGTACCCGGTCGCGGCTTTCGCGCACGGCTGCATCCGGGAGACCTACGGTGTGAAAGTGATCCTCAGGTGTCTTGATGCCGGAGACGTCAACCTCGACCTCGATGATGCTCGCATCGACGCCGTACACCGCGGCACTCAGAGTCTTGTAGAGCATGGATCCTGTGCTTCAAGTCGACGAATTGGTTTTCGCACTCGTCGTGACGAGGGTAGCGGCTGAGAATTCGCGCAATTAATCACAATACGCCGCGCGCTTCCCGCCACATTGTGACCGTCGTCACAAGGTCAAGTGACGACCGGACGGCACACCCTTTACGAAATGAGTTACCCAGCACAGTTTTCATTGTTTGTGCCCCAAACGTGGACTAGGATTCGGCTACGCTACACGATCACGCAAAACTCCCCAAAGTAGAACTGGGCGCATGTTATGACGGACGACGAAAAGCAACCCGAGCGCCCAAGCCGCACGCCGGGTCACCTGGAGAAAGAAGAATCCCGCCTCTGGCGCCTGGCGCTTGGATTTCTTGTCCTGCTGGCCACCGGCTTTGCCGCGCTATCGTGGGAGCGACTGGAGAGTCTGCCTTACCACCTGGGCGTGGTTTCCATCGGGCTGGTAGTGTTGGCGGTTCTCTTCGCGGCATATGTGTATGGCCGTCGCCGGGAAGTCTCCGAGTTGAAGCACCTGCTGCATGACTTGCAGGAGCGCAGCGGGGTCGCGCCCTCGGACGACCAGCTTGACCAACTCAGTCAAGTCATCGCCCGCTCGCAACGGAGTTTCAAGGAACTGATCGATTCTTTCGATGATGTAGCCTTTGCCACTTCTTTGGATGGGACGGTGCGAACTGTAAATCGGAGGATGACGCAACAGCTTGGCATCACCTACCAGGATATCGTCGGACACAAATTGGATGAGTTCCTGGAAGAACCGCAGCGTGCCGATACCGAGCCGGGTCTGGCCCGTTTTCTCGACCGGCGGCGCTGGTCGGGAGTAGTGCGCGTCCGATTGAAGAAGAGCACGCGCCTGCTGTACTTCGATTGTGTGTTGAACGCCATCATGAAGGGCAACGACGTGGTGGGTGTCAGCACCCTCGCCCGTGATGTTACTGAAGAGCGCGAGAAAGAGCGGCGCTTCACCGAGCTGTTCGAAACTCTGCAGGAGGGCGTCTACTTCAGCACGCCGGAAGGAAAGCTGCTCGAGGCTAACCCGGCCCTTGTTCACATGCTGGGATATGAAGGGAAAGAAGAACTGCTAGCCCTGGACGCCAGCGTATTGAACTCTGATCCGACGCAAAGCACAGTATTGGGGCGAAGTCCCGAGGATCGCGGCAGCGAGCGCACCCGAGAGGTCACTCTGCGCCGCAAGGACGGAACCGTCGGTACATTCCTCGATACCTCACGTGCCGTATGGGACTCGGCCGGCAAAATCGTCCGCTATCAGGGCACATTGGTGGACGTCACCCAACGGCGTGAGATGGAAAAGACGCTGCGCCGTCAAGAAGAATTCCAACGCTACCTGCTGGAGAGCTTCCCTGATCTCATCCTGGTGATTGATCTGAACGAACGCTACAGCTTTGTCAGTTCACGCATCCGTGATCTGCTCGGTTACCGGCCGGAAGACCTGTTGGGGAAAAAGGTAGAAGAACTGCAGGAGCCTTCGCCGGAATTCGCAGCTCTTTACCGCGACGTGATGGCTGGCCGCAAAATGTTCGGCTTCACTGAATATGGTGCGCGCCATCACGACGGAACCTGGCGGACCATGCGCGCCAACGCCAGCCCGCTCTATGACGCGGAAAGCAAGTTGAGCGGAGTGATCGTTTCGGTACGCGACATCACGGTGGAAAAGAAATTGGAGCAGCAGATCATTCAGAGCGAACGTCTGGCCGCAATGGGACAAATGATCGGCGGCTTTGCCCACGAATTGAACAATCCTTTGACCAGCATCATGGGCGTGGCTGAATTGTTGCAGGAAGGCGAAGCCGCCGAGCCGGTTCGCAAGCAACTGGTGATGCTGCAGCAGCAAGCGCGCCGCGCCGCCGACATCGTGCAGAATCTCATGTATTTTTCCCGGCCGCCGGCGCCCGGCAAAAGCTCGATCAACATCAGCGACCTGGTTCAACGGACGCTGCACCTGCATGCCTATTCATTGCGCAAGAACAACATCACCGCCGATTTTCTGCCGGAGCCGTCGCTGCCCACCGTCGAGGGTGATCCACACCAACTTATGCAAGTGTTCCTTAATTTGATTCTGAACGCAGAGCAGGCTATGCGGGAGGTGCGGGATCGCGGCACGCTGCGCATTCGGCTGGAAAAGAGTACTGACACCGTCTCGGCGACCTTCCAGGATGATGGGCCGGGCATCCCAGCGGACATTCTACCAAATATCTTTGATCCCTTCTATACCACCAAGCGGCCGGGCCGTGGCACCGGTCTCGGTCTGAGTATCTGTAAGGCCATTTTGCGGGAGCACGGCGGAAATGTTGAAGCCGCTTCTGGTCCGGGCGGTGGCGCAGTATTCACCGTGACGCTGCCGGCTGCCTCGTCTTCCTGACGTTAGGACGGCAACGAACCAATTCTCAGCGTTCCACTGCCATCGCTACAGCATTCCCGCCGCCCAGACAAAGCGCCGCGATTCCGCGATGAACGTCGCGCCGAATCATTTCATAGATGAGCGTCACCAGAACGCGGGCGCCGCTGGCCCCGATTGGATGCCCGATAGCGACTGCGCCGCCGTTTACGTTGACTCTGTTGGGGTCGAGTTTCAGCTCGCGTATCACGCCCAGCGCTTGTACGGAGAAAGCTTCGTTGAGCTCGTAAAGGTCGACATCTTCGTTTTTCCATCCAGTCTTTTCCCAGATCTTGTGGACCGCACTTACCGGCGCCATCATCACCCACTTGGGATCAATGCCGCTGGTCGCTTGAGCCATGATGCGGACCATCGGTGCCGAGCCGAGTTCTTTGGCGCGACTCGCACTAGTGACCACGACCGCCGCCGCGCCATCGTTGACTCCGGGGGCATTGCCGGCAGTGACGGTACCGTCTTTCTTGAACGCCGGCTTTAGTGCGCGAAGGACCTCGATCGTCGTATCCTCACGAGGCGATTCGTCCTTATCGAAAATCACCGGAACGCCACCCTTCTTTTTCGACGGCAGTTCTACGGGAACAATCTGCGATTTGAAGCGGCATTCTTTAATCGCAGCCATCGCCTTGCGGTGGGAGTTGACTGCGAACTCATCCTGCTCTTCGCGCGTGATGTCGTATTTCTCCGCGACGTTCTCCCCGGTGATTCCCATGTGGTAGTCGTTGTAAATATCCCAGAGTCCATCCTGCACCATGGAGTCGACGATCTGCGCGTTTCCCAAACGATATCCCTTGCGCGCTTGCGGCAAAAGGTAAGGCGCATTGGTCATCGATTCCATGCCACCCGCAACCACGATCGCACTGTTTCCGGTCTGAATCGCTTGCGCCGCCAGCGCGACTGCTTTCAGTCCGGAGCCGCAAACCTTGTTTACGGTCATGGCACCCACTTCGGGAGGCAGACCTCCGAAGAGTGCCGCTTGCCGCGCCGGGTTTTGGCCCAGACCGGCAGAGACGACGTTCCCCATGATGCATTCATCCACCAACTTGGGATCGAGTTGGGCGCGCTTGACTGCCTCGCGCACAACGATCGCGCCGAGTTGTGGAGCGCTCAAATCGGAGAGGCTTCCCTGAAATTTTCCCACCGGTGTGCGGCAGCCGGAGATGATGACAACATCGTTCTGAACAGCCATTCATGTGCTCCTGCGATGACTTTCGTAGCTCCAATTATAGATGTGTAGCCGCGCGGAAAGGTTGAAATTTGCGGGGAGCGCGATGGCGGCAGCACTCGAGATTCGAGATGCCGCTGAAGCGCAGCGCACAATCGCCGCGCGAACTTTTTGATGATCAAAAGTGACTGGAGGATCGTTCGTCGCAAGAAAATTTCTTTCTATCGACGTCTGGTGACTTTAGTGTGCGGGTCGTAAGCGTCCGAACACATCATTTTTTTCTTGACATCACTTTTTATTGACTCTATACATTCAATCAGTTGCAACAGACGACCGTTGCTATAGTCCATGAAAAATGGAAAGGGAGAATAGAACCATGGCACCGAAGAAGAAAGCTGCAAAGAAGAAAAAGAAACACTAAGCACAATCAGTAAAGAACAGACTGGGGACGCGAGAGCGTCCCCTAAGTTTTTTGCCGCGACTTCCGCCCGCACCGAAGCCTCTCGAAAACGCGGAGATTAATTTGCTTTCTGGCGCGGGTTACGCTTGCCCGCTTTTTCTTGAACGGCAGGTACCTGAAGACACTTTTCCGTGGCCGGACATAGATTGCGGTAGTGACAGAAGTTGCAGTGGAAACCGGTCTTGGCATCAAACTTTCCCTCGGCGATGTTCGTCGCTACAGCTTCCACCCTCAGCTTTGCCTCTTCCAGTTGACGATCACTGCGCAGAGCGATCACCGCGCTGTTCTCCCCCACGTTGTAGAAAACGAGATGATCGACCCTGTAGCCCCATTTCTGCCGCGCCGCCATGGCGTAGATGGAAAGCTGCAGGCTCGCCTCAGCATCTTCCTGGGATTGAGATTTTCCCGTCTTGTAATCAGTAATCACGACGCGGCTTTCGTCAGCCTGGCCGATGCGGGCCTGGTCAATGCGAGCTTCGTCAATGCGGGCTTCATCAATGCGATCAATGCGTCCAATAACAGTCACGTTGCCGATTTTGACCTGGAACGGTTCTTCCAGATGAAGCACAGCGGGAACGGGGTGTCGGCGAGAAGCAGCGAGTAGCGCGTTCAGTTGGGCAACTCCCTGCTTCTCGTACAGTTCGTGCTGGTAATGATCCTCAATACCGGCGGCAGCCAGATCGGACCGAAAGAACTCGACGACCGCTTCGTCTGCCATCGAACGTTGGGCACGAACCGAGTCATAATAGGCACGCAGGACGCGATGCATGGTAGCACCGTACTGCATGGCTGCCGGAACCTCGCCAGGAATTCTCCAGTCACGCTCCAGCTTGAACTGTAGCGGACACGTCTCGTAGGTCTGCACTGCGCTCGCGCTCAATTTGGCGCACAGGTCGCTGGCGGGCGGCAGGGAGAGCCATTGACTGGTTCGCGAAGCAGATGTAGGAGTGCGGCCTTCGCCGAACAAATCAGTCTGGAAGCCGCGGGCCTGACGTTTGCAGAGCCACCGGGCCAGAGCCTGATCCTTTAGCAGGTCGCGCAAGAATCCCGGCGGAGTAGCATCCTTCCCTTTGCCTTGGCGGGCATAAATAGTCAGCGAGTCTCGGGCCCGGGTCATAGCCACGTAGAACAATCGCCGTTCCTCCTCATCGTGCAACGCTTTGTGGTTGTCATAAACGGCGGAATCGGAATCACGCAACTCGGGTGGAAACTCAACCAAAGGTTCTTTGTAAGATGACGGAAAGGAGTTGGAATGGGCCCGGATAATGAATACATGATCGAATTCCAGTCCTTTGGCAGCATGCGCTGTCATCAGACGCACGGCGTCGTCGTCTTCGGGCGGCATGGGGATCGTCCCCCGGGCCTCCCGAAAATATTCGAGATACTCGAGCAGTTCAGAGAGCTCTCCGGTCTTGGTAATCGGCTTTTTCTGCCACTTGCTGACAAAGTCGAGCATGGCGATCAAAGGCCGCGATTTTCGGTCTAGCGCGAAGCGGCGGATGACGATTTCCAGAGCGGCGCCGCTCTTGGCTTGCGCAGCGGCAATTTCCTCTCGGATCTGGCGTAACGCATCGAGCACGGCCGGGCCGTTTTCGATTTGACGGAGAACCAAGGCCACGCCTGCATCTTTGGCGTCTCGCGGAAGTGATCTTATTCCGGCACGCAATTTTTCTGGATCGATGGCGAATTGCGAGAAAGCGGCGACGCGCAGGAGGCTGGCACTGTCGGCCTCGGAGACAAGCGCCCCGAGACACGCGAGCAGATCACGCACCTCGGGCGTGTCCATCACATCCATGTTCTCGATGGAAAACGGAATGCCCTTCTCCGTCAATTCGCTGACCAATTCATCGCGATGCAAGTGTTGGCGGTAAAGAACAGCGATGTCTTTCCACTGGCAACGAGACTGCGTCCGCGGCTCCTGGATGATCGCCACCAGGTCCGAGCATTCAACTTCTTTGGCCGTCAGAAGGACAGCTTCCACTGGCATGCTTGGTAATTCAACGCCCTCTCGTAGCGCAGTCTCTTCTCGCGCAGAAACTAGCGGCGAACGCCGATATGGAAATGCCGTGCTTCTGGACCCAGCGAAACTATCGAGGTTCTTCGAGATCAATGCGAAAGCTGATTTGAGGATGGGCGTGGTAGAGCGCCGATTTCTCTCCAGCGCCACCAGTTTGGCGCCAGGAAACTGGCGCTGGAAGAGTTCGAAGGCTGCACTCGAGGCTCCACGAAACTGGTAGATAGCCTGGTCAGGATCACCGACGGCAAAAACATTGCGTTCTTCGCCTGCCAGCATCTGGAGAATCTTGACTTGCGCGAAATTTGCGTCTTGGAACTCGTCCACCAGAATAAAACGTGAGCGCTTCCTCTCTTGGGTGAGAAGTTCAGGGTCCTGACTGAGCAATTCGCATGCGCGGGTGATCATGTGGCCGAAGGTGCCCAGGTTGTCTTCCCCCAGCATCTGCTCGACGGCGGTAAATACGCTGGCGATTTCCTGGCAGCGCCCCAACTGCTCGTCGTCAGTGAGGGTTACTGCTTCTTTCGATTTGCACACTCGCGGGAGCGGCAACTGGCCGCGCTCAAGTCGCCGTACGTACTCCGCGTACTTCTCGGGTCCGACCAGTTCGTCATGGCAGCGTCGCATGAAGTCGAGCAAGTCATCGAGAAACTGACTGACTCGCGCCGCTCGGACGAAGTAGTTCAGGTGAAGCTCGCGAAGGCGCTTCCGCAGATAAATCCAGAGATCCTTATCGTCGAGCACACCAAATTTTTGGCCGCAGCCGATGAGAAGATTGTTGCAATAGGCGTGAAAGGTGGACGCTTTCAGGTCTGTCAGGCCACTTCCGCGGAGCTCTTCCTGGACCCGGTCGCGCATCTCACGGGTTGCGTTTTCAGTATAGGTAACCGCAAGGATTTCGTCTGGGCGGGCGTGGCCTTCGCGGATCAGGCGTGCGATGCGCCGGGTGAGTACCGTGGTCTTCCCGGTGCCCGCACCTGCGACCACCAGCATCGGACCTTGGATGTGTTCGATGGCCTCGCACTGGCGTTCGTCCGCCTCGAACCTGCGGACGCTCGGCATAGGTTTGGAGGTTGCCATTTAGCGGAGCATACCAGAGGCGGGTGAGGATATTCTGTGCGGATTGAACTTATTGGAGTTCGGACATCGCCACGGCAAGCGCAGCAATTGCTGCTGTTTCGGCGCGCACAATCGTGCTTCCAAGAGAGGCGGAGATCCAACCAGCCTCGCGAAATAGATTTATCTCCGCTTCCGTCCAGCCACCCTCGGGACCAAAAGCGAGCACGGTCTCGCCGGATGAAGACCGCAGAGCGTCCTTCAGCATCAAGGTTTGCTCTAATTCTGCCAAAACGATACGGGTGCTGCCCGGGAGCGCTAGCGCCTCGTTCAGTTTCATGGGTGAAGAAATCTCGGGTGGTGAAACCCGCCGCGATTGTTCAGAAGCCTGCAGAGCGATGCGCTGCCAGCGATCCCAGCGTTTTGCAGCAGCCGAGGCGAGATGGACCTCCGTGCGGCAAGCGATCAACGGAACGATGCGTGCCGCCCCTAGCTCCGTGCACTTCTCGATGGCCCATTCCAGGCGATCAAACTTGAAGATGGAAAGGGCGACGGTCACGCTTGGAATAATGACGGCGGAGATTTCATCACCCAACTCGAACTCTACTCGACTTTCTTCGATGCTAACGATGCGTCCACGATGAACGCGTGGTCCGGTGGCGATATCGTATTCCTGGCCAACGCGGGCCCGGAGGACTTGCGTCAGATGCTCTGCATGATTTCCAGTGAGAACGGCGTGATTGCCAGAAACTTCGTCGGCGATCCAGCGGCGGCGGGTCATGGGAGTGTCATCCTGAGCGAAATGTTTCCACTGGCCTACGAGTAGGAACCACGGAGTCGAAGGACCCCTACAAGCTTAGCGATCGACGCGGGAAACTTCGGCTTGAACTCCTGAACCACAGCTCTAGCCGCGTGCCCTCCGGCGCTGCCAGGGATGCTTCGAGTCATCTGTCTCTTGGCTAGCGAACAGACAGATTCGCTCAGGATGACACGCCTCTCTACCCAAAGATATCTTTGACTTTGCCCAGCAGAGTGCGGCGCTGCGGCTTGTTTTCCACCCGAATGGTCCCTTCAAGCTCCTGCAGCAACTCGCGTTGGCGCTTGTTCAGCTTGCTGGGAGTCTGCACCCGAACTTCAACGAACAGATCGCCCTTCCCCCTGCTATTGAGCATCGGCACGCCTTTGCCGCGAATGCGCAGAGTCGTCCCCGATTGCGTACCCTCGGGCACCTTCAGCATTTGCTCGCCTTCTAGCGTAGGCACGGCAATTTCGGCCCCGAGCGCCGCCTGCACAAACGAAATCGGAATCACGCAGTGCAGATCATTACCTTCGCGCTCAAAAAAAGTATGTTCTTTGACGTGAAGGACCACATAAAGATCGCCGGCCGGCCCGCCGTAAAGGCCTCCTTCACCCAGTCCGGAAAAGCGAATACGCGTCCCGTCTTCCACTCCGGCGGGAACTTTCGCGTCCACCGTGCGCTGGCGAAGCACCCGGCCTTCACCTTTGCACTTTGGACAAGGATCAGTAATCACGCTGCCCGTACCCTGGCACGTCGGACAAGTGCGCGCGATACTGAAAAAGCCCTGCTGATAACGCACCTGCCCGCGACCGGCGCACGAGCGGCAAGTCACAGGAGCTTTTCCGCTGGCAGCGCCGGAGCCTCGGCAATCTTCGCAGGTCTCGTGGCGGCGGACCGTGACTGTCGTCTCCGTGCCGAATACGGCTTCCTCGAATGCCAGGTTGACATCCTCGCGAAGGTCGGCACCGCGCTGGGTACGGCTTCGCCGTCGCCCACCCTGCCCGAAGACGTCTCCGAATCCGAAAAACTCGCCGAAGATATCGCCGAAATCCTGGAAGACACTGGCGTCGAAACCGCCTCCGCCAGCAGCGCCGCCTACCCCCGCATGGCCAAAGCGGTCGTACATCGATCGCTTTTCGCCATCCGCCAGGATTGCGTAGGCCTCGCTCGCTTCCTTGAACTTTTCTTCCGCGTCAGGATTATTAGGATTGCGGTCGGGATGAAACTGCAGCGCCAGCTTGCGATATGCACTTTTTATTTCCTGGTCGCTGGCGCCCCGTGCGACGCCGAGCACCTCGTAATAGTCGCGTTTTCCGTTACTGGTCAGAATGGGTCCAAATCCTTTCTACTGCTCGGTGAGTTAATGCTTGGGGTTGCGCGCGACCTTCACCATCGCAGGGCGCAACAATCGGTCTTTCAGCTTATAGCCGCGCTGCAGCTCATCCAATATTTGATGATCCTCAGCATCGGTGGTTTCCACCATTTCAACGGCCTCGTGAAGATGCGGATCGAACGGCTCACCTTTGGCTGGAATCGTTCGTAAGCCCAGCTTCTGAAGAGCGCCCTGCAGTTGCTTGTAGATGAGCTCAACCCCTCCGCGTAATTCCGACTTGTCCCCCGAACCAGCCTGCAAGGCGCGCTCGAAGCTGTCCAGCACAGGGAGAAGCGTCTTCATGGCATCTGTCAGCGCGTATTCGCGGAAATCCTGCTGCTCCCGCGCGCCCCTCTTGCGGGCATTTTCGAACTCGGCCTGCAAACGAGCCAGGCGGTCGAGAAGGTTCTCACGCTCGGCTTTTAGCTTGTCGAACTCCGAATCCGTTGGGCTGACGCGGACCGCTCGGGAACCCTCCGAGGCATCGTTTGCCGCCATCACCTCCGCGGTTTCATCCGATGCAGGCAACTCGTGCTCCGTGTCCAGTTCGCGCTCCCTGATCTCTGATTTTCCGTTGCCTCTTGCCATAAAAGTACTCACTCTGATTCGTTCAAGACTTTGTCAAACAAGCGCGCAATGTAGGAAACGGCAGTGATGGTGTGCTGATAATCGATTCGCGTTGGACCAATCACCGCGAGCGATCCCATGACCTCGCCACCCACGCGCGCAGGTGCACCAATAAGCACAAAGTTGCGCATCGACGGCAAAGTTTCATCCAAGCCAATCACCACCCTCACCGCTTCCTGCTTGGCGTCGAGGTAAGCTCCCAGTAGTTCGACAATCTTTTGCTTCTCTTCCAACGTCTGCAGCAATTCCTGCAGGCGCTGACGATCTTGTTCGCCGGCGACCAGGTTCGCTGCACCTTCCACGAAAACCACCTGGGCGGAATCTTCAGCAGCCAGCGCTCCCTGCCGATAGAGCTGCTCGACCGAAGCCATCAACCGGTCGTACTCACTGCGCTCCTGTTCCAGACGGCGCGCCACTTCGGTTCGCATTGCATCCATCGTCCAGCCGCGAAAATTCTCATTAATGAAACGCGCCGCCTCATCCAGGTCCGTCTGCGGGAGATCAAGACGCAGCACCCGATCCCGCACCAGGCCCGACCGGGTGATCACGACGGCCAGCACCTTCTGATCACCGAGCCGCGAGAAATAAACGTGCTCCAGGGCATTTTTCGGTCCGCCGATCGCCACTGCGACACCCACGTTTCGCGAGATCAGCGACAGGACATGCGATGTGCGCTCCATGAATTCCTGTACATCGGAAATGCCGTGCAGCGAATCCTGAATAATGTTTTCGTCACCATGCGAGAGATGAGCCTCGCCCGTAAGCCGCTCGACGTAGTAGCGGTAAGCCTCCGCGCTCGGGACGCGGCCCGCAGACGTGTGCGGCTGCTCCAGAAAGCCCGCGTCCACCAAATCCGCCATCACGTTGCGAATGGTGGCCGGACTCAGGCCTTCGCGATTGGACCGCGCAAGGGTTCGCGACCCTACCGGTTCGCCCGTGGCAATAAAAGTTTCCACGATAGCGGTCAGGATTTCTCGTTCCCGTTCGCCAATCGGTGGCCCCACCTGCATAGTGCTCCTTAATCTAATACCGAGAGTCCAGCTTGGGATGCCGTTTCGCGCGACCGTCATTCGCTAAATTATTTAAATACAAATACTTAGACGGAACAGTGCTGGAATTCCCCAACTTTGATTCTAGGAACGCTGGCTATCCCTGTCAAGCTTTAGCACTCTCGACCCAAGAATGCTATTTGCTGACGAGTTTACCGGCGTAGATTAGGTGGTTTGCGAGCGCTGATCGGACATTTGGAATGGCGCCGACCTTACTATGTCGGAGCACCGATTCGAAGGCCGTTTTTCTCGCCGCTCCTTGCTGAAAGGCTGCGCTTCGGTTGGCGGATTGAGTGCTTTCGCCGGCGGCCTCCCGTTTCTTAATTTCGCTTCAGCGGATATGCTCAAGCAAACCGGCAACCGTTCAGCTGAAATCAAAATGCATTCAAAGATCAATGTCTGTGTGATCGGAGCCGGCGCTTTTGGCGGATGGACCGCTTTGTATCTGCTGCGTCGAGGTGCGCGAGTGACGCTGCTTGATGCCTGGGGACCGGGTAACTCTCGCGCTTCATCCGGAGGCGAAACCCGCGTGATCCGCGGCACCTATGGGCCGAACCAGCCATACACAAAAATGGCAGCTAGCGCTCTGCAATTGTGGGCCGAGCATGAGAAACGATGGAATCGTCAGCTCCTGCATCGCACGGGCGTGCTTTGGATGGCGGCCGGGGGGGACGACCAGTTCGAACGAGGCTCTTTGCCCCTGTTGCGCGAGGCTGGGATTCCCTACGAAGAGCTTTCCGCGACGGAACTCGAAAAACGCTGGCCGCAGATCAATCTGGAAGGCGTTTGCTGGGGAATCTATGAACCTCAGAGTGGATTTCTGACTGCGCGGATTGCCTGCCAAACCGTGCTGGAAGGATTTCTTACCGAAGGCGGCGAATATCGGCAGGCAGCAGTTGTGTCGCGTGATCTCGACCGCGGCAAATGGGATGGCTTGGCCCTCTCTGATGGATCACAAATTAACGCTGATCAGTATGTTTTTGCTTGCGGACCCTGGCTGGGCAAACTATTTCCTATGACTATCGGCGATCGCGTGCGCCCGACCAAGCAGGACGTATTTTTCTTTGGCACGCCTGCCGGAGATGATCGCTTCTCGGAGAAAAAACTGCCGGTATGGGCCGATCATCGTGACAAGTTCATCTATGGCATCCCAGGCAGCGATGGACGCGGCTTCAAGGTCGCCGATGACACGCACGGCCCAGAGTTCGATCCGACAACAGGCGAACGTCACCCGAGTGCTGACGGACTGCGCGCCATTCGTGAGTATCTCGGCTTTCGCTTTCCAGCTATGAAAAGTGCGCCGCTGCTCGAATCCCGTGTCTGCCAGTATGAGAACACTCCAGATAACAACTTCATCATTGATCGGCATCCTCAGTTGGAAAGAGTCTGGCTGTTGGGCGGAGGCTCAGGCCACGGCTTTAAGCACGGTCCGGCACTGGGTAAGATGGTGGCGGGGCTGGTGATGGATCACAAAGATCCCGATCCGCTGTTCCGGCTGGCGCGTTTCGGGAAGCATTAACCCGCCTACTGGATCTGAATAACGCTTTCGCTCTCTTTGGACTTGATCTCCTCCACCCGCGTCACGACCTTGCGGGCAAAATCATAAAGCGACTTGGCTGCCCCTGAACCTTCTCCGGCAAGGACTGTGGGCTGGCCTCCGTCGGAGGCTTTGCGGATATCGGGATCGAGTTGCACCGCACCGAGATACGCAATTCCAAACTGGGTCGCGGTTTTTTCTGCTCCTCCGCGGGAGAAAATATCCGTTTCCTGATGGCAGTGCGGGCAGACAAAGTAACTCATGTTCTCGACGATGCCGACCACATCAACCTTCATCTGGCGGAACATTTCGATAGCCTTGCGCGCGTCCTGCAAGGAAACATCTGATGGCGTTGAAACCACGACCGCACCAGTCAGCGGCACTGTCTGGATCAGCGAGAGTGCGACGTCACCGGTCCCGGGGGGCAGGTCGACCACCAGGTAATCGAGCTTTCCCCAAACCACAGAGCCCAGAAATTGCTTGATAATCGAATGCAGCATGGGACCGCGCCAGATCAGAGGCTTATCACCAGGATTGAGAAATCCCACCGAGATGACTTTGACGCCGTGAGCTTCCAACGGCTCGATGCGGTTGTCGCCTAAAACTTTGGGTTGCGCACTGACACCCAGCATCAGCGGCACGTTCGGACCATAAACGTCGGCATCGAGCAACCCGACTTTATGCCCCAGCTTGGCCAGCGCAATGGCGAGATTGACCGCCAGCGTGGTCTTGCCGACCCCGCCTTTGCCGGAACCAACGGCGATGATTGTATCCAGACCAGGCAGCGGTTGCGGTCCCTGGGGTGGTTGGCCGGGGCGTGGGGGCATGGGGGAACTCAAGGGATCACCTTCCAGATCGGCGGTTAGGAACGACCGACGTATCGATTATACAAGGCAGCAGAGGGATGGATGGCGCTGTGGCGGTTGGGTAGTGGGCTGTTTTGTATTTCAGATTAGCGCTACGGACTGGCCCTGTGACTCCAAGGCCCGTTTTATCTTGCCGGTGATTTGCTCTTTCGTTTGCTCATCCACTGGATGTGCGAGATCGTCATCGCAGCGTCCGATAGTCTCTACGTAGACGGCGAATCCTTTAGCTCCCATTTCTACGGTGATTGTCATCGTTCGCTTCCCTTCGTTATAAATCAAACCATCCCTGCCCACAGAGATGAAAAATCCCTCATCATCGCTATAGATTCTCTCACCGTGGGGCCACCTTCCCTTTCTAAACATGGGTCACCTACGCCGCTATTTCCTCTTTCCACTCCAATAATCCCACCAACTCCTCTAGTCCGTTCGACCCGACTCCATCGCTGGAGTCGGGCGCAGAACATTCTTCGACTTGGCATAGCAGGAACTCCAGAAAAACAGCTCATACCAGCGATTGCTGACTGCGGGTCTACGCCGCCAAGTATCCGCCATCTACAGGAAACACCGCACCCGTCACCCAGGAAGACTCATCGCTGGCCAGATAAACCGCCATTCCCGTAATATCCTCGGGCTGGCCCAGGCGGCCGATGGGATACATTGCGACTCGTTCCTTCCGCACGGCGTCCGGATCGGGAGCGTTGCGGAGAACCGCGGCAGTTAATTCCGTCTCCACAAACGCCGGGCAAATCGCGTTCACGCGAATTTTTTCGTGGCCGTGGTCGATGGCCATGCACTTGGTGAGAAGTACCACGGCGCCCTTCGATGGTGAATACGATGCGCGGTTACGGATTCCGTTGATCCCCAGCGTGGAGGCGATATTGATGATCGATCCGCCGCCCGCCTTGCGCAGGTGCGGCAGCACGGCGCGGGAGAGCAGCCAGACTCCGCGGACGTTCACGTTGAAAGTTTCATCCCATTGCGCCTCGGTGACCTGCTCTGCGGTTCCGGCGTGCAGGACTCCGGCATTGTTGATCAGGACGTTGAGTCCGCCAAAACTTGCCACGGTCTGCTCGACCATGCGGTCAATGTCGGGTTTCTTTGAGACATCGGCGGCGACAACCAGGGCGGAGTTCCCAATCTCGCGGGCGACAGCTTCAAGGCGATCTTTGCGGCGGCCAATGAGTGCAACTCGGGCGCCCTCGCGTGCCAAGGCGAGAGCGCAGGCGCGTCCGATGCCGCTGCCTGCGCCGGTGACGATGGCTATCTTGCCTTCAAGGCGGGAGTTCATACAGGGCGATAGTACAGACTGGATGACAAATAATGGAAGGTTACTGTGAACGTGAAATGCAGACGATGAATCAGCAGCGCGCTGTCCATTATGAAATCCGATTCATCTCAGCGACTGAGAATGATTGCGAACGGAAACCAATCAGGATACGACCCCGTACCCAACTTAGTAATTTGCTAGCTCAGTTTGTTGCGGCGCCGGTCGAGTTCATCGCGACGGATTTCGCGGCGGCGGCCGGCATCTTCGTAGCGACGCCTCTGCTCATCAGTTTCTGGAATGATGGCTGGTACCTTCAAATGGCGTCCCGCTCCGTCAATCGCGACAAATGTCAGATAGGCCGAGCTGACGTGCTGGCAACTGTCGAGCAGATAGTTCTCTACCCAAATTTTTACTCCGACTTCCATGGAAGTGTGGAACACACGATTCACGCTGGAACGCAGGATAACCAGGTCACCGATGTGCACAGGAACCCAGAAGTCGAGGTGGTCGATGGCGGCGGTGACCACGTAGTTCCGTGAGTGGCGATGCGCGGCCATGGCGCCGGCAAGGTCGATCCAGTGCATCAGGCGTCCGCCCAGCAAGGCGCCGAGCGGATTGGCATCATTGGGAAGAACGATCTCAGCCATCTCAGACTGCGAATCCCGCACCGGACGGGCCATCATCAGATCATCGCTTTGCTTCATAAGTTGACGACTCATCAGTTTCCTTTGGGCTGGATCCCGCCTGGGCAGGCGGGATGCGCCGCATTAAATAGGATTCCAGATAGCACTCTGCCATTTTCTGAATCCGCAGGTCGGCATGTGAGAGGACCCACTGCCCCAATGACAGGTCGTATTCCAATGTTCCATGAGCTGCGGGAAGATGGCCAGCTTCACACACGAACCGCAAGACTAGTTGCGATCCAGCATCGCGTGCGATACCGAAACGCACTGCGTCGCAGTCGCGTTCGCGGGGCAGGCGAGGACAGTTCGCCGCGTAACCCAAGTTGCAGAATTCTGTCAGTTCGTCATCTGTCGGCTGGATATCTTCGTGACCGGCAGCGCAGCAAAAACCGCTCCATCCACTGCCCAAAGGCAGACGGGAAGGATGTCGCCAGGCGCCGTGTTCCAGCTTTCGCACCGGCATAAAAAACGGACACGCCAAACTTGGGCTCCTGTTTTTGGTGACCGCTCATTCTACTCGTTGGGCAGGCGGTTCGCTAGTAATGATGAGAACTTCGCCGACGATTTACTATGCGGCTGTAGTAATCTCGTATTGAAGTCTGAGCTGAGACCTGATTCTATGGACCGTATTGCAACGCTGAACGAGATCCTCTTGCAAAATCCTACCGATGCCTTTGCTCGCTATGGCCTCGCGATGGAATACTCGAAGAGCGGAGAAGTCGAGCGGGCGCTGCAAGAATTTGCGCAATTACTCTCCAATCATCCCGATTACACGGCCGGCTATCACATGGCAGCCCAAACCCTGGTGAGCGCCAGGCGCGTTGACGAAGCCAAGAGGATGCTCGTCGAAGGCATAACCTCGGCGAGACGCAGCGGCAACGCCCATGCGCAATCGGAGATGACGGCCATGCTGGAGGAATTGGGATAGTCGCAGCCAGGTTCTTCACGCGGCCCTCGCCATCTTCGCCATCGCTCGCTCCACCAATCCCGGGAATAGCTGATAAACCTTGATGACAGGATGCATCGTCCACGGCACGATGACTTCACGCTTTTGCTTCTCATAACCACGCCATACAGCTCGCGCCACGCGCTCCGCTGTGATTCCACGAACTGAACCGGGACGTACTTGCTTCAGTTCCCTGCCCTTGATGGCGTTGGCGCCAAAATCGGTACGCACGTAACCTGGGCACACGGTCATCACCTGGATGCCTGCGCTTTTCAGTTCCACGCGCGCGGCGTTACCGATCGCATTCATCGCAAACTTCGTTGCGCAGTAGATCCCCATAAATGGCACCGCAATATGTCCAGCGACGCTTGAAATGTTCACGATTGTCCCCGAGCGTCGCTGCTTCATGACCGGGATAACTGCTTGCATGGCGGCAAGGGCGCCGAAGAAATTGATATCAAATGTATCGCGGCACGCGGTCATATCCGCTTGCGCGATGGAATCGCGCATTCCGCGGCCGGCGTTATTGATCCAGACATCGATCCGTTCAAAGTGGTGCAGCGTGAGACTGATGACGCGATCAATCTCCTCGCGGTTACGCACATCGCAGGAAAGAGCCAGCGTGCGATCGGGGTGACCGACGCGGTTGCGGGCAGCTTCAGCCCGCGCTGCATCGCGCGAGAGCATCACAACTCGGGCCCCGCGGTCCACAAAAGTCTTCGCAATGGCCTCACCGATGCCCATCGAGGCGCCGGTCACGACCACCACCTTCCCGGAGACTTCGATCTTCTCGGAAGCCATGCGGTGCTTGTATCGTCCCGAGCTTGTCAAGTCAAGCGCTGGGGTACAATCGAGAATTAAATGCTTTCTCTTTCCTAAGGCTTGCGCCTGAGATTTGCGAAGGTTTTTTCATGAGCACGCTCTTGCCGCTGTTTCCACTGGACGTGGTTTTGCTGCCCGGCACGCCTTTGCCCCTGCATATTTTTGAACCACGCTATCGCGAAATGATCTCGGAGTGTCTGACCCAGGAAAAGCGTTTTGGAGTGGTGCGCGCCAAAGACGAAGGAGTTGCCGAGATTGGATGTACGGCGGAAATTCTCACCGTGACCAAGAAATATCCGGACGGACGGATGGACATCGTGACTGAGGGACGTGAACGTTTCGAAGTGATGCAGGTCAACCAGGAACGGTCATTTTTACAGGCCGAAGTGATCTATCTACGGGATGAGCCACACCACGCCACCGCAAACGAACTCGCGCAGGCGCTGAAACTGCACGGCGAGATCATGACTCTGGCCGGAGCCGAACCGGAAAAGTCATCGGACGTGGAGGCTTCCCAACTCTCTTTCCACCTCGCAGGTTCGCTGCCTCTCGATCCCGACTTCAAGCAGACACTCTTGGGGATGAAGTCCGAAGCCGAGCGCGTGCAGGCCGTGATCTCCTATTTCGAGGCTATTCTGCCCAAGCTGCGGCGCAGCGTCCAAGTTCGCCGGAAGGCCGGCGGCAACGGTCACGCTATGTAAGCCTAGTCTTGTGCTGAAATAGTCCCTGTCTGAGCGAGCGTATAATCACTCTCAGAAGGGGTTTCCCTGGGGGTTTTTCCATCATGAGTTTCCCGCGGACGCTCGGCGAACTCCGCCGCAGTCAATTTTCCGAAAAATATATGCAGTCGCGGCGCGTGAAGGACGAGTTACGCGACAACCTGGTGGCGAAACTTCGCGAGGGTGGGACCATCTTCCCCGGAATTGTTGGCTATGATGACACCGTGGTGCCGCAGATCGTAAACGCCATTCTTTCGCGTCATAACTTCATCTTGCTTGGGTTGCGCGGTCAAGCCAAGAGCCGCATTCTGCGGGCGCTTACTGGTTTGCTCGATCCGCAGACGCCTTACATTGCCGGTTGCGAGATCCACGACAACCCCTACTCCCCGATTTGCCGCCGATGCCGGGAAGAAGTCGTGAAGCAGGGTGACGACACACCAGTCGCGTATCTTTCCCCGGAAGAGCGCTATGTGGAAAAGCTGGCCACGCCCGACGTCACCATTGCCGATCTTATCGGAGACATTGATCCGATTAAGGCGGCGCGCGGTGGGCATGAACTCAGCAGCGATATGACGGTTCACTATGGCTTGCTTCCGCGCGCGAATCGCGGCATCTTCGCCATCAACGAATTGCCTGACCTGGCGGGCAAGATTCAGGTGGGCCTGTTCAACATCATGCAGGAAGGCGACGTGCAGATTAAGGGCTATCCCATTCGTCTGCCGCTGGACGTTGCCCTCGTCTTCAGCGCCAATCCCGAAGATTACACGGCGCGAGGCAAGATCATCACACCGCTGAAAGACCGCATTGGTTCGGAGATTCGCACCCATTATCCGGCGACGGTGGAAGAAGGCATTGCCATTACCGCGCAAGAGGCGTGGACGCAGCGCGACGGATACAAGCTCCATGTTCCCAAATTTGTGCAAGAGGTGATCGAACGCATCGCCTTCGCGGCGCGGGAGGACAAGAAAGTCGACAAGCGCTCTGGCGTCAGCCAGCGGTTGCCTATTTCCTGCATCGAGAACGTGATCTCCAATGCCGAGCGTCGGGCTATCCATCATGACGAAAAACTGGTTGTGCCCCGCATCGGCGACGTCTATGCTGCCCTACCGGCCATTACTGGCAAGCTGGAATTGGAATACGAAGGCGAGATGAAGGGCGCGGACCACGTGAGCCGCGAGCTGATACGGACCGCGATTGCCAAGACTTACGATGGCTACTTCAACGGCGTGAACACGCAACAGATCGTCCAGTGGTTCGATCTGGGTGGAGAAATCCAGATGGCCGACACCGCCAGCGCAGCGGATGCGCTGCAGTCTCTGCGCGCCATCCAGGGCCTGATGGATAAGTTGAGCAAATTGAATGTCGGTCCGAAGGATAGTCCGGAGCTGCAGGTTTCGGCGGCGGAGTTCGTCCTGGAGGGTCTGCATGCCCACAAGCGCATCGGGCGAAATGAAGAGCGCGTGTTTATGGCAGGAGAAAAACCGCCGAAGCAGGCTGAGAAACCATTTGAACGTGAGGAACCTCCGTTTCGCGGCAGAAGGCCCTACAACTAGTCGTCAGCCGTAAGCTATCAGCCGTCAGTGGTCTTGCTTTGGCTGAAGGCTGAGAGCTGAATGCTGACAGCTGTTTATGAAACGCATTCGCTACAGCAAGTACGTTCCGGATCCCGTCGGCGAACTGAGCATGGAGGACCTGCTCAGCGCTCTCTCTGACTATCTCCTGCAGAGCGGTTTCCACAACTACATGTATAGCGACTTTCTCGATGGCGAGCAGACGCTCGACGACCTCCGCCGGGCGCTGGAACAGGCATTGCTCGATGGCAACTTTCTGGACGAAGAGATGCGCGAGCGCCTGCAGCAGATGCAGATGGACGGCACGCTTGATGGACTTATCGAACAGTTGATCGAGCGTCTGCAGCAGGAGGATTACATCAGCGTCGACCAACCTCACGATCCCTCGCGCCGATCAAGCGTCGGTGGACAGATGGGCGAGGCGCAGCCGCAAGCAAAGTTCGAAATCACTGACAAGAGCCTGGACTTTCTCGGCTTCAAGACACTACGCGATCTGATGGGGTCATTGGGAAAGTCAAGCTTCGGACGCCACGACACTCGCGATTTGGCCACCGGTATTGAAACTAGTGGTGCCTCCCGGCATTATGAATTCGGCGATACTCTGAACCTCGATATCACGGCCACGCTTTCCAACGCCATCCAGCGCGAAGGACTCACGTTACCCCTGAACATCGAGTATTCCGATCTTCAAGTACATCAGTGCGAGTATC
The DNA here is from genome assembly GCA_963696025.1 of uncultured Acidobacteriota bacterium. Classification (GTDB taxonomy): domain Bacteria; phylum Acidobacteriota; class Terriglobia; order Terriglobales; family Acidobacteriaceae; genus JABCYV01. Next base: position 1,073,401 of record CAVOII010000014.1, read on the forward strand.
AGTCTTCGTGCGCGACCGTACTCATGCTCGACTGCTCGCACTCGATGATTCTCTATGGGGAAGATCGCTTCACACCAGCTAAAAAGGTCGCCATGGCGCTCTCGCACCTGATCCGCACGCAGTACCCGGGCGACTCGCTCTCCCTGATCCTGTTTCATGACTCGGCGGAAGAAGTGCCGCTCTCGCAATTGGCTCGAGTGAAGGTAGGGCCCTATTACACCAACACCCGCGAAGGACTCCGATTGGCGCAGCGCATTCTGCAACGCCAGCGCAAAGACATGAAACAGATTGTGATGATCACCGATGGCAAGCCTTCCGCGCTAACCCTCGAAGATGGACGCATCTACAAGAACGCTTTCGGCCTTGATCCTCTGGTGGTGAGCCAGACGCTGGAAGAAGTTTCGAAGTGCAAACGCGCCGGAATCCTGATTAACACTTTCATGCTGGCATCAGATTACGGCCTGGTGCAATTCGTGCAGAAAGTGACGGAGATGTGCCGCGGCAAAGCTTACTTCACCACGCCCTACACCCTCGGGCAATATCTGCTGATGGACTACATGTCGCGGAAAACCAAGACCATTCACTAGAGCAACGTCTCAGTCGAAGCGCGGCTGAAGCTGCTCTCCGCTCAAAAACAGATGGCCACGCTATCATTGCCTATTGTCGAGGCAAGAAGCGCTGACGCAAGCGTCGATAGAATCCTGAAAGGTGCGCTTCCAGCGCTTTCATTTGTCTTTTTCCGGGTTGAGACGCGCGTAATCGGAGCGAAGTAGTCCCATCCAGAGGCGGTCCTTATACTCGCCATCTTGAAATAGACCATCCCGAAAGCGGCCCTCGACTTCGAATCCAATTTTCTTGTAGCAGCGCACAGCGGATTCATGGTCCGCGAAAACGCCCAGATCAACCCGTTGCAGGTTAAGCCGGTAAAACCCGTATTCCACAGCGAGCCGGGTAGCCTCGGTGCCAATGCCAGTACCCCACAATTCCTTGACCCCAATCATGATGCCCAAGGTCGCTTTGCGGTGAACCCAATGTATGGGCCCAAGCTTCACGTTCCCAACGTGCTGGCCGGACTTCTTATCAATCACAGCGAAGATCACCTGCTGGTGGGAATTTGTCACTTCCTCGTAATACTTTTCCAACTCTTCCATGGTTGTAGGAAACACGCCCGTTTCCATATAACGGGTGACCTCGGGATCGTTCAGCCAGCCCAGGTAGCATTCATTCAGGTCCTCGCGGCAAAGCGGCCGAAGGTAGATTTTGGACCCGCCGACAAAAGCGGTCTGGGTAGACGTAGACAATGAGTGCTCCTGCGATTTCAGATTCATAGGGCGTAAGCCGAGCATACCTTCTTCACCGCGCCGATCACATCTTCGACATCCTGATCGGTCATACCGTGAAACATAGGCAGGCTGATCAGGCGTTCGTATGCGGCTTCCGCTACTGGATACTCACCACCCCGGTACCCGAATCGGTCGCAGTAATAGGGATGATGATGGACTGGAATGTAATGCACGTTCACCCCAATGTTCTCGGCACGCAGCGCACGAAAAACCTCACTCCTGCCGCCGGAAAGCTTCTTCAACTCCAGGCGGATGGGATAAAGATGCCAGGCCGGATTGACCTCGCCACGGACCTGTGGCAATTGCGTGCCGCAGAGGTCTTGGAACGCCGCCGCATAACGGGCAGCGACTTGTCTTCGTCGCGCCAGATTCGCTTCCAACTTTCCGAGTTGCCGGATGCCCAACGCGCACGCGATGTCGGTTAAACGGTAATTGAAACCCAACAAAACCATTTCGTAATGCCACTGACCCCATACTTGCCGTTGCCGGGCATCGCTGCTGATACCGTGGTTTCGGAAGCGGCGCAAGGTTTCTGCGAACTCAGGGTTGTCCGTCGTCACCATTCCCCCTTCGCCGGTAGTCAGATGTTTCACGGGATGAAAACTGAACACCGTCATGTGGGCAATGTTGCCCACGCGACGCTCGCGATATTCCGCGCCCAGGGCATGGCAGGCATCTTCGATCACGATCAGACCGTGGCGTTCGGCGAGCTGCAGAATGGAACCCAAGTCGGACGGATGACCGGCATAGTCAACCGGCAGAATTGCTTTGGTACGCGATGTGATGCGGGCCGCGGCAAGTTCGGGATCAAGATTCAGCGTATCCGGAGAGACATCGGCGAAGACGGGCGTGGCTCCCTGATATAACACGCTGTTAGCGGTGGCGGCGAAGGTCATGGGTGAGGTGATTGCCTCGTCTCCGGGCTTCAATCCCGCCGCGAACGCGGCAGCGTGCAATGCGGCAGTGCCAGAACTGAAACTAACCGCATATTTCGCTCCTACCCACGCCGCCAGGGCTTCTTCGAACTCGGCGACTTTGGGCCCGGTGGTCAGCCAATCCGATCGCAGCGTTTCGACTACGGCCCGAATGTCATTTTCATCGATCGTCTGATGACCATAAGGCAGCAGCGTATCCCGAACGGGCGATCCGCCATGGATTGCCAGCACTTCGCGGCTGGTTGAAGTTCCGATCATGAACTCCTGGAACTCCTATGCGCGAGCGCGCTGCGATTCGACGACGCGAAGCTTCTCGGACGGTGGAGATCCCGCCGCTATAAGCTCGTGGAGCTCCCCCGCAGTAAGCCAGCGCGGGTTGGAATCGCTGGTATAGCGGAATCCATCTGCCAGCGGACGCGCATTCTTCCAATTTTCCCCGCGCCACCAGGAATGCGCTGGCTGGATCACGTACATGTCGTCGACTTCCAGCGTGTTGCGCGCCTCGTCTTCTGAAATTAGAACCTCGTGCAGTTTCTCACCAGCGCGAATGCCGATGTACTCGACTTCGCAACCGGGGGCGATGGCCTCAGCCATTTCCACCAGCTTCATGCTGGGGATCTTGGGCACGAAGATTTCCCCACCGTGCATGCGCTCGATACAGTCGATCACGAATCTGACGCCATGCTCGAGCGTCAGCCAGAATCGGGTCATCCGCGGATCAGTGACCGTGATCCTCCCACCGCGGCGCTGTTCGATAAACATGGGAATCACGCTGCCCCGGCTGCCTACAACATTCCCGTAGCGAGCACAACTGAAGCGCGTGTCCTGGGCGCCGGAGTAGGAATTGGCCTGCACAAACATTTTATCGGCGCAAAGCTTGGTGGCCCCATAGAGATTGATTGGGTTTACCGCTTTGTCGGTGCTGAGCGCGAGAATGCGACGCACGCCCTGATTGATGGCCGCATCGATCACATTGCGACCACCCATGATATTCGTCTGAATAGCCTCAAAAGGATTGTATTCGCAGGCCGGCACCTGCTTAAGCGCGGCGGCGTGGACAACCACCGTCACTCCGGAAAAAGCGCGCTCCAGGCGTTGTGGATCGCGTACGTCTCCGATGAAGTAGCGCAGGCTGGGGTGATCAAAACCGGCGGCCCGCATATCGTGCTGTTTGAGTTCGTCGCGGCTGAAGATAATAAGTTTCTGAGGATGGTACTCGCGCAACATCAGTTCAGTGAATTTCCTGCCAAAGGATCCGGCCCCGCCCGTGACCAGCACGACTTGTTCCGACCAATTCATCGATGCCCCTTACAACGCTCCAGGATTTGAATTGCGCACAGCCTGAGGCCAGCAACGGCTTGCCTTCTATCGCAGGAAAGACGAATTCGCAATCGGTAGTATATCGGAGATATTGGTCGCCTACCCCCTCTTAGCGATGCCATCCTAGTTTGCCAGTCTTTGCGCTCTTTGCGCTCTTTGCGCTCTTCGCGGCCCTTCTTTGAAACTTTTTTGCGAACTTTGCGGTTTAAAGCTTTTTGCTCGAATCGCAGCAAGATCAAGCCTTTGACCGCAAAGAACGCCAAGATCACTCGACGAAAAGCAGAACATCATCACCTCCAAATTGGACGAACTGAACAAGGAGCTGACTGCGGCGGAATCCCAGCGAATGGAGGGAGAAGGAATCAGTTTACCGGCTGGTGCAATCTGGAGATGCGGACACTGCCGCCGCGGCCGCTGTAGGCGCCAATGCCGGCGCCGGCAATACGTCTTCCAGCTCCGGCTTGCTGGAAAGACTGCGCGAACAGCAAGCCGATCTTAAGATCCAGGGGGCACAGCTCAGCACCCAGTTCGGGCCCTCTTATCCAAAAGTGGCGCAGTTCAACAGTCAACTGAAAGAAGTGGACGCCCAGCTTCAGATTGAAATGACGAAGGTCGTTTCTCGGGTGCGCAGCGACTACCTCGCCTCCCTGCAGGGTGAAAACATGCTGCACACGACGCCATGGACAAGCAGAAGCAGGAAGCCAACCGCTTGAATGAAAGCGCCATCGAGTACAGCCTGCTCAAGCGTGATCTGGAGACCAACCGCACCTTATACGAAGGGTTGCTGGAGAAACTGAAAGAAGCGGGTGTGACTGCCGGGTTAAGGTCGACGAATATCCGCCCGGTAGATGAAGCTCGCGTTCCCACAGCCCCGGCCGAACCCAACGTTCCGCGAAATCTTACCTTCGCGCTGGCCCTGGGCCTGACCACTGGAATCGGTCTAGCGTTCCTGTTGGAGGGCGTTGACAACACGGTGCGAACGCCAGAGCAGGCGCAAATTATATCGGCGCTGCCATCGCTGGGCATGATTCCTCTGGGCTCGAAAATGGGAACCGAAAGTAACGCAAAAAGCCGTCTCTCGGCTGCATCGTCCAAGGAAGTCGTGGAACTCGTCACCCAGTCACGGCCTCAGTCCCAGATGGCCGAAGCCTATCGCGCTCTGCGTACCTCCTTGTTGCTGACATCACTTGGAGCACCGCCCAAAGTCATACTGATCACCAGCGCGCTTCCCCAGGAAGGCAAGACTACCACGAGCATTCACACCGCGATTGTCCTGGCACAAAAAGGCACCGGAGTATTGTTGATCGATGCCGACCTGCGGCGGCCGAGCATCCACAAAACACTTGGCATGGGACCGAGAACTGGACTTAGCAATGTCTTGACCGGCAACGCGACGCTAGAGCAATCCAGCATTCGCTCCACGATTCTGCCATCTCTCTGGGTACTTCCTGCAGGAACTCCGCCACCTAATCCGGCAGAACTACTGGCGTCCACCAATATGCGCGACGTTCTGGCGGAGTTGCGCGAGCAGTACGACCACATCGTGGTAGACACCCCCCCGACGCTCTCGGTCACTGACGCAGTAGTCATGGCGACGCGAGCGGACGCCGTCGTGCTGGTAATCCGCAGCGGACAGACCACTAAGCAGGCCCTGAGGCGCTCACGCGACATTCTCATGCAAGTAAACGCGCGAGTGTCAGGCGTGCTGCCAGTCGATCTCGACTCCCCCGACTACTATTACTATCACGAATATCAGGGCAAATACGGTCAGCGGTATTACCAGGAAGACGAACTGACCAGCGGGGACGAATCAGGTCCGACGGTTACCTCAACTAGCGCTTAAGCCTGACCAGACTGCGCGCATTACCCGAGTTCCCTGCACTTGCTGCATCTTCCTCCCGGGCTGTAGCATGGAGGAGTTCTTTTGCATTCCCCCCCAACGCAAGGAGGCAATTATGGCGACCGATACTCTGGCCAGCCCGATTATGCTCGGAAGCAGCACGAAGGCAAAGGTCTATAAGAACTTTATTGACGGCGAGTGGGTCGAGTCCTCGACCGGCGAGACCTTCGAAAACCGCAATCCCGCCGATACCCGGGACGTGGTCGGCATCTTCCAGAAGTCCACAAAAGCGGACGTGGATGCTGCTGTCGAAGCTGCCCGGCGCGCTTTCACCAAGTGGCGACTGGTGCCCGCTCCGCGCCGCGCGGAGATTGTGTTTGCCGCTGCCGAAATGCTGATCGAGCGGAAAGAGCAGTGCGCCCGTGACATGACTCGTGAAATGGGCAAGATACTGAAAGAGACTCGCGGCGACGTGCAGGAAGCCATCGACACCGCTTACTACTTCGCCGGTGAAGGCCGGCGTATGTTTGGCCCGACCACGCCTTCCGAGCTGCCTAACAAGTTCGCGATGGCGGTGCGTCAACCCATCGGGGTCTGCGGCATGATCACGCCGTGGAATTTCCCCATGGCGATTCCATCCTGGAAACTTTTGCCGGCCATCGTTTGCGGAAACACATGTGTGATCAAACCGGCGCAGGATACTCCGCTCTCCACCTACAACCTCGTGCGCGTGTTAGCTGATGCCGGCGTCCCCAAAGGCGTAATTAACATTGTTTCCGGTTTTGGCCCGCAAGTCGGCGGGCCGCTGATGGAACATCCGGAGGTGCATGCGATTTCGCTGACCGGTTCGACTGCGGTCGGCCGGATTGTGGGTACCACCGCGGCCAAGAGCTTCAAGCATTGCTCGCTGGAACTCGGCGGCAAGAACCCCATGATTGTGCTCGACGACGCCAACCTCGATCTGGCCATCGAAGGCGGCCTGTGGGGCGGCTTCGGCACCACCGGCCAACGCTGCACTGCCACCAGCCGCATCATTGTGCAGAAAGGGATCTACGGCGAGTTTATCGAGCGCTACGTGGACCGCGCGAAGCGCTTGAAGGTCGGCAACGGTCTCGACGAGACTACAGAAATGGGTCCGGCGATCAACGAAAGCCAGCTCAAAACCGATCTCGACTACGTTGATATCGGCAAGGCCGAGGGTGCCAGGATGAAGTGTGGCGGCAACCGCCTGGACAAAGGCCAATACCAGTATGGCTATTTCATGGAACCGACCGTGTTCATCGACGTCGATCCCAAGATGCGGATTGCGCAGGAGGAAATCTTTGGCCCGGTGGTTTCCATCATCCCTTGCGATGATCTTGAAGATGCCATTGAAATCGCGAATGGGATTGAGTACGGCTTGTCGTCCGCGCTTTACACCAAAGATGTGAACAAGGCTTTTGCGGCTATGCGCGATCTGCACGCCGGCATTACCTACATCAATGCGCCCACAATAGGAGCGGAAGTACACCTTCCTTTCGGCGGAGTCAAAGCGACGGGCAACGGTCATCGCGAGGGCGGTATGGGCGCGATCGAGTTCTACACGGAATGGAAATCAATTTATGTGGATTACTCCGACAAGCTGCAGAAAGCGCAGATTGATAGAGTAGATTAAGAAACTCTCACTTTATTACTGCAAGCGCAGGACGGCGAGCCCTGCGCAGTACGAGCAGAGCTTCGCGTACCCACTGTCGGGACTGTGAATGTTCCCCTGGGCAACAGTGCGGACAATGCCTTCACTTTGCGTGCGTGACCTCTACTCGCTCTTAGGACGCGGACGCGGCGATTTCCGGGGTACTGTCATAAACGACCTTCCGGATCACTTGGGCAGCACGACTACCCTTCGCTGCATCCAGTTTGCCCAGAGCCATCATGGCTCTCCGGTTAGGCTTCGAAAATACATTTCTTCCTTTGACAGTTTCATACTAAGTATGACACAGTAACAACTTAATTGAGAGAAACTATCACATTCACCGTCTCATTGCCGCCCGCCATGGCGGAGCAAGTCGAGCGCGCCAGGAAAGCGGAGCATCGCACGCGCTCGGAGCTGGTGCGCGAAGCGTTACGAGTCTACCTGTCTGCGCGGCTGGTTCCTACGGAGGCGCCTATCGCCGTTGAGGCGCGCTCTTATCGCCGGGGAATGGCCGCTTACAACCGCGGTAACTACGTAACGCTCGAGGGGTACCTCGATGGAATGGACCGTCGTCCTCGCCGGGCCAGCAAGAAAGGCTCTTAAACGCGTCCCGACAGGCGACCGGACCCGAATGCTGGCTGCGCTGGGAGAGATGCAACAAAATCCGTTTCAGGGTGATATCCGCAAGCTCCCGGGGGCTGCCCGGCTTCCGTCGGCGCGTGGGAAACTGGCGTATTCTCTTCGAGGTCGTACCCGAGCGCAGTCACATGGTCGTCGCTGCGATTGAGCGTCGCACGTCTACAACCTACTGAGTCCCGCCTTACCCCGGTTTGCTTTTTCCCGCGTCTCCCGGCAGAATGCGTTAGGTCGCTGATACCGTGGCGTCGATGTCTACTCTTCAACAATTCCGCGAGATCGCCGCCGCACAACGCCTCGAGAATGTCCGCTACGCTATCCGCGATTTGGCCAGCGTGGCCAATGAAGTTACCAACCAGGGCCATAAGATCCTGCCGCTCAACATCGGCGATCCTATTAGTTTCGATTTTCAGACGCCTTCTCATCTGATCGAAGCCGTTTACCAGGCAATGAAAGATGGCCATAACGGCTATGCTGCATCGCCGGGCGTTAACGAAGCACTGGAGGCGATTCGCGCCGAAGCGGCGCGCAAAGACATCACAAACGTGCAGGATGTCTTTGTCACGACTGGTGTGAGCGAATCGGTTGATATCTGCCTCACGGCGCTAGTCAACTCCGGAGAAAACATCCTCACCCCGTGCCCGGACTACCCGATGTATTCGGCAGTGCTGGCCAAGCTAGGCGTCGACCTCAACACTTATTTCCTGAATGAAGACGACGGTTGGCAGCCTGATCTGGTTGATATCCAGCGAAAGATCACGCCGCGCACCCGCGGCATCGTTCTGATCAATCCCAATAATCCCACAGGATCCGTCTGTTCGCGGCGTATGTTGGAGCAGATAGCGGAATTTGCGCGACGGCACAATTTGATCATCTTTGCCGATGAGATTTACGACAAGCTGATTCTTGACGACGATCAACATGTCGCGATGGCGTCCGTGGCGCGAGATGTGCCCGTAGTGACTTTTGGTGGATTGTCGAAGAACTATCTCGCGCCAGGCTGGCGGATTGGATGGGGGATTGTGAGCGGCGAAGCGGCTGCAGTGAAACCCTACATCGAAGGCATCCACCGGCTGCTGCGAGCGCGCCTGTGCGCGAATCATCCGGAGCAGTACGCGATCAAAGCCGCGCTGGAAGGCCCACAGAACCACCTGGTCGAGGTGCGCCGGAAACTTCGCTCGCGCCGTGACCTTACGGTGAAGTGGTGCAACTCGACTCCGCGCATAAGCTGTGTCTCGCCGCGCGGCGCTTTTTATGCTTATCCCCGCCTGGAGATTCCCGAAGGTGACGACATCTTTGTGAAGGAACTGTGCCTGCAGAAGCACGTGCTAGCCGTTCACGGATCCGGCTTCGGCCAGAAGCCGGGGACTAAGCACTTCCGCATCGTATTCCTGCCTGACGAGGCGACACTGGCAAAAGCCTACGCAGCGATCGGAGAGTTTATCGGGGAAAGATACGGGAAAAGCGCCTAAGCGCCGAGCGAAACACTGATATCAGCCACCGACATCAGCCGCGCAGCGGCGCAAGAATGCAGCCCACGGCGCAAGCCGTGGGTCAGAGAGTGGGAAATTATGAAGCCCCGGAGGGGCGAAAGATTGGTTTTCCCAGCAAAAAGTGAAATCAAGAGAGTAGGGATGCTTCGACTTCTCTGGCCTCTCGCAAGCGAGCGGCCAGATCAGCTCAGCGTGACAACACGGCTAGCTTTTGCTTTCGCAGCAAATCTGCTTAAATCCTAATAGCCTCAGAGTCCCGCTGTGATTGACATCCATTGTCATATTCTTGCCGAAGTAGATGATGGTCCCGACTCCTGGGACGACGCGTTGGAAATGTGCCGCATGGCAGTGGCCGATGGCATCGAGCATATTGTTGCCACTCCTCATGCCAACGATCGCTATCCCTACGATCGCAAATATTTAGCTAGCCAGCTCGACTACTTGCGCCGAATGGCTGGCAAGGATTTGAGTCTGAGCCTCGGCTGCGATTTTCACCTCTCATATGAGAACTTGAAGAACGTTTTGGCCCAGCCAGACCGCTACACCATTGAGGGCAGCCACTATTTGCTCGTGGAGTTGAGCAATTACAGCATCCCGGTGCAGATTGACGAGTGCTTTACCCAACTCGGCGATAAGAACATCACTCCCGTAATTACGCATCCCGAGCGCAATCCGATTCTGCAGCGCACTCCGCAGCGCGTGCTGCAATGGGTGGAGCTGGGCTGCGCCGTGCAGGTGACCGCGTCCGCGCTAACGGGAGAATGGGGTGAGCGAGTATGGCGCTCAGCCAAATGGCTGCTTGAACATGATGCGGTCCACGTGCTGGCGAGTGACGCCCACGATGTCAGACACCGCACTCCCCGGCTTTCCGCGGCACGCGAGGCGGCCGAAGAATTCTGCGTCGCCGAAGTTGCCCAGGCCTTGGTGGATGATAATCCTCGGGCCATCATCAACGGCCAGCCGCTGCCTTATTTCCCGGATCCGGTAATGAAGAGCTAGACGGACGTTAGTCGTTAGTCGTCGAACTCTGATAGTTCCTTTTCATGAGGGTTTTCGAGACCAATGACTAGCGACTAACGACTGCTTCACTGCGGTTGGTTCTTGTTGGCGGGATCATCAGGCGAGGCAGGAGCCGAAACAGCAGCGGGCGGTTTTGGCTGGCTAGTCATCGCGCTTTCGGGATTCAGCAGGTGTTCGTGATCTGGTCCCAGCCCCATTTTGATGAGAGCTCGAGAATCAGGGACCGTCTTGCTCTGCCAACCGTTTTCTGCCTGGTAGCGCTCCATCGCCTTTTGGGAAGCATCGTCCCAAGCCCCAGAAGCTTTTCCATCCAGATAGTGCTCGCGGATGAGAGCTTCCTGAATCTCGCGGGCGCGCTGCGGATCGATCTTCTGCTGGCCGTGCCGGCGCCAGTTGCCCGCGGTCTTCCGAGATTTCTTGCTCTTGCGAGGCGCTTTATGGGCGGCGGATGACTGACTCGTCTGTGTCTTGCCGGTGGGCGACTGCTGACTGGCGTTCGCTGACACCAGCATACACACGATGACAGCTACGCAGCCCGCGGCCAGGCTCTTTTCTCCCCGCCTATTTCCCGCAGATGGACTAGAACCACTCAACCTAGTTCTCCAAAACCGCCCCGAACAGATAATGGCGGGAATGAAGATCATCCCCGATTGGAAGCTCAGCTGCTAGGTATCTTTCGGACTAACTTCAGGTTACGGAAGTGTACCGGCCAAAAATACAGTCCCGCCCTGGCGGCCAGCGCCGCGCTGCCGCACCAGGAACACAACATCCTGCCCGCTCTTCAGCGTGGACGAAACCCGGTTGAAATCGTCTTCACTGTTCACGGCTTGCTTGTTGATTTCCAGAATCACATCGCCGCGGGCAACGCCTACATCGTCAGCAAAAGAGCCAGGTTTCACTTCTTGCACGATTACACCTTTGCCGGCCGGTACTTCGAGCCGGTCTGCCATCTCCTGAGTAAGCGCTCGAACGCTGAGGCCAAGTTTGCTTTCTTTTGGGCCGGCCTCTGCGCCACTTTCCTCGTCCTCGCCCAGCCGGGCAGCAAACAACTTGGCACGGTCGGCAACCGTGACGGTGGCCTCCTGTTTCTTATTGTTGCGAATGAATCCAAGCGTCACTTTCGACCCGGGCTTGCGGCTGGCAATGTCAGCGACCAATTCATCGCCGTTTTTCACCATCTTTCCATCCACTGAAACAATGGTGTCCCCCACCTTCAGGCCGGCTTGCTCTGCCGGGCTGCCCGCAGTGACATCGGAGATGGTCACGCCCGACCCCGAGCCATAGACGCGAGCAATCGCCGGATTCTCCTGGGCGTTAAACATGATTCCAATCGATCCGCGCGATACCCGGTGGTCAGGGCCAATGAGCTGGTTGTAAACCTGCACTACAGTATTTGACGGCAGAGCGAAGCCCACGCCCGCGTAGGCATTGGTGTCGGTAAGAATCGCCGTGTTGATGCCGATTACTTCGCCGGCCATATTGACCAGTGGTCCGCCCGAGTTCCCGGGATTGATGGCCGCATCGGTCTGAATGAATGATTGAAACTGGCGGCCAGGCACGATGTTGCGCCCCGTCGCCGATACGATGCCCGCCGTCACAGTCTCCGACAGGCCAAAAGGACTGCCCACAGCGAGCACCCAATCCCCCACCTGCATACCGTCGGAGTTGCCCAGCTTGGCCGCGGGCAAAGTCTTGTCGCCGCTAATTTTGATCACGGCGAGATCAGTCTCCGTATCCATTCCGATAACTTTGGCGTCGTGCAGCACCCCGGGTGGATCATCTTGCAACTTGACTCGAATGCGATCCGCCTTTTCAACCACGTGGCGGTTAGTGACGATGTAGCCTTTGGCATCAACGATAACGCCGGAGCCTAGCGAACGCTCGCGGATAGCTCCACCGTTCCCACCTTGCCCACCAAAGAAGCGATCGAAGAAGTCGTCAAATGGATTCTCGTCGTCTCCATCGGGAGAGTTCGGAGCGCCCCGGCGGCGGGGCCGCGTATTCTTAATGGTTGATTCGGTATTAATGTTGACGACGCTCGGCTCTAACTGCTTGGAAATCTGCGAAAACTGGTTCGAGAGCTGGGTGGGTGAAGGTATGGTCAAAGGAGTAGCATCCGAGGCCTTCTTACCTTCCTGTCCCTTCACTCCGTAAGAGATCACAGTCCCAATCAGAATGCCGACGGCCAGCGTGGCCAAAATGGTGAGAGTGTACGCGAAGCGATTGGCTTTCAAACGTACCCAAAAAGCGCTCGCGCGCTGGTCCATAATTGCTTCCTCCGAAAATTGCGCAAACCTACATTATACCTTTTCGCTAAACCAAGCCCTAACGCCCGCAGAGGGACTGGTGCCTACTGGTTAGACGGACAAATCGGGGAGAGTGTTGCAGTGTTTTTCAGGCCTCTTCCGCTTTGATGCCCTCCACTTTGTCTACGGGAGAGGCGGGAACACCGGCATGATCCGGTGAAACCGCCATGGACTCTGTACTTCCCTTCTCTTCCGAGACCAAAACGCCCGCCAGGATGCACAATGCGCCCAAGCCGGCCCGGATACCCAGACGCTCGCCAAGAAGAATGAATGATGTGAGCCAGGCGAATACTGGTTCCAGAGTGAAGATCAAAGCAGTATGCGTCGGGGGAATAAACTGCTGCGCCCACGCTTGCACGGAGAATGCAAGGGCCAGGCTGAGAAACCCGGTGATCGCGATTCCCCATATCACGGGTGGCGACCAAGTTACGTAAACCTTCTCGGCGAGCGGCGCCGTAAACATCATGAGGACCGCAGTGCTCGCAACCTGGACCACGGTGATCTGCTGCCAGCGATGTCGCTGGGTCGAGTGTCCCATCACGATGATGTGAAAGGCAAAGACTACCGCGGCAGCCAGAGTGAGGATGTCACCGTGGTTGATGCTTTGCAAATTCAAACCTCCGCGGGCTGTGGATGGCACCGTCAGCAAATAGAGACCCGCAAAGGCTGCAAGGGTGCCGAAAGCGCTCCAGCCGTTGATTCTGCGCCTCCAGAAGAGAGCCAGGAAAACCGGAACCAGAACTACGGCCATGCCTGTCAAGAAGGCTGATTTTGAAGGCGTGGTGTACTTCAGCCCGCTGGTTTGCAACTCATTGCCCAAAAACAGAAGGCCGCCGACCAGCATGCCGGAAGTCACGGAACTGGCCGTCAAACGCGGGATCTCACGATGGAAAACTACCGCCAGCACCATTGCTGCGAGGCTCATCCTTACGGCGTTGAAAAGGAGCGGAGAGATGTCCGCCAGCGCATTCTTGATCACCACAAACGTCGCGCCCCAGATTACCGTGGTCAGCACCAGCAGAATGTGGGCTTTGAGCGAGCGTGACACCACTCTAGAGTAGCAAAGCGAGAGAAGCGCCTGAGATCCAGACAGAAAAAGCTTTAATCGCAAAGGACGCAAAGAAAGGCAGGCCTAGGCTTTTCTTTGCACACTCTGCGGTAAAGTCTTGGGAGTCTACTTGGCCTCGTACACCGTTTTTCCACCGACCACAGTGCGCAGAACCTGAGTTCCTAGAACCTTCGCTGGGGCCACGGAGGTGACATCCCGGTCGAGCACCACGAAGTCCGCCAGCATGCCCGGCGCCAGCGTGCCCTTCTCTTTTTCGTCGAATTCGGCGAACGCTGACCCGATCGTGTAAGCGCTAATGGCCTGCTCCATACTCAGCTTCTGTTCTGGAAAGTATTCTCTCTTGCCATCTTCACTCTTGCGGGTGACGGCCGCATATAAGCCGCGGAAGGGAGACACAGGTTCCACAGGATAGTCGGTACCAAACGCCAGAGGCACGCCTTTCTTGAGAAATTCGGCCCAGGCATAAGAGTGTGCCGCCCGCTTTGGACCGAGCCGATCCGTCGCCCAGTTCATGTCAGTCAGAACATGGCTAGGCTGCATGGAGGCGATCACTTTAAGCTCCTTGAACCTTGCGATTTGCGCTGGGGTGGTGACCTGCGCGTGTTCGATGCGCAGACGATAGTCTGCTCCACCATCCGCCGCCTTCACTTTTTTCTCGCGCGCTTCCTTTTCTGCCTCAGCGAAGGCGTCCAGCGCCATTTGCACTCCTTTATCCCCGATGGCGTGAAATCCCACCTGAAATCCTGCATCGACGCGTTCTTTCGTCATCTGCGTCAGCTTGGCCTGCTCATACCGTGGCAGTCCGGAATTCTTAGGGTCGTCAGCGAACGGCTCGAACATCAGCGCCGTTCGAGACCCCAGCGATCCGTCCATGAAGCCCTTCAGCATTCCAGTACGCAGCATGTTGTCAGACTGGGGATGGGCAGTGCGATGGGCCTGCAGAGTTTCCAGCGGATCGTTGAAGGCCAGCCATTCCGTTACGCGTGCGGTGAGCTTGCCTTCGGGCTCGAGTTCTTCCATGATTTGGAATTCTTCCCAACAAATTTGCGAGTCTTCGGCGTTAGAGTAGTCCTGGATTGAAGTGACGCCCCATTGCGCCAACTCTTGGAATCCCGATTCCAGAGCTTGCCGGCGCTTATCATGGTTCGGCGTCGGAATCACCGCTGCCACTGCCTGGCGCGCAGTTTCCCGCAGGATGCCGCTGGGCTGGCCGGTGGAGTCGCGATCGATTTCCCCGCCCGGCGGACTATGACTCGCCATGGTTACGCTTGCCAGTTGCAACGCCCTGGTATTCGCCACTGCAATGTGCCCATCGATGCGCTGCAGAAAGACGGGATGATCGGTTGTGACTTCGTCAATATCCCAACGGCTAGGCAACTCTTTCACCGGCCATAGAGTGTGGTCCCAACCTCCACCTACGATCCACTCGCCGGGCTCGGCCGTTTGCACTCGCGCACGAATGCGGTCGCGGAACTCGGTCAACGACTTCACGCCTACCAGATTGACCGTCAGCCGCTGGAAGCCAGCTTCTGCCAGATGCATGTGGGCGTCGTTGAATCCCGGCATCACAAAGTGGCCATCCAAATTGACGACCTCGGACTGCGGACCTTTCAATTTGAGGATCTCTTCCTCCTTGCCAACGGCCTGAATGCGATCGCCTCGGATGGCCATGGCGTCAGCACGTTTGATCTCATGAAACGACGCAGTGACCGCGATCCCGGTATAAATGTTGCCGTGCAGAAAAACGACGTCCGCTTTCGGCTGGCTTTGCTGATCCTGCCCTAAAGCGACGGCGACCATGCAACAGAAGAGGACTGGTTTTATCAAGGTCATGCACCTACTCCGGCGAGGGTGAGAAGGGTCAGCAAGATGCGCTTGAGTCCCAGCTCGCGTCCGCTGCAGTCGAACCATTCTTGCAAAGTGTGTGCCCCACCTCCGGCGCCGCCGCCCCCGATCGCAATGGCCTCTAGCCCCAGAGACAGGGGAATGTTGGCGTCAGTCGATGCACGCTGAACTTGCGCCGGGTTTCCGAGTTGCGCGTCCACGGCACGAATCACTTGCAACAGGCGAGCATTCGGATCGAGTTCTCCGGCAGGCCGATTGCCGATGACCACGATCTCACAGCTAACCCCGAAGGGGCGGCGCTGCGATGCAGGACGTTCTCCGGGAGGGGGCGATGATTTCTCCACCGCTTTCTCGAGTGCCTGCCGCAGGGCACGTTCCAGACGTTCCATTTCGGCCATCGAAGTGGAGCGGATGTCCACGCGCATGCTGGCGGACTCCGGGATGGAGTTCACCGAAGTGCCGCCGCGGATTACTCCAATGTTGAAGGTGGTCTTGGGTGAGGACGGCACTGGCGTCTGGGTAAAATCCTGAATTGCCTGCGCCAGAACCACGATCGGATTGGCTGCGCCGAAATCGCTCCATGAATGGCCGCCGGGTCCGCGCACGATCACTTCAAAACGCCGGCTACCCAGGGCCTCGGCGACAATGGTGTCCGCGCCAGCCCCGTCCAGGACGAGGCTGTAGTTGATGGAATCTTTCCAGCGCGGCGTGGAAAAAATGTGTCGCATGCCGCGCAGGTCGCCTTCGCCTTCCTCGCCCACATTTCCGATAAAGACGAAGGGCAGAACATGACGGATTCGAACCGAACGCAATAACGCCACGATGGCCAGCATCGCTGTCACGCCCGCACCATTATCAGAAACCCCCGGCCCGTAGAGCCTGGTCGCCTGTTGGCGTATGTTCAACGGCGTTCCGGCGGGGAAGACAGTGTCGATGTGAGCGCTCAAGGCGACGTAGCCCTTGCCAAATCCAGGATGACTGCCGAAAACATTTCCCACATCATCGCTATGCACATTGTCGAGGCCAAGATCGCGAAATTTCTGCCCCAGCCATTCCCCACGCGCCGATTCCGCGAACGGAGGCGCGGCTATGCGTGCCATCTCCAGTTGCCAGTGCGCAAACTGCGGCTCCTGCGCGCGCAACCACGCAAAAGCTGAACGGATCTCCGGAGCCGCAGAAAGCCGAGCCACTTCCTGCTGCACACCAGCGAACCCTTCCGACACTTCCGCACGTGGACTCAGAGCCATGGGACTAATTCGCAATATTACAACGCCACGACAGATGTTGGGGTTAGCTTGGCGGAGGCCGCGATTACCGGAGGGAGGTAACGGTTACTTGATAGTTCGGCTAATCACGAGACGTCGTCGTGGGCGAACCGAAGCGTGGGCCGCTCTAATGCGTGTTGCTGTTCTCCACGCACTCCAGAATCTCGACCTCGGTCAAAGTGTGGTCCGAAGCCTTGGCTCGGACGTAGATGCGTTCGACTATCTGATCGGATGGCGGGATACCGTGTTTTTCAAGCCAGAAAAGCACGTTCGACTTACCGCTCATCGGGCCGATGTCGATGATTTGCTCAAGGCCAAACACATGGGAGGGCACGCCCGAGTAGACGGCATTGGCCAATTCGATGTCATTTTTCTTGTAAGCTTTGACCACTGCGGCGGCGTGCACACCAGTGGCAGTGCGAAACGCGTCCTCTCCAACCACCGGATAGTTCGGCGGAATCGGCACGCCCGTAGCCTTTGATACGGCCTGGCAATATTCTTTCAAGTTTGTAAGATCCTGGTCCGACCATGGAGCGATGCCCATGAGTTTCAAGTTGACCAGCATTTGATCCATCTGGGTGTTGCCCACGCGCTCGCCAATTCCTAAAGCACAGGCGTGCACGCAATCTGCGCCCGCCACCAGCGCGGCCATCGAGTTGGCGATCGCCAGACCCCGGTCGCAGTGTCCATGCCAGTCCACCCGGATTTTTTCGCCGGATGGCTTTACTACTTTGTCGATTACAAACCGTACCAAGGCAAACGCGCCCACCGGCGTCGCGTGTCCGGCAGTGTCGCAGATGACGATAGCCCGTGCGCCGCAATTGATTGCAGCTGAGTACAGACGTTTCACCATCTCTGGATCGCAGCGCGAGGTGTCCTCGGTTACGTACATGGAATCAAGACCGAGCGACACCGCATAGTTGACCGCTTTTTCCGTCGTCTGCAGCAGGAAGTCGTCAGTCCAGCCCTCGGTGTAGCGGCGAATCGGGCTCGATCCCAGGAACGTCGCTGCTTCGATCTTTAGTCCGGTGCGTTGGACGATTTCGGCGATCGGACGAATATCACTCTCCAGCGTCCGGGCCGCGCAATTGGCGCGAATCTTCATCTTGTGCCGGACAATCTCGCGCGCCAACGCCTCTACATGCTCGACCGCACGTTGCCCCGCTCCAGGAAGCCCGAGGTCGAGTGAATTGATGCCCAATGCCTCCATCAAATCAAGGACGTGGATCTTTTCTTCGATCGAGGGATCACGCACAGACGGAGACTGCAAGCCGTCGCGCAGAGTTTCATCGTTCAGAAGAACGGGACCCACGGGCCGCAGGGAGGTTGAATTTACCTGGTTCCAGTCGTAGATGAGATCAGAAGTTTTCACGCTATCGATTTGTCATCCTGAGGCCGCTACTTTTGCGGCCGAAGGACCCGGGCGAGCCACAGCGGGCTACCCCGCTCGCAGAGCGATTGCAATTACGCCCCAGGAGAACATCCTCATCAGATGCTACTTCCCGTCCTTCGGTGGCAAAGTCAGCCCGAACACTGAAGTTTGTCCTGGCCCAGCCACATTGAGTCCGCCGGCCTCCTCAGGATTGGGAAGGTAGAGCGTCTTGCAATGCTCGCAGCGATACACTTCGGCATCTGGCCCCCAAGCCTTCTCCACATCGCCGCAGGCTTGCTCCACCACGTCGCTGGTGTAGGACCAGCGCTTGAGATGTCCGCCGCAAAACTTGCCCTTGGCGTCTTTCTCATTGCAGGCACGCTGCCCCGGCTTCTTGATTTTCACTTTGTGATGTGGAAGCTGTTGAGGAGCGGTGGCGGAGGTCCCGGTTTGTGTTGTGGCCAAAGTTGCTATCCTCGTGACTGTGGCGGGAGGCCGCCAGTTTTACAACTAGGGATTTCATTTTACTGGAATCACGTTGCGCGAGCCACAGCCCTACGCCGGCAGTATCCTGATTTCAACGGTCGTTGCAGTCTTTGCGAACCTTGCGGTTTACGATTTTGCCTGATTGCGGCAAGGTCGGGATGACAGTGCCGGAGTCACAAAGATGGCTGGTGCACACTCTAGTCAAATTCCTTCCTGGGCGCAGCCTGCTCCGGCCCTACCCGGCCTGCGGACATCTCGGCCAGGAAGTAACTCTCTCCTTTGATCGGCTCACCGGCGATTCGCCTCAGCATCGCGATTTGACCGACGTGCGTCAGCGCGTCGGCAATCGGGCCCTGGAAGAGCTTTTCCGCAGAAGCGTGCAATGGCTCGGCGGAAGCCAGGCAGTCGTCGAAGCGTTTGAGCGCGGCAAAGAATCGCTCGACTTCCTTGTCCCACGCCAGCGGCACGGAATCATGCCATTGCCTTCTTCCCTCCGCTATGGTGAGTGCCCAGTCGAACAAATCACCAATGTGGGCGAGGATTTGCCCCGCCGTGCGCGAGGTCTCGCCGCAACGAAATTCGACGAAGGTGGCCCGCGCATTCCGTACCGCCTTGCCGCCGCGATAAGCCACCGTGGCTATTGCATGACGCAACAACTCACGTTTCGGATCTGAAGTTGAAGACATATATCTGTTTCCTCGTTGCCTTGCCGCCCGGCTACACTTTCTGGTTCCGTCTCAGCACCCCTGTGGCCCTCAGTGCTCCTCGTAACCGCTGGCCTAACCGGTGGGCAAACTGCAGATCGACGAACCCCTCCATCTGCCTCGCAAACGTCTCTCCGTATCCATACCACCAGACTTTTTTCATGCCGGGCAGGCGGTCGGAGTCAACGTACTTAATTCGCACCATCTCTTCGAGTCCAAACCGTCCATGGGTACGGCCCAGGCCGCTGGCCTTAACTCCGCCGTGTGGAGCCTCACTGATACCGAAGCAGGAAACTGTATCGTTGACCATCACGGTCCCGGCCTGGATACGGCTGGCCATCGCCTGTCCCCGGCCGCGATCGCGAGTCCACACACTAGCCGCCAAACCATACTCGGAGTCGTTCGCCAGCCGGAGGGCCTCGGCATCGCTATCGAAAGGCATGACCGGCAGTACGGGCCCAAATGTTTCTTCACGCATGACGCGCATTTCACGCGTGACATCGGCCAGCACCGTCGGCGCGTAAAAATGCGGTCCGAGATGTGACAGCCGAATGCCACCGGTCAGCACTCTCGCTCCATGGGACCGAGCGTCTTCCACATGCAGTTCTACGTTGCGCAGTTGACGTTCGTGGATCAACGGTCCGACTTCAGTCTCCGGATCCATGCCATTGCCTACGCGAAGGCGTTTGGTCTTCGCCACGCAGGCCTCCAGAAACGGCTGGCACAAACTACGATGCACGTAACATCTTTCGACCGAAAGACAAGCCTGTCCGGCGTTCACGAACGCACCCCACACTGCGCCACTGGAGGCGATTTCGATGTCTGCGTCGCTGAGCACCAGCATGGGATCCTTCCCACCCAACTCCAGAACCAGCGGAAGTAAACGCGCAGCTGCGGCGTGCGCAATGCTCTTGCCTGTGGGCACGCTTCCGGTAAAAACCAACTTATCGATCCTGGCGTTGATCAAAGCCGCGCCGGTAGCCCCATCCCCAACCACCACTTGAAACACCCCTTCCGGCACGCCGGCGGTATGCAGGAGCGATGCCAGTTCCAATGCCACGAGCGAAGTGAGCTCCGAGGGCTTCAGCACCACAGCATTTCCGGTCACCAGCGCGGCCAAGCTCTCCGTGGCGGGAATCGAAAAAGGATAATTCCAGGGTGAGATGATTCCAATCACGCCGTAAGGCTCGCGGACAATGCGCCCCGTCTTAGTCTTCATCGCCAGATTGCCATGCGGGATCGGTTCCTCGCGCAGAAAGCGAAATGCGTTTTCGATGCCGAAACGAGCGGCGTCGAGGACGACGAGGACTTCCGTGAGCAGAGCCTCGATGTAGGGCTTGCCAGCTTCTCGCGTGATCAGCCGGGCAACTTCGGATTTCTTCTCATGCAGAAGTCGCTGGAAGTGCTGCAGGATAGCGGTTCGATGCCGCACTCCGAGATCGTTCCACGACGGCTGGGCAGTGCGGGCACGAGATACAGCTGCGTGGACTTCGGGCTCGGTGGCACATTCGAATTCACGTAGCGTTTCGCCGGTGGCAGGGTTCACGGACGCAAACCGACGTTGGGTGATTTGAAGATCCGTGGGCATGATTTTAAAGCCTACGCGGACGAGGGCGCTCGCGCCACATGAGCCTCTTAGTACTCCACGCTGACCAGGTACAGACCGTTGGCGGGCGCAGTGGCTCCTGCCGATGAACGATTGCGAGCCTCTAAAATTCTGGTCACGTCGGAAGGCTCTAATGTGGCTTTGCCAACCAGCACAAACGTTCCCACTAGGTTCCTTACCATGTGGTGCAGAAATCCGTTGCCCCGTACTGTATATATGAGCTCATCTTGCTGTCGTTCCCAACTTGAGCAGAAAACCGTCCGCACGTTGGAAGTCTCCTCTTCTCCGCGTTCCGGATCCACCGACGCAAACGAAGTAAAATCGTGCTTCCCCAATATCAGACTCCCGGCCTGCTTCATCGCGTCTTCGTTCAGCGGATAGGGATGGTGCCACACATAGCGTGCCAGAAAAGGTGGGCAAATCGCGCCGCGATGCATGCGATAGCGATAGGTTTTGGCTCGGGCTGATTTGCGGGGGTGGAAATGGGCGGGCGCCTCGACCGTTTCGAGCACGCGAATCGAAGCAGGAAGTATGTCATTCAGCGCTTTTCCCAAATTCTCGGTCGGGATCGGTGATTCCGTCGCAAATGTGACTACTTGGGCTAAACCATGGACACCGGCATCGGTCCGTCCTGAGCCCTGGGGCAAGACCTTTTCTCCTGTCACTCGTCCAATAGCCGAGGCGAGTGTGCCTTGAATGGTGGCCGCGGAGGGCTGCACCTGCCAGCCTGAAAAATCCGAGCCGTCATACGACAGAACCAGTTTGATATTGCGCATGGCAATTCTTTGGAGTCCTCGCGGCGGCGGTGCTCATCAAAGCCGGTTTATGGATTCGCAGCACCCCGCGAGCGCGTTCCCGGAGGTGCAAGACGAGAATGTTCTGTCAGATATACTATTTCATTTCCCGCGGGAATCTGGCTGGAATCGGCTCTTTATGCCGGGCGCTGCGAAAGATGAAACCTCGGCCTTCGATTTTGCGTAACAACCGTTGACAGAGACGGCACTGCCATTTTCATTACCACCTTTTATGCATGGAGATAAACGAATGCATTTGCCTCGTTTGAAATCCGCCGCGCGGTCAATCGTTGCGGTTTTGCTCGCCAGTATGTTGTCTAGCACCGGGTGGGCGCAAGACTCGCCGCAATCGATGGCTGCCGTGCCGCCTCAGGCACCGCAACCCCAGCAGTTCGTCTTAAGAGACTATGCCAAACCGCGCTCGCACTTCCCCAATCCGATCGGACCCTACCTTCCGCAGCACGTCGAGCCCCCCAACTTGCGCAACACGCCGCGCATCCAGCAGTTGCTGCAGAATGGCAAGCTCATGCTCTCGATGGACGATGCGGTCGCGCTGGCGCTGGAGAACAATCTGGATATCGCCATCGCCCGTTACAACCTGAATATTGCGGATACGGACATTCTGCGCACCAAGGCCGGAGCCAACTTTCTGGGCGTTAATAGTGGACTGGTCCAGGGTACTCCGGGCGGAGGTGTTGGCGGGTTGAGCGGATCAGTCGGCTCGGGCACCGGCGGAACAACGGCAGGAGCCGGTGGCGCCGGAACGGGCACTGGTGGACTGGTCGTCTCAACGCTTGGCAGTGGTCCGACCATTACCAGCTTTGACCCCATCCTCACCGGTACGCTGCAATGGGATCACGGAAATACTCTCGCCAGCAATCCATTTACGGGGGTGCCGGTGCTGTCGGCGCTACAGCAAAACACTGGCACTTTCAATTTCGCCTATGCTCAGGGTTTCCAGTCTGGCACTAACATGTCGGTAGGATTCAATAACACGCGGGTCACCACCAACGGCGTGTTCACCACCTTCAACCCGCTGATCAATTCTGCTTTCCAGTTCAAGCTGACCCAACACCTGCTGCAGGGTCTCGGGTTCGCGCCCAACGACCGGTTCATTCGGATCGCAAAAAATAACCGCGAAATAACTGATGTCGCCTTCCGGCTGCAGGTCATCACGACCGTGGACCAGATCGAGAACATCTATTGGGATTTGGTCTTTGCCTACGAGAATGTGCGCGTGCAACAGGAGTCGCTGGCCTTCGCTCAGAAAACTCTCTCGGACACCAAGAAACAAGTTGATATCGGCACCCTGGCGCCCATCGAAGTGGTGCGTGCGCAGAGCACGGTAGCAACTGACCAGCAAGCGCTGACACTGGCTCAGACTAATCTTGAGTTGCAGCAGTTGCTGACGAAGAACGCTCTTAGCCGCACGCTGGTGGATCCGAGACTGGCTGATGCCGAAGTGATCCCGACTTCAACCATGCAACTCCCGCCGCAGGAATCCGTCGTGCCCACCGAGGACATGGTCAACGACGCGCTCGGCCATCGCGCCGAACTTGCCCAAGCACGCATCAATCTAACCAACACCGAGATCAGCAACAAAGCAATCCGCAACTCTTTGCTGCCTACACTCGACCTGTTCGCCTACTACGGCGGCTCTGGTCTAGGGGGCACGCAGAATCCGTCGAATTTGTGCGTAAATCAGCCCGTGGACGCGCGGCAGTTCGGTTGCGCCGGGCCCAACCCGTCCAATCCCACCGGTCCTGAGATTCCGGTAGCGCCCACGGTGAGTTACAACGCAGCCTTGAATCAGCTGGTGAACTCATCCGCGCCCGACAAGGGCGTTGGACTCAGCCTCAACATTCCGTTGCGCAACCGAGTCGCGCAGGCCACCCAGATTCGCTCTGAACTGGAATATCGCCAGGCGCAAATGAGGTTGCAGCAGATTGAGAACCAGATTCGCATCGAAGTGCGCAACGCGCAGTTCGCAGTGCAACAGAATCGCGCCAGTGTCGAAGCGGCCCGGGCAGCCGTTGAACTCGGACACCAGTCCCTGGATGCGGAACAGAAGAAGTACGCCCTGGGCGCTTCGACCACCACCCTCGTGCTGCAAAACCAAACGACCTTGGCGCAGGCCGAATCTACGCTGGTTTCGGCCATGGCAGCCTACGAGAAATCGCGGGTTGAACTGGATCGCGCCACGGGCTCTTTGCTCGACCACAACGGAATCCAGATTGCCGACGCCGAGCGCGGAGAAGTCACCCACATGCCGAGTGTGCCCCTCGTTGCACCGCGTCAGGAAACGCCGGTAACGCCGCAACCGCCTCAACAATAGGATGTGGCACGGCGTTGATGAAAATCAGCCGAGAAAATCTGCAATCTACTGTTGTTGGATAGTAGATTCCTCGGCTGACTCAGATCGGGCTCCAAACAGCTGAACTCCTGATCAAAACTGCTCGCCGAAGCTTCATTTTTCTCGCTCATCGCTCGGCATCTTGCCACGCAACACTTCTTTACAATCCTCCGGCCAAACTCACTCTCGTGACCGCTAATATTGACTCGTAGTCGGCCCATTCCTCAAGGAGCCGAACAGAAAATCAGAAAAGCCTTGCCATATTTGCTTTCAGCCTCGATCCAAGGAGACAAGTCATGCCTTTCGCTCGTTTGAAATCTACCGCCCGACTGGTTACGGGGTTTGCATTGACCGTCATATTGCTGTCCAGTGTTTGGGCACAACAGCCGCAGTCCGCGCCACCATCTCCACTACCGCAGGCACCTCAGCCGGCGCCGGTGCAAGTGCAGACCTCCGGTCAGTTCGGTCTCAAGGATTATTCCAAGCCGCGTTCCGCATTCCCCAACGTCATTGCACCGTACGCACCGCAACCGGTCCCGGCGCCAAATTTGGACAACACGCCACGCGTCGATCAGTTATTCCATGATGGCAAGCTCATGCTCTCCATCGATGACGCAGTCGCGCTGGCGCTGGAAAATAATCTCGACATCATGCTGGCGCGTTACAACCTGAACATCGCCGACACCGATATTCTGCGCGCCAGGGCGGGAGATTCAATTTTGGGAGTGAACGCCGGCATCGTGCAAAACACGCCGGGTGGGGGCACGGGCGGACTTAGCGGGACAGTCGGATCGGGACCCGTTGGCTCCGGCCCCGGTGGCACTACCACCGGGTCGGCCGGCGCCGGTACGGGCACAAACGGATTAGTGAGCTCTACGCTGGGCATCGGCGCCCCTATCACCAGTTTCGATCCTGTTCTCAGCAGTACTCTGCAACTCGACCACAACAATATTTTGTCCACCAGTTCCTTCGCGGTCCCATCGACGTCCCAAAACACCGGCACGGCGGATTTCTCTTATTTGCAAGGCTTCCACTGGGGCACGAATCTCGCGGTTGGATTCAACAACAGTCGCCTCACCACCAGTTCGCCATTTGCTTCACTAAGCCCGGACCTGAGTGCCAATTTCCAGGCCAGAGTTACTCAGACCCTGCTGCAAGGCTTCGGCTTCCTGCCCAACACGCGTTTCATCCGCATCGCCAAGAACAATCGCGAGATCTCGGATGTCGCCTTTCGCTTGCAAGTTATTACTACAGTCGATCAGATCGAAAACATTTACTGGGACCTGGTCTACGCCTATGAAAACGTGAGGGTACAGCAGGAAGCGCTGGCTTTCGCTCAGAAAACATTGGACGATGACAAGAAGCAGGTGAAATTTGGAACCTTGCCACCGATCCAGGTGGTGAGCGCGGAGAGCACCGTCGCGACCGATCAGCAGGCCCTGATCCTCGCCCAAACCAACCTGGAGCTGCAACAGTTGCTCATAAAAAACGCTCTCAGCCGTAACCTCGAGGACCCTGCGCTTGGGGAAGCCGAAGTAATCCCGACCTCTACCATGCAAGTGCCTCAGCAGGAGCCGGTCGTTCCCATGCAAGACATGATCAAGGACGCTTTGAGTCACCGTGCCGAATTAGCTGAGTCGCGTATTGATTTGAACAGTCGCGAGATCAATATCAAAGCTGTCCGTAATGCCATGCTGCCTACACTCGACCTTTTCGCCTATTACGGAGGCTCGGGTTTGGGCGGCACACAAAATCCTGCGAACATTTGCCCGCCGCCACCGCAAACCAGGTTTGGCTGTCATACCGCCGGCAGTATCTCGCCGGTCGGTTACGGGGGGACGCTCAACGATTTGGTCAATTCCGCGGCACCGGATAAAGGTATCGGGCTGACCCTCAACATTCCGCTGCGCAACCGGGCGGCGCAAGCCAACCAGGTACGCGCCGAATTGGAATATTACCAGGCGCAGGTGCGGCGGCAGCAGATTGAAAACCAGGTGCGCATTGAGGTGCGCAACGCCCAGTTTACTTTGCAGCAGAACCGGGCAGCAGTTGAAGCCGCTCGGGCTGCGGTTGAATTCGCCCGGCAGTCGCTGGATTCTGAGCAGAAGAAACTGCAGGCCGGTGTTTCCACCCCGACTTTGGTTTTGCAGAATCAGTCTGCCTTGACCACGAACGAGTCCAATCTGGTTTCCGCGATGGCAGCTTACGAGAAATCGCGGGTGGAGTTGGACCGCGCCACTGGCCTGCTCCTGGACCATGCCGGCATTCAGCTTGCCGATGCCGAGCGCGGCCAGGTAAATCGCATGCCGAATGTGCCCTATGTCGCACCCCGACAGGATTTGCAGCCGCAGGTGCCGCCCCAGCAGCCGCAGCAGGCGCCGCCTACGCCGCAAGCTGGCCAGATGTAGAAGAAACGCGCTCGACCGCGATAAGTGCTGCTATTCTTGGCAGGCGCGGATGGTTGGGATCAAAATGTGTAGGCAGGAGATGACTACTTGAAGATCGCCAACGACGTCACACAACTCATCGGCCACACCCCACTCGTCTATCTCAATAAAGTTACAGTGGGCTGTGTTGCCAAGGTTGCGGCCAAGCTGGAGAGCTTCAATCCGTGTGGCAGCGTAAAGGATCGCATCGCCGTCAGCATGATCGTCGAAGCTGAACGCCAGGGTAGGATTCATCCCGGCAAAACCGTGCTCATCGAACCCACCAGCGGCAATACCGGCATTGGTCTCGCCTTCGCGGCGGCAGTGAAGGGTTACCGCCTTATCCTCACCATGCCGGAAACCATGAGTATGGAACGTCGCGTTCTGCTGTTGGCGTTGGGTTCGGAGATCGTGCTCACGCCCGGGCCAAAAGGAATGAAAGGCGCCATCGCCAAGGCGCAGGAGATTCTGGCCAGCACCGCCAGCGGCGTAATCCTGCAGCAATTCGCGAACCCTGCCAATCCAAAGATCCACCGTGAGACAACGGGGCCTGAAATCTGGAACGACACGGACGGCAAGGTCGACATATTGGTTTCCGGCGTGGGAACCGGCGGCACTCTGACTGGAGTAAGCGAATACATTCGGTCGAAGAAGCCGGCCTTCAAAGTGATCGCGGTCGAACCGAAGGACAGTCCCGTACTGTCGGGAGGGCAACCGAATCCGCACAAGATTCAGGGTATCGGCCCTGGATTTATTCCAGAAATTCTGCGGGTGGATTTGATCGATGAGGTCATCCAGGCCTCAACTGAGGATTCGGTCGTGATGGCCCGACGCCTGGCGCGTGAAGAGGGCCTGCTAGTCGGGATTTCCGGCGGAGCGGCAGCCAACGCCGCCGTCGAAGTAGCCAAGCATCCAGAAAATGCCGGCAAACTGATTGTTGTGGTTTTGCCCGACTTCGGCGAACGTTACCTCAGCACGATTCTCTTCGAGAGCCTGCGTAATGAAGCCCAACAGATGGCCACCGCCGCTGTGGCTTAACTTGATGTCTAGTGGGAGACGCGTAGGCACGGGCGTCCTCGCCTCTGTGTTACGCACGGGCGAGGACGCCCGCGCCTGCATGCTTTCTGCCCATCTTCTTGCCGGGCAATGTATGCTCTCCCGGTGACCCTGTCGGTCGTCATCATCACCTACAACGAAGAAACCAATCTCCCGCGCACTCTGGAGAGTGTGAAGCCGCTGGTCAGCGACGGCAGAGGTGAGGTCGTCGTCGTGGATTCGCACTCGACCGACCGCACGGTTGAGATCGCGCAGTCGTATGGCGCGAAGGTCTTCGTCGAGAAATGGAACGGCTACGCCGCACAGAAAAACTCGGCCATCGAGAAGGCCACAGGCGATTGGATTTTGAGCTTGGACGCGGACGAGGAAGTGGATCGCGGCGCACAGGAAGGCATCTCTCGCATTATGGGCCGCGATGCTGATGTCTACGCTGGTGTTGCCGGAGTATGGTTTGCTCGCAAGAATTACTTTCTCGGCCGATGGATCAGGCATGGCGGCTTTTACCCGGATCGTAAGCTGAGGATGTTTCGTCGTGGAAAGGGACGCTTTCTCGATCGTACTGTTCACGAAACGGTTTTTGTAGAAGGCCGGGAGGCCGTTCCAGCGCATGATTTCGATTGGGACATTGCCCTCATCCACCACTCCTACCCCACGCTCTCCGACTACATTGACCACATGAACCGCTACTCCTCGCTGGGTGCGGAGATGGCGGTGGCTAACGGCGAGCGTGGATTCAGCTTCACCAATATCGTCGTCCGTCCGCTCCTCACCTTCATCTACAACTACTTCTTCCGCCTGGGCTTTCTAGACGGCAGCGAAGGACTTCTGCTCCACCTGTACCATGCCGTCTATGTGTCGTGGAAATATGCCAAGGCGTGGGAGTTGGGCCGGAAGAGGCAAGAGTCGGAACCAGAAACACGCTTGTCATCCTGAGCGAAGCCACAGGTTCGCGAAGCGAACTTCCGGGTGCAGTCGAAGGATTCCTGCAAACATCAACCCTGCGAGAACACATGTCGGAGTTCTTCTGCCATCTCAGAACCCAGGGAAGTTCCTGTATATGCAGTTCAGGCCAGCGCGAGATCCCTCGACTTCGTATCCGGTTCGCGTCACGAACCAGATACTCCGCTCAGGATGACAAAGAGAGAGCGAGTGTCCTTTGGTCACGAAGCCCGCCTTGCTCCCCGCCTGCAGCGCCCATATGATAAAGGGTTACGCGGAGTGAGCATGCGCGATAAGAAACACAAAAACCCATCCATTGCCGAGAGCCCGATTGCCGATGTCTTCGAGGGACGCCATCCTTCCGCCGCCGAAACGGAGTGGGCTCAGAAAATCCTGGCGCCTACTCTCGACAAATCTCCCGAAAAGCCCATCGGCGCGCCGACCGGGGTGAATCTTGACGAGCATGGACATGCCCGCTTTACAACCGTTTCCGGCGTTCCTGTCCGCCGGCTTTACACGCCCGCCGATCTGCCCGAGGACTGGAGCGCTGAAAAATACCTGGGCTATCCCGGCGAGCCGCCGTTCACCCGCGGCATTCACGCTTCGGGATACCGCGGCAAGATGTTCACTATGCGTCAGTTTTCCGGATTCGCCTCTCCTGAGGAAACCAACCAACGCTACAAGTATCTGCTCGAACATGGTGGCAGCGGGCTCTCGGTCGCCTTCGACTTGCCCACGCTGATGGGCTACGACTCCGATCACCCTGCGAGTGAAGGCGAAGTTGGCAAGTGCGGCGTGGCCATTGATTCGCTCGAGGACATGGAAATCCTCTTCCACGGCATCGACCTGGAGAAAACCACGGTTTCGATGACCATCAACTCGCCGGCTTCGGTGCTGTGGGCGATGTATCTGGTGGTAGCCGAAAAGCAGGGCGCGAATTGGAAGAAGATTTCCGGGACCATCCAGAACGACATCCTCAAGGAATACATTGCGCAGAAAGAATACATCTATCCGCCCGCGCCCTCGATGCGCCTGGTGGTGGACACTTTCGAGTTCGGGTCGAAGTTCACCCCGAAGTTCAACACTATTTCGATCAGCGGATATCACATCCGCGAGGCCGGCTCGACCGCGCTCCAGGAACTCGCGTTTACGTTGTACGACGGCGTGGAGTACGTCGAATGGGCGCGCCGTCGCGGCCTTGACGTGGACGAGTTTGGCCCGCGTCTCAGCTTCTTCTTCAACGCACACAATGACTTCTTCGAAGAAATCGCCAAGTATCGTGCTGCCCGCAAGATTTGGTATCAGGTAACGAAAGACCGCTTTGGCGCAAAGAACCAGCGCACCTGGCTGCTGCGCTTCCATACCCAGACCGCCGGCGTCTCGCTGCCGGCGCAGCAACCCATGAACAACATTGCGCGCGTGGCGTTGCAGGCCATGGCGGCCGTACTGGGCGGAACCCAGTCGCTGCACACGGATTCCTACGATGAAGCTTTGGCGTTGCCCACAGAAGAGGCGGCAGGGATTGCACTACGCACGCAACAGATCATCGCTTACGAATCCGGAGTCACGCAAACCACGGATCCGCTGGGCGGGTCATATTTCCTTGAAACCTTGACGCTACAAATGGAAAAGGGCGCATTCGATTACTTTTCCAAGCTCGATGCCGTGGGGGGTATGGTCAGGGCCATCGAGCGCGGCTATCCACAGAAGGAGATTGCGGAAGCTTCCTACCAATATCAGCGTGCCGCCGAGGCCAAAGAGAAGATCATCGTAGGCGTCAACGAATTCGTGATCGAGGAAGAGACGCCTCACATTCTCTACATCGACGAAAGCGTGGCCCGGCAACAGAGCGCGAAATTGAAAGCGTTGCGCGCGCGACGGTCCAATGAAGAAGTCCATCGCCTTCTGGAAGCGCTGAAGAAAGCTGCGGCCCAGGAGCCAAAGGCGGGAATGAATGGCGACATCTCTCCGGCCAACACCATGCCTTACATTGTTGACGCCGTGCGCGCCTATGCCACAGTTGGAGAGATTTGCGAGGCCTTGCGCGAAGTCTATGGGACGTATACGGAAGTCAGCATCACGTAAACTCGTCGTTCCCCTAACATGAGACTCATGGCTTTGGGTGGAGCAGCGCTTCAGCGCTGCATTAAGCGCCGCTAGAAGTGATCGGCTTCAGCCGCGGAGGTACCTCAGGGGCTGAAGCCCACTTCTAAATCCGGGATTTTTCTCGCAGGCCTAGAAGGCCTGCGCCACCCAAATCCTTTCAGGTCTTCGGTCTCTCAGATCTTCAGGAAAATGCCTTTGCGGTACAAAACCCACATTGCTGCCCAGCATATAAATACATAAACCAGTGCGTAGACTAGCGATGCGTTCGGAGGACTAGCCAGACCTGAGAACCCACGCTGGTAGAGCATCTCTTGCAAGGTAAGCGACCCCCCACTGGCCAGGTGAACCCGCGTGTGGTCAATCGCGTGCGAAATGATTTCTGCGAAGACATAAGCCGCGATCGGATTCATACCGAACACCACGAACGGCTTGGTCCAGCTGCCGCGCCAGCGATTTACGTCAAGCATCCAGTAGCAAACAGCTAGGCAAATCAGAGCCAGGCCGGCGGTGAAGATAACAAAAGAACTGGTCCACAACTTCTTGTTGATGGGAAACCAGATATTGAAGAATTCTCCGGCGGCTACTCCGGCAACTCCGAACATCGCCATGCCCAACGCTTTTGCGTTTGCGCTGCGCTCCGAGCGTAGCCGTTCCCCAGTGAGCACTCCCAGCAAGCTGGTCGCCACCGCCGGTATGGTGCTTAGCACTCCTTCGGGATCGCGCGTGACCTCGTACAAATGCCCCATCAAAAGCTTGCGGTCGAGCCACGCCGCCAAATTGCGATCGGGATCAAGCAACGGAATATCCAGCGTTGGCACGCCGAATCCTGGGACAGGAACGAAACGCATCAGAATCCAGTACCCCACCAGGCAACCGACGATGGTGATAATCCAGCCTCGCTTCTCCGACCACAAGACCAGAATCGCCGAAATCACATAGCAGATCGCGATCCTTTGCAGCACGCCATAAAAGCGCCAGGAAGCCAAATGATATCGGTTGGGAAAGCCGTTCAGCAACACTCCGAGCGCAAATAAAATCAGACCGCGCCGAATGACGTGCGACAGCAATTGCGATCGTGTCTCGCCGCGCTTCAAGCGCGAGGAAAACGAGAACGCCAGGGAAACACCGACGATAAACAAAAAGAAAGGAAAGACCAGGTCAGTCGGTGTCCATCCGTTCCAATCCGCATGTTTCAGAGGCCAATAAGCCACTTGTTCATCGCCAGGATTATTGACCAGGATCATCCCAGCAATGGTCGCGCCCCGGAACAGATCAAGAGCCATCAGCCGCTGGCCACGGCCATCACCAGGTTGTTGGGCTTGGCCAGCAACCGTATTGCTCGAAGGGGCTGAGACCGCCATTTGGAATGCGAATTTTATCACGAGGCACAGCCAAAAGACGGGGGGTAGCGGAGCAGTTTGAGAAGGAAGCGAGCCGAACGCGCGATTATTGCGCCGCAAGGAACGCCACGCTGGCGCGGCTCACCCAGATCCCTCACTGCGCAAAGAAATGTTTGCTCAGGATGACAAACCAACCGCACTACTACCTAAAAGAGCTTCCGCTTCGCTATGATCGGCTCAGAGTGACGTCCATTTGATAAAACTTGAAGGTATTCTCCTCGCCGGGTCTGTCCGCCGCCACGGACTGGTGCGATCCAGGACGTCTGTGACGAAGTCCAGTTTCTCGGATTCGGGTAAGAACTGCGTCCACGCGACGAAAGTCACCAACCCGAAGTCGAAGAATGCCGAACGAGACCCGAAATCCCACGCCTTCAATTGCGTGTGAATGCGGCGGACATGCAAACCATTCCGCTCAGCCATTGCTCGATATTGCTCGGGCGTCAGATGCAAATAGGGATCGTGAAATTCCTCGAAATAGTGATCCCATTTTGACGACCGTCGCGTGTCCTCAATCACATCTTCGAGGCTCCTGCGCTCACCTTTCGGGACAAGGCGCAATTGTCCCCGACCATCGGGCTTCATCGCCGAGCGTATAGAGCGAAGGGCTGCATCCTGTTCGGGCAGCCAGTGGAGCGCGTTGAACGAGACAACCAGATCGAAGTCCTCCCGGAAGGGCAAGCTGTGGGCGTCGACCACTTCGAATCGAAGATTAGGGTGAGCCTCAGGACCGAAATGGCTCGACGCGAAGCCGATCATTTCGCGAGACGCATCTATGCCGGCGACCGATCCACGCGGGACGCGAACGGCTATCTCGGCCGTGATTCGCCCATCGCCGCATCCGATATCAAGGACCCGCTCCGATCCCTTCAGATCGAGCAGGGCGAGCGCCTCGTCGGCCATGGCGGCTTGCAGTGAGGATCGCTTGGCATAGTCAGCGGCATCCCATTCCGTCACGATTGCCTCCAGCATTGGCGTCGCCAACCGGCGCCCCCCCGCTACGGACGCGTGTCTAGCGGATGCTTCGCCTTCTCGAAAAACTCATTCTGCAGTTGCAGGCTGGTCTGGTCTTGTTTGACTGCGCGGATGGCATCCACAATTGCGTTCTGCCAGTTACTCATCTCAAATTCCCCGCGCTCCCGAGTTGCGGCTGAAGCGTCGCCGGAATAGTGATTGGGGAACCGCGCGTACCACCAGATAGCGGTATAAAGAGTGTCAGGCAACTTGAGTCGAGCCTGGTCGGCGCCGGATTCGCTATTCGCCCGATCCATGTGCACCAAGTCGGGCCTCGCAATCAACATCTTAGAAGTTTCGGACTCTCCCCCATGCATGTCGACCGAAGTCTTCTTCGGAGGCCCGCCGACGGGCGGTTCGACCAGGCCTAGAACATAAACTACGTAGTCATGTTGTTTTTCCAACTGCGTCTGCGCGAAGAAGGGCAGCAGGTTTTCATTCCCACCGTGGCCGTTGACGATGATCACCTTCTTGCAGCCGTTACGCGCCATCTCCTCGGTGGTCTCCTGCAAGAGTTTGAACTGCAGATGAGAGCTATACGCGACCGTGCCGGGTTCATGCCGAGCCTCGAAGATCTGGCCAAAATAATATTCGGGAAAAACGACTGCGTATTCCCGTTCTGCAGCGTGCAAGGCAGCATAGCGAACGTCCAGTAGATCAGTGCCCAGCGGGAGATGCGCTCCGTGCTTTTCCAGGATGCCGAAGGGAAGCAGGCAGGTGCCCTTCAACTGTTCAATCGCGCTGCGGAAATCGGCCGCGGTCAACTCCTCCCAATGCACCGAGAGCTTGGGTTGCCCCCAAGTCATAATTGGGCAGAAAAGTATTCCAACGATCGCCACGACAGCTTTCTGCATGTGGATTTTCTCCTGAGGCGCGCATTTTAGCACTACGCGCTTTGCTGTACTCGGAATCCGCATTCGAAAGTTTCGACCTTCTACGTACATTGGAATGAAGGACACATTCACGGACGCGTGCTGTTCTGAAGCAAAATTACATTGGCTGGTTACCCTAGTCACTGTGTCCGGTCGAAACGTCAAGGTATTATTTGGGTTCACAGGGACTTCCATACTCCCACCGTCATGAAGAAGCTGAATTTCTTAATTTCGTTGACCAACAACGACAACGACTATCAGATCGAACAGGCCGCGGCTGCAGTGGAAGCGACGCGACGGCTCGATGTGGATATCCAGATCGTCCACGCAGATAACGATTCCATCACCCAGAGCCAGCAGATTCTGAAGGTGATTCAGTCGCGTTCGGAGGCGCATCCGGACGCCATCATCTTCGAGCCCGTTGGTGGGACCGCTCTACCCCAGGCCGCTCGAGCCGCTGCGGCTGCTGGAATTGGATGGGTAGTCCTAAATCGTGACGTTGAGTACATCGCAGAGCTGCGCAAAGTACACCGGGTTCCAATCTTCGGGGTCACTTCCGATCACGAAGAGATAGGACGCATCCAGGGCCGCCAGTTTGCCGCTCTGTTGCCCAAAGGCGGTTCGCTCCTGTATGTACAGGGTCCTGCGGAAAGCCTTGCGGCCAAACAGCGGACCGCTGGCATGTACGAGACTAAACCTGTCAACGTGCAAGTAAAGGTCATGCGGGCAAATTGGACGGAGACAGGATCATATCGAGCGGTGAGTTCATGGCTGCGCCTGTCTACCTCACATCAGTACCGCATCGATGCAATTGCCGCGCAGGATGACGGCATGGCTCTGGGCGCTAGAAAAGCGTTCCAAGAATTGCCGAACGGACCGGAGCGCGACCGATGGTTAAGTTTGCCGTTTACCGGCTGTGACGGCTTGCCCAAGACTGGACAAGCTTGGGTGAAAAGAGGCCTGCTTGCAGCGACCGTTTTCGTGCCACCCAACACCGGTCAGGCGCTCGAAATGCTGGTTAAAGCCGTACACAGTGGCTCGATGCCGCCGGAGCGCACATTGACCGTGCCGGTATCGGTTCCAGCGATCGACGCGCTGGCTGCTGCCCAAGCGGAAAAGGCGCGAGTCATGTCGGTGTGAAGTTGTACATTTGCTAGACTCGGGCGATGCGGATCGACATCCTACCTCTGTGCGACCAGCACTATCGCACTATGGAGTTCTCGATTGCGCCCCACAACTCCAACTACTCCATAGAATACTTCCGCTGCACTGATAAATTTTGTCACCGCTGTTTCAGCGAATCGCTGGGATATGTGACTCCGGTCAAGGATGCGCCACCACAGGTTTCGACCAACCAGCCGCGATGCGACAAACACGGCCGCCCTATGTTCATTTCCAGCGTCGACCGCCAACGCAACCTGGTCCGCTATGCCTGCCCCGAAGAGGGCTGCCGCGAACATTCGTGACCAAGCCGGCGCATGCGTTCAGAACCTGTACGACGGCGGTTTGATGCCTTTATCGCGGAGATAGATTTCGGCTTGGCCACGGTGATGCGCCACGTGTACGTACATGGCGAGCAGAACTTCTCGCCCAAGGAGCCGGCCATCAGCAGAGTTGTGATATTGATTGAGCTGGTCATCTGACAAATTGGGGATCACGCTGGTGCAATAATCGAAGGAGCTGCTCAGGAATTTTACGATTGCTTCCTTGTCGGTGTCGGCAGGGGAAGGCACATTCGGAGCGTCTGAATTCTTCAGACCAGCACAGAAGGCGTGGTTGGTGCTCGCGATGTGCGACATCAATTCGCCGAAGCTCATAGATTCCGGGTGGGGCCTGAAGGTGTATTGATCAGACGGCATGGCTTTGGCGACAGCTACCGACAGTCCGCCGAGAGCAGCAAAGTGTTGGAAGTATTCCGCAGCGGGTGCCGGAGCCGCGAACGCGTCTGGAGCCGGTAGCGCAAGGAGACCCACAACAGTAAGAACGAGAATGGCACGAGACATCACAACCTCCCGGGAGAATGTTTCGGCTCTCGTCTCCAGAGCCTCTTGCCGGATCCAAACACCCGGCAGCAGCCTCACTGCTTCTTGGACGGTTCCACGAATTTCTCAGGACCTGCCTCGAATTGCTGCTTGTGCTGTTCGGACATGAAATAGTAGGTCTTGCCTTTATAGACAGACTTCGGAGCGCTCGCCGGATCCACCGCCATACCGCATACGGGACAGACCGGATGCTCGTCCGATTGCGCATAGGCCTGGGCGTAGACTGAGTTTGAGTCTGCGTTCATCCAGCCTTCTCCCTGGTATTCCATGTCGAAGGCAGTTTGGCGCGCGACCTCTCGGCCGTAGTAGCGCTCGACCACGCGGAGCGCAAGATCGATGCCGGAGGAGAGTCCACCGGCACTGGCGAGATTGCCAGCTTCGACGAATCTCGCCCCACGCTTGACTTGGATGTCGGGGAACTGCGCAGCCAGAGTGACATACGAGCTATGGTGAGTTGTCGCAGCTTTGCCGGACAACAGGCCGGTGCTTGCCAATGCAAATGCGCCCGTGCAAACCGACATGGTCACGTCTGTGTTTTTTGTCTCCTTCCGGATCCATTGCTTTGTCGCTTCGCTGAGCGCACTCTGCGCAGGAATCACAATTACCTTTGGCGCCGGAGCATTTGCAATTGTGTAGTCCGGCACAATCTTCATCCCGCCGCTGGCCTGGATAGGTTTCATCGTCTCGGCAACCGTGTAGAGACGGAACGCGCTATCCGCACGACCGGGGACGCTGACGTCCTGGAAAACCTCCCAAGGTCCGGCGAAGTCGATCATGACTGCGCCATCGGAAATCAGGAAGGCAACGGGAATACTGCCGTGGGCAGGAGGGGTGAGGGGATTGGAGAGAGGCGCTGGTTTATTTCCGTCGGCACCATTCGGCACCTCGACCGTGCCCAAATTGGCGGAAAAAAGTTTGCCCAACAACAGGATGGCTGCCACAAAACCAAATGCCACGATGCCTTTGAACCATTCTTTTCTCTTCGTCATGTTGTTCTCGCTATCAGGACATCTGCCGGCGTAGTTTTGCAACACTCGGAAACCTCGGCGTCAATCCGAAAGGTAAGAATCAATTCGCCCGCAAGCCCGTAAATCGGCTTCTGTAATCCGCGGGAGGAACGTGAAGAACTCGAAGAAAGGATCGGCGCAGAGTGGTAATGGACCCGAAGCCGCAGTCGGTCGCAATCTTCACGAGCTTGTCTCGCGATTCCTCTAAGCGTCGCCGGGCCGCTTCCACTCGCAGACGCTCCACGAAACGCGCTGGGGTTGTTCCCGTATCCTGCAGGAACACCCGAGCAAAGTTTCGCGGACTCATACCCGCCTTTGCCGCCAGTTTTTCGACGGGCAAGTCCTGTTCCAAATGGTCGAGGGCCCACGAACGGATTTCTTCAATCTGCTTGCGGTCGGAAGCCTGCAGAGACAACGCGGTACTGAACTGCGATTGCCCTCCAGCCCTGCGCAGGTAGAGCACCATTTCGCGTGCAACCTTCAGCGCCAATGGCGACCCCAAATCTTCTTCGACCAGCGCCAAGGCGAGATCCATTCCAGCCGTGATTCCTGCGGTGGTGTAGGTGTTTCCATCCCGTATGA
The DNA here is from genome assembly GCA_963696025.1 of uncultured Acidobacteriota bacterium. Lineage (GTDB taxonomy): Bacteria > Acidobacteriota > Terriglobia > Terriglobales > Acidobacteriaceae > JABCYV01. Next base: position 1,110,901 of record CAVOII010000014.1, read on the forward strand.
AGATCGGATCAGGATCGACAGTCGTCCGCTGGGATCGCTTGGCTAGCTCCGCGGCCCACTTCCAATGAGTGGTGGCGCGTTTGCCGTCCAGAAGCCCCGCCGAAGCGAGCAGGAAAGCCCCAGTACAAATAGATCCAATGCGCCGTACTCGCTGTGCTGTCGTGCGCAACCAAGCCAGCAGCTCTTCCTCACGAGAGGCGTTTTCTAGACCGGTACCGCCAGCGACGAGCAGGGTATCGATTGGTCCTCGGAGGCTGCGGAAAGTCTCACTGCCGGTCAACACCAACCCGCAGTTTGTGGTCACCGCTTTTCGATTGGTCGAACTCGCCAGCAAGACGTTATAAGGTCGTTCCCGCGAGGGATAGTCCTGTACAAATAGCTCCGCTGCCCGAACGAAAACTTGAAATGGACCGGCCACGTCGAGGATTTGCGTGTTTGGAGCGGCAAGAAAGACGATGGTCCTCGGATGATTTGCGGTCCGAACCGTCGCTTTTGGCTTGCTCATGAAGCCATGGTACCGGACGAAAATAATGGCAGCAATGACAAAAGCAGGTCATTTTCTGCCATCTTGCCGGCAAGCCTTGGAAAGAAGGGCGATCATCCTTTCCACCACTCAACTTTTGCAAGATGGGTGCTGTCGGCGCGGGAGTCAAAGAAAAATGAGACACGCCTGCCGCGAAAACTGCTGAGCGTTGGAAAGCCGAGAGCGGCTGTCCCGCCTAAGACAGGCTCGAGCCGAAAGCTGATTGCTGATAGCTGACAGCTTTCCTACGGGGCTTCGATCAGCTCCATCTTGCCGTCTCGGGTGCGATGGAGCACCATCACTTTGCCTTTGGGATCGCGGAAGACAAATACATCACGGTCGCGGAAATGGGCCTCTTTGATGGCTTCCTCCAATGTCATCGGACGCATGGCCACGGCGTCATCGGAGCGCACCAGGTGGACCTCGGTGGTCTTCGCTACCGCGGGAAATTTGTGCACAACAACATGCACAGCCGTCGCCTCCGTTATGCCCACAACCGTCTGCACGCTCTCCCGGCCACCATCGCCGTTCCATTTTTTCTGCTGATGGCGTTTCTTGCTGCGCCAGCGCGTCTTGTATTTGAGGGCTTGTTTCTCCAGGTGCTCGAGGGCTTCGTTCACGGCGGCACTCATGTCGCCGGCTTGGGCCAGTCCCACGATGGGACCATTGCGTGGACTGATGGTGATCTCGGCCTTGTGACGGTGCTTTTCCACGGCCAGGATCACTTTGCTATCAAATTTGTCGCCCAGAATTTTTCGGATCTTTGCGAGGCCAGTTTCTACGGATTTGCGAATGGTGGGAGTGACTTCATATTGCCTGCCGGTGTATTCCACGTTCATCAGCGCCCTGCTTTCTTACCTCAAGGTTGACCTGGGCACTACGTTGGAACAAATTCGGATTGCAGATTTTAGATTGTAGATTTCTCGATCATGCGGGTCTTACATTCCGAAATCTAAAATCTACAATCTGAATTGCCGTTCTTCACTTCTTCACTCGGCGCTGGTGAGTGCTGGGAATGCGCATGTCCTCCCGGTACTTGGCAACCGTACGGCGAGTCACCTGGATGCCCTGCGATTGCAGGATGCGGGTGATCTGCTCATCGGTTAACGGCCGGGCCGGGTCTTCTTCCTCGATGAGTTTTTTCACGCGGCGTTTCAGGATGAGCAACGATGTGTTGCCACCCTGAGGGCCGTTCACGCTCTCACTGAAGAAGTAGCGCAATTCAAATACGCCTTGCGGTGTGTGCGCATACTTACTCGACACGGCGCGGCTCACAGTGGAAGGATGCACGCCGATTTCTTCGGCCACCTCCTTAATCATCATGGGTTTTAGCTGATCAATGCCTTTTTCCAGAAAATCCTGCTGCCGGGTGACGATGGCATAACAGACCTTAGTGATGGTCTGTTTGCGTTGCTCGATGTTCTTGATGAGCTGGATGGCGCTCTTGTAGCGCTCCTTGACATAATTCCGCGTATCTTTGTCGTTGTTATCGCGGGTGAGCAGACGCTTATAGGCGGGATTCAAGCGCAGCGTCGGGACGTCGTCTTCGTTCATCATTACCAACCACTCATCGCCGTGCTTTACGAAAGCCACATCGGGTTCGATGAGACGGGGCTGGCTTTTGTTGTAGCGCTGGCCGGGACGCGGGTCGAGTGTCCGAACGTATTCCAGGGCTTGTTGAATCGCTTCAATAGGACGGCCGATTGCCTTTGCGATTTCTTTATGTTGTTTGTTTTGCAGGGCCCGCAAGTGGTGGTCGACAATGGCGATCGCATCTGCGAGCACCTGAGCGGTGGCCTCTCCATTGCCATTTTTGCTCGTGGTCAGCTGCAGCTGGTGATAGCGCAACTGGCAGAGCAGGCATTCGCGTAAATCGCGGCAGGCCACCCCGGGCGGATCCATCTGCCGGACCAGTTCGATTGCCTCGTGGAGATCATCGAGGTTATAGCTTGGCTGAAAGATGGGCTGACGGGGGGCAGCGTTGGTAGGTGATGGTGTTGGAGCGGGCACCTCTTGCCCGGCTACTGCCTCTTGCGGAGTCGGAACCACAGCAGCGGCTGAGACACCATCGGTTATGCCTGAATTTCCCTCCGACGGCTGATTCCAGTCTGATGATAGTGCTGGATCGGTCTCATCGTCCTCCGCAGGGGACAGGTCACCCACCTCCGCATCAAGCCCGAGGGCCGCTGCGTCCTTGACTACGCTTTCCGCTATAGTGGCATCGACCTCGGGTGGAGAGGGTGGCGCGATTCCCATTAACTCATCGTCGCTGGCAATCAAATAGCCGTCCTCGCTCAAATTTCCGATTACAACCTCGGCCGCCTCCCGCACTTCAGGGCGCACGGGGAGCGCACCAAGTTGCCATGCCAGGTGATCAGAAAGATTGCTGGGCTTGGAAAGAAAGTTCTCGAACGAAGGGCGCTCTATCTCTTCCATCTCCCCCGGGCTGCGGTAACCGGGGTCAAGATATTCCTGGAAGAATGAGCCGAAATCGATCTCTTCGAAGGGATCCTTCTTCTCTACCGCGGTGATGGTGTTTTCTTCCGGGGGAGTGCGTTCGCGGTCTTCTTCGCGACGCGCGGCATCATCGAGCAGAGGAACCGAGTCTTCGAGCTCCTCGAGTACGGGATTCTCAACCATTTCGGCCGTGATCATGTCCCGCAGCTCGAGCTTGTTGAGCGCCAGGACACTGACCATCTGCACCAGGCCAGGGGTCAGGATCTGCCGCTGCGAAACCTTCAAATGCAGCTTGGGTTGCAACAACACCATAAGGCTTCAGTCTTCGGTCGATATAGTCGTCGTCAGCAACCAGCTTCAGGCAGAAACGCCTGATGATCGAAGACCGACGACTGGATTTTTCATACCAGCGAGAAACTCTCGCCCAGATACACTCGCCGCACTTCGGGATCGCTGCCCAACTGCTCCGGCGTTCCCTGGCGGAAAATCCGTCCATTGTTGATGATGTACGCCCGATCCGTGACCGACAGCGTTTCCCGCACGTTGTGGTCGGTGATCAGAATTCCAATTCCGCTCGACTTCAGATCGCTGATAATCTTCTGCAGATCGAGCACCGCAATCGGATCAATCCCGGAAAAGGGTTCATCCAGCAAAATAAACGTTGGACTGATGCACAAGGAGCGGGCAATCTCCACACGGCGCCGCTCACCGCCGGATAGTGCGTATCCCCGATTCTGGCGGATGTGCTCCAGTCCCAATTGATCGATCAGCTTCTCCATTTTCTCCCGCCGTTCGTGCCAGGAGATGGACTGCACCTCTAAGACCGCAAGAATGTTTTCCTCCACACTCAGTTTCCGAAATACGGAAGCTTCCTGCGGAAGATAGCTGATGCCATACTGACGTGCCCGCAAATACATGGGCAGGTCAGTGATGTCTTCGTCGTCGATTAGCACGCGGCCTGTGTCGGGGGGTATCAGGCCAACAATAGCGTAGAACGTGGTGGTCTTGCCGGCTCCGTTAGGTCCAAGCAAACCAACGACTTCACCCTGTTCTACGCGAAGGCTTACACCGTTTACGACCCGCCGACTGCGGTAGGACTTGCCGATATCGTCGGTGGCCAGCGTACGCATTTATCGTGCCACTCGTGTTTTGGTAACGGTGGGGGATGTATCGTTGCCTTCAACCAGCACTCTATCATCGCCTCTAAAGAAGGTCAACGAAACCCCGGTAGTCGTGCCCCGTTCGGCATCAAAAATGCTCGGAGGACCTCCCGTAAGTACGAATTTGTCGTCCGCCGCTGTATAAACCAACTCATCTCCGGTTCCACGTCGAGTCGGCTGGGTTATAACCACGTGTTCTCGGGCAATCATGTGGTCAATTTTCCCTGGTCCCTCAAGTGGTCGATTAGTATCGCTTTGACCCCGAGGTTGCAGGAAAACGTCGGCCTTCACCGAAGTGATAATGGCATCCTCTCCCTTTGCTTCCACTCCTCCGGCGAAATGAGCCAGGCGATCGCTGTCGGTATATGTGAGCTGGGCGGAAGTGATCGCAACCGGCGTGACCTGCCCTTTCGTGTCGACCTGAACCAGCGTCGTGGAGACAGATTGCGTGGGCGATCCTTCGGCAAACATCGATCGACGATCGCGGTCGAATTGAATGGACGGCGCCTTCACGAGATTGGCGTCTTGCCACAATCGCGCATCGCCGGTGTATAGCGCAGTCGTCGAACTGCGATGAGCTGTCATGGTGCGGGAAGTGACGTGGATTGGCGACGAAGAAGCCAGCAGCGCGCCGTCGGGTTGCGTTTTCAGCTCACTGTACGTGCTCCTGATATCGCCTTCCGCAAAGGCGTCGCCCGTGGCGCGATTCATACGAATGGTGCGCGCCGTCGTGGTTGAGCTGCCATCGATCACACGAGGAGATCCGGTAAGGAACAGAATCTGGTCGGCTGGGGTGTAACGGCCGTGGTCCGCCCAAGCTTTGCGTTCATCATCGAAGTAAAACAGATGTCCCTGTTGCACGATGGACTCAATGCCAGCTCCGGTGCGGAAGGAAGCATCGAGCGTATCGCTGGTGCTAACCTGATCGCCTTGCCCCGGATTCTGATTCACAATTCGACCGTTGGGCGCGCCGTGCACCGACGAAAGCTGGCCGAATTGATCGAAATGTCCGGTGAACTTGCGCGCAGTGATCAGCGTCTGCTGGCCAGGGGTGGGCGGTGCAGGCCGGATAGCAATTTGCGCCGCGCCAGAGGTTTCCGCGCGATTCAGGAGATTGCCCGGCGCGAGCCAAAAATCGACTACGGGCGCCGTGAGTTCCAGATCCTGAGCTGAAGCCGACGCGGAAGCCGGCTTTTGATGCTGCGTCAATTTGACGTTCTCTTCGGTGTGAACCGTGGTCAACTGGTTCTTTCCGATAAAGTGCAGAATGGCCCGGCCGGCACTCCCTTGCATGGGCTGCGTCCCGGAAAGTTCCATTTGAACGTTCCGAGAAAACGTCGCAGTGCGGACAGTGTTCTGCTGTTCTCCCATGAGCATTTCCAATTGCTCTGACCGCACCTCTGCTGGCTGCTTGTCTTGGGAATCGACCTTAACGTGGCCGATTGCCAAAAGGCGCTCAACGGTGTTGTCCGGGCGAAGGAAAAGAGTAGCCTGGTCGGCTTCGGAGCGTTGCGAGCGCGTCTGCAGATGCGGAAGGTCAAGCACGACCAAGTGCGGATTCTTCGTGATCGTCCCGTGGACAGCACTCACTGTAGCGCCGGTCGAACCACTGAATGCGATGTTCACTTGTGACTGCAGCGTCAGGACGCTAGTGTTGCCGGTGTAGTCGACGCCGACGGCTGAGCCGCTCGCCCCGGGGATGTAGAAGTCAACTTTCTCTTTGGTCGAAGCGTTTCCTGTTTTCTGATTGAAAGTTAGCTCGGTGGTTCTCAGATGAATGGGATTTTTTAACTCTTTGGGCGGCGACTGATCGGGCTTGCTCTCCCCCTCGGGATTGGATTGCAGATCGATCTGCACTTCGCCTTTTCCCACAACATCCCCGGACTGCGGGTCGTAGTCGAACGTCGCTCCGTAGATCTGATCGAAGCGGTTGGAGTCGCGTCCGTATAACGTAATGGTTACGTCATGCAACTCGGCTTTCCCACCTTGCTTGAACTGCACTGCCTTGTTTGCTTGGACCTTGAACAAGGAGCGTCCTTGTGCGGACTTCGAAATTGTGAATCCGTGCGCAGTCTGCTGGATGTCGAGGCCAATCTTCTCTGGAACTTGGCTGAGCGCGTTCTGCATGCGCTGTTGGGAGTAGAAGTACATCCCCGCCACCGCCAGGGTAACAGTGATCGCCGCGCTCGCGATCCAGCGGCGTAGACGAGATATTTCAGCCGGCATCTGAGGATAAGTCTACCGGAACCTAGTTTTCAGGTCTTGGTTCTTAGTTCTCCGAGAATCGGGCTCGGCAGGGTTGGGCTAAACTTGCAGAACGATGAAATCGCCCGCTCTGTTGGACCTGCAAAACGTCCGCGTAATGCGAGGAAATAAGGTCGTTCTCGACGACTTGAGCCTTCGCGTGGGCGCCGAAGAGCAAGTCGCCATCCTGGGCCCAAATGGCTGCGGCAAATCCACCCTGATCAAGACCATCACTCGCGAATGCTATCCCGTGGTGCGAGAGGGATCGAGCATGACGATCCTGGGTCTGGAGCGCTGGAATGTTTCTGAACTGCGCACGCTGCTGGGCATCGTCTCCAATGACCTGATGTCATCGTGCACCGGGGTGGCCGTCGGGCGGGACGTGGTGCTCTCGGGGTTCTTCAGCAGCACTCGCATTTTCCCGCATCACAGCGTCGATCCGAGGCAGAAAAAACTGGCGGATGCAGCTCTGGCGCAGTTACAAGTGTCACATTTGGCGGAACGCCCGGTACTTGAAATGTCTTCCGGAGAGGCGAGGCGGGTTCTGATCGCACGAGCTCTGGTTCACCGTCCACGAGCGTTGTTGTTTGATGAGCCGACTAACTCGCTCGACGTTTTCGCCCGGCACAGCTTGAGGGAAACCATGAGTCAGCTGGCGAAATCAGGAATTGGAATCATCCTGGTCACTCACGAACTTTCGGATATCGTTCCCGAGATCGAACGGGTAGTCCTACTGTCGCACGGGCGGATTGTGGCCGATGGTCGCAAAGATGAGATCCTCCAGCCTGAGCGCCTAGGCGCCGTCTTTGGAATCGGCATTGAGATCGGACGTCGCGATGGCTACTACCATCTGTGGTGAGAGAATTGGCCGCGCCTAGGGTCGTGACGATCTAGATGGTTTCATCCAGAGTGATCTGTTGCACCATCTGGTCAAGCTGTTGTTGTGCCTGGGTATGCTGCTGAGTGCACTCGACACAGCATAGCAGTTGAGGTCGAGTCTCGCTGGTGATGCCCTGGCTCCAGAGTAAGGGCGGAACGGATTACTGGGGTTACTTTACGAGCCCCACGTGACCGCCGTAAGCTGCGAACTTATGGTGCTCAATGCCCTGCTAATGTGCCGGGAGCAGCTATCGCTGAGAATGTTGGCGACCGCGCTGGACGAATTCCAAATCGAACAGGAAGCATGCCTATCCGTGCACGAAACCATCGAACTGATGACCCAGGGATATTACTCGGCGCTGGTGCTGGACTTTGATCTATCAGGCGCGGCTATGGTGGCACGGATGGCACGAATGATGCCGTCTCATCGTAGGCCAGTGATTTTCGCCATGATCGCCGCATCAACCGGAATAGCGGGAACGTTCCAGGCGGGCGCGAATTTTGTCCTATATAAACCGCTTGTGTTCGAGCAGATCGTACGTTCCTTGCGCGCCGGGCGAGGATTCATGCAGCCAGACCGCCGCCAATCCGCGCGTCAGAAGCTAGAAGCACTGGTCTACCTGCAGTTCGGCATTGCCGCGCTGCCCGCCCTGGTACTGGATCTCAATGAAGAAGGGATGTCGCTGCAGGTTCCGGAGCCGCTACCGCCGGTTCCGAGCGTGCCGTTTCGTTTCGTCTTGCCGGGCACTTCATACATGGTAGAGGAAACAGGCGACATGATTTGGGCGGATGACAGCGGGCGGATCGGCATGCTGTATTCTCAACTTTCCGCAGCGTCGCGAAAGCACCTGAAAACCTGGCTTACGAAGCGAAGCTCGAGAAAACGGAGTAATGCCCGCACGGCCACACGATCCGAACGAACCCGTCACAGCCAGTCGGCTTCCAACTGACAAAAGAGTTCCTGAAAACTGAGAAGCGAAAACCGCGATCGGTGGTTACTTTCCCTGCCACATGCTAGACTCACGTCTTTCCTCACAGAGACGAGCGCATGTCCGAGCTGACCTTCCTTCCTGCCACATGCATGGCCCGGCAAATCCGCCAAAAGAAACTTTCACCGGTCGAGTTGGTCGAAACACATCTGAAGCGAATCGAAAAACTGGATCCCAAGCTGAACGCTTTTGTTCAGGTGGATGGGGAAGGAGCTCGTCGCCAGGCCCGCACCGCTGAGATTGCTGTGTCGCGAAAGCAACAGCTGGGGCCGCTCCACGGTGTGCCAGTGAGCATCAAGAGTTCGATTGAAGTTGCTGGGCTGCGATGTGAATCAGGAACAAAATTGCGCGCAGGCTATGTCGCGCCGCAGGACGCACCGCTGGTCTCGCGGTTGCGTCACGCGGGCGGCATCGTTCTCGGGACCACAAATTGCGCCGAGCTTCTCATGGCGTGGGAGACTGACAACCTTCTCTACGGCCGCACCAACAATCCCTGGGATTTATCGCGAACGCCAGGCGGCTCGAGTGGTGGGGAAGCCGCAGCCATCGCTTCTGGATGTTCGGCGGGAGGGGTGGGCAGCGACGGCGGAGGATCGATTCGCGTGCCCGCGCATTTCAGCGGAATCTGCGGACTCAAACCGACTCCCGGCCGCATTCCGGCGACTGGACATTTCCCCAAGTCCGTCGGACCTTCTGCGCTTATCGGTGCTGTCGGACCCATGGCTCGGACCGTCGCGGACTTGAAGACGCTGTTCGAAGTCATGCAGGGTGCCGATGACGGTGATCCCTCAGCCGCACCGGTGCCGGTACGCTGGCCGGGGAAGGATGGATTAAAGAAGATCCAGATTGGATATTTCGACGATGATGGCCGGACTCCCGTGACCCCGGAAACTCGAGCGGCTGTTCGGGCGGCTGCGGAGGGCCTGCGGCGCGCGGGGTTTCAGGTTGAGCCTTTTCGTCCGGAGGGACTCGAGTTAGCACGGCAACTGTGGTGGAAGTTTTTTGGAATCGCCGGCGCAATGCTGCTGGGTCCGATGGTTAAAGGCCATGACGCCGAGCTCAGCCCGATTCTCAAAGAGTTTTCCAGTTGGGTTGTCGCCGAACCCTCCCACACTGGCCAGTCACTGCTCGATACTTGGATCCGTCGTGACGAGGTGCGAGAGCAAATCTTCGTCCAAATGCGAGAGTGGCCCGTGCTCTTGTGCCCGGTGGCGGCCGTTCCCGCGTTTAAACACGGCGAACGAAGTTGGAAGATCGACGGCCAAACTGTCGAATACCTCGACGCTTGGAGCTACACCGAATGGTTCAATCTACTGGGAATGCCGGCTGTGGTCGTGCCCGTTGGAAAATCACCGGAAGGGTTGCCGATCGGAGTGCAGCTCGTTACACGCCCTTGGGAAGAAGAATTGGCGCTGGCTGTGGGTGCTGAGACCGAGGAGCAGTGCGGTGGATGGCGGAAGCCGCCGCTCGATTAGAGTGCAGCCCCATCAATCGCACCCGGTCACTAGTGCTTTTATACTATTTCGATACATTCCCGAGATAGATAGCGTTTACTGACGCAATAGTCTGCTCATGTCCGTCAAGAGTCAGAGTTAGGCTGATGACGCGCCCGCGATGCCAACAATCTTAGAAGGCGCTGCCCGCCGTCGCGTACTTCCCGGGCTGCTGGTCTTTCTTTTCATTTCCGCGGCATATCTTTATACATTTCCTCAGCCGAATGTCTTCTACGCGGTGATCGTTTTGCTGCACGCCGTCGCCGGGGTAATCGCCTCGGTGCTGCTTGCGTTTTCTTTCTACCGGCTTCTTCGCAACGGAAATCCGGCCTCGCGCCTGGGCTGGATATTGATGACCGGCGGAGCAATTCCGGGGCTGATCCTGATCAAGATCGGAACGCCACGGGCAGAGTGGAATTGGCTGTATGTACATATCCTGCTGTCGCTGGCGGGTGCAGGCATTCTGTTTGCGGAGTGGGCAGGGAAACGAGGCTGGTTGGCGGCGGGCGCCGGTGCGATTCTTAGTCGCGTCGCAATCTGCTTGCTCGCGCTGGCGGGGCTCGGCTACTGCGCGCATTACGTGCGGGATTCGCGTTGGCGAAACCGCGCGCGCATCGAGAATCCACGGATGCCTCCCGCCGCCATGGATGGAGAAGGCGATGGGCCTGGCGGTCCGTTTTTTCCGAGCTCCGCACAAGTCTATGGCAGACGGGAAATTCCCAGCAAGTTCTTCATGCAATCAGAATCCTGCAGGCGCTGTCATCAAGATATCTACAATCAGTGGTCAAGTTCGGCACACCACTTTTCTTCGTTCAATAATCAGTGGTATCGCAAGAGCATCGAGTACATGCAGGACACTGTCGGGACCCAGCCGTCCAAATGGTGCGGCGGGTGCCACGATCCCGCCGTGCTGTATAGCGGGTTGATGGATACTCCCATCAAGCAGATTGTGCATCGTCCTGAGTCGCAGGCTGGACTTGGTTGCATGATGTGCCACTCGATTGCCGACGTAAAGAGCACCATGGGCCAGGGCGATTTCTACCTTGAATATCCGACGCTGCACGAGCTGGCGGCCACACAGAATCCCGTGGCCCGAGCGTTGCACGATTTTCTGGTGAACCTGAATCCCGAGCCGCACCGGAGGGTATTTTTGAAACCCTTCATGCGCGAACAGACGGCGGAGTTTTGCTCCAGTTGTCACAAGGTTCACCTCGATGTTCCGGTCAACCACTACCGCTGGTTCCGTGGCTTCAACGAATACGATAACTGGCAGGCCAGCGGAGTCTCCGGGCAGGGTGCGCGATCTTTTTACTATCCGGCGAAGCCTGCCCAGTGTGCTGACTGCCACATGCCGCTCACTCCTTCCAAGGATATGGGGAACATCAACGGCGTAGTGCACTCGCATCGCTTTCCCGGAGCTAACACCGCTTTGCCAATAGCAAACGAAGACGCTGAACAACTCAAAATCACCGAAGGCTTTTTGAAAAACAAGAATCTGAGCGTGGATATCTTCGCCCTGTCCCCGCCGCGGGCCGAACCGAAAGCCGGCACCGCAAGCCAATCTGAACTCTCTACCACCTTTGCGGTCGGTGAGGAAGCAGAGACGAAGATTACCCCGGCGGCTGAAACCGAGGTGTCGCCAATCACGGCGCCGCTGAATCGCGTCCAGCCTGTGCTTCGCCGTGGTGATACTGTTCGTGTCGATGTCGTGGTTCGGACGAAGAAGATTGGCCACTTCTTCCCCGGCGGAACGGTTGACGCCTACGACACCTGGCTCGAACTCAAGGCTACCGACGATAAGAACCAAACTATTTTCTGGAGTGGAATGGTCGAAGACAAGGGAAAAGGTCCAGTGGAAAAAGGCGCGCATTTCTATCGCTCGCTGCAAGTAGACGCGCACGGCAATCGCATCAACAAACGGAATGCTTGGGCTACGCGAGCCGTGGTTTACGTGCATCTGATTCCGCCAGGGGCGGCGGACACGGTTCACTATCGTTTGTATATTCCAGAGAACGCCTGGAACAAAGTCACGCTGCACGCCCGCTTGTGCTATCGCAAGTTTGCCTGGTGGAACACGCAGTTCTCATTTGCCGGAGTGCCTGATTCCCAAGAGCCGAAGGCGGAGGTGACGCCCCATTACGATGACAGGAAGTTCGTCTTCAGTGCGTCGCTGAAAGGAGTATCGGCAAAGCGTGAGCAGATTCCGGATCTCCCCGTCGTTGCTCTCGCCGAAGACGAAGTTACCTTAAACGTTGTCGCCCACAACGCTATCGAACCTGCTTCCAAAGTGATTCTTCAGGCCGATGATTGGCAGCGCTGGAACGACTACGGAATCGGACTGTTTCTGCAGGGAGATTTGAAGGGCGCCGCGTCCGCCTTTCAGAAGGTAACGGAAATCGACCCGAAGAATCCCGATGGCTGGGTCAACATCGGCCGCGCGGCCGTGCAGGAAGGCGACATGGATCGCGCCCGTGCAGTCCTGAACGAGGCGCTCTCGCTGAGTCCTGACTTGGCTCGGGCCCACTTTTTCTATGCCAAAGTCCTACGCAGTGACGGCAACTACGACGGTGCTGCCGCCCATCTGCAAAGAGTTTTGGCGCAGTACCCGCGAGACCGCGTCGCACTCAATGATCTCGGACGAATCCTGTTTCTACAGCGCAAGTACGGCGAGGCGGTAGTGGTACTCCAGTCCGTGCTGGCGATTGATCCGGAGGATTTACAGGCGCACTACAATCTGATGCTCTGCTATAACGGCCTCGGGGACGAGAAACAGGCGCACGAACACCAGATTCGCTATTTGCGATTTAAAGCCGATGAAGCGTCGCAGGCTATCACCGGGCCTTTCCGCCAACTCAATCCCGAGGACAACAATGAGCGGCAAGCAATTCACGAACATGTTTCTGTGCCGCTGTCAGGGTTACAAACGAAGGTCGAGGCTCGACCTAGGACGACCGCAACGATGGTCGCTGGGGCCTCGAAATAATGCGGGAACTCCTGGCATTCCTCTCCGTCCTCGTTCTTCTTGGAACGACACCCGTCTCCGCGCAGCACATTCGGTTTCGCGATATCACTGCCCAAGCTGGCATTCATTTTGTCCACAACAACGGCGCGTTCGGAAGGAAATATCTTCCCGAAACCATGGGTTCAGGCTGTGCGTTCATCGACTACGACAACGACGGCTGGACTGACATCCTGTTGGTGAATGGCGAAAACTGGCCGGGGCGTCAGGGCTCGGCGTCAACTCTCAAGCTTTACCACAACAATCATGATGGCACTTTCACGGATGTCACGACGAAGGCCGGCCTTGCAGTCTCCATGTTTGGGATGGGTGTTGCCGTGGGCGATTACGACAATGACGGTTACGAGGATCTCTTCATCAGCACGCTTGGCCAGAGTCATTTATTCCACAACAATGGCAACGGAACCTTTACCGACGTGACCAAATCCGCCGGCCTGTGGGGGCCGAATGAATTCTCCACCGGCGCTGCCTGGGTGGACTACGACCGCGACGGCAAACTCGATCTGGTTGTCGCGAACTATGTGCAGTGGTCTCTAGCGGGTGATCTCTATTGCACGCTCGATGGCGTACGCAAATCTTACTGCACGCCGGAGTCCTATAAAGGATCATCAGCGCGGCTGTGGCACAACCTGGGCGGCGGGAAGTTCGAGGATGCCACGCAAAAAGCGAACTTCTACGATCCAACTTCGAAGAGCTTGGGCGTAACCATTCTCGATTACAACGGCGACGGTTGGCCGGATATCCTGCTAGCCAACGACACTCAGCCGAACAAACTCTATCTCAACAAGCGGGACGGCACATTCGAGGAGAGGGGGGTCTCGGCGGGAATTGCCTTCAGCGAGGACGGCGTGGCCCGGGCCGGCATGGGCGTGGATGCTGCGGATTACGATCGCTCCGGTCACCCGAGCATCATCATCACTAATTTTGCGAATCAGATGCTTTCGCTCTATCACAACGAGGGCAACGGCCTGTTCGTCGACGAGGCACCTCGCTCGGATGTAGGGCGCGCGACGCTGGTGACCCTAGGTTTCGGCTGTTTCTTCTTTGATTACGACAACGACGGCTGGCCTGACATTTTCGTGGCCGACGGACACATCGAGGACCAGATCGAGCGGGTGCAGAAACGCGTCAGTTATGCGGAGCCGCCGCACCTCTTCCGTAACTTAGGCGGCGGAAAATTCCAGGAGGTCACGGAGTCGTTAGGGCTTGCATTCGCTAGCCCAAAAGTGGCGCGTGGCGCGGCTTACGCTGATATCGACAACGATGGTGCGCTTGATGTCTTGATCAGCACCAACGGTGGCCGCGCTTACCTATTTCGCAATGAAGGTGGAACTAACCATAGTTTGCGGATAAAACTCGTAGGAACAAAATCTAACCGGGATGGCATCGGCGCGATTGTGCGGCTGCAGACTGGCAAGGATCGACAATGGCAAATGTTGCGCAGCGGTTCGAGTTACTTGTCGCAGAGCGAATTGGTGCTAACCTTTGGACTCGGCGCCGATACAAAAGCGGATTCACTCGAAGTGCAATGGCCAAGCGGACAAGTGGACAGGCTGTCGAACATCATGTGCAGTCAGACTGCTACCATTCAGGAGGGAAGAGGCGTTGTCGCTTCGCGACCGTATAACAAGCCGGCTCGCTACACGCACGAGCACGCGAAGGGTGGCGCAGCGCTTTTCGAATGACGCAAGTTTTGGGTCGCGCAGCGCTTTCAGCGCTGCGCGAAAGGCCCTTTGATGAGAGGGGCTTCCAGCCCCTGAATGCAAGGCTCTCCATTCATGCGATCTATTTCGGCGATTGTCGCATCGGCTGTCTTATTGGCTACGCTTGGTTTGTTTGCGACCGGTCCGCAGAACGCCTCCAATCTTAGTCCTGCCACCGACGCGGCGCGCCTCAACAATCTGGGCGCCGCTTATATGAATCAGCAGCTCTTCGAAAAAGGTCTCAAAGCCTTTCAGGATGCCGCCGCGCTCGATCCTAATTTACAGATTGCTCGTCTCAACCAGGGCATCGCTCTGCTGAACCTTACCCGCATCGAACCCGCGAAACAGCTTCTCGAGGAAGCTGTCAAGCGTGATCCAAATAATCCGCACGCCTGGTTTAACCTGGGACTGCTTTATAAGAATTCCGACAATGCGCAAGCGGCAGTCGACGCCTTCCACCGCGTCACTGAAATCGATCCCAATGACGCAGATACCTGGTACTTCCTGGGCGCGACCTACAGCCAGCTCAAACAGTATCCACAGGCGATCGATGCTTTTCAGCACGCCCTCAAGCTAAACCCGCTGCATGCCTCGGCTGAATTCGGTATTTCTCGCGCCTATCAACAATCCGGGGATATCGTACGCGCCCGCGAAAATCTGCAGTTGTTCCAGCACACCACCCAGAACAAGCTCGGTTCGCCCATCGGCCTGGCTTACGGTGAGCAAGGAGAATATTCACGCGTGGAGGAGTCTGCCGCCGCGCCGGAAAAGGTACCAGCGGAGATTCCAGTGAGATTTGTGGATGTAACAGAGGCGGCAGGCTTGGTGGGGAAACCCGTGGGAACTGGAAGTGACCTGACGTCGTTTCTCGGGCCGGGCGGTTGCTTTCTTGACTACGATGGCGACGGAAAAATTGACCTCTTCCTGCCAGACAACGGGCCGCAGAGCGGCATGACCCTCTATCACAACCTGGGCAACGGTAAGTTTGAGGACGTGACCCGCCAAGCCGGTCTTGATCCAAGGGTTCATGCCATCGGCTGTACTGCAGGCGACTACGACAATGATGGCGCGACAGATTTGGCCGTCAGCTTGAAACAAAACGTGCTTCTACTTCATAACGAGAAGAACGGGACGTTCAAAGATGTGACTGACGCAGCAGGCATCAAGAGCCCTGTCACCAATCCGAATTCCCCCGCCTTCAATGTGGGTCTTACCTTTATTGACTACGACCACGACGGAGATCTGGACCTGTTCGTAACTCAGTATGCAGACCGGCCGTATTTCGATCCGCGAAAACCGGGTGTGGAGTACGAGATCGAAGGCAAGGGCGAATCCCTGGCACTGAACATTGTGTGGCGCAACAACGGAAATGGGACTTTCACGGACGTCACTAAGGCCCTTGGCGTATCTGAACCGGCGCCTGGCCTCAACGCCGTGGGTACAGATTACAACAACGACCGTGCAGTAGATATTGTCTTGACCGGCGAGTACAGAGCACCGCAGATCTTTGAAAACCGACGTGAAGGAAAATTTCACTTGGTTCCGACTGAGGAAAGACCACCCGCTGCGGGTGTTGCCGTCCTCGATTTCAATCACGATGGCTGGATGGATCTCGCCTTCACCCACTTTGGCGCGCCCGGTTTGACTTTGTGGCGCAACGATAAAGGCAAGAGCTTCGATCCCGTCGACCTGCCTCCTACTGGCTGGGTCCGTGGCTTTGGTGTCGCGGCTATCGATTACGACGATGACGGCTGGCTTGATCTGGTGGCCGTTGGGGAAACCGCCGATGGTCACGGAGAAGTGAAGCTGTTCCGCAATCTTGGCCCCGATGGCTTCAAAGATGTTACAAAAGATGTTGGCCTGGACAAGATCATCTTGAAAAGTCCACGCGCCATCATCACTGGAGATTACGATGGCGACGGTGCCACTGACTTGGCTATCACCCAGAACCACGGCCCGGCGGTGTTGTTGCGCAACGAAGGCGGGAACAAAAACAACTGGCTGCGTCTCGCGCTCAAAGGGCTGAACGACAACAAGAGCGCCATCGGAACCAAAGTCGAAGTCTTTGCCGGAGGCAACCGACAGAAATTTGAAATCGCGGGATCATCTGGCTATCTGGGACAAAATTCGCCCTACCTCACCGTCGGCCTGGGGCAGGCGAAGGAAGCCGATGTGGTCCGCATGCTGTGGCCCACCGGAGTTTTACAGGATGAAATTGAAGTAGCCGGCCAGCGCGAGCATGCTTACACCGAACTGGACCGGCGTGGCAGTTCTTGCCCCACATTGTTCGCGTGGGATGGAAAGCGCTATCAATTGGTAGGCGACATGTTGGGAGCAGGCGTCGTCGGTCATTGGATAGGACCTGGCCAGCGCGATCTTCCACGCCCTACCGAATACATCAAGGTTGACCGTAACGCGTTTCGTGAGAAGAACGGCAAGCTCAGTTTCCGCTTCATGGAGCCTCTAGAGGAAGTCGTCTATCTGGATCAAGTGCGACTGTTTGCAGTGGACCATCCTGCCGCTTTTGACGTGTATCCCAATGAATACTTCGCTTCGAATCCGCCGTCTCCGTCGTTCAAAGTGGTCGCGAGCCACAATTCGCGTCCGCCTAGCGGCGCATGGGACGACCACGGTCACAGTGTTCTTCCCGATCTGCTCGCTCACCGATATTTCGGGGACTTCGAATTGCTCCCATTCCACGGCTTTACCAAGCTGCACAGCCTCGAACTCGATCTCGGCGAACCGTACCACGGCGGCCCGCTCTGGGTGCTGCTCCACGGCGAGGTTGAGTACTTTACGGCGACCAGCATGTTCGCGGCGTATCAGGCCGGGGTCGAGGGCATCCCACCCTACGTGGAAGCGCAAGACGCGAATGGCAAGTGGACGCGAGTAGTTGACGACATGGGTTTCCCTGCCGGCGGGCCGCGCACCATGACCGCGGATCTGACGGATAAATTGCCGCGGGGCACACAGCGCATCCGCATTTCCACGAATCTGCAGATCTATTGGGACAACATCTTGATCAACCGTACCGAGCAAGAGCAGAATGTTCGCCTTACTGCAGTTCCATTGGCACGTGCTGACCTACGGTTCCACGGGTTTCCACTGAAGATCGAGAACCAGCCGCCCGGAAATGTGCAATACGTGTATGAGAAGGCCAGCCTTACCGGACCGTATACGCGACCGACTGGCGCTTACACGCGCTATGGCGACGTCAAAGCGCTCCTAACGGCTCCCGATGATCGTTTTGTGGTGTTCGGATCAGGCGACGAGATTGCCCTTGATTTCGATCCTTCAAAGCTGCCTGTTTTGCCCAACGGATGGGTCCGCGACTACTTCTTCCAGGCCAGCGGCTACGAAAAAGATATGGATTTCTACGCTGCGGAAGGCAACACCGTCGATCCTCTGCCCTTCCGTAGCATGGGCACATATCCATATCCCGCCGGCAAGTCATTTCCGCTGGACGACGGTCACTTGAATTATCTGTTGAACTACAACGCCCGTCACTTGTCGGGAAATGAGCCGCAGGGATACCGGTTCGACTACGGGCCGCCAAAATAATCGTACGAGTTTGGCTCACGGAATCGTTTTAATATTGACACTTCCTCCTACGGCGTAATCCAATACGCGGAAATGGCAACCACTCAGTCGGGAACTGCCTCTACTGCTCCTCGCCTGCGACGATCGCTCACACTTTGGGACTTGATCTTTTACGGAGTCATCGTTATTCAGCCGGTTGCGCCCATGTCTGTATTCGGCGTGCTCAGCGATCGCGCCCGCGGACACGTTGTCACCACCGTCCTGATTGCGATGGTAGCGATGCTGTTTACTGCGATCAGCTATGGTCGCATGGCGCGTGCTTATCCCAGCGCCGGTTCAGCCTTCACCTATGTGGGGCAGGAAATCAATCCAGCGCTCGGCTACGTGACGGGATGGAGCATGGTGATGGATTACATGCTGAATCCCATGATCTGCACGATCTGGTGCAGTCAGCAAGCCCATGTGTTTGCGCCGGGTGTTCCCTATAGTGTGTGGGCTGTCTTCTTTGCATTTGTTTTCACTCTACTGAATCTCCAGGGAGTGAAAACTTCCGCTCGGGTTAACACCGGATTGGGCGCCGCTATGGGCGTGGTGATCGCGATTTTTTTCGTCGCCGCGGCGCGATATGTTTTTGGGCATCCGCATGACGACGCCGGATTTTTTACCCGGCCTTTCTATGATTTGCAGATGTGGAATACAAAGGCGGTCCTGAGCGGCACTTCCATCGCCGTGCTCACTTACATCGGTTTTGATGGCATCTCGACTCTCTCGGAGGAAGCCGACAACCCGCGGCGCAATATTCTCCTGGCTACGGTGCTCACGTGCCTGCTGATCGGTATTCTTTCCGCCATCGAAGTGTATGCCGCGCAGTTGATCTGGCCGGCCTCCGAGCCATTCCCCAACGTCGACGCGGCGTTTACCTTCGTTGCTGCACGTGCCTGGCAGCCCTTGCTCGCCATCGTTGGATTCACCCTCCTGGTGGCAAATTTTGGATCTGGAATGGGATCGCAATTGGGCGCGGCCCGCTTGTTATATGGTATGGGACGCAGCAACGCCTTGCCCAAGTCGTTTTTCGGCGCGGTTGATCCCAGGCGGCACGTGCCACGCAATAATGTGCTTTTTGTGGGAGTGATGGCACTTGGCGCTGCCTTGTTGGTGAACTATGGAGTATTCAGCTACGGCTTGGGCGCTGAGATGCTGAACTTTGGCGCGCTGATAGCATTCATGGGAGTGAATGCCGCGGCGTTCGTGCGCTACTATCTCCGCACCCAAGAAAAGAAAATGACGAATTTGATTCCGCCGATTGCAGGATTCTTGATCTGTTTGCTGCTCTGGCTGAACCTGAGCCGCCCCGCTAAAATCGCGGGCACGGTCTGGATGGTGGTCGGCATCGCCTTCGGAGCGTGGAAGACGCGCGGGTTCCGCGGGAATCTTGTAGATTTCGAGCTGCCGCCGGAAGAGGCCTGAGAAGTTCTTTCGCTTCAGAAGACGTTCACTCTTGATCAGGAGAACCTATGCTGAGATCGCTGGTACTTGGGACTATCCTGGGCGGGTTGGTGGCTTTTGTGTGGAGCAGCGTCTCCTGGGAAGTGCTGGGATGGCACGAGAAGACGCTGGTCAGCTTTCAGAATGACGAGGAGGTATCCTCTGTAATCGCCTCGCACGCGCCAAAAGACGGAACCTACATTCTCCCCGGCACGCCGCCGACCGAAGGCATGACTGCGGAACAGCAGAAAGCGGCGAAGGCAGCGCTGATGGAGAAGATGCAGAAAGGCCCCATCATGATTGCGGCGGTTCGGCGCGGCGGATTTGGCTCGTTTAGCCAGGGCCTAATTATTCAAGTTTTGAGCCTGATGGCTGCGGCATTTCTGCTTACCTGGTTACTGTTGCAAACCAGCGGTTTGAATTACGGCAGACGTGTGGCGTTTCTCGCGATTGCAGGGCTGGCGGCAAGTGTGATCGTCGATCTTCCGAACTGGAATTGGTGGGGCTTCTCGGGCGTCTACACGGCGGTGAATCTTATTGATGTCACCATCACCTGGCTGCTTGCAGGACTGGTCATCGCGAAGGTTGCCAAGCCGAGAACGAATTAGGCGGATGTAGCGAGGAAAACAAGCGGGAGCCGACGGGCGCCACCTGATCAGCCTGATTTTCTAGTCTATAATCGTAATTTCCGCAATCGTAGGTTCGGCGGCGTATTTTGGAGTGATAAGAAGATGATTCGATTTCTGCAAACCCCTGGCCCTACCAAAAAAATTGTTCTAGGCGGCCTGCTACTACTCATTTGTGGGGCCATGGTGATCACATTGGTCCCTGGTGGCGTTGGTTCTAGCTTCGGTCTCGGCGCCCCAGGGCAGGGGGTGATTGCCAGAGTAGCTGGTACAGACGTGACCACGTTGGAAGTGGAGCGTGAAGCCAAACAGATGCTGCAGCAGCAATTCCCTCGAGGTGGCGCCCAGACCTCGATGTTGCTTCCATTCTTCGCGCAGCGCGCTGCAGATACCCTGATTAATCGGCAACTGGTTCTCGGGGAAGCCGAGCGTCTAGGGTTGCACGCTTCCGATGAAGAGATACGAGATAGGTTGCAGAATGAACCTTCGTACGCGGCGGTGTTTTTTCCCGGGGGCAAATTTATCGGAGAAGCCGCGTACGAGCAATTACTACAGGAGCATGAATTGACCGTGCCCCAGTTCGAGGAAGGGGTAAAGCACGAGATCATGTTCGATAAGCTCCGTAACTTGATTGCGGGCGGCGCCGCGGTTACGGACGACCAAGTTCGTCAGGAGTTCGAAAAACGCAACACTAAGGTCAAGTTTGACTATGCGGTTCTGCGGAAAGAAGACATCCTCAAGGAAATCCACCCCAGCGATGCTGAGCTGAAAGCCTTTTACGAGCGCAATAAGGCGACCTACAACAATTCCATTCCAGAGAAGCGCAAAGTCCGCTACGTACTGCTGGACACTTCCAAAATTGAAGCGCAAATTTCCGTCAGTCGGGCGGATTTGCAGGCTTATTACGATCAGCATCGTGATGAGTATCGGGTCCCCGACCAGGTGAATATTCGTCATATTCTGATCAAGACTCCGCCGGCGGGGACTGACGGCAAAGTTGATCCGAAGGCCGTTGAAGAGGCCCGCAAAGAGGCCGAGGATGTTATGAAGCAGTTGAAGGCGGGCGCGAAGTTCGAAGATTTGGCTAAGAAATACTCAGAGGATCCTGGCAGCGCCAAGAATGGCGGTGGGTTGGGCTGGATCGGAAGAGGCCGCACCGTTCCTGAGTTTGAAAAGGCAGCGTTTTCCTTACCCAAAGGCGCCACCAGTGATCTGGTGCAGAGCAGCTTTGGTTTCCACATCATCCACGTTGACGACAAACAGGATGCGCATCTAAAGACCCCCGATGAGGTCAAGGACCAGATCGAACCCCTAATCAAACAACAGAAAGCCTCAAGCGCGGCAGACAGCCAGGCGAACGCTTTGCTCACGGACGCGCGCACCGAGGGGCTAGAAAAGGCGGCTGCTGCCAAAGGCCTGAATGCAGTGACGACTGATTTCATCAGCCGCACAGATGTGCTCCCCGGCGTCGGCCCAGCGCCTCAGTTCACCGAGGCACTGTTTAGCCAAAAAGAAAATGCTCCCCCGGAAGAGGCGCAATTGCCACGAGGATTCGCCATTTACGAGGTAATCGCGGTAAAACCCGCGGCCACGCCCACCTTCGAGGAGATTCGCGGCCGCGTGGAAACCGAGTTCAAGAATGAACGTTCCACGGCGCTGCTTTCACAGAAAACCCAAGAGCTCTCGGATCGCGCCAGGGCGCAGCACGATTTGAAGAAAGCTGCTAAGGAGCTGGGGGCGACGGTGAAGACGAGTGATTTTGTTCTTCCTGACGGGCAAGTTCCGGATCTTGGCTCGATGGCGGGACCTGCATCCGTTGCCTTTACCCTGAAGCCGGGAGACATCAGTAGTCCGATCAACAATGGCAACACCGGTGCCGTGCTGGCGATTCTCGAGAAACAGGAACCTCCTACCGGAGATTTTGCCGCCAAGCGAGACGAGATTCGTGAGTCTCTCTTACAAACCAAGCAACAGGAGATTTTCGGTCTCTTCGTCGTCAACCTGCACGATCAGATGCAGAAATCAGGAAAGATCAAGATCAATCAGGAGGAGATGAAAAAACTGAGTCGCGCCCAGGGTGGGGAAGAGGGCGAATAACGTCGAGCTGTTTTCGCTGCAAGTGGGATTTTAATTCTCTACTAAAATTTCCCGACCGAACCCTCATTAGATCGAGAAAGATGCCATTTCCCCGTTTGACCGGAATTCTTCTTCACCCCGCGTCGCTGCCATCGCGTGGGGGAATCGGCGATTTTGGCCCAGTCGCCTGCGATTTCCTCGACTTTCTTGCCTCTGCTCGCCAAGGGTTGTGGCAGGTGTTGCCGCTAAATCCACCGGCGAATGGAAATTCTCCCTACTCATCTACCTCGGCCTTTGCTGGAAACCCTCTACTGATCAGCTTGGAACGTTTAGCTGAGCGTGGCTGGATTGAGCCCTCCCGTGTTGCTGGGCTCGGCGACGCCGTCACCGCAATCGATTATGACCAAGTCCGCGCTCGCAAGCTTCCACTCCTCAACCAGGCTGCCGGCAATTTTCTGAACACGGGGCCTGTCGGCGCCCACGCCAGATTTGACCGCTTCTGTGCCGAGAATTCGTGGTGGTTGGCAGATTTTGTGCTTTTCGATGCCTTGCGGGATCGTTACGGCCGAAAGGCGTGGAATCACTGGCCGCGAGAATTGGCTCGTCACGAACCGGCGGCTCTCGAAGTTGCGCGCAAGGAACTGGCCTCCGAGATGGCGATTCGCCGAGTCATCCAGTTTGCCTTCTGGGAACAGTGGCGCGCCCTGCGGCTCTATTGCGCCCAGCGATCGATTCGCGTGGTGGGCGACGTCGCGATTTTTGTCGACTACGATAGCGCCGATGTTTGGACCCATCGGGACCTTTTTCGCCTCAGGGACGATCTTGAACCCGAAGTGGTCTCCGGTGTTCCCCCTGACGCTTTCAGCGCGACCGGCCAGCGTTGGGGCAATCCTCTGTACAACTGGGATGCCATGCGAGCTCGTGGCTACGACTGGTGGATTCGTCGCTTGCGCTGGGCCACGCAGACCTGCGATTACATTCGCCTCGATCACTTCCGCGGTTTCGAGCAGTTCTGGGAGATTCCCGCTAACGAGCCCACAGCCATTCACGGCCGCTGGGTCGATGGTCCCAAGGATGAACTGTTCGACAAGCTCCGCGAAGCTCTCGGCGGGTTGCCGTTCTTCGCTGAGGACCTGGGTTATATCACGCCAGAAGTGCATGCCCTGCGAGAGCGGCACCAGATTCCAGGTCTCGCCGTGCTCCAATTTGGGTTTGGCGACCCCGGCGCGCATGCCTATCTGCCGCACCGTCTCACACCCGACCGAGTGATCTATACCGGAACGCACGACAACGACACCGCGCTGGGCTGGTGGAAGTCGGGCGCTACCGAGTACGAGCGGCGTAGTGTTACGTCTTACGTCGGAAATTGCGATGATGGCGTCAACTGGGCCCTCATCCGGCTGGCTCAGAGTTCTGTTGCAAGCTTGTCCGTGGTCCCCTTGCAGGATGTACTTGGACTGGGCAGCGAAACGCGGCTGAATACCCCCAGCGTCCACGAGGGAAACTACCGCTGGCGCTGCGCGCCTGGGGCGTGGACACGCAGCATGGCGGAAAAACTTGCTACCCTCGCCGAAGTTACCGACCGTCTGCCTCAACCGGTTCCGATACCGCCGGCCGAAGAGTTTGCCGCCTGACAGCACGATTTAACAATCATGTAACAATAACCGATTCATCTCTGCAGCAAACCTCGTGTATAGGTGTAAAAAGGATTCAAGTGGGCGATATCATCATCCAGGCTCGTGCCGTCGAGAAGTTCTACGCCCAACCCGACGGAAACCGGATCGAGGTCATTGCTCCTACCGACCTGGAAGTCACTGCTGGCAAGATCATCGCCCTGCTCGGCCCCTCTGGCTCGGGTAAATCCACTCTGTTGCGAATGCTCACCGGCCTTTCCATTCCCTCGTCAGGGGATGTGCTTTGGCACGGTGAGTCAATCCAGAATCATGCGCCGAACGTCGCGATTGTCTTCCAGAGCTTTGCCCTGTTCCCCTGGTTGAACGTGCTGGCAAATGTTGAAACGCCGCTGGAAGCCCGTGGTCTGGGCGCGATTGAGCGTCGCAAACGCGCTCTGAGGATGATAGACACCGTCGGACTCGATGGCTTTGAAACTGCTTATCCGAAGGAACTCTCCGGCGGCATGAAACAGCGCGTCGGTTTCGCCCGGGCTTTGGTGGTCGAGCCCGAAGTCTTGTTCATGGACGAACCTTTTTCCGCGCTGGATGTGCTAACCGCTGAAAACCTGCGCGGCGAACTGCTTGAGTTGTGGCTCAGCAAGAAGATGCCGACTCGCGCAATTTTCGTGGTCACACACAATATCGAAGAGGCGGTGCTGCTAGCTGATCGTGTAATTGTCCTGGGAAAGAATCCGGGACGCATTCGCTCCGATTTTGAAATTGGATTGCCCCATCCGCGCGACCGAAAAGCCGGCCCTTTCATCGAATTTGTTGACTACATTTATCAAGTGATGACCCAGCCGGATCTAGACCATGCACTGCCTGGCAAGCAACAGCCGGTGAGCAGTTCTACTCGCGGGCCCAAACAGAAATATCAGATGTTGCCGCATGCCCGGCCCGGCGGCATAGCGGGCCTGCTCGAACTGTTGCACGATCGAGGAGGGCGGGACGATATTTATCGACTTGCTGAACCTCTGGCTATGGACGTTGATGACCTCTTGCCCATTATTGAGTCCGCCGCCATGCTGGGTTTTGCCACGCTCAAAAACGGTGACGTCGAGGTCACTCCTGAAGGGGTAGCTTTTGTTGAGGCTGACATTCTAAGCCGCAAAGTATTGTTTCGCGAGGCTGTCCTCAAGCATGTTGCGATTCTGCAATGCATTGAGAGCGTCCTGAGAGCAAAGTCAGATCACTCGATTCCCGAAGAATTCTTCCACGACATCCTGGACGAGCATTTCAGCCAGGACGAAGTTGAGCGTCAATTCGAAACCGCGATGCTTTGGGGACGCTACGCTGAGATTTTTGACTATCACGCACACGATGGGCGTCTGGTGCTGACCGAACCTGCTTCTGAGCCGAATCACCATCCTCACGTGCTGAAATCATGAAGAAAACCGGAGGCTTGAGCACTTACTCGCCTTATCGCCTTTGGTCTTTACTGCCGCGAATCGAACCATCGCATCTGCCTGATCTGTTGATGTTTGCCGCTGGAATCGCACTCTTCTACGGTATTTTGACGGTGGCGCGAGGCTGGCTCGGTCCCTTCACCCCCCAGGTAGAAATCTCACGCAGCCCGCTGGCTCTGCCTGGTTACGCTGCATTGTCACTACTCCGCATCACTGTGGCTTATGTGCTGAGTCTTGCCTTCACGCTCGTGTATGGCTACATCGCCGCCTACAATCGGAGAGCGGAGCGCTACATGATTCCGTTGCTGGATATCTTGCAGTCGATCCCCGTGCTCAGCTTTTTGCCGGGCGTAATGCTGGCTATGGTCGCTCTTTTTCCCAGCCGCCAGTTGGGAGTGGAACTGGGTGCGATCCTGCTCATCTTCACCGGGCAAGTGTGGAATATGGCTTTCAGTTTCTATGCATCGCTGAAAAGCATTCCCCGTGACATGCGCGAAGCCGGACGAATCTACGGTTTCAGTTGGTGGCAGCGCTTCACTGAAATCGAGCTGCCGTTCGCGACCATCGGGCTGGTGTGGAATTCGATGATGTCGGTAGCGGGCGGATGGTTCTTTCTGATGGCTTGCGAGATGTTCGTGCTCGGCTCGCGAGACTTCCGTTTACCTGGCCTGGGTTCCTATCTGCAAACCGCGGCCAGCGCCGGCGACACCCGGTCGATCCTCTGGGGCGTGGTAACCATGATCGCACTTATCGTGCTGATCGATCAGTTCATTTGGCGACCCGTGATAGCCTACGCGGAAAAGTTCAAAGTCGAGCAGGTCGAGAGTACAGACGTCCCGCGCTCCTGGGTGCTGGATCGGCTGCAGCGCTCTCATAGCCTAGGCATTCTGCGTACGCGAGCGCTGTTTCCGGTGCGCGAGAAATTGATGTCCTATTTCGCTCAGCGGCACAGTGCGCCACCCGTCGAGCAAACTTCGAAAGCATGGAAGACGTGGATCGCTCGTGACGTCGGAGTCATCGCTCTGGCCTTAATAGGCTATGGTGTGGTTCGCGTAGCTATCATGCTGGCCGGGATCGATCGATCTGGTGCCGCAGAGATGACTCTGGGTCTCGGCGCGACATTCCTGCGGGTGACGGTGACTTTGCTCATCGGAGCCGCGTGGACGATTCCGGTGGGGGTGCTCATCGGCTTCAATCCACGGCTGGCGAGGGTGGCGCAACCGCTTGCCCAGATTGCGGCTTCGGTTCCCGCGACCGCGCTCTTTCCGGTTGTTCTGCTTATTCTGATTCGCATGGGCGGAGGATTGGGCATCGGCTCCATTCTTTTACTTCTGCTCGGGACACAATGGTACATCCTATTCAACGTGATCGCTGGAGCTATGGCAATTCCCACTGACTTGAAGGAGGCTTGTTCAGTTTTCGGCATCACAGGCCTGGAGCGCTGGCGCAAGCTGATTCTGCCAGGAATCTTCCCTTATCTTGTAACAGGTCTAGTAACCGCCTCGGGAGGAGCGTGGAACGCCAGCATCGTGGCAGAATATTTTCATTTTAAGGGGCAGACCTTTTATACGACTGGCCTGGGCGCTATTATCAGCCGCGCCAGTGACAGCGGAAATTTCAACTTGCTCATAGCGTCCACCATGGTAATGGTGGCAATCGTAGTAACCGTAAATCGGCTGGTGTGGCGCAGGTTTTATGCGCTTGCGCAGACGCGCTTCCGGCTGGAAAGCTAAAACTGGCACAAAGAAAAAGCCGGGATCTTTGGACCCCGGCATAGTTGGCAGGTTGCCCGGATAATATCATTTTCACTGTAGGCGCGAGCGCGAGCGCCTGCAGTTTCACGCGCTTCTTCTCGGCCGCAGCGTCAAATCCCGAACCTGCGCGAGAACACTGGACATCTGCAATCCGTTCAACTGCGAGATGAAGGGCATCAGTTCCGCGATAAACTGATCTTTCATCAGTTCGGCGATCTCCTCCTGGCGATTGCGCTCGCCGCCCGAGAGCAGGTCAGGTACGGTTACTTCCAGGGCCCGCGCCAGCCGCTCCAGTGAAGAAAGGGTTGGCGTGGCCTTCTCATTTTCGATCTTGGAGACGTAAGTCCGCGGTACCAACATGCGCGTGGCCAGTTGCCGCTGGCTGAGCCCGTTCCGCAGACGTAATGAACGGATCGACGCCGCCAGGTTCAGGTGTCCGCGTCCGTTGCCATTCGTCGGCATCATCTGGGGTGGGGGCGGCGCCAATACCACTTCCGGCTCGTCTTCGTCTAACGAGGCGCGGCAGCGGCGGCAAAGATCGTTGGAAGTACGAAATTGAACCAGCAGGCAGTGATCGCAACGAACGACTTCCCTTGAATCTACAGGAGCAAGGGTGGTAGCCATCTAGGTTTGGGAGTTGCCAGAGCGGGGGCTTCTCCTGGAACCGAAAACATCCTGATTCCAACCTGCAGCGTAATCTGCGGTACAACACCTGTGGATGTCAAGCAGATTCTGGTGTCAAAACCGGAGTATCTTATTGGAAAAGCAAAATTAGCAGGCGAAAAACCGGAGAAAACAGGTACGAAACCATGAGTGATCGAGAACAGGCGTGGGGGTTACTAACTGAGTTCACCCAATCAGAAAGTTTGCGCAAGCACGCGCTGGCCGTCGAAGCCTGCATGCGGGCTTACGCTCGCAAGCTTTCCGGAGATGAAGAGCTCTGGGGCATAGTCGGATTGCTCCATGATTTCGATTATGACAAGTATCCCAGCCTCGATGACCATCCCTACAAAGGCAACAAAATATTGAAAGAACGCGGCTATTCGGACGAAGTTCGCGAAGCCATCATGTCGCACGCCGACTTCACCGGCGTCCCACGCGATACTCCGATGAAGAAAGCCCTTTTTGCATGCGACGAGCTGGCCGGATTCATCACCGCGTGCTCACTGGTCAAGCCGGGAAAGTCTTTGCATGAAGTAGAAGCCAAGTCAGTGCGAAGAAAGATGAAGGACAAAGCCTTTGCCCGCAGCGTAAACCGCGACGACATTGTGAACGGCGCTGCCGATCTGGGCGTCGAGTTAGAAGAACACATTGCCTTCTGCATCGAGGCAATGAAGGGGATCGCCCAGGAGTTGGGTTTGGATGGCAACGCCGCTCGCGTGGGCTGATGTAGGCGCGCGCGTCCTCGCCCGTGCAGTGAGGACGGGAGAGCCCCTCTTACCGCAGCGCCTCCGCAACCTTCCCGCTCGCAATCAACTCAGCGATCCGCGCGAAGTCCTGATACATCACACGGTCCCTGTCCATCGTCGGACAGACCGACCGGATCGCCGCATGCGCTGCCTGCCCGCGCTTCGAAGTCTTGAGTGGCGCCAAAAAATCCAGCGCCTGGGCCGCGGCCATGGCCTCGATCGCCATGGCGTTGCGCGTGTTTTCGACGATCCGTTTCAGCTTTAGCGCCGCCGTCATCCCCATGGAAACGTAGTCTTCTTTATTGCCGGAAGTGGTGATCGAATCCACTGAAGCGGGGTGCGCCAGCACTTTGTTCTCGCTGGCTAGAGCGGCAGCGGTGACCTGTGGCATCATGAATCCCGAATTCAACCCTGCGCCCGCGGCTAGGAAAGGCGGTAAACCTTCGTTCAGCGCAGGATTCACCAGCCGTTCCAATCTTCGCTCGGAGATGCCAGCCAGCACGCTCAGAGCAATGCCAAGGAAGTCCAGGACGAAGGCCACGGGCTGCCCATGGAAATTTCCGCCGGATAGGACGTCGGAGTCATCCTCAGCGGAGCTTCGCTGCGCCCCGACGTGAAAGACGCCCGCCCCACTAGTGCTCTTGAAAAAGATTAACGGATTGTCCACTGCCGAGTTGAGTTCAATCTCCATAACCTCGCGGCAATGCGTCAGCGTATCCCGTACCGCGCCATGCACCTGCGGCATGCAACGCAGCGAATATGCATCCTGCACGCGGTCACAATCGCGATGCGATTCGCGAACTTGGCTGCCCTCGAGCATCTTGCGCAGATTTGCAGCAGTCTTAAGCTGTCCGGCATGGGGCCGCGCCTTGTGAATGCGCTCATCAAAGGCGACATCTGTGCCTCGCAGCGCGTCGAGCGTGAGTGCCCCAATTACATCCGCGGAATCCACCAGAATCTCCGATGCCAGCAGCGCCAGAATTCCAACCGCCAGCATCCCCTGTGTCCCGTTGATCAGCGAGACTGCTTCTTTCGCTTCGAGTACCAGCGGCTTGACCTGGGCACGGCGCAAAGCCTCGGCCGTGGGAACTCGAAGACCCTTTTCGTCCAAACATTCGCCTTCACCGATTAGAGCCAAAGCCAAGTGCCCCAACGGCGCGAGATCACCGCTGGCGCCCACGCTGCCCTGCGAGGGAACCATGGGAGTGACGCCACGATTCAGCAGCTCGCAAATCGTGTCGATGACTCTGGCACGAACTCCCGAATGGCCTTTGGAAAGGGAGTTGGCTCGCAGCAGCATCATGGCGCGGGTCTCGGCAATCGAAAGCGGTTCGCCCACTCCCGCGGCGTGCGACCGCACCAGATTTACTTGCAGCTCTCGAATCTGATCGCCAGCGATACGCACATCGCTCAACTTGCCCACGCCCGTAGTGATGGCGTAGGAGACTCTGTTTTCCGCGACGATCGCATCAACTACCCCGCGCGCCTTGTTCACCGCTTCACGAGCGTCTGGATCAAGCAGCACGGGGCGGCGTTCAGCCGCCACTTCCCTCACCTCCGCCAGTGTCAGACCGGTGCCGTTAATGTGAAGGGCTCTCAAAGGAATCTTCCCAGCCGGGATTTCAAGTCCCAGGTGTTAGGTCTTGGGTTCTGCCGATCTCCGGGATGGGTTGACACTTGACCCCTGAGACCTGCCACCCACTCACTTTCCTGCCGCCTCCCGGAACGCTTTCAGATATTTTTCGGGCAGCGGCGTCGTCTTCATCTGTGCATCGGTCACTATGTGAGTGGTCTCACCTTCAGCCAGCAATGCGTCATCATTGGCTCGCACCAATTCATATCCAAAATGAACTACCGAGTCGCGAACATTTTTGAGATGAGTACGAACGATTACCTCATCGTCATAGCGGGCCGGAGCCCTGTAACGGCAACGTGCGTCTACCACCGCAATAAACAGGCCATCGCCCTGTTCCATGTCGCGATAAGCAAAACCGAGTTGCCGTATCAATTCCACCCGCCCGATTTCGAACCAGATAAAGTAGTTGGAATGATAGACCACACCCATCTGATCCGTTTCGGCGTAGCGCACCCGCACTCGGGTCTCGCTGATCATGGGATGGTTATTGTCTGCGGCCCTCACTTAGCGCTCCAGCGCGGTTTCCGTTTTTCCAGAAACGAAGTGATGCCCTCGCGAAAATCGGCTGTAGTTCGGATGCGTGCATTGTCCTCGATTGCGGTGGCAATCTGAGAGTCGAGTTGAGCCGCAATAAATCCATTGATGAGTTTCTTTGTGGACTGCATGGACGAGGGACTGTTTTCCATGAGTTGCGCCGCCAGTTCGCGTGCGCGCGTCATCAACTGCTCGGGCGCAACCAGCTCATTGACCAGACCGAGGCGATTTGCCTCGGCGGCGTCGAACAGTCGTCCGGTCAATAGCAGGTCGCGCGCCATCTTATGTCCAATCTGCCAGACCAATATGGAAGAAACGATTGCCGGGACGAATCCGATGCGAACCTCGGTGTAGCCAAACTTGGCTTCCGGCACTGCTACTGTGAAATCGCACATGGTCGCAAGGCCCGTTCCACCGGCAACTGCTGCGCCGTTTACGGCAGCAATGGTAGGCCGGGGAAAATCATAAAGGCGGCGAAACATGTGCGCCATCCGAGCCGAATCCTCTACGTTTTCCTGGTGCGTCTTACCGAGCAGGGATTTCAATTCGTCCAGATCCAAGCCCGCACAGAATGCCTTGCCAGCGCCCGTCAGAATGACGACCTGGGCGGCAGACTGCTCGATCTCATCGAGGGCGGTGAGCAATTCCTCGACTAGGTGAAAGCTGATGGCGTTGCGTTTGTCCGGTCGATTGAGAGTGATGGTAGCAACGCCGGAATCGTTCGTAAGTTGGATGGTTGTATATTGCATTCTCGACCTAGTAGTTCTGTCATCTTGAGCGTAATGAAGGATCCCTACAAGCGGAACATTGGCCGATAGAGATGCTTCGACTACGCAGGACGAAGCGGTTGCGAAGTTCCTGCTCCGCTCAGCATGACAGGTGATGCCTCAATCCGCGGCCGAGCTATTCGTGTATCTCACACCAATCTCGGCTGTCGCTCTCAGCAACGTCTCTAGAGGCTTAATTGTTGGCAAATCCGCATCACGCTGCGCCAGTGCCTCGATGACTTTTTCTGTGGGAATGTTCCCCACCAGCGCATCCTGGGCAAATGGACAGCCACCCAGCCCGCCGAGGGCGGAATCAAAGCGGCGGCAACCAGCATCGTAGGCCGCCAAGACTTTCTCCACGGACTGCTCGGGACGGCTATGCAGATGTACGCCAACTTCCAGGTAGTCATACTTGGAATGCACCGCAGAAAACAATTCACGAATCTGCGCCGGCCCCGCCAGCCCGACGGTGTCAGCGAGCGAAATCATCCGAATCCCAGAGGATTCGAGAAGATCGACCGCATCGACAACTTCGCCGACGTTCCAGGGATCGCCGTAGGGATTGCCGAATGCCATCGAAATGTAGACAACAGTCTCGAGCTCTGCTTCCTCCGCTTTTCCGGTGACCTTCTCCAATTCGTCGATGGCCTCCTCCAGCGTCTGGTGCTGATTGTTCCGCAGAAAAGTCGGTGAGACCGAATAGGGGAAACCCAATGTGCGTACTGCTTGAGTGTTGATGGCTCGCTGCGCTCCTTTTTCGTTGACCACAATGGCGATGATCTCCACATCATCCGGAGGATCGAGTTCTTTCAGGAGGTCTTCCGAATCCGCCATCTGCGGAACGGCTTTGGGTGAGACGAACGAAGCCGCATCGATATGCTTGAAACCCGCGCTGATCAATGCTTTCAGGTAATCAGCTTTGATGTAAGTGGGTATCTGCCCTTTGAGCCCTTGCCAGGCATCACGCGGACACTCGATTAGTTTGACAGAATCAGACACTTTTCACCACGGAGACACTGAGCACGGAGAAATCAAATCACTTTTCGTACCATGCCACCCGAACAAGAGCCGCAACATGAAAGTTGAAGATTATCGCGACTCGCTTGTCCGTCATCTTCAGGTACGTTAGCAGTTGGGCCTCGTGGACCGGTAGCACATGTTCGAGGCCCTTGAGCTCAAGAATCAGCGTATCTGCAACAACAATGTCCAAGCGGTAACCACAGTCCAAGCTCATGCCTTTGTAGTTGACAGGGAGCGGCGCCTGCCTCTGGAACGTGATGCCACGAAGATGTAACTCATGACAGAGACACTTCATATGCCGACTCGAGGAGCCCTGGGCCGATCGCTCGATGCACCTCGATTGCGGCACCCATCACCCCTCCGTAAGCTCCTCCTTAAACAGTTTGCTCCGTGTCTCCGTGCTTGCGTGGTGAATCATGTTTGCAGCACTCCCACCCTGAACTCCGGCACATCCGGATTCAGCGCCGCAGCTTCCAATGCTTGCGTGATAGCATCCCGCGTCTCCACCGGGTCTATGATCTTATCAATCCACAGACGTGCAGCTCCGTAACGCGGATCGGTCTGTTCGTCGTAAGTCTTCTTGACCGACTGGTACAGCTGCTTGCGCTCTTCGTCGCTCAGCTTGCGGCCGCTACGCTCGAGTTGTTTGATCTTGATCTCGACCAGCGTCCCGGCGGCGGAATCGCCACTCATCACTGCGTAGCGCGCGGTCGGCCAGGCAAACACAAAGCGCGGATCGTAAGCCTTGCCACACATGGCGTAGTGCCCGGCGCCAAACGACCCACCCACAATGACGGTAATTTTCGGTACTACGGAGTTCGATACTGCGTTCACCATTTTGGCGCCAGCTTTTATGATGCCGCTCCACTCCGCATCTCGCCCCACCATGAAGCCATTCACATCATGGAAGAACACGAGCGGTACCAGGTTCTGGTTGCAGTCCATGATGAAGCGTGCGGCTTTTTCCGCTGATTCCGTATAGATGACGCCGCCAAACTCAAGCCGCTTGTGGCCTTCGTGGTCCGTCGCTTGCGCGTGCAGCTTCTGGTTGGCTACGATGCCCACAGCGAATCCTCCAATTCGCGCATAGCCGCAGATCAGCGTCTTTCCATATTCTGGCTTGTATTCGTCGAAGCGACTGCCATCCACAATGCGGGCAAGGATCTCCTTCATGTCATACGGACGCGCTGGGGAGGAATCATAGATCCCATAAATTTCCTCCGCCGCCAGCGCGGGTGGGTCCGGCTTGCGGCGGTCCCAGGGCGATTGCCGGCGATAGCCCCACTTCTCGACGATGGCGCGGATCCGCGCCAGGCAGGCTTCGTCGTTGGGCTCATGGAAATCCACCGTCCCGCTGATCGCCGAGTGCATAGCCGCTCCGCCCAGCTCATCCGCCGAAATCTTCTGTCCGATAGCCGCTTGCACCAAGGCTGGCCCGGCAAGAAACAGCCCGCTGCCGTCAGTCATGAGCACGTGATCGCACATTACCGGGAGATAGCCTCCGCCGGCGACGCACATGCCCATGATGGCCGCGATCTGGGAAATCCCCAAGGCCGACATCACGGCATTGTTGCGAAAGACGCGCCCAAAGTCGTCAGTATCCGGAAATACATCCTCCTGCAACGGAAGAAACACGCCGGCCGAGTCCACCAGGTAGACCGTTGGAATGCGATTTTCAATCGAGATGTTCTGGGCGCGTATAACTTTCTTTGCGGTCATGGGGAAAAACGCGCCTGCCTTGACGGTCGCGTCGTTGGCGATGATCATTACCAGCCGCGTATAGATCCGACCCAGCCCGGTGACCACACCCGCGGCCGGCGCTCCACCCCACTCCTCGTACATGCCGTGCGCCGCATAGGCTCCTAGTTCAAAGAATGTACCAGAATCAACCAGCAGGTTGATCCGCTCGCGTGCCGTTAGTCGGCCTTTGCCGTGCTGGTTCTCAATGGCTTTTTCTCCGCCTCCTTCGCGAATTGCCTCCTCTTCATTGCGCACCTGCGAAACCAGGTCCGCCATGAAACGCATGTTGGCTTCAAAGCGGGCGGAAGTCGGGTCCAGCCGTGATTCGAGGACGGGAGAAGTCGGAAGTCCGCCGGGATCGATGCGATTGGCCATGAATCGAGAACTCGAAACCGTTTACGGTATACCAGCGGAGCCGGGCGACGCAATCACGTCGCCCCATGCCGGGACTCCCTCGATCGCAACTGGACACCACTGTTTCCCTTACTTTCGTAATCCGATGCTCGCAGCCGGAGTTGCCGAAAGTCAATCCAGGGAACTTGCACGAGGTCACCCCGATCTAAGGGAGGGAAGGACAAACTTGTTCCGCATCCACGTGGTGTTGATCACGTTCTTGCTGCTCATTGCTTTAGGTGTGGCGCAAGATACTCCTGCGGGTGATCGGGAAACGATTCGCCTATAGGTGCAGCAAGTGCAGGAGCTGCAAGAAAAGGTGAAGGCGCTGGAGGCAAACCAGGCGGCTGCGTCAGTCGAGGCGCAGCCCAGCCCAGCTCCCCAGAGCGCATCACGTCCCGCGCAAGAGACGGTTGGGACGGCACAGATGCCGGCTGCCAACCACGACTTTCATGATTTGCGCTGTATCCGGTGGCTCGGCTTCGGTGAAGTCAACTATAAGGTGCTGGACCAGCGCCAGCCTGAACTGGGAACGTTTGGTTTTGTTCCCGGTTCAGCAGGCAATTTCTATACCGGAGACTTTGACCTTTTTCTTAGCTCCAAGCTCAGCGAGAAGGCCAGCGTGCTTTCTGAGATTGCGTTTGGCGAACGTAGCGCGCGACCTTCAGCGTAGACCTGGAGCGTTTCCTGCTAAAGTACGATTTCGACGACTACCTGAAGATGTCGTTTGGCCGATATCAAACCGGCATCGGCTACTACAACTCGGAGTTCCGGGGCGCCAAGTGGCTGCTGACCACGGCAGACCGGCCACTGGTCATGGAATTCGCAAATGAAGGTGGTTTGTTACCCACGCAATCCGTGGGCCTCTCGATCACAGGTCTCGTCCCCTCGGGTAAGGTGGGATTGAACTATATTTTTGAATACGGATCGAGCTATACCGTCCGGCCCGACATCGATGGTTCAGGCAATTCAGATCAGGAGAATAACGGCAACCATGTGCTTGCCGGGGCCTTCGTTCGCCCGGACTGGATTCCCGGCTTGCGGGTGGGCGGTTCCTTTTACCACGACAAGATCAGCCGCAGCGACGAGACGCCCGTTCTCCGGTTTGGTCAGACCGTCGTAAATGCTCATGCGATTTATGTGCACAATGGTATTGAGTTTCTCAACGAAGGTTTCCTCATTCGTCATTCGCTGGAGGGCAGTTATATTGTATACAACCAGCCCGCGTTCTATTCCCAGCTTTCCAGACAGTTTCACTGCCTCCGTCTCCGACTCCGTCCGTTTTTTCGCTACCAGTATGTGAACGCAAACGGGGGCGGCTTCTTCAATGATGTGCGCCTGCGTTACGGTCCATCATTCGGCGCGCGCTACGACTTCAGCGACAACATCGCATTCAAGACGCAACTTGACCACACCGTCCGCAAGGGCCTGCCCGACCTCAACGGCCTCCAACTGCAGTTGGTATTCGCGTTCTAAGGAGTGGAGACCGTATGACAGCGAAATGGAGGGCGATTCTGGCGCTGAGTTTGCTGCCGGGCATGGTCAACACGCCCGCCGCTGCCCAGAAGGAAGATGTGGCTGTCATGGTCAACGAGGACAACAAAGTAAGTACAATCTCCCCGGCCGAACTGCCCAAGGTTTTCGTTGGCGAAAAGCGATCCTGGGGGGTCGGCCAACCCATAAAACTGTTGGTCACGGGTCCTGGGACGCACGAGCGCAGCGTTTTGTTGAAATTTCTTGGCATGTCGGAGAGCGAATACAAGCAGTACTGGACCGCGCAGATATTCCGCGGCGAAGCCCAGGCCGAACCCATGATGCTGCCGTCCGTTGGCATGCAGATCGAGGCGCTCGGAGTCTTTGCCGGCGGCATCACTCTGGTGAGTGCAGCAAAGTCAAGCCCGGAATGAAAGTGCTCAAAGTGAACGGCTATCTGCCCGGCGAAGCAGGTTACCCCGTGCAGTGAACCCAATTCGGCGGCCTCGATCCAGTGAAGTTTGTCGCTGGTCATTTCTCTCCCCACAGGATCGAGATCCTCCGCCTCAGTGTTCCTCGCTAAGCGCTACGTTCTATCCACCGGTCCAGGCGGCATCCATCTTCCTCGAGCAGAAAACTTCCGACTCCGAAGCATTCCCCGAAGATGCCGTGTGACTCCGGATCCCGCGCCGCTCGCGTGATCCACTGTTTCCCCACCTCATATTGGCTAGCTGTAAACCATTTTTGTGGCAGCACCTCGACCAATCCCGCTCGCAGGTAGAAAATGTACAACGCGAACGCGGGATCATCCCTGCTCTTCGCGGAATAACTGGTGGGGACGATGAGTTCGTCCACGGTCCGCAGTTCCGGCGGTACCTCAATATTTTGAGTGGACGCCCCCAGCGCGGGTGGCTCAAAATCGGCAAGAGGCGCGGTTGCGGAGTAAATACGTTCGCTGGATTGCTTGAACCATCCGGCAATCTCGGCGAGATCGAATTCTTTGAGCTGTTCGGGATCGAAGACCGTGAAGCGGATGCTGCGGCCCTCGGGACACCAAATGCCGAGATGCGACGGTGGCACGAGAAACGGGCGGCAGTAAGTGTTCAGTGCCAGTCGAGGTCGGTCTGGCTCCTGCTCGAGATTGAGCGAGACCAAATAGCTCAACGGACCATGGTCGCCGTGATGAATCCATGCGAATCGCTGACCGGCAGGTGAGTGGAGTGAGGGGAAAGTCTTCCAATACCATGGACTAGGTCCGACTGTACGGGCAAGCAGATCGAGCAGGCGGGTCGTGCTGATCTGGGACATCAACCAGCCGTGGGCACGCCGCGCGGCTTCACGTTCGCCCGGATGAAATTGACAATGTTGTCCATGGCAGTGCCCGGCTGAAAAATTGCGGCCACTCCGATTTTCTTGAGATTGTCCACATCCTGATCGGGAATAATCCCTCCGACCACCAACAGCACATCGTCCATTTTGTTGTGCTTGAGCAAATCCATGACCCGCGGCACGATGGTGTTGTGCGCGCCGGAAAGAATCGACAGCCCGATGACGTGGACGTCTTCCTGCAGCGCCGCATTGACGATCATCTCCGGCGTTTGCCGCAGACCGGTATAGATAACTTCCATGCCTGCGTCGCGTAAGGCCCGGGCGATCACCTTGGCGCCGCGGTCATGGCCGTCGAGTCCGGGCTTGGCTACCAGCACGCGGATTTTGGGGTCAGCGGTCGCCATCATTCTTCAATTTTGCACTCATTTCTCGCAGAATGGGAGACACGATCAACCAAGCCACGATGGTCATAAAGGCGGCTTGACCCCATTCAAGAATGTCCCAGCTGCGCCGGCCGATTAGTATGCCGATATTGATTCCGAGGCAAAGGACGATGAACAGGGCAGAGGGCATTGTCCACCACTTGATGTTCGGCTTGCGCCGACCCTCCAGGAGCTCAAACAGGCCACATTATAAGCCCAGATTGGCTTCGCACCTCGTACGGCTTTGGGCGTTCCCATGCCCACAAGTTATCACACCCCAGGAGTTTTTAAATCCAGACTTCGCCACAAGTACCAGCACGCGATCGACCGATACGGCTCCCATAGTTTGGCGATCTTCTCCATCTGCTCCGGTTTAGGCATCTTGCGTTTCTTGTAGTGCTTCCTCATGGCCATCTGGATACCGAAGTCTCCCGTGGGCAGCACATTCGGGCGCCGCAGCGTGAACATCAGGAACATGTGGGCTGTCCACACGCCCACTCCTTTGACCTGAGTCAGATGCTTAATGACTTCTTCGTCCGACAGGTTCGGCAATCGTGAGAAGTCGAGTTCGCCGCGGGAGGCCCGTTGGGCCATGTCTTTCAGGTAAGACGACTTCTGCTTTGACAAACCCACCGAACGCAGTTGAGCGTCGGTCAGCTTGAGTATGCCTTCGGGCCTAAGCGGCTCTCCTGCCAGCGCTGCCAGGCGCTTGAAAATCGTTACTGCGGCTTTCCCGTTTAGCTGCTGGTAGACGATGGCTTCTGCCAGGCTATGGAACTCCGGCAGGCCGAATTCCATGCGGCATGGTCCCACGCGCTCGATGATGGCGCGAAGCACGGGATCCGATTTCTTCAGATGAGTTACAGCGCGACGCATAACTGCTCCGGCGAAAGAATATTAGAACACGACGGACTCCGACGCAGTACGTTGCGCAGTTGGAGAACCTCGCTATCGCCAATTTCGTTCTAAAAAATCAATCACTTGACACGTAACTTGAGTAACATTGGTTGCCCAGCGATGCCATGCTACGCTCCTGCTACTAGTAAGAAAATCAGCAGTTTCCGGGGAGCGAATGCTTCGCCGCTGGTGCGCCTGCCTGCTCGTATTGTTTTCGTCGGTCGCATACGCCGATGCCGAGCCCAATTGGACTGGGGATGCGCCGAAGAGTCCCTCAACCAGACTCCCGGTGACGACCGCTACCCTGGAGCAGGCCCTGGTAGTACCTCAATTCCGCGGCAACCTGGTCAGTCAAGCGCCGCAGCCCTAGAAGAAAAACGATCCGTCATGCCACGTTTTCCCATTTTCAAACTCGGAGCTGCGGAGGACATACAGCCTCCCTCACTTACTGGGTATACTCCCGCGCTTTCCTTGGAAGGCCTGCAACTGGGCGTGGATAACCTACGGCATGACGTCCACCTGAGTCCCCGATTCGTGGAACAGGCACGTCTCCATGTTGCCCGCCTGATCGCACGCCACGGTGACATAGAAGGGTTATTGGCGGCAGAATCTCCGGAAAGAACACAGAGCAATCACTTCATAAAATCATCTCCGGCCATGAAGACGCCGGCCAAAGCCAGCGCGGCGGAACTGAAGCCCCTTCTGGCGGAAGTGCACGTAGCCGGACTGACCCGTGCCAAGGCAGCAGAAAATCTGGCGGTCGATCTGCTCGTACGCTTGGCCATCATTAAGTTTTTAAGGGTCGAACTGAATGCGCAGTTCGCGCAGATGCTGGAACGCGGCCGCATGATGCTCAAGAGTTACGAGGGAGTTCGGCAGCAGAAAGCGCTGGAGTACCGTGAGAGGATTGCGGCCTTTCAAGTAGCCAAAAAGATCATCCTTCGCAAGGCCGGGCAAGAGCTGTTTCGCATCCTGCGGGAAATCGAGAAGGAAACCCTGGCGCGAATGCGCCGTTCCCTCTTTGGCAACCGTGGAGAAGCTGAGTACCGGCTCTTCTTGAACCCCCTCATCTTCACCGAAGATGGCCGCGACGCGTACCTCAACGCCGAGCACTACGTGATGTTAGGGAATTTTGACCGCGATCCTGATCGATTCTCTAATATCCGAAGTCTGGCCTCTGAATTCCTCCGAGCCTTGAACCTGGGGCCTGAAATTGAGCGAGAGGGTGTACTGGACGGTTGGCTCAGCGTGCCAGAAAATGCGCAGCAGTTAGTTGCGGCCGGCAATCCGGACGACTCCACGTTGGAAGGCCGCTCTCAGAAAGGGCGACTCGCTGCCTGGACTGAACTGCTCGAACGCGAAGGCGCGATGGACCACGTGGTCGCTTCCTATGAAGTGGTGCCATTGTTGGCTGAATACTCGCCCCGCATCAACGCCCAACAACTGAAAAACGGCCTGATCTCACGCGAAGAGCGCGATCGCGTGGAAAAGCTGATCGAACAGCATGGCAAACTATCATCCGACAGTCTTTGCGCGGCAATGAACCGAGTGACGGGCTGTCGCGGGGCCGATCGAACCAAGATGGCAGGACGTTTTCTGCGGGACTTCCTGCGTTATCACCGCGACTTGCGGCGGCTGGAAGCGCTGAATGAAGCCTTGGACAGCGTTAACCTGATCGGCAATCAGAAAATGCGGGAACTCTCCGCCATGAATGGCACGCTCTACGATTTTCTTTTGCCGGAAGAGCAGAAGCCTACCGAAGACAAGGTTCTTCGCCACGTAGTCCTGAAGGCGGATGTGCGGGATTCTTCCCGCTTGACTCGATCGCTGCTGGAGCGGGGAATGAACCCGGCTTCCTATTTCAGCCTGAATTTCTACGATCCGGTCAACAAACTGCTCGCCAAGTATGGCGCCAGCAAAGTTTTCCTGGAAGGCGATGCGATCATTCTGGCGCTTCTTGAGCGCGAAGGAGAATCCAGCCTGGCGGTGGGCCGGGCTTGCGTGCTGGCGCGGGAGATCATTGAAATCGTACGCGGATACAATCAGTTGCTGGAGCGCGCCGGATTGCCGACGCTGGAGCTGGGAGTTGGCGTTTCATTCCAGGATTCCGCGCCCATGTACCTGATGGATGGTGAACAGCGGATCATGATTTCCGATGCGTTGAATGAAAGCGACCGCTTATCCTCCTGCAGCAAGCGGGTGCGTAAAGCCATCGAGCGGATGGAAAGCCCGTTCAACGTTTATGCCTTTCAGACCGTAGATGATGCAGATGCCGGTGAGAGTCCAGACGACTTCATCATGAAGTACAACCTGAATGGCATCCGGATAAGCGAAGCGGCGTTTCATCGGCTGGAGCGTGAGATTTCGCTGGAACCATGCCAGCTTGAATTACCCGAACTTTGGGGTAGCGAAGGATTTCGGCTATACAGCGGATTGGTACCATTGGGTAACGATATCTTCCGGAAGATCCTGCTGCGCGCCAGCCGCATCCCGCAAGTCGTTCCGCACAATTTTTCGCTGCAGCACTGGACTGAGCGCTGGTATTACGAGGTATGCTCGAATCCCTCGGTTTATTCCGCTCTGGAAGCAAAAGCCGCGGCCGGAAAATAGAACGATGACGTTCGCTAATTAGAAACTGGGTTTCATCCTGAGCGCCTTGAACGGAATCATTACGACAGCTTCGAGATCCACTGCGGCTCCATTCTTAGTCGCGGGATGGAAGTGCCAACTAGATAGCGCGGTGCGTGCGTACTCATCCAGCCGGTCGTCTACTCCGCGCAGCACGCGCACTTCGCCGACCGATCCATCGCTACGAATAACGGCGTAGAGGGTCACTGTGCCTTGCACACCGCGGCGCATTAGTTCCAGCG
Source organism: uncultured Acidobacteriota bacterium (assembly GCA_963696025.1). GTDB lineage: Bacteria > Acidobacteriota > Terriglobia > Terriglobales > Acidobacteriaceae > JABCYV01. The sequence goes on from CAVOII010000014.1 coordinate 1,152,418, forward strand.
GATAGGCTGGGTCGACCTTTTGCATGGCCAAGGGGGCCACAAGTTCGCCCTGGATGTGGTCATCGTGCAACTCTGCGAACCTAATGACCCAGCTTCCGCCCGCGGAATTGAGGTTCGGCATGTTAAGCGTCATGGAGTAAGACTTCCTATTGCCGAAGACCTTCTTCTCTAGTTCGGTAGCGTTGTCGGGGATTTCTGCGGCGCGGCGCGGCGCGGTGCTCGTGACCCACGGTGGCGTTGCCTCAGCCAGTAGCCGAGGGTCGCCGGAAGATTTCGTGGCGTCACCAGTTTCATTTCCCGAGACGTGGCCAGCCGCACCGGAGGCGGCTTGGTTTGAGCTCGCACCAACGTAAAGCCCGGGAGGAACGCCCTTAGCATTGTTGCCCGAACCGGCGCCATTTCCGTTCGCGGAGTTTGCATCGGCCACAACATTCGGAGTTCCAGCTGCACCAGCTTTCCCTTCTGGCGTTGCTGCAAAGGTTCCTCGGCGGTTTCCTGCTGGAACTTCAATTTGTGCGCTCAGCACGGCAGGATGAATGCCGAGCGCGATGACGCGGCCACCTCGATTCGAAGTCGCGCTTCCTCCGATCGACGGCGGCGGAGGCACTACTGCCCTACCGGCCCCACCCCAAGTAGCTTGGGCCATCGAGCGCTGCTCGCTGACCGGCAATTGCGGCGCCGGCGCAACTACCGCGCTGTGGCCAATATTCATGTCTCCCCACTTGCGATTGGAAGCGGTTTCAACGCTGGGTGGAGGAGCGACAATCGCGGGAGACGGTCCCTGCAAAGTTCGCGCCGCTGAGGCAGCGTTCAGTTCCGGCGCCGGCGCAACTACAGACGCCGGCAGGGCTGGCAGCTTCATCTCCACGTTTGGGTTTGAAGTGGCCGCAAGAGGTGCGGCTGGCTGCACGCCCGACCAGGCTACGATGTTAGGAAGCGCGACGTCATGATTCAGCTTGGCATCAGGAGGAGTGACAATCGTCTGCGTACGGTTGTCAGGTTCAGGCGGAACGGAGATGATTGGTTGCGGAGCGTATTCCGGGTCACCACGCTGCGGCCGTTCAGCATGCCTTACGCCGGTATTGATTGGCGGCAAGTATTCCGAAGCTGAGTAATAGATGACATCCGAGTTGCGAAACACGGGGCGATCAATCACGCGCGGTCGCTGCGGCCAGAATTGACCGAACCCCCAGATGACCAGGATGACGGTTGCGTGACAGAACGCCGACTCCGCAAAGCGTTTCCAGGGCAAATGAGATGAAACAAATACATCGGGCCAGAAAGCACCGGGCCGGGACAAAGAGTCTAGGGTGGGCGGCCGTCGACTCCAAAATAAATCTGTGAGATTGCGAAAGAAAACCTTGTGCCTGGGATCCAGCTTGACCAGGAACGTGGGTGCAGGCACTGGTCCTGCCATCTCGTCAATCGTTGTTTCCGCGACCTCAGAGGTTAATCTCATACAAAGCGGGGCGACGACTACTGTAACTGGATTATAGCTTGGACCCCGATGGAGACGATATTGAGGAGTTCATCTGCATTTTTCGTGCTCTAATGAGATACGTGAACGCCGGAAAGACGATGCAGAAACAAGTTATCGCTGGCCTATTGCTGACTGTGTGGGCGCTGGCCTTCGGGCAGAACCCTCCCCAGAATGCTGCACCTAAGTCGGCCCAGGATTACTCCGGCATGTACTCCTTCCTCAAAGATGGCGAATTCGTGCAGATCACCGTCGAAGACAAGGGACGCGTAACTGGATTTGTCTCCCGATATGGAGAATTGGACAGCGATCGTGGCGTATTCCTCGATCAGTTTTTCAAGCAAGGCAAGCTGGAGGGTACGAATCTGAACTTCACCACCCAGACCGTTCATGGCGCCTGGTACGAATTCAAGGGCGTAGTCGAACGAGGAGAAGGAAAGAATCCAGGAGACGAGGCCTACTATCTTTTGAAAGGGGTGCTCACCGAATCGACAATTGATTCCAATCAGAAGACCTCATCGAGACCGCGCGAAGTAGCTTTCAAGTCGTTTCCGCAGGACATGGGCTCTCGATCGGAAAAGCAAAAGTAGTGGGCGATGAAAGTCGCTAGCCCTTGCGTGGCTTATGACCAATAGTTCTGAAGGTCATCTCTTTGGCCCGGCTATGGGTCCGCCGCTTCCATGCGAAGAACAATTCGCTATAGGTCTGGGTGATGTAGGAGTTGGGCGCAATTTCCAGTGGCCGCGCGGTGCGGTCAATCCATCGTGGCGGGCCCTCGATCTCAGCAAAGTTCCCGATCGGTGTTTCGTCCACGACCACGTGCCCCTTCCCATCACTCCACTCGGCCCGGAATTTTTCGTAGCGAAACGTAGGCTGAAAACCTAATGCATGCAGGATGGCCTCCATTTTTTTTCCACTTGCGACCTTGGTTTCGCTCTCCCCTCGAGTCTTGTAACGCCCGGTCTTCCCCTTGGCCTTGTGGGTCAGCAGCCATTCCGTTCCATACTGGCGCAGACGTAACAGGTCGCCACGCTTTCGCAGGGGCTGGCCGGGAAGGTCATAAAGCGTGTTCATTTCGCGGGTACGAGGCGTCAGCAGACGGAATCGAGCCTTTCGCAGTTTCTTGCTGAGGCCTCGAAGCTTCTCAACGCGGAATTTGATTTCAACTTCTTTGCTCATCAAATAGGAGTGTATTCCGGATCTGAACGGCGACTAAGTAGGTATCACGGGAATTCCTCCGGCAACTATCGGCACCTCTGTTTCCCAGGCTCGGTATTGGTCATGGCCAAGAGGCCACAATCCTACACCGCCTAAGTGAACATCGGCAGTTTTACTAAATCATCATGTGGTACTGGTTCGGTTGCCTGGCCCGCTTTCCGCCACGCGGCCAGGCCACCAACAATAACGAACGCGTTAAATCCTTTTTCCCGCAGCAGATGCGCCACCCGGGCGCTAGTTCCTTCGCGCGCTCAAGTACAGTACAGATAAATGTTCTTGTCCTTGGGCAAGGTCTTGAGCTCTTCCGACAAATTGTTCGGTTCCAACCGGATTGATCCTTTGATTCGCTCCGCATCGGAGTCGTAATAGCCGTGACTGCGGACGTCGACCAATAGGATTTTTTCTTTCTCCTCCGAGGCCAGCTTGCGTGCCAACTCCTCTACCTGCACCCGCGGTACGACGCGGTAGACGATATTTTTGCGATACAGCCATATGCGGTAAACAATATAAGCAGCTAGCGCGGCTAGCAACACGGCTTCCACGGCACGACTCGCTGTACGGAAACCGTGAGTAATGGACACCAGAAAATCGCGAAAGAGGAACCCGACAGCGCCATAAGCGGTGGCATAGAGCGACGCTCCCGCAAAATCCAGACGCAGGAATTGGTCGGGGCGCATTCTCATGCTTCCCGCCAGCGGTGGCGCCATGGTATTGACGCCAGGAATGAATTTGGCGATAACCAGCGTGATCTTGCCGCGCTTGTAAAATGATTCAGCCGAACGCAGAATGCATGATTCCGGATTAGTTGAGACTCGACACAACAACCCGAGCAGAGTCCATCCCATGTAGCGTCCCAGCACGTAGAGCAATGAGTCACCCAGCAACATGGCGGCTATGGCCAGCAGCCAAAGTGTGGGCGCTTTGAGAGCTCCAGAGGCCGCAGCAGCTCCTCCGGCGACCAGCGCCAGCGCTGCCGGCACTGGCATGCCGATCGCCTCGGCGAAGACGATTGCGGCGACTACGATGTATCCGTGACGCGCTATTAGTGAGATAAGTCCCATTTATCTCCTGTCGCGCTAGACTAACCGGAATTGGATTGGTCGTCCAGCAGCAGCGTCCAAACAGGTGCGGAGATTGGGGAACTGACGTTGACGATTTATCCCTGACTACTTCTCTCTTGCCACGACGAAGTCCGGCGCCCACAACAACGACCGCTTGATCTCGCCATCCGGAAAATTGCAAATCGCATTTCGCGCCAGCATTGCATATTGCAGCGCGCGCGCGTGAGCCGCCTCGAGCGAGCGATACCGTTCCAGGATTCCGAGGATCTCGCCGTGCGTGACGCCGTCGAACGCCCGGTCTCTGACGATGGTCTCGATTAACTTCCTCTCCGCACCTGTGCAGCGCTCCAATGCGTGAATGACTGCCATCGTAACTTTGCCTTCACGCAAATCGCTGGCCACAGGCTTGCCCAGAACACTCTCCGAGGCAGTCAAGTCGAGCACGTCGTCCACAATCTGAAATGCCATCCCAAGGTCACGTCCGTACTGCGCCAGGCTCTCTTCCTGTTCCGGAGCAGCTTTGCCCAGGATCGCTCCCATCCGCATGCACACCGAGAATAAACAAGCGGTCTTGCGGAAGATCAGATCGAAGTGCTCATCGAGCGAAATGAGCTTGCCCAGCTTTTCCATTTGCAGCAGTTCGCCTTCCACCATTTGTTGCGTCAGTTCAATGAGGGTGTCCAAAATCCGGAAGTTTCGCTCCTGCACCGCGACCTTGAAGGCTTGCATGTACAGCCAGTCGCCCGCCAGAACGCACTTTGAATTGCCCCACTGAGTGTTGGCCGCGGGCCGACCACGGCGAGTCTGCGCCTCGTCAATGATGTCGTCGTGAACCAGCGTGGCGGTGTGAATGATCTCGACGACTGCACCCAAGCGGATGGCTCCGCGTCCGTCGTAGTTGAAAAGCTTGGATGAAAGCAACAGCAACGCCGGACGAATACGCTTCCCGCCGCCACCACGGAGATATTCACCAATTTCAGTGATCGCTTCTACACCCGAGACTGTGTCCCGCCCGAACTCGCGCTCAATAGCGGCGAGATCATCGCGTAGCAACTCGAAGATCTCTTTTCCGTTGATGGCGGCAGGTGTGCTCAATCCTCCACCTTTGTCATCCTGAGCGGAGCCTGGACTTCGGCTTGCCGAAGAGCTGGCGGAGTCGAAGGATCTCTGTTTTCACCGCTCTGTACGGCGCGGTCGGAAGCGTTCCTCATTCGTCTTTCCTAGTTGGTTCTGTAATTCGTAAATTGCATATCAATCCCGAAGTCCTGTTGCCGCAAAAGCGCAATGATTTCCTGGAGGCTGTCACGATCTTTTCCGCTGACCCGCACCAAATCTCCCTGAATGGAGGCCTGAACTTTTTTTTTGGAGTTCTTGATCAGCTTTACGATCTCACGCGCTTTTTCAATCGGGATGCCCTGTTGCATGGTAGCGCGCTGTTTCGCCATCCCTCCCGCCGCGGACTCGATTGCGCCATAAGTCAGGCCTTTGAGAGAAACGCCGCGCTTCACCAGTTTCTGCTGAAGGATGTCATTTACCGCTTTCAGCTTGTACTCATCGATCGAGTGCAACACGATGGCATCTTTGCCCTCGAGTTCGATGTTTGACTTCGAGTCCTTAAGATCAAAGCGCGTGTGAACTTCTTTTAGCGCCTGCTGGATTGCATTCGAAACTTCCTGCAGATCGAGCTTGCTCACAATGTCGAAAGTATTTTCCGGCATGTCCTTCTACTCTTTCTGAGATCGTTAACGTAATCAATGAGGTTATCAGAAGAAGGCTTGCGAGGGCAGAGCTAGCGGCTGGGAACTCCGCTTTTACCGCATTCCGACAGATTGAAGAAATCGTAGAAATTGCTGGAGGTCTGGCGTCCCACTTTTTCTGTCGAAAGACCTCGCAACTCGCCCAGTTGACCCGCCACTTCCTTTACGAAGGCGGGTTCATTGCGCTTGCCCCTGTGCGGGACAGGAGCAAGAAATGGCGAGTCGGTCTCAATCAGCACTCGTTCGAGCGGGACTTGTTTGGCCGCATCGCGAATTTGCTGCGCTTTAGGAAAAGTGATGTTGCCGGCGAACGAGATCATGAAGCCGATATCAAGCGCACGCCTGGCATGCTGCCAGGTTCCCGTGAAGCAGTGCAGTATCCCGCCCAGTCCGCTTCCCGCCCAATGCTCGCGAAGCAGCTTCAGGCAATCTTCCCACGCGTCCTCGCTGCCATCCGACGGTCGGCAGTGGATCACAATCGGCAACTTTGCCGCCTGCGCCAATTCCATTTGCTGCAGAAATACTTGTCGTTGGACGTCGCGCGGCGAGTGATCGTAAAAGTAGTCGAGCCCAATCTCGCCCCAGGCGATGACTTTGGACCGCTTCGCTAACTGCGCCAGTTCTTCAAAATCAGTTTCATTGGCCAGCCGGGCCTCATGGGGATGGATGCCGATAGTCGCGTAAATAAATTCGTACTGCTCGGCGAGCTGGAGCCCGCAATCAAGCGATCCTGGCCCCGTTCCGCTGCCGATGGCGACGATGCTCTCGACACCAGCCTCCCGCGCCCTGGCGATCGTTTCCTTGCGATCAACATTGAACTGATCCATCTCAAGATGAGCATGGGAATCGACAAGAATCAGTCGTCGGTCGTCAGTCATCAGGAAACGCTCACGTGGGAACAGCCGCCTTTGGCTGTCCGGGCCGAGCGAAACTCGGCTACTTGTGTGCAACTATTTCAATCGCGTCCCCACCGGCACATCTTCCAAAAAGCTCGCCAGCACCGGCTTTCCGCCTTCGGCGGAGGCGGCCACGATCATTCCGTTAGATTCCAGGCCCCGCAGTTTCCGTGGCACGAGATTTACCACGATTACGACTTTCCTGCCGATCAGCGACTCCGGGGCATACGCTTCGGCGATTCCAGCCACCACCTGCCGTACTTCAGTGCCCAGATCGACTTCAAGCCGTAGAAGCTTGTCCGCGCCTTTCACTTTCTCGGCGACTTTCACTTGTCCAACCCGCAATTCGACCTTGGCGAAGTCTTCAATGCTGATCTTGCCATCAGGCGTGGGCGCCGTCGCTTTCGTTGGCGGCATGGTGGCCGCCTCCGTGGCTGTTGCTGGCTTCTCCGCGATCGCGACTGGTGCTCCTCGTCCTTGCTCTTCCATGTTCTGCATCCTTTCGATTGCTGACTTGTCAGCGCGAGGAAATACAGCCTTGACAGAGCCGAGTTTCGTTCCAAGAGGGAGCTGTCCCCACTTCAGCTCAGCCAGTGGGAACTTGCGAATATCTCCCAGCCCCAACTGCGCCCAGATTTTCGCCGTCGCGTCCGGCATGACCGCATGCGAAAGCGCGGTCACAATCCGAAGCGCCTCGGCCGAAGTGTAGAGAATGGTCGCCAGACGCGCCCGGCTGGCTTCATCTTGCTTCTCCCCCAGCGCCCAAGGCTCGTTTTCAACAATGTATTTGTCCACCGCCGCCACCAGGACCCACGCCACTTCCAATGCGCGCGAGAACTGATACTGCTCAAACAGCGCGTTGTACTCAGCGATCGTCCTGCCCGCAATCCCAGCGATGATATCGTCCGCTGGCGTATGGGCCGCCGTGGGCGACGGATACGGCACCTCGCCGTGAAAATATCGCGTGATCATCGTGAGAGTACGGCTGGCTAGATTGCCCAGCCCATTGGCCAGTTCTGCGTTATAACGCTGCACCAGCGCGTCAAAGGAAAATGATCCGTCCTGTCCAAAGACGATCTCGCGGAGGAGAAAGTAGCGCAGCGCATCCGCCCCCAGCACGTCAAGAATGGTCTCGGTTCGCACGATGTTGCCGCGTGATTTCGACATCTTGTTCTCTTCAAACAGCAGCCATCCGTGCGCCATAATTCGCTTGGGAACGGGCAGCCCAGCCGCCATCAGAAACGCCGGCCAATACACGCAATGAAAGCGAACGATCTCCTTCCCGATCATCTGTACGTCAGCGGGCCAGTATTTTTCATAAAGTTTGGCATCGTCTGACCCGTATCCCAACGCAGTGATGTAGTTCGCCAGCGCATCCAGCCACACATAGATCACATGCTTCGGATCGTCTGGCACGGGAATTCCCCACGAAAAGGTCCTCCGGCTGACGGACAAGTCACGCAGTCCTGAACGGACAAACGAGGTGACCTCGTTCCTGCGCGTCTCTGGGCGAATGAAGTCAGGATCCGCGTACAGAAGCAGCAGTTGGTCCTGAAATGCGGAAAGTTTGAAGAAATAGTTCTCTTCATGGACCGTCTCCGTTGGTCGTCCGCACTCCGGACAGGGCGCGCCGGGGCCAACCGCGTCCACGTAAAGTTCGTCGTAAACGCAGTATTGCCCCGTATAGGTGCCCTTGTAGATGTACCCATTGTCGCGAATCCGCCGGAAGAGTTCCTGCACGCCACGCTTGTGCTTATCTGATGTTGTGCGGATGAAGTCGTCGTAAGTAATGTTCATCCGGTCCCACAGCACCCGGAATTCGGCGGACACTTCATTGGTGAGTTGCGGCGGAGTCTTGCCGGCGGCCTGGGCCGCGCGCTCGATTTTCTGCCCGTGCTCGTCGGTGCCGGTGAGGAAGTAGGTATCGAAGCCCATCATGCGCTGGCGGCGGGCAATCGTGTCACAAGCGATGGTGGTGTACGCATGCCCAATATGAGGGCGCGCGTTGACGTAGTAAATCGGGGTCGTGATGTAGAACTTCCTGCTCATTTGCGTGTGTCTTGGTGGCGCGGGATTCTAATCCTTGAGAGCCCTTAGATAGGCCTCTACAGTTTCGTTCATCACGCTCTTTAGAGGAACATGATGATCGGCTGCGATTCGTCTGCAATCTTCATACTCCGGCGCGTAATTGGTCACAGTTCCATTCATGCTGGCAACTTTCAACCTTACGTCGCCCCACCGCGTGGTTACCGTAATCCATTTCCGGGGCAGCGTTTGACGTTTTTCATCGTGGCGCCTTACGCCTAACGTCGTAGTCTCGGTAAAAATCATTTGCGAAAATTTCAGCGCATCCTCAGGCTTGCACAGCACCGTCAGCAGCATTCCCGGACGGTTTTTCTTCATCTGTACCGGAATGCCAAAGACATCCAGCGCTCCCTCTTCCAGCAGGCGGTCCATCACGTAACCGAACACCTGCGGATTGAGGTCGTCCAGGTTTGCCTCGAGCACCGCAATTGTCTCTTGCGAACTTTTCGCCGCCAGTTCTGGCTGGGTCTCGCCTAACGTCAAGCGAACAACGTTGGCATGTCCAGGAAAATCGTGGGTGCCAGCCCCATATGCGGCTTTCTCGATCTTCATCTCAGGAAATGATGCAAATCTCTTGACCAGAGTTCTGACAATGGCTGCGCCGGTTGGCGTCACCAGTTCGACTTGTAGTCCGGACGAATAGACTGGCGCGCCCTTCAGTAACTCGAGGGTTGCTGGCGCGGGCACCGGAAAAGTTCCGTGCGCGCACTTCACGGTACCTCCGCCGACGTTCAGTGGTGAGCAGACAAATTCGTTGACGTTCAAAGCCTCGGCTCCCACAGCGGCACAAACAATATCCACGATCGCGTCCGCGGAACCTACCTCATGGAAATGAATGGTTTCAATACCGCAATTATGAATCTTAGCCTCGGCTCCGCCCAGGGCTTCAAAGATGGCGAGTGCTGTATTCTTCGCAACGTTGCTGATCTCTGCCTTGTGAATAATTTCTCGAATTTCTTTCAAGCCTCGGCCGTGCTCATGAGGCACGGGCGCTCCCGCCCGCGAACCTTCCTGACTTCCCCGGGCGTAATTGTGTTCTCGCAACTGGACACGCTCGCGTGGGTGCGGATGGCTGACCTCACCGTGCTCATGACTGTGTTCGTGCATCGGGGATGAATGTTCGAAATAGGCATCTCGCGGAAGGTCTTTTTCGCCGTGGATGTACACATCGACTTTTGCCGCGCTAATGCCACCGCGGTACAGCCGAGAAATCTCGAGCCTCGCCCCAATGTCCAGTGCCGCGACTGTCTCTTCAAACAGCTGCGCTGATACTCCCGCATCCACAAGCGCGCCCATGAACATGTCGCCGCTGATGCCGGAGAAACAGTCTAGATAGGCAATCCGCATAAATGCCGCCAAACTAATGACCGATTTTCATCATAGGGAAGCCCGCACCTGCCGTCAAACCTGCGTGCCACGCGCGCTCTGCTACAATCACTAGCTTCTTCAACCGGTCAGAGGGACTCTTGTATCGCTATCTGGAACGCCGTCTTGCTCAACACGTGCGCGATTTTCTGCGGCGTGCCTACGGCGTCGACGTGCCCAAGATCGTCATTGAACAGCCGCCCCGAATCGAACTCGGCGAGTACGCGCTGCCGCTCGCATTCGAGCTCGCCAAAAAATTGCGTAAGCCGCCGCGCAAGATCGCCGACGAAATCGTAGCCGGTCTCGACCCGATAGAGGGCTTCGACAGATTCGATGTCGCCGGCGCCGGCTACATCAACGCGCGTGTCAACCGGGCATATCTAGCCGCCGCCCTGGCCGGTGACCAGAACCCCAAGGCTGGAGTCCCGTCAGGAAAAATTCTGGTCGAGCATACCAGCATCAATCCCAATAAAGCTGCTCACATAGGCCATCTGCGCAATGCCATCCTGGGCGACACGTTTGTGCGCCTGCTGCTTTTTGCAGGTCGGGAAATCGACGTTCAGAACTATATCGACAACACCGGCGTGCAGGTTGCCGACGTCGTCGTAGGCTTCCTGTATCTCGAGAAAAAGTCGCGCGCTGAAATCGAGCAACTCGCCCGACAACCGCGTTTTGATTACTACTGCTGGGACCTGTATGCCCGTGTTTCGCAGTGGTACGAGCAGGACAAGCAGAATAGGGAGACGCGCGCTCAAGTCCTGCATGCTATCGAAGCCGGCAACGATGAGACTGCCGCGATCGCCGAACTGATTTCGGTCACGGTGCTACGCCGACACCTCGAGACCATGGGCCGGCTCGACATTGAATACGACTTCCTCCCCCGCGAGAGCGAAATCCTACACCTGCATTTCTGGGATGCAGCTTTCGTCAAGTTGAAAGAGGGCGGCGTGCTCTTCTTTGAGACCGAAGGCAAGAATAAAGGCTGTTGGGTTATGCGGAGGGGGGGAACTGGTGTAGCGCGGGCGCCCTCGCCCGCGGAAGCCGGGCATAAAGGAGACGACGTCCTCGGGGTAATCGAGCCGCTCGAAGGTGTTGACGTGAGACCGCATAGCAAGCGTGAGAACGACGACGAAGTCGCTGAAGAAGATCAGAAAGTAATTGTCCGCTCCAACGGAACCGTCGGCTATGTAGGTAAAGACATCGCTTATCACTTGTGGAAGTTTGGACTGCTGGGACGAGACTTTGGCTACCGCAAGTTCTATCGCTATCCCAACGGCCATGATTGCTGGATTTCAACCACGGTCGGTGCCTTGGATCATCCCCACTTCGGCGGTGTGTTAGAAATCTATAACGTGATCGATGCCCGCCAGGCTGAGGCGCAAAGCACAGTAATCGAAGCTCTGCGCGGTCTCGGCTACAACCACCAGGCTGATCACTACACACATTTTTCCTATGAGATGGTTGCCCTGACGCCGCGTTGCGCTGTCGAGTTGGGCTACGAACTTTCTGACGAGGACAAAACTCGCTCGTACATCGAAGTCTCCGGCCGCAAGGGCTTCGGCGTCAAAGCCGACGACCTGATAGATACGTTGATTGCCTCGGCGAAAACCGAAGTTGACGCCCGCCATCCTCAGTTGAGCGATGCCGAGCGCAAGACCATCGCTACACAGATTGCCGTTGGCGCCTTGCGCTATTTCATGCTCAAGTTCACGAAGTCCTCGGTTATCGCATTCGACTTCAAAGAAGCGTTGAGCTTTGAAGGCGAGACCGGCCCTTATGCTCAGTATGCGGTGGTTCGCGCCACGAATATTTTCCGCAAAGGTGGATTTGATCTCGAGACCCTCAGTAGAGACGTATCTGGCTATGTTACTGCGGCAGATTTGGCGAAATATTTCGCCGACGACAATGGCGACGCGATTTGGGAACTGTGGCTGGCTGCCTCGAAGACTTCCTACATGATCGACCAGTGCATTGCCACCACGGAGCCCGCCTATCTGGCGAAACACGTGTTTCAATTAGCACAACTCTTTAATACTTTCTATCACCAGCATCCTATTCTTACGGAGCCTGATGAAAGCCGGAAGAAGTTTCTGTTAGCCACCACCGCGGTGGCGCGCCGCGAACTAATTCGAACGTTAGCCGTAATGGGAATTACGGTGCCGTCAGTGATGTGATCGCGGCGACTGGTTCTGTGTTCCTTTTCGATTATGGTCAGATTCCTCCCTGACACATCTTTCTGAAGCTGCTAATGTGTGCCTCTCGACCTCTGTGCATGGAGTTAAGCCATGTTTGTGTCCCGTCGTACACCAAGAAAGAAAGTGCGATGCCTGGTCAGTTTTTTCCTGTTGCTGCTCTTGTCCGGCCGAACACATGCTCAAGAGCCCATGCTCGCAAAGCATTCGCGGATCGCAATCGCGCTCAGTGGGGGTGGTGCTCGAGGCTTGGCCCACATCGGTGTGCTGCAATGGATGGAGCAGAACCGCGTCCCAGTGGACTACGTCGCCGGCACCAGTATGGGCGCGCTCATAGGCTCGATGTATGCAACCGGAATGTCGCCTGCCGAGATGCGCCGATGGGTGGAAGACATCGACTGGGATCAGGCTTTGCTGGCGGAGCCGAGCTACGATCAGCTTGCTTTCCGTCGCAAAGAAGATCGCAGAAATTATCAGGTCGGCATCCCCTTAGGTTTGAAAAACGGCCTTGACGGCCCGAATGGCTTCAATCCTGGACAGGGTGTCGGTCTGATTCTCTCTCGAATTGCATTTCCTTATTCGGCGGTTTCCAGCTTTGACGAACTGCCCATCCCTTTTCGCTGCGTTGCTACGGACATGCTGCGAGGAGATGCCGTAGTCCTCAAAAGCGGGTCCCTCGCCGAGTCACTACGCGCCAGCGTGGCACTGCCCGGCGTCTTTACCCCGGTTGAGCTCAACGGGAGAACACTGGCCGATGGCGGTCTGGTAAACAACATCCCCACCGACGTTGCTCGCCAGATGGGTGGCGAGGTCGTGATTGCGGTCGACATCAGCACACCCCTCGCAAGTCGCAAAGAGCTGCAAACCCTAGGCGGGGTTTTAGACCAGACCATCAGCGTGATGACGATCGAGAACGACCGGCGTTCTCTGCGTGAGGCCGATATTGTCGTCGCTCCCGATCTGGGCTTGTACACCCGCAACGACTATTACGATGCCGACAAACTCATCGAGCTCGGTTATCAAGGCGCAGCACAGAAGGCGTCGGTCCTGCGGGCGTTTGCTTTGTCCGAAGCAGAATGGAAGCAGTATCTCGCCGCTCGAGATGCGCGCAAACGCGCGCCGGAGAAGTCGGCAGATGCGCTCCAGATTACCGGGGCCAGTGGGCGGGAGCAACAACAACTGGAACAGAGGCTGGACAAGTATCTGCATACCGCCCTCGACACTCGTCGCCTGGAAAGCGATTTGAACCAGATCAGCGGCGAGGGCCGGTTCGACAGTCTTGGCTACGAGGGTTTTGTGCGAGGCCATACCCAGGGCTTGCGCATCAATGCCCATGAAAAAAGCTACGGTCCTCCTTTCATCGATCTCGCGGTGAACGCGAACGGCACAGGCGTAGGTGCCTTCGACTTCGCCACTGGTTTTCGAGTGCTCTTCATGGATGTCTGGCAGCACGGCGGCGAATGGCGTAGCGATCTGTTGGCTGGATCGAGCGATCTCGTGGCAACGGAGTTTTACCAGCCTTTGGGAGAGAGTCGCTTCTTCGTTTCGCCGTACACTTTCTTCCTCAATCAGTCGCGCAATGCCTTTGTGAACGACCGTCGCGTCGCACTCTATCGCGATCAGCGCTTGGGCGGAGGCTTCGACCTTGGGTTCAACTCCGGCCGCAGAAACGAAGTTCGCCTCGGATATCGGATTTTTGAGGGCGACCTGGCCGCCCTAATTGGCAGTGAAGGCCTGCCCCGCGTTCACGGCAGCAGCAGTCAGCTCCGATTGGGCTACGTGTTCGACGAGTTGGATAATCCAGCTGTCCCCGGCCGGGGTGAGCGCCTCACCGCTGAACTGGTACACGTCTTCGAGAGTCCGGGTGTTTCGCAAAACTTCAATCAATTGCAAGTGCAATCTTGGACCTTCGTGCCGCTCAGCGCGAAGAACTCTCTTTTTCTAAACGCATCCGGTGGTACTACCTTCAAGCGCGATGCCAGCTTATTCCAGATTTTTTCTTTGGGCGGTCTCTTTCGCCTGGGTGCATATACCCGCGATGAGTTTCTCGGGAATCACTATGTGTTGACTGGTCTTGGCTTCCGCCGCGAATTCTACCGGATGCCCGTCGTAGGCAGTAAAGTGTACTGGGGTGGATGGTACGAAGCTGGAACAGCCTTCAATGATCCCAGTTCGTTCGTCGTGCATAGCAGCTTCAACGCAGGCGTCATCGCTGATACGCTTTTCGGTCCTATCACGCTTTCAGGAGCCGTGAGCCCTACTGGCCGGACTAAGATCAATTTCGCCATCGGCCGGCTCTTCTAACGTCTAACGTCACTTCGACTTGCTGGGAGACGTTATTTCCTCAAGGAGGTGTTTCCTCTTCCTGGCTGAAGCTTCACCTGCGACTCGTTGATCGAGACTACAGTCGAAACCGTTTGACTCGGTCGGGCGCTAACACCGGACCAGACCATACGATGATAGATGTCGTCCATCTCAGCAGGCGAGGCGGGCATGCCACGATCGATCCACCACGACAAAAGCGACAGCAGAGCCCCGGCCAACGCATGGGCTATCGCAGTCCGGGACAGGGAAGTGGTCGGGATGCGCTGCACTTCGGCGAGGCGCTGCTCGATCGCGCGAGCGAAGTATCCCTGTCCCAGTTCCGTAACGTCGCGCACCTTAGCCGATGCGACCAGCGCGTTGTGAAACTCCTTCCACTCGACAACGTGGGCAAAAAACTCGCGCACGGGAGTCACTCGATTAGAACGTTCGCCCCGCCGTGAAAGAAGGCTGGCCATCCCCTCGAAGAAGTCCTCGACGTCGCTCAGGAATAAGTCGTCCTTGTCACGATAGTGCGCGTAAAAAGTAGATCGCCCAATCCCGGCACGGTCGAGTACAAGCTGCACCGTGATCGCCGAAAACGGCTTTTCGTGCATAAGTTCCACCAGCGCATCGCCGAGCGCATCTCGCGTGCGCCGAACTCGACGATCCATCCTTCGCGGCGATCTGAGCGCTTTTCCGGACATGAGACTCCTTTTTGTTCAGCTTCCTGGCATTTCCCGCGCAGGTGTGTTGACCACTCCGCCTTTCGCTTCTACAGTGCGACGCATGACAGACGATCGCATGAGCGGGTTGGCGCTGATCGCAGGATCGGCAGGCGTGATTATAACCTTAAGTCTGCACCCCTCGGGCCCGATCAGGCTGGAGCAGATCGATTCCGTCGTGCGCCTTTTAGTGATTGTTCACTCGCTGGCACTTGCCAGTTTGCCGCTCTGGTTTCTGGGCGCTTTAGGACTGTCGCGGCGCGGACCGGCCACCGACCGGATCGCAATCTCAGCGCTCGTCCTATACGGATTCGGAATGTTGGCGGTGATGAATTCGGTGGTGTTCGATGGCTTGATTTCCCCGACCTTGCTGCGACAGATCGTGGCGGCCTCACCCGCAAACACTGACACGTGGCGCAAGCTGTTCAGCTACAACACCAGAGTCGATCAGGCCTTCTTGGAAGTTTTCGTGGTTGCTTCGTCGGCAGCGATCGTGCTTTGGTCAATTTCGATCATTCGCAACCGCACACTGGCTCGGGGTGCAGCGTTCTATGGCTTCATGCTGGGGCCAGTGACCCTGGTGGCGGTGTTCTTGGGCATGCTGAACCGTTCCCCGCATGCATCCAGTCTCCTCATCTTTGGCCAGATTGCCTGGTTCATGATCGTCGGTGTTCTGCTGTGCCGGATCAAAGACGCATGACAGAGCGTCGGCTGCCATCTATTCGCCGGCAAAGTCCTTAGCGAACTCCACCAAACTACGAACCGCAATCCCTGACGGACCCTTCGCGATCCAGGGCTTTTGATCTTCCATCCAAGCCGTTCCGGCAATGTCGAGATGCAGCCAGGGAGTGTCCTCGGCAAACTCTTTCAGAAACATGGCGGCAGTGATGGCGCCGCCATAGCGTCCCCCAGTATTCATGATGTCGGCGATGTTGGAGCGGATCTGCTCCTTGTATTCTTCATCGAGCGGCATGCGCCACATCTTCTCACCGGCTCTGGAGAGCGCTTTGTTGAACCGCTCGTACATCGCGTCGTTGTTAGCGAAGATGCCGGCATTCGTGTAGCCGAGCGCTACCACCACCGCGCCGGTAAGCGTGGCTGCGTCAATCAAGTGGGTGCACCCAAGCTGGCGAGCATAGTGCAGTCCGTCGGCCAACACCAGGCGCCCTTCGGCATCGGTATTAATGATCTCGATGGACTTGCCTGACATGGCAATCTGCACATCCCCCGGTTTCTGCGCTTTACCGGAAGGCATGTTTTCTGTGGCGCAGATGATAGCCGTGACCTTCGCTTTGGGCTTGAGCAACGCGATGGCGCGCATGGCGCCAATCATGGTGGCTCCGCCCGCCATATCATATTTCATCTTCTCCATGCCATCGGCTGGTTTGATCGAAATGCCGCCCGTATCGAAAGTGACGCCTTTCCCGACCAGGCCCAGCACCGGCTTTTCCGGCGCACCTGCCGGCTCGTAGCGTAACACGATGAGCGCGGGAGGTTCGTCGGACCCCTGGGCAACGCTCCAGAACGCGCCCATTTTCAGTTCTTTGATCTTGTCCGTGCCGTAGACTTCACACTTCAATCCGACTTCATCCGCCATCTTGCGCGCGCGCTCGGCCAGAATGGTCGGGGTCATGTGATTGCTCGGTTCGTTCACCAGGTCACGGGTGAAGTTCTGCGACTCCCCGAGAATGCGGGCTTCATCCATGGCAAGTTGCAGCTCGGCCTGATCACCGCGAGCCACTACGGTCAGCGCATCTATTTTTTGGTCCTTGCGATCAGTTTGATATGTGTTGGAATCGAAGTTGCCAACCATGGCTCCTTCGACAATTGACTTCACGGCCTTATCTGCCTTCAGTCCGGTTTCAGGTGCGACTATGGCGAAACTGTGCAATCCCCGCGATTTCAGCGTGCGCACCGCCGCCCCAGCCAGCCGGCGCAGTTCGAAAGTGGAGAAGCTCTTGGCTTTACCTCCACCCAAGAGCAGCAACCGCTTCGCTTTCAACTTTGCAGGATGATGCAGCATCGTCGATTCAAACATCTTGCCCGTAACTTCGCCGTTGGCAATGACGTCGGCTGCTGCGTCTTTGACGCCAGCATCGTCGAGTTCCATCACCACTTGTGGCGTGTCTTTGTGGCTGCGGTCTTTGACTGCGCTGTCTTTTTCACTACGATCCAACACAATTGCGACCAGACAGTCGGTTTCCACTTCGGCAGGGTTGGAAAGAGAAAGATTAGTTTTCATGGCTTGATATCAGTATCGTCGGCGAGGCTGCAAAAACGCAACTCGCCTCCCTGAATTGCATCCTTCGTGTGTCCACCATGCCGCAGTGTGTGGTGTAAAACACGGTCGATTGATCTGCAACCCCTCACAAGTGCCGTCTTATCAATGTTGAGATATTTGGCCGCTGTCCTGCGATTGCCCCTTCATAGATCGCAATCACCGGAGGAAGTTATGACAAAACTTGATGGGCCCCACAAAGAATCGACGAAGCCGCAAGATAGCGCGAACCATTTTTTGCAGTCAGGAAGGTATCGAGCTGCTCTGTTTGGCGCCGCCATAATGCTCACAGTCTTGCTGGGAATTTACGGATGCACCAAGGAGAGCAGCAAGCCTGCGGCAGCGCCAACAGCTCAGACCGTTGCCCCTCAGCCGCTCAATCCCGATCCACCCATCACAGCGTCGTCGACGCCAATCCAGCCGACAACACAGAAGCGGCGCGTGCAGAGACGGGATCCCCTCGCCACCTACAGCAATCCGACCTACGGAATCTTCTTGCGATATCCGAAGAATTACGTGCTGAGAGAAGGTGACCAAGCGCGCCTGACTTGGCCCGATTCCGGACCCGTCCAAACCGATTTCATCAAACCAGGTGGAGTCACGCTGGCCGCCATCGAACGGCCTGGCGGCATCCATCGGAAGAAGGACCTTACGAATGCTTTTGTCACCGTGAGCGTGAATTCGAGTTTGACTGACTCGGACTGCGTCAAATTCGCATCTCCGGACCCGAGCCTGCCCGGGATTGATCCTCCGTCCAAAGTGAAGCTTGGCGTCCTCGAATTCAATGAAATGCAAGACCTGAACGGACAAGACGCGAAGCAAACCGACGCCCGGTACTATCACGTCTTCAAGAATGGGGTCTGCTATGAATTTGCCTTAGGTTTCGGCACGCTGTCCGATGACGCTGCAGGCAGAAAAACTCAGATCAATAGCCACGATGTTTTCCGTAAATTGGAAACAGTCCTCTCCACTGTACGCATAAACTGCGTCACCTTACCCGCATCCCAGATTCCAGCCGATTCTCGGAGCAATCCTGAGCACACTGCACCCCCTCCAGTTCCACTCGCGAAATCGGAACAGATTTGATAACCGCTTTCACGGTGCAGCGAAGCTCCGCAACAACGCGGGGCTTCGCTATTGCTCTAACTGCGTTTACGGGATCTGGCGACGGCTTCTCGTGCCTCTTTGTCGGCGGTGCGTCGACGTTCGGTTTCGCGCTTGTCCCAAAGCTGCTTGCCTTTGGCCAGAGCCAGCTCGACTTTCACCCGGCCATTCTTGAAGTACATCCGGGTGGGAATCAGAGTAAGTCCCTTCTGCTGGGTCTTGCCGATCAGTTTCCGTATTTCTTCTTTGTGTACCAACAGCTTACGAGTCCGTAATGGGGCATGGTTGAAGATGTTGCCGTGATCATACGGGCCGATATGGCAGTTGAGCAGCCAGAGTTCTCCATCTTTGATCAGGCCATATGCGTCTTTCAGGTTGGCGCGACCGCCCCGAACCGACTTTACCTCGGTCCCAGTTAAGGCGACTCCGGTCTCAAATTTTTCCAGCAAGAAGTAGTTGTGCGCAGCGATCCTATTAACAGCAGCGTCACGCTGACCGGCTGCAGTGGGATCGCGGCGTGCGTTCTTCTCCGGATTGGGCTTGGTTTGATAGGTTGGCTGCCGTGCCATGAGCCGTTATCTCAGGTCAGTTATCTCACATGAAGGTCGCAAGAGTCAGGTGCTGGGTGCTCGGTGCCGCGAGCACGCGGCGGGCTGGGATTAGTACCAACGAGTTTAACTGCAACCATAGCAGTAACTTCGGTAGGTTAGAAAGCGATGCTATAATCGCGCAGCTTATCCCATTGTTTAGAAAGCGCCAACCTAGGGTCAGGGTTTACCTGCTTGGGAAAAGACTGCCTGCGAGGAACCAGTGATTAGAAGCGTGATTCGCCCGGCGGCGATCGTTCTGCTTGTCGTGGCGGCAATTCTGCCGGTCGCTGCTGATAAGGCTAAGTCGTTGTACAACCAAGGCAAGGATGCCGAAGCTCGCCAGAACTACGAGAAAGCGTACGACTTGTACCGGCAGGCTTATGACCTCCAGCCCAAAGATTTACAGTACCGGGCCTCTTTTGAACGTTTGCGCTTCCT
This sequence comes from uncultured Acidobacteriota bacterium, assembly GCA_963696025.1. Classification (GTDB taxonomy): domain Bacteria; phylum Acidobacteriota; class Terriglobia; order Terriglobales; family Acidobacteriaceae; genus JABCYV01. The sequence goes on from CAVOII010000014.1 coordinate 1,171,905, forward strand.
GGCCGGGGCTTCTCACGTGCATCGCGGTCAGTTGCTCCGCGAAGCCGGCAAGTTGGATGAAGCACTGGTGGAATTTCAGAGGGCAGTGGAGATCGATTCTTCGAGCTTCATCGCTCAACAAGAACTCAAGCGCACTCAGAGGATGATCGAGGGAGCCAAGAATCCCGGACCGCGATCGGCAGGGACTACGCCGCCCGGGGCCATCCAGAAGCGGCTGGCGGAGGCGCAAGGGCCTGTGGAGCTTGCTGCCATCTCAAACGTTCCGATCACCCTTAAGCTCACAGAAGATACCAAGGTGATTTACGAGACCATCGGGAAACTGGCGGGGATCAATGTGTTATTCGACCCCGACTACACCTCGCGTCGCATAAAGATCGAGCTCAACGGTGTCACGCTGGAGGAGGCGTTGGCCATCACTGCGCTTGAGTCGAAGACGTTCTGGCGGCCGGTGACGCCAAACACGATTTTTGTCGCCCAGGATAATCCTGCCAAGCGCAAGGACGTGGAGCAGAACGTTATCAAGACTTTCTATCTGGCTAACCTTTCGCAGCCCACCGAAGTGCAGGATATCGTTAATGCCCTGCGGCAAATCCTGGAGATCACGCGCGTTCAGCCCCTGGTCTCGCAGGGGGCGCTGGTGGTGCGAGGCACGCCCGACCAGATCGCTTTGGCCACCAAGTTGGTGGGAGACCTTGATCGGTCCAAGCCGGAAGTGGTCGTGGACATCGCTATTATGCAGGTTAGCCGGGACAAGGCGCGCACCTATGGGATCAACCCGCCCACCAGCGCCACCGTGGCCTTGCAGCAAAATATCAATACGACGACTACCACCAGCGGCACTACAACAACTACCCCCAGCAGCACCACAGGTTCGAGTGGCGCAAACAGCATCAACTTGAACTCGCTGGCGAACCTGAACGCAACCGACTTCCAGGTCACCATAACACCAGCGACCCTCACTGCGCTGGCAATGGATAACAGCACCAAGCTCCTGCAGAATCCACAAATACGCGCCGTGGACGGGCAAAAAGCTTCGCTCAAGATCGGTGACCGGGTGCCGGTGGCGACGGGATCATTTCAACCTGGCATCGGCGGCGTAGGAATCAACCCGCTAGTGAACACGCAATTCCAGTATATCGATGTAGGTGTGAACATTGACATCACGCCCTTCGTGCACGCGGACCGGGAAATAGGTCTGAAAATCTCAATGGACATTTCTTCGGTGACGAGCCAGTCCAATATCGGTGGAATCAGCCAGCCCGTAATTGGTCAGAGAAAGATCGAACACGAAATCCGCCTTAAAGAAGGCGAAGTAAACATTCTAGGTGGCATATTAGAAGATTCGCAGACCAAGACGTTGAGCGGCATTCCAGGGCTGTCGCAAATTCCTCTTCTGAAATATATCTTCTCGCAGACCCAGACCGACCATATGGAAAACGAGATCGTATTCGCGCTTATTCCACACATTGTGCGCGCGCCTGAGATTAGTGAGCTGAGTCAGCGTGAAATTGCGACCGGAACCGCGACTGCCATTGAGTTGCGCCGAGGCCGGCCGTCAACCCCGGCGCTGATTCCGGCGGCAGAAGGGCCAGGTTCGACGACGCCGGTACAGACTCCGCCGGCAGCCCCACCGGTGCAGCCACCACCAACGCAGGCGCCCCCGCAATCCGCACCGCAAGCTGCGCCTTCTGGGGCGGCGAGTTTTGTTTTCGATCCTGCCAACATTACGCAGCCAGCCGGATCCACCTTTGCGGTCAATGTGATGCTCACTGGCGGACAGAATGTTTACTCCGTGCCTTTACAGGTTAGCTATGATCCCAAAGTTTTGCAGGTGGTGAATGTTTCCAACGGCGGTCTGCTCTCACAGGATGGCCAGGCCGTAGCTCTGGTGCACCGGGATGATGATGCCAGCGGCACATTGCAGATTACAGCAACGCGGCCGCCGGGCGCTCCGGGAATTTCCGGCCAGGGAGTCGTTGTGACCTTGACGTTTTTGGCGAAAGGAAAGGGACAGTCCACGCTGACGATTTCGAAAGGCGGCGTGCGCGACCCGGGCATGCAGGCGCTGCCAGTTGCGGGATCAGTCGCAAGCGTGACGGTGCAGTAGGCGTGTGGTTTCCCCCTCTTGGTACTATAAAAGCGCGGAGCGGGCTCGTCTTGGAGGACGATGCCCTGCAAGAGACAGGATTGTGGAGTTCCGACCCCTTCCGACGATACTCATTCTATGAAGTCAACCGCTTCCACTCGCACCCAACAGACAAGGCTTCGGGGGTTCACGCTCATCGAGTTGATCGTAGCCACGGCGATCCTCGTGATCCTGACCGGGCTGGCTATACCGCTGGTGCGGGTAAGTATCAAACGCGAGAGAGAGCACGAGTTACGCCACGACTTGTGGGAGATGCGCGACGCTATCGACCGCTACAAAGATGCCGCTGACCGCAGCGCGTTCCGGACCAAAGTGGGTGCTGAGGGTTATCCGCCGGACCTGGAAACGCTGGTGAAGGGTGAGGACGTAGGCGGGAAAAAACTGCGGTTTCTGCGCAAGGTTCCGGTGGATCCAATGACTGGCACTACCGATTGGGGCATGCGATCCGCGCAGGACGATCCGGACTCCGACTCCTGGGGTGGCCAGGATGTTTTTGACGTGTTCACCAAATCGCAAGGCACGGCGCTGGATGGCACGAAGTACAAGGACTGGTAGATGGCGAGACTCTGCCGCAAGCCGAGCCATGGTTTCACCTTGATTGAGCTGATGATCGTGATCAGCCTGATTGCGATACTGGTCGCAATCGCTGTACCCAACTATAACCAATCACTCTTGCGTGCCAGGGAGTCAGTGCTGCGGCAGGACCTGTTCCAATTGCGCTCGCTGATCTCGCAGTACACTCTGGACAAACAAAAAGCTCCACAGTCGCTGGACGATCTCGTCCAGGCTGGTTACATCAAGCAAATCCCCAATGACCCCACGACCGGCAAACCTGATTGGACAGTAGACCAGGAAGAAAACACGATCATGGATCCTAGCCAAACTGACACCGGAATCGACGACGTGCACAGTTCGTCGACCGGTATGGGGACCGACGGGACCGCGTACAATACCTGGTGAACCGCTCTCAGCGATCAGCCGTCGGCATCCAGCTTTTCCCAGACTTAACAACCGTTTGAACAGTTCTTCTCAAAGCACTAACATTTAGCCATGCCGGTCGAAACCGAAATTTCTCCCACTACTTACACACCGATTCGCGCGCCCCGCGGGACTACGATCTCTTGCAAAAGCTGGCAGCAGGAAGCCGCTATGCGCATGCTGATGAACAATCTCGACGAGGAAGTAGCCGAGCGGCCGCAAGATCTCGTGGTGTATGGCGGCACCGGTAGAGCGGCGCGCAGTTGGGAGGCGTATCACGTCATCGTCGCCTCCTTGAAAAACCTCGAGAACGACGAAACTCTACTGGTCCAATCCGGCAAGCCGGTGGGTGTGTTCAAAACTCACGAGTATGCGCCGCGTGTGCTGATCGCCAACTCCAATCTCGTCGGGCACTGGTCGAACTGGGAGAAGTTCAACGAGCTGGAACGCGCCGGATTGATGATGTATGGCCAGATGACTGCGGGCTCGTGGATTTACATCGGGTCGCAGGGAATTGTTCAGGGAACCTTCGAAACCTTTTCCGCGGCGGGAGAAAAGCATTTCGGCAGCGATTTGGCTGGAAAGCTCATCGTCAGCGGCGGCATGGGCGGTATGGGCGGTGCTCAACCTTTGGCCGCGACCATGACCGGCGCGGCTTTCCTCGGAATTGATGTTGATCCCGAGCGTATCAAGAAGCGGCTCAAGGCCGGCTACTGCGACTTCATGGTCAACACCCTCGACGAGGCCTTACGCATCTTGAAGAACGCGGTGCGCAAGAAGGAAAATGTTTCCGTCGGCCTGGTGGGGAATTGCGCTGACATCATTCCCGAACTGGCCGAGCGCGGCGTTGTTCCGGATATCCTCACCGATCAGACTTCAGCGCACGATCCGCTGAACGGCTATGTGCCCAACGGAATGACGTTGGACGAAGGGCTAGCGTTGCGCAAGAGCGATCCAAAAACCTATCAGAAGCGCTCGCTCGACGCTATAGCCCGGCATGTCGAGGGCATGCTGCAGCTGCAAAAAATGGGCTCGGTCACGTTCGACTACGGCAACAACATCCGCACGTTTGCCTTCCAGCACGGAGTGAAAAATGCGTACGACTTCCCAGGTTTCGTGCCGGCCTATATCCGTCCGCTATTTTGCGAAGGACGCGGGCCATTTCGTTGGGTGGCGTTGTCGGGAGAAGCGTCAGATATTCACGTCACCGATGATTTGGTGCTGGAGCTATTTCCAGAGAACCGGATTCTACGCCGATGGATTGGTCTGGCGCGGAAGCGAATCAAGTTTCAAGGCCTGCCCGCAAGAATCTGCTGGCTCGGATATGGCGAGCGAGCGCAGTTTGGCATGGCGATGAACGGTCTGGTAAAGAAGGGCAAGATCAAAGCTCCCATCGTGATTGGGCGCGATCACCTGGATTGCGGCTCGGTGGCTTCGCCATTCCGAGAAACCGAGGGTATGAAAGACGGCAGCGACGCCGTGGCCGACTGGCCGCTGCTGAACGCATTGCTGAACACGGCTGCGGGTGCGTCCTGGGTTTCAATCCACAATGGTGGCGGCGTGGGCATCGGCTACTCGCTGCACTCGGGACAGGTAATGGTAGCCGACGGCACTGAAATGATGGCCAAGCGTATCGAGCGTGTGTTGACCACCGATCCAGGAATGGGCATCATCCGTTACGTGGACGCGGGCTACGAAGACGCGCAGAATTTTGCAAAGAAGACAGGCGTGAAAATTCCGATGAATAAATAGCGATAACAAAAAGGCTTGTGTGGGGACGGGTCTCCGACCCGTCAATGCCGAGCGAGGCTCGGCGACGATCTCGCAGTCCTCCCATCTTCCGCCAGCTAAATCGATTAATTCCTGCTGATAGACTACTCACGACGTGAATTCCCCTAAAGCTAATGCGCCGTCTCAACCGTTGCTGTTGGTCGATATCGGCCAACTTGTGACGCTACGCTCTGATTCCGCCAGGCCGGGTCCCCGCCGAGGCCTCGACCTGGGCGAACTCTCCATCATTAAGGACGGCGCGGTGCTCTGTGTGGGTGGAAAGATAGTTTCCGTCTGCAAAACTAAAGACGCGCTGCGGGATCCCTGGATCAGGCAGAATCGCAAGAAAGTTATCGAGATCGATTGTCAGGGGCAGGTAATCCTCCCTGGCTTTGTCGATTCCCACACCCATCCAGTGTTTATCGCCCCCCGGCTGGTGGACTTTGAGAAGCGAATTTCGGGCGCAACCTACGAGCAGATCGGGGAGGCGGGCGGTGGTATTCGATCCAGTGTCGAGATCGTCCGTGCCTCAAGCAAGAACCTGCTAGCTGAAAAAGTGCTGGCAGCATTGCGCGAAATGACGGAGCAGGGCACGACAACAGTCGAAGCAAAATCCGGCTATGGATTGACGGTGGAGCCGGAGCTAAAGTCGCTCCAGGCCATCCGAGACGCCGCCACGCGATGGCCCGGAACGATAGTTGCCACCCTGCTGGGAGCGCATGTCGTCCCGAACGAATTTCAAGGGCGCTCACCGGCTTATGTCGAGATCGTCTGTAAAGAGATGATTCCGCAAGCCGCCAAACGAAAACTAGCGCAATTTGTAGACGTCTTTGTCGAGCGCGGCGCCTTTTCCGCAGAAGACACCGAGAGAATTTTCCACGCGGCCGTGACACACGGCTTGGGCGTTCGGGCCCACGTTGGCCAGTTGAGCGAGACCTCCTTGCGTTCGCTTTTGCGCTTCAATCCTGCCTCCTTGGACCACATGGACCACGTGAGTGACAGCGACATTTCGCAACTTGCAAAGCAAGATACAGTGGCTACTCTGGTGCCGGGAGCGAATTATTTTTTAGGCTTGCGGGAGTTCCCACCGGCGCGGAAGCTGATTGATGCCGGAGTGGCAGTGGCATTGGCAACGGACTACAATCCCGGTTCGTCACCCACTTGCAGCGTGCCGTTTGTGCTCTCATTAGCGTGCACGCAAATGAAGATGTCGCCTGCAGAGACGATTTCAGCGGCCACTATCAACGGAGCATGGGCACTGCGGTTACAGCAGCGCAAGGGATCCATTCAGCCCGGCAAAGACGCGGACCTGGCGGTGTTCGAGACCGAAGATTATCGTGAGATTCCCTATTGGTTCGCATCTAACCGATGTGCGTTCACAGTTTTAAGCGGAGTCATGATTGCATCCGCTGGTTCTGGCGAGTTGGAATAGCCCGCAGGGCGGGCTGGGGAGAGCATGAACCGGGTCCTTCTTTTATTATTTTCCATCTCCATATTTATTTCGTTTGCTTCCGCGCAGCGTCTGCCCCAATCGGCGGTTCCTGAAAACTACAGACTGATTTTCGCCCCTGATTTCACCAAGGACAATTTCAGCGCCGAGGAATTTATCTCGATCCGCGTTGTGAAACCGACGACGGAAATCGTTTTAAACTCGACCGAGATCGAAATTCGGAAAGTCACCGTGAGCAGTGACGGCGGCTTGCAAAAAGCCAAAGTAAATTATCAGCGGGACAAAGAAATGGTTACGCTCACGCTAAAGAAGCCAATCAAGAACGCGGCTACGATCTATATCGGCTATACCGGAATTCTGAACGGTGAGCTGCGGGGGCTATATCTGGGAAGGCAAGCGAACGGTGAGAAATATGCGGTCACTCAATTCGAGGCCACGGACGCGCGACGCGCCTTCCCATCGTTCGATGAGCCCGCCTACAAAGCGACATTCGACGTTACAGTAATTGCCAACAAGGCACACATCGCGATTTCGAACGGTAAAGTCGTATCGGATATTCCTGGTCCAGGCAACAGCGAACACACGGTTCACTTCGCAACCACGCCTAAAATGTCTTCATATCTTGTGGCCATCGCCGTCGGTAACTTTGAATACATAGAGGGTTCAGCCGACAGCATCCCAATCCGCATTTACACACCGCCCGGGAAAAAGCAGATGGCGACCTTCGCCTTGGAGACAGCCGAACGATGCCTGCAGTATTTCAACCAATATTTCACGATCAAATATCCCTTTGAGAAGCTGGATATGATCGCCGTGCCGGATTTCTCATCTGGCGCCATGGAGAACACCGGCGCCATCACTTATAGCGAACTGGATTTACTCCTCGATCCAAAGCATGCCTCGACAGAACAGCGAAAGAATGTGGCCACCACCGTTGCCCACGAAATGGCGCATCAGTGGTTCGGCGATTTGGTCACCATGGCGTGGTGGGATGATCTCTGGTTAAACGAAGGCTTCGCCAACTGGATGCAGAACAAGCCTCTGGCCGAATGGAAGCCGGAGTGGAATCTGGATCTGGATCAGGTGACTGACAGTAATACCGCGTTGGATCTCGACTCACTCGCGAATACGCGACCCATCCGGCAGGCAGCAGAAACGCCAGAGCAGATCAATGAATTGTTTGACACCGTCGCCTATAAGAAAGGAGCGGCTGTCCTTAGCATGGCCGAGGCCTACCTAGGGCCCTCCGTCTTCCAGAACGGTGTGAACCAGTATCTGGCTCAGCACGCTTACGGCAACGCCACGGCCAGTGATTTCTGGAATACGCTGGCTGCAGTTTCAAAACAACCAGTGAATCGCATCATGGCGACCTTCGTGGAGCTGCCAGGTGCGCCGATAGTAACGGCAAACACGCAATGCACGGGTAATGCCACTACGGTGACACTCTCTCAGTCACGTTATTTCTATGACCGCAGCCTTTTTGACAAGGGCGGCAACGAAGCATGGGTCATCCCAGTATGTTTGAAGACACGAACCGAGGCGGGTGGCGACGGCAAAAAAAAATGTCAGTTGCTGGCTAAGCACCAGGATACCGTCACTTTGCCAGGTTGTGTTCCCTGGGTGCTGGCGAATGCTGACGCCGCCGGATACTATCGTACCGCCTATGAACCTAAAGCCACGCGTGCGATGTCTCACAGCCTGGAGACCAGCCTAGCGGCGGAGCGCATTCGCCTGTTGAGCGACGAGTGGGCATCGGTGCGGGTGGGTCGCCAGTCTATCGACGACTACCTTGACTTTGCAGAAGGGATGCGGTCAGAGCGTAGCGGAGCCGCGATGCAAGAGTTAAGCGGTCAACTCCAATATATTGGCGACTATCTGATCGAGGCGACCAAACGCGACTCATATCAGCACTGGGTGATCGGACTTCTCTCTCGCTCCGCCGATGAACTTGGCTGGCAGCCGCTGCCAGGAGAAAGCGACGATCGCAAAGCCCTACGAGCGCATGTCCTCTTTGCACTGGGTTATACCGGACGGGACCCACAGGTGCTGGCCGAGGCCGCGAGACTGGTGCAACTGGAGCTCAGAAAACCGGGCATCGTGGATGCGACCATTGCTAGCACAGTCTTTAAATTGGCAGCCCTCAACGGCGATGCCTTGCTCTACAACCAGATCATGGACCGCATGAAGAACACTGCCTCTCCGGAAGAATATTCCATGCTCATGGGAACTCTGGCGCAATTTAGCGATCCCGCGCTCTTGCAGCGTAGCCTGCGGTTTTCCCTAACGCCGGAGGTGCGCGCCCAGGATGTGCACCTCCTCATCACTGGTGTGATGGAGAATCCGTCGGGTAGGGAGTTGGCCTGGAACTTCGTCCGCGAGTACTGGGCGGAGATCGAGAAAGTAGAAGGCACGTTCAATAGTGAAACCGTAGTCGAAGCTACCGGCTCTTTCTGTGAGGCTCGATTGCGGGACGAGGTGAAAGAATTCTTTGCTAAGAATCCGGTCCCCGCAGCGGATCGGACACTGCATCTGGCGTTGGAACGGATGAACTATTGCGTTGACTTGAAATCGCAGCAGGCAATTCCCCTCACTTCCTGGTTGAACCACCGCGCCAGCCCGGCCAGTAAGTGAACCAGTCGAGTTTTCCTCCTGTCCAGGTTCCACCTACCGAACGCCGCCGTTGAGCGAAGCGATTCTGGTTGCTATAATCGAAACGCTTCACACGCTCCCAGCGTCTTGATTTTCCTTGTTCGCTGGTGTCCGCCCCCAGGTCTCGCGTGTTCGCACACGACGCACGGAGCCGCCAGGCTCGTGGTCGAACGTGGCCAGGTAGCTCAGGTGGTAGAGCGCAGCCCTGAAAAGGCTGGCGTCGGCGGTTCAACTCCGTCCCTGGCCACCATCATTCCAAAGAACTTAGCGGAAATCTGGCGACAGGACACTGGCAAAATCACCCACGGTCGATCACCCACTCCTACTGAATGAGATCTCGAGCGGTTTTCTCGTTCAGCCCCATGGCCTCGATCATCTTTGCCTGAGCCTCCATCCGTTTGTCCATTCGCGAGTGCGCGTACACCTTGAGCAGAATTGAAGGGTCTGTCCAACGCAGCATGTCCTGAATGGTTTTGGAGTCGGTTCCGATCTCCACCAGGAACGAGGTTAACGCATGCCGGAGGTTGTGGAAGCCGAAACGGTGGCCATGTGGAATCTCGACCACCTGCTTGGCCGCTGGCCGGAGATGATCTTCGACCAGCATGTTCGGCACGCGCGGTGCTTTGCCTTTGAGCCGAGCGGAGGCGAAGATGAAATCCTCGTCCCCGGCGTACGCCGTCATCTCGCGCCAGTTTTTCAGCAAGCCCATGACGAGCGGATGTAGCACGACAGGCTTCTTCGAGGCAGCTGACTTCGGTTCTCCAAACTTGCCCCGGACGAAATTGGAGACCACGTGGATGCGGAACTTGCTCCAGTCGACGTGCTTCCATCTCAACGCGAGCACCTCGCCGATCCTCAATCCCGTCACCGCAACCAGCAAGGTCAGCAGCCGCTCGAACGCTTGCATCCGGCAGATGATATTCCAGGCTTGCTGCGGCGTCACGAGAATGGCTTCGTACCCTGTGGTTGTGGCGATATGAACGTGCGTGACTGGATTCGCTTCCACGGTGCGCGGAATCAGATCGTTCGCTTGTGCCGTCGAGAAGACCAGGTGCAGAACACGGCGGATCTTGTCCACCGTCGAATTCTCCAGGTCCTCCTCGTCCTGCACCGACTCCAGCCACCCTTTTATTTCCGAGGGCCTGATCTTCAAAGCTTCCGTCTCGCCGAATCTTGGCAGGAGACGCTTGCAAATGATGCGTTCCCTGTCCTCGACAGTCGATGCGGCTTTCGGCTTGCGCTTGTTCGAACCCGAGACCTTCTTCAACTCTTGCAAATAAAATTGAGCAAGAATTGCAAAGATCAGGGTTCCACGTTTTGATCCCGGCTCGATGGTGTACAAGCGCAGGCGCTCCGCTTCGGCAAAAGCCTGCGCTTCTGTGGGAAAATCGCGGACTCGCCCGATGACACGAGTGCGTTCGACCCGCTTGTGATCGCCTTCCCGTGTCACCTTGAAGCGCAGCACCCAAACCGCACCATCCAACCGTTCTTCTACCTTCAAACTTCCCCGATGCTCCCGAATCATTTAGATCCTCCGATTCGGTTGCCGGGGACTGCCGAAGTCGATGATACCTTGCTTCGGATATCCAGAATCGGCCTTTTAGCATTGAACGCATCCGCGAGTTCCGACAACCGAAACCGCCACTGCTTTCGCCTGCCCTGACCCATGGGATGGGCCGGGATCTCTCCGGCGCGGGCCATTTCCAAGACCCGGCGGCGAGGCGAACAGAGCTACAACGTCCGCATAGAGGTAGTTGAGTAACGCGAAGATCCACAACAAAGACAACCGTTCCTTTGTGTCGTGCATGTCAACCTCCTACGAAGAGCAGTGCCGAACTACCAGGACGAAAAACAGAAACCCTCGAAAGCCATCTCCGGCTGTCCCGCCAGCGCGGTTCATCCAGCACCCGGCGTCACTGCTGCCGTAAGCGGCGTTCCACAGTAGGGGCAATACACGTCCGTGGCGGTCACCATGTGCTGGCACTTGGGACAGCTGGGGCTCAGCTTATGGCTGCAGTGCGGGCAGAAGTTGAAGCCACTCTGGACGAAGCTCCCGCATTGTGGGCAGGCGCTGCGGATCGGCTGCCGCAGAATAAAGTAGAGAATGATGCCCAAAGCATTCGGTACCAGAATGGCCACGAACGTCCAGAGCACGGGGCTCATGCCCCGGCGGCGGGCGTCGCGGGTGATGTAGCCAATAAGCAGCAGGTAACAAGCGGCGACGGCCCCTGCCAGCAATCCCAGCAAGGCGCGCACGACGGGGGGCGGAGCGTCGTGCTGTCGCGCCAGCACCACGTTGCACACCACCTGCATGACGGCGAAGCCGATGACCGCCAGGATCCACGCCCACACCGGGATGATGCTGACTTCGCCACTCAATCCGACCTTGGTCTCGTTCTTCAGTTCCATAGCTTGTTCCCTCAACTCGATTCTCGGGAGTACCCGCCGTTCGCCAGGTGCGTGCCGCGGAAAAGCAGCAGAACACTGACCAGCAATGCCGGGACCATCCAGTAGAAGGCGAATCCAGCCTGCCACACCGGCCGAGAGAGGCCGGCGTGGGTCCCGATCCAATCGAACGCCAGCCAGATCAGGGGAGTGGTGATGGCCGCAGACAGACCCACCAACGGGCAGGCCAGCGCTACCAGCGTCAGCCACTGTTGTCTCTGGCGCAGTGCAAACGCCCGAGCACGGACGCGAGCTTGGGTATTGAGGACCAGCCTGGGATCGGCCGCCACTGGAATACCACGCAGCGCGCGCACAATCTCCGCTGTCGCCGCGGCATAGTCGCGGCACGACCCGCAGTCCTGCAGGTGCGCGTTTAGCAGCGACTGCTGGGCTTCCGAGAGATCATCGGCGGAGGTCGCGATCAGTCTCCGAATCTCCTGATGTGAGCTCTGGGTCATGGCCGCGCTCCTTTCAGGCTACCCATCAGCATATTCAAGGCACGGTACAGGCGCGACTTCACCGTGCCCAACGGGAGTTTGGTAAGGGTCGCGATCTCCTCCAGCCCAAGCCCCTCCTGGAAGCGAAGGACCACGGTCTCGCGGTACTCGATGGGCAGGCCGCTCATTGCCGCCGTGACGCGTTCGGCCACCTCGTGCTGCGCCACCGTATCCAGGGCAGATGGCCCAGCGCTGGCAGGCTCGTAGGGCAGGGCCGAGTCTTCCGCCTCCGTGAGTGCCTCCAAGCTGACTGCTGGCCGCTTCCGGCGCAGGTGATCGATGGTGAGGTTCCTGGCGATCGTGTACAGCCAAGTGCTGAACTCGTGCCGGCCGTCATATTGATGACCGCGTTCCAGCACCCGCATCCATGTTTCCTGGAACAGGTCTTCGGCGATGGCACGATCTGCCGTCAGGCTCACAAGGTAACGCAGCAGCCGATGCTGGTACTGCTCGATGAGACGGTCCAGCAAGTCCGGGTCTCGCCGGCGAAGGCCACGAGCGATAGCGCTGGTCTCGGACTCCATCCCGTTCACGAAGTAGCAGGCGGTCGCGTTCATGCTAACGGGTATACGGGTGAGCACCTAAAAAAGATGCATGGCGCGGTAGCCGACCCTTCTGAAACTTTTCATGCCCGTGCCTCGTAGAAGCGTAAGGGCAGGAGGAATTGCCATGAAAACCTCTTTGACCGTGCTTGTGCTTGTCCTGCTGCTGCTGAGCATTCTGGCTGGGTGCGCGCCGGGTCCTAACCCATCCAGGAAAATGGCGAGTGAACACGGCGAATTCGCGGGCTTCGGGCTCGGTCTCTGGCAGGGCTTTATTGCGCCGTTTGTGTTCGTGGCCTCGCTATTTAAGGGCGACCTCAATGTCTATGAGGTCCACAACAATGGATCCTGGTACAACTTCGGCTATCTATTCGGCCTGGCCTGTTTCTTCGGAGGGGGCGGCAACCGGACATCACGGCGGTGCGGTAAGAGCAACATTGGCGCGGGCGCAAAAATAGACGACTAAATCCCTTAACCCGAAAGTATCAAGAGACGCGCTTATCGCCATCATCTTCAGAATTGTCGGCAAACCGGAAGTTGGCCAGAAACGGGCTTCGAGGAAGTTGGCCGGATTAGTAACGACAAGTCGGCTTGTGAGAACTGAAGTTAGATCTTGGGCAAGTTGATGGACCATCTGCGGTGAATCGTCTAGCCTTCAGAATCACCCACGGCAATCACCCACGGTTCTTGCGCTTTCCTCGTACTTTCCAGTGTTTGGCAGTCCCACGGCAACCATTGAAGTTGTTGGAAACACTGGAAACACGAGTTCTGAAAAGCCTGATGTTGGTTTTGGCAGCAGTTACCTGAACGCCTTCAGTCCACAAGACTTAGGAAGATGTCACTGAATAGAAGCGGATGAAATCACCCACGGCGGTCACCCACGACGATATGACCGACCTGCCGATCAAATTGAAGTATTGGGTTTCCAGACACAAGCGCGTTTGTCGGTACCGATCTTGTGAAACTTCCCATAAGCCGACTTCTGGGGATCAATATCGGGAGCGTAAGCCGTGGAACTTCGTTCCGAAATATTGACCGAAGAGTTCGCTGACAATCATATGTTCTGATGTGCTAGGGTAAAGCGCTTAGCCGACGAGCTCCTAGATCGGAAAGCTCGCTTCTCTGGCTCAATCTCTTAAGCGACGTAGCAAACGATGATTCAATCCCGCCGATTCTGCGACTGGGCGACTGGCAAATGCCATCCTCGGTATATCGCCATAACTCGCAGCCAGAAGCAAAGCAGTGCGCCCACGGTCAACACCACAAAAGCCGGGTAATGCAATTCATATCCGATCACCACTACGACGCCAGCGGCTAGCGCAGCAACAGCATAAATATCCGCCTCGAGCACCGTCGGCGGTTGGTTGACAAGCACATCGCGCAATATGCCACCACCAATCCCGGTTAGCACTCCCATAAAAATCGCCATCACCGGATTGAGTCCCGCGATGAGCGCCTTTTGTGTGCCGGCGACGGCAAACAGGCCGAGTCCCGCGGCGTCGAATAACAACACCAGCCTGCGACGTTTATCGATGTTGGGATACCAGAAGAACGTCACCAATCCAGCCAGAAGAGAGACCCCGAGATAGCGCCAGTCGCTGATGGCCGCAGGTGGCACCGCGCCAATCAGCACATCTCGTGTGATCCCGCCGGCATTACCGGCCGCGAACGAGAGTGCCATTAGATCGAACAGATCGAACCGGCTTTTGACACCCGCTGCCGCACCGCTGAGTGCGAAAACGAATGTGCCAAGCAGATCCACCGCATCCAGAAAAGGACCCGCTAGTTGATGCCCGTGCATCAGGATGTTGTTCACGAGGCCAGCCATGCATGCGCCGCAACAACTAGGGCCTTCACACCTGTCTCCAGAGTTGGGTGGATCACCGGTGCAAAGCGCGGATTGTGGTTGGTCGGCAGCGAATTGAGCGTGCCATCATTCTTCGCCTTGTCATATACCTCAGGATCATCACCGCCAAAGAACCAGAACACCGCCGGAGCGTGCCAGTCCGCCCCAAAGCATCCGAAATCCTCGCTCGCCATCGTAGGTTTAGTTTGCTCTACGGAGCCGTCAGGGAAGTTTTGGCGAAACGCGTCAACGACCTTCTCTGTCGCATCGGGAGGAGCTAAGGACTCAAATGCCTTTGAGTGGAACAAGACCACGAAAGCGACTCACGCGCGAGGAGAGCAGAGCACAGACTCGTGCCACATTGATCGCCGCAGGGCGCAGGCACTTTCTGCGCTACGGGCTTGGCGGCGCTGTGGCGGAGAAGATCGCGGAGGACGCTGGGTATTCCCGGGGCGCTCTGTATGCCAACTTCGACGGTAAGGAAGAGCTTTTTGTAGCTGTAATCCAGGAGGAACAGGCGCGCCACCTGAATGTCTTTTGCTCTCTGCTGAAGGAAGAGCCTTCAAGCAAGAAGCGGTTGAAAAAAATTCGGGACACCATTGCCGACTTGATGACTGACCATGATTGGATCGTGCTCCGTGCCGAATTCGAGGTCGGCGCTCTTCGAAGCGAACGTATCCGGCAAAGCTTTGTTGAAGTACATCGGCAGCAGCTTCGCGACGGAAGTGAGCTTGTCAGGGACCTCTTGCGGTCTCCTGAAGTCACTTTGAAATTGAAGCCGGATGATTTCATCACGGTTATCACCAATCTCGCTCATGGTCTGGCAGTCACCCAGAGAATCCTTGGCGCAGAACTCTCTCAGAAGAGCACGCGCAACCTCGTTCAATCGCTGTTTGATCATTTGATACCGTCCGCATGAGTAGTTGGCTAGCGCAATAATGCGTAGGTTGATTTGGAAACATGTCTTTGGCAAAGGACGCTGTCGATTTTGCACCATTCCACCGTCACCACTTACGACTCCCGAATGAAGGACAAAATCGGAAGTAGAGTCTCAGTTGGTGAGAACAGGCCAAAGCACGTATCGAGGTCGAGCTGAATTGATCGGTCCTGAAAAACGCGCTTCTCGTCAGTGCTCGATTTCGTGATGCGATGCCGACAAGGCAGGAGCTATTTCCCCCAACGCCGTTCCTGGCCAGTGACGGGCACTTGTCCGATTACGACCAATCAGGACTTGGGAATTGCTTCGTTTCCATTCCAAACTTGAAAAATCTTCCGATGAGGTTGAGGATGTCAAGGATGATCGCCCCATCGGCCCCGCATCCGAGCGATCGACCTTTCGGCCTCGCATCTAACCCTTTAGGAGAAGATTCGCCATGTCGCATCATTTCGATACGCCTACCGCAAAAGAAGACCCCCGCATCAACGTCTGCGACTTCTACTTGTTTCGCGGCCGCCCGGGCACAACGGTCATGGCTTTGACCGTGAATCCGAACGCCGGCGTCGGCGCGCCAGACATCTTCCGCGACGAAGGTCTCTACGCCTTTCGCTTCGACACGGATCGCGATCTTCGCGAAGACGTCGCCTTCAAGGTCCAGTTCGGCGCGCCCGCCCACGCCGATGGCGGCGAGCACCGGCACGTTCAGACCTTCGCGGTCCGGCGCGCCACCGGAGCGGACGCTCTGAAGGGCGCCGCGGGCGAACTCATCATTTCCGGGAATACGGGACGCGTCGTGAAAGCGGATCAGGGCTGCCTGGCGTACGCAGGCCTCGCGCCCGATCTGTTCGCCACCGATGGCGCCGGTTTCGGTGCCTTCAGAAAAGCTCTGTGGTCCGAAAACCGGTTTGCCCCGGAGGCGTTCCAGAATCGCCAGAACTTCTTCGGCGGCAACAATGTCACCGCCATCGTCCTCGAGGTCCCCAGCAGCCTGATCGGCCGAGGTGTGGTGCACGCCTGGGCCACCGCATCGCTCTACGGGCACGCGCCGGAGGTGCAGGTATCGCGTTGGGGCCTGCCGATGATCACCCACATCCTGCTCTCCGATCCTTCGCTGCACGACGCATCGGAAAACTACAACCGCGCGGTCCCGGCGGACGAAGTGGCGCTGTTCTCCAAACCGATCCGCGACTTCGTGGAAAAAGTCACCGCGCTCGCCCACTCAGCGGCCGACCCATCCGCCTACGCTACGCAACTCCTCGCGCGCCTCTGCCCATCGGTCCTGCCGTATGAACTGGACACGCCCGCCTCATTCAGCTTTGCCGCCTTCAACGGCCGCGGCCTCTGCGACGACGTGATGGACGTGATTCTCACGCTGGTCACGAACACGGCCCTCGGCGATGGCGTGACGCCCGATATGCGGCTGATGCGCCCGGATTTTCCCTATTTCGGCGAGCCGCACCCTACGGCGGCGAGTTCCGCTAAGCAGTGAGGGCGAAGGAGTGAGCGCACGGACGACACAGCGGCGATCTGCGATCGGGAAGTCTCACCAGATAGGTAACGAGAAACGCGCTAGCAGTGATCAAATCGATTGCTAGCGAGAAGCCGACTTATCAGTATCTATATGAGCTGACCGCCTCCGATAAGTTCCGGTTTGCGGATGATGCGGGAGCTGATGTTTGCGATCAGAATTCGTACCGCAACGCGAATTGCATAACGCGCGGCTGGGTAAGCAGACTAGTGTAGGCTCCAAAATTGTTCGGCGACTGCGTAAGCGAAGTGAGGAGAGAGGCTCCCACACCCTGGGCATTAAAGCGGGTGAGGTTCGGCACGTTAAACACCTCCCACCGAAATTGCAAGCTGTCAGTTTCCCGGTAGGGCATCCTCCAACGCTTGCTTAAGCTCATGTCCCAACCCGCGAAGCCGTCTCCGCGCAAGACGTTGCGTGAGCCTACCCCTCCCGGAAGAGGCAAGGTGAAATCTTGTTGCGCCGCCGCAGGATCCGCGAAGACGTTAACGCTTCCGTTTCCCTTGAAGGTGCCCGTTCTCGGTCTTGTAGTCATCTGGGTGATAGCGGTCAGGAACCAGTCTGTGGGCCAGCGCTGTCCGCCGTCTACACTGAAGGGGAATCCGCTGGTCCAACGAGCCAGGCCGGAAAGCTGCCAGCCACCGATGAAAGGTTCTAACACCCCACCGGCGTTGCCCGCCAGGGCACGCCCTTTCCCAACGGGTAGCTCGACAATCCAGTTGAGGTTGATCTGGTGAGTGAGATCGAAATCGGACGGTGCGCGTGCCAGGTTCGGAGAAAAAGCATTTGCCAGGCGGCTTCCTACCAGCCCGATGTTTTGGTAGCCATAGACAGAAAATCCAACGCGCGACGCAGCCGACGTGATATCGAGCGATTTCGAGTACGTGTAGTTCAGGTCAAACTGAACTCCGTGGCTGAACTGCTTCCTCAAGTTCGTCTGCAACGCGTGGTAGCTGGAACTGCCTATCGAGCTCCATCCGTACATCGAGATGGCCTGATTATTCAAGAACTGGCCGGAATTGTTTTTCAACAACCCCGGCGGTCCGTTGAAATAATAGGACCCCGAGCCGATGTTGTCTCCCAGCCCGCCGTACAGGTCAATATCCGCCAGCCCGACAATCTCGTCGCCGATGACGGAAAGGGCCGGGTTGTAATAGAGGTTGAAGACTTCCTGAATCAGCCCATCTCTAGGATTGGTCGCAGTGTTTACAAAGCCTGTGCTGAGGGTGTCGGTATACTGAGTGGCACCCTTTCGGAGCGGTGGCAACATATCGATCCAGTATTGGGCCGTGGGACCAAGCATCTTGGCAGTAACGCTGCCGATTTGGGCGGTCGTAGGAAAGCCTTGATAATAGTTAGTCGGCGCCCCACCATTGTTGGCCAATGCAAAAGACCTTGCCAGCTTTGACAAGGCCGATGCGGCCGTATAGTAGTCAATCCCGGTCTTCGGATCCACGATATCGAGCGGCTGAGTCAGATCGCGCTGCGTAAGCAGATCGCGCCCGAAACGCCCGACATATGAAACTTGCAGCGAGAATCGCTTGGGCAGCTCGCGTCCGATGGAAAAATCCGCAGTATACGCGTGCGGGGTCTTGAGCGTGTTGTCAGTTCCCCACAGGTTAGCCTGGGCGCTAACAGTAGGTATTTGAGGAAAGCCCGGCGGCGGCGGCGGCAGGAGGAATTGAGTCGGGGTGGGCGTCTGCAGGTTTTGCGTGGGAATATCGTGGATGCCTGTGATTCGCGGCAAAACCTCCGCGCTGGTGACACCGACCGTGCAGCAAGTGTTTTGAATGGTCGTGGACAAACCGGCGGCGCCGATCTGGTCGAAGCTGTTCAGGAGTGCAAATCCCGCCCGGTCGTAAACTCGACTGAAGCCGGCGCGGATGACAGTCTTGTCGTTGTCGCCAAAAAACTTCTTGAAAGGCCCCTCCCTGAAGCGCGGCGAAAAAGCTATTGAGATTCGCGGTGACCAGTCCGTCTTTTCGAGCGGATAGAAGCCCGGGCCGTGATTTGCCGGACCTGCCAAGTTGAATTTAATCGAATCCTCGGCTCCATAGCCGATGCCTTGCTTCATGTTAGCTACGTTCTGGTTGAACTGGGTTCCTAGGCCGAAAGTCGGAGCTGTCTGGAAACCGTTCGTTTCCCAGGGCGCAGGAAAGAACGACCAGCGCAGTCCGTACGTTAGTGTGAGGTTCGATTTGATGCGCCAGGTGTCTTGCCCATAAAACTCGTACCAGTTGAGCCCATAGTTGCGCTTGACGGGCGCACCCTGCGGTTGCACATTGCCGTTTTTGTCCAAGTTGTAATTGGCGACGACATCCGAGATCATGCCAAACAAGGCCAGCAGGGGACGATCGTACTGCGTCGCGGTCTGAGGTTCAGGCCCGCTAATCCCTGGGTGAGCGTTGGGGTTAGTATTGGTCGGATCCAGCGTGCTCGTGGTGCCTGCGAAGCCTATCGGAGAAGTCCAGTTGGTTGTTCCAAGTCCTAAGGTGTTGGAGTGCAAGAAACTTGTCCGGGGATCTCGGGCGATCCCGATCGCCGTTCCGAACTGGAATGTATGCGTCTTCTTGGTCCACGAAATGTCGTCCACTAAGTTGTGAAGTGGCACTTGGAAATTATGGCTATAAGTGATGCCCTGATCCAAACCCAAAAAAGTATTCCACTGCTGGTCGGTGTTGCCCACGATACCAAAGCTCTGGCGCGTGAATCCCCAATGAAAGGAATTTGTCAGAGTGGGACTGAGAACTGCGATGTAACCGAAGACAAAGCCTTTGCTGTGATCGACAGTGGTTTGCTCAGGAGCATCGCCGGGCAAAAAGGGCGCTCCCGGGTTGCGTAAGTCCTGCAGCGCCCCGCGCCAAAACAGTGTGTGCTTGCCGTTCGCGGTGAGGTGGTAGTCCAAGCGCGCAATAAAGACATCGTTGTCCAGGCTGGTGGGGGCGCGGAAAACATAACCGGCATAGTTCAAACCATCTCCCGCTGAAGGATCGTTGGTCACCGTCTGGCCGGTGCAAAAGGTTCGGTCGAGGTAACCAGTGTGGTTTGTGTTGAGCATTGCCTGATCAATGCCGATATGCCGAGGATCCAGTAGCTTGAGCTGCCCGGAGTCCCATCTCGTGATCCCGGTGTTGCCCGCGTTTACATACTGAAAGATACCCTGGCAGAGAGACGGTGTTGGAATGACCCGTTCCGCGCGCTGCTGCTCGCGCTCGCGGGTACCCTCATAATTGGTGAAGAAAAACAATCGGTCCTTCTGAATCGGCCCGCCAACCGCCACCCCAAAAATATTGCGGTTTAACTGCAGAGGCTTATTCGGCAAACCTATGTTCAGCTCAGACTGCTTCACGAGGTAGTCATTGGCGCTGGTGATCGTGTTGCGCAGGTATTCATAAGCTGCGCCGTGAAAGGCATTCGTGCCGCTCTTGGTTACCAGCGCAACCTGTGCCCCGGAGCCCTGCCCCTGGTCTGCACCGTAATTGGTAGTGGTTACGCGGAATTCCTGAACCGAATCCTGAGTCACCGGCAACACCGACGTAAACGCATATCCATTCGACTGGTCGTTTACGTCAACCCCATCGAGTGTGACATTACTCTGATCGCTCCGCGCTCCATTCACCGCTCCATTGCGCGTGTCCTGGTCCTTGTCTCCGATACGGTTGCCCGTGTAGGCCACCCCGGCTTGCAAACTCAGCAAGTCGGGAACATTTCGTCCTTCCAGGGGAATCTGCCGCACTTGTCTTTCATCAAAGGAATTGCCGAGCGACGCGTCGACCATATCGATCGCCGGGGCCTCCGATGTGACCGTTACGACTTCAGCTGCCGCGCCAACTTTTAGCTGGACGTTGGCCGTGGCCGGTGTATTTACCAGTAGGACAACATCCTTCTGTTCATAGCTGCGAAAGCCGGCTGCCTTTACGGCGAGTGTGTAGGTCCCGGGAGGGATAAGAAGGAACTGATATTCTCCCTGGTCCCCGGTCGTCACTGTCCTTTGCGTCTTGAATTCGGCATTCGCGAGCACAACGCTGGCGCCAACCACGGCGGCCCCGTTGGGGTCGGTCACGGTGCCGCGTACCGAAGTGGTGGCCTGCCCGCTGGCGACGCCACTAGCAAGCAAGGACCCAAGGAGAGTCAGGGCTAGAGTCAAAGAGATGGGCGAGCACTTTGAGGAGCGCAAACTAAATACCACAGCTAGACGGGCCAAGGAGTTAGATCGAGGCATATCTTCCCCTCCCGAACAGCGATTGGTTCTTGGTGAGACTTTTCTGAGATTTGCCGTGTACACCTCGCAGTGCCCGCTTGTCAAGCGACGAATCGTCGACGGCACAACCCGTCGGCTGGACTAATGCTTATGTGCACGGAAAATTTATTGCCCAAAAAAACAAAGATTCACCAAGCACCTGCACTTATTCACGCCATTTCTTGAATTACGCCTGACTGACAGGCAATCAAGAACTATTGCCTCTGCATTGGTCCCGACAAACGTTAGATCCCTATCGGAACTGCCCCGATGACAGAACGGTAGCGATCTGCAGGATTTGGCGGTGGGCAGTTTCGATAGGGTCGTTTGAAGGGAGCCGCTAGCGTTCGCGGCGGATGCGGGCTGTCTTATGGGATTTCAATTGATTTACGCCTGGGAAGCCTTGCCAGAACCGGGTTTTGCCAAAAAGGTAATTATTAATTCTTATCGATCTCTCCATGAACGCTTCGCCTCAGGATCGCCTCATCGTAACGCAACACCAATCCTTCCTCAAGCCTAGCGAGTCTGGAGCCTCCCCTGCCCCCCTCACGCGAGCACGCGGTAGCGTCCGCCGCGCTAGCGGCTTAGTTCAAACGCGCTTGTGTCCACGAATGCAAAAGTCCCCCGGTTGGTCGGCTAACCGGAAGTTCCGATCCGCCACCCAGTAGGGATCGTGTCAATTGGCGAGAAATTACCATTTCACTCGTTGACCGGGTTGTGAGTGTAATCGCGATTTCGTCAATTTCGTACCCGGGGGTCCGAAGGTGCCTTTGGAAACGCAGGAATGACACGGTTTCAATGCGATGCAGACCCAAAACGATGGCAACCCCGCCAATTGGCCTACGCCAGTCGGACTAAGGTGTTTTCCGGGGTTCTCATGATTTCCGTGAATAATCGCGTTTGCGAGGACTTCGCGCAATGCGATCTCAACCCCGCTCTCGCCCTCAGAAACACAGCCGGACTTCCCGAACAAGAACATGAGCCTATCCACGAAGGGAGAAATCGCAGCCACTTCGCTTGGCAAAGAGCGCTGTAGTTCGACGGAGGGGCCGCGTTGATTATGGGCTACTGTCATTCGTAAACCTACCCATCGAGACTTGTTGTTTTTCCAGCGTAGGTCGGGAATGTGGTTCCAAATATGGGCGCGCCACTTTTCGACTGCTCTTCCATGGCCTCATCCTGAATGACATCCCAGTGCTCCGCGAGTAGCCCGGCTTCGATACGCACAATATCAGCGGCAATCCAATCCACAGGAGGGCCGAAACCGCTAAATCGCCCGTGCACGATCACGAGGTTTCCTTCGGCCACGATCGTTCCCGGTTCGTACTTCAATGTTGGCGGGATGCTCTTGATGAGATTGAACAGACCGTCACGACCAGGTGCGATATGAGCGCTGTGTTGAATGTAGGTGGGGGACCAGAATCGTTCTGCGGATGCATAGTCACGTATGTTGAAGAGTGTGTCGAACGCTTCCAAGACGAGGGCCTTGTTCTGTTCGGGTGTAGTCTTCGGCATCTTGATTCCTTTCATGCTTAGGAGATCGCTTCGATGGCATCGACCCGTGAGGGATAAAACGCTAGGTGTTCTTTAATGTCGGCGACTGCCTCGTAAGGATTTTCGTAAGTCCAAACGGCGTATTCCGATTTCGATCCACCGATCGGAATGGTGTAGTAGGTACAATCACCCTTGTACGGACAATAGGTGTAATGTGTGGTCCGAACGAGCAGCGACATGTCCGCGTCCTTTCGCGGCAAGTAGTAAACAGGCGGATATCCCTTCTCCTCCAAGCGAAGTGCTTGCGTCGATTCAACAACTATCCTCCCTGCGACCGTTACACGTACCTTGCCCACAGCCGGAGAAATCGTGATGGGATGGTCAGGCCCAGGGATTCTGATCTCCTTGCCTTTGTTCGTTTTTGTTTCCATTGCGCTCCCCTCGCGGTACTGGTTACAGCTTCGAGCCGCCATCGACTGGAATGCTGGCACCTGTTATCCAGCGCGCCCCATCGGACGCCACAAAAGCGACTACGTCGGCGATATCTTCAGGTTGGCCGATCCGCTTGAGTGCTTGCATCCCAAGAGTGACCTCGCGGCCTGCGTCAGTCTTCGTAAAATTCGACATATCTGTGTCGATTACTCCTGGTGCGACGGCATTTACGCGTATGCCACTTCGCCCGAGAATGGCCGCCCAGTGTTTGACCAGAGTCTCAATTGCTCCTTTGGTAGAGGCATAAGCAAGAATTGAAGGGCTCTCCAAGCCGGGCTTGCCCACCACCGTACGAGCTACAGCGGAAGAAATAAGAATGATGTTTGAGCCCTCACCAAGGATTGGCAAGAGTTGCTGCACCAGGAAGAATGGGCTTCGGACGTTCGTCGCAAAGAGGTTGTCAAAATCCTCTACCGTGTAATCCGCGATGCGTGCCGCCTTGCTGATTCCGGCGTTGAGCACGAGCACATCCAACCGCTCGCCGACGATTGAACGCACCTGTTTTGCTAGTAGTGCAGCTCCGTTCGGACTTCTCAGATCCGCCGAGATCGCATTTGCGCGTCCGCCTTTCGCTTGGATCTCGGAGACGAGAGATTCCGCTTCTTGCGCGGAGCGGCCATAGTGAACCAAGACGTGTGCCCCGGCCCTAGCAAGTGCCGCTGCCGTCGCGCGACCAATGCCGCGTGACGCCCCGGTCACCAGTGCTGTTTTGTTTTGAAGCGTAGTCATTTTGCATTCCCTCTCATTCAGTTCATCAACGGCATGCGGCGCAACAAAATGCAGCCGAACTTTGGCGGGTGGCTTCCAGCGCGATGTCTGTCGGAAAGTGCACATGATCAGCGGTAATTGAAGGTGTCACACTGGCAATCCAAGAATCGTAGTCACCGGTGTAGCCTACTCGCTCTTGAAAGGCCCGAATCCTCTGCTCGATCGCTGCGACTTCGTGGTATGACAGACTTCGCATGACCTGGACTCGATCCCGAACGGCCTGAGCTTGCGCCGTTCCTCGGGCTTCCGCACCGGCATAAAACCGCGCAGACGCTGCGCTTTCGTCCCCGACGCCAATGTAGTTTTCGATGAGCTTGGTGGTAACTTCCTGACTGTGTAACAGTGACGAGCGAATATTGCCCTGTCCGGTCACGACATTACCCACTCCAAATACATGATCGGATTCGCCGCCTCGGGGCAGAGATTCATTGTGGAAGTCGTAATATTCGCCCCTCATGGCGACGCCAGGAATCTTCTCAGGCACGGACCCGATCGAAGAAATTACCATTGGCGCTCGTAGTCGGTACTCCGAGCCCGCCACGGGTTCTGCTTTTCGCCCTTCCACTTTGGTCTCCGCAACTTTCAAGCCCACTAGCCGCCCGTCCTCTACAAGGAGTCCCGTTGCTACCCTGCGATCCTGAACCCGAAACAAGTATTTTTCCTGCGCCAAGCGCAGCATCTTCTGGCGCGTCGCTTCTGTCTTAGCAATCTGATCGAGCGTGGCATTTTCTGGAGGCTGAGCCAGCGGCATGTCTTGTCCTCGGCGGCGATAGATCAGAAGGCATCCTTTAACGCCGAGGTCCTCAGGAGCAATGCCGTGCATCTTGCAGACGGCCGGGACACCTTTCTTTTCGAGCTCATACACATCAGTCTGAACACCGTGCGCGCGAAGAACGCGCTCATAGTTTTCGAGCTGCAGGATCTTCGCGACATCAATCGACGCAAGCCCACCGCCTACGATCAAGGCTTCGTCAGGGGCCTGGTAGCGTGGCCCTGTGTAGTCCTCTTCATTCTTGTGGTTGTACCAATAGATGAACGGATTCTGGTAAACCAAGCCCTTGTCGACGAATTCTTCCGCTCCAGGAATTCCCAGTTCTCTGTCCCTCCAGGCCCCGTTTGCCAGGATGACCGCAGAAAAACCCCAATTGTTGCAAAGATCGTGAAAGTCGAGGTCGCGGCCGAGCCGAGTCCTGGGAAGGAAGAAAACACCGGGTTTCCTTAGGCGAGCATCGATGCGGCTGTACTCTTGTTTGCGTTGCTCGAGATGCCAGCGGGGCAGGCCGTCTTCGATCTTGCCATAAGGCTTTTTGTTCTGTTCTATGACAACCACGTGAATCCCATTGTCCGCCAATATTTCTGCGGCGACGGAGCCAGCGATCGCTCCTCCAACAATAGCGACAAAGTGATACGGTTTGTGTGTCATCGTCATTTTCGATGGTCTCGTCGATGCTTTGAGCTTTCAGACGGCTGAAGTAACCGACTCCGACCGCTGTTCGTAGAACGGATAGTCCGTGTAGCCCTGAGCGTCGAAGGTGTAGAACGTGTTGCGATCGTACGCATTCAGAGGCAGCCCGAGCTGGATACGCTTTGGCAAGTCGGGATTCGCCAAGAAATGCCGCCCGAAAGCAACCAGATCGGCATCTCCTTTCTCTACGACTTCCTCGGCCGTTCCGGGTTCGAAGCCCCCGGCTGCGATGATTTTCCCTTTGAATATCTTTCGGAGCCGTGCCGACGCAATCGCATACTGACCCTCTGCGATGACTACGTTTCCTCTTACCCGCGGTTCGATGATGTGCAGATAGGCCAGACCGAATTGATTCAGTTCCTTTACGACAGAGTCGAACAATGCGTCCGGATCACTATCGGACATGCCATTCCACCTGCCGGCCGGCGCGATGCGGACGGCCACGCGATTACCGCCCCACACCGAAACCAGTGCTTCCATCACTTGAACGAGGAAGCGGGAGCGATTTTCGATCGAGCCGCCATATATATCAGTTCGCCGGTTGACGCCATCTTGCAGAAATTGATCAGGCAGGTAGCCGTTACCAGCGTGAAGCTCAACGCCATCGAATCCAGCGGCTTTGGCGTGCTCGGACGCTTTGCGATAATCTTCGACAATGCCCGGAATTTCTGTGATGTCGAGCGCGCGGTGAGGCGAAGTCTGACGCCAACCATGGGGCGTAGACTCCAGTATCGTTGGATCCTGCCAATATTCCGGGTTGACTGAAGAACTGACAGGGGTTGCGCCTTTGGTCGAGTCCACATGCCCGGCACGCCCTGTATGCCAGAGTTGGGAAAACATATACCCACGCTTCTGATGAACGGCGTCTGTGATTCTTTTCCACCCTGCAACCTGCTCCTCCGAATACAGGCCGGGGGCCGCGAACCATCCGCCGCCAGCGACCGAGATCGAAGTCGCTTCAGAAACGATGAGTCCACCGTCTGAGGCTCGTTGCGAATAGTACTCAAGCATCAGATCGCCCGGAATATTCCCCGGCTGAACGGACCGCGAACGAGTTAGCGGGCCCATCACCACGCGGTGCTTCAACTCCATGAGTCCGACTTGAATTGGCGTGAACAGCGTATTTGTGGCTAACGTTTTCATAGTCTAGGTTCCTAGAGCGCTTCTACTTTCTTCGACATTGTTTTTCTCCTTCTGCTTTAATCTAGGGGACGATCCGCATATCGCGCAGTCTGGTGAGCTGTCGCCTAAAGCTCTGATGTGTGTCGATGCAATCCGCAAAACCCGCCTGACGAATCTTGATTGTGCTCAGAATTGTTTCTTCCCGGAAGTTGAGCATCCAGTCCACGAACGCCCAGTTTGCAATCTGGTCGTAGGGCGTGGCGTGCAGGCCATAGCGGGCAACCATCGCATCCCACAAAGGAGCCTTCTCGCTCATCTCGGAAACAGTAGACATCGCAAGCGGCTCTGCGATTGGCAGATCGTAGAAGGCGGCGAGTTCATTCCACAGTTGCCTCCAGCGATAGACATCTCCGTTCGATACGTTGAAGATTTCATTGCGTGCTTTGTCTTCACCTAGAGCCCACAAAGTCGCGCGACCGAACAATTCTGCGTCGGTTGTTTCCTGGAGAGTGTTCCATCCTTCCTTGGTGCCAGGAAAGCGTAGGGGCAACCCGAGTTCGCGGCTCATCGCAGCGTAGGTCGCGAGACTCGTAACCAGGTTCATCGGTGAGTTCAGGCTTGGTCCCATGACCAGATGCGGACGCAAGACGGTCCAGCTAGCTCCGTTCTTGGCGGCCCACTCGGCCACAATGTCTTCTTGCTGGTGGTAGTGGATCGGCGCAATGAGACGTGGCTCCGTCTCCTTCGCGGGAGCATTGAATGCCCCAAGGCTGAAGCCGTACGACTTGGCACCGCCGGCAAGCACGATGCGCTGAAGAGGCACATTGCGCGCGGCGAGAGCGTCGAGCGTATTTTTCAACATTCTGGCATTTGGCTCGACAGTTTCAGCCATCGTGGGTTTCTCGACATAGGCGGCGAAGACCAAATCGGTCACCTTATTAAGAGACGAAAATGCCTTTGTCGTGCCCTCGCGGTCCATGAGATCGACGCTGATGTGAGGGGGAGCGGCCTGAGTCCGATAGGTTGGCGCGGGTCGGCGTGCAGCTGTGGTGATTCCCCATTTTGGGTTCTCTGCGACGGCGTCGATGACACCTGTGCCAAGGACGCCATAGGGTCCCACAATCAGGATCTGGCGCTCCGCGACGGGTGTTTCAGAAGTAGCTGACATGGCAAAGTCTCCTCCTTTCAAATCGAGTTAATTAAGCCAAGTACGGAGCTCAAATCGAAACGTCCGAACCACCCGAACCCAAATTCAAGTCGTCCATGGTCAGGGGTCCTCCGATCTGCTGAAGATCGTAGTGGTGCTCGTATACAACCCTGGACGCATTCCATCTCCGCAGTGGCATACCACTTCAAAGTGCACCGTCTCCCTCCGACGCCGGTGAAGTCGATACTCCAGGCGGAATGCGTCTCGCTGGCTGTGTCTCCAGGAATCGCAGTCTGCTGGACTGATACCGACAATCCGGCTACTTCGGCCATTACGTGAAGCGGCACCAGGACATTCAATAGAAAAGCACGTACTTTCTCTTTTCCCCGGATCATCTCCCGCAAACCTTCTCTGCTCACCTCGACATCGTCGGCGTAAAACGTCTCAAAAATGTCCAGAAACTCCTCGTAGCTCCTAGCGATTTCGGCGCGCAGGATAGCC
>CAVOII010000015.1:0-279279 GCA_963696025.1 uncultured Acidobacteriota bacterium
GGTACAGCACTATGACGCGATCCAGGAGAAAAGTGGCAAGACTGAGTTCATTTTCAACCCGCCAGCAGCGCAGACCTGCGTTCACGCGCTGTTCCCGCACTTCGGCTACACCCCCTGCTGGTACTTGAAACGGCACAGCGAGCCTCGGACGGACATATAGAAAAAGGGACAAGACCGTGAGCGGGGGTCTGATCTGTGGACGAAAATTGTCTTCGATAGAGATCGTCAAAGGTACAATATCCTTAGATTATGCGGATGTTTCTGGACATCTTCGCGCAAAATCTTCCGCACTCTGTGGGCGCACAAGCTGCGCTCGTTTCTCACAATGTTCGGGGTTGCCTGGGGGGTAGGATCGTTACTGCTGCTCGTCGGTCTGGGCGAGGGTTTCCGTTCGGGAAACAAACGTCAGCTGGCCGAGTTCGGGGAAAATATTATGTTTATCTTCCCCGGTCGCGCTCCTGTGGTCGCAGGTAGTATGAACTCCGCCCGCACCTATCTGCTCACTTACCAGGATGATGTGGACATCCGCAGTGGAAGCTCTCGATGGCCGCCATGCTGCGCCTGTCCTATCGCGCGATGACGTGCGCGCGGTCAGCGAATTCCGCCAGCGCCAACGGACAAATTGCGGGCGTGGAGCCGCAGTACAATGAGATCCGGTATCTTCCTCTCAAGCAAGGGCGCTGGCTCAATTATCTGGACGAAACTCAGAAACGCAACGTGATCGTCCTGGGCGACGAACTGACCAGGAACCTCTTTCTGGACGACCCGCGGTTGGTGCGACTGTCCTGCTCGATGGCATCAGGTTTGAGGTTATTGGCAGTGTGAAGCGCATCGGCCGTGGTGACGAAAATTTGACCAACATGCGCGGCTACATACCATTCCAGGTGATGGCCACCTTTTTCCCGCTTAAGGGCGAGAACCACCAAAACTCCATCTCGCTGATCAATTATCAGCCTCGCGTGCCCGCTGAGCACATGCTGGCAAGGGAAGACGTTCACAAGATCATCGCCCGCAATCACGGTTTCGACTACCGCGATGAAGACGCATTCGAAAACCTGGATATGGTCCAGCAAGCCGAGATGGTAGGCAAGATTTTCGATGCCATGAATATGTTTCTGGGCACGGGGGACTGGTGACTCTGACCTTGGGTGCCATTGGCGTCATCAATATCATGCTGGTGGCTGTCAGTGAGCGCACCCGTGAGATCGGATTGCGCAAAGCCCTGGGTGCCACCAACCACAGTATTCTGATCCAGTTTTTTTTGGAAGGCATTCTTCTTACTTTGTTTAGTGGGCTGATCGGTATGGGGCTGGCGGGCGCCCTGATGGCGCTGCTCGGGACGCAGCAAGGACCGCCGGGATTTGATCCTCCTAAGCTTGTGCCGGCGACCGCGATGCTGGCGATTAGCAGTTTGACGCTGGCGGGGATGGCCGCCGGACTATATCCTGCGCGGAAAGCCGCCATGCTGCAGCCGGTGGAAGCACTGCGACAGGAGTAAACCAGGATAAGACAATGTTCCGTGACCTGCTCCAGGAAGCCTACGGCGCCATGCAGTACAACCGCCGCCGCACTGCTCTCACCATGCTCGGCATGGCTTGGGGTATAGCCACGGTTGTGCTGCTGCTCGCTTACGGCAATGGCTTCGGCCGAGCCTGCGCCAACATCTTCGCCAACTTCGGCACCAAGCTGATGATCATGGTTCCTGGACGCACCTCCATGCAGGCTGGCGGCCAGAAGGCAGGTGCGCCCGTTCGCTTTACCCTCGAAGATGTGGATACGCTCACCACCAATATCCCTCAAATCAGTCAGATCACCCCCGAAGCATCCAAGCAGGCCAACATCCAGTACGAGACGCGGACGTTCAACTTCAACGTTACCGGCAATTATCCCAACGTCTTTTCCATCCGCGCACTCGAACTGGCACAGGGACGCTTCTACAACTCGGAAGATGAGATGCAGCACGCTCGCGTCGCGGTGATCGGTTCGGAGGCCAAAGAAAAGCTTTTCTCGGGACGCAACGCGTTGGGCGAACGAATCCGCATCGATGGTCTTAGCGTTGAAGTCGTCGGAATCCTAATCCCAAAAATGCAGGCGGGAGATGACAATATTAACCGCGTGATTTATATCCCGTTCACCACCATGAGCGACATCAAAGACACGCACTACCTCGACTCCATCTGGTTCAACTATGAGACCCCTGCGTACGAAAGGTTGGAACATTCCGTGCGCGCGGTGTTGGCCATAGAACACAAATTCGACCCGACCGACCGCCGAGCCCTGCAGGTGTTTAACCTCATGGAACAGGTCCACATGTTTGAGCTGGTCACGCTCGGCCTGACGATCCTGTTGGGTTTCATCGGCACGCTCACATTGGGCATCGGTGGGGTCGGCCTGATGAACATCATGTTGGTCGCGGTGACGCAGCGAACCCGCGAGATTGGCGTGGAAAAGGCACTGGGCGCCCGGAAGAGACATATTCTCTTTCAGTTCCTGGCCGAATCTCTCACCATTACTTTCATCGGCGGAGCGCTGGGAATCATACTGGCCTATGGAGTCTCGCTTTCGGTCGGAAGGCTCACTCTGTACAGCGCTATGGCGAAGAACGCGGAAGGCGGCGACATTCGACTGATCATTGCCCCAAGCACTTTGATCGTGGCTACGCTTATTCTCGGCGCGGTGGGACTAATCAGTGGCATGGTGCCCGCCGTCCGTGCCTCGCGGCTAGACCCGATTGAGGCTCTGCGATACGAATGACTGCAGCCGCCCAAAACCAGAATTGATTTATTGAAACTACGCAACACCAGTGCCTTCCATAAGAATCTCCTAAAAATCACTTACGAGATCGTATACCATCGCCTGCGGTAGGCCTGGCTGGAGCGGCATGAATGTGCACTTGATTGACGGGACGTATGAATTGTTCCGGTATTTTTTCGCTGTGCCATCTGCGGCAGATGTGAACGGCCAGGAAATTGGCGCAGTACGTGGTGTGTTGACTTCGGTTTTGTCCATGATTGAAAGTGGCGCAACCCACATCGGAGTTGCCACGGATCATGTTGTAGAGTCGTTCCGCAATGATCTGTATCCCGAATACAAGACCAGCGAGGGTGTGCCGCCGGAGTTGCTCTCGCAGTTCCCTATTCTTGAGGAAGCGCTGCAAGCGATGGGAGTAATGGTGTGGCCAATGGTCTACTACGAGGCGGATGATGCGCTGGCCTCCGCCGCCGGTAAAGTGGCAAAGGACGATCGTGTGACACAAGTGCTCATTTGTACCCCGGACAAAGATCTCAGCCAGTGCGTTGTGGGCACACGAGTCGTCCAACTGGACCGCAGGCGCAACATCTTGCGCGATGAGGCCGGTGTGGTGGTCAAGTTCGGGGTAAAGCCCCAATCGATTCCTGACTATCTGGCTGTGGTCGGAGACAGCGCAGATGGCTTCCCGGGTTTGTCGGGATGGGGAGCGAAGGCAGCGGCTCTTACCTTATCTCAGTACCTTCACCTTGAGGACATTCCGAAGGATTGGCGAGAATGGGATCCATCCATCCGCAAGGCCCGTCTTTTGTCCGAATCGCTGTTCGGCGCATGGGACGACGCCCTCTTGTTTCGCACCCTTGCAACCCTGCGACTCGATGTGCCTGTCTTTGATACGGTCGAGAATCTTCGCTGGAAAGAAGTGCGATCGGATTTCGCGGAATACTGCCATCGAATGCGAGCTCCCGATTTGCTTCGTCGAGCCACGTCAGCAAGTTCGAGGAAAACGGCGTGAAGACCCCACGATTTTTCAACGAAGACGATATACGTGCGCGGTTGCATCTACCCGATCTTATCGACGCGATGGAGCGGGCGTTGGTCGAATTCTCCACTGGGCGGGTGCAGCAGCCGGTACGCACGGTCCTCGAATTCGGCTCTGAGCATTCGCAGCGGTCGCTGTTCGGATTGATGCCCTCGTATGTGCCCGCGCTTCCGGCGCTCGGAGCGAAGCTGGTGACGGTCTGCGCCGGGAACGCGAAGCATGGTCTGGACACGCACCAGGCGGTGATCGTGATGCTCGATCCGGAAACGGGCGTGGTCGAAGCGATTCTCGACGGACGTTACATTACTGAAGTACGGACCGCTGCGGTGTCGGCGGTCTCGGCTCGGCACTTGGCGCGGAGTGACGCCCGGGTTTTGGGCATTCTGGGCTCGGGAGTACAGGCTCGCAGCCATTGTCAAGCGCTCGGGCTGGTGCGGGAGTTTCGTGAAGTGCGGACGTGGAGTCAAAATGCCGACCGTCTGCGGCAATTTGCCGCCGAAACCGGAGCGCTCGCACTGGAAAGCGCGGAAGCGGTGGTACGCGGTGCCGATGTCGTAGTCGCAGTGACTGCGTCCCCGACGCCTGTGATTCAGAGCGACTGGGTCAGTGACGGCACACACATCATTGCGGTCGGGGCGTGCGTGCCATGGCAAAGGGAACTCGATCCGGCGCTGGTCGAGCGCGCGCGACTGGTG
This sequence comes from uncultured Acidobacteriota bacterium, assembly GCA_963696025.1. Lineage (GTDB taxonomy): Bacteria > Acidobacteriota > Terriglobia > Terriglobales > Acidobacteriaceae > JABCYV01. The sequence goes on from CAVOII010000015.1 coordinate 4,486, forward strand.
GTTGACTCCCGTGCAGCTGCACTGAAGGAAGCGGGCGACGTGGTGATGGGAATCACCGAAGGCCGGTGGACAGCGGAGCACATTGCAGCCGAACTCGGCGAACTTCCTACCAGGCAGAATGACCATGAGATCACGGTGTTCAAATCGTTGGGGCTCGCGGTCGAGGACATTTTTGCGGCGCACATGGTCTTGAGTAGTGGCTCAATTTGAATTCTCAGCGGTTTTTTTCTGACGCGTCATCCCGAAGCCCGGCGCAGTTCAGCCGGGTGAAGGATTTCGCGCGGAGGGACTGCACATGTTGTGCCGACGCGCGCGAGATCCCCTTCGACTTCGCTCAGGGCAGGCTTTCGCTCCGTCTGAAAAAACGGCTGCGCTCAGGATGGCGGCATCGAAATCGATGTCACTTGGCTTCCAGGGTTTAACATACGGCGGTGCCAGTCTCGGTCTCTCAAGCTGAGGAAGCGCGTCGCAACATCGCAGCGGTCGCCTTTCGTACTCCCCTCGTTCTGTTCAACACGGACGCTCCTGCAAATCTGTATTTGAAGCTGGAGAACCTTCAGCCGATTGGATCGTTCAAGATTCGCGGAGCGGCGAATGTGATGGCGCTGACCCCTCGCGAGCGACTGGATCGCGGAGTCTTAACCGCTTCGGCAGGCAACATGGCGCAAGGTGTGGCGTTCTGCGCGCGACGTTTGGGCATAAAGGCAACCATCGTTGCTCCCGACACCGCTCCGGCAACCAAAATTCTAGCGGTGGAACGGATGGGTGGCCGCGTCATCAAGGTTCCGTTCGCCGAATGGTGGCAAACCTTCGAGACCCGCTCCTACCCTGGCATCGACGCCACGTTTATCCACGCCTTCGATGACCCTCACGTGATGGCAGGGAACGCTACCATCGCACTCGAACTCCTGGAGGATCTACCGGACTTGGACGCGGTCGTAATTCCCTGGGGCGGCGGAGGCTTGTCGTGTGGCATTGCAGCGGTGTTGCGATCACTCACACCCCAAGTAAGGATCTATGCTGCCGAGGTTGAAACGGCCGCACCGTTGGCCGCGTCTTTGGCGGCAGGCGAGCCCCGCATAGTCGAATATCAGCGGTCCTTCGTGGATGGCATCGGCAGCAAAACCGTATTCCCGAACATGTTCGAACACGCTCGCCTGCTGCTGGATGGCTCGCTCATTGTGACCCTGAACGAGGTGGCTCAGGCCATGAAGCTGATGGCGGAGCGGAACCGCGTTATCGTCGAGGGCGCGGCCGCTTGTGCCGTGGCCGCCGCTTGGTCAGGCCGCGCCGGCTCCGGGAAGGTAGTAGCGATCGTATCCGGCGGGAACATCGATCTGGATAAGTTCGCCCAGCTCGTTACTCCGGCAGCTTGACTCTTTGTTGCAAGGCCACAAAGCGGGGATTGGCACGAAGACTGTCGAGTTCCGGTTCCACGTTCATGAATACCAGACCATTGGAGCGGTCTGCAAAAGCTCTTTCAAGCCACTCCATCGCCTTTTCATTCTCACCAAGACCTACATATACAACGGCAAAATAATAGGGGGAAACGTATTGTTTGTTTGAATAGCGGACCAAGTTTGTAAGCAGTTTTTCCGCTTCGTCCTGATTTCCCTCGCGCGCATAGGCGTGAGCCAGCGCTGAGACCATCAGCGGCGTTCCATGCGACAGATCGACCGCCTTGCGCAATTCAGGAATAGCAAGTGCAAACGCTCCTTTTTGCTCGTACGCCTGGCCGAGAACCAAGTGCGGAAGCTCGTAGGAGGGATCCATCTCAAGCGTGTTACGAAGCTGCTCGATGGCGCGGTCGTATTGCCGAGCCATGTACAAACGCCATCCCAAGCTGAAGTTAATGCTGATCGAAAGTGGATCCAGTTCACGCGCCTTATTGATCTGTTGGAAGCCGTCCTGAAAACGCCCCATGGCCATCAGGTAGAGAGAATAGCGCTGGTAGGCGGTGGCGTAGCTGGGGTTGGATTGAATGGCACGTTGAAATCCTTCTTCCGCGCCAGACCAATCCCAGTCGTAATTAAACTTCAAGGTAGCGAGTGAGGTTTCGGCTTCGGCTAGATCTGGGTCTATATCGAGGGCGCGCCTGGCTGCGTCCCGAGCCTTCGGAGCCGCTTCATCCACAGGCATCGTTCCGAAGATGGTGGCGCCGATAATGGCATAACAATCGGAGAGTCCAGCATAGGCAAGAGCGTAGTCGCGATCCTGACGCGCAGCTTGCTCGAAGTACCCGATGGCCTTCATAAGATTTTCATCGGATCTCTTATTCCAATAAAAACGGCCTTTCAAATAATTCTCGTAGGCCTCGGGCGCGATTGCAGGATTCTTCGCAAGCCGCGCCCGATCTTCCGGCGTCAGATTGATGCGAATCTCGTGGACGATGGCAGAGGAAACGCGATTTTGCAGTGCCAGGACGTCCCCAATCTGACTCTCGTAGGTTTCCGCCCACAGGTGGTGGTCGGTGGAGACCTGGACAAGTTCAGCGGTGATTCTTACCCGACTGCCCTCACGCAAGACTGTGCCCTCCACGACCGCATCCACGTCGAGCTCGCGGGCGATTTCTGACAGCGGCTTACGTGTGCCCTTGTAGGCCATGGCCGTGGAACGGGAAATCACGCGCAAAGAGCGGATTTTGGCCAGGTTAGCAATGAGTTCGTCGGTCATGCCGTCGGCGAAATAATCCTGCCCCTGGTCACCTGAAAGGTTTTCCAGGGGAAGAACCACAAGAGAAGTGCTCCGCTTGGGGCCAGACTGGCTTCTGCTGCCCCTTCCCGAATAGTGCATGGTGATGGCGATCGCAGCCGCTATGGCTAGGACAGCCAGAACAGGGATCTCGATCCGGCGATTATTCACGCGCCGACTTCCGGTCGAGGCCAATCTGCTTTGGGATGGGACTTCGGTCGGCCCAATCAACGGTGCTAATTGATGCGTTTCAGGTTCCTGGCCTTTGTAAGACGGCGTCACCAGGAAGGAGTCGTCAACGTGCGCAATAAAGCGATAGCCACGCCGCGGGATCGTCTCTACAAACCGTGGGTTCTCCGAGGAATCGCCCAGAACCTCCCGTAAACGCATTACCGCGTTATTGAGGCCGTGGTCGAAGTCTACGAACGTATGGGTTTGCCAGAGGCGGTTGCGAAGCTCATCGCGGGTAACGATCTCACCTGGCTTCTCCAGGAGCATGGCTAATACTTGGAAAGGTTGTTCCGGAAGCTTGAGTCGAAGCCCCTGCTTGCGAAGCTCGGAAGTCTTCAGATCGACCTCGAACACCCCAAAATGAACGATTCGTGCTAAAGCAGCAGGAGATCCCATGGTTGCGCAAGCGCCCGGTGGAGTATAGCTCCGCGAACGCAGCAGGTCAAAATTGGGAGACCGGTAACTAACCGTATTGTTTTCAATCATAAGCTTAAGGAGCTAGAAATGTTGTCGATTGGATTTATCGGGTATTGCATGGGAAGCGGGATTCCAGCAGATTCGCGCGATCCAGAAAGGTCAAGATCTCGGATCATGGAGCGTAAGCTCGGAAGGATGAGGGTTGCGATGAAAATCCACAAGCTGAACAGCCCAGCAGTTAATTTGGTGATGGTCGCGTTGCTTACGATTGCCCTCTATGCCATCTGGGCCAGTTCCGTCGAGGGGCAGGTAGTGGGCGCGACGCTTTCAGGCGTGGTCGCTGACTCATCCGGCGCAGCGGTTCCTGGTGCCACGGTCTCGATAACTAATGTGGACGCCGGCACAATTCGAGAAGCAACATCCAACGATGACGGGCTGTATTCAGCCCCCAATCTGCTGCCGGGAAACTACGAAGTTAGCGTATCGGCCGCGGGATTTGCGACTCTGATCCAGAAAGGAATCATACTCACTGTGGGCGCAGAGCAGACGCTCAATCTCGCCCTCAAACTCGGCCAAGTCACTGAGACCGTTGAAGCGAAGGATGTCATCCCTACGGTCCAAACCAGCTCATCAACCATTAGCGCGACGGTGGATTCCAGAACGGTCCGGGAACTCCCACTGAACGGCCGCGACTGGACTTCGCTGGCAACCCTCGAACCGGGAGTCTTGAGCATCCCCAATCAAGCTACGACGGCATTCAGTGCGAACAAGGGGAATCGCGGTTTTGGCAACCAGTTGAGCAACTCCGGACACCGTGCCAATGAAAACACCTACCGCGTCAACGGCGTCAACACCAACGATTATGCGAATGCAGCCCCTGGAGGCGCGACTGGGAAGAACCTGGGAGTCGATGCAATTCAGGAGTTTTCCGTTCTAACCACCAACTATACGGCTGAATATGGACGAACCTCAGGGGCGGTCATCAATGCGATTACGAAATCTGGCGTAAATCAATTTCACGGAACTGGATTCTTCTTCGACCGCGACAAGGTTTTTGACGCCAAGAACTACTTTGATCCTCCGGGTCCCATTCCTTCCTTCCGGCGTATTCAATTCGGAGGCAGCGCGGGTGGAGCGATCATCAAAGACAAGACGTTCATTTACGGCGGCTACGAGGGAATCCGACAGAACCAGCCTGTCTCCACCGTAATCAGCGTCCCGACGCAGGAGGCGCGTAGCGGTCTGCTTTGCACTCCCTTGGGGGGGAATCCGTGTGCGGCGTTAGGGGTGGTTGTTGTGAGCCCTGCGGTCGTACCGTACCTCGCGCTCTGGCCTTGTCCTGCCTCTTGCCAGAATGCGACCTTTACAGACACGGTGAACCTCAATGTAGCTTTGGCCGGCATCGCAACGGAAAACTATTTCACTGTAAGAGCAGACCAAAAGCTAGGAGCCAACGATAACTTCGCTGCCAGCTACTTCTTTGATTCTGGCCCACTGTCGCAGCCGGATCCGCTGGGAAATGCCATCCACCAGGTCTTCTCTCGACGCCAGATGGCCAGCGCTGAAGAGACCCACATCTTCAGCGCTCAATTGCTCAATACCTTTCGCGCGGGCCTCAGCCGCGTGAGAGGAGACATTAACTTACCTGTATCTGGTGACGCGGTTGCTACGAACCCCGCTCTCGCTGTGGCGCAAGGCGCAATCGGCCCACCGCAAATCGGAATCCCCGGAGTGGTCACCACTGCGATCGGTTTGGGCGGGCTCAACCAATTTAAACATGGTTGGACCTCCGGCCAAGCCTATGATGATGCCTTCCTGACTCGAGGAACTCACCAGCTAAAGTTCGGCTTTGCCTTTGAGCGGATGGACTACAACATCCAGGAACAGCTCAGCCCGGATGGACGATTGAACAACTACCATGCGCTAGGAGATTTCCTGGCTGACACCACAAACCAGCTCAACGCTTTCATTCCCGGCGGGACGCACGAAGTCGGACTGCGCGAAAGCCTCTTCGGCCTTTACATTCAGGACGATTGGCGGGCTCGGCCGAACTTCACGGTGAACCTTGGCCTGCGTTACGAGATAACGACCCGGCCCACCAATGCAAAAACGATTTCACAGCCATCCGGGTTCCCGCCGGGATACGTTATCGCCCCGGCCAATTTCGAAGAAATTACGACCCTCACTAACTGTACGCCCGGCACAACCGCGTGCGGACCAGTTGGCGTCGATAGCCCCATCCTGACCAATCCCACGCTCAAGGACTTCGAGCCGCGAGTCGGTTTCGCCTGGGATCCGTTCAAGGACGGTAAGACTGCCGTGCGGGCGGCATTTGGAATATATGACGTTCTGCCTCTTCCTTATGAGTTCGGCTTGAATACTGCTGCGACTTCTCCGTTCCAAATCGTGGGCGCTGATCCTAATTTCAATTTCAGCAAGTATGGCAACAGCAACCCGGTTGACCCCAACGTCAGCGCCCTCGCTCAGAAAGTCAGAAATCGATACATTGATCCGCACCCCGGGCGAGCTGACGTCCTGAACTGGAACTTTAATATCCAGCGTGACCTGGCTCCGACTTGGACGTTGTTCGTCGGGTACGTGGGCTCGCGCTCCGTCCATTTGTCGGTCGCGGCCGACGACATCAATCTGGTTCAGCCCATCGTGACGTCTGCTGGACTTCTCATTCCGAAGAACGGTATTCAGATCGATCCAAACTGGGGAGGTGCGACCGGTGTGCCCGGGAGTCCCGGCGGAGCCGGAATTCGGCCGGTGTTATTTGACGGCTCTTCCTCGTACGAAGCGGGCCAGGCGCAAATCAAGAAGAACATTGGCCACGGCATTCTGGGTCAGCTTTCGTACACATTCGGTAAGTGCAGAGACACAAGTTCGGCCCCGGTCACCGGGGACACCTATGTAAATTCAATCGCCGTCCCTCTGTTGCTGGCACCGTCATACAGGATTGGCCCCTGCGACTTCGACGTAAGACAAATCTTGTCGGGGACGTTCGTTTGGGACATTCCTGGTCCGAAGTCTGGGATTGCGGCGTACTTGGCGGGAGGATGGGAGCTCGGCACAATTCTCACTGCGACGACCGGTTCGCCCTTTACGCCAACAGTTGGCGATGGTGGCGATCCTCTCAACACCGGTTTTAACGGCGACTTTTCCATGGACTACGCGAGCATCGTTCCGGGATGTAGTCCAATCCACGGAGGCGTGAACTATCTCAACCTGAAATGCTTCGCCCTGCCGCAGGCGACTCCTGCTATTGCCGCGCTGTGCGTCCCCTTCGCGACTCAGCCCGGCACTTGCTCGAATCTTGTAGGCAACGCCGGACGCAACAGTCTTTATGGCCCGGGACTTACTACAGTCGACTTCTCCGTTTTCAAGAACTTTCGCGTCTCCAGGATATCGGAGGCCTTCAATGTGCAGTTCCGCGGAGAATTTTTCAATATCTTGAATCACACCAACTTCGAGGCTCCCAATTTCCTGACCGATAGCAACAACAACTCGATCTTCGATGCGTCTGGGCTCCCCTTACCAAATGCCGGCGTGCTCCGCTCCACAGCAACGTCGTCGCGCCAGATTCAGCTGGGGGTGAAACTCATCTGGTGAAGTCGGGAATTGGTCGTACGGGCTTCATGAAGTCGGCAAACTGTTCTAATTCTCCTTCGACAACGGTGCTCGTATGCGCGTGTCGGTTATCGGGTTCGTCATCTGCTTGATGGTCATGGCTTTTACGTTCCACTCGTACTTCGCCTCCGGCGGCGACTCCTATGCTCACGACTGATCGGAAATCAAAGATCTGGTCTGTGGTGCGTGTCTCCAGCGGCAATTTTCTGGAGATGTATGACTTTATGGTCTTTGGTTATTACGCAAGCGCCATCGGCGATGCGTTCTTTCCGAGCGGCAATCCATTCGTGTCGTTGATGTTGTCATTGATGACTTTCGGGGCAGGTTTTCTTATGCGGCCCCTCGGGGCCATTGTTCTTGGGGCCTACACCGATCGACATGGACGCCGCGCCGGCCTCATTCTCACGCTGGGCCTGATGTCAGTCGGGATCGTCTCCATAGCATGCATGCCGGAATACACAACCATCGGCCTGCTAGCCCCATTGCTGGTGCTGATTGGGCGTTTACTTCAGGGTTTTTCGGCTGGAATGGAATTGGGCGGCGTCTCAGTTTATTTGTCGGAAATCGCGACGGCAGGGCACAAGGGCTTCTATGTCAGTTGGCAATCGGCAAGCCAGCAGGTGGCAGTCATGTTCGCTGCATTAGTTGGAGTGTTGTTGCACATTGAACTGCCGCAAGAGAAAGTCATGCAATGGGGATGGCGTATCCCTCTGCTTCTCGGCTGCGTGATCCTTCCGTTCCTATTCAGGCTTAGGCATTCTCTGCAAGAGACGGATGAGTTTATCGCGCGGAAGCACAGGCCGAGCATTTCCGAAATTCTCCGCTCACTGACTGCCAGTTGGAAGATTGTGCTCGTCGGGACCATGATGGCGACGATGACGACCGTGTCTTTCTACATGATCACAGCTTACACGCCCACTTTCGGCAACTCCGTGCTTCATCTGGCGAATATGGAGAGTCTGATCGTTACGCTCTGCGTGGGTGCCTCGAATCTTTTTTGGCTTCCTATCATGGGATCGCTATCCGACAAGGTGGGGCGCCGGCCTTTACTGGTCGTGTGCACCATCCTGATGTTGGTCACGGCCTACCCCGCAATGTTATGGCTAGTTCGCGAGCCTTCGTTTTCCCGGTTGCTGACCGTGGAACTGTGGTTGTCCTTCATCTATGGCAGCTACAACGGCGCTATGGTCGTCTTCCTCACGGAGATCATGCCGGTGAGTGTACGGACCTCGGGTTTCGCCCTTGCCTATAGCTTGGCCACCGCAATCTTCGGCGGATTTACTCCCGCGATCAGCACTTATCTGATTCACGTCACCGGCAATCGAGCTGTTCCGGGACTGTGGTTGTCGCTTGCCGCCGCGTGCGGTCTCGTGGCTTCCCTAATCGCCAGACCCCAGCAAAATATCGTGGACTACCCATCCTTCGAACAACTTCCGCCTCTGACCAAGCCACAAGCAATCAAATGAAAGATGCTTGGGAACTCCGCAGGCCAGACTACGTTATTCGGTGATCTCGACGCGCTTGTCCGGGAAGCAGGGTGTGAGGGACTACACGCTCCTATCCAAAAGGAATTTAAAATGTGCCATACCGTTCAATTGGAAACGGGCCGTCAGGGATTCGCTAGTTCTGCCACAACCGCCACGTCGAACTTCGAATAGTATTTCTTCACCTCACCTGCGCCGTACTTCTTGCGGAACTTCTCCATCACCGATTTCACGGAATTCGATTCCGTGATCGGCTTCGCTCGGAACTCTGCCTCTGCGCCCCGTGCATCAATCCGAATCGTCGGGTTCTTCAGGACGTTCTTATACCATTGCGTCTCCGAGCCGTGCACGGGCAGTAGGTACAGTGTGTCGCCTTCTGCGACCAACCAGACGGGATTCGAGATTGTCTTGCCTGACTTCCTACCGATCACGCTGAGCTTGATCTGACGGTAGCGGGCGAGGCGGTCCTTAAGGTCATTGCTCTTCCTAGGCATTTCTAACTCCTTTCTTGAGCTATGCGTCATCCGGGGCATAGACCTGTTCACTCCTGCAGGATCAAAGTGAACGAAGTTCACCCCGGGACCCACGCCAATCTCCAGAATATTTCCCTCCGCCAGAAGGACGATGCGGCTGTCGGATCTCGGCGATGGGATCAAGCTTCACACTACGTCACACATTGCGGTAGCCCCGTTCCTGTAGCACCCAGCTGTTGCCATCCGGATCGGAGAAGTTGGCGAAGCTGGCATAGTCTCCGCGCGCCGGGTCGAGCCCGGGTGCGAAACCTCCATCCCAGGCTCCAATGGGCGTCTTGTGCCGGATCTCACCAACGTCGACCCCACGTTCGAGCAGGCGGCTCCGCGCGGCCTCGAGGTCCGCGACAACCACATAGAAGTTCCGAAGTGAACCGACGGGCGCGTCGGTGAGTCCGTTACCTATCTGGATCGAGCAGCTTGAGCCCGGCGGAGTGAGCTGCACGACGCGGAACGCGAGGTTCGGCGAATAGTCGACATCGAGCGTGAAGCCGACCTGATCGACATAGAACCGCAGCGCTCGCTCGACATCGCCCACCGGCAGCGTGATCACTTCGACTGAAAACGTTGGCGTTCTCACGGTTACGTCTCCTCTGCGCGGGGGAACAATTTTGCCTTCGAAAATCTCATATTCGCCGCTGCGAGTCGCCGAGTGCCGCTCATGCCGACTTGCGGCGGGGAAGCGCCTCGGCGACGGTGAGCTCGCGATCGGGGCCGTGTGGAATCACGGTTTGACCCGGCTCAAGATGAAGCTGTTTGCCATCGAGCTGCACCGAGACAGTGTCCGGCTCGAATGACAAGAAGTTCGAGATGCGACTGACCTCGGGATATGCCTCAGGATAGGACCATACCGCTAGATGTGCATCACCGATGTTGTAGTAGCTGCACAGCCCTTTGTACGGGCAGAAGGTCTGGCGTTCCACGGGAGTGAGCGCAGACTCATCAACGTCGGCGCGTGGAACATACCAGCGCGGCGCGAAGCCGGACTCGTAAAGAACTATGGGCCGTTTAGTATCGGCAATGATGCTGTCACGATGGCGGACCATGAGATGACGGGATGTCTGGCGGATGTCGATGCGGTGATAGCTGTCGGCGGCATGGCCCACGATCCGTTCGTCTTCTTCGTAGAAAGCCTCCATGGCCGGCCAGGAGAATGCAACCCGTCCCTGCAACTCGCTCGCGTACGCGGGCAAGTCGATGTGTCGCCATGCCCCTCGCGGTGCGCTCTGCTTGCCAGCCTGAACGGTATACCAGGATGTGAGCCCAAGATCGGGATGGTGGCTCGTATGCGAGGTGCTTTGGAGAGTGTTTGGAGACACGTCGGTCTCCGGGAAATAGGCCATCGGATAGTGACCCGGCTCGAAGAGCAGGAGGACGTTCTCGCTATCGGCGATCCAGTTTCCGCCGAAACGCACGCGCATCCGCCGCCGCAACGGCTCAACGTACAACAGTCTCTTGGGTAGCGGTTCGGGCACGAGAAATCGTCCGATTGCTCCGGGTGATAACGGACCTTGTTGCCATGACAGTCCCATGATTTCTTCTCCTCCTAGGGGAATCTTCAACCGAAATGCTATGACGCAGCAGCCAGCAACTCTGACGCCGTGAAACCTAGCCATGCGGACGTCTCGACCTTGTTTCTCTCAAAGATCAAGAGTGACATCCGCGTTTGGCTGTGAGCAGCATACGAGCACGTTGCCGGGAGCCGGCATCTCAAGCGGTTCGGGGTTGTAACCAATCGATCCCCCAATCAGACCAGTCATGCACGTGTGGCACACTCCAGTCCGGCACGACCATCTGACTGGAACATCGCACGCTTCCGCCAGCTCAAGCAAACTCTGGTGCTTAGGACCCCATTCCGCCGTGATCCCGCTGCGCGCAAACGAGACTGAGGGGCCAGACCCCGGCGGCCCCTGTGGCAGGTGCGGAGTGCGATCAATCCGCGCCATACCGGGCGTAATACCCTCAAGAGCACCGAAGACTTCCGTGTGCACGTTCTCGGCGAGCACACCCCAATCTCGCAGCCCATCGCGCATGTTCTGCAAAAATGACGATGGACCACACAGATAGAAGTCACTCTTCCGTGACACGCCAATCTTCTCGAGCAAAGCTACGTCAATGTGCCCAGAAGCATCGAACTCCATCTCTGGTTGGTCGGTTGAAGCGGGCCTGCTGTACACGATGTAGCTTCGTCCGCGAGAGAGCTGTTTCAGTAAAGAACGCGATTCTTCTGCAAATGGATGGTCGACGCCATTGCGCGGTTGTCCGTCGATCGACACGAGAACGAAGGAAGTCACGTTGTCGCTTTCCTTACGGGATCTGCGCGGCTCGCATTTGTTTGAATCCGGGCCATGCTGGTGCTTTCTCCTTCGTTTGCGAGTCCCGGATTCCCCTCCATCGTTTTCGCGCCCGACTCTTGCTTGAGTATCGCCTGGAATGAACTTTGCCAACCCTTACTTAGTGCAGGAATCCGAAGCGCGCGTTGTAGTTGCTCGCGCGAATGTCCTGGCAAATACAAGAGAGCATCAATTTCGGCCACCGTGATCCGTTCTGGACCATCAGCAATTTTTACGATGTCGTCGCCCGCACCGACTTCCCCTTCCTGCAACACGCGGAAGTAGAAACCTGGTCTTCGGTGTGCGACGAGCAGCGCTGGCATGCGAGGTTCATTCATGCGAATGCCGACGCGGTAGCACGTCACGCGCGGCTGTGTAACTTCAAATACCACATCACCAATGCGGTATCGATCACCGATGCAGACCTTGTCATCCGCTAGTCCCTCGACCGTAAAGTTCTCACCGAACTGACCGAAACTAAAATCGCTGCGCCCCAGGAAGTGTTCCCAGTAACGGTAGGAATCCATCTGGTAGACAAATACGGCGCGCTGCTCTCCACCGTGACCCGCAAGATCCACTTGCGCATCACCATCAATGTTGAGCTTGCGGACAGTCCGCCGCCCCTCGACCGGACATTTCCAGACCGCCGTTCGGACAGTCTTGCCGTTCCATTGCACTTCACGTGGAAGGCCGACATTTACTGAAAGCAGGCTCGGCATCAGTAGCTCCTCCTCGAAATTGGCGATGACAGCTTAACCTGCTCGAGTCTTTGTTATCCGCAGATCAGCGACGCAATTCACAAGGTTTCCTTTTTCGCGTGGGGTTCGAGTAAAGGAATCTGCTTCGGACGCCCTCCGCGCGCATGCCGCTCCAAGCCCTCGCCTAGTACTTGCGGTCGCAGGTAGGTGAGCAGTACACAGCAGACCAAGCCAAAACCGGCTAAAGGATGCCAATACGCTACGCAGGCCGCGCTAAGGAAGATCGCTAGTGTTATCAATGCTCGCACCCGGGTAAGCTGCCGGGTCGTCGGTGAGACCTCTTGATCACTTGCTTGAGACAATGCCTCCTGCTGATATCCCAAGAACGCAATATTGACCATTACGAATACCGCTCCATAGAAAAGGACCGGGCTTGCCGCGAGCCTTGTATCTGCAATCCAGGCAGTCGAATAAGGTACGAGTGAAGTCATGAACAGATGTGCAAAATTCCACCATATGAGCTTTGGTGTCGCATTGTGCACAAAAAGCAAGAGGCGGTGATGGTTGATCCAGAGGATGGCAACAAACAGATAGCTGACCGCATAACTCAAAGCGGTAGGCCACAGAGGAAGCAGGCCGACAGCTTCGCCTGAGCTGGCGGTTTCAAGTCCAGAACCATGATCGTGATAATCACCGAGAAGACACCATCCGAGAATGCTGTCAACCGCTCTGTTGGAGTTCCTCCGCCAGTCATGACCGCTCCTCACTCGCCTCGATTAGTCATCACCTTCCGCTCAGAAGGACACTGCCTGCTTCGCTTCCATGATGATGTCCACAACTTTCTGTGGCGCACTCAGCAGTGGTGTGTGATCGACGGCGAGCGACCTTGTTGTTGCTCTCGTTCGTTTCGCCATAAAGTGTTGCGTTTTGGGGTTGATGATGCGGTTCTCCTCGGCAATCAGGTACCAGGAAGGTCTGGATCTCCACGCCGGTGTTGGAACCCGCTCTTGAATGCATTTGTTCGATCGGCCTCTGGACAGCTGCCGAAAACGCGATTTGTTCTGCCGTCGCATGGTGTGAGAAGGCATTTCCGAAGCCTTCGTCCGGCATCCAGATGAAACCGTCTGCATCCGGGGCGAGTTGAGGCGACTGGGAGTGTTTTTCGTCTCGCGAAGTCGAATTCGTTTTCCCATAGCGCCCTGACTGATGCACTCGCTTTACCAACACAAACCGAAGGCTTCGACTCGCGAAAAGAGACTACAGGACTGAGGTTCGCGACTGCACGCGTCGAGAGTGGCTCTGTTCGCTGAGATCGCCGCGCGGCGCAGTGTCGCAGTTTAGACAAGTGACGCCCCGACGCCTGTTCCCAACGCCGCTGCTGCAATTGAGGACGGATCGAGCACGTGACGAGATCCTTTCTTGTCCTCGGTATTTGGTCCAACTCCGATTGTTCACCTAACGCACATTTGGAATTCGAATTGCCTTAGGTAGTGTCGGGGTTTGTTGAATACAAAACCGCTGGTGACGTCATGGCAGTCCTCGTTCATTGCTCAAGTGTGTGCTACGCGGTCATACATGCGTCCAGCAAAAAAGATAGGCCTGAACGATTGGTTATTGCCTATCACGATGAGAATTGCTTGCGCGAACTCATAGCCGCTCCAAGCATCGTCGGGCTCGGCTTCAGGTCGCGCGAAGAAGCGATCGCGAACCTCGAAGGCCACATGTCAAACGCCGCTCCTTCGAAACAAAAGCCTCGAATCACAGCAATGTTTCACGCGACTCACGAGAACGGTGACTTGCCGAGCGGGCTCTGCCTCGTGAAGCATCGCAGAACCCCGCAAAGCATTCTGCAATCCGCTCTTGCGGCAGTCATTGCCCTGTTCTACTCGAAGAACATCGTGTCCGTAATGATTCGCATGGCGCTAGGAGCTTCTTTTTAGTTGTGGCGATCACCGATGCTTGGTTCACATCAGGAAGATTAGCGGCAAGCGCGAGGTCAGAGCGCTTTCAAGGGATTGAATGACAAACCGGAACAAGAAATCACGAATCGCTGTCGCAGCTGGCCTTCCTGGTATGGTCTGCACACGGAAGCAAGCGAGCCATTTGCTGCAAGGTCTTTGGAAGGACTACCAGTTGCTTGCAGCGGAGGAGCGGAAGCAAGTGGAGCGTTTTATATTGGGTTTCTATCCGAACGACACCCGCCGTACAACCCCCAACATGCTGAAATCGGAAGTGGAACATTGATCGAGCAGTTTCAGAAGAGTCTCATGGAAGATGAAAAGATTGATAAAGAAGAAGTCTGGTCGGCTATTCGCTACCTGGACCCTGACGAACGGGAGAAGGACAAAGAAGCCAGTACAGTCACCATAATCGCAGTATTGGCTCTTCTGCTTATCGTTGGCAGTGTTTGGGTTTTACTTTGGTTTCGAGTAAGACAACCGTGATTGAGGTTCACGAGGGATGGCGCGGAGATTAGTCGGGACCAAAGGCGACTGGATAAAGGGGTTGGAGAGCTTCAGTCTTTCTTGATGATAAATACTGTCTTGTCATCAATCTGGTCTTCTTCTCCAGTTTGGAGCAGATAGTCGTCTTTACTCACAGCGAATTCAAGCAAAGCATTGCAGATGTCTTTCGCTGACAACAGGCAGTGTTCGCGCATTACTGCTTCAAGTTTGCCGCGGTCTTGGGCATCGCTGCCATCGTATACCCCATCGGTGTAGAGGAAAAGAATGTCGCCGGGAGTCATCAGTGTGATCTCGGCGACATCAGAGGTGCTTGCCCGATGTCGGAATTGCAATGAAAAGTACCGAGTACGGTCTGGATGATCTTCAGGAATTTGCAGGCCTAACGCCAGGAATTGCGCCATCCGGCTCTTGTCGACATCCATGAACTTGCGGTACTCAGCCGAAAACACCTGAGGCGGCGGATGTCCGAAATTCACAAAACGAAAATGACCGTTAGGGCGCATTTCGCCATAGAGCATCGTCGCGATCTCACGACCGCTTTCGTCTTCACTTCTGCTAAGCGCATTGCGTGCGGTCACCGATTGCGCCAATCGCAGATTCAGTTTCTCGAATAGCTCGGGGGTGGTTTTTCCGCGCCGGTCAAGTTCGGCGAGCATCAATGCATGAAATGTGTCGTGAACCGTTGATGCAATCTTGGCTGAGATGATGCCGTGCCCCTGGGCATCCACGAGTAGCACACCCGCGGTCGTGTAAAGCTCTTCCAAGTCCTCTGTCACTCGCACCTGTTCCGAACTCCGCGCCATCCTGTATTCGGTTTCCATTTCGGATCTGAATCCCGGTCTGGACTTTAGCCATTCGACATGATCGTCAACCGAATTTACGCGGCGGCTCACCCGCTCGTAACGGTTCAAGAAACTCCTTCGACAGTTTTACCGCCCGCTGGATGCGAGCATTGATGTCATAGCGCTGCTGAAAATTTATGTACTCGAAAAGGTCTCCGCCGACGGTTCCCGCAGGAATGGAATTCCCATACATCTCGATGCCGGGCAGATGCGGAATAGCCCCTTCAACAGGCATTAGCCGTTTGCGCAGATATTCATCGATTGTGAGCTGATTGTAGCCCGCAGCCGTCGAGGACTCGTGTTGCAGAGTTCCCTCAACTCCAGTTTTCTTTCTTGGTAGGGTCAACATACAAGAATATACCTCAGGGCTTCACAATGTGGATCTTCATCGAACACTGCTCAGGCGCGGCTGCTTTGGCTTGCATCGAATCTAAAATCAGTTCGATCAATAGGCGGCTGGATAGCCTGCCAGTTTTGCGACATCACGTGGTCAGCTCTTTGTGGTGCCGCGCCGAAATTGATTGCGAACCTTTTGCACCAGATCGAAACCGTCCGGTACTTCGACAAATCCAAATCAGCGCCCAGGGCGTAATTCTGGTCACCGATGTTGCCCTTGAGTGTTCCCAAATCGATGAAGGCAGCACGCTTCACAGTCTCGGTGTCTCTTGCATCTGCAGCCGCGACGAGGTAGACATGAACGTCGGGACCGTTTGATGTTCTGAAGTTCGTGAAGCGAAGAATGCGACTCCCGTCCGCAAGGCGGTAGATGGTTGCGGTGCCTGTAGTCGGGTGCATTACCCCGGAGAAGGTCCCTGACTCAATTATTTCTGAGGACGAAGGCCTGCTGCTGCGGGGAACGCTTCATTGATGCTCCGATTGACGACTAACCGCTCTGGCCGGAATGCGTACCATGCGATAAACAGAGCGATTGCTAGCACGGCAAGCGCGAGTTTCCACTTATACATTTCGATGTCTCCTTCGAAATAAGAATTTTGTTCGCGCCAGCCGATTTTCGCGGTTCACCGGAGCAATCCGCCGTTCGAGCGGGTGATCACTCATGCCGTGGCGGAGTCCTTCTGAATAACCGGTGTAATGAGTTGCTCGATCACGATTGGGTTCCTCTTAACAACGAGCCGGACTTGCATCCTGCCAAACTTTGGTGCTTGAGTCGGATGCGGCCGTTTTGAACAGCGAAACCCTTATCACGTCCTGCCGCAGTAAATAGACAGACACAGCGAAAAAGACGATATCCTTCATCAGGAAAGCGACCTTCTCGGTCATGGCCGGGAATCCGCCGGCGGAAACGGCCCAACCGTCCGGAATAAACGGAATGATCGTCGTGGTCGCGATGAATGCGAAACATGAGCCAAGAGCTCCGAGAATCCCCAATTTTTTGTTCCAATATCCCGCGAACAAAAGCGCCCCAAACAGCCACTCTACAACTCCTAGGAAATAGGTTGCCCCCCGAACGCCAAAGACCGCGTACATCCAAAAGATGAGAGGGCCGTGACCGATGTAGGGGAGCAGAGCCTGCGCCTCATAGTCGAACCATTTCTGATAACCAAAAAAGAGAAAAATGATGACCATCGATCCACGAAGCAAGTGGTAATCGAGATCGTTCTTGAGAATACCGAACTTAACCAAAGCTCTTACGATGAAGGTCACATGCACTCCTTTGCTTAGCGAATTACGCACATCCTCAGTTCTCAGTTTTGACGGCTTGTTTGCTTCGATCACATCGGCGATTGATGAGCAACTGGTGTTCCAACCCTTGAAGCCTCGGGAGGCGTTCAGCCCTGCGTCGTTGTGCCAGTGGATTCAATATCCTGAGAACGGCCGTTCAGGAATTACAATGACGCTCTCAGTGAGCTCCGGCTGTGCCCGTTGCGATACAGACGCCGTGACTCTATTTCGACTGCATTTGTCTCGAGAGCATGCCTGAAGTGGGCAGTCCTTCCATTCTGTGACGACATTGATTGGAAGCTCGATTGCTATCTTTTCGATGGTTCGGAATGCAGCGTCAAACTACGTCAGTCGCTGAGTAGGAGACTCTATGGCTATCATCTCGCGAGGTTTTGCCGGTCGACGCAGCGCAGCAGATGCAAAACTCCCACCCGGTCAATACCTTACTACTGATTTCCCCGTCTTGTCGGCAGGCCCCACTCCGCACATACTCCCCGATCGCTGGGAATTTACCATCCACGACGGCAGTAACGTTTTGAAGCGATGGGATTGGAAGTCGTTCCGCGAGTTGCCCACCGAGACCATCACGGTTGATATACATTGCGTAACGCGATGGTCGAAACTTGGCACATCGTGGGAAGGGGTTTCGCTTGACGTCCTGCTTGCAGATGTAAAAACAGATTTGTCCTATGCGATGTTCCGTTCGTATGGCGACTATACGACTAACCTTCCTTTGAAAGATGTCGTTAACAAACAGGCCTGGGTCGCATTCAAATTTGATGGTGCAGATCTCGCTCCCGAGCACGGCGGCCCCGCGCGACTTCTCGTTCCTCATCTTTATTTCTGGAAGAGCGCAAAATGGGTGAGGGGCTTGACGCTGATGCCGCACGACAAACCGGGCTTCTGGGAAAACCTCGGTTATCACATCTATGGGGACCCATGGCTGGAACAGCGGTACTCCGACCAGTGACGTGGCGTAGCGCCAAGGTTGTCGGGCTGGGCGATGAAACGGCAACCGCGCGGACGATCGCACTTGCAGTGCGCGATTGGCCGGGTCACATCGCCGGTCAGCACGTTGATGTGCGTTTGACAGCTCCAGACGGATACTCGACGGTCCGGTCCTACTCGATTGCGTCGGCTCCGAACTCGGATGGCCGCATCGAAATCACCGTCGAGCGACTGCCGAACGGCGAAGTCTCACCCTACCTGACGAAGGAACTCATGGTCGGCGATGATCTGGAATTGCGAGGCCCGATTGGCGGCTGGTTCGTGTGGCGTCGAGACCAGACGGAGCCCATCCAGCTCGTGGCCGGTGGCTCGGGCATTGTTCCCCTCATGGCCATGATTCGCTCGCGTGCTTCGGCCGGCAGCTCCGCTCCATTTCGATTGTTGTATTCCGTAAGGGAGCCGGGAGCAGTTTTTTACCGGGATGAACTACAGGCGTTATCAGATCAGGATCGTTCTGTGATTGTCACCTACGCGTACACGCGAGTTGCTCCGAAAGATTCGCCGCGCCCGCCCGGCCGCATCGACGCAACTCTAATCGCGACCGGTACATGGCCCTCGAACCTTGGCCCAACCAGCTATGTTTGCGGCCCCACATCCTTCGTTGAAAATGCGACCGACCTGCTGATTGCTGCCGGCCACGGTCGCGAAAACATCAGGACAGAGCGCTTCGGTGCCACAGGAGAACGAAAATGAGTGCACCTATGAACTACCTTGACGGAAATGCAGCCGCGGGTGAATTGAGCAGGATATTCGCAATGGACATTACGAGCGCGGAAGGCCAGTGCGCAAATTGCGGTGCAAAGGAGCGCTTTGCCGAAACGCATTTATATGTGCAGTGTCCCGGCCTCGTCGCGCGGTGTGCGCTGTGCGGGCATGTACTGCTCCGATTCGTTAATACTAAGCAGCACGTATACCTCGATCTCCGCGGTATGACGTACCTGGCTCTCGCCACAACACAGCTACAGGAGGCGGGCAACTAGGCCCATTGGCCATTTGTCTGCGTCAGAAAAAGGGGCCTATTTCTCGATGAAGCTGCTTGCTCTGACAGTCGCTTTCCTGATGCTCGCCCTGATCGCTTTCGGGGGCTCGCTTTCGAGAGAGCGGATCGGCCAGATGTCTCCGGAAGCGAATGATTACCGTAACGCCGAGCCTTTTCGCGGTTCAGAGGTTGGAAATACGCTGGCACGGGCCTGTGGAGACTGCCATTCGAACCATACGAATTTGCCCTGGTATGGTCATGTCGCTCCGATCTCGTGGTTGATTAAGAGCCATGTCCGCGAAGGCCGGGAGGAACTGAACTTCTCCGAGTGGACGAGCTATTCGGCACGCCAGCGGCGCGACGAACTGGAATCGATTTGCGGAGTTATTGCGAACGGAAGAATGCCTCCGGCGTCATACACCGCTCTACATCCCGAAGCGAGCTTGGGGGCACAGGATAAGAAAGCCGTATGCATCTGGGCAGCTAATGAGTGGGAACACGAGAGGTAGCCATTCGCCGAACGAAATCTATCCCATGCTGAAGGTTCCCACCGTCTCACACTAGGCTGCTTTCTTGGCCAATCCACCTTTCTCAATGATGAAGTTTGCAATCGGCTCAACCCCTTCGCCGCTCTTCAAATTCGAAAAAACGAAGGGACTCTTCCCGCGCATTCTGAGCGTGTCCGCTTCCATTACCCCAAGATTCGCCCCTACCAGAGGAGCCAGGTCGATCTTGTTGATAACGAGAAGATCGGAGCGCGTAATGCCAGGACCGCCCTTACGAGGGATCTTCTCACCTTCCGCAACGTCGATCACGTAGATCGTTAGGTCCGCCAGTTCTGGGCTGAAAGTTGCCGCCAGATTATCCCCGCCGGATTCGACAAAGCACAATTCTGCATGGGGGAATTTCTTATTCATCTCTTCGATGGCAGCGAGGTTCATCGAAGCATCTTCACGAATTGCAGTGTGAGGACAGCCCCCGGTTTCCACTCCCATAATGCGCTCCGCCGGCAGTGCCTGCACACGGGTAAGGATGAGCTGATCCTCCTTTGTGTAGATGTCATTCGTAATCACGTAAATGTCGTATGTGTCGCGGAGGCGCTTGCAGAGCGCTTCAACGAGCGCCGTTTTGCCTGATCCGACCGGGCCCCCGATACCGACACGCAGGGGATGGTTCTGGGAATCTGAACTGGAAATATTAGTCATGACCGAAACAACCTCGTGTATTGGGTTTCATGAGATGCGGAAGCAAGATCGACCATGAACACGGCCGAACCCAGATCGTGAATTGTTGCCTGTTCAGCTTGGGCAGCCACGGCCAGCACTGCTGGCTCAAGTTCGGCAATACCAAGCTGCCCATTAGTTTGACCCAGGGGAATCAAGCGAACGCCGGCTGTTACCAAGTTGGCGAGGTAGCTTTGCAGAAAGGCGGGCAGGGCCAAGGTGGCCGGAATGTCTTGTCTGGCTGCGCGAACTCCGAAAACGACCGACAACACCGGTGCAATTCCGAGTTCCGAGAGTAACCCTGAAAGACTCTCCATAAGGGAATCGGGCCACACGCGGCGCAATGTAGCGAGGCAGGCCGTCGCCTGCTGCCATGTTTCAAGTGCAAATTCCGATGTCCCCCGAAAGGCGGCTGCGAGTTCCGCGACTTTTATTAGCTTTTCGCAATCATCCTCTGTCGCCGAGCGCCAGGCCTCAATGAAGAAAATCGCCTCATTCCGTCCTGATCCATAGCAGAGATCTGCTTCCAACCAATCGACAAGGCTTTCACGGTCGTGAATGTGTCCTGCTTCGACAGCCCATTCGATGCCGTGAGAATAGCTGTACGAGCCGGTGGGAAATGCAGGCGAAAGCCAGCTTTGCTGCCTCAGGAGCGCTAGCGGCGCAAGCTCACGATGTTCATCACTCATGATGATGCCCATCCTCCCGATGGGCGCGATGGTGGCCGTGGCCAGTGTAAGCGCCGCCTTCGGGCTGGAAAGGGGCCTCCACCTTTACGAGATCCGCTCCAAAACCAACGAGCATATCCTCGATCACGTGGTCGGGCCGAATAAGAAGAACATGGTCTCGAATTTCGGTCGGCAAATGCCGATTACCCAGGTGCCAGGCAAGGCGCATCAGCTGGATAGGATCTTTGTGTCTGACTTCGACAATATCCTCCGCAGCCGCCTGAACCTTGAGCCATCTGCCGTCTTCAAGTTGCAGACCATCTCCATCAGCCATGGCAACCGCTTGGGGAAGGTCGAGCAGGACATCTTCGCCGTGATCCCCAATCAGGCGAATGCGGCGTCGATGGCGCGCGTCAAAATCGAGAGTGAGCGATCCTGCCGCGTTTTCCGTTGGCCAATCCCCGGCGAGTCGATGAACGGAAGCGCGATGAGTGGGATCACCGTGAATGGAAGCGTTATGCATAGTCATACTCAGTACATGAAGTAACGTTGAGCCAGGGCCAGCACTTTGGCCGGCTCGCAGGTGAGAAGCCGGCCGTCAGCCCGCACTTCGTAGGTTTCGGGGTTTACTTCCATGCGAGGCGTGGCATTATTCAAGAGCATCGAACGCTTGCCGATCTTGCGCGTGTTGGAGACAGGAAGGAGTTTTTTTGCGAGGGCAAGCGTTTCCCCTTTTTGGAGCAGCGCCCGGCTCACAAACGTCACTGAGCTCTCCGTCAAAGAGCGACCGAAGGCACCAAACATTGGCCGGTAGTATTCGGGTTGCGGAGTAGGAATGGAGGCGTTGGGGTCTCCCATGATCGCCGCCGCGATCGTGCCGCTTTTCAGCACCATGTCGGGCTTCACCCCGAAAAAGGCTGGATCCCAAATACAAATATCGGCAAGCTTTCCAATTTCAATAGAACCAACATATGTAGAAATACCTTGAGCTATCGCAGGATTGATCGTGTATTTCGATACGTATCGCCTTGCTCTGAAATTGTCATTCTCACCCTTCTCCTCGCCTAGGCGCCCAAATTGTTTCTTCATTTTGTCTGCGGTCTGCCACGTGCGAATGATGACTTCGCCAACGCGGCCCATGGCCTGACTGTCTGAAGACATGATCGAGAGTGCCCCAAGATCATGCAAAATGTCTTCCGCCGCGATCGTTTCCTTACGAATCCGGCTCTCCGCGAAGGCGACATCTTCAGGAACTCGCCGATCGAGGTGATGGGTGACCATCACCATATCGAGAGCCTCATCAAGCGTATTCGCAGCGTATGGTCGCGTTGGAGTCGTAGAAGCTGGAATTACGTTTGCTTCGCCGCAAACCTTGATGATGTCCGGGGCATGTCCGCCACCCGCTCCTTCAGAATGAAATGTATGAATGGTCCTGCCCTTGAAAGCGGCGATTGTATTTTCGACGAAGCCGCTTTCGTTGAGTGTGTCGGTATGAATAAGAACTTGCACGTCCATGTCATCTGCGACAGACAGGCAACAATCGATGGCGGAGGGCGTTGTACCCCAGTCCTCATGAAGCTTCAAGCCGCATGCCCCCGCCGCGATCTGTTCAACGAGACCTGCTGCAGAGCTCGCATTACCCTTACCGAAGAAACCGAGATTCATAGGGAAGGCATCGGCGGCCTGGAGCATCCGCTGAATGTGCCAGGGACCTGGAGTACATGTGGTTGCGTTCGTCCCTACCGCAGGTCCTGTCCCGCCACCCATCATCGTGGTCAGGCCTGAGTAAAGAGCTTCTTCGATCTGTTGTGGGCAGATGTAATGAATGTGTGTGTCGATGCCTCCGGCCGTCACAATCTTGCCCTCGCCGGCGATCACTTCAGTTCCGGGGCCGATCACTATCGTGATGTTCGGTTGGATGTCCGGGTTCCCAGCTTTCCCGATCGCTGCAATCCGGCCGTCTTTGATGGCGATATCTGCCTTCACGATTCCCCAATGATCGAGAATCAGCGCGTTAGTGATCACCGTATCAACCGCGCCCTCGCTGCGAGAGCGCTGCGATTGACCCATCCCGTCGCGGATGACTTTCCCGCCTCCGAACTTCACCTCCTCGCCGTAGGTCGTGTAATCCTTCTCCACTTCGATGACGATGTCTGTATCCGCGAGGCGCACTTTGTCGCCTACGGTCGGGCCAAACATTTGCGCATAAGCAGCGCGGTTCATTTTGTTAGGCATTTTCGATTACCTCGCTGGCCCCTGCGGCAATGCTCCCATCACAGCCTTGTTGAAGCCATACACCAGGCGTGCGCCAGCGTATGGGATTAGGGAGACTTCGCGCGACTGACCCGGTTCGAAGCGCACGGCGGTTCCCGCCGGAATGTCGAGGCGATACCCAAGTGCTGCTTTTCGATCAAACGCGAGAGCGGCGTTGCTTTCCGCAAAATGGTAATGACTGCCGACCTGGATCGGTCTGTCGCCAGTGTTTGCGACTTTCAGAGTGATGGCCGCTCTGTCTTTGTTCAGGATAATGTCGCCGGCTGGTGCGAAAATCTCGCCTGGTATCATGTCAGTCCCACCTCAGCGAATTGGGTTGTGAATGCTCACGAGTTTCGTTCCATCGGGGAAGGTTGCTTCCACCTGCATTTCGGGAATCATCTCGGCGATGCCTTCCATCACCTGGTCACGGTGGAGAACCTTGCGACTCTCAGACATGAGCTCAGCAACCGACTTGCCATCGCGTGCTGCCTCCAGGACGAAATCGGTGATGAGTGCAACAGTCTCGGGATAGTTAAGCCTGACACCTCTTTTAAGCCGCTCCCGAGCGACAATTGCGGCAAGTGAGATCATCAGCTTGTCTTTCTCACGCGGCGTGAGGTTCATAAACTTCTCCGTTCTGCGGCAATCTTTAGCATGACCACATTTTCGGTACCTGGAAGGGCCCGGAGCCGAGCTCTGGTCCGAATTGCTGGAGCAAGCTGCGCAAAGCAAGCTTCAAATCAGAAGGCTCCTCCGCGGCAAAGCGCACGACGATAAGTCCGCTTACCAACGTTGCTGCACAATTGCATCCCAGGCAAGGAACAATCTCGCGTAAAAAGGCTAGTCGCTTCTCTAGATAAGGTCCGAAATAGACCAGTGTTGCAACCGCCTTGCAGTTCGCGAGCAAAGCTCTCCTGTTAAGGTGCGGAAAGATCTCGTCGGTGATGCGAAAGCTGTCCGCCCAGGTTAGCCGGCCGTCTTTTTTCACGCGCCAGCTGTCGGTTATGTTGCCGCCGACCACGACTTCGCCATGGGCGGCACGCCCCAAAACAAGCCACTCGAGGGCAAGCAACTCCGCTCCAGAGAAAAGGTCGATCTCCGTCGTCCGCTGAAGGCGTGCCCAATTGAAAACGATTGTTTCCTGGGGAAGCCATGCAAGCTTGGCGGACTCCTCGGCTTTCAGCCTAGTCACAACACGAGCAGGGTCATGTAACGCCCGATAGACCTTTTCCGCTGCCTGGGAAGTCACGGCAATCGAAGCGCCCGGGAGCGCAGTGACCCAACATTCCAGCCGGTCACCGCCTGCAACACCGCCCGCAGTATTGATTAGGACAGCTTCTTCCACCGCACGATATCCGGTTCTTGGGAACATGATGCGAATCGGAGACCGTTCAAAGAGGTCCTCGATCCGGGTACCGTTTTCGGAACCAATCAATACGACCCGGCCGCATCCGTCCGCACGTTGCAGGTCCCGATCCGAAGGACGATCTTTACTCACATCTGGCGTACCAGAAGAACTCAATTCGTCGGTGAAATCGCATGGTGACATCACGTCGAACATCGGCTTTCACCAACTGGTCGGCTGGGGATAACCCCCAGTGTTAGATGGTTGGCAACGACGTTGCCACCCGCGTCAGCGCCGGGCTAATCGCCTCGTCTACAAGATCTTTGCCGGTCTGTCCAGCCACTTGCTCAGCGAAGCATGTCGCGACGAGCGTTGTGGTGATCAGCACCGCCGTCGGGTCGGCCAGTGCGGCCGTGAAACGGGGGATCTCCTCTTCCGTCTCCGGTGCGACCTCCCCTAAGTGGCGCACGATTTCCTCGATGACCTTTTGGGTTACGAGGCGGTATCGGTCGGAATCGGGCGCACCGACTGATGCTCTAACCAACTCGAAAGTTACGTCCCAGGCCATTGCTCGCCTTCCCTTTTGTCGTTGCAAACGAAATAGTTCAGAGGTGATGTCCACATCTCGCCTCCTGACTTCAACCTTTTCTCGGTCTGCGCTCATTTACTGTTCCTCCCACTCACGAATCGGGATCACGAAGTACAGCTCGGAGCGGCCCGGAAGATGGTTGACATAAGGCTCACCATTTGATCCGTCATGGTTCAATGTCTGCATTATCTTTTGATCCAGTCCGATGATCATGATGTGTGGCCCAACGTGGAATTCGTTGCCACTTCCCATCGCAGAGTTGTTTGGTACCCAGAAGCCGTCGTACATATATGAAATTCCGACAGTCTGCACATCGGGCGTACGGCCGGCCATACTGTCCTTTATGAACTGCAGAAAGACCTGGTCGAAGCAACCGGGCTCCTCATGGGCAGCTCCAGGACGACCCGGAAGACAGGTCCACCCATTCGTGCCAGCCCGGAGAACGCGGAACTCGCCGCCGGGCGAAGACGGCCAGTCGAGGACGGTTGCATTTTGCGTGACAAACTTTAGCCCCGCCTGCATCGCGGATGCGATCTTCTCCGCATCAGACTTCAGCGGGCGAGATGCCGGCATTTGAGTGTAGATGACAGCCGTCATGAGTATTAAGAAAGCAACGATCTTCATCGAATTCTCCTTTCTTGGTGGCGTGCCAGACCAGCTTCGAGCCCGCGGCTACACTCGTCGCGGCTCCTACAGCCGTTCTCGATGGTGCGCTCGTCGTCATCCAGATCAGTCGACTTGCGCCATCGAACGCATCAGAATCCCGCCACTTCTATTTCTTGGATACGTTCACGCTTTCCTTCGAGCCGTTCTTCAACTCGGATTCTGTCAAGCTCACGTGTCCGACTGACTGAGGAATGACAACCCGACCGCTCGGAACCTCCTGGTCATCAGACCACAGGTGGAAGATGATTCCGTCAGTGGTCGAGATCAGTTCGGCGACTTTCTTGGCATCCTCAGGTGACACATCGAGAACTTGGAGCCGGCCGGTCGAAATCTCCTGCTTGTGATCGTGCCAGTTTTTGTTCCAGTCGGCAAGCGTGACAGATCCGTTACGCGTTATGGATTTCGCAATGATGTACTCAACTTGTTCTAAGCGGGCGCCGGGATCCGTAGATTCGTAAATGAGGCATTCAATTACCGGTTCTGGTGACAGAACCTTGCAATAATGGTGGTACGGTCCCATCACCTTGCCATTCACCACGTGAGGAGCTACTACATGGATTGTGTGTCCCCCGGCCGGCGTCGTTGGAGTACCTGTTTGCGCAGCGGCGCAGGCCACGGTGACCGAAACGAAAAACACTTCCCTGAACAACATCCTGGTTATACGCATGGGTGGATAATTTCTTTCGAGTTTTGCATGCTTCTACCGCTACTTTCGCAAAGAGGGCGCCCCTCGACTCTCACCGGCAGAGATGCCAAACGAGCGATGGCGCCCCCCGCATTAGAACCCCGCCAAGCCCTCCGGGCTGTTGTAGGGGATCGGGACGCTTGTAACCTCCTCAAGCGAACCGTCCGGCTTAGTGGCGTAGCCCACCAGTTTCGAAGCATTCCCGTAGATCTGGTAGAGATACTCGCCATCCGGTGTGAGCCAGCTATCGCTGGGGCCGCTGCTAACCACTCCATCGATTGCTCGGAAAGTGCCATCTCCTGGAACCTTCGGGCAAGCAGGATCCTTCGCGATGGTGAGCACGTTGCCGTCGATGCGGAAGCTGCTGAGGTAGCTGTAACCGAAGTTCGTAGCGAACACCAATCGGTCATCCGGCGAGACCGACAGCCAGCACAGTTCAGAGGGCACGCCTCCGCTCGTGTCGATCGGCACGACCGGGCCAACGGTGACTTTGCCTTCTCCGTCGATGCGGCCGATGGCGAGCCCGTCTGAAACGGCTTCCCCGATGACGAAGGTGTCCGGCCGGTTGTTCAGGAAGGCGATGTAGAAAGGAGAAGCGCCTCCCCCGTCGTAAAACGAGGGCTCGCCGAGTGCGCCGTCTGCGCCTACGGGGAATACGATGATGCCGTCGGGGTCAGGTGCATTCGAAGCGATGGAGTGCAGTTCGCCGTTGTTTCCCCGCGGGATCCAGAGAATCAGTGAGCCGTCCGGATTTTTTCTGCTGGGCAACTCGTCGAAGGTGGTGCCTAGAATGAGGAATTTCCCGTCGGGCGAGAGCACGGCCATGGTGGGAACACGATTGGGCCAGTCCATCGTGCTCACCGAGTATTTTTCCGGGCGTGGCGTGAGATTGCCTTCGTCATCGACCGACAGCAGCCGGATATGGTCGGGGCCGAACGTGTGCACCACGTAAAGCGTGCGACTGGATGGGGCATAGGCCACCGATTTAGCGCCACCGTTCTGTGGGTTCCCCGTTCGCTTCACGTCCAGCAGTGTGAGCCAGCCTTCCGTAGCTACAGCGAAGCTGGAAACGGAATTATCGCCGCCGTTGGTGGCAAACAGAAAGCGACGATCCGTCGTGAGACGGACGCTGCCCGCACCCTCGTATTGGTTCGGCCGGGCGATGTGGTAGATGGGGCTGATGCGCCCAGAACCGGCGCCCCCTGTGAAGACACGTTCCACTTCGGCAAGCGCACCGTTCGCGGACCGATGGTAGTGGATGATGCAGTTCTTTACCTCGTTGCTTTGCATGTAGAGATGGCCGCCCCGACCGTTCGTGCTCATCTCTTTCGACGTGCCCATCTTCTCTTTTGACATGCCCATTTCTTTTGACATGCCCATCCCTTTCGACATATTCATCTCTGTAGCCATATTGGTTTTGCTCCTTTGAAGTTTGATTTGATTTTTTGCGTGGCTCAGCCACGCGGACAGAAATCTCATTACCTAGTACCCTGGCTTGTCACGAAGCAACGGATAGAACTGAATCCAGGTCATGTCTGTCGCAGCGACATTGGCGATGTGGCATCCGGCACATTCGGCCACAGGCCTTTCCGCGGAGGTCTTCTCGTATGGCATTGGATGATGCCCAAAAGTGAAGAAGCCCCAGCCGTTAGTCTTAGCGAAGCGCTTGCTGTCTTTTATTGACATGTCGATGCCGTTGTACGCGCCGTTGAAATATCCACGTCCGGATGGTTCCTTACGAGAGCTGTCTGGAAAAGTCGGGTTAAGAACCCGGGTCAGTTCTTTTACGATGACCGTTCCTTCGGGAAACTCGCCTGTCTTCAGATAGGCATCAACGTTTTTCTGCTCGATGTATACGTGATGATATTCGGGGAAGTTCGACCTGGTACAGTTCGTTCCGGTGGCGTTGCAGTTGTACTTTCCATCATTGAGGCCCTCGGGAGTTAGGGGAGCGCCTACAAAAACCCACTTCCGAAAGCCCGTCGGCACCTGCACTGTGCCATCAGCATTAAATACCGCGCTCGACTGTTCAGTCTGGGCCGCAGCCACCGGTTTCGCGACCAGCAGGTACACGCTTGAGGCCGTCAGTCCAAGTCCAACGATGATTGCTAACAGATGCTTTTGCATTCCAATTCTCCTTGTGAAGAGTCTTTAGAAACGAATTTCTGTAGAGCCTTTTGCTTACTTCGATTTGAGGACCGGGTAACCTTGCACGTATACCCAGTCGGTTGACTGAGCCGGAACATGACAACCCAGGCAGTCTTTCTTGTAGTTCGTTGCAACCTGTTTATCGGGCGCATCGGATTTGAAGAGGGCCCATCCCCATCCATCACCCCACAGCGGATTGCCCGGATAGCGTCCCTTGTCGTCTTTGATCATGACGAACCACACTTTCGTTCCCGTAGGCCCAATGTGCGTCTCCGGTCGTCATTTGCGCGTGATCAGTTGCGAAGACCTCTTTCACTAGCACGGCTCCGTCCGCGAACTTTCCAGTCTTGCGGTAATACTCAGCTGTGCCCGGCGGTGCGTACGTATAGTGCATCTCGGTGTTGTTGTTGAGATCGACCGGTGTATACACTCCAAGCGCCTGATAGAGATCTCTAAAATCAGCCGGTTTGCGAATGTTTCCCGTTTTGTCGACAAGATCAAAGCCGTTGGCGCTGTCCTTACTTTGGGAACGGACCGGCTGTTGGCCCGTTAAAACAACGAGCGCGACAATTAGCGATGCAATGCGACCCATTTATTCTTCCTCCTGTCCAAACAATCGAATCGGTGTGAACTGCCAGAGTGGCATTCGCCAGAATGGAAAGTATTCGAAGCTGCCGCCGAAAGCCTCTGCGGATTCAAAAGCGATGGTTGCATAGCTGGAAGGCTCGAGTGAGCTCCTCGTGCTGTTACGGAGCGACTCATTGTTGCCGATCGCCGAGATCGTGTTTCTTCTCACGATGCGTTCCCCGCAGCGCATGCCGCTGCGTAGCACGTATCAGCAAATGATGTTCCAAACGCGTTTCACTGAAAAAAACTGCAGTCTGATTTCCCTCTGCATCGCTGTTATCATGCGTTCAAGGAACCGTGGGGCGGCGAGCATGAATTCACCGCGATTGTGATGAGGGCATCTGCAAATTGCGGCCGTGACGTAATAGCGACTGTCTACCGCCTCCGCGTTGTTATAGAGACACCGCGAATTGAATTAGGCGATTTCCGTTGCAACGCTGGCCTTACAGAAGTTCGTGTTCCAGGACGCCGCGCAAGCCGGCCACGTTGATTGCGGATTCCGGCTTCCCCCATCCATGGCTGTGGACTATTGCTCGACGAGAGTCAATGCGGACCAGACGATCCGACCCGGCCGCCGGACCTGCCCACTTCTTTGACCAGCTTTATATTCTCTGGTTCGGTCTCCCAGTTGCAGATAAAGAGCTCTGCACACCCCGGCTGGTAACCTGTCGCGGAAGAGAAACTAATGCGGTCGCGAATCATTTGGACGATGCTTGCATCTGGTGTGGTGCTAATCGGGGTTGGAATGATGGAGTTCAGGTTGACGGCGCTGCAAGAACCCGGCCCTCTTGAAACGCGCATTGTGAATCAGGCCAAGCACTTTACCATTCGCCGAGCGAGCAGCCACGGAACACCTCCACGACCAGTAGACATAAAAGCCAGCCGCGAAGCCGGAGCTACACATTATGGCTTGGATTGCGGCATATGCCACGGAGTTGACGGCCATGCCCAAACGGCACCGGGACGATGGATGTACCCTCGCGCAACAGACCTCACGAGTAAGGAAGTTCAGAGCTATTCCGATCCGGAGCTGTTTTGGATTATCAAGAACGGAATCAGATACACAGGAATGCCAGCCTTCGGCAAGGTGGAGACACCGGATAACATTTGGGGCCTGGTAAATTACGTGCGTACGCTTCCTAGCACAAAGTAGCATTGTCATCGTCGCAGCCAGTGGCAAATGCATGTGAAGGGTGGCGACATGGAATTGCTGAGACACCGAGTAGGGGCTACTGTTAATCAGGGGCTGGAAGGAGAAGTACAGCGGAAACAAAATAAATTGACGCTCAAACCGACCACCCACATCAACGCTCAGCCGCCTCCATCGATGTGCGGAGTTTGTTGTGGGAATCGACTTCCTCAAAAGTTGTGACGCAGGTCCTGGGACACGGGTGTTAGCTGCAATCGGAAATCCGCGAAATGATTGCCTGGGCATTGACTAGCGTTAAAAAGTCGGGTCATGCGACGAGTGACGAGTCGGCGGCCATGGCGCGACTGTCTGTCGTAAATACAGGGAACACTGTAGAAGACCGCTGCTGGTTTCCGGTATAATGTGCTCGTAATTTCTCCAGAAAATCAAAAGTCAACCTCCAACGTCCTGCTTTGCCGAATCAATAGTCTCGGCCATGGTGAACTTTGATGAAAGTCTCTCTGGACAAAATCGCACTTGGCATTACCGACGATGAAGTCCCCCTAGGCAGTCACCTCATCCATTTCTGGCGCACTGACGCCGAGTTTGAGCGCGGAGTTCGCTTTCTCGAGCTCGGGATCGCGGACGAATCCCAGTGTTGCGTCCTTTTCGGCCATAACGAAGCGAACCAACGAGTCTTAGAGATTCTACGGACGAGGGACTATGACCTTACTCGTATCCTTGAGGAGGGGCGACTCGTCATTTTGCGCCGCGAATCCTCTGCATCGGAGACACTGGCGAAAATCGACGCCGCTTGTTCCAATGCCGTGGCTAAGGGGGCAACGGCGATCAGGTATCTGGGCAATCTTGGGATGGGCCAGGCTCCGTTGCCGGGCAGGGGGGCGGATGAGGTAGTTGAACTTGAGAGAGGCGCGACAGCTCTCGCGCTTCGCTATCCGTGTGTAGTCGTGTGCATGTATGACGTAAATACACTCTCTGGTCGTCTTGTTCTAGATGGGGGGTTTGGAACACACCCTCTAGCTGTTTGCCGTGGCGCGCTGCGGCACAACCCGTACTACGCGACAGAGGACGAAAGCGTAGCGGCGTAGCCCCTGGCGGAATATGACCGCTGACACACAATCAGCAATTCGCACTAGCGAACCGCTAGACCTGCAAATGCTGATTGAGACAATTCCCGCAATGGTGGTGTGCGCGTTGCCCGACGGCTCGGTTGAGTTTACCAACCGGGCTTGGCAAGAATATACAGGCGGCTCATTGCAACAACTGAGGGGTTCAGGCTGGCAGACCGCCATCCACCCTGACGATGTTAGCGGCTTCGCTGAAGAATGGAACGCAAGTCTGACAAGCGGAAAACCCTTCGCGACCGAAATGCGGATGCGGCGCGCCGATGGCCAATATCATTGGTTCTTAATCCGAAAAGCTCTAGTTATTCCCCCCGATCAAGGCGGCGACTCGTCGCTCCGCACTTTGATTGCTTGCGAGGACATCAACGACCGCAAACAGGCTGAGGCTAAGCAGCGACAAAGCGAAATCCAGCTACAGGCGTTTTTTGAAAACAGCCCCAACGTGATTTTCTTGAAGGATCGGGAGGGTCGATATCTCTACGCGACGGGAGTTCAAGCGGGTCCGACGTATCACCGAAGAACACATCAACGGTAAGACGGACGATGAACTTTTTCCAGTGGAACAGGCCGCTACTTTTCAAGCAAGTGATCGACAGGTGCTCGAAGCAGGGCTACCCGTAGAGTTTGAGCAGGTCACAATCCAGAAAGACGGTCAGCATACGAGTATTGCCCAGAAGTTTCCTCTGTTCAACGCAGATGGTGAGATCTACGGGATCGGCGGAATTGTCACAGACATTACTGAACGTAAGCGGGAAGAGGCGGTCCGCCGCTACATCGAAGAGAGCCATCGCCTGATAGTAGAAACGGCAAGTGACGCCGTGATCAGCATGGATGATACTGGCGCAATTCGGTTTGCGAATCCCGCCACCATGAGAATCTTTGGTTACGATCCGACGGAATTGATCGGGAAGCCATTGACTGTGTTAATGCCGGAATTCATGCGCAAGATGCACGAGACTGGTTTCAGGCGCTACCTGGCTACTGGCCAGCGGCACATTAGCTGGCAAGGCACGGAACTCACTGCATTGCGGAAGAATGGCGAGGAATTCCCGGTGGAAATCTCGTTTGGTGAACTCACCAGAGATGGGCATAAGGTATTTACCGGTTTCATCCGCGATATCAGTACGAGAAAACACGCGGAGGAGAAGTTGCGGGCAAGCGAGCGGACTCTCCGTGAATTAACGGAGACCATACCGCAGATGCTTTGGAGCGCTGAACCAGACGGAGCAGTTGACTATTGTAACCAGCGCGCGCTGGACTACACGGGATTATCTGCGGAACAGGTGCGAGGCGCTGGCTGGACGAAGGCTGTCCACCGGGACGACATTGAAAGTATGTCTCGGGTTTGGACAGCCGCAGTTTCAAGTGGCGAACCGTTTCAGCAAGAATTTCGCTGCTTTCGAGCAGCGGACCGCGCCTATCGTTGGTGCATTTCGAGAGCACTACCGCTGCGAGATCAAAGCGGTCGAATTCTCAAATGGTTCGGAACGGTGGTGGATCTGCATGATTGGAAAGAGGCTCAACAAGCTTTGAGGATGACCCAGGCAGAGCTTGCGCGTGTTTCAAGGTTGACGACGATGGGAGAACTGGCAGCATCGATAGCCCATGAAGTCAATCAACCCCTAACTGCCGTTACGAACAACGGCAGTGCGTGCCTGAGACTGCTTGCAAACCGTAGCCTCGAACCCGAAGTTTTGCGCCGGGCTTTGGAAGAAATCGTTGCAGATGGCACCCGTGCCAGCGCTGTTATAGCTCGGATCCGCGGATTCATCAAGAAAGCGCCGACCGAGAAGACCGAGTTGGACGTAAATGAGGTCATTCAGGAGGTGCTGGCTCTAGCTAGCCACGAGCTTCACAAGAATCAAGTCCTAATTGAGTGCCAATTGACAAGGACACTACCGCTCGTGCGGGCCGATCGCGTTCAGGTGCAGCAGGTCCTGCTGAACCTGATCATGAATGGTATAGAGGCCATGATGGGGGTGATCGTTGACTCTCGCGCACTCTGTCTGGAGTCCCGGATCGACCAGTCTGGCAATGTGTTGGTTGCGGTACGCGACTCTGGCACGGGCCTCGGTGCAGAAGCAGATCGTTTATTCACTCCATTCTTTACAACAAAGGCAAACGGTATGGGTATGGGGTTGCCCATTAGTCGCTCCCTCATTGAGAGTCATGGCGGACGACTGTGGGCCACAGGCAACTCGCCCCACGGTGCTGTGTTTTCCTTTACGCTGCCAGCAGCTGGCGAGAGTCCTTCATGACCGCGGCTTCCTTAGTTTTTGTTATAGACGATGATCCATCGGTACGTTCCTCGCTCAAGTTCCTGTTGAGCACAGTGGGGCTGCAGGCTGAAACCTTTGAGTCGGCGGATAGCTTTCTCCGCAGAAAGCCTGCTGATATTCCTAGTTGTCTTGTGTTGGATGTCCGGCTTCCGGGATTGAGTGGACTCGATTTCCAACGAGAGCTTGCGACGCGAAACATTTGTATCCCAATAGTTTTTCTGACCGGCCACGGCGACATTCCTATGAGCGTTCGTGCCATGAAAGCCGGAGCGGTCGAATTTCTTACCAAGCCATTTCGTGACCAGGATCTTCTGGATGCCGTTCGCGTGGCACTTGATCGGGACCGTGCCAAGCGCAAACAGGACAAGGAAGTGGCGGATCTTCGGCAGCGCTTCGACTCGTTGACTTCTCGCGAGCAGGAGGTAGCTTCCATGGTCGTTGCGGGAATGCTCAACAAACAAATTGCTGCTGAACTCGGAACCGCGGAAAGCACTGTAAAGGTTCAGCGCAGCCGGGCGATGGAGAAGATGCATGCGGCATCGCTTGCCGAATTGATAAAAATGATCGAGAAGGCCAAAGCTCCCTTGAAAGAAGCCTCGTAAGCCAAAGCTTACGCGCATCCTCCTTTTTGCCGATCCAGAAATACCACCACCCAATAGATTTCTTTCCCCTCTACGAATAATGTCACTTCAGTTGGAGTTGAGAATGTTAAAGAATCTAATCTCGGTTGTTGACGACGATGCGTCCGTCCTCCGGACCACGACACTGCTCATCGAGTCTTTTGGGTTTCGAGCGGCAGGGTTCGAATCTGCGGAACTTTTCCTGAAGTCTGGCCGGTTGCAGGAGACATCCTGTCTCATCGTTGACGTGCGAATGCCGGGTATGAGTGGGCTACAACTCCAAAGCCATCTCGCTGCCCTAGGCTGCAAGATTCCAATCATTTTTATCACCGCTTACGACGATACAGTAGCCCGTCAGCGCGCCTTGCAAGCTGGTGCTGTCGCATTCCTCGGGAAGCCGTTCACTGCCGAGATTTTGCTTCAAACCATTCGTTCAGCTCTACAGGGACAATTGGGAGTAAGAAAGAATCTCATATCGCTAGTTGACGACGACGAGTCCATCCGCAGGACCACAACATTGCTTATCGAGTCTTTTGGCTTTCCCGCAACGGCCTTCGAATCTGCCGAAAGTTTCCTGAATTCTGGCCAGCTGCACGAGACATCCTGTCTCATCATTGACATTCACATGCCGGGCATGAATGGGCTACAACTCCAAAGCCATCTTGCCGCCGCGGGCTGTAAGATTCCTATCATTTTCATCACTGCTCACGACAACAAAGAATCGCGTCAGCAAGCATTGCAAGCTGGCGCGGTCGCATTCCTAGGAAAACCGTTCAGTGACGAACTCCTGCTCCAAACCATTCGCGCAGCGTCGCGGCATGACGAAGGTAGCGGGAGAACCAAGTAAGTAGGGAGTCATACACATGTACGCATCACGTGTTTTGTTTCGCTTTCATTTGTTTAGAGGAGATGTGTGTGGGGTGAGTTATGAAAGGTGGGGTGAGTTATGGAATACGAGAACAGAGTTCCGCAAAATGATCACAATCGCCCTGAGTGTAGATTCGAAGAAATCATCGGCCACAGCCCCGCGCTGAAATCGGCACTGTTGGAAGTGGAACGAGTAGCACCGACCGATTCCACTGTGTTGGTTCTGGGAGAAACCGGAACGGGCAAGGAATTGATCGCCCATGCCATTCACAATCTGAGCGCACGCTGCGGACGCCCCTTCGTCAAGCTTAACTGCGCTGCCATCCCCTTCGATCTCTTGGAGAGTGAGTTGTTTGGCCACGAGAAGGGTGCCTTTACCGGGGCCGTCGCGCAAAAAATCGGCCGATTCGAAATGGCCGATAAGGGAACACTTTTTCTTGATGAAATCGGAGACATTCCTCTGGCTTTACAGCCAAAGCTGCTCCGGGTTCTGCAAGAAAAGGAGTTCGAGCGGCTGGGAAGCGGCCGGACCCATCAGATCGACGTCCGCCTGATTGCAGCCACACATCGTGATCTCACAGAGATGGTCAGTCGGAATGAGTTCCGCAGTGATCTTTATTATCGGCTGAATGTCTTTCCGGTTCTGGTGCCGCCCCTGCGGGAACGCCGAGAGGACATATCACTCTTGGTCTCGCATTTTGTCGAGATATTTGCCCGACGTATGGATAAGCGCATTGAACGGATACCTGAGAAAACGACGAATGCATTGATGGCATACCCTTGGCCAGGCAATGTGCGGGAACTACAAAACCTGATTGAACGAGCCGTGATTCGCTCGGACGACGGAGTGCTTCCAAATCCTCTGCCTAAATCAGAAGAGGATCCGTCCCCCACGACTCTTTCAGTTGGCACATTCGTGGATTCGCAACGAGGCTTGATCTTGCAGGCATTGCGCGCTGCTGGAGGAATGATAGGAGGACCGCGAGGAGCGGCTGCCCGGCTGGGGCTTAAGCGTACAACATTAGTCTCCAAGATGAAGAGGCTCGGGATATACCGACCGCGGCACCATCGACTCATGGACGAGTTCAACGGGCGATCGGAACTAGCGATGTGACGCCGCGTAATCAACTTTCGTGCGCCGCTGTCTGCCATTTACTGTTGTGGATGAAAACCAAACGGCCAAGTTGGCCCCCTGAACTATGCCCGACGGAGTAGTCCGTGTTGCAAAGGATCATCGTTCTGCGCATTCTGTCATGCTGTTGGCTCGGTTTGCCCTCGCAAGACGGCCGTCTGTTCGCGCTGGGCACCGCCGCGGTGGTCACTCTGGGTACGAGCGTGAAACCCGAGTCATGATGCGATTAAACGGCAGCTTGATCCAGTGAACTCAACAATCGCACCATCGTCTGCTGATCTGTAAGTCCGTTACTCGCACATTAACGCGAGGCACTCCGTCTCTCCGTAAGGACCAGCCGGCAGCACAAAACTAAAAGGAGAAAGTCAATCTGGACACACTCGGGGATGGTATCAAAGGCACTGAACCACGATCTTATCGCCGGAACGGTTGCCAGCACTGAAAGGTGGCGCCAGGTGGCGCTGGCCGCCTTCCCCAGGAAACGGAACAGGAGGATTGGAACAAGTCTCATCCAAGGTCCCCTGGCCGACTGTCGCTATTTCGTCACTGATGGGTCACCGACAGCAAGACGCACGGCTAGGTTTTGCGCTCCCGTTACGATCACGTCCTAGTGTGCTCAAATTGACAGCTTGGCTAATTGCCATGCGGAACCTCAGATTGCTGGACGTGAGCCGCAAACGATGGGACTGAACTTGTGGTCGAATGTAACACTCTGATTAGGTCCTGGCGCAGCAAATATAGAGACAGCGCCAGAAGGCCGATGTCTTTCATAAGGAAAGCGACCATGTCAGTCATTGCGGGAAATCCGCCGGCAGATTTTGCCCAGGCGTCTGGCAGAAACGGGATGATCGAGATGGTCGAGATGAACGCAAAACAAGCCCCGATGGCTCCGAGGACGCCCAGCTTTTTGTTCCAAAACCCCGAAAATAGGAGCACGCAAAACAGCCATTCAGAAGTTCCCAGAAACCGACCGGCGCCCCGAACGCCGAAAACAGGGTAAAGCCAGAAAATAAGTGGTCCGTGGCTGATAAGGGGGATCAGGCCCTGAGCCTCATAGTTAAACCATTTCGAATATCCAAAAAATAGGAAAATGATCACCATCGATGTACGGATCAGGTGGTAATCAAGATCGTTTTTGAGGATGCCGAGCCTAATCAGAATCTTAAAGAGCAGCTTCACTGTTGTTTACCTTCCAAGTTAGGCGCTGGTTCACTCGATTCGTAAGCTGACTCAGTTGCATCTGCACGTCACATTCCACTGAATCGCAGGCATCCTGGAATCGATAACTACCCACTGCAAGTTCATTTGTGCACTAGAAATGTGTCGCAGGGCGTTTTGAAAGAGAAGGGTGTCTTCCTTTCGGCGCCGAGACGAAGAATCGACTATCAATTCATAGCATTTGATACGGGCTGATTGATGCACTGAAGAAAACTGCTGGTGGCATGGCAGCGGTGATCATTGTCGTGCAGTCGTGGCGAACTACCCGAGCCGCAGCATCGAGCGCGGTGATGATGGCGAGCGACGAGTTGCGGTGTCAGCGACGCATCCACTGTCCACGCCGGAGTGGCGTCTGCGAATCGAGAGTCTGGTGGCGTTGATGGCGGTCCAGAGGAATAACCACAGAAATCACCTGCGGCGGATTTTCAAGTGGGTCTCAACGGATGAAAATCGAATAGCCAGTCGCGAAGGACTGGGGATCAGGCCTGGCGACGGCTTAGCAACACGGATTGGAACCCGGCATGCATTCAAACTCGAAGATAACCAGGAGTTTCATCGATGGCAACGACAGCTCTACAACTGAATCCAGAATCAATCGCAGTCGAGTGTTATCAGGGTAACGTTCAGGAATTGACCGATGTTATTACGCACCACTTGGCTCGCTTCCGCCGAATCGCGCTAGGTCATCTGAGCAACGTTGCCGACGCTGAGGATGCAGTGCAGGACGCTTTGCTCTCGGCCCTGACACATGTTCACCAGTTCAGGGGCCAAGCGAAGATGTCCACGTGGCTCACGACGATCGTAATCAATTCCGCACGAATGAAACTACGGCGGCGTTTAACGTCGGTGATACTGGCTTTGGATGAAACCGATGGGCAACAGGATCTCCTGGAGGGCATTGTCTCGGATACGCGGCCAGGTCCGGAAGAGGAATATCGCGAGCGAGAAATTGCGGAAACACTGGCTCATGCAACCTCCCGACTATCGCCCGCTTTGCGCACAACCTTCCAATTGCGCGACGTCGATGGCTTAAGCATTCGCGAAACGGCAGATCTCCTCGGAGTGCCCACCGGAACGGTCAAGGCACGGCTCGCCAGAGCTCGCGCGAGACTTAGAGAAGAAATGAGGAAGAGCATCCGGCGAAAAACGTGAGGGGCTACATTCGTGACCGCAATCGCTAATGACCGTCGCGCAGATGGCTTCGCGCCAAGTGACTGGTCTTGAAAAACTGGAAGTTCTTCTGAATTTAAGGAGGCGTATGTTATCACTGATCACAATTCAGTCAAAAGAGAATGTACGGTCTGCCATTGTGAACTGCCTCTGTCCCGAATGCGGCGGAGTCATTGAACTGCATTCAAACCAGTTCAGATGCCTGGGGCGATGTGGAAAACAGTGGCGAGCTATCTGGGGAAAGCGAACACTCGAACGGCACCCAAACACGGCGACGCGACAACCGTCGGCGATTTCGCAAGAGCCGGCGATGACTGCTTGTACGAGAACTGACGGTCTTGGCATCCCAGTTGCTTTCAAAATGGTCAGCAAGCCGCACACGACAAGTGCAATCGTGGACAAGCGCGCAACTCGCGCGAGCCGAGGTTAGCGAGTAGTGACGCGGCAAATGGTGGAGGATGTCATGGCGAAAGTGATCGAATTTTACATTCC
This sequence comes from uncultured Acidobacteriota bacterium, assembly GCA_963696025.1. Taxonomy (GTDB): domain Bacteria; phylum Acidobacteriota; class Terriglobia; order Terriglobales; family Acidobacteriaceae; genus JABCYV01. Next base: position 43,736 of record CAVOII010000015.1, read on the forward strand.
GGATCTTTTCTTAAAAAAAGTCAGCACAGCTCAGAGCAAACGTGGCAAAGTGATTGAGTTTCGTTCACCTCGCGTAAAAGGGCTTGTGATGCAGTTTCGCGAACCGGCACCGCGTGATCCAGACACGAAAGCGGGCGCGATCCCGATGTGGGGCTTCTGCATTTGAGCTAGGCTGGGGTTCTCGGTATCTCAAGTTGCGCGTCAAATGGCCGGCAGTCTACGTGGAATGCGCCGATGGTCTCGTAGATCGTAAAGGGCGGTGGCAATTTATGAACGCATCTGTTCCTGCCTCCACGAAATTCGCCTCCCACTGGAATTACATACTCTTCGCTCTAGTAGTGGCGTTGGTCTCAAGGTGTGGCTGGTCGCAAACGCAGCTTGGGACAGTTTTCGGGACGATTACAGATCCAACCGGCGCCGTCATTACTGGAGCACAAGTTACCGTTTCTAGTGTAAGCACCGGATTGAAACGGGATGCCGTTAGCGACATGAAGGGCCAGTATCATATGGTGGGCCTGCCGCCCGGAAAATATTTGTTTCGTATAGACAAAGAGGGATTCCAGACAGAGATTCGTGAAGGAATAGCGATAAGCCCGGCTGCTGCAATCGCCATAAACTTGAGGCTGCAGGTGGGCAGGGTGCGACAGCAAGTGACGGCCCGCGCGGACGTTACGACAATAGACAGTACCACTTCCACGATCAGCGTTTCCCTTCCTGAACTGAGCCTAACCGAGCTTCCCCTTAACGGCCGCGATCTGTTTAAGGCCGCCGTTTTGGAGCCCGGCGTTGCCGCAACACCTAGCAGTGCTCCATCATTACTTTCAAATGGTAAGACCGGCCAAGTGACAATTAATGGTATGCGTCCGAGTTGGGCGAACGTTCTAATCGACGGCATGGACGCAAATGATCCCATATTTGGTTTTTCCCCGGCGGGCGCCAGCGGACTTTTTCTCGGGTTGGACGAATTAGCGGAAGTACGGGTCCTCACCCAGACCTTCAATGCTGATTATGGCCAGAATGGCGGCGGAGTTATCGAGGCGATAACGAACTCCGGAAGCAATCAATTTCACGGATCGCTATTTGAATTGCATCGGGATGCCACATTTGATGCCAGGAATTATTTCGATTTGGCTAGTCGTTCGATCCCACCATTTGTGCGCAACCAATTCGGCGCCAGGGTTGGGGGGCCTCTAGTGCATGATCGAACCTTCTTTTTTGCCAGCTATGAAGGCTTCCGCGAAGTGCAGGCATCCACGGCGATCGCCACTGTTCCTGACGCGCTCGCCCATCAAGGCCTACTGCCCTCAGCGAGCGATCCGAGCGCTTGCAGCAGTGCCACTCCCAACGGTTGCATTACCATCGGTGTTGATGCCCGCGTGCAGCCTTTCCTCACCCTTCTGCCGTCGTCGAATGGGGCAGACAATCGCGACGGAACGGGTGATCTGATCACTGCCGATAAAGGCGCAACAAGTGAGCACCGTGGAATGGCCCGCATAGATCACAATTTTTCCGATATCCATTCGTTGTTCGGGCGTTACATAATCGATGACAGTTCATCGATGGTTCCCTATTTCGGCTCTCCTCCCGGCACGTACGTCCCTGGCTTTCCAGTGAGTCATACAGCGCGGAATCAGTACTTCACTCTGCAGGATCGGACAAATTTCGGGGCCCAGTTGTTCAATGAACTACGCTTCGGCATTAATCGCACAACGGCGTCAACCTCGATTGTCGACACACACCCTGGTTTTTCTATTTCCCGAGTGCCCGGACGGCCCTTTGGGATGCTCGATATTGCGGGGATCAGCTTGATCGGCAACAGTCCAGAAATTCCTCTGGGTGATTTTTCGACGGTATATCAAATTCAGGAGCAGGTTTCGCGCACGACTGGCCGTCAGACCTTGAAATTTGGCGGTGAGTTTCGAAGAATTCAGTCTAATGGTCCGCTGGATTTCACAGTAAACGGCTTGTACACGTTTCAAGATCTGAGCCCCTTTGGGTTCCCAGCACGCAGCAACAACCCGGCTCTGGAATTTTTTCTTCAAGCTCTGCCTTTGTCATTTGTGGGCTCTGTTCCTTCCATGTCCGATTCCCACCGCAACTACCGCCAGAGTGTCGTGTCTGGGTTTGCGCATGATTTCTTGCGAGTCACCGGCCGTCTGACCCTGAATGCTGGATTACGATACGATTTTTATTCCAACCCGACGGAGGCACACGGGCGTCTGTCGGTTATTCGTAATCCGGCCACCGATTCAGGGCCGACGGTCGGCAAGGTGTTTGCGGCGACACCTCGTGACCTGTTGTCACCACAGCTTGGCTTCGCGTGGGCCATCTCCGGTAACGGCAAGACTGTACTGCGCGGCGGAAGCGGAATCTTCCGCGATCAGTTCCCGGTAATCTTGTTTGGCGCCGATCGGTTTCTACCTCCTTTTTTCGGCATAAATTCCTTGATCTTTCCCAGTTTTCTCAACCCACAAAACGCTGTGCTCACGCTGCCGATATTTCCTCTTCAGATGACCTACTATCCGAAGTTCCCGTATGCACTCCAATACAACCTCAACTTGGAACGCGAAATCGTCAGAGGGGCGATTCTCAGCGCGGGATACTTCGGTGCCCGCGGCAATCATCTCACCCGCCAAGCAGAACAGAATCCCTTCGAACCAACCTTGGGACATCGCCTCAATCCAAACCTACCTTCGCCTCTACTTGCGGTCCTGACCGATGCTCAATCTTTCTATAACTCATTCCAATTTTCTGTTTCGCAACAGTACGCCCATAACGTCTCATGGCAGGCGTCCTATACGTTGTCCCATTCCATAGATGATGCTTCCACCGGTCTTATCATCGAAGCCGTAAATGAACCGCCCACGTCTCAGGACACTTTCAATCGCAAGGGAAGCCGAGGAGTGTCAGGATTCGACATCCGGCACAATTTCGTCGCAAACGTTGTTTATGAGCTCCCCTTTGGAGGCCGACGCCAATTCGGTGGCTGGCAGATCTCTGGTATTGCCAGCGTTCACAGCAACGTGCCTTTTACTCCAATGCTTGCCTTTGACAATGCGGATGTGCAATCTCTCGTGATCTCGGAACGGCCAGACCTTGTCGGCAATCCTTACGCGGGTGTTTGTCCAAACGGCACAAGAGTCGGAACTCCGTCATGCTGGTTTAATCCGAGTGCATTTGCGTTACCACCCCCCGGTCAGTTTGGCACTGCTGGAAGAAATTCGCTCAGGGGGCCTGGCTTCGCGCAAGTCGATCTGGCACTCCGTAAGGCCTTTCAGTTACCCAAAGAGACGGAAATCGCGGTTGGAGCAGAAGCATTCAATCTCCTGAACCATGCAAATTTTGGCGTCCCGAGTAATACGCAAAGTCCTCTCACTCTGGGAGGGAACGGAGATGCCATTTTTAAGAATGCCGCAGGCGATTTCGCTGACAACTCCGGCCGGATACTTACCACCATTGGCACGGGGCGTCAGATTCAACTGGACGCACGGTTCACCTTCTAATAGTCAAACAACTGCGCAGGATTCATAGCTACCGTTGGTTTATTGGAATTCCTGACCGTTGGGGCAGATTCTCTCTTTTTGGTTGCAGGTGTCGTGCTCTGGACCCTGCTTGGAAGCAAGCGAAGCCGATACAGGTTTACAATTCGAGTGAGCTGGGCTTGGTGTTCCCGGGCTGGCGCGGATGAAACCGAGATGCTTCTCGCGGACGGTTCCGCGAAGTGAAACTGCGGCCGAAAGCGAAGTTCTGCGTTGTCTTGCCTTGCTGAATGGGCAACTAGCGGGAGAATCGACAAAGTTCCACTTGGCAAAGACAGTATGCAGACTGGCTGCTGATGGCCGAGAAACTGTGTCCGGAGCATTCGAGATCGACACCTTGCTCGGTTGGCAGCACAGGGCACTCAAAATGCGCCTTTATGCTAGGTGAAAGCATCATGTCTTGCGGGATAAACTTCCCTGCCGACAACGGGGATGGAGACCTCCCAAACACGCGATGAGCAAAGGTGCCTACATTCCACCGCGAAGTGATGGGCGACGCTATGAAGCTGTGCTTCGCCTCAGCGAAGCCCTTTCGGTGTGCACAGAACCCGAGGACCTGACGAAGATTCTCTCTGAACAGTTGCATGAATTCCTCGACTTCTTACAGTTCTACATCATTGTCTACAAGGAGAAATCCTCGGAAGTCGAATGGGCTGTGGTAGGGCGAGAGAAGAGCCTGATGGCTGCGTATGCGGATGTGCCAGTGGAACAGCGACCATCGTGGCAGGCATATACCACGCAGGAACCGTTCCACATTCGTGACTGGAGCATCGATGCAAGAGTACCGGCACGCCTCAAACAAGGAATTGCTGCTCACGGGCTCGACGTCGGTCCACTCGTTTTTGTTCCCCTAACCACGCCGCATCGCCGCCTGGGCGCGTTGGGGATGTCCGGATCGCCTGGAACTGTCTACAGCAATGACGACATTAGCTTTTTGCGACTCGTTGGTCGCGTGGTCGCATTCTCGATTGATGACAATTTCAATCTCAGGCGGGCCGAGGTCGCACAGCGAGAATTACAACGCCAGAATGAGCTACTGCAACGCAGTGAGCGAGAACTGCGCGAAGTAATTGAAACAATTCCGTCCATGGCATGGTCCGCCGCACCAGATGGCTCGGCTGACTTCTTCAACGGGCGCTGGCTGGCATACGCTGGCCTCACGGCTGATCAAGCGCAGGGTTGGGGCTGGACAGTTGCGGTTCATCCGGATGATTTGAACGCACTTGTGGATCATTGGCGGGAGATTATGGTTTCAGGCGAGTCAGGTGAAGTCGAAGGGCGCTTGCGGCGTTTCGACGGAGTGTACCGCTGGTTTCTGTTCCGCGCGACTGCATCCCTCGACGACAACGGAAGGGTTGTCAAATGGTACGGGACAAATACCGATATCGAGGAGCGCAAAAGAGCGGAGCAGGCTCTCAGGCGGAGCGAAGCTTATCTGGCGGAAGCGCAGAGGCTCACCCTGACAGGCAGTTGTGCGATTGACGGCACCAGTCGCGAGATCCTGTACTGGTCCGAGGAAATGTTCCGACTTTTCGGCTTTGATCGGCAACAGGGCTTACCAATGTGGGACCAATGGGTGCAGCGAATACACCCGGAAGATCGTGACAAGTTCAGGATGGCAGGTGATAGGACGTTTCTCGAGAAAGTAGATTGCGACGTCGAGTTCAGAATCGTGAAACCCGATGGAACAATCAAACAGATTCATGGCATCGGCCATCCAGTTTTGAGTCGTAATGGAGAACTTGTTCAAGTGGTCGGCACCATGGTCGATGTCACGGAGCGCAGGCTTGCAGAAGCATACTTGCGCCGCAACGAGAGTTACCTTGCGCAAGCGCAGCGGCTCGCTCATATGGGAAGTTGGGCGTGGGACGCCACCGGCAGGAATGCGGTGTATGTGTCGGAGGAATGGTGTCGCATATACGGCTTCGATCCAAAAGATGGCATGCCTTGCTGGGAACAACGGCTGCAGCGCGTTCATCCAGAAGACCGCGCTAGATTTCAGCTAACCATCGATCGAGCAGTCGCCGAGAAATCCGATTATGACGTGGAGTTCCGAATTCTGCCCCCGCACGCGCCAGGCAGATACATTCATTCCGTGGGCCACCCAATTTTGGGCTCTTCTGGGGAATTAGTGCAATTCGTGGGCGTCTCGATGGACGTCACTGAGAGCAAGCGGGCTGAGCAAGAGCACGAGAGATTGCGGCAAGAACTGGCGAATCTCGCACACCTGAACCGAGTCAGTACCATAGGCGAACTGACAGCCTCGCTGGCACACGAAATCAAGCAGCCCATCGGGGCGGCGGTAACCAACGCGGACGCGTGCGTGCGATTACTCGACCGCGATCAATCCGATGTGCCGGAGGCGCGAGAAGCTGCGCTGGAAATGGCCAAAGATGCCAGGCGCGCAGCCGAGATCATCGACCGTGTCCGCTCGCTGTACCAGAAGGGTTCTTCACAACTAGAGACAATTGAGGTAAACGAAGTCATTGGCGGGATGGTGGTTATGCTGCAGAAAGAAGCGGATCGGCGTTCGGTTAGGGTACGCACCGATCTTGCCGGAGAACTCCCCAAAGTGATGGCGGATCGGGTGCAGTTGCAGCAGGTATTGATGAATCTCATGATCAACGGTATTGAGGCGATGCTGGGCACGAGCGGAGAGCTCACCATCAAGTCTAAGTTGGCCGACGATGGTCAACTGCTGATCTCGGTTACCGATACAGGCGTGGGACTGCCCACTGAAAACGCAGACCAAGTCTTTAACCCATTCTTTACCACGAAGTCTCAAGGTACAGGCTTGGGACTAGCCATCACCCGTTCCATTGTCGAATCACACGGTGGCCGGATTTGGGCCACTGGAAATTCCGGACGGGGGGCAACGTTTAGTTTTACCTTGCCCGGTAGGGTGGCAGTAGCTGCATGACCTCTCCCGATACTCCTACTGTGTTCATTGTCGATGACGATGGCCGTATGCGCGCAGCTATGCAGCGTCTGTTGAAGACGGTGGGGTTGCACTCGGAGTCGTTTGCCACACCGCAAGATTTTCTGTGGCACAAGCTTCCAAATGTTCCCAGTTGTCTAGTTTTAGATGTGCGACTTCCTGGAATCAGCGGGCTGGATCTTCAACGCAAGTTGAACGAGATGGGAGTCCACATCCCCATTATTTTCATCACCGGCCACGGAGATATCCCCATGAGTGTGAAAGCCATGAAATCCGGGGCGGTGGAATTCCTGACCAAGCCTTTCCGCGATCAGGATCTGATCGATGCGATTCAGCAAGCGCTGAAGAGCAATGCACAAGCGCGGGAACAACAGAACGAACTTGCTGAATTGCAAGAACGCTACGCGAAATTGACAGCGCGCGAGCGCGAGGTCTTGCGTCTCATCGTTTCCGGTATGCTGACCAAACAGATTGCCTCGACGCTGGGAACGAGCGAAATTACCGCGACGGTTCACCGCGGCCAAGTCATGCGCAAGATGCAGGCTAATTCCCCCGCGGAGCTGGGAAGAATGGCAGAAAAGCTTAAGCTTTCGACGATGACGAGCGCAGATCGCTGAGGGCGTCTCCCGGCCCGTTCGCAGTATGACGGACTCCCTTATACATACATATAGGCGTCCCTATCACAACCAATAATTGCGTTCTGCGCATAGCGGATCAATCCTGTAGCTGTATGGCTAGTGGGAGGAAGGGAAAAATGGTTGCCGTTATCGAGGACGACGAATCGTATCGGGTCGCCGTGCAACGTTTGCTGAAATCGGCAGGCTTTTCAGTGCAATCGTTCGCCTCTGCCGAGGATTTCTTAAGCTCTGGCCAGCAACACGAAACTGGGTGTCTGATTAGCGATATCCGCATGCCGGGGATGTCTGGGCTGGACCTCCAGGCTAAGTTGAATGCTGATCACTGTCCGATACCGACAATTTTTATTACTGCACACGGGGACGAAGACATGCGATTGCAGGCAATGCGAGGCGGTGCAGTGAAATTTATGGTCAAGCCTTTTGATGGCGCAATTCTACTTGAGAGCGTTCGAGCGGCCTTTGAGGCTGAGGGCTGATCCAATTCGATTGCCCGGTTTTTGGTAGGAGGTAGTTGTGGGGGCCTTTGAGAGACTACGCTCTGACGAACGGGACGACAGAGACCGACAATTTGATCACATTGTCGGCAACAGCACCGCTCTTGAATCAGCTCTCGCGGAGGTGCAACGTGTGGCGCCAACTGATTCCACGGTGCTGGTTCTGGGAGAAACCGGAACAGGCAAGGAATTGATCGCCCATGCCATTCACAATCTGAGCGCGCGCTGCGGACGCCCCTTCGTGAAGCTTAACTGCGCTGCCATCCCCTTCGATCTCTTGGAGAGTGAGTTGTTTGGCCACGAGAAGGGTGCCTTTACCGGGGCCGTCGCGCAAAAAATCGGCCGATTCGAAATGGCCGATAAGGGAACACTTTTTCTTGATGAAATCGGAGACATTCCTCTGGCTTTACAGCCAAAGCTGCTCCGGGTTCTGCAAGAAAAGGAGTTCGAGCGGCTGGGAAGCGGCCGGACCCATCAGATCAACGTCCGTCTGATTGCAGCCACACATCGCGATCTGGCCCAGATGGTTGCACGTAATGAATTCCGCGGTGATCTTTACTATCGGCTGAACGTTTTTCCAGTCTTGGTTCCGCCCTTGCGAGAGCGCCGGGAGGACATACGCCAGTTGGTCCTTCATTTCGCCGAGGTATTTGCCCGGCGGATGGGGAAGCACATTGAACAAATACCGGAAACAACAATGGATGCATTCATTGCATATCCTTGGCCCGGCAATGTACGTGAACTCCAAAACCTCATTGAACGAGCCGTAATCCGATCAGACGATGGCGTGCTGCCCAATCCTCTGCCTCCATCACAGACGAATACAATCCCCACGGTTACCCCACAGGGCACACTGCGCGAGCACGAAGCAACTCTGATCTTGCAGACATTGCGGGCTGCAGAAGGAATGATAGGAGGGCCGCGAGGAGCGGCTGCCCGGCTGGGGCTTAAACGTACAACATTAGTCTCCAAGATGAAGAGGCTTGGGATATACCGACCGCGGTTTCAGCGACTCATTGATGAGGTCAACGAGGGACCGGAACTGGCGGTATAAGTCTCGTTCGGTGCCTTGCCCGGCGCGCTTGCACGGGCTCGCATAAAAGTTAGTTCCTGCCTTAAACACCGGATGAAACCAACTTGCGCCATACCCAATTTATGTGCTGCCCCAAAGGTCGATATACCGTCACGGCGATACTTCGACGTGTCCAATCCGTTATCGGAAGTCTTTGGATCTTCCATCCCTCACGATCTTGACTGTATTCGCTTGATTTTAAATCCGGTCGTCATACCTGAGAACAATGCGTCCGATGACATCGACTTGGAATATCAGTTGCAAACAATCATGCGTGTTCGCGCTAGGTTGACTGCTCACGAAAGGACTTGGTTATGTCAAAGAAGTTTAAGGGAAAGATCGCGGTTGTCACCGGAGGCTCGGCGGGAATGGGCCTGGCTACCGCGAAGCGCTTCGTCCAAGAAGGGATGGATCACGTCTTCATTACTGGCCGCGGTAAAGACGCGCTGGATGCTGCAGCTGCCGAGATTGGAAAGAATGTGACGGCGGTACAGGGCGACGTGGCCAAGCTTTCTGACCTTGATCGTTTATACGACACGGTAGAAAAACACAATCGCCAGATCGACATCATTTTTGCGAATGCCGGCCTCGCGAAGTTGGCCCCGTTTGGGACGGTCGACGAGAAGTTTTTCGACCTTCACTTCGACGCCAACGTGAAGGGACTTTTCTTTTCCGTGCAAAAGGGTCTTCCGCTGATGAAGGACGGAGGCTCCATCATCCTTAATGGATCCGTTGCCGATATCAAGGGCTTTCCCGCGATGAGCGTGTATAGCGCCACCAAGGCCGCGGTACGTTCCTTTGCGCGGACTTGGACCAATGACTTGCGCGACCGCCGCATCCGAGTGAACGTGCTCAGCCCGGGTCACATCGACACTCCGATTCTGGAAGACCTTCAGCAGGGCGAGGCGCTCCTGAAGATGAAAAAGGAGATGGAGAACAATGTCCCACTCGGAAGATTGGGAGACCCCGACGAGATTGCCAAAGCTGTTTCATTCCTCGCTTCCGATGAGGCCAGCTATGTCTCGGGTACAGAGCTTTACGTCGATGGTGGCGTGGCGCAAATCTGAGTGTTGCTGTAACCTGCTCTATGTCGCTAATCCGAGAAATGGACTGAAAACATAAATGGCAAGTCTTGAATTGCGTTTAGATGATTTTAAGAAAACATTCGAATCTGGAGCTCCACCGTACAACGCTCAGCGTGAGGCAATCGAAAAGATCCATCGAGCGACAGCCGATTTCAAGGCATCGGGAATTGAACGGCAAGCGCTCAAGATCGGTGACCGTGCTCCGAGCTTCGCCTTGTTCAATCAGGATCACGTGCAGGTGGTCTCGAACGATCTTCTGCGCGAAGGGCCATTGGTGGTCAGCTTCTTCCGGGGACACTGGTGACCTTATTGCAACATGGAGCTGGAGGCTGTACAAGGAATCAATTCCGAAGTCCGAGCATTGGGGAGCGCAGATCGGCGTGCTCACTCCTGAACTTGAACGGTAACGCAGATTACACAATTCGTCCGGAGCCTTCCGAAACTCTCAGGCAGTTGCGGAAGTTGACCGGGTGATTGGCCAACACTAAACTTGCGAGTCTAATTCGATCCCACGGGACGAGACAGAGAGGAAAACACTATGAATGCACTTAAGGCGAACTACTTCGATGCCTACCGCAGTCTGAAGCTCACGCGAGATGCCAAGGGTGTGCTCGTCGTTGAATTTCACAGCAACGGCGGCCCATGCACCTTCTCGGCACTCCATCACACCGAGGTTGTTGATGCGTTTCACCGGATTGCACAAGATCGAGCGAACAAGATTGTGATCCTGACTGGCGCAGGCGGGGACTTCATTATTGGGGTCGATTGGTCATCTTTCGGCGACGTCGCCGATCCGGGCGTTTGGAGTCAGATTCACGACGAAGGCACTCAGGTTCTGGAAAACATCGCCAACATTCGCGTGCCGGTCATCGCGGCCATCGAGGGACGCGCGCATATTCACTCAGACTATGCCCTGCTCGCCAATGTGATTGTGGCGGCTGAGGCAGCGACCTTCCAGGACGTGGGGCATTACGCGGCGGGCGTCGTGCCCGGCGACGGAATCTTTACCACGTGGAGTTATCGCGCTGGAGCAGGACGAGCCGAAGCGTTCCTTCTCCACCCACAGCCGCTGCCAGCGCGCACGGCCCATGAATGGGGAGTGGTCGCGGAAGTAGTGCCAAATGGTAAAGCGCTCAGGCGCGCGCAAGAATTGGCGGAGATATACCTGCAGGCTCCGGAAGTGACGCGCCGCGACACGCGCGTCCACTTCATTCAACCTTTGAAGGAGCGCATCGTGCATGAAGTTGGCTACGGACTGTCGCTCGAAGGAGCATCCTCGGCCGCCCTCATTAAATCAAAGCAAGCCAACACAGAGCGTGCACCTTCTAAAGAACAAGTCGCATGAACGAAGAAGCTTCACCGGCCATTTATCGTCGCCGGCAATCTGGCGCGCGAGAAGGGCGTTTCAGCCTATGTGGGGGATGGACGCAACCGCTGGGCCGCGGTGCACCGGCTCGATGCCGCTCATCTTTACCGGCTGGCGCTGGAGAAGGGCGCGGCAGGAGCCAGGTATCACGGAATTGCCGAAGAGGGGCTGCGGTTCCGAGACATAGCCGATTTCGTGAACCATCCCTCGCATAGTCGATAATAAAGATGTCCGGCCTCGGTCACTTCAACCGTTACTAGAGTGGAAGTTACAACACAATCGGGAGAAATCACAATGAGCGACTTTACATTCTTGTATCGCGGCCGAGACACCAATGCATCACCCGAACAAATGCAAAAGACCATGGAGAAATGGCGTGCCTGGTTTAAGCAACTTGGGGAGGAGGGTCACCTCAAGGACATCGGACACCCTTTGGAGAATATGGGCAAGGTAGTCAGGGGCAAACAGAAGTCTGTGACCGACGGACCGTTTGCGGAGACCAAGGACGTGGTCGGAGGCTTCACATTGATCCAAGCTCGGGATTTGGAGCATGCCGTAGAACTCTCCAAGGGCTGCCCGATTCTCGAAGTTGGCGGTTCGGTAGAAGTTCGTCCAATCCAAGTCCTGAACATGTAAATGGAACTCACCGACCATCTCTTTCGGCATGAGGCCGGCCGCATGGTCGCGGTGTTAACACGCCTCTTTGGAGTCCACAACCTGGCGCTAGCAGAAGACGTTGTTCAAGATGCCTTCTGTCGAGCGCTGGAAGGGTGGTCATTCCGAGGGGTGCCGGGGAATCCTGCCGCTTGGTTGATGGCTGCTGCCAAAAATCGCGCACTGGACGCACTACGCCGCGAACGAACCGCGCGAACGGACTTGTGCCGCGCTGCTGGAGGGACGGCGGCCATGAATGAATTTTGCGCCAGAGAGATCATGCCTAGCAGGCTGCTGAAAAACTACTCCTAATCCACAGCCGACTATGGTACGAGAAGGCATGCGAGGAGACGATCAGCAGCAGAATCATATGTTCAGTTACTTGTCGCCCGAGATGCGCGTTCGCCAAGATCATCCGCTGCGCGCTATCCGAGCGATGGTGGACGAAGTCCTCACTCAACTCTCGCGGCGGTTCGACACAATGTACGCCCGCGTGGGCCGTCCGTCGATTGCGCCCGAGAAATTGTTGCGAGCGCAGTTGCTGCAAATGTTGTACTCGATCCGCAGCGAGCGCTTGCTGATGGAAGAGATGGACTACAACCTGTTGTTCCGTTGGTTTGTGGGGCTGAACGCGGATGATGACGTATGGGACGCGACGGTGTTCACCAAGAATCGCGACCGCTTGCTGGAGGCCGACATCGCGAAAGAGTTTCTGGCGCGGGTGGTGGAGCAAGCGCGGGCGAAAGGTCTGACGTCGGATGAGCATTTCACCGTCGACGGCACGCTGCTGGAAGCGTGGGCGAGCGCCAAGAGTTTTCAGCCCAAGGATGGGAAACCGTCGCCGCCGGACGATCCGGGCAATCCCACGGTGAACTTTCGTGGCGAGCGGCGATCGAACGAGACGCATGAGTCGAAAACTGATCCCGAGGCACAGCAGGCGCGCAAGAGTGAGGGGAAAGAGTCCAAGTTGAGTTACAGCGGGAACCTGTTGGTGGAGAACCGCAACGGACTGATCGTGGACGCGGAAGTCTTCCAGGCCAACGGAACGACGGAACGCGACGCGGCCCTGGTGATGCTGGAGCAGATTCCGGGAACGAAGCCTGTGACGGTGGGCGGCGACAAAGGGTTTGACACGCGCGGGTTTGTGGCCGAGTGCCGGAATCTGCGGGTGACGCCCCACGTCGCGCAGAACCACGCCCGACCGGGCGGAAGCGCGATTGATGGCCGCACCGCGCGCCACCCTGGATATGCGCTCAGCCAAAGAAAGAGGAAGCGGATCGAAGAATGCTTTGGCTGGTTGAAGACGATTGCGCTGATGCGGAAAGTGCGCCATCGTGGGGTCTGCAAAGTGGACTGGATCTTTACCTTCGCTTGCGCGGCCTACAATCTGGTGCGCATGCGAAACTTGGTGGTGGCCGCAGTTCCGGCGTTGTAAGTCAGAGTCGACGTGTGTCTCGCGCAGCATCGAGTTAGAAGCAGCAGTCGAAAAAACACCGGAAATCGAACCCATCGACATCATCAACGATGAGCAATAGAAAGAAAAACCCGCTGCACCTCAATTTTTCAGCAGCCTGCTAGGGCCAGTAAGGCGTATTTCAAGGAAGCGCCGACGAGATCAGCGTTGCGGCTGCCTACCAGGTGGGCTACCACTCCTGGAAGGCTTGGATCCCCAGTCCGCAACCCGGGAAAGACCGTACAGATTCCCAAAAGAAGCCCAGCCCACTTCAACCATGGGAAGCGCCTATCCAGAGGCGATTGCAGCGGGAAAACTGCAAAAAAAGATAGAAGAGCGGACACAGCATCCCGAAAAACACCGCGCGAAAAGCAAACGCAAATGCGCGGAGTGGAGGAGAGATGGCCACGGGATTGAAAAAACTTGGGGCGGCGACAAATGCGCAGAACAGCAATGCCAGAAGCCATGCATTCGGTTCCTCCAGCCTCAAGAACAGGACGGTGAATGCCACCAGAAGAAAAGGAATGGGGAATGATCCCGTGATTTGCAGCGCGGAGGACCTGGCCAGGCTCTCGGACGTTCCAGCCAGCGCAGCAGCCCGAAAGACGCCATGCAGAATCAGTGGCTCGGGCTCACTGGCGCGCTCGACGGTTAATTCCACCGGGTCGCCTGGCCGACCACGGACATAGGCCTCGTCAGAACCAATGTCGGTGTCTAGCGCTCGCCCATTTACGCCAATAATGCGGTCGCCAACGCGCAGGCCGGCGCGTTCCGCAGGGCCTCCTTTCACCACATCTTCGACTGATTGCGAGTGCGTTCTCTCGTCATACTGGGGGTTGTGGTGGTTATTGAAGCCGAGTTCCACTGCTGGGCGCGAGCGACGCACAGCGTACATCCAGGGGGAACCGTAAACGATCGCAACCACGGCAAACAGGGTCGCCAATGTTGCCAGGAACGGTTTTCGGAGGGACGCGCGCCCGCGCATGATTTTAAGTGTCGGCATCGCGCGTAGTCATCCGGGCGAATCCTATGCCCTGCTTCCCGATGCCGTCAAGAACCACACCGCCCGAGTCACGGGCTAACCGGAACTAACCGCCGACGACTTATCGGCCGTCAGTCAGAATAGCGCCTTCCGGAGTTGATCTCTCTCACCGATCCGGCACACAACTCGCACACAGCAACAGTCCGGATCCAGCTTTCAGAATCGAAGTGAAGGCGTCTCAGCTTCCGGTTTGCGGACAAACCAGCCCTTTGAATTATGAAGCCAAAGAAGAGTGCTGAAGAAGGCTTCTTAGTTATGGTGTTGCATTTGGAAGTGCGGACCGTCAGCATGGCCTCAGCTTAGGCCACGGAAGAAGGCGGACAAGTCCCCTGCGACCGCCGCTGGTTCCTCAGCCGCGGCGAAGTGCCCGCCGTGCGGAAAGACTGTCCAGCGCTGGATGTTGTATAAGCGCTCCAAATACGAGCGCGGCAGTTCGCCCTCGGGAACGGTCTGGTGCGCGAAAACACCAAACGCCGTGGGAGTGTTGACATAGCTGGGATCGACCGGATGCCAGCGATTGTCCCAATAGTCGCGCATCGACGAGGTGATGCTCTGCGTGATCCAGTACAGGGTGAACGTGGCGCAGAGGAAGTCGTCGGTCGGCGTAACATCGCTCCACGAGTGCCACTTCTCACCCACGTAAGCCGCGAGCCCTGCCGGGGAGTCGTTGAGTCCATAGCCGACAGTCTGCGGCTTGGTGGACTGGATCGCGCTGTAGCCCCGCTCCGTCATATCCCAGCCCCGGTTCACCGCAAGGTACGAACGCTCAGCATCGGACAGCTCCGTATCGTCCACCACGGGGGCGAGATCCGACTCCAGTGTGGTGAGATGGATCCCGATCACCGACTCGGGATGGTCTAGCGCAAGGATCGTCGTCACCCCGGCCCCAAAGTCATAACCGCTCGCACCATAGCGGGAATACCCTAGCTCAGACATGAGCCGGTGCCAGCGCTCCGAGACGTACCGGTAGTTGATGCCGACCTTGGATGGACGCGGCGAGAAACCATACCCCGGCAGGGAGGGTACGACCACGTCAAAGTGCTCGAGCATCGGCAGCATATCCATGTAATCGAGGAAACTGCTGGGCCAGCCGTGCGTGAGAATGAGCGGCACACTCTTACCTGATGCCGCACGCTGGTACACAAAGTGGATGTCCTCCCAAGTGAAGTGGTCGAACGCGTTGAGCCTTCGCTCCCAGCCACGCCAGTCGAACTCGTGGGCCCAATAGGACACGAGGCGTCGTAACCAGTTCAACTCGGTGCCCTGTTCCCAACCTATACCGGGTATCTCGTCGGGCCATCTTGCATTGCGCAACCGTGCCCGCAAATCATTGAGCACTTCATCCGCGACGTGAATCCGAAATGGTTCCACTACAATTACCCCCTCTTGGCCATAGCCAGTGGAAACGGAAAGCGCAGGCAATGTCGCACGGGTCTCGTCGATCACTGTCGACGAATAGACATGGGGCGTTGCGGCCCGGATCAATCCCGTTACGACATCGTTTAGATCATGCCCCTTTTCTCCCGGACGATAATGTCCTCTACCGTGGGTGAATGAGTCTAAGAAACTGCCGACAGCGGTCTTTATGAACAACTCTTCGGCCTAGATGATCCCGTCTGGATCACGCAAGCATCAAGTAATCCCAAGGAAAGGTTTGCCGACCATCCGGAATCTACCCAAAACGAGGCATTCAAAAAGCGCTCCGATGCCTTCTGCGCAGATACAGCGTAACCCAGTCGCCCAATTGAAGATGGGCCTCCTCTTCGGAGATGTTCTCGGCCGCCTGAAGGACTTCAGGTGGAACCCAACGTGGAAACGGGATCGTGCGAACTCTGTGGGCCCCCGACGGGGTGTGCTCCTCCTGCAAAGCAGCGAGAGTCTTCTTGTCCAAAGAACTCGCCAAACGAACTATCGCTGGCCAGAGTCGGCGATGAACGTAGGTAATCTTTCCACCCACCAAACGGCACACGAGAACCTCATCGCAATCGCGTACGGTGCGAGTTGCCCGGAAGATTGCGCGCCCCTTTTTGTGTCCCCACCAACTGCCGCGAATCGGCTCACCGGCTACGGCGTCGGCTAGATTAGGTCTAGGTCCTCGACCTCCTTCTAACACGACCCCGTGCTGTTCAACGAATGGTATCGGATCCATATAAGGGCTGGCCTTGCGTGTGATGTAATCGGCCCGGCTGTCTAAGTGCGTTTCAGTATCTGTTCGATCTCGAACGTTAGCCCGCCCGGTCCCTTAAGATAGGCGGCGCGTCCGCCCCACGGCCGATCTTGCGGCGTCTCGATCGTCTCCGCGCCCCGTCCCGTGACAGTACGATAACCTGCGTCGCAATCCGCACTGTCGAAGCCGAGTGTAACCACGCTGTCAGTAGGCGCTGCGTCCAGGAACAGACCAAACTCGCCGAATCCCAACCCAGGCCATCCGCTCGTTGTGAAACATGGGGTTGACCTGCCACACCTGTTCGAACCAGCGGGCCGCGGCCGCCAAGTCCCGCACACGGCAATGCACATGTGACACTTTCACAGGCCTCCTCCGAACGTGGACATACCATCCTTCCTCAGCTGGGTAGCAGGGCGAGTAACCGCGACAGATCTTGAGCGAATCTCTGAATGGTGGATCCATCTTCGGCACCGTGGTCCGGGTTAATCTCCGTCAGAGTCAATCCAGCAATCTTCGGGCTCTTAAGAAAAACCTCCAGCAACTCCAGCGTATGGCTGTACGACAGCCCCTTGTTTTTCGAATAATTCTCTGCCAATGGCAGATCGTTAAAATCAATCACATCGACATCCAGGTGCACAAGCAGCCGCTCAAACTCCATCGCCCATTTGGATAGGATCGTGTCTGCACACCTAATGGGGGACTGGGCGGCATCGGCTAGATGCGTCGTAGCAATCGAAAGATCCCGGATGGCACTGCGCTCCCACTCCGTTGCGCTGTCTGCGTCGAATCCAACGAGATGAACCTGCGCTGGGAGAATCAGAGGAGAGCGCGGTCCACAGGTTGCCAATTGGGGAATGGCCCCGTTCAGCCCCAACATGTGCGCCACTCCCATCCAGTCGAGCGCGCCGTCTGCGGTTGAGGCCGGAGTATTCATGTCAGCGTGCAGGTCCATGTAAATCAGGCCCAGGCTCGCGCACGTCCTCAGATTCGCCGCTACCACTCCTAACTCGACAGTGCAATTTCCCCCGATCACAACGGGAATGTGCCGTTGAGTCACCGCTTCCGATAAATGGGCGTCGGTCTCCTGGACGCAGGCAGTGACTGCCTCCCAGTGCTGCGCCAGCGGATCCTTTCTATCAGGACGCCAGCGCCGCACGGAAAGATCGCCATAATCTACGACCGTCAGACCCTCCTCCCGAAGCATTTGCGGAAAGCCCGCGTCTCGGAAGGCTTGTGGAGCCTTCTCCTGTCCAGGGCCGTACGACCCGAGACTGGTGGGAACTCCGACATAAGCGATTGTCCGGCCCACAGTGATCTCTCCACTTCTGACAGCACCGTAACCATCATACACGTTGTTGCTGGTTATCTGAGGCTCTTCACTGATCACCACGGTGCTCACAATGCTGTTCACTGGCAGAATCCTATCCTTATATTGTCTTAGCCATTTCGTGCACGGTACTGCCTCGTCTTCGCCAAGTTTCCACAGACAGCCATGTCGCACCACCGCCGCGACCTGTTCCTTGATTGGTCCACAAACTTCCAGCCGCAATCGCGGGCTCGGCACGTCTTGATGCGCGCCGTAGGAAGATTCTTCAGAAACGAGAGCGCCGCTGCGGTCACTCGGAGGCCGGGAAGTTCCAGCGCTGAAATATCCCGGTTGATTGTGAATTCGATCTTGTTGCTTCTGACGATAATCTGCTCAGAAACGGCCAATCGGCGCCTCCATTCATCAAGCACTGAGAGATCGCCGGGCTCGGGGGGCTTACGACGTTCGAGCGAGTCTACGAGACGCCACAAAGCGAAACGTAGCTCTTTCACTGAAGCCAGAACCCGCTCGGCCGCAGCGGGCGAATCCTTAGCACGACGAGCAGCAGCGTTCTGCTCTCCTTCATCGAGTACACCGCACGTCCGAGCCCAAACAAGGAAGTTGGCTATATCGGGAACCCAGTCTTCCGGGTCGCTATTCCACCCTGATACCGTGTTCACTAGCTCCAGGGCGAGGTTGCCCCCGACGATGTCGCGTGGTATCCAGCTGTGATTAACCAGTGTCATTGGAATAATCTATGTAACCATCGTAAGTATATTTGCAGGTGACAAGTACAACTTTACTCTAGGAAGGGTCTCGCGGTCAATTGCGGTCGAGTCACGGGCAAACCGGAAATAACCGCGGACGACTGATCGGCCGTCAGTCAGCCCATTCTTGTCGATCCTTATCTCGCCATTGTTGCACCACCAGTGATGTTGCCTGGATATTATCTGGGTGGTCGTCTCTCCAGGCTCTGCCCATTCCCTTTGGTTCCTTGTGGTCGGGCACAATGTCGGCGTAGTCCGTGAACTCTTCGTTGCAAATCGGACAGATTCCGTTTTGTTCGGCGATCTTCCGATTCATCAGTTTCCTCATCTCTGGAGCTGATCGCAGTTCTGATACCCTCGCGGGTGGTGGGGATCCTCCACCCGCTGAAGTCCGAATCTTATGAGCCGGGGCTTGGGAAGAGTGTCCCGGCCACAGCATGATATTGATCTATGAATCGGGCAGATTTCGAGTCTCATGGCTGGTCTTCTGCACTTCCTTGGGGGTTATGTGCTGAGGCAACCTGCCGCAGCCGTCAAGCGGGCAGGCACACACAGACATCGTCAGTCTGGCAGTCTGTCTTCGATAGAATTGCGATGGGATGGGAGTCACAATCGAGCTGCAGAATCTGGGCGACGCCCAGCTGTGCCGCGATATCACCGCGCACCTGGAGCACGCACTCGGTGGGCGGCAAGGGGAGTGGCGCGTGTCTATTGCCGGATCGCGAGCAGCTGAGAACTGGGACTTGCGAGTGGAGGGACCCAATGGATTGGAACGGTCGTATACGCTCTCGGCTCCTGCCGGTGAGCACGAGCCTGCGGCGATCCGCGCACTTGTTCTAAAGCTCATGCCGGCCAAAGCGTGACTAAGGCTCGCGATGGTCCGGGTGCGGCATTCATTCATTTTCGCTAAAATGTCAGCCGCACGAAAGGAGCACTATGGCAAAGAAGAAGATCGATCCGCTCAACAGGAAGCAGTACAGCGCCGTCTCCGCCGCTCTTGCCGTCTCTGACATTCCGACGGCGGTGAGCTTCTATCAAAAGGCGTTCGGTTTCGCGAAACGCGGCATCATGAACGGGCCTGACGGAAAACCAGTCCATGCTGAACTCACCTTGCGGGGCACAACGCTGATGCTCGGTCCTGAGAATGAGGCTATGAGGAGACGCAGCGCAAAGCGTTGGCGCCTCTCCTGCCACGCTGTACATTTACGTGGACAACGTGGATAAGATCGTTGAAAAAGCGACTAAGCTCGGCGCGACCGCACAAGGTCCCGTGATGGACATGTTTTGGGGTGATCGCTGTGGCACTGTCGTCGATCCAGATGGCTACGCGTGGATGGTCGGTACACACAAGGCGGAACCGACAGCCAAAGAAATGAAGATAAGGAATGGAGGAGATGATGAAGCAGCAGCTGGCTGGAAAGGCCGCCGCTGACTGACGCCTTCATTCGAAAAGCACGGACTGTGCCAGGGTCCCTTCCGGGTCGCGAAAGTTGCTCAAGCCGACACCCACGAGGCGATAGCGCTGTTGTGACCCGAGATCGACCCGTTCTCGCAACGCGAGGGCTATTGCCGTCAATTCCTGACACGAGGAAGGAGGAGTGTTCGGCGTATGGCTTCGCGTCAGGATCTTGAACTCCCTGGTCTTCAGTTTGAGCACCACTGTGCGTGCGATCCGTGATTCCTTGCGCGACGCCGACCAGAGCTTTTCTGCCAGGCGCCGGATCATAGGCTCGGTTTCTGAGAGCGACACGTCGTGCTCGAAGGTATCCTCGACTGAGATCGATTGTGTGGGCCGGTCCGGGACCACCGAGCTGTTATCAATGCCACGGGCGAGTTCGTACAGACGTACACCGTGACGGCCAAATTCGCGTTCAAGGTTGGCGATTTCCAGTCGTCGCAATTCGTTCACAGTTTTTATTCCGAGTTTGCCCAACTTCTCTTCGGTGACTTTCCCGACTCCGGGTATGCGTCCAACCGGTAAGGGCAGAAGAAACGCATCGACTTCTTCCGGCGGGATCACGAAAAGCCCATCAGGCTTCCGCCAGTCAGACGCGAGTTTTGCCAAGAACTTGTTGGGCGCGACGCCCGCAGAGGCAGTCAGGTTCAGTTCTTTGCGAATCTGCTCCCGAATTGTGCGAGCCACAAGCGTCGCGGTTGGCAAGCCGGCCTTGTTCTCGGTCACGTCCAGATACGCTTCATCGAGCGACAGTGGCTCGATTAGATCCGTATGGCGCTTGAGTACTTCCCGCACACTCCGAGAGACCGCCCGATAACGGGTGAAATCTGGGGCGACGAAGATGGCAGTGGGACACAAACACTCGGCCCGGACCGCGGGCATAGCCGAACGCACACCAAAAGCTCGCGCTTCGTACGACGCCGCACACACGACCGAGCGGTTTCCTTTCCACGCAACAATCACGGGTTTACCGCGCAGGTCCGAGTTATCCCGCTGCTCCACGGAAGCGTAAAACGCATCCATGTCCACGTGGATGATCTTGCGGACATCCATTCGCAACCATAGTATTCCGGTCCGAGAAGGCTGTGAACGTCACGTGATGTCAGGTCGATCGCAAACTAGCGGTGCGATAGATTCTAGTCATGCATGCACCTTCGGGCGTCTATTCAGGGCTTGCCGTTTTCGTCCTCTTTCTGCATGCGCTGTTCATAGTGTGGGTGGTCTTCGGGGCCTTTCTGACCCGCTTTCGCCCGGTGCTTCGCTGGCTGCACATCGTTTCGCTGATCTGGGGAATTCTTACGGAACTGCTTTCCTGGCCCTGTCCTTTAACTGTGCTTGAGAACTGGTTCGAAGGTAAGGCTGGCGTCCAGCCGTATCAGGGTGGGTTTCTGCTCCACTATATGGATAACCTTGTCTATCCCGACATCTCCCCAACCGTTCTGACTGTTGCGGGAGTGGTCGTATGCGTTCTCAATCTTGCGCTGTACGGATGGCAGATGTGGATGGCGCGCACTCGCTAATTCCTGATGCTCCGCATTGCTTTTAAGCACGTGGCAGAAGCCGACCGGAATTCAGGATGAACGTAAGCTCGGACGCAACATGGATGAAGGCCGCGAATAGCGGATTCAGCACGCCGAAGGCTGCCAGTCCAACGCCAACGCTATCCACAGCCAGCGTTCCGCCAAAGTTTTGCATGATGATGCGATGGCAACGACGGGAGATCTTGATCGTATCGACCAAGCGGAGCAGATCGTTTCCAATCAACATGATGTCTGCGCTCTCGCGTGCGACCTCAGTGCCTGACCCCATTGCAATCCCCACCGTTGCTTGCATCAGCGCCGGCGCGTCGTTAATGCCATCGCCGACCATAGCGACGTTTATGCCACTACTCACTAGCTCTTGAATGACCGCGCTCTTCTGATCGGGAAGAACTTCGGCATGGATGACATCGATGCCCACCTCCTTGGCGATCGATTCCGCGACTTGTCTGGCGTCACCGGTTAGCAGGACAGTCCGTAGACACATCTCGTGCAGCGCCGTGATTGCCTTCTTTGCTTCCGGTCGCACCGTGTCCGCGATTCCAATTACACCAAGATAGGCGCCGTTGCACGCAACCAATATTTCTGACAAGCGCTCCGCGCTTCCTCTTGCTCCATTGAGATTGAGTTTATTCTCTTGAAGAAATACTCTGCTTCCTACCAGGATCTGTCGATGATCAAGGCTGCAACGGATGCCTTTGCCCGGAATGTATTTGAAGTCGTCTGGTGCAGATACCTTCAATTGAGTCTCCACCGCTTTGTTGACAATAGCCTTGCCTAAAGGGTGTTCGGACCTCTGCTCCGCGATTGCGGCGATCTGAAGGACCTCTTGTTCCGTGTGCCCATCGGCAGCGACAACAGACACGACCTGAGGATTTCCGAATGTCAGCGTGCCGGTTTTGTCGAAGACCACGGTGTCTATCGAACTTAGGAGTTCGAGGTATAAACCGCCTTTGATGATTACCCCTTCACGTGCCGACCGCCCAATTCCTCCCAGAATTGCGAGTGGAGTTCCGGCTGCGATTCCGCACGCGCCGGCAACAATGATTACCGAAATGGTCGAAGTGAGGTTGCGGGTGATGATGAATGTGAGGATGGCGCATCCGAGCACAAACCAAACCAGATAACCTGCAAGTCTATCCGCAGTTTTCTGGATAGGAGCGCGAGATCGCTCAGCTTCCTCAACCGCATTCAAAATGCGGCCAAACGCCGTGTCCCGACCAATCCTCGTCACTCGAACCTCTAGGGCGCCGGACTGATTGACCGTACCTGCGAAGACCGAGCTTCCGGGAACTTTCTCGACTGGTAGGGACTCTCCCGTTATGGTCGCTTGGTCTACGAACGAATTCCCGCTGACCACCTCGCCGTCAACCGGTATTCGCCCTCCCGGTTTGACCTCGATGATCTCTCCAATGTTGACGCTGTTTGTGCTGAGCTGTTCGGCTCGGCCATTTCTTCGAACCGTCACTTCGCTCGGAAGCCAGTTCAGGAGCTCTCGAATGGCAGTGCGGCCGCGTCGAACGGTTAGACCTTCAAGCACCTCCGCAATTAGCACGAAGAACACAATTATAAGTGCGGTGAAGAACTGACCGATTACCAGCGCCGCAAGGATCGCGATGGTCATGGAGAGCTCCATCGTCATCCTGCGCTCCATTACGTTCTCCGCCGCTTCTTTGAGAATGGGGTAGACTCCGATCAGAGTGCCCGCAATTCCAATGATGCTGATGTGGGCAAACGGCTCCCACACGCGGAACCAGACCAACCCAGCCGCAAACGCGACCAGCGCGATTCGTACCCCGTCCTGCCACTCGAATCCATGGTCATCACCCTTGTGATCGCGATAATGCTCATGATCGTGAGCTTCAGTACGGTGTGTCGCTACGGCAGACGCCACGGTTTGGGTGACGCTGGAGGCGTTCGTTAAATCTTCCTTTACGTCTGGCATGGTTTCCTCGTTACCTCAAATAAGACTTGGTAATACTGATCACTTCTTCAACGGCCGTGCCCTTGTGCGGCTTGTGGTTCTGTCCGCGCTCGACCAAGTGAAACCGGATATGTCCTTCCAGCACTTCAGACATCAGCGCATTGATTGAGCCTCTGCAAGCGGCTATCTGCTGCAGAATCTCAGTACAGCCGCTCTCGTTTTCCAGCAAGCGTTCGACGGCCTGTATTTGGCCCCGGACTCTGCGAACGCGATTTAACAGCTTTTTCTTGTCTTTGATCGTGTGTGCCATTTCAATGAGACGTATATACTGGGGGGTAGTATGTTAACCAGTGCGTTGCATCGATACTTGCGCAGAATGGACTGTAAGTGCTGACCACGAAACGGAGAGTGAATGCTCAGATGTTTGTCTGTAAGGGCTGTTGTTGTGGCCAGGTCGAACATGGAGGCCCCGCAATCCCCGAAGAATGGTTAAAACAGGAGTGGAGAAAACGCGGTTTGCTGAAGCGCGTTCAGTTGACCATAAGCGGTTGTCTTGGACCCTGTGACGTGCCGAATGTAGTCAAAATCGTCACGCCGGAGAAAACAGTGTGGCTCGGAAACATCTCTAGGCGCGATCAATATCAGTCACTACTAGATTGGGCTTCGCGAAGCAAAGACTCGGGCCACGCGATCGAAGTTCCAAACATGACCCCGAAAATTATTTGGGAGTCGCCGATTGTATGGCACCGAGTCATGCCTGTACGCAAAAGTTAGAGGGAGAGTGTGGTGGAGACTCAGCACCATGAATTGGAAAACATTGGTTGCAGGTTTACTACTCCTCGCTGTGGCTCTTGTGCATGCCCTTCGGCCGCAGTTTATGTCCCTCGACTGGCCCACGATAACATTGCTGATCGCCGGGGTTTTGTTCTGCTTCTCGCGGCCGCTCACTGGATTCTTACCTTACGTTAAGCGGCTTAAGTTGGGAGAGGCGGAAATCGAGATCAGGGAGAAATTGAGCGTTCTAACGGCAGACATAGTGCAGCTCGAAGAGCAGATTCCAAAGAAAGGGTTGCCCCTGCACATTTCAATTTCGAACGCGTCTCCGACATGACCTCCGAATCCATGATCTCGGATCTTGCTGCGAAGGACAAGGGTGCTGCTCTAGTGCGGCTAGCAATCGAAATCGAAAAAGAGATGGTTCTGCTAAATCAGAGCCTCGGCCTTGAACTGCGTCGGCCCACCTGGCGGACGTTGATTGAGGGCCTCACCCTGAAGAAGATCCTTGAACCGCAGCTTGCGAAGGCACTAATTGAATTCAGGGATGTACGCAACAAGGTGATACATTCGGGCTTAGGCGGCCCAATTCAAGATAGCTTGCTCAATAGTACCCTCGACAACGGTCTACAACTGCTTCGGATGTTAAAAGCGACGGCCAGATGATAGTCCTCACCTCCCCGGTTGCAACTGCTGATTCCGCCCATCAGCATGATTCACAGCTTAGGTGTCCAGGTAGATGATGAGAATAAGAGTCAGACTGGCGCGTTAATTGGCTGCGCAAGAAGCGGAACAGGCCGACCAGGATGCTTTTAGTCCTGTTTCAGCGGCGGCTTGCCAGCAGCAGTGAGCTTGGCGTTCAGTGCGTCTCGTCTTTTTTGCGTCTCGCCCGGTTCTACGAAATAGAAATCAAACAGTCCTTCCAACAGGTCAAGAAGCCACTCTGCTTCGCCTGGCTCGACGTCGACGATTTCTCCGATGCTGGTGTCCTTCGTTGGGTGCGCTGCGAAATTTCCAACTTGTCGAATCGCGTCGATGTCTCCAGCGAGGTGGGACGGTAGCTGCTTCGAGTTAAGGACATCGTCGATCTCTTTGTTCAGATTCTGCGGCTTTACTTTTGCGTGCTCGCGGAGGAGGTTCTGCAGGCACCGCCGGCTAAGAGCAGCACTGGCTTTGGGGCTGTCGGCGAGCACTAGGCATGCTTCGTTATAGTCCTCAGCGATCTTTGGTGGGATGACATCCTTAGGGAACGGCTTGCGGGCAGCGGCTTTCGGGTGTACGACGCTCGAGCCTACAAGGGCCGAGAGATTGTGTCGATGATACCTTCCCAGTGAGATAACAAACTTTGTGCACGCTGGGCACATTTGCCATGCTACCCTCCAGTAGAATTCCCCATCGGCGTTCAGCTCAAAGCGTGAGATCGCCGGGTGGTAGCTCGTGAGGCAATGAGGGCCGACCACTTTCCACCTCCCCAGTGTTTCAAAATTGTAGCGGTGTTCTGGGGTTCCTACCAGTCGACACTTGCTTTAGCTACACCACACCCCTTCGGTGGCTGTTCGTTTTGTATTTCCCTGCGGTTTCGTGCACCACAATGCAGCAACCGTATTGTAACCCTCTGTGACTACACCTCATTGCAATTTGCTGCGTTTTCGTGCACGACCTACAAAACGGATTTCTGATCCGGTGCATAGTAACCGTCATTTTCGTGAGCTGGGCTATCCGTTCGGTGCAATAGCCACGAGGCGCGCCAGCGCCCGCCAATGCCGTGGATGCGGGATACGCTTACCCGCTTGGATATCCGATGAGTACGGTTCGCTCACCCCGAGTGCGGAAGGTATGCGGGATTTTGGAACACTAGCCAGTACTGGTTGAACTTGTTTCACATATACATCGCGAGTGAGCCAACGGGGGAGGTCTGAAGGTTTCCAGTTCTGAATGGCCTGCCTACGCTGCCGTTGCGTGGCTGAGCGCTTCGCGAGGGATTCCGGTTGCTGTGCGCTCTCGCGCCCAGTATCGAAGTTTTCACGAGTGACTGTGACGGCACACTTCGAGCAAAAGCGAGTGCCACGCCGTTGAATTTGCTTTCCGCAACCACGACAGAGCGGTTCTTGTAGCGTCTCGCAGTAGGAGACCAATGACCTCTTTAAATCTCGATCCTGAGAAAACTACGGTCGTGATAACTCATACGTCTACAATTTGTGGCAACTGTGATGCTCGGTTACCTGCGTACCATTTTCTGGATAGGTTGGACCATCAATTAAATATTCGGTATCCGACTTCTTCGTGAATGTCGCGTCAGCCTCCGATTTTTCCGGCTTGGTCCCGAAAAAGCTAACGTAGGTATACGACCAACCATTACTCGTTTCCTTCATGCGGATAGGGAAGTATTGGCCGCTGCTATTGGCGAAGAAGCGCACCCACTGACCCCACGCCTCGTCGTACCCTATGAGAGCTTCCCCCGTTACCGCTGGCTGGGTGCGGCCTGCGAATTGCGTCGGGGGAAAGTCGTACGTCTGTTTGAGCCACAAGTTTCCGAGCACCTTCGTATACGTCGTCGTGTATTTTCCGGAAAACGTGCCGACCGTGTGCGCACAACTCCAAGTGCCGACCAAGTAGTCGATAGTCGCGATCTTCTGCAGGGCTGTCGTCTTCTTCTCCTGAGCCGAGGTAGTAGTGTCGGGAGAGACAAGCCTGCCGAGGACAATGATCGCGACTACAAACGGCAAAGCCAAGTTTCGTTTCACAGAGATCTCCCTATCCGCTTTTGCTCTAATTCGGTCTCAAAGGGTCTGCTGTGCTGCTGAGTCATCGAACTGGCAGCTTCGCTTTCCGTGACTACTCGTCCGTCGAACAGATGAATGCCGCGTTTGGCATGTTGCGCGAAGCGGGGATCGTGGGTGACCATGCATATAGTCGCTCCTTCACGATGCAGTTCGCCCAACAACTCCATCACCGCGTTCGCATTCTGCGAATCGAGGTTGCCGGTAGGCTCATCTGCCAGCAAAATCGATGGGTTTCCCGCCAGAGCTCGGGCGACCGCTACGCGTTGCTGCTGGCCACCTGAAAGTTGTGACGGATGGTGCCTGGTGCGGTGGCTCATCCCTACTCGCTCGAGGGCCTGTTGCACGCGCTGCTTGCGCTCCGAGCCGCTCATCGTGCGATAGGTAAGTGGTAATTCCACATTTTCGTACACCGTCAGATCGCCAATGAGATTAAAACTCTGGAAGATGAACCCAATTTCGCGGTTGCGGATAACGGCGCGCTGCGAAATATCCAGATTCTCGACCGCCTCGTGCTTGAACAAATATTGTCCATCGCTAGGCGAATCGAGCAACCCGATAATTGACAACAGTGTCGACTTTCCTGAACCTGAGGGACCTTCGATGGAGACGTATTCGCCTTTGCGAATCTCAAGATCAATACCTGAAAGGGCATGGGTTTCTACTTCGTCGGTATAAAACACTCTCTCGATGTCCTTCATCGAGATCAGGACGTCACCTGGTGCAGTCATTTCCGCCTCTCTTTGGTTTCTATTTCTTATCTTTGCCGTCACGGCTCAAAGAACTTTGTCTTGTACTCAATCCAGCCGGATTCTGTCATATGGGTCCCAGCGCGACACGTCAGACAGGATTACCTGGTCGCCGTCCTTCAGGCCGCCCAGAATCTCGACCGTGTTAACGGAACTGCGACCCAGCGTTACCTGCACCCTCGATGCTGTCTTACCATCGCCTTCCAGCTTGAACATGCCGATCGTGGTCTTCTCCTGGCCGTAGGTTGGGCGTCCGGCGTAGAGCACGCTCGCTATGC
This sequence comes from uncultured Acidobacteriota bacterium, assembly GCA_963696025.1. Classification (GTDB taxonomy): domain Bacteria; phylum Acidobacteriota; class Terriglobia; order Terriglobales; family Acidobacteriaceae; genus JABCYV01. Next base: position 71,756 of record CAVOII010000015.1, read on the forward strand.
GCTCCAGATCAATAGTGCCATCGACGCTCAAGTCCGGCACCGCGCCCAGAGGTAATTCGCCATTCAGAGCAACGTCGACCGTGCGGGTTCCGTTCTGAACTGATGGATCGATTCGTACAACCTTGCCTTCGATAAGGCCGTTGTGCGTATCCACTAGCGCTGCCTGTCCGAGTTGAACATCCTTAGTCTGGGTCTCGGGAATTTTGAGCTCCGCCTTAAGCCGATTCGGATTTGCGACTTTGGCGATTGTCGTACCCGTCGGCACCTGCTGCCCTTCCTGCAGTGTGTTGCCGTTGAGAGTTAGCTCTTGCAAGATGCCGTCCATGCCCGCACGCACTATGAGCATATTTTTCTGCTTCAGCTGCAACTCATAGATCGCTCGCGCCTGCTCTACTTTCGCCTTTTCTGCGGCGATTTGCGCTTCCAGCTGTTTCTGGGCGTTCGTGTAGCGCTGCTCCTCGATGTCGGCGCGAATCGAGAGCTGCCGCGAACTCCCGGCGGAGAGTTTCCGAGCCTGGTCTGAGAGCACGCCGAGCGTTTCTAACTCCTGATCGGTCTCCGCTTTCATTCGGGCGTCCTCTGCATCTTGTTCCGCTTTTGCCGTATTCGCCTTCTGGTCCAGCACCTGACTTTGGAGTGTCACTTCCAGATTGTGGTATTGCGCTTCTTCCGCGCGTAGCTTCCACTCCGCGTCAAAAGCCTGTTGCTCCACGGTGGGGTTGCTCAGAATGACGACCACTGTATCCGCCTTCACTGGAGTGCCCGGGCGTACCAGAATCTTCTCCACGCGTCCGTCGGTGATAGTCGGGATCCATCGGATCTCCTCCGGAGTGAGCGTACCGATACCATGAACTTGCCTCACCATGGGACCGCGCTTGACCGTGTCGATCCAGAGACCCGACCGGTCCACGGCCGGAGCGGCAGGCTTGAGCTTTGAAACGCCCATCGTGATCCCCGCGATTAGGGCCACGCCCACCCCGGCATAAATGATCTGGCGCCGCCTGCGAGCCTTGCCTGCGAATGGTCGTGGAACATCCATAAGCCAGCCCTGATGGCTAATCCCGTAAAGCCTGCAGCGGATCAGTTCGCGTCGCACGCCAGGCGGGCAAGAAACACGCTGCCAGCGACGCGACCGTGATGGCCAGAAATGCCGACCCAAACGTTAACGGGTCGCGTGGGCTCACGTTGTAGAGCAGATACCCAAGCAGCCGTGTCGACGCCAGCGCCGCAGCCGTGCCTCCGACAATTCCGGCTGCCGTCAACGCAAGGCCGCGCGACATCACCAGCCGCAACAAGTGGGATGGGGTCGCGCCGAGAGCCATGCGCAGCCCTAACTCGCGCGTGCTCTGTGACACCGAGTAAGACATCACGCCGTACAATCCGATGGCAGCGAGCAGCAGCGCCAAGCCGCCTAACACACCCACCATAGTTACGGCCACGAGCTGCGCCGATGTCGAGCGATCTACTTGTTCTTGCAGCGTGATTACCTCGAATAGCGCCAGGTTCCGGTCAATCGCATGCACTTCGTGGGTCAGCGCTGCCGTCATTGCCTCCGAACTCAGCCGCGTCCGGATGTTCAAGCCCGGTCCTCTGGCGAAATTCTGGCGCAGCGGTACATAGAAAAAGGGTTGCGGCGTTTCCCGAACACTTTGGTACTTGGAATTTTTTGCCACTCCAACCACCTGCATCCATCGTCCCTTGACCTGAACGCGCTCACCAATCGGATTTCTGCCGAGCCAGTACTTCGCGGCCATGGTTTCGTTGACGATCGCAACCAAAACCGACCGTTGGTCGTCCGCGCGAGTGAATTCGCGGCCAGACACCAAAGGGATGCCCAGAGTTACGAAATAGTCCGGACCGACTTCGTTGTACTGCACGATGGGCTGCTCATCAGGCGGAGGTTGATAGCCATCTACTGCAATTGGTGTCGAAGAAAAGCTTCCATAACTCAGCGGCGTCATTCGCGCAAACGCGGCCGACTCGACGCCGGGTAACGCCTTCACGCGATCGAGGAGTTGGTCCTGGAAATTCTGAGCGCGCGGCGCATCATATCCCGCCTGCACCAGATTGACGCTAGTTTCCAGCACTTGGTGGGTCGAAAAACCCGGGCTGGTATTTCTTATCCGCTGCAGACTCTGCAGCAAGAGCCCCGCTCCGACCAACAAAACGAAACTCATCGCCACCTGCATCACCACCAGGCCCGATCGGACCCACTCTCTCCTACCCCGGCCCACGACGCCGGCCGACTCAGCTTTCAAAGCGCCTGAAAGATCGAGGTCACGGGTCTGCATCGCGGGAACCAGCCCGAGCAGAAGCGTTGCCATCAAACAAACCACTGCGCTCAGCGCCAGCACACGCCAATCGATTTCGCCCGGCAAGTGCATCGCCACGCCTCCCCGCGCGGGGAGGAGCAGAACCAGCGCGTGGCGGCACCAGTGAGCAAGCAGCAGTCCACCGGCTGCGCCAAAGGCTGCTAGGATCAGCCCCTCAGTCACCAATTGCCTCACTAAGCGGCCGCGCCGCGCGCCGACGGCCAGCCGAACTGTCATTTCGTGACGTCGCGCGAAGGACCTCACCAGCAGGAGATTGCCGACGTTCGCGCAGGCGATGAGCAGGACAAAAACCACCACGGCGAGCATGATTTCTAACGTTGGAAGCAGCGTCCCCGCATTGTTGAATGGAGTTTGCCATAAAGGCCAAAGCTTGATGCTGCGGCCGCGGTTCGTATCCGGATAGTCCTTCTCCAATCGTTTTGCCACCGCAGCGATTTCTTGCTGCGCCTGCTCGCGGGTTACTCCGGGCTTGAGCCGCGCGTAAGCTTCGATCCAGCGTGCGCCGCGATCCTCCAGTTTGTACCCGCCCCCTTCGAATATCTCCTCCATGGACGCCGGCACCCAGAACTGCATCGCCCAGCCAACGAACGTCCCATAAAAGCCCGCTGGCGTAACGCCCACAATGGTGTGCAGCACGCCATTGAGACGCTGTGTTTTCCCGATGATTTGCGGATCACCCTTGAATCGTCCTTGCCATAGCTGGTAACTGATCACCGTCACCGGGTGAGCTCTGCTCCCCGAGTCCTCGCCGGGCTCGAATCCGCGGCCAAGAATTGGATGGACCCCGATGGCATCAAAATAGTTCGCCGATACGATGCTCCCGGTACTAACCTCCGCGCGGTCACCGATGCTCAGAGTGGTTCCCGTGATTTTGGTCACGATAAATGAATCAACCAGCGTGCAACGCCTCTGCAAATCGAGAAAATCTGGCCAGGAAAAGCCACTCGCGTCGGTTTCGCCGCGCGCCATTCCGGTAACAGCGAATAGCCGCTCCTGGTGAGCTACCGCCGGATAGGGACGGAATAAGATTCCTTCGATCCAACTGAGAACAGCGGCATTGGCGCCAATTCCTAAGGTCAGGCAAAGAATCGCCAGGATGGAAAAGCTCGGGCTGCGCCAGAGCATCCGGAAGCCGAATCGAAGGTCGGCGAAAAAGCCGTGTATGCCATGGAAGCGCCGCGTCTCGCGGCATTGTTCCTTGTAGTTCTCCATTCCACCGAACTCGAGCTGTGCACGCCGCTCGGCTTCCGCTATGGGCACGCCCGAACGTTCAAGGTCGGCGGCCCGTTCTTCGATGTGAAAAAGCAGCTCCTCTTCCATAGATTGGTCAAGGCGCTCACGCCGGAAGAGCCGGTCGAGAACGAACTGCACCGGCATGGATCAGACCTCCTCCGGACGCGCTTCAAGGACGGTAGCCATCGCCGAAGCAAGACGCTTCCAGGTGTCGGTTTGCTCGCGCAGGCGCTTTTCACCCTTCCGCGTCAATCGGTAATACTTGGCTCGCCGATTGTTTTCGGAAACGCCCCACTCCGATGTCAGCATGCCCCTTTCCTCGAGCCTGTAAAGAGCCGGATAGAGCGCGCCCTGCTCTACTTCGAACGCGCCTCGAGAGATTTGCTGAATGCGGAGCATCACTCCGAATCCATGCAACGATCCCAACGATGCTGCCTTCAGGATTAACAGATCGAGCGTGCCGGGAAGAATGTCAGAAGAGTTGGTCATGGCCTCCCTAAGTGGCTTAGGGGAAGCTACCATTCGCTCCCCTAAGCTGTCAAGGGGAGTGATTCAACTTTTACCGCTCTGCAGCGAACTTTTACAAAGATTTGATCATAGAAGGTCATGACGCGGTTTTGTCGGCATTCGTTCCACAGTAGAAGTTCTCCACACTTCAGCGTAACGGCGGCGATGGAAACATCCCTTCACGACTGCGAAGGGGGCCTGCTATCAGGTCAATCTACGGACGGTCAAAATCGTGATTCGATCGCGACCACAGCCTTGCTTGCATCGCACTCTGATAAATAGGAAGTACAGTGCGGAAACCCGACGGGTTTTAATTTTGCCATTGACCGGCGATCGCAAGCCCTTCCGGCCACCCACCACCTCCCATATGACGGTCAGCGAATATGATCGCCGCTTCTCTTCCAATGGACGTTGGCTCGCGTACTTCTCGTACGAATCCGGCCGGTCTGAAGTCTACGTTGTGCCTTTTCCAGCGCGAGCCAAAACGCAAGTCTCCACCACCGGTGGATGGAACACCATCTTCAGCCGCAACAATGAACTTTTCTTCGTCACCATGGGAGATCGCCTGATGGCCGCGCACATGGTCACGCAACCGCAGCGGTGACGGACACTCCCTTCTCGTACCGTCGTGGGAGCGAATACCGAGTCATCAGGTCGATCCAATGTCTGGGCTCAAACACCGCCTGCTTAACGGTGATGCTGGCAGTCCACAAGGCTTGATCTTGTCTTTTAGAGGAGTCTTGAAGGTTTGCTGGAACTTCCACTGAGTGCTGCGAAATTCCTTTAGAGCAGTGGGAGCCTCGGCGAACGTCATGGTCTAACGAGCTCGGGACAGGGTAAGTCAACAGAAGTATAAGACGATGAGGTCTCTTGTATCCGTTAACTGTTGTGAACAGGCGTTTTACACTAGTGGAGAATTGCCCTCCGCGCCCACGCCCACGCCGCTGCCGCTCCCGTAATGAACTATTACATAGATGTTAACGCCCGAGTTACTGCCACTTTGCCGTCGCCATACACTAACCCGGCATTGCGTTGACGGGAAGTCTCTATTCACGGGAAAAATGGGCCCAGGGGCGGCCTGGAATGTCTACCGATTCGCTATGGATTTGAAGGGCGCGGGAGGTGGCGGGAGTGTGGGAGTGGGCGGGAGCGGATGTGGGGCGCGAGCGGACGGGAGCGCGGGCGATCAGATGAATGAATGCGTGAGGAAGGAACAGCGGTCTCGGGTCAGGCGCACTTCTCAATCTGCTAAACGCCACAAGCCCGCGTAGAGCGATGCGTTGAACCCACCGCCTAAAATTGTTACAGGCTCGTTCGCATACACCAGATCAAGCTGCGGGTTTGGCAGGTCCCAATGTCTAAGTCCGTGCTGACCGCCGCATTTTTTTACCCGCCGACCAAACACTCTCTGGTCATCATCTTCATGTTTTCGCCGCACATAGGAAGCAAGGACAAGTCCGTAGATGTCCTTTCTATGGCCACGCAAATCGACCCGATATCCCGCGTACTCGCCTAAATCGAATCTCCCAAGTTGTTCACTCAAGCCTTTTAGGGAGAGTCTGAATAAGGTCTCCCTTTCCACAGGAAGATAGAGTAGGTTGCGCCAGATGAGATCGACGACCAAACAACAGAGGAGTCTGGCGACGATGAATGGTTTTGAGCGGTACACAAAAAAGACACGACGACAGGTATTTCTAGAAGAAATGGAACAAGTTGTCCCGTGGCGAGAAGTATGTGCGCTAATCGAACCCCATTATCCCAAGCCGGGGAATGGGCGCCCGCCGGTGGGAGTGGAGCGGATGCTGCGGATTTATTTTCTGCAACAGTGGTTTAACCTGTCGGACCCGGCCGTGGAAGAGGCCCTGTATGACTCGCCGGTGATGCGGCAGTTCGTGGGGATCGATTTGGGGGAGGAACCGGCGCCGGACGAAACCACGGTGTGCAAGTTTCGGCATTTGCTGGAAGAACATCGACAGGACCACACGCACCGTCGCTACCGCTATAAGAACGGGATTGACGAAGAGGAGCGGGCGAAGAATCGGACGAAATCGAGCGTGCGGTCAAAGGTCGAACACGTATTTCAGGTGATGAAGTTGAAATTTGGATTTGTGAAGCTGCGTTACCGAGGACTGAAGAAGAACGCGCATCAGCTGTTCGTGATCTGCGGGTTGGTCAATCTGTTTCTCAGTCGTCAGAAGCTGCTGACAGCGAGCGCGTAGATGAAAGCCGGTTCGATGGGCGCAGGCGAAGGCAAAAAATCCAAATGGAAGGCTAGGTTATCAACCCACCATTCCTGAGGTACTAGACTTGCGCGGTCAGAAACTTACTTATTCAGAGAGTCCTTAGCGTCGCCTGGCACTTTCTTGTGGACAAGTTTGGCGTAAGCCTCGGTAATAGGCTTCGGACCCCGACCCTTTGGATTTGGGCAGAATCCTTTTGGCCACGGCTTCAGGTTGGCGAGGAACTGTGCGCTAATCTCGACGCCGAAATGAAGCAGTCCCGCCTGTCGGATCGGAACGCGATCCTTTTGGCATAGATAAGACTTAGCAGTCAGGACGTTTACACAAATACTGCTGTTTCGTGCGGAAAGGAATATTACCCCCGCCTAATCGTTGTCCTATAAAGCTAATGATTGTTGGACCAAATAACACAGGGCGACCGCTACTTGCGACCGCCCTTTTGGAAACTGTCTGCGGTTACGCAGCTCGGACGTTCTCAGCTTGCCACCCCTTCGGTCCTTTCGTGACCTCGAACGCAACCTTTTGGCCCTCCTTCAAGCTCTTGAACCCACCCGCTTGGATAGCCGAGAAGTGGACAAAAACGTCTTCACCATTCTGGCGGTTGATAAAACCGTAGCCTTTGGCGTCGTTAAACCACTTTACTGTTCCTTGTTCCATGTTACTGGTTCCTTTCGATCCGATTTACGCTGGAGGGGAGTTCGGAGGTACTCCGGGGCAGGTCACTGGCTGCTCAAGCGAGAGCTGCCCCCCAATTCGGATCTTCCCCGCTTCATCGTATCCCTCCCGATCTCGTAATACTATACGATAATTTCAGTGCTTACCCGACAGACGGAAAAGACGTGTGTTTGCTATTGGGGAAAAAAATTGAGTCGGGTATCGATTGATTACGGATGAGCCTGAGGCAAAGCGGAGATGCCGCACCTCTGTCCATTCGGTGGTATTGGCTATTCCGCCGGCACTTGCAGCTCCGGCATAGGAGTTCCGGCGAACAGATGGCGGCACGGCTTCGCTAGTAAACGCACCCATCTCCCGGAACGCGTGACCCGTGCGCTATCGGTAGCGATGCCTGTATCGGCATACATCTGACGGTAAATCTTCGAGATAAGAAGAAATGCCAACCGGCCGCGGCTTGACTTGATGAAGCGGGAACGCTTCCAGATACGACCGAAACTGTAGAAGCTGTCCCAAACCGCCTGGGTCCGCGAGCGGATTTCCTCCGCCGACATCACCGGATGATCCCAATACAACTTCGGACGAAGGGCTTGCGGGATAAGCCAGCGCCGGGTGAGAGGGATTTCTGCGATGGTCGGCGGGTTCGCTCCCAGCCCCTTTTCCCAGCGGTTAAAATCCACGGTCCCCGGGTAAGGGCTTAGCGTCACGAATTGAGCAAATGTGAGATCAGCGCTTATCGCGGCAGCGGCCGTGGCTTCGAAGGTTTCCGGACGATCGCTGGGCAAACCAAAAATGAACGAGCCGAGCACGTGCACGCCATGGCGGCGGAAAGTCCTCAGACGCTCGATCAGGTCCTCCCCGGCCAGGTTGAAATCCTTGTAAACATCTTTCAGTCCCGCCGGGGTAACCGATTCCACTCCGACTAGTGCTCCCTTGATGCGTGCCGCTCTCATGGTGTCGAGAAAATCGGGATCTTCGGCTGCCTCCATCGTGATCTGAGTAAAGAAAATCGTGTCATCCGGGAGTTGCGCCAGTCGAGACATTAGTTCGAAGCGCTCCGCGCGAATGGCAGTCAGCTCGTTCAGCCGGGCTGTGTTTTTTTGCTGGGAGGCCAGGTTCAAATCGGTCAGCGTAACGGGATAGAAGTTATCATCCGCCAGCGCAATAAAGCGGAACCCGAGTCGGCGCAACTGAACAATTTCGTTGAGCACAGCGTCCGAAGTGCGTTGGCGAGGCTGCTGCCCATCGGTCCGCCAAACGGAACAGAACGAGCAGTGCTTAGGGCAGCCCCGAATCGTCTGGACCGAGGCCCACATGTAGCGATTCCGTGGGACCAGATCCCAACGCGCTGGGGCGAAGTCACGGGCTTCGATCTGACCTCCGGCATAGATCGTTTGCGGCATGCCGTTCTGGCAATCCCCCAGCGCTTTTGCCCAGACAATATCGCCATCGCCTTTTACCACCGAGTGTGCGCCTCCAAGTTCAAGCGCTTCCTCGGGATAAAGCGTGGCATGAATCCCGCCAAAAATCACATAAGCACCCCGCTTTCGTGCCATCTTTCCAATTTCATAGCCACGCAAAGCGTTTGCCGTATGAATACCGATCCCGATGGCGTCCCCCTGCTGAATTCGGTCAGGATCCATCTGGAATAGCGTCTCATCTACGAGCATGGGATCGCCCAAGCTTCTCGGCGTGGCGGCAGCGATCACGTACTGCCAGCGAGGAGTGATCACCGCGGTTCCGAACGACACACTGCTTGGATTGACCAAGTGGACATTCACGCAATGCGCTCCTCATACCTCGTATTGCCTCCGAACAGTTCACGAGTCACGTAGTCGCTGGATAGCGGGAAATGAGGCTGAATTGTGTCCCGGAGGATGTTGACGCGTCAACGTCGCACAGTATAGCTCCGCAGAAAGCGTAGGGAAAACCAATTCTGTTTGCCCTGGTTCTACAACTGGCAAGGGCAAAAGTAATCAGCTATTGTCCCACGCAAAGTCTCACTTACATGCCGGACGGCGCTGAAAGGGATTCTGCTTGGCTCTTAACGACATCACGAAACTCATTGGTGCAGAAAAGGAAAAGGGTTATCTCACCTACAACGAGGTGAATGACCTGATTCCCCATGACGTCCATTCCCCGGAGGACCTGGACGACCTGCTCACCACGTTCGCTCTGAAACGCGCGCGGGTACTCGAAGCAGGGCCCGTCAACCGAGACTATAATAATGTATCAGCACGCAGGGCATCGACGTGCTTGAGGGCCAGTTCAACGCGCTTTGGAATTTGCCCATTCCCGGCAAATTGAACTAGCACCACTTATCACCCTGGGAACCGGCCGTCCGATCAATCCACTGGTAGATCTCGACTCGAACCGCAGCGACGCTTCCCACTCTCCGCGCGACCGCTGGGTTTGGGGCGCAATTCTTTGCAGACTCCAGGAATCGCGATAGTGGACTTGGGCGTGGTCAAGACCATTAATCTTGGCGAACACCGTCACTTGGATCTGATCAGGCAAATCTTTAACCTCTTCAATCATACAAGCGCTACCGCAATCAATCCTTTTTTCGGCACAGGCACCCTTCCGCTTCCCGGATATCGTCAACCTATCCAGGATTTCAGCCCCCGCATAATCCAGTTCGCTGTGAATTTTGAGTACTAGGAAGCGTGCAGCAATCTGTACGCCAAAAGCATGTGCTTTCGGCTTGGTTGGCCTCCATTTTCTAATGTCGTAAAAGTCCACTAGTTGTACATTGGAGGCACCATTTGGAAATTGTTGACGAGTGACGTAAGTGCTTTATCGGACGCGCGCAAGGCGGAGGGGTGTGGTTGAACGAGTGTTGATGCGCGCGTTCGATAAAGCCGTCAGAAGGAAGCCGCTCGCGTTTGCGGCGGAGGCGGTGGGGCTATGGGAATTGCATGTGGGCGAGGAGGGAGGCAGCTGGGATGGGGAGCGGTGAGCAGATGCCGACAGGGAGCGAGTCGAGCAACGGAGCCGTGGCATGTGTTGCAGGGTGGTTGCAATTGGTCATCACAAAGCGTGTGAAGCTGTGAGTAGTTCGGCAAGACACAAGTGGGCGTAGCGCGGCGGGGCCCGCGAAGTTTTGGAAATGGGATAGAGACTTCATGCTGCAGCCATGGACACCTTGGGTGGGGAGCGAAGTTGGATCTGAGCGGCAGTTAATCTCTCGATGATGGCCATGGGGCCGCCACATTGGGGACAGAACCAATGGGGACTCATGTCCTGAGCTGTGGATGTTGCGGTTTCGGTTTGCGCTGGTACCGAGTCCAAGGCTGCAAGGCACAGCGGCAGAAGCTGAGCTCTGCGGCGAATGGCGAGGAAACCGAAGTGGCGAATGCGGACGAAACCTTTAGGCAGCAGATGCAGCAGGAAGCGACGCAGGAACTCATCGAGCGCTAGCGTCATCAACTTCTGCTCATTGTTGTGAGCTGAGTCGCGCCAACCAAAGGTGACCTGTCCGTCCTCGAACGAAAGCAGTCGGTGGTTAGAGATGGCCACGCGGTGAGTGTAACGGCGGAGATAGTGGAGCACATACTCAGGACCACCAAACGGTGGTTTGGAATAGACGATCCAATCTTTGCGAAACAGCGGCCGGAGCCAAGAGGCGAAGATCTTAGGTTCAGGGAGTGAAGCCAGATTGCGGGAAAGGTGCAACTGCCCTCGCTGAAAAGCCGACTTGAGCTCAGCCACGAACTTCCCGCGAAATACGCGTCGGAGTACATGGATGGGGAGAAAGAATGGAGGGGGAGACCGAATCCAGCGTGTGCGATCGAGCGAGAGCCCACCAGCGGGGATGACGCAGTGGACATGGGGAGGAAGTTGGAGTTTTTGGTTCCAGGTGTGCAACACGCTGAAGAAGCCGATCTCGGCGCCGAGATGCCTGGGATTACGAGCCACTTCGAGTAGAGTTTCTGTGCTGGCGCGAAGCAGCAAACCATAAATGGCTTGCTTGTTCCGCAAAGCCAGCGAAGCCAGTGGCGGAGGCAGAGTGAAAACCACATGGACGTAGGGCGAAGGCAGAAGTTCGCGGCGACGTGCCTGGATCCAGCGTTCACGAGCGCCGGTCTGACACTTTGGGCAATGGCGATTGCGGCAACTGTTATACGAGATGGCAGCGCGATGCCCGCAGCGCGTGCACGCATCGATGTGACCGCCGAGCGCGGCCGTGCGACAGCGTACGATGGCGAGCAGGACCTTAATATGTGTCCAACGGAGCCACTGACGATTGCGCTCGCTGAACGCAGTGCCTGCGATACGGACCAAGTCGGCCACCTCCAAGGGCGGCCGATTCATCTAGGTCTCCGACTGTGATCTGCCTTTCAGCACTAGCGAGTCCAGAGGACTGGCGGTGGCGTGCAAGTGACGCTGCGAAATGGAGATAGCGAGCGGTTTCTTTCAGATCGTGATGCCCCAGCAAAATCTGAATGGTGTGCAGGTCGGCGCCGGCTTCCAGCATGTGGGTGGCGAAGCAGTGACGGAGCACGTGGGGATACACCTTCTTCTTTATAGCGGCACGACGAGCGGCATACTGGCAGGCGTGACGCGGCGTTTTGGTGTCGATAGGCTGATCGCCGCTGTGCCAGGGGTTGCCGGGAAATAGCCAGAGGCTAGATTTTTTGCGCAACCGTCGCCAGTGCGCGCGGAGTTCCTCTAGCAGAACGGGACTGAGCATCACGTCGCGGTCTTCGCCACCCTTGCCGCCTGGGATGTGAATCACCATCCGTGGGCGGTCAATGTCGCTGACCTTTAAGCGAGTCAACTCCGCGTTCCGAGCCCCGGTGGCGTAGAGAGTCATGAGGATGGTGCGGTAAAACGGAGTGGGAGCGGCGTCGATGAGTTGTGCTACCTCTTCCTGACTGAGAATCGTGGGCAAGCGGTGGGTCTTCTTGGGATAAGGCGTGTCGGCAATGCTCCACGGTTTCTTAAGCGTTTGAATGTAAAAAAACCGCAAGGCACACAAGTGGTTCGTTACTGAGCCGGGCGACAACTCCCGTTTGCTGAAGAGGTGAGCTTGGTACTGTCGAATGTGTTGTGGACCCAAAGGATCTGGAGAACAGTTGAAATGTCGTGCGAAGCTTTCGACATGGCGGATGTAGTAGCGTGTGGTACCCTCGGCGTAATGACGTCGCTGGAGTTCCTCCAGCATGATTTTTCGTAGATGGGTCACAGGGACCTCCTTGTGACCCAAAATTTATCTGATGGCGAGCACCACAGCTGCCGACCTCACCCACGCGGCAGCGTCCGCCGCGCGCGCGGCTTCGTTCTGACGGGCAAACCGGAAGTGATCCGCAGGGTGCAGTTTATGTGTGGGCGACGACACATCCAGTGTGAGTATATTCAGCAGTCCTTTCTATATTCAGCAGTCCTTTCATCACATCGGTGGCTTCCTTCCGATTAACGATTCGTGCCCATCGTAAGATGTAGAATTCCTTCGGGTGTTTCCCGGCATTTGGAAGCAATGAGAAAGGAGGCACTCAAGTGGAACGAATGAGAGCTGCCGATTTCCCCCAGGAACTGCTGAATCTATTCGATCATTACGTTCACGGGGAGATCAGCCGTCGCCAATTCCTGGATGGCGCGACGAAGTATGCGGTAGGCGGTTTAACAGCCATGGCAATTTGGGATAGCCTCAGACCGAATTATGCTTTGGCAGAAAAGGTCCCTAGAGACGACAAGCGTCTCAAAACTGAATATGCGACTATGTCCTCACCGCAAGGCAATGGCAGCGTCCGTGGGTATTTAGTTCGCCCGGCGAGCGCTAAGGAAAGATTGCCTGGCGTGCTTGTGATACATGAGAACCGTGGCCTTAATCCTTATATAGAAGATGTGGCACGACGTTTGGGAACCGCGAATTTCCTGGCGTTTGCACCGGATGGTCTCACCTCTGTGGGGGGATACCCTGGCGATGACGAGAAAGGCGCGGAACTTTTTCGCAAAGTGGATGAAGACAAAATGTTCGAAGACTTTGCGGCATCAGCCGCTTGGCTGAAAGCGCGGCCGGAATGCACTGGCAAAATCGGCGTCGTGGGTTTCTGCTTTGGTGGAGCCGTGGCCAATAAGCTAGCTGTGCGGCTCCCTGATCTGGCGGCTGCGGTTTCATTCTACGGCCGGCAACCGTCTGCTGCAGATGCTGCCAAGATCAAGGCGCCTCTTTTGCTTCACTACGCATCCCTGGACACGCGTATCACCGAGGGATGGTCGGCCTATGAAGAAGCGCTAAAAGCAAATCACGTGACCTACGCCGCGTACATTTATGAGGGCGCCAATCATGGTTTCCACAATGACACAACGCCTCGTTACGACGATGCTGCGGCCAAGTTGGCCTGGCAACGTACCCTCGATTTTTTCAATAAATACCTCAGGGTCTGACTGATCCCCTTATGAGATCTAGCCAGCGCTCGCTGAAGGAGGTCGGTCACCAAGAAGGCATCGACTTCCGGTGATGGAGTATCTGGAGAGAAGGGCGACGCTTGCCGCGAGACTCCGGGCGCCCGCCAACCATGAACGACAGTTCTGCCGGGCCAGTCAACACCATTCCGACTGATGCTTTGCGCCGCGCATTGGGCCGATGGGATTTGGCGCTGTTGTTCGTCGTCGCCGTTCTCAACCTCAACACCGTCTCGTCAATTGCAACCAGCGGACCGGTGGCTCTGTGGCTATGGCTGGCTGCGTTGCTGTGCTTTTTCTTGCCGCAGGGCATTGCCGTCATTGAGCTGTCTCACAGGTATCCGAGCGAAGGCGGCCTCTATTTGTGGAGCAAAGAAGTTTTCGGCGATTTTCACGGATTCATCGCCGGCTGGGCTTACCTAACGACCAATGTTTTCTACATTCCCTTCGTGCTGCTGTACCTGCTAGGGATCGGCTTGTATGTTGGGGGACCGCAAACGCGAACGCTGATAGATAAACCGCTCATCGCTTTTCCCGCCGTCCTCTGCGCCTTATTCCTGATAACCGTGGTCAACGTCATTGGCGTTGGGATCGGGAAGTGGGTGAATAATCTTGGCGGAATAGGAACGCTCTTGGCTACCGCTGTGCTTATTGGGATGAGCGCCTGGTCCGTCGGCACGCACGGCGCGAAGTTGCATCCGTCCGATCTCGTTCACCTGCACCTGGACTGGACAATCGTTTCAGCCTTCGGCGCTATGTGCTTCTCGCTGATCGGACTGGAACTGGCCTCGATCATGGGCGACGAGATTCGGAATCCTGAGCGCACACTGCCTAGCGCCATTGCCTTGAGTGGCATCGCTTGTGGGCTGCTCTATTTAGCCACAACGGCCGCTTTGCTTATGGCCATTCCTGCCGGCCAAATCGGAGTAGTGCAGGGGATCGTCGAGGCAGTCTCCCAAATGGGCCAGCAAGTCGGCCTACCTTGGATACTGCCGACGTTGGCTATTGTCCTGACCATCTCCGTGATTGGAATTGCGTCGGCTTGGCTGACCGGCTGCGCCCGTCTTCCTTTTGTATTCGGCCTTGATCGTTATCTTCCACCTGCACTGGGGAAACTGCATCCGCGCTACAGAACGCCATATGTCGCACTGATCACGCAGAGCACAGTGTGCGCGCTCTTTCTGGCAATGAGTTTCGCTAGGGCCGCAGTCAAAGAAGCCTTCATCACCATGCTGGGCCTTTCTGCGGTTCTCAACCTGGTGCCGTATGTTTACATCTTCGCGGCAATCCTAACTCTGACGAGCAATAAAAATGAAGGCATGCGCCCACGCGGCCGGTTCAGCACCTGCACTCTCCGAACCTTCGGGTCTTTGGGCCTGCTCACCACTCTGTTGGCGATATTTGTGGTTTTTGTACCCTCAAAACAAGTTGGGTCGGTGCCGTTATTTGAACTCAAGATGTTCTCAGGTAGCCTCTTCTTCTTAGGGCTGGGCGCCTTCTTTTTCTACAAGGGCAATCGCAAGCCTGCGAGGTGACCTTCAAATCATTTCGGCATAAAGAGAGATGCTCATGCAGGTGAGCCCAGCTTCCGCTTTGAGAAATTCCGAGATATCTACAGTCCGGATGTCGAACCCTTTGGCTCGTAAGAGGTCGATGGTTCGTTGAAATCCGGCGTGTATGCAAACCGCGCTGTTGATCCGCAAGAGATTTGCTGCCATCGATTCATCGGCCGGCACTTCAATCAGCTTGTAATCAGAAAATTCGGCTTTATCAAAGTACCTTGAATCGGCAAGAACGGTGTGATCGTCGAGCGCAGTACAGACACTTTTGAGGTGCAGAGCTCCTTTTATGGAAATCGGGATCACTTCATATCCGTAGGCTCCGAGTGCCTTTCGTAGCATCTCAATCCCTTGCTTGTTTGTCCGAGTTGTCACCCCGACGAATAGATTGTGACCCAGGCGAAGGACGTCTCCCCCCTCCAGCGTTCCCGGTGCGTCGATCCGAACCACGTTCCGATACTTCATGATGGTTGGTGCGACACCGTCGACTTCGCGACGGCGAGATTCACTTCCAGGACGAGTTATGACCGCTACCTCATCCAGAACCAGCGCCGTGTCTTCAAGAAAACAGCAATCTGGACACTGGTCATCGCTTGGCAGCTCAATAACCTTTGCTCCCAGGTCGTGCAAAAGCTGCTGATATCGCCCGTGCTGTTGAACTGCTTTGGGATAATCAATGGATTGCCGATTGATAAACGTAAGTTCGCATTCGGCAATCCGTAGGGACACTCCGCGTGTTAGTGCGACAAGCATCTGCATGTTGGAAAATTCCCGAAGGCGCGTATACGGCCACGATTATAGTCGGATTCTCACGACCCCTCAGTTCGCGGGCCGGTGCCGAAGTTGATCTTCATGGCTACGCCGCTCGGCATTGTGCCCGACTGACGGGCACATCTTCCACAATCGGTAAAGGCAACGGTTGCCGAAGATGAGGAATGATCGAGTGGTGGCTCGCATTGAAATGCCGCGTGCCGTTGCTTATGCGGCCCATGTTACGTCAACGTGTAACTTCAGGCCGCTAAGCCTGAATTGTCAGAGTCCGACGCATCGTACTCCAAAATGCCTGCGACAGCACAAGCACTAGACTATCTTTTGGATTATTCGAGCTATACACATGCTGCTCCGTCCTCCTGGCCCTAAACCGCACTTCCTGATTGGCAATATGCCGCTCGCCAGTCGTAACCCTCTGGCTGTGTTCAGTCGTTGGGCTGGAGAATTCGGCGACATCTTCTACTACCGCGCGGGATGGATCCACGTTTATTTCCTGAACCATCCGGACCTGATCGAATTCGTTCTGGTTCGCAATCACCAGAATTTCCTGAAGGATCGAGTGATCCGGAACAGCCGCTGGTTTTTCGGTGATGGGCTGCTTACGAGCGAGGGTGAGCAATGGAAGAGGCAGCGAAGGCTCAGCCAGCCAGCGTTTCATCGCGACAGAATCGCCTTATACGCCAGTGTCATGACGAATTATGCGGAGCAGATGCTGTCGCTTTGGCAAGGCGGTACAGTAATCGACGCACATCAGGAGATGATGAGATTGACTCTGCGTATCGTCGTTCGTGCTTTATTCGGTGTGGAGGCCGAGGAGACGGAGGAAATCTCTCGATCCTTGAATGTCATGATGCGAAACAGCACCGGTGCCCGACTGCTTCTTCCGCCGTTCTTCCGTCGGCTGCCAGTACCCCAAATGTTCGAGTTTCGCCGTGCTGTAAGCAAGTTAGATGACACCGTCTACAGAATCATCGACCTGCGTCGGAGGAGCGAAAGAGACTCTGGAGACCTGCTTTCTGTCTTAATGGAAGCACGGGATGAAGACGGCAGCCGCATGGATGACAAGCAACTTCGGGATGAGGTTATGACCTTTCTTCTCACTGGCCACGAAACAACTGCCCTGGCTCTTTCCTGGGCGTGGCACCTGCTCAGTCAAGATTCACAGGTAGAGTACAAACTGCATCAAGAGTTAGATCGTGTACTCGCAGGGCGCATACCCACTGTTTCTGATTTGTCGTCCTTGACCTACAGCGAAGGAGTAATCAAGGAATCCATGAGGCTCTACCCACCGGCGTGGAGCGTTGCCCGTACAGTGATCAAAGACTTCGAACTCGGTGGATACCGCATTCCCGCGGGTGCGAGCGTTGTCATGAGCCAGTGGATTATGCATCGTGATCCCAGGTTCTTCTCGGATCCGGAAAAGTTTGATCCAGACCGCTGGAGTAATGAAAACATACAGAAATTGCCAAAGTTCGCATATTTCCCCTTCGGCGGGGGTCCAAGACAATGCATCGGAGCGTCATTCGCGATGATGGAGGCGGTGCTCCTACTCGCGACGATCGCGGGACAGTTTCATCTGGGCAAAGTGGAAGGACAATCGATCGTACCTGTGCCGAGCTTTACCCTGCGACCAAAGGAAGGCATTTACGTGTCCTTGAGGAAAAGACGCCAAGGCATGATTTAAATGGGCTTCAGCCCCTGAAGACCGGAGGGCCGGAGTGCAGAACATTTTCCCCGCAATCGTCGTATCCCAGACCCAAAGGAGGCACAATCATGTACTGCACCGCCTGCGGCAAGACGATCGCTGAGGACGGGTGCTATTGCTCCTACTGCGGCAAGGTGGTGGGGATTCCGCCCGCGCCCAAGAAACTGATGCGCTCCGCAGAGAGAAAGATCGCTGGCGTTTGTGCGGGGCTAGCTCAGTATTTCAATCTCGACGTATCGGTCATGCGGATCCTCTGCTTCTTCATCACGCTCGCTACGGGAATTTGTCCGGGCGTCGTGACGTTCCTGCTAGCGTGGATGATCATCCCAGTTGAGCCAGAACTGAAACCCGTGGTCGCGGCACAACAGCTAGTGACGAGTTAGGGATCTGCACGCGTTTAAAACGCAGGGACAGCCCGCAAGACGACATATTTACGCCACATCTCTGGCGGTCTGAATTTCGGAGGCGTAAGAAGCCATTTTGGCGTCCCACTTCAAAGCGCGAATTTGATTGGCGATTTCAGGCGCGTGGCTTCGATCCGCAATCTGTGCGGCCACTTCCAACGCTTCGTTGATGGCAGTTACAGGAAGGCCACTGCCGCCTGTCTTAAGGCTCGTCAGACCATACTTTGTGCGGAGATTTTCTGCCAGAGTCATGCGAAACACCTCCAGCTTTCAAGATTTAACAGGGTTTCGTGTGGGATTCTTTTATCGTGAAATCGACCGATATGCAAGCATCAATCCACGTCGGCGATTGGAAGATCGGCGAACTCTCTGCGCTAAAGTTCTGACGGCGCAAGAATCGGAATTGGGTGCGATCCTTCACACCCTACGATCCGCCCTTCGTGAGCATGTCGACCGTCCTGAGGAAACTCGCTGCCGCGAAGCTTGTCTGCGTCAAGGGGAGAGATGAGATGGTTAGCATCGAATTTATGGGGGCTGTTCAATGAATCGGGAGGTACGCGGCCTCACCGAGAACCCCTTTCTGCATGCGTGGACTAAGTTCGGCGAGCGGAAGCGTCTCGGGCAACCCGAGTTCCCGCAGCAGCGGAGCGAGAATCGCGTCGATGAAAACTGTGTCAATCGCATGTGTCATTGTGATCCTCTGTGTGCCGCAATTGCTTGCCGCAACGCCGGTTCCAGGGTCGGCGGTTCGAACGACGATATGACTAAGCGAAAATCTCGTTCACCTTATTCCGTACATGCTGGCTGCGTGAAGGCTTTAAATATCGCATCGTTGATTCCATGTCTGAGTGACCAAGCCACTGCTGAACCAGATCAACACCTGCCCAGAGACACCGCGTCGCGAACGTTGCACGGAACTTGTGAAGCCAGAAGTTGTCTTGGTCGAGCTTCGCTCGCTCTGCTACGGCTTTCAGGCAGTCGAGGAAGTCGAGCTTCGGCTTGCAACCGGCAGTAGGGAACACCAGACCACATGTCTTGTCTGCCTTGGCTTTCCATGCCTTTAGGCTTTTCACTAGGTTCGCAGGAATCGGAATCTCGCGCTCTTTGTACGCCTTCGGCGTCCATGCCCGGTCGGGCTTGTGGCTGACGCGCACGGTTGCGTGGGCGACGTTGACGTCCGACCAGTAGGTGTACATGACTTCCTGCTCTCGCATTCCTGTCATCAGGAAGAACTCATACCAGAGCCGCTCTTCCGCATGGCAAGCCGCAAGCAGCTTGTCGAGTTCTTCCGGCTCGTAAATCTCAGGTTCCTCTTCCGTGTAGCGCGGCCAGTCGTTCTTGTTCACTAGCCCACGAATTCCGTTCGCCTTCAGGAACGTCATTACGTTCTCGAACTTGTTGTAGACGCTGCGTGGCGCCTGCTTCTTCTCGTCTCTCAGAAAGGCGGAAAACTTGAGCAGGTCTCTGCGGTCGACTTCGTCAAGGTTTTGTTTATGACAGGACTCGGTGAAATAGTGCAGTGCGGTCGTGTAAGCGGCAAGTGTCTTCGGCTTCTTCGTGAGCTTCGTTTCGTCCAGGAACTCCGCGACTGCTGCCGCCAGTGAGCGATGCCCGTTCTGCCCATTAGGAACCACGGTGACGCCATTGTTCACGGCATTCAGCTCAGCCTCTTTGCGCAGCCGCCGTGCGCTGGCATCGGCTGCATCTTTGCCGACAGACAGGCGGACCCGTTTACCGTCTTTACGCCACTCCAAATAGTAAGCACCTTCTTCGTGCTTCTCTTCCTTTCCGTTCACCACAACCATGTCAGGCTTGACGCGGCCGTTGGCCGACTGAGCGACGGGGCAGTAACGCAGCCCGTGGTCTGTTTGCACGCGTTTTGTGAGGTTCACAGAGTAGCCCCCTGTTCTCATCACAAATCGTTTTTGATTTTCTATGCGGGTGACGTACTCCAGATTAGGCGCGTGGTTATGAATGCAGTCGCCGTCCTTATGAGTGATCTCGTGGTGCGGCGGGCAGTCGCCGAGAAACGCAGAAGCGACCAAGCTGTGCACTGTGCATTTTCGCTGGAATCCGCTGCTGGACAGGGTGACGTAAAGCCGCCCGTTCTTCATCTTGACGGGCTGCATGATTTTGCTGGTTTGAGTGTTGCGGACTTGCCCTTGGTCTGAGACTTGATAAATGCCGTCGTACCCAGCGATGTCGCGCCATTGCTCGGCCATACCTCACTGCTCCTTGGTGGGGCAACCGAAAAGGTATACCCCGTGGACTCAGAGTAGGTATCACCAGCTTGCAAGTGCTAGATAACTAAAGTAATGGCGGAGAGGGAGGGATTCGAACCCCCGATACCCGTTAAGGTATGTCCGCTTTCGAGGCGGATCGTTTCAACCGCTCACGCACCTCTCCGCGCCAAAAAAAGCTGTTAGCGTTCAGCCATCCTCTCTCAGCGAACCCAGATTCCTCGCTTCACTCGGAATGACAGGCCCCTGCATCCAAGGGCCAGCCACCAACGACTAACGACGGCTTCTAAAAAACGACTGCAGTATTTCGCCGCAACGACCAGCCAGCAGGCCTCCCCGCACTTCCATCTGATGGTTCAATTGGGGGTGGTTGAGCACCGCCAGTACCGAGTGGACCGCACCTGCCTTTGGGTCGTCCGCGCCGTACACCAGGCGTTTCAGCCGGGCGTGAATCATGGCGCCAGCGCACATAGCGCATGGTTCGATTGTAGCAAACAGCTCGCAGTCTCCCAGCCGATGATTGCCGAGGGCGGCACCGGCTTCCCGCAGAGCAACGATCTCCGCGTGCGCAGTGGGATCGGAATCGGTCAAGTTCCTGTTCCAACCGCGGCCGACGAGCTTTCCGGCGGAGACGACAACGGCTCCCACGGGCACCTCCCCGGCTTCCAGCGCGCCCTGCGCGGCGCGAAGGGCTTCTTCCATCCAGAATTCGTCGGAAGCAGTTGTTAGTCGTGAGTCGGTCACGGCTGATGCGCGAGATCCCGCGCTCCGCCTGAAGAACGGCTGCGCTCGGGATGACTCCAGCAAGATTGTAGAACGGCCCGGTCCCCAACTGTACCGCTATCCCGTTCATTGACTCACGTATGTTTGAGCACTAAGATTGCCGGGCGACGTCAGCTCCTATGATTGGTCAGACCATCTCGCACTATCGCATTGTGGAGAAGCTGGGCGGCGGCGGCATGGGTGTGGTGTACAAGGCCGAGGACCTTAAGCTGGGGCGATTCGTAGCGCTGAAGTTCCTGCCAGATGACGTTGCCCGGGATCCCCAGTCTTTAAACCGCTTTCAGCGGGAGGCCAAAGCTGCCTCGGCCCTAAATCATCCCAATATCTGTACCATCCACGAAATTGACGAACAGGATGGCCAAGCGTTCATCGTGATGGAGTTCCTCGACGGCATGACCCTGAAGCACCGAATCGCGGGGCGGCCGTTGGACTTGGAAGTTCTGTTATCCCTGGCCATCGAGATTGCCGATGCGCTCGATGCGGCCCACGCCGAAGGGATTGTTCATCGCGACATTAAACCTGCGAACATCTTTGTGACCAAGCGCGGTCACGCTAAGATCCTCGACTTCGGATTGGCGAAAGTGACCCCGGCCCAAGTGGTGGAAGCGGCGGGAGCGACGGCGATGCCGACCGCGGGTGCCAGCATGGATCCACTGACCAATCCAGGTTCGGCGTTGGGCACCGTGGGATATATGTCGCCGGAACAGGCGCGGGGGAAGGAACTCGATAACCGGACGGATCTATTTTCCTTTGGGGCGGTTCTGTATGAAATGGCGACGGGAACGGTTCCTTTTCGTGGCGACACGTCCGCCGTGGTCTTTGAGGCGATTCTCAGCCGTGCGCCGGTTTCTCCGATACGCCTGAATCCGGATCTACCCGCTGAACTGGAACATATTATTAACCGGGCGCTGGAGAAGGATCGCAATCTGCGCTATCAGCATGCGTCCGAAATCCGGGCAGAGCTGCAACGGACCAAGCGGGACACGGAATCCAGCCGGTCGGTTGTGCCTGCGGCTGAGCCGATTGCGTCGACGGGTAGCAGCGGAAAGATCGCAGCCGCGCCTTCGACAGGCGCTTCGGCCAAACAGCAACCGCCCACTGCAGGGATAGCGTTGGAGGCTCCAGTTTCGGGGAGCACGAGTAGCGTTTCCGTACAAGTCAGACGGAGCGGAATGCTGCTTATGACCGCCTTCGCTTTGATCGCGGTTGTTACCGCTGGAGTGTTCTTCTATGGCCGCCGATCACGTGGGCTAACGCAGAAGGATTCCATCCTGCTGACAGACTTTGTGAACACTACCGGCGATACCGTGTTTGACGGAACCTTGAAGCAGGCATTGGCAGTGCAGCTTGAGCAATCTCCTTATCTCAACGTTCTGCCAGAGTCGCGAATTCGAGACGCCTTACGTTTCATGGGCCGCCCGGCCGACGAGCGAGTCACCAGTGACGTGGCCCGCGAGATATGCATACGGGAGGGCGTTAAGGCGATGTTGACCGGCTCAATCGCGAGTCTGGGCAGCCATTACGTGATTGACCTGAACGCCATCAACGCACAGACAGGAGACTCGCTGGCACGTGCGCAAGTGGAGGCCGAGAATAAGGAGCAGGTGCTAAAGTCGCTGGACCAGGCTGCCTCAAGTCTGCGCGGCAAGCTGGGAGAATCTGTTGCTTCGCTCGAGAAGTTTGCTGTGCCACTGGAGCGGGCGACCACGTCGTCGCTGGATGCCTTGAAGGAGTTCAGCGTGGGGCAGGCTGCACATCAAAAGCAGGATGATGTAGGAGCGATTCCCCACTTGAAGCGTGCCGTCGAGCTGGATCCCAATTTCGCCATGGCCTACGCGACGCTGGGCGTCGCTTACGGGAATCTGACTCAGCAGGGTCTGGCCGGCGATAACCTGAAGAAGGCCTTCGACCTTAAAGAAAGGGCAAGTGAGCGGGAGAAGTTTTACATTTCGGCTCATTACTATGACATAGGAACCGGGGAAGTGGATAAAGCCATCGAGGTCTACGAAGAGTGGAAGAAGACGTATCCACGAGACACCGTTCCCTGGGACAACTTGTCGCTGCGGTATGAGGCAATCGGTCAGCATGAGAAGGCATTAGCTAACGCCAGTGAAGCACTGCGCCTCAACCCCAAAGATTCATATGCTTACCAGGACGTTTCGGAGGATTACGAACGCCTGAACCGCTATGATGAAGCGAAGGCTGTGGTTGAGAAAGCCATCGCGCAGGGCGCAACCGTGGATACATCGCGATTTACTCTTTATGAGATTGCGTTCATCCAGCACGACAACACCGCTATGGAGCGCCAAGTCGAAGCGTTAAGAGGAAATCCCGTCGAACCGATCATCCTGCTGTTGAAGGCACAAGGGGAGTGTGCCTTGGGGAAGCTGCGAAATTCCAGGCAGACCTTTACGCAGGCGCTGAATTTGGCCCAGGGTCACGGTATGAAGGAATTAGCGGGAATCATCCGCGCTTTGGAGGCGGCCTGTGAGGCGGAGGTGGGGAATATGGCTGCCGCTCGCCAACAAGCCTCCGATGCTCTCGCCGCGTCCGATGACAGAGGCACACGAGACCTAGGGGCGGCAGCCTTGGCGAGAGCTGGCGATGTAGTCCGGGCTGAGAAGCTGGTAGAGAATTTGGCCAAGGAGTTCCCCACCAATACGATTCTCAACCGAGTGGATATACCGATGACACAGGCCTTGATCGAGCTGCAGCGGAACAATCCGGAGAAGGCGATTGCGCTGCTGGAAGCGACCCGACCCTATGAACTCGGCGCCGGACCTGGCGCGGCCGGTTACATGCCCACCTACTTTCGCGGAGAAGCCTTCCTGAAGGCGCACGAAGGAACAAAAGCTGCCGCTGAGTTCCAGCGGACTCTGGACCACCCCGGCGTCGATCCGACCAGTTCGCTCTACACTCTGGCGCGGTTGGGCTTAGGGCGCGCCTACGTAGTCCAGGGTGATACCGCAAAAGCTAAGACTGCCTACCAGGACTTCTTCGCGGCGTGGAAAGATGCCGACCCCGATGTGCCGATCCTCAAGGAAGCCAAGGCGGAGTATGGCAAATTGCAATGATCGTCTCGCGATCGGTTGATGATATGCTTGATTCGCTATGGGGATACCAGGGCTGTTGCGCAAAATCTTTCTGGTTGATCTGCTCCAGGGGCTGAGCGTCACCTTCCGTTATCAGGATCCCAAGGAGATTTACACCGAGCAGTACCCGCTTCAGCGGCCGCAGGTGGCGGAACGGTATCGCGGGGCACCACGGCTGAATGTAAATCCAGATACCAATGAGACCATGTGCATCGCCTGCGATCTGTGCGCGCTCGCTTGTCCTGAGCATCTGATCGTGGTCTCCAGCGAACGCAACGAGAAGACTCGCCGCAAGGAACTCACAAACTTTACCTACGATCTGAGCCGTTGCATGTTTTGCGGGCTGTGCGAGGACGCCTGTCCTACCGACGCGTTGGAGCTGACCCAGGATTTCGAATTAGCTAGCTACACCCGCGAAGGAGCCATTTGGAATCGCGAAATGCTAGAGAAGGGCCCCCAGCCTACGCAGTATAAGAGATAGTCGCTGGTCGTCGGTCTTCAGTGGTTAGCCAATAACAAATCCCTTCTATCCGACGTCTGATTTGACCAACGACGAAGGACCAACAACTACCGACTAACGCTAGGCTGTTGTTGGGTCATGCAGTGAATCGTGCCGAAGCCCCAGACCAAGTCTCGGCAATAGATACCCACGACTTCGCGGTTGGGAAAAAGATCGGCGAGGATATCGAGAGCGAAACGGTCGTTGGGATCGTTAAAGACAGGAACCAGGACGACGCCATTGGCGATGTAGAAGTTGGCGTAGCTAGCCGGCAAACGGCGGCTTTCGAAAATCACGGGTGTAGGCATGGGAAGTTCGACGACGGCGAGCGGTTTGCCGTGTTGCGTCGTTGCAGAGCGCAAGCGGCGGATATTCTCTCGTAGTGGCGCGTAGTTGGCGTCGTTGGGATCGGACTCGACCGCGGTTACTACCGTGTCTGGAGTCACAAAGCGGGTGAGGTCGTCGACGTGACCATGAGTGTCGTCTCCGGCGATGCCGGAACCCAGCCAGATTACGTTGCTGATTCCCAAGTAATCCTGAAAGACCTTTTCATAGACACGGCGGGTCATAACGGGATTGCGCTGCTGGACTTTGCTGAGCAGGCATTCTTCCGTGGTCAGCAGAGTGCCTTGACCGTTGACGTCGATGGAACCGCCTTCGAGTACGACGCGCTGCTTTCCCTTCATTGGCCGAAGTTCGCACGAGTGGACCGCCTTAGCCATGCGGCTGCCGATTTTGTCGTCGAGTTGATAGTTCGAGTATTTGGCCCAGGCGTTGAAGCGCCATTTGATAGCAGTCAGAGCCTCAGGGGCTACGGCCTCAATCTTTCTGCGGGGCTTTTCGGCACGACTGAAGTCGTGCCCTTCCCGATTTTCGCGGGCGATGGCGCCCGCACCACATTTTACGAAGGTGCAGCCGGAGTCGCGGGTCCAGACGCGATTGGTGGGCCAGCGATGGAAGCGGACATTGTCACTCCACGAGTTCGCACGATCGAGAGTTTTGCGAGCGCGCCTTTCGGAAGCGGCGTCAGCGACGATCAACTCCACGCGCTCATGGCGGGAAAGATAACGGATGATTTCGGCGTACACCCAGGGGATGGGTTCGAACTTGCCGGGCCAGTCATCACGGTAGTGGGGCCATGCCAGCCAGGTGGCGTCGTGCGCCTCCCATTCGGCGGGCATGCGGAGATCGACGGCGTCCATTGCGGGCGGAGTCCTCCGGCTCATCAGGTGCGTGGGCCCTCGTCCTTCCTAGTTTTCCAGTTGCGCAGCAAGCCGATAATAAGCAGTGCTATGCCCAGAAGAAAAAGGAGGCGGAATCCGTCGATGGCCAATGCGAAGAAAAAGGTCTCGTCGGCCGCCCCGAGCAGATTCGTCAACAGAATTGGCCCTCCAAAGCCCAACAGTATCAGCACCAGGCCGAAAGGAACCAATTTCGAGCCAGTGCGGAGAGTGGCAGTTATTGCGTGCGCCTAGTCGATCCACCGGTTGGTGATTGGTGCATAGCTGTCAATGCGACGGTCGCGCAGGAACGGCCAGTTGCGGCGGATGTCTTCGAGCGCGCACAGGTCGACTTCGCCAATCAGAATTTCTTCTTGGTCGTGGGAGGCTTCGGCGATCACACGGCCGAAAGGATCGCAGAGAAACGAACCGCCCCAGAACTCGAGGCCGGGGCCGGGAGCAGCGTTACCGCGAATATCGCCAGTTTCATGTCCGACCCGGTTGACCACCGCTACATACACTCCGTTGGCGATGGCGTGAGCGCGCTGAATGGTGCGCCAGGCGTCGTATTGGGCGGAACCGACCTCGGCCTTTTCGGCAGGATGCCAGCCGATGGCGGTGGGATAAAAAAGAATCTGCGCGCCTTGGAGAGCAGTCAGACGGGCTCCCTCCGGATACCACTGGTCCCAGCAAACGAGGGTTCCCACGCGACCAACGTCAGTGTCAAAAGCACGAAAACCGAGATCGCCAGGAGTGAAGTAATATTTTTCGTAGTAAAGAGGATCGTCGGGAATGTGCATTTTGCGGTAGAGACCGCGGATCGTGCCATCGGCGTCGAAGACGATTGCAGAATTGTGATACACGCCGGGTGCGCGCTTTTCAAACAGTGAGGCAATGAGGACGATGTGAAGTTCCTTGGTCAGAGCGGAAAGCGCCGTGGTCGTGGGACCGGGGATAGATTCGGCCAAATCGAACAAAGCAGTATCTTCACGCTGGCAGAAATACTGGGTCTGGAAGAGTTCCGGCAAACAGACGATCTGGGCGCCGTCCGCGGAAGCCTGACGCAGTTTGTCGCTAGCCCGTTGCAGATTTTCTTGAGGATCGGGCGTGGCTGACATCTGAATCAGTCCGACGCGGAATTTCTCAGGCGGCACGATGAGAATCTCCTCCTGCGGAGACGACGGAATAGAATATCAGTTCCCGGTTCTCAGTTGACGTAGCAATGGGTTGCTGCATTCTAGTAAAGTAAAGCCGCGAGACAGGGAGGTGCGACTTGAAGCACGGTAACCACGACGGCGCCGGAATTGATCGCCAGTTACATAATCCGATCGAAGACAAACTTATTCCGCTCGAGCCTCTCGACCTCACTCGTGTGCACTCGATTGATGAACTGGTGCGCTCCATGTCCAAGACAGCTTTTACTGGCCGGCAGGTGGGCGAGGCGGCGGATGTGCTAGAAGCCATGGCTCGGGACAAGGATTGTTTCGTCGTCATGACGCTAGCGGGGGCGATGACAGTAGCCAAGCAGGGACTGATTATATCGGAGCTTATCAATCGTGGAATCGTAAACGCCATTGTTTCGACGGGCGCCTTAATGGCGCATGGATTGGTGGAGGCGACGGGGCGCGCGCACTTTCGCTACAACCCAGACGTGCCGGACACTGAACTCTATGAGCAGGGCTATAACCGCGTCTACGACACACTAGAGCCGGAACAGAATCTAGATGACGTAGAAGAGGTGATGTCGGAAATATTGGATAGTTGGGACCACAATGAGGTGATGTGCTCATACAAGTTGAATCATGCCATCGGGCAGCATTTGGCCAAGCACGCCAAGGATCAGCGCGGCATTTTGAAATCAGCCTACGAAAAAGGAGTGCCGGTTTTTGTTCCTGCGTTCACGGATTCAGAATTGGGCCTGGACGTGGCTCTGGCGAACCGTCTGCGCGAATCCACCGGACGGCACAAAATACGATTTGATCCCTTCGAAGACCTCGAGCACTTTGCTGCCACTCTGTTGCGGCAAACCCGGCTGGGCATCTTTACGATTGGAGGCGGCGTGCCCCGCAACTGGTCGCAGCAATTCGGTCCATTTGTGGAGCTGCGGCATCGACGGCTGGGCGAGAATATTCCGCTGAAGCGGTATCACTATGGAGTGCGGATTTGTCCCGAGCCAGTGTATTGGGGCGGGTTGTCCGGAAGCCCGTACAGCGAAGCGATTTCCTGGGGCAAATTCGTGCCTCCGGCTAAAGGAGGAAAATTCGGCGAAGTATTTTTGGACGCCACTGTAGGGTTGCCGTTGATTGTGGCCGCGGTGCTGGAGCGGCTGGATAGAGATAAGGAGAAGGGAACCAACAAGGAGAAAAAAGAAAAGGCGGTGGCCCGGAAATAGCTCTGTTCCGCAAATTTTAATCGAAGATTAAAACTGCGGAGGCGATCACCGTGGTCCATAGACCGCGCTTGTCACCTACGGCGGATTGCGTGACATTCGCGGTGCGCACGATCTTATTCGAGATGCGGTAGATTTCTTTCTTCTCATCCCACGAACGATCAGGATCAAACTCCACATTCAATGTTGTAGCTAGCATTTCTGCGGCCAGTTCTTCGGCGTAGTCTCCAGCGGCATCTTCGGTCTCGCCGAAGGAGTGGTGCTCGCTGAGATAGCCATAGGTATTTCGGTCAGCTGGAATGGCGACCCCGATGCTCGAGGCCAGCAAACGGTGCGGCTCGTGGGTGGAGTTCTCGGCCACGACGGAAAAGACCACCTCCCCCGGGCTCAGATATTTCAAACCCTGGGAGCGCGGGACTAGCTTGCATTGCGGGGGAAATATGGAAGAGACGCGGACCAAGTTCTGCGCGGCGATGCCAGCGTCACGCAACGCCAGCTCGAAAGATGTGAGACGTTCCCTATGTTTGCCGACCCCCTTTGTAAAGAAAATCCGTTTGGGGACCATGTCTTTGGACAATTCGATTATCCTCCGCCGCGCTGTGGAATTTGGTCAAACATAACATAGCGACTCATGAACGGAATATGAAAATTGGGGTTCGGCGAGAAAAAAGAAGGTGGCACGCGGGCTGAGAAACCCGCGCTTCCACGATGATGCCAACATCAACCTGATCCGCGCAGCAGCGTTACTTAGCGGGAGCCACCGAGCTGACTGCGATAATATCGCCGTCGGCTTTGCCCGTTACAGTTGCTTGCTGGGCTGCCAATTTGTCGAGTTGGCTGAGTACGTTTTTGTCGCTGCTATCGAGCGTGTACACCTTGTCGCCCACCACCAAGGCGTATTTTGAGCCTTTGCTCACACAGGCGCGGAGGCAGCCAGCGTCATCGCCCGCCATCATATGCTTGGCGCCGCACATGGCGTCACTGACCTTGCCGGTGAAGGTCTGCGCTTTCCCGGCTGCGAAAGCGGATGAAAGGGTCAATCCGGCGCCCAGAAGCAGGGTCGCCAGCAAGAGTCCGAATTTGCGAACAGCTAAGCTCATGAATTTCTCCTGTGTGAAGCCGACTTTCAGTTAGATGCGAGCCTCAAGAATGCAGCTTCGCTCAATCATAAAAGACGGTTCGAACCGGAGTAAAGTTACTAGAATTCGGGGCAGTGAGTACACTTCGCTTTCGAATTGCTGTAGCGATCCCCGCGAGATTCCCTTCGACTTCAGGGAAGGCTCTCTCTCCGCCTGAAAAGCGGCTGCGCTCGGATGACACTGGCAAGAATTGAAGAGGGTCATTGTCGCGAATTTCAGTGCTGATTCGGCTCGAAGCGCAGGGTTACGTCCACGCTCTTCTCTTTGTCTCTGTCGTTCAGCGATTCATTGATGGTGATTTTCCAATCTCCCAAGTCCTTTGCTGATTCTTTCAGGAAACGCTGAGGATAGCTGGAATCGTAGGGGTCGCCAGCGAGCAGCTTCCATGCCGTAAACAAACGGTTCGTCTCGCGTTTGTCCAAACCCCGAATATCCAGGTCACCCATGGTGAAGACATCGCCCTCCTTGATCTCAAGCAGGTATCTAACGGTGGATTGGGCGTCGTCCATTTCCGGGGTCGCTTGGATAGCGGCCGCCATGTAACCGCGGGTTCCGTAGAGTTTCTTAATGGCTTCGAGATCGTGATTGAGTTGGACCGCATTCGCGGGCTGGCGGGGCTGCTGATGGACCAACTCCCGGATTTTCTCGATAGGGAAGACTTTATTTCCGACCAATTGGATCTCAGTTGCTTTGTACTGTCGGCCGGGATCGACGTTGAAGGTGACGTCGACGAGAGTTTCCTGCGGCTTGTCCTGCACGACTCTAGTCTGAGCATCGGAGAAAGCAGCCTTCAAATATCCGCGCTCGAAATAAATGGGGAGGAGATCCTTATCGGATTGCATGCGAAGGGAAGAGCGGACAAAGTCCTGGCCAGAGATTTTCTTGGCGGCGGTTTGCAGCAAAGACAATTCGGCTGGACCAGCGCCGGTGAAATCGACGTTGCGAATGAGAATACTGAGTCCGGTAACACTGAACACAAACGAATTGACGGGGCCGTCCTCCTTGGCGGCGCGGATATAGTCGACGTGGCCGTCGATCTTGTGCTCGATCAGCAGCGCCTGCAATGCGTTAGAGACCTGGTCCGCGAGGTCACCGGAGACGGGCAAATCGTGTTGAAAGAGCGGGACCTCAGCATGCAGGCCGTCGAGCAGTTCTTTGTTAGAGAACCACACAAAATTATCGAACTGGGCAGGAACGAACTTATCGCTGTCGGTGAGCTGCAATTCCACCCTGGTGCCTTCCGGGGAGAACTGGAAGGCGTAGGCAACATCGCTGAACGAGCCAGTTTCTCCCATGTGCTGGCTGACGCGCTTGAAGTCGTCTTCGCTGACTGTTTGGCCGATTTGAAGGCCGCTGGCGGCGATGATGTCGTTGGGCGTGTAGCGCTTTGTGCCGGTCACTTTAATGGAAACCAGTTTGAAAGCCGAGGGCGGCAGGGGTTTGCGGGTTTGGGCTGGCAGGAGGGTCGCCAGCAAAAGTAAGAATGCAATAGGGATCGCGACTAAGGCCAATTGCGTTCTTCTGGAATTCACGTACTGGAATTCTAACCCAGCAAGCCTTCGGCAGCATTACCCGCGACGCGGTAGCGTACATGTCCGGACGGGCAGGGTGCGGTAAAGAAGTGCATAGATTCTTCGCTTCGCTCAAAATGACAAGGCTAAAGTCAGGCTTCAGCGTTTCGAAGTAACGGCGACGTCGCTGGTTTTGATTCTGACGGTGGCGTCAATGAAGGCCAGAGCAGCGCGGCTGAGGGCTTTGTCCTTGCGGAAGACGAGCGCGAGATCCCGACGAATTTGTGCATCGGAAAGGGAAATCGCGGCCAGCACCTTCGCTCGGACATCCTCCTGCACATTAGAGCGGGCGATGAATCCTACGCCAACGTCCGCTGCCACAAAGCGCTTGAGCAGTTCGCTGGAATCCAGTTCCATGGCTAGTTGCGGTTTCAGTTTGCGCTCGTGAAAGAGTTCCTCGAGGGCGTCACGGGTATGTCCGGCTTTGGGTACAACCAGGGGGAACTTGGCGACCTCCGAGACTCCGGCCGACTTGAGTTTGGCTAGAGGATGCTGGGGCGGAGCGATGATGATCAGCTCATCGCGGTGAATCAGCACGACGGTGAGGCGGTTGTCGCTGACGGGGAGGGAAACTACGCCGAAGTCCACGGAGTTGTCGATCACCGATTCCAGAATCTTGCCGTAGTCGGCTCGTTTGATGTTGACGGCGACGTCGGGATATTGCCTTTTGAACTGGGCGAAGACCTCGGGAAGAATATGGAGGCAAGTGCCTTCGTTTGCGCCCACGATAATCTCGCCGCGGGGGACGCGTTCAGTCTCACCGATCGCAGCCAGAACCGCTTTACGAGCTTCAAGTGTCTCTTCGGCATATTTCTGTAAAATCTTGCCAGAGGCGGTGATGGAGACCTTTCCGCCCGATCGGTCCAATAGCCTGGCGCCGATTTCCTCCTCGAGAGAACGAATCTGAGAGGAGATGGCCGGCTGGGTCCGAAAACGCCTGCCTGCGGCGCGAGAGAATGAACTCAAGCGGGCGACTTCGAGGAAAGTTTCTAGCTGGTCAAAGTCCATCAGAGCAATTGCAGGTTATCAGTTCCCGGATCTCATTTTGCACAATACAACCCAACGGAACCAACAATTTACTCTTGGATCAGCACCTAGACCAGACCGCTGTTGATGTGGGAGGAGTGGGCGGAAGAGGGTAGTTTTGGCACTTTTTGCGAAGTCATCTCGCGAACCGGCTTGAATTCCTTGAATGTAACCAAGCCTTCGGTGATGGCACCGAGGCTGGAACTGGACCGCGCCAGCACCATCAATAGGTATTTTTGGGCTACAGGCCGGTCGGCAGGGTGGATCAGTTGCCACCACCGCCTCATGGACTCCTGAACCTCACTTTCCGTCTTTGAACCTTCTACCAGCGCGTCGATGAGCTTGTAGACTTTGCTTTTTACCGCCTGATAGGAGATGGAAACCTCCTGTGGCATGGTGGGCTCCCTGGTAATGAGTTCGGACAGCAATATATTCGCCAAACTGAAACTCTAGGCTGCGCTGAGACTTACCGAATCTACGCTGGAAGATGATTGCAGGTTTCTGAATTGCAGATATGGATTTTCGTAGAGACATATTAGAGACAATAGAATCGTAAACCTTCGAAGCTTTGCTGCGAATTGCGGGGGTCTGGTCGTAGGGTACAATGTGGCGCTCTTGAGGGTAAAGGCTGTCAGTGCGTCGGGGCGCTGCGACACCGGACGCGTGTCCGATAAAAACCGAGCCTGATTTCCCGAGTGACAAAAACCATTTTTGCGGAGGCCCCATGAAGTGGCTGCTGTGGGTATCTTTATGTCTGGTGATGACGGGCGCGGCCCGAGCGCAGGAGCCGGCGGTCAGCCATACGCCGGAACGCATGTTTTTCCCGCATGACATGTTTTGGGGCTACGCGCAGTTCGACCTTGCCCCTCCGCATAACGAGATCGATCCCAATTTGTGCGCGGGAAACGCCGGCCAATACGGTGGCGCCAACGCACCCTGCAGTTTATTCGCCCGCTACATGCTCTCGGGCTATGTAGAAGTGCGGCCTTTTGGCCGAGGGCAATTTCGGCGATTCCTGTTGTTTGGCGAGCCCAGCTTTTTGTTCGGAAAGACCGTTCCGCAACAGCTGTACACCTGGTCGCCGGATGCGATTGGTATCGAGAAGTCCTGGGGTTTGGGAATCTACCTGGGAAAGGGTTTCGAGTTACGGGTGACGCAGCACTTTCTGTTTACGCGCCTGGGGGCGCGTGACAAAAATCTGGGGCCGGCGGATCTGGGGTCAAACGGGCCGTGGGGAAGATACAATGCCATCGGAGTGAGGAAGTATTTTGGCACTCGGAGATATTAGGTGTATTCGGCGCGGGCGTCCTGGTTGGAATAGAGAGTAGTGGCGCACACTTCCCGTATTGATGCGCGCGAGATCCCCTTCGAGTTCGCTCAGGGCAGGCTCTCGCTCCGCCTGAAAGACGGCTGCGCTCGGGATGACGGCCCGCAACGCTAAAGCCTCAGTGGTGCCAGCGACCCACGGCGACAAAGACTGCTAGTGCGAGCAGAGCGATCGGCGTCAATGGCGATTCGTGATGTCTGAGATGAAACAAAGTCGCGAGAAGCATGATAGTCGCCAAGCCAATGGCGGCCCAGGCGGCGAGTGCCGGGTAAGTGCCCGTGGCCATGGACACGATCAACCCGAGACTTCCGGCCAACTCGCTCACGCCGATGAAAGTGAGCAGGCGCTTCGATAGACCGAGGCCGTGCGGTGAGTATTTCTTCTCGGCTGATTGTTTGAATTTTTCGTACGCGAAGACCTTCATTCCTCCCGCTCCGAGGAAGATGAGGCTGAGTAGTCCCTGCGCGATCCAGAATGCCATATTCATCGGCTTTTCTTCCTCCTGATGACTACAATTTTGGCCCCGTCCTTGGTTCTCCTCTGGGTTGTAGTTCTCTTTTGTTACTAAGGCT
Organism: uncultured Acidobacteriota bacterium; assembly: GCA_963696025.1. Classification (GTDB taxonomy): domain Bacteria; phylum Acidobacteriota; class Terriglobia; order Terriglobales; family Acidobacteriaceae; genus JABCYV01. The sequence continues at coordinate 105,446 of CAVOII010000015.1, forward strand.
AGAATAGTGACTACACGGTAACTGTCAAGGAGGCACATTCATGTCACCAACTCACAGTGATGTGCCCCACGAGACTTGCCCCGCGATCCGCGAAATCTTGAATCGTGTCGGTGACAAGTGGAGCGTCTTGATTGTGGCGCATCTGCGGAATGGCCCGAGGCGTTTCAGTGAGCTTCGCCGGTCGATCGACGGAATCTCTCAGCGGATGCTCACCCTCACGCTGAAGGGCCTGGAACGAGACGGACTGGTAACACGTTCCGTGGAGCCAAGCATTCCTCCACGCGTCGACTATGAACTGACCAAGCTCGGTCGAACGATCCTGAAACCGATTCTGGGCCTGGCCCTCTGGGCTGAGGGGCACCGTGACATGATCCGAGAAGCGCGCCACCAATATGATGCGCGCGAGTTGGCGATAAAAAACAGCACTGGAAAGAACCGACTCGCAAGAAAGTCATGAGTCCCTGCCAAAATGCTGTGGGCAGGCCTGACATTTACCGAGGATTCGGCTGCGATGGGTGTTTCGATTCGAGAGAATAATTTCTAATTACGCCGAAGCCGGTGGCGCCGATGTGGAGAATCGACACCCAACGCTCGAGTTTGTGATGCCCGGCGCGATGCATCCAGTAAGACAGACCGATCGAAGCGGCAGTTCCGGCGGCTTCCAAGCTGGCAAAGCCCGCCGAATTGTTGACCACGTCGTCGGGTAGGAGGATCTCTTGTCTTCCGCGAGCCTGAAAGTTGCGGGTAGAGGCGTAATCGAGGCCACGAAATATGCCTACTCCGGAGAACAGCATGATGTTGGTGCGGTCCCAAAAACGATGGGATGAAGCCGGCTGAGGCGGTTTGGTTGGCTGCTGAACGGGAACTGGGGGCGGATCCTGAACGCTGGGCTGCTCCGCGACGGCCACCGTGGCCAAAAGCGCGCACAACGCAGCGATGATTAAGCAAATGTGGCGCATCTTGTGATTGTAGCGGCAAGCGGCAAACTGCCCAGCTTAGCTTGACTGCACGGCTGCTGACGCCGTCCCAAAGCGGTCCGTGGCGGGGGTGGGCGGTAGTTCCTCAATTTGCTTGCGCCGGGTTTTTGCGCGGTCTTGGCGCTCTCTGCGGTTAAAAAGGTTTTGATCCTGTCGGTCCGCAAAATCTTAGACCGCAAAGTTCGTGGAGAAAGAGCTCAATGGACGCAAAGACTGCTCAAACGGGGCGAGCACCTCGGGCTGCCTGCATTTCTCGATGTTCGAGCCGAGCCCGTATAATTATTGGTTTCGCTAACGACTCGGGGAGGTGAGTAATGGCGGTTTCATATAACGGTGTGCCGGTACCCGCAAGCGGCGCGCCGATCAATTACGGCAACGGGCGCTACCAGGTGCCGGACAACCCCATCGTCCCCTTCATCGAAGGTGACGGTACGGGGCGAGACATCTGGAAGGCGTCGGTGCGCGTTTTCGATGCAGCGGTGGAGAAGGCTTATGGCCGCAAGCGGCGGGTCGCATGGTACGAGGTGTTCGCAGGCGAGAAAGCGATGTCGAAGTTCAAATCGTGGCTGCCGGATGACACGGTAAATGCTATCCGCGACCTGCGGGTTGCCATCAAGGGTCCCTTGACCACGCCGGTGGGAGGCGGCATTCGGTCGTTGAACGTCACCCTGCGGCAAGTTCTTGATCTTTATGGGTGTGTGCGTCCCGTGAAGTATTACAAAGGGACGCCTTCTCCGGTGAAGCATCCGGAGCGCATGGACGTGGTCATTTACCGCGAGAATACGGAAGACGTGTATGCGGGCATTGAGTGGGAAGAGGGAACCCCAGACGCGAAACGGCTGATTGAGTTTCTGAACCAAGACATGCTGAAGGGAGGGAAGAAGCAAGTACGCCTGGATTCGGGCGTGGGTATTAAGCCGATTTCGATTACAGGCACAAAGCGTCTGGTTCGCATGGCGATCAAGTTTGCGCTGGAGAACGGACGCAAGAGCGTAACTTTGGTGCACAAGGGGAACATTCAAAAGTTCACCGAGGGCGCTTTCCGTAAATGGGGATACGAACTGGCTACGAAGGAATTTCGCGACAAAGTCGTAACCGAGCGCGAGAGTTGGATTCTCGACAACAAAGACAAGAACCCAAATCTCACAATCGAGGAGAACGCGAACCTGGTTGAGCCAGGGCTGGAGTTCGCCACGGAAGAGTTCCGTCAGTCAGTGTACAAAGAAGTAAGGAACGTCCTGGACGCGGTCTACTCGACTCATGGCAAAGGGTCCTGGAAGAAAAAGCTGATGATCAATGATCGCATTGCCGATTCCATCTTCCAGCAAGTGGTGACGCGCGCTGATGAATACTCCGTGCTGGCGACTTCCAACTTGAACGGCGACTACATCTCAGACGCTTGCGCGGCGCAGGTGGGCGGGCTGGGCATTGCGCCCGGCGCCAATATCGGCGATGGATACGCAATATTTGAGGCGACCCACGGTACCGCTCCGAAGTACGCGGACAAAGATGTGATCAATCCGGGATCGGTGATTTTGTCAGGCATGATGATGTTCCGCTTCCTGGGCTGGAGTGAGGCGGCGGATTTGATCGAACACGGCCTGGAGCGGACGATTGAGCAGAAGAGAGTCACTTATGACTTCGAGCGGCTTATGCAAGGCGCGACCAAGGTGAAGACCAGCGAGTTCGGGAATTACATCATCGAAAACATGGATGCAGCGGTCTTGAGCGCCGTGCGCTAGAGGCCAAAATCTATAACCACAAAGGACACAGAGCTTCACGAAGGGAAAAGAAGGCAGTTAGTTGATGAGATTCTTCGTGTACCTCTGTGTCCTTCGGGGTTTAAGGGTTTAGTGCTTTTCTGATAGGAAAGGGAACTATGCGAAAGAAAGTAACGATTGTCGGCTCCGGGCATGTGGGCGCGACCGCGGCCCATTGGATCGCGTCCAAGGAGCTGGCGGATGTAGTTCTCATCGACATCATCGAAGGCGTGCCCCAGGGCAAAGGTCTGGACCTGCTGGAAGCAATGCCAATTGAGAAGTGTGATTGCCAGGTGGTCGGCACGCAGGATTACGCTCACACCACTGATTCTGATGTTGTGGTCATCACCGCCGGCATGCCGCGCAAGCCGGGCATGAGCCGCGATGACCTTCTCCATATCAATCACAAAATCATGAACGATGTAGTCGGCAAAGTGGTGCAACACTCGCCGAACTGCATCCTGATTATCGTGTCGAACCCGCTGGACGCCATGGCGCAGGCGGCTTACAAGATGAGCGGCTTTGCCCGGCAACGGGTGATTGGCATGGCCGGAGTGCTGGATTCCGCCCGCTTTCGTACGTTCATCGCGGAGGAGCTGAAAGTGAGCGTGGAGAACGTGACCGCATTTGTTTTGGGTGGGCATGGCGACATGATGGTTCCGCTGCCTCGCTATTCGACGGTTGCGGGAATTCCGATTACTGAACTGATGGACGCGGCCACCATCGAACGGCTGGTGCAGCGCACGCGCGACGGCGGAGCGGAGATCGTGAAGTATCTAAAGACTGGTTCGGCCTACTACGCGCCGTCCGCGGCCGCGACTGAAATGGTCGAAGCCATATTGAAAGACAAGAAGAAGATTCTGCCCTGCGCGGCCTACCTGCAAGGAGAATACGGAATCCACGGGCTGTTCATGGGTGCGCCGGTCAAGTTGGGCTGGGCCGGCATCGAGCAGATCATCGAGATCACGCTCACCCCGGAAGAAAAAGCGGCCCTGGATAAGAGCGCAGCTGCGGTCAAGGAGTTGGTGGCAGTGATTGGGGTGTAAACATAGTTGACCATGGTCATTGACCATGGTATAAATTGCATATGAAGGAAGTCGCCATCTCCGTGTTCAAGGCCAAGTGCCTCGGGATCCTGGAAGAGGTTAGGAAGACCCGCAAGCCGATCCGGGTTACACGCTTCGGTAAGCCCATGGCTGAAGTTGTGCCTCCGTCCCCCGGAGAGCCTAAAGGAGGGCGACTGGGATCCATGGCTGGAACGGCGGAAATCGTCGGAGATATCGTTGGCCCTACAGGCAGTTTGGATGACTGGGAAGCTGCGCGGTGAAATTACTTCTAGATACCCATATCTGGCTGTGGAGTGCCCTGAAACCTGATCGCCTTACCCGCCGAGTAGCCAAGGAAATCACGAAGCCTCAGAATGAACTGTGGTTGTCTGCGATGAGTATCTGGGAACTTACCATTCTCCAGAGCAAAGGACGATTCAGGGTGCCAGATGACCTCGCTACCTGGGTCGCAAAGAGTATGGCGGATTTGGAACTCAGGGAAGCACCCGTTACTGTAGAAGTGGCGCTCGCCATTCCTACCATGACCTTTGCCCATGGCGATCCAGCCGATCACTTTCTCGCAGCGTCGGCAAAGGTATTCGGACTTACACTGGTCACTGCTGACGCGCGCCTCATTCAGGAAGCGAGTATTCCAGTGTTGGCCAACAATTAACCCGGGGATCCCGCCCTACACCCTCTCAATCACCACGCTTTGCACGACCACATCCTTCAGCGGCTTGTCCTGCTTATTGCGCGGCAACGTCACGATCTTCTGGGCTACGTCCTGGCCTTCGACGACCTCTCCGAAAATAGTGTGCTTGCCCGTGAGCCACGCGGTCGGCGCCAGCGTGATGAAGAACTGCGAGCCGTTAGTATTAGGGCCCGAGTTGGCCATCGCGAGTTTGCCGGGCTTGTCGAATTTGTGAGGGGAGCCTTTGGTCTCGTCCTCGAATTGATAGCCGGGGCCACCGAAGCCGGTGCCCGCCGGATCTCCGCCCTGAATCATGAAGTCGGGGATCACGCGATGAAAAATAGTTCCGTCGTAGAGACGATCTTTGCTTTTCTTGCGGCTGACGGGATGGGACCACTCGCGCTTGCCTTCGGCGAGTTCGATGAAATTGGCCACGGTCTTGGGCGCGTCTTTTTCGAGCAGGCGGCAGGTGATTGTGCCTTCTGAAGTGTTGAAAATGGCGTAGGTACCGGGTTGGCGAGACATTGGGATCCTTTCTGTTCTTTCGCAAATCGTTGCGGGCCGGCGAAGCCTGTCCTGAGCGAAGTCTAAGGAACGCCGGCGCTACGAGAGTTATTTCGGGTTTGAAGTCGTGGGAGCCGCGGAGGCCGGACTCTTAGCAGCAGGCTTCGCTGTGGCTGCAGGTTTTGCCGCCGTCGCCGCACCCTTCGCAATCGTAATGTGATTAATTTTTACCGGCCGGTAGGGGCGATCATTCGAATCACGACCCATGCGGGCGATTTGCTTCACCAGCGTCACGGTGCCCTCGTCGCACTGGCCGAAGATGGTATATCCACCATTCAGATTCGGATATGGCACCTCGGTAATAAAAAACTGCGAGCCGTTGGTATCCGGCCCAGCGTTGGCATAGGCGAGGCGTCCGGGACGATCGAACTTGAGATCGGGCGACGTTTCATTCTTGAAGGCATAGCCGGGATCTCCCGTGCCATTGCCGGCTGGATCACCACCCTGGATCATGAACTCGGGGATCACGCGATGGAAAATGGTGCCGTCATAGAGCGGCACGCCGTGCTTGGTAGCGTGCGTGACCGGACTCTTCCAGTCCTTGGTGCCATTAGCCAGACCGACAAAATTGGCAACACCGATCGGAGCTTTATCGGGGAAAAGAGTGCAGGTCAGTTTTCCCGCGGTGGTATCGATGATAGCCGTGAGTTTGGCCGTAGTCACGGTCACGGGTTTGGCAGCGGCAGGTTTTTTAGCGGTGGAAGAAGGCGTAGTTTGCGACCACGTCACCGAACCGGCTATTGGAATCAGCAAGAGGATCGAGAAAGCAACACGCATGGAGGCTCCGGGTTCAGGAATCATTCGGCGAGGCAGATGGGCACACCTGCCTCTACGCAGGTTGTGATGACTGCGAAGTATGATTCTACCGCAGAGTCCGAAAAAATTTATTGATGGGGCGCAGGCTGCCGGCTCTCGGCTTGCATCTTCTGACTCACTCTCTCCACTTCGCCGAAAACGTGCAGCAGATTGCCGCCCAGAATTTTGTCGATGTCGTCGGCGCCGTAACCGCGATCGAGCAGCGCCTGTGTGATTTTTGGCAGGTCGGCGGCGGAATCGATGCCTTCCGGCATGGCGCCGCTGACGCCGTCAAAGTCGGAGCCCAGGCCGACGTGGTCGATCCCTGCCACTTTGGCGATGTGATCGATGTGGTCAACCAGTGACTTGAGCGGCGGACGCGGAATCTTCGCAGCCCATTCTCGTTCGACGCGGTCTTTGTCGACATACGTAACCGGCTGTCCCGCGGCTTTTTTCTTGGCGATATATTCGTCTACGGCTGCCTCTCTTTCTTTCTTTTGTTCCTCCGCTGCCTTGCGATAGTTTTCGTCAACGAAAGCAGAATAGAAGTTGACTTGGACCACTCCGCCATTCTTGGCGACCGCGCGCAGCATCGCGTCAGTCATGTTTCGCGGATGATTGGTCAGGGCGCGGGCGCAAGAGTGCGAAGCGATGAGCGGCGCTTTGGTGGTGACGATGGCGTCCCAGAAAGTCTTGTCGGCGACGTGGGAGATGTCGACCATCATGCCGAGACTGTTCATCTCCAGCACGACTTGTTTGCCAAAATCGGTGAGGCCATTGTGATGCTGAATTTTGGGATCGTCGATGTCGCCGGAGGAGTCGGCCCACTCGTTGGTATTCGACCAGCTCAGCGTCATGTAGCGCACACCGAGACGATAGAAATCGCGCAGCAAGTGAATGTCATTCTCGATGGAATGCCCACCCTCGATGCCCATCAGGGCAGCGAGCTTTTTCTGCTTGTGGGCGCGCTCGATGTCCTCGACGGAGTAGGCCATCATCATGCGATCGGGATGACGCGCCGCCTGCTCGTAGACCGAGTCGATCAAGTCCAGTGTGTGCTGCGCGAAGTGTCCCGTGTTGGTTGTGGGATCGACCCAGATGGAGAAGAACTCCGCTCCCAGATTTCCGGCGCGGGCCTTGTCAAGGCTGATGTGGCCGATGTCTTTCGGATCGGTCGTGCCGATGTCGTAGTTCTGATCGAGAAAGCGCTGGGGCGTGTCAGCGTGCGTGTCGACCACGAGCGCCGACTCGTGGATTATGTGCGCGCGCGGGCTGATGGTGGCGGGTGGATTGTCTTGAGCGATGGCCAAGTTAGGAAGAAGTAGAATTACGGAGAACAGCAGCTGGAAACGGTTCATAGGCATGAGATAGTCAGGAGAAGCAAGGCAAGGATTGTATACAGGAGCGGCTACGCAGGTAGATTGAAAATTCGGTGACGGAATTCTTGTTTCTGAATTGCGTGCCGCAGCACGCGAGATCCCGCGCTCCGCCTGAAAAACGGCTGTGCTCAGGATGACGCCGGCAAAAATTGCAGACGCCGATTCTACGGTTGCTGAGTGCGTTCAGCGAGTGCTTCTGGTTCAGGTTGATTGTCGTCTTGCTGTTCGCCGGCCAGCATCTTGGCTTCACGCCAGTCGGCGTAGCGGCCAGAGACAGCGACGTGAAACACCCACTGATGGCGCTCTTCTTCTGGCTCAATCAAGCCCTGGTCCCGAAGGGGAGTCATGTATTGTTCGACCCACTGCACTTGCTGGCGGGTCATCCCGCGACGCTGAAGATCAACTGTGATTCCGGCAAGATGCGAGGAAGCCAGATCGCCTTCCGCAGGGGCGGCGTTGCGGTTGTGACGGCGAAGCTTCTTCTGGCCCTTCACCGTGCGCACAGCCGAATTAACCTGGATCTGATCGTGAAATTGCTTGTAATAAGCTTCGCTCAAGTCGTTCACGAAGTCGCGGGTCCAGGGCCGGCAAAAACGGCGCGAGGGTTCAAGTCGCGGATCAAAGCGTAGAGTACGTCCGGCTACAATCGGAACCAATTCGTCGCGGGCTTTGAGCTGTTCCAGTTCGTAATCGTCCTGGATGCGCGGCAACTCCAATCGATCAATTTCTTCATTCTGGCGTAGCAGAGAATCCCGTGAAGGACGGAACACCGGATTCCATCGCAGACTGCGGCCGTGCGTTCGGCGCAAGATTGCGCGACGCGTGTGCCGCGGAGCCACGTAGCTGTGCAGGCCAAATGCCTGAACACACACGGCCACGATCAGCAGGAACAGAAGTAATGAAGCGCGTTGGATTTTATTCTTCACGAAGTGGCCTAAACTCCATCCCACGCTACCCCAGGCGCTGGGGCAGGCGGGTATTTTAAATCCGGCCAAAGTAAATGCAAGGATTTATTTGCATTTTTAAGGGTTACGCGGGAGTTGCCCCGTGATTACCCTTGGTTACCGCAGACAGACCAGCGCGGCTGCCCGATTCTCTAATTGCAAACTGATTGCCATTTCCAGGTTGGGAATCCGCGCGCGGGAGCCGCGAAACAAGCGGGTTTTGCACGAGTTACAGAAGCTGAGAAATGACCGCCTTCTTAAAAGAATGACAAATCATGTTGTGAAGTGACAATTCTTGGGTCGCGATGCCTGGGCGTCTCGATTCGCGCGAGATCCCTCGCTCCGCTCGGGATGACGGCTGCGGGCTTCCGCTTCGCTCACACCCCCCATAGCGCCGTCACTTTCTGAACAAGTCGCCGATGGCTTGTTTCATCACTGCGCCGCTCACTTCAGCGATGGAGCGCGTCAGCGGAATGTCCTTGGGACAGACCTCGACGCAGTTCTGCGCGTAGCCACACTCGTGGATACCGCCATCGCCCATCAGAGCTGCGAGGCGCTCGCGTTTCAGTGCGGAACCAGTGGGGTGGGTGTTGAAGAGCCGAACCTGGGAGATGGCGGCTGCGCCGACGAAGTTCGTCTCCTCGTTGAATTGCGGACAAGCTTCCATGCAACAGCAACACGAGATGCAGCGCGAGAGCGGATAGGTGGCTTCCTGCTCCTGCATGGTCACGCGCGGACCGGGGCCGAGATCGTAGCTGCCGTCGATCGGAACCCAGGCCTTGACCGCTTTCAAATTTTCGAATAACACGCTGCGATCGACGGCGAGATCACGGACGACTGGAAACTTCGAAAATGGTTCCAGTCGAATCGGCTGCTCCAGCTTGTCCACCAGCGCGGAACAAGCCATGCGTGCGCGTCCGTTGATGAGCATTGCGCACGAGCCGCACACTTCCTCCAGGCAGTTGGAGTCGTAGGTGATCGGAGTTGTAGTCCTGCCGTCGCGAGTAACGGGGTCGGCGGCGATCTCCATCAATGAAGAGATCACGTTCATCCCTGCGTGCCTGGGAAGCTCGAAATCCTCCCAATAGGACTTGGCCGTTGGGTTGGCTTGGCGTTTGATTTGGAAGAGAACAGTTTTGTCAAGCATTTAACTTTCGTTTCTAACAAGCCTTGTCACTCTGAGCGAAGCGATTTGCTCCACACAGGATGACAACGCGTGCTATCCCATCAATAAAGCTTCCCGAAGATCCCCCAAACGATCCACATCAGACCCAGCCGCATCAAGATCATGTTGAGTAAAACAAAACCATCAGGATCGGCGTAGATAATAAGTAGAGCAGCCCCGCCAACGCGCGGGGCTCGCCCCTTCGACTACGCTCAGGGTCACGTCCGCAAAGCGCCGTCACTTCGCTACGTCATATCTTCTTGCCCGCGGCGGAATCAGCGACGTATTTACCGGCTCGAATTCAAACTTGGGTTCATCTGCGTCGGGGGCGAAGTAGGCCTTCGTCGTCTTCAGCCAGTTCTTATCATCCCGCTCGGGAAAGTCGGGCTTGTAGTGCGCGCCGCGAGATTCGTCTCGCATAGCGGCTCCCTGCGCAATCACCCGCGATAGCTGAAGCATGTTGTAAAGCTGGCGGACGAACGCGACCGTGGTATTCGCCCACAGAGAACGATCACTTAAATTGATGTGCTGGAAGCGCTCCAGCAATTCGCACAGCCTGCTATCAGCTTGTTGCAGATTCTGGTTATAGCGGATCACGGTGCAATCTTTGGTCATCAGCTCGCCGAGTTCGCGCCACAGCTTAAACGGATTCTCGTTGCCTTCGGCCTTCATCAATCCGGCGTTGGTTTCTTCCTGACGCTTGCGCTCCGAATCGAAGTGTCCATTGCTGGGCGCGGCTTGCAGATTGCGTGCGTAGCGCACGGCATTGGGGCCGGCGATGAATCCGCCGAAGATGCAGGAGACCAGGGAATTGGCACCGAGCCGGTTAGCCCCATGATACTGATATTCGCATTCGCCCGCTGCGTAGATGCCGGGAATATTCGTGGCTTGATTGAAATCGACCCACAGACCGCCCATGGTGTAGTGCATGCCCGGGAAGATTTTCATGGGCGTGTCGCGAGGATCGTCGCCCACAAACTTTTCGTAGATTTCCAGAATGCCTTCCAGCTTGCGATCAAGAATCTTGCGATCAACGTGGGTGAGATCGAGATAAACCATTGGCTTGCCATCGATGCCAAGGTTGTACTCGTACACCACTCGGAAGATGGCTCTGGTCGCGACATCGCGCGGCACCAGATTGCCGTACTTCGGATACCACTCTTCGAGAAAATACCAGCGCTCTTTTTCGGGGATCGATTTGGGATCGCGCTTGTCTCCCGCGGTCTTCGGCACCCAGACGCGTCCACCTTCACCTCGCGCGGACTCTGACATCAGGCGCAGCTTGTCTTCTCCCGGGATTGAAGTGGGATGAACCTGGATGAATTCGCCATTAGCGTAATAGCAACCTTGTTGATAGACGGCCGATTGCGCCGATCCGGTGCAGACCACCGAATTGGTGGATCGGCCGAAGATGGCACCAATTCCGCCGGTGGCGATGATGATCGCGTCCGCGGGAAAGACGCGGACTTCCATGGAGCGCAGGTCCATGGCGCAGATGCCGCGGCAGATTCCTTTGCTGTCGAGCACGGCGGAGAGGAACTCCCAGTGCTCGTACTTCTTCACTTTGCCTTCAGATTCGTAGCGCCGCACCTGCTCATCGAGCGCGTAAAGAAGCTGCTGACCGGTGGTAGCGCCCGCGAAGGCGGTGCGGTTATAAAGTGTGCCACCGAAGCGGCGGAAGTCAAGCAGTCCTTCGGGAGTGCGGTTGAAAGGCACGCCCATGCGGTCAAGCAGATCGATGATGCCAGGTGCGGCGTCACACATGGCCTTTACTGGCGGCTGATTGGCCAGGAAGTCGCCGCCGTAAACGGTGTCGTCAAAGTGCTGCCAGGTAGAGTCGCCTTCGCCCTTGAGGTTCTTGGCCGCGTTGATGCCTCCCTGGGCGCAGACCGAGTGCGAACGCTTGACGGGCACGATAGAGAACAGGTCGACTTGTCCGCCCATCTCAGCGATCTTGATGACGGCGGAAAGTCCGGCGAGGCCGCCGCCGATAACGATGATTTTCGGATTAGATGCCATGTGAGAATCAGATTTCCTCGGCCGGGCGTACCTGCCGCCTCGAGCCCACTACCTCATTACAACCGATTCCGCGCCAGAAACGCCCGGTTCCAGCGGCTGCAGCGGCGTGTTCAAAAATGAGTACATGGTGGCGGCTCCGACCAATATGAATAACAATCCGATGGCAAAGCAGACGTAGCCGAATTTGCGGCGTGCCGCGTCACCAGTCGTGATTCCCCACTTGGCCGCGAACAGCCACAGACCGTAAGCGAAGTGCCACGACGCGCAGAAGATGCCCACGGCGTAGAACGTGAGAGCCAGCGGATTCTGAAACTCGAGCTGGACTTTTCCGAAAGCTGCGGCTGGATGACTTAGGATGTGAATCCCGCTGAAGCGCAGATGCCAGGTATGCCAAACCATGTAGAAGAAGGCGATGGCACCGGTCCAGCGCTGGGCGTTGTACATCCAATTGCCGGTCCAGGGATACTCCGTGACATTGCTCTCGCCGCGATACCAGATGTAGAAGCCGTACAGCGCGTGGTAGAGAATCGGAAGCCAGATGCCAAACAGCTCCAGGCCCACGACGAAGGGAAAGCTGGAGAGCAGTTCAACTTGCTTGGTGTAAGCTGCTGGTCCCCGTGTGGCGAAAGCATTGGAGATGAAGTGCTCAATCAGGAAAGCGCCAACTGGAATGATTCCGCTGAGCGAATGCAACCGACGGAGAAAAAACGAATGGCCGTAACCGGCACGCAGTGGAGCGACGCCTTCGTCGACCTCGAGAGGAACTGCGGGATTCGCTGTTGACACTACAGAACGCCCCTTATGAGTTCAAGAATGACGAGAGAACTTTTTATTATCTTGGTGAGGGAGAAGTGAAGTCAAGGCAAGTGCTGGGTCGGGAAGCGAGCCAAACGCGCGATTATTGCGTCGCGCGGCTCGCCCAGATTCCTCACCGCGCAAACAGCGCCTGTTCGGAATGACAATCAAACTGCACCACTACCGCTCTGTCACGGCGGTTTCAGGAATGTTTTCAGACTGGTTAGAACACGAGTCCTCGTCGCTCCCGCCAACCAACTTTATTTCGGAAGATCCTACTCCGGTTACCTCCGCATTGCCCGTCATCCGGCGGTAACCGTCGGGATCGTCGTTGGTTTTTGATCCCGGAATTGGGTCGCGCCACATGCTACGAGACTCCCGGTTGCAGTCGATTCGTAGGCATCTACTTCTCAATCTCGGAGGACCAATTAAGAATAACGGATAAAGGTGCCGCATTGGGCTCGTCCACTCGCGTGTTGATCAGAAAATTCCGCCCGTCGCTGGTCACATCGTAAAGAAAAGCGTCCATAAAGGAAACCGCTTCTCGGGTACGGGTCTGAAACAGAATCACGGGTAGTCCGGTTTCGAAGGTGCCACCTGCCTTCACCTCGACTAACATCATCTTGCCCTCGCCTGACAGATAGAATAATTCTTTGCCGTTCCCGCTCCATCGCGGCTCTTCGCCTCCTCCTCTCGATACCTGCCATTTGCTGTTTCCATTGGGGAAAGGCGACACATAGATTTCCCAGTTGCCGGTTTCGTTCGAGGAATACGCTACGAAGCGCCCATCGGGTGAAAACTGCGCATTGCGAATGCTGCCGCTGGTCTCGACGAGCGGCCTTGGTTGGCGATCAGATAACTGCAGATACCAAAGGTCTTTATTCTAGTTGGCGCGCCACCACCGGACGCGACTCGGTATAGTCCAGCGAAGCCCTCCGACGAAAACAAGATCACTCCGTCCCGATTCCAGGTGCCCCCACCGCCGTGGGGAGCATCGCACAATACCTGGGCTGACCTTCCGGAATTGATATCCACTTTCTTGAGCTCTCCCTGGGAGAAAAATCCTACGGAGCGGCCATCGGGCGACCAGAACGGATGAGACGCACCTTCGGTTCCGGGCACAGCGTTTGCGCCTCGGCCACCGATCATCTGCGTCCAGATCATGTTCTTGTTGGCCTGTTCCGAATAGGTAACCATCGCCAAAACCCGCCCATCGGGAGACAAGGCGACGCCGCTGGCCGCCGAGGATACGGAACTGTTAAAGAACATCGCCGGAGGCGTCTGGTGCGCCTGAATCCACCACAATGTGCCTCCGGCCGCCGCAAGCAGAACCATAATGACGAGCAACAACCGCGCAACGCGGTCCGCGTGCGAGCGCACAGCAGAGGATCGCGCCGCTACGGCACTTCGCGCACCCGCCCGCGCGACCCACTGGAGATCCAATTTGACGTCGTGTGCGGTCTGGAAGCGCTCATCCGGATCCTTCGCCAGGCACGTCATGACAACGTGTTCGAGCGCCGGCGGCGACATCGGCTAAATCGCTGATAGAGGTTTTGGCTCGCCGGCCAAGATAGCGGCAATGGTACTCGCGGTAGTCTTACCCTCGAAGGCACGCTTGCCAGTCACCATCTCGTACAGCACTGATCCTAGAGAGAAGATGTCACTGCGTGCATCAGCCTCACGCCCCTCTACCTGCTCTGGGGACATATATTGGAATGTCCCGACGATCATTCCTTCTCTGGTTAGCGGACGCGACATGGTATCGAGCGAGTCCGAAGAAGCGCCGGCATCAACGGCCGCAGCCGCAGTTTTCGCAAGGCCAAAATCCATCACCTTGGCGCCGCTTCCGGTGAGCATGATGTTGCCCGGTTTCAGGTCGCGATGAAGTGCGCAAAGTGTGGAAAGAGATACAAAGCGGGTCAGAGTGGATCGTCGATGCGGATCTCCGAGACTTCTTCGGGTCCGCGGACCATGAAAAACTCCTCACGCTGGTGGCTCAACGAGTAGCCGACAGCCGCGTGCTGCGCCTCATCAAGGCTATGCTCAAGGCGGGAAGCTACGGCAAAGGGCAGCTCTTTCCTAGCGAGCGCGGCACTCCGCAGGGTAGTGTGGTTTCGCCCGTGCTCAGTAACATACTTCTGACGCCATTCGATCGGGAGATGCGACTGAGAGGATGTCAGCTGACGAGGTTTGCCGATGACTGGGTGGTCACCTGTCGATCGGCAGCAGAGGCCCGAGCCGCAAGGGACGCGGCCCGCCGAATCCTGAAACAGCTGGGCGTGGAATTACATCCGCAGAAGACGCGGATTGTTCATGTCCGATATGGCTTCGAGTTCCTGGGCTACAAAATCAAGTGCGGGTGGAGGAAGCTTTATCTGCCCGGCAACCAGATTCGTAGTCAGGCCCGACAGGATGCGCTCTATGCGTATCCCAAGGAGAAGTCGATTCGTCGTTTCCTGGATCAGGTACGGGAACGCACCAAACGGACGACACCTCTGCGCACCGAGGAACTGATTGCGGGGCTTAATCCACTCCTGCGGGGTTGGGGCGAATATTACAAACGCGCCCACATCCGCAAGCTCTTCCCAACGTCTCGACGGCTGGATCCGGCGACGCATTTGGTCGCATCGGTACCGGCGCTGGCGTAATGCGGGCTGGAAACGGCTGCCAGCGACGCAGCTCTACGGCGAGTACGAGCTTGTTCGGCTGATCTATTTAATTCCTTCTCTTGCATCCTGGCGTCGCTGAGTCTTCGTGAAAGCTGCATACGGGAAAACCGTACGTGCAGTTTGGGCGGCGGACGGAGGCCAGCGCTTCATGCGCGCCTCCTCCGACCCGACTATGACGCGGGAGGAGGCTTGTGACAATGTGATCGTTACTGCCCTTCATACCACTCCAGAAATTTCCGGAATGCAGTTCCGCGATGGCTATATTGCGCTTTTTCTTCGGCCGTCAACTCGGCGAATGCTTTCTCAATGGGAGGAAAATAAAAGAGCGGATCGTAGCCGAAGCCATTCGAGCCGCGTGGAGCATCCAGGATGATCCCTTCGGCGGTGCCGCGGAAGACGGTTAGGGTTTGGCCATCCCGCGCGGCAGCGATGACGCAGACAAAACGGCCAGTGCGCTTCTCCGGCGGAACATTTCTAAGCTCACGAATCAGGCGCGCATTGTTGGCCCGATCGTCGGTGTTGTTCTCGACCAGACGAGGAACATCAGCGGCGTAGCGGGCGGAGTGAACGCCGGGAGCGCCTCCGAGGGCGTCGACTTCGAGACCGGAATCGTCGGCCAGAACAATTTCACCCAGAGCGTATTGGCTGTATTGTTCGGCCTTCTTGCGAGCATTGTCTTCAAACGTCAGGCCATCTTCGACCACGGCGGGCAGGGAAGAGAAGTCGGACAGGGAAGCAATCTCGATTCCATAGGTCGATGCGGCTCCGGCGAAATCGCGCAGTTTTCCTGGATTCGAGGTGGCGATCAGAACGCGCTTCACAGTCCTTGCTTTCTTTTAAAAAGAACGAAGGCGAATAAGAGCAGAGTAGTCACTGCCGAGACAATCCATCCCAGTGCGCGGTCCCATGTGCGGGTGAAGGTGATCAGTACGCGGTTCTCACCGGCTTCCACCGGGACGATCATTTGGCCGGTGAGCTCCTGACTTTCACTTTGAACCATGCGGCCGTTTATCTCAACGCGCCAAGCGGGATAGTTGAACAGCCGCAAGATCAGCCGCCCGGATGTGCTCACGTCTGCAATAAACATTCTTGCCTCCGGTGCCCATTGCCGAACGTGAATTCGCGCCGTGCCTTCGCCCTGGAAAGTCACGCGGCGAGCGGTGTGCTTGATTTCGTAGGCATCGGCGCCCGCGGGAGTGTACTCGTCGGTTCCCTCGTAGCCGGTAGCGGCCTGCTGGTTCTGTTGCATTTGCGCGATATCGGCGGCAGTGTCCCACCATGGCAGCTGGATGCGGCGCCAGCCGAGTGCCACGACAGCCAGCATTACAATGCAAGTCAGCAGCCGCAGCGGCCAGCCTCGCCAGGCCATCGTTACCAGCAAAGAAAAAGCGACGTTCAGGCACAGCAGCCAGCGCCAGGGATGCTGCACATAGCGCAGCTCGGGCAAATGCTGCCATGCCATGACAGTAAACGAAAACATGAGGAGCGTAGCTGCGGTGGCCCAACCGACCAGCGTCCACCACAGCGCGGCCAGCGCGCGGCCCCAGCGGCGGGACAGGAACGCGGCGCCAGCGAGTAACGCTATCTGTGCAATCGCTATCAGCGAAACCAGCAGGTTAAAGCGGCCGTGGTCGGGGTCGTTGATCAGGGTGAATAGGAAGTTATCTTCGGGGCGCACGCCTGGCGCGAGAACCTGGGCGATCTCGATCCAATTATGTTCGTAAGCTACCGGCAGAATGTAGAAGGCCGCCAGCGCCGCTCCCAAGACGACGGACAAACCAACTTGCCACAAGATCCGCGGCGAACGTCGCACCACCGCCGCCCCCAGCGCTAAAAACCCCAGCGAGTAGTTCACCATCACCGCGCACGGCATATTGGTTAGCCAGGCGGCAGCCACGATCAAGCTCAATGGGATCACGATATTTTTCAAGCTGCTATCTCGACGACCATTTTCCGCCCGCAGCATGTACAGCAAGAGCAAAGGAAGCAGTGCACCACCCAGCAGTTCGGCAAAAGCGCTCCGCCAGTAGACGATGAGGAGGTGGTACGGATTCGCGGTGTATAAGGCAGCGACGAAGGTGGCGTCGCGGTAATCAAGGCAAGTCCGGGCCAGCAGAAACATAGCGCAACCGGAAAGCGAGAGCGCAAGCCAGACATAAACGCCGGGCACTAATTTCCAGGGCAAAAGAGCGCCCAGCGTTGCACCCAGCACCCAGGAAGCTGGAGGATAAAAGATGAAGCGCGGCTCGCCGTATCCATAGTGCGCCAAGGCAGCCCAGCGCGGATAGATGATGCCTTGCTTCCATTGGCCAAGCACTTCCATCCAGGAATTCATGTGGAACTCGAAGTCGTGGCCGGAAGGAATACCGAGAAAGAAAAATGGCAAGACCACCATGAAAGCCGTTAGTGTGATGATTAAGAGCGGGCGAGGCAATAGTGAGGGCGGCGCGGAACTGGGATCTGAAGGCAACGCGAACAGTATACGTAAGCCGTCGCTTCGGTCATCGACTTGCTTCCAAATTTAGGCGAGTGTGGAAAACTACCCGAGATTTTCACGGGAATTTAATTTCGCTGCAACCGATCCGGCTGCCGTTCCAGTTAGAGTTGGAAATAACGAGGTGGAGCAAGCCCGCAAAACAGCCGAAGGCCCGCGCAGAGGAAAGTGTTGCGCGGGCCTTTCAATTTGATACGGCTTCTGGGGGCGGCGAAGGCTACGGCGACGCCACTTCTTCCGAGTTGCGTTGCTGGTGGAGTGCCTGAAGGAACTCTTCCTGGCCCATCGATTCGTGGCTGCGCAGTAGTTCGAGCAATGGATCGTCGGGCTCTTCGGCTCCCACCACCGTTGGGTTGTCATACTCATTCGCAGCTGCCAGGGCTCGCGGCGTAATCAGCAATCGCGGCAACGTTCCCGGACGGCTGCTCAGGAATTCAAGAAACTCCCCTACCTGTTCCCGCTGTTCGGCGGTACGCGAAGCAAACTCGATGCCCATGCCGTGTCCAGGATGCATCACTCGCACCAAGCCCTCGGCCTGGACTTCAATGTCCTCAGCTTGCAGGCGGAGCACAATGCCTGAGCGTTCTGGGAAGGGTGATTCAGTCTCCACGTAGCAGCCGCCCAGGCTCAAGTCCGTAAGCTTGCATTGGGAAACCGGCTCGGATTCCTCCGGCGGTAGCTCAGGAGCATTTTTCAGCACCCAGGTTTTAAGCGCATCGCGTAAATTTTCGGCAAGATCCAGAAAACGCACACCAGATTCGCCGTTAGGATTCGCCCACGCAACTTCGCCGCGGATGCGAATTTCGCTATCCGATTCCGGAAGCCGGAAATGCGCGTTGATAATGGCTGCCGGACAAAGGGGCACCGCGGCCAGAAGATCCAAGCCATCTTCGCTCAGATCAAGCAGGATGCCTTCCATTTCAGAGCCATTCTCCACATGAAGTTGGAGCGGAATCTGAACTGGAACGCGGAAAGAACGACGCCGCTCGCGTTTCATTAAAGCAGTGGCGGCCCGCAGGCTGGCTTCAGCCTGCTGCTCGGAAATGGGCTTGTATAGCACGAAATTTGCGCCCGCCCCAAACACGTTGCGTACTTTGGTCTTGTCGCTCAACAAGGCGACAGTAATCGTATTGTTTCCCGGCGATGCCTGGTAAGCATTCTGTAGGACCAGTGCTGCACTGTGCGGGTCGTCGTAGTCAACAATGACCGCGTCAAACTTCTGGTCAGTCATGCGACCGAGAGCATCGGCGTAGCCGCAACAGTGCACCCCCAGGCCAAAACCCGTCAGAATCGGTGTGAGGACCGTCGCCGCTTGCTCATCTTTCGAAACCAGAAGTGATTGCAATGTCATAAGCCGGACCGTGTGCCGCCGCTGTGAGGGTGTTCGCCTACGGCCAACGCGGTGCGCGCGCGGGCTTTGCTGCGGATTGGGCTGTGGCCGCCCCCGCTTTGGCTGCCATGGCGCTAGGCTGCTCATCCATTTCGGCGAGAACCGCGCTGTCCTCCTCCTCACTCTCGGCGAGCAGCGGAGCCACTTCACGCAGCTTTTCAGCCGCCTGTTGCAGTGCCTCGATCTGCTTGGCCAATTGAGCATACTTGGCTTGCTTCTGCCGCAGGACCTCGTGAATATCTTTCATACAACCCCCTGTTGCCGAATCTAAGGACGAAGCCTCAACCCGTCAACGCTAATCCCTTCTTCGCAGATTACCGGGGTAACTCGCCTGGCGCCGAGGAACGCTCGGGCTCGGACCGGCGCAAAGACTTGAAAAGATTGGTTGCGAAGGGATCTTAAGAGTAAGCTGTTTTATCGCTGACGTAAGAAATAAACCCTCAACGGTTACCCGCCGTCGCAATCAGACATGGGGCTTTGGGCAAACAGAAACCCCGCCTTTTCGGGCGGGGCTTAATGAGTCGAAGTGATTTTGCGGCTGTAGTGAAATTCTGCTGCTAGCCAATCCTCAGCCTGCGGCGAACCAATCCAGCGATTCCGACTAATCCTGTACCCAGCAAACCGAGCGTACCCGGTTCAGGAACCAAGATGTTTGTGTCGCTGCTGGAAATGATCGTCGAGCCGGTGAAAAACCCCTTGCCGGTATTAATTGTCAACTGCACCGTCGTACCGCCAGTGGAGAAGCTACCCAGCGTACCGATCACTACTCCAGTCAGCGTGTAGTTGTGGGTTCCATTCTTTAACGTGGACATGTTCCAAGTCACCGGGCCGTTGGTCGTGTCGAAACTCCCAGTAAAAGTAGGAACGCCGTTGGTACCAGTGATGACGAAAGTCGTCGTAGAACCACCACCAAAAGTGGCGTTGCCCGCAACTGTGCCACTAAGCAGCGAGCCCGTCGAGAAGCTCAAAGTTCCCAGATTACCGGTCTTTGGTATCTGGCCATTGAAACCGAAGGCGATCACCGTGGAGCCTGAAAGGCTCATCCCACTTGTGCTTCCTACCAAAGTGCCGCCTGAATTCGTGTAGTCCACGCTGCTAGTTGCAAAAGCGGCCATCGGCAGGGCCAAAGCCAATACCGCCATCAAAATCATTCGCCTCATAAAACTCTCCTCCTCCGTGCTAAAGAACCTGTGAGTTGTGGGCCCCTGCATTGCTCGAGGCCTCTACAGACCTAACATTCCGCTTGTACTTGTGCATGCAGACTTCCAAAACGGGGTCTACCATAGCATCTGAATGCAAAGGACTTACGAGCTGAGTCAGGGAGTTTTTGGACCAGCATGTGCAAATGGGTGCATACTTTTAACAAAGCTTTTGCGTCAAAAATCCATGCTCGACTAACCTGAGACCAGTGCCAGGAAAGGGATCAATTTATGGCCATTTCGTGCCAGAGCATTGGCACGAATGTGGGATTTACAGTCCAGCCGGTCAAAAGTACCTTGTGCGTGAGCAGTTCTGGGGGAGGGCTGTTCGGGCGTCCCGCGATCCGCGAGGGTCAAGGGGCGCTTCTTAATTTTATGGACTTCATTACCCTCTGATAATCGCACACTTTAAGGACCGAAGGGAGGGGGCTCGGGTTCGGCAGACCCGTCAGCGCGAGCGTCAGAGGCGCCGAAGTTTACCTTAGACTTGGAGTCGTGCAGCACCGCATTCCCGCGGCCCATTTCTGTCGAGTACTCTTGCCGCGCTTCCAGCTTGTGACCCATTGTCGAGAGTTTTTGCAGAGTGTCCGCCTTCACTCGAGACTCGATCAGGATATTGCATCCCCGCATCGGGCTGACCGTAAAACGCGCTGTCTCGAGCGCCGCCTGAATGTTCATGCCATAATCCGCGATATTGGAAACAAACTGCGCGTGGGCAAGGGGCTGATTAGGTCCGCCCATAATTCCGAATCCGATGTGCTGGTCCCCGCGCTCCATGAATGCGGGAATAATAGTGTGGAAGGGGCGCTTACGAGGCGCCAGCGCATTGGGATGGGTTGCGTCCAACACGAATAACGCTCCGCGATTTTGCAGCGCAAAGCCCATGCCACCTACTGTGATGCCTGATCCGAAGGCGGCGTAGTTGCTCTGGATCAACGACACAATGTTCCCTTGCCGATCCACCACCGAAAGATATGTCGTATCGCTTGAGGGCGGAGCACCGGGAGCAACCTCACAGTTGGCTGTGCGCGGATCGATCAATTTTGCTCGTTCCTGAACGTATTCCTTGGAGAGCAATCCCTTCACCGGGACCTTGGCGAAGCGAGGGTCGGCGGTGTAACGACCCAGGTCGGCATAAGCGAGCTTCATGGCTTCGATTTTCTTGTGCAGTTCGCCCACACTGAGCGGGCCTTCCGACGATGCTGGCTGTGTCTCCATGATGTTCAACATTTCCAGCGCAGCCATGCCCTGACCGTTGGGTGGCAGCTCGTAGACGGTCCAGTCCCGATACTTAATTGAGATCGGGTCCACCCATTCCGGCGCGAATTCAGAAAGATCGTCGGCCGCCATAGTTCCGCCCACCGCTTGCGACGTTTTCAAGATGGCGCCAGCGATCTCGCCCTTGTAAAAAACGCCAGCTCCGTCCTGGGCGATCGCACGCAGCGCTTTGGCAAGGTCTGGATTGCGAAAGATCTCACCGACGGCGGGCGCCTTGCCGCCGGGCAGAAAGACGAGGCGGCTTTCCGCGTCTGATTTTAGATTGGCTTCAGACTCTTCCCAGAACGTGTGAATCAGTTCCGGGACCGGGTAGCCTTGTTCCGCATAGAAAATCGCGGGCTGAAAGATATTTTTCCAGGGAATCCGTCCGAAACGTTCGTGCAGCGCGCTCCATCCCGCAACTGCTCCGGGCACTGTGACCGTGTCAATACCTCCTTCTGGCATCAAGGTTGCACCCTTGCCCTTCAGATGCTCGATGGTCAGACGTTGCGGCGCCCACCCGCTGGCGTTTAAGCCGTAAAGCTTCCCGGTCTTTGCGTCCCAATACAACGCGAACAGATCGCCGCCTACGCCGTTCATCATGGGCTCGGTGACGCCGAGGACCGCATTGGCCGCGATGGCCGCATCTGCGGCTGATCCGCCCTGCGCGAGAATCTCTGCCCCCGCCTGCGATGCCTGCACGTGACTTGTGGCCACGATGCCGTACGGAGTAACCACCATGGAGCGCGCGTGTGAACGATCCTGGGCCCATAAGCTGCAAGCGAGCAAAACCAGAGCGAAAGAAAGTTGCACGGAGAGTGACATTAAGGGTCCTCGAAGCGGCAAGCGATGGAAACGCATTCTGCTGCGAGGACACGCTGGTGTCAAGTTTGATTCAGATGAGCCAATTGAATTTACTAGAAGAGATCGGCCACTTTACTTCCTGGACTTACTTCCTGGACTTTTACGATATGATTAGCCCCCGCGCAGTGATGAAGCACTATCGAGAGCATTGCTGGAAGCTGACGCGGCTGGGCGAAGGCTCGGACGAGAGGGGGTCTCGTCGCACTGCCTTGAACTGCTCGGTGGGGCAGGAGACCACGCCTTGGGGAGGGCTTCGTGCGACCGAACGCCAGGCGTGTGCTCAGTCGGATTCATCTTGTTGCTTCGTGGTTCGCTTTCCAAGCCATTACGTGGGGCCAGCAAGTTTCCGCCCAGCCGCGGATCGTCCAGCCGGTGGACGAGACGCAGTTGACATCACTCAAGGGCAACACTCATCCTCTAGCTCGCCCGCAGTTTGATCAAGGGGCGGCGCCGCCGAATTTACCCATGGAGCGCATGCTGCTGGTTCTCAAACGCAGTCCCGAACAGGAAAGCGCTCTGCGGAGTCTGCTCGACAATCAACAAGATAAGGCGTCGCCGTACTACCACAAGTGGCTCACGCCGGAGCAGTTTGGAAAACAGTTCGGGCCGGCTGAGCAGGACGTTCAAGTGGTGACCTCGTGGCTGCAGGTGCACGGCTTCCAGGTGGCGCAGGTTGCCAAGGGCCGCGCTGTGATTGAATTCTCCGGAACAGCCGCGCAGGTTCAGGAGGCCTTTCACACTGCAATTCACAAATACACCGTGGACGGCGAGGAGCACTGGGCGAATGCGACTGATCCACAGATTCCAGCGGCGTTGACGCCGGTCGTGGCAGGGGTACATACGCTGCACAATTTCTTGAAGAAGCCGGCAATCAAAATCTCCGGCCCTCCGCTTGTGGCGACGTTGAACAAGGGAAAACCTCAGCTTACGTTCCCCGACGGAAAACACGGATTGACCTTAACAGACTATGCGACTATCTACGGCGCCACACAGTTGTCCGCGCAGGGTATTCAGGGTCAGGGGCAAAGCATCGCTGTAGTCGCTCGCAGCAACCTTTTTCATCAAGGCCAGGATGTGGGCGATTTTCATAGTTTTTTTCCACCCTGTTGCGGAAATCTTAATATCCTACTGAACGGCCCTGATCCGGGCGACCTGGGTGGAGGAGAGGAGTTCGAAGCCACACTGGACGCAACCTGGTCAGCGGCGTTGGCCCCCTTTGCCAACATAGATTTCGTAGTTTCTGCCACCACTAACACTACGGACGGCGTCGATCTTTCCGAGCTTTACATCGTCGAAAACAACCTGGCGCCAGTAATGACTGAGAGTTTCAGCGGCTGCGAGGCACTTCGTGCAACGGCCGAACTGGACAACATTGAGGCTCTGGCGGAACAGGCCGCCGCTCAAGGGATCACTTATATGGTCTCCTCGGGCGACGCTGGTGCGGCTGGCTGCGACGACCCCAACAACTCATCGGCTGAATTCGGGACTTCAGTGAACGCATTGGCGTCCTCTCCTTTCACAGTTGCCGTCGGGGGCACCCTGTTCAATGAAAACGGGCATGACACCAATTACTGGAGTGCTACCGACAATGCAAGCGGGGGTTCAGCCCTTGGATATATCCCCGAAGATGTATGGAATGAGAGCGGGCCAGGATTGGGACTTTGGTCGAGCGGTGGCGGCGTTAGCTCTTTCTTCGCTAAACCCTCATGGCAGTCGGCAGTGGCTGGCATTCCCGCCGGCAATTTCCGCGATCTTCCTGACGTTTCTCTGACAGCAGCACTACACGATGCCTATCTGATCTGTTTCGAAGGTTCCTGCCAACCCAACAGCCAAGGACAGATTGCCCTCTACCTTGTGAGCGGCACTTCGGCTTCTGCGCCTTCCTTCGCCAGCATTATGGCGCTGGTGAATCAAAAAACGGGGTCCAGGCAGGGGCAGGCAAACTATGTCCTTTATCAATTGGCCGCGCAGGAGACTTTCATGCTATGTAACGCCTCCAACACCGTGGCTCCTCCAGCCAGCACTTGCGTCTTCAACGACGTCACTATTGGCAACAACTCGGTACCCGGCCTCACTGGGTTCAATAGCGGCGTGGGCTATGATCTGGCAACCGGACTCGGTTCCGTCAATGTCACCAACCTGGTGAACGCGTGGAGTGCGATGACGTTCAACGCCACTACCACCACACTGCTTCTCAACAACTCGACCGGTC
This sequence comes from uncultured Acidobacteriota bacterium, assembly GCA_963696025.1. Lineage (GTDB taxonomy): Bacteria > Acidobacteriota > Terriglobia > Terriglobales > Acidobacteriaceae > JABCYV01. Next base: position 129,666 of record CAVOII010000015.1, read on the forward strand.
CGATCACGCTCCCACATGGGACTTCGATACCCGTGAACATTACCGTGCAGGGTAATAGCGGCACGCCCACCGGCGATGTCTCTCTCTCCGCCGCGGCGGTGCTGAACCCGACGAGCGTACAGACAGTACCTCTCTGTACTTCGCCGAATATCTGTACGCTAAGTCCCATCGGAACCAATATCGCTTCGCTTTCTGCGGCTACGAGCCTGCTTCCAGGCGGCGCGTGGTTGGTTACCGCGCATTATCCCGGCGACGGGAAATTTGCCTCTAGCGACTCAAACCCAGGGATTTTGGTAACCGTCAGTTCGGAGCAAAGCACCACCACCGCTTCTATCTTCGCACGTGACGTGAATGGAGTTCCCGTTACCCAGGGCCCGGCGAGCAGCGTGGTCTATCTGAGCGCTAATGTAGTTGGCATGTCTAAAGTTGGCATACCGACTGGCAGCATCAGCTTCATGGATAAGGGCGCCAGTGTCGCAGGAAATCCCTATGTGCTGAACAGTCAGGGAAGTACCGGTACTCCGAATGGTTTGGCTGCTTGTTCACTTGCAGTCGGCTCGCACCCCATCGTGGCTAATTATTCAGGAGACCAGAGTTTTAACTCCAGCAGCTCCCCACTAGTCAGCTTTACCATCACCGCCGCAGACTTCTGCATGCCAACATCGCTGGCAAGTATCACAGTTACTGCTGGAATCCCGGGGACAACGGCGTTGGCCGTTGCGGCATCGCCCGGCTTGAGCGGTGCGATTAATTTCGCGTGCGCCGGGCTGCCGGCTGAGAGCCAATGCGTCTTCAGCCCCCTCTCCATTACTGGTGGAGGCGTGACCACTATTAGCGTCGGCACGACTGCTCCTCATCCTGCGCTCAAAATTTCCAGCGCATCGGGGGGACTGGGCTGGTGGATGAGCGGCCTGGGAGCCAGTGCCGCAGGCATCTTCCTGTTCGGAGCGCCATCGCGGAGACGCTGGAGCACCCTGCTATCGCTGTTAGCGATTGGATTCTTAATCACGATTCCAGCCTGTGGAGGCGGTAGCAGCACGCCACCGCCACCGCCCGATCCCGGCACCCCGAAGGGAAACTACAACATTATCGTTACGGCGACGAGCGGATCGCTGAGTCACGCAACCTCTTTCATCCTCACTGTCCAATGATCCGCGATACAACGATCCGCTATACAATGTCTCGGTTCCCCGGATCATTTTCCAGGAGATCGTTTTCCCCAGGAGATTAGCGTGATCGCACGAGTCTGGCACGGCTGCACGACCCCTGAGCACGCCGACGCTTATGAAGCCATGCTGAAGCCGGAGCTTCTGCCGGGCATCAGCAAAGTAAAAGGCTATCGGGGCAGCTACCTGTTGAGGAGACAGGCAGGTGACGAGGTCGAGTTCATGACCGTAATTCTTTGGGATTCCATCGACGCGATCCGCGCCGTGGCCGGGCCCGATTACGAAACTGCCGTTATCCCCGAGGAGCGACGGAAGCACTTGTCCCGCTACGACGCTAAAGCGACACATTACAACGTTACATCGATTAACCAGCCGGGTGAACTCTCCGCCATCGTGGCCTGAGGCTTTGTGCGTGCCTTGCGCATATTGTTGACCTCGCCTTTGCGGTGGAAACTACGTTGGCACGGTCAGGGAACTGCGGGGGTGAGCTCCGATCTGGTTCGCTCGCGACCAAAGCGCTTCACCGCAAAGGTATTGCAAAGGTAGTGCAGGGATCTAGCCTTTTCTTAGCGCTCTTTGCGAGTTTCTTTGCGTCCTTTGCGGTTAAGAGTTTTTGGGGGAGGATCGCGATGGACAAGCTCAGCTTTCCATTTGGATTTGCAGGACTTCTCCGGGAAGCCGAACCATTCGCGGTCTTGGCGCTGAATCAAAGCGATCGGATTCGCCGCGGCCAGATTTGATGTGATCTGACTTAGTGAAATCAGCGACGTCTTCTCTCCGAACACCTCTTTCAGGCATCAGAGTTTCAGAGACAGCGTCACTGCTGCGCATTCTTTCCATCCGTATACCGAGCGTGCGCTCCAATTCGAATAAGTCCGAGCGCTGATGCCTGGCGAAGAGGGTGGAAGCCACTCCGAGTCCGCCGGCTCGTCCGGTGCGCCCGACGCGATGGATGAAGTTCTCAGCGACTTCGGGTAGATCGTAATTGATGACGTGGGCGATGTCCTGGACATGAATGCCGCGAGAAGCCAGGTCGGTGGCCACCAATATGCGGTAGCGTCCTTGCTGAAATCCACTGAGAGCGGCTATCCGCTGTGATTGGGAGCGGTCACCGTGGATCAAGGCGGCGGCGAAACCTTCACGATTGAGATTCTTGGCCAGCCGCTCCGCTCCTCGCTTGGTGCGAGCAAATACCAAACACCGGCCTGTTTCTTTCGCCAACAAATCGTGCAGCAATTCCTGTTTGTGGTCGGGATCGACTTCAAAGGCCTGGACTCGGACATTTTCCGAAGGCTTCAGCGTCGACCCGAAGGCAAGGCGAACGGGGTTCTTCATATAGTCATTCACCAAGTGCGCGACGGATGCCTCGAGAGTCGCTGAAAAGCACATGGTCTGACGCAGTTGGGGAAGAACGGCCACGATCCGACGAATCGCGGGAAGAAATCCCATGTCGAGCATGCGGTCGGCTTCGTCGAGTACGAGTAGTCGCAGGCCAGCAAAATTGACCAGCTTGCGATCGAGGAAGTCTTCCAGCCGTCCCGGGGTTGCGACCATGAAGCGAGCTCTATGGCGAATGGCGCGAAGCTGCTGTGCTTCAGACAATCCGCCTACTACCAACGCGGCCGGCGACAGTTTTGCTCCATGCAAGGCGTCATACTGGTCCGCAACCTGCATGGCCAACTCGCGCGTGGGAACCAGGACCAAGGCGGTGATCCCCGGCGTGTTGTGCTGAAGTAGTTGTTCCATGATCGGAACCAAGAAGGCAAGCGTCTTACCTGTGCCGGTTTGTGCCGTGGCAAGGACATCTTTGCCTGCCAGCGCTTGTGGAATTGCAGCCGCTTGAACGGGAGTGGGTATCGAAAAGTGGGCCGATGACAATCGCTCCTGAGTGTATTGAGAGATCGGTAATTTTGAAAAATTCTGCATTGTGCTTTCTCTGGAAGCTATCGCGGCGCGCACACGAGCTTCCGAGCGAGCACAGCAACTTGCGTTACCAGTCATAAGTTTTGATTACGCCGAAGACATACGGAGGGAAAACTGAAGGCGGGACTTCTCAGATCAGATAGTGCACCAGAGCCATCACACCATACAACCGCGGTATTAAGCGTAAGAACAGTGTATCACTTTCTCCGGCGGGTGTTCGCTTGACATGCAAGCTAAGGTTACTCTTGGTGTGCGCTCCAGTGGTCCCATTGCGGTAGTAGACTCTGCAGAAAAGCCGCGTCTGGGGATGTGTATGCGATGGACCGCATCTCTTTGTATTTGGTTAGCGCTGGTGCCATTTGCGGCTCCAGTCCCCCAGCTCGGCGCTCCGCTGGGACGCTGTGGACCACATCCTCCCGATCCGGATTGGCTGCGGAAATACCATGCCCGAACCCACGGCGTCAGCGCAGACCCAGAGGGAGTCCCCCTCGACATGGATAAACTTCGGCACAATGCCAAGGAACTCGCCGAACTTTCTGCATCCCATTCCTGCCGACGTCGACCGAGCGAACCGTGGATTGTTGCCGAAAGATGTATTGGAGAAACTCAAGCGAGTGGAAAAGCTCTCCAAACAGCTGCGCAGTCACCTGACCCGATAACGATTGAAAACCTTGCCCTTCCTTATCACTGCCGAGTTTGCAAACCGGCACCCGCTGCTTTCGCCAGCCCTAAATCTAAAACTGACATCTTGCCGTCGGTAACAATTTCGTCGCCGGTCGCGTTCGCAGCTTTGTGCGGCGCGGTCGGACGATCCACGTCCATGTAGGCAACCGCAGTTCCGGCAAAGAGCAGATCGGTCTCGACCCAATCCCGCTCACGGTCGATATGGGGATCGATACGATGAGACCATTTGGTGCCGGCCCTGCTTTTTGTTACTGCAAGGTCGTGGGTCGCGGCGCCGATCCAGACTTCTCGCCCGTTGTACATCACCGCTTCCTTCCAAATGCGAATGTGATGCCGTTTGGCGAAGGTGTCGAGAGATTTTTGGAAGACCAAATCAGGAGGCCGTCCGTTGAGCGTCAATGATGAAACGGGAGCGTTGGAATACCCCGACTGCCGAAGGGTAGCCTGCACCGTTTTCATGGCTGAGCCCACATTAAGGGCATCGGTTTCAAACCACCCAGCCTCGTTGAACGCGGCGATAAGTTGTTTTTGGGTTCCAAGAAACATGAGATTGGTCAGGTCGGAAGGCGTTCCGTTTGTCGCTTTCGTACGCTTAGGCGCTGCCGAAACGATAGAGTGAAGTTTTGCGTCCATCGGCAACTGCGGCCATCCCGGCCAGGACTGCTTCTCCTTTAGCATGGATGCGCGGACGACTTGAATCTGCATGTCAGTCCCGGTAGGAAAGAGAATCTCACGACGGAGCGACAAACCATAAACCGTCTGTATGCCCTTTATGGTGCATCCGGCGATCGGATTGGCAGCGCCCAAGGCTGCCATCGCGATCGATACTTTGCTGGAAGCGTGCGGCTGGATGATGCCCATAATCTCGTTGTTGCGGACGGTCTCGCGTGCGTTATCTACATCCAGCACGCGCGCATAAAGGGGCGAACTCTTGCCGCTCTTGTAGACAATATTTGAGAAGTCGAGCACCAGCCGGGGCTGTGAGTACTTATCCGGCGCCTTGCTCGCGAACAGCACCGTGCCATTCACCTTGGTTCCGGGCGCTATCAGCAATTCGCCTTCCTTGCAGGCGATGTTTTCACCGCTCTTGCACAAAGGATAGGTGACCGTGCCCACAATGGGGTCACCGGTGCGGGAGCGGTCGCTGTATATGGGACCGTCCAGTCGCACACTCATGGTCAGTCCAGGCGTTAGGTCAGCCTTCATGGACAAGGCAACGCCCGCAGCTTGAGACTTCGGCATAGCGGTGGAAACCTGATTGAAGAAGTGGAAGAAAGCGGCCTGAAAGCCGCTGCTGGCGCCGTGCTCGATCAGCAAAGTCTGCATTTCAAAATTGGGAGAGTACAGCAGATAATCGAGGGCAGTGTCGTTGTAAACATCTTCGCGGTTAATGTCCGCTCCGCGCTCGATCAATCGATCAGCGATTTCCTCCTAGGCGACCAGGACCTTCGGCTTGGTGGTATAACTCGAGCCAAACACCGCCCAGTGCAGCGCAGTCCGTCCTTGCTCATCTGCTGCCTTCACATCGGCACCATTTTCAATCAGCTTTTTTGCTTCGGCCAAACGGTCGAGGGTCGGTCCTTCTTTGGTTTCACGCGTTGCCTGGTATAGCACTTGAATGAGAGGCGAAACCCGCGAAACGTCAAGCTGAACTTCTGCCGGTGCCAAATCCTCGCTCTCAGGAGCTTCTTCGGAGTCGGACCTTTGTGACTCATCAGGTGCGTCCGCATTCGCAGAGCCCTTACGATCTTGCGGCTGTGCTGCGGCGGCCAGAAGGGCAAGAGGCGTCCCCAACCCCACTGCGAGGCATCCGAGAAGGATAGTGTAGAAGAACAGTTTCCCGCTCCCAAACATAGAGCCTCCTGGGGTCCGCCTTCGGCGGACAATAATTCGTTTGGAACGTGTGGCGGGATTCTAGCAGCTAGAAAGCCCGCGGAAAAGTCAGGAGAGCGGGCTCGGATAACGGTACAGGGTTGCAACAACGGCTCGCGTCGGGACAGCAACCTTAGTAACCTGTATCCCGCCACTCCCGCGAGCGCACAATTCCTTGAACCGCTGGTTTGACTACTCGCGCCAGGAAAGCCGGTTAGATGATTAGCATCGTTTTTATCGGAGTTGCAACTGCACTGATGGCGTTCGCAATAATGGCAAAAGTAGGGTCAGGCGAGCCCAAAAGAGCGAAGAAGGCGGAAAAAGCAGAAATCGTCAAGCAGCTCTTGGCGTTGTCCGAGCAGGAAAACAGTACTTCAAGAACTGCATCATCCGTCCGATTTCGAGCGCTACCCTCCGGCCAGGGCGTGCGGCCCAGCAATGCCCCTCGAACGACGGCTGCCAAGACCTCCCGGCTTTCCGTACAAGAAAAATAGGCGCGCAGAACCAACTAATCAGTGAAGTTGCTTTTTTCTCTTCTTCTGTTCCGTTGGTAGGGACCGGCTTCCTTGATGGCCATGAGTCGCGGGACCGCAGCGGCCGCAGTGTACTGAACGGCAACCTTTTCATCGAACAGATACAGCTTCACTGTGTCGAGCACCAAAGGATCTCCCCGTTTGCCAAGAGCATCCAGCGCTGCTGCGCGAACTAGCCAGCTCTTGTCGTCCGCTGCTTCGGCCAGCGCTTCGCTGGTGGCTAGATCCTTCGCCAGCACTTTTGCGGCTGCCGCACGAACCGGCGATGAGTCATCTTTCTTGATGGCCTTAATGGCTCCCCATCCGATGCCGGCGAACGGAATAAAGCCAATACCCTCTTCGAAGCCCAGTTCCGCCATCTTCTTCCGGTCCTTCAAAAACCGCTTGTTGAACAGATCAACCAGTTGGGAGGTGTGGGGGTGGAATTTCGGGGCTAAAAGGGTCAATGAGTAGAGAGACGATTTTGCGCTAATAACCCTCTGGAGATACTGCCAACTCCCCAGCTTTCATTGACTTACCTACGCTTCCGCCATAGCATGCTTGCGGCATGATCGGCGAAACCATCGCGCACTACCGCATCGTCGAGAGAGACTCGGAGGCGGCGGGATGGGCGTCGTCTACAAGGCCGAAGACACTGAGAGAGAAAATCAATGGACCGAAAGAAGTCAGGACTATCGCACTAGGAAGCTTCGCGCTGGTGGTCGTGCTGAGCGCGGCGTGGCAAGCGCAAGCACAGGACACCAAAGCTTCGTATCCGAGCATGGCCGAATCACGTTCCAGTTGCTGGCACTTGCAGGATTTCGGCTGTGGTCGGCAAAGTGAAATGAAAGGTCGCACCTCGTCCATCGTTAGCGCTTGCCCACAACCGGCCGCCATGCGACTCCACAATGGAACGGCTGATGGATAATCCCATGCCGCTGCCTAGGGGCTTGGTAGTAAAGAACGCAGAAAAGACCTGATCCATCTTCTCCTTTGGCAGACCCACGCCGGTGTCGCTGACCGAGAACTGGAGTTGACCGTCCTGCAGTTCCGACTTAACCGTAAGCTCTCCGCTTGAGTCCTTCATGGCTTCGATGGCGTTGAGCATCAGATTCATGAAGACCTGCTGCAGCTGCACGCGATCCACCATGATTTTGGGCAGGTCGGCAGCGAGATCCGTGCGCATGGTAACCGAGTATCGATTGGCCTCATCTTTCAGCAGCGTGAGCATTTCCTCGATCGTTCCGTTCACGTCGACGAATTCACGTTGTGGCTGAAGGAAGCGAAGGTGTCAATACTGCGCCGGGTGAATCTGGAATAAGCACCCTCTTCACCGATTCAGGAATTTCATTCGCGTGCGCGAGCAGTTGGCTGACTTGCCATAGCTGGGTGTCCGTTAGCTTGGTCTTGAAAGAAGGCATGCCCGAAAGACGGATACCGTTCGCTGCCTTCCAGTAGCTCGCCGAAACCGGGTCATCGGTCACGCCCTTGCCACGGAACAACTGTGGTGGTTTGGGAAACATCGTTGTCGCATAATCCATGGGTGGCTGCCCCGGAAGTCCGTGACACAAGGCGCAGTGCTGCTTGTACAAGGTCGCACCGGCAAGAAAATTGGGTTCGTCCGCAGGCACAGAAGAGGGTGGAATGTGTTGCTTCTCGATATGCGCGTCCAATGCCATATTTGCCAGCTTCTTCTCAAACGGCATCGGCGGATCGGCCGTTGCTACTGGAGCCAAGCCGGCAGAAAAGTAAAGGAAGACACAACCCACTGAAATCGCAATGGCCAGAATGAAACCGATTACGATACCTTTTATCACTTGTGCGCTCCTTCGTTTCATTGATCAGAAATTAAAGCGAATAACCCAGAATCATCTTCGCCATCAGGTGGTCGGTCGAACCCGTAAGGCCCACCCCGAGTCCGAAATTTATTTCCCATTGCGGAGCGATATTCAAATCAATTGCGGGGAAAACCTGATGTTGCTGTTGTGAGACGGCATCAAACCCAGTCACTGGACCGACCGATCCGTAGCATTCAAGACCTCCCGCAACTTTCGGTGTGAAATCGTGACTGAATTTGAAGTTCGGCGAGAATACCACGCCCTGGTCCACGCTCTCGCCGTGGAAAGATCGGTCGAGCGTGGGGTTCAGCGACCAATACCAGCGTCCCACCTTTTGGTCCACGATGGGACGAATTTCCCAGGTCCACGTGTCCACAGAATATTGCCGCCTCTGGTAGCCGATTTCATTCGCGAGGCTCACGCCCACGGGCCAGTGCCCATTTCTTCGGCACGGCAACTCGCGGCCTGATGTGATCTCCCACCCACTGCCAGGTCTGGCCCTCAGTTATGGAAGTAAAGCTGTAAAAGCCACACTCAAACCAGTCATTGAAACCGTGAGTGATCTCGGCCGTTTCATGCTCGGCATGATTGGTGGGGTAAACCCCATCCAAAATTGCCTTCGAACCATCGTGAAATTGCTATGGAGTTCAACCATGGTGTGTCCCGGATCGAGCAGATCAGATCCGTACACCTGGATTTCGTAGTTGTCTTGAGCACGGGCGAGAGTTGCAGCCAGGATCAAGGTGAGGAGCAGAAACGTGATCGCGAGATGTCGGCAACTCATCATCCGATCGGAGTCACAACGACCCATGAGGAAGACTAGCAGCTACAGAATGAATTCGGCATGGCAAACAGATGACAAGTTGTTCATGTTCCCTCATGAGGAACCTCGATTTGCATCAACCATAGTATGCGGAGGTGGTCGACGTGTTCATTCGTTCCAATGGTTTGTTGCCTAATGATCTCTGCTAATTTCTTATTCGCAAGGGCGACAGCTGTTGTTCAGGAAACGTCAGCGCTGCCGGATGCCCCAAGCGCAACTCAAACTCAATCGAAACCTTCAAACCTCATGCAACACGAACCGAGTAAGAACCACATTCTTTGGATCATTCCAAACTATCGCTCGGACGAAAATTCGGAAGAGATCAAACCCTTGACGCCTACCAAAAAGATGAAAGTTTCGTTGGACGATTCGTTCGATCCCGCGGCATTTCTAGTGGCTAGCATTTTTGCTGGTATCTCGATGGCGGAACGTCAGTACACACCTTTCGGGACTGGAGCGCAGGGTTTGGCAAATACTACGGAGGAGCCTTCGCAGATCAAGCGATTGGAAACATTATGACGGAGGGCCTATTTCCTGTTGCTCTCCATCAGGACCCTCGTTATTTCGTGAAAGGCACGGGTGGGTTTTGGAAGTGCACTGGATACGCCATCAGCCGGGAATTTGTCACTCGGAACAATGACGGTGGCAACCAGTTCAATACATCGGAACTGGCCGGAAACGCTGTAGCGGCAGGAATTTCCAATTTCTACTACCCGGCCTCGGATCGATCATTTTCGAATACCGCAGACAAGTGGGGACAACAAATTGCCCTGGATACCTTTTAAAGTTGTTTAAGCACTGAGCGCCTGAGACTGACATCGTTGACCAATGCAGAGGGGCGAATGGTGAGGAGAGAGGACAAAGGCCCGTGCGACGAACAAGTCCGATCTCTACTGACAGATCGCAGGCGATGCAACGAGCACCGAGTTTTGCGCGTGTCCACAGAAAATATGGTTAGCATGCATTTGCTTTCGTTCTTGCTGACGGCCGATCCGACAAAGGCCGAAGAATGTTTTGTCTGCGGCTTGGCCGACTGCCTCGAAGGGAGCTACGTATTTCGAGATTGGGCGCAATCCTGGGTTCGGCGGACGATTATTCTGAATGCAATTCGCATGTTGGCACCCCGCAAGAACCACTCGACCGTCGCAGAATCACCGAGTGATCCCGTCAGTTGCAGTTTTGGGCGGACGCCGGAGGCTGGTTACGCAATCGGGAGCATCCTGGGCCTTGAAGATTTCGAGCGCTTTGTCTTTGTCATGGCGGTTCTTGAAAAATACACAGACCAGGATTGCTCCGTTCTCCTGGGCTGCGCGCGGCAGGATATCGCGGAGACAAGAATGCGGGCGTTACTCCATGTCGCTGAGTCTGACGCCCAATGTCCCATGATCAGGGCGGGGTTTGATTCCAAAGATCACGAAGAAACCGCGACGCGAGAACCCCAGATGGAGCCACAGTGTTGATGTCTACGAGGACGAGAGAAGCTCACAGTCTTTGAGTTCAAGAACAGGGGATTGCGTTTAAGAAAAAATCAGCAGATCGGCATCGCTCGTGACGGCCCGTGCGGTGAATCGCAAAAGATTCAAGTAAGGAACTGTCATGAGAATTTTGCTCTACAACCCCGACAACGGTGTGACTCGCAACTTCATGCCGCACCTTTGGATGTTTTTGCTCAAGGCCCTGACTCCTCCTGGTCATGAAGTTCTGCTGATTGACGGTAACGCCCAGCCAATGGACGAGCGTCAAATCGCGCAATACGTCCGCGAACAAAACGTCGGACTGGTCGGCATCGGCGCCATGACCCGAATGATCGCGAAGGCATATCGCATCGCCGATGCCATTCGCGCCACTGGGGTTCCGGTCGTGATGGGTGGTCCTCACGTTACCGAACTGGCCGACGAAGCCCTCGGTCGCGGCGGCGGCCTACGCCACGCCGATGCTGTCGCCCTGGGAGAAGCCGACGAAACCTGGCCGCAAATTGTGAACGATGCTGTTAATGGTCAGCTTAAGGAGAAATATGCCCCAATCGACGATATGGGCAAAGAGCGCAAGCCTTCGCTGAAGCGGTACCCCGTGATTCCTTGGGACTCAATCGATCTTGATCAGTTCAACCTTGTTCCTATGTCCGCCGCCGCACTCCTCCGGAAAGTTGGTGAAGGTTGGGGAACCTTTCGCATCGTCCCCGTCGAGTCCGGACGAGGATGCCCCTACGGCTGCGAGTTTTGCACTGTCACCGGATTTTTCGGCGATTCCATTCGTTTTCGGACCAACGAAAGTGTCGTCAACGAACTTCTGCTGTTGAAAGCTCGCGCTCGTAAAGAGAAGGGTCAGATGGCGGTCTTTTTCATCGACGACAATTTCGCTATCAATGTGAAGCGTACCAAATCATTGCTGCGCGACATCATCGCTGCCAAAGCCCAAGTCCACTGGGTAGCGCAGATCAGCGCCAACTTGTTGCGCGACGAGGAACTCGTTGATCTGATCGCCGCATCCGGTGGTAAATGGATCTTCATCGGCATGGAATCCATTGATCCGACCAATCTGAAAGACGTGAACAAGGGATTCAACAAACCCGGTGAGTATGCCGCCGTGCTCGAACGCCTAGCACAACGCAACGTGTATGCGATCACATCGTTTATCTTCGGTATGGACAACGACACTACCGGCGTGGCCGAGCGCACGCTCATGCAAGTCCGAACCTGGCCTCCGGGCCTTCCCATTTTCGGTCTGCTTACACCCTTACCAGCAACTCCACTCTACAAGCGGCTCGAAACCTCGGGCCGGCTCACGCGCCCTAAGCACTGGCAGGAATTCATCCCGTTCGCGATGGCCCACACGCCGCTCAAGATGACTATTGAACAAGCTCACGCCGAAGTAAAATACGGTTGGGAGAAAGCGTACAACCCAGAAGCGCTAGCCCACGCGGTCAACTCGCTCAGTGAGCAGCCTCTTGGTTATCGCATAAACATCTTCCTCGCACGCCTATGCTTCCGCGGGATATATTTCCCCATGATGGGGAAAATGGCATGGTTAAGAGTTGTCGCTCAAAACCGCCGAACCATTTTTGGATTGGTAAGAGAAGCTTTCTTTGGTCGCAAAACGCTACCAGCAAGTCCGGCTGCGGAGGATACGTATGGGCCAGTCGCGGCACCGGATGTCCACGGCGAAGTGAGCGTATGATCCGCGGCGCGCCGATACTCAATGAGGTGCGATCCGTAAAATACTCAGACCAGTATTGCTCTGTTCTCCTAAACTTGGCAGAGATCGCGAAGAAGCCGTAACGCAAGAAAAGCAGATGCAACCGCAGTTTTGATGACCATTAACTGAAAGGCTGTGCTGACCAAAACTCATTCGTTCTCTGCAGCATCGTTCACAGTTTCTTCAAGAGCCTGGCTGAAGTGGTTACGCTCGCGGCTTAGCTTTGCGCCGGGATGCACTGCCCCGGCGTGAAGCCCGAAGATGGGAGGCATATCGAATGGTTTGTTAGGATTGGGATGAAATAAATCCCCGCACAGTGAGCACTCGTAGTCCCCTGTCCATTTTCTGCAAGACAGTACCGATTTTAGCCAAACCCTCAGTTGCTCCATTGCCGTAAGTTTCGCACAGATCGAGGCCGATTTCGATCCCACAAGGACATTCAAACATTCGAAGTTTAGCGCTCGGGAGCGGGAGTGGGAATGGGACTTACGCTGTCTGGAGCACGCTAACAGGCAGCGACAACGTTATAACGGCGCCGCCTCCCGGACGATCCGAGACCCGCGTCCCGCCGCCATGTGCCTGGACGACTGCGTCCACGAACGCTAGCCCGAGACCGTGACCGGGAGAATGCTTGCCCTTTACGAATCGCTTGAAACTCTGCCTGCCGATATCGAGAGGGAATCCCGGACCATTGTCTTCAATTACCAGTGCTGCCGATCCTTGATGTGAATGGAGCCTGATATCTACTCGGCAGCCGGCCGGCAGGTGAGTCAATTCGTTTTCAAGCAAGTTGCTTATCACACGATTTAGGAGGGCCACGTCAGCATCCACAATTACATGCTGTTCGAGGTCAGTGGTTACCTCATGATGGTGCTCGGCCATCGCCGGTTGATAAATGTCAACGAGTTGTCTCACGACATCCGTGAAGTCGACCGGACCGCGATCGATGCGAAGGGCGCCCGCCTCTGCCTCCGCGAGGTCCAGCGTTGTGTTAAGCAACTGCAAGAGCCTGTCCAGGTGTTCGATCGCCTCACCAACCGAGTCACGCCACTTGTCATTTCCTTCATTACATAATGCCGATTCCAACGTACCTCGAATCAAGGTCACGGGGCTCTTGAGGTCGTGCGCGACACTTCCGGTAACCGTTCGGAGCTGATTCACCGAAGACTGCAGACGATCCAGCATGTGATTAAAGGTCTTCGCCAACCGCGAAATTTCATCTGAATTCACAGGTTCAGGCAAACGTTCCTGTAACCCCTCAGTGCCAATTCGCGCGACGGTTTCCGTGATTCGTTCAACACGATGCAGCGTACGACGCGCGCTCCAGTAGGAGATGACAAAACCGAGCAGAAACATGCCGCCCCAAACCATCAGAAAACGACGAGCTAATATGTGCAACACATGCCTGGCACCATGATCCGATAGTCCGAGATAAACTGTTCTTCCGTTTTGCGCTTTCACAACCACTCGAAACGTTTGTCGATACCCTTCGACTGTTATGGATTTAGGAGGTCCCGGAGCCAGGTTTGTCTGCTGAATCGCCTTAACGAAAGCATCCTTTGAGCCAGGGCCAACCCACAACGGACCCTCAGGGTTGCTGGGGTTTGTTGCCAAGAAAAAAACGGAATTTAGCCTCTCGCCGCGAGCATCGCGCTCATCCGGTACTTCCTGAGTTGCGAGTTCAGCCACCTCTCGAACGATCCGCTTGTATAGGTGATCGCTCGGAGTATCCGCTGAGACTTGAGCTAGGACTTCAGCTTCGCCGCTAAGCCAAGTGTCACTCCGCTCCCTAAGACCCTGAGCGACAAGGAAATACACTATGGAAAACGCCCCAGCGGTTCCGAGCGCAAACGCCAGAGTTGTCCAGATTGAAATCCGCCAAGCGGCGGTCGTACGTAAGTTCCTAGGCATGTTTGAGAACGTAGCCAACACCACGAATCGTATGAATCAGCGGTCGCGGGGTGTCGTGATCCACTTTGCTACGAAGGCGGTAAATATGTACATCCACTACGTTAGTAGCGGGATCAATCCTCATCTTCCAGACATGATCCAGGATCATGGTCCGGGTCACAACCCGACCTTCGTTGCGACAAAGATATTCCAGCAGAGAAAATTCCTGCGGGGTCAGTTGCAGCAAATGATCGCCCCGTCGTGCTTCCCGACGTACCAAATCGAGCTGTAAGTCAGCAGCTTGCAGGCGCACCGATTCAGTCTGTGAAACCGCGGACCTCCGTAGAAGATTTCTCAATCTTGCCAGCAGTTCCGGGAGGGCAAATGGTTTCGTGAGGTAGTCGTCTCCGCCCTGCTCCAGTCCGCGAACACGTTCGTCTACAGAACGCCGGGCAGACAAGATTAAAACCGGCGCAGCATTACCTTGGGCGCGGCAACGCGCAATTAAGTCCAATCCATCCAGATCGGGAAGGCCTAGGTCGATGATGAAAGCATCGTGAGCACCTTCCAAGGCTATGGATTCGCCAGCTTTTGCCGTACTTGCCGCATCTACCTGGTATCCAGCTTCCGTCAGCGCCCGCTTGAGGAACTGCTGAATGGAAATGTCGTCTTCTACCACCAACAATCGCATCGGAGATTCCCGCCCGTCCAAGACTTTACACCTCCAGATGGGATGCAGGAAATTCCGCGCTGGAAACTTACCTAAGCCAGAAAATCCAGCATTCACTGCGGATGCCAGGTCATTTCCACACGCACTGGGATCTCGTTCTTCACTGGCATGGTTAACAGCGAGGGCGGGTCGATCTTGAAGTCGGAGAGTGTCGCCGGAATCGTCCCGGAAATCCGGGTTTGGTTCCCTTGTTTCAGCAACTGGAAAGGAACCTGTTTATACCCTGTGGTCTGGCCCGCAAACTGGACCTCTAGATCGGCGTTGATCGTTGCCGCGCTTGATGCCGATTCCGGCAGCCGGGTTCGCACGGTGACCATGGGAAACTGTGCGCCGTGGGTGGCTTGCACCATGTGGATGTCGCGGTTGCTGTCCCCAGAATCAAATGACTTCACCGGCACCGCGATCAGGAAATCGCATCGTCCCTCGTGGCATGTGCCCTTGCCGCGTGCCGCATGGCTCACGCCCTCGGTTTGATGTAGCGGATGTGAGACCTGGTAGGTGAGGGTGCTCTGTTCCAGGACCCATTGGCTCTGGGCGAGGGCAAGCCCGGGAACCGCGAGAAGGCAGCAGGCGAGCAGTATTTTCCTGTCCATAAGTTCAGCTCAGAACTTCAGCGATACCGACAAAAGCGCGGCCCCAAACGCCCCAGCGGTCACGATGGCCACGGGCCCATGTGCAGACGCAATGCCGTGGACCTTTTCTCCTTTGTTCTTTTGATCGAAAGCTATGATTCCCAGGATAGGGGTCAGAATCATTCCGGGGCCATGTATCCAAGCCATGGCCTTGTGGAAACGGATCGGACCGCGGGTTTCGGTTCCAGACACCCTAGGCGCACGGATGGCATAGTAAGCGGTGATGAAGTACAGGTCTCCGGTCACCGCGCCGAGAGCGGTATGCAGATCGCGTGAGGTGCTGCTGGTGCTCTTGCCCCCGGCGTTGAGGGAGGTAGCAACGGTGACAATCAACGGAATAGTCGTGATCAAACCCATCCGCTGATGGATTTTCAGCATGTGTGTCCGTTTATCCAGCAGTGCTTGCTCACGGGCGTTTCCCTGAGTTTGCTCCGGAGAAAGACCTAGATCTGAAAGCGAGGGTGCTGTGGTGCTACTCGACGGCGCGTTCGGTAAGCTCTCCTGTTGTGTTGTCGCTGGTTTGTCACTGACTTGTTCGCCTTTCTCCGGTTTGCCATCCAGAACTTCCGGCGCGGTCCCGTTGACCGTCACTGAAGAAATCTCCAACGTCTTGAATCCCGCAGCTTCAAACGTCAGCCAGTAGTTGCCCGTCGGCAGGTCCAGTTTGTACGTACCATCAGGCCCTGTATCCGCGGTTTGTTTCTGCCTAGTATCTACGCTCGTCGCCGTCACGGAGGCATTTGCAACTGGTTGACCGGCCCCGTCGCTGATAGTACCTCTCACTACTCCCGTCGTTGTCTGAGCGATCACAGAGGGAGCGACTTGAACAAGCAAACAAAACCCAAGGAACCGAAGGAAGGCACTAAGATTGCACTCCCCGTTCTTCAGCATCATTCACCTCACGCTTTTTGAAGGCGATATCTGTTTTCCTTACTGCTTGCATATCGGGCTGAGACCAGCCCTACGTCAGGCGATTCTGCTGGATCGGAAACGGCAGCCCAGCGTTCAGGAACAGGAAAACTTGCACTCCGGACAACTGACGGAGCATCTGGCAATTCCTGAGAAAACGCCGAGACCCCTTGCAAGATTGCTCCTAAGAAAAAAAGGAAAACGCAGCACCTACTGCTATCGGGCTTGTACGCGGGCATGCTCAAACCGAATTCCACGTATCTGTTGAGACACAAAGACCAACTTCACGATACGACCGAAACATTACCGGAGCTTTTCCGGAAGATGACAATTTGTTCATCCGGCGGCTATTTCCGGCATTCCGCCCGCTTTAGGGCTAGGCTTTCTTCAACGAACTTTGCACACTTATGCACAGCTTGCAGCCGAAGGTCAGTTCAAGGCGGCCATCAAAGGCAAGACAGATGCTGCTCGAGAGATTGCGGACAGGCTCGAGGGCAAAGCTGTTCAATCAGTCGTCGGGGATACCACTGCCAGCACAAGCGTGACCTTAAACATCGAAGTGGTAAGGAAGAAGCTGTTTGGCGAGGATGAATAGCGGCGCGAGTTTTGTTTGTCTAAACGACATTGGTCACGCCCCAGGCAACAGCCTCTCATCTCAGTGCAGCTTCGCGTATTCCGCCTTGGCTTCCTGCAGGATGGGGATGTCGGGGTCGGCGTCTTTCCAGAGGGCGAAGAAATCGTGGTACGCGGCTTTTGCTTTGGCGGTGTTGCTCTGCATACCATAGGCTCTTCCAAGTTGGAGATGGGCGAGCGCGCCAGTCGGGAAGTTAAGGACTATGCCACGGTGGTCAAGGAATTTCTCAAACTCGGCTGCTGCGGCAGTGCCGTTGTGCGCCACTAGCTGGACTTGGCCGCGAAGATAGGCCGGATAAATCGTTCCCTGCTGATATGGTGCTGGCCCTCCGAGTTCATAAGGAGCAGCAGCTTCCAGAGCAAGAAGAGCTTGTGCTGAATTGGTGTCATTGAGTTGTATAGCTGCATGGAGAGTCGCTAGCCAGTACAGCATCAGCACAGTATTTGACGGGTCGCTTTTTTCCAAGTCCTCGATCATAGCTTTCGCCCGTGTAGTGTCGCCGCTGCCTGCCAGCGTCAAGGCTGCGAGTACTTTCACGTCGCGGCCCGAAGCTACCGCTAGAGCTGTGCTGGCATCCTGTTGTGCTGCTTGCGTGTTACCGAAATCGGCCTCTCGCAGAGCAGCGTTCACCTCCCACAGTGCGGCTGTCTCCTTGGAGCCTGCCCGAACTGCCGAGTCCACTGCACGGCGCGAGAAGTCCCGTGCTTTCCCCAGCCGTCCATAGTATGCTTCGGTATCAGACTGCGCCGAGAGCAGTCTCTCTCTCTCTCTCTCTCTCTCTCTATTTCAAAGAAGAAGAAGATAAGTAAGGGTTAGCGTTGCGCCAGCATTTGCGCCAGCATTTTTCCAATTCTCGGCTGTTGGCGCACTCATTGATTTTGGGGGGGTTAAGTTACGCCAGCATTTTTCGGCTGTCGGGGCCGGCTGTCTGCACAGGAAGATGAAGAAACAGATCACTGACGAGGCGATAAGGGTGTCGGGAAGCTCGATAAGGATCGCTTGAGTAGATGCCTCATCATAGGTGCTAATAAATTCAGCTCGCTCGCAGTCGACGCACTACCTGTTGGATTGGCTTGGGCATAACGTGGAGGATTTTTCTTGCGGACCCTACCATCACATCCTGCAAAGAATAACGATGGAGCCAACTCTGATCCAACCTGTAACGGCAGACCGGCACAACCGTCCCTCCGAACTCTCGATGAAATGGTCCCGATCCTCCAAGGCTGTAGGTGCGAAAACCCTGTCCACACGCCCATTCGATCCCCTTCCACTGGACCAAATCGTTGGGTTTCAGGTACAAAGCCTCGTCAACGGACTGTCCGGCTGCATACTCCACCAGACCGCCGGGTTGAATTCGAAGAAATATGCCAGCTACCATTTTCCCTTCAAACCGCGCCACGAATAGTTTCCGACAGCCACTGAGCTCGAACCTGTGTTCAAACCCTTCCTGCGCGGTCTCGGCAGCAAAGATCTGCTTGCGTGAAGTAGCTCGCCAATGGCAGTAAACTTCTTGGTAATAAGCGCGGAACTCCTCCGCTGTTCGGACCTCCGATACTTCAACTCCATTTTTCTCCGCATAGCGAATATTGTTGCGTCGCTTCTTGTCGAGCTGCCTGAACAGTGTCTGCGGCGATTGTGTCAGATCGAGCACCACAGGCCCTTCCACTGACTGAACTTGAAATCCAGATGCATCCCATGCGGGCAATGGAGTCCAGCTACACACCTCGATCAAATCGGAGGAGCCAGCTTCCGCTCGTAACCCATCCATAAGCGCGTTAGCCGCAGAGTTGATGTCCGCGCAGTGATCCAGACACACTTGAGGCCTAACGGTGAGACCGGAGACAGTTCGATGCGACTCGTGAAGCCCTGTCAAGACACCTGATATACCTCCCTGCCCAATCGCCAGCACAGCGAATGGATGAAGGCGTGTCAGATGTTTCTCAAGAAAGAATTCGGGCGCTGTGTAGTGTGTCGGGAAATCGGCACGGGTGAGAAAACTGCGCCAGGCCTGTTCCAGCTCCACCGGAGGGAATGCGTGAATGACTGTAAAATCCATGCGTCGTCGACGTTCCGCAAGTCCGGTACCGTGACAGGCCGGACACGACTTATATTCCACCATGAACTTGACTGGGCGGTTGTCTAGTGGCTGCAGCACACGGCCTTCACCGACACAATGTGTGCAGAGTCTCTTCATGAGGGCACTCCAAGATTTGGCAACTGGACCACGAAGGCCCACACGAAACGGTCAGAAGCGGCGTCGAGTATAGTACATCGTAATCGAGGGGTTTTAACACTTTGGGTTATGCGGTGAAACGATTTTGCTTTATGTGGCAGAGATACTCACTTTGCCAGGGATGATCTCCGTAGACGAACAAAAGGCGAACACGTATTATCTCCCGATGGACGAATCGCGCAAGCGTGTGATCGGAATCATGGCCTCGATCCTGGCGGCCCGCAAGCTGGCTCAGTTGGATAGCACCAGGCCGTCGCCGGCGTCGAACTCTGCAATTCAGGATGCGATCACATTCGCGCAGAGGATCATGCAGCGAATCGACGATTTGTTTCCGGCGGCGCGTAAGGCGGGGTGAGCCGACATTCTGCACAGTGAGGTGAAGGCGTGGATCCTTTCTGTGCAGAGGTGAGCGCCGGGAAGGTCAGTGTCTGGTCGTAGTCCAAACGTCGCCAGAGCCCGACCGCGCTCAAGAGAGTGCTACTGAGTAAGGCGTACAGGAACAGGTGCAACGCCGCCCCCGGAAACCGCGGGTTGCCAGCGCTGGCCGGATTGCATCCCGACGCATTCAGAATAACCGCGCCAATCGCACCCTTGGGGTTAGGAGGAAAAGAAACCGATTGAATGCCAAGTTGAAGGAATCCAGTCACTGTAGCGGCTCCGCACACACCCCCGGGACAGGGAGTGTTGGCTGCCGTCTGATAATCGAAGATAGGCACCGTGACAATGGAGTCACTCCGGCTGATATTTGCCACGCGCATTAACGGATTCCGGTTTGATGCTCCTCCGTTGATAGTGACCGGGGAGAGAGGGAGCCCGCTTACGGCAAAGCAGTCTGGGTCTGGGTCAGTTGTGCATGAATTTGGGGGAGGATTGGGATTCCCGTTGTCCGTGGTGTGTATTAGACACTGTGTCCCATCCTCGGTGTTGTTACGCACAGACGGGCTGCCCGTGTTTGGCAGTACATTCACGGTATCGCCACAACTCAACGTTAATGCGGTATTGGCACAGGCAATGTTGTCGTGGTAAGCGGTGCTGCCAAGTTTATTGCAAGAACCCGCTGGCGGGGCCGATGACGACGGGCAGTCCGTAGCTTGCGGCGTCAGGTTGAGGGCGAAGTATGGCGGAGTATTGGGATATGGAGTGACTTTGCTTTGATAGAAGGTGAAAAACTGACCAATGTAGGCAGCCGGATTGTTGAGCGCATAGTTCGCACCCGGATCGACAATCGTACTCTCCGCGGGGCACGGCAACGATTGTGCGGATCGCAGTTGGGAATCAACCAGGGCTTGACGGAATGAACCTGGATCGGAACTGTTGTGGAACCAGACGGATTGTAGGCCTCGGCCTTCGCCGTAGCACTCACGGAGCTGGCTGCAGTCGACCAAATACGAGCAAAGAATGTAGGCAGGCCGGTTCTAGTTACAATCACCGTAATCCGCGGATTCCCAGCTGTCGGGAAGGTGCAGGAGGTTGTGACAGTCGTGGGTACGGTTCCAGCGATAAGGTTCTTTTGAGCGGCAGCCTGTGCCTGGTAATCCGCCAGACCCGTGCTCCCGTTACAAACCTGAGTCTGAGCGGGGCCCGTGGTCGGGTCGCCAAGTTGCCACGACGTAAAGCCAGAGCTCACGAAAGCCTTAGCTCCTGCCAGAGCTGCAGCGTCGGCATTTTTCTGCGCTTCGCCTGAGGCCACATACAAGGTCACCACGTCAATGGCCAGCGCAGCCATCGCCAGCATGACCACCAAAGCGACAGCTGTTATCACGATGGGGACACCGCGCTCTCGTTTCCGACCTTTGACAATCTGACCGCGCATCGCTCTCGCCTCACTTGTAAAACAGCGCCATGTTACCGCAAAAGACCTCCGAAGGCATCGCTAAAGCTTCAAGGAACTCGCAAAGGCAGAGGTGAAAAACGCGTCGATCCGCATCGATCCTTTCTGTGCAGAAAGTGAAAGGGCTGCGTCGCCAGGTGCGGCTTGAATTCCCCAGGACAGTCACAAACGGTGACAAATCGCTTGGCTTTTAGGAACAGGGCACCTTGGACCGTCATCACAGCCCTATTACCGCGGCTTTGCCAGCTTCTGGTACAGCTTCGTGAGTACGAACATGGAAGTGCCGCCAATCAACATGAAATCGCCGATGCTGAAGAAATGGAGGGATGCGTGGTCGGCTAGAAACAGCCAGTGGTTACTCGTCTCCGCCGCCTGCCAGATAGCTGATGCGGCTCGGAAGTGCATCGGCATACCAACCACGGGCATCACGCCCCCATTCAACTCGGTAACCGTTGCGTTCAAAACCAGACCTAGTAGAGTGGCGAATGAGGTTCTTCGAACGAATCATCCAGATTGCACTAAGCCAGAAGGCCGCACAGATCGCGACATTTGGATGGGCTTTCCACAGCAGCCAGAGAATGACGGTGAGCATCATGTTTCTCTTTTTTTTCCCCGTCGGGGTGGAAGGGGAGGAAGTCTGTCCAGCTTTAATCTTCAAGCAGTTTTCCCGCCAAAACGAACGTTGGGCAAATTGGCTTTGCCACCAAGCACATGCGGCACCTGGTTCGGAAGTGGATGTGTGACAAAAGCGACGGATTTTCTCAACCAGTCGCCATGTTTTGTCGGCTCATCGCGGCTGCTTGCCATTGGCGGAACGAAGCATGAGGAAGATCGACAGCCTGTTCCCAGCATCGGGGAAAGTTTGAAGATGTGACGCTACGAGATCCTGTTCTGTTCGGTTTCCGGAACAAACAAGGAATTCTGCTCTGAAACGCGGGCGAATAAGTTAGGTTCGTGTCGAAAGTATCCGACAGCAGTCAAACAACCGGCATCTGAACGCCCACTAGAGGTGACAGATGCCGTTATCTCAGCACTCCAAAAGAGATCCCGAGACGAAACGATCGTTTCTCTGCCGACGCGCTGGTACTTCACCAGAACGTTCTTGCAACATTCACCCCGAGGACATTTTCGCGGCGTCTACGGACTGCTCTGTTCGCAAACATGATTCCCAGGCAAAATCCAATCACCGCTCCGAGAAACGCTGCGATGATCGCGATGCCCGGCGAGAACGCACCTTTGGTGCCAGCCAACAAGAAGGCCGCGTATGCCATACACAGAGGCCATATCACGAGGCGGAGGTTCGAAAAGATTTGGCGGAGGTTCATAGCGGGGTTACCTCCTAGGTGGAATAGTGTCCCGCATGGAGCGGGAGAATGGCAAGGGTTCTTTTGCTCGGTAAAAATTGACGGGCTGCCCGTGTCCCCTAAGAGGCGTGTTAGCCGGATTCCCAATCGGGAAACGCCAGACTATCCCGTTCGATAATCCGCAATGTGCGGATAGCGCCTTGGATGACCTGACGCTCGGCTAGTGCGTCCTGACTCTCGCTCAATTGCTGGAGGCGTTTGAAATCGATGCTTCAGCCTCCGCCACACGCCCAGATAGCTTTTTGGGATCGACTTCGAGCAGCGCAGCTTGGTAGGGGCGCTGCCCTTCAGGATAACGGAGGGAAGATAAACGGCCAGGTCGTGCCAAAATCTAAAGTTGTCATCGGTGGCCTCCGGTGCCCTTGTCTGTCGGATCGGGGGAGGGGGGAGTGGCACTAAACATGACAATCATACGGCGAACCGTTTGAATGTCAAGAGGGGAAACCCCGATTCTCCCGCGTCCGTTAACTCCTTGGCTTGGCACGTTTCGTGTCTTAGAATCGGCCAATTCGACCCAAGTCTCTAATTGAGTGGCATCTCCTCCACAGAGGCGTATATACGCGGGTCGCTCATAAGCTGGGCATCGATCCGTCATTCGTGAGTAGGGTAGCGACTGGATCGCGGCGTTCTGAGACAGTGAGAAAGGCCCTTGAAGCCGAACTTGGGAGAATCTCCCGGCTTAAGCCCGAGGTTTAGACCTTGGAGGCGCTGAACACTTATGCGTGCGCGACGTTAAGGTAGATGCCTGTCAACCTAATAATTTAAGTCGAGCGCACCATCACATTCGGCTTGTACGTCGCCGCGGAGCGTGCCAGATTGAAGAGAATTTCAATGGGTCTCTTTCTCCCGCGCACCTGCACTGGTTGCCCACCCAGTATTGCGGCTAATGACGTGATTCTCTGCTGACCATCAAGAAGTAGCAGCTTATGGGAGGTCGTCGGGTCTTTGATAGCCTTAACGGCTAAGTCCTTCGTCTCGATGTCCTCGTCAGTTTCCCAGACAAGAGTCGTGCCGGAGGGATAGCTGCGATAAAGTGAGTCCAAGAGATCACGGACGCGAGTCGCTGGCCAAACGTAGCGGCGTTGCATTTCGGGTAAAACGAGTTCGCCATGCTCGACCTTGTCTATCAGTTCGCGTACAAAGATGTCAGTTTTCGGCATGAGTCAATCCGCCATGATGAAATAAGGTTGCTAGCCTCCAAAGTTCGAGAAAATGCAAACAGATGGGGAAAACGGCATTCTACTCCCGATTCGAGTCTCCTCAGCACAACCGTCAAAATTGTCCTGTTGAACACCATGCAACCTGATGATACTATTCATTAACCCTGAAGGTTAATAAAATTGTTGCCAAAAATGATCCCGTGAGAATAAGCTTTCAATCAGGCAAGTTCGCCAAGGCGGCAAACTCGGTGCCGATGTCAGTCGCCTGCCCCCGCCGCGCTGTCATCAGCTTAGCGAAAACTTGGATGAGCAGTTCGCGGTGGATATATCTGCGAACGAGCGGCTCGTGTTCAGGGTTGACCATGAACCAGTCCCCCGGAAGGCGGACGGAGGAATCGACCTCGGTAAAGTGCTTGCCGTCGTCGTATTGAGAATCGAGGACTACCATGATCAGTAAGAAGAGGATTGAATTCAAGCCGGACTATGCCGTTGCTCCGGGAGCAACCTTGCTTGAAACAATTCAAGCGCTGGGTATCTCTCAGGCGGAGTTGGCGAAGAGAACCGGACGACCGCTTAAGACAATAAATGAAATCATCAAGGGCAAGGCTGCGATCACGGCGGAGACCGCTTTGCAGTTGGAACACGTTCTACGCATGCCAGCTTCATTTTGGAACAACTTGGAACGAAACTATCGGCAGGCATTGGCGTCCCTCAAAGAGCAAAGGGCGCTGGAAGCAGGCAGGGAGTGGGTCAAGAAGTTCCCTATCAACGAACTCATCAAACGTGATGCCCTCGCTGAATCACGAGAGGGCGTAGAGTTGGTTCGCGCAGTGTTCCAATTCTTCGGCGTGAGCAGCACGGCCGCATGGAGCCAAGTCTGGACTGCTTCGGGAGCGGCGTACCGCCGATCACCAGCCTTCCGTAGCTCCCCCGAATCCACGGCCGCATGGTTGCGCTTGGGGGAAATGGCGGCCAAGAAGCAAGACTTGCCAGCATTCGACAAAGCCGCTTTCAAAAAGGTGCTTGGTCGCATGCGTAGCCTGATGAGCCGGCATCCCGCCGAGTTGCAAACGTCCATGGTGGCGGAGTGCCGTAAAGCCGGAGTGTCACTGGTCTTTATCAAAGAATTACCACGCACGCGTGTTCACGGTGCGGTGCGATGGGTCGGTGATAATCCCATAATCCAGTTGAGTTGTCGCTACAAGGTAGAG
The DNA here is from genome assembly GCA_963696025.1 of uncultured Acidobacteriota bacterium. Lineage (GTDB taxonomy): Bacteria > Acidobacteriota > Terriglobia > Terriglobales > Acidobacteriaceae > JABCYV01. The sequence continues at coordinate 154,273 of CAVOII010000015.1, forward strand.
GACATCTTTTGGTTCACGTTCTTCCACGAGGCTGGACACGTGTTGCTCCACGGCAAACGTGACGTTTTCTTGGAAGATGACGGCGACGGGGACGACAAGGAGCGTGAAGCGGATGCCTTCGCCACCAGCCAACTCATACCAGAGCCACATTGGCGGCGGTTTGTCGCCACTTCACATTTCTCTGAGTCTAGCGTCCAAACATTTGCCGACACGCTTGGCATCCCTACTGGTATCGTTGTCGGTCGTTTGCAGCACGAAGAAATAATTCCGTTTTCGCGACTCAACTACCTAAAGAGAAGGTTCGACCTGACGGAACCCTTAACAGCTTGACCTAGGAGCGAATTGACTCCGATGTAGTGGTGTAATCGCGATTAGAGTGGATCGGAGGTTCCCTTCTTGCACGGCACGACGACTTGTGCCTTCGAAGTCAAAGAGTTTGACGATCCCGCCGCGAAGCCATCGGGCGGATTCAGCCCTTGCCTCCGATCCGAGAGAAGATTCACATAGCGGCCAAGCAATTCAAGAACCACAAAGACGATTGTTGCGCGTCCAGCCGCTGGGACGTGAACACGTCAATCTGCACGAAATGGAACCGCCGTTCGTTTCCGGCTGGACTCGAAGTGGTGGAAGCCTTCGCACCATCGAAAAAGGCAGGCGCAATGCTGGAGACAGCCAAGGTCTTGAGAAATCTACGGCGCGTGTTTTTCATGATGCAAAGTCCTCCGATCATTGAGGCTGCGGCAGTCCGATTCGGCGCAGCAGATCGGCATAGCGGGGGTCAGAGTGCATCCCGTACCAGAACGGGTCTACTGCGAGATAGGGCAGGGTAACGGCATGCTCTTGGTAACTCTTTTCAAGCAAACGGAACGCCTCATCCTTGTCGCCGAGTCCCGCATAAATTACGCCAGCCCAATAAAAATCGACATAAGCGTGCGCGGACAAATCCTTGAATTCTTGGGCGATCTTCAGCGCGTCAGTCCGCCTGCCCGAGACTGCATAAACCCAACCAAGCATGCCAGCAGCGAACTGGTTTCCTGCTGCTGTGACTTTGTCCTGATCGGCAATTTTGTCGTATTCGGCAAGGGCTTGCGGATACATGCGCTTCATTGCGTATGCCATAGCTAGCATGGCAAGCACCACCGGAAGGTTTGGATTGAGGTCGAGCGCCTTCTGGAATTGAGCAATAGACTCATCGTATCGTCGCGTCATCAGATAGAAATTCCCTATTTGGGAAAACGTATCCGGCGATAGCGGATCAAGCTCTAACGCACGCTGCGCCTCTGCAATGCTTTCGTTGAATCGCAGTCTTGTTTTTAGACATTCCCCATACCGAGCATGAGAGAGTGCACTGTTCGGGTTTAGCTCGATTGCTCGCTTGAACTCTCGCTCTGCACCCGACCAGTCCCAGTCGAAGAAGGTCGTGTATGCTAGCGCAGCATGTGCTTCTGCGAGCGTATCATCAAGCTCCAGTGCCTTCTCTGCCGCCGCCTTTGCCTTGGGGAGAGTGTCGGTGGGCGGTAGGTACATCCATCCGCCTCCAAGCGCAGAGTAGGAATCCGCCAGACCCGCGTAAGCTAAAGCGTAACGGGGATCTTTGTCGATTGCCTGCTGAAAGTATTCGATACTCTTCCTTAGCTCGGCTTCGGTTGTTTGATTTGCGTGATACCTTCCCCTCAAATAAATCTGATAAGCCTCGGAATTTGTCCCGGACGACTTCGCCAAGCGGGTCTTTTCTTCGCTGCTCAGCCGCACCTGTAGGTTGGCAGATATGGCGGTTGCTATTTCCTGCTGAACAGACGCAGTGTCAGCAAGCTTCCGGCTGTATTGCTCGCCCCAAAGCTGTTTGTCCTCGCGTGCGTTCACGAGTTCCACACTCACTGAGAGATCGTCGCCTCGTTGCAGAACTCTTCCTGTGACCAACGCCTCTACTCCAAGCTCCTTCGCCACCTTTTGAGGCTGGATGTCACGCCGTTTGTAACGGAAGGCAGATGTGCGCGAGATCACCTTCAGATTCGGGAGACCTGATAATTTGTCGATGATACCTTCAGTGATGCCATCGCTAAGATATTCGGCGTTTGGATCAGCACTGGCGTTCGAGAAGGGCAGTACAGCAACGGAGTTGATGGGAGCGCGACTGCTGCTGCCCAGATAGAACGCCGCCACGGCAATGACTGCGATGGCGAACACCAAAGCCACCGCGCCGATCAACATAGTCCGGTGTGACCACCGCGATGGTGCTGCAACACTTGCTACCGACTTGCCCGATTCCGTTTCTCTTCTCAGCCGCTTGAGATCAGCCCGAAGATCGGCAGCATGTTGGTAGCGAACATCGTGATCCTTTTCCAGAGCTTTGTTAAGAATGCGTTCCAATTCCGCTGGTAGGTCGGGGTTCAGACGCAGCGCCGACGTTGGACGCCCATCCAGAATGGCTTTAAAGATAAGAGCCGAGGTTTCACCCCGGAAAGGCACCGTTCCCGTGCACATCTCGTAAAGCACCGCACCGAACGAGAACAGGTCGGTGCGAGCATCGAGTTCCTTCCCCTTTACCTGTTCAGGAGACATATACGCCACGGTGCCCAGCGTCGAACCGGGGCTAGTGAGGTGCTCCTCTGAGTCGATTGTCGAGTCGTCGATGGCGCTCCCCGGTTTCTGCGTGACCTTTGCGAGACCAAAATCGAGAATCTTCGCTTGTCCGCGAGTCGTCACAAAGATGTTCGCAGGCGTGATGTCACGGTGAATTATTCCCCTTGAATGGGCAGCATCCAGAGCGTCCGCGATCTGAATTCCTAGATCGAGCACGGTTTCAATCTCTTGCGGCTTACCAGCAATCATGTGCCGGAGCGTCTGCCCTTCCAGCAACTCCATCGCGATGAAGGTTCGCCCGTCACACTCATCAATTTCGTAGATCGTACAGATGTTCGAGTGATTGAGGGAGGACGCGGCTTTTGCTTCCCGTTGGAAGCGGCTAAGGGCTTGTGCGTCGTTGGCGAGTTCATCAGGAAGGAACTTTAGCGCGACGTGGCGACCCAGCTTTACGTCTTCTGCCTCGTACACCACGCCCATGCCCCCGCCGCCGATCCTGCTCAGGATGCGGTAATGGGAGACCATCTGACCAACAGGTTGGGAGGGCGTAGCCATTGAGAAGACATGTTAGGTGGGAGCAAAGGTGAAGGTCAACGCTGACCAGCTTTGTGTGTTGCACGTTCTCGCAGACATGTCATTGCTACCATTGCGTTGACGATTGCCCTGCTTATGTTGGATATTGAGACGGAATGGACGTTGAACGCATTATTGACGACATCGAGCAGCTACAGGAAATGTTCGAAGCGCCGGACATTAGACCGCTCAGCGCAAGCGACATCTCTGCCGCAAATCGAAGGCACGACGAGATGAATGCGCATAGCCCGTGGTTCCGGCTGTGGCAGACCTACGGCGTCTGTTGTCGGCCTGAGGCTCCGGTGCTTCAACTGCCGGAAGGCTAAATTACTCGGGGGCGTCCGCGTATTGAATTGCTCAAACCTGATGCCTGAGCAAACCAACACCCAGTGAGACCACGGAAAAGGCGAGAATCACTGCCCCGGCGTAGATCAGGGCGACGGCTCCACTGACTTGAGTAGCAGTCGGCGGCAGCACCGAGAAGAAGAATCCCGACGAGATGAGAATGGCTGAGAGCGGGACTCCGATTCGTACTGCCCAAAGCAGCGGGTTGGGTAGAACTGCCGCGTCTGCGAGTATCTGGCAAACCAGCGAAAGAATTACGATGACTCCCGCATGAGCGTGTCCAGCGCGGAAAAAGTTCTGTCGCAGCGGATTCTCCATGTAACCACTGCCTTTGTTCATTAAAGAAGTCAGCAGAAAATATCCGCCATATTGAATCGTTGGCACTGTGATGAGGATGATCCCGCACATCAATCTTGTTTCGCGAGTCATAGTTTCTCCTTCAACGCGGTAGGCTCTTCACGCAGCAATTGTAGACTCTTGTGCCACCTTCAATTTCTCAATAGGATTGACGCCGAAAGAGAACATGGACGAACGCGCGCTGCCTTTGCTCTGCGATCCCCGCTATCGCTGGAAGGAATCGATGCGCCAGATTGCCGAATTCGTTGCAGTCCTGTCGTGCAGCCTCTTCACCGGAGCCTCCGTCTATATCAACCTTGTCGAACATCCGGCCAGAATGGAATGCGGCGTCGAGATAGCCGCGACGGAGTTCGCGCCCAGCTATCGCCGAGCCACTATCATGCAGGCGAGTTCGGCGGCTTTGGGACTACTATCCTCCATCGCGGCATGGCTCGCCGGGGCGACATTCTGGTGGCTGGTTGCTGGAGCGCTTCTGGGCAGCGTTATCCCGTTCACGCTGTTCGTGATCCTGCCCACCAATAAGCTGTTGCTCACCCCGACACTGGATAAGCGGTCGGTCGACGCAGAGCGTCTACTCGCACGCTGGGGTGCGTTGCACGCCGTGAGAAGTGCACTCAGCGGAGTGGCACTGCTGCTATTGCTGTACTTGGTGATCTTCAAGTAACTTCTGTGAAGTTCTAAACCAGACGCAAACCACGGAGGTCAGAATGGAAAGCACAATCTCTACGAAAGACCTGAAAGCCAAGCTAGACCGCAAGGAAGGCATTAAGGTGGTCGAGACACTCGCCCCTGAACGCTATCGCGAAGCCCATATTCCCGGTGCCTTGAATATCCCGCCTGAACAGATCAAAGAACTGGCACCACAGTTGTTGCCCGATAAGGACGCCGAGATCATCACCTACTGTACGAACACCCATTGACACGCTAGCACATACGCTGCCCGTGAATTGGCGGCGATGGGTTACACGAACGTGGCGCATTATCCTGACGGCAAACAAGGGTGGATGGAGGCTGGGCTTCCAGTGGAGAAGGCTGCTTGAAGGCAAGTCAATCGCGGAGATGTTCCACCAGAAATACGTGGAAATCCGTTGCCAGAGGCTCAGCACCAAGCTGCCGCATCGTCAGCGCGACTTGACCTCGATGATAGGTGGAGTGGTTGACGACGTGCTGCATCAGATGCATCAAAGTGAGCCGCGTTCCACGAAAGGGGAGCATTTTCGCCAAGCTTTTATCGGTCACCCGATTTACGAATTCGGACTGCTCCAACTCGACTTCTATCCACTTCGATTGGAGAGCATCAACGTTGGCAAATGCCTCAGGACTGAAGAAGGCGTCGCGTCTCGCTCTCAATTCTGATAGTGAGGCGGGAACATCGGGTGGGCTTCTCGAATAAGCGAGCCAAATCCACTCGCCGCCCAAGATATGCAGGAGCGTGTCTCGCACGCAATGAAAACTGCCGCTCATAGGGCGGGTAAACTGCTGATGGCTGAGCGTTGAGGCTGCCTTCAACACTCTGCGGTTCGCCCAACGGTCGTACTCGTATAGAAGCCGAATGTCATCCCTAGTCATAGCTACCTGCACAAAACTTTCGCAAGATCAGCTATCCAGATCAATTCGAATACTGAGAAGCTGCGTCCCAAAAAGGCGCACCGCCCTCGCGTTCCCTGCGCTGCTTGGCAGTTGAGTTGCCAACCAGCGTTGGCGCTCGCATGGATCATCGTCGGAGAGCAGGTGCGCAGTGCCCTCGTGCCAGAGATACCGGAGTCCCTCACGCAGCTTAAGACGTACATGGGGATCACGCTCAATGTTGCGGACGTATCCAGCCTTCATGCCGTGCTCTGCCACTAGCCAGAACTGATTCCCGACACGTCCATCGCCCACAGGCGTCCGCCGTGGCTTCCCCGTCTTCCGTCCTTTCGTTTCCAACAAAGCATATCCGGGCAGCGGCAGACCCAACGCAAGCGCCAGCCTGATTGGCGGGTTCAGCAGGAACTTCTGAACCGTGTGTACGATTTGATGTTTCATTTCGTCTTGTCTGTGCCCGCACGGGTGTTTTCACTCCGAGTAGCCTTCGTCCTTTTCGTCATCCTCGTCATCTTCCTTGCCATCTTTTCGTCTTCCTCCTCGTCTTCTTCCTCGGCTGGCTCTTGTCGAGGACATCGGTTGAGTCGGGGCATTCTGGATGTATTCTGCTCATGTCCAATGGTACGCTCAAAGTTTGGCGATCTCCTCACAGTGCGGTTTTCATGCGATCACTTTCGCGGATGTTCTGAGATTTTCTCAGACGAGAGGTGAGTTCAAAAGCACCTTCAATCGAGCAGCAGGAGCAGCTTCCATCACAGAACAGTCGCGATGGACGGCGAAGTCAGCAGGCAGGCTCAGACGAATTGACTTTCGACACCGATGATGAAATCATTATTTCGTCGAGCGGATCGCAGTTTTACTCGCAAAGTTGACGTTGCTCTCGCCTTCTTCCTCATTCATCCATTCTTCATAGGAAGTTGCCTTCTGCACATTCAGAAAGCTTGGGGAGGTCATAACACCCGTGGTGACGGCCAAGAAACTCAGCAAATTCGATACCAAGACATTCCTTTCGACCATCGACGGCGGTAGGAAGATCGCAGCTTTTTCCAAGAAGCAGGCGATCTTTGTTCAGGGCGACTCATCTGATGCTGTTTTTTATATACAGAAAGGAAAGGTAAGACTCACCGTTGTGTCGAAGAGCGGAAAGGAAGCCACGATAGGCATTCTCAACGAGGGAGATTTCTTCGGAGAAGGTTGCCTTGCAGGACAGAGGCTCCGCCTGTTCTCCGCAACCGCAATGACCGAGTGCTCTGTGATGCGAATCGAAAAGAAGTCCATGATGGAAGTCCTTCACCGAGAACACGCGTTTTCCGACATGTTCGTGGCATATTTGCTGACCCGAAATATCCGATACGAAGAGGATTTGGTTGACCAGCTTTTCAATTCGAGCGAAAAGAGGCTGCTCGGATTTTGCTGTTGCTGGCTCACTTCGGCAAGGAAGGTGTGCATTGAGACTCCAATTCCCAACATCAGTCAAGAGACTCTCGCAGAGATGATAGGCACGACTCGCTCGCGGGTTAGTTTCTTCATGAACAGGTTTCGGAAATTGGGATTCATTGATTATCACGCGGGTGATGAATTACAGGTTCACAGTTCACTCCTCAACGTCGTGCTCCACGACTAGAAATTCGGGGTCTACTGGTCGATTTTGATCAGCGCAAATCAGCCTTCCGGCGTGTTAAACTGACAGTGGGGTGGTTACCACCTTCTCCTCTTTCAGGTCTTCTGACCTAAGGGATTTGGTTCGGGCTGGGCAACGCAGACGTACCGGCAACAGCGAGCAGAAAATCAGAATGCGGCGAGGTCCATCCAATAGTTTTTTCTGCCCTCACACGGTCATTTCACGGACAAGGCAAGGGGCACTCAAAATCGGGAGCCCCTAACTTATTGAAAAGATGGTGCGCCCTGAGAGATTCGAACTCCCGACCTTCTGGTTCGTAGATTCAAGGTCGCATGCTTCGCTCTGACTCGAAAACATAAATAAACCTTTACAGTCCCACGTGATACGGCATATTCTCCAACCTAGCATGCTTCGCAAACATTCATCAAAACTCAGCATAATTCATCGCCGCGGTAGCACATCCGTAGCACAGCAGGCACGCCGCAAATTCCCTTTCACTCGGGAGCGCATTGCTGCATTGCCACAGCCGACCAATTCGCAGCGCGCCTACTACTACGACGTCAAGGTGCGCGGTCTAGCCGTGGCAGTGAGCCCAGCAGGGAAGAAAGTGTTCATCCTCTATCGCAAAGTGGCAGGGCGCCCGGAGAGAATACCGATCGGCCCTTTCATCGATCTTTCGGTAGAGCAGGCCCGCCAGAGGGCGGAAGAGATGAACGCAGCGATCGCGCGGGGCAAGAATCCTGCATCGGACCGGCGCACCGTGCGTGATGAAGCTACTCTCGCGGAGTTATTTTCGACCTACCTAGAGCACCACGCCAAGCCACACAAGAAAACCTGGAGTGACGACGTTGGTCTCTTCAATCTCCATCTGGGAGCGTGGCGCCTTCGCAAGATTTCCTCGATTCGCAAACTCGACGTGATCATGCTGCACGGTCGCATCGGCGGCGGCCGCGGGCATTACGTTGCGAACCGCGTGGTCGAATTGCTCTGCACGATGTTCAACAAGGCGTGCGAGTGGGGATGGCAGGGTGAGAACCCTGCCTCAGGCGTGAAGGCATTCCGTGAGCGCAAGCGCGACCGCTTCTTGCAACCCGAAGAATTGCCTGCATTCTTTAAGTCCTTGGCAGAGGAACTGAACGGAACCATCCGAGACTACGTGCTGGTGAGCCTGCTGACTGGGGCTCGGCGAACGAACGTTGAGGAAATGCGCTGGCCAGAAATCAATTGGACGCGCTCAACGTGGACGATCCCTGACACCAAAAGCGGTGAGCCGCTGACTGTGCCACTGTCCCCGGCAGTCTTGCGCATCCTCGAAGGTCGGCGGCGTGAGAGCACGGGCGAATGGGTCTTCCCTGGAGGCGGCAAGAGCGGCCACTTGGTCGAGCCTAAAACCGGATGGAAACGGATTTTGAAGCGAGCAGGCCTGGAGGATTTGCGACTTCACGATCTGCGGCGAACACTCGGGAGCTGGCAAGCTGCTACGGGCGCATCGCTGCCTATCATCGGAAAAAGCCTCGGCCACAAGAGCGTGGCCGCGACTCAGATTTACGCGCGATTGAATCTCGACCCGGTGCGCGCGGCCGTCAATGTCGCCACGGAGGCGATGTTGACCGCCGGTGGCTTCGCCGGATTTTTAAAGGCGGGGCCGCAATGACCGAATTGCGCAAGGTGAAGCGTGCCGGCCCCACCTTCTGCCCGGAATGTGGCGCTGAGACGGAGCGATGGGGCAAGGGTGCGTGGTCCTGCACCAACGAAACCTGCCCGAGCTGCACTGAAGACTATCGACGCAAGATCTCTGCGCTCACAGAAGCTTTGCAGTCCCGAATGGGGCCACTCCAGAAGGCAATGAACGAAAGCCGAGAGGCCTTCGATCGCAAGCTCAAAGCAGCTGGTCTCTCACCAACGGGCGACAACGATTTTTGGGTGGATCTGCGTGCGTTTGGTCGATTCGATCTGGGGCTTAGCGACGAAGAGATTGGGGAATTGACCGAGGCCGGACTCAACGCGTTTCTTGATCGCTACCTCAGAGAAAAAAATGCCAAAGACGAACAAGCCGCAGTGCCAGCACCGGCACCGGCCAAGCGGATACCTGAATACACGTCAGTGCTGAAAGAGGCAATTCGGCAGGCGCTGACAGCAAAGCGAACCTCGACGAATCGACAGATCTTGGAGCACATCGATCTTCATCGAACGCCCGAACTTGAAGACCTATACCCAGACGGAATCGCAAAAGCGTACGCGCGGGACGGGGATGCCCGGCACCGAATTACTTCGATAATCTCCAAAGTGCGCAAAGATATGGGCATCCCGGTCCTGCAATAAGCTGTCACCACCCTGTCACCGGTGACAATTTTCCATCCGTCCAAAAGCCGCCACTCGTGCGGCTTCCATTCGTGAGCGAAAGATTGTGCTACCACTCTTGCTCCGAAGACTTGCTTGCACCGGGCCGCCCGCGTAACTCTGTGCCAGTTGCAAACCTTCAGGACGCTTGAAAACGGCACGGAGGCATATGACCAAGCAACCAAAATTACTCAACACCAAAGAGGCCGCGGAACTGCTCGGGAAAGCGCCGAACACCCTCGTGATCTGGCGCTGCACTGGAGCTTACGGCCTTCCGTATGTGAAGGTCGGGGGTTCCGTGAGGTACAGAGAGGAAGATTTGCTCACCTTCCTTGAGGCCAACACGGTTCGAGCAGAACATGCCGCGGCGACGGCATAGCAAACTTTTGCGCCGGGCGCAAAACCAAGGCCGCGTCCGCCAGTCTAGCTGAGGGCCGGCACCACGCGGCGAAGGGATCAGATGCAAATGTTATGCGAGAGTAGGCCAAAGAACGCAACACGGTCAAGTGTCTTTTGCAGGGAATCGTTGCCGTCGGCCGCGAGCTTCTACGCGAGCGAGTTGGGCAAGCTCTCTCGTTCGTCGCGCGACTGGTCAATAGGTCGATGCTGTTTCCACAGGCCTGACCGCCGCCCGTCCTTGTCGGTAAACGTGAAGAACGGCGCGTTTGTTTGTTTCGCGTGTGGGTCCAAAGGCGGCTCCCTTATCGACTTCGTGATGCTGCGCGACTCTTGCGATTTCAAAACAGCGGCGCGAAGTCTGGGCGCCTGGCGGGATCAAGGCCTCAGCGAAAGTGAGCGGTCGCACCTAGCCGAGCAGAGACGTGAACGCCAGAGGCAAAAGCAAGTGGCCGTTGATCTTGCACAAGCTGAGCATGAGTTGCGGATGCGCTATCGGCACGAAATCCACACGCTTGAAACTGTGCGCCGGGATGCAACGGCACGTCTCGGCAATTCCGAAACCTGGTCCGAAGAAGTGGAAAGGTCTTGGGATCTGTTGGCACTGATCCAAGACGAGCTGCGAGAGTGTTTGGCGACCTACTACCTCCTCTCGTTCGGCACATGTGCAGAGCGCCAGGAGTTCATTGAGAACCCAGAATGGCGCGATCGCGCAGTCCGAGGCGTTCTCGACCGCGGCCTAGTTCGCGACGATCGTGGCCACATGACGGAGGTCACGTTCTCGTGAGTTCAAACGGAAGCGCGGTCCATATAGATTTCGATTCTCACCTCACGAAGCAGATCGCCAGCAAGATATTCCACTTCGAAGATGTTCCAGATGTCATGACCATGGAAATTCCGCCTATCGATTACTTGGTGGACGGCATGATCTCTCGCGGCACGATTACGCTTTGGACCGGAACAGACGGGACGGCAAAAACATTCTTGGCGCAGAAGATGGCCGTCGCAGTGGCCACCGGTGCGGACTTCTTAGGACGACGCTGCCAGCAGGCTCGAGTTTTGTACTGCGACTACGAGAATCCAAGCTTTGCAGTTCGAGAGCGCCTAGATTTGATGGCCGGCGGTCCAATTGCTGGGCTCAAGGTCTGGGGCACTTGGCTTCAACATCAGCCGCCACAAATCGGCAGCGAGTTGTTGCTCACAATCGCGAAGGAAGCGCGGCCATTAATCGTTCTGGACCCGTTCCGTTATGCGCACGGGGCCGAAGAAAACGATTCCACAGAAATGTCAGCCGTCATGCAGCAACTCACCTACTGTAAGGCAGCAGGTTGCGCCGTGGTCCTGTTGCATCACCCGGCAAAAGCCGAGGGCTCGACTGGAAGAGGTTCGAGCGCAATCAGGAGCGCTTGCGACGTTGCCCTGCTTCAGGAGATGTCCGATGAAACGGGACTCATCACGCTGAGGTGCGTAAAAAACAGATTCGGGGAACGCTCGATCTGCACTGTCAGGCCAGATTACGAAGTCGGCGCTTTCGAGGTTACAGACAGCCCTGAGTTTACAAAGCGATCGGCAGAGATGGAGAAGTTGCAGCAGTTAATCAGCGAAACCCCTGGGCTGACACAAAACCTGATCTACCAGAAGGCTGGCATGCGGAAAAGCCGCGTGATTGAGCTTCTGAAGGCAGGCAAAAATAGCCTCTGGGAGGAGCTGCCGGAGGGTCGTTCGCTACGCTATTTCCCAGTTGTTCCCAAACGAGGGAACAACCACGGGAACAACGGAACAACCGCAGGGGTTTTGAGTTGTTCCATTGTTCCCACTCCTTATAGTGGGAACAAGGAACAACCCCCTCAGCGGACCAGTAGATCTGTTCCGGAACAACCAACCTCAAAAAGTCTTCCTTCGTGCAAGGCGTGCGGGAGTTTTGCCCTCTATCGCGAGAAGGACGGGAGCTTGACCTGCGAGACGTGCAGTAGCGAGAAAGCGTTTGTGAACTGATGACGGAGAACAAAGCCACTGAACCTAACAGGCAACGGCACCACGTTACTGCCACAGCTACGCAGACCCTCCAAGGCGATGTCCACTGCGAGCAGCCACACGGGCAAGTGCACGCTAGTGGCATCGCCAAACTCCAGACCACTGAGAGCATCGCATGAAGCTCCTAGTCGACGCCTTTGACGGGGGTTACCTGGGCCACTGGCTGACACGCACGCCTCGTCAGCCTAACGAAGAGGGCAATATAGAGCCTGCCGTATTAACGCAAGGCGAAACAGACTTGCTGCGCTGTCTGATCGCAAAGCACCATTCTGGGACCGCCTTCGCCAACAGCGAGGGCAAGGTCTGCGGAGTGTGGCTTTGCGAATGTAACGACTGCCAGGATGGTGTCATAACCCCGTTCATCCGTCAGACACGCATCAGCTTGGAATCAGGTCACAAGGGCGGAACGTCCTACGAGTTATGGGACGGAGAAGATGTCATGCTCATCAACCTCGTCGATGGTGTGGAGTCCTACTGGCCACCGCGTAGCGAGTGGATAGATTGGACCGCTAAGTCCAAGCGAAATCCCAAACGAAGGCGATCAGCATCACGACAGCGACTCAGGACAAGGCAAACATGATGGCAACTACTTGCAACCAGATCGCATGGGTAAGGGGGGGTAAAAGTTGTGGGATACGCAAAATCACGACCGCTAGCCGCATTCACGCGTGCGCGCGGAAACGGAAAGATTGGCGCGGCCCTCGATTAAACGGCATTTAGGAGTATTCAGCATGAAAGAGGCTCTTTCAGCAACGGATCTGGCTAGTTTGCTCAGTGTCACAACCAGAACGCTTAGGAACTGGGCTGAAGACGGCTCAGGGCCGAAGCGCGAGCTGCGGGATTTAGAACCCGTGTATCCGCTGGTTGACCTCGTCCCATGGCTGAAAATGCGCTATCCCCGCCTAAAGTTGGGCACTATTCCCAAGCTTTTGACCGCACAAGCGCGCAAGAGCCTCCTGGAGGCCTGGGAAAGGCGTCTCTGCGCTCGGTACGGCCTACGCTCGACTGCTGACCTGTACCTGGCGGTCCGGCAAGCAGACTTTCACAGCCATAGCGCTAGTCTAGACCCGGACCCGATCGAGTGGTGGCGACCTGCCGCCTACGCAGTGTTTAGTGGTGAATTGCCGAAGCACAAGCTTCGTCCCGAGAGGCTGCGCGATCTGCTGAGAGATTTTGAGAGCCATAGCGATCTCGGGCTCGCTCGAAAAAAGAAGTTCACTGCTGCGGAGTTCGCCGAAGAAATCGAGCAAGCGCTGACCGAGGATGCCTTCGACTCAATCGAAAACGACCGGGCTGACTTGAGGCGTAGCCGCAACTATGTTGCGTCCGCCTACAAATATCAGTGCGCCTCATGTGACAGATACGACTTTCCGCCTAGTGACCCGTACATCGCGGGCAGGATGACTCCTACCGAGCAGGACTTCGCTTTCGGCCCGAATGGATATCTTGCTTTTGTGATGGAAAAAGGGAACCCGGTCGGCCGCTTGGCCAGGCTGGCATGCGAAAGGAATTTGGACGATCTTTTGAAATCACGCGCTGTGGGTGCGGTGTAACGAAGCTGTTGGCCCGCGAGTCACTTGCGAGCCAGGAAACGGTCGTGATATGTGTAGGGCTGAAGGATTTGGAGCTGTAAAGTCGTTCCTCCGCGCCCAATGGGGCTGGGCCAGGAGTCCAAGCGTCAGGAACGGAAGACTTTTCGTCGCCAAGCTAGGGCGTGGTGGTGGAAAAGCAAAGTGAGTATACCTTTGCCCACTGCTACGCCCTTTTTGCGTTGCGGTGAGGTGAATACAAACGAGGGAGCCACAATGAAAGAAAACGCCACAGCAGATCGTGATCGCGACCCACAGGCCAGGACGGTTTGGAAAAACCATCTCCGGGAGAAAAAATCGAAACGCCAAACGACGATTGGGCACCAACACTGCAAGCCGCGACTGCCTGAGGTCGTGTCGCTCGAACAGGCCCGGGCGCGCACGCACGTCGCAGAACTTGAACTACTTTCCTTGCTGTAACTAGGGGAAGACAAACCGATAACCGGAAGATCATCCAGCCCTCTTGGAGAGCGTGAGAGAGAGAAAAAGGGGACCATATGTCCATTCTGAACAAACCCGCAAATATTCTGCAGTCACCAAAACTGAAAACAAGCGACCAGTGGCTCGACGAAGCGAAGGCGCTTCTATCACAGGGAAGTTTCAACCGAGAGGCGCAAGCCAAATTCGAAAGCATCATGGCGCTGCTCCAAGCGACCAAAACGGATCGCTACGGCCTGGAACTTTTCAATCAGCAGCGCGATCGCCTCAGTAGCACGCGTTCACTAGATCCAGCATCGCGTGCGTTTTTCTCAGGCGAGAATATACCGGAGTCCGTCATTTCCGAAAGCGGTGGGCGCTTGGAATCGCGCGAGGGCCGCCTCAACGGAAGACACCGAAGAGTCACAGAACTTCGCGACACAACCTATGCGATGGGCCCGGCAGAAGCTAGGACCTACACAGGTTTGAACGAAGGCACAGGCAGCCTCGGCGGATATTCGGTACCCACTGGATTTTGGCCGGAGCTTCAAATTGCCCTTCGTCAAGCTGATGGTTTGTGGGCCGCCGCGCGCCATATCCTGACGCCGACCGGTAACCCGGTGAACATGCCGACGGCATTTGAATCGAACCTGGGCCGCCAAGTCGCAGAAGCGGTAGCGGTCCAGCAAAACAATCCAACGTTCGGAAATGTGCAGTGGAGCGACTGTCCGACCTGGTCCTCCGACGAGATCTTAACCTCGATACAACTTGCCCAGGATTGTGGAGTCGGAACCATTGTCGATGTACTGCGGGATATTTTCACGATCAGGATCAAACTCGGCTTAGGCCAAACGTTCACGAATACTTTGCTGAGCAATGCACACGTCGGCGTCACCACAGCGTCATCCAGTGCAATCACCCCGGCAGAGATCATGAGCTTGCCGACGAAGGTGTCCAACGCGATGTATGCATATCAGCCGACGTCCGGTTGGTTGATGGCCGCGGGCACACTCGAGTACGTCTACGCGCTGGTCGGCACGGACGGCCTGCGCATTTTCCGAAAGGAATTTGACGACGAGGGATATCCGCTTTTGCTGAAGCAGCGCGTCTATCTGTCGCCAACCTTTCCTGCGATCGGCGCCGGCAACTCGGCGATGGCGTTCGGCGACCTGAACAGGTTCCACATCAGGGAAGTTGCTGACAGCTTCACGCTCTTTCGCTACGACGAAACTTATATGCCAAACCATCAATACGGCTGGCAGGCCTGGCTGCGAGCCGATGGCAAGTTAATCTCAGCGGACGCGGGCGTTTCGGATTTTCCGATCGTCCTTCTCCAAAACCACGCTTAAAGATCACAGGAGAATTTCATGGAAACTGCAAAGAAGTTACTCGCAACCAAGCGGAAAGTAAAACTCTTCGATCGCCAGGGCACACTGTGGGAAGAAATTGAAATTCCGCTGGGTGTCCTGAGCGGATTGCCAAAGTTTGTCGCGATGGCGGACAGGATGTTTGTCCGCCATGGCGACGAGTACCGCGAATGCCCGGCCGGTGACCTGTACCGCGCGCCGCTTCCGTATCTCGCGAGAATCACCGGCTGATCAGCAGCCCTGCGCGGGGTGCCTGGTCGAGTGCGGAGCTGGGAGTGGCCAGGGGCTGAGGGCTCAGTTGGTGTAATCGGTTACAACAGCTACTGAAGTGGTTTGGTTTTGAGGTTCGACTGACGCTGGCTTTTTCACAGCTTCAAATCGCAAAGAGTGGGGCAACCTCAATTCGCGCGAAAACCTGGGCTCGCCCACCCCGCGCGGTTTATCGTCAAAAGTTCTCCATCGTCCAGATATTCGCGTTGAATTCTTGACCGAGAAGCGCCAACTGTCGGCCATCGGGAGATGGGACGCCCCAAGTGCCGGTTGTTGACTTCTGATGCCACAACGGATGAGCATTACCCGCTTGATCTACATAAATCAGAGTCGCACTCCCGCCCGAGAGATTGCCGATGAAAAAACCTTTTCCATCCGGCGACCAATCCAGGGAGTTGAAACCGGTCCAACCTTTTACAGTCAGATCGCGCACCGCTCCGTTGCCGAGGGTCAGGATATGTATCTGATTTTCTCCTCCCTTGAGGATAGCAATGCGGTTAGCATTGGGCGACACGTCCCAATGGTAGAAGCCTAATGGATCTGTTGCGAACCTCGCGAGTTCACGACCTCTTCCTCTAATCGCGTCCAGGGTACTGAACACCAGCCACGTGCCATCGGAAGTCTGTTCCGCGAAAACACACAAGTTTGCCTCAGCCCGGGAGCATCGATGGCTGTTATAAAACCGAGCTGAAAATACGAATTCGGGCGGTCCGCCATTTACAGGGACTCGCATCAGACGCGCCATTGGCCACAGCCGGTCAGTTTTTTCAGTTAGCTCCTGGTACAACAACCATGTACCGTCCGGGCTGATCCGGGGAGAATCTGCTTCGGCACCCTTGGCTCCGGTAACGAGGACTTCAGCTGAATCTTGGTCGAGGGCTTGCTTGAAAACGCCCCAGTGGCCGTTGCGGTCCGAGAAGAATATGACCGCCTTACTGTCGGCCGTCCAGGCTGCGGGCAACTCATCGGCCTCGGTGAAGGTGATTCGGCGAGGCGTTGAGATACTGGTGCCACCTCTTCCGAGTTGACCAATATAGACGCCGCTTTGAGCCGACCACCTGTGAAATGCGAGCCGTTTTCCGTCGGCTGTCGCAGTTATGTCGTCAATATGGTAGGACGGCCAATTCGTGAATCGATGTGGCTGGCCTACCGCTTCACCAGTTCGCGGGTCAACAGGGACCTCCCAAAAATTATCGCTCTTTCCGTTAGGTTCCGTGTCTGCCCTGGAATAGATGATGCGACCCGGGGACACCCAGTAAAAGTCACGAACCGTAGAAGACGAGAAAACAGTCGAGGGAGACTGACCTTTCAAATCGCAAGTCTCGATTGAGATTTCAAACCTATCTTCGTGTTGACGAGTTTGGATTAGACGGAGTCTTAAGTATGCTAGCCGATCGCCATCAGGGGACCATTTCACCGCAGCGAATGCGCTGCCATCGTTGGCCGCGAGAAGTTTCTCCGGCTGCTCACTATTTGGTCCCATCAGCCATACCTCGCGGTCACCCAAACTACCGGTATTCGTAGTAAAGACGACCTTCGAGCCGTCCGGCGAAACTGACCATGCCGTAGCGTCGTCCCGAATCTTGTGCGGGGCTCCTCCCAAGGCAGAGACCACCCAGACGCTGGTGTGCTGCTCGATGGTGGCGTTGGCAAGGAAACGCGCCCCGTCCGGAAACCAAGGCCCAATCCACCATTCCGCTCCTCTGCCCTCCAGCGTTTGCGGTTGCGGTATTGTACGCATCTCCCCGGTCGCGATCAGTTGCAAGTGAATTCCCTTTACATCCCAGTACGCCAAGTATTTGCCATCCGGAGAAATCGTGCCGTTTGCCACGGCGTTCTCACGGGAGTTAGCCGTGAGCTGTTGCTGCTTTAGCTCGCGCTCGGCAACTGGTCTGTGAGTTAGAAGCCTCACGACCAACGTTGCGGCCAGCACAGTGGCGATCGCCAGGGCTGCAGACAGAACAATCTTCCACGGCCTTTTCCTCCCAGGTTTGGCAGCCTCGGCCACGTCCACGGAACCCGATGGCCGCCATGCGGTAGCAACGGAAGTGGAAGCAGGTCCTGGCTGTGTGCCAGCCGTGGAACCGGCCACAGCAACCCGCACCGTCTGCGTTTGCCGCCGAAGTCGCATAAGGTCCGCGCGAATTTCTGAAGCGTGCTGGTAGCGGAGATTGCGGTCCTTCTCAAGTGCCTTATTGATAACGGATTCCAACCCAGCGGGTAAGTCAGGATTGAATCCCGCCGCAAACGCGGGAGCACCGTGGAGGATGGAATCGAAAACCGCAGCTGAAGTATCTCCGCGAAAAGGCAGCGAGCCGGTCGCCATTTCGTAAAGAACCGCACCAAAGGAGAACAGATCGGTACGGGAGTCAAGCTCCTGTCCCAGTGCTTGTTCCGGAGACATGTACACGATGGTGCCCATGGCAGAACCTGGACTGGTCAAATCCTGCAACGCCTGAGTTACCATGTTCTCCGTATTGTCTTCGCTGCTGCTTTGCGACTTGTCCTTCAGCGTTAGCTTGGCCAACCCGAAGTCGAGAATTTTGGCGTGGCCACGCTTCGTGATGAAAATGTTCGCCGGTTTTATGTCTCGATGGATAATGCCGTGAGAGTGGGCAGCATCTAAAGCCTCGGCAATTTCAATGCCCAGCTCAAGCAGTGTTTCCGTGTCGAGCGGGCGCTCCAAAATACGGTGCTTCAAGGTCATGCCATCCAGGTACTCCATGGCAATGAAACGTCGGCGTTGCGCCTCGCCGATCTCATAAATCGTGCAGATATTCGGGTGATTCAGAGCAGAAGCGGCACGGGCCTCGCGTCGGAAGCGCTCCAGGACCCTCGGGTTATGGGCGACCAGCTCGGGGAGAAACTTCAGCGCGACGAAGCGGCCGAGGTCGGTGTCTTCGGCCTTATAGACCACCCCCATTCCGCCGCCACCCAACGGTTCGATTATCCGGTAGTGCGAGATGGTTTGGCCGATCATTTGCGCTGAAATCTTAGGACTGGAGGTAGGCCAAGTCAATGAAGACCGGGAGGCTGGGGCTCTCCGAGCGAATATTGACGTAACATCGCCATTTCACTCATTAACCATTTTTATTGGGATGAACGCGGAGCTTGACACTGTCCGCCGGCCACGCGTAGCCTTGCGCCGTCAGTCTGAAAGATTCACAAAAAAATCCAAACCAGTAATTTAGGAGATTGCCCAATGCGCAAACCACTTCTGTCGATTGCAGTGCTGTGTCTCGTTACCACTCTCGCCGTGGCGCAAAACGCGGCGCCAGACTCGGTCTGCGAGATCCATGTCAATAAGGTGAAGCCCGGCATGACCACACAATACGAACAAGGCCGCGCCAAGCACATGGCGTGGCACAAGGCGCAGAACGATTCATGGTCCTGGGCCACCTGGGAGATCACCACAGGAAAAGATACGGGAGATTACCTTATCAGTAGCTGCGGGCATGCGTGGAAGGATTTTGACGGACGAGAGAAATTCAATGTAGCGGATGGCGAAAATGCCAATGCCACGATGGGCGCTTCCATGGCTGGCCAGACTATGTCCTACTACGTGCTGCGGTCCGAGATGTCGGCCAAACCGGGTCCGCTGCCGGCGTATTTGAGCGTGATCTATTTCCAACTGAAGCCAGAAGGATTCAACGACTTCATCAATGGAGCCAAGCAGGTCAACGAGGCGTTCGCCAAGACGAATACGCCGCGCTCCACATCGTACTGGTACACGCTTGCGAATGGCGGATCTGGCCCCGAGGTTGTGCTGGTGCAAGAACGTAAAAGTATAGGCGAAATGGCGGGGACGACCACCAAAACACTGGATGATCTTATGAAGGAGGCTTACGGCGACGAGGGCAACACGAACTTGATGACGCTCCGCAAAGCGTATTACCGGACTGAATCCCAACTACTGCACTACCGTCCCGACCTCAGCTACATGGCGCCCACCACCAAGTAACGGCAAAATTGCCGGACTCGAGAGTGCAGAATTGACGCCGCCTTACCTGCGCTGCTTGCGGTTCTTAAGCGCGAGCAGCGCACACACTACTACCGCCACACATTAACGCGCTGCGTGGTCCTGCCCGGAATAACTGTTGATAAATCGCCATTTCATTCGTTGACCCGGTGAAATGAGTTCGACGGAGATCTTAAGGACCTGTGATCACCTGGGAACACTCTCTGCGACCGGCTGGCACTGGCCTTGATGACCACGCGGGAGCCAGCAGTCCTTGGTTTGTCGGCAGTCCTGGTTCAGAGACTTGTTCCACTCATGCCACCAGTGGCGGTTGGCTTTCATCGCTGCGTCATTGGGTTTGACCCCCGCGTCGTACTCGCTTCGGTAATCGAATGCCCCAATTGCCTGCCAGTCCGCTGCCGGCAAGCTTAATGAGTCGAGTACGGCGCGTACCTCGTTCATCCAGTCCTCGTATGACTCAGCCATGAGTTCGATTTTCCTCCGGGGGCATGTCGCTTCCACTCCGGAAATTTTCCTCGGCCCGCTACTTCTTGGGCAGCCTTTTTCCCTCAATCCAAACAGCCGACTGAGGCACCGTGATTTCATTGCCGCAGCTATCGGTGAACTCCAGGATTCCGTTATGGTCGGCGACTGGCTTTTCGTGGGTCAGCCAGACTAGGCGAGCGTCGGCGATTAGCGTGATGTGGTAGGTCGTCGCTGAATGAGCTGCGGCTTCGCTGGGCGTCGTCATGGCTCCCTCCTTGGCGTAACCCCCTAGTTCAGCTAGCAAGTTCAGCGTCAACACGCATCCCCCACCGCTTCAATAGCCATTCCGGGATATAGCAATGGTTTTTGTTGCGTTCACACCACCGCTGCAGCGCCTCCGAGGTCGCGCAAGTCTGGTCATTCAGTCCGAGCCTCCCGGACCCCCCCATCGAACGCGGTTGCCAGCCGCGGCATTCGGATGAGTCGTCCGCTGCCCCAATTCGGATTTCCGCGTCTAAGCGCCATCACGTCTCTTCTCGATCGAGACGATGATACGCCGCTAGACTCTCGCGCTACAACGCAATCAGAACGGTTTTTCTGCATCTTTCTCCGCCGGGTGTGGCACACTTGCCCTAGTCGAACTTCATTCCCTTCGTGGAGGGTCCTCTCGGTGTCGCCAGAAAAAGCTAACATCCTCAGACAGATTGCTGATGGCCACAACTACCGGACAATTGCCAAGAACGTTGGGACGACGGAGCAGGTCATCAAAAACATCGTCCAGAAACTATGCCGAGCGAACGCGGCGCCGAATCGCGTGGCGCTGGTCGCCCGCGCATTGCGAAAGGGTACGATCTCTTAAGGAGGCGACGGTCTAGGCGACCGCGCTATTCGGCGGCGGGGGGTTCAACTGGCAGAAAGTACATTATGTAAACTGGGTTTTGGGGTATAGTACGACCCCCCAAAGTAGCCAGCATTCGACGAGCACCCGCGCCCGGCCCGATCCAGGAACGCAGTGTAACGTACCCTGCGGGCTACCGGAAAGGATTTCGCGCGTGCCTCGCAAGAAGAGCATCAAGAAGGCCGCACAGGACTTTGATGCGGCTACCGCGAAAATAACCGATTTCGTTAATCAGACCGCCAATCTAGACAAGACGTTCCGTGCATGGTGCATGGACTACGCGGTAATCCGCCTATACCGAGAGTTCGAAACAATGATCCTCAGTGCCTTAGTGGGAGCCATCAACAATGACACAACCACCCTGACGTATTCCTTCGACGTCAGGTTCCCGAAGCATCTTAGTCAGGACGTCTGCACGTTCCTGATCGTGGGCGATGGATATTTCGATTTCAGGGGCCGTGCCGGTCTGATCAGGATTGTTAAGAAGTTTGTTCCCGACGGCCACTATCTGTGTGAAATCATAAAGAAATCAGCTTACAGGGACTCGTTAGAGAGGCTTTCCGCGTTGCGCAACTTTGCCGCTCATCACAGCGAGAAGGCGAAGAAAGCCGCAGTGCAGGCGATCGGTGGCGAGAAGCTTGGATCGTCAGGAGGGTGGCTCAGTAGCCAGAACCGATTCCACGATTTGTGTGAATCGCTGAATTCGTTGGCGCGTGAAATTCAGACAAAGGCCCCATTCTAGTCGGCATTCCCTTAGTCTGCCTCGCACGTAAGCCTTAGCTGGGCCTTACCATGGTTAGAATTATCGCCTCGGGATTAGCGGAGCATTGCAGAGTGCGGTCACGCCGCTCTTTGGCCCTGCTACTGAACAGCGTGCACAACAATTGGCGCATACTGCTGTAACTGGATTGTGCTCATTCCGTGCGGCGCTTCTAAATACGCGTTTACAGTTGACGAGGTTTTGATCGTTTCCCCGTTCTTTAAGGTGATAGTGATTGTGGGATCGGCCGACATGCTGAATTGCATGGCCGCAACTAGACACGGGCAGGGATGCCCGCCCTGAGAAACCGTGCCCGTGTTGAACAGTAACTCCGTGGGAGTTGTGAACGGGCCTTGGAAAGTGTGCGGCCCGAAGCTGCCTGTCGCACCTGCGACTACTACCGTGTCCGAATTGAAAGTGATCGGGGAAGCTAGTGGCATCGGATGAGCGAAACGCGTCTCGCCCAGATGGATGGCGAAGTAACTCGCCCCGGCCGAATCTTCCCCGATATAGATCAGGCTTCCAATGGTGAGGCTTTTGAGTTGCGCCGAAGCCAGCGTGGAACACAGCGCCAGCAATACCAGAGCTGCGAGTGTACGATTCATAGTGTGTTCTCCGTCATGCGGAAATGCCGCCCACGCGGGCATAGTTCGATAGAACTAATTGGTAGTTCTTGCGAAGCCGCCGCAGTCAGCGCAGAGCTTCGATCCAGAGACAGGCAAACTTTTGCCACAACTGACACAAAATTGAGACGGTGCGGGCGTTGCCGACGATGGAATCATTGAAACTGATCTGTCGGCGTTCACGACACGGAATTTTGCCAATGCACGAGATTTAGAGATCAGCACGGAGAGCGCCAAACAAGCCGCGAGAACGTATAATCCCGCTCCCGGGCTGATCCTGAACGCGTTCATCATTAAGTTGCCAAATTGTTCGGCCACGGCTGCGAACGGATTGTTTTTCAGGTCAGTATTGCTGCTTTTCATTGATGCCTGCAACCAAGAATGCAAATCCGAGTTTGCGATTAGGATGTGCAGAATAGCTGCGGTTGAACAGATGGTTCCAAAGAAGGCGGCGGTTGTTGAGACGCGCACACTCGCACGAGTTCCTAAAACGACGGCAACTGCAAGTAGGAATGCCGCCGTCACGCTGACCGGTATCAGCCAGGCCATTCTCAATGACAAAGGAGGCTCAGGTTCAGCGACTCGCTGCTTATCGGGAGAAGGAAGCGTTCTTGGTGTGTCGGGCTCGGGCGCAGATTTGTCTACTTGTCCGCTGAATTGCCTCATTTTCGAGAAGATGTCGTAGCCGCTGACATCTTGCTCGCCGACCAAAGGGGCATGGATAACCAGCAGCGGAAAGAAGAACATCGAGAGAGCAACTACCGCCAAGATTGTAATGAGCGATTTCTCTAGCGCCGTCCAGTCGCGCATTTTATGTCCTCCCCTGATGGCGGCGAAAAATCTTGGGAACCGCGCGGCCTTCACAGCCTCACGTTGTGGACGAATATGTGGATCACGGCTACCTGAAAGGCGAATTGCCTATTTTGGCGTCAGCAAGCTCCTCTTCTGACATGGTCGCGTAGCACCTTAGCGAACTGATCGGCGCCGCTTGGGTGTTGACTCACCGGCGCTTTTCTTTGCGCCCCATAAGTTACTACCACCAGGTGCGAAACCTGGTGCGGCTGAGTGGTTCTGCGGTAGCAAACTGGTAGCACAGCGGAGAGGTAAGGCTATAAAGATGGTGCGCCCTGAGAGATTCGAACTCCCGACCTTCTGGTTCGTAGCCAGACGCTCTATCCAACTGAGCTAAGGGCGCGTAAACATTGGGGTTTCTGCACTGCGGATTCTGCAAACCGTCCAACCGTTTAGCTCAACGCTGTCCGGCTGGAATCATTACATCGTAAGCGAACGCGGAGCGTGGCGTCAAACAACTCACTGCGGCTCAGTGAGAGTTCGAAGGTCACTCTCACCCACAGGAATCTCGACAAATGATTCGCGGAATGCACTCGTGCTGTAACAATATTTTCATCTGACCAGAGCCGGGTCGCGTGGGCCGACAGGTGTAGCATCTTAGGTAATTCCATCAGGAGCGCTTTTGTATGACTAACGTGGCCTCCCTCGATCCCGTAACCTCTAAAGCTTCCAACCAGACGCTTACACCAGACGAACTGCGGAAAATCAATGCCTATTGGCGCGCTGCAAACTATCTTTCCGTAGGTCAGATTTACCTATATGCCAATCCGCTTTTGCGGGAGCCGTTGAAAATTAAGCACGTGAAGCCTCGACTGTTGGGGCATTGGGGCACCACACCGGGACTCAACTTCGTTTACGTCCATGTAAATCGGCTGATCAAAAAATACAATCTGAACGTGATCAACATCACCGGACCGGGTCACGGCGGGCCGGGAATTGTAGCCAACACTTATCTGGAAGGGACTTATACCGAGCTTTATCCTGACATCCAGCAGAATGAAGAGGGCATGCGAAAGTTGTTCAAACAGTTCTCCTTTCCCGGCGGAATTCCTAGCCACGCTGCTCCAGAAACTCCGGGCTCAATCAATGAAGGCGGAGAACTCGGTTACTCAATTGTTCATGCCTACGGAGCAGTATTTGACAATCCCGACCTGCTGGCTTGCTGCGTGGTCGGCGATGGTGAAGCAGAGACGGGTGCTCTGGCCACAAGCTGGCATTCCAATAAATTTCTCAGTCCGGCGCGCGATGGCGCTGTGCTTCTGATCCTTCATTTGAACGGCTACAAGATTGCGAACCCGACCGTGCTCGGGCGTTTAAGCGACGACGAACTCACGCAACTTTTTGCTGGATACGGATACAAGCCCTACTTCGTCGAAGGACATGAACCCGAGCCCATGCACCAAGTCATGGCGGCGACGCTGGAGACCATACTTGCGGAGATCAGAGCCATACAGGAGGATGCGCGGTCAAATGGATCCAGAAATCGGCCGATCTGGCCGATGATCATTCTGCGTACGCCGAAAGGCTGGACGGGCCCGAAATTCGTGGATGGCAAACCGGTCGAAGGTACTTGGCGCGCTCACCAAGTGCCCGTCACAGACTTGGACACCAAACCGGATCACCTCAAGATTCTGGAAGACTGGATGAAGAGCTACCGGCCCCAGGAACTTTTCGACGAGAGTGGCAAGTTTCGTGAAGAACTGGCTGAACTCGCGCCCAAAGGTGATCGACGGATGGGCGCCAATCCGCATGCTAATGGCGGCTTATTGCTCAAGAACCTGCTCATGCCGAATTTTTCCGATTACGCAGTAAAGGTACCCAAGCCGGGTACTGAGACTGCGGAAGCAACCAAGATCCTAGGCACTCTCTTGCGGGACGTCATGAAGCTGAATATGAATTCGAAGAACTTTCGGGTATTCGGTCCTGATGAAACCGCTTCGAATAGGCTGGATGCGTTGTACGAGGTTACAGATAAAGTTTTCATGGAGCCGCTCCTGCCCACCGACGAGCATGAATCTACCACTGGTCGAGTGATGGAAGTGCTCAGCGAACACATGTGCCAGGGCTGGCTTGAGGGCTATCTGCTTACCGGACGCCATGGCTTTTTCTCGTGTTACGAAGCTTTCATCCATATTGTTGACTCCATGTTCAACCAGCACGCGAAGTGGCTGGAAGCGACTCTTGATATCTCATGGCGCCGACCAATTGCGTCCCTAAACTATCTTTTGACGTCGCATGTCTGGCGCCAGGACCATAACGGCTTCAGTCATCAGGACCCCGGCTTCATCGATTTCGTCATGAATAAGAAACCCGCGACTGTCCGGGTTTATCTTCCGCCCGACGCCAATACCCTGCTTTCTGTCGCCGACCACTGCCTGCGGAGCCGCCACTACGTCAATGTGATTGTTGCGGGAAAACAGCCTGCGCTGCAATGGCTCGATATGGACGCCGCAATTGAGCACTGCACGACCGGGATTGGAATCTGGTCGTGGGCGAGCACCGACCAGAACAGCGAGCCTGACGTGGTGATGGCCTGCGCCGGCGACGTTCCTACGCTCGAAACTCTGGCTGCCGTCGACCTTCTCCGGCAGAATTTCGTCGATATAAAAATACGGGTGGTGAACGTGGTCGATCTGATGACGCTGCAGTCTCCCTCGGAACATCCGCACGGAATCCCTGACAACGATTTTGACTCAATGTTCACCACTGACAAGCCTGTAATCTTCGCCTACCACGGCTACCCGTGGCTTATTCATCGGCTCACCTATCGGCGGCGGAATCACGACAGCTTCCACGTCCGCGGTTATAAAGAAAGGGGAACGACGACGACCCCTTTTGACATGGCCGTGCTGAATGATCTCGATCGCTATCATCTCGCGGGCGATGTCGTGGACCGTGTTCCTCGGTTGCAGCGAATAGGCGGGCAATTCAAGCAGTTCCTACGCAACCGACTGGTGCAGCACAAGCAATATATTGATGAACACGGCGATGACATGCCAGAAG
Source organism: uncultured Acidobacteriota bacterium (assembly GCA_963696025.1). GTDB lineage: Bacteria > Acidobacteriota > Terriglobia > Terriglobales > Acidobacteriaceae > JABCYV01. Next base: position 180,329 of record CAVOII010000015.1, read on the forward strand.
TGCGAGACTGGACCTGGCGGCACTGACGCATGAAAGTGCTGGTGCTGAATTCGGGTTCGAGTAGCCAAAAGAGTTGTCTGTACGACATCGGCGACGCTCTGCCGGCTGACCCGCCGGACTGCCTCTGGCAAGCGAAGATCGAATGGCAGGGCGAGTTCGCGGAAGCGGAGATCAAGAATGGGTCTAGCTTTGCCCAGAAAAAACAGATCAAGCTTTCCTCTCGTACCCAGGCGCTCGAGCACCTGCTGGATACTTTATGGAAGGGTGAAGCGAGTGCCCTGAGCTCGCCTTCCGAGATAGACGTCGTGGGTCACCGGGTAGTGCATGGCGGTCCGGAATTTGAGGATCCGGTTGTCATCACGGCGGAGGTTAAGTCGGCGATCGCGAAGGTTTCTGCCTTTGCCCCTCTTCATAATCGCGCAGAGCTCGATGGCATGGAAACAATCGAAAAGCTGCTGGGCGCGGTGCATCAAGTCGCGATTTTCGATACCGGTTTTCACAAAAAGATGCCCTTGTCTGCCGCGGTGTACCCAGGACCCTATGAATGGCTAACGGCGGGAATCCGGCGCTATGGTTTTCATGGCATCAATCACAATTTTTGTGCGAGGCGAGCGGCGCAACTGCTGCAGAGAGATTTGAATTCGTTCAAGCTTGTCAGTTGTCACCTGGGAAACGGCTGTTCTCTGGCGGCCATTCGCAACGGGAAGAGTGTGGATACCACGATGGGATTCACGCCGCTAGAAGGGCTGATGATGGGCACGCGTTCTGGCTCGATTGATCCGGGGATCCTTACCTACCTGATGCGTCAAAGTAAGGTTACAGGAGAAGAGCTCGATGACGTTCTCAATAAGCATTCGGGATTGTTGGGGATTTCGGGAGTGTCGGGGGACATGCGTGAAATCCTAGCCGCAATCAAGAATGGACACAAACGCGCAGAGCTTGCCTTCGACATCTACGTTCACCGCCTGTGCGCGGGTATTGGCGCCATGATTGCGGTGCTAGGTGGAATCGATGCCTTAGTTTTCACTGCAGGAGTTGGAGAGAATTCGCCCGAAGTGCGGGCCGCCGCTTGCGAGAATCTGCAGTATGCAGGCGTGAAGCTTGATCCCCAGAAGAATGCGGAGTCGCCCTCGGACCAGGAAATCTCCGCCGCGGACTCGCCGGTTTGCGTCCTTATCATTCGCGCGGGAGAGGACTGGGAGATTGCTCGGGATTGCTGGGAACTTTTAGTCGGGGACCAGGCTCAGCACCAAGAGCGACATACCTAGCCGCCGTTCGGTTCGCCGGCTCTGGTTTCTGGTGATCAAGACGATCGTCTGCTTCTCTCCCTAATTTACATTGAACGCCGCAATCAGGTTGTACCCAGTAGCGGCGTCGAAGATCGCATTATTGCTTTGATCGACGCTGTTAAGCGGTAAAGCGTATGCCGCCTGGGATGACAGCGAGGAGGCCGGATCGGGAACTAACAGGTTAGCCGTTACCGGTCCGGACGGCAGCGTTGCAGGCAAAGTGACTTCGAATTGAAATGTTCGAGCGAGTGGCTTCGTCGACGAGGAGAGTCTTCGCAGGTCCATGTCTGCGATAGGAATTGGGATTTGCGCGACCGACGTGCCATTCTGAAGCAGGACTAGCGTTACCGGGCATTGCCTGATCACGCGACCGTAGCCCGCGTTCACAAGAGTGAGGGCAAAATATAACTTCCCATTGGCAATCGGATCGCCAATGATCGTCGCTTTCTGCAACTCAATGCGGGTCCCGACTTTGTTGTAGAAAGTCAAAGCGCAACCCTCATTCTGCAATTCTGTGCCAATATCGGACGGAAAAGGGAAGAGCGAAATCGATTGCGGATGATAGGTGTATGAATAGTGATTCAAGGCGCTACAGCTCTGAAGCGTTCCATATAGAGCTCCAAATTCACCAGCAAACATCACCATCCTCGAAACTTTTGCTGCATACGATTTCAGCAGACTCGCAGTGTAGTTGGATGAGCAATATCCCGCGCCCGTGTCGCACGGATTCCAAGTGGCGCCGTCATCAGAGTTCGAAGCATAGTAATCGTCATGAAGCCCAAGGCCGACCTGAGGAGTGCTGCCAGTGTACTGAATTAAATCACCGGGGTAGCGCACAAGGATGGGGAATAAGCCATTAAAGTACGATAACTCTTTGTCGAGAACTATCTTCTGCGCGGCGGCCGTGTCGTTGCCATTCGTGGAATCGTGCCATTCACCCCAGGTTCCGATGAATCCAGCTTCGAGGGCAAATATAAGATCCTTGTTCTGAAACATGATTGGCGCAAGCTGATCGATGTGGGTTGAGATGACATCGATCGGCGCGTCCATTGCACCCGGACCGATGGGCCCAAAATTATATGTAAATCGGACCATCAGGCGAATGCCGCTGCCGGCATAGGCCGCGATACCGGCGTTGATCGCATTCAACATGGCCGAGGATAGCGGACCGGTTACTTTTGGCTGCTGCGAACAAGTCGAAATCGAGACCTCGCCACTCAGACATATGTACAAACGCAAAACTTTTGTAGGCCCATATCCAAGATTAGATTCGTTATTGCAATTGGCCGGCCCATGGATCCAAAAGTTACAATCGCCGTATGGCGCGCCTTCGCTGGTCGAGATTGTCGTTGAGTTGGGCGAGAAACTCTCCGTCACCGATAAAGAAGGGCTAGCCACGCTCACCTTGAGAGTCGCACTGGCGCTTCCGCCAGGACCGGTGCACGTCAACGAATAGGTTAAACGGCGTGGGGCGCTGGGAGTTTCTGTTTGCCTGCCAGTGATCGGCTCCGAACCGCTCCAAGCCCCGGTCGCAGTGCAAGCCGTCGCGTTGGTTGACGACCACGTTAAGGTAAACGGCTGTCCGATAAAAACGTCCTCTGAGCTGGCAGAAATCGCGACGGTAGGGGCTGACGTTGTTACATTCCCGGCGTCTTTCGCGATCAGCCCGACCGACATGAGCAAGAGGGCGAGCGCTGCCGCAGCCACCAACGTCCGCCGTGATCTCATCGATTTTCTCCTCCTCATTTGATCAGTATGCCCATTTCCATTCAAATTTCCACGCTAAAGTTAAGCATGGAAGCGGATTGAATCGCCATTCGTCCCAGATGTTGGCGCGAACGATCCTCCGCCTGGCGGTCCGTGGCTGCTACCGAATTGGGTCCTCGCCCGTCTGCTCAAAGAGAACAGTCTGCGCTATATTGATGTGCCTGAGAAAGAGAGCCTGATGCGTCGGTTGGTTAGGACGATTTCTGCTGTGATCTTCTGCTACGCGCTTTTCGCCGCGCCCGCCTTAGCGCAAGAGTCCCGCCCCGTTCCAAGCCCGCCACCAGCCGCCAGCATTCCCGCGGCTGCCGCGGAACAACCACTCGACGTCAAGGCTGCGGTGGACGCGTATCTGGCTACAGTGCCAGCGGATAAACGTGCCCGTTCCGACGCCTACTTTGAGGGCGGGTACTGGCTCATCCTGTGGGATTTCGTGGTCGTGGCGCTGGTGATGTGGTTAATGCTGCATTTTCGCTGGTCGGCGCGGATGCGCGATCTCGCCGAGCGCAGCACTCGTTTTCGTCCTCTGCAGACGGCTGTCTACAGTGTGCAGTTCATCGTCGCCCTCACTGTGATCACCTTTCCCTGGACAATGTACGAAAGCTATTTTCGGGAGCACAAGTACGGACTATTGAATCAGACCTTCGGACCGTGGCTGCAGGACCAGGTGATCATGCTGGCAGTCAATGTCGTGCTGGGCGCATTCCTGCTGATGTGCTTATTTGGCGTAGTGCGCCGAATAGGAAAAAACTGGTGGGTTTGGGGAGCGGTGATTTCAGTGCTGTTTCTGGCGTTCGTTTCCCTGATCGCGCCGGTCTTCATCTTCCCACTGTTCAATAAGTACACAAAGCTCCAGGACCCTCGCATTAAGGATCCCATTCTGAGCATGGCGAGGGCCAATGGTATTCCTGCGACTGACGTCTACGAATTTGATGCCTCGCGGCAATCCGACCGGGTAAGCGCCAACGTCAGCGGCTTTGCTGGAACCACTCGCATATCGCTGAACGACAACCTGCTGAAACGCTGCACGCTGCCGGAAATCGAAACTACCATGGGTCACGAGATGGGCCACTACGTCCTGAATCACCAATACAAGGGACTGGTGCTTAACGGTGTGGTAATAGTGATCGGCTTTGCGTTCTTGAACTGGGCGGTGAACGCCTGTCTGGCCCGTTGGGGACAGGATTGGGGCGTACGTGGGATTAGTGACGTGGTAGTTGTTCCTCTAGCAGTGCTGATCCTATCGTTCTATTTCTTGGTGATGACTCCGGTGACCAACACCATCACTCGCACCATGGAATATGAGGCGGACATGTACGGTCTGAATGCGGCGCAGCAACCAGACGGTGAAGCGCAGATCGATCTTAAACTTGGGGAGTACCGCAAATTGGATCCGGGGCCGTTGGAGGAGTTCATCTTCTTCGACCATCCTGGCGGACGCACCCGTATCGCCGCCGCGATGCGCTGGAAGGCAGAGCACTTGCAAGCGGCGCAGAGTGAGTCCGGGAAACAGTAGGGTAGAAGAAATAGCTTGGTCGAGGTTCCTTGCGGTACTTCTGGGAAGTTTTCAACAGCGAGTTCGGCAGACTTCGTGCTGGAGCAACGCCAAAGTAAATCTTTCCCGAAGCGGGGCAATTCCTACTCGTAAAGAATTTTCACGGAGCCCTTGTTTTCAAAGCTTTGGCATTGGCACCGGGGATGCTATGTGGGAAGCAGACGAAGTGGCGCGCAACGGGGCGCTCTCGAGAATAAACTTCGGCCAGAGGTTTTCTTGGGCGCCCCTTGCATTTTTGGCTCTTTCCGTTGGTTAAGATCCTCGTTCGTGGTGAAGTGGCCCTCCTCCGAATTCTCTAAGAACTATGAATACCTCCCGTGAATTAGCTCGGCCAAAAAAGATCAAGCCAAGGCCAGTCGCTCCTGTAAATCAATTCCCGCGTCTCGCAGAAGCGCCGCAATCACCGGTTCTTTGAAGCGCGAAGCATCGAATTCCAGGCGGACGATTCTTGCCTTGGGATCGAATGTGATGCGTCGGACTCCGTAAACCTCACGTACATCATCGATTGCGCGCATCGTGGCCTCGCGGAAAGGAGCACCGTAGCGGTATGCGACTTCCAAAAACGTCATCGAGGGTATTCTCCTGCCGCGGAAACGGATCTGCTCCGATTCCAAGGCGAGTGAATCCAATAATATAGAGCAGCGGCCTCATCGGAGTATAGGGTGAGGAGCCGCTAGGCTCGTGGAAGCGTAAGCTTTCAGAGACCACACAAGAGCCCCGATGTCTAGCAATCGCGCGAACATGATCGAAACGCCCGCCAAAGACCCGGTCTGTGGGATGGTCGTGAATCCGTCGACCGCCAAATACCAGTTCGATCATCTGGGGACCACCTACTCCTTCTGCTGCGCGCCTTGCCTGGAGAAATTCAAGGCGGAACCCGACAAATATCTGGGCCAACGATTGTCGACAGGCTTGCCTGGACTGGTCACATTAGGCGCGGCTCCAAGACCATCCATTGCTTCCGATACCGGGGCCAAAACGAACGTGGCGAGATCTGGGAGCTACGTCTGCCCGATGTGTCCCGAGGTTCGGGAGACGAAACCTGGATCTTGTCCAAAGTGTGGAATGGCGCTCGAACCCGAAATGCCGGTGGTGCCGACTCGGGTTGAATACACGTGTCCCATGCACCCTGATATCGTGCGACCGGGGCCGGGGAGCTGTCCAATCTGTGGAATGGCGCTGGAGCCGCGGACGGTTACGGCTCAAGAGGAGGAGAACCCTGAGCTGCGAGATATGACTCGCCGCTTCTGGGTGAGCGCGCTACTGACTGTGCCTTTGCTGGGAATCGCGATGGCCGGCATGCTGCCAGGTGTGCCGGTGCAGCGCGCCGTTCCGAGCGGGTGGCTGCCGTGGATCGAACTGGCTCTGGCCACGCCTGCAGTGCTGTGGGCCGGCTTGCCTTTCTTTCAACGGTTTTGGACTTCCCTGGTAAACCGCAGCTCGAACATGTTCACGCTGATTGGCATGGGCACAGGTGTGGCGTATCTATACAGCGTGGTGGCGACTTTGTTTCCGCACATCTTCCCAGAGTCTTTGCGCGGCATGGATGGATACCCGGATGTTTACTTCGAGGCGGCGGCTGCAATTACCACTCTGGTCCTGGTTGGCCAGGTGCTCGAATTGCGCGCTCGCAGCCGCACCGGAGCCGCGATCCGCGCCTTGCTCGACCTGACGCCAAGAACCGCCCGCATTTTGCGGGACAACAAAGAAGAGGATATTCCGCTGGAGCAGGTGAGGCCCGGTGACCGGCTGCGGGTGCGCCCCGGCGAGAAGATTCCAGTCGATGGTGTCGTCCTCGAGGGCACGAGTTCGGTGGACGAGGCGATGATCACCGGCGAATCGATGCCGGTCACACAAACTCCGGGCAGCCGAGTGATCGGCGCTACAGTAAACCAGACCGGATCGTTCGTCATGCGTGCAGAACGCGTGGGCAGCGAGACTTTGCTGGCTCAGATCGTTCAATTGGTCAGTAAGGCGCAACGCAGCCGCGCTCCCATTCAGCGGCTGGCGGATCGAGTTTCAGGATGGTTCGTCCCCGCCGTTGTTTCGGTCGCAGTTGTCACTTTTGTTGTCTGGAGTTTCTTCGGGCCGCAGCCACGTCTAGCGCACGCGCTAGTGAATGCCGTAGCAGTGCTGATCATCGCGTGTCCGTGTGCCCTGGGATTGGCAACGCCGATCGCCATCATGGTGGGCACCGGGCGAGGCGCTCACGCAGGCGTCCTGATCAAGAATGCTGAAGCGCTCGAGACTCTGGAAAAAGTAGACACGCTGGTCATCGACAAGACTGGCACGCTGACTGTGGGAAAGCCGCGGGTGATGAACATTTTTGCGGAGAAGGGAATTGAGGAGTCGGAGTTGTTGCGCCTGGCAGCGAGTCTGGAGCAATCGAGCGAGCACCCGTTTGGCGCCGCAGTAGTTGCAGCCGCACGCGAGCGCGGAATCAATTTGTCGCCAGCGCAAGACTTCGAATCCGTGACCGGTAAAGGTATAGCTGGAAAAGTGGACGGGCACGCTATGCTTGTGGGGAACGAGCCTTTCATCCGCGAACGCGGAGTCTACGTTGTGAAATTACCAGAAGCAGCGCAAGGTATGGGCAGTGGAGGTACAACAGTTTTCATCGCTGTCGACGGACAACTCGGCGGGTCGATCAGCATTGCCGATCCCGTCAAGAGTTCTACATCTGACGCAATCCGCGAGCTAAAAGCACAAGGCATTCGCCTGGTGATGCTCACCGGCGACAATCGCGCCACGGCGGAAGATATCGCGCGCACGCTCGGCATCGACCAGTTCGAGGCCGAGGTTCTGCCCGTAAGAAAATCTGATATCGTGCGTGGTTTGCAACAGGAAGGGCGCGTGGTGGCGATGGCGGGCGATGGCGTCAACGACGCCCCCTCCCTCGCCCAGGCAGATGTTGGCATTGCCATGGGCACAGGGACCGACATCGCCATCGAGAGCGGGAGTGTGACTCTGGTGAACGGTGATCTCGCTGGCATCGTCCGAGCCCGCAAGCTAAGCCAGGCGACCATGCGCAATATCCGCCAGAATCTGTTCTTTGCATTTATTTATAACCTGCTGGGTGTGCCGATCGCGGCGGGAGTGCTCTATCCCTTCTTTGGGTTATTGCTGAGTCCGATCCTGGCGGCCGCTGCCATGAGCTTCAGTTCCGTGTCGGTCATAACGAATTCGCTGCGCCTGCGAAAGGCGGAGCTGTAGAGAAATACCAGAGGTCATCTCAGCTGTTACCGGTTGCTCTCCATCGCGATGAACAGACTGTTCAGCGATTCGGCTAGCGTGGGATGTGCAAACACACCATCGCGCAACGCTGTGTATGGAAGTTTGCCTATCATCGCAATCTCGATCGCGGACATAACTTCCCCGCCCTCAATGCCCAGAATCGCTGCGCCCAGGATCAGATTGGTTTCTGCATCCACGATAGCTTTCATGGAGCCGCGCGTCTCATCCACCTCGAGAGCGCGAGCAACGGAAGTCATCGGCAGTTTCGCGACGCGAATGTTGCGGTTCTGCGCGCGGGCTTCGGTTTCGGTCAGGCCGACCCGACCCAGCTGCGGGTCGATAAAGAGCGTGTAGGGCACCAGACGATTGGCGACAGAGGCCGGCTTCTTTTCCAGCAGATTGGCGCGGATGATGCGAAAGTCATCATAAGAGATGTGAGTAAATGCGGGGCCACCTTTGATGTCACCGAGCGCGTACACACCATCGGCGGTAGTTTCGAGACGATCGTTCACCTGGATGAAGCCTCGATCGTTCACCTGAATTCCTGCCGCCGCAAGATTCAGAGTGTCCGAGTTCGGCAGGCGCCCAGTGGCAACCAGGAGATGTGAACCCGCCAACGTCGTGAGATTACCTTGCTGCTGGACCTCCAATTGAATGCTCCCGTCTGACTGGCGCACGCGAGTCGCCTTGGCTTTCAGCAGGATCTCAACTCCGTCCCGCCGAAGAATCTTAGCGACTTCTTCCGCGATGTCGGCATCCTCGCCAGTGAGCAATTGGCCGGCGGACTGAATAATGGTGACGCGGCCGCCGAAGCGCCGGAACAGCTGTCCGAACTCGAGACCGATGTAGCCACCGCCCAGGATCAACAGGTGGTCAGGAACACTGTCGAGTTCCATGATGGAGGCGTTGTCCAGAAATGGAATGCTTTCCAGGCCATCGAGCTTGGGGCGCGAGGCACGGGTACCAGCATTGATGAAGATTTTATTGGCTGAGAGGACGCGCTGGCTGCCATCCTTCAAACGGACTTCAACCGACTTTGGGCCTGTAAAACTGGCCAGACCGAAGATCAACTCGAGGTTCGCAGTTTTTTCGATGCGCGACTGACTACTGCTCCGGAAGCTGTCCACGATGTTGCGTTTTCGTTCGCGGACCTTTCGGAGATCAATACTGATGGGGCCGGTATGCACACCGTATTCGGCGCCGCGGCGCGCGAGGTAAGCGACTCGGCCACTCGCAACCATGGTCTTCGTGGGTGTGCATCCCTCATTGACGCAGGTGCCGCCAACATGTTCGCGCTCAATGAGGGCGGTGCGCATCCCTGCTTGAGCGAGAGTCGTGGAAAGAGGCGTGCCGGCTTGCCCTGAACCGATGATGACGGCATCGTATTGCTGTGAAGTGGTCATAGGATGCGCTCTGAGTGGAATTTGCGCCGATGATACGAAGACCGAGGCTGCAGCCTCACGACTAATTGCTGTTTTTCAGAATCTGGAAACGAGAAACAGTCCCAATCCGACGGCGAGCAGGTCTTCCGGAATAGCAATCGCAAAATCCGGTGCCTGAAGGCCTCGCACCAGCCCGACGCGAGCCGTATAGCCGACGAACGCCCCGGCAATCGCTCCGATCGCTCCTGCGACGGCGCCAAGCCAGAGCGACGCTCCTCCCGCGGCGCCCAGGCATGCACCCGTCAGCAGTCCCATGACGACTCGGGCAACTAGAGGGACGGCCGTTGTACGGGCGGGAGTGGCAGGGAGTTGATCAGCGACGAATTCGCCTAAGGCGCCAAGAGTGAAGATGCCGACCGCCCAAATGGACCCCATGAAAGCCAAAGGAGAGCCGTAAAGCTTGATCCACGCCAGGTGCGCTGCCCAAGCCACCACCGCGGGCGCCGTCATGGATCGCAATCCCGCCACAACCCCAATACCAAACGCCAGCAAAAGCGCGAAGCCGGAATTCATGGTGCTCCCCCCCTCGTGACGTAGACTCGATCCCGAACAACGCAACGGAGGCTTGCTCTGCTTGAAAGATCAGAGTAGGTGAATTTAGTCTAAAGTTGGAATTTGCTCCAACCGCTGGCGGAAGTACTCCTTCCAACTTTCGGGTAGAGCCGCAACTTGCAAAGCTCGTCGCACCCAAGCCACATCGGCGTCACCATACCTTTTTTCCGCGTAGAGCCGAGTGATTTGCGAAACCGGAACCTGGCTCGGATCGCGACTGATTGCTCTGATTTCATCGCCGGCGCCGACTTCTCCCTCGCGCGTAACGGCGAAGTAGAAACCCATCCGGCCGCTCACGAAGAAACGTTTTACCATGTCATCGGCTTCAAATCTGATCCCGAGTTTGTAGCAAGGCAGGCGAGGCTGCGTCACCACCACTTCCGCAGAACCGACGGAGAAGCGATCGCCAAGATAGACCGAATCTTCCAGCAAGCCATCGATCGTGAAGTTTTCCCCGAAGACGCCCATCGGCAACTCCCAGCCCGGTAGCTCTTTTTTCCAGTAGTCGTAGTGTACGAGTGGATAGCCGTAGACAGCTTTGTATTCTCCACCGTGCACTCTGAGATCCGCTTGACGGTCGCCGTCCAGATTCAGTTTGCGCAAAGCAACGCGCCCATGAATCGATTGCTTGTAGATAGCCGTACTCACATTTCTTCCGTGCCACGTCACTTCTCGGGGAAGGCCGGTATTTACTGAGACCAGATTCATTGCCGGTTGAGCTTTGTCCATTCCGCTCTCATCCGTCAGTATAGCGGGTTAATAGAGAAGAAATTGCCCGAAGGACGGAAGTTGTTATCTAACATCGTGCCGGCAATTCTAACTGGCGTACGAGAGGGAAGTTTGCTCAAAGAGATTGTGGTCGCAGTTCTCCTTTGTGAGTTTCTCGCTGCCCAAATCAACCCTTCAGAGCGCAAGGTTGAGCGGAATGTAATCATTTCCGAGCGTAATCCTGAGGTACGGATCCAGCTGCCAAAATCAGCGCAGTACGTGGGCGCTGACCGATGGGTGCTTTATGGTATGGCGGATTGCGAACTGCACGCATTCATCGACGCAGATGAACCGAAAAATGTTCGGCGGCTCTATTGGGTGCAGTTTGAAAGCTACCTTCCTACCAAGCCAGAGTTAAGGCACAAATACAATTCACCCCGGCACGCGGAAATCGGTGGCATGGATTTCTACCTCGACACGTGGGTACGGTCAAACGATGCCGAAATCGAACCAGGTTCCGACCGGGAACATATCGAGGCTCTCATTCGCGCAAAGGGTTACACGATGCCTGCCGGAATGATGTATGTGCGCTCGTGCATTTGCTCGATGAACAAAGACGCAAGGAGTTGATGATCATTTATGGGGAAGACGTAGCATCTGTCGGACTCACAGCGGCCGAACTGCAGAAGGGAGGCAACGCATACGATCGCTGGCCGACAATCGAAAAGGGCTTGTTCAAAAGGGCTGAGAAGAAGATTGTGGTGAGGAAAAAGCCAGACCATCTTACTAACTGCGATCCATGAACGTCAGGGCTACATGTCTCTAGGCCCGTCCGATGGCAACTCACTATTCAGTGTTGGTTATCACCCGAAGGGATTTCCACTTTCCGTTTTCCTTTCGCAGAACCTCGAGGAGACGTCCCTTCGTTTCAGAGGCCTTACCTCCATCCTTGGGTGTCAAAGTCACCGTAAAAGTCGCGCGGTCAAACGCCATGTCTCCGGAGACCTTGACCTCATCGATGTGAACAGCGACGGTGCCGCGATATTTCGAGAAAAGGTCTTTGTATAGTTGCTCGATGACTTCTTTCCCTTCATGATTTGGCATGCCTTGGGACATGTAAATGAGGTTGGGGCTGTAAAAGGAAGCTATGCGTTCGGCATCACCCGCACGGTAGGCCTCGGAAAAGTCTTTTGCGATCTGCACTATCGCCGCTACGTCAGGGTCTGACAGGTCAACGTCCTGGTTGGAAGCAGATTTCCCAGACCCCAGGATGGCGGTAGGCGTTATCAAGATCGAAAGCACAAAGAGTGCTCTTATTTTAAACGGCTCCAATCTGTGGCGCATTCGGCACCTCGCTTCGCTATAACACGAGCGGATCTAATCCGTTCTCGTGGCAAGTTAGACGAAGAGTTTCTGAGAAAGCCACCTTATTGGGACATCTACCGAGCAGATGAATACGAAAAGGCGGAGATTGGGGAGCGCGCCGCCCTAGAGGGAAGCACGCCACTTCACAGGGAGGTGCGCCGCCAGAGCGTTCGCCAGGCGTTCGTCGGCGGTAATTAAATGTGTTTTGGGCGTCAGCGCCAACGCGACGTAAAGACCGTCATATACAGTGCGATCGAAGGCCGAGGCGATAGCGAAGGCTTCTTCCAGAAGTGCGGGTGATGAAACCCTAGGAAAGTTGCGGTCGCGCATGGCCCGAAACGCCACCTCGGCGGAAGCCTGCGGCCATCTCCTCTGGCGAACCGCCTTCCACATGATGTTTGCAAACTCAGCCCAGAACAGATCTGGCACCAGGAACCGCAATTCGCCCGCCGCATACCGCTTCAGAAACTGCAAGGCTTCTTGGCATGAGTTTCGCCAGATGCCGGGAGGAACCATTTAGGCGCGAGACTGGCATCAACCACGAAGGTGGTCACCGCGATCGGTCTTCCCGCTGCAATTCCTCGCTGGTTGAGAAAGGACCGCCAGAGCATGGGCGGCGGGAACGCGAGAGCTGGGCTCGTCGCAGGAATTGTCGTCTTGTCTTCCGTTCATCTGCGGTCACGACATTTTCCTCCAGCAATGACAGCACTTCCGCGGCGATAGACTTGCGGTGTTGACGGGTCCGCTCTCGCGGAGCCTCATATGAATCATCTGGCACATTCTCGACGTATAGTGTCGCCATAGAGACTCCCTAGTATGATGCCAGGAGATGTCTGGCTGGCATATCGCCTATAAATCGCCATAGCACCAGTCTTCCAATTGACACTATCCGTCCTGTGTTCAACAATTGCTTTAGACATTTTCAACAAACCGGCAATGGGAGGCATATGGCGGACGAGGGAGTAATGCATACCGAGTCGGACAACAGCGCAGGTAAGTGGATACTTTTAATACTTGCCATTCTCTATGTGGCAGGTTCCGGCTACTTTCTTTTTGCCCTGCGGGCACGGCTCGACAAAGTAGACAAAGACTTGGTCGCCAGCAACAGCCAGATTCTCGATCTCACCAAACGCGTTCAATCCGCGGAGGCGAATGACGAAACGCTGGCCCACCAGGTCGGCTTGACCAAGAAGGAACTGGCGACTCGTTCCGCTGAACTGCAGCGCGAACAACGGGCCGCGGAAGCACGTCTGGCGGAACAGGAAAAGCAACAGATCAGCGCGGTCACCGGAGAGGTAGCCGGCGTGAAAACTGACGTCGGTGGGGTCAAGACCGACGTCGCGTCAACCAAAGCTGATCTGGAAGCGACCAAGGCCAAACTAGAGAGCACGATCGGCGACCTGGGCATGCAGAGCGGCTTAGTCGCCAAGACCCGGGACGACCTTGAAATCCTCAAGCACAAGGGCGACCGCAATTACTACGAGTTCACCCTGATCAAGGGAGCCAAGTCACAACCGGTTTCAACCGTCAGCCTCCAGCTAAAGAAAGCCGATCCTAAGCGCGGCAAGTTCACCCTGAATGTCACTTCCGACGACAAAACCATCGAGAAGAAGGATCGGAACGTCAGTGAACCCATCCAGTTCTACAGCGGGCGCGATCGCATGCTGTTTGAGCTGGTAGTGTGGTCGGTGGACAAAAACAAAGCCACCGGATATCTCAGCACACCCAAGAATGCTCCCGTACCGGTGACGGCCACCGCCACCCAGTGACCGTCTGATGCTGGCCAGCGCACGCGCCCTGATCGAAATTGCCTTACGCACAACGGTGATTTATGGCGTCGTGCTGGTGGGCGTGCGCTTAAGCGGCAAGCGCGAAGTGGGACAGATGACACCTTTCGATCTGACCCTCCTGCTACTGATCAGCAATTCCGTGCAGAATGCGATGACCGGGCCGGATACTTCGCTGCTCGGTGGCGTGGTTGCAGCCTGCGTGTTACTCGTGCTGAACTACTTCGTCGCCGAGGTTTCCGGCGCGAACCGCCGGTTCCGCAAGTTCGTCCAGGGCCAACCTAGTCTGCTTATTCACGATGGCCAGATAATCGAATCGCACATGGCAAAAGAGCACGTCAGCATGGACGAACGCCAGCGTGCCCTGCGCGAACACGGCATCGGCAGCTATCATGATGTCGCACTGGCGGTGCTCGAGGTAGACGGATCGATCAGTTGTTTGAAATGCGATGAAATCAAGCCGGACGCCAATACCCACCTGGTCCGCAGAAGATTCCTGCAGAAGCACTAGCTAAGGTATCCACTATTTAGTCAGAACCAGCGGCAGTGCTTGATCGTAAGGTTGGATCACTACGCTCAGCGATTGGCGCTTCTCGAAAGTCGGCTGGATGACATGAAAACTTACCACCACCGTTCCTTGCGCCTGATCTCCAGGAGGAATTTTAGTCTCCGGCCTCAGCGCGGGCAGGGCATGCTCCTTTAATGCTGGAAAGGCCTGAAAGTAACGATCAAAGTCCATCGGCGAAGCGGCTTCATCGTTGAACTCACCGCTGTCCGTCTTCAGCGTGGCTTTGATGTCCTTAATCCAAAGCGGCTTCTTGCCTGAATTGTGCACGGTGACGTTCACCGCGACCAGCACTGCATTCTGGTCGGGAATCTCGATTGCCGCAACATTGTCAATGGATCCTCCACCCTGCGGTTTGGGCCGTAAAATGAAGGCCCACATTGCCAAAACGACGGCCACCACCGTCAATACGATCGCGACAATTTTCACGGATGGCAGATTCTTTTCGGCGGTTCCGAATTCCTCGCCCAGGTGAGGCAAGGGTGCAGGCTCGGGCCCGGGCGCAGCCGCAGACGGTGGGGAAGCAGTAGAAGGTGTTGGGGACGTGTCTTCGGGCATAGCAGTCTCGACTTGGAAGCGATTCTAACCGTTTTCAAGCAAGAATTGTTGCTCTTACAGCCGCTCGTGCTTCATGGCTTTTGCGAACTTCTGCTCAGGCAACGTGTTGAGCACGTCTTCCTTAGAAAGCCAGGCGCGGCGAGCCTGCAACACACCATAGCGGATTTTCTCGAGATGCGAGGTGTGGTGCGAGTCGGTATTGATCACGATCTTCACCCCGTGCTGTTTTGCAAGACGCAAATGACGGTCGCAGAGATCCAGCCGGTCGGGATAGGAATTCAGCTCCATCGCGACTCTTCGCAGGGCTGCCGCCTTCAGCACAGCATCCATGTCGAACTGATAGGCATCGCGCCGCAGAAGTAAACGCCCGGTGGGATGACCAATGATGGACGTATTGGGATTCTCGACCGCTTTACGTAGACGGTCCGTCATTTCCGCCGAGCTTTGATTGAAGTGGGAATGTACGCTGGCGATCACCAGATCCATCTGCTCCAGCACCGAATCGGAGAGATCAAGGGTGCCGTCAGCCAGGATGTCCACTTCGATTCCTGCGAAGATCCAGATTCCTTCAAATTGATCACTCACGGCTCGGATTTTCTTGATGTGCTCAACCGCGCGTTTGTCATCCAAGCCGTTGGCGAAGGCCAGATTTTTGGAATGGTCGGTGACGGCCATGTACTTATAGCCGCGCGCCTTGGCTGCTTCTGCCATTTCTTCGATGGTGTTGCGGCCATCAGTTTCGACGGTGTGCATGTGTACGTCGCCCTGCAGGTCGGATTGCGAAATCAGTACCGGCAGCTTGTGAGCATCAGCTGCGTCGATTTCCCCCAGGTTCTCACGCAGTTCGGGCGGGATGTAGTCGAGTTTGAGCTTGGCATAAATATCTTCTTCAGTCTTTCCGGCGACCGCATTCTCATTATCCAAACGCGCCAGGCTGTACTCGCTGAGGCTGTATCCCATCTTGAGCGCGCGCTGGCGCAGAGCCACGTTGTGCGCCTTCGAGCCGGTGAAATACTGCATGGCCGCTCCAAAGGACTCAGGTGCGAGAAAGCGCACATCCACTTGCATGCCTCCGCGCAGGCGAAAGCTGACCTTGTTCTCGCCGCGGGCAATGATCTCCATCAGCCCCGGAAGTTTGATGATGTGATCGATCAGCTTTTCCCGCTCGCCTTCATCACAACATGCGGCGCCGGTCACGAGGATGTCGAGATCGCCAACCGTTTCGCGTCCGCGGCGCAGGGATCCAGCGGACGTAATCTTTTCTATGCCGGGAAAGTTGCGTAAGTGTTCCTTAATTTTCTCGACTTCGCGCTCCGCAACATCGAGCAGAAAGCGGCCAGCGATGCGGCGGTAGTCCTCGATGGCTTTGAGCAGTTTCTGTTCCTGCTTTTCTCCCATGCGAGGCAGTTCCCGGATTTTGCCTTCCCGGGCCAGCTTCTCCACACCTTCCACATCGCAAATCTGATAGGCGCTCCAGATCAGGGCAATAGTCTTGGGCCCGAGTCCCTGGATCTTGAGCAGGTCGAGCATCGAGGGGCGATATTTCCTGAGCAATTCGGCGTGCAAGGAGAGCCGGCCGTCCTTAAACATTTCCTGCAGGTTGAGGAGCATGCCTTTCCCGATGCCCTGAATTTCGAGTATCTTCTTAGGCTCGCTGATCAGCTCTGCGATCTGCTGTGGCAGAGCTTCGATCGCCTGCGCTGCGTTGCGATAAGAACGAATGCGGAAAGAGTCCTGACCGTCGATCTCGAGCAGGTCTGCGGTTTCATAGAGAATGCCGGCGATGGCCTTGTTGTCCATGCAGGACTAAAGATTAAACAAGTCGGAGCAAGAGGGAAAGATGCAGGTCTTCGTGATAACCGTACTGGGCAGACGAAAACCCGGCCCCGGGCAGAGGGGAAATATGGTGGAGGAAGGATGGGACGTACGAGCTATTCGGCCTTGCTGACGTTGGCCGCTTGCGGCCCTTTCTGGCCCTGAGTGATCTCGAACTCTACTTTGTCCCCTTCCTGCAAGCTTTTATACCCTTCGGACGTGATGGCGCTGTAGTGCACAAAGACATCAGGGCTGCCATCGTCGCGTCCAATAAAACCGTATCCCTTAGCGTTGTTAAACCACTTTACCGTGCCTTTCAAACGTTCCACTTGCGCCCCCCGGGACACGTACTCTTTCCGCTCCGAGGCCGTGCCTTTCTAAAGGCCAATTGTGCTTCTACTCGAGGGGACTGTCAAGGGACTATATCGTCGAAAACCCGCTATCGGCGCGGCTTTGAAGGCTTGCGCTGGTAGTTGAACCAAAGTATCGAAGAGATGGTTTTGGCGTCCCGAACAGTCCCATTTACCACCATCCGCACAGCATCGGGCAGAGCGATTAGCCGCTGGTGAATGACTTCATCATCTTCCGGCTGAGCGATGCCCTGACGCAGCCCGCGCGCCAGATAAACATTCATGACCTCGGCAACAAAACCCGGGCTGGCGTAAAACTTCAGAATTCGTTTCCACTTGGATGCCGTGTATCCGGTCTCCTCAAGCAATTCGCGCTTGGCGGCGCTTAAGGCTTCTTCGCCCTCGTCGATACGGCCGGCAGGCAGCTCCCAGAGAAACTGCTGAGCGGCATGCCGGTATTGCCGCTCGAGCAGGATGTGAGGAACAGAGCGACTCTCGTCTACGGCAAGAATGACCACTGATCCAGTGTGGCGCACGATATCGCGGCGAACCCTCACTCCCGCGGGTTCCAGGACTTCGTCAGTCGTTACCCAGAAAGCGGGACCGCGAAAGACCTCGCGGGAGGAGAGCACTCGAGCTTTGGCGACACGGCGGGATCGTTTGGTCATGGAGACAATATAGCGGAGAGCGCCTTGCGGGCGAAGGTGTTGGGCTTTGGTCCGGCCAGGGCGTCCTCTGCTATGCTGCCGCGATGGCGCCGAAGCCGCAGGTTGCGATCGTAAGTCCCGGACGACTGGGCACGGCACTCGCATTGGAGTTGCGAGGTGCGGGATATCGGATCCGCGAAATTATCTCGCGAAGCAATCGCGCTTCACGCAAAAAAGCCAAGCAGCTAGCCAGACAGGTGCAGGCACGGTCGACCACTGCCGAGGATGCGAGGCTCGATGCTGACGCAATCTGGTTTTGCGTTCCGGATCGCGAAATTGATAGTGCAGCCCGCGAGCTAGCAGAGGCAGCGACATGGAGGGGAAAAATCGCGTTCCATTCCAGCGGGGCATTGGCCAGCGATGAACTCGAGGTCCTGCGGAAACGCGGCGCTAGCATTGCGTCGGTTCACCCCATGATGACGTTCGTACGTGGCTCCGTGCCTTCCCTCAAGACGGTGCCCTTCGCCGTGGAAGGCGATCCGGCGGCGGTCCGCGTTGCGAGGCGGATCGTTCACAATCTTGGAGGGAAAGCTTTTTCTATCTCCAAAAAGAACAAGGCGGCATACCACGCCTGGGGTGGTTTCATCTCACCCCTGTTAGTTTTGACGTTGGTTGCCGGCGAGAAAGTGGCGCGCGCGGCGGGACTTTCAGCTACGGACGCTCGCAAGAAGATGCTGCCCATCGTGAGTCAAACTCTGGCCAACTATGCGAAGCTGGGTCCGGCGGGCGCGTTCAGCGGGCCAATCGGACGGGGAGATGTCGCCACCGTCCGTGAGCATCTGCGAGTTTTGAGGGGAGTTCCGGAGGCGCGGCAGGTTTACGTGGCCCTGGCTAGGGTCGCGCTGCGTCATCTGCCGGTGCAGAACAGGAAAGAGCTGAGAAAACTCTTGAAGCGGTGAGCACTCTCGCCACCCGGGATGACAAAGAACTGGCTTAGCTCAACATCAATCTCTCTATCCCCCGCGCGTGACCCGACGCCTCGTCGCAGTCCACCACGACAGCGCACAATCGCACATCGCCCGTAGCGGGCTCGAACCGAACTGGCATGTTCGTCAGGAAACGGCCCACAACCTGTTCTTTCTTTACACCGATCACGCTCTCGTAAGGACCGGTCATGCCGACGTCGGTGATATAAGCGGTTCCTCCGGGCAACAGGCGTTCGTCCGCGGTGGGCACATGAGTGTGAGTGCCGACGATCGCAGTCACCCGGCCATCCAGGTACCAGCCCAGGGAAATCTTTTCCGAAGTCGCTTCGGCGTGCATATCGACAAAAATGATCTTGGCTTTGATCGCCTTCAGCAAGTGGTCAGCGACGCGGAATGGGTCATCATTGGATGCCATGAAGACGCGTCCTTGCAGATTGACCACGGCATAAGGAACGTCGTTTTTGCGGCCTTCATAGACACCCCAGCCGGGCATGTCGGATGGATAGTTCGCCGGGCGCAGGATTCGTCGCGCCATCCCGTTGTGGTTGCCATCCGCCATCTGAAAGTAGTCGACGATCTCGCGCTTATCCCAGACATGGTTGCCGGTGGTGAGAACATCAATGCCCAATTCGAAGAGGTCTTCGGCCAGGGGCGGAGTGATACCGAATCCGGCGGCGGCATTTTCGCCATTGGCGATGACTAGATCAATATCATATTTCTGAACCAGACCAGGCAGCCGATCTTTGACAATGGTTCGCCCTGGCCGGCCAAAAATGTCGCCAATAAACAGAATCTTCACGCTCATTTGAATGGTACCACGTGGATTTTTGCGGTCAGCATCGACTAGCGGCCGCCGGTCAATTCCGCTGTTTTCAGAAAGTCATAGTTGCCGGAAGGGTTCAGTGTCAAATTTCCAACTCGCTTCGAGTTCACCAGCACATTGTCTTGGTACCAGAGATCGACATATGGCAACTCCTCGGCCAGAATCTGCTGGATCTCGGCGTACAGTTGCTTGCGGGTATTCTGGTCGAGCTCGCGGCGGGCCTGATCGATCAGCACGTCCACGCGCGGATTGGCGTAGTAGCCTCGATTGGCGCCCTGGGGCGGAAACTTGGACGAATGGAAAATGTATTCGAAGATGTCCGGGTCTTCATTCCCCCCGATCCAACGTAGGGAATAAAACTGGAATGCTCCCCGAGTGACGTCGGAGAAGAAAGTGGCAAATTCAAAAGTGCGAATATCAAGCGCGATGCCCACGTCCCGCAACTGCTGTTGCAGCACAGCAGCCATTAGGCGCGTGCTTTCCTCGGTTGAACTCTTCATGGTGAGATGAAAGCGCACGCCATTTATGGCGGGATGCCCGGCCGCATGCAGCAGTTGGCGGGCACGCTCGGGATCGTGATTGTAAGTTGGAATATCACCGCGGTACGCCCAGCTCTCCGGAGGGAGAACGCTGTTGGCAGGGCGGGCGAAGCCGCGCCCCAGGTATTGGATCATCGGCTGCCGATCAATCGCGTAGGCGATCGCCTGCCGCACCCGGACGTCCTTCAAGATCGGATCGCGCAAGTTGAACGCCATGTAGCTGAGCACTGTGCCAGGAGCACGCAAAACTTCGAGATTCGAATCATGTTCGAGGGTTAGCACCATGTCAGGGGTCAGAGCGTTGATAGCAAGATCGGCGCTGCCTTTGCGTAGTTCCAGAGCCCGCGTGGTGGCGTCCGGGACCACAATAAACCGTACCCGCGGAATCTTCGCCTTCTCGCTCCAATAGTCATCGTTGCGTTCGATCACGACTTCTTTGTCTTGCTCAGCGCTGACGAAACGGAAGGGACCCGAACCGATGGGATGTTGGCTGATCTCTGCGCCACTGCCAAACGGCACGATACCGATAGCGCCATCGGACAGATTCCACAATAGTGTGGCGAACGGTTCTTTCAGATGAAACACAACTGTGTTCTCGTCAGGGGTGTCGATCTCTTGCACCAAACGATACGCGGCGGCCTTGGTACTGCGAATCTTGCCTTGAAGCAGGGAATCGAACGTCCACTTAACATCGCGCGAAGTCAGCGGGCGGCCGTCGTGAAACTTCACGCCGTGATGCAAATGAAAGACGTAAGTCCGGGGATCTGGAATCTCCCAGCGCTCCGCGAGGCCTGGCTGGACGTTGAGATGCTGGTCGCGGGTGAGCAGATCATCAAACATGAGGTCATCAATCCGTTCCGACTGCGCATCCAGTCCGACCCGCGGATCGAGATTCGTCGGACTGCTCTCGATGATCATCACCAGCGTGCCGGGATCGGGCGGTGTCGAGCAGGAAAGCAGCGGAAGGACTGCAAGACTCGCCAATACTGTGAGCGTGCACCGTGCTCCCAACACCCATGTCACCCCGAGCGAAGCCGGAGGCACGCTAGCGCGCCAAGGCGAGTCGAGGGGCTTTGGGTTCGATCGCAACCCTCCCCTACGCATACGAGATCTTTCCCAGGGTGGCTGGCCGGCTTGCTCCCGTCGCCGATGGAATGTTCGACGGTTGGCGATGCCACGTTTGGTAGGCAAGCAACGCAAAGGCCATCGCTTCTTTTGCCTGCGACGGCACTCCGAATTCATCAGAAGAGCGAATCTGCAAACCCAGTGGCTTGAGTTCGTTGGCCAGCATAGCCAGCAGCGTGGGATTATTGGCCCCTCCGCCAGAGGCGATGAACTCAGCAAACTTGCCGCGTCGCATCAAAACGAAATGGCGCAGCGCGTCCGAAATCGATCGCGCGGTCAACGCGGTCGCGGTCGCTACAATGTCGTGTTTTTTTGTTCGGTCGCAGCGCCTTATGAATTCCTGGACAAACTCGCGACCAAATTCTTCCCGGCCGGCGGTTTTCGGCGGCTTGCGTCGGAAGAAAGGCAAGTGCAGGACGTCGGCAACCACATGCTCCAGGACCACGCCCGAAGCCGCGATTCGGCCATCGCGATCATATCGCTGGCAGAACAAACGCTCCGAGATTGCGTCGATCACCATATTTCCCGGGCCTGTGTCGAAAGCTACGACTTTTTGGAGAGAAGAACCCGCGGGAATGGCGGTGAGGTTTGCGATGCCACCGATGTTTTGCACGATGCGGCCAATTCGCGCATCGCAATACATCAGGTAGTCGAAGAACGGAACCAGCGGCGCCCCCTGGCCGCCAGCAGCCATATCCGCGGGCCGGAAATCAGAGACGACCGGAACTGCAACCCGCCGAGCAATGACGGAGCCCTCACCGGTTTGCCAGGTTGCTGCGATCTTTCGTCCCAGAAATCGTGCGGGTTCGCCTTGATGGTAGAGCGTCTGCCCATGAGATCCGACTAGTTCAGCCTTGAAGTTAAACTTGCGCTGCGTCGCCAGCACGGCTTCTGCGTACAGCTCCGCGAGGAGGAAGTTCAGTCGGGCTAGGTCGGCCACGCCGGCCCGCGGCGCATTCATCGCCGATAATACGGCGCGGCGGACTTCTTTAGAGTACGGAAATGCCGCATGCCCGAGAAGTTTGATCCGTGGCGGGGACTGAACGCGCCTCGCGGATGAAATCCGCACCAGGGCGACGTCGATGCCATCAGCGGACGTCCCGCTCATGACTCCGGCCACGATCATGCCTGATCCCGCTCGCCAGAGCTCTGCTGATTGATGTCCGACAGACGTACCTGTTCGCCAAACTCCCATAGCTGACGCGATAGGTTAGCCAGCTTTGCCGCAGCCGGCGCGGGCGTTGTGCGCTTCAACTCCGGCGATTTTTTCTTGAAGGCACGTACCCGTCGAGCCGACTCCTCGACCCGCCGGGCAAATCTTCGGTCGCGATCCGCTTCCTTGAGCAGCATTTCGTAGGCACGGATGATGAAATCTTCTTGATGGCAGATGAGGCCGAGGTCGCCGCCGGCGCGAATGTGCTCGACCGCCGCTCGCTCGATCGGCGCTGCCTTGAGCACGCCGCCCATTTCCAGATCGTCAGAGACTATCAGCCCGCGGTACCCGATTTTCTTGCGTAGAACTTCCGTAATCCACTTCCTGGAAAGCGAGGCGGGCGTGCCGTCGCGCGTGATCGCGGGATAGTTCGCATGTCCAATCAGGATCATGGGCAATTCGCGCCGCAGTGCACGGTAAGGATAGAGATCCTCCTTCCAGAGTTTCTTCCAGGATTTGTCTACGCTAGGCAATTCGTGGTGGGTGTCAAGGTTTGCCTCGCCGAGTCCAGGAAAATGCTTGGCGGCACCGATTACGTGGGCAGCCCGTAGTCCTCCGAGAAATTCACGTGCGTAGAGCACGGCCTTTTTGGGATCGGCCGAAACTGCACGAGAGCTCATCACGGTGCGAGATGCCTCCAGAGCCAGGTCCACCACGGGCGCAAAATCCGTATTGAAGCCCAGCATCTTACAGGATTCTCCAATCGCTTTGCCGTGCTTGCGAAAAAGCTTGCGGTCTCCGGTGGCAAAGACACTAGCTGCAGATGGCGCGGGACCCATAACATTGCGGAAGCGGTCGACGCGACCACCTTCCATGTCTACGCAAGTGAACAGCGGAGCGGAAACGCACGCCCGGCAGTCTTTCAGGAGCTTGTGGGTCTGCTCGGCGCTGATGATGTTGCGGGCGAAGAGAATAACACCGGCGGGTTGCAGCCGGGTGAGCAGGGAACGAAGCGAAGACGACATTTCCGTGCCGTCAAAACCGATGATTAGCAGCTGGCCGATATCAGTTTTCTTCCGAATACGTGGCACCTACAGGGATCCTTGGACTTCGCGCTCAGGATGACAGATCTGTACTCATTCAATTTGTTTCTTCAACTCCGCTAGCAGATTCAGCGCTTCCAATGGCGTCAGTTGGTTCAAATCGACTTCCCGGAGCTTCTCTAGCACGGGTTGCGAAAGCGGCGTGAAGATAGTCAACTGCGCGGGGGGAGGGTCTGGGCCCGGAGAAAGATTTCCGGTCACCTGACGCTCGGCATTCTCATGCTCGGCCAGTACTTCCCGCGCCCGTTCAATGACCTGATTGGGCAGTCCCGCCAGTTTGGCTACCTCAATTCCGTAACTGCGATCGGCTGCGCCGGCCTCAACTTTTCGCAGGAAAGCAATGCCACCTCCCGCCTCTTTCACAGAAACATGAAAATTCTTCACCCCAGAAAGTTGCTCGGCCAACTCGGTCAATTCGAAATAATGCGTGGCGAAGAGAGTCTTCGCCCGGGTGCGTGCATGAATATATTCGACCGCCGCCCAGGCAATCGCCAAACCATCGTAAGTCGATGTGCCCCGGCCCACTTCGTCCAGCAGGATCAGAGACCGTGGCGTCGCGGTGTGCAGAATTGCCGCTGTCTCTGTCATTTCAACCATGAAGGTGGAGCGGCCGCGCGCCAGGTTGTCGCTGGCGCCGATGCGGGTGAATACGCGGTCTACTACGCCTAGCCGCGCGGATCGCGCCGGAACAAATGATCCCATCTGCGCCAGAATCACGGTTAGCGCGGCCTGCCTCAAATATGTCGACTTACCACCCATGTTTGGGCCGGTCAGCACCAGCACCGCGTGCGTGCTGGAATTCAAATACAAATCGTTAGGCACGAAGCGCTCGTTGCCACCCGCCACTTCCTGCAGTTCGATAACCGGATGCCGTCCTTCGATGATCTCAACGTCCGCCGACTCATCGAACTTGGGGCGGCAATAATTGCGCAGTGCCGCAATATTCGCCAGCGCAGCCAGCACGTCCACTTCGGCCAGGGCCAGCGCGGTTTGTCGAATGCGCCGGGCCTCACTGGCGATCGCGGTACGCAGTTCCGCAAACAGCCGACGCTCGATGTCGACGATCTTTTCCTGCGCATCAAGAATCTTCGACTCGTACTCTTTCAATTCCGGCGTGGTAAAGCGTTCGGCGTTGACCAGAGTTTGCTTGCGCTCATAGTCCGCTGGAGTCAAGTGCAGGTTCGGCTTCGAGATCTCGATGTAGTAGCCGAAGATCGAATTGAATTTCACCTTAAGCGACGAGATCCCGGTCCGGCGCCGCTCGCGCTGCTCGATCTGAGCAAGGAATTGCTTGCTGTTACGGCTTAGGTCCCGCATGCCGTCGAGTTCTTTGTCCACCGCGCTCGCGATCACGCCGCCATCGCTGAGGGAAATCGGGGGCTCGGGCACGATGGTCTTATCGATCCTCACGCGGAGGTCGCTTAGTTCGTCCACGCACCCGTGCAGCGTGCTTAGCCGGTTCGCCGTCAAACGCGCCAGGGTCGCGCGAACCGCAGGAATCTTTTCCAGGGATGCCGCCAGCGCAAGAACATCGCGCGGATTCGCTGTCTCGAGCGTCACTCGGCTTAATAGCCGCTCCAAATCCAAAATACCGTCTAGCGCCCGCCGCAATTCTTCGTGGGCGACGGTTTCTTTCACCTGCACTTCGACCGCATCCAGACGGGCGTTGATTTCCGCCTGGTCGATGGATGGCCGCAGCATCCAGGAACGCAGCAGGCGCTTCCCCATGGGAGTAATGGTCGCGTCAATCGAGCGGAAAAGGGTGATGCCCGCGTCCGTTCCGGCGAACAACGGCTCGATCAGTTCCAGATTTCGCACGGTTACCGTATCAAGCACCAGGCAATTCTGCCGCTCGTAAAAGCCGATGCGATCAACGTGGTCCAAGGTTCCACGCTGGGTGGAGCGGACGTAGTAGAGGATGGCTCCCGCCGCTGACGCGGCCGATGGCTTTCCCGCCAGGCCGAAGCCTTCGAGGGATAAGACGCCAAAATGATTTTCGAGCAGAGGAATAGCGTGGTCTGGGGCGAAGATCCAATCGTCGAGTGGAGTTCCCGAGTAGGTTGAGCCGTTGCCTTGCCGCCGAAGACCTGGACGGGCCATAGCCCCATCCCCACCGGAGTTTCTTACCTCAAATAGCGGAGCCGACGATGCATATAAAACCTCTTTCGGACGCAATTGCTGCAATTCTTCCTGAATTCGCAGCGCAGCGCCTTCGCCGTGAAACTCAGTGGCTCGAAACTCTCCCGTGGAAAGATCAAGAGCGGCAAAGCCCACGCGGTCACCGGATTCAAACACGGCTGCCAGGAAGTTGTTTTCTTCGGAGCCGAGCGAGGAGTCCGCCGCCGTTCCGGGCGTGACCACGCGTGTCACTTCGCGTCGCACTAGCTTCTTGGCGATGCGCGGGTCTTCCACCTGTTCACAAATAGCGACTTTGAATCCCTTGCGAATGAGCTTTGCAATGTAGCCGTCGGCGGCATGGTAGGGAACGCCACACATGGGAACAGCCACGCCTTTTTCTTTGTTGCGCGAAGTCAGCGTGATTTGTAGTTCGCGCGCCGCCACGAGGGCGTCGTCAAAGAAAAGCTCGTAGAAATCTCCCAGGCGAAAGAACAGTAATGCGCTGGGATGGTCCTTCTTGATGGAGGCGTACTGCCGCATCAACGGAGTGGACGGCTCGGTCATCTCAGGCGGCTTCGTGCGCGGATTATAACAAACACCAGCGCGGATTCTCGGTGACGAAAAATCATCAGTTGACGCGCCCGTCGCTAAATGGTTTCCTTACTGGCATGGAGCTCCGCAAAGATCCCATCACCCGCTCCTGGGTAATTACCGGCGACGACGTCCAGGAAAGCGCGCCTCGTTCGGAAACATTCTGCCAGTTCTGCGCGGACTCGCCGGTCGCACCACAACTGGTCTCCACCATGGCGGGAGGCGACGGTCCCTGGTCAGCGCGCGCGGTGGTGCATCCCACGCCTTTGTATCGGATCGAAGGAGAGCCCTCACGACGAGGCGAGGGTCTGTACGACCGAATGCGTTCTGTGGGGGCGCACGAGGTATTGATCGAGAACCCGCGCCACGATCGCAATTTGTGGAACGCGAGTGATGGGGAAATCGAAAAGTTCCTCATCCTGGTGGCGCAGCGCATCCAGGACCTCAAGCGCGACGCACGCTTCAAGTACGTCAGTATCTTCAAGAACCACGGAAGCAGCGCTGGACAGGAGTTCGAGCATCCCACCGCGCAGCTCACAGCCACCACCTTTGTGCCGCGCCGGGTGCTCTACGAACTCCGGGCGGGCCGCGATTACTTTTCTCAGAAGGAACGATGCGTATTTTGCGACATCCTTTCTCAAGAACTGCAGCAGAACCAGCGGATACTTGAGACTCGGGGCGATTTTGTCGCGCTTTGTCCCTACGCGCCGCGCGTACCCTACGAAACCTGGATTATGCCGCGAATTCACGAAGCTGCCTTCGAGCGTTTCGGACTAAGCCGCCCAGCCAGCCTGCGCGACTTGGGGGCATTGCTGCGTCGCACTCTGCAGCGCATCCGCACCATCACTGAGGATTTCCACCTCGTGCTGCACACCTCACCCAACACACTCCACCGCTCGGAAAGCCTGGCTTACTGGAAGACCATCGATGAGGATTACCACTGGCACATCGAAATTCTGCCGATCATTGCGTCTAAAGCGAAATCGTACACCTTCAAAGAGGTTTACTATTCACCGGTAGCGTCGGAGACTGCGGTGAAGCGGTTGCGCGAAGCCAAGATCGAAGGGTAGTTCGCCAGGCCGTGTCGTGCTTCGCAAACATGCGCGAGTGGGATAGATTACCTTCACTCTCATGACCCTGCGCCGCATGAAGACCTACACTGGTGGCCAGGGATATGTCTATCAGTATTACTTTGTCGGCAAGAGGCCAGCCCTGGCCGAATCACTACACGCCCCAGCGACTGAGTACATCTTCGATGTGACTTCCGATCGCAAGACGACGTTCGCTGTAAGCGTGTTCCTGGCTGATGAAGCGGTGCGGGAATGGTCCTCCCGCCATGGGCGCGCCCTCAACGAGGCCGAGCAATACGCGGCGGTCAAGATGCGCCTCTTTCAGGCTTTCGATGAAACTGCGGACATGAAGTCCCAGGGTCGAAGTCTGCTGGTAAATACCCAGCAGTTAGACGATATTTTGGTCGCGCTGGGGGTGCAATAGCCAGAACCTCGCAGCGGAACAGAAAATTGAGTAGCCGTTACTACCGCGCACTTTCCACCCGCGATACGGAGAGATCTGGGGGGAATCTCTGTTGCGGTGCGGACTATAATTACTTTACCGACGACAAATCGCCGCGTCGGTTTTCTTGAACCTTATGCCTGTACTTTGGTTGCGAGTCGCGCTGGCTTTTTATTCCGTGGGTCTGCTGTACGCGCTGCTGGCGCTTACCGGTGCCAGTTCTCGATTAGGTCGCATCGCGTTACCCGCCATGACTCTTGGCATGGTCTTTCAGTTCGTGTCGCTCACCGAATCTGTAATGCGCTCGGGACAGATCGCGCTGGGGTCGGTCAACGACTCTGAGTCCTTCCTCTCTATTCTGGTAATGCTGGCGTTCCTGATTGTCTTTCTGATCTACCGCACGACTTCGCCCGGCATCGGGGTATTTCCGCTGGTCTTCGTCTTGACCTTCGTGGCTGCCACCGGCCAGCAGCCATTTCTTGTGACCTCGCCGGGTTTGCGGCACGGCTGGCTGGTCGCACACATCGCACTCATCTTCACCGGATACGCGGCGCTGTTGATCAGCTTCACTGCCAGCCTTTTGTATTTAGTGCAAGAACGCAGCCTGAAATCCAAGAAGCCAGCCGGGTTCCTATTGCGGCTCCCCGCCCTGGAAGTGATTGACGAGATCGGCTATCGATCGTTGCTGCTTGGTTTTCCCTTCATGACGCTCGGCCTGGTCGCCGGCATGGTGGTAGCGCAGGCGACTTTCGGACGGATCGACTTGCTGGATCCGAAGATCCTGCTCTCGATTTTGATGTGGGCCGTCTACATGCTGATGCTGTACACGCGGTGGAACGCGGGATGGCGTGGCCGTCGCGCTGCTTATCTGGCTGCGGGGGCATTCGTTGCCGCGGTGATCGCCTGGTCGGCCAATTACTTCAGCACGATTCATAGGTTCGTCCAGTCATGAAATTTCATCTCATCGGGGTGAATCATATTACAGCGCCCGTCGAGGTCCGCGAGCGCTTGGCCATCCCGGAGTCACGACTGCCCGACGCCCTCAAGCGGCTAGCCCAGCACCCGGGCGTGGATGAAGGTCTGATCCTTTGTACCTGCAACCGGGTGGAAATGCTGACCCAGACCAAAAACGGCAGCGCTGACCTGAGGGGTTTTCTGCGAGACTACTTTCGCCTTGATCCCGCTGACTACGAGTCTCATTTGTACGAATACCATGAACAGGATGCGGTGCGGCATTTGTTCCGCGTAACCGCCAGCCTGGATTCCATGGTGGTAGGCGAACCGCAAATTCTGGGCCAGGTCAAGGAAGCCTACGCCACCGCCCGAGCGGTGGGCGCAGTCCACTCCCATTTGGATTTGCTCCTTACCCGAGCCTTTACCGTGGCCAAGCGAGTCCGTACCGAGACGGCTGTGGGATCATCCGCGGTTTCAGTGGCGTCGGTCGCGGTGGAGTTGGCGAAAAAGATTTTCGGATCGCTGAATGGCAAGCACGTTTATCTGGTCGGCGCCGGAAAGATGAGCGAACTGGCGGCGCGTCATCTGCTGGCCCACGGCGCTGCTTCGATCTTTGTGTCCAATCGCACCTACGATCGCGCTTCACAATTAGCTGCCAAGTTCGGTGGACAGGCAATCCACTTCGAAGAACTTTATGAGACCTGCGATCGCGCCGATATCGTGATTACCTCGACCGGAGCCCCGGTCACCATTTTTCGCCGCGAGCACGGGGAGTGCTTCCTGAGCCGGCGCAAGAACCGTCCCATGTTCTTTATCGACATCGCGGTGCCGCGCGACGTCGACCCGGAGATGAACAAGCTGGACGGCATTTTTGTGTACGACATCGATGATTTACAGCAGGCCGTGTCTTCCCATGTTGCTGATCGTACCCGCGAAGCCCAGCGTGCCGAAGCCATTGTCAATCAGGAGGTAGAGCGTTTCCAGGCACGACTGCAAACACTCGATGTTGTCCCCACGATTGTTTCTCTGCAGGATCATCTCGAGACTATTCGTCAGGCCGAGATCGATCGGGTGCGGGGGCGCCTCGGCCCACTCTCTCCGGAGCAAGAACTTGCGATTGAAACTCTCACCCGTGGGATCGTGAACAAGATTGTGCATACACCCATCACCGCCTTGAAGACCGCTGCGCAAGAGCCAGAGGCGACCACGGTCGTAGACATTGCCCGTCGTCTGTTCAACCTCGAAGGAAGAGACCAGAAAGAAAAGAAGAAAGCAGCCGAGTCCGGGGGCGGAGAGTCCGGAGATAAGAGCTAGTGGCCCGGTTGCGCATCGGCTCCCGGGGATCGCAACTCGCCCTCTGGCAGGCCAACTATATCAGTACGCTCTTGCGGGACCACGGCCATGAAGTTGAAATCGAAATTATCAAAACAACCGGCGACAAGATCACCGATGTTGCTCTCGCCAAGGTCGGCACCAAAGGAATGTTTACAAAAGAGATCGAAGAGGCGCTGGCTGCGGGAGGAATCGATCTCGCTGTGCACAGTTTGAAGGATTTGCCCACGGAGATTCCCGCAGTCTTCGAAATCGCGGCCATCACCACGCGTGAAAACCCCTATGACGTGTTTTGCTCACCCCGATACATGAGTATCGATGAAATGCCCCAAAGGGCGCGGGTGGGTACCAGCAGCCTTCGCCGTCAGGCGCAATTGAAGGCGCTGCGGTGCGATCTTGATATTCATCCCCTACGAGGCAACGTCGATACACGTCTGCGTAAACTCGAGGCCGGCGAGTATGACGCGATTATCCTGGCGGCTGCCGGCCTGAACCGTTTGGGCAAGATGGAGCTGGTTCGGCAAGTGCTTCCTGCGGAACTAATGTGTCCCGCGGCAGGACAAGGTGCACTCGCGATCGAGATCCGGGCGGAGGATTCCGACACGCGTCGGCACATAGCCTTTCTGGACGATGCCGCAGCCCGTGCAACCACGACTTGCGAGCGCGCGTTGCTGAACAAGTTGGGTGGAGGCTGCCAGGTCCCGATTGGAGCCTTAGCGGAAGTGAGGGAAGGCCGCTTGCATCTCGACGCCGTCGTCGCTCGACCTGATGGCTCGAAACTTTTGCGCGAGACGGGTGAAGGTAGCGACCCAGTGGAGCTTGGCGAGGCGGTTGGCCAACGACTGCTGCGACGCGGAGGGGACACCATCTTGGCGGAGGTCTACAGCCAAAGCGTGGTTTCGCCCCAACCACCATAATGTGTGGCGCGGGGCGCCCCCGCGCCCGCGTTTTGCATCTTGCAGAAATTGAAATACGACGACAAATCACGCAGTCCCGGAACCGGGGCGCGACCTCTAGCTGGTGTTCGTGTGCTGGTCGGCCGCGCGCGCCATCAGGCTAGTGCGCTCTCCTTAGGCGTGCGCAAACTCGGTGCGCATGTGATCGAAATTCCTTTTATCGAAATCCGCCGGCCACGCTCTTATAAGCCCCTCGACGCAGTCCTCACCAACCTCCACGACTACGACTGGCTCATCCTAACCAGCGTCAACGGAGTAGAAGCGGTGTGGGAACGTTTGCTGAAGTTGCGTCTGACTTGTAAGAATTTGCGTCACCTCAAAGTTGCTGCGATCGGTCCAGCGACGAAGCGGGCTATCGAGAAGCACGGCATCAACGTGGATGTCGTCCCCAGGGAATATGTAGCGGAGTCGGTGGTCAAAAGCCTGCGGCGACGTGTGAAAGGGAAGCGAGTATTGCTGGCACGCGCTAACGTCGCCCGTGATGTGATCCCCCGAGAACTGCGGAAACTTGGGGCGCAGGTGGATGTGGTTGAAGCCTATGGAACCGTGATTCCGCAGTCGTCACGTAAGCGGCTGCGTGCTGTCCTGAATGATCCCGAACGTTGTCCGGATGTGATCACCTTCACTAGTTCCTCAACAGCAAAGAACTTTGTGGCGCTGCTGCACGGGCGGGACGCCCGCGCCTACACGAGTCGAGATATCCAGTTTGCGTCTATCGGACCGGTCACATCCTCAACACTGCGCGAGCTCGGTCTGCGCGCTGACATCGAGGCGAAGGAGTACACCATCCCCGGGATAATCAGAGCAATTGCAGCCCACATGCAGCTATCGCCAGGCAGATCCAGGCTCTAGGGATTCAGCGAACAGCCACAATCGGCCGGTGGCACGCGGGCTTTCAGAAAATCGGCCACGCGCTGGTAGGCGTCAATCTGATTCTCCAGGCGAGAGAAACCGTGGCCCTCATTCTCGTAGACTTTGTATTCAGCGACTCCGCCGCGCTTCTTGACTGCGTCGACCACCTGCTGCGCCTCTTCTTTAGGACAACGTGGGTCGTTTCCTCCCGCCAATAAAAGCAGCGGCGCTTTAATCTGGTCCGCGAAAAAAATCGGAGACCGGTCTTCGAATAGTGCCTTGTTCTTCACCGGATCCCCCATAGTCGCCAAGTCCATCTCGCGGAGCACGGGGTCTTCGTTTTCGAGCTCGGTAAAGTAGTTGACGAAGGGCACAATGGGTACAGCCGCGGCCCAGACGTCAGGCGCCTTGGTCACACTCATCATGCTCAAATAGCCGCCGTAGCTCGCGCCCATCACGACTATCTTTTTGGGATCAAGAAAGCCAGTTTCCTTGATGAAGTCAGCGGCGGCCAGCACATCCTGAAGGTCACCGCCGCCCATGTCGAAGAGATTCGCCTGCTGGAATTCCTTTCCATAGCCGGTGGACCCGCGATAGTTGGGGGCGATCACCATGTAGCCCTGATTCACGATGTGCTGAATGAAGCGATTGAATGAGTTCACGGTCTGCGACGTAGGTCCGCCATGCACGTAAACAATCGCCGCGTTCTGGCCGTTGCGTTGCATGTTGTACGGAACATAGACGAACGCCGAAATGGTCCACTTGCCGTCGCGGCTGGGATAGTGCACCAGAAAAGGCTGGACCATGTCTTCCGGGCGAATCCCAGCCATCAGCGATTTTGTCACCTGCCGGGATATGCCGTCATTTAAGGAATACACCCACACGTCGCTCGGCGCGGTCGGTCCGTTGTGGTAGTGAAGCAGGCGGGACCCATCTCGCGTGAATGCAGACTCCGCTCCGCCCAGCGTATTTATGCCTTTCGGCAGAGGCAGGGAAGTGGTCTTTCCCGAAGCCAGATGGTGCAGGTAAATGTCCGTGTAACCATCCACGTTCGCAGTCCAGGTGACAGACCGTCCATCCGGTGAAAAAGTGCTTCCGCTGATTTCCCATTTGTCGTGAGTGAGCCATTCGATCTTTTTCGACGCGATATCGAGCAATCCAACGTTGTCATAGCCAGTAGCATTTGAAGTGATGAGCAGATGTTTGCCATCAGGCGAGAAGTCGTCGGCGCGGTAGAGCCTTTCGCCCTCGTGTGGGGTGAGCAGCGTAGATTTCCCAGTGGACAAATCGGCGAGAAAGATATTCGAGTCCGTCCCCTTGGCTTGTTCTTGGGTGTAAGCGATGTATTTGCCATCGGCCGACCACACGGGGCTCACGTTCACCTTTTCTTTGGGCGTGCCAGTAGTTAGGTGTTTGTTGTCGCGCAGCAGGGTGTCGTAAATGTCGATCTCGTAGACTGACGACGTCTTCGGTTTCACTGTGTAAGCGAGATAGCGCCCGTCCGGCGACCATCTGGGACTCTCCTCTGCAATCTCGCGCGTGTTGGTCAAGTTGACTACTTGTCCGGTCTTGGGCGAGACCAGAAAAATATCCCACTGCTCGTCGCCGTCGTAGTCAGACTGATAAGCGATCCATTTGCCATCAGGCGACCATGCGGGGTGACTCTGGCGCTGGTCGCTGACCGTGAGCTGCGACGGCCAGCCTCCTTCCGCGGACACCAACCACAGATTATTACGGCCGCTGATGTTCGAGACGAAAACGACATTCTTGCCATCTGGCGACCAGGCAGTGCCGGCGATCGAGCGCGTCATGTAAAGTTTTTCGAGCGAGAGACTCTGCGAGTGCTGGTCTACTTTCGCATTAGGCTTGCTGGTGATCTGTTTGGGGTCGGTAATAGGCTGCGGGACGGGCAAAGACTGGGCGACGGTGATGGTGCTCATAGTGATAATGATGACGATAACAAACGGGATGATGTTGCGCATGAGATTCGTTTTGCAGCCCGCCGAATGGCCCTGACGGCGGCGCCACAAAAGAAAAAGTGTAGCAGAGCCCTTGTCATCCTGAGCGGAGTGGCTGGTTCGCGAATGCGAACCAGCTGCGGACTCGAAGGATCCCTCGCGACTTTCAGCAGATCGTGCGAGGAAACCCACACTGCTAGGGATCCTTCGACTTCGTCTGCCCGGTCGGGAACGACCGGGCACCCTTCGCTAAGGATGACAAAAAGCTATTTCGCGTTCTTATGAATCTCTACCGTGGTCCAGGTCTTGTCGGCGGCGTGGCAGATGTTCTCCAGAGGGCATTCGGCGCACTTAGGTCGCCGGGCAATACATAATCGGCGTCCATGCCAGATAACCTGGTGGGCGAAGAGGGTCCACTTATCGCGAGGAATGATCTTCATCAGATCTTGTTCGATCGTCTTGGGGTCATCATTGCGAGTTAATTCCAGGCGCCGAGCGATGCGGTGAACGTGGGTATCCACAACGATGCCTTCGTTCTTCTTGAACCAGGTTCCTAGCACTACATTAGCGGTCTTTCGCGCCACCCCCGGCAGCGTAAGCAGCTTCTCCATTTCATCCGGGACCTGGCCACCGAAGTCGGCGACGATTTTCTGCGCCGCTCCGATCACCGACTTGGACTTGTTCCGGAAAAACCCGGTAGAACGGATATCAGGCTGAAGTTGTTCGGGTTTAAGCGCAGCAAAGTCCTCGACCGTGGGATATTTGCGGAAAAGTTCGGGAGTAACA
Organism: uncultured Acidobacteriota bacterium; assembly: GCA_963696025.1. Taxonomy (GTDB): domain Bacteria; phylum Acidobacteriota; class Terriglobia; order Terriglobales; family Acidobacteriaceae; genus JABCYV01. The sequence continues at coordinate 214,748 of CAVOII010000015.1, forward strand.
CGGTTAACATTGACGTCGGTCGACTGGGCAGAGAGGATGGTCGCGACCAGCAACTCCCAGACGCTCCTGTGTTGCAAGGCGCAGGTGACGTCGGGATAGAGTTGGTCGAGTCTGCGAAGGATTTCGTGGACTCGCTCTGGCGCGAGCGGATCGTAGCCTTTGACGTGAGCGCCGAACCTTGCCTTTTTCCGTGGCTGTGTGGGGACGGGCGCCGCCGCCCGTCCACGCCCGGTCGAAGAGCCGGCTGCCTTCACACCTTCATGACGGCCAGTCTTAGCGGACTGGCGGGGAACGACGCCGCGTGGCATCAGGGCTCCTTTTAGCAAATAGCGGAACGTAGATGTTAGCAGAAACGTACTTATCAATTACGTAGGCCCTTTCGTAATCCTGCGGAGTCTCAACGCAATTGACGCACCATAGACCTCCCGGTAATCTGGAAGCGATCCCACAAGTACAGGAGTCCCTAGTGGCGGTAAAGTCCATCCAACTCGGGCAAGTTTGGCGTAACGATGCTGATAGCCAGGACTATCTCGTGACCAAGATCTATAGCGAGGTGTTTAGCCAGTACGCAGTGCTGCGTCCCGCGGAAGTGACGGCGCCTGATGCGCCCACGGTGCGGGTGAAAGTGGCCAAGACGGCGGAAGGCGCCTCGCTGCCCGGATATACTTTTACCCAGGAAGGGTCGTTCTAGCATTCCTGATGTAAGGCGGGGCGTGCTCAGTCTCCGCTAATATTCTTTCCAGTACTTCTCCCATGACTGAAAGAATTCTCGCGGTTCTGTTCGTATTCATCAAGTCTGTGATTGCTGCCACTGGATATGGTGGCATCACGATTCTCATGGCGATTGAGTCGGCCTGCATCCCTCTGCCTTCCGAATTGATCATGCCTTTTGCTGGCTATCTGGTCTATGAGGGCACATTCAAGCTGTTCTGGGCGGCGACGGCAGGCGCGATCGGATGCAACCTGGGTTCGCTGTTGGCGTATGAGATTGGGTCTTATGGAGGGCGTCCGCTGGTGGAGAAGTACGGGCGCTGGATTCTGATGGGGAAGCGAGAACTGGATTTGGCCGACCGCTTCTTCGAGCGTTGGGGCTATGTGGCTGTGTTTGTTGCCCGTATTCTGCCCGTGGTCCGCACCTTTATCGCTCTACCGGCGGGCATCTCCCGCATGCCACGCGGACGATTTCATCTTTACACTTTTCTGGGATCGTGGCCTTGGTGTCTGGGCCTGGCTTATCTGGGGATGAAGCTAGGTGAGAATTGGCGCGCGCTGGGCAAGTACTTCCATCAGTTCGATGCCGTGATCGGCGTGGCGTTGCTGGCGGGTGCCGCGTGGTTCATTTGGAGTCACTGGAAGAATCGGATGGTAGCCGCTAAGTAGTCACTCCTGCATTGTCACGTCGGCCTGGCCAGCTGCGACGCCACGATCTGCCACGTCCCATTGCGCTTCATCACCACATCCATATAGACGTAGCGGACCGTGAAACGCTTGCCGGCTTGTTCGACTTCATCTTTTTCGGAGCCGTGGACAATGGCGAAGTCTCCGAACAGACGGACGCGGTGGCCGGTGGAGATCATCGAGATATAGCGGATCCTCCCCGATTTGAGATTCTTCAGCACCTCCTGCTTGGTAAGTGGCTTGCCCGACTCGTCGTATTGGACGTAGTCGTCAGCAAGAATCCGCGACAATTCGTCGATGTCTGCGCTCACTAGTGCCCGATCGCCGTCTTCAAAGAGTTGCAGAATTGTTTTTTCGTCGGGTTGCCGGTGCATTGAGCTCCCTCCAGTCCAAAAAGTTGTCATCCTGAGCGAAAATTGCCACTCGCGAAGCGAATGGCAACGCAGTCGAAGGACCTCTAGGGCGCAACGATAACCAGGCCTTGACTCCGACGTTCATTCTGCCCCAACACAGGCAGGGATCCTTCGACTCCGTGGCTGCTTCGCGTTGCGAAGCAGCCACTGCGCTCAGGATGACAAACCAACGGAAACGGCCGGCATGACTTCTCCCCACGCGCGGAGAGTATTGTGGCTCCTGAGTTGTTAGTGTAAAAGCGAGGAATCTAATTTACCGAGGAGGACTCTGTGATCGCAACGCTTCGTCTCCCAATTATTTTGCTTCTTTCCGCTGTCCTTGCGCCAGTCGCTTCCCACGCGCAATCAACCCCCGCGCCTTCCGACAAGCCATTCGTGATCGAGTATTACTACAAGGCCAAGTGGGGACACGCCGACGAATTGCTGCGGCTGTTTAAGAAGAATCATTACCCGCTGCTCAAGAAAGAAGTCGAGATGGGCCGCATGCTCAAGGTGTGGATGGACCAGCCGCGCTATCACACCACCGAAGATGGCCGCTGGGATTACCGCGTGACCATAGTCTTCAAGAATGCCACCGTGGCCAATGAATCCTTCGATGAGGCTGCATTACAGAAGCAATTGTTCCCCGACCAGGCGACTTTCCAGAGTGAAGAGCAGAGGCGGTTCGAGATTCTCGATGCCCATTGGGACTTACCCATCAAAACGGTCGACTTGGAACCGAAGTGAAAGCTTTATCCGCAGATCCCAAAGTAAGCGGAGGAATCAGCTGGGCTCGGCGAATTCGTCGGTGACGTCAGTCAATCTTCAGGACCTTCGCCACCAGCTTCTCGTGCCACTTCCACGGTAGCGCACGCTTGAGCCAAAGTTGAATGTGGGCGTCTTGCCCAACGAGATATCGCAGGCGAGGATTCGGGTCCTGCGCAATGCGCGCAATCAATTGCGCCACAACGATGGGATCGCGCTTGCGAATCTTCTGGATCGCATCCCGCATGCGCTCGCCGCGGGCACGGTTAGGCGAAGTGCCATCTGTCGCTTTCCGGCCTACCATCACGTTGCGCGTCCAGATATCCGTCTGAAATGATCCCGGCTCGACTAGCACCACTTTGATGCCGAGCACGTTGACCTCCAGGCGCAGCGACTCGCTCCAGCCTTCAAGCGCAAACTTGGACGCGGAGTAACTGCTGACGGAGACTGATCCGTGCAGCCCGGCAATGGATGACACCATGATGATGTGTCCTGAACCCTGGCGGCGCATGGTGGGCAACACGGCTTGGCTCATGGCCACGTGGGCGAAGAAGTTGGTCTCGAACTGCAGGCGGATTTCTTCAAGCTTCATGTCTTCGGCGAAACCAGCCACGGCGAAGCCAGCGTTGTTGACAAGGACATCGACGCGTCCGTGGTCGCGGACCACTGATTCAACGAATGCCGGAACGAAGGTGAAGTCTGTGACGTCGAGCTGGCGGACATCGATTTGGCCGCGGACCCCAGCGGAAGCCGCCGCCTGGTTGAGCCGCTCGCGGCGTCCGAGATCACGCATCGACGCGACAACTTTGAAGCCGTTCTTGGCCAGCTCAACTGTGGTCAGCAAACCAATGCCGCTGGAGGAACCGGTAACCAGTGCAACTTTTTCGGACGCAGTCATGTGATGTTTTGTACCACAAATGGTCGCGCCGCAGTGCCTCCATTCAATCGCCCGCTCGCGCCGTTGAAGCGGAATTCTGCGCGTTTAGCCGCTCTCATTTGCAAATCACCGCTCAGTACGAGAACATAACCGTTTGTCATCCATCCAACTGAACTCATAAGGAAGCAGCCCAAATATGCCGACGCGGCAGAGGCACGTGAAGAGGGAGACTCAGAAGCACCAGGAAAGCGAAATCCGAGCGCCCAAGGGCAAGCTCGGCCTCATGATCCCCGGCATGGGGGCGGTGGCCACGACATTTGTGGCGGGCGTTGAGGCGGTTCGCAAGGGATTCGCCAAGCCGATTGGGTCACTCACCCAGATGGGAACCATACGCTTAGGCAAACGTACCGATGCCCGTTCCCCGAAGGTCAAGGAATTTGTTCCGCTGGCTGGGCTCGACGACCTGGTCTTTACTGGATGGGACATTTTCGAAGACGACATGTATGCGGCGGCAAGCAAGGCCGGCGTGTTGGAGCGCGAACTGCTCGACCGAGTGAAGCCGTTCCTGACTTCAATCAAGCCGCGCAAAGCAGTCTTTGACCGCAACTATGTGAAGAAGCTGGATGGCCCCAACGTCAAGAAGGGCAAGAACAAGATGGATTTGGCGGAGCAGGTGCGCGCTGACATCCGCGACTTCAGAAAGAGCTCAGGAGCCACTCGGCTCGTGACCGTCTGGTGTGGATCCACCGAGACTTTCCTTGAACCAACCGCCGCCCACCAGAGTGTCAACGCGTTCGAGGAGGCGATGACCCAGAATGATGAGGCTATCGCGCCGTCCATGATCTACGCCTATGCCTCACTGATGGAAGGCGTGCCGTTCGCCAATGGGGCCCCGAACCTGACAGTGGATCTGCCCGTCATGGATCAGCTATCGCGCGAGCACGAGGCGCCCATCTGCGGCAAGGACTACAAAACCGGCCAGACTCTGATTAAGACCATTCTAGCCCCCGGCTTCAAGGCCCGCATGATTGGGCTGAACGGCTGGTTCTCAACCAACATTCTGGGCAATCGCGATGGCGAAGTACTCGAGGATCCAGGTTCTTTCAAAACCAAAGAGGAGTCGAAACTTTCGGTACTGGAGCACATCCTGCAGCCCGAGCTCTATCCCGAGCTATACGGCAAGTTCACGCACAAGGTGCGGATTAACTATTATCCGCCACGTGGTGACAACAAAGAAGGTTGGGATAACATCGACATCTTCGGATGGCTCGGCTATCCCATGCAGATTAAGGTTGACTTCTTGTGCCGTGACTCCATTCTGGCAGCACCGCTGGTTTTGGATTTGGTGCTCTTCCTTGACTTGGCGCAGCGCACTTCCGAATTGCGGGGAATCGGAATCCAGGAATGGCTGAGCTTCTACTTCAAGTCCCCCATGAGCGCACCGGGATTGTACCCAGAGCATGATCTGTTTATTCAGTTGATGAAGCTGAAGAACACGCTCCGGCACCTGAAAGGAGAGGAATTGATCACGCATTTAGGGCTGGAGTATTACGACTAGATCGGCACGGCTTTGGAGCGGAGAGTTCCTCGCCACTGTTCAAGGGCGACGAGGCTTCGGCAGGGAATCTAGAAGTGAGTTTCTGTCACATGAATTTCTTTTCCTTCTTGTATTCGTCAAACTTCCCCAGAAAGCGGTCGATGTCTTTTTTCTGCAAATAATAGGGCGTGGACCGGCGCAGCTTTGAGGGTTCGGCGCCGCGGATACGGATTTTGTGGGTCTTCCACATCCAGTTCTCGAGATCCATCCGCTTGATCGGCGGTACGTTCACCGTCGCGATAGCACAGCGCAACGCCCGATTCGGAGAAGTCCAGGACTCGGCGTCGCGCTTGATCTTCTCCTCGAGCACGTAGTTGGCCAGCTCGCGGTGGCGGCGCTCGATGCGATCCATTCCGATCTTGTTTGCCAGCTCGATGGCCGCCCGCAGACCCCACAGCGTAGGTACGTTGGCGCTTCCAATTCGCTGGAACCGCTCGGCACGCAGTTTAGACTCGTCCCACCCTTCTGTGGCTACGGTGTTCCAGATGCGATCGATCACCTCCTCACGCACATAAAGAAAGCCCGACCCTTTGGGCGCCTGCAACCATTTGTGTGGACTGGAAGAGTACAGGTCGCAACCGAGATCATGCAGGTTGAGCCGCATCATGCCGATGACATGAGCGCCGTCAACGGCCGAGAGAATGCCTTTGGAGCGGGCCAGAGCGCATAGTTCCTTGGCCGGCAACACGACACCCGTTACCGTAGTGATGTGGCTGAAGAACATCACGCGCGTGCGCGGCGTAATGGCGTCGTTGAACAGGCTCAGCACCTGATCCGCATTCTGCACCGGTTTGGGCAGCGGGACTTTCTTGACTACGATGCCGTAACGTTTGGCCTTGAGATTCCAGGGGTGCTCACCGCCGGGATGCTCCTGATCACTCGTGAGCCTCGTCGCCGGGCTTCGTGTCAACTCCGTTGGCGATGCAGCTGTTGGCTTCGGTGGCATTGCGCAGCAGAGCAATTTCATCGCGGTTGCTACCTGCGAAGGCGGCGAGCGGATCGCGAAATTCGTTCCACGCCGCGTAACCCCAGATGGGGTAGTCTTCCGGATCTGGCTGGTCCATCTTTTCAGTCGCAGAATAGCCCTCGAAGATCGCACGCAGGACTGGTGCGGGGCTGGAACCAACGGTGCCGTTGTTCAGATAGACCTCATCCTCTGGAATCAGAAACTGCTTGCGCAGTTCTGCCCAGTAGGCGTCTTCGTTCCTCTCGAAAAGAGCTGAATCCGGAAGTGAGGAAGGCGCCCTGTCGAGCTGGGCTAGTAAGCCTTTACTGAGGGAGAGCACGGCAGCGAGTCCGGTGGCGTTGGCGAGAAATTCACGGCGACCGAGCAAAGGGCACCTCCCGGCAGCGGGAAGGCGTCATGTTACGGCTGGGTGCCAGATGTGGCAAGTAAGCCTCACGAGAAACACCACGCGGATAACCTTGTCGCCCAATCGTGCGTCCAACCTTCTAGGAAATCGAGGGCGTACTGTCTCTAGACGGGCGTATAATCGCGGTAAGGGCCCAGGTGGGCGGAACACGGGAGTGAGTTATGAAGTTTCGAACCTTGGTAGTAGCAGGTACGCTGCTGGCGTTTAGTTGTGCGGCGCCATTGAGCTTTTCGCAAGATACACAGGACAAAGGTGGCGCGCCTCCGAGCGACCAAAGCCCGGCCAGCGGCGCTGCCCCGACTGACCAGAGTACGCCGCCCCCCACACCTCCAATCCAGGCGGCAGATCCGGATAAAGTCAAGCATGACGGCGGCAAGAATGACGTGGATGCTGTGGGCAATCGTAATGTGGGTTGCAAGACCGGTGTAGGCAACTGGTATGGCGTGGAAAAGCAAATTGCCATGGGCAAGCAATATGCTCAGCAAGTGGAATCGACCGTAAAGCTGGTGCAAGATCCGGTGATCACGGAATACGTGAACCGGTTGGGACAGAACCTGGTACGCAATTCGGACGCGCAGGTCCCCTTTACGATCAAGGTGATTGACGCCGACGAAATCAATGCGTTCGCGTTACCAGGTGGGTTCTTCTACGTGAACTCCGGCCTGATCCTCGCGGCAGACGAAGAGGCGGAGCTGGCAGGCGTGATGGCCCATGAGATTGCACACGTAGCAGCTTGTCACGCGGCGCGGGAAAACACTCGTGGGAACCTGATGCAAATGGCGTCCATCCCGCTGATCTTCGTGGGTGGGGCGGTCGGGTACGCGGGATATGAGGCCGCGGGTCTCGCCCTCCCCTTGACGTTCTTGCACTTCTCGCGCGGATTTGAGGCCGAAGCCGACTACTTGGGACTCGAGTACATGTACAAGTCCGGATACGATCCCCAGGCTTTTATCAGTTTCTTCGAAAAGGTGCAGGCGCAGGAGAAGAAGAAGCCGGGCACGCTAGCCAAAGCTTTCGCAACCCATCCGCAGACGCCAGATCGCATTGCCAAGTCGCAGGAAGAGATTTCACAAATCCTGCCGGCGCGACCGCAATATCTCGTCTCGACTTCGGAATTCGATGACGTGAAGTCGCGCCTGGCTGCGCTGGAGAACCGCCGCAAGCTTGTCGACCAGAAAGACAACGGAAAGAAACCCAGCTTGCGCCGTACGTCCTCAACGGATAAGAACGGAACCGACAACAAGGGTAGCGATGATGATCATCCCACGCTGAAGCGACGGGATGACAGTAGCAGTAACTAAATTGAGCTCTATTCAACTGCTAGTTGATTCTTTCCCCGGCGGCTTTCGGCCGCCGGTTTTGTTTTGAACAGCGCTTTTGGGGGCAAAACGAAAAGGGCCGCGAGAACTCGCGGCCCTTTTCGACCAACCTAGGAGAAAAAACTCCTTACGCAGCTTCCTTCGGGGCGAGCGCCGGTATTGCTTTGCGGCCTACAGCCGGAGAGTGCAAAACCCTCATTTCTTGCCAGTCATATCCAAATTCCTTACCGCAATCCAGGCAAACCACGTAGGTGCCGGTCTGGGCAGCCGCACTGCCACGCTTGCGGGCGCCGGGGCGCACTGTGATCGGGAAGCTGTAACGACTATGCCAGCAGCCGAATATAGCCTCATATAATTTTGCAATCATCGCTCACCTCCCGCAGCCAGCCCGTTGGGCTCTTGCCTAGAGTGCCGAATCCTAAATGCCGCGTTCAAATACTTAGATTCAGCTTTGTCCAAAAGGGTTCCTGATGGCAACAAGCCGGGGATCGCTCAGGCGGATTCGGGAAGCAAGCGATTGCGCACACAAGGCTTAGCGTGACGCCGTGGATCGCTGTCTCGCAAAAGAGAAAAGTTTTGCAGGGGGTCAAACTTCCCGGCCGGTCTTCTTTCGAGCCTCACACTTAGCAACGATCGCAGATCGTAGGCGAGTGCGCAGGTCGTCGGGCAGTTCGTAAAGCTGAGAATCGCGATAGATCTCAATAGTCTTCTTGGTGGTATCGCAGACGACGTAGCAATTGTGGCACCAGGCCAGGTGATCTTCCAGTTCAGACTTGGTGCGATCATCGAGGACGCCGTCCAGGTAACTTGTCAGCTCTTGCAAAAACTCAGAGCATTTCACTGTTTGCCATCTCCGCTCTCACGTTTCTGGAAGTAACGGCTGAGCCTATCCCGCAACTGCAGCCTTGCCCGCAACAGTCGGGACTTAACCGCGGGAATGCTGAGATCAAGCGCCTCAGCAGTCTCCTCGGTCGAGAGACCTTCCACGTCTCGCAGCACAAAAACCGTCCGAAAGCTCGGCGGCAGGCCCTGAATCGTTCGCGTCAGAATATCGCGCAACTCAGCTTGGCTGTACTGCTGCTCCGGGTTCGGGCTCCAATCCGCTACTTCGCGAGGAAGAGAATCTTCCTCGGTCTTAACTTCTTCGTCGAGTGAAACCATGCGCTCGGGCCGCCGCCGGCGCAGCTTCATCAGCGCCTCGTTGACCGCGATCCGCACCAGCCAGGTGTAAAACTTGGACTGGCCCTGAAACTGGTTCAGATTTCCGTAGGCTTTCAAGAACGCATCTTGCACCACATCTTCCGCGTCTTCACGGTTCTGGGTTATGTGTTGCGCGATGCGAAATACATTGCGGTCGTAGCGTTTGACCAGTTCTTCAAACGCCGCGACATCGCCGCCCTTGGCCGCCTGCACCAGCGCCAGCTCATCGCTGACAGGCTCACTCAGTTTAGGTTGGATGGTACCCATTGTCCTTCCGATGCAACAATTTTCCAGTCGCCGCCGGAGAAACGAATGTTATTTTACTTGGTAACCCGGTGTCTGGCTTAACTCTTTTGACGTATCTATAACTGCGAGGTTTACGCTAAATTCCAGAGTGCGGTGATCGACGGTGGAACACGTCCTTCGGTGACCGGAGCGCAAGCGCCCAAGTAGCCATATAATCAGAGTTTAGCCGAGATGAAGGCGCAGAAAAAGTCGACCACCGGTCGCGTCGCGGCCAACGATCAAGTCGCAATGGCGGAAAGAACCAGCGGGATTGAGCAAATCGTCGATAAGGCTGTCTCTCAAGTGTTGGAGAGGCACGTATCCCTGATTCGAGAAGATTTGGTCCGTCGCGTTCTGGACGAACTTCCCACTCCGGAAGCACCAGCCCCGGCGGTTTCTGAAAACGATACCGCCAACTTGCTCAAAGCGATTTCGGCCATCCACGCCGGGACTTCCCAAAAGGAAATTCTACGCGCCCTATTAGACAGCACCGTCCGTTACTGCGGGCGGGCGGCCCTCTTTGTCATCAAGGCAGGGGCGGCGACCGGCTGGCAGGGCCGCGGGTTTGGGGATCAATCGGGCGAAAACGACGAGGTCAAGGATTTCTTGCTCGACGTGAACACTGGCCTCGGCGCTCGAGCTATGCTGTCCCGGATGGTTTCAACCGGCGCAGCCAGCGAAATGGATCCTCAATTTATATCGCGCTTTCAAGTGCCGCTGGATGATTCGGCAATGGTACTTCCGCTGCTCTTGAAAGAGAAGATTGCTGCCCTCGTTTATGCTGACGCCGGTTTGGAAGCGGGTGGAAAATTCGATGCCCCCGCCTTGGAAGTGTTGGTAATGGCGACGAGCGCGTGGTTGGAAGTGACTTCGCTGCGCAAACAGGCACAGAAAGAAGGTGCAGTGGAAGCCGGCGCAGTGGAGAAAGCATCGTCCGTACCGCCGGTGCAAACGGTATCGTCTTTTTCCGACCCGTTTGCGGCCCACGCGCCGAAGCATGTCGAAACCGCACCCACCCCGGTTGCCGAGGCGGAACCTGCGACGGTTGTTGAGGCCGAACCCGTGGCGGTCGCCGCAGCCGCAGCGGCCGGGCCAACCACTGATGCGCATGCGCAACTGCCGCCGGAGGAAGCCGACGTCCACCGCAAGGCGCAGCGCTTTGCCCGTCTCCTGGTTGATGAGATCAAACTGTACAATCAGGCCAAAGTGGCCGAGGGGCGCAAGCACAAAGATTTGTATGACCGCCTGAAAGAAGACATCGAGAAAAGTCGCGGAACTTACAAGAAAAGATATGGTAATACTGCGGCCGCAGGCACCGACTACTTCAGCCAGGAACTCATCCGCAGCCTGGCGGAGGATGATAGTTCAATCATGGGCGCCAATTTTCGGCGATAATTAACAGAAGTGGTTCCTTATCGTCCCCAATCGATCCTCCGTTCGGTTTTCGCTTTGATCCTGGCAGCCTTGTGCATTGACTTAGCCTCCGGCACTATTCAGTCAGCCGCAACCCAAACCCAATCAAGTCAAAAGAAGAGCACAAAAAAAACCACTACCCAGAGGCGAAAAACCTCTCCGCGCCTGCGCCGCATGCATCAGGCATTTGTGGCGTCCGCCAGCCTGAAGCCTATGGCGCGGCAGCTGTTGCAGGACCGTACTCCCGCCGCATACGCCGGAGTCGAGGCCTTCGCTCGCCGCCACAGTAAAGAAGATGCGGGAGCCCTGGCGTGGCTGGTCGTGGGTTATGCCCATGTGCTGGATCACGATTACGCCAAAGCTATCGATCCGCTGAATCGCGCCAAGCCGCTCGCCGGCGATCTCGGAGACTACGTCAGCTACTATCTCGGAAGCTCATACTTTCAAACCGGACGGACGGGAGAAGCGCTGGCCAGCCTCCACGATTTCGATGAGAACTATCCCGAATCACTATTGATTCGCGACGCGCACGTTATGTATGCCAACGTTCTGTTGGCGGAGGGCCGATCCCAGGACGTCATCGCGGTTCTGGAGAAAGAACGCGAGCCCACGCGGGCCGACCTCGAACTCGTGCTGGGACGTGCCTACGCCGCATCGGCACAGACGGAGAAAGCAGCCAGCACGCTGCGGAACTTGTACTTCACCATGCCTTTGAGCGGGGAAGCGAGCCAGGCGGACGTCGAACTGAAAAAATTAGCTGCGAGTGCACAGATACCGCCGCCGGGTTTGAACGGAAGGCGGACACGTGCCGATTTGTTGCTCAAAGGCAAACGCTTCAGCGATGCCGCCAACGAGTATCGCAGTCTGTTGGGCGACGTGAGTCCTGGCGAACGTCCAGAGGTGCAACTTGCTTTGGGAACTGCGCTGCGCCGTGCCGGCCAGAACCGGGAGGCAAAACAGGTGTTGGAGTCGATCTCGAGTCCGACGCCTCAGATAAATGCCGAGCGCCTGTTCAACCTGGGAGAGATTGCTCGGGCGTCGAATGACGACAATGAGTTCCTGCGGGTTCTGGGGCAGCTCCGCGAAACCATACCCAACAGTTTATGGCTCGAGCAGGCACTACTTTCCGCTGGGAACATCTACCTTCTGAAGCGCGACTACGACCACGCGATTGATACCTATCGAGAGCTGCAAGAGCGCTTCCCCAATGGTGGCCGCGCTTCCTACGCGCACTGGAAGGTGGCGTGGCTGAGTCTTCGTCAGGGAAGAAATGCCGACGCCAAGAATGGATTTGAACAGCAGATCGCGCTCTACCCGAGTTCCGCCGAAGTGCCGGCAGCTCTATACTGGCGCGCGCGACTGGCGGAAGAAGATAACGAACCAGCCACAGCAAAAGCCTATTATCAGAAACTCTCGGATCGCTTCCGAAACTATTACTACGGCGAATTGGCGCGGCAGCGACTCAAGAAAATTCCGGCTGATAGCGATCCTGCGCATCTTGCCTTGCTGGACCGGGTGCCGCCCATCGAGTCCGGCGCGAAAGTCACCCTGGACACGGTCCCAACCGACGACCTGCGCGTGCAAAAGGCGCAACTGTTGGAGAACGGCGCTCTCCTTGATTTTTCAGCCCGCGAATTGCAGGCCGCGGCCGCGGCAGAGAAGGGCAACTGGGCAACCGCAGAAACCGCGCGCATGTACAACGACGCCGGGCGTTACGACATGGCGATCGAGGTCCTGAAGCATGCCGTGCCCAGCTACTTTGCCGTGGACCTGCCCAGTCTGCCGCGGGCTTATTGGGAAGCGCTATTTCCAAAAGCCTATTGGCCAGACTTGAAGAAATTCTCGTCGCAAAATGCATTGGATCCTTACTTGGTTGCTTCCCTTATCCGGCAAGAATCCGAATTTAATCCTGCGGCGGTCTCGCGCGCGAACGCCGTCGGATTGATGCAGTTGCTTCCGAAGGTGGGAAAAGGAGTAGCCAAACAGGAGAAGATCAAGCATTACTCCGCCCAGCAGCTATTCATGCCGGCGATGAACCTGCAGCTTGGGACCCGCTATTTCCGCGCCATGGTCGATAAGTTTGGAGCGTTCGAGTACGCGCTGGCGGCTTACAATGCAGGTTCCGATCGAGTTGGCGACTGGCTGGGACAGGGTAAATATCGCGATCCGCAAGAATTTGTCGAGTCCATCCCCTTCACCGAGACTCGCGAATACGTGCAAGCCATCCTGCGCAATGAAAACGTCTACCGCCAGTTGTACGGAACTCCGTAGGGCAAAGCGCAAAACAAAATAGTCGATTTCGAAACAGAATCATCCGGGCATCGCTGGCGTGCTCTCACTTAGCCAAACCTTCGTTATCTTCCAGCAGAGTTACGGCAAGAGTGAAACTAGTGAAGGCGGCGGTTCCGCCGATAGCTAGTTAAGTGTCGTTCGCAACCTATATCACCGGCTTCGCAATCGTGTATTCGAGCTCCAAAGGAGATAAGCATGCGGTTGAAATGGGTGTCTGGACTGTTGTTGACAGCGGCTTTTGCTCTTCCCACTTTCGCGCAAGTTTCCGTTTATATCGGCAGCGCGCCACCTCCGCTGCGTTACGAAAGACGAGGGGCCGCTCCCGGGCCCGGTTATGCTTGGGTCGAGGGTTACTGGGCGCCTAACGGGCATCATTATGGGTGGGTTGCTGGTCGCTGGGAACGACCACCCTACGAAGGCGCTTATTGGAACCACCCCCACTATGACCACTATCAGCAGGGCTGGCAGTTGCATGAGGGCCATTGGGACCACGAAGACCACGATAACGGCCATGGGCATGATCACGATGACCATGACCATCACTAAAATTCTAGACGAATGAGTGTGGGGGGCACTCCGGAGCTGATTCCGGAACGTATTTTGAGAGTGGGACTCTTCAAAATGCGTCGATGCCGGTCACGCTCTGGCCGATGATCAGCGTGTGGATGTCATGCGTGCCTTCGTAAGTTTTCACCGACTCCAGGTTCATCATGTGGCGCATGATGGGATATTCATCCGCCACGCCATTCGCCCCGAGGATGTCGCGCGCCATACGAGCGCACTCCAGCGCCATCCAGACGTTGTTTCGCTTCGCCATAGAAATATGTTGCGGGCGGGACTTGTCCTTGTCTTTGAGGCGCCCTACTTGCAGAACAAGCAATTGCGCTTTAGTGATCTCGGAAATCATCCAGGCCAGCTTCTCCTGAACCAGTTGCCGTGACGCAATGGGTTCATCGTGAAACTGCTTGCGGAAGAGCGAATACTGCAGCGCGCAGTCGTAGCAGGCCATGGCCGCGCCCACCGCGCCCCAGGCAATTCCGTAGCGCGCTTGATTCAGACATTTAAGCGGAGACTTCAGTCCGCCTGTGCCTGGCAGCAAATTCGATTCTGGCACGTGCACGTCCTGCATCGAGAGGCTCGAAGTAACCGACGCCCGCAGCGACCACTTGCCGTGTATGTCTTCGGCGCGAAAGCCGGGACGATCAGTCTCCACCAGAAAGCCGCGAATCGTATTGTCTTCGTCCTCCGCTTTCGCCCAGATGACTGCCACGTCCGCAATGGACCCGGAGGTGATCCACATCTTCTCGCCGTTCAGAACATATTCCTTGCCAACCTTGCGGGCTCGCGAGCGCATACCACTCGGATTCGATCCGAAATCAGGCTCAGTCAGTCCGAAGCAGCCGAGCTTTTCCCCTTTTTGCATTGCCGGCAGCCAGGTCTGCTTCTGTTCTTCGCTGCCAAACGCAAAAATCGGATACATGACCAGGGCCGACTGTACGCTGACGAACGAACGCAGGCCGGAGTCGCCGCGCTCCAGTTCCTGGGTGACCAACCCATATTCCACATTGGACATCCCAGCGCAGCCGTAGCCCTTGAGGCTGGCCCCAAAAAAGCCGAGATCGGCCATCGGCTTTACGAGTTCGCGGGGGAAGCGCCCGGCCCGGTTGCATTCTTCAATGATCGGGATCAGATTGTCTTCAATGAACTTGCGGGTAGTGTCGCGGACCAGACGCTCGTCGTCGCTGAGCAGAGTATCGAATTCGAGGAAGTCAACTCCTCGGAACTTAAGGGCCATGAGGATCTCGCTTCTGTTTCTTCGCCACTATAGGGCGTATGCATTGAGGGAGAGGAAACACTAGAAGGTAGCAAACGGTACCCAGACCGTCAAACCAGGTTTTTTACAATCTATTTGCAATTCGTACTAAAATCGCCCGGTCTTTTGCCATCTAACTCTCTATGACGAACGTGAACATCGGTTCGTACAAAAGACTAGCGCACTGGGCCATCGCATCTGCATTTTTGCTGATCACTATTTCGGTTTCCGCGGCAGCTGCAGATGCTCCCGCGACTCAGACCCAGCCGACCCTTGACCAGGGTTTTGTTCTGCTTTACAACCTCGACTTTGACCAAGCTCATCAACTTTTTCTTTCTTGGGAGGAGGAACATCCAGACAATCCGATGGGCCCGACCAGCGATGCTGCGGGACTGCTGTTTTCAGAGTTCCATCGTCTGAGGGTGCTGGAAGGTCAATTTTACGAAGATGACAAGGCCTTCGCCGCCCGCAAAAAGCTCGACCCCGACCCCGAGATTCGCGACCGCTTCAACGCCGCCCTGGAACAGGCCGAGGGTAAAGCCAAGGCCCGTCTGGCGAAAGACTCGAGGGACGCGGATTCGCTATTTGCTTTGACGCTAGCGTCGGGGTTGCAGGCAGACTACGCCGCTTTGATCGATAAGCGCAATTTGGCCTCTCTTCATTACACCAAAGTAGCGAACAATTGGGCTGACCAGTTGCTCGCGGTCGATCCCAAGTGCTATGACGCGCACGTCGCCACCGGCTTCAGCAAGTACATCATCGGCAGCATGTCCGCGCCGGTGCGCTGGCTTGTCAAGCTGGGTGGCGTGTCCGGTGACAAGCAAGCCGGAATTGCGGAGCTGCAATTGACCGCCGACCACGGGCGTTATCTTGCGCCCTTCGCTCGCATGCTGCTGGCTATTGCTTATGTCCGCGACAAGGACAAATCGCGGGCCCGCTCGCTGCTGGCGTCCTTGCGGGACCAATTTCCTCGCAACCCGCTCTTCGCCAGCGAAATCGCCCGTCTGGATGCCGGTCACTAGCACACCAAGCGCATGCGCCAGACACTTCCGAAGTGTTGGGCTTGACCTGATGGCGTGAGAAGTCCTTACCCTGCAATGCGATTCACTGGAAATTTATTACTTTGTAACCCTCCTGTAACATTTCGAGCTTAAGCTGGGCGCCAAACGACAACGACAAGGAGGAACATCGAGTGCTACATCGAATTGCGCTTTTGTGCGTTGCTCTAGCGATACCCGCTTTGGGGCAGACCACGTTGAATGGGGCGGGCGCAACTTTTCCTTACCCGATGTATTCCAAATGGTTCAGCGAGTACCACAAGCTTCATCCTGACATCGAGATTAACTACCAGTCCATCGGAAGCGGCGGTGGCATTCGTCAGGTTCTGGCGGGGACAGTGGACTTTGGCGCCAGTGACGGACCCATGACCGATGAGCAGCTGGCACAAACGAAGATGAAAATTCTGCATATTCCCACGGTGTTGGGTGCAGTGGTCCCCGCGTACAACGTGCCGGGGATAAGTGGTGAGCTACGGTTCTCGCCTAAAACTATTGCCGATATCTGCTTGGGCAAAATCACCACCTGGAACGACAAGGCGATCGCAACCGACAATCCCGGGGTTCAGCTTCCAAACCAGTCCATTATCGTCGTGCATCGCTCGGAGGGCAGCGGCACCAACTACATCTTCACTGATTATCTTTCGAAGGTGAGCGATGATTGGAAGACCACGGTAGGCAAAGGTACTTCGGTGAAGTGGCCGGTCGGGTTGGGCGCAAAGGGCAACGAAGGGGTAGCTGGAATGGTTCGCCAAATGCAGGGATCCTTCACCTACGTCGAGCTTATCTACGCGGTACAGAACAAGATCCCGTTCGGAATCGTGAAGAATGCTGCGGGGAATTGGGTCAAGGGTAGTCTGGAGGGAGCGACTGCGGCAGCAGCCTCAGTGAAGAACATGCCAGCCGATTTCCGGATCTCGATCACCGACCCTCAGGGAAAGGATGCCTATCCTATTTCCAGCTTTACCTGGTTGCTGATTCCAACCCAAGCCAAGGACCCGGCCAAGGGAAAGATTATCGCCGATTTCCTGAACTGGATGGTGGACGATGGTCAGAAGATGACAGCCGCGCTCAGCTATGCGCCACTTCCCAGCAGTGTCGCTTCCAAGGTAAAGGAAACAATCAAGCAGGTTCACTAGATAGGTCCTTGAATTAAGAAAAAGAACGACGCTTAGGCCGAGTTTGATGAGTCCGGGGAAGGAGCGCTTCTATCTGTTCTATACTGACTCTTCATGAAGTCGTGGTCAGTAAGAATTATTCTCCTGCTGGCGCTCCTGCTTCCGGCTTTGTATGCCGCCGATAAGCCGTACCAGACCGGCAAGATTGTTGCGGTGCAGCGGAAATCCCGGGAACGCGTTCTCTACTACCTGGTCAACACGCCGGTTACCAAAGACGATCCATACTACGAAGTATCGCTGCAGTTTAAGGATATAATCTACGACGGCGACTACACTCCGCGTCACGCTTCGGATACTCTTCCCGAAGAATGGATCGCCGGCTCGGAAATCCAGGCGAGAGTCGATAAGCGCCACATATTGGTAAAGCAGCCGAGCGGAGTCATTTGGACCTTGGTTATTGTAAAACGCAGGCCCGCGGCGCCGGACAAGCCCCCTGCCGATTCCCCGCCTGGCAAGAACTGAACTGGTAATGAACCGCGAGACTTCCTGGTTATTGTTGTTCCTCTGAGTTATGGCGCGCATTTCGCTCGATAGCCCGACTTATTACATCAATCGTGAGGCGTCCTGGCTCGCGTTCAATCGCCGCGTGCTGGAGGAGGCCCAGGACGAAAGCAATCCGCTTCTCGAGCGCCTCAAGTTTCTCTCCATTACGGCCAGCAATCTGGACGAGTTTTTCGAAGTCCGGGTCGCCGGACTGGTGCAAAAGATCGAGGACGGCTACACCGAAGCCGGACCCGACGGCCTCACCCTGGTGGAAGAGCGCGATCTGGTATCCCGTGAAACTCACGAGTTCCTCGATGACCAATACCGCTGCTGGAACGAAAATCTGCGCCCTGCATTGACCGACCATGGCATTCGGGTGCTGGGCCTGCACGAACTGGATTCCAGCGCACGCGCCTTCATCGAGGAATATTGCGAGCGCGAACTCGATGTGCTGCTGACCCCGGTCACAGTCGATCCCGCACATCCCTTTCCACGCGTGATCAACAAAGCGCTTTGTGTTGCCTTCCTATTGCGCCGGCGCCGCCGTTCTTCGCTCACCTATACCGGCGTAGTGACGGTGCCGCGCGCGCTGCCACGCTTGGTGCGCCTGCCTTCGGAGGGAACGGACGATTTTATCTTTCTCGCCGACCTGGTGGCTTACCACGCTTCCCGCATGTATCACGGTTATGACATTGTTTCCTCCGCTGCCTTTCGCGTTACTCGCAACAGCAATCTCTATCTGGCGGAGGAAGAATCCCGCAACCTGCTGGAATCGGTGCGCACCGAGCTGCACAACCGGCGCAAGGGCGACGCCGTGCGTCTGGAAATAGAAGCTGACGCCGATCCTGAGATCATTGAACGCTTGCGTACGAACTTCGATTTGGAGCCCTGGCAGGTTTTCTCCGTTCAGGGCCCTGTGAACTTGTCGCGCCTGTTCAATATCTATGAGCAGACCACCCACCCCGAACTCAAATTTAAGCCCTTTGCGCCGCGTGAGCTTCGCTTAACCGCAAAATCCCAGGATTTGTTCGAGGAAGTGCGCCGTCATGACGTTTTGCTGCACCATCCCTTTGATTCCTACGACGCGGTGGTTTCATTCATCGAAGCTGCTGCGGAGGACCCCCGGGTACTCTCCATCAAGCAAACGCTCTATCGCACCAGCGAGCACAGCTTGATTGTGCCTGCGTTGATTTCTGCGGCGGAGAGGAAGGAAGTTACCGCTGTGGTGGAACTCAAGGCACGCTTTGACGAAGATTCCAACATCCGCTGGTCCCGCGATCTGGAGGACGCTGGCGTCCAAGTGTTCCACGGCCTGGTTGGGCTAAAGACCCACTGTAAGCTTTCGCTACTGGTTCGCCGCGACTCCGACGGAGTGATTCGCCGCTACGCTCATCTTGGCACAGGCAACTACAACACCACGACGGCGCGCATCTATACCGACACCAGCCTCCTGACCGCAGACCCCGAAATTACCGGCGCGGTGCATGACGTTTTCAGTTTTCTCACAGCGTACGCTGAACATCCTAACTACGAGCCGCTGCTGGTTTCTCCGCTCGATCTCGCAGAACGAAGTCTCGCCCTGATCGCCCGCGAAGCTGAGCACGCGCGCCACGGACGTCCGGCGCGCATCATCGCCAAGATGAATGCGCTGCTCGACAAGAACATCATTGCCGCTTTGTATCGCGCCTCCCAGGATGGAGTCGAGATCGACCTGATCATCCGAGGCATGTGTGCTCTCCGACCCGGCGTGCGGGGTGTAAGTGAACGCATCCGGGTGCGGAGCATCGTCGGCCGTTTTTTGGAGCACAGCCGCATCTTCTACTTCTCTAACGGAGGCGAGGAGGAAGTCTATATGGGCAGCGCGGATTGGATGCCTCGCAATCTTTACGAGCGGGTGGAAGTTATCTTCCCGCTGAAGGATGCCCTCTTGCGGGAGCGCGTGCGCCACGAAATCCTGCACGCGTATTTGGCAGACAATTTGAAGTCCCGCGTGCTGCAAAAGGATGGAACCTACGACCGGGTATGGCGAGTCCAAGGCAAGCGCAAGCCCCCAACTGGCCCCAGCGCCTTCGGCGCACAGGATTTCTTGATCGCGCTGGCGGAAGGGAAGCAAACCCTGGAGGCCATTCCCGTTGCTGTGGCGGGCGAGCCCAGGACGCGAAAGAGAATTCAAGTCAGACGACAGTATGCTTAGTTAATATGAGGGCAAAATTTCTCTGGTTTTCAGCCGCCACTCACAGGAGCACGAACTAAAAAATGATCATTTACTTCCTGCGCCATGCCAGTGCCGGCGAGCCCGTGAAAAATCTTAAGAAGGATGAGAAACGCGCCCTGGACGATGTAGGCGTTGAGCAATGTGGTAATGTCGGCCGGGCCCTGTCCGCCCTGGACGTCCAGGTGGACGTGATCCTCTCCAGTCCGTTGAAGCGCGCCGCCCAGACTGCTTCTCTCGTGGGCAATGAAATGGGCTATGAAGGGAAGCTACAACTGGAAGATGGGCTCCGACCCAATGCATCCTTCGCCGACTTTCGCAAACTGCTCGACAAATATGCCCGCCACGAGTCCATAATGGCCGTGGGCCACAATCCCAGTCTTAGTGAGTTTCTCGGACGTTCCATCAGCGAAACCGGTTGCGAAGCTTCCATCGAATTGAAAAAGGGTGGGGTGGCCCGAGTCGAAACCGGTCGCAATTCCGCCATCCTTCACTGGTATCTGACGCCCAAGGTCCTGCGCGCGCTTTACGCAACCGCTAACCGCTGAATGGGTGAGCGGCTCAGAGCGGAGCAACGAATTTAGTCGCTAACGCTTTTAACTATGCCGCCGCGGGCAGCAGTTCCCGCCCAAAAATCTCGCGGAAATAACTTTTTTCTTTTTCCACGGCCCACAACTCAAGATCCAAGCTAGCTCGGGGCTTGGCAATCAGCGAGAGCCGAACCTCGCCATCATGAACCTGGACCCTGGCTCGCTGCACTGCCCCGCTGCGCCCCAGGTTTAGCGCCCGTGCCAGCCGCAGCAGCAACGAAGCGCTTGGTACCGATTCCCGGTCGGCCGGCAACAACACCTTCATCGGACCATCGCCCGGCGTCGGCCGCGACTTGCCCAGATAGCGCGCAATCGCTGCAATGATCCGCCTTTGCTCTGGCGTGTACCCCAGGATTTCGGAATTCGCAATAATGTAGTGGCTATGCCGGTGCCGTCCGTTGCGATTCACGTAATCGCCGACCTCGTAGAGCATGGCGGCCGCCGAAAGCCATTCCGCGTACTCAGGCGGCAGCCGGTGTACTGATCGCAACGCCGCAAACAAACGCATGGCGGATTCGCGCACCTGCAGCACATGACTCATGTCCACGCGATAGTGCTCAACCGCGGCTCGGATTGAATCCC
This sequence comes from uncultured Acidobacteriota bacterium, assembly GCA_963696025.1. GTDB lineage: Bacteria > Acidobacteriota > Terriglobia > Terriglobales > Acidobacteriaceae > JABCYV01. Next base: position 235,572 of record CAVOII010000015.1, read on the forward strand.
AGCGTTCGGACTCGAGTTGTTTTCCTGAGCGCGTGCTGCGATCGTATTCAGCGGCCATCAATGCCAGCAATCCATCGCGCAGTCCCAGCGGGGAGTAGCGGAAACCGCGCAACTCGCAGCGCTCCAGCAATTCGGCATACACCACTGCGCCCGCCACGATGATCTCAGCCCGCCGCGGTCCCACCCCAGAAAGCTTTCGTCGCTCTTCAATCAGCATCCGCGACAGCATCTTAGCGATGCGTTGCATTTGTGACTGAGATACAGCCGTCGCGCGCGGGCGACTGGTCTTGTACAACCCCTGACACACCGCGGCTAGCGAAGCGGCAGTGCCGGAAGTTGCCACCACTGCCTTCGGCCTGGCCCGCGAGATGCGTTCCGAGATGCGTCCAATCTCTCGCGCCACAAATCCGCGAAGTCGCCGCAGCTCCGATTTGCGCGGTGGATCGTGATGGAAGAACTCACTGGTCAGCCGCACCGCCCCGAGCGGCAGGCTTACCGTGTCCCGAATGTGCCCGTTGCTGGAGACGGTCAGTTCGCAACTGCCCCCGCCCAGATCAATCATCAGCATCGGGGAGACCTTCACTCGCAGACTTGATACCAGACCCAGGTGAATGAGCCGCGCCTCCTCTACACCGGAGATAATCTCCACAGGCCACCCCGTCGTGGAGCGCACCCACTCCAAAAAGGCCCGCGAATTACGCGCATCGCGCAGAGCGCTGGTCGCCACCACGCGCACCGTATCCGCCCCTTTGTCCTGCACCGCACGATGAAAACGCCGCAGCACCTTGATGGTTTCTGCCATGGCGTCGGGAGAGAGAAAACCTGTACGGAATACCCATTCGCCGAGGCGGGTAACCTCGCGGTCTTCATGGATCTCGCGCAGCCGGCGACCGCTCAGGCGAGCAATCTTCAAGCGAACAGAGTTGGATCCGATGTCTACCGCGGCAAAAGTCGGCATGGCGAGGCGACCTAGTTTACCGCGAGGTTGGCAAGGGCCCTGAGAAAATGTGGCAACGGGTTAGTTCCCGCGAGCCGGTAAATCGTCTGAGCGGATTGCTGCTGATCGGTTGGCGTCCTGTCTCGCTTCCAATACACTTCCGCAATGTCCGCCGAGGACTTCGATGACAAAACGATTTTGGAGCTGCGCCCTCATGACGTTCCTCAGCGCCGCCGTAAGCGCCGGCTTTTCCCTTGAAGGTCTATTCGGCCCCGGCGGCAGCGACAGCTTCGCACGTTATGCAGCTTCGCGAAGCGTAGCCTTGTTGCTGACGGTCCTGATCGCGATCTGCATTCACTCCCGCATGGCAATTGCGTTTCTGGGAATCGCCATGGCGATTGGGGGTAGTGTCCTATTAGGGTGTTGCTGGGATCAAGGTGAGAGGCAAGCAATCTTCGCCTCTCATTTAGGGGTGGCCTCCTGCAAGGTATCCGGCACGATGATCTTGTCTAGGTTCTTTGGCATTTTCAGAGGGCCGTTTAGCTCCTCATGGGCCTTGATGTTGGCTTGCAAAAAGTCGGCAAGGATTTTAGCCTCAAACCAAGTCATCGTCACCTGAACGTTTTGGTCCACGATAACTTTGTCGCCTTGGAGTTCAGCAACCTCCCCAAATAGCAGTCTAATGTCAAAACTGGTGGATGCCATCGCGAAGTTATTGGAGTAAATACGAATCATTCCCTGTGGCGGATGGCGGTATTCGACTTGCTTCTGCGGTTTTGGTATAGCTGCTGCTTCAGTTTCGGTCATGAGTTCTTCCCTTAAGTGGATATTCCTACGGCCATCCCCTGTGCAAGTGTGGCGCTGCTAGGAACGAACATGTCTGCTTCTGCTTCTACTTCTGCCGTCGCCGCTGGCTGAGGTATGAGAGTGAGATTCCATTCCTCGTTAAGCGGCTGCCTCGACTGCACTACGTACATTGCCTTGGCCTGTGCTGCACTAGGCGAGCTGGCAATCTCCATCACTGCTGCGGGACGCAGAAATGGAAGATCATTGTCAATCTTGGCCACGTCGAACTGGTCTTGAGAGAAGTTGTTCTCCCATTCCAACATTTCGCTGAATCGTACAAACTCTACTTTCAAGCCCACCTTGAATGCGGAAGCCAGTCTGACCAGAGTCTCAAGGTTGAATTTGGTAGCTCCAGGGCGTTCCATCGCAGAAATGCGTGGTTGGGCCATCTCTGCCAAAGCTGCCAATTGCTTCTGGGTCATATTGTCACGCCTCAAACGCAGAGCGCGGATTTGAGACGGAATTAGTACATTGAGCTTCGCGTTTATGTACGAAGCACGAGAGGTACTGCTGACCAGGAGCTTAGATATCCGTTTCGACCGATCGTTCACGAGTTTTTGCCTTCTTCTGGGCTAATAATGAAGCCCTAGTTGCAGCGGTTTTAAGAGCATCCGGGGGAGTATAGTTGCCATCCTTGTGATAGCAACCGATTAAGAAAATTGCAGTCTTTGCACCGTCAAACAGGCCCATTAGTCGATGAGCTAGTCCGTCTTGACCCTTGAACTCAAGCTCCCAAACACCATGCTTCTGCAGATCTCCGCCATGCAGGTATTTCCTGAACCCCGTCCATTGGAGCGGATGTTTGGTCTTTTGGTTATTCTTAAGTAGAGCATCGAAAGCGTCCTGTAAATCCTCTGGCAGCTCCTTGTACCATGCCTCAATTGGATTCGAGTCATTCAGGTAGACGAAATCCCAGTACCGCCACTCCATTGGCGGCTGTTTTAATAATATAATTTTTTTATTATAAGTCAACAGTTTTTCTCTTGACCGAGATATCACTTTTTTATTATATTACATGGCATGAGAAAGGCCAGCGAATCCAACCTGTTAGGGGGAAGCGCTGGCCTTTGTTCCTTTGATGGGGTTGGCCGTGGGGCTGCCGTCCTCCTGACAGAGACTCCGGCAGAGGGTTCAAGTCCCTCCGACTCCACCATGTAGCTAATCCTCCCCGCAAGCGGCTGTAACCGCTTACGGGGAACGTCCTCGGGTACGAGCCAAGGACAGGGTTTGGAAACCCGCTGTCATTTTGGCTCTGCTGGCCCGAAGAAAGCAAGGCCAAAATGACGTGCCACAATTGCCAGACCGAATGCAAACGGTTTGGAAAAACTCGCCAGGGTAGTCAGCGTTTTCGTTGCCGTACCTGCACTAAGACATTCACTGAATCAGGTCCGCGCCCACTTGGTGACATGCGCCTTTCCCTAGATCGTGCTCTGCTATGCCTTCAATTGATCGTGGAAGGAAATTCAGTCAGGAGCACAGAGCGGATCACGGGCGTGCATCGTGACACGATCCTAGCCTTACTGGTATTCGCCGGGGAACGTTGCACTAAGCTGCTGGAAGATAAACTCGCCAGTCTCCGCGTGCGCGACGTGCAATGCGATGAGATGTGGGGCTACGTGGGAATGAAGGAAAAGAGGAAGGGCTTGGCGCGTTCTCACATGGACACGCTCGGAGATGCATATACATACGTTGCTATCGAACGCAATTCAAAACTGGTTCTCGCTTGGCACCTAGGCCGGAGAAATATGCGGGACACACTTACGTTCATGCTCAAACTTCGCCGCGCCACTGAAGGCAAGTTCCAGCTCACAACTGATGGATGGAAAGCATATCCTGAAGCGGTAGAGCGGGTATTTGGGAACGCGGTGGACTTCGCGCAGATGGTCAAGGTCTATGCGGCAGCGTCAGACGGTGAGCAACGATATTCACCAGCGGAGGTTGTTGATGCAGTTATCATCCCACGGAACGGAATGCCAGATTATGAGCGCATCTGCACGTCGCACGTGGAGCGGCAGAATTTAACCATGCGGATGCAGATTCGCAGGCTGACTCGGCTCACGAACGCATTCTCAAAGAAATGGGTCAATCTCAGGGCTGCTCTCGCGCTACATTTTGCGTGGTACAACTTTGTGCGGGTTCACAAGAGCCTGAGAACGACACCAGCTATGGAAGCGGGAATCTCGGACCATGTTTGGGGATTGGAGGAATTGCTGTATGCCATTCACTCGTAAGTGCTGTGTTTTCAACGGCAATATACATGCGTGCTAAAATGATCTTGACAAGCAGCGCGGAACCGTGTCAGACAAGTGTTTGCTCTGGACAGACCTGACGATTCTTCGTGGCATGTCCATTCATGCCAGTTGAATTCCAATTCGATTTTGAAAAAGCCAAGGCAGCCTTCCTGTACTTGACATCGAAGGCTGATGTTCCCGCGCTTGACAAGTATAAAATCTGCAAACTCCTATTTCTGGCGGACAAGTACCATTTAGTGAAATATGGTAGGCCAATCACAGGCGACAAGTATTGTGCGCTTCCTTACGGCCCTATCCCATCGACTCTTTTGAACCTCATTGATGCTGTTATTGCTGGACAGGTCTTGGTTCCTGAGGTTGTTTCACTCGCTGAAGCTGTGGAGTTGGATAGGCGATACGAGAATCCACGCTTCAAAGCGGTCGCGGCCTATGACGAAACCCAACTCTCTCAATCAGACTTGATGGCGCTCGATCATGTCATCGCAGATTTCGGAAAGATGGGATTTGCTGAACTGAAATCAATTACGCATGAGATGGTTGCGTACAAGAAAGCGTGGGCCGCAAAACCTGAAGGTTACAAAGCCTGCGATATGAACTTTGAAGAATTCTTTGAAGAGGATTCCGATGCTGTTACTGGCGCTCGGGAAGAGATGTTGGAAAACGATTTGTTGAGGAAGATGTTCGCTGCACGTTAACGCATTCAACCCCGAAACTCTCGCCCGTTACTCGCTACTGAGGGTCCCCTATAAGTACGAGGGACAAGCCCTCATTTCAAAGCTTTTCATTTCCATTTGCAACGAGACTCTCGACAATGTGCGTTATACCCTGTGCTTGAAAGCCACGTCACAAACCGCTCTTTACGAGAATAGTAAAGAAGTGATGGCCGGATGCGTCTACTACAAGGCCAGGGAAATTGCACTCTTTCCCAGCAACACTGCGATTCAACCAGACAACCCGCACCCTATCCCGCATAAGCACTTGACCCAGTGCCACGCAAATGGGTCACTGAACATCCTCGGTACGATGCCGCAAGATTTTCAGGAGAAACTAAAGAAGGCTATTCAAGACTCGATCACACTAACTCTGGCGCGAAAGCGTAACTGGTTAGAGCGATTGGGCTATTAAGATTTCCGCCGCCGATGGGCGATCCCAGCAACACCCTAATAGGACACTACCCGATTGTGCAAGCGCTTGACGGCGTCATTGGCGAGCTCGCCCATGATCCCTCGAAGACCTACGGACCGTTTGCCTTTGCTGTGCTCAACGCACTCGCTGGGGCGTGGCTCATGCGCGGCCAGGAGAGTCATCCAGACAAGATCACGACAAGCTAGCCGCTACTCGACGTGTCCATGCAGCGTCGATTCGACAGAACTCTAAGTCTCGGGTGGCTGGGCGCTGGGAACGATTCCATCGTGGTGGGGTCGTTGGAACGGATATGAAGGAAGTTTCGCGAAGTGTAAAAATTAGGTAGGGCGGCGGCTATGCCACTGCCGCCCGTGCTCTTCCTGACGGCGTTTGTGCTTTCGGTCCGCGCCGCGTCGGCGCCGGAACTAGACTTTTCTCCGACAATGCCATCCGCGCTTCAGCCAGTGCGGCAACTGCCTCGCGGAACTTGGCTCGAGTCACATTCTGTAGCGCTGCCACCAGGGACGACTCACGGACTCCGCCGAAGAGATCTTCGGCTCGCTGCGTCAGCTTCAACCAATCATGCCAGTCGCCGATCATATCCTGCATCCGCTTAAGCTGGGTCACGACTTCGGCCGCCTTGGGGTCATGAGGCGCGAGTTCCGCGATATAGCGCGCCCGCTTGCCCGCGATTCTGTATTGATGCAAGGTTTTTTCGGTGAGTGCAGCCCGCTCTCGTCCTAATTGCAGTACTCCCCTCATCCCCAGGCTTAACAGGTCTGTGCTTTGCGGAATTGCCAGCTCGGTAGCCGCGCGGTTCAGACGCTTTCGCAACTGGCTGACTGTTTTTCGATCAAAATTCTCGGGCAGCGTCTTCTCCCGCTGAGCACGCTCCTCCGAGAGCGTGCGCATCAGCTGTGATTTACGTCCCGGCTCTTGCGGAATCTTCAAGCTGCGCAACGCTGTGATCTGGACATCGAGATCGCGCACCCTGCCTGCCTTCTTGCGCAGCCGAGCCAATTGCTTCAGCAATTTCTTGTTACTGCGGCTCAACTTCGGAACCAGTTCGTCCAGCAAAGCTTCCACGCGGCGGCTGTAGGTGCGAAATTTATGGACATTTTCCGGCGCGGGCTTTTTGGTGAGCTTCGCCAACTGACGGCTCAACTTCCGAAATGCAACATGGCTGGGGTCTTGGTTTATCGGCATAACGTCAAACCACGGGCACAGAAAAATACAACCTGGTCTGGGGAATTGCAACTCCTGGAATTGCAAATCGGGAGCCACGTATCTTTTAATGAATAGTTTTAGGAGCCCCCGGAGCAACCGCAAGGATCGGCCATTTTAACACTCCTGTAACAAGATTCTGCTAGCGTCCCCATGGATGGTCAATCGAGCTCTAGGAGCGCCTCGCCTGACTGGACCGCAACCTCCTGATAAGCCAGAACTTGCAGTTCAAGCCCGGGCCCAAGCCGAGCCCTTACTCAAGGCCGGCGACAGTCACCGCGCCGACGGCGTGTTCTCGCTCGCCATGCTGGCTTGCGCCCTTTGCGTCCTCGCTTTGGTTGGCCTGATCGTGTATGAACTTGTGACCAAATCCAGCCTATCTTGGCACGCTTCCGGCTGGAGATTCTTCTTCCGCAGCGAATGGGATCCGGTCAACGATCAGTTTGGCGCACTGCCGTTTATTTATGGCACCGTCGTTTCTTCAATCCTTGCTCTTATCATTGCAGTACCCTTAGCTATTGGGGTCGCCGTGTTTATTACAGAAATGTCTCCGCCCTGGCTGCGCGGCCCACTGGCTTTCACCACCGAATTGTTGGCTGCCATTCCCAGCGTCATCTACGGACTGTGGGCGATCTTCGTGCTCGTGCCGATGCTCCGGCAGTATGTGGAACCGTGGCTCGCCCGCTATCTGGGCTGGACCGGACTCTTTGAAGGAACTCCTTTCGGCATTGGAATGTTGGCGGCGGGGATCATCCTGGCCATCATGATTGTTCCCATCATCTCTTCGATCACACGTGAGGTGATGACCGCAGTTCCGAACCACCAGAGAGAGGCCGTTCTTGCTCTGGGTGCCACTCGCTGGGAGATGATTCGCACGGGCGTGCTCCGCAATGCGCGAGCCGGTATCCTGGGTGGAATAATTCTCGGCTTAGGCCGCGCCCTTGGCGAAACCATGGCCGTCACCATGGTTATCGGCAACCGTCCTGAGATAGCGCGCTCTTTGTTTGCCCCCGGCTACACCATGGCCAGCGTGATCGCCAACGAGTTCACCGAGGCCACTGGAGACGTTTACTTGAGTGCCTTGGTTGAGGTGGGCTTGGCCCTGTTCATCGTGACCATCATCGTGAATATTCTGGCTCAATTTCTGGTCTGGACGGTTACTCGCGGAACTCCTGCGAGGGCCAATGGCTGAGACTCTTGCCGCCGTCGCCAAAGACTTTGCCGCCGCCCCAGTTAGCGTGTGGCGACGCGGAGTCAACAACCTTGTAACCGGCCTGGCGGTTGGAGCCGTACTTCTGGTTCTGCTGCCCCTGGGGGCCATTTTTGGATATCTGGTGTACAAAGGCATAGGGTCCGTCAACTGGGCCTTCCTCACGCAAACCCCAAAACCGGTTGGGGAAGCTGGCGGCGGCATGGCTAACGCCATCGCCGGATCAGCTCTGATCCTTGCCATCGCCAGTGTTATAGGGGTGCCGATCGGAATCGGTGCTGGCATCTACCTCGCTGAGTACGGCCGTGGTCGTCTGGGCAATCTTGTTCGCTTTACCGCTGATGTGCTGAACGGCGTGCCATCGATCGTGATCGGTATCGTGGCTTACGGTCTTGTAGTATTGACACAAGGCCACTTCTCAGCCCTCGCTGGTGGAGTTGCTCTAGCGATCATGATGATTCCCACCATTACTCGAACTGCGGAAGAAATGCTGCTCCTCGTACCTCACGCAGTCAGAGAAGCCGCCTACGGTCTGGGAGTTTCGCGCTGGCGCACTACGCTTTCGATCACTTTGCGCACGGCTACCTCCGGAGTCATCACCGGCGTTATGTTGGCTTTCGCCCGTGTCGCCGGGGAGACCGCGCCTCTGCTTTTCACCGCCTTCGGAAATCAGTTTTGGAATTGGAAGCTCAACCAGCCTACCGCTGCTCTGTCTCTTCAGATTTTTACTTACGCAATCTCGCCTTTCGACGAATGGCACCGCCAGGCTTGGGCCGGGGCACTGATCTTGATCGCGCTCATCGTGGCTTCAGTGAGTGCCGTCCGCATCGCCGCCAGCCGCGGTATGATGAAGGGAGCGAATTGAGTCATGGGAGTCGGGATTGAGGTCGAAAGGCTGAACGCCTGGTTTGGCAAGACCCAGGCCCTCTATGACATCAATATGAAGGTCGCAGCCAATCACGCCACCGCTGTGATTGGGCCCTCCGGCTGTGGCAAGTCAACGTTCGTGCGCTGCCTGAACCGGATGCACGAGACCATCCCTGAAGCCCATGCCGCCGGGCGGGTTCGCATCGGCGATCTCGACGTGTATAACGGTACCTCCGCCGTCTCTATCCGGCGCCGCATCGGGATGGTGTTCCAGAAACCCAATCCCTTTCCCACTATGTCGATCTACGATAATGTGGCGGCTGGACTGAAGCTCAATGGCTTCCACGACCGCAAGCGGCTGGACGAAATTGTCGAACGCTCACTAAAGGTCTCCGCCCTGTGGGACGAGGTGAAAGATAGCCTCCGCAAGAAGTCGGGCGCCAGCCTCTCCGGCGGACAGCAGCAGCGCCTTTGCATTGCACGCGCCTTGGCCGTTGAACCCCAGGTGCTGCTGATGGACGAACCCTGCTCCGCACTCGATCCCATCTCCACCGGCAAGATCGAAGAGTTAATCTTCCAGCTCAAGGAACGTTTTACCATCGTTATCGTCACCCACAACATGCAGCAGGCATCCCGGGTAGCAGAATTCACCGGCTTCTTCCTTTTAGGTAAACTGATCGAGTTTGATAAGACTGAAAAGATCTTTACCACTCCGTCCGACAAGCGAACGGAGGACTACATTACAGGCAGGTTTGGATAATGGCGCGAACCCGTTTTGTGCAGGGGATGGATGAACTCCGCGCACGTCTGCTTCGCATGGGCGGACTGGCGGAGCAGGCCGTAGACCGCGCCTGCCAGGCCTACCTTGACCGCGACCTCAGTCGCTGTCAGATGGTTCTGGAAGGCGAAGCTCAAATCAACCTCGCCGAACGCGAAATCGACGAACTGGCTTTCGACCTCCTCGCCATGCAGCAACCTATGGCCGTCGATCTGCGCTTCATCCTTGCCGTCACCAAGATTAACTCCGACCTGGAGCGCGTCGGAGACCAGGCAGTCAATATCGCCGAGCGCGTTATGGATATGGTCGAACTGCCTGCGGTGCCCCTTCCGGTTGACATTGCGCGGATGTCGGCCGCGGTCTCCGCTATGGTCCGCCGGTCGCTCGAATCTTTCATCGAAGGCAAAGCCGAACTCGCCCAAGCCGTGCTCGAGATGGACAACGTGGTTGACCGCATGCGCGACGAAGCCTTCATCACCCTGGTCAAGACCATGAATGACCGTCCCGACGTCACCCGCCAGGCACTGGACGCGCTGCTCGTCGCCCGCAACCTCGAGCGCGTTGCCGACCATGCTACCAACATTGCTGAGGACGTAATCTTCTGGGTTCGCGGCGCCGATGTCCGCCACAACGTACAGCCTGAGACTCCCGCCCAACAAGAAGTCAGCGAACGTCACTGATCCATCTCGTGAGTCCAGAGATTCCTCTCGCTGGGGTTGCTCGCTCCATCTATATACTAAAAAGTTCTTTCACCTTCTCGCGGAGGACCTTTGAGACTCTTCGCCTGCGCTCTTCTTATTCTTTCAATTTCGGCCTGCCTGCTCTTCTCCCAACATTCCCACAATTCTGGCTCAACCCCGCTTCCCACGAGCAAACTCCTGATCGCGCCCTCACCCGGTCGGATCGGCGCTGTAAACAGCTTTCCAGCGACCATCGCCCTTAGTCCTGACCGACGCTACGCCGCGCTCTTGAACGATGGCTACGGCTCACAACAGGCCCTGGCCCGTCAGTCCGTCACAATCCTTGACCTGCAAACTAATCAAGTCACTGACTTTCCCGATGACCGCCTCTCTGAAGATGCCCACCAAACCTACTTTCTCGGCCTTGCCTTCAGCTCCGACGGCAATCATCTCTACGCTTCCATGGGTTCCATCACCGATCCCACTGGCGAAAAACCGAACGACAGCGGAAACGGCATTGCCGTCTATAACTTTAAACAGGGCAAAATTACGCCGGAGCGCTTCATCCAGATTGCGCCACAGAAGATTGCTGAAGGAAAGAAAGTAGCGTTTGGCTTGCGCAAGACTCTGGCCGGAAGTGCCATCCCCTATCCTGCTGGGCTTGCCGTGGTTGCCGGAGAAGCAGGTGACAAGCTCGTCGTTGCCAACAATCTCTCCGATAACGTCGTGCTGTTAGACGCCGCCACCGGGCGCGTTCTGCAGCAGTTCGATCTCAGCACTCACGACGTCATCCCGTCGTCATTCCCCTACACCGTGGTCGCTACCCGCGATGGTCGCACTGCCTGGTGCAGTCTGTGGAATGCCTCCAAGGTTGCGAAGCTTGACCTCACTAGTGGTCGCATTATCCAATGGATTTCGCTGCTCGAGTTGAAGTCTAAAATCCTTCCTGGTTCGCATCCCACCGCTCTTCTTCTCAGCCCCAACGAAAAACTGCTATACGTCGCTCTTTCCAACGCCGATGCAGTCGCGGTGGTAGAAGCAGATACGGGGAGGGTCATTCACCTTGCGTCGACCAAGCTTTCCGCTCAGGAATACGCTGGAACCTATCCCAATGCTTTGGCACAGTCCACCGATGGTAAGCGCTTGTTTGTGGCTGACGCCTCGCTGAATGCGGTTGCCGTCTTCGATACCGCGTCGCTGGCCAAACCTGGAATCGAATTCCCGCTTCCCAGCGAAGCCCTCGGCTTCATTCCCACCGACTGGTATCCTAGCGCCCTCGCGACCGTCGGCGATGATCTACTGATCGCAACTGCCAAAGGCCAAGGCGCCGGGCCCAACAACCGTCCGGGTGGGACTCCCAATGAACGCCGCCGCCGCGAAACTCCCTACATCCCGACCTTGCTCTCTGGCTCGATCGCTCGGCTCAACTTTCGTGGCGTCGACAAAAATCTCCCTGAGCTCACCCGCCAGGTGGAAGAGAGCAATCTGCTGAATTCCACTTCCAGCAAGATCCAGTTTCAGAGCGGTTCCAATCCCATCCGCCACGTGATTTACGTCATCAAGGAAAATCGCACCTATGACCAAATCTTCGGCGACCTGAAAGTGGGCAATGGCGATTCTTCCATCACCATGTACGGACAGGACATCACGCCAAATGAGCACAAGTTGGCGCTGCAATTCGGAGTGCTCGACAATTTCTACGACAGCGGGGAAGTCTCCGGTGATGGCCACGACTGGTCGACCGCAGCTATCACTTCCGACTACAACGAGAAAACCTGGCAGATCACCTATCGTTCCAAGGAGCACACTTACGACTACCAGGGGATCGTGGCTGGCGAACTCCCGTTGGAACTGGGTGAGCCTGATGTCGATGCCCCTTCGACGGGGTACATCTGGGACAACGCCGCCAGTCACGGCATCTCTTACCGCGACTACGGTGAGTACATCGGCGGTATCTGGTGCAACGTAACTCGCAGTAAGACTGGGGTCAATGAAGACTCAGACATGCCGACCGCTCCCTGTCCCAGGCCGATTGTAAACAAAGGGGAAGTGCTGCCTCCGAACGTCGGCCAGCCGCACGGTTCACTCAGTCCATGGCCGTGGCCTGTCCCCGTGCTGAAACGCACCAAGCCGACCAAGGAACTGCTGCGCGACCACTTCGACCCGCAATTCCCTGATTTCAACACCGAGTATCCCGACCAGCTTCGCGCCGACGAATTCCTCAACGAGTTTGAAGGATTCGTTCGAGCCCGTCAGCAAGGTAAGGGAGAAGGCAAGGGAAGCGAACTGCCGGCCTTTGTGCTGCTTTATCTCCCCAACGACCACACTCACGGCACCAGTCCAGGCAAGCCGCGTCCTGCCGCATCTGTTGCCGACAATGACCTTGCCCTCGGCCGGGTGGTTGAAGCAGTTTCCCACAGTCCCTACTGGGATGACACTGCCATTTTCGTGGTCGAAGACGATGCTCAGGACGGCGCTGACCACGTCGACGCTCACCGCTCAATCGCTTTCGTTATCAGTAAATATTCCCCCGGATCAGCCGATCATCCCTTCGTCGACAGCCGCGTCTACACCACCGTCAACATGATGCATACCCTGGAGACCTTGCTTGGGCTGCCGCCGATGAATCAGAACGATGCTTATGCTCCGCTGATGGCGCCACTATTCTCTGGCTCGGGCAATCAGCCGCCATTCGCCGCTGACTGGAGTAATCGCGACAACGGACTGATTTACCAAACCAATCCGCCCAAAGGCCAAGGTGCGAAAGCATCCGCGAAAATGGACTTTACTCATCCGGACGCCGAAAATCCTGCTGTGCTGAATGCAATTCTCTGGCGCGACCGAAAGGGAAGCACGCCCATGCCTGCGCCAAAGCACTCCGTATTTCCCCAAAAGCCACCCCGTGACGATGACTGAGTTAATGGCGACACGATCTACGTAGGAACAGCGGCCCTAGGCTGTTCGTATCGAGCGCATCTCGGCAGTTGTACCGACGTCCTCCCGAGGGCAGCTGTGCTTCAGGCGGAGGGAGGGATCTCGCGCGTCTCACCAGGGCTATGAGAAACAGGGAGCAGCAATACACACCCCGCTTGTCCCTTACCTCGCCGCCGCCGTTCCGACCTCTACGTCCGCAAAAGAAAATGCCATCGAAACGTTGGGATACTCCTTCCCCGCCACTTCCACATAGGGATAAACGAAATAATTCAGCGGCGACCCATCCTGCTTCGGACTCAATTCCAAATCGCGGCCCGTAGTGAACTCCACCCGATTGGCATCGTGCGCGCCAAAGAAATAATCGCGCTTTTCCTGATGCTTCCATGCCTCGGAGATGTCCACCGGGACCCATCCGCGCTGCGGCTCAAAAAAATCTGCCCAGCAGTGATAACCGGCCAGCTCTCCTGAGTGCTTGTCGGGAGGCAGAGGAAATCCAATTTCAAATCGCGCCGGAATCCCCTGCGATCGCGCCATCGCGATGAACAACGAGTGGAAGTCAGTACAGTTCCCCTTCTTGGCATCGCAGGCGTAGAGCACATCGCCTCGTCCCCAGCCAGTGCCGGTTTTGTCATACCGCATTGTGGCAAAAACGTAGTCGTAGATCGCGCGCGCCTTTTCCAGGGGCGTGGTTTTGCCCTCGGTGACTTTCAGCGCCAGTTCAGCGGGTAATCCGTTAGTTGGAACGAGCTTATCCGGAGCCAAATCCTGTTTTTTCTGCCGCTCGTCCAGCTTGACGTCCGTCAGACGCGGCGTCGCCACACCCAGTGTCAGCCGTTCGGTGCGCACCACGTCATAGACGATTTCGAAGTGCAACTCGGCATCTTTCGCCTTGGCGGTTTCGGCGTAATACATTTCATTTCCGAACCTGGACTCGTGCGTCTTCTTCAACGGCAAATCGCCGTTGGCGGATATGATTTTTACTTCCTGATATGCGTCCGAGTGCGCCGCCGGAATCCAGACGCGCACACGTTCTCCGGCCGGAAGATTCCTGACTGTAAAACCATAATGAAATGTAATGTGACGCGTCTCCTGCGCTGGCGCGAACGTAGCGACCATGCAGAGAGATACCAACAGCGCACTATTGTGGAACATACGGCTTCCTTTCGTTGCTCTGAGAACTCAGAGGCGGAAAATGAGAACTGTTGACTTGTGGACTACGTAGGGGCATGGACATAACCTGATTACGAAGGCTCAATTCTAAACCGAAATCCGCTAGAATCGTCGGATGCCCGTGGCCATCGAGTGTCGCAATCTGCGCAAGACATATGATGGCAAAGTCGAAGCCGTCCGCGGGTTGAACCTCGAAATCCAAACCGGAGAGTGTTTCGGTCTGCTCGGCCCCAACGGGGCGGGTAAAACTAGTACTATCGAAATCCTCGAAGGATTGCTCCGGCCAACATCGGGAGAAGTTACTATCCTTGGCCACACCTGGCAGCAGAATCCCCGCGAACTACGCGAGTGGCTGGGCGTCTCTCTGCAGGAAACGCGCCTCTCGGAGAAGCTCACAGTACGCGAAACCATCGAGCTATTCTCCAGTTTCTATCGTGAACCTCGCTCATCTGACGAGGTACTGGAACTGCTACAACTATCCGAGAAAGCTGATGCCTGGGTGGGGAAGCTTTCCGGCGGCCAACGCCAGCGCCTGGCGGTCGCGACCGCGTTGGTGGGCAATCCGAAGATCCTGTTTCTGGACGAGCCCACTACTGGCCTGGATCCGCAAAGCCGCCGCCAGCTTTGGGACATTATCCGCACCTTCCAGCGCAAAGGTGGCACGGTGCTTCTCACCACTCATTACATGGACGAGGCCGAGCGCCTTTGCGACCGACTGGCCATCATTGACCATGGTGAAGTCATTGCCCAAGGAACGCCCGCCGATCTGATTGAGAGGCTGGGTGGACATCACGTGGTCGAATTCTCCGTAAGCGGTAATTCCAACGGCACCGCTCTTGATACCTGGCGCACTCTGCCGGGAGTGGAATCCGTCCGTCATGATGACGGGCTGGTAAACCTCAACGTGCGTGAGCCGCATCGGACCATTCCTGCGCTGCTCGACGCAGTTGAGAGCCAGGGCTCTCAACTCTTACATCTCACCACCCGCCAAGCCAGTCTGGAAGACGTCTTCGTCCGCCTCACCGGCCGGCACCTGAGGGAGGAGTGAAATAGTTTCCCGGACTCACTATGACAACCACCCTCCAAACTCCTCCCGCTGAAATCAAGCCGCATCCCGCGCCTCCTCGCAACGGCCGCTGGTCAGGCTTCGCTCATCTGCTGATAGCGCGGTTGAAGGAAATGCAGCGCGAGCCGGAAGTAATTTTCTGGGTGTTCGTATTCCCGCTCCTGCTGGCCTTGGGACTCGGCATCGCTTTTCGCGACAAACCTACGGATGTAACTTCGGTCGTGATTGTCGCCGGGCCGGGTGCGCAGGAAACCCTGCAATGGATTGAGAAGTCGCCCCAAGCCGCTTCAATTCACGCGACCATACTCAATCAGGAAGCAGCGCTGCAAGCCTTCCGCCTCGGCAACTATGATCTCGTGATCCAGCCCGAACCCGAGGGAGGCGTCACGTATCGTTATGATCCCGCCCGCCAGGAGAGTGTGCTTTCTCGCGCTGAGGTAGACAATGCTTTGCAAGCTGCCGTCGGGCGCAAAGATCGATTGCCCACTTCCGCTGTGGCTTCCAGCGAACCGGGATCGCGCTATATCGATTTCCTGATTCCTGGTTTACTCGGCATGAACGTCATGAACGCGGCCATGTGGGGTATCGGCTTTGCCCTGGTCGACATGCGCCAGCGCAAACTTTTGAAACGTTTTGTAGCTACACCCATGCGACGGAGCGACTTCCTGCTAGCTCTCGCGAGCAGCCGCCTTCTGCTGATGACCATCGAAGTCGGCCTCCTGCTCGGCTTCGGCATGCTGGTCTTTCACATGCGCCTGCTGGGATCACTGTTGACCATCCTGTTCGTCGGCGCCGTCGGTGCGCTGTCATTTGCGGGTGTCGGCCTCCTGACCGCCAGCCGCGCTCAGAAAATCGAGAGCGTGAGCGGCCTGATCAATCTCGTAATGATGCCCATGTGGATCTTCTCTGGTACCTTCTTTTCCTACCAACGCTTTCCCGCCCTGGTGCAACCTCTACTCAAAATCTTGCCTCTAACGGCCCTTAATGATGCTCTGCGTACCACGATCCTACAGGGCGCCCCGCTCGCAGCCCAGTCCGGACGCCTGCTGGTTCTCGTCCTGTGGGGAGGGATTTCCTTCGCCCTGGCCCTGCGCTGGTTCCGCTGGACTTAATACCCCTGCATGCACTTCTGGGTCTTTTCTTCAAGATCCTCGTGTTAAAATGTCTTTGGTTCTTCGACATAGTTGCGGCGTTAACAAATCCGCCGCTTTTGCCAGCCGCCGTCGTAAATTCCTCGACGGACAGTCGCACACCGAGTTCGCGCCTCTCTCTGGCCTGAACTGTGAGTTCCGCGATCTGCAGTTCACTTGTTGATTGGGTTGTTTCTTTCCGCCACTTCGCGCCGCGTACAGTTCTGAAGGTCGTTGAGTTGCTGGAGGGCAGAATCCGGCATGAAGGCACTGGATTATCAGCTCGCTTACGGGCCTTTTCTGGGGAGGCTGGTGTCCGCCCCTGCCCGCATCCTGCTGCTTGATTACGATGGGACGCTTGCTCCATTTCAAATCGACCGCAATCTTGCCGTCCCGTATCCAGAGATGCGTCCCCTGCTTGCCCGCATCAGGGACGCGGGAACACGCGTAATTCTGATCAGCGGCCGCGCGCCATATGATTTGGCGGTTCTCAGCGGCATCGAGCCCCGCCCGGAAATCTGGGGAAGTCACGGTTTCGAGCGCCTGAAGCCCGATGGCAGCTACGAATCAGATGCCCAGTCTCACCAGCAACAGACCGGCCTTGCCTTGGCAGCAAAGTTGCTTCACTCCGAGGGTCTGGAGTCACGCGCTGAGGTCAAGTCGGGCGGACTCGCCATCCATGTCAGAGGTCTCAGCCGTTCAGACGCTGAAGAAATCATCGGAAAAGTTCGGCAGCTCTGGTTACCTCTGCTGGTTGAGTTCCAGCTCATGTTGCTTGAATTCGATGGTGGCTTGGAAATTCGCGTGCCCGGCCGGGACAAGGGTTTTGCCGTGCGTACCATTCTGGCTGAGAGTCTTCCAGAAGCCGCCATCGCTTATCTGGGAGACGATCGTACCGACGAAGACGCGTTTCGCGCACTGAACGGAAAGGGGCTCACCGTCCTGGTTCGCCCAGAATACCGTCCCACCGCGGCCGAGGTCTGGCTGCAACCACCGCAGGAGCTCATCCGGTTTCTTGAGGAGTGGCTCCATGCCTCTGGAGGGAAACTATGATCCACAAAGAAGGACGCCTTCTCAAAGAACGATTGATCAACGTTTCCAACCGCCTGCCGGTTGTAATCCGCAAATATGCGGGCGGGTCCCGGGTCGAACGCAGCTCCGGAGGCTTGGCTGGCACTCTGGATAGGGCCCTGCGCCATCAACCTGGCGCGTGGATCGGCTGGGCTGGCACTACCGACAGCCATGAGGTAGAGGCTTTGCTGGCGCATGCGTCCAGGCGTCGCCCTTATAGGTTGCAGTCGGTTTCTCTCTCTGAAGAAGAGATCGCCAAGTTCTACTCCGGATTCGCCAACGAAATCATCTGGCCCCTGTTTCACGACATGCCTTCGCGATGTAACTTCGATTCCGAATATTGGGAAACTTATCAGCGGGTAAACCGCAAGTTTGCCGATACCGCGGCACACGCAACCCAGCCGGAAGATTTCATCTGGGTACACGATTATCACCTCATGCTCTCCGGCAGTTACATGCGGGAAGCGGGAGTAACTGCCCGTGTCGGCTTCTTCCTGCACATCCCGTTTCCTGCTCCCGATGTTTTTGAAAAACTGCCGTGGCGTGAACAGATTCTGCGGGCCTTGCTGCAGTTTGATGTCGTTGGTTTCCAGACTGACCGTGATCGCAACAATTTCGTCAGCTGCCAGCAGCGTCTGCTTGCCGAAGTGCAGGTACAAGAGGGGCAGCCCCATTTGCTGCTCCGCTTACAGGACCGGACTACCGTGGTTGGCACATTTCCCATCAGCATCGACTTTGAGGAATTCGCCCACCACGCCGCCCGTCCTGAGGTTGCCATACGCACGGAGGAGATCAGAAGAGATTTGTTGGAAAATGTCCTCGTGCTGGGAGTGGACCGCCTCGATTACACCAAAGGTATCCCCGAACGGCTGAAGTCATTCAGTATTCTGCTCAAGCGCTTTCCGGAAATCCGCCGCCAGATCACCCTGGTGCAAGTGGTAGTTCCCAGCCGCGAAGATATTCCCAACTACCAGGATCTTCGTCGCGAAATTGAATTGCTGGTCAGCCAAATCAATGGCGAGTTCACCCAGGACGGCTGGGTGCCTATCCATTACATGCACCGCAGCCTGGGGCGCGAGGAACTTCTCGCCTACTACCGCGCTGCTGACATTGCCTTGATTACACCATTGAAAGACGGCATGAACCTGGTGGCAAAGGAATTTTGTGCCGCCCAAGCCGACGAGCGCGGGGTGCTGATCATCAGCGAGTTCGCAGGCGCCGCTTCGGAGTTACGTCACGGCGCCGTGCTGGTCAATCCCAACGATTTCGCTGGTGTGGCTCAGGCCATTCACCAGGCTTCGCAAATGACGCGGGAAGAGAAGCGAAATCGCATGCGCCTGCTGCGCGAAATTGTCCGCGATCACAGCCTGTCACGTTGGACTCGCTCGTTCCTGCAGGCGGTTGCTTCTTTGGGCAGCGAAAGACCCGCATCTCGGAATGGCGGCTCTTCCAGCTATGAATCAAGCCCGCGACAGTCTCCCGACCAAACCCCTGGCATAGCTCTGATCGCCGCGGGCCCGTCGTTGATGCGCCAACGCAATCTGAGTTTCAATTTCCGGGGTGCCGATGCCTTCGGAAATGACTGACGATTAATTTTGCTGCTGCTGTCATCGACTACCCAGACTCGAACGATTGCGGGATGCTAAAACAGGAGTCAGGGCTTCACAAAGGCCGGATCGATGGCATCCCCCATCGTGTGCAGAAACGTCTCCCATGGGCAGGTCATCTTCTGGTCAGCGCGACTGCAAGCAGGTACAAAAATTGGAGACTTCAAGGGTGGCGAGTCGAGCGTCAGCGGTGCCGCTTTCCGCATTTGCTCAAGGCTTTGGGCGATGTAGTAGGTCACAACAACGGGCTCGGCGTCGCCCTGTTGCCACACTTCAAATACCAGCCCACCGCCTGGTGGAGTGTCGTCAGGCTGATAGCCGTCGAGCAACCAGGAAATCCCCAGTATTCCCGCGATATTGGAAATGTTCGTATCGTGGCCGACGATGACGAGCACCCGGTCGCCGACTTCGCCTAGCGATCCGTTGACTGATGTTCCTTTAACCGCCTGTTCCATGGAATGCAGAATGTGGCTTAGCAGGTTCGAGCCCTGTAGACGAGCGACATACTGTGTCTGGCGCGCCAAATCGGCATAGGCAGCGTGGAGTCTCATGACCTCCAGCAGTTTGCCGGTGTCCAATCGACCCCAGCCAAGATCTTTGCCATTCATCCCGTTGACGTATTCAAGCAGGAAATCCTCCGACAAAGTTGAGCCTATTCTGATTGGACCTCGCAGGTCGGCTGCGTGATCTCCTTTGCCCGTTTCAAGCGAGGAAGGTTGCTTCAAAACCGATCGTTTGCCGGGTTTCTCCTCCGCCGGACACGACGCGCCTGGGGCGCAACCGAAGAGAAGGTCGCGCAACGTATCGAATGCATGTTGGTAAGACCCTATTAAGGCGTCTGGGTTAGCGCCGATCCGGCCAGATATGGAAGCGGTCGCCAGCTCACGATCCGGCTTGCCAATTCCAGCGCTCAGTGGACTGAATAGCCGGTCTTCTTTGTCACTGGCGATCCGGAGGTCTAAATTGCAACCTGGCATCATCCCAGCGGCCAGAGCACCGGCGGTCACGCGAGTGCGCGATTCGGCGTCCGCTCGGAAATGGACATGGCCAACATCTTCGCAACCAGTAGAGTGCAGCAGCCCCGCGGCGGTAAAATAGAGGCGGTAGTATGACCCGAATAGCGTCATCAGTTTGCTACCGCGCGGGGTCAGGTTTCCCGGAGCGACGCCCCAATCCGGCCACGGCTCGGCGGAATACTCGTTCAGGTCCGACGTGGTCCAAGTGGGGGATCGGACACCATGACGAGTCAGAATAACGGCGAACTTAAGCTTCGGCGCGCCTGCCTCTGCATCCTGCGCAGTCGCTGTTGTGGTGATAGCAGGGAGAAATACCGTCACGACAGCAAACCAGTAAACCGCGATTTTCATCTTGGTCCCCCACGCAAATATGAAGCAACACGGAGACAGGAGGGCGAGTGATAAAAAACTGGAGCGGGAGACCGGGATCGAACCGGCGACATCCCAGCTTGGGAAGCTCACGCTAACCTGTCGTTCATCACAAAATGAAGCATTTAGAGCGGGTATTGTAGGGCCGAATGTGGCACTATCCGGCGCTTATTGAACACAACTCTGAACACAAGTTTATCACCAGCACAACCGCAGGCGGTGCCGCGTGATTACCTACTGCGGTTTGTGCCGCGAACAGATTCCGCTGGACCGGCAGCGCAGGGGCGCGCGTACCTGTTCGGTGGAATGTCAGAAAGCGTACAGGGCGGCTCGTAGAGAGGAATGGATGAAATCCCACTGCAAGTATTGTGGCCGCCGACTTGGGCGTCAGAAATCGACCGGGAACACTGTTCCGGAGGCATCAGCGCCGAACGGGGCACAATGAGTTTACCGAAATACGGGAGCATCACGGAAAGGGAGGGCGGTGCAATTCCCAAGCTACTTGGCTAGCCATTCAAATCCGCAAAATCATCCAGAGGCAGGCGGCCAACCATCAGCGCAGAAAAGAAAACAGCGATCATTCTGGCGGGTATCGCACTTTCGGAGGGCTGCTGGGTGTTCTTCAACGTGCGCCATAACCCGCGCGGATTCCTCCGCTACACGGGTTTCACGTCCAACCAGGCGGGCATCATCGGTTGGATTCTCGGGGTTGTCGTTGCAATTGCCTTTGTTGCCCTCGCCTCTCGTTTTAGTTCAGTCCGTAGTAATTTGTTTCGTGCTTCGCTGCTTAAGATACTAGCGCTTGCAGTAGCGATAATTGCCGGGCTTTGCGAAGAATGCATCTTTCGCAAGTTGCTGATGGATTCTATCCAACATGCAGAAATCGGCGTGCTTGTTCAGGTCTTGGCGTCAGGGTTGCTGTTCGGACTGGCCCATGGAGTATGGGGATTTTTCCGCGGTAGTCTGGCGGCAGCCATCGGCGCTACCCTGGCGACCGGGATGCTGGGACTTGCATTGGCTCTTGTCTACGTCGCCAGCCATCGCATTGTTGCCCCCGCGATTCTCTCGCACTTCCTTATCAACGCTTTTGCCGAACCGGGTCTGGTCCTGGCTGCTGTAAAGGGCGAGACGGGACGACCGCAGCGCCTGTGAGCGCTTAACACAGGACAGGTAGATCAAGAGTAGAGGCTGAGACGCTTTGTTGAGTGACATCGCGATTGCCCTCATTGACCCGGTTGTTGGTGCAGTCGCCTGTTTACACCAACTGAGAATTGCTGGTGACCGTCGGAATTTCGTTCACACTGCTGGCTGGTTCGATTTTCCATGCAGCCCGTGAAATTTGTCCATACGAGACGATGGGATAGCGCTAATCGTCGCCAAACAGCTTCTTCCTTGCAGTTTGAGGTAAATTTGCTCCATGGTTTGGTCGTCGGAACTGCATCGAGAGATGTAAGCGAAGGCGGTGGACTCGCCAGCGCAGCGAGCGGCCTGTCGAAGTGTGCCTTCGGTAAAGCGCATTCTGCAGTGCCTTCACATCCGTAGCACGTTTTCGAGGGTGGCTGCAAAAGCTCACCACCTTGTCGCTGTCCATGCCCGGACTCCCAAACCACAGGGGTATGCACTCCGAGCAGAGCACGTCCACGTCGGTAAACACTTTGCTCAAGCCCATGCCAGTCGAAGGGCAAACATTCTGAGAGGCATCCCCGATTAGCACGACACCCGGCGGCGGATCGCCTTCGGTGCGATAAAGATCGATCCGTGAAGTCTCGACCTTGCTGACCACCCGATATTCTCCGATGGTCCGGCTTAGCTTAGGAAGGCAGCGCTCCAGCATCTGGCCGGGTTCGCTAGTGAATTGCCGAACCCAAGGGTCGGTTGCGTTACGAAACGCGAAGAGATTCGCACGCATCGTCTGGCCGATGGGGAACAGAGTCAGGTAGTCGAGCCTGTCCGCGCAGCTCGTCGGATAATACGTAACCGCATCAAAAAGAAATGGCAGACCATCCCGCCGAGCTATAGAGAAGGCGATGGCGACAGACTGGTTTTTCTGAATTATTGTCCTGCGCAGTCGCAGGCTGGACTGAATCTCTGCACTGAGGCCGCTGGCTAGAACCACCAGGCGGCAGGTGCATTCCTCATCTCTATCCAGCTTGACTCGCTGCAGTTGGGGGCTGTTCACAATTTGCACGACCCGTCCGAGCTTGAATTCGACGGATGCGGGGAGGTGAGCACGCATCGCGTTGACCATGTCGCTGTAGTACAGCCCATATTGTTCGATCGCAGTCCTCCCGAAAAGTCGCCCGTTATAGTAAGTCCGGACTTCCCGGATGCGAACGGATTGGGGAGCTATATGACTCAGCAGACCGAATTTGCGCAACAACGCGGCCTGCTCCGGTTCGATCTTTTCAGCTTTGAAGACAGGCGGACAGTTCGGTCTCGGGTCCACCAAGACAACCCGCCAACCCTGTTGGCCCAGCACCGCAGCCGCGGTGCTACCGGCCAGGCCGGCCCCGACAACGATAATGTCCGTGGAGCGGTTCTGTGAGCCTTTGAGTGACAAAGAATATCCCTCCACGAACTATCTCCTGAAGTCAGTCAACGCCACAGCGCTAACCCATTATCGCGGAGTGGCTCGCTTTGTCTGTTTCCATGCCGGGATTTTGATCCCTCGTTTAACGGTGCGCAGGAAGGCGATCAAAGCGAGTTTTATGCTCGGCCGGGCGAAGACCACCCAAGCAAGTTGCCTACAATCTTTTGCCAGGGATCGCTTGTATCGTGCCTCCCCGGCTAGAAAGTCGTAATCGCCAAACCCCTGCTCAAGGCAGTACCGGATGGCGCAACAGTGCGTCACCAGGCCCGGCTTAAGACGTTTATCCCGGCTGTAATTGAAGCCGCTTTGGTTAAAATAAACTTTGCCGCTTTGCACAAAATTGTAGAGGACACCCACAGTCTCGTTTCCAGCCGTCACACGCAGCAACTGGATGCCCCCTCGCGGAAATGCCCGGCGGATGAGAGTACGGTGGAAGGCCAGCCTGCGGCCTGACGCGAAAGCCCCAGGCTCGCCCCGTGCGTTCCAGGTCGATTGGTGTAGTTGCCTCATTTCGTCGAAAAATTCTTCTACCCTGGCAAGATCCTGAGCCACTTCGGTTCGGACCGGCCCCCACTTGCTGTAAAGTCTCAGACTGCGCCGAAGCTGGTGGCGAGTGTTGGGCGAAAGTGAGCTCTCGTAGGGAATTTCGCATTGTCGAAGCCGGTTCAGGTCTACGTGAAAACATCGCCGGCCGATGCTTAACGGAAGAAGGTTCCGGAAACTGTCACTTTGAAGCGAGCTCAGGATTGGGCCTGGGCAAATGCCTTCCACTGCGAATTCATCCCATTCCAGAGCGCGCAAATGGATGCCCAGCGCCTTTGCGATGGCGTGCTCGTAGCCAGGCGAGCAAAGAAGACTGTTAAATTCGATCGCGCCCCGGTCCGCCGGATCTTCTCCGCCCGCATTCAGGTAAATTCGCCGTGTCCGGAACGGTCCCCGGCGCTCGGTACTCTTAACCAGCAGGCATGCACCGACCGCGACGCCTTGTTCTTCGAAGACGAGAATCTGAGGCTGGAGCAGTTCTCCAAAAATCTCCAGCCAGGAGCCCGTCCATTCGGCGCTCACGTAAAAGGACGAATAGGGAGAGCTGTCCGCTAGTTTCACCCACAAGGGTTCCACCTGAGGCCAGTCTCTAGTCAAGTAAACTGATAGCGTCACGTGCTCCAGATTCGTGGCTGTGCTCGGTAGCCTGCTGCTCAAAAAGTTGGACATATGCGATTCACATCCCGAGCCCAGCCGCCACCCAATCTCCTTTGGGGGGAGGAGACAAGCAGGGGAGGAACGAACTCGACATCGATAGTGCAGTTGCGTTGCCACAGACGGAGTGAAGGAACCAGTAACTTAGGTGCGTAAGAGCTACGGGGTGACTCCACCCCATTTCCAAACAGAGATGTGATGCGACGGTAACTCCAGCCTAGAGGATGCTTTGGGAAACTAAGGCGGGACGGCCCGCAGGGAGCAGGGGTTCGTTACGTCGCGCGGCGGACGCCGAGCCCTTCGTGGGCTTTGCTCAGGATTTCCGCAGCATAGGAATCGAAGCTCCATTAATGCTTGCAGCAATTTGCGCTCAAAGTGCAGGGTTCTGCGCTTACAGTACGAAGTGCGGTGACTCGTGCCAACCTCCTCCTCCAGTTCTTGGGGAGGCGATCTCGTGCGTCGCGAAGAACTGCTGAAGGCTGATTTGATCAGCGAAGTCATACTTCTGGTTGCCGGTGTTTTGGCATTCGTGATCTTGCTGCTTTTCCTTGTGGTAGCACTGACGCAATCATCCGCGCTGCTCTGAAGGCCGGATTCGCTGACAGCTCAGCGATCTTGATCGTGGTGCCTGGTGACCCGAAAGGCCGGAACTATGCTCAGCTCGCAGCCGAAGACCAGCCCGGGAACTGGATCGCTCCACCCGGTAGCAATCGGAGCGGCGGTGAAGGCAACAAAGCCGTCGGAGCCTCCGGTGTAGAGGTTGTAACCGCCCGTTTACAACGGTCGAGAATTACGCAGCAAGGCGAACGGGGCGATGGTCAGTGGGGAGCGACCCACGCCGTCTTGCCTTTGACGGCCGCATTGAACTGGGTCGCATAAGGCGACTTGGTGAGTCTGTAGGTCGTAACGTGAGTGAACGCTGAGCAGGCCACGAAACTGGTTAATGCAGGAGCTGACTCAACGGTAATCTGGGGAAGGCCGAAGTTGATGGAGCAGCAATGAGCGAATCAGTTCCATTGATCCTGCCGGGGTAGTGGCGACGGCCTGCAGACATAGTGGATCAGGCGCAACACGGGAAGCCCCAGCGGTGATCGCAAGTTGGGATCAACCGGCAACTCGCGAGAGCCAGGCCGGGCCGTATGGTGTGACGGAGAGGCCCGCAGTACTGATGAAGCTGGGTAATGCCGGTGGAGGGAAGGGGCCTCAGTTGAGAGGAAACGCAAGAAGCGACGAAGACTGAGGGATTGACGATGAGTCCAGTAACCCCCGCAAGGGTTCAGAAGTTGCAGACGGCGTTGCACGCGAAAGCGAAGGAATCGCCCAACTTTCGTTTCTATGCGGTGTACGACAAGGTGTAGCGGAAGGACGTTCTGGCGTTCGCTTATGAATGCTGCCAAGCCAACGGTGGAGCAGCCGGAGTGGATGGTCAGAGGTTCGAGGACATCGAGGCGTATGGAGTCGAGCGATGGTTGGACGAACTGGGGCAAGAGCTGAAGAGTCGAACCTATCAACCACTGCCGGTGCGGCGGGTTTATATACCGAAGCCGGACGGGAAGCAGCGGCCGTTAGGAGTGCCCGCTATCCGGGACCGGACAGCGGAAATGGCGGCAGGGTTGGTGCTCGAACCCATCTTCGAGGCCGACCTGCAACCGGAACAGTACGCCTATCGTCGGGACCGCAGCGCGTTGGACGCAGTGAATCGCGTTCGCGAGCTGATCAACGCTGGCCATCAAGAAATTGTTGACGCAGATCTCAGTAGCTACTACGACAGTATTCCGCACGCCGAGCTGCTCAAGTCGGTAGCCCGTCGGGTCGTGGACGGAGCCATGCTACATCTGATCAAGATGTGGTTGGAAGCTCCGGTGGAAGAAACCGACGAGTGCGGGAATAAACGTCGTAGTACGCGAAATCGGGACGAAGGTCGGGGTACGCCGCAAGGGGCTCCGATCAGCCCGCTGCTCAGCAATTTATACATGCGTCGGTTCGTGCTGGGGTGGAAGAAGTTAGGGCACGAGAAGCGTACATCATTAATCACGCCGATGATCTCGTGATCTGCTGTCGTGCTAGAGCGGATGAGGCACTGGCCGAGATGCGGGACATGATGTCGCGGCTGAAGTTGACGGTGAACGACAGTAAGACGCGGGTCTGTCGACTGCCGGAAGAGAAGTTCGATTTTCTCGGGTACACGTTTGGTCGATGCTACTCGTTGAAGACGGGGAGGGCCTACTGGGGCACCACTGCTTTCAAGAAACGAGTGCAGCGTTTGTGTAAGGCGATCAGCGAGATGACCCGACGGAGTCAAACCCAGCAGGATGCGGCAACGCTGGTAGCAGCGCTCAACCGGAAGATTAATGGGTGGGCGAACTACTTCTGTCTGGGGCCGGTCAGCCCAGCCTACCGGGCGGTGGAGCAACATACATGTCGGCGGCTTCGCCAGTGGCTGTGTGTCAAACACAAAGAGCGGGCTGGGAGAAACACGCGGTTTCCCCAGAAAGCCTTGCATCAGAAGTTTGGCTTGGTTCGCCTTACCGCGCGGACCGCCAGTTTTCCGTGGGCGACGGCGTGAATCTTTTCTCCGAGAGCTGGATGCGTTAACTGCGCCTGTCCAGTTCGATAAGCGGGGGTGTGGAAACGTGGCATGGTGAGGTTATTGAGGCACCGGCAAACGAAAGGGCCGGTCTCGGCTAGGCTTCACCTAAACCGTCGCGCCACCCCTCAACTTCACCCAACAACCGGGTCAATGAGTTCTATAAAAACTCAGAGTGGCCTCAGCCCTCACCGTGTTGATGATGCTCGCCCTCACGCAGCACACTTCGGCGCAATCAACCCACTCGAGATGATCGGGATCACCTCCGGGCAGACATTGCAACTCAATATAGTCGCGTGGCCCCCGGTACCCACCTTCCCCCCTAACCCATGCGATGCCGTACTCGGGTTTCAGGACAGCAGCGGGGTTCAGGTGGGAACGACCAAGAAGGTTAGCCTCGCAATTGGGGAGTCGGCCTCAGCGTCGTTTACGCTGAGCAGTGGCGATGTCTTCATAAGGGCCGAATTTCTTCCGAGGGTTGTGTCGGCGGGTTTCGGGCCACTCAGTCAAACCTGCGTCGCTTCGGTTGAGGTGGTGGACCCGGTTTTGGGTGTCACCATAGGAGTACCCGGCGCGAAGTGGCCGCCCAATCCTTTTTTCCCTCCTACGCCCATATTTGGAATGCTGGACGTGACCACGAGCCAGGTGGTGCGGTTGAATGTGATGGCATGGCCTCCCACCCCTATCTACCCCCCCAACCCATGCATCGGTCAGATTAGCTTTGCGGACATGAATGGGACCACGATAGGAACGCCGCTTGCGGTTAAGCTGCCCCCCGGCCAATCCGCTTTTCTCGATCTTTCAGGTAGCGCCATCACGACTGCTGGACCAGTTCATCCGATTGTCACGGTAGCCAGAGGCGCGAGGTGTGGGGCATCGGTCGAGGTGTACAACGCCGCCACGTTCGTAACAACGGTGTACGTACCACCATCCCCCTGGTTCCCCCCAGTGCCATTCTTTGAATGCACGCTGATCAGCCTCGTGCCAGGTGTAGGGGACTTTGCACCGTAATAGCTTCGCCACGGATGGAGCCGGGCGGAGTTGGTTGGGCGCTAGGAGTCGCTGTACATCAAAGCCCGATGACCAGTGCGCACGACCAGGCCCGCACGCCCGTGGTGGGATCGCCAAGTTGCCATGATGTAACTGCAGTGACCCGGCCGGTGAGACGAGACACCAGAAATCTGGTTAGGTACCGAGACAGCAACTGGGCAAGAACTTCCAATTCGACTTCGGCATCCTTCTTCACAACGTGATCTAAGGTCCGGCCACACCTTACACAAACCATTCCTCCAGCTCCGGATTCCACCTGATTTCCGCGTGTTTCATCTCCCTTAGCCACTAACATTGGCGTCAACAGTCATTCCCCACTGCTTCAGCAGCTTTTCCGGAACGTAGTAAAGGTTCTTGTTACGCTCACACCACTGCGCTAGCTGCTCTGAGGTCACACAAGTCTCCTCATTCAATCCGAGCCTGTGGACCTGCTTTTCGAAGGCGGTTGGCAGCGCTAGTATTCGGGGTAATCGTCCGTTGCCCCAATTCGGATTTCCGCGTTTACGTGCCATTGGAACCTCTCTTTTCTCATCCGATTCACGGTTCACTCCGGCATGATGAAGCTTTTTGCGGTGGAAGGCTGGTCAATTGTGGACATGAGTCCGTGCGCGGCGCAGGATCTCTGCTGCATCTCGTTCTCCTTTTCAAAATGAAAATGCCCGCATCGGAGTGACGCGGGCTAGGGCTGAGCCTTTTTACTCCAACCGGGGGAAGGGCTGTCAGCCGAGTTCGTTCGGTTCCTTGCAAAGTTGGCGGAGACGGTCATTTCTTTTGGTGTATCCGTCTAGCTCTTCTCCGCTCAAGTCAGTGAACGTGGTCTGGCTCTTTGACAGTCTGGTTTGCTCGTCAAGAAGGCCAGACATCTCGGTACTTATCTCTCGTATCCGATCGTGGTTCACTCCCGCACGATACAGCTTTTCACGGCGGAAGGCTGCTCAAGAGTGAACACCTATAAAAACACGAGCTTAAGAAAAAGGACGGCAGAAAGCGAGTTGGAACCATCTGAGACGTGCAGAATCACGCTACAGGTGTTGCGGTGATCTGAGCGGCACGACTCGAAACTTACAGAGCTTCTACACAGCCCAAATAAGCCCCACGCGGTCAGGAGGTTGCGTAAGACCTGTGCCCGCGGTGGGCGTGCATGTGCCTGAGAAGAAAATGAGGTGATCGTTACGTCGCGCAGGTAGAGGCCGAGCACCGTGAGTGGTCAATATTGAACAGATTTCAGTTTCAGCTTTTGGCACATTCACTGACTTTCCAGCCAGAATGGGATTCCTAATGTTGCCTTTTGAGCGGTGGAAACTGAGCTTGCAATCCGATGCCGCAAAAACCGAAAGAACAAACTGTTTGGCTTACCTTAGCGATACGGCCCTGGTGCTCTTTTGGTCCAAGGGCGTCTCACCCACCTGTAATGCGATCATCCGTGATGTTGAAAGAGGGAGCATGACCTACTATTCCCGCGAGAGAAAAACAGCGTAGCCTCCAATTGAGGACTAAGATCGTGTCGTCTCACAAGTAGGGTTAGGGAGGCTGAGAATCATTCCGAAAGGTCTCGCTATCGTCTCGCGGGTGTTTCACAAACCGATCCGAACTGAGCCCACCAGTGCAACGACCGTGCAACCGGCTCTGTAAGTCAGTGCAGGCAAACGGGAGATTTTAGATTATTGCTCTGCATAGGCAAGGCTTCTAGTTGTGGCAGTGAGACCGAACCCCGTGGGCTCCGTTTCGTCTCGGGGACCGGAGGCGCGGCGGCAAGCGAGTGTTTCAAAGGAGTGTCATGCGAATTCTGCTTTACAACCCTGACAACGGCGTCACCCGCAACTTCATGCCCCACCTCTGGATGTTTTTGCTCCAGGCGCTCACTCCTCCCGGACATGAAGTTTTGCTGATCGATGGCAATGCCCAACCTATGGACGAAACTCAAATTGCGCAATTCGTCCGCGACCAGAACATCGGGCTGGTTGGTATCGGTGCCATGACCAGGATGGTCGCTAGGGCGTATCGCATGGCTGACGCTATTCGGGCGACGGGAGTTCCAGTGGTCATGGGAGGGCCGCACGTGACCGAAGAGGCCGATGAAGCTCTCGGCCGCGATGGTGGCCCGCGCCATGCCGATGCCGTTGCCTTGGGAGAAGCCGATGAGACCTGGCCGCAAATCGTGGAAGATGCTGTTCGCGGTGAGCTAAAGGAGACCTACGCGCCTGTTGATGCTACGGGCAAGGAGCGCAAGCCTTCCCTGAATCCCTATCCCGCGATTCCATGGGACAAGCTAGATCTCCGCCAGTTCAATCTCGTTCCCAAACGGCTGCACTCCCTGCTCAAGAATTTCCGGGAAAACTGGGGAACATTTCGCATCGTGCCGGTTGAATCGGGACGAGGCTGTCCTTACGGCTGTGAGTTCTGCACGGTCACCGGATTCTTCGGCGACTCCATTCGGTTCCGCACGAATGAAAGCGTCGTCAATGAATTGCTCCTGCTGAAAGCCCGCGCCCGCAGAGAGCAAGGCCAGATCGCGGTTTTCTTCATCGACGACAACTTTGCCATCAATGTAAAGCGCACCAAATCACTGCTGCGTGACATCATCGCAGCGAAAGCCCAAGTCTTTTGGGTGGCGCAGATCAGCGCCAATCTGCTGCGCGACGAAGAACTGGTTGATTTGATCGCTGCCTCCGGAGGCAAGTGGATCTTTATCGGCATGGAGTCTGTCGATCCGGTAAATCTGAAGGACGTGAATAAAGGATTCAATAAGCCCAGCGAGTATGCCGCCGTGCTTGAGCGTCTGGCGAAACGCAATATTTACGCGATCACCTCGTTCATCTTCGGCATGGATAACGACACTCCGGGAGTCGCCGAACGCACCTTGCAGCAGGTGCGCACATGGCCTCCGGGCCTGCCCATCTTCGGGCTACTCACGCCGTTACCGGCAACGCCTTTATACAAGCGGCTGGAGGCCGCCGGACGGCTCACGCGCCCTCGGCACTGGAAGGATTTCGTTCCGTTCACAATGGCGCACACTCCGCTGAAGATGACGATCGAAGAAGCGCATGCCGAACTGAACTACGGCTGGGCTCACTCCTACAGCCCGGAAGCGCTGGCCCAGGCAGTTGCGGCGCTGGACGATCAGCATGTGGGCGATCGCGTCAACGTTTTCCTGGCGCGTCTTTGTTTTCGCGGAATCTATTTCCCGATGCTGACGAAGTCGTCGTGGCTGCGGGTCATTATCGAGAACCGTCGAACGATCCTGAAGCTGTTCAAAGAGGGAGTATTCCGATGGATGCGCCCACGAAATTCTGCCAGCCAGGATTCCTTTGACGTCGCAACGCCCAACGTCAGCGGCGAAGCCAGCGCTTAAACAGATTTCCTGGAGAGCCGTGCACGACCCAAGGCTCGCCTCGTCGCTTCGCGAGATTTGGGGAACATCTCAGTGCGATAACGCTTTCGCGGATCTTGAACGATCAGACTGCGCAACCGGGGCTTGAATTTCACGTCGACTCGTTCCAAGCCTCTGCTGCGATTGCGCAGCGGCGAGTAGCAACTATTGGCACTTGTTGTAATCGGGGCGGTCGGCGGCGCACACACATACCGTGATTGGCGTCAGGCGATATTGCGCCAGCAAGGCAGGAGTCGTTGTTATCCGTTGCGATTCATGTATGCCCTTAGCCTGAGAGTCAAAACTAGTCTCGTGCGCCGAACCGATATTGGCTGGGGCATCCTTTCATTGCCACCCTGCAAAACCTGCGTCATTTAGGCATGCCAGCTACAGCCGGGCCGCCGACGTGAGCCGCATTCTTTGCCCCCAGCAGATCCACTGCGGTTTGATACAGTTTCGCCTGTAATTGATAGCGCTCATTTGCCCGCGTGATGTACCGCACCGCGATTTCCACTCCGCCGATCAGTCCCTCCGAGGTGGCCTCCAGCACTTTCTTCTGAATGGCATCGACAATCGGATCGGGTACGAGCGTGGCGTAACCATCGTAGTGAAGCGGGGAACTGGATAGGAAATGTGAGCATTCTCGAACAGACCGGTCTAGTCCTGGGTTGCTAAGCTGACTTCATCGCACAGGCGCGGGGCTGCTCAATGAATCCAAATCCGGACCTCACTAAATGGTCGGGTATGGTTTGGGAGGCTCTGCCTGAGGAGGACTTAGCAAAGCGGAAAGGAATGCTGCGAGATGCGAACGCAGTCTTAGAACAGCTTCGTCCTGAAGCAACCCCGCCTCTGAACACCCCCACTAAGAGTTTGACAACAGATTTTCCCTCATCTTAGGTAGCTTGATTGCGCGATACAGCGAATCGTGACGCGGTGGCGAGGCTCTAAGAGTGTCCACCTTGCCATCGTCTCCAAGGCGAAATCAATCGAGGAGCGTTCTTTCCGGTGTGAGGGCCTCGGGTTCTCGATAGCGGCGGACGATTGCGTGAATGACAGCTTGCACCCGTTGACTGATTTGAGAACGGTTAGGGTCGAGTAGAAGTTCCGTGAACAATTCCTGCCATTTGGAAGGTATGGGAAGACACCTGCAAGCTATTGGATAAAGAGTACGACTTTTCTCAGAGGATTTGTTGAGCAACGATGGGTTAGCCCATTCCCAGAGCCTGATCCGGTGTCAAGAAACGGTCGTTTGTTGGCAGCCTCCCTCGCTCGGTTAGGTACCACGCCGAATCAGGTACTTAGCCAGTAGCCTCGCGCATACCTTTTTTGGCAGCCCGGCGCAGCCTGGACGCTGGCACATCTTGGGCTGAGATTGCGCGTCGCACTGGCCTTGCGCGGGCGACTTGCCAGAAGATTT
Organism: uncultured Acidobacteriota bacterium; assembly: GCA_963696025.1. GTDB lineage: Bacteria > Acidobacteriota > Terriglobia > Terriglobales > Acidobacteriaceae > JABCYV01. Next base: position 268,065 of record CAVOII010000015.1, read on the forward strand.
ACGGCCAGATGGCAGTGCCAGCTAGCCCCTTTTCCTCCGCAACATGTTACTTCTCAATGTCGAAGTAAATCTTTGTTGTGGCACGGTATTGGGCTATCTTCTTGCCGTCTAGTTCCATTTCTAAGTCTGCGACTCGCGCCCATTTCAAGCCCCGAACCGTTTTTGCGGCCTCTGCTACTGCGTTTTCCGCAGCCTTCGCAAAACTCTCCTTCGATACGCCTACGACATCGATAACTTTCTGAGCCATCACATTTCTCCTTTGGCGCAGCTTCGGCGTGAATAAAAGATAGCGCCGCCTAGTGTACCTCAGGTGACGTGTACGAGGGTTTATAGTCAAGTGAGGACGGCCAACCCAGGCTTGAGTACTTCCAGAAATGAAGGCAGTGGCAATAAAGAAGGGACAGAGCCGAGAGAAAGCGGCGGGCTTCCAGGAAATGGGAACCCTCCGGTGCGACGGCTGCGGGGAGGAGTTGATAGGTCACCATCCCGCGTCGGTGGACAAGTGGGTTGCCGAGAAGCAGGCAAAGTGGCTCGAAAAAGTCCTTGCCGAAGAGCACGAGCGCCATAAGAAACACCCCGACCGAATCGAACTGCCAGACTGATCTGCACGAGCCGGGCCCAGGGACCAGATTCATGGATCGAAAGTCAATCGAGCGATTCACGAAATCGCTAGAGGCTCGCCAGCGTGAGCTTCGTCTGGGCCTAGCCCAAACTCAACGGGAGTGGCGGACTGCGCAGCACGACTACGGCAAGGACGAGGGTGATCGTGCGAACACGTCTCTGGCAAATAAATAGACCTCGGGCAGAAATCCGACCGGGCACCGCTGAGTTCAGTGGACGCTGCGCTGAAACGGATTAGTGGGGGCACATTCGGCCAATGCCTCAATTGCGGGCAGGAGATTAACGCCAAGCGCCTAGAGGCCATTCCGTGGGTTCGTTATTGCATCACCTGTCAGGAACTGATTGACGGCACAAAGTGAAAAAGCCGGGAACGCTAGCAATTGCGATAGTCCGCAATCAACTGAACCGGTGCAGGGCTTCCTTCCACAATCCGGTAGTGTCCGAGTACGCCGTCATTCGGGAACAATTTCCAAGGTGATGGGACAGGCCGCATGTCCGGTTGGCCGACTGTACGGCCAAGCGAACCGCACCGGTAAAACCCAACCGTGTTTTTCAATACCTATTTGCCGTGGCCAGGAGTGAATCGCTGCGACTCACGAGTTCGTGCCCGAGCAAATGCAAAATGCCTTGAGGGAACTATGACTAGAACATTTGATGTGATCGCAATCGGAACAGGATCAGCCGCCTCGGCGGTGGCGTCGCGCTGTCGCGAAGCAGGATGGCAGGTTGCGATCATGGATTCGAGGCCGTTCGGAGGTACCTGTGCTCTACGGGGATGCGACCCAAAGAAAGTACTCGTCGGAGCTGCCGAAGCCGTTGACTGGACTCGTCGAATGAAAGGAAACGGAATTCAGGCCGCGAAGCTTCAGATTGACTGGCCCGAGTTAATGCGTTTCAAGCGTTCTTTCACTGAGCCCGTTCCAAAACGGCGCGAAGAGGGATTCGCGAAAGTCGGCATCGCAGCGTTCCATGGTCGGGCGCGCTTCGCCGGTCCAACTACACTACAAGTAGGGGAAGAGACATTGGAGGGACGGTACGTCGTTATTGCAGCCGGGGAGGTACCGGCAGATTTGGGGATTCCCGGCGCTGAGCACCTTACGACAAGCGATCAGTTCTTGGAGTTGAACGAACTCCCGCGGAGGATTCTCTTTATCGGAGGCGGGTATATCGCCTTTGAGTTTGCCCATGTAGCGGCGTGTGTGGGATCGCAGGTCACAGTCCTACACCGTGGCCCGCGTCCTCTTGCGCTTTTTGACCCGGATCTCGTTGATCAGCTCGTTGAGCGAACTCGCGAACTTGGCATTGACGTTCATCTCGGAACCGAAGCGATCGGGATCGAAAAAAACTCCGGTCAGTTGATTGTCCGGGCGTTGGCCTCTGGAGAGACGGGCACGTTTCAGGCAGATATGGCTGTGCATGCTGCGGGTCGCGTGCCCGAGATCAACGACCTGAATCTGGATGCTGCGGGGATCGAATGGGAGAAGCGGGGAGTGCGAGTCAACGAATTCTTGCAAAGTGTGTCGATTCCAGCTGTGTACGCGGCGGGAGATGCTGCCGCCAGTGGAGGCCCGCCGCTGGCTCCTGTGGCGAGCTATGAAGGGCTGATCGTGGCCGCAAACCTCTTGAAGGGAAACCATCAGAGACCAAATTACCTCGGCATTCCGTCGGTCGTCTTCACGATCCCTTCGCTCGCTGCTGTCGGTCTCAGTGAACGCGGGGCACGTGAGCAAAACCTTAAGTTCAGGGTCAGGAAGGAGATGACCTCGGCCTGGTATTCGTCGCGGCGGGTTGCAGAAACATATTCCGGCTACAAAGTGCTCGTGGAGGAAGGCACAGACCGCGTTCTGGGCGCTCATATTCTTGGGAGCGAGGCCAGTGAAGTCATCAATCTCTTCGCGCTTGCCATCCGTTCCGGGATGCGGGCCACCGATTTAAAGCACATGCTGTTTGCGTATCCGACGAGTGGCTCAAATATGACGCGCATGCTTTAGAAAGGTCGAAATACTGTCCACAGCAGCTGAGGTGCGGGAGTTCGCTCAAAGCAAGTCGCTGAAACTGGATGATTTGGCCTCCGACTTGGCAGATCGGCCCAACCTTCTTGCGGGCTAAACCTTCTTGAGCGACGGTCGGTGGAGTCTCTTACAACCGTCATCATCCCACTTGACGATCGCGTCTTCTTCGTTAGATTGCTCAACTGTGCCGAATTCTCCCGTCGGCTTTCCGAAGTTGCCCAACCCCTCGACCCGATCTCCGGGAGTCAACTCCTGGCCGGTGGCGGAGGGCTCGGAGAGCGGTGGCCTCTTGGCACGGTCTGAGTCGGGGATGGCTCCAGCATGTGACAAAGGTGGTTGGGGAGCTTTACGGAGTTTGGGTATCGGCTTTTTGATGATAGGGGTCATATTCCATTGTTTCTTTCCACGAGGCCAGAGCAACGTCCTTCGCTGAGATTGTTCATCGGCTCGGTAGCTACAGGATAGGCCTGGAAAGATTGGCTTGGCCGGTCCAAACTGCACAGTTCTGACAATTTAGGCAATCGATGGTCTACACAACAAACATCGCGACGCCCGCGGCGAACATTGCCACTGTCGTGATCGCCACGACGATCCATCCCAAGCGGGAACTCGGTGGCCCGGCATTAGCTTCCTGTCCGAAGCGACGACCAGGATTGCGACGAGAAGGAAGGGAGGTAATAATCCGTTGATAACAGCGGTCCAGTAGAGTGCCTTCACGGGGTTGATGCCCGCGAAGTCCAGTCCGACACCGACCCCGGTCGAGAGCAGAATGAGAGCGTAAAACGCGCATGCCTGTTCTAACTTCTTGTCCAGTCCTTGGCGCCATCCCAGCGTTTCCGCGAAGGCGTATGCCGCTGATCCCGCCAGCGTCGGGATCGCAAGAAATCCGACGCCGACAATACCGACGGTGAACAGGGTTGCGGCAAATTTGCCTGCGAGAGGTCGAAGCGCTTCGGCGGCCTGGCGAGTTGTCTCGATGTGGGTAACGCCGTGGCGGTTGAGTGTGATGGCGGTTGTCAGGATGATAAAGAACATGACCAGATTCGAGAAAAATGTTCCCACGCCTACATCTATATCGTCTCAGCTGAAGTTCTTTGATCGTCGCTCCTCTCCGTTTAGCAAGCGCACTCTGACCTGCCGCCTTTTCCTCTTCAACTTCCTCACTCGCCTGCCAGAAAAACAAATACGGACTGATCGTGGTGCCGAGAATGGCCACCAGCATCGACCATTCATCTCTGGTATGCGGCATCGATGGTATGAGGGTAGCGCGTACCACCTGGCCCCAATCAGCTCCCACCACAAATGCAGTCATGGGGTATGCGAAAAGCACCAACACCAGCCACCTAAGTACGTTCGCTATCTGGTGATAGAGGAGCCGAACCGTAGCCCACGAAATCAAGATTGCGAAAACCACGACAGACCAGTGCGCATTGATCCCGGACAGCATTTCAGCTGCATCAGCCATGCCGGCGAGGTCTGCCGCGATGTTAATCGTGTTTGCTGCAAGCAGGGCCACAATGAAGACGGGTAGCAGCCACCTTGGAAATCGCCGCTTGAAGTTACCGGCCAAACCCCGCCCTGTCACCATGCCGATTCGGGCACACATGATTTGAACCGCGGCCATCAGTGGCCAAGTCAGGAGTGCAGTCCAGAGAAGCTTGGTTCCAAGCTGCGCGCCAGCAACAGAATATGTGGCAATGCCGGATGGATCATCGTCGGCGGCCCCGGTGATAACGCCCGGGCCGAGCGACTTCCACAGCAATCGCGTCCATCGAGCTGGGGCAAATGTCGGCACGAACGAGTTGGAGTGTAAATTCTCTATGAATCAGAGCGCGAATCCGTTCACGATCGTGCAAGGTGCGCCGTACAAATCGAGCGCCAAAGTGGTCCAATGTGACCAGACATCCGCCTTCGCCAGTTCTATCATGTTGCCTAGTGAGACGACCGTTACAAAGGCCAATCCAGCTTCCTCCTAACAAGCGAGGTACAACAGGGAAACCGTATTGATTGTTCTTCTGGTACTGTTTTTGCTCGGTGGTGGGGGCTGGGGATACTCTCGTTGGCGCAGCTAGCGCGGACAGGGGATGAACGCGTGTTGGCCGTGGTGCGTGATCCTAACCGTGGCATTTTCAAGGTAAGTTTTATTATGGAAATAGACACGCGAATCAACGCCTTATGGAGTGTAGATGTGTTACGTCAATTCTCGGCTCGGACCGTCAAAGAGAATCAGATAGACCTAGCAAGCAAGCAGCAATGGATTATGAAACAGCTCAGATGTATTAACGATGCAGCTCGCGACATTCTTGTCGCCACTAGCACGGTTACTCTACCGAAGGGCTCCAGAGCTCGTAAGTTTGCATTAAACCCTCTCAGGTTCCCCTGAACTAAGTCAGTCCACCTGAAGTTTTCTCTTCTTAGGTTCTCAGGAAAGCCGCGACCCATGCATCCGAATGCGATCCTGCACGAAGTTCAGCAACTCTACAGCGTGAGTGACCGTCTTGACTCGCTGCAACATCCCCTCGTCTCAGAAGCACTTATCACCATCTCAGGAAGCGTTCGGAACACCGCCACATTGTTGGAGGTGCTGGTGGCGACGAAAATAGCTCCGATTTCCGGATTAGATCCGGCCAGTGCCTGATTTCCTCATCTCTATCTTGGAGCTTGGTCTCTGGGATTGCGGCGCGGCGCGGAAGCTAGTCATGGAGAACGACACTTAGAAGTGAACTATGAACTTGCAGCCCGCTCTCGCCATAGTCAACGAAGCCTAACTTTCTGAACCGATTCATGAAAAAACTGACCCGAGACCGGGTTGTGCCTACCATCTCGGCGAGCGTCTCCTGACTCATCTTGGGAATTACAGTCTCGGGTACGCCTTCCTTGCCGAAGTGAGCCAGCAAGAGCAGAACCCGAGCTAGTCTCTTTTCGCTGGAATTGAAGAGTTGGTCAACCAAATCCTCTTCGTATCGGATGTTCCGTGCCAGCAGATATGCTACGAACAGGTCCGAGAACGTGTGTTCTCGGTGGAGCGCAAGCATCATTGCCTTCTTATCAATTTGCAGAAGTTCGCAGTCCGTCATGGCGGCTGCAGACCCCATGCGTAAAGGCTGTCCAGCCAAGCCACCTTCTCCGAAAAACTCTCCCTCGCTCAATACGCCCAGAGTTGCTTCCTTGCCAGTTTCGGATACGACCGTGAGTCTAACCTTGCCTTGCTGGATGTAGAAGACTGCATCCGCCGCATCCCCCTGCGCGAAGATTGTTTGTTTCTTGGGGAAGGCCACAACCTTCCTACCTTCGCCGATAGTGGCAAGGAATTTCCTTGGGTCGAAGTCACCCTTTTTCTTGGTCGATTTGGTTGGTGGCACCAAAGGTTTCACCTGCAGCGGGAGCTACACTCTCAAGAGATTTTATCAAAATAGTGTGCCACCAACGATGTTCACTTTTGCTCATAATTGTTTAAAAACTGCTGCGGCCCCAATGAATATTGCCCCTCGGCTAAGGTGTTTAAAATGAGCAATATTGGGCATTTAGCTGTGTATGTTAAGGGCACGTGTTCAAAATTGACCACTTTTGGATAGTCTGGGAGTTAGAATGTCACTGTTCGTGACAGAGGCGGTGCTGTATGGCTCCGAGCGAACAATCAACTGCGCTTAGAGTTCTGATAGCCGACGATGACGACTCAGTACGATTCATGTTGCAAGCGGCTCTAGAACGCGACGGGTTTGAAGTCGTATCAGTAATGAACGTAACTGAAGCCCTCACTCGTATCGCGAATGAGAAATTCGATGTACTGCTTTCCGACCTGCACATGCCGCAGGCCGGCGATGGTTTCACGGTCGTCAGCGCCATGCGCCACACCCACCCGAAAGCGGTAACGCTGGTACTTAGCGGTTACCCAGCTCTGGAAGAAGGCTTGGCTGCGATCCGGTTGCAAGCTGACGAAGTTCTCTGCAAACCAATCGAGATCGCATCACTCAGAAAACTCATCCACGAAAAGCTAGAGCACCCTATTGCTCGCCGTCTGGTTCCAGCTAAGAGCGTGGCAGACATATTGGAGCATGACCTTGAGGTTACGATTCAATATTGGATGGCACTGGTGCAGAAGGACGCCGAGCTAACCTGTATAAGGCTGAACTTTGAAGACCGCACCGGACATCTTCCCGGCATACTCGCTGACCTGATTTACCGCTTACGACTACCAATAGCAACAAAGGCAGACGTCTCCATCGCAGCCCGCGAACACGGAGATTTGAGACGCAAACAGGGGTACACTGCTGCAATGGTGGTAGAGGAATCTCGAATCCTTCAGGTCAGCATCTTTAACACTCTGCAAAATAATCTTGCCCGAGTGGATTTCAGCAAGGTTTTGCTGGATGTTATGACCATCGCAGACGAAGTGGACTCGCAATTGAAGCAGGCGATGCTTAGTTACGTCGAACCCACGTCCTCTTGGCCAGCGGCCTAGGCATAGCTTTGGGTTTACAGACTGCGCACGACAAAAACAATCAACAGAACTACGACAATTGTTCCAGCCAAACCGTAACCTAACATAGCCCCTCCTTGTCCGAAATGTGTGAGATGTGTCCGGCTTCGCCACCAGCGGAACAAACGACCGTGGGCCGCATGGTTCCTTACACATCTCCTAAATAAAAAGGTTACGGCGCTGCGTACTTGGTGACTGCTCAGATTTGCTCAGGTTTTGAAATAAAGGTCACCGCGCGACTACAGGACACGAATCGACGCCACTAGAACAAATCACAGCGTCAAGCTGCTCGCAACCTCACATGGCGCTCCTTACTAAATCGAGGCACCAAAGTGGTCTAACATGGTCAGACGTCCGTCTTCGCCGGCGCGAATCCAACCCCCGGCGTAGGCGGTTAGACGAACGCTAGCTGGTGCGGCGCGATGCTAGTCGTGGAGAACGACATTCAGGAGTGAACTGGGAAATGTATAAAACTGAAGAGTCAGTGAAAGCGTTAACAGGTACGGTGCTTCAGTCCAAAGATTGAAAAGTGGTCATGGGTTAATGTCGGGAACCTCGACGTTCAGACCCTCACGACCGCATTATTGACTATACTCAGACACGCATGTTTCAGGCCGGACCCACACGGGTTCGGCCTTTTTCCGCACCCGACGCCAAGAAGACCCGACGCACCACCCAGCCCTGACGGCACCGGGCAGGACTCCGCTCGGAAACTCCCAAGCTTGCGCCCGTCATCGAGCCGCAAGCAACTTCTGCTCGAAAGCCAGGATGTCAACGATTATGCTTTTGCCCTGGGCGCACTGTCGCATTATGCGGCGGATATCTTGGCCACCCTGCAGTCAACGAGGCCGTTGCCATCCAGTACCCGAAGCTGCGAGCAAAGTTTGGCAAGTCAGTCCGGTATGCTCAGGACAAGACGGCGCACTTGAAAACGGAGTTTGGGTTCGACAGGGTGCAAGTCGCGAAGAATCGTTACGCCTCCCAGCAATACCACGATTTCATCGGATTCCAGGTGTCCAAGTCCCTGCTGGAGCGGGTTTTCCCCGTGGTGTACGGTGTGGAGTTGAAAGGCGTCCTACCCACGAGGATCTGGCGGTGGGTTCGTATCGTTTTGCTGTCAGCCGGCTGATTCCGCGCATGACCCAGGTTGCGCTACAAACCCATAAGAAGGACTTGATGCGCGAGACGCCGAATTTCGCGAAACGGAAGTTCCTGTACCGACTTTCGCGCTCTGACTATGAAAAGCAGTGGGGAAAGGACTACGTGAAGTCGGGTGTGGGTACCCGGATTTTGTCAACGCTATTACGATACATGCCCAGAATCGGTCCCTTCAAAGGGTTAGGGTTCAATAATCCGACTCCTAAAACGGAGGACTTGTATTTCAAAAGCATCAACAAAACCGTGGATCAATACCGGGCGTTTCTCGAAGAAGTGGGCACCGACTCACTGGTGCTTCATAATTGCGACCTTGATAGCGGCAACGAAACCAAAGCGGCAGAATACTCGCTCACGGACGACACCTACGCAAAGTTGCTGGCTCAATTGTCGAATCGAAAGTTCGATCTGACGTCGCCCGAGCTGCGCGACAACATTCTCGACTTTTATCCCGATCTCTCCGCTCCGATCGAAACGAAAAAGGAGCGGGATGATTGGGAAAGTGTACTCAGCGAGCTGGAACAGCTGAAGTCCATAACCCCGATTCCGGTTGCCGCCGGCGGCCCCGCACAGTGCGGAGACCCGCGGTGCCGGGCATCTGGCATCAACACGTAACAGCTCACCGTAAGCTCGCAAAGGATGGACAACAAGATGCACGGGCCGACCCGGTAGACCGGCGACTAACTCGGCAGATCGACATTTTTCTAAACCTAATGAATTTATGTCGACTCATAATCGCACTCGTAGTGGTAGTTTGTATTGCCGCTGCCGCGCCAGATCAAAGTGTCCGCCTGTCTGCTGCCGAACTCATTAACGAGGTGGTGGCAAATGAGCTGACGGACCGTGTGCAGCAGCGGAAGTGGATGTGTGTGATCGACAAGCGAGAGGGGAAGCAGGCTGTCACGGAAGAGCAGGTGGACACCAAAGACGGCCGCTTCTATCGTCTACTTGCAATTGACGGTACACCGCTTGATCCAGACCAGCGGCAGCAGGACAGCGCACGCATGGATCGCCTTTTGCATGATCCCAGCCAACAGTTGAAGCTCAAGCAAGGATATGACGAAGACGAGCAGAACCTGGAGAAGCTGATGGCCCTGATGCCGGACGCTTTTCTTTACGACTACGACGGTGTCGAGGGAAATCTTGTCAGGCTCAGATTCCGTCCCAACTCCAACTACAATCCCCCGACCTACGAAGCCCGGTTGGCGCATAGCATGGCAGGAACTATTCTGATCGATCCGCAGCAGAAACGCTTGGCAAAGCTCTCGGGCCGACTCATAAACCGTGTGGAATTCGGTTTTGGGTTTTTAGGGCACATCGACAACGGCGGCACAATCGAGATTGGGCGTTCGGAGGTCGGACCTTCACAATGGAAGACCGCCCTGATCAATATTCAATTATCAGGACGTCTGGTGTTCTTCAAGACGATCAATAAACAGCAATACGAGACCCGGTCGGATTTCCGTCCGGTCTCCGGTGATCTCAGCCTCTTAGAGGCCAGCCAGCTTCTTGCTCCGTAGACTATTTCACCAAGTGTGCAGATTTGACCAGTCGCGCCGTTGTGCGCAAGTTGTATGATCCGGACCTGTGAAGCAAGTCTTAACATTTGGAGGCTAATGATGCATCTCAAGATCGTGACCGGGATTATGGCGATGTTCATATTGGCGAGTGTCGGACTCGCTACGGCGCAGGACACAACAAAAACTACTCTCAAGAAAACGCGGACGCTCACGGGCTGTCTTCAGAAAGGCGATGATACCAATGAGTACAATCTCACTACGGCGAAAGGCAGCACCTGGGAGATCAAGAGTGATAGCGTCAAACTCGGCGAACATGTCGGGCACACAGTTACGATCACAGGTGTCGTGTCAAATGCGACCGCCCACGGGATGAAGGAAGATACTAAGGAGGAGATGAAAGAGCACGGCATGGATAAGCACGCCACCGAGCATGGTCATATGACAGCGACGGATTTGAGTATGGTCAGTGATACCTGCCAGAAGTAACACGCAACAGAAAACGGCACTTGCTGGGGCAGCGTTAGCTGGCTTTTGTTGGCTGGCTCTCTATTGTTTCACTCATGCGCCGGGTCTGTACGCCGATAACGCGGGGCGAGACAAGACAGTCCCTTCGGAGTGGATCTGATGCAAGTTGAACGGCCCCGTCGAGGCTCAGGGCCTGCAGCTGTCGTGAACGATCTCCACGTTTTGTTTGGTCCGTGCGTCCGGGCCCGACCACAAGCACGTTTTGTGGTGATCTACCGTCACCGGGCACATCCGAGAAACTGACTTCCTAGGCCACTGGCAACTAACGGTCCACCGGCTGCGCTGCGCTTCCAACCGGTTGCGGTGGTGCAACCGCGTGCTGTGGCGTGAAATAGCGGACTGTCACATCTTCTCCAATGTAATGGACTTGGTTGTTCGTGACCCGCACCGGCTGCGGCGCGGGTTTGGGCGTGAAATAGCGCACCGTCACATCTTCTCCAATATATTCGACTTGGTAGTTCCCGACTCGTACCTGCCGGTGCACAGTCTGTGGCGTGGACGTGCTATCCGCCGATACCAGCTTCGCGGGTACGAAGGGCACCTGCTGCTCGATTGCATTCGATCTCTGTAGCGCTGAAGGCCCGAAGGACGACGCCGGGCGGCGATGTCTCCAGACAATCCAGTTAGCTATCGCTAGCACCGCGGCCACGGCCACGGCCGTTTTCCATCGGCACCTGTACAAGGGTGCGCGCTTGGCACGCTGCGTGATCATTGTCGATGCCTCGGTCGGCTGCGCCGGCAACTCCGCAGCCTCTTCCACGACAGCTTCGCAAGCCTGGCTCGCACGGTTTGTTGCTGCGCTCACCGCAGATCCAGAGTCGTCGAGGAACTTGTGTATTTGAGGTGTAACCTGCTCAATACCATGCCGCACCGTCAATGGTTTTGCGGCTAAGGCTCTATTC
>CAVOII010000016.1:0-180341 GCA_963696025.1 uncultured Acidobacteriota bacterium
GGTACCAGATGCCCCGACCGCTGATAACTCCATAAAGCATTGCCAGAACCGCCATGGCCACACTGCCTGCTAAGCCGCCCTTGACGCCGGCTGAAATCGGATAAATCTCCAGAGGCAGTCGCGCCCGGTGAAGTTCCTCGGTCATCCATTCGATTCGAGCTACCTGCGAGCGGGTGGTGGCGACAACTGGCACTTTCTCTACTACTGGCACGGACTCATGCTTTTCGCGCGGCAGCACATCGCGAAACCAGCCGACGCAACCAGCGATGGTTAAGACTGCTCCAAGCATGCTGACGGAAACGCTGGTAACCAATCCCGCGAAGACCAATGTGAAACCGAAAGCCAGGACAATCGGCCATGCCGTCGGTGCGGGCAGTTCTACAATATCCGACCGCTGATCTCTTATTGCACCGGCTGCTTCAACTGCTTCTGATCCCATCTTTCGGTCCTTCCCTCATCGTCCAATCACATAAACGACCGTGAAAACGACGACCCACACCGCGTCCACAAAATGCCAGTACAGAGACAGAAGACGTCGACGCGCTCAGCGTGTTCTCGCCTCACGTTCCCCGAAAGCGCAAACGCCATAACGATCGAGAGCGCTAAAAGACCTACAACCACGTGAAACCCGTGCAGTCCGACCAACGAGTAGTAGGTAGTTCCAAACAGATTCGTGCTGATGGTCAAGCCGTCGTGGTAAATCGGCCGGTGCCACTCCGTGGCCGTACCATATAGGAAGGTGGCACCCAGCGCGATGGTCGCGAACCACCAGGTTCCGAAATCTTGGACGCTGCCCGGCGAAGCGCTCTGACCGCCATGTGAATCGCGAAGCTGCTGGAAAGCAAACAGATCGTGTAAAAAATTGGGACACTGAGAACATCCTTCGGCGTCGGTCCCGTCAGACTCTTGCCAACGTAGAAAAGGTACGCCACTGCGAAGATCGTGAAAATCGCAGACTCGGCGGCGATTAGACCGAACATCCCAACGCGTCCGCGCGCGGGACCATCCCACTCGATTTTCTGCCCGGCTGCGGTCATGTACGTCGCATTCACAACGTTTCCCCTCATCATTCGTACTTCCAGTCAGGATCGTTCGGGTGCTTCAGGTCCCAGAGCGGACGACGGCTCTTGACTACTGGGATGGAAGCAAAGTTATAAGCGGGCGGCGGCGAATTCGTGGACCATTCGAGTGTCCAGGCATCCCAGGGATCGCTGCCCGCAGCTTTGCCCCGAAAATAGGACCAAACCAGGTTTCCCAAGAAGACCAAAATCCCAGCAGCCTGGAAGAAAACTCCGATGGTCACAATGAAGTTCCACGTGTCCCAACCGCGGCCGGGCTCATAGGTGTATATCCTTCGCGGCATGCCGAGCAATCCAGGAATGTGCATGAAGTCGAAGGTCAGATGGAAGCCGATGAGGAAAAGCCAGAAATGCCACTTACCCAGAGTTTCGCTGTACATCTTCCCCGATATCTTCGGGAACCAGTAATAAAAAGCTCCGAAAAGAGCGAAGAGAATGCCGCCGACAATCACATAGTGAAAATGCGCGACCACGAAATATGAATTTCCCAAGTGCCAATCGAAAGGCGCGCAACCCAACATGATCCCGGTGAGACCGGCAATCAGGAACTGGAACAGAAAACCAACGCAGAACAGCATCGGTGTCTTGAAATCAATCTTTCCTCCCCACATGGTGGCCAGCCAGTTGAAGATCTTGATTCCGGTGGGAACTGCGATGGCCATCGTCGTCAATACGAAAAAGGTATTCGCGTTGGCGCCCATGCCGACGGTGAACATGTGATGCGCCCATACGCTCATGCTGATGAACCCGATCGCGATGGTGGCCGCCACCATGACCGCGTACCCGAAGATCGGCTTGCGCGAGAACACAGGGACGATTTCTGAGACGAAAGCGAAGGCTGGGAGGACAAGGACATAGACTTCGGGGTGTCCGAAAATCCAGAAGAAGTGCATCCAAATCACGGCCGAACCTCCCGCCTGGGTGTCGAAGAAGTGCCCGCCAAGGTAGCGATCGACCAGCAGCATGATCTGCGCCGCCGTCAGCGGGCTGACGCAAAGTATTACCAGCCCGGCCATCACGAGATTGAGCCAGGCGAATAACGGCATTTTGGCCAACGTCATTCCTGGGCAACGCAGGCAAAGAACGGTGGCGATGATATTGATTGCCGTGCCGATGCTGCCAAAACCAGAAACCAGAATTCCCAGAGTCCAGAAATCGGTGCTGTGCCCAACCGAAAACGTCCGCGAAGTCAGCGGTGCGTAGGCAAACCATCCTACGTCGGGAGCATTTCCCGCTCCATACAGCCCATTGGCTCCCACCAGACTGAAATAGAGAAGAAGCCCTCCGAAGGCGGTCATCCAGAAACTGAAAGCATTCAGACGCGGAAAAGCCATGTCCCGCGCACCAATCATGAGCGGAATCAGATAGTTTGCAAATCCGAAAAGGACGGGCATGACCACGAAGAAAATCATCGTGGTTCCATGCATCGTGAACAGTCGGTTGAAGACCTGGGGCGAGACAAAGTCGTTATGTGGACGGATAAGTTGAATTCGGATGACGGTAGCTTCGAGCCCCGCGATCACGAGAAACACCAGGGCGTAAATGATGTACAGAATGCCCAGCCGCTTGTGATCGACAGTCGTAACCCATTCGTGCAGCCTGGCGACGATAGGCGGTGCAGCCAGTTCCGTTCCCGGCATTGTGACGGTATCAGTGGACATTTTGCGATCTCCTCGGCATGTTCAACGAAGCGTCTCCAAATAGGCGGCCAGCGCGTCCAGTTCCTGATCATTTAATTCCATCGCCGGCATCAAAGATCCGGGCTTGATGGCATCGGGATTTCGAATCCAAAGCCGGAGATTTTCCGGGGTATTCGCCGCTGCCCCGGCAGCGATTGTGTCTCGACTCATCAGGTGGGTGAGGTCGGGACCGAAGCGCCCATTGGCCACCGTGCCGGCGATGGCATGGCAGTTGATACAGGCCGTTGTTTCGAAGATGCGTTGCCCCTGGGAAACGGCTTCACTTACGAAGGCCGGCTGGCGCTGGTCTTGAATCCAGCGGTCAAAGTCAGCTCGTGACTGGACATAAACCCGCAGAAGCATCTTGGCGTGTTGTGTGCCGCAATACTGCGCGCACTGACCCAGGTAAACACCCGTCTCGTGCGGATCGATCCACATACTGTTGGGGTGGTTGGGAATCAGGTCAGTTTTCCCTGCGAGGCGCGGGACCCAAAAACTGTGGTCGGTATCGGCGGATAGTAGTTTGATGAACGTCGGCGTCGGGTGTGCGGGGTCGCTTACCGGAACATGCAATTCATTCGCGGTCACAACCTTTAAGCCCGGATAGCGATACTCCCACCAGAACTGGTGACCGACAGCAATGACCTCGATCGCGTTGCTGGACGGGAAAGCCTTCTGAACGGTGGCGATCACTCGCGCCGTTGCCATGAATAGTGCGACGACGATCAGGACGGGAATGACGGTCCACGCCAACTCCACCTGATTGCTGCCGTAGACTTGAGCAGGTTCGTGTCCGTCGTCGTCTTTCTGCTTTTTGAACTTCACGACCGCATAGACCAGCAGGCTGACGACGACGACGAATATCATCGCCGTAACGGCGAGCACAAACAGAGAGAGACCAAAGATGGAGTCGGCCGGAGTAGAGACGGGTGAGAAGATGCTGGTCGGGCTCACGGGCGGTACACCAGGCTCTGCGAACGAAGACTTCACCAGCCCCAAAAAAACTGAGGCGGGGAGCACTCGGAGTGCATACGACTTGTTCGACCTTTCCGTTTGCATTCCGCGATTCTCTTTTCAACCCTCTGTAAAAGCTCCAAATCAACGGGTCGCCGCAGCGACCGGCTCGATCTTAATTCCGGCGGCGCCCTCTTCCTCGGCAATCGCTCGATTGAAGTCGAAATCAGTCGCCGCGGTGCCGGTAATCAGTCGGGCGCTTCGGTTGAAGGTCAGATCCTGGATTGCCCACTGAATGAAAACCACGATACGACTCTGAAACTCGACAATGTACATCAGGTGGATGAACGCCCAGACCAGCCACGCCGGCAGGCCCGAAAGATGAATGCCGAAGACGTTGGCTACCGCCGCCGCCCGTCCAATGACTGCCAGATTTCCCTTATCGAAATACTCGAAGGCTTTCTGCTGTGGTTTGCCTTCGACCTTCCTCATGATGGTTTTGGCGGCATATGTTCCCTGTTGCATCGCAACCTGCGCAACCCCTGCCAATGGCTTTCCCTTTGAGTCCATCGAGAGCGCGAGATCTCCTATGACATAGATATCCGGAAAATTGGTGATCGTCAGGTCGGATCCGACCTTGATTCTTCCTCCTCGGTCGGTTTCAGCACCGGTGCGCTTAGCCAATGTTTTCCCCAGAGACGCAACTGTGACACCGCCAGCCCAGAGAACGGTTTTTGTGGACAAACGCTCTGTGGAACCTCCGACCTGAAGGTTCACTCCGTCACGATCTACGTCTTTAACCATGGCGCCCATTTTCAGTCGCACTCCGAGCTTCATGAGGGACTGTTCTGCCTTCTGCGCCAGGTCTTCCGGAAAGGCCATGAGAACACGCGGCCCTCCGTCGAGCAGAATGATCTGTGCCTCTTCGGGGTGGATGAAACGAAAGTCGTTCTTGAGAGTCTGCCGTGCGATTTCTCCGATGGCGCCCGCCAGTTCTACTCCCGTCGCGCCTGCTCCCACGATCACAAAGGTGAGCCACGCACGCCGCTCAGCGGGCTCGGCAAGGCGTTCTGCAACTTCAAATGCGTAGAGAATCTTGTGCCGGATGGTGGTCGCTTCCTCTACGCTCTTCAGGCCGGGAGCCCATTTTTGCCAGGTGTCGTTTCCGTAGTACGAGGTCTGCGAGCCCGCCGCGACGATCAGTGAATCGTATTCAAAGCTTGCCCCGTCAACCAGCAGAACCTGCTTCGAGGCCGGATCGACATCCTTCACGTCGCCCAACAGGACGCGAGTGTTTTTCTGGCGGCTCAAGACCCCGCGGAGCGGCGCTGCAATTTCGCCGGGCGAAAGCGAACCGGTGGCGACCTGGTACAACAGAGGCTGAAACAGGTGATAGTTCCGCCGATCGATCAGCGTAACGTCGACCGGCGCCGACTTTAGCGCCTGCGCTGCGCAAAGACCACCAAATCCACCCCCGACGATAATGACCTTCGCTCGACTGTTCATGCACCCTCGCGGTCTCAATCTCGTTCCTAATTCAGTGATTCCGCTGCTCGTGTTCCGCCTCCGCGCTTCCCTGCCCTGCGAACAGAAATCCGGGACGTCACAACTTCCGCTTGTTTCTTGTCCTGGGTGGTCGAACCAGGACAACGACCGATCTCGGAGCGACTGTGTATTTCGCATCCTTGAGAGGCGCACCGCGATCCGAGAAATCGTCCGGACTCGGCAGAGTCGTATCTACGATTCGGTTCCACTCCGGTGCTGTACCTTCCTGAACATCGAACTCCAGCGCTTCCCAATACGCGTTGATCATCACGTAGATGTCATCATCGCCTTCAGAGGCACCGTGCAAGCAGAACGCCAAGCTGTGAGAGTCGTAGGACAAATCGACCCTCGAAGCAGCTCCGTACCAGGAGACATCCTCCCGCCAGAACCGGCTGCGGGCTAGGGTCGGATGAGCTTTCCGGAACGCAATCATGCTCTTGAAGAAACGAAAGATGTCCTCATTCGCCCGGAGCTGGCTCCAGTCCAGCCATCCAGTTTCGTTGTCCTGGTTATAGGGATTGTTGTTGCCGAACTGCGTGTTCAGGAATTCATCCCCGGCCCTAAACATTGGGATGCCATTCGACAGCATCAGCAAACAGCAGAAATTCTTGACCTGCCTCCGGCGCAGTTCCAGCACCGCCGATGGTACGGCGTCGTCACCTTCGTGTCCACAGTTCCAACTGTAGTTGTCGTCCACCCCATCCTGGTTGTTGTTGCCATTGGCCCAGTTGCGCTTGCGGTCGTAAGAGACGAGATCATAAAGGGTGAAACCGTCATGTGAGGTCACGAAGTTCACGCTCTGGTAAGCATGATAGGCGTCGATGCGGCTGTCAGGAAACAGGTCATCGCTGCCATAGATGCGCCGCATCAGGTCAGGAACCATCCCGGGGTCACTCTTGACGAAACGGCGAATGTCGTCGCGAAACCGCCCGTTCCACTGCTGCCAGGTCATTCCTGGGAATCCGCGGCCGAGCTGAGAGGCGCCTGTGTCCCATGGTTCTGCGATCATGTGTAACCGACTCAACTCCGGATCAGCGGAGATTTGACTGAAGATGGGAGCTTCTCCCCAGTTGAGCGAACCATCCGCATTGCGGCTAAACACGGACGCCAGATCAAAGCGGAATCCGTCGATGTGCATTTCTCGTTTCCAGAAACGCAAACTGTCCATCACCATCTTGCGGACATGCGCCTGGCCGAAATTCAGGGTGTTGCCGGTCCCCGAGTAATTGGCGTAAGGGTTGGCCGGGTCAGATGACATCATGTAATAGCCAGCACTATCGAAACCCTTGTAACTGTAGATTGGTCCCCGATGGTCGCCCTCGCAGGTGTGGTTGTACACTACGTCGAGGACTATGCCGATGTCCGCCCGGTGAAAAGCCTTTACCATGTTTCTGAATTCGATATGCTGCTCATTATTGCTGCTTGTGCTCGCGTATTGCGCATGTGGTGCGAAGAAATTCAGGGGCATATAGCCCCAGTAGTCCCTCTCTTGTGGATCACGCTGAAAAACCGGCATCAGCTCGACAGCCGTTATCCCGAGTTCCTTCAGATATGGGATCTTTTCCACCAGACCGGCGTACGTGCCGGCACGAGATGGATCTACGCCGGAGTTGGGGTTCTTCGTGAAGCCCCTCACGTGCAGTTCGTAGATGACCGCATCAGACTCATGATGCGGCGACCAATCGCCTTCCCAATCAAATTTCTGGCGGTGACCCGTTAGCAATCCCAAAGGCGCTCGACCGGCATTTGATCCTTCCCGCATGGCCAAGTCACGATCAAAGCCTGGGGGGAAGAAAATACATTTCGCATACGGATCGAGGAGAACCTTCTGCGGGTCAAAGCTGTGAAGTTGAGGAATGTTGTCGCCCGATACTGAGTATGCGTAATAGCAAGCCCCACCAATGTTTGTGATCGGTATCCGGCAATGCCATATCCGCCCTGACTTGTTACGCAGAAAATCGAAGCGGAACGTCAGGAGAGGGTTCACCAAATCGTCAGGGGCATAGAGCAAGAGAGTGACACTCTCCGCATGCTCGGAGTGAACGGCAAAGTTGAATGCCTGCTCACCTTCAATCCACGTGACACCGAGAGGCAATGGACTGCCTTCAGCCTGCGCCCATGTGGGCCGCTCCGCAGACGTGCCAACAGCGGGTTGGGTCGCATCGGATGACGGACGATCCACGCCGGCAAATATTACATTGGTTGAATCACTCACGCTGCCTCTCGTACTTTCGATGGCTTTCCGGAGAATACTTTCCAGGTATCGCTGGCGCGACTTCAGGGGGTGCGTGTAGGGAAAATTGCATTTGCCGTTCCAAGTCTGATGGGATTGGGCCGGTAGCACATTTACGCTGGATCAATCAGTTAGCACGAGCGTAAAGGCTCGCGGCGCGAACCCGTGGCTTCCGCAATTCTGACTGTGTCAGGATTTCGTCACACCTGTCAAACTGCTTACGCTGCCAAATCCCCTGCTGCCGCGCGATCGGCGAAAATCACAGCTCCATCCTGGCGAATCCGTCCAGCCGGAATTGAGGAATCGCCCTTGCGCAGGCGCAAAAGCATGTCAACTTTCTCCCGTCCCGTTACCAACCACAGGATGCGCCGGGAGCGATTGATCGCAGGATAAGTCAATGTCATTCGCCGCCTTCCCTGGTAGACGCCGGTCAAAGCCACATTAGCGTCGGTGACGTTGAGCACCGGGTCCCCGGGTAACAAAGAGGCGGTATGTCCATCCGGCCCAAGGCCCAGGTGGACAAGGTCCAGTATCGGCGGTGAGCCGGCGATCTCGCACAGAGCCGCGGCATACTGCCTGGCCGCGGCTTCCAGGTTCGGCGATTCTACGGGCATGGCATGAATATGCTCCGGACGAATCGGCGAGTGTTCAAGCAGGGTCTCTCGAAGGTGTGTGAGATTTCTATCCGGATCCCCCGCCGGTGCCACGCGTTCGTCCACTTGCGCTACGTGAACGTGCTCCCATGGGAGCTCTTCCTTGGCCAGCGCGCGTAGCATGATCCAGGGAGTATGACCGCCGCTGACCGCCATGATGAAGCGGCCGCGCGTAGCGGTGGCGGCACGGGCGTCGGCAGCGATGATCTTCGCCGCGGCCCGTGCCGTAGATTCGTCGTCGGCAAACACTTCAATTTTCATCCCGGCTTCTCCCCTTCCTCTCAAGCAGCTTGGCTGGCAGCAGTTTGAGTCTCGGGTACAACAATCGGATTTTGCCAGCCTCCCAACGGTGTCACTTGCTCGACCTCACTTGGTCCCCAGCTTTTCTGCTCGTAGGGATAGACGGGTGTTCCCTTCTTCAACAGCGGATCGACGATCCGCCATGCTTCTTCCACATAGTCTTCGCGTGCAAAAAGCATGGCGTCTCCAGCCATTGCGTCTCCCAGGACTCGTTCATAGGCATCCATTTCTTGAGCGTCGTGTTGCCTGCTTCCAACCATCTCAGCCGACTGACCAGCCAATTTATCGCCAGGCGCCATCACGGTCACCCCCATGCCAATGGCCACATCAGGGCTGATTCGGAAACGCAGATAATTCGAATGCAGGACATCTGCAGGGATTATGGTGGGAGGCTTCCGCAGCCGGCAGACGACTTCCGTGCACGTAACGGGCAGGTTCTTCCCCGCCCGGATGTAGAACGGAACTCCTTGCCAGCGCCAGGAATTGACCTCGAGGCGAAGCGCTGCAAAGGTCTCCACTTTCGAATCCGGGGCCACTCCCTTCTCTTCGCGATAGCCGCGAAACTGCCCACGAACAACGTTTTCCTCTCCCAGCGCCGGAATCGCTTTCAGCACCTTAACCTTCTCGTCACGAATGGATTCGCTGTCCCTTCTCACCGGAGCTTCCATGGCTAGATTGCATAGGATCTGGAACAAATGATTCTGCATCACGTCGCGGATTGTACCCGTCTGGTCGTAGAAAGCGCCGCGGCCCTGGACACCGAAGTCCTCGGCCATGGTTATTTGCACACTCTCGACATAGTTACGGTTCCAGAACGCTTCCATAAACGCGTTCGCGAAACGAAAAACGACAATGTTGTTCACTGGCCGCTTTCCCAGGTAATGGTCTATGCGGAATATTGCCTTCTCATCAAACTTTCGTAGAAGCACCTTATTAAGGTGTTGCGCAGAGGCCAGGTCATGCCCGAACGGCTTCTCGACGATGACCCGGCCATCAGCGGTGCAGTTGCATTGCTCAAGTTGCTCAAGCACCGCTTCGAACATCGTGGGCGGGATCGCGAGGTAGTGGGCCGGCCGCTGCGCTCCTTTGAGCTCCTTGCCGAGCGTTTGAAAAGTTGCAGGATCGTTGTAGTCTCCATCCACATAGCGCAGCAAAGCGGAAAGCTTCTCAAAGGCCGCGGAATCGACCCCACCATGTTTTTCGAGGCTGTCATGCGCCCGCGCCTTGAGCTGCTCGAGCGTCCAGCCAGTATTAGCTACGCCGATAACGGGCACGTTTAGGTGGCCACGTTTCAACATTGCCTGCAACGCGGGAAAGATCTTCTTGTAAGCGAGGTCTCCAGTTGCACCGAAAAAGACTAGCGCGTCGGAATGGGAATCAGTCACAGTCATCTCCTTAAGCCACTTTGGATTTGTCATCCGATTTTTCCAGGTGTCCGCCAAATTGATACCGCATCGCGGACAACAGCTTGTTGGCGAAATCAGCCTCGCCCCGCGAGCTGAATCGCTCGTACAGGGCGCTGGTCAGGACTGGCACCGGCACTGCTTCGTCGATCGCAGCTTTGATCGTCCAGCGTCCTTCGCCGGAGTCAGAAACGCGCCCGGCAAACTTCGAAAGATTTGGATCCTGCAGCAGAGCGCTGGCGGTGAGGTCCAGCAACCACGATGCGATCACACTTCCACGACGCCATACTTCGGCGATGTCACGCAGATTCAGGTCGTACTGGTACTGTTCGGGATCACGCAACGGCGTGGTTTCAGCATCGCCTGCGCCACTTGCCTGCTTGCCGACGTTGGCGGAGCGCAGGATGCCCAGCCCCTCGGCGTATGCCGCCATTACTCCGTATTCGATTCCGTTGTGAACCATCTTGACGAAATGGCCGGCGCCATTTGGACCGCAGTGGAGATAACCTTGCTCGGCGGTACCATCGATCTTTTCCCGGCCCGGAGTGCGTGCTACGTCGCCCATGCCAGGGGCAAGCGAGGCAAAGATTGGATCGAGACGCTTGATGATCTCATTCTCACCTCCAATCATCATGCAGTAACCTCGCTCCAGGCCCCATACTCCTCCGCTGGTGCCCACATCCACGTAGTGAATCTTCTTTGCAGCGAGTTCCTTGGCGCGCCGGATGTCGTCGATGTAGTATGAATTTCCCCCATCGATGAGAACATCTCCCGCTTCGAGGTTAGGCAGAAGATCAACGATAGTGTTATCAACCACTGCAGCCGGCACCATCAGCCAGATCGCTCGTGGCTTCGCCAGCTTTTTGACCAGGTCCGCGAGCGAGACTGCGCCCGTCGCCTTGTCCTTGACCAACTCGCCCACCACGTTTGGCGACCTGTCGAAGACCACGCAGCTGTGGCCCTTATTCATGAGCCGCCGCACCATGTTGGCGCCCATTCTTCCAAGTCCGATCATTCCAAGTTGCATTTCAATCTCCTTGTTGAAAAAAATGTTAAGTGAGCACTTGCGCAGAGTTAAAAGATTCCAGCTTCGCCGGCTGGCCGGCTACCCCTCGACCGACCGAGCGTTTGGAATTTTCTGTTAGCTTCTGCAACCACTCAAGTGTTGGCGCGGACAGCGTGCCTTCGGGGAAGCGCCAGCGCCAGTTCCCGTCAGCACGACCAGGCACGTTCATACGAGTTCCGCTGCCCAAATTGAGCAGATCTTGTAACGGAGCAATTGCCAGAGCTGCCATCGACGACCACGCCAGCTGCATCAGGGCCGGCGCCGCTTCGGCACTTTGGCCCGGTGCGCGTTTGAGGTAACTCCACAAGTTTTGCCGCTGGTACTCGGGCAATTCTTCGTACCATTGTCGAGTTGTAGCATTGTCGTGAGTACCGGTATAGACAACTGTGTTGGAGACAAAGTTATCCGGAAGATACGGATTGTCTGCGTGGCCGTCGAAGGCGAATTGCAGTACCCGCGTCCCGGGCAGTTGAAACTGATCGCGCAACACCTGCACGTCGGGCGTGATCAAGCCTAAATCTTCGGCGATGAAAGGTAGACGGCCCAACTCTTTGTGCACTGCCTGGAAAAAGCTGGCACCTGGACCTTGCACCCATTTTCCGGACTGAGCCGTTTGCGCCCCGGCTGGAACGTGCCACGCGGCCGCGAACCCACGGAAATGATCCAGGCGAATCACATCTACGTGAGCCAGCAGGGCACGCAGCCGGTCGATGCACCATCGATAACCAGTTGAACGAAGCGCGTCCCAGTTGTAGACAGGATTGCCCCATAACTGTCCCTCCGCGCTGAAATAGTCGGGCGGAACTCCGGCGACAAA
The DNA here is from genome assembly GCA_963696025.1 of uncultured Acidobacteriota bacterium. Taxonomy (GTDB): domain Bacteria; phylum Acidobacteriota; class Terriglobia; order Terriglobales; family Acidobacteriaceae; genus JABCYV01. Next base: position 11,730 of record CAVOII010000016.1, read on the forward strand.
GCGTGGCCGGCGCTGCTCGTCCAGCAAAAACAACTCTGGGTTGGCCCACACGTCACTTGAGTCCGGGGAAACAAAAAAGGGCAGATCGCCGATCAAGCCTACTCCTTTCGAGTGCGCGTGCTCCTTGAGTTGATCGGCCTGGCGTAACAGCAGGAATTGCACAAAGCGAACTTGATCGATTTTAGTGGACAACTCTCGCTGCGCGCGGGCGAGGGCATCCGGCCTACGCTCAACCAACTCTGTCGGCCACTCAAGATAATAAGAACCGTGATGCTTGGCTTTCAATGCCCGGAACAGGGCATAGTCTTCCAGCCAATTTGCCTGTCGAGCGCAGAACTCTTCGTAAGCAGGTCGCAGGTCCTTTCGTTCTCCGGCTTCGAAGTTCGTCCACGCCTTTTCGAGCAGCTGGTTTTTGAACGGGATCACGCGGTCGTAGTCCACGACGTCCGAAGGGAAATGAGACTCACAATCGCTCGCCTGCAGCAGCCCGTCTGCGATGAGTTCTCCGGGACTGATCAGCAGGGCGTTGCCGGCGAACGACGATAGTGATTGATATGGCGAGTTTCCATAACCGGTCGGGCCGAGCGGAAGCGCCTGCCACCATCTCTGACCAGCACCATGGAGGCGATCGATCCACGCCGACGCCGACGATCCCAGATCGCCGATGCCGTAAGGCGAAGGCAGAGACGTGACATGCAGCAGCAAGCCGGACCCGCGGTATTCGGGTGGAAACGGCGGAACATTAGTGATCTCGCCGTTACTGCTCATTGCCCAGCTCCCGCTTGAAGAACGACTTCCTAGACAGCCAGTGCATTGTTCACCATCTCCTGGGCTTCGCTCACGATCGCGTTGAGATGGGTTTGACCTTTGAAGCTCTCGGCGTAGATCTTATAGATGTTCTCCGTGCCCGAGGGCCGCGCCGCAAACCAGCCGCTTTCGGCCACGACTTTCAGGCCGCCGATTGGAGCATTGTTGCCCGGAGCTCTGGTCAGCTTGGCAGTGATCGGCTCGCCTGCGAGATCGGACTCTTTTACTGCGTCCGGTGAGAGTTTTTGCAATTTTGCTTTTTGCTCGGGTGAGGCAGGTGCGTCGATGCGTGTGTAGTACGGTGTACCGAACTCGGCGGTCATTTCGCGGTAGTGCTCTCCGGGATCTTTGCCCGTGCGGGCGGTAATCTCAGCCGCCAGCAGGTCCATGATTGGGCCATCCTTGTCAGTCGTCCACACCGTGCCGTCAAGACGAAGAAAGCTCGCTCCCGCACTCTCTTCTCCGCCGAAACAACACGAACCATCGACCAGACCCGGCACAAACCACTTGAAGCCTACCGGCACTTCCAGCAACTTGCGGCGGAGTTTTTGCACGACCCTATCAATCATGCTGCTGCTCACCAGAGTCTTTCCAACTGCAACGCCCTCGTGCCACTGGGGGCGATGGGTGAGCAAATATCGGATAGCCACCGCAAGGTAATGATTCGGATTCATCAATCCCGCAACCGGAGTAACAATCCCGTGCCGGTCCGAATCTGGATCGTTGGCGAAAGCTACCTGGTACTGATCCTTCAGCCCAACCAGCCTGGCCATGGCATAGGGACTGGAACAATCCATGCGGATCTTACCGTCGTGGTCTACGGTCATGAAGGAAAACGTCGGGTCAATTACCGGATTTACGACGGTGACGTCCAGCCCATAGATCGAGTTGATCGGTTCCCAATATGGCCGCGCGGCTCCGCCCAGAGGGTCTACCCCCAGTTTGAGGCGGCCACCACGAATCGCATCTATGTCAACCACATTCTTGAGATCGCGAACGTAAGGTAAGACGAAGTCTTCTTGTCGTGTGGTCGCGGCACGGATCGCTTTGGCGAACGGAACCCGTTTCACCCCCACATTTCCCCCTCGCAACAAGTCGTTCGCGCGGCTTTCGACCCAGTGCGTGACGTCGGTATCGGCCGGGCCGCCGTTGGGCGGGTTGTACTTGAACCCTCCGTCCTCCGGCGGATTGTGCGACGGTGTGATCACGATGCCGTCAGCGAGGTGTTCTTTGCGATCGCGGTTGTAAACCAGAATGGCTCGCGAGATGACGGGCGTTGGCGTTACCCCGTCGTTTCCTTGGATTATCGTATCTACGCCGTTCGCCGCCAGCACCTCGAGCGCAGTGCGTTGTGCGGGTCCGGATACCGCGTGGGTATCCTTTCCCATGTAGAGCGGGCCGTCCGTTCCCTGCTGCCGCCGATAGTCGCAGATCGCCTGCGTGATCGCCAAAATGTGAGCTTCGGTGAAGGTGCCGTGCAGGGGCGAGCCGCGGTGTCCGCTGGTGCCGAAGCTGACTAGCTGGTTGGGATCTTGCACATCGGGACGGCGCTCAAAATATTCCCGCTCCAGGCGAGCAACGTCGATCAGCATCTCCTTCGGTGCAGGTTTGCCGGCCAGCGGCGAAATTTCGATTTTGCCAGATTTCCTTGGCTTTGACTGTGTTTCTACACTACTGGGCATGGTTCCACCTTCCAAATGTCGGCTGCGTATTCAGCGATGCTGCGGTCGCTCGAAAACTTTCCGGAGCTGGCTACATTCAGGATCGCTTTGTGCGCCCATTCGCCAGGATCGGCATACAGTACACCGACCCGTTCCTGCGCCTGGACGTAAGAGGTCAGGTCCGCCAGGTGCATATAGTGATCGCCCTGGGTTAAAAGCGTATCGCGCAACGGGGCGAATATTCCCTTTTCGTTGCGGCTGAAGTGGTCAGAGAAAATGAGGTCCAGTGCGGCCCGAGTCTCTGGCTCATGGTCGTAGTGCCAGTATGGGTTGTACCAAGCGCGACTGTTCTCGACTTGTTCCACGGTCAGTCCGAACATGAAAAAGTTTTCCTCGCCTGCCTCCTCCACCATCTCGATGTTGGCGCCATCGCGGGTGCCTACCGTTAAAGCTCCGTTCATCATGAACTTCATATTGCTGGTTCCGCTGGCTTCGTAGCCGGCAGTCGAAATCTGGTTGGATACATCGCTCGCCGGAATCAACCGTTCTGCCAGAGAAACGTTGTACTCTGGGAGGAACACAACGTTGAGTCGGCCGCGTACGACAGGGTCACCGTCGATCGTGTCCGCCAAATTGTTGATGAATTTTATAATCAGCTTGGCCAAGCGGTAAGCCGGCGCCGCTTTACCGGCAAAGAAGAATGTGCGCGGCACGATCTCCATGTTGGGATTATTCCGCAACCGGTTGTAAACCACGACGATCCGCAGCGCGTTCAAGAGTTGCCTTTTGTATTCGTGGATGCGCTTGATCTGGCAGTCAAAGATCGAATCCGGATCCACGATGCGTCCCGACGTCGCCTTTAGCCAGTCGGCAAACGACACTTTCGCGTCACGCTTTGACTTGAGGAAACCTTCACGAAAGCTGCTATCCCCGGCAATTGGCTTGAGCTCCTTAAGTTGCCTCAAGTCGGTAATCCAGCGATCGCCGATGGCTTCGCTGATCGCAACGGCCAGCGCTGGATTGGCTTCCAGCAGCCAGCGGCGTGGTGTCACTCCGTTCGTTTTGTTATTGAACCGTTCGGGGAACATCTCGGCCAGGTCCTTCACCGTCGTGGTCCGCAATAGCTTGGAATGGACAGCGGCTACTCCGTTGGTGCTGTGCGTGCCGACTATGGCGAGGTTGGCCATGCGGATCTTGCGCTGCTTGCCTTCCTCCACCAGGCTCACGCGCTCCACTTTTCCCTCATCGCCCGGATAGCGAACCCGAACTTCGTCGAGTAGCCGCCGGTTGATCTCATAGATGATCTCCAGATGTCGAGGGAGCAGCACCTCAAACCAGTCCACCGGCCATTTCTCCAGAGCTTCAGGGAGCAAGGTGTGATTTGTGTATGCGAGGGTCCTCTTTGTCAGCTCCCACGCCTGCTCCCATCCCAGGCGCGCATCGTCTAACAGGATTCGCATTAATTCAGCTACCGACATGGACGGATGTGTGTCATTGAGTTGAATTGCGGCCTTCTCCGGCAGTTTCTCCCAATCGTTATTGTTGTGTCTCTGAAACCGGCGCACCAGGTCAGCCATTGAACACGCCACCAGGAAATACTCCTGCAGGAAGCGCAGTCCCTGCCCCACTGTCGTGGAATCGTCCGGGTAGAGCACACGAGTAAGCGATTCCGCTTGCAGGGTGTTGCCCAAGGCACCCACAAAGTCGCCGGTGCCGAATTCCTGAAAATCGAAAGACTCGGGTGCCGCCGCCGCCCAGAGCCGGAGCGTGTTGATCGTCTTTCCCCCATAGCCCACCACAGGACGATCAAACGGAATGCCGATCAAACTTGATGGCCGGTCCCGGATTACACGAAAATTGCCATCCCGCAGCTGGAAGGAGACGTTCAGCTTGATTTCCACCTGCTCGTGCGGGCGGGCGATTTCCCAGGGATCGCTGTCCCTGAGCCAGTTATCAGCGCTCTCCTTTTGCCAGCCATCCACGATGGATTGCTTGAACATGCCGTACTCATAGCGCAGACCGTAGCCCGTCCCCGGAAGCTGCATGGTGGCCATCGAGTCGAGAAAGCAAGCTGCGAGGCGGCCCAAACCTCCGTTCCCCAGGCCTGCATCCGGTTCCTGCTCGACCAGTTCAAGCCAATCGATATCCTTTTCCTCAACCGCATGCTGCACCAGGGGATCAAGCAGGAGGTTGGTAACGTTATTGGCTAACGACCGCCCAATGAGAAACTCCATGGAAAGATAGTAAATGCGCTTGGCATTCTCTCGCTCGTACGTAGTCTTCGTCAGCACCCAGCGCCGCGCAAGAACGTCACGTACGGAACGGGAGAATGCCTCAAAGCGCTCCCGCGCGCTCGCTACCTTCGGGTCGATTGCGCGGTCAAAAACCAGATGCCGTTCATAAAACGCGTTGTCCGTCCCGACAAACCAATTGGGCTCGATTCCGTACTGTTGGAGCAGTTGCGAAACACTGCCGGAGACGGTTGTCATGGGAACAACCTTGGCGGACTTTGGGGGCACCACACTCTTTGAGCTCATCGGGAATCCTTGTCGTCTGAATATATGAAATCGGTAACGTCCTAAGTAGAGGGCCACCAACCTCTCGCCGGCAACTGGGTCGACTTAAGCGGCCACGTGGTGATCATCATTCCAAAGTCGGATCGCCGGATGGGAAAGGTTGTGCTCATAACTTAGCGCGCTCAGGCTTGCTGGGCTAAGCAGAAAATATCTGCCACCGGTCCCAGGACCGAGCCCCAGCCAACGGGCGGTCAACACACGAATAAAGTGTCCGCTGGAAAAGAGCAGCACGTCTCCCGTGATTGCGCGGACGCGCTTGACTACGCGGTCCGCCCGCTCGCCTATTTGCGCTGGCGATTCGCCTCCCGGGCAGCCGTCCCGGAACAGGTCCCAGTCCGGGCGCTTTGCAAGGATTTCGGCCGAGGTCAGGCCTTCATATTGGCCGTAGTCCCATTCCACCAGGTCAGGATCGGTTTCGGCCACGGGGCCAAACCCGGCCAGTTGGCAGGTCCGCGCCGCCCGCTGTAACGGACTGGTAAATACCCTGGCAAAGGTCATGCCTCTCAGCCGTTCTCCAAGCCGCAGGGCGTTACACTCCCCATTTGGAGTCAGAGGCAAGTCGGTAAGACCGGTATGCTGACCCGAGAGAGTCCATGCTGTGTTACCGTGCCGCGCTAGATAGACCTCTGGAAGCACTTCGCCCACGCCTTCGCTCTCCTTACCACGTTCGGTTCGATTGCCGCTATCCGCTGTCGGAGATATGCAAGTTTCAAGAATCTCCAAGCTTCCATTTGTCCCTCATACTCCCCATGCTCCATGAAACCTAGGTCGAATGGCTCGAACGGCTAAGTACTAACGATAAGATGTTTCCGCACTCAATGCGACTCCATCAATTGCTCGATTGTATCGCGCGAACCACTCCACCTGCTTGCCCCGGCGTCTAGTGGAAACGCCCCTTGGGCAGTTGCCGACTCGCTGCCAGCCCTGGCTCCGTTCAGGCTGTAATCCTGGTGATCGATGGTTAATGCCTTCTTACCGTACAGTCGGACAGTCTGGCGAGAGGGTGCTCGCATGGCTGGTTCCCTCGAGCTGGTTTGGCCACCAAAGTCTCAGAACCGCATCAAGCTCGCGCTTTATCGATCATCTCTGTCCAGATACATTTGGACTTGAGGATGAGTTCTACTGCTTCGCGAACTGCGCCGCGCCCCGCGAGCGCCTTGGTGGTGTAGTGTGCCGCTTCTTTTACTTCGGGGACAGCATCGCCCACGGCAATGGCGAGGCCAGCGCGGCGCATTAGGGGAATGTCCGGAAGATCATCGCCGATAAACGCGACAACCGAATCGGGGACGCCCGCTTTTCGAAGGATTTCTTCGTAGGCCGGCATTTTCAATGGCTGCTTCATGTAGATAAATTCCATGTTCATTTCATGGGCCCGCCGCAGGAGCGCCGCGCTTTCGCGACCGGTAATGCAGCCGGTACGCAGTCCGGCGGTATGAGCGAGGGTCAGACCCTGGCCATCGTGCGCGTCAAAAGTTTTGATTTCGAGGGCGGTGCCGTCGTTTTGCGAGAGTAGGGTGACGCGTCCGTCCGTCATCGTTCCGTCAACGTCCATGAGGAGCAGTTTGATTTTCGCTGCGCGTTTCTTGAGAGCGGGAGAAATTTTTGGACGGGGAGCCAAAGAAAAGCCTCCAGGAAATGAAGCAACGGGAGAGTCTAAATTAAACAAGTTTCTATAGAATGGCCATCATGTTAATCATAATTACATTCGTCGCTCTGATCCTGCCGGCTTGGAAGCTCGTGCTGGAGTGGTTCTAGCGAGAACCGAAGCAACCTGATCCTGCCGAGAAAGAATCGAGAAAGAATATGGACGATACACAGAGGATGATAAATCAGTGGATGGTGAGCTATTTACGGGGGAACGGCTTCCATGTCGGCGTGAATGACAACTCCAGACGGATGAAATCCCAGTGGTAGCAGAACTCGACGGTCGGTTTGGAATCCCGGGTGTTGCCAGAGTGTCCGATGGCAACGGCGCGATGCCGCGAGTGCAGATAACCTCTTCCCTCTGTGAGGGCGAATTGTATCTGCATGGTGCGCAGGTGACATCCTGGAAACCTGCCGGCGCGGACGAGGTTCTCTTCCTAAGCTCAAAATCGCGCTGGGAGGAAGGTCAGGCTATTCGAGGAGGAATCCCCATCTGCTTTCCCTGGTTTCGGGCCAAGGTCGACGACCCCCAGGCTCCAGCGCATGGATTTGTGCGGACAAAAGCGTGGCAGCTCGAATCCATCGTTGAGAATGGAAGCGGAGTTGCCGTCACCATGTTTACCGAAAGCGATGAGCATACCCAGCGCTGGCGGCCTGGGGAGTTTCGCCTGGTTCATTGCGCTATGTTTGGCTCCGAGCTCAGTCTAGAGCTCGTGTGTATCAATACGGGGACTACGCCGCTACGTTTCGAAGAAGCTCTGCACACCTACAACCGAGTGGCGGATATTCAGGACGTGCGCTTGCAGGGTCTCGATGCCGTCCGCTTTCTTGACAACACCGACTCCAATAGTGAGAGGGTGCAGCGCGGCGACGTCGCCATCGCTTCAAAGACCGACAACGCTTACCTGAATACCGAGAACGCGGTTGATCTTTCGGACCCGAACATGCGTCGGCGGATTCGACTGAGGAAGGCAAATTCACTCACCACCGTTGTATGGAATCCGTGGCGCGACGGAGCCCAGGGGTTGCACGATCTCGGGGATGGCGAGTGGAGGCAGTTTCTCTGCGTCGAAGCGAGTAATATTCTAGGCTCAGCGGTCAACCTAGCGCCCGGGCAGGAACACAGAATGAATGCCATTCTCAGCGTCGCGAGATAAAAATCAGCCTTGTACACTCGCCTATTGTCGATCGGTAAGCGGTGCGCTGGGCATGAGCGTTCTCAGCTCCTCCTTCGGGATATCGTTCTCGATCAATATTGAGCTCTACCTTTATACCAGCTCTCTTCTGGCGACCCTTCAAGACGACCGTGCTCTCGCCGCGCGCCCGCAATGGTGCGATCAACCGAGAAGGCACCGGCCCCCGGATCATCAGAAATGCAGCCATCGCGATCACCAGCAGGTGGTACTCGAAGCCCCCACCTTTCTGAGCGCCGCTCCAATTCATGAAGAATCCGAAGGCGCTATGCACGGTCATAATCGCAACTATCATGTTTATGCCGCCCAGCGGAATTCCGACTATAGAATTCAGACGACGCCATGAACCGGTTGGATTCAACAAGAGCTTTGCCTTCAATGAGCTGCGATGGTCGGGCCTCGCATTGCTATTAGTTTGCAGAATGCGGATGTCTTAGCACCAGCGTAACCTGCTCACCATCCACGAGCGCATCACAATATCGAGCTATGCGCTTCACTCGAAAACACGTGACGGTGGCGCTGGTTCTGGTCGGATTCGCTCCTTACCTGCCGTTGGCCCAGAAGACGGGAAGCTTGGGCGCGAATGCCCAAAGCCAAGCAAACCGACAGCAGTCTCCTGTTGCATTGACCCCAGCCGACGGTTTGTCTGTCATTGCGGCCGCACTCGATTCACGCCTCCATTCAGGTCGCCAGGGTGATTGTTCACACCTCGTGCATGCAATATATATGCGGGCCGGTCTCTCCTACCCCTACGCAAGTTCTGCCGATCTCTAATATGGGAACCGATGATTTTCAGCGGGTGACGCATCCCAAGCCAGGGGATCTGGTTGTTTGGAGTGGGCATGTCGGGATCGTCGTTAATCCAGCACAGCACGTCTTTTTCAGTACCCTGCGTCAGGGTCCAGGAATCGATAGCTACGGTGCGCTGTATTGGAAACAGCGAGGGCCAGTGAGGTTTTACCGCTACATTAGAGGCGTGCGAGGTACGTCAGCAATCTCACGGCATTAAGCCCAGAAATCGCGGCCCGAAATGTTTGTAAATTATCGCCACTTTCATCAGTCGCTGACTATGGTGCGGGTTCAGGAGGACTTCCCCAATATGTTTCGACTGGCGAAATCGAAATGCTACGCCAAGACTGAGCCGGCGCCAGTTTCTGAGTAGCCGACCACACGCCCAGGTGACGAGCCGATTCTGGATCGTGAGTGATAAGGCGAGTTGGTGTTGAAAAACTCGGTTCGAAGACGCGTTTTCCCTCAGGGGAGTTTCTTCCGATTCGTGTTTTTCTTTTGCTAGTGGTTGCTGACGCGCTTGCCATCGCTGGTTGCGCTCTCATGTTGAGGAACCGCACCAGTCGTTTCCGGTTCTGGGCCACAGCAGCTAGGTAGAACTGCTCACGCACGAACTTGATTCTGCGTAGGCGCAAGCGCCGCAATCCAATTGGTTCTTTAGTTCCGAGAACAGAGCCTCCACTTTCCGTCGCTTGCGTAGCGCCGCGGCGAACTCCGGGGTCTTGGCTACCTCATTGGCCTTCTGTCTCGCCGCTTCGCGCCTGCGGGGCAGAGATAGCAGTTTTCTTCCGCCAGGTAAGTGAACTTCTCGATCCCGTATAGATCAGGGGGCGAGTTCGGACCTTGCTTCACGCGAATGTAAGCCGTAATCCCACGATCATCGAGCCCTGGCAGCAGTTCACCGTTGCCGTAGGTGTTATCGGCCGCCACCCCCATCGGTCGCCGGCCGTATCGTTGGTAGTAGCGATCGATCATGTCTCGTGCCGCCGCACTCTCCTGACTCAAACCGGCGGCCGTCGCTTGCACCCCCACGATCACCCAGCTTTCATTGTCGATCAGATAGTTATCGAAGTAACCCAGTTCGGCAGCGCCATTCCCCTTGCTCAGCTACGTCGAATCCGGGTCGGTAGTCGACACCTGGTCTTGCGGATGGATGGCTTCGCCATCGCCGTTCTCCTGCTCTAGTTCTTCCAGGTACTTTCGCGCCCCATAGTTCACTGGCGCTGCCTCCCTAAACTGTTCGCGGGGGATACGACTGTGGTGGCTCGCGTTCGCCATGATGAAGCTGCCATCGACCGACATCTGCTCCCCCTCCACCAGACCCGCAGCGATGCACTGCTCCACAATGCGCTCCAACAACTCCTGAAACAGCTTCGACTCCTGAAAGCGGCCATGCCGGTTCTTCGAGAACGTCGAGTGATGGGGAATCTCCTGCTCCAACCCCAACCCGGTGAACCAGCGCCACGCCAAGTGCATGCGCAGTTCTTCCAGCAACTTCCGCTCACTGCTGATGCCGTAGAGATACCCCAGCAGCAGGATCCGCAACCGCACTTCCGGATCAATCGACGGTCGCCCCGTTTCGCTGTAGGATGCATGCCACTTCTCCCCCACAAAATCGAAACCGACGTAGCGGTCGATGAAACCTAACAAGTGGTTTTGAGGAACCTGATCTTCGATGCGGAAGTAGTAGAACAGCGACTCCGAACGGTCGTGTTGCCCCATCATAAGCAGCCAGACTCCGAGAATCGCGATTGCCTGCAGCATCACTAACTCTCGTCTGCTTATAACCTTGTTGTTGTCGCCCTCGCAAGCACCAACTCGGTGACTTTTTCAACACCAACGCGATATTTCAACACTAATCCTTGTACAGATGGGTCAGTCCTACTCTCTGTTCTTCGCAAACGCTCTCCAGTACGCCTCACGATTGACAGCTAATTTACCGGCCGCTACACTTTCCCACCAGCCGGAAATCTTAGAGGCCCGGGCGAACTGTTAAGGAGAGGAGGTAGCGAGCAATGAACAACATCGTTCTGGTCCACGGCGGCTTTGTGGACGGCTCTGGCTGGGAGGGCGTCTACAGGACCCTAAAAAAGAAGGGCTACAACGTCAGCATCGTCCAAAACCCTACCCTATCGTTGGCAGACGACGTGATGGTTACCAAGCGAACTCTTGCATCGCAGGACGGACCTGTAATTCTCGTCGGCCACTCTTATGGTGGAGCGGTGATCACTGAAGCCGGAAACGATCCCAAGGTTGCAGGACTCGTGCATATCACCGCCTTTGCTCCGGACAAGGGCGAGTCCGTGGCCACGCTTATCAAAGATCCGCCGCCCGGGGCACCCGTACCGCCGATACTGCCTCCGCAAGACGGCTATTTGTTCCTCGACCGGGCGAAGTTCCGCGATTCCTTCGCAGCCGATGTGGACGCAGAAAGAGCCGCTTTCATGGCTGACTCTCAAGTCCCGTGGGGCGTGGAGGCTCTCAGCGGCAAGATCAGTGAACCGGCGTGGAAGGCCAAGCCGAGCTGGTACCTGATCGTGACCGACGATAAGATGATTCCACCTGATGCCCAGCGTTCCATGTCCAAGCGGGCGGGCTCTACGGTCGTTGAGGTCAAGGGCAGCCATGCCATCTACGTGTCGCAGCCAGAGGCTGTCGCAGCTCTTATCGAACAAGCCGCCAAGAGTGTGAAGACCTCCGCCGCCGCTTAGTAACCCCGCTCCGTCAAAGCCGGAGTGCGTGAAAGGGGAACAAAATGAAACCTACGCAAACCAAACCAAGCATCGTGTTCTGCCACGGGCTCTGGGCGGACGGCTCGTGCTTTAGCAAGGTGATTCCAACACTTCAGGCAGAAGGTCACCAGGTGATCGCCGCCCAGTATGGCCTCAACACAACCGCGGACGACGTCGCCACCGTAAGAAGCACGCTGGGGCGGGTCAGCAGCCCGGCCATCCTCGTCGGTCACTCTTACGGCGGAAGCGTCATCACCGGCGCCGGAACCGACGACCGCGTTGCCGGGTTGGTCTACATCGCCGCGCTCGCTCCGGACGCCGACGAGACATCTCAGACACAGCAGTCGAACTTCCCGAAGACGGACGTCTTCTCTTACATCGAAGTCGCGGACGGACGTATCTGGCTCCGTCCGGAAGGCATCGACTGTTTCGCAGGCGATTTGTCTGAGCAGGAAAAGAAGCTGGTTTGGGCGACCCAGTGCGTGCCGGCTCCCGACCTGTTCAACGCGAAAGTCGGAGGAACTGCCTGGAGATCGAAGCCAAGCTGGTACATCGTCGCCAAGAACGACCGCACCGTCCACCCCGACATGGAACGGTTCGTTGCCAAGCGGATGGGCGCCACCACGACGGAGGTCGCCAGCAGCCACGTTGCCATGCTCTCCCACCCCGACTTGGTGATCGATGTAACCCGTGCCGCCGCAAATGCAGTTCAAAAAGCCACGGCAGCAGCGTAAAGCGGGTCGTGGATCATCTTTTGGCTACGTGGTTCAGCGGTTTCGGTAACTGTTCAGCGAGGGGTTCATTCAGGTTAGTGAGTCGTTCTTCCTGGATGACGGGCGCCCTTCCCTTACGCGTTTTACGGAAGGTGCGCCGACAATTCATCCAAAGTTGTTGGTTCCGACGCGGGACCGCGGCACATATAATTTATCGAACGGATGGCTCTTAACCCCGGCACCAAACTCGGGCCCTACGAAATCGTTTCTGCGCTCGCCGCCGGCGGGATGGGCGAGGTGTACAAGGCTCGTGACACCCGCCTGGAGCGCATCGTCGCCATCAAAGTTTTACCCGAGAAGCTGTCCGAGAAGCCCGATCTGCGTCAGCGTCTGGAGCATGAAGCGCGGACCATTTCCAAACTTTCTCATCCCAATATCTGCACCCTGTACGACGTCGGATACGAGGAAGGGATTCACTTCCTTGTGCTCGAGTTCGTCGAGGGAAAGACGCTGCGCCAACTGCTTGCTTCCAACCTTCTCCCTATGCGAAAGGTCATTCCGATCGCAGTGCAGGTTGCCGACGGGCTGGCCGAGGCTCATGAACTTGGCATTATCCATCGAGACTTAAAACCTGAGAACCTGATGGTCTCAGCCGAGATGGTAAAAATTCTTGATTTTGGGTTAGCTAAAGTCGCGCTTCGGGACGAACAGTTGTCCAACTCTTGCTCCACCGCTGTCGTTCAAACTGAGGCAGGTCTGATTCTGGGTACCATCGGATATATGTCGCCGGAGCAAGCGAGCGGTCAGACACTCGACTTCCGGTCAGACCAGTTCTCTTTCGGATTAATACTTTACGAAATGGCAACCGGGAAGCGCCCATTTCAAAGGAAGACCCAGGCGCAGACTCTGTTGGCGATTGTCCAGGAAGAACCCGAACCGATCGGTTCGTTGAACCCCGAAGTTCCCCCACCATTCTGTTGGGTGGTTGAACGCTGCCTGGCCAAAGAGCCCGAGAAACGCTATTTCTCGACCCGCGATCTGGCGCGCGACCTTGTGGCAATACGGGACCGCCTATCAGATCTCCAACATAAGCGCGCGGAGACTCGTCCGAGCAATTTGCCGATGTCGGGGAGCACGCTTATCGGACGCGATCAGGAACTGGCTGCGGCCAAAGAGCTGTTGCTTCGACGCGACGTGCGCCTGGTCACGGTGACGGGACCCGGAGGAATCGGAAAATCTCGTCTCGCGCTGGAGGTGGCACGGGACATGGTGCAACACTTTCCGGCAGGGGTTTATTTTGTGCCGCTCGCCGGGGTCAGTGATCCGGGCTCGATCGCTATCGTAATCGCGCAGACGCTGGGAGTTCGGGAGACAGGAGGTCAACCGCAGCTCGAAACATTGAAGGAATACTTGCAGAATTCTCTGAGCGCGCCAATGCTTCTGCTGATCGACAACTTCGAGCATATGGTTGCGGCAGCACCCATGCTGGCCGAACTAATGGTTGTGGCGCCTAATCTCAAGCTCCTTGTGACGAGTCGCCAAGCCTTACATGTCTACGACGAATACGAGTTCCCGGTGCTGCCGCTCACCCTGCCGGATGCTAAGTCCTTACCTCCCCTCGAAGTGCTGTCGCAATATTCGGCGATATCTCTGTTTATACAACGCGCCGTGGCGGTCAAGCCGGATTTCAAATTTAACCAAGAAAATGCGACCGCTGTGGTGGAGATCTGTTCGCGGCTGGATGGGCTGCCACTCGCCATCGAGCTTGCAGCCGCCCGCACCAAGCTTCTCTCGCCTGCCGCCATGCGGACGCGGCTGGCGAGCCGCCTGCAGCTGTTGACTGGCGGCGCACGAGACCTGCCCATTCGACAGCAGACACTTCGGCAAACAATTGATTGGAGCTATGACCTTCTGAACGCGTCTGAGCAGAAGCTATTCAGGAGGCTCTCCATTTTCGTAGGTGGATGCACGCTGGAAGCAGTTGAATCCGTGTGCGACACGAAACAAGACCTGGGATTGGACGTCCTAGATGGCATGGCGTCGATGGTGGACAAGAGCCTGGTGCGGCAGATTGAACAGGGGGACGGTGAACCGCGCTTTGTCATGCTGGAGACGATTCGCGAGTATGGCCTGGGAAAAATGGCGGAGAGCGGAGAAGAGGCGCAAACCAGGCGCGCCCATGCCGCCTACTGTCTGGTGCTGGCAGAAGAAGGGGCTGCGGAGGACACTGGCGCAAACCAGAAGGGATGGCTGGACCGGTTCGAGCTCGAGCATGACAACTTTCGCGCCGCCCTCGAGTGGCTTACAGAAACCGGCAACGCAGAATGGGGTCTGCGCTTGGGAGTAGGTCTTTTCCGCTTCTGGGAGATGCGGGAGTATCTCGCCGAAGGCCGGGAACGCTTAGGAAAACTGCTGAAACTCGAAGCATCATCAGCACCAACCAACGCCCGGCTTCGAGCTCTTTTTGCGGCCGGAGTTCTGGCCGCGGAGCAGGGGGACTACGTTGTCTCCAACGCAGCCCTTGAGGAGAGTTTGGAGATCGCCCGGCGGGCAGAGGACAAGCGAAGTGTCGCGGTATCGTTGAACGCCATGGCAGTCAATGCCCGCGACCAAGACGACCTTGCTGCTTCGCAGGCTCTGTTCGAAGAAAGTCTGGCGTTGTGGAGAGATCTGCACGACGGCCTGGCTGTCGCACGTGCACTGAGCAACCTCGCAAATGTCGTCAAGTTACAGGGAGACTACGCACGCGCGCGTTCGCTCTACGAGGAAGGTCTGTCGATTTTCCGGGAGTTGGGCGACAGAACAGGTGTCGGCTGGGCACTCAACCACCAGGGCGATGTGGCGCGTGACCAGGGGCAGTGTGAAGCGGCACGATTGCTGTATGAACAGAGTTTGGCAACTTTTCGAGAGCTCAACGATCGCTGGGGCATCGCTGGCTCGCTTGCCGATTTGGGGAACCTCGCTCGGGAGCAAGGGGACTGCCAGACAGCGGATTCGCTTTACCGCGAGAGCATAGGGGTATTTCAAGCGCTGGAACACAAGCGAGGGATCGCACGTCTGCTGGAATCCTTCGCGTGCTCCACAGCGGCACAATCGCAACCGGAGCGCTCGTTGCGGCTGGCGGGCGCGGCGGCCGCGCTCCGCCAGAGCATTGGCGCCCCGCTTACAGCGGCTGAGCAGGCTAAACTTGAAACAGGTCTGGAGCCTGCACGGCGAGCGTTGACTATCACGACAGGTCGAACAGCCTGGCTAGAGGGCTGGGTGATGCCAATCGAAAAAGCTATTGAGGACGTACTGAGGCCCGTCTCTGCTTCCGGCCGGAGTTAGGTCAAGTCAGTCGACTGAGCGCAGTCGCAAAGAAACCGGATGAGGAGTAGGTGGCGATGTTTTCGGCGGGGGCTTACTCCGCAGTGGTGGGGTCGATGAGCCGGCGTACTGCGGAGATTCGGTTGGCTGGGAAGCCTCCCCTTTTTGCATGCTCCCGGATCGTCGCCTCGTCGGGAGCGAGGTAAACGCAGTAAACCTTGTCGCCAGTGACGTAGCTTTGCAGCCAGTGAATCTCAGGACCCATGCCCTTGAGAACGGCCACGGACTTGCGCGAAATCTCCTGCAGTTCCGCATCGGATAGATTTCCGGCGCCAGGTATTTCCCGCTCGATCACAAACTTGGGCATATGGTAGCCTCCGATATACGCATGCTAGCAAGCAGATGGAGTTGCCACAAGAGCGCACGTCGTCGCACCATGTGGGACTGTCTTAGAATACGGGGGGACGAGTTTCGGAGGTCATCATGGATCTTAAGTCACTTCAAAAACCGCTGAAAGAACAATACCGCGATGACCCCGACAGTTCGCGAATCACGCTCAAGGCAAGAGGCGGCCAAACCGAGACTCCGATTGCGTGCTCGGTTGCCGTCGGACGTGCCATCTATCAGGCCGAAGCGCACATGGGAGTGGGCGGCGCCGGCACCGCTGCTTGTTCGGGCGATATGCTCCTTGGGGCCCTATCAGCCTGCGCGCAGATCACCTGCCAGATGGTCGCCGCGGCCATGGCAATACCGATCGAACGGATTGAGGTAACCGTCGAAGGAGATTTGGATCTTCGGGGTACGCTCGGTATATCAAAGGAGGTGCCCGTCGGCTTTCTGCGTATTCATACACGATTTGAGATTGTGGCGCCGCGGGCGACGCCTGAGCAACTGCGCGCCTTGCGCGAGAAGACAGAACAATACTGTGTGGTCATGCAGACGTTGACTCAACCGCCCAGCTTGCAAACTGAGTGGGTCGATTGCGATAAGCCATCGGCTACATGACGGGAAATTAATCGGTCTCGGCCCGTTCGAGTATCGGCGTAATTTACCTGTCTCGATTTACCTGGAATCTGCGACGCGCCGATCATCATCAAAAAGAGACAGGAATGGAGTTCAGACAATGAACCAGATGAAGAAGCTCGATGACGAAGTCTCGGCGTGGCCAAGTATCTCCGTTCATCCCCATCGTTTTGGGGGTCGGGAGTTTCGTTTCGGAAGTGCAGAAGTTGGCCACGTGCACACTGGCGGCATTGTTGACATACCCTTCCCGCGCTCAGTTCGTGATGCGCTCTTGGCGGAAGGTCTTGCCGAAGAGCACGGCTGGGTACCCAATTCGGGATGGATTACGTTTCGTGTCCGCAACCAAGAAGACCTCAAGCATGCGCTATGGCTTATGCGGCTGTCATACCTGCGGTACGAGCTTAAGTCGGCAAGTGACCCTCGCGGTCTGCTTGAGCAGGAGAGCGAGAAACTCCGACTGAGCGACCGCTTCAGGTCGCTGTTTAAACCATTCGTGGCCTCGACGGCCAAACACATCGAGCCATCGAGGGTGTGAATTTCTCCGCCCTGAAAATGGAGCACACTACGATTCCGGTAATCTGCACGTTGTCGGATGCCGAAAGACGTGAGCGGGAAGCGGCTCTTCTGGCTCAGTTCACGTCTGCCGTAATTGCGACCGAAGAACTCCATGACGGATACGCTTTCCGAGTCCCCGGTGACAAGAACTGGCTGGCACTTGCAACCGACCTTATTGCAGCCGAGCGCCAGTGCTGTCCGTTCCTGACATTTCAACTGACAGCTGAGCCCAACATGGGAGCGCTCACCATCCGAATTACTGGCCCGGAGGGTACTAAGGAGTTTCTGAAGTCCATCCTCGTGAGCTAGTCTATGACGCCTTCCTGAACCACTCATCCTTTCATTACCTGTTTCACGCGTGTATCCTTTGGCTCATGTCCGGCACGCCGATGCCTCGTGAATCTCGGCGAAGTACTCGCATCTCTCTGAAGGTAGTAATCACGATCGAGAGCGACGGTGAATCCCGGAGATGTGAGGGCGAGACTATCGTGGTCAACCTTCATGGAGCATTGATCTCAACCGCACTCGGGTTAGGCGTCGGAATGAAAATCTCGCTTCACGTCTACTTAACGGATAAGCGTGTTAAGGCTCGCGTTGTCTACGTCGATCCTGAAGACTCGCTGCGCTGCGGGATCGAACTCGATCAGCCACGAAACATCTGGGGAGTGCCTCTGCCGCCGGACGACTGGGACGAAACAGCAGCTTCGGACGACACCTAGGGTTCACTATGATGGCGATTTGCCGGCCGCGTAGTCGAAAGGCGTTGCGAACCTTGCCGCTCTATTCAATCGGTTTGAACTCGAAATATTCCAGTCAGTCCGACTTTCCCCGGCTGGCCGGAGGCACAATTCCGTTCATCCGCAAGTACTCCACCATCTGGCCGTAGTGGTTATACGCGTGGGCGACGCCGAATTCGGCCAAATGCAGGCGTGTCGATTTGCTGCCCGCGGGACTCTGCAATATGTTCTCGACAGTCAATGTGGCCGCGGCTCTGTGACCCAGCGCAAACGAGTCCTTCACGAATCTGATGATCTCAGCCTTAGACTTCATATCTGCGGAGCCGTTGCCGTCTCCCAAACCTTCGGGCAGCTTGTCTCCAGTGAGCGGCGACCAGATGAAATAATTTGACGCCGCCACGTGCTTCAGCTGCACGGCAAACGTGCGCACACCCCTGTAGTCATCGCCGGGAATTTTCAAGCTCTCAGGAGAGAAGTTGAATTTATCTTCCGGCATAGCTCCGGCAACTTCCAGAATTTGCTTTTCGATGCCACTGATCTCGCGGTCCACCGTCGAAGCTATGGTTGGGGGCTGCTGCGACTGTTGCGCTTGAGATGCGCTCCCAGTTGCGGCGCTCTTTGTGGCCTGTCCCATGGCTGCCGCGGCAATGCTGAGCAGTGCCGATAGCAAGAAGATTCCTGTTTGTTTCAGTTTCATACCGTCTCCTGGAGATTAGTTCTTAGCAACAAAACAACAAGCCGTATGTGCTACGGTTCCAAGAACGCCCGCAACGAGTACAACGCTGAACACCACGGTTAGCAGTGCACTGGCTGTGCGGGACGTCCGTTGCGGCTGGGCAGCAGCCAGCCGGGCAAGACGATGGTTTAACAATGATGAGGCTGTCGCCTGAAGCAAGAACCTTTCTTCTGGATTGGCAAGTTTTGCCAGCGCGGAAACCAGGTCGCCACCGCGAGAGCTCTGAATAACAGACTCGTCACAGGAGAGTTCTCGATACAAAGCAAGACGAAAGCCGGTAACCCAGACCAGCGGATGAAACCACAGTCCGCATAGTCCCAATTCATAGATAAGGCGTATTAGGTTGTCGCGCCTTCTTGCATGTGTCAACTCGTGGATGAGGACAGCGTCAAGTTCGTGCTCACTCAACAACCGGTCAATTCCGTTGGGGAGCGAGATATAAGGATGCAAAATCCCATCCACCGTCGGAGTTCGCCGATTCTTAGCGAACCTTACCGGTACGCCATGAGAATGCAAATCCGGGCTGAGGCTAAGAGTGCTTTTACCGGCCATGGCCTGAGCTTCGCGACGGTCAGCCCGTATCCGAGAACACAACCGCGTGAACATTAAAGCTGCGCCCAGCAACCACACCACGCAGAGCGCCGAGCAGACCGGCACATTTTCAGCGATGCTAAGCCCTACGTCGCCCATAACGCTAAGCGGTGTGGCCCACGAAAGATGCGACGCCAGGACCTTGTCGAGAACCGCGCCCAGCGGCACAATGAAGTTGAGCGATGTCGCTACCCAAATCCAATATTTCGTGGTGGCGCAGGCGCGTCCGAGCGAGGTCAGAACCCAAGCCGCAAACCACACGATTGAGGCATACAGCAAGTGAACTTGAAGGTGATACAAGACGCGCGCAATTTGCTCATGCATACCCTTTGCCTCCACGGCCGCGGCCGGTCTTGCTGTTCGCCACCGCGCTCTGAAGAGACTTCAAATCTCTTAGCGTGATCGTGCCGGTTTCGAGGAGATTGGAGACCAGCAGGCGAGGGGAGCCGCCGAACAGGTCCAGGAGATCTCGCACCAGCCCGCTGCGGTGCTGGCTCTGGTCGATGGCAGGTTCGAACATTTGCGCATTGCCAATCTTCTTCACTTTTCGCAAAGCGCCTTTTTGCTCGAGCCGATAAACCAGGGTCTGCACGGTGGTGTACGCAACCCGCTCATCCTCGGGCAGACTGTCGAGGATTTCGCGCACCGAGCAGGTTCCCAGTTTCCAGCACTGCTCCAGGATGCGGGTTTCGGCTTTGGAAAGACGGGCCCTTTTCATATATCTCCTACGTATCTCGGCAATGCTACTACAGCATAAGGCGCAGTGAACAGCGGAAATTTTCTCTCAATTGCCCCACGTGGTCTCTACACCGAGTATCGCGCCGGGCGATTCGTGCGGATGACAGAACTCGCGAGACAGGACGGCTTAAGACACTCTGTAGGCGGAGGGGGTGGCAGTGTATTTCGCGCTGAAATAGAAAGCTTTGAGATGAGGCTTAGATACTGCTCAGCTGGGAAACCATTCTCGACGGGGTTCAGACCGGCAGAGGCACACTTTCAACCACAGACCTTTCGGGATCAATCAAGAACGCCCAGATCAGGGCTCCGGTCAACAGGACGGCTGCAGTAATAAAAAATGGCGTAATCCAGAATCCGCGCTGAGCCAAATACCCGAAGATGATAGGAGACAGCGAGGCTGCGAGACTGCCAGCCATGTTCATCACGCCTGATACCGTACCGCTGTATTCGCCGCCGACATCCATGGGCACGGCCCAAGCCGGGCTGATGACAAGCTCAAGGAAGAACAACGATGCGGTCAAGCAGAATATTGCTGTCCCTGGAGAGTGAGTCATGGCCGCTGGAATCAGGCAAATTCCTGACGCCAACATAGACGGCGCGGCTACGATTCGGCGCGAGAATCTGAGTCTGCCCGTCTTGCGATACACTGCGTCCGTCAGAGTTCCTCCCACAATATCTCCGATCATGCCAGCCAAGAGCGGAAGAGAGGCCAGTATGCCCACGGCCTTCAGCGATAAGTGGCGATACTCAAGAAGGTAACTCGGAAACCACGTCATGTAGAAGTAGGTCCCGTAGTAAAAACAACAATAACCGGCTGCGATGTACCACATATTGGGCGAGCGAAAAATAATTCTCCACGGCGGCGCAAGCTGCCGATGGAGATCGACAGACCTGATCGTGTCGTCGGCATTGAGGCCGCGTATGTGCGCTAACTCAGCAGGATTGACCCTGGGGTGCTGCTCGGGAAGGTTGCGGTAGAGCAAATAGAAAGCTAACGACCATAGCAGGCCTGCCGCAGCGAAAATGTAGAAAATCCAACGCCATCCGAATGCGGCCATAATACTCACTGCAACGAACGGTACAATCGCAACCGCGAGCCGGCTGAAACTGTGGGTGACGCCATGGACGATACCGCGCTCCTCCCTAGGAAACCAGAGCTGCATGGCTCGCGTAGCGGTGGGAAAAGCAGCAGATTCGGCTAGTCCGAAGACACCACGAATGGCAATCAGCGAGGCCACACCGGCAGCGATCGCGGTTAAACCTGTCATAAGAGACCAGAAGGGTACGATGATTAGAAGTATCATTCGCGGGCCAAAACGGTCGGCGAGCGAGCCCCCGGGTATCTGTCCGATCGCGTAGGCCCACAAAAAAACGCTGAATACGATGCCCATCGTCGTCCGGCTAAGGCCAAAGTCTCTTGCCATCCCTGGCGCGGCAATCGAGATGCCCGTCCGGTCCATGTAGGTGATCATGTACATCAAGCTGATCAGGAGAAGAACCAGCCATCGCGTCTTGGTTGGTTTCAAGATTTTGGTCGCGGGAAAAGAATTGGATTCGGAAACAAGTGTGCGATTAGTATCCAGCATCGCTCAGGTACGATCCGCGGCAACATCTTTGATTGGCTCCGCATGCTTTCGCTGTAAACGCTCGGACAGTGGCTCTGAGAAGAGTAGGTCGATGGGTCGGCCTTCTTCCGCCGACTTATCCGCAGCCCGATATACCTGCATGACCATGCGCGCGTGTTCTGCCGTCACTAATGGCTGTTGTCTTTTTGTTACGCACTCAAGAAAATGAATGGTCTCCGCTTCCATCGGGCCGGCGTACACATGGTCAATTTTTTCGCCGGGCATGGTTGAGATGGGAAATTCGATCCCTCTTTTCATCGTGTTTAGGCAGACATCGCGGTGGGTATCGTCCGCCATAATTGCCCCATCCGTTCCGATCATCTCAATCCAGGTGGACGAGAAATTTGGATACGCAGGCGGAAGCACCCAACTTGCGCCAATGGTAAATGCACAGCCGTCTTCCAAAGTGACGACAATCCATACACAATCGGGCACGTGATGCGTGGGCTGCATAATTTTGCGGACTTCCTGGGCATACACGCGGACGGGCTTTCTCGGTGAGAAACACCAGAGCACGAAGTCGAGGTCGTGCGTTGCTTCCATGGCAGCGGGCGAGAGTTTGATCCGCCCCCCAATTTTGTCGCCGAGGTTGCGCGTGATATGCCGGCTTACCAATGCACTCACGGGTTGCCCGATCGTCCCGTCATCGATAGAGCGTTTGACATAAGCGAACTTTGGATTGAAACGTTGCGAATAGCCAATGGTAAACAGCCGGTTCTTCGAACGTGCTAGAGCGATCAGCTCATCGGCTTCGGAGAGTTCGAGCGCCATCGGCTTTTCCAACAGCACATCTTTGCCGGCCTGCAGGCTTTCTTTGGCCATTGGGAAATGAGTTGTTTCCGGGGTCGCCGAAATAATGATGGCATCGATACTGTTGTTGTCGAGCAAAGTACGGTAATCCGTGGTCGCCGTGGCTGGCTTAGTCTTGGCTGCAATTTCCTTTAGCCGCTCCGGCTTGATCTCCGCCAGGTGCAGAGCGCTCACGTATGGGCTGGCGGCGCAGGTTTCAGCGCGAATGCCTCCACACCAGCCGGTCCCGATGATTCCGATGCTGACTTGCTTCATAAGTCCACCTGACCTACTTGCCCACTAACAAGACGCCGAAACTATTCGGCTTCATCGGCGGTTCCTCTTCTCCTTTGGGCGCAACCGGTTCGAACTCCGCGACCGGCAGAAAAATGTTGTGGGTCTTGAAGTCTATCGCCATCGTGCGTGCATATTTCTTGGTCAACACATTTTCCACGACACTGTACTTATCGGGTGAATCTTCATGAATAACCGTAAGGTCTCCCGATTCACCATTCGAGCTGAACACCAGTTGCGTATCTGGATCGAAACCGGCGGCGTCAGGATCGTCGCCGATAGCAGGGGTTGCTACCACTTTGCCCGTGTCGGCGTTCACAACCATCATCTTCTTATTCCCGCACACAGAAAAAAGCCGGCGGTTCTTCTGATCGATCGCTAGCCCCGAAGGTTCTTTGCAACCGGTCAGAGGCCAGCGGTGCATGACCGAGAGCTTCTGCGCGTCGATCTCAAGCAACTCGGACTTGTCTTCGATATTGACATAGACGTGCCCTTTATCATCACCGGTAGCAAACTCCGGCTTGCCGCCAACTGCGATTGTCCCGGCAACGGTTCCATCGGCAGCGTTGATCGCTGTGGCGTTTGCGCTGTGACCATTGAAAGCGAAAACCCGTTTCGAGCCTGCATCGTAGTAGATGGCATCTGGATTCTGGCCGCTTGACTTGACCGTGCCGATTACCTTCAGCGTTTTGAGGTCAAAGATGGTGACGGTGTTGGCTCGCCCATTGCTGGTAAATCCGCGGCCGAGGTCAGTGGCCAGCGCGACGCCATGGACCCCTAAAGTGTTGGGAATATCACCCACCACCGCATAGGAGTCCGCATCCAGCACTACCACATGAGTTTGGTGAGTCACGTACACACGTCGCGCATCGCTGTCCACGAGGTCGTAGTCCCATTTGCCGTTGCCACCAATCGCTATCGTCTTTACGACGTGATAGCCCGAAGGACCGGCCAGAGCAAACTCAACCAGCAAGAAACCGTAAACAACACAGGAAATCGCAGCTGCGATTACAACCGTGCTTGGACGACGCATGATGTTGCATTCCTCTCTTTTCGAAATGTACTTATGCTTTCCTGCTATGGATAACCAACAACGGCTTCGCCGTAACCGAGCTGCTCCTCAGGAAACCTTCAATCCGTTTGGCACCAAAGGTAATGAGCGTAGACGCACACCGGTCGCATCGAAAATGGCATTCGCAATCGCTGGAGCGACACCAACCAGGGAGCTTTCGCCCGCGCCAGCCGAAGGAATGTCTTTGCGGTCGAGCAGGACGGTCTCGAGCACGGGCACATCACTGAACCGCGGCACGCGATAGTCAGAGAGTCGCCCATTCAGGATCCGGCCATTCGAAAATTCAATGGCTTCAAAAAGCGCTCCACCCATGCCCATGACGTTTGCGCCTTCGATTTGATTGAGAAGACCGTCGGGGTTGACAATGGCCCCACATTCAAAGGCGGTGACCATGCGCAACACCTTGACGTCGCCCGTCGACCGGTCCAGTGCAACTTCGACGAACGTGGCGACGTTTCCCCCTTTCTCAAAGCCGCCTCCCATTCCAAAGCCGTGGCCGGCAGCTTTAGTCTGCCCCCACCCAAATTTCTTTGCTGCCGCCTCAAAAACAGCGCGCAGGCGCTCATTCTTCAGATTCTTCCGGCGAAATTCCAGCGGATCCATTTTGACGAGATGAGCCAGTTCGTCGATATGCGATTCGCGAGCGAAATGGTTGGCTGTAGCGGCCAACGCACGGTACGATCCCTGCCGCAAAGGAGAGCGGGTGACATGAAACTGGATTCGCTGGTTCTCGATCTCGTAGAAAGTGCGGATTCCCATGGCTCCTGAATTGTAATTATGGAAATCCCACGCAACGATCGTGCCGTCTTTGCCCATACCGCTGGTGACATCGATCACGCCGGCAGGACGGAAGTAGGCCCAGGTGAACTCTTCCTCGCGCGTCCACAACAGCTTCACCGGCCGCTTCGCCGCACGCGCTAACCTGGCAGCCTCAATAGCAGTTTCGCCGGTGTGCTTACCCCCGTAGGCTGATCCCGTGTCGGGCATGACCACGCGGACCCGTTCTTCCGGCATACGGAATGCTTCGGCAAGTTCGGTCCGCACTCCAAAGGGCCGCTGCGTGCCCGTCCAGACAGTCACGTTATCGCCCAACCACTCAGCCAATGCGGCACGCGGCTCTAACGGGACATGAGCGATATAGGAGACAGTATAGGTTTGCCGCAGACGATGCTCAGCAGAAGCCAACGCCTTGTCCACCGATCCTGTCTCAGTACGGAAAGCGGACCCGCTCGAATCACTTCGCGCCAGAGATCCTGGGGCCCCGGATCCGCCTGCATCGCTGGGCTCTTCATTCTTCTTCAGGTAGTCGAACACCTCCTTGTTCGAAATCTGCGTTTCGGATTTCCACTCCGCGTGGATGGCGGCTACTGCCCGCGAGGCAATCTCTGCGGTCGGCGCCGCCACCCCGACAAAATTACCGTCACAGACGACGACCGCACCGGGAATTTTTTCCGCCTCGCGCGTATCGAGGGAGGAAAGCGTCGCACCAAAAGCAGGCGGACGCAGCACTTTGCCATAAAGCATGTCCGGCAGCTTCTGATCTGACGGATAGCGATGCTTCCCGGTAACAAAATCACAGCCATCGACTTTCGGCAATGAGCTGCCTGCTACCGTCCACTGGCTGGCGGGAATCAGAGGATCTTCGGCGGGCAGCGTCTCTGTGAGTTGCTTCCCTTTGACCAGGGCAGCATATTCAACCGAGCGTCTGTTTGCGGGATCCGTAATTTTTCCGTCCCCGGCGACCAACCGGTTGCGGTCCACTTGCCACTGCGCCGCCGCTATGCCGATCAAAGTATCACGCGCCGCCGATGCCACTTTACGCAATTGCAGATTCATTTCAGGAGTGGTGCGGCTGCCGAATGTCCCCCGGTCGTATGGGGTTAGCTTCGTATCACCCATGACCATCTGAATCTTGCCGACGGGTACATGGAGTTCCTCCGCAATAGCCTGGGTAAGGGAGGTCCGGATATTTTGTCCGACCTCTACTTTGCCCGTGTAGGCGGTCACGGTGCCATCTTCTCCAATGTGCAACCAGGCTCCAATTTCTGTCGGCAGCGATTGCGCTTGCACTCCCTTGTCGGAGCCCGATTCCTGCATGGCGTACGCGGGTTTCCACATGCCGACAACAAGAAGCCCGGCGCCCAGGAATTTGAAGAATTCGCGTCGGTCGACCTCAAAGCAGTACTTGGGCGGAGCGGTGAGTTCATAGCGTTCAGGTTCCAACCCAGCCACAAAGTCCAGCTCGTGGCTCATTGCCTGGACTCCTGCATGACTTTTGCTGCCTTTTGTATTGCGGCCACGATGCGGGTATAGGTTCCACAGCGGCACACGTTGCCTTCCATCGATCGCCAAATTTCGGCAGCGGATAGTTCCCGTTTAGCGCTCAACAGCGACACCGCCGACATAATCATGCCGGAGGTGCAGTACGCGCACTGCATGGCGGCTTCGTCCAGAAAAGCCTGTTGCACTGGATGCAGCTGGTCGCTTTTGGCGAGGCCTTCAATGGTGGTAATTTGCTTTTGAGCAACATCACTGAGCAGCGTAATGCAGGAGCGGCGCGCCTTTCCATCGATCAGCACCGTGCATGCGCCGCACTGGCCTTCACCGCAGCCGTACTTAGTTCCGGTCAGATCGAGATGATCGCGCAAGACAAATAACAAGCTCGCTTCGGGATCGGCGTCGGTGGTGTAGACGCGTCCATTGACATTGACTTGTCGGGTTGTTGCCATTCCAGAACTCTCTACGAAGGTTGTTGTGCCGAGCTACTTTGAATCAACTTTCCGCGAATTGCGCTGTACTTGTTTACGAGTTTACCTCACCGCAGCCCTGGGAATCAGGCATCAGCACGCTGTCGTACTGCAAGCAGGACCTCGGGATTGATCGGATGGAGAGGCATTTGCCCAGTGAGAACACGCACAACTTCTTCCGCTGCCTTGGTCTGCAGTTCGACCAGCGACTCTACTGAGTAAAAGCTCATATGCGGCGTGAGAATTACGTTGTCCCGCCCAAAAAGAGCTGAATCCACGGGCGGCTCTGATGACAAGACGTCCAGCGCCGCGCCGCCAACTTGTCCCGTATCGAGCGCATGCGCCAAAGCTCTTTCGTCCACGATGGGTCCGCGAGCTGTGTTAATCAGGTAGGCAGTCGGTTTCATCTGGGCAAAAGCGTCTGCGTTAAACAAATGATGCGTTTCCGGCAGCAACGGAGTATGAATAGAAACGTAATCACACACCTTGAGCAACTTGGCGAAATCCACCTGCTCAACTCCCGCGGCGCTCATGATCGATTCTGAAATGTACGGGTCGTAAGCAACTACTTGGATGCCGAACGCCTTTGCCTTAGGAGCAAGTAACTGGGGAATTTTCCCGAACCCAACCAGACCCAACACGGTTCCCCGCAAACGGTGAATGGGCACTACCGCAGGCATTCCCCAACGGCCCCCATTCACCAACGAATTCGCAAACGGAATCTTGCGGACCAGGGCCAGGAGCAAGGCCATGGTGTGATCGGAAACTTCGTCCACGCAGTAATCGGGAACTCTGGTGACCACAATGCCGGCGCCCGTAGCGGCTGCGATATCGACATTGTCGACGCCGATCCCGAAGCGTGCGATGATCCGACAGCGGCTCATCTGCCCGATCATCTCAGCCGTGATTTTGGCGTAGGTGACGAGTACCGCGTCGGCTTGCCGCGCTGCTTTCATGATGCCTTCAGGCGTCGGTTTCTCCGCCAGCAGTATATTGGCGCCAATTTTCGCCAGTACCTCCCGGGCTGGGTCAAGATTCGGAAACGCCGAGTCCGCGACGCTGACCAGCGATTGTGCCATGCCTAAAATCTCATCGCTTCTTGCATATGCTCCATCAACGTGAACACGACCGGACCTTTGCCCGTAACCAGAACGTTCTCTTCCAGCCGGGTGGTCTGTTCCAGACCGGGATGTCCCGCAAAAGTCTCGATGGCGAAATACATGTTTTCTTTTATTTCCGCCGGGAATTTGAGCGAATAGGCGCGCGAAATCCACATGCCTTCATACAGCGTCAGGCCTATACTGTGGGCGAACTGCTGCAAGGTTACAGTCCCGTATTTGTCATCGTCATACACCGGAAAAGCTGCCGCGACGTCCGCTGTGGTATTGCCCGGACGCAGCTTTTCCAATCCCGCATACATTGAGTCGTAGACTTCTCGATACAGGTCGATTTCCTTCTGGTTCATCTTCGCCGCACACTTAAAGCAGCGCACGAAATCGATGAAGTATCCCGATGGTCCGACCGCATTGATGTCAACAATCACCAGGTCACCCTGGCGAATGATCTTGTCCGTCGCCCAGCGGCGGTACGGACTGGTATTTCCCCCCGACGCCACGATGATGTCGTAAATGATTTCGCAACCGCGCTCGAGCATGAACTCGTGCACCTTGGCCTCAATCTCGCGTTCGCGGACGCCCGGCTTGAGCCACTCGTATTTGATCCGCCACATGGCTGCATCGCCGATGCTGGAAGCCTGTTTCAATAATTCGATTTCGTCGCGAGTTTTGATGACGCGCGCCGCGGAGACTGCTGGCCAGGCATCGGTGATGTTAAGACCGCATTCCTGAAAGGCTTTCAGCGCCGGCCAATCGAAGTTGTCGATCCCAACTCGTTCTTTTCGTACCCCCTGGGCCTCGAGGACGTCGACAACACTCTGCGCCATTCTGCCCGCCATGACTGGGACCGCACCTTCTGCCCATTGCCATGTGATCGCCGGGTTGATGCGGCCTTCCATCCAGGGAAGATCGATCTCGGCGCAGTGCAGGTCTGATCCCGCGGTTTCGAAAAGGATTGGCTCAGCCCCGTTCGGCAGAACGGCGTAGCGGATGTTGATGTTGTATTTCCAATTACCCTGATAGGAAGCCGTCACATACCGGATGTTCGCGCCCGCAAACAACACCAACGCGCCGAGGTCACGCGCATTCATCTGCTCCTTGAGACGTTGCAAACGATCTTTGCGCAAACGGTCAAAGTCCACGCGATATTGCCAATCCGCGCCCGTCTGGCTGTAGACACGGCGTGGGTCCCACTCATGCGGTTTACCGATGAATCTCGTATCCATGGCCTAGGTCCCGCCCGCTCGGAAGATTACGCCGAAAAGCGAACAAGTTCACAAAAGCAGCAGGCTCACTATACATCTGTCGCGGCGTGACAGTCCAGGAGTGACAATCAAATCAATTCGAATCTCAGCTCGCCCAGTTTCTCCACACTGCAGGCGACTTTGTCGCCGGCCTTCAACCAGACCTGCCTGTCCTTTGGATAACCGAGAATCACGCCCTCAGGCGTCCCGGTGAAGATTATGTCTCCCGGCTTCAACGTCATGTGGCGGGAAATGTAGCTCACGATCTGCGCGGTATTGAAGATGAAATCATCGGTATTGGAGGACTGGCGCGTCTCGCCGTTCACTCGACACTCAACCTTCAATCTGTCCGGATTGATCTGGTCCGCCGTGACCAGATACGGCCCCAGGGGAGCAAACTGATCGGGTGTTTTGCCGACCATCCATTGGCCGCCGGTGTCGAACTGCAGGTCTCGCGCGCTGAAATCGTTGCCCGCGCAATAGCCCGCGACATACGAAAGCGCATCAGTCTCGCCGACATTTCTTGCCGTCTTACCAATCACAATGACCAACTCCGTTTCGTAATCGAATTTGCTGGCGATTTCGACTGGTAGCTTGATGGCGCCATTGTGAGGACTGAGCGCGTTGTTGTACTTGTTGAAAAGCACGGGTTGGTTTGGGATTGGCAGGTTGACTTCTTTTGCATGTCGCCGATAGTTGAGACCCACGCACACGATCTTCTCGGGGCGCGTCACGACCGGTCCATATTCAACTTCTCCTTCGTTGATGAACGCGGGATGCGCGGCCTGCGACGTGAGAGCAGTATCCACCAGAGCATTCAGGCTGGGGCCATCCTCTTGCTGAAGTAGATTGTCGACAGTGGCGGGTGCAAACGTGCCTAACAATCTCCCTGCCTCTGGCGCATCCAGAATGCCGTAATCAGTTTTTACCCCAAGCCGATACTTCCCATTACGACGCATGGTCAGCAATGTCAACTCGCGCGCCATGCCATGTATGCGCTTGGGGCCGCCCTCGGCATCAGAAGTAGTGCTATCGGCATGTGCTTTCTCAAAAGGAACCCTGGGATCCTCTTCCATCGTGGAATCACGCTCCTTGTTTTCGCGACTTGATCACAAAAACTGGTGACTTTCGAACATTAGTGACGTCCGCAGCGGAGTTGTCAATATGCGCGCCTCTTCTGGCCCTTGTTGACACAGCTTGTGTCCCTTGTATAGCGTTGGCCGCGTGTCGTCTCAGGAACCCAACTTGTCTGACTCCCACCCCCCCGGCTTGATCATCGAGCGAACTGATGATGTCCTCACCTTCACACTCGATGACGCTGACCGCGGCAATCAGGTCAGTGGCCGGATGTTCGACGCGATGCTGCGCGAGCTTCAACGCGAAGCATCCCACCCAGCCGCGCGAGTGTTACGAATCCGCGCCCGAGGCAAGGTTTTCTGCACCGGGCGAGAGCGCGCCGGCCGGGATGCTGAGAGTATCCGTGCCGAGGCGGCTCGTATCATAGAGGTCAAGCGCATATTGCGAACCTCGCCGCTGATCAGCGTGGCAGAGGTTCAGGGAGACGCTTTTGGCTTCGGCTTTGGACTCGCGATTCTGTGTGATTTCGCTCTGGTGGCAGAGCCTGCCCGGCTGGGATTTCCTGAGATGCATTCCGGTCTCCCGCCTGCCGCCATCATGGCCTATCTTGGCGAATACACATTGCCGCGATTTGCCTTTCCACTTATCCTCTTAGGCGATCCTATAAGCCCCGAACGCGCGCTGCAAATCGGCCTCATCTCCAAAGTTTTCCCGGCAGACCGTTTGTCGAGTGAAGCTGATGCTCTGGTCGAGCGAATTCTTGCGCTCGATCCGTCTGCGGTTCGACGATGCAAGGAATTCTTTCTCGCCGCCCAACAGAAATCCTTTGACCAGAACTGCCACGCCGCGCTCGAAGCTTTAACGGCCGGGAGCATCGCCCTGCTCGCAAAGGAGAAGTGAACTGGCCGCCACTGTGAATGCAGGCGCGCGTCTCGATCGGCTGCCGATTTCCTCGTTCCACCGGCGCATCATGTGGCTGATCGGCATCGGCATGTTCTTCGACGGCTTTGATATCTATGTAGCCGCAACGGTCCTCGGCGCCACGCTGCACAGCGGCTTTTCCACGATGCACCAAAATGCAGAGTTCATCTCCGTGACGTTTGTGGGAATGATGTTGGGCGCATTCTTGACCGGTTTCCTTGGCGACCGCTACGGGCGCCGCTTCACCTATCAAGCCAACCTTGCAATCTTCGGCCTTGCGTCCATTGCGGCTGCTTTCGCGCCTTCGATGCAAGTGCTGATCTTGCTCCGCTTCGCCATGGGAGTAGGGCTTGGCGCCGAGAACGTTGTCGGGTATGCGACCATGACGGAATTTGTTCCCCCGCAAACTCGCGGAAGGTGGCTCGGCTGGATCTCGGTCTTCGTTGTCAGCGGCTCACCGGCGACTGCACTCCTTGGGGCGCTCATCATTCCCCACTTTGGCTGGCGGGCCATGTTCACCCTCGGTGGGTTGGGCGCCATGGTCGTCTGGTATTTGCGAAAAGCTCTGCCGGAGTCGCCGCGCTGGTTGGAATCGGTAGGCCGCGCCGACGAGGCTGACGCCATCTTGCGCTCTGCGGAACGCGAAGCTTCCATCGAACACGCCCCACTTCCGCCACCAGCACCCTCGCCGGCGGCCGCCGCCCATTCTCGGGGCCTCAAGTCGCTGCTTAGTCCTGTGCTGTTGCCACGCATGATTGTCGGCGCCACCACGTTAATCGTCGTCAACACCTTGGTCTTTGGGTTTGTCACCTGGCTGCCGACCTTCTTTGTTCGAGAGGGATTCAGCATTGCATCGTCCCTTGGCTATTCCTTAGTCATCTCGCTGGGTGCGCCGCTGGGTTCGGCGCTCGGCGCGCTGACTGCTGACTCGTGGGGACGCAAGCCGTCCATCATGGGTGCCTCCGTGGTTACTATTGTGATCGGCAGCATTTATGCCTTCTCCAAACATCCGGCCGTGTTGCAAATAGTTGGATTCCTGCTGATGATCCCGATTTACGTCCTCGTCACTCTCCTATTTGCGGTTTACATCCCAGAGTTGTTTCCGACCGAAGTTCGCATGCGGGCTTCCGGAATCTGCAATACCTTCGGGCGCGGTGCGACAATTGTGACGCCGTTCATCGTGGTCGCTCTGTTCCGTTCTTATGGCGTGGGTGGCGTCGTCGGATTTCTTATCGGGCTTCTTATCGTGCAGATCTTCGTCGTCCTCTTGTTCGGGGTTGAGCCGAAAAGACGGCGGCTTGAGGAAATCGAAACTGGGGTTTCGGTTTCTGCTTAGCCTCGTAACCAAGTGGATGACCTTCTAGCTCTCCAGCGAATGGCGGTATTGCTTGATGTGAAAGGATCAGTCGTACCCCGGTGAAAGCTAGAACATGTTCATTTTCCTGTGACAGGCCTGGAGTTCTGGTCTATACTTCCCGTCCAACACAAAGAATCTTTCGCAGAATCTGGCTTAAATCTGCGGAGGAACGCAACCCGGTTTCTAGCCTGCAACCTTCAGGAGGTGGGCAATGGGTTCAGCCAATAACACCAAGAAGTGTTTCAGCTGCTTTTCGGCCGTGCTAGTCCTGCTGCTAAGCGTTCTCGACCCCAGTTCTCTCCATCCACAAGTGGTCGGGGGAACCATTTCCGGCACCATTGTTGACAACTCTGGGGCGGCAATCGCCAATGCATCGGTGACCTTGAGAAATTTGGCGACAGATGTCGCTACAAGCGTGACCACCAACAGCCAGGGGCTCTACAGCGTACCCAACTTGCTACCTGGTAGTTATCAGCAGACGGTTACGGCGATGGGCTTTGAAACGGCGATTCGGAACGGAATCATTCTGAATGTAGGAGCACAGCTGGTTTCAAACGTTACCATGAAGGTGGGCACGATCAGCGAACGCGTGGAGGTCAAGGATCTGCCGCCCGACTTGCAACTGGAATCGTCAACCATCAGTGGTGTCACCGACTCGAAAACCATCGTCGAGCTGCCCCTTAATGCAAGGTCCTGGACTGATTTAGCCCAACTGCAGCCCGGTGTTTCTGCGATACATGTCATGGCGCCCGTCTCCAGCACTGACCGGCTGGGCCGTGGATTTGGGGTGGAGTTGTCGGTCAGCGGCGGACGTCCCCAGCAGAACAATTACCTCCTGAATGGGATCAGCATCAACGACTACACCAACCAGGCCCCGGGTAGCATTCTGGGTGGCAACCTCGG
The DNA here is from genome assembly GCA_963696025.1 of uncultured Acidobacteriota bacterium. Taxonomy (GTDB): domain Bacteria; phylum Acidobacteriota; class Terriglobia; order Terriglobales; family Acidobacteriaceae; genus JABCYV01. Next base: position 44,675 of record CAVOII010000016.1, read on the forward strand.
GGTAGATGCAGTCTCAGAGTTCACTGTTTTAACCACCAACCAAGGCGCTGAGTACGGTAGAACCGCAGGCGGTGTGATCAGCGCCATCACGCGCTCCGGGACCAATCGTTTTCATGGCAGCGCTTATGAGTTTCTGCGCAACAGCGCGCTCGATGCCCGGAACTATTTTGACGGACCGCAGATCGCCCCTTTTCGACGCAATCAATTCGGCGTGTCGGCGGGCGGACCTATTCAGAAAGATAAGACGTTCATTTTCGGTGACTACGAGGGACTACGTCAGTCGCTGGGTTTGAGCATGGTCGACAACGTACCTTCACCCGCTGCCCGCAATGGACTGCTATGCAATGCTCCTGATTGCTCGACCACGACTAACGTCGGCGTGAACCCTTTTGTGAAACCGTACCTGAATTTTTATCCCCTGCCCAACCAGGGTCTCATCTGCCCGTTCTCCACTTGTCAACCTGGCACGGGTGACACCGGCATCTTCACCTTTGCCGGTTCCGCAATTGTCACTGAGAATTACTTCACGACCCGGGTTGACCATAAGTTCTCAGACAAGGACAACCTATCCGGCGGCTACATGTACGACAGCTCTCCGTCCTCGCAGAACGACGAATTTAATAACAAACTTATCTTCACCAAGACCAGGCGGCAACTAGTTAACCTGGAAGAAAACCACATCTTTAAATCTTCCCTGATGAATTCTTTCCGGCTGGGTTATCACCGCGAGTTTGCCGCCGCTCCCTCGGGCAGCACAGCAATCAATCCGCTGGCGGCAGATACTAGTCTGGGATACGTTCCGGGAGACACCGTGGGGTTTATCGGTGTGCCCGGACTGACGTTTTTTAGTGGTGGCCTCAGTACCCAGCAACCGGCGGAGTATAACTGGAACTCTTGGCAAATCTACGACAACATATTTCTCATCAAGGGTGTCCACAGCTTGAAATTCGGCGGGAATGTGGAACGAATCATAGACAACCAATCCACCCCCTCCCAACCCGGTGGAGACTTTGAGTTCAATTCTCTATCGGACTTTCTTACCAACAATCCTAACTCTCTTATCGCTGACGCTGCCGGTACATTATCGCCGCGCAGGATGCGAGAGACACTCTTTGGCCTCTATCTGAATGATGACATGCGCATGCGCTCCAATCTGACGCTGAACCTGGGGTTGCGCTATGAGACCGCCACCGTGCCCTCCGAAATCAACGGCAAGCTCGCCAGCCTGGCAAGTCTGACCGCTCCGGCCGTAGTGGTTCGATCGCCGCTGTTTGCGAATCCAACGCACCGCGATTTTGAGCCCCGTGTCGGCTTCTCCTGGGATCCGTTCAACAACGCCAAAACGGCGGTCCGCGGCGGTTTCGGAATATTCGACGTACAGATTTTCCCTGCGAACCTGCGGCACACGGTCGACGGAACCGTACCCTTTTACCAGTCAGTGAACGGCTCGAACCTGGCGCCAGGATCTTTCGGCGCCTTTTCTGCGAACCCAAACGCGGCGTACAGGTCCCTGGCGATCGATCCGACCTCACAGCGGGCTGCTTTCATCGATCAGAACCCCAAGCGCAATTACGTAATGGAATGGAACTTGAATATCCAGCGCGCAATTGCTTCGAACACTACTGGGATGATTGCCTACGTGGGCTCGCGTGCGGTGCACAACCTGATGCAGACCGATGATTCCTCGATCGTCCTACCGCTGACCAAGACCCGGGAGGGATACCTCTGGCCCTGCGGACCAGACGGACTAGGGAACCCATGTGTCGTGGGCTTCTTACCAACTGGCACTCAGGCCGCTCCCATACCCACCAGTAGGATCAACCCCAACTTTGGCCGCGTACCGGCCACCCTTTGGAATTCTGACGCCATCTTTCACGCTTTAGAAGCTCAGGTGCAAAAGAGATTCAGCCATGGCCTCTCCGGGCAAGTTTCTTACACGTGGGGAAGAACCATTGATACTGCTTCAGGATCCACCGACGGCGACCAATTTCGGAACGGCCTTTCCAGCCTGTTCTTCTTCGACCCCAGAACTCGACGCGGACCTTCTGACTTCAACCAGACCCACAACGTAGTGGTCAGCTATAACTGGGAAGTCCCGAGCCCTAAAGAGCTACCCAGGGTCCTGGGCTGGGCCGCGAGCGGCTGGGAATTCGGCGGGATCTTCTCTGCCAGTACCGGCGTGCCCTTTACCCCGACAATCGCTCCCGACCCGCTCGGCATCAACAGCACCGACGCCTTCGATTATCCGGACATCATTCATGGATGCAACCCAGTCCATGGCGGTCTCAACTACTTGAACCTGAACTGTTTTGCGCTTCCGCAGGCTACACCGGACATCGCGACACGATGTCAGCCGGTCGGCTTCGTCGCCGCTACGTCCGGTGTCCCAGGCAATCCCGGCATCCCCGGAACTTGTGCGAACCTGCTGGGTAATGGGGGTCGAAACAGCGTCGTGGGCCCGAGTTTGGTCAACTTTGACTTGTCTTTGTTTAAGAACAACCACATCACAGAGCGGATAAACGTTCAGTTCCGAATGGAAGCTTTCAACATCTTCAATCACACCAATTTCAATCCACCGACATCCAACAACCAGGTCTTTGATGGAAGTGGGAACTCCGTGGGCAGCGCAGGTCTACTGGATACGACGGCAACCACTTCAAGGCAGATTCAGTTTGCGCTGAAGGTGATCTGGTAGCCACGCCTCGAGCCGCGAAACAACACTGCAGTAAGATCGCAAGGGAGAATTGCGCAAATTTCAGGGAAGAGAGAACGATGCTCAGGTTACCCAGATCGGCACGACTCGACTTCGCTACGGCAGTGGCGGGACTGATGTTGTTGATGCCAGTCGCGCACGCCCAGGGAAAATGGCTGAAGCTAGCGCCGTTTCCCCAGCCCGCTGAAGAGATTTCAGGCGCTGCGGCGGCAGGAAAGATGTACGTTTTCGCAGGACTCGCTCCCGTCTGGAAACCTGTAGGTATGGTTTACGAATATGACCCGGCTGCGAATCAATGGACGAAGAAAAAGCCCATGGCGCTGCCTTCGCACCATGTTGCGTTCACCACCTACCACGACAAAATTTACGCCTTTGGAGGTTTTGTACCGCCGGGCTCAGGCCCGCCGGCCTGGGTGCCCATCAACAACGCATGGGAATACGATCCCACCGGCGACAGCTGGAAGGCTCTGGCACCGATGCCGACGACGCGCGGCTCGGCGTTAGCGGCAGTGGTGAACGACAAGATCTACGTGATTGGCGGCGCGACCACGATTCCGGGATCGAAAGAAACCGCCGTGTTCCCAACCCATCCGCATATGTCGGTCGGGACAGTCGAGGAATATGATCCTACGAGCAATACGTGGCGCGAGCGAAGTTCAATGCCGACCCCGCGGAACCACGCCGCTATTGGTGTGGTCAACGGGAAGATCTACGTAATTGGAGGACGCGTGGGGGCGGCTTTCATCGGTTTGGCTTCGGACATCTCGGTAGTCGAGGAATATGATCCGGCTTCAGATCAGTGGAGCGGTCCGCGCGCAAGGATGCCCATCGCGCGCAGCGCGCTGGGTGCGGGCGTCTACGGAGGGCGCATCTACGTCGCGGGTGGCGAATATCAGGATCCTCACATGATGGCGACTTTCCGGGCTGTGGAGGCTTACGATCCGGCCAGCAACTCGTGGACTGAGATGCCGCCGATGCCGGTGTCGCGTCACGGTTTGGCCGTGGGCGTCATCGGCAACCACCTGCACGTCGTTAGCGGCGACGTGCAATCTGCCGGCACCGGCGTGGAAGTCTCCACCGGGGAGCACGACGCCTTCGAGTTTGCTGTCGATAAATAGCGAATCAGACTCAAACGATCACAACAATAACCATCGCCACAATGAAGAGCTCGCAATGAAGAGAACTATGGGGTCAGTTGAACAAGGAATGCCTGAACAAGGAGTGTCGCGGCGTCAGGTGCTGAAAGCAGGATTGACCACAGCCGCTGTCGCGGCTGCCGGCCGGACCGGCGAGGCGTTCGCTCAGACCCAGATTCTCCGCTCCGACGGCGCTCGGGTGATCGACATTCACGCACACTATTTTCCCCAAACCTATCTCGATCTCGTAGCCGGCGACGGCAAGCGTTTCAATGCCGAATACCACATGACCGACAAAGGTTGGTTCATCAAGACACCGGCCGCGAGCAACGGTCCGCTGTCTCCAAAGTTCATCGATTTGAAAGCTCGAATCGCCGACATGGACCAACAAGGAGTTGCTGTACAAGCGATCTCCCTTACCAGCCCGATGCTTTATTGGGGGGACGAAGAACTCTCCAGCAAACTTGCAAGGGCGTGGAACGATGCGGCAACCGTGGCGCACCAGGCTAATCCGACGAGACTTGTCGCCTTCTTAACCCTGCCGATGCTTTATCCCGACCGGGCTCTCGACGAACTCGAGCGTGCGCGCAAGTTGCCTGGAATGTGTGGTGTTTACATGGGCACGAACGTCGCAGGACATGATCTCGACGATCCCCTCTTCGAGCCGATCCTGGCGCGCGTCGAAGCTCTCGATCTCCCGATTTTTCTGCATCCCGTGGAAACTATCGGTGGGGATCGCCTGAAACCCTTCTTTCTGTCGAACCTGCTGGGCAACCCCATCGATACCGCCATCGCCGCCTGCCGCTTGATCTTCGGCGGTGTGCTTGATCGACATCCCAAGCTCCAAGTTTGCCTGCCGCACGCGGGAGGAGTGCTTCCTATTCTGGTTGGCCGGCTGGACCAAGGTTGGAAGACGCGCCCCGAGTTGAAGGCTCTACCGCAGGCGCCTAGCACCTACCTGCAGCGCTTCACCTATGACACTATCACTCACTCGAAGCCGGTCATGGAATTCGTGATCAAGCAGGTCGGAGCGGAGCGAGTCATGACTGGCAGTGATTACTGCTTTGCCATGGGCTATGACCGGCCGGCGCAGTTTCTCGAGCAAGTCGACCTGACCAGCGCACAACGCCAGATGATTCTTGGGGGCAACGCGGCACGGCTCTTGAAGGTCTAAAGTCCTAGCACGCGCTCGGCATTCCTATGGAATACCCGTTCCATGATGTCGGCCGAGTAACCGACTTCGTCCCACTCGCGCAGCAAGCGGGCGTGAGGAATGCTGGGATAGTCACTGCCGAACATAATCTTGTCTTTTAGGCGTCCACGAATATCAGCTTTGAGCTGTGCCGGGAAATATTTCGGCGCCCACCCAGAGAGCTCCCAGAACACATTGCCTTTGTGTAGAGCGACAGCGGTCATCTCGTCGACCCAAGGCCAGCCGGGATGCGCAGCAACGATCGTCAGATCCGGAAAATCGGCGGCAAGCTCGTCAATAGCAGATGGATGGGCACGTCGAAGCTTGCTGCCCATACCGCCGGGCATGCCGGCTCCCATGCCAGTGGTACCGACATCAATCATCACCGGTACATGCAATTCGTTGATCAGTTCAAAGAGAGGATACAGACGCCGATCATTGACCGCGAAGTGCCCGATGATGGGATGGAAGTGGAAGCCCAGCATTCTCAGACCGTGGATAGCATGCTTGGCCTCAACTAGCGCTTCTTCGCCTTTGAAGGGATCGACTGCAGCCCACGCTTGAATGATTCGATCCGGATGCCGGTCTCGCATTCCCGCCACAAAGTCGTTTGAGCAAGGAGGTGTGGCGACAGTGGTTTCGAGATCCAGTGCTACTAAAAGAGCCTCGACCCCCGCATCGGTGAAATCCTTGACGACGTCGTCTTCGCTCTTCGCCGTCCACGAACGATTCCAATACTTCGCCAAAGCATCAACGTAGGGCTGCTGGCTGGCAATCCATTCTTTGGTATTGGGATAACAATGGAGGTCGATGATTCTCATGCGAAGGTCAGTGCCAATGGTAGTGACTTACGACCTGCTTGCGAGCGTGGCCCCAGGATCTTGCTCCCCGTCAGTCTGCTTGGAAATCATCTCCACCAGCTTCTTCTTTGACACTTTACCGAAGGTCGACAGCGGAAACTCTGCCAGAATTTCCAGGCGCTCAGGGAGTTTATACTTGGCGATCTCCTTGCCAAGCAGGAACTTCTTCAATTCATCAAAGCTCAACTTCGCTCCATCCCGTACCAAAACGCAGGCGCACATGCGTTCCCCGAGATCATGGTCCGGCACTGGAACGCAGGCCACATTCTTTACCGAGGGATGTGACAAAATCAGGTTCTCGATTTCTTCCGCGCTGATCTTTTCGCCGCCGCGATTGATCAAGTCTTTTTTTCTGCCCTCAACAATGTAGTTGCCGGACGAATGCTGCCGCATCAGGTCCCCGGAGCGGTAAAATCCGTCGCGAGTAAAAACCCGGGCATTGTACTCGGGAACCCCAAAGTATCCACGCAGCGTGTAAGGCCCGCGGCAGCACAACTCACCCACTTCTCCGCGCCGGACCTCATTGCCATCATCATCGAGAAGCCGTACTTCGTCATCGGGAGAAATCGGTCGTCCCACTGTCTCCAGGCAGACATCAGGTGGATCGTCGAGTCGAACGAACGTCAAGAGTCCTTCTGACATGCCAAAGTTTTCCTGGACAAAGGCATTGGGAATGAGCTTCTTCACGAGCAGTCGCGTCTGTGGGAGCAGGCTCTGGCCGCCACTTTGAATGATCTTTAGCGAAGACAGGTCGTAATGCGTGAGCACCTGACTGTCCAACAGTCGGATCAACAGAGAAGGAACTACCTTCAGATGAGTGACACGATGCTTTTGAATCAGTTCGCTGATGTGCTCCGGCTTGGTGCTGGGCCCGATCACCGCTTTTGCGCCATTGAACAGAAAGCCCTGAACGCCCGGACACGCCAAAGGAAGGTTGTGGGCGATGGGCAGCACGACTAGCGCCACGGAGTCCTCTTTGACGGCGCACACGCTCGCCGCGGTCTTGGAATTGTAGGCATAGTCATTGTGGGTGCGAGGAATTAGTTTTGGGATCCCTGTGGTTCCACCGGAGAGCTGGAAGACTGCTGGATCTTCAGGGTCGATGCTAATTTCGGAAAGCCGTGAAGCCGGTAGCACAGCCGGCTTCTTGATCGATTCGTTGAGGGAGGCAAACCCATGGCGAGGCGGTCCTAAAATGATCGCATGTGTTAACACCGGATTTTCAGCTCGGATGCGATTGACCATCTGCGCATAGTCAAAATCCTGATAGCAGTCAGGAATCACACAGGCGGTCGCGCCCGACAATCTCACAAACTGGCTGATTTCCGCATAGCGCTGGCTGGGCAGAGCTGCAATCGGGATACCCCCCATTTTCTGCAGTCCGAAGTAGAGAATGACGAACTCAACCACATTGGGCAGTTGCACCACAACCCGGTCAAGAGGTTTAAGGCCAATATCTAGGAGATTCAATGCCAGATTGTCGGAAAGCTGATCGAGTTCGCGGTAGGTAATCGCTCGATCTCCACCGATCAGGGCAATGCGGTCGCCATATCGCTTGAAGACAATTCGGAATTCATCCGCCAGCGATTTGTCTGACCAATAGCCGCGATCCCGATATCGTTGCGCAAACCCGGGAGGAAACCGTACCACCCCTTTCAACATTCTCCTCCACCTCTTCCTAGGTTGTGGCTGCATAACCGCCATCAACCACCACGACTTCGCCATTTACCATATGATTGCTGGTTATCAAGTTCACGATCACTTCGGCGACATCTTCTGCGGTCACAATACGGCGCAGCGGCGTGTTCTTGGCGCGCCGCGACATAAGGTCGTCATACTTGTCCCTTAGCATGCGCCTCATCCAATCGCCCTGAATCCACCCTGGCGCAACCGCATTGACTCGAATTTCTGGTCCAAGATTTAGTGCCAGCAGTTTGGTGAGACTCACCACTGCGGCCTTGCTGGCAGCATAAGGCAAGGGCTGTGGACCAGGACGCAAGCCGACGATGCTGGCCGTGTTCACGATGCTGCCACCTGACTTCCTCAGAAGCGGTGCAGCCGCGCGCGTGACCTGAAAGACACCACGGACATTCACGGCAAACACTCGGTCCCACTCCTCTGCGGTCAATGCGTCGAAATCCTGCGGCTGGACCTCGGTCGTAGTACCGGCGTTATTGACCAGAGCATCCAGGCGGCCAAACTCCTGCTCGACTGCGGCAAGCATCTTGTGCACCGCTGAATCGTCGCTGACATCACATGGGAATAGAAGCGTCTTCGCTCCTTTCTCCTCGGCCAGCTTCGCAGTCTCACGTGCCGCTCCTGCGCTTCGACTGTAGTTAACGACCGTGTCGAAACCAGCAGCCGCCAATGCCACCGCCGTTGCGCGTCCGATTCCGGTGGCAGCACCCGTGATCAAGGCGACGCGCCGGCTCTCAGTCATCTCTTCTCCTACATTCAGCGCGAACTAGTCGCCAGCCTTGGCTATCGGCTTGGCCGCAACCAGTGATTAGCTTGCACCCGACAGTCTTCCACCGGACGAAACTGCGAAACTTGCAGTGTCGAGGGCCACGACAGAGCGATCGGGCCCGCTAAGACCCGGCATGGCAGCGGCGCCGACGCAAGAAAGCAAATCCATAAAACAGAGTACACTGTGAACATGTTCAGTTATATTGTCAAGGATTAGGATCACGTGTGCGCCGACCAACCTCTTTGGCAAACCGAATCTCGGAGGGCAACGGCCAGTTGAAAGCCATCGCGGACGTGCCTTCCCAACCCGGGCTGCGGGAACAGAACAAGCTGGAGAAACGTCAGCGCATCAGGGCTGCTGCGCGTGAGTTGTTCTCGAAGCATGGCTATGAAATTGCCACTCTTCGCCAGATAGCCAGGCGGGCCCATGTCGGGCTAGGGACGCTTTTCAACTATGTGCAAGACAAGCGGGACCTCGTCTTTCTCATCTTCAATGAGGAACTGGCCGCCGTCACTGACGAAGCGCTCACGGCGTCGCAGCAACACGACTCCCTGATTGATCAACTTATCGATATTTACAGGCCCCACTATCACTATTTCAGCAAGGACCCTCCCCTTTCCCGGATCCTTCTACAAGAGCTGACATTTTATTCGGAAGGCAAGCAAGCAGCGACCTTTCATGAAATTCGTGAGCGGCTGATCTCCGGCATCGAAAAGCTCATTCGGACGGCCCAGTACGAACAGCGCATCCGCACCAAAGAAGACCCCGCAATCGTCGCACGCCATATTTTCTTCGTCTGCTCGGGTGCGATCCGCTGGTGGATAGCTCGCCTCACTCCAAGCCCGCGCGATGGATTGGCTGAGTTAAAACGACTGCTCGAACTGGATATCAACGGGCTTCAACCTGACCCGCTCATCCGCGGACGCCGGCGCCGGTCAAGTGCTTCTCTGCGGTTTGATACGGCAAGTCGTGGAGATGGCAACTTCGCCCGAAAACCGCGGCCTACGCGCTTGTCCTAGCTTCATTATGCGCGAGCCCTTACTCGCCGGGCTTCATTTGCCAATGACAAGCACGACGAAGGTATTCGGTAACACCTGCGAGTGCGTCGCACCATGGCCGTGTCTGGCGGTAACCAGGAGAACGTTATGAGTTTTGCTGTCGAGTGTCATGGTGCGGGCGCCGGACTGCGTCGGAACATTGTCCACGACGCTGAATCGATCGGGTGAATCTTCATGAATCACCGTCAAAGTAGCCGACCCTCCAGCAGAGGCGAAGGCGTTCCCGGTATCGGGATCGAAGAGGCTGGCGTCGGTTCCCGCGCCCACAGTTGGCGTGGCAATCACCTTGCCGGTATCGGCATCCAAAATGACCATCATCAGGTTGTCGCAAACCGAAAAAAGACGGCGATGCTCGCGATCCATCGCTAGCCCGGAGGGCCCCTCACCCGGCGCTAGCGACCAGCGATGGAGCACCTGAAGTGTCTTCCCATCGAACTCGACAATCTGGTTCTTGTCCGTGATGTTGACAAAGATCTTGCCCTTACCATCGGCTACACCAAATTCTGGCTGGCCGTCGAGCGGGACCGTCCCCGCGACTGTGCCCTCAACCGCATTAATGGCGGTTATATCGTTGCCGGCGCTGTTCATGATGAAGACGCGCTTCGTAACCTGGTCATAGACAAAAGAGTCGGGGTCTTTGCCAGCCGCAACGGTACCGATTTTCTTCAGAGTTTTGAGATCGACGATAGTGGAAGTGTTTGACTCACCGTCAGAGGTAAATCCGCGGCGCAGGTCGGGCGCAAGCACCATGCCATGGACATGCGATAAACCGGTGACTTTTCCCACCACGGCACCCGCGTCAACATCCACGATGTCGATGTGATCGTCCCGCCCGATGTAGAGACGCCGAGCATCGCTGTCCATGGTGACATAGTCCCACCCTTCTGTTCCACCAACCTGGATGGTCTTCAAGAGGTGATATCCGGATTGGCCAGGTTGCAAGGTGGAACTCTGTGCCGACGCGCCAATGACGAAAACAAGAACGATTGTTATTAGAATCGCCGCCGCAGGCGGAGCAGTCTTGTGATCCATGACTTGTTATCCTCAACCGTCGAATCCGGTCGGAAATTAAAACCCGTTAAAACTGAACAAGTACGTTTTTTGTGTTTCGCATGTAGCGTGCATCAGTTTATCCCACAAACATCTTCCCTCGTGGGGCAACTGTGCTCACCGCTTCAGTCGCGGAAAAAGGCGCGTCGCATTTTCGCGATTGATCGCGCTCAGATCGGCGGACGAGAGTCCGAAATGATCCAAACCGTTGGCGGTTACTGCAGCCTGCACATAAGGAAAGTCGCTCCCGAAAAGCATCTGTGACGTAGGGACGAGATTCATCAGCGCGGCCATGGAAGATGGATTAGTCGAATTGGCGACGTCGTAATAAAGCTTCTTGAGTTCGAAAGCGGGGCCGTTGGGCAGGCGATCGGCAATCTCCTTGTGGCGTTGCACGAATGCCGTGGTGCGTGCGGCCAGCATGGGCATGGTTCCTCCGGCATGGCAAAATATGAAACGAATATCCGGAAACCGCGAGGAAGTTCCGTTCACCAGCAGGCTGGTGATGGCGCGCGTAGTATCGAACAGGAATTCAATCGTCGACGTAGGAATGCCAGGCATGAGATGCTCACAGCAACCGGGCACAGCTGGATGAACGAACACCACGGCTTTGCGCCGGTTCAACTCCTCGAAAACGGGCGCAAATGTGGCATCGCCTAGCCATTTATCGTCATAACTGCTCACCACACCGATGCCATCCGCCTTCAGTACGTCGAGTGCGTACGCAGCTTCCCGCAGGCTGCCCTCCTGATCAGGCAAGGGTATCGCGGCAAAAAAACCGAAGCGGCCGGGATAATCACCTACCATCTTGGCGGCATATTCATTGCAGGTCCGCGCCAAATTAAACGCTGCTTTCGTCTCCCCAAACCAAACTCCGGGGAGGCCAAGTGAAGTGATCCCCGTGGCAATGCCGTTTTTGTCCATTTCTTCGACGGCTGCGGCGGGCGTCCAGTTCAGCAGGCGGGAGTGATCGCTGTCAGAAATCTCGAGTACCCGCTCTCGTGCACGGAGCATGTAGGGCGGGGGCAGCATGTGATGATGTACATCGATGCGGTTTGCCTTGGGCGTGCTCGTCGGCGATGAGCTCTGCGCTCCCAACCGCGTTGACGCAAGCCACACGCCCCCGCCAGCCATACCCGTCGACTTCAGAAATTCACGCCGGGAAATAACACTAAGACGGCGAGTGAAATCTTGCTGGCTCAAGCCGACGACCCCTCTTATCCGTGGTAATCCGCTCTCATCTAAGTGTTCCGTTCCAGGATTGCAAACCCTGATTACCGACGCCGCTTTACTCGTAATCGGGTCTCTTCATCTGGGTACGATATTGATCATGCTCGCCGTATCTCCCGCGAGAAACCTGCGGATATTCTCCTCCACTATGGGTAGTGCACGCTCCGCGTAACCGTCGAAGAAGCCGCCAAGGTGAGGTGTGACAATTACATTCTTCATCGACCACAACGGATGATCTTCGGGCAGCGGCTCTTGGCCGAATACATCCAGGGCGGCGCCGGCGATCTTACCGCCGTCCAAAGCTTTAACTAAAGCTTGCTCGTCGATCACTCCGCCACGTGCAAGATTGATCACATAGCTAGCCGGTTTCATTGCCGACAAAACCGCAGAGTCAACAATGTGTCGTGTCCCCGGTGAATAAGGCGTGAGCACGACCAGATAGTCGAGCTCCCGAACGGCGGTGACGATGTCATCTCTACTGTACACTCGATCAAAACCTGCGACTGGCCGTTGGCTGGAACTGATGCCCACAACCCTCATCCCCAACGCCTTGCACCTGGGTGCTAGCGCTTCTGCAATCACTCCAACTCCAAGAATCCCCGCGGTCTTGCCTTCGAGCAGTCTCGCCGGCCAGCGTTCCCAGACGTGCCGATCCTGGTTCCGTACGGCGCGAGGAAGGTTACGGCTGAGCGCGAGGATCGCCATGATGGCCGCCTCGGAAACCGCAGCACCGTGCATGCCCCTGATGTTGGTGATGATGATGTCGCGCCGCAGCGAAGGTAAGTCAATCAGATTGTCCACCCCCGTTCCCAGCGCCTGCACCCACTTTAGATTGGCGGCTTGGCGCAAGACCTCGTCGGTCAGCATGGGAGCAAAAGTCAGTAGAATATCTGCGTCGTGAATGTAAGGATCGACCTTGTGATGGTGATCGACCAGGTTGATGACCAAGTCCGGAAACGTCGTCCGAAGGCGCGCAAGATACTGCGATCTGATTTCCGGTGGCATGGCCAAAAGCATGAGAAGACTAGTCACTGAGCAATTTCCCAAGACCTTCCCGTCCCGAAATGGACCTTCACCTGCCCCGAAGTTGTACCACCTTCCTCATCGACCGGACCAGAGGCCAAGCCTTCTGCTACTCTCAATACGCGGCTGAGAACCGGCACCCGCACTTGTCCCATCAGCTTTTGAATACGAAAATGCTTGACATCGTTCCACGAATGGAGTTCAACTCGTTTGGCTAATTGTGAACATGTTCAGGTCTTGGTTTATAGTTTGATCCGCCATTCAAAGGGGGCAGTATGAGTCTCTCTGCGAGAAGGCGCAAGGCGTCAGTTTGGGTCGATCGAGGCAACGCGGCTCGAGTATTAGCTGTGGGCATCAGCCTCTGCATGCTTTCTCTGCCCATATTCGCACAGGGCAACGCGGGCCGCATTTTGGGAGCCGTCACCGACCAAACTGGAAGCGCCATCGTCGGCGCCTCGGTCACGATTACGGACATTGAAAGAGGCATCTCGCGAAATCTCGTCACCGATGAAGCCGGCCAGTATTTTGCCCCCAACTTGCTTCCCGGCATGTACAAAGTGAGGGTCGAAGCGGGCGGTTTTAAAATTCTGGAGCGCTCCAATATTCAGCTGGAAGTCGGCAACGATGTACGCCTCGATCTGGTGCTCCCGCCGGGCAATGTCATGGAGGTCGTACAAGTCCAGGAGGAAGTCCCGCTGGTGGACACGACCAGCGCCACCTTAGGGGGCACGTTTGACAATAAAACCATCAATGACCTCCCCTTGAATGGCCGCGACTACCAGAAGCTATTGACGCTTCGTCCCGGCGTCATGATTTATCCGGGCGGCGGCGGCTGGACGCAAAGTGCCAATGGTGTGCGTCCCGAGTCCAACGCGTATATTGTGGACGGTCAGACCAACGACGAACCTTTCTCCGCTTTGAGTGTCATCAACGCTCCCGGCCTGGTTGGAGATGCTGTGACGGTTATTCCAATCGACGCCATCCAGGAATTCAACACCCAGATAAACCCCAAAGCTGAATATGGCTGGAAGCCAGGCGCAACCGTCACCGTCGGCCTGAAATCAGGAACCAACAGCATACACGGCACGGCCTACGCGTTTGGCCGCAGCGACAGTTTTGATGCTCGTAATTTCTTCAACCCCGCGCCCCAGCCCAAAGTGCCCCTGGACTTCAAACAGTTTGGCGCTACTGGAGGCGGTCCAATCGTCAAGGACAAACTCTTTTACTTCGTGGGCTACGAGGGACAACGCTACACCGTAGGAAATTCATTCGTCGTGTCCGTCCCAACCACGGCCTCTGTAGGCGATCCTGGCATCAGCATTCCGGATGCCAAAGCCGACCTGGCGGCAAACGGGGTTACGACGTTAAGTCCACTGAGCCTGCACCTGCTGCAGTTGTACCCAGCCAACGCGAGTCCCATATCAAGTGTGACTATCGGCTTCCCCAATGTGAACAGTTCGGATAGCGTCCTCGGAAAGATCGACTATCACATCAGTCAGCGCCACACATTGAATGGCATGGTCTTCTGGGGACGCGACTTTGAAACCGCTCAGGATCAAGCCTTTCTCCAGCCGCAATGGTTGTCCACTCAAAGTCAGAAGCCAATCACGGGCGGAGGCAATTGGACTTGGACCCCGAATTCGCGCTGGGTGAATGAAGCCAGATTTGGATATCTGTACGACAACAAGGCCAACCTGGCAGTAGACAACAACGTTCCCGCCACCGCCTACGGCATCAATACCGGTGTGACCGACCCCCTGCGTCTGGGAATGCCTCAGATCAACGTTGCGCCTTTCAACGCCTTAGGTGGCGGTGTGAACTGGCCGAAGTTCCAGGGCCCCGATAGCGTCTGGCAGGGTAGTGACGGTATCTCCTATTTACGTGGCAAGCATGCTTTGAAGTTCGGTGGCGAGATTCGTCGCGGCAGCGTCAATGAGGGCTCTTTCCGCGGCAGTAAGGGCCAGATCAACTTCAACGGGGGCGCTGCCTTCGCTACCTCGACACCATTCGAAGACTTCCTGGCCGGTGACCCCACCTTCGGAAAAATCAGCTATGGAAATCCTAAGCGTCACGAGACCCAGTGGCTGTACGCAGGTTATTTCCAGGATGACTGGCGCCTCACTCCGAACTTAACGTTGAATCTCGGCTTGCGTTACGAGTACACCACCCCGATCAAAGAGGACCACAACCTGCTTGGCAATTTCGACCCCAATCTGGGTGGCCTGGTCCAGGTTGGCAAACAGATCAGTTCTCCCTATAACCCCGATCACCGCCAGTTCGCGCCTCGAGTTGGCCTCGCCTGGGATGTCACAGGTAAAGGCACCACCGTGGTTCGGGCCGGAGGGGGCATCACTTACGACACAATCTCCATGGAGACGTTGTTGGTCCAGGAGAATGTGCAAAACGCCACGACCATTGGTCTAGCCACCATTCCCACCGGCGCTCCTATCGTGGTAAATGGCGTGATTACTCCTGCCAGCGGCAGCATTGCTGTCAGCTCCATCAAAATCCTTCCCACACAGGGTCTTAACTGGAACGGCTCCTCCGTCGGCGGGGCTCCCGTCTTTCCAGTCGTCCCTATCCAATGCGGTGATGGCGTCGGCAACGACCCCGCGCCCTGTAACCTCTTGGGCATCGACCGTAATTTCCGTACCCCGTATATCAGCACGTGGACCGTGGGCGTCCAACACGCATTCACCAACAACCTTGCTCTCGACGTGGCTTACGTGGGCAACCATGGGTCAAACCTGATCGGCATCCGCGACATTAACCAGCCGGCACTCGGCGGAGCCCCGGGACCGTTCGCTACCCAGTTCCCCTACCTGGGATTCATCAACATGATGTCGAACCTCTATCGATCGAACTACAACGGCCTGCAGGTAACGGTGACGCAGCGCCTTACCCACGGGCTGTCCTTTCTTGCCGGCTACACTTATTCACACGCACTTGACGACTCCTCTACCAACCAGAACCAGTTCCTGCCCCAGGACAGCACGCATCCAGAGCGCGAATATGCCAGCAGCGACTTCGACATCAAACATCGCTTCACTCTCTCGCTGACCTATGCAATTCCCGGAAAAAAATCCTTCGCACAGCTGCTTCAAGGCTGGGAACTCAATTCGATCGTGACATTGCAGAGCGGACAACCGTGGACGGTGAACGATACGGTTAACAACATCAGCGGGACCGGCGAGGCCACGGAGCGCTGGGATTTCTTTGGCAACCCCTCTGACTTCACATCCGGGCCCACCCCGATTCCTTATTTCGCTCCGAGCGGCGCCTTACCGGCTGCTTGTACGTCGAACGCTGCCGCAATCGGCAGTACATCGTCGCTTGACACTTTCGGGTGCTACGCCAAGGGGAATTCTGTGATGATTCCTCCCGCCTTCAACACTTGGGGAACCATGCGGCGCAATATGTTTCGTGACTCTGGTTTCCGCGATCTGGACATGTCAGTCACCAAGCTCTGGAAGTTCGGGGAACGGTTTTCCGCTCAGTTCCGGGCTGAGTTTTTCAACATCTTGAACCATCCCAGCTTTGCTAATCCGTACGGTGGAACCAGCGGATACGGCCCTGGCGCATTTGACGATCCTTCGTCCACTGGTATTTTCGGTTGTGGCTGCGCCACCCCAGATCAAGCTGCCGGCAATCCGGTGGTCGGCTCGGGGAGCAACCGCGCGCTCCAATTGGGCTTGAAGTTAATTTTCTAGCTTGTAAATGAGGCGCAGGCGTCCCCGCCCGTGCGGAATGTTAATGTAGGCGCGGGCTCCCGCCCGTGCAAGCTCACAACTCGAAGATCTTCTTCGGCGTCTGGTGGAGGCATTCACTCGCGCCGTGCTCTTCCACCAGATAGTTGTCGCAAACATGTGCGAACATCGACGCGGTCGCATAAGCGGGATGCACCACCATGTTCGTGCCTTTTTCAAGCCGCATGGTTTCGTCGGACCGAACCAGAGGACGCTCGATCAGGTCGTATCCCTGCGAATGCGCGTATACTCGCGCCTCCGGCGGCACACCTCTCTCCTTCATGAACTCGTCATGCGACTGAGCTAGCTCAGAGCAGGAAGCCCCGGGTTTAAGCTTTCGCACCGTGTACTGCTGGGCCTCCTTGACGATCTCGAATCCGTCGAGCAGCTCTCGCGACGCTTTTCCCAGCACGATCGTTCGGCTGAGCTCCGTATAAAACCCACCCAGACCATTGTTCTCGATCACCAATGACATATGGTCGCCGGGCCGCATGGTACGTCCTTGAAAGTGCCTCTGAGCAAAGAATGCGGGCTGACCGAGTTTTGCCGACATGCCAAGAAAAATCCCCTGTTCGCTTCCCATGAGCTGCCCTTCGTACTGCGCCAACGCGGCCACTTCGAAGTCGCGTATACCGGGCTCAATGTGGGCGAGTACCTTGCTGAAGACGGCGTCCTGCATCGCCGCCGTCTTGCGGATCAATGCGATCTCTTCTTCGCTCTTCACCGCTTTGGCGTTATCGACGAAGTCCGTCTCGTCCGAGAACTCCGCTTTCCCAGACCGGTCCTTCTCGATATAAGAGACAAATCCATGCGGCATTGCGCCTGGTCCGACCCAGCCGATTCGGCGGTATCCCCTGCGTCTCAAGATGTCGCACACAACCTCCGCGTCATAGCTCTGTGTATAGTCAACGGATGGAAATGCCGAGGTGGTAATAATCTCCCCCGCGCCCGGATTCTCGGCATCATTGCCTCCTGGGCTTCGCTTCCGCCCCGCCGGGCCATGCTCGACTACCGTCATCAGGTCCGAACGATGAAACACCACCGTACGCGGATAGTATGCAGGGATGTCCGTGAACCACTTGACGTAGCCGCCGGTAAAGTCCCTGGCGGTCTGGGTAATCAAAGCGTCGAGACTATGCTCCGTCATATGGTCGCGTACCAGGCGCCAACGCCGTTCGAGTTCCTGGTTAGAGATTCGGGCGATTCTGCGGTCATCCACTCCTGCGTTCAGTCGCTCTGTGACTGGAACGGACTGATACTTCGAGATCACTTGGCCTCCGACGTGGTTCCGAAGCCGGACGGCCACGATGTGCTGCTCAATAAGAAAGCAGCTGTGGCTGCGACTACAGAAGGCACCGCAATCACACAAAGGATACCGCTGGTTTGCCAATGAAGAGACAGTAAGAGGCCGCCAATCAGTGGCCCAACAATCTGTCCGGTTCGTCCAATGCCCAGCGCCCACCCGATTCCACTGGAGCGCATCGCCGTGGGATAACGAGTGGCAGCGATCGCATTCGCCGAATTCTGCGCTCCGAAAGTAAAGAAACCCGCACAGAACGTCGCTGCCATCGCCCACACTGCTTTGTTTCCAGCCATGCCGATCCCGGTAATAAATGTTCCGCTCAAGATGTACGCACAG
The DNA here is from genome assembly GCA_963696025.1 of uncultured Acidobacteriota bacterium. Classification (GTDB taxonomy): domain Bacteria; phylum Acidobacteriota; class Terriglobia; order Terriglobales; family Acidobacteriaceae; genus JABCYV01. The sequence continues at coordinate 62,789 of CAVOII010000016.1, forward strand.
GCCAGCACAAGATACGGATTGAACCTGTCGCACAGCGGCGCGATTGCAAGTCCGCCGGCAATGCCACCGAAGTGTAACAACGCCGCAATAACAATTGCCGCATGCTGAGCCAGTCCGGCTTTGTGCAGCACCGTCGGCAGCCAGCTATTCAGGAAGAATAGAGCCAGAAGATTCATAAAGAACATAACCCAAAGCAGCAAGGTCATGCGCGCGCGGCCTTCGCGAAACAGCAACGCCACCGGGAACCCCTTCTCTTTCTTCTCGGAATTAATGAAATGCACTGGCTCAGGGAACTCCAGGCTCGGGTTCATCCGGGTAAGCGTGGTGGCGATTTGGCGGTCGTCTGCCCCGCGCTGGGTCAGCCCGTACACGGATTCCGGCAGCTTCCAGATCAGCAGTGGAGCGATCATGATCGGTAGAATCGCGCCGAAAACAAAAACCGAGCGCCAACTGTGCGTATCCAGGATGTGCGCGGTGATGGGCCCAGCCAGCGCCGAGCCGAAGGAGAATCCCAGCCACGTTATCAGTACGAGAGTCACCCTGAATTTCTTGGGCACGCACTCGGCGGTAAGAGCAAGCGCGTTGGGGACCACTCCTCCCAGGCCGAGCCCGATGGCGAAGCGCATCCACATCAATTGCGGTACAGTGTTGGCCAGGGATATCAGCAGAGTGCAAACCGCGAAGAAAAGCACGGAGCCGATGATGATAGGTTTGCGGCCAACCCGATCGGCGTACGGAGCCAGCACCAAACCACCCAGAATAGCGCCCAGGCCGCCAGCCGCGAACACCAGTCCGAGAGCTCCCGGCTTCACCGCCAATGCCGTACTCAGGGCCGGGGCCACATAGCCGATGGCCTGCGTATCGAAACCGTCGACGAACATGGCCGCGGCACAAAGCAGAAGCACCTGCACTTGGAAGCGGCCGACCTTTTGCCCATCGATCAGCTCCGCAACGTCCACCAGCGTTGCCGCAGGGGCCATCCCCGCTTCCTCGGTCATTGCTTGCTCCTTGCAGGCGCAGCCATATTGGGGACGCAGTATACCGTGCTACCTACAATCGGTCTGATAAATTAAATGCGCTATCTAGCACGGGTGAGATGGCGATCAGGATGACGCAGCTTTATTTGCTCCGTCGAATCTCCGGCTACGCAGCTGACGGTTTACTCTGTGTCTGGACTGCTTCTAACAAAGTGTGGAAATCGTAGGAGCCATCGTGACGAACGCCATTGACGAAAAATGTGGGCGTTCCGTTTACGCCGCCGCGTACACCGCTCAGGAAATCTTCCCGAACCCGGGGCAAGTAAACATGGTGATCCAATTCGTCTTCGAATTTCCCAATATCCAATCCCAACCGTCGCGCATGTCCGATGAGTTGTGAGTGCGCAAGCTCGTCCTGATGTTCGTAGAGGCGGTCGTGCATCTCCCAAAACTTTCCCTGAGTGTCCGCTGCTTCCGCTGTCTCAGCCGCGTCTTGCGCGTGCGGATGGACCGTGGTGAGTGGAAAATTGCGAAAAACGAAGCGCATCTTGTCGCCCATCGTGTGCTGAAGCTGTTTGACGATGGGATAAGCTTCGCCGCAGTAAGGGCACTGGTAGTCGCCATACTCAAGCAGCGTTACAGGCGCATCCTCCGCCCCCTGAATGTGATCGTCCGACCTGATCTCCAGGCTGCGAACCGCGTAATCTGTTCTTCGTCTCGTCATGCTGCTGCTCCTTTTTCTTCCAATTCTTCGAGAGCTTCGAGAATTCCGTCGGCGCCGGGATTGATACCGATCGGCGAGACGTAGCTCCAACGGATCGTTCCTGACTCGTCGATCACAAACAGGGCCCGTTCAGATGTGCCGTCCTGCTCACGATAGACTCCGTATGCTCGGGCGACTGCGCCTTTCGGTTCGAAGTCAGCGAGCAATGGAAAATGCAACTTCCTGTCTTTCGCGAATGCCAGGTGACACCAAACACCATCGACCGAGATCCCAACCAACTCGCCGTGTAATTTGTGGAATTCCGGCAGCACCTCGTTGTACAGAGCCATCTGGTCTCCGCACACCGGACTCCAATCAGCAGGATAGAATGCCAAGACCAGCCGACGTCCCCGGAATTCACTGAGAGAAACTCGCTGATCGGGAGTCGACTGCAAATGAAACTCAGGCGCGGGCGTCCCAGGCGGAAGCGCCCGATTGGAAGCATCTTCCGGCTGGGTTTCTCTTGCTGTTTTGTCGTTTGTCTGCTCGAGGACACTGTCCATAAAGAGACTCCTTAACCTTAGACTCGCTGGGAGCTTCCCGAGCCGGCTCTTCCGCACAAGTCGTGGACTTCCCCAGTGGTTGACAGTTTACCGCAAAAGACATTGGCGACGATGAGTTACTCCTGGAGAGCATCATGTCTGCTAGTCCAGCGGCTCTTGCCCGGTGTACTTCAGGATGTAAAGGCCGCCGCTGATCCGGTCCGTTGCGTAAATCAGCCCCTTTTCGTCGACGATGGCATGGTTGATCTGGATGGTGTGGGTTGGATTTCCGGCCGGCGCCGGCGGCACAAAGTATCCGATCTCCTTGATTTGCGGCGGCGCATTCGGCACTCCTGTGTCCACCAATCTATAGAGGCGAACGCCGCCATTAAAAAACGTTCCCACAAACGTATTCTTCAGCCGAGCGGATGTGGCGCCGGGGAAGTTGGGATGCAGATTGTGCGCACCAAAACGGCCGCCTCGGGAGCACAAATCTCCTGCGTTTTCCGGCTGAGGAGCCGTCCCCACAATAACCGGGTTGGTCTCATCGCGGATATCCACCAGCCAGACTAGCTTGGGCGCATCACCGCATTTTTCCATTACCGCTTCGTCGGAGACCGTTGCCAGGCCACGATGGAAGAGCGGTTGCACTGTGTGGGTCCAGGCTGGGTAGGGAGGAGAGAATTTAAGACGGCTTACGAGTTTTGGAGAGAAGCTCTGGGCGCTACCCACCCGAACCGCTGCCAGCCCGGAGATATCCAGAATAATCTGCCCGCCATCCATGTAGCCCATGTAGGCGCGGTCGGGCCGGTCCGGGAATACCTCAACATTGTGCGCACGATATCCATCATCAATCGGATGCCGCTTAGGGAGGCAGCCTGGAAGGCAGTCGTCAGTTTTCTGAGTTCCCGGAAGCCACCAGCGAGCAGCCTCGCGGGGTTTTTTCGGATCACGCAGGTCCACAACCAGATAAAACTGGTCGTCTTTCGGATTAGCAGGATCGGAGTCACGTGCGCCGCTCGACAGATGGGCAAATTCTCCGTCGACGAACCACAACCAGTGGACGCCGCGCGAGTTTGGGCCTGAAGTGTCGAAGAACGAGAGCGCGAGGTCCTGCATGCTCCGTGCTTTCTGGACGCGCGCCAGATCGGACACATCAAGTACCCACATTCCTGCCGGTGACTGGCCCATCTTCATGGTTTGATTCGCCAATACCAGCAAGTTTCCCGAAAGACCAAGCGAGTTACAGCGCGTGATCTCAGGAGCTGGGGATGGGAGTTGGTTGAGCAGCGCAGGAGCCTCAGGATGCGTGACATCAACGATGCTCAGGCAGGTGGTTTGTGCCTCATGCGCGATATAGAGGATGCGGCGGCCGTCAGCACGCTGCTGAATCGCTAATCCCTCGCCCCCATCACCGTGGCCGTTAAGATTCTCCTGGCCGATCAGCAGCATATTCTTTTGCTCAGCCTTTTCTTGAGCGCCGACCGCCGGTCCGAAATTAGCGGCCGCGAAAAAAAGAGCGAATGGTAGAAGCAATTTAAGCACAGTAACCTTGTCTCCATTGATGAGAAGGTTCAGACAACCAAATCATCTATGTTAGTTGAGTTGTACCCTTTTATAGTAGATCTCGGTTGGCCAGCTTCTGGTTGACGGCTCTACGGTGGTGCTTTATATTGTTCACATCATGACTTCGCTGTCACGCAGCCATCGGCATCATCATCACCACCTGGCACATGTGTCGGCAGCGGAGGTCTACACCTAGAAACTGGCAATCATTCAAGGTTGAGCCCGCTGACGCGACAAGCGCAGCGGGCTTTTTGTTTTGTCCGCAAGGAAGAAAGGAGCAGGGCGATGGTCGAGCTCGATTTCGAAAAGCTGCACGGTCTAATTCCGGCTGTGCTTCAGGATGTTGATAGCGGAGCCGTTCTGATGGTGGGATTCATGAACAGCGAAGCACTGGAAAAGACCCTGTGCACTGGCTACGCCACTTTCTTTAGCCGCACCCGCAATCGGCTGTGGACCAAAGGAGAAACCTCGGGCAACTTCGCTCAAGTTATATCGGTGCAAACGGACTGCGATCGCGACACGCTCCTCTTAGAAGTGCGCGTACAGGGTACCGGCCATATCTGTCACCAGGGCACCGCCTCGTGCTTCACCGAAAAAATCGACCTGCCCGGGGATGCGAAAGGAAACGCGCTGCCATGAAGATCCGATTGGGGGTCCCAAAGGGAAGTCTTCAAGACTCAACCTTGCAGCTTTTGTCCTCCGCCGGGTTGGACGTCTATACCAACGGTCGATCTTACCTCGCAGGTACCAGCGACCCCGAGATCGAATGCATGCTCATTCGTGCCCAAGAGATGGCGCGGTACGTCGAACATGGAGTTCTCGACGCGGGACTTACCGGGTTGGACTGGGTGGTTGAGAGCGGCTTGGAAGTCGTCACAGTCAGTGATCTGGTTTATGCGAAGCAGAGCCAAGGCAAGGTGCGTTGGGTCCTGGCCGCTCCCGAAGACTCGCCATACCGCAAACCCGAAGATCTGGCGGGCTGTACTATCGCGACAGAGTTGGTTGGCGTCACCCGAAGTTATTTTGCCAAGCGAGACGTGAACGTCAACGTGGAGTTCTCCTGGGGCGCTACTGAAGTCAAGCCCCCAGATCTGGCTGACGCGATCGTAGAAGTTACTGAAACCGGCAACTCTCTCCGCGCCAACCGGCTATTGATCCTTGACACGGTTCTTGAGTCCAATACCCAGCTCATAGCGAACAAGGAGGGTTGGGAAGATTCGTGCAAGCGGCACAAGATCCAGAACCTTGCACTGATGCTTTGCGGGGCTCTCGAAGCGAAGGGCACAGTCGGCTTGATGTTGAATGTTCGCCGCGAAGACCTGCAAAACGTGCTGGCCGTGCTTCCCGCTCTGAAAAAGCCAACCATTGCGCCGCTCAGTGACGATAGCTGGGTTGCCGTGAATACGGTCATCGCAGAAACCAAAGCCTGGGAAGTCATCCCGCAACTCAAAGCAGCTAAGGCTGAGGGCATCGTGGAGTATCCACTGAATAAGGTGGTGGCCTGATGCGGATCATCCGAAACTCTGCGGCTACAGAATGGGTGAGCGCGATCGTAACCCGCGAGGGGATTGCGTCGAAAGAGCCCGAAGTGAAGCGGATCATCACTGATGTGCGTGGTCGCGGAGACCGCGCCTTGCGCGAATATGCGCGCCATTGGGACGGACTCGGGAAGCAGTCGCTGCGCGTGAGCACCGCAGAAATGCGCCGGGGTTTTAGGTCTGTTCCGCGAGAGCTAATGGCCCACGTCAAACGCGCAGCGACCAACATTCGAAGGTTCGCCGCACGGCAAAAACCTGCCGAGTGGAGTCACGCCCGCAGTGGAGTATCGGTCGGCCAATTAGTGCGGCCTCTGGATTCCGTAGGCTGCTACGCGCCGGGCGGCCGTCATCCTCTTCTCTCCACGCTCATGATGAGTGTGATCCCCGCCCAAGTCGCGGGTGTGCCTCGCATCTGCGTTGTTTCGCCGAATCCACCGCCAGAACTGCTGGCGGTAGGGCACCAGTTAGGCGTAAAGGAGTTCTATCGCATCGGAGGTGCGCAAGCCGTTGCAGCTCTGGCTTACGGTACAAAGTCGATTCCCCGCGTGGATAAGATCGTGGGCCCCGGAAACATCTACGTAACGATGGCGAAAAAGCTGGTTACGTTTGACTGTGCCATCGATATGCTCGCCGGCCCGACGGAATCTCTGATCGTCAATCACGATGGCAATCCCGAGTGGATTGCCGCAGACCTGGTGGCCCAGGCCGAGCACGATCCTGATGCCATTCCGATCCTGATTACTTGCTCTCGAGGATTAGCTGATGCGACTCTGGCAGCGATTCAGGCGCTGGCGCAAACAAATTCCGTCGCCCAGCAGTCGCTGAAAAAAAACGGTTGCATTCTCGTTGCGCGTTCCGAGAGACAGGCGATGGACTGGGCCAATCAGATCGCTCCCGAGCATATTACTGTTTCCAATCGTGATGTTGCGCGAGTCCGCAATGCAGGTTCCATATTTGTGGGCGAGTATTCTGCCCAGGCTGCCGGCGATTACGCTACCGGACCGAACCACGTGCTTCCTACGGGCGGGGCAGCTCGTTTCCGCGGAGGACTAACGGTTTTCGATTTCATCAAGCTGGTAACCATACAGCGATTGTCGTCCCAGGGACTGCGCGGCCTGGCGCCCACGATCACGGGGCTGGCTGAGATGGAGGGTCTTAAGGCTCATGCCGAAAGCGTCCGAGTGAGGTGTCCGAATGCTTAGCGCGCGTGCAGCTATCCGAAACTTGAAGGAGTATCACCCGCCGTTGGCCGGACGAAACGGTCTGCGCCTGGATTTTAACGAAAGCGTCCGGGGAGCTTCTCCGCGCGTTGTCGCTCGACTACGGGAACTCGACGCAGAGTATCTCGCTCGGTATCCAGAACGCGCGCCTCTCGAACGGCTGACTGCACGGTTTCTCGGAGTGCAGCCGGAAGAAGTTGTTCTGACGAATGGTGTTGACGAAGCGATTCAGTTGCTGTGCCAGACCTACCTGCAGGCAGGAGACCAGGTTCTCGTAGTTGTCCCCACATTCGCAATGTATGAACTCTTCGCTGCAAGCACCGGTGCTCAGGTAATCCCTGTTCCGGCGCTGCCAGACTTCCGGTTTCCTAGGGAGAGCTTGCTGGAGCGGATCACTCCCGCCACTCGACTGATCGCAATCGCCAATCCCAACAACCCAACCGGGGCAGTTGCCGCCCCGGAGGATCTGACACGCATTGCGCGGGCTGCTCCGCAAGCGGCAGTTCTGATCGACGAAGCCTACTTTGAATTCTATGGTGAGACCTTACTCGGCGAAATCAACAACGTGCACAATCTATTTGTCGCGCGGACATTTTCAAAAGCCTATGGGATGGCAGGCCTCCGGATCGGTGTGTTAGTTGGCTGCTCGCAGCAAATAAGCATGGTGAGGAAGGCTGCGTCTCCATACAACGTCAACTCCGTTGCGCTTTTCTGCCTTCCGGTGGCGCTTGAGGAACAGGAATTTGTTGATCGATACGTGGCTGAGGTTCATTATGGGCGCGAGCGCCTGGAAGAAGAGTTCCGCGCGCTGGGCATTCGCTACTGGCCAAGTCAGGCGAACTTCGTTCTCGCCGAGTTTGGGCCCCGCTCTCAACAGTTCGTAGCAGCCATCGCCAGCCGCGGCATTCTGGTGCGCGACCGCTCTAGCGATCCTGGATGCGCCGGTTGCATTCGCATTACCGTTGGCACCACAGAGCAAATGGATCGGTTGCTCGCAGTTCTCGAAGAAGTTGTTCACGCCATGGGAATCGCCGAAAGGTCTTCGGTATGAGAACCGCGAAGATCAACAGAAAAACGTCGGAAACGAACATTTCGCTCAAGCTCGTGCTGGACGGCCATGGGCGTTATCAGGTGTCCACCGGGATTCGCTTCTTCGATCACTTGCTGGAGCTGTTCGCGCGCCATGGTGGATTCGATCTCGACCTCGACGCAAAGGGCGACCTGGATGTGGACCAACACCACACCGTCGAAGACGTGGGCATTGCCCTCGGCGAAGCTTTTAATCAGGCGCTCGGCAACAAGCGTGGAATCTTGCGTGCCGGCTACTTTCTGATGCCGATGGACGAAACACTCGGGTTAGCCGCAGTAGACTTCGGCGGCCGCACGGCGGCTGTCATCCAAACCAAGGTGCATGTTGCACGCGTCGGAGATCTACAGTCTGAACTGGTGCATGATTTCTTTGAGGGCTTTGCCCGCGGCTCGCGCTCGAATGTTCACGTGCGGGTGCTGTACGGACGCTCGAGTCACCATAAGATTGAGGCCCTGTTCAAAGCTTTTGCGCGTGCCTTGCGTGCTGCCTGCTGGCGGGATCGTCGTTTGCGGCGCATGTTGCCCAGTACCAAAGGACTCCTGTGATCGTGATTCTGGATTACGGTGCCGGCAACCTCACTTCGGTCAAACGTGCCGTCGAGCATCTCGGGCATGCGTGTACGATCACCTCTGATCCAACGGCGATCGAATCTTCGGACAGAATCATCGTACCGGGGGTGGGTCATTTTAAGGCGACAACAGCTCTTTCCTCCAATGCCTTGAAGTCGGCCCTCGAACGTCAGATCTCACGCCAGAAACCGGTGCTTGGTATTTGCCTGGGAATGCAGTGGTTATTCCAGTCTTCCGAGGAAGCGCCCGGAATCCCAGGCTTGGGAGCCTTTGATGGCCGATGCCGATACTTCCCCCCACAGGTGAAATCTCCACACGTGGGATGGGATCAACTGGAGATACGCGGCAAAAGCCGACTGCTGCGCGGAGTCAATTCGGGGCAGTTTCTGTACTTCACTCACGCATATTATGCCCCTATGGTCGAAGGCACAGTCGCGGATTGTAATTACGGCGAGACATTTTCTGCCGCCGTCGAACACGGTAACCTTTACGGCGTCCAGTTTCACCCGGAGAAGTCCGGAGACGTGGGACTGGCGATCTTGGAGAACTTCTGCGTGTGCTGACGAAACGCATCATCGCATGTCTGGATGTCAACGCAGGGCGAGTTGTGAAAGGCGTGTGCTTCTCCGACCTGCGCGATGCAGGAGACCCGGCTGAACTAGCGCGTTGCAACAGTGATGCTGGAGCAGACGAAGTCGTACTGCTGGACATTTCGGCCACCCGCCAGGAGCGAGCCACTTTGCTGGATGTGGTTCGTCGCACCGGTCGTGAGTTGTTCATTCCATTTACAGTCGGCGGAGGAATTCGTTCACTGCACGATGCAGCAGCGGTAATAGAGGCCGGCGCTGATAAGGTGGCCGTCAATTCGGCTGCGGTTTCGAGGCCCGAGCTAATCGGTGAGATCGCGTCGCGATTCGGTTCTCAGGCGGTGGTGGTTGCCGTCGATGCGAAACAACGGTCTGAGAACGACGGCTGGGAGGTTTGGATTGCTGGAGGCACGAAGCCCACGGGAATCGACGTGCTCGCATGGGTCAAAGAAGCGGAGGATCGGGGAGCAGGTGAGATTCTGCTGACCTCGATGGATCGTGATGGCACGAAAACCGGTTTCGACTGTGACCTCACGGCTCAAGTCTTTAGCTCGGTGCGTATTCCCGTCATTGCTTCTGGTGGCGCAGGCGGTGCGGAGCACTTTTTGGAGGTATTCCAAAAGGGCCGCGCGGACGCTGCACTTGCGGCTTCCATTTTCCACTACGGATTGAGCTCCATTCGCGAACTGAAAAAGAACCTTGCGGCGGAGGGAATTCCAGTGAGGTTGCCATGCTGATTCCCTCCATTGATTTGATGGGCGGCAAGATTGTTCAACTGGTCCAAGGGGAGCGCAAGGCGCTGGAGTTCGATGACTTCGATTGCTGGATTGAACGCTTTCTCAAATACCCAGTGATTCAGCTCATCGATCTCGATGCAGCCATGGGGCGTGGCGACAATCAGCGCCTGGTGGCCTATTTTGCGGAACGACTTCCCTGCCAGGTGGGCGGCGGAATTCGCACTGTCCAGATCGCCGAGTCGGTGCTAGCCATCGGAGCACTGAAGGTGATCGTAGGATCTTCGCTCGTACGGCATGGAGAAATTGATACAAATTTCGCAGCCCGGATGGAATCCGCTATTGGCCGCGAGAGCCTGGTCTGTGCCATCGATTCCAAAGCAGGTAAGGTCGTTACCCATGGTTGGCGGAGTCCTACAGACTTTTCCCCTATCCACATGATTCAGGTGCTGGAACCTTGGTGCGATGCCTTCCTGTATACGCATATTGATACCGAAGGTCTAATGCAGGGATTTCCTATGCACGTTATCCGAGAACTGCGCACTGCCACCAAACGGCGTCTGCTGGCCGCCGGTGGTATCGCCAGCCGTGAAGAAATCGCTGTGCTGGATTCGATCAATGTGGACGCGGTAGTAGGAATGGCAATCTACACCGACAAACTGAAGGTCTGAGACACTCCAATTCGGTGTTCCAGGGCACAAAAAAAGACAGCCTATACCCATGGGTAGTGTCCTAATTCGGCCTACACCCATGGCAAAACGGGTCGGATTTCAATAATTCGGGATTCCTACAGTCGTTGAGCATGCTGCTTGTCTTGGACCCATACTCCCTGAAAGAATGTGCTCGCCATGCCCCCGGGTTATCCCATTCTCGATCCCTATTTGTCGCGCAAAGCACCGCGTGGAGCGTGCGCGCTTGCGGTTATGGCTAAGGCGCCGCGGGTGGGAACCGTCAAGACGCGGCTCGTGCCGCCTCTATACCCGGAAGAAGCCTTAGCGCTGAACGTGTGCTTCCTGCGGGACGTTACAGCCAACATCGCCGAATTGTCCGATGATCGCTCAATTCACGGTTTCGCTGCCTACGTACCACGAGGAGCGGAATCGGCGTTCGACGACAAGCTACCCAGAGGTTTTCAGCTCTTGCCGCAGAGGGGACCGAATCTAGGTGAACGGCTCTTTCACGCTTTCGAAGATTTCCTTCTTGCGGGGTATGAAGCGGTCTGCTTGATCAACTCGGACAGTCCGACCCTGCCCCAAGCGGTTCTGCGGGAAGCTGTAGACGCTTTGCGGAAGCCCGGCGACCGGATGGTTCTGGGGGAAGCGGCGGATGGCGGCTATTACCTCATCGGCCTAAAGCGACCTCATCACCGCATCTTTGAGAATATTGCGTGGAGCACGGAGAAAGTGTTTTCCCAAACTCTTGAGCGTGCTTCCGAGATCAGTCTGGAAACAAGCCTGCTTCCTGTGTGGTACGACGTGGACGATGCGGACTCCATTCGTCGCCTGTGTGCGGAACTATTTCCCGGCAACGGTAACTCGCCGGATGAGACAGTTCGCGGCTATGGCGCGCCACATACTCGGCAGTATCTTCGTCGGCTACTCAACGACGGCGCCGGCGCAAGACTAGGCTTTCTGTTGCGCACTGCCGAGCGAACCATCTGATGCGAAGCTGGATCGCGCTAACTGTTTGCGGGTTTGTCCTTCTGGGGCTGAATTTCGTGGGGCGCCACCTGCAGCGACAAAACGACCTCCCGTGGTTCGTAGCGATCGCACTCGCCCAAGGCGCTGCCTATCTGTTCGGAGTATGGGTCGTTCTTCGTGGCGGTCCCGCTCGTCACTCACTGGCAATTGTCCTCGTCTTTTCAGCGTTGCTGCGGCTGACTGTTCTTTTTGCTCCCCCATATCTCTCGGATGATGTCTACCGCTACGTTTGGGACGGTCGCGTACAAGCTGCCGGCATCAACCCTTACCGCTTCGTCCCCGCCGATCCCGCGCTGCGAGCCTTGCGCGACAATGCCATCTATCAACACATCAATCGCCGCGACTATGCTCACACGATCTACCCACCCCTGGCGCAAATCATCTTCTTAGGCATAACCCGCGTTAGCGAATCCGTGCTCTGGGTTAAGACTTGCATGGTGGGCTTCGAAGCAATATCCATCTGGTTGCTCATCCGTCTTCTGGCTCTTTTGGGTCTGCCGGCTGAACGTGTCCTCATCTACGCATGGCATCCACTGACGGTGTGGGAGTTCGCCGGCAGTGGCCACGTGGACGCGGCCGCCATCGCTCTGCTCGCCGCGGCGCTATGGGCGCGGCAGCGTAACTTCTCTGCGCTCACCGGCATCACATTAGCCGGTGCGACGCTGGTTAAGTTGTTTCCGGCCCTGCTGTTCCCTTCCCTCTACCGCCGCTGGGATTGGAAGATGCCGTTGGCATTCCTATTCACGCTGGCCGGGGCTTACGTTCCGTACTTAAGTGTGGGCAAGGGTGTAATCGGTTTCCTACCTGGGTATCTGCAGGAGGAGGGACTCAAGACGGGCTGGAGTATTTACGTCCTAAATGTTATTCACCGCGTCGTGGGAGAGAATAGAGTGAGCTTGACTGCGTACCTGGCGACAGCCGCTCTAGTGATGTTGGCGCTGGCGGCGTGGGTCGTGTTTCGGCGAGGAGCCGACCACGATTGGCTGCAGAGCGCCATGGTGTTGGCAGCAACATTCTTTGTTTTTTTGTCGCCGAACTATCCTTGGTATTTTGCCTGGTGGTTGCCATTGCTGTTGGTGATCCCGTACTTCCCGATGCTCTATGTAACCGTGGCGAGCTTTGTACTTTATGAAGCGTTACTGTTCGAGAATGGGCCTGTGTTATTTCGATTGAAAACTCTCCTGTACGTGCCTTTTGGCATACTCGTATTATCGGAAGCACTGATGCGGCACAGATACTTTTCCGGTGCGGAGGTGAAGGTTGGCCAGCGATCTCTCCGATAACAAACCGGCGACAGAACGCTATTTCGAGCGTGCTGATCCGGAGCTCAACATCATCGTTGATCGTGAACCAGTTTGCCTCTATCTGGAAACCACCAACCGCTGCAACCTTCTCTGCGAAACCTGTCCACGCACTTTCGAGGACCTCGAGCCACCAGCTGATATGAGCTGGGAGCTCTTCACAAACATCGTCGACCAATTTCCTGAGATCGAACGCGTGGTACTCCACGGCGTGGGAGAACCCATGATGGTCCCCGATCTAGCGCGCATGATCCGCTATCTCAAAAATCGTGGCACTTACATCCTGTTCAACACTAACGGCACGCTCCTCAACCGTCGCAAAGGCGAAGAACTCATCGAAGCGGGGCTCGACGAGTTGCGCGTCTCGCTCGATGCTGCCGAGCCTTCCTCATTCAAGATGGTTCGTGGGCTGGATATGTTTGACCGTATTGTCGACAATGTCCGCGCTTTTACCAAGATACAGCGAGAAATGAGCGTCGATAAGCCGCGAGTTTCCCTTTGGCTGACGGGCCTGAGAGAAACGCTCGCTCAATTGCCGGCATTCGTCCGGTTGGCTCACGACCTCGGTGTGCCTGAGGTTTACTTGCAGCGCCTGGTCTACTTCCCTGAAGGACAGGGGTTGGCGCGACTGGAGTCGTCCTTGTTCGAACAGTCGGATGACCAGGAAATTCGTCTGATTCGCGAAGCAGAAGACTTGGCCCAAACTCTCGGGGTTCGTTTTAATGCTTCCGGCGCTACTGAGCCTGGCACCAGCTTGCGGAAGAAAGACTCCGATCGGCCGTGGTCGCTCTGCCGCCGGCCGTGGACGCTGATGTACTTCACGGCGCACGGGCGCGCCATCCCTTGCTGCATCGCTCCGTTCTCGATGCGGGGATATGACGGCTTCACGCTGGGTGATGCGACCCAACAAACTCTGCGGGAAATCTGGAACAGCGAGCGCTACCAGGAGTTTCGCCACGCCCTGTTGAGCGACGAGCCTCCAAAGCCTTGTGCAAATTGCGGACTTCGTTGGAGCCTCTGACCGCGAGTTCATGGCGACGCAACCTCAAGAGACGAAGCCTTCCCAACGGCCGTTGAAGCCGCGAATTTCCGTTGTCATTCCTGCACTTGATGAAGAGGAACCGATCGCAGAGGTAGTGCGCTCTGTCGCGCGCCAACAGGTGGATGAAATCATCGTAGTGGATAACGGAAGTACCGATGCCACTTCGGAGCGAGCGCAGTCGGCTGGAGCTCGGGTAGTAGAGGAACCGCGACGAGGTTACGGGCGGGCGTGCCGTGCGGGAGTGAAAGCTGTCAGCGCGGAGACGGAAATAGTCGTCTTCCTCGATGGAGATGGCAGCGACTGTCCTGATCTGATGTACCGTTTGGTGGATCCTATTGCCGCAGGCACGCATGATTTTGTTATCGGTTCGCGCGCTCGTGGCAATTGCGAATCGGGGAGCATGAACACGCAGCAGCTACTGGCAGGACGGATGGCCGGTTTCCTGCTCGGCCGTCTTTATGGTGTCCACTACACCGACATGTGCCCCTTCCGGGCCATCCGCCGCGCCACACTGGAACAGTTGGGCATGCGCGAAGAGACCTACGGCTGGAACCTGGAGATGCAAATGCGCGCCGCACAAGCGCAGGTGCGCATCCTTGAAGTGCCGGTGGACCATCGTCGTCGTGCTGGAGGTCGATCCAAGGTGTCCGGCACTTTCATGGGGACCATGCAAGCGGGTTCGCGCATTGTAGCAACCTTTTTGAGGGTTGCTCGGGATTCGAGCGCAGCACGCGCTGTTCACTCGGAATCCGTTAAAGCCGGAAGATAAGGATGTAGGCGCGGGCGTCCTCGCCCGTGCTCGGTCAGGTTTAGCACGGGTGAGGACGCGCGCGCCTACAAGAGAATAGTCCGCACCCTCAGGTCTGGTGAAATCGTGCGAGGTTGTCACAATGCATAAGCTAGAGGTCCTCGAGCAAATGGAAAAGGCTCGTGAAAAGCAGCAGAAAGGAATCGGTCTGACCACAGCGGTGGTCGCAGTACTACTGGCGATTGCCACCATGCTTGCCAATCGGGCGAATACTCAGAAGATCCTGTTGGAGACCAGGATTGCTGATTGGTGGGCTTTCACGCACTCGAACGATACTAATGCTCGCCTCTACATGGCCGATGAGCGAATGGCGCAATTGCACGGAGAGAAGGAAGCTACCCAGGAATTCCATAAGCTCTATGAAGGACAGAGAAAAGATTCGGACGATGCCCGGATTATGGCCCAAAAGCTGGAAAGGGATTCAGCCTTGCAGGGCCGCAAAGCGCAATTCTGTGAGACTGCGGGGCTGTTTTTGGAACTCTCAATCGTATTGTGTTCCACCGCCCTGCTAACGGAATTGCTCCTCTTCTGGCATCTTTCGTTTCTGAGCACGGCGATGGGAATCGGACTGATTGGCGTTGGACTGTTCCTGCACTGAGCTTTCAGATTTCGGGCTGTCTTGCAATCACTACGGTAGTGCAGGAGCTGTTTAGTTTTGGCAGATCGCGGGCGGCGGCCATTCGTATTCCGAGAATCTTACGCTCGAAGCGAATGATGGGACAGTAGATATCTGGCTCCAGCAGCGCGCCCTGCAAGCGTCGTCTTCCAGCACATCCTCCGTGGCAAGATTCCCTGAACTCGCAAGGCTGGCACGCGTTTGGAAGTGTACGGACCTGCTCGAAGGGAGCAGAGTTAAAAATGTCCGGCCCAGCGAAGAGCAAATCAGACAGCGGTTCACCCGGTCCCGGCCAATAAACGCATGGCTGTGTGGTGGCTCGCGGTGTAACTCGCACGGCGCTAACGCCGCATCCTACTCCCAACGGGGGGAGACCCGTCATGGCTCGAACTAGCGGCTCGCCAATGGCGATCACATCGGTCTCAGCGAAGAGGCGACGGAATCCTTCCCAATACTCGTCGTAGGTGAGCGCATAGATGTCTGATCGCACCGCCTGGTACACGTTCACTCGCAGGGGAGCGTCAAACTTTTTGGCCACTCGTGCCACTTCCGCCAGACGCTGGTAGTTCGACTTCATCATGACGGCAATGACAGTCACTGGCACGCTCAGCCTCACGCAACGTTCTGCCTGATCGTGAATGAGCGCCCAATTCCCGGGGCCGCGCTGCGCATCCTGTTCCGCTTGCGTTGGGTAATCAAGAGAGAATTCGATGTCGTGGAAGGCGCGCAATTCGTGGTCTTCCAAGACTGCCACGCTGTGGCCGTTGGAAGTTATGGTGAGCTTGAGTGGCAGGGTGCGCAGATAGGCCAGTATCGCCTTAAAGTCTGGATGCATGCCGTTCTCGCCCGTGCCCAGATTCACCGAGCTGACGGGCAGCCGTTCCATGACTGACTTCACCTGGTCCAGGGAGAGCCGGTCTGCGCGAGTTGGATCGCGGTAGCAGAAGGCACAGGCGAGATTGCACTCGTTGGTAAGCCCGAGCCCAAGCGAAATACTCGCAGGCGCAACGCCACAGTTTGACGATGAAGACTCCACTGCGACGTGGTTCATGCGCCATCCTCTATCACGGGACTTGCGCGACGTGCCAGGCAGTGAGTGTATCTGGCGACCCTGGCAAACTCCGGTCGAGCGCCCAGTTTGCGCTCCAGTTCAAAAATCTGCTGGTACTGAACAATGCGGGAAACTTGTGGCGGCAAATAATCCGAAAGGACACGCACACCACGCTCGGCAATCTCTGCGAGCGGCGCGGCTTTCAGCATGGCGTGCAGGCTGTCAGGCGTGAATAAGCGCACCGCGCCGCCATAGAGCGATTCATCTCCCCACTCAGCAGTAAGATTACGCTCCGCCGCAGCCAAATCGCCCGCTTGTATAGCGGATTTCAATACTTCGCCTGCCTGGTTGCGCACCAGAACAGACAGTAACGCCGATGAATCTCGCATCGCTAGGGCCGCACCTCGCAACACAGCACCTGGATCGTCGACAAATTCCAGTACGTTATGGCAGAGAACCAGGTCGAAACATCCCTGAGGAAAGAGATTCGTCGCATGGGCAACGTCACCATCTTTCAGGACGATCCTCTCAGTAACGCCTGCTTGCTGTGCGGCGCGTTCCGCCATATCGAGCATAGCCGGCGAGGAGTCCAGGAGCGTGACGTGAATTCCAAAACGCGCAAGGCGCACGGCGGTCGCTCCCGTGCCGCACCCGAGGTCCAGAGCACGCAAGACCGTCGTCGCCTGCGACCGAGGGAGCAATTCTTCCAAGTTGGCAAAGGTCAAGTCGAGGCGCAGCCGGCCCTCGGGTGTCTCCAGGTAGGCGGCGTATTTGTCCGCGCTACTCTGGAAGCGTTCGCAATCGGTCTTGGCAGTCATCTTCATGCGACACGAAGAGGGCGAAGGCTCGGGCCAACGGAACCGCGAGTCACGACAACAGTTGTAACAGGCGCCCCAGTCCCCGCTCCGGAGCCTCCTGCTCACGCCGGAGCAAGATGGCATCTACGCCCAGACTGCGTCCCGGACGTTGAACCAGGAACATGATCTGAATAACGGCTAGGAAGAAGTATGTCCAGGGCCACTCAGAGGGTGATCGGTAAAGCCCCAGCCAAAGGTTGATAGCCATCAGTGCCCCTAGGAAAGCCCCCAACCGGCTGAATAGTCCAAGGATCAGGGTGACGGCCACCAGCACTTCTCCCAGGTAGACCTGAGGAGCAAAAAAATAGAAATGAGGGAGCACCAGATCCTTCACAAAGTGCTGCTGCAGCCCTGTGCTCGCCCACTTTGCCATCTCACCCATCCAATAACGCAGACCACCGGAACCGTCCGGCTGGTCGGTGTAGGTAGGGGGCAGTTTCCACAAAGACTGCTGCCACCACAGCGCGCCGATAAGGAATCGGGCGAGCCAATTCCATAAGTGCTGAACTGACCGCTGACTTGGGTCGCGGCGAAGATTAATAATTGCAATCGCAATGCTGGCAATTATCAACAGCCAGAAAACATAGGTGGGCCAGCCAGGCTGGGTAAGGAATCCCAGTGTGTCGGAAAGTGGATTTGTTTTCATTTCCTTGCTCTCCCAACAAGTGTAATCTCTCACACCGATTCGAGAACTAACGCTGATCACCAGCTAGCTGTCAATTCTACGACTTGCCCGCAGCGACACTGCGGCTTTATCGAACTTCTCAACTCGGGTGCCGGAGGCCACGGTCCACCTCCGGCAGTGTTCTACAGTCAACCGTTCTAAGGTGACGGGGTGGCGTTTGATGTGTCCAGCAAGATGGTCAAAGGCGGGACGTGTTCCGGTTTCACGTAGCGGTTTACCAGGAAGCGCTTGCCGTCTTTGGCCACGTCGTAGGTAAAAACGTCGGTGGAGGAAATCGGGGCGCGGCCGCGGATCTGGAACAACGGTGTGGGCGTGCCAGTGGCGAAGATACCTTCGGCGTTAACAGGCACCGCCATGAGCATGCCGCCGGGTGCGATATAGAAAATTTCCTTGCCGTCTCCGCGCCAGCGTGGCTCGGTCCCGCCACCTCGTGATAGCTGCCATTTTCCGGCGGCACCCGGGAAGGACGTCACGTAAATCTCCCAATTGCCCGACTCGTCGGAGGCGTAGCTCACCCATTTTCCATCGGGTGAAATCTGTCCGTTCGATTCGCTCCCGTTGCTGGTCAGAAACCTGGTCGGTTCCCCACCCGCGGTCGGCACTAGCTCCAGGTAGTAGCTTGACGAAGTCTGATGGGTGTAAAGAATCTGCTGGTCGTCCAAAGACCAGGAATTGGGGAAAATATCGTCCGATTGAGGAAGGGTTAATCTCGCCCGCTCGCGCTCCAGGCCAGTCGCGCGCTTTAAGAACAGACTTGTCCCGCTTTGGACACTCCCGCGATAAGCCAGCGTGCTTCCATCCCGCGACCATATACCCACCACCTCTTCCGGCGGGGTCAAAAGTAAAACGCGAGTTGGCAGCTCCAGTTGTGCTTTCGATCCAGACATCCACGTTGTTGGCCTTCTCGTCACTGATGTCCACGGCGACGCGGCTGCCGTCAGGTGAGAGCGTCCACGGGCTGCCAGAGCATTAGCGAGCACCTGCGGCGTGCCACCTGAGATCGCTACTTTCTGCAGTTTGCCGTTGGCGAAAAATGCGACATACGCGCCGTCCGGTGACCAGAAGGGAAAGCTCGCATGCTGAGTACCGGGCAGACGAGTAACGCTGGACGACCCAATGCGCTGCACGTAGAGCATGGGCAATGCAGAGCTCTCTTCCGGCGAAACAAACACCAGCATGGAGCCGTCGCGTGAAAGTGCCATGTGGCTCACGCTCATCTCTTCCGGGACAGGAATGGCGAATTGCATCCGAGTGATTGGGGCTGATCGCCGGGCCACAAACCACGTCACTCCGGAGACGGCGGCGAGCGCTAATGGCGCCCCAAGCCAGATTAGGAACGGAAGGCGTCGAGGAGCCGCACCTGTTGCGCGCGCAACGCTGCTCGTCTCGGTTCCGGAGAGAGCGCTCAGCGCAAAGGACAAATCACGTGCCGATTGGAAGCGCTGTTCCGGGCTCTTTTCCAGGCAGCGCCGCACAATTCGCTCGAGCGCCGTGGAGACCAGACGGCTGGCATTGGAGAGCTCCTGTGGGTCCTCCTTCAAAACCGCGGTCATGGTTTCAGCCGCAGTGTCACGGCGGAAGGCGCGTAGGCCGGAGAGCATTTCGTAGAGCAACGCGCCAAAGGCGAAGATATCGGTGCGAGGATCTGCGGTCTCGCCGCGCACCTGTTCCGGCGCCATGTAGCTCGCCGTGCCCACAACGACGCCAGCCGCAGTGTGTGAACTGGTGAGAGTAACCTCGTCCGATTCCCCGCCCAATTTCTGGGCCAGCTTCGCCAAGCCAAAATCGAGGATCTTGATCCGCCCGTCCTTGGTGATGAACACATTCTCGGGCTTAAGGTCGCGGTGGACGATTCCCTTTTCGTGCGCCGCGGCCAGCCCGTGCGCGATCTGCACTCCATACTCGATCGTCTTGCGCTGCGGCAGAGCGCCGCTGTCGAGCACAGCGCGCAGGCTGTCACCATCCAGGAGACTCGGAGACCAGAAACGGCGATCCGTTGTGCCGACCGACATCAAACACAGCGAGAATATTGGGGTGGTTCAGCGCGGCTACGGCCCGGGCCTCCTGCTCGAAGCGATGGAGGCGGTCCGTATCGTGTGCAAAAGATTTGGGAAGAATCTTCAAAGCGATATCACGCCCGAGTCGCGTGTCGCGAGCTCGATACACCTCGCCCATGCCGCCGGCGCCCAAGGGAGAGACGATTTCGTCCGGGCCCAGTTTCGTGCCAGAAGGGAGAGTCATCCGCGTGCAATTATAGCGCTGCGCAGCGCCGTGGAACGGATGCGACCATTCAAGGGTTTGTCGGCTACACGAAGTTTTCGAGAAACGCTGTTCCGGGAAATCAGCACTGAGAAATCGGCAAGACGTCCGCAATCTTAAGAAGTGATCTGCCAGTCAACCTGCAACCCGTTATAGTGCGAGGGTGCCGTTTGCGAGGAGGCGACGATCCTGACAGCCGCAGGGATTTCCCAGGAAGATTTCCCGGTGATTCATAGAATCCTTTAATCGCTTCTGCCGGATATACGCTCCAACTGAGGTTCACGATGTCTAGAAAACTTTTCACGCTTCTGATCTTGCTTTTATGCCTCAAAGCTTCCGATTCAGCGGCTGGCCAGCCACCGTCCTCAAAAAAAGATGCCCCGTGGTGGCAGCACGCTGTGTTTTATGAAATTTATCCCCGAAGTTTTGCCGACAGCAACAGCGATGGCGTCGGCGATCTTCACGGGATCACGTCCAAGCTCGGTTACTTGAAAGATCTGGGAGTTGATGCCATCTGGCTGACGCCGTGCTATCCCTCCCCGCAGGTGGACTTCGGCTACGATGTTTCCGACTACGAGAACATCGATCCGGTTTACGGTACGCTCAAGGACTTTGATGAGCTTGAACGAGAAGCCAGGATGAGGGGGATCCGGATCATTATGGATCTTGTCCTCAACCACACCTCTGACCAACACCAATGGTTCGTCGATTCGCGATCATCGCGTACCTCCGCGCATCGTGACTGGTACATCTGGCGCGACGGCAGAGGACCGGATCAACTCCCCAACAACTGGGAATCGATCTTTGGAGGTTCGACATGGAAGTTCGATCCGGCCACCAATCAGTACTACTATCATCGTTTCTATCCCGAACAACCAGACCTGAATTGGCGAAATCCCGCGGTCGAGAAGGCTATGTTCGATGTGACCCGCTGGTGGTATCGGCGTGGCATGGCTGGTTTTCGCCTGGATGCGGTCAGTAATCTATTCGAGGATCCGGACTTGCGTGACAACCCGCTGCTGCCTGGAGTCAATAAATTCGGGGATCCTGGAATGGAGGACCGCTATAACGACAATCTTCCTGAAGTGCATGGCGTTCTGCGCGATCTACGCAAGGTGGCAGACGAACATGGCGCGGTGTTGATTGGAGAGACCTGGGCGAGCACCGCTGCTGAACTGAAGCAATACTACGGCGACCACGGCGATGAGCTACAGATGCCTATGGACCTGGCTTTCACCAAAATCAAGACCCTTTCCGCCCCTGAATTTCGAAAGCATATTGCCGCGGTCGACTCGGCCGGAGGTTGGCCGGTTTACGTCATCAGCAATCACGACATTGTCCGCTCTTACGTGCGATACGGCGACGGTCAGCATAACGATGCCATCGCCAAGCTCGTGGCAGGGCTTTATCTCACGCTCCGTGGCACGCCCATCATGTACTACGGCGAAGAAATTGGAATGGAGAACAATGATCCACTTCGGAAGGAAGACGTCAAGGATCCAATTGGAAAAGTCGGATGGCCGTTGGAGAAAGGTCGCGACGGCGAACGCACCCCCATGCAGTGGGACAACAGTCCTAATGCTGGATTCACACGCGGTGCGCCTTGGCTGACGCCTGCCTCTAGTTTCAAGACCCACAACGTCGCCGCCGAACTGAAGGATCCTAACTCGATCCTCAATTTCTATAAGCAGCTACTAGCCGTGCGGCGATACAACCCCGCGCTTCTTGACGGCGACTACATTTCAATCAACCCGGACGATCCACAAGTTCTGTCCTATCTCCGCCGCACCGCCGGTCAGGCTGTGCTGGTTGTACTGAACATGTCGGCCTCTCCTCGGACGGTAACGTTCGATTTCTCGCCACAGGGCCTTCCTTCCGCGAAACCACATACCCTGCTGAGCACAATGCCATCAAAGGGAGAGCCTGATTTAGCGCACTTTTCTTTGGAACCTTTCGCTGTCTACCTCGGAGAGATGGTGAAATAATCTGCCCTGCTTTGCAATGCGTCCCACGCCCCTCTGCTGATATGTCCCGATAAGCCGGCAAAGCGATGGCGATGGAGAGACAGACCCGGTTCCTCGACGGAGCAGATGCCAACTCCCTTGCGTTTGAAGTGAGGGTTAAGATAAGGGCGTGAAAGAAACTTGGCGGTGGTTTGGGCCGCAAGATCCCATCTCACTCGATCATGTAAAGCAGGCGGGAGCAACTGGGGTTGTCTCCGCGTTGCATCATCTTTATCGCGGCGAGGCATGGCCGCTGCAAGAGGTACTCAAGCGCAAGGCGCAGATTGAGGCGGCGGGCCTCGTTTGGTCGGTTGTCGAAAGCATCCCAGTACACAATTCCATCAAATTACAGACCGGGCCTTTTCGGCAGTTCACCGGTGCCTGGAAGGACTCGCTGGCGGCAATCGCAGGGGCGGGCGTACAGACCGTATGCTATAACTTTATGCCCGTAGTGGACTGGACTCGCACGGATTTGCGATGGCGGCTGCCCAGCACGGGATATGCGCTGCGCTTCGATGTCATCGATTTCGCGGTGTACGACTTGTTTCTTCTCCGGCGCCCGCGCGCTGAACAGGTCTATTCGGCGGAACGTATCGCACAGGCGCGCTCCCGCTACGAGGCGATGTCCGAAGCCCGCCGCAATGAACTAGAGGAGACGATTATTGCGGGGCTGCCGGGCGCCGAAGCATCCTACAACCGCTCCGGGTTCCAAAACTTGCTGGCTGAGTACGAGGGCGCAACCGCGGAGGACCTGTGCGCCCATCTGATTTCATTTTTACGGGAAGTCGTACCGGTTGCGGAGGAAGTTGGCGTCCGTCTAGCGATTCATCCCGACGACCCGCCGTGGCCACTCTTCGGTTTGCCGCGGGTCGTTTCAACGGCCGAGGATGTACGGTCCATACTGGCCAGGGTCGATACAACGGCGAACGGCCTGACGTTTTGCGTAGGATCCTACGGAGCCCGCGCGGACAACGATCTGGTCGCCATGGTGAACGAATTCGCCTCTCGAATTCACTTCACACATCTCCGGCAGGTGCTGCGTGAACCGGACGGGTCTTTTTACGAAGCAGAGCACTTACGCGGCAGCTCGGACATTGTCGGGGTGATCTGTGCATTACTGAGAGAAGAAACGCGCCGCAAACAGCAGAACCGGCTGGACCACGAGATCCCCATGCGCCCCGACCATGGGCACTTGTTGGCAGACGATATCTTTCGAGACGTGAATCCAGGTTACTCGCTGGTGGGCAGATTGAAGGGTCTTGCTGAATTGCGAGGGGTCATCAAAGGCTTGAGGTACGGAATCCCGGAATTGACGCACTGAATTCCAACAACTGAAGTCGCCGGACGCTCGTGGGCTGCGACACCAGCATATAAGGAGCAGCGCAGATGAAAGAATTTGAGAATCGAGTTGCGATTGTGACCGGTACAACCGGCATAGGTCGCGCGATCGCGAAGCGCCTCGCGACCGGTGGATGCAGAGTAATAGCTTGTGGTATCGAATCATCCGCCAACGAGGAGCTGCAGCGAGAGGCAAAGGCAAGCGAATTGACGCTGGGTGTCGAGCATTGCGATGTCAGCCAGCCGGACCAAGTCCAGGCGGTCGTTGCCAAAACTGTAGCGACCAATGGCAGGCTGGATATCATCGTCAATGCTGCAGCGATGCATCCCTTTGGCACGGCCGTCGAGACGGATCCTGAGACCTGGAACCGCTGCATGATGGTCAATGTCGGAAGCATTTTTTTGCTTGCGCACTTCGGTGTTCCGGCGATGAAGAAACGGGATGGGGGATCGATCGTAAACGTCTCCTCGGTGCAGGGTTATGCCTGCCAGCGAGGGGTTGTGGCGTACGCCGCATCCAAGGGTGCGGTCCACAGCCTGACGCGGGCGCTTGCACTCGACCACGCGGCGGATCATATTCGCGTCAATTCCATCAGTCCAGGCTCAATTCGCACACCAATGCTAGCGCGGTCGGCGGCGCACTTCGTCCCGGACTTGCCTACAGAAACCGTATTTGAACGTTTCGGCCAGCAGCATCCCTTAGGACGCATCGGCACACCGGAGGAGGTGGCGGAGCTGGCAGCCTTCCTCGCGTCAGACAAGGCCGGATTCTGCACGGGTGGCGATTATCTCGTGGACGGCGGATTGCTGGCCGGCATCGGCGTGCAATGATGTCCGGAGCAATGATCGGCCGACCGGTTTGTGTAGCGCCAACCGGCGATGCGTGCGGGGAAGGCGTCGTCTGGCATGCCGCGCATGAAGCCATCTATTGGACCGACATCAACCGCTTCTTGGTTCATCGCTTCAAACCTGTGGATCTGTGCGTCCGTACATGGTTTTTCGATGAGCCGGTAACGGCACTGACGTTGACCGACCGGCCGGAAGTGCTGGCCGTTGTTCTGGGCTCACGCGTGATCTTATGGGAGCCGGACCCGGATCTACGACACGATCCTATCTTTCATCTTGAAGGATCGCCGAGGGTTCGTCTGAATGATGCCCGTGCAGATCCGCGCGGCACACTCTGGATGGGCTCGATGCGCAACAACGTGAACTCCGATGGGTCGGCGGGCGCAGCAGGGGGACGCGATGGTGCCTTATTTTCCCTCGATCCCGGTGGCACGTTCAAGGTGTGGCGGCAAGATCTCGGAATCTCAAATACGCTTGCCTGGAGTCCGGACCACCGGCGTTTCTATTTCGGGGACACGCTCGCAAATACCGTCTGGGTGTATGACTATGACCCCGCTACAGGTGCGATCGCGAAGGAACGGCCTTTTCTTCAGGGCTTCGCCAGAGGCTTGCCCGATGGTTCGACGGTCGACTCGGAAGGCTATCTTTGGAATTGCAGGTTCTCTGGCGGGTGCATCGTGCGAGTTGCACCCGATGGAACGATTGACCGCGTGGTGGAGATGCCGATCAAGAACATCACCACCTGCACGTTCGGCGGACCGGATCGCAAGACTCTCTACGTGACAACGGCGAGGATCGAGGCTCCTGTTGGAGACCGCTTGGCGGGCGGGTTGTACGCCATTCCGACGGAATTCGCAGGTCAGGCCGAAAACCAGTTCCGGGTGTTCGGCCTCACGCATTGAGCGCGTTGTGTTGCGAGGTCCAGAATCTCGTGATCTCTTCCAATGAGCGTCCCTTGGTTTCTGGAATTAGCGGGGCGACAAGAACGATGGTCAACAATGCGCCGGCGCTGAAGCACCAGAAGGTGCCATCCGATCCCAGGCTCTTCTGCATAATCGGGAACAGTTGATTGCCTAAATAGCCGACGAGCCAAAGCGCGGTGGTAGCGATCGACATGGCGCGCCCGCGAACCTTCGTGGGATAAATCTCCGAGATGATTACCCAGCACGCCACGCCATTGCCGAAGGCGTGGCCGGCGACGAAGCTCATGACAAAAATTAGGACCGCTAGACCTCCGCCGTGCACGTGATAGAACCAGCCAACCAAAGCCAACGAGATAAATTGCACAGTAGTTCCGGCGAGGATGAGCGTTTTTCTCCCAGCCCGATCCACGAGCCAGAGAGCGAAAAGAGTGAACACCAAATTGATCAGGCTGACCAGGACCGACTGAAAAAATGCATCGCTGGACGCGGTTCCAGCGGCGCGGAAGATTTCCGGCAGGAAAGAGAATATCGGAGTGATTCCGCTGATTTGCTGCAATCCCGCCAGCATGATGCCCAGCAGCAGAGGCCGGCGGAACGTGGTGAACAGTTCTGAGATGTGGCCTTCTTCGGTTGCCAGCGAGTTTTCGATTTCGGCAGCTTCGTGGACCGCAGTGTCAGGGCCGTTAACCTGGGTAAGGACCGCGATGGCTTGATCGCGACGGCCCATCTTCATCAGCCAGCGCGGGCTTTCGACGGCGGGCAGAATCATCCCGCCGAACAGAAGCGCGGGTACGATTCCGGCGAAAAACATCCATCGCCAACCGGCCAATGTGTTCCAGGCTTCGTTGCCCATCCGCTGGATGAGCATATTGACGAAAACCGCGGCGAGAATTCCGACGACGATACCCAACTGGTAGAGCGTAACGCAGCGGCCGCGAACGCGCGTCGGGGCAATCTCAGCAATATAGTTCGGAGATATCACGGAAGCCGCCCCGATGCCCAAGCCTCCAATCAAGCGCCAAACCACGAACTGATGGAAACTGGCGGCGAAGAAAATGCCGGCAGAAGACAGGGCAAAGCAAACGGCGCAGAGGGCCAATCCTTTCTTTTTGCCCAGATAATCGGCAACGGTTCCAGCAGCGGCGCAGCCCGCAATGCAGCCGATCAGCGCGCAGCCAGCGGCCCATCCCGTACCTGCCGCGTCGAGATGAAATAGCCGTCCCAGATAACCAATTGCACCGCTGATTACAATGTTGTCGTAGCCGAACAGCAGCCCGCCCAAAGTGGAGACACTGGCTGCGATGACGAGCGGGCCGCGAGGATAGGACTGGGTCGAATGGGTCCGGGTGGAATGGAATTGGGTCGATGAGGGTGTCAGTTTATCGGCCTCGGTAGGTGGATTCTGCTATTGGCACGCTGGCGGAGTTCGAGGAGTCGAGCATGGCCTTGACTGCCAGGATGAACCCTAACGTGTGAGCCGTTCCGGCATGCCAGGGAGCCGCGCAGGACATTTGTGGCGTATGGTCCGGAATGATGACCCCGTCGAACTGGTTGCGCTTGAGAATCGACAGGATCCGGATCATATCCACATCGCCTTCGTCGATAAACGTCTCGCGATAGCGCGGTACCTTCCCGACCACATTGCGAAGATGAAGGTAGGCAATCTTCCCCTGCTGGCTGTAGCGGTCGACAGCTTCGTGAACATCTCCCTCGCTCATTTCGGCAACGGTTCCCACGCAGAATTCCAGGGCATTGCAGCGACTTGGAACCGAGTCGAGCAGACGTTGATACATATGTGGTTGGAAAACCAAACGAGGCTGACCGCGCATGGTGGGCATGGGCGGATCGTCAGGGTGAGCTGCCAGCCGCACGCCCGACTGCTCCGCAACTGGGACAACCTCCTCCAGAAATCTTCGCAAGCGGCGCCAGAGTTCTTCGTGCGAAACCTGCGGCAATGCGCCGGGCGAGGCAGTCTGGTCGTAAATCATGTTCCAAACCATGCCGTTCGGTACCGGCTCCTCATCGGCCGGTCCGTCCATCCCCAGCGTCAAAGCTCTGCCACGACCGGAGGGTGTTGTCACACGCCCGCAGACACCTGCCAGGCTGAAGTTGTATCCGAGGACAGGAATGCCTGCTTCTCCGATTCGGCGAACGATGGTCTTTACCTGCTCCATCTGCCGGGGACGCTGCGGGCCATCCAGAAGAATGTCATACCAGTGAGCGGGATCGAGATTTTCAATTGCCTCCAGGACTAAACCCGCGTCTTCGATTTCTTGGCGAAGCTTCTTCAGTTCGGCAACAGTCCAAAGCTTCTCGGTATCGCCAGCCACTCCCCACGGTTCATACTTAGCGCCGGTTGGCTGATTGCCACGAGGATTTGTCGCGCCCTGATTGAAATAGTCCACGAGGTGAACGACCAGATGAGTGCATCCGGCTTGCCGCGCGAAGTCATAATATTCGCCCGTCAGCATGTGCCTGTATAGTCCGAGTCCGACCTTCATAAGCGGTTCCCGATTCCCGTTCCGTAGTCGGCGCTGAGGATTTGTCCGTTGATCTCCGACGCGAGCGGGGAACACAAAAACACGAAAGCATTCGCAATAGACTCTGGACTGTTGCGCTTGCCCAGAGAAACTCGGAGCACAAACTCCCGGTAAGCCGCATCCTCGTCGAACACTTTCAGTGAACTGCCCGCCGCAACATTTCCTGGTGAAATCACATTCACGCGGATGCCGGACGATGCGTACTCCAGCGCCATGCAGCGGGCAAAGTTCTCCAGCGCTGCTTTGGCGGACGCATAAGCCGGAATTTGAGTGTGGGGGACACGCGCAACATAAGAAGAAGTGAAAATGAGGTGACCTGGCGTCTTGCGCTTGACCCACTGTTCAAAAACGGCGCGCGTCAGAGCGACCTGTGCCAAAAAGTTGAACCGAAAGATACGCTCAAACTCGGCCTCCGAAGTCGTACCAAAGGGGTGAAGCCCGCAGCCGCCGGCGTGTCCCAAGACAGTATCCATGCCGGGAAAGCGCACGAACGCTTCATCCACCACCCGGCTCAGGCTCGCCGAGTCTGTGATATCGCAGGAGTGGTAGATATAAGCTTGATCGGAAATCTGCCACTTCCTGAGCGCTTCGTGCGCCTCGTGCGCCGGTTTGAGGTCGACCAGAAGCAGCGTCGCTCCCGCGCAGTTCAATTTCTTCACTATATGCTCGGCAATGGCACCCAGTGCACCGGTGATCAAAATGACTTTGCCGGAAAGATCGATTTGGATCATTATTCCTGTCCCAGGGTTCCTATACGCGGGGGTTTCTCTCCTGGAGTCGCAGCTGCCTCACATGATTCTGTACTTTTCAAAGGCGGCAACGGCGCTGCTTCCCTCCTCCAGCGCGTTTCTCACCAGCTTCTCTCCCCGAGCTTTCTCGAGAGCTTTGCTGAATACTTCGGTCGCCGCCTCAACCGGGACCACGCAAACTCCATCGATGTCTCCAAAAAGAAAATCGCCGGGGCGCACACGAACCGATTCGATTTCGATGGCGATGCGAAAGTCCACTACCTTGTAGCGGGGCGCGGCGTCCTGCGCGTAGGAACCCCAGCAGAAGGCTGGAAAATTCAGACTCAGTAACGCCTTGGTGTCGCGCAAATAACCGTTGAGTACGGCTCCCGCCGCTCCCAGTTTGCGGGCGCGGATGCTCATCAGTTCGCCCCACAGGGCGTGGCGCGGAGACGAGCCCGTATTTACGTAGACTTCATTGGCCTTCAGGTCGTCCAGCGCGTCTAACATCAATCCGAACGGCTTCTCCATCAGTTTATTGTTTGTGCCGGCGACCTTCTCCTCAAAGACATCGACGGCAAGCACCGGCATGGCGCGACCGATCAAGACCATATCCGGCCGCAAAGCACGAATCTGGGGGGGCAGGAACTGATGCTGGAGACCCATCTTATCCATGACATCCCCTACCGCGCAGGTAAACAATTCCTGCCGGATAGTGGAGAACAGATCTTCGTCGGTGCGCCAGAGTCTCATAAGTGTTTCTTGGCTTCGAGCCGATCCACGACCTGGAGCCACTAGTGCTGAGCCTCGCGCGCTTGTCGAATCTTGGCCATAAATTGTCCTGCCAGATCGGCGATCGATTGAAAATCGCGGCGCTTCGCTCCAGCGGTTAGTTGCGCGCCGACTCCAACCGCGACGCAGCCAGCCTGGATCCATGCTCCGACATTTTCGAGGCTCACACCACCCGTCGGCATCAGGCAAGCATGCGGCAAAGGCCCCCTCACTGCCTTAACGAAAGCCGGACCTAAAGTTTCTCCCGGAAATACCTTAATGATGTCGGCCCCCCATTCCATGGCCTCGATAATCTCCTTTACCGAACCTGCGCCGGGCACATAGGGGACCTGATAACGATTGCACAAGCGGGCGGTGTCAGAATTGAGAGATGGAGCGACGATAAATTGTGCTCCAGCGAGAATTGCCGTTCGCGCTGTCTCGGGATCAAGCACAGTGCCCGCACCGATGAGGATGTCGCGCGCAGCGTCGCGCCGCACAAGATCTTCAATAACGCCAGCGGCACCCGGCACCGTGAATGTGATCTCGATCGCTCCCACGCCACCCTTAGCGCACGCGTCAGCAATGCGAGATGCCTCCTCGGATCCCTCCGCTCGCACCACTGCCACTAGGCCTGAGTCCATAATCTTTCCCAGAATTTTCAGTTTCGGCATCAACATGTCCTTGTCGCTTTACTCAAAAAACGGTTCACCCTGGCGGGCATACTTGCGGGCAACGTCCTCGTTCAGCTTGACTCCCAGACCAGGCTTGTCCGGCAGCTGAATCGACCCGTTCTGAATAATTGGCTTTGGGATACCGTCCACCAGATCATTCCAGAAGGGAACATCCGAAGCATGGAATTCCAGCACAAGAAAATTTGGAATGGCTGCACAGAAATGCGCCGACGTCAGAGTCCCGACCGGGCTGCTGATGTTGTGTGGCGCCACAGGGATGGTCTGCCCATCGGCAAATTGCGCGATTTCGCCGGCAACTGCGAGGCCTCCTACCTTCTGCAGATCTGGGGTCGCAACCCCCACGGCATGCGCCAGCAATATTTCGCGGAAACCGTCGAAGAGGTATAGATTTTCGCCGGTGGCAATCGGGATTCTGACCCGCGAACTCACCGCATGCAGGGCCTTTACGCTCTCGGGAGGAACTGGATCTTCGAGCCAGAGAAGCCGAAACGGTTCCAACGCCCGTGCGACTTTAATCACATCGCTGACCGAGTAGCGCCAGTGACAATCTACAGCGACATCGATGTCATATCCCACTCCGTCCCGTACCGCTCCGATCAGAGCCACCATGCGATCGATCGCAGGATTGGAGAGACAACGGTTATGAGGGTCGGAACCTTGCGTGCCGGGAACATCCAGATCGAATTTCAACGCCGTATAGCCCTGCGATTTCATGGCCAAGGCTCGCTTGCGATAATCGTCAGGAGAAGACGGAGCGGCAACTTCCGTTTCGCCGTAATAGTCTTTTGCAGTATGTCCGGTGCTCTGCTGCGTCCAGGAAGGCTGTCGTGACCGCAAAACCTCATCCAGACTCTCCAGCGCTTCACCGCCGTGGCAGTCAGCGTAAATCCGAATCTGGTCACGGAACTTGCCGCCCAGTAACCGGTAAATCGGCACGTCCAGCCATTGTCCCAGGATGTCCCAAAGAGCGGCTTCAATTCCACTGATGGCGTTATAGACGATACCCGCCACCGACCCCGCCCCGGAGGTAGCAAGCTGCAGCTTGCGAAACAAGCGATGCACATCGCGAGGGTCCTCTTCCAGAAGGAGCGGTTCCAGGGAGCGCAGAATAGCCGTCAGACCGGGGGCGAAGAAGCATTCACCCAGGCCTTGAATTCCATCATCGGTCTCGATGCGAGCGAACGTCCAATCGAAGTTGCCTTCGACGACCGCGGTTTTGAGGCGAACAATTCTCAACCGTCACCTGCACTTTCACAGCTTCGTCGCTCTCTATTGACGTTGAAGAACAATCAGTTCCACGCCCGGAGGCGGCAGCGGATTCGACAATTGCGCTTTGCCGTCCTTGCCGGCTTTTTCTTCTACCAACGCAAGATTCTGAGTTTTTGTAACGCGGAACCGTTTGATCCCGAACGCCGCATTCCCCCAGGGAAGATGATCCACCGTAAGCGTGTAACCCGAATTATTTTCGTAGCGGATGCCTGTCCTTGGTGGGAGGAATTTGAGCTTAGAGAAATCCAGGTTGAACGTGCTTTGCAGTTCTGGCGGGATAGGCATCACATGCGGTTTGTAGTCAGGCGGAATCTCGTAATTGCTGATCAGCACGCGCACTGTTTTCCTATCCGTTGAGCGTCCCGCGAGTGCCGCAAAACCAAACGTATCGCTGCCGGTCAGGTGCAGCCGCTCGGATGTATCCAGCATCGCGGCCATGGTTTTAAAGGTGTATGCGGTTTTGAAGTACTCGCGGTCCGGTCCAAACAGTCCCATCCAGGTCGCATCGCCACGGTAAAACTGCGCGCGATCGATGCCGGAGTCCTGGAGATAGATCATCACCGCGCCGACATATGCAGCGTTATCCGCTCCCTGAAGCACCTGTTTTTCGTCATCGGTGAAATCCGCGCTCAAATTCCATTCCGAAAGAATGCTTTCCGCATTGCGAAATCCTTTTGCATCCAGCAGGCTTCGAAGTTCTTTCCCAATCCGGACGGCGTCATAGGGATCGGCAGAGAAATCGGCATAGGTATGCCAGGAATAAAAATCCAGGGGTAACTTGTGTGCGGCGCAGTAGTTGAGAAACCCTTCGCGGTACGGGCCCTCGTCCATCGGCAGCGCTTTGGCATCACCGCCCACTTTCAGCGATGGATCTACTGACTTTAGCGCTCGCGCGGTTTTTTCATACAGCGAGTAAAACTGCTCGGGCGTGCCCGACCAGAAGAATTCCGGCTCGTTCCAGAACTCCCAGTAACGAATGTTGTCGTGAAAGCCGTTTGCCCAGCCCTGATTGTAGTGCATGGCAATGTGCTTCACGATGTCGGCAAATTTGTCGAAATCCGCCGGAGGGTTTCGATTGGCCCCGAAGCTGCGGCCGATACGGTAGTAGACCTCAGCATTTGTTTCGCGGATCGCCTGGATAACCTTGTCCGTCGGTCCAAACCTGTAGCTCTCGGGCTTTTGCGGGTCGGCACTCCCATCGGGAAAGATGATACTTGCATTCCCTGCCACAACGAGCTTGGCCCGCTGTTCTGAGTTCGGCACAAGCCATGCCAGCATTGGGTCGTCGATCACAAAACGTGTGTCGATTTCCGTTGGCCCCATGAAATCATGGGTTCGTACCATGTCGATGTGCAGATCATTGTATTGCCCGACCAGGTCGGGCAGGCCCTCCATCACCGGCGTCGGCGGACCATTCACACCCTGAAAGGAACGAATGCGACCGGTCACCTGGCTGGCATCGACATACAGAGTGCGCGATTGAGCCACCGCTATGACGGACAGAAAAAAGATCAGGGCAAGTTTCAGGAAGCTATCAAGACCAGGTTGAGTGAGGTTTCGCATTTTCATGGATTTATCGAACTGACTCCTGTTTCCTCGATAGTGTTTGCTCGGCAAAGAATCACGCCTGAGAACCATTTCCGTAAAGTGGCTCTCGGCGGTTCGCTTAAAATATAACGCACCCATGAAGAAAACTACGGTGACGTTCGGCGAACTCATGTTACGCCTGGCTCCTCCTGGCATAGAACGTTTCCTGCAGAGCCCCCACTTCGTGGCTTCATTCGGTGGAGGAGAGGCCAACGTGGCAGTTGCGCTATCCCAGTTCGGTCTGCCGTCCATGTACGTCACTGTTCTGCCCGAAAACAATGCGATTGCAGACGCAGCGCTCGGAGAGCTGCGGCGCTTCGGTGTAGATCCCTCAAAGATTGTGCGCGGCAAGGGGCGCATGGGTGTGTACTTCATCGAGGCAGGTTCCAACCAGCGTCCCTCGAAGCTCATCTACGATCGGGAGCACAGCGCCATCGCTCTCGCCAAGCGCGGCGACCTCGACTGGGACAATATTTTCGAGAGCGCACTCTGGTACCACTTCACCGGTATCACGCCTGCGATCAGCGCCTCGGCCGCTGACCTCGCACTCGAGTCTCTCTCGAAAGCGCGAAAGAAAGGCGTCACCATCTCCTGCGACCTGAACTACCGCCAGAATCTGTGGAAGTGGGGAAAGCGTCCTGACGAAGTGATGCCTAAACTGGTAAAGCAGGTCGATATCTTGATCGCGAACGAAGAAGACGTGCAGATGGCACTCGGCATCCTGGCCGACGTGGACGTGCATTCGGGGAAACTGGAGCATGCGCAATATGAGCGTTTGACTACCAACGTTTTGCAGCAGTATCCCAACTTGAAGGCTGTCGCGATCACCTTGCGGGAATCGAAGAGCGCGTCGCATAACGGATGGTCGGCTTGCCTGAACCACCGCAAAGAATTCCTTACCAGCCGCCACTACGACATCACCCACATTGTGGACCGGGTCGGCAGCGGAGACAGTTTCGCTGCCGGGTTGATCTACGGATTCCAAAGATTGTCGACGCACCATGAAGCGCTCGATTTTGCCGTCGCGGCGAGCTGTCTGAAACACTCCACCCCCGGAGACTTCAGCCGTTCTACCAAGGAAGAAGTCGAGGCTCTACTCAAAAGTGGAGGGTCGGGCAGAGTGCAGCGCTGAAACACTCCAACTCCCTCGGTTGTTCACCCTTGCTCTGCCGAAGAATATTGACGCGGACGGTAACACCGTTCGTCTCGGAGGGTCGGCTTTTCTCAATCAATTTCATGAATAAAGCTGCATGCGATGGCTCGAGAGACGTTTTGGCCCCGAATCCTCGGCAATCCGGGAATAATCGTGCAATCCGGTTGCAGGTACGCGCTTCATTTGGAGCAAACAGAAGTGGCATATCGTTACACATCAAAGTGGCTGTTGCGGTGAGCCGCTGCTCAGCTTAATTTTTCTCCTTCGCAATCTGGCGTCGGCGAGTCAACGTGTTGACAGTCGAATTGACTTGACGGGCTTGTCGAGGCGAGAAGTGTTCGAAATAACCGAACCGAAAGCCATCGATTCACAACATCTGGTCGCGGATGAGCAGAAGCAATAACGTGATGCTCATGTGATATTGCGGGGAGAGCTGGCCACTTGAAACTGCGTCATTCGGAAGGTGGCCTACCCTTCCGCTGGTGGGACGCCATACTCTCGGCCTCGCCTTGGCTGCGATCGCGTCGCGTAAGTCCTTCACTGCCGGTATCAGTCGCTCTCCCCCAATCTCCTGACGCGAACAGGAATTCCGATCGCATCAAAGAGTCAGAGTGCCTCGACAGCGAAATGCTATTTCGCTTTCTTGAAAGTCCGAATGTACTTCACCAGAGCATCAATTTGAGGTTTGCTGAGACGGCTCCCGAAAGGTGGCATGTTACCCCGCCCCTGACTGATGACGTCGGCCAATTGAGCGTCGGATTGCTGTTGTACTTGCTGAGAATGAAAGTCCGCCACGTGCAAGCTCTTTCCCACGGCGCTGCCACGCCCTTCGGCCGCATGACACGAGACGCAATTCGCTTTGTAGGTGTCGGCAGCAGAACTGTTTGCCGCCTGGCCGAGTCCCAATTCGGTTGAACCGAGGAAGGTTGCAGTTGCTAAGAACGTAACAAGCAGATTATTGGTCGCAGACTTTCGGATGTGCGACATCATGATGCTCCTTTCAGCAATTAGCCCCCAGCCCACTTGTGGCCGGTAGCGACGATGTACATCTTGAAGAACTACAGGTGATCTTGCAACTGATCTGCACCTGCTCTGCCAAAGCTGTGATTGCTTTGCGCTGCAGCGTAGGTATCAGGGGGCTATTTCAGAACAGAGGGCAAAGACTCGCTCTGGCAGCGCAAGCCAGGCTTGTCCGCGAACGCGATCACAAACGCGCTCGCTCGCGAGGATGAAGGGAGAGTCACTCATCTGACACCGTGTCGAAATGCGCACCCCTACTGACAGCACGTTTTGGTGGCACCCCCAACTTATTGAATCCACGCATCTGTTGAGCCAAGTCGCCATCCACCTTTGGAACCCTGTTTGCTTCTCCTATAACCGCACAGTAAGCACCACACTTTGAGAGGTAGCCCAGGAGTCTGGGCAATCAACAATGATCGAAATGTTGGTGAGTACGAATCCACACTGGGTCTTAACCATCGCGCGCTTTGGTGCTGGGCATTGTGTTTTTCGCTCACGGTGCCCAAAACTCCTGGGATGTTCGGAGGGCACGTCTTGTACCAGCATCACACAGCGCAGGCATTAGCTCTGCGACAGATTACACGGAGATGATATGAAGCCTCT
This sequence comes from uncultured Acidobacteriota bacterium, assembly GCA_963696025.1. GTDB lineage: Bacteria > Acidobacteriota > Terriglobia > Terriglobales > Acidobacteriaceae > JABCYV01. The sequence continues at coordinate 98,110 of CAVOII010000016.1, forward strand.
CACCAGAGATGAAGTAAAACTCGGATTCATTGGGTTGGGAAACATGGGTAGCCGTATCGCACGACGCCTGCTCAACAACGCCTACCATGTCCTCGCGTATGACCTGGATGGAACCAAGGCTGGCGCCATGGCTTCCGACGGTGCACTCATTGCTAATAGCATCGCTGAACTGTCCCAATCGGCCGACGTAATTCTGTCCTGCCTGACGAATGATGAGGCAGTCCAGAACGTTTATTATGGTGATGCGGGAGTACTCACAAACGCGCGACCGGGCACATTCGTGTTCGAGATGAGCACAGTTTTCCCCAAGACTTCACGCGAGCTCTACCAACGCGGAGCCGAGCACCAGATACAGGTATTAGACGTGGCCATCTCCGGCAGTACGCCCGCGGCTGAGCAAGGGTCGCTCATTTTGCTCGTTGGGGGCGATGAGGAACTCTTTCAGGCTGCGCAACCGGTATTTCGTGCGATCTCCGCGCACTCCTTTCTTATGGGGCCTGCCGGCGCAGGCACCACGATGAAGCTGGTTGTGAATACGCTGCTGGGAGTGGGAATGCAGGCGATCGCCGAGGCGATCCCGTTGGGAGAAAAGGGCGGTATTGAGCGCAACCGTTTGCTCGAGGTCCTATCGCAGACAGCTGTGATCGCTCCGGCTCATGCAGGCAAGCTGACGCGAGCGGCGCACGAGGATTACAGCCCGCAGTTTCCCCTGCGTCTTATGAACAAAGACTTTCGTCTGATCCTGGAAAAGGCTAAATTGCTGAACGTACAGATGCCCGCAACCATCGCGGCATTTCGCATTAACTCCATGGAATGGAGTGACAATCCCGACGCGGATTTTTCTGCCGTGATCCGCCGGATGGAAGAACTTGCTCGCGTAAATGCCTCGGGAGTAACCGCAGCGGGCACTTAGGCCTGTTGGCGGCACCACGAGGTGCACATGAACTTTCCATTCAGAAGGTAGGTTCACGATGATTCAACTAAAGGTTAACGCTGTCGCCCGCAACTTCGATGGTGATCCCGAAATGCCGCTGCTGTGGTATCTACGCGATGTCCTGGGTTTGACCGGAACCAAATTCGGCTGTGGTATTGCGCTCTGCGGGGCTTGTACCGTCCATAAGAATGGAGAGGCACTGAGGTCCTGCATCACTCCGATGAGCTCTCTTGCCGGGGCCGAGATCCGAACCATCGAAGACATCTCGACGAACGGATTGCATCCGGTCCAGAAAGTGTGGATGCAGTTTAATGTCCCACAATGCGGGTACTGCCAATCCGGGCAGATTATGCAGGCGATTGCGCTGCTGAAGGACAAGGCCAAGCCTAGCGACCAGGATATCGACGAGGGCATGGCTGCCAATATCTGCCGGTGTGGAACGTATCAGCGCATTCGCGCTGCCATTAAAGCTGCGGCGGAGGTGACAGGATGACCTCGATCACGAACGTGAGCCGTCGCGGATTCATGAAGGGCCTGCTGGGGGCGGGAGCTTTGATTTTAGGTGTGCACTACATCCCGAAGATTGTCTGGGAACGGCGGAAGCACCCCGATACAACTGACGCAGACCGAGCTACCTTGCACCCAAGCGCATTTGTCGGAATTGACACCGATGGCACCGTCTACATCGTGGCGCATCGCTCGGAGATGGGAACTGTAATTCGGACTTCGCTGCCTTTGGTTGTTGCCGATGAACTGGATGCTGACTGGAAAAGAGTGAAGATTGACCAGGCGATCGGTGATGCACGCTATGGTGATCAGAACACCGATGGCTCTCATTCCATCCGTAGCTTTTTTGACGTGATGCGACAGGCTGGCGCCACTGCGCGTGTGATGCTGATTCAGGCCGCAGCTCAAGAATGGAAAGTGCCTGCGTCCGAGTGCCGAACAGAGCCTCACGCGGTGGTTCACCCTCAGACCGGCCGCCGCCTTTCCTACGGAGAACTTGCCTCCGCTGCAGCAAAGCTGCAGGTCCCCAACAAGCAAGACGTGCGGCTTAAGAAGAAAGATGAGTGGCGTTACATCGGGAAGGGGATGACCAGCTACGACCTCACCGATCTCTGCACTGGTAAGGCTGTGTACGGCATGGATGTTCGCCGGGATAATATGGTCTATGCATCCATCGAACACCCGCCTGTTCTGGGCGGGAAGGTCAAGTCGGTGGATGATAGCGAAGCGCTCAGAGTGGCGGGAGTTCATCAAACCATCGCCATCGATCCTTTCAAGCCGCCACCCGCGTTCCAGCCGCTGGGTGGCATCGCGGTGATCGCCGACAACACCTGGGCGGCTTTCCAGGGCCGCAAGAAACTAAAGATCGAGTGGGACAACGGACCGAACGCAAGCTACGACTCCGACGAGTACAAGAAGGAGCTGTACGCGACCGCACGAAAGCCGGGAAAAGTAATCCGCAAAGTTGGGGACGCAGATGCTGAGTTTGCGAAGGCTGGTCAGATTTACGAAGCACAATATTACGTGCCTCTTCTCGCGCACGCTCCCATGGAACCAATGGTGGCCACTGCGGAATTCAAGGACGGCAAAGTCACGGCGTGGGCTCCCACGCAGAACCCTCAAGCTGCGCAGGCAATCATTTCGCAGGAATTAGGTATCCCGAAAGAAGACGTCATCTGCCACGTCACACTTCTCGGTGGAGGCTTCGGAAGAAAGTCAAAGCCCGACTATGTTGCGGAAGCGGCCGTCCTCTCCAAGAAAACTGGTCGACCGGTGAAGGTGGTCTGGAGCCGCGAAGACGACATCAGGTTCGACTACTTTAACGCCGTGGCAGCCATGTACATGAAGGCCGCGCTGGACACCAAGGGAATGCCCACCACATGGCTGCAGCGATCGGTGTTTCCTCCCATTACTTCTATTTATGACGTAAACGCCGTATACGGTGATCCCGGGCATCTGCAACAAGGCTGGACCGACATCCCTTACGATATTCCCAACCTTCGCGTCGAAAACGGTCCTGCACCGGCGCATGTGCGCATCGGATGGCTTCGTTCTGTGGCCAATATCTACCACGCGTTCGCCGTCCAAACTTTTACCGACGAACTGGCCCATCGCGCCGGCCGCGATCGCGCGGAGTACTTGTTGGAGCTGATCGGTCCACCACGCATTCTGGACTTGAAGAACACCGACTATCCGAATTACGGTGCAGACTCTGCAACGTATCCATGGGAGACAGGACGTCTCCGGCGCGTCACTGAAATGGTGGCTGAGAAATCAGGTTGGGGAAAGCGGAAGATGGGCAAAGGTGCGGGACTCGGCATCGCAACTCATCGCAGCTTCCTGACCTATGTGGCCACAGTTGTTGAAGTCGAAGTAAATGATCAGGGCGACATAAGAATTCCACGAGTCGATACCGTCGTCGACGCAGGGCTGGTGGTGAATCCGGAAGTGGTGCGCGCTCAGTTTGAAGGCGCCGCGGTGTTTGGAACCAGCGTGGCTCGTACTGGAGAAATTACTGCGAAGAACGGCGTCATCGAACAATCGAATTTTGATGGCTATCCAGTGGCGCGGATTAACGAAGCCCCCTACCAGACGAACGTCTATCTCGTGGACAGCGATGCGCCGCCCGCAGGAGTAGGAGAGCCAGGCGTACCACCCTTCATTCCCGCACTGTGCAACGCAATTTTCGTCGCCACCGGGAAACGCATCCGAGAACTGCCGCTGGCGAGAACGAGCCTGGCAAGTAAATAAGCGAACCGTATTCTTCGATTGCTGAATCGAGTGGTTTGCTTCGTCGAAGGGAACTCCGGCATTATGTTACGCAAAAGAGGTTCACTTATTATTTTCGGCGTACTCGCATTCGGCTCATCCCTTCTCGCGCAACAAAATACCATTACAGATGCTCCGCAGGTGGACCGTCCATTCACCTTAACGGCGGGTTACGCCCCGGACGCGGGGCATAACACGTTCTGGTTTCGCGCAAAGGCCGAGCCGCCAACTATTCGCGTCGTCCCCGGCCACGCGATTAAGCTCCGCTATGTAAATGACCTGCCGGCGCACTCGCTCGAAGAATGTGCCACCGGGCCGTGTACCGACAGGAGCAATCTGCACTTCCACGGTTTGCACGTCTCACCTCAGCGGCCACAAGACGACGTGCTGTCGATGACGTCGATGCCTGGACAGGAGCTGAATTACAAAGTGGATGTGCCGTCCTATACTCCACCAGGGCTCTACTGGTATCACACGCACCCCCACGGAGAGAGTGCCCGCCAGGCTCTAGACGGGATGTCCGGGGCGATCGTGGTCGAGGGTATCGACAAATACTACCCCGAGCTTCGAGGCATGAGGGAGCGTGTGCTGATTCTCCGTGATAGCGAACTTAAAAACCACACTGATCAAACTCGCAAGGAGATCGAACAGCGCGTCAACATCCCTGTTGGCCGCTGCGGAACATCGACGGAGCAGAAGATTGAGAGCGTCTTCACGTTAAACGGCCAGATCCGGCCCCAGATACCGATCAGTCCTGGCGAGCGGCAGTTTTGGCGCATCGTGAACGCCTCTCCCGATCGTTACGCCGACATTCAGCTCGACGGAGAGCAGCTTGACATAGTGGCTTTGGATGGCCTGCCCCTTTCCTATCACAGCCCGGGCCGCCACACCCGCAGAGAGGATCACATTCTTATTGCACCAGCTGGGCGCGTGGAAGCCATTGTCAACGCTCCACCTGTGGGTAAGCGCGTGACATTAAGCACGCGCTGTATCGACACCGGACCCGATGGCGACAATAATCCAGCAATGGTGATCGCGGACGTTGTAAGCGAGGTGAGTCCCCACTCCTCTGGGCACCTGGTGCCAACAACGGCAGGTCGGCCAATTTACGAAGAAATTACCGTCAAACAACTCCAAAACATTGAGACAAGCGAACCTGATTTCACAGTGATTTTCACCGAAGACAAGAGCGGCTTTTACATTAACGGAAAAAAATTCTCAATGGATTCCGATCCCCTGGTGCGCGTGCGAATCGGATCAATGCCACACTGGCGCGTGATCAATGCAACACGTGAGCTGCACCCGTTCCACATCCACCAGGTTCATTTCCTGGGGTATGCGGTCAACGGTATACAGTCTGATAGTCCGGAATGGCTCGACACGATCAATGTTCCCTATAGCGGCAAGGTCGATCTTGTGATGGACTTCACGGACCCGGTGATCCGAGGAATGTCGCTGTTCCATTGCCATCTCTTGACTCATGAGGACAAAGGCATGATGGCGAAGATTCTTTTCGAATAAGAATCCAGATCCGAGCTGAGAGTGATGCACGACTGTGCCAACAAGCGCGTCCGAGTAATCGTGCATCGTCAATTGGAAGCGCTGATCAGCTTGCCGCAACACTCAGGTCTTTGCGGCAGAGTTGACCTGTCCCACCCGCCGCCAAGCGCCTGGATCAACAGCACCGCGCTCGCCATCCGTCGTCCAAGAAGATTTACCGCGGTGACTTCATCCGACAGTGCGGCGTTTTGAGCGGTAATTACCTCGAGATAGCTGGTCACTCCTCCCTCGTATCGAGTATTCGAGAGCTCGAGCGAGTGCTGTGCAGCTTGCACAGCAGTAGCTTGCACACCAGCCTCTTGCTCAAGGATGCGCAAGGCGGCGATGTTGTCCTCAACCTGTTGGAAAGCCGTGAGTACGGTTTCGCGGTAGGAGGCGACCGAGGAATCGTAAGCCGCTTTGGCTTCGTCATTCAAGGCGCGCCGGCGGCCTACGTCAAAGATCGTGATTACTGCAGATGGGCCCACCGACCAAATCGCGCTCGGCCCTTGAAGCAAGGTCGTAATCGTGCCGCTGTTGAAGCCGCCTTCACCCATGATATTGACTAGTGGATAGTAAGCCGCTTTGGCTACACCAACTTGGGCGTTTGCCGAGGCTACCCGGCGTTCAGCCTCGGCAATATCGGGACGCCGTTCCAGCAGTTCCGAGGGGATGCCGACGGGAATTGGTGGGGGCGGCGTCGTTAGCGGCAGAGGCGGAAGGGTAAGCTCGGATGGTGGCTTGCCGATCAATATCGCGACCGCGTGCTCGTATTGGGCGCGGGCCACACCGACATCGATCATCTGCGCCCTCGTGGTTTCCAGTATTGTCCTGGCTTGCTCCACTTCTACCTCGGAAGCCAGGCCTCCCTCGTACCGGTCCTCATTTAGTTGCAATGCTTGTTCGTACTGCACAACGGTTTCCTTCAACAACTTTTCTTCTGCATCCAGCGTACGCGCTGCAAAGTAATTCACCGCCAGATTGGCGTGCATGCTGAGGTTCACCACACCCAGATCAGCGGCGCTCGCTTGTGCTTGCTCCCTGTACGACTCTACATTTCGGCTCACACGTCCCCATGCATTCACCTGATAGGAGAGATCAAACGGCAACGTAAAATCATTAAACGTTATGCCATTGAATATGGAACTCTGGGGCGGACGGTTGCTTGAATACCTTTGCCGGGTGGCCGAAGGACCCGCAGTTATTGTTGGATAGTAATCAGCGCGGTAGTAGCGCAGCACGGCCCGAGCCTGTTGGTACTGTGCCACTGCGGCTTTCAAATTTTGGTTGGAAATATTAACCTGCTGTTCTAAAGCGTTGAGCTGGGGATCCTGGAAAATCTCCCACCAGTTTCCACCCAGGTTCTGATCGCTTGGCTGTGCAGTTTTCCAGTCCCCTATCTCTTTATATGCAGGGGGAGTTGGAACCGTAGGAGTTTTGTACTTGGGCCCCACAGCGCAGCCCACAATCGGCGGTAGCGCTGCAAGGAACAGAACCGCCGACCACCTGCAGTGGGAACGGCTAAGCATCAAGGCTGCGTTGGAGCGCTGCTTCACTTCTCATCTCCCGGCAACGTTGCTTGCACGATCTGAACCGACTGTCCAGTAACGAGGGAATCGGGAGGATTCAGAACGATCTGATCGTCAGCTTTCAACCCAGAGACAATCTCAATTTCAGATCCGAGATCGTGCCCTGGAATTACATCGGTAAGCACACTTTTTCCGTTTCTGACGATGCCAACCTGCAAATGCTCCGATCGAAAAATCAGAGCGCTGACTGGAATCAGAAATGTAGAGCCCTGCCCTGGGATCTTGAGGTGCGCTTCGGCGTACGATCCGCTAAGCAAAGTGCCTTTGGGGTTTGGGACATCAATCTCAACGAGCAGGGTGCGCGTAGTCACGTTAATCGCGTCGGCGGTGCGGACTAAGTTTCCAGTAAATTTCTCGCCGGGGAATTCGGCCAGCATGATGTCCGCCCCAGTTTCACCGGGCTTTATACCGCGCGCGTATTCTTCCGGTACATTCACGTACACGCGCAGAGTGCCTGGTTGGACAATGTCAAAAAGATCGGTTCTGGGCGCCGTATTGCTGCCGGAGTTAATAAGGTCACCAATGTCCGTATTGCGAGCAATGATCACGCCATCGAATGGAGCATAGACCTTTTCAAAGGACACGAGCGCCTCGTAGTGGCGTACGTTCGCCATGTCGGCATCGACGATCGCTTTGTTAGCGTTGTAGGTGCCAACGGCGTTGTCGACATCTTGTTGGGCGACGGCATGCTTTTTCAGCAGCCCTTGATAACGGTCCCTGGTAATTTGTGCGAGTTCCAGATTCGCCTGCGCCGTAGCAAGATTGCTCCGCGCCTGCTCTAGCTGCTGATCGACTTCTGGGGTTTGAATGGTTGCCAGCATCTCTCCGGCTTTAACATGCGCTCCAATGTCGAAATACCAGTTTTTCAAATAGCCATCCGTCCGGGCGTAAATGGGCGATGAGATGAACGGCTGTATATTTCCAGGCAGAATGATTTCCTGCGCGGGTGCAGTTGGCTTCGGTTGCACAACCGACACTGAGGGAACAGCAGTTTGTGCGGTCACCGTGCGCAAATTAGCCTCGTCCTTGACGCGGGACCGGATTCCCAGAATCAGCGTCGCCAGGACAATTACCACAACGATCGCTGCCGTCATCCAGTACGTGGATGAACGTTTGCCTTTGTCTTCAGCATTAAAAGGAGGCAGGGGAGGCGCGTTTTCTTCGAGTTGAGCGTTAGCCATAATTCAGTTACCAGCCTTAGTATTCGGTGTCTTTATTTCCGCGGATGGAGTCCTTTGCAGCCAGTCTTGCAGCACGCTAAAGAACGTCGGAACGAAGAACAGCGTGGAAACCGTCGCGAAAAGCAAACCGCCGATAACCGCTCGTCCCAATGGCGCATTTTGCTCTCCGCCGTCCCCTAATCCCAGCGCCATTGGGACCATGCCGATAATCATGGCCAGCGCGGTCATCAGCACCGGACGGAAGCGGGTGAAGCCCGCCTGCAGGGCAGCCACGACCGGCGCTTTTCCTTCATTCATCTGCTCGGTGGCGAAGCTCACAACCAGGATGCTGTTCGCAGTGGCGACACCCATGCACATAATGGTTCCCATGAGCGCAGGTACGCTCAGTGTTGTGTGCGTTATAAACAGAAACCAGGCAATTCCGGCCAGGGCGGCGGGCAAGGCGGAAACCATAATGAGAGGGTCGAGCCAGGATTGGAAATTCACCACGATGAGCAGGTAATCCAACAAGATCGCAAATACTAGCCCGCTCAGAAGCCCTATATAAGAGGACCGCATCGTCTGCACCTGACCGCGAACTATGACTTGCGAGCCACGGGGCAGCCGATTGCGCGCGGCGTCAATGAGCTTGTTTATATCTCGGGCGACTCCGCCCAGGTCGCGCCCGGTCACCGAGCCGTAAATATCAATAACGGGGGCAATGTTGTAGTGGGAGACTACCCCCATTCCGCTATCTCGCTTGAGAGAAATTAGACTCGCCATCAGCGATGGGGCTGTGGAGTTAGTTCCCGTAACTGGAATGTTTACGAGATCTTGTAACCGGTCGGCCCGGTACTGCGGCGTCTGGGTCGCGATTTGGTAGCTGACTCCCTGTTTGGGGTCAACCCAGAACGTCGGCGAGGTCTGGAAACTGCCACTAAGCGAAACTAACAGATTTTGCGCGATGTCGTGCGCCGTGAAGCCAAGCTCCTGAGCCTTTGTGCGCTCGATCCTGAGGTGCAAGTAAGGTTGATCAAAGGGCTGTTGGACGCGCAGGTCGGCCGTTCCAGGCACATACCGGAGCTGCTGCAGCAGCTGACTTGCCCAGGCACGATTGCCTTCCAAATTGTTTCCCGTTACCTGAATGTCAATGGGAGCAGGCAGTCCGAAGTTTAAAATCTGGGTGACCATGTCAGAGGGCAGAAATGCAAAGGTCACTCCCGGAAACGCCTTTGCTAAGCCAATCCGAAGTGGGTTGACATAGTTTTCAGTCGGGTGATGATTTGCAGAGAGCGTTACCAGGATGTCAGCGTCCGAAGTACCAATCGGAGCGGAATTGCTGTAGGAAAGATTGATGCCACTGTAGGGCAGGCCGATGTTGTCGATAATGCTTGATACTTCGGCTGCCGGAATCTCATGGCGAATCGAATCTTCGACCAGGTCGCAAAGAAAAGCGGTGTCTTCAATGCGCATTCCAGTCGGACCCCGAAGATGAAGCTTGAAGCTGCCGGCATCAACATTGGGGAAAAAGTCCTGGCCTAGCCACGGAATTAAGATCGCCAGCGACCCCAGGCAAGAGGCAAAAAAGATTGTCAGAAACGCGGCCCGGTGGTGGAGACAAGATTCCAGGAGTCTGTGATAGCGGTCCCGGAATGCGTTGAAACCGGCTTCAAAACGTTGCTGTAGTCGGACAAATGGATTGCGGCTGACCCCGGTAGCGTCGTGTCCGACCTTTTGATGCCGCAATAAATATTTCGCCATAGTGGGGACGATCGTGCGCGAGAGCAGATAGGACGCCAGCATGGCAAACACGACGGCTTCCGCCAAAGGCAAAAATAGGTATCGCGCCACACCCGACAGCAGGAACATCGGGGCAAACACGATACAGATGGAAAGTGTAGACACGAACGCCGGGGTTGCGATTTGCATGGCGCTGTCGAGGACAACCTCATCCATGTCCTTGTCTGGTTCGGCCTCGCGGTTCCGGTTGATGTTCTCCACTTCTACCGTGGCATCATCAACCAGGATGCCCACCGCCAACGCCAGTCCTCCGAGGGTCATGATGTTGATGGTTTGACCGGTAACACTCAGCACAATGATGGAGGTCAGAATTGCAAGTGGGATGGAAGTTGCGATAATGAGCGTGCTTCGCCAGTTCCCCAGGAATATGAGGATCATCAAAGCCGTCAGGCACGCCGCAATTAGTGCTTCCCGTACAACGCCGCTGATCGCTCCCAGGACAAAAATAGACTGGTCGGCAAGGGGCTCCATTTTGAGTTGAGGGGGGACGGTGGTGGCAATCTGGGGCAGTAGAGACTTGATGCCCGAAATGACATTCAAGGTCGAAGCATCCCCTGCTTTTTGGATCGTCAACAATACGGATCGCTGCCCATTCACGCGCACGATATTGGTTTGCGGCGGGAACCCGTCTCGCACCCAGGCGACGTCTTTCACGTAGATCGTCGTGTTGCCAATGGTTTTGATAGGTATACGGTTCAATTCCTCCATTGTCTGCGGCGCTGCGTTGGGAACATCAACGTCATATTCCTTACTACCAATTTTGGACGTGCCGGTCGGCAGGATAAGGTTCTGCAAAGAAATCGCGTTGACGACGTCGAGAGCGGAAAGACCTTTCGACTGCAATGCACTCGGATTCAGATCGACCTGCACCTGCCGTTGTTTCCCGCCGTAGGGGTAGGGTACGGACGCCCCTGGAACGGTAATGAGCCGCGTGCGGATGAAATTCAGCCCGTAGTCGTTGAGTTGCTGCTCGGAAAGTCCTTGTCCCGAGAGCGCCAATTGCAGAACCGGCACACTCGATGCGCTGTAAGCCAGAATGAGCGGAGGTGTAGTTCCTGTCGGTAATTGCCTCAATTGGGTTTGAGAAACGGCTGTGATCTGTGCAATTCCTCGCTCCACGCTCGCAGTCGGCTGTAAGAAAACTTTGACAACGGCAATTCCGTATAACGACTGCGACTCGACATGTTCAATATTGTCAACAGTGGTGGTGAGCGCCCGCTCCGTGATGCTGATGATGCGGTCGCTCATATCTTTCGGGACCATTCCGTTGAAGCTCCAAATGATGCTGATCACCGGAATGTTGATGTTAGGAAAGATGTCCGTAGGGGTTCGGAAAATCGAGAGAGCCCCCATAACCAGGATCAGTATGGCCATCACGACGAAGGTATATGGCCGACGTAATGCGAGTTTAACGATCCACATGGCTGTGCCCGACGCTGCGCTTGTCTATACGAAGAGAACTGGTCTCAATCCTTTGGTAGTGGCATTTGAGGTGCCAAATCTGCCTGCGCTGTCTTTGGCTTTGGCACCTTAGGTTCTGCAAATTTCATCGAGAAGATCACGCCTGTAGCGACTTTCCTGTCATCATTTCGACAGTGTCGGTCAATTGGCATTGACGACGTGAGCCTAAGCGGCCGGTAATTTGAATTGACCTGCAGAATTTGGGGCTAGGAAGTGCCGTCTTCCTGGTGTGGTTTACAGCCTGCACAGAGCATGGGCAAGGCCAGTGCTTTCAGATCTGGATCTGCAGATCTGCAATCACCCCTGGAGAGCTTGCATTAATCAACGAGCGGTAATGTGGCAGGTTGCACAAGTGCCGACGGCGTGCGCTATTATCTTAGGCGCTCTGCAATGTTGTAAAGGGCCAAGGCACCGTATGTCCGGAGCACAGGTAAGCACAAGCCGGTGGGGTGCATCGGCCAAGCGGTCTTCCGGCTTAGCGTCTGTATCGGCTGTGATTACGGTCACCACTGCCCTCTTTGTAGTACCCCTTCGTGATCGGCCCTTATCTGCAGTCCTGATTTTTCTCTTTGTTGTTTTGATTGTTTCGGCGCTCTGGGGTTTTCGTTACGCGGTGTTCGTCTCACTCATTGAAGCCGTGGCGTTCAGCTTGCTGGTCCCCCCGGTTCGGCCGGTTGCAAATCCGTGATTTGCGTGCCGTCTTTGCCCTGGTTGCTTTCCTCATTATCGGGATTCACTACTACGCGCGATTCCCTATCGCAATCAATTGCCCTCATTGAAGCCGTGGCGTTCAGCTTGCCGGTCCCCCCGGTCCGGCCGATTGCAAATCCGTGATTTGCGTGCCGTCTTTGGCCTGGTTGCTTTCCTCATTATCGGGATTCACTACTACGCGTGATTCCCTATCGCAATCAATTGCCCTCTTTGTGCAGTTTCGATCACAACCGGGCATTATGCACGCCTTCGCGCTGCGTCTGGATTCAGTTACTTAGCATGCACAGCTACTGGTAAGAAACTTGCCCGCTGTTCTGCGGGAGTTAACCGAGTCCGCTATAGATCTTACTCACCCCGGTAGACCTCCCTATCAAGATCTATGAAAAAAGCCCTGGCAGGGGATCTCTGGCACGTGCCGCAGGCTATTCGGCAGGGTACACCTCGTTGGTTCGAGTTCGAACCGGAGGTTCTGAACCCAGACGAGAACCTGGACAGTCTGAACCGAATCCATCAGGAACTCCTGGCGAAAGCGGAGGCCACGGAGCCGCAGCGGAAGCTGTTGGATTCCGGCACCGAGACTCCAGTCTCTGGAGAGCCGAAGCATGACTCCCGCAGTGGACCCCTGTCGATCTGCCCTCAGCCATTCTTGTTGTCCGACGGCGAGGGCGCTTCACCGGCGGCGAACCTGCAGGCCGAAAATGCGCCTGCAGCTAGTGAATGCGACCAACCGCTAAGAAGACAGGAAGTAACAGCGACGCTTTCCAGCGACAGCAGGTCTGGGCTGGCACCACAGAAGGAGACTGCAAACTACCGGCCTTGCCTGGCTGTCGTGGCAATGACCAGGCAGTTGCCAGCGTTGCCACAGGAGGTCGGTGTGGCCCGGACCATCCAACCATCGAAACGTGCTCGCCTGCACAAGCAATGGTGGAAGGCTGTGGCAACAGCCCTGATTGCGCTCGTGATAAGCTGGATTGCCTACAGCCATCGTCGCCCGTCTTCGGCCACGGCGCTCCAGAAATCGAATGCCCTTCAGCAGGAAGTACCCTCCGTAGAAAAGCAGCTGTCGACCGACAATGCGAGCCAGTCACAGACTGCGGCAGTTGCCACGCCCGAGTCGAGATCTGGCCAAACCAAGCATCGGCGCGTGCGCGTTAGGGACAATGAAATCGACATCGGAGAAGACGTGACCGTGCGCTATTTCGCTCCCCAGCACAGGGTTGTATCGCCGACACGTCCCGTGGCCAGCGGGTCGCAATCGGCGGACCGATCACTGCCAGTACCTGAGACGTCGACCCCTCCGAATCCTACTCAATAGCGATCTGCCCGAGCCTCTCAGCGCAGATACCACGTTAGCAGGAGCGCCGATGTTTATTCCTGGCCGACCTGAACAGCGAAAATCTGGTCTCCAAATGGAAGTCTAAAAAACAAGAAATCGACCTCTTATGAGTGACGCGTCTACAGGCGGCCACTGTTGGGCGACCCTTTGCATCGCCGCTGTCGGTTTTTCACACAATGTTCACATATTTTCAGTTGGTTGGGATGTCGATGGAATTGAATCAGAGGCCTGGATTTATTTTCGCGGCCCGATGGCTACCTGCCAATCGAAAGGAACACCCACGCCGCCAACACTGAGGAGTCTAATCTGAGCATGAGTACAATAGACAGTCGATGACGATGCCTCGGGATCAGTTAAGCGAAGCCAACACCCGGTTGCCCGGGATGCTGAGCGTCGAAGAGCTGGGAGGCCGGGTTCAGAACGATCAGGTCCGGACGGTGATCGTTGCCTTCACCGACCACTTCGGCCGCTTGCTCGGCAAACGCTTCGATGCGGAAATATTTCTCGAAAGCGTGTGGGAGCACGGCACGCATGCGTGCGACTACCTGTTGGCCAACGATATGGAGATGACGCCAGTCAGCGGATACCGTTTCGCCAATTGGGCGCGGGGCTACGGCGATTTCCACCTGGTGCCTCATCAGAGCACTCTGCGTCTGGCGAGTTGGCTGGAGAAGACGGCCCTGGTTCTGAGCGATGTGAAGAGTGAGAAAACCGGCGAGCTTCTTGCCGTCGCCCCTCGCTCCATCTTGCAACGGCAGCTGGAACGGGCTCAGGAATTGTCAATCACGAGCGTTGTCGCCTCTGAGTTGGAGTACTACTTGTTCCGCGACAGCTATCGCGATGCCGCAATGAAGGGGTATGCCGGCTTGGAAGAGGCGGGCTGGTATTCGGAGGACTACCACATCCTGCAGGGGACTCGAAACGAGAACTTTACCGCTGCCGTACGTCACCATCTCAAGTCCTCCGGCGTTCCGGTCGAAAGCTCCAAGGGTGAATTCGGTACTGGCCAGCACGAACTCAATGTACGGCACGCCGGGGCCCTAGAGATGGCGGATCGCCATGTCGTCTACAAGCAGTGTTTGAAAGAGGTGGCGGAACAGATGGGAATCAGCGTGAGTTTCATGGCGAAATTTACGGCCACTCATGCAGGATCAAGCTGCCATATTCATCTCAGTTTATGGCGTGATGGTGTCAATGCATTTGTGGGTGATGAGCAGCTTGGCCCGGTAAAGTGTTCGAGCTTATTCAGGTGGTTCCTGGGCGGCTGGATCCGCCACGTGTCGGAGGTAATGGTGTTCTACGCTCCGACTGTGAATTCGTACAAGCGCTACGTTGAGGGCTCATGGGCGCCAACCCGCGTCGGATGGAGCCACGATAACCGCACTGCCGGGTTCAGGGTGGTTGGCAGTGGGCAGAGCCTTCGCATCGAATGCCGAATCCCCGGGGCGGATTGCAATCCTTATCTTGCCTTTGCTGCGGCGCTGGCTTCAGGATTAAATGGAATCGCAGAAAAGGTGGATCCCCCAGAATGCATCTCGGGCGATCTCTATGGGGCAACCGATGTCCCGCGCGTGCCCAAGACATTGGCCGAAGCGGTCGAGCTTTTCGCAAACAGTGAGTTTGCCAAGCGCGTATTCGGGGAAGAAGTAGTCGAGCACTACGCACATTTCTTCCGCACAGAACAAGATACTTTCAACAACGCAGTTACGGACTGGGAACGCAGGCGTTACTTCGAGCGAATCTGAGCGGCAAAGCTGTCGTATCGCGAGCTTACATGAAAGGGTAACGAGCAACCATGAGGCTCAAGGACAAAGTTGCTCTGATCACGGGCGCTTCCAGCGGCATTGGCCGCGAAGCCGCGGTATTGTTTGCGCAGGAGGGCGCGTGTGTGGTCGTGGCGGATGTGGACGACAAGGGTGGCCAGGAGACGGTTGCGTCCATAGAGCGGCAAAAGGGGAAAGCGGCGTACGTCCACGCCGACGTTTCACAGGCAGCGGATTGCCAGCAGATGATTGCAGCTGCGGAAAAGCAGTACGGCAAACTGAATGTGTTGTTCAACAATGCCGGAATCATGCACAGTCAGGATGACGATGCGATTTCCACCGAGGAAAAGATTTGGGATCTCACGATGAACATAAACGCCAAGGGTGTATTCTTCGGCTGCAAATACGGTATCCCCGCGTTGCGCCGGGCCGGGGGCGGTTCCATCGTCAACACAGCCTCTTTTGTGGCCCTGCTGGGAGCGGCAACTCCTCAGATCGCATATACCGCCAGCAAAGGTGCAGTGCTGGCCCTGACTCGAGAGTTGGCAGTGATTCACGCGAGAGAGAACATCCGAGTCAACGCGCTGTGTCCCGGACCGCTGCGGACCGAGCTGCTCATGAAATTTCTGAACACAGAACAGAAACGGCAGCGAAGGCTTGTCCATCTTCCCATCGGCCGGTTCGGCGAAGCGATAGAGATCGCTCGAGCTGCATTGTTTCTGGCTTCAGATGAGTCTTCTTTCGTAACCGGCACCGAATTTCTGGTTGACGGCGGTCTTACCGCTGCATATGTGACTCCCGAGTGAGACAGCTTATGTCACCGAATGCGACTGCCACGTCCGCTCGAATCCAGTCGATCAGCCCTGTCGATGGATCCGTCTATGCAGAATGCAAGGTGGCATCTGATGCGGAAATCGACGGCAAACTGACGAAGGCAAAGAAGGCCCAGAGCGAATGGAAGCTGGTTCCGATCGCCGAGCGTGCTTCGATCTGCCGTCGAATGGTTTCATCACTGGTTGAGCGCGCTGAGCAACTTGGAACCGAGCTCACCTGGCAGATGGGGCGGCCGATTCGTTTCAGTCCGATGGAGATTCGGGGCGGCTTCCAGGAGCGTGCCGAATACATGATCGATATTGCCGAGGCAGAGCTCGCCGATATTGCCATCGAGCCAAAAGACAACTTCCGGCGTTTCATCCGCCGTGACCCGATAGGTTTGGTTCTGGCCCTGATGCCGTGGAACTACCCGTACTTGTGTTCTGTCAACGTTTTAATTCCCGCCATCATGGCGGGCAACAGCGTGATTCTCAAACCGGCGGCCCAAACCCCACTGGTGGCTGAACGATATGCCGAAGCCTTCAATGAAGCTGGATTGCCGGAGAGTGTTTTTCAGGTGCTATATGTGACGCATGATCGGGTGGAATCCATCATCCGCGATCCGCGGGTCGGGTTTGTAGCGTTTACGGGATCAGTAGACGGCGGACATGCGGTGCAGCGGGCAGCCGCGGAACGTTTTGTCAGCACGAGTCTTGAGTTGGGCGGTAAGGACCCCGCGTATGTGCGCGCGGACGCTTTCCTGGAGCAGACCATCAAGGACCTGGTGGACGGTGTTTTCTTTAATTCTGGCCAATCGTGCTGTGCGGTAGAAAGGATCTACGTCCATCAGGATGTTTGGCAAAAGTTTGTTGATGGGTTCGTCGAGCTTACGAAGAAATACGTGCTGGGCAATCCCCTAAGTTCTGAAACCACTCTGGGTCCCTTGATTCACGAACGGGCCGCTGCCTCTGTCCGCGAGAAAGTGGCGGAGGCAATCCGTAACGGAGCCAAGCCTCTGATTGATGTTTCGCTGTTCCCCAACGACAGGAAAGGAAGTCCGTACGTAGCGCCGCAGGTTCTGGTCAACGTTGATCATGGAATGCCAGTGATGACCGAGGAAACCTTCGGCCCGGTGGCGCCCCTGATGCGAGTGAAAGACGATGC
Source organism: uncultured Acidobacteriota bacterium (assembly GCA_963696025.1). Lineage (GTDB taxonomy): Bacteria > Acidobacteriota > Terriglobia > Terriglobales > Acidobacteriaceae > JABCYV01. Next base: position 115,155 of record CAVOII010000016.1, read on the forward strand.
AGAGGCTATAGCACTTATGAATGATAGCCGTTACGGATTAACTGCATCAATCTGGACGTCAGACATCGAGGCTGCCACGCAGATTGGCAATCGAATAGAAACCGGCACCTGGTTCATGAATCGCTGCGATTATCTTGATCCCGCTCTCGCCTGGACCGGAATTAAGGACTCTGGACACGGCTGCAGCCTCTCGCGGCTGGGCTATGGGTCGCTCACGCAGCCTAAGTCATTTCACCTACGACTTGCCCTCTGAGTAGAATCATCGGCAACGCCAACGCTTCACCACACAACACGATCCCAGAACGCTTATTACCTCGGTAACTTCGTCAGTCTGCCAGATACCCCTCAAAATCAATTCATCGCTGGTTGCGAGGATCTTCGCTTTTCATGTCACTCCAGGAAGGCCGGTGTGTCGGCGAAATCGTACCCTTGGTCAGGGCGACAGAGGTCAGTGTGACTTACGCGGCCGAAACTCCGCAGCCCATCGCGGCATTGCGGCAGGTATCGTTTGCAATGGCGTGGGGCGAAATCGTTGGCGTGCTCGGAGAGTCAGGCTGCGGCAAAAGCACTCTCGCGCTGTCCCTGCTTGGATTGTTGCCCAAAAATGCTCGCACTGATGGCTCGATCGTGTGCGGCGAGCAAGATCTTTTCGTTCTGAAAGAGTCGCAGCTCCGCAAAATCCGCGGCGCCAGGATTTCGCTCATTCATCAGGAACCCGGACTCTCCCTGAGTCCGGTTATGCGGGCTGGAACTCAGATCGCCGAGGTCATCCATGCTCACCGGCGACGTAATTGGCAGGCATGCAAAGCCCAGGCTAGGGTAATTCTGCGAAGGGTACGTCTCTTGGACGTTGAGAGGATCTTCCAGTCTTATCCCCACCAATTGAGTGGAGGAGAAGTTCATCGTGTGGCCATCGCACAAGCTCTATGCTGCGGTCCAGACCTGGTAGTCGCCGACGAAGCGACCCGATCACTGGACGTGACGCTGCAGGCAGAACTGCTCGATCTATTTCGCGAGTTAAATCGGACATCCGGGACCGCTCTGATGTTCATTACCCACAACCCTGCGCTGCTGGCTGGATTTGCCCACCGCGTGATTGTGATGCACGAGGGAAGAATCGTTGAGGAGGGAGGCTGCTCTGAGGTATTTCGCCTCCCCTCCCATCCTTATACTCAGGCCCTGTTGCGCATGATGCGCAAGTCAGGGCCAGCTCCGAAAAGCTTGACAGCGCGAGCAGGCCGATGAGTGAGATGAGAACCGGGCAGGCAACCCGAGCTGAACTCAAGCCTGCGCTGGTTCGCGGCATAGGTTTGAGGAAGAGTTACGCACTGCGTGCTCCGTTTTCGCGAAAGCGGTCTTGCGTCGAAGCCCTGAAAGGTATCGATCTGGAGGTCCCGCCGGGGTGCTTCACTGCGCTGGTCGGCGAGTCTGGCTGCGGAAAGTCTACGCTGGCGAGATGTTTGGCTCTTCTGGAGGAACCAGACGCCGGGGAAATCTGGTTTGATGGACAGCAGATCAGGCCCAAGAAAAGCGTCCAATCGGCCGCGCTGCGAGCGGAAGTTCAATTGGTTTTTCAGGATTCAGCAAATGCTCTCAATCCCCGATTTTCGGCTGCCGAAATCGTGGCTGAGCCGCTCGCCATCCAGCGCCGCGCGACGGGCCGGGAATTGTTCGACGCGGCCTGCGCCCTGATGGACGAAGTAGGATTATCGGCGGCTTGGGCAGATCGCCCGCCGCTAGAGTTCAGCGGCGGCCAACGGCAACGCATGGCCATTGCTCGTGCAATTGCGTTGCGCCCGAAGTTCTTGATTCTCGATGAATCTCTTTCGGGCCTGGATCTGATGGTCCAGACCCAGGTCCTCGATCTGCTTCTAGAACTTCAAAGAAAGTATTCTCTCACCTATCTGATGATTTCCCACGACTTGGATCTCGTTAGTCAAGTTGCGGATTTCGTCGCTGTCATGCATAGGGGCCAGATCGTTGAGCACGGAACCCGGCAGCAAGTAATCGAAGACCCACAACACGAATACACTCGGAGACTTTTAGCCTCGATTCCTGCGTGGGACTGTCGTGCGCTCGATGCTCTATCAGCGAGGAAATCATGAGATACCTGGAACGCCGTCTTCTTCATGCGGTTCTGCTGCTGATTGGCGTGTCCGTGTTCTGCTTTCTTTTTGCGGATCTGGCCCCCGGCAGCTTCTTCGATGAGATGAAACTGAATCCGCAAATCTCTCGAGAAACAGTGGACGGCTTGAAGCACCAGTACGGTTTGGACCGACCGCTGCTGGTGCGATATTTCCGCTGGGTAGGGTCCGTGGCAAAAGGCGATTGGGGATATTCCTTCGCGTATGCATCGCCCGTCCAGCCATTGCTGAGTGGGCGCGCGCGGAACACCCTGCTGCTGACTGGTGTTTCAACCCTGATGGTCTGGGTCACTGCGATACCGATTGGGGTTTGGCTTGCAAGCCGGCGCGGTAGTTGGGTTGATCGTCTTGGCCTGGGAACTACTTCGCTCTTGTTGTCAGTGCCAGAATTAGTAATAGCTCTAGTCTTTCTTTCTTTCGCTATCCGTACACGTCTGCTGCCGGTGGGAGGCATGGCTTCGCTAAAACTGGATCAGTCGTTATTCTGGGCCGGATTCTCGGACGTAGCCTCGCATCTGATTATTCCTTCTCTGGTTTTGGCATCAGGCGCGCTGCCGATCGTGGTGCGCCACGTCCGTGCCAGCATGATCGAAGTTCTCGACGCTTCATTCATCCGGGCGGCGCGCGGGCACGGGCTGAATCCGACCAGGATCTTATTTCGTTACGCACTGCCGGCGAGTGCAAAGCCCTTGGTAACGCTGTTTGGGTTCTCGGTGGGTGGTCTGCTGAGCGGATCGCTTCTGGTAGAGGCAATCATGGGCTGGCCGGGGTTGGGGCCGCTTCTACTGGAGGCTTCCATGTCGAGAGACCTTCATGTTGTTGTCGGGGCTGTCATGTTGTCCACTTTATTTATGGTCGCAGGGAATTTCATGGCCGATCTTCTATTAGTTGCGGTTGACCCGCGCATTCGGACGGAGTAATAGACGGAGTAATAAAGGATGAAGAACCGATCCAAGAGGGCATTGTGGGGCGCGCTGGGGTGTCTCGGGCTCCTGCATTGCATGGTTCTGTTCGCGGGGTTTGTTGCTCCGTACGACCCGACCGACCAGAATCGCGACTTGCCCTTCGCCCCACCGACGCATGTTCATTTGGTCGACACAGGTGGATCGCTGCATGTGCGGCCGTTCATTTACGCCTCGTCCGCTCGCCACGACGCACTATATCAATATGAAGAAAAGCGCGACCGCCCATACCCTCTGCATTTCTTTGTGCGGGGTCCCGAATACAAATTAGCAGGATTGTTTCGTTCCAATCTGCATTTGTTCGGCGTAGAGGCCCCAGCGGAGATCTTTCTCGCGGGCTCCGACAACTATGGTCGCGACCAGTTTTCGAGAATTCTGTATGGCGGGCGCGTCTCGCTGGCGGCCGGTGTATTCGCAACCGGTGTAACTCTCTCGCTCGGATTGGTTCTCGGCACGCTTTCGGGCTTCTATGGAGGATGGATCGACGAAGCAGTCATGCGCGTGGCCGAATTGTTTCTGGTCCTGCCATGGCTGTACCTGTTGCTCGCGGTTCGTGCGTTTCTGCCGCTTCACCTCAGCAGCATGCAGACTTTCTATCTTCTGGTTGGAGTGATCGGGACACTTGGATGGGCACGTCCAGCACGCCTGGTCCGTGGGATTGTCCTCAGCGCCAAAACTCGCAGCTACGTCATGGCTAGCCGGGGATTCGGGGCGTCCGATGTCCACATTCTGCGGCGTCATGTATTGCCTCATACTTATGGCGTCCTCCTGACGCAGGCGGCGCTACTCGTGCCGCAGTACGTAGTCGCGGAAGTGACTCTGTCATTTTTCGGGCTGGGACTCAGCGAGCCACTGCCGAGTTGGGGCAACCTGCTGGGCAGCTTGCAGCACTACAACGTTCTGGTCTCGTATTGGTGGATGTTCGCCCCGGGACTGGCCTTGACGGTTTTCTCTCTTGGTTACCTGGCGGTAGCGCATGCCGCGCAGCAGACGCTACAATCAGCCTCAATCTGAGTGGTGCCCTTCCTTACCATGCGGCGACGCACATTGCTCGGGATCCTACTGCTGGTGGCTGTCGCCCCATGCTTTGCTTCGTCCGCGCCGCAACCGGTTTTAGCCAGTGAACAACTGCTAGTTAGCACCAATGAGATCGGCCGCTACGGCGGAACTCTGGTCGTGGCTGAACGCAGCGAACCGAAGACACTGAATCCGGTTATCGCCGCCGATGCACCTTCCCGCGAGGTGATCGGTTGCATGACCTCCGATCTGGTCCACATCAACCGCAGTTCGCAGCGAACCGAACCAGCCCTCGCGGAGTCATGGACCCAGTCCCGAGACGGACGGACATTCATGCTCGAGCTGCGGCGCGGTTTGCGTTTCTCCGACGGCCAGCCATTCGACGCCGACGATGTGGTGTTCTCCTTTCAGGTATATCTGGATGAGAATGTCCACTCTCCCCAGCGCGATCTTTTGGTCGTAGGCGGAAAGCCAATTGGCGTCGAAAAACTCGGCTCCTACGCCGTCCGCTTCACACTGGCCCAACCCTACGCGGCCGCCGAGCGGATTTTCGATGGCCTCGCGATGTTGCCGAAACATATGCTGGAAAAACCTTATCGCGAAGGCAAGTTTGCCCAGGTTTGGGGAGTGAGCACGCCCGCTACGGAGACCGCCGGCATGGGTCCGTTTCGTCTCAAGGAATATTCTGCTGGGCAGCGGATCGTCCTGGAACGAAACCCTTACTACTGGAAGATTGACCGCAATAAGCAACGTCTGCCTTATCTGGATGAATTAGCATTTATCTTCGTCGGGAGCGAAGACGCGCAAATCCTGCGTTTTCAGGCCGGCGATACCGACATCATTAGCCGGGTAAACGCAGAAAACTACGCTCTGTTATCACAGGACGCGGCACGTCGGGGGTATGACCTTTTTGACCTCGGACCAAGCCTTGAATATAACTTCCTGTTTTTCAATCTCAATGATCTGACGGCGAAAAATCTGGGACGACTTGCTGCGGATCAGGCATGGTTTTCAGATGTGCGGTTCCGGCAAGCGGTCTCGGCGGCCGTGGACCGCGAAGGGATTATCAAACTGGCTTATGCTGGGCGCGGCACGCCGCTATGGGGCAACGTTAGTCCTTCGAACAAAAATTGGGTCGACCCATCTCTACCTCATCCGACACGATCCCTGGACCATGCGCGAGAGCTTTTGAAGTCAGCCGGTTTTTCCTGGCGTGGCGACGGACACCTGGTTGACCGGCAAGAGCGGGAGGTTGAATTCTCGATCATTACTAGCTCGTCCAACGCGCAGCGGGGCCAGATGGCGACCATCGTGCAGGACGACTTGAGTAAATTGGGAATGAATGTCCACATCGTCTCTTTGGAGTTCCGCGCCTACCTGGACCGAATCTTTCAGAGCTTCGACTACGAAGCCGCGATCATGGGGCTGGGAGGCGGCGATGCTGATCCAAATCCAGAAATTAATGTCTGGCTGTCGAGCGGCGGGACCCACGTGTGGCACCTCAATGAGGCGAAACCAGCGACGGAGTGGGAGGCCCAGCTTGATCAATTGATGCAGAAACAGATGGTCGAGCTGAATTACCCTAAGCGAAAACGCCTCTACGATGAGGCGCAGGAAATCATCGCTCAAAATCTGCCGCTGGTTTTCTTGGCGACTGCCAATGTGCTGGTAGGCGCAAAGAAAGGAGTCGGAAATTTCACTCCCGCAATCCTGGCGCCTTCTACCCTTTGGAACGTAGACCAGATTTATCTCCGCACGAACCGCGCCGCCGGTGGACGGCCGTGACTCCCGAAGCACCTCCGCCGGAGCTCGGCTGGTCGAATGAACGGTTGGTCCACGAGTGCCGCAACGGCAATCAAGCGGCATGGTCCGCTTTGATCGAGAAGTATAAGAACTTGATCTTTTCGGTCCCCATCAAGTTTGGCTTGTCCCGCGAGGACGCGACCGATATTTTTCAGGCAGTGTGCCTCGACTTGCTGTCCGATCTGCATCATCTGCGCGAGCCTCGTGCCTTGCCGAAGTGGCTGATGCAGACTACGTATCACCGGTGTCTGCTTTGGAAGAAGCAACGGCTTACCCTCTTCGCGGACACGGCGATCACGGAGGAACCCGACGTTCCTGGCGTGGAGAAGCTGCCCGACGAACTGCTGCACCAGCTAGAACGAGAGCAACTCCTGCGAGAAACAATCCGTTCGCTCCCTTCGCGGTGCGCCCGAATGGTCCGGATGTTGTTTTTCGAAGACCCTCCCCGCCCCTATGAGGACCTTGCGAAAGAGCTGGGAATTGCGACCGGCTCGATCGGCTTCATCCGTGGCCGATGCCTCAAGAAGCTGCGTCAACAACTTGAAGGTGAGGGATTCCGGTGAGCAAGCCCGGCGTTCTCGACAAGACAGAGCAACTCTTAGCCAAGCTGGCCGACATCACTGACCCAACCCAACGGTCGAGGTTTCTTTCTCGGAACAAAGGGCTGCTAAGTACCGAACTCGTCACTCGCTTGGCAGACCGCGTAAGAGAGGAAGTTCGACTGGATGTGCAGAAGGCGCTACAAACCGCAGAGGTGGCTCTTGCCATCGCCAATGAGCTCGGAGACCAAGAGTCCCAAGCGAAGGCCCGTCGCGCCAAAGCCAACGCGCTGTATTCGCGCGGCGAACACGCCTCGGCGGTCGACCTCCATCAACGGGCGGCGGCCCTGTTCGAAGCGGTCGGAAACACCCATGAAATGGCGCGTACCCTGAGCGGATCGATCCAACCGCTGCTTCTAATGGGGGAATATAGCCGGGCCTTCGCCGCGGGGGAGCGCGCCAAACAAATCTTTCTCGCGGAAGGAAATACCTGGCGGCTGGCGCGCCTCGAAATCAATATTGGCAACATTTACTACCGCCAGGACCGGTTTGAAGAGGCTCTGGCATGCTACCAGCGCGCTCATGATGGGTTGTCGCCAGAACAAGACCCGGAGGGGGTGGCCGCGGTCTTCAGCAACATGGCTACCTGCTATATCAGCCTCAATGCCTTTCCCAAGGCGCTCGAAGTGTACGGGCGGGTCCGCCAGTTTTGCGAAGAGCACAACATGCCCCTGCTTGTGAGCCAGGCCGACTACAACATCGCCTACTTGTATTACCTGCGGGGACAGTACAGCAAGGCAATTGAACTGCTGCGCGCAGCACGGCTGAACTGCAAGAAGATCAAGGACGCATACCACGGCGCTTTGTGCGATCTTGACTTGTCCGAACTCTATCTCGAGCTGAACCTGAGTTCGGAAGCGGCCGAGCTGGCGCAGCAGGGTTTCGAAGCCTTTCAAAAACTTGCAATGGGATACGAGAGCGCCAAGTGTCTGGCGTTTTCGGCAATTGCAGCCAGTCAGCAGGGGCACGCTTTTGAAGGCATCCAACAATTCTCGCGCGCGAGAGAGATATTCGTTCGCGAGAAGAACCAGGTCTGGCCCTTCCTTATCGACCTGTATCGCGCTCTGGTTTTCTTCAACGAAGGACGCCTCCCTGAGGCTCGCCGCCTGTGCACTGAGGCGAGAGACGCACTCCGGTCACTGCGGTTGTCGAGCAAGGCGGTCACCGCCGAACTCTTGCTGGCACGCATCGCTTTGCGGGCTGACGATAGCGGCACAGCGCTGCAATGCGCAGGAAAGGCGCTGAAAGAGTTATCCGAACTTGAGGCGCCGGTCCTCGCCTATACCGCACACCTGCTGATGGGCAAGGCCTACGCAGCCCGTCAGGATTCCGATATGGCATACATCGAATACTGCGCCGCCCGAGGCATTTTAGAGACGCTTCGTGGCGATCTGCGAAGTGAAGAACTAAAGATCTCATTCATCAAAGACCGTCTCGAGGTATACGAAGACCTGGTTGAGCTTTGTCTGGCGCGCAATCGGAGCCCGGCCGATGTTGAAGAGGCCTTCACCTATGTAGAGCAGGCCAAATCGCGCAGCCTGATGGATTTGTTCATCCGCCCCGCGCCAACCGTCTCTGAGACCGAGCCCGGGATGAGCGATCTGGTTCGCTCCATCCGCGATCTTCGTGAAGAGCTGAATTGGTACTACAACTTGATCGAGAAGGGGCAACTCCGGCCCGAGGCCCAGTCTCCGGAGCACGTGGAGTCCCTGCGAAAGCAGGCCGGGGTGCGCGAGAAGGAACTGCAGCGCATGTTGCAGGAAGCGACCGAGTCTGAAACAGCCCAGGCCGGTCTGCAGACTCCCACTCACCTGCCCATCGCGACCATCCGGGCTGCAATTCCTCCCGATACTGTTCTGGTGGAGTACTTCCGGGTCCGAGACCGCGTTCTGGCTTGTTTGCTGGGGCCACAGACGCTGCAGTTTGTTCCTGTCACCCTGGAACCGCTGGTGGCAAATATCTTGCGGCTCTTGCAGTTTCAACTTTCGAAATTCCATCTCCATCCCGACTATGTACAGCAATTTCAACTTGCATTGATGCAAGCGACCCAGGCCCACCTGAAAGAACTGTACGACGAACTCATCGCACCCATCGCATCGCAGATAGAAGCCACGCACCTCGTATTTGTTCCGCACGGAGCGCTACACTATGTTCCGTTCCATGCGCTGTTCGACGGCAATCAGTACCTGATCGACCGGCACACCATCTCCTATTCGCCGAGCGCCAGCATTTTCTCCCTGTGCCAGTCGCGGAACGCCAACACTTCGGGGCGTGCTCTCATCCTCGGAGTCCCCGATTCCCAAGCGCCCGCCATTCTGGAGGAGGTCAGAGAACTGGCGGATCTGCTTCCCGACTCAGAGCTCTTGGTGGGACGGGAAGCCAACGAACAAGCTTTGCGGAGCAAGGGCAGTCAAAGCCGATTGATCCACATCGCCACTCACGGCCATTTCCGCCAGGACAATCCCATGTTCTCGGCCGTCCGGCTGGGCGATTCGTTTCTTAGTCTTTACGACCTCTACAATCTGCGGCTTCCCGTCGACCTGATTACCTTGAGCGGGTGCTCCACCGGACTCAATGTGGTTGCAGCCGGGGACGAACTGATCGGTCTGGCCCGCGGCCTGCTTCATGCCGGTGCCCAGTCGCTGGTTCTCAGTCTGTGGGAAGTACATGACCAGAGCACGGCAGAGTACATGAGGGTCTTCTATGAGTATCTCGAGCAGGGCAAGTCCAAGCCGATTGCGATTCGCCAGGCTATGCTGGACCTACGCTCCCGCTATCCCCATCCTTATCAATGGGCTCCATTCATTTTGATAGGCAGAGTCTGAGTGCCGAAATTTTTTGGGACCCCTATATTTTTCGACCTCCGGGCTCCCCTTCTTTACATAATTCAGAGAAGCGTGGCCGTGCTGCAGGTTCTGGTCCGCTTCCCCCGGCGGAGGTGCAGTGAAGCATTTCAGCGAAGCAGCATGGACAGATTTTGTCAGAGGTCTGTTCTCACCTGGCACGAGGGAAGAGATGCTGAACCATATCGAGGGCGGGTGTTCCAAATGCGAGGCAACCGTGCAAGTATGGCAAGAAGTCTTCTCGTTTGCCAAGCAGGAAAGCCTGTTGAACCCTCCGAGAGATACCGTTCACATGGTAAATAGCCAGTTCGCGGCCACTACCTCAAAGCCGGCGGGCGGTGTTCGGCTTTTGTTCGATTCGTATCTGCAGCCCGCAGCCGCCGGAGTTCGTGGCCGAGTTTCAGCACGCCAGTTCCTGTTCGAAACCGACACGCACTTGATCGATTTGCGGCTCGAACCCCGGCAAGGGTTGAAACGAACCTCATTGATTGGACAGGTACTGACCCGACGTGGGATCAGTAGGGTGGCGAAAGACTTACCTGTTCGCTTGCAGAAAAGCGGGGCGGCGATTGCGGAAACCGTCACCAACCATCTTGGCGAGTTTCAACTGGAATTTGACGCTGACCATGGCCTGAGTCTCGCCCTTGGTCAGGACGTAGAGCAAGAGCAACTAATCATCCTCCCCCTTTACGGCGTCAAGCCGGGAGAAGACGCGAGTTTGGCCTAGCGGGCTCCCGCGCGGGCCGACTGGCCCAAAGGTAACCACGTGGCCAATTACGAGCGTCAATTTAGAAATTCCCGGCGTTGACCTAAACTGAACCAACTGCCAGAGGATGGCTGAAAGTAAGAGGGGGAGTTCATGGGAAGTCAGAACGAGCACACTGTTAACTCAGTTCGCCGGAGTAGACGAAGCACGCAGGCCTGTTTCGGGCTTTTGCTGCTGGTTTTTGTCCTGGCCGCTCCGCAGAGTCTGCCAGCACAGACCTCGCTAGAGTCCACGCGCCTGGTCGTAAGAGATACGCTGGGTCTGGGCAACTTGCTGAATCTGTGCAATCTGCTTGGCTGCTCGGTGGACCATGGATTGGGCGATCCCTCCGGCCAACTGTTTCTCGTTAAGCTTCCGGCGTTCCTGGCTCCTCTTACCTCGCAGCTAATGCTCAATCTAAACCTGGGAGTGATCTCTATAGAGTTGGACCAGAACGTTCAGACTCTGGGAACCTCTGCTGGCCCGGCACCGTCCTATCTGACCGACAAGACGCCGGTCAACTACTACGGCACGACCGTCTGGCGCGGATACATTACTCAACCGGCTGTCCAGCTCATTCGATCTTCCTCGGCCAGCTCTTCTTTCAACACCACTGGATCTGGCGTTATCGTGGCTGTGATCGACACGGGCGTCGACCCGAATCATCCGGTACTGAAGAATGTTCTGCTCACCGGTTACGATTTCACTCGCAATAAGAGTGGCGGTTCGGAAATGGGAGACATCAATCAGTCCACAGTCGCAGTCCTGGACAGCAATGATGTGGGACAGGTCAGCCAGTCGACGGTTGCGGTCCTGGACCAGTCTACGGTTGCGGTCCTGGATGGAAACCCCAAATATGCGTCCTTCGGCCATGGGACCATGACTTCCGGCATCGTCCACCTGGTGGCGCCGCAAGCCAAGATTCTGCCTCTGAAGGCTTTTCAGGCAAGCGGCAACGGCTACGAATCGGACATCTTGAGCGCGATCTACTATGCAACCAACCACGGCGCCAAGGTGATCAACATGAGTTTTGACTTCACCAGCTATTCAAAGGAACTCGAAAACGCGGTGAACTACGCAACTGCCCACGGAGTAATTTGCGTGGCTGCGGCCGGCAACAGCGGCGAGCAGACCAAAGTCTACCCCGGCGCTCTGAAGAACGTGATCGACGTGGCCTCGACCGGCGACAACGACATCCGCTCCAGCTTTACAAACTACGGTGCGCCTCCGGTCTGGATAGCAGCCCCCGGAGAGGGTGTAATGACTACCTATCCGTTTGCCACTTATGCGGCCGGCTGGGGCACGTCATTTAGCGCGCCGTTGGTCTCTGGCACCAGCGCGTTGCTGGTCTCACTCTACGGAACGCAGGTCCAGCCGCAGACTGGTCTCACACTCGGTTCACTCTCGTTGTCGCTCTCGTTAGGAGCGAACTCGAATCTTCCAAGCCATGAATCGCAGGCAGCGACGGCGCTGACACATGCCCAGCCAGTCTATGACAACGGGCTTGGCCATGGTCGCTTGGATACATACCGCGCGGTGCAGGACTGGAAGCTGAGCCTAGGTCTGCACTAAGAGGCAAGTACGATGGGGACTCTTCAATCACCGGCGCACGTCACGGCAAGCATGGTTTCGCTCCGGGTCAAGGAACTGGAGGGCCATCAGCAGGCCCTCCTCAAGTCGGTAATCTGCGCCTTCAATCAACTGCTGGACCTTCGCGATCTCAATACGGGGGTCCATAGCACGCGTCTGGCAGAGTGGGCCCTCCGAGTTGCGGAGAAGTTGGATCTTCCCCGTGGCGATTTCTACCAACTGGAAGTCGCGGCCCTGCTGCACGATATTGGGAAGATCGGCATCCCGGACGCCATTCTTAAGAAAACCGGCAAGCTGACCGAAGAGGAACGCGCCCTGATGAACAAACATCCGGAGTATAGCTGGTCGATCTTGCGCTTGTTTCCCGACTTGGAGAAAGCGAGCCTTTATGCCCTCCATCACCACGAGAGCTACGACGGCTCGGGTTATCCGGGTGGCCTGAAGGGCGAAGACATCCCCATCGGCTCACGCATCGTTTCCGTGATCGACGCCTATGATGCGATGATTTCCAACCGCTGTTACCGGCACGGACTGTCCCACGACGAAGCGGTCCGCCGCTTGAGAGAAGTCGCAGGCACACAGTTTGATCCGATGGTCGTTGAATCATTTGTGAACATCGCTAAAGCGGAAGTTGCTGACGTCTTCGCCGCCACTGGAACCAGCCCCACCGCAGTAATCTGATTTCTTTCCCACTCCCTTCGCTTCAGGTGAGACTAGGTTCGTTTCCCGACGTACCACGGCGCGGTCACCGTGAAGATGCGCTCATTGCCGCGGGCGAGAAGCACCCATTCCAGAAGGCGGCCACGCTGATTGTGGAGGAAGTATTCGTACCATCTGTCTTCCACTAGCTCCGGTAGCACCACAACAATGTTGCGAGCGGGGTTTTTCTTCGAAAGGTCGAGAATGAACTGAACCACGGGAATGATAACAAAGCGGTAGGGTGAAGGCAGGACGTGAAGCTGTGGCGGCTCTTTGCCTGCCGAGCGGAAGGGCCGCTCAACGTACTGTTCCCATTCGTCCCGGAGTAATTCGTAATGTTCGCCGGGCTCGACATGCAGGGCGATCACGTCTGAAGAAAGCCGGGCGGCAAATTCAATTCCCTGGCGCGCGATGCTGCTCCAGTGGTCGATGGCAATGACTGCAATCGGATGCTGGCTGAGACCTGCCGCATCGACCGGAACCCTGCAGGTTGTGAGCAATTTCACGGAGTGGTAGTGGCGGCGAACCAGCGAGAACAAGACAATCGTCAAAGGTATGAAGAGCAGCGTAATCCAGGCGCCCTCCACGAATTTCGCCACCAGCACGACCACGGTGGTAAGGCCCGTGACTAGCGCACCCAGCCCGTTCACCAACGCGCTCTTCAGCCAACGTGGACCGCGCTTTTTCCACCAGTGCATGACCATGCCGGCTTGCGAAAGCGTGAAGGCCAGAAAAGCGCCCACCGCATAGAGCGGGATAAGACGATCGGTGACACCGCCGAAAAGAATGAGCACGCCGCCACAGAGCGTCGCCAGGACAACGATACCGTAGGTGTAGACGAGCCGTCGCCCGCGGTATCCAAAAACGTGCGGCAGGTAATTGTTCTGGGCGATGGCGCGGCAGAGTCGGGGAAAGTCGGCAAAGGCTGTGTTGGCGGACAAAGAGAGAACGACCAGGATCGCGCCTATGGTCAGATAGTAGAAAAACCCTTTGCCGAAAACTGAGGCGGTGAGCATGGAGAGCACGCTCTGGTAGCCGGGCTGCCCCGGATCGGTCGCAACAATTCCGTACATCTTTACGAGATACGAAATCCCCGCCAGTAGCAGCGCCAGGAGAAAAATGATTACGCTGAGCGTGCGCTGGGCGTTTTTTACGGTGGGCTCCCGGAAAGCCTTCACCCCGTTGCTGACAGCCTCTACACCAGTCAACGCCGTGCAACCGCTGGCAAAAACCTTCAACAACAACCAATAGCTGACGGCTTCCGTCACGGGCGGCGGAGGCGGAAGAGGAACCGCAGGTGTGGGATGCCCTCCGCTGAGCAGCACACGGAGAACTCCCGCGACGATCGTGACCAGCAGGGTGCCGACAAACAAATATGTGGGAACCGCGAAAGCCGTTCCGGCTTCGCGCACGCCACGAAGATTAAGGATGGTGATGACGATCAGAATACCCACGCAAAGAGAAACCATGTGCGGCAGTAAGGACGGAACGGCAGAGACTAAAGCACCGACTCCCGCGGAAATGCCAACCGCAGCCGTGAGAATGTAATCGGCAAGGAGCGCAGCCGCGGAGAGCAGGCCGGCCCGCGCACCAAGATTAAAGCGCGCCACGGTATAGGAGCCACCACCGGAAGGATAGGCGGCGATCGTTTGGCGATACGAAAAGTAGACGATCACCAGCAACGTGATGATGGCAGCGCTGATCGGAACGATATAGCGAACGCCAAGAAGGCCGAGCGGAATCAGAAGGCTGAGGGCCGCTTCCGGGCCATACGCTGCGGAGCTGAGCCCATCCAGACCAAAGATCGGGATACCCTGCACAGGACCGATCTGCTCGCCTCGTTCGTCGATGGTTTTGATCGGTTTTCCAACAACGAGATCAAGGATATTCATGTGCGATATGGATTAGTCACGCCAGGAAAATCAAGATCTACAAACGGTGTGCCTACGATCGGGAGAGTTGTCTGGGCAGACACGATAACAGGTGGCCCTACCCGTTCGCCCTTTTCCACCCAAGAAAATACAGAAAAAGCTTGACATGCCCAGTAGTGTTATAGTTAAGTATAACAGTATATGACGTACGGTGGTCGCTTTGACTGCTCGCAACCGAACAAAGAACAAAGAGGAGAATGAAACATGAAATCCCTTCGATTTACGCTGGCCGTTGCTCTGATGTCACTCTCAACCCTGGCCTTCGCGCAGTCCGACGCGCAAAAGTCTTTCACCCAACTGAAAACCCTCGCGGGCTCCTGGCAAGGGCCGGTGACCGTCGTCCCGCCGCAACCCGAAATGGGAGATGGGTCGATGACCCAGGTCTCGCTGCGCGTGACTTCCCGGGGAAACGCTCTCGTGCATGAGATGAAGGAAGTGGGAAAACCGGACGATCCGACGAAATACGACCATCCGGTCACGATGCTCTACCTGGATGGCGATCGCCTGCTCCTCACGCACTATTGCGATGCCGGAAACCGGCCGCGCATGGCTGCCAGGACCTCGCCGGACGGGAAGACGGTGGAATTCGACTTTCTCGACGTCGCCGGTAGCACGGAGTACGGACACATGTACCACGCCGTGTTCACCATCATCGACGCCAACCACCACATCGAGGACTGGACTTATATGATGCCAGGGGACAAGCCCGTTCGTGCGCACATCGACCTCAAGCGGGCACAGTGACGGCGCTTTGCGGGCCCGTTCGGCAACTTTGCCGTGCTCGGTCACTCAGGGCAGGCTAAGAACGAGCCCGCAGGCGGCGTCCTGGAGCAGAGCCCGGCCAAGGAACTGCATCGAGAAAGCGGAAAGGAGTATGGGTCATGAAATCACGTCTCGCAGTTTCCCTTCTATTCATTCTAATCACCTCGACCTTCACATCGGACGCTGCCGTCGCCTTCGAAAAATTCAGGTCGTGGACAGGTAAGGCCTATGGCCGCTATGTCGCACAGGTCTGTAATCGCCTAACTCCCCGCGACTCTGCAGTGATGAGTGCAATCAAAGGCAGCGAGAAAGACGGGCTTAGGATGATCTATCTTGATGGCGACCGGCTGCTGCTCGGGCAGAACTGCGCCAGTGCAAACCAAGCGTGCGTGGTGGGAACGATTTCGCCTGACGGCAAGACCATCACTTTCAATTCTCCCGAAGCCACGAAGCTTGTGCGTTCGCAGGAGGGAGACACGCAGGGCGTCGTCTTTAAACTCGTTGGCTCTGATTATCAGAGCGAAGCCTTCGAGTTCATAACGACGGCGGCCAGCCAGATTAATGAAGTGCTCGGGCTGATGCGCGCCAAATGACACTGCTCTGCCCGCTATGCCTCGCGATGAATCCACGCGACGCATCGGTCGAGTCGAGCGAATCGCCCCTAGCTTTCTCAACTGAGTTGTCTGGAATGCAAAATGGACCGTGAGTGGAACGACAGTCAACCGATTTACCGCCAGCTTCGCGATCGCGTCGTCGCGATGATACTCGACGGCGTGCTCAAGGAAGGCGATCCGCTGCCTTCCGTCCGCAACGTCGCGGCGGAATATCGGGTGAATCCGCTGACGGTTCTGAAGGGCTATCAGCAACTGGTGGACGAAGGGCTGGTCGAGTCCAGACGAGGGCTCGGCATGTTCATCAATGCCGGCGCGCGGAGTTTGTTGCTGCAGGGTGAACGGCAGAAGTTTCTTGACCAAGAATGGCCCAGGATATCCGCAACCATTCAGCGCCTCGGCCTGAAACCGGAAGAACTCCTGAACCGGGCAAACGGCCAGCCCTCTTCGAATGCCGCACAGTCGAAAACCGCCGAGCCCAAGATCCCCAAGTCGAAAATCCCCACGGAGGAGCGTTGAAGCTATGGCATGCATAGAGGCGCGCGGCCTGCGTAAAGTCTTCGGCACGACTGTTGCTCTGGACGACATCGATCTGCGTGTGGAAGAGGGCCGCATCCTCGGACTCATCGGTCCCAACGGCGCAGGCAAGACGACCGCGCTCAACGCAATCCTCGGGCTCACGCCGTATCAGGGAGAACTGAGGGTGCTCGGACGCGATCCTTGGACGGAACGCGACCGGCTCATGCGGGATGTTTGTTTCATCGCCGACGTGGCTGTGCTGCCGCGCTGGATAAGGGTTTCGCAGCTACTCGACTACGTTGCGGGCGTACATCCCCGCTTCGACCGCGCCAAGGCAGAGGTTTTTTTGGCGAAGACAACCATCCGGCTCAAAAGCAAGGTCAGGGAGTTGTCAAAGGGTATGGTGACGCAACTGCACCTCGCTATCGTGATGGCCATCGATGCACGCTTGCTGGTGCTCGACGAGCCGACCTTAGGCCTCGACATCCTGTATCGCAAGCAGTTCTACGATTCTCTGCTGAACGACTACTTCGATCGCAATCGCACCATCGTGGTGGCCACCCACCAGGTGGATGAGATCCAGCAGGTGCTTACCGATCTTATGTTCATCGACCGCGGCCGCATCGTCTTCAATCGCAGCACCGAAGAACTGGAGTCGCGCTATTTCGAAGTGATGGTGCGTCCCGAGCAGGTCGCCGCAGCACGGGCACTAAAGCCGATGCATGAGCGCCAGGGGATCGGCGGCAGCGTGCTGCTGTTCGATGGTATTGATCGTCAGCGACTGGCGGCGCTCGGCGATGTGCGCACGCCCAGCATTGCCGACCTGTTCGTCGCGGTGATGGACAATCATGCCGGCCCGGCACCGGGTAATTATCAAGGAGCGGCTATATGAATACTCAATCGAACGCTATGCCCGGGTCTCCCCGCGACTCGCAAATAAACGACTCGCAGGTAATCGCGCCGGCCGCGACCTCGCCCACACGTCCTCTTTACTGGTCGGTGCGGCGTGAATTGTGGGAAAACCGCTACGTTTACATCGCGCCTTTGGCGGTCGCCGCCCTATTTCTCATCGGCTATCTGATCGGCACCATCCACCTGCCGGCTCAGATGCGTGAGTTGTCGGGCGTCGACCCGGAGCACTACCGTGAAACGATTCTCCAGCCGTACAACGTCGCAGCTGCTTTCCTGATGGGGGCGTATATCCTCATAACTCTGTTTTACTGTTCCGACGCGCTGCACAGCGAACGCCGCGATCGCAGCATCCTGTTCTGGAAGTCGCTGCCGGTTTCCGACCTCACCACAGTGCTTGCCAAGGCCAGCATTCCGTTCATCATTCTGCCGCTGCTCACCTTTGCTATCACCTTGGTCCTGCAGTTCATCATCCTGCTGCTGAGTAGCGCCGTACTGCTGGCCAGCGGTCTGAACGTGGCCTCCCTATGGACGCACTTGCCCGTTTTGCAGATGTCGCTGCTGCTGCTCTACCACATTATTACCGCGCATATGTTGTGGCCGGCGCCGGTGTATTGCTGGCTGCTGCTGGTGTCCGGTTGGGCTCGCCGTGCTGCATTCCTATGGGCGGCATTGCCGGTGCTCGCGATCGCTGGCGTCGAAAAGATTGCGTTCCACACTCAGTATTTCGCTGGCCTGGTGTTGGGGCGATTAATGGGCGACGCCCACCCGCAGCTTTACACTTCGCCAGATATCTTTCCCACGGATCCGATGACACATATCACCCCAGCTCCATTCCTACTCAGCGCCTCTTTGTGGATCGGGCTGATGGTAGCCATCGCGTTCCTCGCCGCGGCGGTCCGGTTGCGCCGCTATCAGGGGCCGATCTGATTTGCATGAACACCGAATTCAATCACCGCGTATAGGTAGCGCCGCCGTCTCGGCGGCAACTGCGGGTGCGATACCCGCGGGACAGACGGCCGGAGGCCGGCGCTACCTTGGAGGGACTATATGGGCGCTGAACTTCAAATCGCATTTTCTACCGATGTTGCGTCGCAAAAGTCGCATTCACTGCAAAACTTTGCGGACACCGCTCTGAAGGCAACCGTCCGGTTTTGGTTCGCAGTCACCGTGATCGGCCAACTGCTGTTCGCGTTTGCAGTCGCGTCGTTCTATGGTATGGCCGCTGTCCGCGGGAATTCGGCCGCGGCGTGGAGTAAGCACTTCACCCATGGATACGTTCCTGGCGATACCGTGGGCAACCTCGCCGTGGCCACGCACCTTTTCTCGGCCGTCATTGTAATCCTGGCTGGAATGATTCAGCTTATTCCGCAAGTCCGTGAGCGCGCCCCGTCGTTCCACCGCTGGAATGGGCGTCTCTACATCGTGACCGCTTTCGCCATCAGCATTGCGGGTCTTTATATGACGTGGATCCGTGGTAGCGTAGGCGACCTTCCTCAACACCTGGGAAGCAGCCTCATGGCCGTCCTGATCATGGTCTGCGCTGTCATGGCCCTGCGTTATGCGGTGGCTCGGGACTTCAAAACCCATCGCCGGTGGGCCCTTCGCCTGTACCTGGTGGTGAGTGCATCCTTGTTCATCCGAGCCGGGCTATTCCTCTCATTTTTTCTCAATCACGGTCCTTTCGGTTTCGATCCGGCGACGTTTACGGGCCCGTTCCTCACTTTCATGAACTTTGCCCAATACCTCGTGCCTCTTGCCGTTCTTGAGCTCTATCTGCGCGCAAAAGAAAGCCCGGGCGCGCTGCGGCGCATGGCTACTGCCAGCGTTGTTTTTGTGCTCACACTTGCAATGGGCGCGGGAATCTTTGCTGTCGCCATGGCCATGTGGCTGCCCCAGGTCAAAGCCGGGTTCGACTCGCGCGCCTCGATTGCCGAAACTCTCTCGGCAACCATTGCGTCCAGCGGCATCGATCAGGCGGTCTGGCAATACCATGAAATCAAGACCACTCAGCCCGCCACTTACAACTTCGACGAGGGCGAACTCAACACGTTGGGCTACCAGCTCCTTCGCGCCAGGAAGTTCAAGGAAGCCATCCGCATTTTCCAGCTGAACATCGAAGCCTATCCGCACTCAAGCAACGCGTACGACAGTCTTGCGGAAGGTTACATGGACGATGGCGACAGAGTGCAGGCAATCGCCAACTACAAAAAAGCGCTTCAGCTTAACCCCAAAAACAGCAATTCGGCCGGGATGCTGAAGAAACTCAACGCCCCCTGATTTGGGCTGTATTGAAAACTCGCTTGTCTAAGCCGCCACCGGGGGCATTTCCTTCAGTGCCCGGCGCTGTACCTTACCGGTAACGCCTTTCGGCAAGTCCTTAAGAAAAACAATCCTCTCCGGGATTTTGAAATCCGCCAGTTGTTGACGTGCATGGTCTCTCAGTTCCTGCTCGCCAATCACCAGCCCATCGCGTAGGGAGACAAATCCGACTATGCGTTCGCCATGAGCGCCGACCGCATCGGGCATCCCGATCACCCCAACCTCGAGGACGGCGGGTGATTGTAAATGGCTTCCTCCACTTCCTGAGGAGATACGTTCAGACCGTCGCGAACGATGATCTCCTTTTTGCGGCCCTCGAACCAGAGACATCCATCTCCATCTCGACGAGCCAGATCGCCGCTAAGAAGCCACCCATTCCACAGCACCTCTCTGGTTGCGGCAGGATCATCCCAATAGCCGGCAAAGATTGCTGGACTCCGCACGGCGATCTCCCCGATCTGGCCATCCGGCGTATCCTTACCGTCTGAATCAACTACGCGGAGGTCGACACCATCGAGGGCTTTGCCAAGAGAGCCCGAGCGAATGGCATCCGCCGGATTCCAGACCGATGGACCGGTCTCCGTCATGCCGTAGCCTTCGCACAAAGGAATTCCGAACAGGGCTTGAAAACTTTCCTGCATGCTCACAGGAACGCAGTCGCCTGCTGCGATGAATGTTCGAAGGGAACGGACCTCCCGCTGCTTCCGCGCCTGTTCTTCAAGCAACAACTGGACCATGGAAGGAAGTCCAAAGGTGTAGGTGCACCGGAAGCGTTCGATCAAGTCGAGGACCAACGGAGCGTCGAAGGCGGACACAAATACACAGGTCCCGCCGGTCACGATGGCCGGCAGAAGGACCATGCAAATCGCGGCGACGTACGCCATTTGAGTCATGACTAATGAAGTCTGCAAGCTATCCGGCACAACGCCACGTGTCAGCTTCACGCTTTCCAGCAGTGTCCGATGAGTGTGGGTGACGCCTTTTGGCCGGGCAGTGGTGCCGGACGTGTATAGAACGAGGGCCGGATCATCGTCGTTTATCAATGCAACCTCAGGACCCAAGTGGTCCAGGCCTCCCAGAACGGTATGCATTCTGTGCAACGAGGTGCAACCTTTGGCTGCTTCCATCGCCACCGCCTCCAGATCGGCGTGTGCAAAGCACATCGCTGCCTTTGAGTGCCGCAGGATGTAGCTGACTTCAGGCGCTCTCAATCGAACATTGACTGGCACAGCGATCATTCCGGCCTTGAAGCATGCGAATAGAAGCTTCACCGTCTCTATCGAGTTCGGCCAGTAAATCGCAACGCGGTCCCCGGGCCGGCACCCCTCCTGCAAAAGTCCATGGGCGAGCGATGTCGTCGAATGATCCAATTGCTCATACGAGATGCTCTCGTCTTCGAACACGAGGGCAGTTTTTCGTGGATTTCTTTCCGCCGAGGCGCTGAGCAAATTTCCCATATTCATTGTGATCCTATCCTCCTGTTGACGTGAAACTGAGCCGTGGAGAAGACTTTCGTCGGCCCTTCTTGACCACTCGATCAGTAGACCGCGTAACGGAGATTGAGTTGTGTCTGAATCTGCACTTCTGGGCCGAATCTTTCGGAATTCTTCAGAATCAAGCCGGCTGAATTAGGAGAAGTGGAAGTCATGCCGAATGCGAGGAGAAAAGTATGGGCAACTATTTGTTGAATCCGATTATGGATTATACCATCCACAACTCAGGGAATTCACACTAGGAGAATACGAGATGAATCAGACGATCTTTATCACCGGCACAAGTTCTGGCTTGGGAAAAGCCTGCGCCAGGTATTTTGCCGAACAGGGGTGGAATGTTGCGGCCACAATGCGTCGGCCCGAAAAAGAAACAGAATTGACCCAATACAAGAACATCGAGATATTCAAGCTGGATGTGACCCGGCTGGAGGAGGTACGGGATGCTACTGAGACCGCGATAGCAGCTTTTGGCAGAATTGATGTTGTGCTCAATAACGCGGGTATGGGCACTTACGGCGCTCTGGAACTAGCTAAAGAGGAAGATATCGACTGGCAGTTCGCAGTGAACACAAGAGGGCCGATTAATATCATCAGAGCATTTTTGCCTCATTTTCGTAACAACGGCGGTGGCATGTTCATCAACGTAAGCTCGTTTGTGGGACTTACCACGGCGGTGCCGTTGGGTTCTTTGTACAACATGTCCAAGTTTGCTTTGGAGGGATTGACCGAAGGTTTGTATTACGAGTTGAAGCCGCTGAACATTGATTTGCGCCTGATCGAGCCGGGTGGTTCCACGGATAACGATTTTGTGAGTAAGATCGTTTGGAACAGCGACCCCGCGATCAGTGTTGACGTTTATGATGCGCTGACCGAAAAGGTCCGGCACAGGATGGCTACGAGGCCCGACAGCATGAAGGACAACATCCGGGATATTGTGGAGATTGTGGCGGGACTTGCAGAGAGGAAGAGCAATAAATTCCGCACCGTGATTGGTAAAACAGGCAATGATTTGATCGCAATGAGAAATGCTTTGCCGATAGAAGAATACCTCGACAAAATAGCTTCACAGTTCAGCTAAGTTAAAAAGGTAGCGGAACCTCGGGGCCAAGCATATGGCTCGACCGAAGGAGTTCGATGAGGAGAAAGCACTTCGGAAGGCTATCCGCCTTTTTTCTCAGCAAGGCTTTGCCGCCACGTCCACCGATGAGTTGATGCGCGTCATGGACGTTGGCCGGCAAAGCATGTATGACACCTTCGGCGACAAGCGGGCGCTGTTTTTGAAGGCTCTGGAGTTGTACGTCACGGAGAGTGTTCACGCCATCACCGCCGAGTTGGAAAAGCGTGGGCCTGCCCTCTTCGGTGTTCGCAATGCTCTCGTGACTTTCGCTGAACGAAACGACTTGTCAAGCGCACAAGGCTGTATGGGACTCAACGCAATCAGTGAGTTTGGCCGGCGAGATGCCGACGTAACCCGCATCACGCGTAATGCGGCGCGGGTGCAGCGTAAGGCTCTGATGCGCGTGCTCACCAGGGCAAAAAAACAGGGAGAACTCAGCTCGGATGCAGATCTTGACAACCTGGCGGATTTCTTCGAGAGCACGCTCGCTGGAATTAGAATGGCGGCCAAAGCTGGCAAGAGTCGACAAGCACTTCGCAATATCGCAGCCGTTGCGGGAACCGCGTTTCGACGGTCCTCATCGAATCGGTAAAGGTGTGTAGGAAAAAAGATTTAGCCAAAGAGCGTCTCGATAGACGCCTTCGCCAGCAACTACTGTAATTTCGCGTACTCCGTCTTGGCTTGCTTCAGAATAGGGATGTAAGAGTCGGCATCTTTCCAGAGCGTGAGGAAATCTTTGTAGGCGGCGAGGGCGCGGACGCGGGCGGCATCGGCATCGGCTCCCTGCGAGGTTCTCGCCTCCAATAGCACTGGCACGCGCCACTCCCAGATGCGCTAACGCTCCCGTCCAGCAGTTCCAAACGATGCCGCTGTGGTCGAGAATCTTCTGAAACTCGGCGGCCGCAGCACTGCCCTGTCCGGCGGCCAAGTATGCCTCTCCGCGCACATACACGGGATAGAGGCAGGAAAGATTGGCGACGAAAAAAATTTGCCCCAACTCGATGGGGGAAGCAGCTTGCAGAGTATTCAGCGCGGCAGCCGGGTTCATTTTGTTCAGTGCCAATTGCGCTTGAATCGCAGGCAACCAGAGAGACTAGCTTTTGCCAAGAACATAGAGGGGTTGAAGAAAATCGGCGGTCATTTTGCGCAGATTTTGGCAGCGGCGAGGCCTTATGCCGAAAAGACGGGACTACAGATAGATTGGAATAATCCCAGCGCAACTAATTCCAAATTGGCAGTAATCACCCAGACGCCCAAGGAGTTCGACTTCGCACGCATTCCCTGGCCTGCCGAGTTTCACTATGCTGGTCCCTTTCACGACGATGAAGGGCGCGAGCCAGTTCCGTTTCCGTGGGCAAAGCTGACTGGCAGGCCCCTGATCTACGCTTCCCTGGGGACACTCGTGCATGGTCAGGATCATTTGTACAAAACTATTCTTGCGGCGGTTGGGCACATTCCAGAGATTCAAGTTGTGCTTTCAGTCGGCAAGAATGTTAATCCCGACGATCTGGGGTCAATTCCATCGAACACGATCGTCGTCCGCACCGCTCCTCAAATTGAATTGTTGAAGCGGCGCTCTGTGTCACGCATGCTGGACTGAATACTGCGCTTGAGGCGCTGGCACAAGGGGTACCCATGGTGGCAATCCCAATAGGCTATGACCAACCGGGTATCGCTGCCAGAATTGCTTATCACGGGGTGGGAGAATTCATGGAAATCGAAGATGTGACGGTAGAGGATCTTTCAGAGTTGATTCAAAGTGTGACCCAGGATCCAAGCTACCGCGACAAAGCACGTTACTTCCAGAGGGTGATTGCAAGGACTCGCGGGTTGGACGTGGCGGCCGACGCGATTGAACGGGCATTCGGCAAAGATCAAGAGAAACCCGACGCATCGCCCGGTAAGCGCAAGGAGCAGGCCAAACTAGAAAAGCTCTTGGCCAGGCTTGATCGACTTCAACCGACGTCTTCGCATTTATAAGTATGAGGAAGATTCCTACAAGCTTCTTCTCGGACAACTGACTCTGAATTGAGGTTAAAAGAAAAATACCTCTGTCTTCGCTGCATTGCAGACTTTAATCTGCATTTTTTCTTTCACCACCGCGATTGCAGGAAACACTCCTCCGTTGTTGGTGCTTCAATCCCAGCAAACTTCAATCCCAGCAAACAAGGTGACTCGCGAAGCCTTCGGAGAACTTCTAAGCCGGCGCGAACACAGGCTTTCGGCAACCCACCCCTCGACTCGTCTCGACAGAAGGCGTACCTTTATTCGAATCGGGATTAGCGCCCGCCATTGAAACCGAGCATTGGCCAGCTGATGCACTGCGAGATCGGATCGCTTCCAAGTTAAGGGCGCCCTGCCGGAGATGAACATGACCCGTGTTTTGAAACGCAACCTGATAATCGGCGGAATGCTTTTCGTAATCGTGCTCGGTCTGATCGTTGTGGCCGTGCGCCCCAAGGGCGTCTCAGGGGCGCAATCGGGCGCCTCGCCGAGTGTCGAGGTGGTTCAGGTTGAGCAGAAGGATGTTCCCATTTTTGGTGAATGGATCGGCACGTTCGACGGGCTAGTCAATGCCGATGTCAGGGCACAAGTCACAGGGTATCTGCTGAAGCAAGGGTATCAGGAGGGCGCTTTCGTCAAGGAGGGCCAGCTTCTCTTCCAGATCGACCCGCGGCCTTTTCAAGCAGCGGTCGATCAAGCTCAAGGCCAGCTGGCACAGGCGAAGGCTGCTCTCGCCAATGCCGTAGCGGTGCAACGCCGGACCGAGCTTGATGTAAATCGCTACACCCCACTTGCACGGGAGCAGGCCGCCAGCCAGCAGGATCTCGACAACGCTGTCCAGAACAACCTCGCGGCCCAAGCCACGGTGGAAACCGCCAAGGCCCAGATCCAGACTTCTGAGGCGGCGGTTGAAACTACAAAGATTAACCTCAATTTTACCCGGCTCATTGCCCCCATTGATGGCATCGCCGGACAAGCCCAGCTTCAAGTGGGGGCCCTGGTCAGTCCAAGCAGCGGGCCGGTCACTTCAGTTTCCACGGTTGACCCCATCAAAGTTTATTTCACCGTCGGAGAACCTCAGTATCTCGCATGGCGGAAACGTTTCCCGACGGAGGCCAGTCGCCTAGAGGCCGACAAGAATTTACGGCTCCAGCTAATTTTGGCGGACGGTTCAACCTATGTGAATGAGGGCAAGTTCTACTTTGCGGACCGCCAAGTCAATGAGAGCACCGGTGCAATTCGGATCGCCGGGCTGTTCCCCAATCCGGGAAATGTTCTGCGCCCCGGCGGTTACGCCAAAGTTCGCGCTGTCATCCGGCTGCAACATGATGCACTGCTGGTTCCTCAACGAGCGGTGTCGGAGCTCCAAGGCAGCTACCAGGTTGCCGTTGTAGATGGCGACAACAAAGTGAACATTCGAACCGTCACGGTCGGTGACCGAGTTGGTAACCAGTGGGTGATTGCGGACGGGCTCAAGGCAGGAGAAAGAGTCGTCGCCGAAGGAGTGCAGAAGGTGCGCCCCGGCGCGAAAGTGAATCCCAAGCCCTTTGCCTTGGAGGCCAGGGACAAATAATCCGATGTCAAAGTTCTTCATTAACCGCCCGATTGTCGCCATGGTGATTTCGATTGTCATGGTGCTGGTCGGTGCCTTGACCATCCTGACCTTGCCTGTCGCCCAGTTTCCCAACATCACTCCGCCCGAGATTCAAATCATTGCCACCTACGTCGGGGCAGACGCCCAAACCCTGGAGCAAGCGGTTGCCACTCCCATTGAGCAGCAGATGAATGGCGTGGACAACATGAACTACATGTACTCGCTCAATGCTACCGCTAACTCCAGCACCAGCTTGATTGTAGACTTCGACGTAAAGACCGACCCCAACACCGATTACATTCTCGCGCAGTCGCGCGAAACCCAGGCCGCTTCTCAGCTTCCATTGGACGTCACCAACTACGGAGTCACGGTTCGAAAATCGGTTACCGCTCCGCTCATGTGGGTTGCCGTTTACTCGCCGCACGGAACCTATGATGCCAACTTTCTGGCGAACTACGCCTACATCAATCTCGTGGATCCTATCCTCCGTTCGCAAGGCATCGGCAACGTTCAGGTATTCGGTTCCGGCCAATATGCGATGCGGCTTTGGGTAAAGCCCGACCAGTTGGCAAAGCTCGGGATCACCGTGCCGGAAATCATCAGTGCTATTCAGGCGCAGAATACTGTTAACCCGGCGGGCAAAGCGGGTGGCGAGCCGGCTCCGAAGGGCCAGGAATTTACCTACACAGTCCTGGCACAGGGCAGGCTGCTTTCACCGGAAGAATTTGGCAACATCGTCCTTCGCGAAACTCCTGACGGTGGAATCGTCCGTGTCCGCGATGTCGCTCGAATGGAGCTGGGTTCGCAAGACTACAGCATTGCCGGCCGTTTTAATGGGAGGCCGAGCGCCATCATTGCGGCCTATCAATTGCCGGGCTCGAACGCGGTTGATGCCGCCGCCGGCGTCAAGAAGTTAATGGCTCAGATGAAGCAGCGCTTCCCGGCGGACGTCGACTTTGTCGTCTCCCTGGACACCACCCTTTCGGTTACGGAAGGCATCAAGGAAATCGTTGAGACACTTTTGATCGCCCTCCTTCTGGTGATCCTGGTTGTCTATATTTTCCTCCAGAGCTGGCGCTCTACGCTGATTCCGCTCCTGGCCGTACCGGTTTCGCTCGTAGGCACGTTCGTACTCTTTCCGCTGTTCGGTTTTTCGATTAACACGCTTTCTCTCTTTGGTCTGGTGCTGGCGATCGGTCTGGTGGTGGACGACGCCATCGTCGTAGTCGAAGGCGTGGAGCGGCACATCGAAGAAGGGCTCACTCCAAAGAACGCAGCATTAAAAGCCATGGAAGAACTGTCCGGCCCGGTCGTCGGAATCGCGCTGGTGCTCTCCGCGGTATTCGTGCCCACCGCCTTCATTCCCGGAATCACCGGCAGGCTCTATCAGCAGTTCGCCGTCACCATTGCCATCTCTGTCCTCCTCTCGGCATTTAACGCGCTCACCCTCAGCCCCGCGCTGGCCGCACTTCTGCTTCGGCCGAAGGAACCAAGCCGCGGGCTGCTGCGAAGATTCTTCGATTGGTTTAACCGCCAGTTCGAGCGCGCCACGGACGGCTACGTCGGTTGGAGTGGGGTGCTGCTCCGAAAAACTGCGGTAGTGGTTGTACTGCTGCTGGTCTTTTGCCTGGCGGCGGGTTTCTTCGCCAATCGCGTGCCCTCCAGTTTCCTCCCGGACGAAGATCAAGGTTATGCCTACATCAATCTGCAACTGCCAAACGGGGCTTCGTTGGAACGGACGACCGCGGTCGCCGCTGAAGTTGAAAAAATCATACTGAATACCCCGGGAGTTCAGTACTCCACCGCCGCCGTGGGCTTCAGTTTGCTCAGTTTTGTTCGTACCAGCTACAACGCATTCTTTGTCGTGACCCTCAAGCCCTGGGGTGAGCGTTCCAAGAGAGCCGAGCAATTTCAATCGATCAAGGCGCATCTCAACCAGGAATTAAGCAAGTTGCCCGCCGGGATTGCCTTCAGTTTCTCCCCGCCTGCGATTCCGGGTGTCGGCACCTCCGGCGGCTTCACCTTCATCCTCGAAGACCGTTCGGGCAGCGATATTCAGTTCCTCTCCAAGAACTTGGGAGTGTTTCTCGAAGCAGCGCATAAGCGGCCGGAAATCGCCAGCCTGAGTACCACGTTCTTGCCTAGCGTCCCGCAGGAATTTGTCGAAGTAGATCGCGACAAAGTGCTGAAGCAAGGTGTGAACCTCAGTGACGTCTACCGCACGATCCAGACCTTCATGGGCGGCTATTTCATCAATTATTTCAATCGCTTCGGCCGCCAGTGGCAGGTCTATGTCGAAGCCGAGGCTGAGGACCGCGCCAGAGCGGATAACGTTGGAAAATTCTATGTTCGCAACAACAAAGGAGAGAACGTGCCCCTCTCCACACTGACCACGGTCAAGCCGCGCCTCGGCCCGGAATTTACCATGCGCTTCAACGAATTCCGTTGCGCGCAAATCAATGGCGCCGCCGCGCCCGGCTATAGCGCAGACCAAGCTACGGCCGCGCTTGAGGCGGTTTTCAAGCAAACCATGCCGCGGGAGATGGGCTTCGACTACTCCGGGATATCGTTTCAAGAACAGAAAGCCCGGGAAGGTGTTCCGCCCGCAGTGGTCTTCGGGCTTTCGCTGTTGTTCGTCTTTTTGATTCTGGCCGCACTTTACGAAAGCTGGTCGTTGCCTTTCAGCGTGCTGCTCAGCACGCCGGTGGCGATCTTTGGCGCCTTTTTTGTTCTGTGGCTGCGCCGCGTCATTCTCAGCGTCTTCTTGCCTCCATACATGGTCCAGATCGAGACCGACATCTATTCGCAGATCGGACTGATCATGCTGATCGGGCTGACAGCCAAGAACGCAATTCTGATCGTGGAGTTCGCCAAGGATCAGTACGAGCATGGCAAACCTCTGGCGGACGCTGCGCTCGAAGGGGCTAAGCTTCGGTTGCGGCCGATCTTGATGACGTCCTTCGCGTTCATTCTCGGGTGCGTGCCGCTGTGGATCGCAACCGGCGCTGGCTCGGTGGCGCGCGAAATCATGGGAACCGCGGTTATCGGCGGCATGATGGCCGCTAGCGCACTCGGAATCTTCTTCATCCCCGGGGTTTTTTATCTGGTAGAAAAATGGTCCGGCGCCGGCCAGGAGCAAGTCTCCGGGCCGTTGCCGACATCGCCTGCTCCGGCGCCGGGGGATTAAGATGCGCTGCGGCGCGACGAGTGGGACGAATCACAAGCGGAGTTGCTGATCATGAAGCTCGCAAAATTCCTGATTGCGATGTTGGCGTCCAGCTTGCTCGCTGGTTGCAAGGTGGGTCCCAATTATCATCGGCCCGCGGTTCAGACTCCGACCGTCTATCGTGATCTGGCACAAAAT
Organism: uncultured Acidobacteriota bacterium; assembly: GCA_963696025.1. Lineage (GTDB taxonomy): Bacteria > Acidobacteriota > Terriglobia > Terriglobales > Acidobacteriaceae > JABCYV01. Next base: position 144,183 of record CAVOII010000016.1, read on the forward strand.
CCCCAGCTTCAGGTCCAGGCCGCCTCATATGCGGATCTTCCCTGGTGGCAGGTCTTCCAGGACCCGAAGTTGCAAGAACTCATTCGCACCGCGCTCAAACAAAACTACGACTTGCAGCTTGCCACGGAGCGTATCGTCGCAGCGCGTGCTCAGCTTGCCGTCACCCGCTCGAACCAGTTTCCGCAAGTGCAGGGCAATGGCCAGTTCAGCGGTGGAAAGGAACCTACTTTCCAAACCAAATACAACTTTCTTGAACTTACGGCTGACGCAGCGTTCCAGCTGGATTTCTTCGGCCGTCTGCGTCGCGCAACCGAGGCTGCGCGCGCCCAGCTCCTCGCCACGGAGGATGCGAAGCAAACCGTCATATTGACCCTGGTCAGCGACGTCGCCAGCGACTACTTCACCCTCCTGCAACTCGATCTGCAACTGCAAATCACGCATGACACGGTGAATACGCAGATCGATTCGGTCAAGCTCACTAATCTGCGACTTGATCACGGCGTCGCGACGAAACTCGATGTGCTCCAGGCTCAGCAAGTCCTCGACACCGCGAATGCCGCGGTTCCTGACCTGGAACGGCAAATCGCTCAGGAGGAAGACGCCATCAGCATTCTGCTCGGCAATTACCCGCAAGAAGTGGCACGCGGGCTTCCTCTGATCCAGCAAACCCTTCCTCCAGAAGTGCCGCCCGGGCTTCCCTCTTCCATCCTCGAGCGCCGGCCCGATATTCGCGAAGCCGAACAGAACCTGATCGCGGCGAACGCCGAAATCGGAGTCGCCAAGGCTGCGTTCTTTCCGCAAATTTCGCTGACCGGATCTGGTGGTGGTTCTTTCGGGCGAAGCAGCGCCTTTTCAAGCCTCATGAGCACACAGTATGGCTTCTGGACCTACGGCGCGCAGGTAAGTCAGCCGATTTTCACGGGCGGCGCGCTTCGCGGAGGCCTGCACTTTGCTGAATCCCAGCAGCGACAGGCTCTCATCGCCTACCGGCAAACCATTCAGCGCGCTTTCGGGGACGTCTCCGATGCGCTGATTGGCTATCAGAAGCTCTATCAGGTGCGAGTTCGCCAGGAGGAGTCAGTCGCTGATTTGCAGGAGTCCGTGCGCATCTCCAACCTGCGTTACCGGGGAGGGACCACCACCTATCTCGAAGTCTTGGACGGGCAGCGGTCCCTCTTTCAGGCTGAACTGACGCTGGCGCAGGCCCGCGGCAACGAGTACCAGAGCCTGGTGCAACTTTACCGGGCGCTCGGAGGCGGCTGGCAGCCCTAGTCGAGACCGTCGATTCGGACTACCGCTCAGCCGGCGCATCGTTATCGCTTTGTGTTGTAGAGCCGCCGTCCCCGGCGGCCCCAGCGCCGTCGAGAGGCCGGCGCTACTTTTCGAGACGTGGGATTGTTCCGTCCCTACTTCTTAGGACGCGACTCTGGCGGAACCAGCCCGGCCACACGATAGTAGACGACCAGCTGGCCGTAGTGTTCGCCGCAGTGCTCAATCAACCCGTAGGCCAAGTCTTCCAACCGCACCCGCTCACCGGATTCAGGGGTCACCGCCATTTGCGCCATTCCTGCGTCACCCTTCGCCTTGATGACCGCGGCGCCCTCCGCGAATGACTTTTTCACATAGGCCACAACCGCCGCCTTGGTCTTGAAATGCTCGCGGGATTCATCATCCACCGGTTTCTGCCCATTGGCCACGCCAGTGAACAGATCGTTCGAACCCGCCATGTGCAGTAGTTGTTCGGCAAAGCTCCGCTCCGCCGGAGTCGGTTTGAAGTCGTATTTGTCTTCGGGAAAATCCTCGGCCATCGCGATCAGCCTGCGTCCAATGTCGTTCCAGGCCTCGAGCACAGCTTGCGAAGAACTCAGCGTCGGAGGTTCCTGTTTGGCTGAATCTTGTCCCAACGCTGGAAATGCCAGGCCGACGATCACGACAGCCATCGCAAACAGCTTTTTCATTGCGCACGCCTCCCGAACGTATAGACGGAAGTGTGAAAGGAACGGCTAGCACGACCCGACAAAATATCAGCGATTTGTAATTTCGGCGGTGGGACGGTTTGGCTGCAAATCGTCCACACTATTGGCCGACGTCACCCGAGCACGCCACTACGAGGAGCCATACTTTCTACTTGAACTGCCGACCTCTTACTTCGTGACCGCCATTTCGTACAAGTAGTCGACGAAGGAACGCGTCGCGCCATCCATCCCTTGAAGCTTCGGGTTACTCGACTCGATCACGTAGTATTCATCCGGCGCATGGGCGCCGCTTCCGTGGCCGAGGCCAAAGTGTCCCGCCGCCAGATGCAGCGGATCGCCGGTAAATACATAGCCCGGCCATGAGCCCGCGCTGCGCGGCAAAACTACCGGATCGATTCCATCACGCTTGTACACCGTGGTCTGCGCCCGGATCAGCGCAGCATCCGCCGGGGTGCTGTTCGGATCGTAACCGCCCGTCATGTTCACTTCGATGTCGCCGAATCCTCGTTTGGCAAGATGCGCCTTGAGCGCGGCCAGCGCCTCTGTCGCTCTCATATCCGGAACCAGACGCAGATCGAGCTTCGCCACGGCCTTATGAGGAAGAATGGTCTTCCCTCCTGGCCCGGTGTAGCCGCCCACCAGGCCCTCGATATTGACTGTTGGCCGCGACATCAGCAGTTCAAGGGCTTCCTCCCAGCCCACGTCGTGGACCCAGTGCTCCACTCCCATCTGCTTCTTCGCAGTGGCTTCGTCGAGACGACGCGCGGCATCGGCAATCATCGCTTTCTCTGCCGGGGAAAGCGGCCGAGCCTTGTCCGCGAAACCTTCGATTGCGGGGTCGTTGCCGTCGGGCGAAACCAGCGTGACCAGCGCTTCCACCAGATGCCACGCCGGACTATCCAGGCGCGCCTTGTTGCTGGAGTGAATATCCTTACGCGGACCGCGGCCCCAGCGCTCGCCGCTGGAGACCAGTTCAAGTTCCACCACGCCCTTAGCGCCCAGCGTCATCGTCACTTTTCCGTCGAGGTCCTGCTCCGCCGAAGGCATGAAGATACCGTTGCAGCGCCTGAGCGCAGCCAGCACCTCCGGCCGGCGCACAATCTGCGGAAAGTGCGGCGAACCGATCTCCTCTTCGCCTTCAGCCACCAACACCAGATTTACCGGAGGCTTTTTCCCCGCGCCGCGGATGGCGTGCAGGGCCGCAATGAATGACGCCTCCGGCCCTTTCTGATTCACAGCGCCGCGTCCGATCAGCACCTTCCCCAGCCCCGGTTTTTCGACCAGTGCAGCATCCCACGGCGGCGACGACCACTCCGCCGGATCCACCTGCTTTACGTCGTACATAAAGTAAAGGCCGAGAGTACGAGGCGCGCCAGCATCGAGCGTGGCAAAGATGCCAGGCTGCCCGTCGGTCGGGACTTTTGTGACTTCACCGAATCCAGCCTCGCGCAGAAAGCGCATGGTGAGTTCGCAACCTTCGTTCACCCCTTTGTTCTCGGCGGCAATCGACGGCTGGTGGACCCACTCCTGCAGCCGCCGCACCGCCTCGTCGTGGCGTTTCTGAATTTCCGCCCAAATTGCGTCCCGGTTACTGTCATCCCCTAGCCCACTGCGAGGCCACGCCAGCACCGCCGCGCCCGCTGCTGCACCTTGAAGAAAGTCTCGTCGGTTCATGGCTCGCAAGGATAATCTCAACGCTCGTGTTTTGCCAAGACCGGAGAAGTTGTGCTCGATGCATCGGCGGTCGGGTGGCCCACCTTTGCGCTTTTTGCAAAGGTGGGAGTTGGATGGCGAGTGGAAAAGTTGTGCTCGATGCATCGCAATCCGATGAAGCTGGTGCTGGTCACCGAACTGGAGCAATAGCAACGGAACAACTTCCGGAGCTATGCTCAGAGAGGAACGGAGTACGGAGTGATACGAATTAATCAATGGCGACCGGCAAAGATAGGATGAAAATCGGTATGGATGGGACGTGAACACTTCTAATCCCACCTTTGCAAAAACCGCAAAGGTGGGCCACCCGCCCGCCGTAACCAAAGAGAGGCAAAATCATGATGTATCTCAAAGGATTTCTCGGGGCGGTCGGCGGCCTTGCGGTCGCCGACATGCTATATCTCGCCTACTTGTGGATGATTCTGCGCGCCGCCGCCGCAAAATTGAGTCCGCCGGTAAGTGTTTTCCAAATAGGGATGGTAAAAGGATCGATGTCTCTAGGTGGGATGATTAGCTTGGCGGTCGGCCCGATTGTGGGTTGTTATCTGGCAGTGCGCTGAGCTTTCCCCAAGCCTCCGAACTAGCACGCCGGGGTCTTGGCTGAGGGCTCGCAGGACTGTGCTATCATCCTCGACCGAAGCGAGGCGCGTCAGGTTTACCACCCTTGCTCTGTTTTTGGCCCTTTCCTCGAAACCGACAGATTCCCTGGAGGAACCGCTTATGAATCGCAGACGCCTCATGTTCATGGGAGCGGTATCGTTGGCCCTCGGGGGCCTTCTCAGCTCAGTAGTCTACCGCCGGTTGCAGAAGAGCACGGTTTCCGAACACACGCCTCGAGTCGATGTCGTAGTCGCGGCCAACAACATTCCCATAGGCAAAAGAATTGAGGACCGTGACCTGCAGATCGTAAGCTATCCCGCCGATTTCTTGCCTCCCAATGTCCTGCACACGAAAAAGAGCACCCTAGGCCGCGCGGCAGCCCTTCCCGTGGAGAAGGGAGATTTTGTCACCTCGTTCAAGCTGACGGACGAGGCTGGTTTGTCAGGATTAATTCCACACGGCAAGCGGGCTGCACCCGTGCGCGTGAATGACATCGTGTCGATCGATGGCTTTGTCGAGCCTGGTTCACACGTGGATGTCCTCGTCACAGTCCAGACCGCGCAACCGAGCGGCATGGAGGCCGTGACTGTGCTACAGAATGTTCGCGTCTTGGCTGCTGACGCTCGAATTGATCGCGGCAACATGGCAAACGAAACGCGTGCCGCGGTGCCGTCGGTCGTCACGCTGCTCGTTTCCCCGGAAGATGCACAAAAATTAGCCCTTGCCAACCAGGCTGGGCGCATTCAGCTGCTTCTTCGGAATCCAACCGACACAAACGAGGAGCAGATTCCCGCCACACGGGATCTGTATGGGATAACGGGGGTCGCAAAGAGGCCGGTCAAGGTGAAGATCGTTCCGGCGAAGCTTCCCGATGCTCCGGCCGGTTACACCATTCAAGTGATCCGCGGACCTAAGAAGGAATACATCACAGTGCAGCCATAACTGCGGCGGGGTACATCTCGTTCTGGCGGCAGTTCAGCTCTACGAGAGACAAGGAGCCGGCCATGGATCGCAGACAAGTCCTGTTCGGAATGACCGCGCTGGGACTGGCCTCAAACTTCAATCTCAATCGTCTGGCCAATGCTCAAATTGGAAAGGCAGCTGCGGGTAACGGCCGTCTCTCCGATCGCGAACGAGCTGGCTTACACGGTCTGGTCAAGACATGTAGTGATTTCATGGGGGACGAGGCCGAGTCGATGTGCGACGCGGAGTACAGCACGGATGGGAGGTTGCTGGTTTGGCGGGGTCGCATCTCCGATGGCTCCAGAGCCGAGCGGGTCTATTCCTACAATGGAACGGGAGCGCTGATCGGCGTCGCGGGCGGTGGTGCCGACGGGACTGCCAAGTTTCACTACGACGAACATGGTCGCAAGACGCTGGTCCGGACTGTCCCTCCACGACCGGATCGCCAGGGGTCGGCGCTGGGTGTTGGGGCCATGTTCGAAGTCACGGAAGAAGACGGCTGGTTGGTCGGTGGCGGAACGGTCACGACTCATTACAACGAGAACGATCAACCGCTCAAGACTCTGGTTCGCGGTGCGCATGGCGAACTGCTGACGCGGATCGACCACACCTACGATGCGCAAGGTCGGCTCGTCGGCGACACGCTGGTACGGGAGAGTTTTGAGTTCCCTGAATTTATGATTCCCGAACAATATCGGCAGCAATTCTATGAGGAGCAGCGGCAAGCGACCTTGGCTCAGATGAGGGAGTTGCTGAGCCAGCATGAGGGTTTTCTTAAAGGCGCAGAAAGGTCATACGTCTACGACGACCAGAACCGAGTTATCAAACGGGAATTACGAATGGGCTCTTGGTGTCAATCCATAACTACGACCTACAACGAGCACGGGGACGACGCTAGCGTGGTTACCATCCAACGTGGATCTCCCGACCCGAAAGTCGATCTTGGTGATCAGCGCTCCGAGGTCAGCTACCTCTATCAGTATGACAGCCACGGGAACTGGATCCAACAAACCACAGTCAACAGCCTCAACCCCGACGAGCCGTACGTGCATCACCGTAAGTTGACGTACTACTGACTGCATCTGTCTTTCCACATCCGCGGGCGGGTGGCCCACCTTTGCGCCTTTTGCAAGGTGGGGAGTGGGATGGCGAGTGGAGAAGTAGTGCTCGACGCATCGTAATCCGATCAAGGTTGCGGTGGTCAGCGAACGGAGTAATGGCAACGGAGCAGATTCCGGAGCTAGCTCACAGAGAAACGGAGTGATACAAATCAATTAATGGCGACCGGCAAAGATGAAAATCGATACTGGACGGACGTGAACTCTTCTAATCCCACCTTTGCAAAGACCGCAAAGGTGGGCCACCCGCCCACATCAGCCCATTTCAGCACTTCGGGATGCTGTTCGGCCTGCTCAGAGCTTGCATAGGTGAAGCTGCATTCCGGGCTAGTCAAGCCGACGCAGACAATTTGCGGTTTTGCCGAAAGAGTCAGAGCAAGCAGGGCCAAGGTAACCATGGCGGGCACCTCGCAGGACGAGAAGCATAGCACACGCCGGGGTCTTGGATGAGAGCGCTAGGTGCTAACAGCGGAAGTTCTACTCAATCCCGAAGATCTTCACAAAAATCGGGGTGTCCCCGGTGACATGCGGCCAAATGACGTGGTAGCCCCAGAGATGTACCCATGCGTTCCCCGTCCGCAGCGTTAGATAGGCCTTCACCATTCCCGGCCCGCCGAACAGCAACACAATGAAAATTACTGAGAGCGCAGCGTGTGCGGGTGTGTCGTAGCGTGTCCAGTATTCGGTCAAATGTAGCGAGGCATAAGTAAAGCCACTCAGAACCATGGTGGCCGCGGTCGAGCCGGTCAATTTCTGATAGCGCGGCACCAGAATCGATGTCAGAAAGATCATGATCGGCAAGCCCGTGCCCAAAAGCGAAAACACCAACGCCAGTGCACCTCCCACTGCGAGCTGGTGTGAGTTGAATTGCCAGAGACGCGAACCCGGCAGATCGAACAGCAATCCCAAACCGAGGACGACCAGAATTACAAGCGCGTCATTGCCCGGATTGCTCGAGTTCAGGCAAAGTGCCTCACGCGAATAGCCGCGACGCCGAAAAAACCAGTACGGAAGCGCCGCATAGAAAAAGAAGTTATATAGCGTCCATACAAGCACTTCGCGAGTCGCCACGGAATCGTTCAGGCCAAACATACTCCCGCTGAGGTGCAGCCCGATACCGTGGGTCCCGGTGAGCCATCCAACCAATTGCCCGCCCATCAGCACCGCCGCGCCATAGATCAGAAGCCCCACCGTTTCGCGCATGGCAATCTCACGCTCCGGAGCGCGCGTCGCGATGTCCACCGACCGGCGCCGCGTCATCAAATAAGTGACGCCGATAAAGATCAGCGCAAACGGCAGCCCGAAGATCTCAAACCCTACGCGTGCCGGGTAGGGCATCGCAGCAAGCATCGGCTGATCGAATGGAACTTCGCGCTTCGTCAGAAACGGAATCGCTGCCGCAAATAGAATCCATACCAGCAGGCCGATCTGCACGATCCGATTTCGCAGCAGACTTGCTTTTGGACGGGGTCTTGGTGGGGCAGAAGTTGTGCTCATTCTCTTCCTCCACACTTATCCTTCCAGAAGCTGGCCGACAGCAGGCTATCACGGTCGCCGCCGTTTTTCAGCGGAGCGCGATCTGCGGACACTGCAACGCCAAATTCATCCGCATTTAATAATCGGGTGACAATTCCGAAATATCTGCTGGCTAACCTGTAGGCGTTTCTCCGCGTACTGTGTGGCCAAACCAACCCGGCCCTGAGCCGGGAGTTCGTGTTGACAATAGGAGGATTCCGAATGTTTGATGAATTCCATATTTCAGCTGCCCCCAAGAAAATGATGGCGTCACTGCTGGCCCTCATGGTTAGCTTGGGACCGAGTGTCTCTCCAGCTTACGCCGCGCCAAGCACGACGGCTACACCGATTCAGCACTTGGCCGTGATCTTTCAGGAAAACATTTCCTTCGATCACTACTTCGGAACCTACCCGCACGCCACCAATCCCCCCGGAGAGCCCAAATTTAAAGCATCACCCCTCACTCCGGCGGTCAACGGTCTTAGCAACGCGTTGCTCAATTTCAATCCCAACTTAAATCCGGCAAACACCAATCCCTCGAATCCTTTCCGTTTGGATCGTTCGCAAGCCGTCACCGGAGATCAGGACCATGGTTACACCGCCGAGCAAAAAGCTTTTGACTCAGGGCTGATGGATTTGTTTCCCAATAATGGAGGCTTCGGGAGCAGCCAGGTGATGGGTTATTTTGACGGCAACACAGTCACCGCCATGTGGAACTACGCCCAGTTTTACGCCATGAGCGACAATTCCTACGGCACCACCTTCGGCCCTTCGACTCCGGGATTGCTTAATCTGGTTTCAGGCCAGACCAACGATATATCCATGGCCAACAGTGTCAGCAGTGCTGGCTTTGTAGTCAACGGCGGCAGCGATGGCTCCCTCACGATGGTCAGCGATGCCGATCCTCTCAACGATGTCTGCTCCAACCCGAAACGCTACCAGGGCAAATGGGCGGAAAAAATATCGGCGACCTGCTGACGGCGGCCGGGATTACGTGGGGAGGTTTCATGGGCGGTTTCGACTTAACCGTCGTGAATTCCAACAGCACGACCGGATGCAACCGAAGCACCGCAAACCTCGCGGGAACCACTGCCGACTATATTGCACACCATTCTCTTTTCGGCTATTACGCCTCTACCGCCAATCCCATGCATACCCGTCCCGCCAACATTTCAGAGATTGGAAACGCTGGTCCAGCCAATCATCAGTACGATATTCATGACTTCTTCACGGCAGTCGCCTCTGGCAACTTCCCCGCGGTCAGCTTCCTCAAAGCTCCCGCTCACGCCGACGGTCACGCTGGATACTCCGATCCGCTGGATGAGCAAACCTTTCTGGTAAACACCATCAATTTCCTCCAAGCCCAACCCACCTGGAACAGCACCGCCGCGGTAATCATGTACGACGACTCCGATGGATGGTATGACCACCAGATGGGTCCGATCGTCAACACCTCCACCGGACCAGCCGACGCCCTCACTGGAACTGATGCTTGCGGTTCGGCGGCAACATCGCTTCCCGGCGTCAACCCAGCCAACACCCATGCCCTTGGCCGTTGCGGCTACGGTCCCAGATTGCCTCTGCTGGTCATTTCTCCCTGGGCCCGGGAAAACTTCGTCGACAGCACGGTGACCGACCAGAGTTCGATCATCCGCTTCATCGAAGACAACTGGCTTGCTGGACAACGTATTGGGCAGGGCTCGTTCGATGGAATCGCCAGTTCGATCACGCAGATGTTCAACTTCACCAAAATTCGCAGCAACGGCAACCTGTTCCTGAATGCAAGCACCGGTGAAAAAGAGTAGAACACGTTACACTAAACCGTTGTCATCCTGAGCGGAGCAGAGAGACTCGCGAGACGAGTCTCTCTGCGCAGTCGAAGGACCTCTATACCCTTGTCATCCCGAGCGGAGCAGGATCATTCGCGAGAGTGAATGATTTTGCGGAGTCGAGGGACCGCGGGTTTCGCTAATGTCGTCAGAGGCTTCAAACAGGAATTTCACCACCCCCAGAGGGAGCCGCATAATTGAGCCAGGACGTAAGTCCTGGGGTTCTGCTCCACCCTCTGTCAAGCCCCTAAATCATCCCATTTCTTCTCAACTACATCATTCGATGCGCACAATAGTTTGGCCTCGTATGTCCCATTTGCTATAACCAATCTGTTATCCTATAACTAGAAAGTAAATATGAGGTGCGCGCCGCTGGCTCGCACCTTCCTTATTTAGGCGTGTCGGCCAGCGGCAGATCAGGAACGCGACCAAGAGTTTCCTAGGATTGCACTCTCTGGGAAAACTCGAAGCGTCGCTTTAGTTGGGGGCCATGGAAAATGAGAGCTCGATTTCCCGCCAGCAGAATGCTGAACAAGATTTCAACAACGTAGCCAGCGATCTTACAGGCATGGTCAAGGCTTCAAGCCCGCAGACCCGAGCAAAGACGCGCTAGAATAGCCGCTTTGCCCGGAGCGTGCCGTGAAGCTGCAGTTCACTCATACGGTCTGCCTTCTGCTCGCGATCGTCGCTGGCGCCCAGGAGGTCCGCCGACCGGTCGACGATGCACCCACCGTCAAGCTCGCACCGTTGCAACTTGATTTTGGATCGCAGCCCGTGGGAAAGGCGAGCTCGCCCCAGACGGTGACGCTCACCAATTCCGGGACCGCGCCGTTGACGATTACCGACATCATTCCTTCGGGGATCGACTTCGGCGAAACCCACAACTGTGGCGCAAGTTTGCCCCCAGGAGCAGATTGCACCATCAACATAACTTTCACGCCGGCAACCACCGGTCTGAGGCTCGGCACGCTGATCGTTTTGGATTCGGTTCCCAGCAGTCCGTCGAGAGTCGCATTAACTGGAACCGGAGAATAAAGTTCGCGCTGATGTGGCGCGGACCTGTCCTGAGCGGAGTCGAAGGAGCCCCCCGCCCGCGTGTTTGGACAAATCGATGGGGTGCCCCACCCTTCTCGCGTTCTTTGCGAGAGGGTGGGTGACGATGCAATCATCATTCGATCCCCAACTCTTTCGCCAGCGCCTTCCACTTGCTGTCCACCAGCGATTTGGTTTTCGCGTCCATCAAAATCTCGTCTGGCCAGGGACGTGTGAAACCTTCGCTGGCCCACTTGCGGGTGGCATCGATACCCATCTTCGATCCGTAATTGGGCAGTCGCGACGCATGGTCGAGAGAATCGATGGGGCCGAAGGTGAACTGAATGTCGCGCTCCGGGTCGATGTGGTTCAGCACTTTGAGCGTGACTTCGCCAATGTCCTGCACGTTTACGTCTTCGTCGACCACAATGATGCACTTGGTGAACATGGCTTGTCCCAGTGACCAGATGGCGTTCATGACTTTACGAGCCTGGCCTGGATAGGATTTCTTTATCGCCACCAGCATAAGATTGTGAAAAATTCCTTCGACAGGAAGGTTAATGTCTACAATCTCGGGAATCGTCAGCTTCATCAGCGGCAAGAAGATACGTTCGACCGCCTTGCCCATCCAGCCGTCCTCCATGGGCGGTTTGCCAACAATCGTGGTCGCATAAATTGGATTTTTGCGGTGAGTAATGCAGGAGACGTGGAAGACGGGGTAGAGGTCTTCGAGAGAATAGAACCCAGTGTGATCGCCGAACGGCCCCTCTGTGCGGAGTTCGTCCAGATGAACACGGCCTTCGAGAATAATCTCTGAGCTGGCGGGAACTTCGAGGTCTACGGTCTCGCATTTCACCAGCTCAACCGGTTTCTGGCGAAGGAATCCCGCGATCAAATATTCTTCTACGTCCGGTGGTGCGGGAACGATCGCGGAAAATGTGATGGCGGGATCAGTGCCGATGGCGACCGCGACTTCCATCTTTCCGCTGGGGCGCACGCCTTCGGGCAAGATTGAACCACCTGACGACCGGGCCATGATGTCAACGGCCGCACGGGCGGAGGCGCCCGCGCCTACATCGCTTTGGTTTTGGGCCCCTCTGCGCAGCATTTCGCGGTAATGTTCGGCGCCGATCTTTTGCCGCTGCCAGTGCATGCCGGTGGTGCGTTCATCGAAGACCTGAAGCCGGTACATCCCGACGTTGCGTTTGCCGGTTTTTGGATCGCGGGTGACGACGCAGGGCAGCGTGATAAAACGCCCTGCATCTTTGGGCCAACATTGCAGGATGGGAAAATCGAGCAGTGAGAAATTGTCGCGCTTGATGATCTCCTTGCAAGAACCAGCGGCGACAGTCTTAGGAAAGAATTTCCCCAGCTCTGCGAGCATGGGAAGCATTTTGACCTTGTCGAGGAAGCCCTGGGGAGACTTCACGTCCATGAACTGGCGAAGGCGATCGGCAACTTCATCGAGCGCGTCTATCTCCAAAGCCAGGTTCATGCGGCGAGCCGAACCGAACTGATTGATGAGCACCTGCGATCCAGGATGGCCTTTAATGTTCTGAAACAGAAGTGCGGGCCCACCGGTTGAAGACTTCGACGATCCCGGCATTTTGCTCACCCGGTCCGTGATTTCAGCGATTTCGAGAATGGGATCGACTTCAGTGCGAATCTTTTTCAGTTCACCGGCGCGATCAAGCGCCGCAATCCACTCACGCAGGTCGTCGTATGCCAAATATTCCTCCGGCTTGGAAACGCTCGAATTATACGGCTTAACTCAAACATCGCCGGATAGGAGTCGTTCCGTGGTTCGAAATTACGGTCTTGACCAAAGCACGACTATAGCGTCGACGTTGACCCCGCCTTCGGGCCTAGAACAGATTGCTGCAATATTTGGCGACGTGCATGAGTACGTCCAGCCGAATGGCACTCTGGATCCGCGCTGGCAGACGGAGTTCATGGATCACGCAGAGTTGCCGTTCCCCCTGCTGCTTTCGTGGGACCACTCGAGGAGCGTTCATCAGTTCGTGTGCCATAAGCGGCTGGCGGGAGTTTTTGAGAGTGTATTCGCGAAGACTTTGGCCCGGGAGCTACAGCCAAGAATAAAAAGCTTCGGGGGATGTTTTGCATTCCGGCCACAGCGGACCAGTGTTAAGCTTTCGACGCACAGTTGGGGAATTGCGATTGATCTGAATCCAGAGACGAGTCCTCAAGGGTCGAGGGGCGACATGGATGCTGAGGTGATCGAAATTTTCCGCGCCGCCGGTTTCGAGTGGGGCGGAGATTGGAGTGGAGACCGGCGAGACCCGATGCACTTTCAGTTTTGCACCGGATACTGACGAGAAAAGCTGGGCGATGATGACGGGTTGCGAATGAAAAGGCAATCGGGACGCGAAAATCAGTTCTCGGTTCTCAGTTGACAGTTCCCAGGTCTCTGCCTCGGTTAAGATGTGGTTGGTCCCCAATGCGCATCTAACCATATTTCCAAGGAGTTCAAAGTGAAGCGTCGAACTGTCATTACCGGCATGGGGGCTGTAAGTCCGAACGGCGTGGGGAGTGCCGCTTTCGGCGAAGCCATCCTGCAGGGGCGCAGCGGGGTGCGGCACATCTCGCGTTTTGATCCGGCAGAAATTCCGGTGCAGATTGCCGGCGAAGTGGCGGACTTCGATGAACTGGCATGGGTGGAGAAGCGGGAGCGCAAGCACGTGTCGCGAGTGTTGCCGCTGGCGCTGGCCGCGGCCACGGAAGCTTTGCAGGAAGCGGGAATCGATGCCGCTTCACTGCCTCTCGAACAAAAGCGGCGCTTCGGGGTGATTCTAGGATCGGGCGGTGGGTCGCAGGAATTCACCGAGGAACAGTACAGGCTCTTCTTCCATCAGCAGTATAAGCAGATGAGTTTGTTCTGCATTCCAACCGGAGTGATGGGAACACTTTCGAGCGAGCTCAGCGTGCGTTTTGGCTTGCGCGGCCCCAGCCACTGTGTGACCACCGGATGCACTTCGTCCACTGACAGTTTCGGCTACGCAGTACGGCAGATTCAAACCGGGCGACTGGACCGGGTACTGACCGGCGGAGCGGATGCGCCGATCGCGCTGGGAATTATCAAAGGATTCATTCTGATGAAGATTCTGACCGACTCCTGGAATCATGCTCCACAGAGGGGATCGCGTCCGTTTTCGGTGGACCGCGACGGTTTCGTGCTGGCCGAAGGCGCGTGGATGTTTGTGCTTGAGGAGTACGAATCCGCGAAGGCACGTGGAGCAAAGATGCTGGCGGAGGTCTGCGGCTACGGTTCCACTTGCGAGGCCTTCCATCGGGTACGCTTGCAGGAATGTGGCGAAGAACCGGCGCGTGCGATCGGTCTGGCGATGAAAGAAGCCGGAATCGCAGCAGGTGATGTCGACTACGTGAATCTGCACGGCACGTCGACTCAGCTAAATGATCGCATCGAGACCCGGGCGCTGAAACTCGCGCTAGGCGAGAAGCGCGCGCGGGAGGTGCCGATGTCGGCCTTGAAATCGCAGATTGGGCATCCCCAAGGAGCGTGCGGAGCAGCCGGAGTGGCAGCGACCATTATTGCCATGCAGCGTGGGCAGATTCCGCCAACCATCAACTTGGATACTCCTGATCCGGAATGCGATCTGGATTACGTTCCGGAAGTAGGGCGGACGAAAGCGATCGAGCATGCAGTGTGCAACTGCATTGCCTTCGGATCGAAAAATTCGGCGCTGGTGCTGCGGAAAATCGCATAGCGCAGGGATGAGGTGCAGGGGCGAGGACGCCCGCGCCTACATTTCAAAAAAGTCCGTACAGCAGGAATTCCCGGTTGCCCTCCGCGCCCAGGATCGGAGACTCGATGACATCGGTTTCAACACACTTCAGGGCGATAAGCGCCTGATGCACTTTCTCGACGGCAGCCTTTTGTGCTTCCGGATCGCGCACGATACCCCCCTTACCTACTTGTTCCCGGCCAACTTCAAACTGTGGCTTGACCAGCACGACAATCTGGCAGCCGTGGCGTTTCTCCGGCGTCTCTGGTAAAGCCGCGGGGACGACAGCGGGCAGAACCAACGTAGCGGATATGAAAGAAACGTCCATCACGACAAGATCCACGATCTGCCCGACTTGTTTTTGAGTGAGGTAGCGGGCGTTGGTCTTTTCCAGCAAGCGAACGCGGGGGTCCTGCCGCAAGCGAAAATCAATCTGCCCGTGTCCGGTGTCCACGGCAATCACGCGAGCGGCGCCGTGCTGCAGAAGGCAATCGGTGAAGCCGCCGGTGGACGCGCCTACGTCGAGACAGACTTTCCCTCTAACATCGATGCGCCAGTGTGCAAGAGCTTTCTCCAGCTTCAGGCCACCGCGGCTGACATATTTCAAATCTTCGCCGAGAAGACGAATATCCGCCGCCGCATTCACTCCCGCGCCCGCCTTCTCCACTTTTTGTCCGTCCACCAAAACTTTGCCTGCGAGGATCATGGATTGGGCGCGCTCCCGTGAGGCTGCGATACCGCGTTCCAAGAGCAATTTGTCGAGCCTGACCTTCAATCAGTCACCACGAATCTGGCGCGAGGCCGCTGGGCATCCTGAGCAACACTAACGTGCCAGCACCCGGGTGTGTGCAAAATGTAGAAGCCTCTCTCGCTAAAGTACTTGCGCAGGTAGTTGCCGGCTTTTGCACAGAATTTTCCACGGTCGTGTTGAAAAGTATGCGGAGATGTTCGGGTATCGCGGGAATAAACAATTTTTTCTAGTTCAAATACGGTGCCTCAGCTAAAGCCAGTCGTCTTAGGAGTGCGGGTGGCACCCAAAGTCGTACCCTCCCACAAAACATTACGGTGAGCGGCACCCCTCGACTGCGCTCAGGGCAGGCGCTCGCTTCGCAAAGAGCGCTCTCTCGGGGTGACATGAAGCTGAGACACTACCGAAATTCTCACAAAAATAAACCGCCCTAGTTTGGGCGGCTTGATGCTTGAGATCGAGAAGCTGTGAAGCGAGCGATGCTAGCCGGCGACTTCCTCGAGTAACTTTTGATCGATGTCGAAATTGGAATGCACATTCTGGACGTCGTCATGCTCCTCGAGCGCTTCCATCAATCGAATCATGGTGCTTGCGGCGGCGCCTTCCAGCTTGATGTAATTTTGTGGAATCATGGCCACGCTGGAAGAAGCAGGTTCAACGCCTGCTTTCTTGACCGCTTCCAGAACCGCTTCGTACGCCGATGGCTCGCACAGTACTTCCCAGTTGTCACCGTCATCGCGCAGATCTTCGGCTCCAGCGTCGAGCACAATCCCCATGAGGTCATCTTCTTTCGCGGCCGACTTCGGAATCACAATGTCACCCTTCTTGTGAAACATCCAGGAGACCGCGCCCGCCTCGGCCATGTTGCCACCGTTTTTGCCGAAGACGTGACGAATTTCGCTCACCGTGCGATTGCGGTTATCGGTGTTGATGTCGAGCAAGATGGCGACGCCGCCGGGGCCATAGCCCTCAAGTGAAAATTCCTCGTAGGTTGCGCCGGGCAATTCGCCGGTACCGCGCTGGATGGCACGCTTAATGTTGTCGGCCGGCATGTTCTCGGCTTTGGCGGCTGCGATAGCGCCCCGCAAACGAGGGTTGGCGTCAGGATCTCCACCGCCATTTTTGGCGGCAATCGAAATTTCCTTGATGAGACGAGTAAAAATCTTGCCGCGCTTGGCGTCGAGCGCGCCCTTTTTATGTTTGATGGTGGCCCATTTTGAATGGCCGGACATGCGGATACCTCGTGTCTATTGAACTTTAGGTTGAGCTTATGTTGATAACGCCGATTCTAACTGCAAAGGACTCGCCCGTAGAGGAGATCACTTCATTGCCCTCGGGATTGCCTCAAAAGAGTGCAGCCGAACCGAGATTATAGCACGGTCGCAGGCGGAATCTGACGGTTTCATCACGATCTAAGATCCGGCCGGGCGGGTATTTCCTCCGAATTTCGCCGGGCCTTGTACGCGTAGACAACGGCTAACAACGGCGGCGCGAGCAACACTCCCCAGAACGGAATCAGAAATCCCAGAATTAGGGGCGTGAGGATCGATGCCCAGATCGGCACCTTCGCCGTCCGTTTCATGATGTAAGGCTGAAGAAGAAAGCCGTCCACCACTACGATGACAGCGTAGAGCATCAGAACGTAAAGAGGATGCTCCCAGTCTCTCCACTTGAGGGTGGCGGTGAGCGCCGGACCTAGCATTCCCAGTGCTGGTCCGATGTGGGGCACGAATTGCAAAACCGCGGCTAGCAGCGCCCAGAAAAACGCCCAGGGAACTTTCAAGATGTAAAGGCCGATCAGCCACAAGACTGCGACGGCTAGTGAGTCTTGAAACTGGGCGATGATCCAGTTCTTAAGCGCGCCGCCGGTGGTGCGAACGTGATCTCCGAGATTCATTCTGCTGTTGAAAATGTGAAACCTCAGGTTCTCAGTGTGCCACAGATAATTCGGATGCAGGTTGTAAACCTTAGACTCGGAAACTCGTCCATAGTGACAACAGGAGAGGAAAGAGAGTGGAGTCCGCGCTGACCGCAAGCTTGAACCCGGCTGTGCAGGCCCGAGCACAAGCCATATCGGCGTCGAGTTTTGAAGACATCATGCGGCAGCATCAGGGGCGCGTGCACCGCGTGATTTACTTGCTGGTTAGAGATGCGGACATCGCCGACAACTTGACGCAAGAGTGTTTTCTGCGCGCTTACCAGAAACGCGCCAGCTTCCGGGGTGAATGCCGGATCGAGACCTGGCTGTTGCGAATTGCCATCAACCTGGTACGCGATCACGGCAAGAACCGTCGAGTGTCGTTCTGGAGGCGGTTGATTGGTGTGGAGGAGAATGATAACGCGGCTCAGCCGTTGCAATTTGTCTCGCGGCAACCGTCGCCGGAACGGGTGTTGCTGGCGCGCGAAGAATTGCAGTCGGTGTGGAAGGCATTGTCCACGCTTTCGCCACAGCAACGTGAGATTTTCTTTCTCCGCTTCGCCGAAGAAATGCCGCTGCTGGAGATCGCGGAGTTGCTCGAACTCAAAATCGGCACGGTCAAAGCACAGTTGGCGCGGGCGACCGGGAAATTACGCGAAATGAAGGAGAAGCAATGGAGATAATCCGCCATCTCAGCGATGATGAACTTGCAGTTTTGTTGCTGGCGAGCGACCAGCAGGCTCTCCGGGAAACGCTCGAGCGCCTGCCTGGGTGCGCGCAGACAGTAACCCAGCAACCGGATGAGTTCTGGGAGAAACAGCGGGCCAAAGTGTGGTCACGAGTTGCGCAGGAGGAGCGGAGCGTCGCTCAACGCTTCCCGGTATTGAGGTGGGCGGCTGTGGCAAGCATCATCGCCATTGCTGCAATGATGCTGCACCGCGAGCCGGCTCCCCAGATTCGAGATGCCCGGGTGGATCCCGACCATGAATTACTTATTGAAGTAGAGCGTGCGGTAAGTACCGGCGGCCCGGAGGCACTGGAGCCTGCGGCTCTGCTTGCCCAGGAAATGATACAGGCACAACCCGGCGCGAGTGCGCCGATTCACAAAAAGGAGCTTACTCATGAGAATTAAATCCCTTGCCGTAGTTGTCGCAGCGCTATTTCCACTGCTTGTGCAAGCGCAAAGTCCCCGGACCATTCAAGCGCCGTCGGTTTCTACGGGCGCGAAAGTCATGGTGTACCACGGAGAACTGGGCAAGTGGTGGCAAAATTCCGACATTGCGAAGAAGCTGCAACTCAACGACGGACAGATCAGCCAGTTGGATCAGATTTTCTACGATCACAAGGTCAAACTGATTGACTACGGCGCAGAGATGGAAAAGCAAGACCTGAAATTGCAGACATTGCTCGATGCTGACGTCCCGAACGAGGGCCAGGTAGAGGGGCAAGTGGATCAAGTGCTGAGCGCAAGGGGCAAGCTGGAACGTGAGTACACGATTATGAATCTGGATTTGCGAAAGGTGCTTTCGCTCGATCAGTGGCGACAACTGCGGTCGATTCGCGGAGATGGCGGAGGATTCGGCGGCCAGGTGTTTTTCCGTAAAGCCCTGCCTGCGGGTGCGGCGCCGCCAGCTCTCCCACAATTGCCTGACGTCGCGATCCCTGGCCCGCCCCCGCCTCCGCCTCCGGGAGCTGAGGACATGTTCTGAGGACAACTTAGAGAACGGGATCGGCCGCCCCATTCCCGCAAGGGAAAGGGAGCGGCTTTTTTCATGTTAGACTTTCGGTTAAACCTCTCTTCCAGGAAACGGCGGATGAAATTTGGCGTCATTATTTTCCCCGGATCGAACTGCGACCACGATGCCTACTGGACGATCCAGCAGATAGCCAAGCAAGCGGCGACGTTTCTGTGGCACGAATCGCACGATCTCGAGGGCTGTGATGCGATCGTCGTGCCGGGTGGTTTCGCTTACGGAGACTATCTTCGCACCGGTGCCATCGCGAAATTTTCACCGGTGATGGAGTCGGTGGGCAAGTTTGCGGCTGGCGGCGGACTGGTTTTAGGCATTTGCAATGGATTTCAAATTCTGTGCGAGGCAGGCTTGTTGCCAGGGGCGCTTATGCGGAATGTGGGACTCAAATACGTCTGCAAACCGGTCCAGTTGCGAGTGGAAAACGCTGACACTGCATTCACCAATGCCTGCCGGCAGGGAGAAGTTCTAACCATCCCGATTGGCCACATGGAGGGCAATTATTTCTGCGACCCCGCGACTCTGGACGAGTTGCGCCGAGATCAGCGGATTGTATTTCGCTACGCCACGCCGAGCGGTGAAATCACTGCTGAAGCCAATCCTAATGGATCGCTGGATAACGTCGCCGGCATCTGCAATTCCGGCCGAAACGTGCTGGGAATGATGCCTCATCCCGAGCGCTTCAGCGAGCCGGAACTAGGCGGAACGGATGGGTTCAAGATCTTTGAATCTTTGGTGGGCGCAATGGCGGAAAAATAGATCTTCTGTAGAATGTCTACGCTGGCTTTTGGGCACGAACCGTCACACAGTTTGTCAGTCGCAGTTGAGCAGGAAGCGAGCCGGTCGCGCGATTATAGCGTCGCCAGGACGCGACGCCTCGCGCGGCTCGCCCAGATTCGCCTTCGGCTCCGCTCAGGCCAAGCTTACGGTGCACAAAGGACGCTTGCTCAGGATGACCGCTGCACTGCGCCATTACCCCCAGGTTTGGGGCTGTTGACAACCTTCACGGGAAGTTCTGTTTCTAACTAGGAGATTCCAGAAAGACCACATGAGAACTGACCGACCTGTGACCACGCCGCAGGCGCAGCCCCAATATCTTATTCAAGATTGCCAGACGGGATTCATCAGGAGGCGACGGGTCACACCTTTCTCCCTTCTCCTGATCTTCTTTTTGGTTCTGATCGTCTGTGGCTGTTTGCCGTCCGCGGCGCAGGACGTACCTCGTATAGAAGTTTTTGGCGGCTATTCCTATTTGCGGTTTGACAGCCGATCCTTCGGCTTTGCCGGTGGCTCGAATCTCAACGGATATAACCTGGCGCCGGCTTTCAACATTTTCCATGGATTGGGCGTGGTGGGGGAGTTGAGCGGTCAGTACGGGTCACATCTGAATCTGCGTGATGTTGCGGTGGGTCCTCAGGTTTTATATCCGAGGAACAATCTGATTTTTTTCGCACATGCTATGTACGGCGACGCAAGAACGTTTGTGAGCGTCGGGAACGGGGCGGGCAACACTGCGCGCTTGATTGAGGGTGGGGCGGGCGCTGATCTGTATTACTCTCCCCGGCTCTCCTTCCGAGTGCTGCAGGTTGATTACCTGCGCACGAGTTTATTTCATGGCACGCAAAACAACTTCCGAATCTCCACTGGGCTGGTATACCACTGGGGTGCGATCAAGGGAAAGAAACACAAGCTGCCGGGCAAGCAGGCGCCCTAGAATGACGCCGGGCGCGATCCTGTTTCTGCAGTAGAAGGAACTTCATGACGCCAACCAAACAAAATGGCCTGGTTTTTATATTGTTTGCTTCGCTGGCAGGCCTTGCAGGCTGTACGGGGTCCAATCACATTGCCTACTTAACCCTGGGTCAAGGGAATACCATCGCCGCGTTCCGCGTCGACAACGGTAACGGCGGACTAACTCAAATCATCGGCTCACCATTCAATGCGGGGAATTCGCCGATTTCGATCGTGGTCCATCCCTCCAACAAATTCGCTTACGCCGCCAATCAGATTGGAAATGACATTTCGCTGTTCACCATCGATCACAGCACGGGCGCTCTGACCGAAATCGAGCCACGTGCAACAGCGGGAGTTTCCCCGTCGTTCCTGGTTATGGATTCCGGCGGCCACTTTTTGTTTGCTGCGAACCAGGCATCGAACAGCATTTCGGTCTACTCCATCGACGCTGCGAAGGGTACTCTGACTGAAATCCAGGGATCACCGTTTTCCACGGGATTCAACTCTAACCCAGTTGCACTGGCCATAACTCCCGCCGGAAAATTCCTCTACGTTGCCGCACCGAACCTGCAGTCTATATTCAGCTACTCTGTGACTTCTGGGGCGTTGCAGCCAGTGCCCAACTCGCCAGTTCTGGTGGATGTTGGACCGGTTTCCCTGGTGGTGGACCCTGCGGGGCATTTTCTGTACGTGGCGAATTTCATCGGGAATACATTGTCCGTTCTGGCAATCGACCCGAATAGTGGAGCTTTGACTGCGATCCCGGGCTCGCCATTCAGCGTCTGCACGAGTACGACGACGACCTGTATCGCCAGTCCGGTGTGGGTGGCCATCAACCCGTCAGGGAACGTTTTATACACCGCCAACAAAGGAACCAACAACGTCTCGGTATTCTCGATTGCCTCCAGTACGGGGGTTCCGACCCAGATCACCAACTCGCCTTTTGCTACCGGCACGGCTCCGGTGTTTGTCAGTGTCGATTCCACGGGCCACTTTCTGTACGTAGGGAATCAAACTTCGAAAAACATCACTGAATTCAGCATCAATCAAAGTGCGGGCACCCTTCCGACCGGTATTGTCGGCGCGAGCACGACCACAGCTCCCACATCAATGGTTACGACGAAGTGAGTCGACGGGCGGGATTGGTTGCGCGGCAGTAATCTGTTGATCTTGCTCGCACCGGCAATTGGATCCTCTCCATTTTCTGATGATTCGCTTTGGGATTCTCGGCTTCGGATTGCACGCCGCCAAGCGTTTGATGCCAGGCTTTGCGCTGGCAAAGAATTGTCACGTTACCGCCCTCTCGCGCCGCGAAATGAGCAAAGCGCGAGCGTCGGCTGAACAGTTCAACATCCCGCTGGCTTTCGATTCGGCCGGGCAATTGTGCCGCTCGCCGGAGGTCGACGCGGTGTTTGTAACCACTCCCAACGCATGTCATCTGGCCGATGTGTTGCTGGCGATCGAAAGCGGAAAGCCAGTGCTGTGCGAGAAACCGATGGCCACCAATGCCGATGAATGCCGGCGGATGGTGGAGGCAGCGCGACGAGCAAATGTTCTGCTGGGGGTCGCACAGGTATTTCGGTTCGAAGAGAGCACGGCGCGGCTGCGAGAGCGAATCGCCGCGGGACAAATCGGCAAGGTGATCTTTGCCCGATCCGAATTTTCGTTTCCTGCGAGCGGCGGACATCCGCGCACATGGATCAATGATATTGCGGTGGCTGCCGGCGGACCAATCGCCGACGTGGGCGTCCACTGCGTCGATGCGCTGCGCTACATGCTCCAAGATGAGGTGACAGGGGTTAGCGCCCGGGGCATGTCTGACAGTAAGTCGGATGCCATGGAAGCGACGGCCGCGTTGACCCTCGAATTTTCCCGCGGGACTTTGGGCACAGTGCTGGTTTCCTTCCGAGCGGAGTACCGCACGCCTATCGAATTGGTAGGCGCGACTGGCGTATTACGGGCCGATGATGGATTGAATGTGGAGCGACCCATTACCCTGGAGCTCCGCCGCGCCGAGTCGGTGGTCGAGACAGAGCCGGTCTCCAACCGGTACGCCTACGCTCGACAGGTGGATTCATTCGCCGCCGCGGTGGAAGGCCAAGCGGCATTTCCTGTCCCTGGGGAAGAAGGCTGGCAGAACCAGGAAGTTCTGGATGCGGCGTACCGCAGTTTGAAGAGCGGCAGGACGGAAGATGTGCCACAGGTGAAGTGACAGCGAAGGTTTACTTGGGCGGGATTCCCTTAGCTTCGACAATGGCCCAGTGCCAGTCCTGGTCGGAGGAGAGAGCTGTACCCAAAGTTTCGCGGAACACGGTCGTGGTCAGCGGAGCGGCCGCGCCCTTCAGGTGGTAGAGCACGGTGATGTCCGAATGTTTTTCGGCGGGAACGCCACTTTCGGCCGCAGCCGGAATCAACTTAGCCGATCCGAAATACGCCGTCTTTGTATCCTGGCTACGCAGGATGGTCAGACCGACCGTGATCTCCTTCAGGTTCCATCCCGTCCCGTTAAAGACCGAGATTTGCAGCCTATCTCCATCGATGGTGGCCGGGCCTTCCAGCTTGGCGAGCTCTCCGGCCGGCAGATCTTGGGGCACATACGGATCAGAAAGCAGCGCGGTGGCTTGGGCATTAAAAGAAAGGCTGCAGGTAACGTCGGGCGATGACACCTGAAAATTCTTGCCCAGCCCATCGAAAGAAAACTGCATCCGGCCGTTGAGTCGCTGGGCCTCGACTTGGTTCATGACCTGAGTGAGATTGTCGTTGTCAATCACCCCGTGGTCGGTCACCGCATGGTCGATCTCGGCGTGCTCTGGGGGCGCTTTGCTCTTGCGCAGCGAGCGCGCCAAGTCACCGAGCGAGACATCGGGATCGTCCGACTGCGCCATCAAGCGAAGTGGGAGCGTCAATCCTAGAAAGATCGCGAGAATGATGAGAAAGAGTCCACGCTTCATGAATGATTTTCGCGGCTCACACTATTGTGCAGTAATTCGTAAGCCTTGACACTGGTCCGCCTTCGCAAGCATTCAGTTGATTACTAGGCGAAACGATCTGACAAAATTGTAATCAGGAGCGCGAAGGAATGGACGACCGAGGAGTAAAACGTTGGTAGCTGAACTTTAGAAAGAATATCTCAAGGAGAAGGCAAACCTTGGGCGCGCGGGACAAAGTAGCACGCAACGGGGCACCGCACGCCCAAAGAAGCCCCGCCCTTTAAAGCAGGCCAGAAGCGCGAAAACGTGCGACCGGATCTATAACCGGCACTGGCTCCCGCTTGAAAATCCAGCGGGCCACCGCGAAGCCCAGAGCCGCATACCAGATATGAACCATCTTCATAGCCCACCCCAAGTTATCAGATGCGCCGTACCTTGGGGGCTAAGGCCGAGACATCCTAGCTACGATTCCAAAGTAGCAAGCCGGCACCGGTAGGTCAATGAACCATGGGTGCCATGGGCATGGCACGAAAGTAATAGGGTACTGGCTGAGGATTCAGCGTCAGGTTCTTTGCGGGTAAACTTATGGTCGAAAGACGCCTGCTGAGGTTTCCCCGAGTACCGTCGGTGTGGTTTCCCACCTTTCGCAAAAGTCGCGAAAGATGGGGCACCCCTCGCCCGGATGGCGCACGCATAAACCAGCACCGACCAATGGGCGACCCATCCCGCCAGACACTGCCAAACCGGCTAACGCTACCGCGGTTCCTCGCCTCCCGCCGACGTGGTTTCCGCTGCGGGGACCACGATAGCCTGAATGTTTTGCCCTGCAGTCATCTTCTGGAAAGCGGCGAGATCGGTTCTCTGCAGCTCGGCCCAGTGCGCCAGGTAATCGTCGGTCTGCTTCTTGAGCTTTTCGAAGGCTCGGTAAGAAGCCTCGGTGGGAGCAGAATCGTTGCCGCCTACAACCGCGATGGCCAGAGACGCAAGCTTGGCATCAACCCTTTGGGGATAGGCGAGAGAGTCTTCGTTAGCCTTGACTTTGATTTGAATCAGATTGTCGCGTACCCCAACCAGCTTTTGATCCAGGTCATGAGCTGAGCTGCGGATTGGCTTGGTGCTGTCGTTTTCGGGCAGACGCTTTCTCAGTCCGTCGACCTGCGCGCGGACGTCCTGAATCTGGTTGACCGCGTCGTAAATGCGGCTGATTTCGTCGCGGATTTGCAAGCCAAGATCAAACTGTTTTTGCAGATCTGCCTGGCTGACATTGACGCGAGGATCCAGTTTTACCTCCAAGGGAGCGGTTTGACTCTTGCCATCAACCGTCAAACGCACCTGATATTTCCCGGGCACAGCCTGAGGCCCACGAACACCGTCTTTATATTCGAACAAGTAATAGTCAGGCACGCGGCTGGTCCCTTCATAACGAAGATCCCAGACAAAACGATTCAGGCCAGCCTCGACCTTGATCTGTTTCTCCGGCTTTTTATCTTCCGGGTTCAAAGGCTCACTGAGTTCTTCGGTCTTGGTGCTGGAATACTTGCGGATTACGGTGCCGGCGGAATCCAGAATCTCGATAGTGGTCTCACCCTTGGGCGCTTGCTTGACGAAGTAATAGATCACCGCGCCAAGGGGTGGGTTCTGGCCTACCAGCACGGACTTGGCGGCGTCTTCGTCCTCAGCCACTTGAATTCGATAGCCGGTCGCGGGAGTGTAAAGGTGGACGTCCTGGCTGGCAACTTGATCGCTGAACTGACGCAATGGCGAAAGATCATCGAGGATCCAGAATGAACGGCCGTGAGTAGCTAGCACGAGATCGTCGTTCTTGATCACAAGATCGTGGACTGGGGTCGTTGGAAGGTTGAGTTGAAGAGGACGCCAATCTCCGCCATCATTGAACGACACGAACATGCCGGTCTCAGTACCGGCAAAGAGTAGCCCGCGTTTCTTTGGATCCTCGCGTACTGCGCGGACAAACGTGGTTTCCGGAATTCCTTTGGTGATCTTGGTCCAGGTCTTGCCGTAGTCGCTTGTCTTATAGATCCAGGGACGCAGGTCGTCCAATTGGTGGCGATCCACGGCGACATAGGCCGTGCCGGCATCATGCGGCGAAGCGTCGATCTGGCTGATACGGCTCCATTCTGGTAAATCTTTGGGCGTGATGTTAGTCCAGTTCTTTCCGCCATCGCGGGAGATTTGAATTAGACCATCATCAGTCCCGACCCAGATCAGGTCTTTGGTCACGGGCGATTCGGCGAGGGCAAAAATCGTGTCGTAGTATTCGGTACCGGTGTCGTCTTTATCGATGGGACCGCCCGAGGTCTGCTGCTTGCTTTTGTCGTTGCGAGTCAGATCGGGGCTGATGGCCTCCCAATGCACGCCGCCGTCGGTGGTCTTAAACAAACGCTCGCCGCCGTGATAGAGCACGTTGGGATCATGAGGCGAGATCATGAGGGGCGCGGTCCACTGGAAACGGTGGTCCAGATTGGCAGCGCCTTCGCCGTCGCTGATTTCGGGATGCTCCGCGATATTCTTGAGCTGACCGGTGCGCTTATCGAAGCGCGTGATCTTGCCTTCGTAGTCGCCGGCGTAAACGATGTTCGGGTCTGGAGGATAGGGAGCGATGTAACCGGCTTCCCCACCGCCGACGTCGTACCACTCCGGGCGATCGATTACGCCCGCATCGCTGCGGCTGGCGATGGCAATAGTGCTGTTATCCTGCTGCGCCCCGTAGACGAAGTACGGCGTGCGAGTGTCGGTGGTCACATGATAGAACTGGGCCGTAGGTTGGTTATTTTGCGCAGTCCAGGTTTTCCCGCCATCGAGACTCACGGTCACACCGCCGTCGTTGGAGACAATCATGCGGCGCGAATTTCTGGGGTCGATCCACATGCCGTGGTTGTCGCCGTGGGGAACCTTCACTTTGTTGAAGGTACGTCCGGCATCGCTCGACTTGTAGAACTCCACGTTGGCGACATAGAGCGTCTCTGGTTCCTGGGGATCGGCAATGATGTGCATGTAGTACCAGGCGCGCTGCCAATAGGCGCGATTGTCGTTGACCAGTTGCCAGGTTTCACCGCTGTCATCGGAACGGTAGAGTCCCCCCTCGTGGGCCTCAATCAGCGCGTATACGCGGTCTGAGTTGGCGGCAACGGCGACGCCGATTCGGCCGTATGGGCCCTTGGGCAGCCCATGTTCTTCCAGCCGCTTCCAGGTTGTGCCGCCATCGTTGGAGCGATAGAGTCCGCTGCCAGGTCCCCCGCTGGTAAGATTCCACGGCATGCGGCGGGCTTCCCACAGCGACGAGAAAAGAATGTGGGAATTGCGTGGGTCGAAGGCGATGTCGATGCCACCGGTGTTCTCGTCTTTGTAGAGCACCTTTTCCCAGTTCTTGCCGCCGTCGGTAGAACGGAAGATGCCGCGTTCCGTATTTGGACCGAAGGGGTGGCCGAGCGCGGCCACGAAAACGATATCCGGATTCCTGGGGTCAACAATCAGTTTGCCGATAGCGCGCGAGTCACGCAAGCCAACGTTCTTCCAGGTCTTGCCACCATCGACAGTTTTATAGATTCCATTGCCATGCGAGATATTGCCGCGGATGCAGGCTTCGCCGGTGCCAACGTAGACGATGTTTGGATCGGACGGAGCCACTGCCAAGCTTCCGATAGCGGATACGGCTTCTTTGTCGAAGACTGAAGTCCAGCTGACGGCACCGTCGGTGGTCTTCCACACGCCACCGCCAGTCGCGCCGAAGTAGTAGGTAGTCGGGTCACCAGGAATGCCGGACGCAGTAAGCGAGCGGCCACCGCGGAAGGGGCCAATGACCCGGTATTTCATTCCTTTAAAGAGTGGATCTTCATTCTTAGGGGGTTGGGCGGGGGTCTCCGCGACAGTGGGCTGCTCGGTTGATTTTCCTTCCCGTTCGGTGCTTCTGGTTTGGGCCAGCGCTAAGGTCGCAACACAGAGGGCAAACGTGACTAGGAGACACCAAATTTTGACCTGCCTGAGTTGAAAGCGGCGCATGTAATTCCCCCGGGTGGAAAGGTGAAATTTGTATCTTAATGCGCCGGGGCCATTTGGTAAAACGGATTCCCAGCGTGATAGTGTTGACTGACGGTCATTAACTGTATCTTCACTTGTCCTTTTCTTTCGAGCGTCCTGCTAGCATCCTTTGGGCCGCTTGCAATTCCTTCCTTTTTTGGGCATCGACTTTCGGATACGACAGATCCAGATCCTCCAGCGTGTCGACAACGGCGGCGGCCACGACTGTGCGCGTGAACCACTTATTATCAGCCGGAACGACATACCATGGTGAATCCTGAGTGGCAGTGTGGCGGATCATGTCTTCGTAGGCGACCATGTAATCGTCCCAGCGCTCCCTTTCACGCGCGTCAGCGGCGGAGAATTTCCAATTTTTCTCCGGCTGGCGCAATCGGTCCAGGAAACGTTTTTCCTGTTCCTTTTTGGAAAGATTCAGAAAAAACTTACGGATGACAATACCATTGCGCGAGAGGTAACGTTCGAAGGCAATCATGTCCTGAAAACGCTCCCGCCATATTTTCTTTGTGACCAGAGAGGAAGGAATTCGCTCGCCCTTTAGCAGTTCGGGATGAACCCGAACTATCAGCACCTCCTCGTAATAAGATCGATTAAAGATACAGATGCGGCCGCGTTCGGGGCCGCGACGGTGAGTTCGCCACAAGTAGTCGTGGTCGAGTTCTTCGGTGGAAGGGCTCTTGAAAGAGTAAACCTGACAGCCTTGGGGATTGACGCCGGACATCACGTGCTTGATGACTCCATCTTTGCCTGCAGCGTCCATGCCCTGGAAGATGAGGAGCACACCCCACTGATCTCCGGCATACAGCATATCTTGCAGTTCGGCCATGCGGACAATTCCTTTCTCCAGGAATACTGTGGCATGCTCTTTAGAGCGGAGTTTTCCGGTGTCTCCGGGATCGAAGTCCTTGAGCCTTAAGTTCTTACCGCCAACAACACGATAGGGTTCCACCAGCCGGCTGGCCCAACCCATGCAGCAGTCCCTTTCTGTTCGCCAAAGGGTTGAAGTCTACAGCATCGCTGTGTCTAACGCTTGCCCAACACCTTCGCCTAGCCTTCACAGGTAATACGAACGGGCCGTTCGCGGACCCGAGTACGAATGCTTCGTGAATCGCTATAGTCTCCGAAAGTGCCGGAACCAATTAACTTGCTGGAATTGCCGGTTTCTAAAGTAGACAAAAATAGATTGCCCCAATTGCAATTGCATACTGGCGGCTGAGTTCTTGACACCATCCCCCGACCCTTCCGGGCTCTTGGAGGGATCCGGGTAACAGATTACGGGGACATACCCTTGTCCCTTCGCGCAAATGCTCACTTAAACTGATGGTTGTGACGCGAATCGTTGACCGGTGGTGTTACGGAGGCGTAGCTTGTTCGCGGAAGCCCAAACGCCTATCGTGTTACTGGAACGCGACGGCTGTCCTTTACTTTTAACCAACCTGAAAGGAGTCCCCCATGCACACCCTCATTATTGAAGGAACCTTTAAACCAGGGAAGAAAACAGAGTTCGTTATCGCTTGGAACAACGAGATTCTTCCCACCCTAAAAAAGCAGCAGGGATTTGTAGATGAGATCCTGCTGTTTTGGGACCGAAAAGCCAGATCTTGGGGTGGGATTGAGTTTTTGGAAGACCCGGGACGAAGCCGAGCGCTATCACCGCGAAGTATTCCCGAAAGTGGCTGGTTCTGTAGGACACCTCCTGAATGGAGCTCCCACTGTGCGCTCATTCGAAGTAGAGGCGGCGGAGACTTTTCGCATAGCCCCGGGGAAGGCAGCCTAGCTAGTAAGGTGTCGAAGCCTCGAATGGCGAGTCTCGACGACTCGCCATTCTTGCGTCAGACAATCTCGACTAAACGGCATCCCAAACTATTTCCTTTTGAACCACTTCGACGATCGCCTTAATTCGGAACCCACCCTGATTGCGGCTGGAGGACATTGAAACTTGGCGTGTGACGGAGGTATGATCGCGTGCGCGTTATGCGTCGTTTCCGATACCTACAAAGAAGGAAGGTAACCCACATGCCCACAACTAACGAATTGACGATTCGTCTTGAGGATCGACCGGGGACTCTGGGAAGAGTCTGCCACGCCCTTGCTGACTATAAAGTGAACATTGTGGCATTCCAAGCGGCCCGAGCGGAGGGAAGTGGACTGGTCCGCTTCGTGGTGGACAACCCAGCGACGGCCAGGAAAGCCCTGGACAATGAAGGGGTGGACTACAAAGAAACTGAAGTCGCTCAAATCAAATGTCCAAGTCGCCCGGGCGAATTGGCACGGGTGGCATCGCGACTTGGCGACGCCGATATTAACATCAACTACGCCTACTGCGGGGTAGATCCAAGCACGAGTACGCCTGTGATTATCTTCGGCGTTGCAGAAGCTGGACAGGCTGCCGTGATTCTAGACCGGACTGCTGCCGCCGCATAGCCTGAACGATACCGTTGTTCTTAGTGACCTTTCAGGGTCAAAAGTGTTGAGGTGGACCAGGCCGGATTTGAACCTGCACCTGCCGTCCGTATCTTCACTTGTCTGTTACATCTGGCATGGCAATTCTCTGGGAAGTACCCGGCGAGACAGCTTTTAGAGTCTTGCGCTCCCGCCAACTGGATATCCGCCGATGGGCATCCTTAATCTGAGCTGTTGTCATTCGCGATCCTATAACCCTTAATCGTTCATTGTCGTCTTCTGGCAATCCTGCAGCGATACTGGCCCACGTGTACGCACGTACGAAGTCTCTTGGAACGCCTCGACCGCTCAAGTAAAGGTCACTGAGAGCATTCTGGGCTCGGATATCACCGTGGTTCGCAGCTCGTTTGAACCACACCACTGCCTTGCGCTCATCATGTGGCACTCCGATTCCTTTGAAATAGCCTAGCCCGAGCTTCCACTCCGCGTTGTCTTTACCGTTTGCCGCCGCTTTCGCGAACCATGTCATTGCGTCCCGGTAGTTCTGTGGCACGCCTTCACCACCAGCATATCGCAAAGCCATTTCGTATTGAGCAATGGCATCACCTGCGTCGGCTCGGCTGAGTGTGCGATTCACGTCGGTGCCCTGAACTGCTTCCTGGATTGCTCGAATAAGCTCTTGCCTGGTGGCTGTTAATACACTGTCTGGCGCTTTCGGTTGCCCATTGGTCTTCTTGTCTTGTTCCGACAACACGTGCCGCGGTTCCAGGATAGCCGGCTTGTGGTTCGCGGCCGCAATTGGAAGTATTGCGATGTTTGTTGCTGCTTTTGGATGACTGAGGTGATATCCGTAGCCGCTGATTAGCAAAGCAAGGGCAATGGCTAGTCCTGCTGTTAACCAGCGAGTCCTACTCGGGTGCGCCTGGATCGTCATAGTCACCGGCCGATCAGGTAATTGTGATCCGACGTCGTGCCGGTTCCATTCAGGCGTTTCAGCCGCGTCTGTAGTCGGTGGGCGGTTGTTATGCTCCTTGGTTACATCGGCGCGGGGCAAGAGTTTTTGGAGATCCCTTACCGCCTCAATATCCTGGCTCGGGAGCTGATCAAGGCATCGATCCGATATTATGGCGGACTCCGAAGGCAATGGTAATACCCGATCGGCTAACTTACTCATTGCGGTCGCGTCATGCTGATTGAACGCATTCGGGTTGGTGGATAGTACTTCGAGCACTCCCGCTACCTTGGCATTCTGCTTAATTGGCACTATCAACACGGACCGGATGCCCATTTCTTTGCATAATTGCGGGTCAGCCCGCCGATCGGTATTAGTGTCGTTGCAAAGCAGGATTTCGCCGGTTCTGATACAAAGCCCGGTGAGGCTGACGCCCGCGTGCAAACGCGCCCCCACTTCTGGAGCGGAGGCACCAGTGGAGGCTCGGCAGCACAAAGTGTCTTCTGTGCTGAGCGCAATAGCCGCTCCGGTTGCCCCAGTTCTCTCCATTGCCTCCTCCAAAATGGCCTGAAGTTCGGGTTCGGGGCCTACCGACTGTTTGCCTCGAGAAGTCGTGATTGGACTGAATTGGGGTGTGCTGTGCTCAACGTTTCGTCGTGGCTTCTCAGGAGAGCTGGCAATACTTGAGTTATCAGGCAAGGGAAAGCTTGACATACTCACGCCTTCACGATGGTTTAGTATACAGCGGTTGCTGACCTACTACTCTAGTCAAGTCAGCTCCGTAAGCCGTTTCCTCTGGTAGTCGCCCGAGCTTTGGCCGAACTCCCGTGGCGAGCCTGGCAAGTTAATCTCGTGCGAACCGAAGCTGCAAAAGGATGACCAAACCCCTTGTCACGCTGCGCCAAGAAAGTCGTGCTTCTTTTCCTGGTAGCCACCTCAATCGGGAGTGCCTACCCAGCGAAACATGTAAAATCCGCAGCATTGCTAAGTATAGGCGGCGCGGCCCGTGTGCTGGACGAAATTTCCAAGAAATCTCAGAATGCGGTCCCCGATGCAGTCCTGAACAGCACGAAGTGCGTTGTAGTGATTCCATCGATCACGGGGGGAACCGTGAATGTCAGCGCTGGCGGAGTGGCTAGCTGCCGTGAAACAGCAGATAACTGGAGTGCTCCTACATTCGTCAAATTCCAGGGGCGTGGTATTCGGGCTCAGCGTACTGATTTGCTGGTTTTTGTGTTGAGTGACACGGGAACCCTGGCATTGCGGTCTGGCGAATTGCAGATCGGAGGACAGAAGCTGGCGGCCGCACCTCTCGTGAGTACAACTCCGGTTACCACCCAAGTTGAACTGACCGCCGAGTTGCTTACCTATGAAGGCGTGGCGGGTGTGCTTTCTAGCAGCGAAGCCAGCGGCGTCATTCGGCGCGACGCGGACACCTCGGATGCGGTCACCAACGCAGTACCGAGAAAAACGATTAAGAAATATCTATCATCGGTCGTTTCGTTCTTTAACACGATCACAGCGACCGGGATCGTGATTCACCACACGGCGGTGATTCCGGGCGAAAATACAGTGCCCCGGAGCGAGCGCGATATCGACAAATATCATCAGGCGCACGGCTTCGAAATCTTGTGTTTCGGTCGCGTCTACCATGTGGCCTATCACTACATCATTATGCCCAACGGCACTGTGCAAGCGGGCAGACCCGAAAGGTGTGAGGGAGCGCATGCGCTAGGGTACAACTCATATCTGGGAATTTCGGTCGTGGGTGATTTCAGCAGCGAAGATAACCCAACCGGAAAAAAGGGGCCGACCAGACCGAGCGCGAAGCAGATTGCCTCCCTAATTCAACTGTGTCGCCGCCTGAAAGACCGTTACCACATTCCCTTGCAACACATCGTCCGCCATAGTGACATTTCCAGCACCAGATGTCCCGGCGACCGATTTCCGTTCAGATCTGTTCTGGATCAACTTCAATGGAAACCGGGAGGCGTAAAGCCGAAACGTCGATGATGAACTCGAAGCGTCTGATGTCATGGCTTACGGCGGTGGCTTTATCGACGACTTTGGTCGCTGCACCGAAACGCATTCCGCACAGTCCGAAAGCTTCTAACGAGGAACCATTCCGCAGCTTTCGGATGCTGGACGCTAAGCTGACTCTCCTTGCGCATCAGCAGGAGGCTTTGAGCGCGGCTTTCGATCCAGCGCAGATGGGTTCGAGAAGCGAAGCGGCCGATTCAGGGCGTCGGACGACGTATTCCAATATGAACTCCACGACCGCCGGAATCGTTCTCATAGCGGGTGAACTGGAACGTTTGTACCAAAGGCGCCACCAGCCCTTCGGGGTCCAAATGTTTAGAGCCCTGCGCACCAGGGCGGAAGAAGTTCAGCGAGGCGCTAGTGCTGTGGCCAAAGCGCCAACGCGAAGCGCCGCAGAGTCCGCGGCAAAGAGGCTGGATGAAGGGATAGTCTCGCTTGTTGTTCAGTTCCAAGCTGCGTCGGGCGGATACGGAGCGGCCCGTTGTTCCCCGGGCGCATGGACATGTTGCGAACCAAAGCGATCCAAAGATTTGCTTCAAAGTGAACCGGTCGCATGCATGTGGGGGTGTGTGGGAACGGCGCAGACCTGTACAGGGTTCCTGGGCCCGCGTATCCAGCGGCGCTGAAGTTGCTACAAACGAAAGCGTCCACCCCACCATTAGCGCCGCCCAGAGCTCCTGAAAATCCGAGACCCGACCATGCAAACATTCAGCTTCTGACTCCTTGATTCAGGTTTTGTTTTGCACTGCACTCCTTTTTACGACGCCGTTTCGAGAAGAATGAGGTGAAGACACTTTGCCCGCCATTTCTCGATCACCGCGTTGCACTATAGGGGGGTCCAAACCGCAGACTCATTGCGTTTTCTTCCAGGATCCTGGAGGGTCCAGGTAACAGATTACGGGACTTACCCTTGTCCCTCCGCGCAAATGCTCACGCAACCAAGGTGACCTTTGGCGCATTCAGGCTTCAGCTTAGTCTGCTGTTTGTGCCGGCTTTCGACTATCAATTGCGTCGCCGCGAGCGCCGCTATGATTTGCGCCTGCCCGTGTCCGTGAACCTGCAGAGCGACATTTCCGGCGAGATCATGGCAGTCTCAGAGAATATCAGTAGTCATGGGATTCTTCTGTCCTCGAAGGCCGCAATTCCTGAGGGGACCAGCATCGAACTGATGGTTGCTCTCCGGTCTCCATCGCTATGGGGAAACACCCACCTAACCGCTACCGGCAAAGTGCTGCGTCTGGAGCGACGAGGCTCGGGTAGTTTTGCAGTGGCAGTCTGTTGCGATGAGAGACCCTTTAAAACTACCCACCATGGCTCGCCCAAGCTCTCAGATTGCGGCCAGCTCAGTGCCTGGCATTTTACGTAGGCCCTAAGGATCGCGAAGCGGGAAATTACGTTTGCCCGAAAATCCTCCGAGACTGATGGAAATACCTTCCGCACGGCGCGGGGGGAGGCGAGGCTTCCAAACCCCAGCGACATGTTTCAGAACACCCTGAGTAATGATTGTGGACTTGGCATGCGCTTAACGCGAAAACTGCCATGGCGCCTCACACGCGACCGCGATTAGGAACGCCCCGCCTGCGGATGGCTGCTCCACCCGCAAAACCTCGCCTGCCGCTTCCAGCGGCAGGGCATTGGGAAAGCGCAGAGTCATTTCTATTTTCGAACGAAGAGGAATCAGCGTTTCGCACCGCAGCAGGAGGCCATGGGCGCTCACGTTCTGTGCGACCGTCTCGACTTCACCCGTTTTTTCCCCCTGGAATCTCACGAAGGCTGGTTGCCGAATCGGGTATCTACGCTCACTCCGGCGCTCCTCTCGGAACATGGGTCGTTCTCCGGCAACAGCGGTACATACGCTGCGGACTGTGAGCTTTAACTGGCTTTCTGCTTCACTCGCGGGGTCTGTGCCTGGGGATTTTTCGTAGTTCTATTGAGAACCTCAGTGCTAATCCGCTGGTACATCGCAGGGTCACTATACGCGTACAAAACAATTTCCACCCTGTCCCGCATGCCAAGCTTTGCGAGCAGCCGTGCAATTTGCTTCAAGACCTTGTGCTTAGGAATTTGGAGTTGCGTGGCAATCTCATCGTCCGTTAGGCCGACCGCGACGAGACCTACCAACTCTTTGTCTCTCTCGGTCAGCTTCATTGGATCCTTATTCATATCTTCATACAATCGGCGGTGCGTTCTCAGGACGTCGGGGTTTACACGACCGCCAAGTATTATAGACCACGAGTCTCTCTCGCTTGGTACCGTGTCAGACAAAGCGAAAGGGTGGAGGAAATACTGATGGACCGTACCAGCGGAAGAAAGAGTTGTCACGGGTGAGAAGAGCGCAGTGCTCGATCTAGCCGCGATCAGCTTGTCCGTCGCATCCTATATAGCAGCGGCAGCGAAGTTCCTGACACCACATTCAAGTCATCCACTGAAAACGCAGTACTTGTTGGCTTCGTTTCGTAATAATCTCTTGCCGCTAAACCTCCCGGGTCAGATGAACTGGCACTTCTGGAGGTGCAGTCTCGCTTCTCCTCCACATCTGAAGTCGGTACAGTTCCGTTATGGCGGTGTATAGCTGCCGGTCGAGGCCTCACGAAGGAGGGGGCCCAAAAAATCCTCGACCCGGGCTTGCTCCCGGCGACGATGAACGGCAAGATGAGTTGCTCAGCCATGGCCGCCTTTGGGCTTTGCTTCTTCTTTCAGCTGTTGGTTAACCAGCACCACCTCGATGCTGCCTTCGCTGCGGTCCCGTGAAGATGCAGCCCGCAAAGTTGAGTGTGTATGCCTCCTCCCAACCGGGACCCCGCGATTTTCATTTAGGTTCGCCTCCTTCGCCGTCCATCGAGGTTCTTTCCCGAAAGCTTGACATCCGGTGCCAGCTCGCTGGGCCTCGACTGACGGACACCTGACCCAATTTCTGCTTTTCAACTGGGTCAAATAATCCAGCCCTGGGTCGCAGGGCTGCGTTCTTTTGCGTCCCCGCCCGGAGCACAGAAAGATAGGCTCTCACTCCGATTTCGTGCTGGAACTGATCCCAGAAGGTTAGCTGGCACGGTACGATCGCGTTATTGCGATATTGCTGAGGGATCGGCTCAAGGCCCGACGCCAGAATCCACCCTT
>CAVOII010000017.1:0-130878 GCA_963696025.1 uncultured Acidobacteriota bacterium
CGCCGCTCTCTTCTTCGCATTCTTCCCTCCCCCGTTCGCACACCCGCAGCCCGTATCGTCGTAAGTTCGTGTCCGGTCCAAACGGCCCCAAGATATACTGCGCGCTGCCCACCAGCAGCCTGCGCATCATCTTGTCCCCGGCCTTGCTGATGCCTAATAGCGGCTGGCTGTCCCCGGAATCCTCTAGCTTGGGTACCAGCCCCGAGATAGAAGGTCCTACGTCCCGACTCTTGGCGAAGCGGTCCGGATTTTCCAGGGTCAATACGTAGGCCAGCGCCGTAATCGGCCCCACCCCTTTTACCTGGCGCAACAACTTCGTAGGTCACTTCTCGACTGGCCATCTCTTCCACTTTCCGGTCATACTCCTTAATGCCATCACTCAGCGCAGCCGCGAATTGCACCAACGGTAGCAGTGCTTCGCGGATCTCGACGGGAAGTCCCTCCTCTGCTTGGGATGCGAAGCTCTGGCTGGAACAACGGGGCAGTCGTTGGCCCATGCTCTTCACCAAGCCGCGCGTGGTGTTGATGAGCTCAGTCCGCACGGCGACCAGCGCATCGCGGGCTCGTAACATGACCAGATCCTGGCGCACTTCCCTACTACGGTGCTCGAGCGGTCGCAGCGACTGGGGATCCACCCGTCCCAAGCGGGCCAACTTGTGGGCATCGATGCGATCATTCTTCCGCTTGCGCCGTTTCGATCCCTCCATTAACCGCGGATTCGCCACCAGCACCTCGTGCCCGCAACCCCGGATGACTTCTCCGACCCAGGCCGAGTGTGTCCCCACTTCTACCACCACGCGCGCCGCATTTAATGCCTGGAAGAATTCTGCAAAATCCTGTTGCGTCGTGCGCAGCTGTCCTTCCACCAGCGTTTCCCCCTCCAGATCCAGAACGCAGTAATTACTCGATTGGTCCCCCGATCCGACCCCCACCGTCAAAGGTCGAGATTGGGCCTGAGCCCATCTCGCCCCTGCACTTCTGCCGGGTCCGCAGCTGCCACCTTCTGGTTCAGCTTTTTCCGCAATCGCCCACCAGCTCCGCCAGTACTTCCTTCGTGTCCCGATGTGCTGTGCTAGCAGACTTAGCCCGCTTTGCTGTCGGTTCACTCTTCTTTCCAGAATTGCTATCCTTCTTCAAGGTTGATCTCCTTATCCACTGTGATTGCACCGTTGAGTGCGCAGATCACTGGTAGCTTATCGCCATCCGTGATCGGGGATCGACCTTCTCATCCTATCTACCGGGTGGAGCGAATCAGTTCCCGGGCGGGATTTACACCCGCTGAAGCCCAGCGCCTTTTCACGGCGCACTGTTACGCCAACTATCAGGAGTCAGAACCGGAAGGTCAGCGTTCCCGTCAGGTAACTATTGAAGTCGCTCCTATTCTTCTTAAAGACGCCCGCGCATTGCTGATTCCACCGCAGTCTTTTGCTTTTACTAGCGCCTTCACAACAGTCCGCTTTTGTTTCGGAGGCAATAATAACTTTTCCTCTCGCGAGTCGTTATCGCGATCCTGCGGCGATAGTTGGAGTAAACAGACGATTACAGTGACTGTTCTCATGAATCGTCTGACTCCGAGGATCAAGCCAACGCGCTTCCCCCTTCATTCCATCTCGCCACGCTACAGCGTGTTCAGGAAGTTGATTAAATCAGTTTGTTGTTGCGGCGTCAGCCCAATGCTGAACCGCTGGTTGTAGAAATTGACCAAATCGTGCAGCGAACTCGCATTGCCGCCGTGAAAGTAAGGTGCCCGCGAGGCCAATCCGCGGAGGACGGGTGTCTTCATTTTGCCTAGATCGGCGCACTTTCCCGTGATCAGCCCTGTGCCTGGATCGGTGGTTTCAAATAGGTCGTAGGTCGCGCCGTTCACAGTGACCGAATTGGAGAAAAAGGGAATCGAGCCTTGTGGACAGAGGAACCCGAACAGTGGAAGGTCCGGAGTCGGTGGCAGAGGCGGAAATGCACTGGCGGGCGCCTGCAGCGGACTCAGGTAGCTGTTGTCGCCAATGCCGGTGTGCAGGGGAGGAAGCACAAAATTGTTTCCGATGTTCTGAACATTGTGGCAAGTGTTGCAAGTAGCTTGAAGATTGGGCCCAAGGACGTCGTTAAGACCGGAGACGCCATTGACTGTGAAAGTCACTCCACCATTGAAGATCGCCTCGCCCCGAAGAATAGAAGCGCGCTGAGCCTTCTCGCTGGCACCTCCAACGAAAAACGTGGGCGGATAGAGGGTGAACTCTGTACCTCCAAGGAACGTAGGAGCTAGGGGCAGACAACTACTGATATCGCCGCAACTCAGCGAGCCGAGGAACGTCGCTCCACCCTTCGCTCCGCTCCCATCATGGCTGCCGGTGAGATCGAGCGCTTTTTGATCGAAGGCCTGAGCAGTGAAAATTCCTTGTTGGAAGCTCACACCCTGCTGGACATCGTTGGGGAGTGAGCCGGTCGTCAGCGCGGCTATTTGCGCGGGGGTGGCTTGGGCGTGAATCCTGACCGCGTCCTGGAATTGCGTTGGCAGGTCGGGCTCGCGTGAATCCCACATGATGGCGAAACCCGTGCCTTCTGGCGATGTGCCGGATAAGCCGGGAATGGGGGGAAACGGTGGGTTTGGTGGCGCAGGGACAACGGTACCGGCGGGGTCGAGGAAAAACAGGTTGGCCGAAGGCAGGGGGCGCCGATACATGGAAAGGAATCCTGCCGGCACGCCGTAAATCACATTCTTCTCGCAACCGTAGGGATCGTTCTCGACTCGCAATTGCGCCCACTCGGCATTCGAAGGTATCGGCAAGAAGATGCGGATGTTAGCCTTATTAAATAATTGACTGCGGGCCGCTACGAAACTTGGTCCAAAGGAAGAAGCCGCGGCGCCCAGGTTAGGGCAGTTTGAGCCGTCAACCGGCTGGAATAACGCGTCGAGACCGTTCGTGCTCTGGTAGATGGACTCCACAGTGTGGGGAGTGATGGTCCAGCCGTCCTGGGGCTGGTGGCAGGTGAAGCAAGTGCGTTGATTGGTGCCTAGCGTCGAAGAGAAAAAGGCATTCTTGGAGGTGGTGGTCGAGCCGCCGGGCTGATAACTGCCGATCCGACCGGTGGGATCGGGGAGTGTTTCAGCCCTCGGAATAATGGCGGGCGTCTGTCCGTTGAGAATCGTGGTTAGGATGGGCGATTTGAGTGCGTTCGACCATGTGGGTGGCACCCATGCGGGGGAATAGCTGCCACTCTGGGCAAAGGCTAGATGACGGACACCTAATGCGACGGCTAGCGAAAGCCCGAACAACAATCCGACAATCTGTATCTTTTTCATGGCGCCCCCCGGGACTCTAAAGCTGTCAACTCTTCAAACCGGGCCGCCCGGGGGACTTTGCGTTCGGCGGCCCATACCTCAAAGCATTTCAGTGGGTACGTTCCAGTGGCGAGGCCCTAGAACGCGTAGTCTTCTGCGCCGCAATAGCAGGTGCCGCGGCCGCTGCCGAGCGTGATCTCGAACGAGCAGAACTGCTGCAAGCTGGCTAGTTCCGCCGCAGCAAGGTTTGCATCGTGCAATTCAGTCTCGGTGACAGCGTACGTATAACCGGTGGCTTTCTGAATGTGCGTGGCCCAGCCCCGGATTCCAGCAGTGGCAGCGCCCTTGGTGGGATCGCAATAGCCGGAATTTTCAGCCGTTGAAACCACCTTGATCACGCCTCTGTGGTTCACGAACGAGGTCAGAGAATTCGCCAACAGGTACTTGTTGACGGATTCCGCGATCAGGCCGTCGGCGGTAACCGGGCAGCTGCAGCATTCCTGCATCTCCTGGCTATCGTCGAATACGTAAAACGCCGCACACAGGGTGCCCCCCGTGTTGCCGTCGTTGATGACCCGCACAGTGGCATCCGGCGCCCCCGTAGTATTCGCGTTCGAATAATACGTGAGCGCGTAGGTGCTATTGTCTTGCGCCACCGCGGTTGCCGAGACCACTCCCAGCACGAGGGCAATGGCCAGCATGGACAGAATTGTACAAAGTACTTTCTTCATGTAGGTTCTCCTAGTTTGGGCGCTGCCGGCTGGGGAGAGTCAGCTGAAGGACGCGCTGGCCGGACTCTATCTCGTCGTCGGATCTTTACAAGTACCCACGTAGCCTAGTCAAATTCATTAGACCAAAAGTTACATCTAATGGTTTAGTTGTTTCGTGCCATTGTATTTGCGTGGTTCGTGAGGTAGTTTCCCTCAGTTGATGATCCTACCTAGGCCGAATCCCCCTTCGGCTCGCCCGTGCAAGGGAATGCGGGCCCGGTTTTCTCATTACAGTCCTGAATAGCTGACGACCTAGGATTCGCGGTGATTTACCCTTGCGAGCAGCGTCCGGCCAGTTCCATCGCGCTGACCTCCGTATAATCCCAATCCGTGACGCCAACAAGCCCAGCCTCCGCCAAATCCGCCGTGCGCAAAGCCGGACTCTTCTACTTCGTTTGGGTGATGTTCTCCTACACCACCGGAGGTCCGTTCGGGCTGGAGGACATGGTGACCAGGTCCGGCCCGGGGATGACCTTAATTTATCTCCTGGTGCTACCGCTCTTCTGGTGCATTCCGGTTTCCCTGGTTGCCGCCGAGCTCACTACGGCGATGCCGGTCGAAGGCGGCTTCTATCGCTGGGTGCGGGCCGGATTCGGTGACTTTTGGGGGTTTCTCGCGGGCTGGTGGAATTGGTGCGCCTCATTCGTACTTGGGGGCGCTTACGCCGTCCTGTTCACCGACTATCTTGGCTTCTACTTCCCGCAACTGATCGGATGGAAGCATTATCTCGTCTCCCTGGCAATGGTAGCGGTGATCACTTATATCAACGTGCGGGGAATTGAGCTGGTGGGCAAGTTTGCCACGGTGCTGGAGATCTTTATTCTCTTGCCGGTGGTCGTGTTGGTTGTAGCTGGGCTGGCCAAATGGCGGCACAATCCATTTTCTCCAGTCATTCCCCCTCATCAACCGATGTTCCAGGTCTTCGGAGTAGGGTTGGCTGTTGGACTCTGGGCCTACTCCGGCTACGAACAGCTCTCGACCGTTGCCGAGGAGGTGGACAACCCGCAACGAAGTTATCCGCGAGCCTTGGCGCTGGTGGTTCCCATGTCCATCGCAACCTACTTCTTGCCCATGCTGGTTTGCCTGGCGGCTTTGGGGAATTGGCAGAGCTGGCACACACGTTATTTTTCTGATGCCGCTCAGTTGATCGGAGGTCCCTGGCTCGGCGCCTGGATGACCATCGCTGCCATGTTGACCAACATCGCGCTTTTGAACGGTACGGTGTTGTCCTCTACGCGTATGCCATTCGCGATGGCGGAAGACGGCTACCTGCCGAAAGTCCTCGCCCGGATCCATCCTCGCTACGGCACGCCCTGGATCGCTATCGTCGCTTCCGCATTGGTATACGGTCTGCTGGCGGCGCAATCGCTGGTGCAGCTTATCAGCATTTACAACTGGCTGCGTGTTGCGACCACGGTGATGACTGTCCTGGCCGCCTGGCAATTGCGCCGCAAGCGGCCGGAGATGCAGCGCCCGTTTGTAATCCCAGGAGGGCGGACAGGGCTGATTTATTCGGTGGTCGCAGTAGTGATCATGAGTGCTGTCGCGCTAGTAGGTAGCGATCCGTATGGACTGCTGTGGGGGCCGGTGGCCCTGGCGCTGGGGCCTCTGGTGTACCTGATGCTGAGGAGGAAGCGAACAGAAGGAGTTTAGCGATGTCGCAACTGGCTACAATTTCAGTTCCTGACGCGAGTGTATCCCACGAGTGCTCAGCACCCATGTTAAATACAGCCACGAGCTTCTTACTGTTGTTGGTGTTACTTGTCATCGCTGCATGTGATCGCCCGAAAAATGCTTGTCCAATCGACGGACAACCACCGGAAGCGATTACCCAAAGAAATGGAGAATCCTGCGAATATTTCCACTACAGTGTCATAGAAAAGAAAAATCATTCCTGGTGGGCTAAATGCACACCAGGCGCTACGCAATAATCGACTGCATCCCGCAGGCAAGAGTCTAGATTTTTTCTTCTGGAAACTCCACTCCAATCCCAGCGGATCCGTGAAACGGTTCGTTAAGTTGGCCACGCCGACGAGCAGATGCAGATCTACGACTTCAGCATCAGAGAAATGGTTTTTGAGACTGGCGACGTCGGCGTCAGTGATCTCATACGGAGTTCGGGTAAGTTTTTCTGCATAGGTCAACGCTGCCCGCTCCTTTTCTGTGTAGCGAGAATAGCCGGCTTGCTTCAACGCGTTCCAGTCTTCCGCGCTAAGCCCCACACGCTTCGACGAAGCTATGTGATGCTGGAGTCAACAATGACAGCCATTGATCATAGACACGCGAATGTAGATCAGTTCATACAGTTTGCGCTCAAGCGACCGGCCTACGCTGGCATAGAAACCGAGAAGGTTCTTGAGCATCTCTGGACGATGGGCCAGTGCTTTCTGAAAGTTGCCGGGTTTGCCGCGAAGCGTTTTCTCGTAGATTTCTTTCACTTCGGGCGAAGCTTGCTCACTTTCGACAAGGGAAATTCGTGCCATGAAGGGCCTCAGGGTCAAAGAATTGAACCTCCGTATAATAGAACACAAGCTTGGGCGTGGTGACTTCCGACGATTGAGTTCAGGACAGGAGGTCTGTTCCGATGAG
This sequence comes from uncultured Acidobacteriota bacterium, assembly GCA_963696025.1. GTDB lineage: Bacteria > Acidobacteriota > Terriglobia > Terriglobales > Acidobacteriaceae > JABCYV01. Next base: position 6,640 of record CAVOII010000017.1, read on the forward strand.
AGCATCGATGGCCGTCGTCATTCTGCTGCTTGCGATCTGTCTGCCCGCTGCGGCTCAGAGCACGGCGGACGTTGAGGCTGAGAGAACCAGAATTCTTGCGCTGGAGAATGCCTGGAACCTGGCGGAGGAGCACAAGGACGTTAAAGCGCTCGATGGATTGCTCGCCAGCACGATGGTTTATATCGACTACGACGGTAGCTTCATGGACAAGGCGCAGTTCATGGCCAGCGTGAAAGCTCCGTCCCTGCATCCCGAACAGATTGTCAACGAATCGATGACGGCGCACGTTTATGGCGATAGCGCGATCGTTACTGGGATCTATCGCGAAAAAGGCGTTGCGGCAGGGAAACCGTATTTGCGCCGCGGCCGCTTCACCGACACTTGGGTCTACCAGAACAGCACCTGGGTGTGCGTCGCGAGCCAGTCGACACTGATCAGCCATTGATCTGAATCCAGCCACGAGGAGCTGCGAATGCTGTCCATTCGTCCCGCCACGCCCGATGACGCGACGCTGCTGAAGACTCTAATCGGCGAGTTGGCTGAATACGAACGCCTGAGCCATGAAGTCGTCATCACGGAAGAGGATGTGCTGCGCGACGGCTTCGGCTCGCCGCCGAAATTCCGTGCCATCATTGCGGAATGGGAAGGGCAGGTGGCGGGATACGCTCTGTTTTTCGAAGTTTACTCCAGTTTTCAGGGGAGGCCCGGATTACTTCTTGAAGACTTATTCGTGCGCTCCCAGCATCGGAGCAAGGGGATCGGCAAGGCGCTGCTGGCCCGTTTGGCTGAAATCGCGTTGCGAGAGAAATACTTCTACCTGCGCTGGGAAGTATTGGATTGGAACACTCCCGCCATCGAGTTTTACAAAGAGTTGGGCGCCATATTTCTTGACGAATGGAAAACGGTGTTTCTGATGAAGGACGCTCTGCAAACGGTGGCTGAAGTAGCAAAATGACCACTGTGCGAATCATCGGCGCCGGATTGGCGGGATCGGAGGCAGCGTGGCAGTGTGCCCGCAGAGGCGTGGCGGTCGAACTGTGCGAAATGCGACCGGTGCGCTCGACGCCAGTGCATCAGACCAGTGATTTTGCCGAGCTGGTTTGCTCAAACTCGTTGAAGTCGGATAGCCCAAACAGTGCGCCTTGGCTGTTGAAAGAAGAGTTGCGGCGGGCCGGGTCATTGCTGATAGAAATTGCACGCTCCTGCGCCGTCCCCGCTGGTCATGCCCTTGCCGTCGACCGTAAAACCTTCGCTGCGAAAGTGACTGATGCGCTTTCACGCGATCGATTAATCACGGTGCTTCGGGAGGAAGTTACGCAACTCAGCGACGATCGAATCTCGATTATTGCTACTGGACCTCTGACATCCGATGCTCTGTCAGCGGAAATTGCCCGGCTCAGCGGGTCGAACCATTTGTACTTCTACGATTCGATCAGCCCAATCGTGGAGGCTGATTCGATTGATATGTCGAGGGTCTACATGGCGGCGCGCTATGACAAGGGCTCGGCCGACTACATCAACTGCCCCATGTCAAAGGAGGAGTACGACCGCTTCTGTGATGCGTTGATTGCGGGCCAATCGGTCGAGGAGCGTGATTGGGAGAAGCTGAATTACTTTGAGAGTTGCCTCCCCATAGAAGAGATTGCCCGCCGCGGCCGCGACACGCTGCGCTTCGGCCCCATGAAACCGGTCGGACTGAAGGACCCGCGCACCGGACGGATGCCGTACGCCGTGGTGCAGTTGCGGCAGGAAAACTTGCGGGCTGACTCCTATAACCTGGTGGGATTTCAGAACCACCTGAAATTTGGTGATCAGGCCCGCGTTCTGCGGCTGATTCCCGGGCTGGAGAATGCGAAATTCCTGCGCTACGGGCAAATCCATCGCAACACCTACATCAACGCGCCCGCACTTCTGCGCGACACTTTGCAGATGAAAGAACATCCTCGGATATTTTTTGCGGGACAGATTTGTGGGGTTGAGGGATACGTTGAATCCGTCGCGACCGGTTTAATGGCAGGGATACACGCGCCCGCGCTGGCGGCAAGCGCCGAACTCTTGCCGCCTCCCCGGGCCACCGCCTTCGGTTCGCTGGTGCATTACGTCGCGCACGCTGACGCAACGAAATTCCAGCCGGCAAATATTACCTTCGACCTTTTACCAGCCCTCGGCGAGAAAGTCCGGGACCGTCAGGAGCGACATCGAAGGCAGTGCGAATTGGCTCTGCAAGAATTCGACGGCTGGCAGAAAAAAGTAGCTCCCGTTGCGGCTGCAGTCATCTAAATGAATGGATGCAAACAAATTGCTGCTGGGGTTTCCGATGCGAGCGTGGTTCTCTGTCCTGATTCCAATCTTCCTGCTTTCCTGCACCCGTGCTGAACAACTTGACCTGGAACGGTTGAAGCTTCCGCCGGGCTTCCACATTGCCGTCTTCGCGGAGGCGCCGCATGCCCGCATGATGGCGTTCAGCCCGGGCGGTGTTTTGCTGGCCACGAACATGAGCGATGGTACAGTGCTTGCCTTCCCTGATCCTCAGCACACTGGACGTCCGGAGCGCACACTCACGGTACTTGAGGATCTGAACGAACCGAACAGCATCACGTTCCACAATGGCAAGCTATACGTGGCTGAGACCAATCAAGTGCGGCGCTTTGATTGGGACGAATCCGGCCTACGCGCCGGCAACGGCCAGGTAATCGTGAGTCTTCCCAGAAGCGGCGGAGGCCATTCCACCCGGACCGTCCTCTTTGCCAACGGAAAGATGTATGTCTCCGTTGGTTCGAGCTGCAACGTCTGCGTGGAAAAAGACAAGCGACGGGCCGCAGTTCTGGAGTTCAACGAGGACGGCAGCGGTGAACGAATTTTTGCCAATGGCCTGAGGAACTCTGTCGGGCTGGCTCTCAGTCCTCACAGCGGAACACTATGGGCGACGGAAAATGGCCGGGATTGGCTGGGCGACAACTTGCCTCCGGACGAAATCAATGACCTTGGTCCTAATGGCGGCAACTTCGGCTGGCCCTATTGTTACGGCAACCGCGTGACCGACACATCGCAGGTCAAGCCAGGCGATAACCGTTGTGAGCAGACTATTCCGCCCAAGGTTGAGATCCAGGCTCATTCGGCGCCACTGGGAATTGCCTTTTACAACGGAAGCATGTTCCCAGCGGCTTACCACGGAGATATTTTCGTTGCGCTGCACGGCTCCTGGAATCGCAGCGTGCCCACGGGCTACAAAGTGATTCGTGTGCATTTGAGCAGCAAAGGTGAGCCGCAAGGCCTTCCGAAAGATTTCATCACTGGATGGATCCAGCCGGGAGAGACACGCAAAGGCGTTTGGATGGGAAGGCCAGTGGGAATTGTCGTGGGCCCGGAGGGAGCGATGTACGTGAGCGACGATTCCAGCGGCCTGATTTACCGAGTGACCTGGGACAAGTGATGTAGGCGCGGGCGTCCTCGCCCGTGCCGATTATGTCGAAGGCGGGCACGGGCGAGGAGGCCCCGCGCTTACACCGCGATTAGCCTGATTGCCTGCAATATTTCTCGTACTGTTCGTAGATAAAGTTGTCGGTCATGCCGGCGATGTAGTCACACACCACCCGCGGCAGTGGCTCCCGCTTCGCTTTTTCCTGATAGCTCGTGGGTAAGCTCTGCGGCTTCAGCATCCAAAACTCAAACAATTCGCGGATGACACGCTCGGCGTCTCGCTTTTCCGGATCCAGCACTGCGCTGTAATAAAGATTGGCATACAGGAATTCCTTGGTGCCGCGCCTCTCTTGGTCTATCGCCGGGCTGAGCGCGACCAAACGCCGAGGGTACGCGCGCACGCTTTCCAGATTTCGAATTCCCGAAGCCTTGATTTGTTCCCCCGTATGGCAGATGAGGTCGCTCACCATGCGATCCAGCATTCGCATTAATGCCTCGTTGAATTTCAGCTTCTCTATCGCTGTGGCATAAGTCTGCTCGGCTTCGCAATAAAACCCGTCGAACGCCGGGACACCGTTGCGGATCTGCTCGAGTGTCAGTAGATGAGCTTCGTACCCGTCATCGAGATCCGCGGTGTCGTAGGCAATTTCGTCGGCCACATCGATGAGTTGGGCCTCGAGTGGTGGGCGCTGGTCGAGGAGGTATTCAGCAAGTTCGGGAAATTGGTTAGCGTCGTAGTCTCGCGAATGCTTGACGATTCCTTCCCGTACGTCGAAAGTCAGATTGAGTCCGCGGAACGCCGCATACCGCACTTCGAAGTCCTCGACGATGCGCAGCGCATGCAGATTATGGTCGAAAAAATATCCGTAAGATCTCATGGCGGCATCGAGCGCTTTCTCACCCGCATGCCCAAAAGGAGGATGACCGACGTCGTGGGCTAACGCAAGGGCCTCGACCAGATCCACATTCAGGCCAAGCTGGGAGGCGATGGTCCGGGCGATCTGCGCGACTTCGATGGTGTGAGTCAGCCGGTTACGAAAATGATCGGAATAGCGGCGTGTAAAGACCTGGGTCTTGGCTTCGAGCCGGCGAAAAGCCCGCGAGTGGATGACACGATCGCGGTCCCGCTGAAAATCGTTGCGATAGGGATGCTGAGGCTCGGGATAACGGCGCCCGCGGGAATCTTCCGCCCGCACCGCGTAGTCGGCGAGCATGAGGTGAGTTTAACATTGCTGGCTCAGGACCTCGCTCTCCTCTATCGCAGCTTGAGTCGCATCTCGTTGGTGGGCTCAAACCCAAGCGCTTCATACAGAGGCCGCCCGTGCTCGCTGGCATGCAGGGAAACGGAATCGAAGCCTTCTTTCCGGCACCACTCGATCATGGTTTTCATGAGCTCGCGCGCGATCCCTCTACGCCGATAGTCCGGGTCGGTATACATGTTCAGAATCGTAGCCTTGCGGCATTCAGAATCGTAGGGATGAGTCGGCCACGGGCTGATGACGATTCCGCCGCCAGCCACTACGCGTTCCCCTGCCAACGCCAGCCAACCCCGGTACGAACCGTCAGCCAGAGCTTGTACGAAGTACGGTTCGGAGGTCGAAACCATTGCCTCCAAATCTCTCTGATCCATGTAATTCATGTCTTCGTACATACCCCGGCGATGACGGAGGATTTCCGGAACGTCGTCGCGGCAAGCTTCTCGGATCATGATTTGGGCATTCGTGTTCATTCCCATGGGAAAAGGACTCCAATAAGAAAAGGCCGAGCTGCGCTCGGCCCTAGGCAACCGCGGGGCGGCCGTTTCTGCGTGATTTTTGGTCGGCTATTTCTGCTCGGGCTCTTCCTTGGCCAGCTTCACCTTTGCGGATTCGAGCTTTCTCTGAACTTTCGCCACCTCTGTGGAATCCACTTCGGGGGGGATTGTTTTGTTCCATTCGGCGAGCGCGCGTTCCCAGTGTGCCGCCGCGAGTTTCAACCGGCCCGTCTTCTGGTATAGATCGCCAAGGTGGTCCTGGACCGTGGGATCGGTCCCAATCCGCTGCGAAGCCTTGATCAGACTGTCCTCAGCCTGGTCATACTTTCCCAGCTTGAAGTAGGCCCAACCCAGCGAATCCAGATATGCGCCATTGGCGGGGTCAAGATCGACTGCTTTCTTGATTAAATTGAACGCCTCCTCCAGCTTGACGCCGCGGTCGGCAAGCATGTAGCCGAGATAGTTCAGAGTCGTCGCATCCTCGGGATCGGTGACCAGAACCTTGCGGAACATCTCTTCCGCCTGGTCGTATTTCTTCTGGCGCTCGTAGGTCGATCCGCGCAGAAAGTAGAGGTAACGCTTGTCTTCCGGCTTAGTCGAAAGCTGCTCAGCCTTGTCTAGATCTTCCTCGGCCTCGGGCCAGCGCTTCAAGCGGCTGTTCATCTGCGCCAGTGCGATGTAGACGTCGCGGTCCTCTGGGGTCCCTTTGAGCATCGACTTGACACGTTGTAGACCGGCATCGGTCTGGCCCATGTCGGCCAATTGGGCCGCGTAAACCATCTTCAATCCGCGACTATTGGGAAGCTTCTGCACCGCTTCCTTGCCGGCGTCAGTCGCCTGCTGCCACTGTTTGGCTTCGCGATAGGTGTCGATGATCTGCTGATATCCCCGTTCAGCGTTGTCGTCGCCGAGAGGCAACATCTTGCGAAAGGTTTCGAGCGCCATCTGATCGTTGCCGTTCTCGCGATAGATGGTCCCAAGCCGTTCCAGGAAAACAGTGCGGTTATTTTTCTCCGGTTGAGTGTAGTTTCCGTCCGCCTTTTCAGTCTTCTTCAGCAACCCCTGCAAGACCTGGATAGCTTCGTCGTACCTTCCCTGGGCCTGGTATACGGCGGCGATGTTGTAGGGAACTTCGATAGAGTCCTGCACCATGGACTCGGCTTTTTTCAGGTTTTCGAGCGCCAGATCGAACTTGCCGGCCTTGCGGTAAATCTCCGCAATGCGGAGATAGGTGCTCGCGTCCTCAGGATTGGCGTCGGCGATGATCTTGTACTGGTCCAGCGCGGCTTCGGTCTGGCCATCATTCATCAAATTCTGGGCCAGACCGCGGATGGCGTCGAGATTGTCGCGATCCAACTCAATCGCTCGCCGGTAGGCCTCGATGGCTTTCTTGTAATCCTTCTGCTGCTCGTAGGTATAGCCCAGAGCCGAGTACAGCTTCGCGGAACGAGCCGCGTCTGGCATTGAACTCAACACTTGGGTAGCGCGGGTCGCGTCGCCTTCATCGTTATAGAGATAGGCGAGCATGGTCACGGCTTCTTCTGAATCCGGCTGCAGTTTGACCGCCGTCTTGAACTCGCTCTCCGCCTTTTGCAAATCGTTATTCAAGCGATAAAGACGGCCCAGGAGCAAGTGATCTTCCACGCTGTCCGGCTCAATCTTGACGATCTGCTCATACTGGTCGATAGCCAGCTTGAGCATGTTCTGCGAGCCCGCGCTCTCCTGGTCCCCCAGTGAGCGTAAGTAGATGCGTCCCAATAACTTGTGTGCTTCCAGATTGTTGGGATCACGCTTCAGGATCTCCTGCGCCTCAATCACCGCGTCGCGGATCCTGCCGGTCTTGGCATACAGTTCAGCCAGCCCAGCGGTCAGATACTCGGATGTGGGGTCGGCATCGATGGCTAGGCGGTACTCCTCAATCGCCTTATTAGCCAGCTCACTCCGGCCATACACGGCCACCTGTTCTTCGTACATGTGGGCCATGGCATAGTGGTAATAGGCTGCAGCCCGATCCGCCTTTCGGGGCGCGGGCTGGCTAGCAGACTTGGAATCAGAAGCAGTCGGAGACTGTTGTGCGATGCCGGTTGCGGCGACTAACAGAACAATAAGAGCACAATAAATACTTTTCATCGAATACCTTTGGGATCCCAAAACTATAGCGATTGGATGCTGAACCGCTGCTGCCGGGTGCTCGGAATATTGTAAACCCTGTCCCAACGCCGAGACGAAAAAGGGGGCAGCGGAACTCACAGTAGCACTGATCGGAAGTACAGGGACTAGTAGAATTCACTACTGCAGGTTCTACAAATTGAGAATTGTAAAGAACTGTAATGCGGAAGTTAGAAGCTTCTCACTTGAAAAACCTAGTGCCGGAAGTGTCTCACACCTGTAAAGATCATAGCCAAACCCATGCGATCCGCGGCCTCGATCACTTCCGGGTCACGCACTGATCCTCCGGGCTGAATGATGGCTGTGGCGCCGACTTTGGCGATCTCTTCGACACCATCCGGAAATGGAAAGAAAGCATCGGAAGCGGCGACAGTACCTTTCAGCGGCAGCACCGCTTTAATAGCTCCGATCCTGCAGGAGTCGACTCGGCTCATTTGTCCTGCGCCAACCCCAACAGTCTGACCATCCCGCGCGAAAACAATCGCATTCGACTTCACGTGCTTGCAGACTTTCCAGGCAAACAGAAGGCCGCGTTTCTCTTCCGGTGTTGGCGATCGCTTGCTTACAACTTTGAGATCGCTCTCTTCCAGCGGATGCACGTCGGCATCCTGCACCAGGATCCCACCTGAGACATTCTTCAGCACCGGCTTCTGGGGAGCATTGACGACTTCCACGAGGCGAAGATTCTTCTTGGCGGCGAACTTAGCCTTGGCGGCGTCGTTGAATGAAGGTGCGGCAATCACCTCGAGAAACAGTTTGGTCATTTCTTCAGCGGCGTCAGCATCCACAGAGCGGTTAACTCCGATCACGCCGCCGAAAGCCGAAACCGGATCGCATTCCAGCGCTTTCTTGTAGGCCTCCATCAGAGTCTTGCGTGTGGCGGTGCCGCAAGGATTGGTGTGCTTGATGATGGCGCACACCGGCTCTTCGAATTCCTGCGCCAGGTCCCACGCGGCTTGCAAATCCACGATGTTGTTATAGGAAAGTTCTTTGCCCTGAAGCTGGCGCCCGTTCGCTACGCCCGTGCCCGAACCGTCGCTGTACATGGCTGCCTTCTGGTGAGGGTTCTCGCCATAGCGCAGATCCATAATCTTGTTGAAAGAAAGTCGCAGCGTCTGCGGGAATCCAGCTTCGGGATGAAAATCGACTCGCCCGTTGACGCTGACCCGCTCGAGTGTTGACGCGATGACCGAGTCGTAAGCGGCCGTAGTCGCGAAAGCTTTTTGCGCAAGACGCCATTTGGTCGCTGCTGACAGTACGCCACCAGACTTGGTCATCTCTTCAGCAATCGCGCTATAGTCGGCAGGTGAGGTGACCACGGCCACGTCCTGGAAGTTCTTGGCCGCAGACCGGATCATCGAGGGTCCGCCGATATCAATGTTCTCGATCAGCTCTTCAAAGTGAACGCCTGGCTTGGCTGCCGTCTTCTCGAAAGCGTAAAGATTGACCACAACCATGTCGATCGGCCGGATGCCATGTTCAGCCACAGCCGTGCGATGGGAAGCATTCTCGCGCCTATGCAGAATGCCGCCGTGCACTTTGGGATGGAGCGTCTTTACCCGGCCATCGAGTATTTCGGGGAAGCCGGTTAGCTCGGAGATGTCCTTCACTCCGACCGCGGAATCGCGCAACAGTTTCGCCGTGCCGCCGGTCGAAATCAGTTCCACCCCCATGCCAGCGAGCTTGGAGGCGAACTCCACCAGTCCGGTTTTATCGGTGACACTAAGAATGGCGCGCTGGACCTTAGACATTTGAAAGCCTCGATGGGTAAGAAATTCTGCCAGAGAGGCAGCTGGAAATTCTATCAGTCGTCTGTGGTTAGGCGTTAATGGTCGGGCGTCATCCCGAGCGCAGCCGCCTGGCAGGCGGAGCGAGAGCCGGCCCTGAGCGAAGTCGAAGGGGATCTGGCGTGCAGCTTACTCATTTGTCTCGATATGCTCCGCGCTGGATCCTTCACGGCTGAAGCCATTCAGGATGACGCTCTTTGGGGTGTCTGCTGACGACGGACGACTGACGATGACAACTACACTTTTGCCTTGGCCTTGAGCCGAACGTGGCCGTCCTGCATCTCGACCGAATATTCCACACTATGGCAGCCGTACTGCTTACGGATCTGGTCCGTTTTCTTTTGCACGAATGAGGTAAAGCTGTCGAGATTGCCGGAGACTGCTTCTCCCGCCTTCTCTTTCGCAACGGCGAGGGCTTTGTAGAGCTTTTCCACCCGATCGCGCTCGGCCCGGGCGTCAGAGCATTCCACACTAAACGGCTTCTCTTCGGCTGCGGCTGCAACAGCCGCTCCCAATCCAACTCCGTAAACTTTGTGCTCTGGCTCATGCTCCTCGGGACGCACTCCCTGCACCGACAATAGCGCATCCTGCGGACGCCGGTATCCTTCCTCGCGGATGCGGCTTTTCTTGCGCCACAAGTCACTGTAGATGGCATAGCGTTGCGCGATTTCGTTATAACGAAAGCGTTGGGAGAAACTCATCCGCGCGCCGTCGCTGAACTTGCGCAACAGGGAAAGCACTTTCCACTCGACATCAGTGGGCGGACGCTTGGTCGGGTTACTGAAGAATATCTCGTACTCGATCTTCAACCGGCGCAGTTGCGAGTCGAGAAGATTCAGTTCTTCGTCGATGGTCACTCAAGGCTCTCCAACACATAGTGTAGGAGGTGGGCAACGGCAGAACGAGGTACCCGTAGGCCACAAAAGGGATGGAACGAAAGTACCCAGGACGGATTGGCTGATCTAGGCGCGGGCGTCGCCGCCCGTGCCGGCATTGCCTGAAAGCGTACGAGCCAGGACGCTCGCGCGCACAGCTTACTTCCCGACCGTCGCCGCCATCTTCTTCACCATGGCCAGCACCAGTTTGCGGTCGCTGTCATTCAGGCTGACGGCGTAGCGGCGAATCTGGCTAAGAAAGCGGACTTCATCGTCAGAGAGCTGAGGCAGACCCTTGGAGCCATTGCTGTGTCCGGATTCAGCAAAGAACTGGGAGAGCGGAAGTTCCATGGCGCCAGCAATTTTGGCCAGGGTGTCGAGCGAAGGGATGGTATGGCCGTTTTCCACTCGGGAGAGGTAGCAGCGTAGCAAGCCAGTGCGCTTCTCAATGTCACCTTGGGACATCCCGCGTTGCAGGCGGTAGTTCCTGATGGTCTCGCCGATATTCATAGAAAAAACAGCCAACTGAGACTCCCCTGAGGATGCGTGCATAGTAACCAGAGTAGTACCTTCTGGCAAGGGGAATTTCATCGCCCGAAGCCAGGCGCCGGTGAAGCCGCGCTAAATCTTTTCTGGCGGCATCGCCGGCGTTTTCTTTCACAATTGCAATTCCATGTAAAGCGCGCCCTCGATCGGGTTTGCACGATACGCGGCAATTTCCTTGAATCCGAGCCGGCGGTACAACTCCACTGCATCTCTCATGACCGGCTCAACTGTGTCCAGACGCATGCGCTGGTAGCCGATGGCGCGAGCTTCGGCAATGATCGACTGCGCCAGAGCGCGGCCCACACCTTTCCCGCGAAACTTCGAACGAAGATAGAGGCGCTTCATCTCGCAGATATCCAACTCCAGTTTGTGCAGGGCCACGCATCCAGCCAGTTGGCCTACGTATTCCGCGAGCAGCAGCCGTCCTTGGGGCGGCGCGTATTCGCCGGGAAGCTCAGCAAGCTCTTTGTCGAAGTTCTGGAAGCAAAGACTGAAGCCGAGCGACTCAGCATACTCCAGGAAAAGTTCGCGAGCCTCCGCAATCTGCGCAGCTGACGAGGGCTGCACAATCGCGAGACCCGGGATGGCACGCGCTACCCCATCAGCATTCCCCCATTCACGTTCAACACGTGTCCGGTAATGTAGGATGCCGCTTCCGAACAAAGAAAGTCGACTGCGCCGGCCACATCTTCGGGAGTGCCCACGCGTCCGAGCGGAATCATCTTTTGCGCGTTTTGCTTGAACTCGTCGGAAAATCCAGACGTCATAGCGGTTTCGATGAAGCCGGGCGCTACGGCGTTACAAGTAATGTTTCGTGAAGCGACTTCACGCGCGATTGCCATCGTCAATCCAATCAGGCCGGCCTTGGAGGCGTCGTAGTTCGCCTGCCCCGCCTGCCCAATCTGGCCGAAAATTGACGCTATGTTGATGATCCTTCCCCAGCGTTGCTTGAGCATGGAGCCGATCGCTTGCTGAATACACAAGTATGCTGACGTGAGGTTGGTGTTGAGCACCACGTCCCAGTCAGCGCGCTTCATACGCATGACAAGCTGGTCGCGAGTGATGCCGGCATTGTTTACCAGGATGTCGATCTTGCCGAATTGTCCGATGATTGCCTTGCACCCATTTTTGATCTGCTCTTCGTCGGAGACGTCAATTGGAAAAGCCGCAGTCTTGCCACCGGATGCGGTGATCTGGCCGACGAGTTCGTTCAATTTTTCCTGATTGCGAGCGGCTACTGCCACGGTGGCGCCGGATCCTGCCAGCTTGACGGCGCAAGCCCGGCCGATACCTTGGGACGCACCCGTCACCAGCACGACTCGCCCTGAAAGGGACATGATTTCTCCTTAGCGATTTCCTTTGCGATAGAGACCGGAATTATAACTGGGCAGCCGCAGGCGTAGAGCTTTCTTCGAGTTGCTTCGACCCCTTGCCGGAAAAGGTAGCGCAGCAGTGGCGGAGCTATCAGGGTGGTCACAGCCGTCATGAAGACGACAATGGCATAGGTGGATGGAAGCACGATTTCGGATCGCAACCCCACTGCAGCAACGATCAGCGCAACCTCGCCACGCGGCATCATTCCGACTCCAACGCGAAAAACGCTCAGCCAGCCTTCACTCAACAGGGGCAGTCCGCAACCAATTACCTTAGACAGAATCGCTAGCACAGAAATCATGGTGGCAGTCACTAACACGTTCCCACTGAAAAGGTGCACATCCAATTGCGATCCGATGGAAAAGAAGAAGTACGGCGCCAGAATTCAGTAATCCCACCTACCCGCGGCAGCAGATTCCACTGAGGTGCGTAGTCGGCAAACATCAATCCGGCAAAGAATGCGCCGATGATAGCGGCCATGCCGATTTTGGCGGAAAGCCAGGAAAGCAGCAGGCACACTACGAGGGCGACGATCAACGGTGCATGCTGGGTGGAAAGCCGATCCATCCCGGGCTGAATGCGGTGCACAATCCGGGGAGCTATGAAGATCATGAATAAAGCAAAAACTGCCGCCTCCACAACCAGCATGCTCAGGTGCAGCCACTCCGGTTCGCCGCCGGAAGCAAGGCCAGCCACGATTGGCAAGCAAGACCATCCCCAGAATGTTGTCGAAGACAGCGGCGCCGAGGATGATCTTAGCTGTGCGCGTAGCCAGTACTCGCAGATCCCCGAGGACGCGCGCCGTGATCCCCACACCGGTCGCAACCATGGCTGCGCCAACGAAAATCGCTTCCGTAGTCGCGTCGCCGAGCCATTTCATATAGCCAAAGCCGAGCGCAAACGGCACAAGGATTCCAGCGACCGCGACCAACAGAGCTTGACGGCCAACGCGGATCAGATCCTGCGGGTTGGTTTCCAGGCCAGTGCTGAACAGCACGAAGATCGCACCGATCTCCGCCACCGAATCGATCGTGTTACTAGGATGAATCCAGGTGAGCGGATGTGGGCCGAGCACCGCCCCAGCCAGGATTTCGCCCAGGACCGCCGGCAGGCTCAGTCGTTCGAGAATTTCGCCTATCAGCTTCGCCGACGCAAGGATTAGGAGTAACTCGAGCAGCAACTGGTCCGGACCGTGCGGCATTTGCGAGGAAGGATAACAGCAAGGAGACGGAGCGGCAGCCGCACGCCCTTACCGACTTGGTTAGATCTTTGGTACTTGCGCAGTCTGCGCTGTATCCGCTACTGGCTGGTAGTCGCTCTGGTAGATGTCTACGATCGCGCGACCGACAAGCCGGGTCTGCACTTCTGAATGGACGTGGACCGGGAAGGTAAAGGCACCGACTTCGGCGTAATCCTGGGCGAACTCGATCTGCTTGATGAAAAACGAGGGCGATTTTATTGCTCTACCCTCGGCCCGCACCAAGGTGCCGGTGTAGGCGTCCAGATAAATGTGGCCCTTGAATAGTCCCATGCGTTTCTTGCGCGGCTTCACCTGGTAAATATGAAGCACATGGTCCGGCGTCTGCAGCGTTCCCTTGTAAGAGAACTTATAGTTGGCGGCGGTAATCGCAGTCAGGGAGGAATCATCTTTCTGCACGTGGTCTACTTCCGATTGCAGCAGCCGTGTGATCACGTTGCTCTTTACGAAACCATCGCCGGTGAAGCGTACAGGTTTGAATTCCAGGGTTCGGGGCGCGGCATAGTGCCGCTGCAGTTCATAGTCGCCATACTGCGAGGTATCAGGAAGCTCAACGTGAACGAGGGTCGTGGCGGAATAAGAAACCAGTTCACGGGATTGCGCGACCGCACGCCGCTCATAGGCGCGCAGAGCAAGTTCGGGGGCCATATGGGGAAGTGTCGGTGGACCTACCAGCACTGCGGTTGAGCGATCCGCCAGCGGCAGCGCAGCTGAAACTGTTGGCTGATTCTCCGGCAGGCGATCGTCGGCGGGCAGCAAGCCCATTGGAACGTTGACAACTGAAAGGTCATTGGATAATGACCCGGGCGCAAGCAGGGCGCGTGTTTGGGCCATACCGACATTCGCTCCCGCCGAGCACAGAAAACCGAGAGCGAGAAATAAGAATGCAACATCAAGCCGCTTCATCAGGGTCAATGGAAAGTTCACGTTATATATGATTCATCCGCGGGCAGAAAGGTAGCAGAGCAACTCCAGGGTGACACCCCACTTGCATCGCCAAAGGACGGCTGAGATCCGGCACCAGCTTACTGCACCGGTGCTGCGGGAGGCGCCGCGGCGGGCGCTGTCCCGCCAGTGTTGACCAGGTCTTTCAATTCTTTGCTGGGTTTGAAGAACGGAATTTTCTTGGCGGGAACTTCCACGCGGTCACCCGTCTTGGGATTGCGCCCCACGCGCGGCTTGCGCTGGCGGGTGCGAAAGCTGCCAAACCCGCGGATCTCGATCTTGTCGCCCACGCGAAGCGAGCGCACGATGCTGTCAAAGATGGTCTCAACGATGACTTCACTGTCTTTGCGCGTTAATTCCGCTAGCCGGGACACTTCATCGATCAGATCAGCTTTTGTCATACGCCTCTTCGCTCCATGTTGATCTCGGTTATCGAAATCAGTCGAAAGGTCTTCGGCCTGCAATACCAAAACCCTCAGGTCTGCATAACCTTCTCAAATTTCAGGGGTTTGTGGCAAGAAGCTTTTTCGGATGTTATTTTCTTGTGAATGACGCTCGAAACCTATTTCCAGAGGTAATAGAAGCCCATGTGCTGCTCCAACAGCTTCTCCCGGCTAGGAATCCATTCGGATACGTCGCCGAAGAGCAGGTCGAGTAGAGTCTTGCGATCCTTCTCAGGATGAACCAGCACTGGCTTGCCCGAAATCCCCACAGCCTTGGCAGTGTCATCTACGGCGGTCTCGAAGTCGCCCACCTGATCGATCAGTTTCATGGAGAGCGCCTGCTGGCCGGTCCAAACCCTGCCGTCCGCGATCGCCTTAATGTCCTCGACCTTCGCATGGCGCGCATCGGCCACCGCGTGAACAAACTGACCATACATGTCATCGATGAGCGACTGCATGTAGGCTCTTTCGGCCGGCGTCATCTCGCGCGAAGGATCGCCGGTGTCCTTGAATTCGCCCACCTTAAGCACTTCCTGCTTGAGCTTGGCCCAGCGCAGTAATTCACCGTAATTTACCCACTCGGCAATCACGCCGATCGACCCGACGATGCTGCCGTTGTCGGCATAAATTCTATTCGTTGCGGATGAAACATAGTACGCACCGCTCGCGCCGACGGTCTCAATGGAGGCTACGATGCGCTTCTTCTTTTCATCGCGGATGCGCTTGACCTCGCGGTAGATCTCCTCCGACGCAGCGACTCCTCCGCCGGGCGAGTTCACGTGCAGAATGATGGCTTTAATCGAATCATCTTCCGCGAATTTCTTGAGCTGGCTTACTACCATCGAAGGATCAATGATTACTCCTTCGAGTTCCACTACACCGAGTTTGTCGCCAAAGCCGCGGATTGAGGCCTGCTCGCCACCTGTGCGCAGCGCCAGATACACCAGCGTGAATACCGCCAGCACGAAGAGAAAGAAGGCTCCTCCCCCGATCACGATCCAAAGCCAGGTTCGCGAACGTCCGCTGTCTGCCATAGCAATAGACTAGTTTAGCACCGGAATACCGCTACCGTATTCCTGCCCGTGGACAAGCACAATTCTTGACCTTGGATACAAAGCTTCGTAAGATTCGCCTTCGTATCGGAGGCACGTCATGGCTGCATTCTGCGTAAATTGCGGTGCACCGCTGTCAGAAGGGGCAAAGTTCTGCTCGAAGTGCGGAACGACCGTTGCTCCGTCGACACCCTCCGTCACCGGAAGCGTTGCGCCGGCCCCCGGGGCGCCCACTCCCGCCACTCCGGCGGTCGCGCAGGGCAGCAATACCGTGGTGAAGGTCATCATCGGAGTGCTGGCTCTTTTCGTGTTTCTGAGCATGTTAGCGGCTGGAGCCTGCTTCTACGTCGGCTATCGCGCCAAGCAGCGCATTCAACAGTTCTCCCGGCAGATGGATAGCGAGGCGACTCCCTACCGAGGCAAGCGCGAGCCTTGCGCCATGTTGTCCACGATCGAAGCCAGCAGCGTCCTGGGAGAGAAGGTGACTTCAGTTGAACAGCGCGGCATCATCAGCTGCGAGTATCAATTCGGTCAGGCCGGCAAGCGAATGGACATCCAATACACATGGCAGGGTGGAGCGATGACCATGAAACTTGCGCATGGTGCCGTGAAGCAGATTTCCGGCATGGAAACATTTACCGTAGTGCCGGGCATCGGTGACGAAGCCTACGTCGCACCTGATGGCTCTGCGTTGATGATGCGCAAGGGAGATGTCATGGTGAACCTCGACCTGCGGACGAACGGAGTCAGTGTGAACGCGGCCAAGAAGATGGCGTCGATGATTGCCGACCGCTTGTGAAGGCAGAAAATCTCTTTGTCATAACGGGGAAGCCATCTACGGCCGAGTGAAAGTGACCCTGGCGATTCTTCGTCCTACACGAACAATTAAGGGTTTTTTTGCAGATACAACGATCGCTGCTCCGATTACAACTTCGTTGTCAATACTGGCAGCCTTTTCTTTGATCTTTCTCATGGCTTCCGTCGTGGACGGAACCAGCCCCGCTTCTTTGAGTAGCTTATCCGCGCGTATAACAGACCGCTCTTCTCCATCGGAGTGATCCCAGTTAATGTTCTGAGCAACACCCCTTTCACCGGAATCCGGCATCACGTCGGCGATACTCACCATTGCGATGTTTACTACTCGTTCTTCCATTTGGTCGGGCGTTTCCTTCGTCTGGAACTGCTTGGCCCAATCTTCTCCTGCCTTCGCTGTGGCTTCTGCTGAGTGGAAGTCGGTCACAATCCTGCGCGCGAGGTCCTTCTTGGCCTGCATGGGATGGGCTTGACTCTTCATCTTCTCGATTTCTGGCAGCTGGACATCTGTCAGCAGCTCGTAGTATCGCCACATCATCGGGTCGGAAATCGACATGATCTTTCCGTACATCTCGAGCGGCGGCTCCTGAATGCCAATCGCATTGCCCAGTGACTTCGACATTTTCTGCACGCCGTCGAGACCTTCAATGATGGGTGTAGTCAGCACCACTTGCGACTCCTGGCCGTAGGCGCGCTGCAGTTCGCGGCCGACCAACAGATTAAATTTCTGATCAGTGCCGCCAAGCTCCACATCGGCCTGGAGAGCAACGGAGTCGTATCCCTGGGCCAGCGGATAGAGCAATTCGTGCAACGCAATCGGCTTTTCTTCTAGAAAGCGTCTGTGGAAGTCTTCGCGCTCCAGCATTTGTGACACTGTGAACTTGGCGGTCAGGCGAATCCAGTCGGCCGGCTTGAGCTTGTCGAACCACTCGCTGTTGAAGCGGACTTCGGTGCTGGCTTGGGAAAGAATCTTCCACACTTGCGCCATGTAGGTCTTGGCGTTGCGCATGATTTCTTCAGCGCTAAGCGGCGGACGAGTGGCGGAACGACCGGTGGGGTCGCCGATCATGCCAGTAAAATCGCCGATCAAAAAGATCACTGTGTGGCCCAGATCCTGAAAGTGTTTCAACTTGCGCAGAAGGACGGTGTGGCCGAGATGTAAGTCCGGCGCGGTCGGATCGAAGCCAGCTTTGACGCGGATGGGCTGGCCAGAGGCGCGCGATTTTTCCAGCTTGGCGCGCAGTTCCGACTCTTTGACAATTTCCGCGGAGCCTTTCTTGATGTATGCCAGTTGCTCATCAACGGGGGCGAAAGTAGGCATTGTCGTGAAATTATACCGATGATTGTCGCTCAGATTGTCGAATTGGCGGATTTACGGATTGTCGGCAGTTGACGAAGAACTACTGGTGAAATTGATTCCATGACAATCTTGGCTCCCACGCCTGAGTAGAGTTGTGGTGCTAACGCTTCGTCCATACAATACTGGGCTGTCCCCCTTCGGCGATTCGCCGACTGCTGTGTTGACTATCTAGTTCAATCACAAGAATCGTGGGTTTCGCATATCCCTTGCGATATGATCCACCGGCCGTTCCGAGGTTCGAAGGCCGCGCGTACCCAATCGGCTGGGCTGCCACGACAACCAGTTGCGTGTCATCCGGTGAAAGCACCGGGGAAAAGAAATCAGACTCTATTGAGTAAACGAGTCTATGAAGATCGCTGGCATCGGGCTTCGCGGAAAATATCGCCCAGCGACCGTCGCGATCCGAGGCAAATACAATTCTGTTGTCCGATGTCCATCTCGGGCAACAGGCAGCCGACGTTTCCTCTGTGATCGGTTTGGCATCGGAACCGTCTACACCTGAGACCCAAATCGACGATTTATCCTCATGACTCTTCGAGGCGCGGTTGAAGGTTAGTCGGTGACCGTCTAGGGACCACTGTGGGCCCGACCCTTCTGTTACAGAGTGAAGATTTAAGCCATCTTGATCCATGACGTAGATCTCCGCCGCACTACCAATGCGCTGGCTAATTGTGAAAACGATCTTTCCCCCATCGGGGGACCAAACCGGCGCGCTTCCACCGGTTCCGCCTTTTCTTATGGTCAATTGCTTTCTACCAGAACCGTCCGAGTTAATAACGTAAATCTCGTTCTTCCCTCCGTGATCGCCCACGGCGTCAAAAACGATTCGATCTCCGTCCGGAGACCAGTCAGGGTGAAGTCCTTCGGTCAAACGTATTGGTTTCTTGTGCTGCTCGTCAGCGACGAAGATCTCCGCCCGTGAATCGTTGGTGACTGTCAGCCTTCCGACAGTGAATGCGGCAGCCCGAATGATCCAAGTTCCGCTCCGGATTCCGTCTGGGCCAGTCGTCCCGTGCGAGTGGGATTGGCAATAAAGGAGAGTCACCGCCGAGATCAGCAACAGACATTCCCTACTACAAGTTTGCGAGACAAGAGCATCCCTGGACCTCCGCTGCCATAACGGAATTGTAACGCGGAGTAGGTTGTCATCGGGATGTCAGAGAACAAGTGATTTCACCAATGAACGGTTACTATTTGTCAGTCATCTTTGTCACAAGCCTCCTCCCCACCAGCTCAAACTTTCCCTCCAGTACGATTTTGATCGCCTCGGAATACGCAATGTGTTCCTGCTCCAAGATGCGGGCGGCTAGCGAGTGCTCAGTATCGGTGTCGAGCACCGCCACGGCTTTCTGCACGATGATGGCGCCGTGGTCGAGTTCTTCGTCGACAAAGTGCACCGTGCAGCCGGAAACTTTCACGCCGTAAGCGAAGGCCTGCTCCTGCGCCTCCAGGCCAGGGAAGGCCGGCAACAGCGAGGGATGGATGTTGAGAATCCGGCGTGGGAACTGCCGTACGAACCAGGGCGAGAGCAGACGCATGTATCCCGCCAGGCAAAGCAGATCGACTTTATGCTGCTGCAGCGCGCCCACTACTTCGCGATCGTGTTCTTCCCGCTCCTTGCTCTGGGAACGAATCACTAACGCGTTCAGTCCGAGTCTGCGAGCAGTTTCGATGCCGCCGGCGTCAGCCTTGTTGGAGATGACGACGGCAATCCGAGCATTGGGAATGTGCCCGGAGGCGACGTTCTTGGCAATGGCCTCAAAATTCGAGCCACGGCCAGAGAGCAGAATTCCGAGATTTTTCATGGGAAATTGTCGGTCACAAGCGATCGACTTTCAGCAGCCATGATAATTGAAGCTGAGGTGCCTAATGAGTTTGCCGGAAAAATCGGTTGGCTCTTCTGAGTTCTCAGTTCTCAGTTCTCGGTCGCGGGTTTGCCGGCATCTCGTAGCTTCGATATAGTTTTATCAGCTATGTATCAGGACTTTCGTGCCATCGATCGCTGGAGCAAGCGGGACGTGCATTGTGTCTATCAAGCCCTGATCGTGGCCATTGCCACGCGGCACGCCGACGCGGTCGACATAAAGTTTCTGGTGGATGGCCGTCCCGTGTGGGTGGCCCTGCCGCATCCCGCGTGGATGGAGTACAAGAATCGCACCGGCCAAGTGATCACCGATCCGTTGGCGGTCGAAATTGCCGGACATTACTTGAAAACGGCGCTGGAATCAGGTGAGGGGGTAGATCGAGAGATTTATTCGCTTACGGTGAATCAAACCCTGAGCCATCTGGATGCGATAGTCGCTGAGCTCGAGTCTGCGCAGCCAGTGGGGCAGGAATAGAGCGCTAGCCTAACGCTTCATCCTCGTCAATGCCTCACGGCTGCCACTGCCGAAGATTGGCTGCCGAAGGCGAGCCCTTGGAAGACCCGTTCAAATGAGAGACAATACTTTGTTGTATTGCTGGCGACGTTCCGCCGCTGATCACCGCTCCACATCGTGGCATCGCATGCCCCGGGTGGGGTTTCTCTAGGAGACGCCTTCATGTCCGCTCTTACGCAAGCGTTGGAAGTTGAATCAACTGCCAGTGGGAAAAACCACAAGCATCTGGCGCAATGGGTAGAAGAAGTCGCGCAAATGTGCAAACCAGATCGTGTGCACTGGTGCGATGGTTCGCCTGAGGAGTACCAGGCAATGCTGCGGCTGATGATTTTGGCTGGCGTTGCCATCCCCCTCAATACGGAGAGGAGGCCCAACAGCATTCTTGTCCGTTCGACCCCTGGTGATGTGGCGCGCGTGGAAGACCGAACATTTATCTGCTCGCGCAGCAAGGACGACGCCGGCCCCACTAACAACTGGGAAGATCCAGTAAAGATGAAAGAGAAGTTGCGGGGCCTCTTTGCTGGGTCGATGGCGGGACGCACTATGTATGTGATCCCGTACAGTATGGGGCCGATTGGCTCGCCTATCGCGAGAATCGGGGTCGAGATCAGCGATTCCCCCTATGTCGTGGCTAACATGCACATCATGGCGCGAGTGGGAATTCAGGTGCTCGACGTCCTTCGGGAAGACGATGATTTTGTACGTGGCTTGCATTCGCTTGGCACCCCGCTTGGCCCCAACGATCAGGACTCGGCCTGGCCCAACAACCCTGAGCACAAATATATTTGCCACTTCCCGGAAACCCGCGAGATTTGGTCGTTTGGTTCCGGCTACGGAGGCAACGCACTGCTCGGCAAGAAATGTCATGCGCTGCGCATTGCATCCGTACAGGCCCGTGACGAGGGCTGGATGGCGGAACACATGCTCATCCTCAAGCTGATCAATCCGTCGGGCGAGGTGAAGTACATCACCGGCGCGTTTCCCTCCGCCTGCGGCAAGACCAACCTATCCATGCTGATTCCGACCGTGCCTGGCTGGAAGGTGGAAACCATCGGCGACGACATTGTGTGGATGAAGTTCGGGCCCGATGGCCGGCTCTATGCCATCAATCCGGAGTGCGGCTTCTTCGGCGTGGCGCCGGGAACCAGCATGCAGTCGAACGCGAACGCCATGGGTACTGTCACCAGGAATTCCATCTTTACCAATTGCGCCATGACGCCCGATGGGGACATCTGGTGGGAGGGTATGACGTCCGAAAAGCCCGCGGAACTGGTGGACTGGCTGCGGCGTCCGTGGACCTCGGCTTCGGGCCGGAAGGCGGCGCATCCGAATGCACGCTTTACCGCCTCAGCCTCGCAGTGCCCATCGATCGCACCCGAGTGGGAGGACCCGAAGGGCGTGCCTATCGACGCCATCCTTTTTGGCGGGCGTCGCGCTAGCATTGTCCCCCTGGTCACGGAGAGCTTCAACTGGCAACACGGTACTTTCCTGGGTGCAACCGTTAGCAGCGAAACCACGGCTGCGATTACCGGCAAAGTCGGCCAGCTTCGCCGCGATCCCATGGCCATGCTTCCCTTCTGCGGCTACCACATGGGTGACTACTTCGCACACTGGCTCAAGATGGGGACGCAATCGGAACCGTCGAAATTGCCGAAGATCTATTATGTGAACTGGTTCCGTCAGGATGAGAACGGCAGGTCGATCTGGCCGGGCTATGGGGAGAATAGCCGCGTCCTAAAGTGGGTCTTCGAGCGCTGCGCAGGCAAGGCGCATGGGGTGGAGACGCCGATCGGCCGCCTTCCCGCGCCCGCCGATCTGGATACCCATGGCTTGGATATTTCGGCCGCAAATCTGGAAAAACTGCTTAGCGTCGACGTCGCCGGATGGCAGGCGGAGGTGCCGCTCATCAAAGAGCACTTCGCCAAGTTCGGGAGCCGTCTACCGGATGGATTGAAGCGCGAGCTCGTGGAGCTTGAACAGCGCCTCCAGTCGGCGAAGTAGGAAAAATTTCTCAACTCACTGTCGAGACGTCCCGGGAAACAAGGCGTCCCCGACCTGGCCCAAACCCATGTTTGTAACATGCTGTCGTAGCCGCGCTAACGAGACGTCGGCTTGAGGTTCGAACCTCGACTCTCTTTCCGTCTGGTACCGTACAATGTTATGAGGCTTTACTTTTCCATAATTTCTTCTCCCGCCTGCATCTAACATTAGTAATGAAGTCTTCGCAGTCTCGTCCCGGACTCACCTTAGCGGAACTGTTTGCCGCTTGGAGAAATATTTTGAGCGGCAGGGGTCCCATGCTTTCCATTGAGATCACTCGCGAGTGTCCGCTCAGCTGTCCAGGTTGTTACGCATACGGTGACAAGCATCTGGGAGATGGCGTCACGCTACGCCAGTTATCCGACTTTCGGGGCGACGAACTGGTGGAAGGGGTGCTCGAGCTGGTTCGGCTGCATCGACCACTTCATGTCTCCCTCGTCGGCGGTGAACCGCTGGTTCGTCACCGCGAGCTGAGCAGGATTCTGCCAGCACTCAGCTCCATGGGAGTGTTCACCATGGTTGTAACCAGCGCGGTCATTCCAATCCCGATGGAGTGGATGACCCTTCCCCGCACGCGAGTGGCGGTATCGGTTGATGGCCTTCCCGAGCATCACGATGAGCGCCGAAAACCGGCGACCTACGATCGCATCCTTCGTAATATTAAAAACCGCCAGGTCAACATTCACTGGACCATCACCCGCCCAATGCTGCAGCGATCGAGTTACCTCGAGGAATACGTGTCGTTATGGAATGCCCGGCCGGAAGTGCAACGGCTATGGGTGAGCCTCTACACCCCGCAGCAGGGTGAAAAGAGTGCGGAAATGCTGACGCAGGACGACCGCCGGCTGGTAGCTGAACAGCTTCCGGGTTTGCGTACGCGCTATCCCAAACTGCTGATGAGCCCTGGCATTGCTGAGGCGCTGCTTTCTCCGCCGGCAAATCCTGCGCGCTGCTTGTTTTCCAAGATGTCGACCAACTATTCCGCGGATCTAAAGACTCGGGTTGAACCCTGCATCTTTGGTGGCGCTCCTGACTGCAGCCAATGTGGATGTGCCGCCACCAGCGGCTTGTATTACGTTGAACAGATACCAATCTTCGCAGGCGTAGAGATTGGTCACCTGATAAGAGGCTCAATGAGAGTAGGGTCGTTCGTCGACAACTTCCGAAAGCGATCCGCAAAGCCCACCCGGTGGGCTGCCTCTTCGACGGAAACACAACAAAAGCCGCAACTGGTGCGAATCGAGCCGACCTAGCCGGTGTTGCGCTTTCTGGCTGGTCGAAGCCTGCTTCGGGGATATCAGGCTTTCTTCAACTGGCGCACAATCCAAGTGAGGATTACGCCTCCGAGAATAGCTACCAGGATGGTGTAGATAAGACCACCCGCCGCCGAAAAGCCGACCAGGCGCATGATAAATCCCCCGATGATCGCGCCGGCGATGCCGATGACGATATCCATGCCGGTACCATAGCCACCGCCCTTCATGATTTTCCCGGTGGCCCAGCCCGCGATTAAACCCACGATGATCCACCAAAGTATGTACATGATTCCTCCTCACAGCGCTCGGTGTAGATTGCAAAAAAACAATAAGCCGGAAAACTCTGGTTGGGGCCGTCGCGGCAGAGTATGCCGGGGAAGGCGCCGTGTCAAGCTTAGGGCCACGCGTGCATCGTGGTTGCTTCGAAATGTGTGGTTAAATCATTTCGTGTTCGCACGGAAGATCCGAGTAGAGTACGAAGAGAAAGGCCGGCGTCTGCTCTGTCCGTTGAAGTGGCTGGACAGCTTCTCCATGCGCAACTTTACCAATGCTAGCGTTTTTGACGACACTCTCCCCGTAGCCGATGGTGTGATGGAGATTGGACGGAACGTTCCGCTGAAGGAACTGAAAGACGCAATGGAAGATTGGTTCGGGAAGAAAAGCTATATCGCGAAAGACGGATCGCTGGTATTGACTGAGGTGATCCCAACGGCTTGACACAATCGTTCGTTTCCTTCTCGACTATTGCGCTTGTCACTTAACTTCATTTTGGCCCAGCGCTAGTGATAATCTTCTTTGCGCCATGAGAAAACTGACGCGTCGCCGATTTGGCAAGACTTTGGCTGGCACCGCTGCGGCTGCAGTTGCCAGCGGCTCAATCCCGCGGATTGCATTCGCACAAATGGCTAGTTTGCTGCGGTTCCCGCCCAACTTTCTGTGGGGCTGCGCCACCGCTTCCTATCAGATCGAGGGCGCGGTGAACGAAGAGGGACGGAAGCCATCAATCTGGGACACTTTTTCACATACCCCCGGCAAGACTTTTCAGGGTGACACCGGCGACGTGGCCGACGATTCCTACCATTTGTACAAAGAGGATGTGAAGCTTCTGAAAAACCTGGGCGTGACGGGATATCGGTTCTCCATCGCCTGGCCACGCGTCTTCCCCGACGGGACCGGTCAGCCGAACGAGAAGGGCCTGGACTATTATCAGCGCGTGATTGACGAGCTGCTCAAGAACAATATTGCCCCGTACGTCACACTCTTCCACTGGGACCTGCCGCAGGCTTTGCCCGGCGGCTGGCAATCACGCGACACCGCAAAAGCGTTAGCCGATTACGCCGGCTATGTTTCCCGCCACTTGTCGGATCGCGTCGGCCACTTTTTCACCATCAATGAGTTCGAGTGCATTGCCGACCATGGCTACAAAGACGGCAAATTTGCGCCGGGCCTGAAGTTACCGGATGCTCAGGTGAATCAGGTTCGCCACCATGCCGTCCTGGGGCACGGCCTGGCCGTACAGGCCATTCGGGCCAACGCGAAGAGCGGAACTAAGGTCGGCCTCGCGGAAAATTACAATGTCTGCGTGCCCGTGATCGAGAGTCGCGAGCAAATCGAGGCTGCGCAGCGCGCCACTCGCGAGGAAAACGCGCAGTTTCTCACGGCCGTCATGGAGGGTAAGTACACCGACGGCTATCTCCAGCGCCAGGGCGCGAACGCTCCCAAGGTCGAGGCCGGCGACATGAAGATCATCGGCAGTCCGCTCGATTTCGTCGGCCTCAACGTGTATACACCGGAGTATGTGCGCGCAGACGCGTCACCCGCCGGCTACGCCGTAGAGAAGCGACAGACCTCTTTTCCGCGTATGGCTTCGGACTGGCTATACATTGCCCCAGAAGTGATCTACTGGGCGGTTCGCAACGTTGGCGATATTTGGAAACCGCGGACTTTGTACATCACGGAGAATGGCTGCTCCGCCGACGATGTGATAACTGGCGACGGACGTGTCGAGGACACCGACCGCGTGATGTATCTGCGCAATCACCTCACGCACCTGCATCGCGCGGCTTCGGAAGGCTACCCAATCAAGGGGTATTTCCTCTGGAGCCTGCTCGACAATTTCGAGTGGGCAGACGGTTACAGCAAGCGCTTCGGCCTGCACTACGTTGATTTCAAAACCCAGACGCGCACACCTAAGCTCAGTGCGGAGTGGTACCGCGAAGTGATTTCGCGTAACGCGGTCGAGTGATACCTTTACTTGTCATAGTGCAGCAGCGACAGTACGTCGTATCCCGCGAGCTTGTTGCGTCCCTT
Organism: uncultured Acidobacteriota bacterium; assembly: GCA_963696025.1. Classification (GTDB taxonomy): domain Bacteria; phylum Acidobacteriota; class Terriglobia; order Terriglobales; family Acidobacteriaceae; genus JABCYV01. The sequence goes on from CAVOII010000017.1 coordinate 32,419, forward strand.
GAGGAAGTCAAGCTCTACCACGAATCCCAGACCAGCGATTTCCGCTCCTAGCAAAGATGCCAGTCTAGCGGTCGCTTCGGCAGTTCCGCCCGTCGCCAATAGATCGTCCACGATGATCACCCGCTGGCCTTTCTCAATCGCGTCTTTGTGGATCTCCAGCACATTGCTGCCGTATTCCAGTTCGTATTCAGCACGGGCCGTGGCCGCGGGAAGTTTCCCCGGTTTCCGCACGGGGACGAAGCCGGCGTTCAAACGATAGGCGAGCGCGGGTCCGAAGATGAATCCGCGGGCCTCAATGCCCAGCACCAGATCCACTTCTTTTTGCAGATAATATTCGGAAAGTGCGTCAATCAAAGTCGCAAAGCCAAGCTTGTCCCTCAGCAGGGTAGTAATGTCGTAAAAGAGGATGCCCTTTTTGGGGAAATCCGGGACTTCGCGGATAAGTTTTTTCAGCGGCTCGCAGTTCGAGTTCGTCTTGGCGGAGACGGCGGGGGGCGGCATTACCAGGCTCCTTCGATGCGAAATGTAGTCAAGCCGGCGACCGGCCGGGCTTCGGATTCTCCGACATCATCCACGCGAGCGGCTCGTGGGCCTTGTCGCAGGCGCGAACCCAGTCCGGAAAGTTGATCACGCGTGCCCATGGCCAGGACCTCCACGCTGCCATCGTGGTTATTACGGACCCATCCGGCAATGCCCAGAATGTGCGCCTCCCGCTCTACGAACCAACGAAAGCCGACGCCCTGCACCCGTCCGCGGACCAGGAAGCGGCGGGCCTGCACGGCTTTTTCGGCAGAAACCATTCGTAACTCTAACTAGCTGTCATCTTGAGCGGAGTAGCTGTTCCGCTTCGCGAAGCAGCTCCGCAGTCGAAAGACCCCTATAGACTAGCATTCTAATCCGTAGGTCTTCGGCTCCCCAGATCGTTCGCTTCGCGAACGATCTGACTCGCTCAGGATGACAGGATGCCTTACTGGCTACGCCCGCGACAAATATGCCCCTTCGGCCGTGTCCACGCGAATCTTCTCGCCTTCATTGATGAAGGGCGGCACGTAGACGACGAGTCCGGTTTCAGTCTTAGCTGGCTTCGTTACGCTCGAGGCAGTCGCGCTTTTTAGTCCTGGCTCAGTTTCCACCACTGTCAACTCCACCGTCTGGGGCAACTCGATCCCCACCGCCTTGCCATCGAAGAATTCCACCTTAATTTTCAGATTCGAGATGAGGTAATCCACTGCAGAGCCCAGGATTTCCTTGGTCAGATGCGCCTGCTCGAAATTGGTCGTGTCCATGAAGTAGTAGCTGTCGCCATCGGCGTACAGAAACTCCATTTCGACCTCATCGACATTGATCTTCTCAATAGGATCAGGCGAGCGGAAGCGGTGCTCGAACATGGCCCCAGTTCGCAAGTTGCGCAGCTTAGCCTGGATAAAGGCACGCAAGTTGCCGGGAGTGCGGTGCTCGACGCTGAAGACGGAGTGCAGATCATTATTGTGTTTAATGATCATGCCAGGGCGAAGCTGGGTGGCGGGAATAGCCATTGCTGAGTAAATCTCCTTTAATTGCGGCTAGTCGGCAGAAGGCTGGCAGGCCACATTTTCCGCCAGACGCTAAGGACCAAACCATCTGATTTTACACGGGCTGGAGTGGGAAGGGAAAGTGGTGACTCAGGCAGGTAGTATCTTAATACCGCATGGGTTTCTTTGCGAGCTTTGCGGTTAAAAAGTTACTTCATTCCGGATCTTGCAATCATTCAGTAACTATAGCATCATCATTTCATAACTTTGCTAATTGATGAAATGATTCTGACAAAACGGGACGGGGATCTGGTCAAAGACGGGGTCTGCGGTTTGCTCATCGCGCGCAAGCTGCGCGTGAGCCAGTCTGCGGTCACGGAGCATCTGAAGATACTCTCGCAGGCTGGATTCGTCCGCAGTAAACGAATTAAGAAGTGGACCTTTTACAAACGAGATGAGAAAGCAATTCGGGCTTTCAAACGCGAAATTTCCCAACGGGTTTAAGCCCCCAATCAGGAGAAGGAAAATGAGTACTGCTGCGCAATATCCGTATGACACTCGCCTCAATGTGCTGTACAACCATCTGGAACTGATCGATGAGAAAGCCCTCTCGGACGCGGCTCCGCACCAGTGGTACAACCAGACGCTTTGTCAAGTGAACGCGTCGGTGGTACGCGTGGGAGTGATCCAGGGCGAGTACCATTGGCACAAACACGATCACGATGATGAGTTCTTCTATGTGGTCGAAGGCAAGTTGCTGGTCGATCTCGAGGGCCGAACTGTTGAACTCGCACCCCGGCAGGGGCTGGTGGTCTCAAAGGGCGAACTCCACCGCACGCGTGCGCCGCAGCGAACGGTGGTCCTCATGTTCGAAAATGCCGGAATTGTGCCAACTGGTGACAAGTGATGACGAGGATTCTGGGGGCTGACAAATGACTTTAGTGGTGCGCAGGATTGAGGCCCGCGATGAGCGGCGCTGGCGCAGGCTGTGGGACGGTTACACTCGTTTTTATGAGAGGGAACCATGCGCGGCGGTCACGAGTCACACCTGGGCGCGGATTATGGACCCGACCTCCTCGGTTTACGCGATCGTCGCTGAAGGCGAGGACCAAGGCGTCGTGGGCATCGCCAACTACGTCATTCATGAGACTACTTTGGCGCTCCCTCCTGTGTGCTACCTGCAGGATTTATTTGTCGATCCCAACACCCGTGGCGCCGGCGCGGGGCGGCTCTTGATTGATTGGCTAGTGAAGGAAATGACGACTGAGGGCTGGTCACGCCTTTACTGGCACACCAAAGAAAACAACTACCGTGCCCGGGCACTTTATGACAAATACACATCCCACAGCGGCTTCGTGCGGTACGTAATCACAAATCCAGCTTCCGGCCAGGGCCTAGAGCACCGACGAACCCACGGATAGTGGAATCTCATCAAATTTAGGCCGCGGATTCCCCTTGCGCAGCTAAAATGGCCGAGAGCGAATCCAAAGAGCCTTTTTTGGCGTAGGCGAAAGGATGTCTTTATGCGCAGCGGAAAATATGAATCGTCCGAGGGTGGCGGAAGCGTGGGCACGGCAGTAACGTTCCTGCTAATTGGCTTGGGAGCTGGCGCGCTGGTTGGCCTGCTGCTGGCTCCGAAGACCGGTAAGCAGTTCCGTAAGGAGCTACGTGAACGATACGACGATGCTCGAGAGGCGATGGAAGAGCTCGCGGACGAAGCCAAAGATCGGGTCGAGGAGGCGCTCGACCGCGGCTCGGACATCGCGGAGAAAGTTCGGGACAAGGTAGCGCCCCTGACCAAGGGCATCCGTAGAGGATAAAGCCGGAGGTTAATGTTCTAACCCGATATCTGGGACGTTTCTAGGTTTCGGGCAGGAATTCGTATTCGTCGATCACGGCGGCCACCGCCACCTTGCCGTCTGGGCCGCCATTGTCCACACGCACCACTTTGCCTTTGCAGCGGACACGAATGCTCTCAGTAAGGGTGATTTCCGGGGGGAGCGTAAGAGTGAACTCGATGACCGACCCAGCGGCAATAGCCGAGTCTACGTAAAAGCAAATTCCACGGGCGCTTACATCACGGGTCTGCGCCGTCTTTTCTGTCCCACCGTCTTCACTGTACGTAACAGAAACGGGTAACCGCAGCGCAAACCGGCGGGTTGCCCGCTTTTCGTGTTCGCCTTCGGCCATGGTCCTCCAGTGAGGCCCTGTAAGCATGATGTTTTGCGTGCAGCGTGTCAAGACGGTAGTTCGGCAAGACTTAGGCCTGACCCGTGTGCCCTGGGTATGCCTTCATGGGCCGACCATGCCTTGCAGGCCCAGGGTGCCTTAGCTCAAGCCGCAGCGCCCCGAAATAAGGTGACACTGACGCAACCTATTGACTGCGACTGTTATGCCAGGCATTGACACGGCGCTGTCAGCCGCTCAATAATTCGTTCCCTGATTAGAAGCCTGATCCGGCAATCGCCTAGAAAAGGCTATTGACGCGGGTTTTCCGAGATCGGATGGGAAAACGGCACGACAATTCGCAAGTAGTCTTCCAGGTTGGTTTGTGCAGAACAAACTTCACACAGGAGCGTTATGAAACGAATTTTGTTGTCTCTCAGTTTCCTGCTTCTTTTGTTCATTGCCATCGGATCGGTGCTCACAGCGAATTCCCGAAATGGGGCAGTGTCCGACCTAAACTCCGCGAAAAAGTCTTCTGATATTCAACAGGAAGAAACAGCAACGACCGCACCGAAAGCCGCTGCTCACAATCGATCCAGCCAGGAGTGGAATGATACCGGCGAACATGACCTGCCGCCCACCGCGGCGCGTCGTATGGAAAAGCTGATGAGGACGGTGCCCGGCAACGGCGGCGAGGGGCCCGTCAGTTCGGCAGCGGACTGGAAATTCATGAAGCAGGCTTATCCCGGCAAAGACATCTCTCTGGACAAGATTGAGGGGGCGCGCGCAGCCCACGCTTCGCACCTGGCAAAAGGCTTTGCCAACGACGCCGTATCAGCGGCATCAACCTGGACGTCATTAGGCCCCAGTAGCGCGCTGTATCCATTGTTTCGCTTCCGAGACTCATTCAACTACGTGCCCAATGCCTATTTTGCTGGAGGGCGTACGACTGCGCTGGCAATCGATCCCGCGTGCGTCCCTGGAAACTGCCGCCTATATGCCACTCCCGCCGGTGGTGGCGTGTGGCGCACCAATGATGCCCTGGCGGCCGAGCCAGTTTGGACTTATGTCTCTGGCTCCTTTGGCATTAACGCCGCGTCATCGGTAGCCCTGGACCCGAACAACAGCAACAATGTGTGGGTAGGTACCGGCGAGGCGAACGCCTCCGGTGACAGCGAGGCTGGCGTTGGTCTGTATAAATCCACCGATGGTGGAGACACCTGGAGTGGGCCAATAGGCAAGAATGTCTTTAACGCGCGGGCGATCGGTTCGATTGCCGTCGACCCATCGGATTCGAACACGATTTACGCAGCCACCGTACGCGCGGTGCGGGGCATATCGTCGGTGACTGGCGGCGCGGTAAGCTTGGCGCCCGGGGCACCTCCCTGGGGACTCTACAAATCGACGGATGGCGGCGTTACCTGGTCGTTCATCTTCAATGGAGCCCAGTCAACGGCCGGCTGCACTAATACCCTCAATGTGGCGCATAACTTGACACTTTGTTCGGTGCGCGGAGTGCGTCGCGTGGTGCTCGATCCGGTCAACCCGAAAATCGTATACGCGTCGGCATATGCAAAAGGTGTCTGGCGATCGCACGACGGCGGCAGCACCTGGAACCAGATATTCCTGCCCATCGCCGACGGGCCTTCTACCAGCTTTACGGAGAGACCGGAGATTGCGGTGAACAAGTTGCCAAATGGAGACACAAGAATGTACTTAGTGATTGGGCAAGTTGGTGCGCCTCCTGCTCAGACTTTTCGGAGCAACAATGTAGCCACCGGCACTCCCAATTTCGCCCTTCTTACCAGTAAGAACCCAGCTTCTCGCCTATACGCCACGTTCAATTCCTGCGAAGGGCAATGCTGGTACGACAACTTTGTATACACACCCCCGGGCAACCCAGACGTCGTATACGTCGGGGGATCGTACGCCTATGGTGAAACCGGAAACATCTCGAATGGACGCGGCGTCGTGCTCTCCACCGACGGTGGACAGACCTTCACCGATATGACGATGGATGCAACCGACTTCCTGCATCCCAATGGTTTGCATCCTGACCAGCACACCTTGGTTACGAATCCCGGCAATCCCTTGCAGTTCTTCGAGGGTGGCGACGGCGGAATCATGCGCTCCAGCGGAGTTTTGGCTAACGGCTCCGCGAACTGCGCTCCCCGTGGCATCACAGGCGTGGCCCTCAGCCGTTGCCAGCAACTGCTCTCGCAGGTTCCAAGTCAGCTGCAGAGCCTGAACAGAGGACTCTCCACGCTTCAGTTTTACAGCGTCTCTATAAGCCCGTTCGACTCGACACTGGTTTTGGGCGGTACGCAGGACAACGGTACGTGGCAGTCCACCAAGACGGCTGGCCTGTTTCTGAACACCATGATTGGCGACGGTGGGCAGTCCGGGTTTGACGCAGTCAATCCGAAATTCCGTTTCCACACTTTTTTCGACGCTCAAGTCGACGTGAACTTCAGCAATGGGGCAATTGCCGACTGGAACTGGATCAGTGATCCCATCGTCAACACAGGAGAGGAGTTCTACGTTCCCATCATCAGCGATCCGAAAGTTAGCGGGACGATGTTTGTGGGAACAGCCACCGTTTATCGCACCAAGACTCATGGAATGGGAACCTATAACCTTTCAGAGTTCCGTGCCCAGTGCAATGAATGGACCGGTGTGGATACCCTGGGGAAGTGCGGCGATTGGGTGACGATCGGTGCCACTTCGCTGACCTCGACAAGTCTAGGCACGTTGGCGGGAGGCTCTGTAGCTGCGGTTCAAAGGACCGCGAGCGACACCTCCACGCTGTGGGCGGCGACGAGCACCGGGCGCGTCTTCATCTCCCACAATGCCGATACCGATCCGAACACTTCGGTTGTGTTCACGCGTATTGACACCAGTTCCGCAGCGGCTCCCAACCGATTCGTGACTGGGATCTCCATCGACCCCGCGAATGCCAACCACGCTTGGATCTCTTACGACGGATACAGCGCAAGCACGCCGTCAACTCCCGGCCATGTGTTCGAGGTGATCTATGACCCGGTTGCGCAGACGGCAACATTCACCGACCGGAGCTTCGACCTGAGAGACCTTCCGATCACTGACGTCGCGCTCGATAGCATGACCGGGGACCTCTACGCATCGAGCGATTTTGGCGTATATCGCTTAGCATCTGGGTCGACGATCTGGAGGCTGGCAGCAAAGGGAATGCCTAACGTCGAGATCTCGGGTTTGACCATCGTGCCGGGCGCACGCCTGCTTTACGCAGCGTCGCACGGCCTGGGAGCCTGGGTGCTGAAGCTTCCCTGAAGCAGTTCATCCTCGCTATTGCGAGGGTTGGTCAAGTCAGGTTTCCCGCAGAAAGGTAAATGGTTAATTCAGCTCCGAGTACCCCCCTTTCCAACTTCTGGAAAGGTGGGGTCTCGGAGTTTCGTTTTCTTTCCCAAACTCCTTTTTGCAATCCAGGACAGATTTTGAATTAAACTTGTGGTCAACGTCCCTCATGGTTTTTGTCCTCGACAACTACGATTCGTTTACTTACAACCTTGTTCAGTACCTTGGCGAATTGGGTGTGGAAGTCGAAGTTCGCCGCAACGACCAGCTAACGGTTGCCGAGATTGAGGCAATGCGTCCTGAGAGGATCGTGCTCTCACCGGGACCGTGTACGCCGCAGGACGCGGGAATCAGCATCGATACAGTCCGGCATTTCGCCGGTAAGGTTCCCGTGCTGGGCGTCTGTCTCGGTCATCAGGCTATCGGCGCGGCATTTGGCGGCAAAGTGGTCCGCGCTAAGAACCTGATGCACGGCAAGACCAGCGAAGTCCAGCACGACGGGCGGACAGTCTTCGGCGGTCTTTCGTCCCCGATGACGGCCACGCGCTACCACTCGCTGGTCGTGCAAGAGGATGGATTGCCTGCGGACTTAGAGATCAGCGCGTTCACCACAGAGCGCGACGGGTCACGCACTATTATGGGCCTGCGGCACAAGAAGTTTGCCGTAGAAGGCGTCCAGTTTCATCCAGAAAGCGTGCTGACCTCTGACGGAAAGAAACTGGTGCAGAATTTCCTGGAGATGAGCGGCTAGGTCCCTATGTACGCGAAGCAGGCTTTTGTTAACCGAGCTCAACCTAGATTCCGTCGGGAAAACCGTGGGGACGCAGACGGGGACTCGCGAAAAGACCTCTAATCGCCTCCTCTGGCCGTCTTCACCGCTCGCAACACTGCCTGTGCTTTGTTCATGCACTCCTCGAATTCTCGCGCCGGATCGGAGTCGGCGACAATGCCGGCCCCGGCTTGCAGATATGCCTTCCTGCCCTGCATCAACATGGTTCGGATTGCAATGCAGGAATCTAGATTGCCGGCGAAATCGGCGTAGAGCACAGAGCCGCCGTAAATACCACGCCGCCTTGGCTCCAACTCTTCGATGATCTGCATGGCGCGGACTTTGGGCGCGCCGCTCAGAGTGCCTGCCGGGAAGCAGGCAGCAAATGCGTCGAGCGCGTCGAGGTCGTTTCGCAATTTCCCTTCGAGCGCAGAAACCAGATGCATAACGTGCGAGTAGCGCTCCACGTACATCAGGTCTTTCACCTTCACCGAACCGTATTCACTCACTCGGCCCAGATCGTTGCGCCCGAGATCGACTAGCATCACATGCTCGGCGCGTTCCTTTTCGTCCCCGAGCATTTCCTTTTCCAGCCGGATGTCTTCGGCTTCATCACGGCCTCGCGGATGGGTGCCGGCGATTGGCCGGTATTCGAGCTTGCGTCCGCTCGCACGCACCAGCATCTCGGGGGACGAGCCCAGAATATGGGTGTTGGCGCCCATGCGAAGAAAATACAAATAGGGCGACGGATTCACCCTACGCAGCGCGCGATAAATATCAAACGGAGCGACAGCGGGCGCAAATTCCAGCCTCAGCGAGAGGACAACCTGATACACATCTCCAGCAGCGATGTATTCTTTGGCCCTTTTGACCGCCTCGAGAAAATGTTGGCGGCTGCTACCCGCACGAACTTTGAGCTTGCCTTTTGCCGGCTGCAGCGTGTTCTGCCAGTGCGCAGGCCTCAAACCAGCCGCTAGCTTCTTCTCCAGAATCGCAATGTCAGCCACGGCACGATCGTAAGCCCGTCGCGGACTCTCGCCCGAGACGTCGGCGGTGGCGATGATGTGTATCTGGTGGTGCAGGTGGTCGAATGCGAGCAGACGATCGAAAAACATCAGCACACAATCCGGCAGAGAAACATCGTCCTTCGCGTGTTGGCCGATATTCTCCAGTTGGCGGACGATATCGTAGCTGAAATAACCCACCGCGCCTGCAGTGAACGGCGGCAGCCCTGGGACTGTCGCCGGACGGTGTTCTCGCAGAAGTTCTTTAACAACCTGGATGGCGCTGCCCTGGCGCGTTTCCTCGCGCCTCCGCTTTCGTAGCGTCACATTCTCGCCGCGCGCCTGCAACCGCATATAAGGCCGCGCCCCCAGAAAGGTGTAGCGGCCGATTTGCTCGCCACGTTCCACCGACTCCAGCAGGAAGGACTCGGGTTCGTTGGCCGCGATGGCTAAAAACGCGGAGACGGGCGTCAGCAAGTCGGCAGTCACCGACTTCACCACTGGCACCAGCGTGGCCTCGCGGGCGAGGCGCGAAAATTCCTGGTAATTCGGACAGAGCATAGGCAGCGCGGTTGACTCATTATAGGGGACGCTCCACTGCGGTTACTGTACCCCTGTAACCAGCGAAAGAATTGACGGATGGGTCACGGAGTCGGAAGATGAGGGTTCAGCCGACATCCGCTCAAACGGGGGCGTATGCAAATCAGGTTCTGGGGCGTACGCGGATCGACGCCGACTCCCCAGCCGGAAAACTTGCGTTATGGCGGCAATACTTCCTGTGTCGAGGTGCGTCTAGACAGCGGCCTTTACATTTTCGACTGCGGTACCGGCCTCCGTACCCTGGGACATAATCTGCGCCGCGACTTTGCCGATCGTCCCGTCGCTGCCCATGTTTTCGTCTCCCACTTCCACTGGGACCACATCCAGGGAATCCCATTTTTTGGTCCTCTGTATGACAAGCCAGAAAATCGCTTTATCTTCCACTCCTCCAGCCGGACGCGCAGTCTGAAACGAGTAATGGAAGAGCAGATGGCCGCTCCTTATTTCCCCGTAGACATGACCGAGATGAAGGCACACCGTGACTTCTACGACATTGAAGAGGGACGAGTCTCAATGGGTGATTTGACGGTGCAGACGATGTGGTTAAACCATCCCCAAGGCTGCATGGGTTTCCGGCTCGAAACCAAAGAGGGCATAGTGGTATATGCCACCGATAATGAACCTGGCGACGCGGCGTTTGACCAGAATGTGCGTAAGTTAGCGGCCGACGCGGACGTTCTTATTTACGATGCGCAGTATCTTCCCGAAGAATACGCGGCGCGCAAGCGGGGCTGGGGACACAGCCACTGGCGCGAAGCAATCAACGTCGTGATGGAGAGCGGAGCGAAGGAGTTGGTCTTGTATCACCACGATCCTGACCACGACGACGCCTGCATCGACAAAGTGGTAAAAGACGCGCGCAATTACTATCCCAGAGTGCGGGCCGCGGCGGAGGGGATGGAGATCACAATCTAACAGCCACCTCGTTCTTCCGGCAAAGCGGCCTGCTGAGACTCTCCCCAGTCACTTTTTCTGAATGTGTTGGTCACTTTTTCGGGATCCCTTTGTCCGTCTTCTTTTCGATCCTTGCCCAGGTATCTTTCAGAGCCACCGTCCGATTGAAAACTAATTTTCCGGAAGCGGAGTCGGGATCGACGCAGAAATATCCCAGGCGCTCGAATTGATAACGGTTCTCCACCGCTGCGTTGGCCAGCGATGGCTCGAGCTTCGCGTTGCTTAGGATCTCGAGCGACTGGGAGTTGAGATTTGAGGTAAAGTCTTTACCCCCTTCGGTCTGGTTAGGATCTTCCTTTGTGAAGAGATTGTCGTAAACTCGCACCTCAGCATCGATTGCATGAGCCGCTGAAACCCAATGTATGGTCGACTTCACTTTACGCCCGTCAGGAGGAGAATTTCCGCCGCGGGTTTCAGGATCGTACGTGCAGTGGACTTCGACAGCTTCACCCTTCTCATTCTTTACCACGCTCGTACAAGTCACGAAGTAGCCGTAACGCAGCCGGACCTCGCGGCCCGGAGAGAGCCGGTAATACTGCTTCGGCGGGTCTTCGCGGAAGTCATCCTGCTCGATATAAAGCACCCGCGAGAACGGTACCTTGCGACTGCCCGCGCTGGGATCTTCCGGATTGTTCACTGCCTCCATCTCTTCGACCTGACCTGCCGGATAATTGTCGATGACAACTTTCAACGGCCGCAGCACCGCCATCACCCGCGGCGCCCGTTTGTTCAAGTCTTCACGAACGAAGTGCTCAAGCATGGCGAGTTCGATTGAACCATTCGTCTTAGACACGCCGATGGCACCGCAGAAATTACGGATGGCCTCGGGCGTATAGCCGCGCCTCCGGATCCCGGCAATCGTCGGCATGCGAGGATCATCCCATCCGCGCACGTGGCCTTCCCCCACCAACTGAAGCAGCTTGCGCTTGCTCAACAAGGTGTAGGTGAGGTTGAGGCGATCAAATTCGATCTGCTGCGATGGAAAGATACCCAGCTGCTGAATGAACCAGTTGTAGAGCGGCCGATGGTCCTCGAACTCGAGCGTACAGATTGAATGCGTGACTTTCTCGATCGAATCCGACTCTCCGTGAGCGTAATCGTACATTGGGTAAATGCACCACTTGTTTCCGGTGCGATGGTGTTCCGCGTGCAGGATTCGGTACATCACCGGATCGCGCATGTTGAGGTTGGGCGAAGCCATGTCAATTTTGGCCCGTAGAACTCGCGAGCCATCCGGGAATTCGCCGGCCCGCATCTGCGCAAACAGGTCCAGATTTTCCTCGACCGAACGATTGCGGTAGGGACTGTCTTTGCCTGACTCAGTCAGCGTCCCGCGGTACTTGCGTATCTCATCTGCCGTGAGGTCATCGACGTAAGCTTTGCCGGCTTTAATGAGCGTCACCGCCCATTCATACAACTGGTCGAAGTAATCCGATGTGTAGAACAGCCCGTCCCACTTAAACCCAAGCCACTTGACGTTGTTTTTAATAGACTCAACGTACTCGGTTTCTTCCTTCGACGGATTGGTATCGTCGAAGCGCAAATTGGTTTTGCCGCCAAACTCGGCTGCCAGCCCGAAGTTCAGGCAAATCGATTTAGCATGGCCGATGTGCAGATAGCCGTTCGGTTCAGGCGGGAAACGCGTTTGCACGCGTCCTTCATACTTGTTGGTCTTCAAATCTTCGAGAACGATGTCACGTATGAAATTCGAAGGGCTATTCGGGAGCGCCATCTCTGATTTGACGGCGGCTTCAGTTGATGGATTCGGTGGATTCATGCTTTAACTATTTTATACGGCCTTGGATCCAGCCGGGCCTGCTCAACTCGCCAGGATGTCAATTCACAGCAGTACGAAGATGGGCAGCGAGCCAGCAGCTGGCATTCGCGCATCCCCAAGTAGATTCCGCCAACAGTCCTGTGTGCGAAGAAGTAATCATGTTACAGGTTACGACCGGACAGCCCACGCTGTCGGCGCCCGAGGCATCAAAGCTGACGCCATGACCGGTAAAGCTCTATTCCGCTCGTGTCTTTGGTGTGCTTAAAACGGTTGTTTTACGGGTCACGATATGAAAACATTGATACACAAGACCCCTCTTTCGCAGGTCCTTGAGGGCTGTGGAGAGCTGTTTCCAGCGCCATGAACAGCGTCGCGATGAGTATGGTGGTCGTGCCGGGCGTGGTCGCCCTGCTGCTATTCCTCGTCTTTACCTACCTTTACGAGCAGAGCCGCCAAGATTATTTTCGCGCCTGGCAACTGGGCTGGGCCGCCTACGCGTTGCACTACGCGTTGGGCGCTTGGAGTACGTTCCGCCAACCCTCGGCTCTAATCTCGCTCTGTAGTTCGCTATTGCTGGTGGGGATGGCGCTCTGCATCTTTGTCTCGACGCGCCTGATGCGTGAGAGATACCGGGTACGTTGGTACGACGTAGCAGTCGGGCTGGCAGGGGCGGCGCTCGCTTATTGGAATTTGCACGCTCATATGGTTGGTGGAGTCTTCCGGCCGGAAGTGCTTCCCAACCCGCGTTTCAGTCTGGAAGTAGGCTTGGCCGTCGTGCTCCTGTACTGCTCCGCCTATTTCTATCGCTACGCCCAGCGCAGGAGTTCGCTTGCCTTCAGCCTGCTGGCCATGGCGCTGGCGCTGTGGGCGGTCTTGATGGCTTTTGGCCAGTTCCGCAATTCCTATGTCGAGTTGTTCGACTTGCTGGGGCCGATCCCGCAGATGCTGCTGGGCATCGCCATGGTAATGGTGCTCTTTGAGAATGAGCGGAATGCAGTACAGGAAAACGCGCTTGCCTTCTCCACCCTGGGTGTAGATCCGATGCGCCTGCTCTCGGCCGAGGACCTGGTGCCCAGCATGCAGAGCATTCTGGATCGGCTGGTGGCGCCACTGCCCACCAGGCGCGCCGTTATTTGTATCTCTGAGCGCTGGCGCGCCATTCTTCCTTCGGCGCAACGCGGCTTTTCCTCTGAATTTGTCAGCAAGCTGGAGAACAGTGGGGCGGGAGAATACCTCTGCGAACTCGCCTACCGGCGCGGAGGATTCGTGACCTTCCAGGGTGTGCCTGAGATGCAAGAGCCGCTGCCCGCATTTCCCGGAGGGCGTTTCGAGCAGTTTCGAAGAGTTCTAACTGAAGAAAATATTCGCAACCTTACCGCGGTCAGCCTGCAGACCCGGGAACACAATTTCGGGGTGATCTTTTTCCCGCACGCCCAGCGCCGCATGTTTGGATCGTCGAACCTGCGCCTGCTGATTGGACTGGCCCTGCAAATTGGGCTGACTCTCGAAAATTACGTAATCATGCACGACGCGCAACGCCGCACCAAGGAGTTTGAGCTGCTTACGCAGATCGGGCAGGCGATCAGTTCCCGTCTCGACCAGGATGAGATCCTTCGTGCAATCCAGAATGAGTTGGGACAAATCTTCGATACCAGCGATTTTTACATCGCGTTTCAAGAAGGGGATGAGATCCGCTTCGAATTGGAAGTAGTGGACGGCGAGGTTCTGACGAAGCGCTCGCGTAAAGTCGGCAACGGGCTAACCGATTACGTCATCCGCACCGGCCAGCCGCTGCTGATCCGGTCTGACTTGGAGAAGGCCCGTGACCGATTGGGTGTCACTTACGTGCCCGGGAAACCAGCCAAGTGCTTTTGCGGCGCGCCTATCCTGCTCGGTGGCAAGCCTGCCGGCATGATGGCGGCTATGAGCACGTTACGTGAATTCGCTTTTGAGCAGCGCGATGTGGAAGTGATGCAGATCGCAGCCGGACAAGTATCTGTGGCGGTGGAGAACGCTCGCTTATTTTCCGAAGAGCAGCGTCGCGCGCGTCAGTTTGCGTTCCTCAACAATATTTCCAAGACAGCAATATCCAGCGAGGATGCCGAACAAATGCTGGCGGAAATCGTGGGCCACATTCAGAAGGACTTCCATTTCGACCACATCGGCATCGGCATTCTTGACTATGCCACCAAAGACATTGAAATCAAAGCGGAAGCGGGGACCACTTCCCAGGCGCTAGGCAAGCGCGTTCCAGTCGGAACCGGCATTCTCGGCCGGGTGGCCCGCACCGGCGAAACCGCGTTGGTGCAGACTTCAGGTGAAATGCCATTGCAGTCCGTGCTGTCGGACGCGCGGGCAGTATTGTGCATCCCCATTTCCTACGGTGAAACCCTGCTCGGGGTGCTCAACGTCGAGAGCAAAAATGAGGACGCCTTCGCACCACAGGATCAGTTGGTAATGGCCACACTCGCTGATCTGCTGGCGACTGCCCTGCACAATGCTTTCGTCTTTCAGAAACTGCAGCAGCAATCCATCACCGACGGTCTCACCGGGATCAAAACTCGTCGCTTCTTCTGGGAGGCCTTGAGCTCGGAGTGGAAGCGAGCTTCGCGCTCCGGGCGTCCCTTCTCTGTGGTGCTGATGGATCTGGACAAGTTCAAGGAAGTGAACGATACCCTCGGCCACTTGGAAGGTGACCTGGTTCTGGCTCACGTGGGTCGGCTTTTGGAACAAAGATCCCGGCAATCCAACGTTGTGGCCCGATATGGCGGTGACGAATTTATCATCCTGATGCCGGAGACCGGCATAGATCAAGCCCGAGTGCTGGCCGAACGCCTGCGCCACTGGGTGGCGACGGACGCCATGTTAAGTGAGCATCACATCACTGGCAGTTTCGGCGTCGCCAGTTTCCCCGTGCATGGTTTCTCTGTAGAAGACCTCATTCGGGTGGCGGATGCCGGCATGTACGTTTCCAAGCATGCCGGTGGCGACCGGGTGTCCACCGCTGAGGAGCTTGCAGAGGGCGAGACGGCGGCGGTGCAGCGCCAGCTCATCTCTGGCTACATCGAAGGCTTTCTGCAGCGCCAACACACCGGACCTGAGCACTTGGAAGAACTCATTACCACGCTCAAGAAACTCTGCGGTGGCGAAGAGGAAGAATGCAACGTCGAGGTGCTCCGGGAGTCGATTGAATCCCTGACCCATGCAGCGGAGTCGCGAGAACTGAATGGCTCCGGCCACGGCGAAATGGTGGCCCGCTATTGTGAGATCATGGGACGTGCTCTGAGCCTGCTTCCCGAAGAAGTCGCTGGTCTTGGATATGCTGCCCGCGTCCACGATGTCGGTAAAATCTTCATTCCCGAACGCACGCTGAACAAGTCCGGACCGCTCACGGAGGACGAATACTACCTCCTCAAATTGCACGCTCGCGTGGGAGCAGAAATTCTTGCTACAGTGCCGGGCAGCGAAAAGCTACAGAAAGCCGTGGAGCATCACCATGAGGCGTTCGACGGTTCGGGATATCCCGCCGGGCTGCGCGGTGAACAGATTCCTTTGTGGGCGCGCATCGTGGCTATCGCTGATGCTTTCGTGAACATGACCACCGAGCGAACCTTCGCTGCCGCTAAGACTAACGATCAAGCCCTGGCTGAGATAGAAAAGCTGAGTGGTACCCGCTATGACGGCATGCTGGTACGGATTCTGATGCGTGAGCTGAAGGCGCAGCGCGCGTCGAGCATGGGAAATTGAACGATCCGGCTAAAATGCTGTCATGACTATTCCTCTTTCTCTCAAGGGCAAGGTTGCCCTAATCACTGGCGGTTCGCGAGGCATCGGCGCCGCCGCTGTCCGCATGTTCGTCGGAGCGGGCGCGCGAGTTCTGTTCAGCTACGAGAAGGCCCAAGAAACATCCGAACGACTGGCGACGGAACTCGGCGACGACAAATGCGTCGCCATGCGGTGTAACCTTTCCGGCACCGAGACGGCTGGGGAACTAGTTGCCGCCGTGGTGAAGCGCTTCGGTCGTCTCGACATTCTGGTGGCGAACCATGGCATCTGGCCGCCCGAAGACGCTCCCATTGATAAGATGGCGGACTTACAATGGCGTACTACCATTGCGGTTAATCTTGACAGTGTCTTCGCGCTAGTCAAACACAGCGTCGCTCAGATGAAGAAGCAGGGACGTTCCGGCGCAGCCGCTGGCCACGTCGTGCTGGTAAGTTCAACCGCTGGACAGCGTGGGGAGTCATTTCATTGCGACTACGCCGCCACCAAAGGTGCGCTGATCAGCATGGTCAAAGGGCTTTCGACAGAGCTTGCCGGCGCCGGCATTTACGTGAATTCCGTGGCGCCGGGTTGGGTAGATACTGATATGTCAGCGTCGGCCTTAAATGATCCCAAGACTCGCGATGGCATTTTTCGTACGATTCCGTTAGGTCGGGTGGCGAAGCCAGAGGAAATTGCCGCCCCGATTCTGTTTCTTTGCACCGAGCATGCAGGCTTCATCACGGGCGAGGTTTTCAACGTCAACGGCGGAGCCGTGCTGTCAGGATAATGTTCACGACTGCTAGCGGGGACAGCCTGGGACGGGGCCGCTGCGCGCTGGACAAAAGCAGCTGCAATCTTTCGTGTCAGCATCTAATTCGAAGATCATGAAGTTTATTCTGGCCATCCTCTTGTCTGCCGGCTTGGCTCCCGCACAGGCGAGCCAGCCTTCGGCGCCGCCAGCCCCAGATTCGGCGCCAGCGCAGTCCATTCCCGTTGATCAGGAGAATGCGCGCAAAGCCAGGGCTTTGCTTGACCAGATGGTCCAAGCCTTGGGGGGACAAGCGTATTTGAACATCCAAGACATTAGCCAGGAGGGCCGCACTTACAGCTTTTATCATGGCCGCCCGAACAGCTACGGCATCATCTTTTGGCGTTTTTACAAGTATCCAGACAAAGAACGCGTCGAGCTCACCAAGAAGCGCGATGTCATTTATGTGAACAACGGCGACAAAGGATACGAGATCACCTACAAAGGTACGCGCGCGCAAGATAACAAAGATATGACTGACAGCCTCCGCCGCCGGCACTATGCGCTCGATTGGGTCCTCCGCCATTGGCTGTCCGAGCCCGGAGTAGCGTTGTTTTATGAAGGCCATTCCGTGGCTGAGCAAAAGCCGGTGGAGCAGGTCACCATCATGAACGCACACAACGAAGGGGTGACGCTTTATATCGACGTCGACAATCATCTGCCGGTGAAAAAGACTTTTTCCTGGCGTGATCCGACGGACAAAGAACGGAACATTGAAGACGAGGTCTATGACAATTTCCGCCCTGTGCAGGGTGTGATGACCCCGTATACCCTGACGCGTTTCTACAATGGAGACATGTCCAACCAGCGCTTTCTTAGTTCGGTCAGCTACAACCAGGGCTTGGCCGACTCCCTGTTCCAAGCTCAGGTCACCTACAGTCCGAACAAACCTTAATCGCGGTCAGGGTTTACTAACAGGACTACGCCTGAGTTCTTACAGATTCTGACGAGTGCCAGTAAGTGATAGTGATATCAGGAGATATGAGTGGATTGCAACCGGCAACGTTTCTTTCTCGCCACGCTCTGTGGTCAATTAGCCACAGCCAAACCTACGACGCGGGGCTTAGTCTCCTCATCAAAGAAGAGATAGCTTCACGGTCATCCTCAGGGTGAGACAAGAACAAACAATTCGCACCGCCGTGGAGGCCCGGGGAGTAGGTCTGCACAGCGGGGCCCCGGTTCGCTTGCGAATTCTGCCTGCGTCAGCGGGCTCTGGCGTTGTCTTCCGGCGCATTGATCTCGACGGTTTTCAGGTGGAAGCAGTCAGCCGCAACGTCGCCCGGGTGAGTTACGCCACTAGCCTGATGAAAAAGGGCGTGCTGATCTCCACCACCGAGCATCTTCTGTCCGCTCTGATCGGTTGCGGCATCGACAACGCCATCGTCGAGCTCGATAACCTGGAATTGCCGATTCTGGATGGAAGCGCGCGGCCGTTCGTCGAAGCCATTCGCAAAGCGGGCGTCAGAAAGCAACGCCGTCCGCGTACTTATCTTCGCATCCGGCGCGAACTGGAGCTGCGCGAGGGAGACAAATTCATAGCGGTCTATCCTGCAGAGACCTACTCGGTCGCTTACACAATTGATTTTTCCCATCCGCTCATCGGGAGGGAAACATTCCGCGTGGACCTCTCAGATGGCAATTACTTAGAGCAAATCGCCCCGGCACGGACTTTCGGCTTCCTGCACGAAGCCGACGCCATGCGGGAGCAGGGACTGATCCGGGGCGCGTCGCCGGAGAACGCCGTGGTTCTAACCCGCGTTGGGGTAATGAATCCGCCATTGCGCTTCGGCGATGAATTCGTGCGCCACAAGGTGCTGGACTTGATTGGTGACCTGGCGCTTTTTGGCAAACAGATTCTGGGCAGCGTGGTGGCCGATAGGGCCGGGCACGCTATGCACACTGCGCTGGTTTCTCGCGTGTTAAAGGATCGCACGTTGTGGGAGGAAACCACGGTCGAGGATGATCGCGATTCCGTTCTTGCCGTAACCCAAGCCGCAGTCCAGATGGCCTGATGTGTTTCTTGCGGGCTCGCCCCATAAACGAAGGAGCTCTCAGAATTGGTTCACAAAGCCTTTTTGGGTGACGACGTAGGGATGACTGTCTGGTCCAGCCACGGTTTTAGCTTTGGCAGGATCGAAAAATGTCATCGATTCGAGGCTGCGTTGCAGCTCATCCGCGAGCTGGGGGTCGAAAGAAATAACTGTGAACTTTACAACGTAGCCCTTGAGCGCCGTCGCGTAGGTGAGGGACTGCATCTTCGTCCCGGCTTTCTCCTCTTGCAATTCGCTCTTCCAAAATTGCTTTCCGCCAATCTGAATCTTCGCAGGCTCATTCGCGCCCGGGGTTGATACTGCTTTCTTTGTGTCCCCCTCGGAAGCGCTTGCAGTGGTCTCTGTAGCTACTATGGTGAGCGCTGTAAGTCCGTTGGTCTGCGCCTGTAGTCCAAATAGAGAGTGGCGCGAGCGGTCGTGAGTTGGGATGCTTAAATCCCGAATGTGTGGGTCCTGGGGCAGCGATAGCGAAAACCCGAAGAATGCGTTCGCGTACTTCTCATGCGACACGAATCCGGACTCAGGTTTGACCACTGGTTTTTGAGAAGTGGCAGTTTGAGCAGCGGAAGCAAGAGATAGAAAAATCAACAAAACTGTCATTTTTATTGACCGTAGCATGACTCAGTGTACTGCAATTTGTTTTGCTGGCAGGATAGGGATTGGACCCGGAACCGGTTACTGAGATAACACCTGCGCCGGACTCATGAATTCTAATATTGTGAACTAGGTCGATCGAACAACACTGCCCAACAAAGCGCTGGGCCGATTGCGGAACTAACCCGTTAGATGTAACTTTCGGGTCTACTGACTCCGACTAGGCTACGTGGCTAATTTGTAAAGCCAAGAGAGCGAGTTAGAGTTCCTCCTGCGCGTCTACAGCCGGTCTCCCTCCCCCGATCTGGCAGCGCCCAACTAGGAGGATCTTCGATGAAGAAAGTACTTTGTACAATTCTGTCCATGCTGGCCGTTGCCCTCGTGCTGGGAGTGGTCTCGGCAACCGCGGTGGCGCAAGACAATAGCACCTACGCGCTCACGTATTATTCGAACGCGAATACTACGGGGGCGCCGGATGCCACTGTGCGGGTCATCAACGACGGCAACACGGGGGGCACCCTGTGTGCGGCGTTTTACGTATTCGACGATAGCCAGGAGATGCAGGAATGCTGCAGCTGCCCGGTTACCGCCGACGGCCTGATCGCGGAATCCGTCAACAAGTACCTGTTGGCGAATTCTCTGACCTCGTTCGTGAACCACCGGGGCGTGATCAAGGTGGTTTCGACGACTGAAAATTCCGGCGTTTGCGACCCCACCAAGGGCGCTGCCACTGCTGGAATCCGGGGCTGGGCAACTCACATTCAGGCAGCCTCAGCGCCGGTCGGCGGCTTGGTTCCGCGAGCGACGTGGGCTGTTACTGAAACTCCGCTGCACGATGCAAACCTTGCTGCGGCGGAACTAGCCAGCTTGCAGCAGTTCTGCTCGTTCGAGATCGTTCTCGGCAGCGGTCGCGGTACCTGCTATTGCGGCGCAGAAGACTGGGCGTTCTAGGCTTGTAAAGTGAAGCAACTGAAATGCCTCGAAGTCGGGGCGTCGAGTTTATCTCGGCGCCCTTTTTTCCCAAGACGACGTTGAATCCCTTGTGCAGATGGCCACGCTTGAACGCTTTGGGCCGCTTCTAATCAGCGGGCTGCGGTGGGGAGTCGTTGGCATCCCAGTACGAGCGCTGATCCAGCAACTTCTCCAGCTCGGTCCGGGCATGAGCCGCCAACCGGGCCGCGTAGTTTTTCGCTGATTGCTGATGTTCCGGAGCCAATTCAGCGACCCGGAGGGCAAGCAGCGGTGCATCCTCTTCCAGCATATGCACCAGCCGTTCAGCGCGATCAATCCTCACGTGAATAGAAAGCATTAGGTCGTACCTGTTGAGAATGTCGCATCAAGACTGACTTGCGGAATCGAAAGCCGCAAGTCGCAATCTGGATACCCCAGCGCTGGGAACTTTTAAGTCTAGTGAGTGGGACTTATTTTCTTCTGGAAAGTGGCAGTGAGAAACTGGAAACTACTTCAACCGTGCACGAGATCGTCTATCTTTCGCTGGGCTCGAATGTAGGAGATCGTAGTGCGAACCTGGATGCGGCCATCGTCCGTCTGCGAAGCCTGGGGGAAGTGGTTGCAGTCTCCTTTTTTTATGAAACTGAACCGATCGGCTTCAGCGCTCAGCCTTGGTTTCTGAATTGCGCGGTCAAGCTGGAGACGGAGAAAACTCCGAAGCAACTGCTGGCCGACATTCTCGAACTGGAGCAACAAATGGGCCGAGTCCGCGCACACAAGAACGGTCCCCGCGTCATCGACGTCGACATTCTGCTGTTTGGAGAGTCGGTGATTGAAACAAACGGGCTGACCATTCCGCATCCGGCAATGCATCAACGCCGGTTTGTGCTGGAACCGCTGGCCGAGATCGCTCCCGAAGTTCGACATCCCGCGCTCAATCGCACCATCCGCGAACTGAGGGACGCGTTGCCAGCGGGCCAGGCTGTGCTCAAGCTCACTAAAACCTAGCAAACAACTCATCGGATGAGCTCTGACGAGTTCCGTTTTGCAGCTCCGCCCCAAGTTAGAACCAGCTCAGAACTGGAAACGAAGCATCAACTGGATCTGCCGGGGAAGGCCAGTGCCGGTGTTGGGGGACGCAGCGTTGTCATTGTTGTTGTTTAAGTTCACCGTCGTGTTGACCAGACCAAGGCTGCCCTTTGGCTGCAGGATCCAGCTGTTAGGTATCGGATTCATCATATTATCGGTCGCCTGCGTGTAGTTGAAGGTCAGGTTGTCGCTATTCGGATCGCCGAATTGGACGTGATTGAAGATGTTGAATACCTGCGCACCAAACTGCATCGACACGCGCTCGGTCAGCTTGGTCTCCTTAGTTAACGCCAGGTCGATCTGCCAACTGTTCACCGCTCGGATCAGCCCGTTCGGCGCATTGCCAAATCGGCTTACTAAGCCGCATGTATCAACGCAATTCCCGCTGCTATCGGCGACACCGCCTGGAGCCAGCGGGGGAGGAGCGAAGGCAGCTGGATTGATGGGAAGCGTGTGGTTGTGCACGCCTCCTGGCAGAAATATTGGAACCCCGGGAACCAGGTCGGGCCTCTGGTTGGTTTGGTCGTTCCCGTCGGGTAACTGGTCCGGAGAGATATTCATCATGATCGTGAGGGGATGCCCGGTATGCCAAAGTCCGATGCTGCTCATTTGCCATCCACCGACGATCTTGCCAAGCACGCCTGTGCTGTTGAGGAAAGACTTGCCGGGACCGAAAGGCAATTCGTATACAGCATCAACCGTTACGTTGTTGCGAATATCAAAGACGCTCGGCCCCTTGTCGCAGGCCAGGCAATTCACGTTTTCTGGGCCGTTCGACTCCCCGCCACCGACAGATCCGTCGTTAATAGAATGGGACCAGGTGTAGTGACCCTGGAAGGATAAACCGTTGTTGAAACGGCGGTCCAGGCTGATCAGAAGAGCATGGTACGTGCTGGCGCCGATGTCAGACTTGAAGTCCACCGAACCGTAAGGGTCTCCTCCCGGATAGAATGGGTCAAGCGTGCGTGTGCAAATGATGTTTCCCGAAGCGTCCGTCCCCTGTGGCGGGGTGCTGCAGAAATTTACCCCTCCGCGGGAAAACAACCTCACGCCGCGCGAGCCGAGGTAATGCAGACCCATCAGGAAGTTAGCCGGCAATTCATTTTCAAACGACAGGCCCCAGGTCTCGACATAAAGGTCGCGGCGCCCGTGTCGCTGCAAGGCCCGAGGTTGCTGTGCTGGCGTTATGGGCAAGCTGCTGAGGTCGGGGTTGGTTTGCTGATATTGCGGCAAGAGAGGGGTGCCCGGACCTGATGGATCGAAATTGGCGAACGCGGTATACCGGTCGCTCTCCAGCCCCGCGTTCAAATCGTCGTTTTGGGCAGCACCGTGATAAATTCCAAAGCCTGAGCGAACGACAGTTTTTCCGTGAAATCTGCTCGGTGCCCAGGCAAAACTGACGCGAGGATCGAAGTTCCTATAGTCAGGGTTGTAAAGAGCGGGGTCCTTCGGACACGGCGGAGTATTGATGGGCGTCGGAACCGGAGTGGGAAGGGCAAATCGCCAAGTGGAGCCTGAGCCGAAGCAGACTCCATGAAATTGGCTGACATCGAACACTGTGGTCCGATTGTCAGCCTCGTGCGCAACGCCGTAGTATTCCCAGCGAATCCCCAGGTTCAGAGTCAGAGTGGGAGTGACCTTCCACTCATCCTGGAAATAGGGCATATAGAACGTACGGCGAAGCTTATGGCAACACCACGTCGACGTGTACGAAATTCCGTAAAGATCCCCACTCTCAAAGCCTGGATTAAGTGGGCTGGCGCCGTCCGCAAAGGAAAGTGTATTACCGGCGGTCAGACCCTGATTGAGCCGAACTCGGCGAATCTCCATGCCCGTCTTGAACGTATTCCGGCCGTGGACCAAAGTCAGGTTGTCGACGACACCATAGGTGGTGCCGATTTCGTGGTCCGCCTGGTTATTGTGGATTTCGGCCCAGTCGTTGCTTTGGACATCGTAGGGCAAAGGAGGGATCTGCGGATTGATGAATGGGGCGCGGTTTACAAATACTTTGACCTCATTCAACAGCCGCGGCGAGAAAGTGTTCTGAAGGGCAAGGTAGTACCCCGCAGGATGATTGATTGTCTGAGTCAGGTCATAGGGAAGAGAGGTGCTGCCATTGGTGCCGCTTACCAGGCTGATATCCCGGCGAGCGCTGCCGTATAGCAAGGTCTTGTCGTTGATCTTGTAGTCCATTCTGAGAAGCCAGGTGTCTTCGTGAACGGTGGTTGGAGCAGGAGCCGTGAACAGATCGGCGTCCGGTAGGCCAGAGGCCGGGGCAAAGGCCGCGTCAGGATAAACGTGTAGAGGACTACAATTTCCGATCGAACCCGTAGACGCGCGCCATGGGAAAGCTTGAAGGATGGAGCACATCTGAGGCGACCCGCCTGGATTTCGGTTCACGCCGTCTCCGCCGAGCAGAGTACCTCGTGCGATGGCTGCGGTCGGCACATTAACCTGATTCGTAGTCGCGCCGTATTGACGAAGTCCCTCATAGTTTACAAAGAAGAACAGCTTGTCCTTTTTGATCGGCCCACCGAAAGTCATCCCATATTGCCCATAGCGGAAGGGAGGAATGGCGGGGTTGCCGTTCACATCAAAGTCATTGAAGTTCCTTGCATCAAAAGCCGAATTTCGCAAATAGCCAAACACGCCCCCGTGCCAGTCGTTGGTGCCCGACTTGGTGACCACGTCTATCTGGCCGCCGGCTTGGGTCCCGTATTCTGCATCGTATAAGGCGCTGTTGACGCGGTATTCTTCGATTGCATCCTGAGAAATCTGTAGACGGGTTTGTGATTTCTGAGCCTGCTCCTGAATGCCGCCGGCGTCGACCCCGTCAATTTGAAAGTTGTTGTCATCGCGAGCGCGGCCGGCGAATCGAATCGTGCGCTGATCACCTCCGCCGTCATCCTGCGCGAAGGGCGCCAGCAGAGTGAAACTCGCCCAATCACGTCCGTTGTTGGGAAGGTTTGCGATCTGTTCAGTATCAATAACCGTCGCCGCTTCGGCAGAGCTGCGGTTTGAAGGAGCGGCGGACGCCTTGACTTCGACCTTTTCCGTGGTCCCACCGACTTCAAGCCCGATGTCCAATGTGCGGGTCTGGCCCACTCGTAGCACGACGTCTTCAACCACCTTGGTCTTAAAACCGTCGTTGGTTACCGTCACGGTGTAGCGGCCTACAGCCAAACCAGGAAAGCGGTAGTAGCCCCTCGAGTTGGTCCGCTGTTCCTCAGTCAGGCCTGTGTCTACGGCTAGCGTTTTCACGCTAGCTCCCACGAGCGCGGCTCCCGTCGGATCGCTTATCGTGCCTTCGAGCACTGCGCGATCAATCTGCGCGACCGCGGTCAAGGTGGTGGTGATCAACAGAACCAAAAGAAAGGGAGTGCCGGATGAGTATCCCCCGGTACGACCTGGCCACGGAGTAGATAGAATGAACCGCCTTCGCGTATGAGGCATAAATACTCCTTGGGCGGAGTGACGAACCGGCGCCAATTGAGTGCTCGGCTAACGGAGTGGTTTTAGGGAGCCATGCCGGGATAGTAGGAAGCTACGGTTACAATGATGTTGGCCTTTGATGAAAAATGTATGAATTCTTTTCCACAGGATCAACCAGGCGAACGGTGTTCCTAGAACTTTTCTCGTCACGCGCATCAATCTCTTATGTGCGGTAGGTGTTGCTCAGCCACCCTTGATCCCTTGGGGAAATTTAACCATTTCCTGTCGATCTCCGCGTCCCTCGTTCGACAAACTAGTAGAGACAGCAAGAGACGGCGAAGAGGAGGCGGGTATGGCAAGGCGGATAGTATTCCGAAGTTCTAAATCAATCGCGGGAGCAGTCCTCGTCGGGTTCGGGATGTTTATTCTGTATGAAAACCTGGCCAGGGCTGTTTCGTGGCTGGGCCACGCCCTCGGCGCTAACAGTTCCGACGCGTTAGGGCTTCTGCCCGCTATCATCCTGACAGTCTCGCAAGTTTTGCGGAGCCATGCCGCCGATCACCAACGATTTGTGGAGGGTTTCCTTCAGCACATGTTGGTGTCATCCTGGCCGATCCTGCTCGTCATGCTCGGAACCATTTTGTCGCGGGGCACCTTTACCGGCAATGTCAACACAGTTCCCCGAAAAGATGGTGCACTTGTCGATCTGATTCCCAGTCATTCGACATTCAGGTAGAGGTCAGCTGATCTCAAATTCAAAAGGAGATATGACTATGAGGGTCATGGTGATAGTCAAGGCCAACAAGGATTCAGAGGCGGGCATTATGCCGAAGCAAAAGCTGCTTGCCGAAATGGGGAAGTTCAATGAAGAGCTGGCGAAAGCGGGCGTGCTGCTCGCCGCCGACGGGCTCCATCCCAGCTCGAAAGGCAAGCGCGTCCAGTTCTCAGGGGCGAAGTGGATCGTAGTTGACGGGCCCTTTGCCGAGACTAAGGAGCTGATCGGCGGCTTCTGGCTGTGGCAGGTGAAGTCCATGGAAGAGGCTATCGAGTGGGTCAAGCGCTGTCCCTGTCCCCATGACGAAGAAGGCGAGATTGAGATTCGCCCAGTCTTTGAGATAGAAGACTTCGGTGCCCAGTTGACTCCCGAGCTCAGGAAGCGGGAGGAACGACTGCGTGCCGAGGTGGCGGCGAAAAAAAAGTAGTTGCCGGTGGTTAGGAGATAAGTCAAATCCAGAATTTCATTTGTGGCCAGAGATCTTGCAATGAGGAAAACTTTTTGCCCTGGCAGAGGAAGATGGGACGATGATATTCGTAAGGCATGGCGTAGGCCTGAGTCGTCTCGGCGACTTGGGTCACGCTGTCGTACATTCCGTCGAGGACCGATGGCAGTTTTCCGATGAAGATCATGCAGTCTCCTGTGTACGGAGCTGGGCCCCAGAACCAGTAGCTCTGGTGTCCGCTGATGGCGTGAGGTAATCCGAGTTGCGGACCGAAGTAATCGATCGCTGCCGCTTCGCCGTAATTTTTGCCATAGACTCCGCAAGATTCACGCTGGCTGGCGGGAAGCGAGTTGTAAACCTTTGCGACCGTTGACGCAAGCTCGGGCCAACCAAACATATCGGCATATTGTTGGGGCAGCTCATTCACCGCGACGGTTTCTGTCCGTTCCGGCACGGCATGCAAGGCATGCTCGTAGGCGATGAATTTTTCCACCGGCATCATGGGCATCGCGAACGGCCAACCGATGATAGCGTACAAAAACACAATGATTGCAAGCGCCGGCTGGGCTGCTAACCGCAGGGGACGCGGGGCGCGCGTGAGCCACGATTCGATGGCCACGCTGCCAGCGGCAAACAGCATCGGATACACCGGGGTCAGATAGTAAGTCTTCCCCTTCAGGACGATGAAAAGGATAAAGGAAAATATCCAGGTCCAACCCAGCGCACGGAATCGCCTCCCGCCCTTGGGCAACAAACACCAGATCAGTCCAGGTATCCATACCAGCAGCGTAAGCGAGCCCAGGGAATCGATATTCGATTTCAAATACTCCCACGGTCCCAGAACAAGGTTCTTGTCGCTCTTGGCAATATTGGAGAGCAGCTCGTAGGTCGCCCAGTGATGGGTATACTCCCAAATCACATTGGGCAGTGCGATCAAGAACGCTATCCCCGCGCCATACCAGGGCCAGCGCGTCAACAAAAGTCTGCTTTGTGACGAAAATGCAACGCCCGCGAAGAATGCGATCAGAAAAAACAGCATGGCATGCTTGCCCTGTAGTGCCAGTCCGGCAAACAAACCGAAGAGCAGCCATAACCTCTGGCTTTCGCCCGCAAAAATGCGCGCTGCCGCCCACGCGCAGCCGGCCCAACCCAGAGTCATGAACATGTCAGTGTTGAGAAACGTACCAAAGTATTGTGGCGCCCCGAAAACACAAATGCAGGTCAGGAATTGCGCATAGCGGCCGCCTCCCATCGCGCGCGCCGTCAGACCGGTCAGAATCAATTGCGCAACGGTAAAAAGAATAGACACAAACCGGATCGCGAACAGCGTATCCCTGAGAATCTTCTGAGAGGCCCACGCGATGAGCGGCGTACCGGGAGGATGATCTACGTAGCCCCAAGCCAGATGCTTTCCACAAGCGATGAAGTAGAGCTCGTCACGGAAGAATCCATAGCCCTTGTAAAACGCCAGATGCACTGCGAGGGCGACCAACGCGAATCCGGCGAGGAGAAGCCAATCTACCCGGCTGGATGTATGGAGTGGTTGCGAAGTCTCGGCAGAGGATCTCGGCGTTAGTTCCTTCTGCTGCTCGGTACTCATGGACATTGCCGCAGATTATAGCTGCAGGGAAGAGAGGATAGCGATTGCGCAAATCCATATCCCGAACAAAAAGCTAGTCCGCCTGCGTAGGCCGTGGAGACATAGGGGGCACACGACTCGGTTGCGGCATACGAGGTTTCCGGCTAGCCCAAAGTCGCAATCTGTCCAAATACAAATAGACAACCGGCGTGGTGAAAAGCGTAAGGGCCTGGCTCACGATCAATCCGCCCACGATCGTGATACCCAGCGGGCGTCTCAACTCTGAGCCTGTTCCCGTGCCCAGCGCCAGCGGTAATCCGCCCAACAACGCCGCCATCGTGGTCATCATGATTGGGCGAAAACGCAGAATGCACGCCTCGTGAATCGAAGCCGCGGAATCTTTGCCTTCCTGCCGTTCGGCTTCGAGTGCGAAATCAATCATCATGATCGCGTTCTTCTTCACGATTCCGATCAACAGGATGATTCCGATCAACCCGATTACATCCAGTTCGTGCTTGGTAATAAGTAAGGCCAGGATCGCGCCCACGCCTGCCGAAGGTAGGGTGGAAAGAATTGTGATGGGATGGATGTAACTTTCGTAAAGCACACCCAGAACAATGTAGACCGTCACCAGCGCCGCGAGGATCAGCAGAGGCTCACTGGACAGCGATTGCTGGAAGGCGGCAGCCGTTCCCTGAAAACTGGCGTTGATCGACGAGGGAAACCCGATCGAGCGTTCCGCGTTTTCGATGGCTAGCGTCGCCTGCCCCAGAGAAACTCCCGGCGCGAGGTTGAAGGACAAAGTGACAGAGGGATATTGGCTCTGGTGGTTGACCGCCAAGGCTGTGTTCGAGGGACCGAAATGAGTAAACGTCGATAGTGGAACTGCCGTTCCGTTGGAAGCGCGCACGTAGATGTTCTGCAGCGCATCCGGGCTTCGCGAGAATTGTGGAGCTACCTCCATGACCACGTGGTACTGGTTGAGCTGTTTGTACATGATGGAAACTTGCCGCTGCCCAAACGCGTCGTACAGAGCGTTATCGATGTCAGCTGCCGCTACTCCGAGACGGGCAGCAGTATCGCGATCAATGATCACATCTGCTTCCAACCCTTTGTCCTGCTGGTCGGTGTTGACGTCCCGCAGCTCGGGAAGTGTGCGGAGCTTTTGCAGCAGCCGGGGCGACCAGTTATTCAGGTCATCGAGTTTTTCTCCCTGGAGCGTGTACTGGTATTGCGCCTGGCTCTGGCGGCCTCCAATAGTCAAGTCCTGCGCTGATTGCATGAAGAGAGTGGCGCCAGGTACTACCGCCAGTTTCTTCCGCAACCGTGCGATGATCTGATCGGCGCTTACCTTACGCTCTGCCAGTGGCTTCAGCGCGATGAACATCCGGCCCGTGTTGTAGGTGGTGTTGCCTCCGGCGAAGCCCATAACTGCCTGCACACCTGGATCCTGCACTACGATGTTCACGAACTGTGACATCTTTCCTTTCATGGATTCGAACGAGATGTCCTGCGAGGCCTGCACCGAGCCCATGATTCGACCCGTATCCTGCTGCGGGAAGAATCCTTTAGGGACGATCACATAGAGATAGATGCTCAAGGCTGCAGTGGCAATAGTGACCAGCAAAGTCAGCGGCTGGTGCCTCAAGACCCACTCCAGACCATGGGTATAAATCGCAAGTGTCTTATCGAAGGCCCATTCGCTGGCGCGGTAAATTCGATTGTGTTTCTCGTTGCGCGCCGGTCGCAGGAACTTGGCGCACATCGTAGGCGTGACAGTAAGCGAGACCACCAATGAGACCGCAATCGTAGCGCTTAGCGTGACGGCAAATTCGCGGAACAGGCGACCGACGATGCCGCCCATCATCAAAATAGGAATGAAGACGGCAACCAGCGATGTGCTCATGGAGAGCACGGTGAAGCCGATTTCGCGAGCTCCTCGAAAAGCTGCTTCCACTGGACGCATCCCTTCTTCAAGGAAGCGCGTTATGTTTTCCAGGACCACAATAGCGTCGTCCACCACGAATCCGGTGGAGATAGCCAGGGCCATCAGCGAGAGGTTATCCAGACTGTAGCCGACCAAGTACATGACGCCAAAAGTTCCGATCAGCGAAAGCGGAACCGCTACGCTTGGAATGATGGTGGCGCGGACCGTACGCAGGAAGGCGAAGACCACCAGGATGACAAGAATTACGGAGATAACCAGGGTGAACTCGATGTCCGACACGGAAGCGCGAACCGTTATCGTGCGGTCAAGGACGACCTCCAGACCGATGCGGGGCGAAATCGAAGACCGGAGGTACGGCAGAGTGGCGCGCACCCGATCCACAGTCGCGATAATGTTCGCGCCTGGCTGCCGGTAAACGATCATCAAGACCGCGGGCTTACCATTCGCCAGGCCGACGACGTGGGCATCTTCCACTGAATCTTGCACGTCGGCGACATCGCTCAATCGCACCGGAGCGCCATTGTTATAGGAAACGATGAGGCTGCGATAATCTCGCGCGCGGAAGATCTGATCGTTGTCGTCAATGATCCATGCGTTGGTCGCGTCAGCGACATTGCCCTTGGGACGGTTAGCATTGGCGGACCCCAGAGCCGCTCGCACCGTATCCAGGCCCACACCCAGCTTGTTGAGGAGAGTGGGATTCACTTCTGCGCGAATCGCGGGTTTCGCGCCCCCACCCACAAATACCTGGCCGACGCCGTTCACCTGGGAAAGTTTCTGCGCCAGAATGGAGTCGGCGGCGTCGTACATTTGGGGCAGGGTGATGGTGTCCGAGGTCAGAGCCAAGATCAGGATTGGGGCGTCGGCTGGGTTGACCTTCCGATAAGTGGGATTGCCTGGCAGGTTCGCGGGAAGCTGGCTGCGGGCGGCATTGATTGCCGCCTGGACATCGCGGCCCGCGGCATCAATGTTGCGGTTGAGATCGAACTGCAGAACGATGCTAGTCGAACCCAGTTGACTGGTAGACGTCATCTGGTTGACGCCAGCGATGCGCCCGAACTGGCGTTCGAGCGGAGTGGCTACCGCTGACGCCATGGTCTCCGGACTCGCACCCGGCAGCCCGGCGCTAACCTGAATCACCGGGAACTCAACTTGAGGCAGCGGCGCCACCGGAAGCTTGGTGAACGCCAAAATCCCCGCCAGGAGCAGCGCCAGAGCCAGCAATGACGTGCCGATGGGACGCTTGATGAATGGCGCCGAAATATTCATGGCCTAATCGCCCGCCGCCGGCTCCTCGATAGGATTGCCGATCTGGAAACGCTCAAAACGGTGCGCCAGCCGGTCAAACCACAGATAGACGACTGGCGTGGTGTAGAGAGTCAGCAGCTGACTCAATAACAGCCCGCCGACAATCGTGATTCCCAGCGGATGCCGCAGTTCCGATCCCGTTCCTCTGCCGAGTGCGAGCGGCAGGCCTCCGAGTAACGCGGCCATAGTGGTCATCATGATGGGACGGAAGCGCAGCAGGCAAGCCTGAAAGATTGCTTCCTCGGGAGGTTTGTGCTCAACCCGCTCCGCTTCCAGCGCAAAGTCGATCATCATGATGGCATTCTTTTTCACGATCCCAATCAAAAGGATGATCCCAATCAGCCCCACGACTCCCAGATCATTGCCGGTCAGCAGCAGCGCGAGAATAGCGCCCACGCCCGCCGAGGGCAGAGTGGAAAGAATTGTGATGGGGTGAATGTAGCTTTCATACAAAACGCCCAACACGATGTAGACGGTCACGATGGCCGCCACAATCAGCCAGGGTTCGGACGCAAGCGAATTTTGGAAGGCTGCCGCCGTCCCCTGAAAACTGGAATGAACGCTTGCCGGCAGTCCGATATCACGCTCGGCCTGGTTGATCGCTTTGGTAGCGTCGCCCAGCGAAGATCCGGGCGCCAGGTTAAAGGACAATGTGACGACTGGAAACTGGCCCTGATGATTGATGGCTAAAGCCGTGTTCTTAGTTTCAAAGTGACTGAACGCCGACAAAGGCACCTGGGCGCCGTTACCGGACGTCTGGGCCGTCGATGTCTGCGTCAGCGAGGTCGACGCCCCACTGCTGGATGTTTGTGATCCAGCACTGGAAGGTTGCACACCCGTACTGGACTTAACATAGATATTCTTCAGTGCATCCGGGTTCTGGCTGAAGCCGGGGTCCACCTCCAGCACCACGTGGTATTGATTCAGTTGGGTGAACATGGTGGAAACTTGGCGCTGTCCGAAGGCGTCATAAAGCGTGTTGTCGATTGCTTGGGGAAGAATGCCAAGGCGCGAAGCCGTGTCCCGGTCAATCACCAGGTCCGATTTCAGTCCGTCATTTTGCTGGTCGCTGGCTACGTCGCGTAGCTGCGGCAAGCTTTGCAGTGTAGCCAGCAGTCGCGGCGCCCACACTGCCAGTTCCTGCGCGTCGGCGTCTTCGATGGAATATTGAAATTGGGTCCGGCTCACGCGATCTTCCACCGTCAGGTCCTGCACCGGCTGCATGTAGAGAGTGATCCCCTCGACCTTGGCCAGCTCCGGCTGCAAATCACGAATGATCTCGGAGGCAGTTTCCTTGCGCTGGTCCCGCGACTTCAAATTGATCTGGATGCGTCCACTATTAATGGTTGTGTTGGTGCCATCAATCCCGATGAACGAAGAAAGGCTCTCGACACTCGGATTCCGAAGAATGATCCCGGCTAATTGTTGCTGGCGTTGGGCCATGGCGTCGAAGGAGATGTTCTGCGGCGCCTCCGAAATGCCCATGATTACGCCCGTATCCTGCACCGGGAAAAAGCCCTTGGGAACGTACACGTAGAGAAGCAGGGTGAGAACTAGCGTGCTCACCGTAACCAGGAGGGTGGTTTTCTGATACTGCAAAACAAACTTCAGGGTGCGGCCGTAAAACGCGATCACACGGTTGTAGAAATCCTCAGAAGCCTGATAGAAACGGCTTCGTTTCGAGGCATCCTGTTTTTTGAGCAGCTTGGCGCACATCATCGGCGTTAAAGTCAGAGAGACCACCGCGGAAACCAGAATGGTCACGGCCAAAGTCACGGCGAACTCGCGGAACAGACGGCCCACGATATCGGCCATAAAAAGAAGCGGGATCAACACCGCGATTAGGGAAACCGTGAGCGAGATGATGGTGAACCCAATCTGACTTGAGCCTTTCAGGGCTGCTTCCAGCGGAGTATCGCCTTCCTCAAGGAAACGGTCGATGTTTTCAATCATGACGATGGCGTCATCGACCACAAATCCGGTTGAAATGGTCAGCGCCATCAGGGTCAGATTGTTCAAGCTGTAGCCCAGCAGATACATCACGGCAAATGTGCCCACCAGCGAGAGTGGAACGGCAACGCTGGGAATCACCGTGGCAGACAGGTTCCTCAAGAAAAGAAAGATCACCATCACCACCAGGCCCACAGTGAGCATCAACTCGAATTGAACATCTTGCACGGAGGCCCGAATGGTTTGTGTGCGATCAGTCAGGATTTGAACTTTGATGGCTGAGGGGAGCGACGACTGTAGTTGCGGCAACAACAGCTTGATGCGGTCCGCGACTCCGATAATATTCGCGCCCGGCTGGCGCTGAATATTCATGATGACTGCCGGAGTCGTATTCATCCAGGCAGCCTGCTTCAGATTTTCGACGCCATCCACCGCACTAGCAACATCGGAGAGGCGCACCGGAGCGCCGTTCCTGTACGCCACCACAACCTGGTCATATTGGCTGCTTGTAAGCAGCTGATCGTTCGCCCCAATAGTGAAGGATTGACGCGGGCCGTCGAGCACGCCCTTAGCCTGGTCCACGTTGGCTGCGGCCAGCGCTGTGCGCACGTCTTCCAGGCTCAATCCGTAGGAGGCCAACGCCGTGGGATTTGCCCGGATACGAACGGCCGGCTTTTGTCCTCCACTGATGGAAACCAGCCCGACTCCCGGGAGCTGAGAAATTTTCTGCGCCAGCGCGGTGTCGGCAAGGTCTTCCACTTTCGAAAGCGGCAAAGTATCAGAAGTGAGCGCCAGGGTGAGGATAGGCGCGTCGGCCGGATTCACTTTACTGTAGATGGGTGGATTGGGCAGGTCCGCAGGAAGATAAGTAGAGCCTGCGTTAATCGCGGCCTGTACCTGCTGCTCTTCGACGTCGATGTTCTGGTCCAGACTGAATTGCAGGGTGATGATTGAACTGCCCAACGAACTGGTAGAAGTCATCTGGCTCAAGCCGGGAACTTGGCCAAACTGGCGCTCCAGCGGCGAGGTTACCGACGACGCCATCACGTCGGGATCGGCGCCGGGATAAAACGTCACCACCTGGATAGTTGGGTAGTCGACTTCGGGCAAAGCTGAGACAGGCAGTTGGCGGTACGCCACTATGCCTACCAACAGCAAACCCGCCATCAAGAGCGTAGTCGCAACCGGCCGAAGAATAAATAACCGCGACGGACTCATGGAGTTCCCGTGGTGGAGGACTGCGCGCCTTTGTTTCCTCCTGGGCTGCCCGCGCGTGGCTCAACTTTGCTGCCCGCCTGCAGCTTGTCCTGGCCATCGACGACTACAACGTCACCGGCCGCAATGCCGTTGGCGATCACTGTTGCATTGTTCTGCGTGAGGGCGACCGAAACCGTTCGCACCTCGACGGTCTTGTCCGGCTTCACGGCGAATACGTATGTCCCCTGGGGGCCGCGCAGAATGGCGGCGGACGGAATAACAGTGCTGTTCTTTCGCGTCTCCAGCAGTAGCCGGGTATTTACAAATTGATTCGGCCAGAGGGCGTTATCTTTGTTATCGAATATTGCTTTCAGTTTGCCAGTACCAGTCGTCTGGTCAATCTGATTATCGATGGTGAGCAGCGTGCCTGTGGCCAACTTGGTTTGATCATCCCGGCTGTAAGCTTCCACCGCTAGTGTCCCGTGTTGCATGTGTTGAGCAACGGTGGGAAGGTTATCCTCGGGCAGTGTGAAGATCACGGCGATGGGCTGGAGTTGAGTGATCACCAGCATCGGATTGGTGTCCGCAGCGTGAACCATGTTCCCGATGTCCACCAGCCGCAGGCCGATCCGTCCGCTTACTGGAGCCGTGATCCGGGTATACACAAGGTTGAGTTTGGCATTGTCGACTTGCGCTTGGTCGGTACGAACCGTTCCTTCGAGCTGGTCCACCGTGGCCTGTTGAGTGTCCACTTGCTGCTGCGACATGGACCCGGAATCCTGCAGCAAACCTTTGAAACGATCGTAGTTCAGCTTCGCATCGCGCAGCGAAGCTTGATCCTTGAAGAGTTGAGCTTGCGCCTGACTCAGTGCCACCTGATAGGGACGAGGATCAATGACGATCAGCAGCTCGCCCTGGTTTACGTGCTGTCCTTCTTTGAAATTAATTTGCACGATCTGGCCGTCGATCCGGCTCTTGAGGCTGACTGTGTTGTAGGCCGTTACCGATCCCAGGCCTGTAAGGTACACCGGCATGTCACGCTGCGCGGCCGTGGCGACGCCAACCGGGACACTCTGCGCGCCGGCTGCGGCCCGGGCCGTGCTCGGCTTGGGATCCGCGCTGCAACCAACCCACCCCATGCACGACAGGATCAAAACAAAGGAGGCAACTGCAAAGATGCCGAGGTGCTTACCGTCTGCAGAACATCGCCTTGTCGCTAGAGTCGATCTCGATTGACTGGCTTGTGGATCGGGGAACACTTTTTCCTCGCTGTTCGCATTATCGTGCATTCTGCCTTGTCCTCATAGTGCTCCCAGCTCGCACGTTGACAACTATTGGACGCGGGCGCGGTCGGCTGGTCGCGCTTTATCTGTATTCTTTACAATACTTTACAAAGGCGAGAGCTTCGCGGCTCCGTGCCGAGGCAATCCCCGTTAATCAGTAAACGACACGTTCAGCCCGGTGGTCAGGATAATATCGTTTTGTTTCTTCCCCGCCGTGGGGGTTGGTGACGTAAATATCTCCGAAAGCATTCTCCCACCCGAACCACTTGTTGATCTTGGTCACGGTCCCAAAATTAAAGACACCGCGATATTCGCCGGTGTCGCTGAGGTCAGGGTAAAAGTACAACTTCTGAGTCAGCAGAGTAGCCGCACCCAACTTTTGAGAGAGCTCTTCTCCTATTGTTACGGCGGCAAAATTGCGGTTGAAGGTGGTGTAATTCTCTCGGGTGTAGTTAATTCCACCAAGGAAATCCAGAGTGGTGCGGTCATTCTTGATGACGTGAAGGCCAAGACCGCCGCCGAGCACGGAACGTAGATTGAGATCCTGTAGAGTGTCCGTCTGGAAATCGGCGCCCACAAAAGCGAATAACAACTGGGTGAGATTGCGGTCAAAGCGAGCGCCGCTCTGAATGGTGTTCGCCGTGGTGGCGGGAGTGGCGCCGGGAGCGTCGTTGGTCGCATATACCGAATTGAGATAGAGTCCGAGGTGATCGGTTTGCGTCTTGCGGTCTGCAGTGAAAGCCAGCGCGAGGTTCTTGGTCTGGCTGTTACCGGGGGTGAGGGCAAAGCCGACATTGGCGCCGCCCGCCCAACCCTGCGTCAGTCCAGGATGCAACGACTTCTGATAGGCAGCCTCTTCGGCGTCACTTCGCATCGCCACCACTGCAGTCTTGGGCATGGTCACAGTTCCGTTGGCCGACGTGTTGATGGCAAAATCTCCATCCGTAGTGTTGACTGGTCCCACCACCGTCTGTCCATTACTGAGGCCCACGTGCAGCGGCTGGGTGGACTTAATTTCCTGGATCGCGGGCCACTGCACGGTAACGTCACCTGCAAATTCGCTTTTGATCACCACGCTCTTGCCGTCGGATTTCACGATCGTCCCCGTGAGACGGTCTCCATTTTTTAAGATCACTTGATCGGCGAATAATCTGGAAGAGAACGAAAAGATAAAGAAAGCAGCTACCAGCCGCAGATTGCCCACGACGTATTGGATAATCTCTCTGGAAAATGTGACTGAAGCTGGGACCAGGTTCTCAAGCAACACCCAACTGCATAGTTTTCTCTAGGCGCAATCAGAGGTCGATTGTCTCAGAACTCAACAACCCTGGCGATTGTAATGAACGCAACCGGGGACGAGGGAACAAGGTGCGGGAAGATCGAACTGGAGTGTCCTAGCTTTTAACGTCGCTCTTCGCATCCGGCCCCGGATTCTTTGGCGGATCCGCGGTCGCATCTTTCATTCCCTCTTTCAGGGCACGGATACCCTCGCCGATCCCCTTGCCAAGTTCCGGCAGTTTCTTGGGGCCGAACACCAACAGGGCGATGAAAAAAATCACCAGCAGATGCATCGGCTGAAAAAGGCCTTCAAACATAAATATCCTCCAAATGCCTGACGACAGGTCACGTCCAACCTTACTGAACCAGCGTGTGCGAGTCAACCGCCGACGCTTCACACCGCAAACAGCAAAACTGCCAGCAATGATTAGTAAACCCCCAGACTTATCCTAAGTTGCGGAAGCTAAAGGCCAACATACTTCAGTGACCTACCGACGCCTGCGGAAGCGTTCTATTTTGCAGAGAACCAAGCCGGAAGACCACCGACCCGGCCGAAAGGACTCGTCGTGTGCCGTAAGGGCCTGATTTTTCTTTCCCTTGTTGTATTTGGACTTCCCTCGTTCGGCGAGCAGAAAGACTCCAAATCCCTGGACTGCTCGCAGTTGATGGCGTGGGTGGCTGGCGGAGCATCCCGTCAGCAGCTTGAAGAGCAGATAGCGGAGCACGGCGTCGCATTCGTCACCGATGCCGCGGTAGCGGAGGCGTTATTGACGGCAGGCATGGAACCGCAACTGATACGGGTGCTGCGCGCCGGCAAGGTTGTATCGGACGGCGCTAGCGCGACCTGCTCAGCGCAACTCGTCCACGCCAATGAGTTGATTCGCCGGAAACGTTACGAGGATGCGGAACCCGTTTTGCAAAAGCTGATTGCAGCTGACCCTGAAAGTGCGGCGCTTCATTTCGCTCTGGGCTACGTGCACCAGCAGCAAGCAGATTGGAATGAGGCATTCGACGATTATTCCGATGCCCGCGACTTGATGCCCGGCTCTTCTGAAATTCATTGCCGGCTCGCCTATGTCTTCTATCGCTTCGATGACGGTGACAATGCCATCGCCGAAGCGCGCACGGCGCTCAGTATCGATCCTAAGAATGCGGAAGCATATCGCTATCTCGGCCTGGGTTTGTACTCCAATACCCAGTATTCCGCCGCCTTGCATGCTCTCCAGGAGTCGCTGACACGCGAACCCAACGACGCGGATGTCTACTACGATATGGGAATCACCCTACGTGCTCAGGGCAACATGACCGCGGCGGAAGCTGCCTATCGCAAAGCCATCGCCCTGGATCAGCAGCATTGGGAGGCACGCAACAATCTGGCAATGATGCTGCACGACCGCAAGAACTACGATGCTGCTATAGCTGAGTATCGCGAGGCCAAGCGTCTGGCGCCTCAGGAAGCGGCCATTCGAAATAATCTTGGCAACACCTATTGCGACAAAGGCGCGTATGACGCCGCCATCGCAGAGTTCGGCGAGCTCTACAAGATGGCGCCTGGCTGGGAGCGTGGACACGACTGTGTGGCTAGAGCGTTCATGGCCAAGCGAGATTATGAGTCAGCGATCGGAGAACTAAAGCTTGCTATTCTGCAAAACCCCACTGGCGCCACCGAACACCGCGTCCTGGGGCAGGCTCTGCTCCTGCTTCACCAAGACGGAGCGGCATTACGCGAGCTGCGCGTCGCGGTGGAACTGGATCCCGATTCGCCGATGGCTCACCACTACCTGGCGACGGCGCTTTTCGATGCACAGGAATTCGAAGCGGCGGAACCCGAGTTTCGCCAGGCCGTTCGCCTGGAACCGACCGCCAACAACCATTACTACCTCGCAGCCTGCCTGATGAGCATGGGACGTTACGATGACGCCATGGCTGAACTCGAAACCGCGGCTCACCTGGCTCCGGGACAAGACCTCTATCGCGCCCGAAAACAGGAACTGCTGAAGCTAATGAAGGCGACGGCGAGCAGCACACCATGAGCCGGCTCGTCTCATTTTGAACTCAGTTCTAGAACGGGACGATCAAGTCTGAACGAGTTTCTGCGCGCAACTCATTGCATTCAAAGCGTCAGCGTTTGGTTTGCCAACTGCACTGCACTAAGGGGCATGAACTACTGTGCTGTCGGCGGTTTGAATCTCGGAGCCTAGAATGAACCCTGGATTCCAGCACCCACCGCACATCGGATAACCAGATCCGGACAGCCCCGGATCCCTATAGCCCTGGGAGCAGCGAACATGAATACGGTCCAACCGACACCATCCGTAGCCAGCAAAGCGGCCACGCAAGCGGTCATTCAATCGGGCAATGAGATACGGCGCGGAGAACGCAAGGTCGCAGAAAGTCTTCCTGGCGCGGCAGAACTCCGCTCCAGTCGATCGGGCTACGGCCTGCCCTGCGCAAAATGTAAGACCTATTACGCTGCCGGGCTGACTGCCTGCCCCGTTTGCAAAGATACGGAAAGAGTATCGCCTACGGCCGGAGCAGTGCTCGCGACCGCGCCTTCCAGCCTGGCCGAAGCAACTGCTCTTGGGCCCGATGAAGCCGCCCTGGAAGCGGAGCGGGAGCGCTTCCTGCGCGAGTTCAAGTCGCAGGTCTACGCCTCACACATGCAGATCAACGCCGCCGCCAGCTTCCGTTGCAGTAAGGAAGAGAACCACCAGGGGGCATTCGAGCCTGCGGCGATTTGCCAGTGCTGCTATAACCATCTGCAGGAGAGAGTGGATCTGATGGAAGCGGCGCTGCACATGGATCTGAAAGAAGCCGGTCAAGTCGTCTATGACGCGGTGTGGTCTGATCCTTCCGATCCCAACAAGACCTATCTCAACGCCGCCCAGGCGCTGCTGACGGTATTGCGGAAGCGTGCCGGTATCGCGACTGTGTTGGGACCGCTCCAGCCGCTGCCCCACTAACAATCGGCAAATCGTCGCCCGCAACTCGTCTAAAACCTAGGCGAAACGCACTTCCCCGAATGCGCTCGGTACATGAAAATTCGGCTGCGGCGTTCCCGTTGGTTGCCACGCGAGGTACGCTCTCGGCTCCTTCTCTCCTTCAACCCGATAGAAATTGGCGCGCCACGCTGCCGTAGGATCGAAGTGCGGAGTCAGCGACTTCATGGGAATTGCAATTTCAGCGGTCCAGACATGTGATTTTTCATCCAGCACAACCGATCGTCGCATTCCACTCTTTAAATCCGCGAGTCCTCCGGGAAAGATGTCAAGGTCAATCCACATTCCGTTGGGACTGACTTCAAATTCTCGGTAATAACGTTCACGCGATGGGTCGGGCTGAAGGAAAGCTTCGGCTACATCGCGTTCCCAAAGATGATCGCGGCGTGCATTGGGATCGGAATCGGCAAAGACGTAGATCTCGCGGTAACGGCACTCAAATCGCAAATACAAAGTTTGCGGCGACCACAAGACCCGGACCTTGGTTTCGCGCCCGGGATCCGGATTCTTGCCGTGCCAGTCGGCACAGAACGCAATTGGCTGAGCAGTGTCCCATTCGTCTGCGGGATGCTCCGCATCAAGTCTGATTTCGCGAGAAACGTGCGCGGCGACGACCTCAGTAGATGTGGGGAAATTTTGCGACGGTCTGGCCTCGAGGCTCATCGTCTAGGTTGAAGAAACAAGATGGTAGCTGAGAACCTGCCAATTTGCTTCCCTTAGCTGCAAACTTGCTTTGACCACAAGATCCGGATGGCCCACAGGTTCGTTTCCTCCTAATCTTGGAGCACTATGACGACCAATGCGATACTCAACTCGACAGAAGCTACCGAAGTGGCGCGGAACAATATGACACAGAGCAATGCCAAGAGCAGCATGATTCAAAGCATTGATGACCAATGGCAAGCGGTCCTGAATCGTGACGCCAGCCGGGACGGCAAGTTCGTTTTTGCGGTGTCCTCGACGGGGGTCTACTGCCGGCCTTCGTGCCCCTCCAGGCGTCCCCGCCGCGAAAATGTGACTTTCTTTGGCAAACCCGATGACGCCGAAAAAGCCGGCTATCGCGCCTGCCTGCGCTGCCGGCCCAAAGCGATTGGCTGCAATGCGCAGATTGAAATGGTCAAAGGAGTCTGCCGATACATCGAGCAGCGCCTCGATGAACCGATTACGCTGGCACGTCTAGGAGCAGCGTTCCACCAGAGCCCGTTCCATCTGCAACGGACGTTCAAGGCGGTCTTGGGAATCACTCCACGCGCTTATGCCGACTCCTGCCGCGTGAACCAGCTCAAGCACAATCTGCGGGTTGGCCATTCCGTAACCCGAGCCATGTACGACGCTGGTTACAGCTCCAGCAGCCGCTTGTACGAACGCACGGCCTCGCAGCTTGGAATGACTCCCGACAAGTATCGGCGCGGAGCAATTGCGGCCCCCATTCGTTACACGTTCACCGATTCGCCACTGGGACGAATGCTGATCGCGGCCACCAACAAAGGCATCTGCGCCATTCAATTCGCGAACTCCGACGACGAGCTGGAGCACGGACTCAAGCATGAATTTCCCTTCGCCATTCGTCGTCGCGATGACGCGGCTATGCGAAGCTGGAAGGACGATTTGCTCCGCCAGATGCGCGGCCAGAAGCTGAATTCGTCGCTGCCGCTCGATATTCAGGCAACCGCTTTCCAGCGGCGGGTCTGGTCGGCACTGCAATCCATTCCATTCGGAGAGACTCGCTCGTACGGTCAAGTCGCAAACGCCATCGGGCAGCCAACTGCCTCGCGTGCTGTGGCCCGCGCTTGCGCTACCAATCCCGTGGCGGTAGCCATTCCCTGCCATCGCGTGGTTCGCGAAAATGGAGAAGGGGGTGGCTATCGCTGGGGCGTCGACAGAAAGGAAGCTCTGCTGAAGATGGAACGGAAAGACGCCAGAGGGTAGAAGAGTTCAAACACGCCCGAAGGATTCGAATATCACCCTACAATTTTCCTGCGTCCTCCCGAGTGCAGCCGTTCTTCGGGCGGAGCCAGAGCCTGCCCTGAGCGAAGTCGAAGGGGATCTCGCGCGCATCGCGGCAATTCAGAATCGAAAACCATTCGGTTCATTTCTGCAATTGCTCATAGATCGTGCGCGCATATGAAAGCAGATTTAGTACGGAGGTTTTCTCGCCTTCCGTGTTCCAGTCCTTGTTCTCGTTCGCGGCTTTGATCAGCCGGTCAATCCAGGTGGTGAAATAGGCTGCATCCTCAGTTGGCTTCGCGGGGGAACCTGCGACCGTAATATAGATCGGGCTCGTGGTCGCGTATGGATACGCATCCAACACAGGATGCTCGGCTTTTTCGCTCCAAGCTCGTAGCAGGCACCATCCGCTGCGGGAAATTGAAATCGTGTCCTCCACATCGGTGCTCTCGCGATCTCCTTTCAAATCGCGCACTACTTCTCCATTGCAGACAATTTGCAGATGATCGACAGGAACAAACGAGCGCAGCCACGCGGTGAACTTTACTTTGTTCTCGCCCGCGGGCAGCCGAAACTCGTCGCCGATCTGATGGCCGCCGAGTGTGAACCCAAGCAGCGGACCATTGGTCGCGAAGGTGCGGCCACGCTTCACAGAATCCAACCAAAAGTTAATGTTCAGAGGTCCCGCGGGAACGCTGGCGTAAACACGATTCAGACCCACCGGTCCACGCAGGGAAGCGAAATTCGCCATTGCATCCGTGCCCGCAGCAGTGGGCAAATGAAAACCGCAATTCAGCAGCCGGTACCACACTTCGGCAGTCAACTTATGATTGGAGAACCCCATCACTTCAATGTAGTCCACCTTTCCCAGCGCCACGTCCACGGGCAGTTCGCGAGCGTCGGTGAGGGGATCGGCTACGGTCTCGAACGGGTGAGCGTATCCTACGAGCGCCCGCTGCTCGTGCGCCATATCGGCGACGATCGCGTTCGCTGGAAAAAGACTCGCGGCGGCAGTGTTGGGATACCCCGCGTAGCCGGGAATCAGGAAATTTCGCGTGAGGTTCAGCAGATCCAGGTGTCCCCAGTAGCTGGTGTGGAACTCCTGGCCGTGAAACAGTAGATTGGTCGCGGTCGATGCCGGATCTACCTTGCTGATGAAATATGCGATGTCCGGAATGCGCTGCTCCTTGTTGACAATCAGGTCCTCGACGATCGGAAGATTCTCCGCCGCTGCCTGGGCCAGCAGGTTTTTGGGCGTGTTGCGATAGGAGCCTCCGTAGTTCATATGGACATGGACGTCTCCACTTACCCACTGAGAGCGTGTCTCTCGCGGGAGATTCAGCGGCTGCAGATATACCGTCAGCGTCGAATGGCGGCCTGCAGCGATGAGCACATTTTTCTTTTCAAAGTGGTGTTCGAAGCCTTTTGTGACTTCCACATCTAATCGCCCCGCGGGAACAGTTACTTCACTGGTTCCAGAGGAATGAAAGTAATGAGCCTCAAAAGGACGTTCAGCGCGGACGAACCTGTCATCGGCATGCATCCACGTGGCATCCGGGGCGTAGGCGCGGCCATCCTCGCCGGTGACGGACACACGCGCGGGCATGGGATGGCCTGCTGGATTGAGCACTGAGATGGTGAACTGCCCCATTGGCTTCAAATAGTGCTTTTCTTTGGATACAATCTCGGTCTGTGCTCCGCCAAGAACTTCTTGCGTCCAAAGCGAAGTGTTTCCTCCACGATTGGAAGTAAAGGCAATGCGCTTTCCGTCCGGCGACCAGCGCGGAGTCACATTGTCGAAGTCGCCGTAAGAGAGGGGAAAAGGATCTCCACCTTTGGCGGGCAGCACCCATAGTTGGTGCCATTGCTGTCCCAGGTATGACGCATACACGATCCGCTTTCCGTCCGGCGAGAAATCCGGCCGCGCCTTCCAGGCAGTCTCTTCATAGTGAATCTCGTGAGCTTCGGCTCCAGGCTGGGCTTTCATCCTCCAGAAACCGCCGGTGCCGTAAACGTGACCGCGGTTGGAAACGAAAAGGATTTCAATCC
The DNA here is from genome assembly GCA_963696025.1 of uncultured Acidobacteriota bacterium. GTDB lineage: Bacteria > Acidobacteriota > Terriglobia > Terriglobales > Acidobacteriaceae > JABCYV01. Next base: position 75,981 of record CAVOII010000017.1, read on the forward strand.
CATCGGGCGACCACGCCGGGCTGATCTCGTGATCGAACGGGCTGTAGTAATAGCGCGGCAGGTCGCTGCGGTTTTCTCCCGTCAGGCGCTGCACGTTCACCAGTTCGCCACCGTTGAATTGACCGACGAAAATGTGGAAATGGCCTTTATACGAAGTGGAGACGAATGCGATGCGCTTTCCATCGGGTGAAAATCGGGGTTCCACATTAACCGCGCCTCCCCAGGTGAGCTCGCGTGTCTGCTTGCTTTCTAGGTCTAGGGCCCATAGTTCAATCGCGTCTTTGGCATAGGACGCATAGACCACCCAGTGCCCGTCGGGCGAGCAATCGGGCTGATAGTCATAGCCGGGACCGGCAGTTAACTGCTCGGCTGAGGTTGAGTCCACCTTTTGCCGCCACAACGAACCCGCCATCGAGTAAACCAGCGAGCGGGAGTCGGACGTCCAAGCCACGGAGCTCGGGCCGGTCGTAAGCTGAGGTAGATACATTTCACGGTAGTAATAAGAATGCGGCAGGTCGATCTGTTTGAGCACCGGTTCGCGCTGGGCCAATATAGAGAGAGGGCTCCCAACAAGAACAAGTAGCAGACAAATCCATTTTTGGTTGGACAAAGACCCTCCCACTTTTTCGGTCAGACGGCGGGATTATATCGTGTGGCACGGGCGCCCTGGCCTGCGTTTTGATCAGCGACTAACGTGGCACTACGGGCAGGATCACCCGCGACGCATGTACTGGGTCCTCGTAGATGCGGATGTTTGCCTTTTGCACCTTTGCCGAAACGCTTTCCATTTCTCCAGTGTGCAGATTTCGCGAGAAGTTCGGGAAGAATGTCGCTGAAATTTGCACCCGAATGCGGTGACCCTTCTGAAAAACATTGCTGGTGATTAAGTTATTCAAATTGAGTTCATAAATTTCTCCCGGCGTAAGCAGTTGCCGACCGCGCTTCGGATCGCGATAGCTGGCGCGCAGCACATCCAATCCCGGACTCATCAGATTAAAAACGGTTCCGTCTGGCGCGACATCGAGTAACCGCCCCCAAAGGTCCGTGTCACGACAATCGCAGGAGAGGTAAATCTGCGCACGGATGTGTCCTGTCACTTCTGTATCTCGCTCCATTGGATCTGAGTCGAAGACAAGAACGTCGTCGCGATTTGCAAGGTCACGATAATCATGTGCTCCCGAGGTCTCATATTGGTTGGCTAGAGGATGGGCAGGGTCTGAAACAAATGAACTGGCCGCGTCCGTGTCTTGCGGAACTTCCGTCGACAGGCCGACTTTGCCCTCTTTCTTACTGGTCAGATAGTAGGACGTTGCTCTGGAGACTGGCGGCCACACATCAGCGTCGTGCCAGTGATTGTCTCCCATTACGAAATAGCGGACCGGCTTCTGTTTCTCTACGCCATTTTCGACGCCGCGCACGTAATGGTCCAGCCATCTGAGCACAACCTCGTCATAGTTGATGGACGCTGCAGGACCAAACTCACGCTCACCTGACTTCCTCAATCCAGTTTCATCCGAGCCATGGGTCCACGGTCCAAGCAGAAGATGCGTCCGAGGATCAGCTTCCCCAGCGCGCGCTTTGAGCAACCCAGCGAAGTTTGTCGTAGCGCCTTCAGGACCGTAGTTGTCGTCATACCAGGCGGACAAGTTCAGCACCGCAGCATGCACCCGGTCATAGCGGTTGCGCAACTCACACCAGTCCCACCAGGGATCATCGGGCGGATGCGTGAGCCAGTCGTAATAATAAGGAGCGATGCCACGCAATTCTTCCATTTGATTCAACGGCAGAGTATTCAGCATCTTCGAGGCGACGTTATTCCAGGTGGCGCTCGCCTCTTCATATGTTTTCGGTCCGGGAAGATTGTTCTTGGCGCGCACTTCGGGCGCCATGTTGTCCCAGATCCATTCCATCCACGACATATCCCAAACCCCACCCGCATAGAAGAAATTCTGCGGCGTGGAAAAAGTCATCGCCGGCACCATGGCCTTGAGGTGTGGCGGATTCTCGACTGCGGCCAACCACTGCACCGCTCCGGGATAAGAAAGGCCGAACGTTCCGATCGCGCCATTCGACCAAGATTGGTGCGCCGCCCACTCGATGGTGTCATAACCATCCCGGCCTTCGTTCTGATACGGTCTGAACTCGCCGCTTGAAGCGTAGCGGCCGCGAACATCTTCTACCACTACCGCGTATCCGCGCTCGAGCGCATGCCGGAATGTGGGATAGTCTTTGAGCGCAAATTCTTTTCCATACGGCGTGCGGTAGACCAGCACTGGGAAACGGTCCGCGCCATATGGCCGCAAGACATCGGCGCGTAGCACAACAGCGTCACGCATAGGAATGGCGACATTGTTCTCGATCAAAAAATCCGTGGCCGACGACGCAGATCGCTGAGCGCGAGAGAACAGACCCATTCCCCCAAGCAGTAATATGAGGAGTGCCAGGGAAAAGCGTTGCTGTTTCATGGACGATGTAGCCTAGCAGTTCTGCCGCCACCAAAACAAGAAACTAAGACGAGATTGAAGAAGGTGCGACAATTTCCGGACGAGAGCGACCACGCACCCATACCCAATTGAGGAATGCCGCGAGAATCGTGGCAAGCAAAATCAGCGACCCGATCCGATTAACCTGTCGCCCCGATTGCAAGCAGTATCCGATGATCAGCACGACGCAGAAGGTGGTACCCAGCGCGGAGAAAAGCATTCCCCACGGCAGACGAAACCAGGCCGCGCCCGGCTGCTTCCGGCGCAAGACAGGGACAGCAGCGCACACCACTCCGTAGCAAAATAATCGCGCCACCGCGGATAGCAAGACATTCCACGAAAAGCTGCCCAAGAGTGCCAGCAGCCAGGTGAGTGCGGCGAAGACAAGAATGGAAAAGTACGGCGTGTGAAAACGAGGCTGGACCGAGGCAAAGATGGAAGGGAAGTCTCCACGTTCGCCCAGAGCGAACGTAATCCGGGGAACCGCGAGCATGTTAGCGCTGAGGTATCCGTACACGGAAATCAACGCTCCCAGCGCGATCAAAGGTGGGCCCGCGCCGCCGATGACAAGTCTCGCGACATCGGCCAACGGACGTTCGCTGTGTGCAGGATCAACTAGAATCCTCACCACCACCAACTGGATCGCGGCGTAGAGCAACGTGCATGTGATCAAGGCGACGAAAAGAGCAAACGCGGCATCTCGACGAGGACTCTTAGCCTCGCTCATTGGAGCGATGCCACCCTCGAAACCTCCGTAGGAAAACATCAGCAAGAGAACTGCCTTGAACCATCCGCTTACGCCCGGGGAGAAAGGAGCAGGTCGACCCAATCCGTGGTGGACCAACAAGTATGCAATGCCCGCGATGGCGACAAAGATCAGCGGAGCGAGCTTGGCTGCGGTGAAGACATTGCTGACTCGCGCCGCGCTGCTAACTCCGCACACATTGATCACAGCAGGCACGCCGATCAGCAGCGTGAGAATGAACAAACGTGGAAGAGGCTGTGTAGCCGCAGGCCAAAACTGGCCGAGATAAATGACAAACAGGTTCGCGTTGGCGGCCGGCGCCGTTAACCGCACCAGCCAAAGCATCCAGCCGACTTGGATTCCCCAAAAGCGGCCGAACGCAACTTCCGTGTAGAGATACGGTCCACCCGCTTGAGTAAACTGTGATGCGACTTCCGCGAAGCAGGCCATGATGACGCCCACGGCGGCTCCCACAGTAACGACCGCCCAGGTGCTCGCAGCGCCTATCAAACCTGCAATCTCAGAGGGCAGTTTGAAAACCCCGCTGCCAACGATGGAGTTAATTAGCAGTGCGGCCAGGCTCCAACGCCCGATGGCGCGTACCAATTGGGTTTGGCCGGGTTGAGTCACTGCGCGTTTGTATCACACGAATTCAAAGATCACCTAAAATCCGCGTGCTTGCCCGCTTCGTCTTCTCCCTCACAGACCAAAGTAACGGCGAGAATTACCAAAGCGCATGCACATGGGACATCTGTTCGTTTCGCGCTGCGAATGAGATGTTGAATTGTCTTGCGGTGTTAGCAAAACACAATCCATGGCGAAGAGCGATTTCCTGGACGACGTTCACATCCGCATTCTGCGCGTGACGGAAGATCTGCGTGCCATCCAGCGTGAGCTCAACTGCGCGGCCATGGAGGCGCCGGGAGATCCGGAGCTCATGGAAGCTCTAAGCCAGTTACCGGAAATGGACGCACTCCAGATGCTGAAGTCAGCGCTAGACCAGATGCGTCACTTCCTCTGGTTCTACATACAGGTTATGACCAACGAGTCCGACAGCGGAGAAAAGTTGCGGCAAACCGTCCGTCACAAGCCTTCGGAAGATACCGTTTCCAACCAGCAAGCATCAGTACTGAGAAAATTCAAGTACGAAGCTGATACTGCAATGTTGCGATACCTTTCGGATGGCAAGAACCGCAAACCGAACTAAGTCTGCCTGCTAAGTGATTACTCCAGCGTTACCGACTTCACCAGATTTCGCGGACGATCCACATCCAGACCCTTCCTTATCGTCATGTAGTAAGCGAATAGTTGCAGAGGCACGATCTCCAAAATTGGCGACAGCAACTCCGGCGCTTGAGGAGCAAAAATGGTATGGTCCGCCAGCCCGGGCATGTCTTCGTCCCCTTCTGAAGAAATTGCAATCACGCAGGCGGACTGCTGCTTGAATCCCTTGATATTCGCCACGCTTTTTTCGTAACGCAGCACCGAGCCGGGGTCGTTGCGATCGCAGGTGGCGATAATTACCACAGGTAGGTTTTCATCGATTAAAGCATTGGGTCCGTGTTTGGTTTCGCCTGTAGGATAGCCCTCGGCGTGGATGTAAGAAACTTCCTTCAGCTTGAGTGCTCCGTCCATCGCAATCGGATAATGGATGGCGCGGCCGAGAAAAAGAAAGTCTTGTACTTTGTAATACTTGTCTGCCAGCCGTTCGCAGTCGCCCGCAGACTTCAACACCGTTTCCACTTTTCCCGGAAGGTCGAGTAACTCGCGAATGTATTGACGCCGCTGTTCTTTGGTCAGCTTTCCGCGAACCTGGCCGAGATAAAGGGCAAAAAGAAAAAGCACGGCCATTTGCGCGGTGAACGCCTTGGTAGATGCGATGCTAATCTCTGGTCCAGCGTGGGTATAGAGCACGCCGTCAGCCTCGCGCGCGATGGTGGAATCCAGCACGTTCGAAATCGCTACCGTACGTGACCCTTTGGCTTGCGCTTCCCGCTGGGCGGCAGTGGTGTCCGCGGTTTCACCCGATTGGGTGATCACAATGGTGAGCTCGCCAGGCCCGATGAGCGGGTTGCGGTATTCAAATTCGCTGGCGTAATCCACGTCTCCCGGCAAATTGGCCAGCTCCTGAATCATGAATTGCCCGGCCATGCCAGCGTGGCGACTAGTTCCAGAAGCCACAATGTTGATGCGCCGCAACCCACGTAGTTCCTCCGCGCTAATGCGAACGTCATCCAGTCGCACGGCGGCATCTTCGAGCGAGACCCTGGGGGCAATCGTATCGCGCAGCCCGCGCGGTTGCTCGAAGATCTCTTTGATCATGTAGTGGGGAAACCCGGCCTTGTCGTCCATTCGGTTCTCCTCAAATTTACGCCGGCGCTCTCAAATACCAGTTCCGCCGATTATTGTATTTCTGACTTCGCCGGTCGGACTTAGTACAACGATATCAGCCTGAGCACCAGCTTTTATCTGACCCGCGCCAGCTAAACCTACTACTCGCGCCGGATTAACCGTAACAAGACCGAGCGCACGTTGCAGATTCCACTGAGCAAAGCGCATGACATTGCGAACGGCACAATCCATGGTCAAGACGCTTCCCGCAAGTCTTCCGTCAACCAGACATTTGCCATCCTTCACATCGACTTCTAATGATCCGAGACGATACCGCCCGTCGGGCATGCCAGTGGCAGCGATAGCGTCGGTGATGAGGACCGCTTTATCTGGCCCTTTGGCCTGCAAGAACAACTCCACCACAACTGGATCCAAATGAATTCCGTCGGCGATGATGTCGGCGGAAAGTTTCGAATCGGTCAGGACCTCGCCGAGAATTCCGGGATCGCGGTGACCCAGCGGGCGCATGGCATTGAAGGTGTGCGTTGCATGCCGGGCTCCGGCCGTCACCGCTGCGCGGGCCGCGTCCAGGTCTGCGTCGGAGTGGCCAATACTGACGCATACTCCACGTCTTGATGCCTCAGTGATCACTTCCAAGGCACCGGGCAATTCGGGAGCGATCGTCATGACTCGGATGTGGCCGCGTGCCGCCTGCCAAAAGCGATCAAACATCCCAAGCGTCGGCGGCAACAGATTTTCCGCCGGATGCACGCCGCGTCTCCCGTGGCTGATAAACGGCCCCTCGAGATGTATTCCGACGGGCTGGGACCGCAGTTCACCGGATCGCTGGTTCTTTTCTTTACCTTCAATTGCATTAGCCAACCACTCCAATGCCGCAAGCGTTTGATCGATTGGAGCGGTAACTGTCGTGGGAAGGTAGCTGCTCACTCCGTGGCGCGCCAAAAGCCGCTCCACGGAGGGAAGTGCGTTCGCATCAGGCTGCATGACGTCATGTCCAGCGCTGCCATGGATATGAGTATCAATGAACCCCGGCGCCAGGATGCCGTCGCCGAAGTCCACCACGCGACAATCTTTGGGAACTTCTCGATGCCTTCGCGAATTAATTTCTACGATGACGCCACCGTCCACCAGCAATAAAGGCTGTTCGATCCGCTCCTGCGGTGTGAACGAAGTTGCCGCGGTCAGTGCGATCATCGGATGAGAGTGGGGCGAATTGCGCACTCATTCTATAGGAAATCTGCAGATAGGCCGGTTAGCTTAACGGCGGTCGAGGAAATTGGGGCGCAGCTATGCCCGATGAGTTGGGAAAGAGGTAAGTTGCTGATCTCAGCAGTCGGGAACTTTGGTGTAGTCAACACACTGCGATGTCTGGTTGCCCACTGTCCAAATTGCCGAAGTATTCAGCTGATCGGGGAAATCATGAAACCAAAAGGTGTATCCGAAACCGCCTAAGGACAGCGGATTTCCGAAGCCGAATTGGTCCGCCCACTGGTTGGGGTCGCAAGTCGCGCCAAAAAACAAAAGAGCGTTAAATGGCACGGTGCCAGACTGATTCATTTGGAACTTCACCGCCTGATAGCGGTGCCCGCTCTGATTCAGTACGCAGCCCGCCAGAGGACCGACGATCCCGGAGGACCCAGTGCTCACCGTCAAGTGTATGGTAGCGGTTCGCGTGGTAATACCATCAGTGCCACTAATTTGGATCGGGTAATCACCGGCCGCCACGTTACTGTCCACGTTCACGTCTACTTGCGACGAGCCAGAACCAGGGGCTGCGATCGTCGTCGGATTCAGGCTCACCGAGACCCCGGAGGGCTGAGCGGAAACGCTGAGCAAAAGCGAATGGTCAAAACCGCCATTCACTGTGGTGACCACGTTTGACGAACCTGTTGCTCCCGCCTGGATGCTGAGCGATGTGGGGTTCGCTCCCACCGTAAATTTGGATGGCGACGTCGGCGGAATGAGGTTCAGGTTCCTTCCGGCAATCGAGTTATCGTAGCTGGCAGTGATGGCGACGGAAGTGGTCGCTGTCACGGGCTTAGTCGTGAGCGCCACAGTCGCTGAGTTCAGGCCCTCGGGGATTCGCACGCTCGGCGGAATCGAAACGATGGCGGGGTCAGCGCTCGTAAGTGATACTAACGCCCCGCCGCTGGGTGCCGACTGGCTGAGAACCACTTTGGCCGTCGAGGGATTCCCGCCAATGAGGAGGTCCGGACGCAGTGCCACCCAGGACACTCTTACGGGGAGCGTTGCCGCAGCAGAAGCGCTTTCGACGTGCGCTGCCGGGCTGCCGGAAAATCCGCCTCTAGAGGATCCCGCCTGTGCATTGTTTCCACAGCCGGGCAGCAACCACAGGCTTGCAGCTAGTAGCAGGAGTGACCATGAAGCTCGTTTTTGAAAGAGGTTCAAGAGTTGCATAACGTCAACGTCCAGATTCAGGCTTACGAAATGGAGGGCTAGCGAAACTCTCGCATGGCAGATCGCGGGACTAAAAGAGGCCGGAAGTACATGCCATTGGGAGTTGGTCGGCAGGTGTATCCTGGTTGCAAACGCAAGCAGGCCACCTTAAATTGTTCTACAATTACGATCAATATAACGTCGGGGAGTGGCTCAGCCTGGTAGAGCACCTGGTTCGGGACCAGGGGGTCGGAGGTTCAAATCCTCTCTCCCCGACCAATCTTTTCTTAATCGTTTGAGCAAGATAGGTTAGATTCCGCTGTAAGTTTTTCTTCACGAACATCCGCGCTGTGCCTAAAATTGTGCCCACCAAGCCTATCCAGAGCAGAGAGAACCGCATCTTCACTCGGATGAACATACCGAGCAGACATCGCCACAGAACTTATGTCCCGCAATTCGTGCCAGCGTCCACGCATCGCAGCCTGACTCCCCGAGCCTGGTGAGGAAAGTGTGACGCAAGCTGTAAAGAACGAAAGGCCGAACCTGGCTCAATCTCAGCGCTTTCTTGTGTTGCTTCTTTAGAGTGGATTTCTCAAAGTGCCCAGTCCGGGTGAGGGCGGACCACACCCAACCCTCTGCCGGGCTTCCTGCGGCCTCCCAGCGGTCGCGTAGAATGTTCCTTGCGCGCACACTCAAGGGAAGGACTCTACGGGCGGCAGCCGTCTTACCGTGCGTTACGAGAATTGTTCCGTTACGTCCATTGGTCTAAGTCACGGATTCCCATCGCAACCGGTAGCATTCATCTGGGCGCATACCTGTATCGGCGAGAATAGCCATGATGTTTAGTCTCCGGAAATGACAGCCTGTACCGGAGCGGCCAATCTGGCTCGGATTCGTTCGTAGACCTGAATACCCGCATCGACCCCAACTTCGAAACTGACCGCCAGGGCGTACGGTATGTTCTCTTCAAGATCTCCAGCCGCTGAACGACATGAGATTCTCAGGAGGATGTGACCGTCATCCAAGAAAACTGTGGCGCTCTCCCCGCTCCGCCGCTCGTGGAAGATCGTTCCCCGAGCCGTTGCTTTGTCCGTTGGTTGGCAAGGCCGATCAGATGCGCTCCAGTATTTCTCTTCCGCAGCGGAACTGAGATCCAGCGCGGCCATGCGATAACCCTGGTGCCGTGAGTTTATCGGAGAGAACCAAGCCAACGTCGTCGTTAGACCTCGGACTGCCCTGACGCCGTCGAGGCCAGGAGGCAGCGGGATTTTGTACAGTAACGCGCTGTCGGGTGCGATCTCTCCGTAACCTACCATAGTGGCTCGATTTTCCGCACAGTCGAGCACACGAGCGATCTCTGGGACACCGTATCCCAATAGGCGGGCGATGTCATCCCGGCGCGCGAGGTGCGTCCCCACTCCTTGCGGCTGAAATATCTGATCCATTAAATCTCCCTTTATACCCCACTTAGCGCCATGGACCAGAAGAGCCTTTATGACGAGTGCCATGTATTCGGGTAGGAGGTCTGCATTGTTCGATCCGTTGACAGCATCCAGAAGAACATCGTGAATCTTGTGCCCCGCTCTCGTGGCCAAAGCTGTTGCCACGCTGGTACCCCAGGTGAAATCTTCGTGCCGCGTTCCACCGAGTGCGGCCGGTGACGCCGCCTTCAAACCGAAGAATCGTGCGCCGGCAGTAACCGCCATGACGACCAATTGCTGGCCGCCCGCGACGAAACGCACGGGAGCCCGATCTCCGTTAAGAAGAATGTCCGGCTTGACCGCTTTGCGATATCCGAGCCCCATTGCGGAAACGACGTTTGGTAATTCGCCGGAGGTCAATGGATCAATTGCGTTGGCAGGCAATGCACCGTTGAACGCTGAACCTGAATGGGCAGCGCCTATCGTCAGCCCATTCAGACCTTCTACGGACGAAAACAAGGTGCGTTGGCTTTTTGCTGCATTCAGAACGATCAGACTCGTCCTTTGATTCGAGACGATTGCGTGTAAACAAGCGAGATCGAATTCGACATTCACTGTCCTGGGCTTGACACTCAAGCGAATTTGAGCGTTCCTGATGACAACGAATTCAACTGTTTGCCAATGCGCGTGTATGGAACTGAAACTGCACCCGCCGATCAAAGCATCAAAAGCCCGCTCTGTGATGGAAAGTTGCTATGCGAAGATGTATCGCGCTGGTTCTCTTATTCAGTTCGTGGATGGCTCGACAGCGGATCAATGCTCAAACCGTTCCTGACTTGAACGCGGATTCTGGATCCATCACTAATTCGAGTTCGACGGGCGCACCTGATCCAGGTGGAACCGATGATTCGCCAGATTGGCTGTTTCCCGTGAGCAAGCTGAACCGATCTTTGCCTAGGTGGTTTCGCATCGGTGGGGAATATCGTGGTCGTCTCGAGGGTCCGACAGGAATCGGATTTACCGACGCAAGAGATTTTTATTACTTGGACCGCTTGCGCGTGCATCTGGCCATTCAGCACAATGACTGGCTGCTCTTCTATGGCCAAGTGCAGGATGCTCGTATTTTCTTTAATCACCACAATCCCAATGCCAATCCCTACGAGGATAAGTGGACGCTTTGGCAGGCCTATTCTCAAGTAGGCAGTTCCGAGAGAGGTTGGGTAGATGTTCTGGCGGGCCGCCAAGTTCTCCGTTTCGGCAATGAACGCGTAATCGGCCCATCCGATTGGCTCAACGTAGGTCGCACTTTCAATGTCGCGCGGATTGACCTTCATCATCCGGGCTACAAAGTCAGCGTGTTTGCGTCTTCGGTAGTGCCTGGCGACAACACTGACTTGCACAATGTACTACCGGGTAACAACCTGTATGGAGTTTACGGAAGCTTCCAGAACATCGTCCCCAAGGCTGACTTTGAGCCCTACGTTCTCTGGCGCGTGGCACCCGCGAGCTCAGAACTTCCAGAGACGCTTAACCGTGGCCGCCTGAATGAAGTCACCATTGGTCTCCACTGGAAAGGAAGGCTGCCCGCAGCTTTTGATTACGACACTGAATTTGACGGACAGACGGGCTCGCTCGGCGCATCTTCTATCGCCGCGTGGGCGGGCTATGCCGCTGTCGGCAAAAACTTTCGCAAGGTCGCCGCCGCGCCTCGCGTTTTTCTTGAGGGCAATTACGCCTCTGGAACGAAAAATCCGAACGGCCACGAGTGGAACACTTTTGACGAGCTCTATCCTTCGAATCATGACAAGCTTGGCTTTGCCGATGAGGTCGGCCGCCGGAACCTTGTGCAGTTCCGAATCGGTGTCGAAGAAAATCCCACGAGAAAGTGGAAACTCAAACAGCAATTTGAAAGCTACTGGTTGGCCACTTCGAATGACAACTTCTACGCCAGCAGTGGAGCGATAGCCGTTTCCGCCCATCCCGGCGCGAGTCGCCACATCGGAAACGAACTTGATCTGGTTGCCGAATACCAACTGAATAAAGGACTGAGCTTTGGCTTTGGTTATGCCCGCATGTTCGCGGGACAGTTCCTCAATGCCACAACTCCGGGTCAGGATTATAGCTATCCCTACGCGTACTTCGAATACAACTTTTCGAAGTCCGGCTTTCACTTTCCCATTACCCCGAATAAGCGGAACTAGTCTCTCAGAGACAGACGATGTGCCAACGACGAGATCGCGATCTCATAAACTGAACTGTCTCCGCGATCATTCCTCTGGCTAAGCCTGATGCGGGATCTTGCGCAATCTGAGTCCTTACTTCTTAACGCATGGGACATTCTTTATGTCCGCCCGTAGATACACGTTAGTGGAGCGTTCGGCAAGTAGCGACAACAATTCCATGGTCTAGTCTACTTTTGGCCACATAGTCAGCGCCGTTATCTGTTGCGCTTTTCATCCATCTATCTGGACTAGCACGCAAGTCTCGCATCGTCAAAATGCTGACGCCATGCCGCCCGTGGGCATCACCCCACCCTCCACAGACATATGCCTGACTCTTGGCGTCTGCCCGCCTGGCGTCGCAGCGGGCCAGCCTATACCGGTCAACATGGCGTACTTCGGAGGGACCGTCCAGGTGAATCCGAAGATCTATCTCGTGTACTGGGGCTGGGGAGAGGCTGGCGCCTTCGACCATGTCACGCCGGGCCGACCGGCAAACGACCCCGACGGCGTGGGCGCGCCAATGACGCGCTTCGTTGGGGCTATAGGCGGCACCAGTTGGTTGAACATCGTCACGCAGTACTACCAGTCGAATTACAATGGCACCTATTCCAACATCACCAATCCGAAGCATGAGCTAGCTGGCGTCTGGCACGACGACGTCACCCCCATCCACGACAACCTCGCCGGCATCGAACTGGCCCGGGAGGCGGCGCGCGTGGTACAGCACTTCCACATCACCGACCTGGCCAATTCGCTGATCGTGGTTGCCCAGCCGCAAAAGTACAACGACGCCGGTTTCAACCAGAACGGGTACTGTGCGTATCACGACTACACGACCCCGGTCGCCTATCCCGGCGTGCAGTCCGGAATCGCCTTCACCAATATGCCCTACGTGCTGAATGCGGGCGGCAGCTGCGGTGAGGACTTCGTCAATCCCGCGCCCGGAGGAAACCTGGACGGTGTCACGATTGTCCTCGGGCATGAAATCGCCGAGGCTCTCACTGATCCGGGCGCCGAGGAAGCGGCTGGCCAGATCCAGTATGGGGCCTAGTTCGATTGGCAGGGCTGGAAAATCGGCGACAAGTGCGCTTGGGTCGGCGAGGGCCTGCAGGTCCCCGGCGCGCCCTTCAACATGATTGGAAATGACGGGGGCGCGTATCCCGTGCAGACGTTGTGGAGTGACCAGAGCCTGAACGGCGTCGGTTACTGTTCGCAGGGATTCTGAGCGACTTGCCAAACGGGCGGAAACTGAGCGCAACGGCAATCTGCGGCCGTGTCCGCACCCGCTTCGTTCGTAGAGCGCGCGCTTAAGAATTATTGCATCTCGAAACATTCAAAATTAGCCGACCGTGGCTTCGAGATATGGTCGGCAAGGGAGGCAATATGAAGTTCAGACGTTCTTTCAGACCCACCTATCAACGCCGCCGCAGCCCACCCTCCACCTGATCTACTTTGAGCGAAATGCCGCTCTGTTCCAGAGTCCGCCCCAGTACTCGATCTAACTGGCCTGCGGCCTTCAGCCACGCCGCCTTGGCCACTACCTCAGTGGTTCGCGCCTGGGTCAGATAGGTTTGCTGCTCGATTACCGCCAGGTTGGTTCCGTAGCCCGCAGTGAAGCTTTCCTGAGAGGCAGCAAGCAACTGTGCCTGCAATTCTCGCGCCTTCGTGGCGGCATCGGCTGCACTTTTTGCGGCGTGGAGGGCTGTGATCGCGTTCTGCACCTCAGCAGCAACCTGCGACTGCAGCTGCATCACTCGAAGGTACTGCTGCCTCAAAAGCGCCCGGTCAGCTCCCAGATTCGCCTTCGCCACCCGGTTTTGCACCGGCAGCGAGAACTGTATCCCAGCCTCATAAACCGTCGAGGAACGACTACCTCCAGTTGGAACCGGGTCGGTAGGCGCAAATCCCGTCAAGGTGCTTCCACCGATCGCGGTCAGCCCCGGGATCACAACCCCTCGGCTCTCATAGCTTGCATAGAGATCAATCTCAGGCTTTGCGGCATTGGCGGCGCTTGCAACCTGCCGCTCGCCGTTGCTCAACTGCAAGCGCGCCGCCTGCACGTCAGGTCGCTTCTCCCACGCACCCGTGATCAGATCGGGAAGCGGGGCTTGGGGCTCGGACTGCGGGGGCAAGAGTGGGTCCGTCGCCACAATTTCCGGCGTGCTGCCCGGTGTTCCGGTGAGCGACTGCGGATCGAGCAGCGTTCGCAGAATCAGCTGCTGCTGATCTCGTAAAGCGATCGCCTGAGTGAGCACCAGTTGCGTGCTCGTCACAAGAGACTGCGCCCGCGCTACCTCGATCGGCGGCAGGCGCCCCACGTTCAACTGTTCCTGGTCGTTATGCAACAGCAACTCGGCGGTCTTAAGCGCCTGCTCCTGTACTTTGACTGAATCCTGCAGGCTAACCAAGTCCACATACAGGTTGCTTACGCCAGCGATGGTGCTGATAATCTGCTGCTCCAGCACCGCCGCAGAGATTTTCTTGTTTGTCTTCGCAATGGCAATATAGCGGGTGTTGTTCTTGCGCCCGGCCCCGCGCAGCAGCGGTTGTGCGATTAGGGCATAGGCATTCGGGTGGGAGAATGGGACCGGGCTGGAACGCCCCGAGTAGAAGCTCTGCACGAAGTCATTTACACCCAACTGGATGGTCGTTCCCAGGCTGAAGCCCTTGGTCAGCAAGGTATCACCAACAGTATTGTCCGTTGTCATCGTGTTGGCTGGCGTTGCCGCAGGCGGGCTCGCGGATATGAAAGAGACTGCCGGGTTCCGCCGCAGCCACCCGTACCGACCTAAGAGCTGCACGTCGAAGCCGGGCACCGGTGATCCATCGGAATATGGGCGTGAACTGAGAGATAAGGAATGTGATCCGTCTAGCACGCGGCTCGTGTTATAGGACGAGGACACAGTCGAAGCAGTCGGGTCCACGCTCAACGGGGATAGGCCTGGAGAGGAAAAACTGAACAGCGGCACTGCGGCGGGTGCTTCGCCGGTTGGCGCATCCGCGACTGTGTAATTGATCGAGCGTGGAACTCCACCGCCCTTTGCCAAGGGAACGCTGAGGTCCGCGACCGTCTGATCGATCCGTTCCAATTCGATGTCTAGGTTGTTCTTGAGCGCCATCTGCAACGCTTGCTGCAGGCTCAAGTAGAGATGACGATCGTCTGAGTTGGTGGGTAGCGGGGTGGCGCCTGAGTTCTGCGCCAGTAACCGGGAAGGCTGAGGCGTGTCGGGCAGTGACGTTGCATCTTGGAGTGACGCTGATGATTGCGCAGCCGCCACACACGCCGAGGCGCAGGTGAACACGAGGCAGATTAGAGTCTGTCGCACGCCACAATCTCTATTGGAGTACTGAAAGAAACAGTTCATCTCGCGGAGCACTTTCCCGAGCACGTTACCGTGGTTGATCCAGATTGCATGCATTTTGCCGGCGACGCTTGGTCACCATAGTTAGTGACCGCCGTCATTCGGCGTCTGCCCACTTTGACCACCGCTCTTTCCTCCCGCAGTGGGATCGGCGTTGCCACCTAGTTGGCCGGCAGGTGCAGGTCGAGTGCTCACCCGCAGCCCCTGCTTCACAGCATCATTGGGATTAACGACGATAAGGTCGCCGTCTCGCAGTCCGGCGGTGACATACACTTGCGAACCCAGGTCGCGCCCCACATGGACGGGCTGCATCTGGATGACATTGTTCTGTACCACGGGTACAAACTGACCGCGCGCCGTCGTGAGTAAGCTGTCACCGGAGATCAAGATTCCTGGATTCGGAGCCCTGTAATGCATCCGCACGGAAGCGAACATGCCTGGCCGCAAGCGGTGCGCAGTATCCGTAATCTGTACCTCGGCAAGCAGGGTCCGGGTCTGCTGGCTCAGAGAGTCGCTGCTTCGAACCACCTTGCCCTTGAACGTCTGCCCTGGCAACTCAGAAAAAGTCAGCTCCACAGGCTGGCCGGTCTGCACGAAAGGCGCATCCTGCTCCGGCACGGAGACAAATACCTCTAAGCTGCCGAGGTCCACAACATCAAATAATTCGCCGCCCTGCGCGCCGCCAGTGGATGGCCCGCCCGTGGAGCCGGGAGAAGCGGCTGCCAATCCCTGTGCGGCTCCCGAAGCCGAGACCAGATTGCCCACCTCGACGTTGCGGGCCGTGATCGTGCCGTTGATTGGCGAGCGAACCTGCTCGAAGTCAGCCAGAGCTTGCGTACGACCCAATGCGGCCTGTGCTCCTTCTAAAGCATTTTCCACGGCCTGCAAGTTCGATTGCGCCGAGTCGAGGGCTGCCAGCGTGGCATCGTCGTCCTGCTTGGACAAGATGCCGTGGAGCACCAGCGTATGCACCCGCGCATAGGTGGCTTGCTGCAGCCGCAGTGTGGATTGGGCAGTTGAAACATTGTTTTTGCTTTGCTGTACTAGCGCAGCCTGCTGAGCCACCGACGAATCCAGCTCCGGCGCCGAGATGATCCCAAGTAACTGCCCTTTCCTTACCGTATCTCCAAGGTCCACGTACCGCGCCTTTAAATACCCCGAAGCCCGCGCATAAATGTGCGCACTCCTGAGTGGCGTCACGGTGCCCGGCAACGTCAACTCCTGCTCGGAGGTCGCACTATGCACAGTCTGCACCTCGACAGTCGGCAATGTTTTCTGCCGTTCCTGAGCCCTGGCGTTGACTGCTTTATTGCGTTCGTAATGGGGCAGCAATCCCACCACCAGAGCGGAGGCTAGTAACGCGATCGCCACCACGGTCCATAAGATCCATCGGCCGTGTTTCCGATGCAATTGCGCCGCATGCTGCTGATCGCCAGCCGCGGGCGTTCGGGTTGCGTCTGCGCTCATTGGAACGCTCCTTGGGTCTCATCCTCGATCCGCTTCTCCCAGTTCACTGGAGCCTGCTTACTCATGAGCGAATACATGACTGGCACGATAAACAGTGTGCCCACCGTAGCGAACAGAAGTCCACCGATAACGGCCCGTCCGATTGGCGCGTTCTGCTCGCCGCCCTCTCCCAGCGACAGTGCCATCGGCAACATCCCGATGATCATCGCCAGCGCCGTCATGCACACCGGTCGCAGCCGGGTCGACCCCGCGATCAGCGCCGCCTCCTTTGAATCCTTACTGTGCTCGCCTTCGCCACGTGATTCGTTCGCAAAGGTGACGACTAGGATGCTGTTGGCGGTTGCGACGCCGATGGTCATCAGAGCGCCCATTAAGGAGGGTACGTTAAAGGTGGTCTGTGTGAGGAACAGCATCCATACGATACCCGCAAAAGCTCCCGGAAGCGCCATGAGAATGATGAACGGTATGCTCCATGACTGGAAGTTCATCGCCATCAGGAAGTACACAAACACCACCGCAGCGGCAATTCCGATCTCCAGCTTGGTAAAGGATGTGTTCATCGTCAGTACTTGACCGCTGAGCGTGATCTCCACCCCAGGGGGCAGGTGTTGTGAATTTTTCTTCACGATTTTTTGCACATCGCTGGCCACCCCGCCGAGGTCGCGCTGCTCGACGTTCGCGAAGATGTCCATGACGGGCAGCGCGTTGTAATGCGAAACCGTCAGCGGCGAAACTTGCCGTTCAGTCTCCGCAACATTGCGTAGCAACTGGTCACTAGCGCCGGGCATCGAGGCCGTCACGGCCGTGCGTTCCAGCGTATCGAGGTTGTCGAGACGGTGCTGCGGCACCTGCACGATCACCGGGTATTCGACCCCCGTCTTCGGATCGAGCCAGAAGTTGGGTGCAACCTGCCCGCTGCCCGAAAGCGACAACAGCACGTCATCCGAAACATCCTTTGCCGTGAGCCCGATCTCCTGCGCCTTGAGCCGGTCCACTTTGATGTTGAACTTGGGAGCATTGACCTCCTGCTGCATGAACACGTCCACTGCTCCCGGAACATCCTCGATCTGCTCCTGCAGCGTTTCGGCGATTTGTGCCGTGGACGCTGCGTCTTTTCCGCGCACCTGCACATCGATAGGCGCGGGCAGCCCAAAGTTCAGCGTTTGATTCGTGATGTCGGCCGGCTCGAAGAAAAAAGTATCCTGGGGAAACTTCCGCGCGAAGTCCTGCCGCAGAATCTGCATCCATTCCTGCGTCGGCCGGTGCTTGGCCGCAAGCAGCACCAGCACATCCCCATCCCCATTACTGGTCGTATCACTGGCCGAATAGGCCAGGTTTACGCCCCCTGGCGGCAGTCCGATGTTGTTCACCACCATCTGAAGCTGCTCCGCTGGGATCACACGCCGAATTTCCTCGTTTACCTGCTTGAACAACTCGGTTGCGGTTTCGATCCGGGTGCCTGCCGGCGGCCGTACATGAAACTCCATCTGCCCAGAATCCACGTAGGGGAAAAAGTCGCGGCCAATCACGGGAACCAATGACAGCGAACCCAGGGACACCGCCGCGAACCCAGCCAGCGTTATCTTCGGATGATCCAGGGCCCACTCCAATCCGCCCTTGTACTTCTCCGCAAACCAGTCGAAACGGCGTTCGAATCTCTGGTGAAACCGCCAGATGAAACTTCGGCTGAGCGGCGACTGCTGTTCTTGTCCCTCATAGAGGGGCACCTCTTTAGGCAGAAGGAAGTGCATCATGGTGGGCACCAAGGTGCGCGACAGTCCGTAAGAGGCGATCAGCGCCAGCACCACATTTAGTGCCAGCGGTGTAAAGATGTACTTCGCCGACCCAGAGAGCAAGGTCACAGGCACGAAGACGATGCAGATCGACATGGTGGAGATCAGGGCGGGCATAGCTACCTGCTCTGCGCTGTCAAGAATCGCCGTGGCCAACGGCTTCTTCTGGCCGAGGCCCAGATTCCGGTGCGTGTTTTCGATCTCCACGGTCGCATCGTCAACCAGCATACCAACCGCCAGAGCCAGGCCCCCAAGCGACATGACATTAATCGTCTCCCCGAGAGCCGAAGACACCGCTATGGCGAACAATGCTGCCAAAGGAATGGATACGCTCACGATCAGCGTGCTTCGCCAGCTGCCCAGAAACACCAGCACCATCAAGGCGGTGAGAAACGCTGCTGTTACGGCCTCCTGCACCACATCTCGGATCGAGGCTCGCACGAGCACCGATTGATCGAAGATCGGCGTTAGCGTCAGTGCGAGCGGAAGGCCGGCCTTGATTCGTGGAATCGCCGCCTTCACCTGGTCCACAATGGTCAGTGTCGAAGAAGCCCCGCTCTTGATGACGGTCAGAAGCGCCGAGGCTTGGCCGTTCTCGCTCACATAACTTGTCTGAGGCTGGTAGCCGTTGTGAATCCAGGCCACATCCTTCATCTGAACCACCGCGCCATTCACCGTCCGGATCGGCAGAGAGTTCAGCTCCGCGATGGTGCCGGG
This sequence comes from uncultured Acidobacteriota bacterium, assembly GCA_963696025.1. Classification (GTDB taxonomy): domain Bacteria; phylum Acidobacteriota; class Terriglobia; order Terriglobales; family Acidobacteriaceae; genus JABCYV01. The sequence goes on from CAVOII010000017.1 coordinate 94,940, forward strand.
GCTGCTGTTAGTTCCCACCAGGTACTCCCGGTCGCCCATCTTCTGGGTACCCGAGGGCGTAACCAGGTTCTGGTTAGCGAGCGCGGCGGAGACGTCCGAGGCGGTCATGTGATTGGCTGCGAGCTGCACCGGTTCGAGGTCCACCATAATGGCGCGCTGCTCGCCGCCGTATGGCAGCGGTACCGCAGCGCCCTTAATGGTGGCTAACTGTCCCCGAATGAAGTTTTGCCCCAAGTCATAGAGCTCAGTTTGCGAAAGCCCCTTTCCGCCCAAGCTGACCTGCACGATAGGAACACTGGAAGCGTCGTATTTGAGCACATACGGGGGCAGGATGCCGGGTGGCATCAGACGCAAGAGCGATTGCGCCAGCGCCGTTACTTGCGCAATCGCAAGGTCAATCTGGACATTGGGCTGAAAGTAAATCTTGATCACCCCGACGCCGCTGTAGGACTGCGATTCCGTGTATTGAATGTTGTTGACTGTGGTCGGAAGCGCCCGCTCGCAAACCCCAATGATGCGCTTGGACATGTCATCGGCGTCCAGACCACTGTAAGTCCAGATCACGCTGACGATTGGGATGTTGATCTCTGGCAGAATGTCGGTCGGGGTAGTCAGGATGGAAGTTACGCCGAAAATCGCAATCAGCAGCGCGCCAATCACGAACGTATACGGCCTCTGCAGAGCAAAGCGAACGATCCACATAAAGCTCTCCTCGTTTGCTGTCCTGGCGCGCGTATCTCGCGCACGTGCCCACACCAGTCAATCTGCGACTGAGGGCTCTCGTCACGTCGTGAGAGATGCACGCGAGCGACTATCGCATCCGCACCGGCCTCCTGTGCTGTCCGGTGCCCTGCACTTACCAGGTGAGGTGTATTCGCTGCTGCGTCATCCGACTTGCGTCATAGTTTCAAATGCCGTAGTCGTCCTGTTCGCCGCCGTGGGCAGCCAGACTTGAGTTTGTCGTGCAACAGCCGTTGTTTCCATGATTGACTTTCTTCCTTTCGCCTCTTTGTGCATCTGCGATTGAACGCTAGGGAAAGCGCTTGCCAAAGCATTCTTGACAGTCCGGTGATGCGAACGCGCCACTTTACCGTGGCGTACTTTGCCGTCACATGCGCGTTCAGACGTTCCAGTTCATAGGATCTGAGGGTTCACGGGTCGCGCTAGCGGCGCCCGCCGCCATGCCCACCAGCATGCCCACCACCCCGATATCCGGGTAGTGCGTGCTCAGCCTTCCCTTCATGGCCAGCATCGCCTACGTTCCCTCGCCCATCTCGCGCCTCGTTTGCGTGGAAGTGGTTGAAGCGCTGCGCCCCGCGTTCCGGCAACGGTCCAACGTAACCGTGATGAGGATCAAAGCGGTTGTCGACATGGCCGTAAAAGCCGCGAGGGCCGTGAAACCAGGGGCCAGCTCCAAGAAACACCCCGCCAACAAACCAATCGGGCCCGTAATAACCGTAAGGAGCACAGTCATATGGGGCATAGTCGAAGTACCCGTAAGGGCACACGGGAGCCGGTCCGATGTTTACGCCGACGGAAACCTGAGCTTGCGCCACAGGTGCACAGCATAAAAGGCTAGCTACGAGAACTGCGAAAGCAAGCGCACTGACTTTGAACATGATTTCCTCTTGATTGGTTCAGAGTTTCAACCTGGACAACTGAGGGCCAGCATAATACCAAGGATCAGTAACGAGCAAACCGGAAGTTGCATAACCTGGTGGGACAAGGAACTACATTAGTCTTACCTCTCCACTGACCGACAGTCAGCCATTCTTTCAGCTTTTCACCCGTAGCAAAAAGATTAACTTCTTAGGAATACTATCGATTGTAAGCATTTCTCGTTGTGGTTCTGGCTAGCATCGCGAAACGTACCCACAAGCGATCACATGCTGCTGACGCCTCGATTCGCTGTTGCTTTGAACCGTGAGCCGTTTGGCATTTCGACGTATGTACCACTCATTAGCACGGAAGCATCACTGCATGGTGACCATCGATGACGGTGTAGCACTCACAGAATAGGGGGATCCGGATGCGCTGGTGAGTGCGGTTCTTGCTTCAATATCAGCGCCTCTACCGTAGACCAGTAGCGCCGCTCCGTCGCGTCACTAGCGAACCGCAGGTTAGTGGCCGCAATAATCTGGGCCTCGCGAATGTCGCCATCACAAATCTCGAGAAGAGCTTCCGCTTGCTCTCCGGGGTTAGGGAAGTTTGGTTCAAACGCAGTCTGGCCGTTGACACTCATCATTTAACGTACCGGAAAAGTCACGTCTGCCTTTCAGAATGAGAATTGCGCAGAGCTCCATCGCGAGTTCCATTTTTCTTTGTCGGCTAAGCAGGAAATGGCAGTGGCGAAGTATTCCTGAAACCAAGACGCGCCGTCTACAGCCCGGAACGGAACTTCAGGGAGACAAAGTGATATGCTTTCGTGCCCACACATCTAGGTAGTGGAGATCTCCATGCGCCGTCTTCTGCTCGCCCTTTTCCTGCTTGTTTGGAGCATCAATCGTCCGATGCATTGTCAACAGCAAAAAAAGGCACCATCAGGCCACTACCTGTTTGCCTGGACTGGTGACGCGGCTAACAAGCGCGCTGGGTGTTCGGCCAATTGTGGAGCCGAAGGACGGGAAAGGTGGGGCAACGACTTTCTCGCGGTGATCGATGCGGATCCGTCTTCGCCCTCGTACGGACATCTAGTGACGACTGTCGCCACTGATCAACCGACCATGTACGTACATCACACGGAATACACGATGCCTGCCAGTGGAATGCTTTTTGCCAACGATCATGATGCCGGCCGGACTTTTATCTTCGATGTGCGCGACCCATTACATCCGACAGTTGAGACTTCGTTCACCGAAATGGCCGATTATATGCATCCGCATTCGTTCCTGCGGTTGCCCAACGGCCACGTGCTCGCCACATTCCAGCACGTGCATCACGGTACCGCCGAAGGGCACATGGGCACCAGCGGTGGCCTGGTGGAAATTGATGATCAGGGCAAGGAGGTTCGCGCCAGCAGCAATGCGGATCCGACTCTTCCAGAAGCTCTCCTGTCGCCTTACGGCCTGGTCGTTCTTCCCGAACTCGACCGCGTTATCTCAACCAACTCCTCGATGCATCAGGACGATATCTTCCGCGGAGTCACCTACCAGCTTTGGCGTCTTTCTGATCTCAAGCTGCTCAGGACGGAATATTTTGACGTGGGGGAGAACCGCTACGCTCAGATCAGCCCGGAAGAGCCACGTCTTGGAGCGGATGGATCGATCTTTGTACAAACGCTGGGCTGTGGGATCGAGCGCATTACCGGGGTGACCATCGACCAGCTCAAGTCGCAACTGGTATATACCTTCCCCGGCAACTGGTGCGGCGTCCCCACCATCGTTGGGCATTATCTAGTGCAGAGCGTGCCGGCGGAGCACGGTTTGATTGTCCTCGATATCAGGAATGGAGCGAAGCCAGTAGAGGTCTCGCGCTTGAAGATCAGCGAAACGTTCAAGCCACACTGGACGGGATGGGACGCCAAGACGCAGCGATTGGTTGTCACGGGTAGAGAGCCTCGCCTTTTTCTCGTGAAGCTAGACCAAGCGACCGGCGCTATCACCATGGACGATACTTTCCATGATGTGGATGGCAAGCCCGGCTTTAACTTCGCGGATCGTGAGTGGCCGCACGGGTGGAAGGGATCGGGTCTGCCGCACGGAGTGGTTTTCTCGCGATAAGCGGATCGCCGCGGTAATGATAATAGGTGTCGGTAGATCAGGCGTCCGTCCCCCTATAGAGATCGAACACATTGGCCGCTGCACAAGCCACATCTGACAAACCCGGTCCTGTGTCATCACCATTTCTGAACCTATTTCTGTGGCGTGTGAACAATCCGGTGCAAGGGTAAGCTCATGCCGGATCTGGCACAAACTGAGTATCTGCACCTTTCTTGAAGACAACGTACGCGCGCTTCCAGGGCTCATCATTGATCAATCGCCATTTGTGTCCGGAGCCGGTGTGATCCTCAGCCAAAAGGACATCCCCGGGATGGATTGTGAACGTCTCGCCACCTAGAGTGGTGAATTCGAGCACACCGGCCAATGTAATGACGTATTGAGGAATAGGATCATTGTGCCAGTCATAGGATGAATGGGCCGGCGTTTCTTCGAAAAGGATGGTCTGCGCTTCGACGAGTTTACTTTCACTAACGCCACCACGCACCACATGCGAGTTTCCATCGGGACCAGTGTAGAGACGATAAGCGCGGATCATGTATCAATCTCCTTGGTAATATTCGAGCAGGCCGTCAGGCGATTTTAGATTTTGTCGGCTCGGCGACATTGTCGAGGTTCAATACGGCTGCCGTCTCGGCCCGTACTAGCAGGCACAACTCCGGATCGTCGACCAGAGACTGACCGTACGAGGGAATCATTTGCTTTAGTTTGGAAGACCATCCTCCAGACTTCAATTTCTCCGGGAAGCAGCGCTCGATCACCTGAAGCATGACCCAGACTGCGGTTGAGGCACCCGGCGAGGCCCCCAGCATGGCAACAATGGAACGATCCGACGCGGTAACAAGCTCGGTGCCGAATTCCAGGGCGCCGCCATGCACTGGGTCCTTCTTGATGATCTGCACGCGCTGTCCCGCCACTTCGACCTGCCAATCTTCTTTCCTGGCATTTGGAAAGAACTCGCGGAGTGCAGCGAGCCGCTCCTCCTCCGACTCGAGAACCTGGCCTATGAGGTATTTTTCTAGGGACAGGTTGTCCAAGCCAACAGCCATTATCGGCAGGAGATTCTCAGGATCGATGGAACCGAAAAGATCGAGATAGGATCCATGTTTGAGAAACTTTGTGGAAAATCCTGCATAAGGCCCGAAAAGCAAGGAAACCTTTCCCTTGATGTGCCGGGTGTCGAGATGAGGCACGGACATTGGAGGCGATCCACTCGCAGCTTTACCGTACACCTTGGCGTGGTGACGGGAAGAAACTTCGGGCCGGTCGCAGCGAAGCCAAATTCCGCTCACCGGAAACCCGGCGTAGCCGTGGCCCTCGGGAATCTTGGACTTTTCCAGAAGTGGCAACGCCCCGCCACCGGCCCCGAGAAAAACGAATTTCGATTGGACCTCCCGCTGCTGTCCGGTTTTTTCATCCCGAATTTGCACACTCCAAAGGTCCCCATCGCGCCGGAGATCTTGCACTCGACTGCAAAAGTGAATTGAGAATCCTACTTTGCCGTCGAGAGAAGCGAGCAACTCCTCAGTGAGCGCACCATAGTCCACATCTGTGCCCGTCACCATTCGAGTCGCTGTGACAACGTCGCTGACATCGCGCCCCTCCATGACCAGCGGAATCCATTCGCCAATCTGTTTTTTGTCCTCGGAGTATTCCATGCCGTAATAAAGGGGATGGGCAGAGAGTGCCTGGAAGCGTTTCTTAAGGAACGCACGATTCTCCAGTCTGCGTACGAAACTCATGTGGGGCATCGAGTGAATAAAGGATTGAGGGTCTTGGATGGCGCCCTTTTTCACCAGATAGGCCCAGAACTGACGGGAGAGATCGAACTCGGTATTCACCTGCAGAGCCTTGGAAATGTCGATGCTGCCGTCAGCTTTCTGGGGAGTGTAGTTCAACTCACAAAGTGCAGCGTGGCCAGTTCCTGCATTGTTCCACGCATTCGAGCTTTCCTGGGCCGCGCTGCCGAGAACTTCATGGAGCTGTATTTTCAGGCTGGGATCAAGTTCCTTCAGGAATACTGCCAGGGTCGCGCTCATGATGCCTGCGCCGACAAGAACCACATCGGGTTGGTTTGTGGAGGCAACGGTTGCCATACTATTTCTCCTTTTATTAGCAATTGAAATTGCCTGAAATTGCTGTTTACACGGGCCAACGATGCGTAAGCCAGAGGATGATTGGGACCGTAACCGCTAACGAAAGCGTCGAAAGCAAAAGCATAGATGCCGTTTCAGATTCGGAAGATTTATATCGCGCAGCGAAGAGCACGACAACGGTGGCCAGGGGGAAGCTGCAGCATGTCAATGCCTCACGCGTGAATGGACTGTTGACGTGCAGCAAATGCAGGAGAGCGAGCAGCACTACGTTCTGTACGGTGAGGCGGCCGAGGGTGCCGAGAAATACAAGGCGGGAAAACGAAAACGCGTGAGCGGCCAATACCAGACCTACAGCAAAGACAGCAACACCGGAAGTCGTCGAACCAATCAGCTGAAGGCACGCGGCTACTACTCGCGGTAAGGGTATTTTGGCAATGACGATGCCAATCCCGAGAATCGGCGCCCAGAGGAGCGGTGATTTCAGGCCTGAACTCAATCCAGTGAGGACAGGACTGGACGTCGAACCGTCCTTGGCGATGCTCCCATGCTTGGCCGCATCTACCTCTAGTAGAACCAAAGTTGCAGGCACCACGAGATTAATCGCTAAGGCGACGAGTCCCACAGCTCCCGCGGCGGTAGGACCCAAAACCGGCTGGAGAACAGCTAAGCCAAAGACCGGCGTCGCGGACGTCGACAGCATAAGGGCGTAGAGGATCGCTGGTGTGCCGCGCACGCTTTGTATGAATCCCAAAGCGAGCCAAGCTACGAAGAAAAGACCGACGTGAGCCAGTATCAGCACAAAAACGAGACGGCCTTGTTGCAGAAGCAGATTCCTGGGTATATCTGTCATGCCGACAAACAAAGACGCGGGCAAGGCATACGAAACCGCAAGCTTGCTCAATCCCGCAGCCTGGTCGGAATCGAATGCATTGCGTTTGCCTGCGGCATAGCCGAGCGCAAGAACAAAAAATACCGGAAGCAAGGCGGCTACAATTCCGCTGAGATTCATACGAATATTCCTTTCCGGGACCTCCTAAAACTCCACCTAGGTCCTGGATTCGAAACCGGGGACTCGTCACTGCTCACTAACGTAGTCAACAACTAACTTCGGGACGATCAGCCCGAAGCTCATGGCCAAAATGATCAGAATGGCGATCCAGCCGTCAGCGAGCGTCGCGCCCATGAGCTCCCAAGTCCTTTGTGAGCTGTTGGTGAGTTGCACGAGCCCGCTCGCCACCCTAAACATCAAGACGCCGGGCATCATTGAGACCACGGAAGCGAAGCCGATGGCCGCAAAGGGCATGCGCCAGCGCCGGGCGACGGGTGCCAGAATCACGCCAACGATGAGACAAGCAACGAATGCACCCGTGGCTGCGCTGGCCCTAAACGTTGTAAGCGCAACCCACCTTAGAGCATGGGCTACCGCTCCGACCGCGACCGGCCAGGGCAGCATATTCAGAGGCGAGGAAAAGAAAATACTGTAGCAAGCGACCGCCACGCCTGCCGCAATCACGTCATGCCACAGAGGCACCGCCCTGCCCGCCGGGTCCACTGGTAAGGAGACGCCAAAAAGAGCGAGCCCAAGCAGCAGCCCGGTCGAGATGGCCACAACGATGAGCACAGCATAGATCAGCCGCGCCGCGCCGAGATTCATGCGGCCCCTGATCAAGTCCAACATGCCATTGAGGAAATGCGGCCCCGGTACGAGCACCATGCACGGGCAGACTGCGACAAGGCGGAGCGACGAACTCAGTTCATTTCGAACTGCCAGCGCCCCAACTAGGCCGGCGACCAACGACGCGCCGAATGGTTGCAGAAAGAGATTTGTGCTGTAACGGGCCAACGTGCGGCGCAGAATGGCGCCAGCCGCCGCGCTCCCGAATATGAGCGCCGCTGCGGTCAGGTGCCGGACGCCGAAGAGCACTGCCAAAGCTACAGCGCCCACCGCCGCCGCCAGAGTGAACAGCCACGTCGGTGCAGGCGGCGCCTCTGCGATTCTTCTGATGGCTTCCATTGCGTTGGCCGGAGCCAGCCGGCCATCACACAACTCTTCAACCGTTCGTAAGGTCGAAGCCACGCGGTCCATCTGCACGCCGGAAGGCGCGGCGTCGATTGCTGAAATGAATTTGCCGTCGGCGTTCTCAGTCTGAACTTCTAGTTCCCCCCAGCGCGGCAAGATCGTGGCGCGAAATCCCAGACAGTTGCTCAAGCGAGCGGAGACCCCTACGGTCTGCTGCGTGGATTCGCCGTTGATATACAAAACTCGAGCAAACGTGAGGATTAGATTCGAGCATTCCTCGCGCGTCATACTTGCTCTTAATGGCTGCGGTTTACCGATAGCTGGAGTCATCTGAAACCTTCGAACGGCTTCACAGACTTAGGGTAGAGCCGGCTCGACAATCGTCAGGCCGGCTCTGGCATGGGCATTGCGAGTTTTGGCCAATGCCCATGGCCTATGCCGCGACGGGCGACGCTACGTAGGGTCGGACCATTTTCTTCGGATCGACAACGCTATCGAATTCAGCTTCCGTCACGAAACCGAGCTTTAGCGCTGCGGCCTTGAGCGTGAGGTCGTTGTCCATCGCGTAATGCGCAATCTTGGAAGCCTTGTCATACCCGATCACCGGTGAAAGCGCCGTGACCAGCATGAGCGACTCTTCGACGTATTGGTTGATCTTCTTCAAATTCGGCTTGGTCCCTTCCACCAGGAATTTCCGGAAATTCGTGCACGAATCGGTCATTAGGGTGATGGAGTGGGTCACATTGAAAATGATGAGGGGCTTGTAAACGTTCATTTCGAGGTAGCCGCCGGCACCACCAAAACCAACTGCTGTGTCGTTCGCCATCACCTGTACTGCGACCATCGCGAGGGCTTCGGCCTGGGTGGGGTTTACCTTGCCGGGCATGATCGAGGAGCCTGGTTCGTTTTCTGGAATCTTCAGTTCAGCGAAGCCCGCTCGTGGTCCGCAGGACATGAGGCGGATGTCATTCGCAATCTTATAGAGTGACACAGCGAGCGTGCGGAGCGTGCCGGAAAGTTGTACTTGAGCGTCGTGAGCGCCTTGCACAGCGAACTTGTTTGGTGCTGTCACGAAGGGCAGGCTTGTGAGCTTGGCGATCTCGGCTGCAACGGCCTCGGCGAAGCCGGGCGCTGAGTTGATGCCGGTACCAACCGCGGTGCCGCCGAGCGCGAGACGATAAACACCCTTCAGCGCATCTTCGATGCGATCGAGATCGTCCGCGAGCACGCCTTCGTAGCCCGACCACTCTTGTCCAAGAGTGAGCGGTGTGGCGTCTTGCATGTGCGTGCGGCCGATCTTGACGATGTCGTCCCACTCCTCCGCCTTTGCGGCAATCGCATCACGCAGCTGCTTCACCGCCGGGACCAACCGCTGCTTCACGTTGACCGCAGCCGCGATATTCATGGCCGACGGGAAGGAGTCGTTCGACGACTGAGCCATATTTACATGATCGTTCGGGTGTACTGGCGTCTTGCTTCCGAGCGGCGTGCCGGCGATCTGGCTGCAGCGGTTGGAGATCACTTCGTTCACGTTCATGTTGAACTGCGTGCCGCTTCCCGTCATCCACACGTGCAAAGGGAACATATCGTGGTGCTGGCCGGCGAGGATTTCGTCGCAGGTCTGAGTGATGAGCTTGTGCTGCTGATCGCCAAGCCGCTTGTCAGCGTGGTTTGCCGCCGCCGCAGCCTTCTTCAAAATTGCATAGGCAGTGATCATTTCGCGCGGTATTAGATCCTTGCCGATGCTGAAATGTTCAAGCGAACGTTGAGTCTGAGCACCCCAGAGCTTGTCCGCAGGCACTTCAACTACGCCGAGGCTGTCTGTTTCTTTTCGCGTATTGCTCATAATGGTTTCTCCTTATCTTTGGTTTGTCGGAACCAACCTTTGTTCTAAATCCCAGAACTACCGCATGGTCCCTTTTGCGCTTGCTCCGTTCACGCTCCTGTGCCTCTTACGTAGCAACGCTAAGGCAGATAGAAGCGGAGGGACGTGTAGGCCACGATATCGTTACCTTGGGGTGCTCTACCTATACCGCTCCACAGACTGCGATGTATGTACACGACCTGGTTCCCCTGTTCGATCCTGCCGAAGCCGCCTTGAAAGAGGCGATACCAGTAACCCACCGTCGCTTCGTAGATATTGCGATTCGCCCCGCCGCAGGAATTCACCGCTACTTCGTTCGTGCAGCTGGCGTAACTGACGAGAGGAGAACCGTAACCCGCTGCGGTTCCAGTGGGTGAGACAAATGCATACCGGCCCACGTATTCATCGCCGCCATAGGTGTACAAATCAAGACGACTGCTGCGGTGATATACAAGCCCTCCCATGATCCTGGCTTCGCGCAATGGACGCAGCTCCCCGGTTGTCGGATTTAAGGTGGCATCTGGCAGTCCGGAAGAGCCATAGCGTCCGATGCCTTGCCCTACGAGGCCTTCCAGCGATACGTCCAACTTTTTGTTCGCAAACGGCATTAGCGCACCGAAGCCAACGCCATAGCCGTCGGTGGTGTTCGTATGGCCATTCGTTGCTGCGGTTGATGCGATTCGATCGCGGAAGAAACGGCCTAACGCTTTGATTTCGAAGTGTCCCCAGCCTGGTTCAAAGGCGACCTTCGCCAAAACATCAGGGGCTAGCTCCGTGGAGAAGCCGTTGCTGTAATTGGCCAGGAAGGGCAGAAGGTTAACGCCAGTTGCAGCATTCTGGCTGGTGTTGAGCCCCATGATGTTCGCAGGCACGAACGCCGCCGAATATGTAGTCTCTGGTTCCTCAACTGCAAAAGCTGTCCAGACTTTGTTGTTGAAATTCTTCGTTACGCGAAATGCTCTCTGCCGCGTCCAGGTGAAGCCAACGACATACTGGCCGTCCTCGGTACTGGGTCTTAATTCCGCTAAGGTTGCAATGCCGTGCTCGTTCGTAGTAAGGAGGGACCACGTCTGGCCGGCGGTGATAGTCCATCCTGAAGGCCTATCGAGCTGAACCCAGAGTTGTCTAAGGCGGGGCGTCCAGGAATTGGATTCAACGTAATTCGCAGTCGGGGCTGCACCGAGAAAATCGGCTTCGACATAACCTTTGAGGTTAGTGCTCCGCTCTGTGCCTTGGATCAGCAGCGACAACTCTGAGTTGCGCGCAGTTCCGCGGAACTCACTCAGCTTTGCGTTCGACGATCCATCCAGCGGAATTGCTGAATAGTTGTTTGCAATATCTGCGTTTTCATTGCGAGTACGGACCAGCATTGTTCCTTCCAGAAAACCGCCGGGAGTCAAGGTAAGCCCTTTGAAGTGGAATGACGTCGGTTTTTCGAGGATCTTCGTCTCGTCGGGTAGTGACTGAAGGGCCTGTGCCGGAGGAGTCTCGCTCTGAAGCAGGACTGGATCACTACTGGACTTCGTCGCTGCGATCCCTCTGGCCGCCTCCAACTCCGCAATGCGATTCTGCATTTTGACCATCTGCGAGCGCATCTCTTCCAGCTGCTTCTGCAACTCGCCGATTGCGGACTCCTGGTTGGAGACTTGAGTAAGACCTTCCGCACTAACTATTACTGTGAAGATACTAATCAAGACGAGTCGACTCATGATTCTCCACCTGTAATTTATCGATTCATCGGCCCACTTGGTCCGAAGCAAAGAATCCGCAACCGGAAGGTTTTTATCCCCCCAGGAAGGTAATCTTGCGTTTGCGAACCGGCTTCCGAGGCAAAGTTAGGGACCTTGCCCAGTTGAGAGTCGTTATCTGCGTTTGGATGAGAGCATCCACTTCACGCCGGAGGACAGGGGCTGAATCTGTCATTGGGAACTCCTGGCTCGGAGGGTTCATGTATTCTACGCCCGGTGCTGACGCAACGAGGGCTCCCCTGTGGATAATCAGCGGTGTTACTCCAGAGTCCGATTATCCCGACCGCACGCTGGAATTCTTCAGGCACCGAACTGAGGCATATCGGCAGCGTCTGGGTGCATTCTTTACGGGATGGATCGAATACTGAATCGCGGAGCTGAATCCTCTGACAGTCTGGCGCCATCCTAAGAGACAGGCTTATGGACCAATCAGCAGGGAAAGTCTTGGTGGTGGAATCTGATGACGATCTGAGGGAAGGCATCGTCTCGGCTTTGAGCGAAGCGGGATATGAGGTTTCAACCGACTATCACGGAGGCATGAAGGCAGTCCTTGCCTTCGGGCCCGACACCGTGATCCTGGGTGCCGATCCGCCGCAGCTCGATTGCTGCGACCTTCTTTCCGAGATCAAGGTATCCGAACCCACTCAGAACATCAGGGTTGTGATGTTATCTCTTGGGGGATCAGCGGAGCGCACTCGTGGGCTCGATCTTGGCGCCGACGATGTGCTGTCCCTGCCTTTCGACCCACAGGAATTGCGTTCACGGGTGCGTTCGCAACTACGGAATAAATCCGTCGCGGACGAGTTTCGGGAGCGCTTGCGTCGTGCGGAGGATAATCGAAACGCTACACAGCAGGTGGTAACCGCAGTCAACGAAGAACGGCGGACGCTTCGGGTTGGCGGGCTGGTAACTTTTGCCGTGCTTGTAGTTGCTGGGTTGACCTTTTTCTTCTTCTACCGGCGCACCCAGGCGCAGAATACGCGAGTCTATGCTGCCATCACTCGATTGCAGACAGGCGTGCTGACCGAACAGCAGTTGATGGAACGGTCGCGTCGTGCCCTTGAAGACCGCGACCGCGGTAGCTCCCAGGCGAGCGATCCACAAAGACTCGAACTGCAGAAGAAGAGCGAAGACCTGAGGTCCCAGATTGCAATTAGCAAGTCAGACAACGCGTCTGGCTTGCAAGCTCAACTAGCCGCCGTAGAAAACCGCCTCGAGAAGATTGAGACCGAAGGCAAGTTTGCCCAGAGAATTATCCAGAGCTACGAGCCCAGCGTCTGCCTCATCCACGTCGTGCTTGCCTTTGGTGAGCACACCACTGGATTGAGGCTGCGCTATGCAGGAGTGACGAGTAGCGGTGAGCCAGCGACCGACGAACACAACAACCCGCTCGTGAGCGTTACCGGGAGTGGACCGGAGGTACACCTGGACGTTTTCGGCACCGGCTTTCTCGTCTCCGAGACCGGACGAATTCTCACCAATCATCACGTGGCCGAGCCGTGGTGGCAGAATGACGAATTGAAGGAAATGCTCGATCAAGGCGTTGAGCCGGTGATTGCTGAGATGACGGCATATTTCCCCAGCATCCCGAATGGCATTTCCGTTAACACGGAAAGGATTTCATCCGCGGCGGACGTTGCCGTCGTGAAGGGGAACCTTTCGGGGCTGAAAATCAGACAGATCGCCCTGGCCGAGGGTCGGCTGGCGGCGGTCAGTGGGAGCCCAGTCGTGTTACTCGGCTATCCTACAGCGCTTGATGCCATTCTGGCGCGGGCCGGCACGGAAACGCTCCAGTCCATCGCAACTGCAACCAAAGGTGATCCGAAGCAGGTGATGGAAGAGCTCGCGCGCCGTAACCTGATCAGACCTACCACGACTCAAGGGCACATCGGCGCCGTACTGCCCGACAAGATTGTCTACGATGCACAAACCACCTCGGGAGGCTCGGGCGGTCCGCTTTTCAATAACGAGGGCAAAGTTATAGGAATTAACTTTGCCATACTCCGCGAATTCGGCGGATCGAATTTCGCGATTCCTGTCTCCTACGGGCAGTCACTCCTAAGACCATAGGCTGTGGCTCCGACTCGCGACAAAACACTTTTTGCCGGAGGATACGTGGAATATGTGTCGAGACGTGTGTCCGGCAGAAGGCTCCGTGTGTTGCTTAGCGACGGGGCAAACGTAGCGCAAACCGCAAACTTTCGTCGTCGGGATAAAGCCCAGATTGACTTTAGAGATCACAAGTCTGGTGCCGGGAGGGGGAGTTGAACCCCCAAGGTACCAAGTACCGGCGGATTTTGAGTCTAGCCCATTCAGTCTCCAATTCACAGAAGCCATTGTATTTCCATATCGTTACGCTCATATCGTCGTGCGGTTCTGAACAGTTCTGTGTGGTTCCAAACGGCCCCAATGGGCAGAGTTTGGGCAGAGGTGCGCTCGTGTTTCGAAAACGCGAGCCGCAGGATCAAGTTGTCATTGGCCTGCACGGGGCGAACCATCCGCCTGGAGTTATGATTCTAACCTGGCACTCAGGGGGACCTTGAATCGCATGGATCGCGTTTTTGTTTCGTCTGCCAGTAACCAGTTTCGCTCTGAGCGAAAGATCGCCAAGGATCTGTCGACTCACTATCCATTCTTAGAGGTATGGGTGTTCGAAGAGGAGGGTGCGACCTCTGCATCTCTGGAGCAGTCATATCAGCGACCGCTCGAAAAGAGTGACCTCGTGATCTTCCTGCTTGCAGAAGACATCACCGCGCCGGTGATTTGCAGCGATTTGATGGTCCACAACTTCTTCTGAGTCCGGTGTAAAGAGTGGGATTCGAAGCCGATTGCAAGCGTAAGTCAAAAGACTTAATGCGACATGGACAGCATTCTACGCATACGTAAGTTTATGGAAAACCAGCCCCGTGATTTTAAGTGATTTGCGCAGGAGAACCGGATCCATGAATCGTAACTCCGGCCGCCCCACAAAATTACGGGGGCCAAGTTAGACCCGAGATCTGCCCCTGCTTCTGCTTCTTTGAATTTTGTTCCTCTGGCGAGTCTAATGGTCTTGGTGTCAAATTTTAAGCTATAGACTCCAGGTTAGCAGCCAGAATTTCTCACGGAGGAGAACTGCCATGGCTCAGTTCGTGAAAGTGGGTAGCAGAACAGAGTTCGAGGATTTGGAAGGAGGGAAGCTCGTAGAAGCCGGTGGGCATCGCATCGCTGTCTTCAATGTGGGCGGAAACTACTATGCTATCGAGAATACGTGCCCTCATCGTGGTGGCCCTCTCGCAGAGGGAATGGTGGTGGGTGAAGAAGTCATCTGCCCTTGGCACGGTTCCCGATTCAATGTGAAAACCGGTTCAGTGTTGACCCCGCCAGCCCGACAAGGCGTCGAGAGCTTCCCTGTCCGGGTGGCCGGAGACGATGTCGAAGTCGAAGTCGATTTGCAGAGCGGCGTTTCATCACCGTGAGGCCGTCAGTATGCTGGTCGGTGGCGACCTCTTCTTCGGAGACTTGTATTCCGGAGGAGGGACCTCCGAATACTCGACCGGGCCCCGAGCGACCGAGCGCGTCAGCCGTGAAGTTACAACCGCGCTATGCAAACAGGCTGCTCGCGCCATCGTGGCGAGCTGCGGCTGAGACGCATTGCATTGCTATGTGCATCTGGCGAGTGGTTGGGCCCGCCTGCTAAAGTGATTGCAGCGATTGGGCCCAGCCATGATCGGCACCTCCCAACCAAAAAGACTTCTCGTGTTGTGCACGACCACGGGATACCAGACGTGCGCCTTTATCGAGGCCGCACAGAAGTTGGGCCTGTCCATCACCTTCGGAACGGACCGCTGCCACGTGCTCGAGGATCCGTGGCAGGATGGCGCTCTTCCCCTGCGGTTTGAAGATCCCGAAGCCTCGGCGCACAAGATCTGCGATTTCGCCGGGTCCCATCCTCTTGCCGCGATCGTCTCCATCGGCGATCGGCCCACGTCAACCGGCGCTCGCGCCTGCCATAAACTCGGGTTGCGGGGACATCCTCCCGAAGCCACCGACATCTGCCGCGATAAATACCGCTCGCGCGAGCGGTTGCGGGATGCCGGGCTGAATGTTCCGGCCTTCAAGAGATTTCCCTTGCACTCGAACCCGCGCCCGATTGTTGCCTCTGGGGAAATCAACTTTCCCTGCGTGCTCAAACCACTGGCGCTCTCCGGCAGCCGTGGTGTGATTCGCGCCGATACCCCCGAGGAATTTGTGCAGGCGTTCGAACGTATTCGGAAGCTTTTGCGCAGCCCGGGAGTCGGTGTTTTGCGTGAGGAGACTAGCGAGTTCATTCAGGTGGAGAACTATATCGACGGGTTGGAGATCGCGGTCGAAGGCCTGGCCGACCGAGGCAAGTTGAAAGTGCTGGCGATTTTCGATAAGCCGGACCCGCTGGTCGGGCCATTTTTCGAAGAGACAATCTACGTCACCCCGTCGCGACTGGAACCTTCCATACAGGCCGAAGTCGCTCGGACCCTGCAACGGGCGGTCGACGCGCTCGGCCTGTTTCATGGCCCGCTCCACGCCGAGTTGCGGGTGAAAGGCAAGTGCAACTGGATCCTGGAGATCGCGGCGCGTCCGATAGGTGGGCTCTGTGCGCGAAGTCTGCGCTTCGGGAACGGAATCTCGCTGGAGGAATTGATTATTCGGCACGCGCTCGATGAGCCGGTCACGCATTTAGGACGCGAGGAGGCCAGCTCCGGCGTAATGATGATTCCCATCCCGCAGGAAGGGATCTACAAAGGAGTTGAGCAGTTGGAGCAAGCCGCGCAGGTGCCGGGAATCGAAGCAATCGAGATCACCGCCAAGCTGCGGCAGAAACTGGTGGCACTGCCGGAAGGATCAAGTTATCTGGGGTTTATATTCGCGCGTGGCGACTCGCCGCAATACGTCGACAGTGCTCTCCGGGAAGCTCACCGCAAGCTGCGCTTCGTAATCTCGTCCAGCCTTCCAGTGGCGTAGGGCGTAACGGAAACCTCATTCTTGTGGGCGGAACAGGGCTTTAGCCCTGCATTGATCCTGAGGAACTAGGGACTTTATCCCCTGATCATGTACCCGGCCGAGCTTAGGTCAACTCTTGCTCTTTTGGGGTACGAAGTTGGGCGGAAGCGCTGCGCCCTCACCAAAGAAGGACTGCTCCATCTGCTGCACGATGATCTCCTGGTCCTGGCCATCCGGCGTGTTCTCCCAGGGGACTAGAAGCAGGCCAACTGCCCGCTGGTGGGTTCGGATCAACAGTACCAGGGTTCGGTCAGGTAAGGGATGGTGGCCCGCGGCGGTCCGGGTGCGACGAGCGGAAGGGGCGCCGGCGCTTCGTCCCCGTCTTCGTTCATGGCGCGCTGCAGCAGTTTCCAGGTTTCCCCGAAGATCACGGTGCGCGACGCGCCGGCCTTGGCCTCGCGCTGCACCATGGCTTCAAGGTCCCACTGGAGCCGGTCCACCTTGCGGTCCGAGTTTGCCCACGGATAGCTCAGCGCCTCCTGCTGGAAGGGACCGATGGCGACGTTGTGCAGTGGCAGAACTTCCAGCAGGCGCGACCCGGCGGGAATCAGCAGGCGGATGGTGAGCTGCACCGGCGGGACGTGTTCCATCAGCCCCAGCCGTATCAGGGTGGCCAGCAGGTCTTCGTAGCCCTGCAGCGTAGTCCAGGGCGTGAAAGGCACGAAGGTGGGCACCAGGAAAAGTCCGAGCCCGCGCATTAGCCCGGCGAGACGGATAAAGTCGGCGCGCGTGTGGCCCTTGTCTAGGATGCGCAGCACGTCGTCATCCACCGACTCCACCGCCGTGGTCACGAACGCGCATCCCGTCTCACGCAGCGCCGGGAGGCACCCGGCGTGCTTCAGCAGGTGCTCCACCTTAATGGTCACGTCGTAAGAGAGCCCGGGATGCTCGCGGTGGAGCGCTTCCACGATCTGCATCGAGTGACCGACCCCGTTGAAAAAGTCGGCATCGCCGAAGGTGACGTGTTGCGCGCCGGCCGCGACCTGCCGGCGGATATCTTCCCGCACCACCTCGCGCTGGACGATGCGAAACGTGCCGTTGTACACCGGCACGATGGGACAGTGACGGCACAGGTGCTTGCAGCCCCGACTGGCCTCGGTGTAGCCCACGACGCGGGTGCTGTCGTCGGGCAGGGTCAGATGTGCGTACTTTTCCAGCGGAGGCAGGTCGTCGCGATAGGGCACCAGGAAATTCTGACGAGCGAGCGAGATCTCGGGCTCAACCTGCGGCAGCCCAGGACCGGGCGCGCCAGCCTCCAGGCGGCGGACCAGGCTCAACAGCCCCTGCTCAAACTCTCCCCCCAGGATCGTCCCGACACCCAAACGACGCAGCAGGCCGGCATTGACCGGGGCGTACAGTCCAAATCCGCACAGGTGGGCGGCGGGGTTGAGTTTCCGGACCCTCTCCAGCGCGCGTACTGCGATCCGCGTGGCGGTGTGCATGGGCAGATAAAAGGCGATCAGGTTGGCGGTGCGTACCGCCTCTTCGTCCAGCGACTGTCGCGAGAGGTCCAGCGACGTGGTATAGAAGCCGTCAGCGCGTAGCCACGCCGCGGGCGAGGCCAGCCCAAACGGTTGCCGGCCCAGTTCGTAAGTCGAGATCAGCAGCACCTTCAGATCGGGCATAGAAACCTGAAATTAGTCCTTGCTGCGGGGGGGGACATATCCCGGTGGAAGCGCAGCGCCCGCGCCGAAGAAGAAATCTTCCAGGTGCTTGACCAGGATCTCTTGGTCCTGCGGGTTGGCGGGATTCAGCCGATATTCGTTCAAGATCATCTTGCCATGCTCGCCCCACATCTTCCAGGCCTCCTCAGAGACGTTTTCATAAACCCGCAGGCCCAGTTCCGTGTCGAACGGCGGCTCGTCCAGTCCCGGCATTTCCCTCTGGAATTTCACGCAGAAGACCTTGCGCTGCCCTGGCGTCTCCGGTTCCGGCGGCATTTGAGGTGTACTACAGCCCATGGGTACTCCTTCCAGGTGGAAAATTGTCCCCATAGTATCAGGATGCGGCCGGTTATGTACCCGGATTGAAATGCGGTCGTCCCATGCCTATACTTGCCGCTCGGCCTTCATGCCTTTGCCGTCCTGAAACCCTTTGCCCTTTTCGGACACAGACCTTTTTCATTGAGCCATGCGCCATCTACGAGTGTGTTTATTCTCGGGTGAAAAGGAGGCCACTTCGGGCGGCTTGAGAACAATTTCATAATCGTGCTCGCGTTTCGGATCGGTGTTATTTGACACAGGTCGTTCACGGCGGTTACACAGATTTCTAAAGAATGCTCTATGCCCAGCAGATCGGGCTGCCGCTAAAACGCGCGTAGAAGGGCTACGGTGGACCGTTGCGCGCAGCAGGGTCGCGCCTAACCTCCCCGCGTGTGCATTTCCAAGTGGGGGTCCTGCCGGAGCTGTTGGATTCCGACCAACACCCCTCGCGACGGCAGATCCTTGCGTTCTTCTGCGCCGCGATCGGTTCGCTTCGTCCACTGGCTCACGATGAGGGACTTGATCTCTTCCCGGGTGGCGGCGCTGCGGAGAGATTTCCTCAGATCCGTTCCTTTCTGAGCATAAAGGCACAGGTACCAGATCCCGTCTGCGGTCAGGCGACTCCGGTCGCAGCGTCGGCAGAACGGTGTGGTTGTGGAGGCGATGATGCCGAAGACGGTCCCGTCCGCCAAGAGGAACCGCTCCGCGGGTGCGGAACTATCCTCCACCACCGGCTCGATCCGGCCGTAGCGCCGGCTCAGCGCGCCCAGGATCTCCGCCCGCGAAACCACCTTGCTCCTGGACCACTGCGTCGCCCCACCAACATCCATGTATTCGATGAAGCGCACTTCGGCATCGGCCCGCTTTCCGAACTCGATCAGGTCAGCGAGTTCATCATCGTTGACGCCGCGCAACACGACGGCGTCTATCTTCAGCGCCCGGAAGCCTGCCTGACGGGCGGCCTCGATCCCGCGGAGCACCGGCGCGTGGGCGTCCCTTCGAGTTAACACAAGGAAGCGGTCCGGGCGGAGCGTATCCAGGCTGACCGTCAGGCGGTGCAGGCCGGCGTCCCAGAGCGCCTGCGCTTGCCCGGCCAGCAAGACGCCGTTGGTGGTCAAAGCTAGGTCCCTGATCCGCGGGTTCTGCGCCAGCATCCGAACCAGCACGGGAAGATCTTTGCGCAGAAGCGGCTCACCGCCGGTCAAGCGCACCTTCTCGATGCCGACTTCGGTGAAGATGCCGGCCAGCTTGCTGATCTCTTCGAAGCTCAGCAATTTTTCGCGCGGTAGCCAGCCGTACTCTTCCTCAGGCATGCAATAGCGACAGCGGAGGTTGCAACGGTCGGTAACCGAAATCCGTAGGTTGAGAAGAGGCCTGCCGAAGGCGTCAGCGGGGCCCTTTGATTTGACGGAAGGTTGCATAGCGAGGCAGCTTTTCTTGTGGGGCACATGGTAGGCTGCTCCGGCGCCCAAATCAACTTAAGCGTGAAGTCCGTGATCCGGCTACCGGCCAACGACTGCCTGGAGCGAGACATCCCGTAGTTGCACCCCAAGACTTGGAAACTTGGGCAAAAGGGTGTGTCGCGGACGCAAAAAAGCGGCCGGAAGGCATACGAGGTAGTCGCTGTGCTCCACCCTATGGAGCCGGGCGGCACGGCCGGCGATCTAACCGTGCGGTATCTCGGCTGTGCTTCGCCAAAATTACATCCGCGCCCAAGGAGAAGAGATTCGTCGCCCGAATTCGCAAACAAATTGGCGAATTCTAGCAACAAGCGATTAGCCACAACTACATTCGCAGCAACGTGTGGCCCCGGACAACCGCTGGATTCTGAGCACCAGTATATTAAGGACGTATGATTTACCTGCGGAGCTGGTTGACGATTAAGCCGCGGCCCGATCGTAGCGGTGGTGCAAGCCGCCGACTCGCGGAAATGACATCACCCTTCCGCTGCTGCCCGCACGAGTTCTTCCGCTTGGAGTTTCTTTCCTCAATCCCAAATGCGTTCGGTCTTCATGGTAATAGCGGACGTATTCAGACAAAAGCCGTTTTAGATGACGCTCGTCGAGCGCAATGGTGTGGTCCAGCAATTCGCGGCGACAACTTCCAACCCAGCGCTCTGCAACGCCGTTCTGCCACGGGCTTTGAATCGAGGTTTGGGCAGAAGTAATCCCCACGCATCGAACTGCGGCAACAACCTCCAATCCGTACTTGCGGTCATGGTCATAGGTAAGAAATTTGGGTGCACTTTCATATGGAAATGCTTCCCGCAGCTGCTGAACAATCCAGGTGCTGGTCGGATGACGGGTGACATTGGAATGGACGATGCGTCTACGGTCGTGACCAATAATAAAGAAGCAGTAAAGCAGATTGAAGGTAATCGTCGGAACCGTGAAGAAGTCCATGGCAGCGATGACTTCACGGTGATTGCGAAGAAAGGCGAGCCAGCGCCGAGCCGGCTCCGGATCCCTCGGTGCTCGCTTCATCCAACGGCTGACATTCTCGCGGGTTGGCTCTAGGCAAAAGGGATTGATCGTGAAGGCCTGCGATTCAAGGCCTACGTTTAGGTAAGATCCGTCGAAAATCTGGGTCAGGCTTTCATAGCTGCCACCGAGATCGAAGATGTATGTGAGGGGCTCGTACTTCTGCAGATTTTGAATCAGGAAGTTCAGCAAAAAGGACTTGCCGGAGCCTGTATAGCCGAGAATCAGGGTATGGGCGACGTCCTGGTCGTGCAGGTTCACATAATAA
This sequence comes from uncultured Acidobacteriota bacterium, assembly GCA_963696025.1. Lineage (GTDB taxonomy): Bacteria > Acidobacteriota > Terriglobia > Terriglobales > Acidobacteriaceae > JABCYV01. The sequence goes on from CAVOII010000017.1 coordinate 116,133, forward strand.
GGAGTGAAGTGGTCGGTTTCGAGAACGGCGAGGTACTCGCTGTTCAAATGATCGTTCCATTGCCGTCCCTGGTCGATCGTGAACAGGAACGACAAGTCGGCGTAGTTCGTGTTGAGCATTTCCTGTTGGCGGAGGTTGAAGGCATGATTGCCAGGAACAGTAGCAAAGAAGGCGTTCAGGAGGTTGTAACGCTCTTCATATAGCAGCGCATCGTGAGTCGTGAAAACCTTCTGGAATTCAGGAATCGCCTCGCGGACCCTGTCCTCGTGCCGGTCATACAAGACAGCCGACAGAGTGAATTCCCCAAAATACTTCCCGTCATTGCCGATAGCTTTCAGGCACTCGCCGAGTTCTTCGACCGCTGCCCGTTTTGAGTCATCCACGAGGTCATCATTCGGTCCGCTATTCCCCTTGTCCTCAAGATTGAAGAGGAAGCTGGTTTTGGTGTTGTGGTGGTGCCTGCGGCGGGAGGCAATCTGCTTCCGAGCCCGCGCGTTGTCGATGGCTCGCCATTCGGTCACGACATGGAAATTCGTTCCGATCTCAAAGAGATCTTTCAGAAGGAGCGGACGCGTCTCACTAGGCAATTCCTTCAGGGTCAACACCTGTACCCAGTAGTCATCGAGTTGTAGGTAGCCGCGGTGCGCCTCAATCTCCGAGTCGCAAAGCTGGAAATCGAGATATCGGCTTCCGTGCAGGCAGGAATTCATGATCTTGAAGGGGCCGAAATTTATGAAGCGCCGCAATGCGCGGAAGGCTTCTTCGGCCCCTAGCAGCTGGATCTCGACGAGATCGCTAAGCTGCCCAATCAAACTCAAAACCCTCTGCCGCAAGAGCAGATGGTCGCGATCGATCTGCTCGCGGAGAAACGTGCGCTGCTTGTCCTGGGAGAAGAGCGCACGCACATCGCGCACGGCGCCCCCGATATCGGTTGGCACCTTGCCGAGCGCCTGCCACAGCGTGGTCCTTGTATAACTGCCCCGGTCGCGGAATGCGGCAGGGTGGGGCTCTGGCTGCGGTCCATATTTGAGGTCGCTTGCACCTACGGCTGGCGCCATGAGGAGCTGCTTGCCCTGAGGGTACGGCAGGTAAACCTGCTGGGTGGCACGATTCGACTGGAACCGGGAACAACGAAGAATGACGATGGTCGGGAGGTAACGATGACCGCGACCGTCCGGGAGCTACTGACGCGATGCATTCTCCGCAAGACCCAAGATGATTATGTATTCACTCGCGACAGAGGTGAACCTATACGCGATTTCCGCGCTGCATGGGGCAATGCCTGCTGTGCGGCCGGTGTTGGAAGGCGCCTTTGCCGACGCTGTGGGCAGATTGTTACGCCCGCGTGGTATTGTGCGAGCTGTGGGAAGAAACGTGCGCTCAGAGAACTCAAGTACGTGGGCCTGCTGTTTCATGATCTCCGAAGGACTGGAGCCCGGAATCTGAGACGTGCTGGAGTAGCCGAGGGTGTGATTCAAAAAATCGGTGGCTGGAAAACTGGGAGCGTTTTCGAGAGGTATGCGATTGTGGATCAGAGGGATATCGCGGATGCAATGCACAAGCTCGAAGTTGAGCAGGCGCTCGCGAAGCTGAAAACCCCGCAAGAAACGCAGTTTGGGCAGGTTTTGGGCAGGGTGCGCTCGAAACGAGGAGTGGCGCAATCCCTCACGCGCTGCCCTCCACGACATCTAACTAACTTGTCCTGAATGGGTTGAAACTTGGTGCCGGGAGGGGGATTTTATTCTTGGGTCCAAACCCGGACCGCGTTATCAACGAGTTGCAGCGTTTTCTGTAACTTGAGCTTAGTTATCCCTCTACAAGAGGCATTCTGACACGCATCGTTCCGGTTGTCTGCTAGAAAATGCTAGAACAATTTCTCCGACTTCTAAGGGGAGCGAAGTGGTCTGCCGGTACCGGCGAGACTCAATGACGCACTCGGAGTTCTTAATACTCTTCGACTTCAGTGCGGGCAAATCCGAGTCTTCGCTACGGCCACACAATAGTAGCTTATGAACAATCGGGACCTGGACACGCGATCGTGTTGGTCCACGCCTTCCCATACGATGTGCGAAAATATGACGCGGTGCGACCGACTCCAGAGATTGGGCTCGTCGTCCCCCGCGGGAAGAAGCTGCATTAAATGAGATCTCACCAGGCGCAAACGAACTGGCGGAGCGGCGCGACGAGATGAGCGGTATCGCCGATTGCAAGCACTTCCGGAAGATCACCTACAGACAAATCCGGTTCCACCATTATCTTTCCCAACCTATCGATTCCCGTCCTCGAATGCCAATTGTTCTCAGGTTACGAATCCGTGAAGAGTTGCTGGCCAGAGTGGCCCTTGGCCAGCGGCGGGGGCGCACTGGGTTCGCTAAAGTCCTTCGTCCAGTGCCAATTTTTTATTTCTGCCATGTCTTCGAGGTGCTCGCGAATGTACACGTGATGCTCATAAAGCTTGCGGTTAAAAATATCGATGACATCCGACACCTTCGACCGCAGTCGAGGAACATATTTGAGAGCATCCATCGCCAGATGGAAGCGGCTCATTTTATTAAGAACCACCATATCAAAGGGTGTGGTCGTCGTGCCCTTATCGATGAAACCGCGGACATGAAAACGGCCTTCGTTGGAACGGCCGTGAACAATGCTGTGAATTGCCCAACGGTAACCATGGAACGCAAAAATGACCGGCGTGTCCGGTGTAAAGAGATCTTCGAACGAGATGTTATCCATTCCATGGGGATGGTCATCGGGATTCGCCAGAACACCGAGGTCCACGAGATTCACGACGCGAACCTTAATTTCGGGGACGTACTTCTGGAGGAGCCAGGAAGTGGCAACTGTTTCGATCGTAGGCACATCGCCGGCGCATGCCAGGACCACATCTGGTTCCGTGTCGCCGTCGTTCGAACAAAACTCCCACTTGGTTGCGCCTCGGGAGCAATGAGCCACAGCTTCGTCTATGTTGAGCCATTGCAACTCCGGTTGTTTCCCGCACGTAACGATGTTCACGTAATTGCGACTGCGTAGACAATGGTCCATCACGCTCAGCAAGCAGTTCGAGTCCGGTGGATAATATACGCGGATGGTCTCGCTACGGCGACCGAGTGCATTCGAAACGAAGCCGGGCGCCTGATGGCTGAAGCCATTGTGATCGTTGCGCCAGGCATGACTGCTAAGGAAAACATTTAAAGATGCAATTGGCTTGCGCCAGGGCAGATCCTTGCACTGTTCCAGCCACTTCGCGTGCTGGGTCAGCATAGAATCGACGACCTGAGCGAACGCCTCATACGATGTGAACACGCCGTGCCGTCCAGTCAGCAGGTATCCTTCGAGCCAGCCTTCGCAGCAATGCTCGCTCAGTACTTCCATGACTCGCCCGTCTGGGCTGACATGGTCATCGATGGGGATGATCTCGGCGAGACTACAACGGTCGCTGGCTTCGAAAACAGCATTAAGACGGTTGGAGTTCGTCTCGTCTGGGCAAAGAAGGCGGAAATTTCTCGAATTCAGTTTAATAATGTCTCGAAGAAATTCACCGAGTTTGCGAGGCGCCTCGGCCACAATCTCACCCGGGCCGGGTACCTCGATCGCATAATTCGTGAAATCCGGAAGATCGAGGGTGTCGAGCAACCGTCCACCATTGACATGCGGGTTCGCGCCTAGCCGATGTTCCCCGCTAGGCGCCAGCGATTGCAGTTCCGAAACCAGACGTCCTTCTTGGTCAAAGAGCTTCTCCGGCTGATAGCTTTTCATCCAGGCTTCGAGAAGTTTCAGATGCTCAGGATTCTCCCTCACACTGGCAAGCGGAACTTGATGTGCGCGGAACGTGCCCTCGATTGGAACGCCGTCCACTTCCTTCGGCCCCGTCCATCCTTTCGGGGTGCGCAGAATGATCATTGGCCAAGAAGGTCGTTGCGTCACTCCATCTTTTCGAGCTCTCCGCTGGATTTCGACGATCTCCTCGTAGCACTCATCCAGAGCCTGGGCAAAGGACTGATGCACCGCAACCGGATCGTCGCCTTCAACGAACTGAGGTGCGTAGCCGTGACCGCGGTATAGTTCAGTGAGCTCTTCGTCCGTGGTCCGCGCTTCGACCGTTGGTCCGGAAATCTTGTACCCGTTCATGTGAAGAATAGGGAGCACGGCCCCGTCGCGCTTCGGGTTAAGAAACTTAATACCTTTCCAGCTGCCTTCGAGCGGACAGGTCTCGGCCTCACCATCACCAATTATGCAAGCTACAATAAGCTCTGGATTGTCGAAGGCCGCGCCAAATGCGTGCAGCAATGAGTAGCCAAGTTCTCCGCCTTCATGGATCGAATTCGGCACATGTGGGCCGCAGTGGCTTGGCACGCCGCCGGGAGTAGAGAACCCGCGAAATAATAGACGCATGCCGTTTGCGTCTTTTGTGATTTCGGGATGAACCTCAGAGTAAGTTCCTTCCAAATATGAGTGCGCGTTCATTGATGGGCCACCGTGCCCGGGTCCCGAGATATAAATAACGCTAGCGCCATGCTCCACGATCAGCCGATTCAAGTGAACATAAATGAAATTCTGTCCCGCAGATGTGCCCCAGTGTCCCAGCAGCCGAGGCTTGATGTGTTCAGGTTTCAGTGGCTCCCGAAGGAGCGGATTCTGGAATAAATAGATTTGGCCAACCGTCAGGTAATTGGCGGCCTGCCAGTAGCGATGCATTTTGTCCAGCATCTCCGGCAATATCGGTCCTTTGGTCCGGATTTGCTTAGCTGGCGTTGATCTTTTTCTTTCCACCGCGCTCGAAAGGGCAGCATCGAATTCGAAAGCTGTCGCTTCGTCCGGCTCGGTCAAGGTGTGGGCACTCGCGCTGTTTAGACCATCTTGTTGTGCCTGAGACTCGTTCGAGGGTTGTTTCATCGTCTTCAAAGCTCTCGGCTGCATAGATATCTCCTGCTAGGTACGACGCCGCACCACGCGAAATATAAGGTTTCAATGCTGCGGCTCCAGGGTCCCAGTGTGCGAGACTGAGGGCCGAGAGGCTGATTTTGCCTGCACTGGTTAGTGGCCAGTAAAGTGTCAGCGGCGCTTGCTGAAGCCGCGCCCTTGGGGACCAACGCTTACATCCGGGACTTCTTCACCAAGCGCCGTGGCCAGATCGATTTGGTGATCTTGCTCTTGTACAAGGATCTGCCGGATCTGCTCGGCCATTGCGAATTCTCCGAGAGCTTCGCATTGACGAATGCGGTCGCGATAATTACGAATAGTTTCGTTCTCATTCTCCAAGTCGAAGCGAAGCATTTCCTTCGAATCTTTCGACGTGCGTACTGGCTGGGGAGTCACCGCTGGCATTCTCCCCAGATAGTCAATCTGCCGCGAGATCATAAGAGCATGCTCGAGCTCCTGCTTAGCATGAATCTCGAGCTGCCCGGCGATGTCCATGTACTCGGCACCTTTGAGCACTTGGGAATAGACCACATAACCGATAATCGCCTGATACTCGCGAGCAAGATCTTCATTCAACAACTCAGCGAGCCGATCACGCGAAATGTCATCTTCGACTGCGGCGGATTTGAAGGTTGCCATTTTATGCCTGCCTGGAATAGTGCGAATCCTAGTCCGCAATTGAGGGCCCTATCTCACACGCTATTGCCGCTCTCTTCAAAGGGCGTTTGCAACAGCTACCTTTCCGCCATTAAGTCAGAAGGAAGAGGTGAAGTCCATTAGACGAAGGTATTGTCAATACCAAAGTCCAATGGCGTGAGGAGTGGCCGCTCCAGGCCCTAGCCAAATGCCAAGTCACCGTCAATACCATCGTCCAATTGATTCGTGAGAGCGCCTCGGGTGTAATCAGTGCGTCGCACCCGATTCGACCAGGAAGAGCGGCAACAAAAAATGGGCTTGGACAGTCTTGGATGACTATGGATGGGTTACGCAATATCTTGCATCGTTTGCAGCAACAAGGCGCGGCGTTGGGCCATTTCAATGTTGCCGATCTGGTGCTGCTTAAGGCAGTCGTTGCGGCGGGTGTTGAGGTCAAAGTTCCAGTGCTCATTGGCGCATCAGAAGGAGAGCGGGATTTTTTCGGCACGTACGAACTTGCAGCGCTTGTGAAAGTCGTGCGGGCGGAAAATGACACCCCAATTTTTCTTAACGCCGATCATACGCATTCACTGGCGAAGGCAGTCGAGGCGGCGAAGGCAGGGTTCGATGCGGTCGTAATTGATTTTTCCGCGCTCCCCTTCGATCAGAACGTTTCTCGGACGAAGGAAACTGTTGAAGCCATCAAAGCGATCAACCCCTCAATTCTCGCGGAGGGAGAGATAGGCCATATTGGTAGCGGTTCTGAAATCCACGAAAGCGTGAGCAACGAATTTCGGAACCTCAGCACACCTGAGGAAGCTCGACAATTCGTCGACGCCACCGCGATTGACGTCCTGGCTCCTGCTGTTGGCAGCATGCACGGCATGCTCGAAAGCATGGTCCAAGGCAAAACCAAAAAGCACCTGAACATCGAGAGAATTGCCCAGATCAAGAGTGCGGTGGGAGTCTTTCTCACTCTGCACGGCGGGTCGGGAACAGACGATGAAGACTTTCTACGTGCGATTGCTGCTGGAATCAACATCATCCATATCAATACTGAACTGCGGGTCGCTTGGCGTCGCTCCCTGGAAGGCAGTTTGGCCAGTCAGCCACACGAAGTTGTGCCGTATAAAATTCTGCCGCCGGTCGTAGATTCCGTGACGCGAGTTGTGAGTTCTCGCCTGAAACTGTTCAATGGTCAACTGAAACCCGATGAAATGCCTTTATCAACTAGATGAGAACTCGCCGGCTCGCGCGGTTCGAGCGCATTGCTGATGCCTTCAGTGCGTTTTTACTATGGGTCGAGATAAATCCATTCGATTAGATTTCTCACAAAGGTTATGGCGGTAGATCTGCGTTGCCGGTTGCGGGCTCTGGCTATGCCTTCCGCGCGATCGGTGTGTCTTGCTTACTGGCCCGCTTGTTCCACCCGTGGAAAGGCGAGAAGTCACCGGCATTCCATGCCTCGCGGAGTCCGGGTTTGCTTAGATCCCAGTCTGGACGGATTTCACTCATCACGACGCGCAAATCGTGCCAAAGATCGACAACCGAGGGACGTCCCCAGAACCAGTAGCCGTTGTAGATGCTATAGATCACGAGGCCCGGCTTGAGCACGAGCGTATGCGGGATCATCGGATTGTGCTCGGGGTCGGTGTACTCCTGGATGTCGAGATCCTTTTGAATGATTCGATCTGGGTCCGAAAGGAAAGTCCACTCGGCCCCGATCGATGCTCGAAATTCCTGCAGAGTATGGTGGTCGTCGGTGGCGATGGTGGCGATCTGAGTATAGGCGACCGCGATCTTCGGATAAAACGCGGCGAGTTCCAAATGCTGTTGGTGCTCCTTTGGGCAGTAGTGGCCGCGCGAAAGCGTAAGGATCAGCGGATCGTCACCCTGTAGCTCGCTGAGTTTGCGCAGCATCCCCGTGTGATCGGGCAGTTCGTAGTTGGGAAAAATGCCGCCAGGCACGATATCAGAACGCATGATTGGACTCCTCCCGATTTTCTCGTAGATCTTCAGTCAACGATCTTCTGTCAGAGGTCCAGAGTGACGCCCGCATTTGGCTGGGAACAACAAACAAGCACATTCCCGGGAGCGGGCATCTCCAGCGGCTCAGGATTATAAGTAACCGATCCGCCAATCAGACCAGTCATGCAGGTATGACAGACGCCGCTTCGGCACGACCATCTAACTGGGACGTCGCACGCCTCCGCGAGTTCAAGCAAGCTCGCGAATTTCGTATCCCAAGCGGCAGTAATCCCACTGCGCGCGAATGAGACTGGAGGGCCAGATCCCGGGCGACCTTGTGGCAGGTGAGGAGTGTGAACAACCTGCGCCATACCGGGGGTTATAGCGTCGAGAGAACCGAAGATTTCCGTGTGCACATTCCCCGCAAGCACACCCCAGTGTCCCAGCCCATCGCGCATATTTTGCAAGAATGAAGTTGGGCCACACAGATAGAAGTCACTACTGGGCGGCACTCCTATTCTCTCCAGCAAAGCTGTATCGATGTGCCCCGGGGCGTCGAAGTCTGCCCCGACTCGGTCGGTTGCAGCGGGCCGGCTATAAACGATGTATCCGCGTCCGCGGGAAAGCTGCTTCAGTAATGAACGCGATTCTTCTGCAAACGGATGTTCGACACGATTGCGCGCTCCATAGATCCACCAGATGTCCCGTTCCGATCTTTCGGCAGCCAGTGCGTGCAGCATCGACATCACGGGCGTTGCGCCTACACCAGCGCTCAACAGAACCACAGGATTCTGGCCGGGACGCAGAGTAAAGCTTCCGCGCGGCGCACTAACATCCAATAGATCGCCTTCCCGGACTCGGCCGCACAGAAATGAACTTCCAAGCCCATTCGATTCGTTTTTGACGCTGATCCGGACATGATCGGCTGCCGGCAGATCCGACAACGAATAGCTACGAAGAACCGGCGGTTTGCGCGAATCGATGAGCAGCCGCAAAACGACAAATTGACCCGCTTGGCAGAGAGGAAGAAGCTGCCCATTGATTGGCTCCAGAATGAAGGAAGTCACGCTATCGCTTTCCTTACGGATTTGCGTAACGCGCATCTGTCGAAAGCCGGGCCATGCTGGTGCTTGTTCCTCATAGGCGAGTCCCGGATTCCCGACCGTAGTTTTGGAGCTAAAGTCTTGTTGGAGCATCGCCTGGAATGAACTCTGCCAGCCCTTGCTAAGTGCAGGAATCCGCAGCGCTCGTTCCAATTGTTCGCGCGAATGTCCTGGCAAATACAAAAGGGCGTCAACGTCGGCCACACTGATTCGCTCCGGACCGTCGGTAATTTTTACGATGTCATCGCCTGCACCAACTTCTCCCTCCTGCAACACGCGAAAATAAAATCCTGGTCTGTGATGCGCAACAAGCAGCGCTGGCATTCGGGGTTCATTCATGCGGATTCCCACGCGGTAGCAGGTTACGCGTGGCTGTGTTACTTCAAATTCAGCACCACCAATGCGGTATCGATCGCCGATGCACACCTCGTCATCAGCAAGCCCCTCCACGGTGAAGTTTTCGCCGAACTGACCGAAAGTAAAATCGTTGCGGCCCAGAAAACGCTGCCAGTAATGGTAAGACTCAATCTGGTAGACGAATACGGCGCGGTGCTCGCCGCCGTGACCGGCGAGGTCGGCTTGCGCATCACCATCAATATCGAGTTTGTGCACCATTCGCCGTCCATCGACCGGAGATTTCCAGACTGACGTTCGGACCGTTTTGCTCTTCCATGTCACGTCGTGCGGAAGGCCGACATTTACTGAGAGCAATTTGGGCATGCGTACCTCGTCAAGGTCCAGTATCTGGGCAGAGTTCTTTTGTTCTTCACCAACGACGAGCCGGAGCGGCACCATCCACGTGGAGTATCTCTCCGCTCACATGGCCTGCTTTTGCCAGGTAAAGCACCGCATCGACGATATCCTTGATCGTTGCCGTTGCCTTTTTCGTAGCCAGCTGCAACGTCGAGTCGCTGGGATCATTCTTGTGCATCGGTGTATCCACTTCGCCGGGGGCTACGGCGTTAAAGCGAATGCCATCCTGTGCATACTCGATTGCCAGATTCTGGGTTGCCGAATTCAAGCCGCCCTTCGTAATCATGGAGATCGAGCCATTTACGCCCGCAATGGGCCGATCGGCAAGCGCAGCAGTAATGCTCACAACGCATCCCGATTTTTGTTTTAGCATCTCTTTCACAGTGCGCTGAGTGATGTAGAAGAATCCAAGCAGATTAGTAGAAACGAGGGCATCGAAGTCCTCGATAGTGAAGTCTGTGAACGGCTTTTTTAGGAAGATGCCCGCGTTATTTACCAGAACGTCGACGGCTCCGAAGTTGTTGATCGCTGCTTCGACCGCTTCAGCAGCAGTTTGCTGCTCGCCGATCTCGCCATCCACGAGAACCAAGGTGCCCGAACCGGTCAACTCTCGACTGGCGTGACGAGACGTCGCGACGACGTTATAACTTTCTCTCAGAAACTCTTCAACTAAACCGGAGCCAATACCTCCCGATGCTCCGGTGATGATTGCTGTTTTCTTGCCAGACATAACAACCCTTCAGCCTAGAGGTCCGAACCCAGTACATCGCTAGGCACCGTCCCTGTCAAAAAGCTTCACCCTGCCCGCCGCGCCAAAGCCCCTTCGCGCGAAGAACCCATGAACCCCTGCACCAGTGCGGCGATTTCGTCTGCGGCGGTGTCCAAGGCGAAGTGGCCGCCATCGACGATGTGGACTTCGGCTTTTGGCACATCGCGGCGATAGGACTCGGGCTCCGATGGGTCAAACGAGGACTCATACTTGCCCCAGATCACCAGCAGGCGCGGCTGTTTCTCGCGCATCCATGCTTGCCATTTCGGGTAGGAATCGACGTTGGTACGGTAGTCGTAGAAGAGGTCACTTTGAATTTCAGCCTGGCCGGGCTGATTTAGAAAATAAAATTCGTCGGTCCAGAGATCGGGGTCATGGCGTTCCACGTTGGGATCGTTCCCCGCGTGGCGGGCCTTCGTGGTTGCAAGCGACAGGAGATTTGTGCGCAGCGCACTTTCGTTGGCAGGGCGATCGGCCCAGAAGGCGCGTCGCGTTTTCCAGTTCTCGCCGAGACCGGTGTTGTGCGCTACCGCATCCTGGACGATGAGAGCTTCGACTCGCTCCGGGTGGGCCAAGATCATGCGAAAGCCGACGGGGCCACCGTAATCCTGCATGTAGAGGGTGAAGCTGGTGAGACCGAGCGCCTCGGTGAAGTGGTTCATAATTTCCGCAATGTGATCGAAGGTGTACGCGAATTTCTTCGGGTCCGGCCAGTCACTATGACCGAAGCCCGGGTAATCGGGCGCGACCAGATGATAGCGATCGGAAAGACGAGTGAAGAGAGGCTCGAACATTCGTGAGGAAGACGGCAAACCGTGCAGCAGAAGAATCGTCGGGGCGCCTTTCGGACCAGACTCCCGATAGAAAATTGAGAGCCCATCGATCTGTGCGGTGCGATAGAAAGTCGGATACTTCATGGTTTGTTCCTCTCATAGTGTCTGGACTTGGAGTTCCTGGATTTGGACGAACAATTGAAATGAAGCGAGCACCGTAAGGGATCTCATTTGTTCCTGCTCAAGTTTCCAGCATCAAGGTGCATAGCGAGTAAAGACAAGGTCCGTCGCTTTGGTCTTCTCGTGGCAGGGGAAGCAGCTCTTCATAAACGCTGCGTCGCCGGCTTTGCCGTCCGCGAAGTGACCGAACCCCCAGCCGCCAGTTGCGGCGTACTTGGTTGAGTCCTTGACCATGAACTGAATGTTCGTGGGGGCGCCGGGAACGAAAGATTGCGCCTGGCCAAAGATTTTGTTGTTTTCCGCCGACGGGACGTTGCGGTAATGCAACGCAGCAATGATCGTGCCGTCCGGGAATGGTACCGTCCCTGCCCGGAAGGCCTTGATCGCCACATCGTTGCCCAAGACCGCGCCTAAACCGTTCAGGTTTCCTGCTTCGTGGGCGGACGAGATCCACTGCCAATCACGATACCCGTGGGGGATGTCGGCAACGTAGGGAGCGGATCCGCCGTTTGCGCGTCCGGGAACGGGACCAATGAGCGTGACCACGCCGGCCGCTGCAACTGCAAGCAAGAAGAATGTGAAGGGTCTCATAGCGGTTCCTCCATTCAATATGCTTCGGTGAAACGAAATCGGCTGCGATGAGGCATCACACCAGAAGCGCACATGCGAAACAATTGGACGATAGTATTTTCGAAAGCTTCGAATCAGTGGATGATGCGGGCGTTCGACGGTCTCGTGCTCCAGTCACACGATTTGCCAATCGGGCCGAGGCTGCTACTGTGACTGCGCGCCAATCTCGAGTGGTGGCTCGATGCGGGCTATCCATGAGTTCCAGCTCATCGAGCCAGTCCTCTGTCGAAAGCCTAGCCTGCTCTGGACCGAACAATTCCGACACCGCAAGGATGAACGCCGATAACTCACGCTCTGCCATTTTGATATGGCCTTCGCAAGTCGAATTGGAAAAAGTTTTTTCCTTGTCCATGGGACGTTTCCGTAATCAGGGTGCGTAATGGATGAAGGCAAAGTCGGTCGATGTCAGTGATCAGAACAGAAGTCCAGAAGCTAGACAATTGGACGATGGTATCGGCGATACCTTGGTATCAACTCTCGCCCCTTCCATGCCCCAACGGCAGTTCACCGGTATCGCTGCCAGCGACGCTGTGGGGGACTGTCGCCCCCGAATGGCCCAAGTCTCTCTTTCGGTTTAGAATGCCTTAAACCAAGAACCTCGGGGCAAGGTTCGCAAAGCATGACTGACTGAAAGACAACATGCCCAAACCTGACCGCGAACACGAGGAATCGGCCCTCCGCTACAGCGAAGAGAACTATCGTCTCGTGGTTGAAACGGCGCCGGATGCCGTGATCAGCATTGACGAGAGGGGGGCAATTCTGTTTGCCAATCCCGCCACTGCGAGAATTTTTGGTCATGATCCGACGGAATTGATCGGGAAGCCGTTAACCACACTAATGCCGGAATTCCTGCGGAAACTACACGAGAAAGGGTTCAGCCGTTATTTGGCTACCGGCCAGCGGCACATCAACTGGCAAGGCACTGAACTGACCGCACTGCGCAAGAGTGGCCAAGAATTCCCTGTGGAAATCTCGTTTGGAGAATTATCTAGAGATGGGCATAAGGTATTTACCGGCTTCATCCGCGATATCAGCGAAAGAAAGCAGGCAGAGGAGTTGCGAGCAGCGCACGCGCGCCAGATCGCTGTCCGCGCTGACGTGAGCATGGCTTTCGGTAAGAAAGGAAGTTTGAAGACGATCTTGGGTGAGTGCAGCGAAGCCATCGTGCGCCATCTTGATGCAGCATTTGCGAGGATTTGGACTCTGAGTGGCGATGGGAAGATGTTGGAGCTGCAGGCCAGCGCGGGCATGTACACACATCTCGACGGACCTCACAGCCGCATTCCGATGGGACAATTCAAAATTGGGGTGATTGCGCAGGAACGAAGAGCGCACCTGACGAATGATGTTCTGAATGATCCTCGAATCAGTAACAGAGCATGGGCAGAGAAAGAAGGGATGGCCAGCTTCGCCGGCTATCCATTGAGCGTCGGAGATCGCACCGTGGGCGTGCTGGCCATGTTCTCTCGGAAACCGGTCACTCCAGAAACAACCGAGACACTGGCGTCTGGTGCGGACTTGATCGCTCAGGGAATTGAAAGAAAGCGTGCACAAGAAGCGTTGCAGATGACGCAAGCGGAGCTCGCGCGGGTTTCTAGGCTGACCACCATGGGCGAACTGGCAGCATCCATCGCCCACGAAGTCAATCAGCCGCTTACCGCTGTCACCAATAACAGCAATGCCTGCCTGAGACTGCTCGCTGCTGACAAGCTGACACCTGAAATTCTAGGCCGGGCTCTTGAGGAAATCGTGGCCGATGGCACTCGAGCGAGCGCCGTTGTTGCTCGAATTCGCGGATTCATAAAGAAGGAACCTGTCGAAAAGAACAGGCTTGACATGAACGACGTGATTCAAGAGGTGTTGGCTCTAGCTGACCGTGAGCTTTATGAAAATCGAGTTCGGCTCGAACGCCAGCTGACGAAGGCTCTCCCGCTAGTGTTGGCGGATCGGGTTCAGATGCAACAGGTTCTACTGAACTTGATCATGAATGGCATCGAAGCCATGATCGCAGTTACAGATCAACCTCGCGTCACTTTGGGTGGAGTCCCGGGTTGACCAATCTGGAGACATACTGGTTGCGGTACGCGACTCGGGCCCTGGCCTTGGATCAGCAGCAGATCGTGTCTTCACGCCCTTCTTCACAACCAAAGCGAACGGCATGGGCATGGGTTTGTCGATCAGCCGTTCACTCATTGAAAACCATGGAGGACGGCTCTGGGCCATGCCGAATTCTCCGATTGGTGCTGTGTTTTCCTTTACGCTACCAGTCAGTCCCGGGAGTGCAGCGTGACTGCTGCTTCCATCGTCTTTGTGGTCGATGACGACGCATCTGTCCGTTCTTCTCTCAAGTTCCTCTTAAGCACTGTGGGGCTGCAGGTTGAGAGCTTTGGCTCAGCGGACGCCTTCTTGCATAGAAAGCCATCAGATGCGCCCGGTTGCCTCGTGCTGGACGTCAGACTACCCGGGTTGAGTGGGCTCGACTTCCAACGCGAGCTTGCAGCGAGAAAGATTCATATTCCAATCGTTTTTCTCACTGGCCATGGTGACATCCCAATGAGTGTTCGCGCTATCAAAGCTGGGGCGGTTGAATTCCTCACCAAGCCATTCCGCGATCAGGATCTGCTGGATGCTGTTCGCATCGCACTGGAGCGAGACCGTGCCAGACGTGAACAGGAGAAAGAAATAACGGAAATCCAACGGCGCTTCGACTCGTTGACTTCTCGCGAGCAGCAGGTCATCTCCATGCTTGCGTCGGGCATGCTCAATAAACAAATTGCGGGCGAGCTCGGCACAGCGGAAAGTACTGTGAAGGTCCAGCGTAGCCGGGCCATGGAGAAGATGCACGCAGAGTCCCTTGTCGACCTGGTAAGAATGATCGAAAAGCTCAAAGGCCCCTCGGAAAAAGCCTCGTAAGCGAAAGCTTACTCGTATCATCCTTTTTAGGACGTGGGTCTACCAATGCCCAATAGATTCTCTGTCTCTCTGCGAATACCGTTACGGCAGTGAGGAGTTCA
>CAVOII010000018.1:0-21129 GCA_963696025.1 uncultured Acidobacteriota bacterium
GGAGCGCAACTTGGCGGAATCGAGGAGATTTTCGTGTCGACGATGATCGGGCGCTTCAACAGGTTTTTGATCTTGCTAAAGTCGAGCGTGCGGAATTCCGGCCAGCCGGTACCGACCACGAGCGCGTCGACACCCTCGGCTGCCGCGTAGGCGGTGTCGCAGTAGCGGACGCTGCCGTTCAGATGGGTTTTGGCTTCGGCGAGTGCGACCGGATCGTATGCGCGGACGCGAGCGCCTTGCTGCACGAGAGTCTGCGCCAGGCGGATTGACGACGATCCTGCGACGGAGTTCGTGTTCGGTTTAAAGGCGAGTCCGAGGATGCCGACGTCTTTACTTGCACGGATCACGCCGGAGATTTTCTGCACGAGTCGTTCGGCCAGAGTGGCGTTGACTTCCCGCGCTGCCGTCAGCACCTTGAGCTCGACGCCATTTTCGCGTGCCAGATGCGCGAGGGAATCCATGTCGGACTCGGCGAAGATGCCTCCCATCCCCGCGCCGGGTTGCAAACAACTGGGTGCAATCTTTTTGTCGAGACCAAGCGCGATCGAGAGATTCACGGCATCGGCATTGACTTGCTCGCACAGAGTAGCCAGTTCGTTGATGAACGAGATCTTGGTGGCGACGAAGGCGGTCGCGGCTTCACGCAAGAGTTCAGCGGTTTCGTGGTTCGTCTGAACGGGGACGCCGCGCATAACCAGTGAATGAAAAATCTGCTTGAGTGTCGCTACGGCTTCGGAGGACGAAGTTCCCATGATGATGCGGTCGGGCCAGTTGAAATCTTCGACCGCGCAGCCGTCGGTAAAGAACATGGGCTGCGAAACGATGATGCCCTTCAATTTCGCGTTCTTCAGCGAGCGTTCCAGTCCCGCGGCTGTGCCCGACTGGAACCGGAGTGACCAGCGAAAGGTGATGGCTTGGGTGGAATGGCGGGCAATCCGGAGAACAAGTTCTTCCAGGTGCTCAGCGGAATCCTCCGCCAGGAAGACGACCTGGGCCTTCTTGGAAAATGCCTCGACGTCGGTGGAATACGACAAGCGGCCGCAGCGGACATTGCGCTTTACGATTTCTTTGTATATTTTTTCAAGCAGATATTGCCCTGCGCCATCTCGACCATGCGGGTGCTGTCGGTGTCGCAGCAGCTACGGGGGTTCCGAAATCCGCAAGGCAAGCGGAAATCACTGTGCCCAGGTACCCGGAACCGTAGACTCCCACGTGCATTGCGAACAGCTCCCCATGGAGAGACGCGGGCTAACCATCTGCAAAGATAGATATTCGGCGTGATGCCCCGCGCCTCGACGCCCCCATGTTCCCCTTCGTTACCGAGGCTTGGCAATGCACGTAGGGCCAACTTTGGGACAAGGCCGGGACATGTCCTTCCGGCCATGATTTGAGGCCGGACTTGGAAATGGAACAATGACCAGCGTTTTGCAAGGATTCAGGTTTGGGTCAAGAAAGAAATCTCTCGGGCCGAGGATGGCCCGATAGTTACTTCTTGCGTGAGACCAGAGAGCGGCCCAGGGGCACGGGAGCCAGGTCGATCCAGCAGTTCGGCACGTCTTCGCGGACGAAGGTTAGTTCCTCGAGCGCAATATGACGGGTGCCCGAATAGCGCGACCAGCGTTTCCGCGCGACATCGAAGGCCTTCCAGGCGAGTTCTTCTGTACCCATCTTGGCGATGGTGAGGGTGCCGGAATATAGGGCAGTTCCTCGGTGCAGCAGACCCCTGCACGATTGAGCTGATCGTGGAGGTCCTGCATGCGAGAAGCGGCATGGGCCACGCGGATAAACACTGTGGGAGTCACGGGCAGGAGACGTTTCCACCTCTCCCAGCGTGACCTCGAATGGCTCGGCGTCACGACAGGCCGCCTCCAGGTCGCGGATGGCGTCCGCTTCGCTTCCCTGCAGGCGGCGGGGCGGCAAAATGGTGAGATGGGCCGCGAGATGAGGTAGTTCCGGATGGAGCTCTTTCCGAAGTTTTTCTACGAATTCCCCAACCGGCTTTCTTACGTAAGCGACAAGGGCATAACGCGCACCAAGCATGATCGAAGACAGATTATACCGCGCTTGGTGCGGGGCACCGTCACCGGCGGCGATTGGGGCTAACCCGGGCGCGGGGGCCTTACGTTTCAGCAATAGCATTTCTGAGGCTCGTCTCCTGAGGCTCGTCCCGCCGGCTAAAGCTTGACCCGAACTGGTGTTTGTCGGGGTACAGCGTTCACTTCTTTTCGGCTAGAATGTCAGCCGCACGAAAGGAGATCTATGGCCAAGAAAAAGATCGATCCGCTCAACAGGAAGCAGTACGGCGCCGTCTCTCGGCCGCTCTTACCGTCTCTGACATTCCGGCAGCAGTGAGCTTCTATCAAAAGGCTTTTGGTTTCTGGCGAAACGAGGCATCATGAACGGGCCTGACGGAAAGCCTGTCCATGCAGAACTCACGTTGCGGGGCCCACAACGCTCATGCTCGGACCCGAGAGTGCAGCGATGGGAAGACGCACTGCCAAGAGCGTTGCGCCTCTCCCTGCCAGCCTGTACATTTACGTGGAAAACGTGGATAAGGTCGTGGAAAAAGCGGGCAAGCTCGGCGCGACACCACAAGGTCCCATTATGGATATGTTCTGGGGTGATCGCTGCGGCACCGTCGTCGACCCGGACGGCTACAGCTGGATGGTAGGCACGCACAAGGCGGAACCCACGGCCAAAGAGATGAAGAAGGGAATGGAGGAGATGATGAAGCAGCAGCCGCCCAGCGCAGCTGCCGCGGACTGAGGAAATCACTCGAATAGCGCTGGCTGATCGACGCTTTCTTCGGCTTCCTCAAAGTTGCCGAGACCCACGCCCACGAGTCGGTAGCGCTGCCGCGGACTATGCTCCACGCGCTCCCGCAGCTGTAATGCGATGCCCGTCAATTCTTCGCACGACGATGGGGGAGCGTGTGGGGTGCAGCTGCGGGTGAGGATCTTGAACTCCCTGGTTTTCAGTTTGAGAACCACGGTCCGTGGTATACGCGATTCCTTGCGTGAGGCAGACCACAGTTTCTCGGCCAGGCGGCGGATTATCGGTTCAGTTTCTGCCAGCAGCACATCTTCCGGAAACGTATCCTCGACGGAGATGGACTTCGTAGGCCGGTCCGGAACTACCGGACTTTCGTCGACGCCTCGGGCAAGTTCGTAGAGGCGGACGCCAAACCGGCCGAATTCATCTTCAAGCTTGGCTCGTTCCGGAGTTCGCAGCTCGCCCACCGTCCTGACTCCCAGTTGGGCCAATTTCTCTTCGGTGACTTTCCCCACCCCGGGGAGTCGTCCAACCGGTAACGGCAGCAGAAACGCATCCACCTCTTCTGGCTGGATCACGAAAAGTCCATCCGGCTTCCGCCAGTCAGAGGCCAGTTTCGCCAGGAACTTGTTCGTGGCCACTCCCGCAGAGGCAGTCAGATTCAACTCCTGGCGGATTTGTTGGCGGATGATCCGCGCCACGAGCGTCGCTGTCGGCGAGCCCGTCTTATTCTCGGTCAGGTCCAGGTAGGCTTCATCGAGTGACAACGGTTCTATGAGATCCGTATGGCGCTTGAAGATCTCTCGCACACTCTTCGAGACAGTCCGATAGCGTGTAAAATCCGGCGCGATGAAAATTGCAGCGGGACACAATCGCTCGGCTCGCACCGCCGGCATGGCCGAACGTACCCCAAAGGCTCTGGCCTCATATGACGCCGCGCAAACGACTGAACGATTGCCCTTCCACGCGACGATCACGGGTTTGCCGCGGAGTTTGGGTTCGTCGCGCTGCTCGACCGAAGCGTAAAACGCATCCATGTCTACGTGGATGATTTTGCGGAGGCCCATCGCAACCATAGTATTCCCGGTAGCGGAACGCTGTGAACGTCCTCGTGACGCACAACGAAGGGCTTGAGGAATTACCCGAACAGGCTATAGCTGGCTACGATATGAGCAGGGATAACAGAGTGCGCGAGCAAGTCATCCATCAGCGGCCACTTACTCCGGGCTATTATTCTGAAATGTGACTGAAATAGCGAAGGCAGATACCAGGACCCCGCTTCGGGCGGGCTTGTTCCGATCCCTGATTCGATGGCTCGCCATCGGTGCGGTCATTCTGTGGTCGCTTGCCGCGTTGATCCTGGTGGCGGCACGGTGGATCGATCCACCGACAACCGCGGTGCACATCCAGCGCCGCCTGCAGGCCTGGGCTCACCATACGCCGTATCGCAAACGCTACAAGTTCATTTCGCTGAACCAAATTTCGCCTGATCTCCAGCACGCCGTAATCGCCGCAGAGGACGCGCACTTCTACCAGCACCATGGATTCGATTGGCACGAGATCCAAATTGCCGCCGGGGAGGATCTAGAAGGCGATCGCACGCGTGGAGCTTCCACCCTGACGCAGCAACTCGTAAAAAACCTGTTCTTCGGAACAGGCCGCTCTGTTGTCCGCAAGGGCGCAGAGGCCACGTTGGTACCGGTGGCCGAATTCGTCCTCGGCAAACGGCGCATTCTGGAGATATACCTCAACGTTGTGGAATGGGGCCCTGGGATCTATGGGGCGGAGTCGGCGTGCCGTTACTACGAAGAAACAGGGGCCCGGAATATCGGCCGGGAACAGGCGGCACGGCTGGCTGCAATCCTGCCGGCCCCCCTGAAACGACGGCCCGAGCGCATGAATAGCTACAGCGCAATTATCCTTGCGCGAATGAACCAGATGGGATGGTAACCGCTGACATTTAGTTATGCGTCGGCCGTTCTTGAAGTTCGCGTTTGCTTCTGGTCGCGTCGCCCGCAATCCGGAATCTTTAGAGTCAGGTTTGGCAAATGCTCGATTCGGGTGGAATGAGCGCATACGTGTAGGGTGACGGCACGTTTTGTCGATAAAAACTCTGGTGTGGGGTGGCGACGAGGTTTGGAGGTGCTTTAAAATCAATTCTGCTGATCATGTCGGGGCGTAGCGCAGCCTGGTAGCGCACCTGCCTTGGGCGCAGGGGGTCGTAGGTTCAAATCCTATCGCCCCGACCAATCTTTCAATCGGTTAGCTGGACTCGCGCTCCGCTTGCGCTCCGTTACCACGGAATGCTAGCTCGGCTACCTTCGCGCTCGCTGTCCGCGCCTCATCGGTTATCACGTCCCCGTACACGTCCATTGTTGTGATAATCGAAGCGTGCCTCATCATTTTTTGCTGCACCGCTACGGGCGTTTTCACAGCGTCCAACCACGAGCGGTAAGAGTGCCGGAATGCGTGCGTGGTGAGATGCCCGATTCCAGCGGCCTCTGATGACCGTGCGAGTATCCGCCGCGTCCCGGTGTAGGAATAGGGTAGTCTGCCAATCTTGACCGGGCTAGCAAACACCCAATCGCTTGCATCGTGGAACGGACTTGCCTGCCTCCAGACTTTTAGACGTGACAGCAAGTCCTCAGCAAGCATGAATGTTTTAGCAGACCCTTCCGTCTTCACATCGTCCACAACTTGCCACGATGCCGCGTCTGATACTCAGCTGTGAGCCTAACCAATCCACGTCCGACCATCGAAGCGCTAGAGCTTCACTGATGCGAAGGCCCAGGCACGGGCCATAGTTGCAAAGGGCTCATGCAGCTCGGCGAGCAAGGCCCGGAATTGTTCAACCGTCAGACTGCGGGCCTTGCGGACCCGCTTCGTTGCGCCCTTGTTTTGAACCAACGAAATAGGGTTGCGGCCAATCTCAAGGATGCCCGCAAACATCGCAAACTCCACAAGCCCGTGCATAAGAGAGCGCACGTGCGTCTTGGACTTTGGCGATAAGGGCAACTCGCGGAGCCACAATTCCACCGGGCGTGGCTGCACGGCTTGGATCTGTGTGTCTCCCCACTTCGGCAGAATGTGATTCTTCATGAAAGAGCGATATACGCGCGCTGTGGAACGACGCGAGGGCATCCGCTCTGCCTCGTACCTTGTAATCACGCTCTGCACCGTCTCCCCGGTTGGCTTTTCTTTTGGCCGGATCTGCAACCGCTCCGCTTCTTTCCAGGCGGCTGCCTTAGTGGGAAATTCCTGCTTGGTTCCAATCAGCTTTGGCCGGCGTTTTCCGTTCTCGTACCAAAGGTAATTCCAGGTCTTGCGCCGTTTGTCGAAGCGCACAGACCCGCTTGCGTGTCGCTGCACTCTCATTGCTGCCTCCCCTCAGCAGAGTCAGCGGATGACAAGGCGGACTGTATCACGGCGGGTGCCTGTGAAGCTGTGAGCGCGGCGTCCAATTCTTCACGCTGGAATCG
This sequence comes from uncultured Acidobacteriota bacterium, assembly GCA_963696025.1. Taxonomy (GTDB): domain Bacteria; phylum Acidobacteriota; class Terriglobia; order Terriglobales; family Acidobacteriaceae; genus JABCYV01. Next base: position 6,252 of record CAVOII010000018.1, read on the forward strand.
CCAAACAACACGGCGAAGGCCGGAGAGCCGATGAGCGGGAATTTTTCCTTGGCGTGCCCAAAGCAAGAGCGTGGCGGGTCTAACTTTCAAGTGGAGTGCTGCTTCCTTCGCCGTTAGCCATTCGGCCATATTAAAAACCCCTTGTTCCAGGCCCTCCCCGTTGCCCGGTGTTGCATTTCGCTACTAAGTGCTTAACTTTCAGCAAAATTCCAAAATGAGAAATATCTCATTCGTATAAGTGTAGGAGCTGTGGCGGGCTATCAGCGACTTGTGTTTAACATTTTCGACCGTCACCCTCTGCTCGCACACAGGTAAGTGGTTTAGTTTGTGTGCGTTAAATGGTACATGTCCTTTCGTAATGTACTTCTGTTGATTACGCTTGCCCTTCTTTAGCGGCAAGGCTACTTATTGGGTTGACCCTTCCCTAAGTCACCGAGCGCGGTTCACATTGCACTGACTCAAGGGTCTCGTGAGGACCGCGCTTAACCCCATCTTCTCGCGGATATGGCTTTGGCGGAATGTCTTTCAAGACTTGATCCGCCAAGACTTGATCCGCCCCTCCCCTGCCATCGCGTCTGCAATACGCTTGAACGAGTCCGCAATGCTGTCCAGGGCATCACCTTCCAACACCAACCTCACCGGGCTATACGCCTCACCCGAACCTGTGAAGAGCGCAAGGCTGTTCTCACCAATGGTTGCGTTGTGCGCATATCCATGCACTGCATTGGCTAGGCGCTGCAGCTCCACTTCAACACCCGTCATATCCACGTCCAACGTGATGCCGGGCGCGGCGGGCTGTGACTCTTTGGCTTTGGGCTTCTTCGGTTGCTTGCGCTCATGCTTAGGAATATTGCTCATCGTGCGACCTCACTCTCCCAATGCTCAACCGCTACCGCGCCCCCGTCCCAACAGCTTGCAGCATAAACGGCGGTCCATTGCCCGGCTGCTAAGGCTAGGTTAGTTTGCTCAACACCATCATCTCGCCGTGACACAAATACGACCGCACCCGTTGGCGTATATCGGACCTCATCGGCATAGACGTATATGTCGCCGTTCTCTGAAAGGTCCGTTTTCACGCACCAGTAGTATCTTCCGTAATCCACTGCGGTGCCCGTGCGCTCCCGAGTTTTTACGGGTTCCTGCGGGGATTGTGGTTTTTCCTTCGGCTTCCGTTCCGATGGCTCATGCTTGACGTAATTTCCCATTTTGATCCTCCGGTAATTTGTGACGCCTGTGACACGTGTGACACGGTATTACTATTCTTTTCTTAGATACCTGTCAGTGACCGGGCCTTCGTGTATATAAAAAAAGAACAGAAGTGACGTGTCACACCCGTCACAGCGTCACAGGGTCCTTAATTCTCACTCCGCACAGTCCCCGTGCCTGTTGCCCGTGTGGGTTGCGCTTTACTGCAGACTTATAGCCTCCGCGTTCTCGAATCTGTGTGATGAGCACCTTTTGCTCAAGATAGTGTTGGTCCTCACCATTGGCGTGTAGAAACTCGGCATACGCCCTAACCAAGTCGGCTGAGAACGTGAACGCGGTGGCATCGTTCTCTAGGCACTCGTCCACGAAACGCCCCAATGGGTCCAACTCTCGAAACAAGGACGTGGTGGCGTCCGTAACGCTCTGAGGTGGATTCAACCCAACACGCTGCCACTCCAGGCACGCCTGTATCATCAGGTGCAAAATTCCGGGTGCTTCGGCCTTCAGTTTCTCGCTGATAGTCCTGTCCTCATGTCCTCACGGCCCCTGAACGAGACGTTGAACGGGACCAAATGGACACGCCTCCGCGCTGCATCGTCTATTTCCAGCTCGGGCTTATTGTTGGTTGCCAAAACTAATTTGTGTGTGGGTGCGAAGGTGAATTCGTTTTCATACAGGTGTGCGCCGGTCAGCAAGTCACTAGACGCAAGAGTCTTCAGGAGTGCCATATCCAGCCGGACGCGCTTGTTTCCTTCGTTGGCCGTTACCAGTCGGCATCCGCACAGCTTGGCAATGATGCGCCGTTGGTTGTCGTTGCCCCTCTCCCGGAATGTCAGGTCATCCATGCGTAGCACGGTGCCGTACTCAAAGCCCATGATGTACTGCCGGATATTGATTAGCTCGCCTTTGCCGTTGCCTCCTGATTCCGTCAACCTAATTTGGCCCACTTTGATCATCTAATGTGGCCCCCCAACATTAGTTGTTAGGCTCGTAGAAATACCAGGAGCAGTCGGGGCTGTGGGAAAAGTGGGAATCGCGCGGGTTGTGCGCGATTTCCAAGGGCGGTGGGAAGCGAGGAAAACCTGCTTTTGGTTTTCCTCGCTTTCCACGGACCGGCTTTTTCCACAGCCCCTGGCGTCCGCCGCGTTTTTGTTTTTGCAAAAATCATGGATGTCAATAACATCTGCGGACTGCTAGCCCGAGTCGAACCTCAGAACATCGGCGGCGGTGTTGCCCCCTCCGGATCAAACACGTGTTCAAACGGAAGGTGTTCGCCAGGCTTCTTGGTACCCAAGTTGACCTCGAACTCGGTTGGGTTGCTTCCCAGGTTATCGAGCGTCACGATGTCCGCCAGCCTAGTTTCTACCCACTTCCGTCCTTCTTGATGCTCGTCCTGGTGGCTTCGTCCAATCTCGAGAGCTCGCCGCAATGCCGTATCGTGGTCCTGACTTAAGAAGAGGTAAACCGATTCCTTCCAGCCACGTAACCCTTCTTTTCCTTCCACCATTACGGCCCAACGAAGGTGAGCGCGATACCATTGCTTCGTAGTCATTGTTTGCCGCCTTTCTTCTTCTCCAGGGTTCTCCGGAAACGATACGATTCCGTGCCGGTCTCGATGATGTGGGCTTGATCGGTCAGCCGGTCCAGCATCGCTTTGCAGAGTCGCGCGTTCGGGAACATCGTGGTCCACTCCGAGAAGGGCAGATTCGTGGTGACGATTACGGCCGCTCGTTCCGCTCTTCCGGCAATGATCTGAAACAACATCTCAGCCGCGGTCTCCGGCATCGCCACATACGCCATCTCGTCGATGACGATCAGTTCGTATCGTGTCCACCGCCGCGTAACCCGATTGAGTTCACTGTTGTTCTTGGCTTCCGTCAGTTCGTTCACCATCTCGGCCGCGGTGGTGAAACGCACCCGCTTTCGTTGCCGGCAAGCCTCCACCGCCAGTCCCGTCGCCAAATGGGTTTTGCCGGTTCCTGCTTCCCCAAGAAAAATGATCGGCTCACTGCGCTGCAAATAGCCCCCCTCGGCTAGGTTCCGCACCACAGCAACCGGAATGTGTGGGACATCGCAGAACGCGAACTCCTCCAGCGTCTTCACTTTAGGAAAGTGCGCATCCTTGATGCGCCGCGCCACCGTGTTGCGTTCTCGCTCTTCCACTTCCATCCCCAACAACACTTCCAGATAGTTGAGATGGCCCTGCTTTTCTTTGATGGCTTGTTCTGCCATCGGTACAAACTGTCCTGCAATCGTCGCCAGTTGCAGTCGTTTGGCATACTGCCGGATCGTGGCTTGCTGCACAGAAACCGTGGCGGCGCTCATTGAATCACCCCGCTCGTCGGATAGTTCTCCAGCAACTGGTCATAGTTTTTGGTGGTTGGTTGCGGTCGGTCATAGGATCGCAACGCCCCGATCTCGACCGTTTCGCTCGGCTCGCGCTTCCCGCTTCGTTCCGCGGTCATCAGCAGACGCAGGGCCTCGACGTCAAAACAACTCAGATCCAGAGCCTTTTCCAGCGCTTCCTTCAGCGCTGGATATCCATAGTGACGGCCCAGCAGCAGCGCCTCGATCATGGCTCGGGTGCCTCCTTGTTTTCCTCGGCGTTGCTTCAGCATCTCCCAGAAACGATCGAAGCTCGCCGGCCAGCGCCCCTGTGCCCGCCACTGTTCCAGCGGTGTCGAACCCGCCAAAGCCCCGGGCTTCTTCGTCAGCGCCTCCAGGTAGTGCTCCAAGTTCAGTACCTTCTGTTGTCGGTTGAAACAGCGTTCGTGTCGGGCCACACACTGTCCCTGGTGCCAGATCTCCACGTACGCCGAGTGCACCTTGGCTTGCACTTCCAGGCCCACCGGAACTGGAACCGAATAGAAGTTGGTCAGCACCCGCACACATCCGCTCCCGTTCACCTGCGGAAAATGTACCGACGCTAGATCAAAGCCTTCCTCCGCCAGGGCGCGCAGGTGTTCTCGCTCCACCGTCATCCCTACGCCTACCGTCTGGCTTCGCTCCCCGATCCATCGCTCCTCATCCCGCCTGGATTCTTTCCGCAAGTGCAGGTTCAGAGCCTCCCAGTTGGCCACCTGCGGTACCGGCACCATGTGGTTCCGGCGAAAATATCCCCCTTCTCCTTCCACTCCGCCCTTCTCGTGCCCTTCTCCGGGTGTGCAGAACTCCGACTGGAAGCCCCAATGCGATCGGAAAGCGATGAATCGTGTCGTCTCTTCTCGCTGGTGTCCCCGCAGAATCTTCTTCACCGCACTCTTCAGGTTGGCATACCGAAGAGTTTTGAAAACTCCCCAAAAATAAGCAAACCCCAGTTCGTGCGCTTCCAAAAATGCTTGCTGGCTGCAGTGCGGAAACGCGCAATGGAACGCTCCTCCACTGGCCATGCTGCGCATGCAAAATACGTAGGCCTTCTCTCGCTCTCCGCCGATATCGGCGTACGCTTCGTACCAGTCCACCTGCGCTTCTTGCCCCCAAGCGTAGGACTGCGGAATGAAAGTCTCGCGCTTGGCGAGTCCCAGCTCAATCTTCCGCTCGCGAACATAGCGACGAATCGAGGACTCGGCGATGCTAACCTCTGGAAGTTCCTCGCGGATCCGCGACCAGATCCGATGTGCCGTGTGTCGTTGTTTGCGGGGCGCGTTCTCGTCCGCCTGTAGGATTGCTTCGATGAAAGGCTTCGCTGGTTCTAATCTTGGCTTGCCTCGCGTACTGATCTTGCGCTCTCGCGGAATGGCACCCCCTAGCGCTTCGCGTACCATTCGCCGGTGAATCCCAAGCTTCCTCGCCACCCCTTTGATCGTCCCCTCGCCGTACTCGTACTCCCGTCGAATCTGTTCGAATAGTTCCACTTTGGCTCTCCTGTCCAATCGGGTCTCCTCCCGGGCTTGCATGCCCGAACGAGATCCACGCTATAGGGTTCTCTCCTAAGGGGGGCCAATTTAGATGATCGTTGGGGGGCCAAATCAGAGTATCGAAATCACCTCCAGGTCCCCACCAAAAAGGCAGGCAATGCTCTGTGGTACAGCCGGTCAATCCGTATCCAGCATGTCGCATCAGATAAGCATTTAGCTCGGTATCACCGTCCGTAATCTCATCCATGAATTTCAGAAAGCGCTTCGGCTCACAGTGGGAATCGGGGCGCACGCGGGTTCTCTTGGTGACGTAATCCGTCCGCTGCATCTCTCGGAGCTGTCCGGTTTGCAAGTCCACTACGCCATTTCCAGGCACGCCTAACAAGTAGTGGTTTTGGTCAAACTGCTCCGAGAATTTCCACTTTGGCAAGTGCGGCTTAGCCTCAGCCAATACGCCTTGGCGAAAACGGCTGTCCAGCAGCAGAGACAAGCGCGGGGTGTCCTTCGGATATCTGAGGTACAGCTCAGTGCAGTAATCGCCGATGGCTGCCTTAAGCAACAGGTCACCTTTGTCGCCAACGGACCAGCGGGATTTTACCCAAGCAACCGACTGCCCCCGGTCGTATAGATATCCCAAGTCCTGGGACTGCTCGGCAAAAGATTGCCCGATAGGGCCGTGTGCGAGATAGGGTAATTCCGCGATCATTCGGATACCTCAAAACCATCTGGGTTGCAATCCAAGGCCAGCACGCTACCCGGCCATCTCTGGCAGATAGAGTCAGCTATTCGCTCTTGATGTGGGATGCACGAGAATATCGGCGGCACGATTTTCTCGAACTTCCGCAAGGCAACCTCAGAGCATCCGGGAGAATTGCAAATGTGAAAATGCTTCATAAGCCGTGTTCCTTCAATCATTGGTGAATCCGCCCTTCTGAAAAATTGAAAGAGTAAAAACGCCGCTTCGGCTGGAACCACTTAGGGCGGTCAGTTTTCCAGGCCGCCACGGCGTTTTTGCCCTCCCCTTATGAGTAACGAAGGGCTTACTTCGTTGACTTCAGAGCACATAACCCAACTTACTCATTTAGCGAATTCGCTCTTGCAACATATTGTGTAAAGCGAACATCGCATGGAAACTTTCGGAAAATGCCCGGCTCCGCTCTCCCACAGAGCCGGGTTCTTTGGAGTTGTCAGATACCGCTCACGGTTGAAATGAGGCACGCCTGCCTTGCGGGGACCGTGAGCGGCCCGTCTGACGCGGGATTGAACTCCCCCCGCGAGAATCGGTTAAGCCAACGTGATCGCCTGGATTGCCTCCGAGCGGCGCACGCGGCCATCAGTCCGCCGATACGCAAGCAACTGAAGTTGTCCCTGGACTGCGAGAGGTTGGTCCAGAATCTTGACGTTGATTCCAGAGCCGCCACGGTCACCGATGATGTAACCGGACTTGAAATTGCCAAACAGGACCGGCGTTTTCGTGGTAGCCACGGAAGGCATGTACCCATCGAACGTCACAGGATAGCCGTGCAAGAAATCCTGTCCGTTTTCGCGCGTCCAAACAGGAGTAAACAAGTTGGCCCCCATCTGTGCCTTTCGGATGATGACGCCGGTTGCCCGGTTCATCAGCCAACCCGCGCCCGGATGGTAAGCAGCGTTCAATTTTGCCCAACCCATCGAACGTGGCGTTAAGCAACTCACTTGCGTAACTGTCCGAGCCCGCCGCAACGCCCGTGACGCCAGCGCCCGTGTTGCCGATGAGCCCCTGAGCCTGTCCCGTGCCCGTGCCATTCACAAACAAATTGCCCTCGAACATCTGCTGGGCAAGCACCAGATCCGAGATACAGAACTGCTGAAAGCTCGGCACGTCCTGAGCAAGCTCCCAAGAGATTGTGTGAACAGCTCCGGCCATGAATGCCGACAGCGTGAATTGTGCAAGGGTTGGGTCAGTTTCCGAGAAAGAGTTGCTTGACGCGCCGCTTTCCGCCTTGGCTGCAGCCACCCCAAAAGCCGTCGCCACAGGAATCTTGATGTCAGACGACGTGGGCACCACGGAAGCCACGGAGCGGACACCCATTTCCGTTGGAGCGAGTGGAACGGGTACGCCTTCCACGACGATTGGGACCACGAAGCCGCCAGCAGACCCGGAGCCTTCGTACATCGCGGCTGAAACTTTCTCACCGCGACTTCCCAACCATTCATAAAAGCCGTTGAAGTAGTCCTCAGTGAGCACAGCCGGAGCACCCGGCGTATGCGCTTGGCTGAGGTATCCGGCGCTCGGAGTACCCGGAATGAGCATTCCATTGGTAAGGTGCTGCCGGATGGTGCTCTGACGTTCAATCTTCGCAATCTGTGGACTGAGCGAGCTGACGGCGGCCATAGTCACGTTGTATTCGGCTGCCTCAGCATCCGTCATCTCACGGTTTGCTGACTCAGCGGCGGCAAGGATGTTTTCGGCCTTTTTCAATGCAAAGGCGTGGTCCTTTTTGAGCTGAAATAAATTAGACATAAAACCAGTTCCTTTTTGAGCCCCGTGGGGCAGATGCGCCGCGCCTACAAACCGCGAATTGCGGAGGACTAGCGCGGCTGACCCAACGGCTTTTTCCTTGGGCAGCGCATTGAACTTGTGCGGGCGGGGTAAAAGGCTCGGTTGGATACGGCCCCCGCCCGTGCCACGATAGGCAGCCTGCTACCCCATCGGGCTAACATTTTGGGCGGTACGGATACCGCCCGCGCCGGGCCGATACACGGGCCGGGCATTCAAACTCAGTTCTCCGGTGTATCGCCGGGCAGACTCCAAAGACGCTCAAGCCACTGGACCCAACCGGAGCCGTCATCTTTAGGCTGCAGCCGGTTCGCAAACTCCAGACACGCGCTGAGCATCAGAGCGCCATCTATCGGGTCTTTCGTGTCATCACACGTTGCGGCAATAGTCCCGTTGACGTATCCGAGCGTGCCCACAAAGTACATGCCTCTGTCGCGCATCTTGATTGCTTCATCATCCGGGAGTGGAATCTCATCACGGCTCAGGTCAATCAGCCGAAACTCGCCGGTACTGGGGCACCCGAGCACAGCGCAAGAAATCTCGCTTCGCTCTTGGTCATCGAATCTTGGTGTGTCCACAATTCCCGCCCCTCTTTCGGGCTAAAATAGACAAAGCCCGATTGTGATGCATTCCCGATGTGTCCATTTTGGCTACCCGGCTCCGGAGAGTTGGCGCTCTTCGGGGCCTTCGTGTCTTTCTACAGCTCACTCACCATTGCCGCCGCTACCTTTCAGTGGGTCAATCTGTCGGATGAGGCCCGGCAAACGCCGCAACGCTTCCTCCGCCGATTGCTTAACCATCTGACTGCTCTTTTTGTCTGTCTTGCTGCGAAACAACATCTGCAAAATTCCGATCCGTTTGCTATGTGTGAGCCACGCAATTCCAACCATGCCCACCGGCTCACCGTGCTTGTCCATCGCCTTCAGCATCTTGTCAACCGGCGCATTCGGGATGGTCCAACCGTCCTCAAGCACGAGCCACGGAGACGGGCCAATCCATTGCTCTCGAAACTTCTCCTGCAGCTTTTGGAGCTTGTCAATAGCTTGGAGCCTGCTCAAGTTCAAGTCCTCTTCCAGCGGACGCGCTGCTCCCGCAATCGTGCGTATCAGCGTTCGCTCCGTCGTGGTTTCTCCAGGTCTAACCATCATGTTCTCCCCGGTGCAATTTCTACTGTTGCTACTATATAGCAACGCCACTTGCTATGTCAAGCATGACTTGTATGTGCGGAAAGATTGCCAGCATGTACTTGGAAGCTAAGCAGGCCCGGTTCTAGGATGCCCCGTGCTTGCGTTAGGAAGCCCGTAGAGCGATGTTCGGACCTGGATGGTAGGTCAGAGAGGGTGACTGCTGCCACAGCGCAGACCCGCGAAAACTGCGTTCTATCGGCGCTCGGTGCTTCCACTGCGACGGTTGCTGCGATTATGCTAGCGCGATTCTTTTGTGACTAAAACTGAGCGGCGTAAGGTTACAATTTTGCATGGAGAAATGGGTCCAAAGCGTCGAGACTTTTCTGTCTCATCCCATTTTGTGGGGTGTTCTTGCTCTTTTAGCACTATCACTCGCACTCTCGCACTTAGCGGAAGGCTTAGTGTAAACGCCGCGGTGGCAGTGTTGTGGGTGGCTTGGGCGGCCGCGACATTCGGCATCTATCGGCTGTTTATAGGCCACGATCTACTATTGCGCTCGCTGATCGTCATCGCAATATCGAGCACCTTTGCAATTGGGGGGGTACTCCTATCCCGTTGGTATGTGAGACCTGAAAGGCCGCCAACTTTGGCAGCCCCCGTAGCAACCCCAGCGAAACAACCTGACAAAGAAATCGTAGAACAGCACGAGAGCAAAGAAAAAACCAAGGTAGCATTGGCCCCGCAAGAAGCTCGCAAGACTGAGGGCGCATCACCAGTTGTTGTGGTTCCGAACGTTTCCATCAAGACCGACCCTGGATTGACCGCATCAGATTTCCCCTCTCGCATAATTTCAGCTGACATGATGCGGGATCTGCGTCGCCACACGCTAAGCGTCATAAACCCAAATCTCATAGACCTGCAAGACTTCGTTATTAGATTCCAGTTGCCTGAACCAGTTGTGGGAGGTCTTGTGATTGAGGACCGACCAGCCGGAGTAGAGATTGTCTGGAACGCCTGCAGGGTCCGCTTCAATTTACTCGGTGATGGCGCTTCGTCTCGTCCTACCGAAGGGGGTGGAACTACAATTACTACTGCTCCCAGTGCTGGATCGACAGCGGGCATGCTTGGACAAGGTGAAGAATGCTCAGCCGCCATGGACAATGAGCATTTGCCTTCAACTGGTGTTTACCGACTCAAGATAGCGCGGCTTCCAGCAAAAACTGCAATTCGGGTGGCGTTCCTAACTTCCATTGCTGCAGAAGGACAACGATACCTCGAGGCAATTCGGAATGGGCCGTCAGATGGTTCTCTGGTCTACTTCGGGGACGGAAAGTGGCACTACGTATCGGGAGATCACGTTGAGACAAAAAGGATATTTGTACCGCTTCGGTTTGAAAACGGTAATCGCACCATAACATCGGAGCCAAGCTCTATCGAAGTTGGCAAATACCATCCTAGTGTTTTTCAAACGAGCTGACGAATTGCCCGCGCTTGAAACAGCAACCAGCGCGGCGGGCGTAGCCACCTCACAAAACGTTCCGCAACAGCTTACCGAGCAGCTTTAATCGCGGTGTCCGTGCGGCCCTGCCAGACCTTGGACTATTCGTGAGAATAAGACTTCGCCACTACGCCCACGGTGTTGCCGAGCGCGGCGGCTCAGGCCCCAAAAAAGGGTGATGAGGTCTGATTCCTGAAGGCGTTATATCGGGCCGGAGGACCGACGGGAAGGATAACCGGTCTGCGGGGGCAAGCCTTTGAAGCTCGCGCCGCTCGGTCTACTAGCAGAAACAATCAAAACCGCTCCGTCGGTCCAGGCGGGCCAAACCCAAGTCTTCATGCTATAAGTTCTGTAGTAGTTATCAGCGCCCGCCCAAACGGAATAGCCATGCAAGAGTTACGCATCTATTTCTCTGACTTTTTCAACGTAAGCCGCGAAACAATGGGGGCTTACGGTGTGTTTGATGTGTCGCTCATCAATGACCTTCCGATGTTCATTGACCCGTTTCTGCTCTTCAACAGCGACAATCCAGAATACCAATCCCTTCACGACGAAATGATTAAGTACGTGAAGTTCTTGAGGGACAAGTCAAACGAGCCCGCGCTGGATGAAGGCAGTATGCGGGCCTGGTACATTTTCAAAGAAATTAAGCAGAATTGGCTAGGCTTCTCTCTTTCTGGAAATCGCGGGCACGGACTAGGGCCGGATTTTGCAGTCGCTCTCCACAAGAGTCTCCATACGACATTCAAAGATTTCGGAAAGGAAGAGATTCCTGAAAGTCCACACTTTGAAAAGCTCACGCTTTTCGATTCGGGTGTCGGCAAAGATAACGTCAGCGATTTAACGACGAATCTTATCAAGAAGTACCTATTGGAATATACACAAGACTTCGCCCGGCAGCACATTGACCCGGCGCTAACTAGGAACTTTGCAGTCCAACGGGCATATTTCAACTACAAGACCGAAACCTGGGTAAGCAAGACGTACCGGCTGCCAGTATTTCTAGATGACTACGTATTGTTGACCCCGCAAGATCTCCTTACAAAGGACGATCTCTGGATAAATCAGCGTGACTTGATTGGGGATTATTCCGAGATTGTTGATAGCATTCACAATGTTCAGTTACGCCTGCAGATCAACAACTATTTCGGTCAGCAATTGAGCATCATACTGGAGCAGAGAGAGAAGAAGCGTAGAGAAAGGCTGGCCAAAAAGAGAAGAAGCAACAAGCCGATTCGTTTCTTGCGGCCACTTGAACCAACCGAGGCAGACCAAAAGCTGGTGAAGCGAAAGGCGATTCAGAAATTCCCGCAAATCATTGACTACTATCTCGCGGTTAAGGAGAAACACGGCGACAGGGCCGCTCAGTTAAGCCAGGAAAATGTGAATGAAGTTAAAACACAGTTTGTCAAAAATGTCGAAAGACTAGTATCTCTTCTCGAACTGCACTCCAAGTTCTACTCGGAGCCAGCTGACAGTTATGAAGCGGCGCTGAAAAGAGCGCACTATTTGAAAGATGTCATTGAGCACAACGATGGCTGGCGAATCTTCTATCTCAACGGTCATCCTATAACCAGGGAAAAAGATGTTCATGTCCTCTATCGACTCACTTGGTTTGCGTCCGTTTTTGACGTGAACAGCGAAGCTAACAGCGGGAGGGGTCCGGTAGATTTCGCGGTTTCTCACGGAAGTGCGAATAAGGCACTCGTTGAATTCAAACTTGCAAGCAATTCCCAGCTTGCCGATAACCTGGAGCATCAAACCGCGATTTATCAACGAGCGCATCGAACCGGCAAATCAGTTAAGGTCATCGTTTATTACAATGAAGACGAGCTGTCGAAGGTCAAATCAATTCTCAGACGGCTAGGTCTCGAAAATGATAAAAGCATAGTCTTAATCGACGCTCGCAACGACAATAAGGAATCGGCATCAAAGGTAAAAACACCCAAACCGAACTGACCACGCCCATACCCTCATTCCCGTGCCGTTCGCACTGCTTACATCGAAGACGCGCTCTATCTGCGCTCCGTTTGTTCGTTTTACATCCATTTTCGTGCTGTTCGGTGTCATCCGCTGACCTGCATCGTGTTGAAACTGCGTTAGGCTGAAAATTCAGTAAGCGTCCGGTGTGCACCGTTCTTTAAGTGTCCACAAAGAGTTAAGTGGACACTTGCGGCATGGCGGAGTTGATATTCCACGGCAACAGCTCCGTGATGCGGCTGATGGGATGGTCGGCGATGCGAGTCAGCACTTGCCGCAGGTAGGCCTCGGGATCGAGGTCGTTGAGCTTCGCCGAACCAATCAGGCTGTAGATCGCTGCTGCACGTTCGCCGCCCGCATCCGATCCGGCAAACAGATAGTTCTTCCGTCCCAGGGCCACGCCGCGCAAAGACCGCTCAGCAGCGTTGTTGTCGATCTCGATGCGGCCATCGTCGACGAAGCGCATCAGCGCGTCCCAGCGCGAGAGCGCATAACGGATCGCGGCGGTCGTATCCGACTTGCGCGAGAGCTTCGACAACGTCGTCTCGAACCACTGGCGCAGGGAGTCGAGCAGGGGCTTCGACTGCGCCTGGCGCACGGCGCGGCGTTGGTCCGGCGGCTTGCCGCGAATCTGTTCTTCGATTGCGTATAATGCCCCGATTCGCACCAAGGCTTCGCGAGCGACCGGCGAAGCGTGCGCTTGTTCCAGATCGTAGAAGTGTCGCCGAGCATGAGCCCAGCACGCCGCCTGCTGAATGCGGCCGTCCTGATACAGCTGATTGAACCCCGCGTAGGCATCGGCTTGCAGCGTGCCGCGAAACTTCTTCAGATGCCGCTCCGGATGTTCGCCTTTGCGATCCGACGAGTAGGCGAACCACACCGCGGGTGCCGCCTGGTCACCCGCGGGACGATCATCGCGAACATAGGTCCATAAGCGTCCTGTCTTGGTCTTGCCCTGGCCCGGCGCCAGCACCGGCACCGGCGTGTCGTCGGCGTGCAGCTTGCTGGCCGCCGTCACATAGCGACGCAACGCCTCCACTAACGGGTCAAGTAACTTACTTGCTCCACCGACCCAATCGGCCAGCGTGGAGCGTTCTAAGTCCACGCTCTGACGCGCATAGATCTCCGACTGACGATAGAGCGGCTGATGATCGCAGTATTTCGAGACCAACACATGCGCCAACAGTCCCGGCCCTGCCATGCCGCGCTCAATCGGGCGGCTCGGCGCTTCCGCCTGCACGATGCAGTCGCACTTCGTGCAACTCAGCTTCGTGCGCACATGCCGAATCACCCGAAAGCTGGCCGGCACGTACTCCAATACTTCCGCCACATTCTCGCCTAATTTCCGCAGCTCGCCCTGGCATTGCGGGCATGCCGTTTCCTTCGGCTCGTGGCGGCGGATCTCGCGCGGCAAATGCTCCGGCAGAGCGCGGCGTGTTGGCTTCTCTGTCGCCGGAGTCGCGGAGGTTGGAGAAGTTAGCTCCGGGGTGGTTTCTTCCTCGCTGCGATTCGATTCCAGCTCTTCCAGCCGCAACTCTAACTGCTCGATCTGCCGCTCGATCTTCTCCGACTTCCGTCCAAACTGCATGCGATGCAGCTTGACCAGCAGCAGCTTCAGATGCTCGATCTCGCGCTCCCGCGAGAGCAGTTGCTCGTGCTGTGCCAGGATGAGCGCGCGCAGCGCATCGGCGGGAAGAACGTTCAGATCCGGGAGCGCGGTTACCGCCATGCGCGGAGTATCGCATGAACTCGTTCGTTCGCATCCGCGCTCGCGCGAAAAAAGTTGTGGAAAGAATCTCGCCGGTTACACCGACAACTGCGGCTCCCACGTGCGCTCCGGCCGCCGCCAATCAATGCCTTCCAGCAACATCGATAACTGCGCTCGCGTTAGCGAGACCGTGCCGCTTGTGGCCTGCGGCCACACGAAGCGCCCACGCTCCAGTCGCTTCGCGAACAAACATAACCCGTCGCCATCGAACCAAAGAACTTTGATCAGATCACCTCGTCGTCCGCGAAACACAAACACGTGCCCCGAAAACGGACTCTGCTCCAACTTCGTCTGCACTAACGCACTCAGCCCGGTGAAGCCGCGCCGCAGGTCAGTCACTCCTGCGGCAATCCAGATCCGCGTGTTTGCTGGCCAGGCGATCATCCCCGCAGGCACTCCAGCAACACCCGCACCAAGGCGGGATCGGCGCTGCCCTCGACGCGTACTTGCGCCTGTCTGAACTCGATGTAAATCGTGCCGCGCTGGGGTTGTGCAATGTCGGTGAGACGAGACTCGATGGGCCCGGCCACAACCGGCGCCGACTTACTCTTGCTCACCCGTACCGGCAGCAACTTGATTCCTGGCTTCTGTTCCCCAAGTCTCCCTGCCAGATAAAGCCGTCGCCAGCCAAACACCTGGCTCGCGTTGATCCCGTGTGCTCGTGCCACCCGCGCCACCGACGCGCCTGGCGCCAGCGTCTCTTCCACAATCCGCCGCTTCTCGGCGATGCTTCGCCGCTGCCGCTGGGACGTGACCGTGGCCGCTTTGTCCCTAGGAGGGACTGCAACTTGCTCGGAAGTGTCCATCTCCGCTCCAAGTGGACACTTAACCGAAGCGTCCACTTCGCGAGATTGACGCCCAATTAGGAGAATGTCCAGACGGCCATCGGCGTACGCTTACAAA
>CAVOII010000019.1:0-164482 GCA_963696025.1 uncultured Acidobacteriota bacterium
CGCGTAGACGATGTCGAACGGCCTTACGAGATAATCTAAACAGGTCAATTGCCCCATTTGCGCACTGCCTGCCGTATGGATTTCAAGATAAAAATGAAGTCTTGTGAGGACCGCACTTCCCCCATCATGGCGACCTTGGAGAGTATTTCGAGCTCTCGATCTGTTATGTTGTAAGACTTGCGTAGACCTTCATTGTTGAGAAAGGACTTCCAGGCGGAGGGACTCTTCGGCTCGGACAACAATGAGGTGATTCTTGGGATGGTGAATAAAAGCAACTCACGGCTGTCCAATCCGAGTGCCTCCGCGAGCTTTATCATGAGCTTTTCGGATGGGCGTCCTCGGCCGGCCTCAAGATTGGTAATATATGAAACCGAACAATTGACTAGACGGGCGAGTTGCTCCTGGGTCAGGTGCAGCTGGAGGCGACGATCACGGATCGAGCGACCGAAGCTTCGCGAAATCGGTGGCATGCTTTTACCTCAACTGGTTTATTGCGTCAAGGCCCGTTCAACGGAACCGTTCAGATTCCTGACATTTGAGTCCGAACCGGAGCAATAAAGCAACTGAAATTCTTCGATTATAGAAAAGCATCGTAGGGCCTTTGAAAGTGACAGGAACAAATCAAAGACATGTCATCAAGCACCCGAAGACCATCTTAAATGAAGTGGCTGAGCGCAGTTTCGTAAGGTCGTCAAAAGCCACCCATGCGCGGCGCGTGGCGCCGAAGCAGAGTAGGTTATCCTTCAGGATGACCTCGCGATGGCCTGGCCGAGACTTACTCCTTGAAGGGGACTCGTTTACGGATGAAAGGCGTTATGGAATGTCGTGCGATTATTGGTGTCAACTTTCGGGCTTTGAGCTTCAGCCAATCCAGCCGCCCATCCCGGTTAACTCATCGAGGACGCCCATCTATAGGGGTCCCTACGATCGTGTTTGACTGTGTTCAAGACGCAATTTTAGATTGACGGGTTCGTCACCGTCCAGCGTATGAAAGTCAGTACGGTTCGCGTTTCGCTCACTTCTAACTTCAGCGGTTGCGCATCGCCTTCAGCTTGTATGAAAAAACGGCCGTCTCGGCGGTAAGACATACCGGAGGTACATCATCTCGAGGCCACGGCCAGCGTTCGTTGTAGGATTGATGAGCTGAGAATATGCCAAATAGACTAAGGAAAGGCAAAAATGATACAGGTCTCGGTTTAAACTACTCGGCTTATTGCATTGGAAGTCATGGCATCTCTCTTGCTCAAGATCCGGGCGAGGTAGATTGTATGAAATGTTACATCATTGCAGGAGTAGCGATCGGGGCTCTATTGCTGCCAGGCCTCGGTTTTTGTCAAATGGAGAATTCCCCCTCCCAGGCCAACGATACGCGAACCCAATCGGCGAACCCGCACGCGGTGGTGAATAACTCCCTTCCTACAAATGGGGGAGCAGGAATGAATAATCCGTCGCAACATGGTCGGGCTAATGCAATATTCGTCAAAAGTGAGATCACCAAGGCCCGCGCGGACGGTAAAGATGTTACCGCTGCAGAAGGTCAATACAAAATGGGAATGTCTGCCTTGAATAGAGGCTTGAATAAGGAGGCAGCCCAGCATTTCGACACCGCATTGAGGGCAGTTGGAGTCGAGCCGAAAGCGCAGGGTCAAAATCCAGGAGAGACCATGCTAGGTCACACATCAATGCCGGGTGAAACAAAGCCATAAGATGCAAACCGGACCGACCGTTCTGGTGCAGGCAAGGCAGAAAAGTGTCAAGGCCGAGACATCGCAGCGCAAAGAATGGTGCTATCCAGGCGAATCGGGGCACACTCGTTAAACCTGAATGTCGACGTGAACTGTGCAAAACAGAAGGCCGACCAGGTAATAAAGTCGGGTCCAGGCATCGGAATTATCGATGCACACTTTAAGCGTCGGCGTGCCGGCCCATTAACGAAAAGGAATAGGACAATGAGTGGTAAGGCTGAAGAACAAAAGGGCGTGTAAAAGAAGCAGCGGGCGCTTTGACAGGCAATAAACGCCTGAAGAACGAGGGGAAGGTCGAGCAAGCGTCCGGTAAGATCAAGCAGACTACGGAACGAATTGCGGACAAGGTCAAGGACACAGTGAAGGGCAAGAAACCGTAGTCTCGTATATCATCTCTACGCACGCAAACAATGGTGTCAGGACAGCGGTCCACCCTATAGCTGGCCGCCAGGCGCCGTTACTCAGGTTAAGTTGAGAGAACTCGTCGAATATGCGAACTGACGTCCAGCGCGCAACGGTTTCGTTCCTAGATAGAGCGGCCGCTTTGCGTTCGCCATGATGCCGGTCGTTGGCAGGCCTTGGGCGGCCGGACAGCCATTGCTGATGGCGTCGTGCGAGGCTGAGCGTGAGGTATCAACGACGATTATTGATGCCGCCACGATGCCACTATATGGCTCAACACTCGACGACGTGCCAAATCTGAACCGGCCTTATTTCGCCTGTCTGAAGCACCGAAGCTAAGGATTGTTTGTCGTAGGCGATTCCGTGTGGGATGCTCGGGCCACGTTCTAATCGATATGCACCGTCGCGGAGAATGAGTGAGCATTTGATTAGTGGGAAAAAGACGGCGCGTGGAGGGTTGTGTCATGCGCACGTTTCTGAAAATCACGTTATTCGTCAATTAGTCTAAATACCGGAGGCCTGCCGGAATGCCGTCTCGAGCGCTCTCTCGCAGCACCATCTCTTTTGGCTTGGTTTCGATTCCAGTCGAGGTGTTTCCGGCCACGGCATCGAAGTCGGTACATTTCAACCTGCTGCATGCGAAAGACGACAGCCGGATTCAAGAAAAAATTTATTGTGTCTCCGAGGAAAAGGTGATCGATCGGAGCGAGCTGGTCCACGGCTTCCAGATCCAGAAAGGCAAATACGTCACCTTCACGAATGAGGAACTCAAGAAGCTCGAATCCGATGCGGGGCATGAAATCGACATACTGCAATTTGTACCGATTTCAGAAGTCGATCCCGTCTATTTCGCGGGCGCATACCTGCTCGGATCCGGCTCCGGCTCTGCCAAGGCCTTTCATCTGTTGAATGCCGCGATGACCAAAAGCCAGCGCGCCGCGCTGGCCAAATTCGTCATGCGCGCGAAGGAGCATTTAGTGTTGATTCGTCCCTATGGCGACGTGTTGATGCTCCATACCATGCATTACGCGGATGAGATTCGTTCCTCCGAGGCAATCGGTCACGGCGCCAAAACATCCGTTGGAGCGTCCGAACTCAAGCTGGCGGAGCGGCTGATTGCCGATCTCTCCAAGGACAAATTCGAAGCGGCTAAGTTCCAGGACACCTATCGCCAAAAGATCTTGAAAGTAGCAGAACGGAAAGCGGCCGGTCAGGAAGTTACCGCACCACCGGCTCCCAAGCGCGGCAAGGTGATCGACCTTATGGCGGCTTTGAAAAACTCGCTTAAGTCCCGTCAAAGTGATGCCTCGAAAGACAGTGAAGACGGGGTTGCGCACGACGAGCGAGCAGCATCACGGGGGAAGGATGTGCGCCGCACTCGGCAGAGTTCGAGGCACCCGCAAACACGCCGTAGGGAACGTTCATCAGGAAAGTAGCGTCTTGCGGATGCGGCGCGGTCACCTTCGTTCTCGTGCCGCGGTACGCTCTGAACTCGCGGCATGGGAAGGGGTAAAATTGGAGGTGCGCTCCTCGTGGCGGAGAATAAAAGACTTTCCCCCTATCGGGCCAAGCGCGATTTCAGCAAAACAGCTGAACCTAGCCTCAAAGCGAGAAAAATGTATTGCTAATCAGGCGTAACGATTGAAAGAAAGAGGCCTCCCGTGGCTAAATTAGAGTGCGTACCAGCGCAACTCTATGCAAAAGCGGGAGGCCCCCAGGATGAGGTTGAGGGTAGCGGGCTTGAGGCGGGTGGTCAAGCGGGATTTGGGGATTGAATTCGGCCGTGAGCATCTGACTTCGTATGGCGGGTTGGAGTTATTGCGCCGCTACTTCCAGAGTATTGGGCTGAATCATCGCATTCGGCAGGGATTTCGTGAGCATGACCTCGGTGGTGACTACGGCTGCGTATACTTGGTGCTGTTGGTAATTGGTCTGTTGCTGGTTGGTGCGCGGCGGCTTAAGCAATTGCGCTATGTTGCACACGATCCGCTGTTCGCCCGGCTGTGTGGTCTGGCGCGCATTCCGACGGATCGGACGGTAGTGAAGTGGCTGAAGGAATTCACCCAAGCCTCGCTTGCGGCACTGGTACGGATCAATAGCGAGTTGCTCTACGACCAGATCCGGCAACTGGGTCTGCGGCGGCTGACCATTGATATAGATGGCACGGTAATCCGCACCGGCAACAAGGTTGCTTGGGCGATGCACGGCTTCAATCCGCATCATCCCAAGGACCCCAGTTACTATCCGCTACTGGCGCACCTGGCCCAGACTGGGCAGATTCTGCGGCTTAAGAACCGCCCTGGCAACGTCCACGACTCCAAGGGAGCGGAGGCCTTCATGCGCGAGTTGATCGATGAGCTGCGCGCGCGGTTTGGCCGCTCGGTGATTTTGGAATTCCGCATGGACGCGGCGTTTTTCCAGGAAAATATCCTCAAATTGCTGGACCGCCGCGGCTGCTTTTATGCCATCAAGGTGCCCTTTTGCCAATGGACCGGGGTTCGCGCTGCGGTCGCCGCGCAACACCACTGGAGGCCGGTGCAACCTCAAATCACCTGTTTCGAAACTCAGTTGCAGCTTAAAGTTTGGGAGCTGGAGCTACCGGTCGTAGTCTTTCGCAAGCGGGTTGCTCACCAGAGCCGGCGCAACTACCAACTCGATCTTTTCTCCCCCGATGATGGCCACTTCGAGTATTCGGCGGTCGCCACTAACCTCACGCTCAGCCCGCGCCCATTGTGGAACTTCATCGCTGGCCGCGGGGCGCAGGAAAAGACTTTTGCCGAGCTCAAGGGAGAATTCGCCCTGGATGCCGTCCCTACCAACCATTACGCCGCCAACGGCGCCTGGCAGCAACTGTCCATTCTGGCCCACAATCTCACTATCGGCTTTCAGCTCCACACCAATCTTGCCACGGCCAAACCGCCCAGCGCCAAACGCACCTACACCTACTGGCTTGTGAGCGTGAAAACCCTGCGCTTCACCGTCATCAACCGCGCCGCACGCGTAGCCCGAATCCACGGCCGTAGGATCCTGCGCTTTTCCAATAACCCCGCCACCCAAGTCCTTTACGACCAGGTCCTTGACCGCCTTGCCGCGTGATTTATTCTCGCTTTAGGGCCTAGCTAGCGGCGAGAATGCGGTCGCGCCATCCGAGGTGCGCCGCTTCGTCATCCAAAAACAGAGATGTGTAAAGGCCTGCGGGAAATTACCCAGCGCCTCGCCTTGTGGCCCTGTTTGTTCTGAATAAAGCCCGAGATGGTTGGCATAACCCAATACACGCTCAAACAGAAGCCTGGCTTGATCCAACTTTTCGGCATCCGCCAGACCGGCGCGAGTCAGCGCCTCTACGAGCCAAAAAGAACACATGTTGAAAGTGCCTTCCTCTCCTGGGAGCCCATCAATGCGGGGTTGCGGCGGATAGCGATACACAAGGCTGTCGCTGACGAGGCCACCTTGGCTGGGATCTTCGAGGATGGCTCTTATGGTGCTGAGCATCCGCGGATCGGTCGGCGCCATGAAGAAGACGAGCGGCATGATAAGCAGCGAAGCATCCAGGTCCTCACTGCCGTAAAACTGTGTAAATGCGTGGCGTTTCTCGTTCCAGCCTTGGGTCATCACTTCTTCGTAGATACGGTCCCTCTCTCGCGCCCATTTCGTGCGATCGGCTGGAAGCGCACGCTTTTCGGCCAGACGGATGCCGCGATCCAGGGCAACCCAGTTCATGACCTTTGAGTAGACGAAATGTTCCTGCCGATTGCGCATCTCCCAAATACCGGCATCGGGGAGGTGCCAGTTCTCGCAGATCCATTCAAGGCGATTGCGGACCTTTACCCAAACGTCGTAGGAGGTGGGGCTGACGTATTTGTTGGATAGATAGAAGGCGTCCATGAGCTCGCCGTAGATGTCTCCCTGGAACTGCGAAACAGCTGCATTGCCGATGCGGACCGGCCGGGATCCGCGATACCCTTCCCAGTGCTCCAACGTCTGCTCAGGAAGCTGGGTGTCGCCCTCGATCGTGAAGACGACCGCGCCGGGCGCTTTCGGATTGACGTGTTTGGACGCGTAATCTTCGATCCAGCCCATGAAGGCAGCAGCCTCCTCTCTGAAACCGATGCGCAGAAATGCATAAACCGTGAAGGCGGCGTCGCGCATCCAGGTGTAGCGGTAATCCCAGTTGCGCGCCCCTCCGATGACTTCAGGCAAACTCGTGGTTGGCGCGGCAATGATCGCGCCAGTAGGTTCAAAGGTAAGAAGCTTTAGCGCCAAGGCTGATCTTTGCACTTGATCCCGCCAACGCCCGTGGTAAGTGCAAGCGGAGAGCCAGTCATGCCAGAATTTCACAGTGCCGCGCAGCAGCTCCTCAGCGCCTTTCTCGGACGGCGGACAGGGAACGCCGTCGGCGCAGTCGTCCCTAAGAATGAAGACTTGCGATTTTCCTTCTGCGAGCACGAACTCAGCAGATACCCCACCTTGCTCGTCATTGCTGAGGGGCACGTTGGTTGAAAGCGCCAGGCTCACGTTGCCCGACTTGAATATGGCCCCGTTAGCCTTTATCTGGGTGTCGTGGGTCTGTCGTCCATAATCGAAAGCCGGACGGCAGGAGACCGAAATGCGCACAGCACCCCTGACGCAGCGTATACGGCGATAAAGATGATGGTACCCAGGCGAGTCGGAGGGTAACCCCACCGGCATGAAGTCTTCCAGCTCGGCGATTCCATCCCCCAACAAGAAGCGCGTAACCAAGACGTTGGTGGAAGGCCAATAGACCTGCTTGTGCCGGACACCGTCAGCGCCGGCGGAAATTTGGAATCGACCCCCTTTCTTCTCATCCAAGATCGCTCCGAAAATGCTGGGCGAGTCAAATTGTGGGTAGCAGTACCAGTCGATCGAACCGTTCATGCCCACCAGGGCAACCGTGCGCATGTTGCCGATGATTCCGTAATTTTCGATAGGCTGATACGACATTGTTCTGTTCCCTCCCGGTGGTCCGAAATGAGTTGATTCGGTCCCGACCGTTATCCGTATTCTTCGCGGAACTGACAAGTTTTGCAAAGCCGATGTGGCAAGCAATTCGCAGGTCTAAACTGTGCTGTGAAACGAAAGCCTGGATGCCAAAGCCCCGAAGCCGTGCGCGGCAGTGTCTCAGCTTGCCGGAACAAATGCAAAGTGCCTTGAGGGAACCATGACTAGACAATTTGATGTGATCGCAATCGGAACAGGATCAGCCGCCTCGGCGGTGGCGTCGCGCTGTCGCGAAGCAGGATGGCAGGTTGCGATCGTGGATTCGAGGCCGTTCGGAGGTACCTGTGCTCTACGGGGATGCGACCCAAAGAAAGTACTCGTCGGAGCTGCCGAAGCCGTTGACTGGACTCGTCGAATGAAAGGAAACGGAATTCAGGCCGCGAAGCTTCAGATTGACTGGCCCGAGTTAATGCGTTTCAAGCGTTCTTTCACTGAGCCCGTTCCAAAACGGCGCGAAGAGGGATTCGCGAAAGTCGGCATCGCAGCGTTCCATGGTCGGGCGCGCTTCGCCGGTCCAACTACACTACAAGTAGGGGAAGAGACATTGGAGGGACGGTACGTCGTTATTGCAGCCGGGGAGGTACCGGCAGATTTGGGGATTCCCGGCGCTGAGCACCTTACGACAAGCGATCAGTTCTTGGAGTTGAACGAACTCCCGCGGAGGATTCTCTTTATCGGAGGCGGGTATATCGCCTTTGAGTTTGCCCATGTAGCGGCGTGTGTGGGATCGCAGGTCACAGTCCTACACCGTGGCCCGCGTCCTCTTGCGCTTTTTGACCCGGATCTCGTTGATCAGCTCGTTGAGCGAACTCGCGAACTTGGCATTGACGTTCATCTGGGAACCGAAGCGATAGGGATCGAAAAGAGCGCGGCTCAGTTGACTGTCCGGGCATTGGCCTCTGGAGAGACGGGCACGTTTCAGACGGATATGGCTGTGCATGCTGCGGGTCGCGTGCCCGAGATCAACGACCTGAATCTGGATGCTGCGGGGATCGAATGGGAGAAGCGGGGAGTGCGAGTCAACGAATTCTTGCAAAGTGTGTCGATTCCAGCTGTGTACGCGGCGGGAGATGCTGCCGCCAGTGGAGGCCCGCCGCTGGCTCCTGTGGCGAGCTATGAAGGGCTGATCGTGGCCGCAAACCTCTTGAAGGGAAACCATCAGAGACCAAATTACCTCGGCATTCCGTCGGTCGTCTTCACGATCCCTTCGCTCGCTGCTGTCGGTCTCAGTGAACGCGGGGCACGTGAGCAAAACCTTAAGTTCAGGGTCAGGAAGGAGATGACCTCGGCCTGGTATTCGTCGCGGCGGGTTGCAGAAACATATTCCGGCTACAAAGTGCTCGTGGAGGAAGGCACAGACCGCGTTCTGGGCGCTCATATTCTTGGGAGCGAGGCCAGTGAAGTCATCAATCTCTTCGCGCTTGCCATCCGTTCCGGGATGCGGGCCACCGATTTAAAGCACATGCTGTTTGCGTATCCAACGAGTGGCTCAAATATGACGCGCATGCTTTAGAAAAGGTCGTAAGGAGAGATGTCTTGAATCACCTCGCCTTGCCGTTACAATAGACCTTGACACAGTAGCACTCCACTGGATCCCGGCTGGCGAGTCGACTGACTGGTAATCAGTCAGAAACCGCAGTTTCCCTGAGGTTTTCGACGATGATGGACTGAACCCATCAAATGAGACACTCGCAATGGGCACACTTTGCAGAGAAAGGAACTGCGAGTGGCAAAGAAACGAGTTATAGGTCGATATCCCAAGGCGTTTCGGGAGATGGCTGTCGAGCGGTTGAAGCGTTGCGACAACATCGTGGCGCTCTCCCAGGAACTGGGGGTGCACCGGCGACTGCTCTACAAATGGCGAGATCAGTTGGAGCCCATCGAAGACGGCGGAGGACCACCGGCAAACTCCCGCGAGCGTGAACTGCGGCAACAGGTCACGCAATTGAAGCGCGTGGTGGCGGACAAGACGCTGGAGGCGGATTTTTTCAAAGGTGCCTTGCAAAAAATCGAGGCTCGACGCCAGAGCAGAAGCAACTCTGGCGAGACGGCATCTACGAGCAGATCCGAGAAGTGATACCTATGCAAGGCAGCCTGAGTATCGAGCGGATGTGTCGACTGGCTGGGGTCAGTCGAGCTAGTTTCTACCGTTGCCTACAGGAGCGATTGCCGGTGGAAGAGGATATGGAGGTGCGGTCGGCGATTCAGCAGATCGCCGTCAAGCACCGGCGACGCTACGGCTATCGAAGGATTGCGGCCGAACTGCGACGGTGCGGGATGCTGGTGAACCACAAGCGTGTCGCTCGCATCATGCGGGAGGATAACTTACTTGCGGTGCAGCCGCGTGCCTTCGTGGTCACCACGGATTCTCAACACCAGTTGGAGGTTTACCTGAATCTGGCCAGCCGAATGAAGTTGACCGGAGTCAATCAGCTTTGGGTGGCCGACATCCATGAAGTCGCTCCTGATCTGTCGAAGGGCCTGACCAGTCCTGTGGAAGCGAAACAGTTTGTTGAGTCCACTGGAATTGACGTACTGGCACCAGCCGTTGGCAACATGCACGGCATGTCGCAGAGTATGGTGCAGGGAGAAAAGAGGAAACGCTTAGATATCGAGAGAATCGCTCAAATCAAGACCGCGGCACGTGTTCCGCTTACCCTGCACGGCGGATCGCATCAACAAGACTGTTGATATTAC
The DNA here is from genome assembly GCA_963696025.1 of uncultured Acidobacteriota bacterium. Lineage (GTDB taxonomy): Bacteria > Acidobacteriota > Terriglobia > Terriglobales > Acidobacteriaceae > JABCYV01. Next base: position 9,864 of record CAVOII010000019.1, read on the forward strand.
CGGCGAAGCCTCAACGTCGGATGGAACAGCACAGATTGTTCAATATGTCCTTTAGGCTCGCGCCATCGGCGATCATCTCCGGGGTTCGTTTCTCGGCAGCTAATAGGTATTCCGTCTGCGCTGCGGTTCTTGTATTCGGCACTTGTTTGGATTCAGAGCCAGCCGGCTGCACCACGCCCGCGGTGTGACTGAATGCTATTTTGTGGTTCGGCTTGAGTTGCGATTCCGCGGAGCTCATGACGTTCTCCATCCTGGGTCCGGCTTATAACCCTCGCGTCAAAAACGGCGCATGCCGTTGCTGCACAATCTCGTTTGATGATCAACCTGGGATTCTAGATTCTCACGAGTATCCAAGATACGAGCAGCGCCATGATGCATTGCTTGGCGAATTTCGACCTCTCCAACATCATGCCGGATTTCTCAATTCCAGGTGGTGCTTCCAAGGTAAAGGTCCTACGGGAGTGTTCGGGTTTAAGAACAAGTGTCTTTCCCCGGACGCAGTTTAATTTGGCTGAGAATCGCTTTTTTTATTATCGACGGTATGGAAAGATAAACACCGTGGGTTTCTCACTTCACTTAGGCCCTCTTTCATCAAACTTGCCGCGCGCTTTTCTGATGTCCGGCCAGTTATTCCCAACCCATTTGTCCCCCACCTTTGTCAGAAATTCCCGCACGGCTACTCCTTCTTCACCACACACTGCGCGGTCGCTTAAATTTCTGTTTTTATTGGATTTTTTCATGGCTTCCCCCGTGTTAGTTACCGACACTCATGTGCCTTCTTGTAGGGAACATACTTTCATTCCATACTTAACTATACATTGGTAAGCCGTGAGGTGCGAGAAAGAATTCATGCCTGGGAAACCAGCTCATTGAATCTTCAAGAGCCAGAAACGCTGAGCCCTTGAGAGACACACGCCCGCAAGTTTTTAAAACTGATATCAAGGAATGAAAGGAAAAAATGGAATACAAAACATTAGGGAATACGGGACTTCTCGTATCAAAACTCTGTCTCGGAACAATGACCTTTGGTGGGGAGCCTTGGATGCAGGCGTAAAGTTTTTTGATACAGCGGATGTTTACTCCAATGGAGAGAGCGAAAAGATCCTTGGGCAGTCGTTTAAGAATCTTGGTGTGGAAAGAAAAGATGTTGTGATTGCAACCAAGGTCTACCACAGAATGGGTCCTGGGCGAAACGACGTGGGTGCCTCGCGTGGGCATATTATTGATGCCGTCGAAGCCAGCCTTAAAAGACTTCAGACTGATTACATTGATCTCTATCAAGTTCACGGAAATGATGCAGTCACACCTGTCGAAGAAACCCTTCGCGCGCTGGATGACTTGGTGATGCAAGGAAAAGTCCGCTACATTGGTGTCTCCAACTGGCAGGCTTGGAAGATCGCGCGCGCTTTAGAAGTGTCAGAGCGGAAAGATTTGGCCCGATTCGACTCTCTGCAAGCCTACTACTCGATCGCGGGACGCGATCTTGAACGTGAGGTTATTCCGCTCCTTGAGTCTGAAAAAGTGGGTCTTTTGGTATGGGGTCCTCTCGCCGGAGGACTGCTCTCTGGTAAATTTACTCGTCATAACCAGAAGCCTGAAAACTCTCGACGGTCAGTTCACGATTTTCCAATTGTGAATAAAGAGCGGGCTTGGAACGTTATTGATGTGATGGGCCCAATCGCGAAAGCTCACGAATGCAGCCCCGCGCAAGTGGCACTTGCGTGGATATTATCCAAACCCTTTGTCACCTCAGTGCTTATCGGAGCAAAGCGCATGGATCAGCTAAAAGACAATTTGGCGGCGATTGATCTAAAACTCACTCAAGACGAGTTAAAGAGTTTGGATGAAGCGAGCCAACTTCCACCCGAGTATCCGGAATGGATGTTAGCGACTCAAGGTGCGGATCGTCTTGGTCCCGTCGATCTTTGGAGCAAGTCTGTTAATCAAAAATAAACAGCAGTTCAATTCAGTCGGCGACCGTTTACCGCAGGGCGTTCGCCGTTAGGTCACTTTAGGGACCGTAAACTCAAAAGTGATGATGAAGGAAATCGTCTCCCGTGACCGCCCTTCGTGCACAATCCTTCAACTTTCTTCAAAGTTACCTATAGGAGGTCTGGGTTATCCATTATCCTAGACTACACAGCAGGAGGTTACCGATTGCCTTCGCAGCGCTCTACTCTGAAGAGTGAAGTGGTCGCGCTAAAACGGAAACGCATTGTAGAGGCTGCGCGCCGCCTTTTTTATGAAAAAGGATACTCGCGCACCACGCTGGATGACATTGCCGCGCGCCTCGAGGTCACCAAGCAGTTCATATATTCGTATTACAAGAACAAGGGTGAATTACTGCACGAGATTGCACAGCAATGCATCAGAGAGTGTCTGGATGCCCAGTCGCGGGTGCTGGCGAGTAAGCTATCAATCCCCGACAAGCTCGCTAAAATTGTTGAGGAAGTTGCGCAAGTTATCATCATGAACCAGTCCAATACCATCATCTATCTGCGTGAGGAGATGAATCTGGACTGGCAGATCGCGCAGAGAATCCGAGAGCAACGGAACGAATTCGACCATCGAATGATGAAGTTGCTGAAGGATGGCATGCGAACCGGCGTTTTGCACGTTGTCGACGAGCGAGTCGCGGCCCGGTGCATCGGCGGAATTCTGGTTTGGTGTGCCCTGTGGTACCGCGACTTGGGAGTGCTTTCCCCCGAGGCGATCGCGCAGTTGGTTGGCCAAAACGTAATGAGGATGGTCTCCCGCAGTTCCAAAAAGACGGCGAAGAGTGCCTAAGCGTGACCTTAACGCTCTCTCTCACGAGACTGGCCGCGGCGCCTCGTCTCCGTAATCTAAGCCAGTATTAAAGTAAGATTAATATACTGGACAGTATGCCACTCGTCGATTATCTTGCGTACCATCAAATATGCGGCTAGCCAATAAGGTTGTGGTAGTCACCGGTGGCGCCAACGGAATCGGACGGGCGCTTTGCCGGCGCTTCGCGGCTGAGGGCGCAAAGGCCGTTGTGGTGGCGGATTTGCAGGCCTCAATGGCCGAGCAGGTGGCCAAGGAATTTGGCGGCATCGCGGTGCCGACTGATGTCGCGCAAGAAGCTGATGTAGTGCGGCTGGTGGAGTGCGTCACCCAGAAATACGGCGTCATCGACTTGTTCTGTTCCAATGCAGGCGTCGGCGTCAGCGGCGGGGTGAACGCTCCGGATGGCGACTGGGAGCGGAGTTGGCAGGTCAATGTGATGGCCCACGTGTACGCAGCGCGGGCCGTGCTTCCCGGAATGGTGGCGCGCGGCGAAGGCTATTTGCTGCAGACTGTGTCTGCCGCTGGTCTGTTGACGCAACTCGGTTCGGCGCCCTACTCGGTGACCAAGCACGCGGCGCTGGCTTTCGCGGAATGGCTGGCGATAACCCATGGCGATCAAGGAATTAAAGTCTCGGCCTTGTGCCCGATGGGAGTGCGGACCGACATGCTGAAAAGAGCAGAGTTCGGCGGAGGAGCGTTCTTGCTGGAATCCGCTGTGGAGCCTGAACAAGTGGCCGAGGATGTAATCAAAGGATTGGACGAGGAGACTTTCCTGATTTTGCCGCATCCGGAAGTTGCCCAGTTCTTCGCTCGCAAGGCAACTGAGTACGACCGCTGGCTGCGCGGTATGAGACGACTCCAGGCCAATACACCGCTTTTGAAGACGGTGGTGTAGCAGCCCATCCTCTCTGAGTCGGGCGGAGAATTTAACCCTGTACTCGGGTCGCCTTCCCCGTCCAGAAATTCTCGCGGAGTTCACGTTTCAAAATTTTTCCTGTTCCGGTCTTTGGCAAAGAGCCTTCCGTGAATTGCACGATATGGGGTAGTTTGAATTTCGCCAGCCGAGTTTTTAAAAATGACAGCAGTTCCTCTTCATCGAGGTGCTGGCCGGGCTTGAGTACGACGATGGCTGCCGGGACCTCCCCCCACTTGGAATCAGGCGCGGATACGACCGCGCATTCCAGTACCGCGGGATGGGCAAAGATCACCCTCTCGACTTCGATGGACGAGACATTCTCGCCGCCGCTGACAATGATGTCCTTCTTTCGGTCCACAATGTAGACATAGTTCTCTTCATCCCACACCGCCATGTCTCCGGTGTGCAACCAGCCGTCGGTGATGGCCGCTTTGGTCGCCTCCGGTTCCTTGTAGTAACCGCACATTACGTTATCTCCACGAACGACAATTTCCCCGACGGCCTGCATGTCGCGCGGTACATCTCGCATTTCTGCATCCACTACGCGGACTTCGCAGCCAACCACTGGCCAACCCGCAGCCGACAGATGGATGAGCCGGTCGTCCTCGTCACGATACTGCACCGTGCCCTTGGTATGCGCGGTCGTAGCTACAGGACAAGTTTCAGTGAGTCCGTAGCCCGCAAACACCTCGCAGGGAAATGCCTTTTCCATTCGAGCGATCAGTTCGGGAGACGAGGCCGCCCCTCCCAGCGTGATCTCCTTGAGGCTGGAAAGATTGAACTTGCCAAGTTCCGGACAGTTGAGCAGAGCATTCGCCATGGTGGGAACCAACGTCATTCCTGTTGCCTGTTCCTCCTCGATCAGGCGGAGTACGTAGGCGGGTTCGAATCGCCGGACCATCACATGCTTGATTCCGCTCATCGTGATGCTTTGCGCCCGCCCCCAACCGTTGGCATGAAATAAGGGGATGGTGTGCAGCTCCACGCGTGTGTCTTCGTGATGGTAGGAACTCAGTAACCCGAGGGCATGCAGATAGAGCGTCCGGTGCGAGAGCATCACTCCCTTCGGAGTGCCAGTGCTTCCGCTCGTATAAAACAGCTCTGCGATGTCGTTCTCGTCGAACGAGAAGAGTTCAGGTCGCGCCAAGCGGTCACGCGCGAGCAGTTCGTCCAACGTCAAGTCCGCTGGCGTGACTTGCTTGTCGATGCTGACATAGCGTTTGACCGAGGGGCAGGATTTTCGCAAGTCTTGGACGAGAGGAGCGAATTCACTCTCGAAAAACAGCATGCTGGGGTTGGCATGGTTGAAGACTTCAACCAGCTCGACCGGCTGGAGCCGCACATTGAGGGGCATTACTACGGCGCGAATCAACGGTGGGCCATAGTAGCCCTCCAAAAGCTGATTGTTATTAAAGCTGAGATAAGCGATCCGGTCACCGGGACCAATGCCTTCCGAAAGCAGGCCAGCCGCGAGGCGTTCACAGCGTTCACCAAACTGGGCGTAGGTGTAACGGCTGGAACCCGAGACCACTCCTGTTTTACTGCCGTAGAGATCCACCGCCCGGTAAAGACATCGGATCGGCGTAAGCGGCACGTTCATGCGTTAGTCCTCGAACCCCTGAGTGGTAGATTTTCGCACGTATCGATGACGATCTGCTGGCTTGCCAAAACTGGCAGAGCTTGCGGCAGGATACACGACTGACTGACGGTTTTTGCATACTTAGCAGTATATTTCTTACACCATTGAGCACAAATAAATTATGAACGTGTTGTTTTGAGTGCCAACCGCACAATACAAGTTGACAAACCTTCCAGACCGGGAATAAAGTTGCGCGCGTTTTCAGTCTGCTGTTTCCGCCGCTAACGGGCACAGCAAGTCGGTGGCTGTCGTGAGAAGTCCAGAAAAGCCATCCCATCGTGAGGTTCCCAACTTCCTGCCCCCAAGGAGAAAACCATGCGGAGATTGATCAAGTCCATTGCATTGTTGATGACAGCGTTGGTGATGATGTTGCTTCCGTTTCTCGGAAGCGCCACAGCGCAATCAGGTGTCGTAACTTATAACGGCACGCTGGCGGACGGGGCAACTTACCTGATTGAAGTCCCACCAGGTTGGAACGGAACCGTTCTCTTGTATAGCCACGGATATGTTGTTCCTGGCTCACCGAACCCTGCCGCCGACGTAGGCGACCCGGTTACCCGCGGCTTTCTGCTTACGAATGGCTACGCCCTGGCTGGCTCTTCGTATGCCACCAGCGGCTGGGCGCTGCAGCAGGCGTTTCCCGATCAGATTGCGGTACTGGATCAATTCCACTTGCTGGTGGGCACGGCTAAACGGACCATTGCCTGGGGCCACTCCTTAGGCGGCATGATAACCGCGGGTCTTATCCAGAAGTATCCTCACCGATTCGATGCAGCCCTTCCCATGTGCGGTGTGTTATCCGGAGGTGTAGCAACTTGGAACACGGCGCTTGACGCCGAATTTGCTTTCCAGACTCTGCTCGCGAGCGGCAGCGGCCTGCAGCTTGTGAACATTACAGACCCGGCAACCAATCTTGTCATCGCCGAGGGAGCGCTGGCCGCGGCCCAGGCAACGCCGCAAGGTCGGGCGCGGCTAGCCTTGGTTGCAGCTTTGGGAGACATTCCAGGCTGGTTCACTCCGACTTCACCTCAGCCCAGCCCTACCGATTACGTCTCCCAAGAGGCGAACCAGTTCCTTTGGGCACAACAGATCAACTTTCCTTTCGTTTTCGCTTTCCGCGCTGAGCTCGAAGCGCGTGCCGGCGGCAATGTTTCTTGGAATGTGGGCGTCGATTACAAGAGACAACTGGCTATCTCGAGCGATCGCGCCGAGGTGGAGGCGCTCTACCAGCAGGCGGGCCTCAATCTCGAGGATGACCTGAATACTCTGAACCAGACAGCGCGGATTCCAGCAAAGACATCGGCGGTTATCTATCTGGAGCGGTACATTATCTACGACGGCCAGATCCATATACCGGTCTTGACCCTGCATACGAGTGGAGATGGCCTCGTGGTTGTTCAAAACGAGAGAGCTTACCGGACCACCGTCACTGAGGCGGGTAACGACAGCTTCTTGCGGCAAGCGTTTGTGCATCGGGCAGGGCACTGTGCATTCACGCCCGCTGAAACCGTTGCGGCTTTCCAGACTCTCATTGATCGTTTGGACACAGGAATCTGGCAAGGTGCTTATCCTGCCGTATTGAACAAGGAAGCTTCGGCGCTTGGACTGGGGTTCAATATTTTCGTTCTAGGGGGAAAGGTGGTCCCGCAGCCGCCCGCTTTCTTTCCTCTCGAACCATCGGAGTACTTGCGACCGTTTGATGCGCTCACGTTCTAGCGTGAAGCTGGTTGGTTGAGAACGCAACCCGATTTGCCGCAGATTCTATTCGAGCAGATCGGGTTGCTCGCGGACAATGCGTGCCCACAGGGGTTGAAACTGGAACCAGCCGGCTGCGTGGCTGCCAATCTGCTGTTGCGTGATTGCGGCACTGGCCGCATCAATCTTCACCGGTGTGCCCACCGCTTCGGCGAGAAGCTGCGCCTGGCAGCTTCGTTCCATGGTGATGAACCACCAGGCCGCTTCGTCGACAGTGTGTCCCACGGTAAGCATTCCATGATTACGGAGAATGACGGCCTTTTGGTTGCCCAGAGCTCCGGCGATGCGTTCTCCTTCCGAGGTTTCGTAAACCACACCGGTGAAATCGGCGAATAAGGCGTGATCTCCATAAAAGGCGCAGGAATCCTGGGTGATGGGATCGAGCAACCGGCCCAGCGAAGACCAGGTCTTTCCATACAAAGAGTGCGCATGGGCAGCGGCAACGATATCAGGGCGCGCCGCATGGACTCGAGAGTGAATGGCGAAAGCAGCCCCATTTACGGGATACTTTCCTTCCACAACCTGGCCGCGATCATTGACCAGAATCAGGTCGGAGGTGCGAATCTCGCCGAAGTGCATCCCGAAGGGATTCACCCAAAAATGATCGGGGCGTTCCGGATCACGGGCCGTGATATGGCCGGCTACTCCCTCATCGAATCCGAAGCGCGAGAACAGCCGGTACGCGCCGGCCAGCCGTTGCTTGCGATGACGACGCTCTTCTTCGGGCGTCGCAAAAACGGGTGGTCCCGGCAGATTGAGAGTGCTTTGTGTGGCGACTGGCATCAACAGCTTCCCAAGCTTGATCACAAACTATAGCGCCGCCCCGCCTCCCTCGCAATGGCCGGCCATGGGGCTTTACCGATAGTAGCGGACAACCCATTCCGCCACACAGCATGGCTTGGTCCCGCCCTCGTCTTCCACGACCGCCGAAAACACGGCTTCGTGTGCGTCTGGAACCTCTTTCAGTGATAGAAGCGTGAAACGTGCCCGGATTTTAGAGCCTGCGCGAACCGCCGCAGGAAATCGAACACGATTCACACCATAGTTGACGCTCATACGAACACCATTCCTGATCTGCAGGGCCTGCTTCGACAAATGGCTAAGCAATGCCAGTGTCAGAAAGCCGTGCGCGATGGTGGCGCCATAGGGCGAGTCTCGTTGCGCCCGCGTTTGATCCAGGTGTATCCATTGGCGGTCCTCCGTGGCTTCAGCAAACTGCTGGATGCGGTCTTGTGTGACCGTGAACCAATCCGTTGCCGCGATCTCGCGCCCGACGAAACCTTTGAGAGAGTCAAGATTTTCGGCGACCAGCGGCGGCACGAGAATCTCCCTTTGCCATTCGGCGGAAAACACACCTGGTGCACTACACGCGACCAGCATCTGGAGCGGCTTTCTCTGCATCCAGCGGCCACTCAGAGAGCCGATTCTAGCATTTGGCTCCCCTGGCAAGAACTGGTAGCACCCGACTGGTATGAGTGTCCGCTACTGGTAGATTTGCGCGGAAAGGAAATCAAAAATCGCGTCCAGCGAGGCCTCCGGTTGATCCGTAGTAAAGATATGGCTCGCCTGCAACAGTATCAACAGCTTTGCACCAGGAATGCGGTCTGCGATCAACCGGCTGTTGGCCGACGGGACCAGACGATCCGACTCGCCGTGGATTACCAGAGTCGGAGCTTGGATGGCGGATAAGCGGCTATAGGCTTCCCAAGAAAGGATGCCCTGTAACTGCGCCATATACCCTCGCGGACTAGGGAAACATTTCCTGCGAAGGGCAAAGTCCTCCTCGATCCGTGCGCGCGGAGTGCTCGAGGCGTAGATATAAGGGACCGAAGCTTCCATGGCTTGGTCAGGAGTCATCTCGCTTCGTGCCATCAAAAGGTCTCGAGCTCCAGGTTCCGCCTTGACTGCCTGGGACCCACCTGGCGCGGTACAGCCCAGTACCAGCGACTGCACGCGGTCGGGATACTGCAGCACAAACTCCTGCGCGATCATACCGCCCATCGACACGCCGATTGTGTGGGCGCGCTTCACGCCCGCGGCCTCCAGTACCGCCGCTGCGTCCGAGGCCATCAACGCGATTGGATAGGGGCCTAGGGGGACATCGCTCTGCCCGACACCACGGTTGTCCAGCGCGATGGTCCGATAACGGATCGCCAAGTTAGGCCTCATGCGATGCCACATACAGGACGGATAGCCAAGCCCCATAATCAGCAAAAGGGGTGGCCCTGCTCCTTGCTCGTCCCAATAGATGTTGACTCCATGATTCTCAACAAATGGCATTGAAAAAGCCTTTCAATCTGGACTATCATCCGCCCGACAACGGCGTGCTCCAAAGTTCCGATCACTCAATAGCCGAGCACGCGGGTTGTCAAGGCTACCAATGAGGCCGGCTCTTTGATTAATATTTCCAGCTTCCTGGGACTACAGAACACTCGACATACTTTATTTATTACTATCAGTAATAATTAATATTCCATCGATAAAATTTCTTGTTATACTGCGGCGGCCACCTAGAGTCCCTGTCGGAGAAAGAGACCGCCCCTGGGACGGCGCCTCTGTCGGATTGCGAGAAGTGAAAAACAAGGCATAGCGACTCGTGGATTGGGAACTCCTCGAGCCGGCATGCCTCCAGCTCGAAGGTCTACGATGCGAGGGAATATGATTCACAAAATGAGAGTCAGCGTTTTGACTTGCCTTCTCGTTACTTGCATAGGATCTTGGCTCGGTTATTCGGCGCTATGCCTGCTGTTGCCGGTTGGGGCTTATGCCCAAGGGGTGGGCTCTTCGGGAGATATCACTGGGACGGTGACGGACTCCTCCGCAGCCGTTCTGCCTCGGGTTACGGTAGCCGTGGAAGATCCCCAGACCGGCCTGCGCCGCGTCGCGATTACTAATGACGCCGGTCAATTCCGGATTACCGGACTGCCTCCGTCCACTTACAAGGTGACGGCCCAACTATCTGGTTTTGGCACCGAACTACGGAAAGGGGTGGTGGTCGGTGTTGGAGAGACCGTTCGCGCAGACTTCCAGTTGAGCGTATCGGCAGTAGCCGTCCAAGTCGAGGTCACGGGAGAACCGCCAATAGTGGAAACAGAGAGAGGCAGCCAAGCCAACAACATAGACCAAAAGTACATCACCGACCTGCCGATTGACCGCCGCGATTACCTTACGTTTACCCTGCTGACGCCAGGCGTCAGCAACTCGAACACCATTGCGGATAACGCCGACTTCCGTGTGAAGCAGACGCCCCAAAGCGGGCTTTCATTCTACGGAAGCAATGGAAGGGGCAACAGCGTAACCGTAGACGGCGGTGAGGCCAACGACGATGCAGGCGGAGTCCGCCTGACCCTGAGCCAGGATGCTGTCCAGGAATTTCAGATCAACCGTAGCAATTACGGGGCGGACTTCGGCGGAGCCAGCGGCGCTTCTATCAACATTGTGGCCAAGTCCGGCAATAACAATTTGCATGGTGGTCTGTACGGTTTTTTCCGTAATGATGCCATGGATGCCCGTGATCCATTCGCGTTCAGTCCAGCTCTTACTGCGGGCGGGGCATTTTCTCTGACTGCTCAAGGTGCGCCGATCAAGAATTCATTGAGTCGCCAGCAATTCGGCGGCACTCTCGGCTTTCCTATCAGCAAAAACAAGACATTCATGTTTGTCGCGTACGAAGGTCTGCGCTCCGATGCTGAGGATTCAGTCCCCTTGCTGACGCATTCTTCGATCTTTGCTCCGACTGCGTCACAACTGCCAATCCTGGGCGCGTTGGCGAGTTCGAGAGCGCCGTTCGTACCTTGCATCAATCCTCCGGGCAAGCCTACGGTCAACTTACCACCGAGTATTTGCGCCTTAGCGCTTCAGGGTCTTTTGACCATTGACCCAACAACCACTAATCCGTTCGTGGCCTTGACTCCAGGGCAGCTCCCTCGCTACCAGTCCATCGTTAAGGCGTTCGAGAGTAACGGAGGATTGTTCCCCTTCCCGATACGTCAGCATGAGGGATCTGGCCGCCTCGATCATCGATTCAACGACGCCAACCAGGCGGCCCTCCGTTATAGCTTTGCGCATCTTAAGGAGACGGACCCCGACGTGCAGGCGCTGATCGGCTTTTCACGCGGGAATTCCGTACTCAATTGGGATAGCACGCTACAAGGCTCCTGGTTTCACCAATTCAGCGCGACTGCCCAGAATGAAGCCCGGTTCCAGTGGAACTGGTACCAATTTAACGTAGACACCAATGATCCCGGGGGTCCTGGATTAGACGTTGAGGGATACGGTTTCTTCGGGCGTGGAATTTTTCTGCCCAGCCACACTACCGCGCGCCGTTACGAGTTCGCTGACAATCTCACCCTCATTCGCGGCCACCATACCATGAAGATGGGTTTTTATGAGCTGATTCGTGGCAATAACACGACGTCGCAGACTTTCTTCCCCGGCCGTTTTGAGTTTCTGGATTTACCCGGCTTTGTGCTCAGCAACTGCTTGCAGTTTCCCTCGGCGCCGGTTGCTTTAGGAGGTTGCGGACTCCCAGCGTCGGTGGCTTCCGCCCCTCTCAGCACTCTGCAATCGTGGGGCTTAGGCGCACCGGCGTTCTATGAGCAGGGCTTTGGTAATCCGAACTATATCCAGATCAGACCGTTCACGGCCGGCTACTGGCAGGATGCCTGGCAAGTCCGGCCCGGCCTTACCCTCAACTATGGCCTGCGCTACGAAGTAGACTCACAATACGGACCGTTAAATACGTATAAGAAGGACTTTGCCCCACGGGTCTCCTTTGCGTGGGACCCGTTCAAGGACCATAAGACGGTGGTTCGCGGTGGATACGGGATTTTTTACTCTCCCATCTACGCGCAGATTCCCGGTGTCGTGAAAACCCTGGGCAATGTCAATGGAACTCGGCTGATTGCGAATACCTTAACCACCATCCTGAGTCCGGGAGCGATAAGTTCGGCGGTTATCTTTCAAAGGTTGTTTGCGGAGCAAAAGATAATAACGCCACAAGGTACTTATGGGTGCGCGCTGCCTCCGGGACAGTTTGCTTGCATCACGCCAGCGGATTTGACCCAGTTTGGTCTTGTCGTTTCGAACACGGGTCCGCTGCCGCCGAATTCAGTGCTCTTCAGCGGACAGCCCAATTACCGGCCTCCTCAATCCCAACAGGCATCGTTTGGAATCGAGCGCCAGATTGGAAATGGTTTCACGATCTCCGCCAACTATATTTACGTTCACACCACCCACTTGCCTTGGGCGGTTGATAAGAATCTGCTGCCTGCGGCCCCGATCGTAACTGGCACAGGCGCGAACGGCCTGCCCACGAACGGTCTTCCGTTCCAGGATTGGGGGGCTCCACCCTGTGTTGATGCAAGCGGCAACCGGACGACGGTTTGCTTCGCGAATCCGGTGCTGCTCCAGGACAACCAGTACAGCTCCGTGGCAAACGCCGTTTACAATGGCGGCATTCTGGAGGTGAAGAAGCGATTCAGCGACCACTTCACCCTGATCGGAAATTACACTTACAGCAAAGCCATCGACGACTCGACGGATTTCAACAGCGACTACTCAGCGTTTAACGAGGTGAACTTGGCGGCGGAACGTTCTTTGTCGGACTTCGACCAACGACACAAGGTCGTACTTGCGGCCGTAATAGATAGCCCATGGGAGTCGCGTGCCCTTTCCGGATTTGAGTTGTCGCCCATTGTGTCCTACAACAGCGGCCATCCCTTTAACCTTCTGGCCGGAGCGGACATCAATGGTGACGGCCATTTTACCAATGACCGCCCACCAGGATCTCCACGCAACAGCGGGCAGGGTCCCAATTACGTGGACTTCGACATGCGCCTGAGCCGGGCGTTCAAGTTTGGTGAGAAGGCCAGCCTGCAGTTCATTGCAGAAGGATTTAATATAGCGAACCACACCAACTATGCCAGTGTGAACAACATCGTGGGTTCTGCTTTTGCTCCGCCGTTCAACGTACAGGGCACAGCCCGCCTTTCACCCAGCCAGCCTCTTGGTTTCACTGCAGCCTTTCCGAAGCGTGAAATCCAGCTGGGCGCGCGCTTTAGCTTTTGATCGGTGTTCGTGTGAAGACTGACTTTGACGGGCCATCCGGATCAACATACTAAGTGCCAGATGGCCTGTTTGGAGTTTTTGGGGCGCGTTCGTGGCTAGCTGGCGGTTGGAGCGTCCGAGATCTGAACGATCAATTTTCCATGATTGGAACCATCGAATAATTTGTTGATCGCCGTCGGCGCAGCCTCCAGTCCTGGGACGATGTCTACTCGATACTTGAGCTTTCCCAAGGCGTGCCACTCGATGAAGTTGCTGACCATTTCTTTCATTTTGGCCGCGTGGTCAAACGCGAGAAATCCCTGAATCTTGAGTCTCTTGCTGATCACGGCCGCGAAATTCGAGGGACCCGGAACCGGAGCGGTGGCGTTGTATTGTGAGATAAGTCCACAAACCACCACGCGGCCAAATGTATTCATCCGGGAAAGCGCTACTTCCAGAATTTCTCCGCCGACATTCTCGAAGTAGAGATCCACACCCTTGGGACAAGCAGCCTTCAGCTGCTCCTTGTAGTCGCGTTCCTTATAGTTCACCGCGGCATCGAAGCCGAGCTCTTTCACCAGCCAGTCACACTTCTCTTTGGTTCCGGCGATGCCGACCACGCGGAGCCCTTTAATCTTGCCGATCTGACCGACCAGCGACCCCACCGAACCAGCAGCCCCGGAGACGAGTAGGGTTTCGCCCTCCTTGGGCTGCCCCAGCTCCAAAAGCCCGGCATATGCGGTCAGCCCCGCAAATCCGAACAATCCCAAGTTCGCTGAGAGTGGAAGCGGGCTTTCCGGCAGCTTGGTCACGCCGTCGCCATTCGAAACCAAACACTCCTGCCAGCCGAACATCCCTTGCACTTGGTCACCCACCGCAAATTTCGGATGATTCGACTTCTCGACGACTCCGATCGCCAATCCACGCATGACTGCGCCAATCTGCACTGGCGGAACGTAGGATGGCCGGTCGACCAACCAGCCCCGCATCGCAGGATCGAGCGATAGATATACGTTGCGAATCAGGAACTGTCCTTCTCCTGGTTCCGGGAGGGCTTCGGTCACGAGATCGAAATCGCTGGTCTTGATAAGTCCGACTGGGCGCAACTTCAGTCGCCATTGGCGATTCACTCCGGGCGTGTTGCTCATTGCGATCTCTCCGTGAGGGTCTGAACCACGCGGCCGGCTGTCGGCGGCGTCCGCTTGGCCACCAGCGCGCCGCCATCCACGCAAGACAAGGGTCAAGCTGCCGCGACTTTCCGTTTATCAAAATCGGCGAAAGTCTGTCCCTCCGCCGCCAAGCGCTTTAGTAAGGGGGCAGGTTCCCAAAGTTCGCCATGCTGCCGCTGAAATTCGCAGATGCGATCATAGACTTTCCTCAGTCCCACTGTATCGGCATACCACATCGGACCCCCACGATATGCCGGGAAACCGTAGCCGTTGAGATAGATGATGTCGATATCGACTGCCCGCAGTGCGTAGCCTTCTTCTAAAATGCGCGCTCCCTCATTGACCAAGGCATAGATGCAACGGTCGACGATTTCTTCGGCTGCAATCTGCCGTTGCGGAATGCCCGCCTCAGCAGACCAGTTGCGTACCATCGCGGCAACTTCGGGATCGGGGATCGCACGCCGGTTCTCACCATATCTGTACCAGCCGGCACCGGTTTTCTGACCGTACCGTCCCATCTCGCACAAACGATCGCCGGCAAATGGTTGCCGTATGCCGGGCTTTTCCAGATGGCGGTATTCTTTGCGGATGCGCCAGCCCACGTCCAGACCTGCGAGATCACCGGTCGCGAGCGGACCCATCGCCATACCGAAATCGTATACCGCTTTATCTACGGCCTCGACACTGGCCGCTTCTTCCACCAGAAACACCGACTCGCGGACGTAGGGATGAAACATTCGATTGCCCACGAACCCGCGACAGTTGCCTACCAGCACAGCAACCTTGCCGAGTTTCTTCGCAAGCTGCATGCAGGTGGCGATGACCTGTTTGCTGCTCGCTTTGCCGCGCACGATTTCGAGCAGGCGCATCACATTCGCAGGGCTGAAAAAGTGGGTTCCGAGGACTGCTTCCGGCCGCGAGGTGGCGGATGCGATCTCGTCGATGTTGAGCGTCGACGTATTACTCGCCAGAATCGCGCCAGGCTTACAGACACGGTCGAGATCGCCGAAGACCTCCTTCTTGAGCGCCATACCTTCGAATACGGCCTCGATCACCAGGTCCGCGTGGGCAAAATCGTCGTAGCTCAAGGTTGGCTTCATCAGTTTTAGACGCTCATCAACGAACTGTTGGGTGAAGCGGCCGCGCTTAACGGAATTCGCGTAATTCTTTTCGATGTTCGCCAGCCCACGATCCAGCGCAGCTTGGTCCGCGTCCTTAAGCAGGACCGGAATGCCGGCATTGGCAAGCACCATCGCGATACCACCGCCCATCGTTCCAGCACCCACAACTGCGGCGGTGTTCACCGGTATGACTGCAGTGTCTTTCGGAATGTCCGGAATTTTCGCCACTTCACGCTCACCGAAAAATACGTGAATGAGCGCCTTGGATTGATCTGAGAAAAGACATTCAGTGAATAGTTTCCGCTCGACCTGGCAGCCTTCCTCAAAAGGCAGTTTGGTGGCGGCCTCGACCGCATCAATCGCCGCCAGTGGCGCCGTCATGTTGCGTTGTTTCCTACCGGCATTCTCTCGTGCAGCGGCAAAAATTGGTGCATTCTGCTCAGGGTTGCCGAGTTTGTGGTTGCGCTCGCGGGTTTTCGGTGCGCGCTCGGCGGCGATTTCACGGGCGAATGCAACTGAGCCAGACAGCAAGTCGCCTTCAATCAGGCGATCGACAATACCGACCTTCAGCGCTTCCTCCGCTTTGACCGGATTGCCTTCCGCGCACATCTCCACCGCCTTTGCCACACCAGCGAGACGAGGCAGCCGCTGAGATCCCGCCGCTCCGGGAATGATTCCCAGCTTCACTTCCGGCTGGCCGACCTGCGCACTGCGCAAAGCAATCCGGTAGTGGCCAGCCATCGCCACCTCCAAGCCTCCGCCAAACGCAACTCCCTGAATGGCCATCACCACGGGCTTAGGGCAATCCTCGATTTTCAACAGCAGCGACAACAACCCCTCACCCCGTTTGGTCATGCCCGAGGTCATTTTGCCGAATTCCTTGATATCGGCTCCGCCGATAAAGGTTCGGCCGCCGCCGATGATCACTCCTGCTTTGACCGCATCGTCCTTGGCAATTTGATCGATTGCATCAGAGATTCCTTCTGGTACGCCGGGGCTCAAGGCATTTACGGGTGGATTGTCGATTGTGATGATGCCAATGTCGTTGTCTTTGGTGAGTTGGACCAGTTCGCTCATCTCAGCAGGACGCTCCGGTGAGAAGTCGGAAGTTGACCTCGCAATCATATGATCCGGTCGATAAACAGTCAACGATCCCATTGCGGCTGGGCTCCCGTTCACAATTTGACCGCTCGGTCTATTTTTATGTACTGACCCTTGCCAGGCGGGTGTATATTAACCGGTCTGTCTTTGAGCGGCCGACTCTGGGATCAAAGAGCAGAGTTGAAATGCCGAATCGGCCAATAAGCGCAGGAGAGCGATCATGAGCACAGCTACCGTAAGTTCTCCCAAAATCAAAGGGGGAGGATTTCTTATTCAAGATCTGGCTCCCCATGAAATCTTTACTGCAGAAGACCTTAGCGAGGAACACCTCGCGATCGCCCACACCACCGACGACTTTTGGGCGAAAGAGGTTGAACCCAACTTAGAGTCGATTCGTCAGCAAAAGCCGGGCGCTGCTCTCGCCGTCTTGCGCAAAGCGGCAGAAGTGGGTCTGACCGCTATTTCGATTCCCGAAAAGTTCGGAGGGATGGAGATGGATCTGCCGTCCCTGTTGGTCGTTACCGAACACTTGGCTCGTGATGCTTCCTACGGCGGCTGGCATTCATCGCATACCGGCATCGGCACGTTGCCTGTTCTCTTCTTCGGAACTGAGCAGCAGAAGCAGAAATACCTACCCAAACTGGCGACGGTCGAGATGTTGGCGGCCTACGCGCTGACTGAGCCGTTAGCCGGGTCCGACAGCTTGGCTGCCCGTACTCGCGCTGACCTGAGTCCGGACGGTAAACACTACATCCTTAACGGACAGAAAATGTGGATCACCAACGGTGGCGCCGCCGACCTGTTTACCGTCTTCGCCAAAGTAGGCGGCGAAAAGTTTACCGCTTTTCTGGTGGAGCGCAGTTTTCCCGGTGTCACCAGCGGCGCTGAAGAACACAAAATGGGGATAAAGGGCAGTTCCACCACGGCTGTGTACTTTGACAATGTCCCCGTACCGGTCGAGAACGTTCTGGGCGAGATCGGACGCGGTCATATCATCGCGTTCAACATTCTGAACCTCGGGCGCATGAAACTGGGATCGGCGGTCGTGGGGAAGGCGAAGCAGTTGCTCTCGATATGCATTAAATATGCCCGCGAGCGGAAGGCGTTTGGGTCGTCGATCGCGCAGTTCGGCGCCATCCAGCACAAGCTGGCCGAGATGGCGATTCGTATCTACGCGACGGAGTCTGCAGCGTGGCGCATCGGAGGCCTTATTCAGAGTCAGTTGGAGGGCCTTTCCTGGGACCAACCGGACGCTTCGCAGACCATGTTGAAAGCGGTGGAGGAATATGCCGCTGAATGTTCGATGATTAAGGTATATGCCTCCGAAATGCTCGACTACGTAGCGGATGAGGGTGTGCAGATTCACGGCGGGTATGGCTATCACCAGGACTATGAAGTCGAGCGTGCCTATCGCGATTCGAGAGTCAACCGCATCTTCGAGGGCACGAACGAGATTAATCGCTTGCTCATACCAGGAATGTTGCTGAAACGAGCCGCGCGGGGGCAATTGGACCTTCTGCCGGTCGCGACGGCAATACTCACCGCGCCGGCCATACCGGACGACGGCGATGAAGAGATGCGGCTGGTGCGCAATGCGAAGAAGATTGCGCTCGCGACCATCGCCATGACATCCCAAAAGTACAAAGTGGAGCTGGAAAAGCAGCAGGAAGTTCTCATGAACATAGCGGACATTATTATGGAGACTTTCGCGATGGAGTCGAGCCTGCTTCGCAGCCGCAAGCTTTCAGTCAAAGCCCTCGGCGCCAACGCTGCCGATATGACCTCCGTCTATTTGCGCGATGCGATGGCCCGCATCGAAATCTCCGCGCGAAATGTTCTCGGAGCTTGCGCGAACGGAGAGGCCCTCGGCAAGGCAATGGCCATCCTGCAGCGATTCGCCAATTATGATCCAGTCGACGCGATCGCTCTGCGACGGAAGATTGCAGGTCGGTTGCTTGACGCAGAACGATACGTCGTCTGAACGACGCAGCCCGGGCTGGCTAGACTCGACCTGTTGCCTCAGCGATACGTTCGCAACTCCGGAGCCGTCAAATGGGGCACGGCGTTAAACATGAATAATTGCGACTGTTCATCCCGAACTCGTAGAACCGTATACGACGCGTTGTACAACACCCCGGCTAGGCGCATCACGCGCTCGTCAGCAATATCTAGAGCCATTCCCGCCCAGATCGCGGTCGGCATCGCAGACGTGAACACCACAAAGTTCTCATTCTTTCGCGCTCCGCGAAATGCGAGCCGAGGCGCGGCCACGCGTTCTCGAAAATCTTCCCACGTCTCACCCTGTGATGAATACCGGCCCCCTATCCATGCCAGAACCACCTTGGTGTCGCATGGCATCCACCGGCGATGGATCGCCGCCTTGGGCGAACCGGCGCTCGCGCTAATCTTCCTGGTAAGAGAGTCGAACTCTCGGCAAAACCCCGCATCCGCGCGGGACAACTGAGGCCCAATTTCACGATATATGCGGTCAAGATCGAACTCATTCCAGTTGGGATCGACGACAATTTCCGGAAAGTCAATTCCGGCCGCCGCATAAGCCGCGCTCGCTTCGGTGGCCGTCTCCTGATGCCGCACCATTCCACCGGCTAGTGCTTGGTCGAAATCAATCTTCTGTGTGACGAAATATTCACCGAGCAACCGCGCTTGCCGGCTCCCCAATTCCGAAAGCGAATCATACGATTCACGCGTTCCGGCCTGTCCGTGTCGAACTAGATAGACCGTGCTCAACTGTACTGTCCAGTGAGCCGAGCCGCCAACCTCACCAATCCATCAACGCGTTCGTCGAAATGCCGGAATCGAACATCCTTCGTTTGCCCGCGATGAAACCGATAATAGATTTGCTGCAGAACCACCGAAAGCTTGAAGATTCCCAATACTTCGTAGTATCCGATGTGCGTCAGGTCGCGCCCGGTTCGTTCTTCGTAACGTTCGAGAAACTGCTCGCGACTGTGCCAACCGGGGTGCGAGGTAATCGCGGAAATACCGTCTGTCTGTGACTGCGGCACATTTACCCATGACCAGTAGCAAAGGGTCAGTCCCAGATCGGCCAAGGGGTCGCCAACCGTTGCCATCTCCCAATCAAGGACGGCTTCAATGCGATCCACAGAACCGTGTGGCAACATCACGTTATCCAGTTTGTAATCGTTGTGCACCAGCGTCGGAGCTGGGGACATCGGTCGGCAATCGACGAGCCATTGGATCACCCGGTCCATCTCGGGCATCTCTTTGGTCTTTGCTCGATTCCATCGCTCAGCCCAGCCTCGCACCTGGCGCTCCACGAAGCCCTCAGGCTTCCCGATCCCAGTCAACCCCTTTCCGGCTATGTCGATGGCGTGAAGTCTCACCAGGCGGTCGATGAAAGCTTCGCTCACGTACCGAGCGTAGTCCGGGATCGTTGCAACTTCGAGAGGAACGTGGTCGCGCAGTATGACTCCGTGTCGACGCTCCATCAGGAAGAAAGTCGCCCCTAACACTGACGGATCCTCACACAAGAGAAAGACCTGAGGCGCTTGAGAAAAGTGCGGATGTACGGCCTCCAAAACGTGATACTCCCTTGTCATGTCGTGTGCCTTCGCCGCCACAGGCCCCAAAGGCCCACGCCGCAGAACGTACTCTCGCCCACCAAACCGCAGGAGGTAGGTCAGGTTGGAATGTCCGTCGGGAAATTGTTCGATTGTGATTCCGCGCTCTGCACCGTCGATCTTGCCCCGCAAATAATCGCCGAGCGAGGCAACGCTCACTTCTTCACCCAGGCGGACGGGAGCAGTGTCAGTTGTAGCCATCGACATAATGTAGACCGGTCGGATTAATTTTTCATACTAAAAACTTTTCCCCGGTTCGGTCGCCTCGATCGTCTCCTCGCATTGGGGTAAGCTTGAAGCAGATCATGTATCTGGCTGACAAATTCACCAGAAAGAAGCTCGAGATTTTGAAATGCACGGCGTCCAGTTTCGCCGCATGGCTACCACGGATCCAGTCTCGCTGCGATCGCTCGCGCTTCCAGGATGACGAAAAGCAATTGTTACTACTATTTCAAGAACAAGCGGCAGGTTCTCTACTTTTGTCACGACTACCTGATGGATCGCAGTCAATGTCCTGGCCCCGATGGACTCCCCGGAGTTGAAGGTCCAGAGACTGCTGACCGTGTTCGGCTACGAGCACGCCCCGCATGGGCACGGCGAGCTCACATTCGAAAATGTTCGCGTCCCGGCCTCAAATATCTTGCTCGGCGAAGGACTCCGACTGGCCGACGGCCCGGACGAAGTGCACACCGAAGCAATTGCCAAAGTGGAACTCGAGAGGCAGAGTTAGTCCATGCTCGAATCGGGGAGATTGGTCAAGAAATTTGTCCTTGAACTAAAACGAACGATCGTGCTATTTTGATGGGTAATGAACTCCTCTCGCAACGGATCGAAAAACGGCCGCCAGCGCGGACAGAAAACGCGCGACGCAATCTTGCGCAGAGCTGTAGATATTGCGTCGGTTGAAGGCCTCGAAGGGCTGACGATCGGCAAGCTCGCTGCCACTCTGAAGATCAGCAAGAGCGGGCTCTTTGCTCACTTTGGGTCGAAGGAGGAGCTGCAGTGCGCGGTAGTGGACGAGGCCAGCCGGATCTTTGCCGAGGAGGTAATTCGTCCGGCCAACGGAGCGCGGGGGCTTAAACGGCTCGAAATTCTTTGTGAACGCTGGGGACTGTACGCAGAGCGCAAAGTTTTTCCAGGGGGCTGTTTTTTTGCCGCGGCGTCGCTGGAGTTCGACGATCGGCCCGGAAAGGTGCGCGATCGGATCGTGGACCGAATGAACCACTGGCTGCTCTTGTTGGAAGAAGCGGTACGCCAAGGCCAATTCAGCGGCGAAATCCGAAGAGACGTCGGCGCACCCCAAGTGGCATTTGAGATTCACGCACTGGCAATGGGCGGGAATTGGAGGTCGCGCCTTTTCCGGGACCAGACGGGGTTCCGGTTGGCGGGGCGGGCGATCGTCGACCGCATCCGCGAAATCACAGCAGCAACGCCTGCGAGGAAATAAATGCGACAGAATGCGGCGCGAGCGGGGTCGATTCTGATGTGGCTGATTCTGACATCGATCGCACCGGCTACGCATGCCCAGACGCAGCCTTCTGTCGAAGTTCCTATCGAACGGTGCGACCGCCTTCCCATTGTGAGACTCAAGATCGGCGGAGACGGAGTGCGATTCCTGGTGGATACGGCGGCGACTTCGATGCTCAACATCAAATCGATTTCGTCGGGGCTGTCCAAAAAGGTGCAGATCACTTCGTGGACTGGCACGGCAGTGACGACTGCCCGGGAGGTATTTCTACGCGAGCTTTCGCTGGGGAATCACACCGTCCGCAATTTCACCCTGGAAGCGGTGGACCTGACGGCGATTGCGAGCGCGTGCGGCGGACCAATTGATGGAATCCTAGGCATGGACCTGCTGGAGAAATTGGGAGTGACGATCGATCTGCGACGAAGCGTGGCTCGTATGGAGCCGCTGCATGCGTCCCCGGAGACGTCGGTTATTTCGGAGATGGAGTCGGCCATGCAGGGCTGCTGGGAGGCTTTCAATAACGCGGAGGCGGACAGGTTGGAACAATGCTTCGATCGAGACTTCGTGATGACTGTGCCGACGGCCGAATACCGAGGACGCGAACGAGCCGGGCAGTATCTTCGTGACCGGTATTTTCAGGGAAGTCCGCGCGCACACTTGGAGATGAAAATGAGCGATCAGCGGGCGGTGGGTAACGTTGTGTGGACGCTCTACGACTTTTCAGTTGAATCGGAAGCACTGCACGAGGCCGGACGCGGAATGATGATCTGCCGCAAGTCCGGCGATCGCTGGTACATCCTGAGTATGCACGACGCGTCGAGCGCGTCGGACCCTCCGAAGTGAAGGCTCGACTCCTCCTTGCTTCAGCGCCACAAAAGTCTGAGGAGTCGGTCGAAAAATCGGAAATCTTGGATTTGAGGAATCTTTGGAAAGTTAGGAGAGGCCCCGTCCACAATCACTGAAAACACCCAGCACTGAAGAATAGGCGGAGAGAAACGTTTGTATGAGGAGGCAGTCAAAGAATAATACCGACCCGTAATACCGACCGGACGGATAATCAAAATGATCCGAATCGTGAATAAGGAGTGAACTGTGGCGGGCCAGGTAGCCGATGTCGCATCGGAAAGGAGTCCTTCCATGCGACCGCGCAACGCTTGGTCGAGCGGAGTCTCGCCGCCTATCGCAACCGCATCTTCGTGATCGACCAGCATGGCGAGATGACCTACGGCGAGATCGGTGTGCGCAGTGCGCGGCTCGCC
Source organism: uncultured Acidobacteriota bacterium (assembly GCA_963696025.1). GTDB lineage: Bacteria > Acidobacteriota > Terriglobia > Terriglobales > Acidobacteriaceae > JABCYV01. The sequence continues at coordinate 32,750 of CAVOII010000019.1, forward strand.
AATGCATCTTCAGCTCGTCAAACTCATCTCGGTCAAGCTTCGGCAGCAACCCGTCATTCGTCACCAAGACTACGGACCGGGAGTGGTTTCACGATGAACTGGCATTCATCGGCCGAGACTGCAGTCGGGACATTAGGAACTAGGCGCCGCGTGCTTATCGCCACCCGTGTAATTCCCGCGCGCATACAAGCTATGTCGATCTCAACGAAGCGGCAATCGTTTGGGAGGAATGTGGCTGTTGGCCGCGTTGCACTACCTAGTGCCAGTAATCGACAAGTCCAGCCTATCGCCCATGCTTGACGCTCGATTCGGCCCCGGGGAACTTCTGGAGTTCCAGCTTGGCAATTGCTTCGGTATGAACTTCGTCGGGGCCATCAGCCAATCGGAGCGTCCGCATAGTGGCCCACGAGGCAGCCAGAAATGTGTCTTGTGAAACACCGGCGCCACCATGCGCCTGGATTGCCCGATCCAGCACACGAAGGGCAACATTGGGCGCGACGACTTTGATGGCTGCAATCTCAGCCCGTGCGGTTTTGTTTCCAACCGTGTCCATCATGTAGGCAGCCTTCAGCGTCAGCAGACGAGCTTGCTCGATCTCCATGCGCGAGTTGGCAATGTCCGCCCGTATCGTGCCCTGCTCGGCAAGAGGTTTACCGAAGGCAATCCGCGATTTCACACGTTTGCACATGGTTTCAAGGCCTCGCTCGGCAACTCCGATGCAACGCATGCAGTGATGAATGCGGCCGGGGCCCAGCCTGCCCTGCGCGATCTCAAAGCCTCGCCCTTCACCAAGCAAGATATTCGACGCGGGAACGCGCACATTTTCGAATGTGATCTCGGCGTGCCCATGCGGGGCGTGGTCGTAGCCGAACACGGTCAATAGTCTCTGGACCTTCAACCCCGGGGAGTCCATCGGGACCAGGATCATTGACTGTTGCTGGTGCCGCGGAGCCGTGGGATCGGTTTTTCCCATGAAGATCGCTACTTTGCAACGGGGATCACCGGCTCCGGAAGACCACCACTTCCTGCCATTGATAACGTATTCGCTGCCGTCTCGAGCAATGCTGGCCGCGATGTTGGTAGCGTCCGAGGAGGCGACGGCGGGTTCCGTCATCGCAAAACACGAGCGGATCTCGCCCGCGAGCAGGGGGTTCAGCCACCGTTCCTTCTGTTCCGGAGAGCCATACCGGGCCAGAACCTCCATGTTGCCCGTATCCGGTGCTGAACAATTGAAAACTTCCGGCGCTATTGCACTGCGGCCCATAATCTCGCAAAGCGGGGCATATTCGAGATTCGTCAGTCCCCCGCCTTGTTCAGCGTCGGGCAAAAACAGATTCCACAGACCCGCGGACCGAGCTTTCGGCTTGAGTTCTTCAATCACCCGGGTCGGAAACCATCGGGCGCGTTCAACCTCATCGGCGAAACGCCGCTCGTTGGGGTAGATGTGCTCGTCCATGAATGCCAACAAGCGCTGTTGGAGGGTCTTCACTTTGTCGGTAAATTCGAAATCCAATTGGGGTCGCCTCTGATTGCAGGTGAAAGTGATCGCCTACACAGCGCGCCGCCCGGCTCTTTTGAGTGGCGGACCGCCCGAGGCCTGATCCCGAGCGGCAGGTCCCTTGGCCCGAGTTGTGAATTTGCCGTTCGCGCGTTTCGCAAGAGTCGTGCTGGCGAAGGCCCCGGTAAATGGAGGGGCGTTCCGGCGCCGGCTCTGCGGTGCCAGCAGTCCGGCTACGAGGAAATCTGCAAAAGAACCGCTGATTTCTTTGGAATCGGCTGGCCCCGACGGATCCACCCACGTCGGTGTCCAATTGACCGCGCCGAGGATCGCAAACGTAATCAGCTTAGGATCGCCGGAACGGAAAACGCCGCTGTCCATGCCACGCTTAACTATGCGACGGATACCCTTTTCGAATTCGTCGCGCTTGGCGCATATCCTGTTGTATTGCGAAGTTGAGAGAGCGGACGAATTTCCCGCCAGCATCGTGCCCGCGTGGACTGGAAGCTCGTCGACCATGAGGCGAACGAACGACACCAGCAAGGCATGAAGTTCGTCAACTGGAGAGGAGTAGTTTTCTTCCACGTTGTAGAGCAATTCGAGAAGGCAATCCATCACGTAGTCTTGACAGAAGTAAAGAACCTGCCTTTTGTTTTTGAAATAGTAGTAAAAATTGCTTTTCGTCATCCCGGAAGCGCGGGCGATCGCAGTGAGGCTGGATCCGTGGTAACCATGCCGGCGAAACTGGATCGCCGTGCATTTCAAAATCTCGAGCTTCTTCCGGCTGAATTTGTCGGCCAGATACATGATTCGCTTCAACCCCCCAAGGTGAGGAGATAACCAAGACTGCTCGATCGGAGGAAGTTTAGCATGAAAAATTAGTCCGACCGGTCCACGATCGCCTGCTGAAATAATCTCGCTGGCTCTGCGTTCCAGTCCCAGCGCGCCTTCAGTGGACCCGGATTTTCCTTGTCGTGCGCAAGGTATACACCACAGCACGTTTGTCTCGCTGACGTTTCATTGCAAACGCATCTTCGAGATCAGACGGATCGGCCATGACACGCCATCGTAGCAGGTCAGCACATTGGAGCCGAATCCCCATTTTGATCAGTACCGCCCATGTCGTCGGGAGAAAACCGAAGAATGATAGAGCCTCACAGCCCTTTGCCCATGCAGAAACGGATGAATCGGGAGTAAGGTTAAGGAGGCACCATGAACCGAACACGCACCTCCTGCGCTTCACTGCTCGCGGCGCTTGTCGCGATCGCAGCGGGCGCACAGACCTCGCTTTCGTCGCGTCCTGCCTCGACCTCTGCGACCAACGTGCCTGCGGTGCGGACTATCGCTCTTTCTGTGCCCACGGGAACACCGCTGCAGATTGCGCTTGATCGCGAAGTCCGTGTGAAAAAGGTAGGGCAAACGGTGCACGCGCGACTGATGCAGCCGGTGTACGCTTTCGACCAGCTGGTTTTGCCTGCGGGCGCTGAAGTGAACGGGCACATCGCCAGGATTGGTAGCCCTGGCGGCAAACGGCTCATGCTGTCCATCCTGAATGCCGACTTTACACCGCCACGGCCTATCGAGGTTGCGTTTGACGATATTGTGCTTGCTGACGACAGACACGTGCCCTTGCGCGTCGCGGTGGTCCCCGGCTCCGGACAGGTCATCCGGCTGGTGGACTCGGGCTCTGCGCCCGCGAAGAATCTTTTGTCGGCCAAGATGGACGAGGCCAAGCAGCAATGGAAGCAGGCGATGTCTCAGGTAAAACAACCCGGGAAAATGCATCGTGCGTTGCGGATCGGAATCGCACAACTGCCCATCCACCCGCAATACATCGATGCGGGAACTCTGTATTACGCGGAATTACAGGAGCCGCTGAATTTCGGGGGCGAGTCCCGCAAAGAAGAGGCGCTGCAGGCCGTCGGTACTCTGCCGCCGCCGGGGAGCCTGGTGCGCGCTTCTCTGGTCACGCCGCTCGATTCCGGAACGACGAAGTATCGCGCCCCGGTGGAGGCCGTGGTCTCTAAGCCGCTGTTCGATGGGGATCGCCTGATTCTGCCGCAGGGGACGCGACTCGAGGGATCGGTGTTGCAGGTAAGGCCGGCTCGGCGTCTGAAGCGCAACGGACAACTCCGCATTGCATTTCATGAACTGGTTCTGCCGACCGGATCATCCGCCAGAGTGGAGACGACTATCGAAGGCATACAAAGTGGCCAGGGCGATAACGCCAGTCTTGATCCGGAGGGCGGCGCCAAAGCGACCAGTCCGAAGTCGCGATTTGTGACAACGGGCCTTTCGGTCAGCCTCGCGATAGTCGGTAGCGGAGGCAGAAACGACGTGGGAGATGCCGGTCCGGCTGCGGGCGGAGCCACGGCCTTCAGGCTTGTGGGAATTGCCGTGGGGCTCGCGGTTCGCTCTCATACCCTAGCCATTCTGATGAGCGCCTACGGAGGAAGCAGATCCATCTACACAAACTTTTTCGGTCGCGGTCGTAACATTTCTTTTCCAAAAGACACGACCATGGAGATCGGCTTCGGCGGTCGAACCACAACTCCAATCTCAAGCAGTCCCTAGCATCTCTCTACGTATGAATGCATGCCCCCTCGCTTGCCACGTAACTTCCGGTCAGTCGACTACCCGGAAGTAATCGAAACGAAACTCCAGGGATTAGTAACGAGAATTCGGCTTATAGGAAGTGATCGAAATTGCTCCCTGGTTGGCGGGCTAATCAGAGTAACTCTTAATCAGACGTTAGCACTCAACCCCCATCAATGAGCGTCATGGCGATTTTCAACAATAGTCCGGGGCGAGATACTTAGAGCAATTCGTGTCTAGTCACGTTCCTTAGTTCTCCTGGCCAGACACCGAGGCCCAAACCAGACCGCCAGGTCGAGTGTACTAATCATGTGAATCGGTAGGATCGCGGAAAGCCAGGCGAATCCAAATCATAAATTTTGCAACGACCGTGGCAGGAGCGGAGCCAACGAATAAGCGCCGGGGCCGGTCAGTAGGAACGCGATGGCCAGCAGTAATTGCGTGAAGGTATACTCCATGCCACCATTGCCGATGTCAAAACCTTTGGGAAGATGGACGGTGAAGATGGCTCCGAGCATAACGATGACGATGCAGAGCGCTCCTAGCCGAAACAAGACACCGGTCAGAATCGCCAGCCCGCCGCCAAACTGCGCCAGTCCGATGAGGTATCCCACGATGACCGGCCAGTGGTGGCCGATTGCAAATTGGCCGGGACCCAGACCGCCGAAGGCGCCGAACAGAATCTGACTTCCGTGAAAAAGGAATGCTGCGGCACTGGCGATTCGGAGGATCAGGAGCGCGGCGTTGATGCGCGCTGCCGGTAGCACGGGTGAGCTCATTTTGGTCGGAATCTCTTTTGTTCCGAGAGCGAGCACATTCTACACGCGCTTTCATTGATCGGGACAGTGCGGAACAACTTTGGTAGTGGGCTGTCCTCACTGGATGGAGCAAGAAAAGTGCGGAGTCCATCGACTCCGCACAAGGTTTATTGACAAGCCGCGACTACGCTGCTTTTGCTACTTTGCGCAGTGATCGGAAACCCGCGCGAACCTCTTCTGAAAGGAGTTTCGGCTGTTCAAAGGCCGCAAAGTGCCCACCTTTGGGGAGCCGGTTGTAATGGATGAGCTTAGGATACGCTTTCTCCGCCCAGCTCCGTGGAGCAGGATAGAGTTCGTCAGGGAAGACGCTCACGGCAACCGGGGTGGAGACGCCTTTCGCACTGAAATACCCGAGTTTGCCCCAATTTTCCCAATAGAGACGGGCGCCAGAAAGCGCCGTGTTCGTCAACCAGGTGATCGTGATGTTGTCGAGGATGTCGTCGCGCGTGAGGCCTTCGGATTTTCCCTCAAAGACGCGTGAGATCAGCTCATAGCTGCGCGCGTCGTGATCAAGGATATAAGCTGCCAAGCCGACGGGTGAGTCCGCGATTCCGTACAACGTCTGCGGTCGCAGCCCCATCTGGAACCCGTAGGCGATGCCCTTTTGATATACGAACTGCAAACGCTCGTAAGCGACTTTCTCATCGGCTGAGAGACCCGAGGGCGCCGGCGCCCCGGAAAAAGCCGCCTTGTCAATGTCGACTGGAAAGATGCCAGGCATGTTGGTGTGAATGCCGAGCAACTCCGGAGGCGCGTCCACGCCCATTTGTTCGGTGATGACCGCGCCCCAATCGCCGCCTTGCGCCACGAATTGCGTGTACCCGAGGCGCTTCATTAGCACGACCCAGGCACGCGCGATGTGGGCAACATCCCAACCGGTGGTGGTCGGTTTGCCTGAGTATCCGTAGCCCGGCATTGATGGGATCACCATATGGAATGCATCGGATGTATTTCCGCCGTGTGCTGTGGGATTGGTGAGAGGATCGACGATCTTAAGCTGTTCGATGATCGAGCCGGGCCATCCGTGCGTAACGATCAGCGGCAACGCATTTTCGTGTTTTGAACGGACGTGAATGAAATGAATGTCCAGTCCATCGATCTCCGTGATGAATTGGGGTAGAGCGTTCAGGCGCGCTTCAACTTTCCGCCAATCGTATTCTTTTGCCCAAAAGCTCGCGAGCGCTTGAGTCGTGTCGAGCTGCACGCCTTGCGATGCATCCGCGACGGTTTCCCGCTCGGGCCACTTGGTTGCGTTGATGCGCCTGCGCAATTCGCTAAGTTCCGCTTCCGCAACATTCACATGAGGAAACGGACGAATTGCATTCTTGTCCGATGCCTGCCCGCCGCCTCGTTGTGTAGTACTGGCTTGGGCCATGGTGTCCTCCTTTTGAGTAGTTTTGGATTTTTTGGTTTGAGTCATGAGCCAACAGTTCAACGCCAGCCCCGACAACCTGACGCTGGCAGCCGATTATATCTGCCGACTTCGAAATTGTTGTTAACACGTTAGCAATCACAACCCGGGCAACGAGAGAAACGTGATGTTACGCCGACAACTCCGGCTCGGAACCTCTGCCCCCGTGTTCCCCTGGAATGAAGTATCTCGTTACTCTCGAGTCGTTAGCGTGGCGGCCATACGTGAGGGCAATTCGGAACCGAAGCTCGCTGCTTCGAATCAGCGATCCACTTGTGGCAACCTAATCTGGCTCTCTGCGACTCTTTTTTCGAGCACGCTTTCGCGCCAAAGCTTGCTTCAGGCGCTTCTTCTCACCCGGCTTCAGGTAGTAGGAGTGACGCTTCACTTCCTTAATTATGTCTTCCGTCTGAACCTTGCGCTTGAACCGACGCAGAGCATTCTCCAACGACTCACCCTCTTGCAGTCGAACTTCTGCCAAACTGATCACCCCCAAACGCGTCCTGATGGGACAAATTTGAGCATACATCACTCCGAGTAGCCATCATCATCGTCATCATCGTCATCCTCGTTGTCGTCGCCTTCGTCTTCCTCTTCGTCTTCCTCGGGCTCTTGTCGAAGGAGGGCATCTGCAGCTACTCGAGCGAGAGAAGTCATGACTCCTCCTGAGGGCAGGCCCCTCGCGAACATTTTACGCTCGTGGCTTGTGGGAACAAACTGCGGGGGAGAATTGCTGTCGTAGCCAGGCGTGGGTGTTGAAAAAGTCACCGTGATTAGCACGCGGAGTGGCGGCAGAAGCGTGTTACAAGGAAGTAATCCTTGCATGCTCTGTTGGATCACCATTCTTGGAGGCCTGCTCATCATGATGGGGCAACATTCTCGCTCGGAAGCGTTGTTCTACTACTTCCGCTTGGACGATCAAGTTCCTGAGACCCACCTGCTGCGGCTGATCGAAAAACACATCAGCTTTGCCTTCGTGCGTGAAAGGCTGAAAGATAGTTACAGCGAGACCGGTCGGCCGTCGATTGATCCCGAACTTCTGCTGCGCATGCTTCTGATCGGCTATCTATACGGCATTACCAGCGAGCGGAAACTGGTCGAGGAACTGCGCATGCATCTGGCGTGGCGCTGGTTTACAGGGCTGGGCTTCGATCAGGAGATCCCGCACCACTCTACATTTTCCAAGAATCGGCACGGAAGATTCCAGGAGTCGAAGCTGTTCGAGCAACTGTTTGAAGAAATCGTGGCGCGCTGTCTGGAAGCGGGACTGGTGCGCGGAGATGACTTGTCGGTGGACGGCAGTTTCGTCGAGGCGAATGCCAGCAAGGAGAGCCGCATTCCACGCGAGCAGCTAGCGGAAGCGGCGCAGGTGAACCAAACTGTGCGCCAGTACTTGGTGGAATTAGAGCAGCAGAATCCGACCGACGAGCCAGTGCATGAGCAGAAACTGGTGTCCACAACCGATCCCGACGCGACCTACGCGACCAAGGGTGGGACTCCGGCCCGGCTGGGGTATTACGACAACTATCTGGTGGATAACCACAGTTGCGTGATCGTGGGAGTGCAAGCCACTGCCGCCCGGATGAGTCAGGAGACGGTGGCCGCACAAGACATGCTGGCTCGCTTCGCCCGATGGCAAGGACGCGATCCCGAGTCGGTGGTTGCTGATGCCACTTACGGCAACGGCGAGTTCTTGCAGTGGTTAACGGAGCGGGGGATCAAACCCTATATGCGCACTCGGGACAGCGCTCTCCGCAAGAACAACCCACTCTACGGTCCTGAGCGTTTCACCTTTGTTCCAGAAAGCAACAGCTATCGCTGCCCCGCAGGTCAGCCACTCAACTTCGTCGGTTTGAATGTCAGAAATCGGACCCATGCCTACATCGGAAGCCGCAAACGTTGCGGTGCGTGTTCGCAAAAGGCGAAATGCACCACGGGCCAGTACAAATATCTCGCCATCCACATCCACGAACCCGCCCGGCAACGCGCTCGCGACTTGGCCTGCACGCCAGGTTTCACGAGCGCACAACGGGAAAGGAAGAAGGTGGAAGCGCTGTTCGCGGAACTTAAGAATCAGATCGGACTTCGTCGCCTACGCCTGCGGAGATTAAAGTTTGTTCGCGAGCAGTTCTTCCTGGCTGCGGCTGCGCAAAACCTCAAGCGCTTGGTCCGCTTCCTCAGCCAAAGGCCGCAGCCGCCGCTGCCTGCAACGATCTAGTCGTCCGCTCGCAGGAAACTGTTCCTCGCTGCGCTAACTTACACAGCACAACAGTACTTCCGAGCAATCCTTTTTCAACACCCACAGGCGATTACACCATTAATCCTAAACTGCCCTGTGCGTGGGTACGGTCACCGATGGCCCGAGTAGTGTCGCCTGCAAGTGCGAGTGGCCGTTGCTACTAAAACAATCTCGATAAAAAGAATCCTTATATAAGGGTAATCATCTCATCTCTTGTCTGTCCCAACCGGGGCAGCAAGCCTGCGATGGAGGGAATTTCTATGTTTCGCAAACTGATGGCCACGAACAACGACGCTGCCATAACCGTTCTTCGATTGGTGTTGGGAGTGGTGTTTTTCGCGCACGGCGCCCAGAAGCTGCTGGGGTGGTTTGGTGGATACGGATTCACCGGCACGATGGGCTTCTTCACCGGCATGATGCACATTCCCGCACCATTCGCGGTTCTGGCAATTGCGGCGGAATTCCTCGGTGGATTAGGTCTTATCTTCGGACTGTTCACTCGTGTTGCGGCCTTTGGAATCTTTTGCAACATGCTCGTAGCCGTGGCAATGGTCCATCATCAGTTCGGCTTCTTTATGAACTGGGCGGGGACGCAAAAGGGAGAGGGTTTTGAGTTCCACCTTCTGACACTGGCGATTACGGTCTTCTTGATGATTCGCGGCGCAGGTGCAGCTTCCGTCGATAGCCTGTTGTCTTCCCCTGAGAAGAACAGCATCAGGACCCAGGTGCGGTCCCAAGCAGCCTGAGTAGGAACAACGATGACGAAGAGTTATGCCATTACCGCGCCGCGTCTCTGGTTGGTGATGATGAGGAGCCAACGGGCGTTAGCGCGCCTGGCTGAGGAGAGCATCACGAACGCGGGACTATGCCTGACAGATTTCGCCGCTCTCGAAGCCCTGTTACACAAGGGCCAGCTCACGATCTCGGAAATCCAGCAAAAGGTGCTCCTGGCCAGCGGCTCGATGACTGCGGCAGTTGACCGCCTCGAGAAACTCGGCTTAGTTGTTCGCAAGTCGAGCCCAACTGATCGACGAGCGCGCGTCGTTCACCTGACTGCGGAAGGAAAGCGCCTGGCGGTATCGTGTTTCGAGCGGCATGCAAAAGACCTTGAGGCGCTCATGTCTGCCCTGTCCCAGGAGGAGAAGGAACAACTGTACGAATCGCTTAAGAAGCTCGGGCTACTGGCAGCGGAGAAACTTAACCACCAAGAAGGCAGGGTCAACAGCAGTAGAAAACAAGTTAGGAAATGGTCATAGAGTTCGAGGCACCACGAATACCTGAAGAACGCACCCGAAGGGAGAAAGAGGAGATGCTGAAAGTTGGAATCATCGTCGGTAGTACGAGACCGGGACGGAAAGCCGCGGCCGTCGCAAAATGGGCACACGACATTCTGAAAAGCCGCAAGGATGCGGGGTTTGAGATGGTCGATATCGAGGATTACAAGCTGCCGCTCCTCGATGAGCCTATGCCGCCCGCAATGCATCAGTACAGCAAACCTCACACGAAGGCTTGGAGCGAGAAAATTGCTTCGCTCGACGCCTACATTTTTGTCACCCCTGAATACAACCATGCCACCTCGGCGTCGTTAAAGAACGCGATCGATTTTCTCTACCACGAATGGAACAACAAAGCTGCAGGATTTATTGGATATGGCGGCGCTGGTGGTGTTCGAGCTGTAGAGAACTTGAGGCTAGTGATGGGCGAACTCAAAGTCGCGGACGTACGAGCCCAGGTGTCGCTTTCGCTGTTTACCGACTTCGAGAGCTTCACAACCTTTAAGCCGCAGGAACAGCACGACAAGGCCGTGCATTTAGTTGCGGACGAAGTGATTGCGTGGAGCGGAGTACTGAAGGCGTTGAGAGGAACTCACTAAGAAGACATTTCCGCAAAGTCCGCGCTGCGGGACCCAACGTGCGCGGTCACGAATGTCAGGAATCACAAAAATGCAGATCGGTGTCGACAGCTTCGGAGCAGTCATCTCTGAACCGGCCACGGGTCTGATTTTGAGTCCCGTCCAACGCATACAGAATCTTCTGAAAGAGATTGTGCTCGCCGACCGGGTTGGCCTCGATGTTTTCGGCGTCGGCGAACACCATCGGAACGAGTTCGTGGATTCAGCGCCAGTGGTTATCCTGGGCGCGGCGGCTGCTCGCACAAAAAATATTCGCCTGACAAGCGCGGTAACCGTCCTGAGCGCTACTGACCCCGTCCGCGTCTTTCAGGAATTTGCCACTCTGGACCTGATCTCCCACGGGCGTGCTGAGATCGTTGCGGGACGAGGTTCGTCCATAGAGGCCTTTCCACTCTTTGGTTTCGATTTGGACGACTACGACTCGCTCTTCTCAGAAAAGCTGGGTCTTCTGCTCAAGATTCGCGAGAACACCCATGTTCACTGGACTGGTAAGCACCGCGCACCTCTCACGGGACAGGCGGTCTATCCGCGTCCGCTCCAAAATCCGTTGCCCATTTGGGTCGGCGTCGGGGGAACTCCTGAATCATTCGTTCGTGCCGGCACGCTCGGACTTCCACTGATGGTCGCCATCATTGGTGGCGAACCCAAGCGATTTCGGCCCCTGGTCGACCTTTACCGCGAAGCTGGGCGCCGTGCTGGACACTCCGCTGAGAAACTCATCGTGGGCCTTCACGCTATCGGTTTTCTGGGAGACACAACCCAGCAGGCTGCGGAGGATTTCTATCCAGGATATGCCCACACGTTCACTGAGATCGGCAAAGAACGCGGCTGGCCCCCGGCGACTCGGGCACAATTTGACGCTCTGCGAGGCCCCACGGGAGCGCTGCTCATCGGCGATGCCGAAACCGTCGCACAGAAGATACTGTATGTGAATGAAGTCCTCGGCGGTCTTGCCCGTATTACTTTCCAGATGGGTGTGTCGGCGCTGCCGCACGAGAAGATGTTACGGTCGATCGAGCTTCTGGGAACCAGGGTCGCTCCCATCGCCCGTAAAGAGCTCACTGCTGTCACTTCGCGTTCCTGATCGAGAACTCCAATCCATTTTAGAAGAGTGGGGACGTCGTCAACAGCTCCACATTCTTCTGAAGACGCGTATCTCTGCCGTTAGGGTTAGAAACATCCAAACCAAGAGGCAGCTATGGGGTCGCCTTCATCGCGTTCCCGAATCTTCGCAGTTTTACCCGCTACGGTTGGCCTGTCCTTGGGAAATTCGATCACCTTCGCCATAACATCATCCCATTCACTCGCACATCACAGAGTTGCTTGAAATCTGCTGCGTATTTGATGCTGTGTGAGACCGTACGGTCTCACACAGCCAAGCCCACCGCGGCGTACGCGGTTGTTGTCATGGCCCTCTCCATCGGAATTGGGCAGCAAGGACCTCTCCTGTTTAACGGGCCTACACTTGTGCGAAACCGCCATCCACAAACAATTCGATTCCAGTGATGTAGCTACTGTCGTCGGATGCAAGAAACACCACGGCCTTAGCGATGTCATCGGGGGTCCCGACCCTGCCGAGCGGAACACTGCCGGACATCCTTTTCGCCCGCTCCTCGCCTCCAGCTCTGGAAGCCATCAGGCCTTTCAGCCCAGGTGTCTCGATAATACCTGGGCTCACGGCGTTCACCCGAATGTGGCGGTCCTTTAAGTCCACCGTCCATGTCCGGGCGAACGAGCGCACGGCCGCTTTGGTGGCGCTATAAACGCTATTTGCTCCCAACGCTTTACTGGCGACGATGGATGCATTCAGGATGATGGAGGCACCCTCGGGCAGCAGCGGAAGTGCTTTCTGTACTGTGAAAAGCAGGCCTTTCACATTGATGTCGAAGATCAAGTTATAGTGCTCCTCAGTCAACTCGCCGAAGGGAACCAACTTCGCAACACCAGCATTGGCAAACACAATATCGAGTTTGCCCTTCTCCTGCTTGATTTGGGCGAAGAGGCGATCAAGATCGCCAAGGTTCGACACGTCTCCTTGAACGCCGGTCACATTTCTTCCGATCTCTTTTACTGCCGCAGCCAACTCCGGATCACGGCGCCCCGTTATGAAGACGTACGCGCCCTCGTGTACAAACTGCTTGGCCGTTGCAAGTCCAATGCCGCTATTGCCACCAGTAATGAGTGAAATTTTTCCTTCCAGCTTACCCATGTATTTTCTCCTTACCTGTCGTGATTGGACCAAAAGGTCCTCATTGCCCTGTGACCAGCACCATGCGGAAGCGTGCTTTACCTTGCATCATGCGGGCGTAAGCATCGGCCGCCTTTTCGAGAGGCACTGTCTCGATCATCGGTCGGATGTCCTCCAGAACACTGAAGGCAAGCGTATCCTCTCCATCAATCGGCGTTCCCGTCAGGCTCCCGTAGATCGAGCGCCCTCCAAACACGAGCGGAAACGCATTCAATTGGATCTGGTCCTGTGGTACACCGACCACGATAAGCTTGCCACGGGCTGCAAGACCAGGCACAAGTGTTCCCATGGCATTACCACTAGTTCCGGTGGCAAGAATCGCTCTCGCCCCGCCCATACGCTGCAGGGCCGCAGCGGCATCCTCGGCGCTGGTATCGACGTAGCTGTGCGCTCCCAAGTCTTTCGCCAGCTTTTCCTTGTCGCGTCCACGCCCGATCGCGACAGTACGGAATCCCATATGCCGCGCAAACTGGATGCCAAGATGCCCAAGTCCACCGACGCCTTGCACGGCGACCAGATCTCCGCCGCGCAAGCCGGCGTTGCGAAGCGCGTTGTAGGTTGTAATCCCCGCGCATAGGAGAGGAGCGGCCTCGGCGGACGTGAGCTCATCCGGAACAGAAGAGATACCACGTGCTTCGGCGATCATCACTTCCGCATACCCTCCATCCGTGGTTACGCCCGATACCACGGGGTTCTGACAATTCACGATGTCTCCGCGCCGGCACGGTTCACACACCCCGTCTTCTCCGGCAATCAGGCCAACACCGACCCGTTGACCGATTTTCCATTTGGACACCTCGCTGCCCAGGGCTTCAACGCGGCCGACAACTTCATGTCCCGGAACGCGCGGCAGAGTCAGGCCGGGGTAAGTGCCAGTGACCGTGGCCGCATCGGTGTGACAGACTCCGCATGCTTCCACCCGAATCCGAACCTGGCCCGGCCCGGGTTCAGGAATTGTTCGTTCGACGACGCCAAGGCTGCCCGGCGCAAAGACTTCGACCGCCCTGTATGTTTTTGCCATTTGAACCTTCACTTTCTGCATCTCGAGCGATGCGTTGTCTTCATTGCGATGAAATCACGGTTTCGCCACGTGGGCCGAACCCCACAGCGAGCCTGGATTGGCTCGATCCGGATAGAGCTCCAGCATCTTGTCGTAAAGCTCTCGCGCCGTCGTGGTCATTTCGGCGACGCGTTCGAAATCGCGGATGTATTGACGGGTCTCTTCAATGATTCTGGGGCCGTCGTCCTTCTCGGGTTTCTTATGTCCGGCGATCACCGCGCGTGGTTTCAGTTTCTCGATTGTGTCGAGGGCAGAGATCCACTCTTGGCGGGTCCGCGTGTTTGATTCCATGAGGTAAAGATGGACCTCGTTGTAAGCGGCATCCCCGGCGACCACTAACCCGACCGACGGCACATGCAGACACGTCGTATGGTCGGTATCGGTATGGCCGAGTTCGACCACGACAAGGTCACGGCCTTCGAGATCGATCACATTTCCCTTGAGTTCCTCGGCGAGGACCAGGTGCTCCGGAATCTGGCCGGGATAGCGCGCATTCCAGAAACTCGCGACGAATTCTGCCGACATCTGCTGGCGCATGACCTTCAGAACGTTTGGCGTTGCAACCGCTTTTACATTCGGAAACCGATCCAGGAGGGCGCCGATGCCAAAGAAATGATCGCCGTGGCCGTGGGTGAGATAGATCGTGGTCAGGTTCTTGCCGCTCGCCGCGATCCATTCCACTGCGACGTGCGCCTGCTCGACGGTAAGAAAGGCGTCGACGAGAACAGCGTCCCGGTCACCATAGATAAGTGTGGCCGATGTCGGCACCCACATCCATTTTTCTTTCCCCGGTGGCAAGTCACGGTTGAGACCTTGGCGTTTTGTCACAAGGACATCCCATTTCAGCGAAGTACTTACTGGGGTGGTTGCCATTTCGGTTCTCCTTTTGGACGGTCTACGATTTACAAGCTTAGGGACGCCCCATTACATGCAGATGGGCATAGGGCGAGCCTGCCCACATGATGTAGGCTCCAGTCGGCTTATGCGTGGTCGGCAGTCCTGTAGTCTTGGGATCGAACGGCCACATGATCATCCAGTGCGGCCCCACGGTGATTGCCGGACTGGTTTTGTCATTGGGGTCTGAATCGCTCCTCTGCGTAGCGCCTGCGAGCATGTAAGTGATACCCGGGACCGTGTTGGTCGGCCTGGGTTTATGGGCTTTGGCGTCGGCGAACCACTGCAACGAAGCAGCGTCCACACACATGGGCGGCTCCCCAATCACCGTAGGGTTTCCAGGCATACAGGTGAAACCGTTGCTGCCGTCGCGCAGGACTACAGTATTGCCCTCCGCATCGGTGTCAATGATTCGAGCTGATCTGGCAATGTCATCAGGCCCGGCGGACATCGCACGCGCTATTTTGCCTTGCGTAGTATCACTGGCGTCCGTTGTAGAGTTTTGAACCAGAGTTCTCGCCTGGGCCGGCCGTCCGAAATTCATCTCCCCGACAAGGAGCATCGCGGTCGCAATCAGGAAGAAAGGAAGTCCCCGTTTCTTAAGCTTCATAAGTCCCCCTTTCGCTAATAGTCTCGTGCTTACAAGTGAAATCAGTGGAGCCGCTGTCTCGGCTCGAGGTCGGAAGAGAAACTCCCTGCCGTAAGTGCGCGCTCTTCACCTCCACGCCAGAGCACGGTCGAAATCCTCTTCGCGCACGAATCGCAGGTGAAGATGAAATCCGCAACTAGGGTCGTGACTGCTTGTTCGCGGCAAGCCTCGCATGCCGGTGGAATGGAAGTTGGATTAACTCGTCGCGATTTGTGCCGCGCCAGAGCCATTTTCAATTCTCTCGACCTTAACCCGCCTCTTAGCCCGATCAGATGATGGATGAGACCGATCGGTCGCAGCAAAGGCAAGATAACTTTGTTCGGCGAGTTCGAACAAAAAGTACATGAATTATTGGGGCTGGCCTGAGAGAGCTCTTCTATGAAAAGGGCGTACCCCGACGATTTAATCATCCTGGCGATGGGAGCTACGGTGAGCGCCGTGCCTGATGATGACTTTGATGGCTTTCGGCGGACTCGCGGTGACCGCCCAACTCGGCCCCATTGCGAAGTTCTATCATGTCGATAAAGTGGTGATTGCTTTCGGCTGGACAGCCCTCGTACTCGCCATCGAGCTTGATCGTGTTCTGAACGGATTCACCCGGCCGTTCTTTGGATGGATCTCGGACCATATCGGCCGCGAAAACACGATGTTCATCGCGTTCACACTGGAAGCGGTCGCTGTATTTGCGTTGATACATCTGATTCACAAGCCGCTGTGGTTTATATCGCTCTCAGGTTTCACCTTCTTTGCATGGGGTGAGATCTATTCGTTGTTCCCCTCGATTACGGCAGACCTTTTTGGAGAGCAATGGGCGACCACGAACTACGGGATTGTGTACACATCCAAGGGTCTGGCGTCGATTTTTGCTGGACCGGTCGCGGCGCTTGCATCAGTGCGCACCGGCAACTGGGTTGGAGTTTTCTGGGTGATGATCGCATGCGACCTCACGGCGGCAATTCTGGCATTGTTTTGGCTGAAGCCGGTTGCTCGACGCACTATAGCGCGAGCGGAGGAGATGGCCCTGGCTGGGCAGGCGCCTGGGACGCAAGCCGCGTGAGATTCGGGAAGTTGACATCGGAAGGGTTGGCAAAATCGCTCGTGCACGTGCCAATACCAATCGGTCCCAGCATGGTTGCAGATCACCCACACATTGCTATCGCTTGTAAATGTGCGGACGTACGGCATACCGATACGTTTTCATAGAGCGGGCGATATGCACTTTGAGATTACCCTCACCCTGAACCTCATTGCTGACAGTCTAGCCGGACGGTCGCGAACCCGCTAGTCGGCTGCGTCTTCCTCACCAAACAGGAATTCCTCAAAATTCAGGATCGGCGGCACTTCTAAGTCGCTCCCATGCAGGGAATTGTGAATGGCCCCGTTGTTGCATTCGTAACGGTGTGCTTTCGGAACCAGAGAACCCATGACTCTTAAGATTGAACGGATTTCTGGTACGGGCAGAACTCGGATTCGGCTGAGCGGGGCGTTTCGATCTGAGCATCTTGATCAGGTGAAGGCGGAGATCGAGCGTGGTGGACCATGGGTGGCTTTGGATTTGGAGGAGCTGGATCTCGCGGATGTCGATGCCATTCGCTTCCTCAATGCCTGCGAGGTCGACGGTGTCGAAGTGCTCAACTGCTCACCCTATATCAGGGAATGGATGTTTCAAGAACGACCAGGAACCTCAGGCGGCTCGGAAGACAGCTAGTCATGCCAGTTGGCATGGTCTTGAGATCGAGGGAGGGTTTATGCGTTCACCAGTTGTTTTAATTACCGGAGCGCTGACAGGAATTGGCCGCGCCGCGGCACTTATCTTTGCACAGGAGGGCGCACATGTTGTTGTGTCCGGTCGTCGAGATAAAGAGGGACAAGAGTTAGCTGCAGAGCTACAAGCGCTCGGAGCAGAGGCCATTTTTGTCCGTAGTGATGTCCGCAAGGATGAGGATGTGCGCAACCTCGTGGACCAAACGGTCAAGCGTTTCGGACGCCTCGATATTGCAGTCAATAATGCAGGGACGGAAGGATTGCGGGGTCTGGTAACGGAGCAGACCGCAGAGAGCTACGCAGATACGTTTGATACCAACGTACTTGGTGTGCTGTTAAGCATGAAGCACGAACTGCGGGCGATGCTGCCGCAGGGGAGCGGGAGCATTGTGAATGTCTCCTCGGCCTATGGAAGTGTCGGGGCTGCAGGAGCGTCCGTCTACGTAGCTAGCAAACATGCGGTGGAAGGAATGACAAAATCTGCCGCACTGGAAGTTGCAGGAACCGGAGTTCGGGTAAATGTAGTCGCTCCGGGCACCACGGATACGGGCATGCTCACACGCTTCACCAACACAGATGAGAACAAAGCGGCGCTCGTCTCGACAGTGCCCTTCAAGCGTCTTGCAACCCCGGAGGAAATCGCTAACGTGATCGCCTTTGTTGCCTCCACAAACGCCTCATACATGACCGGTGCGTCCATCTCCGTGGATGGAGGAATGCTGGCTGACTAAATTGGAGGCACACAGTGACAAGAGAATTGTTCGTTCTTCTCGTTCGCATTCCCGTGAAGGCTGGCTTTGAAAATGAATACTTGTCTCTCATTAATGATGTCATTGACGACATGCGGCATGAAACTAGCTTTGTGAATGCGGTTGTACACCGCAGCACTGAGGACCCGACAGTGTTTTTACTCCACGAGACGTGGCTCGGGAGAGATGAATTTTTCACCGTGCAAATGAAGCGTTCCTACCGCGAGTCCTATGAGGCACGTCTTCCTCAGATCATGCGTGCGCCGCGCGAAATCACGATTCTGGAGCCATTACGTCGGGGGTATGTGTTCCGCGACATCGAACGCTAGCAGGCGGAGGAATTCATGCACGGTGGGAGTAAGAATGGTTCAGCACAATAAAACTGCACTGGTGACGGGGGCTTCCCGTGGGATTGGGCGAGCCACTGCGTTGGCGCTTGCTGAGCAGGGTACCCATGTGCTGGTTCACTACGGCCGCTCGGCGAAGGAAGCGGAATCTCTCGTCTCCGAGATCCAAATAAAAGGCGGAAGCGCAAATGCAATCTCGACGGATCTCGGAATTCCGAGCGGCGCAGAGCGGCTAGCCAAACAGGTGCGCTCAATCGTCGATCGCTTGGATGTGCTTGTGCTTAATGCCGGAATCAGCAAGGCGGCCCGCCTCGCAGATTACACGGTAGAGGATTTTGACAACCTCTTTGCGACAAACGTCCGAAGCCCGTTCTTCCTGGTGCAGCAACTCCTGCCTCTTCTAGGCGAAGGCTCAAAGGTCATCGTGATCTCTTCGCTAGGGGCCCGTGCTGTAGTTGGGAAGCCCGGCGTGGACAATCCTTCCCTCCTTGCCTACGCCTCGACCAAAGGAGCATTGGAGACTCTAGTCAAGAACTGGGCTGCCGTTCTCGGGCCCCGAGGTATCCGGGTGAATGCAGTCGCGCCCGGTGTGATCGATACGGATATGTCGAATTTCACTAAAACTGAAGCAGGTCGCGAGGCCGCACTGGGAATGCAGGCATTGAAGCGAATCGGCAAACGGGAAGACGTCGCCGATGTAGTCGCATTCCTGGCTTCGGACAAGGCGCGCTGGATCACAGGTGCCAGTATCCCTGTAGACGGTGGATCAAAGCTTTAGCAATCTGGGGGTGGACGACATTTGTAGAGAGCGCTCGCATGCTTCCGTGAACGGAAGTACTGAGAGCAATTGGAGGAACAAATGAGTAAAACAACGGAATCGAATAAAGCTCTTGTTCTGGAGGCTTTCGACACGCTGTTCAACAAGCGTAACTATGGAGCTGCTGAGCGTTTCTGGTCGCCGAATTATATCCAGCACAGCGCGCATATCGAACCGGGCCGTGAAGGCCTATTCAACCTCATCAAGAGCATGCCGCCAACGTTGAAGTACGAATCGGGAACCATCGTAGCCGACGGAGATTTAGTCATCGTGCATGGTCGTTTCTCCGGCTTCGGCCAGCCGGATCGCGGCGGACATCGTGCGAATTGCAAATGGAGTTTTGGTCGAGCATTGGGACGTCATTGAGGACGAATCTACCAGGCAAGACTCAAAAAGTGGGCTGCCAATGTTTGGTGACCAGTTTAGTAAATGATCCGCGCCCCTGCGACGTCACGGGTTGCTCAAAAGGTTGTCATGCTCGAGCAGAGAAAACTTTCAAGGGATGCGGAAACGGACCGTTGCATTGAACTCGACGCTTTTCTCATCCTGGCTGAGAAAGAGCTATCGGCCTTCATCACCGCGGTAGACAAGTCCTTCGGCGCTGAGCAGGCTCGCCAATCGGCGCTGCACTGGATCGAGGAACTAGAAATTATGGATTGGCCGTCTGGGGAGACGATCCCAGATTGGCGTCGGGCTACGTTGGGCGCGAGTGCTCGGCTTGGCTCTTTGAAGTCCAGCAGTGGCGAGTCAAAACCTGGCAACCGAGGAAGGAGGATCTTGTGAGCCCAGCTTCCTAGCAACTCGGAATGGTCGGCCTTGGAAGAATGTGGGCAAACATGGTGCAGCGTCTTCAATCGGTCTTCAAAACCAGTGCAGGAGTGGCTCCGAGAGGGAGCAGCAGAGGCGATTCGCTGCGCCCATGGGGCCCTTTCGGGCGGATAGGAACCGACCGAGCGAATCCAGCGCTTTCGCCCACGTGTTGCGGACCCCGTACGGAAAAACATGCGACCGAGCGGTCTCAGGTGCATCAAAACTCCAGAAGGATTGCAAGACCGCGACCTTGAAGTGGAGCGAATTATCGCCTCTCTAGGTTCGATTGTGCGAGGGGTGTGGGTCGATCAGTACATGAAAGCTATGAGCGCTGACGTGCAGCTCGCGTGGGGAACCGATACTCGGCGCTATGAAGCGTTGTTTCGCATCTCTGAGGCACTCGCCGCCTGTCGGGAACCTGAAGAGCTGGCACGAATTCTCGCCGGCCAGCTGGTCGAGTTGATCAGTTTCGATCATCTCGACGTAGTGGTCTTCAAGGAGAATTCCACAGAAATCGAATGGCATGTGTGGGGAAAGGGGCCGATTGCCTTCCCCGATCTGCCAATCGAGGAGACATCGTTTTGGCATGTTTACCATACGCAAGAGCCGCTCTACATAGCCGACTATTACGGGGACCGGCGTTTCCCGCGCTTGAAGCAACAGCTTGCGGAAGCTGGTCTCGAACTCGGCTCGCTCGTTCGTGTGCCGTTGACTACCGCGCACCGGCGCCTCGGAACGCTGGGCATCGCCAGTCAGCAACGCAATGCGTACACCTCCGATGACGTCAAGGTTTTTCGATTGCTTGCGCGTGGGGTCGCCCTGGCTGTTGACGACGGCCTTAATTTGAAGAGATCCCAATCCGCACGATTGGAACTGGAGCGGCAAAATGCCCACCTCAAGCTACTGTTAGATCTGGCTCACAGAATCACCTCCAACCTCGACATTAAAGCGCTGCTGCGCTCGATCTCTGCGAACGTTCGCGAGGTGATGCACTGTGATGCCGTGGGTGTTGTCTTCGCGGATTCAGCAACTGGCAAATCTCGGATTTACGCTCTCGACTTCCCAGAGAGCAGGGGATTCATCTCGGAGGAGTTGCTGAGTCGGACGGCTAAAGCTAGCGCGATCGCTCTTGAAACGCTCAAGCCGGTTATTGTGAACGAACCTGATCCGGCCACCTTAGGTCCCGAGTGGTACGCGGGGAGCATTGGTGAAGGATTCAAAGCTCACTGTCTGGTTCCATTAGTCAACCGCGGACGGGCGCTCGGGCTGTTGTGGCTTGCCCGTCGGAACGAACACTCCTTTTCCGAAGATGATGCTGATTTTCTTAGTCAGGCATCGGGCCAGATAGCTGTCGCGGTTCAGAATGCGCTTGCCTATCGTGAGATCTCCGAACTCAAAGAGAAGATCGCCCGGGAGAAGGTGTATCTCGAAGAAGAGATTCGCAGTGAGATCAATTTTGAGCAGATCCACGGAAACAGTCCAGCACTGAAGCAGGTTCTAGAGCTTGTCGAGAAAGTCGCGCGCAACGATTCTACGGTCCTCCTGTTAGGCGAGACCGGCACCGGAAAAGAACTGATTGCTCGGGCCCTTCATGACCACAGCCGCCGCAAAGACCGCACGTTTGTCAAGCTCAACTGTGCAGCCATCCCTACCGGTCTGCTCGAAAGCGAATTGTTTGGACATGAGAAAGGCGCCTTCACCGGGGCAATCACCCAGAAGATCGGAAGACTGGAATTAGCCGACCAGGGCACGCTGTTCCTTGATGAGGTTGGAGACATTCCCATTGAAATTCAGCCGAAGCTGTTGCGGGCATTGCAGGAGCGCGAATTCGAGCGCCTGGGCAGCACCCACACTCGAAAAGTAAATGTACGGTTGGTGGCTGCCACTAATCGCGATCTGGAGAAGATGATAGCAGCTCGCGAATTCCGAAGTGATTTGTACTACCGGCTGAACGTGTTCCCGATCCGCGTTCCAGCGCTACGAGAACGTAGGGAAGATATTCCTTTGCTGGTTCGTTATTTCGTGCAAAAGTTCTCGAGACAAATGCAAAAGAACATTGAGGCGATTCCAGCAGCCGCGATGAGGGGGTTGACCAACTGGGAGTGGCCCGGAAACGTCCGTGAACTGGAGAATTTGATAGAGCGAGCGGTGATCCTCACGCGCGGCACGGCGCTGGAGGTACCGCTAACCGAGCTGCGCAAAGTGAGTATAGACGGACCCCCCACTAACACAGGCCCCCGCGATGGGGGAGAAGAAGTTAGTCGAATTGTGCGAGAAACCATCAGCGCTTTGCATCACGCTGCCGCGAAGAGCGAGGCCGATGAATATGATTATGGAGGGCGCGACGAGATTATGCGTGTGCTGCGCGAGAGCAAAGGCCGCATTGGCGGCTCCGATGGAGCTGCCGCCCGCATGAGTGTCAACCGCACGACGCTCCTGTACCGCTTGAAAAGACTAGGCATAAATCCAAAACAGTTTTACTGACTTCACCAGCGTTAGTTCTTCGGCCCGATCGCACTCTTCGTCTTCTGATCCAAGTTCCGCCGAGGTGCACTTGTTGCTCGGCTGCTGAGACTGACTTCGACAGTTTTGACACTAGTCTCCTTTGACACTCGGACCCACCTTAACTTTCTTTGACTTACCGTCAGCATACATTGGCATGCGCCTTGCCTCTTACTGCTTGTCGAACCTCGATCCGGGATGTTGAAGATCTCAATTGTCGATACACCTGCACAGTGCCGGATCGTTCTCGAGGGAACGCTGATCGCGCCCTGGGTGACGGAGCTCAAGAAGACCTGGGAGGCACTCGCCGCCGATCTTGGTGGACGTGAGTTCGTCGTTGACGTGAGCGACGTGACCTTCATCAGCCGTGAGGGAGAAAACGCACTGCTTGAGCTGATGCGGCACGGAGCAAAGTTTCAATGCCGCGGGGTGTTTACCAAATACATCGTGCAACAGCTCACACGCCGACACAAGAGCAGGGGGAGAGATTAATTTCCCCTGTGATTCCGACGTAAAAGAAAGCTAGTCGGCGGGTGCCCCATTCAAGCCCGCTTTTGGCTTGAGTGGGGATGTTCAGATCTTCCTCGCTCGCCGGGGCTTCGGTTTGCTCTTGCCCTTGAGATTGAGCGCCACTGCAGCGCGGAGGAGATCCTTCAAGGCCGCTTCATCGACCTTGTCGCCTTCGTGGATATCGATGGCACGCCTGACATTCCCTTCGAGGCTGGAGTTGAATAGACCTGAAGGGTCCTTCAACGCAGCTCCCTTGGCAAATGTCATCTTGACGACGTTCTTGTACGTCTCTCCAGTGCAGACGATGCCGCCGTGGGACCAAACCGGGGTGCCCGGGTTAGTTGGCTTGACCCACTTCCACTCTTCGACGATCTCAGGGTCTGCCTCGTTTACGATTTCGCGTACTTTCGCGAGCGTCTTCCCGCGCCAGTCCCCAAGTTGCTTGATCTTCTCGTCCATTAATGCAGAGGCGGATTTCACCGGGACGGTCCTTTTCATGTGCAGCTTCAACTCTCGCACCTAATTTAGCTGCGCTCAGCGTGACCTGCAACTTCCGCAAGTGGGATCATCCCGGAATGCCGTTCGGCTTCCCTCCGGAACGAGCGCTCAGCTTCACCGGAATCCCCAACTTACTTGATGCGCTGAATCACTGCATTCAGACCAGTTGAAATATTCTCCAATAACCCACAATCACTCATGTGCTTAAGAAACTGCTCGTTTATGCCCCCGGGAGTGGCGTGGCTCCTGGCGAGTGATTGAAAACTGCGCTCCGGTGCGTCGACCGTGGCACTCGTTAATCCGAAGAACATTCGCGCAACATAGTTGCGAGCCTTCTCATCGGGGACGCTGTTTGTCCTCAACCACGACGCAATTCCCTCAACGAACGCGTAGAACGACGCGATTGTCGCGGTCGCGGTGCACATCGCCGCGAATTCAGCCTCAGTTTCAACAGGGAAAACGGTGCCAATGGCAGCAAATAGATCGGCTGCGATCCGATCTGTCGGATAAATTGCCGTCGGGCCCATTCGCTTGGCGGTGGATGGGAGCGGCACAGCTCTAATCACGCGCGATGCGGGCGCGACGAGTTCAGACACGAGTCGCAACGAAAGGCCGGACACAAGGCTAATTACGCAGTGGTCAGAGCGGAAGCGCAGCTCTGGAAGCACGGTCTGAGCAGTTGCGGGCCTCACGGCGATCACAACTGTTTCACTGGTGTTCAGCACATCCTGGTTGGAGGAAGCTACCGAAACACCAGGAAAGCGATCCGCCAAGTCTGTCGCAATTTCGAGATTGCGCGGAGACAGTTGAATGGAGTAACACTCAGCGGCACTTGAGCTCAGGCCGGTGACGATTGCCGATGTAATTTCGCCAGCTCCGACGAATCCCAGTCTCATTGGCATCTCCATCGCCGTGTTAGTGACATCGATTGAGATTCTCTAAGCTGAAAGGTTTTACTGCGCCTCAATGAGAGTTTAACTCGCCCGGCGATTATCGTTGGTGGAACGGCCCCGCTCAAGCCAAAATCGGGCTTGAGTGGGCCACCCGTCCGGCCGCCCGTGGTTCAAAGGGCAGTGCAAGAAAGAACAAGAGCAGCTGCCTGGAAAAGGTAGGAGCCGAACTCCGCAGCCACATGTCGTTTTTGAATCCGGTCAATATCGAGCAACAGTAGCCAGATACTCGGCAAGGCCCCGGATCTCGAAAACCGCGAGATGCGGGGCAACCAGCGTTGGCATCACCATCCAGCACGCGTAGCAGGACTTCGGGTCAAGAGGACCCAGCTCACGACCAGGACCCAAACGAGGCCGACGATGGGCGAGACGAACCGCGAATAGGCGCCATACGGCGCCCAGAATCCACCGCGCAGCCACGTGGTGCCTCCCAGCAACACGAGCACGACGGCTGCGACCCCCATCGCGAAGAGCCCGTTGGAGATCAGCCCGGCCCGCCAGAGCCCGAACGTCCCGGCCATGATCAGCATCGCCCGCGGGAACGAAGTCAACACGGCGCAGGCCCATACAAAGTCGTTCAGTCCCGATGTGACCATGTGATTTCCGGAGCCTACGATCGAGTACGCGAGAGCTGCGCCCACCGTGATGAGCAGGAGGAAAAGCCCTCCGAGCACTGCGCTGGAGGCGGTCGCCGCCGCGCCCCAACCGTCTTGCCCCGCATCCGCCAAAGTGGTCCTGAGCGCTGCCGCGAACCACAGGAGGTTGAGGACCGCCAGGCCGAAGAACACGGCAGCGATCAAGATCCGCGTGCGATCGCCGTCATAAAACCCGACGAGAGCATCGGCTGATGCGCCGACCTGCGGCTGATAGCCGTAGATGATGTATGCGAGGATGAAGCAGCCGACGGACTGGATGCCGGCCGTCCGCCACAAGCGTTCCCAGAACACACGAGTGGTGTTCACGCTGGTGGCTGAGGTCATGACTGTGGTGGATGCGCTCATAAGGATCTCCTTTCTGACTGAAAGTGAATACGGCAGCCGCGCCGCGAGGGGTGATCAGCGGACGGGCAATTCTACAACTGAGACGTGCACATGGTGGAAAAAACAGCGCAGATGATGAATCCTCCTCCCCGTTTCCCGCGATTTGTTTATTGTTTCCCCATCTCCATGCACTCACGCACCAATATTGTGCCGCCATTCTTTATGATCGGCGATGTTCGGGCGATCTCTGCTGCATTGTCCAATGCCTCTGCTTTGATAATGGTGAATCCACCTTCGCTGTCCTCCGGAAACCGGTGGCTCTCCACGCCCGCTTGAGTGACCTTTCTCGCCTCCGGCACCAAGGGATATCCGGACTCAAATTTGCCATCCTTCGCAAGTCCATTGATCCACGCGGCCCAGGCGGCATGATGTTTTTCTTGGACTTCCTTGGCAGCCTTATCCAAGTTCTCGTATTTCAAACTAGGATCACCGCCAAGAAATGTAAGAAGATACTTTTTCATATTCGTTCACCAGCTCCAATTCTTCTGCTAAATCAGGTACTGGTCAGGGCTCTGAGCAACCCAACACCGAGCGAGACGACTGCTATGGCAAGAACAACTGCTCCAACGTAGATCAGCGAGACCGCTCCGTTGGCTTGAGTTGCGGCCGGGGGAAGCATGGAAAAGAAGAAACCCGCCGAAATGAGAATGGCAGCGAGTGGCACCCCAATTCGGACGAACCAGAGGAGGGAAATCGGCAGGGTGGCTGAGTCTGCAAGCATCTCGCAGATGAGCGAAAGAATCACGATGACACCGGCATGAGCGTGTCCCGCGCGAAAGAAATTCTGCCTCAATGGATTCTCCATATATGCGCTGCTCTTGCTCATCAAAGATGTCAGCAGAAAGTATCCTCCGTATTGAATTGTCGGCACAGTAATAAGGATAATCCCGGACATCAGTCTGGCTTCACGCGTCATATACGTCCTCCTTTTTTCGCTGGTTGCAAGCTTTTCATTTGCTTCTCCTTCGCGGAAATAATACTCCCCTTGTTTTGCAAGCGTAATCCGCGAGTCGGGTGGCCCACTCAAGCCCGGTTTTGGCTTGACTGGGAATGTTCCGATCTCCCCAACTCTGTCATCCCGACCGGAACAGATCACCGCAAAGCGATGATCTGTGGAGTGGAGGGACCTTGTGTTTAATGTTTCCATCGGACGGGTTGACATCGACTCCGAATAGACGACATCTGAACTGCCCCACTCAAGCCAAAACCGGGCTTGAATGGGCCACCCGCCCAGCGAACCATTTCGTCAAACGTCAAACCCGAGGTCGACGGGCTGACACCAAAAAAACGGCATTTATCTTTGCTGAACGCTAACCGGAACAAGAAAATAAGTGGGCGTGTGGCACGTGAATTGCATCTTTAAGAACGGAGGATATCAGCAGATTGTCATTCAGCTAGCAGGAGAAGAAACAATGGAAATTAGGACTAAATTCGCTACTTGGCTTGTTACGGCGTGCACCCTGTTTTTCTTGAGTCTGCCAGCATTTGCACGCAACGAGAATCCACCTCAGGATCAGGGCACCGCCCAGACCCAGTCCGTGCCGAAGGGCAAGGAGCAGAAGGCTAAGCGTGGCTCGGGCAAGGAAATCGGCAAGGGCGGTGAGGACATTGGCAAAGGCGCAGGCAAGGGGGCTGAGAGCCTGGGCAAAGGCACTGCCGGGGCCGCAGGCAATCTCGCTACCTTGCACCCTGGCCATGCCGCCGCTGATCTCGGCAAAGGCGCCGGGGGCGCCGGCAAGGACGTCGGAGTCGGCACTGGTAAGGGCGCCGGCAAGATTGGCAAAGGAAGCGTCAAGGGAGTAGGGAAGCTGGGTAAGAAAATCTTCGGCAGGGGCAGCAAGAACAAGAAGGAATCCGACCAATAAACTGGCTCACCTTGTTTGGTGCATCCTGTCGACGGAAGCAAAGCTAGGAGTAAGTGGGGTTGGACGGGTGGTCCACTCAAGCCCGATTTTGGCTTGAGTGGGGATGCCCACAGATTGTCCTCATGCCATGGGGACTAACATTCATCGCAATCCGGTGAAGGCTGGGTTGCGCGAACGTCCGGAGGACGGGGCGTGGAGCAGTTTCCGCCACTACGCAACTTGCTGTGACGACTTGAGATCGAGTCGGAATGCAAATCACGGAAACACAAAAGTGGCGGGAAAACTCTGTCACCAGTAGAACTGTCCCACTCAAGCCAAAACCAGGCTTGAGTGGGCCACCCGTCCAAACGCTTTGCATCAAACCTAGCGTTGCTAGATGTTCTAACAAAGGAGCACTTTATGCACAACCTATTCCGCTCATCCTGGCGGCTCTCATCGCAGTGGCGATCATTGTTATCGGTTGTTTCTAGCTTGCATCTCCTGAACGAATCTCAGGAACATTTGGTCTAAAGCCGCCTGCATCCGATGCTGACACTCGTGCCTGGCTACGTCCTAAAGGAATTCGGGACGTCGCATCTGGATTGGTCGTGCTGACCATGATGCTGACCGCGGACGGGCGCTTGGCAGGCATACCTCTGCTCGTTTTCGCCATCATCCCTTTTGGCGACATGTCAATTGTTCTGGGGTCGGGCGGGTCGAAGTCGCGAGCGTTCTCCATGCACGGCGTAACCTGCGCGGTGATGCTTGTCGTCGGCCTCTTGTCGATCCATGCCATTTGAGAGAGCTGATCGAGCACTAGGACAACTCAATCTGCTGGAAGTATTCCAGGAAATTCGGCGCGGCGACGCCTTAGAAAGGCGGAGGAACTATGAACCATTGGATGTGGCTGGTGTCTCTCGTTGGCATTCTAAGCACGGCAGTTGTGTTCGGAACGGACATGTTCTTTTTGACTATCGGCCGTCCCGCTCTCAGATTGGCTTCACCATCTGCCGGAACCGAAATCATGGGTTTCTTCCACATGTTGCCGACGCGCGGATGCCGGTCTGGGGCGTCTTGGCGATCTTGTCCAGCTTCTTGCTGGTCGTGTTGAGCAAGAGTGGGCAGCGCTGGCTCTATTTCGCATCGCTCCTAATGCTGATTCTGTTCGTCATTTTCTACAATCTCTTGTCAAAGCCAATTAATCGGATTCAAACCGAAGCGGCAAAAACCGGAGGAAGACTCGACAACGGTCGAGAGCTACAGGCGTCGTGGAATAGGGTGTTATTGATCCGTGTCCCGCTGCTCGTTGTGTCCCTGCTTTCCCAGTGCCTCGTGTTGCTGGTCGCTTCGGCGTAAATGTGGGAGAAACCTGGGGACAGACGGGACGTACCCCAAGCTCTAATTCGCAAAAATCGGTGAACGTCCAGTGTGTCCCCACATTCTGTCAGGCCCGTGAACTAGCTGTATAGTGACTTAAATACTGGAGGGACGATGGGTCACCGAATCCTGCATCTGATGTGCGTCGTAGTCCTTATGACCGCCGCCTATGCGCAGCAAAGCCATTGGGCCACAGCCGACGACAAAACCGCGAAGTTCATGATCGACATGGAGCGCAAGTGGGCCGAAGGCGTTTGCACGAATAATGGAGTTGTCTCTGAGTTGTTGGCCGACGATTTCCAGGGCACCAGCACTCGCGGCGAGCGCTACAACAAAGAGGATGAACTGCGTGATGAAAAAGGCCCACACTCGGCGCACGGCTGCGCCCTCGACGATGCCAAGGTGCGCTTCTTCTCTTCTTCTTCGGGCGAAGACGTGGCCATCATTTACGGCAGCGAGCACGCGATCCGCAAAGACAAAACGCATCCAGACACGAAGCAGTGTCAGGTCTGGACCGATACCTGGTTGAATCGCGATGGTAAGTGGCAGATCGCTGCCGCGCAGGACAACAAGGTCGATTGCAAAGATTTTTAGACCCTTAGCGAGCCACGGAACGCCCGACCGGCATAGTAAGATTCGGCGCCGTTGTGATACAGGAACACAGTGTCGAAGCGGCGATCACAAAAGAGGGCGCCGCCGAGTTTTCTGATATCAGAAGGTGTTTTCACCCAGCTCGACGTTTTTGTATCGAAATTTCCAAGTTTCTGCAACCCACAGGTGCGGGTGCCGTGACTATGGCCGCCGCCATTGCGAGCTTGTGATCCTTGTCCCAGGGCGGCCCGACGGCTCTCCGCACCTGGAGGAAGTGAGCGTCGAGGTTCTGTACACGCAACGCCTGGCGCGCCGCCCCCAATACGCTCTTCGCGTCGTACCAGTGGACGGGCCAACCCCGTGCCTCGGCCGCGGAGGCCAGGGCCTTGCGGTACATCACCCAGTCGGCAACATTCTGCGCACGGTAGTTCTTGATTCGCTCGGCAATCGTGGGTGGAAGCGGTGGACACTTGCGAAGGGCGACACCAAGGATACGCGGCACCGCCATCGTGACAGTGTCCAAGGCAAGCACCGCGTGTCTTTCCGCCGACACTCGCACGCGCTCGACTAACTCCACGGCCTCGTCGAGCGGGAGCCCTTGGCCATCGCTGTGGTGCGGAAGCCTCGGCAGGCCCTCGCCCACGAGTTCCACCCGACGGCGGTCGAGGAGCGTCCCATCACGCGCCACCGTCACCAGCACCGCCCAACCGCCGTGATCTGATACCCCGATGATGCCACCATTCGTCGACATGACGTTTCCCTCACGCCTAACTTAGCCCCTTTCAGCTCAGCTTCGCCGCAATCCTTTCTTCCTCCCACGCTTCAACGCTTCGAGGCGTTAGGCCGCTAGTTGGTCGTTTCGATACCGAACTGTTTGGCGTACTCCGCGCTCAGCCGCTGCCAGCCGCTGAACTTCATCGCCTCGGGCCGACGATGCGGCCGATGGGAGTTCCGCTGAGATGGTGATCCAGAACGTCGAAACAAACGTGCCACCCGGCAGCACCCATTGCAATGAAGCGGTGACCGATATTGGTCCACAGCGTCAGGCGCGTGCCGCCACCAAAGGCTTCGAGTTCCCACCGCATATCGAAGCCACCCCAGTTGTACTCAAGCGCCTTGGGAGCGTCGGCTCGCGTCACTTTTGTTTCGGTAACGTGCAGCGTGGGCGCTCCCTCCGTGGTGAGCTTCACCTTGGCTCCAACCGTACCCAGGTTCCCATCGGCGTCAAACGGAGCCCCCTCGCGCAGATGCGTCGGGTCTGTAAGCGCCTGCCAGACTTTTTCCGGCGAGTGACGCAGTTCCCGGACGAGAATGAGCGTCCACTTCTCTTCACCGTTTTGTCCCCGGTCCTTGCGTACCTGCGCCCCGCTGGCCGGCCCCGGTGTGTATTGATCGCGGTCGGTCACCTTCTTCGCCTTAGCGTGAATAGCGCATCAGCTGCGTGACCTGAATGAGATTGCCGCAGGTGTCGTTCAGCATGGCGATCTTGGAGGCCGTCACGTCCTTTGGTGGCATGGTGAACTCGGATCCGCGCGCTTTCATACGCTCGTAATCGGCCTGCACGTCGTCGCTGTAGAACATGGCCGCGGGCTGGCCTTGCTGGAACAGGGCCTGCTGGTAGGCTCTGGCCGCCGGATTGTTATTGAGCGCCAGCTGCAGCTCCGTACCGTCCGGGTCCTCTGGTGAGGCCACTGTGAGCCAGCGAAACGGCCCCTGGCTGAAGTCGGCCTTTTTCACGAAGCCCACTTCGGTATAGAAGCGCAGGGCCTTCTCCTGGTCGTCGACGTACACGCTGGTCAGTTTGATTTTCATTTCCTTTCTCCTTGTGCGCCGGTTAAAACCGGCGAGGTGTAGTGAATGAAAGAGTCATACGAATGTGAAGTAGCGACCCACATCGGCCCTGAGTCATGCGGAGCCGCTCGCGAGGGCGGCGTCGAAGCGTTGACAAGGGAACGTGCGGGCCGGGTATTCAGCCGCGTAAGAGACTCACTCCGGGACGCCGACGCCGTAAGGAGATGCGGAAGGCCCCATTCGGTGCACCGATACCGCGAGGTGCACTGGAGTCCCGCGCGGTCAGAGACCCCGTGCACGTACGGAAGCACCTCGCGCGGGAACCGGGAGATCCCAAGTTCGCCCAGGGGAGAAGTCACCTTGGGACGCATCGGGAAGTCTAGGGACGCACGCCGATGACGAACGGACCTGGGAAGTCGGACAGGCCTGCAGTACCTGAGAAGTCCCCGAACAATGCCGGGCAACCGGCAACGGAGGGAATGGAGGGAAGAGGTCTGGCCAAAGGGAACCTGCCCCAGCAAAACGCGTCCCGGACACCGAGCCGGGAAGACGCGTCCAGTGCGTTGGAGCGGGTACGTCAAGCGGCAAGTAAGGATAAGAAGATGCGGTTCACGGCGCTCCTGCACCACATCTACAACCTGGAAACACTGCGCATGGCCTACTTCCGATTGAAGAAGGAAGCCGCGCCCGGTGTCGATGGAGAGACGTGGCGGAACTACGGCGAGACCCTCGAGGACAATCTCCAAGATCTCTCCCATAGGCTGAAGCGAGGAGCGTACCGAGCGAAGCCAGTGCGTAGGGTGTACATCCCCAAGGCCGACGGGCGGCAAAGGCCGCTCGGAGTTCCGGCGCTGGAAGACAAAATCGTCCAGCGCGCGGCGGTCGAAGTGATGAACGCTATCTACGAAACGGATTTTCTCGGATTCTCGTATGGGTTCCGGCCAGGGCGAAGCCAGCACCAAGCGCTGGACGCACTCTATACGGGACTGCTGACGAGAAAGGTGAACTGGGTGCTCGATCTGGATATTCGCAACTTTTTCGAGGGGCTTTCCCACGAATGGCTGGTGAAATTCATCGAGCACCGGATTGCAGACCGGCGCGTCGTGCGACTGATCCAGAAATGGCTCAACGCCGGCGTGCTGGAGGATGGGAAACGGATACGGGTGGAGGAAGGGACGCCACAGGGCGGTAGTGCATCGCCGTTCTTGGCCAACGTTTATCTCCATTACGTGTTCGACCTGTGGGTCCAAGCGTGGCGTCAGAAGCGGGCGCACGGCGATGTCGTCGTGGTGCGCTTTGCGGACGACATCGTGGTTAGATTTAACAGCCAAGCGGATGCTGATCAGTTCCGGGCGGAACTCACGGAACGCATGAAGAAGTTCCACCTGGAGCTGCATCCCGAGAAAACGCGACTTCTGGAGTTCGGTCCGCATGCGATCGATCAACGGCGGTTGCGTGGTGAAGGAAAGCCGGAGACGTTCAACTTTCTCGGCTTTACGCACATCTGCGTGAAGAAGAGGAGCAATGGACGGTTCACGGTGTTGCGGCAGACGATACGGAAAAGGTTGCAGACGAAGCTGAATGAGGTGAAAGCCGAGCTTCAGCGGCGAATGCACGAACCCATCCCCGAACAAGGCAAGTGGCTGCGGGTGGTTGTGGGTGGACACTTTCGATACTACGGAGTGCCCATGAACCAACCGGCGCTGACGATTTTTCGGTTCCGAGTCGACTGGTACTGGCATCGCTCGCTGTCCCGGCGGAGCCAGAACGGCCGCGTCCTTCGGGATCGCATGCGGCGTCTCATCACTCGCTGGCTGCCTTTGCCTTCTGTTTGTCATCCCTATCCCCTGCGGCGCATGGGCGTTGTCACCTAAGGCAAGAGCCGGATGCGGGAAACCCGCTCGTCCGGATCCGTGGAGGGGGTCATGAGCAATCGTGATCCCTACTCCGACTGTCACGTCCGCGGTTTGGGGCCGCGTCGTCTTCTCCTTCTCTTCCTTTTCGTGGGTGTTGACTGATCCATGCGGTCGAGGTGGCGTTCGAGAGCATCCACGTGAGCCGACCAGAACCGGCGGAACGGAGCCAGCCAAGCATCCACCTTCTGAAGCGGTTCTGGCTTCAGCCGGTAGAGACGCCGCTGCGCGTCCACCGTGGATTCCACGAAACCGGCCTCGCGCAGCACTCGCAGGTGCTTTGACACGGTCGGCTGCGGCATACGAAGTTGACGCTCGATCTCTCCAACCGACTGTTGTGACGAGACCAGGAGGCTCAATATCGCGCGGCGGTTCGGCTCCGCAATGATTTCGAAGACAGATTCCACTCTCTTGATATACTCAACAGAGCATATACGTGTAAAGGTATATAAGCACAATGGCTGCGCCACCACCCAAAATGTAAAGCAGGAAAGACACTGTATTTCTTCTCGTGAAATGTCTTCCCGGATATCGTCACATCCGTGGCATTGAATTGATAAGGGTGGAGTTTTGGTCGAGCGCGGGACGCTTGGCGACAAGACACTTTTCTCTCCTAGCTTCTTAAAGGAACGAGTGGCCGCAGCCTTTGATCGCGCAAGTAAAGTCCTAACCAAACCAGGACTCCGAGAATTACCGTCACAACGAATGATGGATCGCCGATGCGCACGTTGGTAGCGGTCGCACCGCCCAGATAGCCGGTCAACAAAATCGCGCCGAGACCGGTGGTCCGCGGAATCACATAAAGGATAGTGCAGGCGATCTCGAGGAACCCTGTGAGTAAGATATGCCGCTGGGGGTATCCATATCGCGTGAATCCCTGGACGACGGGAACCGGTTTCATCAGTTTCATAATCCCGCTGAACAACAGCATCAACACAGGTAGTGCGCTGAGAATGCGTCCCGCCCAGAGCATTTTCTGCGAAACGGGCACAGTTTGGGTATGCGCTTGCATGGTTCTTCCTCCTGAGTTTCTTGCACCGAAATGACCTTGTGAACTCTCTTTGCTGCTAGTCGAATGAGCGTCACCGCATTCGACAACATTCAGAATCTTTTTTCGCGAAAACTGGCGTCGAGTCGGTCGCTACTACGTCGGACTCTGTACTTGCACTCAATTCGGAGGGGTCGAATCACCGAGGTCTTTAGCCGCTGGCTAAGGAGGGGGCTGAGCGCCGTGGACTCAGAATCGGATTGAACTGGGATCGAGAGCTTTCGCCCGAGCCGCAGTTCGAGGTCCAGCGCACGCGCAAGGATGGTGAATAGCGTTTGATCAGGCGTCCGAGGATTGGTCTCGAGCATTATGCGTTTTTCCGTCACTGCGAGCAGAAGCGTTGATCGCTTCACCTGGGGACTGTCGACTACCTCGTGCGCCTGGTCAATCGCCATACACGCTTTGCGACAGTCCAGATTTCGGTAGCTCTTAGGGTGTGCTCCGGGACAAAATAAAAAAGCGCCAACACCAGGTAGGTCAGACCAGCTGCCTTGGGACGGGTGAAAGCGATGGCTGTCCCGAGCGGGTATCCGAACGCGCCAACCAGGTTGCGCTGCGTTCTCGAGCGCTGCTTTTCAGAATCGGCACTCTGCTTGCTCAATTTGCGCTGGACGATGTGACGCCAAAGTATGTTGTAAGTGATTCCTAGGAGGGTAAGTACAACCCCGTAGAGCACCGCGCTTGCAGGCAACGCGCCGTATCGGCCCAGCACGGCAGTTGGATACGGAATAAACGACACCACCATCAGCAATATCAGGTTTAGGGTTAGAGTTCCCCGCTCAACATGATGTAGCTCGTGAAACATAGCGTGATGGTTCAACCAAATGATGCCGATCGTGGCGAAGCTTGTCACGTAGGGTATCGCCTGAGGAAATTGCTGGAAGAGCGCCTTACGCAGGGACGGCTCGTCAGCGACTCTCAAATCAGGGACTTGGAACCCTAGCACCAGCAGCGTGATGGCGAAGGCAAATACTCCGTCGCTGAATGACTCCACTCTCGCCTTGTCCATCGTTCTTGCCTTTGCCGATATCGCTTTCACACCATGCTCAGCAACGGTAGCAGTGCTTGCTCTCGACCGTGAATACTTCGCCCGTATCGCTCAGCTCCGCCAGGGCGCTGGCTTTCGCCTCAGCCGTCTTAGAGCCGCAGGCGTCCGCGACCACAATTGGGATGTAGTTCAAATCGGCGCCCTGGCGGACTGTCGGACCAATGCCGACTTCCAGAGCGATGCCAGCGATAATGAAAGCGTCTAATTTTGCATCTCGCAGGGCAATGTCAAGGAAGGTGCCTTCAAAAGCCGACATGGTAATCTTGTCGATCACACATTCATCTTCGTTCGGGGTCAGCTCCGTGATGATTTGCCAAGGAGCGGATCCACGAGCAAAGGACGGCCTTGTTTTCATGGGATCGTCGGCTCGCTGCCAGATCATCGCCCGGCGAAACTGGCCGACGCCAGCCAGGCAATTTGGCAGCCACATGTGTCGCGTGAAGTAGATGCGATACCCTCCTGCGCGAGCTCTGTTGAGCAATATCTGGCAACGCTCAGCCACCGCCTTACCTTCTGAAATCTGCGAGACGATGCCTACCTGCATGTCGTAAACGATCAAAGCAGTTCTAGAAGGATGGCAGAGTTCTTCCAATCGCACCGGTATGGACAAGCCATATACGTCAGGCACGCGTGGGCTCCCTCGGCGAAACCTTCGTAGTTCGGTCGTAGGGTTGATTGAGGTCTATGTCTGTTCTGAAAAGAGTTTCAATCGGTAACGGAATCTGCAATGCAATGAATTCCCATTCGAGAAGGCCGGCTTTGCTGAGTGGGAAGTCATCCGTATAGGCTTTCGCTGCCGCCACACTGGGAAGCTCGAAGATGATGACCACCCCCGGTTCGTCAGCGCGGGCGTAGTTCTCGCGGACAATCCCTGCCTTCCACAACCTCCAAACGTTGGAAACTTCATCATTCAAGTAGGGAGTAATCGTTTCCATGGTCACCCCTGGCCTAAATCGGTCAAATGCAATGATGCGCATAATTAGAGCCCCTTTTCGAATTCTCTGCTGTACGAATTGAAAAATGACCGCAACCCAAGATTGGAAAGGGTTCTTCACGACGAAATTCCCTTTGGTCCAATTTCACCGAGTTGCGCTATCCTTTGTTCAAGCAAACCTATTTTTTGCACGACCGAGTTTGCGAGTCCAGTAGGCACAATTTTGTAACTGGAGTTCGCTATGCGGCTCTCACAGTGCCCGGTTAGAGCAACGATCGACGTAATCGAGGGCAAATGGAAGCCGATCGTCATTAATGCCTTGAAGCTAAGGACTTTGCGCTTCGGGCAATTACGACGACATGTTCCGGAAGCCACGAGAAAGGTCCTTACCGAACAGCTACGGCAACTGGAACAGGACCAAATCATTTCTCGGAAGGTCCTGGGACAAAAGTGGGAGCGCGTGGAGTACACGCTTACCCCGTACGGGCGAACTCTCGTACCGGTTCTGACAGTGATGGCAAAATGGGGCGAGACTCACAAGAAATCCCAAGAGGCAAAGAACATTTTCGAACCTGCAGGCCCTCTCCAGAGGGTCTCCGAACGCGACGCACCGCAGGCCTAATACGCGTCCCGCCGATTGAGGCGGATGGTCATTTGCGCGGTGTTCCCCCAGCCAACACGCCTCAGACAACATTCCAAATTCTGGTCCCGTGGCTGATCAACTTCTGAGAAGAAGCTGACATCTGGCCGAAATGGTTTCGCCTGGGTCATCGGCCCAATATTCTTCCCCTGCGACATTGTTTCGATTACCGGTAAGAAGTCTCCGAAAAGAAGGTGTGGATCGTGGCCCTTAGCTTGTCTCCTCGTAATTCCCCATCCTCCACCGCGTGGACGAGCCAGTCTGAGTAGGTTGCGGGAGCACGCTGGAGAGCAGCCTTGTACCTTGTGTAGATGGCGGCGGCCAGCACATGCATGCCTCCGTCCTGCTCCTTCCAATACTTGCGCTCATCCCTTCCCGCTCCGACCTGCTCAGCAACGATCTGCTCCAACGCCTGCACGGAATCTTCTTCGATATAGCCAGCGGCAGTGTTGTAACCGAAGGAAGGATCATGATGCGTCACCTTGTCTACAATCAGCGAGTCGCGGCTCAGCAGGTCGAGGGCTCTTTGGACCCTTGGATCGTTGGTGTCGTATGGAGGATGCATTGGTTCGTGGATAGCATTGTGAAGGACGATTTGGAACAGATACGATTCGTGCGTCAGGAATCGTAAACCGGTGATGCGAATGCCGTGAGGTTCGGAGTATGCCAACATGTAAACTGTGATCGTGTGCGAAGGCAACGCAAAACCGAGGTGCCGTTCAATGTCAGGAACGATGTCGTACTTCGACAGATCGGGCGATAGTTGCGCGATACGCCGTTCTATGCCCGGTTCTGCCGAGTGTTTCCAATACGCCGGAAACCCGACGCGATCCAACGCTCGAAGCGCGATCCCCAACGCGGGTCGCGCTTCTTCGTAGTTCTTCCATCCACTGTCACCCCAGTATGAGGTCTTTTTGAGAGACGCTTGCATGGAACGGCTGTCACGCGCGGTACGGATCATCTCCGGAAGTGTTTCATCGTTGACCACGGAGTAGTAAAGGGCCAGTTTTGCCGACACGATACCGCCGCCCTCGTCCTTGATGACGTGCTTCAACTGCACAAAGGCCGCGTTTTCTTTAGGAGTGAAAAGCGGATGGAAGTGATCGTACTCAGCCTGATAGTAGTGCAGGTGGTACGGGTCTCCACTCAGCACGTTCAGCACACAAATAGCGTCGTACTTCAGCGATGGCCTGAGCTCCCAGTCAGTGCTTGTGTGGAAAGGACCAGAGTCGGCGATAAGAGGCGGTGACGAAGCCACGACCGAACACCAAAGGCAGAAGAGGAAACCAGCGATTCGACGCATGCTTATGTTTTAACTCCGCGCTTCGTCGCAATCCTCGTTCACCCTGTGGTCACCGTGGTCAGTCGGGAAGGAACGCGCCGGTACCGATCCAGAATTCCGCGAGGCATTTGAGATTCTTCTTATAAGTGCGGGTGACTGTGTATTCCTTTCCGCCTTTCACGCGGAGACCATATTCTCCCGTTGAGTGCGGGCTGATCTCCTCCACAAACATTGTGTTCACCAGAACAGAGCGATGGATCCGAATGAATCCGTATCGCTCGAGCTTTTCTGCCACCACCGAGATTGACTCGCGCAGCAGATAGGAACTCGAGGCCCGCTGGAGCAACACGTAG
Source organism: uncultured Acidobacteriota bacterium (assembly GCA_963696025.1). GTDB lineage: Bacteria > Acidobacteriota > Terriglobia > Terriglobales > Acidobacteriaceae > JABCYV01. The sequence goes on from CAVOII010000019.1 coordinate 70,882, forward strand.
TTGCCATCAGCCTGAACTGCGACCACATCGCCAGGATCGATAAAGATGATCTTTCTCTTCACCTTGATGGCAACCCGCTGAGGCCGTCGTCTTCCAAGTACCCGCAACATTGGGAAACGTTCCATCAATCTGCGCGTTCCGCTTGAATCGCCCTGGCCCAGGGTGAGCGCCGCACCCAGAGTCGCGATGGGCGAAACGGTTTCGCGGCTGTCTGTCTCCTTCGTCGACGGTGCAGTCGGTTCCATAGCGGCCAGTATGCTGGTTGCCAGATATCAACACTTCGTCTGTGAGCAAACTATGGATGTCGCGCCTGGCCCGTGCCTTGCCGTCCAGCGCAAGTATTGTGGCCGTCATCGGCGAGCGCTCCTGCCTTCCGCCGGCGACGAGGGCCTCGCAACATCGGTAGGCACTAAAATGCTCTTCAAAATGGTCGTAGGCAATAGCCGCTTGACGGCATTTGGACATAACCATTATGATCCGGCACAATGAAGAGAGTGGCCTCCGGAAGTCTTCTAATAATCGCGATCGACCGGAGCGCCCCGAAGGCGCTGCACAGACAGATCTATGACGCATATCGCGTCGCGATTCTCGATGGCAGCCTGCGCCCAAGGCAGCGAATTCCGTCCACCCGACTGCTTGCCTCCGAACTTGGTGTTTCGCGGTTCCCCGTCCTAAATGCCTATGCTCAGCTTTTGGCCGAAGGCTATCTTGAGGGCCGCGTCGGCGCGGGGACGGTCGTTTCCAGTTCGCTTCCGGACCAGCTCATGTCGAGCGCGGCAACCGGTGTGCGATCCCCGGCGAGCCGCTACGGACCCCGGCCAGTCGCGCGCCGCTCTTCATACCTTCCCCGTCCTGCGAAGCCCCCATGGCTTGGAGGCTGGGGACCATTTGGTGTGGGGCAAGTTGCTGTCGATCAATTTCCGGTCCGCATCTGGTCGAACCTGATCGCGCGTCGTACCAGAAGTCTGGACGCCAAGTCATTTCACTACGGCGATCAGATGGGCTCCGTGGCTCTTCGGGAGAAGATCGCGAGCTATTTGAGAACAGCGCGATCGCTACGTTGCGAAGCGGAGCAAGTCATGATTGTCAGCGGTTCGCAGCAGGCGCTCGAAATTTCGGCTCGCGTTCTTTTCGATCCCGGAAGTTCTGTATGGATTGAAGACCCCAGTTACCGCTTGGCAAGAGATGCCTTCGTCCTGAATGGCTGTCATCTCGTAGCCGTTCCTGTGGACGAGGAAGGTCTGGATGTTGCCGCCGGCATCAAAAGATGCCGCAAGGCCCGAGCCGCGTTTGTTACGCCCTCTCATCAATTTCCCCTGGGCGTGACCATGAGCGCCTCGCGGCGCTTCCAACTACTGGACTGGGCCCAAAACACGGGTTCTTGGATCACCGAGGACGACTATGACAGCGAGTATCGGTATGAGAGCTTGCCTATCGCGTCCCTGCAGGGACTCGATGCCAACGCTCGCGTGATATACATCGGGACCTTCAGCAAAGTTTTATTTCCTTCTTTACGCCTCGGTTATGTCGTCATGCCATCGGACCTCATCGAGCGTTTTCTGGCCATCCGCCGTACCATGGATCTTGGCCCGCCAACCTTCTATCAGGAGGTGGTGGCCGACTTTATTGATGAAGGGCATTTTGCGCGCCACATTCGAAGGATGCGGGTTCTCTATGGTGAGCGAAGAAGCGCCCTTGCGAGCAGCATCAGCACGGAGCTCGGGTCGACGGTCGAGGTGCTAGGGGGCGAGGCTGGTATGCATCTGGCCGTGACACTACCGAACGGGAGCCGCGATGTAGAAATTGCCGAGCGCGCCGCCCGCCAGAACCTTTGGATCTGGCCCCTCTCACCGTCTTACCTTGGCAAGGTGTCGCGCCCTGGATTCATCTTGGGTTTCGGCAGTACCGCAGTAGAGGAAATTCCGCGTGCCGTGCGCAAGCTTCGTGACCTGCTCGCCGTGAAATGAGGCCCTCATCGCCCAAGCGCGCGATTTGTCAGCTTGCCGGCTTCCGTACAGCCGCTCCCAGTAACCTGCCGGGCCCAGATTCTTGTACAAAGGCGATGATCCGCACATTCTTTGGATCCGTACCCGGCTTGAGTTTCAACTGAACGCTTTCGTCAAAGGTCTTTCCCTTCGGTAGCTTTCCTATCTTTGTCAGCCGCAGCACAACTGCAACGTGCGTCAAGTGCTTGCCGCCGTTTTCGCCGTGTAGGACTTGCGATTCCACATGATCGAGAGCGATGGCCACGAAGACGTCGGCGTTGTGCTGGTCAGAATTGCCATCAGCTTCAATGCGCGTCCGAAGAACAGCTCGATTCCCGGCATCGAAGCTCACCTCGCCGATGCGTACAGGCACCTTAGGCGCGGCCATGGCATCCTGAAAGACTTTGTTGACCTGTTGCGGGTCGTTAGCGCGCATTTCGTTGCTTCCGTCCACGATGAATTGGGGAGTGTATGGGGTCTTTAGTCCGAGAGCACGGACATAGGCAGCCTGGCGTTCGGTCAGTGCGGACGAGGAGTTTGGATCCCTCCAGCCGTCATGGTCCCAATAATCCACATGTTCACTGAGGACGATCAATTGTGCACCAGGAACGGGCTGGGAACCGTCCATTCTTTGGAGAAGGGCGTCGGCGGGAGGACAACTGGAACAGCCTTCAGATGTGAACAGTTCAATGAGAATCGGATGAATATTCGCGCTCGATGGCTCAGCGGCCGATGTTTTGCTTTCGACTTCGCGGCCCCACCCTTCGGCCTTGGGCGCGGGTTGCAGGAATAGGAGACCGCAGAATAACACCGTGCAAACTGACGATTGCGCTGAGCTGCCTCGCGACATGGCAATCATCTTGGATGTGAAAATTCATAGATGCCATAGCCACTTGACCGGATTTCATGCTGACCACGATGGCCTATCCCATAGCCGGGTCGGCGCCACGAAGAGCGAGATATTTTTTCCCAAAAACTCGCATCCAATTTAGGTATCGAGAGCGCTTCACTGTTAGCTCGCATCCACTCACCATGCACGCAAATACTGGGGGCTTCGAATGCCGGGCACGGAACTGAGCAAACTTTGGCGGATTGCTCGGGCGTACCTATTTTCGGTTGGCATATGGTGTAGCCTCTCCCTGCTGACGGGTTGGCAGTACCGCATTTTCGATCAAGCGCTAAACATACACTCGTCTCTTTTTGACATGTTGGTCCTTGCAGAGTCACGCGGCTTTGCTTTCGCTTTGCTAACACCCCCGATCTTCTACATCGTGCACCACACTGCCGGTGCAGGGCGGCTTGTTCGTTATCTGAGTGCCTACTGTCTCGGAGTGGTGCCCTTCACACTTCTCTACGCTTGCACACACTGGGCCCTAGTGCCACCGTGGGACGCGGTGCGGCAACGATATGTTTCTCGTTCCGGGCACGGTCCGTTAGAGCTGATTTACCAAGGATTTGCCGATCAAATTACGATGTACATCGCCATCGTGATTGCCGCCCATGCCTACCAGTACTTCGTAAGAGTTCGAAAACAGGAAGTTTAAAAGTACGAGTTCCAGCGGGCGCTCGCTGCGAGCGAGCTTCAGTCTCTCAAGATGCAGCTTCACCCCCACTTTCTCTTCAACACCCTCCACGGCATTTCGACTTTGATTGATGCCGACCGGAATAGTGCGAAAACGATGGTCATCAAGCTTTCTGGCCTCTTGCGTACTGCCTTGGAGCGTAGTTCTGATCTCATTCAATTAGGAGATGAGCTAACCATTGTTCGGGAGTATCTCGATCTCGAAAAGATGCGCTTGGGTGCAAGACTAAGAGTGGGTTGGTCCATCGATCCAGATACGCAGCAAATGTTAGTTCCCCAGTTGATCCTTCAGCCTCTAGTGGAAAACGCGATTCGACACGGAGTCGCTTGCTCGCGAGAGGGAGGATGGGTTGAGATCGCGTCGCGGAGGCGCAGCGGTGTGTTCGAGCTTCGAATTCGTAATAGCGTCGGGGGCAAGCGGCCTGCAGGAACGGGAGTTGGCCTGCGAAATACGGAGGCCCGTTTAAGGTACCTCTATTCCGATGATGCAAGTTTTTCTTTTACTTTAGCGGAGGACCAGACCGCAACGGCAAGGCTTTTCTTGCCAGCATTAGGCTCGCATTAAAGCTACTTAAGCAACTTTGCATACCGGATGGCAACGAGAGTGAGGGAGATTATGCGCGTGTTGATCGTAGATGACGAGCCGCTTGCCCAAACTGCTTTGGAAAAGATTCTGGCCGCGCGCAAAGACGTCGACGGTTTCGATTTTGCCAGCGATGCGACTGAAGCATTCGAGAAGCTGGGAAAGAACTCCTACGACCTTTTGCTTCTCGACATCAATCTGCCTGAGCTTTCGGGCTTGGAACTCGTGGACCGTTTGAAGGAACGCAGCCAGCCGTTGCCATCCATCATATTTGTAACGGCGCACAACAAGCACGCGATCACAGCCTTTGAGAAACACCCGGTCGACTACGTACTAAAGCCTTTTTTGGAAGAGCGCATCCAGGAGACATTAAACATCGCTGCTCGAAGCCCCGAAGGCGAGCACGCTGCCCAGTTGATAAGCGCTTTGCCTGACTTAGAGACATTTCTCAGGAAGCCACAGAAGATAGCAATCAGGGCAAAAGGTAGAATCCTCTTCCTTGATCCTGCCGAGGTAGCTGTGGTGAGGGCGGACGGGAACTACGTGTTGCTGCAGCAGCCGTCGGGTTCATACCTTTCTCGTGAGTCTCTCTCCACCTTGGAGGAAAAGCTGAGACCCTACGGGTTCATTCGAATCCATCGCTCGGTCTTGGTTAACGCTTCTTTTGTCGAAGAAGTCCAACCCTGCATCACTGGAGAGTATTTGCTTCGCCTCCGAGGAGGAACGGAATACACCGTCTCGCGTACCTATAAGAAGAACTTGAACTGCATCGCAGAGTCCTGGATCGGCATCGATTCAGTCACCGCTGGTTAGCTCTTCGATTCTCCCACCTTGTGGAAGTGGAGCAAACATTTGTCCCCGTTCCATTGCCCAGCACCTCAACAGAGCGCAATATAACTCCCCTCGTAAGATGTCGCTTTTAGAACACTGCGCTCTCTCGTTCCAGGGACACAGCTCGTCGGCTCCCTTATCACCTTTGATAACGCCCGAACTAATTGTGATCTGCCGCTCGACAAAACCAGGCAAAGTCGGGTGACGGGCTCTGGAGCAGCAGCGACTCTTTCGTCGGCGGAACAGATCCTAAAAATCTCCAGATAGTTGGATTTCGTAGTCTCTGCCCCTCCGTTGATGTGTCTTTACAGCTTACTGGTACCACCTTACAGAAAAGGGAAGTGACTCCCTGGATATGCGCCGTGAGGACGATTCGTTGGACCTCCGAGATCTCATAAGTGCGGATTTGATGATTGGTGTAACCGATTGAAGCATCAACAACTGCGCTTTGGTTAGCCTCTTGCAAACTCTAGGTTCGTATCAGAGCTCTGAGGTTCTTAAAGTTGGAATTGATTTCAATTATCCATCGATCGAGTCCAGGAGAAATCCAATGAACCGAGCCGTCGGCACCGTTAGAACATTTGCGTTAGGAATTGTATTGTTGAGCCTGGTGGCTTTTGGAATCAATCTATCCTTTAGCCAAGCCATTAGCGGCAACATGGTGGGTACTGTCGTAGATCCTACGGGCGCGGCGATTGCGAATGCCGAGGTTACCGCCACCAACGTGGCTACAGGATTAGCTATCAACAATAAGACAAATAGCACCGGCGAATATCGCTTTGACAACCTCCCAATCGGTAACTACAAGTTCACCGTAAGGGCCGGCGGCTTTCGAACCAGTACTGAAGTGGCCGAAGTTGTGCTGAATCGCACTGGCACAGTGAACGTGAGGCTTGCGCCGGGAGCGGCGACAGAGACCGTGGAAGTCTCAGGCGAGGCCCCAACGGTTGACACGACGACGGCGCAATTGGAATCCAGCTACGACTCGCGCTTGTCGCAGGATTTGGGGATTACCTCAGCCGGCGGAGTGGGCGCCGGAATCTTGAACTTGTCGCTGTTGAGCCCGGGAGTTACGAATTCAAGTGCGCTGGGCATGGGGATGGGTCCGTCGGTCGGCGGTCAACGCCCACGCGACAACAATTTCACGGTGGAAGGCGTAGACAACAACCTCAAAACTGTCACCGGAGCTCTGATCACCATTCCGAATGATGCGGTGGAAAACTTTACGCTTCTTTCGAATCAGTTCAACGCCGAGTTCGGGCATTCTTCGGGCGGCCAGTTCAACACCAATATCAAGAGCGGCACCAACAGCTTCCATGGTTCGCTCTATGAATATTTCAGAAATCGTAACCTGAACGCCGTGGACAATTTTTGGGTGCTGCAAGGCCTCAAGGAGAACCCGCGGCTTGATAATAATCGCTACGGCGCCACCCTTGGCGGCCCGATCATCAAGAACAAGCTGTTTTTCTTTACCAATTTCGAACGCGAGCCGGTCGGACTTACTGGTGCGAGTGGTCTTCCTGTGGTTACACCCACGGCGGCGGGCTTGGCGGCCATCACTGCAGACACTCAGATTAACGCAACTAACTTTTCAATTTTCAAGCAGTATCTGACCACCGCACCCACTCCGAACGGCACCTGCATTCAGTACAACAAGAATGGGCGTCCTGGCGAGCCCGACCAGAAAGGCGCTTTTACTGCCCCGGCCAACGGAGGTTGCGCTGCCGGTAGTGTTGAGGTCGGAACCATTACGGTTTCAGCACCCGCATTCCAAAATTACACGAATTATGTTCAAAGCGTCGACTTCAATCTGTCGGAGAAAGACCAGATTCGTGGGCGCTACGTTTACAACGATCTGCACCAGCTCGATACGACTGCCAGTCTGCCGGCTTTCTATCTGATTGAGCCTTCCAAGTTCCGCTTGTTCACGATCGCTGAGTATCATACCTTCACGCCGGCGGTATTGAACGAGCTCCGGATAGGATTCAATCGTTTCGCGAACACCCTTCCTGCCGGGAACTTCCCCTATCCTGGTTTGGATGCCTTTCCCAACATTCTTCTGAACGACCTGGGCGGGGTCAACATCGGGCCCAACTCCAGCGCCCCGTCGGCGACCATCCAGAATTTCTACGGCGCGGTTGACAACATCACCTGGACCAGGGGCGCTCACAGCTTCAAGTTCGGTGCCGAATACCGCCAGTATATTTCTCCGCAGAGCTTCACTCAGCGCTCGCGGGGCGATTACGAGTACAACAGCACGCAAATGTTTCTGGAAGATTTCACGCCCGACATCATTGGTGAGCGCAGCACCGGCTCCACCACGTACTATGGCAACCAGAAAGCGGTTTACTGGTTCGCCAACGACACTTGGCGCTTCAACCAGCACCTCACCCTGAATCTTGGGGTGCGCTACGAGTACACCACTCAGCCTTTGGGCACGGCGCGCCAGGCTCTGAACAACCTCTCCAGTCAGCCTCAAATCATTATTTCGGGGGTAAACGAACCCCTGCTATTTACTGCACCCACTTCGTCGAAGAACAACTGGGCGCCCCGCATCGGAGTTGCCTATTCGCCAGGCAGCAGCGGGAACACCTCAATTCGGGCTGGCTTTGGCATGGCGTATGACGTGCTTTATGACAACATCGGCATTCTCGGTGTTCCCCCCCAGGTCGGCTCCACTGCTGACGTCCCGAATTTGAATTTGGGCACAAGGCCGTTCCTGGCTGTGGGCGGGTTGCGGGGCGGCGGTACGGGCATAACTATCCTGTCTAAGGCCGATGCGATTGCCGCTACTTCTGCCTGGATCCCACCACAAACCAAATGGCCGTATTCGATCAATTGGAACTTCGGCATCCAGCATGCGTTTGGCAAGAGTTACACTGCTGAGGTCCGCTACGTTGGCACACGCGGCGTGCACTTGGATGTTCAGTCCAGAATCAACCGACAATCGCTTGTAAGCAACACGCCGGAGACTGCAACTACCGGCTTTCTACCCACGTACTTGCAATCACCGTCACAGGCCACACTGAATGCTCTACCGCTGGCGTTATGCGTTCCCGACCCCACCAACACGTTTTGCGTAAGCGGCTTGCAATCCAGGAGCAGCCTCCTTCCTCAGTATGCCAACGCAGGTCTCGCCAGGAGCATCACAGCCGATGTGCCGCTCGGCAGTTCCAACTATCATGGTTTGGAGAGTTCGCTCCAGCGACGTTTCAGCAATGGCTTCACCTTCCAGGCGGCCTACACCTACAGCCGCACGATTGACAACAGCACAGCGGATTTCTTCACTACCAGTCTTACTCCGCGCCGTCCGCAAGACTTCCAGGACATCGGCGCCGACAGATCTGTGTCGCCTCTTTCCCGCACCCACCGCTTTACCTTGGCGGCAGTCTACGACCTGCCTTTCTTTAAGAGCGGTAATTGGCTTATGAAAAACGTCGTTGGGAACTGGGCCTTCAGTCCAATCTACACTTACGAGTCCCCGCAATGGGCCGACGTGCAATCCGCTCTTGATGCGAACCTCAACGGCGATAGCGCCGGCGATCGGGCTATTCTCAACGCCAACGGAGTTCCGGGCACGGGTAGCGATGTTACCGCGCTGTGCCGCGCCGTCAACCCTTGCACCCCCACTGGGATCGTGGTCGCTTACCAGGCGAACAATCCCAGCGCCCAGTACATCCGTGCCGGAGCGGGTGCGCTGGCCACCAGCGGCCGCAATACCCTGGCTACCAGACCTACCAACGACACAGACATTGCCACCTATAAGGACATAAACGTAACCGAGAGGTTTAAGTTCCGCCTAGGTGCGCAGTTCGCCAATATCTTCAACCATCCTCAATACATTCCGGGCAGCAACCCAGGTTTTGGGTTGGGGGTGAACGATGTGAATAGTTTCCTTACGAGTGCCGGTGGTTACTTGAACTACCTGACGCCTGGGAACGCAAACTTCAACAATCCAAAATCGGTGTTCGCCAGCAACGCGCGTACGATAGCGATCATTGCTAAATTTACGTTCTAGTCGGGTTGTTGTGAAAAAGCAACACGCTGGCAGCAGGAGGCTCGAAAGGGCCTCCTCAATGTGTTTGAGTATTGCGCGGAGCAGAACCCCCCAACCAAACAATTTCGGATTCGGATTCGCCTGCGAAGTCGCCGCAAACCACCGCAACCGATGTGTTCGCGAGCGCTGAAACGATTTGTAAACTGCTCAACTCGACCTGACATATATGAAGACCGGGGTTGTCATTCCTGGGGACGAGCAGAAATGATGTGAATTCTTGCCGAAGGAGTCTGATGTCTTCGGTTGATAGTCGCCAATCACGTGCGTTATCGTTCTCGCTGAGCAGTCTTCCCCAGCGGCAATGCGGTATCATCGGTACTCTGCAGTCGTTACAATCAGGATTAGGTCACACGTATGGCATGGCGATCGAGTCCGGGAGCACCGGTAAGCACGAGCCGATCGGGTTCGCATCGGCAAGCCGATCCTCCGACTTGTCATCTGCATCGCGACGGTGTTCACGGTCACGGCGGTCCTTCACGCGGTGCCCCTTCGTGATCGAGGCTTAACCGCGAGTCTCACCTTTCTCATTGTCATCTTAGTTGTCTCTGCCGTCTGGGGGTATTGGCTCAGTTTCCGAGTCATCGACTACTCGTCCAGTAAGCGTCTTTTACCCGTGATACTTTGGTGAGCGTGTCGATTTCGTATTACCACATCGATTCTTTCGCGAGCGAACTGTTCGCAGGCAATCCCGCCGGTGTATGCCTCCTTCCCGCATTTCCCGTCAATGATGTCATGCAGAAAATCGCAGCGGAGAACCGTCACAGCGAAACAGCTTTTGTGGTTGCCCGCGCTGATGGCGATTTCGATCTCCGTTGGTTCACACCGGTAGTGGAAGATGTCCTGTGCGGCCATGCAACCTTGGCTGCTGCGTATGCACTTTCGTTGCGTGGACATGACACCTGGCCGGTTCGCTTCCATACAGTCAGTGGTGGTTTATTGACGGTCAATCGTGATTACGCGCGCTTTGAAATGGATTTTCCCTCCAGGCCGGCGGTATCATGCGAAATCCCAACGGGGCTGCTGTCCGCCCTGGGTCTGGAGATGGCTGAGGTAATGCGTGAACCTCGCGACTTTCTCATTGTCGCCAACCACGCCGAGATAGTGGAAAACCTCAAGCCCGATATAGCTGCGCTGGCCAAAATTGATATGGGCATCGGCGGAGCAATTATTACGGCTGCCGGCGAGAATGATGTCGATTACGTTTGCAGGTTTTTCGCTCCATCCGTGGGCATCGACGAAGATCCTGCCACCGGATCAATCCAGTGCACACTCGTCCCGTACTGGGCCGGACGCACTGGCAAGCAAACATTTCGGGTGCAGCAACTCAGTTCTCGTGGCGCCCGAATGTGGTGCGCGCTAGTTGGCGACCGCGTAAAGATCGCTGGTGAAGCCAAGCTCTATCTACAAGGGACTATCAACATCTAATTTGAGATCTCTCTTGGTTGAGGGTGCCCCGATACTTTCGGGACCGCCGATCGCAATTTCACCCGATCTCGGGGCCACTCGGAATCACCCGAACGGGGGTGTTCGCCTTAGGCTCACCCCGCGCCACAGCATTTCACGAATCCAGAATTCGCGAACACGTAAAGCGAGTGACAACTGACCGTCGCACTGTCGATATAGCGACGCGGATTCTGCCCTCAACTCTACATATCGCAATCTGTATCCCATCAACTCTAGTCCTTTCCTCGCTCCTTGAGCAGTTCGGTCGAGTGGCACGACTCGTGCATTTGATTAAGAAGTCAAACATTGACGTCCGGAGGAATCGCAGTGAACTCTAAGTTTTGTGAGTGCAAACGCCATGTGCTGTTCTGCGCGAGCTTGACACTTCTGCTGGCTGCCCTCGCCTTTGCTGCAGCGCACAACATACGCCAACTCGCTGCAACTGAGAAAGCGCAAGTCACAGGAACGATTCAGTCGCGCGATGGAGACCTGATTCGGGTTCTGGATAAGAAGTCGGGCGAGGTTGTTGTAGTAAACATCAAGGACGACACCAAGTTCGAGCGCAAGCAACATCGTGCTCCGTTCTTTCGCCACACCGACATGGACGTCACCGCCATGGTGCCAGGATTGACCATCCAGGCAGAAGGTCTTGGGAATTCGAAGGGACAGCTTGATGCCACTACGATCGTGTTCACTCCGGACGCATTCGCCGTCGAAGTAGCTCAACAGCAACAAGTTCTCGCAAACAAGGCGGCCACGCAAAACGCACAGTCGACTGCGGACCAGGGTGTCGCAACTGCCAACGTGGCCCAAGTCTCTGCGGCACAAGCCCAAGACTCAGCGGATCAGGCCATTGTGGACGCACACGCTGCCGGCGATTTGGCATCTGCGGATGCCGCAGCGGCTCTCATGCTCAACCAGCGTGTCTCGGAGCTGGATGGCTACAAGAACGAGTTTGAGGTCGATGTCTTCTTTCCCGAAGGCTCGACGGTCCTGGACACTGCTGCCAAGCGCGACCTAGCCAACCTCGCTGACATTGCGAAATCGCTCAACGGTTACCTGATCGAAATTTCCGGCTACGCCGCGCACTACAAATTCAACCTGCAGGAAGATCAAAAGCTCAGCGAAGAGCGTGCTGCCGCAGTCGCTCGCTATCTCCTTCAAACCAAGGACATCCCGATGCGACGCATCCTCGTGCCGGTCGGCTATGGAGCTGCGCACCCAGTCGCCAGTAACCAGGACCCGCACGGCCGCGATCTCAACCGCCATGTCGACGTCAAGGTTCTTGTCAACAAGAGCCTGGGGCAGGGTTTGTAAGAGGCGAAATCCGTGTGCAGGAGTAATGCGGAGGAGTTCCTGCAGTAATGAATGGTTATTTCATTTGGGGTGGGCAGGCACTATTTGGTTTTCCCAAGCCCAGCCCGGAAGTAAACAGAACCATGGGAATGTGGGGATTCTGGATGCCGGGCTGCATGCAGTTCCTTACAGGTGCGTACCTTCTGATTGGACTGACCTGGTTCAATGTCTTCGGAAATGTCGCTCCTTTATATATGGCCGGTCTCGCCTACGGCATACGGGATCCACTGGTTGCAATGGCGCATCGCCGCTACATCGATTCAAGAGCACGGCTGGATGGCGATCGCTTTTCTATTCATCAGCATTCTGGGAGTGGACGTTTTTCGGCGTGCAGGGGACACCCCCGTGATGACCATCTTCGTCGGTTTGACCCTCATTTACGCGGTCGAAATTCCTACACGTTTGTTATCCTGGTCGCCCGGCGCACGCCTTGCGGGGTTCTTTCAGTTTGTCACTGGAATTTGGCTTATGTACTGCACGTACGCCATGACAGTGGATTTGGCGCTGGGGCCAAAGCGTGGATCTAGTGCCGTAGCGCTGGCAACTTGCCGGCTTCCCGCGGCGGGCGGGGACGCTTGCCGGAGAGCCGCCGAGACGGCGGCGCTACGGTCGAGATGGGAGAACAGGACATGATTGAAGATCTTCTGATGCGGTGGCCGCTAGTACGGCAGATCGTGACGCACAGCGATGGCACCGGCGCCGAGGCCATGAGCGACCGGACCCGCAATCTCGCTCCCAAACATCATGATGCTCGGGTTGCACGATCAGTCTGTCCCTACTGTGCGGTAGGGTGCGGCCAGCTTGTGTTTCACAAGGATGGAAAGCTTGTCTCCATTGAAGGAGATCCGGATTCGTTTATTTCCCGCGGACGGCTTTGCCCAAAGGGCTCCGATAGCTTCGAACTGCTAACACACGCGAACCGAGAGACGCGCATCAAGTATCGCAGGCCGCGCTCGACCCGATGGGAAGAACTCGGTCTGGAGACGGCGATGGATATGATCGCCGATCGCGTCTGGGACACGCGGGAGCGCACGTTCGTGGAGGAACAGGACGGAGAGGTCGTGATGCACACGACCGCGATGGCACACCTCGGAGGCGCCACTCTCGATAATGAAGAAAACTACCTGATCAAAAAGCTGTTCGCAGCCGGATTGGGCATGGTCTGTATCAGCAATCAGGCACGTATATGACATAGCTCGACTGTGCCCGGTCTGGGCGCATCATTCGGCCGAGGTGGAGCGACCACTGCCCCGAGCGACCTTGTGAATTCTGATGCGATTCTGATTATGGGATCGAACATGGCGGAGAATCACCCCGTCGGTTTTCAGTGGGTGATTGAAGCGCGCGAACGCGGCACAAAGGTGATTCACGTTGATCCGCGTTTCAGCCGCACATCGGCTATGGCAGACATTTGGGCTCCGGTGCGTGCCGGTTCGGACATCCTGTTTCTCGGCGGTCTTATTCATTACGTGTTGGAAAACGGGAAAGATTTTCGCGAGTACGTTATCCCCTACACCAATGCTTCATTCATTCTTCCAGAAGCGTTCGGGGATACTGAGGATCTGGGAGGCGTCTTCTCTGGTTGGGACGCGAAGAATAAGAAATACACCACCAATACCTGGCTATATGAAGGCTGTCCAGAATTTGAGCGCCCGGCGGTACGGTATGCAGAAAATCACTCAGGTCACAGCAAAGATGGCGCTGGAGCCGCGGCGGATCTCACCCATTGCGAGCAGGATCTGACACTCAGCCATCCACGATGTGTATACCAGATCCTGAAGCGGCATTACGCGCGGTACACGCCTGAGATGGTGGAACGCTTTTGCGGAGTTCCGAGAGAGCGGTTTCTCAAAATCGCGGAGACGTTCTGCTCAGCGTCAGGCCCGGAGAAGACAGGAGCAATTTGCTACGCGCTCGGGTGGACGCAGCAGTCGAAGGGGCCGCAGATCATACGGGCGGCGGCGATCCTTCAGCTGTTGCTCGGCAACATTGGGCGGCCTGGTAGCGGTATCCTCGCTCTACGCGGGCATGCTTCGATCCAAGGTTCAACCGATATTCCGACTCTCTATGACATTCTCCCAGGCTATTTGCCGATGCCGAATCTGGGGCTCGACTCACACAATCTGGCAGACTACGTTGCCAGGCATCGTGATCAGACGGGTTGGTGGTGGAACTTCGATAAGTACATTGTCAGTCTGCTCAAGGCCTACTACGGCGAAGGGGCGAAAAAGGAAAACGACCGGGGATTCAATTGGCTCCCGCGTGTTACCGGAGACCATTCGCACCAGGGCTATTTTCTGGAAATGATGGATGGCAAAGTTGAGGGTCTGTTTGTCATGGGGCAAAACCCGGCGGTGGCAGCTCCCAATTCGCGATTGGAGCGCAAAGCGCTCGCCAAGCTGAAGTGGCTGGTGGTGCGTGACATGGTGGAGCTCGAGACCGCCTCCTTCTGGTATGACTCGCCGGAGGTGGAGCGCGGCGAGCTTCGACCGGAGGAGATCGCAACGGAAGTCTTTCTTCTGCCCGCCGCCGGGCACGCCGAGAAAGACGGCTGTTTCACCAACACACAGCGTCTGCTGCAGTGGCATCAGAAGGCCGTCGATCCGCCAGGGGATGCGCGCAGCGAGACCTGGTTCATGTACCACTTGGGCCGACGCCTGAAGGAGAAGGGGAAGCAAGATCCGCGGCCGCGGAACGCCGGGTTGAATGCCTTGACCTGGGACTACTCCCTGGAAGGGACGATGCACGAGCCCAAGGTGGAAGAGGTTCTTCAAGAGATTAACGGCTACACAGTAGCCGATCACACTCTGGTAAGTGGATTCGGCGAATTGAAAGCAGATGGGTCCACTGCCTGCGGTTGCTGGATCTACGCCGGCGTATTTCCACGTCCTGGCGAAAACCGCGCCAACCAGCGCAATTCGCGGGATCTGTGGGGACACGGCTGGGGTTTTGCTTGGCCTGCGGACCGCCGCATCCTCTATAACCGTGCCTCCGCCCGTCCCGATGGGCAGCCCTGGAGCGAGCGCAAAAAATTGGTTTGGTGGGATGAGCAAAAGAAAGAGTGGACGGGACTGGATGTTCCGGACTTCACCAGGACGAAGCCGCCGAACTATGAACCGCCTCCTCATGCACAGGGTGACGAAGCACTTGCCGGGGATAAACCGTTCATCCTGCACCCCGATGGGACGGGATGGATTTTCGCGCCTAAAGGAATGGCAGACGGCCCTCTGCCAACGCATTACGAAGGCTTGGAGTCTCCAGTCAGCAATCCAATCTATCCGGGGCAGCAAAGCAATCCGGCAGAAATGCGAGAGGAGCGTCCGGATAACCAATTCGCCAGCTCTCCCGATGAACGCTTCCCCTACGTCATGAGCACATATCGGTTAACGGAGCATCATACCTCGGGCGCGATGTCGCGCATGCTCCCGCATCTAGCTGAACTTCAACCCGAATTTTTCTGTGAAATATCTCCCGAGCTGGCCGCAGAGCGCGGAATCGAAAACGCGGGCTGGGTGACGATCATGACTGCACGCGGGATCGTTGAGGCCAGAGCGCTGGTGACCCAGCGCATGCGGCCGCTGCTTATCAACGGCAAGATGGTGCACCAAGTGGGAGTTCCGTATCATTGGGGCTCTCGCGGCTTGGTCAAAGGGGACTCGGCGAATGACCTCGTGGCCATCTCGGAGGAACCGAACGTGCGGATTATGGAGGCTAAGGGAATTCTCTGCGACGTCTCTCCCGGACGTCGCGCGAAGGGCAAGGCCGCTCTGGATCAATGGAACGCTCACTTGGGGAGAATGTGATGCCAACCAGCGCGTTTCTAACGGATGCTTCGGTGTGTATCGGCTGCAAGGCCTGCGAAGTGGCCTGCAAAGAATGGAACCACATTCCCGATGATGGTTTCCAGTGGAGTGGGCAATCTTACGACAATACGCACGCGTTGGGAGCATCGACCTGGCGCCACGTGCTCTTTCTGGAGCAGACGCAACCGATGGGCTCGCAAATCGCCGGCATAAATGAGCCGTTTCGCTGGCAATTTCTCTCCGATGTATGCAAGCACTGCGAGAACGCCGGATGCCTGGAAGCCTGTCCCACGGGCGCAATCGTCCGGACCGAAGTGGGATCTGTATTCGTGCAGCCCGAAGTCTGCAACGGCTGCGGCTATTGTGTGGTTTCGTGCCCCTTTGGAGTAGTCGACAAAAATCACGAAGTGGGAACGGCTTTCAAGTGCACATTTTGCTACGACCGGCAGAAAGAAGGGCTGATGCCCGCTTGTGCGAAAGCCTGCCCGACGCGATCGATTCGATTTGGCGAGCTTGAAGAACTACGCCAGGAAGCCCAGGTGCGTGTCGCAGAGTTACAACATCGAGGCTACAGCGACGTGCGAATCTACGATCCAACAGGATCCAGTGTCGGTGGCACGCACGCGATCTTTGTGATCCTCGGCGAGCCGGAGACCTACAATTTTCCTCCTGCACCCGAAGTGCCTACGATACACATAAAATCAGCCTGGAGCGCAGCGCTGGTTTCGGCGCTCGTAGTCGTGGCGGTGGTGTGTCTGGCGTTCGTAATGTAGCTGGGTGAGAATTTGAAAAAGTAGCGCCGGCGTCTCGCCGGCCGCGGTGCCCCGAACTAGTGACGAGAGCCGCCGAGACGGCGGCGCTACATTTAAAGAAGGTTGTTGATTATGGCGGCGGATCCAAAAATCACTGAAGGCCGATTAGACGCTCTAAGGGAAGAAGCGGCGCGAACCGGGAAAGTGCAAGATCACGGGATTGTGCCGGCTGGCAGTCCTTTTCCAAAACCCGCTGCCGCGACTAGTTACAACGGCAATCCGGTGCTGAAGCCGCCAACATGGACGTGGCAGGTCCCCCTGTATTTTTTTGTGGGTGGAGTCGCCGGGGTCTCGGCGCTGATCGCTCTCGTAACCCACCTGCGTGGCAATGCCTCATTGATGCGCGCCGCGCTTTGGATAGCATTTGGTGGGGCGCTGGTCTCTGCGCCACTCCTCATCGCAGATTTGGGCCGTCCGGTCAGGTTCCTGAACATGTTGCGAGTATTCAAGCTACGTTCGGCAATGTCGGTAGGCGCCTGGACGCTGGCGGGATTTTCATCCGCCGTAGGCTTGGCAGTCGTTTGCCACGAACTTCTCCTGTCGGGGTACGGAAACGGTTTCTTGCTTCTGCTCAAATGGCTTGAATGGCTGGCGGAAATCGGCGCAGCGCTGAGCGGGCTGATCCTGGCCAGTTACACTTCTGTCCTTTTAGGCGTGACCGCAATCCCGGTTTGGTCTGAAAATCGGAAGCTCTTGCCGGCGGTTTTTCTTACTGGCGCTTTGGGCTCGGCGGCGGCGTTGCTGGAGCTTATGGGTTTCCTCATTCCGGCTACTCAGCTCATCGGAATTGTCGCCAGCGTGATCGAAACGGTAATAGCGATCACTATCGAATCTCGGGACCGATACGTGGATCGTCCATTGCGTGAGGGAGCTGTTGGTTGGCTTACTCGTGCTGGGGCCGCGTTGGCCGGGCCTACATCTTTATTGCTCCGGATTTTCGGCGGCCACAGCCCTGGAGTTCGTTACGTTGCTGCAGTTTGTTTCGTAGCGGGCGCTTTGATCGCGCGCTACGCCTGGATCGCGGCTGGACGAGTCTCTTCACGCGATCCGCAAGCGCTTTTCCAAATCCAGCGACGTGAGCCTCACGCAAAAGCTCATTTACTTTTATCGTGAATCCAGGTACGCGCTCGTCCCGCGGCCGGAAGGCCGATGGTCGTGATCGAAAGTAAAACGACGTGCTCCCATCTCTTGCGCGCTGATTCCGGCTTCGGCAGCGTGCCGCACCGCTGAGTGCGTTCCGCCCTCGGTGCCTGCGCCAACAGCAATCGCCAATTTCACTAACAAACTTACGGACAATGAAATCCTGGAAAATAGACCTCTGTCCGGCCATGACGTCCACAGGCGACGGGAAAACGCGTTCGAGAATTGCCGCTGGCAAGAACAAACTTCTCAAAGTAAATGACCGAACCTGTGGGATTCCGGTTCTTCCGGAAACACTCGCCTCCTGGATTATCATGCATGAATCGGGCGCGGTGGTACCCTGATGGCATTGTGCGACCGGGTCAACATGAGTTGTGGCGCAGCGAAATGCTCCCTCGCCAATATGGCATCGAATGCTCCCTTAAAACTGCGGATCTCTACTCCGACTTCGGTTGCACGCAAGGTCAAGCCGAGGTGCCTGAATGACCCTGACAGAGAAACCAACGATTTTCGTCGTCGACGATGATGCCAGCATTCGTGAAGCGATTCAGGGTTTGTTGAAATCGGCAGGCCTGAGCTCCCAATCGTTCGAGACAGCGGAAGACTTCCTGCGCGCAAAACGGTTGGATGGCCCCAGTTGTCTGATTCTGGATGTGAGCCTTCCCGGAATGAACGGGCTGGATTTTCAGGAGCAGCTGAGTAAGGCAGGTCTCCGTATTCCTATTGTATTCATCACCGCACACGGCGACATTCCAATGACGGTGCGAGCGATGAAGTCGGGAGCAGTGGAGTTTCTCACGAAGCCATTCGATGATGTAGCACTTCTCAACGCCATTCAACAGGCGCTCGCTCGTCATCGCATCATTCGTCAGCAGGAGAAGGAGCTTGACTCTGTGCGGAAGAGGTACGAAATGCTGACCCCGCGCGAGCGCCAAGTCATGAGCCTGGTGGTTGCGGGCATGCTCAACAAGCAGATTGCAGCGGAACTTGGCACCAGTGAAATCACGATTAAAGTTCATCGTGCCCAGGTAATGCACAAGATGCAAGCGGGATCTCTGGCTGAGCTAGTGAGAATGGCGGAGAAGCTCCAGCTTTTCAGAACGACATAGCCTGACAGCGCCGACGAATAGATTCAATAGAGCGGTGGCTGGGTTCGCTGCATGAGTTATACCAAAGCATAATTGTAATGGGGTTGCCTGCCAGACTATGCTGCGGTCATGGCTGGCCGGGACAAGCTAAGAGTGGTTGCGATTGTTGACGATGATGACTCGATCAGGAGCGCGTTACAGGGCCTGATGAAAGTGGCAGCATTGCCCGCAGTTGCCTTTGCGTCGGCCGAGGAGTTCCTTCAGTCGGGAAGGCAACGACAAACTGCATGTCTGATCACCGACATCCGCATGCCTGGAATGTCGGGCCTGGAACTCCAGGCGAGACTGAATACGGAACGACCGCGGATTCCTATCATTTTTATTACCGCGCACGGCGATGAAGATATGCGCCTGCAAGCATTAAGAGCGGGTGCAGTGGAGTTCCTGGCGAAACCTTTTGACGACGAGATCCTGCTCGATAGTGTACGAGCAGCACTGGAGAATTAAGCGTCACGTTCGACACCAAGCTGGGGTGCTTCTGTGGAAAACTTGCCGCGAGTTCCGTCGGGCGATTGGAATCGCAGTGAGCGCCGGTTCGAGCAAATCGTAGGGGACAGCCCTGCTCTTGAATCCGTACTAGAACAGGTCCGGCGTGTGGCACCGACCGATTCTACCGTCCTGATTCTTGGGGAAACCGGTACGGGGAAGGAGTTGATCGCCCGCGCCATCCACCACATCAGTGATCGCTGTGGACGCCCCTTCGTAAAGCTGAACTGCGCGGCCATACCTTTCGACCTACTAGAAAGCGAACTTTTTGGACACGAGAAAGGTGCTTTCACTGGTGCTATCGCACAAAAGATAGGCCGTTTCGAAATCGCCGACACAGGAACACTTTTCCTCGATGAAATAGGTGATATTCCGCTGGCGTTGCAGCCCAAGCTGCTGCGGGTCCTGCAAGAGCAGGAATTCGAACGTTTGGGAAGTGGCCGAACCCATCGGGTTAATGTTCGCCTGGTCGCAGCGACACACCGAGATCTAACGCTGATGGTGAAGCGGAACGAATTTAGGAGCGATCTCTATTACCGTCTAAACGTGTTTCCTGTTGTGCTGCCGCCATTGCGGGAGCGACGCGAAGATATTGTGCCCCTGATAGGGTATTTCGTGGAGAGCTTTTCAAGCCGCATAGGAAAGGAAATTATCGATATCCCTGAGGAAACACTGGCCGCTTTCAAGGCGTACGATTGGCCCGGTAACATACGCGAATTGCAAAACTTAATCGAGCGGGCGATCATTCTCTCAGATAACGGGGTGCTTCCGAATCCATTGCCGGCGTCGCTTGGCGAGGTCATCACCGTCACTTCTGGACAATGCACATTGAAGGACTCGGAACGAACTCTGATTCTCCAAACACTACAGGGAACGGGTTGGGTCATCGGTGGAGCTAGCGGCGCTGCAGCCAAATTGGGAGTTAAACGCACTACTTTGATTGCAAAAATGAAGAAACTCGGAATCTCCCGACCCGGCCGGGGAAGCGATGTTGAGCAGATTCAGGGTACAGGCGAGACCGGCGATTATCGACTAGTAGTTCAATGAGCAACGCCTCGTTATTACATGGGGACGGCTATCCACTTCATTCCAGCCGGCGTTGAGCGCCCAAAAAATTCGATCAATCAGCCAAAGTTTAGTGCTCAGACGCCGATGAAAGCGCGGAGCGCCACAGAAAAGACGTTCTTTGAACACACAATGAGTACGAACGCGGCAGTCACCTGACGCATGAGTTGGCTAGGGATCGTCCAGATCCCTTGTAATCTCAACCGATTTTGCAATGCTGCCGTTCTAGGGTAAGCGCGGCTTCTATTTTCTTTGGACTCGCAAACTGCCTCGGTCCTCCAAACCGGATTCGCAGCGACCATAAAGGAATCCGGGATTAAGGCTAGAGCCTCCTTGCGGGAAACGAAGCCGGATCCAATAATGCTAGGACCTGCGACCAACTCGAGTAGGGATTCTTCGCTGTAATATCCGACGGCGAAGCGTTCTACGGGCCGTCCGATCCACCTCGCTTCTATCACCGCGTAGCGCAGGCTAGACAACTCAGTAGCGTACATAAGGTCACTTCCGAGATTAGAAATCCATGAGATCCCGGACGATTCTGTTAGAAGCAATTTGAATTCCACACCGTCCCATCCTTGGTGAGCGTATAAAGAAATTGCGAGCGATCAACCGCGTGCTTTGAACTTGCACCGCTTTGCCCCCGCACGCCAATTACGCCACTTCCCGACGCTGGCTACTTCCACCCATCGAATCCGGAGTTAAAGATCCATCAAGTCAGAACTTTCCCGATACTTGCCAGGAATGCGAACGGTTTGCTATCTAGATCCAACCGGCCCAATGGAAGGCAGGCGTCTTCATCCCAGCCATTGCGGATTCTGATATGTGCCGTCGAAGTGGTGGCTGGTTTTGTATCGCTCGAACTCTCCTGAATGCGCCGCTTTGGAAGTCTTATCCAGCAATGCTGCGACCTCCTTTTCGCTGAGCGGCCGAAAACTTCTGGCGGCATCCAGGGCTTGCTGCAGGATTGGCAGAGAATCGCAACCAGTGATCACTACGCTGGTCGGCAAATTCATCGCATAGCGCAGGCATTCGAGCGCGGTGACGGTCTTGCTTTGCAGAATGTAAGGATCACCCATCGGCTTCATTCCCAGCACACCAATCTTCTGCTTCACCAGAACCGGCAGCACCTTGGCCTCGAAACTGTTGAAGTGATGATCCATCACGTTGAGCGGCATCTGCACCGCGTCAAATAAGAATTGATGAGCGGAAGCGCTAGCCAGCATTTTCAAATGGATGTCAGGGCTCTTGTGCCCGGTGAAGCCAATGTAGCGAATCTTCCCGGCTTTTTGCGCCTCCAGGGCAGCCTCGATCGCGCCTCCGGCGGCGAAAATACGATCTGGGTCGCTATCGCGAATGACCTCGTGAAACTGCAGCAGATCGATTCGATCGGTCTGGAGACGCTTCAGAGAATCATTGATCTGGATTGTTGCGGTCGCCTTGTTCCGGCCGTCAATCTTCGTCATCAGGAATGCCTTTTGCCGATAGCCGTCGCGCAAAGCCTTGCCCATGCGGAGTTCGCTCTCTCCGCCGTTGTAATCCCAACAGTTGTCAAGAAAGTTGATGCCCGCGTCGAGGCCGGTGCGGACGATGCGGATGCTTTCCTCCGCGCCCAACCCGGGCTTGCCGAGGTGATAACCACCGATGCCCACTACCGAGACTTTTTCGCCCGTGTGCCCGAGGGTGCGAAAGGGGACTTCGTTTTTTGGTTCAGCAGCCCACGCTTTCCGTCCGATTCTGGCGCTTATTACCGTCGCGGCTGCAAACCCGAGGAATCTTCGTCTTGTAGCCATGGCTGTTACCTCGTCACATTTATTAATCATTCCTCTACGCTCGTTAGCAAGTCTGTTTCCGAACCTTTCGCTATCGGAAGCACCCGTTTTGATGAAGGAAAAACGGTCTGAAGCAGCTTTTTGCCTCCGAAAAAAACATGTTTCTGAGCCGATGGTCGGCACAGAAACGGAGTTGAGACCTTTCAGCTAGTTCCTCCGGCAAGTGCCCTCGCTGTCGACACTTCGACACTTTTGACTTTCAACTGCTGTCCAGCCGACAAAAGCTGCTCTTTCGCTATTGTTCCTCGCATTAGCGGCATGTCGCGGTTGGCATTTCAATTGCGTATCTCTGACACAAGGCAGGGCGATCGACGTTTTGATTGCCAATGGCGCCATTCTTGTGGACCTCGGTGTAGCGCTGGTTGTTCTCCAGCACGGGGCGAGCAGCTCTGCAACACAGTGACGACAGGAACGCCAAAAAAAGGAGATGTCTGTAGACGGACGGCCATGAGGTACATTCTTACGCTATTTGTACTTGTTATATCGGCCTATGGGCAGGCGAACGCTCATACTGCCGCTGGAAATCAGAATTCCTTTGAGATAAGGGAATCCAGATCGACGGGGCTATTTCGGGAGCTAGACGGCTCGCTCGAACAGTTGGTTTCCAAAGTTTCACCTGCGGTCGTCCAAATTCTCGTCAGCGGATATGGCCCTGCCGAAACGCACGGCCATACCGACAAAGTCCGGATGGTTCGCCAGCATGCTATCGGCTCTGGGATAATCGTTGATTCTGACGGCTACATTATGACGAATGCGCATGTGGTCGAAGGAGCACAACGGGTCCGCGTTATCGTACCTCTCTCAAACTCGACCTCGGTTCTCGGACTGCAGCCCATTCGCTCCCAGCAGATCTTCGACGCAAAGATAGTGGGCCGACATAAGGAATCAGATCTGGCGCTTCTCAAAATTGAGGCGACTCAGTTGCCCGCCATCACACTGCACGACGGTGTGCCCGTGCGTCAGGGAGAACTAGTGCTGGCGATTGGCAGTCCCGAAGGGCTTCGCAATTCGGTCACGATGGGAGTGGTGAGTTCAGTGGCACGTCAGATCGATGCGAACGATCCGATGTTCTATCTTCAAACGGATGCTCCTCTCAATCCAGGAAACAGTGGTGGTGCCCTCGTCGACTTAGATGGCAATCTTGTCGGCATTAACACTCTCATGCTTACCGAAGGAGGGGGCAGCGAAGGGCTTGGCTTCGCCATTCCGGCATCGATTGTAAACTTCGATTACGAGAATCTCCGCAAGTATGGCCAAGTACATCGAGTGGCGTTCGGAGCGCAAGCGCAGACCATCACCCCAACACTGGCCGCAGGCCTGGGGTTGTCTAGAAGTTGGGGCGTGATCATCTCCAACGTCACACCGGGTGGATTCGCTCGGATTGCAGGGATTGAGGTTGGAGACATCGTGATCGCGATCGATGCTCGCCCCATCGACGATTTTCCCTCCTTTATCGCTAGCCTCTATCTTCATCCCATCGACCAAGCGATGAAAATAGATCTTCTTCGCGGGGCAAAGGAACTATCAGTATTCGTCCCGGTTACGGTGCATCAGGAGAGCATTGATGATCTGAGTGATGTGCCGGATCTGCAGAGAATCTACGTTCCGGAGTTGAACGTTTTTGTGGCAGATATTGACGAATCACTGAAGCCTTTGCTGCACGAAGACCACGATGACTCTGGAATCGTCGTTGTCGCCGAATCGGGCGACCCAAATGCGCTGAATACAGGCGTACAGGCAGGAGATGTCTTAAGAGCACTCAACCGCACTCCGCTGCAGTCTGTTTCTCAATTGCGGGCAACCGTTCACGAACTCAAATCAGGCGACGCGGTCGTTCTGCAGGTGGAGCGCCGGGGCAAGCTTCAGTACCTAGCTTTCGAAATGGATTGAAGTCTGCGGGTGTCTATTTCTGGTGCCCTTCGGCTGACCCGCCGTCGGCGCTCGCCGGAATTTCGAGCCAATGTTTACCGTCCCCGGAGCGTATAATCCCCAGCCGAAAATGGAGAATACGCATGCTGAGCGAAGAAGCTTTGCGCGCCGCGATTGTACATCTCTTTGAGTACCTGAAAGCAGACCGGGCCGACTACCTGATACTGTCGAATGAACTAGAAGCTTTGCGCAACGCGCTCCAAGAACTGAGTGGTGGGAAATTCCAGCCGCTCGTAGACAAGCACCGGAGATTGATGGAGGAAAGTATGCCAACGGCAGGTGCAAGTGACCTATCCGATTACGACGCATTAATTGATAAAGTGAAAGCTGGGAAATTGTTTTGACTCAGTGTCGCAAGTGGCGGCCAGGCAGGTTGTCGTTACGTCCGTGAGGTCCCGGTTTTTTGCAATCTTCGCGGCTAGTCAGCAGCCCTTTGCTCATGAGACACAGGTCCCCAGCATGGGTCTTGCGAAGGTCCGACAGCTTTTCTCGGTCCTAGTCTTACAATCCGCGAAGGCGAAGCAAAACCCAAACTACGCAAACTATAGACAACAAAGCTAATAAAGTAATTATGACCGGGATGTCGCTCGCCTTACGTTCTCTATCCGGATCGAGATAGCGAATGGCCAACCAGATTTCGTGATCTGGAACGGTCTCTTCATTGTTGGCTTTTTCCTGCCCAATATTGTCTGCCATTTTCAATCTCCAAACAGCTCCCAGGGGACCTGCTGCCACGGACTGGAGGCCCGCGAGAATTGTCCGGCCAGTGCCAGCAGGACCAAAAACACGGCAAAACTGGCTCGCCTTCCAGATTTGGCATTTCTCTCCTCGCGTTGCAGGGTGCGTCTCCGTTCGAGCTGTTGAATGACCATTCGAGCGACAAAACTTTTGCCCACAACCTGCGCTCCCTCGGTCATCATCTGGAACAGAATGTTCTCTCCGTGCTGACTGACAACGGTGACTTTGGTGAGATCAATCACGAGCCTGGCACCTTCGTACGCCTGACGCGCATCATCCCATGTTCTCTTAAAGACCGGCAGCCAGGGGCCGACAAGAGTGCCCTCGAGAACAAGGACGCCCTGCGTTTGGTTATCAATTGTCGTGACCTTGAACATGATTGCTTTCCTCCCTGGCAGAGAGAAGCAATGGTTATGCCAAACCCATTGTCCGCAACCCTCGCTAAATCACTGAATCTGGGTGCGCTTGAGTCGGCATGTCGTCTCCGGTCGCAGTTGTCAAGACGAACTTGACAGTTAATCAAAGCTGCCACCGAACAGAGCGTTCTCACCTGCCCGGTTGATGCACGTGAGGTGCTCGATATCAATGACCAATTCGCGATCACCGAGGTTGGCGGCGACTCCTTCCCACGCTTTCTTGGGTTCCGTCACCCAAGTTGCGATCAATATTGCACCGTCATGGCGCAAATGGGACGCTCCTTTCGTGTCTTGTGTCGAGACCGATCGACATTTTCGACTTTCGACACCTGATCCCGATCGATTTTTTCAAACAACGTTACATTTCAGTGAATTGCGAGCGAAGGCCTTCGCCTACTTTTGGTGCTTCACTTGCATTTGCTGCAACTGAGGGTACAAGACTGAAAAATTGGAGGGAGTATTTGAAATCGTCGCTGGAATGGCGATGGCGACGGAGGGAAGAGGAATCTATGAAAACCAAAAACATTGCAATGAAACGAGCAGCGGTAATGGTTGTAGGCCTCGTGTTTGTGCTGGCCGTGGGCGCAACGGCGCAGGAAGTTCGCTCGGAGATCAGCATCCAGGGCACGGGTTTTTTTACGAAGGACTCCACCGGTCAAGGCACGCTTCAGCGAAGCACCGACACAGGTGGGTTCCTCGTAGGCTATCGATATCACTTCAATCGGTGGCTTGCGGCGGAAGGCGTATATGGTTATGACCGCAACACGCAACAGTTCTTCTCGAATGCCAGCCTGTCGAGAGTACAGGCGAATATTCATCAGGCTACTGGGGGCTTGGTACTCAATCTACCGAGTCCGCGATTATTGAGGGCCAACCCCTACGTACTCGCGGAAGGAGGAGCCCTGGTGTTTGGTCCAACGAATAACAGGTTCGGGAATGTGCCGGGGGCACAGCGGCAAACCACTGGCGTGTTCGCCTACGGCGCAGGGGCTGACTTTCCGGTCTTAAGGCACGTTTCTCTAAGAGCCGAGTACCGTGGGCTCGTGTACAGCGCACCCGACTTCGGGCTCAGGAACCTGAATACCAATACGATCACGCACACGGCACAGCCCTCAGCCGGAATCGTGTTCCGTTTCTAACTCGTCGGAGGTGTCACAGGGGCGGAGCCTTCCGCTCCTGTGCTTTTACCAGTCACTGTAAGCGCATCGATTTGATTAATAATAGGAAAGCTTGGACGACAACAGGTGGTAATCGCGATTGTCGGAGGCATATTGTTCTCCACTGCCGTCAATCTCTTCTTTATTACCGTGCGGTAGGTTATTGTCAAAGGGCTGCTGGTTTCGTTCTCGACTAAAAAAGGAACCAGCAACCAGAAAAGCAGCGGAAGTCGCATAATTGATTAGCGACTGGGTCTTGGCAAGCGACGATGAAGCCGAATGGTGTTTGCCTGAGGCGAGGAGCACGATGGATGTTTGAGAGCATTCTCTGCCAGGTAACAGAATACGATCCTGACGTTCTTGAGTCGCTGCTTGAGCTCGCTGTCGAGATCGCTCGCGAGGGTCGAGAGGGACAACGCGTGGGCACGCTGTTCACGCTTGGAGACGAGGACGCGGTGCTCGCCCGATCAAGGTCGTTGATATTGGATCCGTTATCGGGGCATCCTGAGTCTTCGCGCCACATCACCAATATCAATCTCCGCGGAACCATCAAGGAATTGGCGCAGTTGGATGGCGGGTTCGTGGTAAGTCACGACGGAATTGTTCTTTCCGCGTGTCGCTACCTGGACGCCGTGGCCACGGAAGTGGACGTGCCACTGGGACTCGGCAGCCGCCATATAGCCGCGGCCAACATGAGTGCCGCGACCAAGGCGGTGGGCATCGTGGTTTCCGAGAGCTCAGTGATACGAATCTTCTGTCACGGCCAACTGGTCGGGGAAATCATTCCGGACGTCTGGATGATGGATCATGCGGCCCACCTTCGTGGCACAGTGAAGCGGGAGCAAGTAGGCGAGTTGACGGTGCTGACGCCAAATCCCGGACAAGCCTCCACCCCCAACTAGCGCGACCAGCAGCTACAATATGGAAACAAGCTATGACAACGTTGCAGGAATTCCGATGTGAAGTCTGTGGAATCGTGACCAGTGATCCCATCCACTGGTTCGTGATTCAATGCGGAGATTCCGAACTTACCGTGCACCGATGGAAATCTGATGTCGCCAATGCGACCGGAGCGCGCCATTACTGCGGGGAAGCCCACGCCGAGGTGTATATCAGCCGCTGGTTTGACTCAGTGTGCACGCCGCCGAGTGACGTTGGCTGAATCTCGCATCGCAGCCGCCGTTTAGACCAGAAGCAGAGCGCATGATCGCTTTTCTTTCCATCATCGCCGTGGGGTTTTTTCTGGGGATGCGGCATGCCACCGACCCTGACCATGTGATCGCAGTCGCGACCATTGTCAGCCGGCAACGCAGCCTCACCCGCGCCGCTCTTATCGGTGCATTTTGGGGATTGGGTCACACCGTTACGATTCTCGTGGTCGGCGCCGGGATTATTCTCTTCAATCTGGTGATCCCGGTTCGGGTTGGCCTCAGCATGGAATTGTCGGTGGGATTCATGCTGATTATCCTGGGGATCATAAATGTTGCAAGTTTTCTGCGTGCCATCCCTGAAGTTCCCATTGCCTCACCCGACGAACTGCAGGGCAATGCCGCACACCACTCAGGCGCCGTTCACACGCATTCTCACAGTCATGGGGATTATGTCCACAGCCATCGTCATGCGCACGGGCCTGAGGTCCATCCTCATGGACCCGACCAGACGCGGTGGCGTTTTTGGATCGGATGCTTGCCCGATTCAGCGTATATCAGCACCTGCGACCGTTGGCAGTGGGTATCGTTCACGGACTGGCGGGCTCGGCGGCGGTGGCCCTGCTTGTTCTTACCACCATCCGCAATCCGCATTTGGCTATTGCCTATCTGCTGGTCTTTGGAGTCGGCACCATCGCAGGCATGATGGTAATCACCATGAGCCTCGCTTCCACCCTCAGGTTTGCGGGAAGAAGCCCGCATGTTGCGCGCAAACTGGCAATGGCTTCGGGGCTGCTGAGCCTGTCATTCGGCCTCTTCGTGGTTTACCAGATAGGTTTCGTCAGCGGCCTTTTCACGGCTCATCCGCTATGGACGCCACGGTAGCCACCTACGGCAAAGTTTTCTTGTCGTTGCCTCCCCTGATCGCTTCGACTCTCATTGGTTCCGGCTTCTTCTTATCGGAAGCGGCCTTCTCCACGTGAATGTTCACCGCTTGCTCTAATTGAGCCATCAGAGTTCGCAGGCTCTCGTCGCCAGAATCCAGGATCTTGCGCAGTTCTGCGCTAGCGTTCATGGCGTGCTTATACGAATCCCGAGCCTTGGTAAGAAGCCGGATCTGTTCGATGAACGCTGAGGCGTTTCTGGTAAACTCGCTCACCGCCTCCGTGTATATCTCCAAAGTTGCCGGGCGCGATGGTTGATCCTGGCCCTCGGTAAAAACCTTCGGCGGATCGACGGCGGCCCTCCCTTTCTCCGCCAGATGGTCACGGTAAGCTTTTATCAGCGCTTCGCCGTCCGCCTGTGAGGTCGATTCCGGCATCGGCTTCGAGTCGAACTCCGGCTGCGGCCCTGCAGAATCCTCCAGCTTTTTCCACATTCACTTCACTCCTTTCGCAGAATCCGATAATTTTGGCCGGTTGAATATCTCTTGAGATGCAATCCTAGTCTACAGGTTGGCCTGTAGTGGCCCCTATTGAATCGAGCTGGCCATCGATAAGTTCTTTACAAATGCCGGCCGTTTGCCTTAGATTGCCGCTAACGTGACAGGAGGGTTGCCATGCCTGAGCCCAATTGGCGCGAGCTGTATGAAGCGGCTCTGCTCGAATTCAACCCCACCGAACTGGACAAACGCGTTGCGGCCGCACGTAAGGCTATTCACAGGCGTCTGACCCAGGATGACTACATCAGCCCCGGAGAACGGGAGAAAATCAACGATGCTCTATCGGCTTTGTTTACCTTGACGAGAGAGCGAAACACCGGCAACCGATGAGGTCTCATAGCGAGGAAGCCGGTGGCAAGAATCGCAGGTTGGAGAAATCCGACCAATTCACTCCGTGTTTGGGACTTCAAGAGGCAGACCAGACGCTGACCACCCCTCGACCCCATCGATCAGGATCCCAATGTCGCCGGTTATTGATCGACGGGATGTTGTCAGCCATGAAAAAATCTTGCAAGACCTGATCGATCTCGGCGGGATTGGAGGAATCGCCACCATCCGCCGGGCACCGGACTTGCCAGGCTCTCCTCAAGTCAATCCCCTGCTGGCCGATATCTCCTAAGCGAACGTAAGCAAGCAATATGCGGTTCCCTTAGGACGAACGAGTAATAGCTCATGAGCAGCATAAAAGCCCTTATCGTGGACGATTCGTCGGTCATGCGCAAAATCGTGGAACGGTCGCTACTCCAAGCGGGGGTTGAGCTCAGTAAAGTTTTCGAGGCAGGGAACGGGGCCGAAGCGCTGGCAGTGCTCGCCGAGAACCGAGTAGAGTTGATCCTTTGCGACATCAACATGCCGGTGATGGATGGGCCTGGAGTTTGTAAAGCAGCTTTCCAGCGTCGAGAACGCCACGGGCGTCCCCGTGGTTATGATCACCACCGAGGGAAGTGAAGCGCATGTGCTACAGGCCCTGTCGTTCTGGGCGCGGGGCTATATCCGCAAGCCGTTTACTCCAGATCAGGTCAAGGAGCATGTCCTTCCTCTGCTGGCGGTGAAGGTATGAAAACGACGAGTGAATTGCCGGCAGTCAAGCCTAGCCACGAAACCTGGCTTCCGATGCTGGAAGTCGCCGCGTGCGAAGTTTTCGAAGTCATGCTGGGTTGCAAGCTTGCGGTGCTTGAAACCTCGCCTAAGGAGGCGCTGGACATTACGTCGATGGTCGGCCTGGCTGGGCGATTGCGCGGCCTGATGAGTATCCGTTGCAGCCGCAAGTCGGCTGCGGTCATGGCTTCCAAGATGCTTGGAGTCGAGGCAGACAAGGTCGGCCCGGAAATGTGTGATGCGTTCGGCGAAGCCTGTAACATGGTTGCCGGCAACTTCAAGAACAAGATTGAGGGATTGGGTGACGGCTGTATGCTGTCGGTTCCCACTGTGTGATCATGGGGAACGACTACGTCGTCCACTACTTGACTGACACTCCGGCGCTGGAAGTCAGACTCCTGTTTGAAAACATGCCTATCGTGATCTCGCTGCAGGGCCACAGCTAGCGGCAAGGGACTATTTGTCTTCTAGAGTTGAATTCTCGCCATTACCTATGAAGGTCTTTGACGAAGGTGCGCTGATTCAGTTTCGCTCTGCGGCCGATCCGAATATGGTTGACACCAGTTCGTAGATCTCGGCCACGGCTTCATCCAGCTCGAAGGTAAAGCGCACCAGGTCGATGCCTTCAAGATCGGTGTGTTGCTTCAAGAGAACGCTCCAGGCGGGGTCGTGGACCAGGTCCACTTTCTGTCGCTCATAGTATCCGTAACCCAGGCCTCGCACGCGGCAGAGAAGATCGCTCAGATGGACCAGCGCCACCAACGGCTGGGCGGTCCTGCTTTGCTCTATATCTCGGGTTCATGGTGAACTGCCTGGCTTTTTCAGCGGAATTTGCCCCCGCAGTCGAGCTGGCCTGCCGCGAGCAGATTCCGTTTGACGAAGCCGAGCGTACTACGATGGGGGTTCACCCACTGCGAGACTGGACGCGTCCTGGCGGAAAAATGGCACTTGGCTGACGACATCATCCAGGTGATTGCCCATCATCATGGTGTTGTCATAGGACACGAGCTTAACCACTTCGTCCAGTTTCACCTCCTCAGCAGGCGCATTCAGCAGCTCCAGCAAAGGAAGAAAAACGGCTGGGATAGAGGGCGTGGTTTCGATGCACTGCACGCGCTCACGAATGTTGGCGGCGACGGTGATCAGGTTCAGGCGCTGCGAGGCGGCGTGGAAGCTGCTGTCTTTCACTCGGCTGGTGAACTGCAACACCTGGTTGCGCGCCAGCACAAGCTCGCCCACCAGATTCATCAATTTGTCGAGCAGCCCCACATCTGCCCGGATGGTGCTGTCAGAAGCTACGGATGACGCGCGTGCGGCCTGCTGGAAATTCAGTGCCTTCACCACATCGGTCGCCTGTACCACCTGCTGTTCCACTAGAATCTCGCCTAGGTGACGGGGGTCGCCCGCCTGCTGCTTCTCCAGGGCTCGGTTGATCTCTGGCGCCGTGACCCCTGCCTGTTGCATCAGAATGTCGCCCAGTGAAGTCGATGAGTCGAGGGTTCCGGGCGCGGCTGACCGCACAGGTGCGAGAGCGGCCTCGATCTTCGCATTCGTTTCGGCCTTGGCCTCGGGCGGCTGTTGCAGGCGAGTCAGCTCCGCGATGAGCTTGCTGTAGTCACGCTCGCCTTCCTGGCCGGTGCTCGCGATGCTGGTCAGTATCTGACGCACTGCGTCCACTGTGCCCAATAATGCCGTGGTAATTTCAGGATTAAGCGCGAGTTGGCCATCCCGCAGCCGAGTCAGCAGGTTCTCTCCCACATGGGCAACTTTTTCCAGCTTGTTGAAGCCCAGAAATCCGCACGTGCCCTTGATGGTGTGGATGGTGCGAAATACGCCGGCCAGCGCATCCTTGTCGTGCGGTCCTAGCTAGTAAGCTATTCAATACTCGACTATTCTGTCGTTGATGCTCATGAACCAGAGTTTCATGGACCATGCCTACATCTGTGACGCGATTCGGACTCCGTTCGGCCGCTACGCCGGGGCGCTGTCCTCGATTCGGACCGACGACCTTGCCGCTATTCCTATCAGAGCGCTGATCGAGCGCAATCCCAGCGTGGATTGGGCTGAGCTCGACGACGTGGTTTACGGATGCGCGAACCAGGCGGGAGAAGATAACCGCAATGTCGCACGCATGGCACTCCTGCTAGCGGGACTGCCGCTGCAGGTGCCGGGCGACACAGTGAATCGCCTGTGCGGTTCCAGCATGGACGCGGTTGCCATCGCAGCTCGCGCCATCAAGAGCGGCGAGGCCTCGGTGCTGATTGCCGGTGGTGTCGAGAGTATGTCCCGCGCCCCTTTTGTTCTCAGCAAGGGCGAGTCGGCCTTTTCGCGCTCCATGAAAATGGAAGACACAACCATCGGCTGGCGCTTCGTGAATCCTTTGATGAAAGCCAAATATGGAGTGGATTCAATGCCGGAAACAGCGGAGAACGTGGCCGAACAGTTCCACGTCTGCCGCCAGGACCAGGATGCGTTCGCCTTGAGAAGCCAGCAGCGTGCTCATGACGCCATACGAAGTGGACGTCTGGCAGAAGAAATTGTGCCGGTGCAACTGCCATCGAAGAAGGGCGATGGCGCGGTGCTCTCTGAGGATGAGCATCCACGCCGGGATACCACGCTTGAAGCACTTTCAAAACTGAAACCGATTGTGAAGCCTGACGGCACAGTCACGGCCGGCAATTCTTCCGGCATTAACGATGGAGCCTGCGCGCTCCTGCTGGCCTCGGAAGATGCAGTCAAAAAGCATGGCCTTAGTCCTTTGGCCCGGGTTGTGGCGTCGGCAGCGGCAGGGGTGGCGCCGCGCATCATGGGCATGGGACCCGTCCCAGCCGCGCGAAAGGTACTGGCGAAAGCGAACCTGAGAATCGGCGACATGGACGTGATCGAGTTGAATGAGGCGTTCGCCGCCCAAGCCCTGGCCGTGCTGCGGGACTTGGGGATTGCCGACGATGCGCCGCACGTAAATCCCAATGGCGGCGCCATCGCTCTCGGCCATCCGCTAGGAGCCAGCGGTGCGCGCTTGATCACCACTGCCTTATATCAATTACGCAGAATTAGGGGAGAGTATGCACTGTGCACCATGTGCATCGGCGTGGGACAGGGAATTGCCTTGATTCTGGAGAGAGTTTAGTCGCCCTTCAAACGAACTCTTCCACCGGTTCATTCCACCATCTTTGCCACGTGCACATCGAAGCCGGTTTGAGGCAGCAATGAGGTTAGCTCGAAGGCCCTGAAGCCATCGCCGGTGATTTCCGTATGACGATAGAGTCCCGGCTCGCGCTCCACTGTCTCGTGCCGGCCTTCGAGGTTATCTAAAAACCGCTGTGCCGCTTTCGTGTCTACTTCAAACCCCTTGGTTTTGGTTATGACGGCTTCCGTCGCGTAGGAGCGCACCAGCTTGGGCCAGTATTTTTCCAGCAGGCTGGTGCTGGCGAAAATGTCGGCCCAGACGATCTGACCATTCACCGCTGCCACCACACCGACTGCATTATGATCTCGCAGTTGTTGAATCAGGCTCTGATAGCTGTGCTGGATGGGCTCGGCGACGGAGTCCACTTGTTTTTTGACATCCGCGTTCTCCATCACGCGGGCGTAAGAAGTGGTCTGTTGCAGTGGAGCACCCGCAGTCACCTCCACAGCTTGCGTCGCTTTTCCCACTTCGGCCCAGACCTGCGCCTGATCTTTGGCTCCCATGGCTTTACTCCGCACGGCGGGTTGCGCCATAGGTGCGCCGTCGATGGAATTCGTACCGAAGTTCGCCGAAGCACCCGTCCAGCGTCCGGGCTCAACGCAGAACACGCTGAGGTCGATGGGATCACTCTCGGGAGGGATGATTCGGTCCTTTCCGATCACGCGATCTTGCTTACCGCCAGTCACGATCTCGCCCGCGAGCAAAATGAGCGGTCGCTTGGAATTATTCACCAGCACCAGTTGATTCACCTGCGCTCCATCGTGCGGGATGGGGACATGACGCCTGCGCATGAGTGGCTGCAGGCTGCCAGACTCGGTTACCACGACGTCGCCCGACCGCAAGCCTTCGTCGAGCGTGAGGAAAACGCGGGTATCGTGCGATGTGGCTGCTACGACTGGGAACACCGTCAGGTTACCGTGCCGAATGGGCGCCACCACCTTGTATTCGGATGTCGAAGCAACTTCGCCCGCAGGAGCTATGCACGGTATGAATAACGCCAGCCCAGCCACCAGGGCGAGTACCAAGGCCAGAGCGGACAACTTGACAGTCATACTTCTTCCTCTTCCTACAGGCTGAATAGCGACACCCCGGACGCCGGGGGGGGAGAGCGTCGTGCTCCGGGGTGTCTTCCTCCCAGCCCAACTAAATAGGGAACGACAAATTTCAGCTTCTTGCGTCTAAAAAATTGATAGCATCCACTCTGGCCATGTCTGCGACCACCAACTTCGGTGTCCAATCTGTAGAGGGAATCGCTTTGGGGCTGGAGTCCGTCATGGCGGATCTTTACAAGAAAAGCGATGGCGAAAAACTGGGATTGAGTGCGCAAAAATTTGCCGGCGTTCTTAAAGAAATTTGTGAAAAATATCTCCCAGCAGAAGCAACGTCGCGCGACGCCGCGGAGTTATGCGCGAGCTTGCGAGTGGAAGAGTTGGCCCTGGCGCGGTCCTGCGCCGCGGGTGACGAACGCGCCTGGGAAATTTTCATGCTGCGCTATCGCGAGAAGCTGTATGACATCGCGGGCTACATCGCGAAAGAAAGTTCGGCGGCCCGAGAACTGGCAGACTCGCTGTACGCTGATCTCTACGGCACGATCACGCGCGACGGGCAAAGGGTTTCGAAGCTCTCCTCATATACCGGACGTGGCTCGCTCGAGGGCTGGTTGCGTACGGTGATGGCGCAAGAGTTCGTGAACCGATATCGCCGACAGCGGCGCTTGGTTAGCCTGGATCAGGAAAGCGAAAATGGAGCGCAATTCGCCGTTGTCGATCCGGAGCCCGCAACGGTCGTTGATCCCAGGGTCGAAGCGGCGACCGATGAAGTCCTGGCCGCGCTCTGCGCGGAAGATCGCTTCGCGCTGGCCTCCTACTATCTGGACGGGCATACCTTGGCGGAGATTGCCCAGGTACTTTCGGTCCACGAATCGACCATCAGCCGCAAGCTGGACAAGATGGCTAAGTCCCTGCGCAAGAGGATCCTAGCTGCCCTGGGACGACGGGGCATGAGCCGTCGCCAGGCCGAAGAAGCCCTGGAAGTGGACGTACGGGACCTTCGTGTGAACATTCGCAGTCGACTGGCGCAAGAAACCAGCCCCCAGGCGTTCCCTGAAAAGAAGGCAGCGCCGGCCACGGAAGGGCCAGGCTGAAGTGTAGGGAAAGCAAGAAAATAAACATGCAGCAAGTTCCTAACATCGTGCGGCAGAGACTTCAGGCTACTGCGAAGGCTGACGTCCATCCAGATGCCGACCTGCTCGCCGGTTTCACCGAGAAGTCGCTAACGCAGCGTGAGCGGACCCGAGTCCTCGAACATCTGAGCCAGTGCGGCGATTGTCGCGATGTTGCACTGCTGGCATCTGTGCAGCCGGATTCCGCATCCGCCGCGGCACGAGCTGCGAGATCAACTGTATTTCGCTGGCCAGTGCTGCGCTGGGGAACTGTGGCTGCTTGTGTCGTAATCGTCAGCGCAGCAGTCGTACTCCGCTACGAGCGCTCTGCAAGGACGCCGACGACGGCTACCACGAAACCTACACAAAGCTCACCGGTGCCCACCGAGAAAGTGGCGGCGGATCGCGCCTCACAATCTACCGAATCTAGCGGCAAGACGGCTGATGCTTCGCGAGCTGTGAAGCAACCAGCACGGTCAGCGACTGCGACCGGCAGACTGATTGCGAACTCCAAATCCGAGTCGCAAGCAGCCGGTTCACTGGCGATACATGGCCAATCCGTACCCACAGGCTACGGGCAAGCTATCAGAGCTGACTTGGGGGGCACAGTACTAGATCTTTCCGGCGCCGCGGTGGCGAATGCCGAGGTCACAGCCATCAATGTAAGGACGGTGCAGGTTACGCCCGGCAGTACGAACGCGACGGGTCAGTACCGGTTTGAAGACCTCCCGATCGGGAACTACAGGATCACAGTAAAGGCCAGCGGCTTTCGTACCACCACTGAGCTGGCTGAGTTGACACTAAACAAGCCGAGCGCGGTCAACGTGATCCTGGCACCGGGAGATGCCACCGAGACGGTGGAGGTAGAAGCCGCAGCTAGCGCGGTGAACACCGAAGTCGCGGAGCTGACCCCGGAGCGGGCGAAGGACGCGATGGGGACTCCACTGAAATCGAAGGCCGCCTCGTCATCCACGATGGCCGCCGGTGCCAACGACTATAGCTTGTCAGCTCGCGCGCGGAGCCCGGCGGTGCTCCAGAAGGCCGTCACGCTCACTCCGCGCTGGACTCTGTCTCCTGACGGCGTGCTGGAGCGCTCCCTGGATGCGGGTGGCACTTGGGAAACAATTTCGGTACCGGCCACCTCGGCCCTGCGGGCCCTGGCTGCGATGGGGCATGACATCTGGGTCGGAGGTGCAGCCGGAGCTCTCTACCACTCTTCTGACATCGGGCAACACTGGGTACAAATCACGCCGACCGTCGACGGCAAGGCACTTACCGCGGACGTCATTGGGGTTACATTCACCGACGCTACTCACGGCAAACTCACCACCGCGAACGACGAAACCTGGACAACTAGCGACGCGGGACAGAGTTGGCAGAAGAAATAAAGCGCCATTCGCTACTCCATCCTCCCACCATTACTTCTCATATTACTTTCGGCAGTATGAGGCAATTACCTGCAAAAACTCCCGCGTTACCGAAGTGACGTTTACAGCCAGACGGGGTAGGCCTAGTATCCAATCGTGGTTTGGCAGTTCTGGGGGAGGGCTGCCGAGGCGTCCTGAACTGAAAAGTTTAGGGCGCTTTTTATTTGTGCGAGTGACTGGCTCTGGGAGGCTGAACTTCTTCCCGCGGCCGCGCTTTGCGACCGATCTTAATGTCGCGCATCAAATGTAGTGTTAGGATAGTACAGCTATTATTTGACTGATTCGCCGGTCCAAGGCGATCGGCGCAACCGGAGGAAATGATGGCAGGGAATGGAATTTTTGAGGTAACCGACTCGAACTTTGACCAGGACGTACTGAAGTCCGACACACCCGTGCTGGTGGACTTTTGGGCAACGTGGTGTGGCCCCTGCCGCGCCATCGCCCCCATTGTTGAAGAGTTGGCCAAGGACTACCAGGGCAAAGTGAAAATCGGAAAAATGGATGTAGACAACAACAGCGCCACTCCCATGCGTTATGGAGTGCGCGGCATTCCGACGCTGCTGGTATTTAAGGGCGGGCAGGTCAAGGAACAGATCGTTGGCTACGTTCCGAAAGAAACCATCCAGAAGGCGCTCGACAAGCATTTAGGATAAGAGTCTCAGCCGCCCGAGCTTGTCTAATCACCGAGAGCCGCGATCCGGCCTTCTATTACGTGATTGCATGCTGAAAGCAAGCCTGCAAAGCGGGTGTGCCAGCCTCCCTCCTGGCCGTCGCATAGTCTGGCCTTGGCGACGAGCATACTGAGTCGAAACCATCGACTGTTGTAGACGAGGCGCGGGCTTGGCTGCAGTAGTGCCTGGCGGCAGCTGCGTTTGCGGCAGTATTATGCGAAGCATAACCACACGAGCAACCCCATTACAATATTCCTCTCACTAGCTCGTCTACAGGAGTAGATGGACGAGGCGCTGAGAAAACAGTGGCCGATGCCGGAGCAGGATCAACAGATCTCCGAGGCGATTTCTCGCGACGAACCACGGCTTCGTAACTTCATTCGCAAACGCGTGGCCGATGCCGGGGACGCAGAAGATGTCCTCCAGGACGTTTTTTACGAGCTTGTCGAGACCTATCGGATGATGAAGCCGGTGGAGCAGGTGACAGCATGGTTGTTCCGGGTCGCACGCAACCGGATCACGGATCTGTTTCGCAGAAAGAACCGGGAAGCGCTAAGAACCGAAGCGGCGTCAGTCTCGGAGGACGGTGATGAACTGTATCTGGAAGAGCTGCTCCCTTCCTCCGATGCCGGACCCGATGCGGCCTACGCTCGTAGCGTGCTACTCGAGGAACTGGACGATGCGCTCGACGAATTGCCCGAGGAGCAGCGGGAGGTCTTCATCGGTCACGAGATGATGGGCTACAGCTTCAAGGAGATGGCCGCGCAATCCGGCGTCAGCGTGAATACACTGCTGTCGCGAAAGCGCTACGCAGTGTTGCATCTGCGGCAGCGACTCCAGGCCATCTACAACGAATTTACGAGACGATAAGGATTAAGACAATGAGAAGGAACCGATTTTTACGGGGATTGAAATTCGTGCTGTTTGCGGTGCTCTTTCTTGTGGTGTTCAGCTTTATTGTGATGCGCTTGTGGAACTGGCTCACGCCCGCTCTGTTCGGCTGGCATGTGATCAGCTTCTGGCAAGCGGTGGGGCTACTGATTCTTAGCAAGATCTTGTTTGGCGGATTCCGCGGTGGGCCCCGTCGCCACTGGTACTGGCGGCGGCGCATGATGGAGCGTTGGGAGCAGATGACACCCGAGGAACGTGAGAAGTTCCGCCAATCGATGCGCGGCCGCTGCGGTTCGTTCGGGTCGCAAGCCACTGAGGCGAAATCTTGAGTTACAGAATTTCACACCGTGCGAGCGGGGATGCGGAGGATTGAAAGATGCTGACTGTAATTGTCGAGAACCTGGGCGACGAAGTGATTTTATGGTGCCACGGAAAAATTGTGCATGGCTCGGAGACCGCCATTCTGTGCCCAGCTGTTCGACAGCACGGACCAAGTGTCATCCTTGATTTGACCAAGGTGGATGTGATCGACGCGGCTGGAGTCGGCGCTCTTATAGCCCTCCAGGCCGCTGGCATATATGTCAAGCTGGTAAATCCAGCCAAACAAGTGCGCGAGATCCTGAGGGTCGTCGGGCTGGAGTCGGTCTTCGAGATCGGTCAAACGCGAATGCTCGACGAAGTGACTGAAAACTGCATGCCGGGGAGCAAATCTGCGTCGATGCCACAATCAGCGATGGAAGCAGGCATGCGTGAATGAGATTCTGAGGGGTCCGGCGAAACGAGACGGCCCGCGAGCTCCTCACGAGTATCACAGTTATGGTACAGTGCGGCCCGAGGATCAGAAAAAATGGGCCGTCGCATTCGAGTTTCGTTGCCCGTACTCCTGGCGTTGCTGTTCTTTGCTGCGACAGAATCGCCTGCTCAGCAGCCCGGACAACTCTCCGCATTCGGGCAGGCACCCCAGGAAGGCGATTACGTCGCCCGGAACTTCCATTTCAAATCGGGCGAGACACTCCCCGAGTTGCGGCTCCACTACGCAACATTCGGCAAGCCCGCGCATGACGCGAGCGGCCGGGTCACCAATGCCGTACTGATCCTACACGGCACGACCGGCTCGGGAAGACAGTTTCTTGTGCCGCAATTTGCTGGCATCCTGTTTGGGCCAGGGCAACTTCTCGACACCAGCCGCTACTTCGTCATCCTTCCCGA
The DNA here is from genome assembly GCA_963696025.1 of uncultured Acidobacteriota bacterium. Classification (GTDB taxonomy): domain Bacteria; phylum Acidobacteriota; class Terriglobia; order Terriglobales; family Acidobacteriaceae; genus JABCYV01. The sequence goes on from CAVOII010000019.1 coordinate 110,478, forward strand.
CAATATCGGCCGCGGAAAATCGAGCAAGCCGAGCGATGGGATGCACGCACGCTTTCCTCAATACGACTACGACGATATGGTGGCCTTGCAGCACGAGCTGCTTGAAAAGGGACTAGGCATTAACCATTTGCGACTTATATTAGGAACGTCCATGGGGTGTATGCATTCGTGGGTGTGGGGCGAGACTCACCCCAACTTCATGGACGCACTCATGCCGCTTGCCTGCCTGCCGGTAGAAATAGCCGGTCGCAATCGCATGTGGCGCAAGATAGTCATCGATGGGATCCGCCAGGACCCGGACTGGAAAGCTGGCGAATACGCGACTGAACCCCACATGGCATTGCAGATTGCAGCGGACATGCTGCTCATTGTCGGAGGCGGGCCAGTGCAGATGCAAAAAAACTTCCCCACACGCGATGCGGTCGACAAGGAGCTCGAGGACTACACCAGGGGGGTCACCGCTAATACAGATGCGAACGACTTACTTTATGCGGTTAACGCTTCACGAAATTACGACCCCTCCCCACAGCTGGAGAGAATCTCGGTGCCGGTCATGTTTGTGAATTCCGCCGACGACTTTATCAACCCACCGGAGTTGGGAATCGCTGAGCGAGAGATTAAGCGCGTGAGGAAGGGCCGTTTCGTCCTGATGCCCACTTCCGACCAAACCCACGGGCACAGTACGCACACATGGGCAGCGGTGTGGGAGCAGTATTTGAAGGAGTTGCTGCAGGCCTCCGAACATTGAGCGATTAGTTGAACGGAACAATGCACAAGCCGAAATTGAATATAGCCATGATCGGGTCCGGCTTTATAGGGAAGGTGCATTCCAACGCCTTCCGCCAGGTCGGCCATTTTTTCGATCTGCCTTACGAATTGCATTTGAAATCGATTTGCGGGCGGAATCGAACGAAGTTGGAGGCCATGGCTGCACAATGGGGCTGGAAAGAAGTCGAATCTGATTGGCGCGCACTCATCAATCGGAAGGACATCGATGTTATCGACATCGCTGTTCCCAACGCGTTGCATGCGCCCATCGCCATTGCGGCGGCTGAAACCGGGAAAACGGTCTTATGCGAGAAACCTTTAGCCACGTCTCTGGAAGAGGCAGAACGAATGGCAAAGGCGACGCGCCACGTGCCGAACCTGGTATGGTTCAATTACCGGCGGGTTCCTGCTGTTGCCTTTGCAAAGCAGCTCATTGAAGAGGGAAGAACGGGGCAGCCGTTTCACTATCGCGCGCTCTATCTTAATCAGTCAGGAAATGATCCGTCGAAAGCCTCCGGGTGGCGCTACCAGCGCAGCGAAGCTGGAACCGGTGCTGCAGGCGATCTGCTTTCGCACTCGATTGATCTCGCGCTCTACCTTAATGGACACATTCGTGAATTGACGGCCATGACTCACACCTTCGCTCCGGGACGCGATGTTGACGATGCCGCATTGCTATTGGCTCATTTTGCTAACGGAAGCATCGGCAGTTTTGAGGTGAGCCGCTACGGCGTCGGCTGCCAAAATCGCAACTCTTTTGAGATTAACGGATCCAAAGGCATGCTGCGATTCAGCCTGGAGGACATGAACCGGCTCGACTTCTACGATGCTACGGAAGTCCCGAATCTGCAGGGCAGCCGAAGTTTGATGGTGACCGGTCCGAACCATCCTTACTGGGAGATCTTCTGGAAGCCTGGACATGCCGTGGGATACGAACATCCTTTCATCGCCACACTCGGAGACTTTCTCAACTCGATGGCGCGGGAAGAAACATTCCACGCTAATTTTGAAGATGCACTTGCGGTGCAACGGGTGCTGGATGCGGTCGAACGATCGGCCCCGTCGCGCAATTGGGTAAACCTGGATAACAGCCCCAGCTGAGAGCGCGGACGAGCCTGTGCGTGAGACTCGGGCTTGAGAGTTCTGACTTTCCTACTGAAGTGTAACCTTGCCGGTCAGTTCGATCTGCGCGGCCGAACGCGCAACGTACAGGTCGAAATCGCCGGGTGCAACCGTCCATTTGTGGCTCTTAACTTCATAATAAGAGAAGGCTCGCCGATCGAGTGTGACTTGAACGTGCTTGGTCTCCCCAGGATTGAGGTTCACCTTTGCGAAGCCCTTCAATTCTTTGGCTGGGCGCGGCACAGGAGCGTGTCGATCACCAACGTACACCTGGGCGACTTCTGCGCCGGCGCGGGCGCCCGTATTCGTCAGATCGAAGGCCAGCGTGACCGCCTGCCCATCAGGGCCCCCAGAAGCGGTTGTCAGATTCTTGTATGCAAAAGTGGTGTAGGAGAGTCCGAAGCCAAATGGAAATAGAGGCTTAATTGACGACTTGTCAAAATGGCGATAGCCCACAAACAGACCTTCGGTGTAAGTAACTTTTTTCTCACCATCTTTCGGATAGTAGCTGTCATGAACGGCATTGTCCTCCCAACGTCGCTCAATTGAAATCGGCAGCCTTCCCGAAGGGTTGACCTCGCCAAATAATAGTTGCGCCAGTGCCGTTCCTCCTTCCTGGCCGGGATACCAGGCCTGCAAGAGGGCTGGAACACGACCAATCCAGGCCGTCATGTCCACTCCGCCACCAGAGGTCATGACTACAATCGTGTTCTTGTTCACGGCGGCGATCTGATTGACGAGCACATCCTGTCCCCAAGGCAACCGAAATGTACGATCCTCACTCTCGCCTTCGCTGGAGGTATCAAAGCCGACTGCAAGCAGAACGGCATCCGCGCGGGAGGCCAACGATTTCGCTTCGGCGCTAACGAGAGTCTCAGGACGGACGATAGCGAGGTTCGCGGTGGTCTTGCCCCAGCCACTCTTTGCATGGTAGTCCAACTCGACCTGGTGAGGCCCTGCTTCCAGGTTGATGGGAACCTCGCTTACGAAGGCATACCAGGCCTTCCAGTTATCAAGCACGAGCTTTTTGTCGATATAGAGCCGGTAGCCGCCGTTTTCCCCTGGGCCTTGAACGAGGATCAGGTGTTCACCGGGAGTCGTCGGTGTGAAGTATCCCGTCCACCGGGCCGATGCATCGTTATCGGTCTTACCCTCTTCTCCCTTAGCTGGTTCGTAGGTGAGATGCTTGTCGGTGCGAGTCAAGCTCGGCGCGCCGGTAAGACTCACGTTAGCGAAAAACTCAGCTTTCAAGCCGCGTTGGCCCCCCGTGGCTTCGGTCGTAAATTCCGTTTGTTTTGCCATGTCCCCAAGGGTAGGTATGCCGCGCTCGTAATAAACTTTTGCATTCCCGCCCAGGTAATTCGCCAATCCTTCCAGATAGCTTACTGGTGCGAAAGGTTTTGCCTCCGCGCTGCCGCCACCGCCGGGTTGCGGCGGATATGCATCGGGACCGATGATCGCAATCGACTTTATCCGCCCTTTATCGAGCGGCAGAACATTGCCATCATTCTTCAGGAGAACCATGCCTGACCTACCCGCCTCCAGGGCAACTTTTCTTGCTTCCAGATTGAAACGGGAAATTGACAAATCAGCCTGATCACGATCGAGCCAGCCGAATCGAATCGCCGTACGCAGGATGCGCCGCACTTTGTCGTCGATCGTAACCTCGCTCACCTTGCCGGCTTTAATCGCCGGTAACAACAGCTCGCGATTCATGAATTTCCCCGAGGGCATTTCCAGATCAAGTCCGCCGTTCGCGGCCGCAACGGCATCGTAGGTCGAGTCCCAGTCGGACATCATAATTCCCGTGAATCCCCACTCCTTTTTGACCACGTCAGTGTTCAGGTAGCCGTTCTGGGTCATGTGGAGACCGTTGGTAAGGTTGTAGGAGTCCATAATGGCCCCAACATGCGCTTCCTTTACTGCCGCTTCAAAGACTGGCAGATAGATTTCGCGCATAGTGCGCTCGTCAATAATCGAATCGGTGTTGTGACGGTCGAACTCCGAATTGTTACCCATGAAGTGCTTGATGGTGGCGCTCACCCCCTGGCTCTGCATGCCCTCGATGTACGCCACAGCGGTTCGTGTAGTCAGGAACGGGTCTTCTCCGAAGTACTCAAAGTTCCTGCCGCATAAAGGAGCGCGGTAAATATTGACGCCGGGGCCGAGCATGAAGTGCACACCGCGGGCACGAGCATCTTGTCCGATCACGGTTCCTATCCGGCGCGCTAACTCGGGATCCCATGTGGCCGCAAGACCAATGCCGCCAAATACGGTGGACGGACCGTAGTTTCGAACCCCAATTGGCCCATCGGCCATCTTCAATCGTGGCAGCCCAATATGCTTGATGTCACGGATGTAGAAATCATCGACGCCGCCGAGTAAATCGACTTTCTTTTCCAAGGTTAATTGCTTGAGGAGTGAATCCACCCGACTCTCGATGTCCGCCTGGGATGGCTGGGACATCTGGCATAAGGCGGATGACACTGACAGGAGAACAAGCAAACCAATGAAAGGGAGCTTGCGCACCATTCCAAACCTCCGAATATGCAACGTCTATGGACCCCGAGAGAGCTCGACGGGTTTGCGCCGATAGAATAATCGCTTAACGGCTCGCAACCAGGTCGACGCCCAAAGTTGCCAGAGCTATATCCTCAGTTGATGAAAGACCGCTGACTGCGACAGCTCCAACCACCTCGCCGTCTCTCCAAACCGGTATGCCGCCACCCCATCCTACAAATCTGGGATCGCCATAGTAGGCAATATCATGACCTTTTTCTGGATGCCGCACTTTCTCGCCGATTTCCTTAGTTGGCTTGCGTTCGCGCGCTGCGGTCCACGCCTTATTGGCAGCAATCCGAATAGAAGAAATTGGCGCGCCATCCATGCGGGCGAAGGCAATCAACTCGCCATGCGAATCGGCGACAGCAACGACCGCTGCTTTTTGCATCTGCGAAGCTTTTTCCACGATGAGGTCAATGATCTTTTTGGCTTCGGAATAATCGATGACGGGAACAGTCCTCATGCGGGTCGGAGGAACTGGAGCCAAACGGAGGCATGGGGATAAGCTTGCAGAATTTGCTGCCCCCCAAATCACCCCAGATAAAAATAAGAGCCGAGCTGGAAACCCCTCCCAGCTCGGCCTACTTTGGCTAAACTCAGAAAACCAGCTTCAGTGCAAACTGGATCAGACGCGGGTTGCTGTCTGGATTGGTGGACACCACCTGTCCAAAGCCGTTTGCGCTGTTGTTGCCCGCCACGGGATTGAAGTTCGTGCCGGGGAAGCCGAAGTGCGGGTGATTAAACAGATTGAAGAACTCCGTGCGGAACTCGAGACCCACTCTTTCCGTGATCGCAGTTCTCTTGAAGGCGGCGAAATCAAAGTTGTTGATTCCGGCGGCGCGCAGTGAGGAATCCACGCGCTGTTCAGTCCCGAATCCATAGGCCGGCGGAGCGGCGAAGCAACTCACATTAAACCACTGATTGAGCCTGCCTGACGGACCGCTTCCCTGCGTCGACTTATCGCATCCTCCTAACACATTCGGACGGACGTTAGAGACACCCAAATTGAGATTCTCCAGTGGAGTTGCCGACCCGCCCCATGCAATCTTCAGCGGGAACCCGCGCTGGAACGTAGTGACTCCGTCAATTCCCCACCCGGAGACTACTTTGCTTGTCACTCCGCTTACGTCGCCGAGGAACCTCTTCCCACGACCAAAGGGGAGGTCCAGCACGTAGCTGATGACGAGGCGTTGCGAAACGTCCTGCGAGGAGAGAGACTTTTCTCCGTTGAGATTATTCCAGTCCTGGACTTGTCCCACGCCGCCGGTGCTGCCATTCTCCAGCCAACTGGTGAGGGTGTCGGTATTGCTGAGCAGTTTTGCGTTGGTGTAAGCCACCAGCAAAGTTCCGCCACCCTGGAACCTTTTAGTACCCGAAACCTGCAGTGAGTTATAGGTGCTGCCACAGCAACCGAACCCGGCAAGGTTTACGTCGGTGTATTGCGGGAAAGGCCGGGCCAGCTGACCGGCAACGATCGTCGGGGCGCCGATGGTTGCGTTCGCACTAGTTCCAGCCATGGGGTTTTTTATAGTTTGCGCGATCGAGACGGGCTGACCGGCCGCAGCTTGCGCCGCCGCTTGGGCCACAAAGGGATCGGGTATCTGGTCTAGATGGGTTGAATACTGCGGCAAGTGCACCCCGTGCGAACCAGCATAGGCCACGTCCACAAAGAACCCGCCCGGCAACTCACGCTGGATGTCCAGATTGTACTGTTCGACGTATCCCAGCTTGGGGTCTAAGTACGGCGACAGAGTCGGTGAGCCGGACGCCGCCACGAATGCTGAAGTGTTTCCAGTTCGTCCCGGCGGTGGCAGGATCCCCCCGGCAGTAAACGGTCCCGCTTGAGCGCATTTGAAGCTGGCAAAGCTAGTACCGGGGGTTAAGGTACAGAGGGAAGCGTCCAAAGTGCTCACCGGAGTCTTGCCCCCATCCAGCGTAGCGGTAAACGGCGTGGTTGCCAGGTTGACTACATCATTATCAGGATTCAGACCGAAAGAGACGTAGTTCGGAATCCAGAACACACCAAAACCACCGCGGATCACAGTCTTTGGGTTCCAACTATAGGCAAATCCAAGACGTGGAGAGAACTGCTTTTTGTCCAAAGGCAGGTTGTTCCGGCTCGAGTTCGGAGGCGTCCCCACAAGAAGCGCGTCGCCCAAGCATACCGAACCCACGGTGCCGCCGCAGCCTGTAACCGTCCGATTTGCGACAGTGGGATCAAAGAAGGTCAGCCGGTTGTACCGGTCATTCCAGCCCCCTTGGAGTTCGTAACGCAGGCCGAGATTGAGGGTCAACTTGGTGGTGACTCGCCAATTGTCATTGCCGTAGAAGGCGCGATAAGTCTGTCTCCCTGCGGTCTGGGCGGGCACCTGGGCTACGCCTTCAGTCTGATTGACGAAGCTACCCTGGTTTTTGGACAGCCCTAGCAAGAAATCGGCGAACGGGAACCCTCCGGTCGCGCTGGACGCACCGGGACCACCAGCGCTTGCCGTCCAGCTTCCGTCGAATGCGAACGCTCCGCTGGCGATGTTAGTTTGGAAGTAATTATCCAAACCCAATTCATACTGCCCGCCGACCTGGAAGGTGTGCTTGCCGCGGATAAAGGTAAGCGCCGGAGTAATGTTGTACTGAGTGTTGTGGTCACCAATCGCGCTGTTCCCCTGCGACTTGCCAACGTCATTGGGAAATGGGAAAGCAGGCGTAGGCGGAGTCCTCATGACAGCAGGTGCGACGTTATAGCTGGCCGGCCAGCCAAGATTTGTGAGGTCGTAACCGGAAAGGATGGGTGCACGGGCATAGACAAAGCGGCTGCCCGCTATATTGATGTCGAAGACTGTGTTCGATGAGAAAGTATGGTTCAGATCTATGGCGAGCAGCTTGGAGTGGTAATTTTCCGCGCAGCGATCGAAACACAGACCAGTTCCAAATGGGTTGGTCGGCAGGTCAAGCAGTCCGAAGTAGGCGAACCTTCCGAAGAGTCGGGTCGTACTCGATATGTTTTGGTCGCCCCGGACCACGAATTCGTTGGTGTTTCCGCCAGAACTGGTGGCCGAGGTGAAGTTATTGACACTACCACTACCCGTAGGGGGGGCAGGCGTAAAATACTTGTCCCACATGACGGTGGCAGCCTTGCTGAATTCAGCCGTGGGAATTTGGTTGTTCTTATACGCCGTGCGAGTACCTGCAGCTGTCACTGTGTAGGGATCGTAGAGTTGGATTCCCTGGGCTAACAGCGAGGAGAAGTCTCCCTGCCGGAACGCCGTTTCGGGAACAGTAGTGGTCAGGACTGAACCCGTCCGTTGCCGGTATTGCTCCCAGCTCGCAAAGACGAAAGTCTTGTCCTTAATGATCGGACCGCCGCCGGAAACCCCATACTGATTCTGAGTGTACGGAGGCGGTTCGTTGGGCTTGCCGTTCTCTAATTCCGATCGTTTCAAGAAATAATCGTTCGAGTTCAGCACTTTGGCGCGCAAGAACTCATGGGCTTCGCCGTGGAAGGAATTGGTGCCGGACTTGGTGCTCAGGTTCACCACGCCGCCCGCGAACTTGCCCCAATCCGCGCCCAGGTTGTTGTATTGGACTTTGAATTCACCAACGGAGTCCTGCGTCGGAATGATGATCGGCAGGTTGATGTAGCCAATGTTCAGCGGCTGGCCGTCCAGGTACTCTGCGCTCTGATTCGCGAACGAACCACCAACCTGATAATTTCCCCAGCTGAAGGGGTTCTGGCCCACCGGTGTGCCGCCCGACCCGCCCTGGGCAACGGCCGCGGGAGAGATGGTAATCAGGTTGAAAATATTGCGTCCATTCAATGGCAGCTCGTTGGCCTTGCGCTGCTCCACCACTTGCCCGAGCGATGATGTCTCGGATTGCAGTAAGGGCACGTCTGACGTCACCTCGACGGTCTCAGTGACTTCGCCAACTGCCATCGCAATGTTGACGTGAGAGTCCTGTTGCACCTGCACTACAACATTCTCACGTGTTGAGTGTTTGAAGCCGGCCTTCTCGATGTCCAGCCGATATTGCCCCGGAATCACATTTACAAACTGGTACAACCCTTCATCTCCGGTCGTTTGAGTGCGCTTTTCTTGCGTGCCGGTGTTGGTCAAGGTGACTTGGGCGCCCGCGATCGCCGCTCCGGAGGAATCCGTCACGGCACCATCAACCGTGCCGTAGGTGGACTGTGCCTGCAGGGAAGCACACACAAACATGGCGACTGTTGTCAGTGAGAGAACGGAGATCCAGAATCTACGAGAGAGCATATGCACCGCCTTCAAACTCAGAGATTTAGTGCGAAGCAATTCAATTCTGAGAGCCCCACGACTCTGGCACGAAAAAGCGACACTCCCTCATCGTGACTGCAAACGAGCGGAGCTCGCACGCCGTACCGCAGAGACCCCGTAAGCAGTAGCATTTTTTCAAATCGAGCAAAACGATTTTTCGACTATCCCACGTTGGGCACGCAGCTTGCGCCAACGCAGTGTGCTTTGTCAAGAGAAAAATATCGATTTTCTACACAATTATTGACGTTTATGGCGGCAGTCATGTTCTAATGGCGTCCGCTGCGTTGGAGTGCCGCTCTTCGGGGATGTGTCCTGTTAATGGACCTCTCTGACGAGCACTGCCTTCTCAAGGATCTAAATCGGCACAGCGCTCAGGGAACGGTTGAATGAAATCTGGCAAGGGAGACGGCGCGCCGAGAAAACATCATCGGGTCACTTTGAAAGTTGTCGCGGAGCACGTTGGGCTCACTCCCGGAACCGTCTCTGCTGTGCTCAACAAATCACCGGCTTCTTCGTCCGTCCCTCAACACACCAAGAATCGTATTCTGGCCGCGGCACGCGAACTCAACTATCGACCGAACTTTTTCGCTCGTTCACTGCGGGTGAAGCGCACATTCACGGTCGGAGTGATTGCGCAAATCAGGGACGCCTACGGCTCGATGGTTATCAGCGGTATCGAAGAACATCTCCGGCAGCATGGGTTCTTTTTCCTGATCGCTGATCATGGCCATGACGAACAGGTTCTGGAAACTTATTCCCATCTGCTTGTGGAAAGAGGCGTCGAGGGCTTTATCACCGTCGACGCTCCCATCACACGGCCGCTGCCGCTGACCACGGTTGCGATTGCCGGACATCGGCGGGTGAAAGGCGTGACCAACATTGTGCTGGATCACCGCCGGGCGGCTTGGGTGGCCCTGAAACACCTGATCGAGCTTGGCCACACAGAGATTGCAGTGATGAGGGGACCTGCGGACAGTTCCGATTCCGCGGACCGCTGGCAGGCGGTTCGCGATGTCTTCATGGATCTAGGTATTCGATGCCAGCCCGATCTGGAGGTCCAGCTCGAAGGCGACTGTAGCACACCCGGACTGGGGTATCCATTTACCAAGCAATTGCTCAGCCGGCGCCGTCCATTCACCGCTTTATTTGCGTACAATGATAATTCAGCCATAGGGGCTATCAGCGCGATCCACGAGTTCGGCCTGCGCGTCCCAGACGATATTTCGGTGGTTGGCTTCGACGACATCCAGGCGGCGGCGTACAGCAACCCAAGTCTGACGACTGTGCGTCAGCCATTGCTGAAAATGGGTGAGATCGCCGCGCGCACTTTACTTGATCATATTGAGAAGCCTGGGCAGGCCTGCTCGGAAATACTCATCGAGCCGGAGTTTGTCGTCCGTAGGTCGACAGCTAGAGCTAAATCGCATTTGCCAGGTATGGGCCGGAACTGAAGGAACCCGAAGTTGTCGAACACTCTGCTTCGCCTATTGGGTTTTGTTCTTGCTTTGACGCTGTGGGCTCCGCCCTCCAGCGCGCCTGTTTTCGAGGTCAAACCAGCGCACGGATTAGATTTCACGCTTCAGAATTCGCCCACGCCCCAGAAATATCTCATCGAGACCATGCCTGGCGGAGTGGCCTTGCTCGACTATAACAACGATGGCTTGTTAGACATCTTCCTCGTAAACGGCGGACGTCTAACCACCCCGATGCAGACGCCAGAAACCTTCGACCGTCATGACCCCCGCTACTGGAACCGGCTTTATCGTCAGAACAAAGATGGAAGTTTCACTGATGTTACGGAACAAGCTGGCCTGGCGAATGCCGGCGACGGCAATTACGGGATGGGAGTCGCCGTCGGTGACTACGACAATGACGGCTATCCCGATCTGTACGTGACCAGCTATGGGAAGAATATTCTGTACCATAACAATGGCGATGGCACCTTCACGGACGTGACCGCGAAAGCAGGCGTAGCTGGCGGCGGCTGGTCGGTCTCCGCCGGATTTTTCGATTACGACAATGATGGAAAGCTAGATCTGTTTGTGACCCGATATATGGAATGGGACACCAAACACAGTAAAGACTGCGGCGGCAATTATCATACGTATTGTCCGCCGGAAGAATTTCCCGCCACTACAAACATCCTTTATCACAACAATGGTGATGGGACTTTCACAGACGTAAGTCAACGCTCTGGAATTGCGGCAAAAAAAGGACGCGCTCTGGGGGTGGCGTTCGCTGATTACGACGATGACGGTTTCACCGACATATTTGTGGCTAATGACGGAATGCAGCAGTACTTGTTTCACAACAACGGTAATGGCACTTTCACGGAAGTGGGCCTCGAGGCCGGCGCTGCGCTTTCTGAGGACGGTCTGCGGCTGTCGGGCATGGGTGTAGTTTTTCAAGATTATGACAACGACGGTCGCCCGGACATCATCGTGACCGAGTTGCCCAGGGAGATTTACGGGGTTTACCACAACGATGGCAAGGGTTCTTTCAGTTATCGCAGCCTCGAAGCTGGTCTCGGCGTGCTCTCGAGCGGGAGCTCAGGCTGGGGCGTTGGCCTGGAGGATTTCGACAACGACGGCTGGAAGGACCTTTTCGTGGCGCAGGGCCATGTTTTGGATAACGTCGAACAGATTGATCCTTCTCTGCACTACCACGAACTGCCGCTAGTGGCTTTGAATCACAATGGCCGGTTCGAGCGCGTCGATTCCGGCGGTACGGTTCCCGTCGCCGGGCGCGGAGCTGCGTTTGGCGACCTAAATAACGACGGCTGGGAAGACGTCGTGATGACCTATCTCGGCGGTCATCCGCAAGTGTTCCTCAACCGAGGCGGCAAACTGCACTGGCTGGTAATTTCACTGCGCGGCGTACGTAGCAATCGTGATGGCTTCGGCGCTCGTGTGCAGGTGAACGGACAGACTCGATATGCAACCTCAGCCGGCAGTTATCTTTCGGCTAGCGACAAACGCCTTCATTTCGGACTTGGGACTGCGGAAAGCGCGAAGGTGGAGATCGTTTGGCCGTCTGGCATCCACCAAATCTTGAATGATGTTCACACTGACCAGTTTCTCGAAGTTCGTGAACCGGAGAAGCCGTGATCCGCGCACTCTTACTTTTGTGGTTCGCGGGACAGGCTTCGTCTCCAGACGCCACTCAACACATGCAAGCGGGTATCGAGGCCGAGAAACAGCGACAATTTGCTGTTGCCATCACGGAGTTTCGGAGGGTAACGGAGATCGATCCGGCCTTTGCGGATGGCTTCGTGAGCCTAGGCCAGGCCTACATGGAAAACCGCGACTACGGAGCTGCCATCGCGCCACTCAAACACTCATTGGAGCTGAGTCCAGATCTGGTGCCGGCTCATCGGTTGGTGGGTTACTCGCTGCTCACCCAAGGGTACGCAGCCGAAGCGATTCCACACTTAGAACGCGCACAGGACAAGACTGCTCTCGGGATTGCTCAGATCCAGACCGGACAATTGCCGGAGGCAGTCGCAAATCTGCAAGCCGCAATCGTCGAGCGCCCGAACGATCCCGATCTCCTCTACTACTTGAGCCGCGCCAGCGGATTGCTGGCCAAACAATCGGTTGACACCCTGCTGGCGGCTTACCCCGACTCTGCCCGGGCCCACCAAGCCATGGCAGAAAACTACTTCGTGCTGCGACGGATGCCTGAAGCCGAAAAGGAATATAGCGAGGCGTTGCGTCTGCGACCGGAGATTCCCGAAGTTCACCTGGAACTGGGTGAAGTGTACGCTGGCGCGTTCCGGTGGGCAAAGGCGGAAGAAGAGTTTCGCGCGCAAATCAAGCTGCAGCCAGGAAACGCCGAGGCTGCCTACCGTTTGGGGGCAGCATTGTTGGAGCAAGGCAAAGCGCACGAGGCGCGAGCGGAGCTTTTGCGCGCGGACCGGTTGATGCCGGATATGCCAGAGACCCTCTATTCATTAGGGAAGGCGTCTTCGCTCGAAGGTGACGCGGCCGCTGCTGAGAAAGCGTGGACTAAACTCCTTTCCATTGAGAAAGAAAGTTCGCTTGCGGCGCAGGCGCACTTCGGGCTGGCAAACCTCTATCGTAAACAAGGAAAGACATCAGAGGCGCAACGCGAAATGCAGGAGTTCCAAAGACTGCAGAACAATTCCAGTCAGGCGCAAGTCCCCGGGAAACAGGAATCGCCGCATCAGCCATAACGCCAAAGCTAGCACCTCGGCCCGTAAACTCGCTTACTCGTAGGCGGCAGAGGGTAATTCGCGCCCGCCTGGCAATATCGGAAAGCCCATCCCCTGGAGGTCATTCCGGAGTTGCTCCACGGATTGGAACTGAATCGCTTTCATCCCCAAACTGCGGGCAGCTCGGATGTTAGCCTCGCGATCGTCCACGAACAAGGTCTCGGAGGGTTTTACACCTAAGCCCCGAAGAGTGTGCTCATAGATGGCCAGGTCCGGCTTGACAAGCCGCACGTGAGCCGAGAAGGTCTTGAAATTAAATTTCTCCATCCATTCAAAATTTCCCTGCAGGTGAGCCGCCAGGTCCGCGGGCATATTCGACAAGAGTCCGATCTTTATTCCGGCGGCGCTAACATCCAACAACCATTCCACCATCGTTGGATTTGCCTTGCTCCACATCTCGATCTCCCACTTGCAGAGCCTCTGGATTTGTTCCGGTCCAAGCTTTGTCTGTGACTCGGCGGCGAACTTCGACCAGTACTCCTCCGGCGTGAGATCGCCGCGGTCGAGAAGCGCCCGGCTCCCCTCCCATTGAGCGCGAAAGGAATCAAGACCGATCCCAAAAATGTCCGCCATGCGCCTGAACTCCTCCGCTGGCGGTCGATAGCACAAGACTTCTCCGTAGTCGAGAATCACGGCTTTCACAGTTGGGCTTTCCTGACGACGCTTCGTTGACATGGGTTCGCTTTGCATTTCTTATCATCTCCTCTGTCCTGCACTCTCGTCCAATGCTCGTCTGCCCGCTGCGAGAAGGTTTCTCGGTCACGGATTAGGCAGCGTATACTGTGCGAGCTTTTGCGGCTCGAGCTGAGATTTTATGCGGAAGGTTCTGCGAAGGGACCGCTTGTGAACGTGGTCAGCATAGGCGAGGTGTTGTGGGACGTAGTCGGACAACAGGAGTACCTGGGCGGCGCCACCTTTAACTTCTCCGCTCACCTGAGCAAGTTGGGGCATAACGTTTCTTTCATCAGCGCAGTGGGCGCGGACCAACGAGGACAGAAGATTCTGGAAAACATGGCGCAACTGAATCTCTCAACTCGTTACTTGCGTATAGATGCGCAGCATGCCACCGGCAGCGTTACGGTCACACTGGACTCAACCGGGCAGCCCAGTTTCTTTCTCCATCGCCCGGCTGCCTACGATGTTCCGCAGCTCACCGAGGCGCAATTCCAAGAGATCTTGTCGCAACCAACCGAATGGATTTATTTTGGAACGCTGCATCAAATGGGCCCTCTCGCGAAAGCACTGACCGCAACCCTGCTCGAACGCATTCCCAATGCGCGCCGTTTCTACGACATAAATCTCCGGCTAAATTCCTACACATCGTCTCTAGTGCGGGAACTCATGGGGCGAGCAACGGTGGTCAAACTGAACGACGCGGAGGTTGCCCAGATCTCTGAGATGTTTGGGCGTCCATGCGTTTCGCTGGAAGAATTCTGCCGCACCTACACAAAGACGTTTGGTTGGGAGGCGGTTTGCGTTACCCTCGGCTCAAAAGGATGTGTGCTGCTCATCGGCGACCAATACTGGGAGGCCAAGGGGTATTTGATTGATGTTGCCGACACGGTCGGAGCCGGCGATGCATTTGCAGCGGCGTTTGTTCACGGCCTGAGCTATGGATGGCCTGCGCCTCAGATCGCGGACTTTGCCAACCGGGTTGGCGCCTTGGTTGCTAGTCGCCCAGGTGCGATCCCGCCTTGGACGATCGAAGAAGCGAATGCCCTCAAGAATAAAAGCCGTCGACTGGAGACGGCATGAAAATAAATGCGTATCTAGCGAAGAGCGTGGTTGTCGCCGCTTTGGGCGGTTTGCTTTTCGGGTTCGATACTGCTGTTATCTCTGGTACTACAAGCCCTCTCACCCAGGCCTATGGTCTCTCGCCGAAACTGTTAGGGATCACGGTTGCCATCGCGGTTTGGGGGGCAGTGGTGGGAGCAATGCTGGCAGGAATTCCAGGCGAGCGTTTCGGGCGCCGCGACAGTTTGCGCGTGCTGGCGATTTTGTATCTGCTCTCTGGCTTGGGCTGCGCGGTCGCATGGAGTTGGGGTGCTTTAGTTTTCTTCCGCTTCATCGGCGGACTCGGGATCGGCGGCTCGTCAGTGCTTGCTCCCATGTATATTGCCGAAATTGCACCAGCGAAGCTGCGCGGCCGTCTGGTGGGACTATTTCAATTCAATGTGGTGTTCGGTATTCTCGTGGCTTATCTCTCAAACTACCTGATAGGTCTGCAGCGCTTTGGAGCGACGGAATGGCGCTGGGAGTTCGGCGTGACGGCAATCCCTGCGGGGGTATTTTTTGTCATGTTGTTTACTATTCCCCGGAGTCCGCGCTGGCTGGTAAAAAAAGGGCGAGTGGATGAGGCAAGAGCAGTGCTGCGGCTGACTGGAGACGAAAACTACGAACAGGATCTGCAAGCCATCGTCGAGTCAATTGACGTGGAACAAAGCCACGCCGCCGAAAAGCTATTCTCGCGCAAATACTTATTTCCGATCTTCCTGGCTGTTAGCATCGGGATGTTCAATCAGCTCTCCGGTATTAACGCAATCCTTTACTATTTGAACGATATCTTTGCCCGCGCCGGCTTCACCACGTTATCGGGTAGTCTTCAGGCGGT
Source organism: uncultured Acidobacteriota bacterium (assembly GCA_963696025.1). Taxonomy (GTDB): domain Bacteria; phylum Acidobacteriota; class Terriglobia; order Terriglobales; family Acidobacteriaceae; genus JABCYV01. The sequence continues at coordinate 126,058 of CAVOII010000019.1, forward strand.
AGCCGTGGGTGCCACTAATCTGGTGTTCACCATGCTGGCGATGTCTGTGATTGACAGGATCGGACGCAAGACGCTCCTTCTGGTCGGCTCGGTGGGAACTGCGGCTTGTCTTGCTGGAGTGGCCATAATCTTCTTCAGCGGAGAACACCAGAGTTTTCTACTTTGGCTCCTGATCGGTTACATCGCGTTCTTTGCTTTCTCACAGGGCGCCGTCATTTGGGTCTACCTCGCTGAAGTCTTCCCCAACAGCGTGCGAGCGAAAGGGCAGAGCCTGGGTAGTTTTTCACACTGGTTCATGAACGCTCTCATCTCCGTAATATTTCCGTTGATGGCGGCTTCTTCCGGCGCCTACCCGTTTGTTTTCTTCTCGCTCATGATGATTTTGCAATTTTTCGTAGTTCTGTTCGTGTATCCAGAAACCAAAGGCTTTACCCTGGAAGAAATGCAGAGAAAATTAGGAATCGCCTAACCTGTACTTAGTTGCAGGAACATCACTAGAGACGATCTGATCCCATGGCAATGACAAATCTCCAGACACCGGCCGGCAGCGGTTCGAAATCCTCCAGCTACAGAGCCGCGCTCACAATGGTGACCACGCTGTTCTTCATGTGGGGTTTTCTCACCGCTCTCAATGACATTCTGGTTCCTCATTTGAAACCGATCTTCGACTTGAGTTATGCGAAGATCATGTTCATTCAATTCGCCTTCTTCTCGGCATACTTTGTGTTCTCCGTTCCGCTGGGAAGAGTCGTTGAATGGATAGGCTACAAGTGGACCATGGTCGCAGGTTTGTTCACTATGGGTCTGGGCGCCCTGTTATTCATCCCGGCAGCCAGTGTGCCCTCGTATCCCCTTTTTCTATTTGCCTTGATTGTCCTCGCGGGCGGCATCACAGCGCTGCAAGTCTCAGCCAACCCGTATGTGGCAGTGTTGGGACCTCCGAGGACGGCATCCAGCCGTTTGAATCTGGCGCAGGCATTCAATTCCCTCGGGACCACCATAGCTCCCTATCTCGGGGGAATGCTCATTCTGAGTGCCGCGCCCAAAACCATGGAGGAGATTCGGCAAATGCCCGCCGGGGCGCTTCAGGCCTATCGATTGCACCAAGCGTCCTCGATTAAATTGCCGTACTTGGTACTCGGCCTGATTGCGATTGCGCTCGGAGTGGTGATTGCCGCATTCAAATTGCCGCCTATTCCGGAGGCAGAGCGCCATGCCGGCGACAAATCGCCCCAGACGAGCTTGTGGAAATATCGCCATCTGATACTGGGCGCCGTTGCGATTTTCGTCTACGTTGGCGCGGAGGTCTCGATTGGCAGCTTCCTGGTCAATTACTTCAGCCAGCGTGACATTGGAAATATCACGGAAAAAGTGGCAGCTGGTTTCGTTTCGCTATATTGGCTGGGCGCGATGATCGGTAGGTTCGTCGGTTCCGCTATTTTGCAAAAGGTTCGCACGGGGACCGTGCTGGGTACAGCGGCAATCGTAGCGTGCCTGTTGGTGGTTATCTCCATGCTCAGCACCGGGCACATCGCCATGTGGAGCATCATTCTCGTAGGATTGTTCAACTCCGTCATGTTCCCCAGCATTTTTACTTTAGGCATCGCCGAACTGGGGCCATTGACCGGGGAAGGCTCCGGCATTCTGATCATGGCGATTGTTGGAGGCGCGATCATACCGGTCCTAGTGGGAGCGTTGGCGGACCGGATTGGAATCCACCATTCATTCCTGCTACCTGCAATCTGCTATCTCTACATTGTCTACTACGGATTCAGGGGATCGAACCCCGTGCACGCTACGTGACCTTCGGAGAAAAGGTGAGAGCGCAAGCTGAAACGAAAGATTGCTTGTTCGTTGGCGTGGACATTGGCGGCACCAAGGTTGCCGCCGGCCTGGTCGATCGCAATGGCGAAATCAAGACTCAGATTCGCACCCCGATGGTCGCGAACCGTGAAGCCAGGGACGGACTCGCTGCGGTGCTTTCCGCCATCGATCTGCTTTTTGCTAACACCCCGCAAACCCGCAGTGTGATCGGCGGAATCGGGATCTGCGCTCCCGGACCGTTGGATCCGAACACCGGAGTTGTGATCAATCCCCCCAATCTTCCTTGCTGGCGTGGTTTCCCTTTGGCAGCGGAGATTGAGAAAACGTATGGCGTTCCGGTGCGAGTCGAGAACGATGCCAACGCTGCGGCCCTGGCTGAAGCACATTGGGGCGCGGGTCGCGGCTATCGGCACATCTTCTACACCGGCCTGGGCACGGGAATCGGCACCGGCATCGTGTTCGATGGACACATCTACAACGGTCGAACCGGCGCTGCGGCCGAAGGCGGGCACATGAGCATCGACTATCGCGGTCCTCGCTGCGGATGCGGCAAGCCCGGCTGCATCGAAATTCTGGCCGCTGGACCGGCTATCGCTCGTCGGGCGCGTGCCAAGCTAGCGTCAGAGCAAACTCGAAGTTCGAGCATCCTCGATCTTGCCAACGGGAATATCGACGCCGTCACCAGCGAGATGGTTGGCCAAGCCTTTGCCGGCGGCGATCCACTTGCCAAACAGGTCTTGCAGGAAACTGTCGAACTGCTGTCATTGTGGCTGAGCAACATCGTAGATCTGCTGGAACCGGATGTTGTAATCATCGGCGGTGGGGTAGCGACCGTGCTGAGTCCATTCTTCAGCGACATCGCTGCTGGGCTCGCAAAATATTGCATCATTTCAAGATGCCGAGAGATTCCATTGCTCAAAGCACACTACGGTGAGGATGCGGGTATCGTTGGCGGAGCCGCCTTGTGTTTGGAGTACGCGATACCTATAGCTACGAGATGAAATTCCATTCGTAGACAGAAAATTTTCCGCTGTCCAAACATGTTTGCATCAAAAAGCAGGAGTGCCGATATGAGAGGGACTTGCTCTCGATTATTTTGCAGCGCCGCTGCTGCGGTGTTTTTCCTTGACGCGCTTTTTCTATTTTTCGCTTTCGGCGCATTGCCGCTGGAAGCTGCTGAACCCTCTTCACGAAACATAAATGTCGGCTGGCAATTTCGCGCCATCGGAAACGCAGATAGGGTAACCTTGACGGAATGGCATCCTGCGCAGGTCCCAGGCGTGGTGCACACTGACTTAGTGCGCAACGGCCTTATTCCCGATCCTTTTGATCGTGATAACGAGTTCCGTTTGCAATGGATCGGCCTGACTGATTGGGAATATCAAACTACGTTTCAAGTCGACTCGGCGACACTAGGCCACGACCACGTCGATCTAGTATTTGACGGTTTGGATACCTTTGCGGACGTTTACCTTAACGATCAGGCAATTCTCAGCGCCGACAACATGTTCCGTCGCTGGCGAGTTTCTGCGAAAACGCTGCTGAAACCTGGGGCCAATACGCTGCGGCTTGTTTTCCATTCACCGGTTGAAAAGATGCTTCCTTACGTCAAGTCGCTGCCCTATGTCTTACCCGCGATATCTACTCATAATTTCGGAAACGAAGACAACATTGCTACCGCGCCATACACGCGAAAGGCGCCATATCAATACGGCTGGGACTGGGGACCGCGGTTTCTTACTGAAGGGATCTGGCAGCCCGTTCGCCTGGAAGTTTGGGATGCCCTGAGAATTGAACACTTTCATATCCATCAGCGAAAAATTACCGCTGACCTGGGCAGCCTTACAGCCGAACTTGAGATCGAAGCCAGCCGGCCCACCACCGCGACTCTCACATTGGTCCACGACGAAATGTCAACGTCTCAGACAGCGGATGGGACCCCGACCCTACAACTGGATTCCGGAATCAATCATGTTTCGTTGCCTATTCGGATCGCCGCCCCGAAATTGTGGTTTCCGGTCGGATACGGACCACAGAATCGCTATCGATTCTCCGCGGTGATCCGCCTCGGCCGCGACGTCGCAGCTCGAGCTGAGGTGAGAACCGGACTGCGTTCCCTCGAGCTACATCGGGTGTCGGATGAATGGGGAAAGAGTTTCGAGTTCGTTGTGAACGGCATTCCGGTGTTCGCTAAGGGTGCAGATGTTATCCCGTTCGACAGCTTTCCCAACCGTGTGACCCCGGAGGTTCATCGCAAGATTCTGGAAGCCGCTCGCGACGCCCACATGAATATGGTGCGGGAATGGGGCGGCGGTTATTACGAGTCAGACGACTTCTATGATATTTGTGACGAACTCGGAATCATGGTCTGGCAGGAATTCATGTTCGGCGGAGACATGGTCCCTGGAGACACGTGGTTCCAGGAAAATGTTCGTGAGGAAGCCATCGAGCAGATCAAACGCCTGCGAGACCATCCGAGCGTCGTGATCTGGTGCGGAAACAATGAGGTCGAAACTGGATGGTACCACTGGGGCGACCGTCAGGAATTTAAGGAATCGATCTCTCCGGAAACCCGCGATCGCGTTTGGCAGAACTATGTAATTCTTTTTGCTGACATCCTCAAGAGCGCGGTTGCCCAATATACCGATCCCGTACCTTACTGGCCCAGCTCTCCCAGCGCTAACTTCGAAGAAATTCCGGATAACCCCTACAGCGGAGACATGCACTACTGGGCGGTGTGGCATCAACAAGCGCCGGCTTCCGACTATACGCTCCAGTTTCCCCGCTTCATGAGTGAATTCGGATTTCAGTCTTTTCCAGAGATGCGAACCATTCGCGCTTTCGCCAACCAGGCTGAAGACTTCGACATTCGTTCCATCGTGATGCAGGCGCACCAGAAAAACAAGGGGGGCAATGAACGCATTTTAACGTACATGTTGCGGGAGTACCGTGAGCCGAAGGATTTTCCCTCGTTTGTGTATCTGAGCCAGGTGCAACAGGCGGAGATTATCAAAATCGGCGCTGAGCATTTGCGCAGACAGCGTCCGCGGACCATGGGTTCTTTGTACTGGCAATTGAATGATTGTTGGCCGGTAGCGTCCTGGGCAAGTATCGACTACTACGGACGGTGGAAGGCCTTGCATTATTATGCGCGCCGCTTCTACGACGATATTCTGATCTCGCCTTTCTTGCACGACAATAAGCCTTCCTTACACGATAGTGTAGTAGACGTATACGTCGTATCAGACAAGCTCCAACCAATTTTCGGGACGATCCACACCCGGCTGCTCGACTTCTCTGGAAGTATCTTGCTCGATCAAACGAAAGATGTTCAAATCCCCGCGCAATCGAGCGCGATCTATCTTAGTTTGAAGACGGCAGATTTATCAGTGAAGGCCGATCTTCATCGAACATTTCTGGTATTTGATCTGCAAGTAAACGGAAAGACCGTGTCGCGGAACCTTCAATTCTTCGATGTGACCCACAACCTGGACCTGCCGGTTGCCCCCAGCATTGAATCTGCTGTCAGCAAAGCCGGTGAAGATTACACTGTCACATTAAAGTCGTCGAAGCTGGCTCGAAGCGTCTATCTATCGTTCGGCGAGCTCGACGTCCACATCTCGGATAACTACTTTGATTTGCTTCCGGGAGACTCAGCCGCGGTTATTCTCAAGTCTGCCGCTACACTCGATCAACTTAAGAATGCCCTGAAAGTCATGTCTCTTACGGATGCGTTCCGATAGCGGTGATGGTGGCCTTTTACTGTGACCATAGACCGGTGTGAGCCACTTTTCCCGTCTCAACCGCCCTAGTGGAGATTAGGAGAAGTGTTCTCAACCAATTCCAACTTTCGCTCCTCACGGTCCTTGCGAAGCCGGTAGCGCCAAGCCCACACCATGCTCACCGTTACGATGAGAAGAGCATTTCTGCGAACCAAAGGAGGGATGGAGTCCGGTGAGGGGATTCAGGTAAACCCACCTATTGCCAAAATGAGAGCAGAGCGGCTATTTCGCGGCACAATGCTATGCTTGAAGGATCACGTCTCCAGAAGGCCGTAGCCAGACATGTCTAATCCAAACATTCCAGAATCTTCAAACCCCAGCGAGACGAACGAATCTTTCGGCACAATCCTTTCGCAATTTGAGCAGAGACATGCGGTCAAACGAGCCGAGGGGAGCCGTGAAGGCACTGTTATTTCCGTTTCAGGGGATTCAGTAGTTCTCGACATTGGCTTCAAGACGGAAGGCATTTTGCTGCTTGCAGAGTTGCAGAATGATGCCGAGGCGGTGAAACCCGGCGACAAGCTGCAGGTCACGATCAAAGGGCGCGATCCCGAGGGCTACTACCAGTTGACTCGGAGTAAAGCTGCGAGGCCCACGGACTGGGCAGCGCTGGAGAAAGCCTTTGCGGACAAGACGACGATCGTAGGAACAGTGACCGGGGTCGTGAAGGGCGGACTGAGCGTCGACGTAGGCGTGCGAGCGTTTATGCCGGCGTCTCGGAGTGGCGCGCGCGATGCAGCCGAGATGGAAAAGTTGATAGAAACGGAGATCCGATGCCGCATTATCAAGCTCGATCCCGCGGAAGACGACATCGTGGTGGATCGCCGTGTCATCGCCGAAGAGGAAGTACAGACTCTTAAGGATCGCCGCTACTCCGAAATGAAGGAAGGCGACACGGTAAGCGGCACGGTGCGAACCATGACCGACTACGGAGCGTTCGTCGATATTGGCGGCCTGGACGCGTTGTTGCATGTCAGCGATATTTGCTGGAGCCGCATCAACAATCCTGCAGACGTCCTCGCAGAGGGACAACAGGTCGAGGCAAAGGTCCTCAAGATCGACCCTGAGAAGCGGCGCGTCTCGGTAGGGATGAAGCAGCTACAACCGCATCCCTGGGATTCTGTTTCGAGCAAGTACAAGATTGGGGAGCGCACGCGCGGCACGGTGACTCGGGTGACGGACTTCGGCGCATTTGTGGAACTGGAGCCGGGCGTGGAGGGACTGATTCATGTTTCCGAGATGTCGTGGGTCAAGAAGGTAAGGAAGCCAAGCGATCTAGTGAAGCCCGGTGAAACGGTGGAAGCGGTGATCCTTGGCGTAAACGCGGGCGAGCGGCGTATGTCTTTGGGATTGAAGCAGGCGCTAGGAGATCCCTGGACCGACATTGCGCAGAAGTTTCCCGTTGGTTCTGCCGTCGAGGGGCCAGTGGTGAGCATTGCGAAGTTTGGCGCGTTCCTGCAGGTTGCCGAGGGCATAGAGGGTATGATTCATGTCAGCGACATGAGCGCGGAGAAGCGTATCAATCATCCGCAGGACTTGCTAAGGGTGGGGCAATCGGTAAAGGCGCAGGTGCTTGAAGTTCACGCAGAAAAGCGGAGACTGAAACTTGGAATGAAACAACTGGTGCCGACCAGCATTGATGAATATATCGCCGAGCGTCAGGAAGGCAATGTGGTCAGCGGGCGCATCGTGGAAGTTTCGGGCGGCGCGGCGCAAGTGGAATTGGGGGAAGGGATTAAGGCAGCGTGCAGGATCCCGCTGGAAAAAGTGCAGCCGGAAATATCCAGCGCGATGAAGCTCACTGGAGCAAAGGCCAGCCTGACCTCGCTCAGCTCGATGCTGCAGGCACGCTGGAAGGGCGGCGCAGTGGCCGCATCGCCGGAGCCGCAAGAGATCCGGGCAGGGCAGGTTCGCAGTTTTCGAATCACGAACCTGGATCGCGCGGCGAAGAAGATCGAGGTCGAGTTGGCGTAGAGCCAACTTTGCGGAAACAGCCATCCAGTTCCCTTAGCGATTGTCCCCGAAGGGGCTTCAAGACCATCTTCGCAACCGGCTTGTCCGCGCTTGACTGAGTAGAGAAACCAACGAAGCGTCACCATCAGGGAGGCTACTCCCGTTACGGATCCTCAGTTAATGAATCCTTGGGCTCACGCTGGGGCCGCTTCATCATTAAGAAGAATTTCCAGCTCTTTCGATATACCCAACAGGAAGCTTCTTCGATGTCATCACAACTCCCGATCGCGTCGGCCGTCCTTACCTTCGCCCTAATCTGAATCGGCCATGGCGAGTAGGGTCGCGCTTACAAGAGGGCACACTTCGCTGTGTAACAGTACCTCATTACCGCATTGTGGACGTAAGGCACTGCAGAGTCAGAGATGATCACGAATGAGCTGACGACTTGTTCTTACCCGACGTTGTCAGGATAGTAATAGATAGAAGGTCATCCCCGCCATCAACAGATCAGTAATGGGAAGTCTTGGTGTTGTATCAGAGGCGACCGCAGATGCCGGGTCCAATGCGCAGATGCGCTTCAGTCTCCATTCAATACAAATCCTTACGTTTCTCTCACACATTCTGACGGCATCGCAGGGCAAGCCCAGCTAACTTCAAGGTCACGGGATAGGTTGCAAGGGTTTTGCTCCAGCCCGAATCTCTTCAAGTAATGTCACCGAGGTGAATAATGAAATACATCAACAGCATCGTTCTATCGTGTTCAGTGTTGGCCGCATCGGTATCACTTGCGGCTGCACCGGACGCTCAACCTCCACAAAGTGCGCTCGTGGTCGGAGCAGGCAATGATCTTCGCTGCAGACTCGAGAAAGGTTTGCGCATCACCAAGTCGGGCGAGCGCATTACGGCAAAGTTGGTTGAGCCGGTTTATGCGGGCACGACAATCGCGATTCCCGAGGGTTCAACGATCAAAGGACATGTCGCTTCGATTTCCAGTACGCCCAGACGTAAAGGACAGATTCTGCGTGGCGATCTCGCGCGCCCGCGAATGGCGCACGTAACCTTCGACAACGTTATCCTTCCTGATGGCACCGAGGTGCAGATTCATACTGACTCAACCATCGGAGTCAGTGACGTGAAAACCGCCCAGTATCTTCCTAAGTCTCAACGTCCCGGCATCCGCCAGAAGATGAAAGAGGCTGCTAAGCCTCTTTTTGAACCCAACAAATTGCAAAGATTAAGTCAGGCTGCAGTCACGAGTTTGCCCTATCACCCCGAATATTTCGATCAAGGAACAATCTTCGACGCAACACTCCTCGATGCTATTGAAACGCACTCGCCGGTGGATCAGGCTGAGGCTAATTCTCTGCTCGGCGATGGCTATCTTCACGTTCGTCTCTTGACACCTTTGAACTCGGGGATGAGTGCCGCCGGATCGCCGATCGAAGCCGTGGTGCACCGGCCGTACTACAACTCGGATCACGTTCTGCTCTACCAGGCAGGCACCAAGCTTGAGGGCACTGTCACCAAAGCTGTGGCCGCTGGCTGGATGAAGAAAAATGGTGGACTCTTCTTCCACTTTCATTCCGCACAGACCCCTGATGGGACTACGACCGAGATGTTCGCAACCGTCGCCGGCATCCAGGCGCCAGGTAGCCAACGGCTTGCGGTGGGGCTGGAAGGCGACGTGAAAGCGACGGCATCGACTTTTTCTCGCCTGCGAGCGCCCGTCTCGCTGATCGGCCCTTCGAGGGCTGCTGCTGATCCCACCGTCGATAAAACTGCTTGGTCCCGAGCAGGAGAAGGGCGTAGAGGGTTCGGGTTGCTTGGCGCTGGTGCAGCACAGGCATCGGCGACGACAGCTATTGGCTTCGGGTATTTCGGCGCAGCCACGAACATATACGACGCGTTTATTGCCAGAGGTTCGAATGTGGAACTGCGTGCCAATACTCCGATATTTCTGCGCGTTGATGAAAAGGCACAGCGATCGGGTGGAACCGATCTTCAACGGTAGTCGTGTCTGCCGATAGCCGGAAACATCGGGAAGTCGCTGATGGGAGAGAAGGGTCAGCGCATAGAGCGCCACTTCGTCGTCCAAGTCTCGAATAGAAACGCGCAGTCCCGAACGAATTTTATCCCCGGACCATCAGAGGAAGGAAAAAGAAGTGACACAAAAGTACAAGGAAGCACGATCAAATGAATATGCCACTAGTAGTGATTTCTGTCGCATCTACGTCGAACAGATGAACAGTCTTTATCTACTATCTCTCCTATTGACCGCAGATCCTCAAAAGGCCGAGCAATGTTTCCTCTCAGGGTTTGACGATTCCCTGAATAATAATTCCGTGTTTAAGGAGAGGGCACATTTGTGGGCCCGGCGCAGCATCATCCTTCATGCAATCCGGTTGCTTAGCCCTCGGCCAACCGACGAGAACGAATCGAATGAGGCAAAGCTTTCGCCGCCGATGGAAAAGTTGCACTCAGAGGTGCAGGCGCATCCCGACTTGGTTGGCATCTTAAGGCTCAAATCGTTTGAGCGTTTTGTCTACATCATGTCAGTCCTGGAAATGTACTCCAACCAGGAGTGCTCCATGCTTCTGGGCTGTTTTCGGCGGGATGTGATTAACGCTCGAATCGCTGCGATCCGACGTGTAGCCAGCACCATAACAATTGAAACAGAGCCCGAGAAAGATGTCGTCGCGTTTGCAGAAGGCAACTACGCAAATCGTTAGCGTCGCCAGTGAGTCTTCCTAACAATCTGTACGACACAATAAACCTCTCCGGCCCTTAAATCGAACCATACAAATTCTTACAGACGCCTCACCGTTCCTGACAGCACACTCTTTATGCTCCCGGTACCTTGCAAGCAGGAAAACCGTTCCTGCGTGGAGAACCATGACGAAAAATTACGTTAGACGTCTGTCCGGCATCTTGTTGGCGGCTGCCATATTTTCCGTTCATCCTTGCCCCATCTTTTCACAAGAAGTGGAAAGTCGACCCCCATCCACCCTGCGTTCGAAGGTTGATTCTTCATCTGCGCCTGACCAGGCGGGAAAGCACACGACCTTGGCTGAGGATGCAGTGCTCGCCACTCTTCCGGATGCCCCGATGCCGCAGAACCAAGCGCAGGATCAGGCGCAGGATCAGCCTGCCCCACCAGCCTCTGAAACACACCTGAATCGATATCCGATCTTTTCACCAGGACTCACCCGAGCCCCTCTTTCAATCCAAGATAAATTTCAGATATATACGCACAAAGCCTACGGTCCACCGGCCGTCATCCTGCCTGCCTTTGGAGCGGGATTCGGCATGCTCAATCCACCGAGCAAGTATCCTAAGGAATGGAAGGACGGCGCTGGCGCATTCGGCAGGAATTACGGATACCGGTTGGCAGACCATACGTCTAGACTCACCGGCCAATTTCTGACCGGCGCCCTTCTGCACGAAGATCCGCGCTACCTGCGTTCGACCAGTTCCAATCCCGTCTTCCGGACCGTACATGCCCTTGTATTCACTATCTTCGATAAGACGGACTCCGGCAGAACCACCTTCGCGGCCAGCAATTTCGCTTCGGCAGCTGCTGGCGGGTTCGTTGGGATGGGGATCCTTCCGGATGGCTATAACGACGTCACGCACGCGGAGCAACACATGGCGAGCGAGTTCCTGCAGATTGGGATTGGGAATGTCCTCACTGAGTTCGAACCACAATGGGGACCCTGGGCCAAGAAACTACGCATTCCCAAAATCCTGCCGGGTTGGTGGGTCCCAGAACACCGCCCCTAGCGTTGGATTGGGTACTCATCTCGGCAAGTTTTCGACAGGCCCAAACGCGGGCTACAAAGTCTTGACTAAGGAACAGAATGGGCAGATCTGTAAAGAGACACCTGAGAATGGCGGCGGCGTTTGCAACGGTGATCGCCTTGTGTCTAGCCGTAGCAGGCGGCTATCTTAATTTGCCCGGGCACACCAGGCAAATCCAAGTTCATGAAGTTTGAGGGTTACATTGAGCTCCCCAGGGGTGGATCGCTTAATGTTCTCGACTACCTAACAATAAGCAACGGCACATTATTTGTCACAAGCGAGTCATCCGGCGCGTTGTTCAAGGTCAACCTAGATCCGAACCATCCGTCCCTAAGCACGGTATCCGAGCTACCCGGGAGCGGCGCGGCTCACGGAGTGGCGTTAATGATGGACCATAACGTTGCCTTCCTGACCCGGAGCGAAGAGAACACAGTGGATGTCTTCGATCCAACTTCTCTTCGGCAACTTGCGAGGATACCAGTCGCGGATGATGCGGATGCAATCCTCTATATCCCATCAGCAAAACTTGTGTATGTAGCGAATGGAGATGCAAAGATTGCAACTCTGATCGATCCTGAAAAACGGATAACGGTCGGAACAGTGACTCTCCCCGGAAGGCCAGAATTTCCCGCCTTGGACTCGCGGACTGGACTTCTTTATCAGAATCTTGAAGACATCGACTCGATTGTTTCAATCGATCTTGACGAGCGGGCAGTGACGGGGCAATGGTCTCTCGCTCCGTGTGAAGGACCATCTGGTATGGCCATTGACTCCGAGCAGCGGCGGCTTTTTGCAGTGTGCTCCAGGAATGCAACGTTAGTGGTCTTTGATCTGGAGTCGCATCAGATCATCACGTCGCTGGAGGTCGGTGGAGGTCCTGATTCTGTCGCATTCGATGGCTCTCTCCACCGAATCTACTGCGCTGGAAAAGCCGGAAGGTTAACTGTGATTCAGCAAGACGGTCCCAATGCATATCGAGTGCTGGACGAGATACATACACACTACGGAGCCCACACTCTCGCGCTGGATCCCGTATCGCATAGGGTGTTGGTGGCCTATGCAAGCCTTTTTGCGAAGCCTCGGATCAGCGTCTTCTCTCCGACGATAGTGAATGACGGGCAAAAGCGGGGAGAAAAAAGACTTTATTACGCTGCCACAGTGGCCGACAGGTGGATAGAGGATCGAAAAGACTAGCGCGATCGTAGTCTGCGGAGAGTTGTAAAGCCTCGAGAGACGAGAAGTGCCAGCAGCCAGCTCAACACTCCGCAAAATCCGCTTGCACTGAGAAGTGCTGCCGCAGGAATCGCTAGATGCTGAATGCATTGTTTGAAAACAGAAACTCTTCCCCGCATGCCTTCCAATGCGGCAATGTACGTATCACTGGTCACCAGTTCCACTCCAATGTCTCCCGCGAAAATCGTGATCTGATTATGTTGGGCTAAGCGGGGGACTGCCGTCCGGAAGGGTTGGTTTTGCGTCAGGATTTGTAGCGCGTGATAGTCTCGGCCCCGGCTTCAACGAACGCTTCGCGTTCAGCTATCATTGCGTCGAGAGAGGGCTCGAACGCTGTGGGGAAACGCGGTGTAATAGATCCGCCTTGCACTGTGCGGAGTTCATAGATGACCCAAGTTGCGAGATCGGAAGAAACGACGCGAAAGCATGCGCGTTTGCTTATCGTGGACGACGATCCGGATCTGTGTGACCTCGTACAACGCTACTTGGAAGCCGAGGGATTCGTGATATCGGTGGTGCATAGCGGCGCGGAAGGCAGCCACGCCGGGGCAAGCGGCAATTACGATTTGATCGTGCTTGATGTGATGTTGCCCGACATGAAGGGTTTTGATGTCCTGCGGGATTTGCGCTCACGCGCGCGCACGCCGGTTCTGATGCTAACGGCCAGAGGGGACGAGTTTGACCGCGTGTTGGGTCTCCAAATGGGGGCTGACGATTATTTGGCAAAGCCATTCAGCCCGCGTGAGTTGATTGCGCGCATTGGCGCCATCCTCCGCAGATCCGGTTGGCAGTCGGATCAGGCCAAACCACCTCGGCCACTCGCAATTAAGTCGGGTGATTTGGAACTGGATTTGGCAGGACATTCGGCGTCCAAGTCGGGAAAGTCTTTGCACCTGACGTCGGCGGAGTTCGATCTGCTACGCGCATTCCTGGAATCACCCGGACAGGTGCTTTCCCGGGAAGCTTTGGTGGAGCGGGTTCTGGGTCGGAAATTCTCGCCTTTTGACCGGAGTATCGATCTTCATGTCAGCAACCTTCGTCAGAAACTGGGCCCACAGACAAACGGCGCGGAAAGAATCCGGAGCGTGCGGGGGGTCGGCTATGTGTATGCCTGGCCGCTGTGATGCGATGTCCTGCGCGGCCGCCGTTTACGATTGCGCCGCTCAGAAGTAGCGGATCGGCAGCATGATCTTAACTTCCAGGCCGATCGGATCGGCGTTCGATGCGATGATTGTCCCGCGGTGTTGACGAATTGCCTCGAGAGCGATCGCGAGTCCAAGGCCTGTGCCGTTCTTTGCCCGTGGAGCGCCACTCGGTTCTTTTACACGAAAGAATGGTTGGAAGATTTGTTGCAGCAACTCTCCAGGAACGCCCGGACCGTGATCGCGGACTGAAAGAACGGCCTGCGGAAATGGGCTCATTTCCTCGGTTTTCAAAGTCACTTCCACCTCACTCCCTGGCGCAGTGAACCTGATCGCATTGCGAATGACATTCTCACATGCACTGCGCAAGGCCTGCTGATCGGCCTTCTCGACGACAATTCCTCCTTCGGCTTGCAGCCCCACAGACTTGCCAGATGAGCGTGCCTCGAAATCCCCGTCAGCCACCACTTCCTGAATCAACTGAGACAAGTCTACGATGTGTCTCCCATCCGGCGATAAACCCGTTTCCAAACGTGAGAGGGTCAAAAGCTGTGCCATCAGCGTATCCACCCGCTCGACATCGTTTTCCATCCGTTGCAATAACTCTTCGGACTCGGGCGGTAACTGCTTTCGCAAAAGAGCTAGAGACATAATCAATCGCGTCAGCGGGGAGCGCAGCTCGTGCGAAACCGTGCTCAAAAGATCCTTCTGGGAGCGTACGAAGGCGCTCAGCCTTTCAACCATCGCATCAAAATCTGCCGCCAGAGCCGCGAGTTCGTCGTGTCGCTCGGATATCTCGACCGGGGCTCTCACGGTCAGATCGCCCGCCGCCACCTTTCTCGCGGCGGATTGAATCCCCTGAATGGGCGCGACGATGTGGTGCGTTAGCCAAAGACAGAATGATGTCACCATAAGCAAGACCACGCCGAAAAATGGCAGCCCGCCTCCGGCTGTCGCGTCCAGGAATCTCCCCACTTGCAAGCCTGATCGGACGAGAAGAACATAGGGACGTCCCGACGGCGATGTGAATTTATAAGATGAGCTGTGAGAGCGCAGCCCGTATCGCGAAAGAACGCGTCCGTCACTTCGGGCGGAGCGTACTATCCTCAGGCTGTCGGCGGGAATGGGCCGGGATAAGACATCCTTGCCGTACCCATCGATCAAATACAGCTCGACTCCGGATTTCCCAACCAATCCCTGGATGAACTGCCCGAATTCCTGTGGACCTCCCGATTCGTAGGCGTGTGCTGCTTCGTCCGCTACTCTTGGTGCGAACGATGCAACGATGTCCGTGGATGGGATCAGTCGAATGCCGACCATGCGGCTGGCCATAAAGATGGCGAACAGCGCCAGAACGGTCAACCAAAACCAGAGGAACACCTTGATAAACAATCGTCCAATGGGCGAGCGCGCATTCGGTCTACTTATAGAGGCTTGAATCGTCACAGACTGGATACCGCCGGATCTTTTCTCTCAACTAAGGGTATACCGCAATACCCCACCACTCACAGCGGGAACATTTGTTCCTTACAAATCCATACAGACTTTTGACACATCCTGTCAGCGGCGTAGCTTGAAGCGCAATAGCCTCGAATCATGCAAAGAGTCGCGGCCAAAGCCGCTTGGGCGCGATTGAACGAGAGTCGATCCGCATAGAAAAATGGCTACCGACAAATTACAACAGATTCGATTCATATCACCGGTCGGGAGTGTGGGCGGGGGCATCGGCGACACTGATTTGGAAGAGGCGCTGGCACGGGCGCCTCACTTCATCGCCTGTGATGCGGGCACCACCGACGCGGGTCCTTTTTCGCTTGGAATGGGAATTCCCGCGTTTCCTCGGGAGGCCGTGAAGCGCGACTTGTTGCTGCTGCTGCTAGCTGGTCGTAAGGCGAACATCCCGGTAATCATCGGATCTGCGGGCACGGCGGGTGGCGACGTTCATGTCGACTGGGTTCTAGACATCGCGCGCGAGATCGTTGCCGAGCATCATCTGACCTTGCGGACAGCCGTAATCTATGCGGAGCAGGACAAGGCTTATCTCAAAAGGCTGTTGCATAAGAATCGAATTCTTCCCCTCGATCCTGCGCCGCCGATCAGTGACAGCGTCATCGACAGCAGCAGCCGTATCGTTGGCATGATGGGCGTCGAGCCGCTCCAACAGGCCATATTGGATGGGTCCAATTTCGTGCTGGCGGGGCGGTGCAGTGACTCGGCACTGTTTGCCGCGATTCCGTTGATGCAGGGTTTTCCGCCGGGGCTGGCGTGGCACGCCGGAAAAGTATCGGAGTGCGGAACGCTGGTCTGCGAGACGCTCGGCAAGGGCGTCATCTTCACCACCATCAGCCAGGACGAAATCACTATCCGTCCATATGGCGCCGGCCTGCGTTGCACGCCGCAGAGCGTCGCTGCGCACAGCCTGTATGAGAACTCCAATCCCTATCTGCATCGTGAGTGTTCCGGCACCTTCAATCTGACGATGTCTACCTTTGAAGCGATCGATGGCGTGACAGTCAGGATTAGAGGAAGCGAATTCATACCTGAACCGTACACGGTGAAGCTCGAGGGTGCGGCGCTGGCGGGATATCAAAGCATCATTGTCGGCGGGATTCGTGATCCTTACATCATTCGTCAGTTGGACAAGTGGCTCGCCGCGGTGCGCAGCTATATCGATGAAAGCGTATCTCATCTACTGGGTGACGCTGCGGATAAGGGTTCATACAGTCTCACCTTTCATACCTACGGTATCAACGCTGTGATGGGCTCTCTTGAGCCCGACCCAAAGCATCTCCCTCACGAAGTGGGTATCGTCCTCGAAGCTACTGCGCCGACGCAGAATATGGCGCACACGCTGGCGCAACTCAGCCGCCAGCCGCTGCTGCATTGCCCTATCAAAGAGTGGGCGGGATCGATTACTGCATTTGCGTGTCTTCACAATCCCGCAGTCCTCGACCGGGGTCCGGTCTATCGCTTTAACCTGAACCACGTCGCCCTTCCTTCCACTCCTTTAGAGATGTTTCGCACTCACTTTATTGATTTGTGTGGCTCGGGGAAATCATGGTCCTAGCCGATATCGCAATCCTGATCCGGAGTAAGAACGCAGGCCCTTTCGTGCTCACGTTCGACATCATGTTCGCTGACCTCGCGAGCTATCAACGCGTTAAGAGCTCCGGAGCGCTGAATCCAGCTGCGTTTGCCGCACTCTACTGCTGCCCGGTTGAGAACGTGTGTTTTTTCGAATGCGAAAATGCGCTTGCTTTCAAGTTCAGCATCCCACGGCCGCTTCCTCAGGGCGAACTGGGTGATGGAGACACTCACGGCGGCCAGCAGTTCGTTCCGCTGATGAATCTGGAGATTCCGTGATTGCTTTCGAGACCGATGTGGAGCGGACCGATGTGGAGCGCGGAGCAGGCGTGGAAGCCCGGCTGGACAGAATTCCCGCGAGTCCCTATCTATGGAAGCTGATTGCGCTGTTGTCTCTAGGCGGGTTTTTCGAGTTCTACGAACTCTTCATGACGGCCTTTGTTAGTCCAGGACTAATTCGCAGCGGCATCTTCCACGCAGGTCCGAACGGCATCTTCCATCTGCCCGACCAGGCGGCGTTCGCGTCAGTCACTTTCCTTGGCCTATTTCTGGGAACGATCCTGTTGGGGGGATCGCGGATCGCTGGGGGCGGCGCGCGGCCTTCCGAGGCTTTGCCTTCTGTTACGCTGCGGCGACGACCGTGATGGCCATGCAGAATACGGCCATCGCTATCGATACAGTGCGCCTGATCGCCGCAATTGCGATCGGGGCGCAACTGATTACACTCGACACCTATGCGTCGGAGATAATTCCACGCAATCTGCGCGGACGAGCGTTTGCCCTCTCCTTCGCGATCATCCAAACGGCCGTTCCTGTGCTCGCTCTGTTGGGCTGGCTCCTGGTACCGCACACTCCCTTCCACATTCAGGGGTGGAGATGGCTCGTGCTGATGGGCGGAGCGGGCTCCTTCGTCGTGTGGATGCTCTGCCGCTTCCTGCCAGAGTCTCCACGCTGGCTTGCGAGGAATGGCCTCGTGGAAGAAGCGGAACGGGTTACCTCCGTTTTTGAGCGTCATGCAGAGACGCACCTTGGCCATCCGCTGCCGGTACCGAAGGCGGCGACTTCGAAGCATGTTGCCAAGACGAGTTTTGCCGAAATATTTCGTCCTCCATACCGCCGGCGCACCATCATGCTGACAGTCTTCCATTTCTTCCAGGCGATAGCTTTCTATGGTTTCGGAAACTGGCTGCCAGCGCTGGTTAACGTAGAGAATCAGAATGCGCCGCGAAGTGCTCAGGTCTCGTTTCTCATCACCCTCGCTTTTCCCATTGGGCCCTTGCTCTGGACTACCATTGCGGAAAAGTATGAACGCAAATGGCAGATTGTTGGCTCTGCAGTAGCCACGGCCGCATTCGGTCTCTTGTTCGCGACCCACACCGATCCCCTGGGACTGGTGGTGCTCGGCATCTTGATTACGCTCCTGAACGGCCTTCTCGGCTATAGCTCTCACGCGTATCAGGCGGAGTTATTCCCAACTCGTATGCGGGCGCGTGCGGTTGGCTTCGTTTATTCCTGGGGACGCTTGTCGACGGCATTTACCAGCCTCATCGTCGGATTCCTGTTCCAACGTTCTGGAAGTATAGGAGTGTTTGCTCTGATCGCCCTCGCTATGTTCGTGGTCGTCGTTTCTGTCGGAGTTTTCGGGCCGCGCACCCGCGGCCTCACGCTTGAACAAATTTCTGACTAGCGTGTGCTTTTTCCATACAAATCTATACCCGCAGCTGTCCTGCCGTTAGTGTTTTCGCCTGAGACGAATGGGACCCAGTCGTCAGGTTCGGGCGAAGCCGCCGCGTGAGGATTGTCGCTGGGCAAACAAAATGCATTTCGAAAAGGGCGCTAAAACGGGCCCTTCTTGCACCCTCGTCGGTTGCAGTGAAATCTGTGGAACTCTTTTGGAAGGAATGGCGGGGACGACGGGACTCGAACCCGCGGCCTCTGCCGTGACAGGGCATCGGAGTGTGATGCGATCATGTGTTTTCATTAAGTTTCATGCCGTTTAAACTGTGGAAAACCGTGTGTTCGGCGTTTACTGCTGCCCGAGTTGCTGCCCGAGTTTACTTCGAACATGATCGTTCCGGTTCGGATTGTGCCCAAGGTTCACGGCTAGACTTCTTTAGATGTACTCAACGCAAATCTTGGAACTCCGCGCGTTAGTGCATTGGCCTTCCGTCTCGAACTAAAAGTAATCCCACTTCCGTGCCCTAAATTGTACTGGGAAGCGAGGCAAAATAACCTACTCAATGATATTCGCCTGTACATCTGACGATTGCCTTTGCAAGCTGGAGAGCCTGAGGCTGGCTGCGGCGCTGAAACGACCGCAGTACTATTGGAGTCGCAATGAGGAAGGCGGTGAAATTTGATGACTACTCTTTCTCCCGTCGGCCTTGAGCGCAGCCTTGACTACATCGGTCACGTTTACGCCTTCCTTCAGGTGCTCATACCAATCCTCCGAAAGAGGTAGTCTCTCGGAGCAGTTCGTAGCATCGCCAGACGCTCTTACATTTCCATCCTTGCCAGATTTCAACTGCGCCATTACTCCGACAGCCGTTTGACAATGCTAGCGCGCAAGCCTAGCATCGTATTTGAGCAAGCTACCTCTTCTTACTCTTTCAGGTCTCCTGAACTAAGTCAGCCATCTGAAGTGTTTCCTCTTAGTTTCCCTCTATAAGGAGGAATTGCGTTATGACACAATTGACCCGTTTCGAGCCTTTCCGTGAATTTTCCACCATGCAAGATCGCATGAACCGCATGAACCGTCTTTTCCGTGAGTCCTATAGCCCTGAAAGCCCGGAGGAGGCGCTGACAACCACTAGCTTTGCGCCGCCGGTGGACATTTATGAAGACGAGCACACCATTACTCTGAAGCTTGAAGTTCCGGGCATCGACGAAAAAGACATTGATGTCCGCATTGAAAACAACACCCTCACTGTCCATGGCGAGCGCAAGTTCGAGAAGGAAGAGAAAGAGGAGAATTTCCGTCGCGTCGAGCGGCAGTACGGAAGCTTCACTCGCTCGTTCACCCTCCCTAGCTCCGTTGATCCAGGACAAGTGAGCGCCGACTATCAAAAGGGCGTGTTGAAGATCAGCCTCGCAAAGAAGGCCGAAGCCAAGCCTAAGCAGATCAAGGTGAATGTTGGCGGCGAGAAGAGTCTCGAAACCAAGGCTCCAGGCAAGGCCGCATAAAGGATCAGTTCCAAGTTGCCAGTTGCGAATAAGTCATAGAGAGGCGGCTAATCGGCTGCCTCCAACCAACCACTTCTTTTAAGAATAGGAGAAAAACAATGAATGCAGATCAATTGAAGGGTAAGTGGATGCAGTTAAAGGGATCGGTGAAGTCAAAATGGGGCAAGTTGACGGATGATGATCTCGATATCATCAATGGACGGCAGGAACAGTTGATCGGGAAAATTCAAGAACGGTACGGAATCGCGAAAGAAGAGGCGCAACGTCAGGTGAATGAGTGGAACGAAGTTTCAGGGAATGTGGAAGAAAAGCGTCGAGCAAGCTAAACGCTGCCAATGGTGAGCCAGGAGCTCTCAAATTTCACTGGCTCATGTCTTTCGTGAGTCCCTGTGGGGAACTAGCGAGGGCTTTTAGATCCTCGTAACATGCCTGCGTTAGAATCTTCGGATGTAAGGCGGAGTTCACGATGATAGACCCATATCAGGTTTTGCAGCAAAAGGAGTTGGATGTTTCGCGTCTGCGAAAAGAGATCGAGGCGCTCCATTCTGTGATTCCGTTGCTTGTCGAGGACGGCGACTGGGCCGAGCACGGGCTGGCTTTGGCACCTTCCTTCTCGCAGTTGCCGAGGACGGGTACTACTGGCCTGAAATCGTAACTGACAGCCGCTCGGCGCTCAGTGAACCGAGCTGGCCACAGACGAAAAAACGTTATTCGCGTTTGATCCGATGATTCGTATAGTGCCGACAACCAGAACCAAGATCACGGCCAGCATGACGGCATACTCCGCGATGTCCTGGCCCTCTTCTTTGGACCACAGGTGGAAAAAGAAGCTGGACATGGGCCCTCCTACAAATGGCGAATATTCCCACAAGCTACTTCTCGCGTCTGCGCACGACTCCTCCCAGCTCTATGCGACGAAAGCCCCGTCCCAGAGGACGGAGCTAAGCGGGGCTAAGCTCAACAAGGACTCCGACTATTCCGGCTTCATTCCCATATCTTCAATCATCTTTTTCTGTTCTGCGGTCCAGGTGCCCGTCATGTCTCCATGCTGCATCAGCAGCTTTTTATTCGCGTACATCTCTTTCGTCGTATGAAATTCTTTCACATTGGCCTGGTGGCCCGAGAGGTCCCACTCACCGACGCCTTTGTCGTGATATTTGAAAACGACGTTATCTAGATAGGTGATCTTGTTGCCCCAAAGATCCATCGCGGGAACAACGTGCAGAGGCTTGCCCGCGCTGTCCTGCTTCATCACGCCTTTTTCCTCGAGGATGTCGGGAATAGTGAGCGTGTAGGTGTTTTTGTCGGGGGAGACCTTGAAGTCAATCGAGATAATTTTGCTGCCCACAATGTGGGGCGGGTTCCATCCGAACATGAACGCGAGCATTTCATTGAACGCTTCCCGTTGTGCCGATGTAGAACTCTTATCGAAATACACAGTGCCTTGGACCTTGCTGGCATCGTGATCGATCAGGTCGCCGATGACCACGGCCTTGAAGCCGCCCATGTCAACTTCTCCATAGTGGCCCTGCTTGATGTACGTAAAGTCGGCGGCGTCGCAGCTGCCATGGTCCGGATGGCCATTCGAGCGGCAAGGACAGGCGTAAGCAGTGCACTGGCATTCGGTCATGCTGATACCGTCAACGTCAAAATCGGGGACCTCTTTGGGTACCTTCTTGGCTTCATCGGCGGCGATGGCCAAGCTGGAAAGCACGAACGTCGACACGAGAAGACCGGCAACACGTAGCATTCTCATAGTCCTCCTTCATTTAGGGCGTAGTGATCTCACATTTCCTTTTTGACTTTGAAAACCGGAAGCATTATACGCCGGTTTTTGACCTCCGGTTCGTGGTTTGAACCGTCGCTCCATCTGGGTCTGAGCTGAACTTTTCATGGCATCAGGCTTGGACCCACCGACTTTGGTAGCGGGGGCTCAAACGGAAAAGGAAGTAGCGAGTGTTGTAAACAGGCCTTTTATGACGAGCCGAGCGGGCTTCGCCTGGCACAACGAATACAACTGGTTGCACCAAGACGGCACCGGGCCACAACCTGGCGAGAACATTAACACTAGCGAAGTGTTGCTGGGATTTTACGAGATGAACATCCTGAATATAAAAGCGTTCGGCGGGCTCCTGTTCCTTCTTCTTGTTATGGCGACGCTGCTGTTTTTTCCAGCGTGGAAGTTCGATTACTGGCAGGCGTGGACGTTCCTGGCCGTATATTTCGCATCGTCTCTCGCCATCACCCTCTACCTTATGAAGAAGGATCCCAAACTCTTAGAGCGACGCATGAGCGGGGGCCCGACTGCCGAGAAGGAACCGACCCAACGGATCATAATGTTTTTCGCGTCGCTGGTTTATCGGCCTCCTTGTTTTCTCCGCACTCGATCATCGCTTCGCGTGGTCTCACATGCCGCCGTACGTGGCCCTGGCAGGAGACGTGCTTGTAGTGCTCGGCTTCCTCGTCGTTTTTTTCGTGTTCAAAGAAAATCCGTTTACCTCCGCCACCATTGAATTGGCCCCCGACCAACAAGTTATATCAACTGGCCCGTACGCGCTCGTACGGCATCCCATGTACGCCGGAGCCCTTGTCATGCTTCTTGGCATGCCGCTTGCGCTCGGTTCGTGGTGGGGGTTGCTCGTCATAGTCGCCATGATGCCCGCGCTTCTATGGAGACTATTTGACGAGGAAAAATTCCTGTCCAGGAACCTGCCGGGCTACGTGGAGTACCAAACAAAAGTGCGGTATCGCTTGATACCGCTAGTCTGGTAAGCAGATTCGGCGAGACAAGCGATATTGCCAGCACTGCGCGGTCCCACTTACGCGACACAACTTTGCGGTAGGCCACAAGAACGCACGGCAACCGGAATCCCTCGCGAAGCGCTCAGCCACGCAACGGCAGCATAAGCAGGCCATTCAAAATTGGAAATCTTCAGACCTACCCGGTTGGCTCACCCGCGACGTGTACGTACAACAAGTGCAACCCGGGCTTGCCAGCATCGCGAAGTCCCGAATACGTTCAGCACTTGGGGTGAGCGAACCGTATTCATCAGACATCCGGGCAGGCAAGCGCATTCCGCATCCACGGCATTGGCAGGCGTTGGCGCAACTCGTTGGCGTTTCGGACGCCTGAAACGGCAATGCATCACCGTAGCCTGGCGCGTCCGATCTGCGCTGGCGCGGTGCAATCTCGACATTAGCCCGGCAACGATTCGAGGATCTTGCTAATTAGGTTTTGAAACTCATCTGGGGGAGCGCATTTTATCGAGTCTGGACTTCTACCAACGCGGACGGCACCATGCTTCGAGGGAACGTCGCTCCTCACTCCGGAACCGTCGGAGCTACATATCCTCGAAGCCCAGACTCAAACTCAGCTGCTCTCGCCGTGCTCGAACATTGCAAGACAAAATTCACTCCCGACGAGGAAGTTATCGTCAGCTGGCCGTACCGCACGATAGGGATCTGCGGATTATTTGCGAATCGACGATCCGGTCCGCCTTTTTTGTTAACGTACCGCCACGTTTGCCCGATGACTTCAGAATCCGAAGGCACACCATCCGTTTCGACGAATCCAGTGTGTTGCAGCTCAACAGAAAGGTTCAGGTACTGTACTGCTCCTACCCCCGAGCCTTGGTAAATCAAGATTCTGTCGGGGAAAAAGTAGAGCTTCTGGTTGCCTAGCGCGATCTCCCACACGGCCACTCTCGTTTGAACAAAATTGGGTGCCGCCAAACGCACCGATACAGGCTTCTTATCCATGAGCGTGTCTGCGCCGGCGGTGTACTTCATGTCCGCAGACCTATGCGCGCCGCTAACCCTCCAGATCCGAGCAGAACTTGCTAGGGCTCGCAGGGCATTTAACAAAGTGACGTACCGGACCCGTGCCTCTGAATCAAGATCGTAGTCGAGCACAGCCAGTTTACGCTCGTAATCACTACGAACCATTGCTGCATGGACGAAGACAAACAGGACAATGCAAGGAATAATCACCCAGAGCGACAGCTGAGCCCCCAGTAGAAGAATAGTGGCGATCACGAATGCCGTCGCCGAGATTGGCGCAAATCGTATCTTGCGTTCCTTCTCTCGGAGCTCTTTCAGCAACCCTTCTGCTGTCGAGTCCTGCAGGTGCGAAACGTCTACTGTGGCAATCGGAACTTCAGGCTCCGTGATCGTCAAAGGGTGCACTGTGGGCTTTGTGGTCTGAGACTGCGGCCCCTCTCTGGCCGGATGAAAATACTGCTGGTAATACAAACCTCCTCTTCCGAGCCGGACGTAGTGTCCGCGCGGCCCGAGGCCGATTCTGGCTCCACGCACTCCAACTGAGGCACCGATTCCGGACTTCGAGAGGTTCACTCTGAAGGGACCGAATCCGACGGATTTTCGAAAATACCATCCCATGAAGCGGTGCAGATTGTACTTTGGAAGGAACTGGATCACAATAGGCCGCTCGGATTCTCAGATGCCTCAATGTACCGAGTGCGGCTCCGCCTACCAAGTCGGCGCGCCTTTCTGCCCAAATTGCGGCGCGCGGACGAAATGTCCAAAGCCAATTTCTTACGCTGGCTCAATCATTCTCGGTGTTGGTCTCTTCGCTTTGGTGTTCGTCTGGCGAATTGCCTCAATTCCTACTCCACAAAAACCTGCTGAGAGCGTCTCTCAGCCGATTCCTCCAGACGAGGCGGCAATGATCATCGCAGCCTGTGGCAAGCCTGACTCAGACCATTCTGCAGAGGACGATAAGCTACGGCCGGATCCGAACCTTCGTTGGCTGATCTACAGGAAGGCCAGAGTTAGAGCTACGTTCGTTCGGTCCAGTGCGAACGCACCCTGGAAGCACCAAGATATGGTGGACACCAAAACACTGCGACAACTCGCACCTGAGGTTCTGACAAAGCGTCTGCCGTGCGCGGTCCTTAACAATCCGCCGAATGCGATGTGACGAACTCAGCTATCGCATCAGCAATTGGGGTGTCGCGCTGGTACGCAGGGCGCATCCGCCAGGGCTACCGCCCGCACCCACGGCACTGGCGGGTTCTTGCGCATCTCATTGGGGTTTCGGGAGAAGCGTGAGGGCTTGGAAAGCCCTGCCGAAGTGTCGTCGATGCCAAATCTGGGTTAGTATTCTGAGCTCTTGCCTGACAGCAAAGAACCTCGAAGCGCGGGAAGATGTACACCGCGATATTACATCAACAATTGGTGTGGCTTCCGGCTAGCCGACCATTTGGGAATGGACTTTATTCCTGGTTCCTAGAGAGAGGCGCGTTTACCTGTGTTGATCCAGAGCGGATGCAAAATCTCTGAGTTTGCCGGTGAGCTTCCGCTTCCATATGTGAGTGCTCTCTGCGTTTTGATGTGCATAACCTCAGAAGCATCCCGCAGTGTCACCCAGGTTGTTGGCCCACGCCAGAATCACGACAGCAGTCGGCTGGGTTTTCTGGCTCTTCGATTTCAGTTGCGTCAGTAGAGTTCAAGGCAGCATCCAAGACAAAGCTTTCGATGCGGACGCTGCCCGATAATGCCGCAGCCTGGGCCGCAAGCTGGGTCTTTAAATCCTTGATGTCGATTGCGGAGCTCTTTGCGCACCGCCAATCATCGGGAGTCCATCGTTCAGCCATAAAATGGGCGACCAGGTACAAGCCGGTACGACATTCATTGTTCTTGAGATAGCGGTCACGTAGCTGTGCTTCCATGTCCTGCATCAAGGCTGCGTTCCAGCTTCCTTTCACCTCGATGATAACGGTTATAGGGCCATAGAGCTGGGCCTGCGTACCTTGAACGGGTGTTGCATCGACGTGGATATCTGTATTCTGTCCTGGCATCTCCCCGCGACGGCCGCGTCGAATTTGCACCTCGCGATTGATGATGATGCTTCGCTCCGCCAAGTCTTCGCGCAGGTGCCGCGCCACATAATCTGAGATGTCTTCCTCTTCCTTTGGCCACCACTCCTTACCCTTTGAGTTCCACAAGTCACCTACCGCGGCCAATTCTCCATGCAGTTTCGCCTGAAGTCTTCTGAGCGACTCCAAAACGAGCAAAAGGAGTTGTGCACTGCTTTCTACAAAACGTCGCTGAGCGTCGGCAGCCATAGCGATGATGTCGCGTGGAGTTTGTGCCTCCCAAGTGGAGCTACAGGCTATGACTTCAGCAGCATCGAAGTGATACCGCAACCAGCGATGTTGCGGGAGATGCAACTCAGCGTGCGCAAGAGCATCGCAAGCCTCAAAGGTCGAACGACCCTTCAATTGTTCAAGGATTCCGTCCCGAAGAAACCGAATGGTATCCATCGGTCCCATCGCACCGGATGCCATCCAGTTGTCGGGAGGGTATTGTTCCAAAAGCCACATGAACAGGTCGCCGAGCTGAGCGTCGCTCAGGCCGTCGGCGAAAGAAGCGCGATCAGACTGCCCGTAGGAGATGTCTTCGAGCAAAGCCCGCCCGAAGGGAACGTCAGATTGAATCATCGGCCACAAGGTGCCCCATCCCGCATCGTCGCTCGCCTTCAACAAGGCTTTTGCCAAAACATGCTCGCGCTCGCCGTTGTGCTTCGCCATAAGTGTTTGCTCCGCCCATTCCTTGGCTCCCGGAAACTTGCGATCGATCAGCATGTACAGGAGATCACCCTGGATGCCTGGCGTAAGATCGTTCCGCTGCAGCTTTGTAAGAAGCCCTCCAGCCAATGATTCAGACCACGCAGCCTCGATAAGCGCTCCGCCGAAAAAGCGCCCGGTCTCTCGGCTGTCATAGTCGAGCTGCTCCAGCAAGTGTGCATTCATGGGCTCCGGCGCTGCCCCGGCAGCCATTTTGAAAACTGCCGTAATAGCCTCGTTTTTTTCGTAGTAAGCGCGGGAATCCCCAATGAGAGAAGGAATCCAGTGCGCCCAGAAGGCAGCATCCTGCTTTTCAAGGTAGACGGGGTCTACCTGGTCGAGAAATACAAGAGCGTTCACGGCTGCAAAAGCTCCGTTTGGAATCTGGTTCGACGGAAACCACGTCATCTTTCGGAACGTCGTTTGCGCCAGAAAGACCTTGGCGGCAACGACCATGCGTACCTTCAACGCACCCGAAGCCGTGATCCAGCCAGGCAGCTTCTGAACCTCCATATCGCGAAGGTTCGCATAGTGTGTACCTCCCTCTTCCACTGACATCTCACATAGAAGGGATAACCACGCGTCGACGTCGCCCTCTTTTGACCGCCGCAATGCAACATCGCACCGTGGCTCCATGGCGGAAGCGACTTGAACATTCTTCACTTTGAGCAAATCTTCTTTCGATTTCCGTGCCCACTGAGCCTCCTGCGAGTCCAAGGGCCACGGATCGAAGAGTCCCTTGCACGTCTCCGCCAGAACCGGGCTGTTCTGGCACGCTTGCCAGACAGCTTCCACTGCGAACGGCTCCCAGGAATATGTAAGGCGATGAATCATCCACGACTCCACCTCGGCCGAGTCAGGAGAGTGACCGCTGACCACACGATCAAGGAGCCAATCCAAGTCCTGCAAGAACAGAAGCGACAGTGGATAGGTCAGGAGGCACACGTTTTCGCGATCGAGAAGCGGTAGAAAAGCCTCGAAGAAACGCCGCCGCCGCGCCTGGTCTTCTGCAAGTGTCTCCCGAAAGCCTTTCGACCGGAGTCCGCGTGGCATCTGCCGGCCCGACTTGCTTCGCATGAATATGGCTTGGGCTAGCAAATCGGCGACTCCTTTCGCTTCAATATGTTCGAGTGCCAGCGATTGAATGCCATTCTGAAGCTCCGCGACAGGACCGATCTCTTCATGATCCTGTCGTTCACACCACCTTAACGCCGCAGGAAGATTACTGGCGTCGAGCTTGGGAAGGACCATATAGGTCATGAATGACTTGTACGCGCCGAAGAGATTCGACTGCCGCGGATGTTCCAGGTACTCCCACATCGAGTCGGCATACTCCTGGCCCGGATACACTGCGCGGAGTGCGGCTCCTCTTATCTCGTCGTTCGGATCTGTCTCGCGATCTGCACTAAGCAACGGCTTGAGACGAAGGCGGTCATCCTCGGTTCCGATATCGGCTACTGCATAGGCAGCTATAGCGCGCAGGTCATGCGTTTCAGCGTCGGAGAGTGCCAAATCCGCAAGCAGGTCACCAAGACCTTGAAGTTCACAGTCTCTCGCGACGTTGATTGCGAAATATCGAGTTGTCACCGAACGATCAGCATCCGAAATTACGGGCCGAAGCTGTTCCGCCAGGCCAGGATGTGCCAGATTACGGAGCTGAAGATTGTGATTGACGTGCAGGAATTCGCCTTCATCGCAGCTCTTCAAGAGTGCGCGGGCTACCACCTCGCGTTGCGCTTCGGACAGACTCGGGGATGCGGAACCAAGCAGTACTTCGGGATCTGCCTCTGCGATCTCCGCAAACAACTCTCCGTTCTGAAGAGCAATCCACGACGCCACTTCGCGAACTTGAGGAATGACGCGGTTCCGGCGTGGGTGGAATATAAGGGAGCGAAGCTGCTGAATCGGCAGAGCATGAATAAGGCAATACCGCGCAGCAAGGAATTCCGCGTAGGTCTGGTGTGCCCATCCGAGCCGCTCCTGGCCACGCGAGGAAAAGAGGCCAGTGCTAAGCGACTCCAAGATCGCCTCGTTGCTTACGGCAATCTCTCCATCTCCGTGCTCTGTACCACCCGCGAGATCCCCGACAGGCACGTCCTCTGCGGGTACGCCGGAAGACTCCGTGCCGGTCCATACCGCATACCGATTTCCAAACTGCGTTGCCGCCGCTAGGCGCGAGGCAATCGCCACGCGATCTCGCGGACTGAGAGACCCGGTCCTTCTTGCAGCACGGCGGCTCTCGTTCTGCTCCTCGCAGAGAATCCCGCAACCTTTTTCGTACAGCTCAAGCACACTGTTCGGCAGGTCCCCCTCTCGCAGATAGGTGTTGATCAACATCCCCAACGTCACAGGTTTCACAGCGAACGAAGCGATCTGCAACTCATCAATCCTTGCAAGGAACGCGTCCGCATTCGCGATCCCACTCAGCGTGGCCGCTTCCGCGACATCTTGACGACGTAAAGGCACAAGCTCGGCAGCAGCAAACCCTTGCGCCCCATACTTGTTCGTAAGAGCTTTTTCGAGAATCCTCGGCCATACTGCAGTTCTGCACGCAATCCGCAGCTTCATGCGTTCCAGCGGGTAGTTCGGAAGTTCATCTGCCAGAAGGGCAGCGACCGTTTCGATCCGCAACAGGCATTCATCAAGGCTGTCGAGGAAAACATGGAGTTCATGCATGTCGTGAGCCCATTGTTGAAAGCTGGGATCGCGGAAGAGCTTGCGATACAGGCGCTCCTCGCTACCGACACTCCGCAGGTCGATTCTCACAGCTAGCGCACCTGATGTCTGCTGCAAGTACGCGTCTACATCCGCCTTTAGGCTCCAGCTTTTTCCGACGCCAGGCTCTCCCAACAGGATGAGGCATGGTGTCGTCTGCAATTGATCGAACGTGGTGAGGTTCGGATTCAGGAGCTTTCCATGCCGTCCTTCAGGGTCAGACAAAAACCCACGATCACCAAGAGAAAACGTGTCCTCTCGCCGACACCAGAAGCGTTTCCAAGGAATCGAGTCGTACATACTCTTTAATCGTAAGCCCCGCGTATCGTCCGCTCAAGACCCAAAGTCCAGCGGCAGAGGATCTGCCCGATACATATTCACCGGTGGTTCTGACATCGAGGAAACCAGTCTGAGAATTACCTCCCGCCCACGTCGCTCTTCTCTCGTCCAAACGAAAATCGAGTAATCCTTTATCGCCCTTGCCCATGTCCTAGAAATACATGAGAGGGAACATGCGTCCGGAACGCGGGAACCCCGCATCGGCTTGCAGAGCTCCCTCCGCTTCGAATAAACGTTCAGTTCAAAAGCGTCCGGAGGTGGACATGACTGCCTTGAAATTGTTGACAGCGTCCAACTCACCATCATCGAGCATACGCAGTTCTGCAGTAGCCATACTGTAGATGAGAAAGTCGGCCGTAGTAACGAGGCAATTGCTTGAGGAAAGCTGGTGCTCCATACGAGGCCATGGTCGACCATGCTAACCGCTAGCCGCAAGATGTCAACGAGACTTTGGCCCTCTTTAAAGGTTGGCGACAGGATAGCTGATGAAAATTGGCGATTACACCAACTGAGAATTACTGACCGACCCGCTCCACGCGTTCGACCCGCGCGCCCCCTGGCCCCGCCGCGCGCAACCGCCCCCCCGCGCGGCCCCCGGTTTTGCGCTCTTGTGGTGCTAATAGGTAGAGAGGGCAGTTTCGGAGCTCTCTGTCTCCTATCCCACCATTGCGTTGACTTCTTTCCCGAGCGTCCCTAACATGGCAGCCCTGAGCAGGTCCACTCTTGATCGGACAAATCATCTCGCACTATCGCATTGTTGAGAAGCTCGGTGGCGGCGGGATGTGTGGTCTACAAGGCTGAGGATGTGAAGCTGCACCGCTTCGTCGCCCTTGAAGTTCCTGCCCGCAGACCTAGCGAATGACCCGCAGGCGCTCACCCGTTTTCAGCGCGAAGCCAAGGCCGCTTCTGCATTGAACCATCCGAACATTTGTACGATTCACGAGATTGATGAGCAGAACGGCAAGCATTCATTGCTATGGAGTTTCTCGCGGGAAACTCTTGGCGACTATCAGAGGGAGATGGCTGGGCGGGTCGTCGCCAACCCGCCCAGAGTTCTTAGGGTACAACGTAGTTGACTGAGGTTCCCCAGTTGGCGTAACCATCTCTGGTCCCACCGCAGGTCCCCAGTGTGAGGGTAAATGCAGCACCCGTGCAGTTCTTGTACTGGATGTATTCGCTAGCGAAGTAGATCCTGCCGCCTGACCCCGGCATGAAGACTGCGCCACCGTAATCTCCCCAGCGAGGTCCAGTCGGACCTGGATAGCCGGCATACTCGGTAGCGCCGTCCTGAGGCGATTGACCCGCGTCAGCAATGTTGATCTTAGACCCCAGGAGGCCGCCCGAAGTTTTGGTCAGCCGCCCATAGGCGCTGCTTGGATAGAACCCTCCCTTGTCAGCCCTGGTCGGTCCGCCATTCCCCGAAAGCGTGAAGCTCATGATTGCCTTCCCGTTTCCGCCGTCTTCGGCGGCAGAGCCTCCACTGGCCATGGCTGGAAATTCCAAGTCCTCATGTTTGGGCGAAACATATCCCTGGTTGGTGAGGGTGAAGAACCCGGAATCATCGAAACTGTCGGTGCCGATAACCCAGTAAACGGCGCCATCGTGCACTTCCGGGCTTGGTCCCGACGAATACGTTTGGGCAATCTGCGTGGTAGTGGCGCCCCAGATCTGGTGGTTCGCCTGTGAGACCTGGGTCATGAAGTCGCCATTAGTAGCGATTCCATTCTCGGGGCAACTCGCCGGTGGAGGCATTCCGACACTGAGGCCTGCAGCTCCGCATTCATCGCCCAACGGTATTGGTCCTTTCTTTTGCGCACCCAAGGTCCCCGGGCCGTAGTAGAAGTTCACCCCAGAGAACAGCTGGCCACCGAATTGGATACCGGAGCAGGCCGAGCAGTTCGGACTGTTGAGGTGTTCGAGCCCAGTCCAGTCAAAGACAGCGATCCTGTCATCGCCCAACACATAGAAAGAGTCGAGCGTCGTGACCATGAATGCAGATCCGCCATGGCTGTTGTCGAACTGGGTCGGGTCGGGTGGTTGTGCTGGAATTACGGCATACCAGCATGTGATACCAGGGTCATGAAATTCATCATCAGAGAAACAGGTACCGTTGGGTGTCGGTAGAAGGCCCATATTCTCGATGGCGACAGTGAAGGCAGGATTTGGCTCACCATGATTTCCGATCACGGGCAGACCCAGTTCGAGCGCCTTCTTGTTGAATGCAAATTCTTGAGCCCCGTTGAAGGAGCCGCCGCCGAGGCCACCTCCGGGGAGTGGGAATTCATCGTAGAACACGAGGAACGCGTCTCGGTTGGTGGCGATCTTCGCGAAGTCGTTGAGCAGGTATGGGTAGCCCGGTTCGGCTGGGTTGTAATTGGCATTGAGGAAGTAAACGCTGTACGGGCCAAAAGGACTTGCACCATCCGTCACAGCAATCCCTTCGTAGCAGGTATTAGCCACTCCGGGAAAGCAACCTGCAAAAGGACCCCCGCTCTCCTCGCTGCTTGCCGAGACAATTTCAGTAAAGAACCAGTGGCCACCGTTGTCCGCATCCCAGACGCACGAGGGGTCACCGCCGCTGCTCCACCCTCTCCCCGTGAGTCCCATCACCGTGTCCAGCGGGAGGACGGCTGATTGCCGCTGCAAAGCACTGTTGAAAACCAGAAGTTCTCCCAGGTTGTTAGCTTCGATTGCATAGCCATTCCCGGCACAAAAACCCTGATCTGGCGGTTCAACGTCACCTACCAGGTTGGTGGCTTGCTCGGCGCTGTCTACCGCGTTCAAGCCTTTCACGCCGACCGCGCCACCTGAAGATGCATCAATGGTGTCGCAGCCTGGACCTAAAGGCTCACAGCTAACGGTTGGAGGTGTAACAACCGGAGCCGCCTTGCGGGCTTGATGGTTACGACGCGCCCGGCTAGGCAACGGCATAACGCGGTAATTGTCAGACTTCGCGGTTGCACTCGAAGTCGTGGGCTCGACTGCAGGTGTGGCAAAGGGACCGGTCAGTAAAGCGCAACCATTCGCGTCGCAACCCGTGGCGGCTGGACCGGCAAAGGTGGGCGAAAATTCGCCTAAGCTTGATGATGAAACAATGGGATTTGTGTTTGTGACAGGAGCCGCTGCCGTTCCCTTGGAAACTATGAAGAAGCTGCTGGCGACTAACCCTGCCAAAGTCGCAATTGCAAACGAGCTTAATCTGCATTTTCCGCTTCTTGTGAAGAACATGGGATTCTCCCGAGTTGAAAATCGGACATTGTGGGAACCCGGTTAAAGCTGCGGCGACACTCTATAACAGCCCAAAAGCCCTGTCAATTCGGGGTTTCCGTCGGACAGCAGAAATAGATTGGCAATTGCGGTGGAATCGCAGGCACAAAGGTGAGTTCCAGAAAATTTCGACCACAGCGGCAGTGGCATCGTCTGGAACTGCTGGACGGGAGCGTCGGCGCATCTGGGCGTGGCTCGCGCCAACGCCCTGCAAGCGAGAACCTCGCAGGGGGCAGACGCCGACGCAGCCCGGGTCCGGGCACTCGCCGCCTACAAACATTTCCTCACGCTCTGGAAGGACGCCGACCCGGACATCCCCATCTTGAAAGAAGCCAAGGCGGAGTACGCGAAGCTGCAATAAGGTCGTAGGACGTATCCTCACCTCCTTAGAAGAGCGAAGAAGCCATGTTGCCATTCTCGCCTTTAGGCGGGCCCTCCGCCGAAGATTGACATCAGATCTATGGGCGAACAAATAGCGAATATGGTACATTGCCATCGTGGCGCTTAAGGCCTGTACCGTCGTTGTCCACGATCTGAACGAGACGCCCACGCGATCGACGTAACGGCCGAGTCCTCTACGAAGCCGTCGCCCAGGCACTCGCTGCACTGCGGGGTCACGACTGGGTCGGCGACATAGGAAAAGGACTGGCCACCGTTACCGTGAAGGTCCGGCATCCCGAGGTCACGCATGTTGTCAAAATTCAGCATTTTGAAAACTGGCTCAACCGAGGCTGCAAGAGTCCGGCAGATACAGCGCTGAAGACGAGGTTGCGGCAGATGCTTGGCATGGGCAAACAACCACAATAATAAGGAGGGTTAAATGCGGTGGGCCGGGGCCTTGCGGCGGGAACTGAGTGCCAGAAACCAGCAGCTCGCGGTTATGAATGGATCAATACACGAACTGACCGCAAGCGAGATGCCCAGCGTCATCTTTGGGTGCAACGAAAGCCGGCAGCATGGAAATTTCTACCCCGCCTCCTACCGGAACATCTGCGCAAATCCAGAATGGGCGCGCCGGCTAGCCAAGGTCCATACCAGATCGCGAAAAGCACTGCCTCGAGCGGCCTGGAGATGGAGGGAACTGGACTGCGCGAACAGCTCGGACGCGTTGCTCATGAATATCTTTTGCTACCGGTGCACGCTTAGCAACCCTGCCTTGAGTTCCATGCTGGGGATTCCTTCCGAGTTGGTGCCGCTCTTTGGATTCCGGCCGGAAATTCCCCTCCGCAGTGGTAGGACGGACCGTACCGAGATCGACATGAAACTCGGAGATCTGTTGGTCGAGGCCAAGCTCACGGAGACAGATTTTCAAACCGCGCCCGCAAGAATGATTGCGAGATATCGGGACCTGGAGGAAGTTTTCGATTCGGGAGAACTGATGATGTCCGGCGGTGTCGTCCCCGGTTATCAGTTGATTCGAGGAGTGCTCGCTGCGTATGCGACGGGTGGATCGTTCTGCGTTTTTTGCGACGCAAGGCGGCCGGATCTGGTCGAGAACTGGTATTCGGTCATGCGGGCGGTCCGAAGCTGCGTTTTGCGCTGTCGGCTGCAATTGCTGACTTGGCAGGAACTGGCCGCGGTGTTGCCCAATTCTCTGCAGAAATTTCTGAGGGCGAAATATGGCATCTTGCCCTGAATCCGGTGACACTATCGGCCGGGCATCGCAGGAATGGTGGAAGCCAGGCGGGTAACCTCTGCCTAATTAGGCGCAACGCCTGGCGGGTGAGGAGTTGAAAAGAGCGATCTCTAATACCTTGAAAACACTGATTGTGGGACGCTCTATGTCCGGAAGCGGGCTGTCGCGCGATTTCTAGAGCCGAGTTCCGGAACAAAACTGCCCTGAGCGGCA
Source organism: uncultured Acidobacteriota bacterium (assembly GCA_963696025.1). Taxonomy (GTDB): domain Bacteria; phylum Acidobacteriota; class Terriglobia; order Terriglobales; family Acidobacteriaceae; genus JABCYV01. The sequence continues at coordinate 160,814 of CAVOII010000019.1, forward strand.
TCTACACCATTAAGCAGCATAACGCCTGTACGTGCCTGCGGCGTTACCTGCTCCCGGTCGAACTGCCGTACCGTTCTTGACCGGGAGGAGGTGCGGGCTATGGAAGGCGCAAGGGCCCCCAAGTTCCGTCCCTATTGGATTCGTTACATTATCGCGTTCTGGGCTGGAGAGAAGTTCAGATGGGTGAGAGACAACGTCCTTATCGCCTGCCTCTGCTCCATTGCGCCTGGCCTTATTGCCGCCGGTATTAGTGCTGCTCTCAGCGACCACAAGTGGCGCGCCGCATCATACGCAACTCTCCTCACCTACAGCGGATTGTTTGCCCTGTTCCTGATGTGGAGGCTAGTGGCCGTCCCTTTGGAACTTGATCGCGAGAGACAGCGAACCATCGACGGATTGACCCGCAAGCTTGCTTCTACCAGGTTAGAGTTGGTTGTACTACGAGCCTCTTCGCCAGCCCTCGACGTACAGATACTGGAGATTTACCTTCAAACGGCAGACACCACGGTTTCAACGCCTGACTCTCCTATTGCTTGCGACATTTTTCTTAGAGTGAAACTGACGCTCCGGCAACCACAACCGATTGGAGCGCTGGTATACGAATTAAACAGTGTTTTGCATGGCAATTCCAGACGCGCGAATCTGGTGGACGACATTGAGGACTGGGGCCTCATCACTGAAAAGAGGCCGATTGGAATCGGAACCACATTTCACTACAAGGTTGCCCGTCTAGCGAAGCTTGCCACGCAAGTAGAACAAAGAGGAGTGCCGGTCGAGGGATGGCTCCATTTCTGTGCCAACGGCGTACGTGAGAAGGAGACCGGCACAACCTACAGACTTAGTGTTCTAACTGCGAACAGCGCCATCAGCGTGGACATAAGAGGCGAGAAAAACTTAGCCAAGACGGCATGCAGAGACTTTGAGAAAATTCCCTACGCCACCGCAGAACCAAGAAAGGCCGCTGGTCTTCAATGCTCGAAGGCATGGTAGGAATTCATTCCAATCAAGACAAAAACCAAACACTGGCAAAAGACAGACCGATCACTGGAACCGTGCTGATAACCGCAACAATTTCCATGTGCATTCCAAGATCACCCGAAATTCTGATGCACTTCCACAGTCACCGACACACATGTCAGCGTGCACCAGTCCACTCCGTCGAACCCGAAAGTCCTATGTGCACCATTCTTACGTAATTGACCGCCTGCCCTAGCAGGTGTACGAAATCTGAAGAGGCAATTCCTCATGACATTCGTCTCCGCGCTGGAACTCTAGCAGATTGTGCCATGCTGCCGACGTATAGCCCTTCCAGGTTCAACATGCGCCGAAAACACACGTATGCGACGAAGGCGCAGCTTGAGACATTGGTGCTGCGGATGCACAGGACGGGCATCCTCTATTCCGAAGCGCTGGAAGAATTTAGAAAGCAGTTTATCCTTGTCGTTCTCCGAGAGGTCGATTGGAATAAGAGCAAAGCCGCCCGAGCGTTGGGAATGCACCGAAGCACTCTCGTTCGGAGTCTTCGAGAGTTGAACATTGACATCGGCGTTCTCCGCAATGCCGAACGCCGTCCCCCACATGGCATTGGCATACGGCAGAAGAACGAAAGGGCCGGATGACTGCGGTCTTTCCTTGAGGATCTAAGTCCGACAGCGAGACTAGCCAGGCCTAACGGGCGTGATTGCCGTTGAAGACAGGCGATTGCAGTGCGCCGTGAAAGACGCTGGACTTCAGCGGGTGCAACTCCCGCCCGGGAACTGGTTTGCTCCACCCGGTAGATAGGATGAGAAGGTCGATCCCCGATCACGGATGGCGATAAGCTACCAGTGATCTGCGCACTCAACGGTGCAATCACAGTGGATAAGGAGATCGACCTTGAAGAAGGATAGCAATTCTGGAAAGAAGAGTGAACTGACAGCAAAGCGGGCTAAGTCTGCTAGCACAGCACATCGGGACACGAAGGAAGTACTGGCGGAGCTGGTGGGGCGATTGCGGAAAAAGCTGAACCAGAAGGTGGCAGCTGCGGCCCGGCAGAAGTGCAGGGGCGAGATGGGCTCAGGCCCAATCTCGACCGTTTGACGGTGGGGGTGGATCTGGGGGACCAATGGAGTAATTACTGCGTTCTGGATCTGGAGGGGGAAACGCTGGCGGAAGGACAGCTGCGCACGACGCAACAGGATTTTGCAGAATTCTTCCAGGCATTAAATGCGGCGCGCGTGGTGGTAGAAGTGGGACACACTCGGCCTGGGTCGGAGAAGCATCCGGGGTTGCGGGCACGAGGTGCTGGTGGCGAATCCGCGGTTAATGGAGGGATCGAAACGGCGCAAGCGGAAGAATGATCGCATCGATGCCCACAAGTTGGCCCGCTTGGGACGGGTGGATCCCCAGTCGCTGCACCCGCTCGAGCACCGTAGTAGGGAAGTGCGCCAGGATCTGGTCATGTTACGAGCCCGCGATGCGCTGGTCGCCGTGCGGACTGAGCTCATCAACACCACGCGCGGCTTGGTGAAGAGCATGGGCCAACGACTGCCCCGTTGTTCCAGCCAGAGCTTCGCATCCCAAGCAGAGGAGGGACTTCCCGTCGAGATCCGCGAAGCACTGCTACCGTTGGTGCAATTCGCGGCTGCGCTGAGTGATGGCATTAAGGAGTATGACCGGAAAGTGGAAGAGATGGCCAGTCAGAAGTATGGACCTACGAAGTTGTTGCGCCAGGTAAAAGGGGTGGGGCCGATTACGGCGCTGGCCTACGTATTGACCCTGGAAAATCCGGACCGCTTCGCCAAGAGTCGGGACGTAGGACCTTATCTGGGGCTGGTACCCAAGCTAGAGGATTCCGGGGACAGCCAGCCGCAATTAGGCATCAGCAAGGCCGGGGACAAGATGATGCGCAGGCTGCTGGTGGGCAGCGCGCAGTATATCTTGGGGCCGTTTGGACCGGACACGAACTTACGACGATACGGGCTGCGGGTGTGCGAACGGGGCGGGAAGAATGCGAAGAAGAGAGCGGCGGTGGCGGTGGCCCGCAAACTCGCTGTCTTGCTGCATCGACTCTGGGTGACGGGAGAGGTGTATGAACCGTTGCGCCCTGGCCCGTCCTTGCCGATGGCGACGGCGACGGCTGCGTAGCGAACCCGGAGAAGCACACCAAAAGCGAGAAAGTAATTTCCAGGGACTAGGTTCGAAAGCAAGATTCGAGCAGACAGGAGCTGAGCGAGCACGGACCAAAGGCTTTTTTCCGGGAGGTTTGGCAAAAACGACATCCACCGCCTTGTTCGGGTGACTGCGTTTCGATTGCTGGTCGATGAGATCGCCCGGTAGATAGCAGCCCCAACAATCCCAGGTCTGTCACCGCCGTGATGGACCTGGGCATAAGATCGGACCCCAACATGCACCGGGCCCCACCGCGGGCCCAATTAGAGTGCGGATAGAAGCACGGCAATCGTGGGTGGCTTTGGCCAGAGTTTCTGGAAAGATTTGGAGAGAAGCGAATCAATGAATGTCTGCGCATGGCAAACGGAAAAACCCGTGGAGATTAGCCGGCAGGCAGAGTGGAGAAGATGGAGAAGACGATTTGGCAGGGGCGCGGTTGAATGCCCCAAACCCAAACCCAAACCCAAACCCATCCACTAAGGAACCAAGCTCAACTGAACTTCGTTTCGCTTCGTTCCC
>CAVOII010000020.1:0-16139 GCA_963696025.1 uncultured Acidobacteriota bacterium
GCGGTCTCGAAGCCGGGACCGCGCACAATCTAACCGGTGTAGCGTCAAGGACAGAAATTCAGTTGTGCTTACTAATCCGCCGGCGGTCTTGATTACTTTGCCGACCAACCTGGAACCTCCATTCGTGGACACAAGCGCGTTTCTCGGTCACCGATTGTTCCCGCGGCACGCCCGCGTGCCCTTGCTCAATTTCTCGTTGCCGAACGGTCCTGGTTTACTGCTGGGAAGATTAAGAAGCCTTGAAGCGGTGCCGGTTTATGCCCAGCTTCCTTATTTTGGATTCGAGTGTCTGTCGGGGAATGCCCAGCTTAATGGCGGCGCCGGTTGGACCCCCAACCACGCCTTCGGATTCCCGGAGAGCGGCTTCGAGGATCTCTCTTTCGTGCTCGACAAGGTCAGCAACCAGCGGAGCAGTCGTCGCAGCCAGTTTCGGAGTCACGCGCGTGAGCCACGTCTCATCTACGAAGAAAGTCTCCCCTTCAGACAGAATTACCGCTCGCTCGACTACATTTTGCAACTCGCGGACGTTGCCCGGCCAATCGTATGCGTGGAAGAGTTCGATCGTTTTCTTGTCTATGTTTCGAATCTTCTTGCCAAATTTTTTGGCGTAGCGATCGATCAAGTATCCGACCAACAAGGAAATATCACTAATGCGCTCGCGCAATGCCGGCAATCGAATCGGAAAAACGTTGAGGCGGTAAAACAAATCCTGACGAAACCTGCCCTGGGCCACCGCTGAAGTCAAGTCTCGGAAGCTATTTCCCGCGCGCGCTCACAACCGCGCTCGAGTCGCGCATTTCCCCCTTTTCCGAATCAGCACTCACAAACACTCGCGAGGCTGCGAGGCTTCGCGAGGCTACCTCGAGACGAACAAGAAGAAGGGGACATCGACAGGCACGGAGTTACCCATGCTGCCCGATCCACCTTCCTGTTGGCAGTTGACAAAAACTGCATTCGGAACGCCAGCCCGATCCGCTGTATTACACCACGCGTTCACCTCACCTGTTGACAGAGTATCGGGCTGAACCACGCGCCAAAATCCGTTGGTGGCCGTTATGACCCCGTTGCCAAATTTTGCGAAGCCAACTTGGTACGCGCCCTTAGCCAAGTGCAGGGTAGTCGTTTTATCACAGTTGAAACAGGCGGCGACGGTACCATCCGCATTAATGGCAGCGGTACCAAATACCACGCCCCTGCTCGCGTTTCCTAATGTGATATCGGCCAGTGGTGCCGCTCCGTTGCTATTCTCGCCTGCAAAAACATGGCCGGACAGAGCGAACACACTGGACGCAACCAGGACTGCCGCAGGAAAAACCCAGGCAAAACGTTTCACAAAGTTCATAAACTTTTCTCCTCTCCTTGTGTTTGAACCGAAATTTTCGTTCTTGAGCGTACTGGAGTTGGGCTGCCATCCCTTGCTGGGCGATGGACCCAGTTTGCACAACAGCAACATCTGGTAGTGCGTTTCAGCCCCCAAACGTTACATTGAGAGAATCTTGTTTCCTCACAATGGATGGATATTGAGCCAAGTCGATGAAGACGTCCATGGAGGAGGGCTGAATTGGTATGAATTGATCTGAGGAATTCCACGCTGGCCACTTTGGACCGCGCGACAGTGGTTTGGACCCTGACTGTCATGCCGCTTTTAGGCAAGGAGTAAGCCTCGCCTTTGGTCAATCGCGCATTTCCCGCTTTTTCGGCATCTGCACTCAAAAACACTCCCGCGGGTAGCGGGTATAAGATACACAGTTTGTGAGACCGTAAAAAGAAAAAGCCCGATTCGTAGTCGGGCCTACGGCGGGTCGCCGCAATGGACATCTAAAAGTATGGCAGCGACCCCCACACAAGTCAACGCTTTGAGCGGATGGGGGATGTGTGCGCGCGGTGATTTTACGAAAGTTGTGGGACGACATTCGACCCAATGCGGTTTATACGGCATTGATGACGATCTTACTTTTGATGTGGACCGGGGTTGTAATTGTCACTCACGGTCTTAAGTGGTGGCAGCAAGCGATCCTTGTCTTTTTGGCGGGGGCGCTCTTTTTATGGGCGGCGATCGCCACCCATTTGATAAGGAAGGGTTCAACCCGCAAAGATGTCTTTGTCCAAGGTTCATCGCAGCCGCTCACGGAAGTCCCCAGCTTAAGAGAACGGATATTCACACTCTGTAATGAAATGTCAGTGTATATGGGAGAGCGGAAGAGTAGATCAGACGAGGAAAAAATCTACGCACAATTTGGAGTGGACCCCGATTTTGAGACAACCAGTTAAGCCCTAAAATGCAGTGAAAGGGGAAACTGGATGGGATCATCTCGAAGGAAGTTCACCAAGGAGTTCAAACTGGATGCGGTACAACGATTGCGTGCGGGTGAGCCAGCGGGCTGGGTGGCGCGCAGCTTGGAAGTGAGCCGCCAGGAACTGTACCGCTGGAGCCGCGATGTCGATAAGTTTGGGGAGCGGGCGTTTCCCGGCGTGGGCCAGAAACGGGCGGAAGAGACGCGGATCGCGGAGTTGGAACGTAAGATCGGGCAGCAGGTCCTGGAGATCGATTTTTTAAAGCGAGCCTTGCAGCATGTGGAACAACAGCGCCAGCTGCGGGCCGCCAGTGGCGGGGCACCGTTTACCAACAAGTCGAGCGTGAAGTGAAAACCGGAACGCAACTCGCGGTTCGCCGGATGTGTACCCTGACGGGAGTCAGCCGGGCGGGATTTTACCGGCGTGGAGTTTGCCCGCGGTCCGCATCCGTGGAACTGCGCGACCAAGTGCAGCGGGTGGCGCTAGAGTGGCCCACCTATGGCAGCCGTCGGATCACGGGGGAGTTGCGCCGCTGTGGCTTGCTCGTCAATCGCAAACGAGTGCAGCGGCTGATGCGGGAAGACAACCTGCTGTGTTTGCGGAAGCGCAAGTTTGTGACGACGACCGACTCCGTCCACGGGCTGCAAGTGTATCCGAACTTGGCGGCGACGCTGGTGGTGAGCGGCATCAACCAGCTCTGGCGGGCCGACATCACTTACATCCGGCTGCTGGAAGAGTTCGTTTACTTGGCAGTGGTGCTGGACGCGTTTTCGCGGCGGGCGATTGGCTGGGCGCTGGAATCCGCGCTGGAAGCCCGGTTGGCCGTGACGGCGCTGGAGATGGCGTTGCAGCGGCGGCGGCCCGCGCCCGGATTGGTGCATCATTCCGATCAGGGGGTGCAGTATGCCAGCCACGACTACGTCGCTTTGTTGGAGACGCACGGAGTGCAGATCAGCATGTCGCGCCGCGGCAATCCCTGGGACAACGCGACTTGTGAATCGTTCATGAAAACGCTGAAGTGCGAAGAAGTCTATCGCAGCGAGTATCGCAACCTGACCGAAGCACGGGCTCGCATCGGCGAGTTTCTGGAGGAGATCTACAACCAGAAGCGGTTGCATTCGTCTCTGGGCTATTGTCCACCCGCCGAGTTCGAACGTCGGCAATCGTCGCGACCGAGGCTGGTGGCGGCTGTGGCGCAGGAGGCCGTATTGCCGTATGAGTTTTCTGAGGCATGGGGAAATCTATCCATGCGATGAGGGCACGATCTCGCGACCGTGCCCCCGCTCATCGCCGTGGATGAGTCTCCAGCTGGTTATTCCTGGCAGGTTGCTCTCCAGCAGAGCCCGCTTCCGCTTCACCAGCCGGAGCTATGCTGGCAAACTTCAACCGCGCCGTGCAATGCTTGGGCAGCGAACGGCGAAATGTAACTTAACTGGTTGTCTCAGCCGAGGGGTCCAGTCCAATTCAAGGATAGCAGCACGTTGTATGCTGAGCACTACGATGCCGAAATTCAATCATGGGACGACAAACTGAATGCTGGATATGCGCTTAATTTCAGGGATAAGGTCATCAATTTGCGCCATGAATTAGTGCTAAACGATGTAAGAGATGGTTAGATCGGGCATTGGGGGAACTAGAGAGACGACGACTCTCAGAAAAGAACACATCGAAGAACTAAAGACAATCATGGAACGTTTCAGGTATAACGCATCTACTTTGCACTAGGTCTACTTTTGCGGCGGGACGGGATTAACTTCTCAGGGTTTCTTCTTTGATTTATGCCGCTTTCCGTTTCTCCCGTTTCACGCCTTGACTTGGTTTCTTCGGCAGAAGCGCGATCTCAGCGAGCGGTAACATAAAAGTTTAATGCTAGCTGCTCTGGCGTATCTTCGGCTATTTGCGCTGCACATCGTTCCAGAGCTTTTTGATTTTCTCGGTCGCATTCTGCCCATACGATCAAAGCTTTTCGGTAGGTCTTTCCGGAGTACGACCAGAAGGCAAATCCCCACGGATCAGTGACACCGTTCGCAGCGTTGGAGACAGCGTTTCGGGCCACGTGAAGGTCGTCAGCTAGCCACGGATCAGGCTCAGCATATTTCGCAGCGTCGAGGTAGTTCAGAACGCGACGAACGATTGCTTGCCGCCGCAATCGAGCGATGCGACGGTAGCGTGTTCTTGTTCTGACGTACAGACTCTTCACACCCATGACAGCCGAACCACCAACTCGCACAGCACTCTACTGCCGGTTGTGACTTGGCGTCTAGTGGACAATCTCGCCGGCGTCCCGCTGGAGCGCGTCTCGGTTCTCCTGGGTCATCAATCCGTGAAGGTGACAGAGAAGCATTACACGCCGTGGGTAAAAGCGCGCCAGGAGCAACTTGAGGCAGATGTGCGCCGCACGTGGGATACGGACCTCGTGGCGTTCGCCGAAACGAAGGTACACCTAAGGTACACGGGACAATTGCCCGCCCTAACTGACTGACAAACAAGGGAGATAAATTGGTGGAGGCGGCGGGAGTCGAACCCGCGTCCGAAAATGTTACTGGTCAAGAGACTACATGCTTATTCGCGTTCATGCCCTGGGCATTACCCCAGGACCTTCGCGGCCGCCGCTCAGAACGGACAAGAAACGCCAGCCGCTAGCCTGAAGATCTCGCCCTCCTGGCCCAGACGTAGCCGGGAAGACCAGCCCTCTGTGTGACGCTCGCTCACCGCCCGAGGGCGAAGCGGTGGAAAGCGGCTGCCTAATTAATTAGGCTGCGTATGCCATTTGTTGATTGGCAATTATCATTTTGCCCACGATTACGGGTGTGTGCACCCCGGCATGCCTCTTGGCCGCAAGCATCTCCGTCGAAGCCGTGACGCCCCCACTGGTGGGATTGGCCATGCAAAGACCTACTTACAATCTAGGAGGAAAAGGAGACGAAGTCAAACCGCCGAACGGCCCACGATTTTACGCTCTGATTCGCCGGGTCGGTTGCCCGCTTTCGGACCGCAGGGTGGAGATATCGAATGAATGTGCGGGGCGCGGGCCTAGATGCCGAGCGAGTTGCCTTTATAGACTAGAAGGCGTTTACAACTTTCCATAACTAGCTGGGTTTGCTCGGCGGTCAAGCTGAGGAATTCAAAACCATAGACTCTGCCCAGGTTAGGTCGTACCACTGCCTGCACCTTGCCACCAGCAATCGGCTCTAATTCCACGGTGTCATCTGCTCTCAACGAATCGGAAGTAATGGCCGAGAGACCGCTTACGCTGATCTCGATGCTGATACCTCGTTACACCGCCCCGTCGGCCGAGCGAATAGTTAAGTTAAGGGAACGCTGAAGCGATACCGAGGGTGGTGCCGTCTCCGGTCGGGCGAGATCTCCGGTAAGTCGTGGAGTTCAATGTCAGCCTTCATGCGTTGGCTTCTGTTCCATTCTTAACATCGGCGGGAGCTGAAGTTTCCTTTAGCTGGTCCGGTTTTTTGCATCTTCCCGCCCTCACCTACATCTGACTTAGAGCACCCGCCTATAGAATAGAGGGCGTTGACCTAATATGAATTTCATCGTCCAACGCTGTCAGGAGAACTGCCAGTGAAGTCGGAGTGTTTGCCGTTCAGCAAGATCCCCCATACGACGCGGCTTTTCGCCGACTTCCTTTCCGATTACTCTAAAGTTCAGCAGTTCTATCCCCGGTCTGCTTATTTCAACCAATGGTTCAAGGACGAGGCGTCGAACCTGGCGTATGCTTTCGAACGCCGAGAGCTCGTTTCTGCGATCCTCGATCGACAGAATCAATCCTGGAATGCATCCGCCAAGACTCTCGAAAATATTACGCGACTTCGAGCGGGCGCATCGGCGGTGGTTACTGGACAGCAAGTGGGACTCTTCGGCGGTCCAGCGTTCACGATTTTCAAGGCACTGACAGCAATCAACCTCGCCGACCACGCGACTCGATCCGGCGTCGATTGTGTGCCCGTGTTTTGGCTGGCCACCGAGGACCATGACCTTGCTGAAGTGAATCAGGTCTCGATTCCCGGATCTGATGGTTCTTTGCAGAAGCTGACGGCGCCGGCCCAGGGTTCGCCCAATGCGCCGGTGGGAACGGTAAGGTTAGGCTCGGAGATTGATGCAGTCGTGGAAGCTGCCACGGGGTTGTTAGGGCCTGGCGAGATTTCCAATTTTCTTCGGGAAGCGTACCGCCCGGGCGAGAGCTTCGGCAATGCCTTTGCACGCTTGCTCGCACAGCTATTTGCAGATTGGGGCGTGATCCTTTTGGATGCGGCCGACCCCGAATTCCACCGGATTGCGGAACCTGTCTACCGGGCAGCGATCGAGCGCGCTGCCGACTTGGATGAAGCCCTTTTGAGTCGTGGGAAGGCGTTAGAAGCTGCGGGTTACCATCAGCAGGTTAAGGTGACGCCATCGTCGACGTTGCTGTTCACAGTTCGAAATGGCGTGCGAATGCCGGTGCATCGTCGAGTGAACGGAGATGGAGCCGCTGAATTTCTCATCGAAGAAGAACGAATTTCGAAAGCGGATCTGCTAAGCCGCGTCACATCGTCGCCCTGGGATTTCAGTGGCAATGCACTGCTCCGGCCTGTCATTCAGGATTACTTGCTGCCGACTCTTGCCTACACGGGAGGCTCTGCCGAAGTCGCTTACTTCGCCCAGGTGGCTGTCGTCTACGAAATGCTTCTAGGTAGAGTCACTCCGATCGTCCCGCGTTTCTCTGCGACCATCGTCGAGCCAAAACCGAAAACATTACTTGAGCGCTACGGGCTCGGTTTACCCGATCTTTTCCTAGGTCCAGAGAATCTACGCGAACAGATGGCTTCCCGCACTTTGCCGAAGGAGCTGCAATCTGCGTTTGATCAAGCCGAGGCTTCGCTGGAAAAGTCTCTGGCGGCAATTCGTGAGGGTCTGGCTCGGCTGGATTCAACCTTGGTTGAGTCGGCTACCAATGCGGCGTCCAAGATGCAACACCAGCTGAGCCAACTGCGCTCGAAAGCTGCCCGCGCCGAGCTCCGCCAGACAGAAGTTCTCACCCGGAAGGCCGATGTGCTCAGCAATTTGTTATATCCCGGCAAGGCTTTGCAGGAACGCGAGATCGCGGGCGTGTACTTCGTAGCGCGTTACGGGAGAGAGTTCTTGCGAGATGTGTACGAAACCATCCACCCCGACTGTGTCGATCACCAAGTAATCTCCGTGTAGCGCGAGCGTCCACGGTCGTGCGGCGGTACCGTGAATGACGCGCCAGCGTTCGGTGCGGAGAAAAACCGGTTAGAGCTTCTGTTCTAACCCTTCCAGCGATTCCACCCGAGGCAGGCCAGATTCACGATAAGCTCCAGATACGTCGAACAATATCGCCTGCATCCCCGCCCGGGTCGCACCCAGATAGTCGACGGAATACATATCGCCGACGTAGACACTGTCCTCCGGCGCGACGTCCATACCGCGAAGTGCACTCTCAAAGATAGCCGGATGAGGCTTCTCGTATCCGACTAAGCCCGAATCGGTAATCGCGGTGAAACAGTCAGCTATTCCGCAGCGCGTCAGCACATCGCCAATCTTGCCGTCGGCGTTGGAGATCACCGCAAGCGGATATCGGCGTCCCAGCCGCAACAGAGTCTCGCGCGTGCCCGGACGGATGTCCCGCCAGTTCGCGGAAATACGCGTGGCATCGACCAGGGCATCGCGCAAAGCATCGTCATGAACGCCAAGCTCCTCGAGCAGGTGGGAATAGAAGAGATACCAGAAATTGTGGTCCGACCGGCCGTCATGCTTCAATATCTCGTCGAACTCTTTCTTCGTTTTTCGCTCGATGGCATGCCATTGTTCGAGACTCGGAGTCAGCTTTTGCTGGTGTAAGGGAGCCAGGATATGCGGCCGGTCAGGGAAGAGAAGAGTATTGCCAACATCGAAGAAGATTGCTTTTAGCGGAGCAGGCATCGGAAAGGTCTGCCCTACTCCGATTCTTCATCACGCTTCTTGCCATACCGCAACGCCAGGCCGACTCCAATCGTCATGAATCCGATGGGCGGAATAATCAGGACCACAACTCCTCGCGTGATCGCGCGCTGGCCTTCCTGGTTGAGGGCGCGTGCGGTGCTGTAGCACATGGCGCAACTCTGAGCAAAAGCGGGAGCCGCCCACAGCATAACCAATAACGCTGAGATGGTTAGACGGACCCTCATCGGACTCCCAGGTGGACGATTCGAAAAGCGTCGGGAAAGAAAATACACATCAGGCACAGACAAGCCGTCACCGCGGTAATCATTACCCACTTCATGGCGGGGACCTCGTACTTCAGGTGCATGAAGTATCCGATAATCAGCGCGGACTTGATGATCGAAAGAATCATCAGAGCTTCCAGCATCTGCAGCGGCTCAAAGACCCGCTTGTAGGCGAGAACCACTTCGACTGCGGTGAGCAGCAACAACGCTCCCCATACCCAGAAATATTGTCCTTTACCCTCATCGTGCGTTGCGGCGGCGGTGTGCATTCAGCCTCCCCTGTTTTAACTCCCAAAATCTTGGTTCTGCTCGCCAGATTCCTTCGGGTTTGGAAGCCCCTCAGGATGACGTCAACTGCTCTGTTTTTTCCGTACCACATCACACCCGCGTGGACATCAGATACACCAGCGGGAAGATGAACATCCAGACTAAGTCCACAAAGTGCCAGTATAGTCCGGCAATTTCCACGTCGTGCGCGTCGTAATCTTTGGGCTTCAGAATCAAGATCACGGCGGCGACGATAAATCCTGCGAGCACTGCGTGGACACCGTAATGGAACACACTGTTTGCCGGAATCAGCCACCACGCGACTGCCCAGATAGCTAACAGGATCGGCAGAAAGGTTTTGCGCAGGGAAACCACACCCAAATAAATGACTCCAATGGTCACGTGCAGCATGTGCATGCCGGTCAGGGTAAAGAATGTCCCGCCGAACTGGGGGACGTTTGCAGCCCAGGGATTCTTGAATGGGGTCATGCCTTCATCAATCAGGTGGGTCCACTCCAACCCGTGCAGGACGATGAACGCTATGCCAAAAAACATGGTGAAGAGAATCCAGTTGCGGGTCCAACTGCGATCGCCGCGCCGCGCCGCCAGCACCGCCAGAACCATGGTCAGTGAACTGGAAAGCAGACACCCGGTCATGATCGTGGCGTTGGTGATGCTTTCCTTGCCAAAGGGCGTGGGCCAGTCAGGATTCGAAATGCGTCCGTAGCTGTAGGCAAACAGCAGCGCTCCAAACGTCAGAGTGTCGGAGAGCAGGAACAGCCACATGCCGATCTTTTTCGAGTAGGTGCCAAACAGAGACGGCTCGTAAACATCCGCCATCCCGTGTTGCACCGCGACGTCAGACATGATTTCTGTCTCCTTATGTTCGTGTGGCGCGGGCGCCCTCGCCCGCGTCTCCCTCTAGCGCACAAACCACAACAACCCGAAAATGTAGAGCCACAACAAAAACATGAAATGCCAATACCAGGCAGTCACATCCACGACAACCCGACGCGCCTCTACCGGCGTGTGCAGCAGGGAAACCGCGGACGCATAGAGCAACACTAAAATGCCTCCGGCGAGGTGAACGGCGTGGGTTGCGGTCAGGAGATAAACGAACGAACTGCTAGCGCTGGTGGCCAGATAAAAGCCGCGATCCGCAAGCTCGCGCCAAGCTATCCACTGCCCAACCAGAAATCCGCCGCCAAGCACCACGGTGGTTCCTAGCCAGGGGAAACCTTCGCCCTCTCCGAGAGAAACGCCGGGGATGGAACGAAGCGGCGCGAGAGCCGCTTGCCGTGTAATCTGCCGCCGCGCCAATTCCGCCGCAATACTGCTCACCAGCAGAAGAGTCGTGTTTACCAGGAGCAGCGTGATCGGAAGATCGACGGGAATCCAATCACGAACATAAGTATTGGTGCGTTCATCGAGAGTAGGCAAGCCCCGGCGCACTACATAAGCGCTGGTCAGGGAAACGAAGATCATGGTGACCGAGGTCAGTCCGATCGCCAGCCCCAGCCGTAGCCGGCGTAACCGTGCTCCGTAATCCGGCGAACCATCGCTGCGGCCGTCGCCACCCCCGCCGTAGGCAGGCGGACGTACGCCACCGCCGCCTTGGCCTGTCTTCGCTACGTCAATCGAAACTGGAGAACTCAAAGTTGCCATTCTAATGAGATGCCACCGTAGCCGGATCCGTCTGCATCACATAATCCCGCGGGGCTCCTGGCACGCCGTACTCATACGGCCCGTGATTCACTACCGGCGTGTGTCCTCCAAAGTTATCGTGAGGCGGCGGCGTAGCCGTGATCCACTCCAGGGTAGTTGCCTCCCACGGATTATCGGTTGCCTTGGGGCCTTTGAACATGCTCCAGAACAAATTGAGCACGAAGATGAGCTGAGCCGAGATGGTCACAATCGCAGCATAGGTCATGAAGCGATTGAGCGGCATCAAGTGTTGAAGATAGGCTAACTCCGTGAACTGGGAGTAGCGCCGCGGCTGGCCCGCCATGCCCAGATAATGCATTGGCATGAAAATGCAATAGGTGCCAATCAGCGTAATGACGAAGTGCACCCGCCCCCAGGTCTCATTCATCATGCGGCCAAACATCTTGGGGAACCAGTAGTAGGTAGCTGCAAACATGCCAAAGATCGCAGCCACACCCATAATGAGATGAAAGTGGCCGACCACGAAGGCCGTGTCATGCAATGGAATATCGAGCACCGGCTGCGCCAGAAATGGCCCGCTCAACCCTCCGGAGACAAAGAGGGAAACGAACCCAATGGCATAGAGCATCGGCGTCTGGAAGCGGACCCGTCCGCCATGGATCGTTCCCAGCCAGTTAAACGTCTTAATGGCCGACGGAACGCCGATGGCCATGGTCATGAGCGAGAAGGCAAAGGCCGTGTACGGGCTCATACCGCTCATAAACATATGGTGGCCCCAGACCATGAATCCCAAAAAGCCGATGGCCATAATCGCGTAAACCATGGCCTTGTACCCGAAAATCGGTTTGCGCGAGAAGGTTGAAAGCACCTGCGAAGCCACGCCCATCCCTGGCAGAATCGCAATGTAAACCTCAGGGTGTCCGAAGAACCAGAACAGATGCTGCCACAGCAGCGGCGAACCGCCTTTGTGGCCCATGATCTGACCATTGACCACCACCAGCGGAACATAGAAGCTGGTGCCCAGATTGCGATCCAGCAGCAGCAAAATGCCCGCGGAGAGCAGAACACCGAAAGCCAGCAGCCCGAGAATCGCCGTAACAAACCAAGCCCAAACCGTGAGCGGCAGGCGCATCATGGTCATGCCCTTGGCTCGCAGGTCTAGCGTAGTGGTGATGAAGTTCAGGGCACCCATCAGAGAGGCGATGCAGAAAATCGCGATGCTGGTAATCCACAAATCCGCGCCCAATTGTTCGCCAGGTCCGGAATTACTGAGAGCGCTCAACGGCGCGTAGCCAGTCCAGCCGTGCAGCGGAGCTCCTCCAGTCACGAAGAAGGCCGCCAGTATCACCACGAATGCTATGAAAGTAGTCCAGAACGAAAGCATGTTGAGGACTGGAAACGCCATGTCCGGCGCGCCGATCTGGATGGGCAAAAAGTAGTTCCCGAATCCGCCCTGCGGCGCAGTGGTCAACACGAAGAAAACCATGATCGTTCCATGCATGGTCATCAGTTGCAGATAGGTTTCGGGCTTGATCTCGCCGACCAGCGGCAGAACCGCAGTCGGCCAGACCATGTGAACTCGCATTAGCAGCGACAGAAACATCCCGACAAATACCGCCACCAGCGCCAGAAAGTAATACTGCAGCCCAATCACCTTATGGTCCAGGCTGAAAATGTATTTGCGGATAAAGCCCAGAGGAGCCGCGTGCGAGTGGATTGTAGCCGAAGTCGCCATTACTGTTTCTCCGCCTCCTTAGTTACCAGCCACTTGTCAAAGTCTTCCTGGCTTACAACTTTCAGCATGCCGTGCATCTTGTAATGTCCGAGTCCGCAAAGCTCGGCGCAGGCGATCTCGTAATCGCCCACCTCGGTGGGCGTGAAATGCATGTGGATGGCAAGTCCAGGAACCGCGTCCTGTTTGAACCGCATCTGAGGAACAAAAAAGCTGTGGATCACGTCGACCGCACGCAAGGTGAGATTCACCTGCCGGTTCACCGGAAGAAACATTGTTCCGGTAACGAGGTCATCCTTAGCCGCCGGATCGGTCGTATCCAGCCCAAGCGCAGCTTCGTTTCCAGCCGATGGGTCCATCAGCTTCGGATCAGTCCGGCCAAATTTTCCGTCGGGCCCCGGATATCGGAAGTACCAGGCAAACTGCATGCCGGTGACTTCCACCGGAACCGAGTCAGCGTCCGCCGGCGCAAAACGCTCCGACGCCCAAATGGGACTGCCCATGAGGTTCAGCCCTATAAATAGGATGGCGGTCAACGCCGTCCAAACCACTTCCATCCTCGTATTGCCGTGAGAATAAGTGACTTTACTGGCGCTTCCCCGATCGCGGTACTGCCACACGAACAGTCCGAGCGCGCCTTGGGCGGCCACGAAAACGATCCCCATCAGCACATAAGTCAATGCAAACTGATGGTCGATCCAAGGCGTCGACGTCGACGCGCCGTGCGGAAGCCACCAGGTTTGTGCCACGAAAAAATAGGTACTGACAAAGGTGATCAGCCAGATAATCGCAAGAAGAGCGAGGCCCATCTACAAGACCTCCAAGGGTCGGGGTTTGTGTATCGCCATAGCGCGTCCAAAAAACATGAAGCTGCGGTTGGCCCCGAAGTTTATCACAGGCATCCGCGCTGCGCGCAAGGACTTGTTGTGGAAGGAATCGATTCGGGAACATCGCTGTTGAAATTCGCAACCGCAAACGAGACCAACCTTAGCCTCGACTCCTCCTGATCGTTTGCTTCAGATTGTTTCCTTTGTGTACCGGAGCCTGCAATGAGCGTAGTCGAAGTGTGTCCTTCGTGGTTTAATGCTTTTGACGTATGCCAAAGAAATCATCTGGCCAAGGCCACGATACGCCCTACATCCGCTTGCAGAAGAACTATTGCTTTGCCTGCGGGAATAACAATCCTGAAGGAATGCGCCTCAAGTTTAAATATGACAAAGAGCGCCATTGCTTTGTCTGCCGCTTCCGCCTCGGCAAACGCTACACCGGACCTCCCGGTCACGCCCACGGTGGCATTATTGCAACCGTCCTTGATGAGGCTATGGGCAAGGTCAACAAGTTGCGCCACGTGATCGCGTTGACCTCACAGATCACCGTGAACTACTTGAAGCCCGTGCCGTTGAACAAACCCCTGCTGGTCGAATCCCACGAGGTGCGTGTCCACGGCCGACAGCACATCAACATGGCGGAGATTCTCAATCCCAAAGGCGAGGTGCTGGCTCGTGGCCGCGGTTTGTTCATCGCAATCGATCCCCAGAAAATGTTCGCCAAGTTCGTTGATAGATAAGATGAATGGAGGACGGGCGTCCCCGCCCGTCCCAAACAATCAAGCTAGACACTCCTGCAAAACCCTCGCCAACTGCTCCACCCCGCGCCGAAGTTCCCGCGCATCCACCGCCGCAAACCCCAGCACGATCCCGTCGCGCCTCGCACGGCCGTAAGCATACCGGCTCAAAGGAAGCACTTCGACATCGTACTTCGCCGCAGCCTGCGCCGCCCGCTCGGCCAGGATTCCGCCCTGCAGCCAGCCCACTGTTCGCAACCCCGCCTCGACCACCGGAATCTCCAGCAGTCCCCCAAGCCGTTCCCGAGCAGATTCCATCAGCACCGACAGGCGCTCGGCGTACAACTCCCGCATTCGCCGCACGTGCCGTGCAAAGTGGCCTTCGCGGATGAAATCGCAGAGAATCGCCTGATCGATCAGCGGCGGATGATGCGTGCTCACTGACTCTGCCGCCGCAAAGATGTCCACCATGTCCGCAGGAACCACCAGATAAGCAAGCCGCAGAGCAGGGAAGAGAACGTCAGTGAAACTGCCGGCGAAGATCACGACCGCGGCCCGATCCAAACCCTGCAACGCCGGGATGGGCCGTCCGGAATAACGATATTCGCTGTCGTAGTCATCTTCAAAGATGATCGTCCTCGACCGTCGCGCCCACTCGAGAAGCGACAACCTACGGCGCAAGCTCATGGTCACGCCAAGAGGGAACTGATGTGCGGGAGTCACGTAAACCAGCCGAGGACGCTGCTGCGCCCACCGTCTTCGCCCAACGTCAAGATTCAAACCTTCGGAATCGACGGGCACCGGACAGATTTTTGCTCCCACGGCACGGAACACGACCGCAGCGCCGGGATATCCCGGTTCCTCCATCCACACCGAATCGCCCGGGTCCAGCAGCAAGTGCGCCGCCCTGTCGAGCGCCTGTTGCACTCCCGAAATGATCAACACCTGATCCGCCGTACACTTCACGCCCCGAGACGTATTCAGGTATTCAGCCACGGCTTCGCGAAGCGGACGATATCCCAATGCTTCCCCACCAGTGAGCAAACGTGCCGACACGCGCCGCAAACGTCGTGCTGCCACCTGAGCCCAAAGGTTCGTAGGAAAAGCGTCGAGCGCAGGTTGGCTCGCGCGAAATGCCCGCGCCGGACGAGACTCGGCTCGTGGCAAAGGCCGCAGTCGTCGTGCATAGGCGGAAAGCGGAATACCGCGTCTCCGGGTTTCCGCGGTTGATTTTGCGCGCGGCGCTTGCAACAGCTCGTCGGGAAGAGTCTCGCTGACGTAGGTTCCCGAACCCACCTTGCCTTCCACATAACCCTCGGACCGCAGCTGCTCGAAAGCGGTGACAATTGTCGGACGAGAAATCCCATATTGTTCGGCTAAATCTCGCGTAGCTGGCAGACGCGCGCCCGGGTGCAATCGTCCGGCGAGAATCTCCGAGCGCAGTTCTTCATAGAGCCAGCGATATATGGGCATTCGCGGCTTCGGGCCCTTCAGGTTCAGCGGCAGCGTGCTCGACTTCTTTGCCATGGCTTATCGAACTTTGTCATTCCGGCCATTCCAATCGGCGGAATACGTACCCACAAAACTAATTGTCATCAAAACCAACCGGTCATCCTGAGAGCAGTCGCTGGTTCGCGAAGCGAAGCAGCGACGGAGTCGTAGGATCTCCGTCATCCCAATTCTCGCCTGCATGCTTCAAGGCATTCTCCCTGTCAGTGGTATGGAAAGAATATAGGAAAATGGACATTCCAAGCTAGCCAATAGGTTGGTATCGTAAACCTTGGACTCATCCGCGAATGATTTCGCGAAAAATGGTTCCGGGAGGGCACGGCTTTAGCCGTGCCACTCAGACCCATAAGAACCGGGCTTTAGCCCCGGAGGACATTTACCGAAAAACCCGTTCCTGCGAAAAGAGGACTTATGGCGAATAACAACGGAAGATCCACCAGCCTGCGGCTGAAAACAGGCCTGGCCGAAATGCTGAAAGGCGGCGTCATTATGGACGTCACCAACGCCGAGCAAGCGGTAATTGCCGAGAAGGCCGGCGCCGTTGCGGTCATGGCTCTCGAGCGCGTTCCTGCGCAAATCCGCGCTGAAGGCGGAGTAGCGCGGATGGCTTCGCCCAAGAAGATTCGAGAGATCATGGCCGCGGTCTCGATCCCAGTGATGGCCAAGTGCCGCATCGGACACTTCGCCGAAGCCCAGATTCTTCAGGAGCTGGGCGTTGACTATATCGACGAATCCGAAGTGCTCACGCCCGCCGACGAAGCCCACCACGTCGACAAGCACGCCTTCACAGTTCCGTTCGTCTGCGGCGCCCGCAACCTGGGCGAAGCCTTGCGCCGCATCGCCGAAGGCGCGGCCATGATTCGCACCAAGGGAGAAGCCGGCACCGGCG